>NZ_CP109149.1 GCF_035920345.1 Nocardia vinacea
AGTCAGAGCGACACGGACACCGACCCGGAGCCCAAAGCGCAGCGGAAACGTTGAGCACAGTGGCCTGGGAAACGAGGTAGGACGAGGAGCGCCTGGTGATCAGCGTTGCCGGATCGAACGAGCGGACTTGACTCTGCGCGGGCGGTTGGCTAGGCTAGGACAGTTGCCTCAACAAGCCCCCACGAGAGAATCTGGGGTCCAGTTGTGTGCGTGTGTTCTTTGAGAACTCAATAGTGTGTCGATGAATGTCAGTGCCAAATATTTTTTTGGTTCCGGCTCCTCAAACCCCCGTTTGGGTGGGCTGGACATTTTAGTCAGCAAATACTTTTTGCTGGCGTTTGATTTTGCCAAGGTTTTCGGACTCTGGTTAATTCTTCTGATTGCATCCTTTTGGGGTGTGGTTGAGAGTCTTCAACGGAGAGTTTGATCCTGGCTCAGGACGAACGCTGGCGGCGTGCTTAACACATGCAAGTCGAGCGGTAAGGCCCTTCGGGGTACACGAGCGGCGAACGGGTGAGTAACACGTGGGTGATCTGCCTCGTACTTCGGGATAAGCCTGGGAAACTGGGTCTAATACCGGATATGACCACGGGATGCATGTCTTGTGGTGGAAAGATTTATCGGTGCGAGATGGGCCCGCGGCCTATCAGCTTGTTGGTGGGGTAATGGCCTACCAAGGCGACGACGGGTAGCCGACCTGAGAGGGTGACCGGCCACACTGGGACTGAGACACGGCCCAGACTCCTACGGGAGGCAGCAGTGGGGAATATTGCACAATGGGCGGAAGCCTGATGCAGCGACGCCGCGTGAGGGATGACGGCCTTCGGGTTGTAAACCTCTTTCGACAGGGACGAAGCGTGAGTGACGGTACCTGTAGAAGAAGCACCGGCCAACTACGTGCCAGCAGCCGCGGTAATACGTAGGGTGCGAGCGTTGTCCGGAATTACTGGGCGTAAAGAGCTTGTAGGCGGTTCGTCGCGTCGATCGTGAAAACCTACCGCTCAACGGTGGGCTTGCGGTCGATACGGGCGGACTAGAGTACTTCAGGGGAGACTGGAATTCCTGGTGTAGCGGTGAAATGCGCAGATATCAGGAGGAACACCGGTGGCGAAGGCGGGTCTCTGGGAAGTAACTGACGCTGAGAAGCGAAAGCGTGGGTAGCGAACAGGATTAGATACCCTGGTAGTCCACGCCGTAAACGGTGGGTACTAGGTGTGGGTTTCCTTCCACGGGATCCGTGCCGTAGCTAACGCATTAAGTACCCCGCCTGGGGAGTACGGCCGCAAGGCTAAAACTCAAAGGAATTGACGGGGGCCCGCACAAGCGGCGGAGCATGTGGATTAATTCGATGCAACGCGAAGAACCTTACCTGGGTTTGACATACACCAGAAAGCGGCAGAGATGTCGCCCCCCTTGTGGTTGGTGTACAGGTGGTGCATGGCTGTCGTCAGCTCGTGTCGTGAGATGTTGGGTTAAGTCCCGCAACGAGCGCAACCCTTATCTTATGTTGCCAGCGCGTTATGGCGGGGACTCGTGAGAGACTGCCGGGGTCAACTCGGAGGAAGGTGGGGACGACGTCAAGTCATCATGCCCCTTATGTCCAGGGCTTCACACATGCTACAATGGCCGGTACAGAGGGCTGCGATACCGTGAGGTGGAGCGAATCCCTTAAAGCCGGTCTCAGTTCGGATCGGGGTCTGCAACTCGACCCCGTGAAGTTGGAGTCGCTAGTAATCGCAGATCAGCAACGCTGCGGTGAATACGTTCCCGGGCCTTGTACACACCGCCCGTCACGTCATGAAAGTCGGTAACACCCGAAGCCGGTGGCCTAACCCTTGTGGAGGGAGCCGTCGAAGGTGGGATTGGCGATTGGGACGAAGTCGTAACAAGGTAGCCGTACCGGAAGGTGCGGCTGGATCACCTCCTTTCTAAGGAGCACTTCTCCAGACATGCCAACACAGGTTGGATGTTGTTCTGGCAGAGACCGTTTCGGACTCACATGTAGTCCGGCGGACGCTCATGGGTGGAACACTGACATGTGCCTCGAATTGCCGGAAGCCTGAGTGCTTTCGGTTCGGGGATGTAATCGACACACTGTTGGGTCCTGAGAGAACAGACGTTCTTTCCAGGCAAGATAACGACGAGATTGGGCCGCAGTCATACCGGCTTCTTCGGAAGTGCTGGTGCTGTATCGGGTTTCAGTCTTGTGTGTTGTTTGAGAACTGCACAGTGGACGCGAGCATCTTTGTTTGTAAGTGTTTAAGAGCGTACGGTGGATGCCTTGGCACCAGGAGCCGATGAAGGACGTAGGAGGCTGCGATAAGCCTCGGGGAGCTGTCAACCGAGCTGAGATCCGAGGATTTCCGAATGGGGAAACCCAGCACGAGTGATGTCGTGTTACCCGCATCTGAATATATAGGGTGTGTGGAGGGAACGTGGGGAAGTGAAACATCTCAGTACCCACAGGAAGAGAAAACAATAGTGATTCCGTGAGTAGTGGCGAGCGAAAGCGGATGAGGCTAAACCGTTCAGATGTGATACCCGGCAGGGGTTGTCTGGACGGGGTAGTGGGAGCATTCTTCCCTGATCTGCCGGTCAGGGCGACAGTGAGAAACCGTTGTGTTAGTTGAAGTGGTCTGGAACGGCCTGCCATAGACGGTGATAGTCCGGTAAATGAAAACTCAACGGCTGTTGTGGATGTTTCCCGAGTAGCAGCGGGCCCGTGAAATCTGCTGTGAATCTGCCGGGACCACCCGGTAAGCCTGAATACTCCCTGGTGACCGATAGCGGACTAGTACCGTGAGGGAAAGGTGAAAAGTACCCCGGGAGGGGAGTGAAATAGTACCTGAAACCGTGCGCTTACAATCCGTCAGGGCCTGCGAGTGACTTTGTCACTGTGGGTGATGGCGTGCCTTTTGAAGAATGAGCCTGCGAGTTAGTGGCATGTGGCGAGGTTAACCCGTGTGGGGTAGCCGTAGCGAAAGCGAGTCCGAATAGGGCGTTTCGAGTCGCGTGTTCTAGACCCGAAGCGGAGTGATCTACCCATGGCCAGGGTGAAGCGACGGTAAGACGTCGTGGAGGCCCGAACCCACTTAGGTTGAAAACTGAGGGGATGAGCTGTGGGTAGGGGTGAAAGGCCAATCAAACTCCGTGATAGCTGGTTCTCCCCGAAATGCATTTAGGTGCAGCGTCACGTGTTTCACACCGGAGGTAGAGCTACTGGATGGTCTAGGGGGCCTACAAGCTTACCGAAATCAGCCAAACTCCGAATGCCGGTGTGTGAGAGCGTGGCAGTGAGACTGCGGGGGATAAGCTTCGTAGTCGAGAGGGAAACAGCCCAGATCGCCGGCTAAGGCCCCTAAGCGTGTACTAAGTGGAAAAGGATGTGGAGTCGCGAAGACAACCAGGAGGTTGGCTTAGAAGCAGCCATCCTTGAAAGAGTGCGTAATAGCTCACTGGTCAAGTGATTCTGCGCCGACAATGTAGCGGGGCTCAAGTACACCGCCGAAGCCGCGGCATTCACACAATACATCCGCCATCTTCTACGGAGGGTGGTGCAGTGGTGTGGATGGGTAGGGGAGCGTCCTACAGCCATGGAAGCAGCAGCGTGAGCTAGTTGTGGAGGCTGTGGGAGTGAGAATGCAGGCATGAGTAGCGAAAGACGAGTGAGAAACTCGTCCGCCGAATGACCAAGGGTTCCTGGGCCAGGTTAATCCGCCCAGGGTGAGTCGGGACCTAAGGCGAGGCCGACAGGCGTAGTCGATGGACAACGGGTTGATATTCCCGTACCCGTGTATCCGCGCCCAATGGCGAATCAGTGGTGCTAAGTATCCAAAAGCGGATGGACTCCCTTCGGGGAGCCGGAAGTGGCTGCATACGACCCTTGCTGTAGTAGTCAAGCGATGGGGTGACGCAGGAAGGTAGCTGGGCCAGTCAGTGGTTGTACTGGTGTAAGCCTGTAGGGCGAGACATAGGCAAATCCGTGTCTCATGTGCCTGAGAGGTGATGCGTAGCCGATTGAGGTGAATTCAGTGATCCTATGCTGCCGAGAAAAGCCTCTAGTGAGTTGGTACACGGCCCGTACCCCAAACCGACACAGGTGGTCAGGTAGAGAATACTGAGGCGATCGAGAGAACTGTGGTTAAGGAACTCGGCAAAATGCCCCCGTAACTTCGGGAGAAGGGGGACCCGGTCTGGTGATGAGATTTACTCTCGGAGCTGGGTTGGGTCGCAGAGACCAGAGAGAAGCGACTGTTTACTAAAAACACAGGTCCGTGCGAAGTCGTAAGACGATGTATACGGACTGACGCCTGCCCGGTGCCGGAAGGTTAAGAGGACCGGTTAGCCAGTAATGGCGAAGCTGAGAATTTAAGCCCCGGTAAACGGCGGTGGTAACTATAACCATCCTAAGGTAGCGAAATTCCTTGTCGGGTAAGTTCCGACCTGCACGAATGGCGTAACGACTTCTCTGCTGTCTCAACCACAGACTCGGCGAAATTGCATTACGAGTAAAGATGCTCGTTACGCGCGGCAGGACGAAAAGACCCCGGGACCTTCACTATAGCTTGGTATTGGTGTTCGGTACGGTTTGTGTAGGATAGGTGGGAGACTGTGAAGCGGGCACGCCAGTGTTTGTGGAGTCATCGTTGAAATACCACTCTGATCGTATTGGACCTCTAACCTCGGGCCATGATCTGGTTCAGGGACAGTGCCTGGTGGGTAGTTTAACTGGGGCGGTTGCCTCCTAAAATGTAACGGAGGCGCCCAAAGGTTCCCTCAGCCTGGTTGGCAATCAGGTGTCGAGTGCAAGTGCACAAGGGAGCTTGACTGTGAGAGTGACAGCTCGAGCAGGGACGAAAGTCGGGACTAGTGATCCGGCACCGGCAAGTGGAAGCGGTGTCGCTCAACGGATAAAAGGTACCCCGGGGATAACAGGCTGATCTTCCCCAAGAGTCCATATCGACGGGATGGTTTGGCACCTCGATGTCGGCTCGTCGCATCCTGGGGCTGGAGTAGGTCCCAAGGGTTGGGCTGTTCGCCCATTAAAGCGGCACGCGAGCTGGGTTTAGAACGTCGTGAGACAGTTCGGTCTCTATCCGCCGCGCGCGTCAGAAACTTGAGGAAGGCTGTCCCTAGTACGAGAGGACCGGGACGGACGAACCTCTGGTGTGCCAGTTGTCCTGCCAAGGGCACTGCTGGTTAGCTACGTTCGGAAGGGATAACCGCTGAAAGCATCTAAGCGGGAAGCCTGTTCCAAGATGAGGTTTCTCACCACCTTCGAGTGGTTAAGGCCCCCCACAGACCATGGGGTTGATAGGCCAGAACTGGAAGCCCGGTAACGGGTGTAGGTGACTGGTACTAATCGGCCGAGGACTTACCAACGAAGAAGCTACGCGTCCACTGTGCGGTATCTGAAACAACACACAGATCACCGAGAAGACAAACACGAGGAAACCCTTTATGTGGGGGTGGGTATCGGGTTTGGCTCTCTGTGTGGATAGTTTCATAGAGTTACGGCGGCTATAGCGGTGGGGAAACGCCCGGTCCCATTCCGAACCCGGAAGCTAAGGCCACCAGCGCCGATGGTACTGCACTCGACAGGGTGTGGGAGAGTAGGACACCGCCGGAACATCCTTCACGATAGGGGACCCAGAACTGGGTCCCCTATCGTCGTTTTTGCACCTATATCTATGCCGTGCTCGGGCCGACCGCCGACACGTGATTGAATTCAGGGGTTCGACAACCTCTGGCGGAACCTAGAAAGGGGCCACCGTGTCGGAACAGAACGACGGCCGGAAGTCTTTCCGGCAGGACGGTCCCGACCGCGATCGAGGCGGCGACTCTCGCGGCTCTTCCGACCGAAGTGATTCCGGTGAACGGCGCGGCTTCAAACGCAGCGACTCGACCCGGAGTGGTTCGAACGACCGCGGCGACTTCAACCGTCGCAACGATTCCGATGATCGCAGCTCCGGCGACCGCGGTGGTTTCAAGCGCAGCGGATCCGGCGAGCGTGGCGACTCCGGTAACCGTGGTGGCTACAACCGCGGTGCCGATGATCGCGGAGGTTTCAACCGTGGCGGCGGCCGTGGCGGTTTCGAGCGCGGCGAATCCGGCCAGCGCGGTGATTCCGGTGACCGTGGTTTCAACCGTGGCGGTTCGGGTGAGCGCGGCGGATTCAAGCGCTCCGGTGATTCCGCCGCCCGAGGTGGTTTCAACCGTGGCGACTCGGGGGACCGCGGCGGTGTCAACCGCAGTGGCGATTCGGGCCGACGCGGCGACGCGGGCGATCGGGGCGGTTTCAGCCGAGGTGGCTCCGGCGATCGCGGCCGTTTCGATCGGGGCGATTCCAGTGAGCGTGGCGGTGTCAACCGTGGCGGCGATTCGGGTCAGCGCAGTGATTCCGGCGATCGAAGTGGCTTCGGCCGCAGTGGTTCTGGTGACCGTGGCGGTTCCAGCCGTGGTTCTGGCGATCGCGGTGGTTTCAGCCGCGGCGGTTCGAGCGATCGCGGGGGTTTCAACCGTGGTGACTCGTCCGATCGCGGTGGTTTCCGCCGTGGTGACTCGGGGGAGCGCGGTGGTGGCAGCGGTGAGCGCGGGGGTTTCAAGCGTGGTGGCGACTCGAGTCCGCGCGGCGACGTGAATGAAGGCACCGGGTTCAAGCGACGCGATGACGCCGGACAGCGTGGCGGTTTCAACCGTGGCGGTGACTCCGGTCAGCGCGGTGGCTGGACCCGTGGCGACGACGCACAGGATCGCCGTCGTGGCGGCGAGGGCGCGCGTGCCGGGGGCGGTTCGGCTGATCGACGCGCAGCGCGTCCCGAAGAGCCGGATCTGCCCGATGACGTCCAGGCCGCCGACCTCGAAACCGAGGTGCGTCGCGACCTGCTGAGTCTGGACAAGAGCAATGCCGAAACGGTCGCCCGGCATCTCGTGATGGCGGCCCGACTCATCGACGACGATCCGGGTCTCGCTTTGGCTCATGCACGGGCCGCCCGCCAACGCGCCGGCCGCATTGCCGTGGTCCGCGAAACTGCGGGCGTCACCGCCTATCACGCGGGCGAGTGGGCCGAGGCCCTCTCCGAATTGCGCACGGCCCGCCGGATGTCCGGTGGTTCCGGTCTGCTCGCCGTTATGGCTGACTGCGAACGCGGCCTCGGCCGCCCCGAACGTGCCATCGAACTGGGCCGCAGCGACGAGGCCCGCGCCCTGCGCGGTGACGAGGCCACCGAACTCCGCATCGTGGTCGCCGGCGCCCGCATGGACCTCGGCCAGTACGACCAGGCCGTGGTGACCCTGCAAACCTCGGAACTCGACCCTTCCCGCACCGGCTCCGCCGCGGCCCGCCTCTTCTACGCCTACGCCGACGCCCTGGTCGCCGCAGGCCGCACCGCTGAAGGCCTCACCTGGTTCCTCAACGCGGCCTCCGCCGACCTCGACGGCGAAACCGATGCCGAAGAGCGCGCCGAAGAACTAACCGGCGACACCGACCTGTAGGACACATACCACTGCGCGCCCGCCTGGATACATTCGGCGTGGTCTCGCCTCCTGATCAAGATCAGGAGGAGCTGGTGGTGGGGGCTTCTCGACCGATGCCGCCGTAGATTCCGCCTGATCTTGATTTCGGCTGTTGTGGACTGCGATTTCTGAGGCCCGCTGATTGCTGGCACGATTGCGGTGAAGCTGGCGACGCCGGTGGAGGCGGGCACGCCGTGAAAGGGGCGCCCAGTCGGCCAGTCGGCGAGGGTGCCGATATGGCGCGGAATGTGGGGTTCCTGGGCCGTGCTGAAGAGGCGGGCCTATCTCGTGTTGGGCGGTGACCGTGGCAGCGAACGCGTGGCTTCAATGGTTGGTGGCGAGTTGCGGAGACATGGTGGGCGGTGGCGCGCTGCAGTTCCGGGATGTGCTCGGAATTGGCTTGCGGCATGCGGTCGGTCGACGCCGTCATTTTCCTGTCGGCGGGCTGGCGTAGGGTTCGGGAACGGCAAGGTGTCGGTGACATGGAGTGAGAGTGGTGTGAAGCGGCTACGAGAGCGGTATCAAGCCCTGCTGCTGGATCTGGACGGCACGCTGTATCGCGGGCCGGAGGTGATCGAGGGCGCGCCGGAGGCGTTGGCGGATTCCGTTGCGGCACAGCGGCTTGTGTATGTCACGAATAATGCGAGTCGCGGTCCGGATGTGGTCGCGCGGCATTTGGCCGAGCTCGGGTTCGCGGCGGAAACCGATGATGTCGTGACCAGTGCGCAGGCAGCGGCACGGTTGTTGGCCGAGCGGCTCGATTCCGGGGCAACGGTGTTGATCGTTGGCACCGATGACCTGGCCAAGGAGGTCGAGGCGGTCGGGCTGCGTTCGATCCGGCGCTTCAACGGCGCCGCGCCGGATGCTGTTGTACAAGGACATTCACCCGAAACCGCCTGGCCGGATCTGGCCGAGGCGGCCTACGCGCTGAGCGCAGACGCACTGTGGGTCGCCGCCAATACCGATAAGACGCTGCCGAACGAGCGTGGCCTCGCGCCCGGCAACGGCGCCATGGTCGCCGCACTGCGTGCCGCCTCCGGTAGAGAGCCTGTTGTAGCGGGCAAACCCTATGCGCCTCTACTGGAAGATGCGCTGGTGCGCGCCGGAACGCGCAGCGCGCTGGTCGTGGGCGATCGCCTGGACACCGATATCGAGGGCGCCAACCGCGTCGGCCTCGAATCGCTGCTGGTCCTGACCGGCGTGAGCACCCTCGACGAACTACGCGACGCCCCGGCGGACCTGATCCCGACCTACGTCTCGGAGTCACTGGACGCACTGAATCATCCGCCGGTCGAGGACGAGGCGACCGACCTCGCCGATGACTTGGCGGAACGGCTACGGGGTAACCCGGGACGAGCCGTTAGGGTGCGGGCGTCCGGTTCGGAAATCCGATAGCGTTGACCCCACGATGACTACTCCGATGCCACGCCCCAACGGACCCGGCTCGAACGGACCGCGCCCCGGGCCACCGCTGCCCGGCCAGCATCTGCCGGGTGCGCAGGGACGCCCGGAGCCTGCCGACCCCGAGCGGATCCGCTCCGAGATCGACGGTCTGCTCGCCGAACTCGACGCGCGTCCGGCATGGACCGGCCTGGCGGCGCCCCCGCCGACGGATTCCGATTCCGGCGCCGATATCACCCGGCGCGCCCGCATCCTGGAACAGGCGCATGAGGTGCTCGTACAGGCACTGGCCACGGTGGACAAGATCTGAGGTGGCCAGGCGCGCGCGGGTGGACGCCGAACTGGTTCGCCGCGGATTGGCGCGATCGCGTGAACATGCGGTCGAGCTGATCGGTGCGGGCCGCGTCCTGATTGCTGGAACGGTCGCCGTGAAGCCGGCGACCGCCGTGGAGACTGGCACGCCGTTGGTCGTGCGCGAGGAGCCCGACGAGGTGTCGTGGGCCTCGCGCGGTGCGCACAAGCTGCTCGGCGCGCTCGAAGCATTCGAAACCCAGGGTCTGACCGTCGGCGGGAAGCGTTGCCTGGATGCCGGTGCGTCGACCGGTGGCTTCACCGATGTACTGCTCTCCAGGCAGGCGCGCGAGGTCGTCGCCGTCGATGTCGGCTACGGCCAGCTGATCTGGCGGCTGCAGAACGACGACAGAGTGCGGGTTTTCGATCGCACCAATGTCCGCGCCATCACCCCCCAATCCATCGGCGGCACCGTCGAACTGGTTGTCGGCGATCTGTCGTTCATCTCACTGAATCTGGTGCTGCCCGCCCTCGCGGCCTGCTGCGCGCCGGGTGCCGACCTGTTGCCTATGGTCAAACCCCAGTTCGAGGTGGGCAAGGAGCGAGTAGGCTCCGGCGGTGTGGTGCGTGATCCCGCATTGCGCGCGGAAGTGGTGCGCGATGTCGCGGCGGCAGCCGCCGAATTGGGCTTGCGTACCGTCGGGGTGGTGGCCAGCCCGCTGCCCGGCCCATCGGGCAATGTCGAATACTTTGTGTGGCTGCGTAAAGACGGGCAGTTCGAGTACGACGGCGAGCAGGTCGCGGCCCTCGTCGAACGTGCGGTTGAGGAGGGTCCACAGTGAACGCGCTGACGCCGGCCGAATCCAGAGAGATTCTGCTGGTTTCGCATCCGGGCCGGGCGGAGATCATCGAAACCGCTCATCGTGTCGCGAAGATTTTCGCGGACGCGGGCATCGGGTTGCGCGTGCTCGCGGACGAGGCGGACAGCACGCGATTCGACTGTGAGCCCGACACCCGGGGTGGGACTGCCATCGCGGAACCGGGCGGTTATCCGGCGCGCGTGGTCGAGCACTGCCCGGACGCGGCGGTCGGCTGCGAGATGGTGCTTTCGCTCGGTGGTGACGGCACTTTCCTGCGCGCAGCCGAATTGGCCAGGCCAGCGGGGGTGCCGGTGCTCGGAATCAACCTGGGCCGCATCGGGTTTCTTACCGAGGCCGAGGCCGAACACCTCGATGAGGCATTGGCGAGCGTGGTCCGCGGCGACTACCGCCTCGAGCATCGGATGACCATCGATGTGAACGTCCGGGTGGACGACGAGATCGTCGAAACCGGTTGGGCGCTCAATGAAGCCAGCATCGAGAATGCCTCGCGCATGGGTGTGCTGGAGGTGGTCCTCGAGGTCGACGGGCGTCCGGTTTCGCAATTCGGCTGTGATGGCATCCTTATCTCCACACCAACCGGATCGACCGCCTACGCGTTCTCCGCGGGCGGCCCGGTGGTGTGGCCGGAACTCGAAGCGTTGCTGGTGATTCCGAGCAATGCGCACGCACTGTTCGCGCGGCCGCTGGTGACCAGTCCGGAGTCCAGGATCGCGGTCGAATCCGTTGCGGCGGGCCACGATGCGATAGTTTTCCTGGATGGCAGGCGCACCCTGGCATTGCCGAAGGGCGGCCGGCTCGAGGCGGTCCGCGGTGCCGAACCGGTGCGGTGGGTGCGGTTGGATTCCGCACCGTTCGCGGACCGGATGGTGCGCAAATTCCAATTGCCCGTGACAGGCTGGCGTGGCCGACGGCGAACGGAGATCACACGTGCTGACAGAGATCAGGATTGACGGGCTTGGCGTCATATCCACGGCCACCGCGCAATTCCATGAGGGGCTGACGGTTCTGACCGGTGAGACCGGCGCTGGTAAGACCATGGTGGTGACCAGCCTGCACCTGCTCAGCGGGGCGCGGGCCGATGCGGGCCGTGTCCGGTTGGGTGCGGACCGGGCCGTGGTCGAGGGGCGGTTCACCGTCGACGAGGTGAATACCACCGCGCAGAAGCAAGTGCAGGAAGTCCTGGAATCGGCTGCGGCCGAACGCGATGACGACGGCAGCATCATCGCGATCCGCACCGTCGGCAGTGACGGACGTTCCCGCGCGCATCTGGGTGGGCGCGGCGTACCCGCCTCTGTCCTCGCTGATTTCACCGCGCCGTTGCTGACTGTGCATGGTCAGAACGACCAGCTGCGCCTGCAGCGTCCGGATCAGCAGCTGTCCGCACTGGATCAGTTCGCCGCCGATACGGTCGGTTCGCTGCTGCGCAAGTACCAGGTGCAGCGGCGATCGTGGCTCGATGCCCGCAACGAGCTGCTCGAACGTACCGCGCGCAGTAGGGAACTCGCGCTGGAGGCCGATCGGCTGAAGCATTCGCTGTCCGAAATAGATGCCATCGCACCGGAACCCGGTGAGGACGAGCGCATCGTGGACGAGGTGCGCAGGCTCAGCGATCTGGATTCGCTGCGTGAGGCCGCTGCGATCGCGCACGATGCCTTGGCCGGTCCCGCCGATTCGCCCGAAGACGGTTCGGGCGCACTGGAATTGCTCGGTGCCGCGCGTGCCCGTATCGAATCGGCCCACGATCCGGCGCTGACCGCACTCGGGCCGCGGCTCGGTGAGGCCATCGCGGTGGTCGTCGATCTCACCACCGAGCTCAGTGGCTACCTTTCGGATTTGCCTTCGGACCCGGGCGCATTGGATTCGCTGCTCACCCGGCAGGCCGAATTGAAATCGCTGACCCGCAAGTACGCACCGGATATCGACGGGGTCATCGCGTGGGCGGATGAGGCGCGCACGCGTCTCGGCTCGCTCGATGTCTCCGAAGAGGCGTTGGCCACCCTGGCGGCGGAGGTGGATATCGCCGCGGACCGCGTTCGTGAAGCGGCACGCAAATTGACTGTGGCGCGCACCAAGTCGGCAGGCAAGCTCGCCTCGGCGGTGAGCGCCGAACTCGGTGGGCTCGCGATGGGTAAGGCGAAACTCGAGGTCGTGGTGCGGCCAGTGCCCGCGAGCCCGCAGGATTCCGCGCCGCTGACGGTGGACGGGCAGGAATTGCACGCGGGTTCGACCGGCGTCGACGAGGTGGAATTCCGGCTGTCCGCGCATTCGGGCGCGCAGTCATTGCCGTTGAGCAAGAGTGCATCCGGTGGTGAGCTGTCGCGTGTGATGCTGGCTCTCGAAGTGGTGCTGGCCAGTTCGGATCACGGCGCGACCATGGTGTTCGACGAGGTCGATGCCGGTGTCGGCGGCCGGGCCGCGGTCGAGATCGGCCGCCGACTGGCTCGGCTCGCGCGCACCCATCAGGTGATTGTGGTGACCCACTTGCCGCAGGTCGCGGCATTCGCCGACACTCATCTGGTGGTGGACAAGTCCGATGACGGCAAGGGCAAGGTGAACAGCGGCGTCCGGGCATTGACCAAGGATGAGCGCGTCATCGAATTGGCTCGCATGTTGGCCGGTCTCGATGACACCGAAACCGGCCGAGCCCACGCCGAAGAATTGCTCGCAACTGCCCGCGCCGAACGCGCCCTCGCCTGACGATTCAGCGCAGGGATTTTTGGGCGCCCTTGATGAACTGGTTGATGAGGTTCTTCAGGCCGAATTCCAGGACCTTCGCGGGGACGGGAAGGCTGGGTTCGGACTCCATCGTGTAGGAGACCAGGGTGCCGTTATCGGCATCGGTGAAGGTGATGGTGCCGACGTGCCGCTTCACCGGCGCACCCTTGATGATCTTGTATTCCATGAGCTCGCCGGGGACCAGCTTGGTGGTCTCCTCGACGATGCCGACGCCGGCCTTGCCGATGAAGTACTGTGCGCCGACGCCCGTCGGGGTGGGCGAGCCGGGGGTCTTCAGGGTGAAGTCGACCGGGATGTACGGGTTGATGCCATCCCGCTCGGTGAAGAACTTGTAGACGACATCGCGGGGCGCCGCGATCACGGCGTCGACGGTACTGCTGACCATGGTGACTCCTATTCGGGATATCTGTGACCCGCAGCATACGGGTACTTGTTGGCGCGCTCTCGGCGCGGCGTGGTGTTCGTGTTATCACAGTGACGAATGTGACAGGTGGTTCGGCGCGCCTCCACCAATGGTTGAGGGTTTGCGGCCAGGATCGGCCCCATGAAGAGGTTGGCGTTGTTGTCGAAGAGCACCGAAGCGCTGCCCGGACTTACCGGGACAGCTCGGGTTGACCGCAACACCAGGCGTCTGCTGAAACGGGTCGGGCCCGGTGATGTCGTAATACTCGATGAGATGGATCTGGATCGGCTCACCGCCGATCGGTTGATCGAGGCGGGTGTGGTCGCGGTGGTGAATACTTCGCCATCGATCTCGGGCCGCTACCCCAATCTGGGGCCGGAAGTGCTGGTCGCCAACGGAATTCTGCTGCTGGACACGGTGAGTTCGGATGCCTTCCGGATCAAGGACGGCACCAAGGTCCGCATCGATGAGGGCGTCGTCCACTCCGACAAGCTGGTCAAGAAGGAGCCCGAGGTCTTGGTCACGGGCATCGAGCTGACCGAATCCGATATCGCCGAGCGAATGATCGCTGCGCGCAACGGTCTCGCCGATCATCTGGAGGCCTTCGCGGGCAACACCATCGAATTCATTCGCACCGAGAGTGCGTTGCTCATCGACGGTATCGGGGTGCCGGAGCTCGAGCTCAATATGAAGAATCGGCATGTGGTCGTGGTCGCCGACGGCCCGGACCACGCCGACGATCTCAAGCGACTGAAGCCCTTCATCAAGGAGTACGCGCCGATCAAGGTCGGCGTCGGACGCGGTGCGGACACCTTGATGAAGCAGGGCTACCGCCCCGATCTGATCATCGGCGACCCGGACGAAATCACCACCGCCACATTGAAATCCGGTGCCGAGATGATCCTGCCCGCCGATACCGACGGCCACGCCAAGGGGCTGGAGCGCATCCAGGATCTCGGCATCGGTGCGACGACATTCCCGTCGTCCGGCGCACCTTCCGACCTGGCCCTGCTGCTGGCCCACCACCACGGCGCATCGCTGATCGTGACCGCCGGCGCCGCCGCCTCGCTGGACGATTTCTTCGACCGCGGCCGCCGCGACAGCAATCCGGCGACCTTCCTCACCCGGCTGAAAATCGGCGTCAAACTCATGGATGCCAAGGCCGTCGCCACGCTCTACCGGAACCGGGTGTCCGGCACCGCCATCGCGATGGTCGTACTCGCCGCCCTGGTCGCGGTGATCGTGGCCATGCTCGCCTCGAATATGGGGACCGAGGCGCTGGATTGGGCCGCTGATACCTGGAACCGCTTCACGCTGTGGGCCGAGGGCCTAGCCGGTGGGGGAGGGAACCTATGATTTCGATTCGGCAGCAC
This sequence comes from Nocardia vinacea, assembly GCF_035920345.1. Lineage (NCBI taxonomy): Bacteria > Bacillati > Actinomycetota > Actinomycetes > Mycobacteriales > Nocardiaceae > Nocardia > Nocardia vinacea. The sequence goes on from NZ_CP109149.1 coordinate 14,601, forward strand.
GCGGTTTCGATCGTCGCGATCTTCCTGGCCCTCGCCTTAGGTGTGGTGCTCGGGTCGCAGACCGTGGCGGCGGACCTGCTGTCCGGATTGCGCGCGGATAAGACAGATCTGCGCAAACAGCTCGATGTGGCCACCGATCAGAACCGGCGGTTCGGCGACGAAATGAATGCGGCGGACCGGTTCATCGCCGGATCGGCGGGGCGGATCCTCGGCGGCACGCTCACCGACCGCAGCATCGTGGTGTTCACGACCCCCGATGCCGAACCCGCCGATGTCGAGGCCGTCGCGAAGGATCTGGAAACCTCGGGTGCCACGGTGACCGGCCGCATCGCACTCAACGACGCCTTCCTCGATGCCGCCGAGGGCGACCGGATGCGCACCGCGGTCACCAATGTCATCCCCGCGGGCGCGCAGCTGCGCACCGGCCAGGTGGATCAGGGCAGTATGGCGGGCGATCTGCTCGGGCTGGTGCTGCTGCTCGATCCCGCGAGCGCGCAACCGCGTAGCACCCCGCAGGAGTTGAGCCTGGTGCTGGAGACGTTGCGTGGCGGCGGATTCCTCGCCTACGGCGACACCCCGACGCAGGCCGCGAACCTCGCCGTTGTCGTCACCGGCGATGGCGCGAAATCCAGCGAGAACAGTCAGGGCAGCAATATCGCCCGATTCGCCGGCGCCCTGCGTGGTCGCGGTGCGGGGGCGGTGCTGGCGGGCCGATCCGGCGCCGCCGACAATCCGGGCCCGATCGCGATCATTCGTTCCGACGCCGCGCTCGCCACCGCCGTCACCACCGTCGACAATCTCGACCGCGATATCGGCCGGGTCACCACCGTGCTCGGCCTGAGCGAGCAGCTCAACGGCGGCGCGGGCCGATACGGAACCGGCACCAAGGCGACCTCCCTCACACTCGTCGCACTGCCCTCGAGTTGACCCGCCCGACCCGCGATGCCCCGTGCTGCGAACATGGCGCACGGTGTGGATCCGATCGATCGCAGCGACTCGGTGGCAAACGTGCGTGGCGTGTGATCAGGCCAGCAATTTCGTGTTACCGTGAAGACCCGTGGGTCATACACGGAATCAGGCGCGAACGGCCACGAAGCACATCTTCGTCAGCGGTGGTGTCGCCTCCTCATTGGGTAAGGGTCTTACCGCCTCCAGCCTCGGTCAGCTGCTGACCGCGCGCGGACTGCGGGTGACCATGCAGAAACTCGACCCGTACTTGAACGTCGATCCGGGCACCATGAATCCGTTCCAGCACGGAGAAGTGTTCGTCACCGAGGACGGCGCGGAGACCGATCTCGATGTCGGCCACTACGAGCGTTTCCTCGATCGGGATCTGTCCCGGGACGCGAATGTGACTACCGGGCAAATCTATTCGTCGGTGATCGCCAAGGAGCGTCGCGGCGAATACCTCGGTGACACGGTGCAGGTGATCCCGCACATCACCGACGAGATCAAGAGTCGCATCCTGGCGATGCAGGGGCCGGATCTACAGGGGCAGGTACCCGATGTGGTGATCACCGAAATCGGTGGCACCGTCGGCGATATCGAATCGCAGCCCTTCCTCGAGGCCGCGCGCCAGATCCGCCACGATGTGGGCCGGGACAATGTGTTCTTCCTGCACGTATCGCTGGTGCCCTACCTCGCGCCATCGGGTGAGCTCAAGACCAAGCCGACCCAGCACTCGGTGGCCGCGCTGCGCAATATCGGTATCCAGCCCGACGCGCTGATCCTGCGTTGCGATCGCGAGGTGCCGCAGGCGCTCAAAAGCAAGATCGCGCTGATGTGCGACGTTGATGTGGACGCCTGCATCTCTACGCCGGACGCGCCCTCGATCTACGACATTCCCAAGGTGCTGCACCGTGAGGGCCTGGACGCCTATGTGGTGCGCCGGCTCGGGCTGCCGTTCCGCGATGTGGACTGGACGGTGTGGGGCGATCTGCTGGATCGGGTGCACCAGCCGCGGGAGACGGTCGAGGTCGCACTTGTCGGCAAGTATGTCGATCTGCCCGATGCGTATCTGTCGGTGACAGAGGCGTTGCGTGCGGGTGGATTCGCTTCGCGGGCCAAGGTGAATATCCGCTGGGTGCAGTCGGATGAATGCGAGACGCCGGCGGGTGCGCAGGCCGCGCTGCGCGATGTGGACGCGGTGCTGATTCCGGGTGGGTTCGGTATCCGTGGCATCGAGGGCAAAGTCGGCGCCATCAAATACGCGCGGACCAGGGGGCTTCCGCTGCTCGGTCTGTGTCTGGGTCTGCAGTGTGTGGTCATCGAGGCCGCGCGTTCGATCGGTCTGGCCGAGGCCAATTCGGCCGAATTCGAGCCGGATACACCGCATCCTGTGATTTCCACCATGGCCGATCAGAAGGAGATCGTGGCCGGTGAGGCCGATCTCGGCGGCACTATGCGCCTCGGCGCCTACCCGGCGACGCTGCAGAAGGGTTCGGTTGTCGCGCAGGCCTACGGCGCCGACCAGGTCTCCGAGCGACACCGGCATCGCTACGAGGTGAACAACGCCTACCGTGACAAGATCGCCACCAGCGGTTTGAAATTCAGCGGTACCTCCCCCGACGGGCATCTGGTCGAATTTGTCGAGCTGCCCGCGGATAAGCATCCGTTCTTCGTGGCCACCCAGGCGCATCCGGAGCTCAAGAGCCGCCCGACTCGCCCGCATCCACTGTTCGCGGCGCTGATCGCGGCGGCGCTGAAATATAAACTGGCCGAGCGGCTTCCGGTCGATATCCCGGACGAAGAGTTCGCGAACGCAGATCAGGCGTCGTAGATGAGTGAGAACGGGGGAGCCCAGCCGGGCAGCCACGACTTCGAGACCGTGGCGAGCAAGACCATGTACAGCGGTGCCATCCTCGCTTTGCGGATCGACCAGGTGGCAATGCCGGGCGGACGCGTCGTCGAGCGCGAGGTGATCGAACATCATGCGGCGGTTGCGGTTGCGGCCATCGATGATGCCGACAATGTGGTGCTGGTCAGGCAGTATCGGCATCCGATCGGTCGGCGGCTGCTCGAGCTGCCCGCCGGGCTGCTCGATGTGCCCAGCGAGGATCCGCTGGCAGCGGCCAAGCGCGAGTTGGCCGAGGAGACCGGACTGGCCGCCAGGGAATGGTCGGTACTGGTGGATGTCGCGCTTTCGCCCGGATTCACCGATGAGGCGCTGCGGGTGTATGCCGCGCGGGGTCTGTACGAAACCGACCGGCCGGAGCCGGAATTGGAGGAGGCGGACCTGGAATTGGTCCGCCTGCCGGTGGACGAGGCCGTGCGGGCCGCATTGGCCGGTGAGATCGTAAATGCCACGGCCGTCGCCGGTCTGCTCGCACTCGCGGCTGCCAGGGCGGGTGGGGCGCAGTTGCGTCCGGCCGACGCGCCGTGGCCGGGGCAGCCCACCGCATTCCTGCGTCGCAAGGCGCAGCGGCAGTCCGAAGACTGACGGGTAGGGCGGTGCTCGCGCGGGAGGTGGACGCCTACCTCGATCATCTTGCGGTCGAGCGCGGCGCCGCCCGCAACACCCTCGGTGCGTACCGTCGCGATCTCGACCGGTATCGGGATTTCCTGACCGGGCGCGGGATTACGGCGCTCGAGCAGGTCTCCGAATCCGATGTCGCGGAGTTCACGATGGTGCTGCGGGCGGGTGGAGAGACGTACTCGCCCCTGGCCGCGAGTTCGGTTGCTCGTGCGCTGATCGCCGTGCGCGGGCTGCATCGCTTCGCCGCGGCAGAGGGTGTGACGAGTACCGATGTCGCGCATGCGGTGAAGCCGCCGACGCCCGGACGGCGGTTGCCGAAAGCGCTGCCGTACGACCAGGTATTGCGATTGCTGGAGGCGGCTGGCGGCGGGCCGATCGATGATGCGAACGGGGCCGGAACCGATGGCGGGCCGCGCGGATTGCGCGATCGGGCGCTGCTCGAGCTGCTGTATTCGACCGGGGCGCGGATTTCGGAGATGGTCGGGCTCGATGTGGACGATCTCGATACCGAGGAACGCGCTGTTGTGTTGCACGGCAAGGGCGGCAAGCAGCGCATGGTTCCGATCGGCAGGCCTGCGCTGGCGGCTGTCGACGCCTATCTGGTGCGGGGCTGGCCGGTGCTCGCCGCGAACGGGAAAGGCACCGCAGGCGCACTGTTTCTGAATGCCCGCGGTGGTCGGTTGTCGCGGCAGAGTGCCTGGCAGGTTTTGCAGACCGCCGCCGAGCGGGCGGGCATCGGGGCTACCGTTTCGCCGCATACGCTGCGTCATTCCTTCGCAACGCATTTGCTCGATGGGGGTGCGGATGTGCGTGTGGTCCAGGAACTTCTGGGACATGCGTCGGTGACGACTACTCAGATCTACACCCTGGTCACGGTGAACACGCTTCGTGAAGTTTGGGCAACCGCGCACCCCCGCGCCCGCTGAGTCTGCCGTTTGGTTTGCCGCGCATGTTGCCCAACGAATCCGTCCATGGCGTGCAAGAACGTGCGCGGTCTGGCCGGACTCTAGCGCCAGCAGGACCAGGAAGAAATGGGACCGTGGTCCGGTTGTGTCGGTATGTCGGGATCGGATGGTCTCGGCATACCGACGTGAGGTGAATTGGATGGCAAAGGCTTTCATCGTTCAGGAGCGCGATGTCGAGGCGGTGGCGCTGCCCGGTGGCGGATCGTTCCAGTTGCTCGAGGACAGCGAGAACACCGATGGGCTGTTCGGAGCGAATCGGCTCGTCCTGCAGGCGGGCGCGGATGGGACCAGACCGCACCATCACACGAAGTCCACGGAAATCTTCCACATCCTGGACGGGACCATGGAATTCCTCGTCGACGGCGAACGGCATGCGGTCGCCAAAGGTGGTCTGGTGGTGGTTCCGCCGGGTACTGTCCATGCCTTCGGGGCGTCCGCGGACGGTCCCGCCGAGTTCTTCGCGGTACTCACACCGGGTATCGTCCGGTTCGAGTACTTCCGGCAGCTCGGTCGTATCGCTCGGGGTGAGGCGGATTGGGACAGCATGGATGAGCTCCACGATCGATTCGACGTCCATTTCGACGGTGGACCGGATTGGCGCTAGGGGAGTGGACGCCTGCGCAGGTAAACGCGGGTGTCGCGTGTCCGAGCGTGGGTCTTGCGCTGTCAAGCGGTAGCGTCTATCGAGAGCTGGACCGTACGAAAGCGAGGTCGGGGCTGATCGGCCTCGCTACGCTCGGGCAGATGATGCCGGAGTCGGGCGAAGGCAACGGGCAGGAACGTATAAGGAGCAGCGGATCGTGACGACAGCGGGTGCGGCAGAGCCGCCGATGAGTGCTGGGGCGCAGCCGCTTACGGGTCCCCGGACGGGTCCGTACTCGGCGGCCGCGGCGGAAACGCTGTGGGGCGAAGGCGCCGAACCCGTCCCCGACGATGCGACGCTCGGGCCGACCGGACGCCCGCTGCGTGTCGTGCCCGACCCGCCGCCGGTCGAAAACCACGGTGATGCACTGATCGTCGCGATGTGCAATCAGAAGGGTGGCGTCGGCAAGACCACCTCGACCATCAACCTGGGCGCCGCGCTCGCGGAGTTCGGTCGGCGGGTGCTGCTGGTGGATCTGGATCCGCAGGGTGCGCTGTCGGCGGGATTGGGTGTGGCCCACCACGATCTCGATCTGACCGTGCACAACCTGCTCATCGGATCCAAGGTCTCGATCGACGATGTTCTGATGGAGACCCGCGTCGAGAATCTGGATCTGCTGCCGAGCAATATCGATCTGTCGGCCGCGGAAATCCAGCTGGTCAACGAGGTCGGTCGGGAGCAGACGCTGGGCCGCGCACTGGAATCGGTGCGCGATCGCTATGACTACGTCCTCATCGATTGCCAGCCGTCGCTCGGCCTGCTCACGGTGAATGCGCTGGCGTGTTCCGATGGTGTGATCATTCCGATGGAATGCGAGTACTTTTCGCTGCGCGGACTCGCCCTGCTCAACGACACCGTGGAGAAGGTGCGGGACCGCTTGAACCCGCGTCTGAGCCTGTACGGCATCGTTGTCACCATGTTCGATGCGCGGCTACTACATTCGCGTCAGGTCATGGCGCGCGTCGTCGAAGTGTTCGGCGACCTGGTGTACGACACGGCGATCGCGCGCACCGTACGTTTTCCGGACGCCAGCGTCGCGGGTGAACCCATCACCACCTGGGCACCGAAATCCAGTGGAGCCGAAGCATATCGGGCGATGGCGCGGGAAGTCATCCACCGGTCCGGCCGGTGATCGGCGGTACGGAACCGGCGCCATCGACGAACACGGATACGCTCGGCTCGGAGTCTGATGAGTTCGTCGATCGGGACTCCGACGCCGGGCGTGCCGCATCGGCTGCGGATGATCCGCCAGTTAGACCTGGCGGCGAGAGCGAGCCGACGGCCCAGACCTCTGGGTTCCAGCTGCGGCTGAGCAACTTCCAGGGGCCGTTCGATCTGCTGCTGAATCTGATCAGTTCGCGCAAGCTCGATGTCACCGAGGTCGCGTTGCATCAGGTGACCGACGAATTCATTGCCTACACAAAGGCTTTGACCGCCAACATCGGGCAGCAGGCGTTGCGTGCGGACAAGATCCTGGATCAGACCACCGAATTCCTCGTCGTCGCGGCGACATTGCTGGACCTCAAGGCGGCGCGACTGCTGCCGTCCGGTGAGGTGACCGACGTCGAGGATCTCGAACTGCTCGAGGCACGCGATCTGCTCTTCGCCCGGCTGCTGCAGTACCGCGCGTTCAAACAGGTTGCCGAACTGCTCGGGGAACTGGAGGCGGTCGCGTTGCGGCGGTACCCGCGCGCGGTCGGGCTGGAGGAGCGCTACGCCGACCTGCTGCCCGAGGTTAGGCTGGGAGTTGACGCAAACCAGTTCGCCGCGATCGCCGCGACGGCCTTCCGGCCTCGGCCGGCGCCGCGGGTTGGACTCGACCACCTGCACCAGCACGCCTTCTCGGTCGCCGAACAGGCCGCGCTCGTGCTCGAACAGCTCAAACTGCGCGGACCGGGCGGCTGGACGACCTTCGGCGAACTGGTCGCCGACTGTGATGTGCCGATCCAGATCGTCGCCCGCTTCCTGGCACTGCTCGAGCTGTACCGGGGCAAGACGATCGAGTTCGACCAGCCCGACCCGCTCGGCCCGCTCTCGATCAGCTGGACCGGCGACCCCAGGGACGAGACCGCCGACACCGTGACCATCGAGGAGGACTACGGGTGAGTGAGCGCACCGACGATGCGACACCGCTCGAGCACAACGGCATCGAGCACGACACCGGGGTGGTGGGCGAGCAGGTCGACGGCGGTGACCATGCAGTGCTCGCGCGGAGCGGCGATGCGTTGGGCGCGAGTGCGGCGGAATCGGACGACGAGGCGGCATCGTCGAGTGATGAGCGCATCGAAGACGCCGCGGATGCGAGCGTGCCAGGATCCGACGGCAATACGGCGATCTCGGGCGGTGACGATTCCGGGGATGCGGCGATCTCGGGCGACCCGGGAACGGCGGATGTAAGCAGCCGAATTGTCGACCCGGATTCCTCGAGTGCGGTCGAGCCGATCCGCAGCGAGCAGGCATCGGGCGGAGTCGAAGGCATCGCAGGGCGCACTGATACGACGCCGACGAGCGGTGGGGGCGAGGAGCCCGCAACTTCGGCAGCGGCGACGGAGGCGGTGAGCAGTTCAATCGTCGACGCGGATTCCTCGGGCACGGCCGAGTCGAGCATCAGCGGGCAGGCATCGCCGAATACTGAGGGTGGCGGAGGCCTTGCGCGACCCAGCGACACGCGGCGGGGAAGTGGTAGCGGCGAGGCGGCCGCAGCTGCCGCGACGAAGACCGCACGTGCGACGAAGAACAAAAAAGATGCCGACGCCGGTTCCGATGACGAAGTGGCGGAGTTCACGCCCGAACCGCTGGATGACGATGAATTCCGGTCGGCGTTGGAGGCGATGCTGCTCATTGTGGACGCTCCAGCCCCGGTAGAACTGCTGGCCGACGCGTTGCAGGACAAACCGGCGCGGGTGGAGCGGACGCTGCACGAAATGGCGGCGGAACTGTCCGCGCGGGCCAGTGGCATCGATCTGCGTTTCGTGGGTGACGGGTGGCGCTTCTATACTCGCAGCGAGTACGCGCCGTATGTGGAACGGATGCTGCTCGACGGCGCCCGGTCGAAATTGACCAGGGCCGCTTTGGAAACATTGGCGGTGGTGGCATACCGCCAACCGGTGACCCGGACCAGGGTCAGCGCGGTGCGCGGCGTGAACGTCGACGGTGTGATGCGAACCCTGCTGGCTCGCGGATTGATCGCCGAGGCCGGGGTCGACCCGGAAACGAACGGCACGCAGTACTGCACGACCGAACTGTTCCTGGAGCGGATCGGACTCGCATCGCTGTCCGATCTGCCGCCACTGGCGCCCCTACTGCCGGGCGTCGACCTGATCGACGAGATCAACGAGAGCCTGGACACGGACCCCCGTTACACCAGGTTGAAGAAATCCGCCGAGACCGATTTGGATCTCGGTACCGAAGAAGACTGACAGGACAACATGAATACGCCCGCTCGCCGAGATGGCACACCGGATCGTAGGACCAGAAGCGACCAGCCCACGAGGGGCGGCGCAGGCCGAAACGCACGCGATATGCGTTCGGCGCAACGGGGAAGTACGCAACGCGGGGGCGGTTCCGAGCGCGGCTCCTCGCAAGGGGGCTATCGGGGGAGTTCAGAAGGCGGCGATCGTGGGTACCGCGGTTCGTCGCAGGGCGATCAGCGTGGCTCCTCGCGTGGCGGCTACCGCGGCACTTCGCAGGGTGACAGTGGCTATCGCGGTTCCGCCGAGCGCGGTTCTGATCGCCGTGGTTCGTCGCAGGGCGGCGGCTTTCGTGGTTCGTCGCAGGGTGATAGTGGCTATCGCGGTTCCGCCGAGCGCGGTTCTGATCGCCGTGGTTCGTCGCAGGGCGGCGGCTTTCGTGGTTCGTCGCAGGGTGATAGTGGCTATCGCGGTTCCGCCGAGCGCGGTTCTGATCGCCGTGGTTCGTCGCAGGGCGGCGGCTTTCGTGGTTCGTCGCAGGGTGATAGTGGCTATCGCGGTTCCGCCGAGCGCGGTTCTGATCGCCGTGGTTCGTCGCAGGGCGGCGGCTTTCGTGGTTCGTCGCAGGGGGATAGTGGCTATCGCGGTTCCGCCGAGCGCGGTTCTGATCGCCGTGGTTCGTCGCAGGGCGGCGGCTTTCGTGGTTCGTCGCAGGGGGATAGTGGCTATCGCGGTTCCGCCGAGCGCGGTTCTGATCGCCGTGGCTCCTCGCAGGGCGGCGGTTATCGCGGTTCTGCCCAGGGCGACAGCGGTTATCGCGGTTCCTCGCAGGGCGGCTCGGGTTACCGTGGTTCGTCGCAGGGCGGCTCCGATCATCGTGGTTCGCGCGGCGAGGGCTATCGCGCTGGCGCACAAGGCGGTTCGGCCCCGCGTACCGCCGGTTCGCGCGGCTACGCGGCGGGAGGTGCTGCGCAGCAAGGCAATCCGTCGCGCCGCACAACGTCGGCCGCGCTGTCCGCGCCCGTCGGCAAGAAGCCGAAGAATCCGAAGCCGCAGAAGAAGGTCGTCTCCGCCCCGCTGCTGAGCAACGCCAAGCCCGCCAAGAAACAGCACGTCGATCAGCCCGCCGAGGGTGGCCACGAGAAGTTGCCGTGGGGCGAGGGCGAGCGGCTGCAGAAGGTTCTCGCCAAGGCCGGTGTGGCATCGCGCCGCGCCGCCGAGGAGATGATCGCCCAGGGGCGGGTCGAGGTCGATGGCGCGATCGTCACCGAGCAGGGCCTGCGCATCGATCCGCAGCACGCGGTGGTCCGCGTCGACGGCACTCGCGTGATGGTGCGCGAGGAACTCGTCCACATCGCGCTGAACAAGCCGAAGGGTTGGCAGTCCACCATGTCCGACGATCTCGGCCGACCCTGCGTCGGCGATATCGTCGCCGAGCGCATCGCGGCCGGTCAGCGCCTGTTCCACGTCGGCAGGTTGGACGCCGATACCGAGGGGCTGCTGCTGCTCACCAATGACGGCGACCTCGCGCACCGGCTCATGCACCCGTCGTTCCAGGTCCCGAAGACCTATCTGGCGACGGTGAACGGTGAGGTCCACAAGTCGGTCGGCAAGCGCCTGCGCGACGGTGTCGAACTCGAAGACGGTCCAGCCAAGGTCGACGGGTTCCAGGTGCTCGAGTTGGGCGAGGGACGTTCGCTGGTCAAGATCGTGTTGCACGAAGGGCGCAAGCACATCGTGCGCCGGCTGCTCGACGCGGTCGGTCATCCGGTGACGCGGTTGGTGCGCACCAATATCGGTCCGGTCGCGCTGGGCGACCAACGGCCCGGCACGCTGCGCGTGATCGGCCGCGATGAAGTCGGCAAACTTTACGAGGCGGTGTCGTTGTGAACGGTGTAGAGATTCCCGTGGAGGTCCCTGCGATGGTTGAAGGCACCACGCCGCTGGTCGTTGCCATGGACGGGCCTTCGGGCACGGGCAAGTCCAGTGTGTCGCGGCGACTGGCCACCCGGCTCGACGCCAGCTACCTCGACACCGGTGCGATGTATCGCGTTGCGACGCTGCGGGTGCTGCGCGCCGGTGTCGAGTTGACCGATTCGGCAGCGATCGGTGCTGCGGTGAAGGAACTGCCGCTGACCATCGGTACCGATCCCAGCCGTGAGCTGATCCTGCTCGACGGTGAGGACGTCTCCTCCGAGATCCGCGGCAATGCCGTCACCAGGGCGGTGTCCGCGGTGTCCGCCGTGGCCGAGGTGCGCGAGCTGCTCGTCGCGCTGCAGCGTGAAATCGCTTCCGCCGCACAGCGAATCGTGGTCGAGGGGCGCGATATCGGTACCGTCGTGCTGCCGGATGCCGACGCCAAGATCTATCTCACCGCCTCCGCCGAGGCCCGCGCGCAGCGGCGCAACCAGCAGAACATCGCCGAAGGCCGCGGCGACGACTACGAGGGCGTACTCGCCGACGTGCAGCGTCGCGACACCCTCGACTCCACTCGCACGGTGTCCCCACTGCGTCCGGCCGATGATGCGGTGCAGGTCGACACCAGCGAACTGAATATGGATGAGGTCATCGACGAGCTGTATCGCGTTGTGGTGCGGCAGGTTTCGATCGGCCGGACAGGCAGGACAGCGTGAGCGAGCGTAGCGAGCGAACCGAAGACGCAGCAGTGTCACTCTTGACGGAGCCGAGCGCAGGCGAGGCACAGTCATGAGTGAAGACGTTCTCGCGGGGGATGGCGTCTGGAGCGACGAATCCGATTGGGAGGTGGCCGATCTCGATAGTGAGTTCGGCGAGGACGAACACCTCGCGATGCCGACTGTGGCGGTCGTCGGCCGCCCGAATGTCGGCAAATCGACCCTGGTGAACCGCATCCTCGGCCGTCGAGAAGCCGTCGTCGAGGACATTCCGGGCGTGACCCGCGACCGCATTTCCTATGAGGCGAACTGGGCGGGGCGCCGTTTCCTGGTGCAGGACACCGGTGGCTGGGAGCCCGATGCCAAGGGGCTGCAGCAGTCGGTCGCCCGCCAGGCCGAACTGGCCATGGAGACCGCCGACGCGATCCTGCTGGTGGTCGACGCTGTGGTCGGTGCGACGGCCACCGATGAGGCCGCGGTGAAGAAGCTGCGCCGCTCCAAGATTCCGGTGATCCTGGTCGCCAATAAGGTCGACGACGAACGCGTCGAGGCCGAGGCAGCCGCGCTGTGGTCGCTCGGTCTCGGTGAGCCGCGCATGGTCAGCGCCGCGCACGGCCGCGGCACCGGTGACCTGCTCGACGATGTCCTGGAAGTCCTCCCGGAAACCCCGCGTGAGGGCACCGGCGGCGCCGGCCCGCGCCGGGTCTCGCTGGTCGGCAAGCCCAACGTCGGCAAGTCCAGCCTGCTCAACAAGCTCTCCGGTGATGAGCGTTCGGTCGTGCACGATGTCGCGGGCACGACCGTCGACCCGGTCGATTCGCTGGTCGAATTGGGCGGCAAGATCTGGAAATTCGTCGATACCGCGGGTCTGCGTCGCAAGGTCTCCCATGCCAGTGGCATGGAGTTCTACGCGTCGCTGCGCACCAAGGCGGCGTTGGATGCCTCGGAGGTCGCGATCATGCTGATCGACGCCTCCGAGCCGATCACCGAACAGGACCTGCGGGTGATCAGCATGGTCGCCGACTCCGGTCGCGCGCTCGTGCTGGCCTTCAACAAGTGGGATCTGGTCGACGAAGACCGTCGCCTGCAGCTCGACAAGGAAATCGACCGCGATATGGTCCGGGTGCCATGGGCACAGCGCGTCAATATCTCCGCGCATACCGGTCGCGCCGTCCAAAAGCTCGTTCCCGCAATGGAAACCGCGCTGGAATCCTGGGATAAGCGCATCCCCACCGGTCGGCTGAACAACTGGCTCAAGGAAGTCATCGCGGCGACGCCGCCGCCGATGCGCGGTGGCCGGTTGCCGCGCGTTCTGTTCGCCACCCAGGCCACCACCCGGCCGCCGACCTTCGTGCTCTTCGCGACGGGGTTCTTGGAGGCGGGCTACCGCCGGTTCCTGGAGCGTCGTCTGCGTGAAGAGTTCGGCTTCGATGGTTCTCCGGTTCGTATTTCGGTGCGTGTGCGTGAGAAGCGGGAACGCAGGAAGTAGGGCCCTACGGAACGGACGTCGTTGCCGAGCAACGGCGTCCGTTCCCATGTGCCTGCCGGATACTCCATCAGCGGAAGTCGGCGAGGTGGTCGGATACCCACTCGGCGAGAGAACGTGCGGGGCGACCGGTGATGTCGGCGACGGTCGAGGTGATTTCGGGGCGGGGCGCGGCCAGCATCTCGGTGTAGCCGTCGAGGAGGGCGTCGACGAACGAGTCGGGGAAGGTGTCGTCGTCGAGTAGGCGCCGTCTGGCTTGGTCGAGGGTGAGTTCGGCCCAGCGCAAGGGACGCGCGAGTACTTCGCCGATGATCCGGACCTGCTCCGCCTGGGTGAGTACCTCCGGTCCGGTCAGCGCGTAAGTGGCTCCGGCATGGGCGTTTTCGGTGAGTGTCCGGGCCGCGACGGCTGCGATATCGGTCTCGTGGATCAGGCTCATCGGCAGGTCGCCGTGGCTGCCGTGCACGATATCGCCGGTTCGGATCTCATCGGCCCACCACAGGGTGTTGACGGCGAAGGTGCTCGGGCAGAGCACCACCGATTCGATTCCGCAGCCGTGCACTAGGTTCTCCTGATCGTCGAAGCTGAGGTCCGGGATGCCGCCGGTGCCGAGAAATACGATGCGCCGGGCGCGCTCGGCGATGAGATCGACTGCCTTGGGCAGTTGTGCGCCGGTGTGCAGTGCCCACAGCAGGAAGACCGCGTCGATGTCGTCGAGGCAGGCGAGGAGCGTTTCGGGTTCGGACAGTTCGACGCGCACGACCTGCACATCGGGCGGGAAATCAGCGGCCGCTGGGTTGCGGGTGCCCGCGCGCACAGTGTGACCCGCGGCGCGCAGTTGGGGGACGAGCTGGCTGCCGATGTTTCCGGTAGCGGCGAGGACGAGGATGTGCATGCCTCGATCCTGACGCTATGGGAGCGAAATCAACCAGAGTAAGGTCTGATATCGCTGGAAACCGTCAGATTTGGAGGGCTATTGATGGATACCATCGAGAAGGGGATCATTCATGCGCTGCGGATCGACGGCAGGGCACCTTTTCGAACCATCGCCGAAGTCCTCGACGTCTCCGAGAACACCGTGGCACGTCGGTATCGTCAGCTGCGAAATACGCATGGGCTCAGGGTGATCGGACTGGTGAACGGTCAGCGGCTCGGTTACGTCCAATGGACGATCCGGTTGCGCTGCACTCCCGACGCCGCCGTTTCCGTCGCGAAAGCCCTTGCGGCACGCGACGATACGTCCTTTGTGTATCTCCTCTCCGCTGGCACCGAGGTTTCCTGCACGGTGCAGACCCGCAGTATCGAAGAGCAGGAAGCTATACTGCTGCACAAACTTCCACGCACCAGCCGAATCGTCGCCATGTCCGCGCACTTGCTGCTGCGCGGATTTGTGCTGCCCGACGGCTGGCAAGGTTCAGCCGCGCTGACTCCCGACCAGGTCGACCATCTGAGGGTCACCCCCGTCGACCCCGAAGACGGACCCTTTCATCTCGACGAAGGCGATAGGTCCCTGCTGCGCGTCCTCAACCACGACGGCCGCACCTCCTACTCCGACCTCGCCACCGCCACCCAGTGGTCCGAATCCAAGGTTCGCCGTCGGATGGAAGCCATACGCCGCAACGGAATCCTGCACTTCCAGCTCGACATCCCGTCCACTGCAATGGGATTCGGCACCGAGGCCCGACTCTGGATCGCCGCACAACCTGCTGCCGCTGTCACCGTCGGCGAGGCGCTGGCCCGCCACCGCGAAGTCTCCTTCGCCGCTCTCACCACCGGCGCTACCAATCTGGTCGCGGCGGTCAACTGCCGCGACCCGCGAGATCTCGGTCGCTACCTCACCGAGCGCATCGCCGAACTTCCCGGCATCGCCACGCTCGAAACCGCTCCGATCATTCATACCGTCAAACGCGCAGGCTCCCTGCTCCTCTGACGTGGGCTGCGTCACGATGCCGAGTCGTGTCATCCGGCGTAAGTTCGTTAATTAGCGAAATACCGAAGGGAGGTGGATGTGCTCGACGAGTGCAAGGCATTGGCGAACGAGACCCGCTTGCGCATCCTGGCGTGGCTCAAGGATCCGGACGCGAACTTCCCGGTGCGGGGCAATGACACCGCCGAGTTAGGGGTGTGCGTCGGTCTCATCCAGCAGAAGGCGGGGACCTCGGCCTCGACCATTTCGGCACACCTCGCGATCCTGCAGCGCGCCGGATTCCTCAGTGCCACCCGACGCGGCCAGTGGACCTATTACCGCCGCGACGAAGCCCGCATCCGGGCCTTCACCGAAGAACTCGACCGCGTTCTCTGAGCTACGAAGGAAGTTTTATGCCCACCGCACTGTCGATCCTCGACTTGGCATCGGTCGCGCCCGGTAGCACCGCACGCGACAGCTTCGAAAATAGCGTCGCGCTGGCCAGGGCCGCCGAACGCAGCGGCTACCGACGCGTCTGGTACGCCGAACACCACAACATGCGCTCGATCGCGTCCAGCGCCACCAGTGTGCTCATCGGTCACGTCGCGGCGCAGACCGAGACCATTCGACTCGGTGCGGGCGGCATCATGCTGCCCAATCACTCGCCACTGGTGATCGCGGAGCAGTTCGGCACCCTGGAGACGCTGTTCCCCGGACGGATCGACCTCGGACTCGGCCGCGCACCCGGCAGTGACCAGAAGACCATGTTCGCGCTGCGCCGCAATCCTTCCTCGGCGGACTCCTTTCCGCAGGATGTGCTGGAGCTGCAGGGCTATCTATCGGGCAACTCACGGGTGCCCGGTGTGCAAGCCGTGCCGCGAGCGGAAGGCATTGTGCCGCTTTATATTCTGGGGTCGTCACTATTCGGTGCGCAGCTCGCCGCTCAGCTCGGCCTGCCGTATGCTTTCGCATCCCACTTCGCGCCGGACGCGCTGCACCAGGCGGTCGCTGTCTACCGCGACAGTTTCCGGCCGTCGGAGCAACTCGCCGAGCCGTATGTGATGGCCGGTGTCAATGTGTTCGCGGCCGAAGACCACGATGCGGCGGTGACGCAGAAGACGATCTCCTACCGTGCTCGCGCCCGAGCCATGATTCGGCGTGGCGCGGCGGGCGCGGACTTCACCGACGAGGAGATCGATGCGTTCCTCGCCTCGCCGAACGGCAGCCAGCTCAGCGCGATGACTCGGTACACCGCCATCGGCACACCCGCCGAAGTCCGTTCGTACCTGGCGGATTTCGCGGGCTCCATCGCTGCGGACGAACTCATCGTCGCCCACCACGCCACCGAAATCGATGACCGACTCCGGTCCGTCGAACTCACCGGCGGTCTCATCACCGAGCCGGTCGCTCGCTAACTCAATGAGCCGCCCACGATCAGATTCGCGATGATGGTGCCGTCGGCATCCTTATTGCCGTAGACGACGACCGCGGCACCGACCGTCACATCCGACACGCTACGGCCGGTGAGGACAAGTACCTGGGTATCGGTGTTGACATGAACGTTCGTCCTGGCACCCGATATCCCTTGCACCGCAAGCGTTTTGCCGTCGTTGGCAGTGACTTTGCCGATGGTCAGCCCGCGTTTGACCTGGACCGCATTCGCCGAGCCGGCGGTGGCCGCCGCTGATGCGCCGGTTGCCGAATCTCGAGCCGGTGCCGAACCGATGGACGCGACGAAGAGGTAGACCACCAACGACAGCAGGACCGCGAAGCTGGTTCCGATGAGCATGCCGAGGTCGGGATAGTGCTGCCCTCGCTTCGACGGAAGTGTGATAGCGGTGAGAATCACCGGGTCGATGGCCAGCTCCGCGCCGCCGCTGGACTCCTTGCTCGGGAGGCCCTTGGGCTGGTTCGACCACGGCGTGGCCGGGGGACTCATAGCTTCAACGTTATTTAACCGAGTGCGAATACCTATCACCATTGGCGGGAGCACCTTGCCGCAGTTGACACGCTGAGCGGGTCGGGGTGCTGCTGAAGGGGCGAGACCTGGCATTATCCGTTGCATGGTCATTCCCAGCGTGCTGCCGGAACGCCCTACCGTCGGATCCCCGTTCGAGACCGGCTGGCCGGTCCGCCTCGCCGACACGGACCGGGACCAGCGTCTGCGCCTCGACGCCATCGCCCGCTACCTGCAGGACATCGGCTTCGAACACCTCGAAGCCGTCGAGGACGGTGACATCCACCGCGGCTGGGTGGTCCGCCGGACCGTCATCGACGTCCTCAAGCCCATCGAATTCAGCGAGCACGTCACCTTGCGCCGCTGGTGTTCGGCCCTGTCGAACCGCTGGTGCAATATGCGCGTGCAGATCTGCGGCAGCAAGGGCGGTCTGGTCGAAACCGAAGGATTCCTCATCCATTTCGGCACCGAATCCGGCGTCCCCGCCCGCATGAGCGACCGCTTCATGGCACCCATGCTCGCCAGCACCACCGAACACCGGCTGCGCTGGAAAGCCGCACTCACCGACCCCCCACCCACCGGCCCCGACATCCAGGAATTACCCTTCCCCTTGCGCGTCGCCGATATCGACTGGCTCGACCACGTCAACAACGCGGTCTACCTCAGCGCCTTGGAAGAACTCCTCGCCGCCCACACCGACCTCACCTCGGGCCCCCACCGCGCAGTCATCGAATACACCAAACCGCTGACAGCAGGCGAGCAGGTCCGCGTAATCGGCCGCCGCGCCGGCAGCACCCTCGACGCCTGGTTCGCCGTAGCCGACGACACCCGAGCCGCCGCCCGCATCACCCCACGCTGACTCCCGCCCCACCCGCCACACCAACAACCAGGCGATTCGGCGTCTGGGCACCCCCTGAGGTAATCTTTCCGAGCGCCCGAACACCAGGCGCAACGGGCTGTGGCGCAGCTTGGTAGCGCACCTGACTGGGGGTCAGGTGGTCGCAGGTTCAAATCCTGTCAGCCCGACAAAGAAACCCCTTCCGACCAGCATCGGAAGGGGTTTTCTTGTTCCACGACACGCCGTGGAATTCGAACCGAGCCAGTCAAAATCTCATACTTTCGGCTCGTGTCCGCGTGCCCAGGCATCGAGCACGGCCCTGTTGTCGGGCACGGTCTCGGGCACGTCGATGTAGTGGGTCTTGGCGACCTCACGGGTGTTGCCCAACTGGCGGGCCGCGCGTTCGGGATCTCCGGAAGCGTGATCGACCGCGGTGGCCACGCCTTTGCGGAAGGTACGAGGGGTCACCCAGGCGAATTCGCTCCCGCGTGCGGCGCGCCACATGCGGCCGAAGTTGTTGGGGTTGCGTACCGACCCGTTGCGTGCGGGAAACAACAGCCGGTCAGGGTTGGGGCAATCGGTGACCTCGAGGTCCTTGATCGCCTCGCGCACGGCTTCGACGGTGTGCTCGGGCAACAGGATCCGCCGCCACCCGTTGTCGGACTTCGGTGCGGGTTTACGCACCCAGCCGCCCGCACCGGCACCCTTGACCTCCACTAGGGTGCCAGTGACATCGAGATAGGGGTCGCTGGCATCGAGGTCTATGTCATCGAGCAATAGCGCGAACACCTCGTGCGGGCGCATCCCGGTTCCGGTGATCACATCCACCACCCAGACCACCGTCCAATCCCGCGCCGGTCCGCGTGTATAGGCGGGTGTGCCGGGGATGGCCTCACCGCGTGCCCATGCCCGTACCTGGGCTCGGAACTGCGGCAGCGCGGTGTGGTCTTGTACCTTGCCTCGGGCCGGGTTCCGACGGCGCACGAAGGCGCCGACCCCATCCACAGGGTTTGTCTCCAGTGCGCCGTGACGGACTGCGATCTGCATCATTGCCCGCAGAATGATCTTGTGCTGCTTGGCCTTCCTTCGCAGCCCGAGCGCGACCAGCCGTTTGAGGTGCCGGTCGATCTCCCCGGAAGTGGCCTGCCATACCTGCAGGTTCCCGACCGAGTTCTCGATCTTGATCGTCGCCCGGTTGGCGCGACGATCCTTGGACACATAGACCTCGCGTCGATAATCCTCGATGTTGCCCTCGGTATAGGCGTCGTCGTTACTCAACTCGAGCAGTAGTTCCGCGGCCAGGTCGATCAGCTTGGTTGTTCGGGTGATCCGCCCGTAGCCGATCTGTTCCCGATGATCTCGCATCGCCTCGGCCAGGCGATTGCGTGCTTCGTCGGAACTTTCTCCGACGCGTTCGAGCTGCACCCGACCGGCGGCGCCGTAGAAGTACACCGTGGTGCGCCAGCGTCCGTTCTTCTGCTTCTTCGGCTTCGTTGGTGTGCCGAAGGTTCCTACGGGCTTGGGGAGTCTGCCGCCCAATTCTGCTTTCCTCCTTCGGTACTCGGTATGTGGATTCTTGGGGTGCTGCGCGATGTCGAGCCGTGGACCTAGGCGGCCCTGGCAGGTGCTCGGTGGGGCGCGTGAGATGGCTTCGTCGGACGGGTTGATTCGGCCGAGGTGGGTAGCGATGCCCAGCGGTGACGAGTCTCGAAGGTCAGCAGCCCGGTTTCAAGATCAGAAAGTTTGCTAACTAGTAGCTGTGAATCGAAAGCGCTCTGCTGGGTTGCTTGGATTCGGTGACGACTCCCTCAGTCACGACGGACATTCGAGCGAGGACGGCCTTGTGCCGGGTGCGCAGAAACATCGCAGCCGGTCACGTCTTGTCCAGTTGTTCTTGCTCCCAGGCGAGCAGATCGCTCAGTCGATAGCGCCGGTACCGTCCCATTCGTGCGAATCGAGGACCGCGTCCAGCGCTCGCCCAGGCGGCGAGAGTCTTCTTCGGAATCTTCAGCCGTTCGGCGACATCGTCGGTGCTGAGCCAGACCACGTCACCGCTCATCGAGGTCTCCATGCGAAATCACCGCACTGCACTGGCTGTTGATGTGTTCGTCGCCGAGGACGCGGTGAGCCGAACGCGATTGTGCTACGGGCTGATTCGCTTCTTGTCGGTGCGGAGGTGGCCCGGAAGACTCCACCCGGAGTCGGTGCGCAGCTGTGCGCGCACCGACGAAACTGACTCGCAGTCCATGGCCAGTGACCGAAGTGATGCCGAGCGGTCGACGGGGCCAACTGACAGCGCTATGCCCTCGCTTGGAATCCCGTGCCCCAAACACAGACAGCGCTGTTGTGTTTGGTGGTATGGCCGCGCTGGAAGAATCAAGGGGGAGTGGATACATGGGTTACTCATTCCTCACCCGATCCGCGATTCATCCCCAATCTCCATGAAACCCCAGATCCCACATTTTCGCCACCGATCTTGTATCGGCGGACGGTTTTCACGTGCGCGCCAGCCTTCACATTCGGTCGACAACTCGGGGAGCGTGAGGTTGCCCGTCGACTGGAGTTGGCGCTCGATGTGACCAGAGACGATCGCCGAACGAAGCTATCGGTTGTCGGGGCCGAGCGTCACAGTGAGCTCGAAGACGCTGTCGCATCCGGTCGGCAAAATTCTTCGTGCGCTGAAAGTTCGAGTGCCACAGTCACATCGAGGTGAGGACACTTGTCTGTGTCCAGGAAACCTTGAAGGACAAGGTAAGTGCCCCGACTGCGGGCGACTTGGCGCGCTGGCGCTGGACCACCCTCTGTATTCGTTCGGCGCCGTGCGGATGGTGGCGACCAATCCGCTTTTGCGTCATCGTTACGGCGATAACAGCCTGAAGCCCTGTGTCCGGGGGATTGGAGACGGCGGGCCCTATCCGGCTAGCTCGTGAGTGAGTTCCTCGGATGATCCAGCAGAGCCTGCCGGGCTGGTTCCCATGGGAAGAGCGGGATCTGGCTAACGCCGTTCCCTGGCTCGTGGGGCTGCTTGGTCACCATGGTTACGCCCCATCCGGACAACTTCCCGATCGCGTCCTGGATTGTGGGAAAGCCGAGGTGAGCGCGATTGGAGAACGGCACAGCAACGACGGGCAGACCCTTGCCGACAGCCTCTACGAGCAGGCCGAGTACGAGGGTGTCGGAAATTCCAGCCGCCCATTTGGCCAACGAATTGGCGGTAATCGGTGCCGCGATTATGGCATCAGCGGGTGGGAGCACGTCGGGCGTGCCGGGGTCTTTGTATTGGCTGCGCACGGTGTGTCCCGTCTTCGCGGCCAGGGCGTCGGCGTCGATGAATCGAAGCCCGTAGGGGGATGCGATGACGCATACATCCCACCCGTCGGCTTGGGCCAACTCGATTAGCGTGCCCACCTCGTGAGCGGCCGGCGATCCGGTGACGATGGCATACAGGACGGGCTTTCCCTCGTCGTTCATCGCTTCATCGTGTCAGCCTGCCCGCAATGGCGGCTGCGTGCTGGGTTGCTATGGCTGGAACGGCGCCGACGCGTTGAGCAAGGCGGCCCAGGTCGTCGGTTGTCAGGTCGCGGCGGGACCTACCCGTCATGTGCCCGACCAGCTCGCGGACGATGTTTATGCTTGGAACATGCTGCGGTGCAACATGTTCTGCGCGCAGTGGTGCATTCGGGGAATGCGGATAGTCGCGTTGTAGTGCGTGTGCCCGTCCGGCTTCGACAAGGTACTGCGCCGTGCGGCCAGCCGCCGGAAGCTTCTCCGGCCCTAGGGACAGCGCCAATTCGAGAACCTGGCCAGGTTCTCGCTGTTCCATCGCCGCGGACATGTGCCACATCTGGACGTTCGCGGGTCCGAATGTGGGATTGCGCAGGATTGATTTCCCCGGCTCGGCATCGGCGAGTCGGTCCGCTTGCTCGCCGGCCTCGTCCAAGTGTGGCCGAGGGTCGTCGCCAAATGCCGCAGGGACGAGCGAGGCCTGCCTGCGTGACGACGAGTCCGACACCGGCGAACAACCCAGGACTCCCAACAGCACCCCGTTGGCTCGCCCTCCGATTCCTGTCCGCGATGATGATGATCGCGCGCTTCCAATCGACACTCGAGCTCGCCGATCCGCCCGGTGTCGGCGCAGACGAGTGCGTTGGGTGTGGGCTGCGTCTTCGCGACATGATGAGCGGGAGACAGTACGCGTAGGTCTCCCTCCGGTTGCGTGCCGCCACACGCCTGAGATTGGACGGGCCCGCCATGACCAAATCCACGCCTCTCTGGGGGTTCATGTCGGGAGGGGGACACATGCGCTAACCACACGAATCGACCTGCGGAAACGTTGAAACGGGTGCGTCCTCGCCAGAGGTCGTTGATCTCCACCGCGAGACCAGTGGTGGATTGGTGGACTCTTCGCATGAATCATGGAGGTTACCAACGGTATTCAATCGAGGCCGACAGGTGCGTCTCGGCTTAGTGACAGACACTCACCTCCCACGTCATTAGGGGAAGTTGATCAAGATGACGGGTCGCCGTCGCCATCGTCGATCAGGATCCACCCAGTATTGGATAGTCCGAGAACTAGGGCGTGGCCAGCGAGCACCCGTGCCACCACCCGGATCGCATCCAGCGCAGTGCGATCGGCGCATAATGCCGTTTGGGCGCCGAGTCAACGCCATCTTCCGCTCCACGAGTTAATGTTTCGGGGAGGACTACAAGGTCGACGAGGGGGAGCCGGTGAAGTCATCACCAGTCACGTATCTGTACTGGTCGGATCGACGGATCCGCAATGTCGCGGGTGATTGCGGGATCAAGATCGAGCGCCGCGGGGACATGACCGTGAAGTCGCCTCGGGTCCCCGGTGTCCCGCAGGTGGAATGGAAACAGCGCGATCCCGCGCTATCGCGCGGCGCTATCTCGGAAAAGATCGAGCGGGGGGTGCGCGGAGACGTGCTCACCGATTTCCGGCCTCGGTCGATCGGCAGATTCGCCAAGGGGATCGGCTCGATATTCTTCAGCGAACTGACCCAGGGCCTCGAAGTGACGATGATCAGCGCGGGCACCGAAGCCCGTACGCCACAGGGGGAACCCGTCGCCATCTGCATGTTCGGCAGTTTCGAGAACCTCACCGAGGTGCTGACCGACGGCGAGGTCCCGCGCGTTGGATGGTCGTCATCCTCGCTGCGCCACGTAGTGAAGTTCATCGAAACCGAACTATTGGAACCGAACGAATGCTATGGAACCGATGCGGGACTGGCGTATTCGGCCGCGCAAATCGTGTTCGAGAACGGCGGCGACGACGGCTATCCCTGGCGTCGCAGCTTCACCTACGGCCACTTGCGCGACGTCGGCGAGTGGTTCATGGAGGTGTTTCTCGATATCTCGATAGCGCCCGATGAGGTTCCATCCCAATACAACTCGCTATCGCGCTTCCGCCGCATCATCGTCGGCGCACCGCTGTGGATTCGGACACCCAGCGCGAAGGCCCTGCGGGTCTACAACCGGTGCCAACTCGAGGAACTGGACGCCGAAGCGAGACGAACTCCCGGCCTATGGTGACGAATTCACTGCCGCGCCCACGCGATACGACGCATCGAGCGTTTTAGGCGGCCGACGAACCGCTGCAAAGCGTGCGGGGGCAGCCCTGATTCATCGTCCACGGACACGGTCTCCTCAGGGAGGTCTGTGCTGGGAATCGGGCGATGACGGGGTATACGCAACATCCGTGCACCCTCCTCGTGCACGAGATCGGAGGTGTAATCGCGCACGTGCCAGCGCCGGACCGGACCTCCGGCGAGCGTCTCCAACTCCTCGTGCGTACAGGGGCCGAGCCGGAATCCGGACAGTGCGTCAGGATCCGTGAAGCTGCTGATCCAGCACATATCACGCTCGCTACCGGACTCCCGCGAATACCCGAACTGACCGGCGGCGTCGTAGGTGGCCCAGATGATCCGATCGGACGCGATGTCGCCGAGCAGCTTGTGGCTCACTATCTTCGCCACCTCGTCGATCCCGTTGGTCAGGCTGGTCGAACGATTGTCGGTGAGGTCGCCGAGCACCACGAGGCGGGTCTCCACGGTTGGCGCGTAGACGCGCACGTGATAGCGGCCCGGTCCATGTGTCCGAGGCAACGCGTAGACGAGCACAGCCTGCTCGATCAGGGTCGGACCGTCGAAGGTGCCGGCGCAGACGGTCGCCGCCTCGTTGTGGATCTGCCCGACGAGGCCCTGAATATCCGCCGAGAGGCTCGCTACATCCTCCTCGAGGATCGTTCGCAATCGCTCGACCTTGTCCGCGAGCTGCTCTGCCACACCGGCACTCTCGTCCCGCGCGGTTTCGATCAACCGGCCGGTCGCCAGCCCGCGACCGAGTGCGGCGCCGCTGTCGGTGACGAGTTCGGCTGCCGCGGCGGCAAGCCGGGTGACCTCGCTGAACAGCTCGGCGGCGAACAACGGTTCGGCGAGCCCGCGGCCTTCCAAATGACGGTGGTATCGCGGCCTTTCGAGATAGGCCATCCTGGACGCCGAGTATCGAATGCCGCTGTCGTGTGTCCCGGTGAGAGCCTTGCCCACGCGGGCCGTCGCGTCCTCATCGAGCAGTTCCGTGAGCTCGAGCACGGGCAACTCGTGCAGAATTACCGGCTCCGAGCCATCGTTCGAATCCCAGGATGAACGGACATGCAGGTGCACCATCGCCACCTGAGCCGCGGTGTCCTGCACCTCGATCCAGCGGCGCAGCGCGCGCAACAGTCTGTCACTGTAGGTTTCCTCGGTCTCAACCATCAATAGCCCCGGGGTCGGTCTCGGCATCGAATACCATACTGTACGAGAAACTTTCGTATGCCTGCCGGTGCCGGCGGCGCTCGATCTCACGCAAGCCAGTTTGCCTAGGATTCCTCGATGAGCCCAGGCGGCCGGCGCATCTCGGATAGAGGGCCGCGCGCGTCCAGCTCCATGCCGATCTCTTCCAGGGGGATCAGCGTAGGTCTCCAGGTCAGAAGTGTACTGCCCTTCGACCATTCGGGCTTCTATCTGGCCTTCCACCCATTCCAGGGCGGCACCACCCTCAAGCCCAGCGAATCTCATCAACGTCCCCGGCTACTCGAATATCCTTGTAGGCAACAGCTGCCGTCCGTTCAAGCGCCAACCCTGGCCCCTGGATGCCGAGGCCGACTGGATCAGCGACCGGCAACCCGGTTGGCTGGCCCGGCTCGAACGCGAGCAACCCAACCTGCGCGATGCGCTCGAGTTCTGCCTGTCCGAGGACAGCACGGAGTCGGCCGAGGCAGGGCTGCGCACCGCCGCCGCGTTGGCCGCAGTGTTCTGGGGCTTTCGGGGTCTGTACGGCGAAGGCAGACGCTGGCTCGACCGCGCCCTCGCGCACCCGGGCGCGCGGTCGATACCAGACCGCGTCAGGGCGCTAAATGCCGGCATTACCGCAGCCGCGATGCAACGGGACTTCCAGGCAGCGACTGTCTTGCTCGAAGAAGGACGCGCACTAGCCGAACAGGATCGCACGCCCGTGAACCAGGAGCTGATCGCCGAACCCGCCGTTACAGCGACTTGGAGCTGCGACTTCTGCGGTGGCTCTTCGAATATGCGCCGGGTCGAAGCCGACCTCTGATACCCGACGGCATGACCTGGGCGGTAGGCGATCTCGTCATGGACGGGATGATTGAACTCCGAAAGGACGCATGGCTTTTGCCATCCGGGCGACGAGATGGTCCGAAACCAGGTCGGCTGCACGAGGAACTCCTCCAAGGACGTCCAGCCCGGTTCGTTTCTTTGGCTCCCAAGGGGCTTGAGCTCGTCGAGCGGTGGTTCGGAGGCAAACCGCTTGATCTCGTGGCGTGGGAAGACTTTCAAGACAGGCTTTTTAGAGATCCAGCACTGCGCCGACTACACGGCTTGACGGACTCCGATACCTAGCCGATCGCCCCGGCTGGGCGGAAGGGATTCGACCCAGCATGTGCGACGCGCCCGCGTGAGATCACCACAGCTGCACGTCAGCGGTCCGGTTTGGTCCCCGGCCGGATTCATGGTTGTGTTGATCGGTCGCGTCTGCGATTGCCAGGACTCGCTGCACCAGTTCGTCGGGGTCGTCACATTCGCCTGATTGCTGCACTACTGCTGCTGCGGATGGTAGTCCGCTGGCTGGATCGGGGATTCCCAGCTCCGCCGCTATCTGACGTGCTTGGGACAGGCCCTGAGCACGCTCTTCGTCGGTAGTCGCGTGATCGAACCCGGTGAGCGCGAGTAGCGCTAGTACAGCGGGGGCGGCTTCCGGTCGGATGGCGCGCGTCAAGCCGTGCATGGCCGCGTACTGCCAGCTCACCAGCTCGTGTGGGGAATGTGTTCGGGCGCGTGCATAAATCGTGCGGAGTGTGAGGATGCCGCCTGCGTGATTGGCAGCCCACCATGCGGGCCTGGTGAGCGGCGCTGCGGCGGTGCGAGCTTTCCAGTCGTCTTCTTCGGCCAGGCGAAGTAGTTCTTCATGGGTCAGGGGGAGGTCGACGACGTAGTCGCGGGCCAGTTCCATGTTGAGGGTGGCTGCCCACGTCACAGCTGCGTCGTCGGCCTCGGCGGTAGTGGATTTCTCAAGTCTATCGGTGCGTACAGCGTCTATCAGCGCTGGTGTTCCGAAGGCGGTGAGGTTGAGGGAGCGGGCTAGTCTGCGCATGCCGAGATCGTCGGTCCAGATCGCGGTGTCTTCTTGTTGTGCGAGTTCGAGAGCGTGGATCCAGGGAGTGTGTTCGGTGTAGTGGCTGAGTTCACGTAGCAGCGACGGCTCGTTGACGGATCGGACTACGAGCCGCTGGGTGAAAGTGTCGATGCATTCCGCGCGGTGGTTGAGGCGGTCGAATTCCTGGTCGCTCAGTTCGGCGAGGGCTGCGGTTTCGAGCTGTGCGTTCCAGCTGAGTCGGCCGAAACTGCCGGCGAGAGAACGCATGTCGGCTGAGGCGCGATGCAGGTCGTGCATCGTTGGCGGCGGGACGATCAGCGCATTGAAACGGCCGGTGAGTGCGTGTGGTTTGGTGAGTCCGGTTAGCGTGACGATGGCGCTGGCGTCTATCGAGATGCGTGCTCCGAGCGCAGCTCTGGCGGCTTCCATTTCGATCTCGTGCTCTTCGTCGATCGGGGAGGAGGCGACGAGGACTCCCAGTGCTCGCTGGAGAACCAATGTCGTGTAGCTGCGGCCGGTCGCACCGGCGAGAAATCCGATCGGGAAACGTGAGGCCCGGGTCATTCGTATGAGTTCCTCGACGGCCGGAGCCGCGGCGGCTGCACGTTGGAGCTGATGGATCATCTGATCCATCAGCTCGTCCGGGGCCCCTGTGAGAATCGTGATTCCAATGCCATCGCCGTGGCGCTGGGCGAGTGTGTTGATCAGTTCGAACGCCCTCCGATGGAGGTCGGCGGGTACGGTGTCTTGCGCCAGCTGGCGGCGTCGTTCGAGTTCCGTGTCGTCGAATTCCTCCACCTCGGTCGTGTCCCATGCTGAAGCCCCGAGATCGGCATCGCCGTGTGTGCCTCTGGTTTCATCGGCGTCGTCACTGGTGGATGTTGCTGTGGTGTTCTCGTCGACGGCGTGGGTGTTGAAGACGATGTGGCTCAACAGGGCGGTGGCGAGTTGGGGGTCGTCGAATCGTTCGGCGAGCGCGTAGGCCTGCATCGCGATTTTCGCGTTCCAGCGCAGCGTTGCATGGGCGTGAAACCAGAGGTGAGCCTCTTCGAGTGAGGTGACCGGGGGGTTGTAGTCGTCGATGAGGCGTGCGGCTTGTTTGATGCGGCCTTGATTCGTCAGGCAGACGACCACACGCCAGACCTGGGTGCCCGACGGTGCGGCGAATAGATTCAGTGCCCGGGACAGATGCGATTCGGCGGTGCTCCAGTCCTGCTGAGCGAAGGCTTGTGCGCCGAGAAAGGTGAGAAGTCGGCTCAGATCGACCGGCTGGATCGAAGAATTCCGAGCTACGGCTTCCTCGGCAGCGTGGACGGCTTCGGTACCGGCTTCGGCATCGATGAGTGCTGTGGCCTTCTCGATGAGATAGCTTTCGGAGTGTGTGAGTTCGTATAGTTCGTGAGCGATTTCGGCGACGTCACGGAAGCGCCCCGCTTCTCGGAGGAGCCCGATCAGATGCATGGCAGCGGCAGCATCGGTCCTCGCGAGTTCGTGCAAATCGGGTAGCGCGGAATCCAAGTCGATGCGGGCAGCCAGTAGCGCTGTTGCGAGCTCGATGAGCGAGTGGGGGATGATTGAACGGTCGACGTACGACTGGAGCCGGTCGCGAACGTCCACTCCATCGAAGGCAAGGGCCATCCCGTGGCGGGCGATGTCCTCGAATTCGTCGTTCTCAATGGCGGTTTGGAAGCATTGAAGTCGAAGATTTGTGATGTTCTCGTCCGACATGGTGAGCGCGCCGACGTCGACCTTCGTCAGCAGGTCTTCGGGTGCGTCGCCGAGCAGCGTGGTCGCTTGGTCGAGGCGTTCACGCTGGCCTAAAGCGAGAGCCGAGTGGGCAGCGATGCGGATACAGGGCATGTGGAGCTCGGTATCGTCGGCCGCTCCGAGTAGAGGCGGCAGCGCGACGTCGAGGACTTCTTCGAAGCGGCCGACGGTGTGAAGGACGCGGACGAGCCGTCGCTGTTCGGCCTCGATCGGTCCGGACCACTGCTTTCTCTGGGCGATGAGTGCCCTGAGATGATTGATCGCCTGCTTGAGGTCGGTTGTCGATGCTCCTTGCTCTGTCCATCGGGCAAGGAGGAACTCAGCCACCAAAGCCATGGCGTGGGTACTTGAGGGGTCGGCCGCAAGGGCCGCCGCGGCATGTTTCACAGCTTTGTTGAAGTCACCCGTGCGTCGTGCGCTGATCGCGAGTATGCGTTGTGCCGGACTCGATGCCCGCACCTGCTCGGTGTCCTCTACCAGAAGGGGATCGACCGTCATAGGTCCGGAATCCCCAGGCGGTCTCGACATGATCGTGCGGGCGACGGCACGCAGAAGCTGGTCGCCCTCATGTGTTTCCACCTTGGCATGCGCCCGGGAGAGCAGTCGTTTTGCTCTGTCATTGTCCGAGCCGAGCAGCAATATCGCGGCGGTGATGAGCAGGCGAGAACGCAGGACCTCGTCGGCATTGTCAATCGCGCATTCGAATGCGTTGGCGGCGAGGTCATGGAGGTTGTGCTCGTTCGCGTAGTTGCCCAATGCCATCCATCCCCAGGGCGCTTCGCGTTCGAGCCAGGAGGGTTTGGTTGCCAGGAGCGCGCTGACGGTGCCCTTGGGGTTGGCTCGACCTTCGCAGAGGTGCATGGCAAGCAGGGCCGCATCAGCGTGCCGCTCTTCGGGACGCTGGCTGAGCATGGTCCGTGCCGACGGCGGAAGGTGAAGCAGGGAGTATTCGAAGCGGGATCGAGCGCGAAGTTCCAGCCCGCTGGCCAGCTCGACCCACTCGGCATCTGCAGTCGGCACCCGTTGTGCCCGCGGCACATTCACCTTGTAATTCTTGCCGGTTTTGACGACGGTACTGGGTGAAATACGCTGCCAGTACACGACGCCGTCATCGAGGTCGACGAGTACGACGATGACGGGCAGGGCATGGCCGAACCACAACTTTCTCTTCTTCTCGTCGAAACGGAACCACCAGCCGTCGGGAGACGGTTCGCCGAAATGCGATGATCCGCCTTTGATCTGGACGGCGATCAAGCGGCCCGTCCCCACCTCGCAAGATTTGCCGTCGGCGCCGGTCTGCCACTCGAACTTCTCGATAAGTGCGTCGATACCTTGGTCACTGACCTCCTGCGAACGGAAGAACCAGTCGATTCGCAACACTGCGCTTTCGGCCGCGTTCACCGCCAAGCGGTTGGTCTTCTCGCTCACGACGTATCCTTCCGCGGCATCAGTGGCATAGAGAGATGCCCGTCTGGGGCAGCGAACTCCCTGATCGGCCAGCGGGGACCACATTTACCACGCTTCTCCGACAAGGATTTGAAGCATGTCGCTGCAGCCGTCGGCAGCGGACTGTACGGCAACCGTGTCGACGCCGCAGAGTATCCGCGAGTTCGTCGACTAACTACAAGATGCCCCGGAGATCTCGTCGATCGGCGGCCGGGCCGCCTCGGACACGCCGTCGTGTTGGAGTCGGCGCCGCCGTCATTACCTTTGAGCACGGGACGTGCCTTCCCGCCCGGCGTTGGCGCGCCAGACGATCAAAACCATTGAGTTACTTGGTCATCCGGGAAGGTATTCCCTCCAGGGCATCCACAGGTTCTGATCATTGCTGTCGGACAGCTGATCTATTGTGCGACGTTATGGGGACCTTCGTCGAGCTCTTTAACCACTTGGACATCAATCCTGCAGTGCGGGGCAAGGAGTTCGAGCATCTTTGCAAGTGGTTCTTGACCAATGACCCGACCTATAAGGCCACGCTGCGACGGGTGTGGTTGTGGGATGACTGGCCAGGCCGCTGGGCTGCCGACGCTGGCATCGACCTGGTTGCCGAGGACCATGACGGGAAAATCTGGGCAATCCAGGCGAAGGCTTATGCTCCGGATCACACGGTCACTAAGAACGACGTGAACAAGTTCCTTGCCGAGTCGTCGCGTGCGGTCTACTCCTTCCGGCTCCTGATTGCTACTACCGACAAGCTGCACCACATCGCTCGACGAACAATCAATGACCAAGAAAAGCATGTCAGCTTCCTGGGTTTGAGTGACCTGCTGACATCGGAGGTCGACTGGCCGAGCGAACCGACGAACCTCCGTCCGACGCCGCCGCCGAAGTCGGCCGAGCCGCATGACTACCAGCGTGAAGCGATACACAACGTCATCGAGGGCTTCCAGACCGCTGAGCGTGGGCAGCTCATCATGGCCTGCGGCACCGGCAAGACCCTCACATCCTTGTTCATCAAGGAGAAGCTCGATGCCGAGCGGACCCTTGTCTTGCTGCCCTCGCTGTCACTGCTCAAGCAGACGATGCATATCTGGAGGGTGAACGCCAAGAAGTCGTTCGAGTCTCTGCCGGTCTGCTCCGACGAGACTGTTGCCGAGAACGCCGACGAAGCAGTCACTCACATAAGCGAGTTGGGTGTGCCTGTTACGACCGAACCCGCCGATATTGCGGCATTTCTGCGTCGGCGGTCGGGCCCGCGCGTGGTCTTCTCGACCTACCAATCATCTCCGCAGATCGCCGCAGCTTTCACACTCGGACGGCTGCCCGCGTTCGACCTAGTGGTCGCCGACGAGGCACACCGGATCGCCGGTGACGACTCCACAGTTTTCGCAACGGTTCTCGAAGCTGACGCCATCAAGGCGCACCGCCGCCTGTTCATGACCGCGACACCGCGCTACTACACCGGTCGCGTCCGAAAGGCCGCGCAGGACGCGGAAATGGACGTCGCGTCGATGGACGATCCGACCAGATTCGGCGAGGTGTTCCACCGACTGAGTTTCGGCGAGGCCATCAGCCGGAAACTTCTCACCGACTATCAGGTCGCCATTGTCGGCGTGGACAACGCGACGTACCGCGAGTGGGTGGAAAAGGGCACCTTGGTCATGCGCGATGGCAAAGCCACCGACGCCCGGACCCTGGCAAGCCAGATAGGGCTGGCTAAAGCGATGCGCAAATACGACCTCCACCGGATCATCAGTTTTCATTCCCGCGTCGCCCGAGCCCGCGCGTTCGCCTCCGAGATGCTGGAGGTCATCGAGTGGATGCCAGCCCGCCAGCGGCCGAAGGGCACGTTGTGGACGGGATACGCCTCTGGAGAGATGACCGCCGGTGAACGCCACCTCCGGCTCCGACGACTGCGGCAGCTCGAAGACGGCGAGCGCGGGCTGTTGGCCAACGCCCGATGCCTCTCTGAGGGAGTCGATGTCCCGACACTTGACGGTGTCGCGTTCATCGACCCCCGCCGCAGCGAGGTGGACATCGTGCAGGCGGTCGGCAGGGCGATCCGACTGGCGGAGGACAAGACCGTCGGAACAATCGTGCTTCCGGTGTTCATAGACACCGAGACCGACCCCGAGAAGGCGCTCAAGGATTCCTCCTTCAAACCGGTGTGGGATGTCATCAATGCGCTCCGGGCACACGACGAGGAGCTAGCCGAGCAAATCGACACCATCCGCTTCGAACTCGGCAGGAAGGGCGGTCGCGCAAGGATTCCGGACAAGATTCATTTCGACGTCTCGCCGCGGGTGAGTGCGAGTTTTGCCCGTGCCTTTGATGTTCGGTTGGTCGAGAAGACCAGCGCGAAATGGGAGTTCTGGTATGGGCTGCTTGCCAGGTATGTCGCCGCGAATGGCGCGGCACAGGTTCCTGTCGATTTCGTTGTAGAGGGGTTTGCGCTCGGGCAGTGGGCGAGTGTGCAGCGGGGTATGTACTCGAAGGGAACGCTGAGCGACGAGCGGCGAGCCAGATTGGAGACGCTTCCGGGTTGGTCGTGGGATGTCCTGTCGGACAGGTGGGATGTCTGGATGGGGCTTATGAACGAATTCGTCGCCGAGCATGGTCATGCCAACGTGCCGTTTCCTTACACGGTCGGCGAGTACAACCTCCGGAGCTGGGTTGCCATCCAGCGCGGGGCATTCCGACGAGGACAGCTGTCCAAAGAACGTATCCGCGAACTCGAAGCTCTGCCGGATTGGTCGTGGGACTTGGTTCAGGACATCTGGCAGCAGAACTACAACGCCCTCACGAAGTTCGCTGAACGTGTCGGGCACGCCCGCGCCCCACAGAGGCATGTCGAGAGCGAGTTGAACCTCGGGACATGGGTTGCGGTTCAACGCAGAAACCGCGAGGAGATGTTCTCGGAGCGGCGGGCCCTCCTGGAAGCTCTTCCCGGATGGTCATGGGACCCCTACACCGAACGCTGGGAGAAGGCATACGCAGTTTTGGTGGCGTTCACCGAGCGCGAGGGTCATGCTCGCGTCCTCATCTCGCATCGTGAGAATGGTTTTCCGCTGGGGAGATGGGTTACACACCAACGCCGCAAGCGGGACAAGCTGACCGTCGAGCAGCGCAAGCGTCTGGAGGCTCTTCCAGGCTGGAACTGGGACGCGCGGTCGGATCTCTGGCATCGAAAGTTCGCGCTGCTGCAACAGTTCCAGCGGAGGCGAGGACACGCATTGGTTCCACAGAAACACATCGAGGACGGCATCAAGCTCGGATCGTGGGTCAACGAGCAACGGAACAGAAGAGACGAGATCAGTGCCGAACGGCGCGCGCTGCTGGAGTCCGTGCCTGGGTGGGCGTGGGATCCGCATACCGCAGCCTGGGAACGCGGATACCGCGCGTTGGTTGAGTTTGCCCATCAAGAGGGTCACGCCCGTGTCCCCGCCGGACACGTCGAGGCCGGTGTGAAGCTTGGCGTGTGGGTGGGTGAGCAGCGGGCAAACCAAGCAACGATGCACCAGGAACGCAGAAGGCGGCTCGAAGCAGTCCCGGGCTGGAGTTGGAACTCCATAGAGGACTCTTGGATGGAACACCTCGAGGTGCTACGAGCCTTCGCTGCTAGGGAGGGCCACACCAACGTTTCCGTGGACCACATCGAAAACGGCTTGAAGCTCGGACAGTGGACACGGCTCCGGCGGCGCGAGCTTACGAAACTCACACAGCAGAGAAAAGCCCTACTGGAATCCGTTCCTGGCTGGTTCTGCGGTAGGAAGTCGGACTACCTCTGGAGCCAGAAGCTTGGACTTCTGAAGCAGTTCATCACTCGCGAAGGTCACGCGCGCATTCCCGAAGGCCATATCGAAGACAGCGTGAGGCTCGACATTTGGGTAAGAGAACAGCGGGCAGAGAGGGCGAACCTCTCTGCCGAGCGAAAAGCCGGACTTGAAGCATTGCCCGGATGGAGGTGGACCATTTTCCAGGAAGTGTGGGGTGAAAGGTACGACCTGGTAGTGAAGTTCGCCGCTCGAAAGGGGCACTCCCGTGTCCCCCAGAGTCATCTCGAGGACGGGGTAGCTCTCGGTTCGTGGGTTGCAGTTCAGCGGCAGAAGCGAGATGCCCTGACCGCAGAGCGCCGGGAGAAGTTGGAGAATCTTCCTGGTTGGGCATGGAACCCGCACGATGCACGATGGGAGAGCACGTATGAACTCCTTCGGGAGTACATCAAGGAGCACGGTACTAGCCGTGTGGCGTATAGCCGCAATTACAAAGGTACGAAGCTCGGCAACTGGGTAAGCCTCCAACGCAGCAACTACACGAAGCGCAAGCTGAGCGCGGAGCGTCAACACAGGCTTGAGAAGCTCACGGGCTGGGAGTGGACAATTTAGACCCGGTCCGATCGCGCGGTAGATGAGCGGGACGGTTCACAGCCCGGCTTGGAAATAGTTGCAGATCCGGTCGAAATGTCGGCCACCGTGGCGAGGACTTGTCCAGGGATTGGACAGCGCCGTCGGTGTGCTGCGGCGGCGCTGCTCAGACTGACCTGGTGGAATGACAACGGCGCACATGTCAATGGGACTGCGTTCGGGAGACCGGACCGCGCGGCTTATCGTTGGTGCGTTGCGCGCGCTTGTGCCCGGCGCTGTGCCACCAGGTAGTGGCCTCGGAGTTCTGTCCTCGATAGCGGAGCCGGATCGCGAGGTTGTGCATCGCATCGGTGTGACCGGCTTCGGCGGCCCGCCGGTACCAGGTGATGGCTTCGTCGAAGTGGAAAGATTTGTCGAGCATGACGGCAAGGTTGTACATGGCGTCGGCATTGCCGGCTTCTCCGGCCAGGCGCCACCAACGTTCGGCGTCGTCGATGTGTCGTGCCTCGTACAGCAGATTTGCCAGGTTTCCCATTGCATCAGAGCTGCCCAGCTCGGCGGCCCTGCGGTACCAATCGTGTGCTTCGCGTGCTTGTCTGCGGGTAACGAGCAGATTGGCGAGGTTGTTCATTGCGCCGATATGGCCTTGGGATGCGGCGCGCCGCCATGAGATCTCCGCTTGGGGGAGATCACCGTGGTTGGCGGAGTGCCAACCACTTTCGAACAGAGTCTCGCTGTCGGCTCCTGTGCCTGGTGCGATCGGGGCCTCGGCGCCGGGTGTCAGTTGGTAGTTGGGTGTGGTGAACAAGCGCAATTCGCCGGCGACATTGACGCTTCGTCGTTGCGGGCGGGGCTGCCGATTCTGGCGCAGAATCTGGTCGACCCTCCGATAGAGCTCGTCGAGAGTGAGGCCGGTGTCGGCCGCCGCCGTGAGCAGCGCGCCGGTGAAGGCGGTGTGGCGCTGGCCTTCAGGTGCAAGTGAGGTTTCGTCTCTGGCGGAGGAAGTGATGGTGTAGGTGCCTCTAATATCGATTTGACCGTCTATGACGGCAGCGGGGTACTCATGGCCTCGAACGCGCGCCCCGAGAAGCAGCAGTCCAGAATCAGGATTCGTGCGCGGGCCGGGCTGTCCATGAGTTCGTCTCGCAGCGTTGTGAACGGCACCGAACTCCATTCGGGGTGGTCGCGGTCGGTGCCGGGCAGTACCAGATAGAGGCGCCCACCCCGCCCGACCAGTCCGTGTCCGGCGTAGTACACGAGCAGGACATCGTGGGCGTTCTGCGCGGCGGTAGCGATAGCCTCGCCGACCTGCATGCTCTGGTCAGGATTGGTGAGGACGGTGCAGTGCTCTTCGGAGAATGCGCCACCGGGGGCGGTCAGGGTCCGGGCGAGGTCTTCGACATTGTTGCGGGCGGCCGGAATATCGGAGAACGTGGGATCGGCGTATCGGCTCACCCCGATGAGGGCGGCGCGCCAACCGTCTCGCTTCGGTGCCGCCGTCATTGCCGGTTGTTGAGTTGTTCCAGCATGGTTTGCACGGCCTGGGTGATTTCCGGCATGGTGACTCGCTCGGCATCGAGGGTTATCTCGCCTGTGGTGGCGCTGAGAGTGAGGGCGATTTTGGATCGCCGGACGGTGAACCACGTGGTCAGCGACCGGGCCAGAGCGGTTGCGGTTCCGCCGGCTCCGAGGGTGACGACGAGCACGTCGGAAAGGCCACCCATCTCACCTGGGCGAATCCTTTTCTTGGGCAGACTTACTCGGCCGCGCAGGTCGTCGTTGTCGTTGAACCATTCGAGCAGCTGGAACAGGTCGTCGGAGCTACCGTCCATGCGAATTGTCAACTGGTCCTGTGGTTCCGGCATGCTGTTCATCCTTCTGGGTCGGTTTCGTGGTGTGTCCGGGGACGGCCGAGAAGTAGCTTTCCTCCGCATCATTGCGGGTTCGCATCACGTTCCGTGCTGCGGCTCTGGTGGTATTGGGTGGCTTCGGGCCGCTCGGTGAACTCGTAGTACGTATCCGTCAGTTCCCGCAGGTGTTCGTTGACCTCGGCGGGAGTGGCGCGGAAGAATTCGCGGCGTCGGTTGACCTTGTTGATGCGCTTGTGCTCCAGTCGGCGGTGCAGCTCGGCTTCGATTTCGGCGGCGTTGTTGTCGAAGAACATGACATGGCGGTCGTACCTGAATGGCACCGACGAGTTGCTGAGGTCATCGATCCGCTCCTCCGGATTGAATCGACGGGTCAATCCGATCTGGACCACATACTTGCCGAACGCGCCGACATTCGAGATGACGTAGATGTAGCCCGCGCGAATATCGGCTGCCCGGGTCTTGACGGTGATGATGTCCTGTTCCAGGTCCGCCAGGCTTGCGCGCAGCTTGCTCGCGGCTTCAGTATCCGCCTTGCCCTCGGCTTCGAGGCTGGTCAGAGCATTGCGCTCCCGTTCCTGCCGTCGTTCGAGTTTCGCCTGCTCACGAGCATATTCCTCGTGCGCCCGGCGTTCCTCGCGGAGGCGATCACGTTCGTCGCGCTCGTACTCTTTCTGACGTGCCAGCTTTTCGAGATGGTCGGCGGTCAGTTCCAGTTCGCGGCGCCGGAGCTGGTGATATTCAGGAGCTATGCGCAGCTTCATCGTCGCGCCGAACCTATTGAGGGTGTCGGCGAGCTTGTCGAGGCGGTCGAGCTCTTTGGGTAATTTGTACGGCTTGAGACCTCGGACGATGTTCTCGGTCTCGGCGTTGTAGGCGCGCAGCATCAGCTTCGAATATTCGCGGACCATCTTGCGGCCATCGGTGACCGATCCCTCGACCACCCACGCCTTCAGCGTCTCGATTGCACCGCCGTCGCGGCGAGCCAGGGCTTTTATTTCACCCTGCAGGTGCCGGAGCGCATCGCGGTAGGCAACCGAATCCGAGAGGGGATGGCGGTATTCGTAGATGCCGATCTCCTGGAGGACGTGCGCTTCTCGGGTGTCGGTCACCTGGGTGAGCAGATTGTCCAGCAGCACCTGATGGTCGTTGACCTGCGCGACGAGCTGATCACGAAACTGCTGTAGCCCGGCGATCTCGAGGCCGCCGAACTGCTCCAGTTGTGCACGTAGTCTTCGGTTCTCGGCGAGCGCGTCGGCCAACTCCTCGGACTGTCTTCGCGCGTGGGCGCGAGCGCCGAACAGTGGGACCTTCGTAGTCTCCGCGGTGTCTTGCTGGGGCGGCTCGATGGAATCCGTTGCCGCAGCCTTCATCCGGTCGGCCGTCCAGGCTGTGCCGTCCCAATATCTCAGATAGCCCGCGTTCTGAGGGTCCGGATACCAGTTCGGTGGCACTGTGCTCATGATCCCCCTTGTCGCAGTTGCTATTTGGAGGATGCCAGCTCGAAGAGGCATCCGCAGGCCGAACGGACAATTGTGTGTCCTGGGCTACCGGCGATCAGTGCCACAGCAGCCGCTGCGGCAGCATTCTGTCGGGCCCGGGGCTGTCCTCGGTCACTTCATCCGGCGATTGGTTTGAGCAAGGGCTCAGCGGCCGGAGAGTAGACGCTGTCGGCTGATTCAACAACACGGTCTACGGCCTGTCCGAGCAGGTTGTGGTGGTCGGCTACGAGTGCGCGGACCGGGCCGTCGCCATTGACCCGACGATGTAGGCCGCTCGCAGAATCCGTTGATTGTGAACGGGTTTCGCGACTTTGTCGGCTACGGCACAGCGCTGATTCGTTGCGCCGGTTTCCGAGGTCACCGGAGCCTCGATCTCGGCTTCGTCGGCGAACGTAATGTGGAGGTGGGTGCGATCCATTCGTGGTCGGGCGGCCAGACACTGGGTACGGTCCCGACTTTGAACCGCTCGGTGCCACCGCCATAGTGCATGTCGTTGAGCTCGAACCGATACCAGTTCCCATCTTCGTCCCAACAAAATAGCGACAGAATGCACATACCGGTTGATGCGAATCTCGGGTGGCTCCACGAGCAGATAGCCTGTCGCACAACTGATCTTCATCCTGCGCCCCTGATCGCTTGCCGGGCAAGGGTTCCTACATCTTGACAATGTGCGGTATTGCCGATTTGCGAGCGGATCTCGATCCGCGGACCGGCGTCCGAGAATTCGACAGTTGAATACATGATTCCACCAGTGGGCGACCCCTACCAGGAGCATCGCAGACCCGTACCAGGCGGCGCAGCCGAACCGCCGAGCATCGCGCTAGGGTGGTCACGGCCGATGCACCGGCCGGAATCTGCGCCGAATCGCCCACGTCGATCGGCAAGGCGGACAAGGGGTCTACGACTACGTGCAGTTGGTATCTGATGTGTCCTACTCCAACGTGATCGAGGGTAGGACGCGTGGGGTTCTGATCTCGAAATGACGAGGGACAAGCGGCGCAAGCAGGCCGCGCGGCAGCGCTCAAACACGCAGGGCATCCGGTACACCCGCGCGTTGCGGGAACTGAGTCGAGGAACGGACACTCCAGCCCGATGCAGAGCTGAACTCAGCGCCGAGTGCGCGACGGTGCGGCGAAAGGCTGGCGATGAGCGCACCGGTTGATGGCGCTGCAGTACATACCCGCCGAGCCGGTCGCACACCGGGCCGAGCGGGACTGTCAGATGAACGGCGGATCTGATCTCGGCATTGGTTAGTTGCCGGTCGGGGTGATCCGGCCTTCGAAGGTGATAGCGAACGCGTTGAGCGCTGGCTTCCACCTCATTGCCCATCGTGCCTTGCCTAGGCCGGTGGGGTCGAGGGATCGGGTCACCAGATACAGGCATTTCAGGGCGGCCTGCTCGGTCGGGAAGTGGCCACGAGCCCGGATGGCGCGACGGTAGCGGGCGTTGAGCGATTCGATCGTTATCTCTAGTCCGAGGTCGGCGCGGTGCTGTGGCCAGCGCGGATGTGTTGTGGATGGTGTTGTCGACGCAGCGGCGTAGCCGCTGCGTCGACTGTTCAGCACGGTCGCATCGTTACCGGATTGCGATGCTGTGCAGCTGGTTTCGTTGATCGCTCGGCGCGAAGTTGTCCGAGGGTCTGTTCGAGCTGGCGGCGAAGTTTCTGGTTCTCCTCGGTGAGCTGGCGGATGCGGGTGTTGGCGATGTTGAGCCGCTGACGCAGCGATTGATCACTGCCTCGCTGGCGAGATGGTATGGCGGCCTTGATGTTTAGGCCTTGGCTGGCGCGGATCCTCTGGATTTCGTCTTTGATGTCGGGCTGGCTGTATAGCCAGGAGCGGGAGACATCGGCGTGCTGGGCGAGGGCTTGGAAGGTGATCGCTGTTCCTGCTTGATCGAGCTCGTGAAGAGCTTGGATGGCCTTGGCGCGGGTCAGTTCGTGACGGCGTTGGGCGGCGGTGATCAGGTGTGCGGTGTTGTCAGCTCGCATCGGGGACCGCCTTCTGGTTGCTGCGGGTTTCGTCGTCGAGGGCGTCGATGATCTGGTTGAGGTTGGTCAGCACGCCCTTGTTCATCTCGGCGAGGCGCTGCTGGCCTCGGGCCTCGGCGGCGTCGATGATCTGGAGAACCTGTTGACGCTGATTGCGGTGCTGGGGAAGGAATTCCGGTGTTGTGATGAACATGGGGCAGGTCAGACACGCGTTGGCATGCGGGCAGCTCTTCTGGACCGGCAAACCGCAGAACCCGTTCGGCAGGGCCTGTGTGACGCGGCTGATCCGCTGTTTGGCCCAGGCCGCCTCTGCCAGCGGACCATCCGGGTCGAGTCTGACGGTGTCGCCGTTGATGTCGACCTTTCGGGCCGCTTCCCAGTGCCGGCGGACGGTCGTGTCGTGCAGGCGGGCGTAGTGCGCGGTCATCTGCGGCGAGTCGTGGTCGAGGATCTTGCGGACGACTTCCTGGGGGACGTCACGGTTGATGAGTCGGGTGCCCAGAGTGTGACGCCATTGATGCGGGGTCAGGCGCACCTGGGCGCGGTGTTCGTCGCGGATGTCGCAGTACTCGAGCCAGCGATAGAGCGCCAGCCGGTAGGTGGAACTGCCGACGGGGTGCTCACCGGTGATGTTCTTGGTTGGGCGCGGAAACAACCATGGGATGCTGGCCTGCCATCGTTGGAGAACGCGCTGTCGCTGCCCGTTGATCAGCTCGCGGAGTTCCTCGTCGATAGGAACCAGGGCGTCGCGTTTCATTTTGTGGTTGAAGTAGCGCAGATAGGGTGCGCCGTCGGCGTCGGTGACGACGCAGTCGCCGCGCAGCCGCGTCGTGTCGGTGATCCGCAGTCCGCAGCGCATGAGGATGAGCGTGATCAGCCGGTAGGTGGGGTTGTCCCAGCGGTCGAGGTTGATGGGCTGTTCGAGCTGGGCCATCACGTTGTCGGGCAACGCTCGGGGTGCTCGTTCGTCGCGCTTGGGATAGTCCTGTGTGAAGAAGGACGCTTCGGCGGGAAGTCGTGCGTCCCAACGATGTTGGCGGATGGCGGCGAAAAACCCATTGAGCAGACCGATGTTGGTGCCCTGGCGATGCGGGCCGCCGGGTTCGCTGCGAAGGTCGGCCAGATATCGTTCCAGAACCGGCCGCGTCACCTCGGTGATCTCGGTGACGCCGACGCGGTCCAGAAATCGGGAGAATCGGGTGATCGCCAGGACGGGGCGTCCGCCGCCGGCTTCGAGCCCGAGCCCGGTCGACAACCGCCAGCGAACCCATCGCTTGGCCAATGCTTTCAGCCATGGTTGAGCAATACCGTTGAACCGCAACACTCTTCGACCGTCGAAACCCAGCCGGTGCATGCGCCAGGCATCGCGTGGATACTCGGTTTCCCACCCGGTCGGCTCGGCGAGATCCTCGACGACGCGGCGAGCGTAGTTCAGGAAACCGATAGATCGTGTGTCACGTGGCCAGTATTCGCCGGCCAGAGCGCGCCAGGCGGATTCGTCGAGGTCCAGCAGCGACGACGCCGTCGCGTTGGCCAGCAGGCGCACCACCCTCATCACCGTGTCCGGGGTGATGGTGCCTTCGCGCTGGTCGTGACGGTGTTGCAAGACGTACTGCATCTCGAGCCGCATCCCGACCTCGAGTTCATCGAGCCGGATAGTCTCCCCGCTCGGAATCTGGATGTCGTCAAAGCGTCGAACGAACTCGCCAATATCGGGTCGTCCGTTGACCTTCCAAGTGGCGGCATGGGGATGACAGAACGGGCCTTGCGCCTTCGGCCAGAGGTCGCAACACGTGATCGCGCAGGTCACTCCCGGTGCGGGCCGCTTGAACGGCAGCGGTTCGGCCAACCACTGTTGCAGGTTGGGGCGACCCGCCCGGGTCCATCGCTGGGCGTGCAGCTGACACATCCCGCCGCGCGCGCAGCCGTAACCGCAGTCAGTCACCCGGCAGCGCATGTTCGGACGCTGCCGCGCCCAACGGTGGTCGGTCGATGCAGCGAAGTCCTCGATATCGGGTCGACCGGCGTCGGCCCAGCGTTGATGATGACCGGGACACATCCCGCGCGAGCGTGCGGTTCGCTCGCACTGTTCGACGCGGCATCGACCTCCACCGAACACCGGATCCTCGG
The DNA here is from genome assembly GCF_035920345.1 of Nocardia vinacea. NCBI lineage: Bacteria > Bacillati > Actinomycetota > Actinomycetes > Mycobacteriales > Nocardiaceae > Nocardia > Nocardia vinacea. The sequence goes on from NZ_CP109149.1 coordinate 55,648, forward strand.
CGGCGAACCGTAGTGTAGTGCTGCGGAATTCGGGCCTCACCGCTGCCATCAATTTCGCCAGTAACCCCGAGCAGGCAGGTGCGGATTTCGTGACAGGCGTGTTCACCAGCGCACCTCCTGATCGTTGAACCAGCCCGCCCGCTCCAACACTCGGCGAGCGTCTTCGACGGTGAGGTGCCCGTAAACCGTTTCGGTGGTGGTGATGTCGACGTGGCCAAGGATGCGCGAGACCACCTCGATCGGGACACCATCTCGAAGTAGACGGGTCGCGGCGGTGTGACGCCACCAATGCGGGTCGAAGTCGATGCCAGTGCGGCGGCGCAGCCGCCCGACCAGGTCATAGACGTTCGAGTAGGTCATCGGGTGCCCGTGCGGGCGGCCCCAAAGGTTGACGAACACATAGTCGCTGTCGAGATCACCGTATTCCTCATGCAGGTAATCGGCATATAACCGGACCAGCTGGGCGCTGATCGGAACGCTGCGCGAGGTCGATGATTTCGTGCGAGCTCCGTTGTCGTTGTCCCGTGGACATACCGTCAACTCGCGCTCGGCAGCGGCGATGTCTTCGTGCCGAAGCCCCAAGGCTTCACCGATCCTGACACCGGTCTCATGCAGCACCGCGAATAGGAAGCGGTCCCGCAAACGTCCGCAGGAATCCAGGATCGCTTGCGCTTCAACGACATCGAGCACGCGCGGTAGCTTCTTTGGTGCCTTCAGCTTGATGGTTCGGGTCTTGACCGGGTCGCCCTTGCTGATGTGATGCAGAAACGGCTTCCAGCCGCCCCTGCCGCGACCCACCGGCTGCCAGGACACCAGCAAGTCTCCGACGTCAACGCCATGGCGCACGGCGTGGAGGTAGAAGGCGCTCAACGCCGAAAGCTTGCGATTCACAGTCGATTCCGTGCAATGGTGCGCCACTGACGGCAACACCGTGACCCTGCCGTCTCGTGCCGCAGGTGGCAGCCTCAGCCAACCGACGAACCCGCCGAGGTCTTCCAAACGCACTTCCCGCCAGTCCAGGCCACGGAAGGTTAGGAACTCGAACCAGTCCTTCAGGTCGTGGGCATACGCCTTGACCGTGTTCGGGGACCGCTCGATATCGGTCAAATACGCCAGATACCGCTCTACCGGCCCCAACGGTCGGTCGTCATCACCGAGAACGGTCCATGACTCACGCGACGAGACCGGCGAAACCACCCGCGTAACAAGCACTCCGCCTCCCTGAGATCTGCCTCCTGGACCGCGGTAGATAACCACATCCAGCACGCACAACAGAGCGGTTCAACAGCACGTGCTCCACATCGAAGACACCCTTCGAAGCACTGCAGATAACGATGGCGTTGGTGGAGCAGATGATCCGTCGGATCTCGACGTCGTAGTCCAGGAACGGGACGAACTCGGTCCAGGCGTTGTTCCACAGGCGCACGATCGCGGGATATCGGGTGCCCCACTTGGCCGCGAACTCGTCGAAGCGTTCTTTTGCGGCGGCTTCGGTCGCCGCGGTGTACACCGGTTTGAGATCACGCGACATCTGATCCCAGTACTGGCGAGACGCGTATCGGAATGTGTTGCGCAGCAGGTGGATCACACAGGTCTGCACGACAGCGAGTTCCCACACGGCGTTGATCGCCTCCGGCAGCCCTTTGAGCCCGTCGCAGACCGCGATGCACACATCGGCGACCCCACGGTTTTTGAGCTCGGTGAGCACCGCAAGCCAGAACTTGGCGCCTTCGCCGCCGTCGCCGGCCCACAGTCCGAGGATGTCACGTTCCCCGTTGCAGGTGACGCCGATAACGACATAGATCGGCCGGTTGGCGACCTGCCCATCACGGATCTTCACGTGGATGGCGTCGATGAAGATCACCGGATACACCCGCTCCAGCGGCCGGTTGCACCATTCGGTCATCTCGGCGATCACCTTGTCGGTGATCTTGGAGATCGTATCTTTCGAGACCGAGGTGCCATAGATCTCCTCGAAGTGGGAGACGATCTCCCCGGTAGTCAATCCCTTGGCTGACAACGACAAAACGATCTCATCGACCCCGCTCAGGCGCCGCTGACGCTTGCGAACGATCTTCGGTTCGAAGCTTGAGTTCGTGTCACGGGGCACGTCGATCTCGACCGGCCCGATCTCGGTGATCACCTTCTTCGACCGAGTTCCGTTGCGGGAGTTGGGTGTTCCACGACCGGCCGGGTCATGCTTCTCATAGCCGACGTGTTCGGTCATCTCCGCTTCGAGAGCGGTCTCCAGCACCGTCTTGGTCAACTGGCCCAGCAGCCCGTTCGGGCCCACCAGGTCCACGCCTTGCTCCTTGGCCTGGGCCAGCAGTTGCTCGGCCAGCTTCTTCGGATCCATCGCCTCAGCCACGGCATCGATGGTCTCTGACATCAGTCGATCCTTCCCGTCGAACCATCAGGCTCGACGCTTCAGACCGAGATCAGATCAACCGACTATCTGACACTCCCGGCCGAGCACCTTGGCCAATGCCTGAGCCGAGCGATGTACAGCACTGCGGTCGGCCTCGCCTGCGATTCGGCCGTATACGTGGAGGCGCACGCAAGTTCGGGCATTGTCGATGAGATGTCGGTGCACGATGCCCGGCAGGTCGTCGGACATTTCACGCGGGCGTGGGCGGCGCCGCGGGACACGTTGGCGGAGACGACCTCTGGCGCCCGTGATCATGCGGTGCAGTTGCTGGGGGTAACCGAGTCGGCGATGGTGGAGTCGTGTCAGGTGGCCAAGCAGGTGCGAATGTCGCGCAATGAATGGTTCTGCGATGTCACGGGATGGGGCAGGTGTGCGCGGCCGGTGCTCGCGATCTGCGATTGCAGGTGCGCGACGGTGAGGGCGGGCGCGTGGTGGAGATGCCGCCGGGGTGTGTAGATCATGTCGCCGAGGAGATTGTGACCTGGACCGGTATCCCGGGCGTCGAGGTGGAGGTGCTCGGTGATGACCGGGCCGCGATCGACCTTGCCCAGCGACGGGCAGATGGGTTGCGGGAGACCGAGCATCGGTTGCTCGGCCCGCGATGGTGGGAGAAGGAGCGAGCGCTGGCACCGGAGTCTCCGTTTGCCGCTCTGTTCAGGTAAACCAACCGGGCGAGCGGGCGGATCGCTGCTGACGGGACCCCGTGATTCGGTCCACCGGGTGTGAGAGCCGGTTATCGGTGGATGCAGGTTGCAGCGTATCGGGCTGGGGTCTGGTAGCCCAGCGCGGAATGTCTTCGGAGGTGGTTGTATTCGTCCTTCCAGTCGCTGATTACGACCCTGGCCTGGGTGAGGGACCAGAAGCTGTTGATGTTGAGGCATTCATCGCGCAGGCGACCGTTGAACGATTCGATGTAGCCGTTGCGCCAGGGTTGGCCGGGCGGGATGAACGCCAGCCCGATTCGTTCACCCGCCCAGTCGGCCATCGCCGCGGCCGCCAGCTCGGGGCCGTTGTCGCAGCGCAGCGCGGCCGGATAGCCGCGGTCGACGGCGATGCGGTCGAGTTCGTCGATGAGTCGGTCGGCGGTGATCGAGCGCTCGACCAGGCCGCCGAGGCATTCGCGGGTGTGCTCGTCGACGATCGAGACGATTTTGACCGGGCGGCCGTCGTCGGTGGCGTCGAATTGGAAATCGACTGCCCATACCCGATTCGGTGCGTTCGCGGTCACCGCCATGGCAGTGGAGGTGCCCAGGCGTTTTCGGCGGCGCCGCTGCGGCACTCGCAGGCCCTCGTCGCGCCAAAGGCGTTGGATCTTCTTGTGGTTGACCGTCCAGCCCTCGCCGCGAGCGTCGTGATAGGCGCGGCGGAAACCCTGCCGTGGATGCGCTTTCGCCCGGTCGCGTAACCAATCACGCAGCGCTGCATCAGGATCGGTCGCAGTCTGGTCGGCCGATGGCCGACGTTGGGTACTTCGGTGTTGCCCGGTGACCCGGCAGGCGAACCGTTCGCTGAGGCCCAGCACGCGCATCAGGTGCGCCACGGCCGCCCGCCGGCGTCCCGGGTCTAGAAGTTTCCCTTGGCGATCTCCTTCAACGCCGCCTTCTCCAGCTCGGCTTCGGCGAGAAGCCTTTTCAGGGTGGAGTTTTCGCGTTCGAGGTCTTTCAACCGTTTGGCGTCGTCGGCTTTCAGGCCGCCGAACTGGTTGCGCCAGCGGTAGTAGGTGGCCTCGGTGATCTGCAGGGTCCGGCACACGTCGGCGATGTCTTTGCCCTCGCCCAACAGTCGATCGGCCTCGCTCAGCTTGCGCACGACCTGCTCAGGGGTGTGCCTCTTGCGTGTCGCCATGGTCTTCGAGCCTCCCTGCCCACTACGTGGGCCGCAAGGCTCTCACACTCCCCGGACCGAAAACCTGGGGTCAGGTCACTGCCGTACGGATAGGCGGAGTTTGCGTGACTTGTCGGTACCCGCTGGCATCATTCAAAGAAACTCCGAGGGCGAATGTCCTGGCCTACCAATGTCATTCATGGAGAACGCTATGCAACGTAACCAATACCCGGGATTCTGCTCCGAATGCAGAGGCGGCGTAGCGCGCGACGGCGGCGCCCTTTACGGTGCCGGTGCGAGCAACACGATCGTCTGCGACTCCTGCCTGTTTGACTACTACGGCGAGAGTAACGGGTACCTCGCCCCGCTGGCGGGGCAGCGGAGCAGATTCGCAGACCTCGCCGCTCGGGCTGAGCAGGGTCGGCGCGGCTGTGACCCAGATCAACCTCAATAGCGATCGCACCGAGGTTTCGATTGCGTAGTTGCTGCTGAGTAGGTTAAGTCCGCCAGCCTTGTTGGTTCATGCGTTCGAAGTAGGCGTCGTCGGCGGCTTGTATCTCGTCTTCTGATTTCGGCTCACGCTGTTCGTCGGGGGTTTTCTGTTCGCCGCCCAGACGTTCGAGCTGGTCGCGGATCCGTGGGTCGGCTTTGTTGACCAGATGCTTGACCTTGGCTTTTGCGTCAGCTCGTGCTTTGCGGTGGCAGTCTCGCAGCACTGCGGCGAGTTGGCTGCCGGGTGAGTGCATAGCGCCTGGGGCGATCTGCAGATCGGTGAGGTCGCCGTCGGCGTCGACTTCGACGAGTACTCCACGCGCTTCGCTGCGGCCGCGTACCACAGCGATCGCTGCGGCGAGTTGCTGGCTGTTGCTGCGGATCTCGGTGAGTTCTCGTTGAAGTTGGCGCTCCCATTCCTGGATGTCTGTAGTCACGGTGAGCGCAGACCTTTCTCAGCGGGAACCGAGTAGACAATGTCGCCGGGTTCGATTCGAGACGACATCTCGGTGGAGAAGACGAGCGAGAACTTACCCGGCGCGGGCTGGTGGAAGTCGAGCGCTTCCAGAACTCCCCGGTAGGTCGTTCCGTCTTTCTTGTGCAGCTCGACCTGTTGGCCCACTGTGAAGTCTCCGACGGCCCGGCCGACCACGAACGGGTTCGGTCGGAAACTGACCGGGAAGATGTCTTCAACATAGAATTCGCTCACTGCTCATTCTCCTTTCTTCCCAGCGAGATAGCGTTGCCAGAACGCTTCATCGGCGGCGTATGCCTCGTCTTCGAGCTCTCTGGTCACTCCTGTTCCTACTCTGCCTTGTGTGTACTGGTCGATGTGGACGCGCTCGTGTACCAAGTTGCGGAGCAGTGTTTGTTCATCGGCAAATGCGCTGGGGGCCAGGGCGATATGTCCCGGCGCGGTGCTGGCGCTGGCCTCCATGTAGTCGAAGTAGCGCACATCATCGGCGGAGTTTGCTACGTCTACGCGGATGCCTGTGAGGTCGACACCGGCTCGGCGGGCGTATTCTTCGATGGTTTCTTGGGTCATCGGCAGATGGTTTCCGCTTTCGAGAACCTCCTGGTTCGTGCGGGGTCCCATCCGGGAGAACAGTTGCCCATCCCTTAAGACGGCGTCGCGTCGTGCGAACGGAGTCATTTTTATCTTGGCGGCGCTGACCCAGTTGCGGACTCGCTCGAACAGCGGCTTGAGTCGTTCAGCAAGTGGTTTCACGACATCGGTGATGAGCTTTGTCAGCTTCGTCGCGAGTTCGCCGATGAATGTCGTGATCCGGCGGGCGCGGATCGCGATACGTCCGGCCAAGGCCGCGTTGCCAACCCATTCGGACAGCGTTGCCGTGAACGGCGCCAGCGCTGCGAAAGCGACCTCGCCGGCAGCGGTTTCGATGGCGATTCCGCGTAGTTGCTCCAGGACCTTGTGGTGCGCCTCGTCGAGGTGGTGGGCGTACTCACCGCAGGCATCGCCGAGTGTCTGGCATGCATCGGCCAACGCGGTGAAATCCGTTTGCCGGGTCTGGCAGGTGCTGGCGGCGATCTCGATCTCGGGTGACTGTTGATTCTCGAGGAGCTCGACCGCCTGCGGGGCTAGACCGGCGACGGTGCGGTAGTCGGCCGCCGCAGTGTGCCAGGCAATCTTGGCGGCATTCAATTGGTCTTGATGACCGTTGGGCCAGGCGAACCCGACGGCGTCCTTGATGATGGACCATCCGAACGGTTCAGGGATTCCGTCCCCAGCTGCTGAAGGGGCGTCTCCTGGGAGGCAGGGATCGGTCGAGAGCTGTGGTGTGGTGGGCGGTTGTTGATCGGCTGGGTTCGCGCTTGTCTCGGCGACCTGGTGGTTGTACGCACCCGCCACGATCAGATTCCTGGTCTGGCCGCACGCGGTTGCCAGTTTGGATGAGGTCGATATCGCAAGCTCGGCGGCTTCGTCGTAGCCTGACGCCCACTGGCCGCCGACGCTGTCGCTGCCAGCCATCCCCGCGTACGTGGTCAGCACTGCGACCAACGCGGAGTGGGTGGTAACAGTGTCAGTAGACATCTGGCCGAAAACCTCACCGGCAGAGGTGTATTCAGCCCCTCGGTGCACGATGAGCGGCACTGTCGGTGTTGTCACTGCGGCCACATCCCGACGTTCGTTTGAACAGCAGCGGCGTAACTCGTGTGCGCTCGACGGGCCACCTCACGCAACTCGTCGAGGTTTTCCCGCATCTCTGCGGCACCCGCCATCCAACTATCGTGCGCGGCGCGCTGAGCCTGGGCTGCTTTACTCGACCACGTCTGGTGCAGGTCAGCGATATGCCGGTCGACTTCACCCAACCAGCCCTCAACGGTGCGCCCGAACTTGTCCATCGTATCGATCGCGGCGTCGAGCTGTTCGAGGTCGACGCGGTAATCATCACCGGTCACGGCAGATCCAATCCCTGTAGTCCGGTGATCGCATCCTGGTTGATCGTGTCACGGGTCTCGTACTGGTTCGCGGCTTCAGCGAGGTTTGCCGAGGATTCCTCCAGCGCGGCGATGACCGTCTCGGCACCGTGCTTCCATTCGAGCCAGGACTCGTCGTAGGCGCTGGCGGCTTTGCCTTGCCATCCATCGGCGAGAAGTTCCTTGCCGATCGTGTCGTCGAGCTTCTTCAGCTCGTCTCGGATCGCCTGGGCCTTACCCGAGGTAAATCGTGCCGCCTCGCGTAGCCGGTCCACCTCGACCTGGAGCTCCCCGGACACCCCGCCTCCCTCCGTCGTGCAGCTCGCCCCTGAACTATATGACGCAGAGCGCACCCACCCGGTTCCACACCATGGCATTCCTGGACAGCTGGGCCGCGATCGAGTCTGCGATCGCGAGGACAGGCAGCGGACCTCCCGATGTCGTCTGGGACCAGGCGTGACGCGATGTTGTCGAACTGGTACGGACGATGAGGAGCGCGCGGCGTTGCGCGACATGGGTCGATCCAGTTGGTCTGCGCGCACAGCTCGGGCAGGCAGGGCGCGACTGATCTTGCGGGAGAACAGTATCCGGCTCGGCGCTGCGCCGCGCTTGCTCGGCACCGAGGACGTCAATACTCGACACAACGACGACCGGACACCACTGCATTTCGCGGCACAGGCCGCCACGCCGGAACTAGTGGCACTGCTGCTCGACTCGGGAGCCGACATCAACGCCGTCACTGACAAAAAGATGCCCGGCGATCTACTGGGCGATCATGTCCTCGGGCACGGAGCCGATCGGCACTGTCCCTCTACTGCGAGCCAGGGGAGCCGACCCAACCAGGGCGAACATGAAATCGAACATGGCATTCGCGTCGGCGGGAGAGCTGAACGCGGCGGTGTCGCACGAGACGATGGACAGCCTGTGGTCGACGCCGAGGGCCGAGTGAAGGGGAGCTGACCGGTGCAACGCCTCGAATTGAGTTCTGTGGACGGTATCCGGCTGGCCTTCGCGGTCCACCACTGCACGGTCGAGCCCCGACTAGGGGTGGTGCTGTTGGTGCACGGCATTACGGTGGACATGGACGAGGGCGGGGGCATGTTCGTCCGGTTGGCGCAGCAGTTGGTGTCGCGGGGGTTCGATGTCGTGCGGTTCTCCTTCCGAGGGCACGGTGCGAGCGGTGGAACGCAGCAGGGGGTGACGATCGCCGGTGAATGCTTGGATCTGCAGGCCGTAGTGACCGCGGTCCGTGAGCGATTCGCTGGGCAGCGAATGTCGATTGTGGCGGCGAGCTTCGGTGCCGTGTCGACGGCATTGTCGCTGTCGTGGCTCGACGATCTTTATCGGCTGGTGCTGTGGAACCCGGTGTTAGATCTGCGGCGCACTTTTCTGGTTCCGGAGTTGGCGTGGGGGGAGGAGAATTTCGGCGCTGTTGGGCAGAAATCTCTGGCCGACAACGGTTTTCTGCTCGTCGATGGTGAGTTCCAGCTCGGCCGTGTCCTGTTCACCGAGTTCGCGCATTGCCAGCCGCTGGATGATTTCCATGCCGCAGACGTGCCGACGCTGATCGTGCACGGCGACCACGACACGGCAGTGTCGTATGACGTCGCTGCCCAGGCCGCGCGATCACGATCACACACCACGCTGCACACGATTGCCGGGTCGGACCACGGATTCGACTCCCGGGCACGCGAAGACCAAGCGATCAGCACGACCGTCGACTGGCTGGTCGAACAGTCGATGTCGTGACGGGCGTGAAGCTCTCGCGACTGTATGCGCCGGTCCGACTCGGCGAGTCCGTGATCGTCGGGGAACAGTGCACGCTCGGGTATCCGAAGGAAGCCCGTATCCGAGACGCGCAACGCGGGCAGCACACGCTCGGTGAACCTGTCGTGATCGGAGACCGCAGCCAGTTGTCCAACCAGGTAGTAGTGAACGAAGGCGCCACGCTGGGGGAGGACTGCGTGGTGAAGGATCGTTCCCGGATCGGCTACGGCTGCGTGATCGGTGACCGGACGAGAGTGGTGCAGCCCTCCGACAAAGTCGGAATGATCTCAGTGCGTCCGGATTACGCGAGTGTTGCGCGCATCCCCAGGAACTGCTTCACCTCTGCAACTGCGGCATGCGGCCGTACCGCAGTCGCGATTGCATCCAACTTGCGTTGTAATCGAGCGGACCCAACCGCGCTGATGCTGTTGAAGTTCGCCGTAAGCAGCGAACAGCCGTGGGCGGCATCGCCAGCCTTGATGTAGCTGTGTGCCAGGTCGAGCTGCCACACGCTTCGCTCACGGGGCCATTGCGCGGTACCGGCAACAGCCTGCTGCAAGTAAGTCACAGCCCGGTCGTAGTCGCCAGCTTCCATGTAAGAGATGCCGGCTAGTCCGTTGAACTCCGCTTCGGGCAGCCATGCCCAGTCGGGGTCATACCCTCGTCCGGACTCGTACGCGCGGTGTGCCCGGCTAAGTGTCTTCTCCATCGCTGGCTTGTCAGAAGCGGCACCCAGAGCTTGTGCCTCGCGAAGAGTGGTCAGTGCGCGCACCTTCGGGCCACCGCTTCGACGAGCGGCATCCTGCGCGGCCTGTGTTAGATGTACCGAGTCCTGCGGGCGTGGCTGACGGCCGGGAAGTTCTTCCAGCCCGTCCGTATCCAGGTCGATAATGCTGGCGTTGAGCAATGCGTGCGATGTGGCGATCCCGTCGCCTGCTGCGGCGGACTTCTGGGCTGCGTCGGCGTAATAGCGGCGGGCGGCGTTTCGGTGGTCCGCGTCGTAGTGCACCCATCCTGCGGCGGTCATCATCTCTGCGGTGGCCGTGGCCAGCGCTTTGCCGGTGTACTCGTTGTAGCTGCCGCTGTCCAGCAACTGCTGGACGTAGCGAGCCTGGCCAGCCGCCAGATGGCACAGTCGGTCACCGCCAACAACGAGATCCAACTCGTGAATCTGGTTAATACTGTCCGTGATTTGAGCGACGTCGCTGGCGCCGACTTTTATCCCGGATGACGCAGCGTGGGCTGGCACGTTCGCCGCGACCATTGCAGCGCCTGCGCCCCCGAGTGCCCCTGCTCTGAAGAAGTTGCGACGGTCCACGTCTGCCTCCTCGTCCGACTCAACTACCAGTATGGCAAGCGGAACCTGAAGCGCGCGTGCGACGAGTCGCAGAACACGGACGTCGTGTGAGGCGGGGCCGCCGCGCTCCAAGCCCGAGATTGCGGGCTGAGAGAAGTTGAGCAACCCTCCCAGCTCTGTCTGGGTCATCCCGATAGATTTCCTGATCCGGCGGATGACGTCGCCGGTTGTCATATACATATCCAGCGTCCCCGATTGTCGGCTGATTTGCCCAAGCTGTCTACCTGAAAACCATTCCCCCGCAGAATATATGGGTTTTCGTATAAACAAAATGGAAACCTAAATTTCCGCGCCCACCTGGCGTTTTGGCGGCTTTACGGTCAGTTTCGGTGCCCGGCACCGGGCCGACGCCGTTACCGCCTCGGGCGGCGCATTGGCCCCTTTGAGCCGGGGCCGGTGGCGAAAGCCCCCGGTGCCGGGTACCGCCTGACCTTGCTGCTTATTGCACCGGAAGAAGGATGGACGATGCCCACGAATTCTCTTGCCATGTACCAACTCATCGCCCTGTGCGACGCTGGTGCCCATCAGGCGCCGATGCTGCCGTTCACAGTTGCCCAAGCGCACGAGATTATGCAGATCCATATTGCTTGCCGTGCGAAGCAGTGCCCGCGCAAGGCTGCCGCACAGCAGATCCTGGTCGACGCCGGTCGGATGGTTCTAGCCCCGAACAGACTGCGGTGATGGTGGTGACGACACATCAGTCGCATGTCGCATCGCCGCCGCGTCGAATTCGCCACATCCACATCGAATTCGGAGCGCTGAACTTGGATTACCAAGCCAGTGCCGAACAAGCCCAAAATGTGGCCGATGAACTGGCCCAGGGCTTTCCTGAATTCGTTGTCACGGTCGATGACGATGTGCGCGTCGATCTGCCGCCTTTGCCGTGCGGCGAACTTTGGGACTGACCGCACTGGCCAACCATCGAGCACCAGTTGTCTGCGAAATGTGAAGGGACGCGCACTGTGCCATCTGACCATCAACCACCAGATCATTTTGTATTCGGGCTCTCACTGAACAGAGCGGCGTTGTTTTCAGCCCCACCGGTTGAGGCTCGGCCTGACCAGCCACTGCCGGATGCGGGGCCGTTCCTGCGGGTGTTCGCGAGCGTCGATGAACCCGGCACGGTGCTCATGCGCTGTGCTCGGCAGTACATCGGCATCTGGCGCCACGTCTACGAGCATGGCCGCAACACGGGCGTCCCGGCTGAGGAGCACCTTTCACTGCTGACGTGGCTGATCGACCGCGAAGCGGGAGGGCACGTCAGGGGGATTACGGTCGACGCTGACGCACCGACGAATCCGTCGTCGTGTGGCGAGATGGTGGCCTGGCTGGGTTGGAAGTACCTGCTGGTGGCGCTGCGGCAGGACCAATCCGCTCACGCCGAAAACGATGCGGTGGAACTGAATCGGCAGATCGAAGCGCTCGACCGGTTGGTCGCCGATGTGCGGGCTGGACGGATGCGGTTGCCGGACAAGGCCAGGGGTGTGTTTCCGCCGAAGACGATTCGGCCGGAAGGACCAACCAGCGACGAGTCTGACAGACCGCAGGCGAATGGGTCGCCCGACGAGGCAGAGTGCTGATGACGAACTCCTTCAGCCACAGGACATTCGTTCACGCCGAGGGAGTGCTCGCGGAGTACATGTGTCAGGTACACCTGATGGAACTCACCCCTAAGCGTGCTCGCCAGCTCCTCGAGATCCACCGCTACCACCATCCGGATGACTGCGTGGTGCATGCGGAGGCGGCGTATCTGCTCCTGAGCGAGAACGAATCCTGAACGATGCCAACGCTGCTCGTCGCCATCCCGTGGAGCGGCTCAGTCGTCTTCACAGCGGTGTTGTGCTTCCGGTTGGGTTACTGGTGGAAGACAACCGAGCTACAAGGGCGGCACGCTGTAGGGAACGTGTCGAGTAGGGACGATCCGTGGGAGTCCGACGAGTACGAGCTCGGCGACGAAGTGTCGACGAGTGCATCGCTGCTGGCGAGGCCGCGGCGGTGGTGGAGCGAAGATGACGACACTGAGGTAATGCCGGTGATCGATGACGCCGCAGATGACCAGTAGCTCGGACGTGCACCGTCAACGTGGCCCGCTCCGTTTCCGGAGCGGGCTGTTGGCGGCTCATGAGACTTTCAGTTTCGCCCCTTTGCGCCGCCGAATTGCCCGGTGCCCGTTCAGATCTCCCGATACCGCGCCAGGACTTGTTTCACGGCATCTGTGACCGGTGGTTCCTCGGCCAGGCTGGTCCATGTGTACGCGTCGTGTTCGGTCAGCTGCACTGTGTCGGTACTGGCGACCTCGACGGTGAAGTTGAATTGGCGGCTCTTCTTGCCGCTGCCGGACTGGTAGTCGAAGTCGCCCAGGTAGTTTCGGATGGCGGTGACGTCGAGGCCGGTCTCCTCTTTGATTTCCCGGATCAGGGCTTGGTCGATGGATTCGCCGGGATCGACTTTGCCGCTGGGAAGTTCCCAGATCCCACCCATGAAATCGTCAGTGGGGCGTTGCAACAGCAGAATCTTTCCGCTGTGTTGGACGACGGCGCCCACGACGAGTTGTTGCACCTCGTCACGGTCGGCTTCCCGCGTCAACTTCTCCAGCAGTGTTGTCTCGACCATCGAGTTCTACCCTTTCAAATCGGCGTGGTGGGTGATGACTTTGTAGAGCGCTTCGATGTAGCGGTCGACGAGCGGCAGGTCCTCGTCTCGATGCCAAACAGGGAGTTTGAGAGTGGCATGGTGGAGCTCTTCGGCTCGTGGGTAGTCACCAGGGGCGTAAGCCAGCTTGCCAGTGAAGGCGGGAAACAACGGACCTGGCTCCTGGAAAAGCGGCAGCAGGTTCAGCGGGCAGGTCGATCCTGGTCGGTCGAATTCGTAGCAGCCCTCGGCCTGCAACGCGGCGTGGAAGCGCTCGACCGGCACGTCGTCGAAGAATTCGCCGTCGTAGAGGATCGTGAGTCCGTACCAGGCTGGTCGCGTGTGTGGTTCGTGCCAGGTAATGGTCATGCCCGGCTCTCGCTGGAGTTCGTCGTGGATGTGCTCGGCGATGTGCTGCCGCCCTGCGAGGTAGTCATCCAGATGTGAAAGCTGTTCCAGCGCAACGGCCGCGGCCAGTGGGTGGATGCGATGCTTGAGTCCCATGCCCGTCACGGCGTAGCGACTGAGGTCGGAACGCGCTGGGATTTCGTTTCGGCACCGCTTGTTGTACTGGCCATGCAGCAAGACGCGGTGATACACCTCCTCGTCATCGGTGAGGATGAGGCCGCCTTCGCCTGCTGACAGCGGTTTGGGCCCGTTCATGCTGAAAGCGGCGGCTCGCCCGAACGTGCCGAGCTTCTTCTCACCGATACTCGCCCCGTGAGCGTGGGAAGCGTCTTCAAGCAGTAGCAAGCCGTGGGCGTCCGCCAGTGTGCGCAGACGTTGGACTTGGGCGGGCATTCCCCACATATGGGTCACCACAATGGCTTTGGTTCGGTCGGTGATGCGTCTCGGCACGTCGGCCGGATCGAGGTTGCCACTGGCGTCGCAATCGGCCAGGACGGGGGTCGCAGCCAGGTGCAAGAGCGGTGTGGCGGTGGCGAAGAACGTGTATGCGGGCACGATCACTTCATCGCCCGGCCCGATGCCGCAGGCGGCGTACATCGAATACAGCGCCGCTGTGCCTGAGCTGGTGAGGATGGCGTGGCGGACACCGAAGTAGCGCTGAAGGGCATCTTCCAGTCGGGCGATGACACCCGAGCGGTCGTAGATCGAGATGCCCTCGTCGAGCTGGTCGAGGACGGCGATGCTGGTGGCTTCGGTCAGTGGTGGCCATGAAAAGTGCGGCGCTGCTCCGGATATGACAGGCGCGCCGCCGAGCAGCGCGAGTGGTGAGGTCACAAGAGCTCCTTGGGATTGAGGGGGATGTGGGTGCGCGCAGCCTCGTAGCAGGCGGCGACAAAGGCCATGTGAGCGAGGTTTTCGGCTGGATCGCTGAGGTTGGGTCGGGTGCCGTTGATGACGCGGTGGAAGTAGTCGATCTGGCAGGCCGCGGCCGAGGGCCAGGCTTGTTCACGATGCAGTGACTCGATGACCTCGCCGCTGTTGGTTAGTCGGCGGATGCGGCCACGTTCCAGATGCACGACGCCGTCAGACCCGACGAGCCGGATTTCTTCGGTTTTCGGTCCGATGAACCGCGAGAGGAGCAACGAGCCGTAGAGGCCGCCTTCGTACGAAAAGTGAATGAGCGCAGTATCTTCGGCGTCGTACCGCCGGTCCGGTCGCGCACCGACCGACAGTTCGGCAGCGATGCTGTCGGGCAATCCGAAATACCACAGGAGCAGGTCGATGAGGTGGTAGCCCATGTCGATCACGCAGCCGCCGCCCGCCTTGGCGGTCTGCCCGCGCCAGCCCTCGGACGGGTCATCGACATGCACGGTGTAGCGCGCGTCGATCAGAAACGGCGTGCCGATCTGATCAGCGAGCTGCGGGAAGCTCGTATAGATCGGATTGAATCGCCGTTGCAGCGTGACCATCAGCTTGATGCCGGATCGTTCGCACAACTCCGCCAGTTCGATGGCCTCGACCAGGTCGGTGGCGAAAGGCTTCTCCTTGAGCACGTGGACCTTATGCTCCGCCGCACACTCGATCACCGCCCGGCCAACATCGTGCGGGACACAGACCACGACGAGGTCGACGGCCTCAGCCTCAAACATTTCGCGGTAGTCGGTGAAGCCGGGCACCTGATGCAACGTTTGCTGCTCATGCACGATGTTCGCGTCCGCATCGCAGACGGCGACCAGCTCGACGTGATGTGACGCCACGAGCGCTGGAAGGTGATCGTTGATTGCTTGACGTCCGAGGCCCACTACAGCGGCGCGCAGTGTTGTGCTGCGGTCAGCGACACGGCGCGCTGTGCGCCACCCGGATTCAACGTCCGGGTGGACGATGCGCGACGCTGGTGCCGCACCGATAGCGCCTCGGACCGATTCACATGGTCTCATTGGATCCCCCAACTGATCACGTTGTGCACGACGCCCCCGCCAGATCGGAGCCGTTGTTCAAGCCTCACGCACGCGGCGCTTCAGAAAGAGGGCAAGTTACGGGGCAGATAATCTGCCCGACTCGGTGTCGGTGCCGCTCGATAGACTGAGCCGACCGATACCGGTAAGGGGACGCATGCAACCGAACGTGCAACTCCAGCAGCGACGGGAGGCCACACCGTCGCGAGTGACTTCTGCTCAGGTAATGAGCCGCGCCGAGCTGGCCGAGGCCGTCAACGCCTACATTTGGCGCCAGCACGGTCAGCGGCGCGAACTCGATGCCCGCACTATCGCCCGCTATGAGCGCGGCACTGTCCGCTGGCCCAACGAGCTCTACCGGGAAGCCTTCCGCGCCGTCCTGCACGCCACCGATAGTGAGCTGGGCTTCATACCGAATCGTCGGCGACGCGAAGCGGCGCCACAGCCGGGCGGATTGCTCGCGATAAACCTGTTCAGCCCTTTCGATCCAGGCACCGGTCCTGCCCACTATTTCGGCCCGAACGCCGACGACAAGCCGATCCGCCGTGTCGGCACAACCGAAGTCATCGACGTCCAAATGGCCACGCGCACAATCGCTTCGGCGGAGAACCTCCGTGGCGGCGGCTCGATCAGCCTTGTCGCGGGCAGACAACTTGGCCACTTCGTGCGCCTGCTCGATGCAAAGGCGTCGCCGGGCACTCGCCGGGCCATGCTCGAAGCGATCGGCAACTTCGGTAGCGTCGCTGGATATGCCTCCTTCGACATCGGCGATCACACGGCGGCTGAGCGCAGGTTCCGGCTGGCACTATGGTGCGCCGACGCAGCCGGATCGTGGGAGCTGCGCGCCAGCACGCTCGCCGACATGGCACGCAAGATGGCCTATATCGGCAATCCTGATGGCGGATTGTCGCTCATCGAGCTGGCCCAAGTGCGATCCGACCGACTCTCCGCCACAACCCGCGCCATGCTCAGCGCCCTACGCGCCCAATACTTGGCCGCTACGGCACGACCCGACGAAGCACTCTCCGAGGTGGCACGCGCCGACGAATACTTTGCCCAGCGCACCCCTGCCACGAACGCCCCGTGGCTGTGCTTCTACGACGAGGCGGAGCACCTCGGTAGCACCGGCAAGGCCCTGATCCCGATCGCACAAGCTCGACACCGAATCAAGTTGGCAGCACCCAGGATTCAGCGAGCTGTCGAACTTCAAGCTGCAGAATACCTGCGCTCCCAGACGTTCTCGCTCACGCGCTTGGCTACCCTGACGATGCAGCTCGGCGACCCGAAAGAAGCAGTAGTCCTTGGGATCCGTGCGGCTACGCAGGCCGGCCAGCTCGACTCGCATCGTATCCACAACGAACTGCAGCGATTGGCTGCTGCTTCGTCACGTCACCGGCGAATGAAGGACGTCGTGGAACTGCGCGAAGTCATCACCCGCCGATCTGCAGCGAAAGCAGCGTTATGACGGCAGCAACATCATCCGAGGAAATACTGGCGAAGGCCGCTCAGCGAGCCGACCTCGACCTGAATGAGCACGAGGTGATCCGCGAAGGATCCCACGCGATTTACCGGGTTGGTGACATCGTGGCCCGGATCGGGAGGCCCGGCAGCCTGAAGGCTGCCGAGCGGGAGTTGCGAGTGTCGCAGTGGCTCAACAGTTCTGGTATCCCGACAGTGGAGACGGTATCGGAACTGCCTCAGCCTATCGTTGTCGACGACCGACCCGTCACCTGGTGGCATCTCATCCCGAACCATCGGCCGGCCACCCCTGCCGAGCTCGGCGCCATGCTCCGCGCACTCCACTCGTTGACACCGCCGACCGATCCCGACTTGCCGAAATACGACCCGTTCGGTGACCTTCGCGAACGATTGGCGACCGCGGGCACGGTAGACCTCGATGACCGAATGTGGCTGCTGACGCGCTACGACGAACTACGGCGGCAATATGACACGCTGCCCGGTCCGCTACGGCTCTCGGTGATTCATGGTGATGCCTGGCAAGGCAATCTGCTCGTGCCGCAATCGGGTGTTGCGACTGTGCTGGATCTCGACAAGGTATCGGTTGGCCGGCCGGAATGGGATCTCATTCAACTCGCTGTCGACTACACCGACTTCGCACGGATTCCCGAGACTGACTACCTGTCGTTCGTGAACGCTTATGGCGGCCAGGACATCACAGGGTCATCGGACTTCAGACTCTTCGCCGATATCCAAGAGCTACGTTGGGTGGGGTTCTCGCTCGAGCGTGCTGCAGCGAATGCGGTTGCGGCGCAACAAGCAAAACATCGAATTGCTTGCTTGCGTGGGCACTTGCCGAAACCGTGGGAATGGAAGGCACTCTAAGTAAGGCGGGCTTGTCGGTGCCGGAAACGAGTGGGAGGCCGCACATTTGATGCGATCCGGCCAACCCGGCGGGATCAGCCACTGGCTCCGGCACCGGATACCCCGGCGGCTGACAACACCGTCGGAGCGCTCGCCGCCGTGATCACTTATGCGTCGCTGTGTGCGGGCGCCGAGCGTGAGACAGGGGTGGATCACGGAGGCGCGGTTCTGCTGAGTCGGCTCTGCCGTGCCTACGACATCTCCGCGCCGGATTGCTGTCCGGCGCATCACGCTTGCCGGAGCACACAAGGTCACCGCATGCCGGGAACGCGCGGTCGCGTACTGGTGGTTCCGCGCCGCCTCCTCGGCCTGCGCTGGTGGTGGGTGAGGGTGCCTGTGTGGCATGTCGGGAACTCACCGATACCGGTATCGCTGTGGTCGGTACAGGTGAATGGCCGGTAGCGGTCCTGATGCGGCTCGGCTGGAGCTTCGAAGAAGCAACGGTCATGATCAGCGGCATCACCGGGTGTATGGGCGTCGGACCACTGACAGATCGTCATCGTTAGCGTCCTGCCTTGCTGGTGGCGCCGGTGCTAGCGTCCCAAGCTATGGCTGGCTCCGGGTATGTGCCGCATCTGAATTCGATCTCGATCAAGGGCGTCGTCGTCCGTGACGGCAAAGTTCTGCTGCTCAAGAACGAACGCGAGGAGTGGGAACTGCCGGGCGGTCGGATCGAACCGGAAGAAACCCCCGAGGAATGCGTGGCACGGGAGATCACCGAGGAGACACAGTGGCCGGTCAACACCGGCCCGATCCTCGACACCTGGATCTACTACATCAACGCAGCCGAACGACACGTCTTCATCGTCACCTACGGCTGCTATCCCGACACCGACGACGAACCCGTACTTTCCCACGAGCACAAGGAAGTCGGGCTGTTCCGGGATGACGAGATCGGCGGGCTGAACATGCCTGACGGGTATAAGCGGTCGATCATGGCGTGGTTCGCTCAACTGCGGGCAGCCGAAAGCGTCTAGGTGCCCGTGGCGGGCGGGGACAAGCGGTGGCCTCCGCAGGGGCGAGAAGAATCAACTGAGGGCAGACGAACCGGATGGCGGTTGCGGAGTATCACCCAGCACTTTCACCTCCTGGGTCGGTGCAACCACCTGGTGTGGGTCGGTTTCGGTTGCTCCGCAGCCACCGCCAACGAGATACCGACCCGCTGCCAGGCTGTCACGCATGATCTGAATCGTCTGCCCCGCTTGTGCGTACCCGGCACCGCTGTGTTCGGCGAATTCGTGCACTGATCCGTCGATTCCGATCGTTGCCCAGCAGATTCCTGACTCGTTCGGATTGTGGATTGTTGCAGTTACCTCGTGCGGACCGGTCGCAGCGAAGCTGAGGTCCGGCACCTGGTAGCTACCCGATGCGGCGACGGACGGTGCGGCAGCGATCGGCAATGTCCAAGTGGCCATGATTGCCGCGAGCAGTATCGTGGGAGTCCTTGGCACGCAGATGATTCTGACAGGTTTGGTGGGAAGGTACTCAGCTTCCATTCCGATCCGAGAACACACTCGGCCACCGCGGGGAAAGCCTGTCGACCAGACGACTGGCCGCTGAATCCGCCGATCGATTTGTGGGATCCAGAATTGGCGGAGTGGGTGATCAGCGAGGATGAGTTCGAACGAGGATCGCCGCGTAATCCGTCGCGGTCGACTGGTGATCATCAGGCTCACGGGTGCGCTGACTCTCCCAGCACCGCAGCGCTACGTCGCGAATGGCGATTATCGGGAGGTCGGTTCGGCGTGCTGGCCAGAGTCCATCGGTTGTGGCAAGTTGCCGATGAATCCGCCGCGTGCAATAAGCGCACGAGTGTCTTCGCCGGGTATCGGCGCCGAGAAGAGGAAACCTTGTCCGCGAAAACAGCCCAGCTCGGCCAGTATTCGGGCGGCTTCCGGTGTTTCGATTCCCGCGGCGGAGACTACTAGTCCGAAGCTTGCGGCCAGTCCGATGATGGCCCGCACCACCATCGCGTCCTGATTGTCGGCCTCCAGTTGGAGCACAAACGAGTGGTGTATCTCGAGGTAGTCGACTGGTAACTGTCGCAGCATCGCTAGTGAGCCGTTGTACGTTCCGAATCCACCGATGCCCACTTTGATTCCGAGCCGTTTCAGACCGCGGACGACAGCGACGGCTGACTCGAAGTCGGTGTCGGCGTCTTCGGCGAGTTCGATCGATACCGATGCGGCTTCGATACCGGTGCGGCGGATAACTGCATCGAGGGTGTCGACGAACTCCGGCTCCGCGAGCAGGAGAGGCGAGATGTTCATCCGCAGCGTCATGTCTTGCGCAAGTCCCTGCGCCCGCCACCCGACGAACTCGGTGCAGGCGGTGCGAATGACCCACCAGCCGAGTTCGGGTGCGAGACCGGCCTTTTCGAAAGCGCGGAGAAAGGCCGACGGCAAGAGCAGTCCCCGATCGGGATGATTCCATCGCACCAGGGCCTCGACGGCCACTAGTGCTCCCGTGCGCAGATCGACTTCAGGCAGATAGTGAAGCACCAATTGCCCGGATCGGATGGCGTGACGCAGTTGCACCTCGAGTGAGGGACCGCCCGATCGGGATCGGTTGCGAATCAACCCGAGTTGGTCGAGCAGGGGGTTGAGGTCGGCCTGCGGTTGACGCAGGCCGGCCGCGATTAGTTCATGGCAGAGTTGCCGGTGCAGGGCGGGCAGCGTCAATAGTTCATGGCCGCCGGGCAGGCCTTCACGCAACAGGCGGATGAGACGGCCCGTGTAGGCGGGGTAGGTCTCGGCGTCGAGCTTTTTCGAGATCCCGTTGGGCGGTGCGGATGTCAGGATGGCCGTGCCTTCGGTGACAATCTCGTTCAGCAGGCCCTGGCCGTCTGCGGACTGGTTGACGCCGAGTGCGCGTCCGGAATAGCAACAGTCCAGGATCACGACCTTGGCGGCTGCGGGGCTGTCCACGTAGAGGTCGCGGAAGGCCTCGAATGGAACGCCACCGATTCCGGGGCGGTCTGGATGCGTGTCTGCCACCGCCAGATGCAGCTCGCCACGCCGGGGACCGAGCACTCCATGCCCGGCGAAGTAGATCAGCAGCAGATCGCGGGCCTGCGCCGCCGCCGCAGCGACCGCGTGGCCGATCGCCGATGGCGACGCGGTTTCTGGAAGAAGGGTGCAGTGGTCGGCAAGCAGCGATCCGTGTACCGGATCGCTGAGCACATCACGCAGCTCGGCCGCGCCTGCATGTACACCCGGAAGATCCGGCAGATGCTCATAGCAGTCGATCCCGATAAGGACCGCATGCGAGGTCTGTTGATCCGGTAACCGCATCTCGGCATTCCCTTGCGCCGCTTCAGCTCACCCGTCGGCGTCCAGGACCGCTTGCAGCAAAGCTGCCACATCAGGCACACGCTCAGCATCGACAATCACCGACCGCCCACTGAGGTTGCGAACCTCGATGTGGATGTCGGAATGCCGTGGCTGGGCGAACCAGGTCTTCAGCGATGTAGCCAGCACCGATAACACCCCGCCACCGCCGACCGCGACGGTGGCCAGCTCGACCAGCGAACCCATGTCGCCGGGATTGGGAACCGCATCGGTGACGGTGATTTTTCCGCGCAGTTCTGGCTCTGCACGCAACCAGCGGATTAGTTCCCCGATGTGCCAACTGGGGTCGGCACCGATGATCGACAGTGTCAGTTCCGTGTCCATTGACTGCCCCCGCTTCGCCCGCGTGATCGCCGAGCCACTGTGGACGATACCGTGATCATCGAAGTCCCAGGCCCAGAGCCGATTTCGAACTTACCGGAACTCCGAACCTGGCAACATCCGTTCGGAAAATGACGTTGGGTTTATGAGCCTGTCGCTCGGCGATTCCCGGTGAAAGCGTCACACGGGTTCGTGCTGCGCTCACTCACAGTCCGAAATCGTGCTCGTGCTGTGCCTGGCTGATGTCGACGGGATCGTCGAAGTAGTCGAAGCTTTCGTCGTCGGGCCCGCTGAGTTGTTGACGTAGTTGTTGTTCGATGTCGGCCTCGATGGGGTTCAGTTGGGTGCGTCGGTGTTGTTCGGATAACAACTGTTCGAGTTGCTGCTCGAAGTCGGCGATGCGAGCGGCGTGTGCTTGTTCGGCCGGGTCGATCTCGGCTGGCTGCGAGGTGGTGGATGTGGAGGCAGGTTGACTGTCGGCGGTCAGGATTTGTTCCCATTCCTCGGCGGGGCCAGCGATCTGTAGCGCTCGACGTTGGGCGTTGCGGGCGGTGGTGCGTGCGGAATCCCTGAGGTTGGTGCGGCGTTGTCGTTCGGTTTCGAGGCTGGCGATCTGGGTGTTCAAGGCGCGGAGTTGGCTACGACGGTAGACCGGTGTGTCTACGAGCGTGGTTCTGGCGCTGTCGATTTGGGTGGTGACGGCGCGGACAGCGCGTTCGGCGTCTTCGAATTCGCGGATGCTGGTGCGGGCGTTGTGGATTGCTTGGCGCGCTTCTTGCTGATGGCGTCCCGCTTCCTCGTCATGAGGGTCGGGCTGGTTCACGTGGGGGTTGTAGATGAATGCGTCGGTGTCGGCGAGCGCGATGCACTGGTAGAGGTCGTTGATGCTCTGGTGGAGTTCGGTTTCGCTGAGCACTCCGAGTGCGTCGAGCGTTGGTGTGGTGACCGGTTCGGGGAGGGGATGAGCTGTGGTCCATGCGGTGATTCGTGCGCGGGCGACGGGTCCGCTGGCGCGCCAGTCGCGTCGCAGTATGGCGCGGGCCGCCTCAGGTGGATGGATGGCGGCGATGTGGTCGCAGCGGGCTTGGATGTGGTCGGTGGGGTCGTGATCGGGGATGCCGGGTTCGTTGTTGTCGCGGCAGTCGCCGCAGAGTCCGTCGTCGCTGCGGCGCAACGAGATCGGCGTGATGTCGATGCGGGCGCGCTCGAGTCCGCAACAGACGCAGCTGAGGCCGTGGCTGTCGGGAACGGCGGCGAGGTCGTAGTCCAAGACGTAGCCATCGGGCTGTGATTCGGGGATGACGTCGCGGTCGTAGTGGTGGGGAACTCCTTCGGGTAGTGGCTGATCGAAGGGGTTGTCGTCGACATTGGCGCGGGTATCGAGGTAGTCCTCGACCGCATTTGCGGAGTCTTCATCGATCGGCTGCGGGATCATGTCGGATCGGCTCGACTCTGTGCGGGTGGGGTTATCGCGGGCGGCTTCGTGGCGCTGGTCGCGGCGATATCTGGGTGCCGCGGACTCGGTGGCTGGTTGGTATACGTGCGGATCGCTGCTCGGTGTGCAGGATTCGATGAGTGCGCGATGTTCGGGGAACTGGTCGGCGGCGTAGCGTAGCCGAGCGAGCGCAATGGGAAATGCATAGTGGTACAGGGTTTCTGCGACGCGTTCGATGATTGCGCGTTGTTCATCGGCGACGTTGTCGGTCAGTTCGCGGAACGCAGCAGCAGCGGTACGGATCTGGCCGGTCCGCAACAACTCTGCAATCTCGCCGATGTCGACCGGGATGCCCTCGGCCTCGAAATCACCACTGTGGGGGCGTGTTTCCGGACGGTCCCCAGTGGTGGTGTTGGACGGACGATCGGATCCGCCGACGACATGCGCTTGAGGTTCGGGTTCCCGGTCAGGTTGGTTGGCGGTGGGGTTGTGGTGTAGGAGTGCGTCGATGCGCCAGGCGAGTGCGCTGGCGAGCTGGTCCGGGCGCAGGGCGCGGGTGTTGTCGGGTTGGGCGGCTTGGAGGAGTTCGTGTGCGGTGGTGAGGAGTTCATAAGGTGTCCAGTCGGTGCCGGTCGCGCGGTCGATGGCGGCGACGATGCGCGGCCAAGCCGGATCGTGGATGATCCGGTCGCCGGTGTCGGTGCCGAGGATGTCGTGCAACTCGGTGGTCCACGGCGGGCGCAGATCGCGGTCGCCGGTGGCGTGGTCGAGCGCTGAGGGTTCGAGTTCCAGGCGTGACCACAATGCGGCGGCGGGCATTTCGTCGGGCAAGGGTCGGAGAGCAGCGGCGTCGCACAGACGGGTTTTGATGTCGATTCCGGCGCGGTCGGCGAGGTCGATTTTGTCGGCGAGGGTGGGCCAATAGGGGTCGGTGGTGATGCGCTCGTCGAGTTGTTTCACCACTGGCGACCATGTGGTGACGGGCCGATCGATGTCACCGATGGCGTCGATGACTTGGGCGTCGAGTAGTTGCTGATGTTCGCGTTCCAGGGTGGTGCGGCGGGCGGGTCCGGTGGGGCGTAGATCGCGGTCATCGACATGCAGGGAGGCTCGCCAGACCGCGAGGTCGGCGAGCAATTTCGGGTCGCTACCGATTAGGGTTCGTGCCCAGAACGGCGCTGTGGCCGCGGTCCAGTCTCGGGCTTCGGTGCGGATCGCGGTGGCGAGGTCGGCGACGATCCGCGCTCGCGCCGCGAGCTGCCCGGAATCGGTGTCCTCGTCCAGGCCGCGCGGCAGGCCCCGAGTCCAGGGCAGCGGCCCGACCCCGCACGAATGCGCACCGGAAGGGTCCAGGCGCCAATCCAACACGGCGGCAACATCATCGGCAGTATCGAGCTCCCGGCCCGCCGCAGCAGTGTGCAAGGCGGGGATCGGATCAGCTCCTGTGAGCGCGATGCTCGCGAGGTGTTGCCGCAATATCGGGTAGGCGGGGCAGTCGGTGAGTCCAGCACGCAGCGCTTCAGCCGCGTCGTCGAGCGCGGCGAGTCCGTCTGCACCGAGGGCGTTTTCGGCGGCGACGCCGATCGCGTCGAGGTAGATATTGACCGCACGGCCGATGCGACGGAACGGATTCAGTGCGTCCCGCAGCTCGGTGTGCGCGGATTTCTGCGTGCCGTCTCGGCCGAAAATGCGCAACAGGACTTCGACCGCAGTGCGCGGAAACACCGCCGGCTCGCTGTAAAACGATGCCTCGCTACCGTCCAAAGTGGTCGGTACGTAGGCGTGGTTGGTGTGCGCGCCGCGGGTCATCGCGACATACAACTGCGCGCGAGTCTCGTATCCGGTCAGCGCTACGTGACACGTTTCAGCGGTCACTCCTTGCGCCGAATCGATCGTTGTCGCGTACCCGAGACGCACAAACGTGGACACATATCGCGCGGGAAGTGCCACCGTGTGACCGCGTTCGCGACCCGAACGCAGGTGCGTGACCGCCAGGCTTCCGTCGTCGTGCACGTCGGAAACGATCCATCGATACCCATTGCGAACCCAATCCCGATCGCCCACACGCAGTCGTCGATCGTTGCGCCGGGTCAGGATCGTGTCACCCACCGACGCGCGAAGCCCATCGGCGAGTACGCATTCCGGCCCGACATGTGCACCGGAACGAGCGATCCGATCCTGGCGAGCGCGCTGGTTGAGCTCACCGACGATGTCGTGGGTGGCCGCGAGCATGATGCTGTCGCGACCGCCCAGGTGGTCATCGATCCACCCGGTGTAGGTGTCGTCGTGAGTCGTAGCAGCAGAGCCGGAGTGGATGCGGCGGTGATCGAGGTAGAACCCGAGCGCGGCCGGATCCCCCTCGCGTAACAGCAAACTCGCCGATGCTTCGCCCGGTGAGGTGAAGCGCACGACGTGGCTGAGGGTGAGCGCGCTGTTATTGGTGGCGGTGTTCATGTCGGTGTGGGCGCCACCGGCCTCGATGGAGGGCAACTGTTTCGGGTCACCGAGGCAGCGGATCGTCGCGTCGCGTCCGGCGAGGAATTGGAGCAGACGTAGGCGTTTGAGGTTCCCGATTTTGATGTGTTCGTCGACGATCACCAACGTGTCGGAGTCGATTTGCAGCACCCATTGGGGCAGTGACGGTGGTGGCCGGTTCCCGTCGCGGGCAAGGTTTTCTAGTGTCGGTGTGTGGCGGCCCAGGACGTCGAGGACTTTGTCGACGGTCTCCACCCGTGCCCCGATCGAGGTACCCAACTCCGCTGCCGCGGCCGCGGTGGGTGCTAGACCGAGGACGGTGCCGCCGCTGGCGTGCCAGGCGTCGGCGAGTACGCGCATGGCGGTGGTTTTGCCGGTGCCGGCGGGTGCGTCGATGGCGTGCACGCGCAGCGGGGAGGTCGCGAATCCGTGTATGGCCGCGATCTGTCCGGCGTTGAGCTGTTTGTCGGGGTGGGTGGTGTTGTAGGCGTGTACCGCTTGTTCGATGGTGGCGGAAGGGATTTGGCGGCCTCCGGGTTGGACGGCGAGGTCGATCAACTGCTGGGTGACACCCAGTACGTGCTTGGAGGTGTAGACCTGAGACCCGGCGCGGGTGTGCACGCTGGTGCCGTCACGGCGGGCGAACATCACCGGCACCGCTTGTAGTCGCGGCTCGTCGGCGATATCGGGATCTCCACGCGCGATCACCGAACTAGGTGAGAGCGCCTCGGCGACGACGGCTTCGGCGATGCGTTCCCACTCACCGAGGCGGATGTGTCCGCGGATTTGGCGTTCGGTTTCGCTGCGGATGTGGTGATGTTGCCATGTCGAACGCTGCGCCGACACCGTCTCGACCACCGTCTCGGCGGTGCGCGCGATCCACGCCCCATCGACCGCCGTACGCGCCCGCCGCACCGGATTCAGAGCGGCGGAAACCATCCGCGCCACCGCTTCGCGGCCACCCAACTCCGTGAGGGCTTGGGCGCGCCAGTCGCTGCGCTGCTGGGCTCGTGAGCGCATGCGGTGTTTGTCGGGACGGGTTTGCAGGGTCGCGCGGTCCATCAAATCGAACGTCTCCGCCGGTAGCGGTTCGCGCCCGAGGCGGCGTTGGAACTCCACGGTGAGCCGTCCAAGATGTTTGGTGATCGCCGCATCACGCGCAGACCACAACTCGTTCAACCGGGTTGGGATGCCGACAATTTCGCGGATCGGGCGTTTGGACGGGTCCAGGCCGGGCCGTTCTGTGAACTCCACACCCACCATGTCCCCGAGGAACAACTCCAGGCTGGTGTTGTAGATCTCGGAGACGGTGACCATGTGTTGGTAGATCATCGCGCCGTCGAGGGTGCGCCACTGCCCATCCAGTGTGCGCACGCGGTTGGCGATGAGCATGTGCGTGTGCAGGTCCGGGTCACCGGCACGGCTTTCTCGATGTGTGAACATCGCCGCTACCAGGCCCTCGACATCGACTTGGCGGACACCGTTGCGCCCCAGCCTGGTGAAGATCGCGTGCTGTTCCAGCCATCGCACTGCCACCTCGATCGCGGCGTGGTGGGCGTCTTCGATCTTCTCGGAGACCGACCTCGGTGCCAGCGCCCAGAGCGCGGAGACGGACTTGACGGGACTGAAGGTGATGTCGAAACCCGCGACAGCGGTCGCTTTCGGACGCGAGTTCCGTGCGACCCAGCTCGACAATTCACGCGCGTCCAAGGGGGCACGGTCGTACTGTTCGGTGAACATTTCCGTCGCGACTTCGGTGCGGATTCGTGCACGAATGTCATCGGGAATGTTGTCATCGAGGTCTGAACCGTTCGCGGTGTTGTGTTCTTCGTAGGCTTGCGCGCACCGTTTCCGGTATTCGGTGACGTCGGAATAGACCCGGAAAGGATGCCCCAACTTCGATGCTTTATCGGCCGCGCGCGAGGCGTCTTTGATTTTCGCACCCGCATCTATCTGCTCGTCGAACACGCGCGCTTCGATGGCGTCGGCGTTGGGGTGGCGACCCAACCCGAACAGGGACTTCATCTGATCCTCGGTGACCTCGTCACCGAGCCCGATCCCCAACGCCGCCAACCCCGTACCGTGCCAACGCCCCGGCGACTCCCCATGAACCGAGTAATAGTCGGCCAGGCTGGATCGGCCGCGAGCGGGATCATCATTCGCGGCCACATTACGCAGGTAATACTGATAGCCATTTCCTGCGACGACTTTATGCAATGTCGCGGTCATACCTCCAGCAAGCACCACATCCGCGATAAAAGCCAGACTCGCAATTCACCTAATTATCGGCAAATCAAACAAAACCCCTGGTCGTTATAAAATTGTGACAGCTGTGGGCGCTGGGGAACTATAAATGATGCGTCAACAATCTTCGAGTCGGTGCAAGAGTGTCGCGCGGTAGCAGTTCCTGATAGTCCACCTGGGAGACCGCGACGTCGTCGCGTTTCAGGCGATAGTCCCGGTTCGCCCCCTCGATGCAAGAGGTCTATTTGTGGAGATGAGGGGAGTGGGGTGGTGGGGGTGAAGGTGTGCGTGGTGGAGGAGTAGTAGGTAGGGGTGAGTGCGGTGCGTGGTGGTGTGGGTGTGGTGGCGAGTGTAGTTGGGGCGTGAGGGTGGGGTTGGTGATTCGGTGAGGGCTGGTGGTGGCCGGTCGGTCGCGGGAGTGGGCACCGCGACGGACCGGGGTATCGAGGGACGCGGATGGTCTGGGTGGCGGGAGTCGCTGTGTGCGAGCGGGTTCCGAACTATCTCGCGTCGGGTTCGGTGGCGGTTGTGGTGGAACACCCGCAACGGCAGCGAGATTCGGTCAGGGGGCGTATCCAATGCGCGAGGATGGCGAGCCAGCACAGGATCCAGATCGAGGAGTAGTGGTCGGAGAGGAAGTCGAGCCAGGGGTTGGTCAAGGTATGTACCTCCAAGGCGGAGCGGGAGTGAGGGGGATTGCGGTGGCTGGCGTCCGCCGCAGGAGCACGACACCGCGGCGGACCGGAGACGTGAGACCCGTTGCGGGAGGGCTGGTGCGGAGACGACCTGGGGCAAGCTGCAATGTGTGGAGGTCGCGGTACTCGCCGCGCAGGTCGTCGATGTCGCGCGTTCGTGGGGTGTAGGGCGTGCGGTCGCTCGTTGAGAGTCCCTTTCGATTGGGGGTGGCTGGATGGTGGCCGTGGTGGCCCTCGACTCGGTCGCCCCCCTGACCGGGGACGGAGTTGAGCTGTGGTGAGGGCGGTCGGTCAGCTCGGTGGGGCGGGGATGGGTGTCCATCCGACCGATGCGCAGGCGTAGCAGCGGTCATCGAGAGCGACGACATCTCCGACGGACAGCGACCGCAACGGTTTGGCGTACCAGGCGTCGGTGTGGGCGTGGTCGTCGTCGTGGTCGGGATGGTCGTTGAACGTGGCGAAGACTCGTTCGAGCAACACCTCGTCGGTGGTTGGTCGGTCGATGGGCATGAGGTAGGCGTAGGCCAGTGCCAGCAATGCGTCGGGCTGATATCCAGTGAGCATCGCGGTCGTGGCGGTGTTGAGATAGACGCGCACCCGGACCTCACTGCGGCGGGTCGGGTGCAGCGCGCGATACAGCACGCGCAGGATGCGGCGCGCTCGGGTGGGCAGTTGGTGCATGACGGTGCTCCTGTGATTCGGGGTTGGTGGACCGGTCCGCCGCGGGGAGTCGACACCGCGGCGGACCGGCGAACGAGGAGTGTTGGGCGAGGATCAGGCCGCGCGGGTGCGCGCGGAAACCAACCCGAGGTCGATCCGGCAACCGGTGCAGTAGTTGTCGGCGTGGACAACACCGTTTCGGGCGCAGGCGTCGCAGCGGCCGATGCGCTGTCCGGCTCCCAGTGCCGAGCTACGGCGCGGGCGGCGGGAGGCGCTGCGGTGCGGTGCGGGTGCGGGCTGGTCGAGGTTGCCTGCCATCCAGCGCGTGATCAGCCGCCAGGTCGGTCCGGTATTCGCGGCGGCGGCCCGGATGCGGTCCAGCAGCAGCCGCGCCTGCTGCGGGTGGGTGGCTGCGATGTGGGCGCAGCGGGACTCCACGTAGGAGCGAAGGCCGAAGCCAGCGGGCAGCGCGGGGATACCGGGGTGCCCGTCGGCGCGGCACACATCGCACAGCCCGTCGTCGCTGACCGGGTGACTGTCGCGGGCGTGGTGGGGTCGGCGGTCGGCGGCGGCGCGGTCGATCCAGCAGTTGACGCACGGCCACCCGAGGTAGGGGGTCACCGCGGCGAGGTCGTAGTCGAGGCCCGAGCCCTGCCAGGTGGATTCGGTGACGTCGAGTTCGGTGTAGGGCAGGTACTCGTCGCGATCGCTGGGGACGGGGATGCCGGTGCGCCGGGCCGCGAAACGGGCTTGGTCGGCTGTGGTGATCGCGGGCGGCAAGACGGCACGAGCCCACCGGCTCCGTGCCCGTCGCGCACCAGGCGAGGGCTCGGTGTCGGCATCATGGCCGCGCAGGAAGTCGCGGGCGGCGGCGTCGAGGCCGCTGTGGTGAGCGTGGTGTCCGATGTGACGCTCAGGCGTTTCGGGGGCAAGCAGGTGGCGGTCGGCCTCGGTGTAGCAGCTCGCGATGTGCAGGAAGTAGCTGCGCTCCCACAGCTCGGCTTGCACGTGCGCCCACAGCAGGTCGGCTCGTTTACGTGGTTCGGGCACCGGTGGGGTGCGGTCGGTCTCGGGTGCGGTATCGATCCCGTACAGGCGGTGAGCGGCGTAGTCGGCCCACTCGTGTTCGCGGCGTTCGGCCACGGCGAGGTCGCGGTCACGGTGGCGCAGACTGACCGGCGCAGGTGCGGGGATGCGGGCGCGGCGTGCGGCAATGGCCTGCGGGCGCAGGCGCGCGGCGTCGGTGGCCGCCGACGGGGTGGCGGTGAGCCGGTCGCGGTTGCGGCGGTCGCGGATGGAGCGGCGCACCCATTCGGCGGCCTCGATCGAGGTGTCGTTGTGTTGGGGGAGTTCGGGGCGGTAGAGGCCGGGGTCGCCATCGGCGGTGTGGTCGATGATCATCTCGCGCAGTTCGGGGCGGCTCTTGGCCATCCATCCCAACCGGCGGGCGGCGACCTTGTAGGGGGCGCGCGTCATGAGGTCCGCGACGCGGTCGAGGAATTCGCGTTCGGCCGGGGTGGCCAGGGCCAAAACGTGGCTGAAACGCTCACGCGCGGTGTCTGGGTTGACCTCGAGCAGGTATTCGATCTCACCGAGCGCGGTGGCGAACGGGGAAACCTCGGTGGTGGTGTCAGCGCTGGGCAATGTTGCGGTCATCACGGTTCCTGTTCAGTCGAAGAGACAGCTCGGCCCCGCACCGGACGCACACGAGCACGCACCCCGGCACGGGGCTGGGCGGCTGGTCGTCTGACCCGCCTGAGTGCGGCCGACCAGGGTGGGAGCCCGACACAGCGGAGGGAACGCGCCGGATCGGGCGGCACCGAATTCGCGGGCGCTGAGCACCGGGCCGCCGCCTCGCGCTGGTGGCGTGGCGCGGGCGAATTCGGTGACGGGCGGGCGCGGGCCCGCAGACGTGGCGGGAGCACACCCTGGTAGCACTCAGAAAGGCGGGGCAGATGGCCAGACGGTCAGCCCTCACTCACTGCCACACTCGAGTTTTCACGCAATCAGCGGCGCAGCGATGGCGGCCTAACGTGTCGGAGCAGGTTCATGTGCGGGGCGGATTCACCGCGACGGCGCGACTTGCGAGGGTGCGCCCGCTGAGCTGGTAGCCCGCCCCGGCCTCTTTCTGCTTCCTGTTGACTGTGTCTTACTTCGCGGAACCGGATTGGTCAGGCCGCCAGTGGGTCTCGGTCGGCGAAGTATGAGTCGATCTCGGCTTCGGCGGCCTGTCGGTGGGCAGCGTCGCGGCTAAGGTGACGCAGATCCACGGCCGCGACCGGGTGGGGTGTGCGGCGGGCTCGGCGAGCAGCGACCGCTTCCGGTGCGGTGCGGGCGGCGTCGGTGGCGGCGGTCGCGATCGCGTGCAGGCGAAGATCACCGCCGGGTTCGCGGGCGGGGGTCCGCAGCCACGGGCCGAGTTCGTCCTCGATCGATACCGCGACAGCGTCGGCGACCTGGACGTAGTAGGGGTGGGGATCGAGGTCGTCGTCGAGCAGACGATCCAGATCACCGCCCCCGAGCCGAGTCACAGATGAGGTGGTGAGCGTGTTCGCGTAGAGCATCGCGGTCTCCTCGTATGGGTGAGGTGGATGAACGGAATAAGGATCGAGTCGCGGCGATGTGCCGGACGGTCGAGGTCGACCATCGGGCACCGCTCTCGCGGAAGAGGCGGTGTTCACAACGGTGGCTCGTCGCCGGTGGGGGATCCGCCGCCGAAGGAACCCGCGCCGGTGAACGCCCACGGGTCGTCGCTGCCGGTGGTGCGGCTGCCGCCGGTGGCTGCTGCCGCGCCGACGAGGTCGCCGGAGCGGTCCTCGCGACTGCGGCGGTCGGTCGAGGAGCGGCTGAAGCCGTTGCCGCTGCCACCGACACCGCTGGTGCGGGAGACCCGGTGAACTTTGGCGGTGGCGAACCGAAGCGACGCGCCGAGTTCGTCGACGTCGAGCTCAGTGGTGGTACGGCTCTGGCCGTCGTCGGTCTGCCAGCGGCGCTGCTTGAGACGGCCAGTCACAATCACGCGCGTGCCCCTGGTCAGGCTTAAGTAGACCTCTTTCACGAGTGTCCATAACGTCCGTACGGTTTGGATTTGGTCGGTAGTTCCTGCTACACAGACACCTCGTCTTGTTGTGTCGTTGTGGAGGAGGGTGGCCGGTGCCGCTTCGGGTGCAGCGGTTGCGGTCACCGGATTCGGGGCGGCGTTCGGTGACGGTGGTCGACGCGGCGGGTGTGCCGGTGTGGCCGATCGAGGAGTTCTTGTCGCATCTGGTGGCGGTGGGTATGGCTCCGAACACGGTGCAGGGTTACGCCTACGATCTGCGGGATCTGTTCACCTGGCTGGATCAGCGGGGGTGGGATTTCCGGAGCCTGAGCCTGGAGCAGTTGTCGGAGTTCTTCTCGTGGTTGCAGCGTCCGAAGCTGACTCGGCAGCCCGGGGTGTTCGTGCTGCCGGGAAGCCCGGTGGCTGTGACGCGGACGACGTTGGTGCGCAAGCGTTCCGCGGTGGCATCGTTCTACCGGTTTCATTCGCGTCGAGACGATTCGGTGCCTGCGCTGCTGGGCGAGTTGGTCGGCCGGCGGGCGACGGGCGGGTATGTGCCGTTGCTGGCGCATACCCGCCGGGGTGGGCCGAATACTGATTCCTACAGCCCGATCCGGCTGCATGCGCATCGCAAGCCTGCCCGGACGGTGACCGTCGAGCAGCAGACCGCGCTGATGGATGCGTGCGCGCGGTTGCGGGACCGTTTTCTGCTGCTGTTGTGGTTCGAGACCGGGCTGCGGTTGGGAGAGGCGTTGGGGTTACGGCATTCGGATCTGCGGCTGCGGACCGGTGAGGTCCATGTGGTGCCGCGGGAGGACAACGCCAATCACGCGCGGGTGAAACGGCTCAAGCCCCGTGTCGTTCCTGCCGCCACCGAGCTGTTCGACCTGTATGCGGAGTACATGGAGGTCGAATACGGCTGTCTCGACAGCGATTTCGTGTTCGTGAACCTGTTCCGGCCACCGGTGGGCGCGCCGATGACCGAGGCGAATGTCCACAAGCTGGTCGAGCGGCTGCGGCTGCGCTCGGGTGTCGGGTTCTTCGCGCCTCACCTGGCCCGGCACACCTACGCGACTCGACTGTTGCGGGCCGGGGTCCGCATC
Organism: Nocardia vinacea; assembly: GCF_035920345.1. NCBI lineage: Bacteria > Bacillati > Actinomycetota > Actinomycetes > Mycobacteriales > Nocardiaceae > Nocardia > Nocardia vinacea. The sequence continues at coordinate 88,654 of NZ_CP109149.1, forward strand.
GAGATCGTCGCAGCATTGCTCGGTCACTCGAGTTCGCAGACGACCGAGATGACGTACTCGCATTTGACGGTCGAAGACCATCGCCACGCCCTCGTCGCTGCGGGAATTCTGCCGGAAGGAACTGAACAACCTTGACCATGCCGCACGAGGTGCAGACAACGACGTCGGGGTTGCTGGAGCGGTTGATGCAGACCGTCGATCCGATGTTCCGCGGCGAGGTGTTCTACCCGCCCACCGACAGTCGGGTCTTCGTCCAGGACACCTGCCGCATCGACTCGTGCGGCATCGCGCTGAGCTATGCGTCACGGCGGTTGTGTCAGGGGCACTATCAGCGGTGGAGGGGAGCCGGGCGGCCGGATATGGATGAGTGGGCCGCGGCCGAGGAGATCGCGACAACGCAGCGGCGGACCGTGCCGGGGTGCGGGGTGCGTGAGTGCAATCGGGCCCAGAAGTCGCACGGTTTGTGTCATCGTCATGCCAGCGCGTGGATGCGCTACGGCCGCCCGGACCTGGAGGGCTGGCTGGCGCGCACTCTCTACCACCCGCCCCGCGGGTCGGTCGAGACCGATTGCGAATTCCCTGATTGCGCCCGCTGGAGCGATGGACCCAGCAGACGGTTATGTCGCGCGCATCACCAAACCTGGTGCTACGCCGGGCGAATGCCGTTGGCTGAGTGGTTCGTCCACGTCGAACAGCAGCGCAACCCGCACGTGAAGCTGCATGATCTGGGCGGGCAGGTGCGGTTGGAGATCGGATACGGACTGCAACGCCGACACGAACTGGGCCATCAGCACACCGCGCCGCGGGTGGTGACCAAGGCGGCCGGGTGGATCCGCTCGGCGGGGGTGCACAGCCTGCTGGACTGGGACGACGAGGAATGGAAGGCGTTCTGCTTGCCGAGGGAGGCCAACTACGACACGTTGTCGCTGGCTTTCATCAAGGACACCCGGTTCGAGCTACGAGCGCTGCTCATCGACGCAGACCCCTGGGCCGACCAATATCCGCGCGACACATGGGATCTCAAACACGTCGGTCTGAACACCAGCGACGTTCGCTACCTCCGCTTCGGCGACATCACCCAGCCCTGGTTGAGAGAGCTGACCAAGCGATGGTGCCGGTGGCGGCTGAGCCGCGAGCTCAGCCCGTCCACCGTCGCGATCAATGTCCGCGGCTGTGTCCGGTTGTCGGAATACCTCAGCCACGCGGTGGGACCGGACACCAGGCCGGACCAGCTGACCAGGATGCGTCTGGAAGGGTGGCTGGCCGACTTGCAGACCAAGCTGCCGGACGCGAGTAGTCGCGGCGCGGTGATCGCCTCGATCAGTGCACTACTGAAAGACGCTCACCGGCACGACTGGCAACCGGGACTGCCGCGCAACGCGTTCATCTACGACGACATGCCCACACGGTCCCACGCCAAGCCGAGGTTCATCCCGGAGCAGGTGATCCGGCAAATGGAGACGCCACAGGCGCTGGCACTGTTCCCCTCTCCCGACGGGAGCCTGATCGTGGAGATCCTGATCCGCTGCGGGCTGCGGCTCAAGGACGCGCGCACCCTGCCGTTCGACTGCATCGTCCGCGACGGCGACGCCAACCCCTACCTGGCCTGGCTCAACCGCAAGATGGCCGACCGCCCGGCGTTCTTCCCGCTCTCGGAAGAACTGGCCGAGAAGATCACTGCGCAGCAACGGGCAGTGCTCGACCGGTTCCCCGCAGGATCGCCGTGGTTGTTCCCGGCGATCAACGGCAACATCGACGGCAGCCGCTACGCCAGCAGCACCAGACTGCGCGGACAGCTGGATCGCTGGCTCGGGCAACTGGACCTCACCGACGAGCACGACCGGCCGATCCGGGTCACGTTCCACCAATTCCGGCACACCGTGGGGACCAGGCTCATCAATGCCGACGTTCCGCAACCGATCGTCCAAGCGCTGCTCGATCACATGTCTCCGGCCATGACCGCGATTTACGCTCGTTTGCACAACGAAACATTGCGTGAGCACTGGCTCACGGCGGTGAAGATCAACGCCGCCGGCGAACCCGCCACGATCACCGCCGATCACCCACTCGCCGATGCGGCCTGGGCGAAACTGAGCATGGTCCGGGCGAAAGTGACGTTGCCGAACGGATATTGCGGCGCCCCGGTCCAAACCGATTGCGAATACGCCAATCCGTGTCTGGACTGCCGATTCTTCATCACCACCACCGAATTCCTCGGCCAGCACCGTCGCCAGCGCGAGGACACCGCACGCATGATCGACGATGCCGAAGCCGCCGGGCACAAGCGGGTCGCGGAGAAGAACACTCGCACCCTGATCAAACTCGACACCATCATCGGCGCACTCGAATCGGCCCACGACGGCCAGATCGTGGCCGGAGGAAAGGTCGAAGAACTCGATGCCGCCGGCTGACAACACACGGTTCCTGCTCGAAGCCACCCAACAGCGCAGCGCGGACGCACGCAGGCGAGCCGAAGCCGCGATCACCGCAGCGGCCCGCGGCGCGGGCCGCATCACCGTCGCTGGGATCGCCAAGACCGCAGGCGTTTCACGATCCTGGATCTACACACAATCCGACCTCGTCGACGCGATATCCGCTCTGCAACAACGGAAACCGGCTACCGGCCAGGTGAGGTCGACCTCAGCGACAGTGGAATCGTTGCAGACCCGGTTAGCAGCAGCCAACGAACGCAGCAAACAGCTACGCGCGCAAGTCACCCAGCTGACCGCCCAACTCGAAACCGCATACGGCGAAATCCGGGCCCTGCGCAACGCCCAGCCGCATTGATCCCAGGCCTCCAGCCGCGCCTCGCGGCCGGAGCCCCCGAGAGGATCAGAACGGCGCATCCTCCCCGCTAGCACCGAAGCCCCCGGCGGCAGCGCTCACGAACGCGGTCTCCGCGGAAGCAGCAGAACCCCACGGATCATCACCGGCGGTGCTGCTACCGAAGCCGTTGTTCGCACTCCCACTGCCGTTTCTGTTGACCCGGTTGACCTTTGCGGTCGCGAACATCAACGACGCAGCAACGTCCTCGGCCTGCACCTCGACCACAGTGCGTTTCTCACCCTGCTGGGTTTCATACGAGCGCTGCACCAACCGCCCGACAACCACGACTTTCGCGCCCCGCGTGAGGCTTTCCGCGACATGCTCGCCCAGAGCATTCCAGGCGCTGCACCGCAGAAACAATGCCTCGCCATCCACCCACGTGTTGGTTTGACGGTCGAACCGGCGCGGCGTCGAGGCCACCGTGAACGACGCAACCGGCTTGCCTTGCGGCGTGAATCGAAGCTCCGGATCCGATGTCAGATTCCCTTGAACTGTGATGACCGTGTCACCAGCCATGACGAACCCCTTCCTCAGATAAGTGATTGATCTGCTGACCGGTCAATGCGCGGGAATCGCAATCGCTCCGGAAGTGCTCGAAATAGACATGTCCACGTCGGAAAACTGCTGGTAGACAGCCATTTTCATTTTCGAGATCCACATAATCAACGTCTCCGCGGCATTCTCCGCGGCCTCGCGCCAGAGGTTGCAGCGCAGGAACAACGCCTCGCCGTCTTTCCACTCCCCGTTGTTGGGGTCGCGGTAGCGGGGTGTGGAGGCGACGGTGAAATCGAGGACCGCCACACCATTGGGTGTGAACCGGAGTTCCGGGTCCGCGGTCAGATTCCCTTTGACGGTAATGACCGTATCTGCGACCATGCCGAGTACTCCTTCGAATGTTAGTGGATGAGAACAGCAATCGCGCCTGGCCCGCACGGACCGCGCTGGCGGCCGGTGAGGGCAGCCAGTGAATCGGGCGGGTTTTTAGTCGTTGAACCCGACATCGCGGGAGCCCGAGGAATCCCCATAGCCGGCGCGGGGTGGATGCCGCGCCGGGTCAGTGGTGGATCGGTCCCAGATCGACGCCAAGGTCGGCGGCGATGCCGCGTCCGGTGTGGGCGAGTGTGCGCACGGTGTGCGGCCGTATTCCGGCGCGCAGCGAAGTTTCGAGCAGGATCGCCATCGAGTGTGTTGGGTTGGCGTGGCGGGCGGCCTGTAGGGCGATACCGGCGAGCGGACCGTCGCCGCGGAGGTAGGCGCTGTAGGCGAGAAGTGTTGCGGCATCAGCGCGATCGCAGCCCGAGAGTGCCCGAGCCGAAGCCACCCACAGCCGTTCGGCGGGCGCGGCGTGCTCACCCACCGCGAGCGCGAACAATGAATCACGCACCATCCGATCCCGCAGCGCCGCAGCCAATTCGGCGTACTCACCGGCGGTGAGCACGATCCCGGAGTCGGTGTCGGCGACCCGCCACAGCACCCACTCCAACATCCGCCGGTGATAGCTGTCGGGATCGCCGCGGCGCACGGCCTCGGCATACCGGTCGTGCGCCTGCCGCAGGGCCTCATCGAGGTCCGCGGCGACCTGGGTGGCCAGTTCGGTGTCGGGAGTGAGCAGTTCGGTAAGTTCCGAGCGGGTGCCGCGGATCGGTCGGCCCCGCAGTACATGGGCGAGGGTCACCATCGAGGTGGCCGGATCCGGCAGTGTCCCATGACTGTTGGGGCCGAGCAGACCCCACCAGCCTTGCCAGGGTTCGATCGCGCGGACCGCCCACGCGCCCGCGACCACGATGCTCTCCCCGGCCAGGCGACTGCTGAACGCGGCGATCAGCCGCGCCCACGGCCCGAGATCCGAACCGGCCGGGGGCTGTGTGTCGCGGGGTTCGCTCATCCGGTCATCGACGATGACCGCGAGCACCACGGTCGCGTCCTCGGTGGCGCAGATGCTGACGACGGCGTCAGCGTAAGCATCCGCCCGACCCGGGTGGCTGTCGTCGATGTCGAGATCCAACCGCAGCACCGCGTCGATGGTGGGCGCTCGCCTCCGATCATCGGAGTCGCGAAGCAGGGCCACTACCAGCGAGCGTTCGGGGACGAATCCGATCATCGCGGGCACCGCCACGATCAATTGACCGGGATCATCCACATGCAGGGACTCGCCATGAGTGCGATCCGGGGAATCCCGGTCCAAATCACCGGTCGACTGATCGAGCAAGCGTGATAGAGCGTTATCGGTGTTGTCGGTCATTGAGAGTCCTCTTGGTCGCGGGTGTGTGTGGGATGACCTGGTGCGGCTGCGGTACGAGCGGTCAGTGCGTCGGCTGGTCGCGACGGGCGCAGGCGTCGATGAATCGCATCGGCAGCAGCACACCGCGGACGCGGGCGTGACCAATGACGGTGTGGTGGTGCACGACGCGGACGTGGTGGTGTCCGCCGGGGTGTGATCGTTACCGCGGCAGCCGCGCGGGGCAGCCGATGCGGTTCGACAGCGAACAGCCGCACTCTGGGTGAGCTTCAGTCCGGGGTCAGCGCCGATCACGATGAGGACAGGTGTCTGCGGCCCTGCGGGTGTTCTGTTTGTGTTCGGGTGAGTGACGGGCCCGGCCACCACGAACAGTTCCGTGGTGGGCCGGTGGGGTTGTGGTGTGCTGGTTCAGGACTCGATGTCGATGTCGTGGTAGTCGATGAGTTTGGCGGCGGCTTGTTCGACGTCGACGAGGGCGAAGTCGAGGTCGGGATCGGCGGTGGCCTCGTCGAGGAACCGCAGATACCGCTGCGTGGCGGGTAGGGCGTCGCGCCACAGGCTCTTGCCGATCTCCAGTTCTGCGGAGGCGAGCTGCATGGCGAGCACGATCGTCCACGCCCGGTTGGGTGAGGCGCTGCTGATCGCGGTGACCAGCGCCTCGATAGAGTCGTCGATCCGTAGCAGCGCGGCCACTTTCGTGCGCTCGGTGTGGCTGAGTTTGTGCGCGAGGGCTTCGGCGACGAACGTGGCGGTGGCCCGGTGCAGGGTGGCACCGGCCACGAGCCGCGGCAGGAATTTGTTGCGGCGCTCGTTGGCGGCCTCTCCGCGCTCGTTCAACTTGATCACCCGCCGCCGCGCCAGCCGCGCCTGCTCCCGCTCGGCTGCGGTGTCGGCTTCGATCTGCGGGTCGGATTCAGGTACTACGACCTGGAATCGGCTGCCCGCCAATGCATCCTCGGGCAGGTAATAGGTCGGGGTCCACCGATCCGCGCGCTGCACCGACTCGGCGTGGCGCAGTCCCTCGCCGGGTTCGGCGTCGGGGTTGGTGCGGGTGTTCCAGTCCACGGTCTCGGTGTCGACGAGCTCCCCGGTCTGTGTGTCGACCAGCAACGCGTTTTTCTCCACCGCCAGCCACACCACCCACTGCTGCGGGTCGGCATAGATGTCCTCGGCGGTGACCGGATCACCGTCGGAGGTAGTGAGCGTCGCGGCGGGCACGAACCCGGCATCAGTATCGGGTTCGGTGGTCAGGATGCCGAATCCGTAAGCGGCATACGGGAGTGCGGCTTCCAGCAGGGCGCGGGTGGCGGCGCGTTCGTTGTCGATGCGCTTGTGCACGTAGGTGAAGTCGTAGCGTCCTGCGCGTTCGAGGCGCCCCACAGCGTCGGTGTCGCCGCGGCGTTCGTAGTCGGCGATGATCGCGAGCTGATCGAAATCGAGCTGCCGCCCCTCGGTCAGCAGCCGTTTCGCGGTCGGCGACGCCCCGATGGCTGCGGTCTTGGTGATCTCGGATCGCTTGCGCTGCAACCCTTCGGCCACCCGCGTCGCGCTCGCCCCCAGCTCCAGGGTGAGCGCGACACCGCTGGCGCGGTCGGCATCGAGTAACGGGATCCGGCGGTCATTGATGTTGATCTGGTCGATCGTGCGCGCGATGCGGCGTTCGTTGTCGCCGACGGTCGGGTCGGCGTCGGTGATCCACACCGGCACCATCGCCAGGCCGACCTCGCGGGCCAGCAGCACCCGCAATTGGCCGTCATAGACGTGCACCGACCCGTCGGGCTCACGCTCGGCCAACGCCGGGGCCCGCACCCCGAACATGCTGATCGACGCCTTCTCCTTGGCATAGGCGTCCAGATCGATACTGGTACGCACATTCTCATCAATCAGCAGCTCATTCGGATCCATGTACGCCGCCTCGGCCTGCGGCGGCGGCGGCACGATCGGCTCGGAATCGATGGCGGTGTCGTCGCGCTCCACATCGGTGGTGCCGTCGATATCCACGGTGTCGGGCGTGGGGCTGGTGCCGGACTGTTCGGGTTCGGTGCTGGTGTCGGCGACGACGGACAGGGAGGCAGTGCTCACGGTGATCTCCTTACAGAACAGACGACACAGCAGCGCACCCCGGTCGAGCGGGGTGTGGTGCCGCGCCGAAAATGCGGATACGGGACAGCCCAGGCACGTGGGAACCTGGGGCCGCGAACGGGGTTAGGCGGCGCGGGCGCTGCGCTGGCGGGTGAGGTTGACCGGTGCCAGCCGCAGCACGCCGCGGTCGTCTTCGGTGTAGATCCAGTTCCGGGCGCGCCAGTCCGGGAACTGCGCCCGCCAGCCCTCCAGCCCCGGTGTGTCGGGGACCGCGGTGACCAGACCGGCATAGCCCCGGTCGACGAGGGTCTGATACTCCGCGCGGGTCATGCTCTGCACGGCAACAGGATTCGAGGACATCAACAACCTCCAACACAATCGATTCGGATGAGGGTGCTGCCGCCATGAACAGCGGTGACAGCGAGCGAACACGCCATAGCTGCTGCCGGGTGATCAGCGAGACAGTGAGTCGATCGCTGCCAGAAGGGCGGCGGTGGTGGTGACCGGCTCGGCGCGGCGGTCCTGGATCAAGCGGTGACAGCCCGCTGAGGCTGCGGCGTCGGCGGGTCCGGCCACCGCGAACACCGGCCGGTGCAGCCGGTGGGCCCATCCGGCGGTATTCAGGGTGCCCGACCAGCGACCCGCCTCGGGCACCACCACCGCATGCGACAGCGCGGCGACGAGCCGGTTGCGCCACAGGAACCGGTCACGCGTGGGTCCACTGCCCGGCGGGTACTCCGACACGATCGCCCCCGACTCGGCGATCCGGTCGAACAACTCCCGATGCGGGAACGGGTATGCGCGGTCAACGCCGTTGGCGATGACCACGGTCGTGCCCGCCGGGTGGGCGAGCGCGGCTCGGTGCGCGACGGCGTCCACGCCGTAGGCACCGCCGCTGACGATGTGCCAGCCGCGCTCAGCCAACGCGGCGGCGATCTCACCGGTGATCCGTTCGCCGCGTTCGGTGATCGCCCGAGCCCCGACAACCGCGACCCTGCGCGCGGTCGCTGGCACACCGTGGCTGCGGACCCACACCGCGACCGGAGCGGCGTCGGCGACGGTGAGGTCGTCGAATCCCAGTGCCGCCCAGTGCGGGTCGTCGCGGGTCAGCAGCCGCGCCCCCGTCCGCGCTGCCTGGTCGAGGTCCTCGGCGGCCAGCTCCGCCAGAGTCATGCGTGCGCGCGGCGGTGGACGGTGATCGGCGAGCTGGTCGGCGATTGCTTCGACAGAGCCGAGCTCATCTGGCACCGCATCCGCGACGCCGGGGACGTGGTGCAGGGCTGCGCGGGCGAGGATCGCCCACGCCAGCTGGCGTGCCTGCGACGTGGCAGTGGTCACGACGGCCTCCCGGGGGATCGTTGGGGTGATGGGTGCGGGCAATGGGGGCGGCACCGGATTCGGGTGCGGTGTCATCGGCGGTGCGTGGCTGGGCACGGCGCCATCGGTGTTGGCGAAGTTGTTACCGAGGCCGGTGGCCCATCGCCTCGACGCTAGGATTGGCGGGCCGATCGATGAGACAGCGGCAAGAGCCGGCGCGGAATTCACCAGCGGGGCAGGGGAAGAACATCGAGGGCACAATGGACCGCGCGCGTCGAGACCCGTCGAGGCGGCGATGGAAACAGGAAGACGTGGATACACTCCGGAGGGGTTGGAGGTGTATCCACTCTCGCGCCTCTGCGTCAACACCATGGGATGCTGAAGCGGGCAGCGTCGGAGCCGATCCCGTGGGCTGTGCGTAGCGTGACCCCCAGCGACCCCGACCCTGGCCTTAGAGGCTAGCCGGTCGCCGCGCACGGCGCTTGCCTAATTGCCCAGTGCTAATTGTGTGGTGTGGGTGGCGGCGTAGGTGAGGCCGTCGTCGATGGTGCGGATGGCTTCGAGGCTGGTGAAGCCATCGACACCGACATGCTGTGCAGCGGCATCGACCAGGACCCGGTGGGCGTGGTCGCGGTCGAGCAGGCCCGTGCCGACGAGCCGCCCGAGGCTGTTGGCCGCCAGCAACACCGCACGGTGGCGGGTTCCGGTGCGCGCGAACCGGATCCGGTCGGCGTGGTTGCGCAACGCCGCCGCGACATAGCTGTGCGGGTGTGTGATCTCGGCTGCCGGTCTGATGGTTAGCGGCGGGGCAGGCGGTGGTGCGAGGAGTTCGGTCAACCAGCGCGGTAGCGGGATCGGGTCGCGGTCATCGAGGAGCCGATACCGCCCGTGCGGCAGCGTAGAGCCCGCGGCGACGACGTAGCCGCCGACACCGCGACTGTCGATGCGCCACCCGAGCCGCGCGATCGTGTTGCGTAACACTGGGTTTCGCGGCGGCCGGTAGTACAAATGGATCCCGCCCGAGGGCGTGGCGACCGCCAGGGTTGGTACCGGGAGCGGGTGCCCGGCCTCCGTGGCGAGGCGGACCAGGACATCGCGGCCGTCACGCGCTCCCGCCCAGTGCTGTGGCGGGGCTTGGTCATGGCTGGTGTCGAGGTCGAGCACGTGTAATCGGCTTGGCCCGCACGCGATCCCGATGTTTCTCTCGGGCCAGCGTCGCCACCACCAGCGGATGCGGGTGGGGTCGACGGTTGCGGCGTTCTCCCAGTTTTCGATCGCCGGTGCCTTACTGCCCGGGTGCAGCGGAATCACATGGAACCCGCGAGCGGCGTTGGCCAGTGCCGCGTCGGCGTGGGTGGAGGGGATCACGACATGCCTGCTGTAGCGTGCGCGGGGAGAGTCCGGGCGCGATCGAGGACCCGGTCACCCGCCACGCGTAGCTCAACCTCGCTCTCGCCGCTGTAGCGGATGCGGATCGACCCGGACACCGCGGTTGCGGTGCCGCCGAAACTGATCCGGTCCTCCCGATCCCGTTGTACCGGGGCCAGGATGGCGGCGAGTTGGTCGAGCAGGGCGTTACGGGCGGACAGGACCGCAGCGTCCTCACGGGCCCGAGTCCGGCACACCGCGAGGGTGCGCTGGTAGCCGGGCAGTAGACGACGGGCGATCGCGGTGGCGATATCGGCCGGTGCCCGATGCGCGGCGATGGTGATGAGGTCGCTGTGACGGGGTTCGGTGCTGTAGTGGTAGCGGCCGAACCGTCCGTAGGTGGCCTCGATGTGCAGGCGGCCGTGATCGCAGCGGCGCGAGGAATCATCACCATGGGTGATCGTCCTCGACTGGTCCGCTGGGCCTTTCAGCACGAGGTGACGGCGGATCATGTATCCGCGTTCGGCCCGCCACATCGGCCCGAGCGACGCGGCGACCTGCTGAGTGAAATCGAGGAAATCCATAACTGCGCAGCTCCTTTCACGCTCTATCGGCGAATGCGGGGTGTTTCAGAAGTCGAACAGCTCACGGGCGGTGATCAGCACATCCAGCGGTTCGGGCGCTCGATGCTCGCCGCTGGGTGCGGCGGTGTCGCGGATTTTGCGCAGTTTGAGGAACCGGACTCCGGTGAGGTTCACTCCGACCGCGGGCGCGGCGTGCTCGCTGCCGGGGTCGTCGATGATCCGGTAGTCGTCGATGTGCAGCCATGCCTCATACCAGGCTTCGGCCGGTCGGCCGTCGCGGGACGGTTCGCGGGGGTCGGGGTCGCGGGGCTGCCAGTACCGGCATTCGCAGTTCGGGTCGTCGCAGTGGGCGAAGCGGACCGCCGGGCTGGCGTGATAGTGGTGTTGGACTCCGGCCAGCATCGGGCACGCACGACGGCTATAGTGCGCACACTCGGGATGGGCTCCGGGCTCGACCGCCAAACCCCGCAGGTAGTCGATCGAGCGGATGAACACGACGACCCGGTCCTCGAGTCGTCGACCGCAGATCTGACACAACTTGCCCCACAGGGTGTTCCAGGCACGCTGCGGATCCAGCATCCCCCAGACGGGACGCGTCGGGTCACGATGGGTGAGCGTGATGTGTGGGACGACCAGCCCCCGTGCACGCGCTGCTTGGGCCAAGCGAGCGGGGACCGGGACCCGGTCCGGCCCGTTCGGAGACGACGGTGTGGAAGTCAATGCTCACCTCGAATCTGAGTCGACGGGTGGGGTGGTGCGCCCATGCGGGGCGTGGGGTGGCGGCCAGTGGGCGAGTGGAGGGGTTCGGCGGACACCTCGACGCTGACCTGCCGCACGCAGCGGTTGAGACTGTGGACGCGGACCTGGATTCGGGCGGTGAGCGCGCCGGGTGCGGCGGGGCCGGCGGTCCAGGGATGGAAGTGGTCTTCGTCGAGGTCGGGCAGGTTCGCCTCGATCCAGGAGGTGAGATCGCCGATGTGGGCGATCACGAACTCGACCACTGGCGTCCGGTGTGCGGGTCGTGGTCGTAGATGGTGACCACCGTTGGCGCACCGGGGACCTGCGTGGTGATTGAGCGCGGCAGTACACCTTGTCGGCCACCAGCGGACCACCATCCCGGCGCGATCACCCACCGGCCCGCGGTGTGTTGGGCGGGGAGCAGGCGCCATCCGAACTCGGGCAATCCGATACCGAAGAGGTCACTGGCCCACCCGATTTCGCTGACCCCATCGAGGGTGACGGTGGTGATCTCGGTGGCGTACTCGACCCGCACCAACGCCAGCGCCGCAGAGCCCTCGACCAGTGCGCGGGCGGGCAAGCCATGAAAGATCGCGATCGCTGTGCCCGGACGCGGTCCAGTGGCGAAGGCCGCGTGGTAGCCCACAACCAACATCGACGACAGTGACCCGCTCTCGGGTAGATGCGGGGCGTAGCGCGGATCGAGCCTGATACGAGCGGAGTAGGACGACAGGTCAGCGATCATCGGACTCACCGCTACCTGGTTTGGGTCCACCAGATCCTCGGGCGTGGTGAGTTGGTCGGGGTCGGCGGGCAACGGGTCGGTCATCGGGTGTCGGCTCCTTCAGAGTCGGGCCAGGGACGTGGGGGTTCACGGCTTCGATGAACCGCAGCGGCAACAGCACTCGGTCTCGGCCGCGGTGCAGCACGGTGTGGTGGCGGTGCACTGGCCCGATATGGACGCGGTCGTGTCGGTGCCCGCCGAGGGTGGTGATCGTGACCGCGGTACCGGTGCGGCGCAGCCGGTGCAGTTCGACGGTGATGAGCGCGATCACCGGATCACCCGCCTCACCGCCACCGTGACCGTCGTCATCGGTGTTGAACCCGATGTCTGCCAGTACGGTGACGCGCTGCGCGATGAGTTCGCGCACGCGGCGCAATCCATCCCACCCGTCGCCCTCGCGCATCAGGATGTCGAGGCGGTCCAGGACGTGACGAAGGAACCGGATTTGTGTCCCAGTTCCCGTCTCAGCGATGGGGTGGTCTTCGCTCATCGCTTCACTGCCCGTCGCCAAGCCCGCCGCGCGAACTACCGCACGGGCCGCAGGTGGTGTCGTGTCGCGATCGCCGCCGCGAGAGCGTCGGCGACCTCAGGGCGAGATCGGCGTAACGCCAATCGGTGGCAGGGTTGTCGGCGTCACGGATCAACACCCGCACGCGGTGTCCATCGGTGCTGGCGATGACCGGGTGGTCATCGATGTCACGGACACGGATGAGCATGCTGGCCAAATTCAGGCTGTACGGCATGACGGGCGCGCTCCTTCCAAGGTGGCGGAGGTAGGGGAGAGTGCCGGTGGTTCAGGCGTTTTCCATGTCGAGCAGGCCCGCGTAGCGTTGGCGGCCCGCGAGGTCGGGGCAGTCGCAATGGGGGAAGGGCCGCCAGCAGTCGACGCAGAATCCGCAGTAGGTGCAGTGCGGTCCGCAGGCGATGGCGTCTTCGGTGCCGCAGTACTCGCAGTCGCCGGAATAGGTGTAGTCCCAGGCGGTGTCGAGGTAGTCGCGGTTGGAGTACCAGATCCCGGTGCCGGTGTCCCAGTGCCCGCGCGCCTCGTTGAACACATACCCGCGATGGGTGTAGGCGGGATCGACGGTGAGCAGCACGAGTTTGTCGGTGCCCAACCAGCGCTCCAGGGCTTCGCGCCCGGTCCAGGAGTCCAGCGACCCGAACGGCCTCGTGGGCAAGAAGTCCTCGGCCGCGATGCGGGTATCGGAACGCTCGTCGCCAGGGGCGGGGTGCACAGTGGTGGGCAGGATCCCGTTGTGCGCCAGCACGGTACGCTCGTCGCCACCGACGGTGAAGGGGTGGCAGTTGTCGATGGTGGGTTGGCCGTGGGTGGCGAAGCGGGAATGAAACAACGCCGCACCGTCGGGGTATTCGACACGCAGGGCAGCGAATTCGGCGAGCGCGGTCTCGGCGTCGAGGCTGTGCCCGGTGGTGATCGTGTCCGCGGTGATCAGGGCGTAGCCGTGCCCGTGCGGATTGGACAAGGCCCCGTTGCGCAACGCCGTGACATCGGGGGCCGCGCCCGGCTTGAAGAATGTCAGCATGCACATCGCAGGACCTCCAACTCGGTGAGCAGATCGGCGTAGTCAGGGCGGGTGGACAGCCAGGCGGTGAACGCCGACCACTCCCAGCCGCGGCGGCGCGCGACCTGCGCGGCGGTGAGGGTGCGGGTGTATTCGACCGACGCCGCCGCGAACGCGAGCGCGGCCTTGACCTGGCGCGGGTACAGGGAACTGGCGAACACGCGCAGCTCGAAGGTGTGAGCGGGGTAGACATTGATCGCCTGATAGCGGCCCCACCCATTGGTGCTGCCCTTGGCGTATTCGGCGGCGCGCGAGCGGGCTTGGGAGGAGAATTCGGCCCAGTCCGGTGACTGGCGTCGGGCGAGGGTCGTGACCTGGGATTCGTTGCGGTACACGAACTTCAGCCACCGGTAGATGTGGGCGGGTGAGGAGAACCCGGCCCGTGAGGCGTGCACGTGGATGCCGACGGTGGCGTCGGTGCGGCATCCGAGTAGCCGCAGCTTGTTCAACAGCTGCCACGGGAACCGGGTGCGCGCGTACTCCCACGACATCGGGTGGGTGACCAGCTCGAACCCGCGCGGACTGATGGAACTGTCCTCTTTGAGGTAGCCCAGATCCCCGAGCTCGGCGACCGCGAGCTCGACCGCGTCGTCGAACTGCGAATGGGGGGTGATGAGTTCGAGTTCCATGCCCAAAAACAGCGGGCCCCGACCGTGGAACAACGGTTGCGGGCGGTAGTCATAGTCGTGGACCAGATGGTGGCTGCGGCTGTCGTCGTAGCAGTTGTCGCAGCGGTTGTCGCTGAGGGGGATGAGGGTGTAGCAGTCCTCGCAATAGTGGTAGTTCTCGTCGCGGCAGTACGAGCACACCTCGTCGCCGCCCTCGACCGTTTCGGTGTGGCTGGCGCGTGCGCCGCAGTCATCGCAGCGGTCATAGTCCTCGACGCACGACTCGCACACATCCGGCCCGTTGATGACCGCGGTGACCTCGCGGGTGAACAGCTCGCAGCGGTCACACCGCGACCAGCCAGCCAAGCAGCGATCACACAGCGCGGTGTCGGTGACGGTGTGGCCGGTGCTGCGGGCATGAGTGCCGCAGCCATCACAGAACGAGAGAGCATGGGCGCAGTCTTCGCAGACGCGCTCACCCTCGGCGATAGTGACGAGACTGTCCGGGGCGACGGCGAGCGCGCACTCCTCACATCGGGCATCGGGCAGGGTAGCGGTGGGCATGAGGGATCACGACCTTTCGACGGAAACGACGAAGCCCCCGCACAACCACCGGAAAATGGGTGGGGTGCGGGGGCTTGGATCGGTGAGGTGGAGTTCGAGGGCGGTGTGAGTCAGGCAGTGTCAGAGAATCTCGCGAGGGCGCGATGGTGACCGCCTGAGCGTGGTCGGGTCAGCGAAGGGGTCTTGCCGCTGTGATGCCCGGTAGTGCGGCGGGGGTAGCAGTCGCAGTGCGGGAAGGGTTGCTCGCAGTCGAAGCACCAGCCGCACCCGGTGCAGTGGCGGCCGCGGCGGTCGAGATCGAACTCCCGGCAGCCCCCGCAGCGCAGCCGGTAGCGGTCGGGCCAGCGTCGTGACATCGGCTGATAACTGGTGTTGGAGTACCAGATCCCGTCTTCCCAGATCCCGGCCTGTTCACCGAACAGATATGCGCGGTGGTGATAGGTGGGGTCGACGGTGAGGATCAGCAGTTTGCTCGTGCCCAGCCACGACGCGAGCCCGCGTGCGCCGCGGTGGGTGTCGATCGACCCGAACGGCTGCCCGGCGAGGTATTCCTCGGCTGCGATGCGAGTATCCGACCGCGGATCATAGGCGCGCGGATGCACCCGCTTGGGCAGAGTCCCGTTGTGCGCCAACACCGTTCGAGGATCATTACCGAGCGGGAATGGGTGACAATTCTCGATTCCGTGGACGCCGCGGGTGGCGTAGCGGGAATGGAACAACGCGTACCCATCGCGATGGCGGGCACGCAGATCTATGAACTCCTCGATCAGTGGTTCGGGGTTCATGCTGTGGTCGGTGCGGATCTGGCCGCCGATGATGAGGGCGTAGCCGTGGCCGTGATGGTTGGTGTGCGCGCCGATCCGCAACGCGGACGGGTCCGGGGCGACACCGGGCGGGAAACAGGTCAGCAGGCACATGCGAGCTCCAACTCATGCAACTGTTCGGACAACGACAGATAGGCCGGGCGCGCATCCACCCAGGCGGCGAAACGGCTCCACTCCCATGCCCCTGCCCGCACGTCGGGGATGCGCAGCGCGCGGGTGTAGTCGATCGAGGCCGCGGTGAACGCCAACGCCGCCTGCACCCGCCCCACATCCAGGGAGGAGGCGAACACCCGCAGTTCGAGGGTGTGACGCGGATACGGGTTGATGGCCTGATACCGATCCAGGCCCAGGGCGTGAACATGGTTCTTGGCGGTGTCTTTCACCCGCGAACGTGCGACCCGATCGAACGGGGCGTAGCGCGAACGCCTCCGTGCCAGGAGAGTGACCTCGGATTCGTTGCGGTACAACAACTTCATCCACCGGAACACATGCGCCGGGGAGGCGAACCCGGCGCGGCTGGCATGCACATGCAACCCGACACCGGCGTTGGTGTCGCACCCGAGATCCTCGAGTTCGCCCAGCAGGGCCCAGGGGAACCGGTCGAGGGCGTAGCTGTAGCTCATCGGGTGGGACACGAGTTCGAACCCGCCGGGCTGGATCGAGGAATCCCGCTTCAAATACCCCAGCCCGGCCAGGCGGTCGGTCGCCAACTCGACTGCAGCGTCGTGGATGTCGTCAGGGACGACGATCTCGAGTTCGAGCCCGAGAAACAGCGGCCCCTCGCCATGGAAACGGGGATCGGGTTTGAAGCTGTAGTTACGCACCCGCGCCGGATACGCACACAACTCACAGCCACGTTGCCCACGCAGCAGCGTCCCGCAATCCCGGCACGAGCTGAACCCGGCCGCGCAGCGGGCGCAGGTCCGCAGCCCACCGCAGACATAACGGCTGGCGGCGCTGTGGCGGCCACAGCTGAAGCAGCGGTCGAAAAACGCGCTCGCGCACTGGTAACACACCACCTCATCGGTGTCGGTGCGCTCATGCGGGCCGGTCAACCGGGCACACGAGACACACCCACTCCACGCGGCCCCACACGAATGGCACAACCAGCGATCATCAGCGGTTTCGGTGGCGCGCAGCACCCGGTGGCCGCAGCCATCGCACAACGGCAGCTCACCCAGACACCCACCGCACACCGACAGGTGCTCGACCGGATACCGAGGCCCCGCCCGGCGGGACCGGCACACCACACACGCGGCAGTATCGAGTTCAGGCATGGCAGAACACCTTTCGCGGAAACGAAAAACGCCAGCCCCAAGCGAGGAGATCGCTCGAACCTGGCGTTGGACAGGGCAGGACAAGGAGTTTGTGGCGAGCGCGGGCTAGCGGTGCAGTGTCGGGTGCTTGGTCACCGCGACGTTTGTCGCCGGGACCCATTTGATGTCATAGGCGGTCGCGTTTGGAGCCGCGCTGTCTTCCCACCGACCCGCACTCGCACCGGTGGCGTTCTCGGCAGCAGGAATCGTCGTCACCGCCTACTGGGTCGGATCGCAGAACCGATCGGACAGCCAGCGCACGAAAAACTCTTTGCAACAATCGGATTGACAGCCGACTTCCGGTAACACCGCGTGTCGACACCTGCGCAAAAACCATGCGGGGCAGGTGCGGCCTGGACGTGCCGCGAGTGCCGTGCGCGTAGGATGAATGGCGGGAGAATTTGCAGGCGGGCCCGAAAATCAGGAGGCCGCCATGTCGTCGCGTCGCCCGCCGCGCTCGCCGCGGACGGATCGTTCCCCGGAAGTCGTTGAACGATTGGAACGCTCGCGTGCCCGCATCCGGGAACGTCGAGCGCTGGCACGTCAGCGAGAGCGAAACATCCAGGAGGCAGTGAAGCGTTATCTCAGAGACTGGCAGGCGATCACCGCGTGTGAAGCCAAGCGTGACAATGAGATCGAGGCATTACGACAGCAGATCAGCGATGTCGAGTCACGCGCCGCGCAGGAAATCGCCCGCCACCGCGGCGACCAAGCCGAGGCCGCAGCGGTGATCCGTGACCACGGTCAAACCGACGACGACGTCGCTGACCTGCTCGAGATCAGCACCAAACAAGCCCGCCAGCTCATCATCGCTGGCCGCTCACACCGCGGCACACCCTCGCCGGGCGCTTCACCGGCATCCACCGCCGCACCGACCGAGCAACCCGAGCATGCTCGCCACATGCCTGCCGAGCCCAGCCGCCAGGAATTGCGGGAACAAATCACCGACCCAGTCGGCACCGTTGAGGGCCGCGCATCAGCACGTCCAGCACCGACAGGCCACGACCAAATCTGAAAGCTGTGGTGGAAAAGGGGAGATCACTACGGTTGTTCGGCGGGAACGGCGTAGGTCAGATCGGTTGGCCACGGGTAGGTTCCCGGCGTGTCGGCGACAGCTTCGACGATGGCTTTGGTTGGGTCACCATCCACGCCGATCTCGACGATGCGAAACGCACTCACCCCTCCCCGGGGCTACGTGGATCAGCGAGCTTACTTCGAATTGCACAGCTGAGAGACTTTTGAACCATACCGGATGGTCGGTATTTGCTTGCGAATACGCTGACAATCGTGTCTGCCGTGCATAGTCCGACATTCAACCGTTACGAACCGGTCGGTACGATCGGATTGGTTGGCCGGTGAATGTCGGTACCCCGAGAAGGGTTGGCGATGGCGGCGACAAGGCGGTGAGCAGGCTTCCGCGGTATGCATCGATGCTGGCGGCGCCTGGAACGCTGCCCAACGATGATGCCGACTGGGCCTACGAGGTGAAATTTGATGGCATCCGAGCCGGCGCCTACGTCACCGACAGCCTGACGCTGATCTCCCGCAACGGCAACGACATCACCGCGGCATGGCCGGAACTGTCGGGTCTGGCACCGGCGGATCCGCAGTACGTGATCGACGGCGAGATCGTCGTCTTCGCCGACGGACGACCGTCTTTTCGGGCGTTGCAGCCACGAATGCACCAGCGCAACCCACGCGCGATAGCCGCGCTAGCCGCCTCGACCCCCGCCACCTACGTCTTCGACCTCCTGCACATAGGAGACCGATCACTGATCGATCTGCGCTACCTGCAGCTTCGGCAGCTGCTCGAACAAATCGGGCTCCACGGTGTCGGCTGCCAGGAGCAAGGGACCACTTTGTAGCCGGTTAGCCAGGCAGCTTGGGACCACGTCGTTTGCCACGCTGATGGGACCACCTGGCGGTTTTGCCACGGTATGGGACCACCCGGGCGTGGTTGATGGGTGTCCGGTCGCTCGGCCGCTGTATTTGGCGTATGAGCTACCGGGAGGTCAGCGTGATCGAGATCAGGGAGATCCTGCGGCTATGGCTGCAAGGTCGTGGATTGCGGGAGGTCGCCCGGCTATCGGGCAGTGACCGGAAAACCGTGAGACGGTATGTCGAGCGGGCGCAATCGTGCGGTCTGGACCGCGACGGCGGTGTCGGGCAGTTGACCGATGAGTTGTTGTCGGCGGCGATCGCCGGGTCCGGCGAGGCCCACGTTCGAATGGGCGCAGCGCGGCGTGGGAGACCGTCGATGGGCAGCGCGAGCAGATACAGGGGTGGCTGGATCAGGGCCTGACCCTGACCAAGGTGCACATCCTGCTCGGCCGTCGCGGGGTGGTGGTGTCGTATCGGACGTTGCACCGTTACGCGGCAACGGAATTGGGGTTCGGCAAGCGGCGCACCACGGTGCGGGTGGCAGACTGCGAGCCGGGCGAGGAGGTGCAGATCGACTTCGGCCGGTTGGGTTTCCTCACCGATATCGAGGGGTGGCGGCGGGTGGTGAAGGGGCTGATCTTCACCGCGGTGTATTCGCGGCACATGTTCGTCTATCCGACCTACCGCGAAACCCTGGGTGATGTGATCGCGGGGTTCGAGGCCGCGTGGGTGTTCTTCGACGGTGTGTTCGCCGCCGTGATCCCGGATAATCTGAAGGCGATCGTCGATCAGGCGAATGCAACCGATCCGCGGTTGAACGACTCGTTCCGTGAGTATGCCGAGTCCCGGGGCTTCGTGGTGGATCCGGCCCGTGTTCGCAGCCCTCAGGACAAGCCCCGCGTCGAACGCTGTGTTCCTTATGCGCGCTCGAATTTCTTTGCCGGAGAACGGTTCCGGGACCTCGAGGACTGCCGTATCAGAGCCGAGCGGTGGTGCCGGGAGACCGCGGGGATGAGGATACACGGCACCACCCGGCTACGCCCGGCCGAAGTGTTCGCCGCTGAGGAGGCGCCGAAGCTGAAACCGGTGCCCGAGGGCGCGTTCGACATCCCGACCTGGGCACATCCCAAGGTCGCACCCGATAGACATGTTCAGCTGAACCGGGCTCTTTACAGTTTTCCCGGGGAGTTGGTGGGGCAACGGTTGACCGCCCGCGTCGACGCGGCCACGGTGAAGTTGTATTTCCGTGGTGAGCTGGTCAAGGTTCATCCGGTCGTCGCGCCGGGCCGCCGCCACACCGACCCTGCCGATCTGCCCAGCGAGCGGACCGTTTACGCGATGCGGGACCTGAACACGTTGCAGCGCAAGGCCGCAACTCACGGCCACCATGTCGGCGCTTATGCCGCCGCGGTGCTCACTGTGCGTCCTCGGCAGCTTGATCGCCCAGTATCGGGTTCGCCAGCCGGTTGTCGAGCACCTTGCTGTAGAGCGTGGCGAGCATGGTCGCCTTTTCCTCGGTGAAGGTGACCTTCTCCATCTGAACCCTCCTCGAAACATCGGAACGGACCCGAACTCCTTGTCGGACAAGCCTTTCAGCGCAGCAGCTGGATTCCGTCAGGCACTCGACCGTCCTGACGTGATCTCGACGGCGCGGCGGTGTAGTCGCCTCGCCGGATGTGCTCTCACCACACAACTCGATGTGCCGGGTCGGCAACAGCCCACCAAGACCTCCGATTGTGAACAATATTCGCAATTCGCATATATGTTTGTTAACAACGTTCGCAACTATTCGTGGACGCTCGACCTTCACCCCGCCACGCCGCCGGAGGCCCGAATCGGCCGCACAGGTGGCCGGGCCCGGGCTTCACGCGGTCGAGACCCGAGGCGGAGCGACTTTCGTGGACCGGTTCCCGAGTAGTCGTTTTATGATTCGGGCACCCGATCGGGGACGGCATGGATCGGCAATCGTGCCGGTGGCGAGGAACTCGAGGTTGTCCAAGATGCGCTCGCTGATAGCGTCGTGGGTGTGGCGTAACGCCACTGTCCACAGGAGGTACGGGATGATCGGTGGCTCGGCCGTCAGTATGTGGCTGATCCGAGTGCCTCCGTCGACGGGCTCCAGGACATATCCGTGACTTCCGTCGAGGCCGGGAATTTTGCCGAACCACAGCCGCCGCGGTGGCTCGACTTCTGTAATGCGGTAGCTGATCGGGCCCGCGCCGTTGTACTGGACCATCCTGCCGCCCGAGTGCAGACCGTCGGGAAAGCGCACCCAACCCCACTCCGGCGGGTATAGCGGGTCATTGTCGGTGCCGAGCAATGTCAATGTGGCCCATACATTTTCGGGAGTTGCCGGAAGCGCTCGCCAGTGCAGGTTGTGGATGCGGTGGGACATGACTCACCTTTGCCGGAAGAAAGTTGTCATTGTTCATATCTGACGAGAAGATAATGTGAACAATGTCAACATCGAAAGAAAGAATACATCTCCATCAGCGCACAGGCCGCGTTACCGAGCCGCGCATGGCGGTCGGCCGCATAGTCGGGATCGACTTTCGCCCGCTCGAGATCGGTCTCGACAGAGCCGTAGTGACCGTCGCGTATCTTGTGCACCGCTTCCGGATCATGACCGGAAATATTGCTCATATCGACGAACCCTTCCTCCTCGAAAGATAACTAACGGCAGCGTTCTCACACCGCATCCATGACCGAACCAACCGACCGTCTCGCTCGGCCGGAATCAAAAGCCTTCACCGGACTCAGACCCGGCATCGCCCGATTCGCCCGAATCCGCCACGGCATCACCCCCCCCGGGAGTGCCGACCGGACCGACGAACATGGTGGATCCTTGATAGGGGGTAGGGGATGAGGATGGTCAGGGTGGCGGGCCGACCGCGAGCACGGCCCGCACGGCGCCGCGGAGGTATTCCCGCGCATGGGGATCGGCGAGCCGCTCGCGGCGCAGCAGTACGGCGGTGGGCAGGTCGACCAGGCACAGGGTGATCGCGTCGACGGCGCGGCGGTCGCCGCGCTGCCACAGGTGTTGCGAGAGCCGGATCATCAGCTCGACCAGCATCCGGTCGGTCACGGCGAGTTCGGCGGCGAGGCCCTCGGGCAGTTCGCCGAGCAACTCCTGACGCCGCACGGCGAGCAGCAGCCGCGACGAGTCCGGATGCCGCTCGGCGAAGATCGCGGGCGCCTCGGCGGCCGCGACCACGGCTTCGACCTCGTCATGGCTGCCGAGCGCCGTCTGAACCAGCGTGGTTTGCAGGTCGAGGAAGCGGCGCGCGGCACGTAACCAGGTGCGCCCGAGCAGTTCCGCGCGCGATCCGAAGGTGTGGTAGATCGCGCCGTTGGAGATGTCGGTGGCAGCGGCGACCGCACGCGTGGTGACCGCGGCGGGGCCGCCGCGGACGGCCAGTGATTCCGCTGCGTCGAGCACGGTGTCGGGGTCGTGCATCCGGGGGCGGGGCATGCCGTCACTATAACAGAGCACTTGCTCTGTTTCAGGGCGCGACAACGGCATCTGCGGCCAGGTAGTCGACTCGACGGCGATTTCGTGCCGCCGCACAGCGTCGAGCGCGCTCTCCCGAATCGTTCCCATGATCTCGGCCACCAACTCCTGGCGAGCCATGCTCACGATCGTCCCGGGAGCGATATACAGGTCGGCGAGCCGACCGACCCCCATCCACTTCCGGGATCACCCTGGAGGTGCGCGAAGGCCACCGAGCACGGATCTTGCCGATCCGTTCCTCCACGTCATCGACGGCATAACCCAGTGCCCGGCTCGACCCCGGCGCAGCTGCCGTCTCGGGATGCATCATGCCGGCCTCGCTTTCCGTATTGCGCCTTCGCCCGAGCCACCGCCCGGGTCCGCCGCGCCGTAGACGGCAGAATCGGACTCTTCCGAGGTCGGGCCGGAGCGGACATTGCCCCTGTTCATTGCGCATCCGCTCGTACTCGGCGTCGAGCAGGCCCCGGCGCTCGCGTCCATTGCAAACATCGTCCGCAGATGCAGAATATACATCTGCTAACAACGTTCGCAACTATCTGATGATGGCGTGGTTCCTGGAACCCGCTGACGTGCGCAGTGGATGCGGTGGGACATGAACTCGCCTCCATCGAAGAATGTAATCTTCGTTAACATCTGACGGGAAGGTAATGTAAACGATGTCAACATCGAAGCGCAAGGCATATCACCATGGAGACCTGCGCCGGGCCTTGGTCGATGCCGGACGCGCACTGGTGCAGGAGGGAGGAGTCGCGGGGCTGACGCTGCGGGCAGCCGCGACGCGGGCGGGAGTGTCCGCAGCGGCGCCCTACCGGCACTTCGCCGACAAGGAGGCGCTGCTCGCCGCTGTGATGACTCAGGGGTTCGGAGAGTTGGAGGAAGCCCTCTCCGCCATCGATGTCGATGACCCACTGCCACGGCTGCACGCCATCGGCCACCGCTACCTGGAGTTTGTGGCCGCCGAGCCCGCCCTGTCCCAGCTGATGTTCGGCGGAACGGTCACCGATGGCGACGCCCACCCAGAGTTGGCCGCGGTGCGTGGTTCGGTGGGCGACACCTTCGCAGGAGCATTCGGGGACGCATGGCGTGCGGGTGCGATCTGTGGACCTTCAGTGGATGCGATCATGCTCACGATGCGCTGCGTCATGCAGGGCTTGGCCACGTTCATCGCGACTGGTGAAATCCCCGCCGCACATGTGCGATCCCTGGCCGACTCCGTCTTCACTACCATCGATACCGGCCTAGTGCCACGCTGATCCGAGGCATCCGGACCACATCTTCTTCGGCGTCTCGGCTGTGATCGGCCTGCTGCTGACCTATGCAGGCTGGTTCACCAGGCCGGTCGCCGCGCAGCCATCAGCGCCCACGACCATGACTACGGGAGTGCCACCCACAACTCGCCATCGCCCAGCAGCGCAATCCACCACCCGCGCGATCACTTTCCGGAGACGCGAGCACGGCAAGAGCGGAACGGCATGCCCAAGCCCGCGCTCGGCCGACCACCGCCTGGGACGGTACCGAACAGCAGTGCTTCGATGCCCCGCTCGGAACAGCGCACCATTGTCGACTGGTGCAGTCGCGGACCCGGCAGTGGCGAGCAGCGCGGTTAGATGCAGATAGTTACCGTGGGCCAGCATAGTCGGAATGTTGTCGAATTCACCCATGGTGGGAGTGGAAAACCCCGCCGCTTCCAGCCCGGCGAAGTTGCGAACCCACGCCCCCAGCAGGGCGATACCCATCATGGTCGCGTTGGCGCCGAGCCACGCTTGGGCCAAGGCGCCGGCCATGTGGTCGAAGAATCGCATCGAATTCGGACCGGGGCTCAACGAAACGGCCTCCCCTAAGCTAAGCCCTCCCACAGCCATGGGTGCCGTCGATGCAACGCCCGACCTTGCTCCAGCATGACGAAGACGTCGGTGCGCACGTTCCCGGTCAGGGGCGGGTAGTCGTATTCCGCGGCGACGCGGTTCACCATGAGCGCGAGTAGGTCGTTTTGCCGTCGACGTACCGATAGAGCGAGGCTGCGGCGGTCCCGAGGTCCTCCGCGATGCGACGCATCGATAGCGCGGGCAGCCCCTCCACGTCGGCGAGCCGGACGCACATGTCCGCGAGCTGGTCCAGGGTGTAGGTGCGACGCGGCCCCCGGTTTGGGATCGGCGCCTCGCAACCACAACGAGGTCGAGGAAGCCGTGGGTGTCATGCCATTCAGCATGCCACTACTGGAGTGTTGCGAACCATGTTAGCAAACATCTATGCTGCAATTGCGAACGTTGTTCACAATTAGCGGGAGGTTTGGTGACCGTCATTGAAGCCGCGGCGCTGACCAGGCGATATAGCTCAGGCGCCGCAATGGACGGAGTGGATCTGCGGATGCTCATGGCCAGGTCCATATCTGCTCGGACTGAACAGTTCGAGCGAGACCCACCGTGCGCATACTGGCAACACGTGTCGCACGTCAGCGTCCATATTTCCGACCGGGGTCGATGCAGGGTTACGGCGGTTTCGTCGCGTTCGCCATTGCCGGGGAAGTGGTGCGTCGCATCACCGGGCAGTAGATTCAGAATATTTTTGAGGAACGCATCCGAGAGCCAGATCACTCTAATCGCCCGTCGGGACAACCGACAGGACCGACCGATGTTCACTTTTTGATGCGATAAACGACGCACATGTCGAGGTCTTCGACACCATTCGAAAATCCGGTGGCGATGTTTCCACGGCACCGCAATCGCCATTTCGAGACCTGAAAGAATCGTGAAGATCTGCAGACAGGCTCCACTTCGATCACTCGAATGGAGTTGACTGGAGTGGTAGTGATCGAATCATACAACCGCACCAGGCTGGTGAGGAAAACGCTACCTGACCTCACTCCAGCCAACGCTGATAAACGGGAGTCGAGTGTCGCCATGACACCAGAGTCACACGAAGGAATGATGGAGCGAGCAGCGGCCCTCGCGTCGAGCTTCTTCCCCGCAGGTAACGAGAGCACACTGCGCCAATACTCGGAAGCATGGATAGACATCGGCGAACGCTTGGAGGCCATGGCGCGAATTCATGAAAATATCTATCATCAGTATTCTGCCCGGAACTCCTCCGGCCGGACCGACAGGTCGATCGCCCAGCTGCACATCCGATTATTCGCAGATCTACACCATCATGTCCTGTACTGCTACGGCATGGCGGCGCACCTGGACAAGATTTCCGACCTAATCGAGCTGGGAAAACTTGAGATCACCGCTATCGCTTCGGCCCTGATAGCCGATCTTGATTCGGACATGTCGACACTTCCAGCAGGCCAGATCACGAATTCCAAGCCAGACCTCGCAATCGCAGAACAAGCAATGCGGAGGATAGCGAGACGCACACAGCAACAGGTCGATGAACTTCCTCCCCCGACCGTGGGCACCCTCGAAAAAATGTAGATTCCGCAGAAGTCGAACTACCTCCGGCACCATAAGAACGGCCGACCGCGTGACCACCCGTTCGACCATTGACAGCCCGATGTTGCGTGAGGCCTCGCGTGTCCGGCGGTGAAGTACTCATGCGCTCCTGGGTCAAGTGATATACGGCGTTGACAGCCGGTTGGGCACCGAGATGTAGCAAAGACCGATCCTGTGATGTGCAGGTCGGGGTTCTACCTTGCATTTGAGCTTCGAAGATCTGAATAGGTTCGCGCAGCCGCGGGCCCGTCGACCTCCAGGCTCGATGCCGAGCTCACGGGATCTCGAAATCTGAATTACTCCAGGTAATTACGAGTCCGGAAAGGACTTCTGCGTAGATATTCGCACGACTGGGGGCCGTGGTGGTCCACAATCCGTGGAAGGTGATCGGCCTGTGGGTGCTGCTCGCCATCGCGGTGGTGGCTTCGGCGCCGGAACTCAAATCAACGACCGATCAATCCACTTTCCTGCCTTCGTATTATGAGTCAATCCAGGCGTTGGAGATGCTGCAGGAGGCGCTTCCGCAGAGCTCCGCGCCAGCGGCGATCATCGTATTCGCCCGGCACGACGGGGCGCCGCTGACCGAAGGCGATTCGGCCTCGGTCGTCGCGATCGGCACCGAACTGCTCGGCGAGCAGATCAAGGACGTCACCGCGATCCAGGCAACGCCGCCGTCGGAGAACCGGCTGATCCAGATCATTGCCGTACAGACGACCAAGGTGACCAATCCGAACGACACCACGCAGAGTGACGCGGTCAAGGCGCTGCGCGGAACTGAAAGAGCGCGTGGCGGGCACGGACCTGAAGGCGGGTATGACCGGCCAGGCGGCTCAGGTGCTGGACCAGCAGGAATCCAGCGAAAAGGGCATGGCGATCATCGGCGTCGCCACCATCGTGCTGATTCTGGTGCTCCTGCTGGTCATCTTCCGCAGCCCGGTGATCGCACTGCTGCCGATCGTCGTCATCGGCGCGATCTCCAGCATAGTCAATGGGTTGATCGCCATGGTAGCCAAGGCATTCGACTTGCAGATCGACGCCTCGATCAACGCCATCCTGGTGGTCGTGCTGTTCGGCGTCGGCACCGACTACATCCCGTTCCTGATGTTCCGCCACCGCGAGCGGCTGCGTGCGGGCGAAGATCCGAAGACCGCCATGGTCAGTGCCGTCACCCGCATCGGTGAGGCCATCACCTCGCCTGGCCGGTGCGTCAGCTTCGATTCACGTTCACCAGAACCTCCCACTAACCATGAACAAAGTTTGAACGAACGTTTGCCAACGGTGTTCGCAACTCTGAGTGGTGGCATGCTGACTGACATGACATCCGCTGCTTCCTCGACCTCGTTGTGGTTGCGAGGCGACAACCCCAAACCGGGGCCGCGCCCCGCCTACACCCTGGACCAGCTCGCTGACGTGGGTATCCGGCTCGCCGACTTAGACGGGCTGCGCGCGTTATCGATGCGCCGCATCGCGGACGAACTCGGCACCGCCGCGGCCTCGCTCTATCGGTACGTCGACGGCAAGAACGACCTGATCGCGCTCATGGTTGACCACGTCGCCGCGGAATACGACTACCCACCCCTGACCGGGAACGTGCGCACCGATGTCTTCGCCATGCTGGACCAGGCGCGGGCGTTGCATCAACGGCACCCATGGTTGAGGGAGGGCTTAGGGGAGGTCGCTTCGTTGTCGTCGAACCTCGGTCCGAATTCGATACGATTCCTCGACCGTATGGTCGGCGCCTTGGCCTCGGCGGGACTCGACGCCAACGCGACCATGATGGGTGTCAGCCTCCTGTCGGGGTGGGTGCGCACCTTCACCGGGGTAGAAGCAGCGGGGTTTTCCACCCCCGTCATGGATGCGTCCGACCACCCTCCGGCAATGCTGGCCCACGGCGACTACCCCCATCTGACCAGGCTGCTTGCCGCCGCCGAGTCCGAGACCGCACCAGTCGACAATGACGCCGTGTTCCGGGCCGGCGTCGAAGCACTGCTGTTCGGCATCGTGCGATGAGGTCCGCACACGGTGCTCCGCGCATGGTAGCCATTGCACCTCAACCGAATAGTGTTCGTCGCCCGAGGGCGTGATCAGCGCTTATGGCAGCGGCAGTGGAGCGTTTGCGTTCGAGGCGGCGTTACGCAGGTCGTGCACAATCGCTTCCGCCGGCATCGAGCGTCATCATTACCCCTGCCGATCAGGACTCTTCGGCCGCGCGTATCGGCGCGGCTGCACCCGCGGAGTCACCGCCGGGCGTCTGCGCACCGCCCGTCACGGTCTTGCTCTGCCTCTGCTCTGCGGCCGCTTCGATGCCGTGCGGGTGGTCGAACCCGGTGAACACGCCGAACTCCGCCCGTCGCTGGTTCAGATCCTGATCGGCGAGACGCCGCATCTCGGCTTGCCGCGCGATCATCGGCAGAATCGTCCCCACCAGCAAGTCCAAACCCGGTCCCGGGAACGACCCGGCCTCGGCCCCAACCACACCTGTCCCCGGCATGGCTCCGGCCCGGCGCTCGGCATCTGGCGCCGCGCCTGCATGCCCGGCGGAATGGTTCTCCCCCACACCGGGATCCGGGCCGATCGGTGTCGCCGCATTCATCCGATCGGCCACACTGTTCGTTGCACGCCGCGCCTTACCCGGCCTTCCGCTATTTGTTCGTGTCACTGGTATTACCTTCTTGCTCGATTCACAGAGGAGAGGAATAGATCTGAGATTCCGGCGACTCCACGCCATGTCCTTCTATTCGTCGAAATCGGCCGGTGCCACGCCGCCGGCGTCAGGTCGCCGGCGCAGCAGCCACCGACGCTGCGGTAGCAGCCGACGCATCCGCGGGTGACGAAGCCGGGGTGGCCGAATCCGGCGCGGGGGTGGTGGGCTCGATGCCGCGTGGGTGGCGGAATCCGGCGAACGCGCCGAAGTCTCCTGCGCTGTCGGACATTTCCGCGGCGAACGTCCGCAGCTGCCCGTTGACGACGACCTCCGGCGGGCCGCCCTCGAAGGAACCGAAAACCACAACGATCGCGGAATGATCGTTCTCCCACGTAGCGACATCGCCGGTCATCAACTGGTACGGGTCGATCGGATCGATCTGCTTGTTGTCCGACCACTTCGCCGACGTATTCGCGTACGCGGCTTTCGCATCGGTACCGCTCGCGTTGCCGAAAGCCGCATCCAATGCCTGAGCAACCACGGCGGAAACCCACTGTCTGGGCCGGTCCGGGAACGGGTAGTACCTATCCCCACTCCCGTCCTGCGCGGGCGTCCGCGTCGGCAGCCCACTCTGCGCGGACGTGACATTCGGCCCGATCGGCTGGCTGTGATTCGGCACCGCGCCAGCGGAGGGTTGGCTCCCTGGCGTCGCCACAGGAGCTGCGGTGACCGCTGGAATCGGCGACGGCGCGACTGCTTCGTCGTCGCGGGGGAGCCTGTCCGGATCCGGCTCGTTGCGCACGCCGGGTTGCATGCTGTTGGACAGTGCTGGGATCATCCAAGGGTTAATCCCCGTTGTCTGGTCGTCTCGGGAGCCCATCGCCGAGCCAATAGGCGTCGCCGCTGGAGCCGCCGGTCCAGCGACCGCTTCTTGCGGATCCAGATCCACATCGCTCCGATACGGCGACGCACCAGGATCTTCCGTCAGGTCCGGATCCGAATCCAGCGGCAGGCGTGGATCCATCGAAGGACTCGGGTCGTACGGGATGCCCGGGTCAAACGGCATACCGGGCTCTTTCGGCACGCCCAGATCCTTTGGATCCAGCTCCCCGGGCCGCGGGTCGCCCTCATCCCCGACCTGCTTCTTCAGCTTTTTCACCTGCTGCGTCAGCGTTTCCGACTGCTGCGTCAGCTTCTCCACCTGCTGCGCCAGCTTCTCGATCTCGTCTGCTTCTTTCTTCTGGCCCTTCACTGCGTCGGCCATGATCGCATTCAAGTTGTCGATCGTCTTGGTGATTTCATTCATGCAGTTCTCATCGTAACTCACACCGTCCGGAGGCGGTTTACTTATAGCAGCGTTGTGATCCTCGATGAATTTTGACGTCCACACCCTCACGTCCTTGGAATACTCAGCGGACCTGCGTGTCCGATCCGGCACCTCGCCGTACAAATCCAAGAGTTTGACCCCCGTCATCCGGAGCTTCTCCTTCTTGACTTCATAATTCTCGATACCACTGAACTGTTTGTCGCCCGACTCGATGTGCAGCTTCGGCGGCTTCAGATCCGGCGGTTCCTCCGGGGACTTCTCACCCGTACTCAAATAATGCTCACGCAGGCTCACAGCGAGCCCCTGCGGTCCCTCGTAATAATCTTGGACCGACGGGGAGAGATCAACTTTATCCGGGTCGGGCATAAACAATCGCGGCAATTCATCAGGCCATGCCTTCGACATCGTCTTCCACCGCTCACGCAGTCGGATTCACTGGGACGAGAGGAACAGGACCTGTTGCATTCGAGCTGGATGGGCCGGATGGGCTCACCAGCCCGCTCGCGACAAGACCCCCCGCTCCACGTCCCCCCGCAACGAGCCTGCGCTCGACCTGATGGGAAATGGTGCGCTGAGATTGGTTGCCAGCCCTTCTCGCAGCGCGCGTCATCAGTCTTCTTCCAACCCCTCGCCCAACTGGGCCGCCAATAGCAGTCAGAGCTCCGCCCACGAGAAACCCGGTAGCCACTTCGTCAAAGTCGGTGATTTTAAACTCTCCATCGGCGATACCATCGACAACAGTTGCTGCGCCGCCTATGAGGCCTGCGGCCAAATTAGTTCCCGGCAAAGCGGACATTACGGTAAATGCGACGGGTAGCGCAGCAGGTGCGGCATCAGCGGCTAAACGCCCCAAATCGCCCAAGGAGTCAGCTCCATCACTCGCGATATGGCCTACATCACTAGCGATTTCACGTATGCCATCAAAAATCCCCATGGTTTCCCTTTCTTCTCGAAGAATATCTTTGGGCCTTCGCCAGCCGCCTCCGACCAAAAAACCAAAACTACGGCCGGGTCGTTGATCTCCGCGTCTGACCCGGTCGACGAGATTTGTGTTGACGGGTCCGGCCGGTCAGATCTGCGGTGGCCCAACCGGCGGCGGACCGGCGGGCTGCTTCGGTGCGGCCACGGTCGGCGGAGCTGCCGTCGCGAGTGCGGGGTCGCCACCGGCGGCGCCATCCAGGCCGGTCGGGTGGGCGTAGCCCGTGCAAAGCCCGTACTTTTCCTCCAGCGGAGGTTTGCCGGGATCAAAGGGAATGAGCTGGCCGTTGTCCAAGACAAATAATTGGTTAGATTCCTTGACGATCAGCGCGTTATGTCTCTCCCACTGAATAATATCGCCCGTATTAAACGCTTGCGGGTCACGACTATTGATCACTGCGGGCGGATGATCCGCTGACAACTCACCCGCAGTTCCCCGGTACGCGGACATCGCATCGATGGCGGTGTTCTGCACCTGCTTCTGCAAAGCCTCCGCCACCGGCTGCGACGCCTTCACGGTATTCTCGCCGATTTGGACATCCACCATCGCGCCCGGTGTCGTCACCGGCGGCGGAGAACCCACATAGGCTGGCGCCACCACGCCGGGAGGAGCTGTCTGGGCCGCGGGATTCGGTGTGGCCGTCTGGGCTGCGCGGTTCCGCTCCCGTTCTCGTTGCCGGTCCTCACGCGATTCTCTGTCTTCGTAGCCCCTGTCATCGCCGGGAACCCGGTTCTGGTTGAGAGCATTCATCGCCATCATCTGCCCTATCTGCCCCATAGCATCGCCACTGCTATTCGTGGGTTGCTGCGGGGCGCTGGGCGCAACGGTCGATCCGGTTCCGGCATCCTGCGTCGCCGTCCGGATCAGAGAACGAAGGTCTGTGCCCAACGGGGTATCGCCGCTAGTGCTGTCCGCAATTGGCGGGGTACCGGTCGGGGAATCCGTGCTGTCCATAGTTCCCAGGCCAAGATCGTCCAACGTGGGGTTCGAATCCGGACTCGGGAACATGTCTTGTGGCGTGGGAGTAGTCTGCGTCGGCGGCGGAGTGTAGGGGGGAGGGGTGATGGTCGTAGGGGGAGGGGTGGTCTTTGCGGCGGGCTTTTCCTTGTCGCTCTTGTCGCCTTTCTCGCCCGTGTCGTCCTTCCCGCCCTTATCGCTCTTGTCGCCTTTCTCGCCCGTGTCGTCCTTCCCGCCCTTATCGCTCTTGTCGCCTTTCTCGCCCGTGTCGTCCTTCCCGCCCTTCCCGTCCTTGCCGTCCTTCAAACCCGGGAAACCATAATCCGATAACTTCAGCCCGTACTCCGCGAGTTCCTCAGACTGCTTGGCATAGTTGGCGACCAGCGTTGCACATTCTCGCACCGTCTTCCCAAGCAGAGGATAGAGGGGCATTTCTTCGATTAAGTTCTGGATTCCGAACTGATCGAATTTAGACTTATAACCGGGCTCAAGTCTACCCTTATCTTTTTCTACGAGGCTGGCCCGAACTGCTTCGCGAGCATCTTGAATCTTGTTATACATCAGTTTGTATGTGCGAATATTGTCTTCATTAAGCTTGCTGGTGACTTGTTTGAACTCGAAGTCCATGTCGTGCCACCCTTTCGCCAATTTTTTCAGCCTCCCCGCCGCCGCTGCATGACTTTCGTCGGTTGCACCTCTCCCCATTGACATGTCGGTGAGGAATTTTTTCTCCAGAAAATCATTCCACGGATTCTCATCCTCGCCCTTCGAGAGCAAGTTCAGCGGTTTACCTCCAGATATCGGCTTCAGCCCACCAAATTTATCCTTACCCTTATACACCACCTTCTCCATTGTCCCCATTTGACGCATGAGGTAGGCGAGCCCATCGTTGCAGACGGCTATGAAATTTTTCAGATTCTCCGAAGCCTTGGCCGGCGGATCAATCCTCAGCAGGAACTCGGATGCCTTGTCGCCGACTTCCGGATCCCGCTTCTTGTCCCATTTGGACTTTAGCTCGGCGATTCTTTCGGGACTATTATCAAGGGGGTTGCCTTCGGCATCTTTGCCGCTTCGGCCGCTCTGCCACAGAACGTTTTTATCCTCTGGACCGAGATCTCCCCAATCTTGGTCCAGTTTGTTTTTGAGAATTAATAGCTTGCCATTGTCAGTCAGAACCATCTGACTCGATTCGGGCTGGCCATCGCCTTCCCAATCATACCATTTGGAAATATTCCGTTGTTCCCAATTATGCCATTTCTCATCCCAGCCATCCCCTCGATTCTTTTGGTGGTCAGCGCCCGCGTTCCAGATCTCTTTGCCGTCGCCATTATGATCGTTGAATACGAGCTTGTGATCGATGCGGCCTATCCCTATTTCCCCGAAGTCGATTTTATCGACCTTTGCGCCGTCCAGACCTTTTTCCCAGACGGGCTCTTTGGATTGGACGTGCCGGATAGTCGGCTTACCGCCGACGATCCGGAACTCGAACTGGCGACCAGGCGATATCAGCCAATCGTCTTCATGGAGGCTCTGACCCGGATTCAGACTTTCGTATTCTTTTCCCTTGCCCATCAGTACGCCCCCCGATCACACGTCTGACGCCGCATTATTCGCGAGCCTGGAACGGCCATCCCGAATCCTCCCGACCAGATACCTATCGAATCACCAGAGCGTCACGCATCTGGCGCACTCCGCCGAACCGACGCACCTCCATCGCCATCGGTGTTCACGAGTTCACCTGATGCCATATGCACGCCGTCGCCGAGACTTTGCTCCTGATCAGCTAAAGAGGTCCAACCTGACTCATGGGCAGGGAGAAACTTATGCTTCGCACACTCCGTAAACGCATAGGCCGCGTTTCCGAGCTGATCCTCGAGTTGGCGCACGAGGTCGGGATCGATTTTCGCCCGCTCGCGATAGGGCTCGACAAAACCGTAGTGGCCGTCGCGTATCTTGTGCGCCGCTTCCGGATCATGACTGAAAATATTGTCCATGTCGACGAACTCTTTCTCCTCTTGAGATAAATAATGGCAGCTTTCTCGCGCCGCATCCATGACCGACCAACCGACCGCCTCGCTCGATCGGGATCAGAAGCCTTTACCGGACTCGGATCCGGCGTCGCCTGATGCGTCCGAATCCGCCACGTCGTCGCTCTCCGGGAGCGACCACTCAGAACGCGGCCACGATATCTGCGGCCAGGTTGTCGTCTCGACGGCGATTTCGTGCTGCCGTAGAGCGTCAATCGTGCTCTCCCGAATCGCTCCCATGATCTCAGCCACCAACTCCTGGCGAGCCATGCTCGCTATCGTCCCGGGAGCGATATACAGGTCGGTGAGCCGACCTACCCCATCCACTTCCGGGATCACCCTGGAGGTGCGCGACGGCCGCCGAGCACGGATCTTGTCGATCCGTTCCTCCATGTCATCGACGGCATAACCCAGTGCCCGGCCCGACTCCAGCGCAGCTGCCGTCTCGGGATGCATCATGCCGGCCTCGCTTTCCGTATTGCGCGCCCGAGCCACTGCTCGGGTCCGTCACATCCATGTATATAAAAATTGACTACCCATTAAACTTTTCATTTTTTCGGCAGCATGACGATCTCACCTTCCCCGCTATCCATGCGGAAGAGTGACCTGTACTCGCTATCCTTTGCTGCTTGTCCGTGAGCTCTGACGAACGCTCCCATTCATCACCGCGTGCAAGGCATCTATGTTGTCCGGGTGGAATAATGTTGCCGTCGTCTCTGACAAGCAGATAATTCTTGGCTGGCGCACCCTCGGCATAACGGACATTCATCCAATCGAGCACGTCGATGTTGGGGCCACTACTCGTGGAAGTCCCGGTCTGTCCGTGAGCGATCACATCGAAGATTCCCGGGATAGCGAGAAACGCCGCAGCAGTAAAACTGATCCTCGAACCGTCCGGTCCGGGCAAGGCGTGGACTCGACCGGCGGGCACCCGCAGAGTCACCCGGTCCACCAAGGTGCGGTGAGCTTCGATGTCGTTCACCAGAACCTCCAGCCAACCGTGAACAGCGTTCGCAGTCGCGAGCGTACACTTCTGCTAACGATGTTCGCAACTATGATGGCACGCCAGCTGCCGATGACGCCGGGTGTTCGGCACCAGCGGACAAAGCAGCGCCGAGCATCTGATCGACCGCTGTCACTTGATCTGCCGGCCGATACGCGATCTGCTGGTCGACTACCTGCGCGAACGCCAGCCCACGGTCGACTACGTCACCTTGCAGTGCCTGGCTGGCACGCTCGGCAAGCTGTTCTGGGCCGACCTCGAGCACCACCCCCCAGGAATCGATTCGCTGCGGCTGGCACCCGAGGTCGCCGCGGCCTGGAAGCAGCGCATCCTGACCCGTGAGTCGGGTCTGTCCACCCTGGCCATGGTTCGCGCGTTCTATCTCGACATCGCCCAATGGGCGATGGAAGAACCCACCCGCTGGGGCCCGTGGGCGGCACCATCTCCGATCCGCGCCGAAGAGATAAGACGAACAAAATCCCTGCAGCGCCGCAAGTCCCGCATGAATCAACGCACCCGCGAACGACTCCCTGTGCTGCCCACTCTCGTCGCCTCCGCCAACACCGAGCGCCGCGCGGCCGCAGAAAAACTGGCCGCTGCCGAGGCCACCGCGCCCGGTGAAACGTTCGACATCATCAGCCTCGCCGAGGAAGCAGGGCTGAAGCGAAACAGGCTGACTCACAAGCACACCGACCTCGCAGACCCACCGCCCTGGCGACGAGGCCGAGGTCGATTTCGGCGAGGTGACCGTGGAGCTGCGCGGGGCCCGGGTCGTGCTCTATCTGTTCTCGCTGCGAATGTCCTGCTCCGGCCGTTCGGTTCAGTGGGTGTTCGCCTCCGGCGGGCAGGAAGCGTTCCTGGAGGGGCACGTGCACGCGTTCACGCAGCTGGGCGGGGTCCCACACGGCAAGATCCGTTATGACAATCTGAAACCCGCGGTTGCCAAGGTCCTCGGGTTGGGGAGGCCAGAACCGAATCTGAGCGCTGGACCGCGTTCCCCAGCCACTACGGCATCGACGACCCGTTCTACTGCATCCCCGGCATCGAGGGGGCGCACGAGAAGGGCGGTGTCGAGGGCCAGATCGGCTACTACCGACGCAATCACTTCGTCCCCGTCCCTTCTCTGAACTATGGAATTGCCGGATTTGCCTGATAGTCACGAGAATTCACTGTTAGTCGGTCTGATGCCGGTGGGCTGTTGTTCGTCCGACGAGATCGTGGAAGCCGGGCATGCCGAGGGCGGTTGTGCTGGTTCGCCGCTCAAGGGTGTGGTCGGCTTGGGCGAGTTTGTCTCGGGCGGCGGTGAGGCTGACCCTGAGTCCGTCAGCCTCACCGGTCCAGCCCTCCCGTTCGGCTTCGGCGATGCGGGCGATGAGGTTGTCCCGGATGTCGATGAGACGTTGCCGCTGGTGGGGGTCGACGCGAAGTAGTGGGCAACGGACGCAACTGTGTTCATGGACGCAGCTGGTTCCCCATGCTCGCCCACAGTCGCCGAGAGCAAGTTTGCGGCGTTCGAAGTGGCCGAGGAATTCATTCCATTCGTCGTCGGTAGGTTGTCGGTATTCTTCGGTCGGACGGAGTTGTCGTCGCCGAGCGATAAACGCCCGGTGGCCGTTGATGGCTTCCTCTGGATAAACGGCTTTGTATCCCATAGTGGTGTTGATGTCCTTGTGCCCCAATAGAATTTGGGCGATATGGGGTGGCATGCCGTTCATGATGGCCTCCGTAGTGAAGACCCTCCGGAAGTCGTGCGGAGCCCATTCCAGCGGGGATCCGTCATTATCGATGATGCCGCTGCGGGCCAGCGCGCCGGTCACCAATCCGCGGATGCCACTGACCGGGATCGGTCGTGCTTCCAGGCTGACGGTGCGCTGGAACAACAGCGGCATGGGCGGATTCCAGATCTTCTCGTGCTGGTCGTAGGCGATCACGAGTGGGACACTGCCGTCGGTATTGCGGATGCGGCAGATCATCGCCGACAGCACGTCGGCCAGTTCCGGGGCGATCACGAGCAGCCGTTCCTGATCAGTCTTGGACGGTGGAACCTGAAGCAGCGGAACGAGTTCGCCGGTTTTCGGGGTGCGGTATTGAACGAGGCTGTGGTGGGTGAGCTCGCTGAGTTCCTCGACCCTGACGCCGGTCAGCCGCAGAACTTCCACGGCCGCCCACGCCCAGAACGCGTTGTCCTCTTCCCGGGTGAGATCGCGGCGCAGGCCGGTGTCGCTTTCGTCGGCCCAGATTCGCGGCGATGGCCTCTTGAGCACTGGTCTCAGGAAGGTAGTGTCGTCAACGGTGAACTGTTGGCCTGGTTCGGTTTTCGCTGCTGCATCGAGCCGGGCCGCGGCGACGTTGCGTTCGCGGTCGACGGATTCGATGAGAACAGGAAGAACGGGTAACCGCTGGCGCGTGCGCTGGTCCATGCGGGCTTTGCGGCGCGAGACCATTTTGCGGTGCTGGACGTCGTCGGCGCGGATCGGGCAGGGAACCGCCCAGCGGCCCCAGCGGGCGGGGTCGTCGAAGGCCCACTGCGCCAGGTCGAGATAGAAACTGCGCACGGTGATCAGGACATCGGCCGCGGTGTCTCGTTCGACAGTGGTTTCTGTGACGACGCCCGCTGGGGTGGTCGAGCGGATAGTGCGGGTTCGGATCCGTTGCTTCCAGGCGGCGGCGGTGGCGGGGCTCAACTTCAGGGAGTCGACGCCAGGATGATGGCGTTCGATGTCCTTCCAGAAGGTGAGGGCCAACGTGATCGCCAGGCCGGACAAGGTGCTGTAGTCGATGCCTGGCTGGCGTTCACGCAAGTAGTCGACCAGCAAGTCCCGGATCGGGCGGCTGGTGATCTCGTATCGGTCGACGAGTTGTTCGACGGTGAGCCGACCACCGAACATCCGGCTGAACATCCGCACCGTTGCCGGGGCGTCGGCCGGGAAGGTCCCGACCGAGTGCAGCAGTTGATAGAAGGCCGGACTGTGACGGCTGGCCCGCATTTGGCCGGGGAACTCCTCCCGCGCGATCCGTAGTACTTCCAGGCAGTCCCCGACGGTGATGCCGGCGACCCGGCCGCCCTTGGCGGCCATGATGACTGCGACCTTTTCGATAGCGGGGATCATCGTCGCGTCACCGAGCGAGTTGGCTGCTCTGACCGCCTCCAGTTCGGCGAACCCGCCCGGATCACGAACGCGCGCCATCTCGTTGGCGATCCGCAGCGGGCATGAGGTCGTGAGCAGCCACCGCAACGACGGGCGGACGTAATCACCGCATATCAGTTGAACAATTCCGTGTCCCAACGCTTTTCGCACATAGTCACGGTGCTGGTCCATCAAGCCCGCCGCAGTGAGGTCGGCGACCAGTTGTTCACGCCAGTCGAGGCGGCCGTCTCGTCCAGCGCCGCTGACTTCCCAGCGCTCCTGCCAGGACGCGCCGGGAAACAGTTCGAGCCAGTCCAGCACCGCCTGCAGGGTCTTGGTCCGGTGGCAGCGGTTTGCCCCTTTAGCCACCAGATATGGCCATTTCAGCAACCGGGCCTCGACCGCAGCGCGGGTTTGGCGGCTGCGCGGCCAGCTCACCGGAACAGAACGGGCCGGAAACCTCAGCGCCAAGGCTTTCGCCTCGCCGCTGAGCTCGCCGGCCCGAGATACCTTCCCGGCAGCGGTCAGCACGGTCACGACAGCCTCCGACCGAACAACACATCCAAGCTTTCCTGCCGATACCGCAACACCGGCGGTTCCGGCCGCTGCTCCAGCGTCTGGCCTCGACGCTGATGGTGGGCAAGCACCGCATCGATGACGTCGGCCGGCGTCGGGGTCGTATAGATCTGGGTCGTGGTCAGCGCGGCATGGCCGAGGACCCACTGGACGTCGGTGATCGGCATGTCCGGGTCGCGAGCCAGCCGATAAGCCGCAGTATGCCGCAGATCGTGCAGCGAATAATTCGCTCCGAGTTGCTCGTTGGCGCGGCCGAACATTGCCCGGGCGGCGTGATAGTTCAGCGGCCGTAACGGGCGCCGCAGCGTCCACCACAACGGGTCATCCGCCCCGGCCGGGACAAGATCGTGGATCTGATGCTGATAGAGCCGCAACCACACGAACGCATCCGGCGAGGCCGGTAACTGCTGCATCGCCCGAGAACCTTTACGCACCACGGTGATCAGCTGCTGTCCCGGATCCGCGCCGCCACGCAGCACTCCGAGCAGTTCGCAGGCGCGGGCTCCGGTCGACACCCACAACGCCACCAACGCCCGGTCGCGGTCGCTGGACAGGCGCGCGAACAGCTCGTTGAACACCTCGTCAGGGATCTGTCGCGGAATCCGCTGCGGCTGACGAGGACGATACAAACCGGAACGCTGCCGAGGAAACTGGTCCATCGGGTTGTGGTGCGCATGCTCCCGCCGGGCCCTTGCCAGCGGGAACGGGTTCACCAGCGGACCCGTGCCTGCTTCAAGATGAACCGCATAGAAGCCGCGCAGCACCGTCTCGCAGTGAGCGACCGTCGCGGGAGCGTAGTTGCGGCCCGGGGAGCGCTTGCCCGTGACCGGATTGGTCACCGCCGGTTTCACCACCGGCGGCTTGCTCGGCGAACGCCAATGCGGCCGAACCGGTTTCGGGCTCAACTGGATCCACCGTGAGAAATCCCGCGCCTCGATCCGAGTCGCTCGCTCCCACCCGACGTCGACCGACCACAAGAACCGGAACCATCGCAACAAGTCCATCGCATACGACCGTCGCGTCGCCGCCGACCGGCCGCCGGCCTGCAACTCGGCCAGATACGTCGCTATCGCGGCAATCGGTTCACCGGCCGGATCGAGGACCCGATACGGCTCCCACGGATCGCCGGTCGCGGCGACCGAACCGATTCGGGCGACCACAAGCACATCCAAATCCCTTGGCGTTTCCCCTGCTTCAGACACGAGCACGGAACATAGCCGCGCGGTCGCAGTTACGGTGGCGGATCGGAGCGAGCCGGTCGGGTAGTTCAGTCAACAGGACGCGCGTCGAGTCGATCGAGGAGCTGAACGCGCGTGTCGAGCAATGGGACACCGAGGATCTCGGTCGGAGGACTGGGGCGCGGGCCCGCACGATCGGGGAGCTCTTCGAGGTCGAGGTGCCGACGCTGAAACGGTTGCCGGTCGAGGAGTTCGAGACCGGGGCGTGGCTGGCCACCCGGGTCGACCGCTACTCGATGGTTGCGGCGAGGACGGACAAATACAGTGTCCCGATCCGTTTCATCGGCCGCTCGGTCCGGATCCTTTTGCACGCGTCCTGGCTGGTCGTCTACGACGGCCGCACCGAGATCGCCCGCCACGAACGCCTGATCGGCAAAGCATTGACCTGCGTCGAACTCGACCACTACCTCGAGGCGCTGATCCGCAAGCCCGGCGCGATGGCCGGGGCCACCGCCCCCGAACAAGCCCGCCAGACTGGGAAGTTCACCAAGAGCCACGACGCCTGGTGGGCCGCGGTCCGCAAAGCCCACGGCGAACGCGACGGCACCCGCGCGATCATCGAAGTGCTTCTGCTGCACCGAAATATGCCCCACGATCAGGTCGTCGCCGGCCTCGACGCCGCCCTGCGGGCGCGGGCGCTGACCGCGGACGCGATCGCGTTGGAGGCCCGCAAGGCCACGGAAGCCGCACCGAAGTTGACCGGCGTGGTCGATCTCGACGAGCCCGACCCGGATCCGGTCCCGTCGCTGACCGCCCGGCGGATCGCGCAACTACCCCCGGACACCAGACCATTGCCTTCTGTCGCGATCTATGACCAGTTGCTCCGCATCACCAAACCGAGAACCACCGAAGGGAATTCCTGATGACCAGCCCGCTCCCACGCCGTCATGGCATGACAGACCAGGCCGCCGACACCGCCATCGACCAAGCCTGCCGGATGCTGCGCCTGCCCACCATCCGCTCGCAGTTCAACGACATCGTCGGCACCGCGACCCGCGACCAGATGACCTACCGGGCGTTCCTGGCCGAACTGCTGCTGGTCGAATGCGACGACCGGGCGCGGCGCCGGTCCGAACGCCGCATCCGCGCCGCCGGGTTCGCGCGCGAAAAGTCGTTGAGGGCGTTCGACTTCGACACCAACCCGAACATCGACCCGGCCGTGGTCAACACCCTCGCGGCCTGTGATTGGGTCAAGAAAGGCACCCCGCTCTGCCTGATTGGTGACTCCGGCACCGGCAAGAGCCACCTGCTGATTCGCCATCGCATCGAATGAGGCGTTCTCCGGCTGGTCGAACACGTTCCCCGAACCGCGGCTCTGCGCCGCGATCGTCGACCGGCTGACCTTCGGCGGACAGATCATCGAGACCGGCCCCCAGTCCCACCGACTCACTCGCACTGCCCTGGGCAACACTGGCGGCACCTCTGCTACACCCGCACCGCAACCAGCCGGTATTCATCGACGCCCCGCCGCAGCAGCCACTGGAAATGGCACTCTGACCACCTGCCTATCCGCGAATTACGAGACCACCTCCGACGCTCCGAGCGCGACCCCGCACTCCGAAGGCGCGATCCGTGACCACACCCGACAGCTTGGTGGGACGCGGAAGGAGCCGTGCACAATGCCGGGTTGGCGCTGGCAGTGGCGCGGGAACCGGCCGAATTCGCGCGCGAGGTCATCGCGCGAGCGGCGTCTACCCCACGGCGGCGGGGCCGTTGGGTGGGGGTGCGTGTCGGGCGGCGGCATCGAGCTGATCGCGGAGGGTCGATATCACCGTGTCTCGGGACGTATTTTCGAGGTCGGCGACGCGGGCGGTGAGTACATTGATCAAAACAATGGCAGGCGTGAGAATCGGCGAAACATCAACTCCGACAATGACATCCGCTGGCTTTGTCACGATTACCGGTTCCAGATCCGTGAGGCCGGCAAGTACGTGATTGAGCGCCTGCCCTGGATTGTCGGGGTCATCGAGTGCTGTTGCCGTTTCCAGGAGGAGGTTGCCGACGCGGCTCGCGTGTTCGGTGAGACCGACTTGGGCGGGGGCCCCGGTAGCGAGTCGGGTGTCGTCCGCGAGCACGCGGTCGGCTCGGATCTGAAGCGCCCCAGCGTGGCCGGACCGGGTGGTTATCGAGACATTGATTCCCACTGGCCTACCCGCTTCGTCCCACAGGGGTACGTCGTCATCGTCGGATTGCGGGTCGGCGACGAGGTCTTGGACTGCGGATCGGTCGACGATGCCGCCGACGAGTGGCATCCAGATGGACGTTACGTCGTGCGGTGCACTCCCGTGCAGCACGACGGTCCATTTGCCCGCCGTGACAGCT
Source organism: Nocardia vinacea (assembly GCF_035920345.1). NCBI lineage: Bacteria > Bacillati > Actinomycetota > Actinomycetes > Mycobacteriales > Nocardiaceae > Nocardia > Nocardia vinacea. The sequence goes on from NZ_CP109149.1 coordinate 130,514, forward strand.
ATCCGGCCGAAGATGTCGTAGTCGACGGATACCTCTGACATATCGCCGGAAGCCAGGGGCGCGATAGCCCGAATGGCGTCGGCGAGGCCACTGGGACTGAATGTGTCGACGATGTCAACCGCGAACGCGCCGCCCTGGTCCGGGTTGGTCCAGTCGATGTCCCGGTCGAGGCGAATCCACCTGTCTGCGAGCTGACTGATCTGACGGGACGCTCGTCGCGCCCACCAGTCGACGTCGCCGCGCACAGCGCTGATGGTCGGCGACGCAAGAAATTCCGCTTGGTCCCAGCCATAGTTGTCTTTGATCGTGCCGGTCGCGTACCCACTCGCGGTGAGGACGAAATCGCCGGTGACAGTGCCGAATGTGGTGGAGTATGCCGCCGAGACTCCGACGACCCCGCTCTCCGTGAGCCGGTCCGCAGCCTTGAGGAGTGCTTCCGATGGAGAGTTGACGATGGATTGCCACTCCGGAACATCCTTGGACACGCAGTCTCCTCATCGGTCTACGTTGCACTGTGCCTGAGCCTAGGACGGATACTCACATACCTGTTCCATGTGATGGGAAACGATGGCTTGCCGACGATGACATCGGCCGCGGACAGGATGTACCTGGTGCGTTGTCCACGAACGTTTGCCGGTTCGGAGGGCCCATCATGCCAACTGGCTAACCGACAGCCACCTGGTTGCCGTGCAGTCCCTCCACGCCTTCCTCGCCGCGGACGGCTACATGCTCACCGACCTGCGGGCCGACCTGAACCGGTTCGTCACCGTTGTTCAGAACATCACGATCCCGCGGAAGACCTTCACACGCCACCGTTCTGACACACCCGACGACCGGACGCGCCGACCGGCGTGACGTCGAAATTCATGGACACGCCTGCCCCGGATCGGCCCCGAGTGACGTCAGGATTCGTGGATAGGCGGTCTTGGAATTCGTGTTTACGGCCACACCTCGGCATCCCACACTTCACCCACCTAGTCGGACGCACCCTCACCTGACCGAAACCTCTCTGCCCCAACAAGTTCAGAGAACAAATGGATGAGACAGGTTTGGACCGTGGCCAGCGGCCACACGTTCCCCACCGCATCGAGCAGCCCTTTGAGCCCGTCGCAGACCAGGAAGAACACGTCCTTGCAGCCGCGGTTTCGGATGTCGGTGAGCACGCTCATCCAGCTGTTCTGGAGTGCTTGTCAAGTGGTGATGGGCGTGTTGGATCGACTCGCGGTGAGGCGCGAGTTTTCGATCTCCGCCTCGCAACGAATGGATGTCCCTGCGGCGCTTACTCATATAGGCGCGACTCCGATTTGGGCGCTGGCTGTTGTGCGCGCTCGCGTGATGGGACAGGGGCCGCACGTCATGCTGGCTGCGCAGTCCGGTCGGTACCGGCGTGCTGGAACTTGTCGACGTCGCTGCGGCCCCCGCCACCGTCACCTTCCGGACGAGCCGGAAGGAGCCTGTTGTGGTGGGCGGTAAGGTTGTCGGCAGGGTCGGTTACGTCGTTCCGGTCGCTTTCTCGGTGACCGTGACGGACCGGCCCGCCCGGTGTGATTTGGCCGCTGAAGCGGCCCATTGTGTTGCGACGTAAGGTTTTTGGGATCGCATGATCGCACAGGCCAGACGATGCGCGCGGTGGGCGACGGCGATGGTGGCGACGATGGGTTTCTTCCCGGCGGCGCGCAGTCGTTGTTTGTAGGCGGCGAAGTCGGGGTGGTGCAGGGCGATGCTGGTGCCGAGTGTGATCATGGCCTGCCGCAGCTGCACCGACCCGATCTTGCTGATTCGTACCGTGCCGGCCCGGCGGCCGGCGGATTCGTAACTGGTCGGGGTCAGTCCCGAGTATCGGTAGGCGGCATCGGCGTTGCGGAACCGCCACGGATCACCAAGGGCAGCACCGTAGTACGAGGCGGTGATGACACCGATGCCGGGGACGCTCAGCAGCACTCCGGCGGGGGTGTGTGGCAGTATCTCGGCCAGGTGTTGCTCGCAGTCGCCCAGCTCATGCTGCAGGATGTCGAATGCCGCGATCTCCGAGGCCAGCATGCGCGCCGCGGTCGTGCGCTGAGCGTCGGGCACGCATAATGCATCGCCAGCGGCGGCAATGACCTGCGCGGCTTTCGGTCGCAGCATGCGCACGTTGTGGTCGGCAGCATGCCGCACCAGTTCCGTCGGTGTCATGGTCGCGACCTGGGCCGGATCGGACGCGGTCGCCAGCAGCATCCGCAGGGTTCGCGATTCCAATCCACTGGCGAAACAACCGGTCAGTCCAGGAAACGCAAGGTCGGCCAGGGCGTGGATCTGGCTGCCCAGGACCTGGGCGGCATCCAGTTTCCGGCACCGCTGCGCAACCCACATCGCCTGCTCGGCCAGCGGGCCGTCATGGCGATGCAGCGGCCAGCCCTGCCCCACGAACCAGCAACTCCACCATGGCCAAACAGTCCTGACGATCGGTCTTCACGCGGGCCTGGCCGAGCTGCACACGAGCTGTCTTGACCTGAAACGGGTTGAGCTCGACTACATCGAAACCATTGCGCGCCAGCGATGTTGCCACCGCACGGTGATAGTGCCCCGCCGCCTCCACCCCGATCCGAACACTCTGGGCACCGGCCCGCCGCTCGGCGTCGGCGACCACCGTCACGAATCGGGCCAGTCCGGAGACGGTTTGGTCGAACTCGAACAGGTCCGCGACGACCTGACCATGATGATCGGCGACCAAGGCCGCTGCCGACCGTTTGCCGACATCGACCGCGACGACCAGGCACCGCTCCGGATCCAGACCACGAATGCGGGCCACATAACTGGCCTGCGCCGCACCACCAGCGAACCTGACCAAGACGAACCTCCCCGCAGACAACCGAGTTTGGGTTCGTCCACCCTGCATAAGTAGTAGTCCCCGAACCAGGACTTACTATGAGAACTTCGCGCCCTCGCCACCGTCTCCGACCCACAATCCGAATGTCGCGTTCACCGCCGATGGTGACGCCCAGGACCACGTAGATCGGGCGGTTCGCGACCTTGCCTTCCCGGATCTTCACGTGAATGCAGTCGATGAACAGAACCGGATACACCCGGTCCAGAGGCCGACTGCACCAGCCGGTCATCTCCGCGACCACCTTGTCCGTGATCGCCGAGACCGTGTCCTTGGACACCGACGCCCCGTAGATTTCGGCGAAGTGCGCCGAAATCTCGCCTGTGGTCAGTCCTTTCGCCGACAGCGACAACACGATCTCATCGACCCCGGACAGGCGCCGCTGGCGTTTACGCACGATCTTCGGCTCAAACGTCGAGCTCGTGTCGCGGGGCACGTCGATCTCGACCGGCCCGGTCTAGGTGACCACCGTCTTGGACCGAGTTCCGTTGCGGGAGTTACCCGTTCCCCGGCCAGCGGGATCATGTTTCTCATACCCGACGTGCTCGGTCATCTCCGCTTCCAACGCGGTTTCCAGCACGGTCTTGGTCAGCTCGTTGAGCAGACCACCCGGCCCGACCAGGTCGATGCCCTGTTCCTTGGCTTGGGCCAGCAACTGCTCGGCCAGCCTCTTCGTCTCCGCCGCGTCCTTGTTCACCACGGCCTCGAGTGTCTCCGACATCAGTCGGTCCTTCCTGCCGAACCTTCAGGTTCAGCTCATCGGACCGAGATCAGATCCGCCGTCTTTCCGACAGTCCCCCCGCAGGCCTGTCAGTAGTTTGGTGAGGATGGCGAGGGTTTGTTCTCGGGTTGTGTCGGTGTCTGTGTCGGCGATTGTGAGTGCTGCTTCGCCGATGAGTGCGCAGCATAGGCGTGCGAGCAGGTGGGCTGGATAGTGTGGCAGGACTTGCTTGTTCATGAGTTCGGTGAGGACTTGTTCGAGGAGGTGGCCGGCGTATTGCTGGTCGAGTTCGCGCCATTTCGACCAGCCGAGTACTGCTGGGCCTTCTTCGAGGACGATGCGTCGGTATCGGGTCTGGGTGCACGCTTGCAGATATTTCGCGATGGCGTTCAGGCCCCATTGCCAGGCGTCGTCGGTGATGGGGATGTCTGTGAGCAGGGTGGTTGCAGTGTCGGTTTGGACTCGTATGAAGACGGCTTCGAACAGTGATTGCTTGTCCTTGAAGTGCCGGTACACCGCGCCTTTGGTGAACCTGGCTGCGGCGCCGACTGCGTCCAGTGAGGTTCGGTGGTAGCCGTTCTCGGCGAACAGCCGCTCGGCCGCGTCGACGAGCGCTTGGCGGGTCTGCTCGACGTAGTCCAGGCGTTGGGGCTTGACATCGCTCACGATGCTCATAGTAAGGTTAGATCCCTTCAGTATCCATGATACTGACGGTATCATCGTGATTGAGCTGACTACCGGATTGCGCCCATTGCTGAATTGATGCCAGTTTCCGAAGGAGTTGCCATGACACACCGCATCCCGATTGGCCACGGACTGGGTATCGCACGGCTCGCCGCGGAAGTCGACTACCCGCCTCTCACCGGAGATGTGCAACGCGACATCATCGGCATCCTGGAACAGTTACGCGCCCTGTACCGATGCCACCCACGGGCACCGGAGGTCGAATCGCCGACCCTCTGCCCGCATACCATGCGATACCTCGACCACATGGCCGGCGCATTGGCGCCGACCGGCCTCGACGCCACCGCTACGCTAACGGTCATCGGCCTGCTCACAGGGTGGGTGCGCGCCCTCGCCGCACAAGAAGAAGCCGGACTCTCCGCGCGCGCAAACATGGCCGACCACATCTCAGCGATGCTGTCCCACGGCGACTACCCACAGTTGACTGCGCTATTCGCCACCCTCGAATCCGCCACCCCACCCGACACCGAAACAGCATTCCGAACATGCATCGAAGCGCTACTGTTCGGCATCATTCCGTTGGAACCGTGAGTCGCCCAGTGCAATAGGTGTCCCGCATTGCCATGCGCCGATGGCCATCGCAGCAACCCTGGCGCGCTCGACCACCCGAGTCAATTCTCCCTCGCACCAGAATGCATCGGTACGTCGATCAACCGCCTCTCAGATCGAGCGACCTGAGTGCGGCTGGTACGTCGAGAGATCAACCATAGTGATCCGATTATTAAGGACACCACGGTCATAAATATCTCGGTAAGAATAATCATCTCGCAGACAACGAATACTGTATTCATGGCGAGCCCCTTCTATTCAGGCTGTGTGCGCGGATGACTCCCCCACAAAGTTAATTCTGGGCCGAACTTCCATCGGCCGTATTCTGGCCGCGCAAGGGAAGATTGCAACTCGCCGAATTATCGAGTACTGCGGATTGTCGGGCCGTGAAGTGACGTCGATGTTGGTGGCCTTCAGATCTTCGGGATTTCTTGATGCCCTGAACTGCAGTCTTCCATCGCATATGCCGACCATCCGATCGGAATAGCTATCACCGGTGTCGTGCGGCCCTTGGAGCCAACGCTCCAAGGGCCGCACCCGGGATACTACTCAGCGCAGGTCGCGGCGACGGAAGCCGAAAAGCCCCACTGTGACAGCCATTGCTGCAATCGCCGCCAGGATCATCACCGGGGCGGCGGCGAATGATGCCGCGGGCAGCTTCGGCAGGTGGCTGTATGGGTCGAGGTTCAGAACCCATTGCGGCATACCGGAGATGGATCCGAGCAGGAACAGGGCGAGCCCGCCGGTGAACACGCCCCACGCCACTGGTGTCCACCGGGGCAGCAGCCCGAACAGCAGCACAGTCGCTGCGGTGAACAGCCAGATAGCCGGAAGTTGTACCAACGCCGCGCCGAGCACCCGCGGGAGTTTGCCGCCGACATCATGGGCCGCCAAGCCGTAGGCGAGGCCACCGACGCAACCCGAAACCAACAGCAGCACTATCGGTCCCCCGAGCGCGAATACCAGATGTGAAGCGGCCCAGCGGATCCGGCCGATCGCTCCAGTGAGCACGGCCTCGGCACGGTCGGCGGTTTCTTCCGAATGCAACCGCAGCGCAGCCGAAATCGAGTACGCGGCCGCGGCGAGGCCGAGCATGGTGTACACCATGGTGACCACCGAATCCTCGAGCACCTGCGAGCCGCCCATTCGGGCGATCATGTCGCGCATGGTCTGATTGGAACCCAGCTCGTCTCCGATGCCGTTGATCACGCTGCCGAACATCAGAGCGTACAAACTGAGCCCCACGCACCAAGCCGCCAGCGTGCCACGCTGCATCCGCCATGCCAGCCCGAGCGGCCCCGCCAGCGCGGAACCCGCCACAGGTGCGCCGGACCGCTCGGCGATCAGCCCCGCCCCGAGATCGCGCCGGGACAGCAGAAGATAGGCTGTGACGATCAGCACCGCAGTGGTCGCCGCGTGCAGCAGCAGAATCCACCAGTGATCGCCGGCGAACGGCCGTACCTGCAACGACCAGCCCAGCGGTGACAGCCAGGTGAGCACGTTTGTGGGGCCATCAGCGGCGCGCGCATCACCGATCGCACGCAGCGTGTATGTGCCCGCCAGCACGGCGAAGGCGATACCGCGCGCGGTCCTGGCACCGGCGCTGAGCTGTGCGGCCACCGCGGCGACGGCGGCGAACACGATGCCCGAGGCAGCCTCGGCGAGCCCGAACGCCAGGGCACCATTACCGGGGACTCCGGCGCCCTTGATGCTGGCAGCACCGATCAGCCCGGTGGCCAGCGCACCTCCGCAAGCTACCGTCAACGCGGCAGTAAGGCTCGCGAACCGCCCGACCTGGGTCGAGGCGAGCAGTTCCCCGCGTCCCGTCTCCTCCTCAGCTCGAGTGTGGCGGATAACGGTGAGAATCGTGGCGATCGCGATGAGCGTGTGAAACAGCCCAGCCTTCCACACACCCGCCGCACCGAGCGTGGTGTTGTAGATCGGTCCGTACATGGCCAACTGCGCCGGGCTGGACAGGATCGAGTTCGCGAGGTCGGCCAGATCGGCGGGGGTGTTGATCAGCTTCTCGACACTCTTGACGTAGACGCTGCCCAGTGGGACCGACAGCAGCAGCACCCACAGCGGCAGCACGATGCGGTCGCGCCGCAGATACAGCCGCAGCAGTTGCACGGTTCCGGCGAAAGCTGAGGCGCCGCGCGCGGATTCGGCGAATCCGTAGTGCGGGCGCGTGGCAGTGGCGGTTGTCATTTCGATGCCTCCGCGTAGTGGCGGCCCGAATCATTCCTGCCGGCGTCGTGCCCGTCGAGCGAATAGTGGCGCAGGAAAAGCTCTTCCAGTGTCGGCGGCTGGCTGACGAGGCTGCGCACACCGGCATCACCGAGGATTCGGATGAACTCACCCAGATGTTCGCTGTCGACCTGGCAGCGCAGCGTGTGGTCGTCGATGCTGACGTCCTCGACTCCCGCGATCCGGCCGAGATCGCCCGGATCACCGATCATTTCGGCCTTGATCGAGGTGCGACTCAAATGCCGCATCGACGCGAGTGTGCCGCTCTCCACCGTCGCGCCGGCCCGGATGATGGTGACGCGGTCACACAGCGTCTCTACCTCGGACAGGATGTGGCTGGACAGCAGCACCGTCACCCCCCGATCAGTAGCCTCCTGGACGCATTCCCCGAAAACCTGTTCCATCAACGGATCCAGCCCCGAGGTGGGTTCGTCGAGCATCAGCAGATTCGCGTTCGAGGAAAACGCCGACACCAGGGCGACCTTCTGCCGGTTGCCCTTAGAATAGGTGCGGGCCTTTTTTCGCGGATCCAGCTCGAAACGCTCGATCAATTCCTCGCGACGATCGGGATCCAGGCCGCCGCGCATACGAGCCAGCAGATCGATCGTCTCACCGCCGGACAGCGTCGGCCATAGCGTGACATCACCTGGAACATAAGCGATTTCGCTGTGCAGACCAACCGCGTCGGCCCACGGATCGCGGCCGAGCACACGCACCTCACCCGAGGTGCGGGCCAGGATTCCCAGCAGAATACGGATGGTGGTCGACTTGCCCGCCCCGTTGGGGCCCAGGAAGCCGTGCACTTCCCCTTCGACGACCTCGAGGTCGAGACCGTCGAGAGCGTGTACCTGTCCGAAATGCTTGCGCAGTTCGCGGACGACAATTGCCGATGACATCGAATCTCCTTGAGAGACTGAGGATCAATATTTGTATGTAGAAATTGGGATCACTGGTCGGCGAGCAGGGCGTCCAGCACCGTCGAATCGGTGAACAGGCCGTGCGTGCTCATCTCGACCGCTGGCAGCATCATCTGGTCGGCGAACTCGCGAAGCGCCTTTCGATAATCGAGCTCCCCGTCATGCCTAGCCGCGTGCAGCTGCAGGAAGAAGAAGAACCCACCGCCGCTTTGGGTCGCCAGATAGCGGGCCATTGACTTGAGATCCGTTGGTGAGCGCAAGGTCCCAGCCTCGATGCCGATCGCCAGATACGCCTCGACGTCGGCCACCATCTGCTCGAACCACGTCACCAGGAGGGCACCGCCCGCCTGAAAGGTCCGCATCAGGTAGGCAATGAGCGGCGCGTACTCCTCGATCTCCGTGAGCGCTTGCAGCGTCGCAGTCGGCGAAGGCTCCTGCACGTACTCCGTCTTCGCTGTCCGGATGAGCGAACGAACATACTCGTCGCACTCCGCTCGAAGTCCATCCTTGGACCCGAAGTGATGATTCACCAACCCGGGCGACACACCCGCCGCCCGCGCGATCGCTCGAACACCGACTCCGAACCCCTCTTCGCCGAATACGACGATCGCGGCATCCCGGATACGGGCCCGAGTATTCAGATCCGCGGGCGGATCCTTCCGGTACGGTTGCTCTCTTAAACGCATGTTTAATATGCTAAACACATGTTCAATCATCGCGCAAGTGTCAAATCCAGGAGGCGGAGCCGTCGAAGATCAGCAGCGACTGCCGACGCATTACTACGGCAGGCGCAGGCCTGCCAGCAGTTTGGTGAGGATCGCGAGAGTCTGTTTCCGGACCGCGTCGGGGGCCTGGGCGTCGGCGACGGTGAGTGCGCCTATCCGGTGTTGGGGAGGGGTGGTCGTGTTAGCGGGCATTCGTGGCGTGCAGGGAAGCGTGGTGGCGGCCGAGTCCGATGGTGCGTGCCTCGTGCGCTTCCGGTGCGTTGAATGGTCGTGGGCGCCACAGAATTTCGTCTCCGGCGCCCGCGACCTCGCCGATCATCGCTGGTTACTTCGAGTGCGCTCCGTTGGTGAGCATTCCGACGCTCACCCAGCCCCAGTAGACGCGGTGGTGGGCGATGAGGCCGTCTCGGATTTCCATCACCTCCACGATGTCCATTTGGTCACCGTCCGGGGACTTGCGGGGGTATTCCCAGGTGAGTCGGCTTCCGTCGGTCAAGAAGCCGACGCGGTACCGGCGCCGTTCAGCGGGTTGGTGGGCGAACACCTTGTCCACGAATCGCCGCAGGTTATCTCGGCCGCGCACCACACCCTCCTCGGTGCCCAGCAGATGGCAGACCAACGGACTTTCCAACGTCGCGTCGGGCTGATAGAGCGCCATTGCGGCGTCGAGGTCCTTGGCGCCCAACGCATCATCCCAGGCGGTGAAGATGTACTCGATCTGCTCGGCGGTCGTCGTCGACTCGGTCATGGCCGTCTGGCCCTTTCTGTGCTGGTGGTTGTGACGGTGCGACGGTAGGTCGGCGATGTTTTGGTCGGGAGCTAATCGTGGTTGTGGCACGGTTGCGGCATGACCAGTGAACCGGACGAACAGCGGATGCTCGATCGCGATCTCGCGCCGGTGGCAGCGCTGATCGGCGATCAGACCCGGGTCGCCATCCTCGCCGCGCTGGCCGAGGGGCACGCACTGCCGGCGGGTGAGCTCGCCCGCCGCGCCGGAGTGCAACCGGCGACTGCGGCCGCTCATTTGCGACGGTTGGTCGAGGGAGGCCTCGTACTAGTCCGCGCGCAGGGCAGGCATCGTTACCATGAGCTGGCCGGACCGCAGGTCGCCGCCGTACTCGAAGCTCTGGCGCAGCTGGCCCCGGCGACACCGGTGCGTTCGCTGCGCACCGATCGTGCTGCCAGGACTCTCACCGAGGCCAGGACCTGCTACGACCATCTCGCCGGTCGGCGCGGCGTCGAGTTACGCGACCGCTTGGTGGCCGCTGACGCCCTACGGTTGATCGATGACCGAGACCACCAGCTCACACCGGTTGGGTGGCGGCTGGCCGGAGCGTTGGGAATTGATCTGCGGGCGCTGAACAGCACTCGGCGAGTGTTCGCGCGGATCTGTGTGGATTGGACACAGCGGCGGCCCCATCTGGCCGGTGCACTGCCCGCGGCGCTCACCGACCGATTCCTCGAGCTGGGATGGTTGGCCCGGACAACGGGGCGGAGCCTGCGCGTCGCGCCCGATTACGATCAGCGGCTCGACACCTGGTTATCCAGATCGAGCTGACCGCCGACCCGCCCACCCGCGAGGTTCCTCAACCGTCGTTGTCGACGTGGACGTATCACCGGATCGGTGGCCGGGCTCGCTTCGGAAGCGCTGCCAGTCCAGCGAGGGCGAACAATGCGGCGCCGCCGCCGACCACGGTTGCACCGCTGGCAGTGACACCACCTCGGCGGCCGAGCAGTACCGCAGCGGTGTCGGCCGCGTCGGCGAGCACACCGAGTTGCAGCCCGACACGTTGAACGGCCGGGTCGGAGCTCAGTGTTGCCAGACCGAGCGCGGCATCTCGAATGCCGAACATTCGTGCGACGACACCGCCATCGGCGTCCTGCCCTGCGACGCCGAGCGATCGGCGGGTCATCGCCGGCTGCGCGAACGCAGACAGGCCGATCGCAAGCCGTGCGATCCCCAGCCCGCGGATGAGCATGGCGCGTTGTGTCATGGCGACTCCTAAGTTCGGAAACCGGGTGGCGATTCAGCAATGGCCCAGTTCTAGCGTCTGCGCAATCCTACGATACCATCGGCATCTATGATTCTGACAGTATCAGATGTACTATGCGTACCGTGAATGACGTCAAGCCCCAACGCCTGGAATATGTCGAGCAGACTCGTCAGGCGGTGGTCGAGGCAGCCGAACGGCTGTTCGTCGAGAACGGCTACTATCAGACCTCACAGGATGCGGTCGGGGCCGCCGCGCGATTCACCAAGGGCGCGGTATACCGGCACTTCAAGGACAAGCAGTCGTTGTTCGAAGCCGTATTCGAGCGGGTCCAGACCGAGACGGTAACCGCGCTACTTGCGGGCGCCCCCACGGTCGGCGACGATTGGCAGTGGGGTTTGGAAGCGATCGCGAAGTACCTGCAGGCATGCACCGAGACGCGGTACCGGCGGATAGTGCTCGAGGAAGGCCCGGCGGTCCTCGGCTGGTCGAGGTGGCGCGAACTGGACCAGCGATACGCCGGTCGCCTTCTGGAGCAGGTCCTCGATGAACTCATGGACAAGCAGGTGTTGCCGCGCTATCCGGCCGACCTGCTGGCACGTCTGTGCTGCGCCCTCATCGGCGAGGGCGCGCTGACCATCGCGGACGCCGCGGACCCCGAAGGCGTCCGGAAACAAACTCTCGCGATTCTCACCAAGCTGCTGGCCGGCCTACGCCTGCCGTAGTGACGAGCCGCCAATCGCCTGCCCAGAACCGGACATACACATCGCCACCAATCGACAACCGCCGATGCCGTCCGGCCCCGCAGCGATCTGCTCGGATGTCCCGGCGGACGGCAGCAAGATTGTCACGCTGGGACGGTTCGCGGACAGCGCCGCCCGCGATGTCCGCTGCAACAAGTGCTGATCGTGGTCGAGCATGAGAATCGTGACGCGTTCGATAAATATCGCAACGATCCGGCCTAACAATGAAACTCATTGAAAGACAATAGATTTGATGCTAGTAGATCGGAATCAGACAGGGTGCGGAGCATGAGCGAACCAGACGATATCCAGGTTGAACGGCAGGACGACTTCGACGTTTATCGGCCACAGAACGCAATAGGGCCGTTACCTCTCGTGATACTGGTGCACGGGCCAGCTCCTGCCGGCAGGCGACCGCGTGACTCTCCGTTCTTCGGCGGCTATGGCAGATTGCTCGCCGGGCGAGGTGTCGCTGCTGTGGTCGTGGATGTGCGATACCAGGGAGTGGACGACTGGGCGCCGGGCACGGTGTGGCCACCGCATGCGGACTGGACCGGAACCGCGATATGGCTGACGGCCGTTGTGGATCGCGTACGCGGCGTGCCCGGAATCGACCCTGACCGAGTGGCGATCTGGGCGTTCTCTGGTGGTGGGATGCTCACCGGCTCGTGGCTGACCGAATCACCGTCGTGGCTACGCTGCCTGGCCCTGACCTACCCGGTGCTGGCTGATCCGTTCTCCGGCTCGACCACCCCCGCTGCATGTGACATGGTGCGTCCTGGTCGGCCGATCGTGCTCACCAGAGTCGGACGTGAGCGGCCAGAATTCCAGGCGACCGTGGACCGCCTTCTGGCCCGTGCTGAGGAGGTCGGCGCCACCATAGCCGTGATCGACGTACCCGACGGTGAACACGGCTTCGACGCCTTCGTGCCCGAGTTGGCATCGTGTCAACCCGTGCTGACCGCGATCGCGACTGTTGCGAAACACTTCAACCCGGAAGATCTGTAGTCGCACCGTCGGCCTGCCTCCGCAGTCGAACAGCGATCCCGTCTCGGCGATCGAGGGCGGAGGACGGATGATCAGGTCGACCTGACCGACGCCTCCGTCCGCTGGTGGCTGGAATCGCCACTGCACCAGCGAGCATCTCATCGACCGGCTGACCACACCTGCTCCCTGGTTACCGACCGGCTCGACAGTCTGTCGACGTTCATGAAAATACCGTGCTGAGATCGGGTGTCGTTCACGGAATTCCGCAGGGTCGCGTTAACGTAATTCCCAGTGGGAAGGCGGTCGGCGGCGGGTCCTCACAGGTAAGAGAGGCTGTGCTCCCATCCGAGAAGGCCGACAATCTCTACGAGCTGGTGTCCGAACGCACCGCGGCTGGCGGATCGATGATCCTGACCTCCAACAGGTCTCCGGTCGACTGGTATCCACTGTTCCCGAATCCCGTTGTCGCCGAATCACTTCTGGACCGGCTCATCAACACCAGCCACCAAGTGTTCATGAACGGACCTCATACCGGCCCAACAAACGCCCCGGCGCCTCGAACGAACCGGTGTGGCGCAAACCCGCTACCGGACAATAGCTGGCAGCACGACCTGGGGCCTGGCCAAGCCAGGTCAGGCCCCAGCCCCGTCGAGGCTCGTGCCGAAATGGTTCAGGAATTCCTCGTCGGCGCAGGTAGTCCAGTCGTCGCTGGCCCAGAACGTCCAGCCGTCATCAGGGCCTGTGCCCATGCGGATCGAGGTCTCGACCGGCTTGTTCCGCCAGCACACCTCGACACGATGCAACTGTGAATCGTGGGCGGCGATGTAGTCGGTGATCGCGGTGGGAAGCCCGATGTCCGGCCAGTAGTAGCTGAGCCAATCCTCGCTGATCAGCCAATTCGTCTGAGCGTCGGTGGTCGAGGTCGTAGTCGGCACTCCCGGATCGACAAGCAGTGAGAACCAGTCGCGGTTGTTGTCGGCAAACCGGCGGCATGGCCTGGTGGCCGAGTGCCAGCCGGTGGGAGTCACCGACCATCCCGGCGGCGCAGGTAGTGCAGGCATTGGGTCGAAAGCCGGGGTCAGCCGGATCTCGTCGAACCAATAAGGACACCGACGGGGTATGGGGTCGGCTGTGTCGGCGGTGCGGCACATGAGAACGTCGCCATCGGGCAAGACGCAATCGTAGTTCCAGCTGATATGGCCTCCGGTCCAGCGGACCCAGACCGAACTCAGCTGGTCCCCGAACTGTTCCCACAGTTCCTCGACTGCCCAGCTGGCGCCCCATCTGGCACCGAACTGCACGTCGATCGAGGTGGTGGTTGTGCGATCCCACAGCGGTACGTTGTAGGTCTCACCGCGATTCATCTGCAAGAGCACCTTGAACAGGTCGGCACTAGTAAGGTCGCGTTCGCGTTCGGGTCGTTGTTCGACCCGAACGAACACCGTCGATATGTTGGCCATCGCTCACCCCTTTCGGGTCCGTCGCCTTGCACCAACTAGATTGCCAAATCCTCACGCCGGCGTGGACATCAAACCCGATGGACGCTTCCGGCTCGACATGACCACTCGCCTGGACCTGACCCGGGAACGGGTTGCGGGCTGAGAAACTTCCGGGTTGCGGCGGGTGTCGCGATGTAGCGGTAGTCCGCGAATCCGTGTGTTCGGTTTGGCGGTACACGACCTTCTCCAGGCGCGGGAAGGCGTTAAAACTGAGTTCACAACGGGATTTCGCGGCAGACAGGATCCAGAACATGACCTCGATAAGCAAGCTGGCGGTCGTCCTTGTGGCTGCTGCCGTCTCAGTGGGGGCGGTCGCCGGCTCCGCGTACGGCGGGCAGGAGACGGCAGTGAACAGGCATGAAGGTGTGGCAGGCTGCATCCGGTGGTGGTGGACCGACAACGGCACGTCGACGACCACCATCCAGTGGCACAACCTATGTCCGAGCAGACAGAATCTGATGGTCTCGTGGCGGAACAATCGGACGAATATGGATCCAGACAATGTGATGTACGGAATTCCGGGCGGTGACGAGGGCTCCGACACGTGGGCGGGCCTTCCGATCTCCTTCAGGCAATTATGAAACACATCCACCGCCCGCCCACAGTGCGATTCACTCCTACTGCCTTGCACGGTTCAGGCGGATCTGCGCTACCAGGGCGCGGTGGTCTGCGCCTGGTAGGTCCACTGTCTCCACCGCGACCGTTCGCCCCTCGGCGACGAGGATATGGTCGATACTGACCAGGGGCGGGCACCGTTTGTCGGTGGGATAGGTGACCAGATGTCCGGCGCCGGCCTGGACGGCGGCATCGCCGAAACGTCCTGACAACATCGCGCGGTACTGCCAGTGATTGTAGGTCGCGTTGAAGTCACCACCGACGATTACCGGCCGATCCGATGGTGACCGCTCGAGGATTTCGCGCAAACGGGACAACTCGTCGGCCCACACCCGGGTGCCGAACACCGGTGGTACCGGATGGAAGGCGTACAGCGTGACCGGTCCAGCGCCCGGAATGTCTCCGGTCGCCGAGAGCTGGTTCAGCACGAACCCGTCATACTCAACAGTTTCCGACAGCGGGTAGCTGCTCCAGATTCCCGTCCCGGCCGCGGTCCTTCCCGGGGAGAGATACCGGTGCGGCAACACTTGGTCGAGCCCTGCACGGCCAAGACCCTCAACCGCCGCCGGAGTGAGTTCGTTGACGGTGAGCACACCGATGTTTCGTGCGCGCACCTGATCGACCAGCGTCGCTGGATCCGCTCCGTCGAACAGAAGATTGGCCTGCATCACCATCACCGCAGGTCCTTCGACGCCACCTGAGCGATGGACGTACAGCGGAGCTTGAGTCCACACCGCGGCGGCCACGACAACGACCGCCGCCCCCACACTGATCCAGCGTCGCATGGCTACAAATGCCACAGTCCCAACGAGCGCGGCACCCATCAAATACGGCGCACCCGAAGCCGCCAAGACCAACACTCGAGACCCCGACCAACTGAAGTGCAACGCGACCCCCGCAGCTCCCGCCAGGGTCGCAATCCACGCGAGCACGCCGCCACCGACCCGAACCAACTTCGACATCACACCCAACAGACAAACACAAGTCCCACAACACATGTCGATGGCCAACCGGAGACAGGAGACCAGGACGGGCGAAAACGCGACTTACTCCGCACCGGCCCTTGGTCAGGATCTGGTCCGCTGAGCCGGTGCCAGATGTATTACCCGCGGTGAGGGCGTAACGCTGCGAAGAGACCGAGTACGGCGACGACCACCAGCCACACTGTTGCTCCGAAGCCCGCGGTGCCGACCGTTCCCCACAGCATGATGAACGGCCCGTATTCCGCCACGCGGGCCCAGTATCCGCAGGGGCCCACATCTTCCGGGATGGTCGCGCATTCGGGGTGGCCGATGGCCGCGAAGGCCAGGGTCGCGAGCATCGGAATCGCAACGGCCACACCGAGTACGATCGCCAGGCTTGCGATGGGGCGGGAGAGGACTGCCATGCGGTCAGACCCTAATGCGCGGCCGGGGGCGATTTCCACGCGCACCCGCAGCCATCAAGGGGCGGCCAGTTCCTCGTACCAGTAACCCAAGTCGGTCAGCAGTGTGTCCAGGCGTACCAGCACATCGTGGCGCAGCTGCTCAACCGAGTCGTCGCCGGAGACCATGCACCCAGTCCGGTTGATGACATCCACCGGGAAGATGGCGACCTGGCCGGTCTCGGCCAGGTCGCCGGTGAACATCACGTCCGCGTTGGGGAAGGCGGCCATTTGATCGCCTCTGCTGTGGGCGCGGCTGGTGGGACGCAGCACCACTGATCGGCCGTCCAGGTCGGTTTCGTGGGAATCGTCGTAGGCGATGTCCGGTGCGGGGATCTGGACGTCGTGGAGTTCGCGGGCGTGAAAGATCAAGTGGTGTACCGTAACTCGGTGCGTGAGAACGATCTGCTACGCCGCTGGGAAGAACTCTGGCCCGCATGCCCACCGATCGCCGATGCGCTGAAAATGGCCTATCCGGATCGGTGGGTACGGTTTCACAGTCTGCCGGAATCCAAGCGGTATGCCGACAGCGCGGACGACTACGCGATCGTGCTGGACCGATACAACACGATCCTGGACGAACTCTTCAGCGGCGAGGACATTTACATCATCACGGCAGACGGGTCCGAAACCCCCACTCCGGCACGGCGTTCCCACACAGCCGCCAGCTTGCACCCGGGAGCCCGGTATTGGACATCCGTGCTCGAGGATCCGGATCCCGACGCCCCTTGGTACTGGCACCTGTACGTCAGCGAGAAACCTTGGGAGCGTGGTTGTCTCGATGAGCTGCTATGTGCCGCCGCCGACGAGGTCACCGTCGGACTGCTGATCACCGACACCGCGCTACAGCAGCTGCACCATCCCTACGACGGTGGCGCCGACGTCATCCTGGCCACGACCGACGAACGCGATCGGCTGCGCTGCAGGCACGCCGAATGGCTGTCATCGGAACCGTCAGGACTCTGAACTCGAGGCCCCGGAGCACGGCGTCACTGGTGCCCTGCGGCGGTCCAGTGGTGACGCACCACGGCCCGTGCGCCTCTACCCGGCGTCAGTGAAATGTTGTGGGGTAGGGCTCGTTCTGGTTCGGGATCCGCCGGAGCGAGGTCCAGGTGGCTGAATACGGTGCGGAGCACCGCCGTCATCTCGACGAGGACGAGTCCTTCGCCTATGCACCGGCGCTGTCCGCCGCCGAACGGTATCCAGGTGTGGCGTCCGGGCGGCCCGCTCAGGAAGCGCTCGGGCCGAAAGGCGCGCGGTTGGTGGTGCCACTGTTCAGAGTTGTGTACCAGGCCGGCCACCGCAGCCACCGAGATTCCTGCTGGCAGAAGGTATCCGGCGAGTTCGACCGGCTCGGCCAGCTTGCGGCCAGCGGCGAGCAGCGGTGGGCGCTGACGTAGTACCTCGTGAGCGACCGCATTGAGGTAGCCGTTGTCGCCGGCGTGCACGGCCGAGCGCACCCGGGCCGGCATGCCTGGTTCGTGGAGAATCCGTTCGAACATCCACGACAAGGCATCGGCGGTCGGCGCGTATCCACCCAGAAACAGGTCCACCACCTCATCGCGCAGCTGCCGGTCGGTGGATGCGTTTCCCTCATCGGAATCGACCAGCGTCGACAGCACGTCGGTACGCTCGTCCAAGGTCGATGCCCGGCGGCGCCGTGCAATTTCCGCGAGAATCGGCTTGTCTGCCCGGTCCAGGTGACCTCGGAACCATTGCAGCGGACCCACCCGGCGGAGCCCCGGTACGAGAAGCAGAGGGTTCGGATCGGCGAGGGCAGGCAGTACTTCCCGCAACTCGGACAGCCGCGCCGGTTCGGCCGCGCCGAAGAGGACATCCAAAGATGACCTCTCGGGCAATCACCTGCATGTGCGGATGCAGAGCGAATGGCCGTCCAATCGGCCACTGACGCAACTCTTTCGCGGTGACCGCTTCGATCATCTCCGCATGCCCGGCCACTGATCTCGCTCGGAACGACGGCGACAACAACCGCTTCATCCGACGATGCTCGTCCCCGTCCCGAAGGCCGAGGGCGGCGCGGCCGAGGATGAGGCCGAGCCCTGCGACGGCGTTGAACTCACCGGCGCGGAAGACCGCGGGATCGCCGGTGAGCATCTGCTCGATGGCGGATGGCTCGGAGACGAGGACGATTGTCCCGAATGGGGCGATCCGCAGAGTGAAGCAGCCACCGTAGCGGCGCCGGCAGGCATCGAGAAAGGGCTGCCGGCGTCGCCAGGCCAGCATGGTCTGCACGGCCGGCGGCAGCTGCGGGCCCGGTGGAAGCCCGGTTGCGGCGGGCGCGGCGTCGGCGGGCTGAGAAGTCATCGTCACACTCCGATGTCGGGCGACCTGGTGAGCAGTCGCATCTGCAGCACACGATGACTCGGCCGATTGTTCATGTGCCAGATCAATTCCTGCTCATTGTGGGCGGCCAGCTAGCCTGGAGGTGTGTCCCGTATCGCGGACCGGATACAGCAGGTCCGGAGGCAGCGGTTCGTCGGCCGGACTGCCGAGACGGCGTTTTTCCGTGCCGCACTGACCACCGAAAGTCCCTTGTTCTCAGCTGTTTTTGTCCACGGAGAGGGCGGTGTGGGAAAGACTGCGCTGTTGCGCGTGTGGGGAGAGATCGCCGAGGCGGCGGGAGCCGTCGCCGTTCGAGTGGATGCCCGAAGCGTGGAGCCGTCGCCCGTGGCATTACTGGCCGTACTTGCCGCGTCGCTGGGGCTCGAGCAGGGGTGTTCGCCGATCGATGCGTTGGCGCGCGGGCCGCGGCATGTCCTGTTACTTGACCCCTACGACTCGCTGGCGCCGATCGACGAATGGATCCGTGAACGGTTCCTGCCGGAACTGCCCGGTACCGCACTGGTCGTCATTGCGAGCCGAAATCCGCCGTCACCGGAATGGATCTCCGATCCTGGATGGCGGGAATCCCTCCGATCGGTCCCGCTGCGAAATCTGCCGCCGGAGGACGCGCGATCGTATCTGCGCGTCGAGAAGGTTCCCGAACCCCTGCACGACCAGGTACTAGCGGCCACACATGGGCATCCGCTGGCGTTGTCCCTGCTGGTAGACGTGATACGGCAGCACGACCGGGATCACCGAACGATCGCCGAGGTCGACCTGCGTGACACACCCGACGTGGTGCGGGTTCTGATGGAGCGCATCATCGCGGCTGTTCCGAGCCCGCGGCACCGGAGGGCACTGGAGGTCTGCGCCCACACGAGAGTCACCACCGAAGAGACCCTGCGCGCGGTCCTCGGTGGTGACGATGCCGGTGAGCTTTTCGGCTGGCTGCGCAGGTTGTCTTTCGTCGAGGAGGGTGAGACAGGGGTGTTCCCGCACGAGCTGGCCCGCGACGTCATCGACGCGGACCTGCAGTGGCGTGATCGGGCGAGCTACACGGCCATGCACCGCAGGGTGCGCCGTCATGTTCTCGGGCACCTGAAGCACGATGCCGGAAGGGTGCAGCAGCAGGCGGTCGCAGATCTGGTTTTTCTGCAGCGGGTTCATCCGCCCATCCGCGCCTTCATGGACTGGTCGAGCCTCGGCTGGCATTATCCGGACACACTGGTACCGGGTGATCGCGAGGCTCTGCTGGACATGACGCGGCGGTGGCAAGGGTCGGAATCCGCCGAGCTGGTGGCGTATTGGCTGGACCGCCAGCCGCATGCCTTCGTTATCGTTCGCGGCCACAGCGGTCCACCCCTCGGGTTCGGGGCCCGGCTGCGCCTGCACGAGGCCACCGCAGCGGACCTGTCCGCCGACCCCGGTGCGAACGCGATGTGGGAGTACGCCCAGCGGCACGGTCCGCCCCAGCCGGGTGAGGAGGTTCTCGCGAGCCGCTTCTTCATGGATCGCGATCTCTACCAACAGCCTTCACCGTCGTTCACCGTCATCACCATCGGCTACATGCAACGCAGTTTGGCCAACCCCCATGTGCGGTGGGATTTTCTCGGCGGTTACGAGAGCGTGGATCCGTTGTCGCCACTGTTTTCCTATGTCGACTATCACCGTGCGCCGGAAGCCGACTACCGAGTGGGCGACCGGCACTACCAGGTGGTCGCCCGCGACTGCCGGCACGGCTTGGAAGCGTGGCTCGATCTGCTGGCCGAACGAGAGGTCAGCGGCTACGACCCGTCGACATCGCCGGTGGCCCATCCCGTTCCGGCAATCACGTGGTCGCGGCCGGAATTCCGCGAGGCGGTGCGTCAAGCGCTTCGTGACCTGCACCGGATCGACAAGCTGGCGCAGAATCCACTGCTTCGAACCCGGCAGGTGCAGAATCAGAGCGGCGCCACATCCGCCGCAACCGCATTGGCCGGGATCGTTCGCCAGGCGGCGGAGACGCTCCGCGAAGATCCGCGCGACGCCAAGCTGTTTCGGGCGATAGACCGAACGTACCTGCGACCGGCAGTCACACAGGAGCGGGCCGCCGAGGTACTGGGTCTGCCGTTCAGCACCTACCGGCGGCATCTCACTGCCGGTGTGGCGCGGATCGTCGACCTGCTGTGGCAACGCGAAGTCCACAGGAGCCGGGAGCCAGGGCTACACCTGCGGCACCCGGCTACCCGGTCACCGGGCCGCTGAGCAGACTACGACCGCCCGGCCACCGAACTGACATGGCAACGCACAACCGAGTTTCGCGCCGAATCCGGACCGAGCTGAGCCGTCGCGAACTCTGTCCGGGCCGGTGAACGGACCGCAGCACGACGAATTGGGCCGCGAGGTCAAGCTGTACGGAATAACGGCGTACGGGCTGGCCAAAGGTGTTGCATCGGCTGGTGGTCAAGTTTGCGCGCGGGCGGGTCTGGCTCGCAGTGACCGCCTCCGTCGTGTCGGCGCCGAGAGGAGATCACCGGTTGGATCGCCGGGGATATGCTCGACGGCGGCCCTGCTGTCTCGTGGCGGATACGCGCACGCACGGGCATTCGACGCAACCTCAACCTCGCACCGGGCCGAACCGTTCCGTGCAGCGACAGCGATAGTGTCTGTTTATTCAGCGCTCATTCGCCCATCTGCGGAACAGTGCGCTCAATTCTTCCCGTGAAATGCCCGGCCGAGGTTCGGAAAGTACAGACAACCACTCATGGTAGAAGTCGACCCAATACTCGAAGCGGCTCGGTTCCGTAGCAATGCTTTCCAGCATCTCCTCAAAACACAGCATCATTCTTCTCCAGGCCTCGAAACGGCCATACATGGTAAAGACTGCTTTGATATCGACGGCAGGATTCACATACGATATCCGCGCGATCCATATTGCAGCAGCCCGAGCTCAATTCGCCTCATCCGGCAAACTAACTATCGCACGCTCAAAGAAGAATATTGCGTTCCAGAGTGGATCACTAGGTCCGGCCAGGTCCCCGTCGACGGTCCATACTTCGTTTCGATAGAGCAGCAGGTTGGGTCGACAGACGTCGTTGTGGTTGAAGCGCCCGCTGAGTCGACCGGCATCGCTCCCACCTCACGCGTCGTGGGCTGATGTGAGTCCGGCGCCGTGGCGGCGGATGGAGAACCTGGATCCCTTGCCGACGGCGGCTCGCCGAAGTCTGCGGCATCGCGGTGAACTGTCTGCCCACCGGTGGAGATCTCTGCCATCTCGATTACGGTGCGCTTTTAGATAGCCGGAGCAGTCGGCCCTGTATTCGTACCTGCAGCGCCGCCGGACTCACGGTTGCCACCGTTGTTGCGCTCGGGCATGAGCTTTCGCCGGAAAAAGGCATAGACGAGCGCCTCCTCGAATGCTGCTTGGCGGTTGTCCCCTGTGTCTTCATGCCCGCCCTCGGTGCTTTCGTAGTACCAAACCTCGTAGCCCAGTTCTTCCAGCCGCGCCGCCATCTTCCGGGCGTGGCCGGGATGCACACGGTCATCATTTGTGGAGGTCCGTAGCAGGATCGGTGGGTACTGCCGGTTCAGGACGGCCTCGTGATAGGGGGAAATGATGTGGGCTGCCTCGTCGGGATTGTCGGGGTGCCCGTATTCGGCGGCCCAGGGCGCACCTTGTAGCAGCAGGTGAAAACGCTGCATATCCATCAGCGGAACCTCCGCTACAAGAGCGCCGAACAGGTCGGGATAGCGGGTGAGCATCCCGCCCATCAACAGGCCGCCGTTGCTCGCGCCGATCGCTCCGAGTTGTTCGGGGGTGGTGATGCCTCGTGTGACGAGGTCCATCGCTACCGCGGCGAAGTCCTCGAACACTTTGTAGCGGCTGGCCTTCACGGCGCTGGTATGCCATCGCGGCCCGTACTCACCGCCACCGCGAATGTTGGCCACCACCGAAATTCCGCCGTCCTCCAGCCAGGCCAAACCTTCGGCACCGTCGTAGGCAGGAGTCTGCGAGTCGCTGAACCCACCGTAGCCGTGCACGATGGTCGGACCGACGGCGCCACGGCGACGGGTGACGAAGTACGGAATCCGAGTGCCGTCCGCCGATGTGGCGAAGAACTGCTCGGTGACCACGTCGGTGGCATCGAAGACGGCCGGCTCCTGCTCGACCCCCCGCCCCTCGCCGTCCATTGAGCCAGCCAGCACCATGGGGGGAATAGTGAATCCGCTGACAGACAGCAGGAATTCGTCATCACCCGCCAGCCGGTCGAGGCCGATGACCGACGCCGTCGCCATCTTCGGGACGGCATCAAGGGACCGGCGGGTCCAGCCCACGGGAGTTGGAGTCAGAGCTTCGATCTTGGTCTGAACGTCGGACAGCAGCGTCAGCAGCAGGTGATTCGCCGTCCACCCCCAGTCGTGCAGAACAGTATGCGCATCCGGTTCGAACAGCATCTCGAACTTACGGTCTCCGGCGAGGAAAGCATCGATATCCGCAACCAGCAATGAACCGGCAGGATACTCACGGCCGTTGATATTCCACGGACTTCCCGGCTCCACCATCAACCGATTCTTGACCCACCGCACCTGTGCGTCGGGCGGAACGTCGAGCCGCTGTAGCGAACCGTCGGGCTGCACCAGGTAGTACTCGCGGTTGCCGAAGCCGATGAACCGGATGACGTGGTGCGGACCCATACCGGGCCACTCTCCGTGCGCCACCACGCCGTCGGTGAATTCACCCTCGAGAATTGTTTCGGCCTCGCTCAGCGGTGTTCCGCGACGCCAGCGTTTGGAGAAACGGGGATAGCCGGCCTGGGTAAGGGAATTCGGTCCGAAATCCGTTCCGACACAGACCGTGTTTTCATCTACCCACATGAACCGGTTCAGTGCCAAAGGAAGAGAGAATCCTCCTTCTTCCGGGCTTACGAATCGCTTTGTACGGAGATCGAATTCGTGCACTTCATTACGGTCGCCGCCGCCCTCGGACATGCTGATCAATGCGCGATGCTGCCCGTCACGCAGCACCTTCGCCTCTCCCCACACCCAGTTCTTGCCTTCGGTGTCGGCCAGCGCGTCCAGATCCAGCAGGACCTCCCACGCCGACTCACCATTGCGGTAGTCCGCGGCGGTTATGCGTCGCCATACGCCCTTCGGGTGCTCCTTGTCGCGGCGGAAGTCATAGAGCCAGTCACCATAACGGTCTGGGTGCGCCACGCGGTCCGCGCTGTCGAGCGTGGCAAGAATCCGCTCCCGCAGATCGTGGAATTCCCGGGAGAGCGTGAACTTCTCGATCGTCCACTGGTTGTGCGCGTTGACCCAAGCCTGAGTGTGCGGGCCTTCCTTCTCGAGCCACAAATACCGATCGCCGTGCAACTCGTCTAGCTTGCGTAGCAGTTCGGTGAGCTGTTCGGTTGCTCCGTCGATGCGAGCGAACGCGGTGGCCTTCCGTTCTGCTTCGGCGAGGCGATATCCACGCTGGAATGCGGTCTCTGTCGGCTTCGGTTCGGTCGCGGTCACCGCGATGGGTTCGATGGTCGGTCCGTGTTCGCCGGCGATGTGGTCGGCCATGCGGCGGAGGGCGCCGTGAGCCATGTGTTCGATCGTGGGTTGGTCGAGCGGCATTATCTCCGCCATGCGGTCGGGAGGTATCCCTTGGCTGAAGAGGCCGACGATGATTTTCTTCTGGTCGGTCCCGAGTTGTTTGAGTGCGGCCTGCAGCTGCCATGGGGCTGCCTCGGCCAACGCCGCGGTCTGTGTGGTGAGCCTCTGGTGTGCGGGACTGTCATGCACGAGTGACTCGATCACGCGGTCGGCGGCCTGGTTTGCCAGGTGGATCACTTCATCCCAGCTGGAGGTGAGGTCCTGGACTATTCGGTCGGTCGGATGCTCTGCTTGCAGGTGCCGCAGGATGTTGACTTGGTTGGGAACGAGCCGGCCGAGCGCCGCCTGCATCTGCTGTATGGTGGCATTGGCGAGTACCTCCCGGACATCGGGCTCCGCGGTGCCCTCTGCCAGGGCAGCACAGAGCGCGGCGCGGAACTCTTCGAACCCGGCTGGTGCCCGCTTGATCGGGGGTTCCGTTGCCGCAGGCTGCTCGGGTGATGGTGCTTTGCCCGAATTCGCGTGCGCGGCGTTGTCGACCCCGGGGGCGTTGGCGAAACCCAGCCACGGGTGACCGATACCAGGCTTACCGATCGGCGCATCAGCAGCGTCCCTCGCCTGCTTCCAGTGCAGAGCGAATGTATCCGCGGGGTTGGGCGGGACGCCTGCCGGTGCCGGCCCCGGACGACCGGGCGACTCCGAATTCGCCGCAACCGAAAACGATTGGTTCCACTGTGGGCGATCGCCCAGCCTCCTGTCCCCGCGATGGACATGTGGATCCACCCACCCCGGTCGAGCCGCAGCCGATACATCCTCACCGGGATCCCCGTCGCCACTCCCACTGCCCGTAGCCGATTCGGGACCGGTCGGCGGACTCTCAGGGGCACTCCGCGTCCGGGGTGCAGATCCCTGCTGCTCCGGTGCGGTTGTCTGGGCCGTGCGGTCGATCGCGATTGCTGAGTCAGTCTGCTGAGCTAGGGGCCGCACGTCGCTCCAGGGCGTCTCGCCTCTGTTTTCCGAGGTGGCTCCGTCCTCGATGACGTGGACTTCGATGTGCCGTCCAGCGGAGGCTGGATCGGCTTGTTGTCGCCCGAACGGCCATTTCCACCGAGGCTTTCCTGGGTTGCGATCGCTATTGGTATTGGTGGGTGAGGTTCGAGGTTTTCCTCTTTTGCGTGGGGTTGGTTGGTTGGGTTGCTGGGGTTGGAGGCTGGTGAGGTTGCCGTCGGTGCCGCGGGTGCAGTACCAGACGAGTAATTCGGCGTCTTCAATGTTGGATATGTCGGGTTGTTGCCATTCGCTGCTAATACGGACGCAGGGATTACCGGCGGGGTCGGGGTTGGTGATGGTGGTGTCGAAGACGATGCTCTGGCCATAGGTTCCGGTATCGGTGATGACATAGCGGCGGTCGTCGAAAAACACGACGGCAGTGTCGATGTCGCTATCTGTCTCCACACGGTCGATGACTTGACCGAAGAGGTTGTCGGCATCAGGGTCGAGGTGGATTTTGACGAGTTGGGTGGCGATGGCGTCTCTGAGGTGAGTCCATTTCTTCTGCCATGGTTTGCACTTGGGTTCGTTGAGACCGAGTGTCCACACGACTTCGGCTGTTCGGTTGATGCCGTCGAGCAGCTTCCGGGCGCGGGCGGCGACAGCCGGGTCCTGCAGTGCCTTATCTTCTCCGAAGATTCGGCGGATGACGGACACGAACGCGATGGAGCCGAATGCCGCGGCCATACCTATGGCTGTGGCCGCGGGTCCCCATGCCCCGATTGCGCTGGCGGTGCCGAAGGCGCCCAGCCCTCCTGTGGCCATAGATGTCATATTGCGGAGGGCACCCACACGTCCGCTCACTTCATCCGGGACCGTCCGGTCCACATGGGAGTTGATAGCAGTATTGCTCGGATAGAAGACCATCCAGGCGCCTGCAAGTATCCCCGAGGCCGCCCAGGGGCCGGGGGCGGTTGCCATCGCGATGGCCGCCCCTCCCGCGACGACCAATTTGGCGGTGAGTAGCCTGCTGATTCTGACTGCTTGCGCCCGCTCGTCCTCCAACCGCTTGATGCGTACCGCGTTCGAGAGAAAGATCGCGATAGGAGCGATCGTCGCCGCCAGTCCCTTCTGCCCCGGTGAAAGCCCGGAGTCGGCGACCAGCCACGTGACCTGAGCCGTTTGCGCACCTAGAAAGAGCCAGGTGATACCCCAGTTGGCGTTGATTTCTCGAAGCAGGCGATCGTCCTGGAACGTGTGCACACCTTCACGGATCGACTTGATGAAGCTTTTCCAGGCACTTTCCGATTCTGAAGTTTTCGGCGCGGCCGGGGTGTCCGGCACCAGCGGCATGGTCACAGCGCTCAGGAAGTTCGTCCCGAGATTGATGGCCGGAGGGAAAGCGGCGCCGAGTGCCAGCATCGGAGGCCCGAGCCATTTTGCGACGAGTGTTATACCGGCCCCTGAGACGGAATGGAAGCGGTTCAGTCCATCCCGTGCGTCCTTGCCGACCTCCTCTCGGAGGTACTTGAACATCGCTGCCCTATAGAGCTGGTTTGAGACTACTTCCAGCATTATTGCTGCGAGGAGCCCGGGGATGGTGAATGAATTTTGAGCCTCCGCCGCGGCAATCGCTAGCAGTGCTCCTGCCGAGCCTATGCCCAGACCCCACAGCATTACCTCCCTACGCGAACCGCGGTCGGCCCGATCTCCCGCGAACAGTGAAACGCCGATCGGTAGCACGCTGGTGATCAGCTCACTGACACCCAACGCCTCAGGTCCGACCTCCGCCATGTAAAAGCTCATCGCAGTTGACGCCAGTACCATTCCGCCCGTGTGGATTTCCTCGGCGGCGATGCGTATGCCGATAGCGGGGTTGGCGCGAATCACGCTCAGCAGGGATACGGTATTTTTAGCTTTTTCGTTGTCATCCGACGGCTCAGTTTCTCGGGAGGGCTCGGATCCGTTCGGCTCGATACTGGAATCATTCGCCGCGGCGGATAGCTCCAGATAATCAGGTATAGTCTCGGGCAATAGGTCTTCGCGCGGCAAAGCAAGCATTTCGGGCAGCAGTGCTTCTAGATCAGCTCTTCGTTGCAAGGCTTCCGCTATTTGGGCAGAGGTGAGGCCCGGGGTAGCGATGATGGCTTGATTGGCGTTCCAGCTGGCGATCCAAAGCCTGAGCTTCGGTACCATCTCTTCACTGGCGACATGATTCAGCGCTGCGTCATCCCGCTCCCGGTCGCCACCAACCGAGGGCATCGCATCGTCCTCGGCAGCCGCTACCTGCCCGCTGCGTTCATGCACACCAACCGCCAATCCATCTCGGTCGGAGCCGTCGGGTTCGGGTTGTGTGTGTTGGTCGGCTGTGATGCTGGTGGGCTGTTGTGTGGGTTCGTGGTCGCTTTCGGTGGTTCGGTCCGCGGATCGGTTTCCCGGTGCGCGGGAGGTTGTTTTCGGCGCGGGCTCGGGCGCATCCTGCTGCTTGGATGCGTCGTCGTGCGGTTGCGGGTTCTCCGGTGTATCCCGTTGTTTTCGTTTACTGAAACGCAGTGCCCACGGCTGTCCGGTTCTGGGATTGAGAATGAAATCCTGTGGTCCGCCTTCGGGAAGATTGGTGGCCTTCGCTTCCCTGCGCCTCTGATTGCCGAGTTCATCGACATCGCCGAAGTCGCCGAAGTCTTCGGCCTTGCCGGGTGCATTTTTGCCTATGTCGTGCGCATTCGTCTGCTGCCACAGTGTTGGCCTGCTGGGCTCTTTCTGATTCTGCTCTCCTGCCGCGGGTGGCTGCTTCGTGCTCCCTGGTGTCGACCCAGCTGCTGCGCTCGACCGGGTCGTTGCCTGGCGGTCGTCGGATTCGGAGCGTTCGGCTATTTCCGGCTGGTGTCTGCCCTTTGCCATGGTGTTCTGGTGCGGCTGGGCTCGTGCGGGTCCTGATGGTGGTGTGGTACCGCGGTGCCCGCCGGGTGGTTTGCCGAGGAAGCCATAAGCAGTTGTCTTTTGGTCGTCTACGACGGCGTTGGTTGTCTCTTTGTCGTCTACGACGACGCGGGTCACCCTCATGACGTTTGGGGTAAGTACCAGGCGCGGGTTCCCAGTAACCGGATCGTCCTCGGCTCGCGTGACCAGGGTGCCTGCTGGGGCGAGCGCGACTCCGATGTTGTTGTCGGGCAACCGGTTCCAGGGCGAGGTAACGATCACGACGGTCGAGTTGCCGGTTATCGGCAGGAGCGCGCCCGGCAGGCTCTCGGGGGTGCCGGCGTCGAGCTGGTCGAGTTGGAGCGCAAACGTGACGACCACGTGCCGGGGAAGTCGACGGCTCTGTGACGTCCAGTCGACCGGACCCCGTTCCGATACCGCGGTTACGGGATCGCCGAGGTGCGCAACAAATTCGGCTGCTTCCGCGTTGCTATCGAAAGTGAGGGCATTGTAGTCGATTTCCCTCATGGCGTACGCATGTTGGTCTGACGGTGACAGGCTTGCGAAGTCCGCGGAAGTAAAACCACGAGCATGCATCACCTTGCCCTCGCCCTTGCCCCGGCCCTGGCCGGTGGGCACCGGTTTCCGATCTTTCGCGGTATCGGTGGTTTCAAGTCCCCGCGGTGCTGCGACGATATTGTCGGTGTCGGCGAGTGCGTCGAGCCGCTGCGCCTCGGCGTTGTATTCGTCGAACCGGCGGGCGTTCTCGACTAGTTCGTGGAGTTCGAGCCACTGTGAGCCGAGGGCGACCCGGTGGTCGGCGTCGGCTGGGCGCTGTGGGTCGCCGACCGGCCGCCGCGCCATCACCAGGACGTCCTCGACCCGGTCCACATCCAGTTCGTCGGGTTCGACTTCGATCAGATCCGCCAGCTGAGCGTGGAGGTCGTCGAATTCGCGTTCCGACTGTTCCCGTCGGGGACTATCCGGTGCCAGATCTTTGTATGGCACCCGCAGTTCCGCAGCGGCTTCGTCTCGCAGTATTCGTGCCTGTTCCCGCTTGTTGTAGGCGTAGGCCGCCGCGGCCAGTAGTTCGACCTGCCGGGCGCGCTGGTCGCGTTCTGCGATCTGCCTGACCAGGGTGTCCAGCAGCGGAAACTGTTCGGCGAACTCGACAAGGTGGCCGTCGCCGCCCTCGGTGCGCACCGCCTCCGCACGAGCCGCGGCCTGCTCCGGGTCGTCGTCGGCCGCGATCGCGAGCGCGGTCCGCATTTTGTTGTGAAGCTTCCGCCACCGTTCTTCCCGGGCGGCATCCAGTGGCCCTGGCTCTTCATCCCACAGTTCCGCGGTCTGCGCGACCAGTCCTTCTAGCCGTTCTCGCTGGCGCTTGGCGACCGCCAACGCTTCACGTACCCGCTCCAGACGTTCCGGCGCGGTGCGTTCCAGATGCCCGGGTGGCGCGGCCGGGTCGGTCCCGCCCGGCTGCCGTGGTTTGTTCGCAGAGGGCCCGGAGGCTGATGTCCCGACGCGCGGTACATCATCACGCGAGGTTGCCGTGGTGTTCTGGTTATCGGGTTGAGACGGGTTCTGTTCGGGGTTCCAGCGGAACCACATGTCCGGTCGGCCGATCCCCGAGGTGGGATTGGGTGCCTGCAATGTGCCGGGAGTTGGGACGCCGGGGCGGACATCGAGTACTTCGCGGGGACCGGCGTGCGGGTGGAAAGACAGTCCTGGGCCGAGAGGTGGTGCACCGCCTCCGGATTTCGCGGTCGAGTAACCGGTCGTGGTGGCGGGTGGTGTGTGGTTTATCAGTACGCCGGTGATGTTGTCGCGCTCCTTTTCCCGCAGTGCGTTCTGTTGGAAGGCGCGCAGTGCGGCGGGCAGGTCGCCGGGAGATTGTTCCTGCGTGTGCCGGAGGACGTCCGCGAGGGACTCGGCGGCGAAGGTCTTCCCCCACAGTCCGTCGGTGCACAACAGCAGGTGCCCTTTGCGGGGAAGAGGAATCGTCTTAGCATGGGATGGCTGTTCACTTCCCGGGGGCATTCCCAGGTAGCGGAAAATGCGGTGAGCGTAGGCACCTTCGAGTGCTTCGGCTTCAGGGATGCCGGCGTCGACCAGTAGCGGAACAATCGAGTCGTCCGTGGTCAAACTCTCGGAGTTGGGGGCATTCTCGTCCAGCCAATATGCCCGGCTGTCGCCTTCCCAGTCCAAGGTGACTTGATCGTGCTCGACCAGTGCCAGCACGATTGTGCACGCTGGGGGATGGGGCAGTCCACGGTATTCTGGCAGTTCGGCCAGGGCGCGGACCGCCTGTTGTGCTGTTTCAGTAGCTCCCTGCACCATCGACACACGATCGAATTGCCCGTCGGAGCCGACTTCGGCCAGGGCCGCTACCAGATAGTCGCGGGCGGTATCGGCTGCCGCGCGTGCGGCGAGTTCACCATCGCGCGAACTGGAGACACCGTCGCAGACGACGGCCACCTGGATGGGCTTCCCCGCGACGTCGAGCTTCGCGATCGCGAACGCGTCTTGATTGTTGTGATGCCCGCGGCCCGTGGGCCCGACACCGATATCGCTGTATCCAGCAATCGAACCCAGGTCCTGCTGCACCGGAGGAGGGAGATGGTGGTGCTGTTCCGGCGCTCGCTGCCCGGACTCGGACTGCGCCTCTTGCTGGGGGCGAGGCACTTCAGTTTGTTCTCGCTCGGCAGGCGACACCTCTGCTCGGGATTCCGCCTTTTCCTCGGACCGCGATTCGGGCTGCCGCGCGGACCCGTCACTGTGCTCGTCGGTACGGAACGCCGCGTGGAGTTGGCGGACTCGTTGATCGGCCTCGCTGTAGCGGTCGACGGCTTGTCGGGCGTGTTCGATTCGCTGGCGGAGGGTCGGTTGCGTTCGGCCGGCGAGGTCGGTGTCGGCGAGGTCGGTGGGGAGCCCGGCGGTGGCGTTGTCGGCGTCGGTGAGGGCGGCCAGCCACTCTATGGTCGCGTGGTAGTGGTGGACGAGGCGCTGGATGCGTTGAGGTGTGGTGTTGTCGGGTTGTTGGATGGCGGTGTGTAGTTCGTCGAGCCGTGCGGCGATGTCGGTGAGTTTCCGCAGACGGTCGGCGTCGGTGTGTTCGATGGTGTCGGTGCGTGGATCGTAGGTGGCGGTCTCGAGTTCGGCGGCGATTCCCTCGCGGATCAGCCGCAGTTGCTGCGCGTCGATCGCTCCCAAGAGACTCGCGACATCGATGCCTGCAGTTTCTCCCTGACCGACCGGTTCAGCACCCGAAGCCGGTGACCCTGGCGCGACCGGATCGTCTGCTGCCGGGTCGACTCCGTGGACAGCGGCGAGCCCGGCGGGGGCGAAATCTGGTCCGGATTCATCGAATTCGAACCACGTCACCGTAGTGCCTTCGGATTCCTCATGTCCGTACCGGTGCGTCAGTAGCTGAAGTCTCTCCAGCGAAAGGCTGACGAAGTACGCGGGCAGCGTGGACGGTGCCTCTCCGATGTCGGAGATGACGACACGCAGCACACGGTGGCCAGGTTCGCCTGCTTTCGACACCGACATTTCGGCGCCGTTTCCGAGGTGGACGTGCATGCTGGCCAGTTCGGTGGCCAGGTATGCGGTTGCGACGGCTTGTTCGGTGTTAGCCCAGTCGTGTGTTAGGGCTCCCACATCGGCGTGGACTGTGGCCAGTTTCTCGGAATCGACCGAAATGTCTCCGCTGCGAGGTACCGCCAGCTGTACGTTGTCGGGCACTTCTATGGACGTCGGCGCTGGTTTACGCGATGCCGCAGTCTTGCCTCCAGTGTGCTGGATTCGCCGGGCCTGGCCGGATGTGGACGGAGCGGGATCGTGTGTGGGCGCGCTCTGGGAGGTGGCAGGACCCGATTCGGTATGCCAGGACCCCGATCCGCCCACATGGAGCATCACGTCGGATGCCCAATTGAGTCGCAGTAGGTCGGTCTGTTGGAGACTGCGAAGATCGGCGATGAAGGTTTCGTCATGGATGCCGATACGCTCCGCGTGCCAACGGATGGGTTCGTGCTGCCCCGCCTCGCTTCCCCACATCGAGACCGACGTGGTTGTATGACCGGCGGCCGTGAGCCGAGCGCTTACCGCGGGCATAAGACATCCGGTCTTCAACGACCACTTCTTCTTATCCTGGATCAGGTGATCCCTTCCGATGAGGACAGCGATCTTGGCCGCCGGGTTGTCCTGAGCAACTCGGGCGATTGTCTTGGCCATGTGGGATTCTCGAATGTCCCGCAACGGAGAGCCATGCGGCGAACTTGGATGTAGCACATCGAAGGGGACGATCTGTATCCCCTCCGCCGCCATTGCCGCCACCACCTCGGCCCAGCCACCCTCCCAGCCCGGACCGGCCATAACCCCGGACAAGTCCGCTTCTTGCCCGGCGTTCAACGCGTCGAACGCCGGGTGCGGCGGCGCCTCGATGCAGTAGTGAGTGACCCCTGCCGCGCGTAGCGCTGCCGCTTGGGTCGCTAGATACGCGCGCACGGAATCGTGCCCGTGATCCTCCCCGAGCAGCAGGATCTGCGTGCCCTGAACCAGCTCCTTCCAGTTCACCGGCTTCCGGTTTCCGATAGCGGCCCCGAGCAGCTGTTCGTCGGGCGTGAGGCCGGACAGATCGGCCGGCGGCATCCCGGCTTCCTCGTTGTCGCCCGCCCCGGTCGAACGCTCGGCGCGTTGCCGGTTTCTGCGCGCGACGTCGCGCGGGTCGTCCCACTCTTGGCCGTTCGGGTGGTTGTGGAAGGTGACCGGGCCGGAGGGATATCCCGTGGCGGTGTTGGGGTCGGTGAACAGCCGGTGTTGCTTGCGGGCCGGGAGACCCGCTGCCTCGGCGGGATCGGCAGGATGGAACTGTAGCGTCATCGATCCCCGGAGCTTCCGGCTCCACGGGGTGGTGGCTTCAGGGGCGCCGGGTTCTGGTTTCGCGGGACTAGGACACTGGTCGGCTCGGCTATCATCCACTGGCGCGCGTGGGTCGCCGGGTTCAGCGGCTCTATCTGTATGGTGGCCGGTGTCTTGTGCAGTGTCGGACGGGTTTGTGTCTGGTACGGGTGTGCGCTGCGATTCCGTTGATGGCTTCACGGCGTCGACGGCAGGGGTGTTTGGCTGGGTTGGCGCAGATCCCGATGGCAATGTGGTACCGCGGCGCCAGTCGGGTGGTTTGCCGAGGAAGCCATAAGCAGTCGTTTGGTCGCCGTCTACGACGCTGGTCACCGTCATGACGTGGTCGTCGAGAAGTACCAGGCGCGGGTTCCCAGTAACCGTGTCGTCCTCGGCTCGCGTGACCAGGGTGCCTGCTGGGGCGAGCGCGACACCGATGTTGTTGTCGGGCAATCGGTTCCAGGGCGAGGTAACGATCACGACGGTCGAGTTGCCGGTTATCGGCAGGAGCGCGCCCGGCAGGCTCTCGGGGTTGTCGGCGTCGACCTCGTCGAGTTCGAGCGCAAACATGACGACCAGGTGCTGGGGGAGTGGACGGCTCTGTGGCGTCCAGTCGACTGGACCCCGTTCCGATACTGCGGTTACGGGATCGCCGAGGTGCGCACGCGCAAATTCGGCTGCTTCCGCGTTGCTCTCGAAAGTGAGGGCACTGGAGGCGATTTCCCGCATGGCGTTCACATGTCGGCCAATGTCGAAGATGGTGGTGTTGGCGGCGGCTGGACCCCGTCCGTGAGGCGGCACGCTGGCGAATAGAGCGGCGAGTTGGGCTTCGACGGCCGGGAGCAGGTCGAACGCGGCCCATGTGGTCCACCCATCCCCCCAGAAATACTCACCCGCCCTGGTGGCGCCCTCCCAACCTGCACCCGCTCTGGTGGCGTCTTCCGAACCGTCCATCCGCGCACGCGGAGACCGATAGGTCACCGCCACCCGGCATTCCAGGCCCCGCACCCCCATCCCGATGGTCCACGTGACCACACCATCCCGACCCGGGACCAACAGCCGCTCGTCGATCATCGTCTCGACCAGCGTGCAGGCCCGGGCCATCACGCCGCGCATGAACGGCAAGTCTGGTCGCGGCTCTGGTAGTCGGACCAGTTTGTCGGCCGAAAACAACACCGCATCCCGATCGGCACCCGCGCTGACAAGCCACTCCGCGCGCTCGTCGGTCACCGCGACCGGGCTAGTCGCTTTCCTGCCCGGCTCGACCCCGGCAGACCGGTGCAGAAGGGCCAACCACCAGTGTTCGGAGAAGAACTGTATCGCCGCACCAGGAGTCAGATCCGACGGCCGGGGCCGCTGCCAGAGTTCGATCACCGCCGGGAAGTCCTCAGAGCGGTCACCCGGAGAGTGCAGCTCGACTGTCAGGATTTTGTCGCCCTGCTCCCCGAATACCGAAGCGTCCAATCGTAGGGGCCGATCAATCCGATCTTCGGTCAACATGCTGTGCAGCCGCCGCGACACCACGTTTGCGGCAGTGCTGAGGTCGTCCGCGTCGGTCCAGTGGTTGCCCAGCATCTCGTCACGTGCCCGTCGGCTCGCCTCCTTCGCTACCGCGTCGACAGAGTCGAAGACGGTTTGTTGATGCGTCGACCGTCCGGTCTGCGGGTCGCACACGGCGAGGTCGATGCGATCGCGGCGAGCGGTGAACCGTAGCCCGGAAGCCATCACCGGATCGTCATGTTCGGCGGCATCGGCCCGGAGCAACCGTTCTGCCGCATCTCCCAGGCTATTCGCACGGCCCGCAGGCCGACCCGCCGTCAACTCTCGAGCCACGCCCCGCACGCCGGCGATCACGCTGTCCGGATCCTGCTCCGGATCGGGCCACATCGTGAGGGTCAGCTCCGCATCGGCCAACTCACCGCCCTCGGGCACCTCCAGCTCCAGCTTGGCGGTTGCACCCACTCCGTGCCTGCCGAACTCGGCGGACAACTCGCAGTCACCGTCGGAGCCCCGATACATCGTGACCTGCAACCAGCCCGCGCCGGTCGCGCCGAGCTGGGCGGCCAGCTCTTCCAGCACTGCCCCCACGACCATCTGGTAGTCACCAGCCGAACCGCGGCCGAACATGTCATCTATCCACGACCGCAGCACGCCCTGCCGGTACACAAACTCTCGCACCACCAGACTGAATCCGTTGAGCGGTATTCCTGGAATAGAATCCGCCTTCAACGACGCCAACTGCCTATCGCCCTCGGAGCTATCGAGCGTCAGTAACGGGCCGACGTCGTCGTCTGTTGGTTGCACCACATCTTTCCCTTGTTCGACCTTGGTGAGATCGAACAACAACCGCACAAGGCGCTTGCCCGCCTCCCGCGCCTCTAGGGACCAGCCGGATCGATCGATCTTGTCGGCTGCGTCACGGAACCGGGACTCGACGGGACCGGTCGGCGTTGTTGACGCTGTGGTCTGCGGTGGAGTGGCATCGGGAGGTGTTTCCATGCTGTCAGCAGAATCGTGACGGCCGACATTGGGGGATGCGTCGCCCCAATTCTGGCCGTCGGGGTCCCGGGCGAACACGAACGCCTGTTCCGGGACACCTCGGCCTGGGTTCGCCACCCGTGGCTCGGCTTCCCGGCGGTGGCGGGGGAGGTCTAGGGCTTCATCGACTTTCGGAGCTTTGTCGAGGTCTGCCTGGTGGGCGGCAGGATGGTGTGTACTCGGTTTCCGGCCCACGCGATCAACCGGTCGATCTGCCGCACCGGGCTGGTCGACATCCGGTACACGCTCGCCGGGTGCCCGATTGCCGCCATTGTTACGGGACCGGGGAGTCGGCGACGGGTGTGGCACTCGGGTAGGGACGTCCGCCGGTGCGGACCTCCGCCGAGCGAAGGTCTGCTGGTTGCTCCATGGCGTCCGCGCCGCACTCCTTTCCGGAGTGGCCCTTCCGGGAGGCGGTTCGAGCAGCGTGCTGATGAAAGGCACTTGTCCGATGGCTTCGGGCGGGTGATGGCGACCGACGGTTCGCCGGATGTCTTCGACGAATGCCTGCGTTTCCGGAAGTCCGCGGTGGTGCAGGTATCGGCCGAAATCGGTGTGTCCGGACAGCAATTCGCTCACTGTTGTGGCGAACTGCTGGACTGCCCGGTCCTGGGCGGACATCCCGGCGTGGAGGGCTTGGCGCAGTAGCTGAGGGGCCGCTTCGGGGGGTGCGTCCAGCATGCTCGTCACGGTCGTCGCGAACCATTGGCTGATCCGGTCTTCGGCGGACAGGGTGCGGCCGACGTAGCTGTCCAGGAGTTGATGGGCCTCGCGCCGCTGGTAGGGCGCGACGACGTCGTTCATCAGGTACTCGCAGAACGTTCGCGAGCCGATCTGGCGGAGCAGGACGTCGGCGAGGGGGCGCGTGCGTAGGTAGTCCGGTGACCGGTTCGGCAACGAACGGCAGCCCGGGTAATGCGCCGTGTACACCCCGTCCCTGGGCACCCGAACGAAGCGTGGCCGCTCGGCGGGCTTCAGCATCCGAATCGTCAGATCGAGGTCGGCTTGGAGCAGTGGTCTCGCCCCGACCGGCGAGATATACGCATGCTGCAGCAGCTCGTCGAGGGAGAACCGACGAGCGAGCAGGCCGATGACGCTGGCCTGGTCTGGATCTTTCCCTGGCAGCGTCCGAAGCTTCCAGATGGGCAGCATCTCACCGGGCAACCGTGGCCGCTCTTGCACGATCAACAGCGGGTCCGGCCTCGTATTGGGCAGGCCGAGCAGGATTTCCGCCTCCAACGAGGCCAACGTCATCGCGGCAAGAGCCCCGAGGCTGGGACCGTTCTCGATGAGCCAAGCGCGCTCCCAGGCGTAGCGCTGCGGGCTGTTGAACCAGGCCTCGCCGGTCAGCTCCCCGGGCGCGGCGTCGGGCCGCTCGGTGAGGTAGGCGAAGCTGGAGTAGCGCATCAGCTCTGCCTCGTCGGCGGTGTCCGGATGGAGAGCGTCCTGCCGTGTGACGCCTTCCACGTCTGGCTTGGAGCCGGCCTTATCCGGCTCAGCATTGTCACGTTCGCGCGTCAATTGCGCCGGATCGGCCGGGTCGACCTCCGACAGCTCGGCGTATCCATCGCGCTGCGCCTGTTCGCGGCGCGCCTCCTCCGGCGGCTCGGTTTCGTCCAGATGCTGCGCTGCTTCAGCTTTCGTCTCGTTTGCGTTTGGATTCGGGTATCCGGTGGTCGTCCGGGTTCTCCGAACTGCTGTGGTCGTCGTCTCGGGTCGGATGTGCGGTCCCTCAGGCTTACCGAACCGCACATCGACCTCGGTGAATTCGCCGTAGGAACGAAGACCTTCTACTGCACGCTCACCACCGCGGCCTTCGAGTGTGATGAATCGAACTCGGGTGTAGCCGTATTCGGCTGCCATCTTGCCAGTGAAGGTGTTCCGTGCCGCATCCTCCGGAGATAGGAACAGGTCCTGCATGAGGGCATTGAAGGTTTCAAGGTTGTCACCCAGCCAGCGGGGCTCGTTCTCGGCAGTCACCTCATGTGGGCGGACCAAGCCGGCCCCAGGACCATAGAAATCCCAATGCCCATGGATCTCATGCACCGGACGGGGAATGGAATCCATGAGCTGGCGGAACATCACGCGCCCTGTGGGGGTTCCGCGGCCAGCTTTTATGGTGAATCGGAGAACGCCCTCCTCGATCTCCGCTGTGACTCCGTAATGCTCACTCCCATAGCTGTTCGAATAATCGGCAGCTTGTTGCTCCGGATAATCCGTCCACAATCCATGCTGCCTCGAAGTTTCCCACGGCCGGAAACCAAGTCCCACGCTGGTTTGGTCCTGCTGCGAGGTTGTTGCGGGGTTGGCTGTTTCGGTCTGATCTGCTCTGTCCCACTCCTCTTGCCGTTGGAACCATTCTCTGCGGCTGTCGGGCGTATAGTCGGCGGCCTGCGCCTCGATCCTGTTGAGCCGCCGCTGTTGGAGTTTCTCAACGATGGCGCTGGCGAACTTGTCGAGCGGGACCGTCCGGCCTTCTCGTCCGGTCAGATCAAACGCCCGCAATCCGTCCTTGAATTGCTGGTCCCGGAACGAGTAGATATTCAGTTCCACCACCGAGTCCCCGAACCGGAGCTCGATGTTCTCGGCCTCGACGTCGGATCGGGAATCGAGCAGGCGTCCCCGGTTGACAGTCGACCGATGCCGCACGCCGTGCTCGATGTTGTCCTGTACTACCTCCACTGGGCCGCCGAGCTTGTCGAAGGAGGCGAGAGTCTTTGCGATCTGCGGGATTTGGGCATATCCCACAGCAATGGCCAGCTCACCCGGGACGTTCAACCGGACGTGGCGCACGGGCGCGATCGCGTCAGCCAGCCACCGCGGCAACTCGTACGCCTCACCGAATTCGAAGCTGGAATCGCCGACCGTGACGCGTGCATGGCGCTCGCCCGGCTCACCCATCTCCTCCAGCGCCACTCGTACTGTGCCGTCGTCGCTGTTCTCCAGAGCCGTCGTCACACGGTCGGCAAGTTCCAGGCCCGCATCATCGATCTTGCCGGCCGGCCAGTCGAACAGCTGCTCGTCCAGCCAATCCCAGGCCTGTGAGGCCGCACGCATCCGCGCCTGTTCGTCACTCGGATCATGCCCCTGCACGCGCACCACGAACTCGCTCCGCGACGATTCCGAAGCGGGCGCTACTCGCGGTCCCTCTATGCCGATTGCGCCGACGGCCGCTCCCTGCGCACGGACCACGAATTGCTCTCGTGCCAGCGGAGTCTGCTGCGTGCTCGCACGGGAGAACGTCGAGGGGCTGGACCGTGGACCGTGCGGCGCGTCGTCGCGCACACCCAACTTTTCCTGCATGGCGGCGGTGTGGCGGCGGATTTGCTCGAGTGCTTGGGTGGCAGTGATTTCGCGGTCGGCGAGTTTCTGGCTGAGCTCTCGTGCTTTCTTGCTGAGCGCGGCGCGGAGCTGGGGGTTGTCGAGGGTCCAGGTCGGCGGGTACCGGTGGCCGGTGACGGGGTCGCGGAAGCCCGCGTCACCGGCGAGCCGGTTTGCGACGGCGTCCATCACATCCCGGTCGGAGGGGACGCCGTCGATGGTGGGCCGGTAGCCGGCGTATTCGTCGATGATCGCCTGTGCTTCTTCGGTGGAGCGGATGCGCAGGCCGTGGTCGACTATGGTGCGGCCGAGGATGCGGTCGCGTGAGTGGCGTTCCGCGGTCAGGTCCTCGGGTATCAGGTCGAACGTGTCTTCCAGGGATGAGGGTTGCGCCAATGTTTGCAGGTCGATGCCGGCGATGGCTTGCACGAGGGGGTCGGGGTCATGTTTGCCCGCTTGAGCTTTGGTTCGTTCGTCGAAAGCCGTTCCCATGATCATGCGGTGGATGCGGTTGGCGCGGTCGGGTTCGTATCCGAGGGACAGCGCGTGGGCGCGGGCGAGGTCGGCCGAGCGCAGCTCGTCGTACCCTTCCGGGTTGTTGCTGCGGCGGCCGTTGCCGTAGACGGCGTCGCTGTAGGTGTCCGCTGCGGCAGCATCGAGCCGCTCATGCGGGCGGGCGGCGATATTGCCCAGGTGTTCTTGGAGCAGGCGCCCGTCTTCGACGAGACCGAAACCGTTGTGGTATGTCGCCGGGACGCGGTATTCGGCCAGCTCGAGATCGCCGATGATCTGGTTGGCCCGCCCGATGGCGGGATCGCCGTAGAGCGTGGAGCAAATATGCATCCCGTTCGCGCCGAGCCGGACCGCGACCTCGGCATCGGGATGATCGAGCGCTACCTCCGGCAAAACCGAACGCAGAGCGTCGATCTCACGCGCAAGCACGTGCTCCGGCAGCGGCGGTCGCGTCGGGTCGAGCAGCTTGCGTCGGATAGCCGCGGTGTCGCGGAGATCTTGCGGTAAGCCGCGCTCCTGGAGTACGGCATAGACGTCGGGAAGGCTCGCGACATGGATGCCTGCGGGAGTCTTCCAGGAACGGCGCAACAGCTCACCATGTGACGGACCCGCATTCCACCCCATACCGATCGACATCTCGGCGTTGACCAAGCGAGCAGTACCGTCGGCTGCCGGTGTCTCCGTCCACTCCGCCTGCCCGCGCAGATACCGGTACGCCTCTTCGGGGACTGACACCTCCAGCCTGGACCCCAAACGCATCCTTTCCCCGAAGACAGCGTCCACCGCATCGCGGCCGAGCAGCATCGAATCCCCGGCCACCCGATCACCGAGCCGCCCCACAGCAGCCTCCGGCGGAACATCGCCCACCAGACTCCGAGCCACGGCGTGCACCGGACGATGGGTGACCTCCATCCGCGCTGGCCGCTGGCCGACCGATGGGGTGGGGAACAACTTGTCTAGCCTGCGTAGCAGATCGGAGAGTGGCGCGGTTGCTCCATCGATGCGACCGAACGCGGCGGCTTTCCGCTGCGCTTCGGCGAGGCGATATCCACGCTGGAACGCGTTTTCTGTTGGCTCCGGCTCGGCCGTAAGCATCGCGACGGGTTCGACGGTCAGTCCGCGTTTGCGGGCGATATGGTCGGCCATGCGGCGGACGGCACCGTCAGCTATGAGCTTGATCGTGGGTTGCCCGAGCGGCATGATCGCCGCCATGTCGGCGGGCGATTTTCCTTGACTGAACAGGCCGACGACGATTCTCTTCTGATCGGTCCCGAGCTGTTCGAGCGCGTCCCGCAACTGCGAAGGAGTCCCCTCCGCCAACGCCGCGGTCAGCGTGGTGAACCTCTGGTGTTGGAGACTGTCGCGCACGAGTGACTCGATCACTCGGTCGGCGGCCTGGTTCGCCAGGTCGATCACTTCATCCCAGCTGTGGGTCAGGTCCTGGACTATTCGGTCGGCCGGGTGCTCTGCTTGTAGGTGCCGCAGGATGTTCACTTGGTCGGGAACGAGTTGGCCGAGCGCCGCATGCATTTGTTCTGCGGTCGCATTGGCGAGTACCTCCCGCGCATCGGGCTTCGCGGTGCCCTCTGACAGGGCCACACAGAGCGCGGCGCGGAACTCTTCGAACCCGGCTGGGCCCCGTTTGATCGGGGGTTCTGTTGCCGCAGGCTGCTCGGGTGATGGTGCTTTGCCCGAATTCGCGTGCGCGGCGTTGTCGACCCCGGGGGCGTTGGCGAAACCCAGCCACGGGTCGCCGGTACCGGCCTGCTCTGCGATCGGCTCACCGGCAGCGTACCTCGCCCGCTTCGGGGGCAGGTCGAATGTTTCTGCGGGGTTGGGAGGGACGCCCGCCGGAGCAGACCGCTGGTTGGTCCATGGCGTCGGCCCCGCTTTCGTGTTCGAGGTGCTCGAGGAGGGACCAAGAGAGTCTGGTATGTGTGGTGTTACTACCGACTGGCCGCCTGTCGGGGGAGGCGCCGTGGATTCGCCGGATGTTGTTGTTGCCGAATCATTTTCGCTCTGTGCCGGTGTCACGGTATTCGCTGGAGCGACGGCCGACTGCTCGTCGGCGGCGGAACCGATTTCGTGGCGGAAGCGTTCCAGCCATTCTTCATCGGATTCGCTGCGCAGGGCAGGATATTGCGCGCCCTCCTCGAGATCAGCTAGGCGCTGTGCCAGAGCCGCCAAGTACTCGTCCGTCAGTTCTGGCCACGTGCCGTCGAGCTCATCGGCACTCACCTCGTTCATCTGTGCATGCAGGTGCAGTTGGGTGAGTCTTTTCAGAATGGTGATGTCGCGGTGCGTGTGCGGATCGGGGTAGCCGTCGAACCGTTGTTCCAGATACGCGACCACCCGAGGCCAGTCACGCCACGTCCAGTCTTTCCTGGATCCAACGATGCGGGGTCCATCCATCAGTTCGGCGTAGTACCGGAGTACGAGCCTGTCGCGGAGCTGTTCCAGCGCGAGCACCACATCGGTGTGTTCAGCGCTCGGTGGTGCAGGGCTTTCGGCCGCGTGCTCCTCGACCTCGGTGAAAATTCTCAATACGCCCTCATACCAGGACGGTCGGTGCAAGCGCTCGAATTTCGGTTCCGCCGCAATGATTCGCTGCCGAATCGCCCCAAGTTCCGCACGTGGGACGTGGTGCTGCACCCACGTCCACACGCCGTCGCGGAAAGTCGCGAAATGTTCGTGGAATCCAGTGCGCGCCCAATCCTCATCTCCGGTGAATCCGGCACCCGGCCAATCCTCGGTGAAATCGAGGGCGTTGTCGATCGGCACGATATGCACACCGTGACCGAGTATCCAGTTTTGGCCCTCGTGGCGGTCCGGTGGGCGAAGTAGTGTGTCGCCCAAACCCTGACGCCGCGCAGCCGGGGTGCGGAAGAAGTAATGCCACGGATCCTTGCCGTTGCCAGAGAGATCTCGCGCGACAACCCCCGGTATGTACTCCATGGCGAGTACGCGCTCGCTGATCTCGCTGAGGCGAATTACCTTCGGTGGCCGTGCCCCGATGGCCTCGAGAATTATCGCTCCGAGTTCCTCGGCATCGGCCTGGTCCACGTCCCGGACCGTCTTCACGATCACCTTGAAGCCATTTTTGTAGGAAATGAGAACGACGCTCTCGGACATTGTGTGATCACCCGAGCCGTCCTTGAGGATCTCACGGAAACTTTCACCCGAGTCATTCGCCTCGGCCAACTTCTCCGCAAAAGGACGTTCATCTGTGAGGCTGTTGATCCAGGCGACGGTGTCGCGGTCCTCATAGAGGCGATCGATAGGTTCCGGCTCGTCGTGCTGGCCGGAGATCGGCTCGACGGTTACTTGGCCGTCCTCGTCGACCAACACCAGCCGATAGTCGATCTGCACCCCTCGTGCCGCCAATTCGCTGCTGCCCTCGACCATGAAGTCCAGCAGAGCCTGCTGGCCACGCAGCGGTGACGCGACCACGACCCTGCCTGGCGCCACTCCGATGCCCTCGACTAGACGCCCGTTGTCGTCGATGAATGGCTCGGCGCCCTCCGCGGCGAGTACGTCTCGGGCGGCCAGTATCGCCATGGCGGTGCGTACCTCGTGCGCGTAGCGGCGGTAGCTTTCGATGTGCTCGGCCAGGGACCGGTACTGCGCACGGATATCGGGCATCGCCCCTGCGATCGCCATTACCTCGGCCAGCGTGCGTGCCGCCTGCTCGTCGACCACCAGCCGCCGCAGCAACGCATCGAATCGAACCCCCTGCCGGGCTCGGAGAATTTCGATCGATCGCTCGATCGCCGCGGCTTCCTTCCGGTACAGGCTCGTGACATCCACGCCGAGATCGCGAACCGGTCGCAGCGCTTCGGCTGCGACTTCCTCGACGTCGGCCATTGCCGCGTCCAGCACTCGGCGTGCACTCGGCGAGAGTTCAACCGCCGTGTTCTCGCTGGGCGACGAGTCGGGTTCGTCCGGTTGTCCGGTAGACGACCGGTCGGCGGTGTCGTCGGTGTGAATCGGTGCACCGAGATCGTTGGGATTGCGGCGGGGTGCTGCGGACCGATCCCGGCCCCCGGGGTCGTAGCGAGACACCGACTCTTGTACTGGCACTCCCCGTCTCGGCTCCGTCGACCACCCACCACGCGCTGGGATGCCGCCGTTGTTGCGGGACCAGGGGGTCGGCGGCAGCGCGTGTACCGAGTGACTACCACCCGGCGCGTAACGGGTGCCGGGGTCCGCCGCCGTGTCCGTCGCGGGCGCCCACCTCATGGTCACTGCCCGGTGCAATACCCACTGAGGAGTGTATTCCTTACCTCCGTGGATTTCGATATCAGCGAATGCCACCGCGACGGCTTCCCGCGTGTTCGTGAGCCCATATACGGGAAATTGAAAAAGCCACGCCGCCTTGCCCATCTGGATCTCGATATCAGCGAATGCCTCCGCGACGGCTTCCCATGTGTTTTTAGGCCCGAACTCGGGGAATTCGTCTAGCCATGTCCTCTTGTCCGT
The DNA here is from genome assembly GCF_035920345.1 of Nocardia vinacea. Classification (NCBI taxonomy): domain Bacteria; kingdom Bacillati; phylum Actinomycetota; class Actinomycetes; order Mycobacteriales; family Nocardiaceae; genus Nocardia; species Nocardia vinacea. The sequence continues at coordinate 174,123 of NZ_CP109149.1, forward strand.
GTGGATCTTTCCGGCAGCGCGACCCTCTTGGTAGCCGGCATCAAGGATGGCAATTACAGCCGCAGCTTGCTCCGCAAACTCCGCCACTCGGTTTATTTCGATATCGGCGAATGCCTCCGCTACGACTTCCCTTGTTTTTTTACGCCCGAACTCGGTGAATTGGTCCAGCCATGTCGCCTTGCCGGTGAACTTTCCAGCCTTGCGAGCTTCCTTGTAACCGGCATCAAGGATGGCGTTTACCGCGACAGCTTGCTCCGCGGGCTCTGAGGCAGGATAGACTGGACGTTCCAGAAAATGACCCATTTCGTGGTATGTAGCATCGAACAGTGGGCGTCCGGTACCGCGGGGGTGAAAGCGCGCTTTGACGGCTCGGCGATATAGCTCACTCCAGCTCTCTTCCTTATCCAGCACCCGATCTTCCAGACGCTCGGCGAGCCACGTCATGCGAATTACTTGAACCCCGTCCAGTAACGGGTCGTTGACGAAAGCATCGGAATTCGCGAGTCTGGGCCCCTTGGTCGCGTGGACATGTGCAGTTGGTTCAATCCGTATCTGCAGCCGATTATCCAGCGGGTACCTCGTCAGTACGGTGCTGATGGCTCGAAAAATGTCGCGGACCGCGCCGACCCCGATCCGGCGTGGCGCGCTACCCCCGGGACCGAGCCATTCCGATTCGATCAGATCGACTTGCGGATGACGCTGCGTCAGCATTGTCAGCAGCTCGCGCTTGGCCAACTCGGCCTCGTCGCTGCCCAGCCGCGGATCCAGCGCCGGACCTCCCCGCCAGAGTGCGTCGCGCCAATCCCGTCCCCTCTCGGGGTTGTCTCCACCGAAGCGCTCTGCCAAAGCGTCGGCTACCGCTTGCCGCCGCCGAGCTTCCTCTTCTCGACGAGCAGACTCCTCTTCTCGACGAGCAGACTCCTCTTCTCGACGAGCAGACTCCTCTTCTCGACGAGCACGCTCTTGTTCTCGGAGGGCGGCCGCCAGTTCCTGGCGGACAACCTCGGGTTCCGCGGGAAGAACTCTCTTCCACGCATTACTCAATGCCTTGTACACGACAGCTTGTGGAGTATACGGCTTATCTCCGTTGATCTCGATGTCGGCGAATGACACCGCAACGAGATTACCGCCGCCGCAGGGGATCTGTTCCTCCCACACTTCCCGGTCGATATCGACATGTCCGGCGGAACGCAGCTCCTCGTAACCAGCGCTCAGAATGTCTTCCTCATTGCTGCTGATTTCGCCACCAGTCGCGATATCAATGGCGGCACCGAACAGAATTATCATGAGGTCGTACATCGGGTCGCCGGTACCCTGCGGAAAAAATTCGCCATCGAATTCATCGCGAAAGTCCTCCGGACTGATGATGAAGCCGCGACTCACCCCGATTTCGTGCACTCGCCCGGTGTCGGGGTTTCCAATCGCCGCACCGCCAACGAGTGGATTGATGTCATCTCTGATTCGGATAATCGGGACGTCGATATGCGGGTATTTCGTTAGGACATAATCGGCTGCGCGGGCGATGTCGCGAACGGCGCCGACGCCGATGTCCCGGTCGTCGATACCGATGACTTCGAAACCGATCTCCGTAAGGCGCGGATGGCGAGATCGCAGCAGGTCCACGAGCGTGCGTTTAGCCAGTTCGCACTCCGCTGTCCGTGTCGGCGGATCCGGCTCCTCGCCTCGCCAGAGTGCGTCATTTCGGTCCAGCGCGGCTCCGTCTGCGCCAGCAGACTGTTCGCTGGCCCCCACACGCTGCTCGGTCTCCGCCGAGGCAGGTGACTGCCCTTCCACGCGCGCGGTGTTGGAGCTCCGCGGCGATACTTGGGCCGGTTGGTTACCGTGGCTTGCACCGTTCCCAACGCCTGCGTCGTCGAGTCCGCGAGCATCGGCCTGGACCGCCCGTTCTGTCGGTGCGTCCGAGGCGGAGTGTGGTGGGTTCGCACCGACACCCGGAGTATCACTCGGCGGTGTGTGGAAGACCAGGGGGCCTTCGACCGACTCTCCCCTCTTAGTCCACGGTGTTGCGACCATCGCAGCGCCATCGGAGCGGCGCACGCGGCCCGGGGCGACGTCGAGCGTGTCGTCCAGGGATGCCGGGTAGCTCCTTGGGGGGGGTTTGTATTCGACCCAGACTGTTTTGCCGTGTTGGGTTACGTCGGTGCCGATGGCGAGGGCGGTGTCGGTCATGATGCGTGCGCCGCGTCCGTGCTCGCCGTCGGCGTGGTTCCCGAGTTCGTTCGGGTTGGTTGGGTCGGAACTTGTTGTGCTGGAATCGCCTTCGCCTGTGTTCGCGGAGCTCGATGTCTGCGCGGGTGTCGCATCGGTGGTCGATGCTGCGGCGGTGTTAGGTGTCGATGGCTGCTGGCTCGCAGTGTCGTCGTCAGCCGATTGTGGTGCCGCAGGGGACGGCGGGTCGCTGGGGTGTCCAGTAGCGTCCTGCGGCGCGCTGTTCGAATTCTGTGATGAACCGCTTCCCTGTGCGGCGTCACTCTCTTGTTCGCTCGGTGTGGTCTCGGGCGGTGCTCCCGAAGTCGGTGCGTTGTTCGGCTTCTGCGGACCGGGATTGACCGGGCCGAAGTTGTTGAGCACCCAGTTCGCCTCGACCTTGCGCCTCTTGAATAATCCGTGATCGACCGCGGGATCGGCGTCGTTGTAGAACTGGGTTTCTGGGCCCGGGGCCTGCCCACCGCCCCCACCTCGCTCCGGCTGCTGTGAGAGGTCGCGTGCGGCGCGGTCGGTGTCGGAGTCGTGGACGTGTGTGATCGGGCCGGGGGGTGGTGCGTCGGTTGCGGATCCGCCTCGGTTGTGTGGGGTGTGTCCCTGCTCGCCCACCAGAGCGTTAGTATCCTCAACGGTAACTGGTCCGCCGATGCTCGGTCCGTTCGAGCCGAATCCACCGCCGTGGCCCGAATCTGCGCTGGCAGGAACTCCGGTATTCAGGACGATCCCCCGGTCGAGTGCGGCCTCAACCATCGCTGTCCGATCGTGCGCTCGAAGCTTGAATCCGATACGGAGCAGCAGCGACCTGACGGTAGCCGGTGACATAGCCCGCGCCTCGCCGATCTGCCTGTTCGTCAGCCCCTCTGCGACCAGGCTGAGTATCTCGAATTCCGTCTCGGACAGCACGTCACGACCGGGCATCGGAGCGGGTTCTTCAGCCACTGGGTCGGCGAGTGGGAGGATGCCCGCGCGCAGCGCCCGCCCAACCATTCCCGCGCGTTCGCGGATACCGAGCTTGTCACCGATCCGGTTCAGTTGTTCTTTCACATCGTCGGGTGACCGCACGACGTCAGCGGACACGACGACGCCTATCTCCTTATTCGTCATGCCCTCCGCAACGAGGGCGAGCATCTCGATCTCCGCCTCGGTCAGCACGTTGTGGCCGAGGGCATGACCGGAATGGGTGACAGGGAGGATGCGCGCGTGCAGCGCACGTGCCACCATTCCGGCTCGATCGCCTGTCCCGAGTTTGCCGCCGATGCGGGCCAAGTGGGCCTTCACTGTGAGCCAGGACAAACCCATGGCTACCCCAATGTCCTTGTTGGACATGCCATCAGCGACCAGGTCGAGTACCTTGACCTCTTGTTCGGTCAAAATGCCACTCGGCATCTCCTGGAATGACTCAGCGATATCTTCGTCGCCGACGATGCCGCTGGCTCGGGCTGCGTTCACGATCCCGTGCCGACCATGGATCCCCAATTTGTCGCCGATCGCCTTGAGATAGAACTTCACCCTGCTCTCGGATCGGTCCAAGCGGTCCGCGATGGCTTTGTTGGACATTCCCGACGCGACCATTCGAACCACTTCGACCTCTTGATCGGTCAGACCATGATTCGACGGCTCCGACTCCGAGCTGCTCGGCTCGGGTCGCTTATCAGCGTCATCAGTTGTGTGCGGGGTGGTTTCGGTGTCGATCTCCGGGACGCCGGTCCGCGGTTCGGGGTCGGGGGTGGTGGTCAGCTTGTTGGAAGTCTGCAGCGGCGCTGCTTTGAGTCTGCGCTCCAACATGTTCCGCGCCATGCGCTGCAATGCTCCGGTGACATCATCCCCCTCTACGAAGACCCATTGCTGCCGCTCGGCGTTGGTGAACACGGCGCGATTGACTGCCTGCGCGAGATTGATCGCCTGTGCGAACAGCACAGACTGGGCCGGAGCATCGCCCTTGGCCGGTCGAACCCCTAACTGTTCGAGAACGAATTCCAGAATTTCCCGCCCGTGCCGGTTACGCAGCTTTTGGAAGGCTGCAGGATCACCCTGCTTGGCCCGCTGCAACACCGGGTCGGTGGCCTGCTCACCGTCGGTCGGGGGTCGGCCGTCTCCGGCATTGTCGCATTGATCGTCGGGGGTTGCTGGAGTGGTGTCGGCTCTGGGATCGCTCGCCGCGGCTGGCGTCGGTTCGCCGGGTGTGGATTGGGGAGCTGGTGGTGTAGCGGAGTAGTTCCCGTCGACGTCGGCAGGACCCGTCGTCCCGAAGTCGAACCAAATCGTCTTGCCCCTAGCGCGTTCCAGGTTGACGCCCCATGTGTTGGCAAGCTGACCCACCATCTCCTGGAAGAAGCGGCCGTGGGTGCCGGGCAACAACGCGCCCAATGCCCACTCATCGGCTTCCCCATCGGAGAACGCGTCGGTATCACTGTCTTTCGGCGGCTGTGGCAAATTTTGGCTGTTGTCGCCGATTTCGACTCGCCCGGTTCGCCAAACCCGTACTCGTGCATCCGAGTCGGGCACGTGTCGAGCAACGTTCTGCATTGCGTCCGAAACCACCGACACCACATCATCGATTCGTTCGTCCGGCAACCCGGCTTGCCGCAGCCGGTCGCGGACCTCCCGCCGTGCTTGCGAGGCCCCACGCTTGACGGTGCCCGGGGCGAAAATCAGGTCGACATCCGGATCGGGCATCGCCTGCTGCGATGGATCACCGTCGCCCGCCGCTTCGAAGAGCTTGAACCACACCGTCTTTCCCGCACCCTGAGGCAACTCGTAGCCCGACGTCTCTGTTTTCTCGATCATCGAGTCGATGGCAGGCCACCCAGGTTTGCCGCCCTGGGAGCGAGTAGGCATGTCGCCGTTACCGTCTGATACCTCGACCAGAGCCCACCGATTGCCCGGCTCCCCATGAATCGACGCCGACACGCGCGGATCGCGATCCCTGCTGGGATCGAAATCAGGCCGGGTGAGCGCCTGCAGCGCCAACGCCACCGCGAGCGCCGCGGCGGTATCGACCTGTTCGGCATGCGGCCACTCTCGCAGTGCCGTGCGAACGGCTCGGTCGGCCGCGGCCTGTGCTTTTGACTGCTTGGGCTTCGATTGCTTGGGCGTGGAAGGCCCCGGCGCCGGTGCGGCGGGAGCCGCCGAGTCCTCTTGTGACGACTGGGGCGGCGGTGGCGGGGGTGGTGGTGTCTCCTCGGGAGGTTTGCGTTTCTTGCGCTTCTTCTCGTTGGGATCGTCGCCCATCGTTGCTTGGGCTCGGGTGGTCAGACGCTTGCGTTCCACCGGCTTTCGAGGCGATGCGGCGGGTTGCAGGTGTGGTACTCCGCCGATGGCCGGCACGCCGCTTTCTCGGGGGTTGTATTCGAGGCTGTGCGGGTTCAGTTGCGGACCAGCGGGTTTCTGCGGAGCGCCGGGAGTTTCGGGGTTGGGTTCGACGGCGTACTTGGTCCGCAGGATTGGTGTGTCGGGTTTTTCGGGGACAGCGTCCTGATGGGATGGGTGTGCGGTCGAATCACGTGGCAGGGGAGTGACTTCAGGAGGGCGTGTCGGTGTGGGGTTGGGGGTGTTGTCGTCGGGGTTTTGAGGTGCGGGGGTGAAGCGGGCGGAATCGGCGGGCAGGTCGATCGGGGTGAGGGCGGGTGTGTGCGGGATTATGGGTGTGGCGTTCTCAGGTACCTCGTTGTCGAGTGGGTAGGTGATGCTGGGGTTGGTGATGTAGTCCCCTGCTGGGGTCTTCTGCACGTTGTGGTCGCGGTGGTCTTGCCACACATTGTGGTCGCGGGGGTCTTTCTGGACGTTGTGCTCCCATGGGTTGGGCACAGTGGTGCCCGGTGGGGTGGGGAACTCCTCGGGGTCGGCGTCGGGTTCGTCGTCGGTAGCTGGGCCACTGCTCGGCGCACCGAGTGGTTTGATCGAGCCTTCAGCTGCGGCGTCGGGATGATCGGCTTGGGTGACGGGTTGCCCGCCGGACGTTGCGGGCTGGGGTGCCGAAAGTCCAGTAACCGCATCTGGATTCGACGCCCCGTTCCCGCCCAGTGCCGCTGCACCAGCCAAGGCTGCTGGTGGGATCGCTTGGGCTGCGAGGTTGTTCGCAGCAGCGCCGGTGATCGGTGTGGCCATGTGCGGCTGCTGTGGTGAATTGGCTTGCGCGGCCTGCGGGTTGATGTGCTGCTGTGGTGTGTTGGCTTGTGCGCCCGGTGGTGTGGCGTGGGTTTGAGGTGGGTGTGGGTTGGCGTGGGGTTGTTGGGGTAAGTTGGCTTGTGGTGTGGCGTGGGGCGTGTTTGCTACAGGTGTCGGAGCGGGTGTTGCCGGTGGGCTGGCGGGACCAGGCGTTGTACCCGCCTGCGCGGTTGGGCTCTTCGCCTCCGTCGGGGTGGCGGGCGGCGTCGGGTTGGCGGGCGGTGTCGGGCCGGTCCCGCTGCCCGGCACTGGTTCGACCGGTGCGGTGCCTGCGGCGTGTGGCATCGCCGCGGGGGAGTTGCCGGTCGGTGTGACCGGTTCGTTGGGAACCGGCTCGTAGTCGAAGAAATCGAGGTCGAGGAGGATCTCCTCGTCGGACGGTGGTTTGCCAGGTCCTTCGCCACTCGCGGGCGGTCGCGGGCCCGATCCGCCTCCGGACGGTGAATCCCCGTGTGAGACAGGCGGTCTCGCTGTGACGCCCGGCTCATTGCCGCCGCCGGTGCCGCCGAGATCTTTGGCGGTGCCGATGTGGGTCTTGCTCTCCACATGGGTGTTGGCATTCATCGTCAGCACCGATCCCGGTGCGGCGCTGTTGGGTTGGCCGTCGGCGGCGGCGACTGGTCCGGCCAGGCTCATCTGCGGACTGCTCTCGGGTCGGCCGGTTTGGTATTGGGCGGTGCCGGGAGGGTTGGTCGACGACCAACTTCCCGATGCGGCCAAGGTAGGTTCGGCTCGTGCGGCTCCGAGGTTGCCGGCGATTAGGTCTTGCTGGCCATTTTCCCAACGACTTGAGCCGTGGCTGGGGTCGGGCTTGTTTCCGGGGGAGGACGGCGGCGTGCCCGGGGGGGGATCCGATAACGGTGGCGTGTCGCCCTTATCGAGGTTGCGGAAGGCCTCCTCGTATGACTTACCCTCGAATTCTGACTTGCCGAGCTCGTTGATCGCGGCTTCCAATGACTTGATCTCGGCGATGGTCTCCTCGTGTGGCCGTGCAGCGGAACCGTCGTTGTTGCTGCGCTGGCTGACCCGCTCCGGTTCTGGTCGGACCGGGAGGGCTTCGCGCGACCTGTTGTGCTGGGATCCGCCGATCTCGGGGATGGTCTCCCCACGCGACCGAGGTGCGTCGGCGCTGATGCCCGGCCTGGTCGAGTCGGGCACTGATCGGATCGGGAGGCCGTCGCTACTGCCTCGGGATCCGCCGATCTCGGGGACGGTCCCCGTAGAGGGCCGGGCGGCGCTCATGGCTCCGGTGACGCGCACTGCCACGCCGATGCTCGTGATCGCGCCACTGGCGCCACCCATCACCATCATCTGGACAAGGAGTCGGCCGGTGAGTTCGGTGTCGGTGAGCTCGGATACGACAAGCGCGGCGCCGGCCCCACCCGCGGCTCCGCCGGCAACGCTGGCGAGCACGATGGCCACGGTGCGTCCCGTCGCGCGAGTGAGCGCGGGCAGTACCACGCGGGTAACCAGCGAGCCTGCCAGGCCGCCGCCGCCACCGGCGGCCGCCGCCACCCCCACCTGGCCCCAGTCCATGTGGGTGCGGCGTCCGGGTTTGCCTTGGCCCTGGATGATTTGAAGCTCTTGTGCACCGGCCACGACGCCGCCCATGGTGAGTGCGCCCATGATGGTCGCGCGAATGGCGAGCGCCATGGTGGGGAATCGCTCCATGAAGGCGGCGATGTTTTGGAATAGGGTGGTGATGGTGCCGCGGCGGGCGGCGGCGGCGGCGATATCGGCGGCGATGCGGTCGCTGGCGGCTTTCATCGGTACGGCGGTGTCGATGAGGAGGTTGGCGAGCAGGACCGCCGCGATACCGATGACGATGTACTGCTCGAGTTCGATCGCGTTGGCGAAGTCGTAGAGCAGGGTGGCCATACCGTCGGCGTATTCGATTTGATTGCGCGTGTTGGCGATCTCGGTTTTCAGCTGTTTCTCGATCGCGTCGCCGGCCTCGCCCTGGATTGCTTCGGGTACTCGTTGTGCGAGGTGTTCGAGCTGCCCCAGGGTGACGGTGAGCCGTTCGGCCGAGCGTGCCCAGGCATCAGCGGTGTCGCGGATGCCAGCCGGATTACCGTTGGGGATATGGCCGACTATCCAGCGCGTCACCGAGTCCGGGAAGTCGGGCGGGATGGTGACACTCATCGGGGCTTCGACCGCCCTCTCGCACCCTCCAGCACCTGTCGGCCCCCCGGTACGGCCTGCGACGCGGAATTCGCTCCGGCCCGGATGATGTCAGGATCGACCTGCAATGATTGCCCCCATATCCGACTCCCTTTTCAAACCCTCAGCAGTGGAACCGAGCAGGAATTGGCTGCCGCTAGGTCTCGCTGAATCGACAACGCAGCCGTGTCGGCGACGCGAGACAGCGGGATCAGGTTCGTGGCGGTCTGTATCTGTTGGATTTGGCGATGGTGAGGTCAATGAGCGTTTCGTAGTCGCGTCATTCGAGTCGGTTTGTGTTGTCCAGGGGTTGCATGGTCGGCGACTTCGGCCCGCCCGAACCGCCTTCGTGCGATGCGGTGTCGGTGATCGTTCTTCTCGTCTGAGCCCAGGCAGGCCACCCGTAGTCGGGTCCCGGCGCAACCCGGGCGGGGAAACCCAGTTGCTGGCCTGTGGTCCCTCCGCCGTCGTCTTGTTCGTTGCGCATACGCTCGTGCTCGGCGTCGAGCAGGTTTCCACGCTCGGGGGCCACGTCCTGGAGTTCGGTGGCGTCGGCCTCGGGCAGTGTGCCGGGTGAGTCGGGCTCGTTGTTCATGAACTGAGGGCCTTGTCCGCCGCGGTCTCGAGCCGATCCGCCACTGCGGCACACTTATTCGCCCAGTCCGACCAGCCGTTGGCGCTCCGCCGCATCGCAGCCGGGTTCTTGACCGAAAAATGCTCTAGCGCTATGCCCCTCAGCCGCGCGGGAAAGTACTGCGGAATATGCATCACCACTAGCGTCAGTCCTCTCGCGATCTCGACGACAAAGTCGGTACGGCCAGCCCCGTCGGGCCGGACGCGCTCCGACCACATAACTCAGCTCGGCGAAGCACCGAACTCCGTGACTGTGAACCACGTTCGCAGTCATAGGATATGCATTTGCTAACGACGTTCGCAACTATCCGGCCCGGGTGCTGATTTCTGGCGCGACGGGTGCATGACCGCTGAACCTGAGCCGCGCCGTCGAGATCGCGTCAGGACGGTCGAGTGCCTGACGGGATCTGTTTGCTGTGCTGAAAAGCTTGTCCGACAACGAGTTCGGGTCCGTTCCGATGTTTCGAGGAGGGTTCAGATGGAGAAGGTCGCCTTCACCGAGGAAAAGGCGACCATGCTCGCCACGCTCTACAGCAAGGTGCTCGACTGGCGATGACCTGGCACATTCCGAGGTTGCGCGGGCTTGCCACGATCGGCCGCTGGAGCTTCTGACCGCCTGCCAGAGCGGTCCGTAGCGGGAGCGAAGCATGCCGCCGGGTTCGGAAGTCGCTGCCGCGCTGCGCCAAGTGCTCTACCGCCTCGAGGCGGCGTTCGGCAGCGCCGGTGCGAGCCTCAGCGGTACCGGACACCGGTTCGCGGATGCGGTGCGTGATGCTAGCCGCGCCTACCAGCTGTCCGATCAACAGATGCGTCGTATCTTCGACGAGAGGATCGTTCCGGAGCAGCTCGGTGGCGCATCGGGATCTGTCCGACGACCCGAGCTCGTTGTCGTTACCGGGCAACCCGCGTCCGGGAAGTCGACGGCCATCCGTGAGATCGCCGATTCCTTCCATGACCGCAACGCGGTCATTCTGATCGCCGACAACTACATGCCGTACCACCCGTGGTTTCACGAACTGCGGGCCCGCGACGACTTCACCGCCGGTGACCATATCTACCCGATTGCGGAAAAGTGGCTCGATATGGCCATCGAGTACGTGATCGCCCTCCGCCGCAATGCCATTCTCGAAGAGGGAGTGGGCGATCTCACCCGCGCCACCGGCATCATCCGCCGCTTCGACCACAATGACTACGGATCGCGAACCGAGGCGGTCGCCGTACGCCAAGAGCAGAGCCAGCTATCCAATCTCACCCGCTTTCTGGAGGAGCGCATGCGGCCCGGCACCGGTCGATACGTCCCCTCGAGGCGCAGAACGCGTGTTTCACCGGCTCCGCCGATCTGGTTCGTCTGTTCGAATCTCCCGGATCACTGGTATCGATGAACGGGCTTCGAGTGCGGTCGCACACCGATGTGCTGTTCGAGAACCACCGCCTGTCGTCGGGTGAATGGGCCAAGTCACCGCAGGGCTCGGAAGCCATGGAGCAGGAGCGCAATCGGCCGCTGACGCCCGTGGAGCAGCGTGCCTACGCCGACCAGATGCAGGATTTGCGCGACGGCATCGCCGCAGGCCGACAGCTGCGACCTAACGACGAGCACATCTGGGTGCGCTTGTCCAGGGAGGCCGATGAGCTCGAAGCCCTGGCCAGCCCTTGCTCCGGCCCGGGCCATCCGGCGGTCCGTCATAATGGCCTGCATGACCGCAGCAGCCGAGCTGCCCCCGCAGTGGGAGCGTGTGCTGCGCTACGAGGCCGCGGTCGACATCGTCACGAGCTTGATGGCGCAGTGCACCGCAGTCGAGTGGCTGGCCGAGCGCGCCGACGAGGTTGTCGTGCGACAGAATATGCGTTCTTTGCGCCGGGCATATCTCGCCGAGCTGTCCGAGCTCGACCCTCGGAACACCACGGCCGTGGCCAGGGTAATTCGCGGCTATGGCACAACACTGGCGGGGAAGGTCGAAGCACCACGGCTGCACCTGCCTTCCTGGAACGAACCAGCCGCCTGTCGACTCGACCGCGCGGCGCACGCGGCGGTATTCCGGGATCGGATCGCGCCGGAGACCCTCAGCACGCCACACCCTCGCGAGCGACCGATGGCGGTGATCCTCACCGGCCCACCCGGATCCGGAAAGACCACCGCGCTCCGCTGCCGGTATCACAGCTGGGACGATGCCGCCCCGGTGCTGATCGATCCCGGTATCTACCCCGCATTTCACCCGCGCAGCTGGGATCTCGTCCGCGCCGACGATGCGCGCGCCGGCGCTGCCGTCGAGGCAGATGCGCTGGAGTGGGCCGCCATGGCGGTCGACTACACGATTGGCCACCGCAATGATGTGCTGCTCGCAGTCGGGGAGCAGACGCCCAGGCGACGCGGACGCCTACGCCGCCAGTTTCCGGAATGCCGGCTACCGAGTGGAGAGAGAGGCATTGGCGGTCCCTGAGCCGGTCAGCGATCATGCGCTCACGTTCCGCTACTACTGCCGCCGCGGCAACTGGCCAGTGCTGAACGTGTAGGAGCACCGCCTGGGTGGATCGTGCTCGAGTAAGCCCGCGCACGCCGACCACCGTTGCCGGTGGACGGTCCTCGGCGTAATTGCGTTTGCCTCGGTAGTCGCGTGCATCTCGCGAGCCTTGATCAGCTGGAGTTCGGGTGAGGCCAGCGGGTCAGTGCCGACGCGGCAACGCGCTCAGGCGGATTGCACTCCTTCGCCAGCGCCTTGGCTGATGGGGTCGGCCGGCATCTCGTCGCGCGAATCATAAAGCGACTGCTCGGGAACCGGTCCGCGAAAGTCGCTCCGCCTCAGGTCTCGATCGTGTGAAGCCCAAGCTCAGCCACCTGTGCAGCCGATTCGGGCCTCCGTCTGCGGAGCGGAAGTGAAGGTCAAGTGCCCACGAACAGTTGCAAACACTGTTAGCAAACAAGTATCGTGCGAATTGCGAACAATGTTCACAATAGGAGGTCTTGGTGGGCTGTTGTCGACGATCCATGGTCGTCGTGGGAGGAGCCGGTTCCACTCACCTGGCCGTGCCCGCGGAGGCGCTCAGCCGCTGCGTCGTGGTCGATCCGCTCGGGCTGAGTTCGTGCGGAATGTCCGAACTGACTTGGTGGCCACGGAGCCGCAGGTGTTCTGAACCGGGTTCGCCTGGTCCACGACCTCTGGGTGGGCATCGATGAGGTCGTGGATTTCGCGGTGCCGGCTTTCGTTGCCGACGTGGGAGTCGGTGTTGACGGCCCTTGCCGAGTGGCACCCCAGCATGCTCAGCCGACAGATTCCGGCGTGGGTTCGCGCCTCGCGGCGGCGGACCAGGATCGTGTGGTTCATCGTTTTGGCCTTCGTGCTGGTTGTTTGGCCCGGCTTACTCGGCGCGGTCGCCATGGCGCAAATCGATACTGTGTCGGACGGACCGCCCGGGATCGCAGGAGTGGGCTGGATGAATGGTCTGCCGCCAGAGGAGACCGGTCTGCCGCCAGAGGATCGGGGGGCTCCGCAAGAAGTAACCGGTGAGCAAGGTTTGAGTGACCTCGGTTTGACTCCAGGAGATGTGGACACTGGCTCGTCGGATTCGACAACGCCATCCAACCCACTGGCGCCGCCTCCGCAGACGGGACAACCGGCAGCCGGTTCGGCGCCCCCTCCGAGTCAATCGGTTGTAGCCCCCAGCGGCACGTCCGCAGCGCCCGCGGACAACGGGATGTCGCCGCGGGCGCCTGGCACTGACGGGGCCGTCGACTGTATCTTCCCGGACGGGGAGACTCAGAAGGTCCCGGTGGTGGCAGCTCTGGGACTCACTGCTCCCGTATCGATCGACATATAGGACGCGGGCGGCGATGGCGATCTGGATACGGCGGGTGCGGTTTCGGCGGCCGCCCGCCGTGGTGCCGCCGAGTGGATGTGGTCGGAAGCTGGTATGGACGGTGAGAGGGCCTCAGGGCAGGCGTAGGTGCTCGTCGGTATTGGAGCCGGAGGAGTTCTGGAATCCGGAGCGGTGGCGGCCGGGTGCCGTGGCAGGACGCTGCTTCGTATGGATCAATTCCGGTCGGCGTCGGCGTCGGGTGGTCTGGATCTTGATTGCTGTTGTTGTGTTCCTGGCTATACCAGGGATCTTTGATGGAATGGCACGCGGGCAGACCGGGACTGGGGGCGGTGGCGGCTCCGGCATCGACGTACTCGATTGGATGGATATCCGGGACTCCGAGGGTGTGCCGGCGACGAGTTATCAGATCTCGACAGATGATGGAGGCCTTTTTCACCCGGGCGACACGGTGAGATCTGCCGTGCTCAATTTGGAGGTCCAGATCTGGCTGTTCCTGCAGATTCCCGCGTGCGAGTTCGTGGGCTTTTCGGCTGGTTACGAATGGCTGGACCCGTTTCATCGTGCTTTGACCGGTGTTGCGGAGAATCTTACCAGGCAGGTTGCCACACCGCAGGTGCTTTTCACTGCGGCAGCGATAGGCTCTTTAATTGTTGCACTGTTCGTTGTGCGGGGCTATTTTGCTCGGGCTACGACGCAGGTGTGTTTCATGCTGTTGGTGGCAGTGTTGGGTCCGGTATTTCTTGCGGAGCCTCTAGCCGAAGTGCTGGCTCCGAACGGTCTCCTGGCTCAAGGGCGTGATCTCGGTATCTCGGTGGCGGCCGGTCTCAACGGTGATGCTGACCCGAATCCGGCCGATCAGGTGGAAGTCATGCAGGCTGGTTTGGTCGACAACCTGCTGCGGCATCCGCTGCAGGTATTGAATTTCGGTCACGTCGTCGATCGGTCGCCGGCCTGTCGTGATGCTTGGTCGACCGCGGTTCTCTCGGGCGATGATTCCGATATCAGGGAAGCAATGCGTGACTGCGGCGACTCGGCCGCTTATGAGAGGGCTTCCGAGCCGACCTGGGGACAGGTGGGGTCCGGTTTGGTGATCATTTTTCTGTCCCCACTTGCATCGCTGGTATTGATAATGGTCTCATTCATGATTATCCGAGACGGTTGTTATGCTATCTATCACGGTTTCATGACAATTTTTGGTTTTGCTGCAGGCGGATTCATTTACGGACCGACGCAAACTTTTCTGATAAGGAATGTGGTGGATGCGTTTATAGCTGCCGGTCGAATGGCCGCATACACCATATTTCTCGGCGTATACACACTTTTTCTCAACAATATGTTTCTGCAGGCAGGCGGCTAGGTGATGGAAATATTGTTCCTCTGCGCTGTTGTGAACGTGGTCGCAATCTTCCAGGTCCGCAACCTGAGTCGGGCAATGCGAGGTGGTAGTGACTGGATCGCCAACCGGCTCGGGCTCGCGGCGCAGGGTTCCTCGAGCCCAGGCCATGGTGGCGGAGGCGGTTCTCGCGCCTTGGGGATGGGCGTGGTCGGTGCTGCCCAGTCCATGCCGGCCCATGTACTTGCCGGGTTCGCTGCGGCGAGTACAGTCAACAGTTCGCCCATCGCCGAATGGCTTTTCGGCGGGCGAGGTCGGCCGCTCAGTTCCGATGCGAAGCGTAGGCGCAGGGTGGAGAAGAAGACGTTGTCGGGGTGGGATGAAATAGCGGCTGAGTGGGCCAATTCGTATCAGCCTATTCGGCAGTTCAATAATGCTGGTCTCCGTGCGTTTCGTGATCCGGATCATTTCGCCGCCAACGTCGGTCGTATTGTCGGGCACCGCAATGTCCGGTCGGTAATCGGTCGAGGCGGTGTAAACTCTGCGAGAGGAGCATCGGCGATCATCGAAGGCGTGATCTGGGATGGCGCTGGGTCGGCAGAAAGGGCCCGCGGCGCCATGTTGGCTGCAGGCTACACCGATGAAAGGGTAATAGAAGCGGCCATCGCGGCTCGCAGCCATGTCGGCGGACGTGTCAAGTCTGAGCCATGGCAGAACGATGAATTGTCGATGTACATGGCTGCGTTGCGGAACTTTCAAGACGATCGGACTGCGGCGAACCTCGCGGAGGTCGAGACCTTCGCACTCAGATATCGCAATACGCACCGCGGGGGTGTGTCTTTCGATGATCCGGAACATGAGCGGCTTGCTCGGCATTACTTTGAGAACCCCGATCCTGATTCATGGCGGCAACTCCGAGATATAGCGGATGGCTTTGACCCTTCAGGGGAGCGAAAACCCGAAAATGTTGTGCCAGCGAATGCCCGTATACCGATCAATTTGGGTACCGGACTTGTGATGGTGAACAGAGAAGAGGCACAGCGCATTACAAGCTGGGTCGGCAACGAGCACCCACGGCAGATTGTGGAGTCGCTCGACAGGGTCATGGACTTGCCCGAGGGCGAGTTGCATTCAGACCGAGCCGACCGGCTGATCGCAGACCTACGCTGGCATAGCGTCCGTGCGAGCAACGACGACGTCAGGGCTGCCGGGCTGCACAGGAGCCCGTGGAGCCCGCCGCCCCCGCGGCCGTCCAGCCGGACACCGTGACAGCAGAAGACTCGAATGCCGAAGACGGGCTGTAGCCGTCGTCAATCAATCCCATCACCTAATCCGAAAATGATGGTGACCCCAGCCTGTCGCTGGATCTCTCGGGTATGTTTGCGCGTGATGGCTCACTGCGGCAAACGCTGGTTGGCGGGAGCTCGCCCAACGGTCTAATGCGGTCTCGCAGTGGACGATTGACGGTCGCGAGGGTGTACTTGTCGCACAATGGTGGCGATGAAATGTCGGCTTATAGTTCGGGGGGCGTAGCGGAAGGCGACGGTGGTGGCGCGATTGATGGCACCCGGAACTATGATCGCTCGTCCGCGCCGGTAGCCGCGCCAGCCGATTCGAGCGACAGTGTCGGCGCTCATCCAGGACATGCGGGGCAGGCCGCTCGCATCGACGCCCGCCGCATCCTGTAATTCGGTCCGGGTGTACCCGGGACAGAGGCAGCTCACCCGGACACCGAAGGGTTTGACTTCGTGATGGACCGACTCGCTGAGGGTGATCAGCGCCGCCTTGCTGGCGCTGTATGCGGCCAGACCTGGGCTTGCTTGTAGTCCGGCGGTGGAAGCGATGTTGAGCACGCCGCCGCTGCCCTGCTGCACCAGCTGCGGCAGTAGGGCACGCATCAGGCGCATCGGGACCGCGGTATGTAACGCCAATTGTGCTACCGCCCGGTCGATTTCACTGTTGGCGAAGAAGGTGTAGTCGGTGACGCCAGCATTGTTGACCAGGTGCTGGATGGGCTCGGCCCGACTTCGCAACCGATCCTCCACCCGCCGCACATCACTGTCGTTCTGCAGATCGGCGACGAGGACCTCGATGTTCGTTCCCGTGTCCTGCAGCTGTTCGGCCAGCTCGTCGAGCCGGTCGGCGCGCCGGGCGACCACGATCAGGTCGTGGCCGCTGCCGGCGAGCATCCGGGCGAACGCCGACCCGATTCCGCTGCTGGCTCCCGTAATCAGGACCCCGCCCCGCCGTGTTGTTTCCACGTGCACCACCACTAGCGACAGTCCTCTCTGTGCCGTAGTCGCGAATCGCCGGTCAGAAGCTCCAGCGGCCGATCGTGGCAAGCCGGCGCAACCCTGGAATGTACCGGGTCATCGCGAATTGCAGTCGTACACTGCGGGACAGTCCGGACTTCTGCCCCTCAGGCGTCCGGGGGTCGAACCAGTCGGAGGCGGCGAGGCACGCGGTCGTGCGATAGCCGAGTTGATCGAGTTCGGTTGGGTCGTCGATGCCCCAGTGCAATGTCGAACCGGTGTTGCGGGTGATCGGTGTGGCCTTCTGCATCTTGACGCCGAGCTTGCTGAGCATGTCGGCGATCAGCTCGCCCGATGGGAACTTGCGGGCGAGCTGTCGCAGTAGTTCACCGCCTGCTTCCGGCTTCAGGTACACGAGCAGCCCTTCGGCCAGGAGGAGTGCGGGGCGATCGGAGGGGATGCGGTCGAGCCAGGCGAGGTCGGTGATCGGTGTGCCGATGAGGTGGTAGTTGGCGCGCTGCGGATAGATACGGGTACGCAGGTCGATCACCTCGGGATAGTCGATGTCGAACCATTGCACCGATGGTGGCGGGTCGAGCCGGAAGACTCGGCTGTCCATACCGCAGCCCAGGTGCAGCACGATAGCCTCGGTGTGGTCGTGCAGGTACTGCGCGGCCCAGTCGTCGATGACCTTCGCGCGGGCCGCGATTCCCTCAGCGGAAGCCGCTGTGACACCGAGTCTTTGGAAGTCGTAGTCGATGTGCTCGAGAGCGTCCTCAGCTGCTTGATCGCCAAGGATCGGGTTCGCCAACCGGTTGTCGAGCACTTTGCTGTAGAGCGTCGCGAGCATGGTCGCCTTTTCCTCGGTGAAAGTGACCTTTTCCATCTGAACCCTCCTCGAAACATCGGAACGGACCCGAACTTGTTGTCGGACAAGCCCTTCAGCACAGCAACCAAATTCCGTCAGGCACTCGACCGTCCTGACGTGATCTCGATGGCTGGACAGTGCAGCCGCCTCGGCGGACCGGATGTGGTCTCACCACACAACTCGATGCGTCGGCGTCGACGACAGCCATTGAGACCTCCATTGTGAACAATGTTCGCAATTCCGCACGATACTTGTTTGTTAACGACGTTCGCAAGTTGTCGGTGGTGCTTGGTCTCCGCTCCCGCAGCGCAGTCACAGGCCCTGGATCAGCTAAACGGCTTGCGGGGTTTGGTCGACCACAGAACCACCCGGCGACCGGTGTGCGCCGGACCGGCGAGCGGGTGCTGACTCGCTATCGAGAGAGCGGTGGTCGAGCAGACGGATCAGCGCGCCTTTCCTGGTTTACAATACGGATCAGATCTGTATTATAAGTGCCATGAGTGCCGATGATCGTGCTCCTGGCCGTCCTCGGAGCAGGGAGGCCGATGCCGCTATCTTGAACGCCGCGCTGGAGCTGTTGATCGAACGCGGCGCCGAGGCGACCAGCATCGAGCTGGTTGCCCGGCGCGCCGGAGTCACCCGGGCAACTGTGTACCGGCGGTTCCCGGACAAGACTCGGCTGTTGATCGCGGCGATTGAGACAGCCTACAGCGACCCTCCGCGCACGCCGGAGATCCGCGACATCGAACACTTTTTGGCCGGTTCTGCATACGTCCTCGCCAACGCGCGCCTCCGCCGCCTCTTGCGGCGCCTCTACGACGCGATCGATGACTATCCCGAGCTCGCTCGTGCCTACCACGACCTGTTCGGCCAGCATCGTGACCGGGCGCGCAAGGACGTGTTCGAGCGGGCCCGTGATCGCGGGCAGCTACCCGCGGACACTGACCCTGACGTGCTGCTGGACCTGCTCACCGGAGCGGTCTGGCAACACTTGGCCACCCGGCCGGACACCAGCACGGCCAATGAAATCGAGCAGTACCTGCGCGCTGTGCTCCACCAGGCCGGCTACCGGCCCGACGCACATCAGCAACAACCTGTCGAGGACGGCAAACAGAGCCGGCCGACTCAATGAGAGGAGCAGCAATATGTCAACCGCCAGCGTCGAGGCGCACGAACGTACTCGGGCGTTCGCCCGCGTCATCGGTCCCTATATCGGCACGTGGGACTGGATCTGAGAAATCTGGCGCTTAGTGACCACCAGGGAACTCGACGTCGAACCACATGATGCGTTTCGGCCCTCGCGCGGTCGCTCAGGTGTCGATCTCGCCGACCCAGGTGTACTTCAGGAGCGCGGTGGGCAGGTACTCGGATTCGATGTCGATGGGGAAGCCGGCGTCGTGGGCAAGGCACGCGATGGCGAGCAGGTCGAGGGCGACGAGACCTCCCGAGCTGATGGCCCGATCCTCGGTCTCGGTCCAGTACTCCTTGTGCCACCGCAGCGCATCGGCCAGCGCGCTGTTGAATTCCTCATGGTCCTGCTGGAGATAGCGATAGAAGAGAATGATCGGCGGATAGATGACCTTCAACAGGGCCTCCTTATCCTCCTTGCCGACAACCGGAGCCGCCTCCTCGTTGGGGCCGTCGAACCGAGCAGTTTGCGGGTCGGTGCCGTCGACTG
Organism: Nocardia vinacea; assembly: GCF_035920345.1. Classification (NCBI taxonomy): domain Bacteria; kingdom Bacillati; phylum Actinomycetota; class Actinomycetes; order Mycobacteriales; family Nocardiaceae; genus Nocardia; species Nocardia vinacea. Next base: position 193,256 of record NZ_CP109149.1, read on the forward strand.
CGGCGACCAGCTTGTCGCACATGTCTGGCCGGCCGAGCCAGAAGCTCTGCAGGGTCTCCACCCAGGAGTAGATGTACTCGAGAAGCACCGCACCCGACCCCAGCGACTCGCGCAACAGGGAGACAGGTACCTGCGCCAACTTCTCCAGGCGCTCGGTCTCCCGACAGATCAACGCGAGGTAGAAGGAGGTGACCCACGCCTCCGCGTTCACACAGAACTCTGGGCCGATCGCGGGCAGGGATCGCTCCTGCTCCTTGATCCGGACCGTTACAGTGCTGTCTTCGGCCGCGGTGGCCGCGGCGAACAGCGCGGAGCCGGTCTGCATGGCCGTGACCCACGCTTCCCACGTCTCGAACTTCACCGCTTCCGGGTCCGTTGCACATCGCGACTGCGCCAGGGTCAGAGTCATGTTCAGGGCCTGGGCTCGTCTGACGCCCTTCGGCTTGTCGAGCCCGGCGATGACCCAGCTCGCGTTCTCCTTGAGCCCTGCTAGGCTCTCAGCCTCGTTGTCTATGGCACAGTCGTGGCGAGGAATGCTCGTGACCACGTGCTCTCCTGGTGGATCTCAAAGTTGCTCCAGCGAAGCACCAGCATAGGCACCACATCAGGCGCGACACGAGCGGGCAGTTCGGCCCGTCATCATGCGCCAGTAGCGGGACCGCGCCATCGCGGTCCTGTGTGCTGGCAGCGGTGACCACGACCGTCAGCAGCAGACCCATGGTGTCGGTGGCGATATGGCGTTTGCGGCCGCCGACTTTCTCAGCCGCCCCATCTCGTCCTCCCCGGTCGTTGCAGCCCGGCCCGCAGTACAACCGCATGATCGGACTGTCTTCGTCAGGGATGTTGAACGCCGGCCGGTGCTCCGGGGGCGTCGGGCGCAGATCGCAGAGCGCATCCGATGCGATTCAGCGGCGGGTCTCGACTGGTAGGGGCCAGTATTCGAGTGTTCTGTATTCCTGTCTCAGTGACGGTGATCAGCGACTGTGATCGCCGGGTGCGTAGCTTTTCCAGTTTCCCCCGGAGTCGGTCCAGATACGGTTCATGTGGTGGGCGGAGAAGCCGAGGGCTTCGGCGATCACAGGAGCGGGGGCCTGCAGGACGAGCTGGCGCAGGGTTGCTGCCCGGGTGGCTCCGGTCGGCAGGCCGAGATCATCGCGAAGATGTTCGAGCATGGTGCTGAAGTGCAGGGGCTGTCCTGCTCGCCGCCCTGGGAACAGCCAGCGGCTGCCCGCGTTGACGGTGTTCATGTTCTGGCGGTTGCCAACAAGTTTGAGCAGCAGCCCGCCGAGGGGCTCGGGAACGGGCGAGAGTGGCGTGCCGAGCCGGATGAGGACCTGATCACCATGGGTGATGACGTCCTCGACGGTGAGGCGGACGAGACGGGTGGCGGGTTGACCGTAGAGCAGCATCAGCGCGGCCGCGACCCGTGACCGGATCGGTGGCCGATCGTCAGTGAGCACCCGACGTAACAGGGCGAGCCGTCGCGACTGGGTGATGGGCTGACCGGCGCCGGTGCGGAGGGTTGGCAGGATCAGTTTCGGCATGTGACCAGCGTTCATTGCCCAGGTCAAGAAGGGGCGCAACGCCTTCTTGCAGTGATCGAGCGCGTCAGCATGCCAGGCATCGAAATCGGCTTGCGTGCATCCAGCGAGCCCGCAATCGCGCTGGTCGAGCCAGGACAGGAACCGTTCGGCCTGGTCCCTCCCCCAGATACGCGGCCAGCTCCCGGTAAGCGCCGTCGAGGCTTTGGGCCAGCTCGCCCAGCATCGTGCGTGGGTTGCCCGGCAGGCCGAGCGCGTTCATGCCCCGGTCGCGGGCTTCTTCCCACGCCATACCGGACAGCAGGTGCGCGCGGGGGTCACGCCATTTGGAGGAGTGCTCGGCGAAGATGTTGCGGTGCTTGAGATGCCGATGAAACTGCTCTAGCAGGCACAGGGTGCAGGCGCGGCGGTCAACGGTCTGTTCCGGCCGCTCGGGTAGGTACACGAGGCGCTGCCAGCCACCTCCGACCAGGGCGTGATCCACGCGACGGGCATCGAGCCACCGCGCCGGCAACCCGCCCCGGCCACTTCGTTGCGGAGAGATCATATCCGCCAGCGCAGCAACAGCTTTCAACACCGGCGCGGCATCGGCCGTGGCACCGAAGTCGATGTTGCGCATCATCGCGGGCAGGAACCCCCGCACCGTGGCGTACCGGTTGGCCAGCTCTCGAGCCGCTCCGAATCGCACTCCGGATCGGCTTGGGGCACCAGCTCATCGATCGCCGCGAGCGCGGCCCGCAGCTCGGCCCTGGACACGGTGTTCTCGATCAGATCCCACACCAATTCCAGCGACAACCCCGGTTCGCTCTCGCTCATCTCCAACAGCACTCGCACCGCCTGGGCCAGCTTGCCGGCGTTGCGGCTCACCCGCGGGTAGCGCTTGAGTTTCTCGTCCTTGGACTGGCGTTCGGCCTTGGCCATCAAGTCGGTGACCATCAGCCGGTCGAACAACTCCAGCACGTCATCGATCGCCTTGGCGCGCAAAGTGAACACCGTCGCGGTAAGCAGCGCCAGCAGCCGCTCCCGCTGGGATTTCATCCGCCGCAGATGCGCAGTCTTGCCGGTCAACCCGTGCGTGGCCAGGGCGATCACCCGGCGCGCCGGCACCGCCGTGACGTCCACCGACGCCGGGACGACCGCGTTCACACCCCGCCCCCGCGCCAATGCGTTCTGCATGCCCATCGGCGACGGGGTGAACGCGCCCCTACGCAACTGCTCCAGCTCGACATACCGGCGGCGGTTCTCCTCCCGGGTGTCCAGCAGCCCCAGCAGCTGCCCAGCCTCCCCGCCGGTCAGCTGGCTGACCAGCTGCGCCCATAGTCGCTGGTCGGCGTCCTGTTTGCCGTCGGTGATCAGCCGTTCCAGGGTGGTGATGCCCGGTAGCAGAGCATTGTGTTCTCGCAGCCAGCCCACCGCGCCGGAGAGCGAGGCCTTCGGTCCGTCGCCGGTCATCCACGCTTGATCAGTGATCCACGCCAGCAGTTCGGCCTCGACCTGCGCGAACGAGATCAACCCTTCCTTGCGCTGGATCTCCCACGCATGTTCGAACCTGGTCTTCTCCCGGTCGGTGTAGGACTTCACGCACGACGGATCCGCGATCTCGAGCTGCTCAGCCAGATAATCGACCAACTCACCCGGAACATCGAGCGGATCCGGCAGAAACACCCCAAGTAGCGGACCGTGACCAGCTGCAAAGCGAATCCAAGCCGATTCGAATCCCGTCGCCGGACCGCGATCAGCTCCCGATCGGTGTCATTGGACCGTTCCCGGTTCAGCTCGACTCGCGACAGCACACCGAACTGGCCGTACCCGACCCCGCCCTCATCACCCACAAACCGACATGCAACCACCACACGCCCACCAGCATCCGCCAATCCAGCGAATCAACCTCCACAGCAAACGTTTCGGTCACAACACTCGCTAACGCCAGTTTCCGGTCAACTGGACCCCACATGCCTATATCGCAACCTTCACGACCGTCTACGCGATCCGTCTGCCCAGCCTGGACATCGACCTGTTCGCCGAGCCCGTCCATGTGTGGTTTGTCGGATCCCTGATGCTCTGCGGAGGGCTTGTCATCATCGGCGGTCACCGCAGCTGGCGCGGACCGCTCGCGGTTACCGTGTCGCTGTTCGGCTGGTTCGTCGCGCTACGGGGATTCCTCTTGATCGCCAACCCGGAAGCAGCCGAGTCGGGCGTCGACAGCACCATGCAATCACCGACGGCAACGCTCGTGGCCCGCATCTTTTTCGGCGTCTTGGCCGTGATCGGCCTGCTGCTGACCTACGCCGGCTGGTTCACCAGGCCAGTCACCGCGCAGCAATCAGCGCCCACGACTATGTGAGTGCCACCCACAACTCGCCATCGCCCACCGCTTCGTTGGCGACCGATCCCGGCATGCGTCGGTGCTCCACCAGGCCGGGTACCGGCCCGCACATTTGCGCAAAGTATCGGTGCCTACCGCGAATGTCGCGACGGCCAGAAAGCAATTCGCTTGGCAGAAGCGTCCGCGAATTCTCCTCTTGCACACGAGCCATGGTGGCGCCCAGTGCGATCAACCACCCGCGGGTGATCACAAGCGTGCCCTAGCCCTCGCTCGGCCGACCACTGCCCGGGATGATGCCGAACAGTAGTGCTTCGACTCCCGCCCGGAACACCGCATCATTGTCGACTGGTGCAGTCGCGGACTCGGTAGTGGTTAGCAGCGCGGTCAGATGCGGGTAGTCACCATGGGCCAGCATTGTCGGAAGGTGGTCGGACTCACCCATGGTGGAGGCGGAAAACCCCGCTGCTTCCAGCCCGGCGAAGGTACGTACCCAACCCGACAACAGGCTGATACCCATCATGGTCGCGTTCGCGTCCAGTCCCGCTTGGGCCAAAGCGCCGGCCATGTGGTCGAGGTATCGCATCGAATTCCGACCGAGGTTCAACGAAACGGCCTCGCCTAACCCCTCCCTCAACCATGGGTGCCGTCGATGCAACGCCTGCGCCTGCTCCAGCATCGCGAAGACGTCGGTGCGTACGTTCCCGATCAGGGGCGGGTAGTCGTATTCCGCGGCGACGTGGTTCACCATGAGCGCGAGTAGGTCGTTTTTGCCGTCGACGTACCGATAGAGCGAGGCTGCGGCGGTCCCGAGGTCCTCCGCAATGCGACGCATCGATAGCGCGGGCAGCCCTTCCGCGTCGGCGATACGGACACACACGTCCGCGAGCTGGTCCAGGGTGTAGGTGCGACGCGGCCCCGGTTTGGGATCGGCGCCTCGCAACCACAACGAGGTCGAGGAAGCCGTGGGTGTCATGCCAGTCAGCATGCCACTACCCGAGCGTTGCGAACCCCGTTAGCAAACATCTATCCTGCAACTGCGAACGTTGTTCACAATTAACGAGAGGTTTGGTGGCCGTGATCAAAGCCGCTGGCACTTACCAGGCGATATAGCTCAGGCGCTCTATCGGCCGGAGTGGATTGCGGATGCTCGTCGGTCATGTCCATGCCCTGTGCGGACCGAACAGTTCGAGCGAGACTCCACGGTGCGAATGCTGGCAACATTCCTGCGTCCGATCCGTCGGCCGCGGCCCGGATCGGCAACCTGCGGGTGGTGCCCAACTTGCCTTCTGATCGCGAAATCCCTTCGGTGCGGGCCGTCAGCCTCGAGTTCGATGCCACCGAACCCGAGTTCGCGAGACCACGAAATCTGAATTACCCCAGCTCATTACGAATCCGGAAAGGATTTTGCGCAGATGTTCGCACGACTTGGGGCCGTGGTGGTCCACAATCCGTGGAAGGTGATCGGCATGTGGATGCTGCTCGCCATCGCGGTGGTGATCTCGGCACCGGAACTCAAATCAACGACCGACCAATCCGCTTTTCTGCCTTCGCATTACGAGTCGATCCAGGCGTTGGAGATGCAGCAGGAGGCATTTTCGCAGAGCTCAGCGCCTGCGGCGATCATTGTGTTCGCCCGGCAAGACGGGGCGCCGCTGACCGAGGGTGATTCGGCGTCGGTGGTATCGATCGGCACCGGGCTGCTGGGTGCGCGGATCACCGACGTCACCGCGATCCAGCCGGTGCCGCCGTCAGAGAACCGGCTGATCCAGATCTTTGCGGTGCAGATGACCAAGGTGACCAGTCCGAGTGACGCTACCCAACGCGATGCGGTCAAGTCGCTGCGCGCGGAACTGAAGCAATGCGTGGCGGGTACAGAGCTGAAGGCCGGCATCACCGGTCAGGCGGCTCAGGCGCTGGACCAGCAGGAATCCAGCGAAAAGGGCATGGCGATCATCGGCGTTGCTACCATCGTGCTGATTCTGGTGCTGCTGATGGTCATCTTCCGCAGCGCGGTGATCGCGTTGCTGCCGATCGTCGTGATCGGCGCGATCTCCAGTATGGTCGATGGGTTGATCGCCATGGTGGCCAAGGCATTCGACTTGCAGATCGACGCGTCGATCAGCGCTATCCTGCTGGTCGTGCTGTTCGGCGTCGGCACCGATTACATCCTGTTTTTGATGTTCCGCTACCGCGAGCGGCTGCGTGCGGGCGAAGATCCGAAGATCGCCATGGTCAGTGCCGTCACCCGCGTCGGTGCGGCCATCACCTCCGCGGCGGGCGCGGTGATCATCGCGTTCATGGCACTGGTTTTGTCCACGCTCGGCATGTTCCGCGCGCTGGGGCCGGCATTGGCGATCGCGGTGGCCGTGGCGCTGGTGGCTGGGCTGACGCTGGTGCCAGCGGTAGTTTCGCTGCTGGGCACCAAGGTGTTCTGGCCGTCCAAGGCTTGGCGGACCGAGCCAAGAGGTGTGCGTTTCGCCGCCGGCAACTCGCTCGGTCGGCGGCCCGGTGTCTTCGCGGTGATCTCCGGTGGGGTGCTGGTCGCGCTAGGGGTGTTCGCGTTCGGTTTCCACCCGACCTTCGACCTCAGCTCCGGCTCGACCTCGCAGGCATCCGAATCCATGGTCTACAGCAAGGAATTGGTGAAGGGTATGCCCGCGGGGACGGCGCAGCCTTCGGATGTCCTGCTGCGTTCCGGCGGTAGCGAGTTGACCGATGAACAGCTCAACGCCTACCGAAACGCGCTGGCCGCGGTGCCCGGCGTCGGCCAGGTGGCCGAACCGAAGCGGTCCGCGGACAACACGATCGCCGATTTCGTGGTGACACTGACCGACGTGCCGGAATCGGACGCCGCTCTGGACACTGTCAAAGGGCCGCTGCGGGACGTCGCGCACTCGGCCGCACCCGTCGGCACCACTGCGGCGGTAGGCGGGATGACCTCGGTCTTCGTCGACTTCCAGGATGCGATGGCCCGCGACTACGCGATCGTGTTCCCGGTGGCGGCGGTCCTGATCATGATCGTGCTCGGGTTGCTGCTGCGCAGCCTGGTCGCGCCGTGGTACCTGATGGCGTCGGTATTCCTCGGGTTCGCCGCCACGCTCGGCGCCGCGGTACTGGTGTTCCAGCACATCCAAGGAGAATCCGGCCTGATGTTTACGCTGCCGGTGATCATGTATCTGTTCGTGGTCGCGCTCGGCACCGACTACAACATCCTCATGGTCGCCCGGCTGCGGGAGGAAGCACACGCGGGCAATGAACCGAAACAAGCCGCCGCACTAGCAGTCCGGCACACCGGACCCACCATCGCGGCGGCCGGCGTGATCCTGGCGGGCACGTTCGCGTCGATGATGCTCTCGGGCAACAACGCGCTCGCACAGATGGGCTTCGCCATCTCGGTTGGTATCGGAATCGCCGCGTTCGTCATGGCGATGTTCTTCACACCCGCACTCACGGCGATGATCGGGCATAAAGCATGGTGGCCCGGGCACGGTGGCCATAGGGTCGATGGCGCCGGATCGGGTGTGCCGCGGTGGGGCAAGTCCGATGATTTCGCCTACTTCCACGACGCCGAGCAAACCCTGGCCGCGAAGAGCGAGTCCCGCCGGGAGTGGTCGAACACCGGCGATTGACGCGGGCAAGTTGAGCGAGGGCTGTGCACTCGGAACCTATCGAGCGCACAGCCTTTTTCGCAGCGGAATACTGGCCGCGTAGGCATGATTCGCGTCAGCTTCGCCGGGGTCTGGGCGGCGGCGTCGGCTGTGCAGAAACGCCCGGCTGGTCACCACGAACTCACGAATGGAACTCACGAATGATTACGCGATCTCACCAGTACGGTCCTCATTGCTGGGAGGTCCGCGGTGCCGGTCCGGGGGATGCCGAGAACCTGAACCTCGACCGTCTGCAACAGGTAGCTTGATGGAGATCAACATGTTGGAGGAGCCGGCCGATCCCACGCCAGCGCCGTCCCCGGGACCGGCGCCTACCCCACCCAAGCCGGAGCCCAAGGGCTGGCAGGTGCCGCTCGACCCGCCACCCCAGGCATCGAAAGCCCTGGCCGACTATGTAGTCGATGCCCGAGACATTTTCCAGGATTTGGCCGATACCCTAGGTACCCCGGAATACGCGGTATCTCCGCCCGTGGCTCCGCCCCTGCTGCCTGCCGACAAGGCCGCCGGTCTTGCCGGATTCGCCACCGAATCGTATTCGACCTCCCAAAATGTTCTACAAGGTCATCAGACGGTGTGGCATGGCGCCGACGGCGCGGCCGTCACCATCGCGCAACGAGCCGCCACCGTGGGTTCGACGGCCTTGCAACAACTCCAGGACCTGGTCTATCGATTGCAGGAAATGTTGATCGCGGCCAATCTGGATCGAACGGTGCCTGCCTCCTACACCGAACGCCCTTCAGCCGGTGGTGGTCTTGCGTCGTATGCCGAATACAGGCTTGCCGTCACCATCGAGCGAACACTTATGCAAGCCTACGATGTCGTCGCCAGTGCACAGGCGGAATTGGGCTTTCTCGACACGGCCCCATGGCTGGTGCCGCAGTTTCCGACTGTCCCTAAGGGGATTGTGCCGCCCCAACCTGTCCCCATGCCTGAGCGACAGCGGCATCCGCAAAGTCCCGGGACGCTCGAAGTATGACGTCCGACCGGATGCAGGAAGTAGCCATCGCTGCACGTGCGCCGTCGAGCGCCTCGAGTCCGGCTTCATCCGTGATGAGGCCGGACTCGACGAGCGGCCACCGGCCCCCAGAGCGCACTGTCGGCAGGACGTCGCTCGCCCATTTCAGCGGATTCGATGTCGTCTGCCTCGTCGGCGACGGCAGCCCGCCGCGATCCGCTCGACCGAAAGGCCGGGCGCCTGGTCGGAATCGTCGTGGCGACGATGGTGTCGATCCTGAAATCCGTTGGTTAATTGTAGGATTCGCCGGAGGCGAAGACTGGGTCGCCGAAAGTCGACCGAGTTGGCGGTGACCGTGGCTCAGGGGCGGAAGTTGGTGCGGGGTGCGCGGGCGGCGACGTCGACGCAGGCGTATGCGTCGCGGTGCCGGATCGCAATGGTCTGCGCCGAGCCGGGCGCGTTCAATACCCATATCGCATCCCAGTTGGGGGTGTCGCCGCCGACGGTGGCCAAGTGGCGGTGCCGGTTCGTCGAGTGCGGGGCGGCTGGCATGGCCGACGAGCCTCGCCAGCCGCCGTCGATCTTGCTGGATCAGGTGAAACAATTGGACGAATTGACGTTGCAGGTGCCGTTCGATGCCACGCACGGGTCGCGGTCGTCGATGGCCGAACGGACCGGGATGTCCGAAATCGACGATTGGGCGGGCCTGGCGGCGGTTCGAGCTGAAACCGCACCTGAGCGATGGTTTCAAAGATCTGAAGACGAACGAATACCAGTCTCCGGAAAGTACATCCGCCCCGAGTTGGTACGTCACACCGGGCTGGCCGCCGCCGGCGCCCGCGGATGCACCTGCGGCCAGAAACCTGAACTCGCTCCAGCGAGAGGTCTTGCCCTTTCAGCCAGGTCAGGAACTCGCTGCCCGCATGACCTGGTCAGGCGACTCCAGCGCAGCCACCACCCGCAGCCGCACTACCTCCTGGGCGGCAGGCGACAACCGCCGCGCGTCCGACTCGCTCACGCACCGTCGACGAGCAAGGCAAACAAGAAGTTTCGGTTCAAATAAGCGCGGGGTTATCTTGATGGTGTGGCCCGAGAGCAAGGAGCTCCACTGTCCATGTACGACGACGCCGATAACGCATCCGATTTCATATCCAGGATCGCCGAGCGCTTCCCTCGGTTGGCCGAGGACCTCGAGTGCCATATCGAGAACGACGGCGGGCCGCTCGCCCACGTATTCCTCGGTATGTATGTAACTCCCGCAGTGGTTTCCGCATTTCTCGGCGAGGACGGCGAGTTCAAAGACCTCAACTGGCAAGGACTGATCCACTTCCTGTCCACCGAGTTCGAGAAGACCCCGCTCGGCGGGGAGGTCAGGGCCGCTATCGGCACGTCCTTCCTCATGCACCTGCCATGGCCCTCCGACCCCGGCTATCATGTCGTCGATCGCCTTGGTCCGACCCTACGCGAGAAGTTCGACGAGCTCAGGCCAGCTGGCTGATTTGGTTGTGTCTCCTTTGCTGCGCCACGCAAGATGACACGCCATAGGGATCGGGGCCGCGGGCGTGATTGCTGGGAGGCGGTGTGATCGAGAGCCGTTTAGGGGCTGGTTTGTGGATGTTCTCGACAGATTTCGGTTGGATGCTCCCGTTGCGCAAGCGGGGATGGGCAACATCGCTGGCGGTTGACTGGCAGCGATGTTGCCGGTGCGGGTGGGCTGGGAACTATCGGTCTGCTGCCTCCGGGCGAGTTGCGTGTCGCGATCGGCAGGTCCGTGAAGAAGCTCCCGATCGAACAGTTGCGGTCAACTTGTTGATGCCGGTCGCGCGCCGACACCATGTCCAGGTCTGTCTGCGGGAACGCGTTGACGTCGTGGTCCTCGCTTTCGGTGGCAACCGGACCATCGTGCGGGAACTCCGGGACGCTGGTGTGTCCGTTCTCGTCCTGGTCGGAACCGAGGACCAGGCTTGTGCCGCGGTGGAGTGGGGTGCCGACGGACTGATTGCTCAAGGCCGCGAAGCGGGCGGCCATCTGGTGGGAACTGTTGCAGCGCTGGAGTTTTTGCCGCGGGTATTGCCGATCGCGGGCTCTCGTCCGGTGCTGCTGGCCGGAGGTATTGCCGACGCAACTGACACTGCCGCCGCATTGGCCGAGGGCGCGGCCGCAGTGGTGGCGGGCACCGGTTCTTGTTGACCGAGGAGTCCGGAGTCTGCGTGCCGTGGCCACAGCCACAGGAATCAGCGAGGCATTGATCTTTCACCACTTCGGCAGCAAGGACGGGCTGCGAACCGCCTGCGATGAGCACGTTCTGACCGGCCGGGCTGTAGGTTAGCATCCGCCATAGAGGTTCGATCAGTAACAACCACAATGGATTTCGAAGGCGCTGATACCACTACCTTCTTTCATGGCTGGGACCTCCGGGGAATGCTTTCGGCGCTTGTCCTTCGAGGACTGAAATGAGACGGCGTCCTCGGGGGTTTTAGCTGGAGGCGAGTCGTCTTTGAGGGTGTCGTCCCGGCGAGGACTGGTTTATCAGCACGACGCAAAGCCTTCTGCTCCAGTCGTTTCCGATAGGACCGTGAGAGGAGCCGGGTTTCTTGTTGGCGGTGGGTACCGATTGGGCCGAGTCGTTTCACGACGTGGCCCTGGGCCGACCGGGCGAAGGGGTGGTCGAACAGTTCCGTTTCGATCACACCGCGGCCGGAATCGAACGGCTCGTGGCGTTGTCTCCCTCATCAGTATTGCTGCTGGTCACGAGCCAGGTTGAAGTCACGCGGCACCCTAATCACGGGACTCGAAGGTCCGACATCTCATTAGCCGTCCGTGACTCCAGCGCACCGCAGGACCCCATGCTGTCGAAGAGCTCAAAGGCTCGCGAAGACATCGAAGAGGTCACCCCTGCAGCGGGCTCGAGCAACGGAATCCCACCACCACACAGGTTGGTCTGCCGTCAGGCGCGCCGTTCTTTCAGAAGGCATTCCAACACCGGGAGGACAAGGGGCGTCACCCGACGACAGACCAACCACAGGAACAAGAACCACGGCCAACGGCCGTGCAACCCCGTCCCTACTAACTGATTAGGAGAGATCGCTAGTATTCAGCGGGAACGGCATAGGTCAGATCGGTAGGCCCTGGGCAGGTGCCCGGAATGTCGGCGGCTGCTTCGGCGATGGCTTTGTTCGGGTCGCCATCCACACCGATATCTAGGATGCCGAACACGCTCACCCCACCCGCAACCACGCGGATTAGGGAGCCTATTTCGGGACTCCACAGCTGCGAGAAATATCGAACAGCGGGGGCAGGTCGGTCGATTGCGGTGTGCGGATTTCTGCAGGCTTCTCCGTGCGAGGTTCAGGCGTTTGCGTAGCCACCGGCGTTCCGCACGTGCCAGCGGAACTGCTGCGGCGCGAGAGCCTGCCGGGAGGGGATACCCGGCGCTGGTGAGTAGGGCCAAAACGCAAAGCCGCACCGATGGCAATAGAAACCGGCTCGCCACACCGTATGCGCCTTGCGCCGACCTCGTACGACTTTGCCGTTGCGACGAATACGGCACACCGCAATGGTGAGCGGGACGGCCCCGGGCGCCGCCAGCATCGCGAAGAAGACGACCATCGCTAGCGCGGTGATCCATCGCGACTCCCCAGGAGCCGGATTGACGATCGAGATGAGTGCCGTCCCTACCCAGCACATTGCTGGCAAGAGCAACACCAGCGCGATGAAGGTCAGGAGCCCTGCCGGGGTACGGGCTGGCTCTCGCGACAGACTCGCTGCGAGTGCTGTTGTGTGAGTGCGCTCTACGGTGGCAGTGCCGAACACCGGAACCAGGCCAGTCGAAGTTACCCCGACCCCGGAATAGCTGTTCGTCCCGGAACTGGTCGACACACCGTCGGCATGCAGGGCCGGCACACTCTGCACCAAGTCGAGTTGGTTGCAGTGCGGACACGTCAGATCGATGTCCATGCAGACAACCCCCTCCAAAGCCGTTGCGCTGTAGCGGCGCGTCTGTGGTGCTGGTACCTGCAACGAAAGCTCTGATGGGTATCCAACACCGTCCGTGACCTGCTGTCGAGAGATATTCGCGAGCTTCTGCATCGATGTCCCCTTCTCAAGGGTTGTTGGTAGTTGGAGTCAGGGGATCCAGTTGCAACAGCCTCAGTCCGGGCCAAGTCAGCGCATTTGTGGCTTGCGTCCCGCTCGTAGAGGAGTTGAAGTCGATTGGACCGCAATTGGGCAGGGCGTCCGGACGTCAGCTGCAGGCACTGCTTTGAATGGTCGCTGGAACCGAAAGTTGGGCGGATGGGCCTCGGATGTGTCGGGGATCGCCTGCGGAGAATCCGGGTACTGTCGGCGCGGTCGCAGGTGATGACGCCGTCGTTTCGTGGGTGCTGAAGGTTGCTGCGTCGCTGAGTATTCGGCTGATGGTGGACCGGCTTTTGTTCAGTTCGTTGGCGATACGGGTCGGGTTCCAGCCATCGAGGTGATGGTGTGCCAGGGCTTGGGCGACGAGTTCGGGGTCGCGACGCCGTGCGGGATCGCGTGCGCACAAGCGCCGCGCCAGATCGGAAAGGTCTTGGCGGGCATCGACTGCAGTGTGTGATGGCGTGTGCACGGCGCGTATCGCGTTCGGTGCCATCGGCGCAGTGTTAGCCGTATTTTCAGCGATTGCTCGGTCGATGTGCCGGGAGGGGGAGTCGTCAGCTACGTGGTGGTCTGCAGCGTGCCGATGCTCGCCACCGTGAGCGGAATGGGCGAGCGCCAACAGCGCGACGGTGGACTGTGCCATCGACCCTTCGATGATCAACGGCCACAGCCACGCTTCACCGTGCGGGACACCGGCGGTGATCGCCAGCGACCGCAGGGCGGTGAACGATAGCCAGAACGCCCCGATGGCAATGAATGCGGTCATCGCGGTCGCGACCATGTGGGTGCCGCGGGCTCCGGCGTGCGCACGCAGCAGGATCGAGACCCCGTGCACCGCGGCCAGCAGCGCCAGCGGCGGGATGACCGCGACCGCCGCGGCGACTGCGGGCAGCGCGGTGTCGTGCAGGAGGGCTTGGGTGGCGTTGCCTGTGATGCTCACGATGGCCGCTGCGGTGAGCACGGTCCAGAAGAACGCGTGCGCACGCGGCTTGCGGGCGGTCGGTGCGGGCCGTGCGGTGTGCACGCCGCCGTGAGGTGAGTCGATGGATTCCTCAGGCATGGAACAGCTTCCTTGTGCGACGTGGTCAGCGTGCGGACGAGGCATGTGTGCTCGGCTGGTGTGCGGATACCTCGGTTGAGATGGATCGCGAGTTGCAACCCAGGCGCTTTGACTTGGGCACTACCGACCGGAAAGAGCTCCACATGAGCTGGATGCCGACCCGGCGCCCTTTCCGAGACCGCGCTATTCGTTGGGCTGGCTGCCGTAGTCGGCAGATGGGGCCAGGGGATGTTGTTCACCGGTGAGCCAAGACAACGCTTCGGCGACTTCGCTGGTGCTGGCGCGGGTGTAGATCGTGGTAGCGCCGTCGCGATGGCTGTCGGCATGTCCGGCATAGGCTTTGGCGACCGATAATCCGAAGTTGCGTTCGACCCATTTCAGGGTGGTGTGGCGCAGCCAGTAGATGCTGATGCCGCGCACGGTGATGTCAGGGATGTAGCGCGACATGCGGACGAACATGTTTTCGTAGCGGCGACGACGGACCGGGCGGCCGCCACGCTTGGATCGCAACAGTGGTTCGTCTGGGGCGACCGGGCGGTCGGCGGCGTGGCGCAGCAGCGCGTCCATCAGGCTGGGGGAGACGGGCTGCCAGCGCTCGGTGTTGCCTTTCTCGCGCAGGCGGATCAGGCATTGGGTGGTGTCGAGATCGATGCGGCGCAGCGACATCGCACCGATAGGCCGACATGCGGTTTCGGTGTGTAGCCGCAGCAACAAAAGGTCGAGTTCGGGGTCCTGACCGGTGGTCGCCGCGATGTCGTACATCTGCCGCAGAATCTCGTCGGGGATCTTGTCGCGGGTGGAGGGCTGCTGGCGGGGCAGTCGTAACCGCTGGGCGGGGTTGTCGGTCGCGTCGATGAGGCGATCGTCGACCGCGCTCTGGTACAGGCGGCGTAGTGCGACGACGGCATGGATGCGCACGGAGTAGCCGTTGCGATCGTTGCGGCGCACCTTACGTTGGGTCTGGAGCAGCTCGATGGCCAGTTGGAGGTCGGTGACGGTGACTTCGTCGAGACGCCGATCGGCCCAGCCGTCGAGTTCGAGCAGGCGGCGCCAATATCCCAGGTAGGCGTCACGGGTGAGCGTGGCAGGCAGGGATGCGTAGACGCGGGGGATGTATTCGGCGAAAGTCGGTAGTGGAGGGCGAGTGCTCAGTCCTTTCAAGTCCTCTGCGGACACACCGAGGCTCTGTAGCACGGTCAGGGCGGTGGCGATCTTGTCAGGTGCTGGGGGAGTCATGCCGGTCCCTTCTCGGTGAGGGCGGTGAACAGCGGTGCGGTCAGCTCGTCTATGAGTGGTCGGGGGAGTACGAGCAGCGTTTCGCTGGGTAGGTGGGCGGCCAGGAGGACGCGCTGCCCGGCGCCGATGCGCAGCGCACGGCGGATCGCCGCGGGCAGATGCAAGCTGCCCTGGTTATCGATGCGGGCGTGTTCACCGGGGCAGGTGACCACGACGAAGCCCGCGCGCAGCCGGATTCGCACCCGCGTGCCGGGGGACCAGCTCAGGGTGCGGAACATGACTGCGTCGCTGATCCGGCCTTTGACATCGATGGAGCCGACGCCGTAGAGAGTTGTGTTCGCTGGCAGTTCGCTGACCGGTGCTAACGGCGGTGCGGGGGGACGCGGTGTGCGTCGCGTGGAACCAGGTTCTCTACTGTCTGCGCGGCTCGGCGGGATCAGTGGTCGCACTGTGTCAGAAGACACGGCTGTCGGCCTCTGCCAGCGCTATCGATCAGCGAACTAGGCGGTAGGGTGTTCCGGCGGCGTACCGACACCTGGGCAGTAGTGAGTTCGCAACGAGTTCGCGTCACTGTTCCGTTACTGACACGCGAACTGGGATATCTGCTCGTCTGCTTCTTTGCTGAAACAGCGAACGGTTGTGGTGTCGAAACAGGCTGACTGTGGAACCCAGTGCCATGCTTGGCTTCTCGCGGAGGCGGAATCGGGGTCACGGGCCGTGGAGCCGCGAAAGTGCATCGGTGCCGCTGAAGCCAGTGCGAAACCGGACCGGCGCAGTACAGCGGATTTCGCAGGTGTGCCGGGCGCGGGATATGTTGGTGTCGTCAATCACTGAGCGATCGGTTGGTAGGCGCGAACACCCCTGAATGAGCCTCGAACCGTCGCAGACCGGTCCGGGGCTCATTCGGATTCCGCGGTCGGGCAGGTGTCGACACTCTCATGACGCGGTGGCCAATCGCAAATGCCGAAAGAATAGTCTGGCTGGGCGGAATCTTTACGACACGCCGAATAAGTTGGTGCCCAGACTATCACGCGTCTGTCGACGCTCTTCGAATTCAGCTGCCGTTGACAGGTTCCGATCGTCGAGGGCGCATACACAGGATCGCTATCCGGATATGAGGCAGGAAAGATGGTGTTGGGCGCTGGAGAGCCGGGCCGCGGAGGGTGCGCGACATCGAATGTGGATGTTCGGAGGCGGTGATCGGGTACTGGTGTCGGAGTCTTCACCTCTCCATTCTTGTGGGGGTTCAAGTCCGGACAGGGAACTGACCCATACCCCCAACCTGGTGTATGCCGCGGACCTGCAACTTTCTTGACACTAGTAGTCCGGTGATCTCCATTGAGAAGTACCCCTGTCTCCTCATTCCCGAACTCAGGTAAATCCTTTGCTGTAGTTTCCGATTCGCTGCCCTAGAACTCGGATCTATGAGCCGCAAATTCCGAGGCGATTGCTACAGTCAGTGCTCGCCATGACTGCTGGAATTTGCAACACCATGTCGTTCCAATTCCGCCCCGACTTCCTTCATGTCGACGCCCAGTGCAGCAAGCTGTTCGAATACCCGGCGCGCGTCCTCGTACCGGCCGGTCACCTGGTCGCCGTGATCGACGACAGCCCGTCAGCGTCGGCTGCGGCAGTATGTTCACGGTGCCGGGTGCCACGAGCTCGATCACATAGCGGGTGTCTTCGTATGCTGGATCCTTGACCCCGGTTGATGCCCACAACGGTCGATGTGAGCGGGCATCGGCCGCGGCCAGCACCGCCCAGCGCTCGATGCGCAAAGTGCGCTTGTACGCTTCGTAGGCGAGGATCGCGTCCGCGATCGCTGCCTTGCCGCGCAACGATCGTGGTTGTTCCGTGCCGAGCATATCCAGTCGTTCGTCCACCTCGGTGTCCGACGATGCACAACTTCTGGACCCAGACCGAGCCGATGCTCAGGCAGAACGATCGGATCCACTTCAACAAGAACGTCGAGCTCGCCGTAGCCTCGTTCATGCTCTTCGCCTTCTTCGCGTACACGCCGGACCTCGGGCTGACGTTGATCGGCCCGCTGTTCTCCCTGAATTGAGTGCGGTTCCATTGGGCGGATCGCCGATGGTCCGCCGAATTCGCTTATGTGGCAACACTGGACCGATGAAGAGCGATTCGAAGGTGTTGGACGCCGATCGAGCCCGGCGGGCGGCCATGGTCGGGGCAGACATCGGCGTGTTGGAACAGTTGCTGGCCGACGATCTCGTATTGGTCCATGCCTCGGCGCGCGTGGATACCAAGGAGACATTGCTGTCTGCGATCAAATCGGGAGCGGTGAACTACCTGTCGATCGATACCAGTGACGAGAGCTGCCGATACCTCGGAGACAACGTTGCTGTCCTGAGCGGTGTCTCCGCCGTGTCGGCCGAGGTCGACGGTTCGGTCCTGGCCCTTACCAACCGGTTCGTCATCGCATGGCATCGAACCGAAAAGGGTTGGCAGGCTGTGCATTGGCAGTCGACCGGTTTGCGCCAAAAACCGCGGTAGTCGACCGGACGGCGGATAGTTCCGGTAGGCGGGACGGACGGCTTCACTTGATTCCTCCACGGGCTACAAGCTGTGGGCATCAAAACGGGATTTGTCGGCTTCGCGGCGATGACCCGCTCGAGGAAAGGAAAACTGCAGAAGACGGTAATCGGCGCGACGACGATGGCCTACCGGCACGACGCATCAGGTCAGCTGGAGGCGGAGAACACCTCGAGGTCGTTCGCGTCGGACCACGCGGGCCGGTTGAGCCGGTTTACTGTGAGGGCCGGCGCAGGTCCCGCGTCAGTCGTGGCCCGTTACCTCTACGACGCGTCCGGCCAGCGGGTGAAGAAGCTTGTCCGTAAGGCAGGTGGCGATGAAAGCACGGTGTACATCGACGGCTTGTTCGAGCACCTGCGCAGCGGCGGAGCAGAGCAGTGCGTGCTCCACATCATGGATGACGAGCGCCGAATCGCAGTAATGAAGATCGGTGCCCCGCTCCCGGGCGACGGTGCCAGCGATAAGCCGGTGCAGTACCACCTCGGAGATCACCTCGACAGCAGTGACCTCGTAATCGGCGGAGCCAGCGCAGCAGACGCATCACTGATCCGACGCGAGGAGTACACGCCATACGGCGTGACCAGCTTCGGCAGCTACGGCCGTAAGCGTTACCGCTACACCGCAAAAGAATGCGACGAGGAGAGCGGTCTCTACTATGTGGGCGCGCGCTACTACGCGCCGTGGCTGGCCCGGTGGACCAGTTGCGATCCGACCGGCCTCGCCGCTTACACCAACCTCTTTGTCCTTCGCCGACAACAATCCCATGACGTTGCGCGACGACGACGGCGCAGATCCGAGGCCTCCACCGGGCGCACGGGTTCACGTGTTCCACCAGAAGGGCAACGACAAGGACGCCCACGGCCAACAATTGGAGGGTTACTCAAGGGTCGTGCGCGCGCCCGGCGGTAAACCCGCCGCTCAAGGGGTCAGTGACCCAGGCGGGAGTGCGCCGCCGCGCGGCTCGCCCGGAGAAAGTCGCGGCGCCGGCGACGGCAAAGGTGCCATGACGACACCTGGCGCCGAGACTGGGGCCGTGGGTGGGATGTCTGGCGGCATCGGCACTGAACGCGGCGACGCCATCGGGAACCGTCCCGGCGGCGCCGAAGGCGGCGCAGGCGGGTCACCTGCCGGTGTCAGTTCGAGCGGCTCCACCCAGGGCTCGCCGACCGGCTCGGCGGCCTCTAACGGTGGCTCTATCAACGGCACCGACGACCCGAGCCTGCACAAGAAGGCGTCGGGGGAGGGTGGAACGGGGATTACCGGCAAGGGCACGGGCACGCTTAGTCAAATGGATCTCGCCGTCGCGATCGCCAACGTTGCATCGGATCCGTTGGCAGCCGCGGCCGAAGGTAATGCGCCGCAGAGCGGTACCTCGGGCGGGCTGCCGGAAGGGACTCACCGAACGCCAAGGGAAACGAGGCCGTTCAAGCACTCTATGTCGCGGCGAAAGCCGTGAAGGCGATCGTAGGCGTCGCCGTTGGCGCGGTTGTTTCGGGCGCCAAAGGTGGCGCTCAGGCGATACAGGTCGGGACCGGAAAAGCCTATTCGGTGCTGTACCGCTTCAAGCTGAAGCCAAGGTCGGGTCTGCTCCACTTGAAACCGGAAGAGATACGGCAGATCCACGTGAAGGCGGCATGGCGACGGCTCAACAACTCGATGAAGAGGAACCCGGTGTTGCGCCAAGCAGTCCAACAAGAAATGGCCCAAGGTCAATGGGTGTGGCACCATGCACCGGAGCGCGGTGTGATGGAGCTCGTACCTGCGGTGCAGCATCGATCCGGACTTATCAGAAGTATGTTCCATCCATTCAAGTCGGCTAAGGGCCGCGCCGCAGGTGGTTTCTACCAATGGGGCCGCTTCTTCGGATAAGTGCACCAAAGACTCCGCGCACCCTCCGACGACTAGATTGAAGTTTCGGCGCGAACTACTCGCACTTATTCGCTCATACCCGCGAATCAGCGACTATATCTTCTGGGACAATTCCAACCCCACGCCGTCGTGGACCTGCGTGGAGCAGGTGGCCGTCCAGGCGCAGCAGGACTCTCTGACCGGCGAGTGCGGATCCGGTCTTGACACGATATTTGCCGAGTCTCGTTGTGCCGCTGGTATCGACGGCCCGTTCCAGTTCGATGACCGCGCCGGCGGGGAGTTCGTCGACGTGTCGAGCTGCGGTTGCGGCCGGTGGCGGGCCAGCGGGCCGAGTGCCACGCATGGTCAGCAGGGCCATGGACCCACTGTCTCCTGTAGCTAAAAGTTAGCTGTCGCCGAAAATGTTTGCGTGTTGGATTGGCGACACGCCGACTTTCGATTCGTTTCTGCACAGCGGTGATCGGATTTGGTCTGGCCCGCTGGCTCGTAATGAACGGGTTGTGCTCCCCCGATCTTCACTTGTCGATCGCTTCGGCCCGGGGGAGTGTCGGCGATGGGCGACGCGATTCCGTCATTCGATCCGTCCCACCAAAATCTCACACTTTTGATGGGAATTGCCCGGATCCGATAGGACATGACGGGCAGGTCGCCCGACGCGAAAAGAGTGCTTGACCAGGCATGATGAGGTCTGCTGAGGCACGTCGATGAAACTAGAACCTGTGTCAGGTGGTCGCAGGTTCAAATCCTGTCAGCCCGACGCATGAGAAACCCCTTCCGACCAGCATCGGAAGGGGTTTTGTCATTCGCCGACCACCCGCAAAACGGGACCAGCACGGGACCGAATGTGCTCCGAGAGCTTGTCTCCAGCACCGGTGATCTCGCGGCGGTCCGGATGCAAATACCAGAGTGCGTGCCCGCTCGACTCGTCGCCGTCAGGACGCGCCGAACCTGCAGGGGAAGGGAAGTCACCAGATACGTGGGTTGCCGCCCGCAGCGCGCTAGTCTCTCACTGCGCAGTATTCCGCGGCGAGCATGTACCAGTTCTGATCCGGTCGACCCACTCACGGAGGGTCGGAAATGGCGGAATTCAACGAAGCGCTTTGGATGTCATGCTGTGCAATCGCGCCGTGATCGCCCTGGCCAACGCCGTCACTGCTCCGCGAGTCACCATCGTCATGGCTCGAATCCGTGAGATCCGTGAGGACGTGCCCGGTCTATTTCCGGTCTTGATGCGGTGCGCGCGCCTGATTTTGGTCACCGCGCTGATCAGCCTCATCGGTACGGTCTATCTGCTCGCCGTGTCGCTGGTGTGGCTCGCGCAAAAGGTCGACTACGTGGCACCACTGGTCGCGGCTGTTGTCACCACAGTCGCGCTGGCCCTCGTTTTCATACAGGTCGTTGCCGCTGAAGCCTTCCTGGTTTTCTCGCCCTGGGCAACGACGGCTGACCTACTGGCTACTTCCCGACTGCAATCCACCGACGAGCCACCTACCTCGAGCGGCGAATAGTCGGGTCGAACCTACGCCGGAGGCGCAAAACTACTGACGCAGACGGAATCACTCTCGGGCGGTGCGAGTCGGTTGCGGTCGTCCGATGCTTCCACGGACAGCCAGAGGGGAACGGGAAATTTCGAAACAGAGTGAACCATCATGTGGTGCACAGCGTTTCTTCTCGTAAGCCCTCGACGGTGTGTCAATAGCGTCGAGCGCCGTTCGGAGATCTTGCGCTACCCGCGTACGCGAGACTGCACGTCAAGAAGAAGAGGTTTCTACGTGATCAACGCCAAGAAGACAATTGCCGTGTGTGCGAGCGTAATCGGAATCACTGCCGGGATGGCGGTATTCCTCCCCGCGACGGCATCCGCGGCAACCTACGGTGGTCAGTGCGGTAAGGGATATGACGTGATCGATTCGCACGACATCGTCGGTGGCACCGCCTTTCTGACCTACAACGGTAAGAACAATTGCGTTGTCACCGTCCGGGACCAGCCGGGGAAACCCGTGCGGATGGGCGCCGGGCTCCGGCGGTCAGGGGATAGTCGCGCCGTAGTCGTCGACGACGCCGAATACACCGAGTTCGCGGGTCCGGTGAAGGTCGAGGCAAAGGGCGAATGCATCGACTGGGGCGGCCTCATCGGTGATGACGAGTGGCAGGTATTCAAAGTGCACTGCGGCTGAACGGCACGTGCCCGTACCTGCTCATACCAGGCCGGTACGGGCTCGTGCGCAGGGGTCTGGCGGCAGCACCGATGCGTACTAGCGCCACACACGGACATACTCAATTCCGCATGTGCCTGCTTCGCCGGAGCTGGCTCTGGCAGTGTCCGAGATCGGTTGGCGGACAACCGCTCCACGGGTGCGTGTGAGTGTGCGCTTTGTCGTCCTCGAGCCTGCAGGGTGCGATGGCGAACGCCATCAGTCGAGCGCATGGCGCGTTTGAATCGAGTTACGGTCAGGATCCGAACTGGCTGTATCTCCGGCCTGCGGCGCTGATGGGTATGACCGGCTGGGCGTACGTGCGGATCGGTGACCATCACACGGCGACCACGTACCTGAAAGCGGCGGTCGACGGTACGGCGTCACGGCCACGGGGGAAATGTCGGCTGGCGAATCAAGTTGGCAGAGAATCACATTCAGGGTGGAGAGATTGCCGGGGGTTGCCAGGTGCTGATCGATGACTTCGAGCAGATCAGCGACCTGGCGTCGACGCCGTTGCAATTCATCCTCGACGGCATCGTGGGGGACATCTACCTCATGCTGTGGTTCCTGAAGTTCGGGAGCTCTTCGATTCGGTAATGGCTCTGGAGGCGTGCGTACGACGCGATGGTGCGAATCCTGTACTTGCATAGCCAGCTACATCTGGTGCGCAAGTACGGTGGGTCATGTCAACGGCAAGCGAATCGTGGATCTGGCACAGACTTGGCGATTGACCCGTTCGGGATGCGAAGGGGCGGTTGATAGTTCATCATGTCGCGGGTGTTCTGATCTTGAACTGATGAGGGTGCTGTTCCCGCATCTGGACGGTCTGCGGATCGAGGCGATCCGCGCGGCGGGGTCAACAGTGCGGATCGAGGCCGCCACCGGTGAGGATCCGGTCGTGTGTTCGGGCTGGGGGATGCTGTCCAGGCGGGTCCATAGCCGTTACCGGCGACGGTTGTCCGATGCCTCGATCACCGGCCGCGAGGTCCTGATCGGTTTACAGGTCCGCAGACTGTTCTGCGACAACTCCGAGTGCGGCAAAACAACTTTCACCGAACAAGTGCCGCAGCTGGCGGCCAAGTATGCCCGCCGCACATTGACCCTGCAGCGTGCGTTGTGCGCGGTCGCGCTGGCGCTGGGCGGCCGCGCCGGAGCGCGGCTGACTCGACAGCTGGCCGCCACAGTGAGCCGGATGACGTTGCTGCGCCAGATCCGAGCATTGCCCGATCTGCAGCACCCGATCCCGCGGGTATTGGGAGTCGACGACTTCGCCCTGCGCCGCGGGCACCATTACGGAACGATCCTGATCGATATGCAGACTCGCCGTCCGATCGAGGTTCTCGACGAGATCGGGACAAGTTCCAGCGAACACTGTTCTCCTACACCGGATACATTGTGCTGATCGCCCCGATACTCGCCTGGCTGCTGATCGTCGTCCCGACCTCCACGTAACTCGAACCGGGGCTTACTGCCATAGCGCGAACGCATTGCGCGGATGGTCGGCAACAACGTCAAACCTCCGCCGGCCGCAGCGACCGGGTCGGAATGGGGGAATGCGTGACATGCGTTGACATGAAGCGTAAACGAAGCGTCCGTACTGGCTGAACCTACGGGACCCCAGGATTCCCGGGGCATCCGCGCCGTCGGAGTCAACCGGTTGAAGACCTCGATCATGACCTTGTACCGGCATTTTGGGTCGAAGGAGGCCCTGGTCGAGGCCTTCCTGATCGACCGGGATCAGCGACTCCGCGCCAAGTTCGAGCGCGAGGTCGAACGGCCTGGCGATTCCGGCAGGGAACGCGTACTTGCCGTATTCGACTTCCTCGGGCGTGACCGCAGACCCCGAATGCCGAGGCTGCACGTTCATCGAGCACACCGGTCCCGAGTCTGCTGCCTCCTGACATGCTTATGAGCCTCAATCCCGGTCTGTTGGTCGGGTATGCATGTAGCACAGAGAGGGCCGAGTGTGAGCGAGGGTGAGCTGGAGTGGGTTGATCTGGGCGAGGTTCCATATCTCGAGGCCGTCGCGCAGATGGAAATCTGGGTTCGAGAGCGGCGGGAGGGGCTGATTGCGGATCGGCTGGTATTGCTCACTCATCCCGCAGTGATCACCTATGGTGTCCGGACCCCCCGTCATGAATTGCCGCTGCAGACCGAGATTCCTCTGGTTGAGGTGAACAGAGGAGGGCAAGCGACCTACCACGGACCGGGGCAGCTGATGGGTTATCTGGTGGTCGATCTCCGTCAGCGCGGCCCCGGGGATATCGTGCGCTGGCTGGAGCAAGGCTTGATCAGTGCCTTGGATTCGCTTGGCCTGCGGGCTGTTCGACGTGACACGCCGGCCAAGGCTCAGAGCCTGGTCGGAGTCTGGACGTTGGAGCACAAGAAGGTTGCCTCGATCGGTATGCGGATTCGCGGCGGCGTGACGAGCCATGGGTTTGCTCTGAATATCGCGCCAGACCTGGCCGCGTTTTCGGCATTCACGGCCTGCGGGCTGCCGGAGGTGGCGATGACCTCAATCGCGGAGATGGCCGCTGCCATGGGAATGCCCACCCCTTCAGAAGGGGCGGTACGAGCGGCCGTAGCCGCAGCGCTCGGAGCAGTTTGACGTTGGCAAACCGGTGTGGCCGACAGGCCCTCGCTCGCCCCAGCCACGGAACAACTCCGTTGCTGCGTCGATAGTGAACGGTCGGCTGTAGCAGTTCGGTCGAGGATAGTGTGCAGATATGGAGGCGCTGGAGCCGGCTGACGGTGCGGAGGCTGGAAGGGGTATTGCTGCGTATTTTCTGGCTAATGTGTCCAGCCTGGCCGACGACATGCAGAGGTACATAGTCGAGCGGGTACCGGAGGTCGCTGGGGATGCTGAGCTTCGCGGCCTGACCTTGGGATCGTGCTCGTCGAATCTCGAAGCGGTACTTTCGATGGTTCGTCATGGGATCGATATAGCGGCTGTGGAGGCGCCGGTAACGGCGCTCGAACACGCGCGAGCAATGGCATCACGGGGGCACAGCGTGGATGTGATGCTGCGGTTCTATCGGTTGGGACATGAGTTCTTCACCGAGAAGCTTTCCGAAGCGCTGACTGACTCGATCGACGACCCCGCTGTCGCGTTGCGGACGTTTGTCGATCTCGAGCGGTTCGGGTTTCGATACATCGACCGCATCTCCAGTCTTGTAGCTGCCGAGTACGTCGCTGAGCTCGACCGACGCCAGAACCAGGCAAGGGCCGAGCGCGCCGATGTCGTGCGGGCCTTGCTCGCTGGGGAACGTGTCGACATCGCTCGGGCCGAACGTGTGCTCGGCCACCGGCTCACCGGTCGGCAGATCGGCTTCGTGTGCTGGGTCGACGACCGCGGCGTCGACCTCGAGGGATTCGCTCGGCAGGTTGGAAGGTTCCTTGGGGCGGGTCACTCGCTCGTCGTGGCGGACGGTCCACTCGCGGTGTGGGGATGGGCATCGATCACGGGGGAGGTGAGGACCTCGCTCACGGGCATGGCGACGGAGTTTCCCGGCGAAAGTAAAAACGTTCATATCGCGGTGGGCTCTCCCTATCCGGGGGCTGCCGGCTTCCGTACCTCCCACCTGGAGGCTCTACGCACTCGCCGCGTCATCGAACTGTCCGGTCGCGCGGCGCCATCGATTACTCAGTTCAGCGATGTCGCGTTGGTGGATGCCATCTCGCGCGACCTGGATGCGGCGCGAGCCTTCGTCGCCGCTCAGCTCGGCGCTCTCGCACGGGACGACGCGAAAGAGCGCGGCGAGCGCGCCGCACTCCTGGCTGTGCTCGACGCGCAAGGGAGTCTGGCGATCGCAGCACGCACCTTGGGAATCCACCGGAACACGGTCCTGCAAAGGGTGCGTCGTGCCGAAGAGCGCAGGGGCCGGCCCGCAACTGTCAAGATCGCCGAACTGCATGCCGCCCTCCTCGTCTGCGACGTGCTGGGGGCCTCGGTTTTGCGCGAGTCATAGCCGCACCGACGGACGCCGAGCGTGCCGGGATGTGCTCGCAGCACACCGGAGAGGGCTGAGATGGCCTTGTCGACCGATACCGGTCGTTAATAGGTTGTGAGGCATCTCATCCCGAAGCGCGAAGGAGGAGTCCGATGTCGACGACGACTCGACACCCCCAACCCCCAGCAGCCGCCTCGCAGCACGCCTTGCCTGATCCGGGCGAGCAAGTTCCTACGCTGTCCTGGCCGATAGTCGGCATCTTCACATTTGCGCTTGCGCTCTTCGGCGCCTCGACCTGGGCCGCGCTCACCGACGCTTTGCCTGCGATCGCCACCATCGCCGCGAGCTCCGCGGCAATCTTCGTCCTGTTCACCGTGTTGCACGACGCCTCGCATTACTCGATCAGCTCCCATCGCTGGGTCAACGTCGCCTTCGGTCGCGTGGCAATGTTCTTCGTCTCGCCGCTGATCTCATTCAAGTCGTTCGCGTTCATCCATATCGAGCACCACCGCAACACCAATGACGGTGAGTTCGATCCCGATCACTTCGTCAGCGCCGCACCCTGGTGGCAGCTGCCCATCCGTTTCCCGGCAATGGACCTGCCGTATATCGGTTTCTTGGTGCGTAACCTGCGCCGGCGCCCACGCGCCGAGGTCCTGGAAACGGCGGCGTTGATGACCTTTTCGGTGACGGTGATCGTGGCGGCCGCTTTCGCCGGATATCTGTGGACGCTCGCGGTGATCTGCCTGATTCCCGGGCGGGTGGCGATGTTCGTGCTCGCATGGTGGTTCGACTGGCTACCCCACCACGACCTGGAAGACACCCAACGCGAGAACCGCTATCGCGCGACCCGCAACCGCGTCGGCTCGGAGTGGATCCTGACTCCTCTGCTCTTGTCGCAGAACTACCACCTGGTCCACCACTTGCATCCCTCCATTCCCTTCTACCGCTACGTCGCGGTCTGGCGACGCAATGAGGCCGCCTACCTAGAGCGCGACTCGGCAATAGGCACCGTCTTCGGGCAGCAGCTCGACGCCACGCAGTACCGCGAGTGGAAACGCCTCAACGGCAAACTAGCCGCACTGCTCCCGGTTCGGATACCGCGTTCCTCCGCGGCACGCCATGCCAGCGCCCACCCGATCCCCGTCACAAGCGTCGAGCCCCTGACTCCGGACAGCGTCAAAGTCACTTTCGACGTTCCCGATCACCTCAGCGATCAGTTCCAATTCCAGGCGGGCCAACACCTGACCGTTCGACGCCGCATCGGTGGGCGGGAGGTGCGGCGAAACTACTCGATCTGCACCTCGGCCACATCGGGAGAACTGGCGATCGGAGTACGGCACATCGCGGGCGGGATGTTCTCGACCTTCGCGGTCGAAACGCTGCGAGCCGGTGATGTCCTGGAGCTGATGACGCCCACGGGTAGCTTCGGCGCACCCCTTGATCCACTCGCTCGGCGCGACTATGTCGCGGTGGCGGCAGGGAGCGGCATCACGCCCATCCTGTCGATCATGCGCACCACGATGGAGATCGAGACCGAGAGCCGTTTCATCCTCTTCTACGGCAACAGAACCGCAGAGTCGACCATGTTCGCCTCCGAACTCGATGAGCTCGAATCTCGATATGCAGACCGGTTACGCATATTCCACATCCGCTCAGGTGAGGCGCACCACCCCGCCGCTGTTCGTGGCCGTATCGACCTGGCGATGGTTCAACAGTTGCTCGCCAGCGATGTCACTTCGATCGACCGGTGGTACCTGTGCGGCCCGAGCGATCTCGTCACGACAATGCGCGAGGACCTCGCATCTGAAGGAGTGCCGACCGAGCGGATACACCTCGAACTGTTCCGCGGCACGAACCGATCCACACACGTCGATGCCTTCCGCAAGTCCGAAGTGACCATCACTCTGTCCGGCGCGCATCACACCGTGGAACTCGCTGCGGGCGAGACCGTCCTCGAATCCGCGCTGAAAAGCAACATCGATGCGCCGTATGCCTGTCTCGGCGGCGCGTGTGGCACTTGCAAAGCCAGAATCACAACAGGAGCGGTATCGATGGAGCAAAACTTTGCGCTTACCCCAGCCGAGGTCGACGCCGGCTTCGTACTGACCTGTCAATCTCATCCCACCACCCCGACGGTCGCAGTCGACTACGACAGCTGAGCCAACACATGCGCGAACTCCGCCAGAAGACCGCACTCGTCCGCATCGCCTCGATGGGCATCGGCAATCGCCAGGGCACTAGCGGCCTTGCTCGCTCGCCAATGGTCTCGGTGGTCCAACCGCCCGCGAACGCCCCAACGCGTGATCACCGGGCTCGGGATCATCGTCGGTCCCCCTCGTCTCGGTAGCCAAAACCATCTACCAGAGACCTCATCCATTCCCGGTCAACGAAACACCCTGCACGACAAACACTTTCGCGCCAGCACCGCGGGCACGGAACTACTTCTCGAACACGGCCTGATTCCGTCGCCGAAGGCGTGACGGAACTCCTCAGAGGTAACCAGATGTCTATACCGACTACCGCACCAGCGGTCTCCAATTTGCCCGACATCCCCGATGCGATGGCACGGGTTCGCCGCGAGTTCGCCTCGGGCCGGACCCGAGACCGCACTTGGCGTGCGGAGCAGTTGCGGAACGTGATCCGGCTGCTTGATGAGCAGGAGGATCAGATCGTAGCCGCGCTGGCTAGTGATCTTGGACGCAGCCGGGCCGAAGCCTGGATGGGCGATATATCGTCCACCAGGGGTGAGGCCGTGTTCGCCCTGAAACACCTGCGGCGGTGGATGCGCCGGCGGCGGCAGCCGCTGTCGCTGGTGCAGTATCCGGGTTCGGCCTGGGTGCAGTACGAGCCGCTCGGCGTCGTTCTGGTCATCGGCCCGTGGAATTACCCGGTGTACCTGACTCTTTCGCCGCTGGTGGCCGCGCTGGCCGCGGGCAACTGCGCGATACTCAAGCCGTCCGAGTTGGCGCCGGCCACGTCGGCCCTGCTGGCTCGGCTGGTTCCGGAATACCTGGACTCCGAGGCGGTCGTCGTGGTCGAGGGCGACGCCCCGGTCACCCAGGAGCTGCTGGCGCAGGGTTTCGACCACGTACTGTTCACCGGCGGCGACCAAATCGGAAGGAAGATCATGGCCGCGGCCGCGGCGACGCTGACTCCGGTGACCTTGGAGCTCGGCGGTAAAAGCCCGGTAATCGTGACCGCCGACGCCGACATCGCTATCGCGGCCCGCCGGATCGCCTGGGTCAAGTGCGTGAACTCGGGACAGACCTGCATCGCGCCGGACTACGTGCTGGCCGATCACCGTATCCGGGATCTGCTGGTGGACGAGATCGTAGCGGCGATCGAGCAATTCGAGGGGGAGGGAGGCGCAGACGGCCGCCGGATCGTCAACGAGCGCCAATTCGCGCGACTGGCTACCTATCTCGCGCAGACGCGCGGCACGATCGCGCTGGGCGGACGGGTCACCGAGGCGTCGTTGTCGATCGAGCCGACCGTGATCGTCGACCCGGATCCCGACGATGCGGTCATGCAGGAGGAGATCTTCGGACCTATCCTGCCGGTGTTGTCGTACGAAAGCCTCGACGATGCGATCTCATTCGTGAACTCCCGGCCGAAACCACTTGCCGGGTACTACTTCACGAAATCGGCGGCGGTGGGCGAGCGCCTGGTGGACGAGATCCCGTCCGGCGGTGCGGTGATCAACCATGTCGCCATGCACTGCCTGGTGCCGCAGCTTCCGTTCGGCGGTGTCGGCGCCAGTGGCATGGGCGCCTACCACGGCCGCTGGGGGTTCGAAGCACTCAGTCACCGGAAAGCGGTGTTGCGCAAGACCTTCCACCCGGACCTGCAGCTGATCTATCCCCCGTACAGCAAACGGGCGCTGCAGATCCTACGAAAGATCTTCTAGCTACTTACCCCTGAAATTCGCCCTGGGAAGGGATCTCTGAGATTCCGAGACTCCCGCCGATGACCGGGACCCAAACCGACAATCCTCGTGCCGCTGTTCGGGCTGATCCTGTCCCCGCTCCTGATACCCACAGCGATAGAAATCGCTGGGCGTGTGCAGGACAGGCTACAAGTGAAAGAACCGTGACCGCCTACCGTCGCGAGACCATCGGTTCGAATCCCTCCGACTTCCGGATGACCTCGGTCGCCTGAACGCGATCCTGAAAGGCAAGGTGCCCATGACTTTCGATTACGACGTCATAGTCGTCGGCTCGGGCTTCGGTGGCAGCGTGAGCGCGCTGCGCCTGACCGAGAAAGGTTACCGCGTCGGTGTTTTCGAGGCCGGCCGCCGGTTCGCCGACGACGAGTTCCCGCAAACCTCGTGGCGTATCCGGCGCTACCTATGGGCACCGGCGCTGGGCTGCTACGGAATTCAGCGGATGACGCTACTCAAGGACACTTTTGTGCTGGCCGGAGCCGGGGTGGGCGGCGGCTCCCTGGTATACGCAAACACCCTGTACGAGCCGCCGGATACCTTCTTCGCCGACGGCCAGTGGGCGCATATTACCGACTGGAAGGCCGAGCTGGCCGCGCATTACGACCAGGCGAAGCGCATGCTGGGTGTCACTGTCAATCCGGCGATCACGCCTGCGGACCGCGTCATCGCGGAGGTCGCGGAGGACATGGGAATCGCCGATACCTACCAGCGCACACCGGTGGGTGTGTTCTTCGGCGGGCCCGGGCGCCGGCCGGGCGAGGATGTACCCGACCCGTACTTCGGCGGCGCCGGGCCGGACCGGCGCGCCTGCACCCACTGCGGCGAATGTATGACCGGCTGCCGGCACAACGCCAAGAACACGCTGGTGAAGAACTACCTCTATCTGGCCGAGCAGGCCGGCGCCACCGTGCATCCGCTGACGACAGTGACCGATGTCCGCCCACTGCCGGACGGCGGTTACCAGGTCACCACGGTCCGCACCGGCCGGTGGATGCGCAAGCGGCGGCATCGATTCACCGCCGAGCAGGTCGTGTTCGCCGCCGCTGCGCTGGGCACCCAGCAGCTGCTGCACCGGCTGCGCGACCGGGGCTCGCTCCCCGACCTGTCCGCCCGGCTCGGGTATCTGACCCGGACCAATTCCCAGGAGCTGCTGGCGGTTCGCAGCCGAGACAAGTCCCGCGACTTCACCAAGGGCATCGCGATCACCTCCTCCGTCCACCCGGATCCGGACACGCACGTGGAACCGTTGCGATACGGCAAAGGCAGCAACGTCATATCACTGCTGACCACCGTGATGGTCAGCGGCGACGGCCCGCGCGGACTGGGCTGGCTGCGTGAACTCGGCCGGAGCCGCCGGGATCTGGTCCGGATCCACAATCCGCGTCGCTGGTCGGAACAGACGATCGGCCTGCTGGTGATGCAGTCGGCGGACAACTCGCTCACCGCCTACACCCGGCGCAGCCTGTTCGGCCGACGCATGACCACCAAACAGGGTGAGGGACAACCGAATCCGGCCTGGATCCCGGCCGGCCACGAGATCGCGCGGCGGCTGGCCGAGAAGATCGACGGTGTTCCCGCGGCGGCCACCAGCAGCAGCGTCTTCAACATTCCGATGACCGGGCACTTCATCGGCGGCTGCGCTATCGGCGACAGCGCAGAGACGGGCGTCGTGGACCCCTACCACCGGCTGTTCGGCTATCCCGGCCTGCACGTCGTCGACGGATCGACCATCTCGGCGAATCTGGGCGTGAACCCCTCGCTCACCATTACCGCACTGGCTGAACGTGCGATGTCGTTATGGCCCAACCGCGGTCACGCCGATCCGCGCCCCGCACCGGGTGCGGCGTACGAGCGGGTCGCGTCGGTCGCGCCCGCGCACCCGGTAGTGCCGCCTGCCGCGCCGGCCGCCCTCCGGCTGCCCATCGTCGGCATCACCAACGGAGACACCGATCGTCGAGCCGACTGGCCGGATGCAGCGTTCGGTGCCGCCACCACGAGCAATTCCGGTAGGAAGCTGCAGGGCCGACCAGGGCCGGTACTGGACGACGACAGCCCGGCCCGGCCATCGAACTGGACTGCACATTCCGACAAGGAGATTCACCGGTGAGGACGTCGCTTCGATCCGCCGCCGCGATCGCCGACCGGGCCGCCGAGACCGTCCGTGCCGTAGCGACAGAAATAGATCTTCGATGTTGAAATCCCGGCTCACCGAGGAATTCGAGGAGGGCGACCTCGACGCCGGATCTGCAGCTGATCTATCCCCCGTACAGCAAACGGGCGCTGCAGATCCTACGAAAGATCTTCTAGGAGGCCGCTGAATTAGCAGTTTTCTGGGTCATCGGTTCGGTGAGTTGTCCGGTGCGGTTCGCGGCGGGCGGATATGGCCAGCGACTTCAGCACGGTGTGATCGCGGTCCGGTCAATCGGTTTCAGATTTCTGAAAGGTTCAACGATGGTGGATTCCGGCGAGATCTCCTCGCCTGCCCGCTGGGACAGAACACGGTCCGCCGCGGAGGTCGTCCCACGTGCGGTGGGAGAGTTTTTCGGCACCACGCTGGATACCCTGCGGACGCTGCCCCGGCGGCCCTTCCAATTTCGGGAGTTCGTTCATCAGGCGTGGTTCATCGCAAATGTATCGATTGTGCCGACC
This sequence comes from Nocardia vinacea, assembly GCF_035920345.1. Lineage (NCBI taxonomy): Bacteria > Bacillati > Actinomycetota > Actinomycetes > Mycobacteriales > Nocardiaceae > Nocardia > Nocardia vinacea. The sequence goes on from NZ_CP109149.1 coordinate 225,344, forward strand.
TTGCTGATCGCGATCCCGTTCTGCGTCATGGTGATCTTCCAGATCAATGTGCTGCTCAACGAGATCGGAGCCATCGACCTGTCCGGGGCTGGCGCCGGAATCGCTGTGATTCGCGAGATCGGTCCGGTAGCAACAGTTTTGGTGGTGGCGGGTGCAGGCGCGACGGCGATCTGTGCGGACCTGGGCGCACGGACCATCCGCGAGGAGATCGACGCGATGCGGGTGCTGGGCATCGACCCGATACATCGGCTCGTCGTGCCCAGGGTGCTCGCCTCCACGGTCGTCGCGCTGTTCTTGAACGGACTGGTCACCGCGGTCGGCCTGGCCGGTGGCTACCTCTACGCGGTCTATCTCCAGGGCGCGACGCCAGGCCAGTTCATTACCGCGATTCCGCTGTTGACCGGGATACCGGATCTGCTGGTCAGCGAGCTCAAAGCCGGGATATTCGGGCTGCTGGCCGCACTGGTGGCGTGTCATCTGGGTCTGCATGCGAAGGGCGGCCCGAAAGGGGTCGGGGACGCCGTCAATCAGACCGTCGTTTTCAGCTTCGTCTTGTTATTCCTGGCCAACTCCATCATCACCACCCTGTGGCTGCAATGAACGGACCGATATGACCATCACCAGCCAACAGCCGTCCGTGGCCGAGCTGCTACGACGGAAGTCGTGGGGGCGCAGGCTAACCGCCGCCGCTGCGCGCCCCGGCGACGCCGTCGGCGGCCTCGGCCACCAACTGTCGTTTCACTTGCACGGACTCGGTTGGATTCCACGCACACTGCGCCGCTATCGCGGTGAGGTGGTCCGCTTGATCGCCGAGGTCAGTCTGGGATCCGGTGCGCTCGCGGTGATCGGCGGCACCGTCGTTGTCGTCGGATTCCTCACCGCCGCTGCCGGTTACGAGGTCGGCCAGCAGGGAGCTACCTCGCTCGGCCGCGTCGGGGTCGAAGCGATGTCCGGATTCATTTCCGCATTCTTCAATACCCGTGAGGCCATTCCGGTAGTGGCCGGTGTCGCGTTGACCGCAACCGTGGGCGCTGGGTTCACCGCGCAGTTGGGTGCGATGCGGGTGAGCGAGGAGATCGACGCACTCGAGGTGATGTCGATTCCCTCGGTTCCGTATCTGGTGACAACCCGGATCCTGGCCGGGCTGCTCGCGATTATCCCGCTTTATGGCATCGCGCTTTTCATGGGCTACGCCTCGACCCAGTTCGTGAGCATCGTGCTGTCCGGACAGTCACCGGGCACCTACGACCATTACTTCAACGTCTTCCTGGTGCCCACCGACGTGCTGTGGTCGCTGGCGAAAGTCATTGTGTTCTCGGTGGTCATCATGTCTGTGCACTGCTACCACGGCTACCACGCCGCAGGCGGTCCCGCAGGTGTCGGGGTGGCGGTGGGCCGGGCGGTGCGTACCTCGTTGATCGCGATCATGATCATCGACCTGATCATCGGAGTCGCCGTCTACGGCGGCGTCCACTCGACCGTTCGGGTGTCCGGATGACCCTGGAAGTCTCCCGGCGCCGCGCCCTGCTGCTCGGCATCAGCGCCATCGCCGTCTTCGTACTTGCCTGGACCGGCGCAATCGCCTCCTGCAGTGGCGAATTCGTCGCCAGCACCCGGGTCTACCTGCTCGCCGACCGGGCCGGGCTGCTGATGGGGCCCGGATCAGATGTCAAGGTGCGCGGCGTGGTCATCGGGCGGGTCAGCGCCGTCGAGGTCGACAACGATCGGGCGAAGCTGACCTTGGACCTGAATCCCGGCCAGGCGCGGCGGATTCCGGCGAACGTCGGCGCCGAGATCGCCCCGACCACCCTGTTCGGGCGCAAATTCGTCACCCTGGTCTGGCCAGCTGAACCGGCAGCAACGACACTCGGTGCGGGCTCGACGATCGATGGGTCGAAGGTGAGCGTCGAAGTGAACGACGTCTTCGACACACTGCTCACTCTACTGAAAACCGTTGAGCCGCAAAAGGTCAACGCGACACTGACCGCGCTCGGCACCGCCCTGGACGGGCACGGCGCGCGGTTCGGCGACCTGCTGGTGTCCACCGATCGCTACCTCGGGCAGTTCAACGAGGCGATACCGACATTGCGGCGCGACGTGCCACTGCTGGCCGACAATCTCGACACCTTGGCAGCGGTCACACCGGATGTCATGGCCACGCTGAAGAATCTGTCGACGACCGGCACTACCCTCGTCGAGAAGCAGGCGAGCCTGAGCGCCTTCCTGCTCTCGTTCACCCAATTCGGCAATACCGGAGCCGCATTCACGAGCGCTTCGTCCGCGCCGTTGATCGGTGCCGCCGACGCACTGGAACCGACCACCGGGGTGCTCGCGGAACAGTCTCCGTCGTTCACCTGCTTGCTGTCGGCTCTCGATCACGATCGCGGGTTCCTCGAGAACGCGCTCGGCGGTGGGCGGCCCGGCTTGAACATCTTGAGCACCCTCTTGCTGGGCGACGCGCCCTACCGCTATGACAAGGATCTGCCCGTGAACGGTGCCAACGGCGCTCCCTCCTGTTATGGATACCCCTACACGAAGGAGAGCCCACCTGCGGGCCATATCGACTTCGACACCGGCACAACGGTATACGGGCCGATTCGCGGTCCGGAGGATCTGCTGGGTAACCCGTTCGCCGCACTGATCTACGGACTGACACGATGACCGCCCGCCACGCCGGACTCAAGCTGATGATCTTCCTGGTCATCACTACGGTCATCTCGGCCATGCTCGTCGTGGTCGTCGGCGAATTGCGCTTCGTGCCGACCCACACCTACCGTGCGCTGTTCACCTCGGCCTCGGGCATGAAATCCGGCGATGACGTCAAGCTCGCCGGAGTGCCGGTCGGCAAGGTGAAAGCCGTCGAATTCGCCCACGATCGGCTCGTGGAAGTGACATTCACCGTCGACCGTGAGGTCGATGTACTCACCAGTTCCACCGCTGCGATTCGATACAAGAATCTGGTCGGCGACCGCTACCTGGAGTTGACCGTCGAACCCGACGGTTCAGGCGTGCGTTCCGAGCAGGATCCCATTCCCGTTACCCAGACTGCTCCGGCGCTCGACATCGACAGTCTCGTCAATGGTTTCAAGCCGCTCCTGCAGGGATTGGACCCGGACCAGGCCAACAGGCTGTCGGGGTCGTTGATCGCGGTGCTCAACGGCCAGGAGCAGAATATCGCCGCGTTCGTGGAGCAGATCGGCTCACTGGGCAATGCGCTGGCCGATCGCGACCAGGTCATCGGATCGACGATCGACAACCTCGGCGCGGCGCTTGCGGTAATCGATCAGCGCGGCAAGCAATTCGACACATTGGTCGTCGACTTGCAACAGCTCGTCAGCGGTCTCAATGCGGATCGAGACACCATCACCGCGGGTCTGACGGGCATCGACGCGGGCACCGCCGAGATCGCCGGACTACTGCGCGACGACCGCCCCGCCATCGCCGGTGACGTCGCACAGCTGCGACAGCTGGCGGGCAACCTCGATGCCCATTCCGACTCGCTGTCGCTGTTGCTCGCGAAGCTGCCTGTTACGTATCGCCTGGCGGGGCGGGCCAGCAGCTACGGCAGTTTCGTCAACTTCTTCCTCTGTGGTCTCACGATCCGGTACCCGGCCGTCGGTGGCTCCGGCTACCAGGACTCGCCGACGTTCACCGTCCCGGCCGAAAGGTGCAAGTGACGCCGCAATGAAACCCTTCTCCGAACGTAACCCCGTACGAATGGGCTTGGTGGGCACCGGCATTGCCGTTGCCCTGCTCGTCGGCGCGTTCAACTACCAGCGCATCCCCGGGCTGCCGGGACATCAGACGATGGTGGCCGAGTTCGCCGATGCCAGCGGCCTGAACGCCGGAGACACCGTGCAGATTTCGGGCATCAAGGTAGGTACGGTCGACCGCATCACGCTGGGCGGCGACCACGTCGATATCGCCCTGCGGGTGGACACCCATGATCAGCGTCTGGGTACTCGCACGACCGCCGCGATCAAGGTCGAAACGGTGCTCGGCCCCCGCTATGTCGAGTTGCGGCCGGACGGCGACGGCACCATTGGTGATCGAATTCCGTTGGACCACACAATTTCCGGCTACGACCTCACCGAATCGCTGAACCAGCTCACGTCGAAGTTGGCCGACACCGACAAGGCCCAGCTGGCCGATGCCGTGGACAGTGTCTCGAAGGTGCTCGCCGCGTTGCCCGCGAACCTGCGCCCCGCACTGGACGGGGTGTCGCGGCTGTCGCAAACGATCGCCTCCCGCGACGGCGCATTGCGCGATCTGCTCGACCACACCGGCAGCGTGACCGGGATTCTCGCCCAACGCAATCAGAACCTCACGACTCTGGTCACCGATGGCGGTTCACTGTTCGCGGCACTCAACGACCGTGCCGCCACGATCCGCGCACTGCTGGTCGATGTTCGCGATGTCAGTACCGAACTGCATGGGCTGGCTCAGGACAACAAGCAGGCACTCGCGCCCATGCTGGCCAACCTCGATCGCGTCTTGGGGCTGCTGAACTCCAACTACGACAACATCAACTCCGCGATCTCCGGTTTGCGGCCGTACGTGACCCAAATGGGTGAGGTCGTCGGCAGCGGACCGTTCTTCGGTGTGCTCCTGCACAACATCACGCCCGCGAACCTCAATGGACAGCAGCCCGGCAGCCCGGGAGGAGGACGATGATGACCGCACTGCGCGCGGGCTGGTCCCGCATCCCCACGCCCGGACGGATTCTCGCCGCGCTGCTCGTCGCTGCGCTGATCAGTACCGGTGTCACCTTCGGGCTCACCCGCAACGCGACCAGCCGCGTCACCGCGTACTTCGGCAACTCGGCCGGTCTGTATACCGGAGACCGCGTCACGCTGCGCGGCGTGCCGATCGGCGCGGTCGACGACATCACGCCCGCGGGTGACCGCGTCCGTGTCACCCTGCATTTCGACTCGGCACACCCGGTGAGCGCCGACACCCACGCCGTGATCGTGGCCCCCACCCTGGTGTCGGGCCGCTACATCCAGCTCATTCCGAAACGCGGTTCGGAGCCCGAACTTCAAGACGGCGCGGTGATTCCACTCGAACGCACCGCCGTCCCGGTACCGTTCGACGAGATCAAAAAGCAGGTCACCGACCTGGCCACCCAGCTCGGACCGGAATCCGGCGACCCGATCGGCCCGCTGGCCCGATTCACTGACGCCACCGCGAGCGCGCTACGAGGCAATGGCGCAACGCTGAACGACACACTGGTCAACCTGTCCAAGGCGATGCAAACGCTCGCCGATGGCGGCCCCGACCTGTTTGCTACCGTGCGGAACCTGCAAACCGTGATCTCGGCGCTCGCCGCCAACGACGGACAGGTCCGTACTTTCGTCGACCAGCTGGCCGGAGTGTCGAATCTGTTGAACGACAACCGGACTCAACTCGACGCGGCGCTGCACGCGGTTCAGGCGATGCTGCCTGAGATCCGTACCCTCGTCGCCGACAATCGCGACGCACTGAAATCCGATGTCACCTCGCTGACCCGGATCACCGCACTGCTGGTCGACCGCGAGGACGACCTCGCCCAGATCCTGCATAGCGCGCCGACCGTCGTCGACGATCTCTACAACATCTATGATCCGGCCTCGAAGTCGGCCACCGCCAACGCCAATATCCCGGACTTTCCGGATCCGATGTCGCTGATCTGCGCGCTGCTCACCACAGTCGACGCCCCACCGTCCGAATGTTCGCGCGCCAGTGCGCAATTCGGTGACCTCTTCGGCGCCGCCGTACGCGCCGCCACGGGCGCGGGCTCGTCACCCGCCCCCGCCCCCGCCCCCGGCCCGCCCGCGCTGCCGGTCATCCCCGGACTGTCCGATCTCCTCGTCCCCGGAGCCCGCTGATGAAACCCTCTGCAAGACTGAGCATCGGCGGTGTGCTGCTGATCGCGGCACTGCTGACCGCCGGCTGCCGTTTCGACGGCGCCAATTCGATCCCGTTGCCGGGCAATACGATTCACCACGGTTCCTACACCATTCAAGTTCAACTGCGCGACACTCAAAACCTGATAGCCAACTCCTTCGTCAAGGCCGACGACGTCACCGTCGGTACCATCACCGCGATCACCGTCCGCGACTACCACGCCGACATCACCCTCGCGATCGACAAGAGCGTTCGGCTGCCCGCGAACACCACCGCGCGGCTGGCGCAGACCAGTGTGCTCGGCGCCCAATACCTCGAGCTGATCTCGCCGTCGCAGAGTAAGTCGGACCGGCTGCTGCGCGACGGCGACATGATTCCACTGGCGGCGACCTCGGAGTACCCGGCGACCGAGAACGTACTCGCGGCCCTGTCGTTGGTGCTCAACGGCAGTGGGCTGGAACAGATCCGGACCATCCTTGCCGAACTGAACCAGGCATTCGGCGGTCGGGAGGAGGCGATCAACCGATCCTTCGAACGGCTCGCCACCTTCGCCAACGGGCTGGACAGTCAGCGCGACAATATCGTGCGCGCCATCGACAGCCTCGACGCGCTGGCGAAAGAGCTTGCCGCGCAGAAGGACACACTCGGCACCGGCATCGAGCAGATCCAACCGGCGTTGGCAGTACTCGACGAGCAGAAGACGCAGCTCACGACCATGCTCGACAGCACCGGGAAATTCGGCGCGCAAGCCGCGGCGGTGCTGCACGACAGCCGCGACAACCTCACCGCCGACCTGCACAACTTGCAGCCCACCCTGACCCAGCTCGCCGCGGCCGGTTCCGATCTCAGTGGGGCACTGCTGCTCGCCCTCAGCTTCCCGTTCCCGGTAACGGTGGCCGAGCGGGCCATCAAGGGCGACTACCTCAACCTGTTCCTCACCCTCGACCTCACCGTCGAAGGCATCCAGAACAAGGTCCTCGGCAGTATTCCGTTCAACCGCCTGGTCCCGATGTCCAATCGCGCCGTGAATCCGCTCATCGCACCGACCCTGCCGACAGCTGCCGATGGAATGGCGCCGGCGGCCGACCCGAGCGGGGGAGCGCGATGAAGACCCGTCTGGTCAGGGGCCAACTCGTGGCGTTCACGCTGCTCGCCGTGGTGAGCCTGCTCTACGGTCTGGTCCACTACGTAGGCATCCAGCGGATCACCGGACTCGGAACATACACGGTGACAGCGGATTTCGAGAACGGGAGCGGGCTGTATGAATCCGGGGCGGTCACCTATCGCGGGGTAGAGGTCGGCCGCGTCGCCGGCATCGACCTCCAGGGTGATCTCGTGCGTGTGCGCATGCAACTGCGCAACGGCTACCAAATCCCGGCCTCGGCGGGAGCTGCCATCAAGAGCATGTCCGCGATCGGTGAACAGTATGTGGATCTGATCCCGTCCGATGACAAGGGGCCCTACCTCCGGGACGGCAGCGCCATCGCTCGGTCGAAGACCAGTGTGCCGATACCCACCGCGCGAGTGCTGGATCAAACACAGACACTGCTGAAGAGCGTATCCACCGACTCGCTGCGGACCGCGACCGACGAAACCTTCCAGGCCGTCAACGGCGCCGGTCCCGCGCTGGCCACGCTGATCGACGCCTCCGCCGATCTGCTCGCCCTCGCGCAAGCCGATATCGGCCCGACGCTCACCCTGCTGTCCGATGCCGAGCCGCTGCTGCGCACCGGAAACTCGGTCCGGACCGAAATCCATTCTGCGACAAGCGATCTAGCCTCATTCACGCAGCAGTTGGCGCAGAGCGATGCGCAAGTGCGGGAGGTGCTCGAGCAGGGCCCCGTCACCGCCGACACCATCTCCGGCACGCTCGCCGACCTCACCACACCACTTCCGGTGCTACTGGCCGACCTGCAGACCGTGGGACAGGTGCTGCGGGTCAATATCGCGGGCCTTCGACAGATCCTCGTCGTATATCCGGCGCTGGCAACCGCGTTGAACTCCAGCTTCGTCGGCGGTGGATTCCAGACGAACGGCGACACCATGGGCGCGCAGATCCCACTGGACGTCAAACTGGGAAACACCGAGAACTCGCCACCGTGCACGGAGGGCTACCAGGGCACCGTCCGCCGCGACCCATCGGATACCGGCCCCGCGCAGGTTCCGGCCGACAACTATTGCCGTATTTCCCCCGATAACCCGAAGGTGGTCCGCGGCGCCCGAAACCTCCCGTGCGCCAGCGATCCCTCGGTCCGTACCGCCGAGGTGGCGAATTGCCCAGGCGGACTGCCCTCGACCTGGCCGGGGATGCTCGCACATCCCGGTGATCCCGCACCGGGCGCGGCTCCGCCACTCTCCGATCCCGGCAAAGCCGCGCCGACCGTTCCCGCCCCGATGCCACCCCCTTCGACCCCTGCGGCGATCACCACCCCGTATGCGGAATACGACGGGACTTTCCGTGGACCGGACGGGATCACCTATGTCCTTGGGCAATCGGCCCAATCGGTCACCCAAGCAAAGGAGTACCAGGGATGGCAATCACTGCTGATCAAGTAGACGTGGCCGAGGTCGCGTCCGACTCCGAAGCGGGCGAACGGCAGTCACGTCCGGGTCCGCCATGGCGGATATGGGCTATCGCCGCTCTCGCCGCGGCCGTGGTGGCGTTGGGCGGTGTCAGCATGCAGCTGTGGCTCGATGTCCGGCACAACCAACAGGACGACAGCCGCGACCATGCCGTACTCGACACTGCCCGCCGCACTGCCGTTCAGTTGATCACGCTCGATCATGCGTCAGCAGAAAAGAATCTCGGCGCGATCGCCGCCGATTCGACCGGATCGTTCCGGGACCAATGGGACAAGGTCTCCGGCAATTTCGTCACGGTGCTGCGCAACGGCAACGTCGAATCCAGCGGGGAGGTCAAGGAAGCCGGGATCGTCACGATCAATGACAGCCAGGCCACCGTGCTGACAGCGGTTACTTCCACGGTCAAGAACACCGAAGCCCCAGAGGGACAGCAGCGGGTCTACCGCATGAAGATGACCCTCGACCACACCGGCGGCCGATGGCTCGTCTCGAACGTGGAGTTCGTCGCATGACCGCCGGCGCCACCGACACCGCAGTCGATGTCGATGTAGAAGAACTCGACCTGGAAGAAGAACTCGACAGCGCCGAGCCGTCAGCAGAAGTGGGCGGGTCGCGACAGCGCCTCCCACAACGATGGTTCCGCCGCCTGTCGACGATGAACAAGCGGACGACCATCACCACCATTGTGGTACTGGCGCTGCTGCTGGGCGCGGCGATCACCACGACGGTTGTCTTCGGACGCAGCGTTTCGCAGCACAAAGCGACGACGGCCGCCGCGCAGTCCGCTCAGGAATCGGCGCGATCGAAGATCCCCACCGTGCTGTCGTACAACTTCAACACGATCGACACCGAATTCCCCAGGGTCACAGACAATCTGACCGGCAAGTTCCGGAGTGATTTCGCCGAACTCAGCGCGAAGGTGATCATCCCCATCGCCCACCGAGATTCGATCATCACCACAGCGAAGGTGGTCGAATCATCGATCGTCGCTGCGAATGTCGACAAGGTGACGGTGCTGCTGTTTCTTGACCAAGAAACCTCGAGCACCAAATATCAAGGACCTCGCCTGGACGGCAGCCGAATTCGAGTGGGCATTACCAAGGTCGACGGCCAATGGCTGATCTCCGACATCACGCCCGTCTGATATCCAAAGAAAGAAACAACTGATGAACCTCGCTGAAAATCTTGTGATCACCGCGCGCAACCACTCGGCTCAAATCGCGATTCGACTCGATGAAGTAGCCATCTCGTACGCGCAACTGGAAGCGCTCAGTCAGCGAGTTTCCGGGCTACTGGCCGAATACGATGTCGCGGTGGGGGATCGGGTCGCGATCATGCTCCCGAACGTCCCGCAGTTCGCCGCTCTCTACTACGGCATCCTGCGCGCCGGGGCAGTCGTCGTGCCGATGAACCCATTGCTCAAAGAGCGTGAAGTCGCCTACTACCTGCGCGATTCCGGTGCCAAGATCATTTTCGTCTGGCAGGGCTTCGACCTCGAAGCCTCCGCAGGTGCCGAGCGGACCGGCGCTAGCGTGATCACGGTTGATCCGATTGCGTTTCTTGATCGGGTGATGGCAACCGAACCGCGCGACATCATGGTCGATCGCCAACCCGATGACACCGCGGTAATCCTGTACACCTCGGGCACCACCGGTCAGCCGAAGGGAGCGGAGCTGACTCACTCCAACCTCGCGGGCAATGTAGACGTGTGCGCCGAGACACTGCTGCACGCGCGTTCCGAGGACGTCATCTTCGGTGGGCTCCCGCTGTTCCACGTGTTCGGGCAGACGTGTGGGTTGAACGTCGCTGTGCGGGTGGGCGCGACGCTGACGCTGCTGCCGAGGTTCGACCCGGCCAAAGTGCTGGAAATTCTCGTCCGGGATGGGGTGACGATCCTCGGGGGAGTGCCGACGATGTACTCGGCGTTGCTGAACCAACCGAGCGCGGCCGAGGTCGATCTCGGCGCGCTGCGCATCTGTGTCAGCGGCGGATCCGCACTGCCGGTTGAGGTTTTGCACGCATTCGAGAAGCAGTTCGGGTGTGTTCTGCTCGAAGGATACGGGCTGTCGGAGACTTCGCCCGCCGCTTGTTTCGCTCACCCCGACAGGACCCGTGTCCCCGGTTCCATCGGAACTCCGGTCCGAGGTGTCGAGTTGAAGGTGGTCGACAACGATGGCCGCGCCGTAGCAGACGGTGCGATCGGTGAGATCGTGATCCGTGGCGACAACATCATGAAGGGTTATTGGAACAAGCCCGAGGAGACAGCCGAGACCATCATCGACGGCTGGTTCCACACGGGCGATCTCGGTCGGGTAGACGAGAACGGCAACTACTTCATCGTCGACCGCAAAAAGGACATGATCATTCGGGGCGGCTACAACGTGTATCCACGTGAAATCGAAGAGGTGCTCTACGAGCACCCCGATATCGCCGAGGCGGCGGTTCTCGGTGTGGCTCATGGCGAACTCGGCGAGGAAGTCGGTGCCGCCGTCGCCCTCAAACCCGGTGCCACCGTTACCGCTGAAGAATTGCGCGACTTCGTCAAGGAGCGCGTTGCCGCATACAAATACCCGCGCCAGGTCCACATCGTAGACGCACTGCCGAAGGGCCCGACCGGGAAAATCCTCAAGCGCGAAATCACCCTCTGAAAGGAAAAATATGCCGCCGGCCGTCGTCACCGCCTTCCAGTCGGCCGAGCGCTGATCAGTTGATGCAAAACGGATCGCTGGACCTAGAGGCGCTGACCGCAACTTGCGTGGCAGCTGTCGGCGAGGAGCTCAGCCACGACCGTGGAACCTTGGTTCGCAAGCTCTACCAACGGCTTTCGCGCGAGATCATGGAATTGCGCGGCGACGCGGGTCTCGACCGACTATTGATCGCGAGCATCGAGGGCAACGTCGAAACCGTGCTGCCTTTTCTTCAATACGGTGCCGACATCGGCGGGGCGGAGGCCCCGCCCGCAGCCACCGAGTACGCCCGTCGTCTTGCCCAGCACGGCATTCCGGTTCGGGCGCTCGTCCGTGCGTACCGGCTTGCCCAGGACACGGCTCTGCAGCATGCCTTGGCAATCGTCGAGACCAAGGTCAGTGACCCGCAACTGGTTGCCGCCGTCGCCCGGCGGCTCGCCACGGCGAACTTCGCCTACATCGACAGCGTGACCGAACAGGTTCTCGAAGCCTATGAAGAGGAACGCGATCGGTGGCTGCAGGACCGCAACGCGACGCGCGAGGCGCTCATCCACCAATTGCTCGACTCCGAGCCCGATGACCTCGCCGGCGTCGAAACCACACTCCGCTACCGCTTGTCACACCGCAGGCACCTATCCCTGATTGTCTGGTTCCCACGTGCCGAGCAGGCAGGCAAGTATGTCGCCAACCTGGCCCGATTCACCAACGACCTCGCCGACGAGCTCGGCTGTCCCCAACGCCCTTTGTTCCTGCCACGTGATCAAGGAACCGGCTGGGCCTGGCTACCTCTCGCACACACCCCGACCCGTGGGAATCTGATGGAAGCGGTGCAAAAGCTCGCGGCGGGAATCTCAGTCGCGGCGGGAGAAGCAGGCATTGGTATCTCCGCATTCCGCCGGAGCCATCAGCAGGCGCGTCACGCATACAAGGTCATGCTCGCCGCGGCGGACGACGCGCCCATGGTGGCAACCTTCTCCGAGGTCGGCGCCATCGCTCCGCTCTGCGACGATCTCCCAGCCACAAAGGCGTGGGTAGCAGAGACGCTGGGCCGGCTCGCGCTCGATGATCCACCGCACGCCCGTCTTCGGGAAACGTTGCGTGTATTCCTCCTGAGCGGAAGCAGCTATACCGCCACGGCCCAGCAACTCGCCCTCCACCGCAATTCGGTGCTCTACCGGGTTCGCCGAGCCGAGGAGGAAATCTGCCGCCGTACCGAATTACACCGGCTGGACATCGAAATCGCACTGCGGGCCTGCCACTGGCTCGGCAGATCCGTCCTGACCGAGCTTCCTTGACAGCCGAGAGGTTCAGGCGGGGCACATAAATCGCGGACCAGAGTTCGTGCGCCAACTCGAGCTGTACGCCGACGCCGGACATGGCGCCATCTTCCAGAATCGCGAAGTGTTGGTCACCGTGGCCCTGAAATTCCTCGGGCAATAGGCCCTCCCAGTAGAGGACGCTGCCCGATCTGTGGCCGGGCAGCGTCCCGTCTCAACGGACTACTTCGCTTCCTGGAGTTCCGGTACGACGAGTCCGAGCATGGCCTCAATTTCATCCAACGCCTCGCCTGTGTAGACCGCGAGTCTTTGCATGTGCGGTAGCCGATCTCGGCAGCCGACGAACCCGACGTTGAATCGCCCGGCGCTGGAGAGCACGGTGATGTTGAGTGCCTGTCCGTGCGCCAGGAGCGAAATCGGATAGGTCTCCCGCACCTGTGCGCCGCACAGATACAACGGCGCGAGCGGACCTGGGACATTGGATATCACCAGATTGAAGGGTGGCCGGGAGCGGCCCGCAATTCCGATGATGTTCTGCAGGATAAAGGGACCGTTCGTCAATAGTCCGTAGTAATCGCCGACCACCTGGGGCAGATCGTAGAACTTCTGCTTGGCGAGCGTGGTCGACCGGCTGACCAGTTTGATCCGGTCGATCGGGTCGGCAATATCGGTGAACAGTTTCGCAATGACCATAGCGACCGCGTTACCGCGACCGTCCCCCGCGCGACGAACCGAGACCGGCGTTCCGGCCACGAGGCTCTCCTGCGGCACCTCATGGAATTCGCTGAGATAACGACGCAGAGCGCCGGCGCAGATTCCGATGAACACATCGTTGACCGTTACCCCAAGGACTGTCGCCACCCGCTTGACTCGCTCGAGCGGGTAGGACTGGGTGGCAAATCGTCGTTCTCGGCAGATGCGTCCGTTGAGGACCTCCATTGTCGGTACGCGAAACGGCACCGCGACGGCCGGATCGCTTGGGCGGACCGCATCCTCGAGGATCCTGCCGACCGCGACTCCGAGTCCACCGGCCAGATCAAACCACCCCCGAACGCGCGACCTCAGCCCCGTCGTCGCTCGGATCCACTCAGTCGTCTCCGGTTCGGTCTGCCACACCGCGTGCAGCCGACTACTTTCCGGGTCGACATCGAACATCTTGGCAATGCGTCGAGTTCCGTTGACACCGTCCGTCACTGCGTGGTGGACCTTGACGTAGAGGGCGAACCGGCCTTCGGACAGGCCTTCGATGAGGTGGCATTCCCAGAGTGGTCTGCTGCGGTCCAGTGGCAGGGAATGCAATCGGGATACAAGAACACCCAGTTCGCGTTGGCCACCGGGACTTGGCAGCGCCGAATGCCGGAAGTGGTAGTCGAGGTCGACCTCGTCGTCGGGTAGAACGTCCCATGTGGGCAGGATCTTTCGCAGCGGTGAACGCGAGAGTCGGTAATTGAATGGTGCGGTGAAGGTTGTGGCCTCCCGGAGTTGGGCAACCAAGTCGCGGATGAATTCAGGGCCCGCGTTCTCCGGTCGGGACAACGTGACCAGTATGCCTACGTGGGCGGAGACCTCGCGTGAGTCCAGGGTCAGGAAGGCCGCGTCCAGGACGCCGAGTGGCTTGCGTTTGGGCATCGCGCTCACCGATTCCGTTCGTGGACAGACGCTTCGGCGCGACGCACCGCCGCGATCAGGTGGGTGAGCACCGCGTCGAGCGACGACAGCAGGCTACGCACACGCGCTGCGGGCAGCACCCAGCCGGGAGCGCCGATCCGGCTGGAGCGTGCGGCGATGCCGTTGACGACCGCGCGCGCGGCTTGTCCGGCACTGATCGGATTGGTGACGAATGCGGGCAGGGCTACGCGAATATCGTCGATGGGGTCCTTTGCGAGCACATCCCGCGCAAGGTCCGTGTCAACGAAGCCGAGATACGCCACACCCGCGGTGGTCTGATGGGGCGCGAGTTCGACCCGAAGTGCACGGACGAGTTGTTCGACACCGGCGTTGCTCGCGGCATACGACGCGTTGAGAAATCCGTTGATGAATGAATACACCGACGCGATAACCACGATGTGGCCACGTCGTTCGATGACATACGGGAGTGTTGCGCCCACGGTGCGCCACTGGCCGAGCAGATCGATATCCGCCGTCCGCTCGAATTCCGCCGGGTCGATGGTCAAGATGGAATCCGAGGGCGGCGCGATCCCGGCGTTGGCGATCACGATATCGATGCCGCCGAATCGTTCAGCAGTTGCCTTGGCGGACTGGTGCAAGGCCTCGAAATCACTCACGTCGGCCTCGAAGGCCGCAGCACGGTCTCCGAGTTGTTCGGCCAACTCCTGGACGGGGGCGAGTCGGCGGCCGACGAGACTGACGGACGCACCCCGCGAGTAGCACTCCCGTGCGAATTCAGCACCCAGACCACGAGCTGCGCCGGTGATGAAGACGACGCGACCGTTGAGCGGAAGTCGTTCGCCGCGGCCAACGGCCCTTCTGGCGCGGTGTGCGAGTGTGCCTCCGATCGCGCGGGCCGCGCCGCGAAGGAGGTCAGAAGCGTTGAAGTCGGCCGTGCCGGATTCGGCGGCGTGCCGGGGCTGAGTTGAAGTCAAGTCGGTCACTCCGTGTGTCTTTCGGTACCGGCGGCATGACAGCCGCCGGGACAGGGGAGATCGCGTTTCTCGGCGTGTGCCGGAAACGTCCGTGGCTGCGCCTTCAGCGCCGGAGGTGCAGAAAGTGTCGAGTGGCTGGATCAGACTTGCGGCCGTGCAGAGAATCTCGCCGAGGCGATGGACACTGACCGGGGTGTCGTTGCGATCATCAGACGACGGATGTCCGTGCGGGTCGCGAAGTGCATGAAGACGCTCCTTGAACGGGGGATATCCGCGTTGATGCGGCTCACCCTAAAGGCGTCGAAATGTCTCGGACAACGTTGCGACAGAATGAAAGCCGGGCCGCGATTCGTGCGGCGAGCACAAGTCTCCGACTGGGGCTGCGGCTCCGGGTCTCGGTCGAATCTGGTTGCGAAGGTATGTCTTTACTCGAGCTCGTTGAGGCGCCTGCGGATGCTTCGTCGACGTGTCAGCCTCGAAGTGCGGGGCCGAGCAGGGCGAGGGTTTTCCGGATGCCTTGTTCGAGTACCGCATCGGCGAGCTGTTCGTCGGCCGGAGCGCGGGAAAGTTTCGGTGTGCCAACCATTGTGGCGAAACCGCCGAGGACTCGCATGCAAGAATCAGGCTCGGCACACGCAATGGCGGCTCGACTGCCACACCGCAATGCCGCCGTCAACGTGCGGCGCGCAGCACGCTCCACCACACCTCGGTGATTCCGGCGATGGCCGACGGGTCGTCAAGACCCGTTGTTCCGCGGACGACCTGCTGGTAGCACATGCGCTCGGTCATCCAGATCAGTGAGGTGGCAGTAGCCGCGGCTTCGGACTCGCTGAACCCCTCGACCCGGAGTCGCTCCCGCGCGATATCGACGAACCGGCCGAGAATTCCGTCCCAGTCAGCGGCGATGCCCTTATCGTATCCGGCCGCCTCGATGACGGCCCGCAACAGGGTGGCACGTTCGCGGAAGGTCGCGAGTATGCCCTGCACCGATGTCATGACCTGATCGCGCGTGATAGGGCCATCGACCGCCAGGAACGGTGCGATAGCTACCAGCACCTCGTCGCCGCCCTTCTCGACGAGGGCCAGCAACAACTCGCGACGATCTTCGAAGTGCGCGTAGAACACCGTCCGAGTACGGCCCGCACGTTCCGTGCGCGCATGAGCGCATAGTTACGTGCAAGCTAACCGGCAGCGATGGGATCTGCTCGTAGTCCGGGCCCCGGCTGCAGGTCCACGTCGGTGTCGGCAACAGTCGCGCCGCACTGCTCGCAGACCAGCTCGGCGTGCAGCTGACCGCCGCATGCATTGTGCCGGGTCAGCCGCGGTAAGCCGTCCGGCCCCGCCAGGTGCCGGTCGCCCCAATGCATGAGCCCGACCACCGGCGTGCAGAGCTCGAGGCCGACCGCGGTCAGCCGGTACTCGAAGCGAGGGGGGTGCTGCTGATACTCGATGCGTTCCAGGACGCCCGCCTCGACCAACCGCTTGAGCCGGTCAGTGAGCACGTTGCGGGCGATGCCCAGGCTGCGCTGGAACTCGTCGAAGCGACTCAGGCCGAGCATCGCGTCGCGGACTATCAGCAGTGTCCATCGCTCGCCGAGAACTTCGAGCGTAGAAGCGATCGAGCACACCTGGCCGTCGTAAGTGCGGTTGAGCATCCGCCGATTCTACGACGGTACGGTTGCGTGACAATACTCGGTAGTCATAAGGTCCGCGACCAGTTCGGGCTCGTCGACCTGGACGTAGTGCCCGGAGTTTTCGATCAGATGCAGGTTGTTGTTGGGGAACTGTCCGGCGAACCGCTTCGCCAACCGCGGATTGAGGAAAGGGTCGCTGACGCCGAAGATGATCCGTACGGGACGGTGGAAGTGCTGAAGCTGGCGGGCTTTCAGCCGCCGGGAAGCCAGTTGGCCGAGCATGCCGGAGGTGTGCCGCCAGAACGCCGGCCGTGAGGCGTGAAACTGCTCGAACAGCCGTGGGACGAGTTCGGCGCGTGCGTCGCCGTCGCGGATGAATGAGCCCACCTGATAGTGGAAGAGGCGCTGCTCGAGGTCCGGGCGCATCGCCGACAGCTTACGGGCGATCGCATTGATCCCCGGGGTCGAGTACAGCACGATGGCATGTGGCCGTCGAAGCCCGATCGTCCATTCGTAGTAGGTGTTGAGCAGCACGAGCTCCTCGACCCGCTCCGGATTCCGCAGTGCCCAGTCGATGGCCGGCGGACCGGACGCATCGTGCGCGACCAGGACTACTCGCTCGTCCGGCAAGCTGTTCACCACTGCGTCGATATCCCCCACCTGGTTGGTCGCGGTGTATGGGTAGCCGGTCGGCTTATCCGATTCCCCCCACCCGAGGAAGTCGAACCGCACCACGCGGCGGCGACCGACAAGGTGCGGCATGAGGCGGTCGTAGAGATGCATGCTGTCGGGAAAGCCATGCATGAGCACCAGCGGTGCTCCTGGCCCGTCCGTAACCTCAGCGTGTATCCGGTGCTGTCCTCGCCGGACTGAGAGCGGGTGGGTCGTCGTATCCATCGGGGTCTACTCCACATCGAGTTGAGTTTTTTCATGCAACTCGGTGACCTTAACATGAGTTGTGAAGAAACCAACCGTTGCAATTTGCCAAGTGAAGAGGACAATGCGCTACCTGGTGGACCCGTCCGGTTGGCTTGGCGGGTACGACGCCGCCAGCAACTCCTGTTCGCCAGTCGCTGCAACCGCTCGGCCAGCCGGGGGAAGCTGGTGATCGTTGCATGATCGGACTGCTTGCCGAACTACTCGGCAGTGCGACCGGCGGCGGCAGCGCCCATCGCTCAGCCGCGGTCCCATCCCGCACTCCGAGAAGGCCGGTGCTGCGGGTATCCGGACTCGCAATCTGGCGGGCCCATCGCCCTCCTTGCTCGATGTGGCTGGCATGGCGTGGCGCACCGCCTCTTCGGCTGCCAGGTCAGTTGCATCAGAAAACTGATCAGTTTAAGGTCGGGTGAAGCCGATCGGTTTTCAGTGAGAGTCGGGGAACCTACGACGTCAACCTGATGTCGGCGTTGTCGACCAGGAGCGGTGCGGGCGGATTGACGTCCTACCCCAACCAGTCAGAGGAGACATACCAATGCCAGAGCGCAATCCCATCCTGATCACCGGCGCCGCCGGCGAAGTCGGTGGTGTGAGCAGAACGATGGTCGAGATGCTGCTCGAGCAGGGTTATCCCGTGCGCGCGTTCGTGCGACGGGACGACGAACGCGCGCACTCGCTGCGCCAGGCCGGGGCCGAGATCTTCGTCGGCGACCTACTCAACATCGCCGACGTGACGGCTGCTCTGAAGGGCTGCCGGCGTATCTACTTCAGCATGAGCCTGTCGCCCTACTACACAGACGCCGTCGCTCTGATGGCCGCGGCGGCACGGGCCCAGGGCGACATCGAGGTCTTCGTCAACATCTCCGAGTACGAGCAGTCGTTCATGACATTCGACAAGATGACCGCGCCGGAGGAAGAACGGCGTGCGTGGCTCGGCGGACTCATCGCAGACTGGTCGCCGCAGCAGCGGGCGCACTGGGTCGCCGAGCAGGTGGGGACTGGTCCGGCGTCCCGACCGTCAACGTGCGAGCGGCCATGTTCGTCGAGAACCCCATCTTGACCTGGCTTGCGCTGGCCCCGTTGGGCAATGGTGAACTGCGCCTGCCCTTCGGCTACCAGCGGCTGGCGCCCCTCGCCGGCTACGATGTGGCGGAGGTGTGCGTGAAGATCCTCGTCGATCCGGCACCGCACCTCTCGAAGTCCTACGACCTCACCGGTCCGGAGCTGAAGGACATGCACGGGTTCGCACAGGACTACGCAGCCGTGCTGGGACGCCAGGTCACCTACGTTCCCGAAGACGTCGAAATCTGGAACGAGACCTACGTGGACAGTGCCCTGGCCGCGTTGCCGCACACTGCGGAGCACCTCAAGACCCTGACCCGGCTGATGGGCGGCGGCGGGTACCGCGGCGTCACCGACCAGCTGGAAACCCTGCTCGGGCGTCGGCCGAAGACCGTGCGGTGGGCGCTGGAGAACAATCCGCGCCTACAGAAAGTGGCAGCTGGCTGAGCCGCTGAGCAAGGCGAGACAAGGCACTTTTAGCCGGACTCGGCGAGCGCCAAGGCCCTGGCGTAACGACATTCTTAAACAGCGAGGTGGAATATGATTTCAGTGATTGCTCAGGCGATCCTCAAGGACGGTAAAGGACCGGAATTCGAGTCGATTATTGCCCGTCTTGTGAAACAGGTAGCGGAACATGAGCCAGGAAACCTCACCTATCGCCTGGTGCGATCTCAGACCGATCCGAATGACTATCGCTTCTTCGAATTGTATTCCGACCGCGTGGCCTTCGAATCGCACAGCCGGTCCGAGCATTTCCGATCAGCCTGGAAGCTGATGACGCCGCTAATGGCCAGTGCGCCGAAGATCGAACTATTCGACACAGTCTGATCTGCGCTGAACGGTAGCCAAATCGGCCGATGGGCAGGCTGGGCATCCCCACCGGTCCGCCTTGGCGCATGGCGACGCAAGACCCAAGGGCTATTGGCTACTTCATCTCATCGCTGTAGTCAACAGCCCATTCGGAGCACGCCAGCACCTGATCTACCGGACACGACGAACACGCCACCAGCCACATGCTGGGACGCCGCGAACACCCTGCGACGCTACCGAACCCATGAAACTGAGTTGGCCAATGATGCCAAGCGTGACGCGAAAACGGCCCGGAACCATCAGGTTCCGGCCGTTTTCCCTAGTAGCGGGGACAGGATTTGAACCTGCGACCGATGGGGTATGAGCCAACGAGGACGGCCCCAGGCGGGTCGTGAGCGCAACGGAATCCCTTTGCGCTGGCCATCGGGGTGTCAGCCGTCCGCGCTGTCCAGGTTATTCCACCCGCCTCGGTGGATACCGCTGTTCGGTGGGGAAGCTCGGTTGCCGTTTCAGAGTTGGATAGCGTCAAATCCTTTGCGCTGCAAAATATTTCACGTGTCGATGTGTTCGGAGGGGCACTTGACCACTATGCACACGTCTTCTATCAGCGGAAACAGTTCGGAATACATGGACACCGAACTGGCCGAGCGGGCGCTCCTACGGGTGATGGTCCTCGGATAGTCCGCGATGTACGGAATTCGTTGCCGAGGCCAGGGTCGTGGCATGCACACGAAGCCGGACCGTCGCCGCACGCAAGAGCGGCGTCTGGAGCTCCAGCTGGTCAGCGGTCGTAAGGAGATTGCCGAGGATCGTCTCGACCTCAGTGCCTCTTCCGTCGACGAAGTCTCGGTACAGGGAGGTTGTGAACGGCGAGCCGGACATGGTGAGCATGTTGGTCACGCGGGACATTGCTTCGGCGCGGACGGGGTGGCCGGATCGCTCGAATACTGCGGCGATTTCGGCGATAATCGCGGTGATCGCCCCCCTACCGTCGTCTTCGGCGACGATCCGGCCAACCGGTCCGCCGAGCAGGACGGTCGTGGTTGCGCCGGCGGCCATGAAGAACCATTTCTCCCACATGTCCTGCTCGATCGTCGATGAGATGGCGTGGTCGATCTCGGCGGCCGAGAGTTCCGCTGCGATCCGGTCCAGCACCGGGGTGCGGTTTCCATCGAGCTCGCCGTATGTGATGTGCGCACCGGGGGCGAGCATCAGAATCCGCCCTCGCGCGTCCAGTTGAGTTGCGACGAGACCAACGCCGCCAAGGGCTGCCCGTTCACCGAAGCGCTCGCGAATTGTTTCGATGTGACGAATGCCGTTGAGCAGCGGAAGGATCCTCGTGTGCTCCGCCACGGCGTGCGCGATGTCGTCCAGAGCTGGCACAAGCGCGTCTGCCTTCACCGCCAGCAGCACCAGATCGTAGGGCTCGGTGAGTTCAGCGGCTGTCAGCGCACGAACCCGCGTGGTCGTGGCCCCTTCCGGTCGCATGAGAGTCAACCCATGCGTTCGGAGCTGAGCGACGCGCTGGCCGCGTGCCAGAAAGTTTACGTCGCGCCCAGCGGCGACGAGTTCAGCGCCGAAATATCCGCCTACCGCGCCGACGCCGACGATAAGGATTCGCATGGATCGCTTCTCTCCTAAGGCGCGAAAGACTTTCCGGTCCCGGGATGGGCAGTCTTCGCGGTATCAATGTTCGTTGGTTCGGCCGGCCGGTGGCGGATGAACAACACGGTGGGTATCACGATGGCGGCAATTATGGTGGCGGTGACCAGGGCGCTCAGGTGGGATGCGTCTGTGAAGGCCCGTCGGGCGCTGTCTGCGACGAGTGATGCGAGTTCTGTTGGGAGACGGGCGGAATCGTGGTTGCCGCGCTGTGCCGCGTCGACCACGGAGTCGATCGTCTGCTGCGGGAGATGGTGCTCGGTCAGCCGCTCGCCGAGTTCGTCGCCAAATTTGGTGGTCAGGATGGTTCCGGTCACGCTGGCGCCGAGCACGTTTCCGAGTTGGCGGAACATGTTGACCATCGCGCTGGCCATCCCTGCCTGGGACCGGTGGACGCTGATGACCGCGGCTGCGGTGGAGGGGGCTACGAGCAGTCCGGTCCCGATGCCGACAATGATGAGACCCGGCCATAGTCGGGAAGAATCCGGGCCTGCCTCGATCGCGCGCAGCGCGAAAATCCCTGCGGCCATGACGATCAAGCCGACCGTCAATATGACCTTGAAACCGATCCTGTGCGCGATTTTGCCGGCGAGGGCGCTGATGAGGATGAACGGCACGAACATGGCGAGCGCGCGGACACCCGCACCGAGCGGGGTGACACCCTGGACGTGCTGGCAGTAGAGGACCACGAGCAGGGATGTGCCGGTGAAGCCGAACATGGTGGTCGCGGCCACGGCCATGACCATGGTGAATGAACCCGATCGGAAGAGCTTGATGTCGATCATCGGATCGTGGTGCCGAGACTCGTACCAGGCGAAGATGACCAGCGAGACCGCGAAAGTGGTGTAGGCGCAAAGGATTTCGGTCGAGAAGTAGCCGAGTGTCTTGCCCTCGATAATGGCGAAAGCCAATGAGGCGACAGCGATCGTGCCCAGCATGAGGCCCACGGGGTCGAGCTTGCGGTCCGGTTGGCGACTCGCAGGCACGAAGAGAACGGCGCCGAGGAAGGCGATGACTCCGAGCACCATGTTGGTGACAAAGATCGAGTGCCAGGAATAGTGCTCCAGCAGCACGCCGGTCACGATCGGCCCGACGGCCAAGCCGAGGCCCGAGCTGCCCGCCCAGATGCTGACGGCCTCGGTGCGCTCGCGTGGGTCGGCGAACGTATGTGCCAGCACCGCCAGGCTGCTGGGCAGGATGGCCGCACCGCCGATACCGATGATCGCCTGGCCGACGATCAGCAATGCTGTGTCGTTCGCAGCGAGGGCGACGACGCTCCCGCCGGTGAAGAGCACGGCGCCGACCATGAAGACGACGCTGCGGCCCACGATATCGGCCAGTGTCCCGGCCGCCAGGATCAGGCTTGCGACGATGAGGCTGTAAGTACTTGTGATCCATACAGTTTCAGTCGGTGACGCGTGCAGCTCATCCTGGATCCGGGCTAGGCCGGTGATCGTCGAGGACACGTTGACGAAGGCCGTCATCGAGCCCACGCAGAGCACCGCCAGTGTGAACCAGCGTCTGACGTTCTGGCCCGATCGCCGCTCCTGCCTTCGTTCGACAAGAATCTCGATTTCTTCAACCACGCGTGTTCCTTTGCTCGAACTTCGGAGGAACGAAGTCGGGTGTCGACGTTACCACAGCTGACTATGGTGTAGGATAGTCAGGGTGGTTGTGTTGTGCGGTCATGACGCTAAGTCCGCGCCGCACAGTCCGTGTGGGACGCGACTGCTAGACCCGGGTACGCGTCAGCCTGTTTCTTTGTGGTGGGCGCTTCCTTCGTCGCCCGGCCTGTTGCGGGCATTGCAATATCAAGCGACTGCTAACTATGGTCTAACATAGTTAGCCGTGTAGTTCTGTGACGCCTGCGCCAAAGTCGCTGCTCGACGTCACCCGCGTCACCCGATCAACGGTCGCCCGTCCACCGCGTGCGGCTTCGATGTCCCGCCGAGGAGATGAGTGCATTGATCCCTGCCGACGAAACCTCCGACGGCACTTGGCCCTACATTGCGACGCAGGTTCCGATGGCTGCGCGACACCACTCTGATTCCTCATCGCACGATTCCCGCGTTCCGGCTCGCTTGCACCGGCGGCGACGGTCATCGAGATCTCCGAGGCCGGCCACTTCACTCCAGAGAACGCGCCCGAAATTGTTCTTGTCCTACTTCAACTCTTTCTTCAGACATTCGCTCGTGTCTGATTGCAATCTCCGCTGATGGGTGTGGTATCGGCAATGCCCGACAATTTTGTCGCACCACGTCCCGGACAAGAATCTCGGGATTCACACCGCCACCGAGGCGATGGCGATCGCGGTCGAATTCGAGCCTGAAGGTGAAGTAGTCGACAGATCGATCTCGCATATATCGATCCCAGGTCGCGAGGATAAAGGTTGTATCTGATTGGTCCGCTGATCGAGATCAGCGCGGCTTCTAATAGTCATGCCCTATTCGTAAAATGTAAAACATCGGATGATTTATAGCGGTGACATGATTCACAGATATATACCACTGCGGAAGGGGATTAATTGAAGTCGATTTATCGGTTATGGGATGGCGGACTCATTAAACAGAGTTGGCATCTCCGAATCCAGAATCGAGACAAAGGGCGGCAATGACTTCCACATTCGACCTCGGTGCACCCGCCACCGAGAAAACAGACCCGGGCCGCCGCGGCTCGCATGCCTCACGCTGGTGGGTGCTCGTCGTACTGGGCGTTGCACAGCTCATGGTCACCCTCGACGCTACCGTCGTGAACATCGCGCTGCCCGCAGCGCAACAGGACCTCGGTTTCAGCGACGGCAACCGGCAGTGGGTCATCACCGGTTATGCGCTGGCATTCGGCAGCCTGCTGCTGCTCGGTGGCCGCCTCGGTGACCTGTTCGGCCGACGTACCACCTTCGTGATCGGCCTGATCGGCTTCGCGGGCGCATCCGTCGTCGGTGGCGCGGCCAACAGCTTCGAAATCCTCGTCGCGGCACGTGTCGGCCAGGGCGTCTTCGGTGCACTGCTGGCGCCCGCCGCGCTCTCGCTGCTCACCGTGACCTTCACCGAATCCTCCGAAAGGGCCAAGGCCTTCGGCATTTTCAGTGCGTTGTCCGGTGCGGGCGCCGCGACCGGGCTGCTGCTCGGCGGCATGCTCACCGAATGGGCGTCGTGGCGCTGGGTGATGTTCGTGAACGTCGGCTTCGCCGCCGTCGCCTTGGTCGGTGCGGTGCTGCTGCTGGCCAAGCATGTGGCTGCCGGGCGGCCCGAGATCGACATTCCGGGCACCCTCGTGGTGAGCGCCGCGCTGTTCGCCGTCGTCTACGGATTCGCGCACGCCGAATCAACCAGCTGGACCAACCCGGTAACCCTCGGTTGCCTGATCGGCGGCGTGGTACTGCTCGCGGTGTTCGTATGGCTGGAGGCGCGGGTCGCGCATCCGCTGCTGCCGCTGCGACTCGTGCTGGACCGCACCCGCGGTGGTTCGTTCCTGGCGGTGTTCGTCATGGGCATGGGGATGTTTTCGATCTTCCTGTTCCTGACCTACTACTTGGCGGTCAGCTTGGGCTACTCGCCGATCGAGGCCGGTTTGGCATTCCTGCCGATGGTCGCGGGCATCGTTCTCGCGTCAACCACCGTGCCCTCGCTGCTGCTGCCCAGGATCGGTCCGAAGATCGTGATCAGCACTAGCTTCCTGGTCTCCGCAGCCGGTATGGCCCGGCTGACCCAGCTCGAGCTGGGCAGCAGCTTCGTCACCGGCGTCCTGCCCGGACTGGTCCTGCTGGGTATCGGCCTCGGTGGCGTGATGACCACCGCGTTCCAGGGCGCGACCGCGGGCATACACCACGAGGACGCTGGTGTCGCCTCGGCGCTGATCAACACCAGCCAGCAGGTGGGTGGCTCGATCAGCACGGCGCTACTGACCACCGTTGCCACATCGGCGATGACCGACTACCTGACCTCACACCAGCCCGGCCCGCTGACCGTGGCGCAGGCTCACGTCGCGAGCTACACGGCCACCTTTACCTGGGGCGCCGGGATATTCGTGGCCGGTGCGGTGATCGCGGCTTTCCTGGTGCCGAATGCGGCTCTGGCACCGTCGGAGGGCGAGCCCGTGATAGCGCACTGAACTGTTCGTCGGTGCATATGTGCTGACGACCGGGGCGGTCCCATACCGATAATTGGCGCATTTCTTCTATGACGTATCGGTCGCCCATTCGTACCTTTTAGACGAGTCGGGAAGGAGCTCCGAACATCAGGGGGACTTCGAGGCGGTGTCTCTGACCTCCCCCTCCCAAGTTCGCGCCACCGATGCAAATCCCGGCCCCGGTGGTGCGTCGTGCCGTCACCGCGCTTGCCCGACCGTCCTCGCGCGGTGACGGCACATCCTCAGCGACTCGCCCATTCGGCGCGCGAAGAGAAGGACCCGCAGAAGACCTACTCAGGCGAAAAGGCGTGCGGTGCCGGGGCGCGGTATTCGCCGACCGGAAGCAGGGAGATCGAGTGCAGTCCGAGGCAGAGCGACAAGCGAAATTGGAACGTCGGGTTCGAGATCTGGTCGCATCCGATGCGCAGATTCGAGCGGCGGTTCCGGACGACGAGTTGACTGAGGTGCTGCGCGGCCGGGATATGCCGCTCGCGCAGACCGTCGCCACAATCATGACCGGCTACGCCGACCGGCCGGCACTGGGACAGCGTGCCGTCGAATTGATCACCGACGACGATGGGCGGCGTCGTGCCCGGGTGTTGCCCAGGTTCGACACCATCACTTACCGCGAGCTGTGGCAGCGAGTAGGTGCGGTGGCATCGGTGTGGCACCGCGATGCCGAGCACCCGGTGCGGGCCGACGATATCGTCGCCACCCTCGGCTTCACCAGCATCGACTACACGACCGTCGACCTGGCGTGCACCTATCTGGGCATGGTGTCCGTGCCATTGCAGGCAGGATCAGCGCTGGCGCAGTTGACCTCGATTGTCACCGAAACCGGGCCACGCGTGATTGCCGCCGACGCCGAGCAGCTCAATGCCGCAGTCGATTTGGTGCTGGCGTCCGATACCGTGCGCCGGCTCGTCGTTTTCGACTTCCACGCCGAAGACGACGATCATCGGGCCGCGCTCGATGCGGCACAGGGCCGGTTGGCCGAAACCCCGGTGCGGGTCGAAACGTTGGCTTCAGTGCTCGCGCGCGGACGGGAGCTCCCGCCCGCACCGCTGCACACCACACCGGATCCGGATGCGCTGGCGTTATTGCTCTACACCTCCGGCAGCACCGGAAGCCCCAAGGGCGCCATGTACTCCCATCGGCTGGTGGCTGACATTTGGCACCGGCGCGGCGGCCCTGCGCTGCCCATGGTCGGGTTGAGTTATACGCCGATGAGCCATATCGTCGGCAGGCAGTCCATGATCATGAGTCTGGCCCTCGGCGGCACGGTGTACTTCGCGGCCCGCAGCGATATGTCGACACTCTTGGAGGACATCGCGCTGGTACGTCCTACGCTCCTGTTTTTCGTCCCGCGCGTGTGCGACATGGTGTTTCAGCGATTCCAGAGCGAAACCGATCGACGGGTGACCGCCGGCGGCGACCGCGCCCGAGTCGAGCAGGACGTCAAAGCCGAGCTGCGCGAACACTTCCTGGGTGGTCGGTTCCTTCTCGCTCTGGTTGTCAGCGCGCCGCTGTCGGCCGGTATGCGCGAGTTCATGGAGTCGGTGCTCGGCACCGAACTGATCGATGGATACGGCGCCACTGAGACGGCCGGCGGGATGATGATGGACAACCGCCTGCAACGGCCGCCGATTCTCGACTACAAGCTCGTCGACGTACCCGAGCTCGGATACTTCGTCAGTGACAAGCCCTCTCCGCGAGGTGAACTGCTGATCAAGTCGCAGGCCCTGGTTTCCGGCTATTACAAGCGACCCGAGTTGAATGCCGAGATCTTCGACGCCGAAGGATTTTAT
This sequence comes from Nocardia vinacea, assembly GCF_035920345.1. Classification (NCBI taxonomy): domain Bacteria; kingdom Bacillati; phylum Actinomycetota; class Actinomycetes; order Mycobacteriales; family Nocardiaceae; genus Nocardia; species Nocardia vinacea. The sequence goes on from NZ_CP109149.1 coordinate 252,420, forward strand.
CGCACCGGTGACGTCATGGCCGAACTCGAACCGGACCGACTTGTGTATATCGACCGTCGCAACAATGTGCTCAAGCTGTCGCAGGGCGAATTCGTGGCGGTGGCGAAACTGGAGGCCGTTTACGCCGGCAGCCCGCTGATTCGCCAGATCTACGTCTACGGCTCGAGCGAGCGCGCCTATCTGCTCGCGGTGATCGTCCCGACTGTCGACGCGGTTGCCGCGTACCCCGACCGGGCCGATCTGAAGGCTGCGATCAATGAGTCGTTACGGCAGGTCGCGAAGGTAGCCGAGCTCAGCTCCGTCGAGATTCCGCGTGACTTCCTGCTCGAGATCGACCCGTTCACCATCGACGACGGTCTCCTGTCCGGAATCGGAAAACTATTGCGGCCCAAGGTGAAAGCCCGCTACGGCCAGCGTCTGGAGGAGCTGTACGGCCAGCTGGAGCTCGAGCAGGCCGACGAACTGCTCACGTTGCGGCGCGCCGCTCAGGACCTTCCGGTGCTGGATGTCGTGCGCCGCGCCGTGCGGGCACTGCTCGGTCCCGCGGAGTCGGAGTTGCATTCGGACGCGCATTTCACCGACTTCGGCGGGGATTCGCTGTCGGCGCTGTCATTTTCGACGCTGTTGCGGGAGATTTTCGGTGTCGAGGTTTCGGTGGGCGTGATAGTCAGCTCCGCCAATACCCTGGCGGTGCTGGCAGAATACATCGAGGCCGAACGTAACTCGACCAGGAAGCGGCCGACGCCGGAGTCGGTGCACGGCACCAACGCCGATATCCACGCGGCGGACTTGTCGCTGGAAAAGTTCATCGACGAGGCGACTTTGGCGGCGGCGGGGGAGTTGCCGCCGACTGCCCAGCCGCCCCGGACGGTGCTCCTGACGGGTGCCAACGGCTATCTGGGCCGGTTCCTCTGTCTGGAGTGGCTGCAACGGCTGTCGGAACAGGGCGCGAAACTGATCTGCGTGGTGCGCGGCCGAGACGCGGCCGACGCTCAGCGCCGTCTCGACGAGGTCTTCGACAGCGGTGACCCAGAGCTCTTGCACCACTATCGAGCCCTCGCCGAGGACACCCTCGAAGTCCTGGCAGGTGATATCGGTGAGCCGAATCTCGGTCTGAGCGAATCGGATTGGCGGCGACTGGCGGTGTCGGTCGACATGGTTGTGCATCCAGCGGCGTTGGTCAACCACGTGCTGCCCTACGAGCAGTTGTTCGGTCCGAATGTGGTCGGTACGGCGGAGGTGATTCGGCTGGCGCTCACTGCGCGACTCAAGCCGATCACGTATCTGTCGACGGTCAGTGTCAAGGATCAGATTGATCCCGCGGTCTTCGCGGAAGACGGTGATATTCGTGCGATCAGCGCCGTGCGTCGGCTGGGCGACGGGTACGCGAACGGCTACGGCAACAGCAAGTGGGCGGGGGAGGTGTTGCTGCGGCAGGCACACGACCTGTGCGGTTTGCCGGTGACGGTGTTCCGATCCGATATGATCCTGGCGCACAGTCGGTTTGCCGGGCAGTTGAATGTCGCGGACATGTTCACGCGGTTGCTGCTGAGCCTGCTCGCGACGGGCGTGGCGCCGAAGTCGTTCTACGAGACCGACATCGACGGCAACCGGCAACGCGCCCATTACGACGGTTTGCCTGCCGATTTCACCGCCCAGGCCATCACCGCACTCGGCGCCCGGGTCGCGTCCGGGTTCGAGACATTCGATGTGCGCAACGCACACGACGACGACGGTATCTCCCTCGATGAATTCGTCGACTGGCTCATCGAATCCGGGTGCCGCATCGACAGAATCGACGATTACGACGAGTGGTTCTCGCGTTTCGAGACCGCCCTGCGAGCGTTGCCCGAGCAGCAGCGCAAACATTCGGTGCTCCCGTTGCTGCACGCCTATCGGCAACCGGGCTCGCCGAGCCGTGGCGTGGTACCGGTCGGCAAGTTCCAGGCCGCCGTACGGGCCGCGCACCTGGGTGTCGACAACGACATCCCACACCTGACTCCGGCGCTGGTCGCAAAGTACGTCAGCGATCTGGAGATGCGAAAACTGTTGTAGGCCTGGAAATTGGGGCCGGTAGCGATGCTGCGCCGGACTGATGTCGCGGTGCCCCGGCGGTGTGCCGGGGCACCGGCCGATCCTGGCCTGTCGGTCGTCAGGAATCAGCGGAGAAGTCGGCAGAGAACCAGCGGTCCGGGCGGATGGTGTAGAGGACCGAATCGCTGGTCCTGCCAGCGAACTGGCGGCCACCCTCCGCGCCGAGGTAGCGGCTCGCGATAGCCTCCTTCGCTTCCTTCGGCGACGGCCTCGTGGTGTCGACAACCGTGCCCTCGACGATCACGTACTGGTATGGCGGTTCCTCACGCTGCATGACCAGCGTCACCGCACCCGCCTGCTCGATGAGCCGGGCCTTGCGCACGCTGGCACCGGTGTTGATACGGATGGTTCCGTCGGGCGTGTAGTCGTACCAGATCGGCACGCTGGCGGGCGGGCGGGCGTCGGCCGAGGCGACGGACAGAACCGCGATGTGTGCACCCGCGAGAAATTCCTCGCGTTCGGACTCGCTGAAAGGTTTAGGCATAGCCACAGCGTAGATCTCTGGCTTTAGTTACCGATAGCCAGAAAGGCGGTGACCTATTGCCTGTTGACAGTAGTGAGAACGATCTCTATCGTCGAGTTTGCCCGGTTGCCGACGTAGACAAGAGCGGTTTTGGCGACGGCACCCATCGACCAGCGCTCGCCTTCGTGTGGGCGGCGATTCGTCCCAGAAGTAAGGAGCGGCAGACGATGTCTGAAACGACGATCGAGGCGGGCGTGCAGGCCAGCACGGTCAAGACCGAGGTGCGCGGAAACGTGCTGTTGATCGGCCTGAACCGACCCAACAAGAAGAACGCGCTGACCGGAGAGATGTTCGAGGCGCTGGCCGAGGCATACAAGCGCTACGACAGCGATGACAGTCTGCGCTGTGCCGTGCTGTACGGCGAGGGCGGCGTGTACTGCGCGGGCGCGGATTTGACGCAGCTGAAGGAACTCGTCGAGGGTGGCGGACTCGTCTACGGCGAAGGGGAATACGACCCGTTCGGTCTCGAGGGTGCTCGGCTGTCGAAGCCGTTGATCGCCGCTGTTCATGGCATGTGTTTCGCGGGTGGGCTGGAGCTTGCTCTCGCCGGTGAGTTCATCGTCGCCGCCGAGGGCACGCTGTTCGGTCAGCCCGAGGTATTGCGCGGCGTCTTCGCGTTCGGTGGCGGCGCGGCGCGTTGGGCGGAGAGTGTCGGCTACGCGAACGCGCAGCGGTATCTGCTCACCGGCCACCACCTCGATGCGAAGGAGGCGTACCGGATCGGCTTGGTGCAGGAGGTCGTTCCGGCGGAGAAACTCTTCGATCGGGCCCTGCAGCTGGCCGATGAGATCGCGGCCGCGGCGCCGATGGGCGTGCGTCACTCGCTGACCGTTTCCCGCCGCGCCGCCGAGGCGGGGCTTCGCGCCGCCTTCGACATTGTTCCCCAGCTGCGGGCCGAGGTCGTCGGTACTAGCGATGCCGCTGAAGGTGTCGCCTCGTTCAAGGAGCGACGGGCCGGCGTCTACACCGGTCGCTGAGCCGGAACCCACCGAGCTTCGCCAACACAACATCCACCCATCGAAGGGCAGAATCATGAGAGAAGCGGCAATCGTCTCGACGGCGCGCACCCCGATCGGGAAGGCCTACCGCGGCGCGTTCAACAACACCCACAGTGCGACTCTCGGCGGGCATGTTGTCGAGCACGCACTGAAGAAGGCCGGGCTCGAGCCCTCCCGCGTCCAGGACGTGGTGATGGGAGCCGCGCTCACGACCGGAGTGCAAAGCGGTGATATCGCGCGTCAGATCGCAATACGCGCCGGAATCCCGGTCACCACACCGGCACTCACCGTCAGCAAGTTCTGTACGTCGGGACTGGAGGCGATTGTCGGCGGTTCATATCGTGTGCTCAATGAGGGGGTCGACGTGGTTGCCGCCGGCGGCGTCGAATCGATCAGCATGATTCAGGTCCCGGGCTACGACTTCATGATCGAAGAGCCGTGGATCAAGCAGAACAAGCCCGACTACTACATGCACATGATCGAGACCGCCGAGGTGGTGTACGACCGTTACGGAGTCAGCCGGGACTCCCAGGACGAGTACTCCTTCCAGAGCCAGCAGCGCACCGCCGCGGGGCAAGCGGCCGGACTTTTCGATGACGAGATCGTGCCGATGGAATCGGTGAAGCGCGTGGTGGACAAGGAGACCGGCGAGGAATCGTTCGTCACCGTCAGCCTTACCCATGACGAAGGCAACCGGCCCAGCACCACCCTGGAAGGTCTGCAGGCGCTGAAACCCGTTGCGCGCCCTGATGGTTGTGTCACGGCGGGCAATGCCAGCCAGCTCTCCGACGGCGCGTCCGCGGTGATCGTCATGAACCGCGAGACCGCGGAGAACGAAGGCATCCAGCCGCTCGGCTACTTCCGCGGCTACAACAGCGTCGGCGTCCAACCCGACGAGATGGGCATTGCGCCCGTGTACGCGGTGCCGACGCTACTGGATCGATTCGGCTTGAGCGTCAAGGACATCGGCCTGTGGGAGCTCAACGAGGCGTTCGCGGTGCAGACCGTCTACTGCCGCGACAAGCTGGGCATCCCGGACGAGCTGCTCAACGTCAACGGCGGCGCCATCTCCATCGGCCACCCCTACGGCATGAGCGGCGCCCGGATGGCCGGACACGCCCTGATCGAAGGTAAGCGCCGCGGCGCCAAGTACGTCGTCGTCACGATGTGCGCCGCGACCGGCCTGGGTGGTGCCGGTCTGTTCGAGGTTGCTTACTAGCACCACAATCTCGCGACGATCCGGCTGACCACTCGCCGGACCGTCGCGAAGCCATTTCCGCGGTCACCAGACCGGCGGCGACAGGCGCACCCGACGCGCTCGACAAGACCGTCTAGACTGAATCGTCAAGGATATGCGATCAGGAAGGTCGGGTGCCGTTATGCGCGAGACGGTGAAAGCGCGGGGCAGCGGGGCGACCGCCGGGGATGAGCCCGATCGCGCGGGACTCTCGCACAAAGAGCGACTGCTCCGCCAAGGGACACGGCAGTTTTACGCGAATGGCTTCAGTGGCACCACTGTCGATGCCTTGCTCGCGGCCTCCGGTGTGCCGAAGGGGTCGTTCTACCATCACTTCGGATCCAAAGAGTCGTTCGGCCGGGCGGTATTGGAACGATACCAATACTTCCAGCTGGACCTCCTCGCCGTCTGGGCGGCCAAGACCGAGCTGGCTACAGCGGACAAGCTCACCGGATACTTCGGTGCGATGGTCGACAGGTTCGTCGACTCCGGGTTTCAACGCGCGTGCTTGGTCGGCAAGTTCTCCACGGAAGTAGCCGCCACTTCCGAGGCGTTTCGCGGTCAACTCGATGACGACCTTCGCATCTGGAAGTCGCGGCTGCGCGAAATCCTCGCCGCCGGCCAGGCCGAGGGCGACGTTCGAACCGATCGAACCCCGGATGAACTGGCCGATACCCTTCTCGCCCTCATTCAGGGCGCATTTGTAGTCGCGCTGTCGACGCGGGATGCCGACTCGCTGCGTTCTGTGTGTGCGAGCATTCCGATGCTCATCACCTGAGTGGGTGAAATACAGATGGAAGCGGTCCCGGTAACCAGTATTACCGGGACCGCTTCCATGAGTATTACCCGAGGAATCGGGCTATTGCCGCTTTGGCATCCGCCGAATGACAGCGCTCGATGAAATGCTCGGCTTCCTCATCGATTACCCGCAGGACGTCGAGCTTGTCGCGGTGGAGGAGTCGTTTGGTCAAGCGCACCGATTCGGCAGGCAGCGCCCGCAGCGCCGCGGCGGTGTCGAGCGCTGCTGTCAATGCGTGACCATCGTCCACGGCCTGGTTTATCAGGCCAGTCTTTTCCGCTCGGCCCGCATCGAATTTGTCGCCGAGCAGCAGTAGCTCAGAGGCCGTCTTGTAGCCGGCGATGCGCGACAGCAACAGGGTCGACGCGCCCTCCGGGGTCAGCCCCAATTTGACGAAAGGCAACGAGAACACGGTCGAGCGGCCCGCGAAAGCCAAGTCGAAATGCAGGAGCATGCTCGCGCCGATCCCGACCGCAACACCCTCCACTGCCGCGATGATTGGTTTTTCGGCATCGACGAGGGCGTGCAACAGGTCGAACGGTGCCCTCGAGTTGGGATGGTCCCGGAAGTCGGCCAGGTCGTTTCCGCTGGTGAAGATGCCACCGCGGCCCGTAATCACCGTCACGTCCACGTCGGGATCACGGTCGGCCGCCACAATACCGTCGGCGAGCCCACGGTACATCTGGATGTCGAAGGCGTTGCGTTTGGCGGATCTGTCGATCGTTAGAACGCGGACGCCAGGTTCAGTAGTTTCGACGATCAGAGACATCCGATTCCTAAAAGAGTTGTCGCGGTCATAGCGGCGCCTGCTCTGTTTCGATGGGGCAGGCACACGGCGTATTGGGGGTCCGATCGAGCGTCCGACGAATCCGCTTAGCCGCGTCCTCGGTGCGTCTGGACAGTCGATGAGTTCGGCTTCAACGGCCGCGTCGCCCTGGCGTTGTGCGAGCAATGGCCCGGTTCGGGCTAGACTAATTCGTCTAGACTGGATCGTCAAGCGATCTCGCAGGCGCGATGTCGGTATGTACTTGTCAGCTTCAGCTGTCGGAGCATCAGGAGGATTCTCAATGACCACCACCGCAGGTATCGGACGGACCGGGCAGGTGCTCGGCCGCCCCTTCAGCGTCGGCGACCTCACCGTGCCCAACCGAATCGTCATGGCCCCACTGACGCGATACTTTTCGCCGGACGGCGTTCCTGACGATGACGTGGCGCAGTACTACGCTCGTCGAGCCGCTGCGGAGGTGGGTCTGATCATCACCGAGGGGACCTTGGTCGATCACCCCTCGTCGGGCACCAGCGACCGGGTCCCGCGATTCTGGGGCGAGGAGGCGCTCGCCGGCTGGTGCGGTGTCGCGTCGGCCGTGCATCAGGCCGGAGGAAAGATCATCCCGCAACTCTGGCACGTGGGCACTACCCGTACCGACGGGGCCGGTCCCATCCGTACAGCGCCGCCAGTGGGTCCGTCCGGACTCGCCCTCGACGGATTGCCCAATGGTGTCGCGCTGAGCACTGCTGATATCGATGACGTGATCGGCTCCTTCGCCCGCGCGGCCGCAGCCGCTCAGGAACTGGGCTTCGACGGCCTGGAACTGCACGGCGCCCACGGCTACCTGGTTGATCAATTCCTCTGGAAGCGGACCAATCAGCGTACTGATTCCTACGGCGGTGACCTCGCCTCCCGGGTCCGCTTCGCTACTGAGGTCGTCGCGGCCGTCCGGGCTTCCGTCACGCCTGGCTTTCCCGTCTTCTTCCGCCTGTCCCAGTGGAAGTCCGGCCAGTTCGACGCGCGTCTCGCCGACACTCCGACGGAACTGGAAGCAATCCTGTCGCCTCTGGCCGAAGCCGGTGTCGACGTCTTTCACGCATCCACTCGGCGCTACTGGCTGCCGGAGTTCGAAGGCAGTGACCTCAACCTTGCCGGGTGGGCCAGAAAACTCACCGGTAGGGCATCGGTCACGGTCGGGTCCGTCGGTCTGGACAAGGAGTTCGCTGGGCCTGATGGCAGGCCGACGCATTCCGCCGTTACAGGCATCAATGGACTGCTCGACCGTGCTGAACGCGATGAGTTCGACCTCGTGGCAGTGGGCCGCGCGCTGATCGCCGACCCTGAGTGGGCCCGCAAGGCGCTTACCGGGCGCCTGGCCGACGCCGAGCCTTACGATGCGTCGCTTCTCGAAACCCTCCGCTGAATTCCGGGTGCGATCGAGGCGGTAGCTGTGCGTTGACATGAGAGCGAGCGATCTCTATTGTTCCTGTGATGCGGCCCACATTCAACGGCGAGCAGGCCGCCCGTCACACTCAGGAGAATCGATGCCATCGGTCGTCACCTCTGACCAGCCCATCACGCTCGATTACGGGAGCGATGCGCGCGGTGTTGCCGATGTCGTCGCCAACCGCGGATTGCGGGTTCTCGGGGGAGTCGCCACCGGGAAAATGTTGATGCAAGACCTGATCGAGTACTCGATTACAGTGCCGCGCGTGCTCGCGTTGAGCTCGGTGGTCTCGTGATGGCCGCGTTCCAGTACAGGCTCGGCGCGTTGGCGCACAACGGCAACGAGCCGGTGCTCGACGCGGTCGCGCAGACCGCGTCGTCGGGGCGCGAAGTGTCACGCGCAACCTGGATCGGCCGGGGCGCGGTGGTGCTGGCGCTGGTCCCGCTCGGCGCGTTCTACCTGGGACCGAGAATGTACGATCTCACCGCGACCCCGGACCGACTGCACCATGCGGTCGAGGCGGGGGACCGCTACAACCCGGCGCTGGTTCGGATCGCCGACCACGAACGGGTGACAGTGGGCGCTTTCGCTGTACTCGACAAGATGCGCGAGTGCCTGGCCGGTGTCCTCGCCATGGGCAACACGGTGTCGGCCGAACTCGACGCATTGGTCGGCCAAATCGCGGGCGACCTACAGGCGACCCTGGACCATACCGGCGTCAACGTCGCCGATCTGGTCGGTTCGCTCGATGCGCTGACCACTCGCGTCAGCGCATTGCGGGCGCCGGCGAACGGTGCCGCCACCGCGCTGTCGGACAACCGGGAGACGATGGCCGCAATCCTCGACGACGTACGGGCGACGGCCGCCGAAGTGCACAACACGCGGGTTTCCGCGGAATCCGCCGCTGGCGACCTGTCGGGAAGGTAGCGGACGATGATGTTCTTCGGACGACCGGGCGGACCGGCTCGGACTGTTCTCGCACTGGTGGCGGTCGGCGTGCTCGGCCTGCTCTCATTCGTGATCTTCAATCTGAACCGGAGCCTGGATAACCAGCAACACGTCAATGCCACGAGCGTCGGTGTTTCGCATAGCTTTCTCGACGTCAATGACCAGCTGACCCGGGAGCTCGGAGAACTGACCAAGCTGACCGGCACCGCGCAGACGGCGCTGGATTCCATCAAGGCGCTGGGGCCGCTGCTGGCGAAATTGCACGATGCCATCACGCCGGTCGCGGCGTCGCTGTCGAGCAGTGCGCAGGGGGCGCAGGTCACCACCGAGCAGCTCGGCGATATCGCGCGGATTCTCGGCGAAGTGCACGACGTCGTCATCCCTTTGGTGGACTCCGCTCGGACGTTCGGCGACCAAGGCAAGGCGCTGTTGGCGATGATCGAGGGTTTGGTCACCGACTTGCAGGCCGCGGTCGCATCGGCCGCGACGATAAACCAGGTGCTGCCGCTGCCGGGCTGAGTCCGTCGGCCGCCACCCATACCCGATCGACTGGACAGAAATGCGACCTACATTGCGAACCCCAAGAACAGCGGACCTTGGACGTATTGTCCCGCTCTCGGCTCGTCCTCACCGCGACGATGCCGCGGTCCGCTACCCACTCACCCGGTTTTCGATAGCCACCGAATGGCTCGGCCGACTGGCCGCGGTCATGTCAGCGGCACTGCTGGTGCTGGTCCTCATCACCGTGCACAAGGGTCTCGACGTACAGCACAGCACACGCGCCATTGTGAACAACTTCCGGCAAGCCAATCAGTACTTCGACGAGCGGGCCGACCTGGGCTCTCCCGCACGCGCCCGCAACGAGCTCGCGGAACTGAGAACTGTCCTTGCAGAACTGAATTCGGCAACCGCAGCCGACGTCGATCAGCTCGCTATGTTGGTGCCGGACATGCGGACGCTGGTCGCCTCCGGCCACGATGACGTCAATATCGCCAACCAGCTCCAAGGCATCGCCTCGTCGCTGCAGGGCGCGGCCGGATCGCTACACGGCATCTCCGACGAGGCGAACGCGTCAGTGGTGAGCGTGAACAATCGACTCCTCGCGGCACTGGATCTGGTGGACCAGCTCAACGCCGAACTCCAGCGTACGACGGACAAACTCGCACCGATCCCCGCTCAGGGAAACCTGATCCCCGCTCCGGCGGGAGGGAACTGATGGTCAGCAAACGAACCTTCACCTCGGTGGTGCTGGCCGCCGGTGCGGTACCCGCGCTCAGCCTGTGCGTAGTGAATGGCTTCCTTCCTTCGTTCCGTGACGTCAGCGACCCGCTTGGACGGCCATCGGCATTGAGCGGGCAGGTCATCGATTCAGCCCAGCAGCTCGACACCCTGACCGCGGGGCTGGAGCCGAAGCACGCACGGCTGGCGGTGGATATCCAGGCCCTGGGGCCACTGTCGAGCGAGTTGGGCCTGCTCGCCGGCAGGAGCGCCGAACTGTCCCCGCTCGCAACAACATTGAGCGGCGACGCGGGGAAGGTCGCCCGCATCGCGGCACCGTTGCCGGATGCGGTGGCAGGCGTTACGGGGCGTGCCGCCGAGGCCGGGTCCGCTGTGGATGGATTGTCGACGGCAGTCGGTTCCGTTACCACCGAACTGCAGGGGATCCATGGGGGTCTGGCGACTATCCAGAGCACCCTCCGAGCGCTCGGCCCCAAGGGGGCGGGTATCGCCTCGAGGCTGGCCGCCATTCAGGAAGAAGCGGCCCATGTCCAGGAGTTCGGACCACTACTGGCAGTGATCGGCCCACCATTCAACAGTCTCGGCATCCCGCCCCTGGGCTTCCAGGCGCCACCGCTACCGCCGCTGCCTCATCCATGAGCATCCTGGTGGCGATTCGATCTTTCGACGGAGCGAACAATGCATAATGCTGGCCGGTTTCGGCTGTCTTGGGCGATGACCCTGGCATTCACCATCGCGATGCTGACCGGCCTGCTGATTGTCACCAGGGACCTGGGCATCACCAGCGACATCTTCAAAGACGGTGTCGAGCAAGCACAAACTCTCGACAAAACGACCGATAAGGCGCTCGATGCGGCGCGCCAGCTGCCACCGGCAACCGATGCCGCCCAACAGGGGCTGCCGGAAGTGGTCGGCATCATCGACTCGCTCACCTCCGCTAATCAGGCACTGGCCACCCTCGGTGACCAACTCGCCACCCTCGACGTCACGTTGACCTCGGCCGATGCCCCCCTTGCCGGAACCATTGCGGCCGGCCGGAAGGCGGGCGGACAGGCCGGTGCAGCCGTCGACCCACTCGGCGGGATCACGGCGACGCTCAACGATGCGAACGCCAACGCGCAGACCCTCGGTCGGAAGCTCGACGAGACGCTCACCCTCTCGCAGACGATCGATCAGAAACTACGCATCGCATTGCTTCTGCCGAAAATCGGGAACTGACAAAGGATCAAGAAGTGCTGACCCATCATGCCGAAGCCGCGGTGGGGCCTGTTCGTGCCGCGATCGAGACCCAGGCATGACGTTCATAGCAACGGTCTTGGCGGTGCAGGTTCCCGTCACCCTCATCAGCATCTTCTGGCGATCGGGTGGTGGGGAAATGGCGTCATCGGCTCACGCGACCTGCAGTTCGGTATCGCAGCAGAATTGGCGGCGGCCGGCTTCGATGATGCTCGCGAGATCGGCCGCGGTGGTTTCGGTGTCGTCTTCGAGGGTGTCGAGCGTTCGCTCGACCGTCATGTGGCAGTGAAGGTACTGACCTCGGAGGTATCCGACGAGGAGCGGGCTCGGTTCTTGCGCGAACAGCAGGCACTCGGCCGACTGTCTGGACACCCGCACATCCGCCCGACGGATGACTGGCTGACGACGTGATCCGACTCGGGCACGCCTGGGCGCGAAGACCCTACGGCCGGAGTACCTGGATCAGGAGGCAACCGGCGGACCGGTGTGCTCGCTTGCCTCGGCGGCCAGCGCGGCATCGAGCAGCACTTCCGCGGCCATGCGCGCCTGCGCTGCTGATTCCCTGAAGTTCGAATGCATCTGCGCGCTGACGAAAACGCCATTCATCAAAATCAGTAGCTGTGAAGCCAGGGGCTCGGGTTGCCGGAGGCCGGCCTGGGTGAGGTATCGAGCGAATATCTCGCGTACGAAATTCTTGTGAGCCACCGCGATATCCACGAAGGTGCGTTGGTCTCCCATCTCCACCGCGACGTTGATGAACGTGCAGCCTCGGTATTCAGGATCCGCGGTCAATCGTCCGAGGAAGTCGAACGCGGCGAGCACGCGCTCCTTGCCGGTATCACCGGCACGTTCGACCTCGCGTTCGAACTTGGCGCGGACCCGACGATCCTTGTCGAGAAGGAATGCTTCGACAAGGCCCTCCTTCGATCCGAAATGCCGATAGAGGGTCATGATCGGGGTCTGCGCCTCTTCGAGCAACCGGTTGACCCCGACGGCGCGGATGCCATCGGTGTAGAACAGCTGCGCCGCGGCCATGAGGCGGTCCCGAGGTGCCTTGTCGTGGGTCTTCACCGCATTCGCCATGGGCTCAGTATAGCGAATGTTCTATCCCACAACCTGGTGACGGATCTCGCGCGCGGTTACACGCGGTCGTCCCACCGTCTTGTAACCTCGTTTTAGAGCCACTCCAGGGCTATCGACGTGGGGAGGTGCATCGCTTCGATGCCGAAACGCGGCAAGGATACGGCCGTCCGCCTGACGTCCGAGCAAATTGTCGAGCGGCTGGTCGACGCGGCGACGACGCTACTCGCCCAGGCGGGGCCGGCGGAGATCAAGGCTCGGACCGTCGCCGAGACCGCGCAAGTCTCCACAATGGCGGTGTACTACCACGTCGGCGGGCTGCCCGAACTCCTGCAAGCCGTGATCGACCAGGGCTTCCGGGATCTCGATCGAGCGTTCCGTCGCGTTCCCCGTAGCGAGGATCCCGCCGCGGACCTCTTCGGGATAGCACTGGCGTGCCGCAGCCTGGCCCAGGCCAATCCGCACCTCTACGATTTGATGTTCGGCCTGTCGACCCGCCGTGGATATCGGCAGTTGAGGCCTTCACGTGCGGGTTCCATGGCCCGATCCGAGGCCTTCCAGGCGGCATATTCACATCTGTTACAGGAATGCGCCCGCTTTGTGGAGAGCGGGCGCATCCGGCGCGACGAGAATCCGGAAGTCGTGGCCACTCAGCTGTGGAGCTGCGTCCATGGATTCGTCACCTTGGAATTGGGCGATCACTTCGCGCAGTTCCCGGATCCCGTCAGTCAGGTCCTGGCATCGACGATGGTCAATATATTGGTCGGGCTGGGTGACACACCGGAATCGGCCCGCAGCTCCCTCGTCGCCGCGGTGCGCGCGCATGAGGAGTCCTCGGACCGGGACGTGCTTACGCGACCGACATCAGCGCGATCAGCCGGAGCACCGTGATCGGGTGGGTGATCAACCCCTTGACGATGAGCTCCTTGCGGAGGATCGCGCGGATAACAGACACACCCTGTTTGGTGAAGAAGCCGGTCGGTAGCAGTCCGCCCGCACGCATCCGCAGTTGGGACACGGCCAGCAATTGATCGCCTGTCGTGTCGATGACGGTAACGCTGGGTTGCCCGGCAATATCGTTCAGTAACAAGGCCTTATCGGACCCGAAGAGAACAGTGCACGCTGTTCGGGAGCTGCTTTCACGCAAGGCGATCGGGCGCGCTATTTTCGCGGCCGTTTTGCGCCGCTCCGGAAAGTTCTCGAAATTCTCTTGGAGCAGTGATCCGGTCAACGCTGCCAGGCCGTTGAAGGAATCATCCGCGTATAAAGCGCACTTGTACAGTTCTTCGGTTGCTCGTGTCATGCGGGGAGCCTTTGCAGAGTTGATTCAGCTGGCCAATTCGTTCATGGTCGACCCGGAAATTCCGAAACAATCCCGATAGTCGCTCGGCGACATGGACATGAAAGTCCTGAATTCGCGACCGAAATGGCTGGCGTCGTAGTATCCCCAACGATGGGCAATGGACCCGATGGGAAGACTGGTGGCGACGATATCGCGGCGTGCGCCGACAAGCCTTTGTATACGGACGACCGATCCAACGGTATCTCCGGTCAGCGAGAAAGCACGATGCACCGTACGGCTCGAGACGTTGAACGCCTTGGCTAGGTCGACCACGCGGATCGGTCCGGTCCGGAGGTGCTCCTTGATCCACTGTTCGAGCTGTGACCGGAGCGCGGGGAGCAGCGCGGGTCCGTCGTAGGTGGCGCGCGTACTGCTTCGGATCACCCCGGCGACCAGCGTGAGCAGCGCCTCGCGCGCCGCGTCGACCTCGGCGGCGTCCATGGCGGCGACGTGTTCACCCATACTCTCCACGAAGCTGATCAAAAGGCGTGCCAGCGGTCCGGATTGATCGAGCATCAGGCAGTCGTGGATCGCCGCGCCGGTGTCGTATGGGGCGAGCGCGGAGAATGGGATCACCACACTCCGCTTTCGGAGTCCGGTCGATACGGTGGAGGTGTACGCCACTCGACTTGTCGATATGAGTGCGGTCCCGGATTCCATACGAGCGGTACCCGACTCCATTTCGAAGAGCTGATTGCCCGAGGATGCCGTGAGGAGTATCAGCGCCTCGGTATCCGTCGCCTCGATCAACCGTTTCGTGCGAACCACTGTCAGCGCGGGGCACTCCCACTGGGTGACCTTGATATCGCTGAGGTCGAAAGACCGGAACACGCCGTGGATCTCATCGTCCGTGTCGGCCGGGAAATCGACTCCCATCGGCAGCAGACGGCCCGCCATCAACTGCTCCCACGCTGCCCGGCGGTCCCGACGCTCGACCTGGCGCAGGTCGAGCGTCGTCGCCGAATCGTTCACGGTGCTACGTTCCATCGTTCGAACGACATCATCAGGCGAGCAGGTCCGCCCGGCCGGCGTCCGTCAGTAGCTTGATGTATGTCGGGAAGAGCTCCTTGGCCACCGGAATGGCCTTGGCCAAGGTGGCCATCTTCCCTTCGATGCCGATCGCGCCCGATGTCACGGACAAGAGGAGATTCAGGTCGCCCTGCCAGAAGCGGTTCGCGAATTCACCCGTCATGCGGAGGGTGCAGTCCGATTCGGCGTCGGCGCTGCCCTGGACGGCGGTCATGCGCGGGATGTCGATGATCACGACGCCGTCGGGCTCGGTGGTGACTACCTTGAGCACACCCTCGCCGCTCGAGAACTTCTCGACGAGCTTCGGATCGCTCTTGGCCTGCTCGAACGTCAGTCCGATGTACTTGTACAGGTCCTCGGCGCTGGGGGATGTGGACATTCGGTTGGTTCCTCTCGTGACGGCCGTGGCACGACCGGGCGGCAACGAAGTCGCCCATGCATTCATAATGAAATTTGTAACGAGGTTACAAAGATGCTACAGCGTTGCTCTGGCTGTGGCAAGGGTCACATCGGCTTGCGCGCTAGACGCGTCTGCTGGTAGGGGCTCGAGCGGGCAGGTGCGGATGTGCTGACGCGGTCGGGTAGGCGAAATGTCTGGCGATAGCTGCGCGGACGCCCACCCTCGACGCGGTTCGAGCCGCTAGACCGTCTCCCACTCGATGGCGGCGTTTATGCGCGCCCATTCCTTCTCCGCCTCCGAGTCTCCCGGCGGCGGCTTGATCCCGTTGGTCCGCCACAGTTGGATCGGGGTTTCGTCGATATGGATCTCCCAGCGGAAACCGCGGTCCTTGACGTGGGGCGCGATGGCGTCCTCGAAAGCGGCCATCGTCATATCCCGGAAATCGTCCGACTCCGGCATCCGGCGGGCAATGTGATCGATCGTCATGCGGACGAAATCGTTCGCCGGTTCCCCGCCGATCCAGATGGAGTCGGCCGGCTGGTCGTGGAACACGACCACGACATAGAACCGCGGCAGCGCCGCGAAGTCCACGTAGACATCGGTGATCGCGTCCGAAAACGCCTTTTTCTGTTCCTTGGTGTACGCGCCTTCGGGAACATAAATCTTCCACATCGGCATGTGGATCTCCTTCTTCGTTGAAGCTGGCAACTGCTGACCATGGGTTGTGGTCTGCGCCACAACCAAGATTACGAATATCGAGTGGTGGTCAATAGGATCAGGACGACGGCTGGCGGTATTTCCACGCCCGTGTCAACGGGCACGCTGATCCGGAAGGACATCTCGGTCGCGAGGTGCCCGGTCATGCGGTGTCCGGCGCGACCTCCCAACGCCAGCGCGACCTTGGTCAGCAGCCCGGTTAGCAGAGTGCTGCGACGCTGATGCCGGCGGCTACACCGGTGATCTATCCGAAACACCGCCGCAGTCCGGGCACGTGGCTGATTCGGCGGCGATCTGCGTGTCGAATCGAATCGTCCTGCCGTCAGCGTCGACTCCGTCGATACGAACGCCCGACAGATGTGGGAAGCAACGCGAATGGCGACTCCAGCACACCACGCACGACCACAAGCGGGAAATTCTCTGCGCCCCAACGGGATCGACACGCCGAGAATCATCGAAAGCCCTGGAATTGCGCCCGCGAGGCATGGCAATAACGCGCACGACGGCCGGATCCGGGCGAGCTGCCCGAATCCGGCCGTCGTGCGCGTTATGTAAGGAGATGGCTGCGCCGGTTACGCACCGGTGGAGACTGCGGCGTGTGCTTTTCGCAAGGTCGGCTTGTCGATCTTGCCGACCGCGTTCTTAGGAATGGCGTCCACCACGAAAGCCGTCGGTCGTTTGTAGCCGGTGAGGTGTCGCTCGCACAGCTCGGTCAGCGCTGCCGTGTCGATGGTCGAGCCTGGCCGCGGCTGGACATAGGCAATGACGATCTCCCCCCATTTTTCGTCGGGAACGCCGATCACGGCGGCCTCCAGAACCGACGGTTCTGTGGTCAGGACGTCCTCGATCTCCTTGGGGTAAATATTCTCGCCGCCCCGGATGATCATGTCTTTCGACCGTCCAACCAGGACCAGATAGCCGTCCGAGTCGAAATGGCCCACGTCGCCGGTGCGCAACCAGCCGTCGACGAGCGTTCGAGCTGTTTCTTCCGGACGGCCGAGGTAGCCGCGCATGATGTTGGGCCCGCGCACGATGACCTCACCATCCTCGCCGCTAGCCAGTTCGGTGCCGCTGTCGTCGACGATCCGAATCTCCTGACCGACGAGGGGCAACCCGACGCTGCCGGCGCGCCGGGGGCCGGCGGGCGGGTTGCACGTGGAGACACATGTTCCTTCGGACAGCCCGTAGCCCTCGATGATCGGGAACCCGTATCGGGTCTCGAACCGGGTCAGCAACACATCCGAGGCGGGTGCGGCGCCGCAGGCCCCGAACCGCAAGGACGACGTGTCGGGCACTACCTCCGGCGGGAGCGCGGCCAGCATGTTGTAGATCGTCGGTACCGCGCTGAAGTAGGTGGGCCGCTCACGCTCGACGAGGTCGAAGAAGGAGTTGGGGTCGAACCGGCCGACGATGACCGCACTGCCGCCGACGAGAAGCGGCGACAGGATGCTGATGGTGATGCCGTTGACGTGGAACAGCGGCAGAATCAGCAAGGAGCGGTCGGCTGGACCGAGCGCGAGCGCAACGACCATCATCTCCGCCATAGCCTCGATATTGCTGTGGTCGAGCATGACGCCCTTCGGCGTCCCGGTCGTGCCACTGGTGTATACGAGCAGCGACAGCGCGGCCGGGTCCAGAATCGGTGCCGGATCGAACCCGCCGGGGTCCGTGTACATCGTGTCGACAGCGAGAGTCTGGGTGATCGGTGTGGTCGATTCGTCCTCGACTACCAGCAGGCGTGCGTCGGAGTCGCGGAGCTGTCGTTCCACTTCGATGTCGGTCATGCTCGGATTGACCGGCGTGACCGTGGCACCGATCCGCCAGGCCGCGAACAGCAGCAGTACGAACCCGAGGCGGTTGGTCAATTTCACGGCGACCACATCACCGGCACCGATCCCGAGGTCATTCAGGTGGCGTGAGGCCGCCCGTACCCGAAGCAACAATTCGGCATTGGTGAGCGATTCACGTCCATCGGAGATCGCCGGCCCATCCGGGTCCAGATCGGCGCGGTGGTCGGGCAGGGAAGCGAAATGCATGGCGTACCTATCGGTTTCGGGGCGCGGTGGGGGCGGAGGGGGTTGGCGCGACGACGACCGACGGGCGTGGTCGGCCAGGTCACAGCGCGGCGCGCGGGTCTACTACGCGCCGTCGCGTGCCGCGAACGCGTTGATGGCAGAGAATTGCAAGGTCCACACATTGGCGTGATTGGGGTATTTGGCGCTCATGATCGACACGAGGTCGTCGGCGTCCTTCGCGACCGGGAAGGCGGCGATGAAGTCCTGGATGTACGAACGGGTCTGGGCGATCATGGTCTCGACCGCGTAGTCATCGCCGTCGGGCCTGCGGTGTCCGCACACGATCATCTTCGGCTGGAGCTTCTCCACGACATCGACGGTTTCCAGCCAGTCCTGCCATTCCGCGGGAGTCGACAGGCCGAGCATCGGGTAGATCTCGTTGTAGATGGAATCACCAGCGATAACGGCGTCGATCTCGGGGATGTGCACGATGGTCGTGGGATGTACGTCGGCCTGCTTCACCTCGATGATGTGCAAGGGGGATCCGTCGACGTACAGGGTGTCGGTCTCCAGCGGGTCCGGAAGTGGACCTGAAGGTACGACGGCGTCGCCGAACAGCAAATTCCACTGCATGGTCTGCAACTCCATGGTCTGCTTCATGGACTCGATCACATGCGGCAATGCCACGCATTTCGCGTCCGGGAACCGCTCCATGAGCGGTCCGATGCCCAGGTAGTGGTCCTGGTGATCGTGGGTGATGTAGATCGTGGTCAGCTTCTTGCCGGTGCGCTCGATCAGGTCGCCGAGGTCTTGGACGTCGTCCTTGAGGTACAGCGCGTCGATGAGAACGACCTCCGTCGCGCCACTCACGAGGACGGCGGTGGTCGGCGAGAAGGTGCCGTTGGGAATGCCGGGAAACTCAAAGGCCGGGACATTCGGCCAGCGACTGACGAAGACCGTCGCACGGATGGGTACAGCAGGCGAGTTGGTGTCAGTCGTCATAGGGAACCTCCAGTTGCAGTGTGATCGGTCAGCGGCTGTGGTCGTCGCCAACTCACGTTAGGAACGCGCGGTCCTTGGCACATAGGCCGAGCGTGCCCAGTGTTGGTACGGGAGCGCCATGGATCTGGGCCGGTCCGCTGACCGCGGGGCTCCCGGGCTGTCGCCCGGGAGCCGCGGATTGCTGAAATGATCGAGAGTCCGAGCACGGTCGTGCTCGGCTGATCAACTCGGCCTCGAAATATCTTGGTGCCGCCGGTCCGGGACCGAGGAATAGTCGTTCATACGGCAGGCGCGCTAGGGGCCGACGATCCTTTGTGGTCCGGCAAATCAATTCGATTGTGCACCAACGCTTTCGCGCCCAATCATGGATCAAGTGAGGTACCGCCACCGTGGCGGCCATGTAGTCGAAGGCCACGCCGGACAGCCAGATCCGTAGGTGTACATCACCTTCGGATGAATTCCGCTGTTCTGCGCACATGGTCTATCGCCTCCACTCCTCCACGAGGCAGAGCCTCATGCTCGGAGGTGCTTGACGAAGTGGTCGCGCGCGGCTCCGGCGCATTCGTCGAAGCCGGGGCCGGTGTAGAAGTCGAAGTGTCCGCCATGGGTGACGATGAGCTGCTTCGGCTCCCGGGCTCGCTCGTACGCGTCGAGTGCGAGAGCATAAGGCGTACACGCGTCCTCGTCGGCGACGATCATCAGGAGCGGCGTGGGCGAGATCTGGCTGATGAAGCTGCCGGGGTTGTATTCGCCGGCCAGCTCCAGACTGCGCGCCGTCATCTCGTTCTTCCAGTTCGGGGCGCGCAGCGCCGCCGTCTTGGTGAACCACTCGTAGGCATCGAGCTGCGGCATCGCGGCCTGCCCCATCGGGTCGGGCGAGACAGTCGCAAGCATCGCGGGCTCGCCATCGTTGAACCGATTGTGGCGGTCGGCGTCGAAGTTCCCGCGGACGTGGGGCAGGAAGTCCGGCCGGATCAGCCGATCCAACGTGGCCGGACCCGAGATAAAGGGCACCTGGGCGACGACTGCCTTCACCCTCTTGTCGATCGCCGCCACCATCAGAGCGTGTCCACCGGCGAAGCTCGTGCCCCAGATGCCGACCCTCGACGGGTCGACCTCCGGGCGAGTGGTCGCGTAGGTGATCGCATTGCGGAAGTCGCGGTACTGCAGGACCGGGTCAAGCTCTTGGCGAGGAGTTCCGTCGCTGTCACCGAAGTTCTGGTGGTCGTAGGCGAGCGCGTTGAGGCCGGCTTCGGCGAAGAGGCTCGCATAGTCGTCCAGGTGCATTTCCTTGACGCCGGACATTCCGTGCACCAGGACGATGACCGGCGCGGGGCCGCTGGTGTTCTGCGCCGGGTAGAACCAGCCGCGGAGGGTGACACCACCCTCACCCTTGAACTCGATGTCTTCGCGATTCATGTGCTTTCCTCTTCACGCCGGGTTGTGTGTCGGACACTGCCAACCTAGGAATGCACGACCGGACTCTGATAGAACGAGTGCGCCGTCTACTGGTATGGGTGTGCCAGGATTTGTGAAGAGGCGGTCAACCGAGCCGCGTCGTGGGTCAGGACGATCGACGATGCCTCTCGGCCCGCTCTATCGCCAGTTGCTCTGCCGCCTTCGCGCACCATTCGGCCCAGGACAGTTCGATGTCGATGCCTGCCTGCAGGATTAGGTGCTGGAGGCGCTCTCGACGTGTCGTTGCGGGGCCGTTGAAGTCTCGGTCCTCGATATCGCGGTACGTCTCGAGAAGGGACCGGTGATAGTCCAAATGCTGTTGAATATCGTCGCTCAGGTCGATGTCGCCCAGAACGGCGGCGGCGCGCAGGCGCACCAACAACGGATCCCTGAGGGGCACCGGCTCTTGCCCGGTGCTAACCCATCCTCGTAGATATTGCACGCCTGTTTCGGTGATCTCGTACGCGCGAGGTGCGCCTCTGCCTTTCACCTGGCTGGCATGCGGCTGGACGAGATCGTCGTCGGTCATGTTCCCGAGTTCACGATAAATCTGCTGGTGGGTGGCATGCCAGAAGTAGCCGATAGATGAGTCGAAGCGTCGTGTCAGCTCCTTGCCGGTGGAGGGGCGCTCCATGAGCGCCGTAAGGATCGCGCACCTCAGCGACATCGACCGCTGACCTCCGTTGATGTTTCGGCGACGTATAGCGCCGCCAACTTTACTCATGGGCCACCCCATTTCTACTTGTGCAACAAGTTGCATAAAAGCTAGGGTTCGCGCCAAGACACCACTTAGCCGCTAACAAAGGACGAGATCGATGACCGCCTTCCGCAGACTGTTCGAACCGCTGGAAGTGGGGCCGCTGACCCTGCCGAATCGGGTGGTGATGGGCTCGATGCATCTGGGCTTGGAGGAAGTCGAAGGCGGATTCGAGACGATGGCCGCGTTCTACGCCGAGCGTGCACGGGGCGGCGTCGGCCTCATCGTCACCGGCGGCGTTTCACCGAACCACGCCGGCAGGCCGTTCGCGGTGGGCGCGACAATGTCCACCGCCGAGGACGTGCGGCAGCACCTGCTGGTGACACGCTCGGTGCACGACGCGGGCGGTCGAATCGCACTGCAGCTATTGCATTTCGGCCGCTATGCCAAGCATTCCGATTTAGTGGCGCCGAGTGCCGTGCGAGCGCCGATCAATCGCTTTGTTCCGCGCGAGATGGACCCGGCCGAGATCGAAGAGACGATCGACGACTTCGCGGCCGCGGCCGTGCTCGCGCGGTCCGCCGGTTATGACGGCGTCGAGATCATGGGATCCGAGGGCTATCTGATCAACGAATTTCTTGCGCCCCGTACCAATCTCCGGCTCGATGAATGGGGCGGGGACTTCGAGAACAGGGCACGGTTCGCCGTCGAGATCGTGCGCCGCACACGCCTGGCCGTCGGCGAGGACATGCTGATTTCGTTCCGGATCTCCGTCACCGATCTGGTTCCCGAGGGCTCCACCTTCGCCGAGACGATTGAACTGGCGCGGCGACTCGAGCAGGCGGGGGTGTCGATGCTGAGCACTGGTATCGGTTGGCACGAATCGAGTGTTCCGACGATCGCGTCGCCGGTACCCGCAGGCGCGTTCCGGGACTATTCGGCGAAAATTACTGCGGCCGTGAACATTCCGGTCGTCGCGAGCAACCGGATCAACACCCCCGAACTCGCCGAAGAGATTTTGGCCAGCGGTGGCGCGGATCTGATATCCATGGCGCGTCCGCTGCTGGCGGATCCGGAGTTCGTGAACAAGGCGCGCGACGGGCGGGCGCACCGCATCAATACCTGCATCGCGTGTAATCAAGCGTGCATCGACCATACATTGGCCGAAAAGACCACGACCTGCCTGGTAAATCCCCGCGCGGGCCATGAGCTCACGCTGCTGCCCACGCCACCGAAGACATACAAACGCATCGGCGTGGTGGGGGCCGGACCGGCGGGGATGGCGTTCAGTTCGTTTGCCGCCCGACGGGGCCACCAGGTGACACTGTTCGAAGGCCGCCCCACGCTCGGCGGGCAGTTCGATCTGGCATGGCGTATTCCGGGTAAGTCGGAGTATCGCGAGACGATCAGGTACTACGAGGGTGAACTCGAGGAGGCGGGCGTCTCGATCCGGCTGAAGACGCAGGCCTGCGCCGAGTTGCTGCTGTCAGAGGATTTCGACGAGATTGTCCTTGCGACGGGAGTGAAGCCACGCCGCATATCGATTGCTGGAGCGTCGCATCCGTCGGTAGTCAGCTATGTCGATGTGCTTCGCGGGACGGCACCGGTCGGTGGTCGAGTCGCCATCATCGGTGCCGGCGGCATCGGTTTCGATATCGCCGCCTTCATCACGAATGAGGAATCTTCCGATACCGATCCTCGCGCGGAATTCTTCCAGCACTGGGGGGTGGATATCGATCCGCACGTGCCGGGCGGAGTGCGGGCACCGGCGAAACTCGGTTCCGCACGCCGGGTCTATTTGCTGCAGCGAAAGACCGACAAAGTGGGTGCGGGCCTCGGGTTGACCACCGGATGGATCCACCGGGCACACGTCGCGTCGCGCGGCGTTGAGATGATGTCCGGAGTTACCTACGAGGCCATCGACGACGACGGCCTGCATATCACCGTGAACGGCCGCGCCACAACGCTGGACGTGGACACGGTAATAGTGTGTGCCGGGCAATTGCCCGAGCGTGACATCTACGACGAGTTGCTGACACGGGGGATACCCACACATCTCATCGGCGGGGCGTCGGTCGCTGCCGAACTGGACGCCAAACGCGCGATTCGGGAGGGCGCGGAACTGGCCTCGAGGATCTGACCGTCGTCGAGCCCGTGTTGATTCGTGTTCGGTCCGAACCATGGCGGTCCATGGTTCGGACAGAACGGATGTGCCGGGAATCCGGTTCAGAACTGTCGGCCGGGGCCGTCCGTGGTTGCGAAGAGGGCGCGCAGCAGGCGCGCCTGGGCCGCGCCCTCGAGCTGGCGTTGCAGGTCGTTGTCCGAGATCTCGGCCGACTGCAGTAGCGCCTTGGTCTCGCGAGCGGCACCGGTGTCCGCCTGTAACAGACCGCGAGCCCAGTCCTCGACCTCGCGCTCGAGATTGTCGGCAGGCACCACACAGTGCGCCAATCCCAGGGCTTCTGCTTCCTTGGCGTCGACATTGCGTGCCCGAACGCAGATTTCGAGTGCGCGCCCGTACCCGACCTGCCGAACCAGGGGAGTGAGTCCCGTCAGGTCGGGCACCAGTCCGAGGGCGGGTTCTTTCATGCAGAAGACCGCGTTGTCGGCCACGATCCTGAGATCGCACGCGAGGGCGAGCTGGAATCCGGCACCGACGGCGTGTCCCTGGACAGCGGCGATCGAGATGAAGTTCGAGTCGCGCAGAAACATGAAACCGTCTTGGTACTCACGGATCTTCCGCGCGATGGTCACATCGGGACCATCGAGCAGACCGGCAATGGTTTCGGTGTTGGCAGTGGCGTTCAGCATGGAGCGATCCAAACCAGCCGAGAAGCTGGGCCCTTCGGCACGCACGACAAGAATGCGAACATCGGCCGGCATCGTCTGTCCTAACACGGCGAGCGCCCGCCACATTGCCGGAGACTGCGTGTTACGCCGTTCCGGTTTGCACAGCGTGATCTCGGCGATCGGTCCGCTGTGCGTGAACCGCAGTCCCGCCGAGTGCAGCTCGGCCTCGGTTGGGCCCGCCATCGATCGATCGTTTACTCGGGTCATTGTCGTTTCTCTCCCAGCTTGGGTGTGTAGATGGCCATGCATTCGCGGATGACCATGCGTCCGCGCTCAGCTGTCCGAACACCGTCGTGGGGGACAGGCCGGCGACAACGATCATCGACCCCGGGTGGAAATTGTGCAACAAGTTGCATTAAAGTCGGTGCCAGACTTGACGACGATAGCGATCGCTCTCTACCGTTCAACGAACGGGTTGCCGCCGACGACCCTGTACTCCGGAAAGGACACCATGTTCCCTGAACTGTTCTCTGTGTCAGGCAAGACGGTCCTGGTCACCGGCGGTACCCGAGGCATCGGCTACATGATCGCCGAGGGATACCTGAGGGCAGGCGCCCGCGTGTACATCACCTCGCGGAAAGAGGCCGCCTGTGCCGAGGCGGCGACCGCCCTCTCGGAATTCGGTGAGGTGCACGCCATCCCGTGCGACGTCACCAACGACGAGCAGTGCCAAGCATTGATCGACGCGATCGCGGCTCGCGAACCGAAGCTGCACGTGCTGGTCAACAATGCCGGTGCCACCTGGGGTGCGCCGCTCGACGAGTTTCCCGGCGCCGCGTGGGACAGGGTGCTGGGCGCCAATGTCAAAGCGCCGTTCACGATGACCCGCGTGGCGCGCCTGCTACTGGAGAAGGCGTCCACCGAACAGGACCCGGCCCGAGTGATCAATATCGGCTCCATCGACGGGCTGACAGTGCCGGGCGTACCCAACTTCTCCTACTCGGCGTCCAAAGCCGCCATCCACCACCTCACGCGCCACCTGGCCGCGGAGCTGGCGCCCACCATTCTGGTCAATGCCATCGCGCCCGGCCCGTTCCCGTCGAAGATGACGGCAGCGCTGCTGTCGGAGGCCGGCGATCAGCTGACCGCGGCCTCCCCGGTCGGTCGAATCGGCGAACCCGCCGATATCGCGGCGACGGCGGTGTTCCTCAGCTCTCGCGCCTCGAATTTCATTGCCGGAGCGGTCATCCCGCTCGACGGCGGTCTCACCACAACCATCGGTCTCAAGTTCTAGAAGGGCCACGCCCCGTGTACAAAGCCCCCATCGCCCACTACGACTTCCTCTATAGCGAAGTCCTCGGCTCGGACATTCTCGAGGCCGTGACCGACGGCGAACTCAAAGCGAGCGACGCTCACGAAGTCCTCACCGCCGCAGCGGAATTCGCGGTCGACAAGCTGCATCCGCTCAATACGGTCGGCGATCGTGTCGGCAGTGTGCTGTCCGAGGGTGTCGTGCGAACCCCAGCCGGCTACCAGGATGCCTACCAGGCCGTCGCCAGGGCCGGGTGGGTCGGGTTCGGCCTCGAGTCCGAGATCGGAGGTGGGGGCGCGCCTTTCCTGCTCCGTCAAGCGGTCTCGGAGCTGTGGTTCGCCGCTAATCCCGCGTTCTCGGTGTGCTGGCTGTTGTCGACCGGTGCGGCAGCGGCTTTGAACTCGGCCGCGAGTCCCGAGTTGAAGGACGTGTATCTGTCGAAGATCGCGTCCGGCGAGTGGACGGGCACGATGAACCTGACTGAATCCGATGCCGGCACCGATCTGTCCGCGATCCGGACCATTGCCCGCCCCAAAGGGGACGGCACGTGGGCGGTCACCGGGCAGAAGATCTTCATCACCTGGGGTGATCACGATCTGACGGACAACATCGTGCATCTGGTGCTCGCGCGTACCCCGGACGCGCCCGCGGGGTTGGGTGGGCTGTCGCTGTTCGTGGTGCCGAAGTTCCTGGTCGACAGCGAAGGCGGTATTGGTGAGCGCAATCGCGTCACCACCGTCGCCTTGGAGCACAAACTCGGCCTGCATGTCAGTCCGACCTGCGTGCTGGATTACGCGGACGCGACCGGCTATCTCGTCGGGGATCTGCACCGTGGCCTCGCGGGGATGTTCGTCATGATGAACAACGCGCGCATCGGTGTCGGGCTGCAGGGCCTCGGTCTGGCCGACCTCGCGTACCAGGAGGCCCGCGACTACGCCCAGCAGCGGGTGCAGGGCAGCGTGGTCGGACGCCCGGCGGGCACCCCCATCGCCGAGCACCCCGACGTTGCCCGCCTGCTGCTGTCGATGTCGAGTTCGATCTCGGCGATGCGCGGCTTCTCGATGCAGATGGCCGAGTGGCTCGACCGTTCGCAGCGCGCCGACTCGCCCGAGGCCGGTCAGCTGGCCGAATTCGGTGTTCCTATCCTCAAGGGCTGGTTCACCGAGGAGGCGGTGCGCATCGCCTCCGATGGCGTCCAGGTCTACGGAGGCATGGGCTTCATCGAGGAAGCCGGCGCGGCACAGCACTATCGCGATGCGCGAATCATGCCGATCTACGAAGGAACTACCGCGATTCAGGCCAACGATCTGATCGGCCGCAAGCTGATTCGCGCCGATGGTGCGGCGGCGTGGCGGTTCTTCGAACTGATCGACTCCAGCCTTGCTCCGCTTCGATCCGGCGGCCACCCGGTGGCGACGCGCACCGCCGAACGGCTCGAACGCGCCCTGCGCGCGGCACGTGACACCACGCAGGCACTGCTGTCCCTGGCCGCGGCGAACCCGCGTGACGCCTATGCCGGATCGGTGAGTTACCTGACCCTGCTCAGCCTGCTCGCCGGAGCGTGGATGCACGGCCGCATGGTCACCGCCGTGCTCGCCCACCCTGAACTGTCCACCGCCGACCGGCAGCGCCTGACCGAGGCCGACTTCTACGGCGCTCATCACCTCAGCCGTGTCCATGCCCTGGCCGAGGCCATCCGTGCAGGCGAAATCGTATGAGCCGCTTGGTGATCGATGCGCCCGTCGCCACATTCCACCGAAGGAACAACCATGCCTGAAGCCGTAATCGTCGCCACCGCACGCTCCCCGATCGGGCGCGCCGGCAAAGGGTCGATGATTCCGATGCGGCCCGACGATCTGGCCACCCAGATCGTGCGCGCGGCACTGTCGAAGGTGCCCGCGCTCGATCCGGCCGATATCGATGACCTGATCCTGGGCACCGCCTCGCCCGCAGGTGAGGGCGGATACAACATGGCCCGGGTCGTCAGTGTGCTGTCCGGACTCGACACAGTTCCCGGCACCACCGTCAACCGCTACTGTTCGTCGTCGTTGCAGACGACCCGAATGGCGTTCCATGCGATCAAAGCCGGAGAAGGACACGCTTTCCTCTCCGCCGGCGTCGAAACGGTCAGCCGATTCGGCAAGGGTGCCTCGGACTCCTCGCCGGACACCATGAACGACCGGTTCTCCGCTGCGATCGAACGGACCGAAGCACGGTCCGCTGCGGGCGCACCGGAATGGGTTGATCCGCGCAAGGAGGGACTGCTCCCCGACATCTACATCGGCATGGGCCAGACCGCCGAGAATGTCGCCGAAATGACCGGCATCACCCGCGAAGAGCAGGACCGCTGGGCCGTGCGCAGCCAGAACCGCGCGGTCGCGGCGGTCGAGTCCGGCTTCTTCGGCCGAGAGATCACGCCGATCACCTTGCCCGACGGCACCGTCGTCACTGCAGACGACGGCCCTCGGCCCGGTACCACCTACGACGTCGTCGCCGGGTTGAAGTCGCTGTTCCGCCCCGACGGCACCATTACCGCCGGCAATGCCTGCCCCCTCAACGACGGCGCCGCCGCATTGGTCATCATTTCCGACACCAGGGCCACGGAACTCGGACTCACCCCGTTGGCGCGAATTGTGTCGACCGGTGTCTCGGCACTGTCGCCGGAGATCATGGGCCTCGGTCCGGTCGAGGCCACCCGGCGCGCGCTGGCGCTGGCCGGGATGTCGGTGTCCGATATCGATCTGTTCGAGATCAATGAGGCATTCGCGGTCCAGGTTCTCGGCTCCGCACGCGAAATCGGCATCGACGAAGACAAGCTCAACGTCTCCGGCGGCGCGATCGCCTTGGGCCACCCATTCGGCATGACCGGCGCCCGCATCACCACAACCCTGCTCAACAACCTCCAGACCTACGACAAGCAATTCGGGGTCGAAACCATGTGCGTCGGCGGCGGTCAAGGCATGGCCATGGTCCTGGAACGACTGTCCTGAGCAGATTTCGCCCGCACATTTTTCGAAGCAAAGAACACAGAAAGCACGAATCCGCATGAGCGATCTCGCAATAAACGTCTACACCTGCCAAGCATTCGACTTGCCGGGCGGTGGACAGTTCTCGCCCACCACCTCGACCCTGATCACCGGACCGACCGAAGCGATACTCGTCGACACGCAGTTCCTCGCCGCCGATGTCGACGAGGTGATCGATCTGATCGAGGATTCCGGCAAGCAGCTGACCACGATCTTCATCACCCACGGACACTTCGATCACTACTTCGGTCTGGAGCGGCTGCTGAACCGGTTCCCGCAAGCCCGCGCGGTGGCGGTACCGGCCGTGGCCAAGGCCATCGCGGCCAACCTCGACAGTGATCGCGCCTACGTCCGGGATTTCCTCGGCGGGCTGGCTCTCGACAACGCCGCGGCACCCGAGCCGTTCGACAACCTCGTCCTCACCATCGATGGTGTGGAAGTGGTGGCCATCGAGATCGAGCAGGCCGATACCGCGCCCACCGCCATCCTCCATATCCCAACCCTGCAAGCGGTGATCGCTGGAGACGTGGTCTACAACGGTGTCAACCCCATGCTGGCGATGACCAATCGGAACGACTGGCCGAACTGGATCGCCGGCGTCGACCACCTCGCCTCGCTGAACCCCACAACGGTGGTCGCCGGACACAAGCGCCCCGAACTCGGCGACCCGGCCGATTGCATCGACGAAACGCGTGACTACCTGCAGGAATTCGTCGCCAACGTCGATAGCCTGGCGAACGCGCGCGAACTGATCGCCCACATGCAGTCTCTTTTCCCGGACCACGCCAACCCCTCGACGCTGGTGGTGTCGGCGGTTACCGCGTTCAAACGGAAGAAGCAGAACGACTGAAACCGACCACCGGGCTGGAGGCCCTCATCACGGGCTTGCCAGGACAGAGGAGACCATGGCCGTCCGAGTGCCAGCCGACCCGTTGTCGGCACCGCTGCCGCCGCTTGTCGTCGCGCGGTACCGCTCGCCCGATGGGCGCGCCGAGGTGACCCTGCGCACCAATGTCTGGTTCGACGGAACGTGGTGGTCATGCCTCGATCGGTCGTTCCGGGCGGGCGCCGGGTTCCTCGTGCCGCATTCGCACGCACACACCGACGAGGTGCACTTCGTTCGTAACGGTGAAGTGCGTTATCTGCAGAGCGGGAGCTGGCGTACCGCCCGTGCCGGCGACGTCTTCCTGTTTCCGGCCGGCACAGTGCATGCCGACCCATGGGCGACGAAGGCTGGGCCCGCAACCGTCACTTCGCTGCTGTCCCCGGCCGTTCCGGCGTGGATCGAGTTCGGCTTACGTGTGGGGCGGCTGACTCGGAGCGGGCAGCTCACCCGACGCGGCCAGCCCCCACTGCCGGTGCTCATGAAGATCGTGCACGAGACCGGCGTCGACGTCTTGGCCCTCGGTCTGCCTGCCGGATTGCAACGACGACTGGCCATCCCGGCGCTCGCCGCGATCGGCCGACTGTTCTGGAAGAAAGCATGAGCGAACATCTGGCCACCTGCCCCCATTGCGAGGTGGCCCGCGGCCTGCGAATCAAGGTCGAAGACGGCAACATCGTCGGCGTACGTGGCGACGCGGAGCATCCGGGAGCCAACCTCAACGTCCTCACGGGTCCGGGCGGAATCGACTTGCCCTCGGGCACCGCGGCATTCAATGGAGTGGACGTCCGGGTCCGGGCACTCGGCACGACAGCACTAGTCCGAGTGGACTCGATGACGACCTTCGCCGATATGTCCTCGATGATTACCGGCCGATGACTTCCCGCAACAATCGAATGAGCGCGCATATGCGAAGGGAGCAGGTGCTCTCCGTGGCTTTGTCGATTTTCGCGGAAAAAGGATACGCCGCTACCGGAACGTCGGAGATCGCCGAGAGAGCAGGAATCTCTCAGCCGTATGTAATTCGACTATTCGGACGAAAACGGGACCTGTTTCTCGCCGTCGTGGACCGCGCGTGGGACCGGCTCGAAGGCAGTCTCCTCGACCGCGCTGCTGCCCAGGCCGGCGCCGAGCAAGGGCAGAGTAGTGAACTACAGCCCACTGCTCTAGCTGCCGTGCTGTCCGAGTGCGAGGAGCTGTCTGTGCTGTCACAGGGCTTCGCCGCGAATTTCGATCCAGTTATTCGCGAAGCTGTTCGCAACCGTTTCGGACGGTTCTACGAGGTGGCCCATTCTTTGGTCGACAAGCAAGCAATCGAAGTCGCCGACCATTTTATTGCCGATGGGATCCTACTGACTGCGATGGCCGCACTGCAGTTGGTAGGACCCCACGCGCATCCGACGCCGTGGTCTCGAGAGCTCCTCGACGATCTCCGCAACAACGGGCGATAGATAGGCACGGAGGAACGGCCCAAGTGGGCGGTTCAGGCGAGAATTCTGGTCACCGACTCGGCCACGCACACCGGCCGGTCCGATCCTTGGTGCTCGATGGTGACTTGGCTGATCAACTGGACGCCACCCGAAATGTCGGTGACTTCCAACAGTCGGATATGTCCTCGCACGCGGCTGCCGACCGGTCGGCGCCGGCGCGTGCGAACAACGCGCCGATCTCCTTGCCGATCCCTTGCCCGGCGCCGGTCACCACCACGGTGCGGCCGGTGTAGTCGAAGCTCAGATTCGTCATGTCGGGTTTCCGTTCTTACCGGCCACGGGGAACAGGTCGGAACTCATGTCACTTTCCTTACGCCTTGGGGAAGTAGTCGGGTTGCCGGAGTGGGGTCGTGTCCGCTGCTCGCCGTAACTACTTGCCCTGAAAGTTGGCCTGGCGGCGTTCGATGAACGACTGGATTCCCTCTTGGAAGTCGTGGCTGTCGAAAACGGCGCCCTTGACGTCGTCGATCGCGGCGACGGCGGCGGGCTCGCCCTGTTCGAGGTACTTCAGGGCGGACGCCTTGGTGGCTCGCACGCCGAGTGGGGCGTTGGCGCAGATCTCGCGGGCCAGTTCGATCCCGCGCTCGATGTGCTGGCCGAAAGGCACGACTTCCTGGACGAAGCCGAGGTCGAGGGCGCGCTGGGCGTCGAATTTGTCGGCCCGGAGCAGGTGGTACATCGCATTGCCCCATCCGGTCCGGGTCAGGTAACGGAAATGGGCGCCACCGAGGGGTGCGAGGCCGCGGGCGACCTCGAGCTGCTGGAACTGCGCGGTGTCGGCGGCGACCACGATGTCGGCGGCCAGCATCATCTCGATGCCGACGGTGAAGGTGATGCCCTGAACCACGGCCACGATCGGCTTGGTTGCCCGCCGCCCCAGCGCGAACGGATCGACCAGAGCCGGGTCGATGTCCGCGTCTGCGCCGGGACCGAAGAACTTCGGCATGTCCAAGCCTGCGGTGGTGTGCTTCCCGGCGGAGCGGAACACCGCGACCCACAGGGAGTCGTCCTCGTCGAACGTGGTCAGGTGCTGGGCGAGCTGACGCATCATGGCCGGCGTGTAGGAGTTCATTTTGGACTCGTTCTCGACCGTGATGATGGCGATGTTGCCATCGGTCTCGAGCGTGACCTCGCCGGGCTCGCGGTCGTGACTCATGAAGGCTCCTTGTCCATGGTGAGTTCGCGCGGGACGCGCGACTAGACTAAATCGTCTAGTCGTTGTGGTCAACAGCCGCGCACGTCCCCGGACCGTCGGGCCGATGCGCCCGATGCCCTGCGCCCGCATATGCGGCAAAGCCGCATTCGTCATCCGGATGACGCCGAAGACGTTGATATCGAAGACATTCAGTCCCCACTCATACGACGCGAACCACGCCGCCCCGGGATCAACGGCCGCCAATGCAAAACGCTCGCCGAGGAACCCTAGCCGAGCGCTTACGCGATCTACCGATGACTACCTAACCTGCACGCGCCACTGAGGAGACTCAAGGCTTGAGCACCCTCAGTACATCGTCGAGCGAAAGGTTGGGGTCGCTCATATCGGGACCATCGAACGTCTGCCAGATATAGGAAGCCGTCGAGTTTTCCCGCAGCGGATGATAGTCGGCCAAGTCTGGATCGTCTCGGAAGCTGTTGAACGCCTCTTCGGACTCCCATTCAACGAGAAACAGAACCTGCCGTGGCGCGAGGTCACCAGCTACGTTGTCTCGGAAGCGGCCGAGCGCCACCATTCGACCACCATATGGCGGAGCCGCTTCGGGCAAACGGCTGAAATACGCAAGGTACTTCTCCTCGTCGGCCACGTCGAATAGATTCAGCGCGTAAAATTTTCCCCCGCGCGAGTTCTCGCTCATTTTCTTTACCTCTCTCGTTGGATGCCACTGAGGCCGAACATGATCGGAGCCTCCGGGTGGCTGGTTAATCGATCATCAGGACAATCATTGAGAACGAGCATCTGCCGGGGCGCGATGTCGCCGGTCACGTCGGCCCGGAAACGGCCGAGTGCGATCGGCCGCCATGTTTCGGAATGTCCACTGCCGCACGGCGAAAGTAGCTCACGTATTTCTCGCTATCGTCTAGTTCGAAAAGGTTTAGTGCGTAAGCCTTTTCGACGTGCGACGTGTAGGAGCTCATTGTGGACTCGTTCCCGACCGTGATGATCGCGATGTTGCCGTCGGTCTCGAGCGTGACCTCGCCGGGCTTGCGGTCTGACTCATGAAGGCTCCTTGTCCAGCAACGTCCTTGTCCGGCAACGTGGGACGCGCGACTAGACTAAATCGTCTAGTCGTTATGGTCAACAGCCGTACACGTCCCCGGACCATCGGGCCGATGCGCCCGCGATCAAGCGGGCACGGAGCCCGGCGGTGTCACACCCGTACCTCGGTACGACGCAATCGTCCTATGAGCCGCCGTCACGCATTCGTAGGTTTGTCTTTGTCCGCAACTGATCGCCTCGAACGTCTCGCCGCAGGTGGCGGACAATCGGTCAACGTGATGCCCTCGACGAGGCGTGGGAGCGGTGCCGCGCGACGGCGAGAGCGGCCCCAACTGCCCGGGACTTCGTGCATCTTCGGGCGCCCCATGTGAGGAGTGCACCATGAGCACAGCGAGCACCACCCGCGGCGCGCGCTACCGCTTCGACCGGCCGACCTTCTCGGTCATCATGCGCGATCTACGTATCCCGAGGGACGACCTGGGAGTGGGAGACCCGATCCCTCGGATCGACCTGCCCACGATCGAGGGTGGCCGCTTCAGTACCGACAGCATGGTCGCGGATGGTCGTCCCGTCCTGCTCGTCTTCGGTTCACTGACCTGCCCGGTCACCGAGAGCGCCGGGCCGGGGTTGCTCGACCTGCACCGCAGGTACGGTGACGCGATCCGGTTCGTCGTGGTGAACGTTCGCGAGGCACACCCCGGTGCGGATATTCCGCAGCCGAGCGCGATCGAGGAGAAGATGCGTAATACGCGCG
Organism: Nocardia vinacea; assembly: GCF_035920345.1. NCBI lineage: Bacteria > Bacillati > Actinomycetota > Actinomycetes > Mycobacteriales > Nocardiaceae > Nocardia > Nocardia vinacea. The sequence goes on from NZ_CP109149.1 coordinate 285,920, forward strand.
CTCTCGGGCGCCATCACGGCTTCGCCTTCGAGGTCGCCGTCGACGATATCGACGGTACGGTGCACCGCGCGTTCGGTACGCGTCCCAGCTCGGCGTACATCATCGACCCTTCGGGCACCATCGTGTTCCGGGCACATTGGTCGAACAGACGGGAGCCGCTCGAGGACGCACTGCGTGCCGTTGTCGCGGGCCGGGCACCCTCGCGGCCCAACGTGGGGCAGACGATACGAGCCCTGATCCGGATGGCGGTGTACGCGGATGTCGCGCTGGACGCCGCCGGTCGCGGAGCCCTGCGTGACTTCTGGCGCGCCGCACCACCGGCCGCGGCGATGATCACGCTGTCCAGGCTTTTCCGCTTCCTACCGAACGACCGTCGCATCGCGCCGACCGTCGCGGCCACCCTCGCGCTGTGCGCTGCCGCGGCCGCCGGAATATGGCTGGTCCTGCCGTAAGGGCGATCCCAGACCCATACCCAGCTGCTCGAAGACCCACCATTCGGGCATTCCATCATTGACCGGAGGTCACAATGAAGACGTTGCAACTGCGCGCGTTCGGGAAGCCGACCACGGCTCCGGAGCTCATCGAGTCGGAAGCTCCCGAACCCGGACCCGGACAGCTGCTCGTGGCCTTGGAGGCCGCCCCCATCAACCCGTCGGACCTGCTCCTGATCAGGGGGCACTACGGGCATCGCCCGGCCCTGCCCGCCACTCTGGGCAGCGAGGGCGTCGGCCGGATCGTCGCCGTCGGCGCTGGCGGAGATCCCGCCCGCATCGGCGAACGCGTCATGATCGTTCCCACCCTGAAGCACGCCACGTGGCAGGACCAGATCGCGATCGACGAGGACGACGCCATCGTGGTCGATCCGGCGGCCGACGTCCTCCAGCTGGCGATGCTCGGAGTCAACCCGATGACGGCCGACCTCCTGCTCCGTAGCTTCGTCGATCTCGCGCCGGGCGCGTGGGTCGCACAGACCGGCGGCAATTCGGCGGTGGGCCGCGCCGTCATCACCCTGGCCGGGCTGGCCGGCTACCGCACCCTCAACGTGGTGCGCCGGCCCGAGGTCGCGGCGGAGCTGCTGGAATTGGGCGCCGACGCGGTAGTCGTCAGTGGGCCGGATCTCGGTGAGCAAGTGCAGAAGGCGCTCGGCGACGAGCGGATCTCGCTGCTGCTCGACGCGACCGCCGGGGACGTGGTCGCGGAACTCGCTCCCCGGCTCGTCCACGGGGGCACCCTCGTCAGCTATGGCGGAATGAGCGGCGCCCCGGTCGTCGTCCGGCCCGGCGACCTCATCTTCCGCGATCTCCACGTCCGGGGCTTCTGGCAGAAGGGCTGGCTGGACACAGCTCCCCGTGAGGAGGTCATCGCCATCTATACCCGCCTCGCCGCGCTCGTCACCGAAGGTGTCCTACGGGTCCCCATCGCGGCTACCTATCCGCTGGAGAAGTACCAGGATGCCCTGGTCCACGCGACCCAGCCCGACCGCGTCGGGAAAGTGCTCTTCACCTGGTGATGATGATGCCGCTCCGGTTGCGGGGCGAGGAGGTGGCGCCGGATGGCTCCACCTCCTCTGTGGATGGCGTCAGGCGGGCAGTCGGTTCAGCTTGCGGAGCTGCTTGTCGAAAATCCCAGCGGGGGCCAGCCGGCGCATGGTGCTCACCCGGCTGCTTCGACCCACGGTGTAGCGCAGTTTCGGTTTGGTGTCGGTAGCTGCCGCCACGATCGCCTTGGCGACGAGGGCGGGGTCGTCACCGGTCTTGAACGACTCGGCCATGTATTCATCGAACACCCGCCGCGGCTGGGCGTAGGCGGGTACGGGTCGGTCGGGGAGCATGCTGTTGGCCTCGAATGCGGTACTGGTCCAAGCGGGTTCGACGAGCAGGACCCGCACGCCGCATTCGCGGACCTCATGGTCGAGCGATTCGGAATAACCCTCGACGGCGTGCTTGGAGGCGGCGTATACGGCCATGTACGGCTGCGGAATGAGCCCGAGGATGGAGGACAGGTTGATGATGCGCCCGCTGCCCTGCGCCCGCATATGCGGCAAAGCCGCATTCGTCATCCGGATGACGCCGAAGACGTTGATATCGAAGACATTCTGCGCTTGCGCGATCGAGGTTTCCTCGGCCGCACCCGCCGAACCGATACCGGCGTTGTTGACCAGCACATCGAGCCGCCCAGACTGCGCGATCACCGCCGCGACAGCGGCAGCCGCCGAGGCGTCGTCGGTGACGTCGAGGTCGAGGAACGTCACCCCTTCGATCGGGGCGAGATGCGCGGTGACGCGGCCGGTTCCGATCACTCGGAAACCCTTCTGCGCCAGCGCGATGGCAGCGGACTCACCGATGCCGGAGGAAGCACCCGTTACCAGGGCTACGGGCTGTGTTGTTGTCATCATGGGCTCCTGAAGTCGAGGGATCGGCGAATAGTCGGTCGGTGCAGCGATCCGGTTGCTCGGATCGCCTACCGTCGAGCCAATTGGGAATACAACGCGGCGGGGTCAGCGGCGAGACCCGCTTTGACCTGTCGTGTCAGGTCGTCCGCGAGGACTTCGAGCGCATCAGTCTCGATCCGTCCAAGGCTTGTACCGCGACGCTGGTGTGTAGCGCTCCTCCACCAGCGTTGCCGATTCCGCGGCTGCCGCCGGTGACGAGTACTACCGAATCTCTGATCCTGGTCATGGACAACTTCCCTTCGGAAACCGATCTGTTTCCAAAGGGAAGAGTTGTAGGTAAAGTTGTGACTATGACCGAGCCGACACCGCCCGTGGCAGCGACCGCGTCGACGCGCGACCGGCTGCTCGACGCCGCCGCGCAACTGTTCTACGAACACGGCGTCCACGTTGGCGTCGATACGCTTTGCCGCGCAGCCGGGGTGTCCAAGCGATCCATGTACAAACTGTTCGCGAACAAGGACGAGCTGGTGGCCGCCAGTTTGGAACGCGCCGCGCCGGACCATGAGCTGGCCCTGCTGCCAGCGGCTGATGACTGCCGGTCACCGCGGGCTCTGGCGGCGTCGGGTTCCCGGCGCCGGAGAGCTGTGCCGCCCCCGTGTGAGGAGTTGGCCATGAGCACCGCGAGCACCACCCGCGGCGTAGGCGCGCGCTACCGCAGAACAGTGGCAATCATTTCGATCTATCGATTACCGCCGTCCGCGCAGCCCTGACTCGTCGAGACCCAGTCGTCTTTCACGATGTTGCGTTCCATCGTTCGGGCGGCATCATTTAACGAGCAGGTCCGTCCGTCCATCGTTCTTCAGCAGCTCGATGTAAGTCGGGAACAGCTTCGTTTGCGCCGCAACGGCTCTGGCCATAATTGCCATTTTCCCTTCCATGCCAATGTGGCCCTTCATCACAGCCATGGTCAGATTGAGGTCGCCCTGCCAGAAGCGGTTCGCAAATTCGCCGGTCATCCGTAAGATGGCATCTGCCTCGTCGTCCGCTGCGCCGGGAACGGCGCTCAGGTTCGGTATGTCGATGATCATGCAGCCGTCGGGTTCGGTGGTGAGCACCTTGAAGACACCCGGGGTGTTCGAGAGCTTCTCGAAGAGGATCGGGTCGCTCTTAGCCTGTTCGAATGCCATGCCGATGTACTTGTACAGGTCCTCGGCGGTCGGTGTTGCGGGCATTTGTTGGTTGTTCCTCTCGTGACGGCCGTGGCACGACCGGGGCGGCAACAAAGTTGCCCCTCCTTTGAAGCGGGCACTGTGACGAACCAGGTTCGTGGCCTGTATCGCAACTTAGGTTACGAACGGAACGCGGTGCTAAATAGGACCAGGACGACCGGTGCCGGTACTCTCACGCCCTTCTAGCCAGTTGGTTTGGCGACAACTTTCCCGCAAAAGATCTCCAGGGTAATCGCACTCCATCTCTACAAACTGGCGTGTGAATAACCCTCCGTGATTGACTGTGGCAGCCGGCATTCGAAACTCAGGCCCCGTCCGCGGCACCATCGACTGGTGGGATCCGCAGCTGCTGGACCATCTGACGCGACACCGCGACAATCCTCAGATCCGCGCCTTCGTCTTGTCGTTGTCGATCTGAATCGCCTCGAGGTCCCCCGGTCGTCGGTCAGGAGTGTCGGAGGGGCGGCCGGTTGTTGCCCAATGCGAGGACCTGGGCTGCGACCTCGTTGATGGCAGGCATGGTGGCCACCTCGGCCGCGACGGCGCGGGCAGCGTCGGCGAGGCGCGCGTCGGTGATCAAGGTGTGCAGGTGCGCCGCGGTGATCGTTCTTCCCCGCTCCGCGATACCCGCTCCGCGGCGCTGCACCGATACCGCGTTCCACCTGCGGTCGCCGGGGGCGGGGGTCGCCAGCTGAGGGATTCCGGCGCGCAGAGCCGCATACACCGAGCCGGCGCCGCCGTGGTTGACCATCGCGGTGCAGGTCGGGAGTACGGCGTGCAGCGCGATCCACCCGACTGTTCGGACGTTGCCGGGAAGGTTGGTGGCGCGCATGACTGTTCGGTTCGGGCGGACGATAACGATATCGGCGTCGACGTCGGGCGCGGCCCGTAGCACCGATCGGAGCATCGCGTCGGGGCCGTCGCCGAGCATGGTGCTTCGGGTTACGACGATGCGTGGTCGGCGGGGGGAGTCGAGGAGGAATCGTGGCGTGGATGCGCCCGGTGTCGAATACGGGATGTATTGCAGGGGCCAACCCGGGACAGAGACGATGCTGGGCGGCGCGATCGATAGGGTGGCCGTGCTCGCGGGAATGTCGGCACCGCCGAGCAGCCGCAACAGTTCCCGTCGAATTACGGTGCCGTCGTCCAGCGCGATATTGTGCAGCACTGTGGGGACGCCGAGGTGGGCCGCGGCGATGGCCGCGGCAGACGCGAAGGGTTCGTGCACCACGATGTCGGGTGTGAACCGGGCCGCCACTCGAATGAGCTTGTCGATCATGGGTTTGTTGGTGACGGCGAACACGTGGGCGCCGCCGCGGGCGTCGGCCATTCCCGCCGCGGATCGCAGTGCGAGGACGGGGTGCAAGCCCAATCCCTGTGCGACGGCACGGATGTGGCCGATGCGCGGTGCGACGTCGACAACCGGGACATCGGCGGAAACCGCCGTCGCGGCATCGCCGCCGGTTGCTACCAGCACCCGGTGCCCCTCCGCACGCAGATGCATAGCAAGAGGCATCATCGGGAACAGATGCCCGATCAGCGGTGTCGCTACGAACATCACCCGCATCGCAGTGCCGCCACTCCGGGGCCGACCGTGCCGGCGTTTGCCGGCGACGCCGCAGCTGCGACAACGCGTTGAAGTCCTTGTAGAAACTCCATCCTGTCGGCGGCCGCGTGATCGATCACCGCGTGCATCGCCACCACGGCGACCTCCACATGATCATGGTGGTTGCCTATTCCCAGCAGCGCGAGAACCGGCACCGCCGGTGCGCCGCAGCAGTTCCGACATGAGGCGCTGCAGGGCGACGCGTTCGACCCGAGCCGCCGACAACACCGCGTCGTCGAAATGCCGGAAATTACCACCAGTGCGCACGTGAGCAACATTTCTCTCCGGGCGTCAGCCGTGCCGCAAACACCTCGTTCAACGTCAACACGTTATCAGGTGTGACCACAACAATATTCACACCCACTGCCTCAGTGGTCCGCCGCAACTCGATGCTGCAGAACGTGTATCTGACGACCGGAAACGGCTCCCATCAGATCAAGCGCTGGAAAGACATCCGTGATGTGACGGTCCATGATTCGCTGGCGCGACACGCTGGTTTCTTAGGATTCTCTCAGCTGAACCCGAATTGAAACCCCCACAAGCCCCTACCGGCGGTTTTGCGTCGATTTTGCCCGACACGTCACCCGCTCTACGTACATAACCGCAGGTAGATCGGGTGACGTGACGTACTGTCTGTGTCCGGAGGGGGACACATGCGCACCTGCGGAAATAGGTCGACTACATGCATTCGGTGGGATCCGAGAGGTCGGCTGACGCGGAGGGCTCAAGAGCCTCGTCGGGAACGCGAATCGGCCTGCCGAGTGGCACTACGCGATGGAGCATCGGTGGTCGTGGAGGCCAACACCTCTGGCTGATGGACGAGTTCGTCGGCTGCGGGAAGCGGCGCGTACTGGTCAACACGGAGAAGATTTCGCAGAACGGGATCCGATACCTGCTGCCGCTGATCACCGGTCGCACGAAATGCAGTCGAACAGACGGCATCGCGCTAGGGCGTACTCGCCACACCGCGCGTGCAGACGCAAGTACAGGCTCGGCAGCTGGATCCCTACATCCTCGCTTGGCGATAACGATTCAAATGGGATCAGGATCACGACGCACGCCGACCATCTGCCATTCTTGCTGTCGCATTGCGAGCGAGTCGGAATCGCAACGGGCGAACCGCAACTGACTCACGGCGAGACGTATGGAGCCCGATCTGGCTGCGATGAGCGGAAGCTGTTCGGGGTGTTCAGAGGTCCGGTGATCGCGTCTACGGATCGATTGCCTTCTCTAGTATGGATGTGAACTGGCGACGGGGGGTTCGTGGCATGGGTGAAGCGGTGGGGGAGCAGTCGATTCCGCGTGGTGTACCGGCTCGTCCGATTCGCGTACGGCAGTTGAACGATGATGCCGTACGGCTACAGCGGGCAGCGGTCGGGAGCCAGCGCCGTGGCCAGTCGATCGAAATGATCCGTATCGGTGTGGCGGCGCTGTTGGCCGTTGGTGGGGTAGTTGTGACGGCGTGGGGCCACGGCACGGTGGGGGATGCTGATCCTGGGCGCGTCGTGCTTCCTGGTATCTGTATCCCTGCTCGAGGCCGCCGCGCGCGGCGCGTCACGGGAGCGTGCGCTCCTGCAGGAAATGTTCGACACCTTGGTCTTTCATCTCCCCTGGCGCTCGACGGTGGCGGGCGAACCGGTCGCACAACACGACGTCGCGCGGTTGGCCCGCGGTGTCGTGCCCGGCAGCCGTGCGGATCAGTGGGATCACGGAGGGTTGGTACGACTCGGTGGAAGGCGTTCACCACCCTTATGACGTGCTGATCGCGCAGGAACAGAATCTCGGCTGGGATGCCCGGTTGCGTATGCGCTACGCCGTACTGATCCTCGCGGTCGTGATCGGCTGGACGATGTTGGGTCTCGTGCTCGGACTCGTGACACCTGACACGACGGTCGTGGCGTGGGCGAGGCGGCATCGGGTTCTGTCGGTTGGTTCGGTTTCGGTTTGTTGTCTGGTTCAAATGTGTTGTGGCCGACGTGGAATCGTTGGTCGAGGGCTGCTCTGGATGGTGCCGGTCGCGGACCAAGTGGCAGTACCTCCTGTAGGCGCGTGCGAACCGGCACAAAGTACACACGACACAGGAGACGACCACACCCCACGGGAGACACTGCCTTTCACCGCCCCTGACCAACGCCCCTGGGAGATCAGCGTACGGCGAAGCGTGCCAGCGCCCGTTGACGGCCGCGCCGGCGCGGCGGAGTTCGGCACTGACCCCTGCAGATCTCGATCCCCCTCAGTGCCTCATTCGGCTACTGGAGAAGGGAAGCAAAGAGCGCTGGCGACCGGTGACCCCGTCGCTCAATGGACGCACTGGTGCAGCAATATCCGAGACAACACGGCTCGACCTGCCCAACACTTCTCCGACTATCGATCGGGATCACGGCGGACAGCCCGGCAGCGGCTCACCGTCAGAAGTCGAGGGAAAGTCGGAGTCCGAACCCGTAACCGCCCCCGCAGCCGGCGGGAAGGCCTGCCGCAGTTGGTCCACTTCAGCTCTGTCGCAGGGCATCTCGCTGAGAATGTGCCAGAGTTTTTCGAGGAACCGCCATGGACGCATGCCGAATTTGATGAAGGTCTCGTCCTCGGGGACACCACCGAACGGTGCCCAGATGCGGGCGAAAGCGAGGATGTCCTCTACATCTCTTGCCTGTTTGCTGAGCTGTTTCACACGACGGCGTTCGATGTCCTGTCGTCGTTCGACACCGTCGACGGTAGCGGCGGATATCGGACTCCACCGGATCGAATCCGCTCGGTACCGTGTGGCCCGGTTGACCCGGGGTTCCTCCCCGGTATGCCCCCTTGTTGGATATAGCCATTGATTTCTCTGTCCGGGAGTGCGGGTTTGCGTTCGAGGCCTGACCGGCGAGGTTGATCGGCTCACTAGCAGGCCGCAGGGTTGTTGTGACCAGTGTGTCCGCGGACGACCCGCGCTGGGAGTCGTGCGAGTTGCACTGGCAGCGCAATCGTTCATGGAATGCGGGTGGAAGGGTCGGCGGTCGGGGGTAGGCACCCGCCCGCCTGGACTGTGTGCGTTCAGGATCGGTGCCGGTCCTGAACGGGTTCGGGGGCATGATTGTGAGTCTGTTCAGTGCCGTCCATCGGTATTCGGCGGCGAAGTCACAACGTGGGGGCGCGCTTGTTGCTCGGCTGGCAGAGAGTCAGGGCCTGGCACCGCAGTAGGCGGCGGATGCGTGGCGTGGGCTTGTGGATTGGCCAGGCGCTCGGGGCGCAGGATCTCGTCGAGTTCAGCGGCGGTGAGCAGTCCGCTCTCGAGCACCAGGGAGGTGACGCTCCGGCCTTCGGCCAGGGCATGGCGGGCGATGGATGTTGCTGCGTCGTACCCGATCAGGGGGTTGAGGACGGTGACAACTCCGATGCTCGCTTCGACCTGGGAGCGCAGGAATTCCTTGTTCGCGGTGATCCCGTCGATGCAGTGGTCGGCCAGGCTGGTGCATGCCGCGGTAAGAGAGGCCAGGCTGGCGAACAATGAGCGCGCAATGATCGGTTCGAAGGCGTTCAGCTGCAGTTGCCCGGCCTCGGCCGCCATGGTGACGGTGAGGTCGTAGCCGATGACTTCGAACGCCACCTGGTTGACCACTTCCGGGATGACCGGGTTGACCTTTCCGGGCATGATGCTCGATCCCGCCTGTCGTGGCGGGAGGTTGATCTCGGCGAAGCCCGCCCGGGGTCCGGAGGACAGCAGCCGCAGGTCGTTGCAGATCTTCGACAGCTTCACCGCGACTCGTTTGAGCATCCCCGAGAACAGCACGAAGACTCCGCAGTCCTGGGTGGCTTCCACCAGGTTGCCGGCCGTCACCAGCGGCAGCCCGGTGATTCGTTGCAGGTGGATGCACGCTTGGGCGGCGTAGTCGGGATGGGTGTTGAGGCCGGTGCCGATGGCGGTCGCGCCCAGATTGATCTCGTGCAGGTGCACCAGGGCTTCGCGGATCCGGCGTTCGTCTTCATCGACCATCACCGCGTAGGTGCTGAATTCCTGGCCGAGGGTCATGGGCACGGCATCCTGCAGCTGGGTTCTGCCGACCTTCACCACGTCGTCGAACTCGATTGCCTTGCGCGCCAGGGCCAGGCGAAGATGACCCATCGCGGCCAACAACTGTTGGGTGCCCTGGATGGTCGCGATCCGAATCGCGGTGGGATAGACGTCGTTGGTGGATTGGCCCATGTTCACGTCGCCGTTGGGGTGAATCCGGGAGTACTCGCCCTTGTCGAACCCGAGGAGCTCTAGCGCGCGGTTGGCGATAACCTCGTTGGCGTTCATGTTCGTCGAGGTGCCGGCGCCACCCTGGATGACATCGACGACGAACTGGTCCAGCAGGCGGCCCTGTTCGATGTCCTGGCAGGCCTTTCCGATGGCGTCCTTCTTCACCATGTCTATCAGGCCCAGATCGAAGTTGGTCAGTACTGCTGCGTGCTTGATCTGTGCGAGTGCCTTGACGAGCAGTGGATACGAGCAGATCTGCGTACCGGTGATCGCGAAGTTCTCTACCGCGCGCAGCGTCTGGATTCCCCAGTAGGCGGCGGCCGGGACTTCGCGGGTACCCATGAAGTCTGTCTCGATCCTGCCTTTATCGGCTTCCAGCAGGAACGGTGCGGTCATGTCTGCCATGGCTCTCGGTTCTCGCGATAGTGGTCTCGAGTGAGTGGGATCAGCAAAGTGCAAAATTCAGGAAGCGGTGACGAATCCGAGCGTCTTGTCCACGATATTTTCCAGTGGTTCGCCGCGGCAGAACCGCCGCAAATTGTCGACGAAGAGTCGGCCGAGATCATCCAGGTAGTCCTCGGTGTCTCCGCTCATGTGCGGGGTGATGATGACGTTGTCCATGCCCCACAGACCGTGTTCGTCGGGCAACGGCTCGGGATCCACGACGTCGAGGGCGGCACCGGCAATCGAGCCCGATGCCAAGGCTTCCGTCAGGGCGCAGGTATCGACGAGTTCCCCACGCCCGACGTTGATCAGGCGGGCGGTCGGTGACATCGCAGCCAGCACGTTTGCGCTGACCAAACCCCTGGTCTCGGCGGTCAGCGGCGCTGCTGAGACGAGGTAGTCGTAGTCACCGACAATCCGGGTCAGGTCTTTCGAGGAGTGGATTCGATGGAAATCGTCGTCACCGGCCCGGCTGGAGCGGCCTGCGCCATTGACTTCCATACCCACGGCACGAAAGAGACGGGCGATTTCGCGTCCGATGGAGCCGGTACCGACCACCAGCGCGGACTGACCCCGGATCTTGCGGGTGACCCGGTGTTGCCAGCGGTGTTGCTGCTGCAGCCGGAACGAGGTCTGCGCATCCTTGGCCATGTCCAGGACGAATCCGAGCGCGAACTCGGCGATGGCCCGGCTCAGAACGCCTCGGGAGTTGGTGTAGACGATGTCGCTGCGGATCAGTTCGTCGAACAGGAGTTGACTCACCCCCGCCGCCGAGACATGGACCCACTGCACGGACTTCGCGGCAACCCAGTTCTCGTGGAGCGCCGGTGAGAACGAGTGCCACTGGTACAGCACGTCCGCGCCGTCGAGAGCCTCGGCGAGACCGTCTGCTGTGGTCAGCCGAACGTTGGCGATCTCCTCGATCTCCGCCAACCGGGGCGGCAAAGCCTCCCGGTAGAGGACGGCGACGACCGGCCGGATGCCCTCCGTAGCCGTGGTCATGGAACCGGTGATGGCGTGGGGTCCGCCTGGCTCGCGGCGAGGGTATCGATGGCGGACAGGACCGCGGACGTGAACTCGGCCGTCGACGACGTTCCACCGATATCGCGGGTGCCGAAGCCCTCGCGCAGGGCTGACTCGAACGCGGCCTGCAGATGGTCGGCGGCCTCGGTGTGGCCGAGGTGCTCGAGCATCATCGCTCCCGACCAGATCTGTCCCACGGGGTTGGCCAGGCCCTTGCCGGCGATGTCTGGTGCCGACCCGTGCACCGGCTCGAACAGGGACGGGAAGTCGCCCTCGGGATTCAGGTTGGCGCTGGGCGCCAACCCGATCGAGCCGGTGACGGAACTTCCGAGATCCGAAAGGATGTCACCGAACAGGTTCGATGCGACGATGACGTCGAAGGTCCATGGCCTGAGCACAAGATGTGCCGCCAGAGCGTCCACGAGCTCGCTGGTCAGGTTCACCTCGGGGTAGAAGAGCCGGGCCGTTTCCTCAACGACTTCGTCCCAGAACGGCATGGTGTGCACGATGCCGTTGCTCTTGGTGGCGGACGTCAGGTGCCCCCGGCGGGAGGCCGCCAGACCGGCGGCGTAGCGGGTGATCCGGGTAACCCCGAGTCGGGTGAAGATGGTTTCCTGCACGGCGCTTTCATGCGGCAGCCCTCGGTACATTCGGCCGCCGACCTCCGAATATTCTCCTTCGTTGTTTTCTCGCACGATGAGCAGATCGACGGGGTGCTTGGCCGCCAGCGGTGAGGTGACACCGTCCAGGGTTTTTACCGGCCGAAGGTTGATGTACTGCTGGAATTCCCGGCGGATGGGGATCAACAAGCCCCACAGCGACTCGGCGTCCGACACCTCGGGTGAACCCACCGCTCCCAGGAAGATCGCGTGGTGCGCGGAGAGCTGATCGAGGCCGTCGACGGGCATCATCCGGCCGTGCTGGAGGTAGTAATCCGATCCCCAGTCGAAGTACGTGAACTCCAGGTCGAGCGAGTGCACCTCCGCGATCCGGTCGAGACAGGCGATGGCAGCCGGGACCACCTCTTTCCCGATGCCGTCTCCGGCGATGACCGCGATCTTGTGTGTGCTCATGGTGTGGTCCGCTCCGGCAGGCCGCCCAACAGTTGCCAGGATGCCCCCGATTCTCCGAGGTTGACAATGGTGTTCTTGGGTTCGGTCATCGCGTGGACGGCGTACCGCACCCCTTCGCGGCCGATGCCGGACTTCTTGAAGCCGCCGAAGGGCATCGAATCGATGCGAACATCGCTGGTCTCGTTGATGACCACGGCGCCGACGTGCAGGTTCTCGGCCATGGCCAGGGCCAGATCCATCGACTGGGTGAAGATGCCCGCTTGCAGTCCGTACTCGGAGTCGTTGGCGGCGTGGACGGCGTCGGAAACCTCGACGAACGGCAGGATGGTCACGACCGGACCGAACACCTCGTCGCGGAGCACCCGGCACGCCGCTGGCACACCGGTCAGGACTGTCGGTTCATAGAAGGCGCCCCGCCGTTGCCCTCCCACGTGGAGCGACGCCCCCGCAGCGACGGCCTCGTCCACCCACTCCTCGACACGCCGGGCCTCGGCCTCGGAAATGAGCGGACCGACATCGGTGCCGCGGTCGAACTTCGGACCGGTCCGCAGCGCCCGCGTGCCCCGGGTCACCTCCGCGACGACCCGCTCGAACAGCGAGGTGTGCACGTACACCCGTTGCACCGACAGGCAGTTCTGCCCGGCGACTCCGAAAGCCCCGGCGACGATCGCGTCAGCGGCGGAGACCGCATCGGCATCGGCGCAGACGATCGTGGCATTGTTGCCGCCGAGTTCGGAGAGGATCTTCTTGGCCCCGGCGGTAGCGGCGATCCGTTCGGCTGTCCGGGGTCCGCCGGTGAAGGAGATCAGGTCGATCTGCTCGTCGGTCACGAGCGCTTCGGCCACACCGGGACCGCTGACGATGGCCGCAATCCGGCCCGATGGGACTCCCGCCTCGAGCAGCAATTGAACCAGCGCCAGCCCGCTCAGCGGGGTCCGCTCGGAGGGCTTGAGGACCACACCGTTGCCGGCGATCAAGGCCGGACCCAGCTTGTGCGCGACCAGGTTCAGGGGATCGTTGAACGGTGTGATCGCCGCGACGATGCCCACCGGTTTGCGGCTATACCAGCCGATCTTGTTCCCGGTCGCGGTGCTGTCGTCGAAGTCCAGGGTCGATCCGGACAGTTCATTCGACGCGGCTGCCGAGAGTCGCAGGGTCTCGATGCAGCGGAGGACCTCACGTTCCGCCTCGGTGATGGTCTTGCTGCTTTCGGCGGCAATGATGGCGGCGAACCGCGCGGACTGCTCGCCGAGCAGCCGGGTTGCCTTCTCGAGCGCCTGCCGGCGCGAACGCAGCGGCCACGGCTCGGCCCGCAGGTGACGGTGGATGTGGGCGATCGCGCGCCGCACGTCCTGCGCTGTCGAGGAGCACACCCGGCCGACCAGAGTCCCATCCTCGGGATCGCGCACGTCCAGCGTCAGGTCGGCGGACTGCCATTGGCCTTCGACGAACGCACCTCCGGGCAGAACCGGGGTCTCCGACCGACGGGCATCTGGCTCCGGGCGCGCGTCAACGACAATTGTGGATGCGAGCATGAGTGTGCCTACCCTGCCTATTTGATGCGGTCGATGATCTTCGCAGCGCCGCCGATGATCGGCAGGAACCACGGGGGCCCGAAATGCCCGGGAACCGGGGGATTCTTCAGGTCTTCCCAGACGTTCGCGGTCTTGTCGCCGCCCATGTAGGCGACCATCTTCTTGCCCATATGGGCAGCCATCTGGACACCGTGGCCGCTGTAGCAGAGCGAATAGAACACACCGTCGTGAACGCCGGCGTGGACCATCTGGTCCATGGACAGATCGACCAGTCCTCCCCAGGTGTAGTCCACCTTGGCGTTGGACAGGTACGGGAACAGCTCGATCATCGCCTTGCGAAGAATTCTGCCGCTCTTGACGTCCGAATCCGGGCTGGAGAGCGCGAAGCGGGCCCGACCGCCGAACAGCAGCCGGTTGTCCGGGGTGATGCGGAAGTAGTAGGTCAGCATCTTGCTGTCCGAGGACTGTCGCCGGTTCGGCAGAATTCGATCGACCACCTCCTCCGGCAGCGGCTCGGTGACGATGATGAAACTCCCGACCGGAATCACGCGCCGCTGCAGCCACGACGTCACGGCGCCTGTGTAGCCACTGGTGGCGACCAGCACCTGCTTCGCTCGCACGACGCCGCGGGTGGTGTGCACATCGTGCACGGTTCCCGAGACCTTGTGCAGTTCGGTAACCGCGGCGTTTTCACAGACGACTGCGCCCGCGGCAACGGCCGCCCCGGCCAGGCCGTGCACGAATTTCCCGACGTGCAGCCCGGCACCGAGCGGATCGAGCATCGCTCCGTGATAGAAATCGGAGCCGATTTCGCTGTGAATTTCGGACTTCGGGATGGTGACGACGTCGTAGTCGGCCAGGGCGGCCAGCTGCTCCTGTGATTTCAGCATTCCCTCGTAGTGGGAGGGGTGAAAGGCCAGCGAGAGTTTCCCGGACCGCTGGAAGTCGCAGTCGATGCCATAGTTGTGCACCAATTTCTCGATGGTGTCGATGGCATCGTTGTACTCTCGGAACATTTCCACGGCCCGGGTGCCCCCGTACCGCTTCACAGCGGTGTCGAAGCTGATCGCCAATCCCGTGGTCGCCATCCCTCCGTTGCGGCCGGATGCGCCCCAACCGACCGTATGCCGTTCGAGGACAGCAACACTCGCTCCTTGGTTGGCGAACTCGACCGCCGCGGAGAGCCCGGTGAATCCGGCGCCGATGATGGCGACGTCGACCGCGGCGGGCACCGGTGTGCGGCGGTAGTCGCCGGAGGGGTCGGAAGTGTCCAGCCAGTAGGGGATGAGTTTCACGATTGACCTTTCGCCTTACCCGTGGCTCAGAGCCCGAGGAGTTTGTTGAGCTCGTCGAGCGAATCGACGGTGGTGTAGTCGTAGCCCGTGGTGATGGGGTCGTAGCCACGGTCCAGCAGCACCAGGTTCCGGAAGCCCATGTCGTGCATTGGCATCAAGTCGTAGCGGGTGTGCGAGGAGACGTGCAGGAAGTCCTCCGGCTTGGCGTTCAGGGTGTCGAGCATGTACTCGAACGCCTGGTAGCGCGGCTTGTAGGCCTGGGCCTGCTCGGCGGTGTATACGGCGTGGAAGTCGGCACCAAGCTTCGGAACGCTGATGTCCAGGAAGCTGGTGTCGGCGTTGGACAGAATCACCAGCTTGTAGTTGTCGCCCATGGTCTTCAGCGGAGCCGGCACGTCCTCGTGGGCAACCCAGCCGCGTACGGCCTCAGCGAACTGTGCGCCGGCGCCTTCGGTCGGCCCAATGCCCCACCGCTTACACACCCGGTCAAAGGAATCCTGAAGGATCTGCTCGTAAGGCTTGTAGTCGCCGCAGACCTCGTCGTACCGGTATCCGCGGAATACCTTCTTGAACGCGGGCCACTGCTCTTCAGGAAGACGGCCCGCGAGCAGCCGGCGGGTGGTGGGATCGATGTCGAAGTTGATCAGCGTGCCGTAGCAGTCGAAGGAGACGTACTTCGGCCGGAAAGTCGTGTCTGCCATGGTCTTCCGTTTCATTGAAGAGGGGCGGCGAGAGTTCGGGAACCACTGCCGTTCCCGGGAGGATGCGGAGTTGCGGGCGGTGGTGGCCACCCTCACGCAGGACTTCCGTTGCCTGCTGAAACGACCCTAAGCCGCTGAATTGTCAATTGTCAACAGTTTGCTATCCGCGTACTGTGATTCAGTACACCACCCGGTCTGAAGGTGAACTACATCGCTGTTAACTGTCGACAATTCAGGGTCGAAGTGGTTGGATAAGCGCTATCCGGGAGTGCAGACGCCCCGCACACATGCCCGCCACCTGCGGCGACGAATACCGACCGGCCGGGAATCTGAGAACCCGCGACCCGTTCAGCGAACCCTCCTTCGCTGAAATCATTGAAGGAAACCCATGAAGACACGAACAAAAGCCCAGGCCTTCGCGGCAGGTTTCGCTCTCCTGCTCGCACTGACCGCGTGCGGCACCGCCGACAGGGATGGGGCCACCGGCTCGACATCGAATACGGCCGACATCTCCGAGGGCGTGCAGCCGGACCCCGCCGCGGTCGCCCTACTGCCCGCTTCCTACAAGGACAAGGGCGAACTGGAGGTGGCGATGGACCTCCACTACCCGCCGACCACCTTCCTCGCCGATGACAACACCACGCCGATCGGCCTCAACCCGGACGTGGCCCGCCTTGTAGCCAAGAAGCTCGGACTTGGGCTGAAGTTCGTCAACACCAGTTTCGACACCATCATTCCCGGCATCGATGGAGGGCGATACGACTTCACCGCCACCTCCATGGCGCCCACGCCCGAACGGCTCAAGGTTCTGGACATGATCGACTACTTCAATAGCGGAGTCTCCGTGGCCGTGGCCCCCGGAAACCCGCTCGGCCTGAGCAACGACAATCTGTGCGGCAAGAACATTGCCGTGACGAAGGGCTCGAACGCGCAGCTCAAGCACCTGCCCAACGTCTCCGAATGGACGTGTGTGTCTCAGGGCAAGCCAGCGATCAACGGCATCACCCTGCCCAACGTCCAGGAAGCGCTGACCCAGCTGGCCTCTAAGCGGGTCGACGGCGTCTTCTACGACACCGTCGCCCTGGTATGGGCACAAAAGCAGCAGCCCAAAGCGCTCAACGTCCTCACCCCGCAGGTCGACACGCGCTCGGAGCACAATGTCACCATCGCCCTCAAAAAGGGATCACCGCTGACTCCCGCGCTGCAAGCGGCTGTTCAGTCCGTCCTGAACAGTCCCGAATACCAGAAGTCGCTCTCCAACTGGGGTATCAGCTCTGGGGCCGTTTCCGACGCCAAGCTCAACTAGGGAGCAACCATGGTGCAATTGACCACCCACGGAAGTAACCCGACGATGAACGGAATGGATTCCGCCCTCAAGCCGAGGCTCCGGCGGCGAAGTGTGTTCGAGTACGCGGCTTGGACGGTGTGCATCCTGCTCGGTGTGGGCCTGATCGTGTCCGTCACGACTAATCCCAACTTTCAGTGGGACGTGGTCGCCAAATACTTCACCTATGAATCAATCCTGCGCGGGCTGGTCCTGACCATCGTTTTGACGGTGGTCAGCATGGTTCTCGGCACACTCCTGGGCCTGATCCTGGCGATCATGCGGTCCTCGAGCATCACACCGATTGCCGCAACAGCAGGGGTGTACATCACCTTCTTTCGTGGCACACCGGTGCTGGTTCAGCTGATCTTCTGGTTCAACATCGCCGCGTTGTACCCGAACCTGTCCATCGGCGGCATGGCCATCGACGTCAACGCCCTGATCACCCCGATCATGGCCGCGGTCATCGGCCTGACGCTCAATGAAGCGGCGTACATGGCCGAGATCATTCGCGGCGGGTTCTCCTCGGTGGGTAAAGGACAGATCGAGGCCGCCGACTCACTGGGGATGAGCGGCGCGATGAAGATGCGCAAGGTCATCATTCCCCAGGCGATGCCCTCGATCATTCCGGCAACCGGAAACCAGGTCATCGGCATGTTCAAGGAGACATCCCTGGTCAGCGTGTTGGGCGTCGCGGAGCTGCTCCAGAGCGCCCAGCTGATCTACGCGCGCACCTACGAGACCATCCCGCTCCTGATCGTTGCGAGCCTGTGGTACCTCGCGATGACGCTCCTGCTGAGCTACCCGCAATCCCAGCTCGAAAAGAAATACTCCCGTTCAAGCTCCCGCCTTCCCCGGAAAGCGAAAAAGGTTGTGCTGACAGACCCGGAAGGTATTGCCCGATGACTTGCGACGGTACGATCCACGGCCGAGGAATCCGTAAATCCTTCGGCACCAAGACAGTTCTGCAGAACATCGATCTCGACATCGCCAGCGGTGAGATCTGCTGCATCATCGGCCCCAGCGGGTCCGGAAAATCGACCCTGCTGCGGTGCGTCAACGGCCTCGAGACGGTTGATCTCGGCGTGTTGAAGGTCAACGGTGAGCACTTCGGCTACTACGAGACGGACACCGCTTTCCACGCCCTGAGCCGCAAACGCCTGGCCGAACAGCGCACCAAGGTCGGCATCGTTTTCCAGCAGTTCAACCTGTTCCCCAACATGACCGCGCAGGACAACATCATGGCAGGCCCCGTGCTGGTCAAGGGCGGCGACAAGAAGCAGGCATCCCAGCAGGCGCAGAAACTGTTGGCGAGCGTCGGACTGAGCGGGTTCGGCGGTCACTATCCCGCCCAGCTGTCCGGAGGTCAGCAGCAGCGCGTGGCCATCGCGCGGGCGTTGGCCATGGATCCGCAGATCATGCTGTTCGACGAGCCGACCAGCGCCCTCGACCCCGAAAAAGTCGGTGAAGTCCTCGCCGTCATGAAGGACCTGGCCCAGAAGGGTATGACCATGGTCGTGGTCACCCACGAGATGGGTTTCGCCCGGGAGGTGGCGGACACCTTGCTGTTCATGGACGAGGGCTGCATCGTCGAACGTGGTGATGCCCGCGAGGTCCTTGCCCATCCGAAGGAACGCCGCACGCAGGCCTTCCTGGAAAAGGTGCTGTGAATACGATGGACGGACAGCTTGCCGTCATCGGTCTGGGCAGCATCGGCAGCATGGCTTTGTGGCAGGCTTCCCGCTTGTCCAACTCGGTGGTCGGTTTCGAGGCACAATCTCCGGGCCATGCCCGCAGCGCCGTCGGTGGGGACACCCGCCTGTTCCGCATGCTGTATCGAGGTACGCCAAGCTACTACCCCATCCTCGAACGCTCCCGGCACCTGTGGAGCGAACTCGAGGTCGAAACGAGTCAGCACATCCTCACGCGCTGCGGCGGATTGTCGATCGGAACGGTGGACGGCCCCTATCTTCCGCACCTGCTCGACACCACCCGGCTCAACGGGGCGGACCACGAGATACTCAGCCGCGGGGCGATGGCCGAGCGGTACCCGCAACACCACCTCCGCCCCGACGACCAAGCCGTGTTCGACCCCCATGCCGGTGCCCTGCGGACCGACCGCGCCGTCACTGCGGCGGTGGCCGCGGCGCAGGCGAACGGGGCAACAGTCCTCACCGACACCCCGATCGACGACATCCGGGAAACCGGCGACGGCGTGGTCGTCACCTCCGGCACCAATTCCTGGACGTTCGAGAACGTCATCGTCTCCTCGGGCGGCTGGTCCCGGCGCCTGATGCCCGACTATCTGAAGGCGGTCACCGAAACACGGCGGATCTTCCTGTCGTGGTTCGTGGCCCGCGACGCGTCCGAGTTCTCGCCGGACCGATTCCCCATCTTCATCCGCATCTCCGGAGATCGCTCCATGTACGGGGCGCCCAGCGTCGATGGGGTGACCGTCAAGGCAACCCTGGACGGTCGCGGGGTCTTTACACCACAGGCCGATGCCGTGCCCCGAGACCTCACGGCAGATGAAATCGCGGAGACCACCGAGACGGTCACCGAGTTCCTACCCGGCCTTTTCCCCAGCATCGTCCGCTCCGACGCCTTCCCGGACCTCTATACCGCGGACCAGCACTCCCTTCTCGGCCCCCTGCGGGAGAACAGCAGAATTTACTGCGCCACCGGATTCTCCGGCGCCGGCTTCAAGATGGCATCCGGCTTCGGTGAGATCGCCGCCTCCGAGGCGCTGGGCGCCAAGTCCTTCCCGGAGCTCGATTTCGTGCGGCCCCAACGGTTCCGGCCACACCGCCAGCTGGACGGCCACGGCACGACCACCGAGCCGCCCGGTAACCGTCAGAACGTTCGCTAAGGCTTTACGTAAGTCACGCGCCGCGTGGCGAGGCCGGTGCCGCCTCGCGACGCGTCCCCCGCCACACGCCGATCTCCAATTGTCGATTGTTGACAATTGACAGCCCATCAGGAAAGTATCAAGCCATGGCAACTCTCAGCCCCGCCCTCAAGCAGGCCACCCCCGTCGTCGTCGACTACGCCGCCGGCAGCTGGGTGTACGCGACAGACGGCAAGAAATACCTCGACTTCACCACCGGAATCGGTGTCACCAGCACCGGGCACTGCCACCCGGACGTCGTCGCCGCTGCCCGCGAACAGGTCGGCAAGGTCGTGCATGCCCAGTACACGACGGTGATGCACAAGCCGCTGCTCGAGCTCACCGAGAAACTGGGTGACTTCCTACCCGCGGGACTCGACAGCGTCTTCTACGCCACCTCCGGCTCCGAAGCGGTCGAGGCCTCGATCCGCCTGGCCCGGATGGCGACCGGACGACCCAACATCATCTCGTTCCACGGCGGCTTCCACGGCAGGACGGTGGGCGCGGCCTCGCTGACCACCGCCGGCACCAAGTTCCGTTCCGGATTCTCCCCAATCATGGGCGGGGTGCACATCGCCCCCTTCCCTCACGCCTACCGATACGGCTGGGACGAAGACACCGCTGTCGCCTTCGCCCTGAAGGAACTCGACCACCTCCTGCAGACCATCAGCACCCCCGCCGATACGGCCGGGTTCATCATCGAACCCGTCCTCGGCGACGGTGGCTACATTCCCACCCCTCCCGCCTTCCTGCAGGGGTTGCGCGAACGCGCCGACCGGCACGGCATCGTGTTCATTCTGGACGAAGTCCAGGCAGGTGTGGGTCGCACCGGCAAGTTCTGGGGACACGACTGGGCCGGAATCCGGCCCGACATCGTCATCACCGCAAAAGGCTTGGCCAGCGGCTTCCCCATCTCCGCGATTGCCGCATCCACCGAGCTCATGGCCAAAGCCTGGCCGGGCTCCCAGGGCGGCACGTACGGTGGCAACGCCGTCGCGGCGGCCGCCGGTGTCGCCACGCTGGGTGTCATCGAGCGCGAGAACCTGGTGTGGAACGCTCATGTTAGGGGCGAGGAGCTGCGTGCGGGCCTGGAAAGCCTGCGAACCGACTTCGCCGGAATCGGGAATGTCCGCGGCCGCGGCCTGATGCAGGGCATCGAGTTCACCACCGCCGACGAGACCCCCGACGCAGCGACGGCCCTGGCCGTGCAACAGGCCGCCGTCGCCGAAGAACTGCTGCTGCTGACCTGCGGTCCGTACGGCAACGTCATCCGCATCATTCCGGCGCTCAATGTCACCAGCGACGAAATCCAAAGCGGCCTGACCAAATTCACTCAGGCACTGAAGACAGCCACCACCGCTTAGGCACTCACTCCCGTCCCTCTATCACCGAAAGTGGACCCATGAGCCCTTCCTTTGACGCCACCACCCTCCACACGGACCTGTTCATCGACGGCGTCTGGCGGCAGGCCGCCGGCGCCGCCACCTTCACCGTGGAAAACCCGGCGACCCAGGAAGTCATCGCCGAGGTGGCCGACGGCGGGCCCGACGATGCCCTCGATGCCATCGCGGCCGCCGGTCGCGCGCAGCCGGTATGGAGCACCTCCACTCCGCGCGAGCGGGCGGACATCCTCCGCCGTGCCTTCGACCTCGTCATTGCCAACACCGACCGGTTGGCAGCCATCATGACCGCCGAGATGGGAAAGCCCCTCGCCGAAGCACGGGGCGAAGTCGCCTACGGCGCCGAGTTCCTGCGCTGGTTCTCCGAGGAGGCCATTCGTATCGGCGGAGACCACACCACCTCCGTCGACGGCAACACCCGAATCCTGATCAGTAAGGAACCGGTTGGGCCATGCGTACTGGTGACGCCGTGGAACTTCCCGCTAGCAATGGGTGCCCGTAAGATCGCCCCGGCGATCGCGGCCGGGTGCACGATGGTATTCAAACCCGCGGAACTGACACCACTGACCTCTCTGGCCTTGGTCGACATCTTCCAACAGGCCGGCCTGCCCGACGGCGTCCTCAACGTCGTCACCACCTCTGGCGCCGCCAGCGTGGTGGAGCCGTGGATGAACAGCGGAATCGCACGCAAGGTCAGCTTCACCGGGTCCACCGAAGTCGGCAAGATCCTGCTGCGCCAAGCTGCGGAGAACGTCATGCGCAGCTCCATGGAGTTGGGAGGCAACGCCCCCTTCATCGTCCTGGCGGACGCAGACATCGAGCGGGCCGTCGAGGGCGCCATGAAGGCCAAGATGCGAAATATGGGCGAAGCCTGCACAGCCGCGAACCGCTTCTTCGTACACCGCTCCCTCGCAGCGGAATTCGGGGACAAACTGGCCAAGCGAATGAGCGAACTGCAGGTAGGCAACGGCGCGCTGGAGGGCACCGAGGTCGGTCCCCTCATCGAACAGAAGGGCCTGGACAAAGTCGAAGACCTGGTTGCCGACGCCGTCGCCAAGGGCGCCTGCATCCTGACCGGCGGCACCCGCCCCGAGGGCCCCGGGTACTTCTACACACCAACCGTCCTGACCAACGTTCCCCTCGACGCGCAACTGATGACAACCGAGATTTTCGGGCCGGTCGCGGCAATCACACCCTTCGACAGCGAGGACGAAGCGGTGCGCCTGGCGAACGACACCGACTGGGGGCTTGTTGGATATGTATTCACAGAAAATGTCGACAAGGCCATGCGGTTCTCTTCCGCACTGGAAGTGGGGATGGTCGGACTGAATACCGGCCTCGTCTCGAACCCGGCGGCACCGTTCGGCGGCGTCAAGCAATCCGGATTGGGACGCGAAGGCGGCAAGATCGGAATCGACGAGTTCCTCGAGTCCAAGTACACCGCAATAGCACGTTAGACCGCTTTGCGCCTATGAGTGAGGTAGGGGAATTTCCATGGCAGCACCGGAGGGGTTGCTTGTACTCGAGGGACGGCCCACTGCACAACTAATTGCCGATCACCTGCGGGAACAAATCATCCAAGGGGTCTTCCGGCCTGGTCAGCAAATCAACGAATCCGTCCTCGCAAGTCAGCTGCACACGTCAAGGGGACCAGTCCGCGAAGCACTGCAGCGGCTGGTCCAGGAGGGTATCCTTGTCAGTTTGCGGAACCGCGGGGTCTTTGTACCGGAGCTGTCGATCAGCGACATCAGAGAGATCTATGCCGTCCGAGAGGCGGTGGAATCAGCCTCCGCAAATATGCTCCTGGCCGCCGGGGAAAAACAAATCAATCTGACCTGCCAGTTGCTGAAAATAACCCTGACGGACATGGCAGAACAGGTTGATCTGTCAGACTGGCAAGCTCTCACCCGACTGGATATGCAATTCCACACGTTATTTGTAGAAGGGGCAGGGAATTCGCGTTTGATTCGGATTTACGACACCCTCGTCGCCGAATCGAGAATGTGCATCCGCAACCTCCGGGTGTCCTATCCGCGAGTGGACGTTCTGGTCCAGGAACACCAGAATCTCCTGGACCTGCTGGAAGCCGGGGACAACGACGGACTCCAGCAGGCCATCAGTCGTCACATGCGCACAGCCGTTGACGACCTCACCGCCACAACGCTTCAGGAGTAGTTGGCCCGACAGCGTCGGTCATGCCCGGGCTAGGGCCGCTGGGTATTGAGGTGTAGTCTTGCCAACTGTCAACAGGTCGACAGCAATGCTGTCAGTTTACGGTGCATCGGAAAGGCAGCAGCAAGATGACCGGCATCGACAACATGGTTCCCATGCCTCTTCGGGTCACCTCTGCAGTGATCGCGGAGCAGCTGCGGGAGCGCATCGTGGACGGCAGCTTCGCACCGGGTGAGCAGATCAGCGAAGTACAGCTGGCCGCCCGCCTGAAGATGAGCCGTGGTCCCGTCCGAGAGGCCGTGCAGCGCCTCGCCCAAGAGGGGCTTCTGGTCAGCCACCGTAATCGAGGCGTGTTCGTCGTCGAACTCGAAATCGGCGATATCGAGGACATCTACCGTGGTCGGCGCGCCATCGAGAAGGAAGCGGCGAGCACCGTGTACGAACGCGGGATTCAGGCCGGACTCGCGGCTCGTCTCGAAGAGATTCTGCGAAACATCGCGCAATACATGGACGCCGGCGACTGGCCGAAACTGGCCCGCGAGGACCTCTATTTCCACGAAACAATGGTGAAGGCCGCGCAGAGCCCCCGGCTGAGCCGTATGTTCTCCACACTGGCTGCCGAGACCATGCTATGTATGTCGGCTTTCGATGAGCGGTACATCCGGCCGCCTACAGCGGTCGAGGAACACCAGAGGTTGCTCGACAGGCTGCTGGGGGGTGACCTCGCGGAGCTGCTCGCGGAGATCGATCGGCACCTGTCCGACGCCGTCAAGTCGCTGGCTAGTGCACGCCGGGAACGGGACGGCGACGGGTCAACGAACGTGTAGCCGAGCTCGCCATACTGCGCCGCTGGTGGCACGGCGGCTACGCGTCAGACCAATGAGCCCAACTTGCCGACTGTATCCCTACAGATCATGACGTCGACAGGATCCACACCACGACAGCGAACCCAACGAACCGCCCGCTACCCCGCGGCAGCGTGATACTGCTCGCGATGCTCGATCCACGGACGCTGCCGCTGCTCCTCACTCATCGCCAACACAACTCACTCAACTTCACCCACGCCACCTCATCGACCGGGGTATGGATCTGCATCCACGCATGCGGCATTGCGGGCAAGCTCATGCTCGTCAAGAACATCTCCACGACCAAATCTGAAAGCTGTGGCTGAAAAGGGGAGATCACTACGGTTGTTCGGCGGGAACGGCGTAGATCAGATCGGTCGGCCACGGGTAGGTTCCCGGCGTGTCGGCGACAGCTTCGGCGATGGCTTTGGTCGGGTCACCATCCACACCGATCTCGACGATGCGAAACACACTCACCCCTTCCGGGGCTACGTGGATCAGGGACCTACTTCGAACTGCACGAGTGCGAGAGTATCGGACGGCACCGACAGGTCGGTATTTTCTTGAGATACGCTGACAATCGTGTCTGTACCAGCGCCGATGCTGGCGACCGCAGGTCGGCCGCCAGCTGACACCGGCCGCTGGGCGGTAGAGATGAAGTGGGACGGGATGCTTCTCTGAACTTGGCAAGTCGAAGCGCGCAGGAGACTCCTCAGTGTGACGGAGATGCGGTGCTCCGGGAGCCTTTAGGGCTTCTGTCGATGTCCAATCACTGAGGGCGTCAACAAATTCCACGCGATCGAGGGATGTGCGCTGTAGGTCAATCTGCAGAGGGGCTCCAACCGTAAGCGCATCAGCGGCAAGCGCTCTACCCGCGCCCGCCGCTCATCCCGGTTGTCTCTGCGCTGCGGGATCCAGGTGGAACATCGGGCCGGAGCGTGACCTCACTCGGCGTGGGCGGTGGTATGCCGGTCGATGGCCGAGAGTGCGAATTCGCTCCAACGCAGATTTTCCTGTTCGAAGGCAATTCCGCGGACGAGGGTGAGATACGGGCCGATCCGGTCCGACTCGGCCAGATATGCCTGTTCGCTTCGCCCGTCCAGTAGTCGCGTGCGCAGGCGTTCGTAGCGGGCCAGTTTCGCCTTCGACCATTCCATGCGCTCGGTGATGGCTGCGCGGACGGCGGGGGAATCGTCGCCGCTCATCCCCTGCACCTTCACCAACATCTCGTCGCGGATGGCGGTCGGCTTGACCGGCTCGGCCATGAACTCGTGTAGAGCTGCTCGCCCTGCCGCGGTGATCGCGTGCAGGCGCTTGTTGGGGCGGCGCTCCTGTTCGACGATCCGGGTCTCGATGAGCCTGTCCGCGGCCATCTTCTCGAGTTCCTTGTACAGCTGCTGTGGCGTGGACATCCAGAAGTTTGCGACCGAGGCGTCGAAGCCTTTGGCCAGGTCGTATCCGGACGCCTCTCCCTCGAGAAGTGCGGCCAGCACCGCGTTGCGTAGCGACATCGGGTCACGCTATCACGAAATTTGTCTAATCAATTAGTTGTCTACTAATGGTCTGGACATGGAGTCACTGCGGGGCTACGGTTCCTCTCGATAATCAACTAATTGTCTATGGGAGGTGTTCATGCATCCGTTCCGTGAAGCGGTCGAGGCACGCGATATCGCGGCCATCGAGGCGCTGCTGGCCGACGACGTCGTGTTCACGAGCCCGGTGGCTCACAGGCCGTATCCGGGTAAGGCGCTCACGGCGGCGATTCTGCGCGCGGTGATCGAAGTCTTCGAGGATTTCGGCTACGTGCGTCAGATCGAGTCCGAAGACGGCCGCGAGCATGCCTTGATCTTCGAGGCCACCGTCGATGGCAAACAAATCACCGGTTGCGACTTCTTGCATTTCGATGACGACGGCAAGATCGATGACTTCATGGTGATGGTGCGTCCGCTCTCGGCGGCGCAGGCGCTGGCAATGCGCATGGGGCAAAAGTTCGAACGCATCAAAGCCGAGGCCACCGCATCGCTCCTGCAGGAGACGGCCGACGTATGAGTCGAGGGCGGGCGTCGATCTCGCTCACCTGATCGCAGCCGCTCGGCACGGCCGTCGAGCTGCCAGGCTTCTCCTTCGCTCGCCGTCGGCAAGCAGTTTCACAAAGTTATCGGTGCCGCAGTGCACCACGAAAGGTTCCCATGGGTCACTACAGAAGCAATGTCCGCGACCTCGAGTTCAATCTGTTCGAGGTGCTCGGCCTCGACGCGATCCTGCGATCCGGTGACTTCGCGGGCTTGGACTCCGACACTGTTCGCGCCATGCTCGCCGAAGCGGCGCGCCAGGCCGAAGGGCCGGTGGCCGAATCGTTCTCGGACGCGGACCGCCATCCTCCGGTCTTCGACCCGGTGACCCATACGGTCGCTATACCGGACAGCTTCAAGAAGTCGGTGCGGGTCTGGCGGGACTCGGAGTGGTTCCTGCTCGGGATGCACAAAGACCTCGGGGGTTCTGCGGCGCCGCGGCCGGTGACCTGGGCGCTCAACGAGCTTCTGCTCGGGGCCAATCCCGGCGTGTTCTTCTACATGCTGGGGCCGGTGATGGCCGATGTACTGTACCGCGTCGGCAACGACGAGCAGAAGCGGTGGGCGAAGCTCGCGGTCGACCGCCGGTGGGGCGGGACGATGGTGCTGACCGAGCCGGACGCGGGCTCCGATGTCGGCGCCGGCCGCACGACGGCGTATAAGCAGGACGACGGCAGCTGGCACATCGACGGTGTCAAGCGTTTCATCACCGGTGCCGAGTCGGACGACTTGGCGGAGAACATCTTTCATCTGGTCCTCGCGCGTCCCGAGGGAGCCGGGCCGGGCACCAAGGGATTGAGTTTGTTCTTCGTGCCGAAGTTCCATTTCGACCCGGCAACCGGAGAACTCGGCGACCGCAACGGGGTGTTCGTCACCAATGTCGAGCACAAGATGGGCCTGAAGGTTTCGGCGACCTGCGAGCTGACCTTCGGCGGTCACGGTATACCCGCCAAAGGCTGGCTGGTCGGTGACGTGCACAGTGGAATCGCCCAGATGTTCAAGGTGATCGAGAACGCGCGCATGTCTGTCGGCACGAAAGCGATCTCGACACTGTCCACCGGATACCTCAATGCCCTCGATTACGCGAAGTTCCGCGTGCAGGGCCCGGATCTGACCCGGATGACCGACAAGACAGCGCCACGAGTGGCGATCATTCGACACCCCGATGTGCGCCGCAGCCTGATGACGCAGAAGGCCTACGCCGAGGGACTGCGCGCGCTGTACATGTACACCGCCGCGCACCAGGATCCGGTCAGCGCGGCACAGGTTTCCGGTGCGGACCCGGATATCGCCCGGCGCGTGAATGATCTGCTGCTCCCGGTGGTGAAGGGGGTCGGCTCCGAGCGCGCCTACCAGTACCTGACCGAATCGTTGCAGACTTTCGGTGGTTCCGGGTTCCTACAGGATTACCCGATCGAACAGTACATTCGTGACTCGAAGATCGATTCCCTCTACGAGGGCACCACTGCGATCCAGGCCATGGACTTCTTCTTCCGCAAGATCGCCCGCGACCAGGGCGTCGCCTTGGCCCATCTGCAGGCCGCGATCTCGGACTTCCTCGAATCCGACAGCGCGGACCCACGCCTGGCAGGCCTGCGCATCAGCTTGGCGACGGCACTCGGACATGTCCAGGCGATGACCGAAAGCCTTTTCGCTTACCTGATGGCTGCCCAGGAACGACCGGAGGAGCTCTACAAAATCGGCCTCGGATCGGTGCGATTCCTGATGGCGTTCGGCGACCTGTTGATCGGGTGGCGGTTGCTCGAGCAAGCCGAAATAGCCCTCACGGCCCTGGACGGCCGACCCTCCGACCTTGATCGCGAATTCTATGAGGGCAAGGTCGCCGTGGCCGACTTCTTCGCGACAACCGTCCTTCCAGACCTCGCCGCGGCCAGACAAGTGGTGGCGTCGGTGCAATCCAATCTGATGGAGCTTTCCGACGGGGCGTTCTGAGGCTCACCGCAGAGCACCTGCACCTGCGTGCGAACCGCGGATTCCGCAGGCGGGCAGCGAGATTCGACCACGCATTCCACGACCGAGACAGCTCCCCAGGAGGAACACGTGGCTTCAACAACCACAGCACAACGCAGTGTCGTCTTCGTAGACGGTCTACGCATGCCGTTCGGCAAAGCCGGCCCGAAAGGCGTCATCGGCATGCCGGGGGCCCGGATCACCCTGCACCTCGCGCTCGAACTAGCCCGGCGCGGTGGCGGCACCGGTGCCGCCGCGCTGTGTGGGGGAGGAGGTCAAGGCGACGCCTTGATCCTGCACGCCCCTACCGATCCCCAAGCCACACATGCGCGCAGTGGAGTGGAGTGGAGTGTCCGGTAACTATGTTACTGTCCCGTAGCGCGCAGCTGTGGCGGGTCTCATTCCGTCGAGTGTTATGCGGCCTAGGGCACTCTGGCGATGGCGCCAGGGTGGGAGTTGAAGAGGGTTATTGATGCAGCAGCAGGGTTGGCGGCGTCCCGCGCCGGGATTGCCGATATTCACCGGACGGATGGCGCTGGTGGCGGCGGTGGTCTGCGGGACTGTGGTGGCAGGGGCGGAAACGAGCGCGCCGCAGGCGGCGGCGGCGCCGGTGAGCGCGTTCTACGCTCCACCCGAGCAGTTCTCGTCGGAGCCCGGCGCGGTGATCAAGACCGAGCCGATGGCCGTGTTCGCGGCCCCTCCCAGTGTTACCGGGTGGCCGGTTCGGGCCGAGCGCGTCATGTACACCACGCGATACCAGGATGGTTCCCCGGCCGCGGTGACCGGCACCTATGTGGAGCCGACCAACCCGTGGCGGGGCTCGGGTCCGCGCCCGACCGTGGTTATCGGTCCCGGGACCGCCGGTCAGGCCGATCACTGCGCGATGTCGGTGGCGTTCTCGACCGGCGTGACCATTACCGCCGATCCGTCGGTGTCGCTGTCGGCGAATCAGGAAGCGCCGTCGGCCGCGGTGTGGAGTTCTCTCGGCGCCCGTGTCCTGGTGACCGACTACATCGGACTCGGGACACCGGGTATGCACACGTTCGCCAACCGGATCGAAGGCGCCCACGCCATCCTCGACGGCGCCCGCGCGGCGCAGCACCTGGGCGGTGTCGGACCGGAAACCCCCGTGGTGTTTTGGGGTTACTCCCAGGGCGGGGGCGCGACAGCGGGGGCGGCGGAGATGCAACCGGACTATGCGCCGGAGTTGAACCTCAAGGGCACCTGGGCCGGTGGGCCGGTCGCCGACCTGGCCGCGATCCTGCAGCGCATCGACGGCGCACTTATCGGTGGCGCCATCGGCTTCGCGATCAACGGACTGCTCGCTCGCTATCCCGACCTGCACAAAGCGGTCGACCGAGTGACCAGCCCCGCTGGACGCGCCATGCTCGAGACGCTGAGCACCGAATGCATCGGGGATGTCATCACCGGTCAGCCCTTCCTGAAAACGAGCACGCTGACTATCGATGGCCGTTCGCTCACAGAGCATCTCGACGCGATTCCGGAAGCGGCGCCCGCGTTGGCCGACATGCATGTCGGCAGCCTGACCCCGAGGACGCCGGTTCTGATCACCAGCGGCCTCAATGACGACACGGTGCCGTACGGGCAGGCTCGTCGGCTGGCCGAGGAATGGTGCGCGAAGGGGGCGGCGGTCACCTTCCGCACCAACGATCTGCCGCCGATCTTCTCCGGCGCGACAATCCCCAACCATTTCGGACCCGAGATCATCGACGGATTCGGACCCGATAACGCGATCACGTACCTGCTCGATCGGCTCGCCGACAAACCGGTCGCCGGCTGCACTATCGACTGATCCGGCAACTCGGTGTGTGCGTGTGCTCTGACTCGGCGGAGGAAACACCAGCGCCACCACACAGAACGCCGCCACCATGCGAACCGCCCACAAACGATCTATCACGATCGCCAGCGACCCTCGCGCATCATGCTGCCGGTAATCCCGCACACAAAGGGTGCTTTCCCGCAATGGTTTTGCGGGAAGGGCGTCGGCTCAGCTCGGATTTAGAAGACCTGCTGAATGTCTGCGAGCCACTGCAGGCTCAGTGGTGCGTGATCGCGGCGGCATTTTGTAGTCGGATGGTGATGGCCTTGCCGAGGGATCGTGTGGTGGCGTTGCCGCCCATGTCAGGGGTCAGGCGCTCGGTGCCGGAGGCCAGGACGTCTTCGATGGCGGTCATGATGGCGGCGGCGGCGTCGGGTTCGCCGAGGTGGTCGAGCATCATTGCGGCGCACCAGATTTGACCGATCGGGTTGGCGATACCCTTGCCGGCGATGTCGGGCGCTGAGCCGTGTACAGGTTCGAACAGGCTGGGGTAGCTGCGTTCGGGGTTGATATTGCCGCTGGGGGCGACGCCGATAGTGCCGGTGCACGCCGGGCCCAGGTCGGAAAGGATGTCGCCGAACAGGTTGCTGGCGACCACGACGTCGAACCAGTCGGGGTGCAGCACGAAATTCGCGGTGAGGATGTCGATGTGGTACTTGTCCACCGCCACGTCGGGATACCGCTGGGCAACCTCGGCGACGCGTTCGTCCCAGTAGGGCATGGTGATGGAGATGCCGTTGCTCTTGGTGGCCGATGTCAGGTGCTTGCGCGGGCGCGATTGGGCCAGGGTGAAAGCGTAGTCGAGGATCCGGTCGACCCCGACTCGGGTCATGACAGTTTCCTGGACGACTGTTTCGCGGTCGGTGCCTTCGAAGATCTTGCCGCCGATGCTGGAGTACTCGCCCTCGGTGTTCTCCCGCACGACGTAGAAGTCGACGTCGCCGGGGACGCGCCCGGCCAGTGGGCTGGCGATTCCCGGTAGCAGCTTGACCGGGCGCAAGCTGACGTACTGGTCGAAGTGGCGGCGGAACTGCAGCAAGCTGCCC
The DNA here is from genome assembly GCF_035920345.1 of Nocardia vinacea. Lineage (NCBI taxonomy): Bacteria > Bacillati > Actinomycetota > Actinomycetes > Mycobacteriales > Nocardiaceae > Nocardia > Nocardia vinacea. The sequence continues at coordinate 316,997 of NZ_CP109149.1, forward strand.
CACAACGAGATGTGGTCGGGCACGACCTCGGGCCAGCCGACAGCGCCGAAGAAGATGGCGTCGAACCGGTTGAGCTGATCGAACCAGCCCTCGGGCAGCATGGCGCCGGTGCGGGTGTAGTAGTCGGCACAGGCGTAGTCGAACTGCTCGTAGTCGAGGGTGAAGTCGAAGGCCTTGGCGGCGGCTTCGAGCACGCGCAGCCCTTCAGGGACGACTTCTGGGCCGATGCCGTCGCCGGGGATGACGGCGATGCGGTGGGTGGAGCCCATGGGAAACACTCCTTCGTGCAGGCGAGAACGAGCCACCGGGCAGCGGTTGCCCGGTGCCCGGTGGCGGACCGGGTTGTGCTGGGTGCGGTTTCGGTTCCTACGCGGGTTCGCGTGCGGAGTTCTGTTCGCGTTCTTCGAGTTCGCGGATGGCGGCGGCGGTCAAGCTTTCGGTGATGTGGCGGCGCATGAGGTCGGCGGCGGCGGGGCCGTCGCCGGCGACTACGAGGTCGAACAGCTGGTGGTGTTCGTTCAGGTCCCGGGTGCGGGGCTCGTCGCCGGGCGGCAGTTCCAGGCCCATGCGGCGGTAGCGGTCGGACTTGTCCCACACATCGTCGAGCAGGCGGATCAGCACGTCGTTGTGGGAGGCGATGTAAAGGGCGCGGTGGAAGTCGCGGTGTGCCAGCAGGCCCTCCTCGCCCCACTGCCGGGTCACCGGTACCAGTCGTTTCAGCGCCTCGCACATTAGGAAGATGTCCTGATCGGTGCGCCTTTTCGCGGCCAGTTCGGCCGCAGTCGGGTCCAGTGACAAGCGGACCTCGAACAGCTGCTGGGCTTCCTCTGCGCTCATCGGCGCCACCCGCACGTCTCGGTGGGACTCCACGGCCACCAGCCCTTCGCTGCTGAGGCGGCGGATCGCCTCCCGCAGTGGCGTGATGCTCATGCTGAGCCGGTCGGCCAGCTCGTATTGGGGCAGCCGTGATCCGGCGGGCAGTTCGCCGCTGAGGATCAGTCGCCGGATCTCGGCGTAGGCCACGTCTCCCTTGCTGGAAAAGACGTTCGTCACGCCCGTCGGCGTCATGCGCTCTCCTTCATCCGATCCGGTTCTGTGGCCACCGTCACAACGAGTGCTTGTGTTCGGCGCCACCCACAGTCTAGCATCGGTCTTGCATCTTATAAGACTTACATCTTATAAGTAATGTCTGGGTGGTCCCAGCGCTTCCCCGAATGCCGTGGGCCCGTCTGTCCACCGGCTGTCTACAGGAGAACCAGATGAAGATCATTTCTGTGCACGAGGGCGTCGTCCCGATCAGCTCCTCGATCCGCAACGCCTGGATCGACTTCAGCAGCATGGACTGTTCGATCGTGGCGATCGTCAGCGATGTCATGCGTGATGGCGAGCCGGTCATCGGGTACGGCTTCAACTCCAACGGCCGCTACAGCGCCGGGGAGATCCTGCGTCGCCGGATGATCCCGCGGTTGCTCGACGCAGATCCCGAGGCCCTGCTGGACGAGGCCGGGGAGCTGGATCCTGCCAGGGCGTGGGATCTGATGATGACCAACGAGAAGCCCGGTGGTCACGGTGAGCGGTCGGTGGCGGTGGGCGTGATGGACATGGCGCTGTTCGACTTGGCGGCCAAGATCGCCGACAAGCCGCTGTACCGATATCTCTCGGAAAAATACGGCGACGGACAGCCCGACGACTCGGTCTTCGTCTACGCCGCCGGCGGCTACTACGCGCCCGGTAAGACGCTGCGCGACCTGCAGGACGAGATGCGCGGGTTCCTCGACCTCGGCTACACCGTGGTCAAGATGAAGATCGGCGGCGCGAACCTGGCCGAGGACCTGCGGCGCATCGAGGCGGTGCTAGAAGTCCTCGACGGCGACGGCTCGCGGCTGGCCGTGGACGTCAACGGCCGCTTCGATCTGCCGACCGCTCTGGAATACGGCAAGGCGATCGAGCCCTACGGCCTGTTCTGGTACGAGGAGGTGGGCGACCCGCTGGACTACCAGCTCAACGCCGTGCTGTCAGAGCACTACTCCGGCCGCATCGCCACCGGCGAGAACCTCTTCTCGCTGCAGGACGCCCGCAACCTGATCCGCTACGGCGGCATGCGCCCGGACCGCGACATCATCCAGGTCGACCCCGCCCTGAGCTACGGGCTCACCGAATACCTGCGCGTGCAGCAGATGCTCACCCAGCACGGATGGTCCTCGCGTCAGTGCATCCCGCACGGCGGGCACCAGTTCTCCCTGCACATCGCCGCGGCGCTCGAGCTCGGCGGCAACGAGTCCTACCCCGGTGAATTCCAGCCCACCGGCGGCTTTGCCGACGGCGCCGTGGTGGAGAACAGCCGGGTCGGGCTGACCGAGATCCCCGGGATCGGCTTCGAAGCCAAATCCGCCTTCTACGAGGTGCTCCGGGCACTGCATCACTGATCCCGGCCCGCGCGGGTCGAGGCCGATGAGGGGCCGCTACCCGCTCCGATGTGCAAAGGAGCACACGATGACCACCACCACATCATCGGATCCCACCCGGGGGCGCCGTTCCCGGCTGGCCCGGCTGATGACCGAGCTTTGGTTCCAGGTCCTGCTAGGAGCGGTCCTGGGCATCGCGGTCGGCGTACTGTGGCCGCACGCCGGCGCGGCGCTCAGCCCGCTCAACGACTGGTTTATCGCCATCGTGAAGATGATCGTGATCCCGGTCGTGTTCTGTGTTGTCACCACCAGCATCGCCTCGATGGACAGCCTGCGTAAAGCCGGCCGGATCGGGGCCAAGGCATTGGGCTACTTCATGGTCCTGTCACTGCTGTCGATGCTGATCGGGCTGGTCGTGGCCAACATCTTCAAGCCCGGCGCGGGCATGAAGATCAACCTCTCCGAACTTGACGCGAAGTCGATCCCCGGTGGAAACCAGCACGCCGGCGGGGTGGTCGAGTTCATCGACCGCATCATCCCCAGCTCACTGTTCGGCGCCATCACCGGCAACGAGATCCTGGCCGCGCTGCTGGTCTCGATCGTGTTCGGCTGCGCGCTCAATGTCTCCGGTGAGCGAGCCGCCCCGATCACCGAGGGCATCGCCGCGTTGTCGACGGTGGTGTTCAAGATCGTGGGCTGGGTCATGCGCCTGGCACCGTTCGGCACCTTCGGCGCCTTGGCCATGGTGGTGGCGAAATATGGCGCGGAAAGCCTGCAGCAGCTGGGATATCTGATCCTGCTGTTCACCGGCACCTGCATCGTCTACGTCGTCGTGATCCTGGGCGCGATCGCCCGGGTATGCGGGCTGGGGCTGTTCGCGGTGATGCGCTACCTCAAGGCAGAACTCCTGGTCGCGCTCAGCACGTGCTCGAGCGAGGCGGTGCTGCCGGCGCTGGTCCGCAAGCTCGAAGAGCTCGGTGTCGGCAAACCCGTCGTCGGCATCGTGATCCCATCCGGGTTCTCGTTCAACCTCGACGGCTCAGCGGTCTACCTGACCATGGCCTCACTGTTCCTGGCCCAAGCAGTCGGCATCGACCTGACCTGGCAACAGCAGCTGGTCATGGTCGGGGTGATGATGCTGACCAGCAAAGGCACAGCAGGCATCGCCGGAGGCGCCTTCATCGTCCTGGCCAGCACCGTCACCGCGGTCGGGCACATCCCCCTGGCCGCGCTGGCACTGATCGTCGGGATCGACCGCATCCTCAACGAAGGCCGAGTGTTCATCAACGTCCTCGGCAACGCCATGGCCGCGATCGTGATCGGCAAGTGGGAAAACGACTTCGACACCGACAAGGCACAAGCCGTTCTCGCCGGCAAACACCCCCGGCCGGCGGACTGATCCCCACCACGCGCTGCTCCTAGGGGCGGGAGTGCCGGCTCCCGGCCGGCCCCAGGAGCACCCCCGACCCCATCCCCGCTCGAAAGGAACCGCATGTCAAAGGTATTGGTGACCACCGACTACCTCGCACCGGGCGACGAGGTCGACCAGCTGCTGACCAGCCACGGACATACGATCATCTACTCACCCGCCACGGGCGCCCGAAGCCGCGACGAAGCCCTGGCTCTGTTCGAGGGTGTCGACGCCGCCATCATTGCCAGCGAGCCGGTCACCGCCGAAATGCTCGAGGCCGCATTACGTTTGAAGGTCATCGCCCGCAGCGGCGTGGGCTACGAATCGGTCGATCTCACCGCCGCGGCCCGCCACGGCATCCGCGTCTGCAACACCCCCGGCGTCAATCATCACGCCGTCGCCGAAATGACCATGGCCCTGATCCTGATGACCGCCCGGCAACTTCCGATGGTGCTCGCCGGTGTCCGCGCCGGAGACTGGCCCCGCCAGGCCGGACGCGAACTACGCGGCGCCCGCCTCGGCATCATCGGCTACGGCCCTAGCGGACGCGCCGTGGCGCGCCTCGCCCACGCCTTCGGCATGACGGTGGCGGTCACCACCGCCCACCCCGACCCGAACGAACCGCACATCGAATTCCTCGGCCTCGACACCGTCTGCGCCACCGCGGACTACCTGAGCCTGCACTGCCGCGCCGACGAGACCACCCACCATCTCATCGACATCGGAAGGCTGAAAGCGATGAAACCGACAGCCGTGCTGGTCAACACCGCGCGCGGCAGCCTCATCGACGAGCAAGCCCTCATCCACGCCCTGACCACCGGCGAAATCGCCGCCGCGGCTCTCGACGTCCTCGACCGCGAACCCCTCCCCGCCCATAGCTCCCTGCGCGAACTCGACAACGTGATCATCACCTCGCACCTTGCTGGGCAGACCGCCGAAGCCCGGATCCGAGCCGGGATGTCGGCCGCACAAGCCGTCGTAGACGTCCTCGCCGGCCGCGAACCCGCCCACCCCATCGATCAGCTGGACCGATGACCGCCCGGCACACCTCACGGCGAGGCGACGCCGCCATCGCCCGCTCCTGGCTGCTGGTCGACGCCGCCGACCCTGGCGCCTTCTACCGCGCCTAACCCGCCGGCGCCGACCAGATCGTGCTCGACATCGAAGACGCCGTCGACCCCGCCCGCAAACCCGCTGGCGGCGCAGACGTCGCCCACTGGCTCGAGCAAAACTCGGCCTGGGGGCGATAGCGTTCGGTGCGGCGCGGCCCGCCGTGCGGTGCGACCTCGATGTCGGCGTCGATCACCCGCACGACCAGGGGCCTTTCACCGCGAGCCACGTCTCGTCGGGCAGCCGCTCGATCACACGCAGCCTGGGCCAGGGCCGAGGAACCCGGGCGGTCCACCGCGATACCTCGCAGGCCCGCGGTCATCCGTGCCCATACCTGCGTGTAGCCGATCTCCGCGAACAACGCCCCGGCCAGCAGCAGATACACCACCACCCGCGAGGGCAGATCCCGCACCTGCGCCTGCACCGCCCACGCCGATTCCAGTGCGGTGTCGACCATTTCGAACGGCACGATCTAGGTCAACTTGCCCAGATGACCCGGTGCGTACACCCCCGGTGCCTGGGGATCCCCGGTAACGGATCTCGGGGATCGCGTCCTGAGCCCGCCGTCTCGGACTGAAACCGCAGGAAAAGGCTGGGAATCCGCCTCGAAGATCGGCTCGAGCACCAGCTTGGAACGCGGCCTGCACGACTGCCTGTCGAATTCCAGATCTGGGAGCGTGCGGCGGCCAGGCCGTCGCGGGTGTGGTCTTGGCGATTCCGCGGAACAGCCCACAGCCGCCCCTGGATTAAGCGACAACGCGCGGCATGCGGTCGGTCAAGGGGGCCTCGCCCTTTGGCTATGCTGTCGGCTCGACCAGTACGCCCATGGCTTGGTCGAGGAGTTCGGACAACGGAGTGGTTCCGCCTTCGGCCCGCCAGGCGTCGGTGGCGGCGTCGAGGCAGGAAATCGCCGACGCCACGAGCGCGTTGGCGCGAAGGTCGTTCCTGGATTCCGGGTCACCGCTGAGCCGGCGGGAGATCTCCGGCACCAGCAGGCTATGCCAGCCCTGCGTCTTCTCCCACTGACGGGTCATCAGGGCGCAGGCGTTGTCGAGCAATTGCATCACGTTCAGAAATGGCTGAGGCTCGTCGGTATTCGACTCGGTGATCACGTCGAACGAGCGGCGCAATGCTTCCCACGACCGCTCGTCGGCGGGCCGGGCGGCGAGCGCGGCGGCCATCTTATGGCCGAACCCACCCATCCTGCCGAGGACGAGCTCCTCCTTGGTGCCGAAGTACCGGAAGAAGGTGGTGCGCGACAAGCCCGCCTCGGCGGCGATCTGTTCGACCGTCGTGTTGTCGAAGCCCTGCTCGGAGAACAGTCGGAACGCGACCTCGCTGACCTCATCGCGCATCGCGGCTCGTGTCCGCTCCCGCAGCGTGGAGGACATGGTCCTGGATGTTTCGGCCATGCAATGAGTGTAGTACACAGGCCCTATGTGGTACTCCATCCCATATTGGTATATGGTCTCTTATGTTGCCTTCGTATCCCTTTTGAGGAGTGCTTCCCATGAGCAAGATCTGGTTCATCACCGGTTCCTCGCGCGGCCTGGGCCGCCGGTTCACCGAGGCCGCGCTATCGCGCGGCGACAAGGTCGCGGCGACCGCCCGCAACACCGACGCATTGGCCGACCTGGTCGCCGCCCATGGCGATGCGATCCTGCCGCTGCCCCTGGACGTCACGGACAAAACCGCCGTGACGGAGTCCGTCCAGCGTGCCCACGAGCACTTCGGACGCCTGGACGTCGTCGTCAACAACGCCGGCTACGGCCTGTTCGGCATGGTCGAAGAGCTGACCGAAGACGACGTCCGCGCCCAGTTCGAGACGAATATGTTCGGCACCCTGTGGGTCATCCAGGCGGCACTGCCCTACCTCCGCGCTCAGGGCAGCGGCCACATCATCAACGTGTCCAGCCTGCTCGGCCTCGCCGCCTTCCCCACAACGGGCGGCTACACCGCCACCAAGGCAGCCGTCGAGGGACTCTCGGACTCCCTGGCCCAGGAAGTGGCGGCCTTCGGCATCAAGGTCACTGTCGTCGAGCCCGGCCCCTTCGGCACCGAGTTCAACACGTCCTCCGCCTATTCCGCACCGTTGTCCGCCTACGACAGCTTCCGGGAGACGGTCAACGCCAGCTTCGCCACCCTCCCGAATCCCGACCCGGCGGGCGTCGGCCCCGCGCTGCTGAAGGTCGTCGACGCCGACGCCCCACCGTCCCGGATCTTCTTCGGCACCTTTCCTCTCCAGGTCGTCCCGCAGATCTACGCCGACCGGCTCAAGGGCTGGCAGGAGTGGGCCGAGGTATCCGCCGCGGCCGAGGCCGGCCCAGCCTGACCGGCCCCCGTCCGGCGTTTCCGGCGCCGGGCGGGCCGTCCACCTCACGCACTGCCCGCCAGACCTGCAACTCGACCGGCAACTCGCTGGTCCTATCGCCATTCTCGAGTAGCCGACGAGCGGATGTCGGTGTCGGATTCTGACCTCCGATCAGTCATCGCGACTGGTCGTCAGGCGGTCGACGAGTTCGTCTGCCTTGACGCACCTCACGCGTCAACGACTTGCCCCTGACACTGATGTCACGTCTTAGCATCTGCCCGGTGGCCTATCCGCCCACGGCGTATGGCTCTGGGCGACCCGCAACAAGGAAGAGGAACTGCGATGCCGACACTGGGAATTATCGGAAGCGGAAACATTGGGTCCGCGGTCGCGCGGTTGGCGGTAGCGGCGGACATCGATGTCGTGATCGCCAACTCGCGTGGGCCGCAGAGCCTGGCCGATCTCGTCGAGAAACTGGGGTCGCGAGCAACGGCAGGCACCGTGGAGCAGGCTGCCAGCGCCGGGGAGACAATCCTGCTCAGCATCCCGCTGTCCGGGTACAGTTCTCTGCCTGCTCAGCTACTGCGGGGCCGGACCGTGCTGGATACCGGCAACTACTATCCTCACCGCGACGGTCGGATCGGCGAACTCGATGCCGAAAAGATGACCACGGCTGAATTGGCCCAGCAGCTCTTGCCGGGCGCCCTGCTGGTCAAGGCATTCAACAACATCCTGGCCCACCATATCCCGCAGCTCGCCCGCCCAGCCGGGGCGCCGGACCGCAGCGCTCTGCCCATCGCGGGTGCGGACCAAGGGGCGAAGACTCGGGCGGCAGAGCTGATCGACCGGCTCGGATTCGATACCGTCGACGCCGGAACACCCGGTGAGACTTGGCGTTTCGAGCCTGAGGCCGGTGCATACACCCGGATTTACCTTGCCGACCCCAGCGTGCCGGTCGAGCGCATGCTCGAAGCTCCGGCCGCGTCGCTGTCGGCCGACAAACTGCGCGCCGCGTTGGAGGCGAGCGAACGGGTGAAGGTAGCCGAGCGCACCTTCTGAAGTTCGCAACGAGCCCTCCGCCGGAGAACCCGACGGAGGAGGCCATGTCACCCGAAACGCGCGATGACCCTCATGCGGACCGGTAGCCGAACCCTCGCACTCGTAGGCTCACGGCGCAATGACCACCCCCGCTACTCATGATGAGTTGCGTAAGGGTTGTGTGTCTGGTCACGATGGGTACTATATCGAATACGCTGGTACCCAGTTAAGTTTTCTTTCGGGCTGTCGTGATGGAGTTGTCCGAGTGATCAGTGAGGATCCAATGAGTCAAGTGGCTATCGAGTTCGACGTGTCCGTACCCATGCGTGACGGGGTGATTCTGCGGGCCGACGTCTACCGGCCCGTCGGTGCGGGGCCGTGGCCGGTTCTCGTGCAGCGCACCCCCTACGACAAGGCTTCGCCGCTCGGGACCGCCCAGCTCGACACGCTCAAAGCTGTTCGGCGCGGTTACATCGTGGTGCAACAGGACACGCGAGGAAGGTTCACATCCGACGGCGAGTGGCTGCCGTGGGCCTATGAGCAGCAAGACGGTTACGACACCATCGAGTGGGCCGCTGCGCTGCCCGGTAGCAACGGCAATGTGGGAATGTTCGGTGCAAGCTACTCCGGCAATACCCAATGGGCCGCGGCCATCGCGGGGGCGCCGCACCTACGCGCCATCGCGCCGCAGATCACCTGGTGCGAGCCCGCCGACGGAATCTTCTTCCGTGGCGGAGCGATCGAACACGGATTGAATCTGTGGTGGTCGCTGATGGTCTCGGCGAGCCAGTATCCGAAGGTGGCGGCGGATACCGAGGAGCTGTTCGCCAAGCTGGGTACCACGATTCGCGACTTCGACGGGCTTGCCGAGGTGACATATTGGGAATTGCCCTCCGGCGCGTCGCCGGCATTGGTGCGCACGAACCTGCCGGATATCGGTGTGCAGCGTGGCTTGCGTGATCCCGCCTCGACGGCCGAGGCCCGGGTCGCGGGCCGGCACGGGGAGGTCACTGTCCCGTCCTTGAACGTCGCGGGCTGGTACGACGTGTTCTCGCAGGGCTCGATCGACAATTACCTCGCCGCACGCGAACAGGGCCACACGACTCGACTGATCGTCGGGCCATGGGAGCATCTGAGTTTCCTCAGCCCCAGGCCAGAGCAGGTCGGCGTGGTGAACTACGGGCTGGCCTCGGTGGCGCCGCCGAGCTGTGACGGGACCATGACCGGTATTCAGCTGGACTGGTTCGACCAGTTCCTGGCCAGCGAACCGGTCGACGCCGAACCGGACCCGGGCGTGGACATCTTCGTCATGGGCGTGAATCAGTGGCGACACGAGCCGCAATGGCCCCTCGAACGCGCCCGCGACACCGAGTTCTTCCTCCATCCCGGCGGTCATCTGTCGACTTCCACCCCGGCAGAGAACGAGGCGCCTTCGTCCTACGTCTATGATCCCGCCGACCCTGTGCCGACCACGGGCGGCGCGCTCATCATGGCGAGTGGCTTCCTCCCCGGCGCCCTCGACCAGCAGGCAGTGGAGTCCCGTGCGGATGTGCTGGTGTTCACCAGCGATCCGCTCCCCGAGGACCTCGAGATCACCGGCCGGGTCACCGCGACCCTGTTCGCCGCCACCGACGGGCCCTCCACGGACTGGGTCGTGCGGCTGTGCGAGGTCGACGAACGAGGAATCTCGTTCAACATCGTCGACGGCATCACCCGCGTCACCACCGAGCCCGGACGCATCGACGAGCACGAGATCGACCTGTGGTCGACCAGCATCGTGATCAAGGCCGGGCATCGGCTCCGGGTCCAGGTCACCTCCAGCAACTTCCCGCGCTGGGACCGCAACCTCAACACCGGAGAGGATCCGACCGTGGCCATCGAGCACCGTATCGCCCGCCAGAAGATCTTCCACGACCCCGCGCGGCCCTCCCGGCTGATCCTGCCGGTGATCCCCGCCACCTAGAATGCCGCCGCGAAGGTCTGCGGTCAGCCCCAGACCTTCGCGGCACACGGGTTTGTGCCATAAGGTGTACATAGCTGGACGGTAGCCCATGCAGTCGAGAGGGGGACACGTCGCCGGGACGCACCCGGTTCGCCCTGTCATGGCGCGGTCGGCGGATTGCTGTCCTCGTCCTCGATGCGTTTCCGAATCGCTGCCACGCTCCGGTCTTTCGGAATGCGCTCTGGCCAGCAGACCACGCCGATCAGCACGGCCAGCGGCACACCACCGCTAGCACCAACCCGAACCGTCATGGCGCGGTCGGCGGGTTGCTCTCCGCCTCCACCCGCCGCCGGATGGTCTCCACCGTGCAGTCCTTCGGGATGCGCTCGGGCCACAGGATCGCCGCGACGAGCACCGCCAGGGGCAGCGCGAAGACCAGCACCCACCCGAGCGTTATCCATATGCCGCCGCTCATCAAATCTCGTTGTCCTGCATCGAGATTGGCGCTATGTCGATCACCGGCGACATGGACAGGAGGCCGCGACGGACATCGGCCAGAAGGTCTGTGTCGATCGGCGCGTACGTCACGGCTGCGATTGCCGCCGTGGCATCGGCGTGGAGTTCGCGGAGTTCTTCGAGATCGACCGGCCACCCGTCGTCACCGACCAGAGCCCATGACCCGTCGTCGTGCTGGAGGTAGCGCACGCCGCCCTCCGGGGCGAGCGCCAGCTTCCGGGCGTCTTCGTCGTTGCGTCGCGCGGGTAGATCCACTCCCGCCTCCTTCCGTCGTCCGGTTGGCTTGCACCCGCCGCCGGGGTGAGAACACCCGGAGGCGGGGCATGAAAAGCACGCTAAGCGTGTGAAGTTCGCCGCCGACACAAAAGTGCGTGTGAGTGCGCGAAACGTTGGCGCATCCATCTCCAAGCAGTGAGAATCGCAATACGAGGTGCACTCAGCCCGGACACCACGAGAGGACAAAACCATGCGAGTTCGACTGATCGGCGGCGAATCCGGCGAACACGGGTCACCCCGTGTGTACGTCACCGAGACCGAGCCACTGCGCTACGCGGTGCAGGGCTGGAAGACCGACGACCCCGGCACCGTCGAAATCCCCCACAAGTTGCTGTGGTTCACCGAGCCGGGCACTTGCATTTCGGGGCTGCGCGATACCGGGCACGGTTCGTTCCTGCTGTCGGGTGAGCCCGTGACCGATGCGGAAGCGCTGGAGATCATGCGGATTCCGGCCCACGAGACGGCTGTGTTGGTGTCGGTCGGTCAGGAGGTGCGCCCGGATGCGTCTGTTGCTCGGTGGTGATGCGTTCGGGCCGGTGTTCGACTCCGCGCGGCACCGCCTGTTCCATCTCGAAACCCGCGACGACTACTCGGCCGAGAACGAAACCGCCGCGCTGACGCGGTGGAAGGCCGACGAGACCGCCGACCCGCGCGCCGAGTCGTTCCCCGCCTGGGCCGCAACGGTATCGGGGATCGTCGGCCGGGGCGTGGCGGTGCAGCGTGCCCGGATCGTCACCGAGCCGCACTCGACCTACACGCGGTATCTGCTCGCGCTGGCCCGGCACAACGCCGATGCGGGCGAGGGCATCCGGTATCTCGCCCGGCATGACGCCGAGGCGTCCGACTCGGAGGCCGAGGACTTCTGGCTGGTCGATGACGATGCGGCGGCTTACAGCCTGTTCGATGATCGCGGGTTCTGGGTCGGCGCGGCGCTGACCCACGATCCGGCGATCGTCGGCCCGGCGGTGGCGATCCGGGATCGGGTATGGGCGGCGGCGACTCCGTTCGAGGAGTACACGGGCAGGTGACCGGACCCGCACGGGCGAAGGCGGCTCTCGGGGCACGGCTCCGGGAGTTGCGAAAGGACGCCGGGCTAGACGGTCGGCAGCTCAGCACCGCCGCCGGTTGGCACTGGAGCAAGACATCCCGGATCGAGCTGGGCAAGCAGATGCCGAGCGAATCCGACCTGGCGGTGTGGTGCCGAGTCAGTGAAGCCCCGTTGGCGCTGCCCGATCTGGTCGCAGCGCTGCGTAATGTCCAAGCTCAGTGGGCAGAGTGGAAGCGCGTCACCGCCGCCGGGCACGAGCGCCGACAGCGCAAGTCGGTGGACCTGATGAGCCGAACCTGCTTGCTGCGCACGTACACCACGGAGTTGATCCCCGGACTACTCCAGACGCGGGACTACGCCCGTGAGGTGCTGCGGACCTGCATCGGGTTCGTCGGCACACACAACGATCTCGACGCGGCGGTATCGGCGCGCATGGCCCGCCAGCGTGTCCTACACGAGGACACCTTGCAGATATACGCGCTGGTCCACGAAGCAGCCTTGTGGACGACGCTCGGAAACGATGCCGTGATGGCCGCACAGCTGCGGTATCTACTCCGCACAGCCTTCGGAAACGTGCGGCTGGTCTTCGGCATCGTCCCGCTCGGCGCACCGTTCGTCTACTCCACGACATCGTTCGATCTGTGGGACGGCCGGGCCGCGACCGTGGAGACGATCAGCGCTGAACTCAGCATTGCCACGCCGAGCGAACTCCAGCTCTACGAGAAGGCATGGGACGGGCTGCGCGCCAACGCCGTCTACGGAGACGCCGCCCGCTCGCGGATCACCGCCGCGCTCGAACGGCGCACAGGCCGAGACCCGACCAGGTAGCGAGACAACGCATGGAATCCGTTGCTAGGCCGGTCTGTAATGGGGAACGCTAGATCCAGCCGCCGTGTTTCGAGTGGGTCCCGGTTCCGGGGTCCGGCAGTTCCAAGGTGTAACCGAGTTGGCTGCTGCGCGTCTGCAACGCCCGGCGAATCTCCCGCTTCGACACGCCGTGTAGACGCCATTTCTGGCCGAGTTCGATGGTGTCGGTAAGTACCCGGTTCAGCAGCGGTATCCCGGAGAGAAGGTCCACTCCAGCCGCTTCCACCTCAGGCGGAATGTTCACCGAGCCGTCTTTGCCAACGTACTTTGTCGTACCGGACCCTGCCATGAAGCCCATCTCCATTGTTCGGACCAGCACCTCCGACGCTGACTCCCTGGGAGTGGGTCGTACCATCGAAAGTTTGAGCAGGTCCATCCAGATCTTGTTGACTTCGGTCTCCGCTGCGGCCTTGTCCGTCTCCGCCAACTCGCCCGTGTCTAGTACGCGGCGAAGGACGGCGCTGAGTTCGTTGACCCAGAAGTCCAATTCGTTCGCGTTGCTGTCATTACGGGTCTTCCTGAGGGCCAACCACGCACCGAGCCATACGGTTCCGAAGGTAACCAGTCCGCTTCCGACGACCTGCCCCAGAGTCATCCACAGTCTGAACCATTGATCGGGCGCCATGAACCGGCAGGCTACTACGGGCATGACGTGTGGATGCAGATTGAGCGAGGAAATACGTGTTGCTACCGGGCGCTGCCACACTGGGACAGGCGACGACCCCGGAACCGTGTCAGTGTTCTCGGGTCGTGGTGTGGAAGGGTGCGCCTACCGAGTTGCCTTCGCCCAGTTCAAGCGGTGAATCCAGTGTGCCGACAGTGCCCAGCCCCACGGAAACCCCACGGTTTGCATTCTGGTTTGTATCGGATTCTTCGGATGGCCGGTGGGTGTGGTGATCCTGGGTATCCGAATGCGCACAGCCGAGTTTCGGTGCGCACGATGTGCGGCATAGCCGTGCGTTCCGTCCGGGGCGGGGCCGGGACCGTGCTGGTTGTCGATAAGCGAACAGACCGGGCGTCAGAAAGGTATCAGCCGCCACGTCTCCAACCCCTTTGCTAATGCTCGGTTTTCGCTTTCACCGCACGTCGCTGCCGAACAGCTGCCAATCTTGTTGCGCCGGTAGGCCTCATCGGCTGAGCAATCGGTGAGCGTGAACGCCTCCTTCGAACCCGCTTCACCGTAGAAGAGCGATGCGTAGCCGAGCCGCTCGATCTCGCGGGCTCGCGCAATCACGTCGGTGATCGGCCAGGTATCGCTGGTCCGCCATACACCGACACGACTTCCGAAATTTATCTTGGTCAACGCGAACTTCTCTTTCTCGGACCGGCCTTCCGCGAATTCGTGCGGTGCGTGCCGAGTGCATGTGCATCTGTCGGTCGTCAGTCGTTGCGGTTATCGCGGTGCCATCCGGATGGCACCGTCCAGCCGAATGACCTCGCCGTTGAGCATTGGGTTTTCGACAATATGACGTACCAGTGCACCGAACTCGGCAGGATCTCCAAGCCGAGAAGGATGCGGAACCTGTGCGCCGAGAGATTGCCTGATGTCCGCGGGAAGCATTTTCAGCAGCGGTGTGTCGAAGGTGCCGGGAGCTATTGTCGCGACCCGTATCTGGTGCCGTGCGAGTTCTCGCGCGATGGGGAGCGCCATGGACACGATGCCGCCTTTGGCTGCGGAGTACGCGGGCTGGCCGATCTGTCCGTCGAAGGCCGCCACCGAGGAGGTGTTGACGATTACACCCCGTTCGCCCTCGACGCTGTCTATCGCCGAGATTCTCTCCGCGGCGAGTCTGATGACGTTGAACGTGCCGGTCAGATTGATTCTGACAATGCGCTCGAAGTCGTCGAGGGGAAGCGGCCCGTTCTTACCGAGGACCTTTCCGGGTGGGCCGACACCTGCGCAGTTGACGACGATGCGGAGGGGGCCACGCTCGGCCAGGATGTCCAGTGCGCGAGTGACGTCGTCGGTGGAGGTGACGTCGCCAGGCACGAAAGTCATCGCCCCGCTGTGTTTTTCCTGAATTGCCGCGCCGGGCGATGACGGTAGGTCCAGCACGCCGACATGGACGCCGGCTTTGATCAACACCTCGGTGGTGGCAAGTCCGAGGCCGGATGCACCGCCTGTGACGAGTGCAATCGTATTGTCCAGCTTCATGATTGACGCTTCGCTTTCAGAGTCGTTCGATAATGGTGGCGTTGGCCATGCCGCCGCCCTCGCACATCGTTTGCAGCCCGTAGCGCCCACCGGTGGCTTCGAGGTAGGCCAGCATCGAGCCCAGGAGCCGGCCGCCGGAGGCGCCGAGCGGATGGCCGAGGGCGATCGCGCCGCCAGCGGGGTTGAGGCGTTCCGGGTCGGAGTCGAAATGGCTCTGCCACATCAGTGGAACCGGCGCGAAGGCCTCGTTGACCTCGTAGGTGTCGATGTCGGACAGGGGTATTCCGCTGCGGTCGAGGACCTTCTCGGTGGCCGCGAGCGGGCCGGTCAGCATCAGCAGGGGATCGCTACCCACGACCGCGAAGCTATGGAACCTGGCTCGCGGGGTGAGCCCGAGTGCCAATGCCTTCTCTTCGCTCATGATCAGTGCGGCCGTAGCGCCGTCGGTGAGTGGTGACGAGTTGCCCGCCGTGATCGACCACTTGATGTCGGGAAACCGGGCTGTCGTCTCGTCGCTCTCGAAAACCGGCCGCAACGTCGACAGCGACTCGGGAGTGGTTCCGGCACGGACTGTTTCGTCGAAGTCGATGACGATCGGTGCACCCGACGCGTCAGTGGTGGAAACGCCGATGATCTGGTCGGCCTGCTGACCGAGGCCGACCTTGACGGCCAGACGGTGGGATCGAGCCGCGTACTCGTCGAGCTGCTCGCGATCGAATTTCCATTGAGCGGCAACAAGTTCGGCGCCGATGCCCTGTGCGACGAGTCCGTCCGGGTATCGGGCGGAGAGCGGCCCGGCCGAGGGGTCCTTGCCGCCGGCATTGGAAAACATCGGTGCCCGGCTCATCGATTCGACGCCGCAGGCGATCACGACGTCGTACGCGCCCGCGGATACACCCTGTGCCGCGAAAGCGGCTGCCTGTTGACTGGATCCGCACTGACGGTCGATCGTCGTGGCCGGTACGGATACGGGGAAGCCTGCGGCCAGGACGGCGGTTCGCCCAATGTTCAAGGCTTGTTCGCCCGATTGCGTGACGCAGCCGGTGATGACGTCATCGACCAGTGCGGGATCGAGATCATGTTTGCCGACGAGCGTCCGCAGGAGACCCGCGAGGAGGGTGGCCGGGTGAACGACTGACAATGTGCCGCCGGGTTTCCCTTTTGCGGACGGAGTGCGTAAGACATCGACGATGACTGCTGTGCTCACGTGAGCTCCTTGAAAGTTCGGTTTGTATGCCTGTGCAACCGATGTGACTCGACAGCTCAGCAAGGCCTGCTGTTGTCGACTCCGATCACGCTCGGAGCAGCGTTTTCTCCGGTTCGCTCAGGACGCGCCGCCGTCGGTCGTCGGCTTGGCCGTCGGCCTGACACGTTCGGGTCGGGCCCAGGTGTTGGGCCCTCGACCACGCTCACGAAGCTCGCCCTTGCGGACCCGCTCGGTGGCCGTCTTCGGCAGTCGGTCGACCACCTCGATGAAGCGCGGTCGCATGAACTCGGCCAGCCGGCCGGACAGGAACTCGTCCAACGCAACTTCATCGATGCGCTGCGATTGTTTCGGAACGACGAAGGCCATCACCTCTTGCTCGCCCCACTCGGAGTCCACGCCCACCACCGCGCACTCCATCACGTCGGGATGCTGCAGCACAGCCGTTTCGACCTCGACCGAGGAGATGTTCTCCCCGCGGCGGCGCAACGAGTCCTTGAGACGATCCACGAGGTAGTAGTTGCCCTGCTGATCACGACGGAACGCGTCTCCGGTGTGGAACCACAGATTGCGCCATGCGGCAACGGTTGCCTCGGCGTTTCCCCAGTACCCGGACGCGAAATGCCACGGTTCCCGCGGACGCATTACCAGCTCGCCCACCTCACCGTCCGGCACCTCGTGATCGAACTCGTCGACGATCCTGGCCTCGAACCCGTCGCGTAAGCGACCACAGCTCTGCGGGATGCTGACGTCACAGTCGACCGCGGCGATCGGCGCGCAGACCTCGGTCATCCCCCACTGTGTGGTCACCAGGACATCGTGCCGCTTCTTGAAGTCCTCCACCTCCGGGATCACCGGAATCATCTGCACCAGCCGCAGCGGCGTCGACTCGGGCTGGACGTCGTGGCGGTAGACGAAATTCGCCATCGCTGCGAGCAGCAGCGTGAGGGTGCACCGGTACTTCTCGATGTCCGCCCAGAAGGCATCGGTGGAGAACCGCTCGCGAAGCACAGCTCGCCCACGTACCCGGGCCGCAGTGATCAAGTTGGCGCGATACGTGATGTGAGACGGCGGAAACGGGAGGTAGACAGCGTCCTCATGACTGAGGGTGGATGGCGGGAAGACCCCGAGAGACGCCTCCTTCAACTGGGCGAAGGGCACGACGACCCCTTTGGACAACCCCGTCGTGCCCGAGGTGTAGAGGATGCAAGCGGGAGCGTGCCCCGGTATCAGGTCGCCGGACCATGTCCCCGAGGATTCCCTCGTCGACCCGAGGATGGTGTCTGCGTGGACTACCGAAGTCGGGCCGTCGGTGTGGAGATCGATGTCGCGGCCGCCGATAACGAGGACGTGCTCGATATTGGGCGCTTGGATCAACCCTTCTCGGACCGACGAAAAGTATCGGGCGTCGACCACGGCGACCCGAGCCCGGGTGTCGGTGACGATGTGCTCGAGGAGTGCGCCCCGGTACGCCGGGTTGGCCGAAGCCTCGATCGCGCCGAGGTAGGCAATTCCGCACCACAACTCGACCGAGGCCACCGACGACGCCACGAAAGTCAGGACCGTGTCGCCCGCAGCCACTCCGAGTTCGTCCAAGGCCTGTCGCCAGTCCAGAGCGTTCGCGTGGACTTCACCGTAGGTTCGGACAGGGCCATCGACTTCCTCGAGGCAGATCGCGGCCGGTGACTCCGCTGCGATCTCGGCGATCATGTCGGGATACGCCTCGGCGGTCTGCGCTCTTTCGGGGCTCACTAGCTCTCCTGGTGAATGTTCTCGGTGACCGAACGCCGCGCTGTCATTCCTATGTCGGGGTATCTGCCTCAGTGATGTGGGGCACGGGCGGAAGGATGTGACGGCCACAATACTGACAGATCTTGTCCAAATCAAGACTCGCAACAAGTAGGACAGTCGCTGCGAGGCGATCCTCTGACCACTGTAAAAGTCAGAATATGCCCCTGTGTGCCGTGTGGAACGGCCGGAACGACCTGGCCTCCGGTCGGGACGCCGAGGCGATGGATGCGTGTGTTGCCGAGTTCGGGTGGGGAGTGTTGAGTGACCGAGCTGCGGCATTCAGGGCGCAGGAAGCATCGTCTTCAATGGCGGGTGTGGCTCTTGCTGGAGGCTGATGTGGGGGTGGTTCGCGGGCTGTCGGGTGGGGTGCGATCGCATCTTTCAAATCTGGACGATCTATGTCAGTATGGTGGCGGTCACATCATCTGGGCGACGCCCGGGGCCCGAGTGAGCTGTTCGCGTGTGAAATCCCGTCGCCGACGAGTAGCGGCTCGAGGCCGAGCGTTTCCACGAGGCGGAGCTCGCACCACGCCGCCCTGGTTCTATCCGAGAACGGAGCTTCGCATTGGCTGGACGCATCGACGGCAAGGTCGTCTTTATCACTGGCGCCGCACGTGGTCAGGGCCGCGCCCACGCGATCCGACTCGCCGAGGAGGGAGCGGACATCATCGCCGTGGCCTCGGACGAGGCCCGATTCATCACCGGCGCGGCGATTCCGGTCGACGCCGGCTGCAACCTTCTCTGAACCCGACCAAGGAGCACACAGTCATGGGAAAACTCGACGGCAAAGTAGCCTTCATTACCGGCGCAGCGCGCGGTCAGGGTCGCAGCCACGCGATCCGGCTCGCGCAGGAGGGCGCGGATATCATCGCAGTGGACATCTGCGAAGACATTCCGGGCAGTCCCTATGCGGGAGCGACCGAATCCGACCTCGCAGAGACGGTAAAGCAGGTCGAGGCCCTGGATCGCCGCATCGTGGCGAGGAAAGCAGACGTCCGCGATAACGCAGGTCTGAAGACGGTGGTCGACGAGGGCGTCGAGCAGCTCGGCAGGCTCGACATCGTATGCGGCAATGCCGGAATCGCTGGAATCACCACTCAACCGCAGTCGGTCTGGGAGTTCGACGCCACCGCGTGGCAGACGATGATCGACATCAATCTGACCGGGGTGTGGCATACGGCCAAAGTGGCAGTTCCGCACCTGCTGGAGAACAAGGGCGGCTCTATTATTCTCACCAGCTCGGCGGCGGGTCTGAAGGCGTACGCGAACATTGGGCACTACGTCGCGGCCAAGCACGGCGTGATCGGACTGATGCGGACGCTCGCGTTGGAACTTGCCCCGCACAGCATCCGGGCCAACGCCGTGAATCCCACCCAGGTCGATACGCCCATGATCCAGAACCAGGCGATGCGCCGTCTGTTCCGCCCTGATCTCGAAAACCCGACGAAGGATGATTTCGCGCCGGCTTCCCAAACGCTGCATGCTCTTCCCACTCCCTGGGTGGATTCGGAAGATGTCAGCAATGCCGTCCTGTTCTTGGCCTCCGACGAGTCCAGATACATCACCGGTGTAGCTCTCCCGGTCGACGCGGGTTCCCTCATCAAATAACTCGCACGGGTCGCCGCCGATGCTCGACATCTCTGCGAGCCGGCCCCGCACGGCCGCAGTCCGCACATCGCTGACCGCGGCCGCACGAGGTCGGCTGCCTGCAGGAAGAATGGAATATACATGTCACTGACAGATGCTCAGCTGACCGAGCTGTACGACAAGCAGGCTCTTCACGACAACCTGATGATGTACGTGCGCGGCGCGGACCGGCACGATCGCGAATTGATGAGGTCGACGTACTGGCCGGACTCCTTCGACGACCACGGCGGCTACGTCGGTGACGGCCAAGGATGGGCCGACGCGGCCATGACCTGGCACGACAAGATCCACAGTTGCAACCACCACGTCTCCAACGTCTTGTCCGAGATCGACGGCAATCGGGCAAAACGCGAGAGCATGTTCATCTGTGTGGTCCCGTTCAAGGAACCCGAAGTGACCATGTTCCAAGCCGGCCGCTACCGCGACCTGTGTGAGAAGCGAGACGGGGTGTGGAAGATCCTGCACCGCACGTGTGTCTGGGACTGGATCGACGTCAGGCCGATCAACTCGGACTGGGATGTCGTCAACGTTCCTCGCGTATCCCACTGGGGAGCCTGGTATCCCGAGGACCCGATCTATCTGGACTGGATCGAGAGCCCGCCCACCGAATTTCCCCGGTAGCTTTTCCCCGGGTAGCTCGGTTCGTGCCCCGTGCCCAGGTGAGTGGAAATCCGTTGCGAAATAGGGGTTTCCACTCACCTGGCCGATTTGTCCTTATGGCTGGGTTGTGTTCGCGGCCGAAGAAAACTACATGTACAGCGCGCGGTTCAGACGGACAAGGTAATCGGCACCCGGATCGCGCGCGCCGCTCCCGCTCATCCGTTCCAGGACCGCCGCGAATCCCAAATCCCGGCGCTTGGGCGAGCGCGCTGCATCAGCGGCCGCGAGGGCGGCCGGCATCTCGTCGCGGGACAGGTCCGTGCAATAACAAGGCGTGCCGGGTTGCTGCCGCCACGATTCATCCAGTCCGCCCGCGTCGACCCCGTCGAACCCGGTCTCCTCGACCAGCGCCAGGGCCACTGTGCGATCCCGCTCGACATCGGCGGCGACGGGAATGGCAATGCGGTCCGGGCTGCTCACAGGCTTCGCCTTGTTCGCGAACGAATCCGAACCGATCGCGTTCCATGCCTTGGCGATCGGCCGCCCCAGCCTTTCGACGACCCAAAGGCTCTCGGTGAGGCCGGCATCGATGGCATCGATCCGACCATCGCGCTGCGGGTAGTAGTTCGATGTGTCGATGACAACCGTTTCGGATGGCAGTCGGGCGGTGAGCGGCGCAACTTCCGGCAGACGACTCAGCGGAATGGAGAGGATCGCGATATCGATGTCGGTCATCGCATCCGCCGCGGAAACCGCCCGTCCACCACAGGCGAGGACGTCAGGCTCAATCGTTTCCGGGCCGCGCGAATTCGCAACTTTCACCTCGTGTCCGGCAGCGCTCAACCGCGTGGCCAAGGTTTTTCCGATGTGCCCGGTTCCCAAAATGCCGATCTTCATCCGTATCTCCTTTATCGCTACGATTCATACTCGACCAGGAGATACGCGACGATTCGGGGGAAGGTGAAAGGTCATCGATCGCCTGGTTTCGCCAGTGCGCATGCCCTACCCGTTCCTGTACCCGCAAATCCGGGAACAAATACGGGTAGGGCATGCGCTCGGCCGTCAACTGGTTGCTACTATTTCTGCCGCGACTTCTTCGCCGGCGCGCATCTCGAGTACGTCGTGGCGTCGGCCGTGCGGAAGCGTGAGGGTAGCGATCAGTCCGAGCGCGGCGATGACCGCGGTGGCTCCGAAGGCGACGGTGTAACCCTGGGATTCGAAAAAGGTGCCGTTGCTTCCAGGTATAACGTGCGCGGCCAAAACTACGAATGACACCTGCGTGACAATTCCGGTGCCCAGATTTCCGATGACTGTCACGAACGTCGCGGAGATGCCCTGGCTCTCGGGCGGCGATGCCTGCAATACCAGATTCGGATAGCCGCCGTAGGCCACGCCCATGGCCAGACCGTATAGCGAAAGCCACAGCACTATTTCCCACAGATTGCTGTGCCGGTAGGCCAGACCGCAGGTAGACAGTGCCAGCATCGCGAAGGCGATGAGCATGGGAGTCCGGATTCCCCAGCGGCGTGCGCCGGCTCCTACTGTCAAACCGCCGATCACCAGACCCGCGCCCATCGGACCCAAGAAATATGCCACGCTGGACGCGTCGAGGCCGAAACCGACCTCCCCGCCGATCGCGCGCGGTGTCTGCAGCATCGTGGGGACGATTGCGGGCAGCGACGAGAAAACGGAGAAGACGAAGAAGCTGGTCAGCACGGTGGTCCGCATCGGCTTGCTGCGCAATAGACTCGAGCTGATCAGGGGATCGCTGAAGCGGTTATCCCACCAGAGCCACGCTGCGAAGCAGGCCACGCCACCCACGAACAATCCGAGGATCTTCGATGAACCCCAACCCCATTGCGAGCCCTGACTGAGGCCGTACAGCAGAGCGACACCGCCGAGGCCGATCAGCAGAGCGGCCGGCCAATCGAGCCGTGAGTGGAGACGGAGAGGGGATTCGGGAACGGTCACAAGCAGGGCAACGGTGCAGACCGCCTGATAGATGGTCATGAACCAGAAGACGGACGACACACCGTAAGAGTCGACCAACCAACCGGCGAGCAACGGAGCCAATCCGAAACCTACGCCAACGCCCGCGAAGGTGATCGCCGTGGCGAAAGCGACGATCCGCTTCGGGAAAACGTCTCGAATGAGCGAGTACGCGAGCGCCGGGACACCGTAGAGCAGGCCGGCCAGTGCTCGACCGACCAGTAACAACCCGAAGGTCGGCGCCACTGCGGCCAGGACCGAACCTACGGTTGCTAGAACGATCACGGCGATCAGGACGAGCCGCTTGCCTCGCATGTCGGCCAATTTCCCGAGAAAGCAGAGAGCTACTACCGCTGCTATTGAGGGGACCGTCAGCACCCATGAAGTCTGGCTTGTTTGGTAGCGGGAGGCGATTCCGGGAAGCGCGGTCGATACGAGCAGGTATGAAGCTGCGGTCAACTCACTGATCAAGACCACGGCCGCCAGCCCTGCATATTGGCGCGCGGTCACAGACGTCTCCGGTGGCCCGTCGTCGCTGCCGAGATCTGTTGGGTTATTCTTCGAGAGAATGGGTTCCGTTGTCATGGTGGAGCCTTCGGGATAGTTGTTGTAGTAGGTGGCGTGGCGTGACCGTTGCGAATGCCCTGACCACATGTGCCCCGACCAGACAGAGCGGCAACCAGCAGTTCGAAGAATGCAGGCGTCACCGAGTAACTGCATGAGAGTGATGTGGGTTCGGGATATACGGCTCGCTCTCCGGGGATCCCGTTATGCGCGACGTAACGAAACCCTCGGTACAGAGCCGATATCTTCTAGCGTTGCCGCGCCATTCCTCGGATCGGATATGGCTGGCATATTCCTGTTGCGTTGAACCGCCTCTCAGTTGTCGTAGACGGCGCGCCCGACGACCCGCCTTCGCGGAGACGCTCCAGACCCTGCGGGATCTGTTCCGGCGTGATCCGGTGGATCGGCGGGTCGAGCTCGCCTCCGCGCATGAGCTCGTACAGCTCGGCAAGGTCTTGTTGCGTGCTGGATAGGGAGCCGAGGATCCGCATCTGCTCGAAGACGATCGCTTGGGTATCCACGGTGGACTCCGGGCGACCGAGGCCGACCTGCACATGAAATCGCCACGATTGCATGGTTCTCACGCGTCCTTTCTGGCCGGATGGGGCGGCCACGAGATTCAGGAGAAGGCGAAACCGACGAAGTCGTCGGCAGCAACCTTCTCGCATTCGGCGACGTATCGATCGAGTCCCGCCACGTACGGCATGAAGACCCGGGTACCGTCGTCGCGGTTGACATGCACCATGTAGTTCTCGACATTGAGGCGGAGCAAGCTGGATGCGGCTTCGGCCACGTGCGCGGTCCACTCGTCCTGAGCCTGCTGCTCGGGTTCGACCCTGGTGTGGTCCCGTTCGCCCATGTGGCGGAGCAAGTCGGCGACGAAGTCGACGTGCTGGACGTTGTCCAAGATCATGTTGGCCAGTACCGAGGGGCTTCCGGGGCCGGTCAGCACGAACAGATTCGGAAAGCCCCGCGTCATCAGTCCGAGCAGGGTGCGCGGGCCGCGCGCCCACAGGTCGGTAGGACGCTGCCCGAATTCGTTGCGAATATTCGCTTGATCGAGAGCGCCGGTGAAGGCGTTGAATCCCAGCGCGAACACGATCAGATCGAACTCGAGGTCGTGATCCCGGGTTCGTATACCTTTCTCGGTGATCCGCTCGATGGGGTCGGCGTTCACGTCGATCAGATCCACATTGCTCTGATTGAACGCCTCGTAGTAGCCGGTATCCACGCACAGGCGTCGAGAACCGATGGGATAAGCGCGTGGTGTCAATATTTCGGCTTTTGCCGGATCCCGCACGGTGTCGTGCACACGTTGCCGGACGAAGTCGGCGACGATGGTGTTCGCGTGGATGTCGGTGCCCTGATCGGTGAAGACAGCGTTCATCGTGTGCCCGCCACGAGCCCAGCGCTCCCGCAGCAGCGCCTGCTGCTCTTCCGGTGAGTAGCTGTTTGCCGGACCGGCACCGAGAGGTATGTCCGAGCCGGTCGGATGATGCAGGATCGCCTCCCTCATCTCGCCGACGCGGCCGGCGAGATCCGAGTACTTCTGCTGATCGAGCGGGCCGTTCTGGGCGGGCACCGAGTAGTTCGCAGTGCGTTGGAAGACTGTGACATTGTCGGCGACACGTGCCAGCGCGGGCACCGCCTGGACACCGGAGGAACCGGTTCCGATGACAGCGATACGTTTACCTGCCGTCTCCACGTGGTCGGTTGGCCAGTGTGAGGTTTGGACCCATCGACCGCGG
Source organism: Nocardia vinacea (assembly GCF_035920345.1). Classification (NCBI taxonomy): domain Bacteria; kingdom Bacillati; phylum Actinomycetota; class Actinomycetes; order Mycobacteriales; family Nocardiaceae; genus Nocardia; species Nocardia vinacea. The sequence goes on from NZ_CP109149.1 coordinate 341,619, forward strand.
TAGTCCTCGAGTCCGGGAAAGGCCGGTGTGCGAGCCTTCGAGAGCTGGCCGGACGCCATGATCAAATAGCGTCCGGTGACGGACTCGCCGCTACTCGTGCTCACCCGGTAGCGGTGCGCGCCCGGCTCCCACTGCGCGCCGGTGACCCACGTCGAAAACCGGATGTGCGGGCGAATTCCCCAGCTGTCGGCGGCGAAGTTCAGATAGGCGAGAATCTCGGGCTGAGCCGGGTAGCGCTCTTTCCAGGACCACCGTGGATACAGTTCCTCGTCCGGAAAGCAGTAGAAGTAGCTTTCGATGTCGACGCGCGCTCCCGGGTAGCGATTGTGATACCAGACCCCGCCCACATCAGGCGCACCCTCGAATGCGATGACCCGCAAGCCTTCCTGGGTCAGCTTGTGGACCGCGTAGATACCGCCCGCACCGGCACCGACCACAACGGCGTCGTAATCCACCGAATTCATAAAACGTACCTTTCTCAGGTCGAAATTCATCACTACTCGAGGGTTCGACGAGACTCACGCCGGCCGCCGGATCACCGGAAGGACGAGCCGCGACGGCCGGGTGCTGTCGTGCCACACGGTGTTGGTGGCGACCACCAGGTCGGCGTGGCCGGCATCGGCAACGGGAACGGCGGCATTCGGGTTACGGTCGAACTTCGGAAAATTGCTGCTGGACACATCCAGTCGCAGCCGGTGCCCGGCAGCGAATACGTACGCGGTGGCGACGAGGTCGACCTCGATCTCGTAGACCCTGCCGGGCACCAAGAACTCCGCCCGTGTCGTCGAATGCCGGTAACGGCAGCGCAGGATGCCGTCGCACACGAGCTCGGATCGGCCGTCCGGATGAACGTCGACCAGTGTCGCTGTGAAGTCGGTGTCGACTGCGCTCGACGAGATGTGCAGTCGCGCCCGGACCGGGCCGGTAACCTCCAGCGGCCGCTCCAGCGGCTCGCTGGTGTAGCACAGCACGTCATGACGCGCCTCGGTCCGTGCCTGGTCCCGGGGACCCGCGTTGGCTCCGATGAACAGGCCGGGCAAAAATGTCGCGCCGCCACAGGTCATGACCGGGTCGGCCGGGTCGTAGACGAAGAAGTCGGAAACCGTATCCGATCCCGGCGAGGTCGACAGTGTGCCGTCACCGTCGCTGGTTCGCGCATCGCTCCTGCTGCCCAGGAAGTAGTCGACGTATTCGGTATCCGGCAGCGGCCAGTCCGGTTCGTCGCGCCAGATGTTGGGGCCCATGACGAAGATCCGCACCGGGCTCGACGATGTCGTCGCTGGTGAGTCGGTCAGATGCTCCTTGAACCAGGCCAATTGCACGCCGGTGATATCGACCGCGTCGGCCCCGGCCTGTACCCCGAACGCCCGTTCTGGGAATACCCCGCTGGTCGCTCCGTGAGCCCATGGGCCGATGATCAACCGCTGCTGCCGCGCGTCCGGTTGTGCGGTGCGATCCCGCAGCGCGAGATAGTTGTCGATGGTCCCGCCGAGGAACAGGTCGTGCCAGCCGCCGATATTCAGCACCGGTATATCCGTGGCGGCGGCGCCGCGAGCCGAAAGGCGTGCCCAGCAATCATCGCGCTCCGGGTGGTCCAGCCACTCGGTGAGGTACGGCGCGATCGCCGTCAGTAAGGGGTGGTCGCGCACCGGCAGGGTGCGGAACACGTCGTCCATGGCGTCGAGCATTCGCCGCACCTCGGCGAGACGCTCCGCCTCGGTTGAAGCATTGCGGAGCAGTTCACCGAGCCCGAGTGTCGATGTGACCCACTGCAAGGCGAACCCCAGGCGAAACGCGCCGCCCTGGTACAGCCAGTTGTCGTAGTAGTCACTGGATGTGACCGCCGCCGATATGGTGGCGAGGGCGGGTGGTCTCTCCGCTGCGGCCAGCCACTGTGTGGCGCCGGTGTATGAGCTGCCGAACATGCCCACCGAACCCGTGGACCACGGCTGAGCGGCGGCCCAAGCGATGGTGTCCGCGCCGTCGGCGCCCTCGTCGGCGAACGGACGGAATGTTCCGGCGCTCTGGGACCGCCCTCGTGTGTCCTGGACGACGACCGCGAAGCCCGCTCCGGCCGCGCGTAACACATCCACCCAGCCGCTGGCCATCCCGTAGATTTCCTTGTTGTACGGAATGCGCTCGACCAGGGTGGGGAAGGGGCCGCCGACTGTCGGCCGATAGACATCGGTGGCGAGTTCGACGCCGTCACGCATCGGCACCCGGAGGTTCTTCTCGACGACTACGTCCATGGCGCTGGTCGCGCTCCTTTCCTTCTCGTTCGTCCGAGGCAGCTGCGGCTCGATCTCAGAACGCCGTGACCCCACCGTCGACAGCCATCGAAAGGGCTGATGTCCAGGTGGACTCGTCGGAGAGGAGATAGAGGACGGCATGCGAGATCTCCGTCGGATCCATCACGCTGTCCGGGTGGAAGTGGGCGTAAGTGCTCAGCAGCGCCTCATTGCCGGCGGCGATCTCGCCGAAGCGGGGAGCGATATGCCGAGACATCTCGGTGTCAACCGGCCCTGGGTGCACCGTGTTGACCCGGATTCGGTGCTTGCCGAGTTCGGCGGCGAGGGTTTTTCCCATGCCGTTCACGCCAAATTTCGAGGCGGTATACGCGAGATTGAACGGACCGCCCTTGAGTCCGTTGCCCGACGAGATGAGCACAATCGACCCGCCGTTGCCCGTGTCGACCAGCACAGGTGCGGTGGCCATCACCGTGTTCCACACCCCGATCAAATTGACGTCGATGACGTCCCGGAACTCTTGCTCGGTGAATTCGTCCCAGGGCTTGAAAATCTCGATTCCCGCATTCGCGACCACGCCATCGAGTCGGCCCAGTTCGGCTACACCGGTGCTGACAACCTGCCGAAGTCGCACGAGGTCCCGTACATCGGCCTGCTCGGCGACGATCCGCCTACCGAGCGCCTCGACGAGACTCACCGTTTCTGCGAGATCCGCCGCGGTCGCACCGTCGTATTGCACGACCGTGGGGATTGACGCGCAGATATCGACAGCGATGATGTCCGCGCCTTCCTCGGCGAGGCGGACGGCATGGGCGCGACCCTGACCACGTGCGGCGCCGGTGATGAAGACGACTTTGCCTTCCATGCGTCCCGCCATTGTTCGAGCTCCGATCTTGGGTAGATGCAGGGCCGTTTTCGGGCGCCCCGACTGGTAGTAGTGCGCGGCCTCGGGCCGCTGCAGGGGGACCGGTGGCGGGAGTGCACCCGCGGAACACGGTCATCCACCGATGTGATGCTCACCATACTGACATATATCGTCCAAATTTGGAAGGTCGAGTATTCGCCGTGAAGTCGCCTTCGTGGCAGGTGAGTTTCGGGCAGGTAATCTGCAGGACTGTAGTAATGAATTCGAATGTGCACCAGAGGTTTCGGTGCCAATGAGGATGGGTTCCACGCCACTGCTCTGCGGCTCGGCAGTGGAGAGCGGTGCCGCCTCGCAGTCGGCACCGCCGAAAGGCACTCAGCGGATGGCGAATTCGATTACCCGCGCCGCGTCCGGATCGACCGATAGCGCGGAGCGGAGAAAGCCCAATTGGCTCGAGGATGAACGGACCCAAATCGAGCCCATGCTCTCATTCGGGTTTGTTTCCTCCGCTGGCTACTGCGGCTGGTTCGATGACATCGAATGCCCGGCATGCCGTTAATAGTTGCGGTGTCGGATCTGTGGCTTCATGCGGTTTCCTGGAGAAAGCTGATTTGATTTTGGGGGTGCGGGACGTGTACGCGGCCCCGGCCGTTTCGGGGGCCGCTCACGAGGTGGTGCAACAGTTTTCGCCTGAGTTGTGCCAAGGGAATCTCGGTGATCATTGTCCGGACTGCGGTTGCGCGGGTGGCACGATGGGGGCGTTCATAGTCTGGAAATACTGGAACACCGCGGCAACCGCGATCGGGCCGCCGACCACTAACGTGCCTCCGATGGCGCCCAAGGATCCGAACAACACGGCACCACCGAGACACGCCGCGATCGGCCCCGCGCCGAGTAGCCACGCCACCGGAGCGGTGGCCGCGGCTCCGACTACGAGCCCGCCGACACATCCGATGCCGGCACCGACGACTGTTCCGAACATCGCGCTCAGCATGGTCGCCACCGAAACTTGTTGGGTCAACGTCGCCAAAGCATCGGCGGAACGCGCGTCTGCGCTCGGATACGTCGCTGCGACCTGCTGCAATCCGTCGGCAACCGGCATCACCTCCGCACGCGGGAGGTCAGCTGCCGGCGTGGCGGCGGCCGGAGTCGTATCGGGAGTCAGTAAGACCGTCCGGTCGGAGACCTCGGCGTTTATCGGGTGGTCGATATTGTCCATCCGATAGACCAACGGGATCGTGGCGACCTTGTTTCCCAGGGCGTCGAGTACATCGAGGTACTTGCCGCTGACCGCCAGAGAACCAGCGTCGGTGGCCAGCACTACGGACTTGCCTGCCACCTTGGCGGTGTAGTGGATCTCCGTCGTCTTCGCCCCGTCGGCGGGCGACTGCGCGAAAGCGGTGCCACTCCACAGGCCCGTCGCCGCGATGGCCGCCACCGTGGTCGTGGCAAGCTTCTTGTGCTTCATTTCGACTTCCTTCATTGGTGCGAGTGGGAGGACTTCGATCCGGACAATCTGCATCGGAAAACGCCGGCGTATCCCGTGGCGGATCGTCGCGAATCGAAATTCATTTGTTCCCGGCCCGCTTCGAATTTCGGTGCCGAGGCGATTTCGTCGTTCGGTTGTCCCCAGTGGAACAAGAGATAACCGATCGAGCCGAAGCGGGCCGAGGAGGCAGCGGGTTGATCAGTCGACTATTTGGATAATGCGAGCCGGCGTGGCCGCCCCGCTGGCTGCCCTGTACGCGGCACGATCGAATATCAGGAGTGAGTCGCCCTGTTGTGTGATGTGCCGCTATCACGTGATGTGATCTCGAACATACTGACATATCTTGTCCAAATAGGGAAGGGTGTATTTGTCGCCGAAACGAGCAGCCCGAGCCACTACGACGGTCGCGATCCCGGCTCCCGCCCGAGTCAAGGAATGCTCGCCGAGGCGTTGGAGCGGGTCGTGGAGGCGTGAGTGCGGTGCTGGCCATAGGCGGTCTACGAAGCCGAGCTCGGTTCCGAAGTGCTGCGCACCACGTTGACCGGAGGCTGGCTCTGTTTAGGCGGAGGCTGCATCCGTTTCGTATGGCCCTGAGGTCGTGAGGATAGGAGCGCGGATGAGTGTTGAGCCGCCGCGGAGCCGTAAGCCGCGCGTCGATGTTCAACGCAACCGAGAGGCTCTCCTCGATGCGGCGCGGCGGCAATTCGTACGCTTCGGGGTTGGCACGCGCGAAGGTGACGTGAGCGGCGACGCGCCATGTTCACATGCCGGCGAGGCCGCGCCGGCTCCTGCACAGAGAGATCAACGACAAGGAGCACGGAAGTGACGAATAAACCTGCCCAAGCGACGTTTCCGTCCAGGATCGGCGTCTGGTGGAACAGTGAACCGTGGCCGATCCGCGAGGCGCAGAACATCGCCCGCGACATCGAGGCGATGGGTTTCGGATCGTTGTTCATGCCCGAGGGCAATGGCAAAGACGCGCTCGTGGAGTCCGCGGCCTTCCTGGCTGCCACCGACCGGCTGGTCGTCGGCACCGGCATCGCCAACATTCACGTCCGGATACCCACGGCCGCAGAGTCCGGCGGCCGCCTCCTCAGCGCCCTGTACCCGGGACGGTTCGTCCTCGGTCTGGGCGTCAGTCACGCCCCATTCGTCGATCAGTTGATCGGCGGCGCCTACCGCAAGCCTCTTGCGACGATGCGCACCTACTTGGAGCGCATGGACGGCTTGCCCGCGGAGATCGAGGCCGGTTCCAAGGCTCTGCGGCTGTTGGCTGCGTTGGGCCCGAAGATGATCGAGTTGTCCGGCGAGCACGCCGACGGCGCACACCCGTATCTGGTGACACCCGAACACACGAAACTCGCCCGCTCGATTCTCGGCGAGGACCGATGGGTCGTGCCCGAACAGGCCGTGGCAATCGGTGGGGACACGGACGATCAACTCCGGCGTGCGCACTCGCATCTTGAGTCGTACTCGACGCTACCCAATTACCGGAACTCGTGGCTGCGGCTCGGTTTCGACGAGTCCGATGTGGTCGTCGGCGGGTCCGACCGGTTGGCCCGTGCGCTGGTTGGCACCGGCTCCGCCGGCGACGCCGCCTCGAGGATCACCGCGCACCTCGACGCCGGTGCAGACCACGTCGTGGTGCAGGTCCTGGGCGACACACCCTCGACCGATCCGCGCGCCGCCTTGCGCGAACTCGCAGCAGCGCTTCAGCTCTGACAGCCGGAGCGCACGGTTCCGACGGCGTGTGCCCCACTCGGTTTCCAGCCGGGTCAGGAGGGTGCGCGCCGTGCGCGGGGTCGAGGTGGCGCGCACCGCGGGGACTGTCTGGGCGAACGTCGGCCCACGGAGCGGCGCCGACGAGATCGGCCGGAGTGATGCCCATCTGGTCCGGGGAGCAGCCGTGCCGCGGCGAACTGCGGTGTCGGCCGTAGCCCACTTACGAAGCCCGGCTCGGTCGGATCGAGCTACTCCGGGGACCTGCTGTCCGGTCTGTAGTGAGAGGCCTCACGGTACGCAGACGGCGGTATCCCCCTCCACCGCTTGAAGGCGATGGTGAAGCTGGCTGCGTCTTTGTAGCCCAGCGTCCGGGATATCCGCGATACGGAATGATCGGAATTCGAGAGCAGATCGCAGGCAAGGTCGCACAAGATCTTGTCTCGCAGCTCGGCGAAGTCGTGGCCTGCGAGTTCGAGCTTGCGCTGCAGGGTGCGTGGCGAGACCTGCAGCGCGGCGGCCACATTCGCGAGTTTGCGGTTGAGCGCCGGCGCGGCCCTGATGGCTTTGGCGACGGTGTCGGGCCAGTCGCCGGTCGCCCTGAACGAGTCGAGAACTTCGGTGTCCGCTTTGACCCATGCCGCATGCTGGAATGCGTTCCCGAAAGGGAGTTCCTCTGTCGATATCACGGGATCCCACCACAGCCGCAGCGTCTCGGAGCCACAGACGACAATGTCGCTGGAGACGTAGGTCAACGCTTCGGGCGAGACTTCCGGCAACGGGAAATCGATACGCGTGAACGGGAATCGGCCGCCGTACAGCCACTCGAACGAACGGCTGACGACATAGAGGTCGCGATAAGCGCTGAAAGGGATCAGCTCTTTCGGGGTGTCGGGGTAGGCGAACTGGACGCCCGTCACCGTGCCTTCGGATGTTCGAAGTGGCCCGATCTCGAGAAGTCCGGGCGAGTAGTCGACCGCGCTAGCGGCCTCTACCCAAGCCGCAATGGTCGGCGCGGTCGCGAGAGCCATTCCGCGGGCGCCGACCGTGGCAGTGGTGTAGGCACGCGCGGCGCGTAGCCAAAGATCGACGCGATCTCTCGTCAGCGCGATGAACTCGAGTTGAAAGGCCAGCTCCTTCTTCGCGGGAATGGTGCCGCCTGGGCGGTGCACCGCGTCGGGGTCGATTTCAGCGTTGGCGAGTGCCGTTCGCCAGTCGAGACCCGCGTCTTCTAGAAGCCGGCGCAGCGCGTGGACACTGAAGTTCGCGACACGCAGGTTTTGATACGAGTTCAGCTTCACTGCTGCCTCCTCGAGCCGGCGAAGTACGACGGATCGGGATGCACCGTCCTGCGAGGCATCTCTCTCCTCTCCATCGAGGTGACGGGCGGCCGGATATGAGCGCTGTGGCGGCTGAAGCCCGGTAGCACCACAAGTCCCGCCAGTAGCTTTGCATCCTGCGCCATCAGGTCGCGGCGGGAGGCACTTGACGTACTTTCCGGCCTTGTTGGCGTCGAATGTCATGCCATACCGGTCCGCACCCCTCTTAACCTGGCCGTAGCGAATGTGAGCAAGGCCACCGGCGCACTGGTACCGAGGAACATAAGCGAGGATCCCAGGCTACGGGCCTGTGCGTCTGAACCACCATCGCATGATCGGCTACGACCGATAGGCGAAGGATGCGCCGCCACCGATGGAGCGAGGAGCAATCGGGGCACTTTGCTGACTTTCAGCCCACTATCGCGACTGTGAATGCGGCTCGCGCAAATTGACATAGCGCAGGTGCTTTTCCGCACCCAAACCACGAGGATCGGGAGAAATTCGATGAGTGCCCCTGAACTGGTCAAGAGCGACATTGCCCGGGAATTTGTCGCCGACCATACCGTTGAACGCGACGAACGGGCCATGGTCGACGGGCCGAACAAATTCAAATTCGCGATTTTCGGAGCAAATGTATCAACCGGCCAGGGCGGTCTGACGCTCGCCGAGAACACAATCAAGCTCGGCAATTGGGACGAGGTTCGTGGCCTTGCCGAAAAGGCGGACAGGTACGGCGTCGAGGGGTTCATCCCGATCGCTCGGTGGCAGGGATTGTCCGGTCCGGACCGGCCCTGGGGGAGGCAGCACGAGACTTTCACCTGGGCGGCAGGCTTGGCGGCGGCGACGCGCAACATTCAGATTTTCGCCACCTGTCACGTCCCGTTCGTGCATCCGCTCATGGCGGCAAAGATGAGCGCGACGATCGATCACATCAGCGGCGGCCGAATGGGTTTGAACGCCGTTGCTGGCTATCACCAGCCGGAGTACAAGATGTTCGGTCTCGAACTCCCGGAGCACGACAAGCGCTATGAGCTGGCCGAAGAGTGGATGACGATCGTCGAGCGACTCTGGTCCGATGAGGGTGACGAATACGAGTTCGACTTCAAGGGCGACTTCTTCACACTGGAGGGTGCGCAGGCATACCCCAAGCCCGTGCAATCGCCGGGCCCGATGGTGATGAGTGCGGGCGCAAGTCCAGCGGGACAGAAATTCGCGTTCAAACACGCCAACATTCTGTTCATCGCGATCGCCGACGTGGACAGTAGTAAAGCGGTCGCCCAGAAGGTTCGCGCCAACGCCGACGAGGCAGGTAGGCCGGATCTCGGCCTGTGGGCGGGTGTCCACATCATATGTAAGGACACCGAGAAAGAAGCGCAGGACTACGTGAAGTACATCGTTGATGAAAAAGGCGACTGGGAAAGCGCCGTGCGCTACCAGCAAATCATCGCATCGGGTGACGCCCGCAGTATGCGCTGGGACGACTACAAGCGGGATGAAGACTTCAAGAAGGACGAATCTGTCCGTACCTTCCTGAGGGCTGGCCTTGTTCCGCTGGTAGGTACGCCCGAGATGATTGTCGAGGGCCTCCAGAAGTTGTCGGACGCAGGCATCGCGGGCGTCTGCACCGGGCTGGTCGACTACGACGAAGGCCTGGATCGCCTGAACGAGCAGATCTTCCCGCTGATGCGCAGCGCCGGGCTTCGTGCCTGACACCGGACGCCATGCTGTGCAGCCGTCGTCGCGGTGATCGGAAGCACGGCCCGAACCGATCCTTTACAAAGGAGTGAAGGTACATGACTTTTCCGGACCCGAAAAAATTCCGCCTGGTCGTTGCGGGAACCACCGACTCGGGTGAGGCGGATTTTCTAGAGGCGGGCGGCCCAGCGATAATCAATATGCCGGGCATCGCCGACGGCGCATTTTACTGGGCGGTCGAGGGTGGCCACAGCAGAGAGAATATCGGCGGCCCTCCCAGCCGCGTCCAATTGGCGGGCCCGAATGGTTCCACTTTTGGCGTGAGCAGTTTCCCGGCGCGTTCGGCCGGAAATGAACTGGATCCTGAACAGCTCGATCCCAGTATGGCCGGCACCGGCGACGGCGGCGATCCCAATATGCACGCGAGCGACACCATCGATTACGAGGTCGTGATCTCCGGAAAAGTGGATCTCGAACTTCCTGGCGGGAAGGTGCGAACTCTTGTTCCGGGCGATCTGCTTGTTCTGGCCGGCGTTCCCCATGCCTGGAAAAACCCGTACGACGAGGACTGTGTCTACATCGTTGTGACTATCGGCTACAACCACGGACTGTCCGCGCCGTAGCTGCCTGAACTCGAGAATTCACACCGGACTATTGGAAATAAAGGAGTAATCATGGGTCTGAGTTCGCCCGGTGCAGCGCTGCGCGAAATATTCCAGCGCCCCGAAACCGTTGTCATACCGTTCGGTTCCCTGCCGATCCACGCTCAAATGTCCCAGCACGCCGGTTTCGAGGCGTTCGAGCTTTCGGGCGGGATGTCGGCGTGGTGGGCCGAGGGTGCTTCCGATGTCGGCTGGCTGACCTTGACCGAGGTGGTGGCGCATGCGAAGCGGGTCGCGCGCAGCGTCGACATCCCCGTGTACTGCGACGCCGATACCGGTTTCGGTGCCCCCATCAACGTCCAGCGCACGGTCGAGGAGTTCATCGATGCCGGTGTTGCCGGCATTCACATCGAGGATCAGCGCGAGCCCAAGAAGTCCGGTGGGACGACCGGAATCGAACTGGTATCGGACGCGGAGGCGATCGGACGGCTGAACGCGGCAGTCGACGCTCGTGACCGCTTGGATGCCGACTTCGTGATCGTCGCGCGCACGGACGGCTTCGGTGCCGCCGGTGGAAGTGTCGATGAGGCCATTCGCCGTGCCCAGCTCTACCGTGCCGAGACCGGTGTCGATGCCATCTTCTTCGAGGGATTCCACACGTGGGAGCAGGCGGAGCTGGCGCTGAAGGAGACGCCCGGGCCGAGCTACGTGATGGGTGCCGATCTCATCGGACGACGGCCACTCGCCGAGTTGACCGCAGTTGGTCAGGCGATCGAGGCCGTGCCGTTCGTGCTGCCCGGCGTCCACGAGGTGTGGCGCTTGCTTCTGGATATCAAGGAAGCGGGCGACGCCACTCCCTTCGCGGCATATGTGGAGAAGATGAACGAAGCGAAGGGAACTGCTTACGACTTCGGTTGGGGCGCTCGGCTCGGTCGGCCTTCGGCAGAGTATGTGCGCGGCACGGAGGAAAAGTACCTGCTGGCTGAAGCGCAACGCGATTACGTCAATACCCCCAATGCCTAGCGTCGCGTATCAGTACGCAAACGGCTGAGCAGTTGTCCGCAAATCGAAAAAAGGTACATAAAATGACTGGGCAGAGCGAACTCGACTTCGGTGGACGAGTTGCGATTGTAACCGGAGCAGGTCAAGGAATGGGCCGCGAGCACGCCATTATGCTCGCATCCCGTGGCGCGCGGGTCGTGGTCAACGACATCGCCACAACCCGGGCCGAGGAGACGGTAAATTCGATTATCGGAGCCGGCGGGACAGCGGTACGTGATAGCCACGACATTGTCACCGAGTCGGCGGATCTGGTGCAGACGGCGATCGAGAACTTCGGGCGCCTGGACATCGTCGTCAACAATGCCGGGATCAACGCTTACGGCCGTTTCTGGGAGATGGACAGTGACGTGTGGTGGCGCGTCTTCGATACCAGCTTCCGGGGTGTGGTCGAGGTCGCCCGCCACGCCATGCCACACCTCATCGAGTCGGGTAGCGGACGTCTGATCAATATCTCTTCGAACGGTTTGATGGGCCTGCCCAACGACACGTCCTACGGCGCTGCCAAAGCTGCGATTTGGGGCCTCGGCAATTCCCTGGTGGCAGAGGCCCGCGAGGTCGGTGTCCAAGTAACCACGCTGCTGCCCGTCGCTTGGACACCGATGACCGAAGATGCGTTCGGCAACAGCAACGAGGTCATTCAGAAGCTCATGCGCGAACAGTTTCCCGCGAATGCCGTCGCGGCATTTGTCACGTGGCTTGCCCATCAGGACACGACCGTTCACGGTGAGTCCTTCGAAGTGGGCGGCGTGGGGGCCGCCAGGACCGTCTTCACCGCCATGCCGCGGACCAAGGTCGCCGAGCCCGCGCCGGAAGCCTGGGCGGACAACGCCACAAACCTGATGCAGGACGGCGATCTCACTCCGCTGTTCAACGCAAGTGAATCGCTCCGAGCGCAAATGGTTTTCCTGGCGCCGGAGATGGCGAACGAGATCCCCGCGGACGCGGCGGATGTGTCCAGCAATTAGGTAGTCGGCGGGGCAATACCCCTGGTTCGAAGCACATCGGCGTGCTTCGAACCAGGGGCCTCGAGGCTCTGCGGAGCCACGGGGCAGACAGTGGGGCCGCTCCTTGCCTCGCGAAAGGAACAGAACTGATGACGCAGACCAAGGTGCGTGTATTCGGCGGCGATCCGGCGGTCGTGCGAAAAGCGTTTGCCCAATTCCCTTCGGGTGTGGCCGTTCTCGCGGCCGATATCGACGGCGGTAAGCACGCGCTGGTCGCATCGTCGTTCATGGTCGGAGTATCACTCGAACCGTGTCTCGGCGCGGTCGCGGTGCAGAAAACGTCGGAGACATGGCCGCTGATCAAGGATGCCGACTCGCTCGGAGTGTCGATCTTGGGCAAGGGCCAGAGCGATGTGACCCGCAAGCTGGCAAGTAAGGATCGCGCTGCGCGGTTCGAGCAGGTTGCGATCGAGGTAGGCGACCGAGGCGCCATTTTCATCGAGGGCGCGTCGTTGTGGTTGGAGTGCTCGATCCACGAGGTTTCCGAGGCAGGCGACCACTGGATGGCATTGCTCGAGGTGAACAAGCTCGGCGTCGGTGACAACGAGCCGCTCATTTGGCACGGCGCAAAGTTCCGTGAGCTCGTCGACGCTCGGTCTATCGACGTCGAGTAGGCGAGACCACCGGGCGGACCGGACGCGGAACGAGAGTATGGAGCAGATGACGTGACGAGATTCGACGGTATCGAGCGTGCGGTCGCCGATATCGCCGCGGGCAAACCCGTGGTGGTGGTCGATGACGAGGATCGTGAGAACGAGGGCGATCTGATCTTCGCCGCTGAGAAAGCGACACCCGAACTTGTGGCGTTCATGGTTCGCCACACATCCGGATATCTGTGTGTGCCGATGGCCGGCGATGACTGCGACCGCCTCGGCCTGCCCCCGATGTATGCCATCAACCAGGACAAACACGGTACCGCGTATACGGTCACGGTCGATGCGCGCGAGGGAATCGGAACCGGGATCTCCGCAACCGACCGAGCCGCGACCATGCGCCTGCTCGCCGACCCCACCACTGGCGCCGGCGACTTCACCCGGCCTGGCCACGTAGTGCCCGTGCGCGCTCGAGAAGGGGGTGTACTGCGCCGTCCTGGCCACACGGAAGCCGCTGTCGATCTGGCCCGGATGGCTGATCTGCGGCCGGCGGGCGTCATCTGCGAGATCGTGAGTCAGAAGGAGCCCGGCGCGATGGCCCGCACCGACGAGCTCCGGGCCTTCGCCGACGACCACGGACTTGCGCTCATCTCGATCGCCGACCTCATCGCATGGCGCCGCAAGCACGAGAAGCTCGTGGTGCGCGTCGCTGACGCGCGTATTCCGACTGCTCACGGCCCGTTCCGGGCGGTGGGTTACCGAAGTATGTACGACGACGTCGAGCATGTCGCCTTGGTCTGCGGAGACCTCGCCTGCCCGGACCGCGAAGTAAGTGACGTGCTTGTCCGAGTCCATTCGGAATGTCTCACGGGTGACGTGTTCGGGTCGTTGCGCTGCGACTGTGGTCCTCAACTCGACGCCGCACTCGAGATGGTCGCGCGGGAAGGCCGAGGGGTTGTGCTGTATATGCGCGGCCACGAGGGCCGCGGGATCGGACTACTGCACAAGTTGCAGGCCTACCAGCTGCAGGACGCAGGAGCCGATACCGTCGACGCGAACCTGCAACTCGGGTTGCCTGCCGATTCCCGCGACTACGGCATCGGTGCGCAGATTCTCGTCGACCTGGGAATTTCGTCTATGCGGTTGCTGACGAACAATCCGGACAAGCGCGCCGGGCTCGAGGGTTACGGCCTCCACGTCACCAAGCGTGTGCCGATGCCGTTACGCGCCAACGCCGAGAACCTTACCTACCTGCGGACCAAACGCGACCGCATGGGCCACGAGCTGATCGGCCTCGACGACTACGAATCCGCGCACCGCGCTCCCACACCGTTGCACCGTCATGCAGAACCCGTTCCCCCCGTCGGCCCGGCGAGCCATAACGGCCAACGTCCGACTTTATCGAAGCCATACAGCGCCGTGGCAACGACGACGGAGCGTATCTGGTGATTGCGCCGAAGGGACATCGAAGCGAGGGCGTTGCCTACTTCTTATTTTGGACAAATTATGTCAGTATGACTGGGGTCACGTCTCTGGGATGGCTCTGCTGGAATGGCCGGCTTTCGCCGGGATGGTCCCGTGGCGACGCATCGCGTTCGTGTGGTCCGGCGTGGCGCCCGGTCGAGGTCGTTGTTGTTCGACGTTGTAAGGAGTGACTGGCGATGTATGAGAAATATCGGACTATGGCGTTCGATCTGTCGAGCACTGGCGTGCTCACGGTGACGTTCCTGCTTGCCGAGAAGTTGAATGCGATCGACGCCGAGTTTCATCGTGAATTGTCGACCGTTTTCGCCGATATCGGCATGGACCGTCGGGTGCGGGCGGTGGTGTTGACCGGTTCGGGACGTGCGTTCTGCGCCGGTGGCGATTTGGACTGGATCGCGGGGGAGACACCGGTGACGAGGGAAACCACGTTTTTCGAGGCAAAAAAGATTGTTGATGATCTGTTGAATGTGCCTCAGCCGGTGATCGCGGCGGTCAATGGTGCCGCGGCGGGTTATGGCTTCACGATGGCGTTGATGAGCGATTTCAGCATCGTGGCCGAGGAGGCCCGGTTGTCGGATCCGCATGTGGCGATCGGTCTTGTCGCCGGCGACGGCGGGGCGATGATGTGGCCGATTCTGGTCGGCATGGCACGTGCCAAGCGGTATCTGCTCACCGGCGACCCGGTGGTGGGCCGGGTGGCCGCGGAATGGGGGCTGATCACCGAGGCGTGTCCGGTGGACGAGGTTGTGCCGCGGGCAATGGAGTTGGCCGAGCGGATGGCCGGCTCGCCGTATGTTGCGGTGCAAGGCACGAAGAAGGCGCTCAACGCGATCTTGCACATGCTGTCGAGCGTGACGCTGGATCTGGGTTTTCAGGCCGAGCGCGTGTCCGCGGTGTCGCCCGACCACCAGCGTTTGCTCAACGAGGCGCTCGAGGCTCGGGCCCGCCGACGCGCGGCAGCTTCGGTCAAGCAATGAACGCACCAGAGCAGTTGCCGCTGCCCGGACTCATGATGGACGTCGACCTGAACGTCGCGCTGCTGCTGCGGCGTATGCGCACCATCCATCACGGGTCGAGAGTGATCTCGAGGTCGGCGAGGTGCCCTGGCGGGCCTGCACAGTCGAGCACCTTCTGCGAGGTGCTGGATCGTTCGGAGCGACTCGCGGCGGCGTTGGTGCAGTTGGGCGTGAAGCCAGGGGATCGGGTCGGCAGTCTGGCGTGGAACACGCGGGAGCACCTCGAGATCTACTACGCGGTGATGGGTATGGGGGCGGTATTGCACACGGCCAACCCGCGCTTGCATGAGGACCAGCTGGTGTACACGATCAACCACGCGCACGACGCCGTGCTGATCGTCGAGTCCACTTTCCGAGCGCAGATTGATCGTCTGCGACACCGGATGCCGCACCTGCGGTACGTCGTGGTCATCGGTGCGGCCGCCGATGACCTCGCTCCCGGCGAGGCCGGTTTCGAGGACCTGATCGCGCAGGTGGGCATTCCGATGTCGCCGGTTGACGTCGATGAGCGGGCCGCTGCGGCTCTCTGCTACACCTCCGGTACGACGGGGAACCCGAAGGGCGTCCTGTACTCCCATCGGTCGATCGTGCTGCATGCCTTGTCCATGGCAGGCCGTGATGTCTTCCGGATCGGTAACGGGGACGTCGTCCTCGGCCTGGTCCCGCTCTTCCATGCGCTGGGATGGGGCCTGCCCTTCATCTGTGGCCTCACCGGCGCCGACATGGTCTTGCCCGGGCCGAACCTCGCCCCCGAGGCGGTCGCCGAGCTGATCTCCGAGCATCGCGTGACCTGGGCCGGCGGGGTCCCCACGGTGTGGATGGACCTGCTGCGGGTCGTCCAGGAGCGCGCATCGGCAGGTGCACCGGTCGACCTGTCGAGTCTGCAGACAATCGTCGGCGGCGGGACCGCGGTTCCGGAAGCACTCATGCGCGCCTACGGCGCCCTCGGGATCGGCTTCGTTCAGGGGTGGGGTATGACCGAGGTCTTCCCGGGAGCCACCATGGTCGCGCCGGCTGCCATGGTCGACACCGACGCGGGGTGGCGGGCGCGCGCATCGGCGGGACGCATCTCGCCCCTGTACGAGATGCGTGCGGTCGCCGACGACGGCACGGAGCTGCCCCGAGATGGAATCACCATGGGCGAGTTGGAGATTCGTGGACCCATGGTCGCCGGCTCGTATCTCGGCCCGGATGTCGGCGCGGACAAGTTTCATGACGGCTGGTTGCGGACCGGGGACGTCGGGACCATCGATGCGAACGGGTGGGTACGGATCACCGATCGGCTCAAGGACGCGATCAAGTCCGGCGGCGAGTGGATCAGTTCGTTGGACCTGGAGTCGGAGCTGATGGCTCACCCGTCGGTTTACGAGGCCGCCGTCGTCGGACGGCCGGATGACCGTTGGGGCGAGCGCCCTGCCGCGTTTGTCGTGACCGACGGAGCGGTCGGCGCCGACGAGCTACGCGACTACCTGACGGATCGCGTTGCGAAGTGGTGGATCCCGGAAGAATTCCGTCTTGTCGAAAGCATTCCGCGGAACAGCACAGGAAAATTCGACAAGAAGATTCTGCGAGAAACGCTCGAGAATTTGGCGTAGCCCGCTGAAAACAAGCCCGTAGAAGTTGAAAACTCGGGAAACCCCACAGGAGATGGCCGGAATGACAGTACTCGATGACTACCGCGACAAGTACAAGAACTTCAAGTTCTCGCGCGATGAGAATGGCATCCTCGAGATGCAACTCCAAACCGACGGCGACTCGTTGCAGCTGTTGGTTCCCGCGCACCGTGAATTGACCCAAGCTTTCCGGGAGATCGCGCTCGATCGCGGAAACCGCGTCGTGATCATCACTGGAACCGGAGAAGAGTTCATCGGTCCGCGGCCGACGGCCGACAGTGGCCAAATCATGACGGTGATCCCTGATTTTTCTCAGGAGTATTCCGTCTGGGAGCAGGATGCATGGACGGACCACCGGGAACTGGTCAGCGCCCTGCTGGACATTCAGGTCCCAGTGATCGCGGCAGTGAACGGCCCTGCACGCCGACACTGCGAGATCCCGTTGTTCTCCGACATCATCATCGCCTCGGACACCGCTTCGTTCGAAGACTCGGGACATTTCGAGTTCGAGGATATGGCACCGGGCGACGGCTCCCACATCTGGACGACCATGCTGCTCGGAATCAACCGCGCGCGCTCCTACATGCTCTCCGGTGAGGCCATCACGGCCGAGGAAGCTCTTCGCTGGGGCCTCGTCAAAGAGGTTGTTCCCCAGGATCAGGTGCTCGATCGCGCACGCGAGATTGCGCGGGGCGTTGCCGCGAAATCGGATACGACGCTTCGCTTCACCCGTGCCCTCATGGTCCAGCCCCTCAAGAAGCAGGTTCTCGAACTTTTGGGACTGGGGCTTGCCTACGAGGCCTTCGGCGCACTCGGCAAGCGCGCCTGACAGCAGTCGATCGCCGCGACCCCGATTTCGGACCGAACTCGCCTGCGGTGCGCTTCGCGAAGTGGGCCCAAGGAGTCGGTGATCCCGATTCCGGAAGGTGAGCAGGTCCGTCTTGCGATGAGCACCTCCTGATCCGGTGAGTCAGTCACAAGTCGAATCCATTATCAGGAGGTGCTCATCGTGCAACGCATTCGAGCCTTCGAGAACTCTGTCGCGAGCAACCGGGAATCCCGTCGGTCCACGGAATGCGCGACCGACAAATCCAGGAGATATTTGCCAATGGAAAATTCCACACCAATTGAGCCTCGAATCGCCGACCCCCTGTTCGACATCAGCGACAAAGTAGCGATTGTCACCGGGGCAAGCTCGGGGCTCGGTCGGCAATTCGCCACCGCGATGGCCGAACGCGGTGCATACGTCGTCGTCGTGGCTCGTCGTACCGAGCAACTCCTTGCCCTGGTCGACAAATATCCCGAGCGCATACGCGCCGTATCGGCGGACGTAACGAAGGAAGACCAGGTCCAGGATGTCCTCGACCGCACCCTCGAATGGCGCGGCGCGATCGACATCGTTGTCAACAACGCCGGCATAACCTCGATTCAGCCGGCTGAAGACGAGGATGTCGAAACGTTCAGCAAAGTACTGGACGTCAATCTGGTCGCGCTCTACCGCCTGTGTCACCTTGCTGGCAGACACATGCTGGAACAGGGGCGGGGAACCATTATCAACATCGCTTCTATCAACAGCTTCGTGGCCAGCTGGTCGATTCCGCAGGCGGGATACTGTGCCAGCAAGGGAGCGGTGACCAGTCTGACTCGCGAACTCGCTGCTCAGTGGGCCGATCGCGGCATCCGGGTCAATGCCCTGGCGCCGGGGTACTTTCCGAGCGAGCTCACCGAAGAACTGTTCGCCAGCAGCGCCGGCGAACGCCGGTTCCGTCGCATGCCGATGCGGCGCGGGGGACGCGAAGACGAACTCAACGGCGCCCTGGTGTTCCTTGCCAGCGACGCGTCGTCCTACATGACCGGGCAAACGCTCGTCATCGATGGCGGTTGGACAGTGGTATGACCGCAAATCCGAGCAAGGAATCAGACATGGGAAAGCACCGTGGCAAGGTTGCTTTGGTTACCGGTGCCGCACGAGGACAAGGGCGAAGCCACGCACTCGCCCTGGCGGCGGAAGGCGCCGATATCATCGCGGTCGATATCTGTTCGGATATCGCCGTGGTTCCGTACCCGCTGTCGACCGAATCGGAACTCGACGAAACCGCACAACAAATCCGGAAATTCGGCCGGCGCGTGGTTGCGCGAAAGGTCGACGTTCGCGACATGTCCGCCCAGCAGAACGTGATCGACGCCGCGGTAGCTGAGCTGGGTCGCCTGGATATCGTGGTAGCCAACGCGGGCATTCAGACGATGGGCCCGATCGAAGATATCTCCGAAGATGCCTGGAATCAGGTGATCGCGGTCAACCTCAGTGGAGTGTTCTTCACGGCGCGTGCGGTTGTCCCGCATTTGAAGCGCAACGAGGACGGCGGGGCGATCGTGATCACCAGTTCCATCGGGGGCGAGGTGGGCTTGGCCAACCTCGCGCATTACGTGGCGTCCAAGCACGGGGTCATCGGTCTGATGAAGAGTATGGCGAATGAGTTGGGGCCGTTCAACATTCGCGTCAACGCGGTGCTACCCACTTCGGTCAGAACGCCCATGATCGACAACCCGGCCACAATTGCGTTGTTCGATCCCGCGGGCGCCACCGATGGCACCTTGGACGCCGTCGCCGGCGCCTACGCGGAGATGCAATCACTGCCGTTCCCTTGGTTGGAGCCGGAAGACGTGACGGGAATGGTCATGTTCTTGGTCTCCGACGCGGCGGCGCGCATTACCGGAAGCTCGATGCGCGTCGACGGCGGCGCGATCACGAAATAGACATGGGCTCCGACACCGGGCTGGATTATTTCTCGCGGACGCCAGCCTGTACGTCTCCCGGCCGCGCGTACGTCGTATTGATCTTGATTTGGGCTACTTCGTCGCAAGCATTCTCGTCGTCTCTGCCCGACAGCGACCTTGTCGTGGATCCGGTGCGGCGGTAGTTGGGTGAGTCACTCACCCGTGAAAGGGCGGGATTTGATGACCGGGCAAACGCTCGTGCACTATCCGAAGATCGCCACTGATCCCGAGGAAATTGCTCGAGAAGCTGGGCGTCAGCGTCAATGATTTTGATCGCATCGCTGAAGCGACGTACTGGGAGTTGCCATCGGGCGCGTCGCCGGCTGTGGCCCGCACAGGCTTGCCCGACACCGGACTGGAGCGCAGGTTGCGTGAACCCGCGACGATCGCCGAGGCCCGAGTCGCCGACCGGCACGGGGAAGTCCTGGTTCCATCGCTGAACATCGCCAGCTGGTACGACGCTTTCCAGCAGGGCACGATCGATAATTACATCGCCGCACGCGAACAAAGGACTCACTGCGCGCTTGATTGTCGGGGAGCTGGTCGATCGGTTTCCCCGACCACCTCGACTTTGATCCCTACGGCCGACTCCGCGAAGAACTGTTTCGTGGCCGGCACCACCGACTGTTCCTTGGTCGCGACGGTTTCAGGCGGTGGGTTGTGACGACGGCTCGAAACTCACCTGTTCGACGATGGCTGACCGGGCACGCGAACGAGCCGGTTCGGCTGTTCGTTCCGCCCGGTCGGCCTTGGTTCAACGGGTCCGCTTTCCGCGAGCCGAGTCCTATGGATCCCGTGGATCCAGGACCCGCCGAGCCTTCGGACTAGGCCGCGGATTCCGAGACCGGCTCGACCTGCTCCGGTTCGAAGGTCTTGACGAGCACCCTTCTGGAAATCAGCCACGCGGAGTCGACTTTCCGGTACTCATCTTCGTAAATGACATTGAAACGCAGCCGCGGACCGCCACCGGCGTGCTGTGCCTCGCAGATGCAGAACGCAACCCCTGTGGCGTCAGTCTCCGAGTGGACGGTGATCACATGGTTGGTCATGTGGTGAACGACGTGTTCCGCCGTTGCCATCAGTTCGTTCCCGTAGGACGCGATTTGCTGGCGGCCCTCATGGAGACCGAAGCCGAACTGGCGCTCATCGAAAAAGCAATCCTCGGTGAACACTTCGGCCGCCCAGCGGGCGGGTTCGCCGGTGTCGATGAGATAGGCGTAGCGATGGTTCAGCTCGATTATGGCGAGTTTGTCTTCCGCGGACATGAGTACGGACCTTTCCTCGTTTGCACCGCCCCCTATATGGACAATAGTCGTCAGTATTGACTTTTACCTTCGTTTCGCAGATGTCCACGCAAAACTTGTGCGCTTGCCGCCCGGCGTCGGGCGTGGGTCAGTCGACCATGGTCAAGCCGCCGTTGACGCTGAGTACCTGACCGGTGATATAGCTGGCTTGATCGGAGACGAGAAACGTGACCGCCGTGGCGATTTCGTCGGTCCGGCCGACTCGTTTGAGGGGGATGGTGGACAACAGCATGGACTTGATGCGGTCGGATGTGTCGTCGACCCACAGAGGCGTGTCGGTGGCGCCGGGGGATACGCAGTTCGCCGTGATGCCGCGCTTGGCCCACTCTCGGGCCAAGGATTTGGTGAAGGCGATGACTCCGCCCTTCGTCGCGGCGTAGACGGCCTGTCCGCCACTGCCGACCCGGCCGGCGTCGCTGGCGATGTTGATGATTCGGCCGGCGCCACGTTCGATCATGGTTGCGCCGACTTCGTGGCAGACGAATATTGTCGACATCAGATTCACATCGACCAGATTGCGGATCTGCTCCACGCTCAGTGAGACGAACGGATCGTCGCCTGCCCATCCCACGTTGTTCACCACGATGTCGATAGGACCGAGTTCGGCGGTGACGCTGCGCGTCAGTGCCGACACCGCCTCTGGTGAAGTCACATCGCAGGTGAACCCGTGCGCACCCAGCCCCTGCTCCGACAGGTTCTGCGCCACGGCATCCGCGCGGTCACTCTCCAGGTCGCAGACGGCCACTTCGGCACCGGAATGTGCCAGCTGAGCGGCAATGGCGGCTCCGATACCCCGTCCCGATCCGGTCACCAGCGCAACCTTCCCCTCGAGAGACACCTGCATGTTCATACCTCCGTGCTTGTCGAGTGAGGTCCTGCCGGGCAACGGCTCACCGTGGCTGGATAGATCGCAATATGGACAATATTAGTCAGTATTGTGGATATCGCATTTTCCCACAAGTGGGCAACGTCGACGCGGCAGCTCTCGAGATCTTCGAGCTTTGCCGCAGCTGAACAGGCCGCTCCGTCTATGGGGCGAGCGTGAACTCTTGCGACAACGCCCGGCAGTCACCGTCGCGACGCGATCGTGAGACGAGTCCATCGGCCATGTCGAACGCGTCGGTGGCACGGCCCAACCAAAACATCGCCCGATCCGTGGTGAGTCCGCAGTAACGTACGCTGAGCGGGACGAACTCCACTCCCACGTCGACGAGATGACGACCCTTGCGCTCACCTCGCGGGGTCAAGACGACGGGGTGTCTTCGGGGGAGGGACTTCGATAGTCCACGCCTCGTAACACGGTGTCCACGAGTTGTGTCAAATAACTCTCTGTGTGGGCGATCTTGGCCAGTCCCGCAGGTGTGCTGCGGACGTGGGTGGTGATCGCACCTGCGACGAGATCGGCGATGAGGGTGGGGGTGATGCCGGGGTCGATCTCGCCACGCTCGACCGCGCGCCGGACCAGGGCTCGGGTCGCGCGAATGTAGTCCGGATAGTCGAGTTCACCGATGACCTCCGCCAGCTCCTTGTTGGACTGCCGGTCCATCAAAAGGCGGCTGGTCATCAATCCTTCGATGCTCTGCGCGAACGCCATCCACTGCCTGGCGAACTCCCGGAGGTCCAGCTCGAGGTTGCCGAGGTTGATGTTTCCGACCGATGGGGCGGCCGAGCGAACCGCGTCGACCAGCAACGCCGCCTTGTTGGGCCAGCGTAGGTAAAGTGAACCCTTACCCACACCGGCTCGTTTTGCGACTTCGTCCACGGTGAAACCGCTCCATCCGCGGTCGCCGTACACCGTCCGAGCGGCATCCAGGACTCGCTCGTCCAAATTGGGTACCCGTGGTCGTCCGACGGCGCGCGACGATGACGTCATAGCTTGCACCATACCGTGATTCGCGGTGATGGCGAAGCCGTCCGCTCAGCCCCATGCGGCGATCGCAGGCGCGCGGGGTATATTTCCGATAAGTTTCGTCCAGAATAGGCTGATGTCGGGTTTTGGCCCTCCAGCCCCACCGACTTATGCGAAAGCCACCTATCGAGAGGCAGTCTTATGGCCCAGCCGAACAGTCCGACGTCGAGCCAACTGGAAGTCGAGCAGGTCGACGGAGTCCTCACTCTGACCATGAACAGGCCCGCAGTGCGGAACGCGCTCGATGCCGAGCAGTGGCGTCGTCTTGCTTCCGCGCTCGGGGACGCGAAGCACGATACGAGCGTGCGTGCGGTGGTTCTGACAGGTGCTGGCGGGGTGTTCTCCTCCGGCGGTCAGTTGGGAGCTGACGGTCCGGCGCATCCGCTGGACCGCATGCGGATAATCTCCGCCACGGCGGTGGCACTGCACGACTTTCCGAAGCCGACGATCGCGAAGGTGTCGGGCCCGGCGATCGGGGGCGGATGGAACCTCGCGTTGTGCTGCGATTTCGTCATCTGCTCGAGTAACGCTACGTTCGCGCAGGTCTTTCCGCGGCGGGGGTTGTCCGTCGACGTTGGCGGTTCGTGGCTTCTGCCGCGTCTGATCGGGATGCAGAAGGCGAAGTTGTTGATGATGACCGGCGATCTTCTCGGCGCGGCCGAGGTGGAACGATTGGGGCTGGCCACCCAGGTGGTCGAGCCCGAAGAGCTCGATTCTGTCGTCGAGTCGCTCGCCGCGCGCCTGGCGGCCGGTCCGCCGGTCGCGCTGTCGTTGACCAAGTCTCTCCTGCACCAGGCGGCGGGCGCGGATTTCGCAAGCAGTCTCGAGGCGGAGGCGATCGCGCAAGCAGTGAACTTCGCCGGCGAGGACATCGAGATCGGCATGAAAGCCTTCAAAGCCAGAACGGCGCCGTCTTTCACGGGGCGTTGGTACTCGGAGTAGAGCGCCGGGTGGCGGATTCCCAGCAGATGAGCCAATCACTTCCTAATTTGGACTAAATATGTCAGTATTGTGGGTAGTCCCATTGCAGGGCTGCGTCGAGGTGGTGTCACTTTCCCGGGCGCGGTAGGCGGACGAAGGGTTCGGCGGGTACTGGGAACGAACGGGTCAAGGTGGTCCGTGGTCTCGAAGTGGTTGTCGTGAGGACGCCTTGAAGGAGTAAACCGGCGATGCATGAGGGGTATCGAATGAATGCGAGCGGAGGCGGCCACGAACCGCACACCGGTGATGTCCTGACTAAACAGCGTGGCAATGTCCTCTTGATCACGATCAATCGACCACAAGCCCGCAACAGCGTCAACCGGGTCGTCGCCGAGTCCATCGGCGAGGCGCTCGACACCGCCGAGACCGATCCAGCGGTGCGGGCAATTGTTTTGACCGGTGCGGGCGACCGCGCGTTCTGCGCCGGAGCAGATCTCAAGGCGCTGGCGGCGGGGGAAGACATTCATCCTCAGGGCCACCGCGCTCGCTGGGGTTTCGCCGGGTATGTCAATCACCCCGTCAGTAAGCCGACCATCGCAGCGGTCAACGGATTCGCTCTCGGCGGCGGAACAGAACTAGCCCTTGCCAGCGACTTGGTCGTGGCGGCGGACACCGCCGAGTTCGGTCTTCCCGAGGTGCGCCGCGGTCTGGTGGCGGCCGCCGGCGGTGCGTTCCGATTGGCGCAGCAGATTCCACGCAAAGTCGCCTTGGAGATGGCGTTCACCGGCGCGCAGATCTCGGCCTCGCGGGCCTTCGAGCTAGGGCTGATAACGCGGGTCGTACCACAGGCCGAGGTGCTTGCGGTGGCACTCGAGCTGGCCGAAGTCATCGCGGCGAATGCTCCGCTGGCCGTGCAGGCCACCAAACGGATTGCTGGCGGAATCACCGACGGGAGTGTAAAGCGTGACGAGGCCGATTGGGCGCGCAACCGCGCCGAGGCAGCCCGAGTGAGGCGCTCGCAGGACGCGCAGGAGGGACTTCGAGCCTTTGTCGAAAAGCGGACACCGAACTGGGCAGGACGATGAAACAACGATCCCGCGCCTCGCGGTCGCCGGCCATTGCCGGCCTCGGAATGACCGAACTGGGAAAGGTGTACGGCAAAAGCAGTAGTCAATTCGCCGCGGAGGCTGCACGGCTGGCGGTAGCCGATGCCGGTTTGCGTCTTTCGGATGTCGACGGCATCCTTGTTTCGGCGGGCGTGGCCAACGATGTCGGCCTCGGGCTGCAGGTCGATCTCAACCTGCGGGATCTCAAATTGCTGAGCCAGATGCAGGCATTCGGATCGACGGCCGGGGCAATGGTTCAGGTCGCGTCGATGGCCGTGGAGGCCGGGATGGCCGAGGTCATCGTGTGCGTCTTCGGTGACGCTCCACTTCAGGAAGGAGTGGGCTCCGGCCATGCCTATTCCGACGGCCACCGAACCCACTCAGGTTGGGCGGGGCTCCAGCGATCGACGGGCGCCGTGACCCCGAATGTGCTCTACTCCCTAGCCGCTCGGCGCCACATGCTCGAATATGGAACAACCTCCGAGCAGCTCGGTGCGATCGCCGTTGCCCAGCGTGATTGGGCGGTGCTCAATCCACTGGCGCAGATGCGTTCGCCCATCACCATCGAAGACCATCAGCATTCGCGGATCGTCAGCGATCCGTTCCATCTCTTCGATTGCTGCCTGGTATCGAATGGCGGGATTGCCGTGGTGGTGACCACTGTCGAACGCGCCCGCGACCTGAAGCAGCCCCCGGTTCATGTTCTCGGGTGGGCACAAAGTCATCCCGGTACGAGGTTGCGACGCAACGATGACTTCGGGCTGGTCACCGGTGCGGCACAATCGGGACCGGCCGCTATGGCGATGGCAGGCGTCATCACCGATGACATCGATATCGTCGAGATCTACGACTGCTACACCTATACGGCTCTCGTGACCCTCGAGGACTACGGCTTCTGCGGCAAGGGCGAAGGCGGGGAGTTCGTGTCGACGCCGGGAAACATCGGCCCGGACGGCAAGCTGAAGTTGAATACCGGTGGGGGACAACTATCTTCGTACTACATGTGGGGTATGACTCCGTTGTCCGAGGCGATCCTTCAGGCGCGGGGCCATGCCGGTGCGCGGCAGCAAGAGCAGTATGAGCTGATCTTGGTCTCGGGCAATGGCGGAATCCTCGACCACCACTCGACCCTGATAGTGGGCTCGTGAATTCGGCGGGGTGGAAAGCGGTGGAGGGTTCTCAGACTATGCATATTCAGCCTGTTGTCCGCGATTCCGCTACAGCGGAATTCTTCGACGGAACCGCGCGAGGCGTCTTTCTATTGCGTAGATCCGTAGTATCCGGTGAGGTCGTGACACCGTCGGCAGTACAGGACAGTGCGGGTAACACTGATCTGGAGTGGTTCGAGGCTTCGGGGCGAGGGCGGGTCGTGTCGTGGGCGTTCGTTCCGCAACGGGTCGCCGGCTCGGATACTCCGCTCGAGCTCACGATCGGCTTGGTCGAACTGGACGAGGGACCGTGGTGGTGGACCCAACTCGTCGATATCGACCGAGACGCGGTCGCAGAGGGACTTCGAGTACGCGCAGTATTCCCGAAGTCCGGGCCGGCCGAATCCGATGAATATGTCCCGGTCTTCGCGCGCGTCGAGACGGGTGCATAGCCAACGCGGAGACTGCGTGCGGGCTCAGACGGGATCGGTGACGCCGATCGCCAGTGCGTGCTGCTGCGACTGTGCCCAGGTCATGGGGCGGTTTCCTGTCTCCGCGATCTTGCCGAGACCTTGCCGAGACGGGCACATACGGGATGGACGGAGCGGTACTGCCTGGACGTGACACCGCCCCTGACCTGGACTGCCTAGACGGGAGAACACCCCTTGGAAAGCCGTAGCGATACTGGCAGACAGTGCACGGCAACGGGTCAGTCAGGGCTGTGGAGCAACCCGTTCAACAGTAGGGACGCCAGTTCGTTGAAGGCGTCCGCGGCCGACAGGCCGGTGCGCTCGAGCAGGACGCCGGACTGGACTCCCTCGATGGCGAGTGCGACGAGTTGGGAGGCGAACCTGCCGTCGGTGGCGCGGAAACGACCTGTCCGTATCCCATCGTCGATCAGTTCATGGACGCGTTCGGCCGCGCGGGCGGTGTTGCGCGCGTAGATCTCGGCGGTGGGAGCGAAAGCGACCATGTCCTGGTAGAAGGCATTCGAGTTGCGCCGCATGGCATTCGCGATACCGCCGAGGTACGCGAGGATCTTGGCCTGCGGGTCGGTCTGGGTGGCCACATCGGCTTCGATGCGTTCGGCCGATTCGCCGAAGAACTGTTTGGTCGCCAGTACCACGAGCTGTTCCTTGGTCGCGGCGACGCTGTAGAGGGTGGCCTTGGAGCAATGCAGGCGCTCGGTGAGCTCGCCGATGGTGATGGTGGTGAAACCCTCGCTTAGAAAGATCTCCTGGACCTGACGCAGCAGGTCGTCACGCCGCGCCACATCAACGCGTCGCTTACGGGGAGTGTTGACCGTCGTTTGACGCGCCGAGGCCGTACGAGGCATGAGATCGAGTGTTTCACACCCATCGTCGGGCAGCTGCGAGCAGCGGGCTTTATCCGTCACCATTCCTACGGTACTCTCTTGGGTACCAATGAACTGTTTAACGTACCCACATTGGAGCGGTAGTGAGTCCTGACTATGCAATACGTGTCGGTGAGTTCCTCGAACAATTCGGGACGCCGGATGCGGATGTGGCCTGGTTGCTGTGCGACCGTCATCCGGCATCGGCTCGAGCCCTGATGATCGTCGACGAGCACTTGGCCGCGATCGACTACACCTACGGCGAGCTGGCCGAAGCGTCGCGACGAGCGGCCGCGGTTCTGTCCGCGGCCGGTGTGGGGCGCGGGGATCGGGTCGCGACCGTGATGGGCAAGAGCGCCGAATTGGTCGCGGTCGTGCTCGGTATTTGGCGCTTGGGCGCGGTCTATGTGCCGTTGTTCACCGCGTTCGCCGAGGATGCGATCCGGTCCCGCCTCACCGACGCCGAGGTCAGGCTCGTCGTGGCCGATGAGGATCAGCGGGCGAAAGTGCCCGCAGGTGACTGGAGGCTGATCGTCGCTGGTACCGATTCCCCCGACGGGTTGAGCGCCCGCCTTGTCGCGGCCTCGTGGCAAGGCATCGGCTCGACGCCGGTCGGTGGAGACGGGGCGCTGGTGCACATGTTCACCTCAGGTACTACCGGCAAACCCAAGGGTGTGGTGCATCCGGTGCGCTATGCCGCCGGGTGGCAGAGCTACCTCGAGTTCGGTCTGGGCGTCGCGCCCGACAGCGTTTTCTGGTGCGGCGCCGACCCGGGATGGGCTTACGGGCTCTACACCGCGATCGTGGCTCCCCTGGCGGCCGGTGTGCCGACGCTGCTGCTGCGCGGCGGATTCTCGGCCACCGACACCTGGACGGTGTTGAAGGATCGCGCGGTCACCGATTACACCGCTGCGCCCACGGTCTACCGCGGCCTGCGCGCCTCCGGCCTGCCAGTTCCCCAAGGGCTCGCGCTGCGCCGGCTGTCGAGCGCGGGGGAGCCGCTGACCCAGGAGGTCAACGACTGGGCTCGCGACGCGCTCGGGCTCGAGGTGCACGATCACTACGGCCAGACCGAACTCGGCATGCCGATCGGTTTCCCACACCACCCCAGCCTGCGACGGCCGGTGCTGGCCGGTGCGATGGGAACTTCGCTGCCCGGCTGGGAGATCACCGTCCTGGGCGAGGACGACGACGCACCGGTCGAGTCCGGTCAGACCGGGCGGCTGGCGATCGTGGTCGCGGGCAGTCCGTTGATGACCTTCCGCGGCTATGTCGGAGGGCGCGGCAGCGACCGATTCCGCGCCGGGGGCGCCTATTTCCTGACCGGTGACATCGCCTCGATCGACGCCGAGGGGCTCGTCCGGTTCTCCGCCCGCGACGACGACGTCATCATCATGGCCGGCTACCGCATCGGCCCGTTCGACATCGAATCCACGCTCCTGCAGCATCCCGCTATCAGCGAAGCCGCAGTGGTCGCTGGTCCCGATGAGGTGCGCGGCGAGGTCGTGGAGGCGTTCGTGGTCCTCGCGCCCGGCGCCGCCGTCTCCGACGATCTCGTCCAGCAGCTACAGCAATGGGTCAAGAAGAACTACGCCGCGCATGCCTACCCGCGGCGTATCCATTTCGTGCAGAGCCTGCCCAAGACGCCGAGCGGCAAGATCCAGCGCGCACAGCTGCGGCAGCGGCGCCGCGAGGACGCCGGCCTGGGCGTGGGTGCCCGATGAACCTGCCCGCATCGGTCCTGGTTACCCGTACCGGTCCGATCCGCACCCTGACACTCAACCGCCCCCACCGCCGCAACGCATTGGACCCCGAGCTGATCGATGCTCTGGCTGCCGCGGTGACCGAGGCCGAACAAGATCCGCACACCCGGTGCCTTGTCCTCGCCGGAGCGGGCAAGAGCTTCTGCGCTGGCGCCGACCTGCGGTACTTTCTGAGCCTGGCCGATACCCCAGGTGGGCCGACGCAGTTTCTGCGCCGGGTCTCGGCCGTGGTCACTCGGCTCGAGACCAGCCGCCTGCCGGTGGTGGCCGCCTTGCACGGCCACGCTGTGGCCGGTGGTCTGGAGCTGGCACTGGCCTGTGACGTGGTCGTCGCCGCCGACACGACACTGATCGGCGACGGGCACATCCGCAATAACCTGCTCCCGGCCGCGGGCTCGAGCGTGCGACTGCCACGCAAAATCGGCGACTCCGCGGCGCGGTGGCTGGCCCTGACCGGACAACTGGTCCCCGCCCAGCGGCTCGCCACCACCGGCTGGCTGCACGCGGTGGTGCCCGCCGAGGAACTGCACGCCTGCGCACGAGCCGCCGCGATCGAACTGGCCGAAGCCGGCGGCCCGGCCCAAACCGCGTTCAAGGCCCTCCTGCACACCCTGACCACCATGGACGAAAACCAAGGACTGGCCCGAGAACTCGCCGACTTCGAACAGCACTGGAACACCAACGACGTACCGGCCTCGCTGACCGCGTTCCTGCAACGCCGATCAGCCTGAAGGTATACCGTGCCGCTATCACATTCCTGGGAGTGCAATGAACCGCTACACCGATCAAGTCGTCCTCGTGACCGGCGGAGCCCAAGGGCTCGGCGCGGGCATGGCCGAGCGATTCGCGGCCGAAGGAGCAATCGTAGCCATCGGTGACGTCAACGACGTCGCCGCCCGTGACCTCGCTGACCGCCTGGAAAAGGAATTCGGACGCACCTGCCTGGCACATCCGGTCGACGTCACCTCCTCGGAAGATGTCAACGCCTGGATCGAAGCCGTCGTCCGTGCGCACGGCCGTATCGATGTCCTGGTCAACAACGCCGGAATCATCCGCGACAACCGGATCGAGGACATCGACGACACCGACTGGCACTCGGTATTGGATGTCTCCCTCTCGGGGGCCTTCTTCTGCGCCCGAGCGGTGTTGCCGCACATGCGATCACGCAACTACGGCCGGATCGTCTCGTTCTCCTCGATGAGCTGGCGCGGCAACTTCGGCCAAGCCAACTACGTCGCCGCCAAAGCGGGCATCGTCGGACTCACCCGCACCCTCGCACTCGAAACCGCCCGCCAGGGCATTACCGCCAATGCCATCGCCCCCGGCCTCATCGAAACACCCATGCTCGCTTCGATGAACACCGCGGCCCGCGAAAAGCTGATCGTCAAAGTGCCCCAACGCAAGACCGGACAGCCCCAAGACATCGCCGAGGCCGCCGCCTACCTGTGCTCACCGGCCGCCGGATACGTCAGCGGAGTAGTACTCGACGTCGACGGAGGCTTGGGTATCGGCTCATCGATCCGGTAGCGGAAACCGACCGCAGCGGCGGTTCACACTCCGATGGCCTAGCCGATGATGACCTTCACGACCCGGCTGCTGGCAGACCGGTGGAGCTGCCGCGGTTTCCTGCCGGAACCGGTATCACGCGAGACCATCACGCGGGTTCTCGATCTGGCTCGTCGGTCGCCGTCATGGTGTACGTCGGAGATGAACCGGCGTCAGGGCAGTTTGATTGCCGACATGTACATTTCGAGGGTTGGTCGGTAGAGGTCGACGTCATCGAGTTGGGTTCCCAGCGCGACCGAGTCGGTGGTGGCGATGAGCACGCGGGCGAACGTCAGTGGGGGAATCAGCAGGGTCGCGCCGATTCGATCGAGGCCCTCGACGATGAATCGTGCCAGGGCTTCGGCGACCTCGACTCGTTTGGTTGCGACTCGTTCCCGGGCCTCGGGGTTGCGCAACAGGTACAGAGTGAATTCGTAGCCCAGCGCGGCGGACTCGGCGCCGCGGTCTTCAGCGAGTTGGCGCCACCGCTGGGCGACTTGGTCGAGTTCGTGCGCTCCCACCTGGCTTGCTGCCGATAGCAGTTCGGTGAATGTATCGAAGTAGCGCTGCCAGTACCGGTCGCTCACCGCTAGGAAGAGTTCTTCCTTCGTGGGGAAGTGCTTGTATATGGCGCCTTTGGTGTAGCCCGCCGCATGAGCGATGTCATCGAGGGTTGCCGCCGTGAACCCTTTTTCGGCAAACACCTCTTGCGCGGCATCCAGCAGGAGCGACCGGGTGCGCTCGAGTCGTCGCTCCCTCGTCCATCGCTCAGCCATGTCAGCGAGTATGCCATGAATCTAAGAAACTATTCCGACGCTTAGATTCTTACTGGTATATTTTCGGACGACAGGCTACTGAAGGAGGGCGACGATGACTGCCTCATCGACGACAGACAGCTACGCCGACACCGAGGTGACAGCTGAAAGGTGTCCGCTCTTCGAGCGGATCCGTGTGGGTTGGACCACGACGATCCCGAAGCAGGCGGCGCGATGAGCGGGCCACTGGACAGGAAGAAGGCGGCCACCGTCACCGAGGAGATCGGCGGAGTCGCCTCATTGGGTGCCAAAGCTCAGTCCACGAGCAAGCCCGTCCGGATCTGGGCGATCGTCGGGGGCTTGATCCTGGCGTTCCAGGTGTACGTGTGGATCCGCTGGGTGTCGGGACCATTTTTCGTGCGGGTGCCCACAGGGCCCAGTGACCCGCCGACGTGGATGAAGACGATCCTCATCACGTGGACGGCCGTGATCCTGGTCGGCTGGCCGATCGGCGTCTACTACTTCATCATCAGGCCCTGGCGGCGTGAGCGGCGGATCACGCTCGACGGCATGCTCCTGGTCGCCTGCGGCCTGCTGTTCTTCCAGGATCCGCTCCTGAACTACTTCAACACGTGGAGTACCTACAACACCTGGATGTTCAATCGGGGATCATGGGTGGCCCACATTCCGGGTTGGCGCTCGTATGCCGAACCGGGCCAGATGATGGCCGAACCGTTGTTGATGAATGCGGCGGGTTATTCCTACGGAGTTCTGCTGTGCACGATCCTCGGATGTTGGATCATGCGCCGTGCGAAGTTGAAGTGGCCGAATATCAGCAACCTCGGATTGATCGGCGTTCTCATCGTGTGGACGTTCTTCTTCGATCTAGTCATCGAGGGCTTCTTCCTGATGCCGACGGGACTTTTCACTTACCCCGGCGCAATTCAATCCCTGTCGGTCAATGCCGGCACCTACTACCAATGGCCGATCTATGAAGGACTCATGTGGGGAGGTGTCCAGGCAGGTCTGTGCGCCCTGCGTTATTTCACCGACGATCGTGGCCGGAGCTTCGTCGAACGAGGACTGGAACGGATCCAGGGCGGGGCCGTGAAGCAGCAGGCTACGCGTTTCCTGGCCATTTTCGCGGCATGCAGTCTGTTCTTCTTCGTGTTCTACAACCTTCCCGCGCAGTGGTTCGCCATGCACGCCGATCCCTGGCCCGAGGACATCCAGAAGCGTTCGTACTTCGACATGGGCATCTGCGGTGAAGGGACAGGGCGCCTCTGTCCTGACCCTGTTCTGCCGATCCCCGGCAAGAACACCGGCTACATCAATCCGGAAGGCCGGCTCGTTCTCCCTGAGGGTGCAGAGCTTCCGGAAGTCGTTCCATTCGAGCGAGGAAATTAGTATGTCGACCAGTCAATCCACCGCTGTACTCCCGGTTTTGGAAGCACCGTTCTACCGGCCGGTCGGCGACGAGGTAGCAGTCTTTCGGGCCGCGGCCCGACGCGGTTCGCCAGTACTGTTGAAGGGCCCAACAGGATGCGGGAAGACACGCTTCGTGGAGGCCATGGCCCACGAACTCGGGCGCGAGCTGATTACCGCCGCGGGCCACGAGGACATGACCTCGGCGGACCTGGTTGGCCGTTTCCTGCTAAAGGGTGGGGAAACGGTCTGGGTGGACGGCCCGTTGACCCGGGCCGTGCGCGAGGGCGCCATCTTCTATCTGGACGAGGTGGTC
Organism: Nocardia vinacea; assembly: GCF_035920345.1. Taxonomy (NCBI): domain Bacteria; kingdom Bacillati; phylum Actinomycetota; class Actinomycetes; order Mycobacteriales; family Nocardiaceae; genus Nocardia; species Nocardia vinacea. Next base: position 374,651 of record NZ_CP109149.1, read on the forward strand.
GAGGCGCGCCAGGACACCACCGTGGTCATTCATCCGCTCGCCGATCACCGCCGTGAACTGCCGATCGATCGACTCGGCACGACACTGCGGGCGGCCCCCGACTTCCAGCTGGTCATCTCCTACAATCCCGGCTACCAGAGCGTCCTGAAGAGCCTCAAAGAGTCGACCCGCCAGCGTTTCGTTGCCATCGAACTCGACTTCCCGCCCGCCGAGGTCGAGACCGAAGTTGTCGCCGTCGAAGCCGGGATCGGATCGGAGACCGCGACAGCGCTGGTCGAACTCGGTCACGCCATTCGAAACTTGGATGGCTCACCGCTGCGTGAAGTGGCCTCCACCCGGTTGTTGATCCTCGCGGGCGGTCTGGTCGCTGAAGGGCTGAGCCTGCGCAGTGCGGTGCGGTCGGCCGTTGTCCAAGTGCTCTCGGACGATCAGGATGTCGTCCGTGCCCTCGGCGAACTCATCGACGCCGTCCTGCCGCGACCATGAACGTTTCCAATCCGAACCGCCACGACCGGTTTCGCCTCCTTGCCACCTTCATCGCCGGCCGCGCTGTCGAAGTTGCGGAGGCACCGGCTGGTCAGCCTGCTTACACCAACGGCCAGATCATCTTCGTCTCAGCGGGCCGCTCGGTCGCCGAGCAGCGCCGCGAGATGCTGCTCCAGACCGCGCTGCTCGGTGCGGGGAGTCTGGATCAGCGATTGGTGAATGCGCTTCGGGCCCGTCCGGCGGTGGCGCGGCGCTACCTGGCGCTGGAAGGTCGGCGAGTGATCGTCGACCTCGCCGAGCGGATTCCACTCGCAGCTGGGCTCGGTCCGCACGAGCCTCCGGCCACCTCGAGCGCCGAGGAGTCGCTCGAGGTGGCCGGAGGCCGAGTACCGGTGGCCGACCCACCGGAGTGGTTCGGTGCCATCAAGCCCTCCCGATTGCTGGCACGCCGTGCCGCACCGGGCGCGCGGGCCACGAACAAAGAGCTGCGCTTGGAATTCGATCCGATCGACTTACCCGAGGCCGACGACGATGGCAGTGAGCAGTCCGGGAGGAGCAAGATTCTCGCATTGTTCGAAAATCCGCTGTTCAACTCGCGGGCGCTGTCGGACAAACTCCGCAAGCTGTTCGGCAACTCCCGGGCACCCGGGGATGGCTCCGCTGGTGCGGAGATGCAGGTTCGTGCCGTTCGACGGGTGCACCAGGTGGGAGTCGATGCCCGGCCGCTGCCAACACGGATCCAGTTCACCGATGACGGCAAGCCCGGCGCCACGCTGGGCGTAGGTGGAGCGCTTTATCCGGAGTGGGATGTCCACAACCATCGGTATCGGCCCGAGTGGTGCCGGGTCATCGACTTCCCGCTGACAGTCGCCGCCGATATCTCCGCGGCCGGTGTTCCGCTCGACGACGTGCTCCGGCGACGCTTGTCGCGAATCGGCCTGGGCCCCAAGGTTCTGCGCGGCCGTCCCGATGGCGACGAGCTCGATATCGAGGCGCTCATCGATATGTTCGTCGATCTGCGTTCGGGCTACTCGTCGCCGGAAAACATCTATCTGGAACGCCGCAAACTCGGGCGTAATCTCGGCGTCCTCATTCTGCTCGATGCCTCCGGGTCGGCCACCGATACCGATACCGAAGGCCTTGCTGTACACGACCACCAGCGGCGGGCAGCCGCGACATTGGCCGTTACGCTCGAAGAGCTCGGCGACCGCGTCGCGGTCTACGCGTTTCGCTCACAGGGGCGCCACGCTGTTCATCTACCGGCGATCAAGACGTTCGGACAGCGTTTCGGCGCGGTCGGGCGAGCCCGGCTCAACCAGCTCCAACCATCGAACTACACGCGCCTGGGTGCAGGCATCCGCGGTGCGGGCGAAATCCTCAAAACTGAAGCAGGCACTGAAAACCGGCTGCTGGTGGTCCTTTCGGACGGCTTTCCCTATGACGATGGCTACGAGGGCCGCTACGCCGAAGCCGATGCCCACAAGGCACTCGAAGAACTCCGCGCCGACGGTGTCGCCTGCCTCTGCCTTTCGATCGGCGCCACCACCGGTACCGATGCCCTCGAACGCGTCTTCGGTTCCGTCAGCTATGCCAGCGCCGCGACCCTGAGCGATTTGAGCCCGCGGATGGATGAGTTCTTTTTGTCTTCCCTCAGGGAACTCGCCGCACCGAAACCGCGGTAGCGATGAGAGGAGTTCGAGTGCGGTAGCGGGTGCGGCTCTTGCCTCCGATGCGATGCGGCGTGGACTCAGCGCCGTGACGGTTGGCGGCCCTACGGCGATGTGGGTTGGCGTCGTTCGCCTTCGACATCACGCAGGAAGGATTCGATCAGCTCGATTGCCTCGTCGTGTGCGGTATCGACGTCGAACGCTTCTTCCATACGCAGGAAACGCGACACGCTGGACATGAGTAGGACCAGTGCTCCCGGGGTGTAGGTTTCGGCGGCGGGGCCGTAGTCGCCGAGAACCTTGGTGACGGCGTCGAGTTGCATGGCGCGGAAGCGTCGGGAGGAGTTGGCGATCTCGGTGCGGATGGCCTTGCGGTGGTTGGCCAGCGCGACGAATTCCATGGTCAACGCGGTGTGGGATTGGTCGTGGATGGCTTCCCACAAGGCCCACAGTGGCTGAGGTGAGGCCAGTGCCTCGAGTTGGCGTTGGTAGCTGCGGTCGGCTCCGCGGCGGAACAGTTCGATGAACAGATTGTCCATATTGCCGAAGTAGTAGTGATACAGGGCGGAATTCGCTTCCGCGCGTGCGGCCACGCGCCGGGTGCTGACCGCCGCGTAGCCCTCTTCCCGCATGATTTGCTCGGCGGCGTCGAGCAGGGCGCTTCGTGTCGGTGAGTCCTCGGCGTCGGATGCGCGAGCGGGCTTCATGGTGTTGGCCTCCCAGGTGTGTGAGGCACGAAGCCTGTGGTGTCGTCGCGATCGTGTGGTTCGTGGTTGCGCAAATAGAAGGTAACGCGCGCTCTTGCCCGTTCGGTCTCCGGCCGCGATCGAGGCGGCCGATGGGTCGGCGACCGTGCTTTCGCAAGTCGCTTGACAGCGGTGAACCAGGTCACGTATATCTTAATCACCTGATTGAATTAATCAGTCGCTTAAGGCCTCTGATGTGGGTCTTCGCGGTCATTCGATGTCCCCGGCGCAACCTCGATCGCTGTCGGGCCGAACGAAGAATGTGGTGTCGCGCGTGGCATATCTCCCTACTCTCATCTCGGCGGTACGACGGCCTCCGCTGTGGATCCGCACCGCCCGCGCTGGCGCGGGAGATGTTCGTGGCGTGCCAGCCGGAGGACTCGAGTACCACAACTTGATCGGCGAGAGGTGTGAACGAGGCACTGGCGAGACCCGCCTTTCGAGCGCGGTCGTTGCCTGCACCGAGCTGAGGTGTATCGCGCAGGAAAATGAAAGTCGTTGTGTTGCAGTAATCGACCGCCGTGATGCTGGCGTTCTCGCTGATCCTCGTATCCACGGTGATCCCCGATGACGGGCACCGTCGCGGTTACCGACCGCGAGGGTGTCGACCGGCGTCCGGCGAAGCGCCCGCGGGTCGCGGTGGTGACCGGCGGAGCCTCGGGGATGGGGTTATCGATCTGTGCGGCGTTCGCTGCCGGCGGGTACCGGGTCGCGGTTCTCGACATCGATGGTGGCGCCGCTCAGCGGGCCGCCGAACAGTTGCGTGCCGCCGACGGCGCGGCGATCGCCTGTGCGGTCGATGTCACCGATCGCGAGGCGGTCGGTGCGGCGATGCGCAAGGTGCGCGCCGAATTCGGTGCGATCGAAATCCTGGTCACCAGTGCGGGGTTGGTCGGTTTCTCGCCGTTCACCGAGATTTCGCCCGAGGCGTGGAACCGGGTCGTCGACGTGAATCTCAACGGCGTCTTCCACTGCACGCAAGCCGTCATTCCGGATATGGTCGCCGCGGGGTGGGGCAGGATCGTGACCATTTCCTCGTCGAGTGCGCAACGCGGATCGCCGGGGATGGTGCACTACACCGCAGCCAAAGGTGCTGTGGTGGCGATGACCAAGGGCCTTGCGCGCGAGTACGCCGCGAGTGGGATCACTGTCAACACCATCCCGCCGTCGGGAATCGACACGCCCATGCAACGGCAGTCGCAGGCAGCCGGAAACCTGCCGGATAACTCCGTGATGGCAAAAGCAATCCCGGTCGGACATCTGGGCACCGGAGACGATATCGCCGCTGCCTGCCTGTTCTTGTGCTCCGACCAGGCCGGCTACATCACCGGCCAGATACTCGGCGTGAACGGCGGGTCGGTGATATGACCGAAGCCACGGCCCCGCGTCTGGTGCCGCTACCGGTGCACGAATGGGACGAACGCACGATCGCGATGCTGTGCGGGCATGTCGGAGCGGCGGACCGGTATCTGTCGGGCGAACCGGACGCGCCACGGATGCCCAATATTCTGGGGGTTTTCGCACATCACACCGAATTGGCTTCGGCGTGGCTGGCCTTCAACGGTCTGCTGCTCGAGCGTCCCGCGCTGGATCCGTTGGACCGGGAACTGGTGATCCTGCGTGTGGCGTGGCGCAGCGGCTCGGACTACGAGTGGAGCCAGCACGCTCGGATGGCCGCCGGTCTGGGGCTCGACGAGCACCAGATCAGGGCAGTGCGTCACGGCCCGGCCGCACCGGGGTGGTCACCCGTGCAACGGCTGCTGCTGACCACGACCGACGAGCTGTTGGAACGCCACTGCGTCACCGACCGCACCTGGACCGAGCTGGCGCGCCATTTCGATGAACGTCAGCTGATCGAATTGCTGTTCGTCGCCGGCTCGTACCTGTGCCTGGCGATGGTGTTCAACAGCGTTGCCCTGCAACCGGACCCGGAAATCGACCGGCCACGACCGTCCGAACTCCCGGAAATGGAGGAACAACCGTGAGCGAGCGTCAGCGAGTGAACCATCAACACAGTGTGCTTTCGCGCACGACGGAGCCGAGCGCCAGCGAGGTGCAGTCGTGAGTGAACTCGTCAGCGAACCGGCGCCCCAGCGCCTTTGGCCCAAGCCTGCCGAAGGCAGCTGGACTCAGCACTATCCGGAGCTGGGGACCGGCATGATGTCGTTCGAGGACTCGGTCTCGCCCGAATTCTTCGAACTCGAGCGCGAGGCGATCTTCAAACGTGCCTGGCTCAATGTCGGCCGGATCGAGCAGTTGCCCCGTACCGGTAGCTATTTCACCAAGGAACTCGATGTTGCCCGCACGTCGATCATCGTTGTGCGTGACCGCGACGGGAGTATCCGTGCGCAGCACAATGTGTGCCGCCATCGCGGCAACAAACTCGTGTGGAACGAATTCCCCTGGGAAGAAACGTCGGGCACGTGTCGGCAGTTCACCTGTAAATACCACGGTTGGCGCTACGGACTCGACGGGTCGCTCGCCTTCGTGCAGCAGGAGGGTGAGTTCTTCGACCTGGACAAGAAGGATCTCGGGCTCGCGGCGGTGCATTGCGAGGTGTGGGCGGGGTTCATCTTCGTCAACCTCGATGCCGAACCGCGACAGACGCTGCGGGAATTCCTCGGCCCGATGATCACCGATCTGGATGGTTACCCGTTCGACAAGATGACCGAATGGTACGAATTCAAGGCGGACAATCAGAGTAACTGGAAACTGTTCGCCGACGCGTTCCAGGAGTACTACCACGTTCCCGGCCTGCATTCCCAGCAGGTGCCCAGTGCGGTGCGGACCCCGGGAAAGGGTTTCGAGTGCGCGCATTTCCAGGTCGACGGCCCGCACCGGATGGTGTCGACCGGCGGCGCGCGGCGCTGGACGATGCCCGCGGAGTTCATGTATCCGATCGAGCGGGTCACTCGAAGCGGCCTGGTGGGGCCGTGGGAATCCCCCGATCTGGGTCCGATGCCGAAGGGATTGAATCCCGGCCGGATCGATCCGTGGGGTATCGACAACTTCCAGATCTTCCCCAATATCGAGATTCTCATCTACCGCGGCTGGTATCTGCTGTACCGGTATTGGCCGACCTCCTACAACAGCCACCGCTTCGAGGGCGTGCTCTGCTTCCAGCCTGCACGCACGGTTCGCGAGCGGGTCGAGCACGAGGTCGCCTCGGTGGTGTTCAAGGAATTCGCGCTCCAGGACGCGGGCATGCTCACCGGCACGCAGACAGCTTTGGAATCGGCCTACCGAACCGTGGGGATGACGCATTTCCCCGTCAACGACCAGGAGATTCTCGTGCGCCATTTCCACAAGGCCGTCGCGGACTGGGTCGACGAATACCGCACCGACCTGGCGCAGGTGAGTGCGCGATGACAACCACACTGCTGCCACCGGCCTTCGCCGAACTCGAGCCCTTCGCGCGAATCTGGTGTCTGCCCGTCGAATCCGAACGATACAAGCAGCGTCTGAACAAGTCGATGGCCGAGATGCAGGCTTTCTACGACGCGTGTTTTCCCCGCGTGGACGACGCGATCACCTACTGCGACAAATTTCCGCTCGACGACCTGCCCGACGACGCGATCCAACTACTGCGGATGGTGTATTCGCTGGTGACCGTCGCGATGGCGATCGAGATCTTCAAGCAGCCCAAACCCGTCGACAGCGCAGACGCCCAACTCGAACGCGTCGCCGAACCCTGGCCCTGACTTGTTTCTCCAACTCGGCCACACCGCCGCGAGCGGGCAATGGCCGGAAGGACCACACCCTCATGACGATCACTATCGACGAACTCAGCCACGATGTCGGCGCCGAAGTCCACGGCGTCGATCCCCGGACGTTACTCACCGACCCGTCGCTGCCTGACACAATCCTCGATATCCTGGAGCAGCACGGTGTCCTGGTATTCCGCGACCTGCATCTGGATCCCGAGACGCAGGTGGCGTTCTGCCGCAAACTGGGCGAGGTCGATACCTCACCCGGGCATCATCCGGTCGAGGGCATATACCGGGTCAGCCTCGACACGACAAAGAATTCCTCGGCGAGCTATCTGCGTGCGACCTTCGACTGGCATATCGACGGCTGCACTCCAGAGGACGATGCCTACCCCCAGATGGCGACTATGCTCACCGCCAAGGCCGTCGCGGCGATCGGCGGAGAAACCGAATTCGCCAGCACCTATAAGGCTTTCGACAATCTGAGTGCCGCGGAACAGAAGTTTCTCGCGCCGTTGCGGGTTGTGCATTCGCTCGAGGCGTCGCAGCGGGGTGTGACCGCGGATCCGACACCGGAACAACTCGCCGTGTGGCGACGCCGACCGACCAAGCAACACCCGTTGATCTGGACCCACAAATCCGGACGTCGCTCACTGGTACTCGGGGCGTCGACCGACCACGTCATAGGCTTGCCCCAGAGCGAGAGTCGCGCGTTGCTGGACGATCTGCTGCGTCGCTGTACCGCACCCGAGCGCGTCTATCGGCACGAGTGGTCGGTCGGTGACACCGTGATCTGGGACAACCGGGGCGTCATCCACCGTGCGGCCCCGTATCCGCAGGACTCACCGCGAGAGATGCTGCGCACCACCGTACTTGGTGAAGAACCGATCGAATAACCCCTTCCGCAGACCATTTCAGGAGTCAAACCAATGCCTCGTTGGCCCAAGCCCGCCGAGGGCAGCTGGACGCAGCACTATCCCGAGCTCGGCATCGAACCGATGTCGTACGAGGACTCGATCTCGCCGGAGTTCTTCGAACTCGAACGCGAAGCGATCTTCAAACGCGCCTGGCTCAACGTCGGCCGCATAGAACAACTTCCGCGCACTGGAAGCTACTTCACCAAGGAGATCCACGCCGCGCACACCTCGGTGATCATCGTGCGCGACCGTGACGGCGGAATCAACGCCTTCCACAACATCTGCCGCCACCGCGGCAACAAACTCGTGTGGAACGAAATCCCGCGCGAGGAAACCTCCGGTACCTGTCGCCAGTTCACCTGCAAATACCACGGCTGGCGCTACGGACTCGACGGTGCACTGGCCTTCGTGCAGCAGGAAGAGGAGTTCTTCGACCTCGACAAGGCAAATCTGGGCCTAGCGAAAGTGCACTGCGAGGTCTGGTCGGGATTCATCTTCGTCAACCTCGCCGCCGAGCCGCGTCAGAGTTTGCGAGAATTCCTGGGCCCGATGGTGACCGGTCTGGAGGGCTACCCGTTCGATCGACTCACCGAGCGCTATTCGTACCGGTCCGAGGTCGGAGCGAACTGGAAGCTGTACATGGACGCTTTCCAGGAGTTTTATCACGCACCCGTTCTGCACGGAAAGCAGACTCCGGACAACTTCTCCGTCGCCGCGCAGCAGGCCGGTTTCGAGGCGCCGCACTACCAACTCGACGGACCGCACCGGCTCGTCAGCACCTCCGGCGTCGTCACCTGGGAACTCGATCCCACCATGCGTAAACCCATGGAGGACATCACCCGCAGCGGTCTGTTCGGGCCGTGGGACGTCCCCGATCTGGGCCCGATGCCCGAAGGGCTCAATCCGGCGGGCTGCGACCCGTGGGGCCTGGACTCCTTCCAGCTGTGGCCGAACTTCGTCATTCTCATCTGGTCCGGCGGCTGGTATCTGACCTATCACTACTGGCCGACCTCCTACAACGCCCACATTTTCGAAGGCAACCTGTACTTCCCGCCCGCCCGCACCCCACGCGATCGGGTCGCGCACGAAATGGCAGCGGTCACCTTCAAAGAGTATGGGCTGCAAGACTCTTCGACGCTGGAGGCGACGCAGCTCATGCTCGAATCCCGTGCGGTCACGACATTCCAACTCAACGATCAGGAGATCCTATTGCGGCACCTGCACAAGGTCGCCGCCGACTGGGTCGGCGATTACGAACGCGAGCGTGCGGAGGCCCGGCGATGAGCGAAACACTGTTGCCCGGCGAATTCGCCGACCTGGAACCGTATGCGGCACTGTGGTGCCTGCCCACCGAAACCGAACGCTACCACCGCCGCCTGGACAGTTCGATGGACGATATGCAGCGGTTCTACGACGCCATCACCCCGCGCGCCGAGGACGCGCTCGCCTACTGCGACAAATTCACGATCGACGAGATACCCGAAGACGCCAAAAACCTGATGTGCCTGCTGTATTCGATGATCCAGGTGTCCTTCCCGGTCGAAGTGTGGAGTCAACCACGCATACCCGACACCGGGTCGGCATCGCTGACCTGCGTGATCGAGCCCGGCCTGTGAACGATCAGGTGATCGTGCTGCGGGCCGCGGCCTGGGTCGACGTCGAGACCGGGCAGCGGCATACCTCGGCGGCGATCGTCGTCGAGGGCAACCGCATCGCCGCGATCGACCCGCCCGAGCTGCCCGCCCGTGCGCAGGTCATCGACCTGGGTGAGCTCACGCTGCTGCCCGGGTTGATGGATATGGAGGTCAACCTGCTCATCGGCGGCCCGGACAACCCCTCGGGGCTGCCGAACCCGATGCACGGCGTGCAGGACGATCCGGTGTATCGCACCTTGCGGGCCACGGTGAACGCAGGCACCACCTTGCACGCCGGATTCACCACGGTCCGCAACCTCGGTCTGATGGTCAAGACCGGTGGCTACCTGCTCGATGTGGACCTCGGCCGCGCCATCGAACAGGGCTGGGTCGAGGGGCCGCGCATCGTCGCCGCAGGACACGCGATCACCCCCACCGGAGGTCATCTCGACCCGACCATGTTCCAACGCCTCGCACCGCACATCATGCCGCTCAGTGTCGAGGAGGGTCGCGCCAACGGGGTTCCGCAGGTCCGCGAATCGGTCCGGTACCAGATCAAATACGGCGCAGAGGTCATCAAGATCTCCGCATCCGGCGGGGTGATGTCACACGGCACAGTGGCCGGGGCTCAGCAGTATTCGGATGAGGAACTGGTCGCGATCGTCGACGAAGCCCACCGTGCCGGGGTTCGGGTCGCCGCGCACGCGCACGGTGATGCCGGAATTCGTGCCTGCATCCGCGCCGGAGTCGACTGCATCGAACACGGCTCACTGGCCACCGACGACACCATCGCCATGATGGTCGAACACGGTACCTTCCTCGTACCGACGAGCTACCTGTCCGAAGGCCTCGATATCTCCAAAGCCGCACCGGCACTGCAGAAGAAAGCCGCCGAGGTCTTCCCCCGCGCTCGCGAAACCCTACGCAGGGCTATCCACGCCGGGGTCAAGATCGCCTGCGGCACGGACGCACCCGCTGTCCCGCACGGCCACAACGCCAAAGAACTGTGGGCGCTGGTCGACCGCGGCATGACACCGGCGCAGGCATTGCGCGCGGCGACGGTCACCAGCGCCGAACTCATCGGCGTCGAGGACCGTGGGCGTCTGGCACCGGGGCTGCTGGCCGACATCATCGCGGTACCCGGCGACCCCACCGCCGACATCTCCGTCATCGAAGACGTGCGGTTCGTCATGAAGGACGGCCACATCCACAAGAACAGCTGAGCGCTACACCTACCAGGAGGCAACACATGGTCAAGGGAATCCTCTACGTCGAATCCCGGCCCAACTCGCCCGAAGACGCTGCGGCATTCAACAGTTGGTACGACGAGATCCATATGAAGGAAATGCTGGGACTCGATGGGATCGTCTCCGCTCGACGGTTCGCCCCCGTCACCGAGGGCGCGTTCGTAGCGGTCTACGAGATCGAAGCCGACGACATCGCGGCCGTGCAGGAACGACTTGCCGAGACCACTAAAGCAGGAGGGTTCTCGCCGCCCGTTGGTTTGTGTGTCGACCCGCCCCCGATTGTCCGCTTCTACCGCGACATCACCGCACCCACACTGTGAGTAGCCGAGACGATCCAGCACGAGGCATACGCGTGGACACACACGAGCATTTGTTCATCGGCGGGCGGTGGGTGACGCCGGCCACCGCCGACAGAATAGACGTGATCTCACCGCATTCGGAGCGGGTGGTCGCCCGTGTCCCCGCCGCGACGCCGACGGATGTCGATCGGGCGGTGTCCGCGGCCCGCACGGCCTTCGACGAGGGCCCCTGGCCGCGCACCGATTCGAGCGAGCGGATCGCGCTGGTTCGGCGGCTGGCCGAGCGCTACACCACCCGTGAAGATGAACTCGCCCAGCTGATCACCACCGAAATGGGTGCGCCGATCACCTTCGCCCGATCGGCGCACGCCCGGCTTCCCGGCGTCATGATGCGCGCGTTCGCGGATATCGCCGAGAACTACCCGTGGCAGCAGACGCGATCCGGATTCCTCGGTGGCGATGTCCTCGTCGTCCACGAACCCGTCGGTGTGGTGGCCGCGATCATCCCCTGGAATATGCCGATGTTCCTCATCGTCGCCAAGTTGATCCCCGCCCTGCTCGCAGGCTGCACGATCGTGCTCAAACCTTCGCCGGAGACACCGCTGGACGCCTACCACATGGCCGAATTACTCGACGAACTCGGCCTGCCACCGGGTGTCGTCAGCATTCTGCCCGGCGACCAGGACACCGGCCGTCACCTCGTCGCGCACCCGGGTGTGGACAAGGTGTCCTTCACCGGCTCCACCGCCGCCGGACGACAGGTGGCCGAAACGTGCGGGGCCGCGCTGCGCCGGGTCAGCCTCGAACTCGGTGGCAAATCCGCCGCCGTGGTACTCGACGACGCCGATCCCGACGATGTCGCCGAAGGCATGCTCGTCGCCGGACTGATGAACAGCGGCCAGGCATGCGTGGCCCAGACCCGGGTACTGCTGCCACGGCACCGCAGCTCCGCATTTCTCGAAGCCCTGGTCGACAAGGTCGAAAACCTCACCGTCGGTGACCCTTTCGATCCCGCGACCCGGGTGGGCCCGATGGTCTCGCAACGGCAGCAACACCGTGTCCGCGGCTATATCGAAAACGCACAGCACCAGGGCGCGCGCCTGCTCACCGGCGGCACCGCGCTGCCGGATACGGTCGATCGCGGCTGGTATATCCGGCCGACCGTCTTCGCCGATGTCGACAGTTCGATGCGGATCGCCAGGGAGGAAGTCTTCGGACCGGTTCTGAGTGTGCTGACCTACACCGACGACGACCACGCCGTGGAGATCGCCGATGCCACCGAGTATGGGCTGTCCGGCTCCGTGTGGACCGCCGATATCGATCGCGGTTCGGCCGTCGCCCTGCGCATCCGTTCCGGTACCTTCGGCATCAACCAGCCCTACACCATGGACCCTGCCGCGCCCTTCGGCGGTGTCAAGAACAGCGGCATCGGCCGCGAATTCGGGCCGGAGGGTATCGGCGCCTACCTCGATACGAAGTCCATTTCCGTGCGGGCCTGAACCACAGACCGAAGCCTACTCTCCATTTTCATCCGAATCCGCCCGAGACCCACAGAATGCTAACGTATCCGGCGTCTTGTGGCTGACAGATATTCGTGCTGATAGACGTATGAAAATGTAGATACCCGAACCTGATCGAAGGCACTTGCCAGCCGTAGACTGCGAATCCATTGGTCGCGGGTTCGGGGATCGGCTCTTGTCGCCAGGTGACGTCGAACATCGGGCCAGTCCGCCCGGTCTTCCAGACTAGTCTAAGAGAATTCAGGACTCGAGGAAATTCAGCACCTCAACGACGAACTTGTCGTGGTATTGGAATATGCCACCGTGTCCGGCGTCGGAATAGATTCTGAGTTTGGCATTCGGCAGACGTTGAGCCAGGTCGAAGGAGTTACGGGTGGGTACCATCCTGTCGTCCTCGCCGTTGGCCACCAGGACTGGCTGTCGGATACCGGACAAGTTGGCAGGTTCCTGCTTCCCCCAAGAATTGATGGCCTTCAGTTGGGTGCGGAAGGCGCTGAGGGAAATCGCTTTGTCGCGATCATAGCTGCGTTCCTTCAGCCGTTTCACGAATTGTCGAGCTGCCGCCTTGCCGTTCGCGGTTCTGGTGAAGAAGAGATATTCTTTCGGATCTTTGAAGGTCAGCGTGGCCCTTGTCATGTCGCGGATTGTGATCGAAGTGACCTTGTCGATGCCTTCCCCGCCGGCTGGACCGGTGCCCGCGAGCACGATCTTTCGAACGAGCTGTGGTTGTTGTTGCACAATCACCTGCGAAACGAATCCGCCCAAAGAGAATCCGAGGAGATCGACCTGATCGAAGCGCAGTGCCCGGATAAAGGCAATGGCATCTTGCGCCATCGCGGCTATCGAATTCGGAGTCTTGCCTTCTGATGCGCCGACGCCGCGGTTGTCGAAGGTGATCACCGGATGTTCGGCGGCGATGCCATCGACGACGCGGGGATCCCAATTGTCCAATACCGCGCCTAAGTGATTGAGGAAGATCACTGGCACGCCGTTATTCGTACCGAGCTGCCGGTATGCGAATCTCGTTCCGCCGACATCGATAGTTTTGGTGGGCGCGTCCTTATATGTCGTGCTCATCGTCGCGGTCTCTCTTCACTGGTTGGCTACGGGATGAACTTTCGCGGCGTCATCTCGGCTTCGCGCTGATCAGGGCGTCAAGCGGTCCTGGCAGTGTCCGGTGTCAGCTCGCCAGCTGTGGATATTGCGCGGCGATGATTGCGCGGGTTGCGGGCCGTGGCATAAACCTTGCGGGCGCCGCGGGCGTACAACTGCTCGACCATCGCCTTGCCGATGCCACGGCTACCGCCGGTGACAAGGACGACGGCGTCTTTGATCGCAGTCATCGCGGACTCCTAACTTTTGTCGGTGTGTCGACTTACAGGCCGCGCTGGGGTCCGAGAGACGCCCGGCCGTTGCGGCGCAGCAGCGCGAGAGCGGTGGCGATGCGTCCCCGATCCAGATCCGGCGCCAGACCGGCGCCCACACGGTGTAGTTGGTCGGTGTGCCAGCCGAGGTCGAGGAATCCGTCGAGCCCTTTGAGGTCGGTGACCTTGCCCAGGATCCCGCGCATACCGGCTTGCACGCGGTGGGCGGTGAGGGCCGGTGCGCGTCCGGCGAGGATCACGTCGGCGGCGTCGGTCGTCGTCGCGGTCGGTCGTCCGATGCCGACGACATCGCACTCACCGGAGCGAACCGCATCGTCCATCGCGGTGCGGGACCGGAAACCGCCGGTGACCGCCAGCGGGATGTCGCCGACGAGGGCGCGGACCGTGCGGGCGTACTCCAGGAAGTAGGCCTCCCGAGCCCGCGTACTGGCCGCGGCCGTGCCCATCATGGCCGGTTCCTCGTAGCTTCCGCCGCTGACCTCGATCAGGTCGAGGCCCTCGCGCGCTAATGCCGCTACGACGTCGCGGGATTCTTCCTCGGTGAACCCTCCGCGCTGGAAGTCGGCCGAGTTGAGCTTGATGCCCACCGCGAAACCGGGTGACACTCGCGCGCGGATGCGGCGGACGACCTCGAGCGCGAAGCGCATGCGTCGTTCGGGGTCACCGCCCCAGTCGTCGTCGCGTTGGTTCGACAACGGCGAAAGGAACTGCGCCACAAGGTATCCGTGGGCGCCGTGCACCTGTACGCCGTCGAAACCCGCCGTCTCGCACACGGCCGCAGCGGCCGCGAAGCGTTCGATGATGTCCTCGATCTCGGTGGGTGTCAGCTCACGGGGTGTGGTTGCGCCGGGCATGTTGAGGGGGATCGGGCTGGGCGCGACGGGGGTGTGCCCGAGAGCGAGCGGGTTCGACTGCCGTCCCGGATGGTTGAGCTGCACCCAGATCGGGACGCCCGCGTCCTTGGTGGTCTTGGCCCACCGGGTGAGCGCGTCGAGGTCGCGCTCATCTTCGATGACGACGTTGCCCGGCTCGCCGAGTTGCGCGCGATCGACCATGACGTTGCCGGTGATGAGCAGGCCGTACCCGCCTTGGCTCCAGGTCCCGTAGAGCTGCTCCAGGCGGCCGTCGGGGGAGTTCTGCTTGTTGCCCAGCGCTTCGCTCAGCGCGGCCTTCATGATCCGGTTGGGGAGCACCTGGCCGCAGGGCAGGGTCAGCGGGTCGTGCAGGGAGGTCATTGAGGTGTTCCTTTCGGGTTGGTCGGCCTCGAGCCGGATTCCTTTGCGCGGTCTCGCTGACGGCCCCCGCGGGGTTTCGGGTCGAACCTGCTGAGCGCTGCCGGCCCGGCTATCGCCGACCGGGACCTATCCGGATAGAATTATGATCATAATATAATCGAGCGGGAGCGGCTAGAGGCAAAATGGCTGTGCTGGCGTCGAAGGAGTGTGGGATGCGTTACGGAAGTGAGCACAAGGAAGCGACGAGGCGTCGGATCATCGAGGCGGCCGGTCGTAGGTTCAAGCGCAGCGGCATCGATGGCTCGGGGGTCGCCACATTGATGAAGGATGCGGGGCTCACCAACGGCGCGTTCTATGCCCACTTCGCGTCCAAGGAGGATCTGGTCGCGAACGCGGTCGCCGATCAGCTGCGTGAGCAGAGTGTCGGTATCGGTGCACAGGTGCGAGACCGTGTCGGACTGGAACAATTCGTGCGTTGGTATCTTTCGGCGGAGCATCGTGACAGCCGCGAAGGCGGCTGTCCCTCGGCGGCGCTGCTCGACGAGATCGGGCGTTGTTCGGATGCGACCCGGCGGGTGTACACCGACGGTGTGTTGGCTGTCATCGATGACATCGCCGCCCTGCTGTCGCCGGATGATCCGCAATCGGTGCGCGTCCAGGTGCTCAGTGTTTTCGCCATGATGGCCGGGACCTTGCAGCTTTCCCGTGCGCTCGCCGACCGACAGCTCGCTGACGACGTGCTGGCGGAGGGCATCAGGAATGTCCTCACGCTGTTGGACATCGCACATTGAAAATGTCCCGCCGCAGGATCCTGCGGCGCGGCACCCCGTGAGCGTGACGACGTCACGACCCAGCGGCTCGAGCGTGGGCTGTCCGTAGTGAGACCTTGTCGATCTTGCCGACCGCGTTCTTGGGGATGGCATCGACCACCAGGAACGTGGTCGGGCGTTTGTAGTGGGTGAGTTGCCGGGCGCACAGCTCTTTCAGAGCGGCGGGATCGATCGTCGAGCCCGGGCGAGGTTGGACGTAGGCGATGACGATCTCGCCCCATTTTTCGTCCGGTGCGCCGATCACGGCCGCCTCGAGGACCGAGTGGTCGCCGACCAGGACGTCCTCGATCTCCTTGGGGTAGATATTCTCGCCGCCGCGAATGATCATGTCTTTCGATCGCCCGACCAGTGTCAGATAGCCCTCCGCGTCGACATGGCCGATGTCACCGGTGTGCAACCAGCCATCGGCGATGACGCGCGCGGTGTCGTCCGGACGGCCGAGATAGCCGCGCATGACGTTGGGCCCGCGCACGACGAGCTCGCCATCCACTCCCGGCGCGACCTCGGTGCCCGAGTCGTCGACGATCCGAATCTCCTGTCCCGGGAACGGAAGTCCCACTGTCCCGGCGCGGCGTGGACCCGCGAGCGGGTTGATCGTTGTGCCGCATGTTCCTTCGGACAGCCCGTAGCCCTCGATGAGGGGAAATCCGTATCGGGCCTCGAATCGGGTCAGTAGCTCGGCCGAGGCTGGTGCCGCGCCACAGACGGCGAAACGCAATGACGAGGTATCGGGCCGGACACCGTCCGGGAGCGCGGCAAGAATGCTGTAGATCGTCGGCACCCCGCTGAAGAAGGTGGGACGCTCGGATTCGACGAGATCGAAGAAGGTTCGGGGATCGAACCGGCCCGCGATGACAACACTCGCACCGGCGAGCAGCGGCGTGAGGATACTGACCACGATCCCATTGACATGGAACAGTGGCAGGATCAACAAGCACCGGTCGGTCGGTCCCACCTCCAGTGCCTCGACTCCCATGAGCGCCATGGCATCGATGTTGGCGTGGTCGAGCATCACGTTCTTCGGAACGCCAGTGGTGCCGCTCGTGTAGATGAGCAGGGCCAGCGCGGACGAGTCGACCTGCGGCTGCTGTACCCACTCCAGCGCCGTTCGATGCAGGAGATCCAGTGCCGACGTCGACTCAGGGATGTCCGCCACCTCGGTGTGCAGGTCACCCACCGCGAGTGTGGTGATGCCGCCGACCGGGGTTATGTCGTCCTCCAACACCAACAGGCGGGCATCGGAGTCGTCGAGCTGTCGAACGACCTCGTTATCGGTCAGGCTCGGATTGACCGGGGTGATAGTGGCGCCGAGCCGCCAGGCCGCGAACAGCAGCAGCACGAACTCGAGGCGGTTGCGCAACTGAAGGGCCACGACATCACCGGGGCCGATCCCGAGCTCTCGAAGGTGATGAGATGCCGCTTGAACGCGGTCCAGCAACTCGGCATTGGTGAGCGACTGGGACCCGTCGGCGACCGCGGGCCCATGCGGGTCCAGCTCGGCGCGGCGGTCGGGCAGAGAAGCAAAATTCATCGCGAGCGTACCTACCTTGATGTGACGCGATCCGGTTCGGGAATCGAAGGGGCGGGCGCCGGGGCGAACTGGCGGGTCAGGAACTCGACCTGGTCACGCACCAACGCCTCGAAGGCATCGCCGAGGTAGAAGTCGAAATGGCCCGCGTCATAGGTCTTGATCTCCCCTCGGGGCGCCGTGCGCGCGTATCGGAGGGTCTGCGCGGGCGGCGTGACACTGTCGGTGTTGCTGACGCAGAACAGGATCGGGATGGTTATGTTCTTTGCCGCACGTCCGGGTCGGTAGGCGGCGATGGTCGGAATGACCCGCGCGGCAGCCTCGTTCACGAACGTCGTCCCGTTGGGGATCAGCGCCTGGTAGCCGGGTAGCGCGTCCGGGGCGTTCATCAGGGCCGGGGAACCGGGGGGTGCGGCCAGGGGAATCGTCACCGGTGCGCGGCCGAGGACCATGGCCGTCAGATCTCGGAACAGCACCGGAGCAAGTTTGAGCGAGGCGACCGGGCCCAGCGCGAGCGCGGAGGCCAAACCGTCGGTGAACGGGCATTGGGCCACGGCCGCCCGCAGTTCGGGATGGCGGGACGCGACGGTGATGGCGTGGCCACCGCCGAAGGAGCTGCCCCAGACCGCAATTCGTGCGCCGTCGACGTCCCGGCGATTCCGAACGTAGTCGATGGCGGCATCCCAGTCGTCGAGCTGCCGCTGGATCGACAGCAGCTGGCGAGGTTGGCCGCCGCTGTCACCGAAGTGCCGATAGGTGAAGGCCAGGCAGGCGATCCCGGCCTTGGCGAAACGCTCGGCGAAGGCGTCCAGCCGCATCTCGCGGGTCGCGCCGAGGCCGTGACCGAGGACGACGACGGGTGGCGCGGTGACGCCGGTCGGCAGGTAGAGCCACGCGCTACAGGTGCTGGTACCGGAGGAGAAGTAGACGTCCTGACGAGTGAAGGGCTTTTTGGCGGCCATGGGTGGTCTCATCGTCCGTTCGTCGAGCGACGGCCGGGCACAGTGCCCAGTTCGAGCGCTTGCTTGTAGATGTCCGGGTTGTAGAGGGGGAGTTCACCGTTGGATTCAGTGCTCTGCATGTAGTCGAGCATCAGTTCTTGACCGTCTTTCGACAGCGCGGTGCCCAGGAACTCGGTGCGCTCGACGTGCAGGCCGTCCGTCAGCGACATCGACCCGCCGAAATACACCGCTCGCTTGATGGCTTCGACCGATCCCTTTGTCCGCGAGCCGAAGTGGGCTGCGAGTTCGACCGCCCGCGCGAGGACCTGGTCCTGTGGGACCACGTCGTCGACGGCCCCGTTGGCGAGTGCTTGCGCGGGCGTGAACGGCCTACCTTCGAGGATCGCGACCAAGGACTTGTGAGTGCCGATCAGGCGAGTCAGGCGCTGGCTGCCACCGCCGCCCGGCATGATGCCGAGGAGGACCTCCGGTTGGCCGATGAAGAAGTCGCCGTCGGCCATCACCCGAAGGTCGTTCGCCCAGGCGAACTCCGCCCCGAGGCCGAGAGCCGAACCGTTGAGAGCGGCGATGAAGATGACGCCGCTGCGGTTCATCCGCAGGAACGTCGTGTGCAGGCGCTCGAGTTCGACCGCGGGCCCCATCGGGGTGCGGTTCACCAAGGGGCCCAGGCGGGCCCGGTCCACATTCTTGGCGGTACGAGCGAGGACGGAGGCCCCGAGTCGGTTGACCGGGGGCACCGCAGCGCCTCCCTCCTGCAGCCAGCGGACATCGGCATGGCTGACGAACCGCTCGGGATGCGCCCCGGTGAAGACGACCGCGTGCACGCTCGGGTCGCCGTCGACGCGGTCCACCAACGCTTCCAGCTGGTTGGCGATCTCGAGGCCGAACAACCCGTGCGGGCCACCATCGACGCGCGCGATCAAAACGGAGCCGCGGTCCTCGATATCGAGGTGCCCCTTGCTGTGTTGTCTCATCGACTCTGCCTCCGTGGTGCAAGTTGATTGGGATCGGCTAGCCGAGCGGGTGCCTGGCCACGCTGCCAATAACGAAGTTACAAGGCTAATATAACGAAGTTACAGGATGCGTGGCAATAGTCGCACCGTCGCGGGGCGAGGCGGGCTGTGGAGTCAGGTGGAAATATGAGGAACGTGTCAGAAGATTCGTCCAGCGACAGCGTGCCGGAGCGGCTCGTCAAGGCGACCATCGGTCTGCTGGCCGAGCAGGGCCCTTCGGCCATCAAGGCGCGGACGGTGGCGTCGGCGACGGGGCTGTCGACGATGGTTGTCTACAGCCACTTCGGTGGGATTCCCGAACTTGTTCGAGCCGTCGTGGACCGGGGATTCAAGGACCTCGACCTGGCATTTTCCCGGATGCCGGTGACCGCGGATCCGATCGCGGATCTCTTCACGATGGCGTTGACATGCCGGCGGGTCGCCCGGGAGAACCCACACCTCTATGACCTGATGTTCGGTCTGTCCACGCGCGCGACATATCGGCCGATGGGGGATTCCGACATACGTTTCAGCGGGCGGTCGCCAGCCTTCCGGGACGCCTACGCGCACATGGTCGAAGCGTGCCAGCGGCTCCTGGACTCCGGCAGAATCGAGCAGCAGGAACCCGAAGTCGTCGCCGCCCAGTTGTGGAGCTTCGTGCACGGCTATATCACCCTCGAGCTGGCTGAGCACTTCGCCGATTTCAGCGATGCGGTTGTGCAGGTGATGCTGCCGATGGGCGTGAACCTTTCGGTCGGACTCGGCGATGAGCGGGAACGGGCACAGGCCTCGCATGCGGCGGCACTGCACTCTTACGACGCGCTCAATCCTCGGCCGATACATCCTCGATGAGCAAGGGCCGCCGGCGTGGCCTCGATCGCATAGTCCGTAGCCAGGCGGCAAGGGCGTCACTTTCTGATGGTTACGGGTGTTGTGCCGGACGGGTTTTGTCGGCTCCCGGCGTGAGTTGGTCATGACGCCCCAGTGCCGCGACCTCACGCTCCATGGTCGGAACCAGTTCGGCCGCGAAGCGCCTCGCCCAACGCCAGGTCAGCGGTGAGTTCACGGCGCCTTTCGCCCAGTTGGCCACAGCGACCGCGCGCGGTACGTAGACGCGGGCACGCCGGCGCGCGAGTCCATCGACGATCGCGGTGGCTGCCTCGTCGACGCTCGTGGTGACATTGCCCGGATAGGGCAGCTTTTCGCGTATTCCCTGGAAAGAGGGGAGGTCCGCTTCCGCACCTCGGACGAGATCGGTGTCGATCCACGAGGGGTGGACCACGCCGACCGTGATACCGAGGTGCGCCACCTCTTGGCGGTACGTCAGGGTGAGTATTTCGACTCCGGCTTTGCTCGCAGCGTAGGAGGCCATTCCTGCCAGGGGCATGAAGGACAGTGCGGACGCGATGACCAGCACGTGACCTCGGGTGCGCTCGAGATGCGGTGTCGCGTGCTTGAGGGTGCGGAAGACGCCGTTGAGGTTGATGTCCAGAACTCGATCGAACGACGCCTCGTCCATCTGCCGCACGGTCCCGTAGGCCGCTACTCCGGCATTGGCGACAAGGAAGTCGATGCCACCCATGATCTCCGCGCAGTCATCGATTGCTGATCGCAGCGCGGTGCCATCGCGCACGTCGGCCTCCCGCCAACATGCGGTGGGACCAAGGTCGGCAGCTAGTGCGCGCAATTTTTCGGGCTCGAGTCCGATCAAGGCCACGCGCGCGCCGCGGGCGGCGGCAAGACGTGCCACCTTTTCCCCGATGCCGCGTGCTGCTCCGGTAACTACCAGTCGTCGACCTGCCAAGCTTCGTTGCATCAGCCGAGAATAACTTCGTTATAGATCGAAGGCAATAGCGCCGCCGATTGCGGTGCCATGGTTCGATGCCGATGCCGATGCCGATGCCGATGCCGTTCGGTGGCTGTCCGCCTAGTTCGAGTCGATGCTCAGCGAGCGCGACGCGGTGGTCTCGGAGGCGTTCGCAGACGCGGCGGTGTCGCCCAACCCGACCAGCAGGTTCACTGTCATCGGTTGCAGTATCAAGCGGACGGGGTCGGGGACGTGGGTGAAGGAACCGCCCAATTCCAGCGTGATGAATCCGTGAACGCAACTCCAGAGTTGGGTGGCGATGGCGTCGGGGTCCTCGTCGCTGCGAACGCGGCCGCTGCGTACGAGTCGAGCGCATGTCTCGACCAGATGTGCGTAGTCCGACTGGAATTCCTTGGAGCGTCTGATGGCGCCGGAGTTCAAGGTTTCCAGTGCTCGATAGCTTCCACGTGTCGAGAGGCCGAACATCGCGTCGTAGAGGTGCGGATTGTCTTGGGCGAACCCGCGATAGGCCAGCGCCATCGCGAACAGATCGGTGACCGGATCTTCGCTCGGTGGAACTGCGACGAGGGTTCGGCCGAGGTCTCGGAATCCTTGCTCGACGACGGCTCGGAGTAGCTCGGGCACGCCACCGAGGTGGTAGTACACCGCCATTGTCGATACCTGCGCGGCCTCGGCCACCGACCGTGCCTTGATCTGCGACGGCCCCTTCTCGGCGAGCAGTCTCGTGGCCGCCTCGACCAGCCGTTCGACGATCTGATCTGGCGTCAATCGAGTGGCGGCTTCCTTGCTTGGTTTCGGCATCGGAGCCGCGCACCTCCCTGTTCGGACTGCCGTGGGTTTGTGAAACGAGGCTACCGGGCGTCCGTGCGGCTCGAATCGGCGAAGGATCGAGACGGCGAACACGGCGCTTGCCCAATGTGACCCAGTCCACTATCTTCCATAACCAAGTTCATAACGAAGTTCCAAACTTCGTTCTTGCGCCCGTTTCCCGGTGCGGTTTCCCCACATCGGAGTAGGTAAGGAGGAATCAGCGCTATGTCGCAGACACGCCCCGGGGCGCAACGCATCCAGATCGAGGAACTCGACGGCGGGGTTATCCTTGCGCGGTTCGTCGGCAATCAGCTGGGCCTGTTCGGCCGCGCTGATGCTCCCGAATTGTTCGAGCTCGTCGAGCGCGCCGACCGCGATCCCGACGTACGCGTGGTGGTGTTCACCGGGTCGCATCCGGGGCGGTTCATCAGCCATGCCGATCTGGCGTGGCTGCAGGAAGACGGTTCGGTCATACCGCCGGTGGGCCGCGGCATCACAAATGTGGTGGCGCGGATCGCCCATCTGTTCGGCCGCAACAAGCTCACCCGATGGGTGGCGCGGAAGACGCCGTTGACCGGGGCGGTCCAGCTCGATCTCATGCACGAGACCTTGCTCCGTATGGGCACCAGCTCCACGATCTTCGTGGCGGCCCTCAACGGATCGGTGCTCGGTGTCGGCGCCGAGATCTCGTGGGCCTGTGACCTGCGATTGATGGCCGACGGCGACTATTTCATCGGACATCCGGAAGTGCTGCTCGGTTTTGCGCCCGGCGCCGGTGGCACCCAGCGCCTGCCTCGGCTCATCGGTTCACACCGGGCGCTGGTCGCGATCTTGGAGGGCAAGCCTTTCCCGGCCGAGGAAGCACTGGCGATCGGAGCGATCGACGAGATCGTCCCCGCCGACCGGCTCATTTCCCGGGCCGTAGAACGAGGCACACATCTCGCGGCCCGGCCGACCGAGGCGATCGCCGCCATCAAGCGGGCGGTGAATGTCGGTGGATCGCTGTCGATGGCGCAGGGCCTGCACCTCGAACGCACCGAATTCCTGGCATCGCTGCCGCAGCGGCAGCCGCAGGAGATCATGCTGCGCTACCTGCGCGAGACCGCGGACAGCGGTGAGTTGCCGCTGTATCGGCCCGGCGGATACGACGCGGCCCTTCGGCATGGCAGTGCCGCGCTCGGCACCACAACCAGGAAGTGAAGAAAATGGCCCGAAAAGCAATACACAAATTCCGTCGCCGGACCGTGGATTTCCCCTCCGGCGACACCTTTTGCTCGGCCTGGCTGTATCTGCCGGACGTCGCCGTCGATAAGCCGGTGCCCGTGGTCGTGATGGGGCACGGTCTCGGTGCCACTCGGGAGATGGGACTGGCACCCTACGCCGAGCGATTCGCCGCGGCCGGGCTGGCGGTACTGGTGTTCACCTACCGCAATCTCGGCGACAGCGGCGGCGCGCCACGTCAGGTGCTGTCGATGCCCCAGCAGTTGGCCGACTGGGACGCCGCGCTCGAATACGCGGTCGGCCTGCCGGAAATCGACCGTGCCCGGGTCGCGGTGTGGGGCAGCTCCCTCGGTGGCGGACATGCCATTTCGGTCGCCGCCCGGCATCCGGAACTTCGCGCGGCGGTCGCCCAATGTCCATTCACCGACGGACTTGCTTCGGCGGGTGGGCTGGGGCTGCGGGAGACGCTGGTGCTGTTGCGCGTCGTGGCCCGCGACCTGCTGGCGGCGGCACGGGGTGAGGATCCAATCTCGGTTCCGGTCGCGGCGGCACCCGGCCAGATGGCCCTGATGAACGCACCCGATGCACTGCCCGGCATGCAGGCACTGCTGCCTCCCGGATACCAGTGGATCAACCATGCCGCGGCCCGCAGCGTCGCGAGCCTGATCCGGTATCGGCCGGGCCGATCGGCCAAGCGCATCGCCGCGCCGATCCTGATCTGTATCAGCGCAACCGATTCGGTCGCCCCGCCCAAGCAGACCGAGCGCTACGCGCGCCAGGCACCGCGCGGCGATGTTCGGCTCTACGACGCCGGACATTTCGGCTTCTACCTCGGGGAGGCGTTCGAGCAACTGGTCGCCGATCAAACGGAGTTCCTGGTCCGCCACCTGCAGCCGGCGTCGGTCATCGGGACGGTGCGGTAGCCGATGTCGAACGCGGCCATGCGCCTGTTGCTGTGGTTCCTCGGGCAGTGCATCGCCTGGGGATCCCGGTTCATGCCGTCTGTGCGGTCGCAGATAACCCGCACGCTGACCTTCGAGATGTCCGCTGGCGACAGGGTCGCCCGGCACTGGGTCTTCGATGGGCAATTGCGCCGCGCGACAACATATTCCGGGCATGCCGCCGTCGCGGACTGCGCGGTGCGTATCGGCTCGAGTGGTCAAGCGCTGCGCATCCTCAGCTCCCCGAAGGCGGTCGACAAGCTCGTCGACGCCCATCACCAGGGCACGGTCGATATTCACGGCAGTGCCTTCGTGCTGCTGTGGTTCTTCGGCCTGACCCGCAAGTTCATCAAGATCGGGCGCGCGAGTGGACCCCGCCACCGGATACCCGATGCCTACCTCGCCCATGACCCTGCCGCCAGTGGGGCCGAGACCATCGTCATCGAGCCCGCTGTCCTGCGCCTGGATCCCGCATGGCGGGCCGCATGGAACGCGCGCTCCAAGTTGTCGATGATCCGCGCCGCCACCGACGAACCCATGCCGGAGCCATGACATGACAGACACGACGATGCAGCATTCGATTCCGGCCGATGGCACGACAACCTCGGTGGCAGGGCTGAACGACCGATCACTGGGCTGGCTGCGGTTCATGTGGGACAAGGCCACCACCGAGGACGATTGGTCCGATCAGGGGGAGCCGCATCCGTGGTGGGACCGCTACAGCGAGCCCCCGATGTGCGCGTTCCCGCGCTTCGACCTGGCCGAGATGGGTTATGTGCTGCCCATGATGGTGGAGGCGACTCCGGCATGGCGCGAGGGCTACACCCGCATTCTCGACGAACTGGCCCGCCGCTACGTCACCTTCTGGGGCGGTATCGACTGGAACACCCTGATCGGACCTGACCCGAATGTCGACAGATATCCGCCCGAATGGCTGATGGTGGTGCCCGAGCACCTGCGTGGCCGGTACGCCCTTCCGGGCTGGACCGGCAACGGCATCGAGCCGTGGGGGCTGCAACCGGACCCGGTCGGCTGCGACGGCAATCTTTTCTACCGCGGGTGGCTGAACCTGCTGCTCGGCATGCGTCACTATGTGTCGGGGCAGCCGACTCAAACCACGCCGTTCGAGGTCTCCGGATACCAGAACCGCAGGTTCACCTGGACACATCAGCGGATGGCGCAGTTCATCTCCGATCAGATGGCTGCGCGCCCGCAGGGCCCGCACTGCGAGAACACCAAGATCTGGCCGTTCTGTGTGACCGCGGCCGGTCTCGGTCTCAAGATGTACGACTCACTGCTGCACACCTCGCTCAACGAACCGTTCCTGGATTGGATCGCCTTCGCCAAGAAGCACTACATGGGACGGGACCGGCAAGGCCGCATCGATTGGGTCGCGTTTTTCTACGACCCGATCGAAAACGCGACGATGACGTTCCCCGGGCCGGTGAACGGCTACAGTGCGCTCACCCTCGTGCACTACATCTATCCGCAGGACCCCCAACTCGGGATCGACCTCTACGAATCGGCGATGCGGCAGCTGGGCTGGAACAACCCGAAGGTGCCGGTCGTTCAGTTGGCCGACGACCCGCAGATGTTGTCCATCGGCCTGTGGATGGCTCGCGAAATCGGCGACACCACCACCTGGGACCGCCTGCGCACGGTGTCCGAAAGTCGGTTCGAGCCAAGGTATTTCGGCGAAGACGACAGCCGCTTCGCGTTCTGGCTCGGGCTGGACGAACAATGGCCGCGCGGCCAGATCAACGCCACCATGATGATGATCGAATGCGCCGAACCCGGTGCCTGGTCGCGGGTTTTCAACTCCCCGAACAACACGATGTACGACGAGCCGACAGTGCGCGGCCTCGACTATCCATCGATCGGTATCCGGCGCACCCACAACGATATTCGGCGCCGAGTGCTCGAGATCGACACTTTCGCCGCGACACCGTCACGTCGGGGGACCCCGACTTCTTTCACGGTCGACAACCTGCCGTACGACGCGATGATCTCGCTGGAAGTCGACGGCCGCCCCAGCGGCACCTGGCGCCGGTCACAACCCGGTGCGGTGGCGATCGACCTCGACATCGATACCCACCGGATCCGCCTCACCTACACGTGACCACTTTCCTGTCACCCCTGAAAGGCCTTACCCATGAGCACGTTTGCTGTATCGGCCCGTCGATTGTCCGAGCTTCTCGGGCTTGCCGAAACACCTGTTGCGGTGAGCTTCGACGTCACCACGAACGCGCCTGGTCCGGTGCCGGCCCAACCGGCCGGATGCTGCTTCTGGACACCGGCGCAGCAGCAACGCCTCGACACCGTCGCGGCCGATCACGCGCATTGCAGCGTCGGCAGCTACACGCACGGACTGATCCCGCTGGAACAGGCCGCCGCGGGCGCGGACACCGCCGCCCTGGTCGGTAGCGGCTGGGTCGGTGAGGCCGATCTGATGACCGCCGCGGCACTGCCCTTCCGCCCGTCCTCGATCACCTATCAACCGCTGGCCGAGGCCGAAAACCCAGCTGTGGTCCTGGTAAAACTCTCGCCGACCGCCCTGATGACTTTGCTCGGCGCCGTCCCAGATCTCACCCTGGCACGCAAGCCGCAGTGCGTGATCGTCCCCCTCGCCCACGCCGGCCAGGTCGCGGTGAGTCCCGGTTGCGCGGTCAGCCGGACCCGAACCAACCTCCCCGAGGATGAGTTGACCTGCGCGCTTCCGGCCGGTGAGCTCGCGTCGATCCTCGACCGGCTGGAAGCCTCCACTGCTGCGGACCGGGCCGTGAGCGAGTTCGCGGCCGCTGACATGGCCAGCAATTTCTCCCCGGCGTGACCGTCGGATTTCCCGGTCAGTGATTTTCGAATAATCGGAAGGTTCGACGATGGTGGACACCGGCAGCGAGATTTCCTCGCGCGGGCGATGGGACGGGATGCTGTCTGCGGCAGCGGTCGCCCCGCGCGCGGTGGGGGAGTTCTTCGCAACCGTCTTGGATACCGGGCGGATGCTGCCGCGGCGGCCCTTCCAATTCCGGGAGTACGTGCACCAGGCATGGTTCATCGCCAGTGTCTCGATCTTGCCGACCTTGCTGATCGCGATCCCGTTCTGCGTGATGGTGATCTTCCAGATCAACGTGCTGCTCAACGAGATCGGCGCCATCGATCTATCCGGCGCCGGCGCCGGTATCGCGGTGATCCGCGAGATCGGACCGGTCGCAACGGTTTTGGTTGTCGCCGGGGCCGGAGCCACCGCGATCTGCGCCGATCTCGGCGCCCGCACCATCCGCGAGGAGATCGACGCCATGCGGGTGCTCGGGATCGATCCGATTCAACGGCTGGTCGTGCCGCGGGTACTCGCCTCCACGACGGTCGCGCTATTTCTCAACGGGCTCGTGACGGCAGTCGGCTTGACCGGTGGCTACCTCTACGCGGTGTATCTGCAGGGCGCGACTCCCGGCCAGTTCATCACCGCAATTCCCTTGTTGACCGGGATACCGGATCTGTTGGTCAGTGAGCTCAAGGCTGGGGTGTTCGGGTTGCTGGCCGCGCTGGTCGCCTGCCATCTGGGTCTGCACGCCAAAGGCGGGCCGAAGGGAGTCGGTGACGCCGTCAATCAGACCGTCGTCTTCAGCTTCGTCCTGCTCTTCCTGGCCAACTCCATCATCACCACGCTGTGGCTGCAATGAACGGATCGATATGACCACCACCAGCAAAGAGCCGGGGGCGATCGAGCTGCTCCGGCAGAAGTCGTGGGGACGCCGGCTCACCGCGACCGCGACGCGTCCGGTCGACGCGGTAGGCGGCCTCGGCCACCAGCTGTCGTTCCATCTGCACGGAATCGGTTGGATTCCGCGCACGCTGCGCCGCTACCGCGGTGAGGTCGTCCGCCTCATCGCCGAGGTGAGCCTCGGTACCGGTGCGTTGGCGGTGATCGGCGGAACCGTCGTCATCGTCGGATTCCTCACCGCCGCAGCCGGTTACGAGGTGGGCCAGCAGGGCAGTAACTCGCTGGGGCGGGTCGGTGTCGAGGCGATGTCGGGGTTCATTTCCGCGTTCTTCAATACGCGCGAGGCGATTCCGGTGGTCGCGGGAGTCGCGTTGACCGCGACCGTCGGTGCCGGATTCACCGCGCAACTCGGTGCGATGCGGGTGAGCGAGGAGATCGACGCACTCGAGGTGATGTCGATTCCCGCGGTCCCCTATCTGGTCACGACCCGCATCCTGGCCGGACTGATCGCGATCATGCCGCTGTACGGCATCGCGCTGTTCATGGGTTACGCGTCGACGCAGTTCGTCAGCATTGTGCTGTCCGGGCAGTCGCCGGGCACCTACGAGCACTACTTCAACGTCTTTCTCGTACCGAGCGATGTGGTGTGGTCGCTGGTGAAAGTCATTGTGTTCTCAGTTGTCATCATGTCGGTGCACTGCTATCACGGCTACCACGCCTCCGGCGGCCCCGCCGGGGTGGGGGTGGCGGTCGGCCGGGCGGTGCGCACCTCGTTGATCGCGATCATGATCGTCGACCTGATCATCGGCGTCGCGGTCTACGGTGGTGTCCACTCGACGGTGCGGGTGTCCGGATGAACATCGAAGTCTCGCGTCGGCGCGCCTTGCTGCTCGGAATCAGTGCTCTTGTCGCATTCGCCCTCGCCTGGACCGGTGCCATCGCTTCCTGCAGTGGCGAATTCATCGCGAGCACACGCGTCTACCTGGTCGCGGATCGGGCCGGGTTGCTGATGGGTCCCGGATCCGACGTGAAGGTGCGCGGCGTCGTCATCGGGCGGGTGAGCGCCGTCGACTTCGACAACGACCGGGCGAAGCTGACGCTGGACCTGAATCCCGGCCAAGCGCACCGGATTCCAGCCAACGTCGGCGCCGAGATTGCGCCGACCACCTTGTTCGGACGCAAGTTCGTCACGCTGGTTTGGCCGGATCAACCGGCGAAGACGACCCTGACCGCAGGGTCGGTGATCGACGGCTCGAAGGTGCCCGTCGAGGTGAACGACGTCTTCGACGCATTGCTGACCATTCTGAAAACGGTTGAGCCGCAAAAGGTGAACGCCACGCTTACCGCGCTCGGGACGGCGCTGGGCGGGCACGGCACACGGTTCGGCGATCTGCTGGTGTCCACGGATCGCTATCTCGGGCAGTTCAATGAGGCCATTCCGACATTGCGGCGCGATGTCCCGTTGCTCGCCGACAATCTCGACACCTTTGCCGCCGCCACACCGGATTTCATGACCACCCTGCAGAACCTCTCGACCACCGGTAACACCATTGTCGAGAAACAGGCGAGCCTGAGTGCCTTCCTGCTGTCGTTCACCGAATTCGGCAATACCGGCAAGGCATTTATCGACGCGACGGCGACACCGCTGATCGGCGCCGTCGAGGCACTGGAACCGAGCGTTCGAGTGCTCGCCGAGCAGTCGCCGTCGTTTCCGTGTCTGCTCTCGGCTCTCAACCAGGACCGCAAGCTCCTCGAACGGGCGCTCGGCGGTGGTCGGCCGGGCCTGAACATCCTGAGCACCCTGCTCCTGGGCGACGCGCCCTACCGCTACGACAAGGATCTGCCTGTG
The DNA here is from genome assembly GCF_035920345.1 of Nocardia vinacea. NCBI lineage: Bacteria > Bacillati > Actinomycetota > Actinomycetes > Mycobacteriales > Nocardiaceae > Nocardia > Nocardia vinacea. The sequence goes on from NZ_CP109149.1 coordinate 404,176, forward strand.
AACGGTGCCGATAACGCACCCTCGTGCTACGGATACCCGTACACCCCCGACGGCCCGGCCGCCGGGCACGCCGACTTCAATACCGGCACAACGGTTTACGGCCCCATTCAGGGGCCGGAGGATCTGCTCGGCAACCCGTTCGCGTCCTTGATCTATGGACTGACCCGATGATCGCCCGCCACGCAGGTCTCAAATTGGTGGTCTTCCTGGCGATCACCTCGATCATTTCGGCCATGCTGGTCGTGCTCGTCGGCGAGCTGCGCTTCGTGCCGACCCGCACCTACCGCGCGCTGTTCACCTCCGTCTCCGGCATGAAAGCCGGTGACGACGTGAAGGTCGCCGGTGTTCCGGTGGGCAAGGTGAAGTCGGTCGAATTCGCCCGCGATCACCTCGTCGAGGTGGCCTTCACCGTCGACCGCGACATCGAGGTGCTGACCAGCTCCACCGCCGCGGTCCGATACAAGAATTTGGTCGGCGACCGGTATCTCGAGGTGGCCGTCAAACCCGACCGCTCCGGATTGCGCTCCGAAGACAACCCGATCCCGGTCACCCAGACCACACCGGCACTCGACATCGACAGCTTGGTCAACGGATTCAAGCCACTGTTGCAGGGGCTGGATCCGGACCAGACGAACAAGCTGTCGGCCTCGTTGATCGCGGTGCTCAACGGTCAGGAACAGAACATCGCCACCCTGGTGGAGCAGATCGGCGAGCTCGGCAACACGCTGGCCGACCGCGACCAGGTCATCGGCGATACAATCGACAGCCTTGCCGCCGCGCTCGGGGTAATCCAGCAGCGCGGTACGCAATTCGACCAGTTGGTGGTCGACCTGCAACAGATCGTCAGCGGTCTGGATGCGGACCGCACCACATTGACCACCGGCTTGGAGCGCATCGACGCCGGGACCGCCGAGCTCGCGCGAACCTTGCAGGACAACCGGCCCGCCATCGCCGCCGAAATCACCGAGCTGCAACGCTTGGCAGGCAACCTCAACACCGACTCCGACACGCTGTCGCTGCTTTTGGCGAAGCTGCCCACCACCTACAACCTGGTGGGGCGAGCCAGCAGTTACGGCAGCTTCGTCAACTTCTTCGTCTGCGGTCTCGCCATCCGATACCCGGCGATCGGCGGCACCGGTCACCAGGACACCGCCATGTTCACCGCTCCCGCCGAAAGGTGCAGGTGATTCCGCCATGAAATCGTTCGCCGAACGCAACCCCCTCCGCATGGGACTGGTCGGCACCGGCATCGTCGTCGCCTTGCTGGTCGGCCTGTTCAACTACGAGCGCATCCCCGGATGGCCGGGGCACCGGACGATCGTGGCCGAGTTCGCCGACGCCAGCGGACTGAACACCGGTGACGCCGTGCAGATTTCGGGCATCGAGGTGGGCAACGTCGATAGCGTCACACTCAGCGGCGACCACGTCGATATCGCGCTGCGGGTCGACACCCACGGACAGCGACTCGGCACCCGCACCACCGCGGCGATCAAGGTCGAAACGGCTCTCGGCCGCCGCTACGTCGAGCTGCGGCCCGACGGTGACGGCGTCATTGGTGACCGAATTCCCGTGGACCACACCACTTCCGGTTTCGACATCACCGAATCGCTGAACCAACTCACGACGCGGTTGGCAGGCACCGACAAAAAGCAACTGGCGGACGCCGTCGACAGCGTATCGAAGGTGCTCACCTCGTTACCGGACAATCTGCGCCCGTCGCTGGACGGTGTGTCGCGACTGTCGGAGACCATCGCCTCCCGCGACGGCGCTGTGCGAGATCTGCTGGACCGCACCCAATCGGTGACCGGCATTCTCGCGCAACGCAATCAGAATCTGACCGCACTGATGACCGACGGCGGTTCGCTGTTCGCCGCGCTCAACGACCGGGCCGCCACAATTCGCGCGCTGCTGGTCAATGTTCGGGCTGTCAGCACCGAGCTACACGGATTGGTCCAGGACAACAAGCAGACGCTGGCACCGATGCTGGCCGAACTCGACCGGGTTGTCGGCCTGCTCAACAGCAACTACGACAACATCAACGCCGCGATCACCGGCTTGAAACCATTCGTGACCCAGCTCGGTGAGGTCGTCGGCAGTGGACCGTTCTTCGGTGTACTGCTGCACAACATCGCCCCTGCCAACCTCAACGGGCAGCAGCCCGGCAGCCCCGGAGGAGGACGTTGATGGCATCGCCGCGCGCGGGCTGGTCCCGCATCCCTATCCCAGGACGGATTCTCGCCGCCCTGCTCGTCGCGGCGATCATCGTCACCGGTGCCACCTGGTGGATGACGCGCGATGCGACCGTCCGGGTCACCGCTTACTTCACCAATTCGGTCGGCCTGTATCGCGGCGACCGCGTCACGCTGCGCGGCGTGCCGATCGGCGACGTCGACGAGGTCACACCGGTCGGCGATCGCGTCCGCGTCACAATGCATTTCGATGCGTCGCATCCGGTCAGCGCCGACACCCACGCCGTGATCGTGGCGCCTACGTTGGTGTCGGGCCGCTACATCCAGCTCATCCCGAAACGAGGAGCGGAACCGGAACTGCGCGACGGGGCCGTCATCCCGCTCGAACGCACCGCCGTCCCGGTGGAGTACGACCAGATCAAGCAGCAGGTCACCGATCTCGCCACCCAGCTCGCGCCCAAGCCTGGCGATGATACGGGCACCCTGGCCCGATTCACCGACGCCACCGCGAAAGCACTCGGCGGCAACGGCGCAACACTGAACGACACGCTGGTCAACCTGTCCAAGGCGATGCGGACACTGGCCGATGGCGGACCCGACCTGTTCGCCACCGTGCGGAACCTGCAGACGGTGATCTCCGCGCTTGCGGCGAACGACGCTCAGGTCCGGAATTTCGTCGACCAGCTGGCCGGGGTGTCGAATCTGCTGAACGACAACCGGACTCAGCTCGACGCGGCCTTGAACGCGGTCCAGGCGATGCTGCCCGAGATCCGCGGCCTGGTCGCCGACAACCGAGATGCGCTGAAAGCCGATGTCACTTCACTGATTCGGATCACCTCGCTGCTGGTGAACCGGGAGGACGACCTTGCCCAGATCCTGCATATCGCGCCGACCGCGCTGGACGATCTCTACAACATCATTGATCCGTCGTCGAAGTCGGTGACCGCGAATCTGGTCATCCCGGATTTTCCGGATCCGATGTCGCTTATCTGTGCACTGCTCACCACCGTCGACGCACCGCAGGCCGAATGCTCCCGCGCCAGTACACAATTCGGTGACCTCTTCGGCGCAGCGGCGCGTGCCGCGACGGGTGCCGGCTCGGTACCGCAGCCGAAGCCCGTCGCGGGCGACCCCGGGTTGTCCGGCTTACCGCCCATCCCAGGACTGACCGACCTTCTCATCCCCGGAGCCCGACGATGAAACCCTCGATCCGACGGCAGACCGGTAGCGTGCTACTGCTGGGCGCGCTGCTCAGCGCTGGTTGCCGATTCGACGGAGCCAATTCGATCCCGCTGCCGGGCAACGCGATTCACCACGGTGCCTACACCGTACGGGTGCAGCTGCGCGACACCCAGAATCTGATCGCCAACTCGCTGGTCAAGGCCGACAACGTCACTGTCGGCACCATCACCGCGATCACCGTCCGCGACTACATCGGGGATATCACCGTCGAAATCGACAAGAGCGTCCAGGTTCCCGCGAACAGTACCGCCCGTCTCGCGCAGACCAGCGTGCTCGGTGCCCAGTATCTGGAGCTGATCACCCCCAAGGACGGCAAGACCGACCGGCCGCTGCGCGACGGCGACGTGATCCCGATCTCGGCGACCACCGAATACCCCGCGACCGAGGACGTGCTCGCCGCGCTATCGCTGGTTCTCAACGGCGGTGGTCTGGAACAGATCCGGACCATCATGACCGAACTGAACGACGCGTTCGGTGGCCGCGAGGACGCGATAAACCGATCCTTCGCCCGACTGGTCGCCTTCGTCGACGGCTTGGACACCCAACGCGACAACATTGTGCGTGCCATCGACAGCCTCGACGGATTCTCGAAAGAGCTTGCCGCACAGAAGGACACACTCGGCGTCGGAATCGAGCAGATACAACCGGCATTGGCCGTGCTCAACGACCAGAAGACCCAACTGACGACCATGCTCGACCGGGTCGGTGCCTTCGGCGCGCAAGCCGCGCAGGTGTTGCACAGCAGCCGCGACGACCTCACCGCCGACCTGCACAACCTGCAGCCCACGCTGACCCAGCTCGCCGCGGCGGGCTCCGATCTCGCCGGGTCGCTGCTCGTCGCCCTGAGTTTCCCGTTCCCGGTCACGGTCGCCGAACGCGCCGTCAAGGGCGACTACGTCAATTTGTTCCTCACTCTCGACCTCACCGTCGAAGGCATCCAGAACAAGGTCATCGGCAGCATCCCGTTCAACCGCCTCGTCCCGATGTCCAACCGCGCCGTCAACCCGCTCATCGCACCGACCCAACCGGCGTCCGGCGACCTGCCGGCGACCGCCGACCCGAACGGGGGACCCCGATGAAAACTCGTCTGGTCAAGGGCCAACTCGTCGTCTTCGCGATCCTGGCGGTGGTCAGCCTCGGCTACGGTTCGGTCCACTACATCGGTGCCGAGCGTCTCACGGGCCTTGGAACCTACACGGTTACAGCCGATTTCAGCGACTCCGGTGGTCTGTACGAATCCGCGTCGGTCACCTACCGCGGCGTCGAGGTCGGCCGCGTCACCGGCATCGATCTCAACGGTGAGACCATCCGGGTGCGCATGCAATTGCGCGACGACCACGACATCCCGGCGTCGGCCGGCGCCACGGTCAAGAGCATGTCCGCGATCGGCGAACAGTACGTGGACCTGATTCCATCGGATGACAAAGCGCCCTATCTGCGCGATGGCAGCTCGATTCCGCTGTTGAAGACGACCGTGCCGATCCCGACCGGCGACGTGCTCGACAAGACGCAGATGCTGCTGAAGAGCGTGTCCACCGACTCGCTGCGGACCGCGATCGACGAGACTTTCCACGCCGTCAATGGCACCGGCCCCGCCCTGGCGACGCTCATCGAATCCTCCGCCAAGCTACTCGACCTCGCCCAAGCCGATATCGGCCCCACCCTCACCTTGCTCGACGACGCCGAACCACTATTGCGCACCGGAAATTCGGTTCGCACCGAAATTCGTTCCGCGACAAACGATCTAGCATCGTTCACAACGCAGCTCACGTTGAACGACGCGCAACTGCGCGATGCGCTGGATCAGGGGCCGGCCGCAGCCGACACCGTGTCCGGCACCCTCGCCGATCTCACGACACCACTTCCGGTGCTGCTGGCCGATCTGCAAACCGTGGGACAGGTGCTCCGGGTCAACGTCGCGGGATTACGCCAGATCCTGGTCGTGTATCCAGCGCTTGCGACCGGCTTGAACTACACCGGGGTCGCCGCGGGCCTGCAGACCACCGACGACACCACGGGCCCGCAGCTGCCGCTGGACGTGAAATTCGGAAACACCGAAAACCCGCCACCGTGCACCGAGGGATACCAGAGCACACAGCGCCGCGACCCATCCGACACGGGACCGGCCGTGACGTCGACAGGCAACTACTGCCAGGTCGCACCGGACAACCCGAAGGTCATCCGCGGTGCCCGGAACATCCCCTGCGCCTCCGATCCCTCGCTGCGCACCGCCGACATCGCGAACTGCCCGGGTGGCCTGCCATCGACCTGGCCGGAAATGCTTGCGCACCCAGATGATCCCGGCCCAGCCGCGAACTCGCAAAGCTCGGAGCCCACCCCGGCCGCGCCGACCGGACGCGCACCCATCCCCAGCCCGACCTCGTCCCCGCCGGTCGTGCCCGCCGCCGTGACAGCTCCGTACGCCGAGCACGACGGGACCTTCCGGGGACCCGACGGTCTCACCTATGTCCTCGGGCAGCGAGCCCAAATGGCCGCCCAAGCAAAGGAGTACCAGGGATGGCAATCGCTACTGATCAAATAAATGCCGACGAGGCCTCATCCGAGGTCGACTCCACTTCTGACTCGGCGCACCGTCCAGGTTCACCATGGCGGGTGTGGGCGATCGCCATCGCCACCGGAGTCGTGGTGACGCTCGTCGGCGTGAGCTCGCAGCTCTGGCTCAATGTCCACCACAACCACCAAGACGACAGCCGCGATCGCGCCGTGCTCGATACCGCGCGCCGGATCGCCGTCCAATTGGTCACCCTCAATCATGATTCGGCCAAACAGAATCTCGACGCGATCGCCGCCGATTCGACCGGATCATTCCGTGACCAATGGGACAAGATCTCCGGCAACTTCGTCGCGGTGCTGCAGAACGGCAAGGTCGAATCCACCGGTGAGGTCAAAGAAGCCGGCATCGTCGCCGTCGACGACGCGCACGCCACCGTGCTGACCGCGGTCACCTCCACGGTCAAGAACACCGAAGCCCCCGAGGGGCAGCAGCGGGTCTACCGCATGAAGATGACCCTCGATCACACCGACGGCCGATGGCTCGTCTCGAACGTGGAGTTCGTCGCATGAAACTCCTTCCACGCCAATGGTTCCGGCATGTGTCCGCGCTCGGCAGACGGGCCACCATCGCCATATTCGTCGTGCTCGCGCTCATGCTGTGCGCGGCGACCACAACGACCGTCCTGTTCGGACACAGCACTTCGCAGCACAGCGCGGCCGAGGCCGCCGCGCGGGCAGCGCGGGATTCGGCGCAATCACGAATCCCCACCGTGCTGTCCTACGACTTCAACACCATCGACACTGAATTCCCCAAGGTCACCGACAATCTGACCGGCACCTTCCGGGACGACTTCAGCAAACTCAGCTCGACGGTGATCATCCCTGCGGCACATCGCGATTCGATCGTCACCACTGCGAAGGTCGTCGAAACCTCTGTAGTCACAGCAACAGTCGACAAAGTCGCAGTCCTGCTGTTCCTCGACCAGGAAACCACGAGCAGCAAATATCAGGGACCGCGGCTGGACGGCAGCCGCATCCGAGTGACCATGACTCATGCCGACGACCGATGGCTCATCTCCGACATCACACCCGTCTGATATCGCCGAAACCACAACACAATTCGCCGGTCCTTACCGCTGCACCGAAGAAAGCAACAGATAATGAATCTCGCCGAAAACCTCGTGATCTCTGCCCGCGACCATCCCCACAGCGTCGCGATTCGGCTCGACGAGACAGCCGTCTCCTACGCGCAATTGGACACGCTCAGTCAGCGCATCGCCGGTCTACTGGCCGCATATGGTGTGACGCCCGGTGACCGAGTCGCGATCATGCTCCCGAATGTCCCGCATTTCGCTGCTCTCTACTACGCCATCCTGCGGGTGGGAGCAGTCGTAGTGCCGATGAACCCCTTGCTCAAGGAACGTGAAGTCGCCTACTACCTGCGTGACTCCGGTGCCAAGCTGATCTTCGTCTGGCACGACTTCGCCGCCGCGGCCGTGGCCGGTGCCGAGCAGGTTGGTAGTACTGCGGTTCCGGTTGTTCCGGGCGAATTCCTCGACTGGGTGATGGCGGTCGACCCGCGCGCCGATGTGATCGATCGCCGACCCGATGACACCGCCGTGATCCTGTACACCTCCGGCACCACCGGCCTGCCGAAAGGTGCCGAGCTGACCCACGCCAACCTCTGCGGCAACGTCGACGTGGTCGCGCAGACCCTCCTGCACCTCAGCGCCGAGGATGTGATCTTCGGCGGGCTACCACTGTTCCATGTCTTCGGACAGACATGCGCACTCAACGCCGCCGTGCGCGTCGGCGCGACGCTGACGCTCCTGCCGCGATTCGACCCGGCCAAGGCCTTGGAGATCCTGGTCCGGGACCAAGTGACAATCTTCGAAGGGGTGCCGACGATGTACTCGGCGCTGCTGAATCATCCGGGTGCCGTCGACGCGGATCTCGGCGCGCTGCGGATCTGCGTCAGTGGTGGATCCGCCATGCCGGTCGAGGTGTTGCACGCGTTCGAGAAGCAATTCGGATGCGTGGTGCTCGAGGGGTACGGGCTGTCGGAGACCTCGCCCGCCGCCTGCTTCAATCACCCCGATCGGACCCGCGTGGCCGGTTCCATCGGTACCCCTGTCCGCGGCGTCGAGTTGCTGGTGGTCGACGACGAGGGCGGCGCGGTCTCCGACGGTGTCGTCGGTGAGATCGTGATTCGCGGCGACAACATCATGAAGGGCTACTGGAACAAGCCCGAGGAAACCGCCGAGGCCATCAGAGCGGGCTGGTTTCACACCGGCGATCTGGGCCGGATCGACGACAACGGCAACTACTTCATCGTCGACCGCAAGAAGGACATGATCATTCGCGGTGGCTACAATGTATATCCCCGCGAGATCGAAGAAGTGCTCTACGAATACCCAGATATCACCGAAGCGGCGGTCCTTGGTGTGGCGCATGACGAACTCGGCGAGGAAGTCGCCGCCGCCGTCGCCCTAAAACCCGGTGCCACGGCTACTTCCGATGAAATACGCGATTTCGTCAAGGAACGCGTCGCTGCCTACAAGTACCCACGGCATGTGCACATCTTCGACGCGTTGCCCAAGGGACCGACCGGGAAGATCCTCAAGCGCGAAATCGCCCTTCCGGTCGATCGAAGCCGATCGACCATTTTCTGACGGTCTTGCGAAATCCGCTCGGCCGCTTGTCGATTCGAAAGGAAAGCCCCATGCCGCTCTATCAATGTCTGGTCCCAGCCGGGTCACTCGATGCGGATCACCGCGCCGACCTGGCGGAGGCTATCACCGCCATTCATACCTCGGTCACCGGTGCGCCCCGCGGATTCGTCAACGTTGTTTTTGTCGAATACGAGCCGTCGGCATTCTTCACTGCCGGAAAGCCCAACACAGTGTCGGTGATCAGTGGGAATATCCGGGCTGGGCGGGATCGTGCATCGCGGGCCGAACTGCTGACGCGACTGTCGGAGGCGTGGGTCGCCATCACCGGCCAGGACACCCGCAGTCTGCTGCTCGGGCTTACCGAGCTCGATCCCACCTCCATCATGGAGGCCGGGCTGATCATGCCCGCTCCCGGAGAGGAAGCGGCGTGGTTGGAACGTCACAAGCAGGAACTCGGCGAACTGCTTTCGAGCCAATAGCCCTGCCTGCGTGGATCGCTCTGCACCGCAACTCGGTGCTCTATCGCGTGCGCCGAGCCGAAGACAAATTGTGCCGCCCACTCGAACCGCATCGACTGGACGTCGAAATCGCACTCGGTCCGGGCTATCGAACTGCTGGCACCGGTGCTGTCGGTTTGCGCGAAATTGGGACTGGTCAGGCTCGTCGCGGATAGTGGTCGTCAACTACAGCCGGTCCTCGAAGGACTCGCCAGCGCACCGACGGCAGCCGGGCTGCCGCGCTCGTTCATGCTGCAGGTGCTGGCCCAGTACGACGCACGTAGGTTTATTTCACCTTGACGACGACCTTGCCTTTCGCGCGTCCTTTTTCGACATATGCCATCGCCTCGTTGGTCGATTCGAAGGGAAAGACCCGGTCCATAAAGCTATCTCAGGCATTCACTCATCGCGTGACGACTATCTTGCCGTTGGCGCGGCCCTGTTCGACGTACGTCATGGCCTCGAGGGTTTGATCGAAGGGGAAGGTGCGGTCGAGCATCGGCCGCAGGGTGCCGTTGTCGTATAGCGTGGCCAGTTGGTTGAGTTGTGCGCCGTTGGCCTTCATGAAGAAGAACGAGTACCGCACTCCCTGCTTCTTCGCCTGCTTGCGGATCTTGCGGCTCAACAGCGCCATGACCGGCGCGAGGAGCGGTTGACCGACTTGTGCGGCGAAGGAGGGGTCGGGCGGGCCGACTACGCTGATGGCGAGCCCGCCCCGCCTGAGCACGGTCAAGGACTTCTCCAGATTGGGGCCCCCGAGTGAGTCCAGCGCGAGGTCGTATCCGGTGAGTACCTCGGAGAAGTCCTGCTTGGTGTAGTCGATAACTTCGTCGGCGCCCAAGGCGCGGACCTTCTCGACGTCTTTGGTGTGCGCTGTGGTGGCGACGTAGGCGCCCAGATGCTTGGCGACCTGGATGACGGTCGAGCCGAGGCCGCCCGCACCGGCGTGGATGAGGACCTTCTGGCCTGGCTTGACGTCGACGAGCGTCTGCCAGGCTGCCAGCGCGACGAGAGGCACGGCAGCGGCCTGGTCGAACGATAAGGACTGCGGCTTGAGTGCGACATCGTCTTCGTCGATCGCGATGGACTCGGCGAAGGTGCCGATCCGAAGGTCTCGCGGCCTGGCATACACCTCATCGCCGACCTTGAAGGCACGCACGTCCGCGCCGACCTCCGACACGACACCGGAGACGTCGTGGCCGAGAATGAACGGGCGCTTGTACTTCAGCAGCTGCTTGAACTCGCCGTTGCGAACCATCTTGTCCAGCGGGTTGATGCTGGCCGCGCGGACCTGGACCAGAACGTCACGACGGCCCACGCTGGGCTCGGGCACATCTGCGGCCCGTAGTCCGTCCTTGCCGTAGGACTCGACAATGAATGCCTTCATGTCACCTACCTTCTCTTCTCTCGGGTGATGCGCGGTGTGGTGGCCTCGGTTGTGTTTGGCTACTTGCCGATGGAATTGCGCGGAAGTGTGTCCACAACATGGATTGCGACCTGCAATCGGCGCGCCCCGGCATGGACGATAGACTTAGAATAACGAAGTTATCAGAGTGGGTCAACCGGTGCCGCGTCGAGGCCGTCGACTGGGGAGATCGCCGATCGCGTGAGTGATGGTGGGCTCGCCGCCCGTTGCGGAGCGGTGGGCCGCCCGCGGCAAGGATTCACTTCACCGTGGTGGCCGCTGACAGGACCGCGTCGTTGACGGCCGTAGGAGTCATCGCGACAACGAACTTCTGCGCCCGACTGACGTTGTCGCACAGGTATCGACGCTTCGGGCGCTTCGATGTCAGCGCGTGGTCGACGGCCTTCACGACCTTCTGGGGATCGCCCGCGAGTTTTTGCATGCGGCCCAACAGCTTCCGAGTCCCAGCAAGGTGTGATGCGTACAGTTCGCGATGCTCGTCGGTCAGTTGCGCGGTCATGCGGTCGTGCTCGTCGAGCATGCCACCCCACATGTCGGTACGGGTGGGCCCGGGCTCGATGAGCGAGACGGGGATCCGCCACGGGCGCAGCTCGATCCGGAGTGCATCGGCCAAGGACTCGACTGCATACTTCGATGCGCTGTAGGCGCCGGTGCCCGGCGTGGTGATCAACCCGCTGACCGATGACATGAACACCACCCGTCCACGTGTTTCACGTATTTTCGGCAGCACCGCCTGCGTCACTCCGATCTGGGCCGTCACGTTGACCTCGAGTTGCCGCGACAACTCATCGAGGGACAGCCCCTCCACCGGTCCGTTCACGATGATGCCGGCATTGTTCACAACACCGTTCAGTTCAGCGGGGAGTCGATCGGGAAGCGTAGCGATGGCGGACCTGTCGGTGATGTCGAGACCGATCGCGTGCACATTGGGTAAGCGATCGAGACTTTCGAGGGCGGCATCGGATCGAGCCGTGGCATACACGTCCCAACCTCGTCCGCTCATGTGCTCGGTGATCGCCAGACCGATCCCCCTGCTGGCGCCGGTAATCAATACGGAAGGCATGTGTTCTCTTCTCTTTGTCGTCGAATGTCAACTGGTCAGGCTGCTCGGGCTCGATGATCGATGCACCATCGATCGCTGATGCGTACCGATTGGGCTCATTACCCCAGGAATTCGAGCGCCTCTCCGACGAACCTGTCGTGGTATTGGAAGATCCCGCCATGTCCCGCGTCCACGTAGATGCGGAGCTTCGCGTTCGGCAGACGACGTTGCAAGTCGAAGGAATTGCTGGTCGGGACCATCCGATCGTTCTCACCGTTCGCTACGAGAACAGGGTGCTGGATACGGCTCAGGTCGGATGGCTCCTGCGCGCCCCACGCGTGGATGGCCTTCAGCTGAGTGCGGAATGCGCGCAGTGCGATTGCCTTGTCGCGGTCGACGCTGCGTTCCTTCAGCCGTTTCACGAACGCGCGAGCCTCCGACTTGCCGTGTGCGGTTTTGGTGAAGAACAGATTCTCTTTCGGATCCTTGAAAGTGGCCACCGCCTTGAATGTGTCGCGGTAGGTCAACGAGGTCACGTTGACGATGCCTTCACCGCCCGCTGGACCCGTCCCCGCAAGGATCAGCTTTCGCACGAGCTCCGGCTCTTCGCGGGCGATCACCTGCGCGACGAAGCCTCCCAGTGAGAATCCCAAAATGTCGACCTGTTCGAAGCCGAGCGCGTGGATGAAGGCGACAGCATCGCGTGCCATCGCCTCGACCGAGTCCGGTGTCTCGCCTTCGGACGCGCCGACGCCGCGGTTGTCGAAGGTGATCACGCGATGCTTCGCTGCGATGCCGTCGACCACTCGGGGATCCCAGTTGTCCAGGTTTGCACCCAAGTGATTCAAGAAGATCACTGGTACGCCGGTATCGAGGCCCAGCTCGCGATATGCGAACCGCGTTGCGCCGACCTGCACGGATTTCGTTGGCGCATCTGCATACGACGTGCCGCCCACACGAACACTCTGCCCCTGCTGATGACGGTCGGGAACAGGTTGAGTGGATCGCTGGTCTGTCATGACTTCCTCCTGATGTAAACCGATTGGTGTACCTTTAGGGATGACGGTAGTCGGCATCGCCTCACTTGTAAACAGATCGGTATACTTGCTTCATGACTTCGCTCACCGATACTCAGGAACCGACCCGTCGGGGAGGGCGTGGCGCGCGTCAACGCATCCTGAACGCAGCTGCGGAGCTGTTCTACAACGAGGGCATCAACGCCACTGGTGTCGAACTGATCGCGACCAAAGCATCTGTGTCGAAAAGAACTCTCTACCAACACTTTCCGAGCAAGACCGCGTTGGTGGAGGAGTATCTGCGCATGCTACGGCAAGCGGCGGGTGACATCACGCCGTCGCCGGAGTCCGATTCGGATCCGCGTTCGCGGCTGCTCGCGTTGTTCGACAGCCCGGATGCCGCCGATGCGCCGATGCGCGGCTGCCCGTTTCACAACGCGGCGGTCGAGGCAGCCGAGGCCATGCCTGGTGTTCAAGCCATCGTCCACGCACACAAGCGGAACTACATCGACGGTCTCACCGAGTTGGCCCGACAAGCTGGCGCGGCAGACCCCCAGCTGCTGGGCGACCAGCTCGCTGTCCTGTACGAGGGTGCAGCCGCATTGTCCACCTCCCTCGACGATCCGGCGCCCTGGGCAAATGCCCGGGGCGCAGCGGAAGCTCTCATCAGCCAAGCAACAAACCGCTGAGCTCACCTGATCCGTTCCGGATCCTGATAGCGCCACGATCCGTGTCCGCTGCCCGGAGTCGAGGCATGCTGGGCGGACGCAGCCCGGCCACCTCTCGATGGGCGCACGTCACGTTGTGGATCGCCGCCCACGACGGCGACGGCAGCCGCAAGCGCTGCTCGCAGCGTTTGTTGCTGACCTGCGGCCTCAGCAACCAGCCCGAGGATCCGCCCGCCTCCTCCGAAAACCCGGCCCCATTCGTGCCGACCGCACGAAACGCGCGTGTCGGCAATCACCTACGCCGCCAATCGCCCGCAGCGTAGGTGGCGGGATCGGCGACGTGTGTCAGCGGGGGGCGATTGCCTCCACCTGATCGGGGATGCGCCGCAGCTCGCGCGCGATGAAGTCGACCTGGTCGGCGAGCAGGCGCGCCTGCCAGGGGCCGTCGTACACGTCGAAGTGGTCCACCGGGTAGCGCCGCAATTCAGCACCGCCGCCGGCGCGCGCCGCCACGTCGAGCGCGGGCGCGGCGGGGACCACCGTGTCCTTATCGCCCACCTGCACCAGCAGTGGTGCCCGCAGGCGGGGTGCGAACCCACGTGGTCGATTCAGCACGAGCTCGAGTGCTACCCGGGCGCAGACTTCGTTGCGCCAGGTCGGCCCGGCCACACCGGCCATCGCCTCCTGAGCGCCGTCCTTGGCCAGCACCGCGCCGGAACCGGACGGCCCGATCGCCGGCACAAGTCGAGGCGGACGTCGGGCTGCGGCGGCCATGACATCGCGAAATCCCTGCGCAGTGAGCCGCAGCAGGGGTGCCGGCCCTCCGGTCCGGGCCAGGTGCGCCACTGTGGCCAGGCCATCGACCGATGGCGTCATTGCTACGACTGCCGCGATGGCAGGGTCGGTGGCTGCGACATGCAAGACATGACCACCCGAGTACGACGTCCCCCACAGAACGATTCGACCGGGGTCCACACCGTCGATACATCGTGCGGCTCGGACCGCGGCGCGGTAGTCGGCGCGTTGCCGACGGTAGGACACAAGCTGACGTGGGTTCCCTGCCGAGGTACCGAAACCACGGTAGTCGAAGAGCACCACGTCGATGCCTGCGGCGGCGAAGCCCTCCGCGAACCCGAGCAGACCTGCGTCGCGGGTGCCGCCGAAGCCGTGGGCCATCACAACGCACGGCCGCCCGTTCTTCCCGTGCAAGGTGTCGCCGTCGGCGTGCAGATGCCATGCCGCACACGTAGTTCCAGCGCTGGGAAAGGTGATCTCTTGCCTTCTCATCGTGGTTCAGCCGACTCGCAACGCGACGTCGGAATCGGCAGGGATGCGGGAGAATCGCAGTGCGGGATCCGTCACGGGCCCCCGGACGAGCCGGTGCCGATCTGCGCTGTAGCTCATCTCCATCGACCAGGGGCCATGCGAACCTTGCCGGGGAAGTGTGTCCGCCGCTCGTTGGACATATCCGGCGTGGAAGTCGACCATCGGCGTGAGTTGAAGCGTGGGGTCGTTGGCGACAGCCACCGCGATGTGCTCGTCGTGGCTGTCCAGGCGAGCAATGAGGCGGCAGAGATGTTCGCAGACGAGGTCGACCTTCAAGGTCCAAGCCGCATTGGTGTAGCCGAAGGCGAAGGCGAAGTTCGGTACCCCGGAGAGCATCATGCCCTTGTAAACCACCGTGTCCGATACGTCGATCGGCAGGCCATCGATACTGAAAGTCATCGCCCGAAGCGGAATCATCTGAAGGCCGGTCGCGGTCACGACGATGTCGGCGTCCACACTGGCGCCGCTGGCAAGCTCGATTCCCCGCTCGGTGAATCGGGCGATCCGGTCGGTGACAACGGAAGCCTTGCCGGTGCTGATCGCCGTGAACAAGTCGCCGTCGCGGGCGAAGCACATGCGCTCGTGCCATGGGTCGTAGCTCGGCTTGAAGTGCTGGTCGACCGGATAGCCTTTCGGCAACGCCCGTTTGTTGACCCAGCGGACCAGCCGACGCGTAAACCGGGGATAGCGGCGGCTGACTCCGTAGATGACGGCTAGCCGAGTCCTGTTGATAGTCCGGCTCATCCGATATGCCATGCGTTCCGGCAGGATCTTGCGGAGGCCGTCGGTGACCGGGTCCCGGCTCGGGATCGGGAGAATGTAGGTGGGCGAGCGCTGCAGTAGCGTGACGTGAGCGGCGGCCTCCGCCATGGCGGGGACCAGTGTGATCGCAGTGGCACCGCTGCCGATGACCACCACCTTTCGACCGCGATAGTCCAGATCCTGGGGCCAATGTTGGGGATGGACGATCTCGCCGGTGAAGCGCTCTTCGTCATCGAAGTGGGGGCGGTATCCGCGGTCGTAGCTGTAGTAACCCGTGGCCCCGAATAGCCACCGGCATTCCACGGTCGCGCTTTGGCCGGCGACGACGTCGGATAGCTGCACTGCCCAGAGACCTCGCTGGGAGGACCAGTCGGCCGAGACGACCTTCCAGCCGAGTCGCAGATGGGATGTCAGGTCGTACTCATCCACCGTCTCATGGAGATAGCTCAGGATCTCCCCGCCGTCGGCGATCGCGTTGTCGTGCCTCCACGGCTTGAACTCGTAGGAAAACGTCTGCGCGTCGGTGTCGGCACGAATACCCGGGTAGCGGAACAGATCCCAGGTACCGCCGATATTCTCGCGGGCGTCCACGATCAGGAACGTCTTCTCCGGCAGCTTGCTCTTCAGATGGCTGCCCGCGCCGATCCCCGAGATCCCCGCCCCCGCGATCAGGACGTCGACGTACTCCGGCGGCCCATCGCAAGTCTCGCTGTCGACCTTGCCTTTCGTTGCCACGGCCTGGTCCTCTCTCCGGTATCGCTGTGTCGTGCGTTACAAGTTTCCGATGCAGTGACCTGCCTCTCAAGAGCATTTCGCCCAAGAAGTCTCCGATGAATGGGCATTCTGCCTAGCCAGCGGTGGTTATATTCGAACCATGACTACGAGCTCGTCGCCGGATGCCGACGGGGTAATCCAACGCGTCTGCGAACTGCTGCTCGCCGAACCTGCCGAGGTCATGGCCGACTTTCATGACGCGGTATTCGACGCGGCAGTCGAACCCTTTCGCACCGAACCTTCGCTAGCTGCCGAGATCACGGCCAGCTCCCGCGCCAATCTGTTGCACTGGGCCGCATCCTTGCTGAAGGCTCCGCGGGAACCGGTCACGGCGAACCTGAGCACGGAAGTGGTCGGTGTAGCCCGTGACGCATTCCGCCGAGGCGTCGAACAGATTCTGGTCCCGGCCTATCACTCGGGACACAATGCGCTGTGGAGGCATTGGATGCGGCTCGCATTCACGGTCTCATCCGACCCGGTCGCACTCCAGGAAGCCCTCGACGTGGCAGCTCGCTCTCTGGCCGACTTCGTCGATGTCACGCTCGCCGCGCTGGCTGAGCAGCTCGAATCCGAACGTGCCGAACTCACTCGGGACAGTCACGCGCGGCGGTTCGAGTTGGTGAGCCTCGTCCTCGAAGGGGCGCCGATGGCCAACGATCGCGCCAGCGACCGCCTCGGCTACCGATTCGACTGCCGCCACACCGCGGTCGTTCTGTGGACGGACCCCGGTGCGCCCGATCGACCCGGCTTGCAGCGCGCGGCGGAGGCTCTGGGGATAGCCACCCATGCGCAGCAGACATTGCATGTCATTGCCAGTTCCACCTCGCTGTGGACCTGGTTGGCAAACGCGACGGTCGACGACGCGCAACCCCTCGCCGCGGCGACGTCACATATCGAGGGCGTCCGCATAGCCATGGGACCAGCCGACACCGGGGTAGAGGGCTTTCGACGCAGCCACCTGGATGCGGTCGAGACACAGCGATTGATGCAACAGTTGCCGGCCTTGCGTTTCGCCAGGTTCGCCGACGTCCAGCTCGTGACGCTCGCAACCTATAACGAGCAGCGGGCCAACGAGTTCGTCGCCCGCACGCTGGGGAAGGTGGCGAGTGCGGATCTCGAGCTCCGTGAGACCTTGCGGGTCTATATCCGTGAGCAGTTCAGCACCTCCCGTGCCGCACGAACACTCTTCGCGCATCGCAACACTGTCCTCAACCGCATCCAGCGCGCGGAGGAACTCCTGCCGATCACTCTCGAGCACAATGGTCTCGAGATCGGGGTCGCCTTGGAGATCACGCACTGGCTGGGTCATCGGTCCGCCAACGGCGACAATCCCGCAGAGCTGAGGAACGAGGTTCACCCGACGGGCGCCAGCTGACGGCCAACGCCCGGCGGGATGTCGCTGCACTATGAGCCGCGGATCAGCTCGGCTGCTTTCTCACCGATCAGCACACTCGGGGCGTGGGTGTGTCCGCGAATGATGCTCGGCATCACCGAGGCGTCCGCGACGCGCAGACCTTCGACACCTCGAACCCGCAATTCCGGTGTCACCACGCTGGTTTCGTCGCTACCCATCCGGCAGGTGCCCACTGGGTGATACAGCGTGTGCGAACAGGTAGTGAGCGCCAGTTCGAGCGTTTCCGGACCGGTATCCGCCGCGCCCGCGGGCCGAGCGACCTTGCCGAGCAGGGCTTTCAAAGCGGGTGCTTCGGCGATCTCCGCGCACATGCGCAGGCCCGTCAGGATGGCCGCGCGGTCCACTCCGCCACTGTCGGACAGGTAGCGGGGATCGATGACCGGCTTTGCCAGCGGATCGGCGGAGCGCAGCGAGATCCGGCCTCTGCTCTCGGGTTTGAGCAGGATAGATCCCATTACCACCGCGTGGCCGTATGGTTCGCCGATCCCCTCGTCGAAAAACGGTGCTGGTCCGAAGATGAGCTCCAGGTCGGGCAGATCCAGGTCCGGGCGGCTACGCACGAATCCGTATGCCTCACCGACATTGGAGGTGAGCATGCCGCGGTGTCTGGCAAGGTAATTGATGAGCTCCAGGGGCTTTTCCGCGGCGAACAAGCTGTCATTGTCGACGTCGAAACCGAGCATCGCGACCAGATGGTCCATCAGGTTCTCGCCGACCTCGGGTGCGTGGTGCACGGTGGCGATGCCGTGCTCGGCGAGATGTTCGCGATCGCCGATGCCCGACAGCATCAGCAGTTGCGGACTGTTGATCGCGCCGCCGCACAGCACCACCTCACGGCGGGCGCGCACCACCGCACGCTTGCCGCCGGACTCGAATTCGACTGCCACAGCACGCGTGCCATCGAAGATGATGCGCGTCGCGACGGCCTCGGTGCGTAAGGTCAGGTTCTTTCGGCCGAGCACCGGCCGCAGGTAGGCGTCCGCCGTGCTCCAGCGAGCGCCGCCCTTCTGCGTCACGACGGTCTCGCAGAACCCCTTCGGCTCGGGCAGATTCGGGCGCTCCACCGTATGCCCGGACTCGACTGCCGCCGCCAGCCATGCCGCGGTGGCCCGGCGCGGGCTGCGCTGTCGCGATACATGCAGCGGACCGGCGACACCCTCGTCGGGTTCGCATGCCCCCTCGACTGCTTCGATCTTGCGGAAGTACCTTACGACCTCGGCGAAGGACCATTTGCTTCCGGCCCGCTCGGCCCATTCGTCGTAGTCCGCTGCGAATCCGCGCACCCACATCATCGCGTTGAGGGAGGACGACCCGCCCAGCGTTTTGCCTCGGGGCCAATAGATTTCGCGGCCGCCGAGGCCGAGCTGGGGTTCGGTGCGGTAATCCCAATCCACGGCGCTGCGGAACAATTTCGCGAATGCGGCGGGGATATGGATGTACTTGCCTTTGTCCTCCGGCCCGGCCTCCAGCACAAAGACGCTGTTAGCGGGGTCGGTACTGAGTCGGTTGGCGACGACCGCGCCCGCCGATCCGGAACCGATGACGACGTAATCGGCGTAGGTATCCACGTGTGTGCTCCTGATCGGTCAGCCGCGCAGCGCGGATGCGAAGATTCCCGGCAGTTTTCCCCACCCGGGTGCTCCGGCGAACGCGGCGAGCCGTCGACCGGTTGTCGCCGCGGTCGTATTGTTCACAAACCACGGCGGCTTCGGTGTCAGGGACCACTCGCCGTGCAACACCGACCGTGGCGCCGGGCGGAACGGACCGCGCACGATCGTCCGTTCGGGCCGATCGATCAGGAATGCGTTGTGCACCACACCGATTCCGCTCTGTACATCGTCGATCGTATGGCCTGGATAAGCGCCCCAGGTTGCCGCGGCGGTGAGGAACCCGGCGCCGGTCCACGCATTGATCGCGATCGTGCCGTAGTGCAACTGCTCGACCAGTTCGTCGAATGCCGCGGCCAGCGCACGGATGGTCGCCGGATGTGCGATGACGTTCACCCCGAGCGTGCCGACGAATTCATCGTTCGCCGTAGCCGCCGCCGCACGCGCGAAATCGGCTCCGAGGCCGGACAATTCGACAACTCCGAGGACGGGTGCGAAATATTCGGTCTGCAACAGTGTTTCGCTGCGGTCGCCGCGCAGGCCGGACAGCAGTAAGCGACCGCCGAAATGTTCGGCACTCGGATAGGTCGATTCGGCTGACGCGACGCGATCGTCGCTGCCCGGGTAGTACGCGGGCCGGCTCGGTGCGGCGTCGTAGGCGGTGCGCAACTCTCGAAGGAAGTCGTCCTTCTGATCCCAGTCGGACGAAATAACAACAGCCTGTGTCGCGACACAATTGTATCCGCCGTTGTGCAAGCGCTGAGTGGCGATGTGTTCGGCCTGGAACCGCAGATCGGCCTTGCTCCACCGGCCGGGCAGCACGATGGTCGGCGAGACGCCGCCGAGTTCGCTGGTGATCGGCTTGTCGAGTCGAGGTCGACCGGCGGCCCTGTGCGCCGCGGCATCCTCGCCGCGGCCCCAGACGATCGCGTCGTGTGTCGCTGCGCTGCCCGTCATATGCACGTGTGCGACGTCCGGATGCTGTACCAGGTATTCGCCGACATCGGCTGCGCCGGTGAGGATCCGGACCGCGCCGATCGCAATGAACGGCTCCAGCACCTTGGTCAACGGCTCCAATAGCGGATCGGTGATCGGATTCAGTTTCAAGGCGACGACACGGTTGTGCGCGATCAGTTCATAGAGCACGTCCAACGGGGCGATCGAGGTGATGTTGCCCGCGCCGAGCACCACGCCTATCCCATGGGTGCGAACCGGGTCGAGTTGTGCCAGCCCCGCCGCTCGGATGGCTTCGGCCCGGCCGATGCCCGGCTGGAGCCACACCTCGGCACTGAATCCGCTCAACAGCAACGAGTCGAAGACCGACGTGGGCAGCACGCGGACCGTCGTGCGTCCGCCGGTTGTACCGAAGTGTGCCTTCTCGAGTGGGCTGCGCCCGTCGGCAAGGGTGAGCAGGCTGCGCTCCAGTGCTCCGGCCCCGGCGGCCATCGCATAGGGCCCGGATATCCATTCCTCGCCGACCAGCGCCGTCTGCGGATCCAGCCGCTTGTAGCTGATCGCCGCATCGACCCACTCTCGGGCGTATTTCGCGGTGAGCTCCCGCACGCGTCCGAGCAGCTCGGCGCGTGCGGCCAAGGAAATCGCGGCCCAAGCCTTTTCGCCCTCGGCAAGGTCCGACAGCGCGGCGTCGACTGTGCCCCGGAGGTCGGTCGGCGAATCGTTGATGGTCATAGCCCGAATTGTCCGCACCAACGCCGCCGCGCACTATGGGCGACGGTCGCGGGAGTGGGTGATCGACTTTGTGCGGCGGCACAATCGAGGTGTGGCGTGGCGCACACTCCTGAGTGGTACGCTGCGCTGGTGGCCAGGCCGTTGCATTCGATCGCGGCCACCGAACTCGCGAGGCAATTGCTGGAATCGGTGGATTCGCTGGCCGACGAGCTCGCAGACCGGATCGTCGCATCCGAACGTTCGTACCTGGACTCCCAACTACTGACCCGTGCGCAACTGCGCGGCGCCTGCCTGGACAACCTGACCGCACTGCTCGGCTACCTCGCGGGCCGCGATCCGGTCCGCCTCGAATCCGCGCGTGCGGCAGGCAGATTGAAGGCCGAGCAGGGCCTGCCGATAGCGGCGATGCTGCACGCGTATCGGCTCGGTGGTCGGCTGATCTGGGAAGAGTTGCTGGTCCGTGCGGGTGGTGTCGCCGACGGCGAGCTGCTGAAGATTCCGGCCGAGTTGTGGGCCATCGTCGACCGGTACTCCGACGCCGCGGCCGAGACCTACCGCGAGACCGCAACCCTGCTCGCCCTGGCCGATATCGAGTCGCGAGCCCGGGTGATTCGGACCCTGTTCGACGACCATGCGGAGAACCCCGCCGTGGTATTGGACGCGGCGCGCACTCTCGGCCTACCAGAGACCGGAGTGTTCGTGGTGGTCGCCGCCGAGGCCGGTCCGACCCGGACGACGATGTCGGCCGCGATCGCGAAGCTCAACGACCGTGGCATCGTCTCGATCTGGGATAGCTACGCCGATACCCAGAACGGGGTGATCTGCGCACACTCGGCCACCGAAATCGACACTGCCATAGCCTTACTCGGTGCGGTGATCGAAGCTCGTGCCGGTGTCAGCCGCACATTCATCGGCCCCCAAGGCATCGCTGCCGGGCTCGACGAGGCGCGACTCGCACTGAAGTGCACACCGAGCGGCACGACCGCGATTACCCGCTACGAAGCGGCCCCATTGGCACTACTGCTGGTCCGGCTACCCGACGCCGCGCACAGTGCGGCCGCACAAATTCTCGGACCGGTCATACACCTGCCGGAGGCGGAGCGGACGGCTTTGTTGCAGACCCTGAACGTGTGGTTCGAATGCAAAGGGTCGACCGTGGCGGCCGCGCAGCAGATGCACTACCACCGCAATACCGTGCTCTACCGGCTGCGCAAGATTCGCGACCTCACCGGCCGCGACTGCGATGACCCGGCACAGGCCGCCGAACTCTATGTTGCGCTGCAGGCGATCCGGCTGCTGCGCCCGATGTAATGCGCGGCGGCTGTCCGATCAGCGGAGTTCGACGATCACCTTGCCCCTTGGTGCGCCCCTATTCGACGTAAGCCGCAGCGTCCGCGGTCGTGTGAAAAGAAAGGCGCGATCCACGACGGCATGGATTGCACCGGAAACGATGAAGACCGGCCTGGCCCAATTGCTGTCCAGTTGGTGGAGCGACACAGCTGAGCCTGCGCGTGCTACATCCAAGCTGTTCGGTGGATGGTTTTGATGCGATTGCCGCCGCTTTCGCAAGCGGCGATTATTGCTGCGACCGGGCGAGAGTTCTGCTGCGTGGAAGGGCTTCGATGATAGTGAGATCTCGTCCGCCAGCAGGTTCAGCTTGCGTTCGTCGTCTACCTCGAAGATATGGGCCGCGAGGACTCGCAAATTCCGAGCCCGGTGCATTTCTCGGGCCGGTTCGTCGATATCGCGCGGGAGCGACTCCGGGTCGAGGGGTTCGGCGAGTCCGAAGCCGCGGCTACTGCCACCTCACTGATCTGGATGACCGAGCGCATGTGCTATCAGCAGGTCGTCCGCGGAACAACGGGTCTTGACGACCCGTCGGCCATCGCCGGAATCACCGAGGTGTGGTGGAGCGTGCTGCGCGCCGCACGTTGACGGCGGCATTGCGGTGTGGCAGTCGAGCCACCATTGCGTGTGCCGAGGAATAGCCAGTGTGTGTCGCCTCGTGACGCGAGGAGTGTCGCGCGGTCAGAGAGCTACTATACATTTCGTATAGTGACCTGTAGCGTGCGTCACATGCAACAGTCATCGACGTATCGTCACCACGCATCGCTTGCGGATCGAGTCCTGCTTTCTCGCGCACCGCACCAGACCGGGGATCGACGCGAAAAATGTTGCGAAGAAACACCTTTGGCGGCTCCCCTGGCGATGCTGTCCCTTGCGTCGCAAATCATCGAGGAGTGGTGACATGACACGCTATTCACTTTCCGACAAGGTCGTCCTGATTACCGGAGCCGGTCGTGGGTTGGGTGCGGCCACCGCCGCCGCCCTGGTTCAGCGTGGAGCACGGGTGTTGCTGGCGGACATCGATCTGTCAGCAGCGCAACAAGTTGCGGCCACACTGCCGAAGGGGCAAGCGTTGGCGCTGAAATGCGATGTCACCCAACTCGATTCCGTCCAGGAAGCTGTGCGCCGAGCGCATGAGGAGTTCGGGCGCATCGACGTCGTGATCGCCAACGCCGGCATTCTGGGGCGTGGTGCCACCTTCCGCGCACTCACACCCGGACAAGTGGGAAATGTTCTGTCGGTCAACGTCGATGGCGTCGTCAACACTGTGTCGGCCACGCTGGAATCCGTGATCGAGAACCGGGGACAGATCGTCCTGGTGAGTTCGGTATACGCCTACATCAACGGCGCGGGCGCCATCCCTTACGCGATGAGCAAGGCTGCCGTCGAGCAACTCGGCCGGGGCCTCGGCGTCGAGTTGGCCAGGCACGGCGCGTCTGCCATGACGGCCTATTTCTCACTTATCCAGACCGACATGATTCGTCAGGGCGTGGACGCGGATCCGCACGTACTCGCCCTGCTCGCCGCGATGCCCAAGTTCATCCTCAAACGAATTCAGCCGCAAACCGCGGCCGCCGCGATCGCCGACGGACTGGAACGTCGGCAACGCGCCATCACTATCCCCGGACGCTGGCGGCCCGTCGCAGCCCTTCGTGGTCTGGCCGGACCGATCGTCGACGGAAAACTTGCGCGCGATGCCTCCGTGCAGCGAGCCCTTGCCCAACTCGAGAATCTTGCCGCTGTCGACGAGCTCCCTCGGAGGAACCATGTCGGATGATCTTGCCTTCGCACCCGCCCACGAGCTGCTGGCACATCTGCGCAGCGGTGAGGTGTCCAGTCGCGAACTCGTCGACCTCTACTTGCAGCGAATCGAGCAGCACGACCGTCGCCTGAACTCGGTGATCACGTTGGATGCCGAGCGTGCGCGCGCCGAGGCCGCCAAGGCGGACCAAGAGCGGGTCAGCGGTAATGACTCGTTGGGACCTCTGCACGGATTGCCCATCACCGCGAAAGACAGTTACGAGACGGCAGGCATGAGGTCCGCGTGCGGTCGGCGCGACCTCGTAAACCATGTGCCGACCCGGGACGCGGAACCGATTGCGCGGCTTCGCCGAGCCGGGGCAATCATCATGGGCAAGACCAATATGCCGCCCGGAAATCAGGACGTGCAGGCGGACAATCCTGTTTTCGGTCCGACAAACAATCCGTGGGACCTCTCACGCACATCGGGTGGTTCTGCCGGGGGAGGTGCGGTGGCGACCGCTGCCGGGCTCACCGCTTTCGACTTCGGCTCGGAAATCGGTGGCTCGACTCGGATCCCGTCGCATTTTGTCGGGCTGTACGGGCACAAGGCGACTTGGCGGTCGATCCCCTTGGTGGGCCACCTCCCACCAGGACCTGGGACCGGTCGGTGGGCTGAGCCCGACCTCGCCTGCGCCGGCGCTCAGGTGCGCGACGCACGCGACCTGATTCCTGTCCTGGAGGCGACCACCGGCGCGTTGGCGCGTGACGGCGGCTTTACGTATTCCCTCGCGGACCCCCGAGCCACCACTCTGAGCGACTTCCGCGTCGCGGTCTGGTTCGACGACCCGGACTGCCCCATCGACTCCGAGGTAAACGCCGCCATGGCCAACGCGATCGCCGTCTTGGAGCAGGCGGGCGCAAAGGTCGAGATCCAGCCTGCCGCGCTGCCGGTCAGTATCGGCGAGTCGCATCGAGTCTTCGAGCCACTGGTGTACGGACAGCTCTCGGGTGATCGCACAGGTATCACCCCAGCCTCTGGTGCCGCAATGGCGATGCGCATGGTGCAGAACCCGCGAGGGGCTGCCACGCACGCTTTTCGAGGCACGTTCCAGTCGCACTATGCCTGGATGCAGGCAGATGCCAAGCGTCAGGAAATACGGGAGGGGTGGTACGAGTTCTTCCGCCAGTTCGACATCGTGCTCATGCCGGTTACGCCCACGGCGGCACCTGTGCACCACAACAAGTTGATCGACAGATTCGGTCGGCGATTCGAAGTCGACGGCAAGGCCCGCTCCTACTGGGACCAGGTCAAATGGTGTGCCATCGCCAACATCGCCGGAGCACCTGCCACGACGATTCCCAGCGGTCTCGGCAGATCCGGGCTGCCGGTGGGTCTGCAAGCGATGGGGCCTGCCGGCGGCGATCTCACCACAATCGAGTTCGCGGCATTGTTGGGCAAGCAACTCGGCGGGTATCTCCGCCCTGATGGCTATGGTGCGTGACTGTGATGTCACCGGCCCGAGCGTCACGGCGGTGCAGAGTCGACTCCTGACCGTCCCTACACTCAGTCCTGTGGAGACGGGTCGCCTGTACGGACAAGGGTGTCCGCTCGCGACCGCTTTGGACGTGCTGGGCGAACGATGGACCCTGCTGATCATTCGGGAATTGCTCCTCGGACCCAAGCGGTTCAACGAACTCGGCGCGAAGCTGCCGGCCGCCGGACCGAACCGCTTGACGAGCCGGCTCCGTCGGCTCCAAGGGGTCGGCGTCGTGGCGAAGGCGTCCAGCGGTGCCTACGCGTTGACGGAGTTCGGTGAAGGACTGCGGACGCCCGTCATCGGCTTCGGTCTCTGGGGGCTCGGTCTGATGTCAGAAGGAATCGAGCCGGAAACGGCGCGTCCCGATATGGTGGCGCTCTGTATGACGGGAGCGGTCTCCCCGAATCTGCTGTCGGGCCTGAACTTCGTGTGCGTTGTACACACTCCCGAGGTGTTCACGATGAGGGTTCGCGAGTCTGCGCTGTCGGTGGCGTCCGGGGAATCAGAGTCGGAGTCGCCGATCAGGCTCCACTGTTCGTCCGCGACCTTCATCGCGTTGACGATGGGCGCGCTCACCTTGGCGGAGGCTCGCCGCGTCGGTGCGGCCCGCGTGCTGGGCAAGGGCACAGGTCTTCCGAAGTTGTTCACGGCGTTCGCGGCCACCACTCGGGAGTTCCAAGCAGCTCTGTGAGCGGATGAGAAATGCTCATCCGCGACACATGCCGCTTCGGCGTCCATCAGCTGCTCATCAGCTGCGCGACCCGTTCCTGCACGGGGTCGCTCAACCAGGTGCGCGCCTGGCGGCTGAGCTCGTCGGCCAGTACCTCCGCATCGCCGGACTCGATGCCATCGAGTACCTGGCGAACCACGTCTGCGGGATCGGACTTCGGCGAATCCGAGAACTTGCCCATGTCGGTGTCGACGAGCCCCATGTAGACGCCCACCACCTGGACTCCGCGTGGGGCGAGTTCGGTGCGCATCGAGTCCGTGGCGCTCCACATCGCCGCCTTCGATACGCCATAGCTCGCGCCGACGGGAAGCCATGCGAGAACCGACGAGACGTTGACGATGGCACCGGAACGCTCGGCGATTCGATCGGCGAACGCGGAAGCCAGCGCAAGTGGACCGAACAGGTTCGTCTCTAGCTCCGCGCGAAGCATGGCCGTGGACCGGTCGAGCACCGAGGTCCCGCGGGCGATGCCGGCGTTGTTGATCAGAACGCTGACATCGGTTGCGGTCTCGGCCGCTTCGGCGACCGACATCGCATTCGTGACATCGAGCTGCAGCGGAACGATGCGTGGGTCCGCCACGTGGATTGTCTGTGGGTCGCGGGCGGCGGCGTAGACCTTCGCCACCCCACGGCCGAGTAGTTGCTCGACGTACTCGCGGCCCATGCCGCGGTTGGCTCCGGTGACGAGCACCGTTTGATCGGCGAGCGAAGTCATGCCATCCTCCTGGAGTAAGTAAACCGTTCGGTGTACTTTAGTGAAGCTACCCCAGATGGCGTGTCTCTCGCAATGGGCGTCCATGTGATCGCCCGACTTACGTAAACGTCGCTGGGCGTTGAAGGATTTGCCACCTGCGGCGTTGCTAAATTAGGTATTAAAGACTATATTTTTTTAAAGTGACGATCAGCTGCAGTGCTGTCGTCGTTCGTCATCCCCGCCCCTATCAGGAGGATCACCGCATGTCTGTTGCTTTCAAACCCGTCCGGATCGGACCGTGGGACCTGCCGCAGTCGTTCGTTATGGCGCCACTGACTCGTAGCCGCGCGGGGGAAGGCAACGTGCCCACGGCGATGAACGCCGAGTACTACAGCCAGCGCGCCGGAGCCGGGCTCATCGTCACGGAGGGCACTGCACCCAGTGCCGTCGGCCAGGGCTACCCCACTGTGCCCGGGCTCTACACCGACGAACAGGTCGCCGGATGGTGCCTCGTCGCCGATGGTGTGCACGGCGCCGGCGGCACGATCGTGGCTCAGTTGATGCACGTCGGGCGGGTCGCTCATGCCAGCAATAAGGACGGTGTCGACACGATCTCGCCCAGCGCTGTCCAGGCTCCAGGCCAGATGTTCACGCTGGCCGGCATGGTCGATCACGATGTGCCCCGGGCCATCGAGACCGGTGAAATCGCCGGAATCATCGCCGAATTCGTCGAGGCCGCCCGCAACGCGATCCGTGCTGGTCTCGATGGCGTCGAGATCCACGGTGCGAACGGCTATCTGCTGCACCAGTTCCTCGATCCGACGGTCAACCTCCGCGACGACGAATTCGGCGGCACGCCGGCGAAGCGGGCTCGTTTCGTCATCGACGTGGTTGGGGCAGTCGCCGACGCTATCGGCGCTGACCGTGTCGGCCTGCGGCTCTCGCCCGGCCATCAGTTGAACGGCATCGGCGAGGTGCCCGGTGCCGACCTCGACCAGACCTATCAGACGGTCGTGGATGGGATCGCGCCGTTAGGTCTGGCGTACCTGAGCATTTTGGCCAGTCCGTTCGAGTCTCTCGAACCGCTCGTCCGCGACCTCCGCACGCGATTCGGCGGCTCGGTGCTGTTGAACCTCGGTGCCACACCCGTGGCGACGTCGCTGGAGACGGTCGAGGAGCTGCTGGACAAGGGGGTGGCTGACGCCGTTGTCGTCGGGCGTGCCTTCCTCGCCAATCCCGATCTCGTAGAGCGTTGGCGCACCGGCGCGGAGCTGAACGCGGTGGACTTCACCACCCTGTACGGCGGCGGCTCGCGCGGGTACACCGACTATCCGAGTCTCGTGGAGATCGCCTGAGCCGCAAGATTTTTCATCTCACAGCTGGTTGTCGCGCAACCGATTACCCGCACCACACCCGAGGAGAACGATGAGTACCTACACACCTGTCAACACCGCCGAGAACCTGCATGTCGATGCGGCGTCGGGTCGTTTCACCTACCGCCGCATGGGCCCGCGCGGCGGAGTTCCACTCGTGCTCGTGCACCGCTTCCGTGCCACCGTCGACTGGTGGGATCCGGAGTTTCTCGACATCCTCGCCGCCGAGCGCGACGTCATCCTGTTCGACAACATCGGTATCGGATACACCGGCGGTGAAGCCCTCACCACCGTCGAGGGATTCACCGCGGGCACGATCGAATTCATCGAAGCGCTGGGGCTGACCGAGGTCGACCTTCTCGGGTGGTCCTTCGGTGGTGTCGTCGCGCAGGCGGTCACGCTCACCCGACCCGATCTCGTCCGCAAGTTGATCGTCGCGGGCAGTGGATCGGGCCTCGCCCCCAACATGCCGACCATGAGCGAGCGGGTCCTTGGAATCATGGCCAAGCCGGATGCCGACCTCGATGACATGTTGTACCTGTTCTATCCCGAAACCGAAGGCGCTCGGAAGCTGGGGCTCGAACACTTCGACAAGGTCTCGGCCGCGATGCCGGCCGACGCCCCGGTAGTCAGCGAGGCGGCCGCGATGGGGCAGCTCCAAGCAATCGTCGCGGCGTTGGCGACCCCGTGGGAGCAGGTTGTCGCGGGGCTCGCGACCATCCGGCAACCTGTGCTCTACGCCAACGGTATGCACGACGTCATGATCCACGCCTTCGCGTCGTACTCCGCGGTTGAACACCTGCCGTCGGCCAAGTTGGTGCTGTACAGCGACGCCGGCCACGCATTCCTGTTCCAGTACCTCGAGGAGTTCACGGCCGAAATCAAATCTTTCCTCGCGGACTGAGCCGCTATTCGGCGTTGCCTGTGAGTCGATCTGCGTGACAACACGTTTCGTCAGCGACGGCGGTTCACGACATTCGACCAAAACGTCCGCCACTCCCGATTCGGTTTCAGTCGGGAGCGGCGGCCAGGCTTCGTTGGGTGCGGTGCGAACGTTCGGTCGGCTGCCAAGCAGCCGTAATACATGAAAATGAAGTATTTACTATACTATGGTTATGCAACCTCGCACGTACGGCCAGAACTGCGGTCTAGCTCGTGCGCTCGACATCCTGGGTGATCGATGGACTCTTCTCATCCTGCGTGACCTGGGTATGGGGCCACGGAGATACAGGGATCTGGCCGAGGGACTGCCGGGCATCGGCACCAACCTGCTGGCCAGTCGTCTCAAGAGCCTCGAAGGGGCGGGCTTGATCGAGCGCACGGTGCTTGCGCCGCCGGCGCCGGTCGCGGCTTATGCCCTCACCGGCGTCGGCGAAGAGTTGCGCCCGGCGCTCGGTCAGCTCGCGGCATGGGGGTTCAGACATGGTGCACCATTCGACGCCGCGGATATGACGCGCGCGGAATGGGTGGTCCAGGGGATATTGGCGTGTGCCGACCCCGATGCCGTCGATCGGTTCGGTGGCGTCGTGCAGTTCAACGTCGGCGACGAGTCCGCGTGGATAGGCCCCTCGGCGGATGGAGTCATTTTGCGACCGGGAACGGCGCCGACGTTGCCCAAAGTCTGTCTGAATACCGATATCTCGACACTTATCGCGCTGATGAACGATGAGATCGATGCAGCCGACGCCATAGAATCCGGCGCACTCACGGTCGAGGGCGACGACGAGCTGCAATCCTTCCTGCACGCCTACAACCTGATGGGCTCCCGCTAGTTCGCCAGGAAATCGCGCACGCGGCACTCGGTGCCGAGCGCACCCGCATGATTTCCACCGCTTGATCGACGCACTCGCGCCTCGCGGTCGGACTCCAAGACTTCGGCCGCCCCAGCGGGTTCGCAGTCGTGCGCGGGTTTCATCCGCGCGTGAGCGTCTTCGGTATCGAGTCTCCAACCTGCCGTCGGTGCGCAGGTCAGCGGCCAGTTCAGGTGTGCGGGGGATGAGACGGTGTTGCGTGTTGCCGTCTGCTTTGGGGCCCGCGAGCAGGGGTGGCATAAACTTCCATTATGGAACACAAGAGCTTCGAGGGTATGAGTTGTCCGGTTGCGCTGGCACTGGAGCACGTCGGGGAGTGGTGGAGCATCCTGATCCTCCGTGACGCCACGCATGGCCTCACTCGGTTCGAACAGTTTCAGAAGAGCCTCGGTATCTCGCCGAACTCCCTGTCCCGTCGGCTCGGCGCACTCGTCGAGGCGGGTCTCCTGGAACGGCGTCGATACAACGAGCGCCCCCCGAGGGACGAGTACGTTCTGACAGAGGCCGGCCACGCGTTCCGTCCGGTGCTGATTGCCCTGTATGCCTGGGGTAACCACTACTTCCCCCCAGAGGCTCCCAATGTTCGTCTCGTAGACAGTGAGTCCGGACAAGATGTCGATCCGCTGTTGATCGACCGCTTGACGGGGCATCCGCTCGATGACGAGCACTCGATGTTCTTGCCGGGGCCGGCCGCCGACGATCGGCTCCGTGCGGCCCTCGAGGAACGAAGTCGGCGTGTTTCCTGACCCTTCGCTGAGCTGACAAAGCAACCGTGTCACTCTCATGAGTGTAGTCACTTGCATAATGGTAGTGACGCGGGTTACATTCTGTGTGCTACCAGCCGTCAAGCGATGAGGTGAACACAGTGAGCTCTCCGGTAACCGACCGAGCCGTTCAGCAGTACCGCTCCGTGGAGATCGAAACCAAGTATGCCGAGGTCGGCGACGTCCGCTACGCGTACCGGGAGCTGGGTCCGGACCAGCCGGTGGATGCGACCCCGCTCGTTTTCCTGCACCGCTTCCGGGGAACCCTCGACGACTGGGACCCCGCCTTCGTCGACGCCGTGGCCGAGCACCGGCATGTGATTCTGTTCAGTGACGCAGCGGTCGGCTCGTCGACCGGATCACCGGCGACCAGCGTGGACGAGAAGGCCCGCAATGCAGCTTCGTTCGTGCGGGCTCTGGGCCACGACGTAGTGGATGTGTTGGGATTCTCGATGGGGGGCTTCGTCGCGCAGGCCATCGCGATCCAGGAACCGGTATTGGTGCGCAAGGTTGTCGTGATCGGGACGGGCCCGGGCGGCAATCCGGAGACCGACCCGCACACCGACATCGTCTTCGGCATCGCGCTCACTCCCGAGTACTCCTTCGACGACGTCCGCTATCTCTTCTTCGCGGAGGGTCGTGACATCGAGACCCAGGCCTACATCGATCGCAACGCATTGCGGGCCGACCGTGAACCAGTCGTCACGCCGGAAGTCATTCAGGTGATGGCTGGTTTGATCATGGAATTCATGGGCGGCAAGACCGGCCACTACGCCAGGCTGGGGGAGCTTCGCCAGCCGACACTCGTCATCGACGGGGACACCGACCCGTTCTTCCCGGTCAAGAACCAGTGGTTGCTCTATCGGGAGCTGCCCGACGTACAGCTGGCCGTTTATCCGCAGGCCGGCCACGCGCCGCATCAACAGCACCCGGAAGCCGTGGCCGCCCAGGTCGAGCGGTTCCTCGCCCACTCGTGATCTGCCCAGACGGGCGCGGCTGTCCGCGCCCCGGGTGTCTCTGGAAGGAACACGATGACGAGCTACGAGGGCCTCTACAGCGCCTGGCGTGACGATGCGATGGGCTATTGGGCAAGGCAGGCGTCCCGCATCGATTGGGAAGCGCCTTGGACCGCGGTATTCGACGAGAACATCGGCCCCTACGGCCGCTGGTTTCCCGATGCCCGGCTGAACACGAGCTACAACTGTCTCGATCGGCACGTCGACGCTGGTGCGGGCGATCGGCCCGCACTGGTCTGGGATAGTGCGATGACCGGTGAGGTCGTCACACACACCTACCGTGAGCTGCGCGATCGTGTCGCGAAGGTATCCGGAGCCCTCGCCTCTGTGGGCGTGCGCCGCGGCGATCGGGTCGTCATCTACATGCCGATGATTCCCGAGGCCGCGATCGCGATGCTGGCTTGCGCAAGGTTGGGAGCGATCCACTCCGTGGTGTTCGGCGGCTTCGCGGCCGCCGAGCTCGCGGGACGAATCGATGCCACCGAGCCACGGGCGATCATCGCGGCATCGTGCGGGCTGGAACCGGGCCGAGTGGTGGAGTACAAGCCGGTACTGGACGCCGCACTGGCGCAGTCTCGACACCGTCCCGAGGCTTGCTTTGTGCTGCAACGCCCCCAGGCGCTCGCCGAGCTCGAGCCCGGCCGCGACCATGACCTGCTGGCGGCGGAAAAGGCAGCGAGCCCGCACGATTCGGTGCCGGTCGAGGCCTCGGACCCGCTCTATATCCTGCACACCTCGGGCACAACAGGACGACCGAAGGGCATCGTCCGCGACAACGGCGGCCACGCGGTGGCACTTTCCGCATCCATCCCGGCGATCTTCGGGCTGGCCGCCGGTGATGTGTTGTGGGCGGCGTCGGATGTGGGCTGGGTCGTCGGACATTCCTACATCGTCTACGCGCCGCTGCTGGCCGGTCTGACATCGGTGATGTACGAGGGCAAGCCGGTCGCGACCCCGGATGCGGGCGCCTTCTGGCGCGTGATCGCCCGGCACCGTGTCAATGTCCTGTTCACCGCCCCCACCGCTATACGGGCGATCAGGCGACTGGACCCGGAGCTCGACATGCTGGGTCGACACGACATCTCGTCGCTGCGGGCGGTGTTCCTGGCGGGCGAGCGGTGCGACCCGGCGACGGCAACGTGGCTGCAATCGCGGATCGACCGGCCGGTCATCGACAACTGGTGGCAAACGGAAACCGGCTGGCCCATAACGGCGCGGTTCCGAGGGGCGGAGCTGACGCCCTTCAAGCCAGGTTCGGGCGGCAGGCCCAGTCCGGGATTCGAGGTGGCTGCGCTGGGCGACGATGGTGTCGCACTGCCAGTCGGCGAGACGGGCAATCTCGCCCTCCGTTTGCCGCTACCGCCCGGCGCCGCGCCGACGCTGTGGGGCGACGACGCGGGTTTCCGCGCGTCGTACCTGGACAAATTTCCTGGTTGGTACCGCACGGGCGATGCGGGACACATCGACGAGGACGGCGACGTATGGGTCCTCGGCCGCGTCGACGACATCATCAATGTAGCCGGACACCGGCTCTCCACCGGTGCGATGGAGGAGGTGCTGGCTGCGCATCCAGACGTCGCGGAATGTGCGGTGATCGGCGTGACCGACCCCTTGAAGGGGGAGTCGCCGATGGGCTTGGTGGTGCTGAAGGCTGGGGTGAGCCGCGACGTGGACACCGTGCGGCGCGAACTGGTCGAAATGGTTCGCGATCGGATCGGCGCTGTCGCGTCCTTCCGCCGCGCGTTCGTTGTGGACCAGCTCCCCAAGACTCGCTCCGGAAAGATCCTCCGCCGCAGTTTGCGCGACCTGGCGAATGGTGTGCCGGTGCAGATCCCGCCGACGATCGAGGATCCGAGCGTGCTGGAACACCTTCGTGGTGCTTTTGCCACTGCGGTGCGCGCGTTCGACTGATAACGCGCAGCCATCCGATCCGGCGCCGAATAGGCGCCGATCCGAAAACGAAAGGCATCGACGCGCTATCGGTCGACGCCAATATCAAAAATCAGGAACCAGTACAAAGGGGTACTCATCATGTCTGGACGCGTTGCGGGCAAAGTCGCCTTCATCACCGGAGCCGCTCGGGGGCAGGGCCGCAGCCATGCGCTGCGGCTCGCCGAGGAAGGCGCGGACATCATCGCCCTCGACATCTGCAAGCAGCTTGCGTCGGCGCGCTACGACTTGGCGACGTCGGAGGACCTCGCCGAAACCAGGAAGGCGGTGGAAGCCCTCGGCAGGCGTGTCGTGACCGTCGAGGCCGATGTGCGAGACGAGCAACAACTCGCGGAGGCGTTCCACGCGGGTGTCGCGGAGATCGGCCCGGTGGACATCGTGATCGCAAACGCCGGTGTCGCTCTCTTCGCCACCGACGAACCGCACGAGGCCTGGCAGGACACGATCGACACCAACCTCACCGGCGTTCTCAACACGCTCGAGACCGCCGTGCCTTCGATGATCGAGCGCGGTCAGGGCGGCGCCATCGTATTGACCAGCTCCACCGCGGGTTTGCGCGGGATACTTGGCCCGTCCCGAGGAGCGTTGGCGTACGTCGCCTCCAAACACGGCATGGTCGGGCTGATGCGCTCGTATGCCAACAACCTTGCAGCCCACTCGATCCGGGTGAACACGGTAAATCCGACGGGCGTGGAAACGCCCATGATCGCGACCCCCTCGATCGAGGCATTCCTCGAGCAGAACCCGCAGCTCGTTCCACATGTCACGAACGCAATGCCGGTCGGTCTCATCTCGGTGCAGGACGTCAGCAACGCGGTGCTCTACCTGGTATCCGACGACGGCCGCTACGTCACCGGCACGACGTTGTCGGTCGACGCCGGCTTCAACAACAAGAACTGAGGAAATTGATCATGACTGGACGAGTTGAGGGCAAAGTTGCCTTCGTCACCGGGGCTGGGCGGGGACAAGGCCGGGCGCACGCGGTGCGGTTGGCATCGGAAGGGGCCGACATCATCGCCGTCGACCTGTGTGCGCCGATCGACTCGGTGCCATATGCGCTCGCGAGCGAGGAAGACCTGAAGGAGACGGTCAGACAGGTCGAGGGTCTGGGGCGGAGGATCGTGGCGCGCCGAGCGGATGTCCGGGACTTCTCGGCTCTCGATGCCGCCGTGTCGGACGGGGTCGCCGAGTTCGGGCGCCTCGATATCGCTGTGGCAAACGCCGGGATCCTGTCGGCTGCCCCGACCGAGGCGATGCCCGAGCAGAGCTGGCAGGACATGATCGATGTGAACCTCACCGGCGTATTCCATGCCGCCAAGGCCTCGATCCCGCACATCCGGGCGGGCGGCGTAGGTGGGGCGATTGTGCTGACCAGCTCCGCGGTCGGCATTCGGGCCATGCCGAATCTGCCGCACTACGTCGCCGCGAAGTCAGGGGTCATCGGGCTCATGAGGTCCATGTCTCTCGAGCTCGCCGCGGACAAGATTCGGGTCAACACCGTCAACCCCAGCATCGCTGACACGCTCATGGTGCAGAACGACGCCATGTACAAGCTCTTCGTACCCGATATCGAGAGCCCGGCTCGTGAGCAGGCCGCAGAGGTCTTCGCAACTCTCAATCCGATGCCGACACCCTGGGTCGATGCCGAGGATGTCGCCAATGCGGTGCTGTTCCTCGTATCGGACGAAGCTCGTTTCGTCACGGGGCTCGAGTTCAAGATCGACGCGGGATTCTGCCTGGCCTGATCCGGTGTAGCGGAGTCGTAACACCCTGCCACACAACCAGGTTCGCTCGAACGCCCTGGTGTCCGGATAGCTGGTTCGGTGCGCTACTGAGGCCCGTCGCTGTGCGGGTCGGCAGTGGCCGGAGACCTCAGCGGGCGTTCGTAAGAACAGTTGGAATTGACGACAATTCGTAGGAGACAAGATGAGGGCAGTACAAATCCTGAAGGACGACGCCGGACAGCGCGCGGAGCTCACCGAGATTCCCGACGGTGAGATCGGTGCGGGTGATGTGACGATCGCGGTCGACTACTCGGCAGTGAACTTCAAGGACGGCCTGGGTGTGACCGGCGCCGTGCCGGTTGTCGAACGATTCCCGATCGTCGCGGGCATCGACCTGGCGGGCACCGTTGTCGAGGCGACGGTTGAGTCAGGCTTCACCCCGGGCGATTCTGTCGCTGTCAACGGATGGGGACTTGCGGTCGACCACAATGGCGGGTTCGCCACCCGCGCACGGGTGCCGGCGGCATGGATCACCAGAATTCCGCCGCGATTCACGACCTGGCAGGCGATGGCGATTGGGACAGCCGGCTACACGGCGGCCCTCAGCGTCATGGCGCTGCAACGCCACGGATTGACGCCGAATGCTGGGCCCGTCGTGGTCACCGGAGCTGCTGGCGGTGTGGGTTCTGTGGCGATCGCGCTGCTTGCCGCGCTCGGGTTCGAGGTTCACGCGTCCACCGGGCGCCTGGGCGAGAAGGACTACCTGCAGAACCTGGGCGCCGCAGAGATCATCCCGCGCGAGGATCTTGCCGAACCTGTCCAGGCGGCACTCGGATCCGAGCGATGGGCCGGCGGCGTCGACGTTGTCGGCAGCCATACGCTGGTGAACGTCCTCAGTCAGATCCGTTACGGCGGGGCCGTGGCGAATTGTGGCCTCGCCCAAGGGCTCGATCTTCCGGGCTCGGTCGCGCCGTTCATCCTTCGAGGCGTGACCCTGGCCGGGATCGACTCTGTCAACGCCCCCAGTAGCAGCCGAAACGCCGCATGGGAGTTGCTCGCCGAGCATCTCGACGTGCGTCTGCTCGAGGAGATGACGACCACGGTTCCGCTCGATCAGGCAGCGACGGTGGCCCAACAGGTCCTGACCGGCGCTGTGCGCGGAAGGACGGTCGTAGACGTCAACGCCTGAGTGTGGCGGAAACAAACCCGCGACTTCGGCGAGCGTAGAACGCCGAGCCGCCGCTCCGCGATCCTTGTGGGGTGCGGATGGTGCCCAGCGGTTCTTCGTGCGGATGGATTGTCATCGAACGCTCGTCGTGCCTTGGGCAACACCAGGATCGGACCGTGACCTTCGGCGACACCGCCGAAGGTCACGGTCGGTTTCGCGCTCGTTATCCAGATGTGCCCGCGTGGCGGGGACGGCACCGGTGACGGGCTCCCGCTAGTTCGCCAGGAAATCGCGCAATGCGCCGATGGTCTGCTCGGGGGCTTCCTCCGGGACGAAATGCCCGCAGTCCAAACCGTGGCCGCGGATGTCGTCGGCGTATCGACGCCATACTTCGAGCACGTCATAGTGAGTTCCGACAAAGCCGTGTGCGCCCCATAGGACCAGCAGTGCGCAGGTGATGCGACGGCCTGCCGCGGCGTCGACTTCGTCGTGTTCGAGATCGATGGAGGCCGCAGCGCGGTAGTCCTCGCAGCTCGCCCGGATCGCCTCGGGATCGCTGAAGCAGCGCACGTACTCCGATATCGCCTGTCCGTCGAATACCGCACCCGGGCCGGACCATTGATCGAGCTTTCGGCGCACGAAATACTCGGGTGCGCCGCCGATGAGGACTTCGGGCAGGTCGGGTTCCTCGGCGAGGAAGAACCAGTGGTCGTAGACGGTGGCCAAGGCTCGGTCCACGTTTGCGAAAACATGTCGGGTGGGGGCGATGTCGAGGACCGCGGCTCGATCGACGCGTTCGGGGTGGTCGAGGCAGAGTCGGTGGGCGACTCGGGCGCCGCGGTCGTGACCGACGATCGCGAATCGGTTGTGCCCTAAGGCTGTCATCAACCCGACCTGGTCCGCGGCCATCGCGCGTTTGCTGTACGACGAATGATCGGTTTCGGAGGCAGGCTTTCCCGAGTCGCCGTACCCACGTAGGTCGGAGACGACGACGGTGTGCGACTCGGTCAACGCCGCTGCCACGTCACGCCACATCACATGGGTCTGGGGGTAGCCGTGCAGCAGCAGCACCGGTGGCCCCTCACCGCCCACCCGTGCGTGGATGCGGACACCCTCGACCTCGATGTCGTGGGTGGTGAATTCGGTGAACATACAGGCGATCTCCTATTCGGCGTGCGCCGGTCTCAGGAAGCCAGGAATTCGAGTGCCTCTCCGACGAACCTGTCGTGGTATTGGAAGATGCCGCCATGTCCAGCGTCCTGGTAGATCCGCAGCGTCGCATTCGGGATGCGTTGTGCCAAGTCGAATGAGTTACTGGTGGGCACCATTCGATCGTCGTCACCGTTGGCCACCAGGACGGGGTGTTGGATGCGGCTCAGGTCGGATGGCTCCTGAACGCCCCACGCATGGATGGCCTTCAGCTGAGTGCGGAATGCGCGCAGTGCGATCGCCTTGTCGCGGTCGACGCTGCGTTCCTTCAGCCGTTTCACGAACGCGCGAGCCTCCGACTTGCCGTGTGCGGTTTTGGTGAAGAACAGATTCTCTTTCGGATCCTTGAAAGTGGCCACCGCCTTGAATGTGTCGCGGTAGGTCACTGAGGTCACGTTGACGATGCCTGCACCTCCCGCCGGACCCGTCCCCGCGAGGATGAACTTCCGAATCAGTTGCGGCTCTTCGCGAGCGATCACCTGCGCTATGAAGCCTCCCATCGACAGCCCCAAAAGGTCGACCTGATCGAAGCCCAATGCGCGGATAAACGCGACGGCATCTCGTGCCATCGCTTCGATCGAGTCCGGTGTCGTGCCTTCTGACGCGCCGACGCCGCGGTTGTCGAAGGTGATCACGCGGTGCTTCGCCGCAATACCGTCGACCACTCGGGGATCCCAGTTGTCCAAGTTTGCCGCTAGATGATTCAAGAAGATCACCGGTACGCCGGTATCGAGACCCAGCTCCCGATAGGCGAACCGCGTGGTACCGACCTGCACGGATTTCGTCGGCGCATCTTTGTACAAGGTGCCGCTCACACCAGCCATGTCTTCCTCCGGTTGTAAACCGATTGGTGTACTTTCGAGTATGACCGTACCCGTGATCGTCCAACTTGTAAACAGATCGGTATACTTAGCGCATGGCTTCGCTCACCAGTACCCAGGCGTCACCCCGTCGAGGAGGGCGCGGTGCGCGTCAACGCATCTTGAACGCAGCTGCGGAGCTGTTCTACAACGAGGGCATCAACGCCACCGGCGTCGAACTGATTTCGGCCAAGGCATCGGTGTCGAAAAGAACTCTCTACCAACACTTCCCGAGTAAGGCCGCGTTGGTCGAGGAGTATCTGCGCATGCTCCGGCAAGCGGCGGGCAACCTCGCGGACGCGCCACCCGAAGGCTCCGACGCGAATCCTCGGGCGCGGCTGCTCGCTTTGTTCGACAGCCCTAACGCCGCAGACTCGCTGATGCGCGGCTGCCCGTTCCACAACGCGGCAGTCGAGGCTGCCGAGGCCATGCCCGGTGTTCAAGACATCGTCCACGCGCACAAGCGGAACTACATCGACGGACTCACCGAACTCGCCCGACAAGCCGGCGCCGCGGACCCTCAGCTACTGGGCAACCAGCTCGCTGTCCTTTACGAGGGTGCGGCCGCACGGTCCACCTCCCTCAATGATCCGGCGCCCTGGGCGCACGCACGAGCAACAGCCGAAGTGCTCATAACCGAAGCAGCGCGAAACGTCGCCTGACCGGCAGACGCCGCCATAGAGCCTGACCCCTGACCTAGCCCGGGTCGCTAGCGGTTTCAGTGTGCCAAGGCCGTCGTGTACGGACCGGGAATCGCGGCGCTGGCGGGCATTCGAGGCCTCTGCCCCTGGAAGGGGCGGTCTTGGCGGGGCACCGGACCGCGTCGTCCATGGGCTCTGAATCCTGTGCTTTCTGGTGTTCAGGCGAGAGCGAGGAAGAGTTTCTCGAGTTCGGCCTCGGTCATGGGTTCGGAGCCGTCGGCTGTGTCGCCGGTGAGGCATTCGCGCAGGCCGGTAGCGACGATCTTGAAGCCTGCGCGGTCTAGGGCGCGGGAGACAGCGGCGAGCTGAGTTACGACGTCCTTGCAGTCGCGGCCTTGTTCGATCATGGAGATCACGCCGGCGAGCTGGCCATGAGCGCGGCGCAGGCGGTTGAGTACCTGGGCGATAGTCTCTTCGTTGCCGACCATGGTGGATTTCCTTCCTTGATGACCTCATTAGAGTATACCCCTGGGGGTATACTGCTGGTCCGGCTCGCGCTGTGCCCACAGCTGTGATTTCAGTGGTGGGCGAAGCTGATCGTCGGCAGTACCTTGCGTAGCCAGCCCGGTGACCACCAGGCCCCGTGTCCGGTCAGGCGCAGCAGTACCGGCAGCAGTACCAGCCGGACAGCGAAGGCGTCGAGCAGGACCGCCACGCCGAGGATGATGCCCATTTCCTTGGGTGGCAGCGGATCGGCGAGAGCGAAAGTGAAGAACACCGCCACCATGACCGCGGCCGCGGCGAAGATAACCCGTCCGGAGCGGGCCATTCCGTCGATCTGTGCGGTCTTGGGGTCGCCGGAATGTTCGTAGTGTTCCTTGGCAGTGGCCAGCAGGAACACGGTGTAGTCCATGGCGATGGCGAAGATCATGGCGAAGAAGAACACCGGGCCCCAGCCATCGAGGAAGCCCTGCGGGGTGAAGCCGAGCAGATTTGCGCCGTGGCCGTCTTGGAAGATCAGCTTCGCCACACCGAAGGCCGCTGCGGTGGACAGCAGGCTGACCATGGTGCCCAAGGCGGCGATCAGCGGGGCTTGCAGGGCGAGCAGTAGCAGCACGAAACCCAATACCAGAATGATTCCTACGATGATCGGCAGGTAGTCGTCGAGCGCCTGCTGCAGGTCCAGATTCTCCGCGGGCGCGCCGCCGACCAGTGCGGCAGACGGCAACGCCTGGCGCAGGTCGTCGAGGATTTCGCCCATTCGCGCGTCGGAGGGATCGACGTTCGGTACCGCCTGCATCATCACCAAACCGCTACTGTCGATTGCGGTTCGGGCCGGGGTGACCATGCTGATCCCGTCCACCGTATTGGCGGTCGCGGCGACCTGTTCGGCTTCACCGGCGGGGGCGATGATCTGCAGCATGCCGGGCGCGCCCTCGCCCATCTGAGCCTGCACGAGTTCATAGCCTTGGCGCACCGGCGCGTCGGTAGGGACGACCTGGATCGAGGGCATCGCGACCTTCAGCCCGAACACCGGGATCGACAGACCGATCAATGCGATCAGCGCGGCGATCGCGAACGGCCACGGATGTGCGTGTAGCAATCGGCCCCAGGCCGCGAAGCGGGGGGAGTGGTGCTGCTGGCGTTTGGCGTGCGGCAGCGCGCCGGCGTTCACCTTGCCGCCCAGCGCTCCCAGCGCGGCCGGAAGCAGGGTCATGGTGGCGGCCAGGACGAAGGCGACCGCGAACATGATGCCGACGGCCATGGTCCGCACCGCGGGCGCGGGCACGATCAGCACTGCGGACAGGCTGACCAGGACGGTAAGCCCGGACAGCACAACGGCTTTGCCCGCGGTGTCCATGGTTTCTGCTACTGCCGCCTTGGCGTTGGTCGAGGTGATGAGTGCGTCGCGGAAGCGGGCGACGATGAACAGTGCGTAGTCGATGCCCAATGCCAGGGCGAACATCATCGCAAAGTTCATTGCCCACACCGAGATCGGCGTGATCTGGTTGAGTAGCACCAGCCCGCCGGCCGAAGCGACCAGTCCTGCCAGGGTGAGCAGCAACGGCAGCCCGGCGGCGACCAGCGACCCGAACGCCAGCACCATAATGGCCAAAGTGACCGGCCAGGAGAACATTTCGGCCTTGATCATGGCGTCGTGATCGGCCTTGTTGAAGTCGCTCCACAGCGCCGACGCGCCGGTGGGATAGACCTCGACACCGTTGCCGGACAAGGCGGTCAGCGCGCCCTTGTGCTCGTCGACGGCCTTGACCATGTCATCGGTGGAGGCGTTCGCGCCCGCTGTGAGAATCCCGGTATGCCCGTCCGCGCTGACCGACATTCCTGGTTGCGGCGCAAGCACTTCGCCGAAACGTGAGTCACCGGCGAAGACGTCGGCGATCTCACCGAGCACGCGCTGTACCTGCGGGCTGTCGATCGGTGCGGTGTCGGAATGTACGACCACCTGCACCGCTGCCGAGGAGTTACCGCCGAAGTGCTGCTGTGCCAGCTCGCGCACGCGCACCGATTCCGAGCCGTTGGCCTGCCATCCGGCCCCTGCGAGTGAGTTGAACACACTCGGCGCGGCGGCGCCGAGCACGATCAATACCAGCAGCCACGCACCGAACACGATGCGGGCGCGCCCCGCCATCACTGCCCCGAGCTGGCCCAATACCCCACCGGATCCAGTCGGTGGTGAGACGTCGTGAGCCGGGGAAGCCGCCAAAGAGTCGGTCATCACAATTCTCCTTCATATACCCCCAGGGGTATATAGTCGTTTGAATCGAACATACCCCCAGGGGTATCTGAATGTGAAGAGTGGCATCCGGCACAAAGGCCGTGGCCGCTGAGAGGTGCGAGATGAAAGTTGTGATCGTCGGTGGAGTGGCCGGTGGCATGTCGGCGGCGACCCGTTTGCGGCGGCTGATGGAATCGGCGGAGATCATCGTGGTCGAGCGCGGTGATCATGTGTCGTTCGCGAACTGCGGTCTGCCCTACTATGTCGGCGGCGTGATCCCGAAACGTGAATCGCTGCTGTTGCAGACGCCCGAGTCGCTCGCGGCACGGTTCCGGCTGGACGTGCGAGTGCGGCACGAGGTCCTCGCCCTCGACCCTGAAGGCCGGACCGTCACTGTGCGTGAGCTGGACTCAGGTCGCGAATATGTCGAGTCTTTCGACGAACTGGTGCTGAGCACGGGTGCGGTGGTGATCGCGCCGCCGATGCCGGGAGTCGAACGCGCCTTGGTGCTGCGGGATGTCGCGGATGTGGACCGTCTGACCGCAGCCGTGGCCGACGTGCGATCCGCAGTGGTCGTCGGCGCGGGGTTCATCGGCGTTGAAATGGCCGATAATCTTGTGCGACGCGGGATTTCGACCACCGTGGTCGAACGCGCTCTGCAGGTGCTGTCACCGCTGGATGTCGAGATGGCGGGACCCGTCGCCGCCGAGATGCGCCAGCACGGTGTCCAGGTGGAGTTGGATGCGGAGGTGACTCGCATCGACGCCCACACAGTGACCCTGTCCGATCAGCGCGTCGTCCCAGCCGAGCTGGTGATCATGGCAATCGGCGTGCGCCCCGAAAGCGCGCTCGCTCGCGATGCCGGTCTCGAAATCGGTTCCGGCAGTGGCATAGTGGTCGATGGTCGGCTGCGCACCTCGGCGCCCCACATCTACGCCGTCGGTGACGTGGTGGAGAAGAGGGATGCGGTGACCGGGCATGCGACCCTGGTCCCGCTGGCCAATGCGGCCAACCGTCAGGGGAGATTGGTTGCGGACGTGATCGCCGGTCTGCCGGTCACCGACCCGCCAGCGCGGGGCACCGCGATCGTTGGAGTCTTCGACCTGACGGCGGCGATGACCGGATGGAGTGAAAAGCGGCTGCGCGCCGCCGGTCGTCCATTCCGCGTTCTACATTCGCATCCGCTCGCTCACGCCGGTTACTACCCGGGTGCCCATGCCATATCGGTGAAACTGCTCGTCGATCCGGACACCGACCTGATCCTGGGTGCGCAGGCGGTGGGCGGAGACGGTGTCGACAAACGCATCGACGTGCTGGCCACCGCCATGGCCGGCGGTCTCC
Organism: Nocardia vinacea; assembly: GCF_035920345.1. Lineage (NCBI taxonomy): Bacteria > Bacillati > Actinomycetota > Actinomycetes > Mycobacteriales > Nocardiaceae > Nocardia > Nocardia vinacea. The sequence goes on from NZ_CP109149.1 coordinate 447,660, forward strand.
CGGCCTCCCGGTTGATCGACCTGGAACTGGCCTACGCGCCGCAGTTCGGCTCGGCCAAGGACCCGGTGAACATGCTCGGCTACATGGCCGACAACCTACGCACCGGCGCGATCCGTACGGTGCAGTGGCATGAAATCGACGAGGCGATCGCGATGGGATCACACCTGGTCGACGTGCGTTCGCCCGAGGAGTTCGCCGCCGGCTCCATCCCCGGCGCATGCAACATTCCCCTGGACGAACTGCGTGATCGAGCGTCCGAGATCGTGGACGGTCCGATCCTGGTCTTCTGCCAGGTGGGGCAGCGCGGCAACACCGCAACCCGGTTGCTCACCCAGCTCGGGCGCGACGCGGTCAACCTCGACGGCGGATACCGAACCTTGCGCGATGCAACCGCGGACCAAGCGCGGTAGGTCGGCCACAGCTTCACCGAACGGAGAAAGGAAACAACACAATGTGTCAACGAATCGTCTGCCGGAAGTGTGGCAAGCCGGGCTACTCGGGGTGCGGCAGGCACGTCGAGCAGGTACTCGGCGATGTGCCGAATGCTGAGCGGTGTTCATGCGCCGACCAGTCACCGCCCCGCAGGCGCTGGTTCTTCGGTGAGTCCGATGGCGGGATCACCCGCCAGTCGGAACAAGCTCGCTCCGGAGATCAATCGTAGTTTCCGCGGCAGGTCGAGCTTTGCCAGCAGTTCCTCGATGCGGTCGCCCATGTGAAAGTCCTTGTCGTCGTTCAGTTCGTGATGTTGCTGGCCTGATCGGCCCAGTGCGCGTTGTGCAGCAGTTCGCCGGTCCCGGCGACGAATGCGCTGTGGGCGTGGGAGTCACCGCGCAGTCGATCCATGAACCACGCGGTGAGGTAGCCGAGGTAGCCGCCCACACCGGCGGTGCACCCGTAGTTCGTGCATCCGGGCTGGCCCTGAATGTCGTTGTGGTTGGCGTCTTTCAAAGCCGCCTTGGCCTTGGGCAGTGACGCGGGCAGCGCATCGTAGTAGCCCTGCATGGACTGCTGGCCGATCTGCTGCTGCGGCGCAATCTGATACGACGGGGCGATGGGGTCCGCGGTGCCACTGACGATCAGCACCGAGCCCGAGGCCAGGGTGGAGGTGTCGACACAGCTGCCGTCGGGCACCACCGGCAGGGTGTTGCAGAGAGCCTGGAACGGCATCTCGATGGGGACCGCGGTCTCTATGGCGCCCCCGGAACGGGCGAGCGCGTTGAGTGCACCCAATCCGCCTTGGGAATGACCCATGGCGCCGACCGACTCGGTATTCACCTTGCCGTAGAAGACGCTGGCCGGATCCCGGTTCTGCTCGGTCAGATAGGTCACCGCGTCGAGCATCTGGGTACCGGTGCCGGTACTGGTCAGATTCGGGGCGATCACCACGAAACCCCAGGAGGCCAGGTGCGAGAGCAGGTAGGCATACTGAACCGGATGCGCGTCCGTGCCGTCTCCCCAAGTGATGATCGGGTAGCGGGTCGCGCTCGCGCCGAGGTCCGCCGGGTACCAGATGTCGTAGGCATCGCCGGTCGAGGTGCAGCAGTCGGTACTGGTCCGCGCGGCCACCGGATGCGGACCCGCCTGGTAGTACGTGGCTTCGACCGCTCGGGCGGGTTGAAAGTCGGGGGCCGCCGCGGCCGGCGTCGCAATGGAAATTGCGGCGCAGGACAGCGCGACTGCTGCGGCGACGGCGTGGACACGGCTGCGCTGCCGTGCGGATCGTTGACTGCGGTCATTCACGGTCGCGGACGTTACGGCGGTCTGATCCGATCCAGGGCGGCGTGGATTGTTCTGCAGACAGTTGCAGACGAGCAGGAGCAGCGCCGATGAGCCGAGCGCCGCGGCGATGGCGAGGGGATCGCCGGGAGTCAACCAGGCCGCCGACCACACCACCGATCCGGATAACGGCGAATTGCGTTGTGGAAATGTCCACCCAGCTGACCGTCCCGCGACGACGAAATTGTCTCCGGCACATGTCAATTCATATTTCGTGCCGAGGGGCTGACCCGGGCGTAACGGAAGTCTTCGTGGTCAGACAGCGATGGCCGGGCGGGCGGGCCTCAGGAGCGCGACGTCGTAGTCGTGGCCACCGCGAGCAGGGCGTCGGCGATCTGCGCGCAGAATGCGTCGGCATCATCGGTGCCGTGTGTGAGCGCCCGGAACAGGGTCGCACCGCGCAGTAGTTCGAACACCGCGTCGGCATCACAGTCGGGCGCGGCCTGGCCCGAGTCCGCGGCGATGGTCAGCAACTCTTGCAGTGCTGCGCGGGTGGGCAGCTCGCCGCGGTCGAGCAGGCGGCGGTAGCTGTCGTGGTCGTTGTGATACTCCGAGAGCAGGCCCGGTATGGCCGAGCGGGCCGCCGGATGAGCGGAAGCGGCCAGGAAAAGGCGGGTCCAGGCCAGCAGGTCCGCGCGCAGATCGCCGCTCGGATCGGGGTGGTTGAACTCGTCCAGGGCGAAGATGGCGTCCTCCACCAGCGCCCGCTTGCTCGGCCAGCGGCGGTAGATCGAGGTGGTGACCACGCCCGCCCGGCGTGCGACCGCGGCAATGGTGGTGGCCTGATAACCCGCACTGACCAGCAGTTCCTGTGTGGCGCTGAGCACCTGCGCGTCCAGTTGCGGGTCGCGCGGGCGACCCGGGCCGGAGCGGGGCCGCGGGGGTGCGCTCACCGGAACTCTCCCATCGGGTCGAAAAAGAAAATCTGCGAATGAGGTTACATCTAGAACCTGTTTCAAATACGCTACGACCCGTATTCTAATTATGTGGCCGCGGCCACACGCACCGAGAGGTACCCGTCGATGTTGACGCCACAGGACGAACTGCTCTGCCACCAGCTGCCCACCACCTTCGACCACGTCCAGCAGAGCGATCTGCGTTGGACCGAGCGCGTGGTGATGTACGGCTTCGACACCACCGGCCGGGTGAGTGTGATGACCGGTATGGCGCGCTATCCCAACCGCAATCTCATCGACGCCTACGCGATGATCACCATCGGCGACAAGGCGCACGTGATGCGCATGTCCCGGCAGATCGACGGCCGTTACGACGGGCTCGGCTCCTGGCAGGTCGGGCCGTTCACCTACGAGATCGTCGAGCCGCTGCACAAGGTACGCGCCACCCTGGCGGACAATGAGCACGGCATCGAGCTGCAGCTCGAGTTCGACGCGCAGTTCCCGGCTTACGAGCAGGAGCCGGCCTTCTTCCGCACCCGCGGCCGCGTGCGTGAGGACGCCCGTCGCTACTACCAGAACGGCCGCATTTCCGGCTGGTTGGTGGTCGAGGGCGAGCGCATCGAGATCGATCCCGAGACCTGGTGGTTCGGTCGCGATCACTCGTGGGGCACCCGGCACGGCGGTGGCGGCGGAGCCATCAATGAGGGCGGCGGGATGCTGCAGCCCAGTGAGATTCCGGACGGTGTCCTCTACTACATGGGCATCTTCCAATTCGAGGACGAGCTGGTGCATTTCGCGCAGCGCGAGACACCCGAGGGGCACCGCTGGCACTTCGAGGGCACCGTGCTCGCGCTGCTCGGTTCCGATGCGCAGCCGCAGCCGGTGCGCGACGCCGGGCACGATCTGACCTTCCGCGACGACTTCCGCATTGTCAGTGGCGGCAAATTCACCATCGTGGACGCCGCGGGCAAGACTCGGGAATTCACCATCACCCCCGTCTCCGACTTCTGGCCGGGCATCGCGGGATACGACTTCTATCGTGGCTACGCGTCCGGCATCTGGAAGGGCGAGGACTGGAGCGACAGCTTCGTCGCAGACCTCACCGATACCAAGGACCTGAAGCAAGCGAGCATGCTCAGCGAGACCTTCTGCCGAATCGAGACCGAGGGCAAGGTCGGCTACGGCTTGGTCGAGATGGTCTTCATGGGGCGCAACGAGCGCTACGGGTACGAAGGGTACTGAACTTGAGCACTACTCGACTGCCGGCAGAGCAGCTGGCGGCGGCGCTGGAACCTGCTGCGCGCCGGAATATCCCGCTGTCCGGCGTCGCCCAGGTCCGCAATTTCGATCGCACCGATCGTGGATTCGCCACCGAAACCTACACTTTCGATCTCGAGGACGAAAGCGGCTCGCTGCCAATGGTTTTCCGGCGTCCACCGGAAATGGCGCTGTTTCCCGACTATGATCTGCTGCGGCAGGTGCTGGTCATGCGGCGGCTGGCCGATACCGATATCCCTGTCGCCACGCCGATCTGGCTGGACCGGGACGGCTGCGATCTCGGCAGCCCGTACTTCGTGATGAACCGGCTCACTGGCGAAGCACCCAGTGACTATCCCTCGTATCATGTGGCGGGAAACTACTTCGAGGCCACGCCGGAGCAGCGCGAGCGCATGTGGTGGGGGTGCGTCGACACCATCGCCGATATCCACCGATTGGATTGGCGGGCACTGCGCCTCGACTTCCTGGCGCTGCCACGGCATGGCAGCAGCCCGGTCGAGCAGATCGTCAACTACCTGGATTCGGCGCTGGCCTGGGCTACTACGGGCGATCAACCCGAGACCTATCGGCGGGCCATCACCTATCTGCGAGCCAACCTCTACGAGCCCGAGCACATCACGCTCTGTTGGGGTGACGCCCGCATGTCGAACATTCTGTACGACAAAGACTTCCGGGTCAGCGGCGTATTGGACTGGGAGATCGCCTACCTCGGCGATCACGAGGCCGACCTGGCCTGGCTGCTGTTCCTGGACTGGGCCAGTAGCGAATTCGAGGGTCATGCGCCGCTACCCGGCACGCCGACCCGCGAGGAGACCATCGCCTACTACGAGAAGCGCAGCGGAATGCCGGTCCGCAATCTCCGGTACAACGAGATCCTGGCGGCAGTGCTGCTGTCGGTTCCCCTGCTGCGCATGGCCAATCGCATACAGCTACCGCCGGAGATGAATATCACCGGCTTCTGCACCACCCGAATCGCGCAGTTGCTGTCCTGATCCGCGGACCGGCTCTCGTGGAGAATTAGGCGACGACGAAAGGACTCGGCCTCGGGACCGGCACCGGGGCGGAGGTTTTCTCTCGTGAGTGCATTGGCGGTTGAAGACCCATGCAGAAGCGCACATCAGCGGAACACCCTCGCCCACCCATCCTCGGACTGACAACCTCCCGGGTCGACACCAGTAGGCGACCCGCTCGGTACGATCCAGCGGTGCAATCCGATCCAACTGGCGACGTCGGCGCGGTGCTACGCGCCGCCCGCCTGGCGGCCGGGGTCACCCTGGCCGGGATGGCGGCACGCACCTGCTATTCCAAACCGTATCTGGGGCAGCTGGAAACCGGGGTCCGCACCGTACGCGAAGAGCATGTCGCCGCCTACCAGACCGCGCTCGGTGTGCGTATCGGCACGACCACTGCGGCGAGTGTGCTCGATGAGCTTGCCCCCCTGTTGCAGGCGGTGTTCGTCAATTCCGCGGACGCTTCGCCTGCTCCCGACAATGCGGAGGCGCTCGTCCGGTGGGCCCGTGCGCACCAATGGGACGACGCGACCACTGTCCGCGAGGTGGTGACGGCCTGGTTGGCTCGCCATCGTGGTCGCCTCGACACCGCGTCGGCGCGGGTTTACCTCGCCGCTGCCGAACTGGCCGATATCGCATCCGCGATGGCCTGGGACGTCGAGGACACCGCCGCGGCACAGCACTACGGGATCCTGGCCGCACGCTGGGCGCACGCCGCGGGTGACGATGCCTTGGCGGCCGCCGTCCTGGCCTCGCTCGCCTACCAATACTTGGACCGCAATCGTGCGGCCGAGGCCCTGGAATTGACCCGGTTCGCGCAATACGCGGCCCGGCACTCGCTGGGTCCGGCGTTGCGCGCGGCGTTGGCTACCCGGGAGGCGTGGGCGCAATTGATATTGGGCGAGGAGAAGGCATTCCGGCGGCTGACCGCATTCGCCGAGGACTGCCGACAAGAACCGGATCCGATCGATGCGATCCATGCCCCGGCCGGTCGCAGTCTGCGCGCCGCGGAGCTGGCGTGTCTGATCGGCCCTCGCCGTCGTGTGCCAGGACCTGCCGACTTACACCGGGTCTTCGGTGCGGGCTACCGTGGCCTCGACTGCGGTCGCCCGCAGGTGCTGAGCTGGGCGCAGGACCATGTAGGCCGCTCGGTGCACGCACCTACGGCTGGGCGTGACCAGGTGTTCGAGATGGTTATCCTGGCCAGGGTCCAACTGCTGCTCGATGAGCCCGAGCAGGCCGCGGGGCTGATCACAACGGCGTTGCCACAGGCCGAGCCTTGGGTGGCCGGTCGAGTTGGCTCGCGATTGCGCGACTTTCGTCATGAATCCACCCGGTTCGCCGCGGTTCCCGCGATCCGCGAAGCCAACGATGCGATCGGCACGCTCATGCACCGATGACCGGTGCCACCGGAGAGGTCTGCAAAGGTCTGCTGTTAGGGCGGAATGGCCGAAATGCTCCGTAACGTAGGGCCTCATGATCAGACGGTCCATTCAGCTAGCGTTCCGGTGCGCGGCAGTCGCTGTGCTATCAGCGGTGACCGTATCCGGTACTGTCGCGGGCGCGACGCCAGGGGACGGGTTGTCGCCGCTGGGATCGGACTTCATGTGGGGCGTGGCGTCGGCGGGATTTCAGAACGAGGGGCACGCTCCGGACAGCAACTGGAGTCGGTACGCGGCCAGCGGCGCCGTCGAGCCGTACGGCGATTCGGTCGACTTCTACCATCGCTATCGCGAGGACATCGCGCTCGCCAAAAGCCTAGGCGTGCAGGTTTATCGGCTCAGCATCGAATGGGCGCGTATCCAGCCGCAACCCAGCACCTGGGATAACGATGCTCTCACCTTCTACGACAATGTCGTCGCCGAGATCCGCGCCGCGGGCATGCGCCCGATGCTCACCCTCGACCACTGGGTCTATCCCGGATGGGAGGTGGATCGGGGTGGGTGGAACTCGCCGCAGATGCTGGATGACTGGCTGGCCAACGCGCGGGTGGTCGTCGACCGGTATGCCGATGACAACCCGATGTGGGTCACTCTCAACGAACCCGTCTTCTACCCGTTGCAGGAGATGCGCGCCTCCGGACTGAGCCCGGCAGCGATGCCCGCGATGGTGGACCGGTTGGTGGCTGCGCACAACACCATCTACGACTACATCCACGCCCGCCAACCCGGCGCGATGGTGACCAGCAACGTCGCCTACTTCGTCGGTGCGGAGGCACAGCTCGATACCGTTATCGAAGACCGGATCGGACCGAAGCTGGACTACATCGGTATCGATTACTACTACGGTGCGACACCCGCGACCGCGGGGACCATCCTGAGTGCGCTGCAGAATGAGCCCTGGAAATCCCAGATCACTCCGGAGGGCATCTATTACGCACTGCGTTTCTATGCCCGGAAATTCCCTGGCCGCCCGCTCTACATCATCGAGAACGGAATGCCGACCGAGAACGCGAACCCGCGCGCTGATGGCTGGACCCGCGCCGACGTTCTGCGCGACACCGTCTACTGGTTGCAGCGCGCCAAGGCCGACGGCATGAACCTGATCGGCTACAACTACTGGAGCCTCACCGACAACTACGAATGGGGCAGCTACACACCGCGTTTCGGTCTCTACACGATAGATGTGAAGACCGATCCCACCCTGGCCCGCCGGCCCACCGATGCCGTGCCGGCCTACCACGACATCGTCACCGCGAACGGTGTGCCGAGCGGCTATCTTCCCACCCGCCCACCAGTCGTGTGCTCGATCGTGGACCCACCGTCGAGCTGCACTGATCCAGTGACACTTCCACGCTGATACCTGGAGTTCTTGACCGAGGGCTCGGGACGATAGCTGTGGTTCCGGCCGTCGTCATCAGTACGTTTTGGCGTCGGGCGACCAGATCGGCCGTCGCCCGTAGTCATCGAGCTAGTCGCTCAGAGGCGGCGGGGAAGTGGGCGAACCTGCGGTTGCCCGAATCCGCCTTGGCTGAGGTCGAGCCCTACGAGGGCGCAGCCCCGACGACCGAGCCCTTCCCGCGCATCTGGCGATGAGCGGTCCTGCCATCGAGCTTTGTCGAAAACATCACCAGGAAGGTGCCCTCATAGCCGAGGGCGGAATTATGAGATCACTCCCGGTTCGCCGCGTCAGGCGGTTCATTGCCCTAGTCGCCGCCGCGACGCTGCTCCCGGTGGCTCCCGGTGCGGCGCAACCGCCCGAAGGCAGTATCGGTTCCGTACAGGAAGTGCACGGCATCGCGAATACCTCCGCCGGACGCGCTGACTGTCGTGGCGACGCTATGCCCGAACCCGGCCTGCAGGGCGATGTTTCGGCGGCCGACCGCGACAGCGGTCGTAGCACTCAGGGGTATCGATGCAACATCACTCGTGTGGGCGGGTACGCGGGACGTGGCGGCGGCATCACCTCGACGAGTTTCGATCATTGCGTCTACCTGGGCAGTTTCTTCCCCGGCGATCTGCTCGGCCCCGCGACCGGAGTACAGGTGATCGATGTTTCCGACCCGACGAACCCGGTGCCGACGGCAACGCTGACCGAGCCCGCGATGCTGGCCGGGACGTGGGAGAGCCTAAAGGTCAACCCGGTCCGAAAACTGTTGGTGGGCACCGGAGCTCCGGCATTCACCGGCGCCGGACTGATCTCGGTATACGACGTCTCCGACTGTGCGCACCCGCGCCTGCTCAACCCTGGGCCGGGCACCGATCTGACGTTGCCCGTCCCGATCACAGCGCACGAGGGCGGGTTCTCCCCGGATGGCAACACGTACTGGGCATCGGGTGTTTTGCCCGGCATCGTCAGCGCCGTCGATCTGACCGACCCGGCCACCCCGCGCGTTATCTGGCAGGGCATGCCCGGCACGTCGATGCACGGGATGGGTTTACGTGCCGACGGCAACCGCCTGTACCTGGCGAACAATATGGGCGGACTGACCATCCTCGACACTAGCGCCGTACAGCGGCGCGATCCGGACCCGCAGGTTCCGGTGGTCGCCGAGATGACATGGACCGACGGCTGGGCAACCCAGCAAGCGATCCCCATCGAGTACGGCGGCAGACCCTATCTTTTCGTCGCCGATGAAGCAGGCTCCGGTGGGGTCAAACTCATCGATATCTTCGACGACACCCAACCTCGGGTGGTGAACTCGATAAAACTCGAGATCAACCTGTCCCAACACCGGGACAACGCCATCGCGTCCAGTATGGGCGGCTCGATATTCGCCTACGACGCACACTACTGTGCCGCCGATCGTCCCTCGAATCCGACAGCACTCGCGTGCGGCTGGATCTCTTCTGGGATAAGGGTTTTCGACGTGCGCGATCCATTCCATGTCCGGGAGATCGCCTACTACAATCCGCCGGCCCAGACCGGGCACAACATCGAGCGGTGGAATTCGCCGCACGCACTCGCCTCGGTCGTCGGCGCTCCTTTGCTGAGCGGCCCCTCCGTGATGCAGGCACTGAATGACGGCATCTTTGATCCGGCCACGGCAATGAGCACCCGCACAGGCGATCTGGCGTTCGGCGACCTGTCCACCGACTGGTGCTTCTCCGGCCCCGAATGGCACGGCACTCAACTCTGGGCCGCTTGCGCCGACAACGGTTTCTCGACTCTGCAACTCGCGCCCGATGTGTATACCCCGCCTGCCGACCAGCACTCGACGGGAGGGGCATGAAACGACGCAGCTGGGTCACGGTGGCCGTATTCGGTTCGCTCGCACTGCTCCTCCTGGTGCTCGGCGCGGCGAGCCGCCCACTCGTAATCCCTGATACCCCTTCTCCCACAGTGATTCTCAGCGCGACCGAGATCGGGTTCGTGCAGGATATGACCGCCCATCACCAGCAAGCGCTGGTCATGGTGCAACGCCTGCGGCAGGCCGACGATCCGACGGTGCTGAGGCTCGCGCAACAGATCGCCGACGGTCAACGTCTCGAGATCGGCATGATGCTGGGCTGGCTGCGCCTGGCCGGTACCACCTCCACCAACCCGCATCCGATGGCTTGGATGCACAATGCCGATCAGCGGGCGCAATCCAGCCATCACCAATCGACCGCAACCACGATGGCATCCACTACCGCTTCCATGCCGGGAATGGCCTCCAGAGCCGAACTCGACGCATTGTCCTCGGCTACCGGCCGAGAAGCGGACACCCTGTTCCTCGAGTTGATGCAACGCCACCACTACGGCGGTATCGCTATGGCTCAGGCGGTCGACGAACAGCTCGACGGTGGCCCCGTCGAACAGATCGCCCGGGACATGATCAGCACACAAGGTCAGGAAGCCGGCCTGATCGGACTACTGCTCTCGCAACGCAGCGCGGACCCCGAGTAGGTCGATCAGACCTGATCGGTGAGCGCGCCTTTCGAAGCGGAGTCGACGAATGGCCCATGAGTGCCTGGCGGTGCCGGAGCCGACAGGGCCGCTCATACGGCAGCGCTCATTCGAGGGCGGGTTGGTCTGCCCGTTCCGGCGTGGTGGCGGTGATGTGGTAGCGGCGGCCCTCGATCTTGTCGGGCCGGTAGCAGATGGCGGAATCGATCACGACTGCCCGGTCGCGCGGGCTCGCGAGGATAAAGATGGGACTGGATAAGAGCATCGTGTTTCTCCTGTCCGGTTATTCTCCGAGGTGGGTAATCGGGCCGAACTGCTGTTCATAGTTGCTCATGCTGTCGTTCAAGATCTGCATCAGCCGGAAGATCATCGCCGGTGGGAACTTCACCCTTGACACCACTCGAGCCGGTTGACGCATCACCGGCTGACCAGCGTCGTCGACACCCTGATCGGTCGGCAGATATACGAGGAAGTCGAGGGTGAAGTCGGTCCGGTTGTACCAGCAGGTGAACCCGTTGGAGTAGGCACCGGCGCTCATTACCTCCGGCACGATCACCTCGACGTCGTTCGGGGGCGGCAGAGTCGGTTCGTTCATCCGCGGTCACCTTTCACCGGTCGACGAAAAGAGCACATCGCTGGGCGGTGGCCCCTTTCGTCGACACGTCGTTCGACAGCAGATCGGTGGCTAGCGGAACTGTGCCTGGCGTGCCTGGTCGCGAAGGTGATGCAGCTGCATTTCCCACTGCCCGGACCGGTCCTGGGTACGGGTGGCCTGATCCTCGGCCTGCTGGGCCAACTGGCTGGCCTGCTCGGCCTGATCCTGTGCCGACTGAGCCCGTTGGTTGGACTGGTTGGCCTCGCCTTGGGCCTGCTGGGCCTGGTTCTGCGCCCGATCGGCCTCGCCTTGGGCCTGCTGAGCCTGGTTCTGCGCCTGCTGGGCTTGTTGGCGGGCCTGCTGGGCCTGCTGGTTGGCCTGGTTGGCCTCGTGCTGGGCGATCTGCGCCTGGTGCTGGACTTGACGGGTCTGGTTCTGCGCCTGCCGGGCAAGGTTCTGCGCCTGCTGGGCGTACTGACGAGCGCTTTGAGCTTCCTGCCGCGCCTCATCGATCTGAAGCCGCAACGCCATCTCGATGTCCCGAAGGTTCTGGACGTCCAGGATGTCGCCACGCTTGGTGTCAGTGCTGGTTTCCTGAGCCATATGAGCTTCCCTCCAAGAGTTGGTTGAGTGGACAGACTCGATTGACCGAACTCATTCTGACCGAAGATTAGCAACCTGTCAGCAACTTCGCCGTAACATCAGAAATCGAGGTGAACGCACCGGGGCGATCCAGCCCCCAGTTGCGTTCGTTGCTCCGCAACTCGGCCACGGTCGCCGATCCAGGTATGACTTCACTGCTGATCGACGCGACCAGCCAGCATGATTGGTGCCATGCCGATCTACCGGCGCCCCCGCTCAGCCACGACGTGGTTATCCGCCGGTTGTGTCGATGCGTCGCATCGCCGAACCGTATTCGGGACAGTCGGTCGCTGGCACGGCGATAGCAAACAGGATTTGTTGATGCGGGCCAGTGCACTCCAGAACGTGACATCGCACCCCGAGGCCGCAGTGTTCGGGGTGCCTGACGAAAAGATCGTGGTCTCGGATTCCGGCCCACGCAAGCGAGTTCGGAAGTGGGGCGCGGTAGCTGAGCTAGTCGATCTTGGCCATCACATGCTTGACGCGGGTGTAGTCCTCCAGCCCGTACATCGAGAGGTCCTTGCCGTGCCCGGACGACTTGAACCCGCCGTGCGGCATCTCGGCGATCAGCGCGGTGTGGGTGTTGATCCACACGCAGCCGAAGTCGAGCGCGGCCGACACGCGGAGCGCCCTCGACACATCCTTGGTCCACACCGAGGACGCCAGCCCGTATTCGACGCCGTTGGCCCACCGGATCGCCTCGTCTTCGTCGGTGAACGACTGCACGGTGATCACCGGGCCGAATATCTCGTTCTGGCTCAGCCGGTCGGTTTGCCGCAGCCCGCCGATGACCGTCGGCTCGACGTAAAACCCGCGGTCGCCCTGCCGGTGCCCACCGGCCACGACCGAAGCGTGATCGGGCACCTCATCGAGGAAGCCGAGCACCCGCTGTAGTTGGTTGGCGTTATTGACCGGTGGCACCCAGGCGTTCTTGTCCTCGGTGGCCTTGCCGAACGTCGTTGTGGCACTGTCGGCCTGCTCGGCCAGCGCCGCGGTCAGATCTTCGGCCACCGACGCGTGGCCGAGCACGCGGGTGGCCGCCGTGCAATCCTGCCCGGCGTTGAAATAGCCCGAGGCCGTGATGCCCACGGCGGCAGCAGCGATATCGGCGTCGGGGAAAACGATTACCGGCGCTTTGCCGCCCAACTCCAGATGCGTGCGCTTGAGGTGGGATCCGGCCGACTCGGCGACCGCACGACCTGCGGCCAACGAACCAGTGATCGATACCATCTGCGGGGTCGGATGCGCGACCACCGCCGCACCGGTCACCCGGTCACCGGTTACCACGTTGAGCACGCCTGGCGGCAGGTGCTCAGCGGCCAGTTCGGCCAGCATCACCGTCGTCACCGGGGTGGTGTCGCTCGGCTTGATCACCACGGTGTTTCCCGCCGCGATCGCGGGAACAAACTTCCAGATTGCCATCATCATCGGGTAATTCCACGGCGTCACCTGTCCGATGACGCCGATCGGCTCCCGGCGGATCCACGATGTATAGCCCGCCAGGTACTCGCAGGCCGACTTGCCCTCGAGTACCCGTGCCGCCCCCGCGAAGAATCGGATCTGGTCCAGCATCTGCGGGATCTCTGCGGCCAAAGTGAGGTGGTTCGGCTTGCCGGTGTTGCGGCCCTCGGCCGCAACGAGCGCGGCGGCGGCGTTCTCCACCTCGTCGGCGAAATTCAACAGCGCCTTCTGGCGGTCCGACGGCGTTGTGCGCTTCCAATCGCAGAACGCCCTGGCCGCCGCCGCGTACGCGTTGTCGATGTCGTGTTCGGTGGACACCGGGGCGGTGCCGTACTGATCGCCGGTGGCAGGGTCGACGAGAGCCATCGTCGCACCGCCCACCGAGTCGACGAGCTTGCCGTCGATGAAGTTCTGGACCGCTACCATGACATCTCCTCGATTGCTCTGTTCAGTCGACAACTTTCTGACGTGGAACGTTTCATCCGCCTTGTCTATGTTGGCGTAGCGTCTCGACAAGATCCGCTCGTTCGATCACGATGCGGCCGCTATTTAGCTCGGGCTCTTCGCGCGAGGTGACATGAGCGCGCAGCCGGCTTCCGGAACGACGCCAAGCACGCGGTTGCCCGCACTGGTCTATGCGCTGGCTACCGGCACCTTCTGGGCTACCGGTGCTGTCGTCGCGGCGGCAGTCGCCGGGCGCGAGCGCGAGCGCTGGCGGTGATGTCAGGCGGGTTGAGACTGGCCGTGGTCGCCGGGGTGCAGATCGGCACCTTCGCGGGGCAGTTCGCCGGTTGGAGTGGCCCGTTCTGGATGCTGGCCTGGCGGTCACGACGATCGCGGCGGTGTTGCGATACGCCCCTGTCACTGCCGGTGACGTGCCGAACCATATGTCGGAGTGGCCGCTGCTCGGCCGTGGTGTATGTGGGCCTCATCGCGCCGGGCTCACGGGTCGACCGCGCGGGCCTGCCACAGCGCCCGGGTGCTCGACTGGCACCGTCGTGGCAGGACTGCCGGGTTGGTCAGGCTTCGGGGATGGGTCGGCCGTAGGTTTCCAGGGTGATCGAGTCGGGGTCGGGGCCGCCGCGGACGCCGGTGTCGAGGGCATCGATGGCGGCGAGTTGGTCGTGGGTGAGTTCCAAGTCGAATACGGCGAAGTTTTCGGCGATGCGGGCGGGTTTGGTCGACTTGGGGATGGCGGAGCGGCCTTGCTGCAGGTGCCAGCGCAGCATCACCTGGGCGGCGGTCTTGCCGTGGCGGGCGGCGATGTCGAGCAGGGTGGGGTCGTCGAAACTGCGTTTGGCGGCGCCGCCGTAGGCGGTAATGCCGCCGATGGGCGACCAGGCTTGGGTGAGGATGCCGTGCTCATGGTGCAGTTTCTGCAGGGCGGGCTGCTGGAAGTAGGGGTGGACCTCGATCTGGTTGACCGCGGGCACGACGCTGGCTTCGGACAGTAGCCGGTCGAGGTGCTCGGGCATGAAGTTGCTGACGCCGATGGCGCGTACCCGTCCGTCGTTCAGCAGTTTCTCCAGTGCCCGGTAGGCGTCGAGGGTCAGGTCGAAGCGGCTGGGCAGGGGCTGATGCAGGATCAGCAGGTCCAGCTGGTCGACGCCTAGTTTGGCTGCGCTCTTCTCGTAGGCGTGCAGGGTGGGTTCGTAGCCGTAGTCGCTGATCCAAACCTTGGTCTCGATGAACACCTGCTCGCGGGACAGGCCCGAGCGGCGGATGCCTTTTCCGACTTCGCGTTCGTTGGCGTAGGCGGCGGCGGTGTCGATGTGGCGGTAGCCCACGCGCAGCGCTTCGGTGACCGCGGCGGTGGTCTCCTCGGGGGCGGACTGGAACACGCCGAGCCCCAGGCTCGGCATTGTGACGCCGTTGTTCAGGGTGATCTCGTTTGCGGTCATACCCCCACGGTAGGGAGGCCCCGGATCCGGTGACAGTCACCACCGGTGCCCCCTTTGCAGCACCCCGGCGTGCTCTCTCGTGTATACCCGGTACGCCTTTGCGACAGGCCTGTCACCTGCGTTGACAGGTACTGGCAGGAACTCCCGAGCGGGTGACGGTCGGGGTTACGGTCGGGTCATGGACCTTCGAGGTGAGGTGGCGCAGTTCCTGACCGGGCTGCGGGCACGGCTGAGTCCCGAGCAGGCCGGGGTGCCGGTGCTGGGCGGGCAGCGACGCGTTCCCGGGCTGCGCCGCGAGGAGGTCGCGCAGCTGGCCGGGGTGAGCACCACCTACTACACGCGCATCGAGCGTGGGAACCTGCGCGGGGTTTCCGACAGCGTGCTGCGGTCGCTGGCGCGGACCCTGCGCATGACTGAGGCCGAGACCCAGCATCTGTTCGATCTCGCCCGCGCCGCCACTGGCACCCGCTCCACGGGGCGGGTGCGTCCGGCGCCGCGGGTGCCGCAGCGTGCGGTGCAGCTGATGGATGCGATGACCGACGTGCCGGTGGTGATCCTGGGCCGCCTCGGTGAGGTGCTGGGTGCCAATACCTTGGGCCAGGCGTTGTTTCCCGATCTGTTCCCCGAGCAGGGGCCGCCGTTGAACCACACTCGTTACCTGTTTCTGGACGAGCGGGCCCGCCGGTTCTACCCGGACTGGGAACACAGCGCCCGCCAGGTCGTGTCGGCGCTGCGTCTGCTGGCCGGTCAGGATCCGGGCGACCGGGCGCTGACCGCGCTGGTCGGGGAGCTGGCCACCCACAGCCCCGAATTCCGCACCTGGTGGGCTGGGCACACCGTGACCGTGCATGCCGGCGGCACCAAGACCCTGCACCACCCCGTCGTCGGCGAGCTGACCGTCGCCTTCGAAACGCTGACCCTGGCCTCGGCGCCGGGAATCCGCATCATCACCTACCTCACCGACCCCGCAACCCCCTCGGCCGACGCCCTGGACATGCTGCGCAGCTGGGTCGCCACCGAGCACACCCCCTCTGCCTCCGATGCCCCGGCGGCAAACGCGCTCGACCGGCAGCAGTACCCACCCCACCCATAACAGCGGGCCGGCAACTCGAACTCGGGGACGACGGTCGCCGGGGCCCGGATGGCGCCCACGGCGACAACCGCGCCGGGCCTCGCGGCCGGCTCGACTCTGTCGCGACTTCGACAGGTCGCGCCCGCAGCGAGCAGCTGGGCCGCCGAGTGCCTTCGGGTGCGCTGGCTCGTACTCCGCGCCTGTCCCGTCCTCCGCACGGCAGAAAGGACTCCGATGTCTGGACCGCTCGATCAACCGATCGCCCGGCGGGCCGTGCTGGCCGGTGGGCTGGCAGCGGCGCTGGCAGTGAGTAGCGCGTGCGCTTCCGACACTGCCGGGCCCGTGGCTTCTCCGGCACCACCGAAGCCGCTCCCGGCTCGGGGCGGACGGGTGCTGCTGGCCTACTTCTCCCGGGCGGGGATGAACTACCACTACGGCGGGCGCCTGCGCCTGGAGGTGGGCAACACCCAGGTCTTGGCCGGGCTCATCAGCGCGCGGATCGGCTGTGATGTGCATCGGATCGACCCCGTCGAGCCTTACCCCGACGATTACGAGGCCACCGTTGCCCGCAACGTGGATGAACAGGACAGCAACGCCCGTCCCGGCATGCGAACTCGCTGGACTCGATCGCCGGCTACGACACGATCATCCTGGCCAGCGGTATCTGGAACGTGCGGGCGCCGATGATCATGACCACCTTCACCGAGCGCTACGACTTCACCGGAAAGACCGTCCTGCCGGTGACCACCTACGCCGTCAGCGGACTGGGACGCACCGAAACCGACTACGCCGCCTTCTGTCGCGGCGCGGTCCTGGGCGAAGGGCTGGCCGTGCGCGGGGAAGAAGTCGACACACCCGCCACCGCCACCGCCACGACCCGCTGGCTGCAGCAGGTCGGTCTCACCCCCGCCTGAAGCTCGAGAACATCGCCGCCGGCGAGGTCGAACTGACCGCCGACGACCTCGCCGAGCTGACCGCGGCCGCCGAGAAAGTCGAGATCCAGGGCGAGCGCTACCCCGAACACATGCAGCGCTGGATCAACCGCTGACCACCCCGACCCACCCGGCGGCCTGTTACCCACCAGCCCGTCCCCAAACATCGACAAGGAGCACCCCCATGACCACACCCATGACGGGCCGCACCGCCGTCATCACCGGCGCCTCCTCCGGTATCGGTGAAGCCGTCGCCCGCGCCCTGCACGCCGCCGGCTACCAGGTCGCGCTACTGGCCCGCCGCACCGACCGCATCCAGGCCATCGCCACCGAACTCGGCCACGGCGCGATCGCCATCCCTGCCGACGTCACCGACCGCGCCGCGCTCACCGCCGCGGCCGAACGCGTCGGCGACGAGCTCGGCGGCGCCGACATTCTGATCAACAACGCCGGGGTGATGCTGCTGGGCCCGTTCTCCCCCGACCAGCGCGAGGACTACCGCCGCATGATCGAGATCAACCTGCTCGGCGCCATCACCACCACCGAGGTCTTCCTCGACCAGATCCGCGACGGTGGCGGCGACATCGTCAACATCTCCTCGGTCGCCGGCCGCACTGCCCGCCCCGGCAACGGCGTCTACGCTGCCACCAAATGGGGCCTCAACGGCTGGTCGGAATCCCTGCGCCAGGAACTGCTGCCCGACGTGCGCGTCACCCTGATCGAACCCGGCGCAGTCGCCACCGAACTGCCCACCCACATCACCCACACCGCAACCAAAACCGATGTCGAACAGCTGTACAGCCAGGTACCCGTCACCGCTGCCGACATCGCCGAAGTCATCGCCTTCGCCGTGCAACGACCCAGGCACCTGGTCATCAACGAAATCCTGCTCCGCCCCGCCGCACAATCCCTTTGACGAGAGCACATCCGCCGCACCACTCGACACAACCGGGCAGTGGCAGGACTCGGAATGTCTACTGCCCTGGTTGAGTGGCAGCAACAACCCGTCGCCTCATCGGACCGTCGAGTAGGAAAGATCTTCCGGCACAGCCATATCTGCGATGCGACGGCCCGGCAAGACCGAGTTCCCTGAAGCCGGGCACGATTTCGAACGGGAAGCTGCCCCCTGCCGGTGCTGATTGATGGTTGGCGCCACCTAATTCGCGTATCGGGTGCAACCTCAGGCCTGTACGTCGTCGAGCAGCCTTTCGAGCGCGTAGAAGTCGGCGCTAGCGACGCAGACCGATGTGCTCATGACTGCTCTTTCCTGAATCTCTCTATGACGGGCACTAATTCGGTGGCGTTGGTGATGAGGTCGACGTGGCCGCCACCGTGCAGATGGACTGTCGAATGCGGGAGCAGTCGGCGCATGATGCGGACGTTGGCGATCGGGATGATCGGATCGTCGGTGCCCGCGATGATCAGCGTGGGCTGCCGGATGAGCGGCAGCGCGAAGATGCTCGTCCACACCGATCCGGCCAGCAGTTGGTGCAGATAGCCGACCCGGGACCCGGCCATCAGCTGTCGATCGAACAGTTGCTCGACGATCGACGGATCGGTGCGGACGGAACCGCCGTAGAGCTCACCGGCGATGGAGGCGGCATAGTGAGGGGCCAGGAATCGCCGTGGTGTCAGCATTTTCAGCAGTGCGGTCGGTCGCCCCGGCACCATGACCACGCCGGTGCCGGTGGACACCAGGACCAGCGTGCGGCAACGCCGCGGATGCTGGAAGGCGAACTGCTGGGCCAGCGCACCACCCCAGGACAGTCCGAGGATATCGACGCGCTCACGGATACCGAGTTTGTGCAGTAGCTGCCCGAGCACGGCGGCCAGATACGGAAATCCGTACGGCAGTGGCGAATCCGGTGATGCGCCGGTACCCGGCGCGTCGAACCGGACCACAGTGGTCGCCGGATCCAGCTGTGCGACAAGTGGATCGAGTACTTCGAGGCTCGCGCCGATACCGTTGCACAGCACCAGCGGCACCCCCGTTCCCCAGCGCACATGCACCCGGATCTGCTGGCCGAGCACGGCGATGAGGCGCTGTTCGACATAGGTGACCTGCTCCGGCGCACTCATCGCGGTCCGCAGTTCGAAATGCTCTGTCATGCCCGGCCTTTTCAGTGTTCGAGTACGTAACTTCCCGGCGCGGAATCCATTGGTGGCAGATCGGGCGTTCCCAGTAATTGCGGCGCGTCCCGCTCCGGACCGCTACGTTCGGCCAGCCATTCGACGAAATTCGGCCACCAAGAGCCCGAATTCTTGGCGGTGCCGTCCAGCCATGCCCCCGGATCGGCCTCGTCGACCGCACCGATCCGGTAGGAGGCCTTGGGATTTCCCGGCGGGTTGACCAGCGCGGCGATATGTCCGCTGGTGGAGAGCGCGAACTGCAGATCCTTGCTGCCGAGCAGCCGGGCGCTGCGGTAGCAAGCCTGCCAGGGCGAGATGTGGTCGGCGATCCCGGCGACCATATAGGTATCGACAGTGATCTGGGACAGGTCGACCGGAGTGCCGAGCATGCTCACTTGATCCGGCGTGGTCAGCGAATTGTGCACGCCCATCAAGACCATCTCGCGGTGCAGCGTGGCCGTCATCCGGGTGGTGTCGGCATTCCAGAACAGCACGTCGAAGGGTGCGGGCGCGCGTCCCTGCAGATAATTGTTGACCCAGTACCGCCAGACCAGATCGTTCGGCCGCAGCCAGGCGAACACCTCGGCCAGCACACGCCCGTCGAGGTAGCCCTTCTTGGCCGACAGTGCGATCGCGATATTCGCGGCCTCCTCGTCGATTGCGGCCGCCGCGAAGCCCGCATGACTCTGATCGAGCACGGTCACCATGAGTGTCAGACCGGCCAGCCGATCGCCCTGGTCGATCGCGGTCAGATGGGCCGCGGTCATCGCGGCGATGATGCCGCCCGAACACGAGGCCTGCAAATGGGTGCGATCGGAGCCGGTGATCCGCTCAACCGCGTCGAGCGCGTCGATGATCGCCTGCCCGTACTCGTCGAAGCCCCAATCTCGCTGGCGGGCAGTCGGATTGCGCCAGGATATGGCGAATACCTGTTGGCCCTGGCGGACGAAGTACTCGATCATGCTGCGGTCCGGGGCGATATCTATGATGTAGAACTTGTTGATCACCGGCGGCACCATCAGCAGCGGTACCGTGCGCACCTGCTCGGTCTGCGGCGCGTACTGGATCAGCTCGAACATCTCGGTGCGCAGCACCACCGACCCCGGTGTGGTCGCGACGGATTCGCCGATGGTGAAGGCATCAGCATCGACCATCGACGGCACCCGCGGCGCGGCGGACATATCGGAGACGAAGTGCCGTAATCCGCGCACCGCGCTCGCACCGCCGCTGTCCACCAACGCTTTCCATGCGACCGGGCTCAGCAGCGGGTTATTGCTCGGCGAGACGCCATCCATCACGTTATCCAGGACGAAGCGCATCCATTCGGCATCGCGCCAATCCAGGTGCGCGTCGGCGAACAGGGCGTCGACGGTGTCGGTGGCGGCCAGATATGCCTGCATGGATCGCTTGAACAGCGGATTGCCCCGCCATGCCGGATCGTCGAAGCGCCGGTCGCCCTTCGCCGGTACTCGATCCGAGTGTCCGCGGGCGATCGTCACCAACTCCTGGCCCAACGTGCCGACCCGACCCGCGACCGTCTGCGGCTGTTTGGCCAGGCTCAACGCCAGCCTGGTCCAGGATGTATTCGGCAGCATGCGTCGGCCGACGCCGATGGCCGAACCGGTCAGCAGCAGCTCCAGCGGAGCCGCGAGTTCGTCGGCGGCGTCAACGGTCGTTGTCATGGTGGAACTCCTTGAAATAGGGTCGGCTGGCCTCGATAGCGGGCCGGTGTGCCGAGGTATGCGGCGTCGTCGACGCGCGGTACGACCTTCGATGCCGCTGACCACGCTGTCCGTCGGCATCGGATCGTCGGTGTAGCGCCTGCTTCGTTGCTGATGCGCCGCATCGTCATGTGATGTGAGAACGGTAGATCCGATCGGCGGGCGCGCCATTGCCCCGAAGCAACGAAGTCTGCGCGCGGGTTTGTCGCCGCGGTCAGTCCGTATTCGGCCGCAGCACCGCCGCGCCATACCAGTGGCAGATGAGCAGCGCCAGCTCAACGTCCAACCGGTCGTCGGTGATCGGCCGCCCACGCCGCGAAACCGCCCGCCCGACCCGGTATTTCACCGAGTTGAAATGTAGATCGAGCTCCGCGGCAGCCGCCTTGTAGCTGGATCCGGTGCGCAGGAACACCCGCAGCGTCTCGCGCAGCCGGGCATCGTTCTCGTTGTCGGCGGCCAATTCGCCGAGCACCTCGGCCACCCATTCGCCGACCTCCGCGCCGCCGCCGAGCAGCGCTGCGGCCGACAGCCCCGGATCGCTCGCCGCGATGATCCTCGGTTCGACGCCACCGCGGGCGAGCGCGACCGAGCGTGCGCGTAGCGCATCCCGATGGGACCGGCGGAAGCCGGATACACCCTGTCCCATGATGCCGATCGCCAACTGCGGTGCGTCCGGCCGCTTGCTCGCGAAATCACGCACCTTGGCCACCGCATCGGACTGCTCGGACCGATATGGCAGCCAGGCCCATGCGGTCATCCGGTCGGCGGCCCCGATCAGTGGCGCGGCCGCGGTGCCGACCGCCTCGGCAAGCTCACGGACGAAGCGTTGCAGCCGGGTCAGCTCGTCACCGCTCGCGTCGGTGTCGGGATACCAGAGGATCAGCGCCAAGTGATGCCAGTGCAGCGGGTAGCGGATGGATTCGGTCGCGGCATCGATATCGACCGGCTTCTTCCCGGCCAACACCTCACGTACGCGCAGTGCGCGGGCGCTGTTGCGGCTCTCCAACCATTGCTCGCGCTCGGTCTCGTACACCGCGACGACCTGCTGGGTGATCCAGTCGATGTACTCGAACAGCGTCGTGGTGATCGCCTCCACCACGGTCATCCGATCCGCTGGCGCGATATCGGCCGCCCGCAATTCGGCGAAGACGAGCTCGGTCATCCGCCGCTGGCCGACCCGATAGGCGCGCACCAGGGCATTGACCGGAACTCCGTGCTGGGCAAGGCGTCTGGCGTATTCGATGGCGGCCGTGGGAGCGTTGGCCCGAGCCACGGGAATATCGTGCTGCAGCGCGTGCAGGACTGTGTCGACATTGCCTTCCACGCTGGCGCCGAGCAGTTCTATGGTGCGGGCGTCGCCGCGTAATTCGGGGATATCGTCCTCGAGGCCGCGCCGGAGGATCGCGCTGATATCCGTCACCCGCTCGTTCATGCGGGCGGCGATCCCCGCGACATAGCGGCTCACATCGGCATCACCGTCGCGACGAAAAGTCGTCACTCCCCAACGGTAGTACTCGGCGATTGCCGCGCGGGAAATTGCCGGGTTGTCCTCCGGGGACAACGCCGGCGGTGAACTTCGTCGATGCACGAGGGTTTCACGGGGCCGCCCGATTTCTACCGTTATCGGCATCCCGCACACCCATTCACCAGGACCGCTCATGAACCTCCGGACACGGCTTCGGTCACCGCGGATGGTGCATACCATCTACATTCTCAAATTGCTCGTCCTTTATGCGCTCGCCGGCATCGTCGTCGCCACGGGGACCTCCGATCTCCCGGCCTTCTGGCATGTCTCGCAATGGTGGGACCAGCCGATCGTTTATCAGAAGTTCGTGTTGTGGATGGTGCTGCTGGAGACCATCGGCATCGCTGGTTCATGGGGGCCGTTGGCGGGCAAAGTAAAGCCCATGACCGGCGGCATCCTGTTCTGGGCCCGGCCGGGCACCATCCGGCTACTGCCGTGGAAGTGGGGCCCCGGCACCGCGGGCGACCGGCGCACCTGGTTCGATGCCGCGGGGTCTACACAATGCATCTGGGCGAACAGTCCGAATCCGATGATGCTGGAGCAAGCGTCGGTTGATCGGTCCGAATCAGCTGGCCCGGCAAGAGTATTCCGACGGTGTCCATCTTGCGGGCGTCGGTGACCAGTATGAGCGTGCGCGCACGGGAACTTCGGAGACGTAGCCATCGATGATCGGTATTCCGTAGCGGCGTTCGAATTTGGTCAGCAGTTCGATGTCGGCCGGAGCAGCGCCGCAGATGGCGAATCGTACCGATGAGGTGTTCGGCCGGATTTGGGCGGGCAGATCCGATAGCAGTGCATACATGGTCGGGACTGCGGAGATGTATGTGGCACGGCTGCGCTCGATCCGGTCGAAGAACCTCTTCGGGCTGAAGGCCACAGTTGCGCGGCCACCGGCGAGCAGCGGTGACACGATGCCGACCACGATGCTGTTGACGTGGAACAGCGGCAGGTTCAGCAGGCTGTGGTCGGCTTCGGTGAGTTCGAACGCCTCGATCACTATCGAGCACATGGCGTTGAGGTTGGCGTGGTCGACGGTCACGCTGTTGGGTTTGCCTGTGGTGCCGTTGGTACAGATGAGCAGCGCCAGTGTGTCGTTGCGAGGTCGCGCGGGTTCGGCGACATCGGGATCTGCGGTGGTGAGATCGTCGGCGGATATAACGGCGCGGACCGGAGCGTCTGAGGCGGATGGCTGCGCGGTGATCAGGACCTTGGCACCCGTGTCGGTTAACTGGCAGTCGGCGTCTGCGGCGGTCAGCGACGGGTCGATAGGGGTGGCCGTAGCACCCACACGCCAGGTAGCGAACAGGGATACGACAAAGGCGGCCGTGTTGGGCAACATGATCGCAACCACGTCGCCGCCTGAGACTCCGGCGGCGCGCAGGGTAGCTGCGGCACGCCGCACAGAGTCGAGGAATCTTGTGTTGTTCAGGTCGGTGCTGTCGTCGGCCACGGCGGGTGCGTCCGGCGCGGCGGCGGCACGACGGTCCGGAAGAGTCGAAAGGTTCATAAGCGGTCCTTATCAGGGGTACGGGGATTGACGACAACGGTAGAAAGCACGCCGCCGCTCGGCACCGTCGCGCATGAACGAAATTCACCGCGGGCATTGTCACCGGAGGACAATTCCGACTCGCAATGCGCCGCCGTAGTAACCGGGATTTAACGAGCGTTCCTGCGTTGGCCGAAGAATCTCTCCGAATAGACCGGTTCACCGAAACCGAGATCCGCACGCGTCCATGCCCCACGGAGCCGAATGAAGCCTGCCCAGACGCTGATCAGGCCGCAGGTACTCCTGCGCTTTCTGACCACATGCCGGGCATTCTGCGATGCCGCCTTGGCCGCGGCAAGCACGGACGAACTCGATGCAAATCAGCCGCGAAGAGGCAGTCTCGACTACCTGAGGTATTGTTGGCTCGTCTCATGCACTTCCGGCATGGCGCTTAGCGTGGGCCGGTTCGAGCAGCGACGAGGCCCGGGTTTGCCACACAACTGAAACACACCAGTTCAGCACCCGAACCCTGCTCCTCGAGCGACAAACAGGACATGTCGTACTTCGATATCGCGGGCTACCAACCGCAGTGGCTCAGCAGCTGCCGCGCGATCGCCGCCGCTCATGGTCGGCGACTCCAGACGCTGGTCGGGCGCAACCTCCACCACGGGTGGCTCATCTGGGACCGCGACGACGACGAGTGGTTCGCCGACGGCCCGGTTCTGTTGGACTTCGACGGCGAGCAGGTGGAGCTCAATCACCAGAAGTTCGCCGATCTTTCCATCACCTGGAACACCATCGACCCCATCGGGCAGGCCACCTGGTCGAACGGCGATGACGACGACCCGGATGTCCATACCTTCCATTTGGGCTGGCGGCATGACACCCGCCCCGAGTTGGCGGCCCTTGAAGGCCGGCAACTACGGGCGATCGAGTTGCTCGAGTGGACCGGGAGCGACGTTGCCAACGGCATGGTCGCGGTCAGTTTCATCTTCGCCGATGACCGGGTGACGATCAGCAACGGATTGGACGAAAACCTGCTGGAATTCGGCGCGCCACCAGCCGGATATCGCAGCCATCAGTTGCACAACTGACACCGGCAGCCACGACATCGAACTCCAAGACGAACCGAGCCTCTACATGCCTCTCCAGCCACGGAGACTTGCCTCAGATAAATGAGACACGCTGCAGGACTGCGAGTCTCATACCTGAGGCGCTACAGGTCAACGCCCACACACTGAACCGTCGGGTTCGGGGCCGCTTGCTTTCTTGGGGAAGACGGTTTCCATCATGGCGGAGGTACACGGGCTGTAGTCGTTGGCCACTTTTGCTTCCCTGTTGCTACCCCCGTGGGATCGCCGTCCCCATGCAGGGCGGCTGTTCGCTTGCCGCTCAGGTCGACCTGAACGCGATCCTGAAGCCGATACGCATGACACAGACAGAAATGAACAAGCTCATCGACTCGGTAGGAGCATCCGAGCCGTACTCGCCGCCGACAACCCGCCAGACAAGGCGATGCTGTACAAGGCGCAATTGCGGGATGTACGGGAAACCTTGCGGTGCAAGCGATTAGTTGCGTGCGGCGTTGATCAGCTGATGGCGAAGCCAGGTCAGGGGGGTGGCGCCGTCGGGGCCGATCGCGTAGTGAGGGTAGCTCTGGTGGATCCCTGACTTCAGGAAATCGTCGATTTGTTGTTTGCGTTGTTCGTAGGCGGAGTTGTTGAGCTGGTCGTGGAGCAGGCCGAGACCGCCTGCGGCGAGGGCGTCGTCGATGAGGTTGCCCGCCTGCTGCTGATAGGTACCGATCTGGGTGGGGTCGGGATTGGAGATCTGGGCGAAGAATCCGGCGATGCGAGCGGCGAAGTCGCCATCGGGGGTTGCGCAGTACAGATCTCCTGCGGCGCAGAAGGTGTAGGTCTTGGGGGTGAGCCAGCCGAAACCGCCCAGGCGTGGACCACCGGCGCCGGCGCCCACGACGGGCGGGCCGATCAGGTTGTCGGTGGGGGAGCGGCGGGGGTCGGATATCAGCCCGACCAATGCCACGCGGTCCGGTGTTACGACACCGAGCCCGGTGCCGATCTCGGCAGCGAGATCACCGGCGGCGTCGGCGCCCTGGCTGTAGCCCAGTAGCGCGAATCGTGTTGCGCCACAGCGCTGTGCCATCGCGCTGACCAGGCCGCGGGCGTTGTCGAGGGCTTCGCGTTTGGAGCGGCCGTACACCTCGCCTTCCCAAGGGAACGCGGTCGCGGTGTAAGCGACGTAGTCGGTCTGGACGTCGCCTGGCAAGCCGGCGGCGACGGCGGCGAGCATCCCTTGGCCCGGGTCGGACTTCGAGGTTTCCCATGTGCCCGGCACGGCCACGACATACATGTCGGGGCACTGCTGCGGGGCTGCTTGTGCGGTTGAGGCCACGCCGACCGGAAGGGCGGCGGTCACTAGTGCAGCCGCGCACGCGGCGATGTTCTTCCATCGAGAAAACATCGTGTACTCCCGGGGTTTCACGGTGGAGCGCATTGTCCGATCGGCGAAGGTTACTTCGAGAGTGTAAATGGCGTGTGGGGATAGCGCTGGGGTAGTTGGGCAGCGCACTGGTAATGGGCCGGCGGTGCTCGCGACGGGCGCAGGCAGAGCGGTGACCTGTTGTCCGCCGAGCGCAATATGCCCGCTGGTCGGGCCGGTTGTACACAGTGCCAGGGACCAGCACGGCGGTTCAGCGCGGGCAACCCCGACCTGGCAGGGCCGGCGACCGTGGGCCCGGCGAGGAGATCGTTGTGGTGCGCGTAGCCAGCGCAGCCGCAGCGCTACGCCGGTGGGTGCGGATGCGGTTGCCTCGTCCGAATCTTTTCGAAAAGCTGAACCGATCGGCCGCGACTGCCGAGACGGTGCGCCGAGGGCCGGCTCACGTCGAATCCTGGTGGGCCGGAGCCGATTCAGCATTGTGACGGGCTCGCCTGACTGTGGCGTCGGATGTCGTGGACCCGAGCACCCCCGGGGTTGTTGTCGATTCCACACCTCGGCCATCTCGGTGATCTGGGTCGTGAGCGCTGGCACGCCGAGCATTCTGGACCCGCGCGAGTAACCCGTGCTCGATGGCCACCGCTCAACAATGCGGTGACCACCCTGGTTACATCACGACCCGGGATTCGACTCTGTCGGCGATACGCTGAGCATTAGCGAAAGGTAAGCGCATGTTGCCTAGTGACCGAAGACGCGTCGGTGGGACAGTGCTCGGCCGATGACCGACGACGATCCGCTGCGCACACGCCGTGAGGTGGCAACGCCCGCCACGGCGGACTTGGCTGCGGTCGGTTTCGAGGATGCGGTTGAGATCGGCCGCGGTGGTTTCGGGGTGGTGTATCGCTGCCGGCAGGTCGCCCTGGACCGGACGGTGGCGGTGAAGGTGTTGACCGCGGAATTGGACGAAGACAATCGGGCACGGTTTGTCCGGGAGCAGCGGGCGATGGGCCGCTTGACCGGGCACCCGAATATCGTCACCGTGCTGGAGGCCGGCGCTACCGCCGGCGGACGTCCCTATCTCGTGATGCCTTATCACCGGCTGGATTCCCTGGAGGTGTGGATCCGCCGACGCGGTCCGCTTCCGCTGGAGAAGGTGTTGCGGATGGGGGTGAAGATCGCCGGCGCACTGGAGCTCGCGCATGGTCTCGGCATCGTGCATCGGGATGTGAAACCGGGAAATATCCTGCTCACCGACTTCGGTGAGCCGGCTTTGACCGATTTCGGGATTGCCCACGTCGCCGGCGGATTTCGAACGGCCGAAGGCATCGTCACCGGATCACCGGCATTCACTGCCCCAGAGGTGCTGGATGGGGACGGGCCGACGGCGGCCGCGGATGTGTACGGGCTCGGCGCGACCCTGTTCTGCGCGTTGACCGGCCATGCCGCGTTCCAGCGTCGCAGTGGTGAGAACGTGGTGGCACAGTTTCTGCGGATCACCAGCCAACCGATGCCGGACCTCCGGGACAGTGGCATCCCCGACGACGTGTCGGCGTTGGTGGAAACCGCGATGAGCCGCGATCCTCACGAACGCCCTTCTGCGGCGGGGCTGGGTGAGAGCATTCGACAGGCGCAGCAGCGCCACGGCTTCTCGGTCGGTGAGACGGGCCGACAGGACGATTCGATTCTCGAGCGTCGGCACCGGGATCCACCAACGCGGGGACGGCGCCCGCTGCCGGCGGCGGGCACCGTGGACAGTGGTGGCAATCTGCCGCTCGAGCTGACCAGTTTTGTCGGCCGACGCACCGAGCTGTCGGCGGTAAAGAATCTGCTGTCCACGTCCCGGCTGGTCACGTTTACCGGAGTCGGGGGTGTCGGCAAGACGCGGCTGGCGCTGCGGGCCGCGTCGCAAGCGCAGCGGGATTTCGCCGACGGGGTGTGGTTGGTCGAACTGGCCGAAGTATCCGATGCCGCGCTCCTGGTCGATGTCGTGGCGGCCACCCTGGGGTTGCGGGACGAGGCGCCCGGTCGTTTGCGCGATGTTCTGGTCAAGTTTCTGGGCTCGCGGCAAATATTGCTCGTTCTGGACAACTGTGAGCACATGGTGGAAGCCGTGGCGAAGTTGAGCGAGGCGTTGCTGCGGACCTGCCCGGAGCTGCGGATTCTCGCCACCAGCCGGGAAGCGTTGAATATCGAGGGGGAGGCGGTGCTGCGGGTGTCACCGTTGACGGTCCCGGATCAGGACCGGGATCCGACGCTGACGGGGCTGCCCCGTTTCGACGCGGTGACGCTGTTCGCCGACCGTGCCGCAGCAGCAGTGCCGGGCTTCGAACTCGACGAGAACAACAAGGCCGCCGTGACCCGGATTTGCGCCCGGCTGGATGGGTTGCCGCTGGCGATCGAACTGGCGGCGGCTCGGATGCGCGCGATGTCACCCGAGCAGGTTCTGCAACGCCTCGATGATCGGTTCGCGCTGCTAACCCGTGGCAGTCGTACCGCGCCGACCCGGCAGCAGACGCTGCGATGGTGTGTCGACTGGGGCTACGAGTTGTGTACCCCGGCCGAACAGCGGCTGTGGGCCCGGTTGTCGGTGTTCGCCGTGAGTTGCGAACTCGACGCCGTAGAACAGGTATGCGGTGTCGGCCTGGCACCGCACAGTCCGCTCGATGTGCTGTCCTCCCTGGTGGACAAGTCGATTCTGATCCGGGAGGAATCGCACACCATCGTGCGTTTCCGAATGCTCGAGACAATGCGTGACTACGGTCGGCAAAGGCTGCGGGAGTCCGGCGAAGACACCGAGCTGCGCCGACGGCACCGCGACTGGTACCAAAAACTGGCGCTGGACGCCCAAGCCGGGTGGATCAGCGACCGGCAGTCCTACTGGATCACCCGCCTCGAGCGCGAGCTACCCAACCTGCGTGACGCGCTCGAATCCTGCCTTTCCGAGGACACCGATGAGGCGGCCGAAGCTGGGCTGCGAACCGCCGCCGCGCTGCACGAATTCTGGGTCCTTCGCGGAATGTACGGGGAAGGCCGAACCTGGCTCGACCGCGTTCTCGCCCACCCCGGCGCGCAATCGATACCCGACCGCATCAGTGCGCTACGCGCCGCATGCGAGGTTGCCGCGCCACATGGGGATTTCCAAGCTGCCGCCGCCCTTCTCGAGGAGGGGCGACTGCTCGCCCAACAGGCATCTACCCCCGCCATCCAAGGACAGCTCGCCTACGCTGCCGGCCTCATTGCACTCGCCAGCGGCGCAGCGGCTGACGCCTCCCCCGCCCTGGAACGATCTGTCGAGCTGCTCGGCTCGAACCAGACCGGAGAGCTCTACATCAGTTCTCTGACGATCCTCGCCTGGTCATACGAACTGCGCGGCCAGATGACCCGAGCGACCGAGCACTACCGCCGATTACTTTCCATCACCGAAGCGCAGGGCGAATTGCTCTATCGTTCTGCCGCGTTGCGTGGCTTGGGCGTTTCCGCATGGCTGCAAGGCGAACGAGACCGTGCCCAACGGTTGCTCGAGGCGGCATTGCGAATCAACCGACGGCCGAATAGTCCGGTGTTCACCGCGTTCAGCCTCGAGGCGCTGGCCTGGACTACCGTCGACAAGGGCGACGCCCAGCGCGCGGCCGTGCTGATGGGGGCAGCCCAGGGAAAATGGCTGGTGGGTAGCAGTGTGCGGGCCGTCCTGCGGAACATGTCGCGCTTTCACGAGGAATGCGAGCGGACGACGCGTCAAACCCTCGGCACTCGCAGATTCGATGCGGCCGTTAAGCAAGGGCGGGATATGGGTATGGATGCCGCTATCGCATACGCGCTCGGGGAACAACCCACCGATGCGGCCCCCGCGTCGGGTGCCTCCGCGAAATTGACCAAACGTGAGCGGCAGGTCGCCGAGCTCGTCGCCCAAGGACTCAGCAACAAGCAGATCGCCGCCGAGTTGGTGATCGCACAACGAACGGCCGAAGGTCACGTCGAACACATCCTGACCAAGCTCGGATTCAACTCCCGCGCTCAGATCGCGGCCTGGACAGCGGACCAAACCAAACAACACTGATCGGCTGACGTGGGCCATCCACGGTCCCGCTTCTGTCCGGACCAGGGATCGTCCAGTGGAAACGGTCAGTGCGGACCACGGCAACCCGTCGCCCTCCGAGCATGCACCGGATATCCAGTCCAGCGCCCCCAGGACGTGACGGTCGCTGACGCGCCCGCGAGTCCCCCGTCAGACCCACCTGCGACACCGTCCACACGAACGAACGATCAGCGGCTACCGTGCTGGACGCCATCTGGTTAAGCGCGTAACCTTGCGCGCATACAACGACCACGAGACCTTCACCTCGGAGACGCAGGGCCCATGTCGAACCAACTGTCGGCGCTGGCCCAAGTCCTGCGGCACGCGGCCAGATTCTTCCTGTGCTTGCACAACAACGGGTTCTCAACAACTGAAGGCATCGCGCTTCTCCGTGTCGGAGCGGCTCGGCGAAAGGATTAGGAACATTGAGTAGCACGATCGACGTCGATCCTGCGGTCGAAAGCCCTAGCTCGGGGATCATCCCGGTCTTCGACCCGTCCACCGAGCAGCTGATCGCGGAGGTCGTCGATTCCGACCAGGCGACCGTCGACGCTGCGGTGGCCCGGGCACGCGAAACATTCGAGTCGGGTGTCTGGCGCAAGCTGCCCGCCGCGCACCGCGCGGAGGTGCTCTTCCGCGCTGCGGACATCATCAGGGCCCGCACCGACGAGCTCGCTGAGATCGAGGCCCGTGACAATGGCATGAACGCGATGGCCGCGCGTCAGATCATCAAGGTGTCGCTCGAGATGCTGGTGTACTACGCCGGCTGGGTCGGCAAGATCCACGGCGAGTCGAGCAATCTCGTGTCCGACGGACTACTCGGCCACTTCGAGAACTACCACACCTTCACTCAGCTCGAGCCGGTCGGCGTCGTCGGCCTCATCATCCCCTGGAACGGGCCGTTCTTCATCGCGATGCTCAAGGTCGCGCCCGCCCTCGCGGCGGGCTGCAGCGCTGTCCTCAAGCCCGCCGAGGAGACGCCGCTCACCGCGCTGAAGCTGGAGGGGATCTTTCGCGAGGCCGGTCTGCCCGACGGCGTCCTGAATGTCATCACCGGCTACGGCGAGACCACAGGTGCGGCGCTCACCGCGCACCCGGACGTCGACAAGATCGCGTTCACCGGGTCGACGGAGGTCGGACGGCTGATCGTCAAGGCGGCCGCCGGCAACCTCAAGCGCCTGACGCTCGAGCTCGGCGGCAAGTCACCGCTGATCATGTTCGACGACGCCGATCTCGACAAGGCGATCATGGGGGCCGGCATGGGCCTGCTCGCCGGCTCGGGCCAGAACTGCTCCTGCACCTCGCGCATCTACGTTCAGCGCGGCATCTACGAACAGGTCGTGGACGGTCTCGCCGCCTTCGCCAAGATGCTGCCGATGGGCGGCAGCGATGATCCCAACTCGGTCCTCGGACCGCTGATCAGCGAGAAGCAGCGCCAGCGCGTGGAAGGCATCGTGAACGACGGCGTGGCCGGCGGCGCGCAGGTGGTGACCGGCGGCCAGGTGATGGACCGTCGCGGCTACTTCTATGAGGCGACGATCGTCACCGGCACCACGCCCGACATGCGTCTCATCCGCGAGGAGATTTTCGGGCCGGTCGGCTCGGTGATCCCGTTCGACGACGAGGACGAGGTGATTGCCGCCGCGAACGACACGGAGTACGGGCTCGCCGGCTCCATCTGGACCGAAAACCTCGGCCGCGCCCATCGCGTCGTGAACGAGCTCCGCGCCGGCCAGATCTGGGTGAACTCCGCGCTCGCGGCGGACCCCTCGATGCCGATCTGCGGCCATAAGCAGTCGGGTTGGGGCGGCGAGCGTGGCAAGAAGGGCATCGAGTCCTACTTCAACACCAAGTCGGTCTACATCGGCCACTGAGCGGTGCAGTGCCACAGCCTGGTGGCGACGTCATGGTCGTGAGGGGCGAAAAGAGCTGTGGGACAACGCTCTTCGAGTACTTCGAAGGGCTCGCCGCCCCGGTTCGGGTCGTACCCGGACCGGGGTGGCGGCATCGAGCCGCTGAATCGGCGTCGTCATGAACGGCGCTGTCGTTGCCGTCACATCACGCCATTCGATGAGCTGACCGGGACTCAATGTGTCGAGGTTGTCGGGCCAGGCGTCGAAGGTCGGATCCCCGGACGGTAGCGGTAACACCGCATGCCACAACGACGACTGCGCCTCACCGGCGGGCTGCTGCGGTGCCGGGTCGAGCGCCGGCGCCGGGATGGTGTTGTCGATCCATCCTTGCAGTGGGGAGGGGGCCGAAATCCCGGGTATCGGCGATACCGGGGGACCGCCGGCTGGACCCTCGTCGGCTCGGGCGGGCTGCTCGCCCAGCAACACGCAGCCGACCAACACTGTGACGACAACTGCTGAAAGCGATCTCACAAAATCTCATCCTCGATTCGAGCGATCTTGTGAGAAGTATCAACCGCCAACCCGCCTGCTTTGCACCTCGTTTCCAAGGTCTAGGACAGCGCATAGTTTAAGGTTCACTCGAATTGTGGTGGACACCAATCCTGTTGCATTCCAATGGATTACATCGTCCGCATGGGTCGCTGGAGTAGTGTGCTCGTCACTGTATCGGCGGCCGGTACACGGTCGGCTTCCAATCCAACGGCAGTGCGGCCCCGAAGCCGAAGCGGCACGCGTCACCGGCGCCGGATCTTACGATGACGACCGAGACCGCCTGGGGTGCAACCAAATCGGTTTGCAGCGCTTGTAGGCCGCGAACTTGCGTTCGTTCCCAGTGGGTCCTCCCATGAGAACGACGTCGCGATCGCGCAAGCCGGTCTGAACGCCTTGACCGCATAGCACGACGCTTACAAGTGCTGATCGGCGGTTTGCGGAGGAGCCGAGTGGCGCGGTAGCTGCTGATCTCCTTCGCCAGGGTTTCGGTAAGCGGCTGCTCACCGAAACCCTGGCGGCCCAACCGGACGGAAAGGCGTACGCACGGATGACACCGCGGAGGCAATGGTGACCGCCGTACCGGTTCCCGTCGCACGCCTCCAGGCCACTTGGGTGGATCTGGTCCGGCGGGTGACCCAACCGAATGCGACGGTTGATGCTCGGAGCGACCGGCCAGGGCTTCGGTGATCGTGCCATCTCCTGATGGGGACGGACCGGGCTCGGTCTGGCTACCGCGTGGATATGCTCCAATTCCGCTGCGGTTCTGGAGATTTCATCGGCTACTCCTCATGCCGCATATCGCTTGTCCACCAGCTCATTTGGGGCGGGCTATCGGGAACGTCCGCTCATGCCGATGAGCGTGCTATCCGGCGTGGCCGCAAGTGATCTGGGGCCGGTGCGGCTGTGCGGTGAAGGCTGAGTTGTCGCCAGGTGGTGCGCAACCAGTGACAGAACCGATTCGGTCTGCTCGGGATGCCGACACCACCGGCTACCGTTTCCGATGCTGCGGGATGTCGGGGCGGTTTGCTCGCGGGGTCAGCGGCCACTGCGCGGTTTACTCAACAACGCGCGGCCGCGTTCCGGGGTGAGGCTGCACGCCAGAACGGGGTCGGCGAGCAGCGCGATCGGGGCGATGTGATCTGGAGTGCGGGGCTGCCAATGCGTCATCGCGGTCTCGAGCGCATGCCACAGTGCCGTTGGGTCGGAGTGGTGTTGCGCGAGCGCGTTTCGCACCGCGGTGTCGAATGCCTGGTTTCCGTAGGTGAGCCGGTAGCCGGGCTGCTGTACCCGCGCTCGGTGCTCGTCGATGGCACGTCCGATCTCGAGTCCGGGGTCGTTTTGTGTGATTTCGAGGATCTGGGCAACTTCGAGCGCGGAGTACTGCGAGTGCTCATCGTCGGCGTGTTGCTGGGCGCGTTCGAGTGCTACGCGGTGCCCGGTACGTGCGCGGTCTGCCAGGTACTGGGCATTTTCGAGCGCGGAGCCATACCAGGGTTCTTTATGTGCGTGTTGCAGGAACATGCACGGCAGGAACTCTTCGGTGAACAGTGAACCGGTGAAGAATCCGTCCGGGACGGGCGCCGGAGGTAGCAGATGTGAAAGAAGCCGGGAGGCCTCGTACGGGGAGGAGGTGGCGAGGAACATCTGGAGCTGGACTCGTAAGACTGTGGCGCGTGGCTGGCCGAAATGTTGGGCTTTTTCCAGGGCCACCATGGCTGTGTCGATGTCCCCGGAAAGAGCCTCGCCCCGAGCCTGTTCCACCGCCAGATCCCAGCTGTCACGAGTCTTGCCCGCCGGCTGACGTATTTGATGAAAGCCTTGGTATAGCGATTCTATGAGGGCAGTGAACGACGGATATCGCCGCGGAAACTCAGCCCAGGAAAACACGCTGTAGGCGGCCCACTCGCCGTTCTCGTCACGGTCGGCCGGGTCGAGGAACAGGACCCCGGCGTCGGCGTGAAGCGAGATCAGTAGCCCGCGACTGAACGGGTTACCCGGCGCGTCGACCGGAGCCTCGGTGACCAGTTCGGCCCACGACTCCCAGGCCGGTTCGAGGTCACGCAGCCATCCCAGATTGGTGGTGTCACGCATCTTCCACACGAATTCCCCGGCATGGCGCCATCCATCGGTGGTCAGCAGGAAGCTGCGATACGAGGGCGGCAACCTCAGACCGAGGCGCTGTTCGACCGCTGCGACGTCGGCCTCGGCGGCCGGGGCGTAGCCGAGCCAGCGCTGCTGCACCACCTCGGGCTCCAGGTCACCGGGATCACTGGCGGTGATCCGTTCCTCGCTCCACAGCTCCAGCCACGGTCTCCAGTTCATTCCATGAACGCTACGAATAGCCTCCGACAAGTTCGGCATGCGTGCAGGCCGAGATCGTGGTGAGAGGAGCTACTGGTCCTGCTTCGACATGTCCGCACATGCCGCATGGCGCGTGGTTCGAAACGGCCGCGCAGCACGTCCGAAGACCAACGGGCCGAGACCATCTCGGCATCAGCGGCGCACTGACATGCCGATTAGCGGATCATTCGCCTAATCGACCCGAGCGACGGCCGCTAGGTGCGCCGTCTCGTCTTCGACCCGCTGACGGCCACGTAACGCCGCCACACACCGGGGGAATCTTCGTGGCTATCGCCGGGATCGACCTGAGGGTCATGCGTGGTCCTCAGGTTTTGGGGCGGCGTCGATCTCGGCCATGTGCTCCTCCGCCCACGCCCGCAGCGCGGCCAGCGGATTTTCCAGGGAGAGCCCGAGATCGGTAAGGCGATAGTGAACGCGCGGGGGAACGGTGGGTTCGACGCGGCGGGCGACCAGCCCGTCGCGGGACAGGCTTTGCAGCGTCACCGACAGCATCTTCTGCGATACGCCGGGCATCCGACGCTGCAGTTCGGCGAAGCGCACCTCGCCGGGCGCGGCCTCGGCGAGCAGTTTCACCACCATGGACACCCATTTGGTGCCGAGCCGATCCAGAAGCCGACGGGTCGGGCAGCCCTGAGCGAACAGATCCCCGCGCTGGCCTGTGCTGGTTCGGGTAGTCACCTGGAGCTCACCACCTGTATCAAAAGTGCCGTCTTGGCAGGCTACCTCAGGTTACCTACGGTCAGCTAGTAACTATCGGTAACCGGCTAGCGGAGGATCGAATGTCTCACGAACTGCCAGATCTCACAGTGCGGATGGTGGCAACCAACGGGATCAAAGCGAACGTGGCGATCGCCGGCACCGGACCGGCAGTCCTGCTGCTGCACGGCTTTCCGCACACCTGGCAGCTATGGCGCGAGGTGATGGGCCCACTCGTCCGACGACACCGGGTGATCGCGCCGGACCTGCGCGGCCTCGGCGCCAGCACACGAACACAGGACGGCTACGACGCGGGCACGCTTGCCACCGACGCCGAGGGGCTGCTCGACGCCCTGGGTGAAACCAGCGCCTCCGTCGTCGCGATCGATGCCGGTGCTCCGCCGGCGTTCCTACTGGCGATGCGGCGGCCCGGACGAGTCAACCGGCTGGTGCTCATGGAATCGCTGCTGGGCACGCTGCCCGGTGCCGAAACCTTCCTAGCCGGTGGGCCGCCCTGGTGGTTCGGTTTTCACGCGGTGCCGGGTCTTGCCGAAAAAGTCCTTGCCGGAAACGAATCCGATTACCTCGACTGGTTTCTTACGACCGGAACCCAGGGCCGCGGCATCCCCGCACAAACCCGCGATGCCTTCGTCGCCGCCTACACCGGCACTGATTCCCTGCGGTGCGCTTTCTCCTACTATCGGGCGATGCCCACCAGCGCTGAGCAGATCCGGCGGGCTGTCGACACCGCCCGGCTCACCGTGCCGACGATGGCCATCGGATCCCACCCGGTCGGAACCACACTCGAAAACCAACTCCGTCCGGTCGCCGACACCTTGACCGGGCACTTGATCGAGGACTGTGGTCACATCATCCCCCTCGACCGTCCGGCGACGCTGGTGCCGCTGCTCGTCGACTTTCTCGATTCCTGAAGGGCCAGAACCTGATCTGGCCGTAAGCGAAGTCCCGATATTACGTCCCTACAGCAACGCACGATAATGCCGCTGGTCGCGCGGTTGATGCCCGGCCTCGGGTTCGCTCAACCTAAGCGCTGTGCCGAACACGAGGGTGGGCGTGAATATCGGCAGTGTGGTCTTGGATGAAGCGGCCCGCGGCGCGCAGCGCGTCAGCGGCTTCGGGCAGAAAGGACCAGAAGATGTGGAAGTTGTGGGTATCCACGGGGTAGAGCTCCAAACTGATGGCCACATCGTGGGCGCGGGCGTGATCTGTGAGCCGGTGCGCGTCGGTCAGATGGTTATCGCCAGTACTGGCCTGGATGAGCATGGGCGGTAGGCCGGTCAAGTCGGCGAGCAGTGGGGCCACGAAGGGGTTGTCGTCGGAATGCCCGGCCAGGTAGTCGCCGATGATGCGCTGATGGAATCGGGCCTGCGTAGGTTCGGGTGCGGGCTCGGACTCTGAGTGCTCGGGACAATGCAGATCGATACCGGGGCAGAGCAGTACCGCCGCGGCGGGCATCGGAAGCTGCTCTTCCCTGATCCGGAGCAAGGTGCACAGGATCAGGTGCGCGCCGATCGAATCGCCGGTCAAGGTGATCCGGCCGGGATCGGTGCCGGTTTCCAGCAGCCAGCGGTAGCCGCGCAGGGC
This sequence comes from Nocardia vinacea, assembly GCF_035920345.1. NCBI lineage: Bacteria > Bacillati > Actinomycetota > Actinomycetes > Mycobacteriales > Nocardiaceae > Nocardia > Nocardia vinacea. The sequence continues at coordinate 485,012 of NZ_CP109149.1, forward strand.
ATCCTCGACCGCAGCCGGGTAGGGGTGCTCGGGTGCGAGGCGGTAGTCCAGCACGAGGGTGGTGGTGTTGGCGGCAGCTGTCAGCGCACCCGCGAGCGCGCGGTATCCGAAGGCCGATCCGGCGATGTAGCCGCCACCGTGCAGATAGAGCACGGTCCCGGCATCGGGGCGAGCGGGTGTCAGCAGCAGACTCGATACCCCGCCGGCGGTGATCGGCCGGATCGAGATCTCCGGCGGTGCCGGGAACTGCGCGTGTAGATCCTCGTATGCCGTACGCATCGCGTGCAGTTCGGCGTCGGCCGCACCTAAGAGCTCCCAGTAGCGGGTGATGTGAGCCAGCAGTTCTCCACCGACCGCTCGCGTCGCCACCACCGCCTCGTCGACCCCCTCGAGGATGCGGCGGGCTCGGTCCAGCAGCGCCTCGCCCGCCAGCGTGAGTTCCACCTGATGGGTGGTGCGGCGCAGTAGGTCACAGCCGATGAGTCGTTCCAGCGCGCGAATCTGCCTACTCAAGGCCGGCTGCGAAACGTAGAGCCGGGCGGCGGCCCGGCCGAAGTTGAGCTCCTCGGCCACCGTGACGAACGCCCGGAGGTGGCGCAGTTCGATCGCGTCCGGCGTGGTCGGCAGCGTGGTCGGCGCAACGGACATACTCTCATCCGACTGGGAACTCATCTCAGCAGTATTGCCGATTCACCGCCGCCGCGGTCATGCCGTACTCGCAAGACTGCCATGCGCATTCGGACCTTCCCTGCCGTACTCCCGGGGTGCCAACGTTGGCCTATGCCTTCCGCACCAGCACCGTGCCGGGTCGCCGAGTTGCACCTGCGCACCACCGTCGAAGACCGGAGCGTCAAGGTCTATTGGCCCGGTCCCACCGGCCCGCCGCGGCCCCTACTGCTGCAATTCGAGATCGGCGGCCCGGAACCAGCAGACGATTTCGACGCATTGTGCCGAAGACTCTGCCGCAGCCACGATTTCGTCGTGCTGTCGGTGCGCTACGGGCCGCGTTCCGGACAGGATCCGGCGATCGTCTCCGATGCGATGCACACCCTGGAGTGGGCCGCCGACCACGCATCCGCACTCGATGCCGACCCGACCCGGTTGCTCGTCGAAGGCCGCGGCTCGGGCGGCGCTCTCGCCGAATCGGTCCGCCGCCGTACTCAGGAGTTCGGCTGGCCACCCCTACTACCTCCACTGCCCTTTCCCTGACTTCAGGAGATTCACAACATGATTCATCGCAGCATTCTGATCTCCGGCGCGAGCATCGCCGGGCTGACGTTCGCCCACTGGCTGGGCCGGTACGGATTCCAGGTGACCGTCGTGGAACGAGCGCCCGCTCCTCGTCCCGGCGGCCAGGCCGTCGATCTGCGCGGCGTGGCCAAGGAGGTGGCCGAGCGGATGGGTGTACTGCCTGCCATCGAACGAGCGCGCGTGCACGAGCGCGGACTGGCCTATGTCGATGCCGACGGTAAATGGAAGGCGAGCATGCCTGCGGAACTGTTCGACGGTGCGGGCGCGGTCGCCGAGATCGAGATCCTGCGCGGCGATCTCACCGATATCCTGTACGCGTCCAGTCGCAACGGCGTCGAGTACCTGTTCGGTGATTCCATCACCGAACTGCGGGAAACACCCGACGGCGTCGTGGTCGACTTCCAGCGCCACGCATCACGCGCCTTCGACCTGGTCATGGGTGCCGACGGCCTGCACTCGAACGTGCGCAAGCTGGCTTTCGGACCTGAGTCCGAATTCGTCCACCACCTGGGTGCGTACCTGGCGTACTTCACCGTGCAGGTCGAGGGGCTGCAGCTCGAAGACTGGTTTGTCATGCACAACGCCCCCGGCGGCCTACTCGCCGCGATCCGGCCCGAGGGGCCGAACAGCGCCAAGGCCATGTTCGGCTTCACCGCGACCGATCTGGTCTACGACCGCAACGACCGGGTGGGCCAGCAGCGGATTCTGCGCGAGCGGTTCGCTGAAATGGGTTGGCACACATCGCAATTGCTGAGTTCGATGGGTCAGGCGCCGGATTTCTTCTTCGACAGCATCAGTCAGACCCGCATCGATCGATGGTCACGCGGACGCGTCGCGCTGATCGGGGACGCTGGGTATTGCGGCTCACCGCTGTCCGGCAACGGCACGGCAATGGCGATGGTCGGAGCGTATGTCCTGGCCGGGGAGCTGGCTCGAAGCCGCGACGACTATTCAACCGCGTTCACCCGTTATCAGGAAGTACTGCGCCCCTACGTCACCGAATGCCAAAAGCTGCCGCCCGGCGGTGTCAACGGCTTCCTGCCCGCCAGTCGCGCTGCCATCGCCATGCGTAACCTGTCGGTCCGGGCGATGACCTCCGCACCGTTGCGCGCACTGATGGCCAAGTCGCTTCAGAAGGCCGACGCCATCAGCTTGACGGACTACCGCGAATTCGAATCGGTCGCCGCCGGACATCATTGAACAGCCGAATGCGTCTCGGGTGCTGAGCATGCCGGGTGCGGCTCAGAATATCGAACGGCCGCGGCACACCGAACGGTCGCGGTCGCCGCGCCCTGCTCCGCCGTCGACAACGAGCTCGGCAATCGCCGCGCGGCTCGTCGGTGGGTAGCCCCCGGCCCGAATTACCTACAGACGACAGATTCCCCGCCGCCCGGGCGTACCTACTGTCGAAATCCATTGTCACCGCATAACACTGAGCCGACACGGAGTAGCAATGCCTTACTTCACCGCCGCTGACGGAACCGAACTCGCCTACGAGGACTACGGCACCGGCACGCCGCTGGTGTTCCTGGCGAGCTGGGCGCTCAACGCCGACATGTGGGAATACCAGGTCCCCTACTTCCTCGAGCAGGGGTACCGGTGCGTACTGCTCGATCGGCGCGGGCACGGCCGTTCCGATCGACCGTCGGGCGGATACGATGCCGACACTCGCGCCGACGACGTGGCCGCTTTGATCGATCACCTCGACCTGCGTGACATCATGCTGGTCGCGCACTCGGCAGGCGGCGGCGAAGCCGTTCGCTACCTGGCCCGGCACGGCCACGACCGGGTCGCCGGACTGGTGCTGCTCGCCACCACCCTGCCGTATCTCGAACTGACCGAAGACAATCCCGAGGGTGTGCCCGCCGCGCTGTGCGATGCCACCGTCGCCGAGCTGCGCCGCGACCGCCCCAACTGGTTCGCCCGCCGCGCCCAAGCCTATTTCGCTACCCAGTTCAACACGGTGTCTCCGGCGGTGGTCGACAACGAGGTCCGCCGCTGCCTGTCGGCGGCCCCGTTTTCCCTGACCGCGGTGTGGCAGGCCACCTTCGCCACCGACTTCCGTCCCGACCTGCGCGAGCTGAGCGTGCCCACGCTCATCGTGCACGGCGGTGTCGACCAGTCGGCGCCGGTCGATCGCACCAGTCGGCGGGTCGCGAAACTGTTGCCCCACGCCGACTTCCGCGAATACCCGACCGCCGGGCACGGCCTCTACATCACCCACGCCGAGCAGCTGAACAACGATATCCACGAATTCCTTGTCGACCAGGCGACGGTCGCACCCGACCGCGGCTGACGTCTGATGGCCGCTGATGCGGGTCCAGACTGCCCGATAGACCTGCGCCGACTTCGCCAAGAAGTTCGCTCCGGTCGTCGCCGAGCTCGCCGGCCATTAGATCGGAAGGCTCTCCCGGGCGGCGGCGGTGCCAGGAGTGTCCTGCGAGTGGACGGCGACGGGGATCTGCTGGATCGCTCCGGGTCTCGCCGACGCACGAAAATGCCGATTATGCGATGGTTCGTCTGCATCACACGAAACGTCGGCGCGCGTGTTGGGTGACTCGGCAACTACCGCGAGGCTGGGGGGAGGAGCCGGCCGCTGAGGACGGGACGGTTGTTGAGGTCATCCAGAGGCACCCCGACGCCGAGGTTCTCTGCAAGCCTGTAGAACATCCCGAGGGACCCCAAGGGGCCGTATTCGTCTTCTTCGGGTCGGGCGCCGAGGACCCGCATCTCGGTGTCGAAGCGGTGCGGGTCGCCGCCTGTCCGTGCGAAGCTGTCCGTGGTGTCGAGTCTGGTGATGAGGCGGCCGTCCTCGGCGTACTGGAACACCTCTCCCGGTTTCTCGCTGGCGTGCAGCTCCAGTGCCGCGGTTCCGATCGAGGCGCGCAGCACCAGTCCTCGGTCTTGGATGCCTTTCCAACTGCCGTGCTCCCACGCCCAGGCCCAGCTTCGGTAATGCCCTGCGCTGACCACATATCCGTCGGATGCGTAGAGAAGGCCGCCCAGCTCGTAGTGGAAGTCATCCGGCCCGCGCACCGCCACGGTGTTTTGGTCGACGCCCATCCGCTCCAATTGCTCCCGGGCGCTGATCTGACGCGCGAAGGTGAGGTTGACCAGCGGCAGATCCGTGTCGTACATCCACCCAAGGCCACCGGTGGTGGTATTCACGATGCCCCCGGTTCGTTGATCGCGGTCAAGGTCGGGAAACACAGTCCATGATCATGAAACCAGGCGTCGTCATCAGCTGAAGCAGTCACAGCGGCTGACACTGCCATGAGCCACCGACATCCATGGCCGGGCCCGCCAGTCGTACTGCCGAGTTCCGAATAGTTGGCTCAGTCCCGCACTATTCACCGCCGTACGGCGTTAGAAGGCCAATATCAGCGCAGTAATGCGAGATCAGGCCGGATGATCTCGCCGCGATGTCTTGTGCCGGCCTTCGACGTCGGCGCTACCGATCATCTCGACACGGTGGTTGTGGGACGCGGATCAGCAGTGTTCGTATTGACGTACGTAGGGCTGCGACTCCGGTAAGACGTTGTGCCCGGGTGTCTGGCAGCCGCCGACCACGACCTCGAACAAGGGGCGGCCGTAGGAGTAGCCGGGGCCGTTGGGTGTGTGGATCGTGTAGTCGACCGCCGTGCCGGAGCCTGCCAGGTAGGGGAGATGGAGATCGGCGAGTTGTGTGGTCTGTGCGGCGCTGAATTCCGTACCTACGGGAGGGAATACGGTGACGCCCAGTGCGCGGCCTTCAAAAAGCGGGTCGTAGACCGACACTTGAGCGAAAAACGGGATGGGTTGATCGGTCAGGAACCACTGCCACAGGTCGAGTTCGTCATTGGACGGGAAGCGAGGGGTGGGCTCTTGGTGGGGGGTGACGCGATCATGGGGCCATGGATACGACCCGGGGCTCCGTTCCGAATGATTGGTGAACCCGCGCTCCCGCTCATGAACGGTGGATACGATCCACTGGTTGGATGCCAGTTCGGGGAAGTCCCGGATGATTCGGCGCATCGCCGCGGTGGCGCGGTGAGGTTCGCTCTCGGAGCCCGCCCGGACGTCGATGGTGTTGGTGATGCGGTCCGCGTCGCCGCCGCTCGAGGACCAGTGCACTTCGGTACCGGCGGCCCATAGTCGCGCCCAGGTGTTTGCGGCGTTCGCTTCCGTGCTCACGTCACGTCCGAAAAGCCAATACGCGTAATAGGAGTCCGCCATCCGGTCGATGGTGACCGTTATCGGGTCGCCATGGAAACGGCGCGGAAGCTGTTGAGTGCCCATGGCACTCACCACAGACGCGGCCTCGGCCGGTGTGGCGTCGTCCCTGAGCCGCACGTCGAGTTTGGCGTTGAAGTGCCTGCCCTTGTAGTGCTCGAACCGGTGTGACGCGTCGGTCACCCCCGGAAGGACCCGGATGGCCGTCTCGATCTTGCGTGACCAGCTGTCATGCTCGGCCTGGTCGCGTCCTCGATCGAAATAGCCACATCCGGTCAGCAGAACAGCCGCCATCAGCAACACGAGGGTGGGCACGGTAGAGCGCATTGCGTTGATCTTGCCAGCAATTGGCGTCACAGCGCTGCCGCCGACGCGCCCCCAGTTCTGTGGCCGGATTGCGAGAGTTTCGACGCAGCTGGGGAATTGCGGTGGCGTAACGGACGGGGGCGAGCGACGGAATGGACGGCCCGATCCGACGATCGCCACACCTTGCCCGCCCTCCCGCCCCAGCTATCTGCAGACTGCCATCGCTCGGTCCAATTTCCTTGGGGAGATACTGATTTGAGTGTTCATCCGCCTCTTCGCAGCCGCACTAGGGTTCCTCGTCTTCGCGGGAACGGCTTGGACCTTCCTCCGCACATCGGGTTCCCTCGTCGATGAGTTCGTCCTGATGCTGGGCGTCCCGGCTGGTATCTGGCTGTTGGTGCGCTTCGTCGATCAGAAGAAATGATCAAGGCCGACGGTTGGGTAGGCCGTGCGGCGAGGTGCCGCTGGTGGCGGGTCCTTTTCCGCACGGCCTCCCGCCGAACCGGACGTGCCAGCTTTCCCGGCATCCGGCTCTCCGGTGACCTATGTTGTGAGGGGTGTGGCCTGGACCGGGCCGGTGTGGATAAGGTCGTGGCAGGGCGGGCAGACGACGAGGGTCTTTGCGTCGCCGGGTTGCCATGAGTTCTGCCCATTCCGGTTGGTGCAGACCTGTTTTCGCGAGCTCGGATAGTTTCGCGACGTGGTGCACGTGCACTTCGCCACGGATTCCGCAGAGTTCGCAAGTGCTCCGCTGGAGGCGCGTGATGATCTCCTTGCGGGGCAGGGGATTTCGGCCGGGAACGCGATCGTGGAGGATCGCGGTCTTTCGCCGGGAGAGGGGAATGCCTCCGAACCTCGCGACCTGGGGTTTGCGGTTGCCGCGGTGCCGAGCCGCTTCGAAGCAGGTGCGCGTCCCGTCCGGGGTTTCGATGGTGGCCCGGTAGCGGACCGCCATCTTGGTCACCGACGATTTGTGCTTGCCTGCAAGCGTTTCAGCATCGAGGTTTGCATCGTCCACCTCACCCGTTCCAGACGGTAGACGTCTGCGGCGAGCAGGTAGTAGTTGACGATGCCCCGGTATCGCGTCCCGACGCGGCGACGATGTCGTGATCGTGCAGGTTCTGCAGGGCGCGCTGCGCGGCGGGTTTGCCGCCGCGTAGGTAGGTCGCGCACGAGTATTTGATCACCGGGAGCGGCACCCGCAGTCGTATGGCGCCCTCGGCGGTTTTGCGGCCGCCGGTGCCGGTCTGGGTAGTGATCTCGTATCCGAGGAAACGCCGCGCTGGTGCGCGCGTGGGTGATCAGCGTCTTCTCCTGTGACAGGTCCAGGCGGAGTTTGTCGCGCATGAATCTGGTCAGTCGCTTTTTTGATTTCCTCGGCCTCGTGTTTCGGTCCGGCGAATCCGAGTAGCACGTTGTCGGCGTAGCGGAGGTATCGCAGTCGGCGGTAGCCGGGATCTCGGCAGTCGACGCTGGGCAGGCGAGCCTGCTGTGCGCGTAACTGCCGCACTGTGTCTCGGTCACCACGTTTGCGGGCCCGCGCCAGCCGATGACGGATCCGCTCGTATTCGGCGTTGCGCATTCGCCTTGTCCCCCTTGTGTATTCAGGGATGAGCGTGCGCTCGACGAATTCGTCGAGTTTATGCAGATAGATGTTGCACAAGATCGGCGAAACCACGCCCCCTTGCGGTGCACCCGACAAGGTGGCGTTCCATGTCCATTCCTCGAGGTATCCGGCCTCGAGCATGTTTCGCATCAGCCGCAGGAACCGGTTGTCGTGGATCTTTTCCGCCAGAATCGCCAGGAGCACTTGATGATCCAGCGATCCGAAGCAGTCGGCGACATCGCCTTCGACGAACCAGGTTGTCCCGGTCCAGGTGTCGGCCACCTCGCTCAAAGCGGTGTGGCAGCCCCGGCCAGGCCGGAACCCGTGGGAACGGCCGGAAAATTGCGGCTCGTAATAGGTTTCCAGCAGCAGCCGGATCACCTCACCGAGCAGCTTGTCCGACCAGGTCGGCAGTCCCAGAGGGCGCAGCTTCCCATTGCGTTTGGGAATCCAGACCCGCCGCGCGGGGCTGAACCGGTAGCGCTCATGGCGCACCGCATCGATGATGCGGTCGATCCGGTTCAGCGACATGCCGTCCACGGTCTCTGCGGTGACCCCGGGCGTCATCGCTCCCTTGTTGGCATAGATGCGTCCGTAGGCCAGCAGATACAACTGCGGATTGAACAGTTGCCGATACAACTCATCCAGCGGCAGCCCCTTGCTGCCGCGCTCACTCAGGACACCCAACACCGTTTCGGCGCTCTGCATTTCGCATACCTTCCAGTCCTTGGAATGTCCCAGTCACCTGTTGTCCTTCGCCCTGCAGACGGCTTTCCCGTCCTCCCTGGCCGGGCGTGACTCCGGCGACTACTACGACAACTCCGTCGCCCTAGGACTCGCGTCCCGTAGGCGATCCCGCGTTCGTCTTCGTCATACGTATCGAGCGCGACGTAGGCGGCCCACTCATCTCCTTGAACGTCCTCACTGGACATCGCTCCGCATCCGGAGGGCGAGCTGGCCAAAGCGCGGGACCAGCTCGGGACACGGCGTCGGTAATCAGGCATCTTCTTCCGACGGGCGGGCATTTGCACCGTCTGGAGATTGGGCTTCAGGCAATCCAGCAATTTCGCCGTATCGCGCGGGTCTCCCGATACCTGGACCCGGCCGTCGGTTTGCTGACATGCTCTTGTCCCCGTTAACCTTTCGGCGCCGGGTAAGTCATCAGACCCAAGGACCTCCCTCCAATCCATCCCGGCTGCGCCAGGGATATGACGAAGCGCCTCGCGGCGCACCCCTGTAATGCCGCCTACCGCGCTGAGCGAAGCGGCCACGTCGTGGTAGCTGGCGGGCCAGACCGGTTGCGGCTCACAATATCCGGTGGTGCCGATCAGCGGATCTCGACCACCACTTTGCCCAGGGCGCGTCCCGCACCGACGTGGGCCAGCGCGTTCGCGGTCTCGTCGAGGGGGAAACTGCGGTCGATGTGGATACCGATCCGTCCCGCGACACACGACTCCGCGAGGGGTGTGAAGTACGCAGGCCCTTCCTTCACCGCGAGGACCCCGAGCCCGCGACCGGTCACCATTCCGGCGACCACTCCGACCGTCGTCAACCGCAGCAACGCGCGCGTGGTGCCGCCGACGCAGCGGTACCGGCCGCCACGCGCGACCGACCTGCGATAGGCGAAGACCGACCGGTGGGCAACGAGGTCGAGCACCCGGTCGTACGGTCCGGTTCGGGTGAAGTCCTCAGCTCGATAGTCGATGACCTCGTCAGCGCCGAGCGTGCGCATGAACGCCAGTTTGGCGGCGTTGTCCACCCCGGTCACATGAGCCCCGGCACTCTTGGCCAACTGGATCGCAAACGCTCCGGACCCGCCGCCCGCTCCGTTGATCAACACCGACATACCGGCTGCGATGCCGGCCGTGCCCTGCAGTGCTATCGCCCCCGCCTGTGGCAGCGTCGACGCCTCGGCGAAGCTCAGCGACGCCGGTTTGTGAGCCAGCGCCGATTCAGGAACCACGGCATATTCCGCGAACCCACCCTTGAGCATGAGATTGTCGCCGTAGACCTCGTCACCCGGTGCGAACAGTGTGACCTCGGAGCCGACGACTTCGACCCGTCCGGCGATATCGGATCCGAGAACCGGGCGCCTAGGTGCCCGGAGCCCGCCGATGCGTGAATACAGCGGCGTCCCCCGCAGTGTCTCCCAGTCGGAGAGGTTGATCGACGTCGCGTGTACCTGGACGAGCACCTGTTTCGGCCCTGGAGAAGGCGCTGGGACCTCCGCGATCGACAGCACCTCGGGGCCGCCGTAGCGGTCGTACACGACGGCCCTCATGCGATTCCAGCACCGAGGATCGAGCGACAGCCTGACACATGACAAACTCTAGTCGGCGGGCCGCCCCGCGACCGGCGAACTGTGCGTCGGCATTCGGCGCGACTCGCCGAACCCTCTCCCGCAAACCAGCAACGTCGTGTATTATCGCGTGACGCGCGGGTCCGACAGGCCACGCGAAATACCCCAAAGATTAACGGGCCGAGACTATCTCGACATCCACCAACACTGACATGCCGATTTCAGTGCGGACTGCGGCGCGCGTGCCAGACGGATCGTGAGGCTTCAAACAATGATCTTTCATGGAAGTGATTCACCAGACTGCCAAGTGATCGGAGAGGGCACCCTCGATTCTGCCGTGATCCGCGCCTCATCAACCGAACGGTGCGGTCCGGAATCAGGCCAGAATGACGCATCGGTCCCGGGCACATCGATGCTGCGAGCCTTGCCACCGACCGACACTGGCTCGTATACCGTCACGTCGTATCCACGCTCGACCAGCTCGTGCGCCACGGTCAACCCGGCGACCCCTCCACCGAACACCGCGACCGTGCGCCCCACCGACCGCGCCGCCGCGTGCGGAGCACCTGACATCACTGCTGCTGCTCCACTTGCTGCCAGTCCGCACAGCAAGTGGCGCCTACCAAACCCACTCCAAACCTGTTGGTTCACAGGAGATTCCAGATCCGCACGGCCACCACCGCAGCACAGTACTACGACGCCCAGCCCGATTATCGAGTGGTAGGCGCTGATCAGCTCTGGGATCATCGGGGTCGGCGTTCGACATTGGTGCCGGTGGGAGGAAATCGCGGATGACCACGGTGCGGCGGTTCTGGATCGAATTCGACCCGCAGGAGTGCTCCGACGCCCGGTTCCGGCAGGGCGTCGGTGTGACCGGCTTCGATGTGCGGGATTGCTTGTCGATGGTTGCGGATCTGGTCCCCGACGGAATGTTGCCACCCGTGCGCCGAATTACCGTCGACATCTCGCTGGCCGAGCCACTGCCGGTGAGTCCCCGCCATCTCGGAGTCCCGGTGTGGCGCGGCGTGTGGTATCCACCCGTGAACCTCGGAACCGGGCCGACCCGCGACATCGACCGAAGAGGTGCGCCCTGCGACTACCCGACGCCTGTCACAGCATCACACCGCCGAGTGCGGGCCGGCGAGACCCTGCTCACGAAAACCACGTGGTGGGACGAAATCCCGCATATCGATGGCTTGCTGTGGCCGTTGGTGGACATGCACCGCGCCGAGCGCGGCCGTGGAATGCGGCATTACGCCGCGGCGCTGCGCGCCGCCTGCGCCACGGATCCGACCTATGGGGGCCTGGTGCGCGAAGCCCTCGACTACATGATCGCGTGGTGCCCGACACCGGACGAATGGTTCGATCCGACCGAAACCAGGTTCGCCGATCAGCGGGAACTCGACGAGTACCTGCGAGCCTTCCGCGCCTACTTGTTCGGAACTCGCCCGGAGTCGATCTCCCCTCCCGGCGGGGTACGGCTTTCACCCGACGCGCAACCACGACTTCGCGAGGACGCGTGAAATCCTCTGTGGTCCAGGACGTCCCGCGATTGCCGCTGGGTGCGCGACTGAGCAGTGCGGAACGCGCCGCGGCTCGAGACATCCGGTAGCCGCCTATCGCGCGGTCGACCGTTGAGATCTTGATGTCGGCAGACTTCGATCTCCCACAAGTGGATGAGCCCGGTGGCTGGGAGCGAGGAGCCTCACAAGAGATCCCGGGCGCGGATGTCCTATGGCGCGTTCGGCGATGTGCACTGGTGATAGCCATCTACAATAAGTGCTGGCCGAAAATCGTTGCGGGACCGATCTCGTGGAGGCGTCATGAGCACAGCTCTGATCATCGTCGACGTACAGAACGACTTCTGCGAGGGCGGTTCGGTGCCCGTCACGGGTGGAGCCGCGCTGGCCGAACGGATCAGCCGATATCTACACGCCAGCGATTATGCCGCGATCACCGCCACCCGCGACTACCACATCGACCCCGGTGCACACTTCTCCGACAACCCGGACTTCGTCGACTCGTGGCCGCCGCATTGCCGGATCGACACTCCTGGCGCCGAGTTCCATCCGAACTTGGACACCGCGCCGATCGACGAGGTCTTTTTCAAAGGCGCCTACGCCGCCGCCTACTCCGGATTCCAGGGCGCCACCAAGGACGGTACGGCCCTCGCGGACTGGTTGCGCACCAAGGGCATCGACACGGTCGACGTCTGCGGCATCGCCACCGACCACTGCGTTCGCGCCACGGCCCTGGATGCCCGCACCGCCGGGTTCGACACCCGAGTACTCGTGAACCTGTCCGCAGGCGTTTCCCCCGCAAGCATCGAACGGGCCCTGGGCGAACTCCAGGCCGCGGGCGTGGAAATCGTCGCAAACACCGACAGTTGACCGACCGCTCATCGGGCCATCCCATAGTCGCCCCTGGTCTGGAGGATGGTCGTAGCGGGTGTCGAGAGGTGCGACGCTTCGGCGGCGTCCCGCCCAGGTGACGTCCGGTAATCAGCGTAAGTCGTTTTGTGTCAAGCGGTTCGGTCGGTGCCCCGTGTGTCGTCGTCCCGGCATAGCGGTAGTGGGGTTGATTCCCGGCAGCGTGTAATCGGGTTGTGTGACGACGGGCCGGGGCTGCCCGTGATTACCGGCGAGATCACCGGGAGGTGTCTCGATGCCGCGTGGGGCTCGCCCCGACCTCTCCGCTCGACCGGCCGCTGTCAGGCGGCTGTCGAGATCGTGGATGCCTTGATCGTGCCGTGGGTGGCGATGTGCGGGTTCCAGGGTTGCCCAGTGGTGACGACTGCATGTAGCTGGCGCAGGATCGCCGCGGCGATCACGGCCTGAGCCTGGGTGGGAGTGAGCGGGTTGGTTTCTCGGGTGGTCAGATGCTGGTAGCGGGCGGCATAGACCGGGTTGGCGCGTTGGGTGCCCCACACGCCTCGCCAGGCGGCCAGCCGCAGCCCGGGACGGCCTTGGCCGGTGAGCCGGGCGCGGCCGGTGAAGGCACCGGACTTCTTCTCCCGGGGTGCGAGACCGGCGTGTTTGACCACGGCGCGGGCGGACGGGAACCGGGCCGGGTCACCAGTTTCGGCCAGGATCGCCGCGGCACCGACAGCGGACAGTCCGGTGATGGAGGTGACCAGCTCGGTGAGCTGGAGTTCATCGAGGATGCTGGTCATGCGGGTCTCGGTGTCGGCCAAGCGCCGCTTGCTCTCTCCCAGTCCTCCAGCAGCAGGTGCACCCGTTCCAGCGCGCCGCGCCGGTGCGCGAACACTCCGGCCGGATCATCCAGTGCCGCATAGAGTTTCCCGGTAATCCGAAAGCACGGTCGCTTCGCACCGCCGCGGGTGACCTCGCCACGGACGAGACGCTCGAGCCGGTCTCGGCCCAACCGGCGAGTGCGGGCGAAATCGCCGCCGTCGCGACCGCAGATCACCCGCAACGCCGCCATCCAGGTCCGGGATTTGAATGGCTGCTGGGCGGCATCGAGCGCGGCCGGCCACACGCACTCGAGCAGGGCTCGGATCTGCTGGACCTGGGCGACCATGTCCACCAGCAGTTGCTCGCGGCGGGCACCCAGATGCCGCAACCGGCCCCAGGTTTCATCCACGGGTTCGGGTGCATAGCAGCGCAGCTGTGCGGTCAGTCGGGCGATCAGCACCGCGTCTTTCTCGTCGGTCTTGTCCGTGGTGAGGTCCTCGGCCCGGCGTGACCAGGCGGTCATCACCGGTTGCACGCACACGAACAACATGTTCCGGTCGCCGGCCAACTCCTCCGAGCACCCGCCACCGATGCCCGGTCGGCTCACACGCCACCGTGACCCCGGTGAACCCCGCCGCGGCCGCACGGGCTCCGGCCCAGTCCAAAGCGATGCCCATGTCCCAGGCCCGGCAGTGGAACGTCCTGCGGGCCAGCACTTTCGAGTCATGATCGCAGACCGCGACCATCTGTTTGCGGTCGGCCAGATCGATCCCGACGATCGCGTTGGCTACTGGCACCAACGCCCGCAACCGGGTCAGCCGCACGTTGCGGTTGCGATCACCCCGGGACACACCGCTACCGTTACTCATGGAACGTCCTCCTGCTCCTGCGATGGGACACCAAGCCCGACAAGCGCATCAGGAGGACGTTCCCCGCGTCCATACAACCGACGCACTAAACGTCTTTCTATGCCGCGACCCGAGCGAATTCGGGTGGTGTTCTGGGCATCGTGGAGCATGAGTACTTCATCGGATATCGACGTCACCTTCGCCGGTGACGATCTCGTACTGCGGCTGGCCAGTGCGGCCTACCTGGCCCGGTTCACCGGCAGCTCCCGTATCCATTGCGGATCTGATCTGCGCCTGTACTTCACCTGGTGCACCGAACGTCACTCCTGCCGCTGTTAGCGGTGCGCGCCGAGATCGAACGGTACGTACGGTGGATGCAGGAAACCCGCCGATTCAAACCCTCCACCGTTGCCCGCCGCACCGCGGTAGTGACCGGGTTCTACCGCACCTGCGTCATCGACGGCGTCACGGACCACTCACCGGCCGAGTACGTCCGCCGACCCCGAGTCTCGAACGAATCACCGACACTGGGGCTTTCGCACCTACAGTTCGAAGCACTGCTCACCGCGGCGCGCGATTCCGCCAACCAATTCGACTTCGCACTCGTCGCGATGCTCGGACTGCTCGGGTTGCGGATCTTCGAGACCTGCAAGTCCGACGCCGAGGACATCGGCGAGGAACACGGCCACCGTGTACTGCGCGTAGTCGGTAAGGGTTCGAAGCTCGTTCTGATCCCGTTGCCGCCAGCGGTCGGACGAGCGATCGACCGCGCCACCGGTGACCGCGACCACGGACCGATCCTGCTCAATACTCGAGGAAGGCGCATGGATCGGCATTGCGCCACACGACGACTGCGCCGCCTGGCCCAGGATTCGGCGATGCGGCTACCCCGCATGCACCCGCACATGCTGCGCCACACCTTCGTCACCACCATGCTCGATGCCGGAGTCGACCTACGAGACGTCCAGATCGCTGCCCGCCACGCTGACCCTCGCACTACCATGCGCTATGACCGTGCCCGAACCAATCTCGACCGCCACCCGAATTACATCCTCGCCGCCTACATGGCCTCGGGCACATAACGACTCAACACACGCACATGCCGATTTGCGTGTGGTGCCGGAGTCTCCGAGCCGGCGGTGACCGGCTCGGATCGCCGGATCAGACGCGGATCCGAGTTCAATGCTGCCCTGCCGAACACAGCAACCCGGTCTTACTCGAGGATGGGACACCAACGCTTCTCGGCGCGATTGCGCTATTCGTGGCGCCGCTTCCCTACCTGGATAGATCATTTCGCTGAAGGTATCGAACCCGGCGATCCTTGCAACCTCGATCGCGACGCCCGGTGATGAAATTGTCGACCTTCGAGGTTGTCAGTATGCTCGCAGGTGCTGGCCATCGAGTGGGGAGGAGGGGGCATGACCACAGGTGATCCGTCGCTGAACGTGGTGCCGGACGAAGTCAAGGCCATCGGCAAGTTCGCGTATAACATTGCAGAGCAACTGAAGTCGGGCTCCACGTCGTTGGACCGGGAGGTTCAGGCGCTGTTCGGTACTTGGAGGGGCAGTGCGGCCGATGCCTATCGCACCGGCTGGGACGAGATGCAGGACGGCGCGCTGAAGATGTGGGACTCGCTCACCGACCTGGCGGAGAAGCTCGGCGTCACCGCGGCGACGTACCAGGACCGGGACAGCACGAACGCATCGTCGTACAACTCGCTGCAGTTGGACTGACGTCATGTCCTCGGAATTCGAGTTCGACCTCGACCACCTCGACAATGTGACGGCGCGTGCCCGTGGCTTCAAGGAGTTCGTTTCCGACAATCTGGATCAACTCGAAAGCAAAGTGCAGGGCCTAATACAGAGCGGGCAGTGGACAGGTACAGCTGCGACAGCCTACGCCGAGGAACACCAGGAATGGATGACGGCAGCACGCGAACTGGTCGAAGGGCTGGAGCAGATGCAGCGGGCGGCGCAGACGGCACATTCTTCGTATTCCGAAGCGTCAGAATTGAATCTGCGAATGGCAAGGGGATGACGTGGTAGGCGTCGCGCCGCAAACCTACTACAGTGCCGCCGACGAATGTTATGCCATATCCAAGGCATTCCAGGATGTGTACAACCCCCTGCAAAAGGTCCTGCTTACCACGGGCGGGATGGCGGGTGGTTATCAAGCGATCAAGGCCTGGGCGTCAGGATACGATGAGCGGGTCGGTGCGTTCACCCTGTTTGCAACGAATTTTGCCCGCGCTTTGCAGCGACTCGGGGACGTGCTGACGGCCGCTGGTTACAATTGGGCCTGCGGCGAGTATAAGGCAAATCGGAGCCCAAACAAGGATGACAGGCCGACGCTTCCGAGGGCGCTTCCCACGGAGTTGCCATACGGCGCTGGCTCGGTGATCGGCGTCGCCTCGGCACACGCGAATAGTCGCGGGCTCGAATCAGAGTTTCCCGGCTTGTACGAAAAAGTGGTTGCTCAGGTCGCAAGTGGCGAGATCCCCGACAGCGACACTGACAAGTTCGACAGGGTAGCGAAGGCGTGGAAAACCTTTGCCTCTCACACCAGCGTATTCGGCGCGCAGACCCGCTTGCGATTGGTAGCCGAAGGCCTGGAACAAACATATTCTTCCGACGCTCCGGAGGATATCCCATATCTGGTAGACCACCTGCGCACTCTCGCGACCAGTGCAGGCGATATCGAGTTGGCCTCCTCTGATTTCGCCGCATCGACCGAGAAACTATCTGCTGCATTATCGACGATGCGGACGGATATCAATACCCAGTTTACGGCTGTCGTTGTAAGTGCATCTGTAGTCATCGCGGTCTCAGCAGTGGTAATCCGCAATCCCCAGTCGGTGACGTTGGAAGGAGTGGCTCTCGAAACGGCCGCCGCCGCGATCGCCAGGGCAGTCGGAACTTTTTTGGGAGGGTTGTCAGGAATCGGTTTTTCGACTGGGGTGCTCGCGACCGGTGGATTGCTTACCATCGCAGGTCTTGGAGTCCTGATAACATCGATCGATGACTCCGCCGAAGGCGAGCCGGAATGGGATCAAACCGAGGAACGGACGCGAAACCCTGCGCAGGACAAACCCCTGACCAATAGGGACATAAGGGAACTCAAGGCTCGCGGTCATGACCCACACGATATAAAGCCAGACCCTCCGTCCCGATACGATCTATACAAAGATGGAAAGGGAAATGTGTATTATAAGCGAAAAGGCGGGGCGGGTGCAGGAGAATCGACGGGGATCAGATTGCGATGACTGCTGAGGAGCTTTCCGAAGTGACCGTGTCGCTGAAATTGACCGGCACATTCGATCCAGACGAGGTGACCGCGGCGCTAGGACTGGCGCCGTTCAATTACTGGCGGGCGGGGCAACAAGGGGCGGCTCCCAAACTGCGTAGGAGTTCCGATGGCTGGGTTGTCCGACTGGAGGTGTCCTTCGGAGAGGTCGGCGAGCAGGTAGACCGTGCCGTTGAGAAACTTGCGCAAGTTTCCACGCGGTTGGGTCACGTTCTCTCGAATCAGGGAGTAACCGGGTGCCTGACCGTTGCTGTGGATGCCGGCGAGGAGATTTGGCCAACCATCACGTTATCGGCAGCGACGCTGGCGTTTCTGGCGTCATTAGGGTTGTCACTCGATATCGATGTCATCTAGGAGTCGACCGTGATCGATGATTCAGACCGCGAAATTCCGGTAATTCGTACCGAGGTGGCCAGGCATCCCGAAAATGGGCTGAGAGAAAATCGTTTCCACCGGGTCGGCGCGAGTTGGAGCCTGGAAGACGAGGTCAATGCGTTCCTGGATGAAATGAGTGCTGGCGGTAGGTCGGTGGCGATGCACAGCGAGCCCGGCGGCGAGCTTCGGGTGGAGGCCGCGTTGGCTGGCAGAAGTTTTCCGTCTATGTATTTCGATCCTCGGCTTCTGAGGCGCCTTGCCTCAGCAGGCATGTCACTGAGGATCACGACTGGGCCGCGCACAGAAACGTAGGTCCGGTTCTGTCGGTCCTCTGGAGTGTGGAGGCCGCATTATGCGGCCTCGTGGACCACCCCGGCCCATCCGCCACTCAAGCTGCCGGATCTGGCGAACTGAGCGGCTTTGCAGCGCCTGAGCCGTCCGCTCGATTTCAGTGCGTTCGTCCAGTACATCCTGTTGCCGCACATGGGCATTCGCCGATCGCTACGCTGCTTCGTTGGTCCAGGGCGAATCTCCAAGATCAAGTAAACCAAGCTCGCCACCCCACCGGACCGGATTCCGCATAGCCGGAAAGATCACCATCCGCGTGCACAAATGCCGATGAGCGTGCATATCTCGGGCGGCGCGTGCGGACCCGGCACTACGCAGTACTGCCGATCGAGTTGCCCGCGTATGTCTTCGGCAATGTTCATCAGGGTCGGGCGGTGTGAGCGGAGTACTGCCATGCACCTTCACGCTCTAGCCAGGTGGTGAAATCCAGGAGTTCCGGATGGCATCGCCGCAGCGACACGATGTCGGCATTCCAGCCTCCGCCGTGGTTGGCGAACCGGTAGCCGGCGAGGGCGTCGGGGTCCTTGTCCGACAATGCTTCTCGTGGGATTGCTCGGTATTCGATCGGTTGTCCGAGGGACCGGCTCATGGCCTCGGTGATCTCGGTCATGGTCAGCTCGTCGCCCGCCAGTTCCACTGCGGCTCCGATGTATTCGTCCGGGTGAGTGAAAGCCCGTGCAGCGAAGACACCGATGTCGGTACCCGCGATCAGCTGCACGGGAACGTCCGGATGGATGACATCGGTGAGTACTCCCTCGCGCAAGCCGAAGCGGGGGTCGAGCTGGTTCTCCATGAAGCGCACCGGGCGTAATGCGGTGGTCGGCAGGCCGAGCCGAGTCGAGTATCTCTCCAACTCCGCCTTGCTCTGCCAGCGGCGAATGCCGTGATCGGCGTCCGCAGCGCCGACCGAGGCGTAAACGAAGTGAGCAACACCCGCTGCCGCGGCTGCATCCGCGACATTGCGGCCGAGCCTCAGTTCATCGGCGACGGTGAAGCCGGGAGGTGTGCCAGGGTATCCCACGGTCGGTTGCACGCTGAACACCCCGTGAACACCCGCCGCCGCCGTATCCAGCGTGGTTCGGTCGCCCATATCGCCAGGCGCCAGTTCCGCACCCGCCTCTGCCAACACCCGAGCACCGGCCGTGTCCGGGTCACGCACCAGCGCACGCACCCGCCAACCCGCCGCCAGCAGTGCACGAGCCGTTGCGCCGCCCTGGGTGCCCGTCGCTCCGGTAACCAACACGATGTCCGACATCGCAGCCTCCTCGAGTAGCGCTGTTCGCCTGTATCGGCAATAAGTGGGGATTGTCCCCGTTTAACCGTCGGCTACGATACGGGGACTATCCCCGTTTTGCAATCGGAGTGTAATGACACCAGCCCCGAGTAGACCGGCTCGCGCCGACGCGCTGCGCAATTACGAGCGGCTCATCACCGCCGCCACCAATGCCTTCGCCGAACACGGCCCGCAGGTGCCGCTGGACGACATCGCACGCGCCGCCGGGGTCGGCAATGCCACGCTCTACCGCCATTTCCCGACCAGACAGGCACTACTGGAAGCGGTCCACCACGACCACATAGAGGCACTGGTCCACCGAGCCGGCGACTTGGCCACGGCACACGCCCCCGCCGAGGCGCTCAGGTTGTGGCTCGACACCGTTGTCGCACAGGGCAGCGCCACCCGCGGCCTGGCGGCCTCGCTGCTCGCAGTCATAGGCACATCGACCGAATCTTGGTGCCGGAAAGAAATATTCGCCACGGCAACCGGCCTTTTGCAGCGCGCTCAGGATGCGGGCGAGATCCGTTCCGGGCTGACCGCACCCCAGTTACTGAAGCTCGTCAACGCGATAGCCCTTGCCACTGAAGGAGATCCGGACCGAACCCAGCAAGCCCATACGCTGCTGGACTTCCTCTTCGACGGCCTTCGCATCCAAGCGTGACACTGTGCACGCGACAGACCTGTGCGCAACTCGAACGGACTGGCCGAACGTTCGCCGATGCCGCTGATCGCGCTGTTCGGAATGGCACATACGGCGCGGCCCGGCCCGGGATAGAACGGTCCTGGCCGGGCGGGGATTGGTGTGCCGGTCAGTTCGCCACGTTGTCGAATGTGCCGGCCTGGTAGGAGCCGCCTGTGGTCTTGGTGATCACCAGCAGCCGGTTGCGGCGTTGGTCATGGCGACCAGGTAGACCAGTGCGGCGATCTGGTCATCGTCGTAGTGCTTGCGCACCAGGAACTCCCGCCGACTCACAGCAAAGATCTCACCGTGACGGACATCGCCTTCGACTCAGCAATTGGGCGGGAAACATCCTCTTCTAGCCGCATACCGCGCTGTTCTGGTCTGGGCTGGCCGAATAGCGTGTGTCGGTGTGCCTGCTTAGGTCGCTGCCAGCGACGAGAAGATGCAGGCGGGTACTTGCGAGCACGGGCCCGTTCGACAACGACTGTGCCGCCGATACCCCGACCTGTGGCGCTGCCCGTCGGCTAGTCGTCGGGGGAGGCACGGCGGTTGCGCTTGGTGACGCCGCGCCGTTTCTTCGCGGCGATGCGACGTTCCTTTGCTCCGCGCGAGGGCTTGGTGGCGCGGCGGACGGGTGGCGGTGCGGCAGCGGCGTCAGCCAGTAACGAGGCCAGGCGTTCGCGGGCGGCCGCGCGGTTCTGCAGCTGTGCGCGTTGCTCCGATGCGGCGATCGTGAGCACCCCGTTGACCAGGCGGGTGGCCAGGCGGTCGAGCATCCGGGTGCGCAGCCACTCCGGCACGGAGGGCGAGTTGGCGAGGTCGAACGACAGCTCTACCCGGCTGTCGGTGGTGTTGACGTGCTGCCCTCCGGGACCGGACGACCGTGAGAACCGCTCGCGTAACTCGGACGCGGGTATCACCAGCACCCGAGTCACGGTCAGGTCCTCTGCCATGATCCGATGCCGCTCTTTCCGATCCGCGAGTCGACAAGGCCACGTCGGTCTAGTTGCGACTGAATGGTGACCTTCTCGTTCACGATAGCGACGACCTTGTCGACGTGTAACAAGCAGGCCGTCCGTCCGTCTATGCTGCGCCACACCTTCGTCACCACCATGCTCGATGCCGGAGTCGACCTCCGCGATGTTCAGATAGCTGCCCGCCACGCCGACCCGCGTACCACGATGCGCTATGACCGTGCTCGGACCAATCTCGACCAGCATCCGAATTACATCCTCGCCGCCTACATGGCCTCGGGCACATGACAGCTCGACACACGCACATGCCGAATGTCGGATGACCTTCCGTAGCAATCCGTCACCGAAATTGGGCATTTGTCCAGCGATGTCGTTCAGTGTGGAGCTATTCGACAAGGAGGGAGGCAGGCGATGGCCGAGAAGCCCACATTCGACAGGGTCGATAATCTGAGCGGCTTGCAGGCACCAAAGGTAAACGACCTGGGGTCGAGTGTCAGCGTGTTGGGGGTGAATAACCTGGCCGATCGACCCGGTCTGCTGGCACCGAGCGACGCCAGCACCAAGACGGGTGACGAAGAGAAGAAGTAGCGGCGGCTCGTCTAGTCGAGTTCGCGGATCTCCGAAGCGCGTTGCCCGGCGCTCTGATTGGCTAGCCGGGCAACGTCCTGGACCTGGCCGGCTTCACCATCGATGACGCCGGGCGGCCGTCGCTCGAGCAGTTCCGGGCGGCGCCACCCCCCGCTGTCGGCGCAGGCCCTGGCTCTGGTGGTGCGGGTCGGCCTCGCCACCGCCGACGTCCGTCTCGTGTGAGCTGCTGCGCGTCAGTCCGGCAGCCAGTGCAGCTCGTGTGCCAGGGTTTTGGCGACGGTACGGATGCGGCGGTGTAGTGGTGACTGCACGCGCGGGAGGACCAGGTGGATGGTCAAGGTGGGTGCGCCCTGCAGCGGTCGCCACGTGAGACCGGCCGTTTGTGTCGTGACCGCGGCTTCACCGGCCGGGGCGAGGGTGAGCCCGTCGCGTAGGTCACGCTGAGACATGTCGAAAGAGACTGCGGGCGTGTGGAATCGGGGGTTCGGCCGGGTGCCGCGGAACAGGGCGGACAGCTGATCGTGGACCACGGGGTTGGCCGTACGGTCGGGGAGTCGCAGCGGATACGCGGCCGCATCGGCGATCTCGATCTCCGGGTGTTCGGCCAGCGGATGATGCTGTGCCAATTGGACCCCGACGCGCACACGCCGCAGCAGGAACCGGCGCACGCCACGACCCGGCTGTTCACCGCGGGTGATCCCCGCATCGATGCGGCCGTCGGCGACCGCGGGGGAGATCTCCGGTGTCGCCATCGGGACCGCGCCGACCTCGAGTCCCGGGCTGCTGCGAATGAGCCTGTCCACCAGGGCCGGTGCCGTCTCGGCCCCCGTGCTGAGGCTGTATCCGATGCGCAGCGTGCCCAGTTCACCGGCCCCCGCATTCCGGGCGGTGTCCCATGCCCGGTCCAGCGCCGCCAACGCGGGCGGCGCGGACTCCGCCAAAGCCGCACCGGCCGTGGTCAATACGACGCTACGCGTGTTACGAACCAGCAGGGCAGTACCGAGGTCCGCCTCCAATCGGCGCATCCGGGCACTGAGCGCGGGCTGCGCGATACCGATCCGTGCGGCCGCGCGGGTGAAGTTCAACTCCTGCGCCAGCACCAGAAAGTACCGCAGGCTCACCGTATCCGGCGCCACATGCCCTCCCTGCCGATTGATAACGATCCGTTCTGAGTCTATCGCGTACCGGTCTTTCCCTCGACCGCACATCAAGCCCTAACCTGCGCATATGACGATTCAACCGACCGCGGTAGATGCAGGAGGCAGTCATGCATAAGACACTGGTCCTATATCCCGAGCCCGCCGACCCTGACCACTTCCGCGACTACTACGTGAACAACCACCTTCCGCTGGTCATGAAGTGGCCCGGCGTGCTTGCGTGGCGCTACAGCTTCGACGTGGCGGCGACCAACGGAGAAGCGCCGTATTTCGCGGTCTTCGAAGCCGACTTCGCTGACGCCGCCGCCTTGGCTGCGGCGCGGGCGTCGCCGCAAGGCCAGCGGCTGGCCGCCGATGTCGTCAACTACGCCACCGGCGGTGTGGTCGTCATCGACTATCCGGTGCAGGACGGCATCGACTGAGGCAGGACGGCACGCTCCGGGACGCGTTCGGAGCGTGCCGTTGCGGCCAGGTCCCGGCTATCGGCGGAACGCCGTTCCCGGTTGCCGGTTCGTTGAGCGTCAAACGTGGGCCGATGTCCTGGCCGGATGTCCCGGTGGTTGATGCGCGCGTGCGGCGCGACGGCCGGGGCGGCAGCCCCACGTCCGTCACCGACGACGACCCGGCGGCGACGGACCGGACTGGCGTGCGGTCGCTGCCGCGGTTGGCCGCTTGTCATTCCCCGCGCCGGGCACTACTTCCCACTCGCGCGGCCAGCGGAGTTCTCCGTGCTGATCCTGGACGCAGCTGCTGCCTGCCAGAACCGATCGAATACCTGACCACCAGGGCCGTAAACGTGAGCGCCTCCCCTGATCCCGGAAACAGGATTGCAGGCTAGCGGCTCCTCGCGAGAAGCATTGCAGCGCGAAGCATCCTGTCATGCCGCTGGGCGCGTGGTCGTGAACGTCCGCATCTGCCGATTCCGCGATGTTTCAACGGCGGGTTCTCCCGACAGCAACGGTTACGGTTCCAGTGCGTCGGAACTGGCTCGCGACAAATAGCCAGCTGCACCCCAGGATGAGAGCATGATCGAAACCACGGCGGTGTTGGGAGTGGCCGCGACCGAGTTGGGAATGGTGCTGACGCCGGGCCCGAACATGATGTATCTGGTGTCGCGCACCATATCGCAGGGACGACGAGCGGGTCTGGTATCGCTATCGGGTGTGGCCGTCGGATTCATCGTGTATCTCGTGGCCGCCACCGTCGGGATTACCGCGATCTTCGCGGTGGTGCCGGGGTTGTATCTGAGCATGAAGCTGGCCGGCGCAGCTTATCTGGCGTACTTGGCGTGGAAGACGTTGCGCGGCGGCATCTCTGTGTTCGAGCCCTCCGATCTGCCCGCCGACTCCGCGCGCAGGCTCTTCAGCATGGGGCTGGTCACCAACCTGCTCAATCCCAAGATCGCGATCATCTACATGGCGTTGATCCCGCAGTTCGTGACCCCAGAACAGGGGCGAGTCTGGTTGCAGAGCCTGCTGCTGGGCGCAGTGCAGATCGGTATCGCGCTGACGGTCAACGGCTTGATCGTGCTGGGAGCCGCCACAATCGCGGCGTTCCTGACCGGCCGCCCGCTCTGGATGCGGGCACAACGTTGGGTGACCGGCACAATGCTCGGCGTCGTCGCCGTTCTACTAGCTACCGACCGGACCCGCCCGGTTCCGGCCTAGGCTGACCGACGCGAATAACACGCTGCTGGCAAGTGCGCGGTAATGCCGAGTTCAGGGCGTTCGCAGGAGCGTGTACACGATCTCGGCTGCACCGATGAATTCCGGGTGGATCCGTCGTCTATACCGCTGGATACCAACAGACAGGAGTCCAGACATGACGAAACCGTTTCGATTCGGGGTCGTTGCCCCGCTCAGAACTGACCTGCCGACGTGGCGAGATCGCGTGCGCCGCATCGCCGATAGCGGCTACTCGACGCTGCTGGTGCCCGACTTCCCTCAGATGCAACCGGCGCCCGGCCCCATGCTGGCCACCGTCGCGGCCCTTACCGACCTGCGTGTGGGTACCTGGGTATATGCCTCCCCGCTACGCCCGGCCTGGATGATGGCGTGGGAAGCGCACTCGCTGTCGCTACTGACTGACGGTCGTTTCGAGTTGGGAATCGGCACCGGCAGGCCCGGAATCGAGGACGAGCTGCGCGAACTGGGACTGCCCGTGGTCCCGCCGAGCGAGCGGCTGGCCCAGGTGCGTGAGACCATCAGAATGCTGCGAGATCTCGATGGCCCCGACCGTCGCACGCCTGTGGTGATGGCCGTGCGCGGGCCCAAGGCCCGGGTGCTGGCGGCCGAGGTCGCAGACACGGTCACCTTCGCGCTGATGCCAAATGAGTCTCGGGCCGAAGTCATACAGCTGGCACGCGACGTCCGCGCGCTCGGGGATGTCGAGCTCGCGCTGCATGTGCCGATTATCGGCGACACGGTCGCGCCGTTCATGGCGCCTCCCGATACCGACCCTGCTGCGCTTGCGGCGGACTCGCTGGCGATACTTCCGGATGACCCGGCGGCCGCCGCCGAGGAAATCCAGCGGCGGCGGGAGGAGATCGGCTTCTCCTATTTCGTGTTCGGCGCCGACTTCGCCGACAAGTTCGCTCCGGTCGTCGCCGAGCTCGCCGGACGCTAGTTGGCCTGGCGGGGTGTGCAACATCCGCTCGTAGCCGATTATCGAGTGGTAGGCACTGATCAGCGCTGGGATCATAGGGCAAGCGTTTGGTAGTAGGTGTCCACGGGAGGGAATCGCGTATGCCCACGGCGGGGGAGCTGAGCGTCACGGCTGCTGATTCCGGACCGTTCGCAGCCAGTCCCCGATCATGACGAGATCCGTGTCATCGAGACCGCGGGCGGCGTCGACGAGGTGGAGCAGGGCATGCCCGGGATGGTTCGCGCTCACCCAGTGCCGGTCGGCATCGGTGATCTCGTCATCGATCCAGGCGAATGGGCGTCCGGCCGCCCAGTCCACCAGATTTCGTGTCTTCCAGTGCAAGCCGATCCGCCGGTCTTCTCGATATTGACGTTCGTCGGTGGACCGCGACCACGCGACCCGGGGCAGCGGCGGTAGTCCGATCCGCGTCGCGATCTCCGTATTCGCCTCCTCTTCCCACGCAGTCGCCCAGACGAGCACACACGGCAGCGCCGAAAGCGCAAGCCCGGCCGCGCGTTTCAGCCGCGCGAAGTGCCACTCCGGATCCGGAATCGGGGGTCGCGGGCGCGGATCCCCGCCGATCGGCAGCAGCGGTCCGTCGATATCCAGGAAAAGTAGTGGGAGGGCCGTGCGGTCGCTCACCCGCATCACCTGCCGTCGAGCGAGCCGATCAGTATCCAACCGGCGACGCCGATGCACAAGGCGCTTATCGCGATCTCTATGCCGAGACCGACCCCGGGCCGCAGGCCGTAGGCCAAGGCATCCGTCGTCATGCCTACCGGCACGACGCCGATGAACATCCAGGCGAACGTACGGAAGGCGAGCATGAACAACCCGTCCCACCAGCCGAACAACAGTCCCCACAGCAGAACACCGAGGCCGAAAAAGGCCAGGTACAGCCAGCAGCCGAGCGTCTCGCCGGACTTCGGCAGGAACCACTCGCTCCCGTCCGTCACCTCCACGCCGACGACCTCCCCGCGCCAGAGTCGCAGTTCGGCCGGTTGCCCCTCCCGTGCCTTACCGTAGAAGCTCGACGACACCTCGCGGGTCTGCCGGGACCCGTCGGTCCGCTGCCAGGTGACCTGGTAGTGGGTGGTCGTGGTCGTGCTCATGTGGCCGTCGGAGTCGGTCTGCGTCGTCGTCGTGGTGTAGGTGCGCCGCCCCGCGATGGAACCCCGCTCGCTGGCCAAACAGTCGCCCGCACTCGCCCCGCACCCCACGGCCGCCCGGAACTCCCGGGTCTGCCGGTATGGGCCAGCGGCGGAGGCGAGCGCTATGACAAGCACACCCAGACCGAGCGCGACGATGATCCACTGCCGAAGGGAACGCTCACACAAGGATCCTCCGTACGGCAGTCGACGGAGCCTCACAACCCACCCCCACGCGATCCCGCGCAACGTCGCGACCATGTCCGCCCCTGCTCGGTCCGGCCACTGTTCATCGGTGCACCTCCAGTGAAAGTCATTGGCGTCGACCTCCTTACAGGAAACAACCACCACGCATGCCGAAAGGTTGGGTCACCCGTTCCGCCCCGCGCAGCCCATCCGTCGAGCGGGTCGCGACCTTCTACCCGGAGGTCACCATTGCCTTCACCGTCGCCGACGAACGGCACCGTCACGTGCCGCTGCTGTTGTCGCCGTTCTCGTACTCGACGTACCGGGGGAGCTGAGCCTCGTCGGCCGCATCCTGCTCGAATCACCCCGCCAGCTGCGACCCCGCACCACCACTACCGCACAACATCACCCACCGATCCCGGGACCTGCGCCCACCGATATACACCGGACCCCGGACGCCACCGGTCCATGATCGGTCGCACCCTGGCGCGCATCGGCGCCGGTGACCACCGGGATGTGGTGGCCCGCAAGTGTTTCCGATGCGGACACCAACGTCACCCGACTGCCACCAGCACCGCAGAAAGGCATCGGGCCATGCTGACCAGCTGGAAGCTGATGTCCATCACAACAGGTTGGGTCTTATCGCCACACGACCTGCGATCACCGTCGCGAACCCCCGGACCGAGAATCGCCCCCGTCAAACGCAACACGAACCCGACCGCACACGGCCACTGCGGAGACAAGCCACACCTTCGTGACCATCGTGCTCGACGCGGGAGTCGGCTTGGAGACGTACAGATCGCCGCCCGTCATGCCGACCCGCGCACGCCCATGCGCTACGACCGAGCCCGAACGAAGCTCGACCGGCACCCGAACTACATTTCGGCCGCCTACATGGCCTCCGGCACATGACATTTCAACCGTGCACTACCTTGCCGAGTTCAGGGCGTTCGCAGGAGCGTGGACACGATTTCGGCTGCACCGATGACTTTTGCGTGGATCCGTCGTCGATACCTCTGGATACACCGACAGCGGTGAGTCAGGGCAGGAACAAACGATCCGGGACAGTGATCCGGACGGGCGAGCAGGAGGCGCAATGAGCGGTACCAGGGTGTTGGTGGCGGGGGCGAGCATCGCGGGGCCCGCGCTGGCCCACTGGCTGCGCCGGCGGGGGGCCGAGGTGACCGTGGTGGAGCGGGCGCCCGAGCTGCGTCCCGGTGGGCAGGCAGTGGATGCGCGTGGGGTGGCCAAGGAGGTCATCCGGCGGATGGGGCTGGACGCGGCGATACGCGCGGCCCGCACCGAGACCGCCGGCGCGTACACCGTGGACGCGGACGGGAACGTGCTGGAGACCTACCGCGCGGACGACGACGGCGGCGACGGGTTCATCGCGGAGATCGAGATCCTGCGCGGGGACCTGTCCCAGGTGCTCCACGACGACACCCGGGACGGTGTCGAGTACATCTTCGGCGACCGCATCGCCGAACTCACCCAGGACGCGGACGGGGTCGACGTGACCTTCGCGGGCGGGGATCGGCGGCGCTTCGACCTGGTGGTCGGGGCGGACGGGCTGCACTCGGCGCTGCGAGCGATGGTCTTCGGGCCGCGGGAGCGGTTCGTCCGCCACCTCGGGCACGTGCTGGCCTTCTACAGTGTGCCCAACGAGTTCGAGCTGGACCGCTGGCTGATCGACTACCAGGAGTCCGGGCGCTCCGCCGGGCTGCGTCCCATCCAGGACGCCACCCGGGCGATGGCTATGTTCTCCTTCCCCTCGGCCGACCTCGACGTCGACTACCGCGACGTCGCGGCCCAGAAGCGCCTGCTGCGCGAGCGAATGGCCGGCCTGGGCTGGTTGACCCCGGACATCCTCGCGCACTTGGACGACACCCCGGACTTCTACCTCGACCAGGTCGCCCAGGTGGTGATGGACCGCTGGTCGAGCGGACGGGTGGGGCTGCTCGGGGACGCGGCGTTCAGCTCGTCGCCGATGTCTGGGCAGGGCACCGGGCTGGCCCTGGTCGGCGCCTACCTGCTGGCTGGAGAGCTGGCTGCCGCCGGGTGGGACCCGGAGGCCGGGTTCGCCGGCTACGAGAGGCGGATGCGCTCGTTCGTCGAGGCCAACCAGGAGATCGGCCGGTTGAACGCGCGCAGCCGCGACGTCCCCGGGCCGGACGCCGAGCCGAGCATCGATTTCGACAGCGAATGGTTCACCGAACTGGTCGAGCGTGCGATCAACGGCGTCGAGCTGCCCGACTACGCAGGGGTGCCGGACTCCGGGGCCCCGGCCGGACCGCCGATCACCTCGTCGACCAAGTCGTAGGCGTCACATAACGTCCCGAGCAGGACTGTTGACTGGCAGACGACTTCACGAACATCCGCATCTGCCGAATTGAGTATGGTGCCGGGTCTTGAGCCTGTTGTATCACCCGGTCCATCAGTGCTCGGAGCGGACAATCGAGCGAAGAGAAGAGTGATGACTGATCCCAGTTGGCAGCTCGTGCGGGCAGATGAAGTCATCGGCGTCCTGGCTCAGGACGACGTGGACATGTACTGGACAGACTGTGTGTTCGAGCCTGGACCTGGATGGGCGGATCTGCAGCCGTTGTTCGCTGTTTCGCGTGACGCTTGGCAACGTGGCGACTCGAATGCGGCCGTCGAAGCCGATGAGGCGATACAGGCACTGGGACTTGTCCTCGTGCCGATCGGTGGCGGGCCGCCGCTGAGAGAATTTCTCATCCGTATCGACGGAGACAAGGCCCGCTTTCGATACTGATCGCGCTGCGACGACGCGCAGGCAGATGAGGCTGCCGATGTCCGCTCATGCCGCTGTGCGCGCTGAGCGGAGCGGCCTGCGGTACCTCAGAAGATCAACGGGCAGAGCGTCGTACGACCGCCCGCAGTGCGCGCTCATGCCGAATGCCGTGCGAATGCGCCGCGCCGCCAGGTCGCCAACAGCGCACCGACAGTGTCGCCAGGCTCGGGCATATCCAGCAAGCCGAATTGTCGAACATATGTTCGATGATGGGGTAGGCTGGTTCGGGTGAACATACATTCGATCGCGGCGGCGCCGGATGCTCCAGCACCGGGATGGCCGGAACTGGCCGATGTCGATTTGCTGCGCACCCTCGTCGAAACCGAACGCCGTCGGAGGCGACTGGATGCTGCCATGCGCGCGGCCGTCGCCGAAGCCGAGCGTCGTGGCCTCGCCGCAGACACCGGCTATCGGGACACCGTGGAGCTATTGACTGATCTGCTGCGGATCAGTGCCCACGAAGCGCGCCAGCGAATCGAATACGCGGCTCCGCAGGCCCGCTCGCGTTCCAGAAAGGTATGGAGGGTGCTGGCGGCAGCAAGCTGAGGCCGAGCCCGCTGCCTCGACCTCTATTCGGAGGGCCGCGAGGACCGACTGCACGTTCACCGTGTAAGCGCCAGCACGGGCCGCGTCCACTATGGCTCGTTCCGAAAGGCGCTGTATCACCGGAGGCGGGCGGTTCGAAGCGGCCATGCGGCAGGACTGAAAGATCAACGAGCCGAGCTCATCTCGACCGGACGAACGCACTGATCTGCCGATATGCGCGCACGATATCGTCGTTCTACCGGCAGGGGATCGCTATGGTTTGCGCTGTGGCCCTGCTAGTGCACCTGACACCGGAGAAGGACGCTCGGCGAATCCGCCGTGCGGGCATCACAGCGCGTGGCTTTGGGCGCGGAGTGTTCTGTATGCCGGTGATGCCGTCCTATGTGCTGTCGCATCAATGGTTGCGCGAGCTGCGCCGCGGCGGGCAGCGGCTGATCATCGCGGTGAATTTCCGGGTACCCGACGACGAACCCGTCCTCGTTGGACACTACTCGGCCGCCAGCACGGAAATGACTGTGGCCGAGGCCGTTTCGGTGATTCTTCACGCCGAGGACGCGCGCGGATACCAGATCGTCGTACCTCGTTCGATCGCCCCCGCCGAGCTGCATCGAGTTCGGCATGTACGACAGGTGACGGGGTGGCGGTATCACCCGAACGCGCACGGTCGCCCACCCTGTGCCTGTCCTGCGTGCCTGGGACCTGGAGAATTCAAGGCCGCCGACCTTCGCCGCCGGTTCCCCACCGAACCCCCGGAGCTCACGAAACCTCAACTGCTGGACCAATTACGTAACGCGGGCAACGATGACGAGCTGATCGACGCCCTCTACGGCTTGGGCCGTCGTAGTCGTGGTGATGTCGCCGACATCGCGCACCTGCTCGACCATGCCAACCCCGAGGTCCGTCACGCTCTCGCGTTGGCATTGCACAGTTACCGTGGCAGCGAGGCCCGCCGACTGGTGGCCCTCTTGGCCGCCGATCCCGATGCCGAAGTACGTGACGCGGCGACGACGCGACCATAGCCATCCGCGGACCTTGCTACGACCAAAGATCAGCGACTCAACCACGGCGGGAGTTCGCAACAATCGCATCGTCGGATCGAAGAAGAACACGGCCTGAACGTGCCAGCGGTCCCGACGCGCGGTAATGCCGCATACCGCGCTGACCAAACCGGCCACGCCGCGCTGCAAGCCAGACCTGTTGCGAGAGTTTCAGACGACCGCAGTTCACCTTTTCCGGGCAAGAACTGTTGCGGCACAACATGTCCTGCGCAAGGTGCATATTGCAGGTTTGAATACTGTTCATCCACCACCGACGGCGCCAGAGTCCGGGGCCAGGTAGTGATCGCCGAAAATCCAACCCGGGTCAGGCGGCGCCGGGGTCGACCTCGCGGTGGTGCACGCCGAGGTGAAGACCGCGGAGCTGGGCCACGTCCCACATGTCCACCAGCCGCATGACCCGCACGTTCCGGTTCCGGCGTTCGGTCTCGCCGGAACAGTGCCCACGGTAGCGGCAGTCCGGAGACCACGGATCTTTCCGTCCGGGTGATGGATGTGCCGGTCAGGGAATCAGCACGAGCTTGCCGGGTGCGTGTCCGGCGATGCCGACCTCGTGGGCTTTCGCGGCCTGGGCGAGCGGGAAGGTGGTATCGACGATGACGCGCAGCGCGCCGGACCCGGCCCGCTCGACGAGTTCACCGCGGGCGGTGCCGCGGACTTCGGTGCCCGCGTCCTGTCCCGGCCCGTAGCCGAGCAGCTTGATGCCGGTCGCGGCGCGGCGTGGCGACCCGGCGATCGAGGCGATCCGGGTGCGGTCGGCCACCAGCTCCAGCGAGACGTCGAGCGCCTCGTCGGTACCGGCGAAGTCGACTGCGGCGGTGATGCCCTGCGGCGCGGCGGAGTTCACCCGGTCGGCGAGCCCAGGGCCGTAGACGACGGGGATGGCGCCGAGCTCGCGCAACAGTGCGTGGTTGCGCTCGGCGGCGGTGGCGATCACCGTCGCACCCCGAGCGGTGGCCAGCTGCACTCCCATCAGGCCAACCCCGCCGGCCCCGCCGTGGACGAGCACCGTGTCGCCGGCATCCACGCCGGCGGCGTGCAGCGCGTGGACGGCGGTGGTGCCGG
Organism: Nocardia vinacea; assembly: GCF_035920345.1. Lineage (NCBI taxonomy): Bacteria > Bacillati > Actinomycetota > Actinomycetes > Mycobacteriales > Nocardiaceae > Nocardia > Nocardia vinacea. The sequence continues at coordinate 516,886 of NZ_CP109149.1, forward strand.
TCAGCATCAGCGACCCTGCCTGGGCCCACCCGATCCCCGCGGGCTTGGTGAAGATCGACGTGGCCGGGGCCGTGACGTAGTCGGCGTAGGCGGCCGTCACGGGGTACACGATGACCTCGTCCCCGACCTGCACACCGGTTACATCCGCACCAACCTCGGTGACGACGCCCGCGCACTCCAGACCGATCGATGGCATCGAGGCGGCGACCCCGGCGGCGTCCTTATGGTCGTCGTCCACGGCGTGGAAAGCCCCGCTGTAGAGCTTCCAGTCGATCGGGTTGACCCCTGCGGCCCGGACCTCGACGACCACGCCGTCGGCGGCCGCGCGCGGAGTCGGCACCTCGGTTATGGCGAGCACATCGGGTGTGCCGTAGGCGATCGGACGCACGATTCTGGGCATGACTGGGCTCCTGTCCTGGTGGGGTGACAGTCGGCACTGCCCGGCGAGGGGTGGCGCGACCGATTGGATGTCTCGTCGAGAGCGGCACATCCGCTGTCGAGAACTCCTGAGGATCAGTATTGACCCACCAAGGCATGATCTGCAGCGCAACATTGGCAAGGAATACTTGCGTGGCATGCAAGAAGTGGGCATTGGAACAACGACCAACGAGGTGTGGGGGATGACTTTGGGCATCGAGCGCCCGCGATGGTTCAGTCCTGGGACTTGAATTCCTCGACGATCTTGGTGAGTAATGCCGGATCCTCGAGCATCGGGAGGTGGCCCGTGAGCATCTCGCGGTGAAACTTCGAACCCAGCTCGGCGGCGTGCTTCTGTTGTTCTGCGGCGAGGATCACGCGGTCCGACGTAGTCACGACATATCCGCTTCGTGCCGGGAAGGTGCGGGCCGACACGCGATCTCGATAGAGGCGCGGTGACTCCGGCGCGAACTCCTCGACGATGCGCGCGGTGTCGGCGTCGCCGAGCCCGGAGCACAATCCAGAACGAATTGCCTTTTCGGGAGGCTTGGTTCCGGCGAACCGCATGATGAGGCCCATGACAAGTCGTGGTGGTAGCGGCATCGCGTCGAGGTATGAGGTTCCGGTGGTCGGCACGGATACTGCGATGCCGAGCAGTCCGTCGATGCGCTCAGGTGCGCTTGCCGCGATCTCACTTGCGACGACCCCACCGATCGAGTGAGCCACGATTGTGAATACCGGGCCGGGTGCCTGCGCCAACGCAGCGTCGACGTAGTCGCGCAAGGTCGCGTCGGCCTGTCGTGGGGAGGTCGCGACGACCGATTCGACAGGTAGTGAATCTCGAACGTCATCCCAGATCCAGGCCGGAAGCCCGGCGCCACTGAGGAATAGGATCGGCGTGGTCTGCGGGTTCGTGATCATATGCGCTCCTTGGCGGCTGCGGGGTGCGTTCGCAACAGTAGCCAGAGGGGCCGACAACGCCCTATCGCTCTCGACGGCGCAGAATATGGGTCAGACGGCTGTCTTTCATCGATCATGGGTGCTGGCGCGGGCCTGACGTAGCTGTTCGTGGGCCAACGTGAGTGACTCACAAAGTGGCTGGTTCTCCTTGCGCAGCTGGGTGATTCGTTCGTGGGCCAGGGAGGGGGTGCTGACCACAGAGGTCGACCTGCGGAGACGGTAGCTGCGGGTGAGCGGCTATTGAACTAGTTCGGCGAGTGCGTCTCGCAGGTAGGAGGCGATGTTCCAGACGTCGGGGATGGAGTCGGTGCACGCGAGGATGCCGAAGTCGAGGTGGCCGTTGTAGGACATGACGGTGATATTGAGTGGGCCCGATAGGTCGGTGAGTACGGAGATGGGGTAGGTCCCGGCCACCTGAATTCCTCCGGCGTACAAGGGCATCTGCGGTCCGGGCACGTTGGAGACGATCATGTTGGCCAGTGGGAGTGCGGGGGCGGCGACGCGCAGGAGTAGGCGGGTGGCCAGGCCGTGCAGGATCTGAGGTAGGGCCGCGGTGGCGTAGTGCAGCAGGGCTGGTGGGGTGGTTTGGAAGCGGTCCTTGGCGGCGAGCATTGCGGCGTGGGTGAGTTTCATGCGGTGTTGTGGATCGGGTTCGCCGATGGGAAGTTCGCACAGCATGATGGAGAACTGGTTGCCCGCGGTGCCGAGTTGCTCCTGGGTGCGCACCGATACCGGGATGGCGGCCACGGCCGGGTCGTCGGCCGGTGCGTCGTGGTCGAGTAGCCAGCGGCGAAATGCGGTGGTGCACAATGTCATCACCACGTCGTTGACAGTGCCGCCGAAGCTGTTCTTGACCTGTTTGACTGTGTCGAGCGGTAGCGAGACGAACGCGAAGGACCGGTCGGTGCCATTGGGGCCGTTGCCCGGCAGCGTGGAAGTCACTTTGGGCATGTCGGCGAGTGCGTTCGGCAGCATCGGTCCAAGGCGCATCGGCAGGCGCACCCGATCGGCTTGGCGGGTCACCGTGTGTGCGATGCCGCGGCCGACTATTTCGGCGGGCTTGGGCGTTCGTGCCAATCGGAGGCCGTCGGGCGGTGGCGGCACCGGCTGGGACTCGGGCACGATGTCGAAGAGTGCGGCCATGACCTCCGCTCCGGACACGCCATCGATCAATGCATGGTGCACCTTGGTGTAGATGGCTTGGCGGCCTTCGGCCAACCCCGAGATCAGGTGGCATTCCCACAGTGGTCGACTTCGGTCGAGTGGCTGCGCGTGCAGGCGGGCGGCGAGTTCGGCGAGCGCCTGGTCGGTGGAATCTTCGGGCAGGCGCGTATCGCGCACGTGATATCCGAGGTCGATTGTGTCGCTGTCTTCCCAATAGGGGAGGTCCAAACCGAACGGGACGGTGCGCAATCGCCACCTCAGGGGTGCGGTCAGATGGAGTCGGCTCGCGATCAATCGCCGCAGTACCGTGACGTCCAGTGCGCTACCTGCGGTGGGTGGTTCCAGCAGCGTGACCGACCCGACGTGGAGCAGCATGGTGGGTGATTCGGCATTGAGCAGTAGGACGTCGAGCGAGCTGAGTTGCCGGGACGGCCCGTTCTCACCCGATAACGGAATTCTTTGCGACGGTTTCGCTGGTTCAGCGGGTGTGCCGGAGGCGAGTTGGCCCGGTGTCATGATGCGGACGTCCAGGTGGCGGGCGGGTTTCAGGTCGGCGTGGGACATGGGGTCTCCGCGTTTCGCTGGGTTCAGGACAGAATTCCGATTCAGCTCGATGGGCGGTGATGGTGCCGCGCCGCACTTATGGTCTGTCGGTATCTGTGGGCGCTGAGAACCGTTCGAGCCGCTCCGCTCTTGCGGTGACGCCGACGTCCGTGTCGAAGACGTGTCATTGAGCTTAGTGGCCGGCGGGGCGCTGTCGGTCGCGATCGTGTGCTAACTACGTTAATTCTGTGCAAACCTGCGACTCCCGCTTTTACTCGCGGGTGTGTCGGTACTGCGTCAGTTTTGGCGAACCAGCGCAGAGCATCAGGGACGGCACACAATTCTGCTCGGTGAGGTCGGTGTGCCGATGCGGGAGGCGAATCTGCGTGCCTGGTGGAAATTGGCTCGCCTGACAGTTGACGCGCGTGAGCGCCGGGCAACTCCCGCGCCGGATTGCCAGCGGGCAATGCCGAACCCGTAACTGTATCAACGGATTCGGCGCACAGCGTGTGCGATACGACCGCCGTTGACGATCTATCCGCGTTGCACGGCCAGATCGCAACTGGTGCCGGAATTGGTAGTCCGGACCGCGGCCGATGGGGCACTACGGCCGGTTTGCTCGCGCGTGCGGTTCTCAACTTGCCAATCGTTAAGGTTCCTGCAAGGCCGACTGGCGAGGATAGTGTCCCAAACTGGCGATCGATTAATGGATTTCATTGCGCTCAGACTCTGATGAGGGCAACCACGATTCCTTCATCGACGTGCGCGACCTGGCCGGCTGTCGCCGAGATCGCCGGCGAGGACTAGTACCTGCACGTAACCACCGAAATCGGAGAAACCCCAATGCATAACACCAGATTCCGCGTCACTGGGATCAGCGTAGCAATCGCAGTAGCCGCCGGATTGGGCCTCACCGCGTGCGGTAAGACGGAACGCTGGTGCGAACGAGACCAAGGCGATGTCGTAGTCGAAAACTGGCACTGTGAGCAGAATCTGGCGGGCTACGAGTGGGAGCCCGACCATGACAAGCCGAAGACAAAGAAGAAGCCGATCAAGTCGAAGAAGCAGAACAGATGACCGACTGCGGCTCGGATGAGTGACTGTCTGACCGGCTGGCCTCATTCGACGGACACTGGGTGGACAGCGCAATCCCGAACCAGCGAATCCGCGCGGCGGCTCGATCCCTGGAAGTTATTGAACGAGTGGAGCGTTCGCGTGCGCGAAGGTGTGAGCGTCGTACGCTGGCGCGTCAGCTAGGTCGCGTACTACGGCAATCGCTGAGGGTGTGCGAGCACTCGGCGTGTTGGTGAATCTCGTTATCGGAACCGATTCCGGAGGCGGGCACCGAATCGGCGTCCGGGAAGGACTACCGCGGCGGCCAGGAGGTGTGCGGTGGGTACTGGTGTTGGGGGTATTGGCCGGGTGGTTGTTGGGCGGGTGGTTGCTGCCACTGCGGCGGGGTGGGGGTGCGCGGCGCGGACGACCGGGACGACGCGATGATCGCGGTCACCGAAGCGACCAGGGCGAGTAGTGCGGCCGGAATGCCGAGGGCGAAATCTTTGACCTCGGCGTATTCCGAGTGCCGCGCCATACCGATCACGAATGAGAGACCCGGGGCGAACAGCGCACCCGCGGCGACGGCGGCGAGTGCACGGAAAGCGCCGTTCTTGGCACCGGCGCCGGTCACCAAGGTAATGGCCGCCAGCATGGCGATCGCGGCGATGAGCAGGAACGGGATCTGGTCCCCGAAATCGAGATATTCGTTGGTGAATCGCCAGATTCCCGTCAGAAGCGCGGACAGTACGAGCAGCCCTGCGGTTACCCAGTCCAGTGGTGAGGCGCCCGCCCGCGGCGGTGCACCGAACCCGGGCGGCGGATACTCCGGACGCTGCTGCGGGTACGGGTACCCCTGCGGATTAGGGTAATTCCCTTGCGGCGGAAACGATTCGGGTTGATGTGGCGTAACCACGGCGAACTCCTTGCTGACCCCCGGGGCCGACGTGCAATCGATCAGGTCGGTCCGGCAACCATACCGAACAGGGACTCAGTTCTACGACCCGACATAAAACTCCTCGTTGGGCAGCCGCGCTAGGCCGTGTCCGTCGCCCGGGATTACAAGTCCTCGACCACGATCACACCCGAGCCGTCAGCCCGGCGATGCCCCAACTTCCGTCGTGTGTCGGCAGCGATGGACCGATCGCAAAGGTCCCCGCTGTCCGAATGGCTGTCGCGGGCACACGATCTCGACGAGCTCGCCGCACCGACGCTGAAGTTTGCCTACATCCAGTACGTAATGCTATTTTCCCAGCGCATCGGCTATTTCCCGCGTATCGCTGAAAGTTTGCCGATAAGGTCGCACGTGAGCTCGGACTTGCTGGTCAAACGAATGCCGTGAACTACCCATGGAGGTCATGGTCGTGACTCGTCGGTTTCTTCGCTTTCTCCGCAGCAGGCGCAGTGGTTCAGTACGGGTCCTGAGTGCGCTCGGTAGTGTGGCACTCGGGCTGCTGCTGGCGACGACGGCAACCGCAGAACCGTTGTATCCGCAGCCCGATCCGGACCCGTTCTTCGCCGCCCCGGCGGATCTGGCGGCGCACCGGCCTGGTGATGTGCTCGACGTGCGGGCGCTGCCGCCCGCGGTCCTCTTCCCCGGCGCCACCGTCACGCAGGTCGCATTCCGGTCCACCAACTCGCAGGGCGCGCCGATCGCGGCGACCACCACGATCCTTACCCCCATCGGCCATCAGCCCGACGGGCCGCTGCTGTCGTATCAGCACTTCATCAATGCGCTCGGCACCGCCTGCTCGGTATCGCACCAGCTGTACACCGGCGATCCGAATCTGGTTACCACGGCGTCGATTTTGAACATGGCGCTGGCGCAGGGCTGGAGTGTCGCGCTGCCGGATCATCTCGGCCCGAACTTCGCTTTCGGCGCTGCGCGTTTGGGCGGCCAGATCGTTTTGGACGGCGTCCGCGCGGTGAAACGGCTGCCCGAACTCGCCGTGCAGGACAGCCGGGTGGTGCTGGCCGGTTACTCCGGCGGCGGCATGGCTACCGGATGGGCAGCTGCGCTGCAGCCGTCGTACGCGCCGGAACTGGAGCTTGCGGGCGCGGCCATCGGCGGCGCTCCGATGAACATGGAGATAATGGCGGAGGCGGTGGGCATGGAGACGCATCCGGCCTTCGGGCTGGCCATGGCGGCGGCGATCGGCCTGGAGCGGGAGTATCCGCAGCGGATGCCGGTCAGCGCGTATCTCAACAAGCGCGGCTTGGCAGTCCGGGACGCCATGGCCAACAGCTGCACCAACCAGATTCTCGTCACCGGTGTCGGCGGCAGCGCCCGCGAATACCTCGCCAGCACCCCGACTGCTGCACTCCCGGAAGCTCGGACGGTGTTGAGGGAGAACAGTCTGGAATTCTACGGTGGGGTGCCGGAAATACCGGTGTTCGAATGGCATTCGCCGACCGACCCCCTGATTCCGATCGAAGCGATCGACCATGTCGACAGCCGCTGGTGTGCGGCCGGGGTGCAGCTGCAGACGCTGCAAGTGCCCGCGTTCGAGCATCTGTCGGCCGCGGTGATCGGTGCCCCCGGGGTGCTGCCCTGGCTGAACGCCCGGATTCTCGGCGAGCCGGCACCCGCCACCTGCTGACGGAACCGAAGCAGCGCGATACTCGACGGACGGCCCTTATTCCAGTTCGCAGAGCGGAAATCGACTTCGACTGACACACGGGCGAGAGTGTTGGTCGGGCCGAGGACTACTTCGACATCGACCCCGTCTATCGACTCTTCATTTGGCCGGTCGACGTGCGTGATGTCGTCAGCGGACTGAACTCGACGCCGTCACCAAGGCTGGTCGGCATCCGATAGCTGGGGGAGTGGCTCCAATAGGTTTGCCCGACTAAGGATCACCGGCGGATCGATCGTGCTGTCAACGCGGCGAGCACCTGCTGGGTCTTGGTATCGCCGGTCGCGATGCGCAGACCACGCCGACGCACCGCGGCCTCGAATTTGCGTTGTCGGTGGAGGGCGCGGTTTCGCACCTCGGTGTGTGACTGACCGTGTTCGGGAGTGACTCTCAGGGACAGCTCGAGCAGGTCGAGGCCGGCGATGGTCCAGCGTTCGGCGTCGACGTGCAGGTCCCCCACGCGCACCTTTGTCCACTTCGTCGACGCGATGGGGCCCATGGCCACGAGGCGGTCGACTGCTACCCCCGGAGGTGTGCAGCTCACCAGGAGTTGGCGCTGGGCGGTGTCCAGGACGGTGGTGACGTCGGCGCCGTGCACTGTCGCGTCGCGTAGGGATCCGGCCGGTCGGTCACTGACTGCCGAGGCGGACAGGACGCGGCGTTGCGCGTTCCAGTCTTCTTCGATGCGGTACCGCAGTGCATTGTCGGTGAAGGAGGTGGTCCATCTGCCGACCAATTGCGATGGCAGGCAGGGGCGCAGTTTGACGGTCAGGTCGTCGTTCTCACCGCTGCGTAACCGGATGACGATTCGGCTCGACAGCAGTGTCGGCGCTGTGTGGAGGCCGGTGGGACGGGGCTCCGCGAACCAGATGCGACGGTCGATCGCCGGCCGGCCCGTGCACTCCAGCCGGGTCAGTGCCGCCGCGACGTCGCCGTCGAGGTTGACCTTGATTTCAATCGGAGTGATCACCCGAGCGCCCCTTTCTCGCAGTTGCCGGGATCCTCCCGCTGTCCGGCAGCAAGCACCATCGAAGACAGCGTTGTCCAGCCGCGGCCGGTCGGCGCGCGTACCGCGCTACCCGATTGGGAGGCGTTGGCACCCGCTGCCGCGCGATGTCGGCGGCATACGGGGAGTAAGAGTCCGGATTGCTCGGAGCCGAACGGCTCGCCCGGGCGGGGGGTCGTCGCTGCAGAACAGTGTCGCGGTCCCGAGGGATCGGCACTCCTGCCGCGACGATCGGGTTTGGCGTAGTCGACTACTCGCGACTGGTGTCCGGTCGCCCCGGAGACTGGCATTCGAATTCGATCTTGGCGCGTCGCAGCTCGCGCCAGCCACGTGGAGGTTCGTCATGGTCAGCGAAAAGTCGGCAATTCCACCGCCGGTGACCAATCCGCCGCCGTCGCGTCGCCTGCCGCCCGTCACCCGGCTGTTGGTCGCGGTCGCCGAGGCGCTCGATCGCGGTGTCGGCTGGTTCAGGTTGCCCTCGCCGCTGGGGTTGGCCGTCCTCGTCGGCTTGCGCAGCCGCCTGCGCGCCGAGAATCTCTTCGACACCGGTCCTCATCCGGACGGTCCGTTGCCTACCGACGGGTCTGCTGTCGGCGAACATCTGCGCGCACGAACCGTCGACGGGACCTACACCACTCTCGCCGAGCCCCGCGCGGGTTCGGTCGGCTGCCGGTTCGGTCGCAACATCCCGCTGAAATACACCTACCCGGAAGATTCCGACCGGATAATGGAACCCAACCCGCGGCTGATCAGCCGGGATCTGTTGACTCGCGACCGATTTCAGCCGGCTACCACGTTGAATCTACTGGCGGCGGCCTGGATTCAGTTCGAGGTCCACGATTGGGTCAGCCACGGTGATAGCGATACGGAGCCCTGGACGATTCCGCTGACCGATCTCGATCCGTGGCCGGTGCCGCCCATGACGCTCCCGCGCACCCCCACGGTCCCCAGCCCCGAACCCGACGGCCCCCCGACTTACACGACCCAGGAATCCCATTGGTGGGATGCCTCCCAGATCTATGGCAGCACACCGAAATTCGCCGCAGCGCTACGGACCGGGGAGAAAGGGCGACTCCAGATCGATGAATCGGGACTACCGCCGCTGGATGTGGAAGGCCTGCTGGACCTGTCCGGCACAGCCGCCAACGCCTGGGTCGGACTCGCTCTGTTGCATTCGCTGTTCATGCGCGAACACAACGCGATCTGCGAGCGCCTGGCCCGCCGCTACCCCGATATGAGCGACGAGCAGCTCTACAACACCGCCCGTCTGGTCAACTCGGCATTGATCGCCAAGATCCACACCATCGACTGGACACCGGCCATCATCGCCCACCCCACCACCGTCGCCGCCATGCGCGCCAACTGGTTCGGCGTCCTCGGGGAGCGGATCGCTCGCCGGTTCGGTCGCCTCAGCGGCAACGAAGTGTTGTGCGGCATACCCGGATCCGCCACCGATGACCACGGCGTCCCGTATTCGCTGACCGAGGAATTCGTCGCCGTGTACCGGATGCATCCCCTCATCCCCGACGAATTCGTGGTCCGCAGCCTGGCCGACGACAGTGTCGTCGCCGAGCATCAGTTACCCGATCTGGGGGTCGCCCACATCCGCGAGCGTCTGGCCGAGACATCGATGGACGCATTGTTCTACTCGTTCGGCCGCGCCAACCCCGGTGCGCTGGCCCTGCACAATTATCCGGTCCACTTGCAGAACCTCGCCCGCCCCGGCCACCCGCTGATGGATCTCGCGACCGTCGACATCCTTCGGGTCCGCGAACGAGGAGTACCGCGCTACAACGAGTTCCGCCGCCAACTGCGCATGCCACCTGTCACCTCATTCGACGAGTTGACCGACAACGCGGTGTGGGCGCGTGAACTCGAGCGGGTCTACGGCGATGTGGAAGATGTCGATCTCATGGTCGGGCTCTACGCCGAGCCCAAACCACCCGGATTCGGTTTCAGCGACACCGCATTTCGCGTGTTCGTACTGATGGCCTCGCGACGGTTGTCGGGTGACCGGTTCTTCACCACCGACTTCCGTCCCGAGATCTACACCGAGGCCGGCATGGCGTGGGTACGCGACAACACCATGCGCAGCGTCCTGCTGCGTCACTTTCCCACTTTGGCGCCCGCGCTCGACGGTGTCGCCAACCCGTTCGCTCCGTGGCGCAGCGTCGGCCCGCTGCGTGAGCCGGAAAGGAAACGACCGCGATGACCGACCTGACTGCACCGCGCACGACCACCCGCTCCTATCTTCGCTACCGCGATGACCTCGAACGGCCGCGGCCCGACGAAGACCGCGACATCGATAAAATCATCGCGGTGCTGCGCAGCAACAACGAACGCGCCTATCGCAAGCACAAGCACGGGCTGCGCGACGCGCACGCCAAGAGTCACGGCATACTGCGCGGCGAACTCACCGTTCATCCCGGCCTGCCACCCGAACTGGCCCAGGGCTTGTTCGCCACCCCGGCCTCCTATCCGGTCGTCGCCCGGTTGTCGAGTACCTCCGGTGTAATCCGCAGCGACCAGCTGCGCGGCGTGCGTGGGCTGGGAATCAAGGTGCTCGGCGTGGACGGGCCACGCGCACTGCCCGGCGACGAGGCCACCACCCAGGACTTCATCATGGTCACCCACCGTGAATTCCTGTTCGCCGACGCCCACGCCTACTACACCAAGGGAATGCCCACCGCGTGGGTGCTGGCCCGGTTGCCCGATCCCGTCCTGCGCGCGGGCAGTACCGTCCTTTCCGCGCTCGACGCGCACGTGTTGCGGCGTATCGGACGTCCCCTGCCCCCCAACCTGGGCGTGTTCGTACGGCCCAACGCCCACATCCTGGGCGAAACGTTCTATTCCTCGGCACCCCTGCGCTATGGCGACTACATCGCCAAGATCCTGTACACGCCGGTTTCGCCGGAAGTCAGCGCCCTGACGGGTCAACCGGTGGGCCACGACGCCGGCATCAACGCCCACCAGGACATGGTCGTCGACTTCTTCGCCTGCCACAGCGCCGAATACGAGCTGCGCGTGCAGCTGTGCACCGACCTCGACACCATGCCGATCGAGGACGCCACCGTCGACTGGCCGGAAGCCGAATCACCGCACCGGACGGTGGCGACCATCCGCTTCGACCGCCAGGACCCCTTCACCCCGCAACGGCGCGCCTTCGGTGACGACGTGTTGTCGTTCAATTCCTGGCGTGGTCTGGATGTCCACCGGCCACTGGGATCGATCAACCGGCTCAAGCAGCGCGTGTACGAAGCGTCCAGCAACTATCGTCACAACGTCAACAACGCCCCCCGTCTCGAACCCACCCCCGACCAACTTCCACAATGACCACCGCGCCGCCCGCGCGATCGGCGGCAGGAGGCCAGGCCGGTACCAAGTCAGCGCGCTCGCCAGCGAAAACACGTCGCAGCACCGGCGGGCAAGATCTAGAATCATTGCTCATGGGGGAGCGCTGGCAACTGCTCGATCGTCCCGTCGAATACGAGGCCGTTCGCACAGCGTTGACGAGCGGAGATTTCGGCGGTGTCGTACTCGTCGGTGCCGCCGGGGTCGGCAAGACCACCCTCGCCCGACTCGTGACCTCGGCACTGGGCACCCCCGTCCGGTGGGCGGCTTGTACCGAGTCGTCCCAGGCCATTCCCTTGGGTGTATTCGCGCCGTGGATCGCCCCGACCGCGTCTCGCGATCCCATCGCACTACTCTGCTCGGCCAGGGAAAATCTACTCATCCACCAAGACACGGTGATCGGCGTCGACGACGCGTACCTGCTCGACCAGCTCTCCGCGACCCTGCTGCACCAGATCGCCGTCGACCGCGCCGCTCCTATCGTGGCCACCGTCCGCACCGGCGAACCAGTCCCCGATGCGGTCACGTCGCTGTGGAAGGACGGCTACCTCGAACGCATCGAACTGGAACCACTGACGAAACGGCAGTGCGTCGCACTCGTCGAGACCGTCCTGAGCGGCACCCTGGAAGGCCTCAGCGCCGACGTCATGTGGGAGTCATCGGGCGGAAATCCGCTGTTCCTGCGCAATATGGTCGAAGGCGCCGTCGAGGCGGGCACCCTGACCGAAGTCAACGGGGTCTGGCAACTACGAGGACCCGCCGCGGTGCCGTCCGGGCTGGTGGCCCTGCTCGACGGCCGGCTCGCCCGGGTGGGTGAGCCGGTCCTGGAAACCCTGAAGATGCTGGCACTCTATGCGCCACTCGACCTCGACGTCCTCACCGATCTCGTCGGCGAGGACGCCGTGGACGCCGCCGAGATCTCGGGTCTGATACGCACCAGCCGCGACGGCGGGTTTGTCAGCGCCAGCTTCAGCCACCCGCTGCTCGGTGACGTGGTGCGCCGCCGAATCGGCACCGCCGCTGCACGCAAGCGGCGGGGCCGCATCGTCGAGCGGCTGCGCGAGCAGGATCTGAGTACCGCCGCCCACCGCATCAGACTGGCACAACTGTGCGTCGACAGCGCCCAGCCCATCGACAACGACCTGTTGATCACCGCCGCCAAAGATGCTGTCGCCCTGTCCAACCTGTCGCTGGGCGAACGCCTCGCGCGCGCAGCATGCGAGCTCGGCGGCGGGCTGCCCGCGGCCGAAGTACTTTCCCGCGCCCTGCTGTGGCAGGGCCGACCGCAGGAAGCCGACAAGATTCTCGCCGACTTCGATCCGGACCGCCTCGATCAACTTCAACTCGTCCAATGGGGTGTTCCGCGCGCGAGCCTGCTGTTCTGGTGTGTGGGCGATGTCGAACGCGGCCATGAAATAATGGACCTGCTGGGCGACCGCGTCGAGCATCCCGCGCTGCGCCTCATCATCGATGCCGTGAACGCGACCATGGCGATACACGAGAACAGAATCGCTGTCGGCATCCAGGGCGCCGAATCTGTACTCGCCGAGGCGAACTCCCCGAAACAAGCTGTCGACTGGGCCGCGTTCGCCCTCGGCCTGGCGATGCCGGTCGCCGGGCGCGGCGCCGACTTCGCACCGATCGCGGCCCGCAGCCGGGCGCAGCAGAAGAACACCGACGGCATGATCCGGGTCATGGTGCGCTACGGCGACGTGCTGTCACTGACAATCATCGGCGAACTCGACCTCGCCGAGCAGCGGGCCACCGAATACAGCGAGTTCTCCTCCGCCGCACAGTTTCTCGGCTGGGCAATCGCTAAAATCGCGGGCGGTGTCGTAGCCACCTACCGTGGCCGCTTCCGCGAGGCGATCACCTCATTCGAACAAGCTCTGGCCGCACTCAACGCTGAAACCTCACTGCCCTGGAAACTGCCTGCGCAGTTGATTCTGGCCCGCGCCTATGCGGCGCTGGGCGACTCCCAACAAGCCGAACGGGTCCTCGGCGAGGCCGAGGAATACACCGGACCGCACCTGGCCCTGCACGAACCGCAACGCATGATCGCCCGCGCATGGCTGGCGGCGGGCTCCGGCAGTCAGCATTCCGCGGTCGAACTCGCCCGTCAGGCCGCAGCCATCGCCCACACCGCGGGCCAGTACGCATTGGAAGCCGAAGCCCTGCATCACGCCACCCGATTCGGCGACCGAACCCTCGCTGCACAGCTGGCCGCACTGGTCGGCCGCGTGCAAGGGTCCGTGGTGACGATCTACGCCCGCCACGCCGCCGCCGTCGAACACTCCGACACACGCGCGCTTTCCGCGGTCAGTGTCGAATTCGAAAGCGCCGGACTACTACTGGCAGCCGCCGACGCCGCCGCGCAAGCAGTACCGATCCATGACCATGCAGGCCAACGCCGACTCAGCGCCCAAGCCGCGGCCCGCGCCCTGGCCCTCGCCGCCCGGTGCGACGGAGCGACCACCCCCGCCATCGCATCCGCGGCCCGCCCCTTGCCGATCACCGACCGCGAACGCGAGATCACCGCCCTCATCACGCGTGGGCTGTCCAACCGCGAGATCGCCGAGCGGCTGTTCGTCTCGGTACGCACCGTCGAAGGCCACATCTACCGGGCCTGCACCAAACTCGACGCCGCCGACCGCGACCAACTCGCCAAACTGATCTGGGGCGACGTCACACGATAGCCACATGTGCGCGCACGCGGAGAACCTGACCGGAAAGTCGGACGACGAGACCTTCGAAAAGCCTCTTCGACTCCGCTGTGCAAAAGGTCCGCGACGCAACGTGACCCACGTCGTATCCGACAGCCGCGCCGCCGCCGCGAAGTTTTGTTCGGACAGCGGCGGAACGGTGGCTTCGAGGATGGCGCATGGCACCTGTCGTCCGGCACGCCGAGGACGGTAAACCCGTCGTCGTGATCGCGGCACCCGCTGATGGCCCGATGGGTGGTCCCACCTGTCCGGCTTCTTGTGGTCGGCTAAATAGTGGGTGAACAGATCGCTCCGCTGTAGCAGCCGGGATGCGCGCGCATGAAAATGGTTGGGTGAGCGCTGAACTGATCGTGCTTTTGATCGTGATAGTGACCGCGTTGGCGTTCGATTTCACCAACGGTTTTCACGATACCGCCAATGCCATGGCGACTTCGATCGCTACCGGTGCGCTCAGTCCGCGGGTAGCGGTTGGTATGTCGGCCGTACTCAATCTGATCGGAGCCTTCCTATCGGTCGAGGTTGCCAAGACGGTGTCGGGTGGGCTGCTGAATATCAACAATGTGCACCATATGGAGTTGCTGCACATCGTGTTCGCGGGTCTGGTCGGTGGGATTCTATGGAATCTGTTCACCTGGCTGTTCGGCATTCCGTCGAGTTCCTCGCATGCGCTGTTCGGTGGTCTCATCGGTGCGGCGGTGGCTGCGCTGGGGACCAGTGGGGTGATCTGGACCGGGAATGAGAAGACGGGTCTGATCAGCAAGATCCTGGTGCCCGCGCTGTTGGCGCCGTTCGTTGCCGCACTCGTGGCCGGGCTCGGCACGTTCCTGGTCTATCGGCTTACGCGTCGATCGGTCGAGAAGAAGGTGAACGACGGGTTCCGTTGGGGGCAGATCGGATCCGCCGCGCTCGTCTCGCTCGCGCACGGAACGAATGATGCGCAGAAGACGATGGGCGTCATCTTCATGGCGCTCGTCGCGCACGGCACATTCACCAATAGCGACGCGATTCCATTGTGGGTCAAGATCTGTTGTGCGGTGGCGATCGCTGCGGGCACCTACCTCGGCGGTTGGCGCATTATCCGCACCCTCGGCAAGGGTTTGGTCGAGCTCGATCCGCCGCAGGGGTTCGCGGCCGAATCATCCTCGGCTGCAATTATTCTCACGTCCGCGCAGTTCGGACTTCCGCTCTCGACGACGCAGACCGCGACCGGTTCGATCCTCGGTACCGGGCTCGGTAAGCCGGGCGCGGAGGTGCGCTGGGGCGTTATGGGCCGGATGGTTGTCGCGTGGCTGTTCACGCTCCCGCTCGCGGGTCTGGTCGGCGCGGTGTGCTGGTGGATCGCCGATCTGGCCGGCGGCCTGGGCGGCGTGCTCATCGACTTCGCGATTCTGATCGCGATGTCGGCCTACATGTACCTGCGGTCGCGGCGCAATCCGGTCGACACCAGCAATGTCAATGACGAATGGGAGGGTGGGCGTACGCCTGCGTCCAACGTCGAGGCCAAGGCCGGCGCGTCGGTCTGAGGAGGTTGGACTCATGGATACGTTCACCGCTATCGCCAAATCGCTGGGCGAGGTGACTCTGATCGCCGTCCTGCTTGGGACCGGGTTACCGGTGATCTTCGCGACCGGGATTCGGCTCTGGTCCATGGAGCCCGCCACCGCTAATGGTGCCGGTGCGCGCAACCAAGCCGCGCAAGTCGTCGCGTACCTCTGCTTCGCGGTTGTCATCGTCGCGGTGGTTTTTGGAATCCTTTATATCGCAAAGGATTTCATCAGCCACACCTTCGACATCCAGCTGTTCGGCGCCAAACCTCCCAAGAAATGAACCCATGACATCCAAAGCATCCATACTCGGATCGGTTCTGAACTGGCTGCGTGCCGGGTATCCGCACGGCGTCCCACCCGAGGACTACGTCGCGTTGTTCGCCGTGCTGCACCGCAAGCTGACCGAGGACGAGGTCGGTGAGGTTGTCGAACAGTTGATCGCAGCGGATACCGATGGCGTGATCGACCGGGGGCAGGTCCAGGACGCAATCGGCAAGCTCGCGCACGAGAAGCCGGGCGAGGATGATGTGAATCGGGTCGCGGCCCGGCTCGCCGCCGTGGGGTGGCCGCTGGCACACCCCTCCGACGCCTGATACCTCCTATGGCCCTATCCGATCTCCTCACCAGAATCGTCGCGTGGCTGCGGGCTGGATATCCGCACGGCGTGCCGGATCCGGACTATGTGCCGCTGCTGGCCCTGCTCTCGCGGCGACTGCCCGAAGCGGATGTGCGGCAGGTGGCGGACGCGCTGATCGAGCAGGGCGCCATACCGGCCGACCGGGTCGATATCGGCGTGCTCATCACCAAACTGACCAATGAGATGCCACTCGAATCCGATATCGCCCGCGTCCGAGCACATTTGCAGGCCGCGGGCTGGCCGATCGATGACGCCTGGCCCGACCCGGACGGGGACGAAAACTGACCCGCACGGACCGGCCGAGTGTCATGCCAGGTCGGTGGCGATGATCTTTTCGATATTGCGCTCCGCGAGGCCGGTAATCGTCAGGAATGGGTTGACGCCGGTGTTGCCCGGAATCAGCGACCCGTCGATGACGTAGAGCCCGGAGTATCCGTTGAGGCGGCCGTAGTTATCGGTGGCCTGTCCGAGCAGGCAGCCGCCGAGGGGGTGGTAGACGAAGTCGTCGCCCCAGACCTTGTAGACGCCGAACAGATCGGACCGATAAATCGTGCCCGCCTTGGAATTGATGGCATCGAATACGCGTTTCGCCGCATCGATCGAGGGTTGGGTGTACGACGCCTGCCAGGACAGATCTACCCCGCCGGTGGACGAGTTGTAGGTGAACTTGGCGCGGTTGGGGTTCTTGGTGATCGCCAGATAGAGGTTCACGCCGTTCTCGGTACTCGTTGGGAACGGGGCGATTTCGGCGAATACCGGACCGTTCGCATCGGCCCAGTTGTCGATGCCCATGCAGGGAATCGCGGATTGGAGAGCGCCGGTCAAATCCAGTCCGGCCCGGCCGACCATCACATTGCCGTTATTGCCCCAGCCCGCGCCGACCGAATCAGCCAGGTTGGGCAGCTTGCCCAGCGCCTTCATGGTGACGAGCAGCTTGCTTGTGCCGACGCTGCCCGCCGCGAAGAAGACCTTGTCCGCGGTCACCGTCTTGGTCGCCACCGTATTGCCGAGCACGTCGATCTGCGTGATGACCACCGTGTAACCGCTCGCGGCCGGTGCCACGCTGGTGACCTTGTGCAGCGGGGAGATGCTCAGTTTGCCGGTCGCGGCGGCCACCGCCAGATAGGTCTTGTCGAGTGAGCGCTTTCCGTAGTTGTTGCCATAGATGACCTCACCGGCCAGCGCCGAGCGAGTGACGGTATTCGCCTGCTCCTTCTGCATGTAGCTGAAGTCGTAGACATTGGGCACAAATGTTGTTGTGTAGCCTGCGTTATTGGCGGTTGTGCGACTGACCCGCGCGTATTTGTAGCATTCGGCGGATTCGAACCAGGCCGAGTCGACATTGTTGACGCCGAGCGCGGCCTGCGCGCGCGGAAAGTAGGTGGAGTACATCGTCGTCGCGTCGACCGATGGCAGGATCTGTTGGAAATAGTCCTGTTTCGGCAGCGGAGCCATACCGCCGTTGACCAGCGAGCCGCCGCCCACGCCACGGCCCTGATACACCCGCGTCGCCGCGAAATGCTCAGAATCGAGCACACCGGCGTCGCTCGGGCTGATGTCCCGGTTGATATCCGCCCCGACGAAATAGCCGACCGGCTGCTCGGTTCTGGTCCGGAACCAATACGAGCGCTCGTCCGGATCGAGCATGGTGCAGAAGACTTTTCCGTCCGAACCGGGTGTGGTCCAGTTCTGGCCCATCTCGATCATCGCCACCTGCTTGCCCGCCTGACACAAGCGCAGCGCGGCGACCGCGCCGCCGTAGCCGCTGCCGATGATCAGATTCGGCACGTGATCCCCGTTGCCGATGGGTGCCGCCGACGCCTTGGCGGTCCACGCGGCCGGGCTGAGCGCCATCGCCCCGGTCGCAATTGCAGTGCCCGCCAAGAATTTCCGGCGATTCATCCCTTGGCGAACGCCGGTGTTGGCCGAGGGGCGTCGGTCGTGCATGAGCGAAACCTTCCGATGTGAGGCGTAGGAGAGTGCCTCGAATCGGCAGACTGTAACAGGTTCTAGTTGAGATTTGAGCAAATTCTGATGTTGATGTGTCAAACCTGGACGGAGTACTTTCGAGGCGGCATCGACGCCTCAATGACATTGGGTCGCAACAAATGTCGATCACTGCATCGATGACTGTCCCGCGATGGCGTCGGAGGCGCCGCCGAACAATGGCTCGACAGCTGATTCCGCGGCTCACGAGTCCAGGTGTCGGCTCCGCAATCGGTATTCGAATATGCCTCGCGGTTCACCTGGCCCGAAATACTGGTCGTCATGTTCGACGAATTCGAACCCGGCCTGCTTGAACAAGGCCGCCGCAGGCTGGTTGTCGGGGCGCACCGTCAGGTAAACCACGTCGGCCCCATCTGTCCGACACTGCTGCAGCATGTGGTCGAGCAGGGCACGACCGTAGCCTTTGCCCTGGTACTGCTCGACCACCGCGAACGTGAACAGGAGGGCGCGGCCCGCCTTGTGGAGCGTCAGCGCATAACCGATCACCCTGCCGTCCAGCTCGGCCACCAGCCAGTCGGATCCGTGCAGGTCGTACAGTTGTCGCAGCATCAGATACAGGTACGGCTCGGCGAACACCTCGGCCTCGATGGCCGCGATATCTTCGATGTCGGCGAAGCGTGCCTGCCGGTATTGCGGCTGCGGCGCTCTTACGATGTCCATGAGCTTCCTAGTGCCAGGGCATAGGTCATCGCGGACCACTGCACCAAGAACGATACGCGGCTGACCCGTGTCTGTGAGAACGGCAGGGGATCGGATGCGGCGGCAGCGCCGTCGTTCGTCGAGGTTGCTTGTGCGCCAGTGATTTTCGGAAATTTGGGTCCGGCAGGCGTGTCGGGCCGGCTCAGTCGTGACAAGTCCGAACAGATCCGAGTTGTCGTTCCGCTGCTACATAGTCTGGCCTTCGTCGGGCGGTGTCGATTTCGAGAGGTGGCAGATGTCGAGTCTCCGAGCTGTCGTCGTCGCGAGCATGGTGGGTTGCTCGCTGCTGGTGGGGCCGGTGCCCGCGCATGCCGGCCCGACCGAAGGCCCGGTCGCGCCGGTGTCGCCCGGCCCGTCCGACCTGCAGCGGTGGATCGATGCCCACATCCCGGCGCCATCGTTGTCGCCCGCCGCATCACCGCCATCCGGTGCGTTGCCCGCGGACTTGGCGGCGTTGTGGCAAGCGGTGCGGTCCGCGCCGTCGGGGGATCGGATATTCGACGAGTGGCCGGGTGGGCTCGATCGGCTCGCGCCCGGCGATATCGTCGAGTGGCGAGATGTGACGGCGACTTCTGCGCTGCTGGCGATCGTGCCGATTCAGCGTGCGATCCTGCTGAAGTTCCGGACGACGGACGCCTCCGGCGTGCCATCCTTCGGCACCGCGACCTTGGTGATTCCCGCCGCCGCATGGACGGGTCCGGGGGATCGGCCGGTATTGGTGAACGCAGTGCCGATCAATTCGCTCGGGCTCAGCTGCACGCCGAGCTACGCAATGGCGCACGGATTGCACGGCAAGTTCAATGCGGGGGATCTGTTTCCGCCGAACACGGCTTGGGGCCTCAGCCGCGGCTATGCGGTACTGATTCCCGATCACGAGGGGCCATGGATGGCCTACGCCGAACCGAAGGTCGCCGGGCATGTGGTGCTGGATTCCATTCGCGCGGTGCGCAATGTGCTGCCGACGGAATTCAGGGGCAGCCGTTTCGCGATAACTGGGTATTCCGGTGGCGCGATCGCATCGTATGCGGCCGCAATGCTGCTCGACGAGTACGCGCCGGAATTGTCGGGTGTGCTGGTCGGGGCGGCCATGGGTGGGCTCGTGACCGACTATCGAATGGTCGCCGGCCGCTTCAACGGCAACTCCGCATCCGGCATTCTGCTGGTAGTCGCGCTGGCGATGGGCCGGGAGCATCCGGCGATTCTCGGCTATATGAATAATCTGACGCAGTGGGTGGCGACCTCACCCATCAAGGACACCTGCGGGGACAGCAATGGCCCGCTCGGCGTGGTCGGCGTTCCCATCGATGCCGCTGCCAATATCAGTAGCCCGCTGACCAGGGAAATCGCCGATCGGATCTTCGGGCAGCTCAGCCTGACCGACCGTAAGTCGGGCGCGCCGCTCTACATCTATCACGCCGCGAGCGACATCTGGATCCCGCAGCAAAACGGCGACGATCTCTACCGTGCCCAATGCGCGCGCGGCGTCCCCGCGGTGCACCGCACCGAGCCCGGCGAGCACGTCATCGCCCTGGTCACCGGTTTTCCCGGAGAGATCGGCTGGATCGATGGACGTTTGCGCGGCGAACCCGCCCCGAGCGAATGCGCTCCGCGCCGGTGAGTTGATACCCGAAAGTCCCACAATCGGCGCGGTCACCTCGCAGGATCGGTTGGAACCCACGCCGCTCGCCGCGACGGTGCGCCGACCAGCCCGCCGGGGTCGCAGCCGAGACCGATGTCGACCTGCCCTGGTCGGGCCGCCAGTTCTTCGCCCAACTGGGCCTCGTCCTCGGCGTCACCTACCGCTCCGCCGCGGTAATCACCGACGGCAGCGCCGACCCGGGGCTACTAGTGCGTTGCGGTTGCGAAAGGCGTTGCTACAGGGGCGGACTCGGTGCGGTGGGGGTGCGTCCACCGGCCGCGACGTTCCAGGATGGGCAGCACGCCCTCGCCGAACCAGTAGGCCTCTTCGATGTGTGGGTAGCCGGAGAGGATGAAGTGGGTGATGCCGAGGTCGGCGTACTCGATCAGGCGGTCGGCGACCTCTTCGTGTGAGCCGACCAGTGCGGTGCCGGCCCCGCCGCGGACCAAACCGACGCCTGCCCACAGGTTCGGCGCGATCTCCAGACGATCGGTGCGGCCACCGTGCAGATCCAGCATTCGGCGCTGGCCTTCGGATTCGCTGCGCGCGAGGCTGGCTTGTACGCGGGCTATTTCGGCCGGATCGAGGCCGGACAGCAGTCGATCGGCCACGGCCCAGGCCGCTTCGGAGGTGTCGCGGCTGATGACGTGAATGCGTAGGCCGTAGCTGAGCTCTCGGCCTTCGGCGGCGGCGAGTCCGCGGATCCAATCGAGTTTCTTGCCCACCGCGGCGGGCGTTTCGCCCCAGGTGAGGTAGGTGTCGGCATAGCGGGCCGCGACGGGTCCGGCGGGTCCGGAGGAACCACCGAAGAAGACCGGTGGGATCGGGTCCGGATGGTTGTTGAGCAGGGCGTCGCGGATCTGAATGTGGGTGCCCTCGAAGCTGATCGGCTCGCGAGACTCCCACAGTTCGCGCACCACGTGCAGGAATTCGGCGGTGCGGGCGTAGCGCTGTTCTTTATCGAGGAAGTCGCCGTAGGCCTGTTGTTCGTGTGGTTCGCCGCCGGTCACCACATTCAGCAGCAGGCGGCCGCGGGAGTGACGCTGGTAGGTCCCGGCCATCTGCGCGGCCAGCGTCGGGCTGACCAGTCCGGGCCGAAACGCCACCAGGAACTTCAGCGTTTCGGTGGTTTCGACGAGCATGGCGGTGGTCAGCCAGGCATCCTCGCACCACGCTCCGGTCGGGGTGAGGACCGCTTCGAAACCGTTGTCCTCGGCTGCCGCGCCGATTTGGTTGAGGTAGCGCAGCGATGCCGGCCGGTCACCGGACATCGAAGTGCCGTGACCACCGGCGATCAGGCCACGCGAATCGCCGTAGGTGGGCAGAAACCAATGGAACGACAGTGACATCGACAACTGCTCCTCGCCGGTTCGGATGCCGTTTTCCGGCATGGACAATCGCGATGCTGCCAGCGTCGCCGAGCCATGTCATCGGTTGGAATCTGCGTGGTTCTTACCCCTACCAGCGTGTTTCGATCGCGGTGCGTCTAACTGGTGAGCTGACGGTCGGACCGCGCGATCGTGGGGTGATGACATCCATCGACGCGAAATCCACCACAGACTCCGACCTGGATGCGATCTTCGGGCCGATCTTCGATCGGATCGCGCAGGGCGCGGTCGAGCGCGAGATCGATCGTCGGCTGCCCTTCGAGGAGGTGGCCTGGCTGCGCGAGGCCAAATTCGGTGCGTTGCGGGTGCCAGTCGAATTCGGCGGCTACGGCGTCACGGTGCGACAGCTGTTCCGGTTGCTCATCGAATTGGCCGCCGCCGAATCGAATCTGCCGCAGGCGCTGCGGGTGCACTTCTCCTTTGTCGAGGACCAGTTGCTCGGCGAACCGGGGGAGCACCGTGCGCATTGGCTGCGCGCCGCGGCCGGGGGCACGCTCGTCGGCAATGCGATCACCGAGCCGGGCGTCGGCGCGGTCGACCACTATCACACGCGGCTGACGAAGGATGGCGATCGGTGGCTGCTCAACGGCACCAAGTACTACAGCACCGGTTCGCTCTATGCGGACTACATCCTCGCGGCGGCCGATCGCGACGGTGAGCGGGTGGGCGTACTCGTCGACGCGAATGCCGAAGGAGTCCGCCAGCACGACGACTGGGACGGCTTCGGCCAGCGGCTGACCGCGAGCGGCACAACGGAATTCGCCGACGTCATTGTCGAGTCCGAGCGCATTCTCGGACCCGGCTACGGCGCGCCGGGACCGACCTATGCGACCTCTTACCTGCAGCTGGTCCAGCTGTCGGTACTTGCCGGAATCGCCAAGCGAGCGGAGCGCGATGCCCGCGAGTGGGTAGCGGCGCGCACCCGCGGCTACACCCATTCGGCCGCCGATCTGCCACGCCAGGATCCGTTGGTGCAGCAGGTGATCGGGCGACTCTCCGCCGCCGCATTCGCCGCCGAGGCCTCCGTGCTCGCCGTCGCCGATGTGCTAGACAAGGTGCTCGTGGGCGGTGCGCAGGACGAAGACTCCATCGTGGCAGCGGAACTCGCCGCCGCACAGGCACAGCTCGCGGTGATCGATCTCGTATTGCCGGCCACCACACTGCTGTTCGAGGTCGGCGGCGCATCGGTTGTCTCCGAGCAGCTGCGGCTGGACCGGCACTGGCGCAATGCCCGCACCATCTCGGTGCACAATCCGGCCATCCAAAAGGCCAGGGCGATCGGTGATTATTTGCTGAACGGCACCCAACTGCCGTTCGCCTGGAGTGCGGGCGAACGCAAGCCGGCGACGGGAGACCAGCAGTGACGCGCCGCATTCGCTTCAACGCGTTCGATATGAACTGCGTCGCCCATCAATCACCCGGTCTGTGGCGACATCCCGACGACCAATCGCATCGGTACAAGGAACTGAGCTATTGGACCGAATTGGCAAAGCTGTTGGAGCAGGGACGTTTCGACGGCATCTTCATTGCCGACGTGCTCGGCACCTATGACGTATACGGCGGCAACGATATTGCCGCGCTGCGTCAGGGCGCTCAGATCCCGGTGGCCGATCCGCTGCTGCTGGCCTCTGCAATGGCCGCGGTCACCGAACATCTCGGCTTCGGCATCACCACCGGCACCGGCTTCGAGCACCCCTATCCATTCGCGCGTCGGCTCTCCACACTCGATCACCTCACCAACGGGCGCATCGGCTGGAATGTGGTGACCGGCTATTTGCCTTCGGCCGCACGTAATTTCGGGTCCGATGACCAGCTCGACCACGATGAGCGCTACAACCAGGCCGACGAATACCTCGAGGTCCTGTACAAGCTGTGGGAGGGCTCCTGGGAGGACGACGCGGTGGTTCGCGATGCCGCGCAAGGCATCTACGTCGACCCGGCGAAGGTGCATCACATCGGCCATCGGGGTACGCACTATCAGGTGCCCGGCATCCATCTCTCGGAGCCGTCGCCGCAGCGGACGCCAGTGATCTACCAGGCGGGCGCGTCGCCGCGCGGTGTGCGCTTCGCCGCCGAGAACGCGGAGGCGATCTTCGTCGCCGGGCCTTCGAAACGGATTCTGGCACAGACTGTTTCCCGCATCCGTGACGCACTCGAGGCAGCGGGCCGGGATCGGTATTCAGCCCGCATATACGCACTGGCCACGATCATCACCGACACCACCGACGAGGCGGCGCACGCCAAACACGAGGAGTACCTGTCCTACGCCAGTGTCGAGGGCGGGCTGGTCTTCATGTCCGGCTGGATGGGCATCGATCTGTCGAACTACGAACTGGACGAGCCCATCGGCCAAGTGCAGAGCAATGCCATTCAGTCCGCCGTGGCCGCCTTTCAGGAATACGACGACGACGGCCGGGAATGGACCGTCCGCGATATCGGCCGCTGGGCCGGGATCGGCGGTATGGGCCCGGTATTCGTCGGCTCCGGTGTCACTGTCGCCGACCAACTACAGGACTGGGTTGCCGAAACCGACCTGGACGGCTTCAATCTGGCCTACGCCATAACCCCCGGTAGCTTCGAAGACATTGTGCGCCATGTGGTTCCGGTGCTGACCGAACGCGGCGCCTACGCCACGGAATACGCACCGGGCACCCTGCGAAACGCCTTGTTCGACAAGGGAGATCGGCTGCCGCTGGAGCACCGCGGTGCACGGTATCGCCTCGGCGGGTCATTGTCGACGGCTTTGCCCGATGACGTATCGCGGCCGGGCGCCACCGTGACAGTCACTTAATCGAGCGAATTCAGGAAGGCCTGGGCGATCGACTCCAGGCCTTTCCTGTCGATATCGTCGAAGCGGTTCGGTTGCGGGCTGTCGAGATCGAAGACGCCGACGAGGATATCCTCACGCACCAGCGGAACTACGATTTCCGAGCGGGTGTCGGCATCGCAGGCGATATGGCCGGGGAATGCGTGCACGTCGGGCACCAGTTGCGTTTCCCGGGTCTCGGCGGCGGTACCGCAGACACCCTTACCGATGGCGATGCGTACGCAGGCCGGTTTGCCCTGGAACGGGCCGACCACCAATTCCTGTCCGTCGTAGAAATAGAATCCGACCCAATTCACCTCGGTGAGAGCGTGGAAGACGAGCGCGGCCAGATTCGCGGCATTCGCGATCCGGTCGGTCTCGCCCGCGACCAGCGCCTCGGCCTGCGCGACGAGTTGACGGTACTGTTCGGACCGGTCACCGGTCAGTTGGGAAACAGTGAACGACATGGCTGGATACTAGGACAGCCGCGATCGGTCGCGTTCGGCGCGATCGTGAATTCCTGGTCACCCCATTGATTCTCGATGATCGCAACACTGCAATCATCGCGTCCGTGGACGGACCATGATTGGCATGACATCGCAGAATTCCCGCTCCACACGTTCGGCCGCGGTAATCGGCGCCGGTCAAACCGGCGTCACTGCGGCACTAGGATTACTCGACGCCGGATTCGACGTCACGCTCTACAGCGACCGCGATCAGCGATCGTTGCGCGACGACGTACCGGCCACCGGTACCGCACTCGAATTCGGGGAGACCCAACAAGCCGAATCCGCACTCGGTCTGGATACCTACACCGGCCGCGCACCCCGGCACACCGGGCTCAGCGTGCGCATCGCCGGACCCGAGCGCGAGGAATTGATCCAATTCGACGGTCATTTCGACGGATATGTCGGGGTTGCGGTCGATACCCGTTTGAAGGCCGACGAACGGCTGACCGCATTTCTGGAACGCGGCGGACGTTTCGTCGTCGAGCAGGTGACGCCCGACAAACTCGACGCCATTGCCGCGGCCGCCGATCTCACCCTGGTCGCCACCGGACGCGGCGGCCTGTCCGACCTGTTCGCGGTCGATCAGGCGCGCACCCCGTATGACGCACCGCAACGGTCGCTGCTCACCGTCACCGTGACCGGAATCGGCCACGACGAAAGCGTTTTCGCGCACCGCAGCCGGGCCGGTGGCGCGCACAGCGGCTTCTCCATCTTCGCCGAACAGGGCGAGGGCTGGTGGGGACCGTACCTGCACAAGGATGCGGGCCCGAGCTGGGCGTTCCTCGGCTGGGCGCGGCCGGGCAGCGAATGGGAAAGCCGGTTCGCCGCAGCGGATTCGGCCGAATCGGCGCATCGGATCGTGCAGGATTTGTACCGCGATTTCATCGATTGGGATCTGCCCGAGGTGCTCGAAACCCGGGTGATCGCCGAGGATCCGCATTCCTGGCTCAAGGGCGCGGTCCGGCCGGTGGTTCGGTCCGGTGTCGGGCGCACCGCCGGTCGCCATCTGGTTGTCTCGCTCGGCGACACCTCGGCTGCCTACGACCCGATCGCGGGCCAGGGTGCGCAGAGCGGGCTGATCCAGGCGCAGCGCCTGGTCGCGGCGGCTGCCGTGCACGACGGTCCGTTCGACGAGGGCTGGATCAACGCGCAGTACGCGGCGTTCCTGGCCGCGCGCGGTGATGCGGCGAATAGGGTCACCCGATTGTTCCTCGGCGATCCGGAATTGGCGGATATCGGCAATCAGCTCTTCGCCGCCGCCGCGGTCGATGCGCGCTTCGCGAGTGCGCTCGTCGGGCTGCTGCACCGCCCGCAGCCGTTCCTCGGTGTCGATTCGCTCGACGCGGCCGCGGAATTCATCACCCAGGTCACCGGCGAGGATGCGGCGGCACTGCTCGGACGGTTCGCGCCGGCCGGTCAGTTCAGTCGATCCGGCTACAGCCTCGCCAACGTCTGATCGCTACACCCATCCGATCGCACAGATTCAAACCCTCCTGCCGGTGGGCTTGCGGTGCTGGAGTGGAAGGGGCGCATGGTGCGCCCCTTCCTGGCGATAGACGGTTCCCCGACACCAATGGAGTAAGCATGACCACAGAGCACATCGCCGATCAGATCCGGTTCGCCTACTGGGTGCCGAATGTCAGCGGGGGGCTGGTCACCAGCGATATCGAACAGCGCACCAGTTGGGACTTCGAATACAACAAGAAGTTGGCGCAAACCGCGGAGAACAATGGTTTCGATTACGCGCTGTCCCAGGTCCGCTACACCGCCTCCTACGGTGCGGAATACCAGCACGAGTCGACTTCGTTCAGCCTCGCGCTGCTCGGTGCCACCGAGCGGCTGAAGGTGATCGCCGCGATCCATCCGGGACTCTGGCATCCGGCCGTGCTGGCCAAATTCGGCGCCACCGCCGACCACCTCTCCAATGGCCGCTTCGCCATCAACGTCGTATCCGGTTGGTTCGCAGGTGAATTCACCGCACTCGGCGAGCCGTGGCTCGAGCACGACGAACGGTACCGGCGCAGCGCCGAATTCCTCGAGGTGATCCGCAAGATCTGGACAGAGGATGATGTCAACTACGGCGGCGATTTCTACCGTATCCGCGATTTCACGCTGAAGCCCAAGCCGCTGAATACCCCCGAGCGTCCCAATCCCGAACTGTTCCAGGGCGGGAACTCGACGGCGGCGCGCCGCAATGGTGGTCGCTACGCCGACTGGTACTTCTCCAACGGCAAGGATTTCGACGGTGTCACCGAACAATTGGATGAGCTGCGCACCATCGCCCAGGCGAATCAGCGTGAGGTCGAATTCGGTTTGAACGGCTTCATCATTGCCCGCGACACCGAGAAGGAAGCGCACGATACCCTGCGCGAAATCATCGAGAAGGCGAATAAGCCCGCGGTGGAAGGTTTCCGGGACGCGGTGCAACAGGCCGGTGCGTCAACGAAGGACCGCAGGGGGATGTGGGCGGATTCGACGTTCGAAGATCTCGTGCAGTACAACGACGGATTCCGCACCAAGCTGATCGGCACGCCCGAACAGGTCGCTGAGCGCATCGTCGCCTACAAGGAACTCGGTGTCGACCTGATTCTGGCCGGTTTCCTGCACTTCCAGGAGGAGGTCGAGTACTTCGGCGCGAAGGTGCTGCCGCTGGTCCGCGAACTGGAGGCCGCACGCACACCCGCCGCTGTGGGGAACTGATGACCGCCGTCGTCGCCGACCGGATCGAATCCACCGCACACGCGTATTCGATTGCGGCACAGCTTGCTGCGGAGTTCGCCGTCGGGGCGGCGGCGCGTGATCTCGGCCGCGAACTGCCCTTCGCCGAGGTGGATCGACTCGCGGCGAGTGGATTGCTCGCGATCACCGTGCCCGCGGAATTCGGGGGCGCGGATCTGCCGCCGAGTGCGGTGGCGGAGGTGGTGCGGATTCTGGCGGCCGCCGATCCGAATATCGCGCAGATTCCACACAGCCACTTCGTGTACCTGAACCTATTGCGGTTGGCGGGTGCCGCTGATCAGCAAGCGCGTTACTTCGGGCAGGTGCTGGCGGGTGCGCGGATTGCAAATGCGCAGTCCGAACGTGGCACTGCGACTGTCGCCGATATCGCGACGACGGTGCGGCCGGTGGGCGATCGTTTCCGCATCGATGGCGTCAAGTTCTACTGTACGGGTTCACTTTTCGCGGATCTGCTCGCGGTGCTCACCCGGCTCGACGATCCGGAGGGACACAGTGGACTGTCCGCGGGGGAGTACATCGCGTATCTACCGGCTGATACTCCGGGCGTGCGAATCATCGACGACTGGAACGGCATCGGCCAGCGCACCACCGGCAGCGGGACCATCGAATTCGCTGAGGCCGTCGTCGAACCAGATCAATTGATCGCCCGCGCGGCGGCGGTGCACGCGCCCACCGGATACGGCGCCTTCGCGCAACTGCTGCATGCCGCGATCGACACCGGGATCGCGCGTGGTGCACTCAGTGCGGCAACGGAATTCGTGCGCACCTCGAGTCGGCCGTGGTTCGAAGCCGGTGTCGACAGGGCGATCGATGATCCGCTGCTGATCCAGCGTTTCGGTGAGCTGTCGGTAGCGGTGACTTCCGCCGAGGCCACACTCACCGCCGCCGGTGTGGCCGTCGACGCCGCGATCCGTGACGCCGAATCCGTCGCTCCCGCATCGCTTGCCGTGGCCACCGCCAAGGTGCTCGCCGATCGCGCGGCCAACGAGGTCTCGGCCGCATTGTTCGAGGTCGGCGGAACACGCAGTGCCGCAGTGGATCTGAACCTGCACCACTTCTGGCGCAATGCCCGAACCCACACGTTGCACGACCCGGTCCGGTGGAAATATCAGCACATCGGCCGGGCGTTACTGCACGACACCGCGCCACCGTTGCACGGCGTGATCTGATCGAGCGAGAAGAGGATACGGAAGTGACAGTTACGGTCGTCGTCGGGAATCCGAAGCCCGCCTCTCGTACCCTGACCGCGGCGCGGTTGGTCGCCGCGGGGTTACGTCCGGACGTGGAACCGGAGGTGATCGATCTGGTCTCCTTCGGCGCGAGCCTGCTGTCCTGGGGTGATCCCGAGGTCGCGGCCGCCGTTCGCGCAGTGGCTGATTCGGAGCTGGTGGTCTTCGCAAGTCCCACCTTCAAAGCCACCTACACCGGTCTGTTGAAGCTGTTCCTCGAACAGTTCGAGGGCGGCACCGGACTGGCCGATGTGGTGGCCGTCCCGCTCATGCTCGGCGCGGGCCCGGCCCATGCACTCGCCCCGGATCTGCTGCTCAAGCCGGTGCTCGTCGAACTCGGCGCGACGGCGGCGCTGCCCGGTCTCTACCTGTCGGACAGCACATTTTCCGAAGACGGCGCCATCGAGCGCTACACCGAACGCTGGCGCCCGGTCGCCGCGGCTCTCGCCTCGAAAGCGGCCGATCATGCATGAGCTCTTCGAATTTCCGTCCGACGGCTCCGGCCTACGTCGTGTCTTCGCCAGCTTTCCCAGCGGTGTCGTCGCGGTATGTGCCGAAATCGAAGGTACGCCACACGGTTTGGCGGTGAGCACCTTCGTTCCGGTCTCGCTGGACCCGCCGCTGGTGTCGTTCTGCGTGCAGAACAGCTCGGCGACCTGGCCGAAACTGGATACCGCAACACACCTCGGTCTGAGCCTGCTCGGCACCGATCAGGAGCCCGCGGCTCGAGCACTGAGCAACCGCAACGGCAACCGCTTCCACAATGTGGATGTGCACCGCGGCGCGGCCGACGCGATCTTCATCGATGGTGCGACGGCGTGGATCGAGGGCGCGGTCGAAGCCCGCGTCCCCGCGGGCGACCATACGGTGGTTATCCTGCGTATCAACCGCCTCGCCGCCCGCGCCGACGCCGAACCACTGATCTTCCACGGCAGCAAGTTCCGCAGCCTGCACCCGCACCGCGAGATCACCGAGATCGCCAGCTGAGGTGCCTGTCCCACTGCATACGCGGGTCTTCATTGGGGACGTCGTTGCGGATGGTGGCGTAGGCACCGCAGCCATGCGAACCGCGGAAACGGTTGTGCCCGAACGTTTCATGTGTGTCCGCGGTTGCGGCGGGGCCGGGTTTGGTCTGCGCCCAGCGCCGGGAGGTCGGCCTTCAGTGGTCAGGCCGGAACCCTATCGGCGGCGAGGAAATCGTCGACGAAGCCCAGCGCCCGGTCTTCCAAGCCCGCATAGTGGGCTTCGCGGACCGCGCCGGTGAGGGCTTCGTCGAGCAGCAGATTGCCCGCGGCATCCACGCGCTGCCGCTTTTCTTCCGCGCCAGGCAACAGCCCTACCAGCGACTGTGTGAGGCCGCAGTAGTAGGCGATGCCGTCGTTGAGTTGCGCGCTCAGCGCATCCTGCATGAGCTCGACGACCGCGTCGTCGTCTGCCACGCCCGCCAGGCCCAGCCACAGCATCCGCTTGCCCGCGAGCCGGGGTTTGCTACGGCCGTAGGCGAATCCGTAATTCCACACCCGATCGATCCAGCCCTTCAGAATCGCCGGGGCCTGCATCCAGTACACCGGGAACACCGCGACGATCACGTCGGCGGCAAGGATGCGCCGCATATGGTTCTCGACTTCGGGGGAGTATGCCTTCTCCCGGTTGCCCCATTCCGGGAGGTCGGCGGCGGTCATCCGGGGATCGAAGTTCTCGGCGTGCAGGTCCAGCAGGTCGATCCGGTAGCCGAGCCCGGCGAGCCGCCGGGTGGCCAGTTCCGCGATATGGGCGGTCAGCGAATCGGGCCGGGGATGAGCGACGACGACCAGCGCGGTGCGGGTGGTCGCGGTGTCCACGGTCGGGTTGTGCTGCACGGGCGCCTCCTATGTGGGTCCGGAGTTCCGGACGATCGGTTGTGCGGTCTGGGTCTATTCCACACCCCGGGCAATGGACGATCTATGGGTAAGGATCTACATTCGATAGGAGTTCGTCTACCCTCGATGGTGTGGATCCATTGAGCAAACTGCTGAGCGGTATCCGTGCCGAGGGTGCTGTGCTCACCAACGCGATCTTGGAAGCACCGTGGAGCATCCGGTTCGCCGACGAAGCACCGCTGACCATGGTCACCGTGCTGCGCGGTGGGGGAACACTGCTGCTGCCCGGCGGTCTCGAGCGTCGGATCACGGTAGGGGACACCGCGATCGTGCGCGGCCCGGAAACGTTCGTCCTCGTCGACCGCGCGGATACTGTCGGCCTGCCGCACGAGGAATACGAGGTCGCCTGCTTCGCGCCGGACGCGAAATGCGATCCCGCGCTGGACGGCGGTCGCTGGGGGAACGACCGCGCCGGTGAGACCGCTCTGATTGTCGGCGCCTATCGGGCGTCCGGCCGGCGCCATGAACGGCTGCTGCGTGCTGTGCCCCCCGTCCTGGTCGTGACCGACGATGTGGAGGTGTGCGCCTGGATGGAGTCGATCGCCGCGGATGCTGCCCGGCGTCCGGCCGGAGCACAGGCGATGATGGACCGGCTGCTCGACTGGGCGTTGGTGTGCACGCTGCGCAATTGGTTCGACGAGCTGGACGCTGACGCGCCGGGTTGGTATCGCGGGCCGGCCGATCCGGTGGTCGGGCCGGCGTTGGAGGCCATGCACGGAAGGCCGGCTGCCGGTTGGACGGTCGCGTCGCTGGCCTCCGAGGCGGGGGTATCGCGGGCGCTGTTCGCGCGGCGGTTCTCCGAGGTCATGGCGCAGTCGCCCCTGGCGTATCTCACCGAATGCCGGATGGATGAGGCGGAGGAACTACTGGCCGACCGGAGTCTCACCGTGGCGCAGGTGGCGAAGGCCGTCGGTTATGCGGACGCTTTCGGTTTCAGTGCGGCGTTCAAGCGACATCGGGGTATCCGCCCCAGCGAGTTCCGCGCCACCGCCGATCTCGGAGCGAGAACCGGTGCCTAGCCATCGGGGCCGCCTGGATGCTGTCACCGGCTCCGGCACTGAAGCCCGTTGTGATGCCCCGCGCTCCGCATTCACCGACCGTCAGGCTTCGAAGCGCTGCCGGGCGGCCTCGATGTGCTGGAAGTACCGGTAGGTCCAATTGCACATTCCGTCGACCGTCGCCCGAAGTCCGTGGCCCGCTTCGGTGAGGGTGTATTCGACACGGGGCGGGACGGTGGGGTGGACGGTCCGCTCGGCCAGGCCATTGCGCTCCAACATACGCAGGTTCTGGGTGAGCATCTTGTGGCTGATGCCCTCGACCCGGCTGCGAAGCTCGCTGAAGCGCAGAGTGCCCTCCCCAAGTGCCTCGATGATCAACAGCGCCCACTTGTTGGCAACGTCGGAGAAGATCTCCCGCGCCAGGGAGTCGGCGCGTCGCAGGTCGGCATCCTCGGCCGAGCCGCTGAGCTGCTTGGTCACCATTAGGTTCCCCAGTCACTGAAAAGTGCGTTCTTCCATGTCAACTCACACTCTCCTACGGTATCTGAGTAACTACAAGAGACCAAAGGTCGTTTGACGAACACGGGCTTACAGGAGCCCGGACAAGGAGGCGGACAGCATGGCCATCACCCTGAAGAATCCCGATGGACTGCCGAAAATCGATGTCTACCGGCAGGTGGCGATCGCCTCGGGCTCGAAGTTGATCTTCATCGCCGGGCAGGTCGCCTGGGACGCGGAAGGGGTCACGGTCGGCGAAGGTGACCTCGCCGCACAGGTTGAACAGTGCTACCTCAACATCGCCACCGCGCTGGGCGAGGCCGGCGGTTCCTTTGGCGACGTAGCGAAACTGACCTTCTACGTCGTCGACTGGACTGCTGACAAGATGCCCGCGCTCCTGGAGGGAATCTCCCGGGCGACCGCGAAACTAGGGGTCACTCCGGTGCCACCGACCACGCTGATCGGCGTCGCGGCGCTGGACGTCCCCGAGCATCTGGTCGAGATCGAAGCAACCGCAGTCCTCGACTGAATATGTACCGCCTTATCCAGGTCACTGTCAGGGGCGCAAGTCCAACCGTCCTCGTCGACCCGGCTCAGCCTCGGGAGCAGTGCTGTGTTCGTGGATGCCGATGACGGAAGTTCACACGCTGGCCGTGACCAGTTGTCGGTCCTCGGCCGCGGACCGGTCGGTCGCGGTGATCGCGTCGCGGCGGCGCAGGCGCTGATGGGTCAACTGGAGCAGACCGATTCCGGCGAGGCCGCCCGCCGTGGTCGCGGTGCTGATTTCCCAACCCGGCGGGCGCCAGCTGACGGTGAGGTCGGCGGCTGTAGTGCCCGCGGGGATGTCGGCGGCAAGGAAGCTGCCCGCGACCTCGCGCGCCGGTATTTCGCTGCCGTTCAGCGTGATTCGATAACCGGGCCAGGCGAGGCGGGCGAAGACTACTCGGCCGCCCTCGACCGAGGTGACCCGGATATGGTTTGTCAGATCGTCGCTCGTTGCGGACGAGGCAAAGACGCCCCTGGCATCGGCGACCACGCCATTGCGCGTGGACAGCAGACCGTTTTCCCGCTCGAGCACCCAGATGAAGCGTTCGTGGCCCGGGTAGTCGACCCACTTCCAGCCGGACGGCGTGGGCCGGTCGCGCTCGTCGGGATACTGAGCGCGTTGCAGCACAACCCGATCCACCTTCATCAGGTCGACAATCGTTCTGCCCGTTGATGGTTCGATGGCGAAGGCGCGGCGGTAGGCGTCCGGGCAGGTGCTTCCGTCCCAGGCGAGGCACAGCAGCGCGCTGAATGCGGCGTGGCCGACAGGGGTGTAGCCGGTGACATAGTCGAGGCCGACGTTCTTGGCGTAGCTGCCGATGGCTAGCGATCCATACGCGCCGGACAGGCTCCGGTCATCCGCCCGCACCAGCACCCGATCGGCGAGTTGCAGTGTGACGCCGTCGAAGTCGGGGAAGGCGGCGGCCATCGCCGAACGCCGCTCCGGGAAGTCGTAGGACATCGGGGTCGGCGGCGCGCCACGCACCTGGGCGTAGGCGATCGGGAACATCGCCGCGATGGACAGCCCGCAGGCCAGCGCGGTGCGCCTGGTGTAGGCAAGCCACACCACCACCGCGCCGATCGCGGCGACTACTACGACGGCGAGCAGATGCCGCACCACCAGCGCGGGCGCGGCCGAGACGGACCGCGCGAACAGCAGCCCGAGCAAGACGGCGGCGGCGGTGCCACGGCGCTGCCACGACGCGAAACTGCCGTAGCGACTGAGCAATACACACACCAGCACGAGCAGCGCGATGGCGAGCATCGGCAGCACCCTGGCGGGCCAGCGCAGCGGGCCGATCGCGCCGGGTCCCGCGGTCCACATCAGCACCGCGGTCGCGAACAACGCGACGCCGCTGAGTTCCCGTGCCGCCTGCGCGGCCGCCTTCCAGTCGATGAAGGCCAGCGCCGGAATCAGGAACCACGCGATGTAGACCATCGGCAACGGCTGGACGTGCCCCCACCACGCGGTGAATGCCGGTGTGGTGCTGGGCAGGCTGGCGTTCAACGACTCGGACCACGGCACCGTCAGGAACGGATCATTGTGGATGTGTGCGCTGCCACGCCAGGTCGCCTGCGAGGACAGAATTCCGGGCAGGTTGGCCGCCGCGGCGGCGAGTACAGCGCAACCGGCCGCCAGCGCGAGTCGCGCCGAGGGCGCCCAGCGTCGTTGATAGATGATCTCGCCGATTGCGACCATCGCGATCATCAACCCGGATTCGACTGCGGGAAAGGCATATTGGATGGTCAGTGCCAGGTAAAGGAAGATGAAGACCGGTATCGGTCCGCGGCGGCCGCGTGCGTAGTGCACCGCCGATGCCCACGCGTGCACCAGCCATGCGGTGCCGGTATGCGAGGTCATCCAGCTGGCTTGGTCGAAGAACAGGAACCAGCCGCTCAATGGAAACGCGACACCGGCGACCGCCGCCCACCGGGACCTCGCGCCGTAGGCCAGACAGATACGGAATACGCCGAGGGCCGCGATTATCGAGAAGACCAGCTTGACCGCCGTTGCGTACACCGCGAGGTTATCCATCGATGGGGCGAGCAGATAGATCAGCAACTGCGGCGGGTTGTACAGCCCGGCTTCTTCCAGGGAGTAGTTGCCCGACATCCATTCCGTGGGCACGAGCGCGGGAAAACGCCCCTCCCGCAGCCGTGTTCCGAGTTCGACCCACATGGGCGCGTACTGCGCTTCGGTGTCGTCGGTGTAGTAATGCCTGGCGTCCGCCAGCAATACCGCCAGATATCCGGCGATCACCCCGATCGCGGTCACCGCCCCCCAAATAAATCTGTCTCTTCGTGAATCGGTTACCGCGCTTGCTCCCACGAGCGCGGGACCGTAGTCGAACAGGGTTAACAGCGCAAGACGATCCGCCGTCCGATGAAGTTCCTGTCGAGTTGTAGCTCATATCGGGCTGGGCGGTTCTCCCACAACACACCCGCGACGGTCGTCAGGTGGGGCGGGGTGCGGTTCCGCCGGGGAAGGTGGCGACGCGGACTCCGGCGTATTCGGCCTGGACCTTGTAGTAGCGGTCGGTCGGGCCGTAGGCGGCGTAGAAGACGAAGCCGCGAGTGTCGGGGTCGGCGAACGGTGCTTCGGCGACGAAACGGGCCAGGACCGGGTCGAGGTGGGTCGGGAAGCTCGACGGTTCGCAGCGTACCGGGAAGCAGATGCGTTGCATGTGGGGTGAGGTCCAGGAGAAGGTGCGGTAGAGGTTGAAGGTGCGGGCGAGTAAAGGCAATTCGGTGTCGGTGGGCGCGGTGAAGTCGAGTTCGGCCAGGATCCCAGCGATATCCGTCGGTGCGAGGTGGCCGGGCTCGAAGACATTCGAGTACAGGTTCATTGTGCGGGCGTCGAAATCTACTGCGAGTATTCCGATTCTGCCGCCGTAGCGGGATAGGTGGTCGGCGTGTGCGCATGCCGACTCGGGAATTCCGGCGAATCCGAGAATCCGCTCCACGCTGAGCAATTCGGGAAAGACCAGCCAGATCTTCTGCACCCCACCAGCGAGTGCGAGGTCGACACCCGAGCTGACCGGCACCTCGGCCGAGATCTCGGCGAGCAACTGTTCCATCGGATGGCCGGTATAGGTGAGAAGTCCTGCGCCACGCAGTTTCTCGATGAGCTCAGTCGGCTCGCCCGGGTGCATCACCCGAGCGTTGACCTCGCGCTCGGGCGCCGGATGCGTGGTGGTGCGCACGCCCACGACGGAGTTGGTCCACAGCTCAGCCAGCGTTTCCAGCACCGGATCCGCGATCGCGGGGTCGTAGCGAACCTCGGCCAGGCGCGCATACTCTTGCAGGTCCTTCCGAAGTTGATCGAGTGTCCTTGCGCTCATGACGTTCATCGTCCCGGAAGCGTCCGCCCGATCGCAGCGCTTCGCATGATCTCGCGAGCGATGTCATGGTGTGCTGAGCTGCGCTTTCAACGGCCTCTCACGGGGCCAGGCTCGGGTGCGGTAGGTTCCGCCCGTGGCTTTGAACTGGAAACTGGTCATCGACACCAGAAACGCCCCCGCGCTGGCCGACTTCTGGGCCGCGGCGCTGGAGTACGAGGTAGAGGACCCGAGCGTCCTCGTCGAGCAACTACTGTCCGCCGGTCAGCTCACCGCTGACGCGGTCGTCGAACATCACGGCCGCAAGACCTTTCGCGGCTACGCCGCCATCCGCCACCCCGACGACCCGTTCGACCCGACCAGCGGCGTCGGCCAAGGCAGGCGACTGCTCTTCCAAGACGTCCCAGAAGATAAATCCGGCAAGAACCGCCTACACATCGATATACACAGTGAGCCTGGCACTCTCGACACCCTCGTCGCCCGGCTGGAAGCGCTGGGAGCCACCCGCGTCCGCGAATTCGACAAGGGACCCGCCGGTCACTGGTGGATCATGCGCGATCCGGAAGGCAACGAATTCTGCGCCGCATAGGGCAGAACTATTCCCTCGTCGGAGCTGGACGAGGGGCTGGTACCGCAACGGCACTGGTCCGAGGTGATCGGAACAGTGCCGTTGTCGTGGGCTTACTAGCTGTTCCGGCCAGGACGTTGCTGACGGCGCCTGGGGCCACGAGAAGCCGACGGCTGGTGTGGTGTTTTAGGTTTGCGAGGTTGGTTGGATGATCTCGGACAGTGTCGCTGCTGCGCGCAGGAGGGCTAGTTGTCGTTGAGCGATGGTGTTCAGTCGGTCACCGAGTGCCTCGAGCGAGTGACTCACGTCGTGGAGGTCCCGGATCGCCGTGATGGCCTTCTGGACGTCGGTGATGCGGTAGCCGGCGGCTCGCAGGGCCGTCGTGATGCGGGCGTCTCGGATTGCTGCAAGGTGGTAGCGCCGGGCTGATCCCGCTCGGGTGACGATCCGTTCGGGTGCTACCAGACCTACCTGCTCCCAGAAGCGGAGCGTCGAAGCTCGCAGCCCGAGCGCCCTTGACAGTTCGGTGATGGTCATAGCGTCTGCTTCAACGAGGTCGGCGTCGGTTGTCGCTTCGTCATGTATCGCCTTCAACGCCCCACGGGCAGCCAGCGCCTGTTCTCGTTCCTGGTTGAGCCGTGCGTGAAAGGAGCACACCAGGGCTGCGGACTGGTCGGGCGGCAGCAAGCGGATCGCGCACATCGCGCGACGAGCCTCGACCGGTCCCACGGCGTAGGCGAGACCGCGGTAGGCGTGCAGGTCGCGGACGTGGTCTGCGGAGAACTGCCGGTATCCGTTACCCGCCCGGATTGCGGCGGGGATAACACCGAGCCTCTCCAGGTCACGGATCTGCTGGGCCGAGTAGCCGGTCGCTGCCGCCACCGCGGCGACGGTCAGCAACTCCGCCGCCAGGTGTTCTCGACCATGAATCAACCCTCCATAAGCACTTCAAGTTCACGCTTGAACCATGAGTATGGACCAGATTCTCGCGACGATCCGAGGGTTCGACGGGGTGCTAGAGCTTGCTCCGGCCGATGGCGGCCCGTTCCCGAAGATCGCCTGGGGAGACCACTTCTTCTACTACGCGCCCGATGGCCAACTGCCGCAACGCGAGCAGCCGTACGCCACCATCGTGACGAAGAACTACCCCGATGACAGTTCGTGTGACCTCGATCGTCCCGACCGTTGGCGGCTGAACATCCACGTCGGCAGGAGCGCCTTCACCGAACTCGTCGGTGAGGCTCCGCAGGCCAGTTCGGCGGCGGTCGACTTCACTGCGGTCGACGCCGTTCTCCCCCATCCTGTTTATCGCAGACAGGGCTGGATCTCGATCATCAACCCGGACATGCAAACCCACGAGCTGGCAGTCAGCCTCCTTCACGAGGCACATGACGCGGCGCGTCGACGAGCGGCCAGCCGGAAGTCCACCGCGTCCGCCGATGACACAACGTCAGGCAACGACCGGTGACTCATCGCAACGCCCCGGTTATCGATCCTCAGTTCCAGAATTCATGCCTTCGGCGGACCTCCGTCAGGACATTCCTGTGTCGCAAACGCTGATCGGCGTGACAGTGATCGCGTCACCCTTATCCAGGTCTGCGTCCGAGTCGCAGATCCAACCGTCTTCGTCGACGCTGCTCAGCCAGCCATCGGACGCACACTGATAGATCGGAGCGCTATCGACCGGGGCGAGGGCGAGCTTGTGGCGGGTGTCCGCAAACGATCTCGGTGCATCACACCCCCTCCTTGTGGGTGGCGCGCCCGATGCCGGGGGACTCGACACCCGGCACCGGGGCGACTGCGTGGGCACAGGCCGATCTGCCCACTCGCGGACGGCATCCGCGAACCGCTCGGCCACCTCAGCTGACACACCGCTGTAGGTGGCGGGCGGCCCGATGAACGGATCACGTTGCGGCAGTTTTGAATTGGCGCTGCGGTCTATCTGTATCGACAAGGTGCCTCCCCTGATGGTGGTCGTGAGCACCCGAAGCCGAGGGCTCACGCCACCGACCAGCGACTCACGCCGGTCGGTGTGCTGAACGCTGGGATCGACAGCGGGTGCTGGTTCAACGGTGTCGTGACGTGGACGACAGATCGATGGCGCACGTTGGGGCCGACACCCCGTGACCGGACGGAATGATCTGCTCATCGAAGCGCGGTTGCGGGTGGAATCGCCCGGATCGCCTGGCCATTCGATGACTCGCCAAGAGCTGGCGATTGCCACGCGGACAGCCATCTCCGGACATCGGGGATTGCCGCCCGAAACGCCTGCCGTGGTAGCTGCCGAGATCCGCGCGCGGGTAGCGCAGCGCGCGGATGGCGACCTGGTCGGCGTGAGCTGTCTCGCCGATGGCCCGGACACCCTGTTCGCGCAAGCCGTACCGAGGCTCGGTGGCTCACTCGTCGTGGTCGTGCCCGCCCGAAAATACCGCGAGGGTCTGCCCGCCGAGCACCACTCCGTCTACGACGAATTACTCACCGCCGCTTCAGAAGTGATCGCACTCGACCGGGAAGACTCCGACTCAGGCGGGTAGCGTCCGAATGTTCGACAACGCAGATGAACTACTGGCGGTATGGGATGGCAAGCCGGCCAGAGGGTACGGCGGCACCGCTGATGTCGTTGCCGCCGCCCGTCAACGCGGAATGCCGGTAACGGTGGTGTGGCCAGCCGAGGCTTCGCGCGAATAGGGATTGTCGATGAATCGGGGCGATCAAGATCAGGTGGAACTGAGGTAACTTGCTACTCGGGCGATGCCGCCACAGCTTCCACCTGATCTTGATCCGATCAGCGTGGGCCAGCGGGATTTCGGGGACGCCCTGATCTTGGCGGATGTGGCCGACGAGGGAATCGTCCTTGCCCGCGGCGACCAAGGGGGTTGGCACGTCGGTGAGCTGGACGTCGGGCACCTTGGCGAGGATTTCCTGCATGGTCTGCTCGTTGGGGCGTGTCACCCATCTGATCTCGATCGCGGGTTCGCTGGGGCGATGGGATCGGCACGACCGCCCCGTCCGCTCAGGCGTCGAGGTCGGTGGCGACGAGTTTCGCGACGAGCTCGAGGGCGTTGGGGTCGTCGCTGGTGACGACTACGTCGGTGCCGAAGGCCGCGCCCAGGGTCATGATCATGAGGGCCGAACCGGCGTCCACCGGCTCGCCGTCGACAAGCGCCAGGGTGACTTCGGCGCCGGAGTCGGTGACTGTTTCGGCGATGATGTTGGCGGGGCGGGCGTGCAGGCCGATGGTGGAGGCGACGGTGACGGTGGTGCTGGCCATGGGGGATTCTCCTTGGGTGAGCGGGGATTTCAGGCGGTGGCGAGGGCGGGGGTGCGTGGCTTGATGAATTCTTTGGCGGCGGTGACGCAGAGGGCGGCGACGGCGGTGCCCGCGACGAGGGCGGCGAGGAACCAGACGATGTGGCCGACGGCGAAGAAGACGAAGATGCCGCCGTGCGGTGCGCTGAGGGTGGTTCCGGTGGCCATGATCAGCGCACCGGTGACCGCGCCACCGGCCATCATCGAGGGAATCACCCGCAGCGGGTCGGCGGCGGCGAATGGGATCGCGCCTTCGGAGATGAAGGAGGCACCGAGAAGCCATGCGGCCTTACCGTTTTCGCGTTCGGCCGTGGTGAACAGCCGGGGCCGCAGGACTGTGGCCAATGCCATGGCCAGCGGCGGGACCATGCCCGCGGCCATGACGGCGGCCATGATGCGCAGCGAGGCCGGATCGGTGACCGACAGTCCGGCTACGGCAAAGGAATACGCGGCCTTGTTGACCGGACCGCCGAGGTCGAAGCACATCATGAGGCCGAGGATGGCGCCAAGGGCGAGGGCGGAGGTTCCGGTCAGGCTGTTGAGCCAGTTGGTGAGTCCGCTGGTGATCGCGGCGAGCGGCTTGCCGAGGAAGATGAACATCAACGCGCCGACTAACAGTGACGCGAACAGCGGGATGACCACGACCGGCATGAGTCCACGCGCCCATTGTGGGGTAGGCAGTTTCGCGACCCAGAGCGCGGCGAATCCGGCGATCAGGCCACCGACGAGGCCGCCTAGGAATCCGGCACCGACGAATACGGCCACGGCACCGGCGGTGAATCCCGGTGCGAGACCTGGTCGGTCGGCAATGGCGAAGGCGATATATCCGGCGAGGGCCGGTACCAGGAAGCTGAATGCGAGCGAACCCAATTGGAACAGCACTGCGCCGAGATAGGTCGGTAGGCCGCCGTCGGGTAGTGCCGTCAGCGAGTTGTCGAGCACGATCTTCTTGGCATGGTCGGCGATCTCGTAGCCGCCGAACAGGAATCCGAGCGCGATGAGCAGGCCGCCCGCGGCGACGAACGGGATCATATAGCTGACGCCGGTGAGCAGAATCTGGCGTAGCCGGGTGCCCCAGCCGAGCGCCGCCGATGCCGAAACACCCTCGGAGGGCGCGGATCCCGCGACGGTCGCCGCGGTGGGATCGAGGGCGGCGCGCAGGGCGTCGGCGACCATGGTGTCGGGCTCGTTGATCGCGCGCTTGACCCCGGACTCGATAACCGGCTTGCCCGCGAACCGTTCCCGGCCGCGCACCCCGACATCGGTGGCGAAGATGACCGCGCTCGCGGCGGCGATGGTTTCGGAGCTCAGCGGGGTGCTACCGCTGGAACCTTGGGTCTCGACGTGCACCGCGACGCCCGCACGGTCACCGGCGGCGACGAGCGAGTCGGCGGCCATGTAGGTGTGGGCGATGCCGGTCGGACAAGCCGTGATCGCGACGATTGTTTGCCCGGCCAGTGCGTCGGCCGAAACGCCGTCGGGCGCAGGTGTTGCCGCGCTGTCCGAGCTGCCGAGTCCGGCCGCTGCCGAAGGTGCGCTGTTCGAATTCGGTTCGCGTGCGGGTGTGGTGCCTTTTGAAGCCGCTCGGGACGCGGATGCGCCGTTCGAAACGGCTGCGTCTGTGGGAGTACGGTTCGAACCGGGATCCTGTGCGGGTGCGCCGATCGAAGCGGCTGCTGTCGGGGGAGTGCCATTCGGAGTTGTCTGGGGCGTTGATGCACTGTCCGGAGCTGCCTCGGGCGTTGGTGCGCTGCCGGAAGGGGCCTGCGTAATGGCGCCGTTCGCGGCGGTACCGTTCGAAGCGGCGTCACTCGAAACAGAGTCCACTGCACGGGTTTTGGGCGTCATCGCAGGCTTCTGCGTAAGCACATCCGTAACCAGCGAAACCACCTCATCAGCGCTCGCGGCACCCCGCAACGAACTTACGAACTCCGGCCGAACAAGCGCCCGAGCCAAACTCGACAACAACTTCATATGCTCGGCCCCGGCACCTTCCGGCGCGGCAATGAGGAATACGAGATCGGCGGGCCCATCAGCAGCACCGAAATCCACCGCAGGTTCCAACCGAGCGAACCCGAGCGACGCACTGGTCACCGCTGCATTCCGGCAATGCGGAATGGCGATCCCACCGGGAAGCCCTGTCGCGGACTGTGATTCGCGCGCCAGCGCCGCGTCACGCAATGTCTCGGCAGAGGTAGCCCGCCCATTGTCGGTGAGTCGCTGCGCGAGCGTCGCGATCACCGTTTCCTTGGCACTGCCGAGGTCGGTATCGAGGCTGATCAGCTCGGTGGTGATGATCGAATCAGGGGAATGGGCCATCGCAATGTCCTTCAGCGACTGTGCAGGGATTCCAACGTCGTGACGGCCACGGCGCGGGGGTCGGTGTGGTGTGGTCCGGGCAACCCGGTTCCCGGCAGCGCGGCGGCGGCGCTGCCGTAGGCGACGGCGCGGCGCAGCCGATCGGGTGCGTCCAGTCCGTCGAGATCGGCGAGCAGGTATCCGGCCAGCGCGGAATCGCCAGCTCCCACGGTGCTGCGCGGGGTAATGGCGGGTGCGGCGGCATGCCACGCACCGTCCGCGGTGACGAGTACGGCTCCGGCCGCGCCGAGCGTCGCGAGCACGGCACCGACGCCGCGAGCGATCAGTGTGCTCGCCGCACGCGCGGCGGCGATCGGATCCTCCAACTCGGCGGGGTCGCCGTGGGTGAGCTGGGCCAGCTCCTCGGCATTCGGCTTGAGTAGTTGCGGCGCAGCTGATTCCAGTTCGGCGGCCAGTGCGAGCAGAGGAGCGTCGGAGGTATCGACCGCGATCCGCACGCCGCGCAGCCGGTGCAGCAGATACGCGTACCAGTCGGTGGGGACGGCGGGTGGGAGGGATCCGGACAGCACGACCCAGCTCGCCGTATCGGCGAGTGCATCGAGCTGATTCGACAGTGCGGCAAGGCATTCGGCGGTCAGCGGTGATCCGGGCTCATTGATCTTCGTGGTAGTGCCGTCGCGTTCGGCGACGGTGAGGTTGGTGCGCGCCGGGGTGGCGCACGGCACCGCGCGGTGTTCGATATCGGCATCGGTGAGCATGCGCAGCAACGGATCACCGGCATTGCCGGGCAGCACCGCAATGGTTTCGACCCCGGCGGCGGCGATCACCCGGGAAACGTTGACTCCCTTGCCACCGGGCTGCGACAGCACGGTCTCGGCACGGAGTACGGCACCGCGCCGCAACGATTCCCGCAGGCTGACGGTGCGGTCGATACTGGGATTCGCGGTGAGCGTGACGATCATGCCGTGACCACCTCGATGCCGTACTCGGTGAGTTCGTTGTGTACCGAAGGCAGTAGCCCGGTATCGGTGACCAGCACATCGAATTCCTCGACCGAACCGAAGCTCAGCAGATCCTCGCGCCCGACCTTCGTGGCATCGGCGACCACCACGACCCGGTGGGCGCTGGCGATCATGGCGCGCTTCACCGCCGCCTCGTCGGGATCGGGGGTGGACAGTCCGTGGCCGATGGTCAGGGCATTGGTGCCGATGAACGCCACATCGACCCGCAGTTCGCCGAGCACCCGCAAGGCCTCCGCGCCGACCGCGGCCTGCGTGACACCCCGCACCCGGCCGCCGATCAGATGCAGCCGCACTCCGGCGAATCCACTGAGCCGAGCCGCGATGGGCACCGAGTTCGTCACGGCGACGAGCTCCCGGTCGGCGGGCAGGGCGGCGGCCACCCGCGCGGTGGTGGTCCCGGCATCGAACAGCACGCTGCCGCCGGTCGGTGGCAGATAGTCGAGGGCCGCCTTGGCGATGCGGTCCTTTTCGGCGGCGTGCGTGTGTTCGCGCTCGGTGGTGCCGAGTTCGATCGCGGTGAGCGCCGCCGCGGGCACCGCACCCCCGTGCACCCTGCGGATCAGCCCCATCCGATCGAGGACCGCCAAATCGCGGCGCACAGTTTCGGTGGTGACCCCGTACTGCTCGGACAGATCGGCGACCGATACGCGCCCGCGTTGCCCGACCAGGGCGGCGATGGCCTGCTGGC
The DNA here is from genome assembly GCF_035920345.1 of Nocardia vinacea. Lineage (NCBI taxonomy): Bacteria > Bacillati > Actinomycetota > Actinomycetes > Mycobacteriales > Nocardiaceae > Nocardia > Nocardia vinacea. The sequence goes on from NZ_CP109149.1 coordinate 561,144, forward strand.
GCTCCTCTGCGTACATCCGATCCTCCGATTGGCAATGTGTGTTTATGTTGTTTTATGCCCGTCTATGTTGCTTTGTCAAGAGATGTGAGTAGTCTGGATCACAACGAGCCGAGCTGAGTAATCGGTCGCACTCACTCGACATCGACGTGGAGGAGGAATCGAATGTCCGGATCACCGCAGGCCACAGGCACCGCGAAGGTTGCGCGCAGCGCCATGACATTGCGTGGTACCCCGGCGGTGCCCGGAATCGCCGCCGCGCCGACCGTGCGGCCGGCGCCGCGGATTCGCGCGGACCTTCGTGCCGAACCGGTCGCCGAGTCCGATCGGGCATCGCAATACGAAGCCTTCCTTGCCGCGACATCGGTGGTTGCACGGCGCTTGCGCGAGCGCGCCACCCGCGCAAGTGGGGCGGCCGCGGAGGTGCTCGTCGCGAATGCCGCGATGGCGGCCGATCGTGGCTGGCTCGGCGCCGCCGAGAAATTGATCGCTGCGGGTAGTCCCGCCGCCGTCGCGGCGACCGCGGCCACCGATCAGTTCGCCGAGGTGTTCACCAAACTCGGTGGGCTGATGGCCGAACGCGTCACCGACCTTCGCGATGTCTGCGATCGGGTGGTCGCCGAGCTGGCCGGTGTGCCCGAACCGGGCATTCCCACGCCCGCCCGGCCATCGATCCTGCTCGCCGACGACCTGGCCCCGGCCGATACCGCCGGACTGGATCCGAATCTCATTGTCGGCCTTGCCACTTCGCGGGGCGGTCCGACCAGCCACACCGCGATCATCGCCCGCCAGCTCGGTATCCCGTGCGTGGTCGCGATCGCCGGACTCGACGATGTGCCCGCCGGAGTGGACGTGCTGATCGATGGGGCGGCCGGACAGGTCGCCATCGGTCCGGATCCGGAAACCGCCGCCCGCGCCGTGGCCGAATACCGCACGCAGGAATCGCGCACGGCGGCCTGGGCCGGTCCGGGCGCGACCGCCGACGGACACCGGGTCGAGATTCTCGCCAACGTCCAGGACGCGGCCGGAGCCCGCGCGACGCGCTCGCAACCGGCCGAGGGCATCGGCCTGTTCCGCACCGAATTATGTTTCCTGGACCGCGAATCCGAGCCGAGCATCGCCGAACAGGCGGGCATCTATCGCGAGGTCCTCGACGCCTATGCCGGGGCGAAGGTGGTGATACGCACTCTCGACGCCGGTTCGGACAAACCACTGCGTTTCGCCGACCATGCCGACGAAGCGAACCCGGCGCTCGGCGTGCGCGGCATCCGCATCGCCGCCCACAACAGCGGAATCCTGGACCGCCAACTCGACGCGATCGCCCAGGCCGCCGCCGACCGCACGCCCACACCGTGGGTCATGGCCCCGATGATTTCCACTGCGGCCGAAGCGAAATCGTTCGCCGCCCAGGTGCGAGCGCGTGGATTGGTTCCCGGCGTCATGATCGAGGTCCCCGCGGCCGCCCTCCTGGCCGAGGCCATTCTGGAGCATGTCGAGTTCCTCTCGATCGGCACCAACGACCTCGCTCAATACACTATGGCCGCCGATCGCATGTCCGCCGACCTCGCCGCACTCACCGACCCCTGGCAACCCGCCGTCCTGGCACTGGTTGCCCGCACCGCGGCTGCCGGCGCGACCGCGCACAAGCCCGTCGGCGTCTGCGGCGAGGCCGCCGCCGACCCCCTATTAGCCTGTGTCCTAACCGGATTCGGCATCAGTTCGCTCTCCGCCGCCGGTGTCGCGGTAGCCGGCGTCGGAGCCGCCCTCTCCGCCGTCACCCTCGAAGACTGCCGTCGCGCCGCGGCCGCCGTCCTGTCGACCTCCGACCCGGACAGCGCCCGCACCGCCGCCCGTGCCGCCCTCCAGTCCGCCGAATGATCGACGGTTGCGTCACGATTGCCGGAAGTGCGACTTCATGATCCAGCAAACTCGGGCGAAACGGTCAGGGGTGTTGCGGCGATCTGGTGAATATGGCCACCGACACCATGAATCTCGCCGAGCGACGTCAAGCGATCCGCCGACTCGTTGCGGTCTGCCATGTAGTCAACAAGCTGGTAGAGCTAGCCGAGACGGAATCATCCGAGCCGTTGATCGCGCAGGCGCACACCACGCGCCGGGTGCTCCAGGATCTGGTGCTCGACCTGGTGGCGATCGGGCCGCGAACCGGAGTCTGAGCCGGAAACGACAGGGCCGCAGTAAAAGTCAGCTGTCAAGCCGAGGGCCGCGCTCCGCTACCGGGAACCGGGCAGGCATCGGCTGCCTCGGCGACTACCTGTGGTTCGCTCGACACCGCAGGACGTTCCCCTCGCTCCCAGCCCGCGCCCGTCACCGATTCGGTTTCAGCCAGAACGGCCAGCTCACCGTTATCGAAAACCCTTCCACGACTGAGGAATCTAAACCCTTCCGGCGATTCCAGACTGAAGCCCGACCCGCGACCCGGCACGACATCGAGAACGAGCTGGGTGTGCTGCCAGGCAGCGAACTGTGGTCCCGAGATCCACACCGGTGCAATATCGTCCGGCTCCGGCGCAGTAGCCGGCAACTCGTCGACCCGCATTCGCAGATCGAGCAATCCGAGCAGCACATCGTGATCGCCGATAACGAATTCGCCTGCGGGATAGCACATCGGAGCCGATCCGTCGCAGCAACCACCGGACTGGTGCAGCATCAGCGGGCCGTGCTGCCCGCGAAGGCGACGGAGCAGATCCATCGCCGCCGCGGTGGCGCGCACGCGCCGAGGGACTGCGGCCATCAGAAGAAGCCTTGCGCCTTCGATGCGTAGCCGACCAGCAGGTTCTTCGTCTGCTGATAGTGGTCGAGCATCATGCGGTGGTTCTCGCGGCCGATGCCGGACTGCTTGTAGCCGCCGAAGGCCGCGTGCGCCGGGTACTGGTGGTAGGTGTTGGTCCACACCCGTCCGGCCTGGATATCGCGTCCGGCCCGGTATGCCACCGAACCGTCGCGTGACCATACGCCTGCGCCGAGTCCGTAAAGGGTGTCGTTGGCGATTTTGATGGCTTCGTCGTAATCCGCGAACGGTGTCACCGAGACAACAGGTCCGAAGATCTCCTCCTGGAAGATCCGCATCGAATTGCTGCCCGCGAAAACCGTTGGCTGCACGTAGTATCCGCCGGACAGGTCGCCGCCGAGGTCGGCGCGCTCGCCACCGGTCAGCAGCGTCGCGCCCTCGCCCTTGCCGATTTCGAGGTAGGACAGGATCTTTTCGAGCTGATCGTTGCTGGCCTGCGCGCCGATCATGGTCTCGGTATCGAGCGGATCGCCCTGCCGCACCGCCTTGGTGCGCACCACGGCCGCGGCCAGGAATTCGTCGTAGATATCGGCCTGGATGAGCGCCCGCGACGGGCAGGTGCAGACCTCGCCCTGGTTCAGCGCGAACATGGTGAAGCCCTCGAGCGCCTTGTCCTGGAAGTCGTCATTGGCGGCGAGGACATCGCTGAAGAAGATATTCGGGCTCTTACCACCGAGTTCCAGCGTGACCGGGATCAGGTTCTGCGATGCGTATTGCATGATCAGGCGGCCTGTGGTGGTCTCACCGGTGAAGGCGATCTTCTTGATCCGCGGGCTGGAGGCCAGCGGCTTACCCGCCTCGACACCGAAACCGTTGACAATGTTGACCACACCGGGCGGCAGCAGATCACCGATGAGACCGATCAGGAACATGATCGAGGCCGGGGTCTGCTCGGCGGGCTTGAGCACTACCGCATTACCGGCGGCGAGCGCGGGCGCGAGCTTCCAGGTGGCCATCAGAATCGGGAAGTTCCACGGAATGATCTGGCCGACCACACCGAGCGGCTCGTGGAAGTGGTAGGCGACGGTGTCGGCGTCGATCTGCGACAGCGAACCCTCTTGTGCGCGAATGGCACCGGCGAAGTAACGGAAGTGGTCGATGGCCAGCGGGATATCGGCGGCCAGGGTTTCCCGGATCGGCTTGCCGTTGTCCCAGGCCTCCGCGAGGGCGAGCGCGTCGAGGTTCTCCTCGATGCGGTCGGCGATCTTGTTGAGGATGATGGCGCGCTCGGCGACCGAGGTCTTGCCCCAAGCAGGTGCGGCGGCGTGCGCGGCATCGAGGGCGAGTTCGATATCTTCGGCGGTGCCGCGCGCGACCTCGCAGAACGGCTGACCCGTTACGGGAGTTGGGTTTTCGAAGTACTGCCCCTTGACGGGCGCGACCCATTCGCCGCCGATCCAGTTGTCGTATCGGGTCTGGAACGACATGGCGGCGCTGGGTGTGCCTGGGCGGGCGAAGACGGTCATCGAATGCTCCTCGATCTGCTGACTTTTCACGTCAGGTGTGATCCGGAACACTAGAAGTGCCCATGTTGCACGACAGTTGCAAGAAACCGGTCAGATGCCCAATCTGCGGTCGAGTAGTCGTAATTGTGTCTTTACCTGGGCATACAGCGAGGACTGACGGTCCAGCGAGGAGAGGTAGGCGGTCCACGCCGCAACGTCCTCGCGCCCGTCGGCCGAACCGGTCCAGCGGGCGAGCAGGCGGCGATCACCGGCCGTCAACAGGGCCGCACGCAGGCGCCCACGCAATTCGACGCGCAATTCTGCGATGCCCGGTGCGAGCGAGCGGGGCAGGATCGGGCCGGGATAGGCGCGCAACGCCGCCGAGGTATCGCCGCGCGCGAGTGCACGCCGAACCTCGTCGACATCGGTATCCAGATCCATCAGCAGCCGATACGGACGGGAGCCGAGGCCATTGGCGCCCAACATCTTTCGCACCCGCGACATCTCTGCGCGCACCGTGACCGGATCCAGCTCGGATTCGTCGAGCAGCATGGCGAGGTGGTCGGCGCTCAGTCCCTCCGGGTAATTGGCCAGCAGCAACAGGATTTCGGCATGGCGCTGCGATAGACGGATGCGCTCACCGCCGCGGATCAGGGTCGGCCGGGCAGGGCCGAGCGCCTCGAGGCGTGCCGTCGTCGACGCGAGCGCTTTCGGCGCATCGAGCATGAGCAGTCGCAGTTCGGATTCCGCGGCCGATACCGTCGCGCGGATCAGTGACAACACCTCCGGCGCCGCGACGCGGGGTCCGCCGGTGATATCGATGGCGCCGATGATCCGGCCGCTGCGCGGATCATGCACGGGCGCAGCGGAACAACTCCATTCGTGTACCACGCGACTGAAGTGTTCGGCCCCGAAGATCTGCACATGGTGATCGAGCGCGAGTGCGGTGCCGGGTGCATTGGTGCCGACACGGTCCTCACTCCAGTCCGCACCCTCGACGAAATTCATGGCCAGCGCGCGGTCCTTGACCTTCGAATCGCCCTCCACCCACAGCAATCGGCCCTCGGCATCGCTGATCGCGACGAGCAGTCCGGCCTCGGCGGCATCCTCGACCAGCAGTTTGCGCACCACCGGTCGGATCAGCGCGGTCGGATGCGTGGCCCGATACCGTTGCAGTTCAAGACCATCGAGGTCGACACCGGCGCCGAAGCGGTCCGGATCGACGCCGTTGCTGCGGCTGCGCCGCCAGGAATCCAGCACCACCGGGCGCACCGGATCGATCGGCAGCTGCTCGTCGCCTTCGATGAAGCAGCGATGCGCACAGGACACCTGTCGCGCCAATTGCGCGAGGTCGTCCTCCGGTCGAACGGCCACCCAGGGGTTGCCGTGCGCTGCTGTGCTCAATCGGTGTCCTTCGTGTCGCCCCTACCTACTGTAATGCCGGTCACATGTCGTATAGCCAAGGGTGGGGCGCTCGGTACGCGCGGACCGGGCAGTCAACGTAGTCTGACTCTGCTCTGCGCAGGCGGCACGGATGCGCCTGCGGTCGCGCACCATGCTCATCGCTTCTGCACAACGACTGGAGTCACGTCTCTTGACCACGCCAGAGTCGGCAACCACCACCACCCGCCCGTCCGCTGTCGCGCACGGATCGCCGATCGATACCAACGGCCCCCGAATCTCGCTCTACTCAGCGGAATTCGCCGCGAACCCGCACGAGGCGTACCGCGAGATGCGGAAGAGATACGGTTCGCTGGTGCCGGTGGAGTTGGCTCCCGGCGTACCGGCGACCCTGGTGATCGGCTACTACACCGCGCTGCAGATCCTCAATGATCCCGACCATTTTCCGCACGATTCGCGAAACTGGCAGCAAGGCGTTCCCGAGGACTGCCCGGTGCGGCCGATGCTCGAATGGCGTCCGGCGGCGATTCGCTCCGCCGGCCTCGAGCACACCCGCTACCGGGAGGCGACCGTGGCCGGCCTCGGTGTCGTCGACCTGTTCGCGTTGCATTCCACCGTGGAGAAGATCGCCACTCCGCTGATCAACACCTTCTGTCAGGAAGGCGTGGCGGATCTGGTCGGGCAGTACGCATTGCCGCTGGCATTCACGGTGATCAACGCAATACTCGGTTGCCCGCAGGAGATCAGCCAGCGTGCCGCGGCCGGCATGGCCGCATTGATGGAAGGCGGGGAGGCCGCCGTCGAGGGCAACAAGATGGTCATGGATGCGATGTTCGAGCTGATCCAGCTCAAGCGCGACCAGCCGGGCGACGATATCGTCTCCGGATTGCTCGCCCATTCGGCGAAGCTCGACGACCCGGAGATGATCCACCAGGTGCTGAGCCTGTTCGGCGCGGGTATGGAACCGACCCAGAATCTGATCGTCAATACGCTGCGGCTGATGTTGACCGACACCCGGTTCGGCGGCGGGATACTCGGCGGCACCATGTCCACGCGCGATGCATTGGACGAGGTGCTGTTCACCGACCCGCCACTATCGAACTACTGCATCACCTTCCCGAGGCAGCCGATCCTGATCGAGGGCTCGTGGTTGCCCGCGCACCAGCCGGTCGTCGTCAGCATGACCGGCTCCAATAACGATCCCGCGATCACCACCGGCGAGTACACCGACAACAGCTCCCACCTGGCGTGGAGTGTCGGCCCGCACGCCTGCCCCGCCCGCTCGATCGCGAGCCTGATCGCACAGGACGCGATCGATCAACTGCTGGATGCCCTACCGGAAATGCGGCTGGCCGTCTCCGTCGAAGAACTGGAATGGCGACCGGGACCGTTCCACCGTGCCCTGGTCGCCCTGCCCATTACCTTCCCTAAATCCCCTCCGCTGCAAGTCTTCTGATGCGCACTCGGGTGCAATGGAGATCGCATCGGCGCGTCGGGTTGTGCTGCTGAGGCCAGATCGTCTGTCTGACACGGGCATTCGGGTGTGCCAGGGTGGTGTTCAACGACACGTCCCAATCCGCTGATCGCGGGAATTGCCATCGGCCTCGTCGTCGGTCACGGTGATGAAGGACGCGGCGGAACGGTATTTCTCGCCCATGACCGGGACCGCAACGCCGCCAACAATATTCTCGTCGTGGGACGTGCGGGGAAAATAATCACCCGTACAATCCTGTTGCGGACGTCAATATTTCTGATTCGGAGACCGGGCGCGTATCATTTCCCCTATCCGGACGAACGTCCACCAGGCAGGGTTCAACGCGCCCGGACCCGCGATTCGCAGCTGTGGGCAGTGTTATGGCCGATCGAATACACGCATTCTCCGATGACGTCCTGGCCGACCATGATGCCGTCGCTTTGGCGGCCATGGTCCGGTCGGGGGCGGTGAGTCCGAAGGAATTGGCCCGCGCGGCGATCGACCGGGCGGCGCTGGTGGAGCCGCAGCTCAATGCCATCGCGTACTCGAGTGTCGAGCGGCCGCGATACGCGTCGGAGCGCACCGGCGCGTGGTATGGCGTTCCGACGTTCGTCAAGGACAATGCCGATGTCGCCGGCATGCCGACCAACCAGGGCAGCGCCGCATTCGTGGCCCGTCCGGCCGCTCGCGACGACGCCTACACCGCGCAGTTCCTCAGCACCGGGGTGACGGTACTCGGCAAATCACGGATGCCGGAGTTCGGCCTGAGCCCGACGACCGAATTCCAAGCCGCCGAGCCGACCAGGAATCCGTGGAATCCGGAGTATTCGATCGGGGGATCCTCCGGCGGTTCGGCCGCCATGGTCGCGGCCGGTGTCGTGCCGGTCGCCCATGGCAATGACGGCGGGGGATCGTTGCGGATTCCGGCAGCATGCGCCGGATTGGTCGCACTGAAGCCGAGCCGATATCGACACCTGGACAACGCCTTGGACAAGCACCTGCCGATAAAACTCATCTCCGAGGGCGTGTTGACCAGGACGGTGCGCGATACCGCCGCATATACCGCTGCCGCCGAACGGTATTGGCGGAATCCGGATCTCGTGCCGATCGGCGAAGTGCACGGCCCGGCCCACCGCAGCCTGCGTATAGGGCTGCTGACCATCGCGGGAACCGGTGCCGAACCCGATGCCGAAACACGCGGTACGGTCGAATTCGCGGCCAAGCTGCTCGAACGCTTCGGACATCACATCGAGCCGATGGCCGTACCCTTCCCGCCGCACCTCGCCGACGACTTCCTGTTGTACTGGGCGTTCCTTGCCGATATGTCGGCCATCGGCGGCAAGATCCTGCACGGCAGGTCATTCGATCGCCATGCGCTCGACGATCTCACGCGCGGTCTCGGCCGCTATCACCGGCAGCGCATCCTGCGCACACCGGCCGCGCTGCACCGGCTGCGCCGGGCCTACCGGATCTATGCCGAGGTATTCACGCGGTACGAGCTCGTGCTTTCGCCGGTGGTCACCCATGTGGTTCCGCCGCTGGGTTATCTCGATCCGAAGGTGCCGTCCGAAGAGTTGATCGAGCGGCTGCGGATATATGTGGGCTACACCCCGATCGGCAATGTGACCGGGACGCCCGCCCTATCGATGCCGATGCGCGTAGGGTCCAGCGGTGTCCCGATCGGCGTCATGTGCAGCGCGGCCTACGGCGACGAGCGCACATTGCTGGAGATCGGGTACCTGCTGGAAGCGGAGAATCCGCTCCCGCGGATCGACGCGGGGCCCACTACACCGCAGGTCTGATTCCGGCGATCAGACGCCCAGTTCCGCGGCCGCCAGAGCGGTCCCTTCGATGCGGGCGCGGACCTTGGCGAAGGCGATATCGCGGGAGGTGGACGTGTCGTCGGCGAACGGCGAAAAGCCGCAGTCGTCGCAGGTGCCGAGGCGGTCGACGGGCAGGTAGCGGGCAGCGTTGAGGACGCGGTCCCGGACCTGCTCCCGGGTTTCGACCTGCGGGTCGATGGGGTCGGTGACACCGACGAAGATATGGGCGTCGGCGGGCAGGAATTCGGCGATGACGGCCAGGATCTTGTCGGGATCCGGCTCGCTCGCCAGCTGTACATAGAACGCACCGACCCTGAGCTGCAACAGTTTCGGTAGCAGCGCGGTGTATTCGACATCGAGGCTGTGCGTGGAGTCCTGATCGCCGCCTGGGCAGGTGTGCACGCCGATACGGGCGCGCTCGGCATCCGAAAAGCGTTCCAGCACCGAGTTGTTCAGCTCGATGAAACTATCGAGGACGCCTCCGCTCGGATCCAGCTTGAGCGAGAGTCGGCCCTCGGTGAAATCCAACTGCACCGAGTGCGCGCCCGCGTCGAGGCAGCCGCGGATATCTTTTTCGGCTTCGTCGGCCAGGTCGGCCAGGAACGCTTCGCGGTCGTAGCCCTCGATGCCGTCGGCCGGATAGAGCAGACTCAGCGCGGACGGCGCGATCACCGCCTGCTTCACCGGAACCTGCGAATATTGTTGTGCCGCACGCAGATACTGCTCCGCGTAGGTCTGGTAGCGAAATGGTCCCGCGGTGAGCCTCGGTAACTGTCGCTGATGTCCGTCGGCGAAGGGGATCACCGCGCCGTCGGGTGCCAGTCCGGGCAGTCCGGTGATGGGATAGGTGGCGAAACTCGGTTTGGTCTGCTCACCGTCGGTGACAACCGGAGAGCCGAGGGCGGCCAGTTCGTCGATGGTTTCGGCGACCGCGCGGGCCTGGAGTTCGGCGAGCGCGGGCGCGTCGAGCTCGCCGGAGTCGTGGGCCGCCATGGCGGCCAGCAGGTCGGAGGAACGAGGAATGCTGCCGATCGGCTCGGTGGGGATGCTCACGGCGCGAGTGTAGGTGGATCGGCGGTTTGAAAGACCCGAATTGATTGCCCCGATTGGAAATCGCCACACAAGACCTGGCGAGAGTCGGGCTCGGATGCTTCGATCATGGTATGACCGACGACAGCGAGGTGCCACGCATTGTTTCCGCCAGCCGGGAGATCGCGGCCGGTGCGGATGAAATCTTCGAATTGATCGCCGATCCCGCGCAACAGCCGCGCTGGGACGGCAACGACAACCTGGCCGAAGCCCCGGCGGGCCAACGCGTCAAGGAAGTCGGCGATATCTTCGCCATGACCACCACCAAGGGCCATATCCGCGAGAACCACATCGTGGAATTCGAAGAGGGTCGCCGGATCGCCTGGCTGCCTGCGGAACCGGCGAGCGAACCACCGGGCCACCTGTGGCGCTGGGAACTCGAGCCGGTGGACGCGGCACACACGCGGGTCACACACACCTACGACTGGTCGCGATTGACCGACGAGAACCGGCTCCCACGCGCCCGCGCCACCACGTCCGACAAACTCCAAGCGTCCATCAACCGACTCGCGGCCATCGCCGAAGGGTAGGCGCTTGCTGAACTTCACCCGGCTCTGTGCCGAAATCCCAAGGCGGACCGGCACGCTCGCATCGCTCGTCGAAAATGCGCGCCGACGAACCGGCATCCGTGATCGTCCGCGGTACCGTCGCCGATCTGCTGCGGTTCGTCTACCACCGCCGAGCGCTCGGCACGCTCGAAATCAGCGGCAACCGGGACCTGCTCGACCTGTGGCGCGAGCGAACCGGCTTCTGGCTCACCGAAGACGGATCGTGACACTGTTCGCCAACCGGTAGCCCCCGGAGTGCGCGGCGCGAATAGTTTCGGCGGCCGGATATTCGGCGACCAGGATCGCCTGCACCGCAGGCAAATGCGGCGGCATCTTACCGAGCCCGCGCGGAATCGTCGCGACGGGAATATGCTCGAAGTAGCTGGCTGGTAGTTGTAATCGGGGTCGTCGTGTCGCATATCGATCCGCTTTCCACGCAACGCGACCTCACCTCAGGGTTCGCGGCAGAGCTGGCCGCCGCCGGGTTCACCGATGCCGCTGAGATCGGACGTGGCGGATTCGGCGTTGTCTATCGGTGTGCCCAGCCCGCACTCGAGCGCATGGTGGCGATCAAGGTACTCACCGCCGACCTGGAATCGGAGAACCTCGAACGTTTCGTCCGTGAACAGCTCGCCATGGGCAAGCTGTCGGGTCATCCCAATATCGTCAGCGTTTTCGAGGTTGGCTCCACCGCGACCGGACGGCCCTACATCGTGATGCCGTACCACCCGCACGGCTCACTGGACACCCGCGTCCAGGAGCACGGTCCGATCGGCTGGCAGGACGCACTACACATCGGGGTGAAAATCGCGGGCGCACTGGAGACCGCGCACCGACGCGGCCTGCTGCACCGCGATGTGAAACCCGGCAATATCCTGCTCACCGAATACGGTGAACCGCAGCTGGCCGATTTCGGCATCGCCCGGCTGGTCGGCGGCTTCGAGACGACCGCGGGCACGATCACCGGTTCACCCGCCTTCACCGCGCCCGAGGTGCTGCAGGGTCATGTCCCGGACGTGACCTCCGATATCTACAGTCTGGCCTCGACCCTGTTCTGCGCCAGCACCGGTCACGCGGTCTTCGAGCGACGCAATGGCGAGCAGTTGGTCGCCCAGTTCCTGCGCATCACCAAACAGCCGATACCAGATCTCGGCGAGGCGGGCCTGCCCCCGGACGTGACCGCCGCGATCGAAGGCGCAATGTCCCGAGAGCGCGCGGACCGACCTTCCAGCGCAGCCGAATTCGGTGCGCAACTGCGCGAGATCCAGGAGCGGCACGGCCTGCCGCCCGACGATATGCCGGTCCCGCTACCTGCCGCCGAACGCGTCGGACATCGGCCGTCACCGACACCAACCTCCGGCCGCCGCCGCACCTCGGCGACGTCATCGACCATCACCCCACCCGTACCCGCCACCCGCTTGCGGCCGCCGGTGGCCAACCGTCCGCTGGTCGATCGTCAGCGCCTGATCGCACTGCTGCGCGACGGACGCAACCGAAGACTCGCGGTCATCCACGGCCCCACCGGATTCGGCAAAACCACCCTCGCTGCCCAATGGTGCGAGGCGCTGACCGCCGAGGGCCTTGCGGTGGCCTGGCTGACCGTCGATCACGACGACAACAACGTCGTCTGGTTCCTTTCGCACCTGATCGAAGCCATTCGCGCCGCACGACCTTCGCTCGCGCGCGAGCTCGGTGAACTACTCGAGGAGCACGGCGACGAATCCGAACGCTATGTGCTGACCTCGCTGATCAACGATATCGACCGGCGCGGTGAGGAACTCGTGGTCGTCATCGACGACTGGCACTGCGCCACCGATCCCGCCACCACCCGCGCATTGCGCTTCCTGCTCGAAGGTTGCAGTCCCACACTGCATCTGGTGATCACCAGCCGCAATCAGACCGGACTGCCGATGAGTTCGATGCGGGCCCGCGACGAACTGGTCGAAATCGGTTCCACCGCATTGCGTTTCGACATCGCGGAGGCGTATACGTTCCTGGTCGAGCTGGGCGGACTGGATCTGGATCGCGCCGATATCGAAGATCTCACCGAATCCACCGAAGGCTGGGTAGCGGCACTGCAACTGGCGGCACTGTCATTGCGCGGCAGCGACGATCCCGGCGAGCTGATCAGCCATCTGACCGGTCGACACCACGCCATCAGCGAGTTCCTGGTCGAGAACGTCCTGGACACCCTCGAGCCCGGAACCCTCGACTTCATGGTGGTGACCTCGATCACGCCGCGGATCTGCGGTGAACTCGCCTCGGCGCTCACCGGCGTACCGGACGGGCAGGCCATGCTGGAGCAGATCGAACTGCAGGATCTGTTCCTGCGCAAGCTCGATGACGGCAATTGGTTCCGCTATCACCACCTGTTCCAGGATTTCCTGCAGCAGCGGCTGGAACGCGATCGGCCCGAACGGATCACCGAACTGCACCGGGTGGCCTCGCGGTGGTTGGCCGAGCATCGGCATGTCAGCGAGGCGGTCGATCACGCCCTGCTGGCCGGGGACGAGCAGCGGGCCATCGAGATCGTCGAGCGGGACGGTATGTCGTTGCTCGAATACGGGCAGTTCGCCAGTCTCATCGGTCTGGTCAACAAGCTGCCCGCCACCATCATCGAAACCCATCCACGGCTGCAACTGGATCTGGCGTGGGCGAATATCCTGCTGCACCGGGCCGCACCGGCCGAACGTGCACTGCGCCTTGCGGAATCGACGCTGGACCTCGGTGAACTCGATGAAGGCGGCACCGCGCGACTGCGGGCCGAAGCCGGTGTGGTGCATGCGGTGGTCGCGGTGCGCGCGGATGAGCTGGCCGGAGTCGACGACATGCTCGCACCCTGCTTTTTCCGGGCCGAGGAACTGTCACCGTATGTGGTTGCGATCGGCGCGAATGTCGCTACCTTCACTGCAGGCTATCGCTACGACTTCGACGAGGCGCTGCGCATCCAGGAGTGGTCCGCACCGTATATGCGCCAGAACAAGGGCTTCTACAACAACATTCACGGCCTGTGCTTTCTCGGGCTGGCCGCGAGCCTGCAACTCGACATCGCCAGTGCCGAACAGTACTTCCGCAAGGCGATGAAGGTGGCCAAGCAATCCGGTGGCAGCCATTCCTACGGCGCCCGGTTGGCCGGATCCCTGCTCGGCGAATTGCTGTATGAGCGTGGGGAAGTCGCGGATGCGGAGCGACTGCTCGACGAGGGCTACAAGCTGGGTCCCGAGGCGGGGGTCGTCGATTTCAAATTGGCGCGCTATGTCGTCGGGGCCCGTATCAAAGCATTGCGCGGTGATCGCGCGGCCGCGATTCGCCGATTGAACGAGGGCGCGCGAGTCGCGCGTTCGATGTCATTGCCGCGGCTGGGCGCCGAGGTCGAGAACGAGCGGCTGCGACTGGGATTGCCGCCGCATCCGGAATTCGGTCCGCTGCCCGTCGTCGAATACGGAAACCGCCGCGAGCCGGTCGACCCGATCGACGAATTCACCGTACTGTACGAGGAATTCACCGCGATCCGGCTGCTGCTCGTCGCGGAAACACCGGAGAAGACCGAACTCGCCTGCGCATGGGCCCAGGAATGGGTTGATCTGCTCGAATCCGTACAGCGGCCGAGGGAATTGCTGAAAGCACGCCGAATGTTGATCGCCTGCCTCGCCGCCGCAGGCCGCACCGATGCGGCAAAGACCTTGCTGGCCACGGTAACAGCCCAGTGCGCCGAACTCGGATCGGTCCGCTATCTGCTGGACGGGGGACCACACGTCGTCGCCACACTCGCAGCCGTGTACGAAGATCAGCTCGCCGGACGCTGGCATCCCGAATGGCCGGACGTGCCAACGGAATTCCTGCTCGCATTGGTGAATGCCCATGCGACGCAACGAATCTGATGTGGTCAGCCGGACAGTAGTTCGGTGATCTGCTCGACGGGCATGGGGCGGTGGAAAAGCCAGCCCTGCGCGCTATCGCAGCCGAGCGATTCCAGCCGATCGGCCTGATATTGCGTTTCGACGCATTCGGCGGTGAGGGTGAATCCGAGGGCATGGGTGAGTTCGATAATGGATTCGAGCACCAGCAGATCGGTGGCACCGGGGGATTCCGGGGTCCGGATGCAGCGGATGAACGGTCCCGCGAGTTTGACGACATCGAGCGGCAACTGGCCCAGGTAGGCGAGATTGGAGTATCCCGTACCGAAATCGTCGATGGCGATGTGGACCCCCGCCTCGGATAACGTGCGCAATGCCTGGAGCGGGCGACCGGTGGTGTGCATGAACGCCCGCTCGGTCAGTTCGAGTTGTAGCCGATCCGGTGGGATACCGGTCTCGGCGATGACGTCCTGAACCCGATCCAGCCAGGTCGGGTCGGCGACCTCGGCGGCGGAAACATTGACGCTCACGATCGGCGCCCGGCCCGGAAACCGGTCGTGCCAGTCCCGGCTGTCGCGGCACGCCCGTTCGAGCACCTGCGCGCCCAATGCGCCGATATGGCCGTTGTCCTCGGCGAGATCCACGAATTGCGCGGGGGCGAGTACGCCGAGGTGCGGATGCCGCCAGCGCACGAGGGCCTCCACCGCGACGATCCGCTGGTCGGTGAGCGCGACAATGGGCTGGTAGTCCAGGAACAGTTCGTCGCGGAGCAGGGCGGCGGGCATGGCCGCCGAGAGTTCGGCGCGGGTGTGTTCGCGCCGGCCGCGATCGGCGTCGAAGACCGCGTAGCGGCCGCGACCCGCGGCCTTGGCCCAGTACATGGTGGTGTCGGCGGCCTGCAGGAGTTCATCGGCGGTGGTGTGTTCGGTGCGTCCCTCCATGACGCCGATGCTCGCGGTGACGGTGAGGTGGTGGCCGTCGATGTCGAACGGTTTGGTGAATGCCTCGAGTATCAGCTTCGCGACCGCGGCCACGGTTTCCCCGGATTGCGGGACCAGGATGACGAATTCGTCGCCGCCCATGCGCGCCACCAATTGGCCGGGTTGGGCGCAGGCGCGCAGGCGGGTGGCGGCCTGGATGAGCAGTTGGTCGCCGAATGCGTGGCCGAAGGTGTCGTTGACGAGCTTGAAATGGTCGAGGTCGACATAGCAAAGGCCGAAGTCGGCGCTCGGATCGGCGAAGGCGGCGGCGAGCGTGTCGATGAATTTCGTCCGATTCGGCAGGCCGGTCAGATGATCGTGGTTGGCGCGGTATCGCAGCCGCGCCTCACTCGCGCGCAACTGTTCGGCGACGGCGCGTCGGGCGGCGATTTCGGCGGCGCGGACACTCTCCTGCTCGGCCAGTAGCCACGCCCGGAATGCGCGGATATACCCATTTGTGAAGGCGGCCAGCAATTCGGGCAGCCGATCCGCCGCGATGGTGCCCGCTTCGGTGAAATGCGCGCTGAGCGCCGCTATGCTGCGCCCGAGCACC
This sequence comes from Nocardia vinacea, assembly GCF_035920345.1. Lineage (NCBI taxonomy): Bacteria > Bacillati > Actinomycetota > Actinomycetes > Mycobacteriales > Nocardiaceae > Nocardia > Nocardia vinacea. Next base: position 577,120 of record NZ_CP109149.1, read on the forward strand.
TCGTCGCCGACGAAATGCGACCGCGCCAACTCCGCACCCAACTCGGTCACCCGATCAGCGGATTCGGTTGTCTGCGTTGCTGTTTCGAACTCCATAGCCAGTCGCGTCAGCAGCATGCGCGCCTCACTCGCAGTCATCGGTACCACATGATCACGCGCCCCACCTGTCAGCGCGGCAGTCCAGCGTCCGGTCAGGTCACCGCGCGAGCCGTCTCCTGAACCGGGCCCGGCTTCCCAACCCATGAGACCCGATCTTACAGCGCATCTCCCGACCGATGTTGTTGGGAGACACCGCCGTAACGCCGGTTTCGGTGTCACTCGTACGACGCGGAACATGCGCGATCGGGCAGTGGATTTTGCTGCTGTGCTACGCCGGGCGGGTCAGGGGCGATAACCGTCTAGGTGATCGACGGCGACCGGACACGAGGACACGATGGATCTTGGAACCACCAGCCCCAGGACGTTTCACCCGACGCGCGGTGCGCTCATCGCCGACGCGATCGGGATCGCGATTATGTTGGCGGCAGTGGTGTGGGGCGTGCTGAGCATGCGAGCGCTCGAGGGCGCCGCGCGTACCGACGGAACTGTGTCGTTCGCAGGCTCGGGCGACGGTCGGGTGGTCGAATTCGTCGTCGACGGAAAGCGATACACGACCAGAACTACGACACACAGCGTGCTGCACACCTACTCGACCGGTGAGCGGGTGCCCGTCGCCTATGACCCGAAGGATCCCGCCGATGCGGAGGTGGCGGATCTGCACTCGACCTACGGTGGACCGCTGGTCGCGGGCGGATTCGGCGTCCTGGTCGGCGTCGTCGGCGTCGTCGGATACGGCTACGGGCGACGAAAGCTGAAACTGCGGGAATGGCTCGATCAGCGTGGTCGGGAAATCTGGGTTCCAGCCGAACACACCCGGGTGCGAGTGACACACCATGACTCCGACAGCAACCGGCCACTGGTTTTCGTGCTGCAGGCTGGGTGGGTCGACCCGATATCGCGGCGAACCTTTCACGCGGACAGCGATATGTTGCGCGAGGATCCGAGTGAACTCGTGCGGTTGAGCGGGCGAGTCCGCGTGCTCTATGACCCGGCGGATCCGACCCGCAACCGCGTCGATTTCGACCACGAGCCGCTGCCGGAGGAGTTCTGACCCACGGTCTCGGCGGCAGATCCAGTACCTTCGGCGTCGCGCACAGTCGCGCCATCCTCGACGACGATCCGCGCACGGCGGTCGTCCAGGCTCTACTTCGCGACGCGTCCGCGCACTGCCCAGGCACGCTGTGCGGCGCGCACCGGGTTAACGGAGGCACCGATGCAGCGCCTGCACGACGAAAGGCCATGCGGTGGAATCGGGATCGATGAGTTCGAAATGTCCGATGCCGGGCAACTCGACGAGTTCTGCGCCGGATTTCGTGCAGTACTCTCGCGCCTCGGTTACAGGCTGAAGAAGATCTGACGCAGGACCAGGGCGACGATGAAGACCACGGTGAACGCCAGGTCGATGGAAAGTCCGCCCAACCGGACCGGTTGTAGGTACCGGCGCACCGGGGCGATCACCGGTTCGGTCGCGGAATGGCTCAGGTCGCGGGCGCGGTTCACCCACTGGGGGTGCCTGCCATCGGCGAGCACGCCTACCCAATCGAGTACCAGCCGGGCGAGTAGCAGCAGGATGAATACCGTCAGGGCTAACCCGAGCAAGGTGCCGATAAGGGTCATGTCGAACTCCTTCGTGGGTGGCCAGCTACCAGTATCAACGGTCGGCACCGGCTGAGAAGTGTCCCGTTCGTCGGGTTCTCAGCCGACTATCAGGTCGGTTAGCCTGTCCCGATGCGCCGACCGCTCCGATACCTGCCGATAGCCGTCATATCGACCCTGAGCTGGCTACTCGCCACCGGGCCCGTCGCGACCGCACAGGATGCCTCGCACCTGATTACCGTGCAGCAGTCGGGCGTGCTGCGCGTCTGCACCACCGGCGACTACCCGCCCTACACCCTGCGCGAAGACGACGGCACCTACCGCGGCGTCGACATCACCCTCGCTACCGACCTCGCCGCCACTTTGCATGTTGTCCCGCAATGGATTCCGACCACCTGGTCCACCCTGACCGACGACTTCCTCGCACGCTGCGATATCGCCGTCGGCGGCATCTCCGACACCCCGGCCCGCCGCGTCGTCGCCGATTTCTCCATCCCCACCTCCATCGACGGCAAGACTCCCGTCGTCCGCCGCACCGACGCCGCCGACTACGCCACCGTCGACCAGATCAACCGCCCCGAGGTTCGGGTAATCGTCAACCGCGGCGGTACCAACGAAGCCTTCGCCCGCACCAACTTCCCCGAAGCCCAACTCACCATCTGGCCCGATAACCTCACCATCTACGACCAGCTCGAGCAACACAATGCCGACGTCTTCGTCACCGACTCGGTCGAGGGCCGCTACCGCCAACGCACCCACCCCACCCTCCAGGTCCTACACCCCGACACCCCCTTCGACTCCGCCCCCAAGGCCTACTTGCTGCCCAAGGGCGACACCCTCTTCAACACCGTCGTCAACACCTGGCTCGAATCCGAAATCCGCACCGGCAGAAGCAATCAGCTACTTGCCGACTGGATCGGCTGACAGGCATGACCGTCACGTCGAAACTCCCGTTTCCCCCGTTGCGTCCGACCTCGACATCAGAGCCTGGCATCATCCGAAGCAACGACTGGTCGGCGTTTCGTGAGCTGACCGAACTCCATGACCACTGGACGTTGAAGGGGTGGGCACCTGGCCGCTCCGGCTTCTACTGGTATCTGACGTTCAGTGATCCGACACTGGCCGATCTGGCCTCGAAGTGCCAGGTTCAACTCGGAACCGACACCCTCGACCACGTGCCTCTGGACAGCTTGCACCTCACAGTGCTGAGCATCGGCAACACCGATCAGGTATCCAATACCGAACTCACGCGATTGACCGAACTCACTCGTCAGCGGCTTGCCGGGATCAACTCATTCGACCTGAGCATCGGGCCTCTCGTCGGATCTCGCAGTGCCATCAGGTTTTCGGTTGCACCATGGGATCCCTTGCTCGAGCTCCACCGGTCACTCAGGGAATGCACCGCCGCGGTTCGTCCGAGCAGCCAATTGACTGAAACATCAGAATTCCGACCACATCTCGGAATCGCCTATATCAACGTACAACAGGTGGCCAACGGTCTGGTCGCCGCCGTCGAACAGCTGCGGGACCTCGCACCGGTGACGGTTCGGGTCGAGGATGTGCACCTTGTCGAACTGCGGCGCGATGGCAGACAGTACGTCTGGCGCGACCACGCGGTCATCCCGTTGGCCCGCTAGCCGCCCTCGGGCGCGGCGAATGATCGCGCCGACGAAGACCAATCGTGCAGGGCTCGCAGGTAGTCCCTCGACGCCGAAGTTGATACCGCCCCGATTACTTCGCCCAATTCGTGCGCACGCTGCCACACCGAACGGATCGGCCGGTCACTCGATGCAGCCAGCGCCTCCATCCCTAACTGCACAGCATGCTCGACCTCTGCGGACTGTCGCTGAATGAGCGCGGTCGCAACATCCAGACGGACCAGTGACCGACTCCAGACCGAGTCAGATTCGTCGACTCGATCTTCGACATATTGGCCGAACTGCAATGCCTGCTCGTAATCGCCGGCCGACAGATACGCAGTCGCAGCGTTTGCCATCAGTCGAGCCTCGCCATATGGGGCAAAAGTCAGTGCCGGTGTCAGGCCCGGCCCGCTTTTGTGCCCGGTCGCTATCTCGGTCGCGCGGTCGATCGCCTCTGCGACTCCAGCCGCGTCGCCCAGCTTGCCGAGCGCACGGGCAAGACCATTCGAGTACAGACGAATTGATTGAGGTCTCTGGCCCGACAGGCGGATCCCTTCGCGCGCTAGCGCAACCGACTCTGTGAAGCGACCTTCGTAATAGGCGCAGAAGCTCTCGGTGCCGAGAACCCAAGCCTGCAGATCGCGGTCCTCTGTACGTATCGCGATGGCTGATGCCTCTCGGCAATACATCTTGGCGCAGCCGAACATCCCTCGGTTGACCGCCATATACCCGAGGACACCGGACAACTGTCCCGCAAGCCGGTAGAGGTGCGCGATCTGCGCTGGATGGCGCCGCTGCTGCAGCAACTCCTCAACTCGTCGGCGCGCCGCGACCGCCTCCGGCGCCAGAACACGCGGGCCTTCGAGCTCGTAACGGTCGACCAGATCATCGATAGTGAGCGCCAAAACCGCAGCTATGTCGTCATCGGCGTGGAGGTCCCCGAGTCGCTGCATTCGCGCAGCAATCTCGAGGCCGGTCTCGAAGCCGTCGGCGTCGACTGATCGAAGCGGGGTTGGGGGAGCCGTCGACGTGTCGGGTATATCCGTCATGCTCGCCTTGAACCGCTGACGCTGGTGTTCATCGAGGCGCCCCAAGAGCGTATCCATCGCTGCTGCATACTCTCCGGCCAGAGTGATGGTCACACCCCTGCTTTCCCATTTGCGTATGACCGCTTCGGAGCACCCGATTTTCTCGGCGAACTCCTTTTGCGTCACACGCAGGGCAGCCAGGCGCATGACTTTAACCTCGACCCCTGTCCATCTGGTCACGATCATCGCGATTCGCCCACCCGTAATCGTCGGTCCCTAATCGCAGCGTAGAGGTTCCGTAGCGGTCGTGTGGCTTCAATCTCCCGGGAACCGGAGAGATGGTTTGTATACATCCCGGGAGCGAGTGTCTCGGCTACACCACGACGGGAGGAACGATGACCGATTCGAAACTGCCGCAACGTGATCCGTTCGTCGGACCGCCATCAATCTACACCGGCGCCCCGGCCGATGTGATCGGACGGTTCGCATGTGCGGTCCGCGAATGGGCGGACCAGCCCAGCAGTCGTCCCGGTGCCGGGGTGTCGCGTCCCCCGGCATCGGGCGCACCAACTAGGAGGGAGAATGATGCGTGGAGATAGGTTGCGTACCACGCGAACCCAGGATGGCCGCAAGACCGCGGTGTGGCAAATGGTGGACCGCGCTCCGCGGATCCTGCGCGCGCAATTCATCTTCGAATCGTTCACCGCATATCGCCTGCCCGCACAGACGCCACTTCCGGAAGCACAAGCCGGAACGATCATGTTCGAGCCGTATCCCGATCTGGTTACCGCTCGCGAGTTACTCCCCAAGCACGCCGATCTGTGGGACGCGCTTCGCGATGACTACTGGGCAGCGCTGACCAACACGGAGGACCTGCCGAAGAGCGACAAGACTTCGTGAGCGCTTGCTCACGCCCGAACGCTGTCCGGCAATCCGGACCACACGCATCCGACGACACGCGATATAAGCATGTGGCATGGAGATCTATTGCCCTGCAACGTAATTCAGGATGGAGTAAGTGGACATCCGTTTGTCTACTGACACCCGAGTGTGAGCCGCGGGCGCCCGGCTATTCAGCGGAACGGTTATCCTGCCACCGCTGCACCGCTGTTTGCACGGCTGCTTCGTCTTCGAGAGCGTGGGCTCCGGATGCGCCTGCGGCGCCGAGGATCAAGTCACCGTCGGTGATCAGAACACCGCCTGCCCATGGGACGAAGTCGCCGCCGTAGAGGTGCTGGATGCTGTCGACGATTCCGCCGGGCAGTTCGATCTGGCCGGAGGGGCGCAGTGCAAGCAGCGCGGTGCGCGCCTTGGCCATCGCGATTCGACTGGTCATAGGCATACCGCCGTCGCCTCGCCGCAGGGCGATCACCTCGCCCGCAAGGTCGACAACTGCCACCGCCAGCGGCGGAAACCCTCGCTCCGCACCGACCGCTAATGCGGTTTGCACCAGCCAATCCGCATCGGCCGACTTCAGTCCCGGAAAGCGCGGAGTACCAGACACGAACACGAAACTAACGCCGATAGCCCCGGCCGTCAAAGCAGCTACCCGCCGACCGTCCACGCCATCATCTCGTTCGTCGGGACCCGTTATTGACAGCAAATGGTCGAGCTGTCAACGTATCGGAGCACATCGGGGTACGTGATTCGGCTTGGTGCTCCGGTGTCGGCGAATCGGAGAGTGCTTGATGGGGTTTCTCGAACCCGACCTGCCTGTGGTCGATATGGCGGAGTGGAGTAAAGGCACTCGCAGTGAGCGGCTCCGGCCGATGGCGCGGCACTGGGCCGAGGTGGGATTCGGGACGCCGGTCGCGCTGCATTTGTTCTATGTCGGCAAGGTCTGTCTTTATATTCTCGGTGGCTGGCTGATCGCGTTGGCCACCAAGGGGATCGATGGATTCGCGAATGTCGATGTGCGTGCGTTGGAATGGAATGTCTTCTTGGCTTTCTCTCCGCGCCTAGAGGCGGGGGATTCCGACCTTCACAGGTCGGGTTTCCTGCTTCACCGGCGACTGCCGCGCCGACGACTGCCGGGTTGGTCTTACACCGCCTCCACAGGCAGCGACCACCAGCCCGGCGGCCAAAATATTCCTCGCGGCGTTGATGTCGCGATCGTGGGTCACACCGCACCGGCACACCCATTCCCGCACATCCAACGCCATAGCGTCGTTCACGGACCCACACGCCGAGCAGGTCTTGCTCGACGGGAACCACCGGTCCACGGCGATCACCTCACGCCTGTACCAGGCGGCCTTGTATTCCAGCATGGAACGCAACTGCGACCACGAGGCATCGGAGATCGCACGCGCCAGACTGTGATTGCCTAGCATCCCGGCCACGTTCAGATCCTCGATCACGATCGTTTGGTTCTCACGAACGAGGCGAGTACTGAGTTTGTGCAGATAGTCTCTGCGGCGGTCGGTGATACGAGCGTGGAGACGCGCCACCTTCCGGCGAGCCTTCTCGCGGTTCAACGAACCCTTGGCCTTGCGGGCAAGGGCGCGTTGAGCTTTCACCAGCCGCGCCTGTTCTCGCCGCTGATGTCTGGGATTGGTGATCTTCTCACCGGTCGACAACGCCAGCAGCGAGGTGATCCCGGCATCCACACCAACGACGCTGTCGGTGTGCGGATGGTCGGTGACCGCAGTCTCGGTGAGCACCGACACGAACCATCGGCCCGCGCCGTCACAAGACACCGTGACCGTGGACGGTTGCGCACCCTCGGGCAACGGCCGAGACCACACGATATTCAATGGGTCGGCCATCTTCGCGAGGGTGAGTTGCCCGTCACGGAATGTGAATGCCGACCGCGTGTACTCCGCCGAGGAGCGAGACTTCTTCCTCGACTTGAAACGCGGGTAACGCCCCCGCTTGTCGAAGAAACTCGCGAACGCGCCCTGCAGATGCCGCAATGCCTGCTGCAACGGCACCGACGACACCTCACCCAAGAACTTCAGATCATCGGTTTTCTTCCACGCAGTCAGCATCGCCGAGGTTTCGTTGTAGTTGACGCGACGCTGCTCGGTGTACCAAGCGGCAGTCCTGGCTTCCAGGGCCTTGTTGTAGACCAGGCGGACACATCCGAACGTGCGCACAAGCTCCCGCTCCTGCTGTTCGGTCGGATAGAAGCGGTACTTGAACGCCCGCTTCACCAACGTCTCCCCCATGCCTCACACGTTAACAGTTGGGTTGTGAAACGGTGAAATCCCTGCGTCAGAATTGTTTTCGGCACCGGACACGCTGGCGATGAACTCGACCCACCTCCTCTTCACAACTGAAGCCGGACGTCATCGCGCTACGGACATCGGATGATCTTCGGTGTGCTCGTATTGTTCGTCGCATCCGTATCGCCGGAAACCGTTTACCGTACGAGATTTCGTTCCTACCGGGAATGCGCTACTGCCTTGTCGACGCCGCCACCGGCGAATTCGAACGCGGCACAGTAAATGTCGCCGACATGGTGACCCGCCAACCCTGGGCCGATGACGTCCCGGTCCAGGTCATCCACACCGACCGCGACTGATCGGACGCAGCGTCTGCGGATCGTCACTCGAGCTCGTTGAACGGGCGCACGCCCGCTACCCCCAGTTCGACGCGAGTGGCGGCGATGAACTCGTCCTGCGCGGTCCATAACTGCTGGAACAGCTTCGGCGGAATTTCGCTCGCACTGTGGTTTGCGCGGGCCGCCGCGACTTGACGTGCCGCTGTGAGTATTTGCAGTCCGGTCGCAACTGTCTGTTCCGACTTGCACACGATCCTCAATGCGACCCACGCGGACTCGAGTCTCTCCTTATACGGTCGCCCGGCTTCGTCGAAAAACGGCATCAGCTCATCGGGTGCCTGAGGATGCGGAACGGCCGAGATCAGCGCGGTCGGCTCGAGCGCGAAGGCGACATACTGCCGGTAAGCCGATGCGAACTCGTTGTAGGTCGACAGCCTGATATCTCGCCACTCGCGCTGGTGATCACGGTGCCATTGCCGTTCTTGATTCCGGATCGTCAGCCACCCGCCGAGCACGACTCCCAACAGCACGGCCAGCGCGGATATTGCAGGTCCCAACACGCCTACGCGTCCCTCCCACGAACTACGGCAAGCATGAAACACGGAGTGCCCCAAGGGAAAGCAACAATAGCTCGTCGCGACCCTCGGGTGTCCGTATTCTGGCTTCATAGCGGCAGATCGGCCGGGGGGGCAAGCGTGGAGGGCCACGAAATGCGCAGTCTGGAAATGCGGTATCGCGATCTCGTTGCAGAAGTCGAGCGAGTCGACCATGCGAAGGTCAATGCCGATCAGCTCACCGAGCTGTATCGCCGTTTGGACCAGCTCGACTACGAACTACGGACTACGGTCGCGCATGGGTTGCGTCGCGAGCAGCTCACCCGGCTGAGCGAGGTGGCAGCGGACAAGCTGAGCGCCAGGGAGGCGCATGCCAAGGTTGCTCGTGACGTGGCGCAGGCGGCTGTGGCGCGACAAGCCCAGGCTGCCCAGTCCTCGATCGCAACCAGATCGCAGGCCAGGAGCTATCGGATGTAATCCGCGATTCCGCGCGGCCGTTCGGCCCACGCAGGCCCGTTGATGTAGACATGTACCGAGGCGACATCGACGAGGAGACAGGCCATGGACGTCAATGTGGGACGTGTCCGATGAGCGGTGACCCGCTTGTGCTGTTGCATGGTGTGGCGATGTCGGCGCGGGTGTGGGATCCGTTGATTCCGCAGCTGTCCGCCCGGTACCAGGTGCTCGCGCCGACTGCGCTGGGGCATCGGGGTGGGGCGGCGGTGTCGCGGCGCCCGGCGCGGATTACCGACTTTGTCGACGAGGTCGAACGGCTGCTCGATGAAAATGGTTGGGCAACAGCGCATCTGGTCGGGAACTCGCTCGGCGGGTGGACCGCTATCGAGTTGGCACGTCGGGGTCGTGCACGTACTGTCTGCGCGCTCTCACCCGCCGGATTCTGGGATGCGGGCGGTACCGGGCATGCCGATTCCTCCGCCACCATCGCGCGCAACGTCACCTTCGCGCGCCTGACCCGGCCGCTCGCACCGCTGACGCTACGGTCATCGCTGGTGCGGCGGTTGGCCTTGCGGGTCATCGCCGAACACGGCGATCGCCTCGAATCATCGGCCGCCGAGGGCATCGTCGCGGATCTGCTCGGTTGCACGGTCACCGATGATCTGCTCAATACCAAAGATGCGATTGCGGAGTTCGAGCGGCTACCTTGCCCGATTACCGTGGCCTGGTCGCAGGCCGACCGTATCTTTCCGGTAGCGGTCAATGGCGCGATCGCCCAGCAGCGCCTACCAGGCGTCACGTTCGAGGTTCTGCCCGGTGCCGGGCACGTCCCCATGATCGATGACCCGGAGTTGGTCCTGCGCACCATCCTGACCCGCACCAGCGAGGCTCCGTCTCCGGAGGATTCTCCACCGGAGCGGTGAGGTAACCACCGTTTCGGCGGTAGCCACATCTTGGGGCGAGTGTCGATTTCGTGGAGGATCGGTGCCGTGAGGAAGGCCGCCCAGAGAAGCTTGGGGCCCTTCCCACTGATGCACTTCTCGAGCAATCCGCGAACTTCTCTGTGTGGTCCGGTGTCGATCGGCGGGCGTAGCCTGCCGCATCGGATCGTGAATTGGGGGCAGTTCGGATGACGAATCGGGTGGGTATTGCGGCATTGGCGGCAGTGTCCGGGTCGATGCTGGCCTTCGGGGTGGCGGGGGCGCAGCAGCCGGATCTGTCGAACGGGTTTCGGTCGCCGTCCGGAAATATGACCTGTGTGGTTGCCGATAAGGGTGCGGTCTGTGAGATCGGCGACTATTCGTATGCGGCGCCGGCCAAGCCGAGCAACTGCTATCAGGCGTATGGCGACCGCATCGTGCTGTTCCAGGGGGATCCGGCGCGGTTCACCTGCCACGGTGACACGATCCGGGACAGCAGTCTGCCGATCCTCGACTACGGTCAGTCGTTCCGGTCCGGCGAAGTGGTCTGCGAGAGCCAGACGTCCGGTATGAAGTGCGCGAATACCCGTACCGGACACTGGTTCTCGCTCGCGCGGGAGGGCTATCAGCTGGGTTGATCGGATGGTGACGGGACCGGATCGCGCACCCGGTCCCGTCTCTCATCGGAATCTGTAGCGGACGCCGGTCAGTTCCTCGGACACGTCCCAGAGCCGCCCCTGCCGCCGGACATCGCGCGACCGTGCGCTGGATTCGACCCGCACGGGATTGCCCTGAATCTCGAATAGCCCTGAGGGGCCGTAATATTCGCCGCCTTTGACGTCCGGGTCCGTGGCGGCGCGGAGGGTGGGCAGCGCACCCATGGCGGGAGTGCGGCCGAACAAGCGGGCGATAGCGAGATTCGGCAACCGGAAGCCTGCGGGGGAGTAGCGGAAGATCTCGGTGCTCGCGCCACCGGGATGCGCGGCTGCGGCGATGGCCGGTGTGTCGGTGAGGCGGCGGTCGAGTTCATAGGTGAAGAGCAGGTTGGCGAGTTTCGATTTGGCGTAGGCATTTCCGGTCGGTGCGGCCGGGTCGTCGGCGTCGATGCAGCCGAACCGATGGCCGATGCTGCTGACCGTGACGATACGTCCGGCCGGCGCTGCGACGATCCTGTCGAGCAGCAGTCCGGTCAACGCGAAGTGGCCGAGATGATTTATGCCCCATTGGATTTCGAATCCATCGGCCGTGGTGCCGGTCAAGCCGGTCACGCCGGCATTATTGATCAAGAGGTCGATGCGATCGTAGCGATCGCGGATCGCCGCGCCCGCGTCACGGACCGACTCCAGCGCACCCAAGTCGAGTTCGGCGACGTCGATAGTTGCCTCGGGTACCAGCCTGCGGATCCGATCGGCCGCATCCTTGGCTTTGTCGGTGTTGCGGCAGGCCAGGACTACGACGGCGCCGTGTTCGGCCAGCGCCCGAGCCGTCTCGTAGCCGAGTCCGGTATTGGCCCCGGTGACCACGGCGATGCGTCCGCTCTGGTCAGGAATTTCGGTGTCGGTCCATCTGCTCATCAGCGTTGCTCCTAACATGAACGATGCGTTCACATTAAAGTGAACCAGTAGTTCATGTTCTGGGCAAGGAGAACCATGACCGAACGTCCTACGAGACGCGCCGATGCGCTGCGCAATCGGGAAGCAATCCGCACGGCCGCCCGCGATCTCGTGATCGACCGAGGCCCCGGCATCGGGATGGACGAGATCGCGGCGGCGGCGGGCGTTGCGGTCGGGACGCTCTACCGGCACTTCCCGACCAAAAAGGACCTCATCGACGCCATCGTCGCCGACCTGGCGGCCGTGATCGGCCGATCGCTGGACGCGGCGCTGGCCCGCGTCACCGACGGCACCGGTTCGGCGATCGACGAGATCGTCGCCCTGCTGCAGGCCGTCGTGCTCGATATGCGCCAGGAACGACTGCTCAGATTCGCCGTCGCCGGACTCGCCGAGGACGCACTGCAGGAAATCCAGCAGCGTGGCCGCGCCGCGGTCGAACAACTCGTCACCGCCGCCCACCGTGACGGTTCGCTCTATCCGGATATCACCGTCGACGATGTAATCCTGCTGCTGACCACCGCGCCCGACGACGCCGTAGCCCGAGCCGGACAACTCCGATGGCTGACCCTGGCGCGCCGCGCCCTCACACCCGTGGCCGAGCGGTGAAACTGTCGATAGTCAGAACGCGAGACAGGGAGGAGGCGCCATGCACTGGGATCAGATGTCCGCAACGCCCGATGAGCTCCGCGAGCGGGTGACGCGGGGGCGGCGCACTGCCGGGCAACTCGGGGTGCTCGGGTCGATCATCGATGCGGCGGAAGGTCCGTGGCTCGGTGCGATCGATACCGATGGCCGGGGTGCTGCGGAGTTGCGGATGCACCTCGCCGGGCGCTTCCGCCTCACCGCGGTGGTGACGAGTGCCGGAAAGTTCGACCTCGTACAGCTGACGGGACCGAGCGTCGATCGGGTGCTGTCGTCGAAGCCGTCGGTGCGGCGGGGGTGGGATGCGGACCAGCGCATGCCCAAACAGCCGGAGTGGCTGGATTACGTTGTGGGCTGGGTGATGTACGCCAGCGCGGAGATCGACCGTCGCGCGGTCGTCGAGTGGCGGCTGGCCGGGGCCGATCGGAAATTGGAGGCGATGAACGACACGGTGGACAACCTGCGCGCCGGCCTCCGAGAACGCGAACAGCTGCGGGACGAGCTGGCCGCCGAGGTCGCGGAGTTGCGCAATGAACTCGAATCCTTCACCGGGAGTACATAATCGTTCCCAGCGGTGGCAGATGGTCGCCCGCCGGGCACCCCCTGGTGTCAAGGGGTGCCCGGCGCATCGAATACCTTGTGCCGCAATCAATTGCGGCACACAACCTACTGTGCGTTCTGCCGCTTCGGCAGCTTCCAGCCCGGTCGCGGGAAGTGGCAGGTGTAGCCGTCCGGGTAGCGCAGCAGGTAGTCCTGGTGGTCGGGCTCGGCCTCCCAGAACTCACTCGCCGCGGTCACCTCGGTGACCACCTTGCCCGGCCACAGGCCCGAGTCATCGACATCGACGATGGTTTCCAGCGCGACGCGCTTCTGCTCGTCGTCGAGATAGAAGATCGCCGAACGGTAGCTGGAGCCGATGTCGTTGCCCTGGCGGTCCTTCGTCGTCGGATCGTGGATCTGGAAGAAGAACTCCAGCAGCGCCCGGTAGTCGGTCTGCGCCGGGTCGTAGATGATCTCCACGGCCTCGGCATGGCCCGGGTGGTTGCGGTAGGTGGGGTGATCGTTTTGCCCGCCGGAGTAGCCGACTCGCGTCGAAATAACCCCCGGCTGCTTACGAATCAAGTCCTGCATGCCCCAGAAGCATCCGCCGGCCAGAATCGCCTTTCGCGTGTCACTCATGACTTCGCCTCGCTGGCGCTCGGCTCCGTCACGACCAACAGGTCGGCTGTGTTGATTGTTCGCTCGCTGCGCTCGCTCACGCGTCCTCCTTCGTAAACAGGGTCCTGTACCGACCGTAGCCTTCCGTCTCGAGGTCATCGAGGTGGATGAACCGCAGGGCCGCCGAGTTGATGCAATACCGCAGGCCGCCCGCCGCGCGCGGTCCGTCGGTGAACACATGCCCGAGATGGCTGTCACCGTGCGTCGAACGCACCTCGGTGCGGATCATCAGATGACTGAAATCCCGCTTCTCGACGACGTTCTCGCTATCGATCGGCTTGGTGAAACTCGGCCATCCCGAACCGCTTTCGAACTTGTCGACCGAGGCGAACAACGGTTCACCGGAAACCACATCCACGTAGATACCCGGCTCGTGATTGTCCCAATACTCGCCCGTGAACGCCCGCTCGGTCCCGTCCTGCTGGGTGACGTGGTACTGCTCGGGCGACAGCGCCTCCACCGCGGCGGGGTTCCGGTTGTATTCCTGTGCCACCTGACCTCCTCATATCGGCCCCTCGTATAACCCGTGGTCCGATCCGGAAAGTCCCCGCCGAGCAGCGCGTCACACTTCTGTCATTATTGCCCGGCCAACACAGCGCGCAGTGTGCGTGCGAAGGCTTCGGGCTGGCCCGGGTATCCGTATTCGCCACCGAGGAAGCCGCCGTGATGGCTCGGGAATACGGTTGCCTGCCGGCCTAGCAGCGCGGCGGCGGCCGCCGATGTGCGTGCGGTGAAGGTGCCCGCGGACTCCTCGCCGACGGCGATCACGACCCGGGTCGGTGCGGCGGACAGCGCGGCGACATCGAGGTGATAGCTGCTGATCGCCCAGGACCGGTCGGACAGCAGCGGATCTTCCCGGGAACCGTCGTCCTCGCTCGGCATTCCGAACATGGCGGGATCGGCGGTGGGCTGGGCGAAGTAGTCGTCGGTGTACTCGCCTTGCCAGGAGGTCATCGCGATGAAGGTCGCCATGCCCGCCCCGAAGCCCTTGGCCTCGTATGCGTCGCGAACTCCCGCACGGGCGCGCTCGGCGGCGGCCGCGTCGGGCAGCACCGGAATCAGCGGCGGCTCATGGGCCACCACCGTGCTGACATCGTTCGGATAGGCCGCCACCAGCGCGAGCGCGGTGACCGCGCCGCCGCTGCTCCCGAACAACTCGACCGGGCCCGCGCCGAGCGCCTCGATCACGGCGTGTACGTCCTCGGCCTGGACCATCGGCGTGTTGTCGACCCGACCGTCCTTCCGTGTGCTGCGGCCGAGCCCGCGCGGATCGTAGGTGACCACCGTGCGATCCGGAAAGTACGAGGCCAGCGTGCTGAACCCGCCGGCATCCATGGGCTGCCCGATCATGACCAACGGTGGGCGTCCCCCATCAGTGGGCAGTGGCCCGTGCACGTCGTACACGATCTCGGCTCCGGCGGTTTCCAGCGTGTGTGTCGTCATACCGATATCGACGTCGCTCCCGTCGAAAATTCATCGGTTCGTGCGGAAGGCATCGCGGAGCCAGGGCGCCCGGCGGTGGTGCGGGCGGAACCGGTCGGCCCAGCGGGGGTTCGATTCGTCGCGGCGGTAGGCAGCGAGCTGGCCCGCCATCGTGAAGTGCAGGTGGGTGGCCTTGCCGATCACCTCGCCATCGGTGGCCAGCGCCTCCGGCCTGGGCAATTGCACATACAGTTCGGGTAGGCGGCGCTCGCCGTAGACCTTGCTGTGGCCGATCGCGGCCAGCAGCAGCGCCACCAATGCGCGGGTGCGTGACCAGCGCAGATCGGCGCGCAGCCAGCGGACGTCGAGTAGTCCGGCGTCGAGCCGGTCACGGAAGGCGGGTACGGCGCCGTGCGGGTGGTAGGGGCCGTTGCCGATGAACAGGAACCACACTCGCTGCCACCGATCGTCGAGATAGATCTCGATCGGTTCGGCCCGGCGCAGAGTGACCACCAGCGCGGCCGCGAAGGCGGGCCATTTGCCCCAGCGCGCCTGCCACTGCTCGCGCAGCCGCACCAGGTCCGGATAGGCGCCGATGCTGGCGGTATTGATCAAATGCCTGGTGTGCGAACCGGTTTCGTCACCGTACTCGACGCGTGCGATATCGACCGCGACCGCCTCGCCGGTCCCGGTCGCATCGATCACCTCGCGCAAATCGTAGACGCCGAGATCACGCGCGAAATGGTTGAGCGTGCCGGTGGGGATGACGGCCAGCGGCAACTCGTGCCGCAGCGCCACCGCGGCCGCGGCCGCCACGGTGCCGTCGCCACCGGCGATGCCCAACGCCAGTACCGGCCCGGCGTGTTCGGCGAGTGCCCGCTCGAGTTGTTCGGCGGCATCGAGGTCGGGTTCGGTGCGCAGGACGGTGGCGGCGGGCAGGGCCGCGATGATATCGGCGGTGGGATCGTAGTTCGGATCGCCGGAAACCGGATTCACCAACACCAAAAGACCCTTGCCCGCCTCCAGTGCGGGCGCCGCCCGGACCAGCCTGGCCTGTGCCTCGTCCGATTCACGCACCGGCCACCAGCGTCGGGTGGCCAATGCGATACCGGAACCAACGGCCGCCCCGACGAGCACATCGGAGCTCCAGTGCACGCCGGTGTGCACCCGCGAGTAGGCGACGGTGGCCGCCAGCGGGGCGACAACCAGTGCGGTGCGCGGACTTTCGAGTGCGACCGCCGTGGCGAATGCCGCCGCGCAGGCGCTGTGTCCGGAGGGGAAGGAGGAGGACTTCGGGGCCGGCGTCAGCCGCCGGTATGCGGGCAAAAGTTCGGCGGCCGGTCGGCGCCGCGCAATAAGCGTCTTGAGTCCGAGGTTGACGGCCAGGCTCGCGCTCCCGACGGAGACGACCCCACGCAGCGCGGCCCGCCGTGGTGTGCCCTGGCGGGTGGCGAGTAGCGCCGCGCAGACCAGCCACAGCGTGCTGAAATCGGCGCTCTTCGTGAGCCGCAGCAGGCCACTGTCGACCAAGGAGGCCGGTAATTCGGCGACCGCGCTGCCGACCGCCCGATCGAATCGCCCGACTCTGTAGAACTTTCGCCGCACCCAGCTACTCACCCGCTCGACATTACCGATCGCGGCGCACGGCGTGGTGCCGCCGTCGTCAGCGCTGTGCTCGCCGGCGATTTCGCTGCCAGGGGAGCGCGATCGGAGCATAGGGTTCACCTATGACGAGCAATCCGTTCTTCGAGCCAAGCGCGCTGCCGTATGAGCTTCCTCCGTTCGCCGAGATCGGTACCGAGCACTATTTGCCTGCGTTCGAGCGAGGGATGGCGCAACAACTGGCAGAGGTGGCCGCCATCACCTCGAGCGGGGAGGAGCCGAGTTTTGCGAATACCATTGCGGCCTTGGAGCGTTCGGGGGCGGTGCTGACTCGGGTCGCGAATGTGTTCTTCAATATCACGAGCTCCGATTCCAGCGAGACCACCGATGCGATCGAGGCCGAGGTATCGCCGAAGCTGGCGGCGCATCGGGACGCGATCTACTTGGATCCTGAGCTCTTTGCGCGGGTCGAGACGCTCTACGGCCGCCGAAACGAACTGGGCTCGGATCCCGAGGAAACGCGACTGCTGGAGCAATATCATATTCGGTTCGTGCGGGCCGGGGCTCGGCTGGATGCGGCCGGGCAGGCGCGGTTGCGTGAGTTGAATGCGGAACTCGCGACGGCGGCAACGGAATTCGGGCAGAATATTTTGGCGGCGACCAATGGTGCGACGGTGGTCGTCGAGTCGGCGGCGGAATTGGCGGGGCTGGGGCAGGCGGCCGTGGCGGCGGCCGCGGAGAACGCTCGGGAGTTGGGGCGTGACGGTGCGTGGGCGCTTCGGCTGCAGAACGTTTCGAATCAGCCCGTACTGGCGGAACTGGCCGACCGGGACGTGCGGCAGCGGGTGATGGCGGCCTCGCTTGGGCGCGGGTTGGGTGACAACGGCGCGCTCGCCGTGCGGATCGCCGGATTGCGAGCGGAACGGGCCGCGCTGCTGGGCTATTCCGATCATGCGGCGTATGCGGTCGAGGATCAGACTGCGAAAACCGCTGCGGCGGTGGAGGAAATGCTCGGGCGATTGGTCGCACCCGCGGTGGCCAATGCGGAACGCGAGGCGGCCGAGTTGGCACAGGCCATGGGTGGGCAGGAGCTGCGCTCATGGGATTGGCAGTTCTGGTCGGAAAAGGTTCGAGCCGAACGGTTTTCGGTTGACGCGGAAGCGTTGCGTCCCTATTTCGAGCTCGAACGGGTGTTGCGCGACGGTGTCTTCTTCGCCGCTGAGCAGGTGTACGGGATCACCTTCCAGGAGCGGAAGGATCTGGTCGGATACCACCCGGAGGTGCGGATCTTCGAGGTATTCGACGCGCAAGGCAGTGCGCTCGGACTGTTCCTCGGTGACTTCTTCGCGCGACCGTCGAAGCGTGGCGGGGCATGGATGAACGAATTGGTCAGCCAGTCAAGGCTTTTGGGGAAGCGGCCGGTGGTGGTCAACAACCTCAATATCGTGAAGCCGCCCGCGGGCGAACCCGCACTGCTCACCTGGGACAACGTGCGCACGCTCTTCCACGAGTTCGGGCACGCGCTGCACGGACTGTTCTCGGATGTGATGTACCCGTTCTTCTCCGGGACCGAAGTGCCGCGGGATTTCGTCGAATTCCCGTCCCAGGTGAACGAGATGTGGATGTCGCGTCCGGAGGTACTCGCCAACTACGCAAGGCATATCGAGACCGGTGCGCCGATGCCCACCGAACTGGTCGAGCGGATGGCGGAGGCCGAGCGTTTCGGTACGGGCTTCAAAACCGTCGAATATCTGGGCGCGACACTGCTGGACTGGGCGTGGCATCGCGTGCCAGCACCCGAGGCGCTGGCCGACACCGATGCCGAGGCGTTCGAGGAGGAAGCTCTGCGCAAAGCGGGTCTGGCCATCGACGCGATTCCGCCGCGCTACCGGTCCGGCTACTTCGCCCACATCTTCTCCGGCGGCTACGCGGCGGGCTACTACTCCTACATCTGGAGTGAGGTGCTGGACGCGGACACCGTCGAGTGGTTCGACGAGGGCGACGCGTCCATCCGGGAAAAGGGCGAGGCCTTCCGCCGCGAACTGCTCTCGCGCGGTGGCTCGGTCGACCCGCTCGAGGCCTTCGAATCCTTCCGCGGCCGCGCCCCCGAAATCGAACCGCTCCTGGTCCGGCGCGGTCTGTTGAACTGATTCGGGGCGCTGGAACCGGCTGTGGCCCATCCGGTTCCAGCGCGGGACGGTTATCCGAACAAGCCGCCGAGCACGCCGCCGCTTTGTCCGGCCTCCTGACCACCACCGGTGCCGCCGATGAAACCGCCCGGCGGCAGTTCCGACGGCTGCACGATGACGAAGCCACGCCCGGAGAACGACAGCGTCAGACCCTCGCCGGTGCTGCGGCCGATGAGGCGGCCGAGGCCGAAGGAGTCGTTGCGCTTGATGCCGGTGGACAGACTCGACGACCAGGCCACCGCGGCCTGTGGGTCGGCGTAGGTGGGCTGGTCGACATTGAGGACGACGGGCGAGCCGTGGGTGGTGATGGCGATGCGACCGCGTCCGGTGAACACGCAGTTGAAGAAGCCGGCGTTACTGGCGAAACCGGCTGCGCCCTGGACCCTTTGGATGTTGTAGGACAGCGAGGTATCGAAAGCCAGCACATTCGAGCCGTTGATGGTGAGCCCGTCGGTGCCGTCGAGATCGACGGTGTGTACGTCGGCGGCGGCATCGGCGAGGAAAAGATCGCCGCGACCGGACACCTGCATCAGCGGCACCCCCTCACCGGTGAGCCGCTGCTGGATCGCACGGCCGATACCGCCCGAACCGAGCGCCTTGAAATGCAGGTCACCCTGGTAGGCGACCATCGAGCCGGCCCGCGCCATGGTCTCGCCATTGACGGCGACCTTGATCATCTTGCCGCCCTGCTTCTGGATGCCGATGCCGTTGACCTCGGCGTGGCTCGGATCGAACAGTTCGCTCTGCATCGGCAGCGCTCCTTGCTGTGGTGCAATCGGTGGGGGCGGCGGCACGGCGCCGGACGGGGGATAGGCGGGCGGAACGGGAGCCTGCGGCTGGGCTGGGTATTGCGGCGGCACCGGAGCCTGTTGGTATTGCGGCTGGGCCGCAGCGGGCGGTGCTGCTTCGGGTTCGTCGTCGATATTCACACCGAACGCCGTCGCGATTCCGGCCAGCCCGTTGTCAAAGCCCTGCCCGACCGCGCGCACCTTCCACGCACCGCCGCGCCGGTAGATCTCCACGCACACCACGGCTGTCTCGGTACTGAGCCCGGTCATCGGGAAGGTCAGCGTTCCGGAATCGGATCCGATCGTCGCGGTCAGCGAACTCGCGCCCGCGAAGGTCGGCGGCCCGCTGCCGTCGAGGCTGGCCGTGACCACGACCTTGTCGACATCGGCGGGCAGTGCGGAGGTCTGCACATCGACCATATCGCCGGCACCGCGGCCGTGCCGATAGGTGACGCCGGGACCGGCCGGCTGATTGAAGAAGACGAAGTCGGCATCGGAGCGGACCCGCCCGTCGGCGCCGAGTAGCAGCGCCGACACATCGACCGGCGCTGCGCAGGTGACGGTCACGATCATCCGGTCGCCGGGTGCGGGTCGATTTTCCCCGCGTGCGAGTGCGGTCACGGCGGACCGCCCCGGTCGATATGTCCGAGTGGCATGCGATTCACGGGATCAAGTGTGTCGCGAGTCCCGTCCGATTGCCACCACCCGTGATAGATCCGGCCACGGCGGCCTGCGCAGCACCGCGAGCGTGGCGATGACCGCGGCCAGCAGACCGATCAATTCGCCCATCAGCGCGATCCGGGTCGCATCGACCGCGGGTGTCCAGCTGACCACTCCGTCATGGACCACGAACGCACCCACCGGACGAGTGGTGCGCAGCAGACCGCCCGTCCTGGTGACGGTGATGATCGTGGTGCCGTCGGAAGTTTCGTACGGCTGCCCGTAGGCGAGCGAATCCTCCACTGTCCGTAGTGAATTCAATTGGCTTCGAAGCATTGATTCCTCCCCTCGATGCGGAACCAGCGGTGGCGCGGCCCCCTTGGAGTATCGGTGGCACCACCAAATGTGGCAAGGGTGCCCTGCTACGGGGTGTGGTACGAAGTTGCGGGATTTGGCGGTGAGAGGCGTGTGGGTTGTCGGCGAGGCTTTTGCGGTGGTTGGTGCTGGTAGCGGTCGGGGCGGCGCTGATCACCGTGCCCGGGGCGCAGGTCGATCCGACGTACCGGTTCTATCACCAGCGACTGCATTGGCATGCCTGCGGTATCGATGATTTGGACAAGGCTGGGGCCGAATGCGCGGATGTGCTGGTGCCGCTCGATTATCTGCGGCCCTACGATCGCACGCTGAAGATCGCGATATCCCGGGTCCGGGCCACCGATCCGGATCAGCGCCATGGCGTCCTGCTGGCCAATCCGGGTGGTCCCGGCGCATCGGGTCTGGACACCGTGGATCTGCTCGGTGACGTGCTCACCCCGCCGGCGCGGGCCCGTTTCGATCTGATCGGTATGGATCCGCGTGGTGTCGGTGGCTCCGGGCGCACGCCGCGCTGCGGATGGCCGGTGGGCGAAATGATCCATTCGGCGGGTCTGACTTCGCAGGGCTTCGCGCGGGAAACCGCGCTGGCGTCGGATATGGCCGAGGGCTGTCTGGCCGATGACCCGGTGAAGGTGCGCCAGCTCACCACCCGCAATACCGCTCGCGATATGGATGTCATCCGAGTAGCGCTGGGCGAGCCGAAGCTCAGCTATTACGGCGTTTCCTACGGCACCTACCTCGGTGCGGTATTCACCCAGATGTTTCCGGAACGCAGCGACCGGATGGTGTTCGACAGCGCTATCGATCCGGATCGGTATTGGACCGGGCTCGTCCAGGATTGGGGTCCGTCGGATGAGCGGGCGATCGACGAATGGTCGAATTGGGCTGCGGGACAGGATGATACGTATCACTTCGGTTCGACCCCGACCGAAGTTCGTGCATCGCTGACGGAGCTGCTCGCCGCGGCGGCACGGCAACCGATCGTGATCGACGACTTCCCGATCGACGATCACTGGCTGCCATTTCTATTGCACAACATGGTGACCGATTTCCGGCGTAACCAAGCGCTGGCCGAAACCTTGCGTGAGATCGCCGATGCGGCGGGCGGCCCGCCCGTGGTGGCGCGGGCGCCACGTCTGCAAATCGTCTTGCAGGCCTTGCGATCCGAGGAGAACTCCGTCTTGGCCCAGATCGCCTGCGGTGATGCCGCGGCACCGACAGATCCGGCGTGGTACGCGAGCAATATCGAAGCCAGCCGTGCCACGCAGCCGATATTCGGTCCGCTGGCCAACAATATCCAGCCCTGCGCATTCTGGCCCCGACCCGTCGAACCCGCAACCACCGTGCGGAATTCGGTTCCCGCCCTCATCCTGCAGGCGACCGGTGACGCCCGAACCCCGTATACCCACGGTGCCCGACTGCATCAGCACCTATCCGAATCCCGCATGGTCACACTGCAGGACATCCGCATCCACATGACCTTCCGCCCCGACCTGAGCGCCTGCGTCAACAATGCGATCAATACCTACTACGCCGACGGCGCCCTGCCCGCCGCCGACGTCACCTGCCACGCAGACCAGTAGGGATCAACCGGGCACGACGGCCCAGGAGTGATACCGCGACGCCGCATTCCAGAGGAAGAAGCTGTTCGTCCCCGCCGCCGCCGCGGCATCGATCTGCGCCTTGACCTCGGCATCGCCGTAGTTCACCCCCAGGCTGAAATCCTGTAGCCACGGAATGACTTTCGCGCCGGTACCGTCGGTCTGCTCGAAGAAGTCGGCCAGCGATCGGAGAATAATGTCGTACGGCTGGGCATTGGGGTTCGCGACACCGTATTCACCGGCATTCCAATGCGACGGGTAGAGCATCGGAGCCACATAGTCGACATACCGAGCGATCGCCGGAATATCCTGCGCGATCTCATCCGGGCGCGTCGCCGCGATGCCGAACACGGCGGCACCGAGATTAGCGCCTTTGTCGCGTACCGGATCCCGGCTCTCGTGCAGGAACTCGGCGATGGATGCACTGGGCGTGACGGTCAGCCCCGGAAACTGCATCTGCGACAGTGCACCATCCGGCCGCCGGACATAGTCGTACATTATTCCGTCGAAGCCGAGCTCGGCCGCCTCGGTCGCGAGATCGATGTTGTACTTGCGGATTTCGGGATTGGCGAAGTTGGTGAAAGCGATCGCACCGTACTGGCTGGCATACGGCTGACCGGAGGGATTCTGGATGACCCAGTCCGGATGTCCGCCGTGCCATGCCCATTCGGCCATGGTCGGATCGCGGAAGGCCACGATCCGCCCGACCACCCGCACATTCATCTCGTGCAGTTGTCGCAGTGCGGCGCGCACATCGTAGATATTGGTGGCCGCACCCGCCTGCTGTGCCAGCGGTACCTGCGAGTCGTAGCCGATGACCCCGTCCTCATCCTTGATATCGAGCTGAACGGTGTCGATGCGCCCCTCGCGGGCCATATCCAGAATGGGCTCGCGTAAACCCTCGTATGCCCATCCGTACGCCGTGATATGCACGGCCTTGACCCGGGGCATATCGACCGAGGTCGTAATCGCCTGCGTCGCCTTGTTTCCCGCCGCATCGACCGCGGTCACCGCACCGCCCACCGGTGTGCGCGGCAGTGTGATCTCGAAGGTGCCGTCCGCGGCGGGGGTGACCGACTGCGCGCCGACGGAAACGTGCACCGCACCGGATTCCTTGCCGCGCAACGTGATCGGCTGACGATACGATCCGGCCGTACCCGGCTGGGTCACCTCGAGTTTCGGCGCCTCGGTATCCACGGTGAAGGTCGCCGTGACCCCCGGACCGGCGCTGAACAGGCCGAGTATGCCCCCGCGTGGTATCTCGGCGGTGAACTTGTGGTCGCCATCGGTGAGCGGTCCGGGCCGGTACACCATCGAATCGCCTTCGACCGTGCCGTTCACCGCCTTGCCGTCGAGTTCGAGCCGCATATCGTTCGGGTTGTGGCCGTGGGCGTCCACACGCAATACCAGACCGGTCAGCGTGCCGGCACCGACGACTCCGTCCGGTAATCCGGCCAGCGCCAAACCCGCGGGCTCGGACCGATTGGCGCCGATGATCACGGATGCGATGAGGATTGATAAAACTCCGATAACCGCTATTGCCGCGAGCCGCCATCGCCCGGTAACTCGGACCAATTTGTCCAACGCGCACACCAACTTTCATCCATCGCTATTGCCTAACTATCTACCTCGGACAGCTCCATCGGGCGTGGTTATGCCGATTCGCAACCGAGATTCCATGCGACCGCGTACCGTTCGATCGGTGGTGCGGTGCTCGGCTATCGGAACTCGGGTTGTCCTGTCGGCCTTGATATTCGCAACGGCCACCGCATGTGGTGCAGCGCCGGCTCCGGTCCCGGCGGCCATCGAAAAGGTTCCGGTGGCCACATCGACGCCCGATCCGATTGCGGTGGGAGCCAACGAACTCGGACTCGTCCCCATCCTGATGTACCACCAGGTGACACCGACTCCAGTCGGCGAATACGACCAGACTCCGGAGAAGTTCCGCGCCGAACTCGAGCGGTTGTACCGCGAGAACTACCGACCGGTGACTGTCGCCGATTACATCTCCGGCCATATCGACATCCCCGCGGGCACCCACCCGGTGGTGCTCACCTTCGACGACTCCACCATCACCCAACTTCGGTTCACCGAGGACGCAAAGGTGGCCCCGGACACCGCGATCGGGATTCTCGAGGAGTTCGGTGTGCGCAATCCGGACTTCCGGCCCACCGCAACGTTCTACGTCAATAACGAGCCGTTCGCCGGTGATGCGCGTGCACTGCCCTGGCTGGCCGCCCACGGATACGAAATCGGCGCGCACACCGCGAGCCACGCCAACCTCGGTCGCCTGGACAGCACCGGAGTGCAGCGCGAGCTGGTCGAGAACCTGCGCGCGATCACCGCCGCGGCCCCCGGCAATCGCGTGCGCACGATGGCCTTACCGCTCGGCATCTTCCCCACCGATCGTGCACTCGCCACAGCGGGAAGCTGGGACGGCACTCCTTACACCTTCGAGGCCGTGCTGCTGGTCGGCGCCGAGCCCGCACCCTCTCCATTCGGCCAGGTCGATCCCGCCGGCGTGCCGCGCATCCGATCGGGGAAGGCTGAGGTCGACTTCGCCTCCGCCTACTGGCTCGACCGCCTCGACCAGCATCCGGACCAGCGCTACACCTCCGACGGCAACCCGAACAAGATCTCGGCCCCCGAACTCCTTGCCGACGAGGTGAATCCGCGCTGGCGCAGCCAGTTCAACCCCTATTGACATGTATGCGCAGAGTTTGCGCGACTGTCTGCGGGCGATGATGGTCAACTCACGGCCATTGGCTGTCGGCGATCCGGTGCCGAGCGACACGGATCCGCTCGGCCGCTGAGGCATTGGATATCGGATGATCCCACCAGGCCGTTTCGCCTTGGGTGGCCGTATGTATATTAGCGAGCGCAACTAGTTACAGGGGATCGGCGTGGGGGCAGATCGCTTGTGGCGCAGTGTGCCAACTGCTCGACCGGCTCGACTCAGGTTTCGAGACACTTCCACCACGGATAGCCGACCAGAACTAGGGCTCATATTATGACGAATTCGACCACCCAGGCCCCGGCAAAGTCGCCGGACCTGGATGCCGGTGAGGGTACGTCACTGTCGCACCGGCAGATCCTGACCATCCTGTCGGGACTGCTGCTCGGCATGTTCCTCGCCGCGCTGGATCAGAACATCGTGAGCGTCGCGATCGTGCGGATCGCCAACAGCCTGGACGGATTCGACGAACAGGCCTGGGCGACCACGGCATATCTGATCACCGCGACGATCACCACCCCGCTGTACGGCAAACTGGCCGATATCTACGGCCGAAAGCCGTTCTACCTCACCGCGATCGGACTGTTCGTCATCGGTTCGGTGGCCTGCACCTTCGCCACCTCGATGTACGAACTCGCCGGATTCCGCGCCTTCCAGGGTCTGGGCGCGGGTGGGTTGATGTCATTGGCGTTCACCATCATCGGCGATATCGTGCCCGCCCGGGAGCGGGTGCGCTACCAGGGCTATTTCATGATGGTCTTCGGTACCTCGACGGTGCTCGGGCCGGTGCTCGGCGGTTTTTTCTCGAACTACGACCAGCTCTGGGGTCTCGAGGGTTGGCGTTGGGTGTTCCTGGTCAACGTGCCGATCGGCGTGCTCGCGCTCGGCGTGGTCGCCAAGGTGCTCAACGCCCCGCATCAGCGCCAGGATCACCGCATCGACTGGTTCGGCGCGGTCGCATTGACGACCTGCGTGGTGCCGCTGCTGATCGTCGCCGAACAGGGCCGGGATTGGGGGTGGAGCTCGCAGCGCGCGCTCATCTGCTACGGGATCGGTGCGGGCGGGCTGCTGCTGTTCGTGCTCGTCGAATTCCTGATGAAGGATGCGGCGCTGATTCCCCTGCGGCTGTTCAAGAATTCGACCTTCAGCGTGACCATCGCGGGCGGATTCATTGTCGGGATCGCGATGTTCGGCGCGATCGTCATGGTGCCGCAGTACTTCCAAGTGGTGCGCGGATATTCGCCGACCAGATCGGGTCTGCTGATGCTCCCGCTGGTGCTCGGGATCATGTTCGGCTCGCAGCTGGCCGGATTGACCACCAAATTGACCGGGCGCTACAAGATCCTGCCGGTGATCGGGACATTCATCATCGCGGTCGGCGCGGCGCTCTACGGGCAAGTGCATTACGACAGTCCGCTATGGCAGCCGCTGGTCTACGGCGGCGTCATCGGATTCGGGCTCGGTTGCTGCATGCAGACCCTGATCATCGCGGCGCAGAATGCCGGTCCGCGTTCGGATATGGGTGTGTCGACGGCGTCGGCGACCTTCTTCCGGCAGATGGGCGGCACCCTCGGTGTCGCGGTATTCCTGACCATCCTGTTCAACCTGTTGCCGCACCGGATCATCGACGCATTCGGTGGTGCGCTGCCCGCTGGCTTCGATGCCGCGCAGTTGAGCACCATGCAGAGCAATACCAGCGGGATCGCGGCGCTGCCGGACGAGCTGAGGGTGCCCATTCTGATCGGGTTCACCGATGCGATGCACGGCGTCTTCTATGCCGCCGCGGGGGTGGCGCTGCTGGCCTGCCTGGTGCTGATGTTCATGAAAGAGATTCCGCTGCAGGATAATCCGGCCCCCGCTGTGGAGTCGGTAACCCTGGAGGCCGAATCCAGTTGGGACGAGGCACAGGTTTGGGAGGGTGCCGCCGAGGTGCTCTCCGAACCCGAACCGGTGCTGGCGGGTGCGGGCGGCCGAATTTCGGTGGATCACGACGGCAATGGTGTGTATGTGGCCGCCGTTGTGCCGCAGTCGCATTCGAGCCTCGAATACGAAGGTGCATCGATCGGCGGCCGGGTCGGACGCGAGGACGGCAGACCGGTGCCCGGCACCGTGCTGACCCTGATCGACCAACGGGGACACCAGGTTTCGCGCGCGACCGGGGATGCCGACGGCGGCTACCGGATCGAGGCGCCCGCCGCGGGCAACTACGTCTTGATCGCATCGGCGACCGGACATCGGCCGGAGGCGGTCAGCGTGGCCATCGGACAGCGCTCACAGCTGCTCGACCTGACCCTCACCGGCTCCGGCGAATTGTCCGGTGTGGTCCGTTCGGCCGGTCGCGGTACTCCGCTGCCGGGTGCCACTGTCACACTGACCGATATCCACGGTGACGTCGTCGGCGCGGCGATCACCGCGGGCGACGGCGCGTATGTCTGCCATGGCGTCGTCTCGGGCACCTACACCCTGGTGGCGGTCGCCGAACACATGCGCCCCAGCGCCACCACCCTCACCATTCCCGACAGCGGTCTCCTACATCACGACATCGATATGGCATCGATGGCCGTGCTGGCCGGATCCGCCTGGGCCGACGGCGACCGAGCCGTCCCGGACATCCAGATCACCGTCCTGGACGCATCCGGTGACCTCACCGCCAGTGCCCGCACCGACGCCAACGGCCGCTACCTGGTAACCGACCTCCCCGAAGGCCACTACACCGTAATAGCCCGCGGCTACCCACCGGTCACTACCCGAGTAACAGTCTCCGGCGGCGAGGTAGCCCACGACGTCCGCCTCGGCTACGAGCCCGCCGAAGCCCCGGACCCGCGCTGACACCAGCTCAGAATTTCGCCGCCAACCGGCAGACGCTCTCGAGCAGCGGAAATGTTCGCGACCGATCTCCCCGGATATCCACCGTCTACTCGAGCCGCATCGATGCGTAGGCGAATGCGTCAGGCGAGTCGTTGTCGCGGATATCTACGCCGTTGAAACGGTCGAAGTGAGTGTCGGCGGAGATAGGGTAGTTCTGGTTTCCTTTGTTGGCCTTTAGATTTCCGAGATCTGCATAGTAGGGCTTGTCGAGTTCGGGCCAGGGGTGGAGTTGTTCGGTGAGCCATACGTGCAGGTTCGGGGCGTTGGTGAGGTCGAGGTTTTCCAGGCGGAGGAGCTTTGTGCCGTCGGATAGTTCGAGGAGTACGGCTGTTCCGCTCGTGACGTGTTGTTGCGGGGCGAAGGTGCCTTTTGCGAGGGTTCGCACCACGTTCGTCGGTATCGGGTCGTTCACCGTGCTCTGGTCGTCACCTTTGGAATCGACGGACCGCTGGCACGACACCAGCACGACTCCGATGGCGATCAGCACTGCCACCGCCATCCGCGTCTTCGATGTGGACATGACTTTCCTCCCCGGAATCCTCGTCGCGTGACCGGCCCCCCTTGCTCTGTTCATTGCCAAGAGGCGCTCTGGCGTTACCGCACCCGCTCAGTCGACGTGCGGCAGCACCTCCGCGGCTATGCGCTCCATTTGAGCGGCCTCGTCGAACAGCGGGTTGATCAGGATCATTTCGGCCCCGGCGCCGGCCACCTCGCGTAGGCCCTGGATGCAGTCCTCAGGCGTGCCGTGTACGGCGACGGGCAGCAGGGTTTTTCCGAATTCGCCGTAGAAGTCGGAAAGGGCGGTTGCCATGCGCTGTTCGGCCCGCGCCGGGTCGTCGTCGACCGCGATGTAGACACGTTTGGCGATGCGGAAATCCGATGGGTCGCCAGAGTTTTCGGCCAGGGTCTCGCGCACGTACCGGACCTGTTCGGCGAATTTGGCCGTCGTACTCGAACCAGCGCCGAAGAATCCGTTGCCGTGCCGAACCGCCCGCCGCAATGCCGCGGGTGTGCTGCCGCCGAACCACAGTGGCGGATAAGGCTTCTGGAACGGTTTCGGCTCCATGGTGGCATCGGTCAGCTGCCAGAACTCGCCGTCGATGTCGATCCGCGGCTGGGTCCACAGTGCCTTCATGACGCGCAGGCCCTCGTTGAAGCGGGTCACCAGATTGTCGGCGGGGTCGACATCGAAGGCGGAGAACATCCGGTTGCGTCCGCCGATCCCGACGCCGATCTCGAGCCGGCCGCGCGTGAGCTGGTCCAGCGTGCTGATGCGTTTGGCGAGGTGCACTGGATTGTGGAGCGGTGTCACGAACACCGCGCATCCGAAGCGCAACCGCTCATTGCATGCGGCCGCGAAGGTCAACAACTCGATCGGACTCAGATTGGGCGCGGATCCGAGCAGTTGCTCGGTCGTCCATGCGCTCTCGAAGCCGAGCGCTTCGGCTCGATCGAGGTAGGCCCGCAGATTTTCCGGTTGGAACGATCCGTCGGGAATGAGCTGCGGAACCGAAATGGCGTATCGCACCGTCGGAGCCTAACTCGCGCATCGAAGCAGCCGTTGCGGGTGATCTCGAGCCAGACCTGAACATGCCGGTAACTCGACTGTAACCACCCGCCGAGCCGCAACCGTGCTCGCAGGCTAGATTATCCGAAAGCCGTTATCCCAGAGAGGAAATCACCCCCGTGGGGCAGTTCTGCAGAGCCGTCTTCCTGGACGCCGACCACAAGCTGATCGGGTATCTGGAACCCAAGATCCGATTCCTGAGACGCGCCTGGATCGGCGACGACTTCGTCCAGGGTGTGGAGCGCCTCCTGACGGTGCCGACGCGGGTGGTGTGGGCCGGACCGCAGGTGGGGGAGCAGACCGGCCTCTACGACAAGGCCGCCTCCGTCGCCCCGCTGGTCGCACCGCAAAACGGCTTCATCGGCCGCTACATCCTCAATCATGACAAACGCACCTATGTGGACAAGGCGACGGTCCGGCACGGCGACGACCGCCACCGCATCCACCCGCTGCCGATGCTCACTGCGGAAGGCGCGGATTGCGCCGACGGCGATGCCGCACTGGTCGGTACCTGGTCCGGGGATCGCATCTCGATGAGCGCCACCGTGCCCACCGGCTTCGCGCTGCTGAAGTACGACCTCGTGCCGAATTAGCCCATGGTCGACTACGGTCGACCATGTCAGCTCGACACAACCGTGGATTCGCCTCGCTGCCAACGCAAGTCATCGCGCGCTGATGTCTGCAACTCTCACGCATATCCTCCGATGCGTATCAGAGCCGTGGGTCGAAGACCAGCCGAAAACCGGTCAGCCCGTGCTCATCACCGGAGGCCCAGAACTCCCGTCCTGGTAATTCGTTCTGTGGCAGCCCGGCCTGCTCGGCGATATCGGCAGCCGGTATCCACATGGGCGAATGTGTCGGATGCCATGGTGTCTGCACCTGCGCCCGATCGCCGAACAACAGGATCACCCGCACCCGCACTGGTTCAGGTTCCATAGTTACATGATGCGCGCTCGCAACGGCTTTGCCGAGTTCGCGTGCATCAATCGAAACGTACTTCCCACCGTTTGATGCCATTGAGCCATCCGGAGCGCAGGTGCTCGGGTTCGGCGACCTGACTCAATTCGGGCATGGTGTCGGCAATGGCATTGAACATCAGATCGATCTCCAGCCGGGCCAGGTTCGCGCCGAGGCAGTAGTGCGTGCCCGCGCCGCCGAATCCGACGTGTGGATTGGGGTCGCGCAGGATATCGAACCGGAACGGATCCTCGAAGGCGTCCTCGTCGAAATTGGCCGAGCTGTAGAACAATCCGACGCGCTGGCCCTTGCGGATCAACTGCCCGCCGAGCTCTACATCGCGGGTCGCGGTGCGCTGGAATACCGAGACGGGGGTGGCCCAGCGCACGATCTCATCCGGCGCGGTGCGCGGCCGCTGCTCCTTATAGAGCTGCCATTGGTCCGGGTGGTCGACGAAGGCCTTCATACCATGGGTGATCGAGTTGCGGGTGGTCTCATTGCCCGCCACCGATAGCAGGATCATGAAGAACGCGAACTCGTCCGAACCCAGATGCTCACCGTCGATATCGGCATTGACCAGCTGCGTCACGATATCGTCCGCCGGGCAGGCGCGCCGCTCCTCGGCCATGGTCCAGGCATAGCCGGTCAATTCCAGCTGTGCGGTCGGCGCATCGGTGGCGTACTCCGGATCATCGGCGCCGATCATCTGATTGGACCAGTGGAACAGCTTCTTGCGATCCTGCTGCGGCACCCCGAGCAGTTCGGCGATGGCCTGCAGCGGCAATTCGCAGGCGACCTGCTCCACGAAATCACCGTTGCCGGACTTCTTGGCCTCGTGCACAATTCGGGCCGCCCGCTCGGTGAGCGCCGCCCGCAGGCCCTCCACCGCGCGCGGGGTGAAGCCCTTGGACACAATGCGCCGATTCTTGGTGTGGGCCGGCGGATCCATATTGAGCAGAATCAGCCGCTGCATATCGATCTGTTCGCGGGTGATGGTCGACTGATAGCGGATGATCGCGCTGTTCGCGGTGGAGGAGAAGATCTCCGGATGTTTCGAGATCTCCTTGATGTGTTCGAGTTTCGTGACCGCCCAGTAGCCGCCGTCATCGAAGCCGCTGGAGCGATCGGGCTGCGCGCACCACCAGACCGGCGCGGTTCGGCGCAGCTCCGCGAATTCCGCGGTGGGTCTGCGTTTCGCCCACAGGTCCGGGTCGGTGAAATCGAATCCGGCGGGAATCGACGGCGTGGCCATGGCCACCTCCCAGAGCTGGAACACGTTCTACATACGATTGAAGCATAGTGTGCCGCTCCGAATTGGTGAAATGCGTCGGCGGTCAGTGCTCGAGCTTGCGTAAGAGCTGATGCAGCGAGCGCAGGTCGTCGGAGGAGAGGGCAACGACGGCGGGCGGGGCGGGGTCGGGGGTGGCCATGGCCTGTGCGAGTATGGCGCGACCGGCGCTGGTGATGGAGACCTGTTTGCGGCGGCGGTTGGTCGGGTCGATCTCGCGCACGACGAGGCCGAGTTCGTCTAGATTATTGACCGCGACCGTGGTCGCGGGCGCGTCCATGCCGGTTGCCTGCGCGATCTGGTTGAGCGTGAGCGGGCCGGGGCGCAGGCGGCGCAGAATGCGAATTCGACTGAACGGCAAGCCGGTTCGTTCGCTGACCGCCCGCTTCCACGAGTCACGGGTATCCATCACCAGGTGGGTGAGCTGGGCCCACACATCGTCGGCGGTGGGTACGTCATCCGGCATGTGCGGGGACCTTCTCTTCCAATATCGGGGCGACGCGATCGCGGGACCGCGCGGCCCACCGGGTGTTCGCGACTATGCTGAGTATGGCGATTCCGGCGGTGAAAACCGTAATCAGCCACCACAGACCGGCACCGGTCAGCGCACCGCACAGCGCGACACCCATGCTCACGCCGACCTGTCTGCTGGTCGAGGCGACCGCCGCCGCGGCGCCCGCGCGATCCAGTGGCATCCCGCTGACCGCCGCCGTCGTAATCGGTGCATTGACCATGCCGAATCCGATTCCGAAGATCGCGAAGATGATGAGCAGATGCCAGACCGGAGTTGCCACATCGAGTCGAGTGAGTAGCACGGCGGCGATGGTCATCGCGACGCCCGCCGCGAGCAAAGAGGGTTTAGTCCCGTAGCGCCCGACCAGACGCCCCGACAGCGGTGAGAAGATGAGCGTCGCGACCGCCATGGCCAGATACAGCGCCCCCGTGTGCACCGCCGAATAACCGCGCAGCTCTTGCAGATACAGCGAGCAGGTGAACAGGAACGCGCCGAGCGCCGCGAAGGCGAAGATCGCGGTCACCGTCGCCGATGTGAACGGCACACTGCGGAAGAAGCGCAGATCGATGAACGGATCCGAGCGCCGCGATTCCTGCCACAGGAAGGCGGCGAGGGCCACCGCCGACACCACGAAGACCACCGGCAACCGCTCGATCAACCCGAATACCACCGTGAACAGCAATGCGATCGCCAGCAACTGCCCGATCGGATCGAGTCCGCGCACCGTGGACGACTTCGATTCCGGCACAAATAGAGTCGTCAGAACCAGGGCGAGCGCGCAGATGGGCAGATTGATCCAGAAGACCGACTGCCACCCCAGCGCATCGATCAGCACACCGCCGACCATCGGCCCCAGCGCCATCGAAATGCCGACCACTGCACCCCAAATGCCCACTGCGCGAGCGCGTTCCACCTTCCCGGTGAAGACCTGCGTAATGATCGACATCGCAACCGGATTCAGCATCGACCCACCGATCGCCTGCAAAAATCTTGCTCCGATGAGGGTTTCGATATTCGGCGCGAGGCTGCAGGCCAGCGACCCGAGTGCGAAGACCGCCAATCCGATCCGGAACACTCGCCGCCGCCCGAACCGATCCGCGGTCGCCCCCGCGAGCATCAGCAGACTCGCGAGCGTGAGTGCGTAGATATCGATGATCCACTGCAGCCGAGCCAGCGGCGCATCCAGATCCGCTCGAATTGCAGGCACTGCGACATTCACGATCGTCGAATCCATCGACACGATCAGCAGACTCAGGCAACACGTCGCCAACACCACCAACTTGCGACGCGGAGTCAGCTCTCCAACGGTTGTATTCACACAATGATTGTGTAATTACAACTGTTCCGAATGCAAGGGCATGTCCCGGGATGTGAGCCGTGGAACATCCCGCTTGTATGTGGGGCTGATGTTTCAGTCGCCGGTGTGTGCCGGGATGCCGAGAACGGCGAGGAAGGCGGTCGCCGCGGGCGTGCGGCCGGTGCGGCTCCAGATGACGTACTCGACGCGGGCCGGTGCGTCGGTGACCTCGATGGTGACAACGCCGGTGAGCTGGGGCGCGTAGGCGGCGGGGAGCATGGCCACGGCGAGGCCCGGCCCGACGAGTCGGGCGATGTAGTCGGCGCTGGTCACTTCGAAGGCGACGTCACGGTCGAGACGGGCGGCTGCGAAGGCCTGGTCGGATTGGATTCGTCCGGCTGTCCCGGCTGGGAGGTCCACGAAAACCTCGGATGAAAGTCTGTGCAGGTCGACCATTGTTTCGTCGGCGAGGGGATGGTCCGGGGCGACCACGGCGACGAGACGATCACGGGCGAGCTCGTGAACGGCGACGCCCTGGGGTCGCGCCGTGGTCGGCAGCCCGAGGAAGGCCACATCGATGGCGCCGTCCCTGACCTGTTCGACGAGGTCGTCGCTCGCGCCCACCCGCAGGTCGATGCGCACCTGCGGGTACTGCCGACGGAAATCGCGCAACGCACCCGGGATATCGACCGCGGCGACGGTCGGGATCAGGCCGACGGCGAGCCGCCCGCGTACCTCGCCGATTGCCGCGGCGACCTCGGCGGCCGCCCGCTCGGCGGCGTCGAGACACTGACGGGCGGCGGGGAGGAATGCCACACCAGCAGGTGTCAGCCGCACCCGGCGGCTGGTGCGCTCGAAAAGTCGCGCGCCGAGTTCGCGTTCCAGGCGCGCGATCTGGTGACTGAGGGCGGACTGGACGACCAGGCATCGTTCGGCAGCCCTGGTGAAGCTGTTCGTCTCGGCGACCGCGACGACGTAGCGCATCTGCTGGAGCTCCATGGATCAATCTTGAATCAAGATTGATCCGGTGACAAACATGTGTTGGACTCATTGATCGCGGCCGGGTGAGACTGCGAGTGTGAAAAGTTCAGTAGCACAGCGGGTTTCCGGTGCTTCGAAGGGAAACCTGTCGCGCGCCGCCCTGACGGCGCTCGCGCCTTTGGCGTGGGGCACCACCTATGTCGTCACCACCGAACTCCTCCCGCAGGGACATCCACTCTTCGCAGGACTCTTGCGTGCGCTGCCCGCCGGTCTGATCGCGTTGGCGGTCACCCGGACGGTGCCGCGCGGGACGTGGTGGGGGAAGGCCGCGGTGCTCGGTGTACTGAATATCGGGCTGTTTTTTCCGCTGCTGTTCGTCGCGGCCGAACGCCTGCCCGGCGGCGTTGCCGCGACCTTGGCGGCAGCTCAGCCGCTCATCGTGGCGATCCTGGCCGTGACAGTTCTGCACGAGAGCCCATCGGCATGGCGGATCGGCTGGGGTGCAATGGGGGTGGTCGGCGTCGGCCTGGTGGTGATCGGACCGAATGCGGCACTCGACGTCATCGGGATCGTCGCGGGTCTGGCCTGCGCGGCCACGATGGCGCTCGGCGTGACGCTCACCAAACGCTGGGGCCGGCCCGCTGAGGTGCGCCCCACTGCCTTCGCCGGTTGGCAACTCACCGCGGGCGGTCTGTTCCTGGTGCCTGTCACCTTCGTCTTCGAGGGCGCACCTCCCGCGATCGACCCGGACGCCGTCCTCGGCTACCTCTGGCTGGGACTGATCGGCGGCCTGATCGCCTACGTCCTGTGGTTCCGTGGCATCACCGCATTGCCGGTCAACTCCGTCTCGATTCTCTCCCTGCTCTCGCCACTGGTGGCCGCCGTGCTCGGTGCTGTCCTGCTCGGCCAGACACTCGGCCCGATCCAACTCGTGGGGTTCGGGTTCTCGCTTGCCGCCATCGTCGCGGGACAACTTCCCGTTCCCTCCCTGGAAAGGACAGCTCGGTGAAGATTGCCGTCATCGGAGCCGCAGGCATGGTCGGTTCGCGCGTCGTCAGCGAAGCCGCGAGCCGAGGCCATGAACTCGTCGCGGTATTCCGGAAAGAGCGCCCGGCCACGCTGCCCGCCGGAGTGGTTGCCGTCGCGCACGACGCCGACCAGATGAGCAGACTGTTCGAGGGCACCGACGCGATCGTGATGGCGACTCGTCCGGCTCCAGGGCAGGAAAACACCGTCGCCGCAACCACGACGGCGCTGCTCGACGCGGCCGCGGCCGTTCGAGCGCGCATCCTCGTTGTCGGCGGCGCCGCACCGCTGCAGATCCCGGGACACGCAGACCGGCTCGTCATCGACAGCCCGGAGTATGTGCCGCTCGCGATCCGCCCCATCGCCGCCGCCAGCGTCGCGCAACTGGAAGCCTGCCGAACACACCCGGCCAACTGGATATATCTCAGTCCGCCCGCCCTCCTCGAACCCGGACATCGCACGGGAAAATACCGACGCGGCACCACTACCCTCATCACCGATGCCGATGGCGCATCCCGAATCTCGGCCGAAGACCTCGCCGTGGCAGTCCTCGACGAACTCGAAATCCCATGCGATACCCAACATTTCACCGTCGGTTACTGAGATGAGCCGAATCCTCGGTCTCGCCGCCGCGCTCGCCTGCCTCGGTGTCGCCGTGCTGCAACCCGCGGATCGGGCGGCGGCGGATGGTGCATTCCCCACCGCGATCGACCTGCCCGCCGGATTCCGGCCAGAGGGTATCGCGATCGGGGAGCTGCCGGTGGCCTATCTCGGCTCGCAGGCAGACGGCTCCATCTACCGCGTCAGCCTGATGACCGGGCAGCGCGTCCTGCTGAGCCCCGGGCCGGGTACACCGTCGCTCGGGCTCCAGCTCGACCATCGTGGTCGGCTGTTCGTCGCTGGTGGCAGTTCCGGCGATGCGCGTGTCGTGGATACCCGGACCGGCGCGGTGTCGGCGAGCTACCGACTCGGCACGCCGCCGGACACATTCGTCAACGATGTGGTGCTCACCTCCGCGGGCGCGTGGTTCACCGACTCCCGCACGCCCGTGCTGTACCACCTACCGGTCGGCCGCGACGGTGTATTGCCACCGCCCGAGGCAGTGGTGCGTCTCCCGCTGATCGGCGACATCGCTTATGTACCAAAAACTTTCAACGCCAACGGAATCGTGCGCACCCCCGACGGCACGGGGCTGATCATCGTGCAGTCGGTGACCGGCCACCTGTTCCGTGTCGACCCGGCGACGGGCACGACGCGCCGGATCGACATCGGCACCGAGACCGTGCCCGACGGTGACGGACTGCTCTTGTACGGCAGCACGCTGTTCGTAGTCCAGAACCGGCGCAATGCGGTCGCCGTCATCGCGCTCGAGGCGGCGGGCGCGACCGGCACGCTCGAGCTGCGCCTGACCGATCCGCGCTTCGACACACCGACAACCATCGCTGCGTTCGGCGATCGCCTGTACCTGCCGAACGCTCGCCTCACCACACCGCAGTCACCGACCACGCCGTACAACGCCGTCGCGGTCGACCGACCTCTTCAGAGCCTGCGCTCGATCCGGCCTGGTACGACGAAATTTGCTACAGGGTATCGGCAACCGGCACGAAGCCGGTCGCCGAAACCTGTTGAGTCAGGCCGGTGATGTGCCGAGATGCCGGGCGAAGAAGCGGGCCGCGCTGTCGACTTCGAACCTCGGTACTCCGGCGTGTGCACCTGCGTTGGCGTGCAACGACTTTTCCTTCGATGCGAAGGCGTCGAAGAGGGTGAGTCCGGATTGGCGGTCGACGAGTTCGTCGTCCCACTGGAGCAGGAATTCGATCGGGGCGGTGATCTGTGCTGCCGCCTCGGTCAGGGTTTCATGTCCGAGGCAACCGAAGACCGCGGCGGTGATCCTGGATTCGACCGCCGTCAACGGGACGCCGATTCCGGTGCCCTGCATGATGCCCCAGAAGCCGATCGGCGCGTCGGTGCCGATCTCTGGAAGTTTCTGGAGGGCGTCGATGGTTGCCTGCCATTCCGGTACGGCACGTGCCGCCAGGTCGAGGTGGATCCCGACGACGATCGGGCCGATGGATTCGCCCGCTGCCTGAGCCTGCCGTAAGGCGGCCACCTGCTGTTCGTCGGTCGCCGTGCGCGGTCGGTCGCCGTGTCCTGGCGCGTCGATGGCGGCGACATGGAAACCGCAGGCCGTCACGAAGTGGTGGGCGCGGCCCAGGATTCCCGGTGCTCTCTTGTGCTGGCCGCCGCCGTGCGCCATCAGGATCAGGGGTGCGTGGTCGGAGCCGGACTCGGGTGAGAAGAGCACACCGGGGACCTCACCCAGGATGAAGTCGCGTTCGATGACACCGCTCGACGATGTCTGCGAGGTGAAATGCATTTGGTTGTTGCCTTTCGGGCTTGCCTTGTAGAGGCACTCCCGGCGACACCTACCTCAATCGCCCGACCGTGAACCCGAAGGGGAGCACCCACATGGATACAGCGTTCATGGGTCTCACCTCCTCGCTCGATGTCACGGCCTCCGGTACGCTACCAGCCCGGATACCGTCGCGCCCAACTGGTTTCCTATCGGTGACTCGGACCGATCAGGAATCGAGAAGCGCCGGGCAGCGGACCGGAGCTCGCCTGGCTGGTCGTCGCATCGGGCGGCGGGGACCGTCACCCGGGCTGGTACGTCAACTTGATGGCGCATCCGGATCTGGCATCGATCGAAATGCACGGCCGCGTCGCCGTCCCGGTGACACCACATCGGCTCGACGGCGCCGACCGCGAACAGGCCTGGCAGCGCATCACTGCCGCCCAACCCCGTTACGAGAAATATCAGCGCAAAGCCGACGAGGAATACCCGGTGGTCCGACTCAGCTCGCGACCCTGAGCGGACTACGCCACGAGTGCGAGGTGCGTGCCCGCGGCCTTGCCGGTAGCCCCGGCGCGTGTCATCAGGCGGCTGATGGCCTGGGTGACCTCCGTCGGCCGCTCGAGGATCACCGAGTGGCCGGCGCCGTCGACCAGGACGAAATCCGAGTACTCGACGGCGGCGGCCATCGCGATGGAATGCGACGGCGGCGTCATCAGGTCGGCGCTACCGCACAGCACCAACGTCGGGATCTTCGACAGGACCGCGAGGGTGTCGGTCTGGTCGAAGACCATGAAGGCGCTCAGGAAGCTGGCCATCGTCACGATCGGTGTCTCGTTGTGCATCGCGTTGGCGAGGGCGAGCACCCGCAGGCTCACCTTGCGATCGCCGAACTCGGCGGTGCGGATGATCGGGGCGAAAACCTTGCAGGCCATGAGCTTCGCGTGGTGCATCAGGCCCGGAGCGCGTCGGACGGCCGCCTGGAATGCGGATACGGCCGGGTTGCGCAGCAGACGGCCGAAACCGGCGTCGGCGAGTCCGCTCGCGGCGGTCGCGATGAGTGCGACGCCGGTAATGCGCGTGCCGATCTCGTGTGGATTCTGGCTGGCGTAGGTGAGCACCGTCATGCCGCCCATCGAGTGGCCGACCAGGACGACCGGCCCAGTGGGGGCGACGGCGTCGAGAACGTCGCGCAGGTCCTTGCCGAGCTGCTCGAGGTGGTAGGTCCGCCGGGAGGCCGCGGCGGAATCGCCGTGGCCGCGGTGGTCGTAGCAGACGATCCGGGCGCCGGGGTACCGGCGCTGCAGCGCGTGGCGGACGTAGGTCCACGACGCGGTGCGCAGGCAGTGTCCGTGCAGCAGGACGACGGTGAGGTCGGCATCTCGCGGGCCGTATTCGCGAACCGCGAGTTCCACCCCGTCCTCGGTCGAGACCGTGGCACGACGTTGCGCCGAGGTGGCGATGGTGCTGGTGATCGACATCGAGGGCTCCGGTTCGGTTGCGGTGACTTGATTAACTGTCCGCCCCATCGCCCGCCGATATCAGGTCCCCGAGTGCTGAGCTCGTGCCCCCAAGGTGGACCGGATCACCACCAAGGTGTTACCGGTCGGCGCGCCACCGCGCTGTCGCCCGTCCGATCTCGGTTGCCGGAGGTTCGTGGTAGAGCCATTCCCTGGCGATTCGGTGCCAGTTGTTCGTGGTCCCCAATTGGCCCAATACGGCGAAGGTGAACAGGTCTGCTCGCCGCGAGAAGACATGCTCCGGCGGGAGCCACTGTTGTCGCATACCGCGAAACTCGGCGACCCTGGGGTCGACCGCGAGAACCACTGCGCCGGTGGCGAGTTCGGGCGTGACCGTGATTTCCTCGTCGGTCAGATGCCAGCCCGCGGCAGCCCACACATACTCCAGGCATTCCTCTGCCGTGACGTCCGAGTCCGGGTCGATAATGCCGCGGCCCACCCATGCCTCATAAAGGTCCTGGGCCCGATTTTCACCGGCGGCCTGCAGACATGCACGCTCGAGTTCGATATGCACCGGATCCATATTGTGATAGAGCCCGAAATCCACGAAGCCGACGCGACCGTCCGCGGCGAGCATGATATTGCCCGGATGCGGGTCACCACAGAATTCGAAATCCGAAAACAGGGAACTGACATAGAAGCGATAGACCAGCTCGCCGATCCCATCGCGTTCGGCCGCGGGCAAGTCCTGGATCTGCGGAAACGACTTCCCGTCGACGAAGTCCGTCACCAAAACGTGGTGTCCGCAGAGTTCCTCGACGCTGTCGGGGACCGTAATGAACGGATGGTCCTGATAGCGTGCCGCGACTCGATGCTGTGTCTGTGCTTCGCGCACGTAATCGAGCTCGCTGCCGATATTGCGGGCGATTTCGTCGAGCACATCGGTATCCGCGGCGCTCGGCAGAATGGATTTCCAGAGTCTGCTGATCATCGCCAGATTGCGCATATCCGCCTCGACGGCCTCGTCCACGCCCGGATATTTGACCTTGACCGCGACGGTGCGTCCATCGTGCAACTTCGCGCGATATACCTGGCCGATCGAGGCTGCGGCAATCGCCGTCTCATCGAAGTCGGCGAAGGTCCGCGCCAATGGCCCGAGATCGTCCTCGATCACCTGTCGCATTGCCGGAAACGGAAATGCGGGCGCTTGATCGCGTAGCTCGGCGACCTTGTCACGGAACATCTCACGATGCGATTCCGGCAGCAGATCGACATCGAGCACCGACAGCATCTGCCCGAGTTTCATTGCCGCGCCCTTCATGGCGCCGAGCACGGTGACGAGTTGCTGTGCGGTACGCAGCGTGGACCGTTCGGCGAGCAGCTGCCGGGCCTGTTCGGTTCGCCCGATCATCGACAGGCGGGTGCCGACTTCACGGATGGCCTGTCCCGCAACCAATCGGCCCACCTTGCCGCCCCGCGCGAGACGACTCTTCGGCACTCGACCGACCACCATCACACCTCCATCGGCCACGCTTGTGACTGCACCACATTCCACCCCATGGCGGCGTCATCGGATCAGGAATTCGTGGCATGAAAACCGATGCCGCCGTTAAACTGAGCGACGCTCATCTTCTCAGGACAGTTCGGCAGGAGGGGTGCGATGCCGCCGAAAACCGTTGGGCAGCGCCGTCGTCCGACACAGGAACGCGCCAGGGCGACCCGAGAACACATACTCGACGCCGCCGCACAGCTTTTCGGGGAGCGCGGTATCGCCAACACCTCGACGAACCGGATCGCGGCCGAGGCCGGGGTGAGCATTGGCACCGTCTATCGCTACTTCGCCGACCGCTCGGTCATCGTCGAAGAGCTGCTCAGGCGCCTGCTCGAAAACGTCGAAAGGCGCTTTACCGAGCGGATATTCGGGCTGTCGGACAAGCCGATGCTGGAAATGATCACCGGCATTCTGGAAGTCATCACCGACGAACTGGTGGCCAACGCCCGGTTGGTGCGCGCGCTGGTGGCCGGAGTGCAGTTCTATAGCAGCGGTATCCCCGAATTCGAGCCGAGGCTGCGGCTGCTGGTCAAGCTGCTGGTGATCCAGCTGCTCGGCCCCGGTGACGATCACGAGTACGACGTGATGACCTTCGTGCTGATCAACACCGGTTTTGCCGCGGTGCTTCGCGCATCGGCGCTGGAGGTCGACAGCGGGGAGCGCAAAGAGGCGATCGAGATGACCGCGCGAATGATGACGGCGATGGCCGAGGCCGAAATCAAGGCCAAGGCGACCTGACGTCGCGGCTCCAAAAGTGAGCACCTCCCCATCTATTGGTAGGTGAGCGCTGCTCGACGTCGCTCGAGAAGCAGCATTATGCCTGGTAGCCGACTGTGTTTGCGACCGTTGCGGATTCCTCAAAGAGGAGTAGAAGGTGAGTTACCGCTCGGTTTAACGTATCTGACACAGCAGACAGCCGGTAACAGCGAAGTTCTCGGCGCGGCAGTTGTTCACCCAGGTCGTAGTGACTGAGTGACTACGGTGACAAGGAGGTCATACGTGACGATCGAGACTCTCGTCCGGCCCGAACGCAATGGGCTGGATCGGCCGATTCCGCTGTCCGCGCGCGATATCGACAGGTTGACCCGCGAGGTGATGGCACATCTCGCGGAGTCGGACGAACAGTGCGGCGCGCTGCCGGGACAAACGCTGGTTCGCGATGTGAAGGCCGTGGTCCGGATCTGCCTGGGATGGCTGATCCACTGCGTGAACGGTCACGCGCTGCCGACGAGGACCGACCGGCTCGCGATTGCGGCCGCCGGATGTACCCGTGAAGGGATCCCCGTCGATACCGTTCTGCATGCGGTTCACGAGGGCTTCAAAGTGGGGCTGGATCTGATATTCGCTCGTACGGGTCCGGCGGATGTACTCGGCGTCGTCCGGGGCACCGCTACGGTGCTGGAGCTGTCGAAACTGACAACCGCCACCGTCAGTAAGGCCTACGTCCTCGAGCACAAGGCCGTTGCCGCCGAGCATCAGACCGCGGCGCACAGCCTGACCTCGGCGTTGCTCGCCGGTCATCTCGATTCCGCGGCGGCGCGGGAATGCGGCCTACCGATCGCCGACGAGTACTCGGTGCTTGCCGTCGCGATTCCGGCGCATCCGGATGAGAGCCATCCGCAGCTCGACGGACAGGTTGTCGCACGCCGTAAGCTCCGCCGCCTCCAAGCCGCACTCGCGACCATATTCGGAGGGACGGCGCTGTCGCTGTTATCCGTCGACGGCGGAACGATTCTCGTCCCGTCCACCATGCGGACCGATCCCGAACTCGACGGACTGGTGCAACGCATGTCCTCGGCCACGCAGGTGCCGCTCACCGTCGCCGTTGTCACCGCCCGCCCCGACGAGGTGCCCATCGCCGCGCGCCATGCCCACGAACTCCTCGACACCGTGCAACAGCTCGAATTGGAGCCCGGCGTATACAGATTCACCGAACTGGCGCTGCAGTATCAACTGACCCGCCCTGGGCTGGGCCGCGACGCCCTCGCCAACCGGCTCACCCCACTGCACGAACACCCGGACCTGTCGGAAACCCTCCAGATCTACATCGACACCGGCCTGAGCCGAACGCGCGCCGCTCGCAAACTGTGCGTCCACCCGAACACCGTCGACTACCGACTCCGCCGAATAGCCCATCTCACCGGCTTCGACCCCGCCGACCCCAGCGGACTGTGGTATCTCCGCTCCGCCCTCGTCGCCCGCAAGGGCAACACCGCATACGGTCCGCCACCACCCACGGCCTGTTAGCCTTCGGCCTATGAAGTGGGGTCGGGAGACGACAAGGCTCGACGAGCATTGGGATCAGATTCGGGAAACCGTCACTCGGGGGCGACGCTCGACCCAGCCGAAGTACGCGTCGGACCGGTCGGTTAGGTGACGGGCGAGTCCGCGGCCGATTGCCTCGGCGATATCGCGCGTCGGGATGCCGACTTCGGCCGTCTCGGAATCACGGCATGTGATCGGCGGGGGAGAGGGACGGCTTCGTAGCCCTCGCCACCGAGACGTGCGCCTGTCGAGCGGATCCACGTCGAGACAGTAGCGACTGCAGCACGACGAACCCACCCGCGACGAGCACGATCAGGCCGATCGCCCGGAATCCGCCGTCTGCACCCGAAATAAACGCTGCGACAACGTCATTGGTGCGGTCGGAGATGGCGAGTGCCTGGGCTACGGTGTGCGGATCGTGCTCGGCGCGGATCTCCGACGGTAGAGCGGCGACGAATCGTGCGGTGAGCACTGTGCCGATGACCGCGACGCCGAGGGCGCTGCCGAACTCGCGGGTGGTGGCCTGCAAGCCGGCTGCGACCCCGGCCTGCTCCGGCGGCAGCGCCCCGGCGATCGCACCGGACAATGTCGGAAGTGCCAGCGCCACACCGATTCCCATCACGACGAGCCACGCGGCGTATGCGACATAGGGTGTCTGTACGTCGCTCTTGGACAATCCGAGCAGTCCGCCGCCGACGAATACGAATGCGAGCGCGGTGGTGGCGTCGAGTCCGATACGCTGTGACAGTCGTCCGACATGCTTCGCGCCGAGGATGATCGGGACGGTGAGCGGGATTATCCCGAGACCGGTTTGCAGTACGCCGAATCCCTTGCCGTACTGCAGGAATGACGCGTTGACGTAGAACAGCGCGAACATGCCGAAGAAGACCGCCGTCATGCCGAGGCAGGCGCCGCGCAGGGCCGGGAGGCGGAACAACCGCGGATCCAGCAACGGGTGTTCGACTTTCAGCTCGACAATCGTCCACGCGGTGAACAACACTGCGGCACAGGCGAATCCGGCGATGACGATCGCACTGTCCCAGCCCGACTCCGGCCCCTGGACGATCCCGAGCAGCAGCGCGACCGACGCACCGACGAGCAATGCCGCGCCGAGCGGGTCGAGCCGGCGGTCATGGCGCGGCGACACCGGCGCGATCCGTCCCACCAGAGCGGCGAGCACCAGCGCGATCGGCACGACACCGGCGAACAGCCAACGCCATGAACCACCCGAAAGGATCGCCCCGCCACCGACATTGCCGACGATTCCACCGATACCCGTCATCGATGCCCAGACCGCGATAGTCGCGCTCTTGCGCTCAGCGGGAACAGCGTGCAGCAGGACGGCAAGCGTATTGGGCAGTACGGCAGCAGCGCCGACTCCCGTAACCGCCCGACCGGCGAGCAGGAACGTCACGTTCGGTGCCGCTGCCGACACCAGCGCGCCCAGCGCGAACAGCCCCAGTCCGAATAGCAGAATCCCCTTGCGCCCGAAGCGATCTCCCGCCGCCCCGCCGGGAATCACCAGACAGGCGAAGACGATCACATAGGTATCGACGATCCAGACAAGCGCCGACGCGGATGGATGCAGTGCGCTGGCGGCGAGCATCGGGACGGCGAGATTGATCGCGGCGACCATGCCGACGACGAGCACGACGCATGCGCAGATGACCGCGAGCAGGCCGCGCTGCGAGGCCGGGCGCGCCGACAGGTCCGGAGCGTGATTCAGGGCATCGAATTGCATGGCCACGACGTTATGGACCTGGGCAGTCTCCGTGC
The DNA here is from genome assembly GCF_035920345.1 of Nocardia vinacea. Lineage (NCBI taxonomy): Bacteria > Bacillati > Actinomycetota > Actinomycetes > Mycobacteriales > Nocardiaceae > Nocardia > Nocardia vinacea. The sequence goes on from NZ_CP109149.1 coordinate 621,662, forward strand.
CACGCAACTTTCATAACTACTCCTTGCATATGATGCAACTGTGCCAGAGCAGCTCGATCTGAACCTCCTGCGCGTATTCGATGCCCTGCTCCAGGACGGCAGCGTCACGGCGGCGTCCGAGCGCCTACATCTGTCCATCCCGGCTACCAGCCGGGCCCTGGGTCGGTTACGGCGGGCGATGGGCGATCCGATTTTGGTGCGCGCCGGTCGTGGGATGGCTCCGACACCGTTCGCGCTGCGCACCGCGCCGCGGGTGCGGTCCCTGCTGGACGAAGCGTCGGCGCTGATCAGCGCCGATCGCGAGGTCACGGTCGCAGAATTGCAGCGCACCTTCACAATTCGCATCAATGACGGTGTTGCTGCGACCCTGGCGGCGGTGGCGGTCGATGCCACGGCCGCGGTCGCTCCCGGCGTGACGCTGCGCTTCGTCGCGGAGGGCAGTGAGAGCATCGAGGCTCTGCGCGACGGCTCGGTCGATCTGGATATCGGCGCGGGCGACATCGTCGCTTCCGATATGCGGTCAGCTGTGCTGTATCGCGAACGAATAGTGGGCATCGTCCGGGCCGACAGCCCACTGGGCCGGCGCCCGACATTGCGGCAACTGTGCCGACATCCCCACGTCTCGGCCTCCCGCCGTGGTCGCGCTCGGGGGCCACTCGACGACGCACTCGACGACGCGGGCTTGCAGCGCCACGTCGCCGCCGTCGTGCCCACTTCCGCCGTCGCCGCACTCCTGGTCGCGTCGAGTCAGTACATCGGGCTCGTCCCGCAACGCCTCGCCGAACAGTACGGCCAGTCCCTCGGCCTTCGCTGGTTTCCGATCCCCGCACCCCTCCCGGAAGTCGAAGTGCGACTGCTCTGGCACGCCCGCCTCGACGCCGACCCGGCGCAGCGCTGGCTCCGCGACACCATCCGCGACGCGCTGCGTCCGCCGCGCGAATCTTCGGATCGCATCGATTGATCAGTTTCGAAGAAGCCCGGCGCGGGGTCGGCTCCATAGCATTGGAACCGTCCCCAGCGAGACGATCACGGAGGAAAAGACAATGAACCAAGCGCAGAAGTCCACCAAGGCAACCACCGCGAAGAGCCGGGCCGCCGTCGGATTCTCCGAAGAAGAGCGGGCCGCGATGAAGGAGCACGCCCAGGAGTTGAAGACCGCCGCGCGCCGCGGCTCGCGGGCGGCCAAGTCGGATGGGGAAGCCGACGTGGTCGCCAAGATCGCCGAGATGGCAGAATCGGATCGCATCATGGCCGAACGGATCCATGCCATCGTCAAGGCCAACGCACCAGCTCTTACGCCGAAACTCTGGTACGGTATGCCCGCGTATGCCATGGGCGGCAAGGTCGTCTGCTTCTTCCAAACCGCCGAGAAATTCAAGTCGCGGTACGCGACGTTCGGCTTCAACGACATCGCGACCCTTGATGAAGGCACCATGTGGCCGACCGCCTTCGCGCTGACGAAGTTGACGGCCGCCGATGAGGAACGGCTCGGCGCGCTCGTGAAGAAGGCGGTCAGCTGAGGCGAGAGCGATTGTCGCGCAAACTATGATGATCTTTCCGATCGGTAGGAGGTGTGCGGGTGGGTACAGCACGGTCTGGAAATCATTGGGGTTGGCTGCGCAAGGCAGGCGCTGTGTTGGTCGCAGCTGTTCTGCTGTCGTCGATCGGTGCGGCGGTTGCCACCGCCACACCAAGATTGCGCACCCCCGCGGGCGGTTACGAGGACCTGTTCGTGCCGTCGAGCATGGGGCCGATCAAGGTCCAGGTGCAGTGGGCGGCCCGGGGCGGGAGCGCGGCCGTCTATGTGCTCGACGGTCTCCGCGCGCCCGCCGATCACAGTCAGTGGATCAGCGATACCGACGCGCTGCGCCAATTCGCAGGCGACAACGTCACTTTGGTGTTCCCGGTCGGCGGTCGCTCGAGCTTCTACACCGACTGGTACCGACCCAGTAGTACCAATGGTCAGCAGACGACGTACAAATGGGAAACCTTCCTCACCGAGGAGTTGCCCGCATACCTGGCGCGGTTCGGCGTTTCGCCGACCAACAACGCGATCGTCGGTGCCTCTATGGGCGGCAATGCCGCACTGACGCTGGCCGGCCACCATCGCGACCAATTCAAGTTCGCCGGATCATTTTCCGGCTTCGTACACCCGACTTTTCCGCTCTGGAACGAAGCGATGCGCGCTGCCATGTGGGACGAGGGCAACTTCAATGTGGACGATATGTGGGGTCCGGCCGGCGACCCCGCCTGGAGCCGCAACGATGCCACCAACGAGGCAGAATTGCTGCGCGGGCTGCCGGTCTACGTCTCCACCGGCAATGGCCAGCCCGGACCGCTCGACCTGCCCTACGGACTCGGCAATACGGTGAATGCGATGGCCCTCGAAGCGATGACGTTGACGTCCGCCCAGATGCTGCGTGATCGAATGACGGAACTCGGCCTCCCCGCCCGCTTCGACATCATCAACGGAACGCACACCTGGCCCTATTGGCAGCAAGCGCTCGCGGCGGCGCGTCCGATGCTGCTCGATGCGCTCGGCGCGCACTGAACTCAGGATTGGAAGATCGCCGATGTGACGGCCACATCGGCGAAGCTGTAATACCAGCCGTTCCACGTATCGGCGACGATCACCTGGATCGCATGGCCACGCGCCGGACCGTCGGTGATCAACCACAAGCCATTGCCGTACCCGGTCGCCGGACTGATGCTGCCATCCGACCATGCGAACTGGGCCGAACTGGGCGTACCAGGTGCGTTCCACGGAATGGTCACATCGAACTGTCCGGAGCCGATACCCGGAAGCAACGAGCTGACGCACTCCCGCAGCGTGGCCGTACGCCGGATATTCTGTTCCGCGCTACCGGTGCCGGGCACCAACCGGCCGGTCATCAGACCGCCCTGGCGGCAACCGCCGCTGCCCTCGCTCGGTGGATAGGCCTGCACCTGCGGCGCACCCAGCACCGGCACGGCGCACAGCACCGCCGCTATCAGCACGCTCCGACGAACAGACACCGCACCACCTCCCTACGACGGGACAGCAATCCACGAAGGCCGGCCGCCGATGAACACGCAACGCGAACCACTGCTGACGCGATCAGCAGTTTAGCGGTCTCCGGCGTGTACTCGATCAGCTTCGAGAACTACACGGCCCGCTTCTACGCCCGGCATCTGGGTGCGGTCGGTATGTCACCGGCCTGATGCGACTGGTATCGGCGTCCGGCTTCGTACCGGTCGCCGATACCAGTCGCACCGGCCCAGTCGGCCCCTTAGTCCAGGACGTAAGGCGTCGTCGCTCGCGGATCGTTGCGTTGCGCGAAGAATTCGCCGTAACTGCCGAACCAGTCGCGGAATACGTTCTCGAAGGTGAGCTGCGGTAGCTCCGCCTCGTCCACGTGTCCGGCCGAGGCCAGTTCCGGAACCATTTCGCCGCTGTCGATGCGCAGGGCGAGGTCCAGCCCGTGCGCCACGAACAGCAGCCATGCTGCGAGGTTCTCGGCAACCCAGGTGATGCTGTGGTCCTCCCAGTAGTAGAAGATGCGCCCCCACGCTCCGGTTTCGGGATCGACTTCGGCACAATAGGTTTCGGCCGCGGAATTCGTATGCAGAATCCGATAACGCTGCGGAGCTTGCGCGGGGCGGGGCTCGGGATCGTCATTGCGTGGGTGGTCGAATTCGATAGCGTCGTACTCGTCGAACCAGATCGCCCCCACCTCCCCGGCGATCAGCCGAACATCCGGGGGCACCGGCACCTGCCAACTGTCCATCACCTTGTCCGCGATGCCGGGCCCCAGCCTGACCCGCCCATCCGATTCCGCCGCCACCACCTGCAGCCGCGCGACCGCAGCCCGCGCCTGCTCCACCATGTCGATCAAGTAATCCGCCCCTCCCGCAACTAGTAGAGGTGGCGGTGCGATCCACTCGCACCGCCACCCAACCCCGTTCTCCGACACCGGTTCACGGTCACGTCCAAGTTGAAGCGCCACGGCCCAACGGACCGGAGCGCCGACTCTGCCCCCATCTTGGAGACCTGAAAGTAGGTCGGCTAACCGTTACACCGACCCGGCAACCCCGGGTGGTCATTCGGCTCATCTCTCGGCACACCCCCTGGCGGAGGTGGGACGCCCGTCACTGTAGTCGAACATACTGTCGAATGCATCCCGGCAATCGGAACCGCCAAGCGGCCGCTGACCGCCGGATCGTGCCGAAATCGCTTGTGGTCCAGGTTCTTATCGCGAATCGGTTGCTGCCCAAACGCGCGGCGAAGCTGGTGCGTTTCAACCATGCGGTAAACCGCCTGGGCGCGGGTGCGGACCGGGGCGCTGCGGAGAGTGGCTACGCGGACCAGTCGCACCGGCATCGCAATGTCGTGGCGGAGTGCCCCGGCGACCGCGGCCCGCGAGCCATGCCGGCAGTTGCCGACATCGCATGACTTCAGTGAACCAGGGCGGCTCGGGTTTGTGCGTACGCGATGACATCTTCCGCGTAGGCCGACGCGTCTCGCTGCGCGAAACATGCTCGGATCTGGTCGAATGCGTCGTCGAGTTGTGGTCCCGGTCCGCGATCGGCGAGCAGGACGACGATCGCCTCCCAGGTACCGATGTGCGGGTCGGGATGGGTGAGCAGTTCGTCGAGGTACCGGTCCGGTTCCACCAGCCGTAATGCGCGGCGCGCGTAAGCGTGTACGCGCCGGGGCAGTTCCGTGCGGATGGTGTCGATATCGGTTTGCAGCACGTGCTGGCCGGATTGTTCCGGATCGAGCCGTAAGGACCACAAGGCGGTCAGTTCGTCGGGCAGGGTTTGAGTTTTGATCAGGTCGGGGCCGGTCGCCTCTTCCAGCGGTGTGGACGGTAGGCCCAGCTGTGTGTTGCGCCAGTTGCGGAATTCCCACCAGGCCGTTGGGGTGGCGCTCAACTCCAGGCCGAATCCGAGCACCTGCTGTCCGCTGGTCCACGTGCGGGAAACTCGCGTGCGACCGACGGAGGCGACACCGCCCGGCTCGACCCGTATCCACCTGGGGTCGGAGCCGTCAAACCCATACGGTTGCAACAGTTTTTCTGTTTCACGCAGCAGGCGGCGCAGTGCCGACTCAGGTCTGACCATGTCCGCAGGTTAACGATGTGCCCCGACAGATTTGTCGCCATGGGGTAATAGGCCGACTTCCACGAGGCGGTCCCGGCAGAGCCTGCCTGCGTCGGCGATGCGCGCGAACGACTTTCCCCTGCCCCAATATCCCGGTCGTGGCCGATCTCCTGAACAGACGGCCACCATGTCGATGTGAGTAACGTGGCGGCCGAAGACCTCACCATCGGGACGACGTACCACCCGGTAGCGACGGGCGGCTGGCAGGAGACAGGGGCAATGCGGCACTTCACAATTCACCACGACGGTGTCACGATTCCGGTGTCTCGGGGTGGCGAGGGAAGACCGCTGGTCCTGTGCCCTGGGCTGAGCTCCACACAGGCCGACCTGCACGAACTGGCCGAGCTGCTGCGGCGCGACCACGACGTGGTGACCTTCGACCTCAGAGGCCACGGCCTCGCCTCGGCCGCCGACCGCTACTCCTTCGAGGCATTCCTCAGTGATCTCGCCGCCGTCATGGTGGAGGTGGGACGCCTCGACCTGCCCTCGGCGCCGGTGCTGGTGGGCTATTCACTGGGCGCGGATCTGGCCGTGCACTATGCCTCCGAGCATCCTGACACCATCGCCGAGCTCGTTCTCATCGATGGCGCGAACCCGGTGCCAGATCCGTTCATCACCGAGGCCGACCTGCCGGAGTTCCGCGCGATGTTCGACGACCCGGCGATGCGACACGAGGCCGAGCAGGCCGAGGGCACTCCACGTCAGGTGTTGCTCACCGCGCAGGACATCCTCGACCTGAATCTCGAGATCGATGCCGTTCGGTCCGAAATCCTCGACCGATACCGCAGGATCGACCGTCCGATCAGCATGATCATGTCGACCTCGATGGCCGGTGCCGGCAGCGAAGGCCGTACACCGTGGCGCAATCAGAACTGGCGTGCCGGCATCGAGCGTCTGGTCCGCGATCGTCCGCACATCGCCACAACCTGGCTCGACGCCGATCACGGGCTGGTCTTCACCCACACCACGGAAATTGCCCGGATCATCCGGAATACCGAGGCGCAGTAGCCGAGCCGACTGCCGATAGATGGTGCCCGGGGTCGCAGTTGCCACCACGGTCCGAATGAGAAAGGCCCGATGCCAGGTCCGTTCGCCGAGTCCGGCTCGGCGCAGCAGTTCGGCACGAGGAGTGGTATGGCCATGTCGGACTGCGGATGCTGTGGTCCGCATGCGCCGCGGCTGCCGAATTCGCCCATGGCGGTGATCATCTGGTCATCGACGAAATGCTGCTGACCCCGGATCTGCTGCCGATGTGGCTGGATGCGCTGGCCGGACTGGACGTCCAGCTGGTCTCCGTCACCTGTCCGCTGGCCGTCGCGGAACAGCGAGAACTGGCTCGCGGCAACGAAATCGGGTTGGCGCGGGGCTACCTTCGGCCAGCACGTCGGTCACCGTGTACGGTCGCGAGCTTCCTTCCACAGGCCGTAGAGGGCCAGTAGTGGCTTTGCCGCCATCCACTCACCGAACCGATAATCCGCTCCCCGCACCAGACGCGACGCGAGCTCCGGGCACTGCTGGGCGAGGTATTGTCGCCCCTTCTCGGCGTGCAGGGGAATCGAAATGATCTTGATCCGGTCGATGTCCTGCAGATATGGGATCGCGAAACTGATGTTTTCCCACGTGGACCGGCTCTGATCTTCGAGGACGAGCTCGCCGCGGTACCCGCAGGTCTCTGTGGCGTAGCGGGCCATCAGGGCTGCCTCGGATTGCGGACCCGCGCATGCACCTCCGCAGAGCACGAGACGACTGCTGACCATAGTCGGGTCGATGGACCGCAGACCGGCTCGCACGCGCCACCGGTTCATGATGTTCGCGCGTGTGCCCGTGTTGCGATAGCCGAGAACCACGATGGCCTCGGAGGTGCCCGTGGCCGATCCCACGCGCCTGTGAGAAGCGCGCCAGTTCTTCCACTCGCCCCACAGCAGCACGAGCACGAGACCGGTCGTTGAAAGCCAAGTCCGTTTCCGCACGAATTCAGCCAAGCACAAGCTCCTCGAAAAGCCGGTCCGCGACATGGCTTTTCACCGGTATCTATTGCTGCATCCCGACGTCGTTCGCCGACAATCAACGTCGCAATTCACCGGCATAGCGACCAGGGCAGGTTTCCGGGAACCTGCGGTGCAGCCGGTCGATGAATCGCTGTATAGCGCGCAGTTCCACCACCAGTTCTGCGCGGGATGCCGGATGCAGGCGGTGGGCGAGTCCGAGTTCACGGGTCAGCGCCTCGGCCCGATTCGTCAGTAGTTCCAAGAAGACCTGTGCTTGGGCAAGGTCGGGATCTTCGTGCATCTATGAGGCCGTCCTGTGGGCGTCGCATGGTTTCCAGGTGCGTCCCGGCGGTCGCGGCCCTCGACAGCGTGGGAATCGGACTGATGCTATCCCGCTACAGCACACTCCGTGATGACTTCGTACCCCTTGATCGTGAGTCTTTATACAGCCGATGGGAAGTCGTGAGAATGCCACCTCTGAAATGAGTATGTGAGTGCGAGGTTTCCCGGGGGCACTTCGCACTCACATACCGGCGAGGTTCAGTGGCACATCTCCACCGCGTCGGCCTTGTTGTCCGCGCTGGATGGCAGGGTGCCCCGAGCGTTGTCCGCGACGGAGGCGAGCAGCTGCCAGCGTTCGCCCGTCCAGTTGTACACCGCGACGGTTACGCCGGTGCGGTTCCAGTACGAGGTCAAACGGTCGCCGACGCCGCCGTTGCCGATGTCGTGCAGAAAACAGCCCGCGTCGTACTGCAGGATCATGCTGCCCGTGCCATTGGCACCGTCCCAGCCGCAGAACATTCCGCCCGGGCAGTCGTAGCTCGGTGACGCGGATGCCGGGGCGGCCGAGATCATCGCGCCACCCGAGACCGTGCCGAGTGTCAGCACGGCCGCGGCGAGCGGGACCAGACGGCGAACGGTGTTGGCGCGGTAGTTGATTTTCATGGTGATGTCCTTCGTGAGAATCGGTGTCGGCCTTCCGACGGCTTGACACCAACTCTGTGCGGACTCACCAACGGCCGACCAACGATCGACTAATCGGGCAGCTCAGCGCCCAGCGCGAGGTCTGGCTATTCCGTTGCTGTTGCGTTCTAGCCGCTTTGATCGTGCTCAGGTACCTGTGGTTCGAATGCCTGGGCAACGGCGAGGCTGTCCTCGTAGACGTGATGGCGGGTGATGAGGCCGTTTTCGACGGTGAGGTGCAGTGCGAATCGGGATCGGTAGGCGCGTCCGGTGGGGCGGGCAGTCTGACGAATTTCGCCGAGCACCACCGCATCCGGGCCGTCGACCAGGATGCGTTCGATCACGGTGCCGACCTTTTCGGGCACGTGGTGGCGAGCGATCTCGCGAAAATGCTCGGCCGCGTCGGCACGTGTGGCGCGGTGCCGAATCCATGGGGTGGCGGGTCGGTTGTGCTCGTTCTCCGGCCAATTCAGTTTCCAGTCGCTGACCGGGGCGTAGAGCGCGGCGGTGGCGTCCGGATCGCCCGCACCGATTCGGCGCAGCAAGTCCTCGACGACGGTGCGGGTGGTGATCGTCCCGAGATCGTTCATACCTGCCACCATGCCCGCACCGATGTGCCCCGTCGATTACCTCCGACGTAATACCGTTGGCCTATTGCGCCGCACAGGCTTTCGTGTATCGACAGCGCGGAGGTACTTCTACAATCCGTGCGTGACGCTTGCACTCGCCGACCTGGTCGGCTACACCGACCGCGATCTCGACACCGACCTGGCGCGTTGGTTCCCCGATACCGAAGCCGTCCAGCTTCCCGAGCAGACCCGACCGGTGGAACCGTTTCTCACGCGCCTGGCTCCCACGGACGCGGCGGCGCTGGCCGCGTTCGACCGCCGGGTGCGGTCAGGCCTGCTGCCGCAGTTTTTGGACATCTTCGACTGGTCCTACGGGTTCGATTTCGCCGGAAACGACTGCGGCATCATCGATTCGGACTACACGACCGAGCTGACCGGCGACGATGTCTACTCGATCGGTGCGGACGGCGGCGGCAATCTGTATGTCGTACTCACCAACGGCCAAGTGGCCGTGTGGTTCCACGAGGAGCAGGTGCTCGAGGGCGGCACCCGCTTCGACAACCTCGACGTCTTCCTCTGGTCGTTCGTGCGCTATCGCGCGGTACGCGCTGGGAAACTCGACCGCTCTTCGGTTGCGGCAGACTTTCTGGTGCTCGGCCAGGACGGCGCACTCGAACCGGAACTCGGCCTGCTGAGCCTCATGAAGTAGGGCTATCGAAAAGGCTCGGCGGGACGTGTATTCGGGGTGGTCGCGGATGTCGAAGCGATGGGTGAAGCCGCGGTCCGGCCAGATGTCCGTTACTCGGACGTGGTTGAACGGCGGCTAGCGGTTAGCGCCGGGATCGGCAACCTCGTCCGGGATCGACGGGTTCGGGGTGACCTTGCCGCCGTCCGAGCCGAGGGTGTAGGTGATGACCACCGGACCGCCCGAGGGGCAGCAGTTGGCATCGTTGCCGGTCAGCCAGCGATAGCGCACCTGGACACCGCGGTCGGAGGAGCCGACCACGCTCGTGTACGACGTCGCCTTCAGCGTCGCGGTGCCGAGATACCCGTCGTGGTTGAAGAACAGCACATGGTAGGGCGAGCTGGCCGTGCCGCGTGGCGTTGCCGCAAGCACCCAGAGCAGCTGCGGGCAGGAGCCGACCGGCGCGTCGGTGGCGCTGTCGATGATGTACGGGGCACCGCCCACCGAGGGGCCGATCGATGTGATCGCGCTGTTGACCACGCCCGAGTTCAGATCGACGCACCTGCCTTTACCCGCGGTGGCGGGGGCGTCATCGGCCTGCGTGCGCGTCGTCACCGGCGGCTGCTGCACCGGTGTGTCCTGCGTCGAGTCCGAACCAGTCGGTGCGGCGGTGGCGGACGCGGTGGCCGGGCCCGATGCGCCGGGCGTCGGCTGTCCGGTCGCCGATGGCGTCGCGGTGCTCTGGCATCCCGCGACCGCTCCGGTCACCACGATCGCCGCGAAAACCGTGCCGATGATCCTTCTCATTCGAATTCCCTCCCGAATTGGCTCTGCTGGGAAGGTCGGATCCGGGAGGGTTGCTGTTACGCCCCGAATTCCATGGTCTTGCTCCGGCATCGCGCGAAAGGCCGCCTCTGCCATGGAAATTGCCGACACCGAGCCATTCGCTGCCCGAGTGCCCACGCCAGGATGTCGTGCCGGGCCGTATCCCCGGGCTCGGTTCTCCAGCACCAGTGGCAGTTCCGCCATCACCGTTGAAACACTGCTCGAGCCGTTTCTGGAAATGCTATGCCGCGCATGGTGTCTCACCGCTTACCGCACTGTTGACTCCCGCGGATGTTCGGTACCTTCCCCGACCCGGCGAAGCCGTACTGGTGAGCGATGATCACGCAGTGACCATTCCATCAGCACTACGTGAGTCATTGCGTGACCCGGTGTTCTGGGCGCGGTATACCTTCGCGCACGAGGGCTGCCCCGGAGCCGATCGGCTCGGCGACATCAAGGACCTGCTCGACGATGATGCCGACGAGGACTGGGATGCCGACGAGGACTGGGATGCGGACGATACGGCGTTGGACGTCGAGTTCGATGTCGGCGGCGGCTACCGCGTACTGCTGACCGTCGACAGCTCGACCGACAGCTACAACCTGGGGATCGTCGTCCCGGACTCGACCGATGCGGCCGAGCTGGGTTGGGACGACCTGGCGGCCTGGCACCCGTACGCGCTGCGCTGGTTCGAACTCGACCTGATCTGTCGGGCAATCGCAGCCCTCGACCCACAATTGGCGCACCCCGGGGCACCACTGGCGCTGCTCTGCCGGTTCGCCGCAGTCTTCGAGGACGACGATGTGGACGAGGCAGTCGCCGCTGTGGACGCGGCGTACGTCTCACTACGTCCGCGACCGTCGGACGGCTACTGGCCGCGCGGCACCGACTGGCTCGAGCGTGCGGACTTCCGCGGCCAAGGCGTGGTCTGGCAACGCGACCAGGACGGCAACCTGTGGGCCTATCAGGGAGACGACGAAAAGGTGGACTTCTACAGCACACGTTCGGAACCGGTAGCCGGTACGGAATACTTTCCGCACGCCCAGCTGAAGGCTCTGCTGGCCGCCGCAGCCGCCACGCGGTCGGCGAGATAGACCTGAAAACGACCAGCGGCCCGCGAACAACTGCACAACATCTACACCGGCCGCATCCAGCCGCTCGAAGCGCGAATCAACCGCTGGGGCCAGGAAACCGGAATACGCCCTTCGCAATAGGCGCGGCCTGAATATGGAAGGAACTCCCTTCCATATTCAATCTATAGCGCACCCGGGGGCTTGCGGCAAGACCCCGGTCGTACCGCAGAATCACTGGCCGAAGCCAGAACGTGCGGAAATAGGAGTCGCGAATTGCGTGAGTTGCTGTCGACGTATGGATCGCGCGGGGATGTCCGCGACCACGCCATCGGCGACCAGCCGTACCCGGCGACGGATCCGGTCCTGGACCCGGGGCAGGAGACGAGCCGAGAAAGGGAGGGACATATGACGACTCAGGGGTACGAAGACGAATTGCAGTCCGAGCGAAGCTACGTGGCCGGGCTCTATACGCGGCTCGATGCCGAACGCGCGCGCGTGAAGGGAAATTACACCGCGGCGTTGCGGGGAACCGGGGGGACACCCATGGAACGGGATGTCGAGGTGCGCACGCTGGCCAGGGAGGCGAAGCGGCTGGACGTGGCTGACAACGGGCTGTGTTTCGGCAGGTTGGACACCGTTTCGGGCGAACATTCCTATATCGGCCGGATCGGCATCTTCGACGAGGAGAACGAGTACGAGCCGCTGTTGCTCGATTGGCGGGCACCGGCGTCGCGGGCATTCTATGTCGCCACTGCCGCGACCCCCGAGAACATGCGTAGACGCCGCCAGTTTCACACGCATGGACGTCGAGTTGTCGATTTCACCGACGAGGTGCTCGGCCGTCCGAATGATGGCGAGCGCGGGGACGCGGCCTTGCTCGCGGCGGTCAATGCACCGCGCGGTGCGGGGATGCGCGACATCGTGGCGACGATCCAGGCCGAACAGGACCGGATCATCCGGCTCGATCACCCGGGTGTGCTGGTGATCGAGGGTGGCCCGGGCACCGGGAAGACCGTGGTGGCGCTGCACCGCGTCGCGTACCTGCTCTACACCCAGCGGGAGCGGATGGAGCGCCACGGTGTGCTCGTAGTCGGGCCGAATCCGGCGTTCCTCAACCACATCGGCCGCGTGCTGCCGTCGCTGGGCGAGACGAATGTCGTGTTCATGACCACCGGCGATCTGCTGCCCGGTTTGCGCGTCACCGCCGAGGACGCCGCGGATGCCGCGCGGCTCAAGGGCTCGCTGAAGATTCTGGACGTGCTCGCGGCGGCCATCGCCGATCGGCAGCGGGTGCCGGAGCATCCGGTGCCTATCGAACTGCAAGACGTCACGGTGCGAATCGACACCGAGACCGCGGAGTGGGCGAGGGAGGAGGCACGGGCGAGCGGACTGCCGCACAACGAGGCCCGCGCGGTGTTCAGCGAGATCGTCACCTACGTGCTCACCGAACGGGCGATAGCCCGGATCGGCCGAGGCTGGCTGACCAGGAAGGACCGCAAAGCATGGGAGAATCTGCGGACCGACCTGCTCGCCGAGCTCGCCTGCAACGACCGGTTCACCGCCGCGCTCGATGAACTCTGGCCGATCATGACGCCGGAAACATTTCTGGCACAGTTGTATTCGTCCTCTGAACGGTTGCGCGCGTCTGGCGCCGACCAGTCCCTGTGGCGCGTCGATGGCGAAGCCTGGACGGTGTCGGACGTGCCGCTGCTCGACGAACTGGTCGACCTGCTGGGCCGCGACAAGGCAGCCGACGAGGCCGCCGCGCGCGCCGCCGAGCGGGAACGCAAGGCCGAGGCCGAGTACGCCGCAGGCGTGTTCGACACTCTGATCAAGCGCGAGGACCTGAACGACGACATCGGCCTGCTCGCCCAGGACATGCTCTACGCCGAGGACCTCGCCGAGCGCTTCCTCGAACGCGACACCCGTGAACTCGTCGAACGCGCTGCCGCGGACCGGGATTGGACTTATCGACACGTCGTGGTCGACGAAGCCCAGGAGCTGTCCGAAATGGACTGGCGGGTCCTGATGCGGCGCTGCCCGGGCCGATCCTTCACGGTGGTAGGTGATCTCGCGCAACGCAGGTCGGTGGCCGGAGCGACATCGTGGGACACGATGTTCGAACCGTACGTGCCCGGTCGCTGGGTCTATCGGTCGCTGTCGGTGAACTACCGCACCCCGGCGGAGATCATGACCGTTGCCGCCGCGGTGCTCGCCGAGTTCGCACCGGGAGTCCAGCCACCGGAGTCGGTCCGCGCATGTGGCGTCCAGCCCTGGTCCAGGCAGGTCACCGAGGACGAATTGCCCAATGCCATAGCGGAATTCGTACGTGACGAAGCGGGTCGCGAAGGCACCGGCATCGTGATCGGGCCACCGGGTGTGCCGGGCACGGTGCCTGCCTCGGAGACGAAGGGCCTGGAATTCGACGCCGTCCTGGTCGTGGAACCGGAACGAATCCTCGCCGAGGGCCCACGCGGCGCAGCCGAACTCTACGTCGCTTTGACCCGCGCCACCCAGCGCCTCGGTGTCTTGCATCATGGCCCCCTACCGCAGGCCCTAACCGGACTCGCCGAAATCGGCGCTCGCGCCGAGGCCGGTAATCGCGGGTCGGCTTGACGATTCGTGTGCGGCCCCGGACGCGATACCGGGGCCGCCGTCGACGGCGTAGATGATCTCGCCCGGGTCGTCGGAGTGCAGGCGGACGGACGGCTCGGCCGGTGTCGTCATCGGGTTGTCGAGGCGACCTCGGCCGGAAGTTCGTCGTCGGCGGAGCGGGGGCGTGGGGCGTTGTCGTGGGGCGGGATGGATCCGACGACGACTGTGATCACGAGGAGGAACGCGATCAATGCGCAACCGGTTCGGGTGAAATGGAACAGTTCCCAACGTCGCAGGATGTCGGCGTAGTCGCTGGGTGGCGTCCCTATGGCCCAGCGTTTGATCTGCTGGTTGATCGGTACGTTTCCGAAGCGGGTCACCAGGAATGAGATGAACGTCAGCGCTGAGGCACCCGCCGCGATCCACCGCGGCCATGACTTCGACCGTATTGCCAGGATCAGCGTGCTCAGGACGGCGAGACCCATCAGTGACTGCATCACCGGGCCGTTGACGCGCATCAGCGCGGTATGAAAAGTGAACCGAACATCAAGGGGCACTTCGCGAAACGCGTACAGCACGTTCACCGCGCCGTAGCCGAACGCACCGGCGAGCAGGCCGGGGAACAGCAGCGCCGCGGCCCGGACGGATTTCGACAACATCGGAACTCCCATCTCATATCGCAACATCAAGTTGCGATATCGTCAGCATGCCTGCCGTACGCCGATATCGCAACAAGGAGTTGCAATGACCGCACCCCTCGGACGCGGACCGAAGGTTCGCGCCGCCGTGCTCGCCGCGACCGTCGACGAGTTGAGCGAGCACGGGTACGCCGCGTTCACCGTCGAGAACGTCGCCCAGCGCGTCGGTGTGCACAAGACCACCGTCTACCGGCGCTGGGCCGACCGGGACGAACTGATCGCCGATGCGCTGGCCGACAGCGTCGAAGCGGAAATCCCCATCCCCGATTCGGGTTCGGTCGAGGACGACCTGCGCGCGCTGGCGCGCAGTCTGGTCGCGTGGATCAGCAGCCCGTCCGGCCGGGCGGTCCTCGCTGTCATGCTGTCCAACGCCGCACCGCCCGATCAGACCCGCCATGCGTTCCGTGACCGCATCCGCAAGGCGCTGCCGGTCGTGACGCGCGCGGTCGAACGCGGTGAACTCCCCGCTGGCACAAACCCCGCCGAGCTGATCAAAACTCTTGTGGCGCCGATCTATTTCCGCGTACTGATCACCCGTGAGCCGGTGGACGACAGCACCGCCGACGCGGCCGCGGCAGTGGCTTTGACCGCGGCGCGCGCCGGTCTGTTCGGCTGAGCCTGGTGAAACAAATCGGTTGTCGGAATCGTGGCGGCCGAGCAGTATGCCCCGAAAAATCGGTAGCCCACACCATCGCATGGGTAAACGCCGAACTGATGAAGAACGCCACCGAGATCGGCCAGTTGCGGCTCCTGCGGTCAGCTCGAAACACCGAATGAGGCAGACGGATTCAAGTCACCCTCGCTCGGCTCCGTCCGGCCAAACGATCTCCACCGGCAGGCCACGGGCTCGCGCCAGCGCGACCACCGTGCCGGTCCCGCCTTGGCCGCCGGCCTCGCCATCCCATACCGCGACGAGCCGATCGCAGGATGACAGCATGGCTTCGTTGGCGGCCTCGTAGGCTTCCCGCCCGGCGTCGTCGAAGTCCATGATGCGCACAGTTTCGGCGCGTGCGATCAGCTCGTCGAACAGCTCCGCGTGGTCGGGTTTCACCTTCCGCTGTCGATAATTCGTCGACGGCAGCACCACTTCCAGCCGCCCACCGGCATCGAGCACGGCCCGGGCGAATACCGAGTCAGCACCGCGCGCAATGCAGCTGACACCCACGAGATCCTCGGGGTCTCCTTGTCTGGCAAGGACTTTCCTGATCGCGTCGTACACGAACGGGACTGTGTCGGCCGTGATATTCATATGTCCGGTGACGCCGATGCGAGCCATGGGAACTTTCTATACCGCCACCGGAGGTCGCATCCGGGCGCGGTCAGGCAATAACGTCGATTGGTGACGTAGACCTCGACCGACACGGACTGGGCTGCCCGGTCAAAGCCCCACGGCGGGTCAGTAGTGCGGCGCGTAGCCCTCGACGCGGATGAGCACATAACCTGCGCTGTAAGCGGAGTCGATGGTGGTCTGATCGACTGCGATGATGTTGTCCTGGCGCGCTTCGCTCCAGAACTGGTACAGCGGGCTCGTACCGGGCTCCTGGCTGGAGTTGATATATCCCTGAATGCCGATGTAGGTGTATCCGGCGCTGTAGGCGGAATCGATACCTACCTGTGTCGCTGTGCTGAAGTTGTCCTGGCGGCTGTTGCTCCAGAACAGGTGCAGCGGTACGGTTTCCGGCTGCTGGGTCTCGTAGACGAATGCTTCCTTGCGGATGGGCAGGTAGTCGGCGGCGGTGGCGCTGTTTTCGTCGTTGCGGTTGCCGGTGGTGAAGTTGTCGCCGCGTTCCGGATTCCACCATGTGTAAAGCGGGTACAGCGACGGTACGTCCGCGTGCGCGGGGGGTGCAGCAGCGAGAGTAGTCCCGGCGATGCCCGCCGCAGCCAATAGCGTAGCTGCCGAGATCATGAGGCGCTGATGACGGAAACGTGCATTTTCGCGCGCCGCCGACACCGGTCCCATCGATTCCATGATCCGTCGCATCATGATTGTCCCCTGTTCGAGTCTTCCGACACCACTGCTGCCGAGCCCATTGACTCGAAAGCGTCTGTCGGCCAAGTGATTACGTGCAGTACAACGGTAATTTCCGTGCCGCGCCTGCTGCTATACGCAGACCTGCGTATAGCGGTCCGGCTTTTCGGCTGATATGCGAGATCTGTTGGTGCACAATGCAGGAGTGAGCGATCGGCCGGGTGGGGACGCCAAGAAGATTCACGATCTAGCGCTGGAGATCATCACCGAGAAACAGCCGGTGCGGGTCTGGCCGCTATTGATGCAGAGGTTGACCGCTGACCTACCGTGTGATTTGGCTGTCCTGGTCGACCTGAACTGGGACGCCGGCACAGGTCACGCGCTCACCGGTTCCCCGGACTGGTTGTACGAGGCCCCGCTGGACGCACTCATCCACGCGCACATGCGATCTCATCCCTTGCTGCGGCACTACGCACACACTCGGGACATGACACCGCTGAGCATGGACGAGGTCGCCGATGACCGCTGGTGGAAAGGGGAGGGGTATCGAGCGGGTAAGGACGCGATCGGCATCGACCGCCAGCTCGCTTTGCCGCTGTCCGCGGGGCCGGGCAAAATCCGCAGTGTCATCATGAGCCGCAGCGGTCTCGGATTCAGCGATCGCGACCTCGAATACGCCGTGCTCGCCAGATCATTGCTCGATACCGTCGAAGCCCACGAGGCGGCGGTCATCGCCGGCACGGGACCGGGGGACCCCGCCGAACACAAGATCACTCCACGTGAGCTCGCGGTCCTGACTCTGCTATGCGATGGGCTGACCGCTCGCGCCATCGGCACCAGACTCGCGATTACCCAAGCGACCGTGTCCAAGCACACCGAAAACATCTACCGCAAGCTCGGTGTGCGCGACCGCATCTCGGCACTGCGCAAAGCGCAGAGTCTCGGCCTCGTCCCACCCCGCCGAGGTTAGCCCGCGGCCCGCACCGCGGCGGTGCTGAGATCGTCGACGTTGGCGCAGGCATCGGATGGAAGCGGTGGCCAACTGCCGTCGGTCGGGTGATCGGGATCGCCGTACTGGGCGAGCGGGACCGCGCTCCAAGCGATCGCAAGGCTGATGAGATGACCGTTCAATCGGCCGTCGCTACAGCGCATCTCGCCGGCAGAGTCAGAGTCCGTGCGCTGCGGTAAGACAGGGTGAGTCAGACCATCGTCATTCGCTTGCGAAGTAGGTCGGATTCGACGCGGCCGGACCGATGCGCAGCGCGACTGCACGGAAACATCTGCGGCCGTTAGCTTCCGGGCGATCAGGAGTCCAAGCGATCCTGGTAGACCGTGGCGAGATTGCGCAGCGCACTGGCCCCGTCTCCGATGAAGCTGGAACCGTGCATGATCGCCAGCGTGGTGGGTTCCAACTCCGCCAACCGATTCAGCGTGGCCGGCACGGCGGGCCCCAACGAGGTGGCGTGGAAAACATCCTCCGCGACGGCTGCCTGCTCGACCAGATCGGAATCGGTCAGTGCCGGGCCATTTCCCAGCTGGGTCATCAGGTCACCGCAGAACAGCACGCCAGTGGTCTCCTCGTACAGTACGCGCGCCTCCCAGTTGTGCGGTGCGTGCGGAGTATCCAGATGCCGTACTCGACGGTCACCGAGATCGATGACCTCACCGTCGGCCAACCGGCGCGGCAGCCGATCCGCCATATCGTCGATCGAGACGAGGCAGCCGAGCTCACCGTGCGCCACCTGCGCATGCGGTGCGGCAGCGAGGAAGAGGTTCATCGCTCCGCATTCGTCCGCTTCCACATGACCGAAGGTGATCCAACGTAACCTTTCCACCGGCATGATCCGCGCGATTTCCGCGGACACCAGTGGGAACAACGCACGCATACCGGCGTGGAACAACAATGGTTCCTCGGCATCGATGAGGAACTGGTTGAAGGTGAAGCCGGTCGGCCCCACCTCGGGAATGAAGGTAGAGATGCGGTAGATATCTTCGGCGATCTCGTCGGTATGGGTTTCCATGAAACCTCCCTACTTGTGCCGTCCCCGCCATTTTCCTCGCCGACACGCTCCCGCACACCGAATTCGCAGGCTCCTACCGATCTTGTCTCGGATGAGAATGGATCAGACAACGGCGTCATAGGTCAGGTGGGTCGCCGTCGATGTCGGGGTCACGCTGCGCTGCACCAGCGTGCGCGGCGCGCCGCCGGTGAACAGCGGTGTCCCGGCGCCCAGCACGACGCGACGTCGATGCGACCAGATAATTCGGTAGGCCCACTACTTGTCTGCTGGATATGGTCGGCAGACCCGCGGCATTTGCGGCAGCACAAGCGGACATGGGGGTGACGTGATCGACGTGCAGGTGCTCAGGCCCGACGACTGGCCGATATGGCGTCAGCTCCGCCGGCAGGCGCTGAGGGACGCACCGGAGGCGTTCGGCTCGACGCTCGCCGACTGGAGTGGTCCCGGCGACGACGAAGCGCGGTGGCGTGCGCGGCTAGCCGACGTTGCGTTCAACGTGATCATCCGGTGGCGCGGGGTTGCGGCGGGCATGGTCAGTGCAGACACGGCGGACACCGGCAGGATCGAACTCATGTCGATGTGGGTCGCGCCGTTCGCCCGCGGCCGAGGTGTCGGCGACGCAGCGATCCGTGCAGTGCTGCACTGGGCAAACGGTCGAGAGGTCGGCCTGTCGGTCAAAGTCGACAACCAGGCCGCAATCCGCCTGTATCGACGTCACGGATTCGCAGACGCGGGTTGTTCACCTGGCGAGACCGCCTGCGGGCGCATGCTGAAGCCGGCAAGTATGAACCCGCCCGATACATGGTGACGGGTCCGTTCCTGGCCGGGAACTAGTGCGCGTTGATGGTCGTAGTCGAACTCTGCCAACGATTTCCGTGACGGGAAGCGGGCGCGCGGATGCGGCATCAGTGGGCGTGTCAGGTTGGCGTCAGGTTGGTATCAGTCGGCCTGGCGACAGTATCCATGTGAACAGCGCAGCAATTGCAGTTTCCGGGTTGTGGAAGCCTTACGGGGACAAGACGATCCTCGATGGCATCGATCCGACTATCGGTGCTGTCCCCTACCCGATGCCGCGCACGGAATGGCTCGACCGACTCGCCCGCGTGATGCGGTATCTGCGCGGTGATCACGCCTTCGCCCAGCTGATCCGCTTCGCCCTGGTCGGCGGCTTCAGCAACATTGCCTACATCCTGCTGTTCATGGCCATGAACGGGTTCGGCCCGCTGGTCGCCAATATCGCCGGCTCGATCGTCAGCACGGTGATCGCCAACGAACTGCACCGGCAGCTCACCTTCTACGCGGCCGGCCGGGTCGGCTGGTTCACCGCACAGTGGGAAGGCGGCGGGCTGGCGCTGATCGGCCTGTTGATCAGCACGGCAGCGCTGGCCGGTCTCGAATTCTGGGCACCCGGCCTCGGCGAGATCGCGCAGGCGGGCGCCGTCATCGCCGTCATGGCGGCGGTCGGCGTTATGCGCTTTCTGGCACTGCGCGGATTCGTCTTCGAGCGCAGGACGGATGAACGGGTGACTCCAGAAGCAGCCACGGTCCAGCTCTCTCCCCGCGTGGGATCCGTTGGCTCACAACCGATCAGCGGGACCCTGACCGATTTTCCGGACGCAGCCATCCGATCAGTCGCGGGCAGCGCGTTGATCAGCACGTTTCGGGTACCGCGGCGGAAGGGATTGACCCTGACCCTGCGTCAGGGTTGGAGTCTTGTCACATGACGAATGACATCACTTCCGCGACTCGGCTCGCTCCGCCGATCGGCGGATTCCAGGAAATCGACGGCCGCCGTGTTTTCGTGCATCGGTCGGGCAGCGGCGGACCGGCCGTCGTGTTCCTGCCCGGCGCGAGCGCGGTCGGGCTGGACTACTTCGGTGTCCAGCAACAGGTTTCGCAATTCACCACCGCTGTGGTCTACGACCGTGGCGGCACGGGCTACAGCGATACCCTGGCCCTACCGCGCACTGCCGCCGCGGTCGCCTCGGAACTGCGCGAGCTGCTGCGCGCCCAGAACATCACCGCTCCCTACGTTCTCGCGGCACACTCCCTCGGCGGCTTCTACGCGCATCGGTTCGCGCAGTTGTACCCGCAGGACGTGGCGGGACTGGTCTGCTTGGACGTCCTGCACCGGGACTGGGACGACTCCATGCCTCCCACAGCGAGTCTGGCCGCCTTCGAGCAGATGGGACCTGATCCGGAGCAGCTCCGAAAGATGCGTCCGGCCCTCCGCGAGATACACGCCGAGTTGCTCGCGGACTACCCGGAGCACATACGGCAACCACTGATCGATGCCAAGGTGAGCGACGAATGGATGCGGGTCGGCATCGCCGAGCGTGCCACCTTGGCCGACCTCGCCACCGAACTGCGAGCGGGGCCGAGCATCCCTGACGTCCCGGTGGTCGCGCTCACCGTGGTGGGCAACGACCCTACCCAGCAGGCGCTGACCTCGCAGGAGATGAACGATGCCAAGACGAGAATGGACGCGGCCCTGGTGAGCGGGGTCTCGCACGGGCAACAACGAATCCTCTCCGACACCCTCCACCACCGGCTCTGCTTCGACCGCCCCGATGCCGTGGTCCAAGCGATCCGCGAGGTCGTGGACCGGGCAGCGCGCCTCTGAGTTGACCCACCCCGCCGGCTCCGCAAGCTCCGCCGACGTGCCATCCCCCTAGACTCGGCACGACCATGCCCGACGACGACAGGGGAACGGTGCTGACCATCGGCCGGCTCGCGGCGACCGCGGGCGTGACGGTGCGCGCCGTTCGCCACTACCACCACGTCGGCCTGTTGCCCGAGCCCGAGCGCGATGCCTCGGGTTACCGCCGCTACAGCGCGCAAGCCGCGGTGGACCTCATCCGGATCAGGACCCTCGCCGACGCCGGTGTTCCGCTGGCCCGTATCGATGCGCTGCTCCATGCACAGCCGACCGAATTCGCCGCGGCCATCATCGACATCGACGTTGAATTGCAGCGCAAGATCGACCAGCTCACCGAATACCGCAGCCGCATCGCCGATTTGGCAAGTGGTGAAAGCCTTGTCCTGCCCCCCGAGGTGGTCGCCATCCTGAACCGGATGCGTAGTCTCGGCGTCAGCGAACAGCGGGTACGACTCGAGCGCGACTCGTGGATCCTGCTGCAGGCGCTGGACCCGCAGGCCATGCCGCAGCGGATACGGGACAAGACCGCGGGCCTCGACGACCCCGAGACGACGCGCCTCTACCTGGCCTGCGATCGAGCAGTCGACTGGGATCCGCGCGATCCACGCCTGGACCGGCTCATCGACGACCTGGACGCATGGGAGATCGAACACGAACGAGACAGCAGCCGACCAGAGAGCCTGCAGCTGATCTCTTCCCGGATCTCCGAGGCGTCACCGGCATGGCAACGCATCATCGATGCGCTCGCCCACCGCGCCGAGCGTCGCCGAACTGCCGGGCACCACAGCTGAAGTCGGCACCGTGGTCGAAGCTATGGTGACGTAGGCAGTCCGGCCGCGTTGCGCATGGCCGCGCGACCACGTTGGGCGGCGGATTCGTCGTCGAGCAGCTGGATTTCCTGGTTGACCGCCATGGAGATGCCGATGAGTACGGTGGCGATCTCGTCGGGTGGGCGATGCGAAGTGGACGTTTCGTCTTGTGCCGCAGCGATTTCGGCGGTCAGGAAGGCGCGCCAGTCGGCGACGACGTCACGCAGCCGGTCCCGCAATATCCCGGGCCGCCCATCGAGTTCGGTCGATGCCGCGGTGACGAAACACCCTCCGGGAAAAGGGCATTCGGCCAGGTAATCGATCCAGGCATCGATCAGTCGTGCCAGGCGGGCCGCGCCGGGAGGCATCGCCGTCAATGGAGTGAGGACTGCTGTCCGAAAGACTTGGCCGGCCTGTTCGAGTGCGGCGTTCTGCAGTTTTTCGCGAGATCCGAAGGGGCCGATGACACCTGCCTTGCTCATTGCGAGCCGGTCGGCGAGTGACCCGATCGTGAGACCTTCCAAACCGATGCACGACGCCTCCTCGACCGCGGTCTGCACGATTCGATCCCGGGTGCGGGCCGCTTCGGCGAATGAGCTGCGTGGAGACACCAACCCATCATAGCGTCCGATCGTTCGCTATATTTATAGCGAACGATCGGACGCTAATAAGAGAGTGTGCTGATGAGTGATCTGCTACGACTCGACGCGACGGCCTTGGCGCTGATCGCACACGATGTGGCCACTGTTTCCGATGCAGACCTGGACGCGCCGACTCCGTGTGCGGGCTGGACCGTCGCGGACCTTATGAGTCACATGAACGAACGCCATGAGGCTGTCATCGCGTCTATATTGGCGCCGATCGACGACCACGCCGACAATCCCCGCGACGATTTCGCGCGTACAGCCGCACGGTGGGTGGTCGCGATGGAACAGACCGGCGATGTCGTGAACCTGCCGCAGCGCGGCCCGCTGGCGACTGACACAGTGCTGTCGGTCCATTTCGTCGACATGCTCGTGCACCGCTGGGACCTGTCCCGTGCGTTGTGCCGTCCCTGCCCGGTCCCCGACCGTCTCACCGCCCTCGCATTGCCGATTGCTCAGTCGATCACCGCGCCGGGCAGTGCGCTCAACGGCCCGAATGGCGTCTATCGGCCGCCGGTGGAGCCGGACCGACCGCTGCCCGCACTGGACGTCATCGCAGCCCTTCTCGGCCGCGATCCGCACTGGGAGCCCCAACGGAATACCGCCGACGGCCAGAAATAGCGCGCTCCACGGTGCAGCTGAGCGGGTGGATGCTGCTCGAAGCGGACTACCAGCTCACCGCCGCGGGGCGCTGAGCCCACGGCAGCCGGGCAGGATGCCATGCCCTGCCGATCAACCGATCGCTAGTGCGGTCGACGGCTGACTGGAGGCCCGCGCAGCGTCGAGCGCCGCCGCTCCGCGACCACCGCTGCTAACCTCGGCAACGGGTGCCGGTACTGACTCGGCAGGGAGGGGAGTCCGCAATGTCTGGGTCGCATCACCACGTCCTATCGCGACGAATCCGGGCGGTGCTCGCATTACCCCTGGTCGCCGTGTTACTCACCGCCGGCTGCGGTACCACCACCGATTCGGACCGGGCACAGGCGTTTCCCGCCGACCTGGCCGGCCAGATCGACCAGATCATGAAATCCCATATCGACGCCGGGCTGATTCCGGGCGCAGCGGTATCGATCATCGACCCCGAACACGGCACCTACAGCCAGGCGTACGGGTTGGCGGACACCGCCACCGGCCGTCGAGCCGAAGTGAGCGACCACTACCGAGTCGGCAGCATCACCAAGACGTTCGTCGCGACCGCCGTTCTCCGCCTAGCTGATGCGCAGAAACTCTCACTCGACGACCCCCTCCGGAAGTACGTCGACGCTATCCCCAATGGCGACACCATCTCCGTGCGCGACCTGCTCGGTATGCGAGGTGGCGTCTACGATTTCGCCGCGAATCCCGAGTTTTTTCCCCAATTACGCACCGCGACACCGGATCGCGCGTGGTCCATTGGCGACGCCGTGCGCGTCATCAGGGACAACCCTGACAAGGCGCAGCCACCCAATTCCCGTACCGCGTACTCGAATTCCGAGTACCTCCTGCTCGGCCTGATCCTGGAAAAGGTGACAGGCCGCCCGGTGCGCGACGTTGTCAACGACCTCGTCCGCGACTACGGGCTCCACGACACCGGATACCCTCCCGGCGCCACTTTGCCCACACCCGATAGCCGGGGCTACGCCTACGACAAAGACGTCCGCACGGACGTCACAGCACGCACACCACCAACCCTGTGGGAAGCCGCGGGCTCGCTGGTGGCCTCGGTGCCCGACCTCGCCACCTACGCCGCCGCACTGGGTGAGGGACGATTCCTCGAACCTCGAACCGCCACGGCGCGAACAACTTTCACCGACGGTTACGGCCTCGGTCTGATGCATGACGGCTCCTGGATCGGCCACGGCGGCGCGGTCCTCGGCTACACCTCGATGACGATGTACCTCCCTGAACGCAAAGTCAGCGTCGCTGTCGCCGTGAACCAGTACACCCCCGCCTACCGCTCCCTGCTCCCCATCGACGCGACCTATATCTGGACCGACCTGGTGGCCCAGCTCTATCCCGGCACCATTTCAGGCCTCGACAACCTGCCAACCGCTCAACCGCCGATTCCCGCTCCAGCCGACCTCACCGCCGAGCTCGCGCAGGCCTTGAACCCGTCGATCCCCGCGTCCGCCAAGAACTTACGGATCGAGGGTGACGACAAAGACCCGGATCTGGTCACGAAACTGGCCCGGGCCTACGCCCATTCCGGCGTCGAGGTGACAGTCGACAAAACCACCGATATGGGCCGCAATCGCCTGATCGCCACCACCAGCACCACCACCTCGGATGGCAACGTCCCCATGCTCATCCCACTCGTCCCCATAGACAACGCGTGGCGGCTGGACGATGGCTGGGTGTGCATACAGCTCGTCGCCGACGGACAGCAATCGCCGGCCTGCCCCTAGCCGAGCTATCGCTCATCGGCAGAAGCGGACGCTCCGATTTGCGACCGCTCAGCGGCATGAGCGGTGCGTCCGACATTCGGGACCGTCCCATGTCATCCGCGGGTTCGTGCCGGTATTCGTTGTGATGGTGCCGCGATATGGGCCGTTGTCCGGTACAAGAGCAGTGACGAACGCGGGATCTCGAGGCAGTCCGGTTTCAGCGTTCGAGAGGACGGAGCCCGATCATTGTCCGGGCACTGGCGTAGGTGTAGCGCCCCTTCCCGTGTGCGGCGAGTTGACCGGGTTCGGTGAGGGCATCGAGATCGGCGTTCACGGCGAGAAACGGAATGTCCCACGCAATGGCGCCGGTTCGCGGGTCGACCGCCCAGAGTCCGGTGTGGTCGGAAAGGACAACGGTGTGTCCGTCCCATCCCTGGATCGTGCCGAAGCGGGTGGTCTCGGTCCGCCACAGCCGGTGTCCGGTGCGTAAGTCCAGGCCGGTTGTGGTGTGCGCGTAGATGTCTCGCAGTAGTGCGATGTCGCCGAAAATTGCCGCCGCGGTGCCGGTCGTGGCATTGATGTTGTATTCGTTGGTCTCCCGGGGTGCGGAAATGAGGTCGGGGCTGCGCCATATCGGGCTGCCGGTGCGGCGGTCATGGGCGCTGTCGCCGAGCAGGACGGGGATGGTTTCGTCGGTGGGAAGGTCGATCGAAAGGGTTTGGGCGACTTCGCTATCGGTGGCGGCAATGGTGCGGCCCGTGCGGTCGAGGATGGTGCTGCCGGTGATCCTGTGGCCGCGGCATTCGGTTCGGGTGTGCACGACCAATGCGCCGCTGGTTGCGCCGGCGTCGGAGCATCCGTCCTGGGTCGCGCTCCAGGTCGGCTTCCCGCTGGTGAGGTCGAACCCGGCGAGATCGATGCCGAGGGTGAATACACCCTGGCCGTGGGACACGTCCAAGGCGTCGGCGGGCAGATCTTCCCACGCGGTACCCATGCTGAACGCCTGGGACCAGTACGCATCCGGATCTGCGAGCGTTCCGGCATGGACGCGCACGTCATCGGATTCGACGTCACCCTCGGCGACATACACGCGATCGTCGAGTGTCGCGATGGCGAAGGGAAGCCAATCCGTCGGCGTGCGCGTGACCTCGCCGGTGGCAACGTCGTATCCGATCATTGCTTGGTCGGAAGTGAAGCATACGACCTGGTCGTCGACGGGGGTTGGCCCGCAACCGCGCAGGTCCGCGGCGGGGGTCCGCCAGCGCTGTGCACCGGTGCCGGCGTCGATGCCGACCAGCACAGGATCCCGCAGGTACATGCCATCGTCCGGCACACCGGCCACCGTCACCAGCGTGTCCCCCGCGTCAACAAATCCTGGTCCGCCGGTATCGAATTCGGTGCCCGCCCTAGGGTCGCGGAACTCCGCGCCTGCTCGCCCGTAGGCGGCAGCGCTTGTCGACCACGCGAGGCCCGGAGCGGAGTCCGCGGTGCCGGTGATCTTGCGCGTGCTGTCCTCGGGTTGTGAGAGGACCACCACCGCACCGGCGCTGGTGATTACGGCCGCCGTGGCGGCGAGCACGAGGTTGCGAAGCCCGGGGATCGTTCTCATCGCGACACCTCGAGGCCCGGATTCAGGGCGATCTCCTCGAGTAGCGCGAACGGCAGAGGCTCGGCGGGGGCGTCGGCGGAGGTGACCCGGATCTGTGTCCCGGACTGACGAGTGACGCTGACAGTGCGGGTCGTTCGCGGCGAGGGCGACGGCTCCATCAGCGTGCTTCGCCATTCGCGGGTCTCGACCACCGCCCCGTCCGGCAGCCGCCGTGACTCCACATGAGTCGCGCCGTCGTTCGATGAAGTATCAGGCTGCTGTGGGAGGGGCTGCCCGGTGCTGATCGCGACGCTCAACTGCGATTGCCGGCCGGGTGTGGTTACTCGAACCGCCTGGCACACCCCGCCCGTGCCCGCTGGTAGCAGCGCCCCCAGCGGGCGGTCGAGGGTCAAGCCGTCGAGCGGAATCTGTGCCAGCACCGCGTCCCATCGGCGGGCCTGGGCCTGATCGATCACAGCGGAGGATTCCGAGCCGATATGGCAGGACTCGGGCGGGCTCGGCGTTCCGGGTGGAACAGGCGCGCTGACGCGGAGTCCGGGGGCGGTGACGAGCGCGACGAGATCATCGTTGGTCAAGGGGACGGCTCGGGCACGGCCGGTTCCGTCCGTGGCATCATCGGTGGCGTTCGCGTGGGCGACGGATCCGTCGGGCAGATAACCGGTGGCGGTGCGCGAAAGGGTACGAACCCCATTCGTCTCGTACCAGGTGTCATCGGTATCGACGATCGTGCCGTCGGGGAGGTGTCGCCTTTCGTCGAGGTTGCCGGCGACGCACGGCGGGATCGGCGTGGTGGACTTCCGAACGGTCACCGACAGCGTGCCCGCTCGGTCGCCGCGCAGCAGCGTGGCGTGCGCAGTGGTCCAACCGCCGAGTCCCTTATCCTCCGTGGGATCGCCGAGGATCGGCTGGAACACCAGTGAGCGGTCCACCGATGCGAAGGCGATCTCGACATCACCGGGGAGCGAATCCCGCAGCGCCTGCGTCATCGCGACGGCCTTGGGGCCGGAGAACCACGGATAGGACGGATTGTCGTATCCGTACGTGTCGAAGTAAGCCATCCCGATCGATTGCCCTTGCTGTGGGGGCTCGACGACATCACAACCCGGGATCTGCACCGGAAACGTAACCGGCGGAGTGACATAGGAGTATTCGGCCGGATCCGGCGGCTCTGACGTGGTGGGGGTGACCGGTGCGGTCGTCAACTCCGGCTCCGGCTCGTGCAGCAGCCCGGCGATGAGAAAACCGGTCGCCACGATCGCTACGCAGGTCAGACCCACCGTCCATCGGGTGACAGCGGGGGAAGGCGCGGTCGGGTCCTTCTCATCACCGGTTTCCATGTCCTGCATTGTGTCTGCCCTTACCGACATGCCCCACTCGCAGAGGGGTATCGGATGACAGCGATCCCAACCGCCGACCGCGCGCTCCGCGGGGTGATGGTGCGTTCGGCCGGGGCCCAGATGACCACAGCCCGTTGACCTTCGGACGCGGCCCGTGGCCGGTTCTCTCAGCGCTCAACGCGGCAATGCAGCATGTTTCCGTAGCGCTGTTGTCGCGAGAAGTTTCGGCTTGCTCCTGACGTAACGTCAGGTCCTAGCGTCGGCGGTACCAGTGCGAGGTGCGTCGGTGGAAGTGAGATGGAAGCGGATGGACGAGACGGGAATCGAGCAGGTGTGGAAGGTCGGTGAGCTCGCGACCGAGGCCGGATTGACGGTTCGGACGTTGCATCATTACGACCGCATCGGGTTGGTGCGCCCGGCCGGGCGCACCAATACCGGTCACCGGCTCTACACCGAAGCCGATGTCCAGCGCCTGTATCAGGTTTTGGCATTGCGTCAGCTGGGTCTGGGATTGGACCAGATCGCGAATGTGCTCGCGGGCACCGTGGCAATGGCGCGGGTGTTGGCCGTGCATCGCGATTGTCTGGCTGCTCAGGTGGTTGCGATGCAGGACCTGCACGCCCTGGTGGCGACGCTGGCGACAACGGCGGAGAACCGGCCCGACATCTCCGCGAATCACTTCCTGGAATTGATCAGGAGGACTGTCATGGTCGACGACATCCCGTTCGAGACATCATTCACGCTGAACAGCTCCTCGATGATCGCCGACCAGACCTTCCAAGGCATCTAGATCGCGATTGGACGATCCCAGACCTTCGTGTCACGCGATGCCACGAATTGGCTTCAGCTGAAGCGTGCGTTCTCAGGTCGCGCGCTTCTCGGCAGATGCGGACATTCGCGGACCGCGCGATAGGCGGCATTACCGCGCATGGCGGATGGGCGCTTCGAGGTTCAGCTGTATTCGGCGACGACGCGGTAGAGGGCGGGATTCGCACTCGCTGCTTTCTGGGCTTCCGCGACGGAGGCAGTGACCGCAGCGTGTCTACCGGCGGCTTCGCAGGCTTCGGCGCTGTCCCAGTGCGCGATGTTGACGAGTTGGAACCGCGCGTTCGGCAGCAGCGCGCGGTGTAGCCGCACATCGCGGAAACCGGGCGCGGTGGCCATGATGGCCACCCGTGCATGCCATTGTTCGATGAAGCCATCGACTTCTTCGGCGGGGAGTTCGATGGCGTTGATGAAGGTGACACCCTGGTCGGTCATAGCGACTCCTGTTTCATTGTGGCTGTTGGACAGTTCGGTTCAGTCGTTCCAGCCGGTTGCGGCGATGATGTCTGCCCAGGTGGGGACCAGTTCCGGATGACTGAGCCGTACGACTTCGCCGGTCAGCGACCCCGGCAGGACCTTGCGTGGGTTCGCCACGGCTTGTTCCTCGACGCGGCGGGTGAACGCGCGGATACCGCCCAGCCGCGGGTAAGCCATGTGCACCCGGTCGGCGTAACCGGCGGGGAGCATCTGCGCGCTGCCGCCGATATCGATGCCGACTCCGTCCACTGCGATCCAGATGGCTGGCGGACGCCGCCGTCGGTAGACGGGTGAGCTGCTCAGGCCGGTGGTATGAGCGGCGATGGCATCCCAGACGATGTCCACTCGTTCGTCGGTGATTCCTTGTGATTCAAGGAATTCGGCGGCATAGTCAGCTCCGTCGACCTCGAACCGCTGATCGCCGTCGGCGACCTCTGCCAGGCCGATGTCGTGCAGTGCGCAGATGAGATACATGACCTCTTCGTCGTAGTCCGCACCGGCGTGCAGGCCCTGGGAATCTGCGAGGGCGCGCGCGAACAGGAACGAGCGCAGGCTGTGATTGCGCAACGGCGCGCTCAGCTCGGTATCGATCAGCGCACTGGCCGCTCGTGCCAGCTGGGTATCGGGTAGGCCCGGTGACATCGTGAATCTCCTTGCGGCGAGGGTGAACAGGGGTTCGGTGCACGTCGTTGGTTACGGCGTGAGGGTGGGAAAGCGGTGCCGGTGTCGGCTGTGTGTGGGTTCGCGGGTCGCGGATCTACGCCGGGGCGGTGGAGGCGGAGGTGGATCGGAACCGGTCTCGGTAATCGGAGGGGGCGAGTCCGAGTCGGCGATGGAATGCGCGGCGCAGCGATTCAGCGGTTCCGAAACCACACCGGCGCGCGATCATGTCGATCGAGTCACCGTCGGCCAGTGCATGTTGAGCTGCTTCGATACGTACCTGCTCGACGTAGGCAGCCGGCGGGGTGCCGAGTTCGGCGGTGAAACGACGCTGCAGATGGCGCGGGCTCAGCCCCGACCGGGCGGCGAGATCCCCGATGCTGTGCCGGGCACCCGGGTCGGCGTGGATCGCCGCGACTGCGGTGCGGATCGGATCGGTGGACGGCTGTGCCCGCCACAACGCGGTGCTGAACTGCGACTGCCCGCCCGGCCGACGCAGGAACATCACGAGGTAGCGGGCGCAGGTAAGGGCGGCCTCCCGCCCCCGGTCCTCCTCCACCAGCGCCAGCGCCAGGTCGATGCCGGCGGTCACGCCGGCGGAAGACCAAACGTGGCCGTCGCGGATGAAGATCGGTTCACGATCCACGGTGACATCGGGGTACTCGTTCGCCAATTGGTCGACGTGCGCCCAGTGGGTGGCGACTCGGCGTCCGTCCAATACGCCCGCCGCGGCCAGGAGAAACGCGCCGGTGCACACCGAGGTGACCCGCCGGGCGTGCGCCGCCGCGGCGGCGAGCCACTCCATGAGCCGCTCATCCGACCTGGCATCGTCGACGCCAGGACCACCGACGACCACCAGGGTGTCCACAGCGGCCGGATCGAGTGCGTCCACGTCGGATTCGGCAACGATCGCCAGGCCGCTGTCGCAGCGCACCACTCCCGACCGCGTTGCCACGACCTGGCACTGATAGCCCCCGGCACCCTGGAAGACCTCGTGCGGTCCGAGGAGATCGAGGGCTTGGAAGCCGTCGAAAATCACGAATGCCACGCGTCGTTGATGCACAAGTCAAGTCTCCGGCAGGTCACCGAGCGGCGTCAACGACACACACCCCACAGATCACGCCACGCTCACCGTCGATCCGACCGTGGTTAACGGCATTCGGGCCTGGGGCGCACCGGATTCAAAAACGTCGACCAACGCCAAGAGGGATGTGAGCTGCGATACTCACGGTGGGATCTGAGGCTCTGGCCCGGCCTTCAGGTCGAATTGATGGAAGTCCCACACGCCAAACGCGTATTCAGGCAGTTCATTCGAAGTCCCAGAGCATCGGCGCTTCGGCTCGAGTCCCTGGCCGACCTGACACATTGGTCCTGCACTTTCGGCGAGCTCGCACGTAGCAGCTTCGGCCCGCTTGAGAATGTCGACGGTCTCAGAGCCATCGGAGACGTTTCCGCCTTCACCACAACCGATCCCGACTCCGGACGCGACCGCACCTACTGGGGATTCTTTGACTGGAGCCTGTTGCAGTCGGTTGATCCGGCTCCTGATGACTAGGTGTCGAAGCCATGCTGCGAGATTCACGGGCATGCCCGATAGGGCACGATCAAACGCACTCAACTCGGCTATGAGGGTGCGTTCGGCGTCAGCGTGGGGAGTGCCGGTGCCTGGTGTCGCGTCGCAGTCCAACCTCTGGCGAGTTCTGTGGTGTTCCCGCTGCAGGCGACGCCGACAGCTTGTCATTCGTTGATCTAGTGAGTTCCGCAGCAGCGCTGGCCTTTTCGGAAGGAACGGGCTGCATACGAGTTCACGCCAGGGCGCGGGGCCACTTAGCGGTGCCCGCCGGTGTGATCGTGGGAGCAGGTGTCGGTGCGGCGGCCGTTCACGGTGGTGGCTGCCTGCCCTGCGCCGTGGCCTTCCAGGGCCGCGAACGGTCCGCACTGGTTGGCGGTTATCCAGACATGGACCATCGGATTGCCCGCGCCGGGGTTGATCGAGTTGGGCGGGCAGGTGCCCTGGGCGTCGGTGACACCGGCGACCTGAGGACCGTCGGCGCTGTTCTTCCAGCAGAGGTTGTCGTGGACGTGCCACTGCATCAGTGGCCCGCCGTAGTCCACCAGATCGGTGTCGTCGATCTTCTTGCCCTTGGCGATGTACATCGCCGAGACCAGGGTCCGATCGGCGCCATCGACCCGGTAAACCAGTGACTCCGGGTGGGTGGCGTCGAGGAATCGGTCGTCGCGGATGTAGCCGGTGTTGATGTAATGCTCGTAACCGGTGGCCGAGTCGCCGATGGAGCGAAAGCCCAGTGCACCGATGGAACTGACGTCGGCGAACGCGGGCAACTGGTCGAGAGTGCTGCGAATCAGGGCGGTCGCGCGCTGCTCCTGCGCGGCGGTCACGCCCGGCACGCCGGACACATCGACCGGGGTCGCCGGATCCCACGGCCGCGGCCATGCGGTGCCGGTCCCGTGGTCGGGGTGGTCGCCGCCGGCATGGGTATGGTCGCCGGCGTCGTGGCTGTGCACGTGTCCGGCGCCGCCGAGCATCGCCGCGACGGCGAGGGCGCCGGCCAGACCGGCGGCGGTCGCGGTCGGTGCCGTGGGCAGTGTCGCCCTCGGGCGCGCCAGGGTGAGGGTTGCACCGGCGATCGCGAGCAGCCCCAGCGCCCCGCACGTGCTGTCGAGGAACTGCGGCGCCTCCGCCGTGTCGAGGCCGTCGGGCCACGGCAGCCCCGCGAACCGGGTGTACCCCCAGATCACCACCGCCACGACGTTCACCCCGATCACCGTGACCGGCATGGCCTTTCGCGTGCTCACCGACGCCAGCAACCCGGCCGCGCATTGTGCCGCCGCGAGCACGACCATCAGCCGGGCGAGGGTGGCGTGCTCGGTATGCAGTCCCGCGGCGAACAGGTGCAACGCACCCGCCCCGACCGACGCCGCACCACCGAGCAACAGGAATCCGTTGCGCCCACCAGTCATATTCGATCTCCTTCGTTCGCTCTGGACGCTACTGGGCCGGGTCGGGCCTCGCTCCCTTGACCTGTGAGAGATCTCTGTGGTTTTCGCGCCCTGTCACGGCGCCGGGCCGCGTTACACCGATCCCGAGACGGCGGCCCTTCTGCGTGCGCGGTCATCGGCATTCCCGGACGGTCGAGAGCCAGCGCAGATGCCGCATTGCGCAACGACGTCGGTGCGAAGCACTGGGCATCACGAGGCCGGGGGCATTCGTTGGATTCTGCTCGTCAAGGGTATCGACTTGATCGACCGCGGTGAGATCGTCGGCGCTGCAACGGTTGTGGTGGTTTATCGGGCCTTTTAGCCTGCCAATTGCGTGATCGCTCGCACCTGTCAGTTGCAATAGTTCATGTCGGGCGTTTCCGATCAGGTGGCCAGATCGCGCATCAGCACGTCGAATGTCGGAGCGTCGGGCCAGCTCGGCGTAAGGGTGCCTACGCGATACCAGCCCCAATTGCGGTAGGTGGTGTAGGCGCGGGTGTTGTCAGGGCGGACGAGCAGTGTCGCGCGTTGTTCCGGTCGGTTACCGAGGAGTTCGTCGTGTAGGGCGTGGGCGATGCCTCGGCCGGTGAGTTCGGACCGCACCATGATTTCGCTGAGTGCGAATGTGCGGGAACCATTCTCGGCGATGAAATCGGCTGCGTCGCCCTCGTCCAGTTGGAGACCACCCCACCATGCGGTGTTCACGTGCAGCGGCCAGCCCCAGGCTTGGCCGCACGCGCGCCCGTCGAGGTCCACGATCACCAGCTCGAACCCGGCGGGGCGACTGGGGTCGGTGTATGCGTCGAAGCGGTGCATGAATGCCTCCGGCGCCTCGAATTTCTCGCCAGCTTCGATCGCATGAACGTAAGAAGCGCGGAATATGTCCTCGACCTCCGTGCGCCGCTCACGGGCCTGTTCGGCCGAAAGATGATGGAACTCCAGGGTTGTCGCCTTCTGGTCTGGATTCATGCCGTGGTGACCCTTCTCGCCAGATCGTCGAATCGTTGCCGGAATTCGTCGGAATTTCCCTGCACCGCATCACGGATTGGCGCAAGGAGCTTGAGGGTGCGGGTGGAGGAAATCTCTCGCTCGAGGTCGGTGATGACCGAAAGTCCTTGATCGGCAGCACCTTCGATGTCTCCCGCATTCGCCAAGGCCGCCGCCCAGCCTGCTCGATAGTTCGCGGCGTTGCGGGCACCGGCCTGCTCCAGCGCGAGTCCAGCCGATAAGGTTGCAGCCTTTGCCAAGTCGCCGAGGTCTCCGATACCGCGGGCTTCGTGGCATCGGATCTCGGTGGTCGTGACGAACCGGAGCCACCGTGGGCACTCCCCGGACGACTCGTGCTCGAACGCGAAATCCAGTTCACGCCAAGCTGTGGCAACGGCTTTGCCGAATCCGGTGCGGTCACCGAGGACGCCGTATGCCTGGGCTTCACGGATGGCCATCAATGCATGGACGCGGCCTGGTGAGCGACCACGGCTCAGGTCCCGCGCACGTCCGATGAGCCCGAGCGCGCGGTGCGGGTTCGCTTGGCCGGAGCGTGACAGAGTGGTCGCCTGATGTGCGGCGTTCAAACATACGTGGACGGTCAGTTCTTCGTCGCCGGCCTGGTTGGCCAATGCGAACGCGTCGGCATAACAGCGGCGCGCGAGCGGGTGCATCTCGGAGTCGTAGGCCAACCAACCGGCGATTGTTGCGAGCTCGCCCGCCGCGCGCATGAAAGCCTTGCCCGCTTGTTCTTCGAAGGCACATGTCTCCAGGACGGCCTTCGCCCGTTCGAGGTCGTCCACGGCTGTCTGCACCAGCGCTGTGCCACCGACGATCTGCTCGCGCCGGGCAATGTCCTCGACGTTTGCCGCGAGTCGGTGCGCGTCGGCAATTCCGATCCGACTCGGGAACGGGGCGGAATTCACGGCAGGAAGTGCAATCGCGGTCCCGAGCAGGACTCCGAACTCCCGGCGCTTCACTTCGTCGCCCTCGACTTCCCGTGCAATGTGCGGTGCACCCATCGCCAGGCTATCGTCGGCAACCGCTGCTCGAAACCGTTGCGCCTGCTGATCATTTAGACGGGCAAGTTCGGAGTCCAGATCCTGGGCAGACTTCCCTCGTACCGGGCGGGATACTGTCGCCTTCTCCCACTTCCTGATCGTCGGTGGCTCGTAGCCGACCTGCGCGGCGAACTCGTCCTGCGTCATCCGCAGCG
This sequence comes from Nocardia vinacea, assembly GCF_035920345.1. Taxonomy (NCBI): domain Bacteria; kingdom Bacillati; phylum Actinomycetota; class Actinomycetes; order Mycobacteriales; family Nocardiaceae; genus Nocardia; species Nocardia vinacea. Next base: position 656,779 of record NZ_CP109149.1, read on the forward strand.
CCGCCACGCGAAGGGCTTTCACCTCCACACCTGTCCACCTGCTGACGATCATGGCCACCCCTGTTTCGCGTCAACAACGCTCGGTATCAGAAGCGTATTACTTGCGTGCGGTTTCGTGGCTGGGATCGAAGTGGCTGGTCGGCGACGCTTTATGGGCATCCGAGGTCTCGGGTGTGTCGAGCGCAGTCAAGGGGAGGATCATGACGAATTCGAAACTGCCGCAGCGATATCCGATTGTCGGGCCGCCAGTCGCATACAGCGGTGCTACGGCCGATGTGGTGAAGCGGTTCGCAGATGCCGTTCGCGAGTGGGCCGGACACCCTGGGAGTGCGGAGCGCCGAGGTATCGAGTCCACGGCAGCTGCGAATCGTGAGGCGGTGTGATGCGACGAGATCGGTTGCGTACCACGCAAACTCAGAACGGTCGCAAGGTTGCTGTGTGGCAGTTGGTCGGGTGCTCCGCGCGGGTGTTGCGCGTGCAGTTCACTTCGGAATCGTTCGCTGCGTATTGCTTGCCGTCGTACGCGCCGCTGACGGAAGTGCAACCCGGAACGGTCAAGTTCGATCCGTATCCCGATTTGGCTGCCGCTCGGGAGTTGCTGCCCAAGCACAGTGATCTGTGGGACGCGCTTCGAGACGACTACTGGGCGGCGCTCATGAATTCGGAGGCCCTGCCGAACTCATCGGAGGCATAGGGCAGATGTCCGAGATCGCTCCGTCTGTGCGCGCATTGCTCGCCGCCTTTCACGAAGAAACCCATTTCAAGCTCGACCTCGCCCCTGTCGACAGCGCTCCGATCTACGAGCGCACGGCCGATGGCTGGTTGTGTCGAGTCGGCGAAGACGGCTGGCTCCTGGACGCCGACTTGGACGAGAGCGACGCCATCAGGGACGACTCGGTCAGCGTGCACGACACAGATACCTGAGCGCGCGTTCAGCTGTTGTCCACGCCGCCGGGCTGCGTTCGTGCCGAACTGGTCTCCCTCAGCCATGCTCAGAACGCGCGGCTGGGCGGCTGGCCGGAAAGTTGTCTTTGATCCAGAACATGCCGCGGCCCGACTCCGCGGGGGCGCGCACCTCGCGTGGTGCGACCCGGTCGAGCCGGTATCCGAGGCGGCGGGGGACCGCGGCGGCGGAGCGGGTGATTATTCCTCGGCCGGTATGCGCGACATGGCACCAGTAGCCGATTTCCAGCGTGCGCGGGCCGACGCGGTCGTGGATTCCGATCGCACCGAATAGGGCCCCGTCGACGTCGAAGATGCCGTAGTTGCAACTTCCGTCGGGGCTCGGCCAGCTCGTCGCCATCGCGTCGCCGAAGGCACGGTGCTGTCCGAGTGTCATGGGTTCGGCCAGCCAGTCCATCCATGGATGGAGGTGGTCGAAGGAGGCGGTGACCGCGTCGAACCGTGGCACCAGGTCCTCGGGCTGCCAACTGCGCAGCAGCAGGTCACCTAGGTGGATCTGCTGAGGCGGCGCAATTCCGGGCGCGAGCGCGGCTGGTTGCTCGGTGTTCATCCTGGGATGTTGGCAGCCGATCCGATGTGGGGCAACGCAATATCGTCGGCACCACGTGGCAGCCAGCCCACGGAAGCCGCCAGCTATATCTGGACAGCCGGACCCCGATGCGCCCGGACCGACCTGGCGAACCACAGTTCGCCACGGACGGTCTCGCCCAGATGTTGTCTCGAAGTGGCGGGGCGTCCATCGAGCCGAGTCGAATGGTGGTACTGCCCAAGACTGTCGGGAACCGTCTTTCGACTCGGCTCGATGCCGGATGGTGGCCTCGGAGAGTGACTTCGAGACACGGCTAGTTCTTCGGCGAGAGACCGAGCTGCTTGACGTAGCGGTGGGCGGGAACCGGCACCGGGCCATCGGGTCCAGGGGCCTGGTGGCTGAACAGGCCCTCATCGATCCACCCGTTGCGGGCATAGAAGGCGCGGGCTCGGGTGTTCCCTGGTACGACGGCCAACCAAGCGCGGGAGTGTCCGTCAGCATGAATGCGCTGCTCGGCGGCACCGAGCAGGGTTGCGGCGACTCCGGTGCCGCGGTGGTGGTGGGACAGGTAGACTTGGTCGACTTCGTCGTCGAGGGTCATGACGAAACCGGCTACCTGGTCAGCGATGATCGCGACGACAGTGTCGTCGATTCGCTGTGCGGCGCGTAAGTCGAACGATTCCGGTGGGCGGACGGCGATGAGTTCGTCGGGGACATTGCCGAGGTGGGCGTCGCGCCAGCCTTCGTACCAGATGGCCGTGATGGATTCGGCGTCCTCGAGGCGGGCGGGGCGCAGGTGTGGGGAATCGGTCATCAACGCAATCTAGCCCGGTGGGGTTGACATGAACCCGGGTTGAGGTTGAAGGCTGGGGATATGAATCGACCGCCTGAATTCTGGAATGCCGTCTATGACAACGGGTCCGCGCCGTGGGTGATCGGGGAGCCGCAGCCCGCGGTGCTCGAACTGATCGAGCAGGGGTGGATTCGGGGTGCGGTGCTCGATGTGGGGTGCGGTGCCGGTGAGCACACCATTCGGCTGACCGAGCTCGGCCATGATGTGCTCGGGGTGGATCTCGCGTCGAGTGCGATCGCATATGCCAGGGCCAATGCGCGGGAGCACGGTGTATCCGCGCGGTTCGAGGTGGCCGATGCGCTGAATCTGGGGGAGGAGCCGCGCTACGACACCATTCTCGACAGTGCGCTGTTCCACGTCTTCGCCCACGACAACGGCGATCCGACCGATTATCTGCGCAGCCTGCACCGGGTCCTGAAGCCCGGCGGGTACCTGCACATCCTCGCGCTCTCGGATGCCGAACCCGGCTTCGGCCCGCGCATCAGCCGCTCCGCGATCTCCGACGCGTTCGGCACGGGCTGGGATTTGGAAGAACTGAAGCCCGCACGGTATCGCGGACGCGTCAGTGAGGCGGTCGTCGAGGCACAGGAACTCGGCCTTACCCCGGGCAGCATTGTCGATGAGGCAGCTTGGCTTGCCCGCGTGCGCCGTTCCTAGCGCTGTGCAAACACCCTGCCTGGTGGACTGTGCATCGGGTCGCGGCACTACCTGCCGTGATCCGATCGCCAATGGAAAGGGTCATTCGTCATGACATACACCCGTACCGGATTCGTGCGACCCGCTGTTGCACTCGGCGGTCTGCTCGCGGCGGGGGCGCTACTGGTTCCTGGAACCGCTTCGGCGCAACCGGGCATCGGCGGCGGACTGATCGAGACGACATGCAGCTTCGCGCAGGTGGATGCGGCCATTCACGCCGAGGCGCCCAAGCTCGCCGAACGCCTGGACAGTCATCCCGATCGCAAGGCGAAGCTGCAGGAATTCCTCGGGCTGCCGGTCGAGCAGCGCAAGCAGCGCGCCCAGCAGTGGATCGATAACCACCCGAATGCGCGGACCAAGATCGAGGAGAAGCGCAATTCGCCCGAGGGGCAGCAGAAGATCGACAAGCTGCGCCAGATCGCGAACACCTGCCACAACTACTGAGTCGAACGCGGGCGGCGCTATCCGGCGTCGCCCGTTCGGTTTTCGATGGTGACCGTGACGGTGAGTCCGCCGTCGGGCCGCGCGGTCGCCCGGACCTCGCCGCCGTGTGCGTGCGCGACCGATCGCACGATCGACAGCCCCAGCCCCGCGCCCCGGCTGTTCGGTGCATGCGCCGATTCGGCGACTCGTTCGCCGGAGGCAAGTCTGCGGAACGGTTCGAAGAGTCCGTCGACCTCGAAGGCAGGCACGACTGGGCCGGTATTCTCGACCGCGAGCTGGGCATTGCCCCCGGTGCTCACCGATCTGATCGAGACCCAACCTTTTTCGCTGACGTTGTAGCGAATCGCGTTGTCCACCAGGTTCTGTGCGAGACGTTCCAGCAATACCGGATCACCGGAGACCGGAGCCGCCTCGACATCGGTGCGGATCTCGATACCGGCCCGGTCGGCGGCAGCACCCGCGACAGTGACCACCCGACGGACCACCTCGGCCAGATCGACCCGGCTGCGCTCGATGAGCCGCTGCTCACTGCTCGCGAGCACCAGCAATCCGTCGATCAGCCGCTCGTGCCGACTATTGACCTCTAAAAGCGTTGCCCCGAGCCGATGCGTCGATTCGGGTGCTTCGGGATCGTCCAGCGCCACTTCGATCAACGTGCGGTTGATAGTCAACGGTGTGCGCAGTTCATGTGAGGCATTGGCGACGAAGCGCCGCTGACCGTCGAAGGCGCGATCCAACCGTTCCAGCATGGCGTCGAAAGTGTCTGCCAGATCCTTGATTTCGTCATCGGGTCCGGTCAGCGCGATCCGCTCGTGCAGGCTGCGATCGGCCACCCGGCGCGCGGTCGCTGTGATCTGCTGGAGCGGATGCAGGGCCCGCCCGGCCAGCAGCCAACCCAGTCCACCCGCGACGATCCCGATCGCGCCCAGACAGACCAGGGACCAAACAAGCATCGCCTCCAACGTATCGCGGCGCTCCTTGGCGGCCTGCGCGGTGAGCGCCGCGTACAACTCCTCGGTGACGATCGGGCGATTCCGCTTGGCCAGGTACTCGCGCACGAGGATCTGGGCACCCATCCCGTGTCGCCGATCCAGCGACCGATCGAGGTAGAAATACATGAGCGCAACCAGAATCGCCCCGGCGATGAAGAACGCGCCCGCGTACAGCAGGGTGAGCCGGAGCCGAATGGTGCGGCCCCTCATCGGACGCGGTACCCCACGCCCGCCTCGGTTTCGATCACCGGTGGATCGCCCAACTTCCGGCGCACCATCATGATCGTGTACCGCACCACCCCCGTGAACGGATCGATGTTCTCGTCCCATGCCTTCTCCAATAACTGCTCCGCCGACACCACCCCGCCGTCGGCACGCAATAATTCGGCCAGTACCGCGAACTCCTTGCGCGACAACGAAACCGGCTCGCCGTCGCGGGTGACAGCAAGCCGATGCGGGTCGAGCCGAATCCCGGCTCGCTCGAGCACCACCGGTGTCGCGGGCCGCGCGCGCCGCCCCAGCGCCTGAATGCGGGCCACCAATTCTGCGAATGCGAACGGTTTGGTCAGGTAGTCGTCGGCGCCGAGGCCGAGCCCCGCGACTCGCTCGGCCACCGCCGCAGCGGCCGTCAGCATCAGAATCCTGGCGTCGCTGCCTACCCCGGTGAGCGAGGTGCAGACGATATCCCCGGACACCGTCGGTAGATCGCGATCCAACACGATCACGTCATAGTCGTTCACGCCGACCCGCTCCAGCGCATCCGCGCCGTCGTACACCACATCGACCGCCATCGCATGCCGCCGCAGCCCATCGGCTATCGCGTCGGCCAGCAACTGCTCGTCCTCGACCACCAGTACCCGCACCCGACCATCGTGCCTGTTGTCGCTGTTAGGGCGCTGTTAGTGCGACAGACTCCGGGGCGAGCCGCCGATTTCGGCACATGTGGCGAGGAGTGATTTGCGACGACCGACTCGGTGTGTGCTCTGTATTGACATCCGCCCCGCCATCAGAGGTGAGGATTCCTACCACAGCCGTGGAGCTGTCTTGGTGGGTTCCTGCTTCAACGGCCGGTGCCAGCCCGGGGCTGGTCCTACCTGGCCTTCACAGGCGTTTAACCTCTCGGTCTGCCCAGCCGCGAGGATGCGACACGAGCGCACCCGAATGCCTTCGCCAATTTCGTCTGCTGACCCGATGTCGGGTAGAGGCGGTAGCTGTATCGAAGCTGCACACTTTCACGATAACATCATGGCGGCGCACCGATTACGATTCTGCGCCAGTACATCGAGCAGCGCTAGTGTCCGGTCCAGGGAACACTCGGTTCTCGGCGCCCCGGCCACGTTCGCATTCACCTCCGCTGTAAGCGACTGTGCACTAACGAACATCCAGGTAGCTGATAGCAGTGAAAGGAGTTCAGATGACAATGTCGGTCGCCGACCGCATATTCCTTCGCGTCAACCGATTCCATAGGGAACGGGTCGCGATCGCATGGGGCGGACGGCATATTCTGCACGGCCGTAAGCCGAGGCCGGGTGACGTCGTGCTGACCAGCAATGACTATCTCGCGGTTGCCCGCGAGCCGCATATCGTCGGCGCGATGTGCGCGGCATTGCAGTATGCGAGCGGGGGAGCGCCCCCGTCGGGCGTCTTCCTACACGGTCCCGACGATCCGCAGATCACGCTGGAAACGACGCTTGCCGAACATATGCGGGTGGCGGGCGGAATTTTGTGTCAGTCGGGCTGGGATGCGAATGCCGGATTGATGCAGTCGATCGCCGACGCGCATACGCCGGTCTATGTCGATCACATTGCGCATATGTCGCTGTGGCACGGCGCGAAAACTGCTGGTGCGCCGGTATATTCGTTCCGGCACAATTTTCCGGGCCATCTGCGCGACGAGATCCGCAAGCACGGCCCCGGCATCATCGCGGTGGATTCGATCTACAGCAGCAACGGGAGTCGCTGTCCGCTGACTCAGATCTGCGATGTCGCCGACGAAACCGGCAGTGTGCTGGTGGTCGACGAATCGCATTCGCTCGGCACCGACGGGCCGTACGGTGCGGGCATGGTGGTCGCGCTCGGCCTCACGGACCGGGTGCCATTCCGGATCACAAGCCTTGCAACGGCTTTCGCGGGGCGAGCCGGATTCGTTGCCGCGAACAATATCGATTTCGTCGACTACTTCAAGATGGAATCCGATCCCGCGGTCTTCTCCGCGACACTGCTGCCGCACGATATCGCCGGCCTGGCCGCGACTCTCGACGTGATTCGCACCGACGAATGGCGGCGGGTCCGGCTACGCGAGATCTCCGCTATCGTGCGCCGTGCCCTGATGGCGTTGGAATTCGATCTGGAGGGTTCGGCCAGCCATATCGTCGCGCTGCAGACCGGTTCGGATGAGCGCACCATCGCGATCCGCGACTTCCTGGAAGCCCGTGGCATTTTCGGTTCGGTCCTGTGCTGGCCCGCTACCGCGCCCGACCGCGCGCGCATCCGTTTCTCGCTGCATGCGGGGCTCACCGATATGCAGGTGGATCGACTCATCCAAGTGTGCACCGAGGTTCGCAACCATTTCGGCGCGATGGCGCCGGTGCGTTACGAAAGGCCGAGGCCCGCACCGACTCCAGCGCAGCTCGTGCCGACTCAGTGAGCTATAAGGCGGCCGTCGCACGCGGCAGGATCATCGTGAAGGTCGCGCCGTTGCCCGGCTCGCTGTCCACGCTCACCCGACCGCCGTGCGCCGCCACCAGGGCCTGCACGATCGATAGCCCCAAACCCGTTCCGCCACTGGCCCGGGTGCGCGAGTCGTCGGTGCGATAGAACCGTTCGAAGACGCGGGCGGCGGCCTCCGGCGTCAGGCCGGGGCCGGTGTCGATGACATCGATGCGCACGTCATCCACGGACGGGGTGAGCCGCACGGTGATCGCGGCGGTGGCCGGAGTGTGGGCCAGGGCATTGCCGAGCAGGTTGGCCAGCACCTGCCGCAATCGCGTTTCGTCGCCGGTCACGTCCATGGTGCCGGCGCCGGGACGGACCTCCAGGGTGATCGGGCGTTGAGGTTGCTGCCGCGCCGCCATGGCCTGCGCGTTGTGCACCGCATCGCCGGCGAGCGCCAGCAGATCCACTTGACTGCGGTCGAGCGGGCGTTTGGCATCCAGCCGCGCGAGCATGAGCAGGTCCTCGACCAGCAGGCCCATGCGCTCGGCCTCGGCCTCGATGCGGCCGACCACCATGGACGCATCCGTGCTCGCGCCTTGGCGGTAGAGCTCGGCAAAACCGCGAATCGTGGTGAGCGGAGTGCGCAATTCGTGGCTGGCGTCGGCGATGAACTGGCGCATCCGGCGTTCCGAGCGCCGGGCGTCTTCCTCGGAGGCCTCGGTGGCTGCGACGCCGTGCTGGATCTGCGCGAGCATCGCATTCAACGACCGCGCCAACCGATCGACCTCGGTATCGACACCACGCACCGGAACGCGCCGGTGCAGATCGCCGCCCGCGATCGCCGCCGCGGTCTTCTCGACGTTGCGCAGCGGCCGCAGGCTGCGTCGCACGACGAAATACCCGACCACACCGAGCGCGATCAGTGCGGCCGCTCCGGTGCCGAGTTCGAAGTAGATCAAGCGCGATACCGTCTCCTGGTTATCGGTGAGCGGTAGCGCGATGGTCGTCGAGCCATACTGGTTGCTGGTGGTCAGAGCGCGCCACCGCACCTCGGATCCGTCGGTCGAGCCGACGGTCGTGGGGACCGATGCCGTATTTCCGTCGATATCCGGAGTGGTGCCGATGCCGGCGACCGTGACCGAGGTGCCCGGATAGGTCTGTCCCTCAGGGCCTTTGTGCAACTCGTAGAAGCGGCGGGGTTGATCGGTGAACAGCCGAGGGGTCGGCGCCTGCGGCAGGTCGGCCGGAACCCACACCGTCGCACCGGCATTCGTGATGACTTGCTTCATCTCGCGTGGTTCGGCCCATGAGCGAGCGGCATCGTAGAGCTGCTCGTCGGTGCGCGCGGTCAGCGATCGACTCAAGGCGGAGGTCACCGCGAAGCCCGTGGACAGCAGCACCATGGCGGCCAGGAAGACCAGGGCGACAACAAGTCCCACCCGCAGCGGGATGGCCGACACCCGCCGGGCGAGTGATTCGCGCAGGCTCATATCCGACTCGGCTGCGGTGCGCGCAGCACATAGCCGACGCTGCGCAGCGTGTGGATGAGCTTCGGTTCGGTGGTATCGACCTTGCGCCGCAGATACGACACATACGACTCGACCACGCCCGCGTCACCGCCGAAGTCGTAGCGCCACACGTGATCCAGGATCTTCGCCTTGCTGAGCACCTTGCCCGAATTCACCATGAAATACCGCAGCAGCGTGAACTCGGTGGGCGACAATGCCACCGGCACACCGGCTTTCCAGACTTCGTGACTGTCCTCGTCGAGTTCGATATCGCCCACCGTGATGCGGGAGGACAGGTCCAACACGGCATCTCTGCCCGACCGCCGCAGGATGGCCCGCAGCCGGGCGATTACCTCCTCGAGGCTGAACGGTTTGGTGACGTAGTCGTCGGCGCCGAGGGTCAGTCCGGTGAGTTTGTCGTCGACCTCGTCGCGCGCGGACAGGAACAGCACCGGCGCATCGACTCCGTCCGCGCGCAGCCGCCGCAACAGCCCGAACCCGTCCATGCCCGGCATCATCACATCCACGATCAGCGCGTCCGGCCGGAACCGGCGTACCTTGTCCAGCCCGTCCGTCCCGCTGATCGCGGTGACCACCTCGAACCCCTGAAATCGCAGACTCACCGCAAGGAGCTCGACAATCATCGGCTCATCGTCGATGACGAGAATGCGTGCCTCCGGCTCTGCTCTGCTCATTCCACTAGCGTGACGGGCCGAGCAAGGTCGGAGCTCAGGACAAGCTGGGGGTTGGCTGTGAGCTGTCGACCTATCCGAGGTCCGGATGGAAAATGCGTTCGGCCGCGTTCCGAAGGGTGGTGCTACTGTCCGGATCCTCTACATGGAGTGCGAAGGTCAACTCGCCGGTATTGGCGAGCAGCCAGCCCTGCCCGCCCGCGGTGGTGACATATCCGCCGCCGCTGATCAGGCCCCGGAGTTGGTCGACCACTGCGGCGGGCAGTGGACTCGATTCGGCGGAAGCCGTTGCCGGGCAGCCAATTTGGATCATGGGTGGGGTGATGCGTCCACTGGCGATGGCAGCGGTGAGGATCGCCATACCGTAGGGGCTGGCCTGGATTTCGCTCGCCCGGCCGCCACGTCGGACCTCGTCGGTGCCCGGGGCCGGGATTCGCGAACTCACCTTGTCCAGACCCGTCAGCTCGAAATCGATGCCGAGACCGAGCATGCGGGCGGCCTGGGTGATCTCGTCGAGGGATACGTTCTGCGGCGGTTTGTGCGCGATGGTGGCCGCGGCCGTCCGCAGTAGTTCGGAAGTGCCGCCGATCGGGGCAAGCCCGGCGAAGGCCACCGGTTCGTTCGTGTTGGCCGCATTGTTCTCGGCGGCGGCGACAATGGCTCCGGTCGCGGGGCGGATTGCGACGACGGCTGCCGGATTTCCGATGTAGTTGACCGCATCCTGGGCGGCGCGCTGCCAGTACGGATCCAGGGTCGCGGACACATCCGGCGCCGGTGTGCCCTGCTGTCCGGCGATATTCGCGACCGGAAGCCCGTCGAGTCCGGATAGCTGCACCGCCCAGCCCGCAGTCCTGTCCCGATTCTCCTGCCACACCGTGCGCAGCGCGTCGAGCATCGGTGATTGGATGCGCCGGTCGGCGGAGATCAGCCGTGGCTGCGGCTGCGCCACCACCCCGGGAATCGGCGTGATGTCCGGTTCGAGAACCGCGAAGTCGTCCTGCCGCAGATTCACCGCGACGACCGGTTGACCTTTGGCGGCGGCGAGTTGCGCGCGCAAGGACGCCCCGGTGATCAGCGGGGCTACCGGTTCGATGGCCTTCGCCAGCGCGTCGGTGGTGGCGACCGGATCGGTGATGCGGGCGGGATCGAGCCGGACCACGGCGAGGATCTGCTCGGTCATCAACGTTTGTCCGAGACTGTCCTTCACCACAGGCGGTGGCGTTGGGTAGGCCTTTACCAGGTGGACCTTGCGGGTGTTGTCCAGTTGTGGCATAGCGATGGTTGGCTCCCAGGAGATTCGCCAGCCGGTCGCCAACTTTCGAACCGTGCCCTGCGCGTCATATATCCAGTTTCGATCGCGTCCGAATGCCCACGCGCCCCGTAGGGCGAAGATTCCCTCCGTGGAATCCAATGCGATGAATTGCGACAAACGGAAGTCCGGAGCACTGGGGCCCAATCCTTCGAACACCTGTCGCAGCGATGTGGCGGCATTGCTCGGTTGGGAGGTCAATTTCGCGGCGTTATCCGCATCTCGCTTGTTCAGTAGCTCGGTGAACTGTTCAACCGCCACCCTCGCGGCATCCGGATACTCACCGAACGAACAGGCACACCCGCTGAGTGCCACCGCGAGGATCACTGCGCCGAGGGTCGCCGACCAACGTGTGCGGCTCATGTGCGGTCCGATGCCCGGGGAATTGCTCATCGGGATCCTCGATTCTCGAGTTCAACCGCGATTGATGGTCGTCAGCATCCGATAACGCAGCGCACGGACTTCGAGGCTAGCCTGCGCGTTCGGCAGCCATCCATCCGATAAATCGGATAGCCGCCGAATTGCGATGGACTCGAGATATGGCCTTATGTTGGCTCCCCGCAACAAAGTTCGAGCCGACCAGGGGACCCCGGCCGATGGCCGGGGTCCCGTCGGATCACGACTGCGGCGGTGGGCTGAAGATGCCGAAGTCGTTGCCGGAGGTGTCGAGGATGTGCGCGAAGACAAGGCCGTCCTTGCCGGTGACCGGTGGGACCGACACCTTTCCGCCCAGCTTTTCGGCGGCGGCGACCGTAGCCGGCACATCCTGAACGAGTACGAAGAAGGTCGCGTGATTGGCCGAGGTGTCGGGGGTGTGCGAGATGCCGCCGCTGGGTGCCTCGCTCGCGGGGTAGCTGACCAAGTCGTAGCCGTCGGCATTCGGATCGGCGGCGAAGCTCCAGCCGAACAGGTCGCCGTAGAACTTCTCGACCTCCTGCGGCTTATCGCTGCCGACCTGGAACCAGGCAACCGTGTTGAAAGGCGGAGTGCTCACCGTGTCGTCTCCTCGCGATCGGGTATCAGTGTCTTGCCTGATCACGATCACCCGGCGCGGCGACAACCCCCTGTCGGTGTTTCTCGCCGATTTCGTCTCACAGCGCGACGGTGCGGAGTTCGAGGTCCTTCGGAATATCCGAAGGGGTGAGCGGGCGCGGCGGGATCGGTGTATCCGTCATGATTACCGCGCGGATTCGGTCCAGACGGAAACAGCGGGACTCCGCACGCAACCGGCACCACGCGATGAGATACCAGCCGTGCGATCCGTTGAGGAATGCCGTCGGCTCGACCTCCCGGTCACTGGCCGCGCCGAAGCGATCCGAATAGCTGATCCGCAGCACCCGCCGCGCTTCGATCGACTGCCCGATGACCGACGGAATGGCCTGGACAGGCGGCGCATCCACCGGATCCAGCAACCGAACCCGCGCGGCGAGGTCGCGTGCGGCGGCCGCATTGCGTTCCGACATGACCCCGAGAATCTTGCGCAACGCGCTGCGCCCCGCCTGGTCGAAGGGTGTCGCCTCGCTGCGCGCCAAAGCCACGGCGAGTGCGACCGCTTCCGCCGCCGTGAAGTTGAGCGGTGGCAGCGACATGCTCTTCTCCAACGCGTAGCCACCGCGCCTGCCGACATCCGCGTAGATCGGAATACTTGCCTGCTGCAAGGCCGCGATATCGCGTTCGATCGTCCGAACGCTCACCTCATAACGCTGCGCCAACTCCCGCGCGGTCCGCATCCGCGGCGCCACCGCCCGCAACTCCTCGACGATCGCATACAGCCGATCCGTACGGTTCACGCCGCCACGCTAGCGCCGACCACCGACATCAAACGCTATGGTTCACGTCGCTGGATCGTGCCCAGCCGATCATCTGTCCCCACAACTCGAGTTTGCGCCCGACGCAACACATTTGGGTACCGGTGGACGGTGTCGCACACGTATTGACGCCGTCGCACAGGCCACACAACCTGTGCGAGGGTGTCACGGGATATGCGACGGCTCGGGTCAGCGGCGGGGGGAGACCAGCATCGGTTCGTGTAGGTCGAAGTACTCGACTTCGCCCATGAGATCGCTTTCCTCCTCGAACAGGGTGCGCAGATCGTCTGGAATCTCCAGCTTTTCGTGGGCGCGGGCTTCGGCCTCGGAGGTGAAGTAGACGGCCTCGACGTAACCGTCGCTGCCATATGTCGCCAAGGTGCCGCCGAGAATTTCGGGGCGCAGTTCGTGGATGCGCTCGGTGCCCTCGGCGAGCAGTTCGCGCATGCGGCGCGGATTGCGCGTGTGTCCCTCCATGACCTGGACGAACCCGGCCTGATCCGAGCCACCGCCCAGCCACTGCGTCACCTCGGGGCAATCCATGAACTGCACCGGTCCGTCGAAGCACTGCTCGGTCTCGGCCCACCACGCGCCCTGCTCCGGACGATTGCTATTGCGCCGCGCCGCTTCTTCGGATTCGAACCTCGCCATTGCGATGAACGTTCCGTCATTGCACAACCCGCTGGTCGTCCCGAGATAGCCGACGGCTCCCGGCTGCAATTCCTCGGTCCACCGATCCATACACCGACGCAGCCGATCGGCGTCGGAAACCTTTCCTTGAATAACTTGGATGAACATCGAGTCCTCCTAGTGCGGAGGGATCACTCCGCTCTGTAGCGAGGCTGACGCGTCGTGGTCCACCGAGGGTGCTCGGACCGCACGGCCCGCGAACACGGCCACCGCACAGCTAATCGTTCGCCGTGGCGCGGCCGTACGCAAGACCGGCGCGAGTCAGTGCGCTGCGGCGCTGTTCGTCAGGAAGGTTTCGACGAGTTGATTGACGACCTCGGGAACCTCAGCGGCGGCGAGGTGCGCGGCATCCTCGATAACCGCCAGCTCTGCGCCGGGAATGGACCGAGCCATGGTCTCCAGTTCGGGTACCGGAAAGGTGCGATCCTCGCGGCCGCCGACGACCAGCGTGGGGCAGGCGATGGAGGCGAAGCGGTCGCGTTGATCCGGGCGTTCGATCACCACGGATCGGACGGCATGAGCGACCGATTTCGGATCATTGCGACGCGCGGTATCGAGGACCCGGCGCACGACATCGGGGCGCGTTGCTTCGGTGGTCGGTCCGAGGAAGGCGCTCACCACCGAGCGAGTGAGCGGCGGGCGGATGCCGCGCAGGATACGGATGATGACCAACAGCGCCCTGTACTGCAGTTTCTGACCACTCGGGGCCGGTGAGGCCGTGCCGTTCATCAAGATGGCGGATCGGACGCGGTCCGGAAATTCGGCGGCCAAGGTGCCGCCGATCATGGCGCCCCATGAGTTCCCGATGAAGTGGGTCCGCGAGAGTTCGAGGTGGTCGAGTATGTCGACCACACAGCCCGCGCACTCCTCGAAGGTGAAGCCGCGGGTGAGCGGACCGGATTTTCCGTGGCCGGGTGGGTCCACCGCAATGGTCAGGTAGTTCTCGGCGAAGTGGGCGACCTGAGCGTCCCAGAGACCGGCATCCATGAGCAGGCTCGGCCACATCACGAGCGGATCGCCGTGCCCGGTTGTGACGATGTGCAAGGTTCCGAGCCGAGTCGGGATGTATAGATCCGTGCTGTCCATGGGTTGTTTCCTTCAGCGGAGGGCGAGGGCGAGGAAGAAGTCGACACGGTCTTCGAGGCGGGACAGGTCGCGGCCCGTCAGTTCCTCGATGCGTTGGATACGGTAGCGCAAGGTATTCACGTGAACGTGAAGTAGCTCAGCGCATTTGGTCCACGAGCCGGACACCTGGAGGAAGGTTTCCAAGGTGTGCACCAAGTCGGCGCGGTTTTCCTGGTCGTAGCTGCTCAACGGGTCGAGCAGACGCAGGCGGAACATGCGGCGGACTTCGTCGGGGACGCTGGCCAGCAGGAGCATATGGGTGGCGAGTTCGTCGTGGCCGACGACGGTGGTGGGGGTGGGGCGGTCGGCGGCCAGGCGGCGGGCGTAGCGGGCTTCTTCGACAGCGCCGCGTAGGCCTTCGCCGTCGACGATGCCGCTGACACCGATCGAGAGGTGAGCCCCCTGTAGTCCGGGCTCCAAAGCGGCTACGGCGCGGTGGATTTCGCTGATGACGGAGCCGTCCGCAGGGATGAGGGCGATGACTTCACCGTCGACCACACCTGCGGCCGGCCTTTTGCCGTAGAGGATTTCGCGCAGTAGGACGCGTAATTCGCCGGGGCGCAAGGCATCTGCTCCAGCTGCCACCGCGATATAGGTTTCGGCGGGACCGAGGCCGGTCAGTTCCAGGCGGGAAATGATTTCGGCGGGTTTGGCATCGGAGACGATCAGTTCGATGAGTTCCTGGGCGAGGCGGCCCTCGGCGCTCTGGCGGTCGTCGAGTCGGGCGCGTTCGAGCGAGACGACGGCGGCTAGTTCGCCGGTCAGGGCACGACGTTCTTCCGGCCAGTCTTTGAAGTCGCCTTCGAAGACCAGGAACCAGTCGGCGGCGCGGGACGTGCTGTGCTCGTCGACGGCGAACAGCGAGTAGCGCGCCTTGTCTCGGACCAGCACGTGGGGGAGACGGCGAGCGTTCAGGAAGGCGGCCGTGACCTCGACCGGCGGCGGCGCGGCGGGTCCGGCCACCACACGTCCGGTGGACGCGACGACCCAGCAGCGCATCCCGAGATCGCGTTCGATCAGCTCGAGCACCGAGCCCAGCCCGGTACCCGAGACGAGCTGACGGTGGCGGTCGAGGATGGCGGTCAGGTCAGCCGCGCGCCCGGTCGACAGATTGCGGGTCAATATCTCGGTGACCTGGGCGAATGCGACATCCTCACGGACACGGAACAGCGGTATCCGATGCCGTTGACAGGCCTCGACGACGTCGGGCGGAGCGCCGCCATAGCGGGCGTCACCGGCGGCGAGTCCGGCGACTCCGGCCCGGGCCAGCGCGCGCACGAAGGTCTCGCTGTCCTCCGGCTCGAGCCGCCATTGCAGCCCGGTCAGGACCAGCTCACCGCCGGAAAGATAGCGACTCGGATCGAGCATGTCGGTGGTCACTACCCAGCGCACGAAGCGGTCGAGCTCTTCTTCGCCGGTGACGAGCTCGAGACCGAGGTTCATGGTCAGAAGTGATCTAAGTCGCACAGTTGCCGAGGCTAACAGCCCAGCTCACGCCCTCCCGGCGACGCTTTGGATATTCACACAAACGAGCCCGTGTGAACTGGCGCACACTTCGGATTTCTGGGTCCTAGCAGCGCAGATGAACGGCGGGTGTACTTACTCCCAGCACCAGAACAAGCTCGATGGGAGATCGGATGTCCGGTGAGATCGGATGGCTCAACTCGCTGCCTCCGGACCAGGCCGAGGCGGAACTGCTGACCTGCTGCGCCTCGCACGTCTGGGCGCAGAAGGTGGCGGCGCACCGGCCCTACGTGGACAGCACGAGCCTGATGGCCGCCGCGGTCGCCGGGGTACGGGAACTGAGTTGGCCCGATATCGCGGAGGCGCTGTCCGCGCATCCGCGCATCGGCGATCGCGCGAAGGCGGGTACGCACGAGCGCGAGGCCAAGTGGTCCGCCGGTGAGCAGTCCGGCACGGCGAGCGCCGACCAGCAGACACTCGATGACATCGCCGCCGGCAACCTGGCCTACGAGCAGCGGTTCGGACACGTCTTCCTGATCCGCGCCGCCGGCCGCTCCGCCGATCAGATCCGCGCCGAACTGCGCCGGCGCTTGGCGAATACCGCCGAGGGCGAGCGCATCGCGACCCAACGCGAACTCGCCGATATCACCCGGCTGCGGATCCGAAAGCTGTTGGAGGACAGGTGAGTCTGTCCACCCACGTGCTCGACGCGGCATCCGGTCGCCCGGCGGCGGGGCTGCCGGTGCGGCTGGAAAATGTCGATGGCACCGTGCTCGCCGAGTGCCGCACCGACGACGACGGGCGCGTCAAGGATCTGCCCGCGCCCGAAATCGGTATCCACCGGCTGATTTTCGAAACCGGTGACCTCAGTCCGTTCTACCCGTCGGTGACCATCGACTTCCGCGTCACCGACCCAGCCGAGCACTACCACGTGCCGCTGCTGCTCAGTCCCTATTCCTACTCGACCTATCGAGGTAGCTGAACCATGTCGATCAAGCTCGGGCCGAATAGATACGGCAAGGCGGAAAACCGGGTCGTCCGGGTGACGAAAACCGGTGGCGTCCATGAGATCCGGGATCTGAACGTCGGTGTGGCGTTATCCGGTGATATGGACGAGGTCCACCTGACCGGTGACAATGCGACGGTCCTGCCGACCGACACCCAGAAGAACACCGTATTCGCCTTCGCCAAAGAACACGGCATCACCTCGCCGGAAGCGTTCGGTCTTTTGCTGGCACGGCATTTCGTCGATTCCCAGCCGCCCATCCACCACGCACGGGTCTCCCTGGAGGAGTACGCCTGGGAGCGCGTCGTGGTCGGCCCCGGCGACAAGCAGTATTCGTTCGTGCGCTCCGGCCAGGAGACCCGTACCTCGCGGGTGCACTACGACGGCGAAAACGCCTGGGTGGTCTCGGGTTTGACGGGTCTGGTGGTGCTCAACTCCACCGGCTCGGAATTCCACGGCTATATCAAGGACAAGTACACGACGCTGCAGGAGGCCTACGACCGCGTACTGGCCACCGAGGTCAATGCGGAGTGGCGTTTCGCGAGCGAGCCGGGTGACTGGGACAAGGCCTACCGCGAGGTCCGCGGTGCGCTGCTCGAGGCATTCGCCGATACCTACAGCTACTCGCTGCAGCAGACCCTCTACGCCATGGGCGACCGGGTGATCGGCGCGGTCCCGGAGGTCTGCGAGGTCCGGCTGTCGCTGCCCAATAAGCACCACTTCGTCGTGGATCTGTCCGGCTTCGGACTGCAGAACGACAACGAGGTGTTCTTCGCCGCTGACCGCCCATACGGCCTGATCGAGGGCACCGTACTCACCGAGGACGCCCCCGCGCCCGGACCGGCTTGGGAGTGATGATGGATTTCCTACGACCCGATACCTGGGCCGAGGCACTCGAGCTCAAGGCTGCCGATCCGGAGGCCAAACCCATCCAGGGCGGCACCGATGTCATGGTCGAGATGAACTTCGACCACGGCCGTCCGGCGGCACTGCTCGATCTCAACCGCTGTCGCGACCTGTTCGATTACTCGACCGAGCTCGACGGCCGGATCCGGATCGGTGCGGGCGTCCCGTATGTGCGCATCATCAACCGGCTCAACCACCAGCTGCCCGGTTTGGCGCAGGCCTCGCGCACGGTCGGTTCGCCGCAGATCCGCAATCGCGGCACGGTCGGCGGCAATCTCGGCGGTGCGTCCCCCGCCGGTGACGCCCACCCCGCGCTGCTGGCGGGCAATGCGGTGATCGAGGTGGAGTCGGCCGCGCGTGGCACCCGCCTGATCCCGATCGATGACTTCTACGTGTGGGTGAAGAAGAACGCCCTGGAGCCCGACGAGTTGATCCGCGCCATCCGGATCGAGCCCGCGACCGGGCCACAGTACTTCGCCAAGGTCGGCACCCGCAATGCCATGGTGATCGCGGTCTGCGCGTTCGCTATCGCATTGCACCCCGACACCCGCACCATCGGCACCGGCATCGGATCCGCCGGACCGACGCCGCTGCGCGCGACGCCGGCCGAGCAGTTCCTCGCCGATGCGCTGGACTGGGATGACCCGGCCCCGTTGCCGTTCGATGTCGTCCGCGAATTCGGTGAGCTGGTCTCGGCCGCCGCCAAACCGATCGATGACGTCCGCGGCACCGCGGAATACCGCAGACACGCCCTGACGGTGCTGGCCCGCCGCACCCTGTCCTGGGCCTGGACGGACTACCTAGCAGAAAGAAGGAGGGCAGCCTGATGCGTGTGACCTTCGACGTGAACGGCTCGCAAGAGACCGTCGACGATGTGTGGGAGGGCGAGAGCCTCCTCTATATGCTGCGCGAGCGCATGGGCCTGCCCGGCTCCAAGAACGCCTGTGAGCAAGGCGAATGTGGTTCGTGCACAGTCTATTTGGATGGCACGCCGGTGTGTTCCTGTCTCGTGGCCGCGGGGCAGGTGCAGGATCGCTCGGTGCGCACCGTCGAGGGCCTGGCCAACGGCGCGAAACTCGATCCGATGCAGGAGGCCTTCGTCGAGGCCGGTGCGGTTCAATGCGGTTTCTGCACACCGGGTCTCATAGTGCAGGCGCACGACCTCATAGAACGCAATCCCGATCCCTCCGATGTGGAGATCCGCGAGGCGCTCGCCGGAAATCTCTGCCGCTGCACGGGATACGAGAAGATCCTCGACGCGGTGCGACTGGTCGCAGCACGTAAGGCGGGCCAATGAGTACAGCATCAGGTAGCGATTCGGTCAGGGGGAGCGGTTGGGTGACGGGTGGGCGTACAGCATCGCGGAGTGATTCGGTGAGGGGCGGGGGTCCGGTGACGGGAGGGCGTACTGCCTCGCGAATTGATTCCGTGGGCGGTGGCGGCAGGGCGACAACGGTAATCGAGAACGCGTACATCGCGCCGGTCGTCGGCGACGAGATCGCGTCCGGCTACGTCGTCATCTCCGACGGCCGTATCGAAGCCCTCGGCGCGGGACCGGCACCGATCGTCGCGGGTGCCGAAAAGATCGACGGCACAGGCTGTTTGGTGACACCTGGCCTGGTCAACACCCACCACCATCTCTACCAGTGGGCTAGCCAGGGCCTGTTCCAGGATTCCACCCTGTTCGAATGGCTGACCGGTCTCTACCGCACCTGGGCGCGCATGGACGCCGATGTCGTCTACGGCGCGGCCGCCGCCGGGCTGGGCTGGCTGGCGTTGACCGGCTGCACCACCAGCAGCGACCACCACTACATCTTCCCGAAGGGACGTGGCGATCTGTTCGAGGCCGAGGTGCGCGCGGCGAGCGAGATCGGCCTGCGCTTCCACCCGTGCCGCGGTTCCATGGACCGTGGGCAGAAGGACGGCGGTCTGCCGCCGGACGAGGTGGTCGAGAGTCGCGACGAAATTCTCACTCACACTGCTGAAGTCATCGATAAGTACCACGATCCGTCGTTCGATTCGATGCTCCGGGTCGCGGTCGCGCCCTGCTCGCCGTTCTCGGTGAGCGAGGGGCTGATGATCGATTCCGCGACAATGGCGCGCGCTAAAGGTGTTCGGCTGCATACCCATCTCGCCGAAACGCTCGACGAGGAAGAGCACTGCATCGAGCAGATGGGCTGCACCCCGGTCGAATACATGGAAAAGCTGGGCTGGCTCGGGGAGGACGTCTGGTTCGCGCACGCGGTGCACCTGCACGATGCCGATATCCGGCGTTTCGCCGAAACCGGCAGCGGCTCGGCACATTGTCCCAGCTCCAACGCCCGACTCGGTGCGGGTATCGCCCGCGTCAGCGATCTGGTGGCCGCCGGTGCGCCGGTCGGTCTCGGCGTGGACGGCGCGGCGTCGAGCGAGCTGACCTCCATGGCGGGCGAAATGCGTCAGGCCATGCTGTTCCAGCGCGCGGTCAACGGCCCGACCGCCTTCACCGCGCGCCAAGCGCTCGAGATCGGCACCTTGGGCGGCGCCCGTAATCTGGGTCGCCACCACGAGATCGGCAGTATCGAACCCGGCAAGCTCGCCGACCTCGCCATCTGGCGGGTCGACGGTTTCCGCTCGGCGATCGAGGATCCGGTCTGCTCCTTGGTTTTCGGACCGACGCCGCCACTGTCCCGGCTGCTCGTCGGCGGGCGCACCGTCGTGGAAAACGACGAATTGCGCACCGTCGCACAGGATGTCGTCGGTCGCGCAGGTGTCGCGGCCCGCAAACGGTTGATGCGACAGGAGGCATGATGACTGTCCCACGGACCACCCGCTTCCCCGAAGAGGTTGCCGCACCGGGTAAGGGCGGCATCGGGGAGAGCCCGCTGCGCCCAGACGGCACGTTGAAGGTCAAGGGCGAGTTCGCCTACGCCTCCGATCTCTGGATGGATGGCATGCTCTGGGGTGCGACCCTGCGCAGCCCGCATCCGCGCGCGATCATCCGCGGTATCGATATCGCGCCCGCACTGGCCATGACCGGTGTGCACGCCGTACTCACCCATGAGGATGTGCCCGGCCGCAAGATGTACGGCCTCGACCACACCTGGGACCAGCCGGTCCTGGCCATCGGCGAGGTGCGACACCACGGTGAGCCCATCGCCCTGGTCGCCGCCGACCACCCCGAGATCGCCCGGCGCGCCCTCGACGCCATCGAAATCGATTGGGAGGTACTGGAACCCATTACCGACCCGATGGCGGTGCTCTCGGCCCCGAAGCGGCTCGCGGTGCAGGAGCGCGGCGGTATCGCCCGGCATCAGCCGGTGCGCGTCGGCGATATCACCGTGGGCCGCGCGCTGGCCACCGTGGTGATCACCGAGGAATTCGAGGTCGGCATTCAGGACCAGGCATTCCTCGGCCCCGAATCCGGCCTGGTGATTCCGGCTGAAGACGGCGGGCTCGACTTCTACGTCGCCACCCAGTGGATGCACAATGATCTGTCCCAGATCGGGCCTTGCCTGGGCCTCGCCGACGGCCAGATCCGCATGACCATGGCCGGTGTCGGCGGAGCCTTCGGTGGCCGCGAGGACCTGTCCATGCAGATCCACGCGGGCATGCTGGCCATGCACACCGGCAAGCCCGTCAAGATGATGTACAACCGCGAGGAGTCGTTCTTCGGGCACGTGCACCGGCACCCGGCGAAGATGCTCTACGAATACGGTGCCAATAATGACGGAAAGCTCACCTACGCAAAGGTTCTCATCGTCCTCGACGGTGGCGCGTACACCTCGGCGACGCTGAATGTCACCGGTAACGCGTCCTCGCTCGCGGTGGGGCCGTATGAGATTCCGCATATCGAGATCGACGCGTACGGCATCTACACCAATAACCCGCCGTGCGGTGCGATGCGCGGATTCGGCGCGGTGCAGGCCTGTTTCGCACACGAGTCGATGATGGACAAGGTCGCCGAGGCGCTGGATCTCGATCCGGTGCACGTGCGCCAGATCAATGCGGTGTCGCAGGGTTCCAAGCTGGCGACCGGTCAAGTGCTGCACGCGCCGACGCCGATGGCCGAAATGCTCGGGCAGCTGCGGGATATGCCGATGCCCCCGGAGCTGGACGCCTCGGATATCCGGAACCTGCCCGGCGGCGCATCGCAGACGACGCACGGCGAAGGCGTGGTGCGTGGTGTCGGTTACGGCGTCGGTATCAAGAACATCTGCTTCTCCGAGGCCTTCGACGACTACTCGACGGCTCGGGTGCGGCTGGAAGTCATTGCCGGAGAACCGGTTGCGCTGGTGCACACCGCGGCCGCCGAGGTCGGTCAGGGATTGGTGACGGTCGAGGCGCAGATCGCGCGCACCGAACTCGGTATCGAGCGGGTCACCATTCACCCGGCCGACAACCAGGTCGGCGACTCGGGTTCGTCGTCCGCCTCCCGGCAGACCTATATGACCGGTGGCGCGGTGAAGGCGGCTTGTGAAGCCGTGCGCCAGCGCGTACTCGCCTTGGCCCAGGCCGAGTTCGGCGCCTCGTCGGGACTGCGACTGGTCGGCGGCAAGGTGGTTTCGCGCACGGGGGAGGTGCTCGCGGCGATCGTCGATGTCCTGGATGAGGGGGTTATCGAAGAGACCCGCGAGTACCACCACCGGCCGACGACGGGCATGGATCCCGTTACGGGACAAGGCAATAGCCACACCCAGCTGGCTCTCTGCGTACACCGCGCGGTGGTGGACGTGGACACAGACCTCGGCCTGGTCAAGGTCGTCTCCCTGGACGCGGTCCAGGACGTGGGCAAGATCATGAACCGCCTGTCCCTGGAGGGCCAGATCCACGGCGGCTCCGTACAGGGGCTCGGCCTGGCGGTCATGGAGGAAATCCAGGTAAAAGACGGTAAGGTGCGCAATCCGTCCTTCACCGACTATCTGATCCCGACGATTCTCGATACGCCGTCACAGCGGCTGGAGATTCTCGAAAATGCCGATCCGCACGCCCCATACGGGCTGCGCGGCGCCGGAGAGCCGCCCACGCTCTCCTCTACCCCCGCGATCGCCGCGGCGATCCGTGACGCCTGCCGATCACGGGGTGGAAACGTGCACATCAACCGAGTGCCGGTGCGACCGGAAGACATCATCCGGAGCAGTTGATCAACGGGGGCAGCCGGTTCCAGCGGACCGGAGAGACTCCACAACAGCAGTACCCGAACCGTGCGGTCCGGCCACAGTCCAAAAGGACAGCCGCCGGACCGTAGGTCGGCTACGCCCCGAGGAGGGCACGCCAATGACCCAGATTCAGACCAAGCCCAGCACGCCAGAGCCGGTAGCAGGTAGGTCTGCGCTCGACCGGTTCTTCCGGCTGAGCGAACGCCGAACCACCGCTTCCCACGAAATCCGTGGCGGTATCACCACTTTCGTCGCCATGGCCTACGTCATCCTCTTGGTGCCGCTGATTCTCGGCGGCGTCGCGGATGTCAATGGTGACAAGCTGAGCATCGCTCAACTCACCACGGCTACCGCGTTTTCCGCGGGACTCAGCACGATCCTGATGGGCGTGGCGGGCAATGTGCCATTGGCGCTCGCCGCCGGACTCGGTGTGGTTCCGGTGGTCGCCTTCCAGGCGGCACCGCATATGACCTGGCCGCAGACCATGGGTCTGGTCGTCCTGATGGGCGTGATCATCGTGATCCTGGCCGCGACCGGCCTGCGGACCATGATCATCAACGCCATCCCGCTCGGTCTCAAGAATGCTATCGGCGTCGGGATCGGCATGTTCATCGCGATGATCGGACTGGTCTCGGCCGGGGTGGTCGGACACGGCGCGCAGACCGGTCCGCCGGTCACCCTCGGAGTCGGTGGTCACCTATCGGGTTGGCCCGTAGTGATTTTCGCGGTCGGCCTGCTGGTGATGCTGGCACTGTTCATCCGCAAAGTGCCCGGTGCGATTCTGATCAGCATCGTCATCTCGACGGTGCTCGCCATTATCGTCAACGCGCTGGCGAAGATCGAGCCGCAGGCTTGGGGGCCGGTGGTGCCGGAGAAGCCGAAGGGATTCTTCGCGGCACCCGATTTCGGGTTGGCCTTGAATATCGACCTCTTCGGCGGTTTCGCCGAGGCGGGTGGGTTGGTGGCGGGAGTCGTGCTGTTCACCCTGGTGCTGACCGGGTTCTTCGATGCCATGGGAACGGTTTTCGGCGTCTGTGACGAGGCCGGACTGCTCGATGAGAAGGGCACCATGCCGGGTATCGGCAAGGTGCTGACCATCGACGGTATCTCCCAGGTCATCGGTGGTGTCAGCGGCGGCGCCGGAAATACCGTGTACGTCGAATCCGCGACGGGTGTCGGTGAGGGCGCCCGCACCGGACTGACCAGCGTGGTAACGGGTGGATTGTTCTGCCTCGCAGTATTTTTCACCCCACTCGCCGCCGTGGTGCCGATCCAGGCCGCCGCGCCGGCGCTGGTGATCGTCGGTGCGCTGATGATGACCCAGGCCCGCAAGATCGATTGGAACGATCTCGAGGTGGCGGTGCCCGCCTTCCTCACGATCGTGCTGATGCCGTTCACCTACTCCATCACCAACGGGGTCGGCGCGGGCCTGATCGCATACGTGGTTATCAAGCTGGCGCGCGGCAAATTCCGTGAAATCCATTGGCTGATCGGCGTGGTGAGCCTCGTCTTCGCCGGTTACTTCGGCATCTCGGCCATCGAACTACTCCTGGGCGGATAGCAGCATGCGCGACTTCGCGGCAGAACTGCGGAAATGGCATGCGGCGGACAAGGATTACGCCGTGGCCACCGTCATCGACGTCACCGGAAGTGCCCCTCGGCCGCCCGGTGCGGCGCTGGCGGTCGACGCCGACGGCATTGTTATCGGAAGCATCTCCGGTGGCTGTGTCGAGGGCGCGGTGTACGAACTCTGCCGTGAGGTCCTGCGCACCGGGCAGCCGGTGCGCGAAACCTTCGGATACAGCGATGACGACGCCTTCGCGGTCGGCCTGACCTGCGGCGGCAAGCTCGAGGTATTCGTCCAGCGGATCACCGCGGTCGAGCGCGTCTCCATCGAGGCGATCCTGCGCACCGACGAGGCGGTCGCGCTGCTACGGGATCTGAAAACCGGTGCGGCCATGGCGATCGGATCCTGGTGGACCGTCGGTGCCGCCTTCGACGAGGTGGTTGTGGCGGAGGCCAGGGCAATGCTCGATACCGGCGCGACCGGTGTGCGCGAGATCGGTTGTGGTGCAGGTGAAGTCACGGTCTTCGTGGAGTCGTATGTACCACCGCCGCGCATGATCGTGTTCGGCGCAATAGATTTCGCTGCCGCCGTCACCAGGATCGGCCGCTTCCTCGGATACCACGTCACCGTCTGCGATGCCCGCCCGGTGTTCGCCACGCGTGCGCGTTTCCCGGATGCCGACGAGATCGTCGTGCAGTGGCCGGACCGCTATCTCGCACGCACACAGGTCGATTCGCGCACCGTGCTGTGTGTGCTCACCCATGACGCGAAATTCGATATCCCGCTGCTCGAGGTGGCGCTGCGCCTGCCGGTGGCCTATGTGGGTGCGATGGGTTCCCGTCGCACCCACGAGGACCGCATGGCCGGGCTGCGCGCCGTCGGTGTGACGGAATCGGAACTGGCCCAATTGCATTCACCGATCGGGTTGGATCTCGGCGCGCGGACCGCGGAGGAGACGGCGGTATCCATCGCCGCCGAGATCGTCGCGGTGCGCCGCGGCGGCTCGGCCCAACCGCTGACCGCCATCGGCGGACCGATCCACCGGGACCTGCTCCCGGTCTGGTGAGCCGCGCACCCCGCCGTGCATCCGTACACCCGGTACGCGGGGCGCGCGGCTTCGGCACCGATGCTGCGGCTGGAGCATCCTACGAAATCGACTTCGGGATATCCGATCGGCTTCGGGGTAATCGCCGCTATTCCGACACTGCGGTCGGCCCACATAATTGACGAAATTGCGAACAAAGGATTCACCGAATGCCGTTGATATTTCTGAACGGTTCCGCCATGCGCGGCGAACCGCTCAATCATCTGCTCGACGGCGCGCCTTTCGCCGGCGAAGCGAAAACCGCGCCGCGCTACCGTTTCTATTCGGTCGGCGATAGGTTCCCGGGGCTGGATCCCGTCGCGGACGGCGGCGATTCGATCTCCGGTGAACTCTTCGATATCCCGATGGAAGTGCTGCGACAGCGGCTGCTGCCCGCCGAACCACCGGAACTCGAACTCGGCGCGATCGAACTCGAAGACGGCCGTTCGGTCCTATCGATGCTGCTGCGCCGCGCGCCCACCTCGTATCCGGAGCTGATCGATATCACCGCCATCGGCAGCTGGAAGAAATACCGTCAAGGAGCTGAATGAGTAAGCAGGCCGGAGGCGTCGCCTTCCCGAAATTCGATGTCAATTGCTCGATCCTGTTCACCGATCTCCCGCTGCTGGAACGCCCCGCCGCGGCAAAGCAGGCTGGATTCGACGCGGTCGAATTCTGGTGGCCGTTCGGCGAGAATCCGACGCCGGGCGATAAGGAGATCGACGCGTTCGTACGCGCGATCCGCGATGCCGGTGTGGAATTGGTCGGCCTGAACTTCATCGACCTGATCCCGGCGGGCGGGCGCGGCCTGGTCTCGGTTCCGAGTGAGGTCACCCGGTTCCGCGACAATATCGATGTCGCCGTCGGTATCGCGGAGGAGATCGGCTGCCGTGCGCTGAATGCCCTCTACGGCAACCGCGTCGAGGGTGAGAGTCCGGAGAAGCAGGACGAACTCGCGCTGGAGAACCTGAGTCTCGCCGCGCAGGCGGCCGGTGCCATCGGTGCCACCGTCTTGCTGGAGGCGCTCAATTCCTTCGAGTCGCCGGACTATCCGATCGTGAGCGCCGCGCGCGCCGTGCAGGTCATCGAGCAGACCGGTGAACCCAACGTGCGGTTCCTCTGCGACCTGTACCACCTGGCCCGCATGGGCGAGGGCCTGCAGTCGGTGATCCGCACGCACGCGGCGCATCTCGGCCACGTCCAGATCGCCGACAGTCCGGGCCGTGGCCGTCCCGGCACCGGCGAACTCGACTTCGCCGCGCTCTTCGAAACCCTGGCCGAGAGCGGCTACGACGGCTGGATCGGCCTCGAATACAAAGACCCTGAGCTGGATTGGAAGTGGATGAAATGACTGCAGCATCGCGTAGCGATTCCGTGAGGGGGCGCGGTCAGGCGACGGGTGGGCGCAGGATCGGTTTTATCGGCCTGGGGATCATGGGCAGCCCGATGGCGGGCCACCTTGTGGCCGCCGGGCACGAGGTGACCGGTTACGACATCGGCCCCACCGGACTCGAGAAGCTGAAGGCGGCGGGTGGTTCGGCCGCTTCCGGTGTCGCGGAAGCGGTGCGGGACAAGGACATCGTCATCACGATGCTGCCGCAGGACGAGCACGTCGAGGCGGTCTTCGCCGATGTGCTGGTGCATGCGG
Organism: Nocardia vinacea; assembly: GCF_035920345.1. NCBI lineage: Bacteria > Bacillati > Actinomycetota > Actinomycetes > Mycobacteriales > Nocardiaceae > Nocardia > Nocardia vinacea. The sequence continues at coordinate 683,856 of NZ_CP109149.1, forward strand.
CGCCCGGCACGCTGTACATCGACTTCTCCACCATCACACCCAAGACCGCGCGCTCGACCGCGGCGCGGGGCATCGAAAAGGGCCTGCGGGTGCTCGACGCCCCGGTGTCCGGCGGCGAGCCGGGCGCGATCAATGCCGTGCTGTCGATCATGGTCGGCGGTAACGAGGCCGACTTCGCCGAGGCCACACCGATTTTCGAGGCGGTCGGCAAGACTATCGCGCTAGTGGGACCGAACGGTGCCGGTCAGGTGGTCAAGGCCGCCAACCAACTTGTCGTCGGCGGCACTTATGCCCTGGTGGCCGAGGCGATCCTGCTGATGGAGAACCTAGGCGCGGATGCCGAGAAGGGCCTCGATGTGCTGGCGGGTGGGCTCGCGGGCAGCAAGATCCTCGAACTCAAGCGCGGGTCCATGCTGAAGCGCGATTTCAAACCAGGCTTTCGAATCGACCTGCACCACAAGGATATGGGCATCATCCTGCAGGCCGCCCGCGACGCCGAGGTGTCGATCCCGATGGGCGCGCTGACCGCGCAACTGATCGCGGCCGCCCGCGCGATGGGGCACGGCTCATTGGACCACTCGGGGCTGTTGAAGGTGACCGAGGCGCTGTCGGGTCGGGAGAGCTGACCATGGCACGCATGCGCACCGTGGATGCCGCGGTTCTGATTCTCGAAAAGGAAGGCGCGACACAGGCATTCGGCTTGCCGGGTGCCGCGATCAACCCCTTCTACAGCGCGATGCGCGCGCACGGCGGTATCAAGCATGTGCTGGCCCGCCACGTCGAGGCCGCTTCGCATATGGCCGAGGGATACACCCGGGCGGCGGCGGGCAATATCGGCGTCTGCATCGGCACCTCGGGGCCCGCGGGCACCGATATGATCACCGGCCTGTATTCCGCCGGCGCGGATTCGATTCCGATCCTGTGCATCACCGGTCAGGCGCCGGTGGCCAAGCTGCACAAGGAGGACTTCCAGGCCGTCGATATCGCTTCGATCGCCGCACCGGTGAGCAAGTGGGCGGTGACGGTGCTCGAGCCCGCCCAGGTACCGGGGACCTTCCAGAAGGCCTTCCGGTTGATGCGCGAGGGCCGGCCGGGTCCGGTCCTGATCGATCTGCCAATCGATGTGCAGCTCGCCGAGATCGAGTTCGACATCGAAACTTACGAGCCGCTCGAGGTACACCGTCCGGCCGCGACGCGGGCGCAGGCGGTCAAGGCCATCGAGATGTTGAATGCGGCGCAGCGGCCGCTGATCGTCGCGGGTGGCGGCATCGTGAATGCCGATGCCGCGGCGCTGCTGGTCGAATTCGCCGAACTCACCGGTGTGCCGGTGGTGCCGACGCTGATGGGCTGGGGCACGATTCCCGACGATCACGCGCTGCACGCGGGCATGGTCGGACTGCAGACCTCGCACCGGTACGGCAATGCCACCCTGCTCGAATCCGATTTCGTGCTCGGTATCGGAAACCGTTGGGCCAACCGGCATACCGGCGGTGTGGACACCTACACCAAGGACCGCACCTTCGTACACGTCGATATCGAGCCGACCCAGATCGGTCGGGTGTTCGCACCGGATTACGGCATCACCTCTGACGCGGGTGCCGCGCTGCGTGTCTTCGTCGAGGTCGCGCGTGAACTCGACGCGGCCGGACAACTGCCCGATCGCAGTGTGTGGGCCGAGCAGCGCCGCAACCGGAAACAAGTGGGGCTGCGCAAGACGCACTTCGACGATATGCCGATCAAGCCGCAGCGTGTCTACGAGGAGATGAACAAAGCATTCGGGCCTGATGTGCGCTACGTCAGCACCATCGGTCTTTCACAAATCCAGGCGGCGCAGCTGTTGCACGTCTACCGGCCGCGGCACTGGATCAATGCGGGCCAGGCCGGGCCGCTCGGCTGGACCGTACCCGCGGCCATCGGTGTCGCGACGGCTGATCCCGATGCCACCGTGGTAGCGCTCTCGGGTGACTACGACTTCCAGTTCCTCATCGAGGAGTTGGCCGTCGGCGCGCAGTTCAACATCCCGTACATCCATGTCGTGGTGAACAATTCGTATCTGGGCCTGATCCGTCAGGCGCAGCGCGCGTTCGACATGGATTACTACGTGCAGCTCGCCTTCGACAATATCAACAGCCCAGAGCTCGCCGGGTACGGCGTCGACCACGTCAAGGTCGCGGAAGGCTTGGGCTGCAAGGCGATTCGGGTATTCGATCCGGCCTGGATCGGTTCGGCCCTCGATGAGGCGAAGAAGCTGGTGACCGAGTTCCGGGTTCCGGTGATCGTCGAGGTCATCCTCGAACGGGTGACGAATGTGTCGATGGGACTCGAGATCGACAATATCGTCGAATTCGAGGAACTGGCGCAGTCCGCAGCCGACGTCCCGACCGCGACCGCACAGCTGGACTGAGCCGCCATGACTCGAGTCCTGATCGCGTCCGACAAGTTCAAGGGGTCGTTGACTGCCGCGCAGGTCGGTGCCGCTGTCCGCGCCGGCATCCACCGCACCCGGCCCGGTGCCGAGGTGTCGGTGGTGCCGATCGCGGACGGCGGGGACGGCACCGTCGCCGCCGCATCGGCCGCGGGTTTCGAGGTGGTCCTGGTGACCGCATCCGGACCCACCGGCGAGGCGGTGTGCACGGCGTATGCCCGCCGCGACGATATCGCCGTCGTGGAACTGGCGGACGTATCCGGGCTCGTGCGGCTACCGGGCGGGAAGTTCGCACCGATGACGGCCACCAGCCGGGGCACCGGCGAGGTCATCGCCGCGGCCATCGACGCGGGTTGCCGTCGGGTGGTGCTCGGCATCGGCGGCAGTGCGGGTACCGATGGCGGTGCCGGGCTGCTCGCGGCGCTCGGTGCGCGTCTGCTCGATATCGACGGGGCCGAAATCGGTGACGGCGGTGCGGCATTGGCGCGGCTGCACACGATCGACCTCGCGTCTGTGCGGGAACGACTGGCCGGGGTCGAGCTCACCGTCGCGTGCGATGTCGATAATCCGCTCACCGGTCCGCGCGGTGCAGCCGCCGTCTATGGTCCGCAAAAGGGTGCCGACGGTAACCAAGTGGAAGTGCTCGATGCGGCGCTCACGCATTGGGCGGACTGTGTCGCGGTCGCCACCGGCACTGATCTGCGTGATCGTGCGGGTGCCGGTGCGGCGGGCGGGGTCGGGTTCGCGGCCGTCGCGGTGCTCGGTGCTCGGCTGCGTCCCGGAATCGAATTGGTTTTGGAGCTGGTCGGTTTCGCCGGGCGCGTGGCCGATGCGGATCTGGTGGTGACTGGAGAGGGCATGCTCGACGAGCAGACCCTGTATGGCAAGGCACCGGCCGGTGTCGCTACTGCCGCTGGGTTTGCGGGTGTGCCGGTCATCGCTGTCTGTGGCCGGAATACGCTGCCCGTCAAGCGATTGCATGAAGCGGGGTTTTCGGCCGCATATGCCCTGGCCGATATCGAACCCGATATCGCGCGCTGCTTCGCGGAGGGGGAGCTGCTGCTCGAGCGGCTGGGTGTGCGGATCGCCGCCGAATACCTGCCGCCGGATCCCACGGCGGAGCGGCTGTCTGCCGAACACCTGCCCTCAGATCTCTCGACCGAGCAGCCCTCTGTTGGGCACCAGTCGCCGGAGGTCGCTACGGATCAGGTGTCTCCAGACCAAGCCGCCGGGGCGGCCAGGGCGGAGCGGTCGTCTGCCGTGCACCTGTCGTCGGAGGCCGCTGTAGACCAAGTGTCTGCAGGCCCCGCTGCTGGGGCGGCCAGGGCGGAGCGGTCGTCTGCTGTGCACCAGTTGCCGGAGGCCGCTGTAGACCAAGTGTCTGCAGGCCCCGCTGCTGGGGCGGCCAGGGCGGAGCGGCCCTCTGCTGTGCACCAGTTGCCGGAGGCCGCTACGGACCAGGTGTCTGCGGGCCACGCCGCCGGGATGGCCTCTGCGGAGCGCAGCGTCGCGGACCTGGCCGATGACATTGTCGCGGCCACCTACCGAAATAGCGGCGGCGCAAGGACATTCGACGGGAGATTCCGATGATTTCCGATGGAGTTGTGTGATGCGGAAGAACTCCGAAATCCAGGCGATCGCACCGATCCCCACACACCTGGACCTGGTGATCCGGGCGGAGCGGATCATCGGGACGACGGGGGAGACCGGCGGCTCGATCGGCGTGCGCGACGGCCGGATCGTGGCGATCGAGCCGCCGGACTCCATCCTGACCGCGAAAACCGTCGTCGAACTGGCCGCCGACGAGGTACTGCTGCCCGGCGTTGTGGATGCGCATGTGCACGTCAACGATCCCGGCCGTACCGAATGGGAGGGCTTCCCGAGCGCGACGAAGGCGGCCGCAGCGGGCGGTGTCACCACCATTATCGATATGCCGCTCAACAGCATTCCGCCGACCTGCGATCTCGCGGCACTCGAAGTGAAGCGCAAGACCGCGCAGGATCGGGTGCATGTCGACGTCGGATTCTGGGGCGGAGCGATCCCCGGAAATTTGGCGGATCTGCGGCAGCTGCAAGACGCGGGTGTATTCGGCTTCAAATGCTTTCTGCTGCACTCCGGTGTCGACGAATTTCCGGCATTGGACGCCACCCAGCTGGAACTGGCCATGCGGGAGATCCGCTTGTTCGACGGTCTGCTCATCGTGCACGCCGAGGACGCGCAGGCCATCGAACACGCACCGAATTCGCAGGGGGACAAGTACTCCGGCTTCCTGCGCTCGCGCCCGCGCGGTGCGGAGAACCTGGCCGTCGCGCAGGTGATCGAACTGGCCAGGTGGACCGGCTGTCGCGTGCACATTCTGCACGTGTCGAGTTCGGATGCGCTGCCGATGATCGCCTCGGCCCGCCGCGACGGCGTCCGGATCACTGCCGAGACCTGTCCGCACTATCTGTCGTTCGCAGCGGAGGAAATTCCGGACGGTGCGACGCAATTCAAATGCTGTCCGCCTATTCGTGAGAGCGGCAATCGTGAATTGCTCTGGGACGGGTTGCGTGAGGGCACCATCGATATGGTGGTCTCGGACCACTCACCATCGACGGCCGACCTGAAGTGCTTCGACACCGGCGATTTCGCCCGCGCCTGGGGTGGAATTTCCTCACTGCAGCTCGGACTTTCGGCCGTTTGGACCGAAGCGCGACTGCGCGGTTTCAGCCTGGTGGATGTCTCTCGATGGATGAGCCGAGCGCCCGCCGAACACGCGGGCCTGCGGCGAAAGGGCGCAATCGAGGTGGGCTACGACGCGGATTTCTGTGTCTTCGCACCCGATGACGCCTTCGTCGTCGACGTGCATCGCCTGCACCACAAGAACGCCGTCACACCGTACGCGGCCCGCCCACTCGCGGGCGCGGTCCGCAGTACCTGGTTGCGCGGCAACCGAATCGATATCGACAACGAGCCGCAGGGGCGGCTCCTGGCCCGAGGAGAAGTATGACCGATCAATCCGCCCCCGGCTTCACCCGACTGCCCGATCTCGCCTCCCGCGCGCTCGCGGGCAGTGTGGTCTACGCCAATGACGAGTTGTTCGCCGAGCGGGAGAACCTGATCCGGCCCGGCCGTGCGATTTTCAGCACCGAGGACTTCGGCCACAAGGGTAAGACCTACGACGGCTGGGAAACGCGGCGTCGTCGCGAAACCGGCAATGACTATGCGGTTGTCCGGCTGGGTGTGCCGGGGCGGGTACACGGTGTCGTCATCGACACCTCGTGGTTCATCGGCAATTACCCGCCCTTCGCCTCGGTCGAGGCGACGAGTGTGGAGGGGCAGCCGTCGCCTGCCGAACTCCAGCAGGCCGAATGGGTGACACTGGTCGCGAAGTCGGATATCGCGGGCAATAGCGACAACTTCTTCGAGGTCACCGACGAGCGCCGCTTCACCCACATCCGGCTCTCGATCTACCCGGACGGTGGCGTGGCTCGCTTCCGCGTCCACGGCACTCCGCTGCCGGACCCCCGTTTCCTCAGTGGCACAGTCGATCTCGCGGCCCTGGAATACGGCGGCGATGTGGTCGACTGCTCCGATATGTTCTTCTCCGCGCCGACCAATATCCTGCTGCCCGGCCGGTCGCGGCAGATGGACGAGGGCTGGGAGGGTGCGCGTCGCCGCGATGCGGGCAATGATCACGTCACGGTGCGGCTGGGTGCGCGCGGGGCGATTCGGCGCGTGGAAATCGACACCTCGAATTATGTCGGCAATGCGCCGGGTTGGGCGGTGCTGCGCGGCGCCGATGCCGAGTCCGGTGCGGATCTGGATGATCCGTCGACATGGACCGAATTGCTGCCGCGCACGCGGCTGCAGCCGGATGCCCGTCACTTCTTCCGGATCGCGGCGGGTGCGCCGGTCACCCATGTCCGGCTCGATGTTTACCCCGACGGCGGCGTGGCCCGGTTGCGGGTCCACGGCGAGATCGATCCGGAGACCTTGGTCGGCAACACCGTCGCTTGGCTCGATGCCCTGCCCGAAGCGCACGCGCTGCAGGTGCTCACCACCGATGGCGGGTTGTCCCGTGACGAAGCACGGAAGTTGCTCGCGGAACGGCCCTTTGCGAGCCCCGACGCGGTGCCGTCGGCCGTGATCGACGCGCTGCTCGCGTTGTAGTCGCTGGTCGGCCGGGCAATCGGCGCCCCCACCGATTGTCCGGCCGACCGGCTCGGCCCTGCGTCCGAAAACTGCTGGCACTTGTCGACCGGCTGATCTACGTTCGGCCCATGATGCGTACGGATGGGTCGGTCGAGCGGCAAGCCATCGGCGCCGCCGCCGTGACGGTGGTCCTATGGGCTTCGGCTTTCGTCTTCATCCGCAGTGCGGGGCACGACTTTTCGCCGGGTGCGCTGGCACTCGGGCGATTGCTCGCCGCGTCGATCACGCTGGTGACGGTGCTGGTCATCCGTGGTGAGGGCCTGCCGCCGCGGGCCGCGTGGCCGGGCATCATCATCTCCGGTGTGCTGTGGTTCGGCGTCTACATGGTGGCGTTGAACTGGGGTGAGCGGAATGTCGACGCCGGGACCGCGGCGATGGTCGTCGGCATCGGTCCGGTGCTGATCGCGGTGCTCGGCGGACTGGTCCTGCGGGAAGGGTTTCCGGCCCGGCTGATGGTCGGGCTGGTCGTGTCGTTCGCCGGAACCATCGTTGTCGGACTGTCGACCTCCGATGGCGGCGGCGCGGCGGTGCTCGGTGTCGTGCTGTGCCTGCTCGCGGCCATCGTCTGGGCAGCGTCGACCATCGCGCAGAAACCGGCGCTGGCGAGCGCATCCGCATTGCAGGCGGTCACCTTCGGCTCGGTCATCGGAACCGTCGCGTGTCTGCCGTTCTCCTGGCAACTGGTCACCGAGGCGGCCGACGCGCCGCTGTCGTCGACGCTGAGTCTGGTGTACTTGGGCGTCTTCCCCACGGCTTTGGCTTTCACCACATGGGCCTACGCACTGGCCCGCACGACGGCCGGGAAAATGGGCGTGACAACCTACGCGGTCCCGGCGCTCGTCGTGTTCATGTCGTGGATTGCGCTCGACGAGGTGCCCGGCGCGCTGACCATCGTCGGCGGTTTCCTGTGCCTGGCCGGTGTGGCTGTCACGCGGTCCCGGCCGCGCGTCACTCCATCTGTCGATCCGGAAACCGTCGAACCTGCTCCACGCTGATCGCGATAGTCGGCCGAGTTGCGCGTTCCGCGGTGTGTGCGTTGGACGCGGGGCAAAATCGACAGGCGTGAACACCGTTGACCCCACTGTGGACCTATTGGACCGCGCATTGACCCAGATGGGCGAGGTCATCGCGGCGATTCGGCCGGAACAGGCGACCCTGCCGACACCCTGTGTCGGCTGGGATGTGCAGGCGCTCGTGCGACATGTCATCGGGCAGAGCCTGCGGAATTTCCTGGATTCGGCGCGTGGCGAGATGGCCGATTGGGCGGCGCCGCCCGCCGAGCTGAGCCCGAACTGGGCGGCGGAGTACCGCGCGGCCGCCGCCCCCATCCTCGACGTCTGGCACCACGCCGACCTCGAACGCCCGGTTCCGGTACCCGGCGGCGCACAGGCGCCGCTGCGCAGCCGAGCCGACCAGCAGATCACCGAATTGGCCATGCACACCTGGGATCTCGCCCGCGCGACCGACCAGCCCATCGACTTCGACCCGGAAATCGCGGAGTACGGACTGGCCTGGTCGCACAAGATGCTGCGCCCGGAATTCCGCGGCCCGGACAAGGCTTTCGACCTCGAGGTGCCCGTGCCCGCCGACGCTCCCGCATACGACCGGCTCGCGGGGTGGTTCGGCCGCGATCCTTCCTGGAAGTCGCTGGGGCCGCAGAACTGATCGGTGCCCACCCCGAGCGTCGAGCTACCGCGACAACACGACCGGCAACTCGAGCGGCCCTCGATGCCGAAACCCGGAGCGCCACTGGATATCTCCCGGATCGCAGGCGAGTGTCGGAGTGCGGCCGTCCAGCAGCAGCGTCTCCAGCACAGCCCCGGCGATAGTCCGAACCAACGCGGTGCCGAGGCATGCGTGGCCGCCGTGCCCAAGAGCCAAGTGCGGATTATTCGTGCGCGCGAGGTCGAGCTCGGCCGGATTGTCGAAGATCTCCGAATCATGGTTGGCCGCCGCCAGACAGAGCAGCACGGTGTCACCGGAACGGATGGTGTGCCCCGCGATACCGAGTTCGGTGGTGGCGAATCTGGGCCCCGAAACCACTTGCGGCGACAGGTAGCGCAGCAGTTCGTCCACCACCGGTCGGGTATCGGACATGGCGCGCAGCACCGCCAGCTGATCCGAACCCGCGATAGTCCGTCTCCCCGGCATAGCGCGGCCGGGTGGAGAGCCGACTGTCGAGCAGTCCGGCCCGAACATCGGCGAACCGGGTTACCAACCAGGCGGGTGGGCCGTCCGGTGTACGGACCCGATGCACCTCACCGTCCTCGCGCAATCGCCGCAGCGTAGGCCATGGATTCGCGGCGAACTCGGCATCGAAGATCTGCAATGTCACGCCGCCATCATCCGGGGCGAGATGTCGGCAAGTCCGAGGTGTGTCGAAGGTCGCAGAATTTGCTGGTCATTTGGTCGAGGAGGTGCGAGGCTTAAGCGGTGACACATCCTCCGGATACCACGTCGGTCGCAGCGGATCCCGCGACCGACAAGCTCGACATCGCGGTTTTCAAGGTGGCAGGGGTGGTCGTGCTCGGCGCGATCATGTCGATCCTGGACATCACCGTCGTAACCGTCGCGATCCCGAAATTCCAGAACGAGTTCCACACCACCACCGCGATCGCGGCCTGGTCGATGACCGGCTACACCCTCGCGCTGGCCAGCGTCATCCCGCTGACCGGATGGGCGGCGGACCGGTTCGGCACCAAACGGCTGTACATGCTCGCGCTGACGCTGTTCGTGCTCGGATCGGTGCTGTGCAGCCAGGCCTGGAGCATGGAGACGCTCATCGCCTTCCGCGTCATCCAGGGTCTCGGCGGCGGCATGCTGATGCCGCTGGGCATGACGATCATGACCCACGCGGCCGGTCCGCAACGCGTCGGCCGGGTGATGGCGGTGCTCGGGGTGCCGATGCTGCTCGGCCCGATCTGCGGTCCGATCCTGGGCGGTTGGCTGATCGACAGTTACGGCTGGAAGTGGATCTTCCTGATCAATGTTCCGGTCGGGATCGTCGCCCTCGCCCTTGCCTTCATCGTGTTCCCCTCGGATAGGCCGGAGCCGTCGGAATCCTTCGACTTCCTCGGCATGCTGCTGGCCTCGCCGGGTCTGGCGCTGTTCCTGTTCGGCGTCTCCTCGATTCCGGGTGAGGGCACGGTCATGGCGGCCAAGGTGCTCATACCCGCCGCCATCGGCCTGGTGCTCATCGTGCTGTTCGTCTTGCACGCGCTGCGCACCGAACATCCGCTGATCGATCTGCATCTGTTCCGCAACCGATCGCTGACCTTCGCGGTGCTGACCATGGTGCTGTTCGCGACCGCGTTCTTCGGTGCGGGCCTGCTGCTGCCGACCTACCTGCAGCAGGTGCGCGGCGAGACGGCCATGGCGGCCGGTCTGCTGATGGTGCCGCAGGGTCTCGGCGCGATGGTGACGATGCCGATCGCGGGCCGACTCGTCGACAAGATCGGTCCGGGCAAGATCGTGCTGTTCGGTATCTCGCTGATCTCGCTCGGCACGGTGTTCTTCGTGCAGTTGAAGTCGGATACGTCGTATCCGTTCATGTTGGGCGCGCTGTTCGTGATGGGTCTCGGCATGGGCTGCACCATGATGCCGACCATGACCGCGGCGATCCAGACGCTGACCCACCAGCAGGTCGCGCGCGGCACGACGCTGATGAACATCATCAACCAGTCCGCCGGGTCCATCGGCACCGCGACGATGTCGGTCGTGCTCAGCAGCCTGCTGAACCGGCATCCGTTCGCCAAGCCCGCGATCGCGTCGAACTACGATCCCTCGATCGCGGCGCAGCTACCGCCCGGTGCGGTCGAGACCGGCTTGAGCCAGGCCGCGACGGCATTCAGCCACACCTACATCGTGGCGGTGGTGCTCATGGTGCTGACCTTGGTGCCCGCGGCGTTCCTGCCGCGCACCAAGCCGCAGCTGCCCGCGGTCGCGGAAGCACCGGCGCTGGTGCATTAGCCGTGGGGTCCGAGTTCGCCTGTGCACTGGGCGAACTCGGACTACGGCGGTTCGCGTCCAAAAATTCCAGGACAAGCGGACCTGCGGTGCTTCGGAATTCGTCGAAATAGGCATGCCGAGCGCCGGGGATCCACGCCAGCCGCGCACCGGGAATCCGTTCCGCGAGCAACGGTGCGTTCGCCGCAGGATTGAATCGGTCCTCGCTCCCGTGCACGATCAGCGTCGGAACCGCGATATCTCCGAGCACATCCCAAGCGTCGTGTCTATTGCTCGCGTAGAGATGTCTACGCTTCGCGTAGGCGGGCATGCTCGGATCGCCGAGGGTATGGAACCGGCCGGGCGTGCGCGCCAGATATCCCGGGGTGTACATCAGCTCCAGCAGCGCCTGCCGCGCCGCCACCGGATCGGCCTGGGCCAGCGACTTCCGTACTTCGGCGTCGCGTTCGACAGCGTGGCGACCACCCGGTGACGTGCAGCCGAGCACCAGCGCATGCACCCGATCCGGGAACCGCGCGGCCAGCCACTGCGCGACCCGGCCACCCATGGACGTGCCGTACACCGCGGTCTTCTCGATGCCGAGTTCGTCGAGCACCGCAATGGCGTCCTCGGCGAATCCGAGGGTGCTGTACGGGATATCCGGCTTATCGCTGTCACCGGTCCCGCGATAGTCCAGTGAGACGGTGCGATACGCGGTCTCGAAGTCGGCGCGGACTCCATCCCACCAGTGGTGATTATTGGCCTGCCCGGTGAGCAGCAGCAGCGGCGGACCGTCACCGCCGGTCTGATACGCGATCCGGGCGCCGTCCGCGGCCTTGGCATGCGGCACGTTCGGACTCTCTCAGCTGTAGAGCGCGACGAAACGCTCCAACGAGCGCTCGATATCGCCCTTCAGCGCCCGCGCGACACCGGAACCGATCGGACCGAACAGGGGCGCGCCGCCCAGATCGATATCGACGGTGACCTCCGAGCCCGCACCCTTCGCGGCGACGAGCAGTTCGAGCTTGAATTTGGTACCGCCCTTGCCCGTGCCGCTCAAGGCCAGTCGCCGCGGCGGTTCAGCGGCCTTGACCGTCCAGGTGACCCGATTGCGCAGTCCCTTGACCGATGCGACACCGACCAGTTGGGTGCCGACGGTCAGCTCGGCGGGCACCTCGTTGCGCCACGCCTCGTGCATGAGGAGCCATTTGTCGAGTTCGGTGAGGTTGGAGGTATGCGACCAGGCCTCTTGCGGGGGAATCGGCACGTCGACGGACACCTTCAGCTTTGCCATTCGCGCATAGTATCCGGTACCCACGGTTCGCTATTTATGGCATTCGGTCGTACCGATCGGGCGGTACGCGAAATGCAATGGGGGCGCTGGCGGTTCGAGGAATCGGAATGTGGTCCTCGGATCGAGAGAGACTTCCCGGCGATGCTGCTACTGTGGGCGGGTCGTCGGGTGCCGAGCTACTGATCGGCTCGATCCGCGCGGTCGGTGATTCTTCGAATCACTTGCCGTGCGGGCACTCTGGGGTTGGTGCCGGTGTCGATGTGGCCGCATTCGACGAATGTTGATCCTGGTCGGCGTCGCGAGGAAGGCAAGACAACGCGCAGTGACACCGGCTGTCGCAACGACGAGAGAGCTGATGAATCAAGATATCGCCGTGGTGCTTTCATGGATCCTCGCCCCCGCTCTCATTATTGCCGTGGCGGCGGCGTTGTATGTAGCGCAATACGCGAAACAACAGAAGATCCGCGCCGACACACTCAATAGAGCGAATCGGGCGCAGGAGGAAACCCTCGAGCACTTCGCCGGGCAGACACTGCCGGCGATGACCGAGGCGGTGCGCCGCTTCGAGGCACCGGTTTCGGCCATCGAGGTGCCGACGGGGCAGGAGAATTCCCGGTTCACCCAGTGCCTGCAATGGATTTCCGAGCGGTACGCCGACGACCTGCGCATGGTGCAGTCGGAGGCGCACGAGCAGGCCGTGCGTGAAGCCGAGGAAAAGGCGCAGCAGGCGATCAAGGCGACCGAGGAGGGCACTCGCGCCGAGATCGAATCCGCCTCGCGGGCCGCGACCAGTGCGGCGGTGCGTTCCTTCGGCACCTCCGTGGTCAGCCTCGGCGCGGATGTCAGTCAGGTGGTGAGCTCCGCGCTGCGCGAGCACCGCGACGACGAGGTCTACGCCACCCTCACCCGCATCGACCACACCGTGCAGCAGATGCTGCGGCAGGCCCAGTCGTATGTGATCGTCTGTGGTGGTCTGCCGGGTCGGCGCTGGCCCGCGCAGTCGCTCACCGATGTGGTCGGCGGCGCGATCGGGCGCGTCCGTGACTACCTGCGAGTGCGGGCCAACCAGCTCGACCGCATCGTCATCAGCCGCGCGGTGGAACCGCTCGTGCACACCCTGGCCACGCTGCTCGACAATGCGCTGCGCTATTCCCCGCCGACGTCTTATGTGGACGTGACCTTCCAGGAGGGCCACCACGGCGTCACCGTCATCATCGACGATGCCGGTGTGCGGATGAACGCGGAGCAGATGGAAGAGGCCAGGCAGGTGCTCGCCAACGAGCGCCCGATCGACATCCATCAGCTCGGCCCGTCCCCGCGCGTCGGTTTCCCCGGTATCGCGGCACTGGCCCGGCGCTACGGCTTCACCGTCTACATCGATGGCCCGAACGTCTACGGCGGTATGCGGGCGATGGTCTACATCCCCGAGGCGCTGCTCGTCACCGCTGTGACAAATGCCGAACCGGCCGTTCCCGCCGTCACCCCGGCCCCGGAACCCGTGCCGACCGCTGCCGCCGAGGATAAGCCCTTCGAATTATCCCCGGTTCCGGTCTTGGCCGGGGTGGGCGAACAACCCGCCGAGAACGAGGAGTTCGCTGTGCACGAGATCACCAGTGGCGGCCTACCCAAGCGACGCCGTCGGGCAGTGTCTTCGGTACCCGCTCAGACCGGCACCGAATCCGAAGCGGGACAGGCTCGTCCCGAAATCGCCTCCGCCTGGCAGATGGGTTCCAAGAGCGGCCGTGAGGCTGCTGCCTCCGATAACAGCGAAGGGATGTCATCCTGATGAGCACACCGGTGACCGACAGCAGCAATAGGCTGGGTTGGCTACTCGAGGATCTCAGCAACGTTCCTGGCGTCCGGTTCGCGGTGCTGCTGTCCGACGACGGACTGCGGATCGCGCACTCCGACGGTGTCAACAAGGATGATGCCGAGCGTTTCGCCGCGGCCGCTTCGGGTCTGCGCTCACTAGGTAAAGCGCTCGGCGAATTCTGTGGTGGTCTCGAAAATGGTGTGCGCCAGAACATGACCGAATACGACCAGGGCATGATCCTCATCACCGCGGCGGGTGAGGGTGCGCTGCTAGGTGTTTCGACGACGCCCGAGACCGATATCGGTCTGGTCGCGCATCGAATGAACGAACTCGCCGGGCGGGTCGGGCACGAGTTAGGCGCCCAGCCGCGAGGAAGGGTTGAGGGCGGCTTGACGTCATGACGAGGTCCCGGCGAGACCCCGACTTGGTCCGGGCCTATGTGCGCACCGGGGGGCGGATCCGTCCCAGTCGTGATTTGGACCTGGTCACCCTGGTCGTCGCCGCCAAAGATCCGGCACCTGGTGCGACACCCGATGCGCGCCAGGTGCTGAACCTGTGCAGCCGTCGCAGTGCGCTGTCCATCGCCGAGATCGCCGCCTATCTCGACCTGCCGCCGTCCGTGGTGAAGATCGTCGTCGCCGATCTGCTGGACAGCGAACATCTGGCCACTCCGACCCCGGCCGAAGTCATGCCGGAGATCACCCTGCTCGAGGAGGTACTCAATGGGCTCCGCGCTCTCCCGGCCTGAGCGCACTGTCGACTATGTGCCGGAGACCGTGACCCGGTCGGTAAAGCTCCTGGTGGCAGGCAATTTCGGTGTCGGCAAAACGACATTCGTGAACAGTGTTTCGGAGATCCGGCCGCTGCGCACGGAGGAGACGATCACCGAGGCCAGTGTCGGCGTCGACGATATGGCCGGGCTACCCGGCAAATCGCAGACGACCGTGGCGATGGATTTCGGCCGTATCACGCTGAATCCCACGCTCGCACTCTACCTTTTCGGGACGCCGGGACAGCGGCGCTTCGTCCCACTGTGGGAGGAGTTGGCGCGCGGCGCGCTCGGCGCCCTGGTCCTGGTGGACACCCGGCGCATCGAGAAGGCCGACGAGGTGCTGTCCGTGCTCGAGGAGCGCGGAGTGCAGTATTCGGTCGCCGTCAACCAGTTCGAAGGCGCGCAGCGCTATCCGCTCGAAGAGATCCGGGACGCACTGGATCTCGCTCCGGATACTCCGCTGACCTCGCTCGACGCGCGGCAGCGCAGCACTTGTCTGCGGTCGCTGATCACGCTCGTCGAGTTCCTATTCCTTCGTCAGGAGTCCCGGAAGTAACGACGCATTGCACACTGATTCAACAAAGCCCGGCCCTATCGCGTTGGGGTCGCCGATCGATACCGACGGCCCGCGCGTACCGCTCTATTCCGAGGAATTCGCAGCAGATCCGCACCGCGCGTACCGTGACATGCGCCGCCAGTTCGGATCTCTGGTACCGGTGGACCTATCGCCTGGTGTGCCGGCCACTTTGGTGGTCGGCTATCACACCGCCGTACGAATCCTCAACGATCCCGACCACTTTCCAGCGGACCCGCGCACCTGGCAGAAGAAGATTCCCGGCGAATGCCCGGTCCTGCCGATGCTGGAATGGCGGCCTAATGCCTTACGCAGTGCCGGAAACGAGCATTTGCGCTATCGACAGGCAAATGCGGCAAGCTTGGCCGAGGTCGATCTGCACGCACTGCATACCGTCGTCGAAAATGCCGCCATTCCACTGATCAATGCCTTCTGCGGTGACGGTGCGGCCGATCTGATCAGCCAGTACGCATTTCCGCTTACCTTCCAGGTGTTGAACGAGATGCTCGGCTGCCCGGCGGAGATCGGCCAGCAGGTCGCCACCGGGATGGCGGCCATCTTCGAAGGTGTGAACGCCGACAAGGGCAATGCGATGCTCACCGACGCGCTGTTCGAGCTCGTCACACTGAAGCGCAGCGTCCCCGGCGACGACATCACCTCGCGGTTGATCGCGCATTCGGCCGTGCTCTCGGACGAGGAGATGATCCACCAGCTCGTCACCGTCTACGGTGCGGGCATCGAACCGCAGCAGAATCTGATCACCAATACGCTGCTGCTGATGATGACCGACGACCGGTTCGCGGGCAACGTGCACGGCGGAAGTCTTTCGACCCGTGACGCACTCGACGAAGTGCTGTTCACCGATCCGCCGATGGCGAACTATTGCGTCTCGTATCCGAAACAACCGATCCTGATCGACGGCGTTTGGCTGCCTGCACATCAACCGGTCGTCATCAGTATGTCCGGATGCAATAACGACCCCGCCGTCGGGGTTAACGAATTCGGGCCCAACCGTTCGCATCTGGCGTGGAGCGTGGGCCCACACGCCTGCCCGGCGCGGTCGGTCGCTTATCTCATCGTCCAGGACGCCATCGACCAACTGCTCGATGCCCTTCCCGAAATGCGTTTGGCGACAACACCCGAACAACTCGCCTGGCGGCCGGGACCGTTCCATCGGGCGCTGGTATCCCTGCCCGTCGCCTTCCCCAAATCCCCTCCGCTAGCCATGCTTTAAGGAGATTTCCGTAGTGCAACAACCCATTACCCTGGATTTGACGGGAACCGATATCCAGGGCGAATCCGCACGCTTGCGCGAGCGCGGGCCGGTGGCGCTGGTGGAACTGCCCGGCGGTGTGCGGGCCTGGTCGGTAACCGATGCCGGGCTGCTCAAGAAGTTGCTCGTCGATGCGCGAGTGTCCAAGGATGCGAGCCAGCACTGGCCCGCGTTCATCAATGGCGAGATTCCGCAGGACTGGCCGCTTTTCCTGTGGGTCGCGGTGAACAATATGTTCACCGCCTACGGTGTGGACCACAAGCGGCTGCGCAAGTTGGTCGCGCCCGCATTCACCCATCGGCGCACCGAGGCGATGCGCGGCCAGATCGAGCGGATCACCCAGGAACTGCTCGCCGAACTCGCGAAGACGCCCGCGGGCGAATCGGTCGATCTGCGTGAGAGTTTCGCGTATCCGCTGCCGATCCAGGTCATCTCCGAATTGATGGGTGTGCCCGAGGAACTCAATCCGGGCTTACGCAAATGCGTCGACGGTATTTTCGACACCTCGCTCGGTCCGGAGGAGTCGCAGGCGAACTACATGGAGATGTATCGGATCCTCGGTGAATTGGTGGCGTATCGGCGCGACCATCCCGGCGACGATATGACCAGTCTGCTGATTTCGCACCGCGATGAGGACGACGGGTCTCAGCTAACCGAGCAGGAATTGATCGATACGCTGCTGCTTGTCATCAGCGCCGGGCACGAGACCACGGTCAATCTGCTCGACCAGGCGATCTTCGCGCTGCTGACCAATCCGGAGCAGCGCGCCGCACTGGTCGCGGAGCGGGCGACCTGGGCCGATCTGGTCGAGGAGGCGTTGCGGTTCGAGGCGCCGGTCGCGCATCTGCCCCTGCGGTTCGCGGTCGACGATATCGAGATCGACGGGGTGCATATCGCCAAGGGCGAGCCGATTCTCGCCTCGTACGCGGCCGCCAACCGTGATCCGAAAGTTCACGGTGACACCGCCGATCAATTCGATGTTGTCCGAGACAGTAAGGACCACTTGGCTTTCGGGTACGGGGTGCACCATTGCCTGGGGGCGCCGTTGGCTCGGCTCGAGGCATTGGTGTCGTTGCCCGCGATCTTCGCGCGCTTTCCGAATATGCGGTTGGCGGCGGATCCGTCCGAGTTGGGGACGGTGGTCAGTTTCATCTCGAATGGGCATGCCAGGCTGCCGGTTATCCTGGAGTAGTCCACCTGAAAAGCCGGGCCCCCTTCCGATTTCGATCGGGAGGGGGTTCGTGCCTTTCCGGGGTCAGCTCGAGGCGTCGATGCGGCCCTGTTTTCGGGCTCGGGCCAGTCCGCGGCGGGCCATCAATCCGTTGGCCAGCAACAGCAGTGTCTTGTTCGGCGGCGCGAGGAAGCCCGACTCGGTGTGGGGGTAGGTCGCATCGGTGCTGTCGATTTCGATCCAGCCGGTGTGCTGGCGGCACTCGAGACCGACGAGCTGTGGGCGGTAGGTGTGGGCGAGCTTCGGTTGCTCCGAACGGCGATTCGCGCGCCGAGGGCGCCGCCACCCGAGATTTCCGCACAGGCCGATTGTTCGCCCGAGTTCCACAGGCGGCGCTTGCAGGCGTGAGGCTACTTGCGACCCAGGCACAGCGTGTAGCTGCCGATTCGGCTGTCGGTACGCGAGTAGTACTTGACAGTGCCGGGGAACTCCTTGCATGCAGACATTCTGGCAAACTCCGTAGAACCGGTGGAGTGTTCCAGTTTGCCGAGGACGCGGTACTGCGCGTTGGCCCCGAAGCAGTCGACCTTGGCGATCGAGTCTTCGCCCCGCTCCATCACGCACTCCCCGACATCGGCGACATTATGCTCGCGAACTTCTTTGTTCTCGCACGCCTTGAGACCGAGCCCATACGCGAGCATGACGCCGCCGACGGCGGCTATCCCCAGCACGTTCTTCACGAGTGTCCGATTCGTGTCGGTCATGATGTCTCTCTTCACAGTCGTTCGTTAACTCTGATGAAAACAACAGACACGACGTGCAAAAGGTTGGGTTGGACCAGCGGCGTGACTTGCCGCGCCGCGGGGGTGATGGGGCGCATGACCAGAACCATTCTGTTCGGCGCAGTCGCCCGCAAGATCGCAGTGGCTCGGGCACAGACCGGAGTTGCGGCCCGTGGTCTTCCAGCGGCTACGCCGCATACTCCGCCTGCGCGGATCTAGGTAGCCCGGCTGGTGATCGAGCAGGCCGCGGTCGATGAGGTCGTGCACGCGGCCGACCGCGAACTGGACGGCGGCCGGATCGGTGGGCAGGGGTCCGTCGATCAGCGGACAGGCCAGGCCGTGGACCGTCGATCAGGCGGCAATCTCGGCGCCGGGCTTCCGTTTGGGGTCCAGTAGTCCGGCCGACTGCGCCTGATCGAGTACGTGGCCGCGGATCTCGTAGGGGTTGGTGCCGCCGGTGTGCGGTTCGGGTTCGGCGGTGATGAACATCGCACCTGATCGCCCGCACGCGGTCGGACGAAGCAGGTCAGCGTGCTGCCCAAGGCCGCAGTTTCTCCGGGTTCCGGATGGCCCAGATGCGGGTGATCCGGCCGTCGGCGATATCGAAGGCGTAGACCGACACGACGGTGTCGGCGAGCTGGGCCACCAGGCCGGGTTGGCCGTTCACCGTGCGCTCGACCAGCGCGATCTCGGGACCTCGGGCGGCGATGTCGATCCAGGCGCGGGCGATCTGCTCGCCGCCGGTGATCGGGCGGAGGAAGGCCGGAGCGAGGCCGCCACTGTCGGCCGTCGCGGTCGCCTGTGGATCGAGCAGGCCGATCAGAGCCTCGATATCTCTCGTCTCCCAGGCCCGTTTGAAGTCCCGGACCACCTCGGCGCGCTGGGTACTCGGCGGGCTCTGCGCGGTGCGGATGCGGCGGCGGGCGGAGGAGGCGAGCTGGCGGCAAGCGCCGGGGCTGCGCCCGACGATGTCGGAGACCTCGGCGAAGGAGTAGCGGAAGACATCGTGCAAGACAAACGCCACCCGCTCGGCCGGCGTCATGGAGTCCAGCACGACCAGGAAGGCCATACTGATCGACTCGTCGAGGGTGACACGGTCGGCGGGATCGGCGGGGGCGGGACCACCGAACCATTCGGAACGGTCGGGTACCGGCTCCGGAATCCATTCGCCCACATAGCGTTCCCGCCTGGCGCGCGCCGAGCCGAGTAGATCGAGGCAGATCCGGCTGGCCACCGTCGTCAACCACCCGCCGGGCGCCCTCACATCCTGTCGCTGCCGCTCGGACAGCGCGTACCAACGCATGTAGGTCTCCTGCACCACATCCTCGGCTTCGGCCAGCGAGCCGAGCAGCCGGTAGGCGAGATTGATCAGCTGACGGCGTTCGCTGATCACCGAGCGCAGGTGCGGATCGGTCATAGTGTCGGCTCCTTCGGTCGATATTGCTTCACTGAATCGACGAAATAGCGCCTCGAACTGTGAGACGGCCTGACATTCCGGCGTGTTCTTCGAAGATGTGACTTATGAGTTCGCGACGTGACATTCACCGTGGGCGATGATGTGGCATTAGGGCACGGCTTCGGTCGGCTCAGCGGCACGCTGAAGAACGGATCGGCGACGAGCGGTATGTGGGTCCGGGTCACTTTCGGCTTCCGGAAGATCGACGGCGATTGGTTGATCACGCACGACCAGGCTTCTGTGCCGTTCGATTTCGACCGGCAAAGGAGTGACCGACCTCGAGCCCTGATTCGGGACATCGCGGGCGGTGATGCGGGGTCGCGCATCGGCCGTTCGGATCTCGGCGGCATCTGCTCGAACCATCTCGAAAATAGTCTCATAATTCGATCGCCCGCTTGCTCAAGTGCCGGTAGAGCGTGGCGCGTGAGATGTCGAATTCGGCGGCGATCTCATCGATGGGGCGGCCGGAATCTCGCATGTGGCGGGCGGATTCGATCATTTCCGAGGTCATTGCGCCGGGGCGGCCGCGGCGGTTCGGGCGGGTGGTGGGGACCTTGGCGGCAGGTAGGGGGGCTGGGTCGCTTCGGGCGGCTGACGGCTGTAGATCGGCAGCGGTGCCGAGTAGCCGCCGGGCACCATCGAGAATCGCCTCGCGCAATTCGTCGGCGGGCCGGTCGGCGAAGATGACCACCGGATCGCTCAGTGCCGCATAGACCTGGGCGGCACGCACGCGGGTAGTGAAATCGGCGCGAGGCCCGGCAATCAGTTCCTGGGCCGACAGCGCGATGGTGCGCAATCGCGCGAAGGTCGCCTCGTCGGCGGATAATGCCTGGTCCTGCATTTGCATCCGCAATAGCTGACCGTGCGAAAGCCACACCTCGAGTAAACCGGCCACCACCGCCCAGCGGCGTGCCTGCGCGTTCCGCCCGCGTGCCGCCGCCTCGAGCACCGCTTCGCTGTCGACCAGCAGCGGTTCCACGAGCGCCGCGACGATATCACTCTTGCTCGGGAAGTGGTACAGCACAGCGGTTTTCGTCAGCCCGACCCGTTCGGCGATCTCGCGCACGGAAACCGTGTGGTATCCGCTCTCGGCGAACAGGTCGAGCGCGGTCTGCAGGATGCGGGCACGCGAATCATCGGCCATGGTGCCCGATCCTACCGCTTGACTGACCGTTGGTCAGCGTCATACAGTCATCTCACTGACCAGTGGTCAGACTATTTCGAGACAAGGAGCGGGCAATGCGGATTCTGATCTCCGGTGCGAGCATCGCCGGACAGACCTTGGCGTATTGGCTTGTGCGGCACGGCTTCCAGCCGACCATCGTCGAGCGCGCGGCCGGTCTGCGAGTCGGCGGCCAAGGGGTGGATGTGCGGGATCAAGCGATCGAGGTTGCCGAGCGCATGGGCATCATGTCGCAGATCCGGTCGGCGGCCGCCGATGTCGCCGGGATGCGGTTCGTGAATACCACCGGCGACTCCATCGCCCAAGTGGATATGCAGAAGATCAAGGACAAGTACGCCAGCGCCGAGGTGGAGATCATGCGCGGCGATCTCGTCCGGATCCTGCACGGCAGCAACGGCGACGTGGAATACCTGTTCGGCGATTCGATCCGGGCCCTCGACGAGGATGATGACGGCGTCACCGTCACCTTCGAACACGCCCCGCAACGGCGGTTCGACCTGGTCATCGGCGCGGACGGCCTGCACTCCGCCGTGCGGCGGCTGGCCTTCGGTCCGGAATCGAATTTCGTCCGGCACCTGGACCACTACTTCGCCTTCGGCAACGCCGATGCGGCGCTCGGGCCCAACCGCTGGGTCAGCGTCTACAACACCCCGGGCGCGATGGCAGGCATCTACCGTTCCGGCAATCACGCACAGGCCAAGGCCTACTTCATGTTCCGCAGCCCACTGCTCGACCTCGATCCGCGCGATACCGCCGCGGCCCGCGCCCTGCTGACCGAACGGTTCGGCACCGAATCCGCATGGCACGTGGCACAGCTGCTCGACGGCGCACTCGCCGATCCGGACTTGTACTTCGACTCCCTGGGCCAGGTCCACATGGATTCCTGGTCGACCGGCCGCATCGCCCTCGTCGGCGACGCTGCCTATTGCGCCTCGCCCGCATCCGGAGCCGGTGCCGAACTCGCCCTCGTCGGTGCCTACCGGCTCGCCGGTGCACTCGCCGCCGCGCACGGCGACCACTGCGCCGGTTTTCGCCGCTACGAGCAGAGCCACCGCGCACTGGTCGACCGCAAACAGCAAATCGGACCGAACCTGCGGCTGATGGTGCCGAAAACCCGCTCGGGCATGGCAATTCGGAACACCCTCACGCGGCTGCCCGTGCTGGAGTCCATGGCAGGTATGGAACGCATCATGGCGTCGAAGACGAACGAGTCCTTGCCGGAATATCCGGAGATTCCGGTCACTGCCAAGGCGTGCCGTCCGGCGTAGGGTGCCGACCATGGGGTTCATCTCGCACTACTGCCGCGACCTGGATGGCAATTCGGTGGAGATCGCGGTATATCCGGACCAGGTCTGAGCTCAGCGGCGCAGGAATTCCAGGGTGGCGCGTTCGAAGGCCGCCTTGGCCTCGATCATGACCCAGTGCCCGCTGTTCGGGAACACATGCAGTTCCGCATTGGGAATCTGCCGCATCGGCACCAGCGCCATATCGGGCGGGCTGACCCGGTCGTCCAGCCCCCAGGTGAGCAGGGTCGGGCATTGCACCTTGTGCAGCATCGACCAATAGGGCGGCGTATTCGAATTCGCCAGGAATTTCTGCTGCATGGCCCACGCGGCCGAGCTGTACATCATGGCGGCGGTCTGCTGAGTATCCGGATGCTGCGCGGCCGCCCAGCGTTCCTCGATGATCTCATCGGTGATCACCGCGGGGTCGTAGACCATGGCCCGCAACCAGCGCAGCAACTTGTCCCGCTCGGGTTTGTCGGCGAATTCCTGCAGCAGCCGAATCCCCTCGCTCGGACTGGAGCTGAAGATATTCGGACCGATCCCGCCGATGGTGACCAGCTTGCGCACCCGCTGTGGATGCTGGATCGCCAGATTCGCCGCGACGACACCGCCCATCGAATTGCCGACCATGGCCGCGGATTCGATGCCGAGCCCGTCCATGAATCGCAACACCGCCGCGCCCGCGGTCAGCACGGGATGTCCGTCCACCGGGTCACTCACGCCGAATCCGGGAAATTCGAGGATGTAGCAGTGGAAGTGCTCGGCGAAGACCGCGAGATTCCCGCGATAGTTACGCCACCCGTTCACGCCGATCCCGGAGCCGTGCAGCAGCAACAGCGGCGGCCCGTCGCCCGCCTCGTGATAGCGCAGCACGCCCTGATCGGTGATGAGCTCCCGTTTCGTGCCTTCGTATGTCACGTCCATACCCGACACGTTAGAACACGTTCTAGCTCGGATCGTGCACGACCGCTGATATCGACCCCCGCAAAACGAACCGTCAGGTACATAATGGCGAAACGCTGGGCGATTCGGGGGTGTGCGCCCGGGCGACTATCTATGATCTCCGCTTGGCAACTCGGCACCGCACGATGAGGACCGAATCATGAGCTATCGAACGATCACGACCGCGACCGTGCTCGGCACCGCGATCGCCGCGCTGGCCTGCACCGCGCCGACGGCGAATGCCACGGTGACCCGGGTGGGTGTGATGCCGGATTCGAACTACGGCCTGGCGACCAACTACGGCACCGACTGCCCGGCCACCGCCGAGGCCTATGTCAGCAATGCTGCCGAACCGGTCTCCTTCTACGACAACGGCGTCCTGTTCGGAGTGGTCCGACCGCTGGGCGGTATCGCCCTGCTGCCCTGGATCCCGAAGACCACCGGCCCGCATACGCTCAGCGCCGTCCAGGCCCCGGATGTCACGCCCATCGGAACGGTCGACGTCCGGGTCGGCACCGGCGTGCACGTCGGTTTCGCCTGCGTCGTCTTCGGCAGCTGAACTGAGGGTATTCGGCCTCGGGGGCGGTCAGAGCACTCCGATGGCCTTGAGTAGTAGCAGGGTCAGACCGGCCGTACCCGCGAAGGCGACGCCGCTGTCGCGGATCACGATGCCCGCGGGCGAGCCGCTGACCTTGGAGAGAATTCCGGAAATCACCGCGACGATGATGCCGACGAGCACGGCGACGACAACGAACAAGACCTGAACGGTAGTGGACACTCGACGCTCCCTCGATGTGGATCGTCGCAGTGTAAAGAGTGCAGTGGCTATCGCGTAGCAAAGTTGCGGGATGTGCTGCGGCTAGGTCGGTTTGGTTGCCGCCAATCCATACAGCAACGGGATGATGGGGTCCGTCGGCGGGAGCCGGAACCAGCCGTTGTCGGTGCGGATCATGTGGGACCAGCGCGGCCACGGCAACATCTCGGTTTCGGTGAGATCGGTAATGCGCAGCCCCGCGCCGATCAGGGCATTGATCACCTCGCCGAGCCCGTGGCGCCATTCGTATACCGTGGTGTCGCTGGTCAAGCCCGGGCCGTCGGTGTAGGTGTGGTCGCTGTCGCGACGCTGAGCACCCCGGCCCTCGAGGTAATCATCGTGCAGGACAAGCGAATCCGGATCGGCTTCGGCCGGTGGCGTGGGTCCGAGGGAGTGCAGCAGCGGGTGGAATTCGACGATGTACACGAGGCCGCCCGGACGCAGCAGTTCGGCAAGCACCGCCGCCCAGCGCGGCAGGTCGGGCAGATAGCAGAGCGCACGCTTGCCGGTGTAGACGATGTCGAATTGCCTGTGCCCCACCGCATTCGGAGCATCGTAGACATCAGCGCACACATACTCGACGGTATCGGTGGCGAGTTCTCGGGCGTGCCTTATGGAGGCGGGGGAGAAGTCGAGACCGACCGCCGTTGCCCCGCGCTTGGCGAATTCGATTGTCTCGGTACCGAGATGGCACTGCAGATGCAGCACATCGCGGTCGCGCACGTCGCCGAGGGCATCCCATTCGAAGGGCGCGAACCAATACGACGAATCGTGATTGCTATAGAATTCGCTGGCCGCGTGAATCGGGGCACGGGCATCCCAGTTACCGCGGTTCGCCAGCAGCTGATCGAGGCCGTCGTCGCTGTCCACGGAGCCATCGTATTTCGGGAGCCGGCTGCCCACCGCGGGTGCGCCGACGATTCAAAGGATTCTCTCACGTAATTTTGGGACGGTACACGGAAAACCGAGGTTCACTGGAGTTACAGAGTTGTGCGGATCGGCAGTGTTGGGGCAGGTCCAGCCCAAGGAGGTCAGACCTTGCAGACAACCGCTTCGATCGCCATCGTCCGCCCGGAGCCGGTAAGGCTCGGCGGTATCACGCCCGGTGTGGTGAGCACCCGTGGGCGGCGTTCGCTCAATGCCGACGCCTTCGCCACCTACACCGACCCCACCGTCGGGCGGACCGCATTCGTTGTCGCCGACGGGGTCGGCGACAACCTGCCTGCGGCCAGGGCAGCGAGGACCGCGGCCTCGGTCGCCGCGCGGATCGGTGCGGGCAACGGCGCGCTGGCCGGCGTGGTCGCGGCCCAGCAGGAGTTGCTGCGTGAATTCCCGGAAGAGCAGGCCGACAGTGTGCTCGTGATCGCCGTGCTGCCCGCCGCCGATCAGCCCGACGGGCCCTGCGATATCGCCTGGGTCGGGGACTGTCGCGCCTACCGCTGGAACGGCCGGGTGCTGCACCAGATCACCACCGACCACACCGTCGCGGAGTTCATGCGCGCCAGGGGGGTTCGCCCGGCGAACCGCATGGACCACCTCGTCACCACCTCCATCCGCACCGCGAGTCCGGATGTCATCGGTCGCGCCGCCACCGGATCGAGCCGGGGCCGACTGCTGCTGAGCACCGACGGCGTGCACAAGCGGCTCGATATGGTCGAGATCAAGTCGATACTCGTCGCGGGGAAAACCGCGGCCAACACCGCGGAAACCTTGGTGGACAACGCGTTACAGGCCGGTAGCACCGATAATGCGACGGCACTCGTCGTGGACTGCCGCTAACCTCATTTCCTGCTAAAACTGACTCGTCGGTGTGTCGAGTGGAGTGTGGGGCTATGCGGGCGATTCAGATCGGTGAACTGGGCGGACCCGAGGTGTTGCAGGAGGTGGAGCTCGATGCTCCGGAGCCGGGGCCAGGTGAGGTCGCGATCGATGTCGAATATGTCGGGGTGAACTTCGCCGACCTGCAGGCGCGTTCGGTGGGGTATCGGGTCCGGGATCTGCCGTTCGTGCCGGGACTCGAGCTGTCGGGCCGGGTGCGCTCGATCGGCGCCGATGTCGACGGATTCACGGTAGGACAGTCGGTGGCGGCGATTACCGATGGCGGCGCCTACGCCGAGGTCGCCGTGGTGACTGCCGCGACGGTATTCGCGGTGCCCGATGGTGTCGATTTGCGAACGGCCGCAACGCTTCCCACGGTTCTGCCGACCGCTTATGCACTGATCAACACCGTCGGCAAGCTGCAGCCGGGGGAGACCGTGCTGGTGCAGGCCGCGGCGGGCGGGGTGGGCACCGTGGTGGGGCAGGTGGCCAAGTTGGCGGGGGCCAGCGCGGTGTACGGCGTGGTCTCCAGCGAGGGCAAGGCGGAGTACGCGCGCAAACTCGGTTATGACGACGCCTTCCTCGCCGAGACCTTCGAGACCGATGTCCGGGAGGCGACCGGTGGTCGCGGCGTCGATATCGTGCTGGACCCGGTCGGCGGGCAGACCTTGCGGCGCGGTCTCGAATCGCTGGCGCTGTTCGGCCGGTTGATCTCCTACGGCAATGCCAGTGGTGAGCCGGGCTGGCAAATCGGCCAGCCCGAGCTCTACCCGAGGGGTCTGTCGATCTCCGGATTCTCGATTCTCGGTCTCACCGCCGATGCGTCGCAGGTACTGCGCGAGATTGCCGATCGGGCATTCCGGTTGGTCACCACGAGGCAGGTGGAGTTGCCGATCACCGCGGAGTTCCCGCTGTCCGAGGTCGCCGAGGCACACCGGTTGATGGCGAGTCGCGCCTCGACCGGCAAACTGGTGCTCGTGGTCAACGGCTGAAATCATTTGTCGGCCAGCCAGTTTCCGTGAAATCCGTAGGGCACCCGAGCGGGTAGATGGATGGTCGCCACGGGTGGCGCGGCCAGCTCGGACGCGTCGACGATGACGAGGTCGCTCCGGTCGGTGTCGGCGTTGTAGACGTAGGTCATGAGATAGCCGTCGCCGCCGTGGCGGTCGCCCGCGGGTGCGAATGCGGCCTCGGCCGGAATGCGGCCCGGCCCGAACTCGTGTGCCGTGAGCCAGGAGGGGGCCATCGGTCAGATCCCGGAGCGATAGTCCGAATATGTTTCGAACGGGGACTACTGCCGGTCCCTGAATATGAATATTAGGATGCAATACTCGTGAGATAGAGAACTATCTTCACCGATATGGACCTGATCTTGAATGATCTTCATACTCACACTGAGGTGATCGAACGGATCACATGTCGCCAATCCGCCGGATCGACGTACAGGAGTGTTGATGAAGATCGGAATTCCCCGCGAGGTCAAAAACCACGAGTACCGGGTCGCATGCACACCCGCCGGTGCGCATGAGCTGGTTTCGCGCGGACACGAGGTGTACATCGAGACCGGTGCCGGGCTGGGGTCGGCGTTCGAGGATATGGCGTACGCGGCCGTCGGGGCGCGGGTGCTGGACACCGCCGATCAGGTATGGGGCACCGCGGAAATGGTGCTCAAGGTGAAAGAGCCGGTGGCCGAGGAGTATTCGCGCATGCGTGCGGGGCAGCTGCTGTTCACCTACCTGCATCTAGCGGCATCCAAGGCGTGTACTGACGCGCTGCTGAACTCCGGGATCACCTCGATCGCCTACGAGACCGTCACTGGCAAGGACGGATCGCTGCCGCTGCTGGCGCCGATGAGCGAGGTCGCGGGCCGGCTCGCGCCACAGGCCGGTGCTTATCATCTGATGCGCAGCGGCGGCGGTCGCGGCGTGCTGATGGGCGGCGTGCCGGGTGCTCGTCCGGCGAAGGTGGTCGTGCTGGGCGGCGGTGTCTCGGGGAGCAATGCGATCGCCGTCGCGGTCGGCATGCACGCGGATGTGACCGTGCTGGATCTGAATATCGCGCGCCTGCGTGCGCTGGACGAACAGTATCGCGGCCAAGTGCGGACCATCATCTCCAACACCTTCGAGGTGGAGAGTCTGGTCCGGGAGGCGGATTTGGTGATCGGTGCGGTGCTGGTCCCCGGTGCGAAGGCGCCGACGCTGGTGTCCAATGACCTTGTCGCACAGATGAAGCCGGGTTCGGTGCTGGTCGATATCGCCATCGATCAGGGCGGTTGCTTCGCGGATTCACGGCCGACCACCCATGCCGAGCCGACCTACCAGGTGCACAATTCGGTCTTCTACTGCGTCGCCAATATGCCCGGTGCGGTGCCGTACACCTCGACGGTCGCACTCGCCAATGCCACACTGCCATACGCGATTTCGCTCGCCGAGCGTGGCTGGCGCGATGCGGTCGACGCGGATCCGGGCCTGGCCGCCGGTCTGAGCACGTACCGCGGCCACCTGCTGTCCGAATCCGTTGCGGCGGCACACAATTACGCCGCCGAGACGTTGGCCGCCGCGTAAGGGGATGGCAGCCGGCGGGTGGGTGAGCTAAGCCATCGGGCTGGTTCGCGGGCGCACGTGCTCGAAGATGAGGATCGTCTCGGTGGAGGCGACCGCGCGATGCGCGCTCAGATGTTCCAGTACGAAGACCCGAAGTCCCTCGGTGTCGGCCGTGGCGACATGGATCAGATAGTCGTCGGCGCCCGCGATGAAATAGACGTTCAGCACCTCGTCGAGTTCGGCCAATTGCTCCCCGAACTCGGCCAGGTGCGGACGTGCATTGGCCTGCACCCGAACGGCGATCATGGCCTGTAGATTCCGGCCGAGCGCTGCCGGATCGATATCGGCGTGGAATCCGCGAATCACGCCGCGCTCCACCAGCGACCGCACCCGCCCCAGGCATGTCGACGGCGCGATCCCCGCGACATCGGCGAGCGCACTATTGGTCATCCGCCCGTCCCGTGCGAGCTGATCGAGCAGAATCCGGTCGATATCGTCCAACTGCACCGTCGGACGAGGCGCTGTCCGCACAGCACCGACCGCCGGCCCGATCGGTGAATCAATCTTCCTCACCAGGCCAACTCTATCGAAGATCATTCGATGCCGATCCGGTCCGAAGACTTTTGTTCAGCGCACCTGATCTGCCGAGGTAACTCCGATCCAGGCATTGCGCTAGCATCGTCGCGTGGGTATCTATTGGCATGCTGTTACGCCGCCGCCGTGCGCCTGATCGGGCGCACCTGCTGAATTTCTGATTCGCGGTCCGGGCTGTTCTGCGAGGGCAGTCTCGGTGATGTCGTGCGCCCGTTTCGAATCCCTGTCGAATTCGATGACGGAAGTGCATGGCCTTGTCTGATATCAAATCTGTTGTTGTGGTTGGACATTCGGGTGTTCGGGCGTTCAGTGGTCCGGTTCCCATCCTGAGCGCAGCGGTGCTGTGGGGGACCACCGGGACCACGAGTTCATTGGCTCCCGCGGGTGCGCCCGCTGCGGCGATCGGATCTGCCGGGTTGGTGCTCGGTGGGCTGTTGTTGTTCTTGTCCAATGGTCAGCGGTTGCGGTGCACGCGCGGCGAGTGGTGGTTGGTCATTGTCGGGGCGTTGGCGGTGGCGGGGTATCCGGTGACCTTCTATCCGGCCGTGGCGCGGACGGGTGTGGCCGTTGCCACCGTGATCGCCCTCGGTAGTGCGCCGGTTTTCGCCGGGCTATTGGCCTGGGTTGCCGGGCAGGGTAAACCGACCCGGCGGTGGGTCGGTGCCACCGCGGCGGCGGTACTCGGCTGTGCTGTCCTCGTGCTCGGGCCCGAAATGACCGGCGGGACCGCACCGGTCGACCTGTTCGGCATCGTGCTCGCCGCATTCGGTGGGCTCACCTATTCCGTCTATTCGCTGATCGGCGGCAGGCTCATCGCGTACGGCCATTCGTCGAATGCGGTGATGGGCGCGATGTTCGGCATTGCCGGATTGCTGGTGCTGCCGGTTGTGTTGTGCACCAACACATCCTGGCTGCACACCGGTCGCGGCGTCGCGGTGGCGCTGCACCTCGCGGT
This sequence comes from Nocardia vinacea, assembly GCF_035920345.1. Lineage (NCBI taxonomy): Bacteria > Bacillati > Actinomycetota > Actinomycetes > Mycobacteriales > Nocardiaceae > Nocardia > Nocardia vinacea. The sequence continues at coordinate 713,690 of NZ_CP109149.1, forward strand.
ATTCACCACCTTCGTCGCCTACCGCCTGTTCGGTTACGGGCTGCGGCATACGACCGCACAGGTGGCGACGACATTGACGCTCGCCGAACCCGCCGTGGCGGCGGTGCTCGGTGTGGTCGTAGTGGGTGAGCGGTTGCCGATCGTGTCGTGGTGCGGGTTGGCCGTGCTGGCGTTCGGTCTCGCATTTCTGACACTCGGCGCGCGCGACCGCTGACAGCGGGGTCCTCGACGCCTACCGATTCGCTTGGGTCAGTGCGGATTCGGCGGCGTCGAGCACCTTGCCGAAGGAGTAGAGGATCACCGGTGCGGCGAGCACGCGGGTGAACCAGGCGGCGGCGAAGGGCAGGCGCGCTTCGGCGGTGGTGGTCCAGGTGACCCGTGTGCCGCCGTCGACCTCGGTGAAGCTCAGTCGGCCGCCCTCATGCCGGGACGCCGGAACGCTGCGCTCGACGAGGTAGCTGAATTCGTGCGGTGCGTCGTAGCCGGTGATGCGTTCGCGGAACCAGCCGATGCCCCATGTCAGGATCCGTACGGCGCCGAGTCCGTACGGCGCCTGTTCGCCCTGGCGTATCAAGCGCTCGCGCAGCACAATTCGTGCCTTCGTGTAGTTGCTCGCATTGGTCAGCCAGTCGAAGACATCATCGATCGGCGCCGCAATGACGCGTTCGATTGTCATGGTTTCCATAGCGTCCCTCCCACTTGTCTACTACACACGATAGTAGTGCGGCGCGAGGCGGGACGCCAGGCCCTACTGACCCGGGGCGGGCGCTTTGGCGCGCAACACCTCCAAGAATGCGCGCATCCACTGCGGATGGTCCGGCCAAGCGCGACCCGTCACGATATTGCCGTCGATATGGGCCGGACTGTCTTCCCAATTTGCGCCAACGGCATTCAGGTCCGGCGCCAACGCTGGATAGGCGCTCGACGAACGACCGTTCAGCGCGCCGACGGCAAGGAGAATCAGCGGACCATGGCACAGCGCCGCGATCGGTTTGTCCTCGTCTACGAAATGTTTGACGACCCTGCGGCACTCCGCATCGCCGCGCAGATACTCCGGCGCCCGTCCGCCGGGCAGTACCAACGCCGCGTACCGACTCGGATCGACATCGGCCAGCGCGATATCGGCGGACCAGGTGTGTCCGGGTTTCTCGGTATAGGTATCGAAACCGTCGACGAAGTCGTGCACGACGAACTGCAGCTTCTTGACGGTGGGGGCGGCCACATGAACCTCGTACCCCTCCTCGAGCAGCCGCTGGTACGGGTACATGACTTCCAGGTCTTCGGCCGCGTCTCCGGTGATCAGCAATACGCTTGTCACGGCACATCACCTCCGGTGCGAATTTTATCGACAATCGCAGCGGAGACAGGCGCTTTCGGGCTACGCGGGACGGGGGTGCGGGCGAATCTGTTCGAGTTGGGCGGCGACGGAAAGAATGGTGGTCTCGCCATTCGCCGGTCCGACCAGTTGGACCGCCAGCGGGAGCCCATCGCTCGCCATGCCCGCGGGTAGTGAGGCGGCGGGATGCCCGGTCACATTCCAGAATCCGGTGAAGGCGACCATGGGGACCGAGGCGAGTTGTGCGCGGACAGGGTTCGCATTGTCGAGGATGCCGACCCGCGGCGGACGGTGCGCGATGGTGGGGGTCAGCAGCAGGTCGCACTTGTCGAAAATGCGATCGGCCTTGCGCGCCAAGGCTTCGCCGCGACGCATGGCCCATTCGACGACCGGCCGACGAGCCCAGGAACCGAGCATCAGGTTTTGGCGAGTACGGCGTTCGAGCCGTTCCGGATGATCGACGAGTGGGATCTCCGCGCGCACGCCCCCGTAGAACTGCGGATAGAAGGCGAACGTGAAATCGGGATAGTGCGGATCGATCTCGATGACCGTATGGCCCAGTTGGACAAGAAGTTCGGCGGTGTCGTGCACCGCGCGCACATGTTCGGGAACCGCCTTCGCGAGCATCGTCTGTGATTTCGTGGTGTAGCCGATGCGCAGGCTGGTCGGTGTGCGCCGGGCGGCCTCCTCGAACGACAGCTCCGGATCGGGGGCGTGGAAGCGGTCGGTCGGTGTGGCGCCGCGGATGACGTCGTAGACGATCGCCGAATCCAGCACGCTCCGGGTGAGCGGGCCGAGGACGCCCAACGCCCACCACAAATGTTCGTTCGGTGCCGTCGGCACCCGTCCGCGCTGGGTCTTCAGGCCGAAGAGTCCGCAGCAGGCCGCGGGAATCCGGATCGAGCCGCCGCCGTCACCACCGAGTGCGGCGGGCACCAGCCCCGCCGCGACCGCCGCGGCGGAACCACCGCTGGAACCGCCGGTCGAGCGGGTCCTGTCCCACGGATTGCGGGTCAGCCCGTAGGTGGTGGATTCGGTGTAGGGCCACTGTCCGAACTCCGGCATGGTGGTCTTGCCGACGATGACCGCACCCGCCGCCCGGAGCCGCCGCACCACCTCGGCATCGGCGACCGCCGGGGTGAGGTTCGCGCGGGTGCCGAAGGTGGTCGGGACGCCCGCCACGTCGATCTCGTCCTTCACCGCGATCGGGATGCCATGCAGCGGTCCGCGCGCCGCGACGTCCTGCTGATCGCGTTCGATGGCTTCGGTGATGGCTTGCTCGTGCAGGACGCGAGTGAAGGCATTGAGCTCGCCCGCCTGGTCGATCCCGTCGAGGGTCGCCTCGATCAGTTCACGGGCCGTCAGCACCCCTTGATCCAGCAGCTGTCGCTGCTCCCACACACCCGCGGACACGACCTCGCGAAGATCCATCTCTACCGCTCCTCCCGACCCACATGCCGTGTTGTTTCGCGCGAGCTGCGAGCAGTCGCCAAGCTGGCGTGACCTGTGGAATCAGTCATTGATCCGAGCATCCGACAGTAGTTAGTCGACTGACCATTCCGCAATCGATACGGGCCGCACGTGCGCTGGGTTCAATGTGGCAAGTAACAATATTTCTGAACGCTACAGCCACGGCACCCCGGCCCGCAGCAACACATTGGCATACGGCCGGGCCTCACCGGTGCGCACCACGAACCGACAGGCCCCGATGCGCTGTTTGAAGTCGTCGTGGTCGATCAACTCCGCGTTCAGGCGGCCGCTGAGCAGGGCCGCGGCCTCCGGATTCTGGTCCGCGACGTCGCGGCTGCCCCAGGCGGCTTCGACAGTCACCTCATCGAGAATCAGGTCGAGGATGGGCTCGAACCGGGGGAATCCGTAGCTGATGCCAAGGTCGATGACCGGCACGCCGACGGGTGTCGGCAGACCGGAGTCGCTGACGGCGAAGAGGTCGGTATGGCGCAGCGCCGTGAGCGCGGCGAGCAATCCGGCGTGAATGAGTCCGCTGGTGCGCAAAGTTCGATTCCTTCTCGAAGAGGGGTATCAGACGAGTGGCTGGGCCACGGGTATGGCCGCGAGCGCGGTGACGATCTGGTCCCCGGTGGGGTAGGACGCGTGGGTTCCCGGCGTCTGGACGGCGAGCGCACCGGCCGCGGTGGCGTAGGCCACGGCGCCGCCGAGCGGCATACCATCGGCGAGTGCGGTGGCCAGCGCGCCGACGAAGGCATCGCCGGCGCCGGTGGAATCGACCGAATTCACCTGTGGCGCGGCCTGATATCCGCCCGCAACCGGTGCCGGCACATCGCAGCGGTGCGCCCAGACCGACCCGGCGGCGCCCAAGGTGGCGACGACGGACTCCACCCCGCGCAGGCAGAGTGAACGGGCCAGGTGGAATGCCTGTTCGGGGGTCCGCGCTGTGGTCCCGGTCAATGCCGACAGTTCGGATTCGTTGACGATCAGCGGATGGCAGCGGCGCAGCAGCTCATCCGGCAGCGCCGTCGCCGGCGCGGCATTGAGAACGAACCGGCGCGCCCGCCGCGCGGCCCATTCGACCACATTCGGCGGCACTTCCAACTGTGCGACAACAACTTCCGCCGACCGCAGCAAATCGGCCTCGGCCATCGTGTCGAGTTCGGGCTCGGATTCCCAGCGGAAGTTGGCGCCGGGATCGACCACGATCTGGTTCTCGCCATCGGCGACGGTGATATAGGCGGTGCCGGTCCGCGCGTCCCGCACCTCACGCAGTGCGGTGAGCTCGACACCATACTCGCGCAACGATTTCCGCAGTCCGGGATCGGCGTCACGACCGATTCTGGCGATGAATTCGACCCGGCCGCCCGCTCGTGCCGCCGCGACGGCCTGATTGGAACCCTTGCCGCCCAGGTTGGTTCGCGAGCGTAGTGCCAGCACGGTTTCGCCGGGCCGTGGCAGCTGTTCCACCTCACAGACGATGTCCTGGTTGACCGAGCCGAGGACGACAACCGTCACGACTCGGCTCCGTTCGCGGTGATCTCCAGATTGCCGGGTGCCGCACCGGTGATCAGGGCGACCAGCCGATCGCCGTCCACCTCATTGATCCTATGTGCCGCAACGGATCTACCGCGCCGCAGCACCACCACGTTGTCACAGATCCGCATCACCTGTGCCAGATCGTGGCTGATGATCAATACGGTGATCCCGCGTTCGCGCAGGCCGCGCACCAGCTTCTCGACCGCCGCGGTCTCCCGCACGCCGAGCGCGGCGGTCGGCTCGTCCATGATCACCATGGATTTGCCCCAGGCCACCGCACGGGCGATGGCGATGCTCTGACGTTGACCGCCGCTCATCCGGCGCACGGTGGTGCGCACCGAAGGCACATCGACATCCAGATCGCGCAGGATCTCGCCGCTGCGGGCGATCATCGCCCTGCGGTTGACGATGCCGAGCGGATATACCAACTCGCGGTTGAGAAACAGGTTCTGCCACACGGCCAGATCGTCGATGAGGGCGAGATCCTGATATACGGTCTCGATGCCCATCTTGCGCGCGTCCTCCGGCGAGCGCAGGCGCACCGGTTCGCCGTTGAACAGGATCTGTCCGGTATCCGGTGCCTGCACGCCGGTCAGGCAGCGCACCAATGTCGACTTGCCCGCGCCGTTATCGCCGACCAGCGCGGTGACCTCGCCCTCGGGAATCGTCAGCGAGACCCCGGCCAGCGCGCGCACCGAGTCGAAGGACTTGGTGAGCTCGCGCGCCTCCAGCAATGGAATCGTCATGTCGTAGGCCTACTTTCGGAAGCGGGCGATACCGGCGGCCAGCAGCAGCACCGCGCCGACGGCGACCGGCTGGTAGTACTGCGAGATGCCGAGAATGGTGAACCCGTTGATCAGCGAGGTGAACAGCACCGCACCGCAGACGGTGCCGAGCACCGACGCCTTGCCGCCGGACAATGACGAACCGCCGAGCACCACCGCGGCGATCGAGCTCAGCAGGTAGGTGGTCTGCAGCGACGGATCCGCGCCGCCGTTGCGGGCGACCAGCATGACACCGGCTATGCCGCACAGCAATCCGGACATGGCATAGGCGAACAGCCGGATGCGGTTCACCGAGATACCGGTGTCGCGCGCGGCCTCGAGTCGTCCGCCGGTGGCGAGCAGATGGGTGCCGATCCGGGTGCGGAAGATGATGCCCGCCACGACCAGTGCGGCGAGCAGTGCCAGCAGCCAGAACCAGCGCACCGGTCCGATGCCGTCGAGCGCGAGCCGTTGCAGGAAGCGGGAACTCACGGCCTCGGTATTGCCGTGCGTCAACAGCAGGGTGATGCCGTTGAGCACGCTCAGCATGCCGAGCGTGACCACGAAATCGGTCATATGCAGTCGGCCGATCAGCACACCGTTGACGACGCCGACCGCCAACCCGCTGAGGACTGCGGCCCCGATGGCGACTGCCATCGGGTAGCCGTGGCTGGCGAGATAGCCGAGAACTGCTGCCGCCCATGGCAGATTCGCGCCGACCGACAGGTCGATGCCGCCGACGGTGATCGCGAACTGCTGACCGAGCGCGAGCACGGTGAGGATGGTCGAGGCGACCAGCAGATCGCCGATATTGTCCGCCGTCAGGAAGTTCGGGGTGGCGATGAAGAACGCCACCCACAAAACGACCAGGGCGAGCGGTGCCGCGAATTCGGCGACCTTGGCGAGGATCTCCGTGCGCCCCTCACGCGCGCGGAGTTCTTCGGTTGCCTCTGCGGTCACTTGTTCAACAGCCCTTCCACGGGGTTATCGAAGGCGACGATCGGACGCGGGAACGCCGCGATCTGCTGGTCGACATTGTCCTTGCCGATGAAGGCGATGGGGGATACCACGCGCTCGGGCAGCTTCTTGCCCTGGTGCTGGGCCAGGCAGCTCTGCACCGCGAGTTGTCCTTCGGCATACGGGTATTGGGTCACCGTGCCGGTCAGGGTGCCCGCCTTGACGGCATCGAGGGCGGCCTGGATGCCGTCGACGGAGATCACCTTGATCTGGCCGGTCCGGCCCGCGTTCTTGATCGCCTGTGCGGCGCCGAGGCCCATGGTGTCGTTGGCGGCGAAGATGCCGGTGATATCCGGATGCGCCTTCAGGATCGCCTCGGTGACCTGCAGGCCCTTGTCCTGTTCGTAGTCGGCGGGCGCCTTCTGGAGGATCTCGAGCTTGCCCGTGACCGCATCGGTGAAGCCCTGATCACGGTTGATGCCGTTCTGCTCGCCCGCGATGCCCTGCAGGATGACCACCTTGCCGGTGCCGCCGAGCGCCTCGAGCATCTTCTGCCCGGCGATCCGGCCCGCATCGAGATTGTCCGAACCGATGAAGCTCGCATACGACACCCCGGCCTGCTCGGAGGCCTTCGCGTCGATCTGGGTGTCGAGATCGAGGATCGGAATGTTCTTGCGCGCCACCGGCGTCAGCGGGGTGATGACATTCGTGGCATTGACCGGCACCACGCCGAAGCAGTCGTAGCCCTGCGCGGCCAGGGTGGAGATCTGGGCGTTCTCGCCATCGGCATCGGTCTCGGATTGTCCGGCCTGCACGGTGACCTTCACGCCGAGCTTCTGGCCCTCCGCGAGGGCGCCGTCGCGCAATGCCGCCCAGTAGGGGTTGGTGAAGTTCCGGGTGACGATCGCGATCTTGAAATCGCCGTCGCTCCCGTCTTGTCCACCGCGACCGCAGGCAGCGGCGGCAAGCGCGCCGATGAGGACAAGCGGCGCCATTGCACGCCTGAATCGAGCATTCATCGTGAGTTCGACCTATCCATCTCAGGTATCAACTCGTGTTGATCAACGCGAGTTGATGAGTAGTGTGTGACCCGAGTCACCGGCTGTCAAGTACTTGCGCAGAGTGCTTGGATGGACGGTCGGAGCAAGGAGAGATTTCGGATGGTAGTCACACGAGCCGACGTGGCGCGGCTGGCCGGCACGTCACCGGCGCTGGTGAGCTATGTGCTCAATGGCGGACCGCGGCAGGTCGCGCCCGCGACCAAGGCCCGCATCGAGGCCGCCATCGCCGAACTCGGCTACCGGCCCAATATGTCCGCGCGCAGCCTGCGCATGAACCGCGGACATGCACTCGGCATGGTGATTCCGGACGGTGCGAACCCGTTCTTCGCCGAACTCTCGGCGGTGATCGAGGCGGCCGCCTTCGCGCGGGGGTACCCGCTGTTCGTCGGCAATGCCGCCGGTGACGAAGAACGCGAACGCGCCTATGTGCGCACCTTCATCGACCGCAGAGTCGAAGGGCTGCTTGCAATTTCGTCGTCCTGGGAGACCGGCATCGCCGACGCCTGCGAGGAGGCGGGCATGGTGCTGGTGGCACTGGACCGCGTCATCGATCCGGCACGTTGCGCGCACGTCATGTGTGATTCGGTCGCGGGCGCGGAACAGGCCGTCGCCCATCTCATCGGACACGGTCACCGCGAAATCGCCTGCCTGAGCGGCCCGCACGTGTCCACCGCCGAGGACCGTGTCCAGGGCTACCGAAATGCGCTGGCGGCCGCCGGACTTGCCGAAGGACGCATCGTGCGAACGGATTTCGGCGGGGCCGCGGGCTACCGCGCACTGACCGACCTGATGGCCGACTCACGCCGCCCCACAGCGATTTTCGTAACCAGCGATTTGCAGGCGATGGGTATGCTCCGCGCCGCCTACGACGCCGGACTGCGCGTACCCGACGACCTCGCGGTGGTCGCCTTCGACGGAATCGAATACTCCCGCTACACCCGCCCCGGTCTGACCACCATGGTCCAGCCCACCCGTCTCATGGGCGAGACCGCCATCGACCTGCTGCTACAACAACTCGACGACCACACGCCCCGCCCCGGAGTGGTGAATCTCGAAGCGGTACTGCACACCAGAGGTTCGTGCGGCTGTCCCGACGAGTTCTGAGGGCTACTGGTCGACGGTGAGGCCTTTGGCCTCCAGGATCGCGGCCAGGTTCGAGACCTGGATGGGGGTCTCACCGGTTTTGTAGCGTTCGATGTAGGTGGCCTCTGCGGAGTCGCGCTCGCGGGAGGCGGAGATCGCGGATCGGATTTCTTCGCGTCGGATGACGACGACGCCGTCGCAGTCGCCCTTGACGATATCGCCCGGATAGATGACTTGGCCGCCGAAGACGAGGGGCTGATTGATGGGGCCGAGGGTTTCCTTGACGGTGCCCTCGATGCAGACATGCTTGGCGAAGACCGGGAATCCGAGTTCGCGGATTTCTCGGGTATCGCGTACGCCGCCGTCGGTGACGAGGGCGGAAATGCCACGGGCGGCACACGCATTGGCGAGGACGTCGCCGAATTGCCCGGCGGGCTGGTCGCCGGATGCTACGACGAGCACGTCGCCGGGTTGGGCGTAGCTGATCGCGACCTGCAGCATGATGTTGTCGCGGGGGTGGCAGACGACGGTGAATGCGGATCCGCAGAAGGACATGTCGCGGTCGATGGGTTTGATGTCCGAGTCGAGTGCGCCCTTGCGGCCCTGGGCCTCGTGGATGGTGGCCGCCGAGAAGGTGCCGAGTTCGTCGATGAGTGCGCGGTCGGCGCGATCGATCTTGGTGGTGACGTGAACCATGGTTTCTCCGTGATGGAATCGGGCTGTGGTCAGCTCAGTGCGGCAACGGCTTTCGCGATTTCGGCGGCGGCGGTGCGCAGCACGTCCGCTGAGGTGGCGAAGGAGATGCGCAGGTATGACGGCGCACCGTAGGCGGAGCCCTGGATCGTCGCGACCGAGGCGGCCTCGAGTAGATACAGCGCGACGTCCTGGTCGTCGTGCAGCACTCGTCCGTCCGGTGTCCGCTTGCCGAGGAGTCCGGCGCATCCGATGAACAGGTAGAACGCGCCCTGCGGCCGCACCGGTGCGAGTCCGTCCACGTCGGCGAGCAGGTCGAACATGAGGTCGCGGCGCGCGCGGTAGCGCACGATCGACTCGGCGACGAAGCTCTGGTCGCCGGAAATCGCCGCGGCCGCGGCCGCCTGGCTGATCGAGGACGGGCAGGACGAGCTCTGCGACTGCAGTTTGTTGATCGCCGCTATGAGCTGTGGGTGCCCCACTCCGTACCCGAGTCGCCAGCCGGTCATCGCATAGGACTTGGAAACTCCGTTGACGACGAAGATCTGATCGCGCAGTTGCGGCGCCACGGACAGCAGGCTCGGGGTGCGCTGATCGGTGAAGACGATCTCGTCGTAGATCTCGTCGCACAAGATGTTCACGTGCGGGTGGCGCTCCAGCACGGTGGCGAGTGCCGCGAGTTCTTCCGCGTTGTACACCGCGCCGGTCGGGTTGGACGGTCCGTTGAGGATCACCCATTTCGTGGCGGGCGTGATCGCCGCCTCCAATCCTGCTGCGGTGAGCAGGAATCGGTCCGATTCGGGGCAGTCCACGACAATGGGCGTGCCACCGTGCAGGGTGACCATATCCGGATAGGACACCCAGTACGGCGACGGCACGATGACCTGGTCGCCTTCTTCGACCGTCGCCATCAGCGCCATGAAAATAACCTGCTTGGCACCGCCGCCGACGGTGATCTCGTTGTCGCCGACTGTGCTTCCGGTCCGGTCGAGTGTCCGCGCCGCAATCGCCTGACGCAGCTCCGGAATACCGTTCACCGCAGTGTATTTGGTGAGCCCGGAGTCCATGGCTGTGATCGCCGCGGCTTTCACATGATCGGGGGTGTCGAAATCCGGTTCGCCGACGGTCAGGTCGAGGATCACCCGACCCGACGCGCGCAGCTCACGAACCCGTTGTGCGGCAGCGGAACTCGGGGATTCTCGCATCCGCTCGACGCGGGCGGCGAGGGCGACGGGGGACATGCTTTCCTCCTGGGTAGATCGACATAGGGTTCAGAAAGCCAGCAGCACTTTGGCGGAGGCCGCGGCATCCTTGGCGACGGCGAAGGCCGCCAAGGCATCTCGAACGGGGTACTCGTGGCTGATGACCGGCTCGACGACCAGGCTCCCATCGGCGAGTGCGTCGAGAACCGCGTCGATCTCGTCGTTGAACCGGAACGATCCGACGACCTCGAGTTCACGAGTGATGACCAGCGACAGCGGCGCGGGCTGAAGTCCGGTGGGCAGTAGCCCGAGCAGGACCACCCGGCCACCTCGGGTGGCCCCGCGAATGGCGGATTCGAGTCCGAAGCGGTTGCCGGAGCATTCGATGACGATGTCGGCGTCCACCGCGGCGATCGTGTCGGTGTCGTCGGCCTTCAATGTTGTGGTCGCGCCGAGTTCGCGAGCAATAGCCAGTGGATAGTCGTGGATGTCGACTGCCGTGATCGCGGCGGCACCGGCGCGGCGCAGCACCGATACCACCAGCGCGCCGATCGGACCGCAACCGATCACCAGCGCGATCTTTCCCGCGACGTCCCCCGCGCGCGAAACCGCATGCCAGGCAACCGAAGCCGGTTCCGCTACGGCCGCCGTTCGCAGCGGAAGACCATCGGGCAGCGGTCGGAGCATCCGGGACGGCAGCACCGCATAACGCGTGAATGCTCCGTGCGTATGAGGGAATTGGGCCGCGCTGCCGAGATAGGTGCACCCGGGCGACAGGTTGGGACGATCGGTGGGATAGCGCGGGCTGTTGCCGCCCGGTGTCGCCGGGTGTACCGCCACCCGCGTACCCGGTCCGGGCCCGCCACCGTCTGCGGCCTGCTGCACCACCGTCCCGACCACCTCGTGTCCGAGCAGCATGGGTACCTTCAGGATCGATTCGCCTGCGGCTCCATGGGTCCAGTAGTGCAGGTCGGATCCGCAGATGCCGCCGTACGCGATTTCCACGACCGTATCGGACGGTCCCTGCGGTGTAAGAGCAATGGCTTCGACGCGAAGATCGCCCGCCGCATACGCCACGACTCCCAATGTGCAAGAAGACAATTCGGTCATCGGTAGTGGCGACCTCCATCCTGGCGCCGGACGAACTCGAGCCCACCTGGCACCTGGAACGTCGGCGTGATCTCGATCAGGCCCAGGTTCACATGCCGCGGCGCGTCGATCGCGAACTCGATGGTGTCGGCGATGTCTTTCGTCGTAATGGATTCGTAGCCTTCGTAATAGGTCTCCCAGGCCTCCCGCATCGCCTCGGGTGTGCCGCCGAGATTGCGTCCGAAGATTTCGGTCTCCACCCGGCCGGGGCAGATCTCGGTGACTCGGACACGCTTGCCGATGACATCATTGCGGAGCTGGCGCGAGATCTGGTGGATCGCGGCCTTTGTCGCGTGATAGGCCGTGTGGCCGTAGAAGTTGTACAGACCCGCGATGGAGCTGATATTGACGACATGGCCGAGGTCTCGTTCGACCATGCCCGGCATCAGCAGCCGACACAGATGCAGCACGGCACGGAGATTGACATCGACCATGGCATCGACCGATTCCGGTGCTGCGTCGAGGATATTCCCGGTGGCCGATACCCCGGCATTGTTGACCAGGATGTCGATTTCGAGGTGGCCGACCGCACTGGTGAGTGCGGCGGTATCGGTGACATCGACAGCGAGCGGGATCATCCCGGTCCGTGCGGCCACCTCGTCGAGCCGTGCGGCGTCGCGGGCGACGCCATACACGGTGAGGCCACGCTTGGCGAGCGTCTCGGTGATCGCGGCTCCCATACCGGTATTGGCTCCGGTGACGAGGGCGGTTCGGTAGTCGTCGAAAGGCATGACACTCCTTGTCTCGGGTGAGGCCGTTCTGCTTGTGGTCAGAGCGTGTCGCGCAGCGGCAGGTGGGCACGGTCGGTGACGGTGCTGACCGCCGCGAGCGTGCCGAGTGCGGTGGCGACGGCATAGACGGCCGGGACGTAGATGCCGAAATGCGGGATGAGCCAGGTCATCAGCAGCGGTGCGGTGCCGCCGAACAGCGCCGAGGAGATGTTGTAGCCGAGCCCGTAGGCGGAGTACCGGACCCGGGTCGGGAACAGTTCGACGATGAGGATGTGGATGACCGCGGTGTGCCCGGCGAAGATGACGGCCATGATGCAGGCGCCGAGCACCGCGAGTGCGAAACTGCCGGTCGCGATGAGGGCGTAGCAGGGGATAGCGCCGACGGCCATCGCGATCGCGGCACCGGCGATCACCTTCTTTCGGCCGAGCTTGTCCGACAGTGCACCCATGAACGGAATCGCGATGCTGATCGCGACCAGACTGGCGGCGGTGACGATAAGTGCTGTGCCGGTGGAGAATCCGATCTTGTCGCCCTTGAGGAAAGTCGGCATGTAGGAGAACAGAACGTAATAGCCGGAGCCGTTCATCAACGGGATGAACAGGGCGAGGAGCATCGCCCTGCGGTGTTCGGGCGACGCGAACGCTTCTTTCAGCGGGTTGCGTGACAGGCCGCCGGATTCCTTGAGCTTGCCGAAATTCGGGGTGTCGCTGATGGCGCGGCGGATGTACCAGCCGATCAGGCCCATCGGGATCGCGATGAGGAATGGAATCCGCCAGGCCCAGCTGCCGAATCCGCCGCCGTGGATGGCACTCGCGTTCAACCACGGGGACATCGTGAAGGCGACCAGGGTGCCGGTCAGCAGGGCGAGGAAGGAGGCGATCTGGGCGTAGCTGGTGATCAGTCCGCGTTTGCCCTCGGGCGAATGTTCGGCGAGGAAGGTCATCGCACCGGCGGCCTCACCGCCGACCGAGAATCCCTGTGCCAACCGCAAAGCGATCAACAACACGGGTGCCGCGACGCCGATGGCCGCATAGGTCGGCAGCACGCCGATACCCGCCGTCGCGACGCTGATCAGCATGATGACGAAGACGAGCATCTTCTGGCGGCCGATCTTGTCGCCGAGGATGCCGCAGATCACCGCGCCCAGCGGACGCACGAAGAAGGAAATCGCATATCCGGCGAAGACCAGCAGCAATGCGTCACTCGACTTGGATACATCGAAGAACACGATGGCAAGGGCGGTTGCCATGAAGGCGAAGATGCCGTTGTCGTAGAGCTCGACAAAGATGCCGACGCAGCCGGCCAGTACGACCTTGCGGATCGAGCCGGACGGCGCCGCATGCGTTTGGTCGGTGGGCACGGACCCGGCCGGGGCCGGAGAGATCGTGTCGGTCATGGGTACTCCAGGTGACTGTGTCGGATGTGGTCTGCACGGGGCCCCTGCGTGGTTACGCAAGCTGCGGCCTTCGGGGTCTGAGCAGGCCGGTGGCAAGTGTTGGTGTGGACGGGAATTCGGAGGCAGTCGTAGGCATTTGCCACACGGGTGCGTAGTCGGTCGATCGCGGCCTGCTGCGCGCGGTAGCGGCGCACCGCGTCGGGAATGCCGATGTGCCGGAATCGGACTCGCTGACCGGGCCGGGCCTGTCCCAGATGCGACAAGCCGGTTGCGGTGACGACTGCGAGCACCGGATAGCCCGCTGTCACGCCGCGGCCACGGTGCAGCACGAGCACTTCTTTTCCGGCGGGCACTTCGACGGCTCCGATCGGTACGCCCCGGGATAAGATCTCGGTCCGGCTCTCTCGTAGTGGGACGGCACCATCGGGACTGAGCCGGAGTCCGATGTGATTGCTGTTGTCGCCGACGACGAACGAGGTCTCGAACAGTCGCGTGGCGGTGCTGCCGAATTCGGCGATATCGGGTCCATCGGTGACATCGATGGTCCAACTTCCGGTGAGCGCGGGGCGTGCAATGCCAAAGTGGAACAACGGAATTCGAAAATGTGGGTGGTCGAGTAGCGGCCCGTCGGTCTCGACGTCGACATTCGCACCCGCCGTCAGTTGTCGACCGAAACCCAGTACCGGATCCGGAGCGCAGCTGTCGAGCAAATAGTTCGCCGAAATCGTCCCGTGCACCGCGATGTAGACCCGAAGACCGTCGCGGATGTCGCGAACGGTGAGCTCGGTGCCTGCGGCCCAGATGAACGGTTCCCACTGGGCGCGGGTGACACCGTCGACGCATACGTCGGCGGGTGCACCGGTGATCGCGACGAGCAGATCGGTGCTCGCGACGGCACCGAAATCCAGCGCGACCAGTTCGAGCAGCGGTGCCGTGCGCTCACTGCCGACCAGGGCGTTGGCGACCTCGGCGCTGTACTGGTCGAGGGCACCGCCGGTCAGCTGGCCGATCCGTGAGGCTCGGTGGCGACCCAGATCCTGGACAGTGGTGATCCCCGGGGTCGTCACGGTGATGGTCTCAGCCATGCAGGACCCCCTCGAACCGGGACCATTCGTGGGCCGCGATGGCACGGAACCGAAACGTGTCGCCGGGCCGGAAGGCGGACAGCGGCTCGGTCGTCGGGTCGACCATGGTGCGTGGGGTTCGACCTATGACGGGCCATCCGCCGGGCGCGGGCCGTGCCGAAACGACAGCCTGTCGACCGGCCACTGCCACGGCTCCGGCGGGTACATGCGGGCGCGGGACGACACGTCGGGGTACCGGCCGCGGAAAGGCGGGACCGTCGAGCATCGGCGCGCCGCCCGGAGATCCGAAGCAGCGCATGGTGAGTGGTGACGATCCGTGCACGTGGATCACCTCGGCCGGGGACAGCCCGAGCTGGTCGGCCACGTCTTCGAGATCCGGACCGTACTCGCCGCCGTAGACCACGGGGATATCGAAGTGCCGGGCCGGGCGTGGTGTCGGTGCTACCGATTCTCGTACGAGATTCGCGATCAGCTGTCGAATGCCGTCGTGAGTGCTTGCCGCGCAGTCGAATTCGATGAGCACGGCGTCGTAGGTCGGAATGACGCCGGTTATCGCGAAGCGGTCCGCATCGGTGTCGATCGCGGCCGCGATCGCATGCACAGCTCGCCAGCATCCTTCTCGGTCGGCACCCTGCGCGGTGACGCGTACGGCGGAATCACCGCAGGCCGCGACCTGGAAGGCGACTCCCGCTAGGCCGGACATGGTTCGTTTTCCTTACCGGCACGATCCGCGAGTACCTCGGGCAGCGGGACGATGTGCACATCCGCCGCAATGAGCGCGGTCCGGATCGCCCGTGCATTGCGCACTGCGTCTGCGTTGTCGCCGTGCAAAAGCAGTGTGTTCGGACGGACGGAAAGGCTTGTGCCGCCGATGGATTCGATGATCTCCTCGGTCACCATGCGCACCGCTCGGCCGGCGAGGACCTCGGGGTCGTGAATGACCGCACCCGGCTCGGATCGCGGGACGAGGGTGCCGTCTGCGCGATAAGCGCGATCCACGATGCCGACGATGCCGACGCGAATCCCCTGTGCGCGAGCGTGGTCGGCGAGTTCGCCGTCCTGGGCGAGCACGATCAGGTTCGGATCGAACGACCCGACGGCATCGACCACGGCGGCGGCGTAGTCGGCGCGGGTCGCCACCAGGTTGCCCAGGCGGCCGTGCGGTGCCACATGCGACACCGTGGTGCCGTGCGCGACGGCGAAGGCGTGCAACGCGCCGAGTTGGTACAGGACATCGGTGCGCACCTCGTCGGCGGAGAGGTCCATGGCCCGCCGACCGAAGCCGACCAGATCCGGGAAGCTGGGATGCGCGCCTACACCGATGCCGCGGGCAACGCACTGACGGACCGTCCGGTCCATGGTCTGCGGATCGCCCGCGTGGAAGCCGCAGGCGATATTGGCGGAGGTGAGGACGTCGAGCAGTGCGTTGTCATCGCCCATCGTCCACGCCCCGAAACTCTCACCGATATCGGCGACGAGATCGATATTCCAAGCCATGGATGCCTCCGCGGGGTGGGAAACTGCGAGCACCGTATGAGTGAACTTGCGGTGTGAAAAGGACGCTACGCAGGTTCGCCCTGGCGCGGGTAATACCGGTTTCGGGTGAGGCGATAACGAACCTCTATGGTGTCTGAGCAGCGACTATGCGGCGGGCTCGCAATGTCGGCCGTGAATTCGGTACCGCCGCGTTTCCGGAGAGCAACAATACGGAAATCATCGCGTGCGATGACGTTGCTGCGAGAAAGGTGGATCGACGACGTGGATACCCGACGCTTGTTTTCGTTCGTGCGCATCGTGGATGCCGGCAGCATCACCCGTGCCGCGGATATCCTGCACATCGCCCAGCCCGCGCTGAGTCAGCAGATGACGGCCCTGGAGGCCCAGTTCGGTCAACAGCTGCTGATCCGGCACAAACAAGGCGTGGAGCCCACCGATGCGGGCCGGGCGCTGTACCGGCACGCGCAGATCATCCTGCGTCAGGTGCAGAGCGCACAGGCCGAGGTGAGTGTGGTCGGCCGCGAACTGGCGGGCGGTGTTTCCGTCGGGCTGGCGCCCTACAGCACCGTCAACGCGATCGCTCTGCCATTGCTGACCGCGGTGCGTGAGCGGTATCCGAGCATCCTGCTGCACATCAACGAGAACTTCGGCGGCGTGCTCAGCGAGGCGATGATGACCGGCCGGATGGATATGGCGCTGCTGTACGACGCCGGGCCGATCAAGGGGGTGACCTTCGAGCGACTGCTCACCGAAGAACTGATGGTCGTCGCACCGACGGGGACCGGGCTACCCGGTACGACCGGTTCCGTGGTCTCGATCGCGCAGTTGAAGGGCCTGCCGCTGCTGTTGCCCGGCCCGATGCACACGATCCGGAAGGTCGTGGAGCAGGCATACGATCACGCGCTCGAACATGCGCATGTCGTGGGGGAGGTCGAGTCGGTGGCGCTGATGGCGCAGGCAGTGCGAAATGGCTTGGGCGCCACTATTTTACCGTTGTCGGTGGCCCGTCGGATCATGACCGTCGACAATCTGGAATTGCGCCGTATCGAACCGGCGATCACGGTCCAGGTGTCGCTGGGCACCCCGACCAATCAGCCGCTGTCCAAACCAGCGGAGGCCGTGCGCGAGATATTGCGCGCCGTCGTCGCCAACTACGTCAGGAACAGTGCGGGGCGCACGGCTCAATAACCCCGTCGGATGTCGATGGTCGCGAGCAGCGGCTGTCCGGTGGCGAACCGTTCGACGTTCGCCGCGACATGATCGGCGAGCACCGCGGTGAGGCCCGTCGCGGGATTGGCGACATGCGGGGTGACGATGGCGTTGGGCAGCGTCCAGAGGGGATGGCCCGCCGGAAGTGGTTCGGGTTCGGTCACATCCAGGGCGGCGCCGCCGATCGCTCCGTCCTCGAGTGCGCGTACCAGTGCAGCGGTGTCGATGAGCGAGCCACGAGCCACATTCACGATCCAAGCGGTCGACTTCATTCTGGCGAGCGCGTCCGCATCCACGAGGTGTGCGGTGTCCGGTGTCGCCGGTGCGGCGAGCACGAAATGATTTGCCCGCGACCAGATTTCGGTTGTCCGATTCGCGGCGACCGTCTCGGCGGCGCCGGCAACCGGAGCGCCCGATCGGGTGACTGCCAGTGCCTGTGCACCGAATCCGGTGAGCAAGGGGATCATGGCGCGGCCGATGCCGCCACAGCCGACGATTGCCACGGTCGAGCCGTACAGCGTCCCGACCCGTGGGTCGAAATCCGTCTTACGCCAGGATGTCGCGCGTACCTGCTCGGCAAGGACCCGCACACCGGCGAGCAGCAGCAGGACGCCGTGCTCGGCGACGTTGCGCGCGTACGCGCCGGCCGCTGAGGTCCAGACGCGAGTCTCATCGATGATCCCGGCGGAGATCCAGGGTTCGACGCCGGCGGAGGGTAACTGCACCCAGCGCACTGCGTCGGGCAGCCGGTCGGGAAAGGTGGCCGGTCCCCGCGTCCATACCACCGCGTCCGCGTCGGCGAGTGGAACGAGAATGCCGCCGCCTTGCTCGATGCCCTTGGCGAGGGCGGAGTCGGAATCGGGACCGAGATGGATTCGGGGACGGCTGATATTCGGCACGGTTGCCTTTCGAGCTGGAAGTGGATCAGACGACGGCGGTCAAACCGCCATCGACATACAGGATCTGGCCGTTGACGAAATCCGATGCGGGCGAGACGAGAAACAGCAGAGCACCGACCAATTCCTCGGTACGTCCCCAGCGTCCGGCCGGTGTGCGCCTGGTGAGCCAGGCACTGAAATCGGCGTCGTTCACCAGCGCGGACGTCAACTCGGTATCGAAGTAGCCGGGCGCGATCGCATTGACCTGCAGTCCCAGTGGGGCCCAATCCGCGCACATGCCGCGGGTCAGCATCTTCAGCCCGCCCTTGCTCGCCGCATACGGTGCGATACCCGCCCGGCCCAATTCGCTTTGCACCGAACAGATATTGACGATCTTGCCGCGTCCACGTTCGACCATCGCGCGGGCGAATTCGCGCCCTACGCAGAAGGCGCTGAAGAGATTGGTATCGAGCACGCGACGGAAATCTGCGTCGGAGAATTCGAGCAGCGGGCTGCGGTGCTGGACTCCGGTGTTGTTCACGACGATATCCACCGGACCGATCTCGTTTTCGACCTGCTGCGCCGCGGCGGTCACCTGCGCGGAGTCCGTCGCATCGAATGCGCGAATGTGGACTGCCGCGCCGGTCTTGTCTGCGATCTCGTCCCGGCTGCGGGCGAGCGCCGCCGCGTCACGGCCATTGAGGACTACCGTTGCTCCCGCCTCGGCGAGCCCGGTTGCCAGCGCATATCCGATACCGCGGCTCGAGCCGGTGACGAGGGCGACCTTGCCCTCGATATCGAAACTCCGATGCGCACTCACCGCGCCACCGCCCGGTCCCGCACAAAATCGACCACCGCCCGCGCGATCTGGTCCGGCCCCGCGCCGACATCCAGGACGACCCCGAACTCATCCGGCTCGAGGGGCTCGAGCAATGCGAGTTGAGAATCGAGTAGGACGGGCCGCATGAAATGCCCGCGGCGTGCCGCCATCCGCGATCGAATAGTAGTAGGCGCGCCGTCGAGGTGCACGAAAGCGACTGGCGCAGTTACATTTCGGAGCACATCCCGATACCGCCGACGCAGCGCGGAACACGCCACCACGCCGGCACTTCGTGTGCCCATCCAGTCGTGTACAGCCTCGAGCCATGGTGCCCGGTCCGCGTCGGTAAGTGGGGTACCCGCGGCCATCTTCGCGACATTCGATGGGGAATGCAGATCATCGGCATCCAGGAACTCGCCGCCCGTCATTCCGGCAACCTGCCGCGCGATCGTCGATTTCCCGCAACCCGTCACGCCCATCACCACAATGTGGGGTCGCCGATCGCCGCCCATGAATATTCCCGTCCGCCGGTGTCCAGATACGCAGATCGACCATGCCCGAACCCACCGCATCAGGGCAATGATCAGGCGATACCGGTTCTGGAGGACGTCATAACGAAAGGCGAGGGCTGAACGCTGCGGCTGGTTGTCGAAGGTGACGACGCCCATGCGGCAACCTGTTGGTCGGTCCCGCATGATCGACTACTGCCGCGTCGCTGACGGTTTGGCCTTTTCGGTCTACGGCTGGTAGTGAGTGGGTTTCATGAAACAGCGGGTCGGCACCGCCATTTGGTCGCCAAGCAGTACCTGACCGGTCGAGGCTCCGAAAGCGGCTTTATCCTTTTCAGGCTGGGTCGGTGTGGTGGCTGGTGAAGTTCACTCGGGTGTCATCGGCGTCGAGAGCGATGTTCAGTGTGGCATCGAGGGCGTCGGCGAGTTTGGCGAGTAGAGGGAGGGTCGGCACGGTGTCAGAGCCTTCGATCCGCGAGATTTTGGCTTGGGTGAGGCCAGCACGTTCGGCCAGGTCGGCCTGGGTGAGTCCGAGTTCGGTCCGGCGGTCGTAGACGGCTTGGGCCAGGGCCATGGAGAGCTGGATTTCACGGCGTGCCTCGGTGACATCGTCGGGTTCGGAGTCGCCCTCGGCAAGTTTGCGTTCCCGGAGGGTCTTCCAGCGTGCGTGGCTCATCGGTCCAGTTCTCCCTTCTCGATCATGCGGACGAATTCTTCGTGGGCGGGTTCGTGTTCGGCCTGGCAGGTCTGTTGCGCGAGCTTCGCACGTTTAACCTCGGCGTCTTCGCGCATCTTGGTTTTGCGAAACACTGTCAGTAGGACTGCGCGCCGTCCCGGTGCCAGCCAGTAGGTGATGCGAATCGCGGCACCGTCCAATGTCGGGCGCAACTCGCGAACTCCATCGCCGAGATATCGAGCGAAGGGCTCTCCGAGAGTCTCTGCGCGCTCGGCGAGTAGGCCGACATACTCGTCGATTTTGAGGAAGTGCTTAGCGGGCAGCGACTGGAGCCAGGCTCGCACCTCTGGCTCGATCTCAATGGTGAACAGTTCACCCACGGCGACAACTGTATATGTCGTTGACGACATGCAGCAAGCGGCCGTTCGGGCTGGCCGGGACATCCGATGGTTTGGAGGGGACCTTCCCGTTCACACCGACGGTCCTAAGGCCGTCGGTGGATCGAGGCTCGTTATCCGCAGTGGACTCCGAATTCTTCCCAGAGGTCGTCCTTGATGCGCCCGCCCCAGTCGATGCACTTGCCTTCGGCTTCGACCTTCGCATACGCGAAGTCGCTGAAGACGCGGTCGTCGTTTATGACCACCTGGGAGTGGTCCTTCGACTGCCGGACGGCGGCGCCCATCGAGATCGGGTCGCCCGGCTTGTCCCGCACGGTGACCACGCAGTTGGTCCGGCCGTCGTAGGTGAGAAAGACTGTGCCGCCCTTCAACTCGTGTGAGTCGATCACCTTGAAGCCTCCACCGCACTGGCCGTCGTATGTTGCCGCGGACGCAGTGGCCGGGAGGAATACTGCCATCCCGGCAGTGATCCCGATTGCGGACGCACAGACAGCGATCAGCTTTTTGGTGTTGATCAAGGTTGAACCCTTCCCTCTTTCATGTGACATCTAGCGTTCGGCTTTTACCCCGCACGCTCGGCACCCAAACTCGGGCACCAGCCACGCCGAACCTACGGCAGCAGTTGATGACTGGGTATTTGCGGCCTTCCAGATCTGGGAACCTCGCACCGCATCGGGCGGGTCGTGCCAGGTGGAGATCCTTTTCTCGAATGGTCGGGTCTCACACCCTGACGGCAACGGGTTCCGCGGTGATGGCGGGTTCGGACAAGTCCGGGATCCGCCGGGTAGGGATGGTCGCCGAGATCGCGGCACCGAGGACGGCTACACCACAGCCGATCAGCAGGGCGACGCGGAATCCGTTTTCGGTCGGGATGGCGTGCCCGCCCATCGAGGCGGTCATCTGGGCGAGTACCGCGCCGATCGCAGCGGCTGCGGCGGAGGTGCCGACCGAGCGCATCAGGGTGTTGAAGCTGTTGGCGGCGGCGGTTTCCGATACCGGGACCGCACCCATGATCAGGGCGGGCATGGCGCCGTAGGCGAAACCGGTTCCCGCACTGATGATCACGGTCACGGCCAACATGCCCCAGGTGGAACCCATCAGTGCCATGGAGGAGGCATAGCCGAGCGCGATGATCAGGCATCCGGTGACCAGGGTGAACTTGGGACCGCGGGCGGCGGAGAGCTTGGCGCCCACCGGCGAGATCAGCATCATGACGACACCCGCCGGCGCCATCCACAGACCCATCGCCATCATCGACTGGCCGAGGCCGTAACCGGTGGCAGTGGGCAGTTGCAGCAGTTGCGGCATGACCAGCGACTGGGAGTACATGGCGATACCGACGACGACCGAGGCGGCATTGGTCAGCAGCACCTGCGGCCGTGCGGTCACACGCAGATCGACCAGCGGCGCACCGATGCGCAGCTCCCACCAACCCCAGACCAACAGCAAGACCACCGCGGCGCCGAACAACCCGAGGATGCCGGCACTGGTCCAGCCCCAGGCGGCGCCCTTGGAGATGGCGAGCAAGTGATACGAGTCCGGCGCCGAGGCCGATCGCCCCGAGTGCGTCGAAACGTCCGGCGGCGCCGCTGTTCGGGGTATCCGGGATGATCGCGAAGATCAGCACGCCGACCAGCGCGGCAAGCGCGGCCGAGCCCCAGAACAGCATCCGCCAATTGCTGTATTCGACAATGGCCGCGGACAGCGGCAGGCCCATGGCGGCGCCGATACCCAGCGACGAACTGATCAGTGCGATGGCCGCGCCCAATCGCTCCGGCGGCAGCAGATCACGCAGCGCGCTGATGCCCAGCGGAATGATGCCGACGCCGGCGCCCTGCAGGCCGCGGCCGATGATCATCGGCACGATCGAGGTCGCGACAGCGCAGACGAGTGAACCGGCGACCAGCGGCACGACCGAGGCGAGCAGGATCTTCCGCTTGCCATAGAGGTCGCCGAGTCGTCCGGCGACCGGAGTGATCACGGCGCCGACGAGCAGGGTGATCGTGACCACCCAGGTGGCGTTGGACGAGGTTGTGTGCAGCAGCTGCGGCAGCTCACCGAGCAGCGGCATAACGAGTGTCGCCATGAGCGAGGCGACGATGCCTGCGGTGGCCAGCACGGCGAGGACGCCGCCTGGCTGAGTAGCGGGGCCTGGAGTATTCACGCGCGTCTCCAAATCGGTCGAAATCAGGGGAAGTGTGTCGAGCGCATGCGATGTGCGCTGTGCACACTGTATGGCATATACATGCTATGTGCTAGCTGCACATGATGTGTGTGACGCACATCGCGTGGTATACCTGGTGCTACGGAAATCCAGGCGCAGGTCGGCGCGGATCGGCAGAAGGACCCGAAATGGACAAAATCCTCGACAAGATCGAGTTCGAGACCATGCTGTTCGGCCGGTACAGCCTCGCCTCCCGGCAACTCGGCGGGCGTCGACTCGATCGCAACACGTATACGTTGCTCAATCGGCTGCGGGTGGAGGGCCCGATGACGCTCGGGCAGCTGAGCGAGGCGGTGGGTCAGGATGTGTCGACGCTGAACCGGCGGACCGCGGGCATGGTGCGCGACGGTTTGGTGGAACGCATCCCGGATCCGGATGGCGGCATGGCCCGCAAATTCCGCATTACCGCCGAAGGTGAACGGCAACTCGACCGCGACCGCGACGAATCGCTGCAAACCTTGGCGACGATCCTCGCGGACTGGTCACCACAGGATGCGGCCGACTTCGCCGATTATCTGCAGCGTTTCAATATCGATATCGAGCGCTATCTCGGCCGCCCCTGGCCGCGCCCGTAGTCGTCAGATCGCGGTGCCGATGTCCTGGGAGACCAGGTGGTCGAGGGCTCGCTCCGCGACGGCGGCGATCGTCATCGACGGATTGCAGGCCGCGGCATTACCCGGCAGGAGCGCGCCGTCGACCACATAGAGACCACGCTGACCCAGGACCCGGCCGTCGAGATCGCAGACCGATCCCATGCTCGCGCCGCCGAGGGCATGCCAGGTGGACGGGAACAGCGCGTTGGTGTCGACCAAAATGCTTGTCGGGCCGGCGATTCGGCGCACGGCCGGATCGATGTGATTGTTCTGGATGCTCGCGTCGCCGTTCTTCGGCCACTGCAGGATCGCGTCGTCGGTCGCGGAATCGTAGACGAACCGGCCGCGGTCCGCGCTGACGCCGTAGCCGACCAGCATGGTGCTCTTGGGGTCCATCTGCATCGGCGGAATGGAGGCCTGGATGACGGTGAACGCGGCCTGCGGATCGTCCCAGTTCTTACTTCCGTAGACCACGGGACCGCCCTGTGCCGCACCGAAATCGGAGATGGGGTCGGTCCAGACGTAGATCCGGTCGGCATTGGTGCCCCACTGCTGACCCAGCCCGTCGGGCAGGTCCGGAATCTTCCCCTTCGCACCGGCGCGCACCAGCAGCTTGGTGGTGTTCAGACTGCCTGCCGACAGGACAAGGGCATTGGCTGTGATGATCTTGTTTTCCAGGACATTGCCGGAGGTATCGAGCCGTTCGACGTACACGACCCAGCGGCCGTCGGGGCCGCGTTCGACGTCGGTGACCTGGTGCAGCGTCTGCACCTCTACCTGTCCGGTCGCCTCGGCCGCGGCGATGTAGGTGACATCGACCGAATGCTTGCCGCCGTTGTTCACGCCCATCGCGCCGTCGCCGTTGGTGTACGACGGTTTCATCTCACCCCGCAGTTCGGCGAGTGCGTAGTTCCAGTCGATGGGCATCGGGATCTTCGACAGCGGCAGTCCGGCCTGGCGCACGTGGTCACCGAATGCGCGTGCGGCCGTGTAGTTCCGGTTCGCGATCAACTCGTCGGGCGCCACCGCGAGGCCGAGCATGCGCGCCACCCTCGGGTAGTGCACCCGATCCATGGTCGCCCAGTCGAGTTCCTCGGGCAGATTCGCATCGAAAACCGGCTGCGTGGGCTGTAGCGACATGCCCTGGTAGATCAGCGAGCCGCCGCCGAGGCCCGCGGCGCACAGGGCGGTCATATTCGTTCCGGACACCGCCTCGACCAGGCCGGTATACGGTTCGAAAAGCAGTGGTGCACCGAATAATGTCGGGCTGGACCGGTACCAGAGCACCCGCCTGTCGAGCGCCGAGGCGCGCGGAAAGGTCTCCGAATTCGGCCCGGTCGGCCAGCGCATCCCCCGCTCGAGCAGCAGCACCGGGACGCCGGCCTGGGCCAAGCGCAACGCGGTCACCCCGCCGCCGAATCCGGATCCGACCACCACGACCCGGCGCTCCTCCCGGGTGAGCGGGACGCTGTTGACCCGTGCGGCGATGCCGTGCGTCGGGTTGGTGGTTCGTGAGCCGAGTATGGCGACACCGGCCGCCGCGGTCGCGGTCAACAGGGTCCGGCGGGTGATCACCGACATGCTCTTCCTCACTAACATAACCGGACGGTCTTGTCCGGTTGGTTCGACAGTTTGCTGGAGACTGTCGGCGGAGTCAAGCGGTAGCGTTGGGTGGATGACAGCGTCGCGCCGACAGAACCCGGGGCCCAAAGCCGCTGCCGAAAACCGGGCGGCGCTGATTCGGGCGGCTCGAACTGTGTTCGCGGAGAACGGTTTCGACGCACCGTTCAGTTTGATAGCGCGCGCGGCGGGTGTCGGGCAGGGTGTGCTGTACCGGCATTTTCCGACCAGGGAGAGCATGGCGCTCGCGGTATTCGAGGAGAATATCGTCGAGATCGAAGTACTTGCCGCCGACCCGGCGACCACGGTCGCGGACGTGCTGGCCCTGATAGTCGATCAACTGACGGCGTCCGCGGCCTTTATCGCCATGATCTACCCGACGAACACCGAGGATGAGGAGTTGCTCGGCACGGGATGGCGGCTGCTCGGCCTCATCGCGGAGATGCTCGACGACCCCCGCCGGCGTGGCGAGATCCGGGCCGATGTCACGGCGACGGATATCGTCATAGCGGTGGCGATGCTTGCGACACTGCTGGCGAAGATCGACCCGCAATCCAGGGAGGTCACCTCCCGGCAGGCATGGGCACTTTTGGAGCGTGGCCTGCACGCGTGAGGTGCGTGGCATGGGTGTGTAGTAGCTCGCCGCGCGGCGTGGGATCGGCGAGTACGGTCTCTAGCATGAGCAAGGCCATAGTTGAGCTGTCTCATCCGATCTCGGACGGCATGCTCACCTATCCGGGCCTGCCTGAGCCGCGAGTCACCACACACATTGCGCGTGACCGGTCGGCGCTGATCGATATGACCTACGAGATCGCGCGCATTGATACCGTCGGCAAAACGGGGACATTTATCGACGCGCCCTTCCACTTCCACGCCGAAGGCGCCGATATCGCGGAGTTGCCGCTGGAACGGTTGTTCAACGTGCCGATCGTAATGATCCGCGCGATGGGAACACGCGTAGTCGGGCCGGATGTGCTCGGCGACCCGGCACGGCTATGGGGCAAGGCGGTGCTCGTGCACACCGGATGGTCGGCGCGATGGGGTTCGTCCGAGTATCGAGGCCCCGGTCATCCGTACTTGGTCGGCGAGGTCGCCGATGCGCTGGTCGCCGCCAATGTGGCGCTGGTCGGCATCGACTCGCTCGACGTCGACGACACGTCTCTGCCGACGCGGCCGTGCCACCACACGCTGCTCGGGGCGGGAATCCCGATCATCGAGCAACTGACGAACCTGGACGCGGTCCCCGACACCGGTGCCAGGCTGGTCGCGCTCCCGGCGCCGGTGCGTGGGATGGGCTCGTTCCCGATACGCGCGGTCGCCTGGACCGATTCCTCAGTATTTGGGTGAGGTCGGCGGCTGGTACGCCGGATCGACCAGGCGCATGCCCGCGATGTCATCGCGATTGTGCCACTGCGGCAAGGCTTTCCAGCGATGATGGAGGCGCTCCAGTCCGTCTGTATCGAGTTGGATGCCGAGGCCGGGTGCATCGGGGACGGTGACGGCTCCCCCTTCGAAGACGATGGGTTCGGCGATCACGTCTTCGGGTTGCCACGGGTAATGGGTGTCGCAGGCGTAGGTCAACTCGGGGACGGTGGCGGCCACATGGGTCATTGCCGCCAGGCTGATTCCGAGGTGGGTGTTGGAGTGCATCGAAACGCCTTTGCCGTAGGCGTGGCAGACGGCGGCCAGGTCGCGGGTGGCGAATAGTCCGCCCCAGAAGTGATGGTCGGACAGCACGATCTGGACGGCATCGAGATCGAAGGCGGGACGGACCTCCTCGATCGAGGTGACGATCATATTGGTGGCCAACGGCATTCCGGTGCGACGATGCACTTCCGCCATATCCTCGCGGCGGGCGGTCGGGTCTTCCAGATATTCGACGACACCCGAAAGTTGTTCGGCAACAGTCGTTGCGTTGCTCAGCGACCAACCGCCGTTGGGATCCAGCCGCAGCGGATGATCCGGAAATGCCTTGGCCAGTGCCTCGATCGCGGCGACTTCCTCCTCGGGCGGGAATACGCCGCCCTTGAGTTTGAAGGAGCGGAATCCGCCATGGGCGGCAAACTTCTCGGCCAAACGGACGACGCCGTCGGGATCGATGACCTCGCCCCAGTCATCGGTCGGTGCGTCGGGGAACGGATGGTCGGCCCACTTGTAGAACAGATAGCCCGAATAGTCGACCCGGTCGCGAACCTTGCCGCCGAGCAAGGCGTGCACCGGCAGGCCGAGTTCGCGACCGTGGGCGTCGAGTGCGGCCGATTCGAAGGCCGATATCACGCTGAGTCGGACCTTGTCGGTGGTGAGGGTGCCACGCAGTCCGCCCGCGATCGGGTTGTCGATCAGCACCTCCCCGGTGGTGTTCGCGCCGAGCATGCGGATGGCGTTGACCGCGGCGATCGGCATGCCGATCAACTGTGGGGCGAGGTCGGCCGCGCGATCGAGGTAGACGCGGTCGCCATAGGTTTCGCCGAGACCGCAAGCGCCGCTGTCGGTTTCGATCTCGACGATCAGGCGCGGCGTATACGGCTGGTGCACGCCACCGACATTGAGCAGGGGAGCGTCGGCGATGAGGATCGGGGTCAGTCGAACATCGGTGATAACGGGGGACATATTAGTCTCGCTTTCCGTCGACGCGGCGCGGCAGCCGCCACGGGTTGGCCTCGCGCAGCGCGGGTGGGAGCAGTTGATCCGGGAAGCCCTGCCAGGCGATCGGCCGCAGGAAGCGGGCGATGGCGGCGGTACCCACCGAGGTGGTGGTCGGTGCGGTCGTGGCCGGGTAGGGGCCGCCGTGCTGTTGGGCCCAGCTGACCGTGACACCGGTGGGCCAGTCGTTCCACAGCAGGCGGCCGGCGAGTGCGGCGAGGGCGGGCAGGAGGGGGCGCACATCGTCGATCTCGGAGTTCTCCGCAACGATCGTCGCAGTGAGTCCGGGCTCGAGCTGGTGCAGAACCTGTTCCAACTCAATGGGATTCGCGTATTCGACGACCAGCGCCGCCGGGCCGAAGCATTCCGCCTGCAGGGCCGCACCGCCTGACCGGAAATCGGTGGCGCGCACGCTCAGTAAGGTCGGTGCGAGCAGCTCGTCGGGTGCCGAAAGGGCAGTGACTGCGGAATTTCCGCGCAGGGTGGTGACGCGCGATCGGAAGCCGTTGGCGATGTGCTCGTTGAGTAGCGGCCGGTGCGGCACGGCCGCGACCGCGGTGGTCAGCGCATCGGTGAGTCCGTGCTCCGAAGGCAGCAGCAGCACACCGGGTTTGGTGCAGAACTGTCCGGCACCGAGGGTGAACGATCCGACGAAACCCTCGACGATCTGTTGTCCGCGCGCGCGAATCGCGCCGGGGAGTACCACTACCGGATTGACGCTGCCGAGTTCGCCGTAGAACGGGATCGGACGCGGTCGTGACGATGCGATATCGAACAGCGCCCGGCCACCCGCCAGTGAACCGGTGAACGATGCGGCGGCGATATCTGGATGGCGCAAAGCGGTAGTGCCCGCTTCGACGCCGTGGATGACCGCGAAGGTGCCGTCCGGTGCCCCGGCCGCTGTCAATGCTTCGCGCACAATCGTGCCGGTCCGATCGGACAGTCGCGGGTGACCCGGATGTGCCTTGAGGACAACGGGACAGCCCGCCGCCAGTGCCGAAGCGGTATCGCCACCCGCGACGCTGAACGCGAACGGAAAGTTGCTCGCGGCGAAAACGAGCGTGGGGCCGATCGGTACGAGGCTGCGCCGGATATCGGGTCGCGGTCCCATCGGCCAGCTCGGATCGGCGTGATCCACGGTGGCGGCGAGGAATTCTCCATCGGCGAGCACGTCGGCGAACAGTCGCAACTGAAAGGTGGTGCGGGTCAATTCGCCACGCAAGCGGGGTGTTTCGGGCAGATGGGTCTCGGCTGCGGCGAGCGGTACGAGTTCATCGGCGGCGGCATCCAGGGCATCGGCGATATGGGTGAGCCACTGTGCGCGTTCGGTGGGTGTGGTGTCGGCGAGGCGGCCTGCGGCGTCGGTCGCAGCGGCGATGATCCGCACGAGTTCGTCGAGGTCGGTGTCCATGGAATCCTCCCGAAGGTTGTGGGTGGTGCTGTTCATGCGATCGTGTCGACCAGTGCGGTCAGTTCGGCGAGCTCGGGCGCGGTGAGATCGGTCAGGGGCGGCCGTACCGGCCCAGCCGGGTGACCGATGGCGGTCAGCCCGGCCTTGACGATGGACACCGCATAACCGGGAGCACGGTCACGGATATCGAGATAGGGGATGACGAAGTCGCGCAACCGCCGGTAGACCTCGTCGCGGTCATGGGCCCGCACGGCCCGGTAGAAGTCGAGTGCGAACTCCGGCACGAAGTTGAAGATCGCGGAAGAGTATGTGGTGACACCCATTTCGGTATAGGGCAGCGCGAAGGTCTCCGCCGTCGGCAGCCCGCCGATATAGGTGAGCCGGTCGCCGAGCCGGGCATAGATGCGGGTCATCGTCTCGATATTGCCGACACCGTCCTTGAACCCGACCAGATTCGGGCAACGCTCGGCCATCCTGGCCAAGGTCACGTCATTGCATGTCGCGTTGGCGCGGCTGTAGAAGATGACACCGAGCGAGGTGGCGGCGCAGATGGCCGCGACATGTTCGACCAGCCCGTCCGGCCCGGCCTCGGTGAGATACGGCGGCATGAGCAGAATGCCTTCGGCCCCAGCGGCTTCGGCGGAGCGGGCCTGTTCGATCGCCGCGGCAGTGCCCGCGGTGGCCGGTGCGACAACCGGGATCCGGCCACCGGTCTCGGTGACCGCGGCGCGCACCACCTGATCGATTTCGGGTGGCGTCAGCGAGAAACCCTCACCCGTACCGCCCGCGGCGAACAGACCCGCCACCTCGTATTCGGACAGCCAGGCAATGTGTTTGCGGTAGGCGGCCTCGTCGAAGGCCAGCTCCGCATCGAAATGCGTGACGGGGAAGGACAATAGCCCGCGGCCAAGTGCCGGGCCCAGCTCGTCGGCGGACAGATGGGACATGTGGTTCCTCTCATGGAGCGGGCGGCAGCGAATCGAGCAGTTCGATGACTCGGTGCAGCGCCGGATTGGCGCAGTCACGCCGCCAGACCGCGTGCAGGACGACGGGATCCTCGACACCGATGAGCGGCCGGAACCGCACGCCGTCGGGATGCAGATGGGTGGAGGTTTCCGGTACCAGGGCCAAGCCGCGTCCGGCGGCCACCAGCGCGAGCATGGTGTGCACCTGGGTGAGTTCATGGGTGGCGGTGTAGGGCACGGCGGCGAGGATGCCGGAGACCAGATCGGCGAAATAGCGGGCCGGGCCCGGCGCATACACCAGCAGAGTTTCGCCGCCCAGCTCCTCGATCGCGATCGGATCGTCCCCGGCCAGCTTGTGCTGTTCCGGAACCGCCAGCATCAAGCCTTCGGAATGCACCAGCCGCGAATCGAATTCGGTGCGGTCGAACGGCGGGCGGGCCAGCGCGAGATCGAGGCTGCCGCTGCGCAGGTTCTCGAACTGGTCGGAACTCACCATCTCACGCAGCACGATCTCGACGCGGTCGAGTCCGGCCTCGATGTGATTGAGGAATCGGCCGAGGAAGCCGAAGCCCGACGCCGCGGTGAAGCCGATCCGCACCGTGCCGGCCCCGCCGGCGGCTACCAAGCGGGCGGTGCCGGGCGCTGCGCCTGCCAGGGCAAGGAGACGGCGCGCCTCGGTCAGGAAGACCTCCCCGGCCGGGGTCAGTTGGACCTGCCGCTGGGTGCGGTCGAAGAGTTCCACGCCGATATCGCGTTCGAGCTTCTGAATCTGGCGGCTCAGCGGCGGCTGCGTCATCCGCAAGCGTTCGGCCGCCCGCCGGAAATTACCCTCCTCGGCCACTGTGACGAAGCCGCGGACCTGCTCCAGCGACAGCATCGACATCGTTCTCCTCCTGCGTTGTGGCGTGCACTCCGCCTGGCCCGCAGATTGCGCTCTCCGCAGGCTATGACTCGCTACTGATACTCGTCCAACGCCAATTAGGCATCAACCGATACCTTGAAGGTATTCATCGGCGGGCGACGATCTCGACCCAGTTAGGGTCGCGGCCGACCTCGAGCCGCTGTCGTGGGGTGAGCGAGCCGGTCACCGGATCGATGGCGTAGCTGGTGACGGCATGAGATTTCTGGCCCGCGACCACGAGGAACCGCCCGCTCGGATCGATGGCGAATCCGCGCGGCTGGGTCTCGGTGGGTGTGTGTCCGAGCGGATCGAGCAGGCCGGTTGCCGGGTCGATACGAAATCCCGTGATCGTGCTCGAAGTCCGTTCGGCCACATTCGGAGAAAGACGATTCCGTCTGCGTATCGAGTGATGCGTTTTCGGTGGAGGTCAGAGCGGATTCGGTTTGCCGAGTGGCGTTTCCACGAAGGGGCCGCCGATAAGCCACGGGCCGGGTTCGCCGACGACCGGAATATCGATGGCGAACTGTTCGGCGTCGTCCTGGCTGCGGTAGCCGAGTTCTTCGGCCTCGCGCAGGGATACGACGGCACGGGTGTTGGCGGAGACGCCCCAGATCACCCGATAGCCGGGTCGCTCGGCGGCCAAGCAGGCTTCGAACAGTCGCGCACAATCATTGGGGGACAACCACATCGACAGTCCGCGTGCATCATGTGGACGCTCGAAACACGAGCCGATCCGAATACAGATCACATCCATGCCGAACCGGGAGTGGTAGAGACTGCCGAGCGCCTCGACGGCCACTTTGCTGACACCGTAAAAGGTATCGGGCCGGGGCGAAGCGTCGCCGGGAATCGGTTCATCGCCCACGGCGCGGAAGCCCACGGCATGATTACTCGAGGCGAGCACGATCCGCGGCACACCAGCCTGCCACGCCGCCTCCAAAACTGTATGCGTGCCATCGATATTGACGGCGAGCACGTTGTCCCAGCTGTCTTCTCGGCTGATCCCGCCGAGATGGATGATCGCATCCACATCCCGGCAGGCCCCTGCCATGGTGGCCGGATCGGTGAGCGATCCGGTGACGATCTCGACCCGCTCGCCCGCTGTCGGCGCGGGGAGTTCGGTCAGATCCAGTAGCCGCAGAATCCGATCGGGACGCTGTAGACGGGGCCGCATGAGCGTGCCGATACCACCGCCGGCCCCGGTAATGAGAATTCGGTGATCATTCATGCGGCATCGGTCTCGCTGTGCGTACCCACGCCGCCGACTGCCATCCCCCTGGTACAGCCGAAAATGTCGACAGAACTGCTGTTTTCGCACATTGTGTCCTCCTGTGTGCGAGCGGCAGTGTGGGGTAGGTCACTTCCGCTCGAACGTGTCAGAAGGGTATGGCGCTGAATTGATGCCTGTCCAAGACCGTTTCTGTATCGACCGATGCCGTAGCGGCATCGGTCGATCGCCCTACTTCGCCAGCGAGACGTCGCCGCCGCGCTCCAGCTTGGAATGCATCCGCGAGTATCCGAAGTACACGGCGAGCCCGATCACCAGCCACACCGCGAAGCGCAGCCAGGTCTCCCACGGCAGCGACCAGATCAGGTAGATCGAGAAGCCGATGCCGACCAGCGGCACCACCGGCATGAGCGGCAATTTGAACGCGCGCGGCTCATCGGGTCGAGTGCGGCGCAGCACCATCACCGCGACGGAGACCACGATGAAGGCCATCAGAATGCCGATATTCGTCAGCTCGGCGACCACGGTGATATCGAGCAGTCCGGCCATGGTCGCGGATCCGATGCCGACGATCCAGGTCACCCGGGTCGGCACCTTGCGGACCGGATGCGTCTTGGCGAACCATTCCGGCAGCAGCCCGTCGCGGCTCATCGCGAACCACACGCGGGTCACGCCGAGCATGAAGGTGAGCACCACGGTGATAATGCCGACGATGGCGCCGATCGCGATGATATTCGCGACGCCCGGCATGCCGACCGACTCGAAAGCGGTGGAGAAACCGCTGGTCGGGCTGATCTCGGTGTACTTCTGCATCCCGGTCAGTACCAGCGTGGCCAGCACATACAGCACCATCGCGATGGCCAGCGAGTAGATGATGGCCTTGGGCAGATGCTTCTTGCCGTCGACGGATTCCTCGGCGGCGGTGCTCATTGCGTCATAGCCGAAGACGGCGAAGAAGACCGTTGCCGCACCGGTCCACACCGCGCCCGCACCGAATGGGAAGTACGGGGTGTAGTTGGAGCTGTCGATGTGGAAGACGCCGAGCACGATGATCAGCACGACCAAGGCGACCTTGATGCCGACGGCGACCGTCTCGAAGCGGCCGACGCTCTTGATGCCGCGCGAGAGCAACCACGCGGTGCCCAGACAGAACAGCACCGCGAAGACATCGATCACGTGCCCCTCTCCGGTGCCGTGCGCGCCCATCATCCAATCGGGCAGCGTGATATCGACTTGTCCCAGTAGGAATTTGAAGTATCCGGAGACGCCGATCGCGACCACCGCCGCCACCGCGATGTATTCCAGCAGCAGATCCCAGCCGATGAACCAGCCCGCGATTTCGCCGAGGGAGACATAGCCGTAGGTGTAGGCGGATCCGGCCTTCGGCACCATCCCGGCGAATTCCGCGTAACACAGCGCCGCGCAGGCACTGGCGACACCGGCGATCAGGAACGAGATGAGTACCGCCGGGCCCGTGACGGAATGCGCGACCGAACCGGCCAGGGCGAAAATGCCCGCGCCGATGATGCCGCCGACGCCGATCGCCGTGAGCTGCCACAGTCCGAGTGACCGCTTCAGTTGCTCGTCCGCGGGCCCGGCCTCCTCCTCGATCTGCTCGAGAGGTTTGCGGCGCAACATCTGGCTGCGCAACTCCGCGAGGAACATGGGTCTTCCTTTCGTCCTCTGCGATACCCGACAGTGCAGTAACGCAGATCACAATCTGAGCAGCACTCAGCTAATCGGACCACAAACGCGCTGTGATCGGCGAGTTGGATAAATAAACTTCGGCGGCCTTGTCCGACTGCACAGACAAGGCCACCGAGCTGTGCATCAGCGCTGGCTGCCCGGTCGCAGCGAGCGCAGGAAGAACGCCACATTGGCCGGGCGTTCGGCGAGTCGGCGCATGAAGTAGCCGTACCACTGATCGCCATAGGGCACATAGACCCGAACGTGGCGCTCTTCGCGGACGAGTCGGCGCTGTTCGGCGTCGCGGATGCCGTAGAGCATCTGGAACTCGAAATCGTCGGAGCTGCGCCGGGTTGCAGTGGCGAATACCTCGGCGGCCTCGATGAGTGCCGGATCGTGGGTGGCGACCATCGGATAGCCGTCACCGTTCATCAGCACCCGCAGACAGTCCAGATAGGACTGGTCGACCTCGGCCCGGCCCTGATACGCCACCGACGCGGGTTCGCGATATGCGCCCTTGCACAGGCGAATTCGCGAGCCCGGACCGGAAAAGTCTCGGCAGTCGGCCTCGGTGCGTCGCAGATAGGCCTGCAGGACGGTGCCGAGCGACGGGAAGTCGGCGCGCAACTCCCGCACGATCGAGAGGGTCGAATCGGTGGTCGTGTGATCCTCGGCGTCGATGGTGACCAGCACGCCCGCATCCGCTGCGGCGGTACAGATCTGGTGCGCGTGCTCGTGGGCGATCGCATGACCGTCCGCGGGCAAGGATTGCCCGAGCGCCGAGAGCTTGAGCGAAACCTCCAGCGGCCCAACGGTTCCTGAGTCACGCAGCAATGTGAGCAGCGACAGCAGCGACAGATAATGCGTCACCGTATTGCGTGCCTGCTCGATATCGGTGGTGTCCTCGCCGAGGTAGTCGACGGTGATATAGCGACCCGAACTCAGCAGATTCTCCACGGCCGCAACCGCATTCGGCTCGGATTCACCGGCGACGAAGCGGTCCACCAGCTTCTTGGTGGTCGACATGCGGGTGACGGTGCGCTCCATGCGCGGCGAGCGTGAGGCGGCCAGCATGGCGGGGCGAAGCAGACCGGAAATGGCCATCAGATCTCCTCGGGTGCCTGGTGCGGATAGGTGTGCTCGGTCGGCGGGACGAAGGTCTCCTTGATGGTGCGGGCGGAGGTCCAGCGCAACAGATTCTGCGGCGAGCCGGCCTTGTCATTGGTGCCCGACGCGCGAGATCCGCCGAAGGGCTGCTGACCGACGACCGCGCCGGTGGGCTTGTCGTTGATATAGAAGTTGCCCGCGGTGAAGCGCAGACTTTCGGTCGCCTTGGCCACGGCGTTGCGGTCGTCGGCGATGATCGCGCCGGTCAGGCCATAGGCCGAACCGCCGTCGACCAGTTCGAGTGCTGCATCGAAGGATCCGGCGACCGAATCGTCGTACACGTGGACCGCGAGAATCGGGCCGAAGTATTCGGTGCTGAATGCCTCGTCGGTGGGGTCGTCGCCGAGCAGGATGGTCGGGTCGACGAAATATCCGACGGTGTCGTCGGCATGTCCGCCCGCCGCGATGGTCAAGCCCGAGGTGGCCTTGGCGCGGGCGATGGCGTCGGCATTGCGATCGAAGGCACGCTGGTCGATGACCGCGCCGCCGAAGTTCGCGAAATCGGTGACATCGCCGTAGCGCAGCGCACCGACCTTGTCGATGAGATCGCGGCCCATTCTGGCCCACACCGACTTCGGGACGAACGCGCGCGAGGCGGCCGAGCACTTCTGGCCCTGATAGTCGAAGGCGCCGCGGATCAGCGCGGTGGTCAGCACATCCGGATCCGCCGAGCTGTGTGCCAGCACGAAATCCTTACCGCCGGTCTCACCGACCAGGCGCGGATAGGTGTTGTAGTCGGCGATATTCATCGCTACCGAACGCCACAGATGCTGGAAGGTCGCGGTCG
Organism: Nocardia vinacea; assembly: GCF_035920345.1. Lineage (NCBI taxonomy): Bacteria > Bacillati > Actinomycetota > Actinomycetes > Mycobacteriales > Nocardiaceae > Nocardia > Nocardia vinacea. The sequence goes on from NZ_CP109149.1 coordinate 749,366, forward strand.
AACCGGTGAAGTGGATGCCCGCCAGCCGCCGATCGGTCAGCGCGACATCGGAGATCTTCGGGCCCGCGCCGTGCACCATATTGATGACACCGGGCGGCAGACCCGCGGCCTCCAGCAGTTTCATCGTCCAATACGCGGCCACCGCCTGGGTGGGCGACGGCTTCCACAGGACCGTATTGCCCATCAGGGCGGGCGCGGTCGGCAGATTGCCCGCGATCGCGGTGAAGTTGAACGGGGTGATCGCATAGACGAAGCCCTCCAGCGGACGGTACTCGACCTTGTTCCACACACCCGGGGTCGAGATCGGCTGGTCGGCCAGGATCTGCCGGGCGAAATGCACATTGAAGCGCCAGAAGTCGACCAGTTCGCACGGTGCGTCGATTTCGGCCTGGTAGGCGGTCTTGGACTGCCCCAACATGGTTGCGGCGGCAATGGTTTCGCGCCACGGACCGGATAGCAGATCCGCGGCCCGCAGGAAGATCGCGGCGCGATCCTCGAAGGACAGCGCCCGCCAGCCGGGTGCGGCGGCGGAGGCGGCGGCGATCGCATCCTCGACATCGCCGGCCTCGGCGGTGGTGAGGGTGCCGAGTACGGCGGCATGATTGTGCGGCTGCACGACGTCGATACTCTTACCCGAGGTGCGTCGATGCTCGCCGCCGATGACATGGTGGATCTCGGTCGGCGCCGCGGCGAGTTCGGTCAGTTTCGCCCGCAGTCGTGTGCGTTCGGCGCTGCCCGGTGCGAAGGTGCCGACCGGCTCGTTGGCCGGGCGTGGCGTGGACACGATGGCGTCCATGAGTCCTCCTGTGGTGTTTCGAGCGATCTGCAAGCAATCGCTAGCGGCGCTGGTATATGACGGTGAGCCGAAGTCAACACGGCAAAACAGCCCGCAGAATCGGACAAGCGGACAAAGATGGGATGACCGGATTGGCGAGTCGTATGAAAGTGGGCAGTGGTCGTGGCTAGCGAGGGTGAGTTGGTGGCCGCGGACCTGGACCTGTTCGGATTGGCGCAAATGGTCGCCCAGAATGCGGGCGGGATGGTGTCCATCGAGGACCCGCAATCGCATGTGCTCGCGTATTCGGCCTCGGATCAGGCGGCCGACCAGCTGCGGGTGCTATCGATCCTCGGCCGGGAGGGGCCGCGCGACTATCTGCAGGTGCTGCGCAAGTGGGGTGTGTTCGATCGGCTGCGCGGTACCGACGATGTCATCGACATACCGGCGCACGAAGAGCTGGATATCAAGCGCCGCCTCGTGGTGAGCATTCGCGAGCATGCCGAGGGGAGTGCCCCGCGGGTGCTCGGCGCGATCTGGCTGCAGCAGGGGGACCGGCCGTTCAAACCGGATGCCGCGGAGATCCTGCGCGGTGCGTCGGCCATCGCCGCCCGGCTGATTTCGCGCAGCCTGGACGCGCCCTCCACCGAGGCGCTGCTGATTCAACGGCTGTTCGGGGGTGGAGGCACTGCCGATGTGCCCGCCGTGGCGAGTGCGTTGAATCTGTCGCTGACCGGTCCGGCCGCGGTGGTCGGCTTCGCGGTCGCTCCCGGTGTGAAGTCGCCGGCCGCCTTCGGCAATATGCTTCGCTTGCGCGCCAGCTCATTTCGCGGTGATTCGGTGACCACCATCCTCGGCGATCGGGTGTATGTGCTGCTGCCGCAGTACCGATCCGCGCATGCGGTGACCGCATGGACTCGTCAACTGGTCGAACAGCTCGAAGCCAAATTCGAATTGCGCGCCGCCATCGCCTGCCCCATACCGGATCTGGCTCATGTTGCGGGCGCGCGGTCCGAGGTGGACCGGGTCCTCGACAGCACAGCCGCGACCTATCCGCGCGGCCGGGTGACCACGCTGGCCGAATCGCGCACCGCGGTACTGATCGGAGAAATCCTCGATCTCGTCGGCACGCGGCCGGAACTGCACGATCCGCGCCTGCGCAAGCTATTGGACTACGACCGCAAGCATTCCGCGAATCTGTGCGAGAGCGTCGAGACCTATCTGCGTGAACACGGCGATGTGCGCAATGCCGCGACGGCGCTGCAGGTGCATCCGAATACCCTGCGCTACCGGATCCGCCGGGTCGAGGACATTCTCGGGATGGACCTCACCGATCCCGCCGATCGCCTGCTGCTCGAACTCCAACTCGCCCTGCATCGCCGATCGCCCGAATAGGCGCGCACGCGAGCGATGATTTTTCCGGCTCCCGTCCGTCTGTTCTGGTGACGCGGCATCAACCACCGACCAAGGAGATACCGATGCGGAAAATCACCGCCGGACTGTTCATCGCACTCGACGGCGTTGTCGAGAACCCCCAGGATTGGCACTTCCCGTACTTCAACGAGGAGATGGCCTCGGCCGTCGACAGTCAGCTCGGCGCGGCCGATACGCTGCTGTTGGGACGCAAGACCTACGAGGGGTTCGCCGGGGCATGGCCGGAGCGGGAGGCCGCGGGCGATGTGGACGCCGAGATGGCCAAGAAGCTCGGCGACGCGCGCAAGATCGTGGTCACGCATCAGGATCTCACCTTCACCTGGCGCAATTCCGAAGTGCTGAAAGGTGATCTGGCAGAGGCCGTCGCGGCGTTGAAGGATGAGCCCGGCGACGCACCCATCGGCATCAGCGGATCGGTATCCGTTGTCCGCCAACTGCTCGAGCTCGGACTCTTGGACGAACTGCACCTGCTGGTGCACCCGATCGCGGTGCGCAAGGGCTTGCGATTGTTCGAGGAGACCGACGCTGCGCTTCCACTGCAACTGCTTTCGTCCAACACCTTCGAAACCGGTGTCGTCCACCTGGTGTACGCCAAGGCGGCTGCCGAAGGTACCGAAGGGTACGAGTACGCGAAACAGTTCCTGCCCCAAGAGGATTGAGCTATAAGTGGCACATGGTTTCGTAACCATGTGCCACTCTGGCAGCTACGATGGCGGAGCCATCGTCTTCGTTCGATCATTCTGCGTCGAGGACCTTACGCGCGCGGCTGTAATTCTCGTTGCGCTCCGCGCTCCCGTTGCTTCCGCCATTGATCGCATGTGTGATCGCGTCAATATCCGATTTATCTGCGTCGTCGTTCAAATCCTTTGAGTCCCAGTACCATCCCGCAGTAGCGAAGGCGTACTTCGGGTCTTTGGCCCGGTCGGGGTTTCCGACGAAATCGACCTCGAGGGCATCGCTTGCCTTCCGGTAGTTGGTGCGCCCGGTCAATTGCAGAGCGCCGCGACCGTGAAAGTTTGCGCCGTCACTGGGCCGCTCGTTTCCGAGGTCCTTGCGCGCCCCGTAGTTCCGCTCGAAGTAGGCCTTGTCACCGTATTCTTCGAGGGTTTTCAGATTGTCGGTCTCCACTCCGACCTGTGCAAGGAAAGCGGCCGCACGTTTGGGCGTGTCGATCCCGTAGTCACGCATCGCCTGATCGAGGTAGGGGAGATACCTCGCTAGTTTACTCTTGGGTGTGTCGGGGAAAATCTTCTCGAGTTGTTCCAGTGTTACGGGGCTAATCTGCTCAGCCCGGTCCGAATTGGTTCCGAGAAGGTCGCGGAAGTCCTTCTCCACATGCAGGACCCGCGTGACAATGTCGGTCAACAGCGACTTTTCCTCACTCGCCGTCAGCTTGCCCGATCGCGCGGAGATCGCCAACGAGGCCGCCTGCAGTACCAACCCCAGCATTTGCGCTTCGTCCCGGATCTCCTTGGCCATCTTCGCGTTATCGCCCGCGACATCGCCAACCTTGCCGGAGAGCTTGGTATCCCGCTCTTTCAAACCAGTGGTCAGCTCTGCGATTTTCGCCGATTTCGTATTGTAATGCGCGGTCACTACAGACTTATTGGCCACATCGTAGAGGTTCGCCGCATCGAGCTGAGCCGTCAGATCAAGGGCATCGGAGGGGTTTCCGGTGCCGAGTTGGTCGACCGCCAATCGAAATGCCGTCCGAGCGAGTTCGACCGTGCGTTGCACGGCGTCCGACGCACCCGGCGGAGCGGCGAGCTTATCGATCTGCGCGCGCGCCTCCGCCACCACTGGCGATACGGTCGGCTTTTGCTCTTTCGGCGGTAGCAGTCCGTATTGCGCTCCCGCCCAAGGATCATCGGTGACCGGGTCGTACTGGGAGCCCATCCGTGGGATTCTCGCACAACCGCCTCGGCGCTTTCGGGCCTCGACTCCCCAGCGGTGGCCGGGGACAAGTCCACTGTCCTTCAGTGTTCGCGGCGATCGCTCCTACGATGCTCGCTCTACTCAGATAGCGCCTGGTCGGCGCGGGGGATAGTCAAGGACCAGGCGGTTTCGGTGGGTATGGGCGTAGTGACTGTCAGGTTTGCGCCGTAGCCGACAAGTGTTTCCGACAATGGTTCGGGCTCATGGTTCGATAATGCGAGATCAGTTGGCGTCCAAGTGATTTCGTGCATGACGATGGCAAGTTGGCGGTCGTCGAGGATGACGTTGACTCGGATATCCTCGGCGACTGCCCGCTGGCGCATTGTCCGCAGTACCCGCGCTACGACTTCGAGCGCTGCGGATGTGAGAGCGGGATCGAGATCGTTGACCGGTCCGGTGAAGCCGACTTGGGACTGTGCGCCGAGTGCCTCGGCGGCCTCGCTGGCGAGTTCCATGATCTCCGTGCGGAATGGGGTCTCCTTTTCGACTTCCGAGGCGAGTTCCGCGACGGTGTCGCGGATGTGATCGATGACGGCGTCGAGTTCTTGGACCGCATCGTCGATGCGGGTGGCAACGGCCGGCGCGCGGGCCAGGGGACGGATCCCGCTCAATCGCATCCCGATGCCGAACAGTTGATCGATCACCGTTCGGTGCAGTTCGTGGGCGATGCGGTCGCGTTCATTGATGATCCGCAAGGCTCGCAGTTGTGTCTCGGCCAGCCGGAGGTTCACCAGATTGTCCACCCGTGCTCGGAGTTCGGCGACCTCGAATGGTTTCCGCAGGAAGTCGTTGGCACCGGCACGCAGCAGATCCAGCCGCGACCGCTCGTCTGCGCGTGCGCTGACGATGAGTACCGGGGTGTTGCGCAGCTCGTGGTCGGTGCGGATCTCGTGCAGAAGTTCGTCGCCGCTCATGCCCGGCATCATGAGGTCGCACAGGATCAGATCCGGCCGGTGTGCTCGGGCGAGCAGCAGTCCCATGCCGCCGTTGTCGGCGGCGGTGACCCGATAGGACTCGGAAAGCGCTTCCCGCATCAGGGCGTTGAGGTCGGCGTTGTCCTCGACGACAATGACCGACGGCTTCGGTTCCGACTCATCCGATCCGGTATCCGGGTGTGTGGTGCGGTCGCCGCTTTCGGGCGTCAGCTCCGCGATCAGCGCGTCGGCGGCGTTACCTGCCCGAATCGGTGTGGGCTCGGTGGCCGAGTGGCGGACCGGGGTGCCCGGTGGGGCGGCTCGCGGCAGCTCGATCACGATCATCGTGCCGCCCTCCGGTGCGTCGGTGATAGTGATATCCCCATGCTGCAGGCGCACCAGGTCACGGACGATGCTGAGGCCCAAACCCGTGCCGCCCACCGCGCGGGTCGCCGCGCCATCGACTTGGCGGAACCGCTCGAAGACCGCGGTACGGTGCGATGCCGGTATGCCGGGGCCGCTATCGGCGATCTCGATGACCACATCGTCACCGGCAGGACGTACGGTGCAGCGGATCATGCCGCCTTCGGGTACGAACTTGAAGGCGTTGGACAGCAGGTTCAGCAGAATGCGCTGCAGGTGTTCGGGATCGAGTGCGGCGGGGACGGGCTGCGGCGCGTCGACGGCCAGGCGGATGCCGCGGTCAACCGCCATGGACTCGAAGAAGGCCGAGCCGAGCCGCACCTGCTCGGTGACATCGATCCAGGCATAGTCGGGTCGTATCGCACCCGACTCCAGCTTCGAGGCGTCGAGCAGATCGTCGATCTGACGCTGCAGTATGCGCGCATTGCGCAGGATCAGCTCGAGCTCATCGCGGTCGGCCGGCCCGCACCGGTCGAGCAACTTTTGTGTCGGCGCCAAGATCAACATGAGCGGGGTTCGCAGCTCGTGGCTGATATTGGCGACGAACTGGCTCTTCAGTTCGTCCAGTTCCTTCGCGCGAGCGTACAACTGAGCCAGCTCGACATTGGCCTCCTTGAGCTGCCTGCTGGTTTCGGCGACCTCACGGGCTCGGGCGAACACCTCCTGTTCCATTTCCCGGCTCGAAGCCCGCAGCGCGGCCGTTTCCTCTTGTTTCGCCGCGTCGGATGCTTCGAGCCGGATGAAATCGGTGACATCCTCGACGCGGTGGATGACATAGCGCAGCTCGCCTGCGGTGCCGAGGACCGGGGAGTTGGTCGGACTCCAGAATCGCGGTTCGAAGGCGCCGTCGGGCTTGCGGATGTCGTAGCGCTGAACCGGCATCGCATCGGTGATCCGGTCACGCAGCACCCGTTCCAGCGATACCCGCAGGTTACGGACGCCTTCGGCCGTCGGATCGTCCGGATTGTCCGGAAATGCCTCGAAAATGCTCTTCCCGAGGATGTCCTGTCGTTCGGTCATCGTCGCGGCGACATATGCGTCGGTCACCGCGACGATACACAGGTCGGCGTCGAGTACCAGGTACAGACCTGGTGCGGACTCGAACACGGCGCGGAAATCGATTTCCACGGACACACGTCGACTCTATCCCCACCGTGCGGCCACCGATATGGCCAGGTCAGGCCTGTACGGGTGCCTCGGACTTGCCGGTGTCGACGACCGTTCGCCTGGGGCCGGTAAACCAGTGTTTGGCCGATGCGAGCCACCAGATGCCGATCGCGCCCACCACACCGACCAGGGTGATCGGTGCGTAATTGACGGTGTTCCAAGTGAACTCGCTGTTCCACGGATAGCCGCGGTCATCGGTCGGCAGGATGAACAGCAGGCTGATCAGCACGATCCAGATCAGGGCGATGATGCCGACGGGTCGATACCACGGGCCGAGTTGCCAAGGGCCGGTGTGGAATCGGCTGCCATGCAGTTGGCGTAACAGGATCGGGATGCCGTAGGCGATGTAGAGGCCGATGGTCGCGACGGAGGTCGCTGCCGCGTAGGCGGTAGGCGCGTTTTCCGCGGGCACGAGCATCGATGGGATCAGCAGGACGAACGAGAAGAACGAGATGAACAGCACCGCGTGCACCGGCACCTTGCGGGCCGAAAGTCGGGACCAGTAGGCCGATCCCGGCACCGCGCCGTCACGGGAGAAGGCGAACAGCATGCGTGAGGCCGAGGTGACCGAGGCGTAGCCGCAGAACAGCTGCGCGATCGCGGCGATGATCAGCAGCAGCCCGGACCAGAACGAATTCAGCGAGTTCTCCAGGATGTAGATCACCGGGTAACCGCTGTTCTTCGTCGGATCCAGGGCATCGTCGAGATTCGGAATGGCGAAGGTCACCGCCATGATGAGCAGATATCCGGCAACGGCCGAGACGACAATGGTATTGATGATGCCTTTGGCCGCCGTCCGCGCGGCATCGTGGGTTTCCTCCGACATATGCGCCGATGCGTCGTACCCGGTGAACGTGTACTGCGCGTGCAGCAATCCGAGCAGGAAACTGAACGCCACCCCGCCGAAGCCGACCGCGCTGTTGTCGACAGTTTCGGTGAAGACGAAGCCGACGCTCTGATGGTGGCTCGCGCCGAACCCGAGTACCACGACGAAGATCGCCACACCGCCGACATGCCACCAAGCGGAGATATTGTTGATCACCGCGGACAGATGCGGGCCGATCGCATTCAGTACGGCGTGCAGGATCAGGATCGCGGTGAAGACCAAAAAGATTGCGGTGCGGTCGGTTCCGATATCGATGCCGATCACATTGAGCACCGCGGTGGTGAAGATGGCCGCGCCGTAGTCGATGGCGGCGGTCACCGCGATCTGGCCGATCAGGTTGAACCACCCGGTGAACCAGCCCCAGACCGGACCGCCCAATTCGGACGCCCACCAGTACAGACCGCCGGAAGTCGGGTAGGCCGAGGCCAATTCGGCCATCGCCAGGCCCACGAACAACACCATGACCGAGACCAGCGGCCAGCCCCACGCCATGGTGATCGGGCCGCCGTTGGCCAGACCGATGCCATAACTGGCCAATCCGCCGGTCAGGATGGAGACGATGGTGAAGCTGATGGCGAAGTTGGAGAATCCGGACCAGGATCTGGCCAATTCCTGTTTGTAGCCGAGTTCGGCGAGGCGCCGTTCGTCATCGGATGGTGTGGTGGCTTCGGTCATGATCGCTCCCGGGTGAAAACGCCGCCCTCATACAGCGTTTGCCAGAAGCTAAGTGTGAAGTGAGTGCTGGTCAATCGCAGGAGAATATGGAAACCGGGCCGTAATCTCTCGGCATCGCACATTCCGGGCGTGATCCGCGTGATCCGTGGTAGGCAGGATGGATGCGACCGATGCGCTCCTCCTATGACGCGGTGGTGGTCGGTGGTGGTCACAATGGGCTGGTGGCCGCCGCATACCTGGCGCGAGCCGGGCGTTCGGTGCTGGTGCTGGAGCGGCAGGAGCACACCGGTGGGGCCGCGGTTTCGGCGCGGGTGTTTCCGGGCGTCGATGCGCGATTGTCGCGGTATTCGTATCTGGTGAGCCTGCTGCCGCGGCAGATCGTCGAGGAACTCGGGCTGCGGTTCGCGACGCGGCGTCGGCGGATCTCCTCGTATACGCCGGTCGGGGACGGTGGACTGCTGGTCGATACCGGTTCCGAGGCCAGGACCAGGGAGAGCTTCGTGCGGCTCACCGGATCGGACCGGGATTTCCGAGCGTGGCAGGAGTTCTACGGCGCGACCGGGCGGCTCGCGCAGCGGGTGTTTCCGACGCTGACGCAACCGTTGCCGACGCGGTCGGAGCTCGAGCGGGTTGTCGACGATCCCGCCACCTGGTCGGCGCTGTTCGAGCGGCCGCTGGGGGAGACGGTCGAGTCGACCTTTGTCGACGACACCGTGCGCGGGGTCGTACTCACCGACGCACTCATCGGGACCTTCACCCATGCGCACGATCCTGAGCTGTGCCAGAACCGGTGCTTCCTCTATCACGTGATCGGTGGCGGCACCGGCGACTGGGATGTGCCGATCGGCGGTATGGGCGCACTCACCGACGCACTCGCCGACGCGGTTCGCGCCGCCGGTGCGGAGCTGATCACCGGCTGTGCCGTGACCGGGGTCGAATCCGACGATTTCACAGCCGAAGTGCGCTATGAGGACGGTGTGATCAGTGCGCGGCATGTGCTCGTCAATGCGGCACCGCATGAGCTCGCGCGGCTGCTCGGCATACCAGGGGAGCCGAAACCCGAAGGCTCCCAACTGAAAGTGAATATGGTGCTGCGGCGGTTACCTCGGCTGCGCGACGTTTCGACAGATCCGCACGAGGCATTCGCCGGGACATTTCATATCGCCGAATCGTATTCGCAACTGGAGCAGGCATATCGGGAGGCGTCCGGCGGACGGATCCCGTCGGCCCCACCATCGGAGATCTACTGTCACACCCTCACCGATCCCTCGATCCTGGCGTCAGACTCCGATCTGCACACCCTCACACTTTTCGGATTACACACTCCGGCAAGGCTTTTCGAGTCCGATCCGGAGGCGGCGAAGGCGATGGCCGTGAAAGCCGCACTGGCCCAACTGGATGCGGTACTCGCCGAACCGCTTGTCGATTGCCTGGCCCTCGACGAGGATGGCGCACCCTGTATCGAGGCCAAGTCACCGGTAGACCTGGAACGTGAGGTGGGTCTCCCCGGCGGGCATATCTTCCACCGAGACCTGGCCTTCCCTTATCGCTCCGACGAAGCCGATACTCCGGCGGCTCGCTGGGGTGTGGCTACCGACGTCCCCAACGTCTTCATCTGCGGTGCGGGCGCGATTCGTGGCGGCGGTGTCAGCGGTATCCCCGGTCACAATGCCGCCATGGCGGTTCTCGAAACGCGCTGACTACGAGTGGGTCACCAATGTGAGCGGAATCACATTGGGAATTATGTCATGCGTATTCCGCATTACTGTCCCGCGCGGGGTGGTCGAAGCCGGATGTGTCGTGGCGGTTTTTTGGGGGAGGATTTGCGTTTGCGCATGATGGAATCCGATTGCGGCGTTCCGATTTCCCGCATGAGGTGCCATCGGCTGGCGTCAACGCTGATCGGGATATCAATGTGATGTAGATCTCATCGCGATCGACTTGAGCATGACTCTGCGGCAATTGATGGGCAAATGGTAACAATTTGATCACGCACCATTGGCGCGCTGCGGCTTTAATGGGGCTGCTTCCGAAGTCCACCCCGTTAGGAACCAAAGCATGTTGATGAGGAAATTCGCCGCGACCTCGGCGCTGGTGATCGCGGCGCTCGGTGTCACGGCCGGGACCGTGAATGCCGCTCCCGAAACCGACAACGGCGTCGTGAACTACACGGCCACCACGACCCCGTCCTCGACCATTATCAAGACCGATGTCGGTTCGCTGGTCGACGAGAACGGTGTCTTCAAGATCAAGGCCGTCGACGGAACCACCCTTGCGGGCACCGACCTTTCGTTCCGGGTGGACGATTACGTCTTCCCGATCGCGGCGGATATCCAGGATCACACGGCGACGCTGACTCCGCAGTTCGATATGGCCCACGCCGTGTACAAGCCGGTCGCGCTGCCGTTCGAGGACAAGGCCCCGTGGAAGTCCGACTACGACCGTGAGCAAGCCGCCTGGAACCGCCTGACCAGCACCATCAGCATGGGCGCCACCGTCGGCACCCTGGTCGGCGGTCTCGGCGGCGGCGCCGTCGGCTGTGTCCTCGGCGGTATCGCGGGCGCGACCGTCGCCGCGGCCACCATTGTCGGCCTCTTCGGCCCATTCATCCCGGCCGCGGCCATCGGCTGCATCGGCGGCATCATCGCCGTCGGCGCGCTCGGCACCCTCGCCGGACAGATTTTCATCACGGCCCCCGTCGCCATCGCCGCCGCAATCCAGTACTTCACCACCATCAACCAGCCCTTCGCGGCACCGAAGTAAATTCGGCATACCGATCGGCGGGCGCTCCTACCGAGCGCCCGCCGATTGTTCTGTCGGGCGCAGAAGCCGGATGTCGGGCAGAGGTCAAAGACTCTCTTGTTTGGATTCCTCCACGATCCAGGCCGCGATCTGAGAGCGCGAGGTGAAGCCGAGTTTGGTGAGGATGTGTTCGACGTGGCCTTCGGCGGTGCGTTGCGAGATCACGAATTTGGTGGCGATCTGCTTGTTGCTGAGCCCCTGGGCAACAAGGTCGGCGACCTGCAGTTCACGCTTGGTCAATTTCGTGGATGCGCGCGCCGTATCGGCGGGCTGTTCCCCGAGTGCGTACGTGACAGCGGCGCCGATACCCATCGCCTGGCCTTGGCGGAAGGCCGCGTCGAATCCGCGGGTGCCGAGGGTGCGCCGCGCTGTCTGCTCACAGTTTTCGTGAAAGCGCGCCATGTCCGGGAAGACGGCTCCAACGCTGCTCCCTACGAGCCAGATTCCTTGCGCGGTTCCCAGCAGCACGGCCGCGCGATCAGCGTCGCCCTGGTCGGCAACAATCCAGGCCAGCGCCTCGAGACTGAATGCGGTGAGCACCGGGCTATTCGGCCGCCGGTTGACTCGCAGCGCTTCCTCGAGCAGCTGTTGGGCTTTCTCCCGCTCGCCTTGCTGCCATGCAGCCACGCCCAATCCGCGTAGCGCAGCCGATCGATAGAGCAGTTCGCCCTGCGCTTCGGTGATGGAAAATACCCGGCGATAATACTCGGTTGCTCGAGTCATGTCGCCGCGTAGCTCATATGCCCAGCCGAGGACGGTCAGGGTACCGATGTAGAGAGCCCCGGTCCTGTCCCAGCTGAGTGTCTCGATGTCATGTTCGAGGGACGACGCTACGTTGACCGTTTCGCCGCTAGCGAGTGCGAGAAGGGCGGTCGCGTAGGCGATCTGCGCCTGGATCGCGGGGGCGGGGGCCTGTTCGGCGAGCACTCGTCCCTGCTGCAGAAGGGCGGCCGCGGACTGGATATCCCCCTGCGGCGCGGCCAGTTGGCAGCCGACGCAGAACGCCTTGATGCGGTCGAGTGCCGGTTGCGCGCCAGGGTGAGCAAGAACGCGGTCGATCCAGGATCGGCCTTCCCCATACAGACCGCATAAGCTCCAGAAATCGTACAGTGCGGCTGTGGTGCGCAGCCCTGCTTCAGCTGCTTCCTGGGTGTCCTCGGACAGGCAGGATTCGAGCGCTTCGCGCAGGTTGGGTAGTTCGCGTTCGAGGCGGATGATCCAGTCGAGCTGCCGGGCGCTGATCCACCCGGCTTCCGCGTCCAGCGCCAACTGCCGATACCAGTCACGGTGCCGTCGGCGCAGCTCGGTGTGTTCGCCGGACTCTCGTAGCTTTTCCCGGCCGTAGTCGCGAATTGTCTCGAGCATGCGGAAACGCACGACGGTGTCCGATTCCTCCCGGATCAGGATGGACTTGTCCACCAGGGAGGAAAGCACATCGAGCGGCGTGTCCGGTGCCAGGTCTGTGCCACATATCTGCTCGATGGCGTCGAGTTCGAAGCTGCCGGCGAACACCGACATCCGGGCCCATAGTCGCTGTTCGGTCCCGGTGCACAACTCGTAGCTCCAGTCGATGCTCCATCGCAGCGTCTGCTGCCGTGTCGGGGCTGTACGACTGCCGCGGGTGAGCAGCGTGTACCGGTCGGTGAGCCGGGCCAGGATCTGCTGCGGTGACATCGTGCGCATTCGGGCCGCGGCCAGCTCGATTGCCAGCGGCAAACCGTCCAGCCGCGCACAAATCCAGGCCACGGCGGACTTGTTGTCCTCATCGAGCTCGAAACCCGGCACCGCTGCCGCAGCGCGGTCGGCGAACAATTTCACCGCATCGAAACCGGGCAGCCCTACCAGCGTCGGCTCTCGGTCGGGGTCGGGGACCGACAGTGGTGCCACCCGCAGTACCGCTTCCCCGGCGATATTCAGAGGTTCGCGGCTGGTGGTGAGAATCCGCAGCTCCGGAGAAGTCCGCAGCAACGTCTCGGTCAGCTTGGCCACGGCCTCCACGATCTGCTCGCAGTTGTCCAGAACGAGCAGTGTTTCTCGCGAACTCAGGAAGTCGATCAGAACCTCGAGCAACGGGGTGGCCGACTCGTTGCGCACACCGAGCGTGGCCGCCACCACGTCGACCAGCAGCGCCGGATCGGACACATCGGCCAGTTCGATCGACCACACACCGTCGGCGAAACCGCGTCGCGCACTGGATGCGGCCCGCAGCGCCAGTCGCGTCTTGCCGACACCTCCGGTCCCGGTCAATGTCACCAGCCGCGCGCTCGACAGCAGATTCTTCAGCTCCGATACCTCGGTGCGTCGATTGATGAAGCTGGTCAGCTCGAGCGGCAGATTGCCGCTGTGGTCCCGAGTAGCCGCTGTCCGCTTGCGCGCTGCCCGCATCGGTGGCTTCTGGTCGGGCTCCTCGAGATTCGGTTCGCCCCCCACCGCCATCTCGCCCACCGCGAACCCGTGGCGCTGCTGCAGTTGCCGAAATGTCTCCCCCAGCGCCGCCGCCGACGGCCGCTCCTTGCGGTCGCGGCTCATCGCTGTTGCCACCACCGCCGACACGTCCTCGGGGATGCCGTTCTCCTGCAGGTCGGGCACCGGCTGGGTGGTGATCCGGACAAACTGCGCGACCATGTTCTCACCGCTACGCCGCTCGAACGCGGCGTGCCCGGTCAGTGCGCAGAACAGGGTGGCGCCGAGCCCGTAGACGTCCGCGGCCGGGGTCGGATCGTCGCCTTCGAGCACTTCCGGTGCGGTGAATGCCGGTGATCCGGTCACGATGCTGGCGGTCGTCTGGAACCCACCGGTGATGTGGGCGATACCGAAATCGGTCAGGGCTGGTTCACCGTATTCGGTGAGCAGAATGTTTCCCGGTTTCACGTCCCGATGCACGATTCCGAGCCGATGCGCGCTGGCCAGTGCCCCAGCGATCTTCACCCCGATCTGCGCCACCTTCTCCAAAGGAAGCGGTCCATTCTCGCGGATCCATCCGTCCAGGGAACCCAGCGGGTGATACGGCATCACGAGATAGGGCCGCCCGCTCTCGGTGGTACCGGCCTCGAGCACGGTGACGATGTTCGGATGCCCGGTCAACCGGCCCGTCGCGTGCTGCTCCCGCACAAACCGCGCCTGATTGTCTTCGTCCAGTTCCGCGGTCAGAATCTTCACCGCCACCGTCCGATCCAACTTCGGCTGCCAGCAGCGATACACCACCCCGAAACCGCCGTGTCCGATTTCCACGGCGTCCTCGAAACCAACCGCAGTCAACTCCGCCGCTGCGGGCGTCACCACCTCACGGCGCGTCGGCAGCGGATCATTATCAGTCATCGGCCGGGTGTGATCCGACCAGCATCTCTCCGGACACCAGGCAACATGCACTCACCTTTCGCCAATGTCAGCGTATCGCCGAAAACCTCGCCGGAGGAATATCGAGCTGGAGGCGCGTAGAGCGCGACACCGACCGCCATCACCGGACCTGCATCAACTTCGTCAGCGGGATCGGCTGCTCCAACGCGGAGGAAGGAGCAGCACGTCATACGGCGTGATCGATCACGGCGAGTTTCGGGGCCTTGCTCAACGTGCTCGATTCGGACTGGTACTGAGCTTCCTTGCCGACTATCCGATCCACCACAGCCGGTCCCTCGGCATGGATTCCGGGCAATTCGGGCTCTCCCTCAAGAGCAGCCCAGCTGCAGTAATCCCTGGCACATCGAGGACGGATGGCGGCGCAGTACGGGCGCGCGGCGGCTGGTTCTATGGACCGACAGGACCGCTATCTCTCGAGGAGCCACCCCATGGAGCTGCGCCAATTGCGCTATTTCGTCACCGTGGCCGAGGAACTGCACTTCGGGCGCGCGGCCGCGCGGCTGCATATCGCGCAACCGGCGGTGAGTCAGCAGGTGCAGCGGCTCGAGCGGGAATTGAAGGTTCAGTTGCTGGACCGGTCGCCGCGGCGGGTGCGGCTGACCGAAGCCGGGCAGCGGTTTCTGCCCGCGGCGCGCGGTGTGTTGATCGCGGCGGATCAGGCGCGGGCATCGGTGGCCGATCTGGCGGGTGCGCGGGCCGAGGTGTTCCGGCTCGGCACGGTCACCGGACTCGGCGTGCGGCTGGACGCGATCCTGGATGCCTTTGCTGAGCGGCTTCCGCAGGTGCGGATCGAGTTGGTCACGCTGCCGGTGCGCGAGCGGTTGGCGCAGGTGGCCGACGGACGACTGGATGCGGCCTTCGTGCGTGCGCCCGCCACCGACGACACTCCGGAGCTGGAGTATTTGCGCGCATGGGATGATCCGCTCGTCGCGGTGCTCCCGGCCCGGCATCCGCTGGCCGCGCACGAGACGGTGCGATTGGCCGATCTGGCCTCGGTGCCGCTGCGGATGACCGAGCGGCGCAATCATCCGGCACTGGTGGATCTGGTGCTGATGTCTTGTCAGCGTGCGGGTTTCGAGCCGGTTCCGGCACCGACCGCCACCACGCTGCAGGACAATTTGGCCGCGATCGGCACCGCCGCCGCGATGTGGACAGTGATCTACGCCGCGAATGCCGACCAGGTACACAACCCTCGAGTGGCCTTCCGTCCGTTCGCCGACGGCGGCCTGAGCCTGCCGATTGCCGTCGCCCTGCGAGCCGGGACCGATTCGCCGAGCTCGGAGTTGTTGCGCGACCTCCTGGCGAAGTGAGCCGCCGACAATAAGCGTTCGTTATCGCTGCGCGAACGAACTGGCCCTTGGTCGACGATCTTTGTTCGGGTGAACTGATAACAGACCGCCGAACAACTCGGAATCAGCCGGATGCGGTCTGTCCCAACCTTTTTCAGTCAGGAGATCAGTCATGCCCATCGTTACCGTCCAGCAGGGTCCGCGCACCGTCGAACTCAAGCGGGATCTGGTCCGCCGGATCACCGACGCCTTCGTCGACGCCTACCAAATTCCGGCCGAAACCGTCCAGGTGTGGATTCACGAGACGCCCGCCGACAGCTGGGGTGCGGCCGGACAGCTGACCGCCGATAAGAAATAGCCGAAATATCGAAATGCCGCCGGTTCGTCGCGGTCGACGGGTTCCGTAGCCTGTCCCGCGGCGGATCGTATCCGGCACCGATTTCGCGAAGCCCGCTATGCCGATCGCGGTAACCGAGCGCGTCGCCTCGGCAGCGGTCATCGACATCGATAGCGTCGCAGTTATGCCGATGAAGCACCAACTTACCCAGTGGCTTCCGGTCGGACCCGCGGTGCTGGTTCTGTTGTCCGCGGGGGCGGGCGCGACCGACGCCTTGGTCTTCACCGAACTCGGTAAGGTGTTCGCTAGCATCCTGACCGGCAATCTGGTGCTGCTCGGTGCGGCCGTCGGGCTGTCCGGTATCGAACTGATGCCGCCGTTCACCGTGCTCGCCGCCTATCTCGTCGGTGTGGCTGTGGCCGCGCGTTGGTGTCGCGCAATGCCGCCGGGGATGCGGCGCACCGCACGCATCCGTCACTGCCTCGCGGGTGAGGCGACATTGGTGGTTGTCGTGGCCGTTATTGCCTTGGTCGCCGATGCAATTGGTGCTGTTCGCATCGTCCTGCTGGCGGTGGCGGCTCTCGCCATGGGTGTCCAGTCCGCCGCGGTCCTCGTCATCGATCGCGGATCGCCGACCACCTACATGACGAGCACATTCACCGGCCTGGTCAGCGACCTGGCCGCGGAGCGCCGTGCCGATCCGCTAGCCGTCGCCCGAATCGCCGCCGTGGTTCTCGGAGCCACCGCCGCTGTCGCACTCTATTCCGCAAGTGCCCATTGGGGTTTCGTCATCCCCGCCGCCCTGATCGCATCGGCCGTAACTCTCGCGTACACCCGCTCGTGGCGTGACGTCGCGCAACCGATGCTGGACGAATAGCCACCTGTCGCATCAACGGCGTAATCGGGCGACGGCAGGGTTGAATCAGTCGTTCGAATCCGGCTCGGGCGAACCCCGATCCAATTTCGGCTAGGGAACGGCGACGGTTTCGTCGCAGCTGTCGGGTGGGTCGACCAATCCGCATTCGACTGGTGGGCGGGTCGGGTGGTAGCTGGTGGGGACGCCGCCGGATTGGATGATGCCGCGGTAGGCGTCGACGGCGTCGGTGGGTTTGCGGGTCAGGGTGGGGTCGGTGCGGACGTCGACGGTGTAGAGGCCGAAACGTGGTGTGTAGCTGCCCCATTCGTAGTTGTCGGTGAGGCTCCAGTAGTTGTAGCCGACGACATTCATTCCGTCGGACTTGGCGCGCTGGAGCCAGTAGACGGTGTCGCGGAGGTGGTCGGAGCGGGTGTATCCGTCGACGCGCGGTTTACCGTCCTCGGTAGGCATGCCGTTCTCCACGACATACAGTGGGCGGTCGGGAAACAACTGCGCGTAATGGCGCAGCGCGTAGTAGATGCCCTCGGTGTGAATCGGGAGTTCCCAGATCGCCGGACCTTCGTTCGAACCACCCTGTACCGCTTTATTCGTTTCCGGCAGGGGCGCGAAATAATAGTCGACGCCGATGAAATCGAGCTTATCGGCGATCCGGTCCACGAGCGGCTGGTTCACCTCGGTTTCGGCGCCCGCGACATAGCCGAGGTTGCTGGTGACCTGCGCGTCGGGCATGTTTTGATGGATGGTGTCGTAGATCGCGTTGTGCGCCTGGGCGATTCGGTCCAGCATCGCTGGCGCTTCGTCCGGCGTGATGGCACCGATGCGCAGTTCGGTGCCGATGTAGGCGGCGGGCTCGTTGAAGGTGACCCACAGTGGGTTGCGAGAGGTATATCGGTTCACCACCTTTCGCATACTGGCCAGCCAATCCTCGACCATGCCCGGATTGCGCCAGCCGCCGCGATCGGCGGCCCAGCCTGGATACACCCAATGATCCAGGGTGAGCATCGGCCGCATGCCGGTGGCGAGGATGCGCGCGATCACGTTGTCGTAGAAGCCGAATGCCGTCTCGTCCCAGGTATCGGGTTGCGGCTGTATCCGTGCCCATTCGATGCCTATCCGATACACCCGGACCCCGAGATGGGCGGCCAGGTTGATGTCGGAGATGTAGCGCTTGTAGAAGTCGACCGAATTCTCGTAGTCGTCCCCGGCCATGCCGGTTTCGATATAGCGGGTCCAATTGCTGTCCGGCGCACGGCCTTCGGATTGAAAGCCCGATGATGCGACGCCCCAGAGGAATTCCCGGCCGAACGGTGCGATGGTGGCCTGTGCGGTCGGCATGGCGAGGCTCGGCAGCAGTAGCGCGCTCGCGATGATCGCGAGCCCGACCAGGGCGCGGCGGCGCATCGGTGTTCGCATCGTGCTCCTGTCCCCATCCGGCACTGTTGGTCGTGCGTCACCCGGCGGGCATTGCCCGGTCGGTGATCCATCAGCGTAACTGTCTGATTGCTGAAATCCGGATAGTCGGTCGGTGTGTCGCGATTGCAGCCGAAGGACCTGGGAGTTTCTCCTTGTTGCTATCTATTCACTTCGTCAGCTCACCCGCCCGCCGATGCGGCGGGTGAGATCGTCAGCGGTCGATCGCACCTGAGCGGCGAGACCGGACCAATCGGCAGCACAGGGGATCTGCTCGCAGTGGTGCCGCAGCGTCACGCTGATCGCCGCGATCGGCCGATGGTCGTGATCGAATGTCGGATAGGCGACCGAGGCGAATCCAGCGGTGACATGTCCGTCCTCGCTCGCCCAGCCGCGGCGACGCTCGACGGCCAGGATGGTGCGCAGCGCCGCGAGGCTGGTCGGCCCGCGATCGGTGCGGCGTACGAAGGCCGCCGCCGACGGGAACAGCGCACGCACATGGGCGGCGGGCAGATGCGCCAGGATCGCCCGGCCCGATGCGGTCAGCTGGGCGGGCAGGCGCACGCCGACATCGGTCACCAGCGTTTCGGGACGCGCTGGGCGTTCTTTGATCAGATACAGCAGTTCACTGCCGTGCAGGACCCCGAGGTGCGCGTTGTGCCCGACCCGTCCGGCCAACTCGCGCAGCAACGGTCCGGCCACCCGCTCCAGCGGATCGTGACGCAGATAGGCCGAACCCAACTCGAAGGCGGCGATACCGAGGCCGTAGCGCCGTTCGGCGGGCAGCCGGGTGACGAAGCGGGCCTGCTCCAACTCCGCGAGCAGGTGATAGGTGGTGGAGCGGGGGATGTCGAGCTCGCGCGCGATTGTGGATGCGGAGACCGGTCCGGCACGGGTCGCCATCAGCTGCAGCACCGCCAAGCCGCGCCGCAGCGCCGGGATATCGGTGCTCGTTCCCATGCCACTTCCTCGGATTGTCTCGGAATGTCTCGGATACCAGACAGAACCTGGCTCAGCCTCATTCTCCACCCGCCCCCGTGGCGGTGGAATGGGCCTATGCCGGATACCACGCAGTTACCGCCCGTGGAGCTGGACGGGCCGCTGACCGTCGAACGCATCGTCGCCGTTGCCCGCGACGGCGCGGAAGTTCGATTCAGCGAGGCCGCCGAGAAGCGGCTGACCTACGCGCGCCAGCATGTCGACGCGCTGGCGGCGGGCACGGTCCCGACCTACGGCGTCTCGACCGGCTTCGGTGCACTGGCCACCCGCCACATTCCGCCGGAGAGCCGGGCCGCGCTACAGCGGTCGCTGATCCGCTCGCATGCCGCGGGCGCGGGCGCGGCGGTCGAGACCGAGGTAGTGCGCGCCATGATGCTGCTGCGGCTGCGCACGTTGGCCACCGGACATACCGGTGTGCGACCGGAGACGGCGCTCACCTTGGCCGCGTTGATCAATGCGGGCATTACGCCGGTGGTGCACGAGTTCGGATCGCTCGGCTGCTCCGGCGATCTCGCGCCACTGGCTGCGGTCGCACTGGCGCTGATGGGGGAGGGGGAGGTCACGGACTCCGCTGGCAATGTGGTTACGGCGGCAGAAGCCTTGCACGCCAAGGGAATCAAGCCGGTGACCCTTGCCGAGAAAGAAGGGCTCGCGCTCACCAACGGCACGGACGGCATGCTGGGCATGCTGGCGCTCGCGATCAATGACCTGCGCCAACTGCTCGACGTCGCCGATATCACCGCCGCCATGAGCGTGGAGGCGCTGCTCGGCACCGACCGGGTCTTCGCCGATGATCTACAGGCGCTGCGCCCGCATCCCGGCCAAGCCCGCTCGGCACGGCGCATGGCGGCCGCGCTCGCGGGATCGGAAATCGTTGCCAGCCACCGGGGTCCGGACTGCAACCGGGTGCAGGACGCGTATTCATTGCGTTGCGCACCGCAGGTGCACGGCGCCGCCCGCGACACCCTCACGCACGCCGAACTGGTCGCCGAGCGCGAAATGGCCTCGGCGATCGACAATCCCGTCGTGCTCGCCGATGGCAGATTGGAATCCAACGGCAACTTCCACGGTGCTCCGGTGGCGTATGTGCTGGACTTCCTGGCCATTCCGGTCGCCGATGTAGCGAGCATGGCCGAGCGGCGCACCGACCGGATGCTGGATGTCGCACGCTCACACGGCCTGCCGGCCTTCCTCGCGGCCGATCCGGGGGTCGATTCCGGTCACATGATCGCGCAGTACACCCAGGCGGGAATCGTCAGCGAGCTCAAGCGCCTCGCGATGCCGGCCTCGGTGGATTCGATTCCGAGCAGCGCGATGCAGGAAGACCATGTGTCGATGGGCTGGTCGGCCGCGCGCAAATTGCGCAGGGCCGTCGACGGGCTGGTTACCGTGCTCGCCGTCGAATATCTCACGGCTGCAAGGGCATTGGACTTGCGATCCCCGCTGCGTCCCGGCCCGGCAACCGCGGCCGCCCGCGCTCTGCTTCGCACCGAGGTCGACGGCCCGGGACCGGACCGGCACCTCGCCCCGGAAATCGCCGCCGCTACGGAACTTATTCGTTCCGGCGAACTGCTGGCCGCGGTCACACCCCACCTCGACACCTCAGGAAAGTGAGCTCCCTTGCCAACACCCGAAGCAATCCGGTTCCCGCATAGCGAATCGGGCTCGTGCACATGGTCATACGAGGTCACCAGTAGCTATGCGACACCGACCTGCGGGGCGGACGGAAAATTCGTTGATATGGAGGCAATCCGATGACACGGACAGTACGCGCGGCACGTGGCACGCAACTGACGGCCAAGAACTGGCAGACCGAGGGCGCACTCCGGATGCTGCAGAACAATCTCGATCCCGAGGTGGCGGAGCGCCCGCAGGACTTGGTCGTGTACGGCGGCACCGGTAAGGCGGCGCGGAACTGGGCAAGCTTCGATGCGATCAGCCGCACGCTCACCACACTCGAGGCCGATGAGACCCTGCTGGTTCAGTCGGGTAAGCCCGTCGGCGTATTCCGGACGCACGAATGGGCGCCGCGGGTGTTGATCGCCAATTCGAATCTGGTGGGGGACTGGGCGACCTGGCCCGAGTTCCGCAGACTGGAATCGCTCGGCCTCACCATGTACGGCCAGATGACCGCGGGTTCGTGGATCTACATCGGCACCCAGGGCATTCTGCAGGGCACCTACGAGACCTTCGCCGCCGTGGCGGATAAGCGTTTCGGCGGCACCCTCGCCGGAACCCTCACGCTCACAGCGGGATTGGGTGGCATGGGCGGTGCGCAGCCGCTGGCCGTCACCATGAACGGCGGTGTCGCCCTGGTCGTCGAATGCGATCCGGCCCGTGCCGAGCGGCGGGTGCACGACCGCTATCTCGACGAGATCGCCACCGATTTCGATGATGCGGTGCGCCGGGTCTCGAAAGCACGTACGGAGCGAAAGGCATTGTCGGTCGGTCTGATCGGCAATGCCTCCGAGGTGCTGCCGAGGCTGTTGGCGGCAGGAGTCGAGATCGATATCGTCACCGACCAGACCTCGGCGCACGACCCCCTCGCGTACCTGCCGCGCGGTGTCGCACTCGAAGACTGGGCCGATTACGCCGCGAAGAAGCCCGACGAATTCACCGATCGCTCCCGCGAATCCATGGCCGAACACGTCGATGCGATGCTCGGGTTTCTCGATCGCGGCGCCGAGGTCTTCGACTACGGCAATTCACTGCGCGGCGAGGCGAAACTCGGTGGCTGCGAACGGGCCTTCGACTTCCCGGGATTCGTGCCCGCCTACATCCGGCCGCTGTTCTGTGAGGGCAAGGGGCCGTTCCGTTGGGCCGCGCTCTCCGGTGATCCGGCGGATATCGCCGCGACCGATCGCGCCATGCTGGAACTGTTCCCGGAGAACGAATCCCTGCGTCGATGGATCACCATGGCCGGGGAAAGCATTGCCTACCAAGGACTTCCGGCCCGCATCTGCTGGCTCGGCTACGGTGAACGGCACCTCGCCGGACTCCGCTTCAACGAGATGGTCGCCAACGGCGAGTTGCAGGCTCCGGTGGTGATCGGCCGTGACCACCTCGACTCCGGTAGTGTCGCCTCGCCGTATCGCGAAACCGAGGCCATGGCCGATGGATCCGATGCCATTGCCGACTGGCCGCTGCTCAACGCACTGGTCAACACCGCTTCGGGCGCGAGCTGGGTATCGATCCACCACGGTGGTGGCGTCGGCATGGGCCGGTCCATCCACGCCGGACAGGTCTGTGTCGCCGACGGAACCGCGTTGGCCGGACAGAAGATCGAGCGTGTGCTCACCAATGACCCCGGTATGGGCGTCATTCGGCATGTGGATGCCGGGTACGAGCGGGCCGGCGCGGTCGCCGAGCAGCGTGGCGTGCGAATCCCCATGCAGGAGAACAAGTGACAGCGAACGGCCTGCTCGCCGAAATTGCCGATGTGGGCCGGGATACGCGGCGCGGCGGATACTCTCGACACGCCTTCGACCGTGCCGAACTGGAATTGCGGGACTGGTTCATCGAGCAGGCGGCCCGGCGCAGTCTGGATGTGACGACCGACCGCAACGGGAACATCTGGGCGTGGTGGGGGAGGCCCGGTTCCGGTGCGGTGGTCACTGGGAGTCATCTGGACTCGGTGCCCGGCGGCGGCGCATTCGACGGACCGCTCGGGGTGACGAGCGCCCTCGCCGCCGTGGATATCCTGCGCGCCAAGGGCTTCACTCCCGCGAAGCCGCTTGCGCTATTGGTGTTCGCGGAGGAGGAGGGCGGACGTTTCGGTGTGCCGTGTCTGGGATCCAGACTGCTCACCGGTGCCATCGACGCCGACCGCGCCCGCGGACTGCGGGACGCCGCCGGGATCACCTTCGCCGAGGCCGCGGCCAACGCGGGGCAGGACCCGGATAGATTCGGCGCAGATCCCGAGGCGCTCGCCAGCATCGGCTGCTTCGTCGAATTGCATGTCGAACAGGGACGCGGGCTGATCGACCTGGACAGCGCGGTCGCCACCGGCAGCAGCATCATCGCGCACGGCCGCTACCGGTTCTCCTTCACCGGACAGGGCAATCACGCGGGCGCGACACGCATACCCGACCGCCACGATCCGATGCTGCCCGCGGCCGCTGTGATCGCGGCTGCCCGCCGGGTTGCCGCGGCTACCGACGATGCCAGGGCCACCGTCGGCAAGCTGATACCCACACCGGGCGGCACGAATGTCATTGCCTCGACGGTGGATCTGTGGCTGGATGCGCGCGTCGCCGGAGACGGACGCACCGCCGCATTGGTCGAGGATATCGCCGGATTCGCACGCGAGGCCGCGGCTGCCGAGGGCTGCGAGGTCACCGTGACCGAGGAATCTTATTCCGACGATGTCGTTTTCGACGAGACGCTGCGGGGCCGAATGGACGCGGTACTCGGCGGCGTGCCCGCCCTGCCGACCGGCGCGGGGCACGACGCGGGCATTCTGGCCGCGCACGTGCCATCCGGCATGCTCTATGTGCGCAATCCGACCGGTATCAGCCATGCGCCGCAGGAGTATTCGGAACCGGCGGATGTGGACTTCGGTGCCGAGAGCCTGGCTCGTGTGCTCGAGGACTTGGCGAAATGAGCGCGGATCACTGGGCGCGCGTTCAGATGTCGTATCGGCGCGACCGGAATCCGATGTGCGGGAGTTCGGCCAAATGAGCGTCTATTGGGCCGAATATGCCTGGCTACCAGACGGATTGGCCGAGCGGGTGACGATCGATGTCGCCGGATCGACGATCCGCTCGGTGGCCCGGGGAACCGAGCCGAATGGAAATGTGTTGCACGGCTTGACCGTTCCCGGTTTCGCGAATGCGCATTCACACGCTTTCCATCGCGCCTTGCGCGGGCGTACCCACCATGGCCCGGGCTCGTTCTGGACGTGGCGGGAACGTATGTACGCGGTCGCAGATCGACTGGATCCCGACTCCTACTACCGGCTGGCACGCGGGGTCTACGCGGAGATGGTGCTTGCCGGTTACACCAGCGTCGGCGAATTCCACTATCTGCATCACGCACCCGGCGGCGTGGCCTATACCGATCCGAATGCGATGAGCGCCGCCCTGGCCGCGGCGGCACAGGACGCCGGAATACGGCTTACTCTGCTCGATACCTGCTATCTCAATGGCGGATTCGGTCAGCAGCCGGACGAACATCAGCGTCGCTTCAGTGATGGTGATGCGGCGGCCTGGGCCGAGCGATCCGCCGCATTCAAGCCGGAATCGGAGTTGGTGCGCACGGGTGTGGCCGCACATTCGGTGCGCGCGGTGCCCCCGCGAGCACTGGCCGTGGTCGCCCAGCAGGCCGACGGTCGGCCGGTGCACGTCCACCTCTCCGAACAACCCGCCGAGAATCTTGATTGCCTTGCTGCACACGGGCTTACGCCGACCGCGCTGTTGGCAGATAGCGGGTTGCTCGGGCCGGATACGGTGGCCGTGCATGCCACGCATATGAGCACCGCCGATATCCAGATGCTGGCCGACGCAAGGTCACGGGCATGCTTCTGCCCGACCACCGAACGCGATCTCGGCGACGGCATCGGCCCCGCCCGCGAACTTCTCGATGCCGGAGTCCGGCTGTGCCTCGGCACTGACAGTCACGCGGTCGTCGACGGCTTCGAAGAGTGGCGTGCGCTGGAGTTGAACGAACGTCTCGCCTCCCACACCCGCGGACGATTCGAGATTGCGGAGTTGTTCGGTGCGGCAACAGATCACGAATCGATCGGCTGGCCGGAAGTAGGTCGCATCGAAGCGGGTGCGGCGGCCGATCTGGTCACCGTCGATCTCGACTCGATCCGGACCGCGGGCACCGAACCAGCGGCCGCACTGTTCGCCGCCTCGGCCACCGATATCCGCGAGGTGCTGATCGCCGGTCGGCAGGTGGTCTCCGAAGGCCGTCATGTATCGGTGGAAAGTCCCGAAATTATTCTGCGCGAAGAGATTCGGGCCTTGTGCACACCGTGAGCATTCGCGGAAACGAAAAGACAGAATCTCCACCGACAGAAAGGGCACCGTGTCGACCCTCATCACTGGAATCGGCGAGCTGACCACCAACGCCCCGGACGGCCCGCTGCACGATGCCGCAGTGGTGCTCGAGGGTGAACGCTTCGCCTGGATCGGCCCGGCGGGGTCCGCACCCGCCGCCGATGATCAGGTCGATATCGGCGGCCGCGCGGCGTTGCCCGGGTGGGTCGACAGCCACACCCACCTGGTCTTCGCCGGTGATCGCACCGCCGAATTCGAGGCCAGAATGGCCGGTCAGCCCTACCGTGCCGGTGGTATCGCAACGACGGTCGCCGCCACCAGAAGTGCCTCGGACGAACAGCTTTCGGCCAACCTGCGCCGCCACGTCATCGAGGCCTACCGCCAGGGCACGACCTGCCTGGAGACCAAGACCGGATACGGTCTCAGCGTGCCCGACGAAGCACGCTCGGCCCGCATCGCCGCCGCCATCGCCGACGAAGTGACCTACCTCGGCGCACACTTGGTGCCGCCCGGTGCCGATGCCGAAACCTACGTGGACCTGGTCTGCGGCGATATGCTCGACGCGGTCGCACCGCATGTGCGCTGGGCCGACGTCTTCTGCGAGACAGGCGCTTTCGACGAGGATCAGTCCGATCGCGTCCTGCGCGCCGCCGCCGCACGCGGACTCGGTCTGCGCGTCCACGGCAACCAATTGGGCACCGGCCCCGGCGTGCAACTGGCCGTTCGGCACGGCGCGGCCAGCGTGGATCACTGCACCTACCTCACCGACGCCGATGTCGAGGCCCTCGCCGCCTCGGACACCGTCGCCACCGTCCTGCCCGCCTGTGACCTCTCCACCCGCCAACCCCTCGCTCCCGCCCGCGCACTGCTCGACGCGGGTGCGACCGTCGCACTGGCCACCAATGCCAATCCGGGCAGTTCCTACACCACATCGATGGCCTATTGCGTCGCAACGGCCGTACTCCAGATGGGCCTCTCGATCGCCGAAGCGGTGTACGCGGCCACCGCAGCGGGCGCGAAAGCATTGCGCCGCGACGATGTCGGGGTCGTCGAAGTCGGTGCCCGAGCCGATCTGCAGGTGCTCGACGCCCCCTCGGCCACCCACATCGCCTACCGTCCGGGCGTGCCACTGACGCTGGCCGTCTGGCGCTCGGGACAACGCATATCGACGGCCGAATGGCCGAGTGTCACAGGATGATCGAGTGCGGCGCTGCGGCCTATGAGTTTTCGAGCGAGCGTAGCGCGGCATCCACGAGAGTCGTTGCGGTGCGGGCACATACCTCGACAGCCTTATCGGGCTCGAGGCCGCGCACATCGATCAGCACGATGAACGCCTCCCAACCCACCACGAGCGCGATACTCGACACGAGATCGTCGAACTGCCGCTGGGGCAGGCGATCACGCAATGGTTCGAGCGCCCATTCGATCCAACGCACCCGACGATGCCCACGTCGTGGTGCGTCCTCCGCGGGTGGGTCGACGGTGAGCTTCACCAGCCGCCGCCCCATCGGTAGCAGCTCGGTGATCTCCGCACCCATCGCCCGCACCAGTTCGGCGATGCGTACGCGCGGGTCCGCGGAATGGATATTCGTCAGCGCCTCATCGGTATTCGCGCTGAGCAGGCCGATGGTGGCGTCGAGCATCAACTGGTCGAGAGTGGGGAAATGCAGGTAGACGGTGCGTCTGGACACGTCCGCAGCGGCGGCGATGTCGTTGACCGAGGGTTCGATGCCGCGGTTCAGCAGTGTCATGGAGGCGTCGACGATGGCCTTGCGGGTGCGTCGGCGCTGGGCGACGCGGCCCGAAGTGAGCTGGGCGGTTTCCTCGACCTGGGTGGTCTCGCTGCCCCGGGCGCGGTGCTCGGTCATTCGCTGCGTGTCCTCCGAGTGACATCTTGACAGTGTTAGCTCGGCCAAAAGTATACTAAGTTGCACTTATTGCACAGGAGTGCATTTAGTATCGGGAGGAACTAAATGGCTATCGGGGATCTTCTGTCTGCGCTGGAGCAGGTGTTATGAGCCGCCGGGCGGCCGAGTCGCCAGGTTGTGATACCCACGACATGGTGCTGGTGCACCGGGTGTTCCGACGCGAATTCCGTTTGCTGGCAGACATTGTCGAGGCGACCTCGCCCATGGATGCCGAACAGGTAGTGCGGGTGAGCGCACATGCGCGCGAGATGCTCGCCGCTCTGCATCATCATCACAGCAATGAGGACGAGCTGGTTTGGCCGAAACTGCGTTGGGCGGAACTGGATTCGACGCTGGTCGACCTCATGCAGACCCAGCACGAAGAGGTCGATGCGCTCATGCGCCGCGTCGATTCCGAACTGTCCGAGTGGGAACATCAGGGCGGCGCGGAAACGGCGGATCTGCTGGTCGAGGGGTTACGCCGACTACATGAGGCGCTCACCGAACATCTTCGCCTGGAGGAAGATTCGGTACTGCCGATGGTGGCCGAGACCTTGACCGAGTCGGAGTGGGCCGAGCTCGGCAAGCGTGGTTTGGCATCGTTTTCGAAGGGGCGGGCGCTGGTATTCCTCGGTCATATCGCCGAGGAGGCCGATGAGCGTGAATGGTCGGAATTCGCCGGGCATATCCCGGCTCCTGTCCGGCTGCTGTATCGAGTATTCGGCCGCCGTGGCTATGCCAGGGAGACCGCACTGCTGCGCCGCGATCTGCGCTCGGTCGGAAACGTTGTGAAATAAGGGAACTCAGCGCGCCGGGAAACGGATGATCCGATCATCACCGGCACGGACGTCACCGCGGCCGTCCGTATTGGAGGTGGTCAGCCACAGTGCGCCGTCCGGGGCTATCGTCACCGTGCGCAGGCGGCCCAGGTCGGGCAACTGGGTCTGTGGTGTGCCCAGCGTGCCGTCGTGCAGTGGAACCGTCCACAGTCGTTCGCCGCGCAGCGCCGCGACATAGAGGGTGTCGCCGGAGATGGCAATGCCGGACGGCGATGCCTCCGAAGGTTTCCAAATGACTTGGGGGTCGGTGAATCCCCGATCGGTGCCGCCTTTACCTTCGACGATCGGCCAGCCGTAGTTGCGGCCCGGCTCGATCAGATTGATCTCGTCGAAGGTGTTCTGGCCGAACTCCGCGGCGAAGAATCTGCCTGCCCGATCCCAAGCCAGACCTTGCACATTGCGGTGTCCCAGGCTGTACACCGGCGAACCGGACGTTGGATTGTCCGGTGCCGGAGCGCCATCGGGTGTCAGCCGCAGGATCTTGCCGTTGGGGCTCGCCGGATCCTGAGATCTGGCGCCCTGCCCCGCATCTCCGGTTCCGACATACAACATGCCGTCGGGCCCGAACGCGATCCGGCCGCCATTGTGGTTGCCGGCCTTGGCGAGACCGGCGAAGATGACCTCCGGTTGCCCGTCGAGCCGGAACCGCACGATCCGATTGTCGTCGGCCGCGGTGAAATACGCATAGATATACCGTGTTTCGGCATAGTCCGCCGCCACCGCGAGCCCGAGCAGACCGCCCTCGCCGCGCGCGACCACACCCGGAACCTCGTACACCTGCTCGGGCTCGCGTCCAGGCACCACCCGCAGGATTCGGCCGGTATCTCGCTCCGCGACCAGGGCACCACCATCAGGCAGAAAGGCCAGTCCCCACGGCACATCGATACCGTGCGCGATTTCCTCCCCCGCCGCCAGATCCGGCACCCCCGATGACGTGCTGGGCGCGGTGCTCGTGACAATGTCCGGCCCGGCGCCGGAATCGTTGCCGCATCCGGCCACCGCGCCGACCATCAGCACGGCGATCGCGAGCTCGATGAATCTCCGCATGCGTATCCCTCCGATTGATCATTCGGCGGTGCTGTCTCGATGGTGCCCGCTTACGTGCAGGTCCGCCATCCACCGCACCATCAGGGGCTACTGTCGAGGGCGGGATCCACCATGGGAGGGAAGGTAAATGCAGATCGCCATCGTCGTCTATCCGGGTATGACCGCGCTCGATGTGATCGGGCCGTACGAGGTGCTGCGGATGCTGCCTGGTGCGCGGCTGCGCTTCGTCTGGCACGAGCCGGGACCGATCACCACCGACAGCGGTGTGCTGTTGCTCGGCGCGACGCACTCCCTCGATGAGACGCCTTCTCCCGATATCGTGCTCATCGGCGGCTCGGGTCCCGCGACCGCGGCCACGGCGGCCGACGAAAAGCTGCTCGCCTGGCTGCGTCAGGTGCACGAGACCTCGACCTGGACCACTTCGGTGTGCACCGGATCGGTGATCCTCGCCGCCGCCGGGATTCTGAAAGGTAAGCCCGCGACATCGCATTGGGCCGGTTTGCCGATGTTGAAGGCGCTCGGTGCCGAACCACGCGCCGAGGAACGAATCGTGCGCGATGGCAAGATCGTCACCGCCGCGGGCGTGTCCGCTGGAATCGACCTCGGGCTGTGGCTGGCCGGTGAGATCGCGGGCAAGGACCAAGCCGAGGCAATCCAGCTGATGATCGAATACGATCCCCAGCCGCCCTTCGACAGCGGCCATATGAGCAAGGCGAGTTCGGCGACGCGACGCAAGGTGACCGGCCTGGTAGGTCGGGAGGGTGTCGATCTGCTTACTGCCGATCCGCGTGCCGTCGTGCGGGAGGCGAGCGCCATCGCGAAGCTGTCCTGGGCGGCGACCATCGAGCGAGCCCGCGCGCGTCGACGGTTCGGCAAGCGTTAGTTGCTGCCCGCGATCAGCACGGCGACCAGGGCGATCGCTCCGGGCAGCGCTTGGACGAACAGGATCCGACGGTTCGCGGTCGCCGCACCGTAGATCCCGGCGACGACAACGCATGCGGTGAAGAAGATCATCGCGGCGAATCCGACCGGGTCCGAGGCGATGATGCCCCAGATCAGACCGGCCGCAAGGAAGCCGTTGTAGAGGCCTTGGTTGGCGGCCAGAACCTTGGTCTGCTCGGCGAATTCGGCGGTGCTGCCGAAGGACGCGCGCACCCGCGGCGCGGTCCACAGGAACATCTCCATGACCAGGATGTAGATGTGCAGCAACGCCACCAGGCCGACCAGCACCTCGGCTACTACGCGCATTCGATGATCCCTTCACACAGGTACGGCTCGTTGTCGAACCGGTGATCGTCCACAGGATGGACGATCGGCGTCGAGTGCGTCGGAAGGCGCGCCCGACGAATGCCGCGCCTTAATTCTTGTGCAGAGTGCCGGTGACATCGCCGAGCACACCGCTGAAACCGCCGCTGAAGCTGTAGGTGACCGAACCGTCCGGCTGCAGGATGACCTTCGAGGTCGACCCTTCGTCCATACACCCGCTCGCACCGCCGCTGAGCCGTGCCACGAAGGTGAGCTGGGCGTCGGTGGCATTGGTCAGACGTTCGGCGCGTTCGCACCGACTGCGCGATGCCTGACCGGTATTGGCCGAGGTGGCGACCTCCTCGCCGATTTTCCCGTCGTGAATGGTCAGCTCGATATCGAAGGTGGCGAGCGCATCCCTTGCCGTGCCGGTCCACTTGCCGACGAACGCTTCGGGTACCGCCGAATCCGTGGCCGCTGCCGAAGTGCTCGTCGCGGAGGTCTGACTCGTCGCGGTGGTCGTGGGCGCGACGGAGGTGACCACCGCCGAAGTGCTCACCGTCGCTGCGGAATCGGAGGACTTGTCGGTCAGTTGCGTGCCGATGAGGAATGCGCCGCCCGCGACGATGAGACCGACCACCACGGCCGCGACGGTCCATGCGGTCCGACGTGAACGACTCTTCGGCGCAGGCGGCGGGTAGTAGTAGGCAGGTTGCGGCCCCGACTGGTCCTGTGCCGGCGGATACGGCGCGTACACACGGCTCGAATTGGCTTGCGGCCCAGGGGGTCCGGATTGCCATGCGGTATTTCCGGATTGCCAAGCCACCGTATCGGCCGCAGGCCGGGACAGCGCGTGGGGCGGTGTGTGTGGCCCCGAATTCGATTGTGGCAGCGGCCGCGAAATCGTCGCCGCCGACCGCGCCGGATCCGGTCCGACCGCCTCGACCGGCCCGGATTCCAGATCGAGCAGCGCAACCGCCCGCCTGCTCACCTCTTCGAGCACCGGCGCGGGCAGCCAGCCGCCGCGTTCCGGAACCCCGAGTTCGGCAAGCTGATCGAGCAACTGCTGCGGTGTCGGGCGCGCCGCCACATCCTTGTTCAGGCACGCCGCGACGAGCGGCCGCAGCCGGTCCGGCACCGCCGTGAGCCGTGGCTCCTCGTACACCACCCGATACAGCATCTGCACGGTCTCGCCGGCGCCGAACGGCCCCTGCCCGGTCGCCGCGTAGACGAGCACGCCGCCGAGTGCGAATACATCACCTTCGGGTCCCATGGTCGGTCCGACCACCTGCTCCGGACACATGAATCCCGGTGAGCCGATGACATTTCCGGTGGTCGTCAATGCGCTGTCCTCGGCGGCGCGCGCGATGCCGAAGTCGATCACCTTCGGACCGTCCACGGCCAGCAGCACATTGGACGGTTTCAGATCGCGATGCACGATCCCGGCACCGTGCACGGCGATCAATGCCTCGGCCAGACCGTGCGCGAGCACCAGCAGCGTGTTCTCGCTGAACGTGCCGAACTGCTCGACCGCATCGGTCAACGAGAATCCGGCCACGTAGCCGGTCGCCAGCCACGGCGGCGTCGAATCCACATCCGCGTCGAGCACCGGCGCGGTGAACTTCCCGCCGACCCGCCGCGCCGCGGTGACCTCGCGCCGGAACCGCTCCCGGAACTCGTTGCCGATCAGATCCGGCCGGATCACCTTCACCGCGACCGTGCGGCCACCCGCGCTGCGCCCGAGGTACACCCGGCCCATACCGCCCGCACCGAGCAGGCCGAGTAGCCGGTAGTCCCCGATCCGCATGGGATCGTCTGTGCCGAGCGGTCGCATCGCGAACTGGGGTCCTCTCACCTGACGTCGAACACGCAAAGGCTACCCAGGCCGCGCTCGGTTGCCCTAGCCGGTGGCGGCCGGAATCGGTGTGGGAGCCGCGCGGCGCAGCTGCCGCGCCAACAAGTATGCGGCGATGGCGGCGGGCACATTCATCAGCACCCCGTAGACCGCGGGCGGCACCGCCATCTGCGAATTGTGCAGCACACTGGAGGCGACCGCGATCGCCAACGCGCCGTTGTGGATGCCGATCTCCATCGCCGAGGCGATCGCCTGATCGGTCTCCACCCGGAACAAGCGCGGCACGGTGTACCCGATGACGAAGCTCAGCGTCGACAACAGCAAGCTGAGGGTGGCGAGCTTGCCGATGTTCTCGGTCAATGTGTCGAACTCGCGCCCCACCGCCGCCACCACGACCAGCAGCAGCACCACCGCCGAGACGATCTTGACGTTCTTGCGCATCCGCTCGGCCCAGTCGGTGAACCGGCGATGCACCCACATTCCCACCGCGACCGGGACCAGCACGATCGCGAACACCTGGGCGAACTTATCCGGCCGCAACCCGATCGCGGCGTCATCGTCCATGAACAGCGTGAACGACAGCGTGACCACCAGCGGCAGGGTGAAGACGGCGAGAATCGAATTGATCGCGGTCAGCGTGATGTTCAGGGCCACATTGCCACCGGCGATATGGCTGAACAGATTCGCCGACGGCCCGCCCGGCGAGGCCACGAGCAACATCACTCCGACGGCCAGCGCACCCTCGAGCCGGAATAGATAGACCAGACCCAGGCAAATCGCGGGCAGCACGATCATCTGGCACACCAGCGCGACCACCGCCGCCTTGGGATACCGCAGCACTCTGGCGAAATCGTCGACGGTCAAGGTCAACCCGAGTCCGAACATCACCAGCGCCAGGGCCAGCGGTAGGAACACGGCGAAAATCGTTGAACCCATTCAGATCTCCTCATCAGGACTCGGACGGATATCGACGTTATCTACTCACCGTCCGGGCAGCGACCCCACCCGTGGGAGTCCGGCCGCGGCGACCGCCGGATTCGACGATGCGATGATGGTGAGTGGAGCGCGATCGAGATATTCGTCCGACCTGAAGGGCTTTCCTCGATGCAGATCTATCGGCTCGTTTTGCTCAGCCTCGGTATTGGACTCACCTGTGTGACCGGGTGCGGCTCGGGCGATAACAGTGGCCGGATAACCGATTTCGACCCGACCACTACGGTGGCGACCACGTCGAGTGCTGCGCCTACGGCGAAATGCGGCGTCGACCTGACCGCACCGGTGATCGGTTCCGCCATCGCGACGCTGCCCGTCGATCCGCTTACCAAGGTGCCGTGGTCCACCGATCCGGCCGGATTCGAGGGCACCTTCGATCCGTGCGTCACACTGTCGGCCGTGATCATTACGGTTGAGGGCGCGACCGGCAGTTCACCGAATCAAGTGCTGCTGTTCCACAAGGGCGAGTTCGTCGGCACGGCGACGCACGAGAGTCTCGGGTTCACGTCACTGGATCCCGGACGCACGACCGATGACACCGTCGGCGTGACCTACAAGTCGCCCGGAAGTTGTAATGCCTGCCCGGACGGCACGCTGACGCCGGTCCAATTCCATTGGGATGGAAAGCAAGTCCGGACGATCGGGACGCCACCGAAATAACCGCAGGCTCATCGCATTATGCGATCCAGGGCTGCATGCAGCTCGGCGGCCGGATCGCTCGGCAGGCTCGGCATACGCCAGGCAATGATCTGATCGGGGCGCACGAGGAGTGCGCCGGTAGGGGAGAGGCCGACCGTGTCGGGCCAATCCTGGTCCAGCTCATGTACTTCCGGCGGTAGATGGGACTTCCATGCGGTGCCTGCTGGGCCGACCAAGACAGCGCAGGAGGTTCCGATGAGGTCGAGCGTCGAGCGCCCGTCGGTCAGCCAACGATGAGGCAGCCGGGTGCCGGGTTGGCCGGTGAGATCGAGATGCGCCATGGTGTGCGTGCTGCCGTCGTCGATGAGTGCCCCCGCGCGGTAGCGATTGCCCAGGATCAGAGCGATCGGATCGGCGAGTGGCGTGGCGTCGGTGGCTTCGCGATTCATGGTGCGCAGGTCGGCGGTTCGGATGCTCGACTGGTCTGCGATGTACCAGCCGACCGGGTGGCGTTCGGTGTGGTAGGTGTCCAGCAATGCCGGATCGGCCTCGTCGCGCAGGACGGCCGCCAACTTCCAGGCGAGGTTGTGCACGTCCTCGATACCGGTATTCGCGCCCGCGGCGGCGAAGGGCGGCATGACATGAGCCGCGTCACCAGCCAGGAAGACGCGACCCGCACGGTATTGCTCGGCGACGAACATCCCTGGCTCCCAAGGCAATACGCTGAGCAGCTCGATCGGCATATCGGGAACACCGATGGCCGTTCGCAATACGCTCGGCCATTCATCCGGGGAACGGTCGACTCCCTCGGTGGTGGTGAATATCCAGCGCTGTACGCCATCGATCGAGGCGAAAGCTCCTGGCACATCGGCATTCTCGATCTGGCAGAGGTTGAATTCGCGGCCGCGCACCAGCTCGGTGAGATCGGCGCGGAAGTAGACATTGACGGCTCGGCCGAGCGTGCCACGACCATCGCGCGCAATACCGAGCCGCTCGCGGATCGGACTCGCCGCACCGTCGGCGGCAATCAGATAGTCCGCGCGCAACCGCTCGACCGTGCCGTCGTCGGCGCGAATCGTGGCGGTGATGCCGTCGGGCTCATCGGCGAAGTCCGTTAGCTCGACGCCGAACCGCACATCGCAGCCGCGATCCACGGCGATGCGCCGCAGCACCGGCTCCAGCAGATCCTGGGCACACAGGCAGGCGGCCGCCGGGGTGATGGTCGACCAGTCCGGCACCCCGCCGGGCAGTGTGAAGGGGATCCGTTCGGCCTGCGCGAGCGTCGGACCGGCCGCGAAGTGCTGGTACGCCGCGAGGTCACGGGCCGCGTCCAGAACCTCCTGGGCAATGTCGAGCTGGCCGAACAGTTCCATGGTCCGGATATTGATGCGCCGGGCCTTGGGCTGCGGTGAGGTGGTCGGCCTGCGTTCGACCAGCACCGTCGCCACGCCCTGCCGGCGCAGGAACAGTGCGGCCGACAGTCCGACCAGTCCGCCGCCGACGATGAGAACACCAGGTGCGTGTACGTTGTACATCATGTGTACTTTGTACACGAATGGTTGAATGCCCGGCAAGGAGGTGGCAGTGAGCGAGCTCAGCGAGCGAACCATCAACACAGCCGAGCACTCGCTCGTGCCGGAACCGAGCGCCGGCGAGGTGGAGGCATGAGCGAGCGCCGGCGAGGTGGAGGCATGGGCGAGGAATCGTCGCCGCCTGGACCGTTGATCTGGTCGCTACCCGAACCGCCGGGCCGACCGACCACGACGTTGAGTCGGGCGAGCATCCTGCGTGCGGCATTGACCGTGGCCGATGCCGAGGGTGCGCGGGCACTGACCATGCGGCGGATCGCCACGGCGGTCGGTGCGTCCACGCCGATGTCGCTGTATCGCTATGTCGGGAGCAAGGATGGTCTCGTCGACTTGATGATCGACGCCGTCTACGGTGAGATTCCGCTACCCGCAACACCTTCGGGCCACTGGCGCACCGCACTCGAAGAGCTTTCGCTGGCCACCTGGTCGGTGATCCAGCGACACCTCTGGTTCGGTGAACTCGTGCACACACGACCGCCGCTCGGGCCGAATGCGCTGTGCTACTTCGACTTCCGTTTCGCCCTCTTGGAACCCCTCGATATCGCCGCCGACGATATGACGCTGATCACCGCCGCCGTCGACGGCCATCTCATCGGCGCCGCACTGCAACTCGCCGAGGAGAACCGCATGCGGGCCCGCTCCGGACTGCACACCGACGACGAGTTGGCCGCCGCCGCGCAACCGATGCTGGCGCCGATCCTCGCCGACGGTCGCTACCCGGCCTTCGCACGCTGGATCGCCGCTCGTACCACCACCGGTGGCGTAGACCCCGTCGAGTGGACGCTGTCCAGCCTGCTCGACGGCATCACCGATCGCCTCGGCCTGCCGAAGTAGGCCGTTGGCTCAGTTCGCGGCATCGAGCGGGAGGTGGCGCACGAGGATGTTGTCGGAGTCGTCACGGTTCGATAACGCCTCGGTGTGGGTCCAGCGAGTCTGCGGGGAAATCCGACGAACCGAATGGACCGTACCTAGCGGGAGATTCGCCAATGGATTGCTATGTGGTCGTCGCGCGTCGATCGGGCGATCTCGTCTGCATGCTGCGTACCAGCCGAGAGGGGATCACGAGTTTGTCGGGGCATGGAGTGACACCTGCGCTTATGCGTTTGGTCCGTCTGGCGACCGTTGTCGCGGCCGTGGTGGCACTGGCTTCGAGTGGCGGCGGCTCCGCGACCGCCGAGCAAAGCGTCGACAGCACCCTCGGCGAGCGGTGGACCGCTATGCACGACGGTCCGCAGGAGTATGCCGATGTCCATATCGACTGGGATGTCCCGATTCGCATGAGCGACGGCGTCGTACTCAAGGCCAATGTGTATCGGCCCGTCGATGCGGCGAAGACAGTGGTAGGCAAGCCGTTGCCGACAATCGTGAACCTCACGCCGTACACCAAACTCATGGGCAATCTGATCGATTCGGCATTCGCCGCGCCCGGACTGCGGCCCTTCACCATGGATATGGTCCGGCGCATCAATCTGTCCGGCACGCCGATCAGCGGATTCGGCGAGCTGATGCACGCACTCGACGGCGGCATGCTCCAGACTGTGCTCGGCATCGACCGCAATCTCATCCGCAGCGGGTACACGTTGGTGGTCGCGGACGTCCGCGGCACCGGCTTCTCCCAGGGCGCCTGGAACACGCTCGGTAAGCGTGAACAATTGGACACCCGCGAGGTGATCGATTGGGCGGCGCAGCAGCCGTGGTCCAACGGCACTGTCGGAATGAGCGGCGGTTCCTACGCGGGCATCAATCAGCTTCGCGCGGCCGAAAACGCCCCTGCCGCACTGAAAGCCATCTTCCCGGTGGAGGCGGGTAGCGATCTGATGCGTGATGTCGTCGCGCCGGGCGGCGGCGTCGGCACGACCTTCCTGCCGCTGTGGTTGAACAATGTGAACCAGACGAAGTTGATTCCCGACGTGCAGTCGATGCTCAATGGCACCTTCGACTGGAAATGGCTCCAGGCCAGGTTGGCCGATCCGGCAACCAATTCCGATCTGCTGGCCCAGGCGCTGCTCACCCCGTCGCTGGACCGGGTGCCGACGACGTTGGCCGCCGCGCTCGACGACGATAGTGAATTCCGCCAGGGGATTCTCGGACATCCCGACCGAATTACGGTGCCCACCTTCATGTATGGCGGCTGGCATGACATCTTCGCCAATAGCGCGTCCAAACTCTACAACGTGATCCCACTGCCACAGGCGAAGAAGCAGTTGCTGATCGGCGATACCTATCATGCGAATCCGGGTGCCGGTACGGGTGCGGCCGGCGCGCCGCCCCGGCTGGATGTGCTGCAGCGGGTGTGGTTCGACAAGTGGCTCAAGGGCATCGATAACGGCATCGGTGACTTCGGGCCGATCACGCTGTGGGAGCAGGGCTCGGGGTGGAAGACCTTGGGGCAGTTCCCGGAATACGGTGTCACGCATCGTCGTGTCTATCTGTCCTCGGTGTCGAGCGATACCGCCGACCATGCGGTGCACGACGGATCACTGTCCTCGACGAAGCCGAAGGAGCGCACTGCACTGCAGGTGGCGCCCGGGATGACCATGGTGTGCTCACGTGATGCCGCTCAGGGCTCCGCCGGTCTCGCAGCGCCATTCGATATCTGCGCCAAGGATTCTCGCGTCGCCGAGGGCAACGGGCTGACCTTCACCAGTGCGGAGATGAGTGAGCCGACGGTGATATCCGGGCCGATCAATGTGCACCTCAATGCGGTTCACGATGCGACGGACGGCTATTGGGACGTCACCGTCAACGATGTCTCGCCCGATGGCACGTCGACCGTGTTGTCCACCGGCCAGCTCACCGCGTCGCTGCGTGCGGTGGACGAGGCGAGGAGCATGCGCTCGGCGAGTGGCGATTACACCGCGCCGTACAACCCGATCACCCTGGAGAGCCTGCTGCCCGTCGTGCCGGGCAAGCCGATGACGCTGGATATCGCGGTCATCCCGACGCAGGCCGTCTTGTCGCCCGGCCACCGGCTGCGGGTGGATGTGTTCGCCGGAAACGTGCCGAAGGCATTGGCTTTTAGGCCGATGCTCAACGCCACCGAACTCAAGCCGCAGTACCTGCAGCTCGATCCGGATGCGCCCAGCTTCGTCAATGTGCCTACGAACCGGCCCATCGCCTGAAATGTTGCGAAAACCTTGACGCAGCCTGGATGCGCAAGTTATTCTATAAATGGGAAGCAATTCAGCGCGGGTCCGACGTGGCCCAAAAACATTGATTCCTATTCTGATTCCGCACTCGACATTCAGCGAGTGCGAGTGTAATTTTGGACGTTGCGCTGGTTGCCTCCTGTCCACCTCACGAACCAATCGTTGTAAACATCATCCGCTGTGGTGATGTTTCCTTCGTGGTGCGCGAGTTTCGTTCGGGTGCGCGGCCGGGGCGGAATTCGTCAGTAGACAAGCGATGTTCACGCATTGCGTGAGGGGAAGGACGCACCTTGTCAGAATCGAGCCGGACGGTCGGTGCACCGAAGCGGATTTCCTTCGCCAGGATCCGGGAGCCACTGGAGGCCCCCGGCCTGCTCGACGTGCAGACCGATTCGTTTGCCTGGTTGATCGGCGGCCCGGAATGGGAAGCCCGCGCCGCCGAGCTCGGCGTGGGTAATTCAGTGGGCGGGCTGCAGGAGGTGCTCGAGGAGCTCTCGCCGATCGAGGACTTCTCCGGGTCGATGTCCCTTTCTTTCTCGGATCCTCGTTTCGAGGAGGTCAAGGCCTCCATCGACGAGTGCAAAGACAAGGACATGACCTACGCGGCGCCGTTGTTCGTGACCGCTGAGTTCATCAACAACAACACCGGTGAGATCAAGAGCCAGACGGTCTTCATGGGTGATTTCCCGATGATGACCGATAAGGGCACGTTCATCATCAACGGCACCGAGCGCGTCGTCGTTTCGCAGCTGGTGCGTTCGCCGGGTGTGTACTTCGATCACAGCGTCGACAAGGCCACGGAGAAGGATCTGCACAGTGTGCGGGTGATTCCGTCGCGTGGCGCTTGGCTGGAGTTCGATATCGATAAGCGCGACACGGTCGGTGTGCGCATCGACCGCAAGCGCCGCCAACCCGTGACGGTCTTCCTCAAGGCGCTGGGCTGGAGTTCCGAGCAGATCACGCAGCGCTTCGGTTTCTCCGAGGTCATGATGTCGACCCTGGAGAAGGACCATACGGTCGGCACCGACGACGCCTTGCTCGATATCTATCGCAAGCTGCGTCCGGGTGAGCCGCCCACCAAGGAGTCCGCGCAAGCGCTCCTGGAGAACCTGTTCTTCAAGGAGAAGCGCTACGACCTGGCGCGCGTGGGTCGCTACAAGGTGAACAAGAAGCTCGGCATCAGCACCACCACGGACCAGGTGCTGACCGAGGAGGATCTCGTCGCGATCATCGAATACCTGGTCCGGTTGCACGCGGGCGAAAGGACCATGACGGCGCCCGGTGGTGTCGAAGTGCGGGTCGAGGTCGATGACATCGACCATTTCGGTAACCGTCGCCTGCGCAGGGTCGGCGAGTTGATCCAGAACCAGCTCCGGGTCGGCATGTCGCGGATCGAGCGGGTGGTTCGCGAGCGGATGACCACCCAGGACGTCGAGGCCATCACCCCGCAGACGCTGATCAATATCCGTCCGGTCACCGCGTCGATCAGGGAGTTCTTCGGAACCTCGCAGCTGTCGGTGTTCATGGACCAGAACAACCCGCTGTCTGGTCTGACCAATAAGCGTCGGCTCTCGGCGCTGGGCCCGGGTGGTCTGTCCCGTGAGCGCGCCAGCCTCGAACTGCGCGATGTGCACCACAGTCACTACGGCCGGATGTGCCCGATCGAGACCCCGGAGGGCCCGAATATCGGCCTGATCGGCTACTTGTCGGTGTACGCGCGGGTCAATCCGTTCGGCTTCATCGAGACGCCGTACCGCAAGGTGGTCGATGGCAGGGTGACCGATGAGGTCGAGTACCTCACCGCCGATGAAGAGGAACGGTATGTGCGTGCGCAGGCCAATTCGCTGACCGACGCGGACGGATACCTGGTGGAGGACAAGATCCTGGCCCGGCGCCTCGGCGAGGAGGTCGGATCGGTTCCGGCCGACGAGGTCGACTACATGGATGTTTCGCCGCGCCAAATGGTTTCGGTCGCGACCGCGATGATTCCCTTCCTCGAACACGACGACGCCAACCGTGCCCTCATGGGTGCGAACATGCAGCGTCAGGCCGTGCCACTGATCCGCTCCGAGTCGCCGATCGTCGGCACCGGTATGGAGTTTCGTGCCGCCCTCGATTCGGGTGATGTGGTCGTAAATGTGAAAGCCGGTGTGGTCGAGGAGGTTTCGGGCGACTTCATCACCGTCATGGCCGACGACGGCACCCGCAAGAGCTACCGGTTACGCAAGTTCGCCCGCTCGAACCAAGGCAATTGCGTCAATCAACGCCCGATCGTGGACGAGGGTCAGCGGGTCGAGTCCGGTCAAGTGCTCGCCGATGGTCCGTGCACCGAGAACGGTGAGATGGCGCTCGGCAAGAATCTGCTGGTGGCGATCATGCCATGGGAAGGGCACAACTACGAGGACGCGATCATCCTGTCGCAGCGCATCGTCGAACAGGATGTGCTCACCTCGATCCACATCGAGGAGCACGAAGTCGATGCCCGCGATACGAAACTCGGTGCCGAGGAGATCACCCGCGATATCCCGAACGTCTCCGACGAGGTGCTCGCCGATCTCGACGAGCGCGGCATCATCCGGGTCGGTGCGGAGGTGCGACACGGCGACATCCTGGTCGGCAAGGTCACTCCCAAGGGCGAGACCGAGCTGACGCCGGAGGAACGATTGCTGCGGGCGATCTTCGGTGAGAAGGCGCGCGAAGTGCGCGACACCTCGCTGAAGGTGCCGCATGGTCAGTCGGGCAAAGTTATTGGTATTCGGGTGTTTTCGCGCGAGGACGACGATGATCTGCCGCCCGGTGTCAATGAACTCGTGCGCGTCTATGTGGCGCAGCAGCGCAAGATCCAGGACGGCGACAAGCTCGCCGGCCGTCACGGCAACAAGGGTGTCATCGGCAAGATCCTCGCGACCGAGGACATGCCGTTCCTGCCCGATGGGACCCCGGTGGACATCATCCTGAACAGTCACGGTGTGCCGCGTCGTATGAACATCGGCCAGATCTTGGAGACCCACCTCGGCTGGATCGGCAAGGCGGGCTGGGAGATTCAGGGCACACCCGACTGGGCGATTTCGCTGCCCGAGGAGATGCGGGCCGCGCCTGCGGACAGCAATCTCGCCACCCCGGTCTTCGACGGCGCACGTGAGGAAGAGCTCAGCGGGCTGCTCGGCTGCACACTGCCCAACCGCGACGGCGAGGTGATGGTCGGTGCGGATGGTAAAGCGACATTGTTCGACGGACGCTCCGGTGAACCGTTCCCGTACCCGGTGGCCGTCGGCTACATGTACATCCTGAAGCTGCACCACCTGGTCGACGACAAGATCCACGCCCGTTCGACCGGTCCGTACTCGATGATCACCCAGCAGCCGCTCGGTGGTAAGGCGCAGTTCGGTGGTCAGCGCTTCGGTGAGATGGAGTGCTGGGCCATGCAGGCCTACGGCGCCGCTTACACGCTGCAGGAGCTGCTCACCATCAAATCCGACGATATCGCGGGCCGGGTCAAGGTCTACGAGGCGATCGTCAAGGGCGAGAACATTCCGGAGCCGGGCATTCCGGAGTCGTTCAAGGTGCTCCTGAAGGAGCTCCAGTCGCTGTGTCTCAACGTCGAGGTGCTGTCCTCCGACGGCGCCGCCATCGAAATGGGCGGCGCCGACGAGGACGATATCGATCGGACGGCGGCAAATCTGGGCATCAACCTGTCCCGCAACGAATCCGCCACCGTGGACGATCTACAGCTTTGACATCACCTGGGCCGCAATGAGTTCCAGGTGCGATAGATCATCGAGGTCGAGGATCTGGAGATAGAGACGGGACGCGCCGATTTCGGCGTAGCGGGCGATCTTGTCGACGACTTCGGCGGGGGAGCCCGCGAGCCCGTTGGTCTTCAGTTCCCCGACCTCGCGGCCGATGGCGGCGGCCCGGCGCGCCACCTCGGCATCTGAGGCGCCGACACAGGCCACCAGGGCATTGGAGTAGATCAGATCGTCCGGGCGGCGGCCGCGAGCCTCGGCGGCGGCGCGCACGCGGTCGAATTGACGGGCGCTGTCCTCGAGCGAGGAGAACGGCATATTGAATTCGGTCGCGTAGGTGGCGGCAAGGCGCGGAGTGCGCGCCGCACCGTGCCCGCCGATGAGCAGCGGCACCGGGTCCTGCACCGGCTTCGGCAACGCGGGGGAGTCCGTGATCTGGTAGTGCGCACCGTCGAAGGTGAACTTATCGCCGACCTTTGTCGCCCACAGGCCGGTGATG
Organism: Nocardia vinacea; assembly: GCF_035920345.1. Lineage (NCBI taxonomy): Bacteria > Bacillati > Actinomycetota > Actinomycetes > Mycobacteriales > Nocardiaceae > Nocardia > Nocardia vinacea. The sequence continues at coordinate 792,156 of NZ_CP109149.1, forward strand.
ATGGCCAGCTGCTCCTCGAACCTGGTGAACTTGTCCTGGGGGAACGGGATGCCGTAGGCGGCGTGCTCCTCGGCGAACCAGCCGCTGCCGAGCCCGAACTCGACCCGACCGCCGGACATCTGATCGACCTGGGCGACCTGGATGGCCAGCGGTCCGGGCAGTCGGAAGGTTGCGGCCGTCACCAGGGTGCCGAGCCGGATGCGCTTGGTCTCCCTGGCCAGCCCGGCCAGGGTGAGCCAGGCGTCGGTCGGTCCCGGCAGGCCATCGATGCCGCCCATGGCCAGGTAATGGTCGGAGCGGAAGAACGCATCGAATCCAAGATCCTCGGTTGCTTTGGCGACGGCGAGCAGCGTGTCGTAGCTCGCTCCCTGCTGCGGTTCGGTGAAGATGCGTAGTTCCATGCCGACCATGGTGCCCGAAATCGATCTTGTTGGTCGGGTCCGGACCGCCCCCGCTTATCATTGGCCCGTGGTTGGCGCGGTCGAATCGGAATCCGATCTACGCAAGGGCGTGTCGCCGAGATCGGTGTTCGCCCAACGTCTGGTGAGCCTGTTCGAGGCCGCGGGCAATCCGAAACTCCGGCAGGTGGCCACCGCGGCCGAGGCGCGCATGAAGGCCACCCGCGGGCCGGCCAAGGGCGGTACCGCATCACTGCAGCGGATCAGTGACTGGCGCTCGGGCCGGAATGTACCCGCGCAATTCGAGACGCTGCTGCCGATTCTGCTGACCTTGATCGATCTGGCCAAGAAGTCGGCCGCGCCGGTGCAGCGCCCGCTGGTAGATCTGCCGGAATGGCGGCGGCTGTGGCAGGCGGCTGTCAGCTGGAAACCGGAGCACGATCGGGCCACCGCCGTGTGCCCCTATCGTGGGCTGACGTCGTATCAATCCGATGACGCCGCATGGTTTTTCGGTCGCATCCGGGCCACTACCGATTTCACCGAACTGGTGTCGAGCACGCTCGATGCGCCCCAGGGCGGGATAGTCGCCCTGGTCGGCGCGTCGGGTGCGGGCAAATCCTCGCTGCTGCACGCGGGTTTGATACCGGCGGTCAGGAAGGTCGAAAAGGATTGGCAGATAGCGACTGTCACTCCCGGCGCACAACCGCGGACCATGCTGGCCGAGGCCGTTGGCGACGACTGGGCGATCGGCAGATGCGGCTTGTTGATCGTGGACCAGTTCGAGGAACTGTTCACTGCCTGTCAGGACGAGCAGGAGCGCGAGGATTTCCTCTCCGCGCTGGCCGATCTGGGCGGCCGGCACGAAAATCGCTGGGTTACTGTGGTGTTAGCCGTCCGCGCCGACTTCTACGCGCCGTGCCTGGACTATCCGCTCCTCGAAGACGTACTGAACAACCGGGGTTATGTGCTCGGCCCGATGCGCCTGAGCGAACTGTCCGAGGCCATTACGGGCCCGGCCGCGGCGGCGGGGCTCGAACTCGAGCCCGGCTTGGTCGAATTGGTGGTCACCGAACTCTGTGGCCTCGGCGATCACCAGAACCGGCGCAGCTACGATCCCGGCGCACTGCCGCTGCTCTCCCATGTCATGGCGGCGACCTGGGAACATCGGGAACGACTACGCCTCACAGTGGTCGGTTATCGCAAGGCGGGCGGGGTCACGGGCTCGGTCGCGGCGACGGCCGAACAGGCCTGGGACGAACTCACCGTCAGCCAGCGGATCGAGGCGAAACCGCTACTGCTGAGCCTGGTCAGCGTCGGCTCGGACGGTCACGACACCAGGCGTCGCGCCGCCCGCGCCGAATTGATCACTCGGGCAGTGGATTCCGAGGCTGCCGATGCGGTGCTGGAAACGCTGGTGCGCGCCAGACTGGTCACCTCCGATGCCGACAGCGCCTACTTCACCCACGAAATCGTGTTGCGCGCCTGGCCCCGACTGCGGGCCTGGATCGAGGAGGATCGGGTCGGCTATCTGGTGCGCCAACGGCTGGAAGCCGACGCGGCGGACTGGTCCGCATCGGACAATGATCCCGCCCTGCTCTACCGCGGCACCCGGCTGGCAACCGCGAAGGAAGCCGCCGACCGGCACCCGGCCACCGAAACGGTGACCGAATTCCTCACCGCGGCACAGACTTCCCGAACAAGGTCACGACGCTGGGCCGCCGCGACCCGTGCGGTGCTCGCCCTGCTCGGCGTCGGTGTGCTCGTCCTCGGCATCGCAGCCTACGGCCAGGTCCGGCTGAAGGACGAGCAGCAGGACAATGCCCTGCTGTCAGCGGTGCTCGCCGAATCCGAGAGCCTGCGCAACACAGATCCCACCCTGTCGGCCCAACTCGCCCTGGTCGCCCATCGTCTCAAACCCGATGACCCGGACGTGAATTCGCGACTGCTGAGCACCCAGAATCTGCCGCTGGCCACCCCGCTGTCCGGCCATGTCGGCGCGGTCGACCAGCTCGCGTATCAACCGGGCGGCGCGCTGCTCGCCTCGGCGGGCGAGGACCACACCATCCGACTGTGGGATCTGACCGATCGCGCGCATCCGCAACCCACGGGCAAGCCATTGAGCTGCGAAGGCGCGGCGACCTCGGTGACGTTCAGCCCCGACGGGAAACTCCTCGCGGCGGCCTGCGGCAAGGTATTACAGCTGTGGAACGTCGAGGATCCGCGACATCCGGCCCCGGCGGCGGCCCCGATTGCCGGGGGTGTGTTACAGGTGGCCTTCGGTCCGAGCGGACGGATGCTCGCGGCGGCCGACAACAATCGCACCGTCACGCTGTGGAATCTGCAGAATCCGGCGACTCCGGCGAAAATAGGTGCCCCGCTGCCGATTCCGCAACAGATTCGATCGATGTCTTTCCACCCCAAGGGATCCTGGCTCGCCGTCGCCTACGACGATGCGATCCAACTCTGGACCATCGGGGCTGCCCCGGCACCGCTGGGCGCGCCGATCCCGATTCCGGCGCGGCCGGTACGTGCGGTGGCGGTCGGCCCGGACGGTGTGACCCTGGCGGTCGGCAGCGGTGGCGATTCGCCGTGGGCGGAGAATACCGGCGACGCCACCGTCGGCCTGTGGGATATCGCCGATCCGGTCCGGCCCGTCTTCCGCAGTTCGCTGCTCGCGGCCGCCAACTCGGCGGTGCGTTCGCTCGCGTTCGGCCCGGACGGCGACGTCCTCGCCGCGGGCAACCGCAATGGCGTCACGGTGTGGAACATCGCCGACCGTGCCAATCCGAGGCCGCTCGGTGAACCGCTGCTGGCATCGTCGTCGCCGTGCCCCGAGGTCAGCACCATGCTGGTCTGTCAGGACGCGCAGAACTCGCTCGCCTTCGGTCCGGACGGACATACCGTCGCCGCCGCGGGCGCGCTCGGCGTGGTCCGGCTCTGGTCGCTGGCGCCCGCCGTGCTCCCAGGGCGGCTCGGGTGGTTGCCGGTGCCGCCCACATTCAGCACCGAGGGCACCATGGTGACCGGCGCGATCAACGGTCGGGTCGCGCTGTGGGATGTGCGCGATCGCGCCGAACTGCGCAAACTCGCCGACCTCGGCCCCGGGCCGACCGAGCTTTATGCGGCGGGAGCCACGCTGAGCCGAGACGGACGCACGGCCACCTCGACGGTCGGAGCACCGCCGCGCGTGCTCGTGCACGACCTCAGCGATCCCGCGCATGCGCACACGATCGCGGAACTGCCCGGCGTCTTCGCCGCCATGATCAGTCCGGGCGGTCGCTATCTGTGGACCATTGCCGACGACGCGGCCTGGTCGTTTCAAGTATGGGATCTGGCCGACCGGGCCCATCCGGTCCCACTCGGTCGCCGGATGCCGCTGGCCACCGGCAGCGGGGGTGCATTCGCCATGTACGGCGTGCACGACGATTTGATGGCCAGCCTGTCATCGGATCGGTCGGATACCGGCCAGGAGCGATACGTCATCCGGCTCTGGGATCTGTCGAACCCGGCCGAACCCCGTGTGGTGAGCGAGGTTCCGAGCGAGCCCGGCAAACCGTTCGGCTGGATCGGCATCACACCTGACGGTAAGACACTGGTCAGTCTCGCCGCCGACACCCTGCAGACCTGGGATATCTCCGATCCCGCCGCGGTGCGCAGCCTGGGGGAGCCGATCGCGACGCACGGTTTGAACATCGTGTCCGTCGACTTCAGTCCGGACAGCGCGGCGATGGCGACCTCGAGCGCCGATTCGACAGTGCGAGTCTGGGATTTCACCGACCGTGCGCATCCGAAACCGCTCGGCCATTCGATTACCGTGCCGAGCACGACGAGCTGGCAGTTGGCCTTCGATCCGGCGGGCCGATATCTGATCGGCACCGGGAACGGCGTGATGAGCATGTGGGATCTGGATCCGCAGCACGCGATCGCGCGGATCTGCGATGTCGGTCGCGCGGTACTGACCCGCGAGGTGTGGCAGGCGCATGTGCCGCGCATGGCCTATCGTCCGCCCTGCTGATCAGAGGGGATGGCAGCCGACGGAGCTTGCGGAGGCGGCGGGGTGGGTCAATACAGTGCGCAGAAGGTTCGCGTGGCCGCATCGTCGAGAAACCGTGCGGCGGAGGCGTTGTCGGCGAGGTAGTGGAATTCGTTACCGGTGAGCAGCACTATGCGGCTGCCGTCCGGGCTGGCGACGACCCGATTGTCGTAGCCGAGTGTCCGGCCGAGGTAGGTCCAGACCGGACCGCAGGGTGCCTGCGCATGCAGGACGCCGAGTCCGTAGCCGTTGCCCGCATCGGGTGTCGGCACGGTGGTGGTGAGCTCGGTCTGTTGCGCGGGTGGCAGCAGTCGGCCGGAGTACAGGGCGTGGGTGAAGACGGCGAAGTCGTCCAGGGTGGAGACCATCGCGCCCGCCGCGCCGAAGATCTGTGGATCGACGACCGAGATATCGCGTTGCCAGGTGTAGCCGTGCAGCCAGTTGCCGTGTGGGTTCGGGTCGGTGACGGGAAAGGTGGTGTCGCGCAGCCGTAGCGGTTCGATAATGCGTTCGCGCACTTCGTCGGCCGTATGTCGGCCGGTCACGGAAGTGATCACCATGCTCGCGAGGACATAGTTGGTGTTGGCGTAGGAAAACCGCTCGCCGGGCGCTCCGGTCCGACCCCGCTGCAGCGCGATATCGACCTCCGCCTGGGGCGACCACGCAGGCCATGCCCTTACCCCGGCGATATAGGGCAGCGAGATCCTGGGATCGTCGGCGTATTCCGGCAGCCCGGAGGTGTGGTTGAGCAGTTGGCGCACTGTGATACCCGCACTGTCGGGCACCGCGCCGGGAATCCAGCGGTCGATGGGGTCGTCGAGGGACAGTCGATGTTCGGCCTCCAGTTGCAGCAGTACCACGGCCACGAACGCCTTCGTGAAGCTGCCGATGCGGAACCGCGCCTTCGGGTCGGCGGGGGTGCGCGTGGACAGCTCGCCGTAGCCCGCGTGCACGTATCGCGTTTCGGCTCCGTTCCGGACCATTCCGATGACGCCCGGAAAACCGTTCGCGACTCCGGCGTCGGCACCCGCCTGCAAGATATCGCCCGGTTCCTCGGCCCGCGCGACGCCGGGTATTGCCAACACGACGAGCACAGCGGCGACCATCCCCCTGATGGCAGTCATTCCCCTCCTGCGGCATGCGAGCCTGTTGCGAGACTCAAGCTACCGCAACCGGTCTGACACACCGGCATTCCGGTCCGGAATTCCGGTCTGCGTTCGTGAACTGCGCGGATGCGCCACTCGGCTTGCCGGTCGCTGGCTGCGTGCTCGCGTCGCCGCATAACGTCGGCTCGTCGAGCGGGAACAGGAATCACGCCGGCCGGGCCATGCGGAGGGGAGTTCGGCGGGTACGACTCCTGTTCCCGCCGCACGCCGCGATGCCACCAACCACACACCCGAGGGGAATTTTGAGCACGTCCAGTACCGCCTACCTCACCATCCCCTCCGGTCGGTATCGGCTCGCGGGCATGGGGACCCGGCTGGGCGCGCGGCTCATCGATACCGTCATCGTCGGCATACCGATCGGTATTGTCGCCGCGGTCGTGCTCGCGAACACAGACTCGTCGCATGAATTCCCCGCCGATAGCGATACCGATTCCGGATTCGGACTGGCGACCGCGCTGCTGGTCGTCGCACTCGGTTTGCTCGCCTGCATCGCCTACGAGGTCGGCTTGACCGCGACCCAGGGCGCGACCTTCGGGAAGAAGGCGCTCGGCATTCGCGTCGTGCGGATCGACACCGCCGACGCGCCGGGCGAAGGTATCGGCGGTGCGGCCGCCTTGATTCGCTGGGCGACGCTCATGCTCCCCAGCGTGCTGTGCGGTGTGTGGGGTGTGGTCTGTGCGGCGTCGCCGTATTTCGATCATCTCGCCCGGCAGGGCTGGCACGACAAGGTTGCCAAGACTTTCGTCCTCGCGGCGTTGTAGCGGATAGGGTCGCGGGTGCCCGACGAATAAGTGGAGGCCACATGGCGGCAACATCCTCGATGAAGGGTCCGCCCGATCGGCCCGTTGTCGTCGTGATGGGCGTCTCCGGATGCGGAAAATCCACGGTCGGTGCCCTGCTTGCCGAGACGCTGCAGGTCGAGTATGCCGAGGGTGACGATTTCCATCCGGCGTCGAATATCGAGAAGATGGCGGCCGGTGTGCCGCTGACGGATGCGGATCGCCTGCCATGGCTCGATATCGTCGCGGCATGGCTGGGGGAGCGGCGCGAGCGCGGCGGGGTGGTCAGCTGCTCGGCGCTGAAGCGCGACTACCGTGATCGGCTGCGGGCGGCCGCACCCGAGACGTTTTTCGTTCATCTGTCCGCATCGCGCGCGGAACTGGCCCGCCGAATGGAGACCCGCCGCGGCCATTTCATGCCCGCGACCTTGCTGGACTCGCAGCTGGCCGCGTTGCAGCCATTGGCCACGGATGAATTCGGTATCACCGTGGACGCGACCGAGGACCCCGCCGAGCTGGTCCGCGAGGCGGTAGCCGCCTGGGAGTCGAGCTGACTCAGGTGTCTGTGCGGCGCCGTGCGACCCGGGTCGCGAGCCAGGCCACACCGAGAATGAGCAGTGGGGTGAGCAGCAGCAGCGGTACCGTCGCCGCACCCGCGAGCGGATGCAGCCAGCCCGCGACGGTATCGCATATCGCGTCGATCAGGCCGCGAGCCAACTCTGCCACTGGCGAGTGCTCGTCCGGTCCGGTGCTGGCGTGGTCCGGCCATCGATTCACGGCCAACACCCTACGACATCGGAGCGGTATGTCCGGTAGATCCACGGCCGGACACTCAGCAACCTCACAGCTGCGGATCTGGCATCGTGGAGGTATGGCAAGTCGTTCGCTACCGGTTTGGAGCATCGCGGTGCTGACCGCGATGGTCTTCGCCATTACCGGAAGCGTGCTCGGACGCGACGGCATCACCGCGATCGATCAGCCGGGGACCGAGTGGATGGTCCAGCGTCGTACCGCGCCGGTGACGCCGGTCGCGATCGGGGCCAGCTACTTGGGTGGCACGCTGGCGATGACCGTGCTTGCGGTGGTCCTGTGTGTCGTGCTGGCCTGGCGTCGGAGGTGGCCGGAGGTGGTACTGGCTGGTGTGGCATCCGCAGGTGCGTGGCCGCTCGTTGTGGTCGGCAAACATCTCGTCGGACGTACGCGCCCGCCCGAGGCGGATCGTCTCGTCACCGTGACCAATCAGGCGTTTCCGTCCGGACACAGTCTCGGATCGATCGTGGTGGTCGGACTCCTTGCCGCGGTGGTGCTATTGCAACTGCACCGCCCGGCCGCCCGCCGGATCGCGGTGACCGTCGCGGCCGTATTCGTTGTGGCCGTTGGTCTTTCCCGCTGGTATCTCGGCGTGCACTGGCCGACCGATGTGCTCGGCGGCTGGTGTATCGGCGCGCTGTGGCTCGCGCTGTGTCTGGCGGCGTACCGGGCCTATCTGGTCGGCAGGGCCGGTGTGGTGCACTCTCCGCCGGAGACATTGGGAATGCACACACCCGCGGCCTCGGACAGCAGCAGCGCCCCGCCGACCAGCGCGGCCACCGCGATCGCGCCGAAGACGAATACCCACAGCAGCGCGGGGATATGAGTGAGCCGGGCGAGCTGATCGGCGTCGGAGTCCGCGCCCTGCGGCATATTCCAGCGGCGGACCCGTCCGCGCTGCAATTCGATCACCGGCCGGGTGCCCGCGAGCAGTAGGAACCACGCGCCGAGATATGCGAAACCGGCCTGGACCGTATCCGTTCCGAACCAGGAGACCGCGAAGATGAGAGCGCCCAAGCCGAATACCGTCAGCAGTCCGTAGACGTTGCGCACCTTGATCAGGACGGCGGCGAGCAAAGCGATCGCGGTCCAGAGCATGAGGGTGATCCGGTTGGCGCCGAGCAGTGCGGCGAAGCCGAGACCGAGCAGCGGTGGCGAGGGATAGCCCGCTACCGCGGTCAGAATCATGCCGAGGCCGTAGGGTTTTCCGCTCGATACGGTCAGGCCGGAGGTGTCGGAGTGCAGTGTGATGCTGTTGAGCCTGCGGCCGGTGAGCAGCGCGGTGAGTGCGTGGCCGCCCTCGTGCGCGATGGTGACCACATTGCGGGTGATCCGCCACAGCGGGCTGTATCCGACCAGAATCAGGGCCGCGACTGCTGTCGCGATGACCAACCACCATGGTGGCGCGGCCTGGGTTGTGGTGAGCCGGTCCGCGATGGAGGCACCGCGCTCGACGAATTCCGCTGTTTGCACCGCCGCACCTTATCCGGCCGCGGCGAGCTTCGCTGAGTCGTCGCGAGCCGGTCAGGTGGTGACGAGCTCGCCGAGATCCGCCGATCTGCGGGCAGCGTCGAGCAATCGCAAGGTGGTGACGGCGTCGCGTGGGTCGACCGGAACGGGTGCGCCGTCGAGGAGTGCGGCGGCCATGGCCTCGTAGAACGCGGGGTAGTCGCCTGCGATCGTGGGGACGGGTTCGACGGCGGGTTCCGCGCCCACCGTGCCCCACCGCTCGGGTTCGACTGTGCCCCATGGGCCGTCACCGGGGCGACGGCCCGACCGCAGAGCCTCTTCTTGTGGATCCAATCCGTAAGTGACGTAACCGGCTTCGGAGCCGAGCACCCGAAAACGTGGTCCCAGCTGCGGAGTTACCGCGCTCATCCAGAGGTGTGATCGCACACCCGAGATGTGGGTGAGTGCGACGAAGGCGTCGTCATCGGTCTGGATATTCGGCCGTCGCCGGTCCAGCTCGCCGTACACCGAGCGCACCGGACCGAACAGCGTCACCGCCTGATCGATCAGATGACTGCCGAGGTCGAACAGTAGTCCGGCGCCGTCGTCGGCGGAACCGACCTCGCGCCAGCCGCCCTTTGGTACCGGACGCCACCGCTCGAACCGGGACTCGAAACGGCGCACTTCGCCGAGCCGCCCATCCGCGATCAGCTGCCGCACCGTCAGGAAATCGCCGTCCCAGCGCCGGTTCTGGAATACCGATAGCGCCAGACCGGCATGCTCGGCCCGCGTGATCAGATCCTCGCCCTCGGTCACGTTCACCGCGAACGGCTTGTCGACGACCACCGGCAGCCCGGCGTCCAGCGCTTGCCGAGCCAGCGGCGCATGCGTTCGATTCGGCGTCGCGATAACCACGAGATCAATTCCCGCGATATCGGCGAACAGTTCGTCCGCGCTCGCCAGCACCCGCACCCCGGGATGCTCGCGCCGCGCCTGCTCCGCCCGCACAGATGACCCCGTAACCACCGCCGCCACCCGCATCCTCGGCTGCGCGGCGATCAGCGGTGCATGGAACACCGACCCGGCCAATCCGTACCCGACTATGGCGACCTGCAGGCTGCTCATCGTTCCGACGCTACCGGACCTCTCGACAACAACCTTCCGGCTGATCTGGGAGCGCGGCATTCGCACCGATATGCAGCTGACCATCGCGGCGCTGGAGCTCGCGGCTGAACCCACAAGGCCCGCTGATGAGTCCGGGCTTCTGGCTGCATCACGCCTCGCTGGAATGGCGCGCCATCGTAGAACGCAACCTGCGCCCCCTCGGACTTACCCTCACGGTCTGCTGCTGGATCATCGGCCCGGATTGGAATTACTGCGCCCTTTGCGCGACCCCGCCCGGCCCGTCGCCGCGCGATTTGATGGTGTGCACTTGAGCGGTGGCGATGATTTCGACGACTTCATCCCAATTCGCCCGCACCAGACCGTATTTGCCCCTGAATTGCTGGTATTCCCGACGCAGTACTGGATCGGCCTGGATTTCGGCCCATTCGGTGACCGGATCACCGGTGCGATGCTCGGCATCTCGATACATTTGCAGGAGCATGCCGTGGATATAGGGATAGTGGATCCGGGTCGGCGAATAGGTGTATCAGGAGAACACGTCATCGCGCGGGTAACCCCGTGGCTCGTATTCGGGACGGTCCGCGCCGACCGAGGGATAGTCGGTCGCCTGAGTCTCCCAGATGATGATTCCGTCTTTGACGTACACCTTCCGGCGGCAGGATCCGGTGCAGTTCACCCCGTATGTCGAGTACACGACCTTGTCGTCGCTCCTGCGGTCGCGGTAGAAGGTGTCGCCTTCGCGACCGCCGACATACTGCATGGTGTGCAGGTCCGGAGACAGTCGCTCGCGGTGAAAGAATTTCCCGGTATGCAACAACAGCGCATCCGGTTCGGTCATAGATCCTGCCACCTACCTTCGGACGGTGTGTACGACTATCCGGCTCCATCAAAACCCAATTGTGTCGCATTCCCCAGCCGCCTCGCCGAAATCGCTTGCTATCGAGTTGCTTGACCAAGATCGCATTTCGAGATGTGATATCGGGGTGGCACAGCGATGGTGGCAGGACCTACCGCCGATGGCGGGGGCGTTCGTCATGGCGACCGGAATCGTGTCGGTGGGGTTGCATCTCACCGGATTCGAGGTTGTCTCGTGGCTGGTATTCGCACTTGCGGCGGCGGTCTGGCTGCTGCTCGCGATCGACTTCGGCACGCGACTGCTGTGGCATCGTTCGCAATGGGAGGCCGAGGCCGATACCCCACCCGCATTGACCGGAGTCGCGGCGACAACGGTGCTCGGGACACGGTTATCACTGTCGGGCTGGCAGATTGCGGCTTGCGCATTATTGGTGCTGGCCGCGGCGATCTGGCTCGGACTATTGCTCGCGGTACTGCGACATTGGAATCGGCGAATGCCGGGCGGGGCATTCCTGGTTTGTGTTTCTACTCAGGGCCTCGCGGTGCTGGCGGGGACACTGGCCCTGGCCGATGTCGGTGATTGGCTCGTCTGGGTGGCGTTGGCGTTGTTCTGTGTCGGCGTGCTGCTTTATCTCGCGGCCTTCACTCATTTCGATATTCGGCAGGTGTGGATCGGTGCGGGCGATCAATGGGTCGCCACCGGTGCGCTGGCGATTTCGACGCTGGCGGCCGCCGAACTCGTTGGCGCACACCAGTGGACCGGCGCCGCGCATCTGCTGCTCGCGGTGGTCGCGCTGATCGTCCTCGGCCTCAACCTGTTCGGCTACACGATCCTTCTGGTCGCCGAGGTGATCCGCCCGCGACCCGAGTACGACATCCGGCGTTGGGCCACGGTTTTCCCGCTCGGCATGACCGCGGTGGCGACGCTGGCCACCAGTACGGCCACCGACCTGCCCGCACTGCGCACGCTCGGCGACCTGCTGCTCCTGGTTGCGGTGGGCGCGTGGGCGCTCACCTTCGCCGTATTGCTCGCGGACCGAACGACATTCGAATCCGGTCGGTCCGCGTGATCGACATCGGATTCGCTGGGCCTCCAGCACCCAGGCCCGCGCGTCGGCGTAAACACGAAAAGGCAAGGTCGAAGACGATGATTGGAACGGGTGTCGAAGCGGTAGGCTCCGACGAATGGTGCCCGCCTCTCACTTGGCCGCTTTCGCCTTGGCCGCACTGATCATCATCGTAATTCCCGGCCCGAATGTGCTTTTCGCGATCGGACGAGCCTTGGCACACGGTCGGCGCACGGCATTGCTTTCGGTGTTGGGGGCGACGGTGGGGTCGGCGGTTCCGCTGATTGCCGTTGCACTGGGGTTGGGTGTGGTGCTCGCGGCGTCGGCCGTGCTGCTGACGATCGTCAAGGTGGTGGGTGCGGGTTATCTGATCTACCTGGGCGTCATGGCGATTCGGGAAAGGAAGAGTCTCGCGGGGGCGCTGCGTTCGCCCGCGCTGGAAGCGAATCCGCGACGCATGTTCCGGCAAGGTGTGATCGTCGGCGCGACGAATCCGAAGACCATCGTGTTCTTCGCCGCCGTCCTACCGCAGTTCGCCGACCCAGCTACGGGCGCATTGCCTTTGCAGTTGCTGACGCTCGGGTCGGTAGGGCTCGGCATCCAAATACTCTCCGATGGAACGTGGGCCATGATCGCGGGTGCCGCGCGATCGTGGTTCGTCCGTTCACCGCGCCGCCTCGAATCCGTCGGCGCCACCGGCGGATTGATGATCATCGGCGTTGGTGCGAGCGTCGCGCTGAGCGGTACCAACTGAGGATTACGCGTGGTTGGTGGTGTTCCAGAACCCGATCCAGAGCGCACCCCACCAGCATGCCTGGGAGATGAGCAGGGTTAGCGCGCCGCGGGCGATCAGTGGTCGATCGAGGATGCCGCCATGGGCTGCGACTCGGTCGGTGAAGGCGGATGCTTGTAGACCGTTCAGCGTCAGGGCGACGACCAGCGCCATTTTGGTCTGGGTGGTGTGGTTGGCGATATTCGGTTCGAGGAGTACGCCGCTGGCGACCAGGCCGGTGACGCCCAGCCAGATGGGCAGTTGGAGGCGGTCGGCGACGGTCAGCATTTCGCGCAGGGGTGTGCGGCGCAGGACCCAGGCCACGGCGAAATAGTCGACCGCCAGCACCGCGCCGAAGCCGAGGACCAGCGATGCCAGGTGGATGAGCAACGCCGCATGGTGTAGTGCTGGCGTGCAGTGCAATTGGGTCGACAGCCAGATCGCCGTCGCGAGCGCGGCGCAGGTGGCAACCGTCCGGATTGCGAAACCGCGCCGGGTATGTACCCCGCCCACCAGCGCCGTCATCGGCGCCGCTTCAAGTCGCGGCCCTGCATTGTCGATCCTCACTCACACATAACTCGCCCGACCTGGTTAAGGTTAGGCACGCCTAATGCTAGTGTCTCCGATTTCGGTCGAGATCAACAGGGGTATTCAGCGGCGGCGCGGTGCTGCGGTGTACTCCTGTTCGGGGCGGCCGGTGGTGCCGTAGCGCAGCCGCATCTGGACCGTGCCCGCGGCGACCAGGGTGGCGAGATAGCGCTGGGCGGTGGCGCGGGAGATGCCGATGGCGGTGGCCACCTCGGCGGCGGAAAGCGGTGCGGTGGCCTCGAGAATGGTGTGCAGGACGAGGTCTTTGGTGGGGGAGGCGATGACGGTGGTCGCGGTGGGCGTCGAGGTCGGGCGTAGCGCTTGGAGTGCGGCTTCGATGCTCGCGTTATCGATCTGGGGTGCGGCGAGGGTGCGGCGGTAGCGGGCGTATCCGGCAAGGCGGGCCGCGAGCATGGTGTGCGGGAAAGGTTTCACCAAGTATGCGAGTGCGCCTGCGGCGAATGCGGCTCGCACGGTTGCGCTTTCGGTGGCGGCGGTCAATACCATGGCGTCGCAGTGCAATTCGCGCACGAGGTCGATGCCCGAACCGTCCGGCAGGTACACATCGACCAGCGCCAGGTCGATCGCATTGGCGGCGTTGAGTTCTCGCGCGGCGGCCAGGGTGTTCGCGGTGCCCGCGACAGTGAAACCCGAGATGGATTCGACGATTCCGGCGTGCAGATTGGCCACGCGGAAGTCGTCGTCCACCACCAGCACGGTCAGATCTGTTGCGGCCATGGCATCTCGCTGTCTACCAGTACTCCGGGGATTCGGGCGATGAATTCGGCGCCGGTGAGCGGCGGCGCACCACCGCGCGCACTGGCGAGCCGGACATCGCCGCCGTGCGCGCGGGCGATCTGGCGGATCAGCGCGAGGCCGACCCCCCGCCCGCCCGGCACGCCGTGATCGTCGCGAGTGGAGGTGCCCTCGGTGAATAGGGTGTCGATCATTTCGGGTGCGACACCGTCACCGCTGTCCACGACCGCGATGTGCAGCGTCGAATCCTCCTGCACCAGTTCGACTTCCACCTGTTTGGTGGGATCGGCGGCGATGCGCGCCGCCTCGATGGCGTTGTCGAGCAGATTGCCGAGCACGGTCGTGACATCGACGGGTTCGGCGAGATTGCCGTCCACCCAGGTATTCGGACCGAGTACGAGTTCGACGCCGCTCTCGCGCGAATGCGCCGCCTTGGCTGCGAGGAAGGCCTGCAGATACGCGTCGTGGATCGCGTCGATGCCGGGCGTCGCCGCACCGAGCGGGCCCGCACCGATCAGCTCATCGATGACATGTGACGCCTCGTCCGTGCGCCCGCCGTGCAGCAGTCCGCTGAGCAGGTGCATCTTGTTGGAGAACTCGTGGCGCTGGGCGCGCAGCACGGTACTCATCGATTGCACCGCGTCGAGTTGGCGGGTCAATGCCTCCACATCGGTGCGATCGCGCACGGTGAGCACGGCACCGAGGTTGCGCCCATCGCGGGTGACCGGTCGGGCCGCGACCACCACGATATGCGAGCCGATGGTGGCGGGCGTCGGCTGTTCGTCGAGCGCACGGAAGACCTCCAGCACCCGTGGCGTCAAACCGATCTCGTCGACCGGACTGCCGATCTCGGCGCTGATACCGAGCAGCCGTCGCGCCTCGTCATTGACAAACGTTGTGCGCCAAGCGGAATCGGCGGCGAGCACACCGCGGCCGATGCCGTGCAGCACCGCCGCCTGACCTTGGACGAGTTCGGCAAGTTCGGCGGGTTCGAGTCCGAGCGTCAACCCGCGCCATCGCCACGCCAGCAATGCCGAACCCGCGACGCCGATCAGTAGCGCAGCGGCGATGAACAGCGCCGCGGTGCGCAGATCGGAGAGCAACTGCCCGCGAACCGCGGTGGTCGAGATACCAACGCTCACCGCACCGACAATGCGATCCGAACCAGCTTCCACCACAGGAACTTTCGCGCGCACCGAAGGCCCGAGCGTACCGCGCTCCTTAACGATCACCTCTCGGCCCGCCAGTGCCTCCGACGGATCCGTGCTCACATGTTCGGTCAGTCGCGCCTCGTCCGGATGTGCCAACCGGATTCCGGCATCGTCGGTGATCACCACGAACAGCGCGCCCGTGCGCTGCGTTGTATCAATGGCTATCCGCTCCAGCGGTCCCGCGGTGAGCTCGGGCCGCAACTCGGGTGTCACCGTGCCGGGCGCGTATCGGGCGACCTCTTCACGTACCACCGGTTCGGCCGCGATGCTGCGCGCGATGGCCAGCGCACGCTGCCCGTACTGGTCGTTGAGGCGTTGGCCGCTGACGTAGCCGAATACCGCGAAGGCGGCGCCGAGGGTCACCGAGACGATCACGATCTGCAGCAGCAGCACCTGGGTGCGCAACCGGAAGTGTCCGGTCGTGCGCCGTCGTGCTCTGCCGTCCTTGGCCATTTCCGCAGCATAAACCACGCAGACGGGCGTGAGCAGAATGCGCACAACCTTCGAATCGGTCGTTTGCGCCGGTTGTGCGCACAAGCCTCGAAGTGTGACCCGGCCCACGTAGGTTCGCTCTACCTGATCCGCTAGGAGCAAGAAAAATGACCGAACCACTTATCGAGCTGCGGAGCGCGACGAAGCGCTTCCCCGGCACCGGCGGCGGAATCCATACCGCCGTTCGCAATCTCGATCTCGCGGTGCAACCCGGCGAATTCGTCGCCGTGGTCGGCCCGACGGGTTGCGGAAAGTCGACGACGCTGTCGTTGGTGTCCGGGCTGGAACCGGCCTCGGCCGGGCGGACGCTGGTGCGCGGCAAGGATGTCCACGGCATCCCGGACGGCATCGGCTACATGTTCCAGCAGGACGCGGTGCTGCCGTGGAAGAGCGTGATCGATAACGTCGCCCTCGGCCCGCGCCTGCGTGGCAAGTCCAAGGCCGAAGCGCGCGAACAGGCCCGCGGCTGGGTGCGCAAGGTCGGTCTCGCCGGATTCGAGAGCTACTATCCGCATCAGCTCTCCGGCGGTATGCGCAAGCGCGTCGCGCTCGCGCAGACATTGGTCAACGATCCCGAGATCCTGTTGATGGACGAGCCGTTCAGCGCGCTGGACGTGCAGACCAGGCAGCTGATGCAGGACGAACTGCTGCGCGTGTGGGCGGGTACCGGCGCGGCCGTCATCTTCGTGACCCACGATCTGGAAGAGGCCATCGTCCTCGCCGACCGGGTCGTCGTCATGACCGCCAGCCCGGCCACGGTCTGCGGCAACTTCCCGGTCTCGCTGGAACGTCCGCGCGATGTCGAAGAGGTCCGGCTCACCAACGAATTCCGGGACATCTACAGGGAAATTTGGGAAACGCTGCGCGATCAGGTCGAGGCAGCCCGAGGCAAGGGAGCCTCCCGTGTCGCATAACGTGCTCGAAGATGTGGCGAAGTCCTCGCCCGAGGTCGAAATCGAAACCGAGGAGCAGATTCTCGCGCGCGTGCGGACCAACCTCCGGCGCAACCGACTGCGCACCTGGGGTCTGCGGATCGCACTGATCGCCGTGTGGCTGGGCGCCTGGGAGCTCACCGCCACGCTGTGGATCGACCCGTTCTTCTATTCCAAGCCCTCGCTGATCTGGGACCGCCTGGTCGAATGGTTCACCGAAGGAACGCAATTCGGCTCGATCTGGCTGCAGATGTACACCACCGTGCAGGAAGCGGTGCTCGGCTTCGTCATCGGCGCGGTGGCCGGTGTCGTACTCGGCACGCTGCTCGGCCGCAGCCGGTACTGGGCCGAGGTGCTCGCGCCGTTCATCAAGGCGCTCAACGCCGTTCCACGTATCGTGCTGGCGTCGCTGTTCATCATCTGGTTCGGTCTCGGGCTCAGCTCGAAGGTCGCGACGGTCGTGGTGCTGGTGTTCTTCGCCGTATTCTTCAACGCCTTCACCGGTGCGCGTGAGGTCGACGGCAATGTCATCAATAACGCCCGCATCCTCGGTGCGAGCAAGCGTCAGGTACTGAGCTCGATCGTGTTGCCCAGCGCGACCACCTGGATCTTGTCCAGCCTGCACACCGCCTTCGGTTTCGCGCTGATCGGTGCGGTCGTCGGTGAATACGCCGGGGCCAGTAAGGGTTTGGGTCTGCTGATCAGCAACGCCCAGGGCACCTTCGATTCGGCCGGTATCTACGCGGGCATGATCATCATCACCGTCATCGCGTTGCTGGCCGAATGGGCGATCGGTGCGGCGGAGGGCCGATTGCTGAAATGGCGTCCGTCGCAGGCGACTTCGAACCACGGGATCTGATCATGCGGTACGTCAAACATCTGACGATCATTGTCGGGGTCATCGCGGCGCTGCTGCTGGCGACCGGTTGCCGGGACTCCCGAACCATTCCGATGGCCAACGGCCGGCCCCAGATCACCATTATGGTCGGCGGTTTGGAAAAGGTGATCTACCTGCCCGCCATGCTCACCGAGAAGCTCGGCTTTTTCGAGAAGAACGATATCGACGTCAAACTGCTCGGCGAGCAGTCCGGCGCGAGTGCCGAAACCGCGCTGCTGACCGGCGATGTGCAGGCCGTGGTGGGCTTCTACGACCACACCATCGACCTGCAGGCCAAGGAACAGTGCCTGACCTCGGTGGTCCAATTCGCCGATGTGCCGGGCGAAGTGGAGCTCGTCTCCAAGGCGGATGCGGCGGGAATCAATTCGCTGGCGGATCTGCGCGGCAAGAACCTCGGTGTGACCTCGCTCGGCTCCTCGACCGACTTCCTCACCCAGGCGCTCACCGGGCAGTCGGGTATGACCACCGCCGACTACACGCGCGTGAAAGTCGGTGCGGGACAGACCTTTATCGCGGGTATGAACCACAACGGCATCGATGCGGGCATGACCACCGACCCGACGGTCGCCACCATGGTGAACTCCGGTGATGCGAAGATCCTGGTGGATATGCGCACCGAGGAAGGTACCCGCGCCGCATTGGGCGGGCTGTATCCGGCATCGTCGCTCTACATGCGCTGCGACACCGTCGACGCGCATCCGGATGTCGTGCAGAAGATCGCGACCGCCTTCGTGCAGACGCTGCAGTGGATCAAGACGCACACCGCCGAGGAGATCGCCGCCAAGATGCCCTCGCAATACGCGAGCGCGGGCCGGGATCTCTACGTCCAGTCCATCCGCGACTCGATCGGCATGTTCAACGGCACCGGCCTGATGAAATCCGAAGGCGCCGAAAATGTGCTGAACGTGCTCGGCAAATACTCGAAGAACGTTGCGCCCATGCGGGACCGCATCGATCTCTCGAAGACCTACACGACCCAGTTCGTGCAGGAGGCGCTGCGCGCGAATCAGCAGTAGCGACACCACGGAATCCCATGGCGACCGGCGAACATCCGGGCGCCATGGGATTCCGGCCGTTCACCTGGTCGGCGCATCCTCGGTGTCCTGGGCCTTGAATTCGGCCTTCCATTCGCGGAAGCCCTCCTCGGTGCGGCCGCGCCGCCAATAGCCGGAGATCGAGTTCGCCCATTCGGCGGAGACGCCACGTTCACGGCGGACGTAGCGGCGCAGGTCCTGCATGACGGCGCGGGCCTCGCCGTGGATGAACACCTGCACCTGGCCCTCGCGCCACGTCGCCGCGCGTACAGCTTCGGCCAGCGCATCGCCGGGCTCGCGTGAGCCGCGATACAGCCAGGTCAGCTCGATGCCGGTCGGCTTGTCCAGCTTCAGTTCGTCATCGGGTCCGGCGACCTCGACGAAGGCCTGTCCGACCGCGTCGGCGGACATACCCTCCAGCGCGGCCGCGATCGCGGGCAGTGCTGCCTCGTCGCCCGCCAGCAGGTGCCAGTCGGCATCGGCACGCGGCGCATAGGCTCCGCCCGGTCCGAAGCAGTCGATGGTGTCGCCTGGCTGCACCGAAGCGGCCCACGGACCGGCAATGCCCTCGTCGCCGTGGTAGACGAAGTCCACGGCCAGCTCACGGGCCTCCGGATCGACCGAGCGCACAGTGTAGGTGCGCAACACATCGATACCGTCGTGCGGGTAAATGAACTTCACATACGAGTCGGTGAACTCGCTCGGCCGAAACGCGGCGAATCCGGGTCCGCCGAAATACACCCGGATCAGATGCGGGGTCAGCCGCTCGGTGCGCTGCACCGTCAGGGTGGTGCGGGGTCGTGCCAAGGTAACCTCCACTAATTGCTAATTAGGCTTGCCTTACCAACCGTACCCGGTTCGGTTCATGCTGAGGGTTACCGCAGACGGGCGCGCCGTAGATGTCACAGGATGATCGGCATGACGCAGACCGTGCCGAGCCCCGCCCACGCCGTCCAGCAGCGCTATCGGGATCCCGATCCGACCGAGCCCGCCGAGTGGAATCCGGTGCTGCAGGTGCTGCATGAGCACCGTTCGGTGCGCCGCTACCTCGCCGATCCGGTCTCCGACGACACCCTGCGGTTGCTCATCTCGGCGGCCCAATCCGCGCCGACCTCCTCCAATCTGCAGGTGTGGAGCGTCATCGCGGTCCGCGATCCGGCGCGCAAGGCCCGCCTGGCCGCGCTGGCCGGCGGGCAGGCACATATCGAACAGGCGCCGGTGCTGCTGGTGTTCACCGCCGATTTCGCCCGGCTGCGCCAACTGGCCGAGGACCACGAAGCGCCACTGGCCGGTGCCGACTACCTCGAATCGAGCTATGTCGGTTTCATCGATGCCGCCCTGGCCGCGCAGAACGCGGTCGTCGCCGCGGAATCCCTCGGCCTCGGCACCGTCTACATCGGTGCGATCCGCAACAACCCGGAACAGGTTGCGGCGGAACTGAAACTGCCCGAACAGGTCTTCGCGGTCTTCGGACTCGTTGTCGGACATCCGGATCCGAGCGAGGACGCCCGCGTCAAACCGCGCCTCCCGCAACCGGCGGTCCTCCACCACGAAACCTACGACCTGCCCACCCAACGCACCCACGTCGCGGCCTACGAAGACCGCATCGCCGAGTTCTACGCCGAACAGCGACTCTCGCACTCCTGGACCGAGCGCGTCCTGGCCCGCCTCGCCTCCGCCGCCAGCCTCAACGGCCGCCACCGGCTCCGCGAGTCCCTGGCGAATCACGGCTTCCGCCTGCACTGATCGCGGTGTGGTTCGGGTCGCCCGGCGCTCCGGTGGTGCGGCCGGTAGCGTGACGGGCTGATCGATCTCGAGCTCCAGGGGAAGGACCGCACGATCCATGACAGCCTCTGACCGTCAGCTACAAGCTGATTCGGCGCCCACTGACCCGGCCGTATCCGGTGAAGAGGGGTACTCCCGGGGGCTGAGCCCGCGGACCATTCAGATGATCGCGATCGGTGGTGCGATCGGCACGGGTCTTTTCTATGGTGCGGGCGGTGCGATCGAGCAGGCGGGGCCGGGGCTGATCCTGGCCTATCTCGCGGCGGGTCTGGCGATCTTCGTGATCATGCGGGCGCTGGGGGAGTTACTGACCTACCGGCCGATCTCGGGCAGCTTCGCCGAGTACGCGCACGAATTCCTCGGGCGCTTCGCGGGATTCGTCACCGGGTGGTCGTACTGGGCGGTGTGGGTGGCCACTTGTATGGCCGAGATCACTGTCGCCGGGAAGTATGTGCAGTACTGGTTCGATATCGCGCCGTGGCTGACCGCGCTGGTGGTGTTGGCGGTCATGTTCTGCGCCAACCTGATCTCGGTGCGGCTGTTCGGTGAGGGCGAATTCTGGTTCTCCGCCATCAAGGTCACCGCGATCGTCGCGATGATCCTCATCGGCATCGGAGTGCTGACGATCGGCTTCGGCCATGCCGCCAACCCGACGGTCACCAATCTGTGGGCCGATGGCGGTATGTTCCCGAACGGTTTCGGACAGTCGCTGCTGGTGCTGCAGATCGTGCTGTTCGCCTACGTCGGCGTCGAACTGGTCGGTGTGACCGCGGGCGAGGCGCGGGATCCGCGCACGACGCTGCGCAAGGCGATCAACACCCTGCCGTTCCGCATCGGCCTGTTCTATGTGGGCGCGCTCGTGGTGATCATGTCGGTGGCCAGCTGGCGTAACTTCCACGCGGGTAACAGCCCGTTTGTCGAGGTGTTCCAGCAGATCGGCATTCCAGGTGCCGCGGGAATCATCAATTTCGTGCTGCTCACCGCGGCGCTGTCGTCGTGCAATTCGGGCATCTACTCCACCGGCCGCATGCTGCGCACCCTGTCGCTGCACGGGGAAGCGCCCGCGGGGCTGAACAAGCTCAGTTCGCGCGCGGTGCCGTATGTCGGCATCATCGCTTCGGCGGCCGCGATGGTCATCGGGGTGATCGTCAATGTGATCTCGCCGGACAAGGCGTTCAACTACATCACCTCGGTCAGCACCATCGGCATCATCTTCGTCTGGGGCGTAATCTTGGTGTGTCACTTGATCTATCGCGCCAAGGTCGGCCGTGGTGAACTGCCCGCCAGCGATTACCGCCTGCCCGGCGCGCCGATTACCACCTGGCTGGCGCTGGCCTTCCTCGGTTTGGTTGTCGTCCTGCTGTTCTGGACCGACAGCGGGCGCACCGCGATTATCGTCGGAGCGGTCTGGGGTGTGCTGGTCTGCGGCGGCTATCTGGCGATGACCAAGCTCGGCAAGGGCGGCGCGGTAACCGAACCGGTGGCATAGGGGACGGCGGCCTGAGGAGGCACATGGTCACGATCATCGGCGGTGGTATCGCGGGCACTGTGCTCGCCGGCGCCCTTGCGCGCGAGGGACTTCCGGCCATCGTGTACGAACGGCGGCCCAGCGTCGACGCCGGTGCGTTTCTCACCCTCGACAGCCGGGCGCATGCGGCGCTGGGCGAACTCGGGATCGGCCGCGACGACCTATCCGCCGCCTCGTGTGAGGTGCGCGCGCTCGGCTTGCATGACCTCACCGGGTATCGCGCTCAGCCCTGTGACGGTCGGCGGCTCTACCTCCGCCCGGATCTGCTACGAGTGCTCACCGACTTCGCCCACGCCACGGCTGCGGAGTTCCACTACGACCGTCCGGTGACCGATCTGGAAATCGAGAGCGGAACCCTAAGTCTCGCAAGCGAATCAGTGACACCGGACGGGCCGGTGATCGCCGCGGACGGTATCGACTCGCTCGTGCGCGCCCGCCTGGAACCCGACCGGCCCGCTGTTTATGCCGGTCAGGTCGTCGTCTATGGGGTCACCACGACCCCGATCACCCTGCCCACCGAAGAATCGGTACTGCACTTCCATCGCACCGGCAATGCCCGGCCGACCGACACCTTCGGGCACCTGTGGAACGACGAGACGGCGGTGTGGTTCGCCAGAATCCGCCGCCCGCCGATCCCGGTGGCGGACAACGGTTTCCAGCCCGTCGAGGCCTGGGCGGAGCAGATCCATGCCGCGCTGCCGGCCATCCCGGGACTGATCGACTCGCTACTCTCGATCACCGAGACGGTGCACGTCAGCAATGCTCGCAATGTGCCGTTGACCAATCCCCGCCCGCCCCGAGACGATGTAATCCTTTGTGGCGACGCCGATCATGCCATCAGTCCCGCCGCGGGCGTCGGCGCTCGCGATGCGATCGAAGACGCCGCCGCCCTCTACCGTGCCGTCCTCGCGAAGACCTCGATAGCCGAGACCATGGCGAACCGCCGCCGCCAGATCCTCATCGAGCGAGCGGAGGTCGCCGAAGCCTTCCGGCGGGGGCGCTTCTGATATCTGCCCGTGCGAGACTGGCTGGATGGCCTTGAATCGAGATGCCGATGCCAGCAGGTTGGCCGCGGAGTCGCTCGCGCAGGATGATCCGACCGGGTGGTTCGAGCAACTGTATGCGGAGGCCGCCGCCGGGGACGCGATTGTGCCGTGGGATCGCGATGAGCCCAATCCGATGGTGGTCGAGTGGGCCGAGCGGCGCGCGGGGGACGGGGCCGGGCGTCGGGCATTGGTGATCGGCTGCGGGTACGGGCAGGACGCGGAGTACATCGCGCGGATCGGCTTCGCGACCACCGCTTTCGATATTTCGCCGACCGCGATAGCTGAAGTGCGCCAACGGTTTCCGGAGTCGGCGGTGGAGTATGTAGTGGCCGATCTGCTGGATCCGCCCGCCGCGTGGCGGGATGCGTTCGATCTCGTCGTCGAGTCGATCACGGTGCAGTCGATGCCGGTGTCGGTGCGCGACATCGCGATCGCCAATATCCGTCGGGCCGTGGCGCCCGGTGGTCAGTTGATCGTGATCGCCGGAATCGCGGCGGAAGGGGAGGAGGTCAACGGACCGCCGTGGCCACTCACGAGGTCGGAAATCAATTCTTTTGCGGCCGAGGGAATTCGGACAGTGGATATCGAAACGAATCACGAGACGCAACGGTGGCGGGCCGAATTCACCCGATCGGCTGCGGGATAAGCCGCACCCGAGGGTCAGATGACCGCTGTGGGCTTCCGGTCCCCAGCAACCAACGCGGCGATCTCGGCGGCGGCACGTTCACCCGAGCGGATCGCCCCGTCCATGTAACCCATCCATACGGTCGCGGTTTCGGCTCCGGCCCAATGGATTCGGCCGATCGGTGCGCGTAGGGCCGGGCCGTATTCGGTCCAGGTGTTGGGTGGCATGAAGGCCCCGTAGCAGCCGCGGGTCCATTCGTCGGCGGACCAGTCCTTCTCGATGTAGTCGATGGGCGTGGCCGCTGCCGAGCCGAAAAACCTGGTGAGGCTGGAGATCACGATATCGCGCCGTTCCTCGACCGGGTATCGGCCCAGTCGCCGGGCATCGCCGCCTTCCAGGAAGGCGAGCAGCACACCGGGGTTCCCGTCCGGTGGGGAGTTGTCGAAGGTGACCTTCACAGGTCCGGTGGCCGCGGTGACCTGTCCGGACAGCCCATCGGCACGCCAGAAGGGTGTGTCGTATACAGCCATGGTCTTGATGACCGAGCCGTTCGGCATGCGCTGAGTGAGCTGGTCACGATCGGCGGGCAGCGCAGGGGAGTACACCAGCCGACCTGCCAGTGCCGGGCTCATCGCCACGATCACGCGGCGGGCCAGAATCCGGGTGTCATCGCCGTGTACGACGACGGAACCCTGGGTCTGCTCGATCTTGCGCACCGGCGTATTCAGCAGCACGTGCTCGCCCAACCGCTCCGCCAGCGCGATCGAGATTCGTTGCGAACCGCCCACGATGCGGGTTTGCTGTGCGCCACCGTCGGTCTCGATCATCGAATCCACACCGCCACCGGCATTGAGATAGGCCAGCAGATGCAGCAGTGACACGTCGGCCGGATCGGCGGCCCACACCGCCTTGCAGACCATCGTGATGGCCCGGCGCGCGATCTCCGAATGCAGATTGCGTCGCATCCACGACTCGACGGTCTCGGCGTCCCATTGCCTCGCCCGCGCCGCCGACCAAGGGGCGTCCGCTGGTACCAGGCGGGACATCCGATCCAACCGCTGCAGACCGATATAGGCATCCAGCAGGGCGGCGGAGGCGATCAACGGAATCCGACCGCGATAGCGCCGCAGCTTCCCGCGGTATTCGAACAGATGCCGACCGGTGGTGTAAGTGGGAAACGTCTCCAGCCCCAATTCGTCGATCAGAGCCAGCACCCGGTCCTGACCGGGACCTACCCACTGCCCACCGACCTCGACGATCTTGCCGCTCCCGATCGGGTGGTTCAGTGTGCGACCACCTACCCGGTCCCGCGCCTCGACGACAAGCGCATCGAATCCGTCGCGCCGCAACTGACGGGCCGCCGTCAATCCGGCCAGTCCGCCGCCGATCACCGCGATATCCACCGTGCGCTCGACACCCATGGCGACCACCGATCCACCCGTGACCGATCGGACGACTCGGTCGTATGCTCCGACGTTAGGGCACACGACCCCGTCATTGACCCCGAACAGCACCGTTTCCTTGCATCCAGCCGCAAATCGCCCCACGTGATCATGAACCCGACGCGCCCGACGGAGGCAACCATGACAGAGCAGACGCTGGCCGAACTTATAACCGATGACCTACCCCCGGGCATTGCCGCGCTGAGCCCGGAGCGGCAAGCCGAACTCGCGCAGGCGATCGTCGATGCCCGATGGCGGGAGGCGAACGAGTTGAAGGCCGCGGCCTTCGGCATGCTCGACTTTCTGCCGCGCTTCCTGCGTGGCCCGGTCAAGAAGGCGGCCGGACTATGACCGCGCAATTGCTGAAACTCGCACGGACACTAGGGGTTCCGGTCGAGCAGCTCGCTTACCTCGCCGACGTACCCGATGCGGATCTGCGGGAATTCCGCCGTCAGGTCACGGATCTGTTCGTGGCCGGACAGGAGGCCGGACTGCGGCGGGTCGCCCAGGCGTCCAAAGTGATTCCGACGTCTATCACCGCGAAAATGGTGGCGCGCAGCCGCGGTGCACTGCTCGCGGCCCGGATGTCGGGCGTGCTCGATCCGTCGCATGCGGTGGATGTCGCCAAACGCCTGCCGGTCGACTTCCTCGCCGAAATCGCCGCACGACTCGATCCACGCCATTCCGCGGCAATTATCGGTGGTTTGCCCGAGGCGACCATTGTCGCCGTGGGCAAAGAGCTTGCGGCACGCGAAGATTGGATCACGCTCGGCGAGCTGGTCGCGTCGATCCCCGATACCGCGGCCCGCGCCACCGAATCCGCACTCGATGGCATCGCACTCGTCCGCTCCGCCCACCTCGTCGACGATGCCGCACAGCTGGAACGCTTCGTCAACCTCGCTCCTCGGGACAAGATCGTCGAAATGCTGTGGGCCACCGCCGAATACGATCTATGGCCGGAGTATCGCGGCACGCTGGACGTGCTCTCCGAATCCGCGATAGACGTGGTCCGCGCCGCCGCCGAAGAGTTGCCTGTCGAGCAGCGTGATCGCGTGTTGACCGAAATCGCCGATCGGCGTTCTGCTTGGTAACGACGGATCTGACCGATCACTCGGCGATCGTCGGGCGGGGCAGCCGCACCTCCACATCGCGCGGATCGAGTCCTGGCGGCAACGGCACAGACGACGACCGCGTGGGTGTCGTTCGCAGGGTATGTGGTGGAGGTGGGCGGGTTCGCTGCACCTAGGCGGCGTTCGCGCCCCGGCGCGGCATCATCGCGGATGCGATCACCATGACCAAGGCCATCGCGGCGACCGCGAGGAAAACCAGATGCACCGCCGAGGACAACAATGCCGGAGCCGGATGGTCGGTGTCGCCGACGCGCGAGTTCACGATCGCGCCGAATATCGCGACACCGACCGCGCTGCCCAATGACCTGGCGAACATATTCGCCGAGGTGACCACGCCGCGCTCGGACCACTCCGCCGTCGTCTGCGCCGCGATCAGGGTGGGGGTGGCAACAAGGCCCATGCCGGTGCCGATCACGAAACACGAAGCGGCGACCTGGATCAGCGTGGAATTCTCATCGATCAGCAGGGTGGTGGCGGCACCGAGCGTGGCCAAGGTGCTACCGATCAGCGCGGTCGCGCGAAAACCGATGCGCAGGTAAACCTTTCCGGCCTGGGAGGCGGCCAGCGGCCAGCCGAGGGTGAGCGCACCGACGGTGAGACCGGCGATCAACGCCCCGGTGCCGAGCACACCCTGGGTGAAAGTCGGTACATACGAGGTCATGCCGAGCAGGATCGCGCCGACCAGCACCGAGACCAGACTGCTGGCGATAATGACCCGTCGCGTGAAAACCCACAGTGGCAGAATCGGATTCGCGGCCCGACGCTCCACCAGGCCGAACAGCACCAGCACGAGTGCGCTGCCCACGAAGATGCCGATACCGGTGGGCGACGACCAGGCCCAGGCCTGTCCACCCTCGAGCAAGCCGAGAATCAGCGCACCCGCGCCGATGGTGAGCAGTGCCGCACCGAGATAGTCGACGCGCTGTTTGCGCCGCACCGTGCTCTCCTGGAAGCTGCGCACCAACATCCACGCGGCGAGTGCGGACAGCGGGATATTGATCAGGAAGATCCAGCGCCAGCTGATGTATTCGGCGAACAGTCCGCCCAGCAGTGGCCCGACCACCGCCGAGATGGCCCACACACTGGCCAGATAGCCCTGTACCTTGGCGCGTTCGGTCAGGGTGTAGAGATCACCAGCGATTGTCATGGTCATCGGCATGATGGCGCCCGCACCGATACCCTGCACCGCGCGGAAAATGATCAGCCCCAACATGCTCGTCGCCACACCGCAGAGCAGTGAGCCGAGCGCGAAAACCGCGATGCCGAACAGGATTACCGGCTTGCGTCCGACCGTATCGGCAACCTTGCCGTACACCGGAACCGTAACCGCTTGGGTCAGTAGGTAAATCGAGAACAACCACGGGAATTGCGAGAAGCCGCCGAGGCTGTCGGTGATGGTCAGCACCGCAGTGGCGATAATGGTGGAATCCAGCGCGACCAGCCCCGTCGCGAGCATCAGCGAAGCAAGGATCGCACCTCGATCGGATCGCAGACCGACGGACGATTCCATTGCCTCGGTTGCCACCGACCGGCCCCTCTCCTTCGCTTCACTAACCACCCCGAAGCAACGTAGCGCGGCCGCAGCTATTCCCGCACGGAATTATTCGGCACTGGTTGGTCGCGATCTTCGCTGCCGTCACCTTGTGGCGGGCACCGCGTCTCTTGGCTGGGCACCCCATGCGCGGGATGCCTGTTCCTTGTATGCCGGATCGATGTCTACTAATCAAGTACGTGACATCCATCGCAATCACACTGAAAATGCCTGCTAGATATGGTGATGAATTTTCTCAGGTTGCTCATCTACTGTTTATCTCAGTAGTTGGAGCACCGAGGCAAAGGGGCCATGATGCATCGAACAACAACCACGACCAAGCGCGGTGGGGCACGAGGCAGGGCCCTCGCACTGTTCGTCGGCGCGATCACCCTGGGCACGGTGGTCGGCGCGGGCGAGGCGCTCGCGAATCCGGATGCGCGCTCGGACCATTCGAACAATCGCGGCAGTACCAGCGGTCGCGATACCACCGGCTGGCATCACATCGATCCGTTCGGCTACCACCACACCCCGCAGAATTCGTTGCGGCGCAACGAACAACAGAACAATCTGCGTGAATACCGCAGCCAGAACGTGTCCGGCGCGGATTCCTCCGGCAACCGTACCGGTGGCACGACGACATGGACCCGGGTACCGCGTCCGGACGGCGACGGCTGGACCGTATGCCGCGCCGCGGCGAGGACGTGCTGATGATCACGACTGTGCGAAAAGCCAAGGCATTCACCCTGCTGGCGGCCGCCGCTGTCACCGCTGGCGGCCTGGAATTCGGTGTCGGGACCGCATCGGCGAGTACCGGATCCGGTGGCACCTGTCTCTGGGCGGGCACTGCGCACGCTCAGGGCGCGACCGTTGTCGCGGGTGGCCGCGACTTCCGTTGCGAATCCGACAGCCGCGGCGCGGCGCACTGGTCGAAGGGCGGACCGACGAACCGGCCGAGTACCGTGCCGAACCCGGGTGCGTACGCGCACCCGCACCGGCTGTTCAGCGCGGGTGCGCACCAGCCCGGCACCGAGTACACCGACTATTGCGTCGGCAACCAGCTCGTCGACGGTGCGGACGATGTGTACCGAGTGGTCGCGGACGGCAGCGGTGGGCTCTATTGGAAGGCCGCAGGGCCGATTTCGGATTGGACCTTCGATTCCGATTCCCCGCGCCCGGGACCGTCGTCGCGGACCGCGAGTCTGTGTTACGAAGGAAACCTGACCTGATCGGGCAATCCAGCGAAATGCGTTGGGGCGTAAAGCAAGCGCTCCACCGTTTCGCTGGCTGACCGAGTCTCGGGGACGCTGTAGCCACATACGGCCCACCCGGTCGCCAGGTCACCGACCCGTGACGATGCAGCGATGTGGATGCTGCCAGGTAGCGGACGGTTTAGAATTCAGGACCATGACCGCCTTCAACGGCAAGGTCGTACTCATCACCGGCGGCGCGCGCGGCATCGGCGCAGAGGTCGCCCGGCGGCTGCGTGCGCGAGGCGCGCACCTTGTGCTCATCGATATCGACTCACCCCCGCTGCGAGAACTCGCGGCCGAACTCGGCGGCGACGAGCATGTGGTGGCGGCTTCTGCCGACGTGCGCGACTTCACCGCGATGCAGGCCGCGGTCGCGCAGGGGATCGAGAGGTTCGGCGGCATCGACATCGTCGTCGCGAACGCGGGAATCGCCAGCTACGGGTCGGTCCTGACGGTGGACCCCGCGGCCTTCCGGCGGGTGATCGAGGTCAACCTTGTCGGTTGTTTCCACACCGTGCGCGCCGCTCTGCCATCGGTCATCGAGCGGCGCGGGTACGTGCTGATCGTCTCCTCCCTCGCGGCCTATATGGCGATGCCGGGGATGACGGCCTACGACGCCTCCAAGGCCGGGGTCGAGCACTTCGCGAACGCATTGCGGCTCGAGGTCGCGCACCGCGGCGTCGATGTCGGGTCCGCGCACATGTCGTGGATCGACACCCCGCTCGTGCGGGAAAGCTTCGCCGATCTGCCCGCGGTCGGGCGAGCGCTCGCCGCACTTCCGAGGCCGATCCGCAAGACGACCTCGGTGCAGAAATGCGCCGCCAGATTCGAGCGGGGAATCGAGCGGCGCGCCAGACGGATCAACGTGCCCGTCTGGGTCGGCGCCCTGCGTTGGCTGAGGCCGCTGCTGCAGACGCCGGCCGCCGAGCGCGCGGGCAGCAAGACCACCTCGACGTGGCTGCCGGATATGGACGCCGAGGTGGCCGGGCTGGGTCGTTCGCTCAGCGCCCGGACGCAGGCGCTCGGCGAGGACTAGGGTCGGTTTTCATCAGGGCTGCCAGGTGATCCGACCGCCCTGGAAGTCCTGCGCCTTCCCACCCTGGTAGTCGTATTCCTCGCCCGTCGGGAACCCATAGCGCCCGGATTCCGCGCCATTGGACACCCACAGATCGCGTATAGCACCCCAGACGACATGCGCACCGGTACGCGCGGACCAATAGATCGCGCCACCGGGGAACAGGTTGTAGCGTCCGTTGTCCGCGCGCGCGGACGCCTCATCGGTGAGCGGGAACCCGAGCGCACCGCTCTCCCAGCCGTAGGCCCCCCACTTGTCGCGGATCGGGCCGCCGATCTGGTGCGCGGCGGTACCGAGAGACCAGTAAATGGACCCGCCCTGGAAAACGTTGTAGGCGCCGGATCCCGACGGCGTCGAGAGCTGACGGGTGACGGGGTAGCGCAGCACACCGGTTTCCCAGCCGAGATCACGCCACTTGTCGCGGATCGCGCCGCCGACCGCATTGGCGCCGGTATCGGGATGCCAATAGATCGAGGCATTGCGCTCGAAGGTCTGATACCGGCCGCCGTTGGCGGCATCGGCTTCGGGTGCGGTCGGGTCGCCGAGCGCGCCGGGGCCGCCCACCTGGTCGTATTCGACCTCGATGGCTCCGCCGACGTCGAACGGACCGACAGGGCGCGCCGTTGCGGTGCCGAGGCCGACGCTCAGCAGCAGGGCCAGTGCGGCGGTGGTCGATGTGAGTGCTGCCCGCGCGGGGCGTGCGGTGCGAAATTGCGGTGCCAATTGAACTCCTGAGCAGGTCGTAGTCGAATACGAACTTCAGTGAAGCCGCGAACTGTCGTCAGAGGAGTCGACAGCCTTCTATCGGTGGCAGCGCGATATCCGTTAGCCAACCTAGCTATTCCGTGCTTCGCTGAGTGGCCAGCGATAGGCTAGAGCATATGGTCGAGTCGACGAGGATTGTGCTGGTATCCCGGCCGGAGGGCGCACCGACCCCGGCGAATTTCCGCATCGAGACCGCGGCACTTCCCGAGCCCGGCGAGGGCGAGGTGCTGCTGCGCACCCTGTACTTATCCCTCGATCCGTATATGCGCGGGCGGATGAGTGCCGCCAAGTCGTATGCGGCGCCGGTAGAGGTCGGCGATGTGATGGTCGGCGGCACCGTCGCCGAGGTGCTCGAATCCGGGGATCCGTCGATCGCGAAAGGTGATGTGGTGCAGGCCTATTCGGGCTGGCAGACGCATCAGGTCGCGCCCGCGTCGGGGCTGCGCAAGTTGGATCTGGACAAAGCGCCGATATCGACCGCGCTGGGTGTGCTCGGCATGCCGGGGTTCACGGCGTATTCCGGGCTATTGAAGATCGGGCAGCCGAAGGCGGGGGAGACCCTGGTGGTCGCCGCGGCCAGTGGCCCGGTCGGTTCCGCCGTCGGCCAGATCGCCCGTATCAAGGGTGTGCGGGCGATCGGCATTGCGGGTGGCCCGGAGAAATGCGCTTATGTGCGTGAAGAATTGGGCTTCGAAGCCGCAATCGACCATCGCGCAACAGATTTCGCCGATCAACTGCGCGCCGCAGTGCCCGACGGCATCGATATCTATTTCGAAAATGTTGGTGGCGCGGTGGCGGACGCGGTGTATCCGCTGCTGAATACCTATGCGCGCGTGCCTGTTTGCGGACTCATCGCGAATTACAACGCGACTGGCGCACCCGAGGGGTCGGATCGCTTGCCCGGTTTCTACGGTCGCATTCTGACCAAGAGTCTCACGGTGCGGGGATTCATCCAGACCGAATTCGTCCGGGAGATGTACAAGGACTTCCTGCACGAGATGTCCGGCTGGATCGCCGAGGACCTGGTCCGCTACCGCGAGGACATTGTCGAAGGCCTCGAGCATGCACCGGAGGCGTTTATCGGCATGCTCGAGGGCCGTAACTTCGGCAAACTCGTGGTACGGGTCGGGTAGCGGACCAGGATCGGATTACACCGGCTGCGGCGACAGCGCGATCTTGGCCGACCGTCCCGGTGTTTCGCTCGCGGCCGCGGCATCGGCGGCGGACTCCAGCGGATACACGGCCTCGACATCGAGGCGCAGTGCACCCGTCGCCGCCATCCCAACGAGTTCACCGATCAGGCGCCGCATATCCTCGCCGCTGGTCTGCTCAGCCCGCTTGGAGCCCCAAAAGCCCTTGACCACAGCCTGTTTGAAGATCAGCGGACCGGGATTGATGGACAGCGGCTGACCGGACAGTGCACCGAACGAGATCAGCTCACCGTCCTGGCCGAGCAGCGAAAGCAGCGCATCGGCCGCCCGGCCACCGACCTGGTCAACGGCGCGCACGATCGGCGCACCCGCCGTCGCCGCGACCGCCTGGTCGAGCCAGCCCTCGGATTCGGTATCGAAGACCCGTTCGAAACCCAACTCCTGCAACGCTTTAACGGAAGCTGGGCCGCGAACCAGGTTGAGCACATTGAGACCGCGTTGCCGCGCAAGCACATTCACCAGGCGACCGACCGCGCCATTGGCGGCATTGATCGCAATCCAGTCGCCCGGCGAAACCTGCAGATCCTCCAGCAGCATCAGGGAGCTGAGCGGCATCGCGAGCAACTGCGCCGCCGTCTCATCGGAAATGCTGTCCGGCAGCGGAACCACCTGCGTCGCCTTGGCCACGAAATACTCTGCCCACACATTGTGGATGCCGGAAACGCTCACGCGCTGACCGACTTCCAGGCCGGTCACATCCGATCCCAGTGCATCGATCCGACCCACGGCCTCGGTTCCCGGAATCGCGGGCAGCGACGGCTTGTAGCCGTAAACCCCGCGAATGGTCGCCAGATCGTGGTTGTGAATGGGCGCGAGGATCAGCTCGATCCGCACCTGTCCGGGCCCGGGTTCGGGCGTCGGCTGCTGTGCTGTGGTGAGCACATCCTTCGGCTCGCCGAAACTTTCGATGACTACGGCACGCATGGTGGATTCCTTTCGTCAGTCGTCGGCGAGGGTGACCTGGACGTCGATATTGCCGCGGGTCGCGTTCGAGTACGGGCACACCTGGTGCGCCTTGTCGGCGATGGTCTGCGCCTCGGCGGGGGACAGGTGCGGCAGCGAGATCTCGAGGGTGACGGTCAGCTCGAAGCCGCCCCCGTCGTTCGGGCCGATGCCGACCTTCGCGCCGACCGCGGAATCGTCGACATTCGCGCCTTCGCGCTTGCCGACCAGGCGTAGCGCACTGTGGAAGCAGGCCGCGTAGCCCGCCGCGAAGAGTTGCTCCGGGTTGGTGCCCACGCCGCTGCCACCCATTTCCTTGGGGATGTCCAGCGCGAGGTCGATCTTGCCGTCGGAGGTGCGGGCGTGGCCGTTGCGTCCGTCGCCGGTCGCGAGGGCTTCGGCGGTATACAGGGCGGTCATGTCTGGCTCTCTTTCGATGGGGGTTGGGATACCAGCGAATCGGCAAGTCGCCGAAGGGTTTCGCGTAGTGCGACGAATTCATCAGGGGTCAGGCCGCTGACCTCGCCCATTTCCGTTGGTAGACAACGGGCTTCGGACCGCAATTCGCGGCCGCGTTCGGTGAGTTGGATATCGACGCGACGTTCGTCGGCCGCTGCCCGGCGCCGTTCGACCAGGCCTGCCGCCTCCAACCGCTTGAGCAGCGGCGACAGCGTTCCGGAGTCGAGTAGCAGTGCTTCGCAGAGGTCGCCGACGCTGCGACCGTCGCGTTCCCACAGTGCCAACATCACCAGGTACTGCGGATAGGTGAGCCCTAAGCGTTCGAGCTTCGGGCGATAGACCGCCGTCATCGCCCGCGACGCGGCATACAGCCGGAAGCACAACTGCTCGTCGAGGGTGAGGTGATCGGTCATGCCCATGACGGTAGTGGGCAATTAAATTGTGCACAACCAAATTGGCTATGCTTCACGTCACACCCGATAGGCGCCTGCGCTCAGCCGGCGACGCTGCCGCCGCCGATGCCCAGGTAGACGATCATCATGGTGAACAGGAACCAGCCCGCGCCCTGCCAGATCGGCCAACTCCGGCCGCGCCGCCACACGCGATAGGTCTGCACGAATGCGCAGATACCGCCGAGCATCAGCACCACGGTCGGTCCGGTCAGGATCGCGGTCTTCGCGGCGGTGTCACAGAGCATCGTCTCCGCGGCCGCGCAGGCCCTCCGGTCGGCCGCCCATATCGCGGTGATCACGAAGACGAACGCGGCCACCACGAGCACCGCCGCCACATAGATCGCCACCCGGCGAAACGTCCGCTCGTCCGCCGTCCACCGCTTCTCCAGATCGTTGACCATGATCGCTCACCTCATGGGTGGAGTTGCCGACCGTCGCGGACCCAAACGTCAGGACTTGCGGCCCACGCCCGCCCAGTACCAAGCGGACTCCGGGTCTGCCGGAATGGCTTGCATTCGACCCGATAGGTCGCCGATCAACTCCGGATGCCAGGTGACGACGGGGACGACGCCCGGTTCGACGATTTCGGTTCCGGCGAACAGAGTTTCGGTTTCGGTGCGGCTGCGCGGATTGAAGGTGATGCCGGCGGATTCGGCCGAGGCCACCACCCTGGCCATGGCGCGGGCGTCGAAATCGGCCGTGGGATGGGTGATCACGATAAAGCTGCCGGAGGGAACCGATTCCAGCAGGTTCTCGATGATGGCGTGCGGATCGTCGCTGTCGCGGAAATACATCATGATCGCGACCAGTATGATGGCGACCGGACGGTTCAGGTCCAGAGTCGCGGTCAGGGACGGATCACGCAATATCGAGGCCGGATCGTGCAGATCCGCATGAATAAAGGCCGTTTTGCCCGCACGGGTGCTGGACATGAGTGCCCGCGCGTGCGCGAGAACGATGGGGTCGTTGTCCACATAGACCACGCGCGCGTCCGAAGCGATGCCCTGGGCGATTTCGTGGGTATTGCCCGCGGTGGGGATTCCGGTGCCGATATCGAGGAACTGGGTGACGCCCGCATCGACGACGTAGCGCACCGCGCGGCCGAGGAAGGCCCGGTTGGCGCGGGCCATACTGCGGATTGCCGGAATATGGGTGGCTATCGCATCGCCGAGTGCCCGGTCGGCCGGGTAATTATCCTTTCCGCCGAGCCAATAATCGTAAACACGAGCTTCATGAGCCACAGTCGCGTCGATTGTGGTCGGCAATCCAGTGGCGGTTTCGGCCCAGCTATCCGGCATGACGATTCCCTCCTGTGGCGGGGCGGGCCGTCGGGTGCCCACAACCGCCGAGCCGCCCACTGTCGGCGGCATACTCCGTCGAATTTTCCTCGCTCAGGATAGGGGTGGCGAACGGCGGGCATGCCGGGATTCGGACTGCATTAGGGGATCGATTTCGGTGTGTCGGCTGCATCACGTGATCTTGATGAGGTTGAATCATGAGGTCAATGCGTTGCAGCGGTCCATTGCGAAGTCTGTTCTTCTCCCAGCACCGGCATGCGACAAGGAGCTTGAAGTGAGCATGATTCTCGCCGCGTTACACGACACTGTGCTAGCCGAGGTCAGTAATCCGGAACCGGAGGCGCCGCCGATGGCGGACAAACTGATGCAAATGGGCCGGTATTTCACCTGGCTGATTCAGTTGTCCGGGGTCACCGCCATTACCTACGGCGGCGGTCGGTTCGCCTGGGAGAAATGGTCCGGAGGCGGGCTGCAGTCGCCGAAGATGATTGCCAGTGCGATGGCTGGTGGCGCGGTCGCCACCAGTGCGGGCACGATCATGAATACCGTGCTCTAGCGACCGCATAGCATCCGTTCGAATCGAGCGCCCGCACGAATAGTCGTGCGGGCATTCATCGACGCTGAGCGAGGGGATTCGATATGTCGCCGACCTCGGAACTGGAGCATCGGCTCGCGCTCGACGAAAACCCTTATGGCCCTTTACCATCCGTGCGTGCCGCGCTGCGTGGCGCACGGATGGCGGCGAACCGGTATCCGGAGTACCTGCCGCGCAGGCTGCCCGGGGTGATCGCCGAACGGCTCGGCGTGCCGCCCGACCAGGTGGTGGTCGGAGCGGGTGCCACCGGGGTCATCACGTATATCCTGCGGGAGTTCGTCGCGCCCGGCGACGGCGTCGTTATGGCGACGCCGACGTTCGACGGGTTTCCGTTGCTGACCGAGACCATCGGCGGTCGGGCGGTGCAGATTCCGCTCACCGCGGACGGTCATCAGGATCTCGACGCCATGGTTGATGCCGTCGATACGCGCACGCCGGTGGTTGTGCTGTGCAGTCCGCACAATCCGACCGGCACCTGTATAGCGAAGGCCGAAATCGAAGAGTTCCTCGATCGGATCGATCCGTCGGTCACGGTCGTGCTCGACGAGGCGTACATCGACTTCGTCGCCGTGGCGGATCGGGTGGACACGGCCGCCCTGTTGGCGCGGTATCCGAATCTGGTTGTGACACGGACCTTCTCCAAGGCGCACGGGTTGGCGGCGCCGCGGGTCGGATATGCGATCGGGGCGGTCCCGATGATCGCGCGAATTCGACGGTGGCAGTTGCCGTTCGGGGTGACCGCGCTGGCCGAGACCGGTGTGCTGGCATGTTATGACGCCGAGACGGAATTGGCGGTGCGCACCGCCGCGATCACCCGCGAATGCGGTCGGCTCACCGAGGGGTTGCGCGCGCTCGGCTTCGCGGTGCCGACAAGTGCGGCGAATTTCGTATACCTGGGTCGCTGCCGTGCCGCCGAAATCGACCGGCTCCGTACGGCTTTCGCGCGAGATCGCATAGCGGTCAAGCATTACGGCACGGGTATCAGGATTACGGTCGGCGATACAGCGGCGACCGATGCGGTGCTTGCCGCGTCACGCTGAGACCGGTGGCTTGGGAGTGTGGTCCGAGGTCACCTGATCTGGGGGCTTTCGCCCCACGACGGCCATCCGGTTCCGGACCATAGTGGCACTCGTAAAGTTCGATTCCACCGGGTAAGGGAGGCAGCTGCGGCGGCCCGCCGCCATTCGGATCCGTGCCTCCGATACAGCTTCGACGCCTCGACCCCGATCCGCGGAGTGCGTACTGCGGGAGGCGATTCGATAACTGCCGACCGCTGACCGGCACGACGGGCCGACCGCGCCCCTCAGCGCACTTGGAGGGACGTTGGGCCTCAGCGCGATCACTTCGCGTGGGAGTTGGGCCCGTTCGTCGACGAGCCGCCGACCCTGCGTGCGGCATGGCGTGCGACACGCCCGGCAGGACGGTTGATTGCGCCTTGCGCGAGGTTGAGCTGGTTGGGAGTCGGTCAGTGACGAGATTATTCGCTCGATAACCCATCGACGGTGGCCTCGTCGCATGCTGGGCTCGATGCCCTCGCGGACGGCCTTGCGCCAGCATGTGCCGAAGCTCATGCTTCATATAGGAACACCGCGCACGTTGAGGGCGATCATTCGCCGAATTAACTCCGGCGGACGGTGCTAGCGGCTGGTGCCAGCGTGCTCTACCGCGGGCGCTAATACCCCGAGGAGGACCTCGCTCAGATTGTTCTCACCTCCTGGATTGAACCAGTGCCGTCGATGCCGACGGGAGCAACACGGGCCCGCGAGCCGCCCAGGTCTCGACTGCTGCGGACGCGCCGCCCGAGCCGCGATCCTGACCCGTCACCCCTGAGCAAAGGAGCAACGATGTCCACCATCCACTTCAAGGAGACCACGAGCTCGACACCGGAGCAGTTCGTGGCGGCGCTGACCGATTTCGGGCCGGGCCGCTCGCAGGTGTTCGGCAACAGCGCCGACAAATATCTCGAGGTGCACGACCGGGGCCGACGTGATGCCGACGTCACGGAGGGCTCGCACGGCATCTGGGAACGCCTGCACTACGACTGGTCGAACCCCGACCGCGTCGTCATGACGACCACCGACTCGAACGTATGGGGCGGCCACTCGGGTCACACCTATAGCTTCACGCGCCGGACTGACGGGAAGACCGACGTGGATGTTGTCCTGGTGCGCGAGGGCAAGAACCTCAAGGGACGGGTCCTCGGAGTCGTGGTCGGGACCGTCGGCAAACGCGTCCTGAAACAGGCCCTCGACAAGACCGTCAAGGCTATCGAAACCCGAGACAACGAAGGGGGCGCGGCAGCACCCTCGTGACGCGACAGCTCCACCTGACACCGCGGCAGGTGCCAGGACGCTCGCCACCGGCCGCGAACGGCTCGAACTGGTGACCGCCGAGACCGCGGAACAGATCCGCACCTGGGCGGACGAGACAGCGGGGATTCAGAGGGTTGAGCGGGACTGCCCAGGACACGATCGAGACGTCGGGTCGACGACGCGGGACGCTGTGGTCGTCAGCGGGTGCGGTCGTAGACCAGGGCGATCTCGCCGAGTTCGCCGGTTTCCTGGTGTGCGAGTGTCCATTTCGAAGGTGGCAGGCCGTCGTCGAACAGTCGTTGGCCGCCGCCGGCGATCTCGGGGCAGATGATGAGATAGAGCCGGTCGAGCAGGTCTGCTGCGAGGAGCGGTTTGATGATGCTTGCGCTGCTGTTGACGAGGATGTCGCCGTCGCCGGTGGTCTTCAGTTCGGTGACGATGTCGGCGGCGGGGGCGTTCACGATGCGGGTATGTTCCCACGGCGCTTCGGTCAGGGTGGTCGACAAGACCACCTTTTCGGTATCGACCAGCCATTTCGCGTATCCGCGGTCACGTGGATCGGCATTCTCGTCCTGGGCGACCGTCGGCCAGAACCCAAGGAAGCCTTCGGCATTGAGTCGGCCGAGCAAGGCCGTTGTGGCGTGTTCCCAGATGCGGTTCATGTGGTTTCGCGCGACTTCGGTTGTCGCGTAGGGGATTATCGCGCCCATGTCGGCGGGCCCGCCGGGGCCGCTGTAGCGCCCGTCGAGGGTGAGGCTGATGTTCGCGGTCACCTTGCGTCTGGTCATGGTGGTGCTTCCTGCTCGATTCGATGGATACGGTCTGGAGATCATCTCGTCATAGGTAGTCGCCGCACATGTCGGGAACGCATGCCGCTACAAGGTATTCGGTCAATGGCGGGCTCGGGCGAAGCGGCCCGGGGTGGTTCCGGTCCAGCGGGTGAAGGCGTGGGTGAAGCTGGAGGCGTCGGCATAGCCGAGGCGCTGGGCGACGTCTTCGACGGTGGTACCGATGGTGAGCAGTTCCTCGGCCAGCAGCTGGCGGGTCTCGGTGGCGAGTTCGCGGAAAGAGGTGTCCTCGGCGTCGAGGCGGCGACGCAGGGTGCGCACGCTCAGGCGCAACTGGGCGGCGATCTCGTCCTGGCTCGCAGTGACACCGTGGGTGAGCAGGGCCGCGCGGACCCGGGCGGCGATGCCCTGCCGATCGCGGCGGCGCTGCATGATCTCGCCGGCCTGCTGCTCGGCCAGGACGGCGGCATGTGGATTCGCCTGGGGCATAGGCAGATCCAGGATCTCGCGGGTCATGACGATGCGGGTCACCGGCGCGTCGAAAACCGGCTCGATACCGATCAGCTCGGTGAACATATCAGCGTATTGCGGTGCGGGACAGGACAGTTCGACGATATGCGGCGATACCGGCGCCCCGAACACCTCGCGGTCCACGGTGATCAACTCGGCGATATCGCGTTCGAGCAGGAACATTCGCACATCGTCGGGGACACCGGAGTAGTCGATGATCGCCGCCGCGTCGTCACCGTTGTGCTCATCGAAACGCCACCGGCCGAATGAGTAGGCGATGTCCATGTATTCCACCCCCGCCCGCCAGGCGTGCCGCACGGTCGGGCTGCTGACCACGGCGAAAGCCCAAATTCCGTGGGAGGATAGGTGATAACGCTGGCCTGCCTGCAATCCGAGACCTGGCACCGAGTGCAACGCGGTGACCAGGTTGCGCACTACCTGCAACTCCTGGCGGGCGCGGATTTCGGCGCGCGGGTCCTCGAGTTCGGTAGGGGTGATCCCGGAGCCGCGCAGGCACTGCGCGAGCGTCATGCCGTGCTCGATGCCGAGTTCGACCAGGATCGCCGCGCTCGTTGTCGAGCGCGGCAGGTTCATCCGATCGGTCATCTGTCGATCGTCCATCGAAGTGGCCGGAATAATCAAGTTTTGGCCCTGATGCACATGGTTCCACTCGTGTCGGCTTCCTAGCCTGGTGACACACGACACAGGCAAGGACTCGATGATGAGTAGCAATCTCCATGGCACGCGGGTCGCGATCACCGGCGGCGCGCGAGGTATCGGCCGGGCGACCGCGGCGGCCTTTCTGGCGGCAGGCGCGAGGGTCGCGATCGGCGACGTCGACACCGAAGAAGTAGCGAAAACCGCTGCGGCGCTGGCGGAATCGACCGGTGGTCGGGTCTTCGGACTGACGCTGGACGTGACCGATGCACAGTCGTTCGACACATTCCTCGACCTTGCCGAAGCACAGCTGGGTGGTCTCGACGCGTTGGTCAACAATGCGGGGATCATGCCGACCGGGCGATTCCTGGACGAGCCGATCGAACTGGCCGACCGGACGATCGATATCAACCTGCGCGGGATGCTGATCGGCACGAAACTGGCCGGACGCCGGTTCGCCGCGCGGCGGCGCGGCCACATCGTCAATGTCGCCTCGGTGCTCGGGTTGGTCGGCACACCCGGCGTAGCGACCTACTGCGCATCGAAATTCGCTGTGGTCGGACTCGGCGCGGCGCTGCACCAGGAGCTGGCCACGGATGGGGTGGCCGTGTCCACCATCTGCCCGGCCTTCGTGAATACCCAACTGATCGAGGGCCTGACGCCGAACTGGTTGGCGCGGCGCATCGGATTCGTCGAGCCCGCCGATGTGGCCCGCGCGGCGGTGGCCGCGGTGGCGAGCGGTCGCGGCGGACGACGGGTGGTTCCCGCACTGACCGGTGTGACGGCGCGGGTGCTGAGCCCGCTGCCGGAGAACCTGGCCAACCGCATCGGCCGACTGCTCGGCACCCACGACACGATCGGCAAGGCCGACACCGCCAAGCGGGCGGCGTATCTGGATCGTGTGACAGGGCCGCGGGCCTGAATGTCATCGACCTATCGAGGAGAGAACCGACAATGACCTTGTCTGCCGTCGCGATCCTGAATCGCCTCGAAATCGCGGCCGAGGATGTGCGGGCCGTCGTCCGGCTGCACCGCAGCGGCGTCATCGATCTGACCCGGCCCGACCGGGTGCTGCGGACCACCAGGAACAACAAGACCTACGGGCCGCAGGCCACACTGATCATGAAGGCCGCGCTCGAACATCCCGATGCTCCGGCGGTGGCCGACGAACGCGGCGTACTCACCTACCGCGAGCTCGACGAACAGTCCAACGCCCTGGCGAATGCGCTACTGGTACAGGGGCTGCGACCCGGCTCGGTGGTGGCGGTGCTGGCCCGTGATCACCGTGGGCTGATCCTCGCCATCAGTGCTGCGGGCCGCGCCGGATTCCGGCTGGCCATGATGAACACCGGCTTCGCCAAACCGCAGTTCGCCGAGGTGTGCAAGCGCGAGAACGTGCGAGCGGTATTGCACGACAGCGAATTCAACGACCTGCTCGACGCCCTGCCACCCGAACTGCCGCGCGTGCTGACCTGGCTGGACGATGGCCACGGCGTCCCGGCGGGGGCCCGCACGCTCGACGAGCTGATCGTCGGCGGCGATAGCAGTCTGCCCCCGTCACCCGCGCGGCCCGGCGGGTTCATCATTCTCACCTCCGGCACCACCGGTCTGCCCAAGGGCGCGCCGCGTACCAAGCTGACGCCGCTGGTGAGCGCGCTGTTCGTCGACCGCATCCCCTTCCCGCGCCGCAGTGCGGTGGTGGTCGTTTCCCCGCTGTTCCATGCCACCGGATTCGGAATGTGGAGCGTCGCAACGGCTTTGGTCAACAAGACGGTGACGCAGCGCCGCTTCGACGCCGAGTCCACGCTGCGGCTGCTGGCCGAGCACCGCGCCGGGATGCTGGTCGCGGTACCGACCATGCTGCATCGCATGGTATCGCTGCCGCCGGAAGTCCTTGCCCGCTACAACCTTTCGGCGCTGCGAGTAATAGTTGTCGCCGGTTCGGCGCTGTCGCCGGAACTGGCCGCCCGGGTGCAGGACACCTTCGGCGAGGTGCTCTACAACCTGTACGGCTCGACCGAAGTCGCTATCGCCTCGGTGGCCCAGCCGGACGAATTGCGCAAGGCCCCCGGCACTGTCGGTCGGCCGCCGGTCACCACCCGCATCGCACTGTTCGACGATGATGATCGCCGAATCGAGGGGGTGAACGTCAAAGGACGGGTGTTCGTACGCTCGGGTGCGCCGTTCGAGGGATACACCGACGGCCGCCACAAGCAGATCATCGACGGCTACATGTCCACCGGTGATATGGGCCACTTCGATCCCGACGGACTGCTTTTCATCGATGGCCGCGACGACGACATGATCGTCTCCGGCGGCGAGAACGTTTACCCGCTGGAAGTTGAGAATCTGCTCGCCGAACTGCCCGGCGTGGACGATGTCGCGGTGATCGGCGTCGATGATTCGGAATTCG
The DNA here is from genome assembly GCF_035920345.1 of Nocardia vinacea. Taxonomy (NCBI): domain Bacteria; kingdom Bacillati; phylum Actinomycetota; class Actinomycetes; order Mycobacteriales; family Nocardiaceae; genus Nocardia; species Nocardia vinacea. The sequence goes on from NZ_CP109149.1 coordinate 834,338, forward strand.
GAAAACGGCTGCGCGCCGTCATCGTTCCTGCGGTCGGGGCCGAACTGGATGCGCAAGCGGTCAAAGACCACGTCAAGTCGAACCTGGCCCGCTACAAGGTGCCGCGCGATGTGGTCTTCATCGACGAACTACCGCGCAACGCCACCGGCAAGGTGCTGCGCCGTAAACTGGAGGAACTGGACTTCGCATGAGCAGCAACGAGAACCCGCCTGTATCCGTCGCGATCATCGGCGCGGGATTCGGCGGCTTGGCCGCCGCCATCGAACTGGAGCGCAACAATATTCGCGACTACACCGTCTTCGAGAAAGGTGACGGCGTCGGCGGCGTGTGGCGGGCCAACCACTACCCGGGCGCGGCTTGCGACGTGCCTTCGCCGACCTACTCCTACTCGTTCGAACTGGAGACCGAGTGGTCCCAGCGCTTCGGCACCCAGGCCGAGATCCGCGCCTACTTGGAACGTACCGCGGTCAAATATGGCGTGGCGCCGAAGGTTCGGACCAATGCCGAGGTGGTCGCCGCGACCTTCGACGAAGATAGTGGGCGCTGGCAGGTGGAGCTGGCCGATGGCGAGAAACAGTGGTTCGACGCGCTGATCTGCGCCACCGGACAGCTGTCGCGGCCGAAGATCCCGGTTCTGGCGGGGTTGGACACCTTCGGGGGCAAGCACTTCCACTCCGCCGAATGGGACGAGTCGGTGGATATCACCGGCAAACGAGTCGCGGTCGTGGGCAGCGGCGCAAGCGCGGTGCAGATTGTTCCCGCCATTGCCGAGCAGGTGCGCGAACTGCATGTGATCCAGCGCTCCCCGAACTGGGTCGGCAACAAGTGGAACCACAAGACCAACCCGCGGAGCCGTCGACTTCTGGGCACGGTCCCCGGCTTAGCGCGTGCCCAGCACAATCTGGAATGGCTGTGGTACGAGTCGCGGGTTCCCATTATCTTCAATGGATTCGATCCGCTGCGGGTGGGTATACACGCCTGGCTGCGCTGGAAGATCCGGCGCGAGATCGGTGATCCGGACCTGCGTCGCAAGGTCACCCCGGATTACAAGGTCGGCTGTAATCGATTGCTGCTGTCCAACGACTGGTATCCCGCACTGGACCGTGAGCATGTCGCTGTGCACACCGAAGGCGTTGCGCGCGTGCAGGAGTCGGGCCTGGTGTTGACTGACGGCACCGAGGTCGACGCGGATGTGATCGTGTGGTGCACCGGCTTCACCGCCACCGAATACCTCGCCCCGATCGACATCACCGGCCGCGATGGACGCAAACTGCACACCGAGTGGAAAACCGGACCCGAAGCCTATCTCGGCGTCACGGTCTCGGGTTACCCGAATCTGTTCATGATCTACGGCCCCAATACCGGTTCGCTCACCAACACCATCATCTTCCTGCTCGAGAAGCAGGCTCGCTACGCCCGCCTCGCCCTCGAACACAGCGGCCGCACCCGTGGCTGGCTCGATGTCCGCCGCGAGGTCCAGGACGCCTACAATCGCGACCTGCAAAACCGCCTCACCGGAACGGTTTTCACCAGCGGTTGCCCCGGCTGGTACCACACCGAAACAGGCAAGGTCGTCGCCGTATGGCCCGGCTCCCATATCGCCTACGCTCGTGCCACGGCCCGCGTCGACCTTACGGCCTACGAAACCGGTACCCGCACAGAGTGATCGGACTCCGACGGTGACCTCGCGACGGGTGCCGATACCGAAGGGGCGCGGGGTGATCCAGTCGACGCCGGTAATGCCGCGAGCCCAAGAGACCAGGGCGTCGTCGGCGGTGAGGAGTTGCCAGACCCGTTCGGGTTCGGCGGGCACGATCACGCTGTGGCGGAAGCGGATCGGGCCGTTCTGAATGAGAGTGTCGTCGCTGTCGGCGAGAGGGAACCAGCGGGTCATCGGGAGACGGTCTCCTTCGTGGCCGGGGTGTACACGCCGGCGGGCTGCGGGTCGGCATAGAGCAGGTCGATGTCGGCGGCGTACACCTCGCCGATGGGCTTGCGCCGCAGCTTCATGGTGAGGGTGAGTTCGACGCCGCCGGGTTCCCAGAAGGTCGGCAGCAGCCGGAACCGTTTGATCTGCTCGACGCGGGACAGGACCTCGTTGGCGGAATCGATAGCGGCGCAGACCCGTTCGATGATGTCCGGATGTTCGACGAGTGCGGTGGCGGTGACCGGTAGTCCGCGCTCGGCGGCGAAACTCGCAGCGGTGTCCGGATCCAGCGTCACCAGGGCGGTGACATAGGGGCGGCCGTCGCCGACGGCGACGACGGTGCCGATCAGACCGGAGGCCGCGCGTACCGCGTTCTCGATATTGGCGGGAGACATATTCTTTCCCGACGCATTGATGATGAGTTCTTTCTTGCGGTCGACGATGCGCAAACAGCCATTACCGTCGCGGGTCATCACATCGCCGGTCGCGAGCCAGCCGTTGGTGTCGATGGCTTCGGCCGTCTTCTCCGGTTCGCCGCGATAGCCCTTCATGACCAGCGGGCCGCGCACGAACAGCTCACCGTCGTCCGCCAGCCGCATCTCCATACCTGGTACGAGACGCCCAACGGTGCCGAGTTCGGTTGGCTCGTAACGCGATACGCTGGCGATGCAAGTGAGTTCGGACATGCCCCAGATTTCGGAGATGGGTAGTCCGAGTGCGGCGAAGAATGCGAGGGTGTCTGCGGGGATCGGCGCCGCGCCGGAGACCGCCCATTTCAGCTCGTCGAAGCCGAGTTTCGCGCGCAGCGCCGACAGGACTGCGTCATCGGCCTTCTCGAATTCGGCGGCCAGGTCGGCGGGAACGGACGCTCCGGCGCGCAATAGGTCCATGCGCTTGCGTGCGGTGTCGAGGGCCCAGCGCAGCGCCCTGGCACGCGCCGCATCGGATTCGTTGGCGACGCCGAGTTCTATTGCGGCCTTCAGCTTCTCCCACACCCGCGGTACCGCTCCCCAGATGGTCGGGCGGCAATCCGGCAGCGCGGCCGCGATGAGCGCGGGTTCGGCCACCACCGTCACCTGTGTGCCGAACACTATCTGCAGGTAGAGCGCGGTCAACCGGTCGGCGATATGGGCCGAGGGCATGAACGAGGTGATCCGGTCGCCGAATTCGATCGGCAGCACCTGGGCCAGCGCATAGGCCTCGAACAGCAGATTGGCGTGCGTGGTTTCGACGCCCTTGGGGTTGCCGGTGGTACCGGAGGTATAGATGAGGGTGGCGACATCGTCGGGCCGCGTCTCTTTCCAGGACTTCTCGAAATCGAAGTCGCTGGTACCGAGCGTTTGCAGCTCCTGAAGGGTCATTGTGCCCTCGACCGGGTCGCCGTCCAGTACGACGATGTGCGCGGGGGCCGCTCCGGAGCTTCGGATGCGGTCGAGATATTGCGCCTCACACACCACCACCGACGCGCCCGCGTTGCTCAGCACATGGGCGATCCCCTCCGGCGGCAGTGTGTTGTAGACCGAGAAGGACGTGGCTCCGGCGTGCAGCGCGCCGACGTCGATCGGGTAGAACTCCACCCGGTTGCCCATCATCAGCGCCACGGTGTCACCGCGACCGATTCCGAGCGCAGCGAAGCCAGCGGCGATGCGGCGCACCTGGGCGGCGTATTCACCCCAGGTGAGTTGCTGGGAGCCGCCCACGGTGCGCACCGCGACAGCGTCGGGATCGATGGCCGCGTTGTGCTCGAAGGCGGCGCAGAGGGTATCGAAACGAGTAGCGCTCATGACTTTACTTTCTTCAGATCGCCTGTGCGGCAGGGGATTCGAGGGCATCGATAACAAACCGGCCGCCCGCGCGGTATGCCGTTCGCGATTCGGGCACCAGCGCCGCCAGGGTGTGGAACACGTGCATCTGTTGGGGCCACAATCGCAAGTCGCAGCCTGCGCCGGCGGCGTTGAGCCGGTCGGCGAGCGTGATCGCGTCGGCGGCGAAGAGCTCATCCTGGCTGGCTTGAATCATGGTGGGCGGCAATGGTGTTCCCGCGCGTGGACGCAGTTGCCGCGGCGCGTCGGCGAAGTTGGCGACGGCGGCGCGCGCGGTGGCCAGGCTGAGCAGGGCATCATGGCCGTCGCCGCCGCGCGCGAGGTCCAACGCGAGGTCGGCCATAGGCGAGAACAAGAGCAGGGCCGCGGCGCAGCGACGACCATGATCGGCGCTGCGTATCACGAAATCGGTGGCGAGGTAGCCGCCCGCGGAGTCGCCCGCGATGACGATCCGGTCCGGGGCAAATCCCCGTTTGCGCAGTTGGTGGTAGGCGGCGGCAACATCGGATGCCGCTGCGGTATACGGGTTTTCGGGAGCGAGCCGGTAGTCCGCGGCCAAGACCGGCAGCCGGGTCGCGGTCGAAAGCCGTGAGGTGACACCGCGATAAGAGCGTGCGGACCCGGTGATGAAACCGCCGCCGTGCACATAGAGGATGGCGGCGTCGTCGCGATTCGCACGGGGACCCCGGACCCACTCGGCGCGCACCGGACCGTCCTCGACGGCCTCGATGGCCGTGCCGTTCAGCACCGGCGCGACAACGCGCATGACTCGATCGATGATCACCCGAGCCGCCGGTAGCGTGTGCTCGTTGACCGGGATGGCGGCCAGGACCGGACGCACGGTGTGGCTCGAGATCTGCCGCAGCGCCCGAGCCCGCAGGGACGCGGGTTCGGCGCGCGTAACTGCCCTGGCGCCCGGGCTCATCGGTCGTTCGCTGCGCTCGCTCATGACCACACCTCGCCGGCGCTCGGCTCCGTCATGACCGAGCGATGCTCGGCCGCGCCTATTGTTCGTTCGCTGCGCTCGCTCATGACCGCACCCGGGCTTCCACCGCGCGCACGAGGTCGTGCACGCGCGGGTCGCGCGCGAGGCGGGTGTCGAGCACCACGTTCACCGCACCGCGCAGCAGTGCGTATGGCCCCCAACCGGTCGCGGGTGCGATGGTGCGCGGGGCGCGTTGTTCGATACCGTCGGCGACCGCCCGCGCGGCCTCTGCCGCGGTGATCCGTCGGCTCAGTGGCCACGGAAGCAACTCGTCGAGGGCGCGGCCGAGGTCGTCCCTGTCGAGGGTGTCATGGGTCATGGCGGTGTCGACAATGCCGAAATAGGCGACCCCGGCGGTCGCGCCGAATGGTGCGAGCTCGACGCGCAGTGCGCGGCCCAGCTGTTCCACGCCTGCCTTGCTGATCATGTACGGCGCACCCGCCATTCCCGGTGCGAAGGCTGCGCACGAGGACACCACAACGACATGGCCGCGGGCGGTGACAACGTGATCGAGCGCCGGGCGCACGGTGTTGAAAACGCCGGTCAGGTTGATATCGATGACGCGGTCGAAGTCCCGGCCGTCGAGGGTGCGCAGGGTGGCGGGGCGCGGCACCACACCGGCATTGGCCACCACCACGTTCAGACAGCCGAAGTGATCGACCGCGTCGGCGATCGCCTGGCGCATGGCTTCTCGATCCGCCACATCGGCAGCGACCGGCAAAGCGCGCGGGCCGAGGGCGGTCGCTGCCGCGGCGACGCCCGCACGGTCGATGTCGACCAGCGCGACCGATGCGCCGCGTGCGTGGAGAATATTCGCCAGTTCACGGCCGATGCCCTGTGCGGCTCCGGTGATCAACACGACCTTGCCGTCCACGTTGTAGCGGCGGCTCCCGATCGTCATGGGGTCACCTCGTACGCGTCGGCGTCGAACGCGCGTGTGCGACGGCGGTATTCGAAACTCCAATTCGGATACAGCCCCGCATTGAGCCCATCGGGTGTGGTGTAGTAGCTCGTGCACCCGCCGGTCAGCCAGACGCTGGTGGAGCTGCGCCGCGCCATCTCGGCGAGGAAGTCCTCCTGGGCTTCCGGTCGTACCTCGACGCGGCGAGCGCCGCTGCGGCGCACGGATTTCAGCGCATCGACGATGTAAGCGATCTGCGATTCGATCATGTAGATGGCCGACTGGTTGCCTGCCGCGCCGAAGGGGCCCAGCGTGCAGAAGAAGTTGGGGAATCCCGCGACCGCCGCACCGAGGTAGCTCTGCGGTTGTTTGTGGTAGAGCTCGGCCAGCGAGATCCCGTCTCGGCCGATGAGCCGTTCGTAGGCGGTCGGGATCGCGGTGAACCCGGTGCCGTGGATTATGGTGTCGACTTCGTGTTCGGTGCCGTCGCGCAGCACGATCGAATGCGGACGCACCTCGCCGATACCCTGCGTGACGACCTCGACATTGGGTTGGTCGAGCGCGGGTAGATATGCGTCGGAAAAGATCGCACGCTTGCAGCCGATCACATAGTCGGGCGTCAAGGTCTTGCGCAACAGCGGGTTTCGCACCTGCCGCAACAGTTGCAGCCGTGCCAGCCCCTCGTAGGGATGCCGGAAGCGTTGGTCCACCAGCGAGATCAGTCCGAATGCCTCGATGGCCGAGTACCAGAGACTGCGAACGGCCTTCTGTGCCAGAGGAACACTGCGCAGCAGAAACCGCTCGGCGGAGAGTGTTCTGCGGTCCATGCGCGGCACGATCCACGGCGCGGAACGTTGGAACAGCAGCAGTTTGCCGACCCGGGGCTGGATTTCGGGAACGAACTGCACAGCGGAGGCTCCGGTGCCGATGACCGCGACGCGCTCGCCGGTGAGGTCGTGTTCGTGGTCCCAGTGCAGTGAGTGAAAGCTGTTGCCCGCGAAGGTGTCCAGACCAGGCAGGTCGGGATACTTCGCCTCGGCGAAGATCCCCGTCGCCGACACGAGAAAGTCCGCGGTGCGCGAACCCTGCGCGGTCTCGATGCGCCACAGCGATGCGGTCTCGTCCCAGCGGGCGTCGAGGACCTCCGCGTCGAAGCGAACGGAGCGGACCACATCGTGGTCGACGGCCACCGAACGGAGGTATTCGAGGATCTCGGTCTGCTTCCCGTAGGTGCGCGACCAGTCGGGATTGGGCGCGAACGAGTAGCTGTACAACTGCGAGGGTACGTCGCAGGCGCAACCCGGATAGGTATTGGCGCGCCAGGTTCCGCCCAGATCGTCGGCGCGTTCCAGGATGACGAAATCCTCGAATCCGGCCTCGCGCAGTTTCACCGCGAGCCCGATGCCGCCGAATCCCGCGCCGACGACGGCGATATGGGTGTGTTCCACGTTCATCTATCGGCTCCTTGCGTGCAGCAGCGCGACCAGCCGGTCTGCCACCGCGTCTATTCGGGTGGTGCGCCGGAAGGTGGTCAAGGGCAGCGGCGATGGAAACAGCTGCCTGGTGGTCGCTTTGGCGTAGGCGAATTCCGCGAGTCCATCGGGTCCGTGTACCCGGCCGAATCCGGAGTCGCCGACCCCGCCGAGCGGCAGCGTCGGGATCGTGGCGTGGGTGACGAACGAGTTGATCGAAACGCCGCCGGCGCGAATGCGATCCGCGATGGCGCGGCCGCTGTGCCGCGAGAACACTGTGCCGCCCAAGCCGAACGCGCCCGCGTTCACCTTCTCGATCGCTTCGTCCATATCGCGCACGCGGGTGACCGTCAGGGTCGGGCCGAAGGTCTCCTCGGTAATGGCCGTGGCGTCGTCGGGCACCTCGGCCAGGATTGTGGGCTGCACGAATTGCCCCGGCACAGTGTCGATTCCGCCGAGCAGGACGCGAGCGCCCCGGGTGATCGCGTCCTCGAGATGGCGTCGGATGACGTCGAGCTGCTTGGGCATAGTGATCGGTCCGATCTTGGATTCGGGCCGACCGGCGTCGATGGTGCTCGCGAGCGCCACCAGTTTCGTGACGAAGGCGTCGTATACCTCGGTGTGCACGTAGACGCGTTCGACGCCGAGGCACGTCTGGCCCGCATTGGACAACCCGCCCCACACCGCGGCTTCGGCGGCAGCGTCGAGATCGGCGTCGGCATCGACAATGAGCGCGTCTTTGCCACCGCACTCCATCAGCACCGGGGTCAGATTCTCGGCGCAGGCCGCCATGACCTTCTTGCCCGTTGCGGTGGAGCCGGTGAACCCGATCTTGCCGACCTTGCTGCGGCACAGCGCGTTTCCGGTCTCACCGAGACCGGTGACCACCTGCAGCACCGGTCGCCCCGGAGTAGTGCGGGCGAAGGCATCGGCGAGCCACACACCCACGCCGGGCGTGTATTCGCTCGGCTTGAACACCACGGCGTTCCCGGCGGCCAGCGCGAACGACACCGAGCCGAGCGGCGTGAAAACCGGATAGTTCCACGGGCCGATCACCCCGACGACGCCGAAAGGCCGGTACTCGACCTCGGCGGCATGGTTGACAGTGAGCAGGCTCGACCGCACCCTGCGGCGGCCGAGTACGCGTTCGGCGTTGTGCGCGGCCCAACGCAGATGTTCGAGCGCCATGGCGATCTCGAGTTTCGCGTCCGAGACCGGCTTACCCATCTCCGCATGGATGATCCGGGCCAATTCGTCACGGCCCTGCGCGATTTCGGCGCGCCAGGCGTCGAGCCGCTGTCTGCGCTCGGTGAATCCGAGTGCTGCCCACCAGTTTCCCGCTTCGTGCGCGATTGCGACAGCGTCGTCGACCTCGGCCTGCCGGTGGATCGGATAGCGGCCCACCATTGCGCCGGTGGCTGGATTGCGCACCTCGAAGGTCGCCACTGCTCCAAGGGTTTTCATCGATGTAGCCATCAGTTGGTCTCCGGCCGTTCAGAGGTCGAGTACGAGCGCGTCGCCAGCGGCGCGCGATACGCAGGCCAGCATGTGATCGGCTCGTTCGGATTCGGTGAGCAGCCGGTCGCGGTGTTCGACCGATCCGGCGACGACGCCGACCTTGCAGGTGCCGCAGAAGCCCTGCTGGCAGGAATAGGCGATATCCGGAATCCGACGGCGCAGCGCGGTCAGTGCGGTCTCGTCCGCGGCGACGCGAACGGTGCCGCCGGTGTGCGCGAGGGAGATATCGAATGCGCGGCCATCGGTGACCGGTAGCGCCGAGAATCGCTCGGTGTGCAGCGACCCGGTCGGATTCGATTCGAACATGCAGCGTTGCGCCGCCGCCAGCATCGGCGGCGGTCCGCAGACGTACACGGCCGCACCGGGTTCGGCACGAGCAATGAGTGCGGCGATGTCGGTGACACCGAATTCGTCGTCGGGACGGATATCCGCGCCGGGCAGCTCGTGCAGGAACGGCATGGTGTCGCGCGAGCGGCCGAGGTACACCAGCCGACCACGGGATCCCGCTGACTTGACCATCGGCAGGATCGGTGTGATGCCGATGCCACCGGCCAGGAAGAGATACGACGGGGCGTCGACGAAGGTGAACGCGTTGCGGGGGCCGCGAATTCGCAGCCGGTCATCGGTGCGCAGCGTCTCGTGTACCTCCCGGGAGCCGCCGCCGCCGTCCGGGATGAGGCGCACCGCGATCCGGTAGCGGAAGCGATCCGACGGGTCCCCGCACAGCGAATACTGCCGCTGCCGTCCGGAGGGCAGAATTACATCCACGTGAGAACCTGGCCGCCATGTCGGCAGCGGGCCACCCGCCGCCGCACGCAGCGTCAGACTCACCACATCGTCTGTCTGGCGTTCGATGCTCTCGACGCGCATATCCAGCTCGAATCCCGTGCGCCGCACTGGCTTCGGTCGCGACAGCAGCGGCGCGGCGCCGCCTTTCACGAAGACGCTTTTGTAGGCGTCCATGACCCCGCCGAGTATCCGCAGACTCATCGGCGTGGCGTCGGTCGGCTTGCCCATCAGTGACCCGCCGCCCGTGCGGCGGGCGAGTGCCCGAGATACCGCAGCGCTTTGTCCATCGGACCCAGCTGTGCGGGATGGAAACCCGGCCGCAGGTAACGTGGGATTTCGGTCAGGAACACCGTCCAACTGGGGATCACGCCGCGGCGGGTGGCACTGGCGAACTGCCGCAACCAGAATTTGCCTCTATCGGCCTCCGGATCTTTGCGGTACATGTACGCCGTCGACACGATGAACAGCGGCAGCAGGGTCAGGCTCGCCAGGATCGCGGTCCGTGCTCGGCGTGCGTAACTACCGTCGACGTACATGAACGCGTCGTAGACCACGCTGCGGTGCTCGACCTCCTCCGCACCGTGCCAGCGCACCAGATCCAGCATGGCCGGATGCATGCCCTTCTCCTCGAGAATGTCCGCGTTGAGCAGCCATTCGCCGAGCACGGCGGTGTAGTGCTCCATCCCGGCGAACAGGCCGAGGCGTTCCTTGAGCCACTGGTCCTTCGCCCGTCCGGTCAGGCCGTGATCACCGAGAATGCGGTCGACCAGCCAAGCCACCTTGCGGACATAGGAGTCCACGTCCAGGCCGATGGACTGCAGATGTATGCGCGCGGCCTCATGGCTGTTGGCGTGCATGGTCTCCTGCCCGACGAACCCGATCACCTCCTCCCGCAGCCGCTCGTCGTGGATATGCGGTAATGCCTCGGACAGGGCTTGCGCCATGGCCCGCTCACCCTCGGGCAGCACCAGATGCATGACGTTGACGATGTGGGTGGCCAGCACCTCGCCGGGGATGTAGTGCATCGGCACGGAATCGAACTCGAAATGGACATCGCGCGCCTTGATCGCATGCGCGTCGTCGCCGTAGGTGCGCTTCGTCGCGCCAGCCGTGTCAGCCATGCCCCGACCGTACAGCGCCACAAATTTCATTGCAATGTTGCGGGCTACATTTTCGCATGGATTGTTGCACGGCGTGTGTTGTCTGCTAGCGTCGAACAGGTGAAGACGGCGTCGAAAGCACCCCTGAGCCGCGACGATGCGGACGATCTCGAGACACGGATCCTCGACGCCGCCCTCGTGCAGTTCGCGAAGGTCGGCGTCAAGAAGACGACGATCGAGGACGTCGCCCGGCAGGCCGGGGTGGATCGTGTCACGGTCTACCGGCGGGTGGGCTCGCGCGATGATCTCGTACAGGCCGTGATCAGCCGCGAGGTCGCGACGCTGCTGACGGAACTCGCCGCAATGCCCGAGCGGCACGACAGCATCGACGATCTCATCGCCGACATATTCGTCACGGTCGTCACGCGCTGGCGCACTCATCCCATGGTCGAACGAATGCTGGCGATCGAACCCGAGCGAGTGATCATGAAACTCACGGTCGACGGTGCCACCACCTTCGCCATGTGTGTCACCGCAACCGCCACCACACTCGAACGCGCGGTACAGCGCGGACTACTCGCAGACTCCGGCGACCTGATGATCCGCGCTGAAATCGTCTGCCGCGTAGTCCATTCCCTGATCCTCGCTCCGCACGGCACAACACCGCTACGGTCCGACGACGAGCTCGCCGAGTTCGCACGCAGGTACCTGGTGCCAGTCGTCACCAATGCCCGCGGCTGAGGCTCTCCTTCGAGTACTTGTGCTGATACACCGTGGCGGGGCCACCGTCATGACTAGGCGCTGATGCCCGCGGTGAGGATGGCGGCCAACTCGCGGTAGGCATCGGCATCGTCGAGTCCGGTGTGCTCGCGCACCCCGCCCTGCTGGATGCGGACCATCATGGTCGCGGCCATATCGGCGGCGAAGGCGGCGTGGACGTCACGGAATTCGCCCGCCGCGACACCTTCATCGATGAGTTCGCGGACCCGTCGGGCGGCGATCCTGGTGTTCTTCTCGTAGATCTCCCGCGCGGGCGCGAAACCGCTCAAGTCGGCCATGAATCGGTCGGAGGCCGCGGCCAAGGCGGTACCGACCGCGGACAGGTAGGCGGTGATGCGCTCACGGGCATCGGTGATCGGCGCGATGCCGGTTTCCACGTCGTCGGTGGCGCGGCGGAAAAAGTGCACTGTCGCGGCCCGGACCAGCTGTTCCTTACTGCCTGCGAGGGTGTAAAGGGTCGATTTGGAGCAGCGCAGTCTGGCGGCGATCTCGTCGAGAGTCAGGTGTGCGAATCCCTCGGTCAGAAACAGGTCGACCAGTGCGTCGAAGAGTTCGGTACGCCGCCGGGTGGCGAATCCTGCGTGCGTGAGCTGCTCCATATCAGCGAATAGTACTGGTGAGGTTCTTGCAGTACTGGATTGTGCACAGTACTGTGATCAGTAATTCAGTACTATTATTCGTAGGCGAGGAGTCCTGTGGCCGTCGAACGTCTGCTGCCCACCACCGAAGCCCGGGAATTGATCCAGCTCACCCGAGACATCGCCGATAAAGTCCTCACGCCGATCGTCGATGAACACGAACGGGCCGAGACCTATCCCGACGGTGTGTTCGCCACGTTGGGGGAGGCCGGGTTGTTGAGCCTGCCGTACCCGGTCGAATGGGGCGGCGGTGGCCAGCCGTACGAGGTGTATCTGCAGGTCCTCGAGGAGATCGCCGCGCGGTGGGCGGCGATCGCGGTGGCGGTGAGCGTGCACAGCCTGGCCTGCCATCCGCTGCTCGCCTTCGGTACCGAGGAGCAGCGGCGACGCTGGCTGCCGGAGATGTTGGGCGGCAATACGATCGGCGCGTACAGCCTGTCCGAGCCGCAGGCCGGATCAGATGCCGCCGCGGTGGCATGCAAGGCCGGTCCCGTCGACGGCGGATATCTCGTCAACGGCACCAAGGCATGGATCACCCATGGCGGCATCGCCGACTTCTACAACCTTTTCGCGCGCACGGGCGAGGGGTCGCGCGGCATCTCCTGCTTCCTGGTACCGCGTGAGACCACCGGCCTGACGTTCGGCAAGCCCGAGCAGAAAATGGGGCTGCACGCGGTGCCTACCACGACCGCGCACTACGACGACGGGTTCCTGCCCGTCGAGCGACGGATCGGTACGGAGGGACAAGGTCTCCAGATCGCCTTGAGCGCACTGGATTCCGGCCGACTCGGCATCGCAGCGGTCGCGACCGGACTGGCCCAGGCCGCGCTCGACGAAGCCGTCGCCTACGCCAAAGAGCGCACGGCATTCGGCAAGCCGATCATCGACCATCAGGGTCTCGGGTTCCTACTGGCCGATATGGCTGCCGCGGTCGATTCGGCCCGCGCCACCTACCTCGATGCCGCGCGGCGACGCGATGCGGGGCTGGCGTATTCACGGCAGGCGAGTGTGGCCAAACTGATCGCCACCGACGCGGCCATGAAGGTCACCACCGACGCGGTCCAGGTATTCGGTGGCTACGGCTACACCCGCGACTTCCGGGTCGAGCGGTATATGCGCGAAGCCAAGATCACCCAGATCTTCGAGGGCACCAACCAGATTCAGCGCCTGGTCATCGCACGCAGCCTCGCACAATGACCAGTCGGATCCGCACCCCAGCCCACGAGCTTGCCGTGAAAGTCTGGGGCACAGGTGAATTCGATGACGATGTCGACGCTCAGTTCCCGGCGCGGCCCAAGCCCGCGCCTCGCGCCAGGACGATCGCGTTGGCGCGGTCGGTCCGTGCCGTCAAGATACGCCGACCGCCCGACTCGGCAGAGCCCCGGGACTTGGGCGGGCGGTTAGCCAGGACAAGTCGGGCTCTGCCCGTGCGAACACCGGATCAGCGATATCCGCCGTAGTTCTGTCGATTCTGGTCGTAGTCGTACGGTTTGTAGCCGGAGTCGTTCGGACCGGCGCACCCGGGCTGGTAGGTGTCGCACGCACCGTAGGGTGCATAGCAGCCGTACCGGTTCGAACCGCACGGATCGTATGGCCCTGAAACACATACGATTTCGCTGCCGGTGTCGGGCGGGACCGGCGTCGCCTCTGCCACTCGAAACGATATCGAGAACGCTGACGTGATCAAGACCAAGGCAGCTGCGGCACGACCCAGGTGAACACCTCGGTGAGACATTCGGCTCCTCCTTATCTTCGGATGACTGTTGTGATTCCGGTTGTGCGCCTGACGGTTTCGATCGAACGGCCATGCGTGCGATCAAGTGCCCGTCATGCGCGCAGCAGCGTATCGGCGGTAGCGCCGGACCGGTCCCGGCGCTGTGCTGAGCGCGACGATGTTTGCGCCCGGTGTCGGATGAGCCTCGCGATCGTTAGGCTGCGGCCTTGTGCGCAGGCTGTCGTCGGTGTCGAGGTTGTGGTTGGTGTGGGTGGTTACGCGGATGCTGATGGTGGCGTTGACCGGGGTGACGGTGCTGCCACACAGCGTCTGGGATGCCTCGGCCGCGGACTTGACGCTGTATCGCGGATGGGCCGAGCAGATCGTGTACCAGAACATTTTCCCGCTGGCGGACGAGCGCTGGCAGTATCCGCCCGGGGCAGGCGCACTGCTCGTGGTGCCCCGACTGCTCGGCGGTGGGCTCGGTTACAACTGGTTGTTCTTCGCGCTGGTCGCCGCCGCGGATGCGGGCGTACTCGGCTTGTTGATCCGGGCCGCGCGGCGCGACGGCTGGGAGACAGCTCAGACAGGGCCGTGGGTGTGGGCGGTGGGCGTCGCGCTGTTGGGCAGAGTCTGCTATGGCCGATTCGATTTGATCGTGGCCGCGACCGCGGTTGCGGCACTGCTGTGGGCGACGCGCCGCCCGGCGGCGGCGGGTGCGGCCGCCGCTGCGGGCGTGCTGTTGAAAGTCTGGCCGGTACTGGTTGTGCTGGGTTTGCGCTGGCGAACGCTGCGGCGGATGAGTGCGGGCGCGGCCGGTGTCGGTATCGCCGCGATCGTGGGATTGACGGCGTTGGGTCCGGGGGCGTGGTCGTTCCTGGAGTTCCAGTCGAAGCGTGGATTACAGATCGAATCCGTGGCTGCCACACCGCTGCTGATCGCTCGACTGCTGAACAGCCGCTGGACCATCGTGCATCGTTATGGGGCCGACGAGTTATCCGGGCCGTCGGTGTCCGCCGTAGCTTCAGGGTGCGTGGCGGCCACGCTCGTGGGCGGCACGGTGTTGCTGATCATCTGGTGGCGAGCGCGGCCGCCGGCGACGGATCTGGTATTGGCCGCAGTGCTGCTCGCCTTGGTGACCAGCCGGGTACTCAGCCCGCAGTACCTCGTGTGGGCGGTGGCGGTCGCGTCGGTCTGCGCGCTCGACTCGCGCAGCACACAGCGGCCTGTGCTGCTGCTGGTGCTGGCTACCGCGTTGACGAGCCAAGTGGAATTCCCCTTCCTCTACGACCGGGTAGCCACCGGGAGCTGGCCGGGAGTGGTGGTGCTGACAGTCCGCAACGGCATGCTGCTCTGCGCGACGATGTGGTCGATCGTTCGGCTGTGCCGCAACGGTCTCGATCATCCGGGGCGCCCCTCAGCCAGCTCGTTGCTGGATATCGGTTCGGTAACGCCAGGCGGGCTGCGCGCGCTCTCAGCTAGGCCCGAATTCAGCCATCGAGACAGCTATTTTCCGAGTTCAGTGCCATATCTGGATGCTAGGTCACGGTTCGGTCTCGGGTGAACGCGTGGAGTCATGTGAGCAGTGGGTCTTTTTTCGAAGTTCAATTACTGACACGCTATCGCTAGCTAATAGTTAGCCTTCATAAACGTCGGGGAGCGGCAATCGCGCCGCATGACAGGGCGGATCGGTCGTCGGTGACGGCGATTATCCGTGTTGCGCCATTTCCATATCGAATCGCTACCTTGGTCGACCGGAGTGTCGGCCCGGAGAACGCTATGGCTAATCCAGCGTCCATACCCACCCCCTTCGAGACACGCGGTACCGGTCGTCGTCCCGCTGCCTCCCGACCGAGCTCGAGGGCCACCGCAGATTCGGCGCGGTCCGCCCGTGTCCTCCGCGATGAGCAACTCGCGCCACTGAGGATCCCGGCACGGGTGCTGGGTGCATTGCTGATCTGCCTCGGCGTGGCGGCGCTACTGCCAATGCGGGGATGGCTGCACGACTACGGCGGCGAGCTTGTCATCGCCGCTTACCTGCAATACATGGCGATCGCGACCACCCTCGAGGTATGGGGTCTGCGCATGACCCGGAAAGGTCCACGCCGCAGGTGATACGCGCACGATGAGGCGCTTGGGCTCTTCACGTCAGAATTCGTCGATAGTCTCCCGAAAATGACCGATTGCAGAATTGGGTCAAGGCCGAGGGGCGCACGCTGGTTACTCCGAGATCGTCACCCCGGCCGACCAACTCTTCGTGGGGGGCGCCTGCGATGTCATCGGCTCCTGACCCACAACGACCTTCGTCCGCCCAGCCGTCGGGCCGCCGAATTCCCATGCACGGCAACCGTATCCAGAGTGCATGAGCACTTGAAGCCGTGACGCGGCACCCCCGCTTCCTTCTGTGGCCCGATACTCTGAGAGACGAGACTGACGTGGCATTCGACCAGGGAACGTTTAGCATTCCGGTATGCGCCGTCGGAGGTGGCTACGGGCCGCACTGTGTTTGGTCGTACTGAGCGCAGGCGGCTGTTTCGGGGCGGTCGAGCGCGGCGACTTCGAACAGGGTTTGCGAGCGCGGGGCGGGGGACTGGTGAACGGGTTGACGGATTCAGCGGTCACCGCGGTGCGAGAGTACTTGGGAACCGCTGATTTTCAGGCGAATGTCATTCTGCTGACCGCTCCGAATTCCATGTGGTTCCGCTTGGTGTTGTCCGATCAGCCGGACCAGGTGACTCGATTCTTCTCCGCGTGGCCGGATCCCACCACACGGCAGGCGGCCGTGCGATTGCGGGTGCGCGATCCGGACGGTTCCCGTCGGCTCGACGACTACTCGTTCACGCTCGGTGCGCTGAGCGCGCCACAGCCGGTGCGGGTTTCGGCGTTCGACGACATCGACAGCGAGGGCTTCATGGTCAGTGAGGTGCCGGGACTCGCGTATATCGAGGACATCGTCGATGCCGCCCTGGTTCGCAGCGAACTCGCCGACGGCCAGGTCACCGTGATCGTCGTGAGCCGCTTCGGCCGCGAGATCCGGATAATCGCGAACGTGAGCTCGCCGCGGACGGATATGGTCGCCGAGTTCGACCGCACCGGCGCGTTCCTTCGAATCCAGCAGGTGTGAGGCCATGGCGAGACTGCTCACCACCGCATTGTCGACCGGTGTCGGCGTCGGCATGTTCAGCACCGTGGTGCCGGGATCGATCTGGCCGGGTGAAGCGAAACTCACCGCGCCACTGTTCTGTTCGGCCCCCTACCGCGAACCCGTGGTGGTATCCGACACCTTCCACGACTCCGAGGGCACCTCGGTCAACTTCACCCTCTACTGTGTGACCGACCGTGGCGCGGTCACCGACGAGGGATTCATCCTCCCCTTCCTCGTCTTGATGGCGGTGCACATCGCGATCATCACCGCCGTTGCGTTCCTTGTCGGACTGTGGATCCGTCGCAGCACCTCGCCCCCGCCCGATCCCCAGACCACAGCATTCGAACCACTCACCTACGGACCACACGAGCCCGACCCCATCTGATAGCTCCGGCACTCCGGCTTGACACACCTCGGCAAGGCTGGCCATGACTGCCGAGCAGATCCGCCAAGCCCGCGCGATCCTCACCCGGCCGGAGGAAACGGTGGTCTCCGTCGCCCGGATTCTCGAGTCTCGGGCGCAACCGCGGTCTGCGGGGGGCGGTGATCGTCCGGTGGCTTTTGGCCTGTCAGGCGCGGTCGTGGAGAGTGACCTGGTAGCCGTCGGGGTCGGCGAAGGTGAATGTCCGACCGAAGGGGCCGTCGATCGGTGCGGAGACGATGGTGTGACCGTCGGCGACGAGAGCATCGTGAATGGCCTGGACGTCTGTGGCGTGGAGCCAGATCGCGGCACCGATGCCGGGCTGAGCAACGGATGCGAGATCGGTGCCGGGAACGACGTCGCGGAGTGCGAACGCGATCGGCTTCGTCTCGAAGACGACGGCGTGCGGAGGTCCGGTCTGCGAGCGGACGAGGCCGAGGTACTGCTCGTAGAACGCCTGCGAAGCGTCGAGGTCGCGCGCTTGGAGCGAGATGAAGTCGGGGCCGGTGGCGGGCATGATGATGCTCCTTCTTTTCGTGTCAGTTTTCTGACACGGGTCAATCTATGTCAGAATTCTGACATGAGTCAAGACGGTGTCGGCGTCGACCTGGAGACGTCATTGGGCTACCTGCTGAAAGAGGCGTCGAGCGCCCTCCGTGCAGCCATGGATGAGGTGCTGCGGCCGCTCGGGATGAGCGTGACGCACTACTCCTGCCTCGAGCTGCTGGCTCAACGACCGGGCTTGTCGAACTCCGAGCTGGCGCGGGGCGCGTTCGTGACCCGGCAGACGATGAACGTGCTGCTCCAGGCCCTGGAACGAGACGGCTACGTGACCAGGCCCGCGGAGGCACCCGTCGGGAAGGTCCTTCCCACGCGGCTCACGCCTCGCGGCCGACGGAGCCTCGAGAAGGCGACCGTAGCGGTCCGGTCCGTCGAGGTCAGAATGCTGGCCGGCATGACCGAGGCCGAGCAGTCAGACGCGTTCCGGATCCTGCGGAGCATGATCCATTCCCTGCGTGATGGCAACGACGGTGCATAGCTCGTTCCCCGGCGCACGTCTCGCCGCGCCCGGATAGGAGTGCAGCCGAGCATGAAAATCCGTGCAGGCAACGGGGGTTGAGGGACAGTCGCCCGAGATCCGGAGCTAAGGAGTTCCGGCACCCCGTCGAACCGACAGAACCCGAGTGAGAACATTCGCGCGGAATCCGGCGCTAAGGAGTTATCAAGGAGTCCTACAACACCGCCGGGCTGCCCACGACCTGGGGCATGCCAGCGCAGCGGGACTATGTGCCGGCTGAGGACGCGCTACAGGTGTCGCGGTTGAAGGCCGCGGGCGCGGTGCTGCTCGGTAAGACCAATGTGCCGTTGATGTTGCGAGATATCCAGAGCTTCAACGAGATCTACGGCACCACCAACAATCCGTGGGATCACGGCCGCACCTCGGGTGGGTCCTCCGGCGGTTCGGCGGCGGCCCTGGCGGCCGGATTCGGTGCGCTGTCCATCGGCTCCGACCTCGCCGGTTCGCTGCGCACCCCCGCGCATTTCTGCGGCGTCTACGCACACAAGCCGACACTCGGGCTGGCGCCGACCCGCGGAACACCGCGATGCCCAGCGGGGTCTCCGACCATGCGGGCAGGCTCCTGGGATGGGCGAATTCCGGATCCGGCGCCGGCTGTGGCCCGTGGATTCTGCTGTGTGGGCGAGAGGCACCTGTGATGGCTGTGGTGTCATGGTCGGCAGACTGCCGATTGGGCGTTGCCGCCGATCTGGGGGATCAGTCCGCGCGGGAGCAGGACGTCGTAGAGGGAGATGTCGAGCCTGCACAGGTAGGCGTTGCCGTAGGCGCCGTCTTGGGAGACCATTCCGAGGCGACTCACGAGATCCGGGAAGTCGATGGCGGCTTCGTCGAGGCGGGCGCCGTTGCCCAGGAGCATTGTCAGTGCGTTGGTGGTGGCTGGTTGCGCGGTCACGATCTTGGGTTGGATGTGGTCGAGCATCCTTACCATCGACTCGGTTGCGCCCGCGATCTGCTCGGTGGACTGTTGCAGCGCCTGGCCTTGGTCATGGAGTCCACCGATGAGGCTTCGTGTTTGGGTGACAAGGGTTTCCAGTTCGTCGCCGCGTTTGGCCAGCGCGCTCATGGTGGCGCTGAGGTTGGTGATGATGTCGGACAGGATCGCGTCGCGGCGCTGAAAGTCGGTGGCAAGTGCCGCGGCTTGGGTGATGAACGAGCTCATCGATATGCCGTCGCCCTGTAGTGCCTGGATGAAGGTTTCGGAGAGGCGGTTGACTTGTTCGGGTGCGAGGATCTGGAACAACGGCTGGAATCCGTTGAGCAGTCCAGAAATATCGAAAGATGGTTCGGTGTGTTCGACCGGAATCGAGTCTCTGTTGTTCAATCGTCGCGGGCTGTGGCCTTTGTCAGGGGTCAGTGCCACATACCGTTGTCCGATCAGGTTCTGGTAGCGCACAAGTGCTTTGGTGTCGTCGTATCGCGGCTGGTTGCGTTGCACGATGAAGGTCACGTAGGCGTGGTTGTGCTTGTCCAAGCCGATGGTGTCGACCTTCCCGACCCGTACTCCGGCCATCCGGACGTCGTCGCCGGGTCGTAGGCCCAGCACGTCGGAAAATGTGGCGGAATAGGTGTAGGTGTCACCCGGTACGGTTCGGGCCAACGTATTCCACACCAATGCGGTCGTCACGATCGAGGCCAGGGCGAACAGGCTGAATCCCAAGAATGGTCTGCCTTGTCGGCGCAACGAGTCGGTGACCGCGGTGCCGTAGTGAATAAAGCCTCTGTTGTCGGCTTCGGCGGGAACTGTCATGTCAGCGCCTCACCGAGTCAACAGAGATGGGCGGTAGAAGGTGAGGCTGTCCGGGTTGGCCAGGGTGCCGGGGCTGGTGATGGCGGCCGGGTTCGCGCCTTGGAGTAGCCGTTTGACCGGTACCTCGAGTTTCTTTCCGGTTCGGGTATAGGGGATTTCGGGGGCGATGATGACGCGATCGGGCACCTGTCGCGGTGACAGGCCGGCGCGCAGGGTGTCGGTGGCCAACTTATGAACGTGGTCAGTGGGTTGGTCGGGCTCGGCGGGCACGACGAACAAAATGAGTTGGCCGTGGCCGCTATTCGGATCGTCGAGGTGGACGACGAGGCTGTCGCTGATTTCGGGCAGCGCGCCGAGCACCGCGTAGAATTCAGCGGTGCCCAGCCGGACCCCGTCGCGATTGAGGGTGGCGTCGGAGCGTCCGCTGATCACCGCTGACCCGCGCGCGGTGATGGTGACCCAGTCGCCTTGGCGCCAGATGCCGGGATAGGTGTCGAACCACGTCGAGCGATACCGTGATCCATCGGTGTCGTTGTACAGCGCCACCGGCATCGCGGGGACAGGGCCGGTGATCACAAGTTCGCCGTCGACGTCCACGACCGGATTTCCCTGTGCGTCAAACGAATCGACCGGTATGCCGAGAGCGCGACAGGACATCTCGCCCGTCCATACGGGAGTCATCGGGGAGCAGCCGGTCAGGATCGAGCAGACGTCGGTACCGCCGCTGACCGAGCCGAGCAGCACGCGCGGGTCGAGGTGGTCGTAGACCCAGGCGTATCCATCGGGAGGCAGGGGTGATCCGGTCGAGCCGATGAACCGCAACGCACTCAGATCACCGAGTTCGCCGGGGTCGAGCCCGGCGGCGCGGCAGCCCATGAGGAACGCCGCATTCACACCGAAATGCGTGATCGCGTCGTCAGCGGCCAGCCGCCACAACGTGGTGCGGTCCGGATGGGTGGGGTTGCCGTCGAACAGAACGATGGTGGCGCCGCGCAGCAGTCCGGACACGACGGTGTTCCACATCATCCAGCCGGTAGTGGTGTACCAGAACAGTCGGTCGCCAGCTGTGACGTCCAGGTGCAGGGCACCGTCTTTGAGGTGGGTCAACAGCATGCCGCCGTGGCCGTGCACGATCGGCTTGGGCAGCCCGGTGGTGCCCGAGGAGTACAGCACGTACAAGGGGTGATCGAAGGGGACGCGATCGAACTCCAGCGGCGCTGGCTGGTGGAGTAGTGCGTCCCAGGACAGCATGTCGACCGGCGTGGTGTCCTCGAAGATCGAGGACACCAGCACGGTCGTGGTCACCGACGGCAGGCCTGCGCGCAGCACGGCGTGTTCGGAGCGCAGGTCGATGGTTTTGTCGCCGAAGGTGTAGCCGTCGATGACGAGCAGCACGGTCGGCTCGATCTGGCCGAAACGGTCGGTGACGGCGCGGGTGCCGAACTCCGGCGGGCAGGAGGACCAGACGGCGCCGAGGCTGGCGGTGGCCAGGAACGCGATGACGGTCTCGGGGATGTTGGGCAGGTACGCGGCGACTCGGTCGCCGCGGCGCACCCCGAGGCCGAGCAGTCCGGCGCGGGCGCGAGCGACTTGGTCGCGCAGCTGCCCGTAGGTGAATTGCTCTGGTGCAGTGTCGTGTTGGTTGTGCGCGATCACCGCGAGCGCGTTATCGGGCCGGTCGTGGGTCAGGGCGTGTTCGGCGTAGTTGAGCAGCGTGTTGGGAAACCAGGTGGCGCCCGGCATGGACCGATCTGCGAGCACGAGGTGTCGGTCGCCGTCGGCTCGGATGTCGAAGAACCGCCAGATCGAGGACCAGAACCGGTCGGGGTCCGCGACAGACCAGTCCCACAGCTGCTGATAATCGACGGGCCCGTCGAGCTGGCCGTCGGCGCCGAGCCAGGCAACATAGCGGCCGATCTCGGTAGTGTCGATGTCGTGGGGCTCCCACAGCACGGACGGGGCGCTCATCGGATCGCCACCGCCGATACCGGGGAGCCGACCGCGCCGGTGATGGGCAGCGGTGAGGCCGCGAGCATGAACTCATAGCGGCCGTCGGCCGCACAGGCCGCCGACAATGCGTCCAGATCGAACATCTCGCCCATCGCGATGCCCATGTGCACGAGTGCGACCTGATGTAAGGGTTGGAAGGCGTCGATCTCGTTGGGTCGTACTTCAACCCCCCAGGTGTCGGTTGCCACCGCGGAGATGTCGTGTTCGTAGAGCCAGGGGGCGGTATGCAGGGACAAACCCGGTGCCGCCCCGCCCGCGTAGTCGCCCCAGTCCCCGCGGCGCACGCTCAGCTGGCCGGTCCGTACGATCAGCGCGTCACCGGGTCGCACGGTGCAGTGTTGTGCGGTGAGGGCGTCCTCGAGGTCATCGACGGTGATCGCATAACCGGGGTCGAGGCTGGCGACCCGCCGTCGCACCGGCAGGTCGACCAGGACGGCGCGCATCACCATCCGGTCGCTCCAGTGCTGGATCCCGTTGCGTGCGGCACCGTTCGAGGTGTGTTCGGCCGCGCTGTAGCCGTTCCACATTTTGCCTTTGCGGAAGATGTGGGACAGGGCATCCCATTGGGTGCCACACTGGGTGCCCATGACGATCATGTCGTCGGAGAAGCCGAAACCACCGATAGGACCGAACGGGGCCAGGATCTTGTCCTGAGCTCCGGCCAGGTGGTCAGTGCCGGTCGCGGTGGTGACCAGTTGCGGGTTGGAGCGCAGCCCACCTGGCTGTGGCCCGGCCTGATCGTAGGGCAGGGTCAGCGAGATGACCTCGCCGTCGCGGATCAGCGCCGCGGCGGCGCGTACCTGCTCGGGACCGACGAGGTTCATCGCCCCGAGTTGGTCGTCGGCACCCCATCGGCCCCACCGGCTGAAGCGGGCGATGTAGTCGTCGAGAATCTCGGTGCCGGTCACTGATGCGCCCCCGCCGAGAGGGCGCTGAGGGTGCGGCCGAGCCAGTCGCTCATTACCTGAAGCGCCTCGGGCATTTTGGATACCGCGCAGTGTCCGGTATCGGGGATGAGGTGGCTGCGGGTGTCGCGGCGCCCCTGGAACACCTGCGTGTCGTGGCGTGGTACGTGCACATCGTCGGCACCGTTGAGGACCAGCATCGGCGAGTTGATGTCCTGGTCGAGCAGCGAGCGCAGCGAGAAGGCGCCGAATCGTGTGGCCTGCTCATCAGCGGTGGGCTCTCGGTCGAAGCCCAGGGCGTTGCCGACGATGCCACCCATACCGAAAGCACCTGCCCCGCGCTTGTCGAACGCTTCTTCGACTGGCCCGCCCAGCACGATGGCCGCGTCGACCTCCCCAGCCAACCCGGACCGCGCCGAGTAGTACCCGCCCATCGAGACACCGATATGCGCGACGACACCATTGCCGAGGGTTCGAGCGTGTCCGATGAGGCCGCGAACGATTTCCGCGCCGCCGTCCGGGGTCATCGGCACGACGGACTCGCCGGTCCCGGCAATATCGAAGGACAGCACCCGAACACGCATGGTCGCGGCGAAGAACACCAGCAGCGTGTGCACATCCATCTTCCAGCCATCCACACCACCACTGGCGATCACCACCGGCGCATTCGTCGTATCCAAGCCGGGCGGGGTCAGGATGTGCACCGGCACGGGCGTGGTCTCGCCCTGGTACGCCACGTCGAGGATCTGTCGCTGGAAGTCGACTCCGAAACCCGGCGCCGCAAGCAGGTACTGCTCGAGCTGCCGGGTCAGCGCGGTGCGTTTGGCGTCATCGGCGAGAGTGGGGAACTTGGCCCATCCGTATGCCAGCGAGGCGAGCTGATGCGAGCCCGCCTTCGCATACCGGGAAGCGAGCTCGGACCACTCGTACACCCAGCCGCCGGGCGCGTCGACCCACATATCGGTGATCGCGGCCCGCACCGCGTCCACGTCGGACTCGGGCAGCCCAAGGCTGACCATCTGCGGATAACGCTCGCCGAACAACGCCTGCGCGTCCAACGACCATTGATACGACATCGCGACTCCTTTGACACCCGTCAGCATTAACGCAAGTACCCTGCGTTTGCAGAACGGTACGACACTCGCCACGGTTAACGCAAGGCTGCTGCATTAACATGGATGGAGTGAGCGAAGGACAAGTACGGCGCCGCACCGGCGGCCGGTCCGCCCGAGTCCGCCAAGCCGTGCTGGACGCCACCCTGCAGGCGATGGCAGAGCACGGCCCCGACGCGGTCAGCGTCGCCGAGGTCGCTCGGCAGGCGGGGGTGCACGAGACGTCGATCTATCGCCGGTGGGGCACCCGTGAGCAGCTGATTCTCGACGCCCTGCTGAGCTACAGTCAGCAACAACTCCCCGTTCCCGACACCGGAACGCTGCGCGAGGACCTGGTGACCTTCGCGCACTCGGTGGCGCACTATCTGGCCGGCTCCCTCGGCAAGGCGCTGACCCGGTCGATGGCCGTCTCCGGCGATGACCCGGTACTTGCCGCCAATCGTGCCCAGTTCTGGCAGTCGCGACTCGACCTGGCTCGCGTCATGATCGACCGCGCCGTCGCCCGCGGCGAACTGCCCGAGGACACCGACGCGGCGGCGGCCCTCGAACTGCTGATCGCGCCATTGCACTTCCGGGCACTGCTCACCCGGCAATCCATCGACGATCGCCATGTCCGGCAGCTGGTCGACGCGTTGCTTCATGGATTGCTCGGCAGTCGGCAAGTTGCGCAACAGCTCGGCAGCACTTAAAGCAAGCAACTTGCCTTAAGCTTTTCGGCAGGCTACGGTCGACAACGCAATTCTCCTGCGTTTACGCTGCCGCGCCCCTTCCGGGAACACTCAGCGACCAAAGCGCACGAAACCGGAATCGAGGCATGCCATGACTGGACGCAGTTTCGCACGCAAGCTGTTCACCAGCACATGCGCGCTCACCCACGCCACCGAACCTGCCGCGAAAAGGCTGGGTTCGGCGTTCTTTCTGCCCGCGTTGCCTTCGTAGACCGATTCACCCATCTGGGCGGGATCGACACACAGTTGTTCACCGAACAACTGGACCGTTGCCGTTCGTTCCGTGACGAGCGATGGGCAGGCCACTGGCAACAGATCGCCGCGGACCACGCGAACGTCGCTGACGCGGCGTTGGCTCAGCTCGGAGGTCCGAGCGTCAAAGAACTGCTCACCGGTGGCGTCGATATCGTGGCGCTGGGCGAGTTGCTGGCGCCTGCGGTGTCCATCCTGTCCGAGCGCGGAGCAGTGGCCACACCTGATGCTGTGGCCGAATTCTGCCGAACCAACAACGGCGTCGGAGAACAAGCGGCGATAGCGGTGGATGCCCTGATCAAGGTCATCACCTACAAGTTCGCCGCCGCCTGGCCGGGCTGGACACCACATCGCCTCGAAGCCCACAGCGAGTCGCGGCGACTCTGCGAGGTGCTCACCGAAGCGCTGGCCTCGGCGATGGACGTGCGGATCGAACATATCGACATCCCGGTACCCGGCGGCGACGTCGTCCACGGCACCGCGGTGTTCCCCCTCGACGCCGAGAACTCGCCAATGGCGTTGTTGTCCAACGGTCTCGAGGGCACGGTGGCCGAATTGCTGCTACCTGCGTTGTCCTATCGTCCGGCCGGGATGGGCTTGTTCATCATGGAGATGCCCGGCACCTACACCTACCGGCAGCCCCTCGCCGCGGATGCCGATCAGGTGTATCTCGCGGTCGTCGACCGGCTCGCCGCGGACCGCCGCGTCGACGCCGATCGCATCGGCATGCTCGGACTCAGCTTCGGCGCGTACTGGTCCACCCGCATGGCCGCCACCGACCCGCGCCTGCGCGCCGTCGTCTCCAACGGCGCACCGACACACCGCACGTTCCAACCCGCCGGCAACCTCGGTGTACCCGAGATCATCATCTGGACGCTGGCGCATGCGACGCAGGCCCGCAACACCGTGGACTTGACCAGGAAGCTGAATGCCCTGTCGCTGAAGGACCGCTACCACACGATCACCACCCCGCTGCTGGTGATCAACGGCGAAACCGACACCCTCGTCAGTACCCAAGACTCGATCGACATCGCCACCCACGCGCCCAACGCCCTGCTGAAGCTCTACCCGGGCGACGACCACTGCGCGATGGCACACGCACCGGAATGGTTCGAACTGTCCATGCGCTTCCTGGCCGACCACCTGACCCACGACACCACCACCAACAGCTGACCGAGTGGGCAACTGGCCAGTGACGGTGCCGGACCAGCTCCGGTGACCGACTGAGCCACCGCCATCATGCACAGGTCCACACGCACGCTCAACGGCATCAACGAGCAGTCCGCTAGATCAACTGGTCACGTCGTGGTGGCAAGAGCGGTTCGACGGGCTGTCAGCGTGCGGCTGACGACTTCCGGAAATGTAGGTGCCGCGAGGAAGATGGTCGTGGCGCGGCGGACTCGGTCATCGAGCTGAGCCAGCTTGTCGTTCGCTGCGGCAAGGCTGACTCGCAGTCCCTTGGCCTCGCCGAGCCATCCTTCCTGCTCAGCCTCGGCGACGCGCAGAGTGAGATTGTCTCGGATCTGTTCCAGCCGGCCGCGCTGCACTGGGTCGACCCGCAGGACGGGGCAACGGATGCAGCTGTGCTCATGCTGGCAGGTCGTTCCGTATGCGCGGCCGCATTCGCCGAGTGCGACCTTGCGGCGTTCGAAATGGCCTAGGAATTCGTCCCATTCGGCGTCGGTCGGCACGCGGTATTCTTCGCTGGGCCGCAGTGCGCGGCGACGTGCGATGAAGGCACGATGGCCGTTGATGGCTTCTTCGGGATAGACGGCCTTGTAGCCCATGGTTGTGGTTATTTCCCTGTGCCCCAACAACGTTTGAGCGATGTGCGGTGGCATGCCGTTGAGGATGGCTTCGGTGGTGAAGATGCGTCGCAGGTCGTGGGGCTGCCTGGTGGCGTGGGCCGGGTCGGTGGCCGCACGCGTGGGCAATGGATCGGTGACCGCCTGTGCATGAGAAGCCGCTGTCGCAGTCGAGAGCAACTCGCGTGCATAACTATCAGCTGCATGGTGTTGGGCCAAGCTCGGGAAAACTCGAAAGGTTCAGCCTGCGAATGAAGTTGACAAGGCTCACTCATGCCGGTGGTCGGTGGTGGGTACGGAACCTATTGAGAGGGTGGCTGACTACTACGCTGTTGCCGCGGCCCGCGAACAGGAGTGTCGGATCCAGGCTCACGCTGGGGCGTTGGAGGTATCCAGGGACCCCTTGGGCGTTCTTGGTCCAAAACCGAGCTGATCAAGCCCCGCGGTCCGTGGCGCAGCGTCGACCACGTCGAACTGGCCACCGCCGAGTGGGTCGACTGGTTCAACCATCGGCGCCTCTATCGGTACTGCGGCGACATGCCGCCGATCGAGATGGAGGCCGCCCACTACGCTCAACAACCAGACAGGCAACCCGCCGGGCTGTCACACCAATAAGTCTCCGGACTCGCCGGGACGGCTCAGCCTGGTTGCGTGGGCATTGGCACATCGAGAACCGAGTGCACTGCGTCCGCGATGTCACCTGTCGACGAGGATCGGTGCCGGGTCCGCACCGGCGCCCGAGCGCAAGTGATGGCCACCTTGCGAAACACAACGATCGGTCTGTTACGCATAAGCGGCCATCACAAACATCGCCCACGGTCTTCGCCGCTACCGCTCCTACCTGCACCAACGACCCTTAGAACTGCTCAAGAGGTGCTAAAGGGACTTTGCCGGGCCCCTGCCGCTTATCGCAGTTCTCCCGGGCCTGATGGTCCAGGGAGACGCTCGTTCGCACGTGCCAATACGTCGACGGCAATATCTCACCGTCAAGTAATTGCTTAGCACAAGTAACATATGTATAGTTGTGTAGTACAAGCAACTAATCTCGTGCTGGGAGTGGGCATGGCAGTGTCACCCGATGCGGCTCAGGGCCTGATAAAGGAGCTCTATTTCATGGGCCGGGCGATCCGCGCTGCCCTTTCGCACCCGGAAGAAGGGCAGCTGCTTCCGGGCGGTGTCGGCGTGCTGGGCTCCCTCGAGGCCAGGGGGCCGTGCCGGCAGGTGGATCTGGCCGTGGACTTGTGCATCAGCCCATCGACACTGAGCAGGCAGGTCGCCGAGCTGGTGAGCTCCGGCGACATTGCCCGCCATGCCGATCCCAGCGACGGCCGGGCCACCCTCATCCAAATCACCGACCAAGGACGCGATCTGCTGCGGCGCATCCGGGTGTCGCGGGCGCGGGGATTGCAGGCTGCGCTCGCCGATTGGAGCGAGGACGAAGCCGCGCAGGCCGCGATGGTTGTTCAGAAGCTCAGGAATTCACTGGCCGCGGTTGCCCACCACACGACGGTGGGTGAGTGCGAGCCGGTTTCGACGGAGAGTCAGGAAGTGGATGTCTAATTCAGTCGATGCGGGGCCGCGGCGCGATCCGGACGCGATGACCCATCGTCAGGTCCTGGAAGCCCTGACCGGGTTGCTGGCGGCGCTGTTCACGGCGCTGCTCAGCACCACGATCGTCTCGACCGCGCTGCCGACGATCATCGGTGATCTGCAGGGGTCGCAGACCGCATACGCCTGGGTCATCACCACGGCGCTGCTGGCCAATGCGGCATCCACCCCGATCTGGGGCAAGTTCGCCGACCTGTTCAATAAGAAGCTGCTGGTCCAATCGGCCATCGTCATCTTCGTCGCCGGCTCGATCATCGCCGGAGTCGCGCACAACGTGCCGGTGCTGTTGGTCGCTCGCGTCGTCCAAGGTATCGGCATGGGCGGGTTGACCGCCCTGGTCGTGGCGATCATCGGTTCGATCGTCGCGCCTCGCGAACGCGGTCGGTACTCGGGCTATATGGGCGCGGTAATGGCGGTATCGATGTCGGGCGGCCCCATCCTCGGCGGCGTCATCGTCGACAGCCCGCTCGGCTGGCGCTGGTGCTTCTTCGTGTGCGTGCCCATCGCGGTGATCGCGCTGGTGCTGCTGCAGCGGACGCTGCGGCTGCCCACCGAGCGCAAGGCGGGTGTGTCGATCGACTGGCTAGGTGCGGCGCTGCTGACCGCCGGTGTTTCGGTGCTGCTGATCTGGGTGTCGTTCGCCGGAAAGGCGAACTACTACGCCTGGATCTCCACGCAGTCGGCGCTCTACGTCGGTGCCGGTGTACTGCTGCTGATCGCGACCGTGTGGGTCGAGTCCCGCGCCAAGTCGCCGATCATCCCGTTGTCCATCGTCACCGAACGCACTACGGGTCTGGCGATCATCGCCTCGATCGCCGTCGGTGTCGGCATGTTCGGTGCGACCACCTTCCTCGGACAGTACTTCCAGACCGCGCGCGGCTACTCGCCGACCGTGGCGGGTGTTCTGACCATCCCGCTGGTGGCTGGCATGCTGACCGCATCGGTCGGCTCCGGCCAGCTGATCACCCGGTTCGGCAAGTGGAAGAGCTTCGTCGTCAGCGGCGGTGCGCTGCTGGTGGTCGGTTTCGGGCTGCTGTCCACGATCGACCACGCGACCAACCTGTGGCTGGTCGGCATCTACATCGCTGTCGTCGGGCTCGGCGTCGGCATGATGATGCAGAACCTGGTGCTGGCCGTGCAGAACACCGTGAGCGTGCACAATATCGGCGCGGCATCCAGCAGCGTCGCCTTCTTCCGCACCTTCGGCGGCGCGATCGGGGTATCGGTCCTTGGGTCGGTGCTGGCAACCCAGGTCAGCGATCTGTCCAAGGAAGGGTTTGCCAAACTCGGCATTCAGACGACCTCTTCCGGCGGCGGCAACCTCGATCTCGACGCCCTCCCCGGACCCATCGCCACCATCGTGCGCGCATCCTACGGCGACGCGACCGGCCGGATCTTCCTGATCGCCGCGGCCGCAACGGTCGTCGCCCTCATCGCGACCGCCTTCCTGCCGAACCGCCCGCTGCGCCGCACGATCGACATCGATCCGGGCCTCGACCCGACCACGAAAGAGTCTGCGTCGCAGGACAATCCGACCGCAGCGGACGACATGGCGGCACTGGATGCCGAACTGGCCGCATTCGCGGAGTCGAGCTGGGACGAAAACCAACTCTGGGAGGGCGCCGAGCGGGTGTTGTCCGAGCCTGAACCGGTGCCGGCAGCGTCGGTCAATGGGCATGGGGCGGTGGAACAGAACGGTCGTGTGTACCGAGTCGTCGCGTCGTCGCAGACCGGTCTGTCGACGGACGGGTTGTCCGGGTCGGACTCCGGTGGTGCGGCGTTGGGTGGTCGTGTCCATCGTGAGGACGGTCGTCCGGTGCCGGGTGCGGTGTTGACGTTGATCGACCAGGGTGGCCGTCAGCTCGCGCGTGCGAGCAGTGCCGCTGATGGTGGTTATGCGATCACCGCGCCCCAGACGGGTGGCTATGTGTTGATCGTGTCGGCGATGGGGCATCAGCCGACTGCGGTCACTGTGTCGATCGGTCAGCGGCCCCAGCACCTGGATCTGACCTTGGTGGGTTCGGGTGAGTTGTCGGGTGTGGTCCGTACCGCCGGCCACGGTGTGCCGTTGTCGGGTGCGACCGTCACATTGACCGACGTGCATGGTGAAGTGGTCGGAGCGGCTGTCACCGGCGACGACGGCACCTACGTGTGCCACGGTGTGGTGTCGGGTGTCTATACCTTGGTCGCGGTCGCTGAGCAAATGCGTCCCAGTGCCACCACATTGACGGTGCCCGACAGTGGTGTGTTGCGTCATGACATCGAGTTGGCTGCGATGGCGGTACTTGCCGGGTCCGCGTGCGCCGACGGCCGGGCGGTGCCCGATGTGCTGGTCAGTGTGCTCGACGCAGCCTGTGAGGTGACCGCGACGGCACGCACCGACGAGAACGGCCGCTATGTCGTGACCGATCTGCGCGAGGGGCAGTACACCGTGGTTGCCCGTGGTTATCCGCCGGTGACCGGGCAGGTCACTGTGTCGGGTGGCGAGGTCGCCTATGACGTGCGACTCGGTTACGAGCCTGGAGGTCGTTGATGAGTGGGGTGACCGGTCGTGTTTGCACCGTTCAGGGGTGGCCGGTGCCGGATGCGGTGTTGACGGTGACGGACATGCGGGGCCGCCAGATCGCCCGTGCGGTTGCCGACGAGACGGGGGAGGTGGGCACCGAGCTGTTGCCTGCCGGTGTTCATACCGCGGTGCTCACTGCTGTCGGGTTCGAACCGGTGGCGCGGAGCGTGCAGATCTCTTCGGTGGGGACGGGTGTGCTCGGTGAGGTGGTGTTGGTGCCGGTCGAGGGGGCGGTGGCGTCGCCGCCGCCGGGGCCGTGGACGATCGATCCGGTGCATTCGACGGTGATCGCAACTGTGCGTCATCTGGGTATCGCGAGTATCAAGGCCCGCTTCGCGGAGGTGAGTGGGCGGCTCGATATTGCCGAGCCGTTCGAACGGTCCACCGGGCACGCGGAGATCAAGGCCGCGGGTATCGATACCGGTAACTCGATGCGTGACAATCACCTGCGCTCACCCGAGTTCCTGGATGTCGACACTTATCCGACGATCATTTTCACCGGAAGCGGGTTGCGTCGTACCAGTGGTGACACGTGGGTGATGCCGGGTGAGCTGACCCTGCACGGGCAGTGTCGCGCGGTCGATCTCGACGTGACCTATGGCGGGTTCGGACCGGACCCGTGGGGTGGTGTGCGTGCCGCGTTCCACGCCGAAACACTACTGCACCGCAACGATTTCGCGATCGATTACAACGCGGTCGTGCGCGCGGGAGTAGCCGCGGTCGGCACCAGCGTCAAACTCGACCTCGACATCGAAGTCGTACAAGGCGACCAGCTACCCGCAATCTAGCTAACTGCCGCCGAAATACCTTGTACTGGAATAACATTGGGTGATCCGTGCGTCCGCGACGAAGGATGGAGTGGGGATGATGCGGTCAGTCGTTGTCGATGCGCGTCGGCTGGCGGGGCGAAGGCGTGGTTTGTGCACCGTGGCGACCGGATTGTCGGCGGGACGAATGAGGTTGTCGTCGACCGCGTGCCGGTACAGGCAGCGCAGGGCACTGACAGCGGAATGGACGGTGGCGTACCCGCCGCGATCCTGGGCGCGTACCTGCCGCTGGGACTGGATCATTGCGAGCAACTGCTTGAATTCCGACGCCGAAGGTTCATCGATGCGCCGATCCGGCCACAGGGCGATCATGCGCTGCCAATACCCCAGATAGCAGTCCCGCGTGGAGGTCGCGGGCATGGCCGCATACACCACCGGCACATACTCGGCGAAAGTCGGCACCGTCGATCCCGGCCCGGCACTGTCTCGCAGGTCGTCGAGGCTGACACCGAGGCGTTCGAGCAGCAACGCGGCGGTGTGTATATCGGCGCTCGAGGTCATCGCGCGCTCACTTCCGCGACCACAGCGCCGCAGGCGCGATGCAGCATCTGCTCGACCAGAGCCGGAGCCAGGACGAGCAGGATCCCCGCTTGCGGGTGCGCAGCGATCAATACGTTATCGCCAGCGCGCACGTCGATACGCCGACGCGCCCGCGCGGGCACTCGCAGGGCGCCACCCGCGCCGATCCGCAACCCCGCCCCGGCGCCGGGGCCGACCACCAGCATGTCCGAACAGATGCTCCAGGCGAGCGCGGTGTGCGGCGTCCACCCCACATGCGACAACACATCCTGCACCAAGACCCGACCGTTGACGTCGACCCGGCGGATGCCGCACCGCCACTGCAGCTTCGGCACCGAGGCCGCGCGGAACAGTTCGGTGACCGGACGGTGCTGGCCGTCACCATGCGGCGCGCTCCTCTCAGCCTTGCCCGGTAGAACAGGTGTCAGAAAATCGGGTGTCATCGCTACCGTTCGCTTCCCGTGCCGTCACTCCGTAACAGCACAACTTATGGAGCGAATTCGCTGGGATACAGTGTTCTGATGCCCGAAGAAGCGCATTCCACACCAGTGGTGCGTGGCGGAGCGGCCGCGGGGTCCGATGGTGTTACCGCAACCGTCGGGGGAACCGATGCCGACCTGCTCTCGCTCGCATCACAGCTGTGTTTTGCTCTGTACTCCACATCCCGATCGATGACGGCGGCATACCGGCCGTTTCTCGAGGGGATGGGTATTACCTATCCGCAGTATCTGGCCCTGCTGGCGTTGTGGGGGCGGCCCGCGATGACCATGAAGGAACTCGGCGAACAGTTGCAGCTGGACTATGGCACGGTCTCACCGCTCATCCAGCGACTCCAGGCACATGGTCTGGTCGAGAGCGTCCGGAGTGCCAACGACCGCCGCGCCGTCGAACTGCGCGCCACCGAAGCCGGACGCGCCCTGCAACCGCAGGCCCGGCAGATGATCGAGGCGGTCATGGCCGAGGTCGGCTATCCGATCGAGCATCTCATCCGGCTGCGCGACCAGGTCAACGCGCTCGGCGCCCGCCTCGACGCGGCCGTTGCCGAGCGATCCGGCCGGTAATCACCGTCCGCCCTGACTCGTGCGCCGAGTTCGGGAGTCGAGTAACTCGGGCCTGCCGATCGACCACCGGCGGTTCGGAGTCGTTGTCGGTCAGCCACCAATGTCGGCCAGGGCTTGGAAGGCTCGTTTCGGGCAGCTTGCCGCCGAAGCGCTTTCGAACCTTGGCCGCTGTGTCGGCCAGCGCGGCGTTGATGCGGGTGTTGGCGTCGGCGAGGCCGGCCATGCCGCCGGATCGCCACTGCTGAATGTTTCGATCCTGGCGTAGGTATCGGCTCCAGGGAGGAAACCGGTGGCGAACAGACTCAGTTCGCATCGGCATCGACATCATCCGATCCGCAGAACACTGGCGTGCCACGGTCGGCGTGCACTTAAGCTGACACATCCGGTGCTTGGTCGTAGTCCGCTGCACGGGAAGTGCCGATTGGGATGCGCTGCTGCCGCAGCCGATCCGGCAGCGAGATTGCCGTTCCGACGAATGTGAATTGCCGAGTTCCCCATCGGTCGAGCGTGCCGTCCTGACCGAGCACCAGGAAGCCCGCCTCTACGGCCGAGCGCGTGAGTTCCCCTCGCGCAACGCGCGGTAACGCACGTACGACCAGAGGAAGACATCGAGGTTGTCGAAGCGGGTGCCGCCTTCGAGTACCTCCTCTCCGTAAAACCGCACGGCCACTTGGCCGTTGGTGAGCACGACGTACAGATTGCCGACGCTGTCGGCACCAATCGAGCAGACATCGGCGTCGATGATCTCGATCGTGTAGTCCGAATCGCTTATGCCGCAGTCGTTTACAGCGGAGCCGAAACCGTAGGACCAGGAATAGACATCCGGTGCGGCAGGCGGCCCGAGCGCCCCCGTCGGTCGAATGCGGTCCGCGGCAGCCTATCGGAAGCGGACGCATCTCAGTGTCCGGGAAATCGGTGTGCGGTGCTCGGTTCCTGCTCAAACTTGCCAGCCAGCAGGGTATTCCGACTCGAAGGAGTGCTCGCATGGCTGGCGAACGACCGTAGCGCCGCAGGGGTATCACGGTCGATGATCTCCCCTTGTGGCCACTGACGTGGACTCGGCGGCGAAGTCGGTGAGAAATCGGCTCCCTCGAGCACGTCCCGCAGATCAATGGTGCCCCATCGGCGCCCGACCTCGGCTTTGATCGTGTCCAGGTTCGCCGGTTCGGGCAGCTTCTCCAGTTTCGGCACCGGGTCCACGGCTCCGGTTTGAACCGCCCTGTTGGTGCCTGCCGGGCCGCACCGGCTTGTGTCGGTGCATCTTTGGGCATGCAGGCCAGGGCAATTCGATGCAGTGCATTGTTCGCTCCACGATGACCACTACGCGAAAGTCGGTGCCGCGTGGTCTTTCCGGAGGAAGCCGGGACTGGAGCGGCGCCGCACAACGCCGCAAAAGGGGCGATGCGTTCGGCGAGTGTCATTGCGGAAGTGGGTATTCCGGCGATCATCGGCTCGGCGTGTGCCCCGTGGACGGAGGCGCGCAAGCGCAGCGATCAGCACCTTGGTGGCGTGTTCGCGGACAACTCCCCACCTCGGCCGGTGCCATCCCGCTCAGCGGAATCCCGCACTCGGTCCGACACCGTCGGCCACACACTCGACGCACAATCCGATCCCCTATGACCGGTCGCTCCGCTGCCGATCGGATCGGGCCGCGTCTTTGCTGGCCGCACGCGACCTCGCCGGTGCCGCACCAACCGATTAGGAGTGGACATGACTCGAGTAGCCACACCCACCGACGGATTCGACCCGCGCGCCGGATACTGAGAAGGCCAGGGAATTCAGATGTTCGGCGAAAGTGGACGATTGCTGTGCGCTGCTGCGATAGCGCTCGCGGTCTCGATGGCGGGAGCGGGGGGTGCGGGGGCGGATTCCGCCCCCGAGGGGAAAGCGCTTGTGGTGCTGGGTGATTCGTTCTCCGCGAACGCGTGGGACTTTTTCGACCCCGACAACAGTTGCCTACGCCACGGAGAGACGGCCTGGCCCGCGCAACTGGGCAGATTGATGGGCGTGTACGGCACCGATGAGATGGTCGACTCGTCGTGTCCTGGCGCGTCGATCGACAGCGGGCCGGGGTGGACAGTGAGCATGCAGGCCGCGAAGGCCGACAAGGCGGGCGCGTTCGGACCGCGGACCGAATTGGTGACCTTGCAGTTCGGGCTCAATGATCACTGGGGCCGATCCCAACAAACCCTGTGGAAATCGCTGCAGAACTGCGTGTTCAACCTCGTCGACGGTTGCGGGCCGGAGGCCGTGGAGCAGGGCCGCATGACCGATTACAACGGAGTGACCGGGGAATTGTTCGCCGATCGCATGCGCAATGCGGTGACCTACATCCGCTACTACGCGCCGAATGCGCGCATCGCGCTGGTCGGGTATCCGGAACTGTTCACGCCGGGATCGGACGTGTTGTGCCTCAATTTCTTCGGCGTCGCGCCGCTCATCCAGTCGCGCGGGCGCGCGGTGGTGGAGTACTTCGATCGAATCGATGCGGCGCAGCGGGAAGCCGCCCGGCTGTTGCGGGTGGACTTTCTCGATGCCCGCACACTGACCGCGGGGCACGGACTCTGCACGAACGAACCATGGCTGAACGGCGTGTTCGATCCGCGGACAGACATAGCGGGTCTGTACTTTCACCCGTCCAGCCGCGGCGATGCCGTTATCGCGACCGCCATACACGACAGATACGGAAGGTGACTCGATCGGCCGGGGCATAGATCGGCCTGAATATTTGGGGGTTGCCGAATCCGAGTTCGGCGCGGGGGTGGTTTTTCTTGCATATTCCAGTGAAATGATTTCCTGCACTTCAGTTTTCGATTCGAGGACACAATGAAGTTTCCTTTCCACGGGGTGTTCGCAATCCGTTCGGCGGCAGCCGCGATCGGAGGGTTCTTGCTGATCGCCGGTGCGGCGGCATGCGGCAGCGACGAGGAATCCGGCGGTGGTGACGCACCGACCAGTGCGGTGGTGGCTCCGGTAACCAGCACGACGCCCCCGGCGAACAGCCCTGTCGCACCGGTGACCAGCACAGTCGCACCTTTACCAGAAGGCGAGGCCGTGCCCGCGCCCCAGCCTGAGGCCCCCGAACCGCCTGCGACGCAGCCGGTTGCGCCGCCGCCTGCGCCGCCGCAGACCCAACAGGAGAAGCCGGCGCCGCCAACCTTGGACGCGCCCGGGTTCGAACCGCGCGCGGGTTACTGAGGAAGCCGGAGCATTCACGTGTCAGGAAACAGTGCACGATGGTTGTGCGTCGCAGCCACTGTGACAGGGGCCGCAGCAGCGAACGCGGGATCCGCTTCCGAGGGTAAAGAGCTTGTCGTGCTGGGCGATTCGTTCACGGCGAACACCTGGGACCCACTGTCCACGCAACAGCAGTGTGCGCGAGGCCAGACGGCGTGGGCCGCACAGTTGAGCCAGCTGATGGGCATTCACGGGCCCGACCAGGTGGCGAACACATCGTGCCTCGGAGCGTCGATCGACAGCGGCCCGGGGTACACACTTGCCATCGGGGCGAGCGACGCCGCAAAAGTTGGCGCGTTCGGACCGCGCACCAAACTGGACTTCCTCGACGCCCGCGCGCTGACTGCCGGGCACGGACTCTGCTCAGTGCAACCGTGGGTGAACGGCGTGTTCAACCCGAGTGTCGATATCGACGGCCTGCCGTTCCATCCGTCTCCGGCAGGTGATGCCGTGGTCGCGAAAGCACTGTACGAAAGGTACGGAGGATGACTCGCCCGCCCGAGATCGCCCCCTCGACGCGTAAGGAACCGAGTGCCGCCGCCGGGGTGCTTTCCGCGGAGCTGGGTCGGCCCGCGCTGCCGTCGCTGACCGGTGCCCGGTGGTGGGCGGCGTTCGCGGTATTCGTGTTGCACGCCTTGGTTTTCCTGCCGGTCTACCCGTTCCAGAAGTCCGAGTTGTTCCAGCAGATCCACTGGTGGGTGCCCATGCAGCTGGGGGCGGCGGGGGTCACCTTCTTCTTCGTGCTGTCCGGATTCATCATCTACTGGTCGTTCCGGCCCGGGATGTCGGTGCGTGGGTTCTATCGGCGGCGAGTGCTGAAGATCTATCCCATGCATCTGCTGGCCGCGCTGGCCTTCGTGGTGGTGGCGAGTGTGCCGCTGTCACGGCTGGTTGTGTGGGTGCCGAATCTGTTGCTCGTGCACACCTGGGTGCCGAAGTGGACCACCGTGGGCGGATTGAATGTGCCCGCCTGGTCACTGGCCTCGGAAATGCTGTTCTACCTGAGCTTTCCGCTGCTGCTTCCGCTCATCATGCGGATCCCCACTCGGCGGCTGCTGCTGGCCGCGGGTCTGTTGATGCTCGCCATCATCGCCCTGCACACCGCCTACTACCTGTGGGTGCCCGGTCCGAAGGGGATCGCCAATACCTTTGCGCCACGGCTGCTTCCGGGTGACGCCTCCCCGTTTTTCGAACTGCACGCCGATCCGCGCTGGTTCACCCAACCCGATATCCCGGTATCGCT
Organism: Nocardia vinacea; assembly: GCF_035920345.1. Lineage (NCBI taxonomy): Bacteria > Bacillati > Actinomycetota > Actinomycetes > Mycobacteriales > Nocardiaceae > Nocardia > Nocardia vinacea. The sequence continues at coordinate 872,249 of NZ_CP109149.1, forward strand.
GTCGTACTGGTTGAGCTACAACTTTCCGCTCTCCCGGCTGCCGGAATTCTTTCTCGGCGTCCTGGCGGCCCGCATGGTGCTCGAACAACGTTGGCGCGACACACGTCTCACGCCGCCCCTGCTGGCGCTGGTCTGCGCGTACGCGGCGACCTGGCTGGTGCCGGTGAACTACAAGATGTCGGTGCTGTTGCTCGCGCCGATGACAGCGGTGGTGGCCACCCTCGCCGCACGGGACCTGCACGGAATTCGCGGTCTCAACGCCCATCCGCGCATGGTATGGCTGGGCAACATCTCCTACGCCTTCTACCTGATCCAATTCCCGGTAATGGTGTTGATCACCCGAAATCTCATCGGCGGCAAACAGTTCGGCATTATCGGGTGGGCCGTATTCGCAATACTCAGCCTGATCATCTCGACCATCATCGCCGCAGTGCTGTACCACTGGGTGGATCTGCCGGTCATGCGCCGCTTCGCTCGCGCGAAACGAAACGCACAACCGACACCGGCCTGAGCCGCCGTGCCTCAATGGCTCCGCCTCCGGGTGGCCGTCCTCAACGGTCACCTGTTCACAGGCGAAGACGTTCTGCCTGAGCCGCGCGTCGAGTCGTACGGTTCAGGCGTCGAGTACTCGGGCCTGCCGATCGACCACCGGCGGTTCGGTGGACCAGGGGAAGTTGATCCAGCGGTCGGTGCGCCGCCAGACGTATTCGCAATCGACCTCGGAATGCGGCTTCTGATACACGACCGCGCAGCGCACCTCGGCGACATGGTCGATGCAGAAGTCGCGCACGAGTTTGAGGGTGGCGCCGGTATCGGCCACATCGTCGGCGATCAGGACCGTCGCACCGGCCAGATCGACCGCCTGCGGGACCGGCGGCAGCATGACCGGGAGATCGAGGCGCTGATCGATACCGGTGTAGAACTCGACGTTCTAACACCTTGATTGGGGCGAACTCGCATCATTTGCGTGTTCATAGCGTCAGAGACTACATCCACTGGGCCCTCTCGGGGCAAGTGGATGCGGAACCTTGCGCGCCAGCGGATGGGGTTGTCCGGTCAGCGCAACCAGGGCTTCGGCGATCTCCACGATTCCGGCGCGGGTGTAGATCGGGGTCGCGCTGGCGTTTGCCGACGGAGCGTGGCCAGCGTAGGCGCGCGCGACTGCTTCACCGAACTGCCGCTCCACATAGGTGAGGGTTGTGTGCCGGATCCAGTGTGGCGTTACCTGCAGACGCGCCGCCCACGGAAGGTGCTTTCGGATCCGCGCAGTCAGATAGTCGTAGCGCCGGGTGGTGATAGGGCGACCATCGCGGTATCGGAGTACCTGGCTGGTGGTCTCCTCGCCTCCACGTCTGCTCACGTGCTCGAGTAACTTGCTAATCAGAAACGGGGAAATCGGTTGCCAGCGAATGGTTTCCCCTTTCTCGCGAAGCCTGAGCAGACAGCTGTCCGGATCCAGGTCGTCGACCTGGAGACCGAGAACGCCGGCTCGTCGGCAGGCTGCCTCGATATGTATGCGGACGATCAGAGCGTCCAGTTCGGTGTCGTTTCCCGTCGAGGAAGCGACCTCTCCGATCGCGATGACCTGATCTCGAGTGAGGGCGTGGCGTGGACTGTCGAGGTGTCGGGGCTTCGCGATTTTCTGAGCCGGATTGTCGGCGGGACTGATCAGACCGTCGAGTTCGGCATGACGGTAGATGCACCGCAACGCGGACACCATGTTCGCCGCGGCACCGCGCCCACCACGGGAATTGGCGCGCACGACCGCGCGGCTGCGATGCTGCTGTACCAGGTCGGTGGCCTCGGTGACGGTGGGTTCGTCGAGTGTCCTATCGCCCCACGCATCTTCGAAAATTCGCCAGTAGGAGGAGTAGTTCCTCGTCGTGGTCCTGGGTAAGGCTGTCCGCAGCTTGGCGATGTACTCGGAAAAGGTCGGTGTCGTCTGCCGCGTTGCGATCCTATCGGTGAAGTCCGCGATGTTGACGCCGAGGCGTGACGCGATCAATTGCAGCGCGGAGTCCAGGTCGTCGGTCATGACTGCTACTGCCAGGGGTCGGGGAGGTAGTTCCATAACGCCGTCGCAACGATGGCGATCGGTAACACAACCAAGATGTCCCGCGTGAGATCGGCCGCGATCAGCGCCCGGTCACCGGGATTCAGATTGCAGCGATGACGGTTTGCGGACGGGATCCGTAGATATCCAGTACGCCCGACAGCCCAACGGCTCTGACGAGCACACCGGGCAACGACAACGCGGTGGTCCCCGTGGAACGAGACAAACTGGCCTGGAGCCCATCCGAGAGCCTTGAGTGACGATCGATCCGACAGGCGACCGTGGTCATTGATCGTCGTAGATGCACAGTGCAGTGCGCCGATTGGGTTGTCGATGACACCCGGAAACGCGAAAGGAACGTCGAGCGACTCGGCCAGTCGGTTCGAAGCTCGGTACAACTGATCGAACTGCAGGTTGGCTGCGCTACTCGCAGCCGATTCAGACGGCGGTTGTGCACGTTGACCGGCAGGGGATGGAAGGTTGAAGCCGTTCGCCGCCGAGGCGGAGTTGTCTTGGTCATGACGAAGTGATGGCATCGGGCGCTGCTTTCTGCCCTGCCTGCTGATTCTCCCTCATCCATAAAAGCTGATCTTCGACGACCGCGCCACCCCTGGAGCAGGCGTACACCCCATCGAGGTTCGAATCCTCCAGGCGCAGTCTGTCTATGAAACGCACTGTTTGCCGATTACGTGATCGCAGTGCGCAGGCATGACTGGCAGGTTGTGACCTGTTTCCAGACAAGAAAGTTCGCCGCATCACCCATACGCCGACTTGACGACGTCCGACATCGAAGTCCTGCTGTCCCTCGATGCTTTCCCGCATTTGGCGACGATCGATTCGGATGGATACCCGCACGTCACCCCTAATCTTTTCTCGGCGAGGCCTAGTCTGAGTTGGGGGTTCATGTCGGGAGGGGAGTCGACCAGTACACCAACCCGCCGCAACACCGGAAACTGCTGGTCATCGGCAAATGGCGTGATGATTCTGGTCCGGTTGCCGCAGGTCCGTGCCCCCGGCGGGGCACATCGAACAGGGGAACAGGGAAGACCTGCCTGTTTCGCGTGGGCACCTGGTCATCGAAGCCGAGTACCAGCTGTAGGGCCCCCATCCAGCGCGCGCCACCCGCCGACAAAGCTGCCGTCTGAACCAGCTCAGAATAAGGGATCTTTGGCTGGCCCCTGCCCCGGCTAGACACGCAGGACGGGGCGTGGTGGACGCCCGACGAGGTCCATTGCGGGCTGTGGAGCGACGTAGGTGGCGGCCGCGTGGCGGAACCAGCGTTCCCGTGACCCCAAGGCCCGCCGGCTCACCTCGGCGGGCGGCACCAGACGGTCGAAGCCGTGCCAGCAACCCGGATAGACCTCGAAGTCCACCGGCACCCCGCACGTACGCAAACCATCGACATAAGCGACTGTCTCGTCGAGGAACGGCTCGAGTTCGCCGACGTAGGTGAAAGTGGGTGGCAGGGATAGCCACTCAGTCACTGATCGGCTCCAGCCATGACCGCGGTGATCACGCCGCTGAAGATCGAGCGATTCAACCTTTGCCCAGCCTGCCAACCTACCTGCGGGAAGCTGTGAGGACTCGGCACTCGCAGTCTGCCGTTTCTCACCGAATCCGCAACACATCGTCGCGTCATCGGCGGGGTTTGGCTGTAACGGAGCAGAGGACTCACCCGAAATCCGCACCTGGGTTGAATCTCTGGGAGGACGGCGGCGAAAAGCCAGAAGTCCAACATCGAAGACAAGGGGCACCTCTTTCGCACCCTGTCCACTGATTCTCCCAACATCCATAAAAGCCGATCCTGGCCGTTTACGCCACAACTGCGGGAGTGCGCGGTCCCTGCCAGCATCGGTTGGGCGACACTGCCACCGACGGTCGGAAGCGCTGGCACAGGTACAGGTACCGCGACGAAGCCGTGGCTGTGGAAGTGTCTAACCCGGTCGTCGGAGGACGCGTTGGCCGCTACCTTCCGGCGTGTCTTAGCGTGGCACGCCAAGGACTCCTGCCCCCAGCGACTTTCGGCAACTTTGAGTGGGTGTGCTTTCAGCGAGTCCGCATCCTCGTCCGATTCTCGTTGGGGTCCAAGTCGGGAGAGGGATCGGACCCATATCCCCAACCTGGTGCACGCCACTGAACTGCAGCTTTCCTGAATTTTGTGTGTCTGTGTCTAGGACACGGCGAAGGACAAGGGGAATGCACCGAACTGTAGCGAATTGACAAGCTGGCGTGCGGAATCTGCGGTGAAGTTGCCGAAGGGGATGGCCGGTCGCCCGGCCGCTGGCTCGGCTGAGGTCGGCCCTGCGCGGATGTGCTTCGGTGAGTTGGTATGGACGGGTCCGTGTGTTCAGTTGGTCGGGCCGTCGATGCGGTAGAGGTTGACCTTGTACTGGCCGAATCGCTGGCGGAATATCGCGCTGGCGGTGCGGAGCATAATGCGCCGCGGGAAAGGCACCCGGGCCCGGATCCGGTCCGGCAGTTGGGACAGGTCACGGGATTCGAGGGTTCGTAGGCCGGGGTGCCAGCGCTCGAGTTCGCATGGGTCGTCGCGCGAAGGTCGACGCCGCCGCGGCGCAGATCGCCGAGACCTGCCCTGCCACGATGATCGCCGGGATCGGCTATTCCCAAGGCGCGCAGGCAGTGTCGAGCTTCGCGCGCGACGTCGGCGCGGGCACCGGTCCGATCGCGCCGGAACGTATCGCGGGGATCGCGTTGTATGCCCACCCCGACCGCGCACCGGATGCGCCGATCTTCCCCGGCCGTCCGGGACAGACGGTGCCTGACCCCGCGCCAGGTACCAGCGGTGCCGCGGTCGCCGGGGTGTGCCGGCATGCGGGCCAACCCGCTGACCGCGGACTTCGGGATCGACCGCGACCGGCTGGGTCGACTACCCGTCGACGATTATCTGCGGGTCCGCGGTGTGCCCGGGGTATTCGCCGCCGGCGACGTCGCCGCCGCGAAAATGGACGACGAGCATATGTCGGTGATGTCCTGCCAGCACAGCCGCCCGATGGGTCGATGGGCGGGATACAACGTCATCGGCGATCTTCTGGGCAAGCCCATGAAGCCGTTGCGGATCCCTTGGTATGTAACGGTTCTCGATCTGGGACCGGCAGGCGCGGTATACACCGAGGGCCGGGAGCGCCACGTGGTCGCCTGCGGCGCGCAGGCCAAAGACACCAAGCGCGCCATCAACACCCGGCGTATCTATCCTCCATTGAGCCGCGACCGCGACGCATTGCTGGCCGCCGCCGCGCCCGAACTGCAGGCCGCGCCCGAGCACGGACCCGAGTCCACCCATTGACGATCGATCGCGCTGAAGGATAAAGAATCCGTGTGGGAGGCAGTGACGCAAACACCGCCGTGTCTTCCAGATCGCGGCACCGCTGGGATCGTGTCGGCCGGTCTGAGTGGTTCAGCCGATGGGGAGTTTCACCACCGGATTGGAGCCCAGATCGGTGACGTATACGTTGCCCGCCGTGTCGACCGCCACACCCTGGGGATTCTTCAGGCCGGTGAACGGCAGCGGGGTCGGCGTCGACGCGCCCGCCGCCATCATTACGACCCATTTGTTACCCCAGTCGACGACGTATACGTCTCCCGCCGCGTCGACCGCCACACCCTGGGGATCTTTGAGCCCGGTGAACGGGAAAATGGTCGGCGCCGACGCGCCCGCCGACAATCGCGTCACATGCTCGGTACCTAATTCGGTGACGTATACGTTGCCCGCAGTGTCGACCGCCACACTATCGGGACCTTGGAGGCCCATCAACGGCAGCGTCGTCGGCGCCGACGCGCCCGCCGTCAATTTCATCACCCGATCATTACCCCGGTCGGCGACGTATACGTCTCCCGCGCTGTCGACCGCCACACCATGGGGATCCTTCAGGCCGGGGAACGGCAGGGGGGTCGGCGTCGACGCGCCCGCCGCTAATTTCATCACCCGATCGTTGCTCGTGTCGCTGACGTATACGTTGCCCGCCGTGTCGACCGTCACATCCTGGGGATTCTTCAGGCCGGTGAACGGTAGCGGGGTCGGCGTCGACGCGCCCGCCGCTAATTTCATCACCCGATCGTTACCCATGTCGGTGACGTATACGTTGCCCGCATCGTCGACCGCCACACCGGTGGGCAGGGTTACGTCGGTGAACGGCAGCGGAGTCTGCGACGAGTAGCCCGAGCCGATAATAGGTGTGGGCGAGTTGCCACTGCCGCCTGATTCTCGTTGGACACCGATGAAGACAGCTACGGCGGCCACCACCGTAACCGCGACCGCGGCGGCGAGCAGCCCGGCGGTCTTGGGCGACAATCTGATTCGCCGCGCATGGTGCGCAGCCACGCCCTCGGTGGTGTTGACCGCGGAATCGTCTACCACGGCGCAGGCCGCCGCGGCCAGCTCGTGCACGGTCTGGTAACGCTTGTCGGGGTTTTTGGCCATTCCCTTGGCGATGACCGCATCGAACTCAGGCGGTATATCGGGTGTAGTGGTGCTGGGACGCGGCGGAGGGGTGTGCAGGTGATGGGCGATCACACCCTGTACCCCCGCTGCGCTCGTAAACGGCGGCCGGCCGGTCAGGCACTCGTACAGCACGCACGTCAACGCGTATACGTCCACTCGGGCATCGGCCTTGATCTCCGAGCCGATCTCCTCCGGCGCCATGTAGGCGATGGTGCCGATGGTCTCGCCGATCGTGGTCAGCGTACGGTCGTCGGCGGCGTGGGCGATCCCGAAGTCGATCAGGGAGGCGAACTCATCGGCACCTAGCAAGATGTTGGTGGGTTTGACATCGCGGTGGACCAGCCCGGCGTCGTGGGCCGCCTGCAGCGCGCCCGCCACCTGCGCGATGATCGCCACTGCCCTCTGCGGCGACAAAGCCCCTTCTTTCGTGATCACCTTGCGCAGGTCGGTGCCCTCGATCAAGCGCATATTCAGATAGAGCCGACCGTCGATGTCGCCGAAGTCGTGGATAGGGATCACATGCGGCTCGGTCAACTGCGCTACCGCCCGGCACTCCCGCCGGAACCGCTCGCGCAGTTGCTCGTCATCGGCGAAGCGCTCGGGCAACACCTTGAGCGCCACCACCCGGTTGGTCAGCGAATCCTGCGCCCGCCACACCTGGCCCATGCCGCCCTGACCCAGCAGCGACAGAAGCCGATAGCGTCCGAACGTCTCCGCCGACCCCCGAGTGGCGTCCCCGCCACTCACTTCCGTCTCATCCATTGTGCCGTCCCATGACCACCCGACTGGCAAACGGTGTACTTGCTCGCATTCCCCCTGCCCGCGAGCGGGTGGCCCCATTAGTTGATTTAGCCAGGCCGACAGTCGAGTCGGCGCTCGTATTTCCCAGCCATGCTCGAGGCGGCGCGTACGCGGCCCGGCACTGACCGGTGCGAGTGCGCGGATCGTGTCCGGAAATCCGCCAACAAACCTGTAGCAACTCCAGCGTACCTCTGAGCCATTCGACCAACTTCGTGAATGCGGCCGTCCAACACCACTCGGATGCCGAGCCATCTCGCATAAAACGCCGGTCCGACAGCGAACCGATCACGATGCCCAGTGCTCGAACCGCCGCACTCCTTGCCCACGCCGCGTTCTAGGGTCGCACCGAACCGCCCTACCCGGCCGCGCTACAGCAACGACTACTCCACGACGGGCTTACTGCGTAGGGGCCCCGGGTCGACGAACTCGGTGCCGGCACCGGACTGGCAACGCAGTAACTGGCCGACGGTCTTGCCCTGCAGTGCCTCCGCGATCCGGTCGGCCACCGACTCCGACAACACCCCCGCCAACGACGGATCGTCCTGCACATATCCCGGAACCAGGAACCGCACCACCTGCGAGGCGGGCAGCACCGCGCGCGGCACCTGATCCGCATCCGTTACCACAATGCCCGGCAGCCGATGCTCGGCCAGCAGCCTCGCCGCGGCCAGCGCCTCGGAATCCATGCTCACCGACGGATAGTCCTCGGCAATCTGACTTGCGTGCACACCAGCACGATACGACCGCCGCGATACCTACCGCGGCACATCCGGGCTCGCCGACACCCACTAGCCGTATGGATACCGTCAAAGACAACACACGCGTGCGCACCATGCCACTCCCCACGCCGGACGGCCCGCCCCGGAACCGGGGCGGGTTGCCGACCAGACTTCCCGGCGCACCTACCGTAAAGATGCCGTAAAGACGCAACCAAGGCAAACTGCGAATAGGCCGTGAACCGGCGGTCAGAGCCCAGCGCTCCACGGTGAGGTGTGTCTGCCGCCGTCGGCTTACTCGGCGCTGCCAGCCCGGCCACCGCAAGCGGGTGGCGGGCCAAGACGTCGAGGGACTCCACCCACGGCCACGTCCCGATGGCACCCGGCGCCGGAGTACACAAGCACCGCTACGGGTACACCCCTCAATGGCTCCGCGGCGTGACTAGCAAAGGGCAACACCTGTAGTGCACGTTTGTGGTTTTCGCCTGTCCGTATCTCTCTTCGAGCCTATGGACCGAACATATGGCGAGCCTCAAAGTGGATCATCTCCGAGTCCAGCAATTATGAAGCGACGGTGAGGTTCTGAAGGTTTGCGGCGACGCGGCGGGCATCGCGACCGACACCGCGTAGCGAGCCTGATGGCAAGCTGCGTTGCCATTCGAGACCGACGTAGCCCAAGCCGTGATGGGTGGTGGACAACCCCTTGTTGTGGAGTGGTTGCCCGGAGGTGGTCAGTGCCCCGATTCCGCTGAGGTAGTGGAGGTTTGGGGTATAGCCGGTGGCGAGGATGATGGTGTCGACTTCGATATTGTTGTCGTCGGGCCAGATCGCTGTGTCGGTGTCGAGAGTCGCGAACATTGGGCGTGGTTCGGGTTGGTGTGCTGTGAGCGCGGATTGGTATCGGCCGGTGTCGAGGACGGGTGCGGTGGGTGGGTGGCGCAGCAGATGGCCGACGGGCAGGGTGTCGATTCCGGTGATGGTGATGAACCAGAAGTGCATGTCGCGGCCGAGGGGTCGTTGGGGCACGAACTTCACCGGGGTTCGGCTGGCCAGGGTGACGGTGGCTTGCTCAGCGAGTTCGGCGGCGATCTGGACTGCGGAGTTTCCGGCGCCGACGACGATCACTCGTTGTCCGGTGTATTCGGCTGGTGATCGATATTGACTGGCGTGCACGATCGTTCCGGTGAATGAGTCTTGTCCAGGGAGGGCGGGGATATTGGGTGAGCCGAATCCTCCGGTCGCGGCGACGAGCCTGGGTGCGGTGAAGGCGGTGCCGGTGTTGGTGTGCCCGGTGAAGAGCTGTCCGTCATGGGTGACGGTGTCGACGTGCTGGCCGGTTTGGAGGTCGGCGTCGAGTGTCTTCGCGTATTGGCGTAGGCAGTCGATGACGTCATCGCGGTCGGGGTCGCCCGGGAACGGAAGTCCGGGCAATGAGTTGTATTTGGCAGGTGCGAACAGGGTCAGGCTGTCGTAGTACTGAGGCCAGGACCCGATGGGTTCGCGCCCAGCTTCGAGGAGGGCGACGGAGAGTCCGCGTTGGCGCAGGTGGTGGGTGGCGGCGAGGGCCTGATTGGCCGCCAGCGATGACGACTGCGTCGTAGTCGGTGGTCACGATTATGTCCTTGTGAGTCAGGGGGTCTCGGATTGGCGAGGCGCGGAAGCGATCGCGACGATCGCGGCCAGGACCGCGATCTCGGCGAGGAGTAGGTAGGTGTGGGCGTAGCTGCCGGTCCACGACGACAGTGCGGTTCCGGCCCACGGCGCCAGGGCCATGACGATGACGATGACGACGGGTGCGGACATCAGCCCGCTGAGGCGGCCGTAATGAGTTGCGCCCCAACGTTCGGTGATCGCGGTGGCCTGGATGACACCGACCCCTCCCAACTGATGGACGCGACCGTGGCCGTCGAGACCACGCCGGGACCGATCGGTTCCTGGGCTCCCCCGACACGGCAGGAACTGACCCAGGAAACAGCCACGGACACAACATCGTTCAGTGAATCGTCCAGCGTCGATGGCGGTGGACCGCCCTTCTGAGCCTCGCAACCACCGGTCGCGCTCACGGCGAATTATGACATCGCTATCTCGGTTGCGGTACAGGGCTTCCCGTGACAGTCGCGAGGTGGGAGGAGAGTCGCTGTCGCCGCGGGTGTAAGGCAAGTCCGTTGCGAAGCAGGCGACGTACACGAGCGTGTCGATGGGAGGCCCTGTCGTCCATCTACCCGCGCCTGCCCCCGCCGACCGGCCGATCTGCAACCACACCGCCCGCGCCGCGCCCGGCTACGGTAACCTCCTCCACGGAGACCCCCTGATGACACCGCCGAGCGAACCTGACCCCCGAGAGCGCGAACCCTCCGAAACCGAAGCAGCAGGGCCGGAGTACGCCGAATCTCAACCAGCCGATTCCAGGTTTACCGCGGGGGATTGGATACTGGGGCTCTTTTTGCCGCTGGTCGCGCTGGCGACCGTATTCTGTGCCCTATGGTATGCCGCGTTTCTGGCCGATCCCGGGACAAACGATGACGGCTTCGGCCTCGGCGCCGGCGCCATCGGGATCCTCTGGTACTGCGTCTTCGGGTTTAGCGACTGGGCCCGGTTCCGGAAACGCGCGGCGGCGTTGCTGATTGTGCCGCTTGTCTTGTCCTGGGTCTGCCTCGGGTTCGGCATTCACCACATCGCCATGGAGTATCGCGGCGTGGTCGCCGACTGTGGGGTGCGTTCCAGCGAGACCTACAAGGTCAAATCCGAGTCTGGCGACAGCTGGGAGACCGCCTATTCCCTGGACTGCGGCGAGCGCGTGGTATCGCTGAAAGAGGAAGCCGATTCGTACGCTCCGCAGTCCCCGCGAATTGAATACGGCCCCGGGGGCTTCCGACTCGAGCCCGAGCCGAAGGGGAGCGTCCATGTCGAGTACGACCCGCGGGGTCTGCTCGCAGCCCGGACGCAGAACATCGGCGCCGACCCGTGGCTGTGGTTGTTGGCAAGCTTGACGCTGGCGGTGATCGGTATCGGCATGAGGATACTGATCCGCCCCACCCACAGGCGGCGCCTTCCTGACGCGAACCGGTAGGGCCCAATCGAGTTCGTAGCGGTTCTCGAACCCCGTTCGACCCTGACACCACGCCTCCGCATGCGCTTTCCATCGCGCACCGGGTAGCGATCTGATGGACCCCAGACGGGCAGTGACGTCAAATTTCACCGATAGAGTCGCCCGAACCGGGCCCCACTGACGTCAGGATTCGCCGATAAGTGGTGTCAGATTTCACCCTTACAGCCATCTACGGGAGTGTGGTGTCACTGCGCCGCAACAGCCAGCGCCGGATTTCGTCGGCACCCCAGATGATCACCGGGAAGGGTGCGACGAAGGCGAGCATGTCTGGGGTGAGCGCTGCCGTGCTGAGTAGGTGTTGAACCGGCGGGAAATAGATGATCACGGCCGCGAGCGCGAGTTCGAACGCGATGCCCCACAACAGGAGTGGGTTGGACAGCACTCCGATCGAGCGCAGGGAGGCCCGTTCGGTGCGGGCCGCGAATGCGGTGCCGATCTGACCGGCGACGATTCCGAAGAAGGTCATCGTGGTGGCTTGCAGGTAGGCGTGGTGCAGTGGCGTACCGGGGCCGGTGGGATCGCCCGGATGCCATCCTGCGCCCAGCAGCACATAGAAGAAGCCCGCCATGCCCAGCGCTGCCGCGATCGTGCCGAGAAACAGCCACGCGCGCAACACCATTGGAATCCGGATGATCGATTCGGTGCGTTGCCGAGGCGGTCGTCGCATGAGACCGGGCTCGGCCGGTTCGCGACCCAGTGCGAGCGCGGGCAGGGTTTCGGTGCCGATATCGATGGCCAGTAGCTGTAAGACGGTCAGTGGCAAGGGGATCGCACCACCTGAGAGCGCGAACACGATGAACGGGGTCACTTCGGGCGTCGCGTGGGCGAAGATGTAGAAGATGAACTTGCGAATGTTGTCGTAGACCCGCCGCCCGGCCTCGATCGCCGCGGCGATGGTGGCGAAGTTGTCGTCGGTGAGGACCATGGTGGAGGCCTCGCGGGCCACATCCGTGCCGGAGCGGCCCATCGCGATACCGATATCGGCGCGACGCAGGGCGGGCGCGTCGTTGACGCCGTCACCGGTCATCGCCACCACATGTCCGGTATCGCGAAGTGCGTCCGCGACACGGAGTTTCGCCTCGGGCGAGGATCGCGCGAAGATCAGCTCGGGCGTCGTGGAAAGGAGTGCGTCCAGATCGGCTTCGCTCATCCGGTCGAGCTGCTCGCCGGTTACCACGACCGGTTCGCCACGGATGATCCCTACCTGGGCGGCGATGGTCGCTGCGGTCAAGCCGTGGTCGCCGGTGATGACGATGATGCGGATTCCTGCGCTGTGGCACGCTGTGACGGCATCGGCGACCTCGGCGCGGGGTGGGTCCGTCATAGCGACAAGTCCGAGCAACACCAGTTGCTGTTCGGCGTGTTCGCGCACCGTGGGCACGGTATCGGTCGGCAGTCTGCGTTCGGCGACCGCGAGCACCCGAAGTCCTTGCCGCGCTTGCGTATCCACCAGCTCAACCAGCGTTGCGCGCCGGGCGGGATGCATCGGTTGTGCGTGGCCGTCGCCATCGAGTTCGGCAGTGCACAGCGGCAGCACTGTTTCGGGTGCGCCCTTCGTGTGCACCCAGATGCCGTCACTCGAGCTGTCGATCGTCGACATGCGTTTCCACGCTGGCTCGAAGTGAAACTGCCTCTGCCGCAGGCGTTGCCGGTCGTCAGGGTCCGTATGCGCACCCAGCGCCGCACCGGCGACGAGGATGGCGGTTTCGGTCGGATCACCCAGCGCCCGTCCGGTCTGATCGAAGCGGGCGTTGTTGCAGGCGACCATCGCGGCGGCCAGTCGAGCGAGCGTCGAGTCGGCCGGGGGCGGTGCGTGCGGTAGGAGCTCGTGCGCCCCGGTCGACGTATGGATAACGGTGACCTGCATCCGGTTCTCGGTGAGCGTGCCGGTCTTGTCGGTGCAGATCACATCGGTCGACCCGAGTGTCTCAACTGCGCTGAGCCGTTTCACGACCGCACCGCGTCGTGCCAAGTCGCGGACGCCGATCGCCAACGCCAAGGTGATCGTCGGCAGCAGGCCCTCCGGGACATTGCCCACCAGGAGTCCGACCGCGAAGACCACCGCGTTGAGCAGCGACAGCCCGGCGCCGATGGTGGCGAGCGGTACGAATGCCGCTCCGAGCAGCAGCGAAACCAAGGCGATCAGCCAGGCGACGCGGCGCACTTGATGTTCGAGCGGGCTCTCCTCACGGCCGACCCGTTCCGACAGTGCCGCGATGCGGCCGAGCTCGGTATGCATGCCGGTGGCGAAGACGACGGCGTGTGCGTCGCCGGCGGTGCATGCCGTCCCGCTGAAGACGATGTCCTGTGCCTGGGCGAGCGGCACACCGGTGTCCGGGGCTTCGGCCGAACGGAACACCGGCAGCGATTCCCCCGTCAGCTCGGACAGATCGACCTCGACTCCGCCCTCGAGCAGGCGGGCGTCGGCCGAGATCCGGTCGCCTTCCTGGATCACCAGCACATCGCCGGGCACCACATCGACGGCATCGATCTGGGTGATCTCCCCGTCCCGCACCAGCGTCGCTCGCGCTGGTAGGTACGCCGCGAGTAACTCCACTGCTCGCTCGGCATGCCGCTCTTGGACAAATGCGAATCCCGCGTTGATCACGATGACGACGACCACGGCGATGGCCACTGGTTCGATGCCGACCAGCCAGGCCAGGCCCGCGGCTGCCCAGAGCAGCAGTGCCAGCGGATGGGTGAACTGCGCCAGTAGCTCACGCGGCCAGGTCCGTGCGCCCCGTCGACGCAGTTCGTTGGGGCCGACGTGGATCAGCCGCCGCTGCGCCTCACGGCCGGTCAGCCCGGATCGAGAACTGTGCAGATCGCGAAGTAGCAGCTCTATCCGCTCCATCGGATCGAGCTGCAGTCCGGATGCTACCTCGGCCTGTTCGGCGCCGATCGCAGTGGCACTGTCCACTGATGGCGAAACTGGCGTGTTCATAGGAATCAGCGCGGTCGGGCGATGATGACCGGGATGTCGGCGGCGGGCAGGACCGCTTGGCCGACCGAGCCGAGCGTCATTGCTGCGAAACCACCGGGTCCGTGGCTGCCGACACAATCAGCTGCCATCGTCCTTCGGCACGACGATTGGGTCGACGAGGTGCAATCGGGCGCGCACCGGCATCGACGCGGACGATGGCATCGGTTCCCTGCAGAATCGCCGGGTCGGGTATGCGCTCCCATGAGGTGTTTCCTGGGCCGTGAAAGACCATTGCGTGCATGACTTCTCCTTTGTCGGACTGACGGGAAGCATCACTGTGGCCGCCGCCGCGACGCCGGACGCCCACGTCTGCGGGCAACTATTGCTCTCGGTCAACTGATAGATCATCGCGGCGACCATGCTGCTGGCAAATGCATCGCAGCCAGGCGGCGTATGCAGTGGTGGAGCAGAGATCTCGTAGTGCACGTCGGGAGGGTGAGCACACCGCTCCGAGTGGGCCGACGGTTGTGACGACGTTGTCGGATGCTCCGAGTTAGTTGGCCCTGCGCGGTATCTCGGGCAGTCGGGCGGCCGGGTGCGCTGGGCCAGTGACGCTGGTGCGATCGCGCATGGGATGCATCCAGGTGGGCAGCGCGCGGTAGGCGAAGGCGCGGTCGTCGGTGTCGAGACTGTCGGCGATGACGCGCAACCACCCCTGGGCTTTATATACAGCGAGTGTGAAGGGATCGTCGAGGTTGTGGGACATGATGTCCTCATCAGGGCTGGCACCGGGTGAATCGGGGGCGGCATACTGCTCAGCCTGAGGTGTGCGCGGCGAGAGCCCAAGGGTCCAAAGGTGGTGTCCAGCGGGGCGATGGTCCTCGCACAGAGTTCTTGCACGGCTATGCTCGATTCCGGGTGTCGAGATGCTGCGCGGGACCGGTGCGGGTGCGCCTGTTCATTCCTCCATATGCGGTGGGTTGAGCTTCGTGACCAGTACGGCGGCCTGGGTACGTCGTTCGACGCCGAGCTTGGTCAACAGCCGGGAGACGTAGTTCTTCACGGTCTTCTCGGCCAGGAACATCCGGCCTGCGATCTGCCGGTTGGTCAGCCCCTCACCGAGCAGTTCGAGCAGCGTTCGTTCTTGCTCGGTGAGCGTGGCCAGCGGCCCGGTCTTTGCCGCGGCTTCCTCGCGCAGTTTCGCCATGAGCGCGGCGGCGGCCCGATTGTCGAGCAGGGATTTGCCCGCGCCGACTTCGCGGATGGCGTCGATCAGCTCCAGGGTGTCGATGTCCTTGACCACGTAGCCGCTGGCCCCGGCCAGGATAGCGTCGAGCATGGCCTGTTCGTCGGTGAACGAGGTGAGGATCAGGCAGCGTAGCTCGGGATGCTGATCCAGCAGTTCGCGGCATAGTTCGATGCCGTTGCCATCAGGCAGGCGCACGTCGAGGACCACGACGTCGGGGCGCAGGGCCGGGATACGCGCCAACGCGTGGGACACGCTTCCCGCCTCGCCGATGACTTCGAGGTCGGGCTCGGCGCTGATCAGGTCGGCTACACCCCGACGCACGATGTGGTGGTCGTCCACCAGGAACACTCTGGTCATTCCGCTGTGTCTCCGTGCAGCATGCATTCAGCGTAGGGCGGTGTTCGTGATCGCGGGCCGGAGTTCGGCCCCTGATTGGTGACCGTAGCCCTTTGCCTGTTCAGTGTGAACAATGTTGTGCCACGCGCAAAGTGCTACGGCGGTGGTGTCGGCGAGCATCAGACCGGTGTCCACGGGTACCGCCTGCGGCCAGACCGCTGCGATGGCCGACATGTCGGCGGCGATCTGGGGGGTCGCGTCGGAATCGCCGTCGCCGCGCAGACGGATGCGGCGCTCTGCCACCGAGGGCTGGCAGTGGCACCGCAGTTGTAGCAGGTCGGCGTTCGCCTCGGCCGCGAGTGTGGCGGCGCGCTGCCGCTCGTCAGCGTCGATCCAGCTGGCGTCCAGGATCACCGAGCGACCGAGGGCCAGCAGCTTTTGGGCCCTTCTCCGCAGTTCGGTGTAGACACGAGCTTTACCTGCAGCGGAATACGTTCCGGCGCCGAAGGTTCCGATCGAACCGGTGACCTCACCGGTAGCCCGCAACTGCTTGCGCACATGATCACTGGAGAGTAGGACCGCTCCCGTGCTTGCCGAAAGCTCCACGGCAACGGTCGATTTCCCGGTTCCGGGCGATCCGCCGACCAGCACCAGACGAACCGCGGCCCGCTCGAGATGGCGCAGTGCGAGCCGCAGGTGCCGGTGTAGACGGTCGCGGGCCGTGGACTCGCCCTGGCCGAATCGGATGGCGTCCACCTTCGCTCGCACGAGCGCCCGGTAGGCAACGTAGTGGTCACGCAACGAGGCGGGCGCCGGATCCTCGGTGATCCGCTGGTAGTCGTCGAGCAGCCGCTCGCCCAGTTCGGTATGCCCGCGGAACTCCAAATCCATGGCCAGGAACGCGAGGTCGTCGAGGCGATCGACGTAACGCAGCCGGTCGTCGAAGTCCAGGCAATCCAGGACGCGGAAGCCGTCGGCCAGTTCGAAGATGTCCTCGGCCTGCAGGTCGCCGTGCCCGTCCACGATGTGCCCGTCGGCGATCCTGTTGTTCAGCAAAGGTTCTCGGCCGTCGATGTAGCGCACCGCGAGCCGGTCGATCCGGTCGAGGAGATCCGGGTCCGCGACGTCGGCCCGCTGTTCGGCAAGACTGCCCAACAGCACCTGCCACCGATGGCGCAGCGCGTCCGCAGTGCCCTCCGCGTCGATCTCCGGTCCGCGACGGGCCCTGTCGTGGAAGCTTGCCAGCATCTGTACCAGCGCCGACAGCTCCGCTGTGCTCTTCGCCTGGTCGGCCAGGATGTTGGACAAACGGCCGTCTTCGGGCATGCGGTGCATGACCAGCATCGGCTCGGCGGGGGAGCCCGTGGGGTCGCTGAGATGGGCCAGGCCGAGATACACGTCCGGAGCCAGGCGGCGATTCAATTCGAGTTCCCTGGCGCAGGCGTGCTCGCGCAGTTGCGGCGTGCTGAAGTCGAGGAAGTCGGTGCGGACCGCCTTCTTTACCTTGTAGGCCCGGTCCCCGTACAGAACAACCAGTCCGGTATGGGTTTCCCGTAGCTCGGCGGGTGCGGCGAATTCGAGCATGGCGCAAACCCTTTCGGTGTGCTCACTGGTGGTGCTTCAAGGATTTCGTATCGGGCTCGGCCAGGTGATGGCCGAAGGTCACCGAGGTGAAGGGACTTTCGCATCTGTCGCACCAGGTCGGCTCGCGGCTTCGGAAGTCACACGAGAAGGTGTCATCCTGCCCAGGGGCGCGCAGTCTTGCGCATTCTGGGCCGTCAGAGCTGGATGCCGACTCGCGCGATACCGTTCTGGCGGTAGGCCGTCACGGTGAATTCCGTGTCGGCGACCAACCGCATCATCCTGGTATTCGCCGGAATCAACTCGGTGACGAATCGTTCGATGCCGCGCTCACGCGCCAGGTGCACCAGGCGGCGCAAGAGTTCGAGGCCGAAAGCGCCGGTCCGGTCGTCCTGATCGGGATCGATGACTATCGCGACCTCGGCCGTCTTGGTCGTGCCGAGCACGACGAAGTTACCGAGGCCGACGATCCGGTCGTCGGCGAAGGCGCCGAGCACACAGTGCGCCCGATCGCGCAGGGCGAGGGCGCGAGCGACGTTGGGTAACTCCGTGGGATGCGGCATGAGATTTCGGAAGAGGCCGTCCTTATCGGGCATCCCAGCGTGCAGATCCGCGACGGTGGCGGCATCGGCTGGGCCGAGCGGGCGGAGGGTGATGGTATCGGTAGAGGTGATCATGCCGTGGACTCCCAGCCGCCGAGATCGAAGATTTTTCTTGAGCAAAGCATCTCTGAACGGGGTCGGATCGGGATGGGCCGAAGGTCCCCAATCGAAGGACCGAACAGCACTGTTGAGCGCTGGGCGCGGTCCATGCTCGATCCGTTGCCGGATTTTCTTGCCATTACGCGGTTCGGGTGACCATGACAGGGCAATGGGCGTGCTGCACGAGGAAAATGGAGGTAGAGCCGAGCAACAGGTCGGTGAAGCCGCCCCGGCCGCGGCTACCGATCACGATCAGTTGCGCCGATTTCGACCACTCCGTCAGCCGATCTACCGGCCCGGTCCGGTATACCTTGCGGGTGACGGGAACATCGGGGTATTTCTCCGTCCATCCGGCGAGTCGTTCGGCCAGTACCGCGTCCTCGACGGTTTCCACTGCGGGGCTGAAGCGGCCGGATTCGGCCTGACCGGCGAATTCGCCGAAATGCCATTCGCTCCAGGAATGTAGGGCGATCAGATCGGTCTTGCGGTCGGATGCCTCGCCGAACGCGGCCGCGATGGCGGCCTCACCGACGGGGCTGCCATCGATCCCGACGACGATGGGTCCGTCGTGGCGGATCTGGTCTCCGGTATCGGTGGGGCGGGCCACGACGATGCTGCCGTGCCCGTGGCTGGTGACCGCGAGCAGGGTGGAGCCCAGGTGGGCGATGGTTCCGGCATTGCCGGTGGCGCCGAGGACTACGAGGTGTGCGGTCTTCGACAGATGTGTCAGCAGATGGGCCGGGCTCGAGTCGGATACCTCGATGGCGATGTCCACCTCGGGTGCGACTTCATGGGCGAGCCTGCGCGCCGCGGCGACGATTTTCGTGCCGCGCGTGCGGACCGTCTCGACCACGGAGGTGGGGACCACGTGGTAGCCGCCGAGCAGCGATTGGGTCGCGACGAGATCCAGGCCGTGCACGATGAGCAGTTGGCGGCCGCGCCGGCCGGCGACCTCGGCGGCCCAGCGGACGGCGAGGTCGCTTCCGTCGGACCCGTCGACGCCGACGACAACCGGTGCCGAGGCCAGCTGGTGTGGATAATCGCGTTGCTGCGTGCTCACGGGAAGTCCTTCGATCTGCGCTGAATCGGATACCCGAACGGTATGAGTTCCAGATGGATCCAACTGCTGGCGATGGTCCCTGATCCGTAGGCCGAAGGACGCTTCGGCGGCACCCACCGCCACCTCGGGGCTCGAACCGGCCCGAGAAGTACCCAAGGCCCGCCGAGAGCGTCGGTGGGCCGACCGACGGTGGGCTGCGTACCGGCCCCGTCGGGAACGCGAATGGTGACAGGTCGATCACCGATCGGTCGCGATCGACCGGTGATATACGCCCACTCCACCAGGTGACCGCGCGCCGAGATGAGTTGACGGACAGTCCGATTCATGCCTCGGTGGCACTCGGCAGGTGCAGTGCGCAGACCGCTTCGACGAATTCACCCACCGTGTCCTGCGGCAATTGCCGCGACAGATCGGCCTCGGTGATGATGCCGGCCAGCAACCCGTGCTCGGTCACCGGGAGCCGCCGGATCTGGAATTGCTCCATCAGCGCCAGCACATCGTCGACGTCGGTGCCGATATCGACCGTGTGCAGTTCATCGGCACCCTGGGCCATCTCACCTGCGGTGGTCGTTGTGGGATTCGCGCCGATACCGACGACCTTGACGATGATGTCGCGGTCGGTGACGATGCCGACCGGGCGTCCCTCACCGTCGCAGATCGGCAGCGCGCCGACGTCGTAGCGGACCATGCGCTGTGCGGCGGTGGCCATCGTGTCGCGCACGCCGATGCATTCCACGTCTGGTCGCATGATGGTTTGTGCTGTGGTCATGATGAGTCTCCTCTCCGAGCGGGCAATCCGGTAGACGTCGACCATCATTCGACGGTGGCATTGCGGTGCACAGGGGCGAAGGTCACCGTGTTCCGGGTTCTTTGCCGTCGATCGATGGACTGCGTTTCGCGGGATTCCGCACCCCGATTTCGGGCGTGTGGCCGTTTCGAGGTGCGGACGGCGGTGGACACGACGCGAGATCGTCGCGCGCGGCGCGCGGCGCACAGTCAGTCGCAGGTCGGCTTGATCACCAGTGCCGAAATTCAGCGTTGTGATCGGTGAAGAGGTCACCGGGCCATCGAGTTGTGGCCTTTGGCCTCTTTGGCGTCATCGTCGGCGAATGCGACGGTAGCGGCACAGATGTTGGCGTCGAGGACAAGGAAACAGCAATGGCTAGTAGGCATCCTGATGCCGACAGCGTGCGGGCCGCGTTGGCGCTGGCCTTGCGTGCGCCGTCGGTGCACAATACCCAGCCGTGGCAGTGGCGGGTCGGCGACACCACGGTGCACTTGTACGCCGACGACAGCCGTCGGCTGCCGCAGACCGATCCGGATCGGCGCGATCTGATGATCAGTTGCGGGGCAGCGCTGCATCACTTCCGGGTGGCGGCGCGCTCGTTCGGGTGGGACACCGTCGTGCATCGATTCCCGAATCCGGCCCAGCCCGACCATTTTGCGGCCATCGAGTTCGCTCCGGTGATACCGGACGCCGACATGGTCGCGGCGGCCCGCGCGATCAGCCAGCGCCGTACCGACCGGCGGCGGGTCACATCGTGGGAGGTACCGCATATCGCCGCGATCATCGCGGCGGGCGTCGCCGAGGGGGTGCTGGTCAGTGAGATTCCTGGTGGCTCGACCCGCATCGGGCTGGTGCGGGCCTTCAAGGATGCCTCGCGTCAGCATCACGTGGACAGCGGATATCAGGCCGAGCTGGCCGAGTGGAGCGGACGTCATGCGGCCGAGGAAGGGGTGCCTGCGCGCAATGCCGTGGTCGCCGCCGATCCGCTGACTCGCGAGTTCCGCAGTCCCGGACTGACCGAGGCGGTGATCCAGGATCTCGACGACGGCGGCGCCTTGCTGCTGGTGCACACCGCGTCCGATGATCCGCTGTCCCGATTGCGCGCCGGGGAAGCCACCAGCGCGGTGCTGCTGGCCGCCACCGGCTTCGGATTGGCGACCTGTCCGCTCACCGAACCGCTGGAACTGCCGGGAACTCGTGATCTCGTGCGTGCGGATGTGCTATCCGACAGCGGCTTCCCACAGGTCATTATCCGAATCGGCTGGGCGGCCACCAGCGCCGAGCCGGTTCCGATTACCCCGCGCCGCGCACTGGCCGAGGTGGTGCGCCCCTTGTGACTTCCCGAGACCCGGTGCAGTAGCGCCCGAATTCGGATCACCTGGCTGCGCGCCCATGTGGTTGCAACGGTGGCCGCTTATCTGCTGCTGCAGGTCCAGCGAGCGGCCAGCTGCTCGCATGTGTGGTGCTGGCTGGTTCGCGGCGGCTGTCGGTTAGTCGCGAGTCGGCGACGGCGTCGATGACAGGTACCGCTGCCCTCCGGGCGCCGGGCCGCTGCCATGCGATGGTGTTTGCGACACTTGTGCCGCATTGCTCGCGCCCCTGCAGTACGGAACCCGCGTCGTTTCGTGCGGTGGATTCTCACTGAGACAGAGGATCGCCTCTCGCCGCCACGTCTGGGTGAGCGAGCGAGCACCTGCGGACAGCGCAGCGACCGGAACAAAGGACTTTCGTCCGCCGGTCGGTCGGCATTGTCCTCTCGCTGCCGGACCCGGCTGCCGCGCACAGTCGAGGCATGGACTTTGTACGTGACATTGCCGCTATCGGACTGGCCGACGAGGTCGAGGCGGGCGGAAAAGGCGCCAATCTGGGGGAGCTGACCGCTGCGCGGCTGCCCGTGCCCGCAGCGTTCGTCGTGCTGCGCTCGGGCTATCTGGAAGCCATGCGCCGCAGCGGGGTGGCCGATGATCTGGCCGCGGAGCATCGTGCCGCGCTGAGTGCCGTCGGTGACCAAGCCGAACTCGCCCAGCACTGTGATCGGCTGCGGGCGCTGGTGGGCAAGGCGGGCATGCCCGAGGACCTCGAAGAACAGATTGTGCACGCCTACGACGGACTCGGCAGCGAGGCGGGGCCCGCGCTGGTCGCGGTTCGTTCCTCGGCCACCGGGGAGGACAGCGCTTCCGCTTCGTTCGCCGGGATGAATGTGACAGCGACAAACGTGAGCGGCGCCGCGGATGTGGTCGAGGCGGTGCGCTCCTGCTGGGCATCTCTGTTCAGCCCGCGTGCCGAAACCTATCGCGCTGAACGGAAGTTCACCGGTGAACCGGCCATGGCCGTCGTGGTGCAGGTGATGGTCGCGGCGGAACGCAGTGGGGTGGCGTTCACCGCCGATCCTGGGACCGGAGACCAGAGCCGGATCGTGATCGAGGCGGCACGCGGGCAGGGCGAGGTCGTCGTCTCCGGAGCCGTAGAGCCCGACCACTACGTTCTCGCCAAGGAAGATCTGCGAATTCTGGAGTCGCACACCGGAAAACAGGGCTTCGCGATCGTCCGCGGCGTGGACGGAACTGGCGACCGGACCATCGAGGTCGATGCGGACGACCAGGCGCGGGTACTCGATGATGAGCAAGTTCGCGGGATCGCCCGGCTCGCCATGGCAGCCGAAAAACACTACGGCGCACCGCAAGATGCGGAGTGGGCGATCGCGGGCGACCAGATGTGGCTGGTCCAGGCCCGCCCGATCACCACCCTCGGTACGGTGCAAGCGCCGCACGCCGACAGTGGCGACGGAGTGGCGATGGTGACAGGGTTGGCCGCCGCACCGGGTGTGGCCAGTGGCGCCGTTCGGGTACTTGCCGGACCATCCGAGGGACATCTGCTGCACGACGGAGAGATCCTGGTCGCCGAGATGACGACGCCGGACTGGGTGCCGACCATCCGCAAGGCCGCGGCACTGGTCACCGACAGCGGCGGCGTCACCTGTCACGCCGCCATCGTCTCCCGGGAACTGGGGGTGCCTTGCGTAGTCGGCACCCGCACTGCGACAAAGGATCTCGTGGACGGGCAGATCGTCACCGTCGACGGCGCAAGGGGCCGCGTCGTCGCGGGCGTGGTCTCCCAGCCGGTCCGTGCCGTCGCGGCGGCTGTTGCGCCCCGGACGACGGTCACCACCGCCACCAAGATCTACGTCAATCTCGCCATGCCCGATATCGCGGAAGCCGTTGCGGCACAGGACGTGGACGGCGTCGGGTTGCTTCGCGCCGAGTTCCTGCTGACCAGCGCGCTCGGCGGGCGGCACCCGCACGACCTGATCGCCCGCGGTGAGCAGGAACACTTCGTCACCCGGATGGCGGACTCGCTCGGCGGGATCGCTTGCGCCTTCGCGCCCCGCCCAGTGATCTATCGCGCAACCGACTTGCGCAGCAACGAATTCCGCGGACTGACCGGCGGCGAGCAGTACGAGCCGGTGGAGGACAACCCGATGATCGGATATCGGGGCTGCTTCCGCTACATCCGCGAGCCGGAAATGTTCGCGCTCGAGCTGGCCGCGCTGGCCCGGGTGCGCGAACAGAACCCGAACGTGCACTTGATGATTCCGTTCGTGCGCACCCGCTGGGAACTGGAAGCATGCCTGGAGCTCGTCGATGCCAGCCCGCTCGGACGGGCCCGCGGCCTGCATCGCTGGGTAATGGCCGAGGTCCCCTCGGTCGTGCACTGGCTACCGGAATACATCGGCCTCGGCATCGACGGTGTCTCCATCGGCAGCAACGACCTCACTCAGCTCGTCCTCGGCGTAGACCGTGATTCGCAGTTGTGCGCGGAGGTTTTCGACGAGGCCGATCCGGCTGTGCTGGCGGCGATCGAACAGATCGTGCAGACCGCCCGCGCCCACCGCATCACCTGCTCGCTGTGCGGCCAAGCGCCCTCCACCCGTCCCGACTTCGCCGAACACCTTGTCCGCATGGGCATCACCTCCATCTCGGTCAACCCGGACGCGATCGACACGGTCCGCCGCACCGTCGCCACCGCGGAACGCCGAGTGCTGTTGGACGCCGCCCTGAACGCACAACGGTGACGTGCGAGTGCGTACAGGAGAAGACTCCCGGATCTCTGGCTGGGGGCTCCGGGGTCTTCCCGCACTACCGGGACACGGCCGCTGAGTTCTGCGGGCGGGCGATGATGAGTGGGCAATCGGTGGCGTATAGGACGGCTTGGCTGACCGAGCCGAGGGTCATACCGGCGAAGCCGCCACGGCCGTGGCTGCCCACGACGATCAGTTGGGCGTTTCCGGATTCGTCGAGTAGGCGTCTGGTCGGTCGGTCCTCGGCAACCACGCGCTGTATTTCGAGGTCCGGATACTTCTCCGCGTAACCGGCCAGGCTTTCCGACAGCAGCTTCTCGGCCTCTTTCTGCATGTCGGCGCGGGAGATGTAGCGGTTGAATTCGGACCAGGTGAGTACTGCGCGCACCGCGACATCGCGGTGGGCGGCCTCATCGAAGGCGACTTCGATGGCGTGGATGCTGCAGGTGGAGCCGTCGACACCGACCAGCACCGGGCCGAGCAGCCGATCCGGTGTGTAGTTCTCGGGTTCGGGGATGACCGCGACAGGGCAGTGTGCGTGCCGTGCGACGGCGGTGCTGACCGAGCCGAGGATGCCGCGGCGGAACGCGCCGAGGCCGCGGGTGCCGACGACCAGGAGGCGCGCGTCTTTGGAGCGGTCGAGCAGGACGGGGATCGGTGGTGCCTCGGCCACATAGGTGGTGATGTCGAGGTCACCGACGGGTGCGGCGGCCGCTGTGGCGAACTCGCTCGCCGCGGCGACGGCGGCCGCACCTTCTTGTCGGTACATGTCGTAGTCGATCTCACTGAACGCGATGTTCGGTCCGAAGTCGACCGGGGCGGCGATGCCGTACACGATGTGCAGGGGCGCGCGGTGGTGGACGGCGTCGACGGCGGCCCAGCGGGTGGCCTCGGCCGCGGTTTCGGAGCCGTCGATGCCGACCACGACGGGAGGGTTGATGAAGTTGGCAGACATGTGATTGTCGCTACCTTCCTGTAGGAGCGGGGCTTACTGCGGGTGGACGACCATGACGGGGCACTGCGCGGTCTGCACCAGCGCGTTACTGGTGGAGCCGAGCAGCAGTCCGCGGAATCCGCCGCGGCCCCGGCTGCCGACCACAAGAAGTCGAGCGGACTTCGACCAGTCGAGCAGCGGTCGGCGGGGCCCGGATAGGTACACCTTGCGGATGACATGGACGTTCGGGTACTTCGCGTGCCATGTCGTGAGCTGTCCAGCAAGGAGCGCCTGTCCTGCATTTTCGATGTCGCGGTCGGAGCGGATGTCGGGCAATGGGATGAAGATGTCGAGGTACAGCTCGCCGCAGGCATGGACCGCGACGAGTTGGGTTTTACGCTCGTCCGCCTCGGCGAACGCGACCGCCACCGCGGCCTCGCTGACCGGGCTCCCGTCCACGCCGACGACGACGGGACCGATGTCGCGGGTCTGCTGTTCGGTGCTGGCGTCGCGGACTACCACGATGGCGCCGTGGCCGTGGTTGGTCACCGCGAGCAGGGTGGAGCCGAGGTGGGTGAGTGTTCCAGCGGTGCCCGCCGCGCCGATCGCGACAAGATGCGCGGCTTCGGATCGGTGGATCAGCAGCTGGGCCGGATTTGCCTGGGAGACTTCGGTTTCCACGGTAAGGGCGGAGTCGACCCGATGGGCCAGGCGCTGGGCCGTCAGCACGTAGTCTTGGCCGCGTCGGCGGATCTTCTCGAGCACGCCGGGCAGCGCGCCGATCGAGGCGAGATCGAGGCCGTGCACGATGCGGAGTCGGCGTTGCCGTTGCGAGGCCGTTTCGGCGGCCCAGCGGACGGCGAGGTCGGAGGCTTCGGAACCGTCGACGCCGACGACCACTTCGGCCGAGGTCAGTCGGTGCGGATCATCGTTGTTCGAGGTAGTCATGAGCGCGGTGTCCCTTCGGTTCCGAAGATCCCGTTACCCGTACATTAGGAATCCGCACTGGCCGGGCACGGCTGTCGTTGGTCCCCAACCACAGGGCATAAAGACAATTCATGCCATCGTGGACGGCAAGCAGCGCAGGGGCGCTCAGGGTAGGGGCGCCGACCAGCTCAACACCGTACCCGCCCTCGCCCCGCGCAATTCGCTCGCCGATCAACTCCTCGGCGCCGGCGCCCGCTGCGGCGACCACTACCAGTTCGGTGACATCCTTCCTCGACTGGGACTTCGGGATCCTCGGGGAGTGCGAGGAAGGTGCACGCCGACTGGGTGAGTCGCAACCCCCGGTCGGCGACCAACTCGAGGGCGGTGCCCGGCTCGCCGCCCGCGAGCAGTTCGGTGGCCACATCGCGATTGGCTTCCAGCCATTACTGGCGGATCCGGGGCTGCTCATATAGGCGGGCGATGGCTATG
Organism: Nocardia vinacea; assembly: GCF_035920345.1. NCBI lineage: Bacteria > Bacillati > Actinomycetota > Actinomycetes > Mycobacteriales > Nocardiaceae > Nocardia > Nocardia vinacea. The sequence goes on from NZ_CP109149.1 coordinate 898,452, forward strand.
TCAGCGGCCGCGGCCAGCGCCTGGACCACGACCTGGTCGTCCTCAGTGACCTTTATGCCTCGACCTTCGAAAACCTGTTTCGACCTCGACGCTACGTACGAGCATCGACCCTGCACAGTGCCGAACCGCCGTTTGCCGAAGGACCTTTGGCCGTCGATCGGTTCGAACAATCCATTGGTGACCTTCGGCTGTCCCGCCCGTGCAAGCGCGTCATGCTGAACAGATGCTGGTACGTCTGCTTCCAGGTTTGCGGCAATTCGACGGGTACGACCGGATTCGGCTGCGCGCCGATGTCCTCGCCGGTGTGACGGTGGCTGCCTATCTGGTGCCGCAGGTGATGGCCTATGCGACCGTGGCCGGACTGCCGCCGGTTGTCGGGTTGTGGGCGGCTGTCGGACCGTTGGCGGTATATGCGCTGCTCGGTAGCTCCAGACAGTTGTCGGTGGGGCCCGAGTCGACCACGGCCCTGATGACGGCGGTGGCACTGGCGCCATTGGCACTCGGTGACCCGGATCGGTATGCGGCGCTGGCGGCAATGCTGGCCCTGTTAGTCGGTGTGCTCTGTCTGGGTGGCGGCCGTGGCGCGACTCGGTGTGCTCGCCGATCTGCTGTCGAAGCCGGTGCTGGTCGGGTATCTGGCGGGTACCGCCGTGATCATGATCGTCGGCCAGCTCGGGCCGGTTACCGGGGTGCCGGTTACCGGGGAATCCATTCTCGCGCAACTGCGTTCGTTCGCCGCGCACGCCGGGCAGTGGCACTGGCAGACGCTGGTGTTGGGCGTGGCCGTGCTGGCCGTGCTGTTACTGCTTGCCTGGCGTGCGCCGCGGGTGCCCGGCCCGCTGCTCGCGGTGTTGCTGGCCACCGGGGCGGTGGTGGTGTTCTCGTTGCGACGCTATGGCATCGAGGTTGTCGGGTCGATTCCGGCCGGACTGCCGGTGCCGGGATTTGCCGGGGTCGCGACTACCGATATCGCCGAGTTGATATTGCCCGCCATCGGTATCGCCGTGGTCGGCTTCTCCGATAATGCTCTGACCGCACGGGCATTCGCGGCCCGGCACGGTCGGCACGTGGCGGCGAATGCCGAACTCGCCGCGCTCGGCGCCACCAATCTGGCCGCTGGTGCGCTGCACGGATTTCCGGTGAGCTGCAGTGGTAGCCGCACCAGCATCGCCGACGCCATGGGTGCCCGCAGCCAGCTGTATTCCCTTGTCGCCCTTGGCAGTGTGCTGGCAGTGCTACTCGGAGCGCGCGGCGTGCTCGCCGGATTCCCGACGGCGGCGCTCGGCGCATTGGTCATCTACGCCGCATTGCGGCTGATCGACCTCGCCGAGTTCCGACGGATCGCTCGATTCCGGCGCAGTGAACTCGTATTGGCGCTCGGCACGATCGTCGCGGTGCTCGCACTGGGTGTGCTCTACGGCGTGCTGGTAGCGATCGCGCTGTCGATCTTCGACTTGCTGCGTCGCGTGGCGCGGGGCCACGATGCCGTTCTCGGTTTCGTTCCGGGGCTGGCGGGCATGCACGACATCGACGATTACCCGGAGGCGAAACCCGTTTCCGGATTGGTGATCTACCGCTACGACGCGCCGCTGTGCTTCGCCAATGCGGAAGACTTCCGGCATCGGGCGCTGGCCGCGGTCGAGCAATGGGATGAGCGAGACCGGACGTCGGTGCGCTGGTTCATCCTCAATGCCGAGGCCAATGTGGAGGTCGATCTCACGGCGCTCGACGCGGTCGAGCAGTTGCGCGCGGATCTGGTGGCGCGCGGCATCGTGTTCGCGATGGCACGGGTCAAGGCGGATCTGCGCGACGATCTGGATGCGGCCGGGCTGACCGCGAAGATCGGCGTGGACCACCTGTACCCGACCTTGCCGACCGCGATCGCGGCCTACCAAGCGGACGAGAAAGCGAGGTCGGTAGACCCTGGGGAGCGATGACCTTCTTCCCTGCCCGCGCACTCGCCCACGCGGAATGCTCGAGTCAGGGCAAATGCCACCGGAAGAAGGTGACTGGTGATGTCGCAGGACTCGGTGTTCCCGATCCGTGGCACGTGGTCACCGCTGCTACGGCTGTGGTGGCTGCGACCGTGGCGCCCGAATCCCCTACTGCGGCCGCTGGATCGGCTCGAGGCCATGCTGCGGATCATGGTCGCGGTCGCCGTGGTCGTCGCGATACCGATCGCCGCAGCGCTGGGGACGACTGCCTACACCGACACCGCCGCCAGGATCCGCACCGAGAACGCGGCGAAATCCGCTGTCAGCGCAGTGATCACGGAAGAACCCCAGCGCACGCCGTCGCATCTGCTCGAGGCGCGGGTGCAGTGGCTCCAGGATGGCCGCCCCGGTATCGCGACGGTGCGGGTGCGCGGCAGTGCGGTGCACGGTGATCACGTGACCGTATGGCTGGGACCCGACGGCGCTCCGACAGGCCCACCACGGCCGCCCAATGTCGCCGCGATGACCGGCATCGGAGTCGGTGTCGTGGTGCTGAACGGCACCTGGGTCGTTGCATGGCTGCTGCTGCAGGGCACCGTATGGCTGCTCGAGCGTCGCCGTCGGGTGCAGTGGGACCAGCAATGGCGAAATCTCAACCGCCCGATCACAGAGGACAGGCAATGAAGGGAACGACCATGGGTAATTCCACAGTGCCGGAGATCATTGTGGCCGTCGACGGCTCGGCCAGTTCATATCAGGCGGTCGCCTGGGCGGCGGTCGATGCCGCGCTGCACCATTGCCCGCTGCGCCTTCTCACCTCGGTGGCGGTCCCAGACTTCGGTCCCGACCGGACCTTGAACGAGGCAGACATCGACTGGTTGCGCCGCGACGGCGAGCGGATCCTCACCGAAGCGACCCGCGTGGCACACCAGGCCGCCCCTGGCGAGGAGCTGGACCTGGCCACCGAGGTGATCTTCGCATCGATCATCCCGACCCTGATCCTGCACTCGGCGCAGGCCAGGATGATCGTCGTCGGCAGCCGCGGGATCGGCGCCTTCCACCGCGGACTGCTCGGCTCGGTCAGCACCGCGGTCACCCATCACGCGCATTGCCCGGTCGCCGTCATCCAAGGGAATTCGGCCATCGATCCGGTGTCGGCGAGTAGACCCGTCCTGGTCGGCGTCGAGGGGTCACCCAATAGCGTGCCCGCCATCGAGCTCGCGTTCGAGGAGGCATCGCGCCGCAAGGTCGGGCTGACGGCGCTGCACACCTGGAGCGATGCCAGCGGCATCGATCTGCCGCATTCCGGCTGGGAGGCCGCGCGTGAGTCCGAGCAAGCGCTGCTGGCCGAGAACATGGGCGGTTATCGCGACCGGTACCCGGACGTGCCCGTGTTACGCATCCTGAAGCTGGACAGGCCCGTTCGAGCGCTGCTCGAAGAGTCGGCAAATGCCCAACTGCCAGTCGTCGGCAGCCACGGCCGCGGCGGATTCGCAAGCATGGTCCTCGGCTCCACCAGCAACGCCCTGTTACACACAGTCGATTGCCCGATGATCGTGGTGCGCAAGGGCTGACGGTCACCTGCCGCCTGCAGCAGTTGGGGGTCTATTCGCAGACTCGGGCTGGGGTAAGACGGCTTTGGGTCCGTGCGCGGCTGCCGCGGTGGCTCAAGGGTGGATCGGTGTGGCCTTCGCGTGTGGCCCTCCACCACGCCGTCGGCGAGGACGTGGCGGTCCTTTGCGAACGGCCCACTTCCCGATGACTTTTCGATTCTGGTGAGCGCGGGGGTCGGGCGGTGATGGCGAGGGGGATGAGTCGCGTTGCTCCAGCCCGCTGTACAACGGGGCGGGAGCCTCACCTCAGAGCATCCGTTGACGCTGCAGGGATTTGAGGGAGACGAACCCGATTGCGGCGGGGATCCAGAAAGTCGCCAACCGGTAGGCGAGGACACCGGCGACCGCCGGAGCGCTGGGCACGCCGCCCACTATGAGACCGGCCACCAGGGCGGCCTCGATCACTCCGAGGCCCGCAGGGGTCGGGCTGGCCGCGCCCAACGCCGACCCGCCGAGGAAGACGGCGGCGACCAGGGCGGCGGACGGGTGTCCGCCGAATGCTTGTACTGAAAAACCCAGGGCCGCAATGTAAGCGACGTTTTCGCCGATTTGGCCGCCGATCAACATGGCGGCACGTCGTGGCTTGCGCAGCACATCGGCCATGGAACCGGCGGCGTTCCGCACCTGGGCGAGCTGGTCGGGGCGGCACAGCAGCAGCGCGACGGCGCCGCCGAGCACGGTCATCACGGCCACGAAGCCGATGAGCAGTACCCAGCCGCTGGGCAGTGCGGCGCTCAGCAGCAGTCGGGTCCGGCCGAGCCACACCCCCGCTCCGGCGAGCTCGATGACATGCAGGATCGCACCCGAGGCGACAGTCAGTGCGACGGCGGCGACGGCGGTGGCCCTGGTCATCCCGGAACGTTCCAGATAGCGTTCGTTGACCGCGGTAGCGCCGATGCCGAAGGGCACCAGCTGGTTGGCGAACGAGGTCGCCAGTTGCACATTCATCGTGCGGCCGAATGCGAGCGGGCGAGGACTCGCTCCCATCAGCACCAGCGCCGCCGCCGCATAGGTCGCCACCGACATCGCCAAGGCACCGGCCAGCCATTGCCATTGCGCGTCGCCGAGGGTGGCGATGGTGGTGCCGAGTTGACCGACTTGCGGTAGCAGCACGTAGGTCGCGAAGATCGTCGCGGCGATCCAGCCGAGGGTGCGCCAACGGAACCGCACCAGCACCTCCGGGGCGACGGCCGCAACACCGGTAGTATCCGCGATGGTGGCACGCAGTTCGTGCAGCAGGCGAGGCTGACGCCGGGTCGCGCTGCGGGTGGCCACGGCCAGCGGCTGGAGCAGGGGCGCCGCGCCGGTCAACGCGTCGGTGCCGAGCACCATGTGCGCTGTCGCAACCGCACGTTCCGGACCGACCTTCAAGCTCATCGAGACGAGCAGTTCGGCGACGTCGGCGTCGAGCCGATGGTCGGAGGCGCCGGATTCGCCGAAACCGAAATCGACGATCCACGGTGCGCCCTGTTCGTCGATGAGGATATTGGCCAGGCGCAGATCGCGGTGGGCGATGCGGGCTGCGCGCAACAGCGCGATCTGGCACCAGATATCGCACAGGGATTCGTCGGAGATCGGGCCGGACACCGTGCGAGCGAGATTGCGGCTCGGAACGCGTTCTTCGGCGATCCACGCGTCACCGCTCGCGGCGGCGCCGACCGAGACGATCGTCGGCGTGCGCACGCCCGCGCGTTGCGCCAGCAGAGTCAGGAACGCTTCATGTTCGGCCTCTTGTTTCGGGGTCGCGAACGGCGATTCGTCCTCAACCTCCCGAAACATCAGGTGTCGGAACAGTTTGAACAGCACATCGGCATTGCGTTCGTGATAGTCGATCCATTTCACGAACAGCTCGCAAGTCTCGGTGGTGACGTAGAACGGACGGGACCCGCGCGGGTCGAGGACGGCGGGGATGACCCGCACCGGGCGCAATCCGGCGGCGGCAAGGGCACGCAGCACCGCGGGTGCCTCGGCGCGGTGCACGGGGGCGCCCCAGAGCAGGTGCAGCGCGGCGGCAACCGTCCAACCCAGCGCCGCACCGCCGAAAACGTCCAGCACGAAATGCGCCCCGACGAAGACCTGCGACAGGGCGACCACTCCGGCAAGCGCCCAGACGACGCGCCGCCAGGGCCGGGGCAGCCACGGGCTCGCTGCAGCCGCCATAGCTACCGCGACCGCCGCATGCCCGGAGACGAAGCCGAGTCCACCCTGGTGCGTGCGCAAGTTCAGCTCGTTGAGCAGGACATCCGGTCGCGCGCGACCGATAAGCGTTTTCACCTCGATCGCGAGCAGATAGGAGAGCACGCCCGCCGCGGCGATGTCGCGGGCCATCCGGAACCGCCGCGCCACCAGCGCCGCGCCCGCCGCGAGGCCGACCGCGCCGATGGTGCCCAGTTGCATGATGCCCCACAGGACCGGCGCCACCCACGAGGGCAGGTCGTTGATCATCCGGAACAGGTCGACTTCGAGTTGTGGCACCTCGGTATGGCGGGCCACCAGCGCTGAAATGGTCAGTGCCACAAGGCCGAGCACGACTCGGACGGCATCGCCCGCGTGCCGCTCGACGACTCGGGCCCGGGGTGGGATGTCGGCCGCGGTCGTGGCCTGGGATACCGAGGCCGGTGTCACGCCAGCCGGTGTCGCCTCGGTCCGTGTCGCCTCAGCCGTCATCGTCGTCGGTCTTTCGTCGGTGCAACTGCACTGTCCTGACCGAGCCCACGACGCGACCAGGGGCGTACGGCTCCCGGATCAGGGCCGATGGACCCGTCGCCGGGGAGCCGTGTGCCGAGCACGCGGTCTACGCGCGTGAGCGCGGCGGACCCGGTGGCCAGGGCGCACAGCATGATCAGCAGCACACCGGCGACGGCGAGGCGCAGATCTGTCGCTCGCCGTCGACTCGGCACGGTCATCGCGAACATGCTGCACCGGTAGTTCGTCACAGACCGGACGGGTACGTCTCGGGGATCGTGCCCGTGACCCATTCGCCGCTGGGTTCCAGCGGCTCCAGCGCGGTGGTGCGGTCGATGTGGATGAGGGCGTCGAATTGGTCGGCGGGGCGGGTGTGGAAGTAGTGGCTCTGGCGTTCGGTGCCGGGACGGTAGACCACGCCGATGGCACGCTGTAGGCGCGGTTGGCGCAGCAGGTCGGTGGCTTCGCCTGGAATGTCCATACGGAGGAGGAATTCCGGGTTGCCGGTGTCGTGTAGCAGCTCTTCCATGCTGGATGGCAGTGCGGGGCGGACGGTTTCGCGGATGGCGGGCCCGCCCCAATCTTGCGCGGCGGTGACCGTGCCCGAGCAGGTGCTGAAGCCGATGATGCGGCAGGCGCCGCCGTGGCGTTCGCGGATCAGTTGGCCGAGGTTGAGTTCGCCTTCGCTGCCCAGTTCGGTGGCGCGGGCATCGCCGACGTGGGAGTTGTGCGCCCACACCACGATTCGGGCTCCGGGGCCGCCGGAGCGGTCCAGATGGGTAGCGAGTGCGTCGAGGGTGTCGGCCATGTGCCGGTCGCGCAGATTCCACGAGGACACTCGGTCGCCGAACATGGCTCGGTAGTAGGCTTCGGCGTCGCGCACTGACCAGGCATTGCGCAGCGCGTTGAACTGTTCGTCGGCGCCGGAAGCTTCCAGTTCGCCGCGGGCGATCTCGACGCGCTGCAGTTCGAGCAGTTGCCGGATCACTTGTGCCTCACAGGATTTGCCCGCGCCGAAGGCGGCGGCGAATCCGTAGGCCTGGCCGTCGTCGCCCGCGACGTGGTCGAAGCAGCCGTAGCGAATCTTGGCGCGCTGCGCGGCCTGCGGATCGACGCGGTCGAGATAGTCCACGACCTCCTGCATCGAGCGGTGCAGGCTGTAGAGGTCCAGACCGTAGAAGCCGGTCTGAACTTGGTTGTCGCGTTGTTGTTCGGCGTTGTGCGCGCGCAGCCAGATGACGAATTCGCGGACCTCGGTGTTGCGCCACATCCAGGTCGGGAATCGTTCGAATCCGCGCAGCGCCTGTTCGGCGCTGGTGTCGTTGCCGCGCCCGTGCACGTACTGGTTCACCCGGTAGGTATCGGGCCAGTCCGCCTCGGTGGCGACCGCGGTGAAGCCCTTCTCCTCGATCAGCCAGCGGGTGATCGCCGCGCGGGACCGGTAGAACTCGTGTGTGCCGTGCGAACTTTCGCCGATCAGCACGAACCGGGCGTCGCCGATGAGTTCCTCGAGCACCCGAGTGGGTGGGAGGCCGTCGGGTGCGTCGATGGCGGCGGCGCGGATGGTCGCCGCGGTGTCGACGGGCGGAACGGCGATGCCGGTGGTCGAGAAGCCGAGCAGAGTACGCACCTGCTCGTCGCTGACCTGGGTGAAGTCCCAGAACCATTCGCCGACCGCGCGGAACGGCGAAGGCATTGTCGCGCAAACCATTTCGTCGACCGAGGCACCGAGTTCCCGGCAGGTCGACTCCGGCGCGGCGGGGCCCGCGACAACGATCCGCTTCGGCTCGCCTGCCCGGATCGCCTCGATGGCCGCGAACATGCTCGCGCCGGTGGCCAATCCGTCGTCCACCAGGATCACCGTCCGCCCGGACACCTCGATGGGGCCGCGGTCGGCGCGATAGGCGGCCTCTCGCCTGAGCATCTCCTGGGCCTCGTCGCGGGCGATGCGGCGCACCTGATCGGCGCTCAGCCGCAGTGCGCGCACCATATCGTCGTTGAGGACGATACGGCCGCCGGTGGAGAGTGCACCGATCGCGAACTCCGGATGGCCGGGGGCACCGAGTTTGCGCACGACCAATGCATCCATCGGTGCATTCAGCGCCGCGGCGACCTCCCAGGCGACCGGAATACCGCCGCGCGGCAGTCCGAGTACCAGGACATCCGGATCCCCGCGATAGTGTTCGAGTAAACCGGCGAGCACTCGGCCCGCTTCGTGCCGATCCCGGAAGATCGGCCGCGGCGTTGCCTGCTCGACTTGCGTAGGGCTCATCGAAAGCCTCCTATCACCCGCGAAGGGCCGAATTATCTTGTCAGAGTGCGGTATTCGGTGGCCGAAACCGTTCGGGTCGGCGGGCGGGCAGGCCGAGCGCGCTGCGCTGGACGGCGAGCGTGAGATCGGTCGCGGTGACCACTCCGATGAGTCGGCCGTGTGGGTCGATCGCGGTGATGACGTCGAAGTCGGGTCGCAGGACCACCTTGGCCGCCACGGTGCTGAGCGATTCGTCGCCGGACACTCGGGCTGTCGGCGGCAGTGGGCGGGCGAGGGTGCGCACCGCGGTGCTGGCGCGTGCCGCGGCGGGCAATACCGTGAGATCGGACCAGGAGAGCACTCCAACCGGCCGCCCCTCCGGGTCGATGACCGGGAATACCCGGTGATCGGCATGCACGATCTGTGAGCGCAACAGGTCCTCGATGGACCAGGCCGCGGGAACCGATAGCGGGTGTTCGGTCATGACGTCGCGGATCCGGGTGTCGCCCAGCCGATGTCGCAGCCCGGCGGCGGCGAGCTCGACATTGGCGGCCGAGTAGAGGAACCAGCCGAGCAGCATCAGCCAGAGTCCACCGCCATTGCCGACCAGTAGCATCTCGGCGCCGCCCAGGATGAGCAGACCGAATCCGAGGATCCGGCCGCTGTGCGCGGCCACGGTGGTGGCGCGCAGCTGGTCGCCGGTGCGCCGCCAGATCAGCGCGCGCAGTACGCGGCCGCCGTCCAGTGGCGCGCCGGGCAGCAGGTTGAAAACAGCGAGCACGATATTCATCGCGCCGAGCCAGCCGAGCATCTCCGGCACCGGTCCGCTCACCAGGATGGCGACGAGGTTCGCGACGACAAGCACGATGACGCCGATCCCGAGGCTGGTGAGCGGTCCGGCCAGTGCGATGCGCAGGTCCGAGCGCGGATCTTTCGGCTCGTCACCGAGTTCGGAGACGCCGCCGAGTAGCCACAGCACGACGCGTTCGACCCGGGTGCCGCGGCGGCGCGCGACGATCGAGTGCGCCAGTTCATGACCCAGCAGTGTGGCGAGCAGACCGACCGCGCCCATCGCGGCGACCAGCCAGACCGTTACCGAGTTCCCGTGCGTATCGGCCAGCGACCGGCCGAGGAGGTAGGTGAACAGTCCGAGGGTGACCAGCGTAGACCAGTGCGCGCCGACTCGAATGCCCGCAACCCGACCTAGTGGGATCGTTGCACGCAGCATGTCAGCGGTCCTGCTTCTCGGCGCCGGCCAGACCTTCGGCGAGCAGAATGCGGTGTGCTTGCTGGGCTGCTTGGGTCGAGCGGTCGCTGTCGGGTTCGTCGGCGGGCAGCCGTTCGAGGCCTCGCGCCAGCACGGCAACGGCGTCGCCGAGCGCCTGGACGCGGTCTTCGAGACTGGCGACCGGATGGACCGCCTGCTCCTCAGCGACCGCTCGCCACTCGATCAGTGATTCGTCGACGGCCATTCGCGCACCGCACAGCAGGCCGTACAGCTGCATCGGCAGGACCGCGAAGATCCGGTCCAACTGTCCAGGGGAGAACAGCTCCGACAATGCCACCGTGACCGCGCCCGCGACCGGACCGACTTCGTCCTCGTCGATGCCCGACTCCCTGGCGAACTGCCTGAGAAATTCGGTGGTGCCATGCCGGACCGGCACGTGGCTGGGCACCCAACCCTCGTAGTAGGCCCCGCGCAGGATCTCGGGCAATTGCGCGGTCAGATGGGCCGAGCCACTGACGCTGATGCGGTCGCGCACGGTGTGCAGCCAAGCGCGCAGTGCCCGGTAGGCGAAGGCGCGGTCATCGGTATCGAGACTGTCGGCGATAGCGCGGAGCCAGTCATTGGCGGTCTGCACGGCGGGCGCGAGGGGATCGTCGTGGTGCGACATGGTTGGCCTCCTGGGTGCTAACCGGGTGCGATGGTGGGTTCTTATCGCTCAGCCTGTGTCCAGCGCAACCGCTATCCAAGGGCCGAAGGTTGCCCCTGCGTGAGCCGATGGTCCCGGTTTCGGGCTGCGGTGGCGCGGACTGATCGGGCCGGTGCTCGGACAGGGCCGGAAGTCCTCGAGGTGGTGGACGTTTCGTGTCGAATTCGGCGACAGGTGTGGGCCCGGGGACTCTGCCGTGCGGCGGTGGCGGCGCAGACGATGAGGGTATGACGAATATGGTCCCGGTCGGCGCGTCGACGAGCGGAGCGTTCGGCTGGACGCCGATCGAGAAGCCGCAGTCCGAGCGGGCGCTGGCCAATCTCGTCGACTATGACCGAGCGTGTCGCGAATTCTCCTGGGAGCAGGCGCGATCTGAACTCGCCGGGTTGCCCGGTGGCGGGCTGAACATCGCCTATGAGGCGGTGGATCGGCACGCCGAAGGTCCGGCCGCGCAGACGCCTGCGCTGCGCTGGCTGCCTGCCGCGGGCGGCGAGGTGGTGCTGACCTACGCGGAGCTGGCTGCGGCAACCAATCGATTCGCGAACGTCTCCAGGGGTTGGGGATAGGTCGCGGTGAGCGGGTCTGCGTCCTGCTCGGGCGAACCCCCGAGCTGTACATCGCCATCTTGGGCGCGTTGAAGGTCGGCTGCGTGGTCTCGCCGTTGTTCTCGGCCTTCGGTCCGGAACCGGTGCGGCAGCGTCTGGCGATCAGCGAGGCGGCGGCTCTGGTCACTTCGACGGCACTGTACCGCAAGAAGGTTGCCCCCATTCGCGCCGAAGTGCCCGCGCTGCGCACTGTGCTGATCACCGACGGGCTGACCGAGACCGGTGAAATGTACGCCGACGACCTGGCCGCCGCGATGGCCGTCGCCAGCCCGGAATTCCGGATCGCCCGCACTGGCCCCGACGACCCGGCGCTACTGCATTTCACCAGCGGCACCACCGGGAAACCCAAGGGCGCCTTGCATGTTCACGGTGCGGTGCTGGCACACCGGGTCACCGCCCGCTATGCCCTCGATCTGAGCGCAGGTGACACCTTCTGGTGCACCGCCGATCCGGGCTGGGTGACCGGCATGTCCTATGGCGTGATCGCCCCACTGTGCCTCGGCGCGACCGTGATCAGTGACGAGGCGGAGTTCGACGCGCACCGCTGGTACGACGTCCTCACAGCGCAACGGGTTTCGGTCTGGTACACCGCGCCGACCGCGCTGCGCATGCTGATGCGGTATGGGGACCGGCTGCCCGAGGGCACCGATCTGTCGGCACTGCGCTTCGTCACCAGCGTGGGGGAACCGCTGAATCCAGAGGTCGTGGTGTGGGGTGAACGGGTGCTCGGTCGCCCAGTGCACGACAACTGGTGGCAGACCGAAACCGGCGCGATCATGATCGCCAACTTCGCCGCGACGCAGGTGCGTCCGGGTTCGATGGGCCGACCGCTGCCCGGTATCGAGGCGACCACGCTGAAGCGCGGCCCGGATGGTCGCGCGATGATCGTCGACGGCGTTGTCACGCCTGCCGATTCGGGGGAGGTCGGCGAGCTGGCGCTGCGTCCGGGCTGGCCGTCTATGTTCCGCGGGTACTGGGGCGAATCCGAACGCTACGCAAGGTGTTTCGCGGGCGGCTGGTATCTCAGCGGCGATCTGGCCCGCCGCGACGGCGATGGTTACTACTGGTTCGTCGGCCGCGCCGACGACGTCATCAAATCCGCCGGTCATCTGGTCGGGCCGTTCGAGGTGGAGAGCGCGATGATGGAGCATCCCGCGGTCGCCGAGGCTGGTGTCATCGGCACACCGGATCCGGTCGCGGGGGAACTGGTCAAGGCGTTCGTGCTATTGCGTCCCGGCTATCGTGCGTCGGAGGAACTGCGTGACGAGTTGACCGCATTCGGCCGCAAAGCCCTCGGCGCGGTGGCTCCCAAGCAGATCGAGTTCACCGAGAGTCTGCCGCACACCCGCAGCGGCAAGGTGATGCGCCGACTGCTCAAGGCCCGCGAGCTCGGCTTGCCCGAAGGCGATACCTCGACGCTGGAGGGTGCGTCATGAACGGGTCGACGCTCGATAAAGACGAACGCATCGAGCTGCTGCGGCAGATGGTGCGGATCCGCCGCTTCGAGGAACACTGTGTGCAGCTCTACAGCGCCGGATCGATCCGCGGCTTCCTGCATCTCTACATCGGCGAGGAGGCGGTCGCGGCCGGTGTGCTCGGCGCGATCGGTCCGGACGACGCGGTGGTCTCGACCTACCGCGAGCACGGGCACGCGCTGGCCCGCGGCCTTTCGATGGAGTCGATACTGGCCGAAATGTACGGCCGCGCAACAGGTTGCAGTCGTGGGCACGGCGGGTCGATGCACCTGTTCGATGCCGATCGGCGTTTCTACGGTGGCAACGCGATCGTCGGCGGCGGGCTGCCGATCGCGGTCGGGCTGGCCCTGGCCGATGCCATGCGGGACCGTCCGATGGTGACGGTCTGCCTGTTCGGCGACGGCGCGGTGGCCGAGGGCGAATTCCATGAATGCCTGAATTTGGCCGCGCTGTGGCGACTTCCGGTGCTGTTCGCCTGCGAGAACAACCGGTACGCGATGGGGACCGCGCTGGCCAGCGAGCACGCGGCCACAGATCTGGCGTTGCGCGCCTCGTCCTATGGCATGCCCGCCTGGCCGGTCGACGGCATGGACGCACTCGCTGTCGCCGACGGGGCGCGGCGCGCGGTGGAGTCCATTCGCGCCGGCGGCGGTCCGTGCTTCCTGGAGTTGCGGACCTACCGCTTCCGCGCCCACTCGATGTACGACGCGGACCGCTACCGCGATAAAGCCGAGATCGCGCAGTGGCAGCAACACGACCCGATCCCGCAACTGTTCGCCGAGCTGCGCGCGTCCGGGGAGCTGCCCGAGGACGGGTTGACCGTGCTGCAGGCCGAGGCCGACGCCGAGGTCGATGCCGCCATCGTTGCGGCCGAGGCCGCGCCCTTCGAACTTGTGGGCGATCTCACCCGCTTTGTGTACACGGAGCGGTCATGACGACCTATCGCGATGCCATGCGAGAAGCCTTGCGCGAGGCGCTGATTCGCGACGATCGGGTATTCCTCATGGGCGAGGATGTCGGCGCCTACGGCGGCTGTTTCGGCGTGAGCCGCGGTCTGCTCGATGAATTCGGTCCGGACCGGATCCGGGATACGCCGCTGAGCGAATCGGCCTTCGTCGGCGCGGGCATCGGCGCCGCGCTCGGCGGGTTGCGGCCCATTGTCGAAATCATGACCGTCAATTTCAGCCTGCTCGCGCTGGATCAGATCCTGAACAACGCCGCGACGCTGCGGCACATGTCCGGTGGACAGCTGTCGGTGCCGCTGGTTATCCGGATGGCCACCGGCGCTGGTCGCCAGCTCGGCGCCCAGCACTCACACAGCCTCGAGGCGTTCTACGCGCATATCCCCGGTCTGCGTGTGCTGTCGGCCGCGACGGTCGAAGATGCTCGCGGCATGCTGTGGCCCGCACTGCAGGACCCGGACCCGGTGTTGATCTTCGAGCCGTCCTCGCTGTACAACCTCGACGCGGAATTGCCCGCCGACGCGGGGGCGACCGATATTGATCGTGCGGTGATCCGTCGTGCGGGCACCGACGTGACGCTGGTCGCCTACGGCGGCACGCTGCGGGTGGCGCAGGCGGGCGCCGAGGAACTCGCCGCCGATGGCATCGAGGCCGAGGTCATCGACCTGCGCACACTGCGCCCGCTGGATGAGAAGACGTTGCTCGACTCGGTGACGCGCACGCACCGGCTCGTCGTGGTCGACGAGGGCTGGCGCAGCGTCGGCATCGCCGCCGAAATCGCTGCCCGCACGGCCGAATACGGCTACTACGAACTCGACGCCCCGGTGCAGCGGGTATGTACCGCCGAGGTGCCGATACCCTACGCCAAACACCTGGAGGAGGCGGCGCTGCCCCAGGCCGCCGATGTGGTCGCGGCGGTGCGCCGGGTGGTGAGCTGAATGGCCGAATTCCGGATGCCGTCACTGGGCGCGGATATGGAGGAGGGCACTCTGCTGTCGTGGCGGGTGCATCCCGGCGATGTGGTGCACACCGGCGATATCGTGGCCGAGGTCGATACGGCCAAGGCGGCCATCGAAGTCGAATGCTTCGCCGACGGCGTCATCGGTGAGATCCTGGTTGCCGAGGGTACGACGGTTCCGGTCGGAAGTGTACTGGCGACGATCGAGCCGAATGGCGTCGCGAAACATGCACCTGCACACCATAATTCGACTACGCACCGCCGGGGATCTGCGGTGCGTGCACCGGCACCCGGCCCCGCGTCGTCTGTGACGGTGTCCGCGCCGGCATCCGGACTCGCATCGGCGTCGGAACCGGCACCTGCTTCGGCAATCTCGGGGTCGGCTGCGCCACCCAAGGCCGTGCGGCAGCGGGCGCGTCGCGCTCCGGCCGAGGCTGCGGCTGTCGGGCAATCGGTGGCGCGGGCCGAACCGAAGGCCAAGCGATCCCGGCGGGCGGCCAAGTCGCCGACCGGTGGTCGCAAGAGCGCGGCCGCGTTGGCGGCGGCGGATTCGGATGTGCATGCGACACCGTTGATTCGGCGGTTAGCGCAGGAGATGGGCGTCGACCTGGCTACGGTCAAGGGCTCGGGACCCGGTGGGCGGATCCTTCGTGCCGATGTGGAACGTGCCGCGGCAGGTGACACGGTGACCGGTGAGGTCCTAGGAAGCGCTGGCACACAATCGATTTCAATGTCGAGCCGCATTCCCGTGGGTGACCGTGCGCGGGCGTCGGGATATGCCAGGAGGCTGGCACATGAGTTCGGCGTCGAATTGTCGGCGTTGCGCGGCACTGGTCCGGACGGGGCCATTCGCGCGGCCGATATCCGAGCGGCCGTCACCGCGACTGCTACCGCCGACAATGCCGTGAAAACACCAGTGCCCCATGAAGTACCACCAGCGCCGCTGGAGTCTGCGCCGCCCGCGCAACGTGATAAGACGGCCATGCGCAGAGCGATCGCGGCGTCCATGACCCGCTCCAAGCAGACCATTCCGCACTACTACCTGTCCACGACGATCGACGTCGGTGTCGCCACCGACTGGCTGACCGAGTTGAATCGGGCGGCACCGGTACCGGACCGCATCATCATGGCGGCCTTGTTGTTGAAGGCGACCGCGCTGGCCGCCGGTGCGGTGCCCGCGGTCAACGGGCACTGGGTCGATGACGGATTCCGCCCGGCGGATACCGTCGACCTCGGCATGATCGTCTCGCTGCGTGGCGGCGGCATCATCGCCCCTACCCTGGCGCACGCCGGGACGATGTCGCTGCCGGAGTTGATGGCCCGGTTACGCGAAGCGGTCACCCGCGCCCGAGCAGCCCGGCTGCGTTCCACCGATACCGTCCCCGCCAGCATCACCGTGACCAATCTGGGAGAGCTCGGGGTGGAATCGGTGCTCGGTGTGATCCCACCACCGCAAGTCGCGATTGTCGGCTTCGGCGCGGTTACCGAACGCCCGTGCGCTGTCGGCGGATTGCTCGGCGTACGACCACAGGTGACCACCACGTTGGCGGCCGACCACCGGGCCAGCGACGGCGCGGTCGGCGCGCGCTTCCTGAATACGATCGCCGATCTGCTCCAACATCCGGAGCAGCTGTGAAAAGGAAAGGTCGTGAACGACCATGTCGCGAACACTGTCCCGTGAGGAGGCGGACACCGTCGTCCGAACCGCACTGCGCGGCTTCGCCTCCGACGCCGAACTCGCTGCCCTGCCGCGCACCGAGCTCCTCCGCGCCGCCCTGGACCTCGACTCCCTCGACTTCCTGACCTTCATCGAAAAGCTCACGCGCGCAACCGGAGTCCGGATCGACGAGGCCGACTACGCCCGCATGGAATCGATCGACTCATGCGTCGACTTCCTTACCGCGGTCGAATGAGCCCACTTCGAGCAGGCGAGCCGATTCGCGTGCGCCGAACATGCACCGACCGTATCGGATGAGGCGACTGGTTGCTGGGGAGTCGGCTCCGGCCGAGCGGATCGTCAGTGATCGACGGAGCTGGCCGTGATCAGTCCAGTCCGCGATAGTCCGCGCAATGCGTCACACGCCTCAAGATCGGCACACCAGGACAGGGCAGCTGGCGTGGTGGAGCAGATCTCGAGTGGTCGAACCGAACAACAGAGCCGTCGCGGTGGAGTGGCCGCGGCTGCCGACGACGAGCAATTGCGCATTCTGCGCTATCTCGTTCAGCACGGAGCGGGCCAGGCCGGGGACAGGCATCTCGATGACCTCGACATCCGGGTATTGCCTGCGCCAGCCGGCCAAGGACTCGGCCAGGAGGGTACGTTCGTGTTCGCCGCGGTCGAGATGGTGGCCCACCGGTTCGATGCGCGAGGGCCAGCAGTGCACCGCGGTCAGCGGCACCCCGAGCGCTGCGGCGATCTCGAAACCGTGGGCGATGGCCGGGATGCTGAGTTCGGTCCCGTCCACGCCGACCGCCACCGGCTTACCACGGGGAATGGGCCTGCCGTTCTCACCGCGCCACACCCCGACCGGGCAGTGCGCATGCTCGGCGACATGCACGGTGGTCGGCCCGATCAGCCGTTCCTCGTAGGCGCTCTGCGCACCCACCACGACAATGCGGGCGTGCGCGCTCAGCTCCACGAGCGCCTTGGCGGGCGGGCCATCGGGCAGGGCCGCGTCGACCGTCAGTTGCGGGTCGCAGGTGCGGACGAGTCGGCAAGTGCGACCCAGGGTTTCGGTGGCGGCGTCGTATGCGTGGGGTGCATGGACACGGTCGGCCAGCTGCTGCGCGGCGGTGCGCGGGTGCGGCAGCGCGTGGGCGATCAGCAGTGGCGCGTGCAGGGCGCTGGCGAGGTAGGCCGCCCAGCGCGCCGCATTCAACGCTGTCGCGGAATCGTCTACGCCGACGACGATGGTGTTGTAGTCGGCCCTGGTACCCATCGGTCCTCACTCCTCGGCGGCCTACTCGGCCGCTTGGCGTTCGTCAGAGGTGCGTTGGCGTAGGCGCGACTGACGCATCCGTGCCGCGCTGAACTCGGCGACTCAGCGCTGGATCCCAGCGGTGGCGTACACGACGAGCACCGCGCGTTCCGCGGTTTTCCGGTAGCCACACCTTTACTGTCCGCCGAGCCGTGTGCACGGGGTAGGGCCACCGGGTAGTGGCGGCGTTGACCAATGTCATCCACCGGAGGCGGCTCAGGACAGGCGACGGATGACCCGAGTGACGACTGCCAGGGTGGCGCTCGGCCGAAAGGACCAACGACCCTTGGGTGGGCGACGTCGGGATCTTCCGGTGTGCGCGCTGGTTCGCGAATCTGGAGTGGTCCGGCAAGGAGGTTTCCGATGGCATTTCTCGATCGACGCGATGCGGGCCGACGACTCGCGGCGCGCCTGCGGCAATTACACGATACCGATGCCGTCGTGCTCGGCTTGCCGCGCGGCGGTGTGCCGGTCGCGTTCGAAGTCGCACGCACCCTCGGTGCGCCGCTGGATGTGATCGTGGTGCGCAAGCTCGGGGTTCCACATCAGCCGGAGTTGGCATTCGGCGCCATCGGTGAAGCGGGTGTCCAAGTACTCAACGAACCCGTCATCGAGGGGGCGGGGGTCACCACTGTAGACATGTCGGCCGTGGAAGACCGTGAGCGCGAAGAACTTCGAAACCGGGGCGAACGATACCGGCGCGAGCGCCCGCGAATTCCGGTGGCGGGACGGACCGTGATCATCGTCGACGATGGTGTCGCCACCGGGGCCACAGCTCGTGCGGCCTGCCAAATGGTGCGGGCACAGGGTGCGGCTCGGATCGTGCTGGCGGTTCCGGTCGGCGCCCCGGATGCGCTGGCCGCCCTGTCGAAGGAGGCCGACGAGGTGATCTGTCTCGAACAACCGTCGCGGCTCCACGCGGTCGGCCAGTGGTACTACCGTTTCGGTCAGACCTCCGATAGCGAGGTGACCGAGCTGCTTCGCCGCGCTGCCGAGCGAGTGGCCGCGCCGTTGACGGTTCTGACGGCTGATCCGCCACTGCGTGACGACGAAGTGCGGGTGATCGCCGGAAAGGTCGAGCTCGCCGGACATCTCACCATTCCGGAGCGGCCGATCGGGATGGTCGTATTCGCGCACGGCAGCGGCAGCAGCAGGTTCAGTCCGCGCAATCGCTACGTGGCGAGCGTGCTGAATCAGGCGGGTCTGGGGACACTGTTGTTCGATCTCCTCACGGTCGAGGAGGAAATCCACCGGGCGCGGGTCTTCGATATCGAACTGCTGGCGCGGCGACTGGTGGAGGTCACCGAATGGCTTACGCGCCAACAACACATCGCCGGTTTGCGAATCGGCTACTTCGGGGCCAGCACGGGAGCCGGTGCGGCGTTGTCGGCGGCGGCCGATCCGCAGGTCGAGATCGCCGCTGTGGTGTCCCGTGGCGGCCGACCCGATTTGGCGGGTGACCGGCTCGCCGATGTCCATGCGCCGACACTGCTCATCGTCGGCGGTCACGACAACGTCGTGCTGGAGCTCAATCAGCGTGCGCAAGCGGCGATGTCGTGCGAAACCGTGCTGGCGGTAGTGCCCGGCGCCACTCACCTGTTCGCCGAACCGGGTGCGCTGGAGAAGGTCGCCGAGCTGGCCCGTGACTGGTTCGTCGCCCAACTGGGTCCGATTGCCGCGGTCCAGTCCGAGGTCGGCACGTCGAAGTGACGGCCCCGGGCCGCGCTCCCGCAGTGGCACATCAGCGCTAGAGAGGCACGAAATCCCATGTCCGACAGCAATAATCCGCCCGTTTCCGGCGCTGATGGTCCGCCCGCCGCCGACCCGCATCAGTTGGCCTCGGCGATGGTGGTCGTCGGAATCGACGGCACCGAGGCCGCGGACCCCGCGGTGCGCTGGGCCGCCGACACCGCGGCGCGGCGGGGGCGTGGCCTGCTCATCACACATGGCTTGGACCTGAGCGCGATGCCCTCGGCCGTGCACGGACACGGGTTGCGTTGTCGTCGCTGATCGACGAATTCCGGGTGACCTCGGCGACCCAGCCCAGTGATACGAATGCCAACAGTCTGGAGACCGGGTGCGTCCGCCACCGACGCCTGCGCTCACACCACCGAGTGTGCCGCGCGTGGGTGCCTGCCGCGACAGGCATTGCGCATGCAATCGGAGGTCCTTGGTCACCTCGCCGGAACTTCGCCCGGCCAAGGGACTTTGGTCACTCAGGACAGGCCGACAGTCGATGCAGCGGACTACAGGATGCCCTACTCGGGCGCTCGGCCAGCAGGTGGAATCGACAGTCAGGTGATGTCCGCCGATGGCTCCCTTACGGGGCGTAGGGACGGTGGGCGGGACCGGGAGGTTCATTATGATCGCAGGTGTCGTGGCCATGATCGGGTTCCCGACGGTGTTGGCGGTGCTGTGGTCGGCTCGCGGTTCCGGCAGCGGTGAGCAGCGTGGTCCCGGCGCCCGGTCGGGGCGGATAGCTGCCCGCAGCGCCGGTCCGGGCACATCGGTTGAGGTCGATGATTCGCCGCCGCGGCTCCCTGCGCGACTGACCGTCGAGTGGGCCGATCCGGGACAGGTTCGGCGGGCGCTGGATGTGGAGCAGGCGTTACCCGCCGAACTGCAGACGGGCCGGATCGGCCGGTTCGAATACCGTTCCCGCCTGCTCGAGTCGACCCGCGATTGCGATCCGGCGCCCGATGAGCAGCGGCACAGAGAGGTTGGCCCGTCATGACAACAGTCGCGATGGCCGCACCGCATTCGGTGGGCGACCAAGAGGCGGCGATCCCCGTGGGCGCGGTCGAACTCGCCGCACATCTGCGGGTACCGGATCACCCCATGGGCATTGTCGTCTTTGCACACGGCAGTGGGAGCAACCGGCACAGCCCACGCAATACCTTCGTGGTCGAGGGATTCGCCGGACATCGCCTGGCGACGTTGTCGATCGATCTGCTGACATCGGCCGAGGCGATCGATGGCGCCAAGGTTTTCGACGTCGAACTGCTGGGCAGTCGCCTCGCCATCGCTCGCCGGTGGTTGCGGAGTTCATCGATATGCCGGGAGCTTCCGGTCGGATACTTCGGTGCCGGCTCCGAAGCGCCTGCCGCGCTGTGGGCGGCGGGGGAACCGCGCGACAAGGTCCGCGCCGTGGTTGTGCGGGGCGCCCGACCCGACCTGGCCGGTGCGCGGCTGGGCGATGTCATCGCACCGACGCTTTTCCTTGTCGGTGGCCTCGACATCCGCGTGCGCACCGTCAACCATCGTGCAGCCGCAGCAATGCGGTGCGAGCATCGGGTAACCGTGCTGGCCGGGCACGGTCTCGAGTCGGCCGAGCCACGGATATCGCAGCGGGCCGCCTATGTGGCGGCCATGTGGTTCGCCGAGCGGTTGAGGGCAGATCGGGCTCCCGCCGCCGGACTGACCAAGCACGGCGATGTCGATGAGTCGGTCGGCTGAGGAGGATTGGACCATGCACGCCGAACCCGGGAACTGGTTGATCGTCGAGGGGCGTCACATTGATGACACTCCTCGGCGCGGACTGATCGAGGAGGTGCCTTCGGCCGACGGCTCACCACCGTATCTGGTGCACTGGACCGACAGCGGGCACCGCGCGCTGATCTTCCCGGGCCCGGACTCCCACGTGATCACCGCCGAGGAGTTGCACGCACGGGAAGACGCTGCGGCAGTTCACTTCTCGTCCAGGCCGCGCCGAATGCCCTGACCCGCAGCGCGTGCCTTATGAACTAATGGGGCGGGCAGGTTGTTATCGCTGGTATGTCGTCGACCCGAGGAGTAGGAGTGACATCACATCGAGTGATTCGCCGCATAATCGGCCTCGTGGTTGGGGGGATTGCCGCGTACACGCCGCTGTTCGCAGGTGGCACCGCCGCCGCGCCGCAACCAGGCGTCGGCCCCGCGCCGGTGGAATCGCTCGACCTGAGTCGATACCTGGGAACCTGGTATCAGCTTGCCGCTGTACCGCAGTTCTTCAACCTCGAATGCGCTCGCGATAGCCGCGCCGACTACACCCTGGACCCACAGGGGAATATCGCCGTGTACAACTCGTGCACGACCTGGTCCGGCGGTCGGAACGAGATCCGTGGTACCGCAAAGGTCAACGATCCGGTGACTCGTGCGCAGTTGCATGTCAGCTTTCCGACCGTACCCGGTCAGGATCGGGTCGACGGGCCGACGAACTACATTGTCACTGCACTCGGCCCCGACTATTCGTGGGCGCTGGTCACTGATCCGAGTAGGCTGTCGGGCTTCGTCCTGGCCCGCAGCTCGGCGCTCGATACGCCGACCTGGGATCAGGTGCGTGTGGCTATCACAACGGCGGGCCAGACTCCGTGCATGTACCTGACCTCACCAGTAACCGGTGGCCAGGCCGATATGGCCCCACTTTGCCTGCGATGAGCAACTCCTTGTTTCCGCAGGCCCGGTCAAGGAACTGATCTCGGCGCAGACCGATGAACCGACCGGTTACCCCGAGCACGATGTGACGGCCGTGGCAGTGCGCCGCGTAGCGAGCGGGGACGAACGTCCTCGGTGAGCGGGTCCTCGGGCTCTGGGACAGGGACCTACGCCAGCGGATAGTCGAGATAATCGGCGTCTCGCCGCCTGTGCGAAAGAAGGTGCCCCCGATGATTCGGATGGACGGGCTGACGAAATATTACGGCCGCAAACCCGCGCTGGTCGATGTGACGCTGCGGATCCCGTCCGGGGTCGTTTTCGGATACCTGGGACCCAACGGCGCGGGCAAGACGACCACGATTCGGATCCTGGTCGGACTCATGCGCCCCACTCGCGGTACTGCATGGGTACAGGGTGCGGACACGGTCCGTGACCGCGAGGCCGCCCAGCGCTGCATCGGGTACCTGCCCGGACAATTCGTCGCGTACCAGGATCTGACCGCACAGCAGTACCTCGAGTATCTGGCCAACCTGCGCGGCGATGTCGATCCCTCGGTACGTGACGAGCTGGTCAAGCGGCTGGACCTGGACCCGGCGGACCGCATCGGCGCGATGTCGCACGGCAACCGGCAGAAGGTCGGCATCGTGCAGGCGTTCATGTCCGAGCCGGATCTGCTGGTGCTCGACGAGCCGACGCAGGGGTTGGATCCCTTGGTGCAGCGCGAATTTCTCGCGATGGTGCGCGAAGCCCGCGACGCCGGACGCACGGTCTTCTTGTCCTCCCATGTGCTCTCGGAGGTGCAGGCTGTCGCCGACACCGTCGCCATCCTGCGGGAGGGACGAGTGATCGCCGAGCACTCGGTGGCCGAGCTGACCAGCCAGGCACGCCACCGTATCGACCTCACCTTCGCCGGCGAGCCACCGGACCTCGGCACGCTGCGCCGAATCGATGGCGTGCGGCGGGTCGAGCAAAGCGCCGTCGCCGTGCACATCGACGTGGACGGTTCGACCGCCGAACTGATCAAGGCCGTCGCGCCCTATGACGTGGTCGACATTGTCAGCCATGAACCGGATCTCGAAGAGGTCTTCCTCACCTACTACGGACAGGAGTGAAAGACCATGCTGCGCAACGTCTATCTGAAGAGTCTGCGTGATCAGCGGCGCGGGCTGATCGGCTGGAGCATCGGGATCGTCGCGCTCGTGCTGATGGAAAGCGCGTTGTGGCCGTCGATCTCGGATATGGCCGGCATGCGCGAGTTTCTGCAGAACTATCCCGAGCCGCTGCGCAAGCTGTTCAATCTGGACACCTTCGGCACCGGGACCGGCTTCCTGAACGCGGAGCTGTTCAGTATGTTGCTGCCGATCCTGTTCCTGGTCTTCGCGATCAGCCGCGGCGCGCGGGCGATCGCGGGCGAAGAGGAACTCGGCACACTCGAGGTGCTCTTGGTGACCAGGGTCTCGCCCGTGCGCTTGGCGCTCGAACAGGCGGCCGTGCTCGCGACCGCCGTGCTCACGCTGGGTGCGGTGCTGTTCGGTGCGATCGTAGTGTGTTCGGTGATCTTCGGCCTGGACATCGCAATCGGCGCCGCGCTGACCGGAGCATTGTCGATGGTGCTGCTCGGCATCGAATTCGGCTGGCTCGCATTGGCTGTCGGCGCGGCCACCGGTAAACGGACTGTGGCACTCGCCGTCACGTCGGTGTTCGCGGTCGGCGCGTATGTGCTCTACGTCGCGAGCAAACTGGTCGAGGCCGTGCGGCCATGGGGACCGGCGTCGCCGTTCCATCAGGCGATCGAGGGCGGCCCACTCGGCGCCGGGCTGCCTGCGGCATACGGCTGGCTGGTGCTGGCGGGTGCGGTGGCGCTGGTGGCCGCCCTGCCGGTCTTCGACCGCCGCGACATCGCGGGAGTGTGATCCATCGCCGTGGCGGAATTCGGCCTGCCGGTTTGATTTGGGGCGGGCTGCGGCTGGGGGCCACAGCCACAGCCGGGTTCGGCAGGTGTTGTACTCGGCCAGCTGGTGTTAAGTCGTGAGGATATCGGTGAGCGGGCGGTGCCGCTCAGTAGCGCACGGTGAGGATGTCAGCGAGGGGGCGTCGCGGCGTCGGCGGGATCTCGGCCTCGTCGTCGGGCGCTGTGCCGATGCGGATCACGACCTGGGGCACGCCGGGATGAGGGAGCAGGCTCGCGAGGGCCTTTCGACCGGTGGGTAATTCGGTGATATGGGTCAGTGCGCAGGTCGCCAATCCGGCGGCGGTGCACTCGAGTAGTAGGGCGGACAGCGCCTCGCCGGTGTACAGCCAGTTGGTTTGGGAATCGGTGATCGAGCTGAGCATCAGCAGTCGCGACTGGTCCTCGAGGCTGTCGCGGCGGGCCGAATGCGGCGCGGACGGGAATTTGCGTCCCACACTGACGCGGGCGGATTCGGCATCGGAGACCAGCGCGTTGCGCGGAATGCCCTCCGGACCACTGGAATGTCCAGCCCACCAACGCAATTCGGACTGGTACTCCATATCGTATCGACGCATCGCGGTGGCCTGCTCAGATGCCGCCGCGAGTCGGGAGCGGACGCTGTCGTCGAGGACGGACAGCTCCAGATCATGGAATGTCACCAGCATGCGCGCGGTGTGCACCAACTGCGGCCAGTCGGTCGGCGGCAGCATCGGCAGCCGGTCGGTATGCCGCCGATCGATGGCGCGAGCGCGAGCGAGCACACCGTCCGGTGGGTCGGGCCACCGGCGGAAGTCGATGACCGCGAGGTAATCGGGTTGCTCCGGATCGGGCAGGCGTGTGGTGTCGGTGTGCCAACCCTGCGCGGCGAACGCGGTGCGCACATGGTGCAGCATCGCGCCACAGCTGATCACCAACTGCCTGCCGAGCGGGTCCGCCGCGCCCAGCAGCCGGTCGTTGTCGCGGCGCAGATGCAGCCGAGTGCCGTCGAACTCCCAGCGCCACGGCTGGGTGTTGTGCACCGACGGCGCCCGGCTGGCCAGCCGCATGGCCGCCAACACGGTGGGATGGTCCGGCACGGAGGGGACTGAGGAGTGGTTGCTATCGGTCATACCGCGAGTGTCGTCCGTCGCGATATCGTTCGATATGGGACTTGCGCCCGTTCTCGAGGGCACATCGTCACCGGCCGGAACAGTCCGACCGTCTCGGCGCGTCGGGTGTCGGGCGTCGGGCGTCGCGATGCGGTTACGGCTCACCAACCGGGTGCCATCTGCACCGGGTTAGAGGCCGAATGCCCATCCTATCGACGCAGGCCGAGTCCGCGCACACCTTTCGCGCACCTCGCACATCGACTCGCCGAGCGAAACGCCGTGCCCCCAAACGCAAAGGTATGCGGTAAGCCCAGAAGCGTGTGCGAGACGCCGGGCGCCAGTGCTGGAACCGCCCGGATTGTGTTGTCACTCGGCCGATTTGATGGCGACGTGCTTTTCCTGCGGTGACGTGGCCGCGGCGACCGGAACCGCAATGGTGAGGATCCCCTTGTCGTAGGTTGCGGCGACATCGTCCTCGTTCGCGCCTGCGGGCAGGGCCACCGAACGGACGAACGAGCCGTAGCTGAACTCCGTGCGCCCCTTGGTTTCTTGGCGTTCGCTGCGCTCGGCCATCTCGTCTTCGACGCGGATAAGGCGGCCCTCGACGAACGGGCGAATGTTCTCGACGGCAGGGAATCCGGCCAGCCAATCGGTCAGATCGGGGAAGAGCGAGTGGCGCCGGTGTACGGGAAGCAGGCTCATGATGTGCTCCATGTGGTTGAGGAACTGACACTGTCGATTCGACCAAAGGTCCGCGTGCCGGACTAGGGCCCGCGGACCCACCGAGTGGGGTCGTTCGTCGCCGCGAAACGGGGGCGAAGGTCAGGAGTGCGCCCGCACAGCCTGATTGCGCTCGATCGTCTGCGTGCGTACCTCGGTGACGAGGGCGTCGACGGTGGCGCGCGTAAATATCTCGGTGCCGGGCAGCAGTACTGTGGCGGCCGCGGTGGGGGTGGCGCGGAAATATGGTGGTGGGCTTCGCGATTCGAGTACACAGCGCCGAGCGCGCCGACCGTGGTGACGGCGTGATCGGCGGCGCCGAGATCGAGCAGGTGGTCGTTGGCGGCACGGGCGGCGGCGAAACCATCGATCGGCCTGCCGATCAGTCCCGCCGCTTGCCTGCGGTCGAGCCTGATCAGGAAGACGTTCTCGCGCAGCATGTTTCGGAGCTGCATGCCCGCGATGTCGAGCACTATCCGGGTCTCGCGGGACTGTATGCGCCGGGCCACCCCAGCACAGAAGTCGTCGCGTAATCCAGGCGGGACGCTGCCGGAAATGACGAGGTAGGAAGAATGCTGAGCCATGGCCAGTATCGCCTCGAGACACCGTTGCGTCTCCGCCTCGGTGAGTTCAGGGCCCGCGGGCACGATGTGATAGCTGTGGCCGGAAAACGTTTCGGCCACCACGAAGGCGTCCCGGGTGTCGGAGCCGACCTCGATACGCCGGTGGTCGAGCCCTTCTTCGTCGAGCAGCCGATCGAGCCGCGCGCCGACCTCGCGCCCGGAGGTATGTAATGCGACCGCCGAACCGCCCAGCCTGCCCACACATCGGGCGACATTGATCCCACCTCCGCCGCCGCGCACCGAGCATAGCCGCGCGCGGTTCTTGCCCTCGCTGATCAGCCGATCCACCTCGAAGGCGGCGTCCACGGTCGGATTCAGGGTGACCGTCACAATCGTCGACACGGGATGACTCCTCTACCCGGGCGTATGACTCAGCTTCGGCCACGGCGGCCGCAGTCTCACAGTGCCGAAGGCCCCCCGAACGAATGCCGTTGGTCGGTCGGGCCGGATCGACCGTCGCCGTCACCTCGACCGCGGAATCATGACCTTTGCTGGTGTGGGAGGGCGAAACTAGTTCGGGTGCACGACCATGATCGGACAGTCCGCATGCTGCACGAGCCAGCTGCTGGTCGAGCCGAGGAGTAGACCGCGGAATCCGCCGCGGCCGCGGCTGCCGACCACGAGCAGCTGTGCGGACTTCGACCAGTACGCCAACTGCTCGCGTGGCCCGGCAACGGAGACCTTGCGGGTCAGGGTGACGTCGGGGTACTTCTCCTGCCAACCCGCGAGACGCTCGGCCAGCAGTGCGTGTTCGGCGATCTCGAGGTCGACGATGGGGATTTCGAGATATGAATTTCCGGCGTACTCGCCGAATGTCAGGTCGCTCCAGGTGTGCACGGTGACGAGTTCGGCATTGCGCTCGGACGCCTCGGCGAATGCCGCGCCGAGGGCGGCTTCACCGACCGGGCTGCCGTCCGCGCCCACCACGACCGGACCGCCGCGATGAGTCGGTTCTCCGGTGCCGGGCACGACCACGATCGCGCCGTGGCCGTGCCCGGCCACCGCGAGCAATCTCGATCCGAGGTGCGCGAGCGAGCCGACGCCCCTGGTGGCACCGAGGACAACGAGGTGCGCGCTTTCCGAGAGCGCGATCAGCGACTTCGCCGGGTTCGCTTCGGAGAGTTCGGTGGCCACACTGCGATCGGGAGCGATATCGCACGCAAGTGCACGGGCCCCGGCGAGGATGTGATCGCCATGGCCGCGCATCGCCTCGATGACCGAGGACATCCTGGTGAGGTGGCTCCCGAGGACCGCGCGAGTTACCGCGAGGTCGAGGCCGTGCACTATCAGCAGGTGCCGTCCCTTCCGAGCCGCCGTTTCGGCCGCCCATCGGACGGCGGCATCGGCGGTCGCGGACCCATCGGTCCCCACCACCACCGCAGCCGAGGCCAACTGATGTCGATCCGCATCATGTCGGGTGCTCATCCGCTGCCCCTTAGGTCGCGATGTTCGAGTCGGTGTGTATCGGAGTGTCGAACACAGCATCTCGCCCGACCGACTCGGCTGTGAGGTGCCGAACGTCATCGGCCGCGATGACCAAGAGCATGTGACGGTGCGTGGTCTGCCGGTCGCCGATGCCGAACGGGGTCGTGTGCGACCTGAACGGTCCTAGCGCGGCCTGCCGCTCTTTGCTGCGTATGCCGCACCGGGCCTCCCGCCGCTGGGGACTATCCGGTTGCGATCCCGGCGCGCGCCAGCTCGGTCAAGGTTGCCTGGACCACCCGTGGACGCGCTGCCGCGACGGGGCCGGACAGACCGACACCGAGATCGAGGGTCGCTGCTTCCACGGCGATGACGACAAGCTCGCGGGGGAGGCGGCCCAGCACTCGGCCGAGCGGCACCGCGTCGGGGATGCCGAGGGCGTGGGTGCTGGTGGCGGTGGTGAGTTCACGCAGGGCCTCGACAGTGGTACACCAGACGCGGCCCGGAGTGGACGGTTCACACTCGACGGCGTCCACGACGACGGCGAGCTCTGCGCCGTCCCACGCATCGAGCAGTCCGGTCGGTTCGCCGTCGCAAACGGTGACGAGAACACCGGGCAGACCGAGCGCTTCGATGTCTCGGGCGGCGGCCGGGCCGATCCCATCGTCGCGGCGAAACTCGTTCCCGACGCCGATAACGACAGCCTGCGGCCCGGTCACCGGCGCACCACGTCGAGTGCGAGGAAGTGTGCCGAGCACGAGATGCATGGGTCGTAGTTGCGGATGGTGCGTTCGCACAGTGCGGTGAGCGCCGCGTCGTCGAGGTCGAGGTGGTCTGTGACGACGCGACGCAGGTCGTCTTCGATGGCGGCCTGGTTCTGCGAGGTGGGCGGAACGATGTCGGCGGAGCGGATGATGCCGTCGCCGTCGACGTCGTAGCGGTGATACAGCAGACCCCGTGGTGCTTCACTCACTCCGTGACCGGTACCCGCCCGAGGAGTGACGGGAACGGCTGCGCGCACGGGTTTTTCGTAGTCTTCGATCAGCCGTAGCGCCTCCTCGATGGCATAGACGACCTCGACGGCGCGAACCAGGATGCTGCGGAACGGGTTGCGGCATTCACTGCCCAGTCCGATCTCGGTGGCGACCTGACGGGCTGTCGGCGACAACCGGGTGGAGTTGAGTGTGTACCGGGCCAGCGGTCCGGTGAGGTAGCGGCGGCCGTCGAGGGTCGCGTGCAGGGCGGTCGAGTGCGGAACCTGGCCTTCGGCGACGTGGTCGGCGAATTCGGCAGCGGAGAAGGTGAGTCCGGTACTGCTGTGGATATCTCCGGATTCGATCGCATACGCGTGCGGGTCGGAGACGGCGAGCAGGTCGTGGTTCAGCTCCGCGTCCGGAAATTCGAGGCCGCCAGCCCAGCGCGCGGTGTGCACGGCGTAATCCAGGGCGCGGCGCAACTGTTCGGCCAGTGGTGCGAAATCGGTAGGGGACGGAACGGAGTAGAAGCCGCCGACTCGCACGTTGATCGGATGGATGGACCGTCCGCCGATCAGTTCGAGCACGGCGTTACCGGCCTTTTTCACCGCCAGGCCCTGTTCTACGAGCTCACGATGATCGGCGGCGAGGGTGATGGCGTCGGGATAGCCGAGAAAGTCGGGGAGATGCAGCAGGTAAATGTGTAGGGAATGGCTGGAGATCCACTCTCCGCAATACAACAGTCGGCGCAGCCGCGCCAGGGGTGGGTCGAGCTCGGCGCCGCAGAGCTGCTCGAGTGCGTTGCAGGCACTGGTCTGGTAGGCGACCGGGCAGATGCCGCAGATGCGGGCGGTGATGTCGGGTGGTTCGGTGTAGGCGCGACCGCGCAGGAACGCCTCGAAAAAGCGAGGCGGCTCATAGATGTTCAGCTCGGCCCGCTCGACGGCGCCGTCGGAAACGACGATCCGCAGCGCGCCTTCGCCCTCCACCCGCGCAAGCGAACTGACCCGCAACTGCCTACTGCGATGACTCATCCGACCTCCTGCCCGCGAAGGCCGGGGCGGCCGCCGCGACAGTGTGGAACACTCGGTCGACATCGTCGGTGGACATGCCATTGACACTCAGAATCGGCAGCAGCGCACGGATATTCGGAGATGCCATCGGGCCGAAGCAGCCGTAGCAGCCGCGATGATAAGCCGGGCACAGCGCACCGCACCCGGCCTGGGTGACCGGGCCCAGACACGGAATGCCGTGTGCGACGGTCACACACGTGGTACCGCGGCGCTTGCACTCGGTGCAGACGCTGGTGTTCGGCAGGTCGGGGGCACGTCCGGCGAGGAAGGCGCACAGCGTGTCCAAAAGTTGGCGACGGTCGATCGGGCAGCCGCGCAGCTCGAAATCCACCGACACGTGCGCCGAGATCGGTGTCGAGGTGGCCAGCGTCGAAATGTATTGCGGGCTGGCATACACCACGGAGGTGAACTCAGTGACATCGGCGAAGTTGCGCAGCGCCTGGATGCCGCCGTGAGTTGCGCAGGCACCGATGGTGACGAGAATCCGTGACTGCGCCCGGATCTCGATGATGCGTTGCTGTTCCTCCGGTGTGGTAACCGATCCTTCGACCAGCGACACGTCGTAGGGTCCGGGTTCGACCGTGCTGGTCGCCTCGGTGAAATGTGCGATGTGGAGGCGTCCGGCCAGGCTCAGCAGCTCGTCCTCGCAGTCGAGCAGGGTGAGCTGGCAGCCGTCGCACGAGGTGAACTTCCAGACCGCCAAGGTCGGGGTCTTCGTCTGGGAAGTGTTCATCACAGCTCCCGAATCGATAGCAGCGGTTGGGCTGTCGCGTAGTCGACGACTGGGCCGTCGCGGCACAGCAGCAGCGGTCCGAGTTGGCAGTGCCCGCATCGGGCGACGCCGCACTGCATGTTGCGTTCAAGCGCGATGCGGATTTCGGTTGCGGCGATTCCCTTGCGCAGCAAGGTTTGCGCGCAGAATCGCATCATCGGTTCCGGACCGCACAGGAATGCCGTTGTGCGACCGGCATCCAGCGTGAGCCTGGTCAATGGTTCGGTGACGAAGCCGACCGCGCCGGTCCAGCCCGCCGCCGGATGATCGACAGTCTGCTCCAATTCGATGTCACCGGTTGCGGCCCACTGCTGTTGGTCGTTTCGGAACAAGATGTCGGTCGGGGTCCGCGCACCGGTGATCAGTACCACCCGCCGGTAGTGGTCGCGCGCCGCGAGTGCCGTGAGTACGACCGGCCGCAGTGGCGCCAGTCCGACACCGCCGCCGACGATCACAAGATCGCGCTCGAGTGCGGATTCGGGGTCCCAGCCGCTGCCGAACGGCCCGCGCACGCCGATCAACCCACCGACCATGGTGTCGTGTAGCGCGCGGCTGACCGCGCCGACGGCGCGGATCGTGTGTTCGAGGGCGTCGTCGGCGGCCGGGCTGCCGCTGATCGATATGGCGATCTCGCCGACGCCGAAGCTGTAGAGCATCATGAACTGCCCGGCCCGAAACCGTTGCGCTGCCTGGTGAACCGGTTCGAGCACGAGGGTCACGGTGTCGCGGTTGTGTGGGATACGGCCGACGACCCGGTAGGGCAGCATGGTGTCGCCCGGTGCCGGTGTACCCCGCGCGATGGTGGCGCTCGTCGCCGCGCCGCGCTGGCTCATCGACTGTTTCCTCGGTCGCCGACGCCG
This sequence comes from Nocardia vinacea, assembly GCF_035920345.1. Classification (NCBI taxonomy): domain Bacteria; kingdom Bacillati; phylum Actinomycetota; class Actinomycetes; order Mycobacteriales; family Nocardiaceae; genus Nocardia; species Nocardia vinacea. The sequence continues at coordinate 929,743 of NZ_CP109149.1, forward strand.
CTCAGCGGTGAGGGTGTGGAGGTGTCGCCAGGATTGCGGTACAGATCGAGCAGCCGCGCCCGGGTGGCCTGCAGGCGTTCCAGCACAACCTCGAGCAGCATGCGGTTCAGGGCACGGCCGAATACCGGGTCCAGGTCGGCGAGCTCGGTCAGTCGAGCGGAATCGAATTCGACCGCGAGTACCGGTTCGACCGCGTGCGCACCGAAATGCCAGCGGTACGGCGGCATCAGCCACGACCAGCCCAGCAGGTCTCCGCCGCCCAGCGTTTGGACGACGATATCGCCGCGGCCCGGGACGTGCGCGTCGAGCCTGACCCGGCCGACGCGGATCAGCCAGCACCGGTCGGCCGATTGCCCCTCGGTGATCAGCTGCCGGCCGGCGGGGAAGCTGACGTCGCGACCGGCGTCGGCGAGTACTGCGAGTTCCGCGTCGGTCAGTGACGCCAGCTGTGCGAACTGCGATAGTTCGTCAACTGCGGTCACTGGCACCCCCTTCGGCGAGCGCGGTCATTTCGGCGGTGATGTCGATCCCTGCCGGGCACCAAGCGATGCAGCGTCCGCAGCCGACGCAGCCGGAACTGCCGAACTGGTCGTGCCAGGTGCCGAGCTTGTGGGTGAGCCACTGCCGGTACCGGCTCTCGCCGGACTGCCGGACACTGCCGCCGTGCTGGTAGGAGTAATCCAGTTCGAAGCAGGACACCCAGCGTTCCCAGCGTTCGGCGTGGTCGCCGGTCAGGTCGGTGACGTCCTCGGCGGAAGTGCAGAAACAGGTAGGGCACACCATCGTGCAGTTGCCACATGTGAGGCACCGAGATGCCACGTTCTGCCACTGCGGCGACTCGTGGGATTCGCGAAGCACGGTGGGCAGGTCGGCGTCCGGCATCGACCGGCCCATCCGTCCGGCAGCAGCGTCGACCGCCGTCCGGGCAGTGGTGACGTCAGTGGTTTCGGCGCGCCGCGTGGTGAGGTGCGCGAGCACATCTGCTCCGCTCTCGCTGCCGACATCGACCAGGAAGCGATGCCCGTCGTCGTCGATCGTTTCGGTGAGCGCGAGGTCATATCCTTTGGAGACGCCGGGCCCTGTGCCCATCGAGACACAGAAGCACACGCCTCCCGGCTCGGTGCAGTTCACCGCGACCACGAACAGGCCCGCGTGGCGACCGGTGTATCCGGTGTCGGGATATGTCCCACCTCCGAGTACACGGCCCAGGATCGCGATCGCGGCGAGATCACACCCACGCACGCCGAGAAACGCAAACCGTTGTGCGGAGTCTTCGGCACGTTGCTCGTTCAGGTCAGGTCCCATCTCCCACACCTTGCGGTGTGGCGGATGCAGGAACTGCTTCCACGAGCCGGGCCCGGCCGAATGCGCGAACACAGCCGCATCGTCGCGGCGCCGCAGCCGATACCGTCCGGGCTCGGTATCTACGCTCCACCCGGCGGGCAGTTGCGCTCCGGACGCAACGTCGTCCAGCACGATCGCACCGTCGCGCTCCTGCGGACCGATGACCCGATACTCCGCCTCGTGCAGTACTTCCACGAGGCGGTCCAGGCCCGCGCGGTCGATCACCATGGTGTCGCCAGGCTTCATAAGGCCCCCTGCCGATCGCAGTATTCGTACGATGTCGAGTCTTGTGAGCGGATACCGGCGCGACGAGGGCCGAAGGTCACCACTCACGGCGACCGATGCCCCGAGCGGCGGCCGCCGCGCTCGCGACCGTCCCCTCGGTCAACGGGCTGCTGCCCGAGGGGGCAAGAGGGGCCCACCCTCAGGCGGGCTGGCGGCGACCAACAGGGCCGCGGACAGGCCGACCTGCCTGGTCGGCACCGCATGGGCGATGCCGACCAGGCCGATGAGGGTCGCTGCTCCGTAGGCCGGTAACTCTCGCACCGCTCCACTGTTGGGCCCGGATTTCCTATGCTGCCAGGGTCTTTCGTCGGTACCCAGGAGATTCCGTCCGCTTGCTCGATACGGCTCGTGGTCTGATCGCTCCGGATCAGACCGGTGTCGATCGAGATGCTTCGGCAGCGGCGTCGGCTTGCGGTGCGCACTCGCCGCCGAGGCGGAGTACGGTGGCGAAGCCTGCGGCGAGGCATTCGGTCAGGGTCGCGAGGTCGGGGATCGCGGCCGTGTCCGCGTTGATCGCAACGTAGCAGGTTCCGGCGTGCGAGGTCATTGTCACGTTGACGGCCGTGCCGATGGTGGGGCCGAAAGCGTACATAGCGTCTATGCGCGCCCCGGCGATATAAAGGGGCACCGGGGAACCAGGGACGTTGGAGGCGACAAAGTCGACATGCTTGAGCATCTCGGTGACCACTCCGACCGGCAACCGGTTGAACGCCGCCGCGACAGCACCGGATAGCGGTATGGCCGGCTCGCGGCGCCAACCGTCGACCGCGGCGTCCACGGCGCGCATCAAGTCTGCGGTCTCGGCGATGTCGACCGGCAACGCGAAACGTGCGAGCGTGATCCGGTTGCCGCCGAGTGGATCATCGGCCGTCCGGAGACTGATCGGCATGGTCAGCCGCAGATGGTCGACCGCCGCCCCGTGCTGCTCGTGATACCTGCGCAGTCCGATGACCACAGCGGTCAGGAAGGCATCGTTCATCGTGCAGCCCACAGCACGCGCGGCGCGGCGTATTTGCTCGACGGGTGCATCGAGCACCGCCAGTCGGCGACCGAGACTGCGTTCGATCATCACTGGCGACAGCGTCGCGGTAATAGGCTTGGCCAGGCGGACCAGCGAGGTCGCGAGCGCGGCGCTGTCGCGTACCGACCGCGCGGGATGAGTGAGGGCTCGCCACGCGGTTTGCGGCGTCGCCATGATGCCGCCGCGAAGGAGATCTGAGCCGACCGACCAGTTCCATGCCACGATATCGCGCAGAGCGCCGTCATGGTCGTACGGCGGCTCGGGCGGATGGCCGTGATCGGTGCCCGCACGATCGAAATCGAGTAGCGCGGTGGCGATCTGAATGCCACCGATACCATCGGTGAGGCTGTGGTGCACTGTCATCACCAGCGCGCATCCCCCACTCGACAAACCGCTGAGCAAGGTCGAGCGCCACAATGGACGAGCGGGATCGAAGGCGGTCATCGCCTCGGTGCGCGCGAATTCGAGTACCGCGGATAGGGTCGCCGGTTCCGGCAGCGCGCCTCGTCGCAGGTGCCAGGACAGGTCGAAGTCCGGATCGAGCGCCCACCTGGGCGGGGCGAGACCGAACGGCGCGGTGACCAGCCGATGCCGCAACCTCGGCACGAGGCGGGTGCCGCGATCGATCGTCTCCACCAGGCGATCCCAGTCCGGATCGGTATCGAGGATCAGAACCGAGACGATGGTCGAACGCAGGACCGGATCTCGCTCCATGTTCCACGAGAACAGGTCCGATTGCGACATGTGGGATTCGCGGGGGCCCATAGCCTGCTGCCTTCGTCTTCGCCGTAGTACGTCGTACCGCTTCGCTTGTGCTTCCTCAGACCTCCACGGTCTGGGTCGGTTCCGCCGAGGCCGTCGCGCGGATCTTGTCTTCCAGAACCGTCGATCGCCGCACACGATGACCAGGCATCGACGCACGTCCCTTCCGAGAACTCGACGCTGAACGCGATGTCGGCAGAATCCCGTGGCGACCAGCGGACATCGCATCCCACGCCGAGCAGCCCGCGCTCGATCTCGCGGGCCCGAAAGGCGGCGCGATCGGCGGTACCTATACCACTAAGCCTGCTCGGTCCGGACCGAAGACAACCGATCACGAAGACCTTTATGTCGAGGCCCTTTGTCCTCTCCCCGGGGCCGCTGGCGGGTCAGGAATCACCGGTGGTCCGGGGTTACGTGCCCCTCGCTCAGCGCGCGACTCTGCACTCAGGCCCGTCTCAGCACGGCACGGCATTCGCCTGAACGACTGCTGGTCACAGGCCGGATGCGCGTCGATGACGCCAGCACCGGCGCAGGCATCCGGGACAAACGGCTCTCCACTCGACGACGATCGGACCTGCCACCGCGCTCGCTCGACGCCCACGCTGGAAAGAGCCGTGAGGGAGGCATGCGATGCAATTCGACGATCGCCGCGACGCCGGACACCGACTGGCGGGGCGAGATCGAGGAGACTCCACGTCGAATACACCGGCGCGGAGGGTATTTCGGGAGGCGGTCCTCGTCGCCGTGATCGGCGTGTTGGGAGCGGCCGGGCTGGTCGCGCGACCGTTCAGTGCGGCGGTCGCCGATATGCTGTGGCTCGCGGCCACAGTGGTCGCGCTCGTGCCCGCAGCAGTGTGGGTCTTCCAGGATCTTCGACGCGGACGCTACGGTGCCGATCTGCTCGCGCTGGTGGCGCTGGGGGGTGCCGCCGCGGTCGGCGAGTATTTCGCGGGCGCGCTGATCGCGTTGATGGTGGGCACCGGCCGGGTATTGGAGGCGTATGCGAGCCGCCGGGCCGGGCGCGACCTATCCGCGTTATTGGGGCGGGCGCCGGTGCAGGCGCATCAGCGGCGTGCCGGCGGTATCGAAACCGTTGCGGCTACCGAGATTTCTCCGGGCGATGTCGTGGTCGTACTGCCCGGTGAGACGGTGCCCGTCGACGGAGTGCTCACCATGGCGGGGGTTTTCGACGAATCGGCACTGACCGGGGAGTCGGTCCCGGTGGTGCGCCGCGCGAGCACCGAGGTACGCAGCGGTGTGGTGAATGCCGGTGCGGCCGTGGATATTCGGGCCTGCGCGACCGTGGAGGAGAGTACCTATGCCGGAATCGTCACGCTGGCGCGGCAGGCCGCCGCCACCGCGGCGCCGACGGCGCGGCTCGCCGATCGAGTCGCGGTCTGGTTCCTGCCGCTCGCGCTCGTGATCGCTGGTCTCGCCTGGATACTCACGCGGGATCCGGTGCGGGCTGTTGCTGTGGTGGTCACCGCTACGCCCTGTCCGCTACTGCTGGCGGTGCCGGTCGCGATCACGGCCGGAATGTCGCGGGCTGCGCGAGTGGGTGTGGTGGTGAAGGACGGCGCAGCGCTCGAAACTCTTGGGCACGCACGGTGTCTGGCGATGGACAAGACCGGTACCGTCACCGTCGGCCGGCCAGCGGTGATCGACATCGTCACCGCGCCCGGTGCCGACGCCGACCGGGTGCTGCGACAGGCCGCCGCGGTCGAACGGTTCTCACCGCATGTGCTCGCCAACGCCGTCACGGCGGCGGCCACGGCTCGCGGGCTGGAGCCCGTTGCCGCGCAGGATGTTTCGGAACAACCCGGCCTGGGTGCGACGGGGACCGTGGACGGTCATCGGGTTCGGGTCGGGCGGCTGACGTCGCGGACCGAACCCGCGCCTTGGGCACAAGCCGCCCAGCGGCGGGCCCGGCTGGATCTGGCAGTCCTCGTGTGGGTGTGTGTCGATGATGTGCCTATGGCGGCATTGCTGGTGCGTGACCGCATCCGCGCCGACGCCGCACGCACTATGCGCCGCCTGCGATCCGCGGGCCTGCGGCGGCTGCTCCTGCTCACCGGCGACCGGGTCGACAACGCCGCCGAGGTGGCACATTTACTGGGGCTCACCGAAGTCGTCGCCGACGCCGACCCCGCCGACAAGATCGCGGCCATCCGTGCGGAACGCGGCGACGGCGTGACCGTTATGGTCGGTGATGGCGTGAACGACGCCCCGGCGCTCGCGGCGGCGGATGTGGGCGTTGCCCTCGGTTCCCGCGGGTCCACGGCCGCCGTACAGGCCGCTGACGCGGTGATCGTGGACGACCGCATCGATCGGCTCGCAGACGCGGTCGAGGTCGCCCAGCGGACGCATCGGCTGGCCGTGCAGAGCGCGGTCGCGGGAATGATGCTGTCGCTGGCGGCGATGATCGCCGCCGCCTTCGGGCTGCTCGTACCCGCTGCCGGCGCGCTGGTGCAGGAGGGGATCGACGTCGTGGTGATCCTGAACGCGTTGCGGGCCTTGCAGATTCATCGTGGGCGCCGCACCGCCGAGATCGACCCTCTGGTCGCTCGCTTCACGCGGGAGCACGACCGGCTGCAGACCGCACGCGCCTCGGTTCGGCAAGCGGCCGACGCGCTGTCCCGTGGCCCCGGCCCGAGCGCCGATGCGGCCGTCCGCCACGCATTCGATCTTCTCGTCGAGCACATACTGCCGCACGAACATGCCGAGGAGTCGCAGCTGTATCCGGCGCTGGCCGACTATCTGCGCGACCCGGAGGCAATGGTGACGATGAGCCGCGAGCACATCGAGATCGAACGCCTCGTCGACCGGATCCGCCGCCACCTCGACGACTCGCCACGCGGAATCCGCGCCGACCAGATCGACGATCTGAGAGCTACCCTCTACGGGCTCGACGCGGTCCTCACCCTGCACTTCGCGCAGGAGGACGAGGCGCTGTTCACGCTGGCGCGCAATCCGGCCGACAACCCCGCGACGAGTCCAGCCTGAAAGTGGACATCGAGGACGACGTACCCGCCTCCTGCGAATGGGGCCCGCACACGCGGGTCTATAAGTTTCTGTCTCGCTTTGGACAAACCCTCGGCCTGGGACTCCGTAGAATCGAGTGATGACGTTCCTCCGGAAATCCGAGGAACCTCCCGACCTCAGCAAGATCGAGAAACGGGCATCGTCGGTCGCCCAGATACTGGTCGACCGCGTGGCCGCGACTCCAGACACGGAGGCGTTCCGATTCCGTGACGGCGAGAGCTGGACCAGCGTGTCCTGGGAGCAGGTCGGTGACCGAATCAACGTCCTCGCCGCCGGATTGATCGCGCTGGGAATCGAGGCCGAGGACCGAATCGCACTCGTGTCGTCCACACGGTATGAATGGGTACTCGTCGACTTCGCCGTGATGTGCGCCGGTGCGGCCACCACCACCGTGTACCCCACCACCAACGCCACCGGCGTCGCGTTCATCGTCGCCAATTCGGGCAGCCGTGTCGTTGTTGCCGAGGATCAGACCCAGGTCGACAAATTGATCGAGCACCGCGCCGAACTGCCCGACGTACAACAGGTAGTGATCTTCGACGGCGAGGGCGACGGAAACTGGGTGATCACTCTCGACGACCTCGAAGAGCGCGGACGGAAACTGCTTGCCGGATCCCCCGACGCGGTGGTCGACCGCATCTGCGGGATCCGGCCCGAGCAGCTGGGCAGCATCATGTACACCTCCGGGACGACCGGCACCCCGAAGGGGGTTCGGCTACCGCATTCCGCATGGACCTACAGCGCCGCCGCGATCGACGCCGTCAACGTTCTCGGCCCGGACGACCTGAACTTCTTGTGGCTACCGCTGTCCCACGCGTTCGGCAAGGTGATGTTGGCGCTGTCACCGCTGATCGGCTTTCCCACGGCAATCGACGGCCGGGTGGACAAGATCGTGGAGAACCTCGCGATACTGCACCCCACGATCGTGGGGGCCGCTCCCCGCATTTTCGAGAAGGCGCATGCGCGTATCGAGGGCATGATGGCCGAAGAAGGCGGGATCAAGAAGAAGATCTTCGACTGGGCGATCGGGGTTGGCCTGAAAGTCTCGCGTGCCACACAAGCCGGCGAGAAGCCGTCGCCTCTCGTTTCATTGCAGCACAAAGTTGCGGACAGGCTGGTGCTGTCCACTATCCGTGAACGCTTCGGTGGTCGGCTGCGGTACTTCGTTTCGGCAGCGGCCCCCTTGGACCGCGATGTCGCGCAGTGGTTCGACGCGATCGGCATCATCGTGCTCGAGGGCTACGGCCTGACCGAGACCGCCGCCGCCTCGTTCATCAACCGCCCAGGTGCTTACCGGTTCGGTACCGTCGGCAAACCGTTCCCCGGCACCGAGGTCAAGATCGCCGAGGACGGCGAGATCCTGCTCAAAAGCCCGGGTGTGATGAGCGGATATCACGACCGCCCCGACGCCACCGCCGAGGCTTTCGACGCGAACGGCTGGTTCCGCACCGGCGACATCGGCGAGATCGACGCAGACGGCTTCCTGCACATCACCGATCGCAAGAAAGACTTGTTCAAGACCTCGCAAGGCAAGTACGTCGCGCCCTCCGCGATTGCCGCGACGTTCAAGGGACTCTGTCCGTATGCCGGAGAATTCATCGTCTACGGAGAGACACGACCCTATTGCGTCGCCTTGGTCGGTCTCGATGCCCAGGCCATCACCGAGTGGGCCGGCAAGCACGACCTAGCCGATATGCCACTCGCCGAAATCGCTCGGGACGAAAAGACCCACGACGTGATCGCCGGCTACATCGATGCCTTGAACGCGCAACTCGATCGCTGGGAACAGATCAAGAGATTCGGCATCATCGACCGCGAACTATCCGTCGAGGCAGGTGATCTCACACCGAGTATGAAGCTGCGCCGCAGGATAGTCGTCGACAATCTCGCGGACCGCATCGACGCACTCTATGACTGAGGTCGATCGCTGACGGTCACCTCGCATACGTCCGGTCGCGGGCGCACTACCTCTACAGGCGTGACCGGATCACGCGAGACCTCACCCACGTCGAGGAATTCCGGTGGGTTTCCATCGGCGACGTACAGAACCGTCCCGCGATCATCGTCGTCGGTGACATGATCTTCATCGGGCGGCACGATCGAGGCAGGCGATACGGCTCCTGCTAGACAATGGCGCGGCGCCCGACATCGTCGTCGCCCTTATGAGGGTCCCGGTACGTCCGAGCATTGTGCGGCAGGTTCGCCGCCGTACGTGGCCCGTCCACTCACGAGGCTGCCATCAGTAACCGGGCCGAGGGAACGCCAAACGGGCCGGATCCTGATGGCAATCACCCGATGCAATCGTGTGCCCGATGGGGCGTGGTTCAGGGGCGGGCGATGATGAGGGGGCAGTCGCTGGCGTGTAGGACGGCTTGGCTGACCGAGCCGAGGGTCATGCCGGCGAAGCCGCCGCGGCCGTGGCTGCCCACGACGATCAGTTGGGCGTTTTCGGATTCGGCGAGTAGGCGTCTGGCCGGGCGGTCCTCGACGACCACCCGTCGGACCTCGAGGTCCGGATACTGCTCAGCGTAACCAGCCAGGCTCTCCGACAGCAGTTCTTCGGCCTCTTTCTGCATGTCGGCGCGGGAGATGTAGCGGTTGAACTCGGACCAGGTGAGAACTGCGCGCACCGCGACATCGCGGTGGGCGGCCTCGTCGAAGGCGATTCCGATGGCGCGGACACTGGCGGGGGAGCCGTCGACGCCGACCAGTACGGGGCCGTTCAGCCGATCCGGTGTGTAGTTCTCGGGTTCGGGGATGACCGCGACCGGGCAGTGTGCGTGCCGTGCGACGGCGGTGCTCACCGAGCCGAGGATGCCGCGGCGGAAGGCACCGAGGCCGCGAGTACCGACGACCAAGAGGCGCGCGTCTTTGGAGCGGTCGAGCAGGACGGGGATCGGTGGTGCCTCGGCCACATAGGTGGTGATGTCGAGGTCGCCGACGGGTGCGGCTGCGGCCGTGGCGAATTCGCGTGCGGCGGCAACGGCCGCGGCCCCAGCCGCTCGATAGACGTCGTAATCGATCTGGTCGAAGGCGATTCCGGGCCCGAAGTCCATCGGGGCACCGATGCTGTACACGATGTGGAGGGGTGCGCGGTGGTGGACGGCGTCGACGGCGGCCCAGCGGGTGGCCTCGGCCGCGGTTTCGGAGCCGTCGATACCGACGAGCACGGGGGGATTGATGGCGTTGGCGGACATGTGAATTCGTTGCCCTTCTGGGTGGCTGGGGTGGTATTTACTGCGGGTGGACGACCATGACCGGGCAATTCGCGGTCTGCACCAGTGTGTTGCTGGTGGAGCCGAGCAGCAGTCCGCGGAATCCGCCGCGGCCTCGGCTGCCGACCACAACAAGTTGAGCGGACCTCGACCACTCGAGCAGTGCCCGGCGCGGCCTCGACAAGTACACCTTGCGGATGACCTGCACGTCCGGGTATTTCTCCTGCCAGCCCGCGAGCTGTTCGGCGAGGATCGCCTGTCCGGCGGTCTCGGCGTCGTGGTCGGTGATCGTGTAGGGGAGTCCGGCGAAGCGGTCGTAGTACAGATCGCTCCAGGCGTGCACGGCGACGAGTTGGGTGTTGCGCTCGCTGGATTCGGCGAACGCGGCCGCCACCGCAGCCGAGCTGACCGGTCCGGCGTCGGCGCCGAGCACAACCGGGCCGATGCGCCGGGTCTGTTGTTCGGTGCCGGTGTCACGGACCGCCACGACCGGGCCGCGGCCATGGCTGGCGACGGCGAGCAGTGTCGACCCGAGATGGCTCAGGGTGCCGCCCTCGCCCTGCGCACCGATCGCGACCAGATGCGCGGTTTCGGACAGCTCGATCAGCAGGTGTGCCGGATTGGCTTCGGAGACTTCGGTTTCCACGGTCAGCGTCGGATCCACTCGGTGAGCCAGGCGACGCGCGGTACGGACCAGGTCCGCACCTTCGCGGCGGATCGCATCGATCACCGGGGGCATGATCACGTCGTAGATCCCATAGACGGCCCCGGCGGCAGCGAGGTCCAGGCCGTGCACGATCCGCAGGCCGCGGCCCCGCTGCGACGCCGTCTCGGCGGCCCATCGGACGGCGAGGTCGGCTGCTTCGGAGCCATCGATGCCGACCACTATTTCGGCCGACGCCAGTCGGTGTGGATCATCGTGGTGCTGGGCGGTCATGGGCAGTGTCCCTTCGGATTTCGAAAAATCAGCTACCCCGAAGATTAGGAATCCGAGGCGGTCCGGCACGCCTGGCGTTGGTCCCGAACCACAGGGCACAAAGGCCGCTCCTGTCGTAGCTGATCCGGCATGCGCGAGCCTGCGCGGTCACATGTGCGTGTCGCCTCAGGGCGTGACCGTGTCGGCAGAACTCAGGGCAAAGGTGCCAACCAGCGCAGCACCGTCCCGCCGTTCGCGCCCTTCGAAACGCTGAAACTGCCGCCAGCCTGCTCGGCGCGCGTCGCCAGATTCGCCAATCCGCTCATGCCCGCGACATCGTCGGGCAGGCCGATACCGTCGTCGGTCACCTCGATAGTGACGTCATCGCCTACGCGCAGATGGACCGTCACCGTTGTCGCGTGCGCGTGCCGCACCGCGTTGCTGACTGCTTCGCGCAGTACTGCCTCGACGTGTTCAGATAGTGGCGGCGCCAGCACCGAGACCGGGCCGGCGAGTCGAATTGTGGTGCGCAGCCCGCTTTCGCCGACCATGTCGGCGATGATCGCGTGCAGTCGTTTGCGCAGCGTTGGGGCGCCCGCGGTGGTGCTGCTGTGCAGGTCGAAGATCGATTCCCGGATGTCTTGGACGATCGACTGGATGTCGGCGATGGTGTCGGTGAGCCGGGATTTGACCTCGGGTACGCGGGCCCGCTGCGCTGTGCCCTGTAGTGAGAGACCGACCGCGAACAGGCGTTGGATGACGTGGTCGTGCAGGTCGCGCGCGATCCGGTCGCGGTCGGAGAGCACATCGAGTTCGCGCACCCGCCGCTGGGTGGTCGCCTGCTGCAAGGCCAGCGCGGCCTGATCGGAGAAGGCGGCCATCATCGATTGCCCGGCCTCGTCCAGTGGTTGCGCCCCCGCCGGTTGTACGGTGACGAGCACGCCGATGACCGAATCCTTGGCGCGTAGCGGCAGGATAAGTGCGGGTCCGAATTTCGACGGCTCATAGAAGACCGGCCGGAAGCGCAGTTCGTCGACCGCGACGACCTGGCCGGATCGGAACGCTTCGCCCGAATTCGATTCGCCCATCGGGATGCGCTCGCCGATGAGCTCCTCGGCGCCGGCACCCGCGGCGGCGACCACCACCAGTTCGGTGACATCCTCGGTGGGGATATCGGAGTCCTCAGGGAGCGCGAGGAAGGTGCAGGCCGAGTGGGTGAGCGTCAAGGCCCGGTCGGCGACCAGTTCCAGTGCGGTGCCCGGTTCGCCGCCCGCGAGCAGTTCGGTGGCCACATCGCGGTTGGCTTCCAGCCATTGCTGGCGGATCCGGGACTGCTCGTAGAGGCGGGCGTTGGCGATGGCGATACCCGCCGCGGCGGCCAGCGCCCGCACCACGACCTCGTCGTCGTCGGTGAACTCCTGGCCACCGGCCTTCTCGGTCAGGTAAAGGTTGCCGAAGATCTCGTCGCGAACCTTCACCGGCACGCCGAGGAAGGTGTGCATCGGCGGGTGGTGGGCGGGAAAGCCGACCGATGATGGATGCTTCGAAAGATTCGGCAGCCGAATGGGTTTCGGTTGTTCGAAGAGCAGACCGAGGACACCGTGACCACGCGGCAGATCGCCGATCAGGACCCGGGTGCGGTCGTCGATGCCCTCGTAGACGAATTCGGCGAGCTGGGTGCTGGTCTTATCGGTTTCGCGCACGCCGAGCGCGCCGTATCCCGCGTCGACCAACTCGATGGCAGTGTGCACGATCGAGCGCAGCGTGTTGTCCAGGTCCAGTCCGGCGGTGACGACCAGCATCGCCTCGATCAGGCGGTCCATCTGATCGCGGACGCCGACGATTTGGGCGATCCGGTCCTGGACTTCGCCGAGTAGTGCCCGCAGTCGAAGTTGAGGCAATGTTTCCGTCACCGGCGTCAGATCGGGTCCGATGGACATACCATCCATGCCCCCCATCCTCGCATGACCTGTACCCCATGTGGCGCCGTGTAAACCTCTAGCCGATGATCATTCTTCCTTGTTGCTGAGGGCGCTGAGTCTGGAGGCCGGCACCGCGGCTCGAGTGCGGCGCTCGACTCCGAGTTTGGTCGGCAGTTCGTATGCTGAAGTCCAGAAAGTCGGTGGCGATCGGTTTCTTCGTCTTGTACGCCCGGTCCCCGCACAGCACCACGACACCGTTGTGGGTTTCCCGCAGCTGCGCGGACGCGACTGCGGTCACTGCCATGTTCCGTGCGCTTCGGCAGGTTCGACGAGTGTCATGCCTGCGGTAGCGCCACCATCGATGACGAATTCCGATCCGGTCGAGAAGGTGGCCTCGTTGACGATGAAGCCGACCATCGCCGCGACCTCCTCTGGTTCGCCGAAACGCGGAAGCGGCTGGGCCGCAGCAATACTGGTATCGAAGCCAGCCGTCATCGGGGTGTGGATCGGTCCAGGGTGCACCGAGCAGACCCGGACACCGGCGTCGCCGAGTTCGAGTGCGGCGGCCTTGGTCAACCCGCGCAGGCCCCATTTGCTGGCCACGTAACCGGCGATCCCGGAATAGCCCATCAGACCCGCGGTCGAGGAAATGTTGACAATGACACCTCCGCCATTGGCGCGCAGCCGCGGGGCCGCCAGATGCATACCGAGCCAGGCGCCGAACAGATTCACATCGACGACGTGCCGGAACATCGCGGGGGATTCGGACTCGATACCGCCGAAGTCGAGGATGCCCGCATTGTTCACCACAACGGCCAGTGGTCCGAAGTCCGCTTCGGCGTCGTCGAGTACCTGTCGCCAACCGTGTTCGTCGGTGACATCGAGGTGCCGGAATATCGCTGTCGGACCGAGGGATTCGGCCGTCGCGGTGCCCTCGGTGTCGAGGAGGTCGGCCACGACGACGCGCAGGCCGGATTTGACGAGCGTTTGCGCGATGGCCGCGCCGATGCCGTGCGCCCCGCCGGTGACGACGGCGCTTCGGCCATGGAATTCGGGCATGGTGCCCACCTCCTGATTGCTGACGCGCAGCGTTTCCTGCTGATGTACTCAGGATTTCGCAACAAGTGCCCCAGCGTGATGGCCGAAGGTCATTGATGTGACGGGACTTCCGGACCGTCTTCGCGCCCCCCGTTGCCGGCGGCCGACCGTAGCTGGCGTCCGGGAAGTCCCGTCAGGAGGGGGCGTCTTGCTCTACCTGCGGTATCGCCGGGGTGAGAGCGTGAATTGGGACGAAAGAAGGGATGACGACGATGGACCACGGACTGCCCGATGATCACACCGTGCGGGCGGCATTAGCGCTCGCGGTGCGGGCGCCGTCGGTACACAACACCCAACCGTGGCGGTGGCGAATTGCGGACCGCAGCGTCCACCTGTGTCTGGATCCGACCCGGGCATTGCCCTCGACCGACCTGGACCAACGCGATCTCGTCTTGAGCTGTGGTGCCGCGCTGCATCATCTGCGAGTCGCGTTCGCCGCGCTCGGCTGGTCAGCGGTAGTGCGACGGCTGCCGAATCCGGCGCAACCGAACCACCTGGCATCGATCGAACCGGTGCGCCATCGGCCGACCCCGAATGAAATCGAGTTGAGCGCCGCCATCGCCCGCAGGCGAACCGATCGCAGGCTCTTCACTGAGTGGCCGGTGCCGCCCGGGTACCTCGGATTGGTCACCGAGCGCGCGGCGACCCTGGGGGCGACCGTGCGGCAGGTGACCGACCGGTCGCGCGACTACGTGGTCGAAGCGATGCGGGCCTCGGCGGAGCAGCACGCCGGAGACCCGGAATACCGATTCGAGCCGGCCGAATGGCGTGACGGACCCGCCACGGCTGCCGTGTCCGCACACGAACCCGACTTTGCCGAACTGCTCGTAGTCGGCACCTCCGCCGACGATCGGCTCTCGCGATTGTGCGCGGGCGAGGCGTTGAGCGCGGTGCTGCTGACCGCGACGAATGTCGGGTTGGCCACCTGTCTGCTGACCGAACCGCTCGAGACACCGACACTGCGGGACCGTGTCCGTGCCGGCGTCCTGGACAATTACGGCTACCCCCAGGCCGTGATCAGAGTCGGCTGGGCACCGACTAGCGATGGACAGTTACCCCGCACACCTCGTCGGGCGGTCGAGGATGTGTTGGCTCCATCGACGGTAGGGGTCGCCGAGGCGACCGCCTGCTGATCGGACTTGGGCTACTTCGGATCGGGCGATCGCTTTTCCGCCGTCTCCAGGCGTTTTTCCGCGGTCGCCAGGGCAGCCGCCAATCGGTCGCGTGCTTCTCCGGCGACCGCACGTAGCTCGGGCCGGTCGGTGTGGTGCAGGACCTCGCCGGACAGCAGCAACACCGGGTCGACCGCCTCGACGAGGGTGGTGTCGCCGTCGGTGCGAATCACGACATTGCACGGCAGCAGTAGTCCGACGCGGGGATCGGCGGTCAGCGCACGCTGCGCGAGGATCGGGTTGCAGGCGCCGAGAATCAGGTAGTCGTCCATCCGCACACCGAGCTTCGTGTGCAGCGTGGCGCGCACGTCGATCTCGGTCATAATGCCGAAGCCCTGTTCGGCCAATGCCTTTCGCAGTGCCGAGACGGTGTCGGCGAACAGCGCTTGCACCCGCACAGCCAGGGTGGCGGCGATCGGCCGGCGGATCTCGGTCACGAGATCCCCGGGCCGCACGGCGGCGTCCAGTGCCACCAGATACACCTCGGTCGGTGGCCCCATCGGTTGATAGTCGGAGGAGCGGATCCAGTTGTCCAACGCGCGGTAGGCGTCACCGATGTGCCGATAGTCGCCGTGGTGCCTGATGCTTGCGCACAGCGTCGGCTCGGGACGGCGCAAGCTGACTTGTGCAGTGGTGCCGTCGAGTGCGCCGTCGGTCACCGGGAGACCGAAGTCCACCTCGGTGGTCATACCTGGTCCGAGCATGCCCAGATACGTCGTCGATGGTGGTCCGATCGGCGCGATTCCGGTGCGTTCGGCCAACTCGTAGAGTGCTCGCATCCCCTCGCGGATGTCGTCGCCGGCATGGTCGCCGTGCACTGAGCGGCGCAGTTCGAGCACGGTGGTGGTGTTCGATTCGACGACCTCGACCCGATATGACATCGCTGGCCTCAGGACCGGTGCGCGATGTGGTCGAGTTCGGCGCGGGCGAGGCGATCTGCCCAAGCCGGCGCGCGCTCCAATTCGCCCGGCGTGACCGGGCCGAGGATGCCGTCGACGAGGAAGTCCACCGGTCGGTCGACGAGCTCATAACCCAGGCGCCGCAACCGTTTTCCGGCACCACGTGCGGCCGATCCCGGTAACCAGGAGGGTTTCGCGGCCTTGGTGGCGAAGGCGGCGGCCCGGGAGCCCGGCGGCACCGGCAGTGCCGCGTCGAGCCATTCGCGCATGCCGATATCGACCGCGACCGGCGCCTCGGTCCGGCTCGCCGCGTCGCGCCGAGTCCGAGTCCGGCTCATCCCGAGGGCGTGTGTCGGGGCACCGACCACCAGCAGATCCACCGTCGGCTCGGGGCGCTGGGCGGCGGCGGCCACATCCAACACCTCCACCTCGCCGTATTCGCCCAATGCCGCTGCGATGGCCTTGGCGATGGCAGCGGTGTTGCCGAACATCGACTCGTAGACGACCCGGATCCGCATCTCGGTCTCCTCTGCGCTGCTACCTGCGGAAACTCCTGCGCACTCGACGCTACGGCCGCCCGACGGCCGCGCACAGTGCCGAACCGACGCAGGCGGAGGGACTTTCGACCATCCCGTACCCGACTTGCCGACCGCGGTCGCGGACTACCGGGCGTACGAAGGTCGGTGGACCCCGAACAGCGAACCTTTCCGCACCGCCCTGGATCTCGACTCCCGCACCTTCGTCGAAAAGCTCACCCGCGCAACCGGAGTCCGCATCAATGAGGCTGACTACCCGCACGTGGCCTCGATCGACTCCTGCGCCGACTTCCTCGCCACGGCCGGATAGCGCAACGAACGACGGGCGCCATCGGTCAAGACGAACGGACCTCGAGAACCTCGTCGAGTGGTCGTCGTGGTGTCGGGGCCGATGCGGTGTCCTCGGGTGCGATGCCGATGCGGACGATGACCTGGGGGAAGTCCCGGTGGGGGATCAGGTCGGTGATCACCGAGCGGCTGGCGGCGAGTTCGGTGATGTGGGTCAGTGCGCAGGTGGCCAGGCCCCGGGCGGTGCATTCGAGCAGCACCTCCGAGAGAGCCTCGCCGGTATGCAGCCACTGTGCCGGGGTATCGCCGAGGGTGCTGAGCACCACCAGCCGGGCCTTGTCCTCTAGGTCGTCTCGGCGGGCCGAATACGGGGAAGAGGGGAAAGTACGTCCGACATCGACCCTGGCGGCTTCGGCATCCGATACCAGCGCGGCCACGGGGATGCCCTCAAGGACCTCGGAATGTCCGGCCCACCAATGTAATTCGTTCTGGTAGTCCATATCGTAACGGCGCAACGCCGTGGCATGCTCGGTGGCCGCGGCCAGTCGGGGCCTGCTGCTGTCGGCGATTTCGTCGACCGCCACGTGATGTGGTCGCGCCAGTTCGCGCACGGCGCCCAGCACGTCGTGCCAGCCGTCCGGCGCCAGCATCGGCAGCCGGTCGGTGCGGCGCCGGTGGATGGCGCGCACCCGTCCGGCCGCCGTGTTCAGCGCACCGGGCCACGGCCGGAACTCCAGCGTGGCCAAAAGGTCCGGCAGATCGGGTTCCGGGAATCGGGTGACCTGGGCAAACCAGCCCATCGACAGGAATGCCAGACGCGCGTGGTCGAGCACCGCGCCACAGCTGATCACCAGCTGCCTGCCGAGCGGATCCGCCGATTGCAGCAGCCGATCGGTATCGCTGCGCAGTTGCAGTCGCGCGCCGTCGAACATCCAGCACCATGGCTGGGTGTTGTGCACCGATGGGGCCCGGGAGGCGAGCTTCAGCGCCATCCGCACGGTCCTCCGATCGGGTGCGCTCGCACGATCACTTGCGTTCATATTCCGAGTCTCACCTTCGGGGCCCGACCACCACGACGGGCATTGCGCACCTATCCGGGGGTCCATGGTCACCGACGCACCGGCACACCACTCGCCTGACCTCCGTCTGGACGGGTGATCACCAGGCCACGTGGCGTCAGGGGGGGCACCGCGATAGCTGGAGCGCGAAGCACGTGGCATGTCGGTGGCGCTGGACTGCGAGGCCATTCCGGTACCGGGGTTCGCGGCGCGGCCGATGTCACCGATCACGGCGACATGAAGTTCCCGCTGCCGCCCCATCGTCGTTGCCGTAGTCGGCTCAGCGGTGGTTCATTGTCAGAATGTCGGTCAGCGGGCGGCGCGGCGTCGGCGGGGTCTGCGGCTCGTCGTCGGGTGCGGTGCCGACGCGGATCACGACCTGTGGGATACCAGGGTGAGGCAGCATCCCCGCGATAGCCTTGCGGCCCGAAGGCATCTCGGTGATGTGGGTCAGCGCGCAGGTCGCCGATCCGGCCGCGGTGCATTCCAGTAGCACGGCGGAGAGTGCCTCACCGGTGTGCAGCCAGGCTGTCACGGATTCGCGGGGCGAGCTGAGTACCAGGAGTCGTGCCTGGTCCTCGAGGCTGTCGCGGCGCGCGGAATGCGGTGCTGAGGGAAAGGTGCGCCCGACACCGACGCGGGCGAATTCGGCGGCGGAGATCAGAGCCTCACACGGGATACCCTCCGGATCGCCGGAATGGCCAGCCCACCAATGCAATTCGGTCTGATACTCGGTGTCGTAGCGGCGTACCGCAGTGACGTTCTCGGAGGCCACCGCGAGGTTCGTATAGGCGCTCTCGTCCAGGACGTCGAGTTCGAGGTCGTGGGGTGTTACCAGCATCCGCGCAGTGTGCATGAGCTGTGCCAAGTTCGAGGGTGCGAACAGCGGCAGCCGGTCGGTGTGTCGGTGCTCGATGGCGCGGGCGCGGGCCAGCACACCCATCGGGGGATCCGGCCACGGCCGGAACTCGATAACCGCCAGATAATCAGAGCGTTGCGTATCGGGCAGCCGTGTGGTGTCGGTGTGCCACCCGTTGGCGGCGAACGCGGTGCGCACGTGGTGCAGCATCGCGCCACAGCTGATCACCACTTGTCTGCCGAGCGGGTCGGTCGAGGTCAGTAATCGGTCGTTGTCGCGGTAGAGGTGCAGCCGGACGCCGTCGAATACCCAGCGCCACGGCTGAGTGTTGTGCACCGACGGTGCCCGGCCGGCCGAACGCATAGCTGCCAGCACCGTCGGATGGTCCGGCCCGGAATGAACTGGGGTAGTGCCGCTGTCGGTCATGGCTTCGAGTGTTGTCCGACCGCGTGCCGGTCGATATGGGCCTTACTCCCGTTCCCGAAGGCCCATGGTCATCGCCGTAGGTATAGGCACCGCCTCGGCTGGGGCCTGGTCCCCTTTGGCGGGTATCGCGACGGTTGGATTCGGACCGATCGGCACGCTGAACAGGTCTTTCGACCCTTTCTGCGATCACCGCGCGCTGCGAGCGTTGCATCGGATGGCACATCCGATCAGGAGAGCACGATGCCCAGCAAAACCCATACGCACGCCGTCGCGGCCGACGCGCCGATCGTGGTCGCGGTCGACGGTTCGACCATTTCCCGGCAGGCGGTGGCATGGGCGGCGGTCGATGCCGCCCTGCACCGGTGCCACCTGGAGATCGTGACGTCGTTCGCGATCCCGTACGGATTCGGCCCGTCGATGACGCTCACCCAGGACGATCTCGACCAACTGCGCGCCGATGCGGAGCGGGTGCTCGACGATGCGACGCGAGTGGCGCGGGCGGCCGCACCCGATGTGGCACTGTCCATCTCCACCGAAGCGATCGACGAGCCGATAACCCCGGCGCTGCTGGCCCGATCCGAACAGGCCAGAATGCTGGTCGTCGGCGGCCGCGGACTCGGCGCCGTACGCCGCGTGCTGCTCGGCTCGGTCAGCGCCGCGGTTGCCCGGCACGCCCACAGTCCGGTCACCGTGGTGCACACCACCTCGGCCACCGACGCGATCTCGGCATGCAAGCCGGTGCTGGTCGGCGTCGACGGCACACCGAACAGCATGCCGGCCATCGAATTGGCCTTCGAGGAGGCGTCCCGGCGCAAGGTCAGTCTCATCGCGCTGCATGCCTGGAGCGACACCAGTGGACTTGCCCTGTCCGAGGTCAGCTGGCCGGGCATAGCGAACGCCGAGGACACACTCTTCGCCGAAAGCCTGGCAGACTGGACCGACGGCTATCCCGATGTCTCGGTACGCCGAGTCCTGATGTGCGACAACCCGGCGCGCGCCCTTCTGGAGGAGGCGAACAACGCCCAACTTGTCGTCGTCGGCAGCCACGGGCGCGGCGGCTTCGGTGGCAGGCTGCATGGTTCGACCAGCACCGCCCTCCTGCACTCGGTGCGATGCCCGATCAGCATCGTGCGAGGCGAATAGCGCCGCCGAGATCGGTGAGCCACGAGAGCCCTGCCGCCACCCATAACAACAGCGCCAGCGGTGACTGAGCTGCCCGATCAGTTCGCTCCGGCACCTCGTCAGCCCGGCCCGGTTGTCGCCTCATCACGCACGGCCCCGATCACGTTGCCTCCACACAACTCGCGGTCGTTGACAAATTGCCCATGTTGCAACGCTGGAAAATGGGGCTGTCCTGGTAAGGGGCGAAAGTCCTTCCTGGTCTCACCGGACCGCGAATTCTCGCCGACCCCATTACATCCGCCCAGGCGTCTAGACCACGACCAAAGCCACGCCCGAACAGGACTAAAGACCGCATCGTGGACCGGTCGACCAGCGGATCGTGGACGTGTCAGAACAAGCCGGAGGGAATGAGTATGGCCAGCTACGGTACGGCGGTCCGAGACGAGTTGCGTGCTCCGACCCGCATGCTTCGGCGCGCGATACCGGATGTGTATGCAGGTTACAAGCAGTTGCACGATGCCGCGCTCGCCGCAGGAGTGTTGGACGCGAAGACCAAAGAGCTGATCGCCTTGGCGATCGCGGTGAGCAAGGAATGCGATGGGTGCATCGCCGCGCACGCCCACGCCGCGGTGCGGCACGGTGCCACGCCGGCGGAGGCCGCCGAGGCGATCGGTGTCACTTTCCTGATGAACGGTGGCCCCGCGACCGTCTACGGCGCCCGGGCGTACGCCGCGATCACCGAGTTCTACGCCGATCGCCGCGACGACGGCATGGCGCGGGCCGATCACACCTGACGCGGATACCGAACGACCGTTGAGGTCAGCCTGCACTTCGCCCGCAAGACAGCCCGCAGGCCGCCGCCACCGCGGTGAGCAGCATCGGGTTGGCCAGCGAGCGTGGGCGAGAGCGGGAGCCGATCGCGTCTTCGAGTGGAGTTGCTCTCAGGGCGTTAGGTCGACTCACTGACCTGTCCGCCGTTGAACGGTCAACTCGAGCCGGTCGGCGGCGCCGAGAGATCCGCGGCGGCCCGACGTAGCAATTCGGCTCTGGCGGCCTGGTGCCGCAGCCCGAGGGCCTCGTCGTCGAAGGTACGACCGAACTGCGAATACCATTCGCCGACAATGGAAAGACTCGACAGTGTCCGCAGGCAGATCACTTCGTCGGCTACCCCGGAGAGTTCGGTCACTATGGCGCGTGCGCCTACCGGGACGGCCAAGAAGATACGCCTGGCACCGTGGACTTTGGCTATCTGGCGGGCGGCTCTAGCGCGGCACCGCTTGTGATTGCGTCGACGACGGTGACCGCGACGCCGGGCCAACGGAATGCGCGGGCACCCTTCCCGAACTCGGTCGACATCGTCACCGCCGGTCGCTGCCGGTCTGCCAACCGATCTGCCGCCATTCCCGTTCCCAGCCAGCACGTCGACGAGCGCCCAATGCCCACGCGATGAACCCGACCAGGGACAGGACGGTGCCCCAGATTTCGACCAGAACGGCCAGGCCGACGCCGATCGCGTTGCCGACGGCGACACTGGATCGCTGTGGCGGACCGGTCGGAGAGCCGTCGGGGGCGAGCCACACTGTGACCTCATCGCCGCGGGTCGCCGTATCCGGGACCTCGATCGTCGCCGTGCCGGATCGGCCGTTCTGATTCCAGCGCACCGGCGCCTCGGCGTGGGTCTCGGTCATCTCCGACCGCGCCGACACCACTGCGGTCCGCTTCAAGTCCCCCGAAATTGTGCCCGTCACAGCGACTTTCGCCGAATTATCAGAGCTGATCCGCGCCGCCGCCGCCGTATAGCCCGCGGTGCCCGCCGCACCCGCGATCGGAATGGCGACCAGCACCGCCGCAGCGGCCAGCATCCGGACCAGCGCCTCGAATCGATCCGACGTCCGCATCAGCGGATTGGTATTCCACGGTCGCGTCCTCCAGATACGGACCGACAGTGACGGGTACTGCGACACCCGGATCACCTCTTCTCGACGGCGCTGCCACCTCTGGTGAATTTCGTGGTCGGCTGCCTGGTTCGAGCATCTCGCTCAGCGCGGTCCCGGAGCAGAGACAAAGGTCATGCATTGTCGAGTCCTGTGACCCCGCATCCGAGGTCACAGGCCCATCGCACGTGCGACAGCGTCGGCTGCCCGGCATAGCCGTGCGAACCGAGTTTCATTAATCGAGAGTCGAACAGCGCTGCTAAACGCCGGGGTTCGGTGGGGTCCGCGCTCGAACGATGGGGCCGCTGTGCGGTTCGGGTGACCATGACGGCGCAATAGGCTTGCTATACAAGGAAATTGGATGTGCGGCCGAGCAACAGGCTAGTGAAGCCGCCGCGGCTGCGACTGTCGGCCATGATCAGTTACGCCGTTATCGGTCATTTCGTCGAGTGTCGTCGGGCGATACGCCAGTCGATGCGGGCCTTACGCCCGTTCCTGAAAGTCCATGGTCACTGGCCGCCGACCGCGGCGGGTGGGTCGGGCAGTATGACGGAAGGTACGGCCTTTGCAGAGGTGCGCTCGGCGCGCTGTTCGATGCCGAGCAGCATCTTGCGCTCCATGATCCAACTGCCCGGCTCCATGATGAACCGGTTGAGTACGCGAGTGGGCAGCGCCGCCTCGGGCAGCGCGATGCGGTTGCGGCTGACCAGTCGAGTGCCTTCGGCGCTCGGATAGAGCCCGAACGCCCACACCCAGTGCCCGTCCGTCGAGGCGAACACCAGTGCCTGTTCGGGTTCGAGCACGGCCACCCGCATCCGTGGGCCGGTCGCACCGAGCACGAAAGTGTCACCGACGGCAAGGTTTTGGAACTGCGGCAGGATGGTATCAGCGCTGTGCATATTCAGTCCGAAAAGGTTCTCGATCCAGTCGTAGGTGTAGGCACCGCCCCGGCCGGGTCCCATCTGGACCAGCCACGGCCAGATCCGCTCTGGAGCCGCGTCGATCGTAATGGACCTGGTGGCAACGACATCCGGGTCGGTGAGTAGGTCATCACCCGGCATCGCACGGGTGATCTCGTTGTCGCTGGAGCCCCAGGTGAGGCAGCGATCACGCAGGATCACTTCATAGCCCACCGCCAACCCGACCAGGTATGTACCGATTCCGATCGCGCAAGCTGTCACTGTCTTCATATCCGTACGGTCCTCCGAAACTGGCGGTGGGCACAGGGTCATTCGGCAGCAGGGGCGACGACCTTGGTCCGCCGCAGCGGAACGGCTCGGCCGCGCACGCCGTCACCACCGACGTTGCGCCGGGTGCCGTCTACCCGGATCATGGGACCACCATTGGCTTTCGGCTCCGTCACCGCCGCCGCCTAGCGAGGCTTGCGCGGGCGACACCCTGATCAGCGCGCTCACCTATCGGCTGGCCGACGAGTATCCGTGGCTGTGCGCTTGCGGAACACCACTCGCGGTACTGCCAGCGGACACCGGTTGCTCGACAAAGGACCGCTCCGTCGGCAATAAGGACTTTCGGCCCTGATGTCGCGGGCGCCCGGACTGGAGGCTATGTCGCGTGACCGATATTCAGACGGTGCATTGCTTTGAACGGATGCAGTGCGAAGCCGAACCGATGGCCTGGACCATCGATCGGCTGTGTTCGGAATTCAGCGACAGGGTCTCCCGAGAACGGGTGATCGGTGTCGTCGACGGGTGTGCACGGGATCTTGCTGGAACCCCATCCGGCGCAATGCCGGAACTGTGTGAACGACTCGCCCGCCAGCGCTTGCTGGACGTACTCGAACCGACCGCCGTCTGACCTCGGCACTGCTGACTTACGGCCCCTACTCATTTCCGCCCGAGTCGGTGCCATGGCTCTCACACACCAGGTAGAGCGAATCGGTCCCCGGAGCGCTGTACTGATGTTCCTGGCCGGAATGTTGGCGATCTGGGCTGCGGCCGGTGCGCTGGCGATGATATTCGGTCTCGTCGACCTCGGTCCGGCGATCGATAGCTGACTGCCGCTACACAGCCCAGTCCTCAGCGGAGTGGCGCTCGGTCTCATTGTCGGGCCCCGATGGCAGCGACCGCGCTGCTTACCGCCCGCGGTGAGCAATACGCGCCGTCGATCGCAATGACCTCCGGGTTGCTGCTGATCGGCTGGATTGTGGTGCAACTGGCTGTTATTCGCCACACCAGTTGGCTGCAACCGGTGTGCGTGCTGCTCGGCTCGGCGGTTTTCGTGCTCGGCTGGGCCGGGCGGCGACGATGATGTCCGTCGCTGACTGTGCCAACGAAGCCGACGTACGCGGACCGACCGGTGGTCGATGGTCCGGCCGGGGTCGGCCTCAGAATCGATGCGCGATCCGATCGGCCTCGGTATGTGCGAGGCGTTCGCCCCAAGCGCGAGCGCATTCCAGCGTACCTGCGGCCAGTGGTCCGGTCACGCCGTCGACGAAGAAGTCCATCGGCTCGTCGACGAGTTCATAACCTAAGCGCCGCAATCGTTTACCGGCACTGCGGGCGGCTGAGCCCGGCAACCATGATGGCTTCACGGCCTTCGTGCCGAAGGCCGCGGCCTGGGTGCCCGCTACTACCGGCAGCGCCCCGTCGAGCCATTCCCGGATGCCGATCTCGACCGGGACCAGCGCGTCGGTCCGTTGCGCGGCATCACGGCGGGTCCGGGGTCGGCTGAGCCCGAGGATACGTGTCGGCCCGCCCACCACCAACAGATCCGCAGCCGGCTGGGGCAGCTCCGCGGCGGCCGCCACGTTGAGCAGCTCCACGGTGGCGTACTCGCTGAGCCCCTGAGCGATGGCAGCGGCGATGGCGGCGGTGTCGCCGAACATCGATTCGTAGATGACCCGCGCCAGCATGTCGGTCTCCTCCTGATGTGAAACTGGGTGGAGGGTGCAATTGACGCTACGGGCGGACGGTGCCGTCGAACAGGGCCGAACCGACGCTTGCCGGGGGACCTTCGGATATCCGAGGGAGTTCCCGATGACTTTCGGCCGTCGCGTCGGGGTCCGCGGCGCACAACGTGGAACGGTTGCTGGCTTGGAACTTCGAGGCAGGTCGGTCAGACCTCTGGTCAGGGCGCGACCGTCGTCGATTGCGGCTGTGGCAGGCCCAGCGATTGCGCGATCATCGACGACCAGGTGCGGATCGCGCTCCAGTCGCGCAGATCGCCGTAGCGTCCGCCGCCCATGAGGCGGTAGAGCGTGCGTGCCTGTAGCGAGACACCGGCGCGTTCGTAATGCCCGGCGAAGGCGCGATAGTCCCACGGGGCGACCGACGCGACGAGGGCCGCGATCTTCTGCGGCACTTTGCCGCCGATCCATCGCCCGATCGGGCCGCGCAGTGCCGGACCGAGACCGACACTGAACATCCAGACATCGGTGTTGCGCAGCGCTTCGCGATGGGTCCGAACGAAGGTTGTCGCGGCTGGCAGGAGGTCTCTATTGTGCACCGCGCTACCGAGTACGATCGCGCGGAAGTGGGACAGGTCGGGCGCGTGTTCGATGTCGCTCAACTCCACATCGGCGCCACGAGCGCGGAAATCATCGGCGATGAACTCCGCAATATCACGAGTGGATCCCTCTGCGGTCGCGTAGATGACCGCGATCCGGGGTGTATTCGATTCCATGCCCTCAGCGTGGTGCAAAGCGGGGCTTATCGGTCAGAGTCGTGGTACCCGGGCTACCGGGACCAATGACCCATCGGAGGCAGTTGCGGTGCGGATCAGGCGACGGCAGTGCCGGGTTTCATAGAATTGTGGTTCGAAAGGCAGGTCGCATGTCTACCGACGGCAACTGGCTCGCTCGAATCACTGCGACCACCGCGCCCGGCTCGGTGGTGCTGATCCGCCTGTATGTCGGCGCGGTCTTTCTCTTCGAAGGCATTCTGAAGTTCCTGCGGCCCGAGACGCTCGGCACCGGCCGGCCGGTTCGACAAGGCTGATCTCCCGGCGGCGGGATTCGTTGCAGCACTCGACGGAGTATTCGAAATCGGCTGCGGTGCACTGATTCTGGTCGGTCTGCTTATGCGGCTCGCGGCGATCCCGATGATCGTGGACATGATCGGCGCGCTGCTGATCACCAAATTGCCCATCCTCTGGGGTACGGCCGCATTGTTCACCGGCAAGTCCGGGTGGTGGGATTTCGTGCACGAATCCCGCGTCGACCTGGCCCAACTATGCGGAAGCGTGTTCTTGCTCATCGTCGGTGCGGGCGCCTACTCGGCCGACGCCGCGCTGGGCCGGGGCACCGGAAGTCGTCGGTAGGTGTTATTCGGCGCGTGTGTCATTGGTACCCGCAGGACAGGGCGATCGGCCCTGCCGATGCCGTGTGTGCGGGCGCACAGTGGTGCTACCTGCCGAACCGATCCGCAGTCTGCCCGGTTCGTGATGTCGAGGAGATGCCCGAGATGATGTATTGGTACGACCACGACCTCAATGGGTGGGGCTACGCCTGGATGAGCGTCGGGATGGTGTTGTTCTGGGGTCTGCTGATCGCCGCGTTCGTACTGGTGGTTCGCATGGTCACCCGTTCCGATCATCCCGCCTCGACCGGTCCGTCGCTGCGGACCGCCGAGCATCTGCTCGCGGAACGCTTCGCGAGCGGCGAGATCGATGAGAAGGAATATGTGAGTCGGCTCGAGACGCTGCACGCGCATGCCGCGCCGCCGGGGTCACGGCGGTGATGAACGGTCCTACCCAGGAGTCGATCGGAGTCGCTATGCCGGTGATCGAACGAAGCAGTGTGGGGGATCGGGTCGAAGCTTTGCCGGCTCGTCGGGCGATGGTGGGATCGGCGTTAGCGGTCGTGCGGGCGGGGAGGTTGGAGTTCTTCTCCGGCAACGGTTTCGCCGATCTCGCCGCGCATCGGCCGATGACCGTGGATACGGTGGTGCGGGTCGCGTCGATCACCAAGACGTTCACCGCAATCGGGATTATGCAGCTGGTGCAGCGCGGCCTGATCGACCTCGATGTCCCGGCCGAGAGGTACTTGCGCGCCTTTGCGCTCGTTCCCGCCGACCCCGGTTTTCGGCCCGCCACCGTGCGCCACTTGTTGACTCACACTGCGGGGATCGGCGAGACAGTACATCCCACACGGGTTTTGCGGCCGGACTTCGGCGAGAGCGTGGAGCTCGGCACGCCGATACCAGCACTCGCGGACTACTACCGAGGTGGCTTGTGCCTGCGGGCCGAACCCGGCACTCGGTGGACCTACTCCAACCATGGGTTCGCCGCGCTCGGGCAGATCATCGCGGATGTCAGTGGAATCTCGTTGGCACAGTATTTGCGCGAGAATATCTTCCGACCACTCGGCATGACCGATACCGACCTGGAGCTCACGCCGAGCATGCGTGCTCGCCTCGCGACGGGCTACCACCTGCGGGGCAACGGACCCCGCGCCATCGCCCTTCGCGAGATGGTGACCGCCGGAGCCGCGTCGGCCTACTCGACGCCCCGCGACATGGCCCGCTATCTGGCAGCGCTCTCCGGCGGCGGGGCCAACGAATTCGGTGCGGTTGTCGAATCCAGCACGCTGGCAACGATGTTCGAGCCGCAGTATCAGCCGGATCGGCGGATACCGGGGATGGGTCTGGCTTTCTTCCGTGGTGTCGCGGGTAGTCATCGAATCGTCGAACATCAGGGCATACTGCCCGGGTTCGACTCCCAGATCTGGGTCGCGCCCGACGACGGACTCGGGATCTTCGCAAGCACCAACGGCGCGCACCGTGCCATGCTGTGGCTACCCGCGGAGGTTTCCGCGCTGATGAACGATCTGCTGGGTGTGCGCGCCGACGCGATTCGAACCGATGTCGGTCACCATCCGGAGATCTGGAACGAGATCTGCGGCTACTACCGCCTGCCCGGCGCCCTCACCGATCTTCGTGCCCGATCCATGATCGGCGCTGGGGTACAGGTCCGGATCCATTCCGGGAGGCCCGTACTACGGCTCTTAACCCCCGTCCCGAGCTTGCTGCGCGGATTGCCGCTGCACCCTGACGACCCCAGTGATCCGTGGGTATTCCGGGTCGACCTCACCCGGTTCGGCATCGGTACCGGCCGGATCGTGTTCACGCGGGTCCCGGCGAGCAATGCGATGCACATGCATTTCGATCTGGTCCCGATGACGCTGCTGCGCCGCGGCGACCGATAAACGAGGAATCAGCCGCGTGTGGCGCCGATGGCGGTCCGCACGGTCGGCCGCGGCGCGGAGACAGGAATTGGGCCGCTGGTCGGGGCGGGAGGGTTGGCGAAAGCTTGCGAGCGCTGTGCTCCAGCCAGCGGCCAGCCATCGCCGTACACCGATGGTGCGGTGTGATGCCGCGGCCGAGCAGAAGCTGTCGGTTCCCGACATCCACCCGATCGCCGGGATGTGGCGGGGCATTCGGCCGCTCTCCGCATGACCTCCGGCTCTTGATCGGGCCGACAAATCGCCCCAGGCTAGAGCTGTGAACACAGGCGAGCAGGCCGCACAGTTGATCGACGCGCGCCGATACGACGCGGTGATCTTCGATATGGACGGTGTGGTCACCGACAGTGCCTCGATGCACGCCGCCGCGTGGACCGACCTGTTCGACCCCTTCCTGGCGTCTCGCCCCGCCGAGCCCGGGCAGGACCGCTCGCCATTCACCGCGGCGGACTACCAGCGCTTCGTCGACGGCAAGCCGAGATATAGCGGCGTGGCGGATTTCCTTGCCGCACGCGGTATTTCGCTGCCCTGGGGTGTTCCGTCCGATCCGGAGGACGCCGCCACCGTCTGCGGCCTCGGCAACCGGAAGGATCATCTGTTCCAGGATCGGCTGGCCCGCGACGGCGTTCCGGTCTTCGAGTCCACCGTCGCCTTGGTGCGTGAACTGCGTGACGCGGGGATCGGTGCCGCGGTCTTCTCGGCCAGCCGCAACTGTGCCCAGGTGCTCGAGGCGGCCGGGATCGGGGACCTGTTCGCGGTACATGTCGACGGGGTCGTGGCCGAAAATCTAGGGCTGCAGGGAAAACCCGATCCGGCCATGTTGGTCGAGGCGGCTCGGCGGCTCGGCGCGGATCCGGGCCGGACGGTCGTGGCCGAGGACGCCGAAGCGGGGGTGACGGCCGGACGGCGCGGCGGTTTCGCGCTGGTGATAGGTATCGATCGAACCGGGCACGCCGATCAATTGCGCGCGCATGGGGCCGATGTCGTGGTTGCCGATCTGGCCGAGGTGCGGGTGCGCGCCGGGTTCCGACGCATGTCGGAGCTTCCGGGTGCGCTGGAGTCCTGGCCCCGGATATCGACTCTGCTCGACACCGCGAACGTGGCCGTGCTGATGGACTTCGACGGAACACTCGCCCAGATCGTGCCCGATCCGGACGCCGCCGCCCTGGTCGAAGGCGCGGCGGCCGCAATCACCGAACTTGCCGGTATCTGCCCGGTCGCGATCATCAGCGGTCGCGATCTCACGGACCTGCGTAAGCGGGTTGGTCTGGAGGGAATTTGGTATGCGGGCAGCCACGGTTTCGAATTGATCGATCCGGCCGGCGGATACCACGTACACGACGCGGCACCGACCGCCGAGCACGCCATTGCCGCTGCCGCGGATGAGCTGACCCGTCGTGTGGCCGAAACTCCCGGAATTCTGGTGGAGCACAAGCGATTCGCCGTCGCGGTGCACTACCGCAACGCCGCACCGGAGGTGGTGGCCAGTGTGATCGGCGCCGTGCACGCGGTCGCGCAACAGTCCGGGCTTCGTATCTCCAGCGGTCGCAAGGTTACCGAGTTGCGCCCCGATACGGATTGGGACAAGGGCCGGGCGCTCGACTGGATCCTGGATCAGCTCGCCCGCCCGGAGCTGCCGATCTACCTCGGTGACGATCTCACCGACGAAGACGCCTTCGACGCGGTCGCCGCACACGGAATCGGAATCGTGGTGCGCCACAGCGAGGATGGCGATCGGCGCACCGCCGCACGGTTCGCGGTGGACGGGCCGGACCGGGTCAGGAAAGTCCTCGACCGGCTCGCCGGGACATTGCATCGCGAATCCGACGCGGACACCGCCGATGCCTGGACGCTGGCCTTCGACGGCTACGACCCCCAGACGGAGACACTCCGAGAAGCACTGTGCACGCTCGGCAACGGCTACTTCGCCACGCGCGGCGCGGCGCCGGAGGCACGGGCGGGGGAGCACCACTATCCCGGGACTTATGCGGCCGGCATCTACAACCGGCTCACCGACGAAATCGCCGGGCGGCAAGTCTCCAATGAGAGTCTGGTGAACCTGCCGAACTGGCTACCGGTGTCGTTCCGGATCGAGGACGGCCCGTGGTTCGATATCGACACCGCAGAATTGCTGTTCTACCGGCAGGAACTGGACCTGCGCCGGGCCGTGCTCACCCGCCGCTTCCGGTTCCGCGATGCCGCGGGCCGGATCACCGCGGTCGAGCACCGACGGGTGGTCGCTATGCACCGACCGCATGTCTGCGCTCTGGAGACGACGGTTGTCGCCGAGAACTGGTCGGGACGCCTGGTGATCCGTTCGGCCCTGGACGGAGCTATCCGAAATGAACTGGTGCAACGCTATCGGGGACTGTCCGGTGACCATCTCACCGACATACAGGGTACAAAGCTGTCCGCTGATTCGGTGCTGCTCGCAGTGCAGACCAATCGGTCCGAAATTCCGGTGGCACTAGCGGCGCGCAGCAGGATTATGCAGAACGGGGAAGTGATCGTCCGGGCGGGGGATTTCGTCGAACAAGATGGAGCGATCGGACACGATTTCACCGTCGAGGTGACCGCCGGGGCGGCGGTCACCCTGGAGAAGACGGTCACCATCTGCACCGGGCGTGATCACGCGACCTCGACGCCGGAGGAGGAGGTCGTGCGCTGGCTGAGCGCCGAGGGCGGATTCGGGCAACTGCTCGACGGCCATGTCGCGGCGTGGGAACGCCTGTGGGATCGGCTGTCCATCGAGCTCGAGGACCGCAAGAACGCGGCTCGTGTGCTGCGCGTCCATCTGTTACATCTGCTGCAAACGCTCTCACCCAATACCGCCGATCTCGATGTCGGTGTCCCGGCGCGTGGACTACACGGTGAGGCATATCGCGGACACGTGTTCTGGGATGAACTGTTCGTCTTCCCGGTGCTGAACCTGCGCTTTCCCGCCTTGACCCGATCGTTGCTCCGGTATCGCTACCGGCGACTGCCCGAGGCGCGGCGCGCGGCGCACGAAAACGGTTACTCCGGAGCGATGTTCCCATGGCAGTCCGGCAGCGACGGGCGCGAGGAAAGCCAGCAAATGCATCTCAATCCACGATCCAGGCGCTGGAATCCCGACCCGAGCCAGCGAGCGAATCACATCGGTATCGCGATCGCCTATACCGTGTGGCAGTACTACCAGGTGACCGGCGACCGCGAGTTCCTACGCGAATGCGGCACCGAGATGCTGGTGGAGATCGCCCGGTTCTGGGCCAGCATCGCCACCTACGACGCAACCCGGGACCGCTACCGAATTCGGGGGGTGATCGGACCGGACGAATTCCATTCCGGTTATCCGGCACGCCCTTTCGAGGGCATCGACGACAACGCCTATACCAACATCATGGCGGTGTGGGCAATCCGGCGCGCTCTCGACGCCCTCGACCTGCTCGCGCCGCGCGAACGCACCGAACTGCTGGAAACCCTCGGGGTGGCGCCATCGGAGCCGGAGCATTGGGCCGAGGTCAGCCGCCGCATGAACGTGCCGCTCCATGATGGCATCATCAGCCAGTTCGAGGGCTACGACCAACTGGCCGAATTGGATTGGGCACGCTACCGGCAGCGGTACGGCGATATCCAGCGACTGGACCGTATACTCGAGGCGGAGGGCGACGACATCAATCGCTACCGGGCCGCCAAACAGGCCGACGTGTTGATGCTGTTCTATCTGCTGTCCTCCGACGAATTGCTGGAACTGCTGGGAGAACTCGGCTACGACCTGCCCGCATCGATGATCCCTCGCACCATCGACTACTACCTCGCACGGACCTCGCACGGATCGACGCTGAGCAGCGTCGTCCATTCTTGGGTGCTGGCCCGCGCCAACCGGGAACGAGCGATGGAATTCTTCGACAGCGTCCTCGAGGCCGATATCGGTGACATCCAGGGCGGCACCACCGCCGAGGGTATCCACCTCGGCGCTATGGCAGGCAGCATCGATTTGTTGCAACGCTGCTTCACTGGGCTCGAAACCCGCGGCGAGCGTTTGATATTCGCGCCGCACTGGCCGTCATCCCTTGGTGCGCTGACATTCCCGATCACCTACCGCGGGCACCAACTCAGAATCCGAGTCAGCGGCAGCGACGTCGAGGTCAGATCGGAGCCGGGAAACTTGCCACCGATCGAGATCGAATGCCGCGGACAGATCGAACAGTTGGCTCCCGGCTGGACCTTCCGGGCTCGCGCCTAGCGCCCCCCTGACTCGAATAGCACACTGCGGCAACGGAGGAGCGGATCATGTGGTGGTATCACGACTATCTGCGCTGGCTGTATCGCACCGGCCGTCCGAACCTGTTCGCGCGCGTACAGAATTGGCTCTCAGCCCGCGCGTTCGCGGCCGGAATCATGCCCCGTCGGGTCGCGGCGTTGGGGATCCGGGGCCGGCGCAGCGGTCGCCTCATCTGGTTTCCGATCGTGCTGACCGAATTCGACGGTCGGCGCTATGTGGTATCGATGCTCGGTGCCAACGTGAACTGGGTGCGCAATCTGACCGCCGCAGACGGCCGAGCCATCCTGCGGCACGGTCGCCGGGAAGCGGTCCGGCTGGTGTCGGTCGATCCGGAAAGCCGGGCCCCGATCCTACGGCGCTACCTCCAACTGGCACCGGGCGCGCGACCGCACATCCCGATACCACGCGATGCCCCGGTCGCCGACTTCGAGCGCATCGCCCCGGACTATCCGGTATTCCGCATCGCCGCGGGCCAGTAGGCCCCGCACCGCGCTGCGCGGCAGGACATCGGTTGCGCCCGTTCCACGCGCTGGCCCGAGTGTCGGGGGCCAACGTCACCATCCCCGGTTACCTTGGGCATCTGCCCCCGCGGCACCCCACCGAGAAGAATTGCCGTTATAGCAGGCAGTTTCCCAGCCGGTGGCCGGGCCTCGGCGGCTGCCGGGGTAGGTGGGCTGCGATGAGCGAATTGGGTCCGCTCGATTCGGGTTTCATGGAGATGGAAGACGCCGACCGGCACATCAGTCTCGGTATCGGCGCGGTCGCGATCATCGCCGGTCCGGTACCGACACGCCAGGAGTTCACCGCCGCGATGGCCAGCAGCCTGGTGCGCAATAGTCGGCTCCGCCAGCGAGTACGCCGGACCGTCGCGGATCTCACCGCCCCGGTGTGGGAGGACGATCCAAATTTCGATCTGGCACATCACCTGCGGTGGACGGCGCTGCCGGAGCCCGGCGACGAGGCGGCGCTGCGCGAATTGGTCGCCACCGAACTCGAGGAACGACTCGACCGAGACCACCCGCTGTGGCAGTGCATCGTCGTCGAGCATCTGGCAGAGGATCGCTGGGCGCTGATCATCAAAGCCCATCACACGATGGTGGACGGGGCGTCCGGCATCGGCCTGTTCGAGAGTTTCTGCGATCCTGTCCCCAGCACAAGTCCGCCGCGCCCGACCACCGGACGTCAACAGATCAACGCTTTCGGATTGGCGGCCCAGAGCATTCGACTGTCGATGGCCATGCCGAGAATGGCCATCGACATGACGCGGGCCCTGATTCCGGTCGTGTACGCCGCGGTAACGCCGACCGGCACCTCCTCCTTCAACGGCCCGATCGGCCGACAGCGGCGCTACGCCGTCGCACGCACGTCACTGGCGGACATCGCGGAGATCCGTGCCGCATACGGTGTGACTGTCAACGATGTCGCCCTCGCCGCCGTCGCCTCGGCCTACCGCACCGTGCTGCACAAGCGCGGCGAGGAACCGACCGCCGATAAGATCCGCATTCTGGTACCGGTGTCCATGCGTCACGAGGACGCGAAATACGTTCTCGACAACCGAGTTTCGGCGATGCTGCCGTACCTGCCGGTCGAGATCTCCGATCCGGTCGAGCGGCTCACGGCCGTCCACCAGCGCATCGCACGACACCGATCACACGGTGAGGCCGAAGCCGAGAAGTCCGTGCTGTCGATGGCGGGTCGGCTCCCGTTCGCATTCGTCGCGTGGACCCTGCGGCTGGCCATGCATTACCCCCAGCACGGTGTCAGCGCGCTCGCTACGAATGTCCCCGGCCCGAGGCGGAAGTTATCGCTACAGGGCCGTGAGGTCCTGGAAATCCTGCCCTGTATCCCGATCGCCATGCGACTGCGCACCACCATCGCGATCCTCAGCTACACCGACCGGCTGACCTTCGGTATCACCGGCGACTACGACACCACCCCCGATATCGACCTGATCGCCGACGAAATCGAGTACGGAATCACAGAACTGCTGGACCGCGCCCGCAAACGAAACCAGAAGACGACTCTCGGCGATCGGCCGTCTTGACTGACGCGACCGGAAACCGGCCAGGCATCGAGCTGCCCCGATTCGGCCCTTGTCCGGAAGGGTTCGGTTCGTCGGGGTCCGCCAGGGCGCGTTCCGGATGGGCGTGTGCATGATGCGGTCGGCGAATGGAGCGGAGTTTCGGGCAGCAGCACCCGGTTATGTCGATAGTCTGATCGGCGTGATCGCTCCAGGGAGTTTCGATGCGCTCGAATCCGCACGCGCTCAGCTACATTCGGCTGCCCTCGACCTGGAAGGTAGCGACATCGCGCCCGAGCTGCGAGGGCAGCTTGGATTACTGGCCGCGCAAGTAGCGCTCGCCGAGTGCCTCGCGCCCGGAGTTGCCGCTGCCGCCGACGACGGGAGCGAGGCGCCACCACCTGCTGAGGCTGATCCGCTGACGGCGCGGGTCAACGTCGGGTGGGGCGTGAGGTCGAATAGGTTGTCTGGGACATCGACCGGATCGTCCGGAGGCCTGGTCCCGCGGCAGCGAACTCGGTGAGGAGATCAACTCTGCCGGTGGCCCTGGCCCACCATGACATGGACCGGGTGCGAGAGCTGATCGCGCCGGAATTCATACTGGAGTACGGGTCCGGCTGTTGCCCTGGTGCGGGCACTACGACAGCCCGGACGGCTTCTTCGACCTCTTCCCGCCTGACCCTCTTCGAGGAAACAGCGGCACCCCTTACCGCGCTCGGACAGGACCAATGACACAGCCGCTGCGGCACAGTAACCACAGCGCGCAACCACCTGCTGTTGAAAACCTCACTGGTCCATTCTTCGGCCTCAGCTGGTGCTCGCCCTGCTGCGCAAAGAGATTCGAATCTCCGTCGTGAACACCTCATCGCCGATATTCGGCCCATCCGGAACACTCGTCTACACGCTTACGCCGCGAGTAACGCATGCATACTCGACCTGGATTCGTGTAGAGCACCTGCCGCCGACCCGCCGCGCGGAAATGGGACTGGGAGTGCGAGCGGCACGGTATCGACCGATGTTTGCTGATTCCAGAATCGACGGACCTCGTCGTGTTCCCGGACGTGATCCGTTCCGGCGTGGTGACCGTATCGTTGGCGGCGAGCGCGTCGACAGGAGCTGACTAGGCGAGTTGCTAAGATTAGAAATTAATCTCTGTTGTGGTCGGGTTTCGGATGAGTGGAGAACATCATGGGCGATGCGCGCCAGCCGCTCTATCGAATGAAGGCCGACTTCTTCAAGACCCTGGGCCATCCGGCGCGGATCCGGGTGTTGGAGCTGCTCAGTGAACGTGACTACGCGGTCTCGGAGATGTTGCCGGAAGTCGGTATCGAGGCCGCCAATCTGTCTCAGCAGTTGGCGATCCTGCGCCGGACCGGGCTGGTTACCGCTCGCCGCGAGGGACTGTCTGTGTCGTATGCGTTGACCTCGCCGCGGGTTGCAGAGCTGTTGACGGTGGCGCGGGCGATCTTGACCGGAGTCGTCGCCGGTCAAGCCGAGTTGCTCGAGGGGCCAGTCGAGCCGACGTTGATCAGCAAGTCCGCGAGCTGACATTTCGAGCCGAGCATGAGTCGTTTACACGGGCGCAATGATTGCAGATTTTCTAAGATACATACTTTAGTGGATCGATTCGTGGGAGTGAGGCGTCGACAGTGACTATCGATTCCGCCGCCGAAGGCGATGAGTTGGCGCGGGTGATGTGGTGGGTGTCGTCGAGTTCGACCCGGCGCACGATGGTGACGCGCCAGCCTTCCACGATACCGACGCCGCTCGCCGCTGCTGGTGTTCGTGCCGGGTTGGTCGTGAATTCTATTGGCCCGCTGTGGTTTCGGACCAGCTCGGTGACCAGTGCGGCCGATGCGGCGGACTCGTCGCGGCGCACGGTGTAGCGGGCCAGCACATCACCGCCGGTCGCGCTGACTTCGGTCACCGGCAGTTCGACGGTCGGGTGTTCGATTCTGGCGTCGGTGGTGATACCGCTGGCCCGGGCGGGATAGCCGAGCGCACGGGCATCGTCGGTGGCCAGGACTCCGGTACCGGCGAATCGGTCGTAGACACCCGCCTCGCCGAGGGGGAGTTCGGCAACCTCGGCGGCGATCGATCGCAGCTGGTCGGTATCGGGAAGCGCCTGCAGCACAACACCGCCCGGCCGGATCGCGCGCGCAGCAACCTCGTTCCGGTGACGGTCTCGTTGATCCGCAGCAGCTGTCCACGGATGCGCTGGGCGTGGGCGTTGGTCAAGCCGACGTCGTTGGCGAGGGCGGCGGCGTGGTTGTCGCGGCGATGCGGTTGACCGTGCTGCTCGCAGGGATGCAGGCCGCCCATGACGCGGCCTACCCGTTTCGGATCCGACGAGGCAGCCTGTCAGTGTGCCGCCGCGGTGGTGGGCTGTTCCAGCAGGTGCGGAGGTCGGTGGCCTCGGTGGGAGACCGGGAGATACCGGCGTGCGTGGTCGATCGCCTCGTGCGTCGTGGCGAAAATGCTCTGCGCGCCGTCGGCCGGTAGTGCGCCGATAGCGGTCAGGCGGCGTCTGTGGTCGCTGCGCAGTCCCGACATCAGCACCGTGATGTGGCGGTGCTCGAGCTTGCCGATGGCGTCCTTGAGCACGAGCGCGCCGGTGGTGTCCAACGCGGTGATCTTGGCCATGCGCAGGATGATGACCTTGACGTCGGCGACGTCGGCCAGCTCGAGCAGGAACCGGTGCGCGGCGGCAAAGAACAGCGGTCCGTCGATGCGGTAGGCGACGATGTGATCGCGCAGCAGGTCGTGTTCCTCGGCGAGATGGTCGCCCTCATCCAGCGGCACCTGTTCGAGCCGGGCCTCCCGCGCCACCGAACGCAGTGCGAGCACGACTGCGAAACCGACACCGACCGCAACGGCGGTGACCAGATCCAGTGCGACGGTGACACCGAAGGTGACCGCCATGACGATCGCATCACCCCGAGAGGCCCGCCCGATCGCGGCCAGCGACGCCGTCTCCACCATGCGCACGGTCGTTGCCAGCAGCACACCCGCCAGCGCGGCCAGCGGGATGTCGGCGACCAGCGGCGCGGCCAGGTAGATGATCGCCGCCAGGATTGCGGCGTGGGTGAGTGCCGCCAGGCGGGTGCGTGCGCCGGAGCGGACGTTGACCGCTGTGCGGGCGATCGCCCCGGTCGCGGGCACACCACCGAACAGCGGTGCGGCGATATTGGCCAAGCCCTGGCCGAACAGCTCCCGATCCGGGTTGTGCCGAGTGCCCACTGACATCGAATCCGCCGCGGTCGCCGACAGCAGTGACTCGAGTGCGGCGAGTGCGGCCACCGCCAGGGCCGGTCCGATCAGTGAGCCGAGTTCGTCGAGGTGCACGAAGCTCAGCGACGGTGCGGGTAGCCCCGATGGAATAGTCCCGATGCGGGCGAGATCCATATCGAACACCGCCGCGACGACAGTGGCGGCGGCGACCGCGGCCACCGCGAACGGCAGCTTGGGAAGATAGCGGCCACCGATCAGGATCACTGCGGCCACCATGAGCGCGGTGACCGGCGTGGCCACGCTCGGTGTCTCGATGAAGCGCCGCACCGTGTCGACGGCCGACTGCCACACCTTGTCGCCGCTGGCATCGGTGATACCGAGTGCGGCCGGAAACTGTTGCAGCGCAATCACGACCGCGATACCCGCGGTGAACCCCTCGATCACCGGGGCGGGCATGTACCTGACCGCGCGCCCGACCCCGGCCGCCGCCAGCACCACCAGCAGCAGCCCGGCCATCAACCCGACCGCGAGTACGCCGCTGGCGCCGTGGGCATGCACGATCGGTACCAGCACCACTGTCATGGCCCCGGTCGGGCCCGACACCTGGAACCGGGAACCGCCGAATACCGCCGCCAGCGCGCCCGCGATCATGGCGGTGGCCAAACCGCCCGCCGCGCCCAACCCCGAGCTGATGCCGAATCCCAGTGCCAGCGGCAACGCCACCAGCGCCACGATCAACCCGGCCAGCAGATCCGCGCCGGGAGCCCGGAGCGCGGGCCGCCATTCCGACCAGGTCGGTAGCAGTGACCGCACGATCAGCGCGCGCCGAGCAGGCGCAACTTCAGAGCGGCCAACTGCTCGCGCAGTACCTCGGGCAGCCGGTTGCCGCCGATGGTGGCGTACCACTCATCGATCGAACGGGTCTCGGCCACCCACTCCTCGATATCGACCGCCAGCGCGTCACCCACCAGGTCTCGATACCCGCCGGCGATCCCGGTGAGATCGAGCGCATCCGGGGTCGGCACCAGACCGACAGGTGTCCACAGCGCGGGTGCCTCGTCGTCGAGGCGTTCCAGGGCCCACTTCAGAACCCGGACGTTGTCGCCGAAGCCCGGCCACAGGAACTTGCCGTCGGTGCTGCGCCGGAACCAGTTGACCTGGAAGATCTTCGGCAACTTCGCCGGGTCGGCGGCCGCGCCCAGTTTCAGCCAGTGTGCGAAGTAGTCCCCCACGTGGTAGCCCAGGAACGGCAGCATCGCCATCGGATCACGCCGCACCACACCGACTTTGCCCGCCGCCGCGGCGGTGGTCTCCGACGACAGCACCGACGCGGTGAAAACGCCGTGCTCCCAGTCGAAGGATTCGGCGATCAGCGGCACCGTGGTGGCCCGGCGGCCGCCGAAGAAGATCGCCGAAATCGGCACTCCGGTCGGGTCCTTCCACTCCGGAGCCACCGACGGGCACTGCTCGATCGGTGTGCAATAGCGCGAATTCGGGTGCCCGGCAGGTGTTCCCGCCTCCGGTGTCCAGTCGTTTCCATGCCAGTCGATCAGGTGCGCTGGCGGCTGTTCAGTCAGCCCCTCCCACCAGATATCGCCGTTGTCGGTGCGGGCGGTATTGGTGAAGATCGAGTTCCCGGCCTCGATCGTGGCGATTGCGTTCGGATTCGTTTTCGCGCCGGTCCCCGGTGCGACTCCGAAGAACCCGGCCTCCGGGTTCACCGCATACAGTCGCCCGTCGGCGCCGAAGCGCATCCAGGCGATATCGTCGCCGATGGTCTCGGCTTTCCAGCCGGGCAGCGCCGGTTCGAGCATCGCGAGGTTGGTTTTACCGCAGGAGGACGGGAATGCCGCCGCGATGTAGTGCGTTTTGCCTTGCGGGGAGGTGAGTTTCAGGATCAGCATGTGCTCGGCCAGCCATCCCTCGTCGCGGCCGATCACCGAGGCGATCCGCAGCGCGAAGCACTTCTTACCCAGCAGGGCGTTGCCGCCGTACCCGGAGCCGTAACTCCAAATAGTGCGCGACTCCGGGAAATGCGCGATGTATTTGGTGTGATCGCACGGCCACGGCACATCCTGCTCGCCGGGACTCAGCGGCGAGCCAACCGAGTGCAGGCACTTCACGAATTCGGTTTCACCGCTGAGTGATTCCCACACCGGTGTACCCGAGCGGGTCATGATCTGCATCGACACCGCGACGTAGGCCGAATCGGTGATCTGCACACCATATTTCGGCTCCGCGGCATCCAGCGGGCCCATGCAGAACGCGATCACATACATCGTGCGCCCCGACATCGCGCCACGGTAGTGCTCGCTCATCACGGTCTTCATATCGACCGGATCAACCCAATTGTTCGTCGGCCCCGCATTCGAGGGATCTTCCGAGCAGATGAATGTGCGATCCTCTACCCGCGCCACGTCATCGGGATCGGAGATGCACCAGAACGAATTCGGTTTGGCCGTCAGCGGCACGAAGGTGCCCTTGGCTACCAGCTCCGCGGTCAGCCGGTCCCATTCCGCCCGGGAGCCGTCACACCAGACGATCCGATCCGGCGCGGTCAGCTCCGCCACCTTCTCGACCCAGGCGGCGACACCGGAATGATCGGTCGGGGCCGAGGCGGCCACCGTGGGGGCGGAGCTATCGATCACTGCTGCTCTCCTTCGGATTCGCGTACGTATTTAGTTTAGAAATCGTGCAATCAGTTAGCCAGCAGGTCGCCTCGTGAGAAATCGCACTCCCGCCAGGCATGTCTCCATCTCCGGGAAGCCGCAACCACGAGCAAGGGCCTCGGGAGGAAGTGCCGGGCCCCGAACCGTATTCGACGCCCCGATCTCACGAACGATCAGCCGGTTGAGGTGGCAACCTACAAGATCTCAGCACTGCCCACGCGCCCGTGGCGGCTGGCATACCGCGAACCAGCGATCTGAAGACTTGCGAATTTTAGCAAACAGATCGGATTCTCCTCGATCGAGGGTGTTAGCCGCGGCTTGCATGACCGCCGCTGTGCGCCGATGGGGGATACTAGTTGCATAATTGCGAACATGACCAGGATGTTGATCAGATGACCGAACGGACGACACCGACACTCCCGCAGCGGATCGCCTACATCTGCGGGCGCACCCTGCCCGCGTCGATGTCGGACTGGGTGAGCAACGATCTGACCGGCCTCGGCGCGACCCGGCGCTACCTGATGCGGTTCCTCATCCCGATCATCCCGGTGCTGTGCCTGTTTCTGCTGGTCCCGGGGCCACTCTGGATGGGCCTGGCGATGATGGCACTGCTATATCTGCCGCTGATCTACTTCACCGCTGCCCTGATGTTCGTCTACCGTCGCGCGCGCCTGGTCAAGCACGGACTCGATCCCGCCCTGGCCGACTCTGGACAGCGTGACCGCGCAGCAGCACAGCGACTGGACTACGAACGCCGCCACGGACGCGCCTGAACACCAGCCAACCCACTGTCCCCGCGTAATCGAACAATCG
The DNA here is from genome assembly GCF_035920345.1 of Nocardia vinacea. Taxonomy (NCBI): domain Bacteria; kingdom Bacillati; phylum Actinomycetota; class Actinomycetes; order Mycobacteriales; family Nocardiaceae; genus Nocardia; species Nocardia vinacea. The sequence goes on from NZ_CP109149.1 coordinate 970,838, forward strand.
CGAATATCGGCAACAACCTCGAAGGAGACGAGTGGGACGCGGGTAACGCCGATCGGCCGACTGCGCGGCCGGATTCTACGGTGCTACCACTGCGCGTTGCTGTGCCGAACCTCCGCGCTGGAGCCCAGAGCACGCTGCTGCCCGCGATGCGGCGCACAGCCGCTGGTCGATATCAGTACGGGAAGGCCATTCTCCCCACCGGTGCACCTCTGATCGGAACCGTCACCGCTCGCGACGGCCTACATATTCAGCCACCAAATCCAGCACACGAAAGTAGAAACATGCCCATTGCCACGCTCAACGGGGTCCGGATCAACTACGACGTCACCGGAACCGGCACGCTGGTATTGATGATCATGGGGACCGGCGGCCCGGGCAGGGTCTGGCGGACCCACCAGGTTCCCGCTCTGGTCAAGGCCGGATTCCGGGTTGCGACGATGGACAACCGCGGGATCGCGCCCTCGGACGAATGCGCCACCGGCATGAGCTTCGAGGACTTGGTCGGTGACACCGCGGCACTGATCGAACACCTCGGCGCTGGTCCCGCGCATGTGGTCGGCACATCGTTGGGTGCCCGGGTGGTCCAGGAGTTGGCGTTGGCGCGGCCCGACCTCGTCGGCAAGGCGGTCATGATGGCGACCGCCGGACGTCCCCATCCACTGTCGCGCACCCTCAACCTGGGCGAGCAGGCCCTCTACGACAAAGGTGTTCAGCTGCCTCCGCAGTACGCGGCGGCCATCAAAGCGATGCTGAATCTTTCGCCACACACGATGCAGGACCCGACCCGCGCCCAGGAATGGCTCGACATCTTCGAATTCACCTCGGGCACACCGTCGCCGGGCGTGCGGGCACAGATCGGGATGGATCGCTCCTCCGACCGCCGCAGCGACTACGCGCAGATCAGCGTCCCCAGCCTTGTCATCGGTTTCGCCGACGACAAAATGGCACCGCCGGTTTTCGGCCGGGAAGTCGCCGACGCGATCCCCGGTGCCAGGTACGTCGAAATCGAACGCTGCGGTCACTACGGCTACCTGGAGCGACCCGACGAGGTCAACCGCGTGATCATCGACTTCCTCACCGCGGCGTAACAACGCCCGGCAGCCCACAATCAGGAGACCTCGATGAACCAGCCCCTGCCACCGTGTCCGGCATGTTCGAGCGAATACACCTACGAGATGGGGACCTTGCTCGTATGCCCGGAATGCGCCAACGAATGGTCACCAGCCGGCACCGACAGCGTCGACGAAGACATCATCCGGGATTCCGTCGGCAACATCCTCACCGATGGCGACACCGTCACCGTGATCAAGAGCCTCAAAGTAAAAGGCAGCCCGACCGGTATCAAGGCCGGAACCAAGGTGCGCAACATCCGCCTGGTCAACACGGCATCGGCGACCACGACATCGACTGCAAGGTCGACGGCATCGGCCCCACGCAACTCAAATCCAGCGTGGTCAAAAAGGTTTAGCAGGGCTTGCGATCGGCGCGAGATTCGTCCGCGCCGATCGCGTTGCAGGCTTGGTCTCGGATCTTGGCGCTAGATCGTTTCCAGGATCTTTCCGCGTGCGGGCGCACGGTCGCGAGTTCCTGAAAGACACGTATGCAACCGAATACAGGAACCCGGCGCCACCGACCTCCCCGGATCTGGTTCGGTGCCGCGAAACCGTTGCCCATGTGGATCATTCGGTCGTTTTCCGTGTGACTACCAGATAATCGCGTATGACGACGCTGTGTCGGTTCTCCTCGGTGTCCACCGGCCGACCCAGGTGCCCCACGCCCTGTCGTGGGAGAAGTTTCTCGGCGATCCCGCGGTGGTAGGGGGCAAGTTGTCCTCGGTGAGCAGGTCGGTGATCATTTGCGGCCCTGGAGAAATTGTCGGTGGCGGCGGTGCCGTTCAAATGCCCGGCGGCCCCGTTCGAGGCCGCGTTCCTCATCGCAGACCAACTCGGTGAGAATTCACCAGCGGCACAGTGCGTGTGGATACGTTCACGCCGGATCCGCTGCCGATGCCGGTCGCTGGACCCGAGGTCGGCAAGGCCCTTGTCGGCATGCTCGAGGCCAAGGGCATCGGCTTCCACAATAGGAAGTCGACCGCCCGTGTCGATCCTGCCGCGCGCACGGTCCAATTCGCCGACGGCGCAACCGAATCGTTCGATCTGCTCGCGGTGGTGCCGCCGCATTACTCGCCCGCCGCGGCGGTGATGTCGAGCACCGTCGGGCCGACCGGGTGGATCCCGGTGGACTCCTCGACGCTAGCGACGACCGCACCGAGGGTGTGGGCGATCGGTGACAACACGGCGCTGCTGTTGCCCAACGGCAAACCCGTGCCCAAAGCCGCGATCTGCTCGATGGCGGATTCCACATCTTCGTCAGCCAATGGAACACCGGTGCCCCCGACGGCTGGCCCTACCGGGCCATGCAATTCGGTGTCCTTGATCTCCCGGTCGAGGTCGAGCAGCTTGCGGGCAAGACGTTTGACCAGCACAGCTGTAGTCGCCTCGCCTGCGACGGCGATGTCCTGTTCGGCGGCCGCGACAGCAGCGGATGCCGCCATCGAGACGATCCCCTTTGCCCACGCGCCGTTCTCCTTCAAGTGGGCCGTCACCCCTTCGACACCAGCAGCGCGGATCTCCGACGGCGTGCACAGGCCCGAGACCAGGATCAGCGGAGGCCTGTTCGAATAGTCGAACGCCGCCTCGAGGGCCGGGAAGATCGATGCGAGCATGGCCCGCAGCTGGTTGACCCCGCGCACCCAATCGCCCATCAGATCCGTGCGATAACTCGACAGCTGGGTCAGCTCCGCCACCAGTGCATCCGGTGCTGCTACCGGCTCCAAATCGGTTCTCATTCGCGCGGTTTCGGCGATCACACGCGCGTCCTTGGCGACGCTCCTATAGGTCAAGTCGATCGCGGTCCTGCGTTAGGCAGTGTGCTGGTCGGGCGGTTGGGCGATGGGGGTGATGCGAAGGTTGTCGCTGGTGAGGGCTTTGAAGATCTCGCGGGCCAGGTAGCGTTTGAGTCAGCGGATGATCTCGCGTTTGCTCTTTCCCTCGGCGGTGCGTCGAGCGGCGTATGCACGGGCGTGTGGGTCGTAGCTGAGCCGGTTGATGGCCAGCATGTGCAAGGCGCGGTTGGCTTCTCGGTTGCCGCCGCGGTTGAGGCGATGACGGGTGGTCTTGCCGGAGCTGGCCGGGATCGGCGCGGCACCACACATGTGGGCGAACGCGGATTCCGAACGCAGCCGGTCAGGATTATCGCCGGCGGCGGTGAGCAGAGCGGCGCCGGTATCGGGTCCGATTCCCTTGACCCCGAACAGGTTCGGGGCCGCCTGATGCGCCAGACGCTCGATCTCCGCGTCGAGCGCACCGATTTCTTCGGTGAGTTGACGGTAGCGCACCGCCAGGGACTTCAATGCCAGCTTGCTGGCGGCTTCGAGGGTTCCGATTACACCGGGACGCAGCCGCACCGCAGTCTCGACCAACTTCGCGACCGGCAGACGGCGCACACGGTCCCGCAGCTCGTCGGGTGCGGTGACGACAACGGCGTGCAGCTGGTTGGCGGCCTGGGTGCGCGCCTGCATCGCCGATCGGCGTGCTACCCGCAGTGTCCGGATCATTTCCACAGCACTGTCCTGCGATTTCGCTTGCCCGAGAACGGTTCCTGCTTGCACTGCCCTTGCTGCGGCCTCGGCGTCGATGGCATCGGACTTTCCCGACAATCAGCGAGTCTGCCTGCTGGGGCGGATGACTTCGATGACATCGAGGTGCTGGCGGCGCAGGTAACGAGTCAGGCCAGATCCGTAGGAGCCGGTGCCTTCGATACCGAACTTGCCCGGAATGCCAAGGCTGCGAGCCCATTCCAGCAGTCGCCGATGCCCAGATCCGTTGCTCGGGACGTGGATGGTGTCGAGCTTGCGACCGAACTGATCCAACGCGACCGCGACGTGGACATCCAGATGCGTGTCCACCCCGACGGTGACCACGACCCGGTCCAGTTCGATGATCTCGGCCTTGTCCACGAAACCTCCTGCTTCAATACTGAATTGGAGACATCCTCGGCCGGGGCAGCGCGGGCAAGACTGTGGTGGGAAGGTTCAAGCCCCTTTGAGGCCACAGCGCGCCCGGCCGAAGACGCCGGACGGTGTTCTTCCGATGACCGACGTGTCGCCAAGAAGGCACGAAGCCGGTCGGTTTTGGGGTCCAGCCACCGGAAGAACACCGCGCACATCATGCCCACAGTCGGTCTTGCCCTCGCCGCGGAACGCGTGGGTCATGGCGTTCACCGTCCGGCCGGGCACATACACCACCGACTGGCCGGCGGCAAGCAGGACCGTGATCAACAGCGCAGCCTGTGGACTGATCAGGTCAATCGCCCACCGCAATTCGACGGCGGTGTCACGAGCACGATCGATCAGGCTCTGGATCGCCCGCTGATCGTTGCCGACCTTCTGCGACCGGCAGACCTTGCCGGCCTCGTCGATCCCGCACGCGTGATGCCCCGCCTTGCCGACATCGATTCCGATCCACACCCGTTGCCGCTGAGCCACTCTCGGTTTTCTCCTGTTCCCGCAAGCAAACCCATGGACAACCCCGCCAACAGGTCCCTAACCGGCGACGATTCGCAAAAGATCTCAATCGGTGGCCGGGGTGTCCAGCACGGCGGGGCAGCCATTCGCAGCGAGCCACACAAGGGCAGAGACCGCATAAGCTACACCCCGCCGTCCTGGGTATCCAGGACGTCATCCCGGACGATGATGACCTTAGGGATCTCAATGGAGGAGGAGGCCGCCTTCCGACCTCGACCGGCGGCCATGAAATCATGGCACCTTGTCATGGTGTCCGCAGGGAGCCAGCACCGATAGCTGAGCGCCTCGACCGACTCGGTTGAAAGCGCTCCCGGGACTGAACTGCAATCCGGAGGCCGATAAGCCGCGTGGGTCGACGCGCGACCATTCATGGGGTATCGCAGCGATACCGATCCTGAATCAGTGCTGGATATTGGAGATCCCCACCGTTTCGATGCGCTCGCCTCGCTGGCGCTGATCTGGCAAATCTGCCACGTTTCCGCGCAGGTCGGTACTGGATCTCTGGCGATCCGGGATTTCCTGCGTGTGCGAGTAAGGAATCGATCACACGGAGGCAACAATATTGGTGCAGATGTGTGCACGAGTAGCTTCTATTGTGCGTAGCGAGAATGTAGCACAGAATCTATGATCATGTTGTGAGTCTTGTATTATCTTGAGCTGCAATACTTTTCGGTACTTCATTGTGAGTAGCTGAGTGGGAGAGGGTGGCGTCGGTTCTGTCGGTTGGTTTGGTTTCGGTGTGTTGTCTGCTTCAAATGTGTTGTGGTCGCGGTGGAGTCGTTGGTCGGAGCTGCTCTGGGTGGTGCCGGTCGCGTGTTGGTGGGGACCGGCACCGTGGCGGTCAGAGTGTGATCAGGGGTTGGTGAGTAGGGGGTGGGGTTCTTGGGTGAGTGCTGATAGTGCTGCGGCGATTTCGTGGAGGTTGGCTTTGACGTAGGTGGCGGTGGTGCCGTGGGTTTTTCGGGTGTGGTGGCCCGCGTAGGTGCGGGCGGTGGCGTAGCCGAAGGTTCGTTCGACCCAGGTGAGGGTGGTGTGGCGCAGCCAGTGGGTGCTGATGTGTTGGGTCGCGACCCAGGGGAGGTGTTGCCCGATGCGTGCCCAGAGGTAGTCGTAGCGGCGGGCGGTGATGGGTTTGGTGTTGCGGTAGCGCAGCAGCTGCCCTTGGGTTGGGCTGCCGCGTTGTTCGGCGTGGCGCAAGAGGTGTCGCATGAGGGTGGGTGAGATCGGTTGCCACCGGTCGATGCCTTCTTTTTCGCGTAGCAAGATCAGGCAGTGGTGTGGGTCGAGGTCGCAGGGGCGTAGGTGTAGGGCGCCGCTGCGGCGGCAGGCGGTTTCGATGTGTAGGCGCAGGATGAGGGTGTCGAGTTCGGGGTCGTTGCCGGTGAGGGCGGCGACGTGGCAGATCTCGGCGAGTTGGGGTGAGGGGATTGCTTGGCGGTGTGATGGGGGTCGGGTAGGTATTGCTAGGCGGCGGGCGGGGTTTCGAGTGGGGTGGATCCAGTTGTTGTCTTCGGCATAGCGGTAGAGGCAGCGCACGGCGCTGATGAAGTGTTCTCGTGCACCGACACCGTTGCGGCTGCCGCGGCTGCAGGCTTGTGCTGCTCGGGCTTTCTCGTCGAGGTCGGCCTTGGTTACTGTGTCCAATTGGCGGTCGTGCCAGGTGTTTTCGAGGTGGGTGTTGTAGGTGCGCAGGGTGCCTGGGGTGAGGGTGGCCCGTAGTTTCGGGATGACGTCGCCGAAGGTGGGCACCTCGAGGGTGTCGGTAAGTAGATCGGTGGCTGTGATGCCCATCTGCGACAGCAGGATTCGTGTGGCGTCGATGGCTGTTGGATCCGCGACAGTGCGAATGGTCGGTGTCATCGGCTACGACTCCAGCGCATGTGGATGGCCGAAGTATGGGTGGAGAGCTGGTGGTGGGTAGATCGCGAGTTGCTGACGTTGTGGGTGGGCGACGAGCAGGACTTTCTCACCGATGTTCTATGCCGAGGTGAGAACTATGCCGAGCAGATCGGCGCATGACATCGAATCTGTAGCAGCGCAGCATGTTCCGCAGCTAGTGATATCCAGCGGTCGGTCTGATCACAGGTTTTCGAGGAAGGCCAAGAGGGTGTCTGTCGGGCGGTAGATGCCCGGCGGTGTTGAAGCCTGGGTTGTCTGGTCGAGTGCGCGTTGCTTGATGGTCATGTCGGCGTGCAGATAGATTCCGGTGGATCGGATGTCGGCGTGGCCGAGCCAGAGTGCGATGACAGCGGTGTCGACGCCAGCGTGCAATAACGCCATCGCGCAGCTGTGTCGCAGGACGTGTGGATGCAGGTCGGCCGGCCGGATGCTGGGGCAGGATTGGGCTGCGGTGGTCGCATGTCGGCGGACCAGGCGTTCTATAGCGTCGGCGCTGAGCCGTCGGCCGGTGCGGGTCGGAAACAAGGGCTGAGGGGCTTCGCCGGCTCGTTCGTCGGTCCAGACGCGCAGCACCCGCTGTGTGGGAGTGGTCAGCGGAACTGCGCGGTGTTTGCGCCCCTTGCCGAGGCAGCGGAGGTTGGCTCCAGCGCCGAGACTGATGTCGCCGCAGTTGAGCCCGGTCAGTTCGGAGACGCGTAGCCCGGTTTGGACCGCGACCAACAGCAGGGCGTGATCACGGCGACCTTCCCAGCGATCGCGGTTCGGTGCTGCGAGCAGGGCGTCGATCTCGGTGCTGGTCAGGAACGCGACGAGCTGTTTGTCGAACCGTTTGGGTGGGATCGCCAGCACTCGCTGGATCAGCTCGGCGTGCTCGGGGTGTCGCAGGGAGGCATAGGTGAACAGGGACCGGATCGCGGTCAGCCGCAGGTTGCGGGTGCGGGGGCTGTTACTGCGCTCGTGTTCGAGGTGATCGAGGAACGCGCTGATGGTGTCGACGTTCAGGTCGGCCCAGTCCAGGTCGGACGCTGGTTTCCCCGCGCGTTGGGAAACGAAGCCCAGCAACAGTTTCAGAGAGTCGCGGTAGGAGGCGATCGTGCGCGGGCTGACGTGGCGGTGTTTGATAAGCCGTTCGGTGAAGAAGTTCTGCAGGGTGGCGGCGATCGCGGTCATGACGGCCTCGCTTGGACCGAGTATTCGAGCCGCTGTGCGGCAAGACTCAGCAGCTCCGGGGCCGCCGACAGATACCAGTAGGTCGAGCGCGGGTCCCGATGACCGAGATAGGTCGACAGCGTCGGAAGTTTCGCTTCGACGTCCTCGCCGGTTCGATGCCAGCGCAGCAACGTGTTGACCGCGAACGAGTGCCGCAGGTCGTGGATGCGTGGTGGGCGGGGCGCTTCGGCCCCGATTCCGTTGGTGTGACACAACTTCCGGAAGATCGCATGAACGCAGGGATAGACCATCCGGGCGCCGCGGCGGGAGACGAAGAAGCTAGCCGTTGCCGCGTTCAGGTGGTGCTCGTCGCGGATGTCGGCGTAGTCGCGCAGGGCAGTGACGGTGGATGGCAGGATCGGAACCAGTCGGGATTTGCCGAATTTCGATTCTCGGATCAGCAGTGCTTGGTCTGTCCAGTCGATGTCGGTGCGGTCGAGGCGGATCGCTTCGCCGACCCGCAGACCAGTGGCGCCGAGCAGGCCCAGCATCGTGGAGTGAGTGGCCGCCGGCAGCCGACCCTGGACCTGGCGTCGCGCCTGAGTGGTCAGTGTTTCCAGGTCGGTTCGGGTGTAGATGAACGGCGGATGCCAGCGTTGAGGGAACGAGATCAACCCTGGTGGTGGGACTTCGGTGCGCGGGTCCAGCCCGGCCATGTGCTGGGCGAAGCGGCGGGCGATCGTCATCCGGCGTGCCGGGTTCGAGGTCGCCGCATCGACCTCGGGTGCCAGGGCCCAGTCCATTGCGGCGTTGATCGTGACTGTCGGCGCCCCGATATGGTCGAGATAGGCGACGAACCGCGGCAGCAGTCGATGGTGCTCGGCCAGGTCGTGGCCGAGCCGTTTGCGCAGATCCAGGTAGTCGGTAGCAGCCTGAGACAACCGGCTCATCGTGGCGCTCCGGGCCATTCGGCGGCGATGTCGCGCAGCGTGGAGAGGTCGACCTTCGCATAAATCGCGGTCGTGGCCAGGTCTCGGTGGCGAAGGACCTGGCTGATATCGACGAGCGGAACTCCGCGGCGCAGCATTTCGGTGGCCAGCGAGTGTCGCAGCCGATGAGCGCCGACGCGCGGCAGACCCGCCCGATCGCAGGCTCGGCGGGTGACATCGCTGACCAAATCGGCGCGGATGCCGCGCAGGGGCGCTTTGCAGGTCACGAATACCGGGCGCAACGTCGTCGTCGGCCGGACAGCGGTCAGATAGGCGCTGATGGCCTCCCCGACGTCGAACGGCATCGGCATTGCATCCTCGCGGGACGCTTTGCCGCGCAAGATGATCCGCCCGCCCCGCCAATCGATATCGCCCACTTCCAGGCGTGCGACCTCGATCGAGCGCAGTCCCAGCCTCGCGATCATGGTCAAGATGGCGTAGTCGCGGATCTGGACCGGGTCATCGCGGTCGCAGGTGTCGAGTAGTCGCTGGACCTGCCCAGCGGTGATCGACTTCGGGATGCCGGTGTCGTGCCAGCCAGCGACCGGCGGAACCGCCGAAGTCAACGGGTGTGGAAGCAGCCCGCGCAGATACAAAAACTTCAGCAGCGACCGCAGCTCTGCGACACGGCCTTTGATCGCGCCGACGCTGACTCGCGGGCTTTCGGCCAGCAGAAACGCGACGATGTCCGCGCCATCCAGTTCGCCAGGTCCGCTTGGACATGCCTCGGCCAGGAACCGGCGGGCCAGGCTCTCGTAGCGGACGATCGTGGTCGCCGCTAGACCTCGGTCGCTCACCAGCCATGCACGGTATTCGCCGATCAAGGGGTCCAGCGGATCGAGGACGACTGGCGGATCTGTCAGTAGCCCTTCCGATTTCAGGAAGTCGATGAGCGGGTTGAGGCTCTTCGCGGTCGGCGGGTGGCGCATCGCTTCGCAACAGACCCTGCGGAATTCCTCCAGAGATTTCGCGGTCAGCTGCTCTGCCGTCACGTCCTGCTCGATCATCCAGCGTCCCAGATCGCCGATGATCTGCAACATGTTCCGGATCGTGGCGGAGGTGTATCGGCACTCCTCCAGATGATTTCGGTAACCGGCGATGTATGGGCCCATCCTGCCCGGCTTTCTCCGAGTCCCGACCATGATCACGCCTCCATCTGACGCACTCACCCATCAGAAGAAGTATCAGTGCTGCCGCTGGAACTATGCAGGCCGTTTCGCCGCCATACCGAGTCCTTCTGCCGCCATTACCAGGGCTTTCACGTCACGATCCCTGCCGCAGCGGCATAGTTCCCACCTCGGCATAGGTCGACGATGATCAGCTTGTAGCGGCGGATCTTCTTCAACTCGTTCTGCAGCTGCCCCATCTGATGCGCCGCCGAGAGCCGGGTGATCCAGTTGTTGGCGGTGTCGAACAGCACCGAGTGACCGCTCTGCGCGGCTCTGACGCCGAGTCCGATCGCTAGGTGTGTCTTCCCGATCCCCGGCGGGCCCAGCAGAATTACGTTCTCGGCTTTCGCGACGAACGTCGTTGTTGCCAAGTGCGCCAACACATCTCGACGCAGCGAAGGCAGGTGGTCGAGGTTGAAATCCTCAAGGGTTTTCACTTGCGGAAAGTGGGCGGTCGCGATCCGCATGGCGGTGCCTTTGGATTCGCGGTCACTGACCTGGCGTTGCAGGACGGCGGCCAAATACTCTTCGTGGGACCAGTTTTCGTCGCGGGCATGGTCGGCGAGTTCTTCCCAGCAGTGCCCGATCGCCGGGGTCTTCAGCACCCGGGTGAGGTAGTGCAGCATCGAGGGGATGCCTTCGGCGGGTTGTTTGGTTGCCGCGGCGGTGAATTTGGCCATGGTTAGTGGTTGCTCGCTTCTGAGGTGGGAACGGGGGTGAAATCGACGCCGAACAAGGCGTGGTAGTCGGGCAGGGACCGCAGGATCACCTGGTGTCCGTCGCTGTGATGGCGGGCGGCGCGTTCACGGCTGTCACGTTCGCGGGCCAGCCCGGCCCGCATCTGGCGGGCGGTCTCGACATGGACGGGATCGGTGACGACGACCCGCTGAGCCCAGCAGCGGTCGTGGCGGGCCACGACCTCGCCGTCGCAGCGCGCGGTCACCGTCGTCGGTGAGGCGGTGACATCGACGAACCGACCGATCACACGGGGATCCACGGAGTAGTCGACGGTGTCGACGCGAACGTAATAGTCACGCGCCAAACGGATTCGGTGATTGATCCCGACAACCGGATCCAGCGGTGGCAGTGGCATCATCGCCGCGTAGTCACCCTCGAGCGCGTCGACCGGACGGGTCGCGATCGCCCGGACCGTGCGCTGATTGGCGCGGCCCAGCCACTCACCGAGCTGAGTATTGAAGTCCGCCGGTGAACCGAAACTTCGGCCGGGCAGGAACGAGGTCTCCAGAAACCCGTTGCAGCGCTCGACCATGCCCTTGAACTCCGGATCTCGCGGCGGCGCCAACACGATCCGAGACGCCAAGGTCCCGGCGAAAGCCGCAGCCGGTTCGGTCACCTTCCCGGTGCCACCGATCGCCGCTTCTCGATCCCAGACAAGGGTTTTCGTCACCCGACCGATCCCGGCGATCAACTGCCACATCCCCGACAACAAATCACCGCCCTGACGCGAGGGCAGCATCACCGCCGACAGAAACCGCGAATACGCCAACGTCATCACCAGCACCGGCAACACCCGCACCTGTTCATGCCCGACCGGGACCCGGACATCGGGAAACCACAAGTCGCACTGCGTTGTTCGGCCCGGCCGATAGACCACCCGATCCACCGGATCGACACCCGCGTATTCCGGACGGATCTCATGAATCCGGGCCCGCAGGATCGAGGAGGAATGCCTCCACCCGATCCGCTCGGCGATCACCGTCGCCGGCATCCGCGGGAACTCCGCCAACAGCGCACGGATCTCACCCTCGAACGGATCCACCAGCGACCCAACCGGTTTGCGCTCGTACTTCGGTGGCCGATCCGACGCCAACGCCGCCCGCACCGTGTTCCGTGCGATCTCCAACCGTCGCGCTATCTCACTGATCGACACGCCCTCCGCACGATACAGCCGACGGATCTCGGCCCAGTCCTCCACAGCAATCACCCTCCAAAGGGGTACAGGGCTGCTCAATTTTCAGTCGGCAGAATCCGATCAGTATTCAGACGGCACCGACACGCGTTGGTGCACGGCGACTTTCGCCTGGACAACGTCGTTGTTGTCGAACCCGATTACGGCAATCGGTGTCCTCGACTGGGGGATGGCGACGCTCGGTGACCTGCTGACGGACCTGGCCTCGATGGCCTTGTGGTGGACGGAATTCGGGGACTCGATAGTCCGGTGGCGGGCGTGCCGGGAGATGTGCCCGGATGTCCCGGCTCCGATGCCCTCATTCAGGCGTATGCCGCGCAAACGGGGCGACCTGTCGGAGTTCAGTTGGTATTTCGGCTTCGCGAACTACAGAATCGCGGTGATCTTCGAGGGGATTCACTATCGGAACGGCACGGGCTCACCGTCGGGGAGGGGTTCGAGCAGTTGGGGCGATGGTCCACGCTCTGGTCGAGCGTGGACATGTAGCCGTGGAGGACGCCTGGTGAATCCGGTTCTGTGACGCCACACGATCACGAAATTCGCTACATCAGACTGTGCGACTCGGGTAGAGGCAGTCCGATCTACCAATCGCTGGTGGACTCGTTCACCGAATCGGTCCGTCGACCGAGGGGCTGACGATGCCCACAGCTTGCCGATTCATTCCAATGGGCGCCGAGCGGGCATGAGACGACAACACCGCGTGGCGCTGGCGATCAAGTGAGTTCTTTCCATGCGGTAGCCACAGTGTGGACATGTGGGAACCCGTCAACCGGGCACCGCAGTGACTTCGGAGACCAAGAACCAACGCATTCGGATTGCGGTCAAGCATTCTCTTGCCTGGCCTCCTCCACCATCCAGGCCGCAATCTGGGCGCGTGAGGTGAATCCGAGTTTGCTCAGGATATGTTCGAGATGCCCTTGCGCAGTGCGCTGGGAGATCACCAGTTTTGCGGCGATCTGCTTGTTGGTGAGCCCCTGGGCGACAAGGCCGGCGATCTGCCGTTCACGCTTGGTCAATTTCTGATCCGAAGCGCGCGGCGTGCCGGCGGGCTGCTCCCCCAGCGCATAGGCCACCGCAGCGTTCATCCCCATCGCCTGGCCGCGCCGCAACGCCGCGTCGAATCCTCGTTCACCGAGGGCGCGGCGCACCATCCGGTCACATTCGTCGTGATAATGCGACAGGTCCGGGAAAACACTCCCACCAACGACGGACCGCAGTAGCTGGTCCGCGGCCCCCATCAGAGTGGCCGCCCGCTCACCGTCGCCGTCGGCGACGATCCAGGCCAGCACCTCGAGACCGAGTGCCGCGACGGCAGGGCTGCGCACCCGTCGGTTGATTCGCAGCGCTTGCTCCACGAGCTGTTGTGCACGAGCCGGCTGTCCTTGCTGCCATACGGCAAGCCCCAACCCCCACAGCGCGTACGACCGAAACGTCGATTCGTCGCACGCTTCGGTGATGGACAGTATCTGCTCATGGCACTCGATCGCCCGCCCGGTATCGCCCTGGAGTGAATATGCCCAACCGAGCACGGTCAACGCACCAAAGTACCCCCAGTATTCTTGTCTAACCGAACTGAGCATCTCGACAGCACGTTCGAGGCGGGAGGTTGCGCGAGCCAGGTCGCCTCGATACAGCGCCAGCAAGCCATCGGCGAAGGCGGCCAGCGCCTGGTGCAGGGGAGTGGGAGCCCGTTGGGCCAGCGCGCGCTCCTGCTCCACGAAGCCTGCCGCCGAGTCGAGGTCCCCCTGCGCCATCGCCATGACGGCGGCGGCATGAAGCGCCCTGACACGCTCGGGTATCGAGCCCGCGGGGGGGTGGGCCAGGGCGTGGTCGAGCCAGCGTCGCCCTTCGCCGTACAGACCCCGTTGGATCCAGAACACCAGCAATGCGGCGGCGGTACCGAGTCCGGCCTCGGCCGAGGCTGTGCTGTCGTCGGACTCGCAGAACTCGAGTGCATCACGCAGATTCGGTTGCTCACGCTCGAGCCGTGCAGCCCAGTCCAGCTGCCGGGCGCTGATCCACCCGGCCTCCGCCTCCAGCGCCAGCCGCTGGCACCAGTCGCGGTGGCGTCGACGCAGATCCTGGTATTCGCCGGTCTCGTGTAGTTTGTCGCGGCCGTAGTCGCGCACGGTCTCGAGCATCCGGAACCGCACGACACCATCGGACTCCTCCCGGATCACGATCGACTTGTCTACCAGGGCGGAGAGCACGTCCAGCAGACTCTCTACTGCCAGATCATCGGTGCCGCATACCTGCTCGGCGGCGTCGAGTTCGGCACCGCCGGCGAACACCGACAACCGCGCCCACAACTGCTGCTCGACCGGCGTGCACAGCCGGTAGCTCCAGTCGATGCACCACCGCAGCGTCTGCTGCCGCGTCGGCGCGGAGCGGCTGCCCCGGGTGAGCAGTGTGTACCGGTCGGTCAGCCGCGCCAGGATCTGCTCTGCAGACATCGCACGCATCCGCGCCGCCGCGAGCTCGATCGCCAGCGGCAACCCGTCCAACCGCGAACAGATCCGCGCCACGGTCGTTGCGTTGTCGTCGGTGAGCTCGAAACCCGCCACCACCGCCGCGGCACGGTCGGCGAACAACGTCACCGCATCGTACCGGGGTAGCCCCCGCAGCGCCGGCTCACGATCAGGATCCGGGACCGTCAACGGCCTCACCCGCAGCACCGCTTCCCCGGCGATGTCCAACGGCTCCCGGCTGGTGACCAGAATCCGCAGACTCGGACACGCCCGCAACAATGTCTCGACCAGCCCCGCCACCCCCGCCACCACCTGCTCACAATTGTCCATAACGAGCAACGTTTCCCGCACACCCAGGAACCCGACCAGCACCTCGCGCATCGGCCGGGCCGAATCATCGCGCAAACCCAGGGTGGCCGCCACCACGTCGACCAGCATCGCCGGGTCACGCACGTCGGCCAGCTCGATCAGCCACACCCCGTCGGCGAAACCGCGTCGAACACTCGACGCCGCCCGCAACGCCAGCCGGGTCTTACCGACACCCCCGATCCCGGCCAACGTCACCAACCGGCCGGCCGACAACAGATTCTTCACCTCCGACAGCTCGGAGCGGCGATCGACGAAACTGGTCAACTCGAGCGGCAGATTGCCATCAGCGCCATCAGTGCGATCGTCCCCCGCCGCCGGCGGGCCTCCCTGCGTCGGAGGCGGGTAGTCCCGCGACTCGCTGCCTGGTTCCATCTGCAGCGCCATCGCGTCGACCGGGTATCCGTGGCGGCGCTGCACCTGCCGAATGGTCTCGCCCAGCCCCGCCGCCGTGGGCCGCTCGCGCGGATCGCGGCTCATCGCCGTGGCCACCACCGCCGACACGTCCTCGGGTATGCCGCTCTCCCCCAGGTCCGGCACCGGCTGGGTAGTGATCCGCAGAAACTGCGACACCACGTTCTCCCCGCTACGCCGCTCGAACGCGGCATGCCCGGTCAGCGCACAAAACAGCGTCGCACCGAGCCCGTAAACGTCCGCGGCCGGGGTCGGCGCCTGACCCTCGAGTACCTCCGGCGCGGTAAACGCGGGCGACCCGGTCAAGGTGCCCGCGGCTGTCTGGAAGCTGTCGGACATGCGGGCGATACCGAAATCGGTCAACGCCGGCTCGCCGTAATCGGTGAGCAGAATGTTTCCCGGCTTCACATCCCGATGCACGATCCCGACCCGGTGCGCGCTCTCGAGCGCACCCGCGATCTTCACACCAATCCGCAACACCTCCTCCACCGGCAACCGACCCCGCCCGCGGATCCACGCATCCAGCGAATCCAACCGGTGATACGGCATCACCAGGTACGGAAGGCCACTCGCGATGACACCCACCCCGAGCACGGTGACGATGTTCGGATGTCCGGTCAACCGGCCCATCGCCCGCTGCTCTCGAAAGAAGCGTGCCTGGTTGTCGGCGTCCAATTCGGCGGTCAGCACCTTCACCGCCACCGTGCGGTCCAACGCCACCTGCACACAGCGATACACCACACCGAAACCGCCCCGTCCGATCTCCTCGGCATCGGCGAACCCGGACAGACTCAACTCCGCCGCGACCGGCGCGATCACCTCACGGCGCGTCCCGAGCGAGTCATTATCGGCCATCAGCTGCGTGCAAGCCACCCAGCACATGCCCGGACATCAGGCATCAAGGGTCACCTTTCGACAACGCCCAGCGTATCCCACGGGACTGCCTCCACGCTGGTTGACTCATGGGGTCGAGTCTGCGGCACCACCCCGCGCCGCAAGATCATCAACATCCCCTACCTGGCTTGCCCGCAACGCCGACCGATCCTGCACCCGCCCAATCACCGGCCCAGGAGCGATGCCTGGCTCATGTTGTGGCACAAGACAATCGGATACCTACCACCACAGCCGGTCACACCCTGCGCCTGCTGATGCGTCTGGCCCATGAGCGGGGCCTTCGCGGGGGCATCGACGATATGTTCGCGGGCGAGCCCGTCAATACGACAGAGGATCGCGCGGCCCTGCACACGGCGTTGCGCGCTCCTGCCGCCACCTCGATCCGGCTGAAGGGTGCCAATGTGGTGCCTGCGGTTCATCGCGTACTGGATCGTATGAGTCGTTTCGCCGATCGGGTGCGGTCGAGGCAGTTTCGCGGTGCTACCGGGAAACCGATCAAGACGGTGGTGAACATCGGTATCGGCGGATCAGACCTCGGACCCGCGATGGCCTACCACGCGCTGCGCGAAGTCGCGCACGCCAAGATCGAGGCACGGTTCGTCTCCAACATCGATGGACACGACATCACCAGGGCGCTACGCGACCTCGATCCTGAAACCACGCTGTTCGTCATCTCGTCGAAGACCTTCACCACCGTCGAGACTCTGACGAACGCCCGGACCGCGCGCGATTGGTTGTTGTCGCGCCTCGACGATCCCGCCGCGGTCAGCAAACACTTCGTCGCCGTATCCACCAATGTCGAGGAAGTGGCCGCCTTCGGCATCGATCCGGCCAACATGTTCGAATTCTGGGACTGGGTCGGCGGGCGGTACTCGTTGCCGTCCGCGATCGGACTGTCATTGATGATCGTCATCGGTCCCCAGCAGTTCCGCGAACTACTCGCCGGTGCGCATTCCATCGATCACCATTTCCGCTCGGCTCCCTTCGAGGAGAACCTGCCTGTCTTGCTCGGCCTTTTGGGCATATGGCATCGGAACTTCTGGGTTGCGCAGGCTCATGCGGTGCTGCCCTATGACCAACGGCTGGCCCGGCTGCCCGCCTACCTGCAGCAGCTCGACATGGAAAGCAACGGCAAGTCCGTCGATCGTGAAGGCCGCCAGGTCGCCGTCGATACCGCTCCGATCATCTGGGGCGAACCCGGTACGAACGGGCAGCACGCCTTCTTCCAAATGTTGCATCAGGGAACAACTCCCGTACCATGCGACTTCATCGGTGTGCTCGAACCCGCTCATGCTCATCGGGAACACCATGATCTGCTCATGGCGAATTTGTTCGCGCAAACTCGTGCGCTGGCGTTCGGTGATCTCGATAACCCCGATGCTCTGCCCCCGCACCGATCCTTTCCGGGCAATCGCTCGAGCAATACGATCCTGCTACCCCGCTTGACCCCCTACACGCTGGGCCAGCTGATCGCGCTGTATGAGCACAAAGTGTTCGTACAGGGCTGGATCTGGGGTGTGAATTCATTCGATCAGTGGGGTGTCGAGCTCGGCAAGAAGCTCGCCAACCGTATCCATGATGATCTTCGATCCGACCTGCCGCCCAGCTTCGACAGTTCCACCAACGCGCTGATGATGCATTACCGGCGCGTGCGGCAGTCGAGTATCGCGAATCGACTCTCCATTTACCAGTGAAACGAGCTGAATCGTGTTCTACCCCAAAGCATCTGCCCAGATCAGCGTGACCGGTCTGGCGGTCATGGGCAGCAATATCGCCCGTAACTTCGCGCGGAACGGTTACATCGTGGCGCTGCACAATCGCAGCATCGGCAAGATTGACGCCCTGCTCGAGGCGCACGGCGGCGACGGCGATTTCGTGCGGACCGAGACCATCGAGGAATTCGTCGGCGCGCTGGAGAAGCCGCGGCGGGTACTGATCATGGTGCAGGCGGGCGACGCCACCGATGCCGTGATCACCGAACTCGCCGACGCCATGGAGCCGGGCGACATCATTATCGACGGCGGCAATGCGCTGTACACCGACACCATTCGCCGCGAGGCCGCCATGGCCGCGCGTGGCCTGAACTTCGTCGGCGCGGGCATCTCCGGCGGTGAGGAGGGCGCGCTGAATGGCCCCGCCATCATGCCGGGCGGCCCGAAGGAATCCTACGAATCCCTCGGCCCGCTGCTGGAATCCATTGCGGCACAGGTCGATGGCGTGCCGTGCTGTACGCATATCGGCCCTGACGGCTCCGGACACTTCGTGAAGATGGTGCACAACGGCATCGAGTACGCCGATATGCAGCTCATCGGCGAGGCCTACAACCTGTTCCGCGACGCGCTCGGCTTCGACGCCAAGCAGATCGCGGATGTGTTCACGCAGTGGAACTCCGGTGATCTGGAGAGCTACCTGGTGGAGATCACCGCCGAGGTGCTGAACCAGGTCGACGCCAAGACCGGCAAGCCGCTGGTCGATGTCATCGTCGATGCCGCCGAGCAGAAGGGCACCGGTCGCTGGACGGTCAAGTCGGCCCTGGATCTGGGTGTGCCGGTGACCGGTATCGCCGAGGCGGTGTTCGCCCGCGCCTGTCCGGTTCCCGCGCCCAGCGCAAGGCCGCTGTCAGCCTCGCGTCGGGCACCCTGTCCGAAAAGCCCACCGACGTAGCGCAATTCACCGAGGACATTCGCCAAGCGCTCTACGCCTCGAAGGTTGTCGCATACGCGCAGGGTTTCGACCAGATCGCGGCGGGCAGCGCCGAGTGCGACTGGAACCTGCACCCCGGTGACCTGGCGACCATCTGGCGTGGCGGCTGCATTATTCGCGCGCGCTTCCTGAACCGCATCAAGGACGCCTACGCGGAGAATCCGGAACTGCCGAGCCTGATCCTGGCCCCGTACTTCCGCGACGCGATCGAGACGGCCATCGACAGCTGGCGTCGGGTCGTGTCCACGGCCACGCTGTTGGGTATTCCGGTACCCGCCTTCGCCTCGTCGCTGTCGTACTACGACGCCCTGCGCGCGGAGCGCCTTCCCGCCGCGCTCACTCAGGCGCAGCGTGACTTCTTCGGAGCGCACACCTATGAGCGCGTCGACGCGGACGGCAAGTACCACACGCTGTGGAGCGGTGACCGCAGCGAAATTGGTGCCTAGTCAGGTGCGCTCTACTCAAAAGGACAGGAAGTCAACCACATTGAGCCTCAAACTCGGATACAAGGCGTCGGCCGAACAGTTCGCCCCGCGGGAACTGGTGGAGATCGCGGTACTTGCCGAAGAGCACGGCATGGACAGCGCCACCGTGAGCGACCACTTCCAGCCCTGGCGGCACAATGGTGGCCATGCGCCGTTCTCGCTGGCGTGGATGGCCGCTGTCGGTGAGCGCACCCAGCGCATTCAGCTCGGCACCTCGGTGCTGACCCCGACCTTCCGCTGCAACCCGGCGGTCATCGCGCAGGCCTTCGCGACCATGGGCTGTCTACCCCGAGCGCATCATGCTCGGTGTCGGCACCGGTGAGGCGCTCAATGAGATCGCCACCGGCTACCAGGGCGAATGGCCGGAATTCAAGGAGCGTTTCGCCCGGCTGCGCGAGGCCGTGGACCTCATGCGCGCGCTGTGGACCGGTGAGCGCACCGATTTCGAAGGCCAGTACTACAACACCGTCGGGGCCTCCATCTACGACGTGCCCAAGGACGGGATCCCGGTCTACATCGCCGCGGGCGATCCGCTCGTCGCCCGCTACGCCGGGCGCGCCGGTGACGGTTTCATCTGCACCTCCGGCAAGGGCATGGATCTCTACACCGAGAAGCTCATGCCCGCCGTCGCCGATGGAGCCGCCAAGGTCGGCCGCACCGTCGACGATATCGACCGCATGATCGAGATCAAGCTGTCCTACGACACCGATCCCGAACTGGCGCTGGAGAATACGCGCTTCTGGGCCCCGCTCTCGCTCACTCCCGAGCAGAAGCACAGCATTACCGATCCCATCGAAATGGAGGCCGCCGCCGACGCGCTGCCCATCGAGCAGATCGCCAAGCGCTGGATTGTGGCCAGCGATCCGGATCAGGCGGTGGAGCAGATCAAGCAGTACACCGATGCGGGGTTGAACCACTTGGTGTTCCACGCGCCGGGACATGACCAGAAACGGTTCCTGGAGCTGTTCGAGCGGGACCTCGCACCGCGGCTGTGGGCGCTGGGCGTGTATGAAAATGGTCGATGACGGCCGGGTCCGGAACCGTTGGTGGCGGGGGCTTCCAGAACCTGTCGATTTGCATGAGCGCTCTCTGGACTGCGGACGAGGACCGTCTGCCGTTCATACTGACGACGGGTGCCGCTAGGGCGAATAGGGCGCGGGCGTGCAGGTGCGAACCAGTTTCCTGCGGTGTAGGCGGGCCGTACGCCACCGAACTACGTTGACCCGTAACCCAATCACCGGCACCGCATAGGGCATCGGAATGAACGACGCAAAAGTAAGATCGCCTGCCATTCACGTCCCGGTAGTCGGCAGCCGGTCGGGTGGGAACCCGGGTGCCATTTCGCGTGCCAGTTTGCGGTCCGAAACGCTGGGAATCCACGGGGTTCAGCCGGAACGCGTGGGATGCCTTGGGACGCTAAAATACCTGGTCGGATAGGTAGAACCCCCAAGATCGCCAGGTCGCTGACCGGTCTTGGGGTTCTACGAGATGATGAAGAAGAACTGACCGTTTCCGCTGGTCAGGGCGTTGCGGACTGCTGAACTAGGCCGCAGAGTACCAGGCCCGGATCGCTACGCCGGAACAAGTGCCCGAACCACTTCCTTATCTGCGCGAATCTCGCTCCTGGGCCCTCGATATCGAGCTGACTGTCGAATGGAACGGCCACGAAGTGTCGCGCCCGCCGTACCGGACGATGTACTGGTCCCCGGCGCAGATGCTCGCGCACTGCACGGTCAATGGCGCGTCGGCCCGAACCGGCGATATGTTCGCCTCCGGTACGATTTCCGGTCCGGACCAGAACCAGCGCGGAGCTTTCATCGAATTGACCTGGGGCGGAAAGGAACCCGTCACCCTCGGCGACCAGACCCGCACCTTCCTCGAAGATGGTGACACCGTGGCGATTTCTGCGAGCGCCCCGGGACCGTCGGGGACACGCATCGGATTCGGCGCCGTGACCGGACGCATAACGCCGTCACTGTGACCGTCCCGGCCGACGTTCAGGCGTTCGCGGGCAGCGACTCGGAGACGATCAGCGGTACGCCGACCATTTGGCGCAGGTCGTCGATCGAAATCCCGAAGGTCTCCCGAACCGTTGCGCCCGCGGGCCCGACGTCGAAGACCGCGACGTCGGTGTACACCCGACTGACACAGGCGACGCCGGTCAGTGGATAAGTGCACTCCGTGACGAGCTTGGAGCGTCCTTGCTTGTCGCGGAGTGTCATCATCACGAAGACCCGTTCGGCGCCGATCGCGAGATCCATGGCCCCGCCGACGGCGGGAATGGCATCGGGTGCGCCGGTGTGCCAGTTCGCCAGGTCGCCCGTCGTCGAGACCTGAAGGGCCCCAAGGACACAGACGTCCAAGTGACCGCCGCGCATCATGGCGAACGAGTCGGCGTGATGGAAATACGCCGCCCCGGGCAGTTCGGTGACCGGGACCTTGCCCGCGTTGGTGAGGTCGGGGTCGACTTCGTCGCTGCTGGCCGCGGGACCCATGCCGAGCATGCCGTTCTCGGTGTGCAGCACGATGTCGGATTTGGGGGAGAGGTGGTCGGCGATCTTGGTCGGTTGGCCGATGCCGAGATTGACGTAGGCCCCGGCGGGGATATCACGGGCGATGACGGCGGCGAGTTCGTCGGGGGGGAGTGGCATCAGCGCGCTCCTTGAACCGTGTACTGGCGGGCGTCGGCCCGGACTACCCGGTCGACGTAGATTCCCGGGGTGACGATCACCTCGGGATCGAGGGTGCCGACCGGCACGATCCCGCCGACCTGGACGATGGTCGTGGTGGCGGCGGTGGCCATGACGGGGCCGAAATTGCGGGCGGTCTTGTGGTAGACGAGGTTGCCCAGGGTGTCGGCGCGGTGGGCGCTGATCAGTGCGACGTCACCCTTGATCGGGTATTCGAGAGTGTATGTGCGCCCGTCGATTTCGCGGGTCTCCTTGCCTTCGGCCAGCGGCGTGCCGACCCCGGTCGGGCAGAAGAAGCCACCGATTCCGGCGCCCGCGGCGCGCATGCGTTCGGCGAGATTGCCCTGCGGGACGACCTTGAGTTCGACCTCGCCCGCGCGATACAGCGTGTCGAAGACGTAGGAGTCGGTCTGTCGTGGGAAGGAGCAGATCACTTTCCGGACCCGGCCTGCCTGCAACAGGGCGGCCAGCCCGACCTCGCCGTTGCCAGCGTTGTTCGAGACGATCGTCAGGTCCTTCGCGCCCTGGCGGATGAGCCCGTCGATGAGGTCGAACGGCATTCCGGCGAAACCGAATCCGCCGACGAGAACCGTTGCGCCGTCTTCGATTCCGGCGACCGCCTCGTCGACGGTTTCCAGTACCTGGGTCCGGCTCATTTCTTGGTCTCCGTGTTCTCCAGTACGACGGCCAGCCCTTGGCCGACGCCGATGCAGAGGGCGGCGACGCCCCAGCGTTGTTCGCGTTCGCGCAGTACCGCGGCCAGGGTGCCGAGCAGGCGGCCGCCGCTCGCGCCGAGCGGATGACCGAGGGCGATCGCCCCGCCCCGGATGTTCACGATCTCGGGATCGATACCCCAGGCGTCGACGCAGGCGAGGGACTGCACCGCGAAAGCCTCGTTGAGTTCGACCGCGCCCACCTGGTCCCAGGTGATGCCCGCTCGCCGCAGCGCCTGGTTGGCGGCCTCGACGGGTGCGTATCCGAAGATCTGCGGATCGAGCGCGAACACCCCGCGGCCCGCGATGCGTGCCAGCGGATCCCGACCGATCCGGTCCGCCGCGGCCGCGCTCCCCAGGAGAACGGCCGACGCGCCATCGCTGAGCGGTGACGCGTTGCCCGCGGTAATGGAGCCGTCCGCGCCGAAGCTCGGCCGCAGCCGGGCCAGCGCGTCCACCGACGTATCGGGTCGGATGCCCTCGTCCCGGGTCAGCCCGGCAACGGGTGCGACCAGAGTGTCGTAGAAGCCCTCGTCCCAGGCGGCGGCCGCGAGCCGGTGCGAGCGAACCGCGAACTCGTCCTGGCGTTTTCGGTCGATGTCGAACTTCTCGGCGAGCTGTTCAGTGGCCGCGCCGAGGCTGACCGTCCACTCCGCGGGCATGCGTGGATTGACCAGCCGCCAGCCGAGCGTGGTGGAAACGAGCGCAGCGTCTCCGGCGGGATACGCACGGCCGGGTTTCGGGACCACCCACGGGGCCCGCGTCATCGACTCGACGCCACCGGTGAGCACGATGTCCGCGTCGCCGGTCTCGATCTGCCGGGAGCCGATCATGGCCGCGTCCAGGCTGGAACCGCACAGGCGGTTGACGGTGGTGCCGGGCACCGAGGTGGGCAGTCCCGCCAGCAGCGCGGCCATCCGGCCGACATTGCGGTTCTCCTCGCCCGCGCCATTGGCATTGCCGTAGACCACCTCATCGATCGCGGCCGGGTCGAGGCCGGGTGTCTCGGCGAGCACCGCGGAGATGACACCGGCGGCGAGGTCATCGGGCCGGACCTCCGCTAGTGCGCCATTGAAGCGGCCGAACGGAGTTCGTACCGCGGCATACAGGAAAGCGCTCATGGTGATGACGCTAGATGCTCCGGTTGTTAAGGTGAAATATCTATATCCTCCCTAATTGAGACCTCATAGATATAGGACTCGCGATGGAACTCCGGCATCTGCGCTACTTCGTCGCCGTCGCCGAGGAACGACACTTCGGACGGGCGGCCGAACGATTGCACATTGCCCAGCCACCGCTCTCGCAGCAGATTCGACAGCTGGAGGCGGACGTGGGCGTCGAATTGCTGCACCGCACGACCCGGCGGGTCGAACTGACCGAGGCCGGGGCCACTTACCTGGCCGATGCCCGCGCCATCCTCGCCGATGTCGATGCCGCGGCGCACCACGCCCGGCGGGTGGCGGCGGGCGCGATCGGGCACCTTGCCATCGGCTGTGTGGGCTCGGTGACCTACAGCCTGCTCCCGACGCTGTCGCGCGGACTGTCCACCGAACTACCCGGCGTGGACTTCTCCTTCCGCGGCGAAATGCTGGTTCCCGACCAGGTCGAAGCCCTGCGCACCGGCGATATCGATGTGGCGCTGCTGCGCCCGCCGGTCGCGGACTCCTCGCTCACCGTCACTCCATTGCGGCGGGACCGCCTGGTGGCCGCTCTTCCCGCGGGTCACGCGCTCGCGCGTCGCCGGCGGGTGCGGCCGACCGACCTCCGTGATGTCGACCTGATCATCCATGCCGCCGACCGCCGCTCGGTGATGTTCGACGTGGTCCTGCGCCTGTTTCGCGACGCCGGAATCGAACCGCGCATCCGGCACGAGGTCGGCGAGACCTCGACCCTCATCACCCTGGTCGCCGGTGGACTCGGCGCCGCGATAGTCCCCGAGGCCGTCACGGCGCTAACCCTCGACGGCGTCACCTACCGGCCGCTGACCGGTCCCGCCACCACAGTGGAACTCGCGGTCGCCCATCGCGCCGACCGCACCGAACCCCACCTCGTCCGCGCGGTAGCGGTGATTCAGCGGCTCGTGTCCGGCTGAGATCTGGATTGCTCAGCCACGAACTCCAGGAACCGCTGAGCGGCTTGCCCGCTCGGCCCATGTGCGCGGGTCACCGCTCCGTATTGCCGGCTGATCGAGCGATCGCGAAATGGGATGGTGGGAGTCGCGAGCGTGTGCCCCGGCCACGCTGTCGGGATGACCGCGACACCCATTCCAGCCGTGACGAGTGCTCGGAGCGTGGACAGCTCGGTCACCTCGATCACGATCCGAGGGGTGAATCCCGCTTCGCGGCACAGCCGATCGGTCACCTGCCGGAGGCCATACCCGACCTCCAGGGCCACCATGGGCTCGTCGACCAGGTCCGCCACCGCGATATCTGCACGGCCTTCTAATGGGTGGCCCGGTGGGACACCGAGGCCCAGCTCCTCTCGACCGAGTGACAGCCAACGCAGATCGTCGGCGTTGGGGCGGGGAGCGACGAATCCGATGTCGATTCGCCCGTGGCGCACATCATCGACTATGGCATCGGCCGCGCCGCCGCAGAGTTCGAAGGAGGTGCGTGGGGCGAAGACTCGATAGCCATCCAAGAGCCGCGGTATCAACCATCCGCCGAAGGAATGCAGAAAGCCGATTGAGACGACTCCACGGTCCGGATCGACAAGGGTCGCGATCCGCTCCTCGCCCTGGTTGATCTCATCGACCGCGCGGACGGCGTGCGCTCGAAATACCTCGCCGTATTTATTGAGTCGCAGCCGATTCTGGTGACGGTCGAAAAGTTCTACGCCGAGCCTGCGCTCTATTCGGGCCAAAGCTCGTGAGAGTGTTGGCTGGCTGATGTTGAGCTGTTCTGCTGTGGAGGTCATATTTCCCGTCTCTGTCAAAGAGATGAACCATTCGAGTTCGCGCAGCTGCATATCCGGATAATACGGCGAAGCTTGTGGTTGCTCAGGCGGAAATCGTTTGCCGGAATGCGACTATGCACCGCGTGCATCGTGTGCACGAAGTTCCTGGCCTTGTCCTTCCTCCTTACGATTCCGCATTCTGAAATGGCTGCTCGGTGATGCCGATCACGGCAGTCTTCTCATATGACCACTAGGAAAGAGGCACCATGACCCAGTCGTCGCTGACCGCCGTCAGGTCTGACATCGGCACTCCGGATGCGGAGTTGGTGGGCCGCGCAACCGGCCTGATCCCGTTGATCCGCGAATACGCCGCGCAGGGCTCCGAGGCTCGCCGAGTGGCCCCGGAGGTAGTGAAGGCGCTGGGCGAGGCCGGGCTGTTCCACCTGCTCGTGCCCACACGGCTCGGCGGCTCCGGTGCGACGATGCGCACGACCGTCGACGCGGTGGCGGAGGTTGCCCGCGGTGACGGCTCGACCGGGTGGATCACGGCCTTGACTTCCTCGGCCAACGGATTCACCGCGACGTTTTCCGAAGCCGCGCAGCAGGACATGTTCGGATCTAATCCGAAAGCGACGTCATGCGGCATTTTTTCCCCGGGTAAGGCCGAGCCGGTCGAGGGTGGGTATCGGATCAGCGGCCGCTGGCCGTACGCCTCCGGATCCTTCGCGGCAGACTGGGCAACGGTGGGAATCGCGCTGGAGGACGGCGAGGTGGCACTGGCATTGATTCCCGGGGAGGCGTTCTCGATCGAACCCACCTGGTTCGTGACCGGAATGCGGGGCTCGGGCAGCGACACAATTGTTGTCGAAGACCATTTCGTGCCTAAACATCGTATACAGCGTTTCCAGGAAATGGCGGAAGGGCGGTATCTCACTCCATACAAGGATGAACATATGGCATCGATCGGCTTCACATCGGTTGCCTCTGCTATTCTCGTCGCCCCACAGGTCGGGATGGTCCGGCACGCGCTGGAGATTACTCGAGAGAAGTTGCCGGCAAAGCCGGTCGCCTACACGAGTTTCTCCCAGGCTCGGCAGTCGGCCACTCATCATCTCGCTGTCGCAAAAGCAGCCACCAATCTGCACATGGCGGAAATGCTGCTGGACAGGATTTGCCTCGACATCGACCAGGCTGCGGCCGAGGCCCGGCGAATGGATTTGGAAAATCGTGCGCGGATTCGAAACGACACGGGTGTGGTCGCCGAATTGTGCACGCAAGCGATCGACCTGCTGATGAGTGCAAACGGTTCGGGTTCCTTCGCCGAGGCCAATGTGCTGAGTCGGATTTGGCGGGACTCCTCCATCGCGGCGCGGCATGCCTATGTGAGCACCGACATCGGCCGGGAAGCGTACGGCCGGGTGCTGCTGGGCAATGAAGAGACCACAACGGTTCTGTAGGGACGGGTCATGGACACCACCACCGTAGAAGCCGATGCTCCAGCCGGCGATCCCGCCGACTACCGGCGTGTGCTCGGTCATGTTCCGACCAGCGTGGCCGTGGTTACCGCGGCGGGCAGGTCCGGGCCGGTCGGCATGACGATCGGCTCGTTCACCTCTGTCTCACTGGATCCGCCGCTGGTCGCCTTCTTCATCGGCAGCTCCTCTAGAACGTGGCCGCATCTGTACCGTGCGAGCCGCTTCGGCGTGAACATTCTCGGGCACAACCAGAGCGCGGTGTGCCGGGCGTTCGCGCGGCCGAGCGCGGAGCGTTTCGACGAGGTGGGCTGGAGCGCGTCGGCCAGCGGCGTGCCGCTGCTCGACGAGGCGATCGTCGCCCTCGAGTGCTCGCGGTTCAAGGTGGACCTGATCGGTGACCACTACCAGGTGGTCGGCCGGGTCGAGTCGCTGGAGCTGCGTGCCAGCGAGCCGCCACTGATCTTCCTGCGCGGACAGTTCGTTGACCTGAGCGACGGCTCGGACAACTCTCCGGGGCGCTAACCGAATTATTCGGTATTGCTTCGTATCTCAGAGGAAGGACAGCGAGATGATCGATGTCACAGTAGATTTCGGCCGCTGCGATGCCAATGGCACCTGTGCCGCGCTGATGCCCGACGTATTCCAAATCGGCCCGAACGGCTTACTCGAACAATTGCAGACGCGGATCTCCGACGATCGGCAGGAAGAGTTCGACGAGGTCGTGCTGTGCTGCCCGATGGGGGCGATCTCTCGATGAGGGAGACGCTGCTGCCCCGCTTCGATCCGTTCGCCCCGATAGACCAAGCGCACGAGGGCGGAGCCCTTCCGGACGGACCACTGGCGCTCGGCCCCTCCGGTTACACGGTGCTGACCTACGATCTCGCGACCACGGTGCTGCGCAATACGCGTTTCAAGAACGCTGCGCTCGAATTGATGGAGAAGTTCGGTATCACCGACGGACTGGCACACGAATTCCGTGCCGAAAGCGTCATCATGGCGGAGGGCGCGCGTCATTTCCGACTGCGCGCTCCCATGGCGCGGTTCATGGGACCGAACACCGTGCACGAAATCCGCGGAGTGGTCCGTGAGATCGTCGAGGACATTGTCACCGATCTCGAAACAAGCGCTACCGTCGATTTCCACACAGGGATCGACCAGCGCATTCCCGCACGGATCTACTGCTATCTCGCCGGGGCGCCCGCGACGGACGAGCCGTTGGTCGCGAGTCTGTCGGAACGCACGCTCTCACTGCTGCAACGCGACCGCGCTCTCACTCCCGTGATCGTGAACGCCTATGCCGAGCTCTTCGCCTACCTGCGTGCTCTCATCGCACGAAAGCGGGAGCAGGGACTCGGCGACGACATGCTGTCCTACCTGATCGGCCAGCAAGAAGAGGGCAAGCTGTCGGAGGACGAACTGCTCAACGAGGCCGCCGCCATGCTCGAGGCGAGTTCGGTCAATACCTCGCACCAGACCGGTCTGGTCGTGTGGACACTGCTGCGCGATCGAGCGACCTGGCGGCGACTCGTGGACGATCCCGAGTTGATTCCGGCGGCCGTGGTCGAGGCCATCAGGTTGTATCCGCGGCCCGGAATTGTGAGCAAGGTGGCGACCGAGGACATCGAAGTGAACGGAACCATCATCCCGGAGGGCTCCGATGTGCACGTGGCGGTGTGGTCCGCGAACCGTGATGGGCGGCGATTCGATCATCCCACCGAATTTCGTCTCGACCGAGAATCCAATGCGCCGTTGACCTTCAGTACCGGCAGTCACGGCTGCCTCGGTCAGAGCTTGGCCAGAGTGGAGATGGAAGAAGTGGTCAGGTATTTGGCCATGCATCATCCCGATGCGGTGGTGGTCGAAGACGATACCGAAATCGGCCAGAGCGGCGGCCGCTGGCTCGTGAAGGCACTCACTGTGAACTTGAATCCGCGGCAGGGAGAGCGTTGATGAACGCCGAGTCTTTGACGGAGCGCCTGGCTTCGAACTGGGCGAAAATTCGATTCGGCGATATCCCGGGCGAGGTCGTCGATGGAGTCAAGAAGAACATTCTCGATACGCTCGCCGTAGCGATGGCCGGTGCCCACACACAGGAGGCCCGGCAGGTGCGGACCGCACTCACCGGCGGGCGCGGCGTGTCCGGAAGCCTGTTGTGGGGCACCCCCTTTCGGGTTTCACCGGCCCATGCCGCGCTCGCGAACGGGACGGCGGCCCATGCGCGGGACTTCGACGACGGGGGCGGTCCGGGCCATGCCGGGTCCACGGTGCTGCCTGCAGCGCTGGCCGTGACGGAGGCGAACGGCGGTGACGGGCGCACTCTCATCGCGGCGACGATCGCTGGATACGACGTCGGCTACCGGGCGTTGCAGGCGCTCGGGGGCTTCGCCGTTCATACCGGCCGAGGCTGGCACTCGAGCGGCACCATGGGCAGTCTGGCCGCGGCCGCGGCCGCGGCGAAATCCCTTGGTCTGGATGCGGAACGCTTCGCCGACGCGCTCGGCATCGCGGGGTCGTTCACCGGCGGCGTGTGGGCGTTCATCGACGACGGTGCAATGACCAAACGTATCCACCCGGGCAAGGCAGGGGAGACGGGTGTGGACGCGGCCCTCCTCGCGGAGGCCGGAATTACCGGTCCCCGTAGAGTTTTCGAAGCCGAGTGGGGTGGCTTGTACGCCACGTACAACAACGGGCAGGGCTTTCCCGAACAGGCGCTCGTCGGCCTGGGTGCGGACTTCAACGTCGCGACCGCCTATATCAAGCCCTACGCCTGTTGCCGGGGAAGTCACTCCACCATTGACACCATCTTGTCGATAATGCGCGAACGTGACGTGAAACCCACTGATATCGCCCGCATTGCGATCAGAGCTTCTGAAACCGCGGTGAACATGCTGTCGGTCGACCCGATCGAGACGGTGTTCGACGCGCAGTTCAGTCTGCCGTATGCGGTGAGCGTGGCGCTGTGCGACGGCAGCGTCGGCCTCGACCGCTTCGACCCGCCGCGCACGGACGATCCACTGGTGGCGGAGACCTTCGCCAAGATCTCGATGCACGTCGACACCGACATCGAACTCGAGGACGGCCCGCAACTGGATGTGGAGTTCAGCAGCGGGGAGACCCTGACTCTGCACGCCGGAAACCCCACGACCGCAAAGGGTTCGGCACAAAACCCGCTGTCGCACGACGAGGTCGTGGCCAAAGCGCACGCCCTCCTCGCACCGCTCGATCCCGACCTTCCCCGCAGACTCGCGCACGCAGTCGACAACTTGGAAGACGCCCCCGATCTTTCCGACCTGCTGTGTGTGCTCGGAGCAGAAAGACGAGACCACTGCCTTGGCGACTGAACAGATTGCCCAGACGATGGAGCGAACCGAGACGATCGCGGCCGAGCCGGCCGAGTCGCTGGCCGCGCTCCTGGATATAGAAATGGATTGTGCGGCAGGCGATCCGGTACCACCACTGTGGCACTGGATGTATCTGCTGGAACGTCCGGCGCAGCGTGATCTCGGCGCGGACGGCCACCCGGTAACCGGGATACCCGCCCCGCCCGAGCCCGGCCGCCGCCGGATGTTCGGCGGTGGCCGCGTGACGACCTTCGGGCACTTGCTGATCGGCGAGCCCGCGACAAAAGTGACCTCGATCAAAAGCTCGCTCGAGAAGGTCGGCCGTACGGGTCCATTGACCCTGACCACCGTGCTCCAGGAGGTCTTCCAGGGCGACGAGCTCGTGATCCGCGAAGAACAGGACATTGTCTACCGCGCAGCCGGATCGGCCACACTGCCGGCCGCGCCCGTTGCTCCCGCACCGCCCAGCGGACCGACGCTGCGGCTCGCGGCGGATGAGCGGACGCTGTTCCGCTTCTCGGCACTGACCTACAACGGACACCGGATCCATTATGACCTGGGGTGGACCTCGCAGGAAGGCTACGACGGCCTCGTCATCCACGGCCCGCTGCTCGCGCTGATGATGGGTGAGCATATGCGGCGTGAGGGAATCGACCTGCGTGGCAAGACATTCGGATACCGGTTCGTCTCGCCGATGACGAAACCGCAGACCTTCACCATCGTCCCCGGTCCCGAAGGGTTGATGCGCGGGACCGAGGCACGCAGTGCCGCCGGCGCCGTGTGCGCTGTGAGTACGCTGGCGGAGCTCTGAGGGCATGACAGCGGAAGCCGATGTAGTCATCGTAGGTGGTTCCATCGCCGGGTTGCGGGCGGCGGAAACCGTCGTCCGGCTTGCTCCCGAGCTGAGCGTGACGGTCCTGAGCGATGAGGCTCATCTGCCGTACGAACGCCCGCCCCTGTCCAAGGTGGCATTGCGGGATCCGCTCGAACTGGACGATCTCATCTACGGGTCGGTCCGCGAACTAGATCTACACGGAGTCGACTTCAGGCTCGAAACGCCTGCCCTGGGCGTCGATCTCGCCGCCCGACAGGTCCGCCTTCCCACGGCGGAATTGAGGTATCGAGCACTCGTCATCGCGACCGGATGCGGGCCGGTGATACCGCCCGTATTCGCCGCGTTGCCGGAGGTCTATCCGCTGCGTAGTTTCGCCGATGCCCGCGCCTTGCGCGCGGCGGTTGCCGATACCTCGAAGTCGGTGGCGATCGTGGGTGCTGGATTCATCGGTGGCGAATTCGCGTCGACGCTGGTGAAGGAAGGCCGTGCGGTCTCTCTCGTCGATATGGCCCCGAAGCCCCTCGGCAGGTTCGGAGCTCCGGTAGCCGACACCTACGCGGCGTTGCATCGAGACGCCGGTGTCGAGCTGTTCCTCGGCAGGGCGGTTACCGATGTAGCCCACATCGCGGAGGGCCGGGAATTGGTTCTCGACGACGGCACCCGGGTTCGCGCGGATGTCATTCTCGTCGGGACCGGGGTCCGTCCCGCCACACGGTGGCTGGAGGATTCGGGGCTGACGCTCGACAACGGAATTCTGTGCGATAGCCAGTTGCGGGCAGCAGACGGCATTTTCGCTGCCGGTGATGCTGTCCGGTGGCCGAATCCACGGTTCGACGTGGTCATGCGGGTCGAACACTGGACCAATGCGGCGGAGCAAGGGCGTATCGCCGCGATGAACGCGGTGAACCATATCAGAGGACTCGAGGGCACGGTCTGTGCGAACGTGCCGTACTTCTGGTCCGACCAGCACGGGATTCGCATTCAATTCGCTGGATATCTGACGGGAAGCGAAGAGCTACTGGAGGACCGCGACTCCGATGGCTCGCTCTTCCTGTACCGGAACGGCGATGTCGTGACCGGTGTCCTGGCCTTCGAGCGGCGATCCGAGTTCGTCAAAATTCGCGCGGCAATGCGGCGAGGCAATCCCGCACTGCGTCAAATCGTTCCCGATGTGCCGGATCACGACGTAGCGCGCATCGGCTGAATTCTCCTGGCGCTCCGACTCGTAACGGTCGGGCACTCGGGATCTTCACAGTGGAGGACAGATGCGAGAAGAACAGCAAGTGATAGTCGTGGGCGCGGGTCCCGTTGGGCTCTTGAACGCGCTGGGGTTGGCACAGCAGGGTGTTGTCGTCACGGTGCTCGAGCGAGCGTCGTCGCTCTCGGACGCGCCGCGCGCCATCGTCTATCACTGGGCAGCGCTGGATGGCCTGGCCCGCTTGGACCTCCTCGACGACGCCGTGGGGGCAGGATTCCTGAAGCAGGACTACGCCTATCGGGTGCACAAGACCGGCGAGGTGATCGAGTACGGATTGCAGGCACTCGAGGGAAAGGTGGAACGCCCCTACAACCTGCACTTGGGGCAGGGCGCCCTGGCACACCTGATTCTGCGCCGCCTGGAAACCTACGACAACGCGCGGGTGCTCTGGAACCACGAGGTCACCGCGATCAGCCAGGACGACAACGGAGTCCGCGTCGCCGTCCGATCAGGGACCAGCGAACAGGAACTCCGTGCGTCCTGGCTCATCGGCGCGGACGGTGCGGGCTCCAGGATCCGGAGCGAGCTGGATCTCGGCTTCGAGGGGATGACCTGGCCGGAGCGGTTCGTCGCCACGAATGTGCGCTTCGCCGAAGAGCTTTCGGGCTGGGCGCAGTCGACATTCTATGTCGACGACGTCTTCGGCGCGATTATCGCCAAGATCGACGATTCCGGTACGCACGGCATGTGGCGGTACACGTATATGGAAGACGACGCCCTGCCCGCCGAATCGGCGGCCGAGCGCCTGCCCGGGTTCCTCGCCACCGTGTTCGGTGAAAAAACCGCCGCGGCAGCCGAACTCGAGGCAATCTCGCCATACCGGATGCATCAGCGCAGCGCGGCGGCTTACCGGTCGGGCAGGGTGCTGCTCGCCGGTGACGCGGCGCACGCGACAAATCCCACCGGCGGGCTCGGGCTGACCATGGGCCTGTTCGACGCGTACCTGTTGAACGAAGCCCTGGGCGCGGTCGTCTCCGGCCGCGCCGGCGACGGCATCCTCGATGTCTATTCCGACGAACGCCGTCACGCGTTCGTCGATGTCGCCAGTCCACGTGCCAGTGCCAATAAGTTGCTGCTGTTCCATTCCGCCGATCCGGTCCAACTCGATCGTGACCTGGACGTATTCCGGAAGATGTCCCGCGACCGAGAGTTCGCCGCGGAACGCCTCTACTTCACCAAAACCCTGGAAACACCCTCCCTGATCGCGCATTGAGTGTGGCCGCTGTCGTATCGAACGAAGGAATCCCTATGAACCCCCTCGACGGACTCACCGTCGTATCGCTCGAGCAGGCCGTGGCCGCCCCGTTCGCCACCCGCCAGCTGGCGGATCTCGGCGCGCGGGTGATCAAGGTCGAGCGTCCCGACGTCGGCGACTTCGCCCGCGGATACGACGAGACGGTGCGCGGAATGGCCAGCCATTTCGTCTGGCTCAACCGCTCGAAGGAATCGGTCTGCCTCGATCTGAAGTCCGAGCACGGCAGGGACAGCATCCAATCCCTGGTCCGCAACGCGGACGTCTTCGTCCAGAACCTCGCGCCCGGCGCGGCGGAACGGCTCGGGCTGGGCAGCGACGAATTGCGAAGGGTCAAGCCGGAACTCATTCATGTCTCGATCTCCGGCTATGGTCCCGGCGGACCGTATTCGGCGAAGAAGGCCTACGACCTGCTCGTGCAGTGCGAGGCGGGCCTGGTTTCCATTACCGGTACCGCGGACGAGCCGTCGAAGGTGGGGATATCCATCGCCGACATCGCTTCCGGAATGTTCGCGTACTCCGGCATTCTCACCGCCCTGATCCAGCGTGACCGCACAGGTGAGGGCGCCACCATCGAGATCTCGATGCTCGAGGCGCTATCGGAGTGGATGGGCTATCCGCTGAATTACGCCATGTACGGCGGTACGGCACCGCGACGGACAGGTGCGCGGCACGCGTCCATCGCGCCGTATGGGCCGTTCCGGTGCGGAGACGGAAATCAGGTGTTCCTCGGACTTCAGAACGAGCGGGAATGGGCGACGTTCTGCGCGGAGATCCTGGACGCCCCCGCCGTGGCGGAGGACCCACGGTTCGTTCGAAACTCGTTGCGGGTGAGCCACAGTCGCGAGTTGCAAGAGGAGATCGAGCGCGCCTTCTCGGCATGGAGCGCCGAAACGGTCGCGAAGCGGCTCGAGGCCGCGGGCATCGCAAACGCGCTCCTGCGGGATATGCACGACCTGGCGGAGCACCCGCAACTCGAGGCGCGCGGGCGGTGGTTCGACTACGAGTCCCCTGTGGGTTCGCTGCGGGCGCTCGTTCCGCCGGCCACATTCGTCGGAGCCAAGCCGGTGATGGGCCCCGTGCCCGGGATCGGCGAGCACACCGAAGCGGTACTCGCCGAATTCGGAATCACCTCAGTGGCAGATGAATTGGCGAACTGAGCACCAACATTGAATCGAAGGGCGGAATAGCAATGAATCGGGAGGAGGACGTACGGGGCGCCAGATCGTTTCTCTTCGTACCCGGCGATCGTCCGGAGCGTTTCGACAAGGCGATCCGGTCCGGGACCGACATTGTCGTGCTCGATCTGGAGGACGCTGTCGCGGACGAGCACAAGGACAGCGCCCGAGAGGCGGTAGTCGACTGGCTGTCCTCTGGTGGCCCGGCCTGTGTGCGGGTCGATTCCACGGCGGGGCAACGCTTTTGGGCGGACTTAGATGCGCTGATGGGCCTGCCTGGATTAGCCGCCGTAATGGTCCCCAAGGCCGAAAATCCCGACGGCCTGACGGCCGTTGCCGAGCGCGTCGGGGTACCCGTGATCGCGCTGGTCGAGTCGGCGCGGGGGATAGTCCATGCAACGGCTCTCGCCGCTGCCCCCGGCGTTACGCGAATTGCGTTCGGGCACTTGGATTATGCGCTCGACCTGGGATGCGACACCGGCCGAACGGCCATGCTGCACGCCCGGTCCGCACTGGTGCTCGCCTCGCGGGCCGCACGGCTTCCTGGACCGATCGACGGCGTGACCACCGCCCTGGACGACGCCGCGGCCCTGGACGAGGACCTGAGGTGCGCGAAGGAGCTCGGCATGACCGGAAAGCTGCTGGTGCATCCACGTCAGGTGGCGGGCACCCATGCGGCGTTTCGACCCGATGCGGCGACCATTCGCTGGGCTCGGCGGGTGGTCGAGTCCGAGGGTGGGGACAAGGCGGTTCGAATCGATGGCCAGATGGTCGACGCGCCGGTGGTGGCCCGGGCGTGGGCGATCTTGCGAGATGTGCGTTGAGGATGCGACCGCGAAAGGAAAACCGCAGTGGATTTCAATGAGACGACCGCGTTGGGTGCCGTCGTCGCGAGCTTCGAGAGTACGCCCGACCCGAGAGTCAAAGAGATATTGCAGGTGACTACACGTCACTTGCACGCCCTTGTCCGTGAGTTGCGGCCGACCCGGACCGAGTGGCAACAGGCCATCGACTTTCTCACCGACGTCGGTCACACCTGCGATGACACCAGGCAGGAATTCGTTCTCCTGTCCGATGTATTCGGCGTATCGATGTTGGTCGAGTCGATCAACGGTGATGAGCACGGCACCGAGGGCACTGTTCTCGGTCCCTTCCATATGACCGAGTCTCCCCGGCGTGAGCTCGGCGACTCGATCGACCTGGTCGGCGGTTCGACGCCCTGCCTGGTGACCGGTGAGGTTGTGGACGACGCCGGCAAGCCGCTGTCGGGTGTCACGGTCGACATCTGGCAATGCACGGAGGATGGCTTCTACGACGTGCAACAGCCCGACAAGCAGCCGCCGGGCAATGGGCGTGGTCTGTTCATGACAGATGAGCACGGGCGCTTCTGGTTCCGAACGGTTGTACCCAGCCACTACCCGATTCCCACGGATGGTCCGGTGGGGGATCTACTCGGCGCGTCCAGTCGTCATCCGTTCCGTCCCGCGCACATTCATGTGATCGCCGAAGCGGTGGGCTACCGGCCGGTGACGACGCACCTGTTCGTCGCGGATAGTGCGTATATCGACAGCGACGCGGTGTTCGCGGTGAAGAAGAGCCTCATCGTCGATTTCACCGCGATAGACGATCCCGCAGGGTTCGAGCACTACGGCATGACCGGACCTTTCCGCCATGCGCACTTCGATATTCGACTCGGTCGAAATGGGGAACCGAAATGACAGGCACCTTCACCTATGACGCGCTGCCCATGCGGGTGGTATTCGGGTCCGGAAGCATCGAGCAGCTGGCGGCTGAAACGGACCGATTGGGATTGCGCCGCGTACTTGTCCTCTCGACCCCGGAACAGCGTGCCCTCGCGGACAGAGCCGCGGGGTTGCTCGGGAAAGCCGCTGTCGGAGTATTCGATTCGGCCCGCATGCACGTCCCGGTCGAGACGGTTCAGGCAGCGGAGTCGATGGCGTCGGAACTCCAGGTCGATGGCTGCGTCGCGGTCGGCGGCGGATCCACGATCGGTCTGGCCAAGGCGCTCGCGCTCGGCAGCGATCTTGCCATCGTGACGGTGCCGACCACCTACGCGGGCTCGGAGATGACCCCCATCTGGGGAATCACCAAGGGCGAGAAGAAGACAACTGGTCGCGACCGCAAGGTTCTGCCGAACAGCGTCATCTACGACCCCGATCTGACGATGACACTGCCCGTTCCGGTGTCCGGTACAAGCGGGATCAACGCGATTGCCCACGCGATCGAGGCGCTCTACGCCCCCGACGGCTCGCCGGTAATCGCCGCCATGGCCGAACAGGGCATCCGCGACCTCGCCGACGCGCTACCGGCGATATCGGCTGCCTCGAACGACCCGCGGGCACGGGCGCTGGCATTACAGGGCGCGTGGCTGTGCGGAGCCTGCCTCGGAGCGACGACGATGGGCCTGCACCACAAGCTCTGTCATGTCCTCGGCGGATCGCTGGATCTTCCACACGCCGAAACCCATGCGGTAATGCTCCCGTACGTCACGGCATTCAACCTCCCATCGGCGCCCGCTTCCGCCGATGCCCTCGCCCGCGCCCTACGCACCGACGACGCTATTACCGCTCTCCGGGCATTGACCGTCGACCTCGGAGCGCCACAAACTCTCCTGGATCTCGGTGTCGGCGAGAACGACCTCGTCCGTATCGCCGATGAGGTCGTGAGCAATCCGTACTCGAATCCACGGACCTTCACCCGCGAGGAGTTGCTCGAACTCCTCCACAATGCCTGGAAGGGACGCCGCTGAGCGGGACTGGCAGACCACCGATTCGATTTCATCGAAACCGACAGTGGCCCAACGCTGCGGCTCGATATGGTGGACGGTGGGGACTGGGCCCGCGATCACACACTCATCGATGGGGGGTTGGCCGTAGTGCTGACTCGGGCCCGTCATGTCGTCGACGCGCCGTTGAACCCGATTCGGGTCTCGATGCGCCAGGGGGCTCCACGCCGGCTGGATGCCTACCGTGAGGCGTTCGGTGACGCCGTGATCGACTTCGGCATGGACGCGGATGCGACGACATTCCGTCCCGCCGATATGAACCTGCCGCCCACCACCGCCGATGCGGACCTGGCCGACGTACTGCGACCACTGGCCGAGGCGCTGCCACCGCCCCCGCTGTTGTCGACCGCGTGGCCGGAGCGCGTCGCCGTACCCTTCTTCTCCAGGGCCGTGATCACAGAGGCGATAGCGCTCTCGCGGGAATGGCGCACTGCATCTCCAATCAAGTGTTCGCTGACCTGACAACCTGCCGCTTTCATCCCGAGCGGTGCGGCAGCGTGAAAACCCCGAAGCGCGTGGAGATCTGGCTAGATCTCCACGCGCCGCCCCGGTGAAGCAGCGTGAATTGGCTTCTATAGGTCGAGCACGAGACGTTCGGTGCGGGCGCGCGAAACGCAGATCATCATGCAGTCCCCGACGGCCTGCTCCTCAGGGGACAGCACGGAGTCGCGATGTTCCGGTTCGCCGGTCAGGACCGGTGTTTCGCAGGTGCCACAGGTTCCGTTCTTGCAGGAGGATGGAACCGGGATACCCGCGTGCTCGATGACGTCGAGCAGGCTTTCCTCCGCTGGTACGTGCAGTTCCATGCCTGATCGCTGTAGCAGCACGTCGAATTCGCGGGCGGGCTCGTCCACGATTCGGGCCTTGAACCGCTCTGTATGCAAGGCACCGGGAGGCCAGTGTCGGCTGGCTTCTTCGATGGCGACGAGCAGCCCCTCCGGGCCACAGCTGTAGATAGCGGTGTCGGTGCGGGGCTCAGCGAGGAGATTGCCGAGGTCCAGCCGCGGGCCGCAGTCGTCCGCCATCACCGAGACTCGCGGATCGTCTGGAAGAGCGTCGATGTAGGCCATCGCCGACCGGGAGCGGCCACAGTAGACGAATTTCCAGTCGGCCCCTGACATGCGGACTCGATTCAGCATCGGAATCAGGGGAGTGATACCGATGCCACCGGCGATGAACAGGTATCGCTCGGCGTCGACCAGACGAAAATTATTGCGTGGGGCCGATATTTGAAAGATATCGCCGGGCTCGGCGGAATCGTGGATGTACCGTGAACCGCCCCGACTGTCCTGTTCGCGTAGTACGGCGATTCGGAGAAATTCCCGATCGTTCGGGTCGCCGCACAACGAATACTGCCGCACGAGGTCGTTCGGAAGGTGAACATCCACATGTGCGCCGGGTTCCCATTCCGGCGTACGCCCACTTTCGGGCTCGAAAACCAATTCGACGACTCGCTGTGCCAGCGTGCGTTTCTCGGCCAATCGAAATGGGGACGACTCCCCAGCTGGCGAGGGCGGTGCCATCATCCAGCTGGGCAATCCGATATTCATCGTAGTCAATTTCCCTCCACCACACCGGGCGCGAATCGGACGGGCAGCCGGGGGATATGTACGTAGTCACCGCCGCTGAATACGTACTCGGGGTCTGCGATGTCCACGGATAGGTCGGGCAGCCGCCGCATGAGTTCTTCCAACATGACGCGGAGTTCCATTCGCGCCAGCGATGCTCCAGGGCAAGTGTGCACACCGGAGCCGAAGGTCAAGTGCCGGTTGCGACCTCGGTCCAGGCGAAATTCACAGGGATCGGCGAATACCGCCGGATCCCGGTTGGCGGAGGCCCAGCCCAGATAGACGTCACTGCCCGCGCTGATATCGACGCCGCCGAGTTGAGTGTCCGCAGTCGCCCTGCGGAAGAAACCGAAGAACGGTGGCCGCAGTCTAAGCGACTCCTCGACCGCGATCGGAATCAATCGTTTCGGATCCGCCGCGATCTGGGTGCGAATATCGGTGTCGCTGAACACATCGACGATGAGACTGGTCATCGCCGACGTGGTGGTGTGGTGTCCGGCGCCGAGAAACCCGGTGAACAGCGCTACGTAGTCGTCGTCTTCGAGTGACCTGCCTTCTACCTCGATATTGGAGAGATACGTGAGGTAGTCGTCACGCGGTGTGGTCTTCCTATCGTGTACCTGGGCAAGGGTGATCTCGGCGAACTCGGCCTGGCGAAGGCGGAATTCGGCAGGGTCGCCCTGCGCGCCCAACATCGCCGCGGCTCGGTTTCGCACTTCCGGAACGAGCTCGTCCTCGATGCCGACGAGCCGGCAGATCGCGTCGGCGGGAATCGTCTCGGCCAACTCCGCGACCAGATCCGCCGTGCCGCGCTCGATGAAGCCATCGATGTGCTTGTTGATATCGGCCCTGACCGCGGGCTCCAGCACACCGACGATATGGGGTGTCACCGACTGGTCGTACAGCGCGCGCCACTCCGTGTGCTGCGGTTCATCCATTTCGAGTGCGGCAAACGAGCTACGTGGCAATATCGGCCGCAGCACCTGCGGTTCGGACGAGAAGAGTTTGTGATCGCTGGTACCGCGTTTGACAACATCGTATTCCAGCAGAATATGAAATCCGCCGTGCTCTTTGCTGTGGGCGACAGGACACCGGCTGCGAGCCGCATCGAAAAGTTCGAGTGTGCGCTTCGGGGTCGTGGTATGCGAACTCAGTCGGCCGATTTCCTCGTCGAGCTGGGTTTCCGGAATATCTTGCGAATCAATCATTGATTCCTCCATAACGCGTGAATCGAGTCACAGGTCGGCCGTTCAAACAAGAATGCGAGGCATCCGCTGTTCTGTAAAGGACAGGAATTTCGGGGACGTGATGCGCGCCGTGCATCGGCGTGCGAGCCACCCGTGATCGACGGCGTCCGTCGGTCCTACGCCGACACTGGCCAGGTCGTAGGGGCTTTGGTTCGAAGTATGTGTGCCGGAGGGTTGTCGGACGGCGAGCGGTTGGGCCGTGCCGGAAACGCCGAGACACCGGCGACGAACTTCAGGAAGCGCCGCGCGGCCTGGCCGCTCGGGCCATGCTTGCGGACGACGGCTCCGTAACACCGGAAGGCGGTCGAGTCGCTGAGCGAGATGGTGTCGACCGCGGCAGCGGCTACCGAGTGAGTGGCAGGCACGACGGCGACGCCCATTCCGGCCGCGACCAGGGCGTGCAGGGTGGAGAGTTCGGTGACCTCGATTGCGATCCGGGGACTGAACCCGGCCTCCCGGCACAGCCGGTCGGTGACCTGCCGCAGGCCGTACCCGGCCTTCAATGCGATCATCGGCTCGTCCGCCACGTCGGCCATTGCGACGTGATCGCGGCCTTCGAACACATGGCCCGCGGGAACCCCCAGACACAGCGCCTCACGTCCGAGCGGTATCCACTCGAGGTCGTCCGCGGCCGGCTCGGGCGCAACGAAGCCGATGTCGATTCGCCCTTGCCGCACGCTGTCGACCACGGAATCACAAGCGCCGCCATGCAATTCGAAGGACGTACTGGACGCGACCGCACGATACCGATTGAGCAGGTCCGGGATCAGCCAGCCACCGAAGGAATGCGCGAATCCGAGCGATACCGAGCCTCGATCCGGATCGACCAGTGCAGCGATCCGCTGTTCTCCGCGGTCGATCTCATTGAGCGCTCGCAACGCGTGGGCCTGGAAGAGTTCGCCGTATTTGTTGAGCCGAAGCCGGTTCTGGTTGCGATCGAAGAGCTGCACTCCGAGCTTGCGTTCGATTCGGGCCAACGCCCGTGACAGGGTCGGCTGGCTGATGTTCAGCCGAATCGACGCCTCGGTGATGTGCTCGGTCTCGGCCAGCGTTGTGAACCATTGGAGCTCGCGCAATTGCATGGTCAACCTAACCCTCGGGAAGGGGCGCCGACACTGGCGCACACCTCCCCGGTTGTCCAGCGCTGGAGTCCCAGTCGATCATTGGGAACATCCCCCGTACCTCGGTTCGCGGGATGGGAACTCCACCATCCCCTCCGAGTGCGCTCCGTCACATGCGGAGGAACACCTAACCGCTACGTATTCGCGCGCCTACGTATCCTGTGACGTGGAACACCGGCGGTAGTTGCGCGTCAGAGCTTTCTACCGAGGGCGTTGGCCGCCCACAGACCGGCTTCGGTGCGTGAGTTGACGCTGAGCTTGGCCAGAATGTGCTCTACGTGTGCCTCTACCGTGCGCGGGGACAGTACCAACTTGCCCGCAATGGCGCGGTTGCTGAGTCCATCTGCCAGTAATGTCGCCACCTCTTTTTCCCGCGGCGTCAGCAAGCTGGCAAAGGCCACCGCGTCCGCCTGATCCGAGGGGACGGTGGCAGCCGGCCCGAGCGCCAGGCGCATTCGCTGGCCCCGGTCCAGTCGCCGCCCGATCTCGTGCTGGCGGGCGAACAGGTCCTCCCCGAGCCGATCCCGAGTGGCGGCTTTGATCTCCTGATAGCGCGAGCCCAGCATGCCCGGCACTTCGGTATCGATAATGGCCAGCAGTTCCGCGACGACGCCCAACAACTTGGCCGCCTTCTTGGGGTCGCCGTTGTCCAGCGCGATTCCGGCCAGCAGATACAGGACGACCGCACTGCCGAAGTCGTCGTGGTAGTCCCAGCGGAGGGTGAGGCTTTGTTTGGCGTACTCCTCGGCGACATCGAGATTCTGGCACGTCCACGCGTCGAATCCCAGCATCCATTGCGAATAGGAGCGCCCCCACGTATCGCCGACCCGCTCGCTTCGCTCGAGGGCTTCCCGGCCGGCGGCTGTCGCTCCCGCATGATCTCCGGACATGCTCTTGACCAATCCGAGCAAGAACAAGGTCATCAGCAGGCCCTCGGCATCCGCGTGCTCCCGGTGCTCGGTATAGGCCGCTTCGAGAGCTGAGCGGCAGGCCTCGAAATCCCCGGCGATCATGGTGGTGAAGCCGGTCCAGGTGGCGGCGCGCGCGGCCATGCGTGGATCGCTGATCTCCCGGGCGATCGCGACGGCCTCGTCGAGAAATCCCAGGGCAGTACGCGTTTCGCCGTGCAGTGCCTCGAACCAGCCCGCTGCCCATAGTGCGTTGCCACGCTCGGCGCAGGCGGTCGCGTCGCTGGCGAGGGCTCTCTCCAGCCAGCGTCGACCTTCGCGGAGATGGCCACTCATCCACGAGAAGCGAAGGTTGGCGGCCAGCTCCAGGGCGCCATGGGAGCCTGGGGCTGCCCGGAGGAGATCATCGAAGGCCAGCTCGAGGTTCGTGAAATCGGACTCCCAGCGCTGGACGATATCGGGTTGGTCCGGGCCGAAGAAGTTCTCCGCGGCTCGGGTTGCCCAGGTTCGGTAGTACTCCGTGTGGGCACGGCGAGCGCGTCCGTAGTCGTCGCTGTCGCGCGCGTGTTCGCGAGCGAATTCGCGCAGCGTTTCCAGGAACCGGTAGCGCATGCCATCCTGAGCCGTCTCGGTGAGGACGATCGATTTGGATACCAAGCCGTCGAGCGCGTCGAGCAGTTTGGTTCCCTCCAGTGGAGGGAGTCCGCAGACCGCCTCGATCGCGGGGAGATCGGCACTGCCGCTGAACACGGCCATCCTCTCCCAGAGCAACTGCTCGGTTGGGGAGCAGAGGTCATAGCTCCAACGCACAAGCGCGTCGAGCGACTGGTGGTGCGCCGCGGTAGTGGGATCGCCGGAGGTCAACAACGCGAATCGGTCGTCGATGTGGGCCAGCAGCTCCTGTACTGACAGCGAACGCAGGCGCACAGCTGCGAGTTCGATGGCCAGCGGCATTCCATCGAGCTTGGCGCAGAGTCTGGAGACCGCCGCGGTGGTGCGCTCGGTGATCTCGAATTGATCGTTGACGGACTTGGCTCGGGCTTCCAACATGGCGACGGCCGGATATTGGCGTAGTTCGTCCACAGTGACGTCGTGCTGGCTCGGCGGGGTCGCCAGCGGGCGAACGACAACCACACGTTCGCCACGGATTCCCAATGGCTCTCTACTCGTTGTCAATACTCGCAGCTCGGTGGAAGCGGCGAGGAGCGCGGACACCAATCGCCGGCATCCGGGCAGCACATGCTCGCAATTGTCCAGTATCAACAGCATCGAGCGGTCGGCCACATGCCGGCGGAGCTGTTCTTCCGCGCCTACGGTGGCCAGCGCACCCAGGCCCAGTTGGGTCACCACGGCTTCGGCGACGGTATCCGAACTGCGTTGTGCGCCAAGCTCTACGAACCAGGTGCCGTCCCGGAACGCTCGGTCGAGAGTGGCGGACAACGCTGCGGACAATGTGGTCTTGCCGACGCCACCAGGACCGGTGAGGGTCACGAGGCGGGTAGCGGAAAACAATTCGCGCGCCGTTGCCAGCTCGCGCTGGCGCCCGAACAGTTCGTCCGGTGGTGGCGCCAGGGCTCGAGCCCGAGATACGTGCTTACTCATCCCGGTCATTGTGCTCCAGCGCCATACCGGTCGTCATGGATTTGCCGGTCGCGCAATTCCGCTGCGCGACCGGTATCAGCCCCAGGTAATCGGCAGTGTGGTGAGGCCGCGAAAAACCCATCCGTTCCAGGCCACTTCCCGGCGCGTATCGACACG
The DNA here is from genome assembly GCF_035920345.1 of Nocardia vinacea. NCBI lineage: Bacteria > Bacillati > Actinomycetota > Actinomycetes > Mycobacteriales > Nocardiaceae > Nocardia > Nocardia vinacea. The sequence goes on from NZ_CP109149.1 coordinate 1,014,934, forward strand.
CAGCCGAGGAAGTTCCGAGTACAGCAACGGAACCGCGATCTCCCCGATTCCGATGCGCGCGGCCCAGTTGCCGGCGCACATGTGCACGCCACCGCCGAACGCCAAATGCGGATGCCGCGGGCGGAAGATGTCGAACTCGTCGGCGCGCTCGAAGACGGTGGCGTCGCGGTTCGCTGCGGCGATCATGACGCCGACCATCGTACGGGCGGGCAGTGCGACATCCTGAAGGACGGTGTCACGCGTCGTCTCCCGCGGGTAGTAGCCGATCGGGGAAAGCCATCGGACCGTCTCATCGAATACGGTCGGCCACAAGGCCGGGTCAGCCAAGACGCGATCACGTTGGTCGCGATGGCCATCCAGCGCCCAGACCGAGCTCGTGATCGCGTGCTGAGGCTCGTTCATGCCGCCCGAGATGGTGAGATTGACGTTTGCGGCGATCTGCGTCATCGTCATTCCCGCGTTGGCGAACGCGGAGATCATGCTTTCGTTCGGATGCGCCCGGTAGTGCGGGACGAGCTCGCCGAGACGAGCGTCGACCTCCGCGCGGACGTCGTCGCACCGCTGCCAGAGTTCCGGATCGTCGAAGATATTGCCGATTCCCTCGACGAACGTATTCGACCAGCGGCGCATCACTTCGACCTCGACGTCCTGGAAACCCAGCAGGTCGATCAGGTTCTGCGAGGCGACCGGAGCCGCGTAGTCCCGGTTGAGGTCGGCTCGGTCGGGTCCCTGCTCCCGCAGGTTCTCGAGATGGGTCCGGGCATTGCGTTCGAAGATCGGCGCCCAGTGGGCCCTCATACTCGACGGCCGCAGGGTCCGGTTGACGGGTTGCCGCTCGCTCGCATGGTCGGGATCGTCCTTGTTCACCATGGGTGGGGCACCCACGGCCCGGGCCATCTGGGCGGTGGCGCCGGTGGTGATGTCCGCGCTGAAGGTTTCCTGGTCGGCGTCGATGGCCCGGCAAGCTTGGTGGGAGGTCACCAGGTACTGGTTCAACGCGGGCACCCATGCCACCGGGGACTCGTCGAGCAGCCGTCGGTAGGTGGGGTAGGGATCGGTCACCATCGCGACGGGGTCGACCCAGTCAGCGGTGGGAATCGCGGAGGTCGAATGCGGTGTCATGAAAAACTCCTCGAGGTGAGGGCGGATGCTCGGTGGGGCGCCAAGCTGTCCTGAGCGAACGACTTGAGGCTGAATGCGGGATCGTGCAGTTGGTCGATGTCGGGTGAGCGACCGGCCGTCAGGACGCGCCGGGCCGCCACGTGATCGGCGGGGCGATTGAGTGATTCGACCGCGGCGAGGCGGCCTTGGCGGTAGCAGCAGACCGAGAACCGACCGGTGTTCGGATCCCCCAGGACGACCTCGATGTCGTCGGCGCGGCGCACTCCCGCGATCTGCAGTTTCAGTTCACCCTGGTGGCTCCAGAACCAAGGCAGCTCGGCATAGGATTCGGCGTCGCCGAGGATCGCCGCCGCGACGTGCCGGGCCTGGTCGGTGGCGTTCTGGACCGATTCCACCCGCATGCGGACGCCGGCATGGACATTCGGGTGGTTGGCGCAGTCTCCGATGGCGTAGATCGCGGGATCAGCGGTCCGCAGGTGCTCGTCGACGACAATCCCGTCTGCGACGAGAAGGCCTGCCTGGACGGCTAGTTCGTCCCGCGGCACTACACCGATTCCGACGAGGACGACATCGGCCGGGTACCGCTCGCCGGTGGTGCTGATCGCACCCGTCACGTGATCGTCGACGCCGGTGAATCGAGCCACCGCCTCGCCGAGTCGGATATCGATGCCGACCTCGCGGTGCGCGGCAGTCAGGTGATTCGCCATCGCCGGGGACAACGCTCGCCGCATCGGGCGGTCCTCTGCTTCGAGGACGGTCACGGTGAGCCCGTGTTTCCGTGCCGCCGCCGCGACCTCCAGACCGATAAATCCGCCGCCGACGATCAGCATCGACTCACCTCGACGCAGCGATGACCGCAGTACCACGGCCTCGGCCTGGGTTCGCAGTGTGTGGATTCCCGCCAGATCGGTTCCGGAGACAGAGACCGTGCGATTTGCCGCGCCGGTGGCGAGAACGACTGTGTTGTAAGGTAATTCATTACCATCGGAAAGCTGCACGGATCGCGATCGGCGGTTCAGCGCGGTTGCGGTGACACCGCTGCGTACCTCGATCCCGCGGTCGGCGAAGTACTTCGGCGTCCGCAGCGGCAAGACCGCCGATTCTGTTGCGGGGGACAGGAATTCCTTCGACAGCGGTGGGCGTTGGTAGGGCGGCACGGGCTCGTCGCCAATGATGGTCAGGGGGCCGACGTGGCCGCCGGTCCGCAACGCAGCGGCGACCTCTACTCCCGCGTGTCCAGCGCCGACGACCACCACCCGCTGGACGGCGGGGTCAGATCTGGGATTCTGGGACATCGACTTCCACCTCCTCGAGGTCGACGCCGACAGTCAGTTGGCACCCCAGGCGGCTGCGCTGGTCATCGCGCGGACTGGCGGTGCACTGCAGCATCTCGTCCTCGTCCTCGCCGATCGGCGGAAGCCCTTCCAGATACGGGTCGCGAACGAGAACGTGGCAGGTCGCGCACATCGCCTGACCGCCGCATTCCCCGATGACGCCGGCGATGCTGTTGCGGACGGCCGCGTGCATAACGCTGACTCCGGCCGCTGTCTCGACGATGTCGGTCTCGCCGCCGACGTGGTGGAAGATGATCTTGGGCATGAGAACTCTCTGTAGTCGGCGGATAGGTTCGGTCCGAGTGAACGCGCTTGATCGCTACGTGACCGCCGCGCTGATCTCGTCGTAGCGCCGGGTCTTCACCTGCTCCATCACGTTGCGCAGTGATTCGGGCTCACGGCCGGTGATCAGCTTGACGTGGTGCGACAGCAGGGCTTGGTATCCGCCGGCCACCGCGACTTCGGCGGATACCAGTTCATCGCTGGCCCACATATGCCCGTCAGGGCTCGGCGGCATGTTCGGGTCATAGGTGCGAGGAATGCCGACGGAGTCGAAGAACGCCAGCCGCTCGTCGGCTGTCACGCGCTCGTACTTGATCGGAACGCCGAAGACCTCCGAGCCGAGTCGTGCGATCTTCTCGAAATCGAACAGCTCCGGTCCGGTGATCTCATACACGGCTCCCGCATGTCGCTCGGGGTCCAGTAGGCATGCGGCAGCGCAGTTGGCCACATCGCCTTTCGCCACCGGCGCCAGCGATCCGTATCCGGTGGCCTGCGCCATCACCCCGGCTTGTGCGGCGGGCGCGACCAGTATTTGACTGACGATTTCGGAGTAGAGGGAACTGCGCAGAATCGTGTGTGCGATGCCGGAGTCGCGGAGGTCGATCTCGGTCTGCCAGTGGTCCTTCGCGGACAGCGCCGGATTGGTGGGGTGCACACCGCCCACCGAGGTGTACACAATGTGACGGATGTCCGCGCGCCGCGCCGCTTCGATGGCATTGAGGTGCTCGGGAACTCGGTGTCCGAGGTTGAGTCCACTGATCAAAAGCAGGACATCTCCGCCACGGTAGGCAGAGTCCAATGAATCAGGTTCCTGATAGTCGCCGCGTCGGACGCTGATCCCGTCGGTCTCACGCTGTGCGAGCTTGTCCGGGGTGCGGGTAACGAGCGTCAGTTCGTGGCGTGGATTCGTGTTCGAGAGCAGTGCGGTGACCCGCCGTCCCAGGTCGCCCGAGGCTCCGCTGATAACAATCCGACTCATTGGCTGTTCTCCTGTCGATTTCCACTTGGCCGACCACGACGGCGTGATCGGCGTCACGGAGTGGATGCAAGCCAGAATGCGATTCACTTCAACGGCTGTAAAGGTCAAGAAATTCAGGTGGACGATGCACCAATTGAATAAGAAAATCCTCGGGATCATGCGTATGGTGCATGGTCTGCCTCAAATTCCTGGCCTTTACGCGGCATCAGGGTGATAAGCATGCTTGCTGCAACGGAATTCGCCGCGAACGCGTCTTACTCCATCGCCTCTGACGACAAATCCAGGAGGACCACATGTCCCTCACCGCCGAGCGGCACACCGACCTCGACCGTCCGCGGTTCTTCATCGATGGGAAGTGGGCCGAGCCTCGTGGAAGCCACACCTACCGCGTGGACGAGGCGGCCACCGGCGAGATTCTCGGCACCGCCGCCTTGGGTGGCGAAGACGATATCGACACCGCTGTCCGAGCCGCTCGGGCCGCCCTCGATCACGGCCCGTGGGGACGCACGTCGGCGGCTGAGCGTGCGGCCGTGCTGCGCCGGTTCGCCGATGCGCTGCAAAAGCGAGCCGCGGACACCGCCACCTTGGTGACGCGTGAGAACGGGATGCCGATCCAGCTCTCACAGCAGGTGAACGGTGGCGCGCCCGCTGCCGTCCTGCGCGTATACGCCGATGTGATCGAGCAACTCGCGTTCGAGGACGTGCGGCCGAGTTCGGTCGGATCGACCATCGTTCGGCGGGACCCAGTCGGTGTGGTGGGTGCGATTACACCGTGGAACTTTCCGCAAGCACTGGCGATGTTCAAGGTGGCGCCCGCGCTGGCGGCGGGATGCACAGTGGTGCTGAAGCCCTCGCCGGAGACGGCGTTGGACGCGTATATCTTGGCCGAAGCGGCGTTGGAAGCCGGCTTGCCGCCGGGTGTGCTCAATATCGTCGCTGGTGACCGGGACGCGGGAGCCGCCCTCGTCGCGCACCCCCTGGTCGACAAGATCGCGTTCACCGGTTCCACGACGGCCGGGCGGGCAATCGGCGAAGAGTGTGGGCGATCGTTCCGGCGGCACAGTCTCGAACTGGGTGGCAAGTCTGCGGCAATTTTCCTGGACGACGGCGAAATCGACACGCTGCTGACCGGTCTGGCTGGCGCCTCGTTCCTGAACAACAGCCAGACCTGCACCACGCAGTCTCGGATCCTGGTGGCGCGTTCGCGCTACGACGAGGTGATCGACGCGGTGGCCGGTTACGTCTCCGCGATGACCATCGGAAATCCGCTCGATCCGGCCGTGACGTTGGGTCCGATGGCGAGCAGCGCGCAGTTGGACCGTGTCCTCGGTTATATCGAGACGGCGAAGAAGTCCTCAGCACGATTGGTCGTGGGCGGCGGTCGTCCGGCCGACCAGGATCGGGGCTGGTTCGTCGAGCCGACCGTGTTTGCCGACGTGGACAACAACGACACCCTCGCCCGCGAAGAGGTGTTCGGTCCGGTCATCGCGCTGATGCCGTTCGACGACGAGGACGACGCGGTGCGCCTCGCCAATGACAGCGAGTACGGGCTCGCCGGGTCGGTCTGGAGTGCGGACGAGGATCGTGCACTCGCTGTCGCCGGGCGGATCCGCACCGGAACCATTGGGCTCAACTATTACCTGCTCGATCTGGGCGCGCCGTTCGGAGGTGTGAAGAACTCCGGCGTGGGCCGGGAGCTCGGGCCCGAGGGCATCGACGCATATCTCGAGTACAAGGCCGTCTACGCCTCGAAGAAGTATCTGGCGTCTTGATCGGCGAAATATCAGAAATGAAAGGGAGTTCATGAGCGATCCAGTCGCCGTAGTCCGTGCCTATTTCGATGCCGTCACCGCCGGTGATCCGAAAGCCGTGGGCGCGCTCTTCGCGCCGGATGCCGAATTGCATAATGCGGCGGGCGTGCTGCGGGGTGCGGCCGCGATTACAAAGATGTACGAAGGCGGGCTCGGCCCCGGCAAGATGAAGCCGAGCCCCGGTCCCTTCGTGATCGATGGTGAGCGCGTAGCCGTCGAGATCGATTTGATGGCCGACGGGAAGCCTCTCGCGCTCGGGGATTTCTTCACCATTCGCGATGGAAAGATCCATTACCTCGCGATCTACAGCCTCAAGCCGGTCGACCCCGCCTTCTTCAGGGAAGGCTGAGGTTCCCAGCGTTTCACCCTCTGCTGGATACTCACGGATATTCTTTAGGAGAACAATGAAGATTGCGGTTTTCGGTCCCCATCGCCGGGTCGGTGTCGTCCATGACGGCGGCATTGTCGACATTAACGGCGCTTACGCGAAATACCTCGCGGAGACGGCCGGTGTCACCCGGCCGCAGGCACGGGCCGCAGCCGTGGTCCCGGCTTCGCTGAATGAATTCATCGAGGAAGGTGACCGGGCTCTCGACGGCGCCAGGGAAGCGCTCGAGTATCTCCTCGAGAATGCGCACGACCATCGCGGAGTGTCGGGCCAGCGGTTGCGTCACCAAACGGACGAGGTCATCCTGCACGCGCCGGTGGAGGGGCAGTCGCGGATCTACGCCGCGTTGGCCAACTTCGCCGACCACATGAACGCCGCTGCGCAGAACTCGGCCTCCGGCGATCTGTCGAAGACCCTCGAGCGATTGCTGGCCGGCGGTCCGAAGTTCTTCCTGAAGGATTCGCGGGCCGTGTCCGCGGACGGGCAGCCGGTGCGTTATCCGGCTCGAACCCAGCGGATGGACTACGAGGCCGAGGTGGCGGTGGTGATCGGAAAGCGCGGTCGTGACATCGCCGGCGGTGACTTCCGGTCGCACATCTGGGGGTACACCCTGCACAACGACTGGTCGGTTCGCGACAATGTTTCCTTCGGCCCCGACTTCAACTACTCGAAGAACTTCGATACGTCGGCGACCGTCGGGCCGTGGATCGTGGTCGATGAGGATATCGACCCGCAGAACATCCCGATCGAATGCCGTGTCAACGGCGAAATCCGGCAGGACGGCAATACCGGCGCCATGGTGCACAGTTTCGCCGCGCTCGGCGAATATCTGTCCCGCGACACCACGCTGTGGCCCGGCGACCTGATCAGTAGTGGCACCCCGAAGGGCACCGCCGCAGATGCCACCGTGCAACTGGCCGACGGCACGTTACCGGACGCGCTCTTCGTGAAACCGGGTGATGTCGTGGAGATTTCCTCCAGTCTCATCGGTTCGCTCCGCAATAAAGTTGTCACCCCCACCGAATAGAGGAATAGTTATGGCCACAGGGCAATTCCCGGTCGGCGGAGTGCTTTACGATCGTCCGTTCAAGATCCGCCGACTCAACCATTTCGGTATCAGCGTGGAAGATACCGGCCGCGCTCTCTCCTTCTATCGAGACGTGCTGGGCTTCTACGTCTCCGACAAGATCGAGTTGAGTGTCGTCGAGCCGGGCGAGTGGATGGACGGTGTTCCAGACACGAACATCTATTTTCTCCGCCACAACAGCGACCATCACACCTTCGTGCTGATGCCGCGTCCGTGGATCGACCAGACCGCGTCCTCGCCGCGTTCCGATATCACCATCAACCAGATCACCTGGCAGGTAGGCAGTCTGCGGGAGGTGGTCGAAGCCCGGGTGTGGCTCGAGTCGACCGGAACCAAGATCAGCCGGTATGGCCGCGACCCCGGATCCAATTGGCACACCTACTTTACCGAGCCCACCGGGCATATCAACGAGCTCGAGTACGGTATCGAGCAGGTGGGCTGGGATGGGTTGAGCAAACCGGAATCAATGTGGCCATGGATGAACGGGCACCCGCCGCTGCCGACCAGTTCCGAGAGCACCGAGATGGCGGTGGCCGCGGTCAAGGGCATCGACTTGAACTCCGGTCACCGGTGGGTCGACGAGCTCCCGAAGACCCATGATGTGGGTGGGGTGCTGCTGTCGCGGCCGTTCAAGGCCGTTCGCATCGGACCGGTCAGCATCTTCGTCGAGGACGTCGAGGCGACCGAGCGCTACTACACCGAAACACTCGGCCTCGTGCCGAGTGAGGAGACCACCGTCCTCGGCCATCGCGTCGTCTTTCTGCGAGCGAACACCGAACATCACAGCATCGGCCTGTTCCCACTGGAACTCCGTGCGGCCCTGGGTCTCAGCGAGAACACCACGCTGCTCTCGTTCGGCGTGCAGGTCGGCTCCTACGAACAGTTGCGCGCGGCGCGGACCTACCTGCTCGAGCGCGGCGTTACCTTGCTGGACCTGCCGCCCGAGATTCACCCCGGTATCGATTACGTCATTCACGCGGTCGATCCCGAGGGGCACGTGATGCAGCTGTATTACTACATGGAACAGATCGGTTGGGACGGCAAGCCCAGGCCAGCGGATCAGCGTCGCCGGGTCGAGCCCGGTGTCTGGCCCGAGACAGTGTCGGCGCTGCCTGACACCTATGCGGGCGAAACCTTCTGGGGGCCACTGGGATGAGAGACCGTGTCGTGCGCGAAAGAACCGCCGTCGTCACCGGCGGAGCCCAGGGTTTGGGTGCGGCCATCGCATCGCACCTCGCCCGGGACGGTTTCGCGGTCGCGCTCCTGGATATACAGGAGGACGCCCTACAGCGCGCGAGGAAGAGCATCGAAAGCAGGTTCCATGACGCCTGGGTTTTCGCCGCCGCCGTCGATCTTTCCCGGCCCGAGGCCGTCGAGCGAGCGTTTCACGAGATCGACTCCGAGTTCGGCAGGATCGATGTCCTGGTGAACACAGCGGGCGGCAGCGGAACTGTCGCGGTGCGCGAGATCGAGGACTTGCTGCCGGATGTCTGGAACACCGTCATCGGTAACAATCTGACGAGCGCGTTCCTCTGTGCCAAGTACGCCGTTCCGATCATGCGGCGCAACGGTTTCGGCCGCATCGTCAACTTCTCCTCGGCCGTGGCGAACGGTTTGGCGGGTCCTTCTGGGACGGTGGGTGCACTCTTGCCGTACGCCGCCTCCAAAGCCGCCGTCAATGGCTTCACCAAGCAGCTCGCCAAGGATCTCGGCGGCAGCGGCATTACCGTCAACGCGATCTCCCCGGGGTTGATCCTGCCGGAAGAAGGCAGGGTCCGGGCGACTTTCGACGCGCTGCCCCCCGAGGCCCGAGCGGCCACCGAGGCGGCGATTCCGGTCGGGCGCACCGGCACCACAGACGAAATCGCCGCAGCTGTCACGTATTTGGTTTCCGAGAACGCCGGATTCACCTCGGGTGCCGTGCTGAGTGTCGACGGCGCCGCTTCCTGATTTCACCCGTCGCCGCCGTGCGGCGAGCGACGTTCGCGAGAATGGAATTGCAGAATGCTCCCTTACCCGTTGGTCCTGCTGCCCGCGCTCGGCGCGGATTCCCGGTTGTGGGAACCGGTCATCGCGCGGATCGCGGACATTGTCGAATCGACCGTGGTGGCGCACGCCGGAGACTCCGTCGAGGCGATCGCCGACAATGTGCTCGCGCGGGCACCGGAGCGGTTCTATCTGGCGGGACTGTCGATGGGCGGCTATGTCGCCCTCGATATCGCACTCCGGCGGACCGGTCGGCTCGCGGGGTTGGCGCTGCTCAACACCTCGGCACGCGCGGCCTCGCCCGAACGGCGGGCCAGCGGGGAAGGCATGATCGAGTTGGCGGAGGCCGGTCGTTACGACATCGCGGTCGAACGATTGGCCAGCGCTGTCGCGCCGCCGGGGCGAGACGATGTGGTCGCGCTCGCGGCCGCCATGGCTCACGATCTCGGGCCGACCGCGTTCCGCGACCAGCAGCGCGCCGCACTCGATCGACACGACCGTCGGGCGGCACTGCCGTGGATCGACACTCCGACCGTGGTCGTTTGCGGCACGGCCGATGGCGTAACTCCGGTCGAGCACAGTGTCGAACTCGTGGAGGGTATTCCCGAGGCAGAGTTGATCACCATCGAAGGCTGCGGGCACTTCTCGTCCGTCGAACAGCCTGCGCGGATATCGGAGATTCTCCGGACCTATCTACTGCGGGTCGGCGCACCCACTGCGCGATAGCATTTCGTGACCGCCGCGTACCCGGACGCGCTGCGCCCGGAACCCGCAAGGACACTCGGACATGCTGGGTGACGATCTACGTTGGTTCACGACCCTGGCCGAACTCGAGCGGGTCGGGGAGACTGCGCAACGATTGCGGATGGCCCAACCCACACTGTCACGCAGGCTCGCCCGGTTGGAAAGCCGACTCGGGCAGCGATTGTTCGACCGCCACGGCAAGCGAATCATCCTCAACGACTACGGTCGCGTCTTCTACGAGCATGCGCGTCGAGCCAGCGCCGAACTCGACGCCGCCGAACGAGCGCTGGCGGAGCTGAGCAATCCCGTATCCGGTGTCGTACGCCTGGCCTATGGCGCTTCCTTCGGTATTTGGCCTGTGCCGCAGCTGATCTCAGGATTCAGGCGACACGCGGGCAATATTCCCGTCACCTGCGTCAGGACGAGTCCGGGGCGGCGGCCTCGCGAGTGCGCGACGGTGCCGCGGACCTCGCGATCGTCTCCCCGGGTCCGCCGGTGCTCGGCCTCGGGTGGCAGCAGCTGTCACAGCAGCGCCTCGCGCTGGCGATGCCCGCGGACCACCGATCGGCGGGACGCCGCCGGATCTGGCTGCGCGATGTCGACGATGCTGAATTCATCGTGCCGCCTTCGGGATTCGACCTGCGTCGGGCATTCGACGAGCTGTGCTCGGCGGCGAGCATCAACGCCCGCGTCTCATTCGAGACCGTGGAATTGGCTACGGTCGCCGCGCTGGTTGCCGAGGGGCTCGGACTCGCGGTGGTACCGATGCCGAGAACGGTTCCCGGAGTGGTCATTCCACGTGATGTGTCCTTCGTGCCGCTGGCCGATGAAGGCGCCGTCCGTGAGGTTGGCGTGGTCTGGTCGACAGGCGCTGTCCATTCCGATGCTGTTCGCGCTTTTCGTGAATACGCCGTTGGATCGGCAGTCGCGTATTCATAAATTGCATAGACTCCATTACCAAAGTAAATAATGTCCTTGTCGGGCTTGTTACGAAATATTCGATTTGTTTTAATTCATAAATGACAATCGCCATAACTGGAACCGCGTCGGGCATTGGTGCGGCAACCGCAGCCGCGCTGGGGGCGGCCGGCCACAAGATCATCGGCGTCGACCTGCGCGACGCCGACATCACCGCTGACCTGTCGGATTCGGACGCCCGAGGTGCCGTCATCGACGAGGTTCTGGAGCGCAGTGGCGGCGTCCTCGACGGATTGGTTCTGTCCGCGGGCCTCGGTTTCAATTTTCCCGATCCGATGAAGGTGATCGAAGTCAACTACCGCGCGTCTCTTGCTCTCCTCGATGGGCTGCTGCCGGCCCTCCGTAAGGGTGAATCGCCTGCGGCTGTGGTGGTTTCCTCGTTGGCTTCCACTCAGATCTCGTGGTCGGAAAACCCTATCGCCCATGGCGCCGAGGTCGAGGCTATCGCCCAAGCGGGCGACAACGGGGGTCTGCTCGCCTATGCCGCTTCGAAGAACGCCGTCACCGTAGGCGTTCGTCAGCGCGCCGCCGAATGGGGGGCGGCGGGCGTTCGCCTCAATACCGTCGCCCCTGGCATGGTCGACACTCCGCTGTTCCAGGCCGGTCTTGCTCATCCCCACTACGGCGAGATCGTCCGCAATTTCACCACCCCTATCGGGCGTACCGGCACCCCTGCCGAAATAGCTTCTCTCATCACGTATCTGCTGACACCGCAGGCCGGTTTCATCCATGGGGCGCAATTCATTATCGACGGCGGGGCCGATGCCGAAACCCGCCCCACCGTTGTCTGATGACTTCGATAGTTCGCCAGGTAGTCCCTTACAGAATTTCAGCATGTTGGCCGCACTTATGGCGGCCGATTTCGTCTGCCGAATGGCGGGTTCCTCCCCGCTGGTTCGGACCGACGCTAAGGAGCACGCATGAGCAGCATCGCCGAGACACCGGCCGTGGTCGGCCCGCCGCCGCCGTTCGATTCCGAATTGGTGGCCCCATTGTCCGCCATCCGTCAACAGCTCTCGCCCACCATGACCGGTGCGGATATCCCAGCGGTGCGTGCTGCCATGGCGGCGATGGACATGAGCGATGAGGAGCTGACCGGCGACGGCGCGTTCGATGTTCGGGTGGTGACTGCGTCCGGACCGGGCGGCGGACCCGAGGTACGGTTGCACGTGTGGCGTCCTACGGCGGTCACCGAGCCGGTGGGCGCGATCTTTTACACCCACGGCGGCGGGATGATGATGGGTAGTGCCCGGGGTTTCGAGGTCCGAGAAGTTCTCACATGGGCTTTCGAACTGGGCCTGGCCGTGGTCTCCGTCGAGTACCGGCTGGCGCCGGAGAATCCCTACCCTGCGCAAATCGACGATTGCTACGCCGGTTTGGTGTGGTCCGTCGAGCACGCGGGCGAACTCGGCATCGATCCCGAGCGGATCATTGTCGCCGGCGCCAGCGCCGGGGGTGGCCTGACGGCGGCGCTGGCGCTGCTCGTCCGTGACCGAGGTGGGTCGGCGCTTGTCGGGCAAATGCTCCTGGAGCCGATGCTCGACGACCGCAGCGATACCCCGTCGGCACATCAGCTGGCCGGACTCGGCGTGTGGGACCGTGGAGCGAATATTCTGGGATGGACCGCACTGTTGGGGGACCTCCGTGGCGGGCCCGATGTTTCGTGCTACGCGGCTCCCGCCCGAGCCGAAGATCTGTCGGTGCTGCCCGCTACGTACATCGATGTGGGCTCGGCCGAGACGTTCCGGGATGAAGCCGTCGCCTTCGCCTCGCGGTTGTGGTGCGCCGGCGTCGCGGCTGAGTTGCATGTGTGGCCGGGCGGATTCCACGGCTATGACGTGTTCGCTCCGCAGGCGGCCTTGTCACAGATCACGAGGATCGCTCGGATCGCGTGGTTGCGCCGTATCCTGCAATTCTGACGAGCGACACTCGACGCATAAGCGCCGGAAGGGTCCGGCCTAGCGCCGCGCTCGGTCCGCAGCGAGGACGTAGGTCTTCGGGTCCCATCCCTCGCTGCTGGACCAACGGCGGTTGTCCTCTACCGCAACGTCTTCGGATTCATTGTGGCGTTGGCTTAGCGAGAATTCCGGCCTGAACGCCGATGGCACCGGCTTCGCCTCGGTTCGCGACGTCGAGCTTCTTGAGCACGCCGGCGACGTGGAACTTGACGGTGCTCTCGCTGATATTCAACTCTGCCGCGATCGCCTTGTTTCGCATACCCGCGGCGAGGTAAGCGAGTACTTCCAGTTCGCGCGGGTTCAACGTCGAGAGCAAGTGTTCGTCCGGGCGAGCGGCGGGGGGATCGAGCGGTATGGCGAGTGTGACCCGTGTGCCCCAGCCGTCGATCGCCTCGATATCGACCTGGCCTCGAAGCGTTTGAATGCGGGCGGAAAGTTGCCGCGCGAGCGCGTTGGCGTCCACTGCACCACTACCGTGATCTCGGACCTCGATGAGTACGTTCGTGCCGTCGCAATCCCAGGCGATGCGGAGGCGTTCGAGTGCAGGCTGCGCGGCGAACGCGAGCACGATCGAGCGGACCATAGCTCTTGCGGCGTGGGCGATTTCGCCGGGGAGTGGCCGTCCATCGGCGGGAGGTTCCACGTACTGAACATCGACGTCCTGATGTCGCAGCAGCGGGCGGAGTTCCCCGCGTAGCCGGGCGAACGCGGTCGTCACCGCCTCTTCGGACAGTTCCCGGTCCGCGTCACCAGCCGATCGCAATGCGATCAAGGCCGCTGAGGCGGTTTCACTAGCGGTGATTCGGGCTCGCCGGTCATCGAGATCGTTGGACCGCAGCGTACCGAGCACCGACGCCAGTGTGGCCTCGTGGACCTCGGTGAGTTGAGCGATGGTTCGGGCTCGCTCACTCGACGCCGCGCGAGATTCGGCGAGATAGGAAGGACTGGCCTGCGCGACTTGCTGTTGGATGGAGGTGGCGACGATCCCGAACGCCGCGTGCACCTCTTTCCACACAGGCGTACGGGTTTGATTCGGCCGTGGTACGAGCAGCAACAGCGTGTCGGACGAGTCCCGAAATGCCCACACCGCACGGCGATCACCGGCGATGGTGGCCTCGCCGTCAAAGAATCCGCCCAGCGGCACGGCTTGATTCAGCGCGCTCAACTCGTCAATGGTCACCCGATCCACGATGTCGGCCGCCCCGGCGACTTTGCGCGGACGCCCCGTGCATTCACGGGTGAAGATCACGAGCGCGCTGTGCGCGCACCAGCCGGCAAGGAAGCGGGAGAACCGATCCGCGATCTCGGGTAGCGGGCCGGAGATAACGTGCCGCATACCGATCCAGGCATCGACCGGCGCGGAACCTGCCTGCGAATGAATTGCTGCCTGGACGCTGACCACATGTCCACAGTATTCCGTGTCCGTACCGCCTGCACTGGTCAACCGGTCAGCGCGTACTCGCCCCCCGGCCAGGTGCTGCGGCCGCCGGCGGACGGCAGCGTTGGCCAGGTAAGAAACGGTTTATCACGGAGGAGGACCATGACCGCCACCGTCGAGCAGACGAGGATGGGGTTCAGCGATGGGCGTCGCATCGTGCTCGAGGAAAATGAGCGTCTACTCAACACAATCGCTGCCGAAGGGTGGGACCACGCGGGCGACCTGATTACCTCTGCCCGTGCGGTTTTCGTCATCGGCAATGGTCGCAGCGGATTGGCTACCCAGATGAGCGCGATGCGGTTGATGCATCTCGGTCTGCGGGTGCATGTCGCCGGTGAGGTCACCGCACCGGCGATCGGCGCGGGGGATCTGCTGATCGCGGTCTCAGGATCGGGCACGACAGCATCGGTCGTCGGGGCCGCCGACATCGCGAGGAAGGTCGGCGCGAAGGTGCTGGCTGTGACCACCGCACCGGAATCCCCGCTCGCACAGCGCGCGAACGAGGTGCTGGTGTTGCCTGCTGCGGGCAAACAGGACCACACCGGTGCGATAACCCGCCAATACTCGGGCAGCTTGTTCGAACAGTCCGTGCTCCTCGCCTTCGACGCGCTGTTCCAAGCGCTGTGGAGCAAGCAGGGCGAGAGTGCCGAAGGCCTCTGGGAACGCCACGCCAATATCGGCTGATCTCGCGTCGGCTGATAGCTACCAACGACTAATCACACAGGAGAATCAATGACCAAGCTTCAGGTTGCCGTGGATCTGCTTACCACGGCCGACGCGCTAGCGCTCACCAACAAGGTGGCGCCTTACGTCGACATCATCGAACTCGGCACCCCACTGATCAAGAGTGCCGGCCTCGGCGTGATCAGCGCGGTCAAGGCCGCGCATCCCGACAAGGAGGTCTTCGCCGATATGAAGACCGCCGACGCCGGATTCCTCGAGGCGGATATCGCCTTCGCGGCCGGAGCGGATCTGGTGACCGTTCTGGGCTCGGCCGGTGACGCCACTATCAAGGGCGCGGTCGAGGCCGGAATCAAGCACGGCAAGAAGGTCGTCGCCGACCTGATCGGTGTGGAGAACCGGGTCGAGCGCGCTCGCGAGATCGCCAAGCTCGGTGTCGCCTTTGTGGAGATCCATGCCGGACTCGATGAGCAGGCCCAGCCCGGCTATTCGATTCGGGCGCTGCTCGACGACGGAAAGCTCGCCGGCGTGGCGTTCTCCGTCGCGGGCGGCGTGACGGTGGACACCGTCGCCGCGGTGCGGGACGCCGGTGCGGAGGTCGCCGTCGCCGGTGGCGCCATTTACGGAGCGGCCGATCCGGCCGCCGCCGCCAAGGCCCTCAAGGACGCTCTCGCGAAGTAGTTCTCGACTACGGCAGCCCCCACCTGAGCAGGCCCTGAGCACCGATTGTGCTCAGGGCCTTTGTGTTTCAGTTGGTCCGATTTCGGCCGCTCACAGTCGCCGCCACGATCGTCCGGTTCGTGCCAGCATCAGATCGGCGGAGACCGGCCCGGGCGAACCGGCATCGTACTTGTCCGGACGCCCGGACCGACCCCAGTGTTCGAGCAGGGGATCGATTATGCGCCAAGCCCATTCGATCTCCTCGCGGCGAGGGAACAGGGTTGGGTCGCCACGAAGAACATCATGGATCAATCGTTCGTAGGCCTCGGGTGCCTGATCGAAGACGCTGCGGAAATTCATGTCCAGGCTCACCTCCCGAACGTCCATGCCACCACCGGGGCTCTTCGCCCCGATTTGTAGTGCGATGCCGTCATCGGGCTGGACGCGGAAGGTCAGAACGTTCGATACCGGTGTGAGGTGCGCTCGCCCCGAACCATGGGCCGGCGGGTTGAAGACAACAGCGATTTCGGTGGTGCGTCGGGCGAGACGTTTGCCGGTTCTGATGAAGAACGGAACTCCCGCCCAGCGGCGTGTGGATACGCCCACCGTCATCGCCGCGAATGTCTCAGTGACCGAGTCGGCCGGGAACCCGTCCTTGTCGTGTAGCCGGGCGTACTGGCCGCGCGCGGCTGTGTGGTCGAAGGGGCCGAGTAGCTCAGTTGCCGAAAGCACCTTGGTCTTCTCCGCCGAAATGCTCTCGGCGTCAAGGGAAACCGGTTCTTCCATGGCGATCAACGCGACGAGTTGCAGCAGGTGATTCTGAATGACGTCGCGGGCGGCACCGACACCGTCGTAGTACCCTGCCCGCCCCTGGACACCGATGTTCTCCGCCATGGTGATCTGCACATGGTCGATGTGCCGGTTGTTCCACAGTGGTTCGAACATTCCGTTCGCGAATCGGAAAGCCAGAATATTCTGGACCGTCTCCTTGCCGAGATAGTGATCGATCCGGTAGATCGCTGAGGCGGGGAACACGCCCTCGAGCGCGCTGTTCAAGATTGTCGAACTGTGATGGTCATGCCCGAAGGGCTTTTCCACAACCACCCGCCGCCATCCGTCGGACCCGCGGTTCAAGCCCGCCGCTGCCAGTTGGTCACACACTCCAGCGAAGGTCGCGGGCGGCACCGACAGATAGAACACGTAATTGCCTGGCTTGTCGTTGCTGGTATCGAGTCCGGTCAAGTGATCTGCAAGGCGAGTGAAGGCGGCCGGATCGTCGAACTGCCCGGGCACCAAGCTGATACGGCGAACCAGATCGTCCCAGGTGGCCGCGCGGAAGCCGGTGCGGGCGTATTTCTCGACGTCGCGCCGAAGTTGTTCCAGCACACCAGCCGGGTTCCGGCAGAATCCGACGAGGTCGAAGGCCAGTGGCAGCAACCCGCGATTGGCGAGGTCGTAGATCGCGGGCACCAGTTTCTTCCGGGCCAGATCGCCGGTAATGCCGAACAGCACGAGTGAGGCCGGTTCGGTGATCAGCGAAGCATCGGCCGCGGTGCTGGTCAGCGATACGGCGGACGCGATGGGCGTTGCTGGGCCATGTACTTCTAACAGTGTCACGCTTCTGCACTTCGCTTTCGATGCGAGAGGGGCTCAGGTTGTTTGTCGCGACGCCGGCGTATGCGGTCGATGCGCCACGCCCAGTCTGCGATGCGTGATACCGGGGAGCACTTGGCCGACCGGACAGTGCGGGCTACTCGTCCGGTCAGGTGAGTCGACCCGCGCACCGGCGTAGACATATCTCGCATAACCACACGATCGACTGGAGACGGCGGAATGATGCGGCTGGGATTTGTCGGACTGGGACGTATGGGCTCGAACATGCGTGAGCGGTTACGTGCGCACGGACTCGACGCGATCGGCTTCGACCCGAACTCCGAGCACAGTGATGTGCCCACGCTCGAGGCACTGGTGAACACCCTTCCCGCACCGCGTGTAATTTGGCTCATGGTCCCCGCCGGAGATTCGACCCGAAATGTGGTTGATGAGCTCTTCCGGATACTCTCGCCGGGAGATCTCGTTGTCGACGGCGGCAATTCACGGTTTTCCGACGACAAGGTGAACGCGAAGATGCTGGCCACCAATGGAATTCGGTATGTCGACTGTGGAGTGTCGGGCGGCGTGTGGGGACTAGCGAACGGCTACGCATTGATGGCGGGCGGCGATGCGGCCGATATCGCCGACCTGATGCCGGTTTTCGATGCCCTGCGCCCGAAGGGCGATCGCGAAGACTCGTTCGTGCATGCCGGACCAACCGGTGCCGGGCATTACGCGAAGATGGTGCACAACGCCATCGAATACGGGTTGATGCAGGCTTACGCCGAGGGCTACGAACTCCTCGCGGTCGAGGACTCCATCGTCGATGTGCGTGCCATCATGCGCGCCTGGTCCAAGGGCACGGTAGTGCGGTCATGGCTGCTCGATCTGCTCTCCGAGGCGCTGTCGAGCGATCCCGATTTGTCCCAGATCACCGGCTATACCGAGGATTCAGGTGAAGGTCGCTGGAGTGTGGAGGAGGCCATCGCCCACGCTGTCCCGGTGCCGGTGATTTCCGCCGCGTTGTTCGCGCGCTTCAGCTCCCGCCAGGATGACTCGCCCGCGATGAAGGCGGTCTCGGCATTGCGAAATCAATTCGGTGGTCACGCTGTAACCCGTCCCGCGGCACCGCAGGCGGTATGACGGCCGTGTTCGTGTCGAGTCCGTTCAATGTCGCCAGGTCCGCGCAAATGTTGAATCTTCGTGCACACCACGCGGAGATGGAGTCCGTACACCTCCGCGATTTGTTCGGCGAAAATCCGCAGCGCGGAGCGGAATTCGTTGTGCGGGTCGGCGATCTCCACATTGACTACAGCAAGCACCTGCTGAGGCGAGAGACCCTCGATTTGCTTATCGACGCCGTACGGGCGGCCGGCATAGAAGAGCATCGGGATGCGATGTTGCGCGGTGAGCACATCAACACCTCGGAGGACCGCGCGGTTCTGCACACCGCGCTGCGGCTGCTGCGCGGCGCTACCTTGATCGTGGATGGGCAGGATGTGGTCCGCGACGTCCACGAGGTGCTTGATCGAATGGGCAGGTTCACTGATCGGCTACGAGCGGGTGAATGCTTCGGCGCGACGGGACAACCCATATCGGCCGTGGTCAATCTGGGCATCGGCGGTTCGGATCTGGGTCCGCGCATGGTCTGCCGCGCCTTGCGGCACTATGCGGATACTGGTCTCGATGTCCGCTTCGTCGCCAATATCGATCCGGCGGATCTGGTCGCGACAACGGCTGACCTCGACCCAGCGACCACGCTGTTCATCGTGGCTTCGAAGACCTTCTCAACTCTCGAGACGCTGACGAACGCGTCCGCCGCGCGGCGTTGGATCACTGCGGCTCTGGGGGACGACGCGGTGGCCAAGCATTTCGTCGCTGTGTCCACCGACACCGAGCGGGTCGCCGAATTCGGTATCGACACGGAGAACATGTTCGGACTCTGGGACTGGGTCGGCGGACGATACTCGGTGGGCTCGGCTGTGGGGTTGGCGGTGATGGCAGCGATCGGGAAATCGGCATTCGCCGACTTTCTCCGCGGTCAGCACGACATCGACCGGCACTTCGCCACCGCTCCACTGGCAGAAAATGCCCCAGTTCTTTTGGCGGCGATCGGATTCTGGTATTCGAGCTTCTTCGAGGCGGAAACACGTGCGGTACTGCCGTATTCGAATGATCTCGACAGGTTCCCGGCCTATCTACAGCAGCTGACCATGGAATCCAACGGCAAATCGGTACAGACAGACGGCTCACCGGTACACACCACGACGGGCGCCATCTACTGGGGCGAACCGGGAACAAACAGCCAGCACGCCTTCAATCAGTTGCTCCATCAGGGGACGCGGCTGATCCCCACAGACTTCATCGGTTTCGCACAACCCAACGACGATCTCGCGACCCTCGATGGCAGCGGCAGCATGCACGAAATACTGTTGAGCAATCTGTTCGCGCAGTCGCGGGTGTTGGCGTTCGGGAGAACCCTCGACGAGGTCCGGGCCGATGGGACGCCCGTCGATCTCTCACCGCATAAGGTTATGCCCGGAAACCGACCGTCGACCACGATTCTCGCGGCCCAACTCACACCGCGAACCCTCGGGCAACTTATCGCGCTCTATGAGCATCAGGTATTCGTCGAAGGCGTGCTCTGCGGCATCAACTCGTTCGACCAATGGGGTGTCGAGTTGGGCAAGCACCAAGCGGTTGCACTCGAAGACGCGCTACGTGACCCGGATTCCGCCAGCGCCGGTCACGATTCTTCGACAGACATGCTGATTCGCCGCTACCGAGAGTTCGTCGATCGCAACCGGCCCGCTGAATTTCCTCGACGCTTACCGGACCACCGGGCGCATCGGGACGCATTTCCTGGACCAGTTGTGGACCACCCGATCTGCCCGTAGCGCCCGCGAGCAGTGGGTACGCTCGTTGCGGCGCGCCGCGGTGGACGCTGAATCTGCTGTGCGGCAACGTCATCGTGCGTCGCCGAATGAGCGTAGAGGGGCGGCGTCGCTGATGATTCGACTGATGGCGGATCGGCTTCGATGAAGGTCGTGCGAGATTTGGGTGGGGGTTTGCCCGTGGTCGTAATGGCGGGAGAGGATCGCGGCGACGTCGCTGGGGTCGCGCCGGCGAGCGGGGTCGCGTTCGCAGATCGCGGTCGCTATCCGTGACCATTGCGTAGGCGGGCGATCGAGTGGCTGTGTGCGCACGTGGTCGGGCGTCGTCGTGCCCGGGGGCGTGTCACTGTGTGCACGAGACTCCTCTGCGTCGGGGCTGGGTTGGGTAGTGGTTGTGCTGGTTGGGATTTCGTCGGTCGTAATGGCCGCTGCGGGTGAGCTGTGCGCGTGAGGGTTGCCGGTGGGCGAGTGCGAGCAGGGCGATGGTTGCTTGATTCTGTCATGGAGCCCTCGACAATGACCGGCCACAGCCACGCCAGCTGTTGCGGGACTGCGGCCGAGACGGCGAGCTCGCGTAGGGCGGTGAACGAGAGCAAAAATGCTCCCGCGGCGATCATCAGGGTCATCAGCGTGGCGAGCAGATGGGCCAGCCGGGCTCGGGCGTGTGCACACAGCAGGATCGTGATGCCGTGTACGGCGGCGAGCACGGCGAGCGGCGGTACAACCGCGAACGCCGCCGCGACGGCTGGTTGTGTGTCGGCGTGTAGGACGGCGTGGGCGGCGTTGCCGGTGATGCTGACCGCGGCGGCGACGGGTGAGCATCGTCCAGAAGAATCTCGTGTGCGCACGCTGGCCTCTCCGTGTGGTCGCGAGTGGATCCGGCGCTGCGGTCGTGATGTCATCGGTCGGCTCGGTCATGGAGCGGGCGGTGGTGGTTGTCATAGGGGTCTCCCGGCGCGATTCGAGTGAAATCCAGTCGTGATTGCTGAGATATTGCTACGGGCGCGGAATTGCTCGATCTGGCGGCGTGTCAACACGCCGATCGGGCCGCTAGCGCGGGCCGAGGTGGCGACCTCTGGGTGGCCGCATGGGTGTGCCACGTTGGCGGAGGGCGTCCCGGATGGTGCTGGCGGGGAATCCGGTGAGGCGGCTGCAGCTGGCGAGCGAGTGGCCGGAGAGGTAGAGCCGTTCGGTGTGGTCGACATCGTCGGGAGCCATCGACTGGTAGCGGCGGGGAACCTCGCGGTTGGTCAGGAGTGTCAGGACCGCGGTCTTGGAGATCCCGTACCGAGCGGCGAGTTGCGCGGTGGATGCGCCGTCGACGTATGCGTGGATCAGTTCCCGGACTGACGTGGCGGTGAGGCGCCGCTCGATATTGCGGGGCACGCTGGGCCGCGTAGCGGGGGACCTCTTGCGTCGGCGGTGGAGCGTGGGGCCCCGGCCGGCGTCGATTTTCGGGCGGGTGGTTTCGAGTTTCTGCAGGTCAGCCCGTTTGGAATAACGCCCAGCTGATATGTAGGCGTCTTCTGTCAAGTGGCAGGTGAAAGCGGTCCCGGTAACGTCGGTTGCCGGGACCGCTTTCGTGTGCGGTCGAGCGGGGTCTGTCTCGGGTCGTATCGTGGTTGGCGACGGCGTGGTCAGACTGATATGCGCGGGTTGGTTACCGCAGGACGACTGTTCGATGGGGACGGTGCCGCTGGCCTAGAGTCGGGCGTCGCGACGCGAAAAGCGTTGCTGCCCATAGCTGTGTCGCGGATCGTCCCGCGCGCCGACTCGAGGTTTGGCCACCCGGCCGCGGGTTTGTGTGGCCCGGTGTTCAGCCGTCCCTACCGTTTTCCCTCGGGATCATCCGGGCCGTCGTAGAGTCCTGGTTCCCAAGGGTGTCGGGTGTGGCTTTCAGTCGTCTGCCGTTGTTGTGGCTCCCCTCGATTGGCCGCCCGGCACCCTCCAGGGCGGCTCGGCTGCTGATTAGGAATTGCGAACTCGTCGCTGTGTAGGGACTGGCCAGCGAAGTCGTCTGCGGGACAACATGTTCGGTGAACCGAGGAGATGATATTGGAACGAGCCTGGGCCGGAGTGGACATCGGCAAGGGACACCACCATGCGGTGGTCGTCGATGCCGAAGGCCGTCGGCTGCTCTCGCGGCGAGTGGGCAACGACGAGACCGCGCTGCTCGAGCTGATCGGTCAGGCCGCGGGCCTGGCCGATGACGTGGATTGAGCGGAGACCTGGTCAGCGGTGAGTCGGTGCTGCTGTTGACCCTGCTGGCCGGGCATCGGCAGCGGGTGTTCTATCTCAGCGGCAGCCAGGTCAACGGCGCCGCCAGCGGCTATCGCGGCGCGGGCAAGACCGACGCGAAAGACGCCGCGATCATCGCCGACCAGGTCCGGATGCGCCGTGACCTGACGCCGATCCGCGTCGATGAGGAACTCATCGTCGAACTGCGTATGCTCGTGGCCCGCCGCCGCGACCTCGCCGGTGACCGGGTCCGGCTGGTGAACCGGCTGCATCAGCAGTTGCTTGGCATCAGCCCGGCCCTCGAACGCGCCCTGGACCTGACCACCAAGGGCCCGCTGGTGCTGCTGACCCGCTATCAGACTCCCGAGGCGTTGCGTCACGCCGGGACCGCCGACGTCGAATCCTGGCTGCAGGCACAGAAGGTAAAGAACGCGGCAGCACTGGCGATCAAGGCCGTCACCGCGGCAGCCACCCAGCAGACCACGCTGCCCGGCCAGCGGCTGGCCGCCGAACTAGTCGCCGACATGGCGAAGGAGGTGATTGCCCTCGATGAACAGCTCAAACACACCGACACGCTCATCGAGGGCCGATTTCGCCGTCACCGAACCGCCGAGATCCTCCTGAGCCTGCCCGGCATCGGGTCACTGCTCGGCGCGGAATTCCTCGCCGCCACTGGCGGAGACATGACCGTGTTCGCCTCCGCCGACCACCTCGCCGGCTACGGCGGTGTGGCGCCGGTGGCCCGTGATTCCGGACGTGTCTCGGGCAACCTGCACCGGCCACACCGCTACCACCGTGGGCTGCAGCACGTCTTCTACACCTCGGCGCTGATCAGCATCCGATACAACGAGCAATCACGAAAGTACTACGACCGCAAAAGATCCGAGGGTAAACGCCACACCCAGGCAGTGCTCGCTCTCGCCCGCCGACGAGTCAACGTCGTGTGGGCACTACTGCGCGACAACCGCTGCTACACAGCCGAACCACCCGAACCCGCCGCCATCGCAGCATGAGATCGGGTGAACCGGGCCGTGAACGACTTGACATCCCGATTAGGAATCGAGGAAGTTGGTTACCTGGACGGCGAAGGCTTCGGCGTGCTGGAACAGAAAGGCATGACCGGCATTGCTGTATCCGAGGAGGGTGGCGTTGCCGGTGTGCTCGGCGGCGGTATAGGACACGACGGCCGGTGTCATGATGTCGCGCAGTCCGGTGGCGTACAGAACTGGCTGTTCGATATTTCGCAGTTCGGCCAACACCTGATCGAACGGGATTGCCGCGTTCTTTCCGATTGCGGCAACCTGGCCTTTCGCGGCTGCTTCGGAGACGCCGGGGTCGCTGGCCACGCGGGTGGCGACTCGGTTGAGGTAATCGTTCCCCGCGGTGCGGCCGGTATCGGTCTCGGGGAAGAACAGATACTGAATCGCCTGTAAGTGTTGGAGATGGCCGGCCGGGGCTGGCTGACAGGATCGGTGTTCGTCGCGACATCCGGTGTGACTCGTGAATCGCTTTGCCTCTTTGAGTGCACTTGCCGGGATCTGTCCACTGGTTGTGGCGGCGACGCCGGCCCGGTCTGCTTCGGTGGCTTGATCAGAAGCCTGCCCGACCTCGTTGCCGCGGGGTCGTGGCTCATTACAGGCCTGCCTCGAAGTTCTCCTTCCGGGCCGACGCCGACCAACGACGTCGCCCATCGGAAGGACTTCCGCCGTCAATGCCCATCGTCTCAGAGCAATACGAACTCGTCATCGGCGTCGACACGCACGCCGCCAACCACGCGCTGTCGGTCGTCACCACCGCCACCGGCGCGCGGTTGACCAGGCAAGCTTTCCTACCAGCACGACCGGACTGGATCACGCCCGAGCATGGATCACCCGTCGGGCTGGTGAACGGGCCACTCTTGTGGTTATCGAGGGCATCGGCTCCTACGGCGCCGTCCTGGCCGAGCGTTTGCTCACGGCCGGGTTGGCCGTGGTGGAGCCCTCCGCGATAGCGGCCGCGGATCGACGTGGGATCGGCAAGACTGACGAACTCGACGCCGGGCGCATCGCCAGATCGGTGTTGTCGGTCGAGGTCGGTCGGCTTCGCCGACCGCGTGCCGACGGACCCCGAGTCGCGATGCGAGTTCTCATGATCGCCCGGGAGCAGATGACCAGCGAACGCACCCGCACAATCAACGCGTTGACCGCACTGGTTCGCACTGGTTCGCACTGTCGAGCTCGGCATCGACGCGCGGAAACCGTTGACAAGCAAGCAGATTGAGGTGATAGCAGGATGGCGCACACGCGCCACCGACGATGTCACCGCGCGAACCTGCAGGGCCGAGGCTGTGCGGATGGCCGCCCGGATCCGGGCGTTGGACATCGAGCTGCGCGACAATCGCAAAGCCCTCGACTCACTGGTCGAAACCACCGCGCCGGACCTGACCGCGACACCCGGCGTCGGGGCCGTCGTCGCTGCCGCTGTCTTGATCGCCTGGTCCCATCCTGGACGACTACGGTCCGAGGCCGCCTTCGCGGCCCTGGCCGGAACCTGCCCGATCCCAGCATCATCGGGAAACACGGTGCGCCACAGGCTCAATCGCGGCGGTGACCGCCGCCTGAACCGCGCATTGACCACCGTCGTCATCGTGCGGATGCGCATCGATCCCGCCACTCGCGCCTACGTCGCCCGCCGACGAGCCGAGGGGCGCACGACCAAGGAGATCATGCGGAGCCTGAAACGCTACGTCACCAGGCAACTCTTCCGAATCCTGGCTTCAGCCCACCAAAAGCCCAGTCCGGCTTGACAAATATGTGAAGCATGGGATGTGACAAGGGTCCGCAGCGGCGGCACCGTGCCCTTGGCATGTCCAGTTCGGCCGTGGGCTATGGCATTTCGTACGCGCTGACACAACTTGGGAGGGATCAACAGGATCGGCGCGAGGGCCGGCGGGACCGCATCGACACATCATCGATCATCGGCTTGATCAGGATGTGCGTGGTCCTCCAGGTCGTCCAGCAAATATTTCGTACGGCTGAAAATTGTAATGCCCGTGTGCCAGCGGGTGAGCGAGAGGGGACTTGAACCCCTACGTTGGTGGTCATTAGCACCTGAATCTGGCGTGCCTGCCGGAATTCGCCTGTCGTGGAGGTGGATTCGGCGTGGTCAATATCTTGCTGCTGAAGAATCGCCATGGTCAGGGGTGCAGGACCGAGGTACCTTCTCAGGTTCCGCGGTGCTGCTGCGCCGTAACGCAGACGAGCGAAACCGAAGGCGTAGTGTCGCGGCGCCATCCACGTGTCGTGGCAGCCCGATGCGATACTCCGGCGGGGCGGGAATGATATTGGCGTCACCGAAGCGTTGCCTTGCTCGGGGACGATGACGCGGCCGACGTCCAGTCGTTGGTGTCACACGTGAGCGGATGTGGCTCACCGGTGAGTTTCGAGAGGGCTTGGGCGACTTCCTCGATACCGGCGCGGGTGTAGATGTCGGTGACTGTTCCGCTGGCGCCGGTGTGCCCGGCGTATGCGAAAGCGACGGCTTTGCCGTAGTTGCGCTCCACCCAGGTCAGCGTCGTATGTCGCAGCCAATGCGTCGTGATTCCGTGCGTTTCCACCACTGGAAGGTGCTGTCGCAGACGACGCCACAAGTAGTCGTAGCGGCGGGGTTGGATCGGTCGTCCATTGCGGTATCGCAGCAATGGTTCCGCGGCGGATGCGCCACGTTCTCGGGCATGGCGGAGTAAGCCCGCCATCAGCGTGGGAGTCACCGGTTGCCAGCGTTCGGTTCCCCCCTTCTCCCGCAGCAGAATCACGCATTGCGTCGCGTCGAGGTCCTGAACGCGCAGATGGATAGCGCCGCCTTGCCGACACGCCGTTTCCACGTGCAAGCGCAGCACCAGCGCGTCGAGCTCGGGATCGTTGCCCGTTGTCGAGGCGACCCTGATGATGTCGGCCAATACCTGCTCCGGCAGCGCGCGGCGGGTGGAGGGCAACTGGCGAGGTTTCACCAGTCGGGCTGCCGGGCTTGTCCCGGGCCGGATGTATCCGTCGTATTCTGCCTGCCGGTAGAGGTAGCGCAGTGCCGCAATGGCCATGCGGCCGGTCTGGCGTCCTTCGCGGCTGTTGCGGCGGCGCTGGCGAGACAATTTGAAATGTTCTACGACGGCCTGCAATTCGGTGACCGTGGGCTCGTCGATCCGCCGGTCGGCCCATCCGGAAATGTCCAGAAGCTTCATCCAGTAGACGTTGTAGGCGTAGCGGGTGTTCCCGGCCGGCATGGCGGTGTAGAGCGCGCGGATGTAGGCGGCGAAGGTGGGAACAGACGTCCTGGACTCTATCGCCACGTCCTGAAGGTCTCGCGCGGTGAGACCGAGCCGGTCCAGCAGCAGCGCCGCGGCTTCGAGATTCGCCTGGCGGGTCATGTGATCGGTCATCGCAGCTCACCGCCCGCGTCGGTGATGCGGCGCTGCGCCATGCCGTGCAGAGCCCTCGGTGAGAACAGAACGAGGATTTCGCGGGCAGGGTCGGGGGCCAACAGGACTCGATCGCCTGACCGGATACCGAGCGCGTGACGCAGTTCGGCGGGTAGCCGCAGGCACCACTGCACCGTGATCCGCGCCGCGCCGTCGACGTCGAAAGATAGGAAAGCGAGATCGTCGCGGACAGACCAGCCGAGGCGGTCTCCGGGATGCCAGCCCATGGAATCGACCAACTCCTGGTCGTTGATGCGCCCGACGGTGTCCACGGGGCGCAGCCGGTACCTCGCGGCCTCGGGCAGCGGGCTGTGAAGCAGCGGCAGCGGCAGCGCCGGGCAGGTACTGGGTTCGCCGTCAGCTCGCTCGACGCGATCGTCGGGAAGCAGCGCAGCGATCACAGGTGCAAGCGGGCGGCCGGTCACCATGTCCATCCCCCCGGTCGGAACTCCTGCGGACGAGGATGCGCGGACGGTTCGGTGTCAGGCCGCTGTTCTAGCACCCTGGAGGGGGTGAGCTCGCCCCAAGAACGTGAATGAATCGACGTTCATCACGTGCAGGTTCTTCACGTCCAGTGCGTAACCGAGCGCCCCAGCGACGAATAGGCCACCGCGCGCGATCGAGAGGATCAGATCCGGTTCGAACCCGTCTTTGGCGATTTCGGTGGCGAGCTCGCGGCTCGCCGTCCCGAATAGTTCCCAGGTCAGCACTTCCCGATCCGCCATGGATCCTCCATCTCCCTCGATGCCGCTGGGCAAGAGCATACGACCAGCAACGCGGCGGCGTTCCCCACTTTCGGTCCGGGGAATTAGGGTGGGCCGGGTGCGGATCTATCTGGCCGGCGCGACCGGCGTCATCGGAACGCGGTTATTGCCCTTGCTGATCGAGGCCGGACACGAGGTTGCGGGGATGACCCGGTCTGCGGCCAAGGCCGATCAGGTGCGTGCCGCCGGTGCGGAACCGGTGGTCTGCGATGTGTACGACCTCGACGCGCTCATCGCCGCGGTCGTAGCCTTCGGGCCCGATCTGTTGATGCATCAGCTCACCGATCTCCCCGACGATGCCGCGCTGCTCCCGGAACTCGCCGGTGCGAATGCGCGCATCCGTTCCGAGGGCACTCGCAATCTGATCGCCGCCGCGCAGGCTGCGGGCTCGAAACGCTTTGTCGCCCAGAGCATTGCGTGGGAGCCGCCAGCCGGTCGCGGTGCCGTCATCCAGGAACATGAGGCTGCGGTACTCGATATCGGCGGAGTGGTCGTCAAGTACGGCCAATTCTATGGTCCGGGTACGTACTACGAATCCGAGCTGCCCGATCATCCGCGCGTGCACGTGGATGATGCCGCCGCGCGGACGGTTTCGCTGGTCGATGCGCCGAGTGGCGTGGTGGTTATCGCGGATCCAGCCTGATCCTCGGCGCGACTGGCTGCTTCGGGCCGTGGCCGTGCCGGTCGGTTTGGAATACGGTGGCAGGGGCGATCGCCCGGATCCGCTCACATCCGCCGAAGGAGACCCGCTTGCGCAACACGCTGCTTGTCACGTCCGTGCTCGGTGCCGCACTGGTGGCGATGCTGCCTGCTGGCGCGGCCGGTGCTCAGGGACCCGGCGACGGTCCGCTGAAGGTGCAGGCGACCACCGGCACCGATCAACTGCCGGTGACGGGTGTGGGAGTCGGCATCACCACGTGCGCCGCCGGTCCGGTGCTCACCACCTTGACGACCGGCCGCGACGGAACCGTGACGCAGGCCTTCCCCAACGGCTGCTACCAGGCGCAGGTCACCTCCGTCCCGTCCGGCTGTGAGCTCGCGAGCATCGCCTACGTCCAGGTCGACGTGGCACCCGGCATGACACCGGTCGCGAGCTTCCAATTCCGCTGCGCATAAACCGGTTTCGGCTCAGGCCTGGGGTGTGGCCGATGTTGTCCGGTGCTGGGCAGCCTGCCCAGCAGGACTGACCTCCAGGGCCGGACAGCAGGATGACCAGGCCGACCCCGCACATCCTGGCGAGAATCCCAAAGCTGCTCGAAGTACGTCGGAGTCGGCTGATCCGATGGTGATGCGCCCACAGATGAGCGCAGGAGGAGCCGAGCATGCGTGCGTCGGTGATCGTCCCCCACGTCACGAAACGGTGTGCGGCTACGACAGCGGGCGTGCACTGTCCAACGCGCGGCGCGCATACGCACGCACGTCCGCATCGGTGTCATCGATCGCCAGCTTCAGCGCATCCTGTGCCGCCCCGCTGTGCGGCCAAGTGGCCAGCGACAATACTGCCGCCTTGCGCACATCGAGGTGCGGATCGTGCAAGGCTTCGGAAAGCGGGCTGACGCCGAAATCGGGGTCCGCGCCCGCGAGACCCCGCGCGGCACCCACCCGGACCTGCCAGGCAGAGTGTGCGAGCGCGCCGACAAGTAGCGCCGTGTCATCTTGTGCGACACCGAGATTCGCGAAGGCTGCCAAGGCGGCGGCACGCACGAGCGGGTCCGGATCCTCGGCAAGGGCGCGCGCGGTTTCGGTGCCCTGCCCGCCGATCGCCGACAACCCGTGCGCGACGGCAATGCGCACCTCTCGGTTCTCATCGGTCGCCGCCGACGAGACCGCCTGCCAGTCGTCGAGCGACACCAGAGCCCGCACCGCCTCGATGCGCACCCGATGATCCGAATCGGTCAGTGCCACGACGAATTGCGCCGCTGTTCCGGCTCGCAGCGCGCGCAGCAGATCCACGACGGTCGCCCGGACGACCGGGTCGGGGGAGTCGAGTCGATCGGCGAGGCCGGTCGAATCGGGAAGCACCTCCACGAGTTCGCGCAGACTCGCCGCGGCCGCCGCGCGAACGGATGCCGCGTCATCGCCGAGCGCGTCGATCAATACCGATGTGAATCCCTCGGGGGTGTTCTCGGTCAGCACCGACAGCGCTGCCACTCGAACACCGGCATCGGCATCGGACAGATAGGTCGAAAGGTCCTGCACCGTAGGCGAATCCAGGGCCAGCAGGCTGACCAGTCGTGGTGACGGCGGTGTCGTCGATGTGCGGGCGGTGCGCGGTGCATCGGCGGGTGCGCGCCCACCGATGAGTTCCGGCTGCGCCACCGGGACCACGGTGGTGTCTGTCGACGGCAGGTCATCGAGACCGGGCACCGGTACCAGATACGGCGCCACCGGCCGCTTCAGGAATTCCATCGCGCCGTCGGAGTTCTTGCGCAGATTCAGGTGATAGCGCCACTCGTTATCGTCGCGCTGCGGCAGATCCGCACGTTCGTGATAGAGCCCCCACCGTGATTCGGTGCGGGTCAGTGAACTGCGCGCCGCCATTTCGGCGCAGTCGCGGATGAAGGAGACCTCGACCGCGCGCATGAGCTCATGCGGTGTGCGGGCACCGATTTCGGCGATTTCGTCGCGCATCCGCTCGAATGTCTCGACCGCGATCGACAGTTTCGCGGCCGTCTTCGGCGGCGCCACATAGTCGTTCACGAATCGGCGCAGCTTGTACTCGACCTGGGGCTGCGGCGGGCCGTCCGGCTGCTGCAGCGGCCGGTAGATCAGTTCGTGTGCGGCCGCCAGCTGCTCTTCCGGAAGTTCGATGGGCGCAGCGACTTCGGGCAGTGTGGATGCTGCATGGCCACCAGCCAGATCGCCGAAGACGAACGCGCCGATCATGTAGTTGTGCGGCACGCACGCGAGATCCCCCGCTGCGTAGAGCCCGGGAACGGTAGTACGGGCATGTTCGTCGACCCATACGCCGGATGCGGAATGTCCACCACACAAACCGATTTCGGATATATGCATCTCGATATCGTGGGTGCGATAGTCATGGCCGCGGTTGGCGTGGAAGGTGCCGCGGGTGGGGCGTTCGGTGGTGTGCAGAATGCCTTCGAGGGTGGTGAGCGTTTCGTCGGGCAGATGCGATACCTTGAGATAGATGGGCCCGCGCGCGGATTCGATCTCGCGCTTCACCTCCGACATCATCTGTCCGGACCAGTAATCGGAGTCGACGAAGCGTTCGCCCTTCGCGTTCACCTGGTACCCGCCGAACGGATTGGCCACATACGCGCAGGCCGGTCCGTTGTAATCCTTGATGAGCGGATTGATCTGGAAGCATTCGATACCGCTGAGCTCCGCGCCGGCGTGGTAGGCCATCGAATATCCGTCGCCCGCATTGGTCGGATTCTCGTAAGTGCCATACAGATAACCCGACGCGGGCAGCCCCAATCGGCCGGATGGACCGGTCGCCAGGATCACCGCCTTGGCGCCCACCGCCACGAATTCACCGGTGCGCGTATTCAATGCGGCGGCACCCACCGCGCGACCCGCATCGGTGAGCACCCGCACCGGCATGAGCCGGTTCTCGATGCGGATCTTCTCGCGCATCTTGCGTTGGCGCAGTACGCGATACAGCGCTTTCTTGACATCCTTGCCCTCGGGCATGGGCAGCACATACGACCCGGACCGGTGCACCCGGCGCACGGCGTACTCGCCGTACTCGTCCTTCTCGAACTTCACTCCGTACCGTTCGAGTCGCTGCACCATGGCGAAGCCGCGGGTGGCGGTCTGATATACGGTGCGCTGGTTGACGATTCCGTCATTGGCCCTGGTGATTTCGGCGACGTAGTCCTCGGGTTCGGCCTTGCCCGGAATCACCGCATTGTTGACCCCGTCCATGCCCATGGCCAAGGCACCGGAGTGCCGCACATGCGCCTTCTCCAGCAGTAATACATCGGCGCCTGCCTCGGCGGCGGTCAGTGCGGCCATGGTCCCCGCGGTGCCGCCGCCGATGACGAGCACATCGCAGTCGAGCCGGATCCGATCGGATAGCTCGGGAATATTCACAACTTCTCCAGGATTTCGGCCTTCACCGACCGGCGATCCGCCGGTGTGCGGGGCTCGGGCACATCGACCAGGGTGTGCAGCACGCCGCCGCCGAGTACCGCGATGCGGTCGCCGAGCAGCAGCGCCTCGTCCAGGTCATGGGTGACGAATACGACGGTGGTGGGGTGGGCGCGCCAGGTGTCGATCAGCAAGCGCTGCATGGTTGTCCGGGTCTGGGTGTCGAGCGCGCCGAACGGTTCGTCCATCAGCACCGAGCGCGGCGATCCGGCGAGACTGCGCGCCAACTGGACTCGCTGCCGCATGCCGCCGGAGAGATCGCGCGGGAGATAATCGGCGTAGCCGGTGAGTCCGACCTCCTCCACCCAATGCCGGGCGCTCGTTTTGCGTTCGGCGCGCGGCACCTTGCGCAATTGCAGTGCAAGCTCGATGTTCTGGCGCACGGTGCGCCACGGCAGCAGCGCATCGTCCTGGAAGACCAGGGCGCGGTCGGCGGATGGTCCGGTCACCGCTATGCCGTCGGCGCGGATCACGCCCTGGTCCGGCTTGCGCAGTCCGGCGATCGCCCGCAGCAGCGTCGACTTGCCGCAGCCGGATTTGCCGACCACGACCAGTATTTCGCCGGGCGCGATGGCCAGCTCCAGGTTCTCGAGCACCGTTTTGCCGCCGTAGGCGATGCGAATTCCGTCCAGGCTCAACCGCATTCCGGTTGTGGTCGGGGTGGCGGGTGCGGTTGTCGTGGTCATTCGGCGACCTCCCTCGGCAGCCAGCGGGTGATCCGACGTCCGGCCAATTCCACGATTCCGGAGGTGCCGAAGCCGAGGATGCCGATGGTGATCATGCCGACGAATACCGCCGGATAATCGACGATGGTGTAGGCCTGCCAGGTTCGGTAGCCGATGCCGAGCCGCCCGGAGATCATCTCGGCCGAGATGAGGCAGATCCATGCAACGCCCATGCCCACCGACAGGCCGCTGAATACGCCGGGCAGGATGCCCGGAAATACCACTCGCGCAAGGACATCGGTGCGCGATGCGCCCAGGGTGCGCAGTGCGTCCTCCCAGATGGTCGGCAGGGCGCGTACCGCGTGCCGGGTACTGACCAGCACCGGGAACAGCGATGCCATGAAGGTGATGAAGACGATGCCCGATTCGTCGCTCGGGAACAGCAGAATCGCCACCGGCACCAGCGCGATGGCCGGAATCGGCCGCGCCAATTCGGTGAGCGGTCCGAGCACCGCGGCGAAGAGTCCGGAGCGGCCGAGACCGATGCCCGCGACCACACCGACCACGGCCGCGAGCCCGAATCCGGTGAGAATACGGATCAGCGATTGCGCGACATCGACATAGAACTGGTCCGACTGCAGCTGCTTGCCGAATTCGCGGATGATCTCGGTGACCGTCGGCAGCGTGTCGAAGCGCAGCCACCACCGCACATTATTGGCGGTGAGCAGCTGCCACAGTCCGATCGCTGTCGCGACCGACGTTACCTGGAGCACTCGGGTGCGCCATACGGAACTCCCACGCACCTCGGCGGTTTCGTCGGCCACGGCGGGGCCGGCGAGGGCCGCGGAACGCCCGCCCGTCTCCCGGCCACCACCGGTCAACGTATCGCTGCGCGATGCTGTCATCGTCGGACTTCCGTTACGGCCTGGTCGTAGGAGATCGCCGTGGCGGTCGGGTGCGCCTGCCGATAGCGCTGCGCGGCCGCGGGTGTGGTGAACGGCAGGAAGCTGTCGCCGTCGCGCAACCACGCCGCCTTATCGGCGAACCAGCGCGTGCCGAGTTCGGCATCGGGCACATACGCGGCGCGGATCACCTTGCCCTGCGCCTTGGCCGCCTGAACAGCGCGCAACAGGCAGGTCGGATCGGCGGCGGGCTGCGGTCGATCCGTGCCGTCGAGCCACAGCTCACCGGCCTGCGCGGCATTGCTCACGGGACGGGCACAGACCGGGTCGGTGCCGGTGACGCGGCTGGGGTTGGCGGTGGCCGCCACCGCCTGGTCGTAGTCGCCCACGCCGTTGTCGGCGAAGGCCTTGCGCAGCGGCGCGGGATCGACGAACTTATCGATATCGAGTTCGGCGAAGTCGCCGATCGACTTCAGGTACTGCACATCGCCTTTGAACGCGTCGATCAGACTGGGCTTGAGCGTGGTATCGAAAGACGTTCCGCCGGGCCCGTTGTACAGGTACACGACCTCCTGCGGCAATCCGGAACCGTCGGCGACGATCTTGGCGGCTTCGAACGGCTTCTCGTTCAAGAACTTCGTGGCATCGAGCTGGGCCGCGAGGAAGGCCTGCAGCACCTCGGGATGATCGGCGGTGTAGGAGCGTCGCGCGACCACGCCGTGGAAGGTGGGCACACCCAATTCCGCACCGTCGTAGAGCAATTTCGCCTTGCTCTGGAAGACCAGCAGTCCGGGCCAGGCCACGAACTGCGCGAGCGCGCCGACCTGATGCGATTCCAATGCGGTCGCCCCGATCTGCGGCTGCTGGTTGAGCACCTCGACGCCCTTGGCCGGATCGACACCCGCCCGCGAGAGCGCCTGCACCAGGGTGCCGTGCCCGGCCGAGCCGACGCTGGCCGAAATCTTCTGCCCGGCCAGGTCACCGATCCCGGTCACCGTCGAATCCTGGGGCACCACAACCATATTGAGCGCACCCTTGGGGTTGTAGCCGGTCACCGATACCAGCGCCGTCTTCGCCCGTTCATTGGACTGGGTGCGAGATCCGTTGATCAGCAACGGATAATCGCCCATCGACCCGATATCGATCTTCTCGGCCAGCATCTGCGCGGTGATCGGCGCGCCGGTGTCGTAGTCCTGCCACTCCACCTGGTACTTGGCGCCGCCGCTGTCGGTGATCTTCTGTAGCCGCTGCTCCAGATAGCCCTGGGCGCGCAGCAGGGTGCCCGCGGTGACGGTATTGATTGTTTTGGACTGGTAGCCGACGACGACCTTGACGGTGCCTTCGGGGGTGTTGTCCGAACTCTGCAGGGAGCAGCCCGCCGCGGTGAGTGCGACGGCGAGGAGCAGGGGAGCGA
Organism: Nocardia vinacea; assembly: GCF_035920345.1. Taxonomy (NCBI): domain Bacteria; kingdom Bacillati; phylum Actinomycetota; class Actinomycetes; order Mycobacteriales; family Nocardiaceae; genus Nocardia; species Nocardia vinacea. The sequence goes on from NZ_CP109149.1 coordinate 1,049,418, forward strand.
GGCGTTTCTTCATGGGACTTCCGGATCGTTCAGCGCAACAGATAAGGCATATTGACGGTGACGGCGCCCGTGGGACACCGGGCGGCGCAGGGGCCGCAGTACCAGCACTCGTCCACGTGCATGAAGGCCTTACCGTTCTCCGGATTGATGGCCAGCGAGTCGAGCGGGCAGATCTCCACGCACAGCGTGCAACCCTGGATGCACAGTGATTCGTCGATGGTCACCGGAATGTCGGTGCGTTGGTTCGCAAGTGCCATCAGATGACCTTCCATTCGGATGTGCTGCGGTTCAGGCTGCCGCGCATGGTGATTCGATCCCCGCGCATCCGGATGTATTCCAGATCCACCGGTCGGCCGTCGTCGAGCCGGGTCAGCCGTTCGAGCATCAGCAGCGCCGAGCCCTCGGGTGCTTCCAAGGTGGCGGCGGTGTGCGCGTCGGCGGTAACCGCTTCCAGAGCGAGGTCGGCCGAGCCGAGCGGTCCGCCGCTGATCTGTTCGATGAGTACGAAGATGTCGTTGGTCTCGAGATCGTGGCCGAGGACCTCGGTGCCGATATCGGGTGCGAGATAGGTCAGATCCAGGCTCAGCGGCAGGTCGGCGAGATAGCGCAGTCGTTCGATATAGACGACGCGCTCACCAGGATTCAGCCCGAGCTTGCGTGCGACGGCGGGCGGTGCGGTGATATGCATTGCCGCGCGCACCTCGTTGCGCACTGTGCCGTGGCCTTTGAGGGTTTCCTGCAGCCCGAGCAACGCGTCCAGCCCGTGATCGTATTTGCGCCGGGCGACCCGGGTGCCCACCTTCGGTACCCGATCGATCAGCCCTTCGTCCTTGAGCAGTGCGAGTGCGTCGCGCACGGTATTGCGCGACGCGTCGTATTCCGCGACCAACTCCTGCTCACTCGGCAGCACGTCGTCGAACGCTCCCGCATGTATCTGATGACGCAGCACGTCGGCTATCCGGCGCGCCTGGTCGGCCCGCAACCGTCGCACGGGCGTCGCCTCGGCTCCCACCTCCGCCACCTTTCTCTCGCTGACCTGCATGGATAGCGACGATAGTTGGCGCGGAGACGCTCAAATGCCCGCGTTGGAGCTCCGTAAATCAGCGGATGTTATTCCGCCGCCCGCCACACGCTCTGACCTGGACAGATGGGTCTCGGACTGGCCATTGCGCCACCCCGTTCACAGCCGATGACTTTCGATCACACAGATTCGAATGACGGGCGGGAGGGGCGGAACGGAACAATGTCGGGCTCGGCCGGCCCCGAACACCAGGTTCCGCGGAGCGGGCCGCCACTACCGTTGCGCTAACGAGCGAGTCCACGCCGCTGCCTCACCCCCTTCTCGTGGGCGGCCCATTCGCCGGACGTGGACCGGCGATTGAATCAGCTCACCGCCGAGCGGTGGTTTCGGCGGTGAGCTGGGGCATTATCCGGATGCCGATCCAGGGCGGCATCACTCCGGCGGGGGAGGCGAAATCCCCACTGGAGGTGATGTTCTGGCGGTCACGCATCCCTACCATGACGGGCGTGGGTGTTGTCGCCGGTGCTGGTCGCGCTCTGCTGGTCGCGGGGATATGTGCGTTGTTGGTGTCGATCGGGGTGGGTTCCGTGGCGGCGGATTCGGCGTCCTCTGGCTCGGATATTTCGGTCGCGCAGTCGCTCGGTGATCGGGAGCTCACGATCATCTTGCGCCGGGTGACCAGCGTGCCGGGGCCGTTGCGGGTGGATGTGATCACCCATGCCGGTACCGCCTCCGGGCAACTCACGCTCGCGGCGACGCCGACGGGGGTGTCCAAGAAGTCGACACAGCCTGCACCTGGAGCGCCTACCGCCGAGGCGGTTGTCGAACTCGGCGGCACTCCGGGGATGTACTCGGCGACTGTCCGAATGGACCGGGCCGGGCCGTGGGAACTGGCCGTCGGCGACGGTACGCGGGTGGCGCGGATTCCGTTCATCGTGCCCGCACAGGTGACCTCGCCGCCCGAGCGCCTGGTCTACGGCGGATTTCTGGTGGCCGGCGTACTGCTGCCCGTCGCGGTGGTGATCGCGATTCGTGCTCGACGCAGCGTATGGGCGCTGGTTCCCGCCGCCGGAATGGTGGCCGGGGTGGCGGTTTCGGTAACTGCCGCGCTGCTTTCGGCATCGCTGCCGCTGCCACCGCAACCCGGCGGTCAGCTCGATCCCACGCTCGACAATGTCACCGATCCCTACGCCGTGCATCAGCCGTTGATTTCGGACTTTTCGCGGCCGCCGGTACTGCTCATGGTTGCGGGTGGGCCCGTGAACGCCGGGCAGCCAGGCGATCTCGACCTCGTTCTGATCGATGCCGCCACCGGAGCACCCGTCGACGATCTGGTCGTGCACGACAGTGCGCTCATGCATCTGCTGATCGTCGGCCCGACCGGTCGCCTGTCGCATCTGCATCCGACCCGGGTCGGGCCCGGCCGGTATCAGGTTCATCTGGCTGCGCCCGAGGCCGGGCGGTATGCGCTGTCCGCGGAGTTGGCGCGGCGCGGTGGTGGTGTGCAAATGGTTCGCGCGGCAAGCGGTTTCACCATCTTGAACGGTGTCGCAGCACCGGAATCCGCCAGCGCCACAGTGCATCTCGGCGGTGGTGGCGAGATCGCGTCGACCGTTGTCGACGGTAACCCGGTCACCGTCAGGACGACCACTCCGGTGGCAGGGGCACCGACCACCATCACCGCCGAATTCGGCGATGCTGCCGATCTGCAACCGTGGCTCGGCATGGTCGGCCATCTGATCATGGCGGGTCCGCTCCCCGGCGACCCGGATATCGCTGCAGCCGTACAGAACTCACCTATCTGGGGTCACGGCCACTCGATGGGCGCGACATCGATGCAGGGCATGTCCGATATGCCGGGGATGGATATGCCCGGCATGGATATGACCGAGCCCGCCGCGAGCCACGGCACCATGCTCATGCCACCCGCCAATGGCGAAAGCGCACCCGACGAGACGGTCGCCGCATACGGACCTGACGTGCCGTTCACCTACACCTTCCCGCTCGCGGGCCGCTATCGCCTCTGGATCCAGGTCGAGCGGCGCTACACCGTGCTGACGGTCCCTCTCGTTCTCGATGTCGCGGCGGGAGCGCGGCCATGAGTGAGCGATCGATTGCACCCGAGTCCGCCACTCGGAGAAGCGCTTTCCTCGCGGTAGGAGCGGTGATCGTCATCGTGCTCGCCGTCATCGCTTGGTTCGCCTGGCCGCGCCCATCCGGTCCGCTCGTATTGAAAACCGGTACCCCGCAACACCTTGTCACAATTTCCATCGACAGCCTCCGAATCGGCACCACCGCTATCGATATCACCGTCACCGACCGCACCGGCGCGCCGAAAGACCATGCCGCAGTGCTTATTCAGGCGAATCAGCCGCTCATGGGCCACGCTGGGCAGCCCATCGCGGCGACGGCCACCGGTCCGGGCTACTTCCATGCCGCATCGGTACCGCTGATGATGACCGGACAGTGGGAGCTTCGACTGTCGATCGACGAACACGACAGCCTCGACGAACTCGCGGTGCCGATCTGGGTCGGCGGCTGAAAACATGCACAGATCAGGAGGAATGATCACCATGACCACGGCAGCACCGGTCGAAGCCGACACTGGACCCGGTATCTCCGATGACACCATCGCGGCCCGCATCGGTGCCTGGGGTGTATTGCTCGGCACCGCAGTGACATTGGCTGGTCTGAGCTGGGATATCCAGTGGCACAACGAAGTCGGTCCCGACACATTCTTCACCCTGCCGCATCTGTTCCTGTACTCCGGTAGCGCGATATCCGGATTCGCCAGCCTGGCCATGGTTCTCATCGCGACCTCTGCCCAACGGGCCGGTAGGCCCGTACCCCGCCTCGGCGGCACTCCCATTCGAGTCTTCGGCAGCAACCTGACCGCGCCGCTCGGCTATATGGTCGCCGGAGCCGGTGCGGCACTATTCCTGCTCTACGGCCTGCTCGATCTGGAGTGGCATTCGATCTACGGTTTCGACGCGGTGCTCAATACCCCGTCACATGTGGCGCTGTTCCTTTCCATCTCGCTCACCATGATCGGCAGCATCATCGTCTTCGCCGCCCACCGCGACCACCGCTGGGGCCGAATCGGCATCGTCGTCGCGATTCCGATCCTGATCACCTTCGCCCCGATTCCCACCAATGCGTTGAACAACCTGCATCTGCCGGTCGACCCGACCATCCTCGGCATCGTCCTGTTCGGGCCGATGCTGCTCGTACTCGGCGCGGCACTATTGGCGCGTGCGGGCGCAGCCGTCGCCATCGCGGTTTCGCTCGGTGCCATGCAGGCGATCCTGTGGTGGTTCTCGCCCTGGGCCGCGGAAACCTACGCGTCGGCGATCGGACTGCCGCTGCGTGACGGTCTCACGGGACGGCCGCCGGACCTGCCCGTCATGATGCCGATGTTCCTGATCGTCGCGGCGGTCGCGGTCGAGGGTCTGTTCTGGTTGGCCCGGGCCCGTGGTTTCGATGCGCGCAAGATCGTATTGGTGGCGGGTGCGGTGACCGGCGTGATCGTCGGCGTGACGTTCCCGCTGCAATTGAACCTCGTCCGCGCCACGTCGCATATCGCCGTCGGCGACATCGTGACGATCACGCTGCTCGGCATTCCGCTCGGCCTGCTCGCCGGATTCCTCGGCGGCCGGTTCACCACCATGCTGCCCGCAATGAAGGATGCGTGATGTCCGTACTCCGCAGGCTCGCCGTCACCGCACTGGCCGTGATCACGCTGTCGCTGGTCGCCATCGCCCCCGCGTCCGCCTATGCGCCGGTCGAGGTTGTGCATACCGAGCGCGTCCAGGTGGGCCCGTACGGCGTGACCGTCGGCTTCTCCACCTGGCCCATCCGCGCGATGAAGTCGCTCGACTTCACCTTCATGCCCGATGGCGGCATCGCCGACAAATCCGGGACACTGCGCTTGACCGGACCCGCGATCAGACCCGGCCGCCGCGCCACACCGCTGGTCCGCCATCCCCGCAAACGCGACTCCTGGGGCCTCGACGTCAAGGCCTTCGACGACCCCGGCACCTACACCTTCACCTTCGCGATCGACGGCCCGCTCGGGCACGGCGAAGGGACCCTCGGCAATGTCACGGTGCTCGACCAGCCCGGACCGCCGCTGCCGCTGAGTTGGACGATCGGCACCCTGCCGCTGGTCGGCCTGCTGGTCTTCCTCGTGGTGGCCTGGCGCCGCACCCGACCCGGGCGGCAACCACTGGTCGTCTGACGGGTCAGAACCAGGCGTCGCGCATATCCAGCGTGGTGCGGTCCATCAGCTCGAGCAGATCCAATTGCGGTGTGGTCTTGGGCAATTCGTAGCGGAAGAAGTAGCGGGCCGCCGCACGCTTGCCGTCGTAGAAGTCGCCGTCCTTGCCGTGTGCGGCGAGTGCCTGCTCCAGCCAGATCCAGGCGACCACCACGTGCCCGAAGGCCTCCAGGTAGATGCTGGAATTGGCCATCGCGGCGGCGATATCGCCGGAGGCGAACATCCAGCCGGTGACGGTGAGCAGCCGTTGCCAGACCGCGTCGAGCTGTCCGCCGAATTCGGTCCACTCGCCGCCCGCCTCGGTGGCCGCGAGTACGGTCTGCTCGATCTGTGCGGCCAGTAGCCGCAGGCTCGCGCCGTCGTGCTGGATCACCTTGCGGCCCAACAGATCCAGCCCCTGGATGCCGTGGGTGCCTTCGTGGATGGGGTTGAGGCGGTTATCGCGATAGTGCTGTTCGACATCGTATTCGCGGGTGTAGCCGTAGCCGCCGTGTACCTGGATGGCGAGGCTGTTGGCCTCCAGACACCATTGCGACGGCCAGCTCTTCGCCACGCCGGTGAGGATTTCCAGCAGCAGGGTGTGATCGCGTTTGGCAGCCGGATCCGTGGTGGTGCGTTCCAGATCGACGAGGCGGTTGCAGTAGAGCAGCAGAGCGAGCGCGCCCTCGACATAAGCCTTCTGCGCCAACAGCATTCGCCGCACATCGGCATGCTCGATGATCGGCGCCTGCGGTGCGGACGGATCCTTGGCGCTGACCGTGCGCCCCTGGCGGCGTTCCCGGGCGTAGTCGAGCGATTTCAGATATCCGGTGTAGCCCAACGCCGTTGCGCCCAGACCGACGCCGAGGCGCGCCTCGTTCATCATGTGGAACATGTAGGTCAGGCCGCGATGCGGTTCGCCGACAAGGTAACCCACCGCACCGGGCGCGTCGTCCGGATTATGCTTGCCCTCGCCGAAATTCAGCACCGTATTGGTGGTGCCCCGATATCCCATCTTGTGGTTCAACCCGGCCAGCACCACGTCGTTGCGTGCGCCGAGCGAACCGTCCTCGGCCACCAGGAATTTCGGCACGACGAACAGCGAGATGCCCTTGGTTCCGGCCGGTCCGCCCGGAATCTTGGCCAGGACGAGGTGCACGATATTGTCGGTCAGCTCGTGATCGCCGCCGGAGATCCACATTTTCGAGCCGAACAGCCGGTAGGTGCCATCGGCCTGCGGTTCGGCGCGGGTGACGATATCGGCCAGCGAAGAGCCCGCCTGCGGTTCGGACAGACACATCGTTCCGGTGAACCGGCCCTCGACCATGGGCTTGACGAAGCGGTCGATCTGCTCCGGGGTGCCGTGCGCGGCAAGGAGATTGGCATTGCCGACGGTCAGGAAGAGATAGCCGGTGGTGCCGACATTGGCGGCCTGGAACCAGCAGAATCCGGCCGCCTCCACCGTGGCGGGCAGCTGCAGCCCGCCGATCTCCTCGTCCATCGCGGCGCCGACGAGATTGGCTTTGGTGAAGGCCTCGATCGCGGCCTTCACCTCCGGGATGATGGTGACCGTCTCACCGTCGAAGGTCGGCTCATTGCTGTCGTTGCGCTTGTTGTGGGTGGCGAAGTGCCTTGTGGCCAGATCCTCGCAGAGGTCGAGAAAGCCGTCGAAGGTATCCCTGGAATGTTCGGTGAACCGGGGCAGCGCCGTGAGCTCCTCGACCCGCAGCCATTCGTAGAGCAGGAAGTCCAGGTCCCTACGGGAGATCAGGGTCGAGCGCACGGGCACATCCTCTCGCAGTGGCGGAGCACTGGCCCAGACGGGCGCGGTACTCGCTCGGGTCGGTTTGGTACATTACTACGCATGTGTCGCGAATCGATCCCAGGGCTGGGATGACCACAACCACCGGTGCCGCCCGACCTGTCGGCCGTCCCGCCGCCGCTTCCCAGGACCAGGTGCTCGCCGCGGCCAGCGCCCAGTTCCTGGCCTGCGAGCGGGTCGATGTGCAGGCGATCGCGGCGGAACTCGGATTGTCGCGCGCGACAATCTACCGCTGGTTCGGTTCGCGCGACGGTCTGCTCGGCGCGGTCATGGTGTCGGAATTCGAGCGGATGGTCGTGGCGGCGCAGACGCGCGACGACGGCACCGGGGCGCCGAGGGTGCTCGCCCTGCTGGACCGGGTGGCGCAGTGGATGACGCGGAGCGAGGCATACCGCTATTTCATCGCGACCGAACAGGCCACCGCGGGCCGCATCATCACCACCAGCGACGGGCCGGTCCAGCCGAAGGTGGTCGGGGTGGTCGCCGAAATTCTGGATACCGCGATGGTGGAGGGCTACCAGAACCGGGTCGATACCCAGACCTTCGCCTATGCGCTGGTCCGGCTCATCGAGGCCTTCCTGTACCAGGATGCGGTGACCGGCCTTCGCGGCGACGTGGAGCGGTTGCGCGCGGTGCTGGCGGTCATTCTGGGACTGGACCCGGATCAGCGCGGCCCGTAGGTATCGAGGAACAGAACGGGTCCGTTGCCGAAGTCGCCGCGGGTATCCATCGCCAGGAGTCCGGCCAAAGCCTTTGCGGTGTAGACAGTTTCCAATTCCAGCCCGTTGGTCGCGGCGAGCTTCTTCGCGGCAATGGCGGCCGGGGTTTCATGGCCGTAGCCAGGACCGAGCCAGTCGCGCACCATCGTCACGTCGTCCGGGCGCAGCTCGGGCGTGGTGAGTTCCGCGCCGCGTGCGCGCAGCACCTTCGCAGCGCGGTTCGCCAGCTCGACAATGTGTCGCGCGTCGAGGGGAAGCGAGTCGTTGACGACGACACCGACGACGCGGGTGCGTAGTCCGGCAAGCCGTAGACCGAGGGCCAAACCCGCTGCCGTGCCACCGGATCCGACGGCGGTCACCAGATGTGTCGGTTGCGGTAGTTCGCCCGCGGCGATCTGCGCCGCCAGTTCCAATGCGACCTCGACATAGCCGAGTGCGCCGATCGGCGACGATCCGCCGACGGGCAGCAGATACGGTGGGGTGCGCCCGTGCATATGCCGCAGCAGCAGCCACGGTGCGGCCAGGACGGTGCGCAACTTGCTGTGCGTGAAATGTAGGGTGGCGCCGGAGTTTTCCAGTCGTCGCAGCTGCGCGCGGACGTGGTCGTCCACCGGTTGGTCGACCAGCGCCAGTCCGGTGTCGATGCCGAATTCCCGGGCGTAGAGCGCCGTGGCCAGACCCCAGTTGGTTCCGGTGCCGCCGAAGGTGAGAATGGTGCGGGCACCGCGCCGTCGGGCCTCGGGCAATAGCCACTCCAACTTGCGGATCTTATTGCCACCCCAGCCACCCGAGCCGTACCCGCTTTCGTCCTTGCACCAGACAGTGCTGTTGGTGCCGAGGTCCAGCGGGCGGACCGGCGTCGGCGCGATACCGAGCCGGGCGAACGGCAGTGTGCTGGCCAGTTCAGGGAAGCGCTGGTGGAGTAGGGATTCGGTCATAGTCCGACCATTATCGGGGTTCAGCTCTGTTCGGTGAGCAGTTGATCGAGGGGCAGCGCAGACCTGGGACAGGTCGCCCATGCCGAGGTGGCTGGACATGCGAAGCAGCAGGGCCGCGCAGAGGGTTTCGTCCGAACGAACGAATCCCCCCCGTAACGGATTCCGGGCGGCTTCAGCGAATGCATGCTTGCTACCTTCGACTTGTGAGCCGAACCCAGTGGACTATCCATGGTGAGCACCTCGTCGACGAGAATCGACACATCCGACTGTCCACCGTTGATGTCGAGCTGCCCGACGGCGTCAGGTTCACCCAGTACGTGGCGCGGATGCCGCGGTGCGCGATGACCCTGGTACTGAACGACAAGCGCGAGGCGTTGATGATGTACCGGCATCGGTTCATCATCGACCGTTGGGTCTGGGAGCTGCCCGGAGGCTATGTCGACGGTGCCGAGGACGTTGCAGTGGCGGCGGCCCGGGAAGTCGAAGAGGAGACCGGCTGGCGGCCCCGCACAATGGAACACCTGGTTACCTACCAGCCAGCAATCGGCACGCTCGACCAGCCGCAGTTGATCTATCTCGCGCATGGCGCCGACTTGACCGACAAGCAGCCGGACATCAACGAGGCCGAGCAGATCGAGTGGATCCCGCTACCGGATGCGGTCGCGATGATCGACCGCGGAGAGATTGTCGGCGCCGCGACTGTCGTCGCCCTGTACCGCGCTGTCAGTCTGTCGCTCTAGTCGCGGCGAGCACGCGCCGTCGGAAGTTTGCGACGTCGTCGATTTCGTCGTACGGCGCGAGGCGAAACCGGACCTCACGAAGGTAGGAGTAGCTGCGCCGGGACTCGAGGCTGCCCGCCAGGTCGAGCGCCTCGTTGCCGATGCGCACCGCCTCATGTGGATCCGCGTCCGCGACGGCTGATGCCAGCAGGCACAGGTTGAATGCCCGCCCGCGCAGGTAGCCTTCGGACATGTCGAGGGATTGCTCGGCATAGCGAGCCGCCCGGGCGAGGTCGCCCAGATCCCGGAAGCAGTGTGCGGTCTTGGCCGAAAGGTACGCGCCATCAAAGTAGTCCAGCCATTCTGGCCGACCGGAATCTCCGCGGCCGAACGCGCGCTCGGCGGCGTTCAAGGATGTCGCGCAAGACGATTCGTCCAGCCTCGAGGCATGGCCGTGCGCCTCGACCATCAGGCACTCCGACTCCAGCGCGGCGAGGCCAGCGTTGCGGGCTGCTATCTGCGCTGCCCGGGCGAGGTCGACGGCGTCGCCGGGACGTCCGACGTAGGTCGCCTGGTGGCTCATCGCCGCGAGGATCTCCGCACCGAGGCCGGCATCGCCCGCGGCGCGCGACATCCTCAGCGCCTGGATGAGATAGCGCTGCGCGAGGCCGTGTTCCTCGAGATCGTAGGCGGCCCAACCTGCGAGCTTGGTGAGTTCGGCAGTGGTGGCGAAAAGCTGTCGCCCGATGCGCTCGTTGTAGCTGCCGCGCAGCAGCGGGGCGACGGAGCTGTGCAGGTAATGGACGATCGTCGACCGCACCTTCCCACCGCCCACCCTGTTATCGAGGTCCCGGAACGCGGTTGTCATGGTCCGGACTGCATCGACGTCGCTCTGTCCGATCCGGCGATACCCAGCCGAGACCGGGTGCTCGGGTCCTGGCAGGGTCAGCCACCGCATTGATGCGGCCGGGTAGACCGCTACCGCATACGACGCGCCGACCAGGAACCGCCTGCGCTCCACATCACTCCTCCACAACGCAGTCGCCGAAGCGGTCGCCTCGGTGAGACTCAACGAGAACTTCAGTCCGAGATCGGCAGCCTCTCTCCCGCCGCTCATCCCGCAGTCGGCAGCGGCGACCCGACGCCCTGCTACCTCGGTCAGACACTCCGCGATCAGTTCAGGCCCAGGCGGATTCGGTTGCTCGCCCGCCAGCCACCGCCCCACCGAGGTGTGGTCGTAGCGCAACTCGACACCGACCGCGCGGCCTCGCTCGACGACTCGGCGAGCGAGCGCCTTGTTCGGTAGGCCCGTTTCCTCGAGCAGTTCGGCGAGCTGCGTGTTGGGTTGCTTGGGCTGCCGTCCCATTTCAGAAGTGTGGCATGCGAAATGCCTTGCACGCCATGAATTCGCTGCCACGCACACCCCCTGTGCACACCCCCACCCAGGCTGCACACCTTACGGCGAGGCACCCCCTCAGCGTGTTCTTGATCTAGGCACCCGGCGCCGGGGGATGCCTGAGAGCCCTCGGCGCCGGGCGGCCTGCCAAACCCAACGAACCCCAAGGCGGTACAGCCAAATGCCGTTCAACCCGCAAGATTCGCGGCGTCACGGGCGAGATATCCATGCCTAATTCCAAACTGCCGCAACGCGATCCCTTCGTCGGCCCACCCGGTACCTATAGCGGCGCACCGGGCGATGTGGTCGAGCTATTCGCGGATGCCGTCCGCCAATGGGGAGACCCGCCCCAGGAAACGTCCTTGTGCCGAGATGTCGCGTACCCCGGCACCGGTGATCACGAACGAACCGAGGTGATGCCGGATGGCGCTTGCTGAGCCCCAAGCGAAACTCTGCCCCCGCTGCACCTGTGAGGATGCCGAGCCGGAGACCGGGATTTGCCGCTACTGCACGGCCGATATCGAGCGCGCAAGCCGTGCAATCGTTGTCGCGCTGCGCACAGCCAACGCCAGAACCGATCGCCCGGTGGGCTGGTTGCAGCGTGCCGACGGATCATGGGCGCCAGTTGATGACCACGGGTATGTCGGACAGGCATTCGCATTCGCATTGGATGACCACCACGAATTCGACGAACACGCTGTGATCACCGTCGAGCCGATCTCGATCGACGACACGGAGGTCGACTAGCTGTGTCGACTACTGGACTTGCTTGCGCAACCATCGCCGTGGTTTTGACGTTGGGCGTCGTGCCCTTCTACCTACTGCCGTACCTCATCGACCGCCCGGCGCACTTCGACGGCGAGCGGCCGAGCGCGGAAATACTGGCTCGCATCGCTCGCGACCAGTGCCACCGTGCACCAGACCATCCCTACAGCGTCGATGAAGCGCGCCGCGTATTCCGCCAGCGCATCAACTGCGACGCCGGCTCATGCGGCGCAAAACATGAAGCGTTCTGGACCCTGGTCGAGGCGGGGGTGCTCCGACCCGGCGCATATGTCGAGCGGTAGGGCGCCTGATTCGCCCGACCAGACGTGTGGGTCGGGATTGTCACTTGGAGCGCCGAATGACCAGACGCGAGCACCGCCCGCGCACAACGCATTCCCCGAGCTGTTCTCGCCACCCCAGTTGGCCAGCGAAATCTGCGGCGGCGTGCATTCCCAACTCGACAAGGAAGTGAATAATGCTATCCCGCTGTAACACAATCATTTTCGTCGGAATCCTCAGCTCCGCCGCGCTCGGCACCGCACCCGCCGGGGCTACGACCGCTGCACACCCAGAATTCATCGCCGCCAAGTCTTGTGGTTTCGAATTCACCTACAGCCGGCCATCGGTGTACGCGCCGAAGATCACGGGAAACGGCGTCGCCCAGTGCGACGGGCCGCCCGAAGAGCACATCTTGACCCTGGCGCTGGAATACCTCCAGGGCGGCAGGTGGGTGAACGCTGCCTACATCACCGATGCCGCGATCCCGCCGTCCCCGCCGAATTCCAGGTCGTACGAGGTGAACGCGGCCTGTTACGCGGGAACATGGCGTGTCAGTATGAGCGTGACAGGCCGCATCCAAGGAAACCCGTTCGTGTTCAGCGACCACTCGGGAACGCGCGACGTATCGACCAGCCAATGCCCGAGCCGATGAGAGGAAATCTCTGGTGCCGAACCTTGACGTGAGCAAGTCCCGGGAATTGCGGGACAAGATCCAACCGATCTACGAGGAAGCAGCAGCCTTGCTCGGTGCCGAGCATCCGGCGGCGGTGTCGCTGCAACGGGCGGCAACCGAACTCGCCGCCGCCGCGCCCGGCCCTCGACGCTATGGCGACTATGAGACGGAACACCCAACCACATGAGAACGACAAGGGAAGATGGATGATGCCGAAACCTTCTGCGCTCGAACGGCGAACGCTCTGCTGCCCCTGATCCGCACGGCCACCTGAAGTCGCCTCAGATGAGGCCGTGTTTGCGGGCCACTGCGGCGGCTTCGGTCCGTGTCGCGGCACCCAGTTTGGTGAGGATGCGCGATACGTGCACACCGGCGGTATTGCCGCTGATGAACAGCTCGGCTGCAATCTGGCGATTGCTCAATCCTTGTGCGACCAAACGTAATACGTCGGTCTCGCGTGGTGTCAGACCGAAGGTGCGCGGCGGCTCGTTCGCCGGTTCCGGCCGGGCTACCTGGAGCGTCACCCTGGCACGCTCGGCCATCTGCTCGGCCGCGTTGGCCAGTGGTGTCGCCCCCAAATCCGCCGCGAGTTCGGCGGCTTCGCGCAGGGGTTCTCGGGCGGCGGCGCGATTGCCGACCGCCAGTTCGGCTTCGGCGGCGCTGAGCAGGCTGCGAGCCAGGTCGTAGCGTTGATCGACGGCGCGCCATGCGGATGCCGCCTGGTGCCAGGCGGCCGGATCGCTGCTTCTGCTGGCGGTGACGACGGCGCGGTAGGCCGTATCGATCGCGGTGGTCACCGGCAACCGGTCGGCGGTGGACGCGAGTTCCGTTGGCGCGTTCGTGATCCGGGCCGCGGTTGCGAGCAATGGCCACACCTCGTGGTGGTGGGTGGCGAGGTCATCGGCCGCCAGTGTCTCGGCGACGATCTCACCCGCACGTTGGAATTGTCCGTCCGCGATCGCGATTTCGGTTCGCACCGTGCGTAATTGAAGCTGGTACTGGCGCGCCCACGGTCCGTCGCTCAAGAGTGGCGCTGCGGCGTCGGCGCTGCTGATTGCCGCAGCCGAAAAGCCCTGCACCAGTACGATTCTCGCGTGACAGAGCAGTAGTGCGGCCGTGCTGAGCGGCGGCAGCTGCTCGGTGAGCGATTCGTCGATGAGGCCCAGCGCCTCCGGCCAGCGTCCGAGCCCGGCCAACGCTTGAGCCCATTTCACCAGCAGGATGGGTGCGGCATCGGCGAAACGAAAGGTTTCATGGGCGGCCCGCAAACCCTGTTCGATCGCCTCGATGGCTGCTTGGTATTCGCCCGCCGCGACCAGTGCCGCCGACTCCCACAGCACCACGGTCAACAATGTCTGCGGATCGTTCGCCGCGGCATGCGCCTGCTCGAAATACGTGACGGCGGAGCCATTTCCGGCGGCCGCCGCGAGCCCCTGGTAGGCATAGCCGCGTGCGGCGAGCGCTGGCGTGCCGGTCTGCTCGGCGACCTCCACCGCGGCGCGGGCATCGCGCGCGGCCCCGACGGCGTCACCGTTGAAGACACGAGATGCGGCGAGCGTTGCGAGCACCTCACCACGCAGCACACTCGGCGGATGCGCGGGCAATAATTCCAATGCCCGGGTGAGATCATCGACGGACCCGCCGCTGCTCTGATTCTCCAGGCCCGCACGGTAGTAGTACAGGCGTGCGGCCCGCTCGGGTGCTTCCGAGGCATCCAGCAGTTTCAGCGCCTCATCGGCAGCCGCCACGCCGCGTTCGACGATGCCACCGTGAAAGGATGCCTCGACAATGCGTTCCAACACGGTGAGCCGGTCGGCCCCGACCAGCGTCGCCGCATCGGGCACGCGGTCCCACAGCTCCAATACGCGGTCCAGTTGGCGCACGCGTTCGCTTTGTGCCCCTTCGGATTCCGTCGCGGCACACCAGGACGCCACGAGTGCGTGTGGCAGATCGCCCGCAGCGTACGCGTGATAGGCCAGCTCACCCTTCCGTCGGTCACCGGCCTGCAGCGCCTCTTCTGCGAGCAGTACCTGAGAAAGCCTGGTGTGCAGGCGCTTTCGCGCGACCGGCAGCATATCGTCATAGACGGCATCGCGAATCAGACTGTGCCGGAACTCGTAGCCGGTGTCAGTGGCGAGCAGCAACCGCTGGTCGGTGAGCTGGCGCAGTGCTAGATGCAGCCCGTCTTCGGACAGGTCTGTCGCGGATTCCAGTAACCCGGCCCGCACCGGCGAACCCGCGGTGGCTGCGAGTCGCAGGAGCGCCTTGGCATCCTCGGGCAGTCCGGCCTGATAGCCCAGCAGCAGGTCGGACAGGTCCGCGGGTACGCGGTCGGGATCCTCCTGCAGCGCTCGCCCCAGCGCTTCGACGAAAAGCGGAATTCCCTTGCTGCGCTGGAAGACTCGGGTGACAACCCCGGGTTCGGGTTCACGGTTGAGCACCGCGGCGAGTTGCCGCCCGACCTCGTGTTTGGTCAGCGGCTCCGGATTCAGTACGCGCACACCGGGATCACGGCGCAGTCCGGTGACGAGTCGACGCAGCGGCTCCGAATCGGTGGGCCGGTAGGTGCCGATCAGCAGAAGATCGCGCTGGGTGAGATTCGCGATGAGGAAGGCCAGCAGTTCTCGGCTCGAATCATCGGCCCAGTGCAGGTCCTCCAGGACGAGCACCACCGGATGCGAGATCGCCAGTTGCTCGAATACCGTGAGGATCTCGCCGAACAACCGGATCCGATCCGATTCGGGCTCGGCCGCGCCGGTGCGCATCGCAAGTTCGGGCAGCCAGCGTGAGAGCGCGGGGCGCGCGACCGGAAGTAGTGTGGTCAGCTCGTCGACGCCGATCCGCCGCACCAGAGCGCGCATGATCGTGACGAACGGCGCGAACGGCACCCCGCTCGCGCCGAACTCCGGACACCGGCCGGTCAGCACCAGCACATCCGAACCGAGCCGCGAGGCGAACTCGCTGACCAGCCGCGACTTGCCGAGACCGGGCTCACCGGCGATCAGCACGGTGTCCACCGACTCGTCCTGGTACGCACGCTGGAGCGCGGAGACCTCTGCTGCTCGCCCGACAAAGGCACCGCGGTCGGGAACGCTCAACACCACGCGATCATGCCCGGATTACGGTCTCGATGCCAACGTAAAGAGTCGTGGACCCGAAGATAACGAATTCTCGTGATTCGGCGGCACCCTCGTTACCAGCAGAGTCGATCCCATGACGAACAACGACATCCGCCCCTTCCGCATCGAGATCCCCCAGGCCGATATCGACGATCTGCGCGAGCGGCTGACCCACACCCGCTGGATCGACGACCTGCCCGGCACCGGCTGGGAACGCGGCGTGCCCACCGCCTACCTGCGCGAGCTCGCCGGTTACTGGGCCGAGAAGTTCGACTGGCGCGCGGTCGAGGCCGAGCTCAATGAATACCCGCAGTTCAGCACCACTATTGACGGACAGGATGTGCACTTCCTGCACGTGCGGTCCGCCGAAGCCGATGCCACCCCGCTGCTGTTGCTGCACGGCTGGCCCAGCTCGGTGATCGACTTCCTGGATCTGATCGGCCCGCTGACCGATCCGAAGGCGCACGGTCACGCCGACGTGCCCGCCTTCCACCTCGTCATTCCGTCGCTGCCGGGCCACGGCTTCTCCGGTCCGATCACCGAGGCGGGCTGGCACGACGGCAGAGTCGCGGCGGCGCTGGCAGAGCTGATGGCTCGCCTCGGCTACGACCGGTACGGGGTGCACGGCGGCGACCACGGGGCGTTTCTGGCCCCGCGGCTGGCCAGGCTCGACGGTGCGCATGTGCTCGGCGTGCACGTCAATGCGCTGGTCACCTTCCCGACCGGCGATCCGGCCGATATGGCCGCCCTCACCGAGGCCGAGCAGCAGCGGCTGGCACGCATGCAGAACTTCCAGAAGGACGGCTCGGCCTATATGAACCTCAACGGTTCGCGCCCGAACACCATCGCGCAGTTGCTGGCCGATTCCCCGGCCGGGCAGCTCGGCTGGATCGTCGAGAAATACAAGGAGTGGATCGACCAGTCACACGACCTTCCGGAACAGGGCATCGACCGGGATCGAATGCTGGCGAATGTGAGCATCTATTGGTTCACCGACACCGCCCGCAGCGTGGCCAACTTCTACTACGAGCGGTTCCACGACGCCGCGATGTTCGCGCCCACGCCGAAGGGCACCGTGCCCACCGGTGTCGCGGTCTTCAAGGACGGTGACTACGCGATCCGACGCTTCGCGGAAAAGGCGCACAACATCACGCACTGGTCGGAGTTCTACTCCGGCGGCCACTTCCCGGCGCTCGAGGTTCCGGACCTGCTCATCGGCGATATCCGCGAGTTCTTCCGCACCATCGGCTGACCCCGCCGGACCCGTAGCATCGTGCGGGGATTTGCGTCTCCACCAAGGGGAGACACGAGGGTAGGGGTATGGACGGCGACACGCTTTATCCGATCGGCACGATGGCCGAACGGACCGGTCTCTCGGTCAAGACCATCCGCTTCTACGCCGATACCGGTGTCGTGCCGCCGACCACCCACAGCCCCGCCGGTTACCGGCTCTACGACGACGATGCGCTCGCCCGTCTGCAACTGGTGCGAACCCTGCGCGAACTCGGCATTGATCTGCCCGCCATCCGACAGGTGCTCGACCGCAAACTGACGGTGCCCGAGGTCGCGGCCGCACATGCCGATGCCCTGGAGTTCCAGATCAGCACACTGCGGGTGCGGCGCACGGTGTTACGAGCAATAGCCGAGCGAGGCTCGACCCCCGAGGAGATGGAACTCATGCACAAGCTCGTCGAACTCTCCGACGCCGAAAAGCGCCGCCTCATTACCGAATTCGTCGAAGACACCTTCGGTGGGGCCGATGCCAACCCGGAATTCGTGGATCTCATCCGCGCGGCAATGCCGGAACTACCCGACGACCCGGAACCCGTCCAGGTGCAGGCCTGGGTGGACCTCGCCGAACTCACTCGAGATCCGGATTTCCGCGCATCGGTGCGCCGCATGGCGGAATACCAGGCCGCGCAGCGCGCCGAAGGCGATACCACCGGCCTGCACCACGAGCTGACCGAACTCGTGCGCGAACGAGTCGGTCAGGCGCTCGCGGCGGGCACAGCGCCGTCGTCGGCTGCGGCCCAACCTATTGTCGACGAGCTGACCGCCGCATACGCGACGACATTCGGCCGCCCCGATGAGGCCGAGCTACGGAACTGGCTGCTGATCCGCCTCGACGTCGCGGGAGACCCACGCGCCGAACGCTACTGGCAACTCCTCTCGATCATCAATGGCTGGCCCGTCCCGCCGACCCTGGGACCGGTGTTCGACTGGTTGCGCGCCGCGTTGCGGGCCGATTCCTGACCGGTCGTCTCATTCGAGATCCGCCAGCTTGGCGAGGATGGCCGCGGCCATGGCCGCCGGATCGCCGTCCTCGGGACGCAGCACCAGCTCGGCTCGGGTGGGTGCCTCGTAGGGGTCGTCGATGCCGGTGAAGCCGCGGATCTCACCGGCACGGGCTTTGGCGTACATGCCTTTGGGGTCGCGGGCCTCGCAGATCTCCAGTGGTGTATCCACGAAGATTTCGACGAACGGGATGCCCGCGGTATCGTGCACGGCCCGTACCTTATTGCGATCGGCGGCGTAGGGACTGATCAGGGAAACCACCGCGACCACACCGGCTTCGGCGAACAGTCGCGCCACTTCGCCCACGCGGCGGATGTTCTCGACGCGATCAGCCGCGCCGAAGCCGAGGTCGGCATTGAGGCCGTGCCGCAGATTGTCACCGTCGAGCAGGAAGGCCGGACGGCCTGCCGCGACGAGGCGACGTTCCAGTTCCACTGCGACAGAGGACTTTCCGGATCCGGACAGCCCAGTCAACCAGACCGTCAGCCCTGCTGTCGGGCGCTCGTCGCGGCCGACAGCGGTGGCATGCCAGACGACACGAGAGGAGGGCAAGGTCGGCCCGGTGATCATGCCCGCGGCGACGGTGTTGTTGGTGGTGTCGTCGACGAGTATGAAGCTGCCAGTGATGCGGTTGCGGCGGTACGGATCGAACAGCAGCGGCTGGCGGGTGCGCAGCTGAATGCGCCCGATTTCGTTGAGCGACAACGAGTTCGCGTTTTCGTCGCGGTGCAGGGTGTTGACGTCGAGCCGGTAGTCCAGGCTGCGCACCTCGGCGGTCGCGGTGCGGGTGGTGTGCCGGATGGTGTAGGTGGCGCCGGGGGTGAGTTCGGAATCCTCGGCGAACCAGCACACCATCGCGTCCAGATCGCGCCCGACATGGGGCCGGTTCGCGGGGCGGCAGATCAGATCGCCACGGGAGACGTCGAGTTGGTCGGTGAGTTGGATGGTAACGGCCTGCGGCGGAAAGGCTTCGGTGATCGGTAACCCGCCCGGACCCCAGATCGCCTCGACCGTCGTGGTGAATCCGGAAGGCAGCACCGCGACTTCGTCGCCCGGCTTGAAGACACCACCCGACACAGTGCCCGCATACCCTCGGAAATCCTCTGCGTGCCTGCGGGTTACATACTGCACCGGGAACCGCGCGTCGATGAGATTGCGGTCGGAGGCGATATGCACCTCCTCGAGGTGATGCAGTAGCGGCGAGCCCTCGTACCAGGGCATGCTCGCACCGCGGTGCACGATATTGTCCCCGTGCAGTGCCGACATCGGGATGAAGCTCAGATCGGCGACCTCGAGTTTCGTCGCGAAGCTGGCGAATTCCTCGCGGATTTCCTCGAACCGGTCCTGCGACCAGCCGGCCAGATCCATCTTGTTCACGCACACCACCAGGTGCGGGATGCCGAGCAGACTGGCCAGGAAGGCATGCCGCCGAGTCTGTTCCACAATGCCCTTGCGCGCGTCCACCAGGATCAGCGCGAGATCCGCGGTGGAGGCGCCGGTGACCATATTGCGGGTGTACTGGATGTGGCCGGGGGTGTCGGCGATGATGAATTTGCGCCGCGGCGTGGCGAAGTAGCGGTGCGCAACGTCGATGGTGATGCCCTGTTCGCGTTCGGCGCGCAGGCCATCGGTGAGCAACGCCAGATCCGGATAGTCGTCACCGCGCGCCTTACTGGTCCGCTCTACCGCGGCGAGCTGATCGGTGAAGATCGTCTTGGAGTCGAACAGCAGACGGCCGATCAGCGTCGACTTACCGTCATCGACGCTGCCCGCGGTGGCCAGGCGCAGCAGGGTGGTGGTCGTCATCAGAAATACCCTTCCCGTTTGCGGTCTTCCATGCCTGCCTCGGAAATACGGTCATCGGCGCGGGTGGCGCCGCGCTCGGTGATGCGGGTGGCGGCGACTTCGGTGACCACATCCGCGGGGGTCGCCGCGGTCGATTCGACACAGCCGGTGCAGGTCGCATCGCCGACCGTCCGGAATCGCACCGTGCTCTCATACGGCTGCTCACCGTCGAGCAAGGTGAGAAATCGCGTGTACGCCAATAACATTCCGTCGCGTTGGACGACCTTTCGGCGGTGCGCGTAGTAGAGCGGCGGCAGCTCGATGGCTTCGGCGGCGATGTAATGCCAGATATCGAGTTCGGTCCAATTCGACAGTGGGAACACCCGGATGTGTTCGCCCTTGCTGTGGCGACCGTTGTAGAGATTCCACAACTCGGGTCGCTGATTGCGCGGATCCCACTGCCCGTATTCGTCGCGGAAGCTGAATACACGCTCCTTGGCGCGCGCCTTCTCCTCGTCCCGACGCGCGCCGCCGAAAACCGCGTCGTAGCCGCCCTCGCGGATCGAGCGCAGCAAAGTGGCTGTCTGCAAACGGTTTCGGGAGGCGCGCGGTCCGGTCTCCTCCTTCACCCGGCCCGCGTCTATATCGTCCTGCACACTACCGACCACGAGTCGCAGTCCGAGCCGCTCGACGGTGTGGTCGCGGTATTCGATGACTTCGTCGAAGTTGTGCCCGGTATCGATATGCAGCACCGGGAACGGTAGCGGCGCCGGCCAGAAGGCCTTCGCCGCCAGATGCAGCATGACCACCGAATCCTTACCACCGGAGAACAGCAGCACCGGCCGTTCGAAGGTGGCGGCGACTTCCCGGAATATATATGCCGACTCGGCCTCGAGCGCGTCCAGATGAGGCAACTCGTAGGTGCGCGCCGTCGACTTCGCGTACTGGCTCACGCCCCAAAACTAGAACACGTTTCGGTCATTGGTCAATGGTTGGAATCCGGCTTGTGACCCCCGGAGTCGGCGGTCACCCGATCCGCGGCGGCAACGAGTGCGGTTCCGCGTCGGTCGATCTCGGCGCCGGTGATGGCGGCTCCGACGTACATCGTCAGCACCATGTTCTGCCTGCCGTCGCCGCCGTAGGTGGGTGCCGCGAGCAGGCTGACCGGATGTTCCTTGCGCGGGCGCAGATCGGTGCCGAGATAGACCCGCTCCCCGAGGCTGGTCACCAGTTCGCCGACGAGTTCGCGCACCTCGCTCGGCAGGTCGCTGGCCGCGACCCCGGCCAGCAAAGCGTATAGCCGCCGACCGGCCGCGGTCAGGCTTTCGACCAGGTAGCCGCGCTCGCGGCACTCCGCGACGATCCGGCGCAGCCGGGCCTCGTCCTGGCGCAGCGGCACCGTCGGCGGCTTGCGCAACCAGGCGTCGAAGGCCGCGTCGGTATCCCAGAGCACGTACATCAGACCGACCGGCGGCGCGAAATGGTAGGCGGCACCCACCTTGACCAGGCCCGGACCGGTGCTTTCCAGCACCATGATCTGCTCGCCGACCACGGCCGACGCGGTACAGGTGGTGCGGTAGAGCGCGGTGAGTTTCTCCAGCTCGGCGCGCGCGATGGAGGCGATGGCGAAGCTGTCCTGAGCCACTCGGCCCGCGGCGATAAGCGCAGGTCCGAGGCCATAGGTGCGGGTATTCGCGTCGCGCATGAGATAACCGCCCGCGGTCAGTTCGGTGAGGATGCCCAGGCAGGTCGGTTTGGCCAGGTCGAGTTCGCGGGCCAGTTCGGAGAGCCCGAAGCGTTTGCCGCGCCGCTCGACGAAGAAATCCAGCACTTGGACCACCCGTGCGGTCGGGGCGGATCTGCGGGCAACCATGGACAACTCCTAGAACAGGTTCTAATCTTGCTCGTATCGGAATGTACCAGAGCGGTACATATTTGGAACAGCTACTTCGGAGAAGCCTCTTGCTGACACAGCCGTTCGCGGAAGCCATCGCCGCCGCCGAGGAGATCATCACCGGCGCACCGCATATTCGGACCGAACAGGACCTGGTCGAGGGTTACGACTACCTCGCGGGCAGTATTCGCGCCTCAATTCAGATGGCGTGGGCCTTCGAGCGGGACTTTCCGTTCTTCGTCATGTCCACCGGGCCATATACGAAAATGGGTCTGGACAATCCGGACACCCTCTACTTTCACTCGTATCTGCGCCCCGACGCCGAGTATGTGGTGACCGGAACTCGCGGCACCACCCGCGACCTCAGCTTCCAGGTGCTCAACGGCAACTACTCGCCGGTGGATGTGCCCGACAGCGAGACCGCCTTCGATGCCCGCGCCCTCGATATCGCGGCCGACGGCTCCTATGAGCTCCGCCTCGGCCCCGGCGAGGCGCGCCCCGGCTATGTCCATCTCGCGCCCGACTCGGCCATGCTCGTGGTTCGCGAGGTGCACAGCGACTGGGCTACCGAGAAGCCGGGCACGATTCGTATCCAGCGGGTGGACACTGTCGGCGACGCACCGCCGCCGCTCACCAAGGACCTGATGAGCAAGCGTTATGAGATCGCGGGGAAAATGCTGGTCTCGCGGCTGAATACCTTCCTGGCTTTCCCCAAGTGGTTCTATCTCAACCTACCGGTCAATACGATGACCGAACCACGCTCGACCCCGGGCGGACTCACCACCCAGTTCTCCTCCGTGGGCCACTACGAACTCGACGACGACCAAGCGATGATCCTCACGGTGCCGAAATCGGACGCGCCGTATCAGGGTTTCCAACTCGGCAGCATGTGGTACGTGTCGCTGGACTACATCAACCACCAGACCAGCCTCACCGCCGACCAGGCGCGTGTGGATCCGGACGGGATGATCCGGCTCGTGATCAGCGAGCGTGATCCGGGACTGACCAACTGGATCGAGCGCACCGGGCATGCGCGCGGATACCTGCAATTCCGCTGGCAGCAGCTGTCACGGGATCTGAAGCCCGAAGACGGGCCGAACGTGGAGGTGGTTTCGCTCGCCGAATTGCCGGACCGGCTGCCGTACTACCAGGAGGCTCGGGTCACGCCCGAGCAATGGAAGGCCCGGATCGCGGCACGTCAGGTTGTCGTGGCGGAAAGGATGCTCGGCTGATGTTGTTGCAGGACAAGGTAGTTGTCGTCTCGGGCGTCGGTCCGGGGTTGGGGCGTGCGATCGCGGTGCAGAGTGCGCGCGCCGGCGCCGATGTGGTGCTGGCTTCGCGGACCGAGTCGCGGTTGACCGAGGTTGCCAAGGAGATCACCGAACTCGGCAGGCGCGCGGTGGTGGTGCCGACCGATATCAACGATGAAGCGGCCGTGACGAATCTGGTCGAGACGGCGCAGAGCGCGTTCGGCCATGTCGACACCCTGGTGAACAATGCCTTCGCGATTCCGCCGATCACCGATCTGGCCGATGTCGATCTCGATGACGTGCGCGCTGGCTTCGAAACGAATGTGCTTGCCGCACTGCGGTTGACGCGTCTGTTCGTACCCGCGCTCACCGAGTCCAAGGGCTCGGTGGTCATGATCAATTCGGCGGTGCTGCGGCATTCACGGCGCACCTTCGGTCCGTACAAGATGGCCAAGGCGAGCCTGCTGGCGTTGGCGCAGAGTCTGGCCACCGAACTCGGGCCGAAGGGCATTCGGGTGAATACCATTGCGCCCGGCTATATCTGGGCCGACAACCTGAAGTGGTACTTCAACTATCAGGCCAAGCAGCGCGGGATCACCCCCGAAGAGGTATATGCCGAAACCGCCAAGACCATCGACCTGCGCAAGTTGCCCGAACCCGATGAGATCGCTGACGCCGTGGTCTTCTTCGCCTCGCATTTGGCGCGGGCGATCACCGGCGCATGCCTGGATGTCAACGGCGGCGAATACCACCACTAGGAGATGACTGTGATCGGCAGAGACGACGTCGGCACCATCGACGATCTGCACGCCTCGGCGACCAAGGTCGTCGGATTGAGCGATTTCGGCGACGACGGCTACCGCGAGGGGCTGCGAGTGCTGCTCGAGTCCTATGCCAAGGAAGCCGAGCTGACGCCCTTCGGCAATAAGGTCAATCGGGCCTTCCTGCGCGGTGCGCTGATTGCCCGATTGCTGAGCGAGGCCGCGTGGCAACGCTTTCCGGAGCATGCGGAGGTCGCGATCGAGCGCCCGATCTTCGTGACCGGGCTGCCGCGTTCGGGTACCACGGCGGTGCATCGGCTGCTCAATGCGGATCCGGCGCATCAGGGCCTGGAAATGTGGCTCACCGAGATGCCGCAGCCGCGGCCGCCGCGCGAGACGTGGGCGGCCGATCCGGTGTATCAGCGGATCGAGGCGGCATTCGAGCAGCATCATGTGGAACATCCGGAATTCATGGGCGTGCACCATATTTCGGCGGACCAGGTGGAGGAGTGCTGGCAGCTGCTGCGGCAGTCGCTGATGTCGGTGTCCTACGAATGCCTCGGCTATCTGCCCGGCTATTCCGAGTGGTTGCGCGAACAGGATTGGACCGATGCCTATCGCAGGCATCGGCGCAACCTGCAGTTGATCGGGATGCCCGATGCCGGTCGGCGGTGGGTATTGAAGAACCCGAGTCATCTGTTCGCGCTGGACGCGATCTTCGAGGTGTATCCGGATGCGCTGGTGATCCAGATGCATCGGGATCCGCGCACCATCATCGCCTCGGTGTGCAGTCTGAACGAGCAGGCCTCGGCGGGGTGGTCGGAGAAGTTCCGCGGTCCGGTCGTCGGTGCCGCGCAGTTGGATCTGTGGGCCAGGGGAGCGGATAAATTCCTCGCGGATCGCAAGCGGCACAATGCCGCTCAGTTCTGCGATGTGTACTACGACGATTTCGTCGCCGACCCCATCGGCACCGTCGGATCGATCTATCGGCACTTCGATATCGAGCTGAGCCCCGAGGCCGAAGCCGCGATGACGGCATTGCATACGGAAAGCACCTCCGGAGCGGCGCGTCCCGTGCACCGCTACACGCTGGAGGACTTCGGTCTTACCGCGGCCCAGGTCGACGCGCGTTTCGCGGAGTACCGCAGCAGGCACTTCCGCACGAGCTAGCGGGTGGACCGAGATCAGGTCGAAGCCGCGGCGGCATCGGTCGACGCCACCGGTTTCACCTGATCTCGGTACCCGCGACTACCGGCTTACTGCTGCCCGGGTTTGAGCACGATGAACAGGCCGTTCGCCTCGGCGCAGAGGCGTTCGCCGTCGTGCAGGGTGGCCCGGACATAGACCTTGCGGCCCTCCTGCCGTTCGGTCCAGGCGTGCACCTGCAGTTCGGTGTCGAGGGGAGTGATGGAGCGGTAGTCGACGGTGAGCGATGCGGTGCGGGTCACCTCGCCCGTGTACACCGCGGCGGCCATACCGAGCAGATCGTCGAAGCCGACCGCGACCTGTCCACCGTGGACGGCATTATTGCCGCCGAGGTGGAAAGCGCGGAAGGTGATGCGGGCTTCGATGCCGTCCTTGCCCGCCTTATCGACGACGAACGGCGGCAGCGTGATGTTGCCTCGGGAGGGCAGGTCGACCCGGGTCCAGGTCGGCGCGGACCATTCGTCGACGATTGCCGTGTCCAACTTGTCGTTGAGCTGTTTGAGGATGCCGATCGTCTCCAGCGCGAGCTCATCGGTCGGGCACGCCAGCCTGGCCCGATCCATCAGGCTGCGCACCTGCTCGACGAACGCGCCGTAGTGCGGCCCGCCGCGCGAAATATCGAGCTCGTCCAGCTGTGCATTGATCAGCTCCGACATCGGCCGGAACCCGCCCTCGTGGTGCTTTTCGCTCGGCAGCGAGTTACCGACCTGCTCTTCATTCATATAGAACACGTTATCGGTTGCCGGTCGAATGCTCGTTCGGTGGGCTGGTGCAGCGTGGCTACTGTACGCCGACGTTAGCGACGAAGGTGGCGATCTCGTCCAGTGCGCGCTGAGCCTCCGGGATCGGGAACGATCATCTCCCGGCTGGTTGCGCGTGTCCACATGTGGCCGAATGCGGGGGCGGGATGGGCTGGCCTAATGTGGGTAGTCGTTGTTTATCAGGTCTTCCGAAAACCCCCACCGCGGGGCGGGTCGATGGGTTGGCCATCGGGTCGTCGCCGAACGGTGCCGCCGGCGAAAGGCTTTGTCCCGTATGCATATTGCTGCTGTTGTCTTCGATATGGACGGCGTTCTGATCGACTCGGAGCCGGTGTGGGAGCAGGTGCGCCGCCAGTATGTGGCGGAGCAGGGCGGGCGCTGGCTACCCGATACGCAGCAGCGGCTGATGGGGATGAGCACAGGGGAGTGGTCGGACTATCTCAGTACTGAACTCGGTGTCGGTGCGACGCCGGATACCGTGGCCAATGATGTGATCGATCGGATGGCGCAGCATTACGAGCAGTCGGTTCCGCTGCTGCCGGGAGCGGTCGAGGCGGTGCAGCGCATCAGCGAACACTGGCCGCTCGCGGTGGCCAGTTCGTCGCCGCGCAGCTTGATCGACACGGTGCTCGGCCGCACCGGGCTGATCGAATTCTTCGGTGTCACCTTCTCGACCGAGGAGGTCGATCGGGGTAAGCCCGCACCCGATGTCTACGTGGCGGCGGCCGCCTTCATGCGGCACAAGTCCACCGAATGTGCGGCCGTCGAGGATTCGAGCAACGGCCTGCGCGCGGCACATGCCGCGGGTATGCGCGTCATCGCCGCACCGCGCCCGGAATATCCACCCGCCCCGGACGCCCTCGCCTTGGCCGCCGAGGTGATCGACACCCTCGACAAACTCACCCCCCAACTCGTCGCCGGGGAGTGAACCCATCGCCGCAGCCGCTGATATAGCGGGGTCAGCGGTGGTAGGACTCGAGCAGGGCGCGGGCGGCGGCGGTGAGGTCGGCTTCGAGCCAGGTGGGGAGAGTGGGGGCCTGGGCGTGGCGGCGCAGGGCCGCGTAGGGCAGGTCCACCACGGCGCGGCTGATGGCGTCGATTTCGCGGTCGCCATCGCGGCCGAAGCGGGCGGCGGCGATGCGGCGCAGGTGGTCGATGAGCGGTGCGTTCATCTGGTCGAGGCGGGCACGGAATTCCGCGTCCGGTCCGCCGTCGAGTAGATCGCTGGGGCGCAGATTCAGCAAAAGCTTTGCGTCGTCGGGTAATTCGCGACCGAAGTGAATGCTCGCCACGGCCATCGCGACACCGGCCTCGACCGGGTCCGGTTCGTCGGCGGCAGCCTTGACCCGGTCCTGGAAGCGTTCGAGTGCGCGCAGCCAGGCCGCGGCCAGCACACCGTTGCGGTTGCCGAAGCGGTGATAGAGCGTGCCGACGGGTGCGCCGCTGGCCGCCGCGATCGCCGCGACGCTGGCGGCGCGGGGTCCGTCGATGAGCACGAGGGTGCGCGCTGCGTCGAGGATCACGTCGGTGTCGTGCTTGCGGGGAGGCGCCATGTACTAGTACGTTCCTTCTATATGGAGCGATTGCCCTACATAGATGAGCATGCCAGATCAGTGGACGCGAATCGCGATCGGGCGTGGAAAGCCTTGCTGAAAGTTGTCTGCAAGGATCCGAACGATCCGTCGAAGACTCCGACCGGCTTCGTGCTCGCCGCAGCCGAGGAGCCCGCTCGGCTGGCGCTGCGGGGCCGGCACTGGTTCTCGCGCTATGCGCTGGTCTTCGAACTGGACGAGCAAGGTCCGAGCCGGACATTGGTGCGAGCGCAGAGCTGGGCCGAATTCCCAGGTCTGCACGGAAAGATCTACCGCGCGTTGGTTATCGGCACCGGCGGCCACAAGGTCGTGGTGCGCGATATGCTCCGCCGAATCGCGGCCGCGGCATGATCCCGGGTCTGGTCTGGGGTGCCACCGAAGCTGAATGTGAGCTCCCGCTGCCCTGTGACGAGGTGCAACCCGGCGGGGTGCAGGCGGATCGAGCCATCAGCATCGACGCGCCGCCCAATGTGGTGTATGGCTGGCTGTGCCAATTGCGGGTCGCGCCGTACAGCTACGACCTGCTCGACAACTTCGGCAGGCGCAGCCCGCGCCAGCGCGATCCGGTGCTCACCGAACTCGAAGTGGGACAGCGGTTCATGTCCGCGTTCACCCTCGTCTCCTTCGTGCTGTGCCGCCATATCACCCTGGTATCCGGCAAAATCTGCGTCACCTATGCGGTGCGACCCGAGGCGCACGGCACCCGCCTGACGGTCCGAATGCATTGCGGCGCACCGTGGATCGTCGCCCGCGTGCTGGCTCTCGGTGATGTGCTCATGATGCGCAAGCAGTTGCTGACGCTGAAGGAACTGGCCGAAGCCGAGGCGGGCGCTACGGAGGTATCGCCATAGCCGTGCACGATGGGTACATGCCCGTGCGGTTACTCACATCCGGCCATGCGGTCCAGTAGCAGCACCTGTTCGGCATTGTTCCCGGTCAGCTCCGCCGCACGAGCGAATTCGGCACGCGCTTCGTCCGGTCGACCGAGCCGATCGAGCAGGTCGCCGCGGACAGCGGGGAGCAGGTGATAGTTGTCCAACGAACCGGTGGCGACGAGCGCATCGACGAGTTCGAGACCCGCGGCGGGCCCGTGCACCATGCTGACCGCGACGGCCCGATTCAATTCGATGATCGGTGACGGAAAGCGTTCGGCGAGAACCGCATACAGGCCCGCGATCCGCCGCCAATCGGTCTCCTCGGCGCTCGGCGCCATGGCATGCACTGCGGCGATCGCGGCTTGCAGCGCATAACGGCCCGGCCGTATCCCGCGATCGCGGCTGACCGCATGGGCCCGGCCGAGTGCGGCGTAACCACGTCGGATCAGCAGCTGATCCCACCGGGCACGCTCCTGATCCGCCAGCAGGACAACGGTTTTCGTGGGGTTCATCCGTGCGGCCGAGCGCGATGCCTGCAATTCCAGCAGTGCGGCGAGGCCGTGCGTTTCCGGTTCGTCGGGCAGCAGATTCGCCAGCATCCGCGCCAATCGCAAGGCGTCCTCGCACAATTCGATCCGGATCCAGTCATCGCCTGCCGTCGCCGAATAGCCTTCGTTGAAGATCAGGTAGACGACCTCCAGCACCGAATCCAGACGCCTGGCCAGCTCGTCGCCGTGCGGCACCGCATACGGCACGCGCCTGGCGGCGATGGTGCGTTTGGCCCGCACAATGCGTTGGGCGACAGTCGATTCCGCTATGACAAAGGCGCGGGCGATTTCCTCGGTGGTCAATCCGCCGAGCAACCGCAGCGTCAATGCCACCCGGGCCGGTTGCGACAACACCGGATGACAGGCCGTGAAGATCATGCGCAGCAGATCGTCTTCGATATCCTCCGCTGCTTCGGGCTCCGGACCGGTCCGGAGTTCATGACCGACCAGCGTCAGCTTCCGTGCGAGGGTCCGATTGCGCCGCACCCGATCGATCGCCCGATGTTTCGCGGTGAGCATGAGCCAGCCGCCCGGATTCGGCGGCACACCGTCGTTCGGCCACTGCTCCAGGGCCGCGACCAGCGCGTCCTGGGCGAGTTCCTCGGCGGCGTCGATATCGCCGACGATCCGGGTCAGCCCGGCCACGAGGCGCGGCCACTCCATCCGCCACACGGTCTCGACAGCATCTCGGATCTGCTCGGGCGACCGGCTCATCTATCGGATCAGCCCTCGGCGACCTGACGAAGCTCCACCTCGATGTCCCACTCCGGTCCGTGCACGCTCAGGAAGCGCGAGGTCCATTCCACCGCCTCCTGTTTCGTTTTCGTCTGCAGCAGACAGTACCCGCCGACGACCTCCTTCGATTCGGTGAACGGACCATCGAGCACCGTCTGCTTGCCGCCGGCCTGGCTGATCTTGGTGGCCTCGGTGATCGAATGCAGACCGGCGGTATCCAACAGCACCCCGGCCTTGGTCATCTCCTCGATCACCTTGTTGACCTGTTCGATCAGCGCTTCGTCGGGAACCGGCGCATTCGTCGGATCAACTCGGATCAGCATCATGTGTCGCATCTGGCCATCCTCGGTTCGGTGGTCGGCTTGTCCGACCCTCACACAACGCATCGAACGGCATCGGCTCGAATCGACATTCTCCCGGAAAAATCTTCCGGAACCCACATTTGTTACGCGGGCCAGGCGCGCACGGCGGCCCGCGCGGTCCAGCGGCCGTCGTCGTAGCGGACCGCCACGGGATGGTCGAAGGCCGCGCTCACGGTGTCCGTCGTGACCGTCTCGGCGGCGGGACCAGCGGCAACGGTCCGGCCGTCGGCGATGAGCAGCGCGTGGGTCGTGGTGCTCGGCAGCTCCTCGAGATGATGGGTGACCAGGATCGAGGCGACCTCGGGATGGGTTTCGCCGAGTGCGTCGATGGTCTCGAGGAGTTGTTCGCGGGCCGCCACATCGAGCCCGGTGGACGGCTCGTCGAACAGCAGCAGGCGCGGCTCGGCGATGAGGGCACGCGCGATCAGGGTTCGGCCGCGTTCGCCCTGCGACAGCGTCGGCCAGATCTCCTCGGCCTTACCTTTGAGGCCGACGGTGTCGATCATGGCGTCCGCCCGGCGCAGATCCTCCGGCGTAGGTGTCCAGCGCATCGGGGTGTCGATGGTGGCGGTGACGCCGGTGAGCACGACCTCGCGGACGGTCAGCGGATATCGCAGTGGATGGCGCGGATTCACATGCCCGATCGAGTGGCGCAATGGGGCCAGATCGACCCGGCCCATCCGCTGCCCGAGGATATCGACGGTGCCCGAGGTCGGGAAGGTGATCGCGGCGCAGAAGCCGAGCAGGGTGCTCTTGCCCGCGCCATTGGGTCCCAGCAGCGCCCAGTGTTCGCCCGCATGGACGGTCAATGAGATGCCGTCGATGATCTGCTTGCCTTCGCGGCGGAAGGTGACGTCGGTCAGTTGCAGCACTGGGGTTTCGGGCACGGGAGATCTCCGTTCGGTCATCAGGTGAACGCGTCTTTCAAAGCGGTCAGATGCTTCCGGCTGAATTCCGCTGCGGCACTGGGATTTCTATGTGCGATCGCATCCGTGAGCCGAATGTGCGCGTCGTGGTCGGCGGGCTCCGAGGGGACCGGGCGGATCTTCAGCATATCGATCATGGCCACCCGGAGCCGGGGGAGGAAGCTGTCGAAGAGTTGGGTGAGTACATCGTTGTGGGCGGCGACGATGACGGCGCGGTGGAATGCCATATCGGCATCGACATGGTCGGCGATCGGTTCGCCGTGCGTCTCGCGCGCGGCCAGGGCCCGGCGGATGGCGCGCAGGTCGGCGGGTGTGCGGCGCTGCGCGGCCAACGCCGCGGCCTCGGCCTCGATCGCGATGCGGGCTTCGATGACCGCCGCGATGGTGGCGCGGCGCAGCACCACATCCCAGTCCTCGGTGACATCCAGCGCGGTCACGAAGACACCCGCGCCCTGACGGCTGTCGAGCACGCCCTTACCCGCCAATTCGCGGATCGCCTCGCGCAGCGTCGAGCGTCCGACACCGAGCTGCGCGGCGAGGGTCGTTTCACCCGGAAGGCGATGTCCCAGTGGCCATTCCCCGTTGCGGATGCGGGTGAGCAGCAGTTCCGCCGCCTGTGCCGCGAGGGGATGCCGCCGTACCTGCGAGACCATCCGAACCTCTCTACTTGTCTGAGGAGTTGTGTATAGTCTAGCAATCATGCGCACCATGCTTCTGCTTAGCCGCCACGGCGGGGCCTAACGACCGGCCGCCCGCCGTGGGGCTTCGTCGTGGCCGGTCACCGTTCTCTGTGACGGCCGCGAAGGCCAGGAAGCAGCAATCATGACCATGTTCCCCACCATCGCCACGCCCGCCGGTGCCGTCTCGGCGTGGAACAGACAGCGGCATTCACAGATGCCGTCGCATCGCTACCGCAGCGTCTACGATCGCGTGGAAGTGCCACTCGCCGAACGTAGTTGGCCGGACGCCCGGCTCACCCACGCGCCGCTGTGGGTGCCGGTCGATCTGCGCGACGGCAACCAAGCACTCGCCGAACCCATGGATCCGGTGCGCAAGCAGCGATTCTTCGAACTGCTGGTTGCCATGGGCTACAAGGAGATCGAGGTCGGCTACCCGTCCGCATCGCAGACCGATTTCGATTTCGTCCGGCTGATCGCGCGCACCGATATTGCGCCGGAGGATGTCACGATCGTGGTATTCACTCCGGCCCGACGCGATCTCATCGAACGCACGGTGGAATCGGTGCGCGGTATCCGCAACGAAGTCGTCATCCACATGTACACGGCGACCGCGCCCGTGTGGCGAAATGTGGTGCTGGGCAAGGACACGGGCGAGTTGCGCGAGCTGATCGCATCCGGCGGCCGCGACGTCCTCGAATTCGCCGGTGATCTGCCGAATGTGCGATTCGAATTCTCGCCCGAGGTGTTCAACCTGACCGAACCGGATTTCGTACTCGATATCTGCGACCACATGACGACTCTGTGGGACGCCACTCCGCAGCGGCCGGTGATCCTGAATCTGCCTGCCACGGTGGAGGTTGCGACACCGAATGTGTACGCCGACCAGATCGAATACATGCACAAGAACCTGGCCCGCCGCGACAGTGTCATCCTCTCCGTGCACCCGCACAATGACCGGGGTACCGGTATCGCATGCGCGGAACTGGCCGTACTCGCCGGAGCACAACGCGTGGAGGGCTGTGTCTTCGGCAATGGCGAACGCACCGGCAATGTCGATATCGCGACCTTGGCGCTGAACCTGCACGCGCAGGGCATCGATCCGATGATCGACTTCTCCGATATCGACGAGATCCGCAGGACAATCGAGTACTGCACGCGCATGCCGATCCACGAAAGGCATCCGTACGTAGGCGATCTCGTGCATACCGCGTTCTCCGGCACACATCAGGACGCGATCAAGAAGGGGATGGCCGAACATCGCGAACGGGCCGCCGCGAGGGGTATCGCTGAACGCGAACTCGACTGGCATGTCCCATATCTGCCGATCGATCCGGCCGATATCGGGCGCAGCTACGACGCGGTCATCCGAGTGAATTCCCAGTCCGGCAAGGGCGGGATCGCGTATCTGCTGGAGTCCGAATACGGCCTGGAACTGCCGCGCCGACTGCAGATCGATTTCGCGCGACACGTGCAGGCGCATACCGATGACACTGGTCTGGAGATCACCGCCGCCGAACTGCACGAGCTGTTCGAGGCGACATATCTGCACACCGAGACGGCGTCGGTCGAGTTGACCGAATGGCGGACGACCGACGGATACACCGAGGTCACGTTGAGCATCGGTGGTGTCACCGAGCGCAGCGAACACCGCGATATCGGTCCGATCGAGGCGCTCACCGCGGCACTGGCCCGGGTGGGATATCCGGTCGAGGTGCTCGGATTGACCCAGCAGTCGATCGGGGCGGGCAACGACGGGACCGCGATCACCTATCTCGAATACCGCGTCGGTGCGCGGACCGGATGGGCCTGCGGACGCAGCGATTCGGTCCTCACCGCATCGCTGGCCGCCGTCATCCGAGCCGCGAACGCGATAATCTCCTAACGGGTACCAAACGACATCTCGGTCAAAATGCCCGGGACGGCGGCCGCGCATGAAAAGGTATGCAGCGTGGTGCGGCACGTGACAGGGAACCTCCCCGCTGAGGTGACGAGCTTCGTAGGTCGTGACGCCGAGGTCGCCACGGCGCGCAAGCTGCTGTCCAGCACGCGGCTGCTCACCCTGACCGGGCCGGGCGGCGTCGGGAAGACCCGGCTCAGCCGTCGGGTGGGGGAGGCGGTGCGCCGCGCCTTTCCCGACGGTGTCTGGCTCGTCGAGATCGCGCATGTGCACGACGGGGAGCTGGTGGCGTTGAGCGTCGCGCAGGCGCTCGGTCTGCGCGACGACACCACTTCACCCGTCGTCGGCCTGACCGAATTCCTGGCCGACAAGAGCCTGCTGTTGATCCTGGACAACTGCGAGCATTTGATCGGCGCATGTGCGGAACTCGTGGACCGGCTGATTCCGACGACCACCCACGTGCGGATTCTCGCGACCAGCCGTGAGTCGCTCGGGGTCTCCGGGGAACAGGTCATGCCGGTGCTGCCGCTCGCGGTGCCGGAAGTGGACGAGGACGAGGCACGTCCGGCGCACGTCGACAGCGATGCGTTGCGGCTGCTGATCGATCGGGCCGTTGCCGCGAACCCCGATTTCCAGGTCACCGATGCCAATCGCAGGGTGCTCGCGGCTATCTGTCGTCGCCTGGACGGTATACCGCTGGCACTCGAGCTGGCGGCATTGCGGTTGCGGATGTTCACACCGGATCAGGTGCTCGCACGCCTGGACGATGCGATGCGGCTGCTCACCGCCGGGTTGCGTACCGCGCCGGAGCGACAGCAGACCCTGGAGGCCGCCATCCGGTGGAGCTACGACCTGTGCACGCCCGACGAGCAGCGCCTGTGGGAGCAGCTGTCGGTCTTCGCGGGTGGTTTCGACCTGGAGGCCTCGGAGGCGGTCTGCGTGGTCCCGGATGTGCTGTTGGATGCGTTGACAGGGTTGGTGGACAAGTCGGTGCTCGGCTACCGGCAGAACAGCGACGGTACCGGGCGATACACCATGCTCGAACCGTTGCGTCAGTTCGCCTTGGCGCGATTGGTCGCCCGCGGTGGTGAGCGGGCGGTGCGGCTACGTCATCGCGACTACTACCACGGGATCGCCGCGCAGGGTCGCACCGCGTACTGGGGCAGCGAGGATGTCACCTGGTTCCGTGACGTCACCCGTGAACATCCGAATCTGCGTGCGGCACTGCAGTTCTCGCTCGCCGATCCGGAAAGTGCCCATCGCGCACTGGAAATCGCGACGGAACTGCGACCGTTCTGGGAGCACTACCGCTTCCTACTGGAGGGCTATCGCTGGCTCCTGGAGGCGCTGGAGAAGGATCTCGACCACACGAAGGATCGAGCGCGGGCACTGGCCGCTGCCTCGGTGATCGCCGCCATGCTGTCGGATCCGGAGACCGCGACGCGATTTGCGGACGAATGTCTGCACATCGCAACGGAACTCGATGCCGAAGACGTGCTCGTCGAACATGCCCTGCTCGCCGCGCTGCTGGCATTCGCCAACGATGAACCGAGGCGGGCACTCGATATCGCCGAGGCGGCGTCGGACCGTGCGCGGGCCTGCGCCCACCACGGCGTCGAAATGGAGAGTTCGGCCTTCGCGTATGTGTGTGCGCTGGTGTTGGACGACGAGCGGGCCGGCGCGATCGCGGATCGCTTCCTCGCCAAGACCAAGGACTACGGCTCGCACCTGCTGGGCGGGCTGGGGCATTGGGCGGTGGGCACCGACCGCTGGCGTAAAGGCGAGCAGGAGCAGGCGATTGCGGAGCTACGCAAGGCGGTCGAGCTGTTCAGTCTGTTCGATCGGTGCGTGTGGACGGCGTCCGGTTTCGACGGACTCGCGTGGGTGGCGACGGCCGATGGCGACCTGAACCGTGCGGCGCGGCTGATGGGTGCGGCATCGACGGTGCGGCGCGGCAGTACCCAGCGGCTCGCCCATGAGATGACCGAATTCGTCGGCGACAAGGTGCGCCTGCAGGTGCGCGATGCGATGGGCGAGAAGGAGTTTCGGGCCGCCTTCGATACGGGTGCGGCCTTGGGGTTGGAGGAGGCGGTCGCTTTCTCGCTCGGCACGCCGCTGCGTGCCGCGCCGGTGAAAACCGTTGCGGCGGATGTGCTTACCCGGCGCGAACGTGAAGTCGCGCGGTTGATCGGGGCGGGCTACAGCAATAAGAGCATCGCGAGTGAGCTGGTGATTTCGATTCGGACCGTCGAGAGCCACGTCGACCACATTCTCACCAAATTGGGCTTCACCTCGCGGACGCAGATCGCCGCGTGGGTCAGCCGGAATCAGATCTGACGCGTCAGTCGCCGGTCGCGCCGTCGATGCGTTCGCGAAGGAAGTCGGCGTGGCCGTTGTGTCGCGCGTATTCCTCGATCATGTGCACATAGACCCAGCGCAGGCTGTATTCGGTGCTGCGATGAGCGAAGACATGGTCGAGGGGTAGGTCCGCGACGGCGGCGTCGGCCAACTTGATCTCCGCGTGCAGCGTCGCCAGATCCGCGGCGGCGTCGGCATTGGCGATATCGTCGAAATCGCCGTTCGGGTTGTCTTCGCTGCAGTAGAGGTAATCCAGCGGTTCGCCGCAGGTGGCGATGCGGAACCAGCCGCGTTCGCATTCGGCGAGGTGGCGGACCAGGCCGAGCAGCGACAGCGTCGAGGGTGCGACGCAGCGCCGCTTCAGCTGTTCGGACTCGAGCCCGGCGCACTTCCACAGCAGCGTGCGGCGGTGCAGGTCCAGCCAGGTCTGCAGCATGGTCCGCTCGTCGGCGACCAGCGGCGGCTTGGTTCTGGTGATCTCGGGTGCTGTCCACGTCACCGGCCGACTGTAACTGGCGAACCGCGAATTGATCTCGCGAATTAATGCGACATCGGCCGGACATAGTGATGCCTATGTCGCCTCGGCGTCGGCGCTACAGGCCGGAGTTCAGGAAGTCGATGACCGCGCGCTCGAAGGCGTCCTTGCGCTCGATCTGCACCCAGTGCCCGCAGCGCCCGAACAGCCGCAGATCGGCATTCGGTAGCTGACGTGCGGGCAGCAGCGCACCCTCGGCCGGAGTGACCCGATCATCGCGACCCCACAGCAGCAGCACCTCATTGCGCAGCGCGCGCAGCCGTGCCCACAGCGGAATCGGTTCCGCGAAGGCGGGATTCGCGAAGGTCGCGTAGGCGTCGCGGATCGCCGCGATGGCGGTCGGATCCGCCGCGGCGGCCCATCGGTTCTCGACCAGCTCGTCGGTGAGTACCGCCTCGTCGAACACCATGGTCCGCAGCCAGGCGAGTACGCGCTCCCGGGTCGGCTCGCCGGTGAAGTCGAGCAGCCGCCGAATCCCTTCGGACGGTTCGGGTCCCAGCACATTGACGCCGACACCGCCCGGCGCCATGAGCACCAGTCGATCGATGCGCCGGCCGTGCTCGAGCGCCACCAGCGTCGCCACCGCACCACCCATGGAGTTGCCGAGCAGGTGCACCGTCGGCAGCTCGAGTCGATCCAGCAGACCGAGCACCGCGTCGGCGGCGATGCGCAGATAGTTGCGCTGGTACACCTCGGGGCGCTCACTCGCGCCGAAGCCCGGCTGATCCAGTATCAGGCAGCGGAAGTGTTCGGCGAGTATCGGCAGGTTCGCGCCGAAATTGGCCCAGCCCGACACACCCGGGCCGGATCCGTGCAGCAGCACCAGCGGCGGACCCGAACCCGCCTCGTGGTAGCGAAGTTTCAGCCCGTCGACGGTGATATGGCGACTGGTATCCGCCGCGTCCATCAAACCATCCGATCTTCGACCGGCAGCCCGAATTCACCGCGGCCGAACATGGCGAGGGCGCGCTCGACATCATTGATGACGTGCACACTGCCCGCGTGTGCGTCGCGCCAATGTCGTTCGATCGGATTGGGTTTGCGGATCGAGTGGCCACCGGAGTTGTCGAACAGCAGCTCGATCGCCTGGATCGCGCGCTCGGTGCCGCGCACCTGATCGCGGCGGGTGCGCAACCGGGTTTCGTAGGGAATCTCTTCGCCCGCTTCGGCATAACGCAGTTGCTCGGAAATGTTGTGTTCCATCTGCAGGATGGCCGCGTCGATTTCGGATCCCGCGCGGGCGACCCGCACATGGGCGAATGCGTCCTCGGCCACCTTCTGCCCGCCGTAGGACAGCCGGACCCGCTCGCGCATCCGCTCGATATGCGCCTCGTACGCGCCCTGTGCGGCGCCGATGATGGGCGCGGTGATGGTATTGGAGAAGACGCCCGCGAACGGAATCTTGTACAGCGCAGCGGGATTGGCTTCCTGGCCGGGACCGCGCAGCTGTGACTGTTCGGTGGCGCTGTAGGCGCGGTGATGCGGCACGAAGGCCTTCTCGATGACGATATCGTTGCTGCCGGTGCCGGACAGGCCGACGACGTGCCAGACGTCATCGATGCGATAGTCGTTGCGCGGCACCAGGATTGTCAGATAGTCCTTGGGATTGCCCCGTTCGTCCGGGGCCAGTGCGCCCAGGAATGCCCACTGGGCATGGTCGCAGCCGGAGGAAAAACTCCACCGGCCGCTGACCTCGTAACCGCCGTCGACCGGCGTGAGTCGACCGGTCGGGGCGTACGAGGAGGAGATGAGCGTGTCGGAATCCTCGCCCCACACCTCTTCCTGCGCCTGCAGCGGGAAAAGTGCCAGCTGCCAGGGGTGCACGCCCAGCACCGACGACACCCAGCCGGTGGACGGGCAGGCCGACGCGATCGTGCGAATGACCTCGTAGAACGCCACGGGGGAGGCCTCGTCGCCGGCGAAACGCGACGGCTGCAGCATGCGGAACACCCCCGCCTCGGTCAGTTCCCGGATGCTCGCCACCGGAACCCGCCGCTGCAGATCGGTCTCCGCGGCTCGCTCGCGGATTGCCGGGAGCAGATCCCGAACCCGATCGAGCACCTTATTGACCATGACGGGAGTCCTCCTATGTTCTCGCGACCGGTGTGCCGGACGACGCCATAGTTGTGACGCTATGGCGGCCGTGGCGGCGCGTCGGGAGGAAGTCCCGGTGATCGGAACGCTCGGAGGTCGGCGTCTATACCGCGTGCAGCAAATTCGATTCGGCGGTGGTGTCGTACGGGTCCGGACCCCACCGATAGCCGTAGCCGCGGATATTCGTGATCAGCCCGGGGCGGTCCAACTTCGCGCGCAACGAGGCCATATGCACATACAGTTTCCGCGATACCGCAAGCATCGAGTCGCCCCAGACGCAGTCCATCAATTGCTCACGGCTGACCGCTATTCCGGGCCGCTCGGCCAAGACCCGCAGCAACTCGAACTCCAGCCGGGTGAGCGGAACCAGTTCCCCGGCCACCTCCACCCGCCGCGCCGCGAGATCTACGCGAACATCTTCGCTGGTCACCGTCTTACCCCGGGCAACGCTGGCAACGCCGACCCGCCGCGTCACCGCCTCCAGCCGCGCGGCCAACTCACCGATGCGCGCGGGTTTGACGAGATAGTCGTCGGCGCCGCTGTGCAGCCCGAGCACAATCGAACGCTCATCGGCGTGCTCGCCGAGAATCACCACCGGCACCGAGCTGACTTCGCGCAACTTGCGCAACACCTGCAACCCATCCATATCCGGCAGGCCCATGTCGAGGATAACGGCGTGATAGCCGTGATGCGCCAAGAGTAGATCGGCCCCGCGATGCTTACGCTCCACCTGATGACCGTGCAGTTCGAGCCCCTGCGCCAGCGCGTCGCCGTCATCGGCTTCACCATCGATCATGATCAGCCGCATCCGTCTCACCTTCCCGCACCATCCGCCGAAGAGCAGCGAACTAGCATGGTCGCCGCCGCCACCCCACCACGCAAAGCCATTCCCTTGCCACCCTTGGGAACCACCCCTCCCCGCGCCCTCCGCGCCCTCGGTTGGACATGCGATCACGTGGAAACCATGGCGGCAAAACGCGAGAAGCCCCCACCACCAGTGCCACCTGATCTTGATTGCGTCAGTGCGCGGCGGTCGCGCCGGCTTTGCGGCCGAAGAAGGTGGCGTCGCCCAGGGAGGTGCCGCTGATATAGCCCTCGCCGTGGAGGCCGGAGCTGGCGCGGCCGGCTGCGAAGAGGCCGGGGATGGGGAGGCCGTCGAGGTTGAGGACGTGGCCGTCGAGGGTGGTGTGGAGGCCGCCGAGGGTGAAAACGGAGGCTCCGGTGCCGCGGCGGTTGCCGGATTCCGAGGGCGGTCGGACGCCCGCTTTCACATCGATGGCGGCCAGCGGGGGGCTCAGTGGGCGCAGCCAGCGCGGTGCTTTGTGGAAGTCGGGATCGGTTCCACGCGAGGCGAATTCGTTGTAGCGGTTCATGGTGGCGATGAGTGCGCCGGGCGGTAGGGCGAGTAATTCGTCGAGTTCGTCGATGGATTCGGCGACGTGGGTCGGGCGCACACCCCAGCGTTCGCGTTCGGGCACCTCCTCGTAGCCCTGTTCGTCGAGCACCACCCAAACGTTCATATCGTGACCGAACAGCGCGGCCTGGCCGATGCGGCCGGGATAGGTGTCCTCGTTGACGAAGCGCTGGCCGCGATGGTTGACGATCATGCCGCGCGCGGCGAAACCCGGAATCAGGGAAGCACCGACCTGACCGGCCGACATATGCCGCACGGCGGCGCCGGCGGCCTGTGCGATGCGGATGCCGCTGCCGTCGTCGGTGCCCGCGCTCACCTTGGTATGGCCGAGCAGTCGTGGCGCGTGGGCGGTGAGCATATCGTCGTTGTCGACGAAACCGCCGGTGGTGAGCACACATCCGCGTCGTGCCCGAATCATGAGCTCCTTGCCGTAGTGCCGGGCCACCACGCCGACCACCGAGCCATCTTCGCCCAGAAGCAGATTCGTCGCGTAAGTGTCGTATTGCGCTGTCACACCGGCAGATTCGGCCGCCGACACCAGACAATCCAGCAGCAGCCTTCCGCCGAAGTCATGCGCGGTAGGCCGGTGCCCGCGCGGGGCCGGGATAGCGATTTCGGTGAACGGCCAACTGTTTTCGCCGAGCCACATGAGCCCGTCATCGGTTGGCGGTACCCAGGCGGGAGCATTCCAGAGACTGGGTTTGAACGGCACACCGCGATCGACGAGCCAGTGGAAATGCGCCACGCTGTGCTCGCTGTAGTGCACGATTTTCGCCACATCCGCGCCCGGCCCGAGCGCCGCCACCAGGAATGCCGCCATCTGTTCGGGACTGTCATCGAACCCGCACGCCCGCTGGATCGGCGTACCGCCGCCGAGGTAGATCTCGCCACCTGACAAAGCCGACGCACCACCCGGCCCACCGGCCCGATCCAGCACCAAAACCTCGGCACCGACCGTCGCGGCCTCGAATGCGGCGCAAGCCCCCGCACTGCCGTACCCGACGACCAGCACGTCGGTCTCGATGTCATAGGACTTCACCTCGGCGGCGGCACGCGGCGCGACCGATTTGCGGACCGTCATGGCATCGAGGCTGCGCGCATCCACCGGATGCCGGAATCGATCATCTCGGTGGTCGAGCCGGGTACTCCCGTTCAGCGGGACTGGCACCGATCGCGGCGTCCCGCACTCGCGATGGTGTGTGAACGGCGTCACGTTCGCGTATCCCGGCGCCAGTGAGGAGAGGAAATCGATGCGGGTCCTGGTCACCGGAATCACCGAGCCGAGCGGTCGCGCGGTGGCGCGCATGTTGTTGGCCGCCGGGCACGAAGTGGTCGGGCTGGACCAGCGGTGGCACCGCTACATCGATCCGCGGGTGCGGTTCACGACCGACCACACCGACGCTGTCGACGGCTGCGCGAGCGTCGTACATCTGGCAGCCAGCGGGCTCGCCGAAGTCGCCGCCGCCGCACGCAAAGCCGGTGCGCGAGTGGTGGTTCCGGTCAGTTCGCGCTCGACGCGGCTTTCGGACGCCAAGGCCACAGCGGTGCTGCGCGCGTCGGGCTCGGATAGCGTGCTGGTGCGCACCGCGCCGATCGCCGGGCGTCGTATCGGACACGAAACCCGCCGTGCACTGGTGCCGATTCTCGGCTCGAAGTCCGATGCCGGATTTCAGTTGCTGCACAGCGACGACCTGGACCGCTTCCTGGTACTGGCCGCCACCGCGCTGCCGTCCGGTCATAGCGAAGATGGGCTCGAGATCGTCGAACTCGCAGCTTCCGGCGTGGTGACCACCGACGAGGTGCGCCGCATGATGCGCGAAGCGGACGTACGCTACTCGGCCTGGGTGCCCGGCTGGTCCGGTCGCCAACCCCTCTTGGATCCCACTGTCGCACAGGAGAAGTGGGGCTTCCGCTGCGGCTGGACCGCACGCGAGGTCATCGCCGACATGGTGCGCGGGATGATCGGCCGCAAGCCCGATGGCGGCGGCTTCCGCACGCGCAGGGGCGCAATCCCGTTGCCGTCACACGTGATTCCATCTCGTGCCGCCACGTCGGACAACCATCCGCTCACCGATGTCGCCCCGGAAGGTCTCGAGGGCGAATTCGACGATCGGGTCGACGAGCGCTACCCGGTGCACACCGCAACCAACACCTCCGAAGCATTGCCCGGCCCGATGACACCCCTGACCATCGACCTGCAGGCCGGCGCCATCCGCCTCAGCAACGAGGCCATGGGCGAGATGATCGCACTCGACGGCATCGCCTTGGAACACTGGACGAGTCGGGTCACCACGGTGCTCGGCCACCACATCTACATCAATGCCTCGATCGGCGTGCTCGCGGCCGAGAATATGCCGGGCTGGGATGAGGAGAGCATCCGCCGCGACGCCTACGGCAATATTCCGGCCGAAATCGCCCTGCAGCCGCACGG
The DNA here is from genome assembly GCF_035920345.1 of Nocardia vinacea. NCBI lineage: Bacteria > Bacillati > Actinomycetota > Actinomycetes > Mycobacteriales > Nocardiaceae > Nocardia > Nocardia vinacea. The sequence goes on from NZ_CP109149.1 coordinate 1,091,523, forward strand.
CAAGCCACCGATGCCGACCGGGCCGGCCAGCACGCTGGCGACCGGGCGCGCGACCTCCCGGGTCATCGCCACAGCCCGCCGTTTCGGCAAGACGGCCGAGCTGATCAATGCCGCATCTCATGCGGAAGCAATGAACGCGAACGAGATTCGCGAACTGTCCGATGAGCAGTTGCACGTCCGCGCTCTGCTCTGGCGCGATCGTCTGCACCAGGCGTGGCAGGCCGCGGCGATCGGTGTGATGATGACCGGCGCCGCCACCGCCATCCACGCACGCGGCAAGCATGCCGGCGAGGTTCCGATCGACCTGACTCGGCTGGAATCGGCGAAGCCCATGCTCGCGGTGGAACGTCTGGCCGAATTCTGCCGCGCTGACACCGATCTCGCCGAGCTGGCGCGCGCCGGTGATATCGATGCGGCACGGGCGAAATCACCCGCCTTCGCCGCCGCGCTCGACGAGGAGTTGGCCAAGGTCGGGCACCGAGGTCCCGGTGAATGTGAGTTGCTCAACCCGACATTCCGTGACCGGCCCGCCCTTTTGGTGAGCGCCGCCGCCCGCGCTGCGCAGATGCCGGCGCCCAAGCGCGACTCCGTGGATTCGTCGCCGAGTCGCACGGCTCGGATGGCCGCAGGAGCCACCGTGGCCCGGGAACGCGCACGCGACGGCGTCGTCCGGATTACCCACTGCCTGCGACTTGCCGTGCGCGAGCGGGCCGATCGGCTCGTTCGCGTCGGTCGGCTGCGCGAAATCGACGACGCCTGCTATCTCACGCTGGACGAAATCTTCTGTCTCCCAGCGGATGCGGCCGACAAGGTGGCGCGCAGGCGCGCGGAACGCATTCGGTTGCAAACCATCAGGATGCCCGATGTCATTGCCGGACAATGGGAGCCGGTACCCGACGCGGCGGCGCTCACCGCCGACGAGAGCCTGACCGGTATCGGTGTCTGTGCCGGTGTGGTGGAGGGCCGGGTGAAGCTGGTGCTGTCGCTGGATGACGATATCGAGCCCGGCGACATCCTGGTCGCCGCGGTGACCGACACCGGCCACACCGCCATGTTCTCCTACGCCGCCGCCGTGATCACCGATATCGGCGGGTCCGCGTCCCATGCCGCGATCGTCGCCCGCGAATTCGGCATTCCCTGTGTCGTCGACACGAAGACCGCGACCACCAGCCTGGCCGACGGCCAGCGTGTGCGCGTGGACGGCGCGGCCGGGACGGTCACGCTGCTGGCCGACTGAGCGCGGCCCGAACTCGGGTCGCAGACCATTATGCGGCCCTTGATGAAAGGAACACCCCTCGTGAAGAATTCGCGCGCTTTCCGCGGCACGATCGCGGCCGCGGCCGCAGTGCTGGTCGGCGTTCTCCCGGCGCTGGCCGGACCGGCGTCGGCGGGTCCGGCGTTCTCGGGGCCGGCCGTGCCGGTGCTGCGGTCCCCGGGCCAGGCCGATCGGCCGATGGGTCTGGCGCATGCGCCGAATGCCCGCGATATCGGCGGCTATCCGGCCAAGGGCGGCAGCAAGCTCGTGACCGGCGCGGTGTACCGTTCCGACGCGCTGGCCAAACTCGACGCGAGCGAACAGCAGAAGCTGGTGTCGCTCAACATCACTCAGGTCATCGACTTTCGCAGCCCCACCGAAACCGGCCGCGATCCCGATAAGCTCCCGGCATCGATCCGCCGCACCGAACAGCCGGTCTACGATCCGGCCAATGACTTCTACCTCATGGTCGCGCGGCTGATCCAGGCCGGACCGGCCGCCCAGCAGGAGGCGCTCGGCGACGGCAAGGCCGCCAAGATCATGCGCGACTACTACGCGTGGTTCGTTTCGAATCCCACCGCGCGCGCCCAGTTCGCACAGGCGTTCAAGGACATCGCGACCGCGCAGCGTGCGGTGCTGTACCACTGCACGGCGGGTAAGGACCGCACCGGCTGGATGACCGCGATCCTGATGAGCGCGCTCGAGGTGCCGAAGGGACAGATCTACAACGACTTCACCGACTCCAACGACAATTTGGCGGCCGGGAACAAGGCACTGCTGGACGGCCTCGTCGCCCAGGGCTTGGTGACCGATCGTGCGCTCTGGGAGCCGATCCTCGGTGTGCAACGCGAATTCCTGGACGCGGCATTCGACCAGGTCCAAGCGTCCTACGGCTCGTTCGACAGCTTCCTCAGCGATGGTCTCGGGATCGACGCCACAACACTGGAGGCCCTGAAGACAAAGCTCCTGACCAACCACTGACCGTGTGCCGGTGTCACCGCGAACGGTGGCACCGCCCGCAGCTCCGGGAATCGATCAAGATCAGGTGGAACTGGTGGTGGGAGCCTCTCGCGATTTGCCGCCATGGTTTCCACGTGATCGTTTGTCCAGCTCGGTGTGCGGGAGTTTGGCGGGCTAGTGGGTTAGCTGGCTTTGAGGAAGGTGCCTGCGTGGGTGGTGGTGCCGAAACCTGGTGCGAAGGTTCCGTATTCGTATAGAAGGTGACCGGCGACGATGGTTGCGGCGACGGCGCGGTCGTTGCGGTTGACCATGCGGTCCAGGCCGTCGATACCGGGGACGGGGGCTTCGGCGTAGGCGGCGCTGGAGCCGTCGAATCCGGCGGGGTCGATGACGGCGATATCGGCGCGGGCGCCTTCGGTCAAGCGGCCCGCATCCAGGCCGTACCAGTCGGCGAGTTCACCGGTCAGTCGGTGGATCGCGGTCTCCAGCGGCATGAAGGCGCGCCGGTGGACGCGCTCCAGCATGCGCAGGCCGAAGTTGTAGAAGGCCATATTGCGCAGGTGGGCACCGGAATCGGCGAAGCCGACCTGGACGACGGGGGAGCACTGGAGCCGGTCCATCACCTCGTCGCGATCATTGGCGATGACTGTGCGCCAACGCAATTGCGCACCGTGCTCGACGGTGAGGTCGAGCAGGGCGTCGGCCGGATGGATGCCGCGCTCGTCGGCCACCTCGCCGAAGGACTTGCCGATGACCTCGGGATCCGGGCAGGCGACGATCTGGGCGTCGTAGAGGTCGCGATGCCATACGCGGGGACCGTATTTCTTGCTGAGGTCCTGGCGGAACTGTCGCCGGTAGGACTCGTCGGCGAGCAGTTCACCGCGCTTCATCACATCGCGGATATTGAGTGCCGCGACGCCGGAGCCGAATTCCTCGAACACCACCAGATCGATACCATCGGCGTACACCTCGAACGGCACCGGCAGATGCTGCCACCGGAATTGCGCTCCGCCAACGATATTCGCGATCCAGGCGGCGGTCGTGGCGGCCCGCGCGACGGTGCGGTCGGCCTTGACGTCCATCCCCGCGATCAGCGTGGTCTTCAGCGGCTTACGGAACGGTCGGCCTGCGCTCTCGGCGAAGTAGCGGGCTATCTCGACGCGGGCGGTCAGGTTGGGCGTGCTCTGATGGATCCGATCGCGCTGCCGCAGAATGTCGTTCAAAGCTCGATATTCGCGCCAGGTGGCATAGGTCGACGGCAGCTGTCTGGTGGGGAAGCGCACGCCCTCCAATTTGGAGAACGAACTGCGAATGGTGGACAGCCCGAGGAAACCGGCATCGAGTGCGTCGGAGAGCATCTCACGCATACGGTCCAATTCCACCTCGGTCGGCCGCGCCGCCGCGTCCACGGCCCGAGCCAGCCCCATTATCGCGACCCGCATATCCGAATGTCCCAGTAGCGCAGCCACATTCGCACCGAGCGGGCGCGCGGCGAGGGTGCGAGCGTACGCATGCGGACCGTCCCAGTCCTTGTGCTCCTTGACCGCGGCATGCACCGCATCCCACGGCAATGCCTCCACCCGCGCGAACATATCGGCACAATCCTCGGCCTCGGAATACACCGTCGACAACGAACAATTCCCGAACACCACAGTGGTGACGCCGTGCCGTACGGACTCGCCGAGACCGGGGTTGCCGAGCACCTCCGCGTCGTAATGCGTATGCACGTCGAGCATTCCGGGCATCACCCATTTGCCCGTCGCATCCACTGTCCGCGCACCGTCGGGCAACGCCGAGGCGCTGATCACGGTGACCCGGCCGTCGGTGATTCCGATATCGGCGAGGCGCGGCGGTGTGCCGAGCCCGTCGAATACCGATCCGCCGCGAATCACCAAATCGCACTGAGCCATCTCAGCCCCTCACAGCCATGTAGGAGATACCGGGAGTACCGGTTACATGGTCGCATGGCGTCGGCCTCTCGAAAAGGTCAGGCGACCTCGAGTGCCATGTAAGTCGCCACCAGCATTCCGGCCATGATGCCGAGGCCGACCAGCGGGCCGAGCATGGCGACCGAGAGCCAGCCGAGGCCGATCAGCGCCCCGCCCGCCAACCAGGTCGCGATCGGCGCGAAACGCGACATCAGCTCGAAGAGCTTGCCCGGTATGGCATGGTCGGCTTCGCAGGGTTCGTCGCCATCGTGGACATACCCGACGACACCGGGTAGCCGCTTGGCGACGAGGGCGCGCCGTGCCCGCCCTTGATCGGAGAAAACACGCGCGCCATGACCGCCAGCGCCAAGGGCACGATTACCGAACCGGGTCGTCGAGTCGCCCAGAAAGCCGGGTTGAACCGGACCATTCTCGCAAAGGGGTGGCATCAGCTGGAGCTGGCGTTGCGCAACGCCGCCCGCTACACGGGCACGCAGGTCGTCAAGGTACCGGCTGCGTACACGTCGTTGAGGTGTTCTCGCTGTCGCAGTGTGGACCCGGTGAGCCGTGAGAGCCAAGCGGTTTACCGGTGTACCAGTTGCGGGCACTGTGAGAACGCGGATGTGAACGCGGCGAAGAACATTCTTGCCGCCGGGCTGGCGGTGACGGTCTGTGGAGACCTCGCCGTTGGGCGGTCCGTGAAGCAGGAACCCCCAACCATTGAGGTTGGAATCCCCCGGCTTTAGCCGTGAGGAGGATGCCAAGTACCGCACCTGCAGCGTGCCCGTTTTCCCTCGGCACCGTATTCATCGAGCGTAGAGGGCATGCCGTGCGCTCTCGTACGTCGTTCGGATCTGCCGCCCGATCGCCCCGCCGTCGCTGGGAGCGCGGACCTCGGCGATGGTGCGTGCGGGCCAACTCGGGGGCTGTGCGGCGCCGCCCAGGGCCCAGGCCGCCTGTCGGGCGGCGCCGAGCGCGACGTATTCGCTCGGCTGCGGGACCGTGACCGTGAGCCCGAAGATCTGGGCGGCCAGTTCGGCGACCAAGGCGGAGCGGGCGGCACCGCCGATGAGCAGCACACGGTGGATCGGGATTCCGGAGGTGCGCAGATGGTCGAGCGCGGCGGCCATATTGCAGAGCATGCCCTCGACGGCGGCGCGCGCAATATGGCTGGGGCGCAAGGTTTCCGGTCGTAGACCGTGCAGACTTCCCGTGGCGTGTGGCAGGTTCGGGGTGCGTTCGCCGGATAGGTAGGGCAGCATGACGACGCCTTCGGAACCTGGCGGTGCTTGGCGCGCAAGGGTTTCCAGGCCGTTGAGGTCGACGCCGAGCAATCGGGCGGTCGAGTCGAGTACACGGGCGGCGTTGAGTGTGCAGGCCAGTGGCAGGAATGCGCCTGTCGCGTCGGCGAATCCGGCAATGGCTCCGGTGGCATCGGCGCTTGGTGCGGCGGCACGGGTGTAGACGGTGCCGCTGGTACCGAGTGAGATGACGACGTCACCGTCTGCGATGCCCAAACCCAGTGCGGCACCGGGATTATCGCCGGTGCCCGCCGCGACGAGTGCACCCGCCGGGGTGCGTCCGACCACTTCGGCGGGTCCGGCGACGCGGGGGAGTTCTGGGTTCCGGCCCCGGAAGGCATGGGCGAGTAAATCTTTGCGATACCGACCGGTCGCGGGCGACCAGTATCCGGTGCCAGAGGCGTCGCCGCGGTCGGTGGTCGGTTCGACGGTGGGATCGGACGGCCCACCTCGTAGCCGCCAGGTCAGATAGTCGTGCGGAAGCAGCACCCGGTGTGTGCGGTCGGCATGTTCGGGTTCGTGATCGGCCAGCCAGCGTAGCTTGGCGACGGTGAATGCGGCCAGCGGCACACTGCCCACGGCGTCGGCCCAGACCTGCGGGCCGCCCAGTTCCGCGATCAACGTTTCGGCCGCGTCGGCGGATCGTATGTCGTTCCACAGCAACGCGTCCCGGACCGGGCGACCATCGGCGTCCAGTGCGACCAACCCGTGCTGTTGCCCCGCGACCGCCACCGCATCGGCCCGATCCAACAACCCCTTGCCCGCCGAACACAGTGCCTGCCACCAGGATTCGGCGGGCACCGCAGTGCCGTCCGGGTGCGACTCGCGCGCCTCCTCCAGGATCTCGCCGGTATCCGCATCGCACAGGACGACCTTGCAGGATTGGGTGGAGCTGTCGACCCCCGCGACGGTAGCCATCACGCACCTGGCCTGAGCTGGATTTTACGGCCGTTGCCTGCGCGGAAAGTCTGGAGCGCATCGGCGAATTCGGCCAATCCGAAGCTGTGGGTGATCATGGTGTTCGCATCGATCACGCCCTTGCCCAGGAGTTCCACCGCGCGACCGAAGCTGTTTAGCACCGCCATCGAACCCACAATGGTGATCTCGTCGTTGTAGATCCGGAACGGGGAGATCGACGCGGTCGCCGCGCCCGGAGCCACCCCGAACTGCTGGAACACCCCGCGCCCGACCGCGCAGTAGTGACACGCGCCGCAGAACAACGACGGGTCCACCGCGACGGTATCGCCGATCCGCACACCGTCGACGTCGGTGCCCTGTGCCACCACTGAACCGGCGAACTCGTGACCGGGCACGATCGGATACGGTGTCGGCGGGAATTCGCCATCGGCAATATGCACATCGGTGCCGCAGATCCCGACCGCGTCCACCCGCACCACGACCTCGCCGGGCCCGGGCGTCGGATCCGGCACGTTCTGTACGGCGAATTCCTCAGGCGTCTCGATCACGACCGCGCGCATAGCACTACCTTGCACCCCAACCCCGCCGCACCGTCGCATTTCGACCCGCAGCATCGCGGATTTCCGGATGAGGCAGACTGTCGCGGTGAACGACGACCCGGACCGGCACACCGACGTGCACGTCCGCACGGGCGACGGGACCACATTGCCCGCCCTGACGGATCCGCTGCTGGACGATCTGCTGCGTGAACCACCCGATCCGGAATATCCGGCGATCGTGGTCGAACGCGGCGAGCACGCCTACATCCAGGCGCGCCTGCTGCCCGACGGCGTGTACGAACTCGAGCACCGTGCGGCCGGATCCGACGAGTGTTTCCAGATATACACCCCCGATGCCAAGCTCGTGCGCGATGTCATGTGGGCCTGGATCGACGAAAACGCTTGGTGGCGTGAGAGTGTCGGGTGGTATCGCGTCGATCCGGCGATTGCGGAATTGGAAGCGGCCCGACGCGAGTTGTCCGGTCTGCTGGACGGACTTTCGGTCATGGACGGCATCGAGTCGGTGATGGACGATGCGTTGAGCCGTGCGGACGAGCTGCTCGCCATGGAACTTCCGGATGACGACGAGCTAGACCGAGGCTAGGCGGCTTTGGTACCACAGCGCAGTTGTCGCGATATCGGCTTCCGTCAGCGGCAGATAGGTGCCCTCGTTCTGCCAGCCGAGCGCCTGAATCGTCACGCGCAACCCCTGCTGGAAGCAGATCGGATCGCGAATATGCCAGCGGTACATGCCGAATCGCTGATGCGGCTGGTAGATCTCATCGGGCGGCAGAACCTGGTGCAGGCCGAGATAGGGCGTCGAATACGTGCGGTAGGCGCCGTCGAGATCGAAATTCCACGCGCCGCCGAAGTAATCCTCGGTGCCGGTGCCGCACAGGGTCGGATGGATGGTGTCGCCGTCGAGGTAGAACTTCAGCTCGCCCTCACCCCACCAGCCCGGCGCGCCGGGCCGAATCGCCAGGTAGGTGCCGACATATCGGCCGGGACCCGGCACCACGTCGAGAATTGTGTGCACGGCGGGCGAGCCGAGTGGTGTGCTGTGGCGGCGTAGCGCGTGCAGATATCCGGCGGAGTCGGGGACATCTTCCTCGGTATAGGTGAATTGGTAGTAGACCGGCACCGCACGGTCGCTGCCGTTGTGCAGTGTGATCTTGGCGTGCGCACGAAAAGGCATGGGCCAGAAGCTGTTCAGACCACCGGCGGGAGCAACCACCACCATCTCCGACTGCACGAGTGCCAGTTCGTCCCAGCCGTTGCAGAAGAAATCGCCGAGTGGCAGGTCGATCGACGGCTCGGGTTCGTCGTCCCAGTACATGCGCAGGGTGAGCTGCCGCAGCACGGTTCGGTCGGTGGTGAGCCAGCAGTGGCGCAGCACGCCGGAGCCGGAAATATCTGCGAGCGTCACGGTTTCGCCCGCATTGAGGTGAATGGAGGGGGAGACTTTCCAGCCGGGACCGAGCAGCCGCGCCGCATGTGCGCCGGTGCCCTCGACCGCGCGAGCCCCGGCACCGGGGGAGCCGGTCGGATTCTCCGCACTGATCGAGCGGGTGCGCGCGGAGTCGAGCCGCCAGAGCTCCGATGCCGATCCGAGGACGGTCACAGCCCCGGCCAGCCGTATCGGTCGGTGACAGCGGCGTGGCCCGCGCGCTTCTGGTAGGCGATGGTGGTCGGCGGCTGTTCGGGCTCGCCGACCGAGACGCTCGCCGAGAGCTGCGCCAGTTCACGCCGGAATTGGTCCATATCCAGCCAGCGGATCTGCTGCACCAATTCCTCCATCGTTTCGGCGGGCAGGGCACGGGCCTCCGAATAGACCAGCAGGCCCTCGCGGAAGGCCATGAGCGTCGGGTAGGCCGACACTCCGGCCATTTCGGTCAGCTGCCTCTCGGTATCGATATCGACTGTGCCATAGACGATTTCGGGGTGCAGGTTCGCGGATGCCGAGAAGACCTCGGCGAAACGGCGCGACGGCTCACAGCACTGCGCACCCCAATCGATCAGCACGATGTGGCTGTTCGCGAGGGTCGCATCGAAATTATTTCGGGTCACGGTCATTGTCGGCATCGAGGTCCTCGCGATAGCTGTCCTGTGTGCAACCCTGCATCCTCGCATAGGCGGCGGCTTACGGGAGGTGAGCGGATCGGTGTTGCTCCGCCGCCAGAAAATGCGCTATGTCCGCGGTGGATTCGTACAACTCGCGGTAGCGGCGGTAGTACCACGCATAGGTCGCACCACGATCCGCATCGGGCTCCACCATGCCGATGACCGGATTCCAGCCCGCGGTATCGACGCCTACGGCCTCCGCCGCGAGCAGCGCGTCGCCGAGGCAGGCGCCGACGGTATCGGCCGGTAGTTGCTGCGGCAGGCCGGTCACATCGCTGACGATCTGGGTCCAGAGCCCGCCCTTGGTGCCGCCGCCGACGGCGACCAGTCGCGGGGCCTGTCCGCCTGCCATCGCTTCGAGGTTGTGCCGCACGCCGTAGGCGATGCCTTCGAGCACCGCCCGGTACAGCTCCGCACGTCCGTGTCCGAGGGTGAGGCCCGCGATAATGCCCCGTGCATCCGGATCGAACAGCGGTGTGCGCTCGCCCGCGAAGTATGGGAGCGCGAGCAGGCCGCGACTGCCCGCCGGAACCTCGGCGGCCTCGGCCACCAGGTCGGCGAAGTCGCCGCCGACGAGTTTGCGCAGCCAATCGGTGACCGCGCCGGAGGTCGCCATGCCCGCCGCCGATGTGTAGGTGCCGGGCCAGGTGCCGCAGGTGAGCCAGAGGCCGGGATGCGGGCGGGGATCGGTCAGCACCTGCACGAGGAACATGGTGGTGCCGTACATGATCATGGCGTCGCCGGGTGCCCGGACACCGACGCTGGCGGCCTCGGCCCAGGCATCGATGGTTCCGGTGGTGACGGGCAGCCCGGCGGGGAGCCCGGTCGCCGATGCGGCCGCCGCACTCACCTTGCCGACGACTTCGGTGGGCCAGGCCAATTCGGGCAGCTTCAGACCGGGAGCAACGATTGTTGCCCAATCGTGCGCCCAATCTCGTTGGCGCAGGTCGTACATCGGGACGCACTGGCTGGCCGATTGATGATCGAGCACATAGCGACCGGTAAGCCGATGCACCAGAAAGGAACTCGCCATCAACAGCATCTCGGTACGCGCCGCGACCTGCGGCTCGTGCCGGGCCAGCCAGCGCAACTTGGGGCCGACGGCCTGGCTGGTCAACGGTGAACCGCCGCGCTCGAGTACCGCGGCGGCACCGAATTGCTGGTTCAGTTCGGCGATTTCGGCGGTTGCCCTGGTGTCGACGCCGTAGAGGATGGCCGGGCGCAGGGGATTTCCGACGGCGTCGGCGGGCAGCAGGCACGGTCCGATGCCGGATACGGCGAGGGCGTCGAGCGTCGTGCCGTCGGCCGCGTCGAGGAGTTCGCGGGTGATCGCGCGGAACTCCGCCCACCAGATCTGGTCGACATCGTGTTCGACCCAACCCGGCCGCGGTGTCGAAACACCGTGCGTTCGTTCGGCTCTGGCGATAACGGTGCCGTCCGGCCGGACCAGGACGCCCTTGGAACTGGAGGTCCCGATATCGACGCCGAGGAATGCGCTCGTCATCGGGTGAACTCGTCGAGGGTGATATCGAGGAGATCGCAGGTGGCCCGAACCGTGGCGCGATGGTCGCCCGGGACGGCGTGAATATGGTTGGCGCCGAAGCGGGACAGGAAATCCTCGGCACGTGCGTCCAACCGGGCGAAGGCATGTGGCCATTCCCAGGTGGACTGTTTCATCAGCGATTCATTGGTCGCCTGGTCATAGGTCTCGAAATCGCCCAGCATCAACTGCATTCGGTAGTCGCCGTCCTTGCGGGTGAGGCGGGCCAAGGTCATCCGGCCGGGTGCGGCCAGATGGTGCACCGACGCACCACCCGCCGGGAAGAAGAACACCTCCGGATAGAGATGTACATTGGCGAGATTCTCGGTCGGCTCGTCGCTGCGGGCGGCGAACCAGGTGGCGTGCTGGCCCGAGTTGCACAGATCCCAGATATCGCGGTCGGCGTGATAGTGCCGGACATCGGCGAAAAGCACTGGGGTGTGGGCGATCTGCTGCAGCAGCCGCATGGTGAGTGCGCCGTCCATATCCGCTTCGGTCGCGCACACGTGGGGTTGTTTGGGGCCGTTCCAATCGTAGGGGTCGTTGAGGAACGCCTCGGTGATATCCATGGTGGCGAAATACTGGGTGAGCTCGGGCTGGCCCTTGATACCCGAGAAGTCCAGCCGCCATTCGTCGATCAGCTCACGCACGGCAAGATACGAGCGAATCTGGCGTTCCAGCAATTCCGGAGTAAGTTTCACGCCGTCGTAGTGCACACCGGCGGTGTTGCGCTCCAACCACTCTCGTGCCCCTTTCGCCTCACCGGCGTCGGCCTGCTCGGCGCGACGGACGATCTCCCACTGGTCGATCTCCTCGACATCGATACCGAACAGGCGCTGCCACTGATCGGTATTGGCGACGGCAGTATTCATTCCCATCGGCCGCCCGCCGAAGCGCCCGAAAGTGCTCCCGCGCAAGCTCGATACGGCGGCTGCCGCGCTCGCCTGACTACCGATGGCCTCGATCAACTCGGTATCGGCCGGATCGCCCCACAACCGGGTGTGCGTGCGGCCGATCTGATCCAGCGCACCGCCCGCGGCCAGCATGCCGACCATGCCCGGCTGCACCGGATCGATGTTGGACAGCAACAGCAGCGGACCTGGTGTCGCACCCGCGGCCAGCATGGTGAAGTGCGGGAACGCCCAGACCGCATAGTGCAGCACTGTGAGATCCACACCGGCGGCGGCCACCTCGCGTGCCACCGAGCCGGCCAGTGCGTTCGTACTGATTTGCGCCGCACCCCGGATCACCTCGTGCCCGGCCGCCCGCAACTCGGCGACCAGCCGATCCTCGGCCGACTCGATGAACTCCGCGATCCCGGCGTGCACATAATCACGCCCGTCGGACACGCTCATAACCCCGATTCGCGCCATCCCGACTGCCTCCCAACGCCGCAGGCCCCCTCCAGGATTATCTATCCGAAGAGGGCCGCCGGTGGTCGGCTTCGGGCGAGCGGGTTCGAGGTCGTTATCCGCCGGTGACCCGGCTGTCGACCAAGTCGGCGGTGATCGTGTCGAGTCGCCGGGCGCGTTCCGGATCGAAGTCCTTGCCCGCCAAGGCGAGTCGCTTGCGCCGTCGGAAGGCGGCGAGCGGTTCGGTCGGCGGATGATCGATCAGTTCGGCGATGGGGACGATGGCCTTGCGCACCGGTTGACCGGCGAGGAGCAGCCACGTTTTGGTGAGGAGGCGGTACGCCGTCGGCAGCGGGTCGGCCATGGCGGTACGCACCGTCAGCGGGTTGTAGAGCACATATCGCGTGCGTGCCCGCGGATGGCGTTGCGGAAATGCCACGCCGAGCAGGTCGACGCAGCGCGAGGACTGCATGGCCGCGCGTATGGGGCGAAATCCGGTGCGTAGCTGAAGGTCGTCCCAGTGGATGGTGCCGGGCAGTCCGCCCGAGCCCGCGATACTCATGATGATCGGGGCCTCGGCGCGTTCCAGCGCGTCGAGGAGTCCGTGCCCGATCACATATCGGCTCAGGTAGATGAGGGCGAAGGTGTATTCGAAGCCGTCGGGGGTCTCCTGGCGTTCGGACCGGAAGTTCTGTGCGCCGAAGACGACGCCGTCGACGGTATCGGTGACCGCCGCGACTTCCGCGATGACCTTGTGCATTCCCGCGAGCGTGCTGAGGTCGGCCCGGATGAAGCTCGCCCGGTCGGCGGCGCCGAGTTCGGCGGCCTCGCGCAGGAATCGCTCGCCCTTGACCGCGCCGCTGGCCACCGCGAGCACCCGGTCGCCCCGGCCGAGGAAGTACCGGCCGAGCCCCTTGCCCATGCCGTCTGTGCCGCCGGTTATCACGTAGGTGCGCATCGAATCGCTTCTCCTCGAGTCGTTTTCGGATGAGTCATCGGCCGATGACATCGAGGCTAGGAAGGCCGCGAGACGCAAGTCAACAATTGGTGACTTATGGTGACCAGATGACCGAAACCACAGCGCCGGGCCGTCGGCGCAACCGTGCCGCCACCCGATCCGCACTCTTGGACGCCGCCCGGATCCGGTTCGCCACGACCGGATTCGACCGGACCGGCGTACGCGATATAGCGGGTGATGTAGGCGTCGACCCGGCGCTGGTGTTCCGGTACTTCGGTTCCAAGCAACAGCTCTATGCCGAGGCGATGCATATCGAGATACCGAAAGGCGTTGCGGCCGACCGACATCGACCGGTCGTATCGATCGCTGATGCGCTGCTGCGCGATGTCGTCTTCGCGGACCGGCCCGAATTCGGCGGTGAGCATCCACTGGTGGCCGGACTGCGATCTGCCGGTCATGAAGTCGTGCGCGACCAGTTGCGCGCGCAACTCTGCGATGGCTATCTGGGCGAGATGGCCGCGCGCCTGGGCGGCGCGGACGGCGCCTTGCGTGCGGAACTGATCGGCGCGCTGCTGCTCGGTTTGGGGGTCATGCGCACGGTGGTCGGGGCACCGGCGGTCTCCGAAGCGTCATTCGAGCAGACCAGGGCGCTCGTGGCGGGCATGGTGCGATCGCTCAGCGGGGAACGGCCGCGGTGACGGGGCGCGGGGTGGGGAAGGTGAGTGGTGCGAGATGGACGCCGCCCTGGGCCCACCCCGCACTGGTGATCCACCAGCGGTCATCGTCGCGCACGAGTTCGGCGGCGTGGGCGCCGATATGGCCGACCTTGTCGCCGGTGCGGAACCGGAAGGGGGTGTCGCTGCGGAATACGTCGGTGCCGACGTAGTGCGGGCGCGGACCGATGAACAAGTACCACCAGCCGCCGTGGTGCACGACGAACGGGGATTCGGTATTGCCCGCCTCGGTGCCGATCGTGGGATCGGTGTATGCGATATGACGGTCGCCCCAGTGCACGAGATCGCCGCTGGTGCGGTAGACGACGGTGTGGTGTCCGCCGCGCGGTGTACTGGTGGCGCAGTAGTACATGACCCATCTCTCGCCGATGCGCACGACCATCGGATCTCTCGCGTCGTAGCCGTCGAGGAACAGCGGTCCGGCACGGCTGCGGGTCCAACGGAACAGGTCGGTGGAGGTGGCGAGGTTGATGGCGGCGGTGGTGCGGTCGGTGCCGCCGCCGGCGTAGAACATGTAGTAGCGGCCGTCGACGCCGATGACATGCGGTGCCCAGATATGCGTTTCACCGTAGCCAGGATCGACGGTCAGGGCGGATGGTCGCTTGGTCCACGGTCCGTGGAGTTGGTGTGCGGTGGCGTGGGCGAATTCTGTTTCGTGGAACGGGTCGGCGGGTTCGGGATGGGTGATGCCGAAAAGGTGCCAGCGGCCGGATTCATCGCGGACGATGGTGTGGTCGTTGATGTACCAGGGGCGTGATTCGGCGTCGCTGGGGTTGTAGATCCTCGTGAACGCGCCTGCTCTCACCACCTCGCGCGTTGCCATACAGCTCATGATGACGTGCGCGGACCTCGCTGAGGTCAGGTCTGCAGCATTGGGATGTCGCGGGTCAAGGGGTCGGTGGATGCTGCGGGGGTGTTTCTTCGGGGGAGTCGGATGATGGTGGCGCCGATTGCGGGGGCTTCGGCTGCTCGATGATCGTGGTCGGCTGGTCCGACCCCGGCTCAGGTGTCGTTGGCTCGGGCGTTGCGGTCTGGGTCGCCTCGTGCTCATTCGCTGTCGGCCGGGGAAGAGTGGACTGAGCCGCTGGGGGCTGGGGCGTCGTCGGCTGAGCTGTTGGTGGTTGCGGAGCCGGTGACGGAGATGTCGTCGGCTGCGGCGTTGTCGTTGCAGGTGCCGCCTGGGGCTCGGCGGACCGCTGGTGGTTACGCCGCAGTACCGCCTGACTGAAGCTCGTACTGCTGAAATGCGTTCCGTAGACCCCGAGTGCGACCACCCCGGCCGCGATCACCGCGACGCCCGCGCTCCAGTCGATATGCCAGAACGCCGCGACAACGCCGACGAGCGAGCTGAGCAGGGCGATGGCCTTGGCCGCAGCATCGGTCATGCTCGGGCTCGGCGCCTGTTCGCCCGACTGCCATTCGTCGAGCATCAGCAGCACCGCGAGCAGTGGCAGCGCGATCGCGAAGGCGATCATGGAGATCCGACCTGAGACGCCCAGCGGCGAGGCCGTGAGGAAACCCTGCAGGATGACGACGCCGACGGCGATCAGCCCGCCGTACATCAAGCTGTTCTGCTTGGCGTACTTCTTCTTCTCGGCGGGGGTGGCCAGCTTCGTGTAGTCGACATCGTCGTGCACGCTGGTGACCATACTGGACCTTCGGCGGTAATTCCGGATGAACAGTCGCCACGGCGGGGACTAGGCGTCCACCAGCACCGCGCGGAGTTGGGCGAGTTCTGCACCGGATAGTCCGTTGGTGCGCAGCCATTCGGCCGCCCCGCCCTGGGTGGTGTGCAATTCGTCGAGGAATCGGATGATCACATCCGGATCGACCGCCAGGATGCCGGTTCGGACCGGTGGCAGCCCGTGATAGGACGGCAGCGCGTCCAGGCGTTCGCGGATGCGTTCCAGGCGTTCGCCGGTGAGTGCGTAATCGGCGGCGATGGCCTCGGCCGGAACACCCACCGCGTCCAGCACCATGGCCGCGAGGATGCCGGTGCGGTCTTTGCCTGCGGCGCAATGGAAGACGACCGAGTGACGTTCGGCATCGGCGATCAGCTGGGCCGCCGCCACGATGGATTCGCCACTGCCGGTGAGGAGTTCGCGGTAGAGCGCGACCAGGTCGTACTGTCTGCCGTCGGGAACCAGATCGGCGGGGGTCGCGACGACGTCGGTGGCCTTGCGTACCGGGAGATTGACCATGCGCACCGCCGCGCTGCCGGTCAGTCGGCCGTAGCCCTCGCGTAGTACCTCGTCCGGGTTGCGTAGGTCGATCAGCGTGCGCAGGCCGACCGGTCCGGTCAGGATGGCCAGATCGTCCTCGGTGAGATGCTGCGGTGTGCTGGAGCGATAGACGACGCCGAATCTAGTTTCGCCGCCACCGATCACCGGGAGGCCGCCGAGGTCACGGACATTATCGATTTCGGCGAACTCTACCCATCGCCGCTGGGCGCTATCGGTGAACATCGCGCTAGTGGGCTCGGCCCGCGGCGGCCTCGTCGGCGCGGCTCAGGCCGCACAGACCGATGAGGTCCTCGTGCAATTCGAACCACACCGTGTGATAGCTGTCCATGACCGGCCGGGCCACCCAGCTGTGGTCGCCACCGTTCATCCGCTCGACGGCGCGGGCCAAGCGGTCGGTGTATGGCGCGAGGCGGGGCGCGATGGTGCCGATGCGTTCGACCAGGGGAGTGACACTGTGGTGCAGTGAGGTCAAGCGCGCCAAAACCGCTGCGTCGTAGGTGTTGTCGGAATGATCGTTCACCGTGCTCGCGTCCTTCATCTGCCAGGCCGTGATGACTGCTTTCAGCTCGGCATTGAACTCGCAGAATTCATCGTAGGCCGCGGCGAGGTCGCTCCGGTCGAGATCGACGCGCTCGTGTTCGAGAAGTCGCCCTAATTGTTCGCGGCCCTGCGGGGTCAGGCGGATGCCCACGGGTGTGCTGGCGCATAGCCCATGCGTCACGAAATCAGCAGTGTGCGAGGCGGCTTCGGCCGCGGCGATCGTGAGGCTGGTGGCGATGGCGTCCGGTTGTACTCGGCCCTTGATGCCGATCAGGCGCAGTACGGCGAGTTCGGAGACTTTGTTGCCGTCGGCTTCTCGGGGAATCGGCGAATTCGTTGCATCGGAATCAGTTGCCGCTGAGCGATCTTCGTTCGGTTTCGACAGGAACTCCGGCAGCTCGGCCGAGTCGACCTGTGCCCATTGTGCAAGTCGCCCGACATCCTCGATTACCGAGGCATCCACCGCCTTTCCACTCACTCGTCCCGGCCACACGGTGCCCGCCCCACCATCGACGGTGACGACGCGACCGGCCAATGCCTCGACAACCCCCGCACCGCAGCCGACGACGCACGGACGGCCCAGCTCGCGGCTGACCAGCGCGGCATGCGAGGTGGCCCCGCCGAGTTCGGTGACGATGGCCCGCGCCGCGATCATCCCGTGCAGATCATCCGGGCTGGTGGTGGGGCGCGCCAAGATCACGTGCTCGCCTGCGGCCGAACGGGTTTCGGCCTCGTCGGGATCGGTGACCACAATGCCGGAGGCGAGTCCCGGACACGCGGATTCGCCCTGTGCCAGGGCCCGCAGCCCGGTGTCGTCGCCCGATGCGGGCAGCAAGACGGTGCGCACCTGGTCGGCCCCGACGCGGCGCAATGCCTCATCCGTATCGATGAGCCCCTCATCGACCATGGCGACAGCGGCGCGAACCGCTGCGCGCGCAGAGCGTTTCGCCGATCGAGACTGCAACAGCCACAGGCGACCGGATTCGACCGTGAACTCGATGTCCTGGATATCGCGACCGTCACGCTCGAGCAGTTCGGCGGCGGCGAGTAATTGCCGGTGCACTTCCGGCAGCGTCACCGCGAGTTCGTCGAGCGGGCGCGGGGTAGTGCGTCCCGAAACGACGTCCTCACCCTGGCCGCCGACCAGCCATTCGCCGAAGACCGCACGCGCACCGGTATTCGGATTCCGGCTGAACAGCACGCCGGTCCCCGAGAGCACGTCGAGATTCCCGAACACCATGGCCTGCACCGTGACCGCCGTACCGAGCGAGTCCGAAACACCCCGGGTGCGCCGATAGGTCTTGGCCCGCGCGGAATCCCACGAACGGAACACCGCGGTGATCGCGCCACGCAACTGCTCCCACGGATCCTCCGGCACCGCGCCATTCGGATCACCGAGCACGATCTCCCGATACTGGGTGACGAACCGCCGCCGAGTATCGCTGGCGTATCCGGGATTTCGCGTATCGGCGGTCAGCGCGCGCTCGACCGAGTCGTTCATCCCCAGATTCAGAACGGTATCCATCATCCCCGGCATACTCACTGCGGCCCCGGACCGCACCGACACCAGCAACGGATGCTCCGCGGCCCCGAAGCGCCGGCCCGTCCCACTCTCCAACGCGGCGATACCGTCTCGCACCCCCGCCCAGATCTCGGCGCCGAGCACCCCGCCGTTGGCCCCGAATTCCGCCCATGCCTCGGTCGTCAGCACGAATGCGGGCGGCACCGGTAGCCCCAACCCCCGCATATGATCAACGCTCCACGCCTTTCCCCCGATCCGCTCCCGCGAAAGCCCGCACGCCCCATCGAGTTCCACAACGACCGAACCATCGGCACCGGCCCTCCCGAAGGCGGCCCCCGGTCGCTCCACCGGCTCCACTCCGATCGTCATAACACTCCTTTGATCATCGACAGCCACCGCGCACCCAGCGCATGACAAGGGCAGCTAACCGGGCCGCTGGCCCGAACGCCCTGGCAGATGGCGCAACCCCGCAGTGCGCACCCGCGGGCAGCCCGATTTCAGCCTGCCGCCCCGCTCGGCCCGGGCGTACCGGACGTCCCGGTCAGCAGGATGCGCCGACCTCGACGCTTCCCGGCGATGGCCGTGGCTAGGGCACCACGACAACCTTTCCGGTGGCTTGGTTGTTCTCCATGTAGCGGTGGGCCGCGACGATGTCGTCCAGGCCGAAGACACGGTCGATGTTGGGTCGATAGACGCCGGCTTCGACCTGGTGGATGACGCGCTGCAACACGGTCGTGCCAGCGCTGCCCTTGAAGTCGTCGCTGTGGAAAGCCGTGAGCTTGGTTCCGGACGGGATCATCGCTATCGGTTCGAAGTCCGGGATCAGCCATCCGCTGAGCGAGCCCGCCACACACACCGTCCCGCCTCGACGGACGAGGTGCAGCGAGTCCACCGCCGTGCTCGCTCCGACGAGATCCAGCACATAGTCCGGACCCTCGGGCCATACCGCGTGCACGCTCGCCGTCAGCGATTCACCGGTGTCGAGGAGTACGTGGTCGACACCAGCCGCGGTCAATGCGCCGATCTTGCCTTGTCGCCGAGTGGTGGCCGCGGTCTCGATGCCGTAGCCGGCCGCGATCGACGCGGCAGCCATCCCCACCGACGAGGTCCCGCCACGGATCAGTAACCGCCCCTCGCCACCCGGCACGACCCCCAACGCATCCAGCGAGCCCTGTGCGGTCAAATACGTCTCAGGTAGCGCGGCCAGGACCTCCCAAGGCAACGTGGTGCTGACCGGCATCAGCAGCGAGTTCGGCAACAATGCGTACTCCGCGTAGCCGCCGTCGAACTCCCGGCCCATCTCACCCATCACCGCCGCAACGGTCGTCCCATCCGGCAACATCGGATCGGTCGAGGCGGCAACGATTCCCACACATTCGATCCCGAGCACACGGGGGAACGTCACGTTCGGGGAATGCCCCTGACGGGTCCTCAGCTCCGACCGGTTCAAGCCCGCGCCCTGCACCCGCACCAGGCTCCAACCCTCCCGAACCGCTGGTACCGGCAGCTCACGGATCTCCAGTACCTCCGGACCACCGGCCCCGGCACAGACCGCCGCTCGCATTGTCGTACTCACACCACCTCGACGGAGTGAGGTCGTAGTGCTGGCCGAGTGAAGATCATCGCGCATGGGTTCACTGTCGCCGGAAAACGGCGTGGCCTGCCACCGATAGAATGCCAACTTATGCCCGTTGGCCGCCAACTTGCCCGGACCGGTCAGATGTCACGTCTCTGGCCATCCGGAGGCGTACATCTATGGCCGTCGGGGGGAACAAGCACGGTGCATTCCCATCCACGTGGACACCTGGTGTACGCGGCCCAAGGTGTCCTATCGGTCCACACCGAACGCGGCACTTCGATCGTTCCGGCCAATCGAGTCGCATGGACCCCAGCCGGATTCGCGCACTACCACCGCGCGCACAGCCACACCGATATGCGGATCCTGTTCCTACCGGCATCCTTGGCCCGGCTCGCACCGGACCATCCCGCCGTGTTCCTGGTCTCGGACCTCGCCCGCGAAATCCTGCTCACCCTCACCGGCCCCCGCGAGCGCGACCGCGCCGCGCTCGCTCGCCTCCGTCGAGTCCTCGTCGACGAACTCCACGAAGCACACGAGCAGCCTCTGCAACTGCCGGAACCACACGACGATCGGTTGCAAGCCATTGCGGAGGTGCTGTACCAGCAGCCCGCGGACAACAGCTCACTGGCCGAACTCGGGCAGACGATCGGAGCCAGCGCCCGCACTCTCAGCCGACTGTTCCACAACGAACTCGGCATGACCTTCTATCAGTGGCGCACACAACTACGCATCTATCACGCACTCGTCCTGCTCGCCGACGGCCACGACACGACCCACGTCGCCCACGCCTGCGGATGGGCGAACCCCAGCAGCTTCATCACCGCCTTCACCGACATCATCGGCACCACTCCGGGCCGCTACCGAACCGGACGCCACCGCTCCACCACCCGAATGACCTGAGCAGCAAGGCCTTTCAGCGCGGCACTGTCCGGGTCGCAGCACAACCTTGAGTTAGTCAGCTTCGCTGACTATAGTAGTCAGTGAAGCTGACTAAATTATATCGGAGGCCGATATGGACCGGGATGCGCAGTGGCGGGTCATCGAGCAACAGCGACGCGCCGTCGCCGACGTGCTCGACGATCTCGCGCCGAACGAGTGGGAGCTGCCGTCGCTGTGTTCGGGCTGGCGGATTCGGGATGTGGCCGCGCATATCGCCTTGGCGCCGCAGCCGCCCGGCCCGGTGGATATGGTTCGTGAAGGGCTGCGGGCGCGCGGGCGCTTCCATCGGCTGAATCACGATGTGTCCGTTCGCTATGCCGACGCGAGGCAGGATCTCGTCGCCGAGATCCGGGCGCATGCGGCATCGCGAAAATTGCCGGTGGTCACCAACTATCGCAATATCCTCTACGACATCATGGTGCACGGTCAGGACATCGCCATCCCGACCGGCAGACAGATCGAACTCCCCATCGAGGCTGCGGCGACGGCGGCCACTCGGGTTTGGGCCATGGGTTGGCCATTCTGGGCGAAGTACCGGCTCACGGGATTTCGGCTCATCGCCACGGACACCGATTGGGTGGTGGGTACCGGAGACGAGGTACGTGGCCGTATCGCCGACCTGCTGTTGCTGACGACCGGCCGCTCAGTTGTGCTGCCGCGCTTGTCCGGTGACGGTGTCGGCAAGCTGTGGATGCGGTTGTCGTATCGAAATCTGGTCCGTGGATGCGCCGGTCGCGTCGAGGGGTCGCGGCCCGACGTCATGCGCCGCTGCGCCGCAGATAGTCGGCTGTGATGGAACGCCGATCGTCGAGTAGGGCCGAAGGTGTTCCGGTGAAGACGATTTCGCCGCCGTGCTTGCCGCCGTCCGGTCCGAGATCGATCACCCAGTCGGCCCGTTTGACCACCTCGAGATCGTGTTCGATGACGATGACCGTATTGCCCGCGTCGACCAGACGGTCCAGCAGGGCGATCAGGGCGTCGACATCGGCCATGTGCAGTCCGGTGGTCGGCTCGTCGAGTACGTAGATGCCGCCGCTGCGGTGCAGGTGATCGGCGAGTTTGATGCGTTGACGTTCACCGCCGGAGAGTGAACTCAGCGAGCGGCCGAGCGTCAGATAGCCGAGACCGACCTCGTTCAACGCCCGCAGTGGAGTCCGAATCTTGCTGCCCGCATTGCCATTCCAGAAGTCGAGAGCCTGCTCCGCGGTCATATCCAACACATCGGCGATGGATGCACCGCGCACGGTATAGCCCAGCACCTCGCGACGATAGCGGCGTCCGTGGCAGCTCTGACACACGGTGGTGATCGGATCCATGTAGGCGAGATCGGTGAAAATGACGCCTGCTCCACCACATTCGGCGCATGCGCCCTCGGAGTTGAAGCTGAACAGTCCCGGCTTGACGCCGTGCTCGTTGGCGAACACCTGCCGCATCGGGTCCATGATGCCGATGTAGGTGGCGGGGCTGGAACGTCGGGAGGCGGCTATGGCGGACTGGTCCACGGCGATCGCCTGCGGGTAGGCGCGCACGAAGGCATCGGATACCAACGTGCTCTTGCCCGAACCCGCCACACCCGTGACCGCGGTGAGCACGCCCGTGGGGAACCGTGCGGTCAGGTTCTTCAGGTTATACGAATCCGCGCCGGTAACCGCGAACCAGCCGGTCGGGGTGCGGCTCGCGCTTTTGACCGGTTGCACCCGCCGCAGCTGTTCACCGGTCGACGTGCCCGAGGTGCGTAACTTTTCTACGGTGCCCTGGAAGACGACCTGACCGCCGTGCCCGCCCGCGCCAGGTCCCATATCCACGATGTGGTCGGCGACGGCGATGACATCGGGGGAGTGTTCGACCACCAGCACCGTATTGCCCTTGTCGCGCAACTGGATCAGCAGCTTGTTCAATCGGCCGATATCGCGCGGATGCATGCCGACGCTGGGTTCGTCGAAAATGTAGGTCATCCCGGTGAGACTGGATCCGAGATGCCGAACAACTTTGAGCCGCTGCGCTTCTCCGCCGGAAAGTGTGGATGTCTCGCGATCCAGTGAGAGATATCCGAGGCCCACTTCCTCGATCCGGCGCAACCGGGCGATGGCGGCATCGGCGATCGGTGCAGCGGGTGTCCCATCGAGCTCGCCGAGCACGTCTATGAGGTCGGTTACCTCCATGCGGCCGAAGTCGGCGATGCCGAACCCGTTGATCCGGCTTGCCAGCGCGTCGGAATTCAACCGTGCGCCACCGCATTCCGGACATGTCTGCGCATGGACGACCGCCATCGCCGCGGCGCGATTCTTATCGCTCAGCGCACCGAGGTCGCGTTTGATGTAGAGCCGGTCGAAACGTTCCAGCAGTCCCTCATAGGCATTGCTGCCCATCGAGCCGGTCTTGTTGCGGCGGGGTACCCGGAATCCGTTGCCGCGCAGGAACAATTGCCATTCATCCGGAGTGAAATCGCGTAATGGCTTGTCCGGATCGAAGAGACCGGACTCCGCGTAGATCTGCCACTGAAATGTCCCCACCGCAAACGGCGGAAAGTTTATGGCACCCTCGTTGAGCGATTTGGCGGCGTCGAGCAACTTGTCCAGATCCGGCCGCACCACCTGGCCGAGCCCACCACACTCGGGACACATGCCCACCGGGTCGTTGAACGAATAACGGGTCGCCTCACCGGCACTCGGCTCGCTGTACCGCGAGAACAGCACACGAACGATGGACTGGATATCGCTCATGGTGCCGACAGTCGAGCGGGAATTACCGCCGATCGGCTTCTGATCGACCACCACAGCGGGTGCGAGGTTGTCGATCACATCGGCCTCGGGCCGCTCGTACTTGGGCAGTCGGTTGCGGATGAACCAGGTGAAGGTCTCATTGAGCTGACGCTGCGATTCGACGGCGACGGTGCCGAAGACCACCGACGATTTGCCCGATCCGGATACGCCGGTGAAGACGACGATCTTGCCTTTGGGGATGGCCAGGGAGATATTGCGCAGGTTGTTGGCGCGGGCCCCGATGATCTGGATGGTGTCTCGGTCTGCGTTCACAATCGCCACGGTAGGTGCCAATGAGGTCAGGATCGGTCCTCATTGCGGCGGATACTGGAAGCTGTGACCGACACCGCCGCCCGACTACTGCAGCTGCTCTCCCTGCTGCAGACCCGCCGCGAATGGACCGGGCCCGAGCTGGCCGAACGCCTCGGTGTGACGGTCCGGACGGTGCGCCGCGATATCGAGCGGCTGCGGGAATTGGAATATCCGGTGCATGCCGGCCTCGGTTCGGGCGGCGGTTATCGGCTGGGGGCCGGGACCGCACTGCCGCCGCTGTTGCTCGACGACGAAGAGGCCGTCGCGATCACGCTCGGATTGCGCAATGCCGCGCTGGGCGCGGTCGAGGGCATCGACGAGTCATCGGCGCGGGCACTGGTCAAGCTGCAACAGGTGCTGCCCGCCCGACTCCGCCGCCGAGTAGAGGCGGTCCGGTCGGCAACGGTATCGCTGGGCGGCCCCGCAGCCGGACCGATGGTCGACCCGGAAACCCTGGTCGTCCTGGCCGCTACCTGCCGCGACCGCGAACGCATCCGCTTCCACTACCGCGATAAAGGCGATGCCGAAACCCGCCGCCTGACCGAACCCCACAGCCTCGTCTCCGCGGGCCGCCGCTGGTACCTGGTCGCTTGGGATATCGACCGCACCGACTGGCGCACCTTCCGCGTAGACCGCATCGAAGCCCCGCAACCGATCGGAATACGCAGTACCCCAAGGCAATTACCCGCCGAAGACGCGGCTGCCTTTGTCACCCAATCCCTCGCCCACTCCCGCCCGCTGCGCAGAGTGGTCTTCCTCGTCCACGCCCCGGCCCCGCAACTGATCGAAACCTTCCGCGTCCGCCCTGAGGAAATCGAGCCCATCGACGACAAATCCTGTCTCCTCCGCACCACCGCCGACTCACTGGAATGGACCGCCGTGCGAATCGCCCATCTGGGCCTGGAATTCGAGGTCAGAGAACCACCGGAGATGGCGGAAATGCTGACCGACCTCGGACGCAAACTCCTCCGTGCGGCGGGCCGGGCAACAGGTGTGTAGCACCGTGAATCATGGTGGTGGATTGAGCGTCTCGTCCTTGCGTAGGAGTTTTGTCACTTCCTCGCCGATCGTCGATGTCAGTCGGTCGGGGCAGGCGATGCCGAGTTTGCGAGCGAGTTCGGCACCGTGCAGATCGACGGCCGCCTCCGCGAGGTCGGTCAGTGTCGCGGTGGCCGCACGTGCCTGAACCCAGGCCGTGGTTGCGGTAGCGGCCGCGATCAGCACAGCGGGCCACCACCACGCGGCGACCACGAGATACAGTGCGGCCCAGCCGAATAAGCGCGCGGCACCGGTGTAACTCGCATGCGCGGCGCTCAGTTCGGCCCTCGCGTCCTCGGGCATGGTGAACCACAGTCGCGGCCAAGCCGCCGACATGTCGAGCCGATAGCGGGCGAACACTCGGATATCCAAGCCGCGCAACCGATCCCCGATCCAGGTCGGCCGGTCCGCCGGAACCGGACTGATTCTTCGGCAGGCGGCAACGGTCGCGGGCAGGTCCGGTGCGTGCGCTGTCGCCGCGCCGCCCGACAACGCCGCCCGAGTCGCTTCCTCGACCTTCTCGTGCGCCGTCTGCCAGCGCTCGCGGCGGAAGTTCGTCAGATAGCGAGCGGGCCGTCGGCGACCAGGAATTGTCCAGAGCCGTTCCACGATTCGCCCGAGCCAGCTCGCCGCCAAACCGGCCGCCGCGGCGAAGCCCAGTATGCCCGCCGCCACCACAACGACCCGGGTGAGCTGACTTCCCGTGGCGGACTTGACGAATTCGTCGACCCAGCCGTCCAGCCGACGTGGGTCGAGTGCATGGCAGTGACCGAGCCGAACCGCGACCAAGACCGTCGCGACCCACAGCAGACCGGGAACTACGAGCAGCGTGACCCAGCGTTCGGCGAGCTTCTTGCCCAACTCGCCGAGAAATGCGTTCACGAGCGCACTTCGGCGTCGGCCAACGGCAGTCCGGTCATCGTGCACGTCGAGGCACTCGGTGCGCTGCCCACCAGCAGCACCCGCGCGCAGCGCTGCGGGGCCGGACACACCTGCGCCGATATCGATGGATGCCCGGTGCCACCGGGCATACCGGCATAGTTCCGCGAGCCCGTTGTCACGTGGTCGATGCCGTGCTGGGCAAAGAGTTGGTCCAGCGCGTCCAGTTCGGATTCCAGTGCGGTATGGGTGGTTCCGGTACGGACGGTCTGCACGATCCGGTCCAACAGTGCGGAGGCGCCGATGTTGGCGGCGGTCGAGACGAAGCTCGCATCGGCCAGCAGCACACACACCCGGTCGATCCGTTGGGCCACCCTCATTCCGGCCTCCGCTCAATGTCTGGCGCGGGCAAGGCGACTCGCCGTTCGCTGATTGTGCGATGGTAGCCCGATCGCGACAATGGTGGCAGCTGTCGGCGATCTCACGGGGGTGTGCGGATGTCTGACGATCTCGATGAAGCCGTGGTGCGGCTGAATATCTCCCGCGCGATTTACGGCCGGTTCGTCGACACCGGCGCTCTGTTCATGCTGCAGTCGTCGGTCCATGCGGGTGAGGCGGCCGTAGCAGCGGCCGCGCCGGACCATCCGGCGATCGCCGCGATACTGTCCAACCACGCCAAGCAATTGCTGCAATTGCATGCCCACACCGATGATTTCGATGTTCTGGACGCGGCCATCGGCCGACTGCGCGAGGCACTGGCGATTACCGAGTCCGATGATCCGGACCGATCCCAGCTCCGGGTGGGGCTGGCTTCTGCGCTGCGTTGGTGGTTCGACGAGATGCGAGATCCGGCCGCGCTGCGGGAAGCGGTGGATCTGTTCCGCGAGCAGGTCGCCGAAGGTCCCGCTGACAGTCCGTATCGGGTCACCTGGCTGAACGACCTCGCCAACGCACTGCTCGAAATGTCCGAGTTCGCCGGTGAAGTCGGGCCGCTCGAGAAATCGATAGCGGTGCGCCGCGCGGCCGTGCGGGCAGCCGAAAGTGCCGACGACCAGGGCGCGGTGATCGTTGCCCGCAACGATCTCGGCGGACAGCTGTCGATGCTGTACGAAAGAACCGGGAACCCAAAGGTATTGCGCGAGGCGGTGGATATCGGTCGGGCCGTGGTCGCCGCAATACCCCACGACCATCCGGACCGCGATGCGTTGCGGTCCAACCTGGCCCATGCGCTGCGGCTGTTATTCGAGCTGACCAAGGAGTTCGAACTCGTCGAGGAGGCGAGGAGCCTGTTTCGAGACGATCTCCGCCCAGTACGGTCCGGTGGCGGCACCAGCCGCGCCGATATGGAAGAACAGGTGCGATCGTTCTTCGATCAGTCCGCGGACCTGGCCGCGCCCGCCAAAATGATTGCGGCTCTGCGTGACACCCTGGCCGCGCTGCCGCCGGATGGTCCCCCTCGGTATCAGTTCCGGGTACCGCTCGCCATCGCGCTGAAGTGCTGGCACGAGCGGACCGGTGAGGTGTCGGCACTGCGTGAAGTGGTCGCGATATTTCGCGACGAGCTGGCGGAATACTCCCGAGACGATCCGGTCTGGGGCAATGCTCTCGGTGATCTCGGATCAGCGCTGACCGCGTTGTACGAGCACACCGGCGATGGCGAGGCGCTCGATGAGGCGGTGGCGCGGTATCGCGACGCGGAGACCGTCATCCCGGTCGGACATCCCCATAGGTCCGGTCTGGAGAATTCGCTCGGGATCGCATTGCGTTTCGTATTCGATTGTCGCGGGGATATCGGTGCGCTCGAGGAGGCGATAGCCCTGATGCGCGGCCTGGTCGCCGGGCATGGCCCCGACGATCGAGACCGCGCGGGCGCCTTGAACAATCTCGCGCTGACGCTACGTCCGTTGTTCGATCGGACCGGGGATATCGCCGTCATCGACGAGATCGTGGCTCTGTTCCGCATGGCCGTCGCCGCGACTGGCGACAGCGATTACGACTGGCATCTCGCGAGTGCGCTGCGAAGTCGGTACCGCCGCACCGGTGATGTGTCGGCGCTGCAGGAGTCGCTCACCATCGTGCGTGCCGCGATGAGACAGGTTCCGGCACGTGATCCGCGCCGGGCCGAGCGATGGAACGAGCTGGGAAACATCCTGCACGCCTACTACGACCAGTCGCAAGACTCGGACGCGCTGGACGAGGCGATCGCGGCGCATCGAGCCGCCGTCGATGCCACCCCGCGCGATCATCCGCATCGGCCCATCCATCAGATGAACCTCGCCGGGACGCTGCATACCAGCTTCGAGCGAACCCGCGACCCCGCCGTCCTGGACGAGGCGATCGCGCGGCAACGGGCCGCCATTGCCGCGATAGCGGCCGATCATCCGCGGCGCGCGGTCTTCCTGACCGATCTCGCCGGCATCCTGCGCGATGCGTTTCGGCGGACCGACGCACCGGAGGTGCTCGACGAGGCGGTGACGTTGCTGCGCGGCGCGGTCGCGGCCACAGACGTCGGGGATGCGGCGCGCCTCGCCGCTCGCGCGGCTCTGGTAGCCACCCTGCACCTGCGGTTCGAGCGGACTGGTGCGATCGCCGAACTGCGGGAAGCGGTCGAACTCGGCCGCACCGTGGTGGCCGCCACGCCGCTCGATCACAGGTACCGGGCCGAACGGATTTCGGCGTTCGCGACTGCGCTGCATACCTGGTTCGAGCGCACCGGCGACCCACCCGCGCTGGATGAAGCGATCGCCGCCCATCGGGAGGCACTCACGGTTAGCCCCGTCACCGAGCGCGGGCGCATTATCGGTACTCTGAACAATCTCGCCAACGCCCTGCAGACGCGATGCGAGTGGTACGGCGATGACGACGCACTCGATGAGGCGATTCGGTTGTATCGCGAAGCGGTAGCGATGAATTCACCTGATCCCGTAGATTCGCAGATCTCCCGGACGAATCTGGGGACGGCGCTGCGGTTGCGGTTCGAGCGAACCGGGAATGCGGGGGATGTACACGAGGCTGTTGCTTTGGCGCGGATAGTCGTGGCGGCGACATCGCCGGACGATCCGGCCCGGCCGCGGTGGCAGACGAATCTCGCGAGCGCGTTGCTGTCATCGTTCGAACGCACCGGCGCGGTCGAGGCGCTGGACGAGTCGATTCGGGTCGGTCGAGCGGCCGTCGCCGGACTTCCGGCGGATCATCCGGCGCTGGCGACGTCGCGGACATTCCTGGCGAATGGGCTGCGCCGGATGTTCGAGCGCTTCGGCGATCTCGCGGCTCTCGACGAGGCGATCGCGCTGCACCGCGCCGCACTCGAGGCCACCACCACAGATGATCCGAGGCGGGCGACCCATTTGGCGAATCTCGCGCTGGTGCTGCGACTGCAGTTCCAGCGGAACGGAGATTCCACGGTCCTCGGCGAGGCGGTGCGGGCGGCGCGGGACGCGCTGGATGCGACACCACCCGACCACCACGATGCGATGCTGCGCACGGCCGGTCTCGCGAACGCGCTGTACCTGCACTTCGACCGCACCGGGAATACGGCGGCGCTGCGCGAGGTGATCGAATTGCGGCGCACAGTTCTCGATGCGACCCCGCAGGGCCACCCGGACCGCGGATTGTTCCTGACGAACTTCGGGAATACCCTGCACGCGCTGTTCGACCGCACCGGCGACACCGCGGCGCTCGACAGTGCGGTCGCCGCGGTGCGCGAAGCGGTCGCGGTGACCGCGCCGGATGATCCCGATATGGCAGGACGCAAAGCCAATCTCGGTGCGGCGTTGAGTGCGCGGTACCGGCAGAGCGAGGATCGGCAGACGCTCGAGGAGGTCGTCGAACTGAGCCGAGCGGCGCTCGATGGGACCGCGTCCGACGATCCCGCCCGCGGCACGTACCTGAACAACCTTGGTAATGCGCTCTATTGGATGTTCGAGCGCACCGGTGCGCCGGAGTTCCGCACCGAGGCGCGCACCGTGCTCGCGGCCGCCATGGCATGGGCGGCGGCCCCGGTCCGGCATCGGATCTTCGCCGGTCGCTATCTGGCCCGCATCGAGATGGCGGCCGGAGCGCCGACGGTTGCGTTGACCGTATTGGAATCCGTGGTGGAGTTGTTGCCGCAGCTGGCAGCTCGGACATTGGACCGGGCCGATCGCGAACACGGTCTCGGTCAGGTCGCCGGTCTGGCGGCGCAGATCGCCGTCGCGGCGGTTGCCGGGCGGCGTCTGGAGCGGGCGGTCGAACTGCTCGAGCAGGTCCGCGGGGTGCTCATCGGTGAGACGATCGACGATCGGACCGGTGCGACCGAATTGCGGGCGGCGGCACCGGATCTGGCCGACGAGTTGACGGAATTGCATGAGCGCATAACAGCATTGGACGCGGCGGAGGCGATCCCGAGCGAACGGGCCGCGCATGGCGAATCCACCCGCAGGGCGGCCGTCGGTGCCCAGCGGCGGACCTATACCGAGCAGTGGGTGGCGCTGCTCGACCGAATCCGCGCGCGACCGGGGCTCGATCGGTTCCTGCGCCCGCCGAGCATCGAACGATTGCGACGTCAAGCCGGCGCCGGTCCGATTGTCATGGTGTATGCCGACATTCGGCATGGTGGTGCGCTCATCTTGTCTGCGGCGGATCCGGTGACGCATATTCGGTTGCCCGGGCTCGGATCGGATGATGTCTTCGAACAGGTCATCGCTCTGTCGGGTGCGCTGCACGCGGTGGAGGGCGATTTCGCGGGCCGCGCCAAGGCGCAAGCCGACATTCTCGGGGTGCTCGACTGGCTGTGGCACCGCGTCGCCGGGCCTGTCCTGCGCGAGCTGAACCTGCCGGGTGACGCTCGGGCTCGCGTATTCTGGTGTCCCGTAGGCCCTTTGGCCCTGCTGCCGATCTACGCCGCGGGCCTTCGAACCGACTCGCGGCAGAGCGTGCCGGAACGTACCGTCTCCTCTTTCATCACCACGGTGCGAGCACTGGAACATGCCAGGAATCGACCATCCGGGGAGGGAGCCTCGGCGGTCATCGTGGCGATGCCGATGACCGACAGCGGTGCGGAGGACGGCGTCGACCGGGAAATCAAGCGTCTTGCCGAACTATTGCCGAATCCGCTGATCCTGCACGACACCGCCGCGACCCATGCCGCGGTCGCCGATGCGCTGGCCGTTCATTCCATTGCGCACTTCGCCTGTCACGGACTTTCCTATCTGGCGGATCCGGCGGCGAGCGCGCTGGTGCTGTCCGACTTCGCGGAAAAGCCGTTCACCGTCGTCGATCTGGCGCGCATGAATCTCGGCGCGGCAGACCTGGCGTATCTGTCCGCATGCAGCACGACCCGGGGCAACCCGACATTGGCGGACGAAGGCGTGCATCTGACGGCCGCGATTCATCTGGCCGGGTACCGGCACGTCATCGGGACGCTGTGGCCGATCAACGATGCGGCCGCCGCCGAATTCGCCGCCGATTTCTACACCCGGCTCACCGAGAACGGAACCAGCACACCGAAAGTCGATGACAGCGCCCGCGTCCTGACCGAGGCGATCTGTGCGATGCGCGCCAACTATCCGGCGCTGCCCACCCGCTGGGCCGGATACCTCCACCAGGGCGCGTAAAGCTCGGGCACCTGGAAGCAGCGCGAAATGTGGTAGCGCATCGGCGATTTCGCCGCACTCCGCCATCGCGTGCGTGGCAACCAGCTGGAGACCCAACTTTTCCACATAACCAATGCACTGGACACGAGTACGTCCAACGATGGATTTATCCGAATGCGGAAATGATGCCGAATGCGATCAGCGCGATAGCGTGGGAAAGTCGGCCGCGGCAGCGGGTTTCGTCGTAGCAACCGTGACGGCGCGCGGTGTTTCGGCCAGTGGGCTCGGGGCGCCGTATAGCGCGGCGACGATGGCGGCCAGTACGAGCAGGCTGCCGAGGGCGAGGGTGATCTGCACCCAGGAAGGGCCGGTTTGCTGGGTAAATCTGGGTCTGAACTGTGCTGCCTGCCCGAATGGTGCGGGACGTTGTTGCTGCCGATCCTTCACAAGGTGTTCCCTGAAGTAGTTGAAACACAAGTTGATTCGCGGTGTAACAGCGACCTTTACTCGAGCCGGAGTCGTCGCGTGGGGAATATCCTGACAGCACAGCAGTTTTAGAGCAACCGCTTACGGCAAATTAGTTTGTACCGGCCCGTCAAGGCCGGTTCACGATCACAAAATGCCGACCGGTCTATACCTCGTTTCGCATCTGGGCGGTAATGATGCGCTGGTACCCGGAGCCGAAGATCCTTGGCAGCAAATCGATTACGCGGGCATCAGTGCCGATGAGAATCTTGGCCTTATCCTTTCTGATCCCGCGCAGGATGGTCTTCGCCGCTGATTCGGGTGTCGTCTTGGCCAGTTTGTCGAAGTTGGCGGCGAGCGCGTCGCGGTCGCGGTCGCCGCCCGCGCGAGCCTTCCAAGCGATTTCGGTCTTGATCATGCCGGGATGGACGCTGCTGACCCCGACCGGATGGCCTGCGATCTTCATCTCCTGGCGCAGTGCGTCGGTGAAGCCGCGGATGCCGAATTTGGTTGCGTTGTAGGCGGCTTGGCTCGGGCAGGCGGCGAGGCCGAACATGCTGGAGACATTCGCGATATGGCCGTCACCGGAGGCAATCACCTGCGGCAGAAAGGCTTTCGTGCCGTACATCACGCCCCAGAAGTTGATATCGACGATCCACTCGAAGTCCTCCCAGGTCAGCTCCTCGATATTGGCGGTGAGCGAGACGCCCGCATTGTTGACCACGACATTGGCCGGGCCGAAGTCGGATCGGACCTCATCGGCATGTGCGTAGACAGCGGCACGGTCGGTTACGTCCAGCTTGTATGCCCGCGCCTTGGCCCCGGCTTTCTCGCACAACGTGGCAGTTTCCGTGACATTGGCCAGATTTCGCCCGGACAACGCCAGCTTCGCGCCGTGGTCGGCGAGCTCCAGCGCTAACGCGCGGCCGATGCCCGCACCCGCGCCGGTGATGACGACGACCTTGTCCTCAAAGTTCTTCACAGCAGCTGTCCTTGGTCATTTGGTGGTGTAGCCGCCGTCGGCGACGAATTCGGAGCCCGTGCAGAAACTTGCCTCATCGGAGATGAGGAACAGCACGAGATTGGCCAGCTCGCCCGGCGCCGCGGCCCGGGGGAGCGGTTGGTCGTGCACCATCGAGTGCGAGCGATCGGAATCGGCGGTCATCTCGGTGGCCACGACGCCGGGATGTACCGAGTTGACCCGGATGCCGTCGGCGCCGAACTCCTGGGCGGCGGCCTTGGTCATCCCGCGCACCGCCCATTTGGAGGCGACGTAGCCGAGGATATTGCTGAATGCGATGATGCCGCCGATCGAGGAGATATTGACGATCGAGCCGCCGCCAGCCCGGCGCATCGACGGCACAACGGCTTTCATGCCGAGAAACACGCCGACCTGGTTCACATCGATCACCTTGCGGTAATCCGCCTCGGCGAGCCGCTCGATCGGGTCGACGTGCACGATGCCCGCGTTATTGACCAGCCCGGAGACCGGTCCGAAGGTGCGTTCGGCCTCGGCAACC
This sequence comes from Nocardia vinacea, assembly GCF_035920345.1. Classification (NCBI taxonomy): domain Bacteria; kingdom Bacillati; phylum Actinomycetota; class Actinomycetes; order Mycobacteriales; family Nocardiaceae; genus Nocardia; species Nocardia vinacea. The sequence continues at coordinate 1,124,501 of NZ_CP109149.1, forward strand.
ACTGCGGCCCAGGCGGATTCGTCGGTGACATCGAGGACGCAGAACACCGCATGGTCGCCGAGTTCGGCGGCCACCGCCTTGCCCTCGTCGACGAGCACGTCCGCCACGACCACCGAGGCGCCCTCACTGACCAGTCGACGGGCGAATGCCGCACCCATACCGCGCGCGCCTCCGGTCACGATGACCGTCTTGCCGCTCACTCTGTCCACGTCACGCTCCTGAATCGGCGATGTGATCGGCCGCGATATAGCCGAAGACCATGGCGGGTCCGATGGTCGCGCCCGCGCCCGCGTAGCTGTTGCCCATGACGGCGGCCGAATTGTTGCCCGCCGCATACAGTCCGGCGATCGGCGCGCCGTCTTCGCTTAGCACTCGGGAGTGTTCGTCGGTGACCAGGCCGCCCTTGGTACCCAGATCGCCGGGCACCATCTCGACCGCATAGAACGGACCCTGATCGATTGGTGCCAGACAGGGATTCGGTTGCACGGTGGGGTCGCCGTAGTAGCGGTCGTAGGCGGATTCACCGCGATGGAAGTCCGCGTCGCGTCCGGCGCGCGCGAAACCGTTGAACCGCTGCACCGTCGCGATCAAGGAATCGGCCGGAACACCGATCTTGGTGGCGAGTTCGGCGAGCGTGTCGGCCTTCTTGATGATCCCGGCATCGAAATACTTCTGCGGGATGGCCTGTTTCGGGAAGGTGCCGAGGAACAGGTATCGATCGCGGAAGCGCTGATCCATGATGAAATGCGCAGGCACATGGCCCACACCGGTCGCATGGCGCTCGTACATGGTGTGCACAACATCGACATAGCTGGCCGATTCATTGGTGAACCGCTCGCCCGCATCATTGACCATGATCGCGCCGGGCTGGGATCGCTCGGCCAGGCAGAAGAACGGCGGCCCGTCCGGATTGCGCACCGACGGACCCCACCAGGCGTCGTCCATCAGATCCAAAGCGGCGCCGAGCTTTTCACCCGCCCGGATTCCGTCACCGACATTTTCGGTCGCGCCGACGGTCCAGTCGGTGCTGACCGGCTCGGTGAAGAACTGTTTGCGCATCTCCAGGTTGTGCTCGAAACCACCGGCGGCGAGCACCACACCGCGCCGCGCATGGATGACGATCGGTGCACCATCGCGCTCGGCGCGCACTCCGATCACCGCATCGTCGGCGGTAATCACTTCGGTGAGTGGAGTATTCAGCCATACCGGCACGCCGGCGTCGCGCAGCGCCAGCCACAGCCGGGCCACCAGCGCCTTGCCCAGGCTCAGCGGCTGCCGTCCCCGGATCCGGTTCAAAACCGCCTTCGCGCCGACCTTCATCGCGGTGCGCTTACCCTTCCAGGTCCGCGCGATCATATTCAGATCGTGGAAGTCGCTGACGGTGAACGCGATTCCCTTCGGGCCGGACATGGTCGGCCGGTTGATCAGCTCCAGATCCTTGCCGAGCAGTCGGCCGTCGATAATTGCCGGCTCGATGCTGCGGCCCTGCGCGAGGCCACCGGGCAGTTCCGGGTGGTAGTCGGAATAGCCACGGTCATAGACGAATTGGAGGTGGTTGGTGCGTGCGCCGAGATAGGTCATCATGCGCGGGCCGTTGTCCAGGAATGCGTCCTGTTTGGCCTGCGGAACGCGGTCGCCGACAACGGATTTCAAGTATACCCGGGCCAGATCCGGGCTGTCGGGCACGCCCTCGCGTACCAGCACCGGATTGTTCGGAATCCATACGCCGCCGCCGGAGCGGGCGGTGGAACCGCCGAAGCTGCCGCTCTTCTCGATCAGCACCACCGAAAGCCCGCGATAGGCGGCGGTGAGCGCGGCGGTCATACCCGCCGCACCCGAGCCGACGACCACGACGTCGTAGGTGTATTCCTCGGACATCTGGCTCCCTTTCCCTAGTAACCGGCGCCGGTGAGCATGCCGCCGTCGATGACGACCTCGGTTCCGGTGCAATAGCTCGCGGCATCCGAGGCCAGGAAGACGGCCGCCTCGGAGACCTCGCCGGGCTGTCCCCAGCGCGGAATAGGCAATCCGGCGAAGAAGGTATTGCCGTCGACGCCGGAGCCCGCCGCCGCCGTCATGGGCGTCGCGATACCACCGGGATGGATGGAGTTGACCCGGATTCCGCTGGCGCCGAGTTCGCGCGCGGCCGATTTGGTCAGTCCGCGAATGGCGAATTTGCTTGCACTGTAAGCCGATAGGCCCGCCGCGCCGACAAATCCCTCGACCGAGGAGATATTGACGATCGCGCCACCGCCGGTCATCGCGGGCGCGGCGGATTTGATGCCCAGCCAGGTGCCGGTGACATTCACCGTCATGATCGTGGTGAAATCGGTCAGGCTCATCTCGGCGATGCGCTGGAACCGCAGCAGACCGGCATTGTTGACGAGCACATCGAGTCTGCCGAACTCGTCCACCGCGGTCCGCACCGCGGCCGCCCAATCGGCTTCGCTGGTCACATCGTGGTGCAGATAGCGTGCGCCGGTCTCGGCGGCCAACTGTTCGCCCTGATCATCGAGCACATCGCCGAACACGACCCGCGCACCCTCGGCAACGAAGCGGCGGACATGTTCGGCGCCCATCCCACGCGCTGCGCCGGTGATCAGCGCGACCTTGTCATCGAGTCGACCCACGTCAGGTCCGTCCTTTCTCCGGCGTCGGTTCGAACGCCGTATGCGATATCGACGCTATGGGCGCGCGGGCGGCGCGAACGGGAGTAGTCCCATCCACCGAGACATGCACCTGACCTCCACGAGAGCATCGGAAATATTTCTACTAGGCATACCGACCTTGGGGGATGGACAGCCGGCGGAGCCGGTGGGGTGGGAAGAACAGAGTGGAGGCAATGCATGAAGTTCTCGATGATCTTCGAGGCACAGATGACCGACCCGTCGGCCGACCACGAACGGCAGGTACTACGCGACTGCGTCGAGCAGGCGGTGCTGGCCGAGGAGATGGGGTTCGACACCGTCTGGGCGGTCGAACATCACGGCTTGAAGTGGTACGCGCATATGAGCGCCCCGGAGATCTTCCTGACCTGGGTGGCCGCGCGCACCGAACGGATCCGCATCGGCCACGGCGTGGTGTGCATGCCGTTCAACTTCAATCACCCGGTGCGCGCCGCCGAACGCGCGGCCATGCTCGATGTGCTCTCCAACGGGCGGGTGAATCTCGGCGCAGGCCGCGGGGCTACGCCGCAGGAGACATCCATGTGCGGTGTCGATCCTGACCGCACCTATCAGGAGGTGGAGGAGTCGCTGCGCATTATCGGCAAGGCCTGGCAGGATCCGGAGGGCGAATTCGAATGGCACGGTGAGCTGCTCGATATCGATCCGCATCCGATGCTCCCGCGTCCGGTGCAGCTGCCGCATCCGCCGCTGTTCATGGCGTGCACCAAGAAGGACACGCTGAAGCTGGCCGCCGACTACGGAATCGGTGCGCTGGTACTGGGTTTCGCGGGTGTGGAGGAGATCGCCGAACTGCGCCGCACCTATGACGCGGCCATTGCCGAGCGGACGGGGGAGAAGTTCGTCTCGACGGTGGTCAACGACCACTTCGCGGCACTGTGCCCGACGATCGTGCTCGACGACCGGGAGAAGGCGCAGCAGATCGGCGCGCGTGGGCAGCGGTTCTTCGCGCAGTCCATCAAGCACTGGTACGGCGCGGGTCCGGTGCCGGATGAGGCCGTCGATCCGACTGTGGACGAGGTGGCCAAGATTCGCGAGGCCGCCGATGAGCATGTGGCGTATCTGCACGAGGCGAAGATTCCGGTGAAGACCGGGGCTACATCGGTTTTCAACGCCGAGCACGCGTACGGCAGCCCGGAAGACGCCATCGCGTACGTCGAGCGGCTGGAGGCGGCCGGTGCCGACGAGATCCTGTGCCTGATCCAGATGGGGACGGTGCCGCAGGAGGCATGTCTGGAGACCATTCGGCATTGGGGCGAGAAGGTCATTCCACACTTCCGGGGAGCGGAGCGAGCCGGAAACATCGAGCAGAGCCGCGCAGCTGAGCGTGCCGAGACAACTGAATTCCTGGGAGCTTGAGATGACCGATCTCACTGGCAAAGTCGCCCTCATCACCGGCGCCGCTCGTGGCCAGGGTGAGCAGGAAGCTCGCCTGTTCGCCGCCGCCGGCGCACGCGTCGTCCTCACCGACGTACTGGAATCCGAGGGCCGGGCAGTTGCCGAATCCATCGGTGACTCAGCCCGTTTCGTCCGCCACGATGTCAGCAGCGCCACCGATTGGGCTGCCGCCGTCGACACCGCGGTCACCGAATTCGGCAGTATCGATGTGCTGGTGAACAATGCGGCGATCTACACCGCCAAACCGCTCGTCGAGACCTCCGCCGCCGAACTCGAACGCATTTTGCGTATCAACCTGATCGGGTCGTTCCTCGGCATCCAGGCCGTCGTGGATCCGATGCGGGCGGCGGGCGGTTCGATCGTGAATATCTCGTCACAGGCCGGGTTGCAGGGCTTGATGGGCCATTCCGCGTACGGTGCGTCCAAATGGGCGCTGCGCGGGTTGACGAAGACGGCCGCGCTCGAGTTGGGGCCGCTCGGAATCCGGGTCAACTCGGTGCATCCGGGTCCGATCGCGACACCGATGATCGGGCACCTCGGGCTGAACACCGGTCCCGGCAGCTTTCCCTCGCTACCGCTGGGTCGCGTCGGATTGCCCTCGGAGGTGGCAGATTTGGTGGCATTCCTGGCCTCCGATGCCGCGGCGTTCATCACCGGTGCGGAATTGGCCGTCGACGGCGGATTGTCGGCGGGACAGTTCATTCCACCGGATGCGCTGCCGCCGGTCGGAGCCGCGGGCGAGGAGTGAGCATGCCGCTGAAGCCCGAAGCTCAGGTGATCGTCGATGTCGGCTCGGCCGCGTTTCCCGCGCTGGGCACCGAAGTGCTCGATGCCGCCGAGGCGCGTCGGATACTCGCCGCGCGTCCGGCGGTCCGGGTCGATTCGATTCCGGTGGGGCAGGTCGAGGAGCGTTTGGTGCCGGGACCTGTCGGGGCACCTGAGGTTCGGGTTCGCATGTACTGGCCCGCCGAGTACGATGCCGACCTGCCGGTCGTGATGTTCTGCCACGGTGGCGGTTTCGTCATCTGTGACCTCGACAGTCACGATCAGCTGTGTCGTGCGATGAGCAATGGTGTCGGTGCGATCGTGGTTTCGGTCGACTACCGGCAGGCCCCCGAACATCGGTTCCCGGCGGCCGCCGAGGATGCCTACGCGGTCCTGAAATGGATTGCGGCCCAGGCGAGTTCCTTCGGCGGCGATCCAGCCCGCATCGGGGTGGCCGGTGACAGCTCCGGTGGCAACCTGGCCGCCGTCACGGCACTGCTGGCCCGGGATCGCAATGGCCCTGTCATCGCCCATCAACTGCTGGTCTACCCGATGCTCGATCCGGCCCGTGACACCGTCTCCTATCGGGAGAATGCCTACGGCTACTTCGTCACCGATGACCATTTGCGCTGGTATTGGGAGCAGTACCTCGCCTCGGCCGCGGATGCCGACAACCTGTACGCCGCACCTCCGCGCGCGGCCGACCTGTCCCGCCTCCCGCCCGCCTACGTCATCACCGCCGAATTCGACCCACTCCGCGATGAGGGCGAGGCCTACGGTCGGCGGCTGCGGGATGCGGATGGCGAGACCGTCACGATTCGCTACGACGGCCAATTCCACGGCTTCTTCAGCATGGCCGACAATTTGCCGGATGCGAAAGATGCTGCCGACCAAGCCTTTTCGACAGTGCGCCGAGCATTGGCGAAGCCATGACCGTCGAACGTCTCGGCACCATCTTTCCCGCCGACAACCTCACCGCCGCAATAGATCTGCTCACCGCGGTACTCGGCACCACCGCGACCTTCGTCGACGGTGATCGGTGGGCGCAATTCGATATCGGACCGACCCGGGTCATGCTCGCCGGTGCCGATGAACGCGACATCCCGTCCCTTGCCGTCAAAGTCGCGGATCTCGACGTGACTCTCGCCCGCCTCCGTGCCGCCGGATTTCCGGCCGACGAGCCCGTGACCGGACCGCACGAACGACGCACTTCGGTCCGTCCGTCCCGCGAATCCCCGTGGGCGATAGTCCTCTACGAGCCGTCCTCCGCCGGATGAACCGGCTCGTGTGGCTCGGATAACATCGCACCCCGCCTTCCGTACGCTACCGTATGGTGAGTGTTCCATACGATAGCGAATGGAGGTTGGGTCATGGTTCGAAATATCCACCAGCGGGAGTACCCGGTGCCCACGGACCAACTCGGCGCATTGCTCGCCAGGGCCGCCGAGCCGGACAGCCCGGTGTGGCCGCCCGGCTGGCCCGCGCTGGTCCTCGACCGGCCACTCGGTGTCGGGGCCGACGGCGGACACGGCGTCATCCGGTATCGGTGTACCGAGTGGGTGCCGGGCCGCCGCGTGGAGTTCACCGTCGCGCCCGGATCCTTCCTGGTCGGTACGCACAGCCTCGACGTGCTGGACGGCCCGTGGCCGGACAGCAGCATCCTGCGCCACGAGATCGACTGCCGCCTGCGCGGTATCGGCTACCTGCTGTGGCCGGTGGCCATCCGCTGGATCCACGACGCGATGATCGAGGCGCTGCTCGACCGAACCGCGGTCTCCCTCGGCCACCCGCCCGTCACCCCGGCCCGTCCGTCACCATGGGTCAACTTTCTGCGCTGGATCTTCTCTCGTCGTCCAGCGGCGCGGACCGCCGCACACGCCGATTCGTCCACGTAGCTGGACGCAGTCCGTTCAACAGCAGCGTAAGCAGTCGCTCGGCCTGCGCGGATGGCTCTGGCGAGTCCTGGGCGGCCCAGGCAATGGCCCCGATCATGCGCAGCACATCGGCCGCGTCGGCGGTCGCAATGACTGTGCCGGACTCCTGCGCGCGGTGTAGCAGAGCGGTGCCCATCGCGAAAGTCTCCGCGTGCCAAGCGGATACCAGATCCGCGCCGCCGTCGATGGCGGAATTCAGGATCGCGGCGGAGAGCCCGCGGAAGGTGAGCGCGTGTGCGATCGCCGCACGCAGCCAGGTGGTGAGTGCCTGGTAGCTATCCGGCGCTTTCATCAGGTCGCGGCCCAGCTGGGCCAGCTCGGCGACGCGCTCGCCCAGCACTGCTTCGATGAGTTCGAGACGAGTCGGAAAGTGTCGATAGAGGGTACCGCTGGCGACCCCCGCGCGCCGGGCGATGTCGTCGAGTGAGGCGTCGACGCCGTGCTCGGCGAAGGCGAGGCGGGCCTGTTCGAGTAGGCGCTCGTAGTTGCGTCGGGCATCGGCACGCATCGGCCTCGTTGCGCCGGTGGCTCTTTCGCGCGTCAGCGGGCTCTCCTCTTGCTAACCGGGGACATAGTCCGTTACTGTCTCGGATAACCGGACTATGTCTCACCTTATGGCAAGAATGGGGCGGCAGGAGGTCGTCATGGCATTGTCGGCGCAGGACCGGATCGAGATCGGTGATCTGATCGCGATGCACGGTCATCTGATGGACGCGGGTGAGCTCGATCGGATGGACGAGCTGTTCACCGCGGAAATCACCTACGACGTCAATGATTTCGGGTTCGGTGAGCTGCACGGGATTCCGGCGCTGCAGGAGGCCTCGGTCGCGCTCGGCAATGGGAATCCGGTCGGGCATCACATTACGAATGTGGTCATTGCCGAGGTGGATGGTGCGGTTCGGGTGCGGTCGAAGGGGATCGGGATCTATGCCGATGGGACCAGCGGCAGCGTCGAATACGACGATACGGTCGTGCGGGTGGCAACCGGCTGGCGCATCTCGTATCGCCGGGTGATCGCACACAAGGTGCCGCTGGGTGGCCGGGCGACCAGGTCGGCTTAGGGCGACAAACCGACCGCTTTTCTACTTTTCTCAGCTACATACTTGTTAGCCGCATACGGACGGTCGTGCGTTGATAGTGTCGCGCAATGTCGGATATGCGGGACGCTCATCTCGAAGCCGAGCCTCCCACCGACCGCCAGGCCGTGCGGCCCGGGGTTGATCCGGAGCGGGCAGTACCGGACAAGATCGAGGTCGACGACGAGGAGAAGCCCGCGCGGATATTGCGCGGATGGGCCGAGTGGGTGGTTGCGACCGCCGCGTTCGCGGTCGCCTTGCTGGTGCTGTGGCAGGTCTTTCAGCCGCTGGCGCAGGGGAGTCAGTACTACCTGGTGATCTTCCTGGCCGGGACTTTGCCTGTGGTGTTCCTGGCCTATCGGTCCGGGCTGCGATGGTTCGATCGACGGCATGGTCCGGGTCCGCTCGACTGGTTGTTGGCCGTGGTCGCGCTGGTGGTGTGCCTGTATCCGGTGCTGCCGATGGCGATCGGGTCCGGTGGGGGCGGGTACAACGCATTCCTCGATCGGCAGGGTTTGTTCGATCCGGTCGATATCGCCATGGGCACGGTGCTCTTGGTGTTGGTGCTGGAGGCCAGTCGGCGCACCACGGGCTGGGTATTGCCCGCGGTGTGCCTGGTATTCATCGGCTACGGCTACTACGGCGGGTACCTGCCGCAGCACTGGACCATCGCGCACGCCGGACTCGACTTCGGACAGATCATCGATGCGCTCTACAACTCCGGCAGCGGGTTCTACGGCACGCCACTGGATGTCGCGGCCAGCTATATCGTGCTGTTCACCCTCTACGGCGCCGTACTCGAATTCTCCGGTGCGGCACAGTTCTTCGTCGATCTGTCGGTCGCGGCCTTCCGCCGCTCGCGCGGCGCGGCCGGACGCACGACCGTCGCATCCGGATTCCTGCTCGGCACCGTCTCCGGATCGGGCACCGCGACCGCGGTCACGGTCGGTGCGGTCACCTGGCCGATCCTGCGTCGCGCCGGATATCCGCCGGAACAGGCGGCGGGTGTGCTCGCGGCGGCGGGTGTCGGTGCGATCCTGTCACCGCCGACACTGGGTGTCGCCGCCTTCATCGTCGCCGAATATCTCGACGTCTCCTATGTGACGGTGCTCGGGTGGGCGATGATCCCGACGCTGCTGTACTACTTGGGAATTCTGCTCGCGGTCGAGATCGATGCGCGCCGGCTCGGCGCGGAGTCGGTCGAGATCAGCACCACCTCGGTATGGCGACTGCTGGCCCGATTCGGTTACCACTTCCTGTCTTTGATCGCGATCGTGGTGCTGCTGCTGATCGGCGTGAGCGCCGCGCGCGCCGTGGTGTACGCCACCGCACTGGCTTTCGTGCTCGCCTTCCTCGATGCGCGCATCCGCGCCGAGGCCCGCTCACCGCGCCGAATCTTCCAGATGCTCGGCAGCGGTGTGCGTTCGGCGCTGCCGGTGGTCGCTGTGTGCACGTCGGCGGGGGTGATCACCGCGATCGCCACCAAGACGGGACTCGGCGCGCAGCTGGCATCGCTGCTGGTGAGTGCGGGAAAGGCGTTGTCGGACAACCACACCGTCGTGTTGGCGTGCACCGTGGTGCTCGCCGCGATCGCGCTCGCGCTGCTCGGGCTCGCGGTCCCGGTGACCGCGTCGTTCATTATCGGCTGGGCGATCATCGGTCCCGCTCTGCTCGCGCTCGACGTATCTCCGCCCGCCTCGGCGATGTTCGTCTTCTACTACTCGGTGCTTTCCGAGGTGACGCCACCGACCGCACTGGCCGCCGTGGGCGCGGCGGCCATCACCGGTGCGCGTGCGGTGCCGACGATGTGGCAGGCATTGAAGTACGCGCTGCCAGCCTTCCTGGTGCCGATTGTGTTCGTGCTCAGCGGACCCGGCGAATATCTGCTCGGGCACGGGCCGGTACTCGGTGTGCTGTGGACCACGATCGTGGCCGGTGTCGGCGTTGCGGCACTGGCCGCCGCGACCGGCGGCTGGATCCTCGGCATCGGCCCGGCCGGACTTCCGGCCCGGCTGCTCGCCGCGGTGGCCGGGCTGGCGCTGCTGTACCTGGAACCCGGCGCGCTCGTCGTCGGTCTGGCCGCGCTGACCGCGGCCGTCGGGGTAACGCTGCTCTCACGAAGGAGGACGACTTGAGAAGAGTTGCCATAGGATTCGCCGTCGCCGTGGTCTCGGCCGGATTGCTGACCGGATGTGGGGGCCGCCGCGACACACCGCAGTCCGACACCGGCGGCGAGGTCACCTGCGAGGTGCAGAGTGAGACCCGCGTCGGCATCGCGACGGGCAATTCGACCGGCGTGTACTTCGCACTCGGCAATGCCTACGCCGACCAGATTTCGCAGGCCACCGGCGGCAAGGTGAAAGCGACCGCGGCCGAAACCGGTGCGTCGGTGCAGAATATCCAGCAATTGGTGGCAGGCACCTATCAGGTCGCATTTTCCCTCGCCGATACCGCGGCCGACGCGGTGCTCGGCAACGCCAGCTTCGACGGCAAAAAGCAACCGGTGCAAGCACTTTCGCGACTCTACCCGAATTATACCCAGGTAATCGCGCGCGCCGGCGCCGATATCGAATCGGTCGCCGATCTGCGCGGCAAACGGGTTTCCACCGGCTCGCCGAAGTCCGGCACCGAGGTGATCGCCCAGCGGGTACTGCAGGCGGCCGGGTTGAACCCTGACAACGATATCGAGGCCCAGCGCTTGGATCTCACCAAGACAGTGGATGGTATGAAGGACGGCTCGATCGATGCCATGTTCTTTTCCGGCGGCCTACCGACACCCGGTATCACCGATCTGTTGACCTCCGACAAGGGCAAGGTGCATTTTCTCGATATCTCCGAACTCACCGGCAGTATGCATGCGGTCAACCCGGTCTACGAGGAAGGCACGATTCCGGGCACCGTCTACGGACTGTCCGCCGATGTGAAGACCATCGTCGTCCCGAATCTGTTGCTGGTGCGCGACGATCTGGACGCGAACCTGGCGTGCATCCTCACCAAGACGCTGTTCGATCGCAAACCCCAACTGGAACAGGCCAATTCGTCCGCGAAAGGGATCAGCCGCGATACCGCGACGATTACCGCACCGGTGCCGCTGCACCGCGGTGCCGCGCACGCCTTGACGAAGTAGTGCCTCGTCCAGATAGCTTCTGCCGTATCGAGCCTTGGTCCGTCGAACGCAGTCGAATGGTGGGCGCCCACGCCGCATTCGACCGCCATATCACTACGCTCGGCGAGCAGTCGCAGCAAGCCATTGGACGAGGCAGTAGCTCAGGATGCCAACGCTTCCGTCAATGTCCGCGCGATATCGACTGTGGCGGATATGAATTCGTCGCGTTCGGGTTTGGTGGTCGATGCCCGCAGCGGCCCCGATTGGACTTCGTATGCGGCCGTGCCTTTCGCATCGAAAACCGGTGCGGCGAGGTAACTCAGCGGGAGTTCGGCATCGGAGTCGAGTTCTGCCTTGGTGAATGGCCGCGAGGTGAGAAAGGCGAGGCGGCGCAGCGCCCGGGTACGCAGGTGCGGTTGCACGAGTTCGGTCCCCATCGCGCTCAGTAGGTCGGCGAGGAGTTCGACCGTGCCCGCATCATCGGTGCGTGGGCGGAACAGGGCAACGCCGCGATCGCGCACGAGCGTGAGCAGCCCGCTCGCGACGCGGCGGTCCGAGTCGGGTGCGGTGGCGAGCCAGGTGTTCTGCTCGGCCGCCGAACGCCACGGCATTACGCTCGCCCCCGCCGGAAATTGCATCGGGATGCGATGGCCGACGGGGATGCCGGGGACGACGCGCTCGGGCCCGTGGCGCACATCGAGCACCGTGAGGTGATCGGGCTCGATACGACTCAACGTCGCGCCGTAGCCGGTCCGCACGGTGAGTTCGGCGAGGATATCGCCGAGCGCGTGCGGCAGTGCGGGACCGTGCAGATTCGCCAGCGTCGGACCGAGACCGTATCCGCGGCTCGCGTCGCGGCGCACCCAGCTCGCCGATTCCAGTTCGGCCAAAATCGCCGTCGCGGTCGCGCGGGCGATATCGAGCCGGTCCGCAATGCCCGCGACGCTGATCGGCTCCGGCGTCGCGGCGAGCAGCGACACGATATCGATGACACGGCGGGTCGGCGGGGACGGGGACCGATCGGGCATGTGCAACCCCTTGTGCGGCTCGGCGGGACAGCTCTACGATGACGAATATTACAACAGCATAGCGTCGAATATTCGACAGTTGGAGCGCGCATGATCCTGGACAGATTCCGAATCGACGGACAGGTCGCCGTCGTCACCGGCGCGGGGCGCGGCCTCGGCGCGGCGATCGCGGTGGCCTTCGCGGAGGCGGGCGCGGACGTCGTCATCGCATCCCGCACCAAGAGTCAGCTGGACGAGGTCGCCGAGCAGGTTGCGGCGGTGGGCCGCCAGGCCCACGTGGTGCCCGCGGATCTCAGCGATATCGAGGCGACCGCCGGACTGGCCGCCGCGGCCGTCGAACGTTTCGGGCGGCTCGATATCGTGGTCAACAATGTGGGTGGTGCGCTGCCGTGCCCGCTGCTCGATACCACGCCGGACGCGCTGGTGGAGGCATTCAACTTCAACGTGACCAATGCGCATGCGCTGGTTCGCTCGGCGGTACCGAAGATTCTCGAAACCGCCGGTGGCGGTTCGATTCTCAATATCACCTCGACCATGGGCCGCCTGCCCGGCCGCGCCTTCGTCTCCTACGGAACGGCGAAAGCGGCGCTGGCGCACTACACCCGGTTGGCGGCGATGGATCTGAATCCACGCATCCGGGTGAATGCCATTGCGCCCGGGTCGATTCTGACCTCGGCGCTGGAGATCGTGGCGGGCAATGATGCGATGCGCACCGAGCTGGAGGCCAAGACGCCGCTGCACCGCATCGGCGAACCCGAGGATATCGCCGCTGCCGCACTGTATTTGGTGTCACCTGCCGGAAAGTACGTCACGGGCAAGGTGCTCGAACCCGACGGCGGCCTGATCGCGCCGAATCTCGATCTCCCGCTTCCGGATCTGTCATGAACTACCGCGTAGTCCAATGGGGCACCGGGAATGTCGGTGCACATGCGCTGGCGGGTGTGATCGCGAATCCGGATCTCGAGCTGGTCGGGGTATGGGTATCGGGTCCGAAGAAGGACGGGCTCGATGCGGGAACCATTGCCGGACTCGATGATCCGGTCGGTGTGACCGCGACGACGGATACCGAGGCGATCCTGGCCGCGAAACCCGACTGTGTCGTCTACTGCTCGATGACCGACAATCGACTGCTGGAGGCCGTAGAGGATCTGCGCAGATTGCTCAGCGCGGGCATCAATGTGGTGGCGTGCGCGCCGGTGTTCTTCCAGTATCCGTACGGCGTGCTGCCCGACGAATTGCTGAAGCCGATCCAAGAGGCTGCGGCGCAGGGCAATTCGTCGCTGTGGGTCAATGGCATCGATCCCGGTTTCGCCAATGATCTGCTGCCGCTCGCGCTCGCGGGCACCTGCCTGCGCATCGACCAACTGCGGTGTCTGGAGATCGTCGACTACGCCAGCTACGACAACCGCGAGGTCATGTTCGACATCATGGGCTTCGGCAAACCGCTGGACGAGATCCCGATGTTGTTGCAGCCCGGGGTGTTATCGCTCGCGTGGGGCGGCACCGTGCGCCAGTTGGCGGCGGGCATCGGTGTCACCCTCGACGCCGTCACCCAGACCTACGAGCGCATCCCCGCTCCCGAATCCTTCGATATCGCCACCGGCCATATCGCCGAAGGTACCGCCGCGGCACTGCGTTTCGAGGTTCGCGGCATGGTCGGCGACCAGCCCGTGACGGTCCTCGAGCACGTCACGCGCCTACGTCCCGACCTGTGCCCCGATTGGCCGCAACCCGCTCACCACGAGGGCTCCTATCGCGTCGAGATCATCGGCGAGCCGAGTTACGCCATGGATCTGGTCACTTCGAGCCGCAATGGCGACCACAACCACGCGACCCTGCTGGCGACTGCGATGCGCATCGTCAACGCCGTCCCGGCCGTGGTCCGGGCCCCATCGGGCATCCTTACGGCCCTCGACCTTCCCCTGATCACAGCGCCCGCTACTCGCCCGGCGTAGTTACCCCCGAGGGGACAGCACCCGTCCCGCCTGACCGTCGGCCGGATTCGCACCTCCAGGAGAGGTGCGAATCCCGACAGGGGGTGCCGCTGTTTACTGGGCGAGGGCTACGAGCGCGCGGTCCACGTCGGCGGCGCTGTTGTAGAGGTGGAACGAGAATCGAAGGCCGCCGCCTCGGGCGGAGGTGAGCACGCCGGCCTCCTCCAAACGGGGTGCCGCATCGCCCGCGCCCGACACGGCGACAATCGCCGAATCCGCTGGTACCGACTGGAATCCCAACTCCGCCAGCCCGTTTCGGAATCGGGTGGCGAGTTCGCGGTTATGCGCGCCGATCTTGTCGACGGTCAGCTCTTCGATCAAGGACAGTGCGGAGAGTGCCGCGATGACGCCGAGCCAGTCCGGTGTCGAATCGAAACGCCGGGCGGTGGTCGGCAGCGCGATCGGTTCGTACAGTTCGGCCCAGCGGTCGGCCGCCGCGTACCAGCCTGGGCTGATCGGGCGCAGCCGCGCGGCTGCCTCCGGCGGTGCGGCGAAGAAGGCCACGCTGCGTGCACCGATCAGCCACTTGAATGTCGCGCACACCCAGTAGTCGGCATCGACGAAACGCAATGGCACCCACCCGGCGGCCTGGGTGGCATCGGCGAGGAGTCGAGCGTTGTGCGCCAGGGTGGCCGCGCGCAGCATCGGCAGATCGACGGCTCGACCGTCCTTCGACTGGACCACGCTCACCGCTACCAAGGCGGTCTCGGGCCGGACCTCTTCGGCGATGCGCTCCAACGGCACGAACCGGACGTTCAGATCACCGCGGTGCACGAAAGGCATGGAGACAGAGGAGAATTCGCCTTCAGCGAGCAACACCTCCGCCCCCGACGGCAGTGCGGAGACCACCGGCGCGATCAATCCGGCGACGGTGCCGCCCAGCGCGATATCGTCGGCCGAAGCGCCCGCGAGCAGTCGTGCGAATCCGGCCCGCAATTCGGGTACCAGGTAGTCCCGCGTGGTCGGTGCGGCACGGCCCGCCGCCCAGAGCGCGTTGAACTCCTGCAATGCCGCCAATGTCCGCGCGGCGGGCAACCCGTGGGAAGCGGTGTTCAGGTAGGCGGTCTCGGTCGTGAATTCAGCAGGCGCGAGGGAGGACATGCTCCCACCCTCCGCCGCCACTGCTGCTCCGGTCGAGTGCCACCCGGAAGATAGTGGCCTCAAATCCGGCAAGCTGTCCTATTTCTGTGTCGCCCACATGTTCGTCAGCAGTTGGTAGCTGGGGGTGTCGGCGAGGGCCTGCATCGATTCGTAGATGCGTTGGTAACTGGTCGAGGTGATACGCCAGTGGCCGTCCGGATCGAGTCGGTAGGTGTCGGAATAGTAGCCTGCGCCGCGGATGAGGACGCCGTATTCGGTGGCGATCACGGTATCCTCGAAAGCCCATGAGCCCGTGGCCGTTTCGCCGTCTACGGTGATCTCCGGATGGTTCGCGATATGGGTGGTGACCACGGAGGGGCCGAGGTTCTCGCGCATGAATGCGGTGATGGCGTCGCGACCGTCGAGGGTCAGCGGTTCACCGAGGGCGTGGGTGCCGTAGCGACCGGCGACGTCGACGGCGAGGGTATCCCCGAAGTCGTCCCATTGTTTGAGATCGAGGGTCCGGAAGTAGCGGTACTTGAGCTGGCGGACGGCTTCGATCGCGGCGAGATCCATCCGTTCAGCTTGGCATTTGCCGGGGCGTCAGACAAGAACCTGTTCTACTTTCTTCCGGTCGCCGCGGCGTGGTTCGCCAACGCCTCGAGTACGTCGACCCGGCTCGCGGGCACCTCGATGTCCATCGCGATGGCATCCGGGCCTGCCGTGGCGAAATCGAAGTCGAAGAATCCGCAGCAGGAGCTCTCGCGGGCGGCGAGGTCGCGGGCCGTGTCTTCGTGCGTTGCGGCCAGTTCCAGCCGCAGACGGGTAGGCGCGATCCGTTCGATCCGACGCAGCGCGGCCGCGAAGAGATCGGTGAATTCGGCCACGCGCAATGGCTGCTCCGCCGTTGGTAAGGTGCAGGCATCGGGCACCCAGAGCAGGTTTTCGCTCATTCCGGCCACCTTCGTGGGGGTGTTGGCATATATCGAAAGGGTAGTGCAAGATTCTGGGGTTCGGCCATGGGCGTATCCGGGGTGTCGCCGTCGACCCATCGGGTACTCGATCGAGTGGACACGGTTTCGCCCGCATCCTTTGCACTGGAAGTTTCCGACCAGGAGTCCGCAATGACCGAAGGTCCTGTTACGCACCCGCCCCTCCACGAACCATCCCTCGATCAACAGTTCGCGCTGAAGGCCGCCGCGCGCCGTCTGGAGCGCGAATTCGACAGCACCCGCGACGAAGCCATCGAACGGTGGCTGTACTCCGCTTACGACTACCTCGCGGATCACGCCACCATCAACAACTTCCTGCCGCTACTCGCCGAGCGCTATACCCGTGAACTGCTCCGCGCCATGGCCGAGGAACACGCCGACTAGTCGCATCGCGCCGCGGCTCGCCGCAATACCTGTTCCGCGTCGGTGCTGATGCGCCGCACCAGATCAGCGGCGGATTCGAGACTGCCGATGAGGTCGACATTCTCGCCCGCCCAGATCGGCGCACAGTCGAGATCACCCTGCTCGGCCGCCGCCCGATAGCGTTGCCGGGCAAGGGGATCGGCCGCGAGTTCGGTCTCCCGTCCGGCCCATTCGTCGAGGAATCGGTTGCGCAGGGTGCGGGCGGTGTACTCGGCGGGCCACGGGGATTCGCGGGCGATATCGACGATGCGGTTGCGTTCGGTATCGCCGCCGCGTGCATCGATGATGGCCTTGGCTTCTTCGGCCGAGAGCAACGATTCGTGTGTCGCCTCGAAGCGAGTGCCGATCAACGCGCCCGCCGCACCGAGCACGAGTGCGGCGGCGAGTCCGCGTCCATCGGCGATGCCCCCCGCGGCGAGCACCGGCGTACCCGCCGCCAGATCGACGACCGCGGGTACGAAGGGCAGCGTCGCCCGCCCGCCGCCGTGCCCGCCCGCCTCCGCGCCCTGCGCGATCAGCACATCGGCCCCGGCTTCCAGGGCACGGGCCGCCTCGTCCGTGGTAGTGACCTGGACCAGCAGCGGAATCCCGGATTCCCGAATCACGCCGGCAAACGGGGTGGGATCGCCGAAGGACAGCAGGATCGCGTGCGGTCGGCGCTGCACCGTCCTTCGCACGGTAGCGAGATCGATGGCCCAGCTCAACAGGCCGATGCCCCAAGGCTTTTCGGTGCGAGCGGTGAGCAACGCACATTCCTGATCGAGTAGCTGCTCGTCACCGCCGCCGCCACCGATCAGGCCGAGTCCACCGGCCTCGGAGACCGCCGCGGCCAGTGCACCGCCCGCGACGCCGCCCATCGGTGCGAGCACTACGGGATGCTCGATGTCGAACAGGTCGGTGAACTCGGTGCGCAGTGCCATCGGAAAACCCCTTCCGTCGCTATCGACGATAGTCAAGGGGTATCAGGCCGCCGGTCGCCGCCCGTGATCTTTTCAGCCCCGATCCCAGTCGTGACCCCAATAGCTATCGGCGGTCATTTCCTCCGCGGTGTAGGTGTTCTCATCCACCAGCACGCCTTCGGTGCCGAATTCGAGATCCCAGCCGCCGGGTGTGCGGACATAGAAGGAGATCATTTTGTCGTTGGTATGGCGGCCCATCGTCGAGGACAGGTGATATCCGGCCTTGTTCACCCGGTCGAGCGCACGGCCGACATCGTCGAGACTGTCGACCTCGACCATGACGTGCACCAGCCCCGGGCCCTCCTGACCGCCGGAGGGGATCAGCGCCAAGCTGTGGTGGCGCTGATTCACACCGAGGAAGCGGATACGCACCGGGCCGTATTCGGGCGGTGCGGTCAGCCGGAACGCACCGCGCGGCAGGAACCCGAGGACGTCGGTATAGAAGTGGAAGGCGCCGTCGAGATCGGGCACCGGCAGCACCGCGTGGCCGAGGCCGAGTCCCGTAGTGACGAAACGGTTTCCATACTTGCCGACGACCGGACTGTGGTCCAGGACCGGTCCGTGGAAGATTTCGACGGTGGTGCCCGCCGGATCGCGGAAGGTGATCGCCTCCTCCACACTGCGGGCATCCGCCTCGGCCACGGTGAGCGCGGTGACTTCGATTCCGGCCTGCTCAACAACTTCTCGTGCCGCGGCGAGTGCGCGATGGTCGCGGACCTCCCATCCGATGGCGAGCACCTTGTCGGTTTCGCCCGGCACCAGGACCAATCGTGCGACGTGCTCATCCATGCGCAGATAGATGGCGTCCGGATCCGGCCCGGTGCCCTCGGCGAAACCGATCACATCGAAGGCGAAGGTGCGCCAGGCATCCGGGTCGCTGACCGCGACCCGCACGTAACCGAGCGAGCTGATGATTGCCATATTCTCCTCATTCATAGGTGACCCGGACCGCATCGGTGACCGGAACCGCCTGGCAGGCAAGTACATAGCCGTCCGCCAGGTCTTCACGTTCCAGAACTTCGTTACGCAGCATTTTCACTTCGCCGTCGACTACCCGACAGACACAGGCGCTGCAGGCGCCTTCGCGGCAGGAGTACGGAGCTTCCATACCGCGCGCGAGCAGCACGTCGAGCAGTACGGTATTGCGCGGCCAGGAGAATTCGTCCGTGGTGCCGTCGAGCTCGACCTCGAGGATGGCAGCGTCGTCGGTGTCTTCGACCTCGGTTTCGGCGAAAGGATCACCGGACAGCGAGATGAACTTCTCGACGTGCACCCGGTCCATGCCCAGGCGGTCGGCGGCTGTGACGACAGCGTCCATGAAAGGTGCTGGGCCGCAGACGAATAGCTGGCGCTCGAGCCACGGTGCGAGCAAAGTGGTCAGTGTGGGCATCGACGGCAAGCCCTGCACAGACTCCAACCAATGCAGCACAACGAGCCGGTTCGGGTGCTCGGCGGTCAATGACTTCAGTTCATCGGCGAAGATCACCGAGTTCTCGTCACGATTGGCGTAGATCAGCGTGCACCGGCCGCTGCCCAGCGCCAGTACCGATTTCAGGATGGACAGCATCGGCGTTATCCCGCTGCCCGCAGCCAATAGCAGCAGATCTTCGTCGAGCGAATCGGGTGTGAAAATGCCTGCGGGCGGCAAGCTGTCGATTTTCATGCCAGGAACAGCGTTATCGCACAGCCAGTTCGAGGCGTACCCACCCGATGTCCGCTTGACGGTGACCTCGAGTCGGCCCTCGTGCGGTGCACTGGACAGCGAGTACGAGCGTGCCACCGAACCGGTTCGTTCGCTGGGGATGCGCAGTGTCAGAAACTGGCCGGGCCGACAGGAAAGTCGACGCTCCGGTTCGGCGACAAGCTCCAGCGAGACCGCATCTCGTGTTTCGGAAGTTACTCGAACAACTCGAAGCGTTACCGCCGCACTCACAGCAGATCCCCATCACGGGTACTCAACCCGACTTCTCCCGCACTGACGGCCTTTTCGATGCTGTCGCGCAATGCCGCACACCCGCGCACGGGACCGCCGTCGTTACATGCGAACTCGGCACAGTGCGCGCGAGCGACGGAGCTCCACTGCACGCTGGTGTGCGCGGAACTGAATTTGACCACCGACACCTGATTCCGGCAGGTATGGCAGGTGATGCAATCCATTACAGATCCGTTCAGGCGTCCGCGCGTTGCGCGGCCAGATTATCGGCGACCTCGGCCTCCCACGCCGTGACGGCGCGGGTGGTGTCGACCTCGAATTCGAAGCGGTCGGTCATCTTCGATTCCACCTCGGCGATATCGGTGTAGAACTGCTCGTACCAGCGCCGCAGCTGGTAGACCGGCCCGTCCTCCTCGCACAGCAGCGGATTGTCGATGCGGGTCTTGCGTTCCCAGATCGCCACATCCTGCTCGAAACCGCGCCCGAGTCCATTGGCGAAACGTACCGCCATCGCATCGGCATCTTCCGGTGACAGGCCGGGCAGCTTCTTGACGATCGCGCCGTACTGCAGCACGAATTTGGTGGGCGAAACCGGGTAGTGGCAGTTGATGAGGACGGATTCGACCGTCTGCCCGCTGGATTCGTTGACGAGGTAATCGATCATGTAGGAGGGTCCGTAATAGTGCGCCTCCGAACGCAGCGTGTTCTCCGCGCCCGCCTCCTTGGCCAATTCGCCCTGCACATCCGCGCGTCCGATCGAGGTCATGTATTGACTGGCGATATGGCCCTCGAAGACATTCTTGAAGTAGGTTGGAAAGGCGAAGTGCACGTAGAAGAAATGCGCCATATCCACGACATTGTCGATGACTTCGCGGCAGTTCGCGCCCTCGATGGTGATCTGGTTCCAGGTCCAGTCGCTCCACTCATCACCGAACACACCCTCGATGCGGGGGATCGTGATATCCGCGGGCGGCGGATTGCCTTCGGGATCGTTCCAGATGAACAGCTGCCGGTTCTGCTCCAACGTGATCCACGATTTGGTGCGGGCCAGCGGTGGTACGCGGCGCGCGTAAGGGATTGCGGCACAACGGCCATTGCCCCGCCAGCGCCAATCGTGGAACGGGCAGGCGATGGTGTCGCCCTTGATAATGCCGTCGCCGAGGTTGCCACCCATATGTCGGCAATAGGCATCGAGCACATTGAGGGTGCCGTCCGCGCTCGCGAAAACCACCAGTTCGGTGCCGAAGATTTCGATGGTGTGCGGTTTGCCGTCGCGGAAGTTGTCGGCGAGGCCGACGCAGTGCCAACCCCGGGCATATCGGGTGGGCGGGGTGCCGGTGTCGATCACGCGCACCTGATCGTCGGTCATGGTTCCTCCACGTTCGTCGGGCTGTCGTTTCGATGGTTCGGCGCGGCGATGGACGCGCAAAGGTGTGGTCTCACTGGCCGGGAGACGGCTCAGGCAGTGGTAAGGCGCTCGAATCCGGAGCGGTAGAACAGCAGCGGATCGGCCTCGCGACCCGCGCCGAGTGCGGTGACATGACCGATGACGATGGTGTGATCGCCGCCGTCCAGCTCTCCGCCGAGCTCGCAATCGATCCACGCGATGGATCCGTCGAGTAGCGGCGAACCGTTGGGGGAGCGGGTCCAGTCGAGTCCGTCGAATTTGTCGGGTCCGCTGCGGCCGAGCTGTTTGCACACCTGCTCCTGATCGGCGGCGAGCACGTTCACGCAGAACTTGCTCGCCGCGCGGATCCGCGGCCAGGTGGTGGAGGTCCGGGCCGGGAACAATGCCACGGCAGGCGGATCCAGCGATAGTGCGGAGAAGGACTGGCAGGCGAACCCGATGGGTTGCGCGCCGTCCAGGGCGGTGATCGCGGTGACTCCGGTGGCGAATCGGCCGAGGACGGCCTTGAAGTCGAGCACGACGGCCATGGCGCTCCTAGTTTCTACTAGAAATATTCCGTTTCGCCATGAAGGTAAGCGGCGCGCGCAGTGGGCTGTCAATGCTCGGTTCCGGCTACCGAGAAGATCCGTAGCGATCTCCGTAGTTTCCGCGATTCGACGTCGTCCGCGTGACGGCACTGTGATTGGGGACACAAGCGGGTATGCCGAAAACGGACATGCCTAATCGAAATACTTCTAAGCTGTATGAGCTACACAATGGAGGTGCGCCATGACGGTCGAGGTGCTGACCGGTCCGGGATCCGACGAGCTGTTATCGGGTCCGGGTCGTCCGACCACCCGGCCCGCGCAGCCGCCGGTTTCCATGATCGAGCGAATGACGCTGATCCTAGACGCTTTCGACGGTTCGACACCGACTCTGACGCTGCTCGGATTGGCCGAGCGAACCGGCCTGCCGCGGTCTACAGTGCACCGCATCCTGGACCAGATGATCCGGCTGCGCTGGTTGGCGCACGCACCCGGCGGCTACCGCCTCGGCATGCGTCCGCTGGAACTCGGCGGACTCGCCGCCGACCACAATGAGATTCGCGATGTGGTGAGTCCGCTGCTGCACGAGCTGTGTCAGCGGACCGGCATGGTGGGCCACCTCGGCGTGCTCGATGGACGCGAGGTGCTGTACCTGGACAAGGCCGGTGGCCGCTACACCGCGAGCATCCCGACCCGCCTCGGCGGCCGGATGCCCGCGCATTGCACAGCCCTCGGCAAGGCGATGCTGGCCTCGCTGGAGCCGAGCATTATCGAGACCTCCTTCCGGGACCGGTTGCCGCAATTGACGCCGCGGACCATTTGCGACCGGGCGGAACTGCACCGCGAGTTGGCGCGGATCCGGCATCGGCAGGGAATTGCCGTGGACATCGAGGAGTCGGTGACCGGGATCTCCTGCGTCGCGGTGCCGATTCGCGGGCGCGGAGCAGCCATCGGCGCACTCTCGCTGTCCGGTCAAGTCGGCGGGGATCGAACGGCGTTGGATACCGCGCGTTTGGCGCGGGTGCTCGTCGAGGTTGCGCACGAGGCGGGCCGGGCGCTGTTTCCGCGCCACGCTCGGTGGCGGTGATTCGGGTCTGTGGCGTCGTGGTCGGGGCGAGACATCTCGGCTGTGGTCGCGTCAACCGAGTTGTCCGAACGGACGCGGCGCACCATTTAGCTCGCTGCGCGTGAAGTGCCGGTAAGTCAGTGCGTGGCCCGGCGAAATTGTGCGCGCGACCTGCCTGCGTGTGGTGTGGTGCTCGGCTAGCGTCGGGGGTGGGACCTCATTGAGGAGGGCGATGTGATCTACAGCGATGAGCATCAGGAGTTCCGGGCACTGGTTCGGCGGTATGTCGAGCAGAAAATCAATCCACGCGTCGACGAGTGGGAACGGGCCGAGTGGATGCCGCTGCACGAGATCTTCGCCGATATGGCGAAGCTCGGGATGCTGGGGCTGGAATACGATCCGGCCTACGGCGGCCAGGGTGCGGACCATCTGTTCACGGTTGTGCTGTGCCAGGAGCTCGGGCGGGTCGCCCACGGCTCGTTCCCGATGGCGCTCGGGGTGCAGGTCGCGATGGCGACGCCGTCGCTGCACGCGCACGGCAGCGAAGAACTCAAACAGGAGTATCTCGCGCCCGCTATGCGCGGCGAAATGGTCTGTGGTGTAGCGGTTACCGAACCGGAAGCGGGTTCGGATGTGGCGGGGATTCGCACGCACGCCCGGCGCGACGGTGACGACTGGGTGATCAACGGCTCGAAGATGTTCATTACCAATGCCGTTCAGGCCGACTGGCTCTGCACCTTGGTGCGCACCTCCGACGAGGGCGGCTACCGCGGCATGAGCCAGATCATCATCCCCACCAGCACCCCGGGCTTCCGGGTCGACCGCAAACTCGACAAGCTCGGTATGCGCGCCTCCGACACCGGCCTGCTCACCTTCGACAATGTCCGAGTTCCGGTGCGCAACACCATCGGTGAAATCGGCCGCGGCTTCCAGCAGCAGATGTCGCAATTCGTGATGGAGCGCATGTTCGCCTCCTACAGCGTCCCCATCACCTGCGCCATCGAACTCGAGGCCACCCGCGACTACGCCCGCGACCGAAAGCTGTTCGGCCACCCGCTCAGCGCGAACCAATACCTGCAATACACCTACGCCGAACTCGCGGCCCGCGTCGACATGCTCCGCGTCTACACCGAGTCCACCGCCCAGTCCTACATGGCAGGCACCGATGTGACTCGGATGGCCACGATCTCCAAACTGGAGGCCGCCCGCCTCGGCCGACAGGTCGCCGACTGGTGCCTACAGGTGCACGGCGGCATGGGGTACATGGAAGAAACCTGGACCTCCCGCGCCTACCGCGACAGCCGCCTGCTCAGCATCGGCGGCGGTGCCGACGAAGTCATGCTCCGCGTGCTGTCCATGATGGACGGCTTCACCGACTGAACGAGCCACTGCCGTCGCACAACCTCTGCCTTATGCGAGACAGCCGGTCGATATGCGACAGCGCCGATGTCGTGGCTTGGGCCTCAGTGCGGGATCGAGTCGATGATCGCGCGTGCGCCTTGGCGCAGAAGGTCCGCGCCGACGAAGAAGCCGAGGGCGCTCGGGTCCTCCGGGACGCCCCAGTGTTTGGCGTCCAACCACTGGCTGCCGTCGAGGTTGAAGACCTTGCCGTGCAGAGTGAGTCGTCCGGTGGGGTCGGTCGTCGCGTGTCCGGCGATCGGGGAGTTGCAGTGGCCCTGCAGTGCGTGCAGCATTGCCCGCTCGGCATCCGCGTGACGGTGGGTGGCCGGATCGTCCAGGCGCGCACCGAGATCGAGTAGTTGGGTGTCGTCGTGGCGGCACTGCAGTGCGATCACGCCGGCCCCGATCGGCGGGCACATGGTGTCCAGGTCGAGGGTTTCGGTGATCCGGTGCGCCTGGTCGACGCGGTGCAGGCCGGATACGGCCGCGATCAGCACATCGATATGGCCTTCTTCGAGGCGCGCCAATCGGGTATTGACGTTGCCGCGCAACGGTTTCACCGCAAGATGCGGATAGTGCAGCCGCAGCTGTGCGGTCCGGCGCACCGAGCTGGTGCCGACGACCGTGCCCTCGGGGAGATCCGCGAGTGGTGCACCGGTGCGCGTGATCACCGCATCGTGCACGTCCTCGCGCGGCAGATAACCGGCGAAGGCGAGCCCTTCCGGCACCGGAATATCCCCGGGAATGTCCTTGAGGCAATGCACCGCCAGATCGGCCTCGTCATCGAGCAGGGCTCGATCGATCTCCTTGACGAAGGCGCCCTTACCCCCGAGCTTCGACAGGTCGCCCATCCACCGATCGCCCGCCGTGGTTACCTTGACCAGCTCGCTCTCGACGCCGAGCCCGGCCAGCAATCCGGCGACCTGCTCGGCCTGGGCCAGGGCCATCGGGCTGGAGCGGGTGCCGATCCGAATAACGCGCGTACGCGACATGCGGCGAGACTACTCCCGGCGCTCGCGCCCCGATCACCGGGGCGTGTCCCGCTCAGCGGGACTTTGCACCCGAAATATGCCTAAGCGGTATAGTCCTATCGTGACCGAAGCGAAGTCTCCGGCGAGCGCCGAAGTTCCCGACCTGCCGACGACGAGTTGGGCCGTGCTCGGCATGCTCTCGCACGCCGACGAACTCTCCGGCTACGACCTGAAGAAATGGGCCGACTGGAGCCTCCAATTCTTCTATTGGAGCCCATCGTTCAGCCAGATCTACGCCGAGCTCAAACGCCTCGAGAAACACGGTTACGCCACCTCGCGCACGGTGCTGCAGGACGACGGCGTGCGCGGCAAGCGCATGTACGCCATTACCGCGAGCGGTCGCACGGCGGCGGCGCAGTGGGTGAACCACGCACCGGTGGAGGCGCCGGTGCTCAAGCACAGTGTCATGTTGCGCGCCTGGCTGGGGCATCTCGCCGAACCGGACCGATTGCGCGAAATCCTCTCCGAGCACATCGGATATGCGGAGCGGATGCGCAAACTCGCCGAGGTCGATGCCGAGGGCGCCGACGAGAATCCGGATTGGGCCTATCCGGGCGCGGTATTACGTTGGTGCATACGGCATTACGAGGCCGAGCGTGATTTCGCCGAGGCCCTGCTCGCCGACGTGGATAAACTCGCGACGAAGACCGCTCCGAAGAAGTCCGCGAAGGGCAAGGGACGCCGCGCTTCCTGATCCCGCTCACTGAGCGGGATGGCGCTTGCTATGACTAATAGAAATACTTCTACTAGTCATATGCGCACCGAATTCGCACAGCAGCGTTCGCTGGACACGATCGAGACGGCGCTCGCCGCCCTCGCCGCGGGCGGCATGGTCGTGGTGGTCGACGATGAAGATCGCGAGAACGAGGGCGATCTGGTCCTCGCCGCCGCACTGGCGACGCCCGAAGCCATCGCCTTCATGGTCCGCCACACCAGCGGCGTGCTGTGCGCACCGCTGCCCGGCGCGGATCTGGATCGGCTCCAGCTGCCGCCCATGACACCGATCAACGAGGACCCCAAGGGGACCGCGTATACGGTGTCGGTGGATGCGGCTTCCGGTGTGACGACCGGGATTTCGGCCGCCGACCGCGCCCACACCGTGCGCACGCTGGCGGATCCCCGCACCACGCCGGACGAGCTGACCAGACCCGGCCACGTCTTCCCGCTGCGCGCGCATCCCAGCGGTGTGCTCGGCCGTGCGGGCCACACCGAGGCCGCTGTCGACCTGACCCGGCTGGCCGGATTGCGACCGGCGGGTGTGATTGCCGAAGTCGTGAACGACGACGGCTCGATGGCCCGTCTGCCGCAATTGCTCGACTTCGCCGAAACCCATGCACTGCCGATCATTTCGATCGCCGATCTGATCGCTTACCGCCGCCGGGCCGAACCCACCCTGACCAGGGTCGTGCAGACCCGCTTGCCGACTCGATACGGCGAATTCCGCCTCATCGGCTACTGCGACGAGATCTCCGGAACCGAAACCCTCGCAATGGTTTTCGGCGAACCGAGTAGCGAATCCGTATTGGTGCGGCTGCATTCGGAATGCCTCACCGGTGACGCCCTCGGCTCGCTGCGCTGCGATTGTGGCGACCAACTCGACGCAGCGTTGCGTGCGATCGCCGAGGAGGGCAGTGGCGTGGTGGTCTATCTGCGCGGACAGGAGGGGCGGGGCATCGGATTGTTGAACAAGTTGCGGGCGTACGAATTACAGGATCGCGGCGCCGATACGGTCGAAGCGAATCTCGCACTCGGGTTGCCGGTCGATGCCCGTGGGTATGCGGCGGGTGCGCAGGTGTTCGCCGATCTGGGCATTCGGTCGGTTCGGCTGCTCAGCAACAACCCGGCCAAACAGGCGGGCCTGGAACACTACGGGGTAACGGTGGTGCGGCGGCTGCCGCTGCAGGCGACGCCGACCGAACACAATATCCGCTACCTGCGCGCCAAGCGCGATCGGATGGATCATCAACTCTCGGGTGTGGACGCCGAGCAGGCAAGGGCCACCTCGTAGCCGACCCTTTCGAGCGACCTGCAAGCAGTCGCTGGCGGTGAACCTTTTCCGATCTTCGCCGCCGAATGCTGGCTATTTGCCATTGGATTGCCGACATGTGCCTGTTTCACTACGGAGATTTTTCGTTCGAGTCATGCGTCGCGGGTCGGCCTGCTTTCCTGATGGAGTCAGGATGGAGAGTCCGCGAGCAGGGTGAGCCGGAAGTCGGTGACAGCGGTGCACCGAATACCTATCGAACACCAGCACTTCCGCTCGGGCTGGCTGTGGTTGCCCGTTGGCGTCTTGCTGACTGCGGCGGCGGTCGTGGTCTGGATCGCCAGACCCGAGCGACAGTCGTCCTGCACAGCGACACCTTCGGTCCCGGATACCGGGACCGAAACCTCGCGAATGATGGTGGCCAGCAGCAGTACCGGCATTGCCAACTGGCATACGGTGGACGCGTCGCCACCCACCCGGCCGGGGGAGGCGCGGTACTACTCGTTCGGTCCCGGTCCCGCGTGTTCGTTTGCCGGACTGCCGACGAATGGCTTCTACGTGGGCGTCTCCACGCGGGAATACGGTCACGCCGATCTGTGCGGTGCCTACCTCGACGTGCACGGTCCGCGCGGTGATGTCCGGGTGCTCATCGCCGACCGCTGCCCGGGATGTGCTCCTGGACAACTGGATTTGAGTACGGCCGCATTCGAACAGATCGCTGACCGGTCCGACGGCGTCGCGCAGATCCGCTACTCCGTGGTCCGCGATCCGCTGCCCGCGCCGGAGCTGATCTACGAGCTGAAGCCGGACTCCTCGCCCTCCTGGCTGGCCATGCTGGTGACCGGATCGGGAAATCCCATCCAGCGGGTCGCTTTACGGTCCGCTGCGGACGGGCCGTGGCATGAGCTCAATCGAGGCATGGACAACTACTGGACGATCAGCGGCGCCGGGCCGGGTCCGTTCTCGGCACAGGTGACCGATGTCCGCGGGCATCAGGTGGAGATCACCCGGATCTCGTTGGAGCAGGGCGAGCGGTACACCGGCCTGAGTCTCTATACCGAGCCTGTCCCGGAACCTCTGCCCGCGCCCACGCCGGAGATCACGAACACGACACCGCAGCAGCCATCCAGCATCGCCGCGACGGGCTGTGCGAACTAGCTGGGTTTCGTTGCCAGCGCCCGTCCGGCGGCGCGGCCGGAGAAGATACAGCCACCGAGGAAGGTGCCCTCCAGCGCGTTGTAGCCGTGCACACCGCCGCCACCGAATCCGGCGACCTCGCCTGCGGCATACAGTCCGGGCAGCGGGGTGCCATCCGGTCGCATCACCTGCGAATCCAGATTGGTCTGCAGTCCGCCGAGGGTTTTGCGGGTCAAGATATTGAGCCGCACCGCGATCAGCGGCCCGTTGGCTGGATCGAGGATGCGATGCGGTTTGGCCACGCGGCCCGCCTTATCGCCGAAATACCGGCGCGCATTGTTGATCGCCATCAGCTGCGCATCCTTGGAGTACTTATTGGCGACATCACGATCGCGGGCGACGATCTGCTGTTCCAACTCGTCGAAGTCCAACTGTGGGCCGCGTGCGATCTTGTTCATGCCATCGACCAACTCGCGCAGGGTATTCGCGACCACGAAGTCGACCCCGTGCTGTTTGAACGCCTCGACCGGACCGGGCGCGCCCTTGGCCACCCGGCTCTTGAGGGTGAGTTTGAGGTCCTTACCGGTGATATCCGGATTCTGCTCCGAGCCCGATAGCGCGAACTCCTTCTCGATGATCGACTGGGTGAGCACGAACCAGGAGTAGTCGTAGCCGGTGGCCAGGATTTCCTTCATGGTCGAATTGGTGTCGAAGCCCGGGAAACACGGTGCGGGCAAACGCTTTCCATTGGCGTCGAACCACAGCGAGGACGGACCGGGGATGATCCGGATGGCGTGATCGGGCCAGATCGGATTCCAGTTGTTGATGCCCTCGGTGTAGTGCCACATGCGATCGCGATTGACGATGGCGCCGCCCGCGGTCTCGGAGATGCCGAGCATCCGCCCGTCCACATGTGCGGGCACACCGGAGATCATGGTCTCCGGCGCCGGACCGAGCCGTTCGGTGGGCCAGTTGCGGCGGATCAGCTCGTGATTGTGGCCGATACCGCCGGAGGTCACGATCACCGCCTTGGCACGGAATTCGAAGTCGCCGACTACATTTCGTGACGAAGCCCGACCGCGTTCCAGATCGGTCTGCTCGAGCACGCTGCCGCGCACGCCGACCACCGCACCGTCCTCGACGATCAACTCGTCGACCCGATGCCGGAAACTGAAGCCGACCAGTCCGCGGCGCTCACCCTCGAGCACCGGCTCCTGGAATACCCGCACCACCTCGGGGCCGGTACCCCAGGTGAGGTGGAAGCGCGGCACCGAATTGCCGTGCCCATCAGCGAAGGCACCGCCGCGCTCGGCCCAACCGACCAGTGGCGTCACCCGTAGACCCAACTCGTGCAGATAGTCCCGCTTCTCGGTGGCCGCGAAGCGCACATAGGCCCGCGCCCACTGGCGGGCCCAGTAGTCCTGGTCCTCACGATCGAAACCCGCCGAACCGAACCAATCCTGCAGTGCCAGTTCGTAGGAGTCCTTGATGCCGAGGCGGCGCTGCTCCGGACTGTCCACGAAGAACAATCCGCCGAGCGACCAGAAGGCCTGGCCGCCGAGGTTATTGCGATTCTCCTGGTCCAGCACATGCACCTTGCGGCCGGCCTTGACCAGTTCGTGGGTCGCCACGAGCCCGGCCAGGCCCGCACCGACGACGATGACATCTGCCTCTTGCGTGAATTCGGGACTCGGGTCGGTCATGGTCATCCTTCGGTCTCGGTGCTGTAGGCCAGCACGATGTGGCAGAAAAGGTCGGTGCGTCGCATGCGCACTTTGCGGCTGCGGGGTTCCATCAGCACCTGAACGGCGGTGCCGTCGTGCACCGCGACCAGGGCCTGTCCGAGCGCGACGGGATCGGGCACGGTCCGGCCGACGCGGGCCAGTGCGGCGACGATCGTCGGCATCAGCGCCGCGACGATCGCCTCCTCGCGCCCGGCCATCACCTGCCGCAGGCTTGGTGTGCGCAGCGCGTGCGAGGTGAATTCGGCGGTGATGCGAAACCAGTCCTCATCGATCGGCACGGCGCGGTCCAAGCGTTCGACCGCGGCGCGGATATCGGCGATGCCGTCGACCGAGAAGCCGTCGAGGGTCGCGCGGATACCGGCGATCATGGCGGCCGATCGCTGCTCCCACATGGCCAGGAACAACTCGTCGAGCGAGGTGAAGTTGGAGTAGAAGGCGCCACGGGTGTATCCGGCCCGTTCGCAGACGCGCTCCACCGAGGCGCGGCCGAAGCCCTCTTCGGCGAAGACCTGATACGCGGCGGTCAGCAGGCGTTTACGTGTCTCGGTGCGCCGGCGGGTCACCCGGCGCACCGGGGTATCCGCATCGGTGGTCGAGGCCAACGTGCACCTCCTCGGGCATCCGGTCCATTCGATACAGCAATGTATTCAATACAGAAATGTATCAGAAGGCCGACTCACGTTCGGCGGAACGGATGAACCAGCGCGGTCGGCAGGGATAATCCGAAGAGACCGTTCCCCCTGTCGGTGAGGAGTGATCGGCTTGAATGCGAGTGCGGCATCCACGGGCATGACCGGCTGGCGAGTACGACGGCCGGGACCGATCGATGGCGGACCGCTCGACTTCGTTCGCGAAGCGGTGCGCGAACCCGCGGCCGGTGAACTCTCGGTGCGGGTACTGGCCTGCGGGGTCTGTCGCACCGACCTGCATGTCGCCGAGGGGGATCTGCCGGTGCATCGGCCCGGTGTAGTGCCGGGGCACGAGGTGGTGGGTGAGGTGGTGGCCCAGGGGCCGGGATCCGCTGGGGCACTCGGATCTTCGGCTCCCGAGTTCGCGGTCGGTGATCGTGTCGGTATCGCCTGGTTGCGCCACACCTGCGGCATCTGCCGGTACTGTCTGCGCGGCGCGGAGAATCTCTGCCCGAATTCGGAGTACACGGGCTGGGACGCGGACGGCGGTTACGCCGAATATGCCACTGTCCCAGCGGCTTACGCTCACCGGCTGCCCGACGGATACAGCGATATGGAAACCGCGCCGCTGCTGTGCGCCGGGATCATCGGCTATCGGGCGCTGCAGCGTGCCGATGTGCCCAGGGGTGGACGGCTCGGGATCTACGGTTTCGGCGGCAGCGCGCATATCGCCGCGCAGGTGGCGTTGGCGCGGGGTGCCGAAGTGCATGTGATGACCAGGGATCGGGCGGCGCGCGAGTTGGCCGCCGACCTCGGCGCCGCCTCGGTGCAGGGTGCGGCGGATCGGCCTCCGGTGCAATTGGATTCGGCGATCTTGTTCGCGCCGGTCGGCGAGCTGGTGCTGCCCGCACTGGAAGCGCTCGATCGCGGCGGCGTCCTTGCCATCGCGGGCATCCATCTCAGCGATATCCCGGCGCTGAACTATCAGCGGCATCTGTTCCAGGAGCGCGAGATTCGCTCGGTGACTGCCAATACCCGCGCCGACGCACGCGAATTCCTCGCGCTGGCGGGCGAACACCGAATACATGTGACCACAACGGGGTACTCCCTCGGTACGGCAGATCGAGCCCTCGCGGATCTCGCACACGGACGTTTCACCGGCGCAGCGGTTCTCATCCCATAGGCGCCCGAATCATCGTGCGCGGGACCGGATTCCAGGACACGATTCAGCGCTGAACCGGTCTCGCTTCAGCTGAGTTGCTTGACGCAACTCTATATCGTTCTTACCTTCGCAGATATAGCCAAGTGACGCTTGTCGCTGACAAGCGTCACTTGGCTTCTCACAACGGCGTGAGAGGTGATCACGATGGAAATCCGGAAGGTAAGAATTTTCGAGAAGTGGCGGCTGGCACGGGTATTCGCTGTGCTATTGCTCGTCGCTACGGCGGGGGTGGTGACCAGCATCGGCGCGCAGGCACGGGCGGACTGTGCCGCGGTCGATGTGGTCGTCGCCAGAGGCACCGGGGAACCCGGGTGGCTGGGCTCCGTCGTCGGCGACCCGCTGTATGGCACGCTGCTCCAAGCACTTCCGGTGAGCAGCAGCGCTTACCGGGTGGACTATCCCGCGGACCTGCTCGACCCCACGTCGCTCAGCCGCGGCACCCAGGACATGACCGACCATGTCATTCGGCAGTCGCAAATGTGCCCGGATCAGCAGTTCATCCTGGTCGGCTACTCGCAGGGCGCGGCCGTCGTGCACGGTGTCGTCGGCACCGGCATCGTGACCGCGCTGCCCGGGATCTACGTGCTCCCCGGCGATCTCGAATGGAAGGTCTCCGCGGTTCTGCTGTTCGGTGATCCCCTCCGCCTGATCGGATGGGGCGTCCCCGGTAACTACGCCTGGAAGACCGCCGATTACTGCACCGGTGGTGATCCGATCTGCGGTGGCGGCTTCGACCCGAACCAGCACGGGAACTACGGCTGGGCATTCTGGCCGGCCGCGGATTTCGCGGCGGGCCGGGTATAACCGGGAAATCCGCGCGGCGGGGTCGAGCACCGACCCCGCCGCCGGTGTGTTCGCACGAGATTCATGCCGATGGCACCCGGGCGTGGGACAGTCTGAATATGACAGCGCACCGTCGCATCGGCATGATCATTGCGGGACTCGTGAGCATCGCCCTGGTGGCGGGGTGCGGTACCGCATCGGACAGCGGTCACCCGACCACCTCGACGGCCCCGGGAGTGATCCCGCTCATCTCGACCGACGATCTGCGCGGCGCGCAGTCGGATGAGGTACATCTGTTCGGGCTCAACGATTTCCACGGCAATCTGCAACTACCGGCGAGTTCGAACGGCAAGATCGCCGGATACGACGCGGGCGGTGCGGCCTACCTCGCCACCCATCTGGCCCGGTTGAAGCAGGCGTATCCGGCCAGTGCCGTGGTGTCGGCGGGCGACAATATCGGCGCGAGCCCGCTGGTCTCCGGACTCTTCCACGACGAGCCGACCATCACCTTCCTGAATTCCATCGGACTGGCCGCCTCCTCGGTGGGCAATCACGAATTCGACAGCGGTGTCGTCGAATTGGCGCGACTGCAGCAGGGCGGATGCGCGCTCGCCGGATGCTCGCCCGGCGCGCCGTTCACTGGAGCGAAGTTTCCCTTTCTGGCCGCCAATGTCACCGGTGCGGACGGTAAGCTGCCGCCCACGCTGCGGCCGTGGACGATGCTCGAGGTCGGCGGACACAAGATCGGTGTCATCGGCACGGTGACGCCCGAGACGGCGAGTATTGTTCTGCCGGAAGGTATTCGGGGCTACACCTTCGGCGACGAGGTCGCGGCGATCAATCGCTATGTCCCCGAGGTGAAGTCGGCCGGTGCGCAAACGGTGGTGGCGTTGGTGCACGACGGTGGTGTGCAGAAAACAGTCCAGAATGCGGCGGTCGACTACAACGGTTGTGCGAATATCTCCCCCGAGGTCACCGCATTGGCAACCGGTGTCGATCCCGCGGTCCGGGTGCTGTTCACCGGACATTCGCATCAGCCGTATGTCTGCACCATCGATGGCAAGGTGGTCACCCAGGCCGCCTCCTACGGTCGGCTGATCACCGATGTCACCCTGCGCTTCGGCGCCGACGGTGTGCAGGCATCGGCGGTCAACCGGGTGGTGACCCGGGAGGTCACTCCGGACGCGGCCACCACCTCGCTGATCGACTTCTATGCCGAGCAGGCCAAGCCGCGCGCGGAGCGGCCGGTCGGCGTCGCGGCGGCGTCGCTGCCACACGAACCGGCGGGCTCCGGTGAATCGCCGCTCGGTGACGTCATCGCCGACTCGATGCTCTCGGTCACCGCGGCTGCGCCCGCATCGGCGGTCGCGGCATTCATGAATCCGGGCGGTGTGCGCACCGATTTGAAGTCCGGTCAGATCAGCTACGGCGATATCTACAGCGTGCAGCCGTTCGGCAATCAAGTCGTCACCGTC
Organism: Nocardia vinacea; assembly: GCF_035920345.1. Lineage (NCBI taxonomy): Bacteria > Bacillati > Actinomycetota > Actinomycetes > Mycobacteriales > Nocardiaceae > Nocardia > Nocardia vinacea. Next base: position 1,158,278 of record NZ_CP109149.1, read on the forward strand.
ACCATGACGGGCAGTCAGGTCCTGCGTCTGCTCGAACAGCAATGGAGCAACGGCAAGACGACCGTGCTCTCGCCCGCCGGGCTCACCTACACCTATGTCGAGTCGAGTCCGAAGGGCGGCAAGGTCGTCGCCGACAGCGTGCGCATCGGCGGCCAACCCCTCAACCCGGTCGCCACCTACCGCATCACCACCAACAGCTTCCTGGCTTCGGGCGGCGACGGTTTCACGGTCTTCACCGAGAGCACCGACAAGACTGTCGGGCCCGTCGATCTTGATGCTTTCGAGACCTACCTGAAGGGCCGCCCCCCGCTGGAATCGCCGCCCGCCCGCGCCGGGAAGCGCTGAGCCGGTGGGCAAACGCGGTGTCCCGATTAAGGTTTCGCGTTCGGGCATTATCTGAAAACTGTTGTAACACACAATATTAGCGACGCCCATTGGTGACCATTCACACATCGCCCTGGGCCGTCGTTCGCTTGCCCGGGGCTAGCTGCGCCGATTAAAGTTACCCACCAGTAGGGCAACGGTGTTCCTGCATTGGCTCAGCAAACTGTTGGCTGGAAGCCGAATCAATGATGTCCGCATTCACTGCTGCATGCCGGGCGCGCATGTGTGACAACTCAATTCGAGTGCGACAGCAGGAGGAAATGCGATGACGACTTTCATCGTGACGGGCGGAACCGGATTCTTGGGCCGGCGGGTGGTTCAGGAACTGCTGGCGGCCGATTCCGAAGCCATTGTGCATGTGCTGGTTCGCACCGCGTCGGTGGCGAAATTCGGTGAACTCACCGCGGGCTGGACGGGTGGCGAACGCGCATTTCCGATGCTCGGTGATCTGACCGCCGAAGGTCTCGGTTTGATCGAGGACGCGCCCAAGGCCGACCATGTGATCCACCTCGGTGCGGTCTACGACATGACCGCCGACGAGGAGACCGCGCACGCGGCCAATGTCGCGGGCACGCGCTCGGTGCTGGAACTGGCGCGCGAATTGGGTGCGGTACTGCACCACGTCTCCTCGGTGGCCGTGGCCGGTGACTACAAGGGCAAGTTCTTCGAGGAGGATTTCGACCTCGGCCAGCAGCTGACCTCGCCGTACCACCGGACCAAATTCGCCGCGGAGAAGCTGGTCCGCGAATCCGAGGGCGTGCGCTGGCGGGTGTATCGGCCGGCGATCGTGGTCGGCGATTCGCGCACCGGTGAGATGGACAAGATCGACGGTCCGTACTACTTCTTCCCGGCCATTTCGCGCCTCGGCGCATTGCCTGCCGAACTGCCGATGTTGCTGCCGGATCTGGGTGCGACCAATATCGTGCCGGTCGACTACGTGGCGGGCGCGATGGTCGAGTTGGTGCGCCGCAAGGGGCTCGACGGGCGCACGTTCCACCTGGTCAACCCCGAGCCGCAGCCGTTCGGCGAGATCTACGGTGCGCTCGCGGCCGCGGCGGGTGCGCCGACCGGAATCGGCACGGTGCCCGGCAGCGGGTTCGCGCTGAACGGGCTCGCCCACCTCCCGGGTGTCGCGACCGTTCGCGATTTCCTGTTGGCGCAGATGGGAATTCCGGCCGAGGTCGCACCGCACACCTCGTTCGCGGCGGAATTCGTCTCCGACTCCACGCGGGCACAGTTGCGCGGGACGGGGTTGGCGGTGCCGTCGTTCGACAGCTATGCCGAGCGGTTGTGGCAGTACTGGGCCGAGAACCTGGACCCCAACCGGGGTCGGCCCGGCGACAGCGGTGATGCGCTGGACGGTCGCGTCGTCCTGATCACGGGGGCGTCCTCCGGTATCGGCCTGGCCACCGCCCATGCCGTCGCGCAGCGCGGTGCGACCGTGCTGATGGTGGCGCGCGGTGTGGACGATCTGCACGCCGCGGCCGAGGCGGTGCGGGCCGATGGTGGTGTCGCCCATGCCTATCCGTGCGATATCACCGATTCCGACGGCGTGGACGATTTGGTCGCCGCGGTGCTCGCCGATCACGGTCATGTCGATTATCTGGTGAACAATGCGGGACGGTCGATCCGTCGCTCGGTGGTCAATTCCACCGACCGCATGCACGATTTCGAGCGGACCATGGCGGTCAATTACTTCGGTGCGGTGCGACTCATTCTCGCGCTGCTGCCGTCGATGCGGGCGCGGCGCTTCGGACATATCGTGAACATCTCCTCGATCGCCGTGCAGACCAAGGTGCCGCGCTTCGCCGCGTATGTGGCGAGCAAATCCGCGCTGGACAACTTCAGCGAGATTGCTGCCGTCGAAAATCGGGATGCGGGAATCACTTTCACCTCCGTACGCATGCCATTGGTGCGCACGCCGATGATCGCGCCGACCGATATCTACCGCTCGCTGCCGGTGCCGGATCCCGACCGCGCCGCCGCCATCGTGGTGCGCGCCATCGAGGATCGCCCGCACCGCATCGACACCCCGGTCGGCACCTTCGCCCAGGCGGTCGAACTGCTGATGCCGTCGGTCAAGCGGACGATCATGCACCAGGGGTTCCGCTGGTTCGGTGAATCGCATGCGGCACAGGGGAAGCAGCAGGCAGTGGCCCCCACCGCCGCCGACGACGCGGATCAGGACTCCGGTCGCAATGCGCTGTCCTACCTCGCACCGGTGGTACTGCCGCTGATGACACTGCCCAGCCCCGCCGCGCGGGTCACCCGGGTAATCCCCGGCCTACATTGGTGATAGATCCCATCATGGGCTGATCGTCCCGACGCGAACCGCGTGCTGCGGCGAGCGTGGGACGTTCGGCCCTGGTGTGGACGATCGGTGTTTCGTATTCTTGCGATGCCGACCAGCCGTATTTCCTGCCCGTAGTTGCGGTCCAGTGCCGGGGTGGTGACGAATCCTGGGACAAGGACCGTCGAACTCGTGGCAGGGATAACGGTCGTGAAAGTTCGTAGGAATGGTGTGGGGCAGTTCGATCAGTTGACCGATGAATTCTTCTCGGCCCTCGAGTTTCTGAAGAAGCTGTCGGCCGAAGGCGGTGAGATGACCGCCCTGTGCGGCGCCTGTGTGCGGGTGCTGCCGGTGCAGCGTGCCGCGATCCTGATCCAGGAGCGCGATGCCGGGCTGCAGCCGTGGGCCACAAGTGATTCGGTCGCGGCGCGGGTGGAGGCGGTGCAGGCCACCGCGGGGCAGGGGCCGGCCGTGGACGCCGCCGTCGCCGGTGTGCCGGTGCTGGTGGCCGATCTGGCCGAAACCGATGTGCGGTGGCCGGGTTTCGCCGATGAATTGAACCGCGTCGCGGTGGCCGGGGCGGTGGTCGCGGGGTCGATGGTCGCGGTGCCGTTACAGCTGGGTGTGGTGCATTTCGGCGTCCTCGATCTATATCGGGCCGAACCGGGCAAACCGGAACCGTACGTGATTTCGGCGGGGCTGCATATCGCCGATCTGGTCATCGCGCAGTTGGTGGCCGGATCGGCGAAATCCGCGCACGCCGCCGCGCAATGGTGGGATCAGCCGCTGACCAGTCGCACGATCCACCAGGCGGCCGGAATCGTCCTCGCACAATTGGATATTCGCGCACCCGACGCTTATGCGCTGCTGCGCGCCTATGCCTTCACGCACGGGCTGTCGCTGGCCGAGGTCGCGGCGCTGGTCGTGGACGACCGGCTCCGCTTCGATACCTGACTCAGTCCGTCGCGTCCGCACGCAGATCGATGCGACCCTCGACAATGTCACCGGCGATATCGGTGAGTCGTCGTCCGGTGGCGCGGGCATGTCCGCGCATGATTTGGAACGCACGATCCATATCCCGGTCGCCGCGCTCGGCGAGCACACCCTTGGCCTGCTCGATGGCGACGCGCGTGTTCAGCGCGGTCGGAAACTGCGCCTGGATCGTCTCGCCCTGTGCGAGCAACACGTATTGCGCGATGCCGACGGCCGCGATATCCGCGAGGATCTGCCCGATGCGCAGATCCAGCTGTCCGAGCGCGGCGGCCGAGGTGGCAAGGATCGTGAGCGCGCCGATGCTGTCGCGGTGCAGCCGCAGTGGCACGGCATAGGCGGAGCGATACCCCGCGGCCGTTGCCGCGGGGGTGAACTCCGGCCACAGCTGCCCGTCGGCACGCAGATCGGGGACCGATACCGCCGCCCTGTTTCGATAGGCATGCAGGCTCGGTCCCTCGCGCTGTAACAAACCGAGCAGTCGCGACGACTCGTTGGTTGAGGCGAGTACTTGTAGCTCACCGCGTTGGTCGGCTAGCAACAATCCGGCATCAGTAGCGTCGGTGACTTCGGTACAGGTCTCGAGCAGCTGCTGACACAGTTCGATAACGTCGAAATCGCTCGCCAGCGAGTCGACCGCGCGCACAAGTGACCGTAATAACTGGATCGAATCCGGCAGCGGCTCGGATGATCGGTCGTGCTGCCGATCGTCGAATCGGGGCGCCATTGCAGTCTCCCGGTCGCGGTGATTGCTACTCGCCGCAATGCGGCACATTTAACGGAGAGAATTCAGCGAAAATAAGCCTCACCGGGCACATCATTGTGGCACGGTCAGGTCGAGCCTGTCCTCCATCGTGGCATTCGGATAGTAGTCATGTCGAACACCATCTGATGGCCGGTCAACGGAATCCGATGAGTAGCTGGATATTTCACAGGAGCATGGTGGTGTCGAAATTGTGGTGTGTTACTTCGCTTAGCCATACCATGGAAACGTCAGCAAGTGCGGCGCGGGACTTGAGGGGACGACCGACTTTCGCACGTACGGGGTGATTCGGGTGTCTGACAACGAGGTGCTGGTTGCCGCGGCAGCGCGGCTAGCCGAGCTGCTACCTGCGATCGGTGACACAGCGGAGATGGTGCGCCAGCTCATGAACAGCGCGATCGTCGCGCTCGACCTGGTCGGCTGCACCGTCATGCTGATGCCGGACGAGGCGCTCACGCCCGACGAGCGCTCCCGGATGGCCGCCGCGGCTCCGGACGAACTGGTGGCCATGGAACTCTGTCAGCATCGCAGCGAACGCGGTCCGAGCGTGGACGCGTACCGGTCCGGCAAACCCATCGCGATCGACGATATCGGTCGATACGGCGAGCGCTGGCCGGAGTTTGCCGCCGAGGCGGTCCGGCACGGGTTGTCGTCGCTGGCCGAGATTCCGATGCGGGTCGGCGAGACCACGGTCGGTGCGCTCGGCCTGTACGGTCCGAGCCCACGGATCTGGACCGACCAGGATCTCTTGGTGGGCGGACTGTTGGCGAGCATGGCGACCGGCCACATCGTCAATTCCAACGCGCTGCGCCGTCAGCAGCGTTTGACCGCGCAGTTGCAGCATGCGCTGGATTCGCGGATCGTCATCGAGCAGGCCAAGGGTGTGATCGCCAATGCCCGGCGGACCACGCCGGAGGTCGCGTTCGAACTGATCCGCACACATGCTCGCAAGAATCGGGTCGCCGTACATGCGGTGGCGAAAGGGATCGTCGAGCTCGGCCTGCGCGTCTGAGTAAATTCATTACTCCGCGAAAGTGCATGATCATTTGCGCGCGGCGCGGTAATGTGAAAGTTGGACTATCGGCCCCAGTCCCCGGCCGGATCCCGTTCTCCGCCAGTGCCGTCCATGCCCTCGACGGTCTGCTTCGACGCACATTCATACGTCGAAATCAGCCTGCATGTCGCATCACTTGTTTGTCTGGGGGCAATCGTGATCCTGCTCGTTTCATCTCGGTCCGAACGCAATTCACATCGGTCCGAACGACCTCCAACCACTTTGCGGTCCGTTGCTCGTCCGCTTCGTAATCGGATTGATATCGAATCCGATGGTGTCGATGCAGAATTGGTACATCGCATCGGCGACGGCGATCAAGAGGCCTTCGCTCAGTTCTACCGACGCACTCGCGGTTTGGTCTATCGCAGGGTGCTGGCGATCGTCCGTGACCGTGGGTATGCCGAAGAGACCTGTCACGACGTCTACCTCGAGGTGTGGCGCTGTGCGATCGGGTTCGACGAGCGCCGCGGGTCAGTGCTCACCTGGTTGCGCATGCTGGCCCATCGCCAGGCCGTGGACCGAGTTCGGCACGAGCGCGCCACCATGGACCACAATCACTCCTGGGGCAGTCGCGACTATCAGCCCCCTACCGATGTGGTGGCCGAGGAGGCAGTGCGGCACGACGAGAGGGACGCCCTGCGTCGCAGCCTCACTCATCTGACCGCACTCCAGCACGAATCCATCGCGCTCGCGTACTACTCCGGACTCAGCTATCCCGAGGTGGCGGCGCGTCTCGGGGTCGGTCTCCCCACGGTCAAATCCCGGATCCGGGCGGGGCTCGAGCACCTGAAGACCGACCTGTCCGAACCGCTCAACTAGCGCCTGGTCAGACTGCCCGTGCCGACGGTGCAGGGCGCGCTGTGTGTAGGCGCCGTCGCCGGGCAGATTCATGATCGCGATATTGGTCAGCGAGCCGGTGTCGGGGTGGTCGTAGTTCCATTTGCCGAGATAGGGCCGGGCCGGAGTGGTCGGCGTGCGGGTATCGAGGCATCCTTCGAGACGGAGGTGGATGATGGGACGAGCCCGCTATCTGAACTCGCTTCCCGCGCAACAGTCTAGGGGAGTTCGATGGTTTCGACGGGTCGAGATCAACTTCCGACCAGGCGAATGACCAGTCCGCTCTCGGTCCGCCAGCCCTTCGAGCGACCTGCAAGCTGTCGCTAGCGGAGATCGAACAGATTGGGCTGACCGGCTCTATATCGACCGGCATCCATTTGGCGGAACGGCTCGAAAGCGGGAATCGAATCGCGAGTGAATAGTTGGGCGCGGGCGGCGGGGGAGCCGGAGGCGTCCAGGAGTGCGTTCACCGCGGTGCGCCCCGCCTCGTTCGCGCCCTCCATGGTCGCCAGATCGAAGTTGGTCCGCACGTAGTCGGCGGCCAGGAACAGATTCGGGATCTGCGTGTGCGCGGTCGGTCGATCGGCCCACGATCCGATCGTATTCACAAGCAGCGGTTCATCATTCGTATTCTGTCCGTCCGCCCACTCGATACCGGGATCGAGCATCCACTCGCGGACGATGCCGTCCTGCAACTGGATTCGGCCGTCGTCGTTGAGCGCGGCGCTCATTTGCGCCCAGGTCTCCTGGTATATCTCGTCGCGGGTGCATTCCTTGGCGGTCTTGCCGAACAGAATGCCCGGGGTATCCCAGTCGGCGATATCGATGGTGAGGCCGTCGACGATCGATCCGTCACCGTATTTCGCGGCGTAGTCGACATCCCAGAATGCCCGCTGGGTATAGGAGGTCAGCCGCCACGGTGCGTCGAGATAGATGTTGTATCCCTTACCTAGGTCCAGCTTTTCGGTGACGAACATCTGCATGCCGTTCATCCAGTCGACGGTCAGCGCATCCATTCGGCCGAGCGCCGGATCCAACTCACGGATTTCCGGTGACCACAGCCGACGGGCCCGATCGGTCGGTACCGCGCAGACATACCAATCCGCGTCGAACACCTCGGTGCCGCCATTCGGGCGCCGAATGCGCGCACCGCCGATGCGGCCGTCAGCCACCACGAATTCCTCGAGCGCGTGGCCGGGCCGGAATTGCACACCCATGCCTTCCAGCAGCGAAATCCACGGATCGAGCCAGGCCTCATTGGTGGGTCCGTTGAGCACCTCGTAGACCTTCGGGCCGCCGGTCAGTTCCTGCAGCAGTGCGATGAAGAAGCCCTCCATCATGTTGCCCATGGTCCTAGTGCTGGCCACATATTCCTTGGCGGCCACCAGGGCTCGTGTCAGACCGGTGGCGGCAAGTGCCTGGAACTGCGCGGATCTGCTTGCCGCGCCGACATAATCCCACCAGCTGACATGTTCCCACTGGCCGAAGCGTCGCTCCTCGCACGAGGTCAGATAGGTGACGACCCGCCCTGCCATATACATGGCCTCCGGCAGCGGAACGAGATTGTTCTTCATGAACACCTCGACCAGGATGCGTTGCAACCCTTCCGGTGTGAGCGCCTGCGCGGGATCGAAATAGAACCCGAACATCAGTGGAAAGCCATCGGGCAGATTGCCCGCCCGCGGATAGCGCGGATCGCTCACCGAGAACGGAATCAAATTGTCGTATACCGACTTTCGGGTACCGGGCAGCGGAATGCGGTGCATCGTGTCGTGCACGTGGTGATAGAACGAGGTGAATCCGCGCGCACCGTGTTCGCCGGGTAGCGGCGCGCGGCCGCCGACCCCGGTGCCCGGCAGCGGAATCGTGCGGGATTTGCCGCCGAGTTCCTTGCGATCGAAAACCGTTACCGCGAAACCGCGTTCGGCCAGTTCATGCGCCGCGGTCAGACCGCCGATGCCCGCGCCGAGCACCGCGACGGTATTGCGCGTCGGGCCGTTTCGGCGTCGCGGCGTCGGCTCGGCTGCCGCGATTCCGGTCGATGTCGCCAATCCCGCGGTGCCCGCCACCGCGGCCGCGCCGCGTAGCAGCGAGCGTCTGCTGATCTGGCTGTCCCGATGCTGAGTTGTCACTGCAGACCCCTAAATCTGACTATTCCAATCGTCATATTTATCAGATCGCGGGTCAGCATGGGAGACAATGCGAAGATGACGATGCAGCGACGCCCGGTGCGGACCTATGGCGGTATCGGCGCGGAGGACCGAGTCGCGGCGCGGCGTGGCAAACTCCTGGAAGCCGGGCTGGAGCTGTTCGGCACGCGCGGATATTCGGCGACCGGCGTCAAGGATCTGTGTCGCGCGGCCGGATTGACCGACCGGTACTTCTACGAATCCTTCTCCGGCACAAAGGAACTGTTCGCCGCGGTCTTCGACCATGTCATCGACGAGCTGTTCACGGCCGTGGCCACGGCGGTCGAGGCGACGAAGCCGCGCGGGACGCGCAAGTTGCGGGCCGGGATCGGCACGTATCTCACCGCATTGGCCGAGGATCCGCGCAAACTGCGCATAGTTTTCGTCGAACCCACCGCGGCCGGCGCCGAATACCGGATGCGTGAAGCGCTGTGGCGCTTCGCCCGATTGGTCGCGGCCACGGCCACCGAAGCACGGCCGGATGTTCAGCCGCCCGCGGAGATCATCGATATCTTCGCGCTGTCGGTGGTCGGGATGCTGGAGCGGGTGATCGTGGAGAAGCAGGGCGGTCGGTTGGATGTGCCGATGGACGATCTCATCGACTATTGCGCGGCCTTCGCCGGAGCCTCGTTGCGCGCGGTCTACAGCGGCCAGATCGCTGAGCGGACAACGGATTAGCCAGCTGGCCCACATCGATCGAGTGCGGTAGATTCCACATCGAGTTCGTGCCGGGCGCGGACCGACCCGCGGGGGACAAGCGGGAGGGACTAGGACAGTGGGGACCAAGGGGTCTGTGGCTGAGCGCATCGATATCGGCGAACGGGAGATCCGGGTGCTCGTCGAGAACGGCGAGTACTGGCTGCGCAATCGCGGCGATATCGCGATGATGGTGGTTACCGTCGAGCGGATCCGTGCGCATTGGCCGCGGGCGCGCATCGGTGTGCTGACCCATCAGCCCGGTGTACTACAGGGTCTGGTGCCGGAGGCCGAGCCGATCTGCGGGCCCGACTGGCGTTGGGGATCCGACGGCTGGCAAGGAGTGTTATCGCGTACCGCGGGCACGAAAGTGGTTGGGCCGGCGGCATTGTGGTGGCGGGCGACCACGGATGGACCGAAGGATCGGCTGCGGGCGATCCGTGTACGCGGTCGCGGCGAGATCGATGACGTCGAGGCGAATCCGATAGCGCCTGAACTCGAATTCCCGGTGGAGATTCCGGCGGCGGTCGAACAGGCCTCGCTGGTGCTCGCGATCGGCGGCGGCTATCTGACCGATGTCGACCGCTATCAGGCGCACCGCACCCTCAACCTGCTCGAATACGCGTCCGCGCATGGTATTCCGACGGCACTGATCGGGCAGGGTATGGGACCCATGCGTGATCCGTATCTGGTCCGCCGCGCCGCCGAGGTGCTGCCGACGGTCGACTTCGTCGCGCTGCGTGAAGGACGGCGTGGCTCGGAGTTGCTCGGCAAATTCGGTGTCGAGTCGGACCGGGTGCTGGTCACCGGCGACGATGCGGTCGAATTCGCCTATCGCAGCCGCGATGCCAGGATCGGCACCGAGATCGGCGTATGTCTGCGTGTCGCGGACTATGCGCAGGTCAGCCTCGAAGCCCAGGAGATCGTCGGGCAGGTGGTGCGCACCCGTGCCGCGGAGTTGGACGCCGGGCTTATGCCGCTGATCATTTCCGAATACGCCTCCGAGGACCGGCTTTCGACGCTGCCGCTGTTGGTGGGGGCGGATAAGGCGCTGCCGCCGGTCGGTCGCGGTGGCACTCCGGCCGATGTCGCCCGGCAGGTCGGGCGGTGTCGCGTCTTGGTGACCAGTGCCTATCATCTGGCGGTCTTCGCGCTGTCGCAGGGGATTCCGGCCGTCGGTATCACCGCCTCGGAGTATTACGACGACAAATTCCACGGGCTGGCGCAGATGTTCGGGACCGGACTGCGCGTGGTGCACCTCAACGATCCCGAACTGGAACAAGAATTGACCATGGCGCTGGACGAGCTGTGGGACGATGCACCTGCGCTCCGGGACCCGCTGCAACAGCGAGCGGTCGAACAGATCGACGCAGGCCGGAGTGGTTTGGCACGGGTATTCGGGTTGGTGGAAAACGGACCGGTTCGGTCGGTCCCACAATCAGGGGGATGACTGTCGTGACGATGACCGAAATCCTGGCCGCCTGGCGTAATTCGTCGTTCAACCTGTGCAGCCAGACCCCCACCGTCAGCAAACTGACCGATATGTATCGCTTCCATCACCGCATCGCGAACGACTACCCGGAGCTGGTCCACCGCGGCGATGTGCTGGCCGGGGATGCCCGCCTGGCCAAGGCCGCATTGCACCGCCCGCGAGTGCGCACGGTAGCCACCGTCCGCAACCGCCCGGATCTGCTGGTCTGACACATGAACTGGCAGTTTCGCCGAGCTGCCTATGCGGTGGATCCCGGATCGGCAAACTAAAGAGTCTGTTAACTAATCCGTTGCGGGCGCGCGCCCTGGGGCGAGTCGCAGTAGACATGTGCTGAGGACTCGCGGCAGGAAGCGTTGGTGTGGATGGTTATTGATCATGTGACGCCGGGCGCGTTGCTATCGAGCACACTTCCGGACGAGCGCGGGCGGTTCGGTGAGTTCGGCGGCAGGTATGTTCCCGAAGGTCTGATGGCGGCGCTGCTGGAATTGGAACAGACCTATGCGGTGGCGCGGGCCGATGCCGGATTCCGCGACGAACTTCGTGAATTGCTGCGTAGCCGGGTCGGCCGTCCCACGCTGTTGCATCAGGTGCCGCGCTTCGCCGAGTTGCTCGCGGTGCCGGGCGTGCGGGTGTATCTGAAGCGCGAGGATATGACCCATACCGGTGCGCACAAGATCAATAACGCACTGGGCCAGGGATTGCTGGCCAAGCGGATGGGCAAGACCAGGATCATCGCCGAGACCGGTGCCGGTCAGCACGGAGTCGCGGTGGCGACCGTCTGCGCGATGCTCGGCATGACGTGCGTCATTTATATGGGCGCGCACGATATGCATCGCCAGGCCTCCAATGTCATGCGGATGACGTTGCTCGGCGCGGAGGTGCGTCCGGTGGAGACCGGCAGCCGCAGACTCAAGGAGGCAATCAGCGAGTCGGTGCGCGATTGGGTGTCGAACCTCGACACCACGCACTACCTGTTCGGCACCTCGGCCGGGCCCGCACCGTATCCGATGATCGTGCGCGATCTGCAAACCGTCATCGGCCGCGAGACCCGACTGCAGATCCTGAAATCCGAAGGCCGACTACCGGATTACCTCGTGGCGTGTGTCGGCGGCGGCAGCAATGCCATCGGCCTGTTCCACCCCTTCGTCGATGAACCGGAGGTCCGGTTGATCGGTGTCGAGGCCGCGGGCCTCGGCGTCGAAACCGGGGTTCACGCGGCCACCCTCAATGCGGGCAGTCCCGGCGAAATGGACGGCGCCTACAGCTATCTGCTGCAGGACGACGACGGACAGGTTACGCCGACCCACAGCATCGCCGCGGGCCTCGACTATCCGGGCGTCGGCCCGGAACTCAGCTACCTCAAGGACATCGGTCGCGTCACCTACCGCACCGCCACCGACGCCGTGGCACTGCGCGGCCTGCACGCCCTCACCCGCACCGAAGGCATCATTCCCGCCCTCGAATCCGCCCACGCTGTCGGCTATGTCCTCGAACTGGCCGAACGCGGTGACCTGCCTGCCGACTCGATCGTGGTGCTCGGACTTTCCGGTCGCGGTGATAAGGATCTCGCCATCGCAGCGGAGCGGCTGGCGGGATAACCTCTTCGCCGGACGGATGCCGCATGCCAGGATGGCCGAATGACCAACGGAGCGAGCCGAGTTGCCGAGCATATGGTCGAGCTGATGATGGACTACGGCCAGTTCTGCATAGACGGCGGTTTCGGCGATCCGGATAACGAAATCGACCTGCTGGATCAGGCGTTCGCGCAGCAGCCGTGCGCCGGGGATGGCACCGTCCTGCTGGTGCTCAGCCCGCATCAGAATAACTTCGAGATGTCGATCGCGGTACAGGTGTGGGATGGCAGGCCGCCGAACGATCGTGACGACTGGCAGCAGGTATGCGAAGGCCGACTACGTGTCGATTCCGATGGGACACTGAGCATCTCGTCGCCGACGGACGGGTGGGCGGACCCGTGTCCGGTGCCGCCCGGCGATTATCTGATCGAAGTCAGTGGTCGCGGATTCGTGAACTACGGATGGCCGGGGACCACGACGCCCGGTGATATCTGGCGGATTCGGTTGTGGCCCGACGACGGCGACGACCTGCTGCCGCACCGGCAGTGGGATATGCCGGGATACGGAGTTCCGGAAAATGTGCCGATATCCGAGCGGACCGCGCAGGAGGAATTCGCGGACGAGCAGTGGGTTGACGTCATGGATGCCACCGGCACGCGACGCATCCGAACCAGTGAACTGGACGCGGAAACTGCGGCGGCCGAGCGCGTGAAATGGGGCGGCGATCCGATACCGGAACTGCGCGAATACGTTTCGGCGGCGGAGCTGGCTCGCTTCGACCGCCCGCTCGCCGAGGCGATCGCCGCGATGGATGAGCCGACCTTGCGGCGGCTGGCTCGACGGTGCGCCGTCAAGGCCTGCGAGTTGGCCGATATCGCCGAAAGGCCGTGGATAGCAACGGGATTGATGGCCTTGTGCGAAGGGCGACCGCTACCCGCGCCGTTCGACGACATGCCGACCGCCTTCGAGCGACTGGAGGGCGAGGAGTTCGGCCCCGCCGAGGACAATTCGCGCCAACTCGTCGCAACCATCGGCGAATCGACGCGTTCGCAGACGAATCCCTTCGATATCGGTCCCGTACATCGCCCCTTCTTCGCACTCGGCGCCATCGAGCACGCGACGAATCCGGATGCATTGGCCGCGGCGATAGCCACACTGCATACCGCCGCACTCACCTTCGGTGCCGATGCCCCGGTGCTATTCGGCGAAATCGGCAGCGAGTTCCGCTCGGTCGGCTGACCGAAGCAGGGCCAACTCCTCGGCGAGGATCTTCACCGTGTCGCGAATCTGGTCCTCTGTGTGGCATGCGGTGACGAAGAAGCGCAGGCGGGCAAGGTTTTCCGGGACAGCGGGGTAAATAATCGGGTTGACGTTGATGCCGCGGCGCAACAGCGCGTTCGACAGTGTCAGTGTCTGCAACGAGTCGCCGATGATGCAAGGGATGATCGGTGTGTCCGCGCTGTCACCGGTGTCGATACCGGCGTCGCGAGCCAGGCGCAGGAACAGTTGTGCGTTGTGCCGCAGGCGATCCAGTGGTGTGCGGTCGGTGCGCAGTTGGCGGATCGCCGCCGCCGATGCGGCCGCGTTCATCGGGGTCATGCCGACGCTGTAGACGAATCCCGGTGTGGTGTATTTGAGGAAGCGGATCAGCTCGGCGCTGCCCGCCACATAGCCGCCGCATCCGGCAAGCGCCTTCGACATGGTGCCGGACCACAATTCGACATCGCCGCGATCGACGCCGAAGTATTCGCCGATCCCGCCGCCGCCGGCACCGAGCACACCGATGCTGTGCGCCTCGTCGATCATCAACAGCGCTTGGTGCTTCCGCTTGACCTCGATGATCGCGGGCAGATCCGGAATATCGCCGTCCTGGCTGTAGACGCCCTCGATCAGGATCAGCACGCGGCGATACTGGTGCCGGATTTCGGTGAGCAGCTGGTCGAGTGCCGCATGGTCGTTGTGCGGGAACGGCCGCCGCGTCGCGCCGGACAGTTTGCAGCCCTGCAGGATGCTGTCGTGCGCGAGGCTGTCGTGGATCACCAGATCCTCCGGACCGACAATGTGCCCGATGATCGTGACGTTCGTCGAATGGCCGCCGACGAGTGCGATCGCATCCTCGGTGCCGAGCAACCCCGCGAGTTCGGCCTCCAGTTCACGGTGCACCGGCTTTTCACCGGAGAGCACGCGGCTGGCCGAACACGAACTGCCGTAGCGGGCGACCGAATCCTGGACCGCCGTCACAACTGCCGGATGACCGGACAGGCCCAGGTAGTTGTAGCTGGAGAAGTTGAGCACGGGCGCGCCGTCGATCACCGAGGTGTCCCGGGTGACGCCGTCGTTGATCAGGAAGTACGGATTCGACAGCCCGAGTGCCTCCGCGCCGGAGAGCCGATCGGCGATCGCCCGCACCTCGGCGAAGTCGGAGATCCGATACTCCGGCGCGACGGTCACGCGCTCGGGTTCCGGCGCGGCGGGTGCGGGCGCAGCGGGTGCAGGCACAGCGGGCGCGGGCGAAGCGGCGACCTGATCCGCGACATAGCCGATGACATCACCCAGTGTCGTCGTCGCTGTGAACCAGCTCGGATCGATGGTCAGTCCGGGAAGTTTGCGGACGAGTCCGCCGAACAGGTCGGTGAGCATGATCGAATCGAGTCCGAGGCCGTCGGTGATCGTCCGGTCGTCCCGCACTAGGTCGGCCGGGAAGCCGCTGACCCGGGCCACCTCCGCGCGCACGATGCCGGCGACCGCCTCCGGGCTGACCGACGACCGCTCGGTGTCCGGCAGCGGTGTCCGGATCTCGGTGGATCCCGTCGCGACACTGGCCAATACGGCGGCCTGCTCGCGGAAGAGTGCGATCAATTGATCCATAGTGGTTGTTGCCTCAGGGGTTGTGGAAGTCGTTGTGTGGGTGGGGGGTTCGACCCAGAATCGGTGTTCGGTCGAGAACTCGTAGGTCGGCAGGCGGCGACGGACTCGTTGCGCCGGTGCGTAGAGTCGATCCCAATCGGGGGTGAAACCGTCGCGGTACAGCGCGGCAAGGGTCTGCGTGAATTCGGTGCCGGTCGCACCCGGTCCGGGGCTGGGCGCGAGGCAGCGCGCCGCCAGCTCGGGCCGAATCCGACCGACCAGCGCCGCCAGGACCTTTCGCGGGCCGATCTCGATGACATGGCTGGGCTCGGTGCCTAGTGCCGCCTCCACGGCGTCGGAGAATCGGACGGTGGCACAGACGTGTTCGGTCCAGTACGCGGCGTCCATCGGCTCGGAAGCATCGAGCAGGCGTCCGCGTACGGTCGAATAGACGGGAATATTCGGTGCACGGTAGACGCAGTCGCGGGCGATGGCCTCGAACTCCGCCAGCATCGGTTCCATCAGCGGGCTGTGGAACGCGTGGGAAACGTTGAGCGCCTTCGTGATCACCGCACGAGCGTCGAGTGCCGCCCGGATCCGCTCGATCGCCACGGCCGGACCGGAGAGCACGAGATCTGCCGCACCATTGACGGCGGCGACCGCAACCAAGGGTTCCTCGGCGAGCAGATCGGCCACCCGGTTCTCGGCCGCGCGTACCGCGAGCATCGCACCGCCCGTCGGTAATTGCTGCATCAGCCGACCGCGCGCGACCACCAACCGACACGCGTCGTCGAGGTCGAAAACTCCCGCCACCGCCGCGGCCGCGAATTCGCCGATGCTGTGCCCGATGAGCCATGCGGGCCGCACGCCCGCGTCGGCGAGTGACCGGGCGAGTGCGTATTCCATCGCGAAGATGGCGGGTTGTGCGAGGTCGGTGCGGTCGATATCGATGCTCTCATCGAGCAGCAGGTCGCGCACCGAGCGATCCAGGTGCTCGATCATGCAATCGTCGACCGCCCACAGGGCGTGCTGGAACAACGGGTTCGTCGCGTCCAATGCCCGTGCCATACCGGCGAATTGCGAGCCCTGACCGGTGAACATCCAACCGGTGCCGACCGCTTGTGCCACTCCGATTTCGGGTTCGCCCCGCAGGCGTGCGATAGCGTCGGCACGATCGGTCGCGACAATCGCCATTCGAGTGCGCCCGGAAGATTTGACCTGGTTACTGGTCCAGCACAGCTGCGCGAACCGATCCTCCGGTACCGTCGCCAATGCGTCGGCGAGGCGAAGCGCGTTGCGCCGCAGTCCTTCCTGATCATTCGATGACAGCGTGAGTACGCCGCCCCCGGACGCCGCCGGAGCCGGCTTCGCGGGTGCGCTGGCCAGCACGATGTGCGCATTCGTACCACCGATCCCGAAGCTGCTGACCCCGCCGAGCGCCGGTCCGTGCAGCGGCATCGGTTCCGCGACCAGGCGCAGACCATGGCGACTCATCCGCAGCTGGGGGTTTTCCTGCTCGGCGAATCTCGTCGGCGCGACTACACCGTGATGCAGACCGAGCGCGACCTTGATCAGTCCGGCGACGCCCGCAGCGCCCTCGGTATGGCCGAGATTGCCCTTGATGGAACCGATGCCGCAGGGTTCGGCTCGGTTCGCCCCGTGCAGTGCGCCGAGCGCCTTGACCTCGATCATGTCACCGAGAATCGTTCCGGTGCCGTGCGCTTCGATGAAGTCCACGTCCTCCGGCCGTACACCGGCCCGCTGATAAGCCTCGGTGATCACTTGCTGCTGTGCCCACCGGTTCGGCGCGGTGATGCCGTTGCTGCGGCCGTCGGAGTTGACCGCGCTGCCCTTGATCACCGCGTAGATCGGCAGCCCCTCGGCCACCGCATCGGCCAAACGCCGCAGCACGAGCACGGCGACACCCTCACCGCGCACGATCCCATCGGCGTTGCCGCTGAACGGTTTACAGCGAGCATCGGGTGCGGAAAGGCCCGCCTGGGTGTAGAACACACCGACGGCCGGGGTGAGAACGAGGTTCACGCCACCGGCGACCGCCTGATCGCATTCGCCGGAAGCCAGTGCACCACAGGCGAGATGGACCGCGACCAGCGATGACGAACAGGCGGTATCGACCGCGATACTCGGACCGCGGAGATCGAGCTGATAGGACAGCCGGTTCGCGGTCATGAAATACCCGTTGCCCGAACCGTGCTGCGGTGTGATGGCGGCGTAATCGCTCATCTGCAGGTTCGCCCATTCATTGGCCATCACACCGACGAAAACCCCGGTGCGGGTGCCGGACTGGGCCCGTGGATCGAGTGCGGCATCTTCGAATGCGCGCCAGGTGGCCTGCAGCAGCAGGCGCTGTTGCGGATCCATCGCCTCGGCCTCGCGCGGTGCGATACCGAAGAATTCGTGATCGAACGCGTCCGCGTCGTCGATGAATCCGCCGCTGCGGGTATTGATGGTGCCGGGTGCACCGGCAGGGTCGTGGAAGTCGTCGGCATGCCAGCGGTTCGCGGGCACCTCCGAAATGGCGTCGCGTCCGTCGAGCAGCAGCTGCCACAGTGCGGCAGGATCGGGTGCTTGCGGGAATCGGCAATCCAGGCCGACGATCGCGATGTCCGTCATGCGGCCACAGCGAATTCGGCGGCCAGATATCCGGCGATATCGGCGATGGTGGGGTAGTCGAAAACCAGGGTCGGGTCGACGTCGAGTGACCACCGGTCCTCGATCTCGCCGCACAGGGTCACCGCCGAAGCGGAGTCGAGGCCGAGCTCGGCGAGCGGAATCGCCGGATCCACTTGGTGCGGTGCACGTTCGGTGTAGTCGGCGACGCGCTTCACGAGCCAAACCTGGATCGTTGTCGGGCAGGTGGCAGCGGTGTCGAACATATTCGGCTCCTCGGCGGTACGGGTCGGTCAGACGGTCAGTGATCGGCTCAGTGCCGGTTCGAGATCTTCGTGCAGGACACCCTCGATGCGATCCCCCAGGAACGCCGCCCGCATCGAGCTGCGCTGGACCTTGCCGCTGGTGGTGTGATGCACCGAACGGGTTTCTACGAGAACGACATTCGGCGCGGGCACATCGAACCCTCGGGCGACCGCGATTTTGATCGCCGAGGTCAGCTCGTTGAGTGTGGCGTCGCCCAGCAGTGCCTTCTTGATGCCATGCAGCACGACCATTCGTTCCCGGCCCCCCGCGTCGACGGATACGGCGACGCCGACGCTGCCGGCGAGTGCCGGATGCAGCTCGCCCACCAGTTCCTCGACGTCCTGGGGATAGAGGTTGCGGCCGTTGATGATCAGCAGATCCTTGAGCCGACCGGCGACGAACAGCTCCTCGTCGTGCCGCAGACCGAGATCACCGGTGCGCAGGAACGGCCCCTCGGTGCCGATGTGCGCGTCGAAGGTCTCGCGGGTCTCGTCGGGACGGTTCCAATAGCCGGCCGCAACACTCTCGCCGCGAATCCAGATCTCGCCGACAGTGTTGTCCGGCACCTGTTTGCGCGTGTGCGGGTCGACAATGCGGATGTCGAGACCGCGCGCCGCGCGTCCGCAGCTAACGAGCCGGGTATCGCGTCCGGCGTCGAGGTAGACCGGTGCCGCGTCGATCCGTCCGTAGCTGGCGAGCAGCGTCACCTCCGCCAGGCCGTAGGCCGGCACGAATGCCGTGGGCTGCAATCCTGCGACCGCGAACCGCTCGTTTACCGCCGCCACGGTCCGTTCGCGAACCGGCTCGGCGCCGCACAACGCGGACCGCAGACTGCTGAGATCGAGATCTGCCAGCTGCTCGTCGGTTACTCGGCGCACGATCAGGTCATATGCGAAATTCGGCGCGCCGGTGTAAGTTGCTCGATACTTGCTGATGGCCTGCAGCCAGCGCACTGGACGCTTGAGGAATGTCATCGGCGACATGAACACCAGATTCCCGCCGGAGTACACCGCCCCGAGCAAAAAGCCGATCAGGCCCATGTCGTGGAAGTGCGGGATCCAGGCGACACCGGTCGCGGTATCGTCCAGCCCGCCACCGACGGCGATGGCCGCCTCGTTGTGCATAAGATTGCCGTGCGTCACGACGACGCCCTTCGGGGTGCCCGTCGATCCCGAGGTGTATTGCAGGAATGCGATCGTCCCGGAGTCGATATCGGGCATCTGCCAGGCGTCGGGGTCGCCGAGCGGGCCGTCGGTGGCGGCGACGACCGCGGTTGTGGTCGCCGCGACCAGTGGCTGGAACTGGGTGGTCGTGAGCACCAACCGGGCGCCGGAGTCCGCGATTATGCCCGCTAGCCGGTCGGCGCTGCGCTCGTAGTTCGGCAGCGGCGCGGGAACGGCCACGACACCGGCATACAGGCAGCCGAGAAATGCCCGCAGAAACGCCATACCGTCCTGGTAGAGGAGCACAACGGGCTGCGCCGACTCCGGACGATCGGCCAACCAAGCGGCCACGGCCCTGGCGTCGCGATCGAGTTCGCGGTAGCTGACGATCTCCTCGATGAGCTCGCGACCGGCCTCACGCAGGTAGGTGTAGGACCTCGTATCCTCGTATTCGCATACTTGCTGCCGGACGTGGTGGACGTAACTCGGCTGCATACTGTGTATTCCTTCGGGGAGAGGCGACATCGGGACTACATATGACTGTCGTCGCTCCGCCCCGCCGAAAGTAGGAACCTCAGGGATCGCCCGGCAAACCCGAGGGGTGGGCAATTTTCCACCCAGGGTGCCCACACAGCAGTGTGGCGCCCGGTGACCGGAGGTGAGGTCGACACCTACGACGGCAATACGCGGCGCAGGCTGCTGGTGAAGCCGGGGGTCACAGGTCTGTGGCAGGTGAGTGGACGCTCGGATCTATCGCTCGAGGATGCGGTGCGCCTCGATCTGTCCTATGTCGAGAACTGGTCGATGATCCTGGATCTGCTGTTGATCGCCAAGACGATCGGCGCGGTCGCGCGCGGGGAGGGTGCGTACTGAGACTCAGCTGGGGCGGCGGGCCGGGAATTCGGCGGCGAGTTCGGCGAATACCGCGGTATTCAGCGCGAAGGCCCGCTGTCCTTCGTCGAGCACCCGGCGGCGTTCGAGATCGTCGAGCGGCAATTGGTCGAGCAGACCGCGGTATTCGCGTTTGAAGGCCGCCGGATTGCCGAGCGCGTCGAAGACGTAGAAGCGCACACCGTCGCCGCGATGCGGGAGATTCCACAACTTCTCGGCGGTCCCCCGGATGACCTGGCCGCCCGAGAGGTCACCGAGATAGCGGGTGTAGTGGTGCGCGATGTACCCGGCGGGCCACTCGCGGGCGCATTCGTCTATGCGGGCGGCGTAGGCGGCCGTGGCGGGCAGCGCTTCGAGGGCGTCGCGCCAGTCGGTGCCGATGAGGTGCGCGAGGTCGCGTTCCAGTTCCGCGGTCCTGGCCAGTTCGGTACGGATGAACGGACCCGCGATCGGATCGTCGGCCAGGGCGTCCCAGCGGTCTTCCAAGGCGTGGTAGATGAACCAGAGTTGGGCGGTGTAGCGGTGGTAGGAGTCGATGCCGAGTTCGCCGCCGAGCATGTCACTGATGAACGAGGAGTTCTCCGCCTCTTCGTGCCGCCGTGCGGTGGCGGTGCGGATCGCCGTGGAGAACGGGACCGTATCCGACATTTCTGAACCACCTCACCGATGCCGACCGGGGCCGCAACAGCTTTGGGCACCCTAACTAATCGGTATAACCATACCGGCTGTCCCTGGCAGCTACCTGTGCATCATGATCGACGGCCGGATTCGCGACGCCCCGGGTGGCGCGGGAGCCGGCGTATGCGCACGATGACCGGCCGGCGGATCGAGCCGAATCGGCTCAGGATGCGCGGCCTGCGCACAGTGCGGTCGAACCACTCGCCGAGGGTGACGCCCGCTGCCAGCGCGCAACCGACGCCGACCGCCGCGAGCACCTGATTGGCTCCGATCAGCAGCTCGTCGTTGAGCAGGGCATAGAGCCCGCGATACACCTTCAGCCCCGGCAGCAGCGGGGTGATGCCCGCGAGCGCGACGACCAGCGGGGGAGTCAGCGCCCGCCGCGCCATCAGACCACCGGCCAGACCGACCAGCGTCGCGGCGACTGCGGAGGAGATCACCGGACCGAAGCCGAGATGCTGTACGAGCAGAAAAGAGATGGTGCCCGCGGCACCGCCGAATGCGGCCGCGGCGAGCGCGCGACGCTCGGCGTAGCAGGCGAGTGCGAAGGCCAGTGCGGCCACCGCACCGGCCGCGATCTTGATCGGCAGATCGGTGATATCGCGGCTGGAGGTCAGATAGACCGGCGGGATCGTGGCGCCGAGGATATCGCCGACCCGCAGTGCCATCGCGATGCCCGCGATAATGCCGCCGGTCATCATCATGACCTCGAGCATGCGGGCGGTCGCGGTGATCGGCGCGCCGGTTATCGCATCCTCCACCGCGCCGACCAGCTGCAATCCACTGAGCAGCACGGTGATTCCGGCCGCGATGACCAGTGTCGGGTCGACATCGATATGCAGGGTCGCAGCCAGGGTGGCCAGCAGCAGCGCCGGTGTCGCCGCGACGGCGCCGCCTACCACATGCTGGAAGAAGAACGGCAGACCGTAGCGATTCAGGACGCGATTGACGCGGTCGATGGCCAGGGTGGTGCCGAAGCTGACCGCGGCGACCAGCCAGCCGCCGCCGAGCAGCGCCGCGATCGATGCGGCGAGCAGTGACCAGCCGAAGGTAGCGACCCAGCGGTGGTACGGATGCGGCGCGGAGGTGACCGCGTCCAGTCGGGCGCGGGCATCCCCGGGTGGGACAACCTCATTGCGGATGCGGCGGGTGAGCCGGTCGACCGCGGCGAGGCGGGTGAAGTCCAGGGAGCGGTACTTGACCACCCGCATGCTGCTGGCGGGCGGCAGCAGGGGACCGCGGTCGGCCCAGATCCTGATCGCGTCATAGGTGACGTCGATATCGCAGCGGGCCAGTCCGTAGGTGGCGGCGATGAAGCGCACCTGGGCCATCGTGTCGTTGACACCTGTGCCCGAGGCGAGCACCACCTCGCCTACCCGCACGGCCAGATCGAGCACCTCGGCGACGCGCGCATCGTCGGTGAGATCGATCGGCTGCAGCGGCGTCGGTGCGGCGACGATGTGATCGGCGGTGGCCGGACGGTCGGCGACCAGCAGATCGACCGCCTGTTTGACGACCGGAACGCGGGGCGCTCGCAGGAAGCGCAATCGCGGCCGCCTGGCCGCCTGATCGCCCGGGGCGGTGTCGTCTCCTCCTGGAAATGTGTCCGGACCCATGAGCGCGACCGTAGTCAACCGAGGCCCTGGTTCGCATCCGCAGTGGTCCGAGGGGCCGTCTCTAGGGGTGGACGGTTGTCCGGACACTTGGTCGAAGCCGCCAAAGGTGATAGAACTTGTTCTAATTTGCAGATGGGAGCGTGCACGGTGCGGTACGGAATTGTGTTGTTCACCAGTGACCGGGGCATTACGCCCGCCGATGCGGCCGCGGCCGCCGAACAAGCCGGATTCGACGCCTTCTATGTGCCCGAACACACCCATATCCCGGTGGTTCGGGCGGCGGCGCATCCGCGCACCGGGGATGCGAGCCTGCCCGACGATCGGTATCTGCGCACGCTGGACCCGTGGGTCGCGCTGGCCACCGCGGCGGCGGTTACCAGCCGGATCACGTTGTCCACCGCGGTCGCCCTGCCCGCCGAACACCATCCGATCACCCTGGCCAAAACCCTCGCCTCACTGGATCATCTGTCCGGTGGCCGGGTCAGCCTCGGCGTCGGTTTCGGTTGGAATACCGACGAAATGGCGCATCACGGGGTGCCCGCCAACAAGCGCAGGACGGTATTGCGTGAACATCTCGATGCCATGCGCGCGTTGTGGTCGGAGGAGGAAGCCAGCTTCGCGGGACAGTTCGTGAATTTCGGGCCCAGTTGGTCCTGGCCCAAGCCGGTGCAGAAGCGGATTCCGGTGATTCTCGGTGCGGCCGGGACCGAGCAGTCGTTCACCTGGCTGGCCAAGAATGCGGACGCCTGGCTCACCACCCCCACCGAGGACGGCCTCGGGGAGAAGATCGAACTGCTGCACCGGGTTTGGCGCGAGCACGAGCGCGAGGGCAGCCCGGAGATCATCGCGCTGGCCGGACGTCATGATGCGGCACAGCTCGCGCGGTGGGCCGAATTGGGTATCACCGAAGCGGTTTTCGGTCTGCCGGACCGCGAAGCCGATGACGTGCGCGCATACCTGACCCGCCTCGCCGGAAAGCTCGGTCTCGAAGCAGCCCGCTGACACCCGTACTCACCACCGCCGGCTCAGCGGGCTGCCGTCCCCGTGGGTGTCAGCGGGCCTTCCGGCTAACCGCGTCGCCTGCGTGCCACGAGCAATCCGACCAGCACACCGGCCACGCCGATGATCGCAACGCCGATCACGGCGACCGCGATCAAGCCGGTCGACGAATTCGATTCGGACGCCCTCGATTCCGCCACCGCGGGGGCCGCACCGGGTGTGCGGCTCGTCGGTGTCTTCACACCGGTCGAATTCTCACCGAAAACGCCATCGCCGATGGTGCCCGCGTATGTCGGACCGCTCTCCTTGGTATCGGTGACGGTGAGATCCAATTGCACCGACACCGGGCGGTTTTCGCCCTGTTCGAAGGTCGAGCCGAGTTTGACGGCGATGTAATACCAACCGGCCACCGCCTCCCGCCGTGACTCCAACTGGTCGGCCTTGCGGTTGGTGTACCGGATCGGCACCGTGGCTATCGCATTATTCGTCGGCAGTACGCCCTCGGTGCCGGTATAGGACGAGAAGTCCGAATCGATCTGCTCGCGGATCGGGCTGTAGAGAGTGGTCCGGATACTGGAGAGGTTGTCGAGTCCACGACCGCCATTGGCTCCGAACCGAACTCGATACGCCAGGCCCTGACCCCAGTCCAATCTGACGCGATAGAACACGAATTCACCCGGCTGGAGCGTATCGGTGTAGCGACCGCTGCCCGGCAGGGTACCGGCCACGGTGAACGACGAGCCGCCGGATACCGGCGTGCCCGCACCACTGGGTTCGACGAAGCTCGTCGGCGGTGCGACCGCGACCGGACCGGCGTCGGTCACCGCGGGCTCGATACCGACGATCAGTTCGATCGGAAGTCGCTCCGGCACACCGGCGGATACCTTCTCCCAGGTCAATTGGAAGTAGTAGCGGCCGCCGCCCTTGCATTTGTCGGAGCCGCTGTTGCCCTTGCGTTCCTTGGTCGCGCCGTCGAAGGCCTTGGCCACGGTGAGCGCGGCACCGTCGCTGGAACTGGTGGAGGCCTCGAATTCGAAGACATTGCAGTCCTCGCCATCCGCACCGTAGACCCGCATTTGCAGCGAGTTCAGATCGTCGGTCGGGGAGATATCACGCAATCGCGGAAAGGAAAGGGTGCCACTGAAATACGCGGTTGCGCCCGCCGGGACATCGACTGCCCAGTAACGCTTTTCCCGCTGACCGATGGTGTCCAGATACTGGCCCGGGGTGGCGACCGGCGCGGCGCCGTAGGTCGGGGCGCCGGTGATCGGGATGCCGACGGCCTTGTAATTGCGCAGCGCGGCCGAAGATATGCGCGGCAGCGTCCGTTCGAGTGCAGGACCGTCGGCGGCGTCGCTGTAGGTACCGCCCGTGACCTGCGCCATGCAGGTCAGTTGCGCGCGGGCCTTGGCGTCGACGGCGAATCCGATGGTGTGCACGACGAGATCGACCCCCTGCTTTTTCAATTCGCGGGCGACCTCACAGGGTTCGGGTGGGGAGCAGGTGTCGTCGCCGTCGGAGACCAGGACGATCGAGCGCGGTCCCGATTTGGGCAGTGTCTCGGCTGCCTGGCGCAGTGCGGTGCCCATCGGTGTCCAACCACTGGCCTTGATCCCGTCGACCGCGCTGGTCAGTGCGCTCCGGTCCAGGGTTTCGGCTTTGTGCAGGACCCGGACGTCACGGCAGCCGGATATCTTCTCCGCCTCGGTATTTCCGGTGTTCGTGCCGTAAACGGTCAGTCCTACTTTGGCATCCGCGGGTGCGGAGCCGACGAAGTTGCGCACGGCATTCTTGGCGGCATCCATCATGGTGCCTACCGGATCGGGGCGCTGCATTGAGCCGGATGCGTCCAGAATGAGCATGGTCGGCGCGTACTGCGGGTTGTCCGGACTCTGCTGTGCCTGCGCGGGCAGCGCCGCCACGGCGAGTCCGATCAAACCCGCAGCAGTGGCCGCGGTCAGTCGGGTAAAGCCCTGGATAATTCTCGACATTTGCCTCGTCTGCTTATTTCGCTTTGGTAACGGAGCAGACGTTACCCATAGAGGGTGGGTGTTCCCATTGGTGAAACGGGAACTGGCATAACCGATTGTCCGTATCGGCTGGTCACGGTGATACCGGTGTCAGGGAGACATTCCAGAACTCGGCGTAGCGGCCACCGCGGTGCAGCAGTTCGTCGTGCGTGCCCTGTTCGACGATCCGGCCGCCGTCCAGGAAGACGATGCGATCGGCGCGTTGAATTGTCCGCAAACGATCGCGCGGGCGTTGCGGCTCTTGGGCTTTGCCGCCGACCTGCCGGTGCGCGTCGTGGCCGTCCGCTCACAGCTTCCGCTCGACCAGGTCGGCAGCCTCGTTTGCCCGGCCCGCCCGGTGAAAGCGGCAGCTATTGCCGACGTCGGTGTCATCCTGGCGACCGGCCTCGACCCGGCGCGGTTTCCGGCAGGCGTCCGCGCCGGCATCGGCCCCGCCGACCGACCCGACCGGTCCTGGCGGGAAGCCCGCACCGCCCTGCACTTCGCCAGCCCACGCCAGCCGATCGTCCACTACGACGATTTGGGCGCGTCGGCCTTGCTCGCGCACGTGCCCCGGACCGTCGCGCGCGACAATGCCGATGTGGCCGCTATTACCCGAATAGCAAGCACCTCAGAGGATCTGGAGACGCTGGATGTCTACTGCACCACTGCCTCGCTGCGCCGGGCCGCCGAACTGCTCCACCTGCACCACAGCAGCGTCTCGCGCCGAATCGATCAGATCGGAAGGGCGATGGGCATCGACCTGACCGACCCGACCGGGCTGTTCCGGGCCAGACTCGCGCTCGCCACTTGGCGGCTCCTCGGCGACTGAGGACGTGGATCAGTGCACCGCAACGAGCAGTGAAACTCGTTGCGGGGCACTGCTATTCGAATTTCAGCGCAGATCGCGGCGGCGGAAGCCCACGATCCCGGCCCCGAGCAGCACGGTCACGATCCCGAGCAGCCACAGGATCGGCGTGGCCTCGAAGGATGAGCCGGGCAGCTTCGGCGGATGCGCGAAGGGAACCAGATCGCGGACCCACTGCGGGAGTCCGTCGAGCGCACCGATGACGAAGATGATGATCATCGTGCTCAGCACGCCCCAGGCGACCGGCGTGTAGCGGGGCGCGAGCCCGTAGATCGCCACCGTGATCGCGGTGAGTACCCACACCGCGGGCAGTTGCACCGCCGCGGCGCCGAGGCAGTCGCCGAGCTTGCCCGCCAGATCGCCATCCGAGATGCCGTAGATGACGCCGACGGCCGTACCCGCGAGGAACAACAGCACCACCGGTCCGAGCAGCGCGATGCCGATATGGCTGAGCGCGTAGCGTTCTCGGCTCACCGAACCGGCCAGTGTGGCCTCGGCGCGCTGGCTGGACTCCTCCTCGTGCAGTCGCAGTACGGCCGAGATGGAGTAGGCCGAGGCCGCGATGGCCAGCATGCCGAGGGCGAAGGTGATGAACGAATTCTGCAGCGCATCCGTGCCGCCCATCCGGGTGATCACGTCGCGGACCTGCTTACTGTTGTCGAGCATATCGCCGACGCTGTTGATGGCGCCGCCCATCAGCGATCCGTAGAGCACGAAGCCGATGGACCAGGCCAGCAGCGAGCCGCGCTGCAGTCGCCATGCCAGTCCGGATGGACCCGAAAGCGCGGGAGCAGCGACCGGTGCGCCGGGCCGCTCGGCGAGCAGGCCGGATCCGGTATCACGTTGCCGCAGTAGTACATACGCGACGACGGTGGCCACAACGGCGACGGTGAGCAGCGGAATGAGCACCCACCAGCGCTCATCGGCGTATGGCCGCATATTGATACACCAGCCGAGCGGCGAGAACCACGACAGCACACCGTTTCCGGCGTCGCCGACCGCGCGCAGCGCGAAGGCGGTGCCGAGTGCACCGAATGCCACTCCGCGCGCGACCCGCGCCCCCACGCTCACCTGTGCCGCGACGGCGGCGACCCCGGCCCAGGCCAGACCGGCGCCGCCGAGCGTCGCGCCATAGGCCAGCGAACCGGCGGCGGGCAGGTCACTGCCGTACAGCGCGAGAGAACTCAAGATGGCGACGATCAGACAGCCGGTCGCCGTCATGATCATGGCGGCGGTCAACCCCGCGTAGCGGCCGACGCTGGTGGCGCCGACCAACTCCGCGCGCCCGGACTCCTCCTCGACCCGGGTGTGCCGGATGACGGTGAGGATCGTCGCGATCGCGATCATCGCGTAGAACGGCCCGGCCTTCCACAGCCCGACCGAACCGAGATCGGTGCTGAAGACCGGCCCGTACATGGCAATGAGCGCCGGACTTTCCATGACCGACTTCGCCGCATGTTCGAGGTCGGCCTGCGTGGTGTAGACGGCCTTGGCGCTGCTGACATAGGCGGCGGGCAGCAGCCCGAAGGCGAATACCCACAGCGGCAATACGATTCGGTCGCGACGCAGGAACAGTCGCAGCAATTGGGCGGTACCGGCGAAGTCGGCCGACCCGCGCACGGCGGGTGTGGCGTAATGCCTGCCGCCCACGGTTGCGGTTGTCATGATCCCACCTTCTCCATGGTCGCGGTCGCCTGCTCCGAGGTCGCGCCGTCGACGTGGTAGTGCCGCATGAACAGCTCCTCCAGCGTCGGCGGCGCACTGGTGAGGCTGCGCACACCGGTATCGCCGAGAACCCGGATCAGCTCACCGAGATGTTCACCCTCCACCTGGCAGCGCAGCGTCGACCCGTCGAGCTCGATATCCTCGACACCCGGGATCCGGCTGAGATCGCCTGGGTCGCCGAGCAATTCGGCGGTGATGGAGGTCCGCGAGAGGTGTCGCATATCCGACAGCGATCCGCTCTCGACGGTGCGTCCGGCCCGGATGATGGTCACCCGGTCGCACAGCACCTCTACCTCGGACAGGATGTGGCTGGACAGCAGCACCGTGGTGCCGCGCTGGTTGGCCTCCTCGACGCATTCGCGAAATACCTGCTCCATCAAGGGATCCAGGCCCGAGGTCGGTTCGTCGAGCAGCAGCAGGCGCACATCGGAGGCCAGCGCGGAGATCAATGCGACCTTCTGCCGATTGCCCTTGGAGTAGGTGCGGGCCTTCTTGCGCGGATCCAGATCGAACCGCTCGATCAATTCGGCGCGACGCTGCGGATTGATTTCACCGCGCATTCTGGCGAGCAGGTCGATGGTCTCACCGCCGGACAACGACGGCCATAGCGTGACATCGCCTGGTACGTAAGCGATTTCGCGGTGCAATTCGACCGCATCGGTCCACGGGTCGCGCCCGAGTAGCCGGGCATCGCCGGAGCTGGCGCGCAGGATCCCCAGCAGGATGCGGATGGTGGTCGACTTTCCCGCGCCGTTCGGGCCGAGGAAGCCATGGATTTCGCCCTCGCGGACAGCGAGATTCAGCCCGTTCAGGGCGGCGAAGTGACCGAAGTTCTTGTGCAGGTCGCGAACTTCGATGATGTCGGACATCAGGTCTCCTTGGTAAGGGTGTCCAAAATCGTTGGGTCGGTTAGGAATCCCTGGGTGTAGAGCTCCGCGGCGGGCAGCATGAACTCCTCGCTCAAGGTGCGAACGAGCTTGCGGTAATCCAGCTTTTCGCCGCGTTGCTGCAGCAGGGTGAAGTACAGAACGGTCGCGCCGACATTGACCATCGTCAGATATTTGGCCCGCGCGGCCGGATCACGGCTCGGCTTGAGGGTGCCCGCCTCGACGCCTGCCTGGATGTAGTCCTCGGCATCCGAGATCATGTGCTCGAGCAATGATTCGGCCAAGGGTCCGCCCGCCTGCAGGCTGCGCACCATGTAGGCGACCAGCGGGCCGTAAGCCTCGATCTCGGACATCGCGTCGAGCATGCTTTTCGCGACGTTCGTCTCGGTGGCGGTCTTCCACTTCTGGTCGCGGATCAACTCCAGCACCCGCTCGTCGCAGGCGGCCCGCAGGCCGTCCTTGGAGCCGAAGTGATGGTTGACCAGTCCGGGGGAGACACCGGCCGCTGCGGCGATGGCGCGCACTCCGACCTGGAATCCGTTGTCACCGAACACCTCGATCGCGATATCGCGAATGCGGGCGGCGGTGGTGAGATCCGAATTCGGGGTCGGCGTCACGCGGCGCCTCCTAGTTGGGCGGGTCCTTGCGATACGGCTCTCTGGTTGAACACATGTTTAGTATATTAAACACGCGTTCAATGGTAAAGCAAGAGTTTGGCGAAGATGTCGTGTCACGATATTTGAGACGACAGAATGTGCTGGTCAGCGCCTTGGAAGTGGGCACGGAGGATGGCATGCCACCGGCGCGGACTGGCCGCCGGGGGTGGGCGAAAGACTAATGTCGGTGCCATGGCTGACACCGAGAACCCCTCGACATCGGACCACCTCCGCGACGCACTCGATGGCCCATGGCGCGCGGTTCGCGCCGAGGCCAGGGTGCAACTGGCGGGAGATCAGTTCACCGGCGATCCCTATCTCGACTACCACGCGGCGCGGGCGCGGGTGCTCGAGCAGATGCGGGCGATCGCGTCGATGGGCTACGCCGAGCGTGGTTTCCGACGCGAGAACGGGGGCACGGGGGAGCCCGGTGAGGCGGTGGTCGGGTTGGAGATGTTGGCCTACGCCGATCTGTCGCTGTGGGTGAAATCAGGTGTGCAGTGGGGGTTGTTCGGCGGGGCAGTGGAGAACCTCGGGACCGAACGGCATCGCGATGTGGTCAAGCGGTTGATATCACTGGATCTGCTCGGCTGTTTCGCGATGACCGAATCCGGTCACGGCAGCGATGTCGCGAATCTGGAGACGACCGCGACCTACGATCCGCAGTCCCAGGAGTTCGTCGTCCATTCGCCGACACCGTCGGCTCGCAAGGACTACATCGGCGGTGCGGCCGAACACGCCGGGATGGCAGCGGTTTTCGCGCAGTTGATCACCGAGGGGACGAGCCAGGGCGTGCACTGCTTCCTGGTGCCGATCCGGGATGAACACGGCGCCGACCTGCCAGGTGTGACCACCTACGACGACGGCCTCAAGGGCGGCCTGCTCGGTGTCGACAACGGCCGCATCGTCTTCGATCAGGTCCGCATCCCTCGGGAGAACCTGCTCAACCGGTACGCCGACGTCGCGCCGGACGGCACCTACAGCTCGGATATCGAGAATCCCAGCCGCCGATTCTTCACCACGCTGGGCACCTTGGTGCGCGGGCGGGTCAGCGTCGGGGGTGCGGCCGCGGCCGGTGCGCGGGTGGCATTGAGCATTGCCACGCGATACGCACTGAAGCGCCGCCAATTCTCGGATCCGGACAGCGGCCAGGAGACCTTGCTGCTCGACTACCGCAGTCATCAGCGACGGCTGCTGCCCTTGATCGCCCGGTCGTATGCGCTGGCCTTCGCGCAGAATGATCTGGTCCGCCGTATGCATCTGGTGCAGACCGGTCAGGATCTCGATCCGGGCGCACAGCGCGCCCTGGAGAAGCGGGCCGCCGGACTCAAAGTCGCACAGACCGGATTCGCCACCCGTGCCATCCAGGAATGTCGCGAAGCCTGCGGCGGCGCAGGCTATCTCACCGAGAATCGGCTCGTCACACTGAAGGCCGATACCGATGTGTTCACCACCTTCGAGGGCGACAATGTCGTACTGACCCAGCTGGTGGCCAAGGAACTGCTTACCGCCTACTCCGATGAGATCCGCGATCTGGACGCGCTCGGCTGGGTGCGCTTCGCCGCCACCATGGCCGGTGATGTGGTTCGCAAGCGTTCCGGTGTGCGCCAACTGATCCAGACGCTGCGCGACCGCAGTGACGACACCGTAGACGACGGCGACCTGTCCCGCCGCTCGGTGCAGCTGCAGTTGTTCGCCGATCGCGAGGACTATCTGGTGCGCACCGCCGGATACCGGCTGCGGGCCCGTGCGAAGGACACCGCACCGTTCGAGGCGTTCAACAATGCGCAGGACCACATCCTCGCCGCGGGCGCCGCGCATATCGATCGACTGATTCTCGAGGCGTTCATCGAAGGTATTGCCGGAATTGCGGATCCGGAGGCGCGCGAACTCGCCGAGACCGTCTGCGATCTGTACGTCTACTCGCTACTCGAGGAGAACCAGGCGTGGTTCATCATGCACCGGTTCATGTCGGTGGAACGTGCGAAGGCCGTGCGTCGCGGTGTCAATGAACTGGTCGACCGGCTGCGCCCGGATGCGCTGACGCTGGTCGAGGGCATGGGTGTGCCGGAGAGCATGCTGCGTGCGGCACTGCTGGATGATGCGAGCGTGTTCGATCGGATCAGTAGTCGTACGACGGTGTAGCGGATCTAGGAGTCGATGCGCGGCTGCTCCGCGAGAAAGCGTTTGGTGAGCTTCCAGCACACGACGACTAGCGCGATCGCCACCGCCGCGCCGCCGACGATATCGGTGGGCAGGTGATAGCCGAGGCCTATCATGCCGACTGCGGCGCAGACCAGTGCGACGGTGGCGATCACGATGGTTCCGACGCGCGCCCGCGTCGAGTCGGTCAGCACGACGAACGTGGTGGCGATCGCGACCAGATGCACGGTATGTCCGCTCGGATAGGCGAGATAGTCGTGCAGCGGTCGATCCCACAGCGGTTTGAGCACCCAGCTGTTGATTCCGACCACGACCTCGGGAATCACCACCATCGCCACGGCCCGCCGCCACTGCCCCCGATAGCCGAACCAGGCGGCGGCCGCGAGCAATAGCGGGATCAGGATGTAGCCGTTGCTCGGGATCACCAGCGCCTCGTAGCCGCCGGGATGGTCGTCCAGCGCCGCGTGGATCGGCTGGGCGAGCTCGCGATCCAGATCGCTGGCCGCGCCGTCGCCGGGAAAGGTCAGCGGCAGCGTTACGGCGATGCCGAGGCCGACGAGCACCGCGCACAGCGCCACGAGGTTCGCTCGTATCCGGGCGAGCCACGCCTCCCATTTGACGATCACCGCTCGACGATAGGGCACCCGCGAATAGACACCATCAGTTGCGGGCACACACAGCCGGGGTCGGAGCCGACTCGCAAGTGAGTGCACCGGCGGCTCCCCGTCAATTTCGAACGGTGTCAGCCGAAGTCGTCCGATGGTGTGAGATCGGCGACAACCTGGACCGTGAGGGGGCCACCATGGTTGACCACAGATCGGCGCGGCTACCGACTACACATCGCACTCATCGTCGAGCGTCGCCCCAACCACAGTCCGCGGAACGGCCGACTCCCGTCCTCACCCCGGCCCGTAGGTCAGTACCGCGGTGATGACGAACCAGATCACCCACGCGAAGGCGATGAGCATGCCCGCCGCGAGCGTGATGCGCATGAACGCCCGCCCGAGATCCATATCGCCGGCCTGCCGCGGATACAGCTTCCACGGGCTGTACCAGGGCGCCTCGATGATCAGGGCCGGCGCGTTGGCGTCCTTTTCGGCCTGCGCCAGTTCCTCGGCATAGGCCTCCGCCTGCGCCTGGTTCGGGCCGCCGTGCCACAGCGTGATATCGATCGGGCCGAGGAAGCCCTCGTTGACCAGCTCCTGCGGGGCGGGCAGATAGGGCAGGATGCCCAGGCTGCGGAAGGCCACCGCGACATCGTTGGCCGTCCACAGGTGGATGTTCTTCTCGGAATCGGCCAGCGTCTCGAAATAGTGCCGCAGCCGTTCCGGATCGCTGCCGAGGATCACATCGAAACTCGGATCGCTCCACTCCTGTTTGACCGACAGCTCGGCGCCGCGCAGCGGCACGATCAGCGCGACACCGTGCACCGCGCGCTGACCGAGACCGCGCGCGGCCAGCCAATTCTGCAGTGCGAGTGTGTGTTCGCGCGATTTGTCCAACGGGGTGCGGCGATCGCGGGCCTCGCTGGCGATCGGTTCGCCGGAGATCGTCCACGGACCGCTGAGCGGCACCTCCAGCACGCCGTCCTGCCGCGCGACCAGCGCCTCGGTCTCGATCACCACGCAACTGGTCGGGGTCCAGACCACGGCGTCGAACTGATGCAGCCGATCGTTGTGGAACAGACTGCAATTCACCGTTGCGACGCCGTGCGGGCTGGTCGGATCCTTCCAGGTGCGCAGCCAGTCGATCAGCGCCCGCTCGGCATTGGTGCCTGCCGGGTTCTGTACTCGCACGAGCATTCGCGACCGCCCTTCACGTCATCACTCGATGGTGGCAAGGATACGGACAACACTGCCCGGTTCGCCGCGCCTACGACCAGACGCGGCGTGTCACTGCGGTTGTTCCGCAGCGATCTTTCCAGCCCGCACCGCATCGACCAATTCGGTGTGGTCGGCCTCGGTCCGATCGGCATAGTGAACCGCGAAGCGCGCGACGGCATCCTCGAACGCCTCATCACCGTCGAAATACCCGGCGAGCAAGCGCGGATCGAGGGAACGCGAATGCGCACGAGCCAGTAGCGCACCGGCCAGCCTGCCGTAATCGTCGAGATCGTCCGAGGACAACTCCGCCGGATCGATACTGCCCTTCATATTGCGGAACTGGCGCACCGTGAACGGCAGTTCGCCGGTCTCCAAGCGCAGTGTGGTCCAGCCGAGCAGGATATCGGTTTCGGACTGAACCAGCCTGGCGCCCTGCACGATTCGCTCACCCTCGTGCGTCGGCGGCGCCGCGGGCAGGAACGGCGCCAGGGCCGACGGATTGGCCTGTTTCAGCTGCAGCACCAGCGCCTCGCCCGCATTGCCGTGCAGCAGCGCCACATAGCTGTGCAGTCCGACGCTCCCGGTCCCGACAATGCGGAAGGCGGTGTCGGACACCGCGAATCGGGCCAGCAGATTGCGCCGGGACTCGCGTAACGTATCGCCGTAGCGCTCCAGTCCGTCGATGATTTCCTCGGCGACCTCGGCGTCGACCGCCGTGAGAATCGGTGGGTCACTGACGAATCGGTGCTTGCTGATCCCGGTCTCGTGGTCCTCGAGATGTTCGGTCCACTTCTCGACCACCTTGGCGCTGGTGTTCTTGCGCGCCTTCTTCGCAGCCTTCTTGAAGTCGTCGAGCAGATCGTCGGCCCTGGCCCTACTGATGATCGACTCGTCCGGCAGCGCGCTCCACGATTCCAGGAACGGTTGCTCGGCGAGATGATCGATGGCGAGGCGATAGCTCCGGGCCGCATCCCGCGCGGCCCGCAGGCAATCGTCTTCCGCCGCACCGCCTTCGCGGCCCGCCAGCACCAGACTGGCCGCGAGCCGCTCCAGATCCCACTCCCACGGCCCGACGATCGTTTCGTCGAAATCATTGATGTCCATGACGATTTCGCCGCGCGACGTCCCGTACAGACCGAAATTCGCGGCGTGCGCGTCACCGCAGATCTGCGCGGGCACGCCGGTATCCGGACTGCCCGCGAGATCGGCGGCCATCAAACCGGCGGCACCGCGATAGAAGGTGAACGGTGAGGCGAGCATGCGACCGACCCGCAGCGGAACCAGATGCGGCAACCGACCGGCATTGCTCGCGGCGATGAAGTCGAGCACATCCGGTCGCGTGGACCAGGTGACCGCTCGATCCCGGGCACTGACCGGAACCCGCTGACGCAGCGCCCGCCCGCGGGCGTGCACGTCCTCGGCAGGAACAAACGAGCGAAGATCAATACCACTGTCCAACACTGTGTCATTTTGCAGCGCCTGCGGCGCGGCGTGTTCGCGGCCCCCGGTGTCTCGCGTCCGAGCCGTCGAGACTCGCGACTTCGTCGCATGCGCTTCGACGGCTCGGACGCGAGACGGGCCGCGAACGTCGCTCGTAAGACTCGCTCCGTGGTGGTCGAGCGAGATGGGTATCGGGGTGCCTAACGCACTCAGGCTGCTCAGGTAGCGGGTACTGCGGGATCGACGGGTGTGATCGGCAATCGCAGGGCGCCGGGGGCGGATGCGGGCACCGTCGGATGGTTCGGGGCGACGGGGGAGATCCGCTGATATGCCGAACCCAGTTCGGGGCGCGGATCGGCCTCGTTCTTATTGGGCCAGAAGGCCATTGCGCGCTCGGCCTGCGCGGTGATCGTCAGCGACGGATTGACACCGAGGTTTGCCGTCACCGCTGAACCGTCCGCGACATGCAGCCCGGGATGTCCGAATACCCGCTGATACGGGTCGACCACGCCGGCCTCCGGACTCTCGCCGATGACACAACCGCCGATGTAATGCGCGGTGGCCGGGATATTCAGCACATCCATGATCAGGCCGTGGGTATCGCCGTTCACCTTGGCGCCGAACCGTCGGCCGATATCGTGCGCCAGCGGAATCCAGGTCGGATTCGGTTCGCCGGTGCCCTGTTCGGTCTTCAATTGCCCGCGCTTGCGGTAGGAGGTCAGCGAATTGTCCAGTGACTGCATCACCAGCAGGATTACCGACTTCTCCGAGGCATGGCGGGCATTGAGACTGCGCAGGAAAACCAACGGATGCAACACGATTGCCAGCAGGAAGCGCAGGAATCGGAACGCCCCGCCGTCCACGATCGGCACCGACATCGGGAACAGC
This sequence comes from Nocardia vinacea, assembly GCF_035920345.1. NCBI lineage: Bacteria > Bacillati > Actinomycetota > Actinomycetes > Mycobacteriales > Nocardiaceae > Nocardia > Nocardia vinacea. The sequence continues at coordinate 1,194,137 of NZ_CP109149.1, forward strand.
GCGTTCTGCCCCTTGCCGTAATGGCAGACCTCGATGTGGGTATCGGCCTCTGGATGGATCGAGGAGGTGATCGCGATGCCCTCGGCGAAGTCGCTGCGCGAGCGGCTCACGACATTGAGGATCGCCTCGGAATTGCTGCGGGTCAGCTCACCGAGGCGCGGCGACAGATCCGGCAGTATCGCCTCGTCGCGCATCTTGTGCAGCAACTTCTGCGTGCCGAGCGCCGCACCGGAAAATACTACCTGCTCGGCGGTAAATGTCTTGCGCTGCTTGCGGATCCAGCGATCTGAGCGCTCGGTCTCGACCGCATACCCACCGCCGGACAGCGGCCGGACCGCGGTCGCGGTGGTCAGCGGGTGTACCTCGGCACCCGCCTTTTCGGCCAGATACAGGTAATTCGTCGTGGTGGTGTTCTTGGCATTGTTCGGGCAGCCGGTGAAACATTGTGCGCAATGCACGCAGCCGCGGCGGTGCGGACCCGCGCCGCCGAAGTACGGATCCTCGACCTCGGTGCCCGGATCGGCCTCGTTGAAGAAGACACCCACATTGGTCGGGTGGAAGGTATGGCCGACGCCCAGATCGTCGGCGATCTCCTTGATCACCTCGTCGGCGGGTGTCATCCGCGGATTCGGGGCCACGCCGAGCATGCGCTGCGCCTGGTCGTAGTAGGGCGCCAGTTCGGCCTTCCAGTCGGTGATATGGGCCCACTGCTTATCGGTGTAGAAGTTCGGCAGCGGCTCGTAGAGGGTGTTGCCGTAGATGAGCGAACCACCGCCGACGCCCGCGCCGGAGAAGACCGCGCATTTACCGAGCACACTGATCCGCTGCGGTCCGGTCAAACCGAGCCGCGGCGCCCAGATCGATTTGCGCACATTCCAATTCGTCTTCGGGATATCCTCGGCGGGCCAGCGCCGTCCGGCCTCGAGCACTCCGACCCGGTATCCCTTCTCGGTCAGGCGCAGCGCACTGACGCTGCCGCCGAATCCGGAGCCGATCACTACCACGTCGTAGTCGAATGCTGGCATGGTTTCCCTCTCTGAACCGTGCGATAACCGTGTGAGATGGTTCCACACTCATTCTGTCACCCGGGTCGGTGCGGTGTATCGCACAGCAGGTAGGTACCGAAAGTATGCGCGACCGGCGTGCCCGGATGGCGTGAACCGGGGTCGGTGCGGTATGCACGGGCTGTGACAACCGAATCGGGGAAAACGGAACCGGGCGAACGCGCCGGCTCCGGCGCGGACAACCCGGGAAAAGCGGGCGATCCGGCCGCGGGCGGCGTCTTCGCCGACCGCATCTTCACCGTTCCCAATGTCCTGAGCGTGTTGCGACTGGCCGGTGTGCCACTTTTCCTGTGGCTGCTGCTGGTGGTGCGCGCCGACGGCTGGGCTTTCACGCTGCTGGTGCTCAGCGGCGTCACCGACTTCCTGGACGGCAAGCTGGCCCGGCTGCTCGACCAGTCGTCGCGACTCGGCGCACTGCTCGATCCGTTCGTGGACCGGCTGTACCTGGTGACCACGCTGGCCGCATTCGTGATCCGCGGGTTGCTGCCCTGGTGGGTCGCGGTGATCCTGATCGGCCGCGACGCCGTCCTGGCCTTGACTCTTTCGGTGTACAAACGCCGCGAACTGGATCCACCCGAGGTCATCTACCTGGGTAAAGCCGCCACCTTCGCGTTGATGTCGGCGCTGCCGTGGTTGCTGGCCGGTCAGATGGATTGGGCGCTGGCAGGTTTCGGTCGTGCATTTGGCGGGGCATTCCTGGTCTGGGGCACGGCGGTGTATGTGTGGACCGGCGTGCTCTACATCTGGAAGGCTTTCGCCGTCGCGCGAGCGATACCGGCTGTGCCACACCGCAGTGAGTAGCGATTAGAGTTGCGTGGAACCCGCTGGCGACTGCTTGCAGGTCGCTCGAAAGGTCAGCACGATGAAAGGACGGCCTGTGACCCAGACCCCCGAGGATCTGCGCTACACCGAAGAGCACGAATGGGTGCGGCGGATCGGCCCGACCCGGGTTCGGGTGGGCATCACCGACTACGCCCAGTCTCAACTCGGTGACGTTGTGTTCGTGCAGTTGCCGGAGGTCGACAAAGATGTGGCCGCCGCGGACAGCATCGCCGAGGTGGAGTCGACCAAGAGCGTGTCCGATATCTACGCTCCGCTGGCCGCGAAAGTTGTTGCGGTGAACGATGTTCTGGACTCGGCGCCGGAAACGCTGAACACCGATCCCTATGGCGACGGGTGGATCTTCGAGCTCGAATTGAGCGACGAGTCCGGCGTGGATGCCGCGCTCGGTGAACTACTGGATGCTGCAGGTTATCAAGGAGTTATCGGGGGCTGACCCAGCCTTCCCAGTTCTACCTGCACGGGTACGCCCTGGCAGGGTACGGTCGAAGCCAACAGATGTGCCGGTGCTTGGCAACCGGTGTTCTAGCGCCAGGATCCCCAGGTCGTGGCGGTGAAGGCAGCACCTGCTTGCATGGATAATCAGGTTCGAGGAGGAGAGAAACGGTGAGCGAGAACAAAGACCCGGGTTACGGGGAGACCGCGGCCGAGACGACGTCGGTCTTCCGCGCGGATTTCCTGAACGAGGTCGACGCGTCGCGCTCCGCTGAGGCGACCGGCGAACAGCCGGTCCAAGGGGTCGAGGGTCTGCCGGTTGGTGCTGCCCTCTTGGTCGTGAAGCGAGGCCCGAATGCGGGCTCGCGGTTCCTGCTCGATCAGCCGACCACGTCGGCGGGCCGCCATCCCGACAGTGACATCTTTCTCGATGACGTCACCGTCAGCCGTCGGCATGCCGAATTCCGGCAGGACGACGATTCCTTCCAGGTGGTCGATGTGGGCAGCCTCAACGGCACCTACGTCAACCGGGAGCCGGTGGACTCCTCGGAGTTGCAGAACGGTGACGAGGTTCAGATCGGCAAGTTCCGCCTCGTCTTCCTCACTGGGCCCAGGGTCCAGCAGAGCGATTCGTCGGCGGGTGCGGGCAGCCTGTGACATCAGCGGCACGGATTTCGCGTGTCGGCAGTGTTGACAGGGAAGAACGCTGTGTCATGAAAGACTCGGTGCTATGACGGGCGCGGCGCAGTGGGCTCGCGGAGGCATGTCGATCGGCTCCGTGCTGGACCTGCTGCGACCGGACTTTCCGGATGTCACCATCTCGAAGATCCGTTTCCTCGAGGCCGAGGGGCTGATCCGACCCGAGCGCACACCGTCGGGTTATCGCAGGTTCTCGATCGCGGACTGCGAGCGGCTCAGATTCGTGCTGACCGCACAACGTGATCAGTACCTGCCCTTGAAGGTGATCAAGGAGCAGCTCGAAGCGATCGACAGCGGTGCGGCGACGCTCGGTGTGCGGGAAGCCCGCGCCCGGGCGCACTCCGGCCGCAACGGTGCGCCGGAGTCGGGGCACGCCATGCCCGACTCCGAGCTCACCGCTACACCTGCGGCGCACCATGGCGCACGTACCGCGGCGCCGCGCAAACTCGGCGTCGTGCCCGGTGAAATCTCGCCCGACGAGCTGCGATTCGATCACGAAATCCGGCTCACCCGGGCGGATCTGCTTGCCAGGGCCGAGATCGATGAGAAATTCCTCGCCGATCTGATTCGAGCGAATCTGATCACCCCCGGCGCCGCCGGTTTCTTCGACGAGGATGCGGTGACGCTGGCCAAAACCGCCAAGGCGATGGCCGAATTCGGCCTGGAGGCACGGCATTTGCGCGCCTTCAAGCTGGCCGCGGACCGTGAGGCCGCGCTGGTGGCGCAGATCGCCGCCCCGATCGCCAAGAGTCGCGATGCCGGTGCGCGGGCCCGTGCCGAGGAGACGGTGCGCGAGTTGGCGGCATTGTCGCTGACACTGCACACCTGCCTGGTGAAGGCGTCGGTGCGATCATCGCTCGGCGGCTGAGTTCCGGCGGGTGCATCGGAAGTTCGCTTTGCGTTCCAGACGGACAACACGCCGATTTCGGCTGTGCACAGGGAATGCTGCACGCCTCGAGGTTCGCTTAGACTCGTGGTACGGCGAGCTCTGCAGCGGTCATGCCGGGCGGCCGGCGAGTCATTGGGAGGCAGTGCGATGAGTGAGATGCGCGTAATCGGCATTCGTGTCGAGCAGCCACAGAACCAGCCCGTGCTGTTGCTCCGCGAGGCGTCCGGAGACAGGTATCTGCCGATCTGGATCGGGCAGGCCGAGGCGACCGCGATCGTGCTCGAACAAGAGGGGGTGACCCCGATCCGTCCGCTGACTCACGATCTGATCAAGATCTTGATCGCCGACCTCGGGCACACCCTCAAGGAAGTGCGGATCGTGGATTTGCAGGAGGGCACCTTCTACGCGGATCTGGTCTTCGAGAACGATCTGCGGATCTCGGCGCGGCCGTCGGATTCGATAGCGATCGCTTTGCGGGTGGGTTGCCCCATCTATGCCGAGGAGCCGGTGCTCGAAGAGGCGGGGCTGGTCATGCCGGACGAGCGCGAGGACGAGGTGGAGAAGTTCAAGGAGTTCCTCGAGTCGGTCTCGCCGGACGATTTCAAGGCCACCGATAGCTGAGTCATTGGCCGCGCCTCCGGCGCGGCGTGTTCGCGGCCCCCTGTGTCTCGCGTCCGAGCCGTCGAGACTCGCGCCTGCGGCGCATGCGCTTCGACGACTCGGACGCGAGACGGGCCGCGAACGGGTCGCTCGTAAGACTCGCTCCGTTGGGGTCGCTGATGGCGGATCGTTCGGCACCTGATGCCCTCACGTCGGGCGGTGGGGTTCCGCGTGTGCGGCGGATGCGCTTCGGCCACTGGGACGCGAGACGGGCCGCGAACGGTCGCTCGTAAGACTCGCTCCGCCGCGGTCGAGTTTTCTGGAGAACACGAATTGTGTACTGGCCCTAAAGTACTGGCCCTAAAGTAGAGGTCGAGACTCTTACCGCGCGTCGCGTTTGGTCGGATGATGCGGCTCCCGGGACAATCAGGGGGAGTAATCTCGATAGTTGGGCCACGTCCGTTATGGCCGGTCGTTGGTCGTTACGGAGCCGGGTCATCGATGAGGCAAGGCGTCGGCGAAGCAAGGGAGTGGTCAGTGGCAGAGCAATCGCAGGATGTGGTACAGCCAGGCCTGTTCCCGGATGATTCGGTGCCCGACGATCTGGTCGGCTACCGCGTGCCCAGCGCATGCCAGGTGGCCGGGATCACGTATCGGCAGCTCGACTATTGGGCGCGGACCGGACTGGTCGTGCCCTCCATCCGAAGTGCAGCGGGCTCGGGCAGCCAACGGCTGTATTCGTTCAAGGACATTCTGGTCCTGAAAATCGTGAAGCGACTATTGGACGCGGGCATCTCGCTGCAGAACATCCGCATCGCGGTCGATCATCTGCGCAGCCGCGGCGTGCAGGATCTGGCGGGTATCACGCTGTTCTCCGACGGCACCTCGGTGTATGAATGCACCTCGCCCGAGGAGGTAGTCGATTTACTGCAGGGTGGGCAGGGCGTCTTCGGAATCGCGGTCAGCGGCGCCATGCGGGAACTGACCGGAGCCATCGCCAACTTCCCGGCCGAGCGGGCGGTCAGCGGCAGTGCGAGCGAACGCCCGGAGGACGAACTGTCCTTCCGTCGTAAGGCTCGGATGAACCAGAAGACCGGCTAGAGCTCGGTCGAGCGCCCGTCGCCGCCGCGGCGGGCGCTTGTCATATGCACCGGAGTGATGAGCGCTACACGCCCATCCGGGGTCCGGTGGCGTCATTTGTTGCGCGCGCGGCATAAACTAGCGATGCGTCGCCGCCGTGCGGGAGAGTTCCGGACTTCACAAGAGTCCGGGCGCCGAAGGAGCAGCACCTCCCCGTCAATCTCTCAGGCAAAAAGGACCGTACGGGCTTCGACGTCTCTGGAAAGTGGTGTTTGGCGCACAACGCGGCGATCGCCCGCCCATGGGGAAAGGGGTCCTGAGCCCTGTCCGTTCGAGGCAGGGTGTCGCGGCGTCCGAATCTCTCAGGCTCCACGACAGAGGGGGAGGGCTGGTACCCGTCGACCACCGCTGGTCGACCCCGCCCGACCCTGGAGCTGCCGTGACTCGATCATTCGCCGACCGCCACATCGGACCCGACCGGGACGAACTCGCCCGGATTCTGGACGTCGTCGGCGTCGGCTCGCTGGACGAGCTCGCTACCGCGGCACTGCCCGCGAGCATTCTGGACGGCTCCGGCCTCGAGGTGCTGCCGCCCGCGGCCACCGAGCACGAGGTGCTCACCGAACTCGCCGAGCTCGCGCACTCGAATACCGTCGCCACCTCGATGATCGGACTCGGCTACTACGACACGCTGACCCCGCCGGTGCTGGTGCGCAGCCTGCTGGAGAATCCGGCCTGGTACACCGCCTACACGCCGTACCAGCCGGAGATCAGCCAGGGGCGGCTCGAGGCGCTGCTCAATTTCCAGACCATGGTGTCGGATTTGACCGGGATGGAGGTGGCCAATTCGTCCATGCTGGATGAGGCCACCGCCGCCGCCGAGGCGATGACGCTGCTGCGCCGCGCGGGCAAGTCCAAGTCCGCACGTTTGCTCATCGATGACGATCTGTTCCCGCAGACCAAGACCGTGCTGTCCACCAGGGCCGAGCCGCTGGGCATCGAGATCGTCTCGGCGGATCTGTCCGGCGGGGAGTTGCCCGAGGGCGAGTTCTTCGGCGTGCTGGTTCAGGTTCCGGGTGCGTCGGGGCGGATCGTGGACTGGCGGCCGGTGATCGAGGCGGCGCACGAGCGTGGTGCATTGGTGGCGGTCGGCGCGGATCTGCTTGCGCTGACATTGATTACGCCGCCGGGGGAGCAGGGTGCGGACGTATGTTTCGGCACCACACAGCGTTTCGGGGTGCCGATGGGCTTCGGTGGTCCGCATGCCGGATATCTGTCGGTGCACACCAAGCATGCGCGGCAACTGCCCGGCCGGTTGGTCGGCGTCTCCGTGGACGCGGATGGCAATAAGGCGTACCGGCTCGCACTGCAGACCCGTGAGCAGCATATTCGCCGGGAGAAGGCGACCTCGAATATCTGCACCGCACAGGTGCTGCTGGCCATTGTGGCCGCGATGTACGCGAGCTGCCACGGTGCCGATGGACTGCTGGCGATCGCCCGTCGCGTTCATGCGCGCGCGGCCGCCATCGCGGTGGGGCTCGATGGTGTCGTGGTGCATGAGAATTTCTTCGACACCCTGCTGGTGCGCGTGCCCGGCGGCGCGGAATCCGTTGTCGCGAAGGCGAAGTCGCGCGGGATCAACCTGCGGCTGGTGGATGCCGATCACGTCGGCATCGCGTGTGACGAGGCCACCACCGAGGCGCATGTCACCGCGGTGCTCGAATCCTTCAGTACCGGACTGCCATCGGGCGTCAGCGATCCGGGCGGTGTTCCGAGCGTGACCGGCGGTTCGATCGAGACCCGCACGTCGGAATTCCTCACCCATCCGGCCTTCACCAGCCACCACACCGAAACCGCGATGCTGCGCTATCTGCGCAGGCTCTCCGATAAGGACATCGCATTGGACCGCAGCATGATTCCGCTCGGCTCCTGCACCATGAAGCTCAATGCCACCGCGGAGATGGAAGCCATCACCTGGCCCGGTTTCGCGCGGGTCCATCCGTACGCGCCGGTCGAGGATGCGCCCGGTCTGCTGCGGGTGATCACCGACCTGGAGGGCTGGCTCTCGGCCATCACCGGGTACGACCAGGTGAGCCTGCAGCCGAATGCGGGCAGTCAGGGTGAGTACGCCGGGTTGCTGGCCATTCGGCGCTATCACCTGGATCGTGGTGATACACACCGGGATACGTGCCTCATTCCGTCCAGTGCGCACGGCACCAATGCGGCCTCGGCCACCATGGTGGGGCTGCGCGTCGAGGTCGTGAAGTGCCGGGAGAACGGCGATGTGGACCTCGACGACCTGCGCGCCAAGATCGCCGACCACGCCGACCGGCTGGCCTGCATCATGATCACCTACCCGTCCACGCACGGCGTGTACGAGCACGAGGTCGCCGAGTTGTGCGCGCTGGTGCATGATGCGGGTGGTCAGGTGTACGTCGACGGCGCGAATCTGAATGCCCTTGTGGGCCTTGCCCGTCCGGGCCGGTTCGGCGGCGATGTCAGCCATTTGAACCTGCACAAGACCTTCTGCATTCCGCACGGCGGCGGCGGTCCCGGCGTCGGCCCGGTGGCAGTGCGCTCGCATCTGGCGCCGTATCTGCCCGGTGACCCGCTCGAGCAGGGTTCGCACGCGGTGTCGGCGGCGAAGTATGGTTCGGCGTCGATCCTGCCGATCACCTGGGCTTACATCCGGATGATGGGGGCGGATGGCCTGCGTAAGGCCACGTTGACCGCGATTGCCTCGGCCAACTACATCGCGCGACGGTTGAACGAGCACTTCCCGGTGCTGTATACCGGTGAGAATTCGATGGTTGCGCACGAGTGCATTCTGGATCTGCGCGAGATCAGCAAGCGGACCGGTGTGACCGTCGACGATGTGGCAAAGCGGTTGGCGGACTACGGATTCCACGCGCCGACCATGAGCTTCCCGGTGGCGGGCACCTTGATGGTCGAGCCGACCGAGAGCGAAAACCTTGCCGAGCTGGACGAATTCATCCTCGCTATGACAGCGATCCGGGCCGAGATCGATCAGGTCGCTGCGGGTGTCTGGCCGGTCGAGGACAACCCGCTGCGTGGTGCGCCGCATACCGCGGCCTGCCTGGTCGGGGAGTGGGACCACCCGTACAGCCGGGAGGTAGCGGTGTACCCGCAGGGTCTGGATCCGGCGCGGGGCAAGGTGTGGCCCGCGGTGCGGCGCATCGACGGCGCCTACGGTGACCGCAACCTCGTCTGCTCGTGCCCGCCGCTGGACGCGTACTGACGGCTACCGAGCCGCACCTCGACCCTGTTGCAGGTGCGGCTCGGTAGCCGTCTTCACGGCGCGGCAGTCGCGTGATCTTGCTGTGGGGCAGCGGGTTTGTCTGGTCTGCGCGATCCTCTGCGCTTTTTCGAACGGAATTCGAGCCGCCCCACGCGTGATTACGCCGGGTCCGGAGCCGCTTCGGGTTCGAGTTCCGGGATCTCGCTGAGGGCTTCGATTCCGAGTTCCGAGCGTGTTGCGTCGATGACAGCGCGTTCGTCTTGGACGGTATTGGCAATTGCTTTGTGCCACAGTGCGCGGATCGCGTTGACGTCGTCCATGGTTGCTTCCTGATCGAGTTCGACCTTGAGGCGTTGCACGGTGATGCTCTCGGCTGCGGTGAGGGTGCGGAGGAGATCTTCGCACCGGTGCGGGATCTTGGGGTTCGACAGGACGCGGAGTCGGGTGATGTAGCGGTTGCATGCGGAGATGTTCTGATGCACCTCCTTGCCGAAACTGTCCACCTCCTCGACGGATTCGGCCTTCCAATCGAGGGTGTCCCACAGGGTTTGGCGGACGTCGGCGGTGGAGAGCAGTACCGAGGAGATCGCGGTGAGAACCGACTCACGTCGCCATTTGTCCTGTTCGCGGCGTTCTGCGGCGGCGTTGGCGTTGTCGATGTTGCGTTGCACGGCGGCGTTGGTCGTCTCGATATTGCGCTGTGCGGCATCGAGTGTGGTCCGGTTGCGCTCGTCGGCCGCGGTGATCGCGTTGCGATTGGTCCGGTTGTTGATCAGGACGCCGATTAGCGCCGCGGCGGCGACGATGAGCGAGCTGAGAAGCGGAAGCCAGGAAGTCACCGGGTCATCATTGCATTGCGAGGTGCTCCGCTGTGCCCCGATCGGCCGTCGGACTGCGCAGGCGTGCGCGTCGGCCAGCTCGGCATCGACCGCGCGGAGGCTGTCTTGCGTGGTCACCGGTTCGTAAGTCGGGTACTGAACGAATCGATATCGGCCAGTCCTCACGGCGTCGTCAGAGCATGCATCACCGCAGTCCCGAAGCTGACGTCGTCCGTGGTCGGCAGCCGCGTGTACGTCCCTCCGGTTCGCTGGGCGGCGGTTTGGAGGGTCTCGGTGCCATTGCTCCCGATGACGATCACATCGATGCGAACCGGGTGGGCCGGATCGGCGGCCGAGGTCAGCTCGGTCAGTAGCTTGGCTCCGGTAATGGTCGAGTCGTCATCCGGGCCGTCGGTGATGAGCAGAACGGAGTTGGTCAGCCCCGCGGTATATCCGCGAATAGCCGAGCGGTAGGCGGCGATCAGTGACGGATACGCCTGGTCGGTGCGAGGCTCGGTGGGTTTCACCGCCTCCAGCGCCGTATCCAACGCGGTGCGCTGCTGATTGCTCAGTGGCGCGGTGGGCGTTTGGATCTTGTACGGCGTTGTCCCGTCGAGGTTCTTCCCGAACGTCCACACGCCGAGTCCGAAGTCCGGCGGCATCACATTCATCGTGGAGCGCAGCGCGCCGAGTGCATTCGAGAGCCGGGTGACGGATCCGTCGTTGTTGCCCATCGAGGACGAGACGTCGAGCAGCACGGTAGCCTGCACGCCGAGAACAGGATTGGCGAGTGTGGCACGCACCTTGTCCAGTGCGGTCCGGGGCGCGGCGGGTGCGATGGTGGCCGGTGCCGCGGCGAATCCGGCGGCGGTGAATGTCGAGGACTGTTGGGGTGCGCGCAAGTAGTCGGTGAACAGCGATGCGATCAGATTCTGGGTCTTGTCCACCCACGCCCCGGACATCAGCGCAGCAGGATGATCGGCGACCGGTGCCGTCCCCGCGGGCCGAAATTCCGACGTACTACCAACAGCTTTCAGTTGCTGCTCAGTAGCCGCTACCGCATGAATGGGCGAATTCGTCCCACCGATCGCGGCCAATGCGGCCGTGGTGTCCGCCGCCTGCGGCGCTTTCGCGGCGAGCCCGGAGATCGCCGCGACAACCTGACCGGACTGCGCGACCTGATCGGTGAGCGGATCGGTTCCCGAAACTGCGGAGCCGACCGCTGCTGCCACCGCCAAGGTCGAGTCCCCGGCGGGCAATGCCATCCGCAGCCCACCCCACCCGGACAATCCGAGTTCATCCAGCGAACCCTGTTGCAGCCGTGGCAAATCCGCCCAGGTGATCTTGGCTTGCTCGAGCGCACCCCGCAGATCCTCGGGAACGGCGACCACGATCGGACTCATCGCAACCGACGCGGGTGTGCCCTCGATCAGCCCGGGCACCCGCATGGATTCGATGGACCGCATCGAATCGGCGATCCACAGCCCCGGCTGCGGACCGAGCGCACCGTTCCACGGTGTGCCCGCGGCGGTGAACCCGGCGACGATCGCCGCTGATGGTTGGGCGGTCACCACTACTTTCGCGCAATGATCGCGCACCTTCGGATTGGTCGTGTTGTAGCGCTCCGCCGCGGCCCGCACCGGATCGGCGATATCCGGATCGACCGTCACGAACAGCGTCGACGGCCCCTCCTTACATTCCGCCGCTGCCGACTTGTCCCGGTTCGCGGCGCGATCACTGAGTTGAAAAAACGCGAAGACCGCCGCGACTAGCAGCAAAACGGCAACCACTGCGATAACCGGACCTTTGCTGACGCCCCGGGACCTGGTTCCGCTGCGATGTGTGCCCACGATCCTCAGTGTATGTTCACGCGAGATTTGCCGTGCCGGTGTGTCCGGTGCGGCGCACCGGCACGGCGTGGCGTGAACGTCCGACTAGGGTCGGATCATCCGTCCGCGGTCGAACTCGTGTCCGCCCCAAACTCCGGACTGTCCAGTCCGCGCGGCGAATTCACCGCAGGCGTCCCGGATCGGGCAGCCGGCGCAAACAGCACGCGCGTACGCGAAATCCTGCGACGGGTACGGGAACCACGCCTCGTGATTCGAATCACCTCGGCACGCCGCCCGATGCCACTCTCGGGAATCCGAGAGCGGGAGCAGGTCGGTCAGATCGACAACCGCGCCGGTCTCCAATTCGACGGTCATTTCGAGCCTTCTCCTTTCTCTCTCGGCTCAGGTGGCGGCCAGTTGCTTCCAGATCCGCTGCTGCCGCTTGGCCAGGTGGTCTGGGGCCTTCGGCTGCCACAGCAAACGCATGCCTGCCTCCTCCGGCGTCCGGTCGGCCTTGCTCGAGTTGCACGGCGCGCACGCAGCGATCAGGTTGTCCCAGGTGTTCGGACCACCTCGGCTGCGGGGCCGGATATGGTCGACGGTGCGCGCCCAGGACGCGCAGTACCCGCACCGGTGGTGGTCCCGGCGCAGCACACCGGCCAGCGTCGCGCGACTGCCGTCGTGTACTCGCGTCACATGGTCGAGATACACGTACCGCAGCAGCCGGATCGTCTCCGGCAGCGCGAGCTCCAGGCGCTTGGACCGAATCGGGAAGTGCGGCTCCCGATCCGCGATCGACTCCGCGGCGCCGCCCATGAGCAGCACCACGGCCCGGTCGGCGCTGATCTCGGTGAGCGCCTCGTAGCTGGCGTTCAATACCAGTACCCGGGTGTGTATCCAGTCGTCGACAGTAGACACCACCGGATCGGTGGCACGGTGGAACATCATGGGAGTCACCATGTTTCGAGAGAGCGAGCGGATTCGGAAGGCGAGGGTCGGTCAGTTACCGGCCGGGAGGCGGCGCAATTCCTGCTCGACGCACGCGTCATATCGACGCAAGCTCGATACGACAATGGTCACGGCCGCCGCCTCCTTCCTCATACTCGTCGGCACCCGCAGAACCGGGTGATCATCATCGAAATCCATGGTGGCACAGCGCACCCACCGCTGGCGAAGGGTTTTTCAGGCCAGGCCGACCAGCCACTGCCGCAGCCACGAGGTGGCGGTGGCGCCGTTGGAATCCACGACGTAGGCCGGATAGTTCTGGTGTACGAATGAGTTGTAGAACCGCTCGAATTCCTGCTTGCGCTCGTTCATTTCCGGATCGGCGAGCTGGTTCTGGATGAGCGGGGCCACCCCGGTCGCCATCAGGTCGTTGAAGATGGCGAACGCCTCCTGCTGATAGCGCCACAGCTGAGCCGGGTCGGGATCGGAGGCCTGGGCCAGGAATCCGGCGAAGCGGGTCGCGAAGTCGGTGGGCGGTGCGGCGCAGTAGAGGTCGCCCACAGCGCAGATGGTGCGGGTCTTTTTGGTGAGGAAGCCGAAGCCGCCGATGCGTGGGCCGCCCGCACCGGCGCCGTTGACCGGCGGACCGACGAGTGCATCGGTCGGGGAGCGGCGCGGATCCGAGATGAGCCCGACCGCGGCGATGCGTTCGGGCCGAACGGGACTCAGTCCGGTGCCGATTTCGGCGGCGAGGTCGCCTGCCGCATCCGCGCCCTGGCTGTAGCCGATCAGCGCGATCTTGGTGTCGGTGCATTGCTGGGCCGTGGCCGTGACCAGACCGCGGGCATTATCGATGGCCTGCCGCTTGGACCGGCCGTAAACATCGGTCTCCCAGGGGAAAGCGGTCGCCGCGTAGGTCACGTAGTCGGTCCTGGTATTTCGCGGCAGGTTATCGGTGACGCTCGCGAGCATGCCCTCGCTGGGATTGGCATCGGAGGTCTCCCACGTGCCGGGTACCGCCACGACATACAGGTCGGGGCAGCCATCGGGCGCTGCCGTCGCCGCGCCGGCACCGCCGACGGCGCCCGCCGCACCTACCATGACGGTTCCCGCCATGGCACCGATCATCCTGCGCATAAACATGGTCCACACCTCGGTTTGCTAGGTCCGAAGCGGCCGGAGGGCCGTACGCGACTGCCTGCCGTCGCGTCGGAGACAACCGTACGGTCTGACCAGGGGTTGATGCGGGAACCACCCGTGACAAACGCCGAACATTTTTAACACAATGCGCAATGCCGACGATTCGCCCGGCGCGGCGGGATGAAGGAGCCGCGGGCGAGGGGGTGCGCGACTCCTTCATCGTGTCCGAGGGGCAGTCAGCGCCTCGTCCACGGTTGTGGTGGTTATCAGGACACCGATGACTCGCTCCCGTGCATCATCGTGTGCCCATCCATTGAACTCCGATCGACAGGCGTGTGTCCCGGCTTCGAACATATGCCGTTCGAGAAGGTCGGGTCAGCCGATGGGCGTGTGGCCCAACAGAACTCGACCGGTGAACCGGGTCTGCTTGGCCCGTGGCAGCGGGTGGAACAGGCAGCCGTGGATGTCGCGGTACCACATCTCCAGCTCGCAGCCGCGGAAAGCGTCGGTACTGCGACTGACAGCGTGTCTGAAGACCCTTGTGGGTCTTCAGACACCGCCCTTCTCGGGCGTCGTCGGTTCACGCCACGATGGTGTGAACGTCGGTTCCCGCGTCTTCCGGGCCGGTTTCACCGGCACACGTAGGGTACTGGTCAGCGCCTTCCCGTCGGCGGGCATTGGTGACCCGGCCTCCTGCTTGGGGGTCCGGGGATCGTGATCGGTTTTGGTGGGTCGCCGCCCACACGGCGAGGTTGACCGCCGCGTTCAGGTCACGGTCGGCGCGATACCCGCACCCGCAGGCGAACACCCGATCCGCCAGCGTGAGATCGGGATTGACGACCCCGCAGGCCGAACAGCGTTTACTCGACGCGAACCAGCGGTCGGCAGTGGCGACCGTGCCGCTGCGCCACGTCTGTTTGTAGCGCAGTAGTCGCGCGAAATCGGCCCATCCGGCGTCGCTGATTGCGCGCGCCAGACGATGGTTGCGGAGCATGCCCGCCACGTGGAGGTCCTCGGCAACGAGCTGGTCGTGGGTTTTGACCAGCGTGTTGGTGACCTGATGCAGGAAGTGGCGGCGAATGTTGGCGATTCGGTGATGGTGCCGCGCCAGCCGGGCAGCTGCGACTTGGCGGTTGCGGGATCCTTTCTGCTTGCGGGACAACGCTTTCGCCAGCCGCCGCTGCTGACGCAATCCGGTCGCAAGGGGTTTGGGTGGGTCGTTGATCCGGGCGACTTCGGTGCCATCGGCGGTGGCGGCGACCACGAACGCCGACAACCCACGATCTATCCCCACCCAGCCACCGTCATCGTCGGCTGTGCGCGGCGGGTGGTGGCAGGCGGGGTGCAGGTCAGCGGCCTCGGTGGTGATGCTGATCTGCCAGCGGCCCGCCCGGTAGGTGATGGCGGCGGACAGGATTTCGCCCGTCCCTTCGCGAGCAGGCGACGCAGGCGGCGGGTGTCCTCCCGCACCCGCAGCATCCCGATACCGGGCAGGGTAATCGACCGTGCGATGTCTTTGTCGCCGACGCGGATCGCCGCACGACCCGTCTTGGAAAGTTTGTTGCGTAGCCGAAACGACGGGGTGGTGGTGTGTTTCTTTTTGAAGCGCGGAAACCCGACCTTGGTGCCTTTGCGTTTGCCGGTGCGGGAGTCGGAGAACGCGGTCAGGGCGCGGCCGCAGTCGACGGCGGCTTCTTCGAACACCTGCTGACGCACCTGGGTGCGCCAGGCCAGCCCGGTCACCTCGACTTGGGCGACGCCCGCCGCGTCGACGGCGATCACGCGTCCGGCGGCTTCGGTTTTCTTCCACGTGTTGAATGCGTTGATCAGGCTGTATCCGGTCCACGGCACCGAATGGTCGGGATCGAATTTCCGTTGGGTGAGCGCGGTTTTGACGAAGTCCAGGGATTTGTTGAACGCGAACCGGGCCGCTCCGGCATGGCGTGCGAGCACAGCTTGCTGCTCGACGGTAGGGTCGAGGCAGTACCGGAAGGTGGTGTGGCGGCTCATTACGGCGAGTGTGACACGTGCCACCGACAGCAACGGGCCACTCCGGTGACCGACGGTGGCACACGAATCCGATCCCGAGATCTCGGATATGCTCTGAGTCCCGTTGCGGGATATACGGATCCGGTTGTACGCGCCTCGTGACCACTACGCAGTAGTCTCCCGAGCGTAGATGTAGTAGCGGTAGACGCCGTCCCCGGGATCGGCGCTCAGCGGCCACTCGCCGTCGGCGATGAACCATGCCCATTCGAGGGCGAGGCCCGCGTCGCGTTCGGCGATCGACTTCGCCCGGTCCAAGGAGCTGTCGGTGCCGAGGGCCTGGTCGTCGGTGCCGCAGAACTCGCAACTGTGCACCCGCCGCACCTCGTATGCGATCACTCGGTTACCTCCGGGCATCCAGATTAGACCCGGTTTATCCGGGTGTGCACCGATAACGTTCGGCGGATGCGGCCGATAACCAGCTCAACAGGCTCGTCCGCCGGGGTGACCGCGTGTCGAATGGGGAGTTCCGGAAGTGGCGTCCGCATACGCTGAGCGTCCACCCCGTGGCCGCCGGATGGTGAGATTTCAGAGGTTGCCGACGATGTGTTCGAGGCGGCGGGCCACCAGTTCGCGGGCCTGTTCGCGCAGGGCGGGACGGTAGCCGCTGGGGTAGACCGGGTCGCCCGGAGTGTAATCCTTCAGGACTTCCTTGGCGAGGGTGATCTTGTGGACCTCGGTGGGGCCGTCGGCGATCGCCATGACCTCGGCGTAGTTCATCATGTCGACGAACGGGAGGTCCTGGCTGACGCCGATGGCGCCGTGCAGATGCAGTGCGCGCTGGGCGATATCGTGCATCACCTTCGGCATCGCCACCTTGATGGCGGCAATGTCCTTGCGCACCTTCAGATAGTCCTGCTCCTTATCGATGCGCCAGGCGGTGCGCAGGACGAGCAGGCGGAACTGCTCCATCTCGATCCAGCTGTCGGCGATGCGTTCCTGGGTCATCTGCAGGCCCGCGAGCGGTCCCTTGCGCATCGGGCGGGAGACCGCGCGTTCGGCCATCATGTCGAAGGCCTTGCGCACCAGCGCGACTGTGCGCATCGCGTGGTGCACCCGACCGCCGCCGAGGCGGGTCTGCGCGACGACGAAGCCCATACCCTCCTGGCCGAGCAGGTGGTCGGCGGGCACCCGGACATCGGTGAAGCGCAGATGTCCCTCGTGCTCGCTGAAACCGTGCACGTGGAAGTTCTTGACGATCTCCAGGCCGGGGGTGTCGGCGGGCACGATGAACATCGACATGCTCTGGTACGGGCTGACATCCGGATTCGTGACGACCATGACGATATGGAAGCTGGCGAACTGCGCGTTCGAGTTGAACCACTTCTCGCCGTTGATGACCCAGGAGTCGCCGTCGCGCACGGCGCGGGTCTTGAACAGCGTCGGATCCGAGCCGCCGGTCGGTTCGGTCATGACATAGCAGGAACCGATCTCACCGGCCAGCAGCGGCTGCAGGTACTTTGCCTTCTGTTCCTCGGTGCCGTAGTGCGCGAGGATTTCCGCGTTACCGGAATCCGGTGCCTGGCAACCGAATACTGACGGCGCCCACACCGAGGTGCCGAGCACCTCGTTGAGCAGGCCGAGCTTCAGCTGCCCGTAGCCGGGGCCGCCCAGTTCCGGTCCGAGATGGCAGGCCCACAGTCCCTGTTCCTTCACCTTCTCCTTCAGCGGCCGCATCAGCGCCATCGCCTCGGTATCGGTGCGGTCGTAGGGATTCGGGTAGAGCAGATCGAGGGGCTCCACCTCGGTGCGGACGAACTCCGCCGCCCAGTCCAACTTCTGCTGGTATTCCGGGTCGGTTTCGAAATCCCAAGCCATGGTCAGCCTTTCGTGTCGGTGATGCCGTCGAGAATGGTGGACGCCACAATGCCGGCGATTTCGTCGGGGGAGCGCCCGCCGTGCGGGCGGTACCAGAAGGTCACCATGTTCAGCATGCCGAGGACACTGTTGGTGACCACGTGGTCGTCGGTGCGCAGCAGGCCCGCCGCATGCCCCGCGTCGATGACGCGCTGCCAGCAGGCCTGTATTTCGTCACGCATTTCCTGTAGTTCTTCGCCGCGCTCACCGGTCAGTGCGGTGACGTCGCGCAATTGGATGGCGACCTCGCGGCGGTGCTCGATGATCAGCCCGACGTGGCTGTGGATCAGCTTGCGCAACTTGACGATCGGATCATCGATGCCGCGGGAGATCCGCTGGGCATCGGTGAGCATGAGCTGGATGTAATCGCGCAGGATCTGCCAGAGCAGCTCTTCCTTGGAACCGATGTGGTAATACAGCGCACCCCGCTGTACCCCGGCTCGATCACCGATTTCCGCGACGCCGGTTCCGTGGAAACCCTGCTCCGCGAACAGTTCCGCCGCGGCCGCCACGATGCGCGCCCTGGTCGCCTCCGCCGTGGTCTCCGCTGCCGGTGGACGACCGCGGCGACGAGGCGAGGCCAACTCTGGCCCACCCGTCACCCGGCCACCACCCCTCATCGAATCGCTGTGCGATGCCGCGGTCATCGGCGCGGATCCAAGACGACTTTGGAAACCCCGTCGGCACGGTCGGCGAACATGCGGTAGGCGTCCGCGCCGTCCGACATCGGGAATCGGTGTGTGACAACGGCTTCGGGCCGGATTCGGCCTGCCGCAGTGAGTCGCAGCAGTGCGGGCAGCTCGTATTGGATCGAGCAGAGTCCGATATGGAATTCGAGCTCCTTGACCTGTGCCAACTGCATATGGAACGGGAAGGCGCGATTATGACTGACGCCGACCACGCCGACCCGGCCACGATGCCCCACGGCGCTGATGGCGAGCTTGATGGTCGCATCGGCGCCGACCGCCTCGATCGCGACATCCGCACCACCGTTGAGCATTTCGCGGATGACGGTCTTGGGTTCGTCGGATTCGACTATCTTCGCGCCCAATTCGGCGGCGCGCTTGCGGCGCTCGGCCACCAGATCCACCCCGAGCACCTGCGACGCGCCCATCGCGAATGCCGACTGCACGGCCATCAGCCCGACCGGTCCCAGCCCGATCACCACCACGGTCTCGCCGGGCGCAATGCGGGTGCGGCGCGCGCCGTACCAGGCAGTCGGGGCGTTGTCGGTGAGCACGATCGCGGCCTCATCGCTGACCGAATCGGGCAGCCGTACCAGATTCCCCTCGGCATGGGGGACCGCGAGATATTCCGCCTGCGCACCAGCGAGCGATCCGCCGAGTCCATAGCAGGCGTCGGCAGGCAGCGGATGGCGTTCACAGGCTGCCACGATGCCGGCCTTGCACTTCGCGCAGCGGTTACAGCCGACGGATGCGGAGACCAGCACTCGGTCGCCGACCGCGAATCCCTGCGTGTCCGAACCCAATTCGACGATCTCCCCGACCGCCTCATGGCCGACGCTGTATCCGGTGCCGTCAGTGAAGCCGTGCCCGGCGTAGATGTGCAGATCACTGCCGCAGATTCCGGCGGCGGTCACCCGAACGATTGCGCCGTCGCGGCCCGGCAGCACCGGATCGGGAACCTCGGTGTACGAGATCTGTTGCGGTCCTTGGTAAGTCAATGCCTTCATCGCCAACCACCGTCCAGCGCCAGAGTTGCGCCGGTGCAATACGCCGAGGCGTCCGTCGCGAAGTACAGTGCTGCGCCGACGATCTCATCCGGACGGCCGATCCGCCCGAGTGCCATATGCCGAGTCAGCTCAGTGCGCAACTCATCGGGCCACGCCTTGGAAATATCCGTCTCGAACGGACCGCATTGAATCGTATTGACCCGCACCCTCGGTGCGAAACTCTGCGCGAGTCCGCCGGTGAGATTGGCCAATCCCGCCTTGGCGGCCGCATAGGGCACCGCGAGCGGTTCCGGTCGTTCGGCCTCGACCGAGGAGATATTGATGATCGAACCGCCGCCGGCGGCGGCCATCCGGGTACCGATCAAGGTCGACAAACGGAACGGGCCCTTGAGATTGACCGCGATCACCTTGTCGAACATGTCCTCGCTCACCTGATCCAGGCTCGGATACAGCAGCGACATCCCGGCATTGTTGACCAGCACGTCGACCTTGCCGAACTCCGCGTAGGCCGCCTCGACCAGCGCATCGCACTGTGCCCAATCGCTGACATTGCACGCCACAGGCAATGCGCGCCGACCATGGGTGTTCTTCACCTCATCGGCCAGTTCGACACACCCGTCGAGTTTGCGACTGGCGATCACCACATCCGCACCGGCTGCGGCGAAGGCCAGCACCATCTCCCGGCCGAGCCCGCGGCTACCGCCCGTGACCAGCGCGACCTTATCCGCTAACGACTGTCCTGGCATTGCGCTCCATTGCTCCGGCTGCCGGTAATGTTCCAATCAGTACATTAATTCCGCCGGACGATACAATCAAGGCCCCGACACACCGTCAGGTCACTACCGATGGGTAACATTGGTTGCGATTTTTCCCACCCGGCTTTCTCAAAAGTGAGGCAGTAGATGACAGAGCGGATTCAGGTCGGCGGGCTCCAGGTGGCCAGCGTTCTCCACGAGTTCATCGAGAACGAGGCGCTCCCCGGAACCGGCGTAGATTCCGCCGCGTTCTGGGCCGGAGCCGAGCAGGTCATCAATGACCTCGCTCCGCGCAACCGCGTCCTGCTGGCCGAACGCGACGAGATCCAGGGCAAGCTCGATGCCTGGCACGCCGAGCACCCCGGCGCGAACTACGACAAGGCCGCCTACAAGAGCTTCCTCGGCGATATCGGCTATCTGCGCGCGGAACCGGCCGGCTTCAAGATCGCCACCCAGAATGTGGACGACGAGATCGCCACCACCGCGGGCCCCCAACTGGTGGTGCCGGTGATGAACGCCCGCTTCGCGATCAATGCCGCGAATGCGCGCTGGGGCTCGCTCTACGACGCCCTCTACGGCACCGATGCCATTTCCGAGGCCGACGGCGGCGAGAAGGGCACCGGCTACAACCCGGTCCGCGGTGGCCGCGTGATCGAGTTCGCGCGCAAGTTCCTCGACACCGCCGCGCCGCTGGCCAACGGCTCGCACCGGTCCTCGACGCACTACGCGATCGATGGCGGCAAGCTGGCGGTCACGCTGAGCAACGACGAGGTCACCACGCTGGCCGCCGATGGTGCGGAATTGGTCGGCTACCTGGGCGATCCGGCCTCGCCGGCCTCGATCCTGTTGAAGCACAACGGTTTGCACATCGACATCCAGATCGACACCGCCTCGCCGATCGGCAAGACCGATCCGGCGGGTGTCAAAGATGTGGTGCTGGAGTCCGCGGTCACCACGATCATGGATTTCGAGGATTCGGTTGCGGCGGTGGACGCCGAGGACAAGGTGCTCTGCTACCACAACTGGCTCGGCCTGATGAAGGGCGAGTTGGCGGAGAAGGTGACCAAGGGCGATAAGACCTTCACCCGCACCATGAACCCGGACCGTGTCTACACCGCGGTCGGCGGCGGCGAACTGGTGCTGCACGGCCGTTCGCTGCTGTTCGTGCGCAATGTCGGTCACCTGATGACCTCCGACGCGATCATCGACGCCGAGGGCAATGAGGTGCCAGAGGGCATTATGGACGGCCTGATCACCTCGCTGATCGCCAAGCACAGCCTGCTCGGCGATACCGAGCTGAAGAACAGCCGCACCGGTTCGGTCTACATTGTGAAGCCGAAGATGCACGGCCCGGACGAGGTCGCGTTCACCAACGAGCTGTTCGGTCGGATCGAGGACGTCCTCGGCCTGATCCGCAACACCCTCAAGGTCGGCATCATGGACGAGGAGCGCCGCACCACGGTCAACCTGAAGGCCTGTATCCAGGCGGCCGCCGAGCGCGTGGTGTTCATCAACACCGGCTTCCTGGACCGCACCGGCGACGAGATCCACACCTCCATGGAGGCCGGGCCGATGGTCCGCAAGGCCGAGATGAAGACCCAGCAGTGGATCCTGTCCTACGAGGACTGGAACGTCGATACCGGTCTGGCCGCCGGCCTGCCCGGTAAGGCGCAGATCGGTAAGGGCATGTGGGCCATGCCGGATCTGATGCGCGACATGCTCGAGCAGAAGATCGGCCACCCGCGTGCGGGCGCCAATACCGCCTGGGTGCCCTCGCCGACCGCGGCCACCTTGCATGCGACGCACTACCACCAGGTCGACGTGTTCGAGCGGCAGCAGGAGATCGCCGCCGGCGGCCGCCGCGCCACCGTCGATCAGATCCTGGAGATCCCGCTCGCAGCCGATCCGAACTGGACCGAGGAGGAGAAGCGTCAGGAGCTGGACAACAACTCCCAGGGCATTCTCGGCTATGTGGTGCGCTGGATCGATCATGGCGTCGGCTGCTCCAAGGTGCCCGACATCCGGGATATCGGTCTCATGGAAGATCGTGCGACCCTGCGCATTTCGAGCCAGCTCATGGCGAACTGGCTGCGCCACGGTGTGGTCACCGCCGATGAGGTGATGGCCAGCCTGCAGCGGATGGCGCCGGTGGTCGACAAGCAGAATGCGGGCGATCCGAACTACCGGCCGATGGCGGCGGACTTCGCGGGCAGCATCGCGTTCCAGGCCGCGAAGGAACTGGTGCTGGAAGGTACCAAGCAGCCGAACGGCTACACCGAGCCCATCCTGCACCGGCGTCGCCGGGAGGCCAAGGCGCTGGCTTGCGTCTAAGACATTGCGCGTCTGAATAACTCGTGATTCCCCCGCCCGGGAGCGTGCCGGGCGGGGGAATCTTGTATCACACGACGGCCGTCGACGGGGCGGATGACCGGTTTCGACCCACATAACGATCCGTTACCCTGGGCGCTGCACGAGACAGTCGGATGTGAGGAAGTTTTATGGGAAGTGTTGTCCTTGATGTATTCGCGCTGGTTGTGAATCGCGCGGCGATGTTCTGGAACTGGATGGCCACAGGTTCGGCCGGTTTCCCGCCGCTGTAATAGCCGAGCTGAACGTCTGGTACGACGACCCCCGGTCCCGGCCCCTCGATGGGATGCCGGGCCGGGGGTTTCCTTTGCCCGGCGAGACATCTCCACAGACGGTGAGCCGATTCCCTTCGGGGACAGGGCGGATCGACGTATCTTCTTTGGCATGAGCAACAGCCCCCGACCGACACCATTGTGGTTCGAGCTCTGGATGGGCGCCATCACCACCGTCATCGCATTGCTCTGTGCCGCGCTGTGCTGGGAATTGGCTGCTCAGGGCAGCTTTCCGGCCAAAGTGCTACTGTGGGTGGGACTTTCGGTGGTCGGGCTGGTCGCGATCGTCTTCGCCATCCTGGGCCTGATCCGCTATCACGCTGTCCTCGTGAGCCTTACCGCACCGCTACTGATCGCCGCGCTCGCCGCGCTGGTGTGGTACGAAGTGCCCGAAACCACCGGTTGGCGCCTGTCCCGCCCCATCCTCGAAGATCAGGCCACCGCCTGCGCCAACCCGGGCCACCACACCCGCCTCGGCGTCTACACCGTCACCTACGTCACCCGCCGCGACGGCGCCTGCCTGTTCTACGTCAGTGGCGGAGCCACGAATTCCGAAGGCTTCGCCTACTTCCCGGACAGCGCCCCGAGTACCGGGCCGGCCGGGCCCGGCGGCATCGGCTACGAACCCTTCCACGGTTCCTGGTACCGCTTCGTCGAAAACACCTGACGGATCCGGCCGAGGCCGCCATCGCTGTACAGCTCAGCGCCCGACACCAACCAGTGTTCGGATAATCATGAAGATTGCGGCCAGGCCGAAACAGGCCAGTCCGACCACCCATACCGTGAACATCTGCCGCATCGGTATCAATTTGTCCAGTCGGCCGCCTTCGAGATCGACGCCATCCTGTTGCGTCTCGAAGACGGTGCCGTGCGCACCCCAGGCGCCCGCACCGATCTGCAGCTGTTCGAACCGCTCCAGCCATCGGGCGTCCTTGCGTTCGGCGAGGCGATGGCTCGCCATGAGCATGATCGAGATGATCGACACGATCAGCGCGAGTAGCGCCGAGGCTATCCGCGCGACGGCATCGCTCCCGGCCCCCATCGAGATACTGAACAAGAATGCCTGGGCAGTCAGACTGAGGGTGGGAACCTGCCAGAGGAGGTTCTCGTATTGCAGACGTCGGTCCGCCACGGTCTGGTAGACCATCTCCAGATCGGCCGAACGGCGAGGAACTGGCTCCTCCACAAGGGGTACTGTCGCACAGTCGCGCAGATCTGGTGGGTGTTTGTCATGTTCGGGATGGGGTGCGAACCAGGATGAGGACGCTGACCACGAGCACCCACGCCGGGAAAGCCAGTGTCATCCATCTGCTCGTTTCGCTGGCCACCAGGAGTGCCACGGCCGCCAGGTAACTGAGACCGGCGAGCCAGCGGGGCATCAGCCCGGTCTTCAGCCAAATCGTCGCGAGCGAGATCATGAACACGGCCGCCATCCGCAGTGCGTAGGTCTGGCACGCCGAAACCACGATCATCTTGCCGAAGTCGACCACTTCGGCGCGGGCGGCCGGGTCGGTGACGTCGGTGTCACTGGACACCAGACCGGCGGCGACGGCGGTGCCGACGAACATCATCGCCAGGAACAGCAGTCCGCTGCCGAGGAATACCGATAGGAAGAACCGGTCCTCGTAGCGCCCGAATCCGTCCCGGACGACGCCGATGAACCATAAGAAGCTGATTCCGGCGAAGGGCATGAGCACCGTCGCTATTCGGATCGCGCTCCGCTGGCTGTTCAGCCAATGAGTCGAGCCTTCGATGCCGTCGGGCATGTCGATACGGATCAAGATCAGCGTTGTGCCGAACAACACCGCGAAGATCACTCCGGCCAGTGCGGCCGCTCGCGGTGTCGACAACCGGTGCGGGGTCGGCTCGGTGTGTTGCGGCGATGTCGACATGCCGTCATCCTGTCAAATCCGAGCGCCGGTGGGCTGGATTTCCGGCCAGGTCTGTTTTCCTCGTTTTGCTCCCGGCGCACAATTCGACGCACCGACGTCGTTGATTGAATTCCGTCCTAGTTGCCGGTGCTGTGTGGGTTTCGGCGAGGTCGGCCGAGGCATAGCATATTGAAAGTCCAGCTTACTGCCGAGCGGAAGGTGGGTGAAGATATGACGACCGAGCCCGACTGGAGTAAACCGGCGGCGGTGGCTATCCCGGCGGAGGGCTATTTCGAGCTGGAGCGGGGCAGATACGGTCCGATCTATCCCCGAACGCCGGCCTGCTACGGGTTCTCGATCATCGCCAAGGTGAAACCGGGTCGTGAGGAGGCTATTCGCGCATACGGCAAGCAGATCCAGGATGCGGTAGCAGCCGGTCCCGATGTGCTGGCACCGCTGCGGCTGCACTATCTGCGGTGGGTGTTGTTCGATGTCGGATCGGGACTGCATTTCCAATATCAAGGCATCTTCGACACCGATTTCGACAAATACACCGAGGATGCCGTAGCCCTGTTCTCCCAGACCGGTATCACCACGGCTTTCACCAATCTCGAAGGATTTCCGGAGGATTGGAAGGAAAACCCGGAGGCGTTCGTGAAATTTGTTCGCGAACACCAGTTTCCGAGCTTCCTCGAATACGGTGAGTATCCGTACGTCACCGCCGACGAGATCAAAAAGGCGCTGCGGCTGAAAGCGGCGTTCTCCGACATGCTCGACCAGATGCAGTAACCCCGTGCCATGCTCGAACTCGACGATATTCAGCACATCCTGCTGACCCGGACCCCGGCGATGACCGGCCGCTACGAGTTCCTGTCCTTCGACGATCCCGCAGGGGCACGGGCTTGGTTGACGCCGCTGGTGGACCGCGTGCAATCGGCGGCGGACGTGCGCGCCACGATGGACAGTTCCGACCGCTGGGTCACGCTGGCCTTCACCTGGCGCGGGCTGCGGGCGCTCGGCGTGCCCGAGGAAACGCTCGCCACCTTCCCGGACGAGTTCCGCGAAGGCATGGCCGCACGCGCTGACATCCTGGGCGACACGGGCGCTGCTCATCCCGATAACTGGGTAGGCGGGCTGGCCGGTGACGACCTGCACGCCATCGCGATCCTGTTCGCCCGCACCGATGCCGAGTACCAGCGCTGCACCACCGAACACCACAAACTGGTCGCTCGTTGCTCCGGTGTGCGCGTGTTGTCGTTTTTGGATCTGAACGCGACGCCGCCCTTCGACTACGCCCACGATCATTTCGGGTTCCGAGATCGGTTGTCCCAGCCGGTGATCGCCGGATCCGGCGAAGCACCGACCCCCGGCTCGGGCGCAGCGTTGCAACCCGGGGAATTCATCCTGGGCTACCCCGACGAGGAGAGGCCGGCGCGAGCGCTGCCACAGCCGGAGGTGTTGTTCCGCAACGGAAGCTATATGGCCTACCGGCGGCTACAAGAACACGTCGGCGCGTTTCGGAACTATCTGCGTGAGCACGCGGACACCCCGGACGGGCAGAACTTGATCGCCGCGAAGCTCATGGGGCGCTGGCGCAGCGGCGCACCCCTGGTGCTGGCACCGGACCGGGATGATCCGGCGCTGGGCGCGGACCCCATGCGCAACAACGACTTCAACTACAAGGAAATGGACCCGCACGGCTACGCGGTACCACTCGGCGCGCATGCGCGGCGCCTGAATCCCCGTGACACCGCGGTGAACATGAACCGCCGCAGAATGATTCGCCGCGGCGCCACCTACGGGCCCGCGCTACCCGAGGATGCCCCCGACGACGGGGTGGACCGCGGGATCGCCGCGTTCATCATCTGCGCCAGCCTGGTACGCCAGTTCGAGTTCGCCCAAAACGTCTGGATCAACGACAAGACATTTCACGAACTCGGCAACGAACACGACCCCATCTGCGGCACCCAGGACGGCACCCTCGACTTCACGATCCCCAAGCGGCCCATCCGTAAGACGCATGCGGGACTGCCGGCGTTTACCACGCTCAGAGGCGGTGCGTACTTCTTCCTTCCGAGCATAAGCGCTCTGCGATACCTGGCCACGCTCGACAGCCGAGAGGTCACACCATGAGCAGCACTCTGCCGCCGGCACGGACGTACAACCAGAGCCATATTCCGCGCAATCACGACGGGCGACGACGGATGAGCATCTATTGGGCCTGGAGCTATCCATGGGAGGCCCAACGCGATCCCGCCGAGATGTACAACCGCTTCTCGACGATGACCGAGGTCCGCAACGTACTGTGGCCGGGCTACGAGACTCCGGAATACGACGCCGCGCACTTCCTGCAGGGCATCGCCGGCACACTGGAGCTGTTCCATCGCTCGACGCTGGCGTTTCAGCAACTGGCCGAAGAGGCCACCGGTCACCCCGTCGCGGTGTTCCAGCGCATCGACCAGGCCGGCTACACCTTGCCGATCGACGAGCGGATCCTGGCCGACACCGACACCCTGATGGTATTCGGGCTCGATCACATCCTTTCTGAGCAGCAAGCCGCCTCAGACGAGATCGACGCGATCCGCGACTGGCTGCAACGTGAAGGCACCTGCCTGCTGCTGGCGCCGCACCACGACGTCGGGTGCACCGACGACTACGCGCAGCGACAAATGGAATACGCGCATCACGGCGACCCGTTGGTGCCGCGGCAGCAACGATTCGGCCAGTACACACGCTCGCTCATGCAGGGCCTCGATGTTCCGGTGCACAACAAATGGGGCCTGCGACCCGCCGTCGTCGACGGCACCGGCGACATCGCACCCTTGACCGGGTTCCGCGATCTCGACATGCCCCGGCTGCTGGACAACGTGACGACGTTCAACTTCCACCCCCATTTACCGCACTACGAGCTGACCGCGCCGGAATCCGACTCGCTTCGCGTCCTTGGCCGCCAGCGTGTCGACCCCGGGCGACCCCATCCCTTCACCGCCGCCGGCAATACCGAATTCAATGCGTTGATCTGGATGCCACCTGTCGACCGACGAGCCGGCGATATCGTGCTGATCGACTCCACCAACTTCACCACGCTGTTCGGCGGCACTGACAGTCTCCGCAACCTCTGGCACAACCTGGCCACCATGAAGTGACCACTGGTTCAGGGTTTGGGGTGAATCCAGAGGGCTTGGGCTACGGCGCAGAGGTCGCCGGAGGGGGTGGCGAGTGCGATGCCGACGGTGTGTTTGCGGCCTTGGTGGCTGATGGGCCAGGCGTAGGAGATGTAGGGGGAGTCGGCGTAGACGGGGTGGAGTTGGTTGGCGGTGAGGGCCGCGGTTACGCCGCCGAAGCCCATGCCTTGTTTGCGCATCGCGGTCCAGCCGCCGGGGCAGTCGAGAGCGGCCCAGACGACTTCCGGTGGGAGTCGGCCGGATTCGTCGGCCAGGCCGGGATCCGGAGTCCATGCGGCGATGACGAGGTCGTGATCCGGTGTGTCCCAGGTGAGTAGCCGCAGGCCGCGCCCGGGTGCGCAGGCGGCGCCGCAGCCATAGCAGTCGGTGACGCGGCGCGACACCATGGCCGCGTCGGTGACGGCCTTCGCCTCGGCCCAGCTCGGGGCGGGCGGCGGATCGATGGTGAGTGCCGCCGGAGTGGATTCGGCGAGCAGCGCGCCGTCGGCATCGGTCAGCGCATAGCCACCGGATCTGGTGGGGCGCAATGACATCGGGGTCTCCAGTGGTACCCTCGCGCGGAAGTCGACGCGCATCTCGGTGGCCTCGCATGGCCCGGCCAGCAGGCCCGCGACATAGCCGCCGAACGCGACGTCGGGATATCCGTGCACGTGTTCGGGGACGGTGACTGTCTCGGTCTGGATCACGTGTCGCTCGAGCCCTTCTGTGCCGTCTTTCTGGATCGACCGTACCTCCGGATTCGGACGCATCGGAATCTTGGTAGTGAAAACCTCGGGCTGTTCACCGCGTGGCCGACCCGCATCCGGTGAGGGGCGGGTCGGTTATTGCGCGGCCTGACCACCGAGTTGGGTGAGCAGCACGCTGATCACACCGGCCTCCTGACTCTGGCTCTGGAACATCGAGCGCGCGGTTTCCTTGATCGGGCCTGAGGTCAGAAGCTCGTCTGCGGCACGAGCCATCACCAGTCCGCCTTGATGATGACGGAACATCAACTGCAGGAACAGTATTTCGGCATCGTGACCGCGGGCTGCGGACAGTGCGTCGAGTTCGGCGGTAGTCGCCATACCCGGCATCGCATCGCCGGTCGACTGGCCTGCGCTCGGATGATGTTGCGACACAGCCGCCTCGGCGTGCATCCACGCCATCGGATGCGACGACAGTGGCGACGCATCGGCCAGCCGCAACCACCCGAGCATGGTCCCGATCTCGATGCGCTGCGCGTCCGAAAGCTGTTGCGCCAGCCGCAGCACGGTCGGGTCCACGTCACGATCCAAGCGCTGCACCATGATCAGTGCTTGCTGATGATGTGCGGTCATATCCTGCGCGAATCCGATCTCGACCGGGTTGAGAACCGGTGCGGCCGTATGCTCTTCGGGCAGTACGAGTGGGCGCAGCGCCGCGCCGAGCACCACCAGGACGAACGCAACAGAGACGAGCGCCGCGACTCGGAACCAACGGGACACAGCTACGACCCGACGGTCGATTGCTGATTCTCGGGCACCGTATACACGTCGTTCTCCAGTTGCAGCACCATGAATCCGTTATCGGAGCAGGCGACATACAGCTGGTTGCCGCGCCACTCCGGCGGCGAGAAACACCAGTCGGTGGAGACATCGCCGAAGGCGAGGTTGCCGGTGCGCGGGGTGAGCGCGTCCAACGGATTGAATTGACCCTCCAACACCGCGCGTACGGCCGGTGGTGTGCTCATCAACGGCACACCGATGATCGACGCGAGTGCATGCGGTGAGTTCCACAGGCTCAGGTTCTGGCCGGTTCGTGCGGGCGGATTGAAGTAGGCGATCTCGCGGATATCGTGCGGATCGCGGACGTCGAAAATCCTGATGCCGGAGGAGATCCAACCGCACGCGAGGGCAGTGGGGTTGTCCCGGCGGTCGGCGGCACAGTAGTGCGATTCGTAGGCGAAGACCGAACCGCCCATCGAACTACCGATATTGCTGTCGATGTTCTGCAGCAGGTTGATCTCCAGCTTCACCTTCCCGGCCACCTTCGGTGCGGTGTCGTTGGAGATATCGATGAGTTTCACGCCGCCGGAACCGCCTTCGTCGACGGTGTAGAGGTAGGGCTTGCCGTCGTAGGTCACCGGGATGCTGTGCTGGGTAGCCCAGCCGTCGGTCCAGAAGGTGCGGCCGATATGGGTGACCTGCGGGTTGGGATCGCGGCGCTGAACCGCGCTGATATCGAGCACAGTGAATCCGCCGAGCGCGGAAAGGTACATGCGATTGCCGTCCGGACTGATGCCGAAGCCGTGCGCCTCGATTCCGGTCAGCCCCTGCCAGATGACGTGCGGATCGGTCGGATCGGTGAGATCGACCGCGCTGACGAAACCGGGCGCGACGCCCGAGGCCCAGTAGGTGCGGCCGTCGGGCGACCAGCCGCCCTCGTGTGTGGTGATCGGCAGCGGCATCAGCAGATTCGTGCCCGGTCCCGGATTGAGCAACTTCGGATACGCGCAATCGGAGACGTCGTAGACCGACAGATAGCCGACGCCCTCGCCGACCGGCACACCGGTCCCGACCAGCAGTTTGCGTTCGGTATTGACCTTGAGGCTCTCCCAGGTACCCGCGAGCATCGCGGGTTCGGTCAGGGTGACCGTCGGGCGCGGGTGCGCTGGATCGGAGACGTCGAGCACCTGGACGCCGCGGCCCTCGCTGATCAGGTCGCCGGGAAAGAACGAACCCAGGTAGGCGCAATGGTCGAAGCTGGTGGAAGTGATGCCCGCGCCGCGCCCGGCGTAATTGCCGACCATCGACATATTGCAGCTGTAGCCCTGCGTGCTGCGCCGACTGTCGCGGTCGGCGGCCGAAACATCGCCCTGCAGCCCGGTTTCCGGCATCGATCCCGGTCCGCAGTCCGCCCGGGGTACCGAGGTCCGGCCGACATCGAGGAATTCCTGGACCGCCGTGGCGATATCGGATTGCAGATCGGCAGATGCGCTGCTCGGCAACAGCATCGCGGCCACGATAGTGGTGGCGAACAAGGCCAAGGGCCGGGCACGGCGCAGTCTCAGCTTCGGGTGCATCGTTGCATCCCAACTTTCCTCATCATGGGCACAGACCACGCCGACTCAGACGGAGCATGAACTGACTACATGGTAGTAATAGGGAGTAACTTAAAGGAGTGTTTTGGCGGAAAAGCCAGGTGCTCGGCGTGCGGCGCCGCGACGCTCAACTGGCGGTGAGTGCCTTGGTGTCTGCTGTCAGCAATGATGTGCAGACGTCGAGCAGTGACTGTCTGAGTCCCGTCGACCGCTCGGCCAACGCCGACTGCGCCCGGACGTATTCGGCACGCCCTACCGGTGTTTCGATGCGGATCGGCTCGTAGCCGTAGTCGGTGAGGTCGTACGGACTGGCGCACATATCGAGTTCGCGTGCAGCGCAGGCGAACTCGAAATAGTCGAGCAGCAGGTCGGAGGAGATGAGCGGGGTCAGTTTGAAACCCCATTTGTAGAGGTCCATATTGGCGTGCAGGCAGCCGGGCTGTTCACGGGCGACCTGGTCGGCACGGGTCAACGGTTCCGCGTTGCGACCCACCGCGTCCGGGGTGAAGAAGCGGAATGCGTCGAAGTGGGTGCAGCGCAAGGACATCGATTCGACGACGGCATCGGTGCCGGTGCTGCCCAGGCGCAGTGGCACCTGTTGGTGGCGGACCTCGTCGGTTTTGTACACCATTGCCCACTCGTGCAGGCCGAAGCAGGACAGCTGTGCCGGGCGGGATGCCGTGGCGCGCAGCAGTTTTGCGATGAACTCGACGGTGTCGCGACGCCGCCCGATGAACGCGGGGTCGGCGGTGTAGACAACCGCGCCGGAACGCATGTCATGCCGGTGATACCCCCGAGCTTCGTCGTACTCCCGCGCGCCCGCCAATGCGACACCGAATCCCGGGTGCCAGCGCCGCAGTTGGGCGGGCTTATGTCCGTAGTAGGTGAACAGGAAGTCGATCACCGGATGTGATGATCCCGCCGCGCGTCGTTCGAGATACGGTCCGACGAGCTCGTGCAGCCGAGCCCGGTGCGCGGCGGCCTTGGTCCGCCACTCGGACTCGGCCAGCACGATCATTCGATCACCCGGTGCGTCCCGTCGCGCACAGTGCCGACGAACTCTTCCACCAGATCCTCCAGCGCCACAATGCCCACCGTATTTCCACGGGTGTCCACGACACGGCCGAGGTGGGAATTGGTGCGGCGCAAGCGGGCCAGCGCCTCGTACAGGGGAGTACCGGCGCTCACCGTCGGCAGTGGGCGAATATCCGTGCGCGGGATGGGTGTATTCGGTCCGGCGCTTTCGTCGGCGACCTTGTCGAGCACATCCTTCACATGCAGATACCCGACCAGCGAGCCGTCGCTCGCGCACACCGGATACCGGGAGAAACCGGTTTCGGCGACCGCGGTTTCGATATCGCCGAGCGTGGTGCCATTGCCGCGCAACGGAACCGAGCGGGTCGTCGCCAGCTGCACCATCACATCGCCGACCACCCGATCGGAGGTGCCCAGCGCCTGGGTGAGGCGGCGGTGCTCCTCCTCGTCGAGCAGGCCCTCCGAACGGGATTCACCGATCATCTCGGCGAGCTCAACACTCGAGACCGTTGCCTCGAGCTCATCCTTCGGCTCGATCCGCAACATGCGCAGCGACAGATTCGCCGCCAGGTTGTAGAAGGCGATGAGCGGACGCGCCAAGCGCAACCACATCAGATGCGCCGGAACCAGCAGCAGCGCACTGCGTTCCGGTCCGGCCAGCGCGATATTCTTCGGAATCATCTCGCCGAACAGAATGTGCAGGATCACCACGATCGCCAGCGCGATGGCGAATGCCATCGGATGCAGCAGCTGCTCGGGCAGGCCGACCAGCTCGAACGGCCCCTCCAGCAAATGCGCCACCGCGGGTTCGCCGACCCGGCCGAGCAGGATCGAGCAGATGGTGATGCCGAGCTGCGCGGCGGCCAACATCATGGACAGGTTCTCACCGGCCCGGATCACCGTGTGCGCCTTGCGCTTTCCCTGTGCGGCGAGCGCCTCGAGACGGTCACGGCGGGCCGAGATGAGCGCGAATTCGGCGGCGACGAAGAAGGCATTGCAGGCCAGCAGCACCACCGTCAACAGGACACCGAGGAGATCACCCATGGCTGTTCTCCTTCAACACGGCGGCCGCGACCGGGACGAGCCGGATCCGATCGATACGCCGCCCGTCCATCCGTTCGACCTTGGCGATCCAGCCGCCGTCATCATCGTTCGGGTAGCGATGCGAGGACCGTGGATTCGGCAGGATCACCTCATCACCGGTAACCGGGATGCGGCCGAGCCGGGTGAGCACCAGACCGCCGAGGGTTTCGTATTCGCCCTCCGGCGCGTCGTAGCCGGTGGCCCGGGAGACCTCGTCGACGCGTAGCAGCCCCGAGCAGTCCCAGCCGTCGGCGACCCGGCGGACATCGCGTTCTTCCTCGTCGTGCTCGTCGCGGACATCGCCGAGGATTTCCTCGATGAGATCCTCCATGGTCACGATGCCCGCGGTGCCGCCGTATTCGTCGACCACCAGCGCGACCTGCATACCGTCGGCGCGCACCCGCTCGAGCACCTCGTCGCCGTCGAGGCTGGCGGGCACGATCGGCACCGGCCGGGCGAGCAGATGCAGCGGGATGGTGTTGCGGACATTCGCCGGATGGGTGAACGCCTGTTTGACGTGCACCACGCCGAGGGTGTTGTCCAGATCGCCGTCGATGATCGGGAAGCGGGAGTAACCGGTGCGGCTGGCGGCCGCGATCAGATCGGCGATGGTGTCGGACTTGTCCAGGGATTCGATCTTCACCCGCGGTGTCATCAACTCCTCGGCGCTGCGCTCACCGAATTGCAGCGAGCGATCGACCAGCTGCGCGGTGCGGTGGTCCAGCGCGCCGCGCAGTGCGGAGGTGCGCACCAGCGAGCCGAGTTCCTGCGGGGAGCGCGCCGAACGCAGCTCCTCGGCCGGTTCCACGCCGAGGCGCCGGACCACCCAGTTTGCGGTGCCGTTGAGGAAGTGGATCATCCACTTGAACACCACGGAGAAGGCGATCATCGGGCCCGCGGTCACCCGGGCGGTGCCGAGCGGCTTCGATATCGCGATGTTCTTCGGCACGAGCTCGCCGTAGATCATCGACAGCGAGGTGGCGAGCAGCAACGCCAGCGTGAGCGAGATACCATGCGCCGCACCATCGCTCAGACCGAGCGCGGTGAACAGCGGCGACAGCAGTCGGGCCAGGACGGGTTCGGCGATATAGCCCGTGATCAGCGTGGTGATGGTGATACCGAGCTGGGCTCCGGAGAGCTGGAACGACAATGTGGTGTGCGCTTGCCGGACCATGCGCGAGCGGGCGTCCCCGACCGCGCGCACATGCGATTCGACGGTGCTGCGTTCCAGAGCGGTGAGCGAGAACTCGGCGGCAACGAACAATGCGGTGCCAACGGTGAGGGCGATGAACCCGATCAGGCTGAGCACGGTGAGCACGACGGACATCGTCAGCACCACCTGCGAGACATGCGATGAGCTGAATCGGATCGGACGGCTAGGGGAAGGAGGGCGCCGGGTTTGTCACCCGGCTCGGTAGAGGAGCCCTCCTGTGCGGCGCCCTCGGACGCGGGTGACAACTTGTTCCTCTCGGCAAATGGGTTTGTGTAACCGGAAACCGGCAACCACTATGCTACCGGCCCACGCGCGTGCCCGCGTGGGCCGGTGTTGCTGTGTTGGATTTGCCGCGCCTGCGGCGCGGCGTGTTCGCGGCCCCTGGTGTCTCGCGTCCGAGCCGTCGAGACTCGCGCCTGCGGCGCATGCGCTTCGACGACTCGGACGCGAGACGGGCCGCGAACGGGTCGCTCGTAAGACTCGCTCCGTTGTGGTCGCTTGGGCGGGAAGTTCGGCACTGACGTATGCCTTCCCGGCGGCGCGGGGCATGTTCTTCGATGACTCGGACGCGAGACGGGCCGCGAACGGGTCGCTCGTAAGGCTCGCTGCGTTGTGGTCGCTTGGGCGGGAAGTTCGGCACTGGGCGTATGCCTTCCCGGCGGCGCGGCGCATGTGCTTCGACGACTCGGCTGAGTCGATGGCCGCGCCTTCGAGCGGTCGCGAGACGGGCGCTTGGGGTATCCGCTGAGGCGGGACGACCGGGTCCTTTCCGTTGGCGGCAGGGCTACCAGCCGCTCGGCAGCGGGCGGCCTTCGGCGAAACCTGCGGCTGATTGCACGCCGAGCACGGCCTTGTCGTGGAACTCGGTGAGGCTGCGGGCACCCGCGTAGGTGCAGGCGCTGCGGACGCCGGAGCAGATGTGGTCGATGAGGTCCTCGACGCCGGGGCGTTCCGGATCCAGGCGCATGCGCGAGCTGGAGATGCCCTCTTCGAACAGTGCCTTACGGGCGCGGTCGAAGCCGCTGTCGGTGGCGGTGCGGGCGGCGACGGCGCGCTTGGAGGCCATGCCGAAGCTTTCCTTGTAGGCATTGCCGTCGCGGTCGACGCGCAGGTCACCGGGGGATTCGTAGGTGCCGGCGAACCAGGAGCCGATCATCACATTGGACGCGCCCGCGGCCAGTGCGAGAGCGACGTCGCGCGGGTGCCGGACCCCGCCGTCGGCCCAGATGTGCACGCCGAGTTCCTTTGCGGCGGTGGCGCATTCGGCCACCGCGGAGAACTGCGGACGGCCGACGCCGGTCATCATGCGGGTGGTGCACATGGCGCCGGGGCCGACACCGACCTTGATGATGTCCGCGCCCGCCGCGGCCAGATCGCGGGTGCCCTGCGCGGAGACCACATTGCCCGCGACCAGCGGCACGCCGAGGCCGAGATCGCGGATGGCGCTGAGGGTTTCGAGCATCTTGGCCTGGTGGCCGTGTGCGGTATCGATGACGAGCAGGTCCGCGCCCGCGTCGACGAGCGACTTGGCCCTGGCCGCCACGTCGCCGTTGATGCCGACCGCGGTGGCGACGCGCAACTGGTTGTTGGCGTCCACATTGGGCTGGTAGATGCCGGCGCGGATGGCTCCGGTGCGGGTCAGCACGCCCGCGAGGCTGCCGTCTTCGGCGATGAGCACGGCGAGTTGCGCGTGTTCGGCCTCGAGCAGGTCGAACAGATCGCGGGGCGAGGTGCTGGCCGGTGCCCGCACGAAGTCGGTGACCGCCACATCGCGCAGCCGGGCGAACCGGTCGACATCAGTGCAGGACGCCTCGGTGACCACACCGACCGGCTTACCGCCGTCGACGACGACCACGGCACCGTGGGCGCGCTTGTGCATCAGGGCGACGGCCTCGGAGACCGAACGCTCCGGATCCAGCGTGACCGGGGTATCGGCGGTGAGCGAGCGGCTCTTGACGAAGGCGATGGTTTCCGACGCCGCGGCGATCGGGAGATCCTGCGGTAGGACGACGATGCCGCCGCGACGGGCGACCGTCTCGGCCATCCGGCGTCCGGCGACCGCGGTCATATTCGCGACGACAATGGGAATGGTGGTGCCGGACCCGTCTGCGGTCGAAAGATCCACGTCGAACCGTGACGCGACATCCGTCCGATTCGGGACGAGGAAGAGGTCGTCGTAGGTCAGGTCGTACGGCGGCTGATGACCAGGGAGAAACTGCACTTAACCGATTCTAACCGTTGCGCCGTAGTTCCGTGCAATCACCCAGCATTCGGTCCGGCCCAGCTCCAGATGTGAGGCGCGGCACCGGAATCAAGATCAGGTGGAATTGGCGGCGGCGCTTCTCGGCCGCTGCCGCCATGGTTTCCACGTGATCTCGAGCCGTGTGTCATGCCTCGGCTTGGATGCGGGAGAGTTGGATTGTGGTCGCGCACATGATGATTACGGCGATGGCGATTACGACGAGTCCGATGTGGTTGGTGCGGAGGCGTTCGTGGAGGACGGTGATGCCGATGAAGGCGGCGGCCAAGGGTTCGGCGATGGTTACGGCGGGCAACGATGCGACCAGGGGGCCGGATTGGAAGGCGCGTTGCTGCAGATAGAGGCCGATCAGGCCGGAGGCCAACAGGGCCCAGGTCTGCCAGCTGCCCGTTACGTGGGTCAGGCCGCCATCGAAGAGTTCGGTTACATACTCGGTGAGCGCGGCGGCCAGACCGAACAGGGCCCCGCCCACGGCGCCCAACAGGAGTGCGCGGCGGGTCGGGACGGAGGTACCGAGGGCGACAACGAACGCTACCGCCAGCAGACCGAGTAGGGCGGCCAGCGGCGGGATCCACTCACGCAGGGGCGCATTGGTATTGCCCTCGGACGGATCGCCGACGATCAAGAAGCAGGCAAGCGCCGCCGCGAGGACGATGGCGGTCGCCCACGTGCGCGGGGTGACGCGGCGGTGGTTGATCCGGGCGGAGAGCGGGAGCGCAAAGACCAGCATGCTCACCAGAATTGGCTGGACGAGCAGCACCGCACCCAGCGCCAGGGCGGCGACCTGCATCGCGAAGCCGCCCGCGTCACCGACGATTCCGGCCCACCAGCGCGGATTGCGTATCAGCGAACGAATGAGCGACTCGTCCTCCGGAACCGCGGCCGCCGCATGTTGCTGCGTGACCGCCGCCACCGCGAAGAGCAATGCCGAGATCAGCGCGCAGACGACCGCACCCACCTGATGATTCGCCACGCAGTCAGTTTGCCCCGCGATTGCGGCTGCCCGGCACTCCCTGCGCTCGACCGGCGCGTCGACGTGCACGCCCGGGCGTGTCGCCGCTGGTCGCAGCGGTGTGACCGGATGCGGCACCGCGACCGGAAGTGGCTCCTGTGCCATGGCTGGCCGAGGTGCTGCGCGCGGCAGAGCCCGATCCGGCGGAACGCGTCGCGGCCGCCTTCGTCGCCCCGGCGGCACGACCCGAGGTGCCGACACCGCGCCGACTCGACGTCGCGGTGGAGCTGGACGAACCAGCCGAGGACTTCTTCGCACCGCCGGCGCGACCACTCGCACCGGCACTACGCCGCCCGGCACCAGCTGAGCTCGCACCGCCCGAGCGTGTGCCGCGACCACGACCGCCGGAACCCGGTCCACCCGACCGGCGGCTCGACTTACCGACCTCCAACTCCCCCTCGTCACTCACCGTGACCGCCGAGTTCGCCGCGACGATCGGCACACCGGAGGGCTGCTTCGCGCCGGTGATCTGGATCAGCCGCCGATCACCTGGACGGACCTGCACGCCGTCGACATCGACGCCCGCCTTGCGGGTCATCTTCTCGACCTCGGCGCGTTCCTCCTCGGTGACCAGCGTGACGACGACGCCGTCCTCACCGGCCCGGGCGGTGCGGCCCGCGCGATGCAGGTACGCCTTGGATTCCGCGGGCGGATCCACGTGCACGACAAGGGAAATCCCGTCCACATGGATACCGCGCGCGGCCACATCGGTGGTCACCAGCACCGGTGTCATACCGTCGGCGAAGGCGGCCAGCGTCCGCACCCGGTTGTTCTGTGCCTTCCCGCCGTGCAGCGCGCCGGCAGCGATTCCGGCCGCACGCAACTGCTTGGCGAGCCGGTCCGCACCGTGTTTGGTGCGCACGAACATGATGGTCAGCCCGTCGCGGGCGGCGATCTGCGCGGTGATGTCGCGCTTATCGGCCTTGCGGAGGTACAGCAGATGATGCGACATCGTCGCGACCGAGGCCGACGGCGGTGCGGTGGAATGGGTGACGGGCGAGCGCAGATAGCGCTTGACCAGCTTGTCGACCTCACCGTCGAGGGTGGCCGAAAACAGCAGGCGCTGACCATCTTTCGGCGTCCGGTCGAGCAGCTTGGTGACCTGCGGCAGGAAGCCCATATCGGCCATATGGTCGGCCTCGTCCAGTGCGATGATCCGCACATCGGACAGGTCGGCCGAGCGCTGGTTGATCAGGTCTTCGAGCCGACCCGGCGTCGCGATGAGCAAGTCCACACCGCGCGCGAGCCGGTCGGCCTGCCGCTTGATCGGCGCGCCGCCGACCACCGAAGTGACCCGCAGCCCGAGCGACAATGCCGCACTGTCCAGCGCCTTTTCGATCTGGGCCGCCAGTTCGCGGGTCGGCACCAGCACGAGACCGCGCGGACGACCCGGCTTGGCTTGGGCGCCCGCGAGCAGCGCGAGCATCGGCAGCCCGAAGGCCAGGGTCTTGCCGGAGCCGGTGGGGCCGCGTCCGAGCACATCCTTACCCGCCAGCGCATCGGTCGCGGTCGCGGCCTGGATCGGGAACGGCGCCTCGATGCCGTCGCGGCGCAGCGCCTGGACGAGCACGGCGGGTAGGCCCAGCTCCGCGAAGGTGGTGGCAGGGGTGGAGGAGGTCAACAGGGTTGTGTGCCTTTCATGTCTCGGCGCGGGCGGATCCGGGCACGCGTGGTGCCGCCGAGATGGTTGGGCCCGGTCATCGGGATGCGGTAGGACCGGGTGTGTCGGGGAGAACCGGAGGAATCAGTTACGAAGCAGCCGATCCAGTTCGACCAGCCAGGGTACCGCGACGGCCATGGTCGGGACCACCAGGATGGCCGCCGATCCCAGATACGCCGCCGAGGCGACCCGAATATCGCCGATCCGTCCACCCAGGCGCTGGATGCGGATCAGGGTGGTCGGCCCGCCCGCGGCGAGCGCGCCCTGCGGAGCGGTGGATTTGGCGCACGCGACCAGCGCACGGGCCAGCGGCTTCGGGCCGGTCACCTTCACCGCCGAGTCGTCGGCGAGCAGTTCGATCAGCAGTTTCACCGAGCCGAGTGCGGCCTTGCTGCGCACCACCCGGGGGAATGCCTCGTGCACCGCGGTGAATGCCTCGAGCACCAGATCGTGCCGGGCGCGCAGATGCGAGCGCTCATGACTGACGATGGCGGTGACCTCGGCGTCCTGCAGGCTGGTCAGCGTGCCTTCGCTCAGTACGACCCGCTGGCGCAGGCCGGGCAGACAGTAGGCGATCGGCTCGGTGGAGGCGAGCACTCGGATATCGGCGGCGCGGCGCTGCGGTCCGCTCTGGTCGAGCAGATCGACGAGCATGCGGTGGCGCGCCCGACGCCTGCGGGTGTGCACGCCGACACACACGATCGCGTACATCAGCCGAGCGCCGACCAGCAGGGTCAACGCGAAGACGAAGACATAGGCCAGCCACAGCGGCAGTCCGAGCGCGTCGATTTCCCGGGCCGGGGAGGTGGTCGGGCGACCGTTCGGTCCGGGGACGAGTAGTTGGGCGGCGATGGCCAGGCCCGAGCCGAATGCGCTGAGCACGGCGGCGAGCGCGATGGCCTGCCATAACACGAGCGCGGCGCGCGGAGTCCGATACGGCCAGGTCGCGCGGCTCAGCAGCGCTGGGGCAGGCCCCGCGAGAAGCAAAGCGAGACCGGCGAAGACCGGCGCGGTTGCGTTCATCGAGTCAGCTCACTGCGTTGTGGGGCCAGGGCACTCACCTCATTGTGAGGCCAGGATCCCAAGACTACTGCTTCGGCGGCGCAGTATCTTCGGATGCCTCGAGCTTAGCGAGTGCTTCCCGCAACGCGTCCGTATCGTCCCTGCCGACCTGTTCGACGAAATGCACGAGCGCCGCCGCGCGGCTGCCCGCCACATCGGCCTGCTGCAATGCGTCGACCATCAAGCTGGCCACCAGTTCGTCGCGGGTGTGCACCGGGGCGTAGCGGTGAGCGCGGTCGTCGCGGCGCTGAACCACCAGGTTCTTCTTCGCCAGCCGTTGCAGCACCGTCATCACCGTGGTGTACGCGAGCTCACGGCGGGCGGCCAAAGCCTCGTGTACCTGCCGTACGGTCTGCGGCTCGTCACTGGACCACAGCTGGTCCATGACCGCTTTCTCGAGTTCACCAAGTCCTGCCATTCCACAAGTTTACGGACTCAACGACACAATTGCGTACTACACCCC
Organism: Nocardia vinacea; assembly: GCF_035920345.1. Lineage (NCBI taxonomy): Bacteria > Bacillati > Actinomycetota > Actinomycetes > Mycobacteriales > Nocardiaceae > Nocardia > Nocardia vinacea. The sequence goes on from NZ_CP109149.1 coordinate 1,234,627, forward strand.
GTCGTAACTACCTGATAGCTGGTGTGTCATTTGTCATACCCGGGCAAGATGTGCCGGGTTCCGATGGGCACGATCATCGGACGGCCGGAGACCGGATCCTCGAGGACCGAGGCATCGAGATCGAAGACCTCGCGCAGCAATGTGACATCGATGATATCGGCGGGCGCACCCTGGGCGACGATGCGTCCGTCGCGCATGACGATGAGTCGGTCGCTGTAGCGAATGGCCAGGTTGAGATCGTGCAGCACCATCACCACGGTGCGGCCGAGCTCGTCGTGCAGCCGGTCGATCAGGTCCAGGACCTCGATCGAATGTGCGAGGTCGAGGTAGGTGGTCGGCTCGTCGAGCAGCAGAATATCGGTGCCCTGGGCCAGTGCCATCGAGATCCAGGCGCGTTGGCGCTGACCGCCGGACAACTCGTCGAGTGAGCGATCGGCCAGGTCGGCGATGCCTGTGGCCGCGAGTGCGGACATGACCTCGGCCTCGTCGGTGGCCGACCACTGCCGGATCCAGGACTGATGCGGATGACGCCCGCGCGCAACGAGATCCGCGACGGTGAGCCCTTCGGGCGCGACCGGCGACTGCGGGAGCATGCCGATGATGCGTGCCACATCCTTGGTCTTCATCATCGAAATCGCCTTGCCGTCCAACAGGATTCGCCCCTGGCGGGGACGCAGCAGGCGGCCGAGTGAGCGCAGCATGGTCGACTTGCCGCAGCCGTTCGGGCCGATGACGGTGGTGACGACACCGGGTGCGATATCGATATCGAGTCCGTCGACGACGACGCGATCGCCGTAGCCGAGGGTGACTTCCTGCGCGGAGAGCCGCGAATCGATGGTCATGACAGGGTCGCCTTCCGATTCATACGCACGAGCAGGTAGAGCAGGAACGGTCCGCCGAAGGCGGCGGTCACGACACCGACCGGCAGATCGACCGGAAACAGCGTGCGCGAGGCCACATCCGCGCCGACTACCAGAATGGCACCGATGAGCGCCGAGCCGATGAGTGGTTCGCCAGGAGTTCGCAGCAGTCGGCGCGCGATCTGCGGTGCGGCGAGCGCCACAAAAGTGACCGGACCGACGGCCGCCGTGGCGACGGACGCGGCCACGACGGCCGCGCCGATCAATAGCGTCTGCTGAGTCTGGATGCGCACGCCGAGCACGCGGGTGGTGTCGGTGCCGAGACGGAGTGCGGCAAGGGTTCGTGCGGAGCCCACCGCGACCACGACGACAACGCCCAGGGCCAGCACGGCCGGGACGAGTTTGGTGCGGTCCGCGCTATTGAGCGAGCCATTGAGCCAGAGTTGCGCGCGAGCCGCGTCCTGCAGGCTGGCGCGGGTGAGCAGAAAGCTGATGCCGGACAACAACAATGCGTTCACCCCGATGCCGATCAGTACCAGTCGCATCGGCGTGACGCCGCGGTCGCCGGTCACGCTGCGACCCCAGGCGAGGAGGTAGATCACGATCGCGGTGAGCAAACCTCCGGTCAGTGCTGCCAGCGGTGCGCCGATGCTCGCGGCGAGTCCCGTTGTCGCGCCGCCGGTTCCGACCAGTACCGCGACCGCGCCGAGGCTCGAGCCGGTGGTGATGCCGAGCATATCCGGTGCGGCGAGTGGGTTGTGCAGGATCGATTGGGTGATCGCGCCAGCGATGCCGAGGGCCGCACCGACGACCGCGGCGGTGAGCGCGCGCGGCAATCGGGACTCCAGCACGATGAAGCGCTGGGAACGGGTGCCGCCGCCGCTGAGCACATCGAGTACTCGGTCGATCGGAATGTGGGCTTCGCCGAAGGCGATATCGAGGCAGAACAGTGTGAGCACGGTCGCGGCGAGCGCCAGAACTATGAGCGTCATGGTGGGGCGCAACACAATCGACACCGGACCGAGGCGCAGGGCGGGGCGGATGCGGCGCAACGGCGCCGTCGACGGAATACCGCTGGGCCCGGTCGCGGTGTTATCCGAGGAGATTTCGTCCATGATTCGTTCGCTCATGGATGCTCCCCGGTGGCCCGCAAATTCGTGCGCGGCCATCGCTGTGACATCTCCCTCACAGGCTCACCAACTTCTTGCGACGAACCAGCAGAATGAAGAACGGTGCACCCAGGGCCGAGATCATCACGCCGACCTGTAATTCGCCCGGCCGCGCCACAATTCGCCCGACCACATCGGCGACCAGCAGCAGCAACGCACCGAGCAGTCCGGAGTACGGGATCAGCCAGCGATAGTCGGGACCGGTGAAAACCCTTGCGACATGCGGCACTATCAATCCGATGAATGCGATCGGGCCGACCGCCGCTGTCGCGGCACCGCACAGCAATACGATCGCCGCCAGGCCGAGCGCACGGCTGCGTCCGATATGCACCCCGAGTCCGCGCGCGACCTCGTCACCGAGGCTCAGCAGATTCAGGCCGGGCGCAGCCGCGACGGCCAGCACAACGCCGATCGCCAAGAACGGCAGCACCTGCCAGAACACCTCGGCATCGCGCCCGTTCACCGTGCCGACCACCCAGAATCGGTAGGTGTCCAGCGCAGCATTGTCCATAAGGACAATGGCATTCGTCATCGCCTGCAGGAATGCGGTCACCGCGGCGCCGGCCAGCACCAGGCTGAGCGGGCTCGCCTTGCCACCGCCGATTGCGGACACACCGAACACCACCAGCCCGGCGATCAGCGCCCCCGCGAAGGCGAACCAGATGTACTGCTCGGGTGCGGTCAGCGCGAACAGGTAAATGCTCAGCGCTGCAAGGAAGGCCGCGCCGGCGTTCAAACCGAGCAGGCCCGCGTCGGCGAGTGGGTTGCGGGTGTAGCCCTGGATCAGCGCACCCGCGATGCCGAGTGCGAGCCCGGTGACCAGCCCGAGTGCGGTGCGCGGCAAGCGAAGTCCGCGCACGATCTCCTCCGCGGTCGACCCGGCGGGACAGGTGAACGGCCCGCCCGGGCAGCTGAGGGCATTGTGCACGGCGTCGTAGACGGTGCCGGGGGACAGCGATCGGGTGCCGATGGCGATGCTGGCCACGGTGGCGATGAGGAGCAGTGCGGTCAACGCGACGAGTCCGAGCCGGCGACTGCGCGCTGTATTCGTTCGTCGCGCCCCCGGCGCGATGGTGCCTGATGCCGTCACGGCGACGAACTACTCCTGACTCGATATCTGGAATCCGATAGCTAGGTCTGGTAAGCCTAACCTATCTTTGCAATCCGACCCATCACGGAGCCGACCCGAGGAGGTTCGATGTCCGAGCCAGTCACGACCTATCTGCCTCGCCAGTCCCAGGTGGCATTCGGTAGGGCCTGTGCCCGGTTGCGCTCGTTGCAACCCGAACATCCGCGGGTATATGCGGTGGCCGCCATGTCCGAGCAGGGCAAACGACGCTGGTGGCGGCTGGCCGACGGGTTGCGCGAGGGGCGGATCGAACTGATGTATCGACGGCACGCCGCCGAAATGATCAGCGCCGATACCGCCGCCGAAGTGGTGGCGACCGCACTGATCCACGCGGTGATCGGCCGGGTGGTCGCGCTGCTGGTGGCCGAGGGTCGGGTCTGGGATCCGGGTCTCGAGAATCTGTGGCTCCATACCGACAACGACGGTGGCATCGACTGGGCGGGCTTGGCGGACACCACGATTCGTGTGCTCGACGGTGATCGGCTCGCTGGGGAGGCCGGGGTGGTCACCTTGCCGTGCGAGCGGGCGATGTACGTCTGGCTCGCGCATCGGTGTGAGCCGTCGCTGCGGTTGATTCAGCGGACATTGGCGGGCTGCTCGGGGCTCGGCGAGCGCCGATTCTGGTCGCTGGTAGGTGAATCCATTGTGGGTGCGGCCACTTATGTGCCGGATCTGGCGCGGACGGATTCGCTGGTCGGCGCGCGCCGGGGTGAGGGGTTGCTGTCGACGCTGGAAGAGCGTGGTTTGCCGGTGCGACGCGTTGTGGGTTGCCTGGTTCGATAGTTGCTGCCGGTCATGCCCGGGTGCCGAGTCCGTAGTCGTGGAGCGTGGAATGGGTTCCGGGAGAAAGTGTCTGGTAGTCCGCATGGCCTTGATCGAATGCGTCACCGCGAGCATCCTGCAATACGACAGGAGTTGCTCACTTAGGTAAGCCTGACCTATACTAGGTTCGGCGTTGGGATCGGCCGAGTGTTCCGGAGGGCTGCCGTGAACCCCCGATCCACTGCCGCGGCGGGCTCCACGTGCGTGTGGAGCCCGCCGCTCTGTCTCGGCGAGCGAACGCCGGGAAGTAACCGTCGTGCGAGGGCCGGGACGCCCTGTGCCAAGGTGAATGCATGACACAGCAGGAAGTTGCCCAGATCGAGTCGCTGGCCGACGTGACGCCCGAGCTGATGACCGAGCTCAGCAAGAACACCTTCACCGATCTGATCGGCCTCGAATTCACCGAGGTCACCCCGGATCGGGTGCGCGGCGAGTTGACCGCGGGGCCGCAGTTGCTGCAGCTGGCCGGCATTGTCAACGGCGGCGTGTACTGCACGGTCGTCGAAACGCTGGCCAGCGTCGGCGGCGGGGTCTGGTACAACGCCCAGGGCAATAAGGGCACCGTGGTCGGGGTGAACAACAACACCGACTTCCTGCGCTCGGTCCGCGAGGGCAAGCTCTTCGGCGAGGCGACGCCGCTGCACCGCGGCCGCCTGCAGCAGCTGTGGCAGGTCGTGCTGACCGATGTCGAGGGTCGCACGGTGGCGCGCGGCCAGGTGCGGCTGCAGAACCTGCCCGCCCGTGATTGATCGGCGCTCCCGGAACGGGCGTGCCAGAATTACCGTCATTCCGATCCAAGAGCGCTGAGGAGCCCGGATGCGACTGTCGCCGCACGAGCAGGAACGGCTGCTGCTGAGCTACGCGGCCGAACTGGCCCGGCGCAGGCAGGCGCGCGGGCTCGAGCTGAACTATCCGGAGGCGGTCGCGCTGATCACCGATCATGTGCTCGAGGGTGCGCGCGACGGGCGCACGGTCGCGGAGCTGATGTCCTCGGGGCGAACGGTTCTCACGCGTGCCGATGTGATGGAGGGGGTGCCGGAGATGATCCACGACGTGCAGGTCGAGGCCACCTTCCCGGATGGCACCAAGCTGGTCACCGTGCACCATCCGATCGGCTAGGGCGACCATGATTCCGGGTGAATACCTCTGCGCCGAGGGCACTATCGAGCTCAACGCGGGCGCCGACCGCATCGAGCTCGATGTCGTGAATACCGGTGACCGACCGGTCCAGGTCGGCAGCCATGTGCATTTCCCGCAGGCCAATGCCGCGCTGCGCTTCGATCGGGAGGCCGCGCACGGACGTCGGCTCGATATTCCCGCCGGTACCGCAGTGCGCTTCGAACCCGGTCTCGGCCAACGGGTTTCGCTGATTCCGCTCGGCGGGGCGCGCGAGGTGCACGGCATCAGCCTGAATCCCCCCGGACGTTTGGACGGTGCGTCATGAGTGAGCTGAGCCGCGCGCGCTACGCCGAGCTGTTCGGTCCGACCACCGGCGACCGAATTCGCCTGGCGGATACCGATCTGCTGATCGAGATCACCGAAGACCGCAGCGGCGGACCGGGTCTCGCGGGCGATGAGGCCGTCTTCGGCGGCGGCAAGGTGCTGCGCGAATCCATGGGCCAGGCCCGCGCGACCCGCGCCGACGGCACCCCCGACACTGTGATAACCGGCGTGGTCATCATCGACCACTGGGGAATCATCAAGGCCGACGTGGGAATTCGCGACGGCCGCATCGGTGCGATCGGCAAGGCGGGCAATCCGGACACCATGAACGGCGTGCATCCGGATCTGGTGGTCGGCCCGAATACCGAGATCATCGCGGGCAACGGCCGCATCCTCACCGCGGGCGCCATCGACTGTCATGTGCACTTCATCTGTCCGCAGCTGATGGACGAGGCGCTGGGCGGCGGCATCACCACATTGATCGGCGGCGGCACCGGCCCGGCCGAGGGCAGCAAGGCGACCACCGTGACGCCCGGATCCTGGCATCTGGCCCGGATGTTGGAGGCCACCGACGCCTGGCCGATGAATATCGTGTTGCTGGGCAAGGGCAATACCGTCAGTGCCGAATCCATGTGGGAGCAATTGCGCGGAGGCGCGGCGGGGTTCAAGCTGCACGAGGATTGGGGTTCCACCCCGGCCGCCATCGATGCCTGTCTCACCGTCGCTGATGCGGCGGGTGTGCAGGTGGCGCTGCACTCGGACACCTTGAACGAAGCCGGATTCGTCGAGGACACGCTCGGCGCCATCGCGGGCCGCGGCATCCACGCGTATCACACCGAGGGCGCGGGCGGCGGGCACGCACCCGACATCATCACCGTCGCTGCACATCTCAATGTGCTACCCAGCTCGACCAACCCGACCCGTCCGCATACCGTCAATACCCTGGACGAGCACCTGGACATGCTCATGGTGTGCCACCACCTCAGCGCGTCCATCCCGGAGGATCTCGCCTTCGCGGAGAGTCGAATTCGGCCCTCCACCATCGCCGCCGAGGATCTGCTGCACGATCTCGGCGCGATTTCCATGATCGGCAGCGACTCCCAGGCCATGGGCCGCATCGGCGAGGTCGTCATGCGCACCTGGCAGACCGCGCACGTCATGAAGCGCCGCCGCGGCGCGCTGGCCGGCGACGGCGCCGCCGATAACGCCCGCGTGCGGCGCTATATCGCGAAATACACCATCTGCCCGGCCATTGCGCACGGACTCGACCACGAAATCGGTTCGGTCGAGGTCGGCAAGCTCGCCGACCTCGTGCTGTGGGATCCGGCGTTCTTCGGTGTCCGCCCGCATGCCGTCCTCAAGGGCGGCGCGATCGCCTGGGCTGCCATGGGCGACGCCAACGCCTCCATCCCCACCCCGCAGCCGGTGCTGCCGCGACCCATGTTCGGTGCCGCACCACTGGCCGCCGCCGCGACCTCGTTGCACTTCGTATCCGAACAAGCCGTCGAGGACGGACTCGCCGACCGTTTGGGCCTGCGCCGAAAACTGGCTCCCGTCAAGAACGTTCGTCGCGTTACCAAGGCGGATATGCCGAACAATGACGCCATGCCACGGATCGAAGTAGATCCGGATACCTTCACCGTGCGCATCGACGGCGAGGTCTGGACCGAGCAGCCCGCCACCGAATTGCCCATGGCCCAGCGCTACTTCCTGTTCTGATCGGCGGTGCGGGCAACATGTCCTGCATGCGGCGTGCGCAGGCGAAACTCCGCAATCAGGTCACGGACATGGTGCACGACGCGGTCGGCGACGACGACGCCGGTGCGGCGATCATCGGCCAGTACGCCGATCGCTTTCCAGACGTCGATCCCGTCGATCCGGTTCCTACCTGGGTACCCGAGCCGCCGATTTACAGCCCACCGCCCACCAGCTTCCAGCCCGAGCCGCCGCCATCGGGAACGCGCAAGCCCAATCGCGATGACGTCGTCGTGCCCGACGAACCGACCGAAGAGGATCTGTACTACCAGCGCAAGTCCTGGCTGGAGTAGGGCGCCCGGGCCGAGCGACGCAAGTCCTGGCTGGAGTAGGGCGCCCGGGCCGAGCGACCTGGTTCCATTCGAATCGGATGGAACCGGATGTGCGGTGGGAGCGTCCTAGTCAGAGGCCGTCATTCGACGGCGCGAGGTACGGCGAGTGAGGACGATATGGGCAATTCAGATGCGGTGAACGTCGACCCGGATCAGTTGCGCGATCATGCGCAGAAGGTGGAGCAGGCGATCGAGGGGGTGCCGTTGTCCCGCGAGGCCGCCGACTAGCTGGCTCAGGCGGATGACGGATACGGGTTGTTTGCTGCTCAAACTGACCATTGCGCTGATCAGCCTGGGCGCATTGCTCCGTGAAATGATCAAAATTGTCACCGCGGTCACTCAGATCGAGGTCGAGGCGGCGAAAGCGTAAAACCCCGAGCAGTTTCGTATCGATTCAGTGCAGAACTCCCGATGACCGGATGGCCTGGGTGATGATATCGGCGACGCCGCGCATGCCTTCGAGGGTGGGGTGGTAGGGAACCAGGGTTTCGGTGGCGATGATGGGGTCGAACCAGCGGATTCCGGCGGGCGCGCACATGTCATGGCCTATGGATTGAGGGCGGGTGTCGATATAGGTCGCACCCGCGGCGGCGGCTTCGCGGGCGACGATGCTGTTCAGGCGGTCGAAGGCGGCCTGGATGGTGGCGGCGTCGGCGGGGCGCAGGCCGATCAGGTCGGGGCAGCCGCCGTCGCGGACGTAGGTCGGCCAGCCGTCGACGAAGATCCTCGCATTCGGGGCGAGCGCCGAGATCCGGTGCAGAGCAGTCGAATATGCGGCGGCGATGCTGTCGATATCGGTGTCCCACGCCGGGTCGGCGCAGGGCTTCGCTCCGGCCAGGTGACAGGTGAGGATGTATTTGGTCATATGGGCGTCGTTGGCGCCGATATGGACCGTCACGAGTTGGGTTTTCGGTCCGAGGGCGTCGAATTGCGGGTTGATGCCAGGCCCTTGGGATGCGGTGAGGTCCGGAATCTTGGCGGAGCTGCAGGTTCGGTCGTCCAGTTTCAGGCTGAGGTCGGCGGCGACCAATTTCGGGGTGTTGGCAGTGGAGCGGGCGCACTGCAGCGGTGCCCCGGTATCGAATTTCTGGACACCGGTGGTCGCGGCGCCGGAATCGCCGAGGGCGACGTAGGCGGGGCCGCCGTCCGCCGGCGCGGATGATGCGGGTGCAGCCAGGAAAGCGGAGGTGAGGGTCAGCAAGCTGATCGCGAGTGCGCCTGCGCGCCAACCAGTTCGGCGGGTCTTCATGGATCGCTCCCTCGTCAGCAGTGAAAGTGATACGGCTTGGTCTCAGTTCTGGGCACGCTACTGGGCGAGCGGTGTGGCCCGCAAGGTTTCCGGGAACACGGGTGTCGGCTCTTCAGTTTCGGCGGTATCCGGGCACCCGGTGGCAGACTTCATGGCATGACGACGTTCGAGTGGGCCGACGTGGACAGCTACATCGTGGACTCTCTGATGGGAGGCGAGGATTCGACGGCGACGGCATTGGCCGCGAATGCGGCGGCCGGACTGCCCGCCATCGACGTATCGCCGGCGCAAGGGAAGTTCCTGCATTTGATAGCGCGGTCGATCGGGGCGCGGAGGGTGCTCGAGATCGGCACGCTCGGCGGCTACAGCACGATTTGGTTGGCGCGGGCGGTGGGTAAGGACGGCCAGGTCATCACCCTGGAATTCGAGCCGCGGCACGCACGGGTGGCGCGGGAGAATCTGGATCGGGCCGAGGTCGGGGACCGGGTCGAGATCCGAGTGGGTGCGGCGCTGGACAGTCTGCCCGTACTGGCGGAGGAGGATCCGGATCCGTTCGATCTCGTGTTCATCGACGCCGACAAGGTCAACAATTCGAACTACGTGCTCTGGGCGCTGCGCCTGACGCGGCCCGGCTCGGTGATCATCGTCGACAATGTCGTGCGCGATGGCGCTGTCGCCGACGACCATTCGGACGATCCGGCGGTCCAGGCCAGCCGCGATCTGGTGGACCTGCTCGCCGCCGAACCCAGCCTCGACGCCACCATTGTGCAAACCGTCGGCAGCAAGGGCTGGGACGGTTTTGCCTACGCCGTGGTCAACGGTGAGTTCACCGACTGAGCGTCGCTGACGGCCGGGCGCCCCGGGGCGGCGGCATCCTGTGCGGCACGGACGCATGATGGGGGCGAACGAGGCTACGGCGGTTGAACATTCGGTGTTCGGAGTTAGGGGCACCATCAGCGCCGTCCCCGCGGACGCGCTGGTCATCACGGACAACCTCGACCGAGCGATGCACGCAACGGTCGAGGGGTTCCGCGAGGAGGACGATTCGGGCTACCGCTCCTACGCCTGAAGCACCACCTTCCCGACGGTGCCGCGCGACTCGAGCGCGCGGTGCGCGTCGGCAGCATCGGCAAGCGCGAAACGCTGGACCGCGGGCCGCAGCCGACCGGCTGCAGCCTCGGCCATGGCCTTATCCTCTAGCGGGCGTAGGTCGCCGCCGACACGCTGGAGCATGCGCGGTCCGACGACCATCTCGGAGATGATGCCGCGCGTGGCCAACTCCTCCTCCGAAAGCGATAGCGGAGCACTGTCGGCCGCGCCGTAGATCAGATGCTGACCGCCCTTGCCGAGCAGATCGATTGCGGTGCGGCTTATTTCGCCGCCGACACCGTCGAACAGCACAGTGGCCCTGCGGTCGCCGAGTTGGGCACGCACCTGCTCGGGCCAGTCGGGGCGTAGGTAGTCGATCGCGATATCCGCGCCATTTCGCTGCACCAGTTCGACTTTCGCGGGTCCACCGGCCAGCCCGACGACCGTCGCCCCAACATTCTTCGCATGCTGAACAAGCAGTGTCCCGATGCCGCCCGCGGCGGCGGTAATCACCACAACACTGTCGGGGCCGAGTTCGGTGAACAACAGAATCCCCATGGTCGTTCGCCCGGTGCCGACGATCGCGACCGCCTCCGCCGGATCGAGATCGGCCGGAATCTCGTGCAGCCGAGCTGTTTCCGTCACGGCCAACTCGGCGTAGCCACCGGGCCCCTGGCCGAGATGCGCGACGACCCGCTTACCAAGCCAGGACGCATCGACGTCGGGTCCGATCTGGTCCACGGTCCCGGCGACTTCGCGCCCCGGGATCGTCGGCAACGTGGGCGGCGGATAGGGACCGGCCGCACCGCGACGCAACGCCGTATCGATGAAATGCACGCCCGCCGCCGCGACCCGGATGAGCACCTGACCTGGTCCGGCCACCGGATCGGGAACCGTTTCGTAGCGCAGATTTTCGGCTGGTCCGAAGGTGTGAAGGCGGATGGCGTGCACGGTGGCTCCTATTCGTCGGCGAACCAGCCCACCCTGCAACCTGAAGTGCCGTTCAGGTCAAGCGGTGGCGGACCTCGAGCACCGTGTCTCGAATCCGTCGCAGAGCGCGGACAATCCGATATACAGCAGATCCTCCGAGGTCAGGTCGCTGACGCCACTGCCGTTCAGATCGGCGAGCGCGGGCGGGATCGGCAGTTGTGATGTTCCTTCCAGCAACGCCCGCAGTCCGTTCGAGCCCTCCGGGTTCATGCCCTTGCGCGCGACCAGCGCACCGCTGATATGCGGCAGCGTGGCCCCGGAGATGTAGTTCCACACCGCGAAGGCCATGGTGGACGCCTCGCGGGTCGAGACATTGAGCTCGCGCAGCCCCTCGACCAGCCATGCGAAACAGGCCAGACCCTGCGGGCCGAAGCTGTAGCGGGGCATCGCGAAGGTGAGCAGCACCCACGGATGCTTCTGGTAGAGCGCCCAATCGATTTCGGCGGCAATGCGGACTCGGTCGCGCCAGGTCCAGTTCTTGCCCTCCGGCGACGGATACGGGTTGCGGGCAGAGATCTCGTCGGTCATCAGTGCGAGCAGTTCGTCCTTGTTCGCGACGTGCCGGTATAGCGACATGGCTCCGACACCCAGTTGTTCGGCGATATGTCGCATGGACAATCCGTCGAGCCCCGCCTCGTCGGCAAGGGTGATCGCGGTGTCGACAATGGCCGCTCGGGTGAGCTTCGGCTCGGTCATCCCATGACTCGCTTCCAGTTTTGGGACCGCATGCGTACACTGTACCCGGATTGGTGCGTACGCCGTACGCCGTACGCGACACGGGAGAGGAAATCGACATGACTCAGGTGGAGGTCGCGCAGGCGGCGCCGACCGGTTCGCGGCGTGCTCGGCTCGGTCTCGCGGTACTGCTGTTGCCGGTGCTGCTGGTGTCGATGGACATCTCGGTGCTGTTCCTGGCTATGCCGACGCTCACCCTCGATCTCGACCCCTCGGCCGCGCAGCAGCTGTGGATTCTCGATATCTACGGCTTCCTCATCGCGGGCCTGCTGATCACTATGGGCAATCTCGGCGACCGGATCGGGCGGCGCAATATTCTGCTCGCCGGTGCGTCGATCTTCGGTATCGCCTCGATCATGGCGGCCTTCGCGCCGAGCGCCGCGGTGTTGATCATCGCGCGTGCGCTGATGGGTATGGGCGGCGCGACCCTGCTGCCCTCGAGTCTGGCGCTGATTTCCAGCCTGTTCCCGAACGCCCGCGAACGCGCCGCCGCGATCGGAGTGTGGACGGCGTTCTTCGCGGGCGGATCCGCGGTCGGCCCGATCCTCGGTGGCCTGTTGCTGCACCACTTCTGGTGGGGATCGGTATTCCTCATCAATATTCCGGTGCTGCTGATCCTGCTCGCCTTCGGTCCGTTCGTGCTGCCGGAACATCGCGCCGGTGTGGTCGGTCCGCTCGATATTCCGAGTGTGCTGCTGTCGATCGGCGGCATTCTGCCGGTGGTGTACGGGGTGAAACAGATCGCCGCGGAAGGGTTCGATGTCGAACCGCTCGTAATCGGACTTATCGGTGCGGTGCTGCTCGCGATCTTCGTGCGGCGGCAGCGGCAGCTGGCCGAACCGCTGCTGGATCTGCGACTGTTCCGGCGGGCGCAGTTCTCGGTCGCCATCGGCTCCAGCTTGGTCGGCATGATGTCACTGGCCGCGATGAGCTATCTGACCAGTGTCTACCTGCAATCGGTGACCGGACGTGACCCGCTCGCGGCCGCGCTGCTCGGGATTCCGATGGCGATCGCGGTATTCGTGTGCTCGATGGGTGGTGCGCGGGTCGGACACAAGCTCGGGGTGCGTCCCACCTTCGTGCTGGCGCTGCTGGCCTCGGCCATCGGCAACCTGATGCTGATCGGTGTCGGCGTGGACGGCGGAATCGCCTGGTACCTTGCGGGATCCACGATCGCGGGCATCGGTTACGGCCTGGCGTTCACCCTGGTGTCGGATGTGGCAGTGTCCTCGGTGCCACCCGAGCGGGCCGGATCCGCGGTCGGGATCTCCGAGACCAGTTTCGAATTGGGCAACGCGCTCGGCCTCGCGCTGCTGGGTTCGGTTGCGGCACTGGTCTTCCGGTCCGGTGGCGGCTATGCGGACACGCTCGGTGAGACCATCCAGCATGCAGGCGACAATTCCGCACTGATCGATTCCGCACGCGAATCCTTTGTCTCCGGAATGCATGTCGCGACCTCGGTCGGTGCGCTGCTGTTGGTGGTGATGGCGGCGGTCGCCGCATTCGCACCCCGGCGCTGACCGGCGCGCCTCCCGGGATTCTGCCGCGATTCGCGATATAATCAGATGTCATGATTTCGCATGACATCACCTCGATCGAGGGTTTCATCCGCAGCTACGACGAGATCGTCGCGGCATCGGATTTCGCCGCACTGGCAAGCCTTTTCGATCCGGCGATTCTGGTAACCACCCCGACATCGAGTCGTTGTGTGAGCCGGGAGGAGTTCGTGGCCGCCGCCCGAGCGCGGGCCGACCAGTTCGATGCTGGGTCGACGCCGCGCACTCGGCTGGTCGAGCAAACCACCTTCGAACTGGGCGGACACTGCTGGCTGAGCTCGGCCCGGTGGGCGCTGTCGCTCGGCGAACGGTCCCTCGACGTCTACAGCGACTTCCTGGTGCGCCGTGCCGAAGACGGGTTGCGGATCGTGGCCTACCTGCCCCGACAGGATCTGCCCGAGCTCCTGAGTACCTCGGCAAATGAGCGCGAATAGGGCAGGTCGGCGCATACAGTCGAGAGGGTGAACGACACTCCCGAATCGAGCAATGGCCGCCCGCTCGCCGAGCGAGTGGCGTCCTGGCTGCTGTACCCGACCTCCCGACCGCGCGAGAAATCCCTGCGCGAGGAGGTCGCGGGCCGGACCGTGCTGGTGACCGGCGCATCGCACGGCATCGGCAAGGCGAGCGCACGCAAACTGGCCGCAGCCGGTGGGATCGTGCTGCTGGTTGCGCGCTCGGTCGACGCTCTGGAGCAGGTGGCGGCCGAGATCACTGCCGAGGGCGGTACCGCGCACGTGTACCCGACGGATATGACCGATATGGACGCCGTCGAAAAACTCGGGCGCGATCTACTCGCGGAGCACGGTCATATCGATGTGCTGATCAATAACGCGGGCAAGTCGATTCGCCGTTCGATCGACGAATCCTACGACCGCTTCCACGATTTCACGCGCACCATCGATGTGAACTATCTCGGGCCGGTCCGGCTGCTGCTCACCTTGCTGCCGAGTATGCGCGAACGCAAACAGGGCCATATCGTCAATATCTCCACCTGGGGCGTGCTCATGCCGCCCGCCCCGCGGTGGGCCGCCTACGGTGCTTCCAAATCCGCCTTCGATGTCTGGTTACGCAGTGCCGCAGCGGAAATCGCCGCCGACAAGGTGACGACGACCTGCATCTACATGCCGCTCGTGCACACCAGGATGAGCGCGCCGACCGACTTCAGCCGCGTTCCCGGGCTTACCGTCGACGAAGCCTCCGATCTGGTCTGTCACGCCGTGGCCGCCAAGCCACGCAAGATCGCGCCCTGGTGGTCGACAGGGGTCCAGGCCTGGTCCGATCTGACCCGAGGACGGGCGCAGCGCTTCATGGAACATGCGTTCCTCGCTGATCGCTATACGCCACGTGTCCGGCGCGGACGCGGGCCGATCTGATCGAGCAGCACATTGACCTCGTCCGGGAAGCCATTGGTCACCGCCTTCGGCGTCTTGTTCGGGAATCGGCGCACGTGCTCCTCCGCGGCCGATCCGGGCAGGACGTAGACGGGTTCGGCCTTGTTCTGCAGCGGACGCACGACATCGTCGAGGTGGGTTTTGCGATCGTCGAGGTAGGCGCCGATCACATCCTCGCCGGCCGGGCAGACGGCCATGCAGTACCCGGCCTTGTAGTTGGGTTTGAACGACAGGCTCTGCCACATCGAGAACGATTCGCCGGTGGTGACGCGCTCGCGGTACTCGGCGGCGCTGTCGCTGTCGGCGACGGTTTCGGCCCAATCGGTGAAGCCGCCCATGAACTCTCGGTAGTTGTGGGTATAGCAGGCCTGGAAATCGAAGCCGCCGTCATTGGCAATCGCGCCGACCGGACAGGCCGATACGCACAGCTTGCATTCCAGGCACGGATTGAAATCCAATGCGGCGCTCGGCTCGTCGATCACCGCATCGGTGACCACCGTGCCCAGCAGGATGAAATTGCCGAACTTCGGGTGAATCACGTTGCGGTGGATACCCATAACGCCCAATCCGGCCGCCTCGGCCACCACCTTGTGTGCGATCACCCAGATCCGACCCGGGAACTTGTCGACCTCCATCGGATATCCGGGCGCGGGGTAGACGGCGCGGTACCCGGCATCCTGCAGGGCCCTGGTAATGCGGCGTGACACCTCGTTGGTCTCGTCGTCGGCGTGGTTGAATTCGGTGTTGGCCAGGCTGCGCATGGTGCTGCGCAGGTTGTCCCGGTTCATCCGGACACAGAAGGTCACGAATGTGCGTGCGGAGGGCAGGATTTCGCGCGCATGCTCGAGTTCGACCGCCACCCTGGGATCGTCGACCGGTACGAAGCCCACATCGTCGGCTCCGGCCGCGAGGCAGAGCTCGCGCAGCCGCGCCGCATTCAGCACCGGATCCGGTGTCGTGCGCGCTATTTCGCTCATCCGCTTGACGGTCGGATGCTCCGCGAATCGTCGCTGTCCCGTTGGTTCCTTATCCGACATCGGCCCTCCTCAAAAACCGCGAGACCGAACCGGCCTCAGGAAGATAGACCGCGCAGGCCCCCGAAACTCATCGCACTCCGGGCGTGTCGGATGGTAAGTGGTTGGCGGTCTTGCGGTTCGAGCGCAACTTGTCGGCCGTCCACGCGACGGCAGCGCCGACGCCCGCGCCGAGCAGCCAACCGGCCAGTACATCGGTCGGCCAGTGCGCACCGAGATACACCATGCACCCGCCGACGAACACCACCGCCACAACGAGCGCGGTGCCGGCCGCACTGCGCATACGGGGCGAGCGCCACTCCACCGCGAGGAATATGCCCGTCGCCAGTGCAGAGGTGGCCGCAGCATGAGTGGAAGGCATTGCCCAGCTGTGGATTTCGGGCCACAAGGTCAGATCTCCAGCCGGACGCGGGCGCCTGACCACCTGCTTCAACCAATGCGCGATGAAATCGCCCAGCAACAGACTCGCCGCCGCGACACCGCCGACCCGCCAGCTCCGCGTCGCGACCACGGCTAATACCCCGGCCAGCGCGACGATCTCGAGCACCTCGATGCGCATTCCGGCATTGCCGATGCCCTGAATCACCTGCGTCACCGCGTCGGCGCGCCGGACCGAGATGACGCGCATGATGCTCTCATCGAACCCCATCGCGCCCATGTTTCCAGACCCCCAGCGGTGGCAGGAGACATCCTGAGCCCGCTCAGGTTCGAAGATCATGTGTGGCCCGGTCGGGGTGAGGGAGCCCGGCCGTGTCACGCATAGGATCGACGGGTGCATGGATCGGACGCGGGGACCACGGGGTTGGCGACTTTGTTCGCGTTGGCGGATTCGCGGCTGCCGATCGGGGGGCATGTGCATTCCGGCGGTGTGGAGGAGGCGGTCGCGTCCGGCGTGGTGCGCGATGTCGCGACGGTGGAGCTGTATTTGCGGCGGCGGATCCGCACGTCCGGACTGGTGGCGGCCTCGTTGGCGGCGGCGGTGTGTGCGGGGAAGTCGACCGCCGAGCGGGCGGAAGCGGAGGCCGATGCGCGGACACCGGCTCCGGCTGCGCGGGCGGCGTCGCGGGCACAGGGGCGTGGTTTGGTGCGGTTGGCGAAACAGGTTTGGCCGGGGGCGGATTGGACGGTTCTCGGTGTGCGGCCGCATCTGTCGACGGCCTTCGGTGTGGTGGGGCAGATCTGCGGTGCGACTCCGGAGCAGGCCGCTGCGGTCGTCGTCTACACGACCATGACCGGCGCGGCGACGGCGGCACAGCGGTTACTGGCGCTTGATCCCGCCGCGGTCGCCGCCTGCACGATCCGGCTCGGCGAACTCTGCGACCGGACCGCCGTCGCGGCCGCGACCGAACTCGCCGCGCTCTCGGATCCGCTACAGGACGTACTCGCACAGCGACACCTCGTACGCGATATGCCCCTGTTCGCGTCCTAGGCGCGCAATCCGCAAGGATGGAAGCGGAAAGGAGCACGATATGCCACCCCATCTGATCGACGGCGAGCCGCACGATCACTCGCACGACCGGCCCAAGCGCGAGCGCACGCCCGGCGAGGCGCTGCGCATCGGTATCGGCGGACCGGTCGGTTCGGGCAAGACCGCCCTGGTGGCCGCCCTGTGCCGACAGCTGCGTGACAAACTCTCGCTCGCGGTGCTGACCAACGACATCTACACCACCGAGGACGCCGACTTCCTGCGCAGGCACGCGGTGCTACCCGATGAGCGGATCACCGCCGTGCAGACCGGTGGCTGCCCGCATACCGCCATTCGCGATGACATCACCGCGAATCTCGATGCCATCGACGATCTGATCGCGGCCAATCCGCCCCTGGATCTGATCCTGGTCGAATCCGGTGGCGACAACCTCACCGCCACGTTCTCCTCCGGCCTGATCGACGTACAGATCTTCGTCATCGATGTCGCGGGTGGCGACAAGGTGCCGCGCAAGGGCGGTCCCGGCGTGACGTTCTCGGATCTGCTGGTGATCAATAAGACCGATCTGGCCCCGCTGGTCGGCGCCGACCTGGACGTTATGGAGCGCGATGCCGCGAAGGTGCGCGAGGGCCGCCGCACGGCGATGATCTCGCTGACCGAGGATCCGGCCGCCACCGCGGTGCTCGCCTGGGTGCGCGAACAGCTGCGGGCCATTGCCGAACAGGACAAACCGGCCACCGAATCCGCTGTTGCGCACTGAGGTTCGCATTGTCGCGGCCGTCGGCACGCTGCCCGAGATCCACGCGAGCGGTGGGTTGGCGGCCCGGCGCACGGGTCCGGACACCGTCCACCTGATCGGCACCGCGGCCACTCCGCTCGGCGGCGATGAACTCGATATCGAGATCGTGGTCGGTGCGGGCGCACGCCTGGTGGTGCGCTCGGTCGCGGCCACCATCGCGCTACCGAGCACGCGCACGCCATTGTCGTTGGCGCACTGGCATTTCGACGTCGCGGGCGAGCTGGATTTCGATCCGGAGCCGACGATCGTGGCGGGCGGCGCGCACCACCACACGGTGACCGAGGTGCGATTGACCCCCGACGCCCGGCTACGGCTGCGCGAACGCGTACAGATCGGGCGCATCGGCGAGGACGACGGCGGTTGGCGCGGCGACCTGATCGCCGATATCGGCGCCCTGCCGCTGCTGCGGCATCGACTCGAACTTGGTGCGGGTAGTGCCACCGATGACAATCTCGCCGCACCAAGGGCATTGGACAGCGAACTCGTGTATCCGGACGACCGCCCCGTGGAAACCGACGGCCTGGTCGCGGCCCGCCTCCCGCTCGCTTTGGGCGGGACTCTGTCCACCCGAACGGGACCGCTGCTCGTCAGTACGCGATAGCTCTCGATTCGCCGCGGAATGTGTCATCCATCACAGCGGGGCTTTGCCCGGACCGACACGGTGTGGCGATGCGCCGGGCGGGGGAATGAAAGAGGTGGGAACCCGACAACGTCGTCAGGTTCCCACCCCGGTTCGGCGCTCGATCAGTCGCCGACGACCCGTGAGGGCGCGTTGAACGCGTTGACCGCGCCGACGGCCGCACCGGCGGCCGCCCCGATGGCGGCCGCGGGGAACGTGATCACGGCCGCACCGACCGCCGCCCCGAGTACCGGACCCGCGACGAGCCCGACAGGCACGAGCGGTAGTCCGATGACCAGACCCAGCGCACCGCCGACCATCGCGGAGCTTGCCGTGACAGGGACCGCTGCCCCCGCCCCCGCCAGCGCACCCATTGCGGCGGTGCCGATGGTTTGTCCGGCGATCCGGTCCGAGCGGCTGCGCTCCATACCGATCGAATCGAGGAATGTCGCCAGATTGGCCTCGGCCATTGCGGAGTTGTCGTTGATCTGGATCGCCTGCTCCTGGTTGATCCAATCCGGTGCATCGACGGTGACGTCACCGAACCGGAACTTGCCAGGCGGCGGCGCGATCGGCGGCACCGGAGCCACGGGGCCGGGCGGGTGCAGCACACCGACGGGCGCGAGGTACTTCTTATCCGGCGCGGGCCGCGACCACTGCAGCGAGCTCTTGGTGCTGTCCGGGATGTGCAGACCCTCGTACGGCATCGCGTTGGGGGCGTCGGCCGCGGGCCACTGCGGCTTCTGGTCCTGAGTGACCGTATTCGATTGTGCGGGATCGGCATTCGCGGTGCCGGTGCCCACCAGCGCCAGAACGAGCGGTACTGCTCCCGCCGCGACCATCGTCCCCATCTTCTGCCGCTGCGGGTTAGGAGCTCTGTGCTTGCCTGTCCCCATACATCGCCTTTCATCCGGAGAAATGTCATCCGGCATTCGGATTGGCGGCACTCTCGGATGGGTGCAAATTTGCAGGGCGGCGATGTTGCTAATGATTAGCTAACTGGAGTGGCTAGCCCACCTTGCGGTCGGCTGCCTTCTCGGAGCGCGCGGCCTTCCCATTCTCTGCGGGCGGCGCCCCCAGCGCGGCCGCGAGTTCGTCGGCGTCCTGCTGATCGGCCTGCACCGCCTCCACCGCGAGCCGGGCGAAGACCCACTGCTCGGTAGCTGCCATCTGCCCGCGAGTGCGGCCGAGGAAGGTCACGAACCACTGGATGACGGTGATGATCCGGCTGCGGTAGCCGACCAGGTAGTACAGGTGCAGCGCGAGCCAGGCGAGCCAGGCGATGAATCCACCGAACTCGAGCTTGCCGACCTGGCAGACGGCGCTGAACCGCGACACCGTCGCCATGCTGCCCTTGTTGAAGTACTTGAACGGCTTGCGGTCCTGCGGCGCTTGGCCTTTGAGTCCGGCCTTGATCTGCTTGGCCGCATACGTCGCGCCCTGGATCGCGCCCTGAGCCTGACCGGGCACATTCGGCACCGACATCAGGTCGCCGACCACGAAGACATTCGGGTGGCCCTTGATGGTCAGATCGGGTTCGACGATCACGCGTCCGGCGCGGTCGGTCTCGGTGCCGTCGGAGCGTTCGGCGAGCATCTTGCCCAGTGGGCTGGCCTGCACACCGGCCGACCACACCTTGCATGAGGATTCGATCCGGCGCACCGTCCCGTCGGCATCCTTCACCGTGACCCCGTGCGCGTCGACATTGGTGACCATGGCGTTGAGCTGGATCTCCACACCCATCTTCTCCAGCCGCCGCTTGGCCTTACCGCCTAGCTTCGGACCCATCGGGCCCAGTACCGCACCCGCGCCCTCGACCAGGATCACCCTGGCATCGCGCGGATCGATGTTGTGGAAGGTGCCCTCCAGGGTGCGATCGGCCAGTTCGGCGATCTGACCGGCCAATTCGACACCGGTGGGTCCGGCGCCGATCACCACGAAGGTGAGCAGTCGGTCCCGCACTTCCTGCGTGGTGGCCAGTTCGGCGCCTTCGAATGAGCCAAGGATGCGCGCGCGTAGCTCCAGCGCGTCGTCGATGGTCTTCATGCCGGGCGCGTAGGTGGCGAACTTGTCATTCCCGAAGTAGGACTGCTGCGCGCCGGTCGCCACGATCAGACTGTCGAAGGGGGTGATGGTGTTCTGGTTGAGCAGCTGCGAGGTGACCGTTTTGTGCTCGAGGTCGATATCGATGACATCGCCGAGCAGCACCTGGGCGTTCTCCTGCTTGCGTAGCACCAGCCGGGTCGCGGGGGCGATCTCACCGACCGACAGGATGCCGGTGGCCACCTGGTAGAGCAGCGGCTGGAACAGGTGGGTCGAGGTCTTGGAGATCAAGGTGACGTCGACGTCGGCATGTTTGAGGTGCTTGGTACCGAACAAGCCGCCGAATCCGGAGCCGATCACCACCACCCGGTGGCGATGGTTCTCCTGGACAGACTGAGTGCTCATCGTCGGTGCTCCTCAAACCTGGGGTGCGGCCCCTCGAACGGTGTTGACCCGACTTACGGTAGTCGGCGCTCGGCTGGCCGTCGCGGCGAGATCCCGGTTGTTGATGTGCCGATTCTTTTCGAGCGAATGAATGTGAAAAAGAGAATACGATAGATCCTGTCGTTCAGGGAGGTTTGTCATGGTCGTCGGTGGCCGTGTCGCCCACATCCGCAGCGGGATTGGAAAGCCCAGCGTGCGGCACCAATCCGAGAATGCGTCGCTCATCGACATCCCGGACGACCACCTGATCGATCGACTGCTGCGCCGGGTTCCCGAGCGTCCCCATGTGCTGGCCTCACCGCCACGCGGCAGCACCGCGACCGCGGTCACAGGAGATGCCGGACTTCCATATTTCGGCCGGGGCCTGCACTACCTGCGCTGGGGTCCGGCGGAAATGATGCAGCGGTATCGCCGCTACGGTCCGGTATCGCTGAATTCGTCGCTGGGCTTGGATCGGGTGCTGGTCTGCGGTCCGGAGGCGATCGATGAGGTGCTCGGTAAGCGGCGTCGCGATTTCGGCCAGGGCTGGGACTACTTCATCGGTCCGTTCTTCCGGCGCGGGCTGCTGCTGCTGGAATTCGACGAGCACATGTTCCATCGCCGGATCATGCAGCAGGCCTTCACCAGGGAGCGGCTGGAGGCGCATCTCGCGACGTTGACGCCGGTGGCGCGGGCCGCCGTCGCTCGGTGGGTGCCGCGGACCGGCGGCACCGTCCGGCTCTATCCGACGATCAAGGAATTGACGCTGGAGATCGCGGGCGAGACCTTCATGGCCGTCGATGTCGGGGTGCGGCGCCGCAAGCTCATCGATGCGTTCATCGACTGCACCCATGCCGGACTATCGGTTATTCGACATCCGGTGCCCGGCGGCAATTGGCGTGCCGGGCTGCACGGGCGCAAGGTACTCGAGCAGTACTTCACCGACATGCTGCCGAGCAAGCGACGGACCGAGTCGACGGATTTCTTCTCCGGACTGTGCCATGCGCGCACCGAGGACGGCGCCGAATTCAGCGATGCGGATGTGGTCAACCACATGATCTTCCTGATCATGGCCGCGCACGACACCACGACGACCACCGCCACCGCCGTGGCCTACTACCTCGGCAAACATCCCGAATGGCAGCGGCGGGTGCGCGCCGAGGTGTGCGCGGTCGATGCCGAAATCGGCGGCGCCGCACCGACAGTCGGCGATCTGGACCGGATGCGCGAACTGGATCTGGTGATCAAGGAGAGTTTGCGATTGATGCCGCCGGTGCCCGGACTGCCGCGACGGGCGGTGCGCGACACCGAAATTCTCGGGCACTACATTCCGGCGGGCACACCGATCGATTGCGCGTATACGGTCAACCACTTCCTGCCGGAACTGTGGACCCGGCCGGAGGTGTTCGATCCGGAACGCTTCGGCGACGCGCGCCGCGAGGACAAATCGCATCGACTCGCCTGGGTGCCCTTCGGTGCGGGTGCGCACAAGTGCATCGGGATGCACTTCGGGACATTCGAGGTGAAGACGATCATTGCCGCGCTGGTGCGGGATTACGAATGGGAGCTCCCGGGGGATTACCGAATGCCGTGGGGATTCACGACGATTCCGTTCCCCCGGGATGGTGCGCCTGTGTCTTTGCGCCGTAGCGATCGCTTGCGGGTCGCTCGATAGGTCAGCTCATCGTCCGCTGAACAGGAGCTCGGCGACCTTGGTATCGGTCGCGGCTCCTTCGGTGTAGCCGCCGTCGCCGCCGAGCGAACTCATGATGGCTAGGGTGTAGCGCTCGCCGGGTCCGGCGAAGCCGACCGAGTTCACCACCCAACCGCCTTGCTCCTCGGACCAGCCGTTCTTGAGGCCGGGCCGCATCGCGGCGCCCGCGCCCCACACACCCCAGTGCTGGTTGCTGTCGACCGCGCGCATACGGTCGAACAGGTAGTTCCGGTCGTCCGGGTGCATATTGTTGAAGATCGAATCCATCAGCCGATCCAGGTCGGCGGGGGTGCACTTCTGGAACGACCAGTCCGGGAACATCGCGGTATTCGTCGGCTGCGGAACCAGGTTCACCATGCCGCTGGCGCGGAAGGCATTGTTATAGGCCATCCGATCGAGGCCGGCGTACTTGTTCCAGAGGATGTCGGCGGCCTGGTCATTGGAGGTGGCGAGCATCGATTCCATCAGGCCGCGGTCCTCGGGACCGAGACCGATCACGCCCGCCCGCGCGCGGTTGAGCAGATCGGCGGCGATCGCCAGTTTGATGGTGGAGGCGGTCCAGACCGAGTTCTCCGCGTTCTCGTTCGCGTACACCCCACCACTCACTCGGTCGCGGACCACATAGCCGGTCACGCCGGGCCGATTCTTCAAATACGCGTCGACAGCGGCGATTCGGCTGCTCATATGGCAATCGAAACCGGCCATGCAACCCTGCGTATGGGCCGGAGGCGCCGCGTAGGCCGACGGAATCAGCGCGGTAGTAGTAGGGACCAGGATCGCCGCAGCGGCGAGGACAGAGACGGAGGCGTGACGCACGAGGCAACACGATCGCACATCGGCGGGCCGGACGCACGTCTTGAGCTCTGCGCGATGCTGTGGTAGGTGGCGTTGCGTGCTTGTACCGCAGCGTCTTTCGCGCTAGCGGAATGCGGCGTGCAATTCCTCGACGGTGCGACCGTTGAGGCGGTAGCAGTGGGCGAAGGCCTCGGCATGCCGATCGCGCGGCCAGGAGTGTAGGACGACGGTGCGACCATAGCAGCGCGAGTTGACCAGCTCCCATCTGTCACCGACCCGGCGGACCGTGAATCCGCCTCTCGGCATCAGGGGAATCACCATCGCCATCATGAACGCGAACCAGCCTTTCGTGCAGCTATCCCGTTCCTCCCCGGTTGAGCACTGTTGCACATCGCCGCCCGCGATCCGACATGACACGACGAAGTAAATCGTTCGCGTGTGGCATATTTCACTCCCGCGGGAATGGGGCCGGGAGGTTGCGTGCTGGTCGCTGGGCGTATAAACGTGCGGAAGCGCCGAGGCGTACGGATAGGCAACTTGACGCGCAGTGTGGACATACCGGACCAACCGACGAGAGGGCGCAGATGCCGCTGCACATACATCGTGCCGAGCGCGCCGATGCGTTGGCGGAGGCGTTGGCCGCGCTGCTTGCGGAACCGTTGCCGGATGCCTTCGCGGCCGAGGTGGTTGCGGTGCCCGCGAAGGGTGTCGAGCGGTGGTTGACGCAGCGGCTGTCGACGGTGCTCGGCGTGTCCGGTCGCTCCGACGGTATTGCCGCGAATATCGAATTCCCGTCTCCCGGTGCGTTGGTCGCCGAAATATCGGCGGCGGCGAGTGGCGTGCCTGCAGAGGCGGATCCGTGGGCGTCGGAGCAGGTCGTGTGGACGTTACTGCGGGTGATCGATGCGTCGCTGGGCGAACCGTGGAGTGCGGTACTCGCGCGACATCTCGGGGTCGGGGAACCCGCCGGACATCGGGTCGGTCGGCGGTATGCGACCGCTGCGCATCTGGTGGCGCTGTTCGACAGCTATGCGGCGCAGCGGCCGGGACTCATCAAGGAGTGGTCGGCTGGTTCGGATACCGACGGTGCCGGCCATGCGGTGCCGGATGATCTGCGGTGGCAACCGGAATTGTGGCGGCGGTTGCGGGCCGAGGTCGGGGTGCCGAGTCCGGCCGAGCGGTTGGGCGCGGCCTGTGCGCGGTTGCGGGACGAGCCGGATCTGGTGGATCTGCCTGGGCGTTTGTCGCTGTTCGGGGTGACGCGGCTGCCGAGCGATCAACTCGCGGTGTTATCCGCGCTGGGGGAGCGGCGGGATGTGCACCTGTGGCTCGCGCATCCGAGTCCGGCGATGTGGGCGCAGTTGAGTGGACTGCCCCCCGCTGTGGCACGGGCCGATGATGTCAGTGCGACGGTGGTGCGGCATCCGTTGCTCGCGGGGCTCGGCAGGGATGTACGGGAGCTCCAGCAGCGGTTGGTCGGTGCCATGGATCAGCACCATGCGGCTGTCGGCTCGAATCAGGATGGCCGTCAGGAAGATTCGGGTCGGACACTGTTGAGCGCCCTGCAATCCGGGATTCGCGACGATGTGTGGCCGCCCGAACCCGCGAGCTTTCCCGACCGCACCGTGCAGGTGCATTCGTGTCATGGATCGGCGCGACAGGTCGAGGTGTTGCGCGAATGCCTGCTCGGCTTGTTCGCGGCCGATCACACGCTGGAACCGCGTGATGTGTTGATCATGTGTCCCGAGGTGGAGGCGTATGCGCCGCTGGTGCGGGCGGCGTTCGGGCAGAAGATGGTGGGATCGGTCGAGTCGGTGGGGGATTCGGCGCATCCCGCGCATCTGCTGCGGGTCCGGCTCGCTGATCGGGGGCGTGGGGTGACCAATCCTATGCTCGCGGTGATCGCGGTAATGCTCGAGCTCGCCGACGGGCGGGTGACGGTGACACAGGTCCTGGATCTCGCGGCGTCCGAAACCGTCCGTCGCCGTTGCGGTTTCGATGACGATGATATCGAGCGGTTGCGCGAGTGGGCAGCCGAATCCGGCGCGCGGTGGGGTATCGGGCAGCGCCAGCGGCAGGCGTTCGGGCTGGCCGACTTCGCCCAGAACACGCTCAATAGTGCGGTGGACCGCATCCTGCTCGGTGTCACCGCGGACGAATCTTCCGAGGACTGGCTGGATCTCGCGCTGCCACTGGATGATGTGGACAGCAATGATGTGGATCTGGCCGGCCGGTTCGCGGAATTCATCGACCGGCTCGCGGTCTGCCTGCGCGACCTGCGCGGACCCCGTCCGGCGCACGAGTGGGCGGCGGTGCTCGGGCGTTGCCTCGAACTGCTCACCGATGTGCCCGACAGTCAGGCGTGGGTGCGCACCGAGGCCCGCCGTGAGCTGGCCGCCGCCACCGAGCATGCGGGTGATGTGCCGTTGCGGTTGGCGGATGTCGGTGTGCTGCTGTCGAGTCGGCTCGCGGCACAACCGACCAGGGCGAATTTCCGGACCGGCGAACTGACGGTGTGCACGATGGTGCCGATGCGTTCGGTGCCGCATCGAGTGGTGGTGTTGCTCGGCCTCGACGACGAGATCTTCCCGCGCACCAGCGGCGTGGACGGCGACGATGTGCTCGCCCGCAATCCACTGCTGGGCGAACGGGATGCGCGCAGCGAGGATCGCCAGCTGTTGCTGGATGCCGTGCTCGCGGCCACGGAGCAGCTGCTGGTCTTCCACACCGGCGCAGACCCGGTGACCGGTGCGCATCGCCCGCCCGCCATCCCGGTTGCCGAACTGCTCGATGCACTGCGCGCACACGTCGGCGCGGCAGGTATGGACGCGGTGGTGACCCGACATCCGTTGCAGGGCTTCGACCGTCGCAATTTCGCGGCCGAGCGCCCGTTCAGCTTCGATACCGTCGCCCTCGCCGGCGCGCAGGCCGCCGGACAACCCGCACAGCCGCGTCCCGCCTTCCTGCCCGAACCGCTGCCCGCACTCGAACCCGCGGATGTCGCACTGGCCGACCTGATTTCGTTCGTCGAGCACCCGGTGCGGGCATTTCTGTGGCAGCGCCTCGGACTGCGCGTCCCCGAACACGAAGACGACATTGCCGACCGGCTGCCCATCGAACTCGACGGCCTCGCGAAATGGGAGCTGGGCGAGCGACTGCTGTCCGCACGGCTCACCGGTGCGGATCCATCGACGCAGCGCGCGGCGGAGTGGCGGCGCGGGACCCTGCCGCCGTTCGGTTTCGGTGGTGCGGTGCTCGACGAGGTCGAGTCGACGGTGGACAAGCTGGTCCGGGCGGCGATGCCGGAGTACGAGGGTGCGCCGCGCGCAGTCGATATCGCGGTGGATCTCGGTAATGGCCGTCGGCTCACCGGCACGGTGCCCGAGGTGCGCGGTGAATCCCTGGTCCGCACCACGTTCTCCCGGCTCGCCCCGAAACACCGCATCGCGGCTTGGGTTTCGTTGCTGGCCTTGGCTGTTACCGAGGACCGATCGTGGCGCGCGGTCACGACAGGTCGCGGCCAATTCGGCCGTCCCGCATGGCGTTCCGAGCTCACGGCTCCGGAACCGCCTGCCGCGCTGGTGATTTTGCGTGAACTGGTGCGACTGCGTGATGCCGGTTTGATCGAACCGCTGCCGATCGCCCCTTCCGCAACCGCCGTTTACGCCGAACGTCGCTTCCGCGGCTCGAACGCCGACGAAGCGGTGAGCGCGGCCGAACGCGAATTCAATGGCGGGCCCAATGGTCCCGGGCCGTTCGGTGACCACACCGACCGTCACCTGCGCTACATCTGGGGGCCTGCTCCTCGCCTGGATCACCTCTTGGCTGCCTCCGCGCCCGCGGGCGAGCCCGGCGAAACCACCCGCTTCGGGTCCCTGGCTCGTCGCATGTGGGCACCGCTGTTGGCCGCCGAGAGTCAGGGCCAGCCATGAGTCGGCGTACTGGTCGAATGGGACGGCACCTCGTCCGGCGCGCCTCCCGGATACGGGCGGGCGTCGGGTGGACGGTGGAGGCGAGCACCGGATTTGCCAGGCACGGGAAGGGGCGGCGGCGATGACCATCGAGGACACCGCATTCGCAGCGCCCTCGCTGGACGCCGACCGATTCGATCCCACCGGGCCGCTCCCTACCGGAACCACCGTGCTCGAGGCGAGTGCCGGTACCGGTAAGACGCATGCGATCGTCGGGTTGGCGGTGCGGTATGTCGCCGAGATCGGGATCGATATTTCGCAGCTATTGCTGGTGACATTCAGTCGGGCCGCCACCCAGGAACTGCGGGAACGGACCCGAGACCGGTTCGTCGCGGTGGCAGCGGCACTGGCTGATCCGGAGACGGCTCGGGCCCATGCCGATGAGCTGATTCGGCTACTGGCGCAGGTGGATTCGGCCGAGGTACTGCTGCGGCGTCGGCGATTGCTCACCGCGCTTTCGGATTTCGATGCCGGGACGATTGCGACGACGCACAGTTTCTGCCAGCGAATGCTCGATGAGCTCGGCTTGGCGGGCGAACATGATCCCGGGTCGCGGTTGGTCGAGACGATCGATGATCTGATCGGCACGGTCGCCGATGACCTGTACCTGAACCGTTATGCCCGTGCGGAGCCGCCGTTTTCGCTGAAGGAGGCGCATACGCTGGCGCTGGCGGCGGTGCAGGATCGCCACGCCGTATTGGTGCCGAAGGGGGAGGGACCGGCGGGGGAGCGGGTCGCCTTCGCCGCCGCGGTGCGCGCGGAAACCGAGCGCCGCAAACGCCTCGCCGGACTGCGCGATTTCGACGATCTGCTGGTGCTGTTGCACGATGTGCTCGTCGATCCGGCGCACGGGCCGCGGGCCTGTCGCCGCATCCGCGACCGGTATCGGGTCGCCCTGGTCGACGAATTCCAGGACACCGATCCGCTGCAGTGGGACATCTTGCGGTTGGCGTTCCACGAGCATTCGACCTTGGTGCTCGTCGGTGATCCGAAGCAGGCCATCTACGCGTTCCGCGGCGCGGAGGTGCTCAGCTATCTCGACGCTGTCGCCCACGCTGATACCCGCAAGGAGCTCACCGACAACTGGCGCAGCGATGCGGGTCTGCTCGCCGCACTGGATCATCTGCAGGGCGGTGCGGCATTGGGGCACAAGGAGATCACGGTCTACCCGGTCACCGCGACCCGCGGCTGGTCGCGACTGTCCGGCCCCGAGGAACTGACGACGCCGCTGCGGATGCGGTGTCTGCCGCGCACGGGTGCGGGGCCGTTGAACAAGTCTGGATTCCCTGCGGTCGGGCGCATGCGGGCGAAGGTCGCCGAGGATCTCGCGGCGGATATCGTGCGGCTGCTCGAGTCCGGTGCGCTGTTCCAGGCTAAGACCGGACCGCGGCCGATCGGGCCCGGCGATATCGCGGTACTGGTGCGGACTCGATCTCAAATCGATGTGGTGCGAACCGCTTTGGACCGTGTCGGGGTTGCCTCCGTGCTTGCCGGTGGCACCAGCGTCTTCGCCACCAGCAGTGCGACGGACTGGCTCTGGCTGCTGCGCGCGCTCGAACAGCCCCATCGCTCCGACCGTGTCCGCCTTGCCGCCTGCACACCGCTGCTCGGCGTGACGGCGGTTGAAATCGACAGCGGTGGTGCTGATCTCGTCGGTCGTATTTCCGCCCAACTGCGGGAGGCGGCCCGGCTGTTCGCGCGCGCGGGTTTCGCGGCGGTCTTCGAAAAGATCTCCGCCGAAGCGAATCTGGCCCAGCGACTGCTCTCGGTCGAGAACGGCGAACGGGAGCTGACCGATCTGCGGCATATCGCGCAGCTGCTGGATCAGGTCGCGCTGAGCGAAGGTCTCGGCCTCACCGCGCTGACCCGCTGGCTGGCCGACCGCGTGCGCGATCCCGCCTCCGGATCGGTCGCCGACCGCAGCCGTCGCCTCGATCGCGATGCCGCCGCCGTGCAGATCGCCACCGTGCATGCCAGCAAGGGCCTCGAATTCCCCATCGTCTACCTGCCTTTCGCCTGGGACAATGCGAAGAACCCGTATCCGCAGACCCTGCTGTTCCACACCGACGACGGCGCTCGTGTACTCGATGTCGGCGGCCAGGATGCGTCCGGCTATGGCGAGCGCAAGCTGCGCAGTGAAACCGAGGAGGCGGGTGAGGAACTGCGGTTGCTGTATGTCGCGCTCACCCGCGCGATGTGCCAAATCGTCGCCTGGTGGGCACCCGCGATCACCACCGCCAATTCGCCGCTGCATCGGATGGTCCTCGGCCGCCCGGACGGTGGGGATCTCGTGCCGAGTAAGGCGGCGGTGCCCGCGGATGCCGTTGCGGTGTCGATGCTTTCGGCCTGGGCCGCCGGTGCGCCGGAGGCCATTTCGGTGGAAGGCGTCGAGCACACCGATACGGTCGAGATCCGTCGCGTGCGTAGCGAACTCCCGACCGGAGCCGTCGCCGCCGCGCACTTCGCCCGCACCATGGACCTGCAGTGGCGTCGCACCTCCTATTCGGCACTGACGGCAGGTGCGCACGATGCCGCCATTCCCGAGGCCGAACCCGAGGACGACCGCGGCCCGTCCGACGAACCCGGCACGCCCCTTCTCGCCGAAACCGAGCCCGCGATCGCCGGTGCGGCCCCGTCCCTGATGAATGCGCTGCCCTACGGCGCCGAATTCGGCACCTTGGTGCACGGTGTGCTCGAGCGAATCGATACCGACGCACCGGATCTCGCCACTGAGGTGCACACCCGCTGCCGTGCGGCCACCGACGAGCTGATGGCCGAGGCCGATCCGGTGGTACTCGGCAATGCCCTACTCGCGGTGCTGCATACCCCGCTCGGATTCGGTTGTCTCGCCGACATTTCCACCCGAGACCGGCTCAACGAACTCGACTTCGAGCTCCCGCTCGCAGGCGGTGACATTCCGGGTGCGCATACGGTCACGCTGCGCCGGATCGCCGATCTGCTGCGAACCCATCTCCCGGCCGACGATTCCTTGTCCAGCTATGCGGACCAACTCGCGTCCCTGGACGACACCCCGCTGCGCGGCTACCTCACCGGCAGTATCGACGCGGTACTGCGCATCATCGAAAACCCGGGCGCGCAACCACGATTCGTTATCGTCGACTACAAAACCAACCGCCTCGGCACCGGCGATCTCACCGTCGACCACTACACCCACGACCGCATGGCCGCCGAAATGCTGCGCTCGCACTACCCGCTGCAGGCCCTGCTCTACGCGGTCGCCCTGCACCGCTATCTGCGGTGGCGGCTGCCCGGTTACGATCCGACGCGCCATCTCGGTGGTGCCCGCTACCTCTTCGTCCGTGGCATGATCGGTCCCGAAACTCCGTCGGGCTGTGGTGTTTTCGACTGGAATCCGCCGGCCGCGCTGATCGTTGCCCTGTCCGATCTTCTGGCGGGGGAGGCTGCCTGATGACGTCGATCCAGTTGGCGCAGCGGGGAACCGGGCTGCTGCGCATATTCAACGAGGCCGGTGTGCTCTCCGCCGCCGACGTGCACGTCGCTCTCCGATTGGGCCGGATGGGCCGGGAAACCTCGGAAGAGGTGCTGTTCGCGGCCGCGCTCGCGGTGCGGGCGGTGCGTTCGGGTTCGGTCTGTCTGGAACTGCAGCGGATGCGCGAGATCGGCGTCGATGCCGATGAAACCTGGGATGCGGGTGCGGGAATCGATCCGGCGACGTTGCCGTGGCCGGATATCGATTCGGTGGTCGCCGCGCTGCGGGTCAGTCCACTGGTGTGTGGGGGACCGGCTGGTCCGTTGCAGCCGTTGCGGCTGGTCGCGGGGCCATTGCTCTATCTGGACCGCTATTACCAGCAGGAGCAGACGATCCGTCGCGTGCTCACCGAGCGTTCCGGACATCATCCGAAGGTGGATCCGGCTATCGTGCGCCGCGAACTCGACCGGCTCTTCGATGCCCCGGTCGGTGCGGCCCCGGACCGCCAGCGGATCGCCGCCGCACTTGCCGCGACGCACTGGACCACGGTGGTGGCGGGCGGGCCGGGTACCGGCAAGACCCACACCATCGCCCGCATCCTGGCTCTGCTCGACGCGCATCAGCAGGCGCATCCGAAGTTGCCCGCACTGCGCATCGCCATGGCCGCGCCCACCGGCAAGGCGGCCGCGCGACTGCAGGAAGCGGTACGCGAACAGGCTGAATCGCTCGCACTGCCGGAGCTGACCGCCGCAACCTTGCATCGTCTGCTCGGTTGGCAGCGCGGCCGGGCGACCCGGTTCCGGTACCACGAATTCAACCGGCTGCCCTATGACGTGATCGTGGTCGACGAGACCTCCATGGTGTCGCTGACCATGATGAGCAGTCTGCTGGCCGCACTGCGCCCGGATACCCGCCTGGTGCTCGTCGGTGACCCGGATCAGCTCGCCTCGGTCGACGCGGGCGCGGTACTCGCCGATCTCGTCGCCGGACCCGTTGTCGGCGAACCGAATCCGGTTCTGGAACAGGTGCTCGGTGCGGAATCCATTGCAGTCGACGGTAATCCGGAGGCGCTGACCGATCTGGAGCGAATCCGGCTGCGCGGCGGCATCGTCCGGCTGACCCGTGGCCGCCGCTTCGGGGGCAAGATCGCCGAACTCGCCGTCGCGGTCCGCGCGGGTGATGTCGAGACCGCACTCGCACTGCTGCGGGCGGGCGGTGAAGAACTCTCACTCTGTACTCCCGAGGACACCCCAGCCGTCCGCGCCGATGTGGTGCGCGCCGCCCGCGAGGTCACCGCGGCCGCCCTGGACGGCGATGCCGCGGCCGCACTGACCGCCCTCGAATCCCACCGCCTCCTGTGCGCGCACCGCCAAGGTCCCTTCGGCGTCGAACGCTGGGACCGCATGGCCGGCGAATGGGCCGCGGCCGGTGGCGCGGGGCCGGACTCGCACCAGGCACCGTGGTATCCGGGTCAACCCCTGCTGGTCACCGCCAACGACCACGAGGCGCGCATCTACAACGGCGATACCGGCGTCATTGTGCGTATGCCCGACGGTTCGTTGCGTGCGGCCCTGCAGCGCGGCAGCGAACCCTATCTGGTGCACCCGACGCAATTTCCGGCCGTGGTCACGGTCTTCGCCATGACCATCCACCGCAGCCAGGGCAGCCAGTACGACACCGTCTCGGTCGTCCTGCCCGAACCCGAATCCACCCTGCTCACCAGGGAACTGCTGTACACGGCCATTACCCGCGCCCGCCGCCACGTGCGCATCATCGGCACCGACGACTCCATCCGCGCCGCCATCGACCGCCGCGTCCTGCGTGCCAGCGGCCTGTCGCGCACCCCGGAGCCGCAGTGAGCCTGACCTGGGAATCTCACGTTTTCCGCGCCACCGACGTCTACCCAGCGTGAGATTGCCTCCGTTCGAGGAAGTGGTGGCCGAATACGGCCCGATGGTGCTGCGCGTGTGCCGGGCCGTGCTCGGTCCGACGGATGCGGCCGATGCCT
This sequence comes from Nocardia vinacea, assembly GCF_035920345.1. NCBI lineage: Bacteria > Bacillati > Actinomycetota > Actinomycetes > Mycobacteriales > Nocardiaceae > Nocardia > Nocardia vinacea. The sequence goes on from NZ_CP109149.1 coordinate 1,267,430, forward strand.
GGTCGGAGACTTTTCTGTCGGCCCTGCGGGCCTATCCGGACCTCGACCCGAAGACGAATATCGAGGCGTGGCTGGTCACCATCGCGCACCGGCGCGCGATCGATGTGGGGCGCGCACTGACCCGCGCACCCGTTCCCGCCGAAACCCTGCCCGAACGCACCGCACGCGATGCCGACCCGGCCGATTACGACCCCGATCTGTGGGATGCGCTCGCGTCGCTGCCGACCAAACAGCGCCAAGCGGTGGCCTACCACTACCTGGCGGGACTACCACACGCCGAGATCGCTCAACTGCTGGGCAATTCGACCGACGCTGCCCGCCGCGCCGCCGCCGACGGCCTCAAAACATTGCGCAAGCTCTACCCAAAGGATCGAACATGATGGCCACTATCGACCGGGATCCGGACGGCCTCTTCGACGGCCTGAACCCGAACTCCGCCGAGATCCTGTCCCGATTGCGTCGACGGCTCGCCGCCGACGCCCAGGCCGCGGGCCTGCTCGACGTCGCCTACCGCACACTGGACACCCCCGTTGGTACCTTGCTGCTCGCGGCCACCCCTGTGGGCCTGGTGCGGGTCGCCTACCCCAACGAAAATCACGACACCGTGCTCGCTACACTCGCCGAGCGCATCAGCCCGCGCGTCCTGGCCGCCCCGGCGCGTCTAGATACCGCGGCACGTGAGATCGACGAGTACTTCACCGGTGCACGAACACAATTCGATCTGCCACTCGATCTGCGTTTGACCGTCGGATTCCGGCGCCAGGTGATCGAGCACCTGAGCGATATCGGCTACGGGCATCGCGAGAGCTACGCCGATGTCGCGGCGGCCGTTGGTAATCCGCGTGCGGTTCGCGCGGTCGGCTCGGCCTGTGCGCACAACCCGCTGCCGTTGGTCATCCCGTGCCATCGCGTGGTGCGCAGCGACGGGTCGATCGGCCAGTACGTCGGCGGCGTCACTGCCAAGACCACCCTGCTCACGCTCGAAGCGGCGTGAAAGGAGATATTATGAAAACCCTTGCCGCACTGGAGGAACGAGTCGAAGCGCAACAGTGGCACGATCTGATCGAGGAGATCGACGCCTACGGCTGCGCCCAGACCGGCCCGCTGCTGAGCCCGGACGAGTGCGCCGAATTCGCCGCCATGTGGGCGGATCTGGACCGCTTCCGGTCGACGATCGATATGGCCCGCTATCGATTCGGTCAGGGCACCTACCGGTACTTCGCCGATCCGGTCCCCACACCGATCATGCGGCTGCGCAGGGCTTTCTACCGCAAATTACTGCCCATCGCCCGCACCTGGGCCGACCGACTCGGCGACCCTACGCCATGGCCCGACGATTTCGACGATTGGCTCGCCGCCTGCCATGCCGCCGGGCAGGCAAAGCCGACGCCGATTCTGCTGCGCTACACCGAAGGTGACTGGAACGCGCTGCACCGGGACCTCTACGGCGAGCTCGTCTTCCCGCTGCAAGTCGTGATCGGCCTGGACCGCCCCGGCATCGACCACACCGGCGGTGAATTCCTCCTGGTCGAACAACGCCCCCGCGCGCAATCCAAGCCGACGGTCACCATCCTGGAACAGGGCCACGCACTCGTCTTCACCACCCGAGATCGGCCGACCCCATCGTCGCGCGGTTGGTCCCGTGCTCCGATTCGCCACGGCGTCAGTCGAATTCGCAGCGGCCACCGACACACCCTGGGCCTGGTCCTGCACGACGCCGTATGAGATGTACACCCTGACCGGCGCCGACGGCCGCCCGTATCCCAGCCCCACCCCGGGCCGATACGGCGGTCACCGGCGCGGGAAGCTGTACGGCCGCCTCGACTGCCCCTCGGCCGTGCGGGCCTTGGCGCGCGGCCACTACCGCGCCCACCGTGTCTTCTTTGCCGACGAACAAACCGCTATCGCCGCCGGTTACCGACCGTGCGCGATCTGCCTGCCCGCCGCGTATGCGGCATGGAAAGCCCGCTCCGGCAGATGATCTCACGTTTCGGTGCTGGAGAGCGTCTACCTGATGAAGGCTCGATAGAGAGGAGCGACATGATGTCCGATACCGCCATCGCACGACTGGTGCACGGCTCGACACTGGGCAATCTGTTGATCGAAGCGAACCAGGTCGGCGTCACCCTGGTTGCGTTCACCGATGAGTTGCCGACCGAATCAACCGGCGAGAATTCCACGGCGCGTGAGCATCTGGAGACCGCCGCAGACCAAATCGACGAATACCTCACCGGCGAACGCCGGCAGTTCACAGTGCCGATGGATCTGACGGATATGAGCGCGTTCGATCGAGAGGTTCTGCATATGCTCGAGGCGACCACGGGATACGGCCGGACAACCACCTACGGTGCCCTGACCCGGCAACTCGGCCGCACCCCCGCCGACGCCCGCAAGATCGGCGCCGCGCTGGCACGCAACCGCCTGCTGCTCCTGCTCCCGTGCCACCGCGTGCTCGGGGCCGATGGATCCCTGACCGGGTATGCGGGTGGGCTGCCCGCCAAACGAGCCCTGATCGACCTCGAATCGGCCGACCTCGTGCTGCCGCTGGGCGGATAAGGGCGCGATCGGGAATATCGGCGGCGACTCTGTGCTTGCATGAGGTCATGACGAGCGCTGAGTTGTTGGCCGATGCCTTCGGACGGGTGCGGGAGAATGTGCGCGGCGCGGTCGAGGGACTCGGACAGGACGAGCTGGCGGCGCTGATCGATCCGGACGCCAACTCCATCGCCTGGCTGATCTGGCATCTGACACGGGTGCAGGACGACCACGTCGCGGACGTGGCGGGGCTGGAACAGGTGTGGACGGCGGCGGGCTGGGCCAAACGGTTCGACCTGCCGTTCGCCGATGAGGCGACCGGCTATGGGCACCGCGCCGGGGAGGTCGCCGAACTCGGCGGTATCTCCGCCGAGCTGCTGTTGGGCTACTACGACGCCGTGCACACGCAGACGATCGACTACGTAACCGGACTCACCGATGCCGACCTGCCCCGCATCGTCGACATCCGCTGGGATCCGCCGGTCACCCTGGGTGTGCGGCTGATCAGCGTTGTGGACGACGATATCCAGCACGCAGGCCAGGCCGCCTTCATTCGCGGAGTTCTGCTGCGCCGCAGGTAGTTTCAGTGCTCCGGCACATCACCGAACAGTAGGTCCGCGGCGCGCACGACCACCTCGAGCCGGGTGCGCTCGTTGTGGTCGGCGGCGAGGAAGTGTTTGCCGACCGCCAAACAGAATGCGAGCAACGCGCGGGCCTCGATTTCGTCCGGATCCGAGCAGATCTTGCCGAACAGCTCGCGCGCGTACTCCATCCGGTGGTTGTCCACCCGACGTAGCCGTTCGGCGACCGCCGGATCGCGGCGGGCCCAGTCGCGCACGGCGAGGTCGATGGGCAGGCGCTCGTCGGAGAAGGTGAGCAGGCCCGCGCGCCGGATCTTGGTCCGTGGGTCGCCGCCCTCGCTCTCTACCTGCGCACGAACCTCATCGGTGCTCTCGCGCTCCCACGTATCGAGCATTTCCGCCAGCAATGCGTTGCGGTCGGCGAAGTGCCCATAGAAGCCCCCCTTGGTGACACCGAGCGCCTGCGCGAGGCTCTCGATGCGGACAGCATCGGGACCGCCGGTCGACAGCGCCAGCAGACCCTGCTCGATCCAGCTGCTTCGTGGGGTGCGAGTGACGGCAACCATACCTTCAGTATCGCGGACGGTGTTGACACCGGCGCAGCGCTGGCTACGATCGAAGTATACGGCACCGTATATTTGAAAGCCGTTGGTACATCCGCGAATTGCGAGGGCAACGCTGTCCTCACCAACGAGAGGGGACCGTCATGACGGTCGGATTCGTCGCATTCCACTACCCACGACCCGAGGATTTCGACGACTTCGTCGCCCGGGTCCACAAGGTCGGCGCGGTGCTGCGATCGGTGCCCGGATGCCTGTCCGCGGACTGCTGGGTTACCACCGACGGTGATGATGATGCGGTCGTCTCCACCGGACAGTGGGAATCCGACGAGGCATTCGCGGCGTCCTTCGCGGCCGTCGCGGCGGCTGATGTGGACGTCGCCTTCGACGAGCGCGAACACCGGCCGCGCCAGATCTTCGAGCTCGCGTCCCGGTGACGGCCTCGGATATGGATGGGGCAATGCGACTACTGAATTCCGCGCACACGTCTCGGCCATGGCGGATCCATGACATAGCGCCCGATTTCCGGGTCGAGGATGTCTGGGCATTGCCGACGCCGGGCGGTCCGGACGACTTTCCGCGGCTGGTTCGGCAGGTGACCTCGGGTAACAACTCGAGTGAATTCTCCGTCGTCTACCGACTGCTGTTCGCGATCCGCTGGAAGCTCGGTGCGCTCCTCGGCTGGGATAAGGCCGATGCGGGTATCGAGGCGCGCGTACCGTCGCTGCGTGACCGGTTGCCCGCTGATCTCCGCGATGTGCGTGGACCAGCGTTCGAGGGTGCGCCGTTCCGTTCGGTCTACCTGACCGACACCGAATGGGCCGCCGAGATCGCCAACCGAACCATGCACGGCCTAATGCATATCGGATGGGTCCGCGACGAAATCGGCGGCTACCGCGGACAGATGGCCGTGCTGGTCAAACCGAACGGCGCACTCGGCAAGCTCTATATGGCCGGAATCCTGCCGTTCCGCCATCTGCTGGTATATCCGGCGCTGATGCGCGGTATCGAACGCGGGTGGCGAGCTTCGGGCGATCCGGTTGCGGGATAACCGGATTCGCCCCGGAGTAATAACCTGTCAGCTGCCTTGGGGGAGCAGTGGGACGACGGATTCGGCGATCTCGGTGACGTTATCGCAAGGGGAGAGTTTGCGGGGATGTAGGCCGCGGGGGTCGTCTACGAGGATGTAGAGGGAGCCGGATTTCATATCGATATTGACGGTGCAACCGCCGGGGACGTCGGGGCGGGCCTCGTAGCGCAGGGCCTTGCGGCCGTCGATGGTGAGTTCGGTTGCGGCGGGGAACTTTTCGCGTACCTGGGCGAGGGTTCCGTTGGTCGTCTGGACGCCGAAGGTGTAACGCGCCTGTGCCAGGTAGGCACAACCTTTCCAGGTGAACGCACCGGTGGTGGTTTGCTTGTGCTCTGGAGCTCGGGCATCCCATTGATGCTGAGCCAGAAATTGCGGCGTCAACGCGGTGCAGGGATCGAACGCGGTCGCGGCCGCGCTGGTCGATCCGGCCGCTGAGGACGAGGCGGCCGGGGTGGTGCTCTCGGGGGTCGCTGAACCCTTGTCGCTGGTGCATGCGGTGACAAGTGCCAGCACTGCTACCGGCACCGCCGCACCGGCCAACCGCCGATGACGTGGCGATCGCTCGCTCATACGCGGATCTCGCGCAGCTGACGAGCGAACTCGGCGTCGGTCTGCTCGTAGGCGTCGCGGATGGTTTTGAACAGGTTCTGGATCTCGGTGGCGACCGTTATATAGTCACCGACGGTGTCATAGGCGTTGTTCGGGCCGCCGAAGGCCTTCTCCCGGAACAACTTCACCAGCTCGATGGCGGAAGTGAGTCGGGGATTGTTCTCGCCGAGTCCCCAGGACTCTTTCTCGCCGAGCGACCGGGCATCGTATTGCGCGACCGTAAGCTCGTCGATCAAGTTCTGGCAGGCCGCGTCGATATCCAGAAACGCCTGCGGTTCCATCCGCACCTTCAGCGCCCCGGTCTTCGCATCCTCGATATACCCGCCGAACGGGCTGTCAACAGCCATAGCGGCCCCTTCCACTAGTCCCGTCTGATCATAGAGACGCACGCGCCGACGAAACGGTTCCATCGAAACACAGATCCGCGAAACCGGGCGTTTTCGCCGACTCCGGCTGCACGGTCCTCGACCAAACCGCAACGGATAGGCTGGAGGGTGAAGTCGGTGCGAATCGCGCCGTCGAATATCGGAGGACGAGATCGATGAGGATCGCTGGCGAGCACGTCGATGTGCTCATTGTCGGTGCCGGACTGTCCGGCATAGGCGCGGCGTATCACCTGCGGCGAGCCTTCCCGGAGAAGAGCTACACGATTCTGGAGAGCCGCGACGCGATCGGCGGCACCTGGGATCTGTTCCGCTATCCGGGAATTCGCTCCGATTCCGATATGTACACCCTCGGCTACCGCTTCCGTCCGTGGCTGGGGGAGTATTCGATCGCCGACGGCGCGGACATCCTCGACTATGTGCGTGCCACGGCCGCCGAGAGCGGGATCGACCGCCATATCCGCTTCCATCATCGGGTCGTCGGCGCCGAATGGTCATCGGAGGAAAACCGGTGGACGGTGCGCGCCGAACGCACCGATACCGGCGAAACCGTCACTCTCACAGCCGGATTCCTGTTGTGCTGCTCCGGTTACTACCGCTATGACGAGGGCTACACCCCGGAATTCGCGGGTACCGAGCGTTTCGCCGGGCCGATCATCCACCCGCAGCACTGGCCGCGCGATCTGGATGTCGCGGGCAAGCGTGTGGTGCTGATCGGCAGCGGCGCGACCGCGGTCACGCTGGGACCGGCACTGACCGACCAGGGCGCGCACGTGACGATGCTGCAACGCTCACCGAGCTACATCATCTCCGCACCAGCCCGCGACGACCTCGCCGTCAAGGCGCGCAAATTCCTGCCGACCCGCGCCGCCTACGCGGTGGCCAGGGCCGAAAATGTGGCGCTGGCAACCGTGATCTACCAACTGAGCCAACGGTATCCGCAATACATGCGCAAGCGGATCAAGGGCTGGCAGCGGCGCTGGCTGCCCGAGGGCTACGACATCGATACCCATTTCACCCCGACCTACAACCCCTGGGATCAGCGACTGTGCTTGGCCCCCAATGGCGATTTCTTCCGCGCGATCCGCAAGGGGCGATTGGATGTCGTGACCGATAAGGTCGAGACATTCACCGAGACGGGCTTGGCCCTCGCCTCCGGTGCGACCCTCGATGCCGACATCGTCATCACCGCAACGGGTTTGAATCTGCTCGCCTTCGGTGGCATCGAACTCACCGTCGACGGACAGGCGGTGCACCTCGCGCAACATATGGCCTACAAGGCCATGATGCTGTCGGATGTGCCGAATTTCGCGTACATCATCGGATACACCAACGCCTCCTGGACACTGAAGGCGGATCTGGTGTGCGAGTATGTCGTTCGGCTACTACGCCACATGTACGGCAACGGATATGCCCGCTGCACGCCGGTGCGCGATCCGTCCGTCGGCGCGGCGTCGCTATTCCTGAATTTCAATCCGGGTTATGTCCAGCGCGCCGCCAGCCAATTCCCGATCCAGGGCACCAAGGCGCCGTGGCGCCTACGCATGAATTACCTACGTGATCTGGTCACGCTGCGCCACGGCAAGATCACCGATCGCGCGATGGTGTTCGAACGGACGCGGGATCGGGATCCGGTATCCACACAGGGCTAACGGCTGCTCAGTGCACCTGCGGGCGGCTCGGACGACCGCGCGGCCGAGATATTGCGCAACACGCTGGTCGCGTGGTCGTCGAACCGTTCGCGTGGAATATCGATGGTGCCGTCCAGCCACGGGCGGTACATATACGCCATCGCGCCGAAAATGGCGTTCGAGTTGAGGCTGTTCTCGTACTGGTCCGGTGGGGTCTGTGGACTGTCGGCAGCCAACCCGATCGTGAGCGCGATCGGGGCGGTGAACAGTTCGATGAGCTCATTGCCTCGGTCGCCGAGTACCCGGGTGGCCTGTGATTCCACGAACATGATCTGGCCGCGGCGGCGATCCTCGACCAGATAATCGGTGAATGCCGAAATGGCATGGCGAAATAGTTTTTGCGGTTCGGGTGGTGCGGTGGCCAGTGCCGCGAGCAGGCGTTCCTGCGCGCCGAGAACGACCGCTTCCAATGCCGCGGTGAGCAGTTTGTCCAGACTCGGGAAGCTCTCGTAGAAGTAGCGCTCGGTGAGTCCGGCCTGCCTGCAGACCCCGCGCATGGAGATGTCGGAGGCTCCGATCGTGGCCATCAACTCGATGGCGGCCTCGATGAGCTGTTCGCGGCGCGCGGCGATTCGGTCGGCCGGGGGCGTGCCGCGCCAGCGGCGCATACCCGGTATCGATCCATCGGAAACGGCGTCGTTCATGGCCCGATCCTCCCATAGTCGGGAAGTTGACATCATGTGATGTTGACAGCATTTGATGTCGGCAATACATTGATTGTCCAGGGACCAGACGTGAGGACCATCAGATGGGCACTGCTTACGCCGATCAGGCTCATGCCATCAACGCGCGGGACGTCAGCTTCGATTTCGATTCGGTGCCGATGCACTACATCCCCGGCGAAGTCATGGCCACCCACATCATCAATGTGATGCACCTGGTGCTCCCTGAAGGCGAGCGGGCCATGGCGCAGGCGCTGGCCGAGGCCTTACCGCAGATCGACGATGAGCGATTGCGGGAAGAGGTCCGTGGCTTCATCGGTCAGGAGACGATGCACGCCGGTTCTCACGAAAAGGCCCGCCGGCAATTGGAAAGCCTCGGACTCGAGGTCGGCCCGATGGTGGATCGCGTCGCCTGGCTGATCGATCGGCTGCTCGGCGACCACGGACTGTCCGGCCGGGCCAGACACGAATGGCTGTGCGAGCGACTGGCCCTGTTCGCGGGGATGGAGCACTACACCGCCGTCATCGGCGAATGGCTGCTCACCAATGACAAATTGGCGGCCAAGGGGATGCATCCGGCAATGCTGGATCTCGTTCGCTGGCACGGCGCCGAGGAGGTCGAACATCGCAGCGTGGTCTACGACGCGTACATGCATCTCGACGGTGGCTATGCCCGCAAGGCGCGTCAGGCGTTGATCGCCAGTTCGGGATTGCTCGCGCTGTTCGTGATTTCGAGTGCCTACCTCTTCCAGCGGGACCCATCGCCGAATAAGGGCCGATGGTGGCCGCTACAGATGGCCAGCGCCTCGCTGCGCGGTGTGGTCCCGAACTTCACCACCTTCTTGACCGAGATTCCGCGGTACCTGCGGCCGGGATTCCATCCCTCCCAACTCGGTCCGATGGATAACGCACTGCGCTACCTCGCGCAGTCGCCGGCGGCACGCGCAGTGACCGAGCGCAGCGAGGGAACCATGAACACAGTCGCCCAGGCGGGCGTGACGGAGCCGAGCGCCAGCGAGGCGGAGTCATGACCGCCGTGGAGGAGCAGTTCCGGCCGGGAGCCGGGCTGCGGATGATCGCGTCGGCGGTGGACACCTACAAGCGGGTATTCACCGAAGGGAAAGCGGCGCAGCTGCTTTCGCGGCCGCAGCCGGTGCGGCGCACCGGTTTCGATTTCGAGCTGGCGATCATCGGAATCGAGGTCGAGGCCGACGAGGTGGTCAGCCTGACCCTGTGCGATCCAGGCGGCGCGGATCTGCCCGCCTGGACGCCAGGCGCCCATATCGATGTATTCCTGCCCTCGGGTCGGCAGCGGCAGTATTCGCTGAACAGCGACCCGGAGGATCGCAGCTGCTACCGAATCGCGGTGCGGTACATCGCCGATGGCGACGGTTGTTCCCGCGAGATCCACGAGCAGCTGCGCGTCGGCGACCGACTGTGGGTGCGGGGCCCGCGCAATGCGTTCCCGCTCATCGACGCACCGGAGTATTTCTTCGTGGCGGGCGGTATCGGGATCACGCCGATTCTGCCGATGGTCACCGCCACCGAACGTGCCGGAATACCGTGGCGGCTCATGTATTTCGGGCGCTCGCGGGCGCGGATGCCGTTCCTGTACGAGCTCGCCCACTTCACCGGTGGTGATGTGGTGGTACGACCCGATGACGAGTTCGGGGTGCCGGATCCGCGGATGATCTTCGAACAGACGCCGACCGGTGCCGCGGTATATGTCTGCGGACCACCGGCATTGGCGGAAGCCGCGCGCAAAGTGCTGCTGTTGCACGATCCGACGGCTTCACTGCATACCGAGCGCTTCTCGGCGGTACCGGTCAGCAACGGCGCGCCGTTCCGTATTCGATTGCGCCGCAGCGAAACCGAGGTCGATGTCGCGGCCGACGAATCCGCGCTGACCGCGATCCGGCGGGCGGTACCGGGCGTCGCCTACTCGTGCCAGCAGGGCTTCTGCGGGACGTGCCGGGCGAGTGTGCTCGCCGGTGAGGTCGAGCACCGGGACCGGGCGCTACTACCCGGCGATCGAAACAGTGCGATGCTCACCTGCGTATCACGTTCTCGCGGTGGCGAACTCGAACTCGATCTGTAGATTCACTCCGCGGCCGGGAAGATACCCGGCAGCGTCATCGCGTATTCGAGATCGGCGCGGGTGCCGAGCGTGGTGAGCAGCACGCGGATCATGGTAAGCCGTCCAGCGGCAACGGTTTCCGCGTCCGGCTCGGCGCCGGGCGCGGTACCCGCCGAAATGCGATAGACCACATACTCGCAAACATGCAGGGCCGCATCGAGATCCAGCGGTGAGGGGACCGGGCGGCCCAATTCCGTGAACGTTTCGCGCACCAGCGCGCGGATATCGTCCAGTGCCCGTTCGCGATAGGCCGATACCGGTGAGGCCGGATCGTGCAGTTCGGCGAACAGTGGGCGCAGCATCGCACCGTGCCCGCGGGCCCAGCCGAGGTAGGCGTCGATGAGACGAATGCCGAGCTCGACCGGCTCGTCCGGACCGGTCAGTGCCGTGCGGATGCCGTCGACGAGGCCGTCGTTGGATGCCTCCAGTACGACGTGCAGCGGTTCGGTGGCATTGCCGAAGTAACGGTAGAAGGTGGGTCGGGCCAGTCCGGCCTGTTCGATGATCTGGGCGACGCTGAGTCCGCGCGAGCCGCCGCGGGTGAATACCGCCGCGGTGGCGAGCACGATGCGGGCGCGGACCTCCTCGGCCTGCTCCTGGGTCTGCGGTGGTCGGCCCCGGCGGGCCGCGCCATTCGTCTGGGAAGTGTCAGCGGACATGGTGATGCCTCACAACTCGAAGCCTGACCTGTCTGTGTGCCACACCCGACAGCTTGACACGAGGTGTGACACCGGCATTAATCTAACACCAGTGTTCAGGAAATAGCTGAACCCGGCTTACCGCCTCGTCCAGCGCAGGCGCCCGACCCAGGAGAGGGCCGACAATGACGACCGCCCGCCAGCTGACCGAACCGACGGCCCTGCCCGCGGCCCTGGTACAACCACTGCTAGATCGCGCGATCGCGGGCGGCGCCCCCGCGGTCGAGGTCTTCGCACCCGCGACCGGGCACAAGATCGCGGACCTGCCGCAGTCCTCGACCGGCGATATCGAGACCGCCTTCGCGAGCGCGCGCGCCGCGCAGCAGGAGTGGGCGCGGTGCTCGGTGCGCGAGCGGGTCGCGGTGCTGCGGAAATTCCACGACATCGTGCTGGCCGAACAGGACGCCATCCTCGATATCGTGCAGACCGAGACCGGTAAGTCCCGGGCGCACGCCTTCGACGAGGTCGGGGATGTCGCGGTCAATGCCAGGTACTACGCGGCGGTCGCGAACAAGCTGTTGGCCACCCGCAAACCGCGTGGTGTGCTGCCGGTATTGACCCAGGTCGATGTGCGGCATCGGCCCAAGGGCGTGGTCGCGGTGATCTCGCCGTGGAACTATCCGCTGGCCCTGGCCGTCTCCGACGCCCTGCCCGCACTGGTTGCCGGAAACGCCGTCGTCGCGCGACCGGATAACCAGACCGCGCTGACCGCGCTATGGGCCATCGATGCCGCCGAGCGCGCCGGGCTGCCGCGCGGACTCTGGCAGGCGGTGCTCGGCCGTGGTTCGGTGATCGGCGGTGAGGTGATCGCGCGCGCCGACTATGTCGACTACACCGGGTCCAGTGCGACCGGCCGGACCATCGCGCAGCAGGCCGGAGAGCGGCTCATCGGATATTCGCTCGAACTCGGCGGCAAGAACCCGCTGCTGGTGCTGGCCGATGCGGATGTGTCCAGGGCGGCCAAGATCGCGATTCGGGCCTGCTTCGCCTCGGCGGGGCAGCTGTGCGAGTCGATGGAGCGAATCTATGTGCACGACAAGGTCTATGACCAGTTTGTCGGCGAATTCATCGAGCATGTGCGGGCGATCGAATTGGGCGGTGCGCTCGATTACGCCAGTGATATGGGGTCTTTGACGTTCCAGCGCCAATTGGACACCGTCAGTGCACATGTCGACGATGCCGTCGCGAAGGGCGCGACGGTGCTGGCAGGCGGTAAGGCGCGTCCCGATCTCGGACCGTACTTCTACGAGCCGACCGTGCTGACCGGGGTGCGGCCCGGCATGACGGTGTATCGCGAGGAGACCTTCGGGCCGGTGGTATCGATCTATCGAGTCGGCAGCGACGGCGAGGCGGTCGAACAGGCCAATGACACCGCGTACGGGCTCAATGCGAGTGTCTGGACCAAGGATGTCGATCGAGGTCGTCAGGTAGCCGCGCGCATCAATGCGGGTTCGGTGAATGTGAACGAGGGCTTCATCGCGGCCTGGGGTAGCGCGGACGCGCCATCGGGCGGGCTCGGCATTTCGGGCACCGGGCGTCGGCACGGTCCAGAGGGCTTGTTGAAGTACATCGACACCCAGACGATCGCGGTGCAGCGGATGCTCCCGATCGCACCGCTGCCCGGCATGTCCGAGGAACTGTGGGCGAAGACCATGACGCTGTATTTCGGCGTCATGAAGGCGCTGCGCCAAAAGTAGTTGCGCCAAAAGCTATTCACGACGAAATCAGGATGAGGACGAATGAAACTGGACACGGTAGCCGATAAGAAGGTCCTGGTCACGGGCGCGGCAATGGGCCTGGGCAAGCTGTTCGCCGAGCGTGCGGTGCGTGAGGGTGCGGCCGCGGTGGTGCTGTGGGATATCAACGAAACCGCGCTGAAGGAGACCGCGGTCGAGTTGTCCGGTCGCGGCGTCGCCATCCATCACTATGTGGTCGACGTGTCCGCGCAGGACGCCATCAGCGAGGCCGCGGCGGCGGTGCGTGCCGATGTCGGCGATATCGACATCCTGATCAACAATGCGGGCATCGTACGCGGCAACAGCTACTTCTGGGAGACCACCGATCGTGCCGATATCGATAAGACGATGGCGATCAATTCCCTTGCGCCGATGTACATTACGCTCGAATTCCTGCCCGCGATGGTGCGCGGCACGGGTACAGCGCGGGTCATGACCATCGCGTCCTCGGCGGGTCTGGTTTCCAATCCGCGCATGAGCGTGTACGCGGCCTCGAAGTGGGCGGCGCTGGGCTGGTCGGATTCGGTGCGCATCGAGCTGGAACAGGCGGGCCACGACCATGTGCAGATCACCACGGTCTGTCCGACCTACATCAATACCGGAATGTTCAATGGCGCAAAGGGTTTCCTGTTCACACCGATTCTCGAACAGGACGATGTCGTCGACGCCTCGTGGCGCGAAATGAAAGCGGGCACTGCCTTGGTGATCCTGCCGTGGACATCCCGGCTCAACAAGGCGCTCTCCGGTCTGCTGCCGATCAAACTGCGCGATCTGTTCCTGAATTCGGTTGGCGTGTACCACTCGATGGACGAGTTCACCGGTCGCAAGAAGTAGCGGCCTCCATGTCGATTTCATCGGCGTCGGGTGGTGATCGGAATCAAATGTCTGGCTTGGTGCCGATGACGACGGTTGAGTAGAGCTCGTCGGATTCGGCGATGCGGCCGGTCAAACCGTGCGCGGTGAGAACGGTGATCGAGGGCAGGGCCTGGGCTTCGGTGGATTCGACCAGCAGGTGGCCGCCCGGCGCGAGCCAGGTGCGGGCGGCGGCTACGACGCGGCGGAAGATATCCAGGCCGTCGGGTCCGCCGTCGAGGGCAGTGCGCGGTTCGTAATCGCGTGCCTCCGGAGGCATCTTGGCGATCATCTCGGATGGCACGTACGGGGTGTTGGCGAGCAGGATATTGATTCGGCCGCACAATTCACGGGGGAGCGGCTCGAAAAGGTCGCCTGCGTAGACGGGCGCGCCGATCGGGGTGAGGTTGCGACGGGCGCATTCGACCGCCGCGGGTTCGATATCGGTGGCGGCGAGTTCTATCGGGCGGCCTTCGGTGGCAAGAGTGTGTGCCAGCGCGAGACCCAATGCGCCTGAGCCGCAACATATATCGACGACAACCGGGTGCTGAGGCATGGCGCGGGCGAGTTCGGCGGCCTCGTTGACGAGGAAGGCGGTGCGCTGGCGCGGTACGAAGACGCCCGGCGCGACCGCGACGCGGATGCCGTGGAATTCGGTCCAGCCCAGCAGGTATTCCAGCGGTGTTCCGGAAACGCGTTGTGCGACCAAGTCGCTGAGATCGGCACCGGTCTCCGCCGCCGCGGCGATGAGCAACCGCGCCTCGTCCTCGGCGAATACACAGCCTGCCGCGCGCAGTTGCGCGACCACTTCTCCGGTTGGTGTCATCGGGATATCGTGCCGTGTGGACGGGGTGCGGTGGGTCTGAGCGTGCAGATTTGCGCGATTTATGTCATTTCAGACGGAAAGCGCACGCTCAGACCCATTCCGCTCAGCGTGCGGTGGCGAGCTGGAATGTCCGCGTCGCGTCGAGGTAGATGCCGCGCTGCGCCTGCCTGGCAGGCGGCGGCAACTGCGATACCAACTGCTCGAGTGAGGTGGTCGCCCCGACCACCTGAGTGCCCGCGACAATGAAATCGGCGACCGCGCGCCGGATGTGGTTCGGCGAGGTCACCACGACCGCGCTGTTCGCGCCGATATCGCGCAGCATCCTGGTGCTGAACAACGCGTTCTGCACCGTCGATCCGGCTCGGCTCTCGACATTGATCCGGGACTCCGGCAGCCCCTTGCCGACCAGCCAGGCCCGCATGGCCTCGGCCTCGGTGATCCCGTTCTGCGGGTTTCCGCCGGTGACGACGATCGGTGAAAGTGGCGAGGCGACCGCCTGCAACCACGCCGCGGTCAGCCGGTTCACCAACTCGGGGCGCAGCGAACCGTCCGGGAGCAGGCCGTAGCCGAGCACCACGATTCCGGTCTGCGGCCCGACGATCGATGGCAGCGGATTCGGCAGGGTACCGATCGCGGCGCCGATCGCGCCGAGCACATTAGTGGTGCCCTGGGCCATTGCCGGGTCGACGGCGGTGAGCCGGGCCAGTGCATCGGCCATGGCGGGCAGGTCATAGGCGTAATTCGACCAGATCGCCTGCAGCGAAAGGGCCTCGGCATCGGCCGGGTCGGCGGCGATCAGCTGTCGGAGTTCGGCGCGGCCGGCGGCATCGTCGCCGTCGGTGAAGGCGCGCTGGGCGGAGTTGTAGAGGGCGTCGGTTTCCGGGGCCGCGATGGCGGGTGCGCCGGATAGTCCGGTGATGGTCGCGGCCGCGAACGCGGTCGCGACCCATAGTTTCCAATGCCTCGAGATCTTCACTACAGTCGACACCTTTCCACGCGTGAAACGGGGCTTCGGTAGGTCTGCTGACAGTTAGCCATTGGCAATCACAGCAACGATACGGCTGGTAACTGCCATAACCGGGTAATTGCCAGGCGTTGTTTCCGGCATTCGGGCAAACCGGGCGGCGCGCGGGGTGCCCGCCGAAACCCGCCGCGCAGTGCAGCCGATAAGGTGTGACAACGTGGATACCGTTTCGCTGTCCGGCAAGGAACTCGCCGCCGCCATCAACGCCGACACCAAGCAGCGTGCCGCCGCGCTCACCGCGAGCGGAACCGCGCCGCGCCTGGCCCTGATCGTGGCAAATGACGATCCGGCCAGCGCGTGGTACGTGAACTCACTGCGCAAGGCCGCCGAACGCCTCGGAATCGCCTGCGACACCATCGAACTCGGCGCCGACGCGAGTACCGAGCGGATCCGCGACGAACTCACCGCCCGCAGCGCGGACTCCGCGGTCGACGCGATCATGCTGCAGACCCCGCTGCCCGCCGGTGTCACCCTCGACGATGTCAGCTCCGCCATCGCCGCCGGCAAGGACGTCGACGGCGTCAGCCCGCTCTCGCTCGGCCTGCTCGCCTCCGGCCTCGACGGCTTCGTCCCCGCCACCTCCGAGGCCGTCGTCGAACTACTGAAGCATCACGAAATCCAGCTGGCCGGACGGCATGTCGCCGTCGTCGGCCGCTCCAATATCGTCGGTAAGCCCCTGGCCCAACTCCTGCTCGCCGAAAACGCCACCGTCACCATCTGCCATTCCCGCACCACCGACCTCCCCGCCGTCACCTCCGCCGCCGATATCGTCGTAGCCGCCGCCGGCCGCATCGGCCTGGTCACCGGCAAACACATCCGCGAGGGCGCCACCGTCATCGACGTGGGCACCAACGAAGCCCCCGACGGCAAAATCGTCGGCGACGTAGCCGCGGAAACGGTCCGCGGCAAGGCCGCCGCCCTCAGCCCCGTCCCCGGCGGCGTCGGCCCCGTAACCACCGCCCTGCTCATGCGCCATGTAGTAACCGCCGCCGAAAATTCCCGCTCCGCCTAACACGCACCGCCCCAAGGGCTTCGGCACGCGCAACATGAACCGCGCGACGCGCCGATCCGCTGCAACATTCCCCCGCACTGCACCGATGCGTTGCTCATGCAGGGGAATGCGATGGTCCACCGTTCACCGTTCGATCCTGGATTCGGGTCGTTCGCCGCCGACGCCCGACTACAAGCTGGGCACTCTCGCGGCGCACTATGGCGTTCGACAAGCACACGCGCACAATGCACTCGACGATGCCCGAGTGCTGGCCGCAGTGCTGCGCGCGCTGATCGCCGACGCGGCCGGGCTGGGAATCGCACCGCCGCTGTTGGCCTGCCCGCCGAAGGAGAACTATCAGAGTCGCCAGGCGTTGCCGCAGTCGCGTAGCGGACCCAAGATGCCGTGTGCCTTCGCATATCCCGGTCGGCTCGAGACCGGCGGGCGACTGGTGCAGCGGATGAAGATCGCGATCACCGGTGATACCTCGACCGATCGAATCGAGCTGGTGAGTCGGGCCGAAGCGGCAGGGTTGGATGTGACCGGTGCCGTGAGCCGACGGATGAGGACTTCATTTTCTACAACCAGCCCGAAGCCTCCGGTGCCCGCCTGGCCGCGGACGGCCCGAACGAGCAATCCTTTGCGCTGTCCCTCGACAGCCTTCCGCACCACTGCTGCCGCATTGTCGTCGCGGCGGTGCTCGACGGCGATGGAATAACTTTCGGCGATGTCGGTGCCATCGAGATCGAGGCAACAACCGGCACCGAGGGTGCAATTGTCGCCCGAGCCACCCTGGACGCCGCGACCGAGGAACGAACCCTGCTGCTGGCCGAGATCTATTTACGCGGCGAGGTCTGGCGACTGCGTGCCGTAGGTCAGGGCTACGTCACCGACCTGGCTGCCTTGGCTCGCGGCTACGGCGTGGATGTCGCGGGGTGACGCCAGCCGCGGCGGGCCTTGCGGGTGGTGCGTTGCATGCGGACGAGGTAGGTGGAAAGCAGGCCGGAGATTCGGCGATGGCCTCGGGGGTCCAGTAGATGGTTTACGACGTGAAGTCCAGCATGCCCCGATTCAGCTGCGGGGCGGCGGTGCAGTCGACGAGATGTTCGTTGGGCCGACCGGCGCCTCCGAATCGAGTGCGGCAAGCAAATCGCGAAGCGTTGTGCGCTGCTCTTCGCTCAGGCCGGCGAAGACCTCTTCAGCGGCCGCACGGCGGGCCGCGGCCATCTGGGAGAGCGCGGCCCTGCCGGAGTCGGTCAGCGTCACCAAGGTCGAGCGGCGGCTGGTCGGGTCGGGCGAGCGCGAGACCAGGCCTGCGGCTTCGAGCGCATCGACGACGGTGGTCGCGGATCGCGGAACGATGCCGAGGTGGTCGGCGATTGCCGCCATCCGCAGGGGCTCGTCGTGGTGGCCGAAAATGCGGAGAGCGCGGGCCTGACCTGGGGTAATGCCCAGGGGAGTGAGTCGCGCGACCTGGTTGCGGCGGATGCGTTTCGCGGTGCGCAGGAACAGCTCGGGGAGATCGGGATCGAGCGCGGTATCCATTTGTTGAGCATAACTCATTGTTTTGGGAACAATTATGAGTCATGCTCAGTTTCATGACGTAGTCCTCGGAAGGAGGCGCCTATGCAGCCCCCACATCAACTTCGCCGGATCGTCCGGCTGTTTCGTCCGTATCGCGCGCGCTTGGCGCTGGTCGCCGCGCTCGTCGGTTTGTCGTCACTGGTCGCGCTGGCATCACCGTTCATGCTGCGCGGAATCCTCGATGACGCCCTGCCACACGGCCGCACCGGTCTGCTGACCGCACTCGCGGCAGGTATGGTCGCGGTCGCCACACTCACGAGCGTCTTCGGCGTGCTCCAGACCTACATCTCCACCGCGGTCGGTCAGGAAGTCATGCACGATCTGCGCTCCGCGGTGTATGCGCAGTTGCAGCGAATGCCGTTGTCGTTCTTCACGACCACCCGCACCGGCGAAGTGCAGTCGCGGATCGCCAACGATATCGGCGGCATGCAATCGACGGTCACCTCGACCGCGACCTCACTGGTGTCGAACTTCACAACCGTAATCGCCTCGGTGATCGCCATGATCGCCCTCGACTGGCGGCTCACCTTGGTCTCACTGATCATGCTGCCGTTCTTCGTCTGGATCAGCAGGCGCGTCGGCGACGAACGCAGGAAGATCACTGCGCAGCGGCAGCAGAAATTGGCGGGCATGTCGGCGATTGTGGAGGAATCGCTGTCGGTGAGTGGCATTCTGCTCGGGCGCACGATGGGCCGCGCACCCGCGCTGGTCGACGATTTCGCGAAGGAATCGCGTGGGCTGGTGGATCTGGAGATCAGGTCCGGAATGGCTGGCCGGTGGCGGCAGTCGACGATTCAGATCGTCATGGCGGCCATGCCCGCGATCGTCTACTGGGCGGCGGGATCGACCGTGGCAGCGGGACATCCGCTGGTCTCGATCGGCACCTTGGTCGCCTTCACGACCTTGCAGACGAGCCTGCTGCGGCCGATGGTGCAGTTGCTGAATACCGGTGTGGAGGTGCAGAGTTCCATGTCGCTGTTCGGTCGGATCTTCGAATACCTGGACCTGAAGCCGGATATCGAGGAACCGATAGTGCCGGTGCCGGTGCCGGATTCGGGTGTCAAGGGCGAGGTCCGCTTCGAGCATGTCGGCTTCACCTATGGATCCGGGACACGGGATGTGTTGCAGGACATCGATATCACTGTGCCCGCCGGGTCCAGTCTGGCCATTGTCGGCGAAACCGGTTCGGGCAAAACCACACTCGGCTACCTGGTGGCGCGACTCTACGATGTGACATCCGGACGGGTCGAGATCGACGGAATCGATGTGCGGGACTTGTCCTTCGCCGATCTCGCCGCCGCCGTCGGTGTGGTCTCGCAGGAGACCTACCTGTTCCACGCCTCGGTCGCGGACAATCTGCGCTTCGCCAAACCCGATGCGACCGACGAGGAGATGTACGCCGCGGCGCGGGCCGCGCAGATCCACGACCATATCGCGAGCCTGCCGGACGGCTACGACACGCTGGTCGGCGAACGCGGCTATCGGTTCTCCGGCGGTGAGAAGCAGCGCTTGGCGGTGGCACGGGTGATCCTGCGCAATCCGCCGATCCTGGTGCTCGACGAGGCCACCAGCGCGCTGGATAACCGGACCGAGCAGGAGGTGCAGGCCGCCATCGACGCGCTGTCCGAAGGCCGAACCACCATCACCATCGCGCACCGGCTCTCCACCATCCGCGACGCCGACCAGATCGTCGTACTCGACCGCGGCCAGATCATCGAACGCGGCACCCACCGCGAGCTCATGGACTCCGACGGCCGCTACGCCGCCCTGGCCTCCGGCGGCGACCTCCTCCAAGCCGCCTGAAGCGTTCAGACGGGTTCCGGGTCGGTTGCGGCGCGTGTGTCGAATTCGTCACGCGCGGTAAGGATTTCGCTGTGGTGCTGCACCGACCAGACCCCCATCGCGTGGCTGAGTTCGCCGAGGCTGGCCCCCAGATCGGTCAGCGAGTACTCGACGCGCGGCGGAACGGTGGGGTAGACCGCGCGGCGGACCAGTCCGTCGCGCTCCAGGTTGCGCAGTGTGCGGGTGAGCATCTTCTGGGTGATGCCGTCGAGCCGACGGCGCAGATCGTTGAAGCGCACCGGCCCGCCCGCCATGCGCAGCACGCCGAGGACCAGCAGCACCCATTTGTCGGCGAGCACCGTCAGCACTTCGCGCGCCGGGCAGTTGGTCAGATAGCTCTTGACCAGGTTGTCGGAGCCGGACCAGTCGGCAATGGTATCCATCGGGTACCTCGGGATCATTGAAGTGCCTTCTTTCCCTTGGATACTAAGGGACCGCAGAATCGGTGGCATGCTCGCAATCACGCAACAAACATTCGGTGGTCCCGAGGTCCTGGAAATCGTCGAGGTCGATCGGCCGAGCGCTGGACCGGGCGAGGTGGTGGTGCGGGTCGCCGCCACCGGTATGAATGCGGCGGACTGGAAGCTGCGGTCCGGGCTGGTGCGCAAACTCGGGGATCCGCCGTTCACCCTGGGCTTCGATGTGTCCGGGATGGTCGATGCGGTCGGCGCCGGTGTCGAGCGATTCCGGGTCGGCGACGAGGTCTACGGCATGGTGCTCAGCCGGTCCGGCGGGTATGCGGAATACGTTGTGGCGCAGGCGGATATCCTCGCACCGAAACCGGCGGTCCTTGATCACATCCACGCGGCCGCCGTGCCGACTGCGGTGCTGACCGCCTGGCAGGGGCTGACCGAAGTCGTTGCCGGACAACGCGTGCTGGTACATGCGGCGGCCGGTGGGGTCGGACATTTCGCGGTGCAGATCGCCAAGGACCGCGGCGCGTATGTGATCGGCACGGCTCGCGCCGCCAACCACGAATTCCTGCGGGAGATCGGCGCGGATGAGGTGATCGATTACACGACAACCGATTTCGCGAAGGCGGTGCGTGATGTCGATGTCGTTTTCGATCTCGTCGGCGGTGACTACGGATCGCGGTCGCTGCCGGTGCTCACCGCGGACGGTCGCCTGATCGACGCGCAGGGCAATGATGCCGAGGACGATCCGCGGTACGAGCGGCTGTATGTCGATCCGTCCGGCCGCGATCTAGGCGAGTTGGCCGCCCTGTTCGAGGCGGGCCGGTTGCATGTGGAGATCGATCAGGTGCTGCCGATGGCCGAGGTGGTCAAGGCCCATCACCTGAGCGAATCCGGGCGCGTCCGCGGGAAAATCGTGCTGGTGCCGTGGAATTCGCCGGTGTGACGGTCAGGCCGCGCCGATTCCGGTGATAAGGGTCTGGTTGCCCACCCGCGCCGTCGTGACGACCTGGGGTTTGTAGGTGATCGATGTCGAATCGGGTCGATGCTCGGTCACCTGCACCAGGTACTGGCCGACGAAAGCTCCCGGCGTAACACTGATGCAGTGGGTGGTGCCGGCCGGAATGCCATCGATGCCCTGTTGAATCGTACCGGCGGGCGAGACGGATGCGTTGGGCGCCACGAACTCTCGGGTCGCAACACCGGATCGGGTGACGTAATAGGCGTACTGGAACGCGAATATGACACCCGGTCCGGAATCCAGCCCGCCCGCGCCGTTGCCGGTAATGGTGTCCCCGACCCGCTCGGGCGGGCACTGCGCCGCGGAAGTGGATCCGGAGACCGCGACCTGGCTGGGCGTGGAGGAGGCCACTGTCGCCGGTTGCGGCTCCGGCCGAATTTGCACGAACGCCACCACGAGTAGTCCGGCCGCCGCGACCGACCCGACCAGCACCGGCATCCACCGGCGCTTCGACCGATTCCGACCGGACCGATCGATCATGGCAGCCAAGGCCTCCTCATGCCGGAAGTAGTCCGGCGCAAGCGGTTTCGGCTCCGCAGGAAGTTCCTCGACCCATTCGGACCAGTCGCCTCCATAGTCGAGCTCATGCGGCGCGGATTCCCCATCCGCTGCCTGAATCGGGTTGTGCCGCACCAGAGCCTGCTCGTATGGGTCCGGCGCGTGGTGGTTCGGATCGTGCCGAGTGGGGTCTGTGTCGAAAGCCCCTGGGTGAATCGGGTTCTGGCGCATCGGATCTCGCTGAACCGGTCCGCGTTGGTTCGGGTACTGGGGAACAGGCGCATGCCAATCTTGTGGAGCAGGCGGACGCGGCACGACAGGCGCAGGAGGACCCGGGTTCCGGTTGACGGGCACCTGACGGATCGGTTCCGGCAACGTCAGCGACCCCTGCTCGCTGTCCTGCACAGTCGGCGCTCGACGCATCGAGACGTGCGGAACCGGGGGCTGACGCGGGGGGCCTTCCTGGATCGGAATCCGCGGTATCGGCCCGGTTTGCCTCGGGCTCTGGGGATTCGGAGCCTGGCCGCCGGAAACTTGTTGACCGCGAATGCGCCGGAACGGGTCCGTATTCGTCGGCGCACGGTCGACGGGAACTCGGGGCAGCGGTCCGGATTGTGTTGCGGCGCGGTCGATCGGCACGCGGCGTAGTGGACCAGTGTCGATGGGTGCGCCGTCGATCGGGATCCGCGGAATCGGCCCGGTCGGCGCGTTGTCCTCCGTGAAGCCGATCCGGTGGAACGGGTTCGGCGGTGTCGGAGTCTGGTATGCCCTCGGCGCACCGAGCGGCTGTTGTGGCGCAGCGCCCGGCTGCGGGCCGGAATTCGCCCGCGAGGTCATATCCGGTCGATCCATCGCCCTACCTTCATCAGGTCATACGATCACGTGTGTCCCGCAGTTGTATCAACCTCGGCAGGATACCGCCAGGTTTGCTGCGCGTGACGAAATTGAGGGGAGGTGTCGCGAAGGAAAACGGATTGTTTACGGCTCACCAGTGCACGGTGACCGGATCGCCGACGCCGACGGTCTCGTAGTACCAGGCGGCGTCATCGGGAGCCAGGTTGATGCAGCCGTGGCTGACATTGGCATTGCCCTGCGAATCCACCGACCACGGTGCGGAGTGCACGAAAACGCCACCCCACGTTAGGCGTTCGGCGTACTCGCCATTGATGACGTAGCCCTCGGGCGAGCTCAGCGGGATCCCGATGGTGCGCGAGTCGAAGACGACCGAACGGAACTTTTCCAGCACCGGGAAGGTACCTGTCGGTGTCTCGTAGCCAGGCTTGCCCATGGATGCGGGCACCGACCGCGCGAGCGCACCGCCGATGCTCACGGTGAAGGTATGCGCCGACATATCGGCGTCGGCCACCACGCCCGCATTGGTGCGGAACTCCGTGCGCGCGTTACCGACCTGCACCGAGATCGGCGCCCGGGCTGGCAGGAAACTCGTTGGCGTCCAAGTCAATTCACGATCACTCGACCAGGAGAAAGCACCCGGCAGCGGCTCGGTGGCTCGGATATCGACCAGTCGTTCGGCTCTGTCGCGGTCGGCGACCGGATTGGCGAATCGAATCGTCACCGGTGCCGCGATACCGACTTCCTGGCCTGCCGACGGGGTAATCGTTGCGACCGCGTCGACGTTGGGTTTCAGAATCGTTGTGGCGATTGCCGCTCCGGACCCGAACGCCGCCAAGGCGACGACCGTGGTCGCGAGGAACAGGTATCTGAGTGCGTTCCGCATGGTCCACCCCTTCACGCTGGTGTGGGGACGCAGAAATCCATTCTAGGACTTCATGATCAACTCGACGTACCGGTTCTGTAACGGCCGTCCAAGTCCACAGTTTCGTATAGGGGCGTCATACCCGGCATCACACCGAACAAACGATCCGACCGTTCGTTCGGATTCAGCCGCGCACGGCGTGCAATACGTCGGCGTGCAGTGCGTCCGCGCGGGCGGTGATCTCGTCGATGCGGATCAGCACCGCCGCGAACTTATCGCCCTGTTCGGCGCTGAGTGAGCGGACATTGATTTCGATATTGAGCTGCGAACTGGTGGCCGCGGCCCGCGCCGCATCGGCGGCGGCGCCGATATCGGTGACCACATTGGGATTGCCGATCGGCAGCAGTTCGGTGGCGAGTGAGAGCACCTCGTCGGCCTCGTCGACGACCGCGGCGGGCACCCGGGCGGCCTCGAGCAGCGCGGCGGTAATGGCATCGCTGCGCGCGGCGGCCTGCGTCGGAGAATCCTTCGGCAACTTGTAGGCGTTGCCGACGGCGGTGAACGCCGCCGCATCGGCGTCGGCCAGGGCCAGCGCGCGCTCGCGGGCCGCATCCGCCGCCTCGATGATCCGGTCGATGACCGGTCGGTGGTCGGCGTCCTTGGCCCGGGTGGTGTAGCGCGCCACCATCGCGACCAGTGCGGCACCCTGTGCGGCGTGCAGCGCTGCGACGGCGCCGCCACCTGGTGCGGGCACCTTCGCGGCCAGGTCGGTCAGATACTGCGCGAGGGTAGCCTCAGCGAAGGCGGGCTGCGACACGGCGGGTGGCCTTTCGTTTTCCTGCGACGACAGTGGAGAACTACGGCGAATACGCTACCGCTCGCGCCAGGGTGGCCGGTGCGCGGCCGGTACGTAGCTGCGGTTAGGTTGAGTGCTATGCGGATCGGATTGAGCATCAACTACTCGGGCGGCTTCAAAGAGGCGGCCGCCGAAGTGGCCGACCTCGAAAAGGCTGGACTCGACATCGTGTTCGTGCCGGAGGCCTACTCGTTCGACGCGGTGAGCGCGCTCGGATATCTGGCGGCCAAGACTACTCGGCTGCAGCTGGCCTCGGGCATCCTGCAGATCTACACCCGCACGCCCAGCCTGACCGCCATGACCGCCGCGGGCCTGGACTTTGTCTCCGACGGTCGATATGTACTCGGCCTCGGCGCATCGGGCCCGCAGGTGATCGAGGGCTTCCACGGCGTTCCCTACGACGCACCCATCGGACGCACCAGGGAACTGGTGGAGATCTGCCGCAAGGTATGGCGTCGCGAGCGGCTGGAGTACCAGGGCAAGTACTACCAGATCCCGCTGCCCGCCGACCGGGGCACCGGCCTCGGCAAGCCGCTCAAGCTGATCAATCATCCGGTGCGTGAACGCATTCCGGTGCTGCTGGCCGCGCTTGGCCCGAAGAATGTGGAGCTGGCCGCGGAGATCGCCGAGGGCTGGCAGCCGATCTTCTTCGTACCGGAGAAGGCCAAGGAAATCTGGGGCGAATCGCTGGATGCCGGTCTGGCCAAGCGTGATCCGATCCTCGGCGAGCTGGACGTCTACGCTGGGCCCGCGCTGGCCATCGGCGAGAATGTCACGCCGCTACTGGAATTTGTGAAACCGCATCTGGCGCTCTACATCGGCGGCATGGGCGCCAAGGGCAAGAATTTCTATCACACGC
Organism: Nocardia vinacea; assembly: GCF_035920345.1. NCBI lineage: Bacteria > Bacillati > Actinomycetota > Actinomycetes > Mycobacteriales > Nocardiaceae > Nocardia > Nocardia vinacea. The sequence goes on from NZ_CP109149.1 coordinate 1,292,595, forward strand.
TGGCCACGAAGTACGGCTATGGCGCCGAGGCGGACCGGATCCAGGAGCTGTATCTGGCCGGCAAGAAGGAGGAGGCCGTCAAGGTGGTCCCGGACGATCTGGTTCGGGATATCTCGCTGGTCGGCCCGGCTGGATTCGTGAAGGAGCGGATCGCCGCATTCCGTGCGGCGGGTGTCACGGTACTGAATGTGGTGCCGATGGCGGCGACCCGGGCCGAACGGGTCAAGCTGATCGAGCAACTGCGCGAACTCTGTGTCTGATTTGTAGCGCCTGCGGCGCTGCATGTTCGCGGCCCCCTGGTGTCTGGCGGTCGAGACTTGCGACTTCGTCGCATGCGCTTCGACCGCTCGGCCGCCAGATGGGCCGCGAACGTCGCTCGTAAGACTCGCTCCGTGGTGGGTCAGATGATCGGAAAAGCTCCGGTTGAAATCAGGCCGCGCTACCGGAGTGCGGCCAGCGCCTCGGCCAGGGTGGTGTGCAGTGCGAACACCTGATCCAGACTCGTCATCTTGAGCTGCCGGCTGGTGGCCGGACCGTCCGCGACCAACACGATGGTGGTGGTGTCGCCTGCACGCTGATGCGCCGCGACCAGGGTCGCCATACCCGCCGAAGCAAGGAAGCTGACACCGGTCAGGTCGATGATCAGGACCGCCGGTTTGCCGGTGAGGATGGCCTCGATGGTGTTCTCCAGCGCTGGCGCGGTCGCCAGATCGACCTCGCCGGAAACCGTGAGCACGGTCGCGCCATCGTGTGCCTCGACTGTGGTGGTCATCGTGTCCGCCAGGGGATACGCGTCTCCGGAGTTGTTTGTCACATCATCACAATCTGCCATGAACCCGCCTTTCGCGCTGCATTCCTCAGCCAGAAAACTGGCGGTTCGTGCCACGCAGTGGGTTCGCTACGGGGGATTTGATCGCGGGCAACGTTACCGACATGCGGACGCGGGTGCCCAGCCCGCTGTGGTCTATCTCCAATTCTTCCGTCAAAGCCCGCATCATGTCGATGCCGCGTCCGCGCGGCCCCGGATCGGCGGAGCGTGGTTTCCACGTTCCGGTGTCGGCGACCAGAATGACGACCTTTTGGGTATCACATTCGGCGGTCAATTCGACGAGTCCAGGATCGGTGGTGGCGGCCGCGGCGCTGGTGGCACGGCCGAGCAGTTCGGCCGTGGAGCTGATCGCGCGGGTGACCGGCCCGCCGCCGTTGCGGTAGGCGTGTTCGATGCTGTTACTACAGGCCTCGTTTGCCGCGGCGACGAGGTCGGAGGCGAGATCGTGCGGTACCGCGGTGGCGGCGAGCCAAGCCTTGAGCCGCTTGCGCATAGCCGAGAGCTGATCCGGATTGGCCGGAATCTCGAGCCGCAACGGTGCCGGGGGTTGCCGGTACACGACCATGGCGACGTCATCGTCGTAGCCCGCGGCCGGACGCAGTCGGGAGAGCACGGCATCGGCGACCTCGCGCGGCAGCTTGCCCGCGGTATCGGCGAGCACTCCCGAGATCTTCGCGAAACTGTCATCGATATCGATGCCGCGCTGTTCGACCAGGCCGTCGGTGAACAGCACCAGCGTCGAACCCGGCGTGAGCGCCGTGGTGGCCTCGGGGCGCCGTGGCGTATCGAAAGTAGCCAGCGGTACCGCGCGGCCGCCCTCGAGCAATCGGCCCGGCTGGCCGACATCGGCCAGAATCGGCGGCATATGTCCGGCGCTGCTGTAGCGGACCAGTCCGCGCACCGGATCGAGGACGGCGGCGCAGACCGTCGTGCACATCGCGCCGGGAATCCGGCCCGCGACGGTATCGAGTTCCGCGAGCAGCTGCGCCGGGCCCGCGCCGCGCAGCAGGAGAGCCCGTGCGGCCGTACGCAATTGGCCCATTACGACGGCCGCGGACAGACCACGTCCGACGCAGTCGCCGACCACGACGCCGATGGTGCCGTCGCGCAGCGGAACCACGTCGTACCAGTCGCCGCCGATCTCCAGCGGCGGCAGCGCGGGCTCGTAATGCACCGAGAACCGCGGCGGCAGTTCGATCGGACCGAGCATGGCGCGCTGCAGCGTCAGCGAGGTCGAACGCGCCTGATCGAAGTTGCGCGCCCGCTGCACCGCCAGACTCAGATGTCCGATGAGCAGCGAGAACAATGTCCAGTCGGCGGCGCTGATGGCGCGCGGCGCGGCGAAGCGCAGCCACAGTGCCGCATCACCTGTCTCGCCGAGCGGTGCGACGATGCCCTCGGAACTCTCGGTGCCCTCCGGAATCGCGAACAGGCTGCGTGCCGGACGACGCCGGGCCCGATCCAGTAGCGCCCGCGCGCGGGCGTCGAGCACGGAGCCCTCCGGAACCCCCTCGGCTCCCGAGACATACGTCTCCGGCCCGGTATTGCGGTTGGGCCACACCATCACCACCGCGGTTTTCGCGCCGACGGTGCGTCGCAGTTCGTCCAGTCCGACGGCGAGCACCTCGACCACACTCGTCGCCGCGCCGACCGCGGTGGCCAGTCGTGACGCCGCCTGATCGCGGGCCTGCGCATCGTGTTCGGCGGTGACATCGCGGATGGTGCCGACGAAGATCTGCTCGTACTTCTCCGGTTCGACCATCGCACTGGTACTCACCGCGAGCCAGACCGTGCGGCCGTCGCGATGCTTGACCGGAATCACGAAACGCTGTGCCTCGCTACCGAGATCGGGATAGCGCGGACCTTCCGGCGTCGACCACGGATGCGGCAGTGGGAAAGGCAATTCCGATGCGCCGTAACCGGTCAGCGCGCCGAAGGCGGAGTTGACCTCGATGATGGTGCCGCGGGCGTCGGCCACGAAGAAGCCGTCCTGCAGCGACTCCACCAGGGCGGTGCGGAAGGCGTCGCGCCCGGCGAGATCGTCGATGCGCGAACGCTGTTGTTCGGCGCGGCGGGTGCCGTCGATATATCCCCGGGTGGCGATGTCCAGGGCAGCGAGAGTCTGCAGCAGGAATTCCAGTGCGGTCTCGGCGTGTTTGGCGGATTCGTCGGCCTTCGCGGCGCCCGATTCCGCGGCTTGCACCACCCGGTAATGGTTTTCGGTGAGATCGAGCAGGCTGATGCCCTCGACGAGAGCGCGCCGGCCGAGTTCGTAACCTTCCCCGAGGCCGGCCTGCGACGGTGAGTCCAAGTGCCGCCGTAGCGCATCTGCGTAGGCGTCGAGGAATGCGGCCAGCGCCGCGCTCATGTCTCCGCCTCGCTGGCGTTCGGCGCGGTGGCGGCTGCGTCTTTTGTTCGCTCGCTGCGCTCGCTCATTGCATTCCGCCGTTCACGCTGGTGCCTCCAGTACGCCGCCCCGGTGGCGGGCCGCGAGCACCAGTGCGTCGTCGGTGTCCTTGGCATGCCTGGCCAGGATTTCGGCGGTGATCTCGGCAGTGGATTTGGAAGGATCGATGCCGCTGTCGGCGGATTCGGTGACGATGCCGTCGGTCGACATCAACAGCAGATCGCCCGGACGCACCGGAACGGTCTGCACCTGTAGGTTCTGGGGTAGCCGATAGCCTACGATGCCACCGGTCATCAGGACCGTCGCGCGCATGGCGAGCCCGACCGGACCCGCGGTCAGAATCCGGGAATCGACATTGCCGACGCCGAGCCAGTGCACCGTATCGGATGCGCCGAACAGTGCCAAAGAGACTGCCGCACCGCGGGTGTCGGCCATGGCCCGATGACACAGCACCATCAGGACGTCCAGCGGTTCGGCGCGGTTCTCCGAGAGCACCTGCGCTGCGCGATCGGCGGCGTCCGCAGCCGCCGCGCCGTGGCCGAGTCCGTCGAGGACGGCGAAGAGCACCGAGCCGCCGCCTGCGTCGAGGACCACGCCGCGGTCACCGGAGACCCGCTGACCGGGCAGGGCACGGCCGGCCACCGCCCATTCGATCCGGCCGATGATCCCGTCCTCATGCACCGTTGGGTACCCACTTCCACATCTCCACCAACGTGCCGCGACCGGGTGCCGAATCGACGGTGAGCCGGTCCATCAGCCGGCGCGCGCCGGGCAGGCCGAGTCCGAGACCGCGGCCGGTGGAGTACCCGTCGTCGAGCGCGCGGGCGATATCGAGGATGCCGGGGCCCTGGTCCTCGGCCTGGACGACCAGCGCCTGTCGCCCCTCCCGGTCATCGACCAGCAAACGTATTTCACCACTGCCCGCGTAACTGGTTATGTTGCGGGCGATCTCGGAGATCGCCGTCGAGATCATGGTCATATCTGTCAGTGAAAATCCGAGCTTGGCCGCCAGCTCACGTCCGGCTTGACGTGCGATCACGATGTCACCCGACACCCTGACCGCGATCACCAAGTTCTCAGCGGCCACTGTCACGACCATCTCGCTGGCGGCGAGCCGGAGCCATGCGGTTCAGCCACGCCAAGCCCTCTTCCAGGTCGAGGGCGGTGTGCATGTCCTCGAAGGTGAGGCCCAACTGCACCATGGCGAACGCGACTTCGGGTTGCAATCCGACGATGACCGTTTCGGCACCGCGGAGCTGCGTCATGTGCGCGATGGTACGCAGCGATCTGGCCGCGAACGAATCCATGACATCGATCGCGGTGACGTCCACGATGATCCCGTGCGCCCGGTATCTACTGACCTGTTTCATCAGGTCGTCCTGGAGACGTTCGGTATCCGCGTCGGTCAGGGCTGACTGGACCGACGCGATCAGATAGGTACCTTGTTTGAGGATCGGAACCGGCATAGGGGGGCCCGATCAGCGCCCGTCGCGCTCGGTGAGCATTCGATCCGTGACGCGGGTCACCTCATAGCCGAGTAAGCGTTCCGCCTCTTCGATACCTCCCTGGAGGTCACCGACCGCGTTCATCTTGGACAGGTCGAGGCCGATGGTCACCAGTGTGAGGGCGATCTCGGAGGACAGGCCGGTGATGATCACATTGGCGCCCATCAGGCCGGATGCGTCGACGGTCTGCACCAGGTGGTTGGCCACCGTGGAGTCGATCGCGGGCACACCGGTGATGTCGATGACGACCACCTTCGCGCGATTGGCGCGGATGGCGCGCAGTAGCTGTTCGGTGAGCTGGCGGGCGCGTTGCGAGTCGAGCACACCGATGATCGGCAGGATGAGCAGCTGCTCACGCACCTGGAGCACCGGGGTGGACAGCTCGCGAATGGCTTCCTGCTGCTGGCGGATGACGCGCTCGCGCTCCTGCACGAACGAGATGGCCACGGTGCTCGCGATGCGGTTCGCGGCGGGCTCGTACGCGTCCAGTACCGCGTTGAGCATTTCGAAGTCGGCCTGGTATTTCTCGAACAGCGAGCGGGCCAGCACGTCGCGCAGGAGCAGCACGATGCCGAGGACCTCGTCGGTTTCGACGCCTCTCGGAATGATGCGCTCGGACAGATCGCGCGCGTAGGCCTGCAGCGCCTCGACGCTACCGGTTACGAGCACCTCGACGTAGTTGTCGTACATGGAGGTCGCCTCGGAGAAAATCTCCTCCGGGGTCATCGCGGTCAGCAGCTGGGCCTCGGTAATGCGCCTTGCCCACTCTTCACGCAGCCCGGTTCGGTTCTGCCGCAGGTGTTCGACCAGCTGCGGAAGCAAGTTGTCGACCGGTCCTACGGGCAGGGAATCCGCCGAAAGGCTCATGGACACCTCGGACATGGAAATTCCAGCCCCTTTCGAACGGGATTGTCGGGATAGTCGTGCATTCGGCTGCGTGCCGATACCGAGCCTAGTCATACCCCATCCCGGTCGCCCGTGAAACCTGCCGTTAGCTCGATGGTAGATCCGGATCCTCGCTCGGCAGTGCGAATCCGCGTGCCAGCGCCGCGAGCGCCTCGTCGAGATAGACCGTGAGGTCGGCATCGGCGCGGGTCAGCCAGGCATCGAAGGCGGCGCGCGCCGCGGCCAGGGTGGTGCGGCCGACCGCCAGTGCGACCAGGTTGTCCTGCGGTACGCCGAGTCGGCGTGCGGCGAACGCGCTCACGGCCCGCTCCCAGGCGTCGTAGTGCGCGCCCGCGGTGGCGGCCAGTGCCGGATCGCCGCCGACGAGCTGCATGCGAACGCGTAGTTCGGGCACGTCTTCGGCGCGATATCGGTTGGCGTTCACCACAACTCGGCGTACGGCCGTCATCATCGGAACCTCGTCGGGCACGGTGGCGAAGGCCGCGCGCAACGCCTCGACTTCGGCGTCGAACTGGTACCAGAGCACCTCCGCCTTGGTGGGGAAGTAACGGAAGAAGGTGCGCCCGCTGATACCCGCGGCCGCGGCGATCTGCTCGACGGTGGTTTCGTCGAAGCCCTGTTCGGTGAACAGTCGCATGGCTATCAGTTCGAGTTCGCGCTTGGTTGTGCCGCGTGGACGGCCCCGCACCTTGGCATCGGTCACGGTTGTCGATTATGGCGCCGATCGCAGGTTCTTGATTATGTCAGTGACTGACGATAATCTCGCGGCATGGTGGAAAGTGTCGCGGAACACACCGTGGCCGCGCGACTGACCTGGCCGGAGGCCGGGTCGCGCGCGGCTGCGGGCGCGATCCTTGCCGTGCCGATCGGGGCGACCGAACAGCACGGACCGCATCTGCCGCTGTCCACCGACACCGATATCGCGGTGGCATTGTGCGCGCGGCTGGCCGAGTCGCGGTCGGATGTGCTCGTCGCACCGGCGATCCCGTATGGAGCCAGCGGTGAGCACGCGGGTTTCGCGGGCACGCTGTCGATCGGACAGGCCGCGCTGGAGTTGCTGATCATCGAGTTGTGCCGTTCGGCCACCGATACTTTCGACCGCATCGTGCTCGTCAACGGGCACGGCGGCAATCTCGAACCGCTGCGCAAGGCGGAGGCGTTGCTGCGTACCGAATCCCGGGACGTGCGGGTGTTCATGCCGCGCTATCCGGGTGATCCGCACGCGGGCCGCGCCGAGACCTCGATGCAGTTGGCGCTGCGCCCGGATGTGGTGCGGACCGAACTCGCCGTCGCCGGTGATACGAGGCCGCTCGCCGAGCTCTTGCCGCTGCTGCGCGCCGGGGGAGTGCGCGCGGTGAGCGCCAACGGGGTCCTCGGCGACCCGACGGGCGCGAATGCCGACGAAGGCACTGCACTGCTTACTCAACTGACCACTGACCTGCATGAACAGATCCGGCTGTGGTGGCCGGTGGCTTCCCCGAAAGGATCCCTCACATGAACCGCTGGTTCGAAACCGTTGCCGAGGCGCAGCGGCGGGCAAAGAAACGACTGCCGAAGTCGGTGTACGGCGCACTGATCGCCGGATCCGAGCGCGGCCAGACCATCGACGAAAATCAGCAGGCCTTCACCCAACTCGGCTTCGCACCGCACTGCGCGGGCCCGATCGGCGATCGCGACCAGTCGACAACCGTACTGGGACAGCAGCTCTCGATGCCGGTGCTGATCTCGCCGACCGGCGTGCAGGCGGTGCATCCGGATGGTGAAGTGGCCGTGGCCCGTGCGGCGGCGGCGCGCGGCATCGCGATGGGGCTCAGTTCCTTCGCGAGCAAGCCCATCGAGGAGGTCATCGCGGCGAATCCGGCGACATTCTTCCAGCTGTACTGGTGCGGTTCGAAAGATGAGATCCTGCAGCGGATGTCGCGCGCCAAGGCGGCGGGCGCGGTCGGTCTGATCCTGACCCTGGACTGGTCCTTCTCGCACGGGCGCGACTGGGGCAGCCCGGTGATCCCGGAGAAGCTGGATTTCAAGACCATGCTGACCTTCGCGCCGCAGACCCTGGCGCGGCCGCGCTGGCTCGCCACTTATGTTCGCTCCGGCCGTATTCCGGATCTCACCGCACCGAATATGGCCGTTGGCGGCGGTCCGGCGCCCGGCTTCTTCGGCGCCTACGGCGAGTGGATGGGCACTCCCGCACCGGATTGGGCGGATGTTGCGTGGATCTGCGAACATTGGGACGGGCCCGTCATGCTCAAGGGCGTGATGCGCGTCGACGATGCGCTGCGCGCGGTCGACGCCGGCGTCGCGGCCATCTCGGTGTCCAATCACGGCGGGAACAATCTGGACGGTACGCCTGCTGCGATTCGGGCATTGCCCGTGGTGGCCGACGCAGTCGGATCGCAGATCGAGGTGGTGCTCGACGGTGGCATCCGACGCGGTAGCGATGTGGTGAAGGCGGCCGCGCTGGGCGCTCGCGCGGTCATGATCGGGCGGGCCTACCTGTGGGGCCTCGCCGCGAACGGGCAGGCCGGTGTCGAGAATGTGCTCGACGTCCTGCGTGGCGGCATTGATTCGGCGTTGCTGGGACTGCGCAAGACCAGCATCGGCGATCTCGATCGGGGCGATCTAGTGGTGCCGGACGGGTTCGAGCGGGCATTGGGAGTGCCGGACCCGGCCGTGCGGTCGGCTTGACCTGGCGGATTATTCGGTAGCCGCGGCTCTTCGATGATGGGTGAGCAGCGTGTCGTAGATATCGGCGAGGGCGGCCAATTGCTGGCGGTCGAGTACGTCGACCATATGTCTGCGCACGCTCTGCACATGTGCGGGCGCGGCGGTGGCCAGCACGTCGGCGCCGCGCGGCGTGAGCCGCGCGGCGGTGCGGCGGGCGTCATCCGGAATCGGTTCCCTGGCGACCAGCGCACGTTTCTCCATGCGGGTGATCTGATGGGACAGCCTGCTCTGCGACCATTCGAGTTTGGCGGCGAGATCGGCGAAGGTGAGTCGATGATCCGGTGCGTCGGCCAGGTAGGCCAGCACCGAGTATTCGACGTAGGTGAGGTTCGACTCGCGGGATGAGTCGCGTCCGACCGCGGCGGCGATGAGGTCCCTGGTGCGCACATATCCCACCCATGCGCGCATTTCGATGTCATCGAGCCAGTGGGGATCGGTCACGAGAGCGCTCCAAACTCTGACATGTCATTGAATTGTCCTGCCGCATGATGCCGCGCGACAACTGCCAGAACTGAGAGGTAGCACTGCTGGGGTTGAACGTGCAACCTTTTGGTGGGATGCACCGAGTGAGGGTTGCCTAAGCACGGTCGGCCTCCTATTACTGGATACGCTCCTTGTGCTCGTGACCAGCCTGCCGAAGACCTGCCAAGGCCCCGGCGGTGCGTCAGCCCTGAGACCGAATAAGGAGTGCGTCCGTGACCGCGCCGGATTTCCGCTATTCAGATCTGCTGCCGATCGGCGCCGACGACACCCCGTACCGGTTGATCACCACCGAGGGCGTCAGCACCTTCGAACACAACGGCCGCACTTTCCTACAGGTCGAACCCGAGGCATTGCGCCTGCTCACCGCCGAGGCGATGCACGACATCAGCCACTACCTGCGGCCCGCGCATCTGTCGCAGCTGCGCCGGATCATCGATGACCCCGAGGCCAGCGGTAATGACCGCTTCGTCGCGTTGGACCTGCTCAAGAACGTCAACATTTCCGCGGGCGGCATCCTGCCGATGTGTCAGGACACCGGCACCGCCATCGTGATGGGCAAGAAGTCCGAGGGTGTGCTCACCGGCGTGGACGATGCCGAATGGATCAGCCGCGGCGTATTCGACGCCTACACCAAGTTGAATCTGCGCTACTCGCAGCTCGCGCCCATCACCATGTGGGACGAGAAGAACACCGGCACCAATCTGCCCGCGCAGATCGAGTTGTACTCCACGGCGGGCGATCCCGCGCATCCGTCCTACAAGTTCCTGTTCATGGCCAAGGGCGGCGGTTCGGCGAACAAGTCGTTCCTGTACCAGGAGACCAAGGCCGTGCTGAATCCCGCCCGCATGCTGGAGTTCCTGGACGAGAAAATCCGCTCGCTCGGCACCGCCGCCTGCCCGCCGTACCACCTCGCGGTGGTAATCGGCGGCACCAGTGCGGAATTCGCGTTGAAGACGGCCAAATACGCGTCCGCGCACTACTTGGACACCCTGCCCACCGAGGGTTCGCTCGCGGCGCATGCCTTCCGGGATCTGGAACTGGAGGAAGAGGTCTTCAAGCTCACTCAGTCCTTCGGTATCGGCGCGCAATTCGGCGGTAAGTACTTCTGCCACGACGTGCGCGTGGTGCGCCTGCCCCGACACGGCGCCAGCTGCCCGGTCGCCATCGCGGTGTCCTGCTCGGCCGACCGGCAGGCGCTGGCCAAGATCACGCCGGAGGGTGTGTTCCTGGAGCAGCTCGAGCGCGAGCCCGCGCACTACCTGCCCGAGCAGACCGATTCCATCCTCGGTGGCGATGTGGTCAAGGTCGACCTGAACCGGCCGATGTCGGAGATTCGCGCCGACCTGTCGAAATACCCGGTGAAGACCCGGCTTTCGCTGACCGGTCCACTGGTCGTCGCCCGCGATATCGCACACGCCAAGATCAAGGAGCGCCTCGACGCGGGCGAGCCGATGCCGGAATACCTGCGCGAGATGGCCGTGTACTACGCGGGCCCGGCGAAGACGCCCGAGGGCTACGCGTCGGGTTCGTTCGGTCCGACCACCGCGGGCCGGATGGACTCCTACGTCGATCAGTTCCAGGCCGCGGGCGGGTCGTTCGTCATGCTGGCCAAGGGCAATCGCTCGGCCCAGGTGACCAAGGCGTGTAAGGAACACGGCGGTTTCTACCTCGGTTCCATCGGCGGGCCTGCGGCGCGACTGGCGCTGGATTGCATCAAATCCGTCGAGGTACTGGAGTATCCGGAGCTGGGCATGGAGGCGGTCTGGAAGATCGAGGTCGAAGATTTTCCGGCATTCATCGTGGTGGACGACAAGGGCAACGACTTCTTCGCGGAAACGCAGAAGCCGATTGCGTTGCGGGTGCGCACCCGCTCGAAGGAACGCGTCTGAAATGTTCAGCCATCAGGGCACATGTCCGGACACCGAATTGTCACCCCGTTCGCCGGGGTAACAATCCCGCCGAAGCGATGCACTCTTGATTAGGGGTACATCGCTGCACCGGTGTCGATGGAGGTCGAGGAGGGCAATGAGTACGTCGTTTCGTATCTCGGAATCCGCCAGCCGTCGGTTGGCCGAACGCGCCGCTCGTGAGGGAACCAGTTCGACCGCACTACTCAACCGCCTGATCCGGGAGGGTTTCGATCAGCTCGACCATCCCGGAATCGTTTTCCGCGGCCCCATCTCCGATCGCCGCGCGGCATTGGCTGCGGGCCCGGAGGTATGGGAAGTCGTTGCGCGCCTACAAGAACTGGACGGTCCGGAAGAACGCCGCATCGCTGTCCTGAGCCAGCAATCGGATCTGCACTCCCGCAGGATCAAGATCGCCATCGCCTACGCGCGGGCGCACGGCCCGGAGATCATCGAGCGCATCGACCGCAATCGTGAAGCGGCCGAAGCGATCCGCGGTTCGGACTCGGTGCGCCCCTGACCCCATAGCCGATCAACGCCATAGCGGGTGGCTATCGCACTCATCCAGTGTGCGATAGCCGCCCGTTCTGTGTCTGCAGAGCGCCCGTGTCGCATCGGAAAGGCTTGCGATGCAATAGGATTGCGTCGCATGTGGGCGATCGTGGGGCGCTGGGTTGCCGATCAGGACGGCGGCTTCGGGGTCGTGACGACCGAGTCGTGCGAGGAGTTCGTGGTGCGCGATGCGGTGATCGAGTCCGATTCGCCGCTGCATACCGGGGACCGTGTCTGGCTGGAATTCGTCGACGGTGGGGATTCCGGCGAGGTCATGAAACTCGTGAAGGCGCGGTAGTTTCCGGGTTTCTCGGGGGTTGCTGGGGAATGTTGATCGTGATCCACAACACTGGAATAGATTGTGGACAGGGGGATTTCCGCTGCGACAAATCGGGCGTGGCACAGGATGTTTCGGACATTGGTGATTTATTGTGCTGTGAGTATGTGGAAAGCTATGTGAATGACGTCCGTTCGGACAGGCCGGTGTCCTCGCGTTCGCCGGTGTGTTGCTAGCGGTGATCGGTGGCGGGGTGTGAGCCGTAGGGGAGTAGATACGGGGTCCGCGGTCGCAGGGCCGTTACTATCGCTGACATGTCGCTGACGCTTCGTGCCCGGACCCTGCTGGGCATATCCGCCGCGCTGTTCCCAGTGATCGGAGCTGCCGGGCTGTCCATGCCCGCCGCCACGGCCGCGCCGGTCGTGCAGGTGGCCGGTAATGCCAGCGGGACCGATGGGCTGGAGCCGGGGCTCGCCGCCGCGTATACGCAGGCCGAGAACCAGGCGCATGTCGAAGGGGTCGCGCTGTACATCAACTCCGGCTACCGCACGCCCGCCGAGCAGCAGGCGCTGTGGGACGACGGGGTGCGGACTTACGGCAGTCCCGAGGAGGCTCGGCGGTGGGTACTGCCGCCCAATGAGTCGACCCATGTGCAGGGCCGGGCGATCGACGTGGGGCCGCAGGCCGGGGCGCAGTGGCTGGAGGCGAATGGGAATCGCTGGGGCCTGTGCCGGATCTTTCAAAACGAATGGTGGCATTTCGAACTCGCCACCGCCCCGGGCGGCGCCTGCCCGGCGTTGCGCGCGGACGCGAGCGAGGGCGGTACCGCGCCGGCTCCGTCGTCGCCGATCCAGCCCGTCCTCCCGGGGTTGCCGTCCATCCCCCTCCCGCCGTGGTTGAGCGGCTCCTTCGGGCTGTAGTCAGCCGACCGGCACAGGCACCGGGATCTCTGCGCTCGGCTGCCGGATCAGCACCGCCGGGCTGATCGTGCTCAACGCGCAAATGGCAACGATGTAGCAGGTCACCGCCGCCGAAGTCGAGCCCGCGGTCCACAGTGCGGTCGCGATGAGCGGGGCGAGGCCGCCGCCGAGGACGACCGAGAGCTGCACGATCGGCGACCTGCCGGAGTAGCGGACCGATGGTGGGAAGAGTTCGGCGACGATGATGCCGCGGGGGTGGCGATGGCGACCTTGGGGTGGGGTGGAGCTCGAAGACACTGCTATCCATTTACATTCAGCTGACTGGCGCCGGGGTGCCCGGCATATTGTCCAGTGCCAACCCGCCCTCGATCGAGTTCGGGATGCGGCGGCGGTTGGGGGAGCCGAGCGCTGCGGTGAGATCGGTCCCATCGTGTTCGGCGAGCAGATCGCCGCTGTCCCACACCAGCAGCGTTGCGCTGACCGTGTTCTCGGCGGCCGAATGCGCGAGATCGTAATGCGCGCAGCCGGGGACGTGCGGGTAGGTGATCCACAGGTCGTAACCGGTCATGAACAGGTCGAGGTCGAATTGCACACTCAGGCCGAGCAATTCGCTGCGGCCGTTGTCGTCGACACCGGCGAATGCTTCGTCCAGCGCGAGCAGTCGCGGTGCCTGCGGATCGGCCGAGTCGAGCATGACGTGCGCGGCGGCGAACAGCGGCAGATGCAGCGAGACCGACTGTTCACCACCGGAGAGCGCACTGTGCCTGGCCACGGTCAGCTTGTCCTCGCTGCCGTCGGCGGAGATGAGAGTAAAGGAGAACACCCGCCAGGTCCGGTAATCCAGTGTCGCGCCCAGGATTTCGGGGTAGGAACGCTCCGGATGCGCGGCGCGCGCGGCCCGGATCTCGGCCGCGAAGTGGGCGCGGATGGCCGCCAGATCATCGGCGACGAGCGAGGAGGCGTCGCGATCCAACAGCTTGCACATGGCCCGTGCCGCATCCGAGAGCGAATCGGAGAGCACCCAGTGCACGCCGATGGTATTGCCGGAGGACATGCGGCGCTGCTTCATCTCCGCACCCATGCGGGCGATGAGATCGCGCGCATCGCTGGTGCGCTCATAGATCTGCTGCGCGAGCCCGGTGAGCAGCGCGTCCTCGAGGATCCGGCGTTCGGCATCGGTGAGCAGCAATTCCTGATCGCGGCGGGCGGCGTCGATGCGGGTGGCGAAATCCGCGAGGGCCGACAGCCCGTTGTCATCCTGTACCTGAACGACGGTCAGGCCGTCTGCGGCATCCCATTGCAGCCGGTAATCGCGGCCGGAAGCGGCCAGCGCGGCGTCGAATTCCTGGAGTGCCGAGGTCACCGCACTGCGCGTGGATTTGCGGGCCGCCTCGCCCGCCCGCACGGAAGACGTTGCGGCGGTCAGATTGTCGAAGAGTTCGGCTACCTCATCCGGGAGCACCTGGGGTTCGACCTCAGGCCCGGCCGTCGAAATGCGGTAGAGCAGTTGTTCTGGGGTCGACCAGGCGGCATCGCTGCTCGGCCAGCGGCTGTCGGCAGGTGCACCGAGCAGGGTGAGCAGATCCGGCTGGGCGTAGGGCGCAAGGGCTTTCACATCGGCAAGGACCTCGGTGAGCGCGGTGCCGAGCGACTCGTGCGCGGTGCGGTATGCGGCCTCCGCATCACCGACCGCCTCGATCGCCTCATTTGCGGCCTTGCGAGCGGCCTTCTGCTCAGCCCGGGTCGCCTCGATCTTCGCGCGCGCCTGGTCGAGTTGGCGATCGATGTCGGCGGCGCCCGCGCCGAGTGCTTCGCGCAGGGTTTCGAGTTTACGCAGCTGCTCCTGGTAGCCCGCATCGGCGGCCTCGGCCTCTTCGGCGAAGGCCTCGGCCAGATCGCGGGCCTCGTCGAAGCGGTCCGAACCTTCGCGTTCGCGTTCGCGCTCCCGTTCGTGGTCGGCACGCAGGCGCAACAGGCCGGTCCCGGTGTTCTCGAAATGGCGGATGGCGGCGGCGAGGGCATCGATCTCGCGGGCGCCGCGCGGCGTGCGGTGCGCTTGGGCGACCGAGCGCAGCTTCTTCTCGACAGCCGACGCCTCGGCCACCGCTTGGTCGAGGTCGCGTTCGGCCTGGGCGACCGCTTCGGAGCGCGAGCGCATCATGCCCGCGGCTTCCGAAACCGCGCGCAGGGCTGCGGTGACGGCCGAGGGGCGCGGCAATGCTTTGGCGGCGGCGGAGATTCGCGCCAGCTCGCCGCTCGCCGCGGCCTGGGCGGCCTGTGTCTGCCGCTGTGTCTCCTCGGCGGACTCGATTGCCGTGGCCAACTCGGCGAGCCGGATTTCCCGGCGCTTCGCGCGGGCGGTGGCCCCGATGAATTCGGCATCGGGTTTGTGGTGGCGGCCCACCTGAACGCCCTGGCGGAAACCGCCGGTGGTGCTCACGCCGACTTCGGTGCCGAGGTCGGAGTCCTTGTCGTACAGGGCGATGGAGGCCAGCACGTTTGCGATGACCTGCTTCGGCACCGTGACGTCGGCCGAATCATCCTCCACGACAAGGACATCGGCCAGTGTGCGCCCGGACGGCCGCGCTGAGGTGGGCAGTGGAATCAGGAACTGGTCGGAGGTGTATTCCGGCCGTTCGGCTTCTGCGCAGACCCAACTGTCGAGCAGGTCCGCGGCGTGCAGGGCGGCCTCGATGCCCGCGGCCTGCGCTGGTGTCACGGAATCAGCGAAACGGACCAGTCGCCACAGCGGCGCACCCGGACGGCCTTCCGCATTCCGCGCACGAGCGGCCGAAACCGGTGGGGCCTCGTCACGTTGGGCAGCGACCGCATCGCGTTCGGCATTGAGTTCGACCAGCCGGTCACCGGCCAGCGCGGCGGTGGCGCGCGCTTCTTGACGGCGGGTGCGGATGTCATCGAGCAGCGGTTCGGCGCGTTCGGCCAAAATCTCGGCGACACCGGCTGCCTCATCGGAGCCTGCATCGGCCAGTGCGGTGTCGAGCGCTTCGAACAGGCCTTTCTGAATGGGGGAGTACACCTCTCGATGCG
The DNA here is from genome assembly GCF_035920345.1 of Nocardia vinacea. NCBI lineage: Bacteria > Bacillati > Actinomycetota > Actinomycetes > Mycobacteriales > Nocardiaceae > Nocardia > Nocardia vinacea. Next base: position 1,308,156 of record NZ_CP109149.1, read on the forward strand.
CATCCCACCAAGTGCGCAGTGCGCCACCGGCTTCGGTGCGTGCCAGCACAACGGCCGCTTCGGCGGCCGAGACCTCGGCGGCGGCCGATTCGCGCAGCGCCCGAGCCCGTTCGGCGAGCTGTTCGGCCCGATTCCGTTCGGCCGTAGCGGAATCCATCAGACCGAGCGCCTTGCGGACCGCGCGCACGTCGGCGTCGCGTTCCTCGGCATGTCCGCGGACCGCGGCGGTCAGCTGATCGCCACGGGCCTGGTCGGCCAATCCCGCCCAGGTGATGCCCGCCTCTTCCGCGGCGGCACGCAATTCGTCCTCGCCGCGGGCCAGCGCGGCGGCCGCGTTCTGTACGGCCGCCTTGGCGCGCTCTGCTTCCTGGCCGCGCTGATCGAGGGTTTGCCGGGCCTTGAGCGCCTTGTCCTTGTGCACACCCGCCGAGGTCTCCAGGCGGCGCACCGCGTCGGCGAGATCGTCGAGTTGCTGTTTGCCCTCATAGGCGCTCGAGCGCTGCAGGGTTTCCCGGTCGGAAAGCGCTTGTTCGTAGGCGCGGTCGGCATCGTCGGCGCGCGCCTCGGCGGCGGTGCGTTCGGCCTCGCGACGTTCACGCAATGCGGTGGCGGCGAAGAGGGCGGTGCTGGCGTGGGTCACCGCATCGAGTCGTGTCCGCACCTGATCGACATCGGTCTTCGCCTGTACCGCAAGGTATTTCCGGTACACACCGACAAACGACCTGGTGGCGGTATCGGCGTGGACCAGCCCCTCCAGGGTGCGCCCGACCTCCTCCATATCGCTGAACGAACGCGCCGCGTCCAGGATCAGCTGCTCGTCGAGCGGGCGCAGACCATCGGTGAGCGCCTGCGAAAGTCCCCGCGGATCAAGGTTTTTCGCGAGTTGGGGACGGCGCAGCGTGAGGATGAGATTGATCAGCTGGTCGTAGCGCTGAGTGCCCAGACCGAACATGCGTGCGTCGATCGCATTGCGATACTCGACCGGTCGATCGACGATGGCATCGGTGCCGATCTGCTCGGCCAACTGCTTGCGGGTCAGCGGTCGATCGTCGGGGCCGATGAGTGAAAAGTCGACGCCCGCACGGCCGTCGGCGACAAAGTACCAGCGGGTCACCTTGTCCGTGGACCGGGTGGCGCGCATACCGATGCCGATGGTGACGACCTCGGGATCGTCCCATTTACCGCGCGCGAACTCCATCCACACATACGAATAGGCGGATTCCTGCTTGCGGTACAACAGGTTCGATTTCATGGTGCGCTCTTCACCCGCGAACGGATTGAGCCTGCGTGGTTCGATCCGGCCGTCGAGCACGAACGGGAACAGCACCTCGAGCGCCTTGGTCTTACCGGAACCATTGGGCCCGCGCAGTACCAGCCTGCCGTCGGCGAAACAGTATTCCTGGTCGCGGTAGTCCCACAGGTTGATGATGCCGGCGCGGGTCGGGACGAACCGCACTCCGCCATGGATGAGCGACATGGTTTAAATCCCTTCCGTACCAACGCTGTCGGCCCCGAGCGTGTCGGAGGCGGTGACGAACAATTCGGCGGCCCGCTTGGTACGAACGGTGACGACCGCACCGCGGTAGCGAGCCAGTGCGGGCAGAATAATCAGACCGTCCTCGACCACCTGGACCAGCCGCAGCCGTTCCAACAGGGCGGTCACCTCCCTGGCCAGCCCGGGCACATCCGCCTGCCACTGCGCGGCGAAGGTGACACCGTAGCGGTCGGTCAGCGCCTGCACGGTCTCGCCGACCCAGCTCGCTTCGACGAACGGGTACGTCGCACGCACATACGCCATCGCCTCCGCGTCGGGATCCGAAATCTCTTCCACCACATCGGGATCGGTCGATGGGAGATCGGCGAGCGGCACGAATACGGTGGACTCCGGGATTGCGCCATCGAGTTGCTCGGCAAGCGCGACGGCCGGATCGGGTGCGCCGGGACGCACCGGTACCGGATTGTCGATATCGAGGACACGATCGGCGATCTCACCGACCAGCAGCAGCGCCACCTGCGCCAATGTGCCGGTGCCCGGAAAACGGACATCGGAGAGACGCCCGGAGACATCAATCAATGCGACGCCCTCCGCGCGGCGTTCGGCCCGCAGCCCCGTGAACTGTTCGACATCCGCGACGACCCGATCCTGCAGCAACAGCGGTCGTTCGTCGTAGGCCAGATCCTCGGCGTACACCACCGGACGCTCCACGAGACTGCGCCGCACCCGCCGCGCCGCATCGGCGGCCTGCGCATTGGCGGCCGGACCGTGCGCGAGCGCGTCCTCGGTCAGCAGACCACGGACACTGTGCAGATGCTGCAGCGCGCGCGGCGGTCGAAACAGCGCGAAAACCACCGGCCGGTCGATGTCGTAGAGCGCCTCACCCGCCTCCGGATCGGCGGCCCAGCCACCCGCATCGCCATCGGCCAGGGTGAGCGCACCCCGATGCGCGAGCCAGCCGACGGCATCGACGAAGGCATCGCGATCGGCGGCGCGGTCGGGTGCCAGTTCGAGGCCGTCGACCCGGCCGGTATAGGCGGCGACCTGATCGGCCAACTCCGACAATGTGATCTGATCGCCGGCGCGGCCGAGCGCTGCCAGCGCCAAGGCCAGATAGGCGTAGCGGCGGCGGTCGAAGACGCGCTCGGTGACGGAGCGGGCGGGTTTGCCCGAATCGAGTCGATCGATGACCGGGAAGACCCGGGCCGTCGTTTCGGTGACCTCGAGTCGGTAGCCGAACAATTCGGCCAGATCCTCGCGGAGTTCAGTGGCCCAGCGCCGGATCAGCGGCAGTGCGATCCGGTCCGGATAGGTCCGGGTGACCAGGTGGTTGGCGAGGATTACGCGGGCGGCGCGCTGATAGTTGTCGAGCGCGAGCGAATCGATGCGGCGGGCGTTGATCATGCGCGCCGCCCGCTGGTCGACTGCTTCACCTCGAGGCGGCGGTTGTTCAAATGCAGTAGCCCGCGTGCGGTGCGGATCACCGTCGAACCCGAATGTTCGGAGACGGTGAGGGTGACGCCGCTATCGGATCCGGTGGTGCTGTCGACGCGGCCGCTCACCGGAACCCAGGCCGTGGACGCGGCGTCGAGCAGGCGCAGCAGCACCTCGGTCTCCCGTTCGTCGAGGACGCGCTCGTGTACCGAGGCGGCGGCCAGGGATTTGGCGGCCTCGGCGCGGGCGCGCTGCGCATCCAACTGCGCCTCGCGGAGTCGGCGAATTCCCGCGTCATTGCGTTGAATTCGGGCCGGGGCACCGGCCTGTGGCGGCCTACCAGTCTCGGCGAGGGTGCGCGAGATCTCCAGTGGCGGTGCCTCCCACCAGGAGCGGATCGCGGGAATCAGATCCGCATCCGGATGTTCCAGGGAAATATGACGCGGCCTGCCGAGACCGAAGACGGCGTCGAAGAGCGCATGCGCGCTGTCGGTGGCCGGGGCTGCGGTGAACCAGCCCGCGAGATGCCGCAGCGCCGATTCGCGACTCACCCCGCCCTTCCGTGAATCGGTGACCCGCCGCAGCAGCGACAGCACGGCGGCAATGGCGCTCATGGTCGCCTCCCGCAGCCGATCCGCCTCGGTGGAGGACGATTCGCCGGGAATATCGGAGGCCGTCGCGATGAACCAGGTCCGCAGCCCCTGCCAGCGCGCCCGCCAATCCGCTTGCCGCTCGGCCGGACTCAGCAGCACCCGTTCGTCACAGCGCGCCGCCCGCTCGATGAGTTCCTCGACGCCGGTCTCCTCGATCTCACCGATCGCGGCGGCCAAGCGCGGCGCGAAGCGCGCCAGGTCCATGCTGAACTCGCGCATATGCGCGAGCAGCGCGTCTTTGTGCGCCAGGAACGACTCCGGGGTGATCTCGGTGGTACGGACCATATCGCCGAGCGAGAGGTAGAAGTGCGCGGCCCGCGCCGCCATATCCGAGAGTGCGGCATCCAGGCGGCGCAGCGTCCGGTACACACGTTCCGCATCACCGGCCTTATTCGCCTCGGCGAGGGTATTGAGATCCGCGAGTAGTTCGGGCAGCACCAGTCGCGACAGCGCCGCCTCGTCCAGCCGCGCCTCGAGCACACCCGCGACCGCCCGATATGCCTTGAATCCGGCCTGTGTCAGCTGATAGACGTAGTGCCGATTCCGATATTCCGCGAGCGTCGCGGCGCGCGTGCCGTCATAGCTGCGCTCGACCACACCCCACTGATGCAGCTGATCCAACAGCGGCCCGATCTCCGCGCCGGTGAGCTGCGGTGCATCAGGCGCACTGCGTTCGATCCAGGTCGCGACATCGTCGGCATGCAGCAACACCACATACGCCGCGCGCGCACTGTCGAACGCCCGCAGCACCCACAGATACTCCGCCCGCTTCTCGGCCGTGGCGAAGGAGAACAGCCGCAACCGCTCATCCCATAGCGCGGGCGCGGCATACGGCAGGCCGTCAACGGAGTCGGTCACCGGGAACAGGGTAGTAGCGGGCCGGTCGCGGGTGTCGAGACCGACCCCCATTCGGCGTGGCCGCGTCCGGTTTGCACCTGTTCGCCACCCGATGACTCACAGGTCGAATCGGGCCCGCAGCCCGATCTTGACCTGCTCGAGCACCTCCGAGGTGAGGTCACCGACCTGCTCGGTGAGACTGTCCTTCGGCACGATGGCGATGTCGTACAGCGCGATCACCTGCGAACTCTCCGGCATTGCGACGGTGAGCAATTGATGTCGCGACGGAACTTCGCGAGCCTCGCGCACCGGCGCGGCGACCAACATCGGCCGCTGCCGAATCACCACATCGGAATCCACGATCACCACCGTCGCGCGACGCCCGGAGATCCGGCTGACGAGATTCCAAATCTGGCCTTGGTGCGTGGGTTCAGCTGGCACGGCCGAACAATACTTGTTCGGCGGTCTGCTCGGCATCCTTCACCCATTCGGTCCCGGTGCTGTCCGGCAATGCCCTGAGTTCATCCTCGAGCAACTGCCTGCGCACGGCCTTGGAGATGTAGTCGCTCAACTTATCGTCGGATGCCGCACGGAGACGGGCCGCGAGATCGTCGTCCATCGAGATATTCAGGCGCACCGTCATACAGCAGACTTTACAGCGGACACCACACATAGTGGTACAGAGATGGGCACTACCTGCGGAATTACGGCGGCGGCAGGAGGCGCCGGAGGAATGTCTTCCCCTGTTCCAGCAGGGCGTCGATGCGGGTCGACCCGAGTGGGTTCGGGTCGACGATCTCGACCACGCGACCCAGGTTGGTCAAGGCGAATTCCAAATCGCGGAGGGCGCGGGGGCTGGACGGATCGGTTTCGAGGACGTCCTGGGCGATCGCGAGGGCCTCGCGGTAGACCTCGACGGCGGCGTCGTAGTCGTGTTCGCGTTCGGCGGCATCCCCGATCGCCCAGAGGATCAGACCGACATCGCGGTGCAGTTGCAGATTCTCCGGGTCGGCGGTGGCCAAGCGGCGGGCGATGGTGAGTGCCTCGGTGTTGTGGCGGAAGGCGAGGGGGAAGGCGCCGGTCGCGGCGGCGACCCTGGCGAGTTGGTGATGGGAGATGCTCAGGTCGCGCTGCTTTTCGGTATTGGTCGGGTCGGCGGCCGCGAGTTGTTTTGCGAGGGTGAGGGATTGGGTGTAGTGGTGGTCGGCGGCCAGATAATCGCCGGTGTGGATGGCCAAGTCGCCGAGTTTGTCATGGGAGATGCTGAGGTCGCGCTGATTTCGGGCATTGCCCGGGTCGGCGTCGGCGAATCCGCGGTGGATGGCCAGGGATTGGGCGTAGTGGATCGAGGCCGTGGTGAGTTCGCCGAGTCGCAGCGCCACATCACCGGATCGGTTGAGTGCGATGGCGAGGTCGCGTCGGTACTCGGCATTGCCGGGATCCTTCTCGGCGAGTTCGCGGTGGATGGCGAGGGATTCGGTGAAGAAGGTGAACGCTTCCTCGGGCGTTTCGTAGAGCAATGAGGTGTCGCCGATCTGCTGCATGGCAATGGCGACATCGCGGGTGATCTCGGTATCGCCCGGATCGGCCAGCGAAAGTTCGGCACTGATGCGCAGCTTTTCGAAGTAATGCCTGCTCGCGGTCTCGCCGTGCCCCGCGCGCATGGCGAGATCACCGAGTTTGCCGTGCGCGATGGCCAGGCCACGCCGGGATTCGGCGGCGTCTGGGCCGGATTCGATGAGACCGCCGTGCATCGTGAGCGATTCGGTGTAGAGGTAATGTGCGCCGTCGAGATCGGCGGTCAGCACTGCCAAGTCGCCGAGCCGGGTGCAGGCGTTGGCGAGGTCGCGACGCAAGTCCACGCGGGTGGGGGCGTTATCGGCGAGGGAGCGTCGGATGGCCAGTGCCTCGGTGTGGTGGGCGAGGGCCGCTGTGAGATCGCCGGTGCGCACGGCGATATCGCCGAGGCTCTCCAGTGCGCGGCTGAGGACCTGTTGCATATCGACGTTGTGCGGGTCGGTATTCGTGAGATGCCTTGCGGTGCGCAGGGATCGGCTGTAGTGCTCGCGCGCCGTGCCGAGATTTCCGGCCAGCATGGCGAGTTCACCGAGGGTGTCCAGCCCGATGACCAGCGCGCGTCGGGCATCGGCACTACCCGCGGCCGATTGGACCCGGGCTCGCAGCACCTCGACCAGCGCATACTGGCGATCGGTTGCGGCACCGAGGTTCCCGGTCCGGCGCAGTGCGCGCACCTCGCGCTCGCCGAGCTCGAGATAGCCGGGAGTTCCGGTCGGCAGTGTGGGCATGATCTCGCCGAGCAGGGCGGCGACCTGCAATTGGTCCAACTCGCGGCAGAAGGGGATGGCGAGTTCGGTGAGTTCCGCGTAACGACCCGCGGTGAGGAGATGTCCGCACGCCTCGCTGTAGTCGTCGAAGTCCCGGAAGCCGGCCGAGATTCGGGCCATCCGCATCCCGTGGGCTCGGTTGTGACGGCGAATACGATCAGTGCCCTGGTGGGCATCGAGGGCTTGGGCGACCCACGGGTGCACGAGATATCGGTCGTCGTAGGTGGTCAACAGCGTCAACCTGAGCAACGTATCGATGGCCGCCAGCACTTCGCGGCGCTGGTCTCGCGTCGCGTCGGCACCGAAGCGGGCATGGGAGATATCCAGATCGCGCAGCGGCGTCCGCGAGAGCGAGATCTGTAGCAGCAGTTCGCGTTCGGATGCATCGAGTAGGTCGAGCAGCGCGTCGACGAGGATGTCGCGGGTGCCGAGCACCACCGCGGTGTCGAGGCTTTCCGACAGCGTCCGGTCCTGGGCGAGATCGACGGCGTGTTCGTCGGCAAATCGGCGTAACCGTTCACCGACCGGCCGCAATGTGCCATCGCCACCACGCAATAACGCGTCGACGAATTCGATGAGCCGCGGGTGTCCACCGATCGTCCGCGCGACCAGCCGCTGCTCGTCCACGCGCAAACCGCTGATCTGTGGCAGCCGCAGGAACATTCGCTTCAACTCCGCGGGGCTCAGCGGAGTCAGGCCGACCTCGGTGAGATCGCCGGGAACCGGATAGCGACAGGTGACCAGCAATCGGCCTGTCCCGGCAATCCGGCACAACTGTGAAAACTGTTCGGCGAAACCGGGATCGAGGAATTCGGCACCGCCCGGTCGGGTCAGATTCTGCTCGAAATCATCGAACAGCAATAACACTCGGCTCCCCGCCAACAACTGATGGACATGCTTCAGTGCCTGCTCCCCGCTGTCGCGGGCGAGCGCATCGGACACCGTGCGCAATGCCGGATCATCCTCGATCGCCGCGTGGACTGCGTCGCACAATGCGGACGGATTCCATTGCCCCACATGTTCGGCGATATGCCAACCGCGCTCGCGCATGCGCGCGGCCACGCGACCGGCCACCGCCGTCTTCCCGAGTCCGCCCATCCCGGTGATCACCACACCCGGACGCCCACGCGACGAATCGAGCGTCCGGACGATATCGCGCACCGGCCCACGACGACCGATCAGATATCCGACCGGCAACTCACGCACCGTCGCACCGCTCGGCGCTTGCGTCCGGCGCCCGAGCGGCCGTGACGGCGCCGTCGGATGCCAGAGCGGTCGGTCAGCGACGCCGGTGAGCAGCGTCGGCACGAACCATTCGGGCGCAACCGTTGCTCCGTCGGCGAGGCGCTCCTGCTCGAGGGCCTGGCGCGCCTGCCCCAATGCGAAGGCGACCGACCCGGCCGGATGCGCGGACAGCATGGCGTAGAACGATTTCGCCAACAGCGTGGCATACCGGTCCGACACCCGCGTCTGCATGACGAGCACTCGTTCGACACCCCCGCTGATCAGCGTGCGTGCCAACCCGGCAGGCCCACCGTCGACACCGCCGCAACTCGACAACACCACCAGCGGCAGTGCCCGCTCCGAAGCACGCAGCGCGGCAATGAGATCCGCGGCCTCGACCACATCCGGATCGCCGTCCTCATCCTCCAATTCCAGAATCGTCGCCGACCCGTGCGCGCTCAGATGCAGCACGTGGAACTCCTCGGCCCGCAGTGCCGCGGTGATCTGTTGTAGCGAAGCGACTTCCAGAATGCGCACGCCGCCCCCATCCGCGGTCGGCACCTGTGAGACCGCGTCGAGGATCGCCTGCATCTCGGCTTCCACATCCAATGCCACATTGGCCGTGCGGGTCTCGGTCGGCGCGGCGACCGCGGCCAGGACTTTCAACGGTCCCGGTGTCAGCACGGGGGTGGGCTGCCCGGCACCCGAATGCCTGCGGGAGACGGCTACGGTCGGCCGCATGGCCAGGGGCATATCGTCGGCGAGTACCAGCATCTCGTAGGGGAGCAGCATCGTATCGTCGTCGACATCGAAGACGACCTCGGTATCGGAGCCGTCGACGAGTCGCGTCAGCTGCCACGTCGTGTGTGGCTCGAACAGTGCGTCACGCAGTGCGGTACCGATCTGGACGACCGCTCGACGCACCGTTTCCGGTTGACCGCCCACCACGTCCCACGCGCACGCCACCAGATCAGGCAGTGGCGCTACCCGTTCACCGATGGGCGCACCCGCCTCGAACACTGTGGTGCGTAGCGATTCGTTCGCATCGCGACGCACAATGACGCGAACCCGATTCATCGCCCACCCCTTACCGCTGGCGATGAGTCAAACTTACGCCGAAATGATCACTCGCAGGACAAGGTCCGCAACTGATCCAGATACACCCGGGTGCGTGGATCGCCCGGATAGCGCTCGATGATTTCGCGCGCCGCCTCGCCCGCGATCCACATCAGCGATGGCAGTGACCGCCGCTTGCCCGCGAAGGCCCGCATACCCTCGTCCAGCGCGAGCTCCAGATCGCGGTCGCGCACTGCGACCACCGCGAGGGTCAGATGTGCCTCCGACACCCGCATCGGATTGCGTATCGTGCCGTCGGCGCGGGTCGAGTGGCGGATGACCTCGCGCGCATAGGATTCCGCGAGCGGATCCTCACCCGCGACCCGGCTGCAGTCCATGGCGTAGAAGTCGAACTTCTGCGGATCGACCACGAAATGGTTGTCCAGATTGGTCGGATGGTCGAGTCGCTCGAGAATAGCTCGCCCCTGGTTCAGCGATGCCTCCACCTCGCGCCGATCACCCAGGCGGGCCCAGGCCTTCGCACGTTGTGCGCATAACTGGACACCGACGCCGAGTTTGCCGCTGGTTGTCAACGCCGGGTCGACCGCCTCGATCGCACCCCGATAGTTGCCCTGGGTCAGTGCGAACCAGGCCGCCATTTCCGAACTCCAGCCGGTGATCTCGGCATTCTCGGCTTCCTGGCCGAGCGAATAGGCCGCGCGGCGAGTGGCTTCCGCGGTGGTGCGCCGACCGAGGTCGTAGTCCACGCAACCGACCAGCAGTGCGACCCAACCGGCCAGTACGAGAATTTCGCGATGCTGCGCCAGAGTCAGCCGGCCGTCCAGCAGCGACGTGATGCGGCGCAACCAGGATGTGCCCTCGGTATGCAGATCGTGCGGATCGGCGAACGGATATTCGCAGCACAGCCGCTCCGCGGTGATGCGGATGGCATCGAGTGTGGCCGTGGAGACGTCGGACATCCGTAGCCTGCCAATGAATTCGAGGGTGTCCATCCCGGTTGCCGAGAGCAGTTCATCGTCGCGATTGGGACGATTTTTCGGGAAGAACGCGGCTGTCACCGTATCGAATGCGGCCGCGATGATAGGGGCATAGAAATCGTCCGGACGCGACTCGCCCGACTCCCAGCGTCGCCAGTTACGCAGCAGGGTACTGTCCGTCGGCAGGTTGTGCGAAGACTTCGCGCGCATCACACGGACGGCGTCGGCTTGTGACCACCCCCGCGCATCACGTTCGGAGCGCATTCGGACAGCCCAGACGGGTCGATCGTCTCCAGCGGCCACGTCTGTAGTATCGCATCAGTTAACGCTCAGTGGCCCGGATAGGGCATACAGATGTCACTGGGTTGACACCTGCACTCGCAGTTTTGCGTCCTACATGATGGATATGGGCGCGGAAGATTTGCCACGCTCCAGATGTAAGAACATCTGCTCTTACAAGTACGCAGTACCCCTCGGCGACGGGGGTGATCCACATAAGAGAACAGCGAGATCCCCAATCCAACGGAGGTTCGGGTGGAAGCGTTGATCTATGGATACTTGCGTGACGATCTGGCCGATGGCCACAGTGCAGAGCTCGAGGACGCGATGAGCAGCCTCGCCCGCGAGGAAGGGCTCTGCTTCGCCGCAACATTCCATGAATCGACTTCCGGTGACGGCACGGCATTCGCCGAGCTGACCCAGGAGCTCAAGCGGGCGGACGCGCATCACGTGGTGGTGCCGTCACTCGATCACTTTGCCGGCCAGACGATTCCGCGAGACATTCTGCTCGCGAAGCTGGCCCAGGACGCGGCGGCGCAGGTGTGGACCATCGAGAGCTGCGCGCTTCGAGACGAAGCTCTTGGCGAAGAAGCTGTGCACCAGGACTGACCTGCGTCGCAGGTTCGCCACCAGCCAGGTCGCGACCGCACCGGCTGCGAGAGATGCGAGCAGCGCCGCGACATGGTGTTGCCCGAATGGCGGATAGACCTGCCAGTGCAGCAGATAGACGAATAACGAGCTGTCGGCCAGCAGCGCGGCGACCCCAGCCACCAGCGCTGGCACGCGGACCGCGGGCAGCCAGATCAACAACAGCAGCCCGGACATCACCAGCCGCTCCCGATCGGGAACGCCGAAGTAGCCGGGCACCGAGATCAGCAGCACCACGCTCACGAGCAGCCGTTGCCAGATCGCCGTAGCCTTCGCGGCCGCCCAGCCGAGAGCGAAGAACCAGCAGGCCAGCGGCGAGAACGGCACATCCTTGGCCGGGTAGAGCCCGAACGACCAGAGCCGGAACGCCATAGTGAGCCCGACCAGCCCCATGGCGAACCAGAACGGCTCGCGCCGCTGCACGGCATCGATGAACGGCACCCGCACCAACAGCGCGGACACGACCATGAACAGCACAAGCACCTCGATGAACCACAGGTGCCCGGCGGTGTCGCTGGCGCGCGGTCCGAGAATCTTGTTGAGCAGCAATACATTCTGCCAGCTGTAATAGTCGGTGAACAGCAATGTCAGCGCCACCCAGGCGGCGGTCGGAATCGCGATGAGCGCCACCGTGTGCAGCGCGTGCCGCAGCCGTTCGGCGCGCGGAGTCATGGTGACCGCGAAGCGGGCGAAGTTGAATCCGGCGACACCGAGCAGGATATGTGCGGCGCCCCAGAGCACGAACATGCCGATATGCGAGCCAGCGATCAGGACGATCCCGGCGGCACGCAACAAGGTCGGGGTGTCCACTGTGCGACCGAATGTCCGGTGGCCGTCTGGAACTCGCTCGAGTTCGGCGACGGTCAGGTCCGGCCAGTTCGCGGGCAGTCGCCCGAGTGCGCGCTCGAGGCGGGTCGAGGTGGTGATGTAAGTCAGCGAGTTGCCGCCGAGATCGACGAAGGTGCTGTCGGGCCGGATCCGGGCCGGATCGATGCCGAGGGCAATGGCATAGAGCGCACGGATATCACGTGGCGGCTGCTCGGATTCGGGTGCGGCGAGTCGGCGGATCGCCGGATAGTCGGGCTTGTCATTGGGCAGGCGCGGTATTTCCTCGACCGCGCAGGCGCGAATCGCCGCGGCGGGCAGACCGGACAGTTCGGCGGCGGTCGCAGCGAGCGATTCCGCCGGAGATTCCGCGGCGACGACCAGCTGGTCGGCATCATCGGCGCAGCACGCCGTGAAACCAGCTGCGGCCAAACCGGATTCGAGCCGTTGCAGATCGATGCGCAGGCCGAAGATCTTGGCGAACCGGCTGTGCCTGCCGACCACCTGGTACAGGCCCTCGGGTGTGCACCGGGCCAGATCGCCGGTGTGCAGCGATTCGACCGTGCGGCCGCGGGCGAGATCGCGTGGGCCGTCGGCGTAGCCGAGCATCACATTGGGCCCGTGATAGACCAGCTCCTCGTCGTCGGTATCCGGCACGGGCTCCAGGGTGAATCGGCCGCCGGGAATCGGCTTGCCGATGCAGTCCGGATGTTCGGCGGCCAATTCCGGTGGCAGATAGGCCATTCGCGCGGTCGCCTCGGTCTGGCCGTACATGACGACGAAGTCCCAGCCCGCCCGCTTGCCGAGCCGGGCGTAGGCGCGGACCCGTTCGGGTGCCAGGCGGCCGCCAGCCTGGGTGATGTAGCGCAGGCTCGGCAGTATCATCTCGGCGAAGCCGACGCGGTCGAGCAGATCGATCGTGTACGGCACCGCCGCGAAAGATGTTGCGCCGTAGCGACGGAACTGGACCCAGAATTCGTCGTCGAGAACCGATCGGTCGGTGAGCAGCAGGCTCGCGCCGCGCAGCAGATGGCTGTGCACCACCGACAGTCCATAGCAATAGAACATCGGCAGGGTTGTCGCGGCGCGATCGTCGGCGTCGATGGCCAGATATTCCGCAATGGCGTCCGCATTCGACATCAGATTGGCCGCGGACAATCGCACCAGCTTCGGTGAACCGGTCGAGCCCGACGTACTCAGCAGCAGCGCCAACTCCGGATGCAGGCGATGCGCGGAGCGGGCCCGCCGGATATCAGGCGGGCCCGCATCGATCACGACATCGGGATCGTAGGTATCCAGCAATTCACTGGTGATCTCCGCGGTGAGCAGAACGACGCAGCCCGCGCTCAGCGCGCCGAGATACGCGACGAGCGAGTCGATATCGTTTCGCGCTGCGAGCGCGACGAGGCGCCGGTTCGCTCCGAGCTGCCGCGCGTATTCCTCGACACGTGCCGCCAGCTGCGCATAGGTGATCCGCTCCAAACCATCCGGCACCGATTCCGCTGCTGTGACGGCCGCCGATGGAGATCGAGAGCAGAGGACGGCGATCCGGTCGTCGAAATTGCGAAGGTGCGCGACGATCCGGTGAATAGTCACCCGGGAAGTCTAGATGGCAAGCCTTTCCGTACCTACGCGTGGCCCCGTGGCGAACTTTCGGTGAATTGTCCGAACCCGGACCGCAACAGCGCGAACCGATTACAGCCCGAAGCTGCCCGGACCCCGCCTGCGCAGGTACTTTTCGAATTCGGCCGCGATCGCGTCGCCATCGATCTTGGCCATCGCGTCGTTGAGATCGACGGCCGCGTCGCCGCGTTCCTCGAGCGAGCGCACGTACTCGCTGATCTCGTCGTCGCCGACGGTCATCTCGTTGACGGCGGTCTCCCAGTCCTCGGCCTGTTTGGGCAGCTCGCCGAGTGGCACCTCGATATCGAGTACATCCTCGACGCGGTGCAGCAGCGCGATGGTCGCCTTCGGATTCGGCGGTTGCGAGACATAATGCGGCACGGCCGCCCAGAACGAGACGGCGGGTACGCCCGCCTTCACACACTGATCCTGCAGTACGCCGGTGATACCGGTCGGTCCCTCGTAGCGGGTCTGCTCCAGGCTGAACCGCTCGGCGGCTTCCTTGCTATATGCCGACCCAGTCACCGGTACCGGGCGGGTGTGCGGGGTGTCGGCGAGCAGCGCGCCGAGTATGACGACGGTCTGCACGCCGAGTTGTTCGATGAACTCGAGCAGATCCGCGCAGAAGCTGCGCCAGCGCATATTGGGTTCGATACCGCGCAACAGCACCACATCGCGATCGCTGCCGGGCGGCGAGCAGACCGAGAGCATAGTGGAGGGCCACTGGATTTCCCTGGTCACGCCGTCGACCTGACGCACCGTCGGCCGATTGACCTGGTAGTCGTAATAGTCCTCGGAGTCGAGTTCGGCCAGCGGCTCGGCATCCCAGATCAGTTCCAGATGCTCGACGGCACCACTTGCCGCATCACCCGCGTCGTTCCAGCCTTCGAAGGCGGCGACCAGCACAGGATCCCGCAAAGTCGGCAGTTCCGGCTCGGGTGATACCGGAGATTCACTGGAGTTCACCCCGGTCAGCCTACGGCGTGTGAGCACGCGGCGTTGAATTTGCGCAGTCGGCGCGGCACCGTCGGTTCATCTGTCTGGGCAGGTGTGGCGCCCGACACCGGTACGGTGGTTCGGCATGTCGTAGCGGCCCACTACGCTTGATCACATGTCTGAGTCCAGCCCAGTCGCCTTCGATACCACCCTTCTCGACACGCTCCGGCGGCGTGTTGTGATCGGCGACGGTGCGATGGGCACGATGTTGCAGGCGGCAGATCTGACCCTGGACGACTTCCGTGGTCTGGAGGGCTGCAACGAAATCCTCAACGACACCCGCCCGGATGTACTGCGCAATATCCATCGCGCGTACTTCGAGGCCGGTGCGGATGCGGTCGAGACCAATACCTTCGGCTGCAATCTGCCGAATCTCGCCGACTACGACATCGCCGACCGGATTCGCGATCTGTCCGAACGCGGCACCCGCCTGGCTCGCGAGGTCGCCGACGAGATGGGCCCCAGCGCAGACGGTACCCCGCGGTACGTGCTGGGGTCGATGGGACCGGGCACCAAACTGCCGACACTGGGTCATGCGCCCTTCACCGCGCTGCGCGATGCTTACACCGAGGCCGCGCTCGGCATGCTCGAGGCCGGTGCGGACGCCATCCTGATCGAGACCTGCCAGGACCTGCTGCAGGTCAAGGCAGCGGTGACCGGAAGTCAGCGCGCGATGGTCGCGCTCGGACGGCGGATTCCGATCATCACCCACGTCACGGTGGAGACCACCGGCACGATGCTGGTCGGCAGTGAGATCGGCGCGGCGCTCACCGCGCTGGAGCCGCTCGGTATCGACATGATCGGATTGAACTGCGCCACCGGGCCGGCCGAGATGAGCGAACATCTGCGCCATCTGTCCCGGCATGCGACGGTTCCGGTGTCGGTCATGCCGAATGCCGGTCTGCCGGTGCTCGGCGCGAACGGCGCGGAGTACCCGCTGACCCCTGAAGAGCTGGCAATCGCGTTGCGCGGCTTCGTATCCGAATTCGGGCTCGCACTGGTCGGCGGCTGCTGCGGTACGACGCCGGAACATATTCGTCAGGTCACAGCGGCGGTCCGCGAGGTGGAACCGACGCTGCCTCCGCTGGAGGCGCGCCGCGAACCGGTACACGAGCCGAGCGTATCGAGCATGTACACCGCGGTGCCGTTCGAACAGGATGCCTCCGTCCTGATGATCGGCGAGCGCACGAATGCCAACGGCTCCAAGGCATTCCGCGAGGCCATGCTCGCCGAGGACTGGCAGAAATGCCTCGATATCGCCAAGGATCAGACCCGCGACGGCGCGCATATGCTCGACCTGTGCGTCGACTACGTCGGACGCGACGGCACCACGGATATGTCGGCGCTGGCGTCGCGACTGGCGACGGCCTCGACCCTGCCGATCATGCTCGACTCCACCGAAACCCCGGTCCTGCAGGCCGGCCTGGAACATCTCGGTGGTCGCTGCGCCGTCAACTCGGTGAACTACGAGGACGGTGACGGTCCGGACTCCCGGTTCCAGCAGACGATGAAGCTGGTCGCCGAACACGGCGCCGCGGTGGTCGCGCTGACCATCGATGAGGTGGGCCAGGCCCGCACGGCCGAGAAGAAGGTGGAGATCGCCGAGCGGCTCATTGCCGATATCACCGGCAACTGGGGTCTGCGCGAAAGCGACATCATCATCGACACGCTGACCTTCACCCTGGGCACCGGCCAGGAGGAGTCGCGGCGCGACGGCGTCGAAACCATCGAGGCCATCCGCCTGCTCAAGCAGAAGCATCCCGAGGTACAAACCACCCTCGGTCTGTCGAATATCTCCTTCGGCCTCAATCCCGCGGCGCGCCAGGTGCTGAATTCGGTATTCATGCACGAATGCGTGCAGGCCGGACTGGATTCGGCCATCGTGCACGCCTCCAAGATCCTGCCGATCGCCCGCATTCCGGAGGAACAGCGCGAGATCGCACTGGACCTGGTCTACGACCGCCGTCGTGACGATTACGACCCGCTGCAGAAGCTCATGTCGCTGTTCGAGGGTGTGTCGGCCTCGTCGTCGCGGGCCTCGCGCGCGGAGGAGTTGGCGGCGCTACCGCTGTTCGAGCGGCTCGAACGCCGGATCGTCGACGGTGAGAAGGCCGGGATGGAGGCCGATCTCGATGCCGCCATGACCGAGGTGCCGCCGCTGCGGATCATCAATGAGACGCTGCTGTCGGGCATGAAGACGGTCGGTGAGCTGTTCGGCTCCGGCCAGATGCAGCTGCCGTTCGTGCTGCAGTCGGCCGAGGTGATGAAGACGGCGGTCGCCTACCTCGAGCCGCATATGGAGGCCACCGACGACAGCGGTAAGGGCCGCATCGTGCTGGCCACCGTCAAGGGCGACGTGCACGATATCGGTAAGAATCTCGTCGACATCATCCTGTCCAATAACGGCTACGAGGTCGTCAACCTCGGCATCAAGCAGCCGATCGCGACCATTCTCGACGCTGCCGTCGACAAGAAGGCCGATGTGATCGGCATGTCCGGTCTGCTGGTGAAGTCGACCGTGGTGATGAAGGAGAATCTGGAGGAACTCAACGCCAAGGGCGTCGCCGACCAGTTCCCCGTGCTGCTCGGCGGTGCGGCGCTGACCCGCGCCTACGTCGAGAACGATCTCACCGAGGTCTACCGCGGCGATGTGCACTATGCCCGCGACGCCTTCGAGGGCCTGCGGCTGATGGACGACATCATGACCCGCAAGCGCGGCGGCGGCATCGATCCGGACAGCCCGGAGGCGATCGCGGAACGCGAGAAGGCGGTCGAGCGCAAGGCGCGGCACGAGCGTTCCAAACGGATCGCGGAACAGCGCAAGGCGGCCGAGGTGCCGATCGAGGTGCCCGCGCGCTCCGATGTCGCCGCGGACCTGCCGGTCGCGGTGCCGCCGTTCTGGGACACCCGAGTGGTAAAAGGCGTTTCGCTGCACGAGTATTCGGGACTACTCGACGAGCGCGCGCTATTCCTCGGCCAGTGGGGTCTGCGCGGTCAGCGCGGCGGCGAGGGCCCGAGCTACGAGGAGTTGGTGGAGACCGAGGGGCGGCCGCGGCTGCGGTACTGGCTGGACCGGCTGTCCACCGAAGGCGTACTGCAACATGCGGCCCTGGTCTACGGGTACTTTCCCGCGGTCTCCGAGGGCGATGACGTCATCGTGCTGACCGAGCCGAATCCCGATGCGCCGCAACGCTACCGGTTCACCTTCCCGCGCCAGCAGCGCGACCGGTTCCTGTGCATCGCCGACTTCATCCGCTCGCGCGAACGCGCCCGCGAAACCGGTCAGGTCGATGTGCTGCCGTTCCAATTGGTCACCATGGGACAGCCGATCGCAGACTTCGCCAATGAGTTGTTCGCGGCGGACAACTACCGCGACTACCTCGAGGTGCACGGCATCGGTGTCCAGCTCACCGAGGCGCTCGCCGAATACTGGCACCGCCGCGTCCGCGAAGAGCTGGTGCTGGAAGGGCATTCGATCGCCGACTCCGACCCCTCGGATGTGCAGGAGTACTTCAAACTCGGCTACCGCGGCGCCCGCTACTCCTTCGGTTACGGCGCCTGCCCGGAACTGGAGGATCGGGCGAAATTGGTCGACCTGCTCGAGGCGGACCGCATCGGCGTCGTACTGTCGGAGGAGTTGCAACTGCATCCGGAACAGTCGACCGATGCGTTCGTGTTGCTGCATCCGGAAGCCAAGTACTTCAACACGTAAGCGCCGACCAGTCTGTTTCCGGGCGGGATTCGTTATCCGACCCGTCCGGACATTGTGATTCTCACCGCATCGGAATCGGTACGATAGGTGCGTTTCCGGTGCGGTGATGGCCTTGATTACCTCGTGATATGTGAGATCGAATGTGGACGCCGACGACACGAGGGCTTGCGACGCGCGGGCGTATCCGATCGGCCACGCGCCTCTGACCTGGGGTATCGCCTCCGGGTTCGCGCGTCGGTGGATAGATGTCGGTCGGGTATGACAAAGTCGGAACTGTTGCAACTGCATCCGGGGCAGTCGGCGGATGTGAACGTCCTGCGGCAATTCGGGTGCAAAGGACTTCGGCGCGTAGCATTTTCGAAGATTTCCGCTTACGCGCGGAGTGCGGAATTGGCTCGGCGGGCAAGCAGGAGGGGCACAACACCATGACGGCGGACCGGTTGATCGCTGGACGGTATCGGCTGACGGATCCGATCGGCACCGGTGCCATGGGTGTGGTGTGGCGGGCCACCGACGTCCGGCTGCGCCGCACTGTGGCCGTGAAGCAGCTGCTGCTCGCGCCCGGTCTGTCCCGGTCCCAGGCCTTGGAGGCCAAGCTGCGGGCCATGCGGGAGGGCCGCATCGCTGCGCGACTACACCATCCCAACGCGATCACCGTCTTCGATGTCGCCGAGGAGGACGGTCAGCCCTGGCTGGTCATGGAGTACATGAACGCGCCGAGCCTGGCCGCGAAACTGGCGGGCAAGCGGACCCTCGCACCGACCGAGGTGGCCCGCATCGGGGCCCAGGCCGCGGGCGCGCTGGCTGCCGCACACGATGCCGGCATCATGCACCGGGATGTGAAACCGGCGAACCTGCTCGTCGGTGACGACGGCACGGTGAAGATCACCGACTTCGGCATCTCCCGCGCCGTCGGCGACGTGACGGTGACCGCGACCGGATTCCTGGCGGGCACCCCCGCTTACCTCGCGCCGGAGGTGGCGCGCGGCGAGAATCCGGAACCGGCCTCGGATGTCTTCGCACTCGGCTCCACGCTGTATGCGGCGGTCGAGGGCAGTCCGCCCTTCGGTGAGGGTGATAACGCCCTCGCGGTCCTGCACGCCGCAGCGCGGGCACAGATTCCGCCGCCACGGCACGCCGGGGAACTCGGGCCGGTGCTGATGCGCCTGCTGGCCGCCTCGATCGACGGCCGCCCGAATATGCGCGAAGCCAAGGAGGCGCTGGAAGCCGTTGCGGCGGGCCGGACTCCGGCGCTGGTGACCACACCAACGGTGACCAAGGTGCTGCCCGCGCCCGGCGCGGATGCGACCACCGTCCTGAACCAGTCGGGCGCCGCGGCGGAGGATGCGACGCAGGTCGTTCCGCTCGCGGCGGGTCCCGCCGCACCCGCCGTCACCGTCGCACCGCCGAAGTCCGGCGGCACCCTGCCCGGCGGTGGCGGCGACGGTGAGCAGAGTCGTGGCCGACTGATCGCTGTGGCCGCGGCTGCCGCAGTCGCGGTGCTGGTGCTGGTCGCGGTCGTCGTGTCGTCACTGAACAACGACGACAAGGGCGGTGCGGCTGTCGGCTCGACGACGCCGACACCCGCGACCAGCAGTTCGGAGACCGGACCGCAGTCCCCGATCGCGATCGAGCCGGGTCAGCCCGAGCCGCAGGCGCCGACGACCACGGTGGCGCCGACCACCCAGCCGAGCACCACGGTGACGCCGAGCCCGTCGGCCAAGCCGTCGACCACCGCACCACCGACGACCGTCACCACCACCCCGTTCGGTCCGGCCACCCCGGATCGGATCTCGCAATTCGTCTACGGCTACTACGGGACGCTGCCGGGCAATGTGCAGGGCGGATGGTCTCAGCTGACGCCGTCGTACCAGGCCCAGACCGGCGGCTTCGGCTCCTACTCACAGTTCTGGTCCACCGTTCGTTCGGTGAGCGTGGGCGGCGTCACACCGAACGGTGAGAACCGGGCGATCGTTTCGCTTACCTATAGCCTGAAGAACGGCTCGACCACATCGGAGAACCGATGGATCCAGGTCGTGTCGGACAACGGGCGATTGCTGATCGCCGCTTCGGGCGTATAGGAAAGGGAGACGAATCGGGACGTGAGGGAGCGAAGCGAGCGAACCATCGGCGCAGCCGCATCGGCGGCGACGGAGCCGAGCGCCAGCGAGGCGGAGTCGATCGCGCGACTTGCCGGGGTGCTGTGGGATATGGACGGCACCCTGCTCGATTCGGAGAAGCTGTGGGATGTCGCTGTGCGCGAACTGGCGCGCGCACACGGCCATGAGATGACCGATGAACTGCGGCACGCGTTGATCGGTGCGTCCGGACCGAACGCCTTGCGGCTCATTTTCGATGGTTTGGGTATCGAGGCGACACCCGAGGCGGTGCGGGCCGCCGGTGAATTCATCGAGCGGCGGGTGACCGAATTGATGGCGGGCCCGATCCCATGGCGGCCCGGCGCGAAGGATGCGCTCTCGTTGGTACGCACTGCGGGCCTCGCGACCGCATTGGTCACCAATACCAAGCGGTCGCTTACGGAATTCGGATTGGATACGCTCGGCCGCGATTTCTTCGACGTCTCGGTCTGCGGTGACGAAGTCGCGCACGGCAAGCCCGAACCCGAGATCTATCTGCGCGCCGCCGAACTGCTCGGCGTACACCCGCGAGACTGTGTGGCACTGGAGGATTCGCCGACCGGTGCGGCCGCGGCCGGTGCAGCGGGCTGTGCGGTCATCGTGATCCCGTGTGAGATACCGGTTTCGGCGGCGCCGGGGCGGGTATTCCGTAAGTCATTGGTGGGATTGACTCTGCAGGATCTGGAAGACGCGTTACGCGTCAGAGGTTGAACCGCGCACCCGACCATGGGTGCTTTCGGGACGGAACATGATCGCGAGTCCCGCCGTTTGTGAGCCGACACTCCAGACCTCGGCATAGTGAGAGTTACTGTGCCGCAACGCAAGTGCGCGCAGTTGATAGGTGTGACCGTAGTCACCGGCAACTTTGTCGAATCCCGGGCGTGTCGCCGATTGCTCTACCAAAATGACGCCATGGCAGCGACGGATGTCCTGGACGAGATCGTCGATACGGCACGGTATCCGCTGGGGGATCCGACCGGCGCGGCGTGGGGGGAAGCGGTGGCGCGGGCGCGGGCGGAGCTTGCCGAAAGTGGCTGCACCGTACTGCGGGAGTTCATCCGTCCGGAGCTGATCGACACCTTGCGTGCACAGGGCGAGGCGATGGCCCCGGATGCGCACTACGAGGTCGAGCGGGTCAACGCCTACAATATTCCGCTGAATACCCAACTGCCGCAAGACCATCCGGGTCGCATCGTGCTGGAACGCGGCAACGCCTTCGTCCCGCGCGACCGCATCCCCGCCGAGGCCCTGATCCACCGGCTCTACGCCAACACGGTGTTCCAACGATTCGTCGCGGACTGCTTCGAACTGACCGAATTGCACGAATTCGCAGACCCTTTGGCCGGACTGTGCCTGAATGTGGTGGCGCCCGGAATGTCGCATCCCTGGCATTTCGACACCAATGAATTCACCGTCAGTATGTTGACCCAGCCCGCCGAGACCGGTGGAATCTTCGAGTACTGCCCCAATATTCGCTCACCCCACGCCGAGAACATCGACGATGTGCGGGATGTGCTCACCGGATCCGGTGCGCAGCTGATCCGGCACCTCGATCTGCGGCCCGGCGATCTGCAACTGTTCCAGGGCCGCTTCTCGCTGCACCGGGTTTCACCGGTCGAGGGCGGCGCCGCACGGCATTCGGCGATTTTCGCCTATACCGATCGGCCCGGTGTCATCGGCACCGTGGAACGTACCCGCCAATTGTTCGGGCGGGTGCTGCCCGATCACCTAGCCGCCGCGGCCGACGCCGTCCGTGGCGATCGGTTGCTCGACTGAGAGGGACGACATGCCAGTGCCGTTGCATACGACCGGAAAAGCTTCCTTCGACGATATCTACGACCGTCCCGATCCGCGCGATTATTACGCCCGGATGGCCGAATTGGATTACCGCATACCAGAACTGGCGAAACCGTACTTCCAGCAGCAGATTCGGGAATATCGAGCCTCCGCGCGTGTGGACACCCCGACCGTGCTCGATATCGGTTGCTCCTACGGCGTCAACGCGGCCCTGCTGCGCTTCGACACCACCGTGAGCGAACTCGCCGAACACTACGGCGCCGCCGAGGACGACGCCGACCAGGCCGCACTCATCGCCCGCGACCGGGTCCGCTTGGACTCCCGCGACCAGCTCCCCGGCGTGCGCTTCATCGGCATGGACGCCGCCCGCCCGGCGCTGGCCTACGCCCAGGAAGCCGGATTCCTGCACGACACGGTGCACGCGGATCTCGAGGCCACCGATCCGACCGAAGCGCAACGCCGTACGCTGGCGGACGCGGATATCGTCATCTCGACCGGTTGCGTCGGATACGTCACCGAGAAGACGTTGGCGCGGGTGGCGACGGCGCACCCACGTCGCCGGCCGTGGATGGCACACTTCGTACTACGCATGTTCAGTTTCGAACCGATCGCCGCGGAGCTGGCCGCGCTCGGCTACCGCACCGAGCGAGCCCCCGGGGTGTTCGAACAACGCAAGTTCGCATCCGATAATGAACGCACCAAGGTGCTGAATGCCTTGGCCGCCAACGGAATCGACACCGTTGGCCAAGAAAGTACAGGTTGGCTGCTCGCCAACCTGTACATCTCGCGACCGCTACCGAAACACGCCGACCCCGAGGACCCGCATTGACCGAACGCACCTTCGCCGCCGACGACCACCTGCCAAGGGTGCCCCTGCCGACGCTGGAGGACAGTGGCGAGCGGTTGCTGCAGTGGTGTGCGCCACTGCTGACCGCCGACGAATTCGCCACCACCGAAGCCGCGGTCGCCGACCTGCTTCGCCCCGATGGTCCGGGCCGAAAGCTCCATGCGGCACTGGCCGAATACGATGCCACCCCCGGTGTCGGAAGCTGGCTGGATCTGTTCTGGCCGTCGCGCTACCTGGGCCGTCGCGATCGCATCGCATTGAACGCCAACTTCTTCTTCCTGTTCCGCGATGACACCGCACTGGCCGCCTCCACCGGCGCGTCGCAGGTGGAGCGGGCGGCCGGAATCATCACGGCCGCGGTCGATTACAAGCTGGCGCTCGATACCGAGGCCATCCCGCCGGTCACCCAGCGCGGACAGCAGCTGTCGATGTGGCAGAACAAGTACCTGTTCTCCGAGACCCGGATTCCAGGGGAGACGCAGGATTCCGTGCGAGCGCCCTACAGCGACGCATGGCCCGGACCGTCGACTGCCAGGCATATCGTGGTGTTCTTCCACGGCAGCATGTTCCGGATGGAGGTGATCGGTCCGGACGGTGTGCCCTACTCGCTGGAGGATCTCTCCGACGGACTGCGCGCGGTGCTCAAGGCGGGGGCACGCTCGGCCCGCACCGATACCGCCGTCGGCCATCTGACCACCAAGGCGCGGGCCGAATGGGCCGTCAGTCGGCAGGGATTGCTGGCCGAACCCGCCAATGTCGCGGCTTTGGACATCATCGAGACCGCGCTGTTCGGCCTGTGCCTGGAAGATTTCACGCCACGCGACGAACTGCATGCCTGTGATCAGCTGCTGCACGGTGACAGTGGCAACCGCTGGTTCGACAAGTCGGTATCGTTCATCGTCTTCGCCGATGGTCAGGCCGGCATCAATATCGAACACTGCGGTCTCGACGGCACCACCATCCTGTCCTTCGTCGACACGCTGCTGCAGGCTCCGGCGGCCGAACACGCCGAACGGGCCGGGGCACAGCCGCAGGGTTTGCCGTCGGTCGAACCGATCGAATTCGTGCTCGATCAGGCGCAGCGCGCCGATGTCGTGGCGGCTGGAGCGGCGTTCTCCCGGTATGCGGCCGAGAACGCCACCGCGACAGTATCTTTCGAGCTCGGCACCGCCCGCGCCAAGCAACTCGGCATTTCACCGGATGCGTTCGCGCAGCTGAGCTATCAGCTGGCGCATCGGCGCAGCAAGGGATTGACCGGCGCCACCTACGAGTCCATTGCCACCAGGCAGTACCGCAACGGTCGCACCGAGGCCATGCGGGTGGTGACACCGGAAATGGTGGCCTTCGTCGATGCCATGCAGGATCCGGCGGTCGCGCAGGCCGACCGGCTCGCTGCCGCACGGACCGCGGCGAGCGCGCATGTCGAACGTGCCAAGCAGTGTCAGGCGGGAGATGCGCCCGAACAGCATCTGTGGGAACTCGAGTGGATCCAGCGGCGGCGTGGCGCCGAACTCGGCGTCACCGAGCCGATCCCGCTCTACACCAGTCCCGGCTGGACGATCATGCGCGACGACTACCTGAGCACCAGCTCGGCCCCGTCGGTCAATATCCGGTACTTCGGTTTCGGCTCCACCAGCCAGAAGTGCATCGGCATCGCCTACGTCCTGCTGCCGGATCGCTGGAACATCTACCTGGCCACTGCGAAGCCGGTCGCCGACGAGATGTACGCCTTCGCCGACCACCTGCGCACCGCCGTAGCGGACCTGGAGGCCCTCCTCTCCGAGGCCTGACCCGGCTGCCATGCGTCCCCGTCGCTCCGGTCCTGCCGGGTCGACGGGGACGCATGGCGTTACGAGCGGAACAACAGCTCCGGACACGGGGCTGAGAGTGCATCCGTGAACTCAGCGGTGCTGCTCTGGTCTTCAGGGTTGTTGTCACCGCAGGGACCGGCAACGACCGTACAGTGTCGGTGGCTGGTGCGATGCTGTTGCGGTGGGGAGGTTTACGAGTTTCCGGTTCTGTCTCGACCCGACCGTCGAGCAGCAATCACTGCTGTCGCGCCATGCTGGTGCGGCACGGTTCGCTTTCAACCAGTGCCTGGCTATGACGAAGGCAGCATTGCAGAGTCGTCGCCGTAACCAGGATGTGCGTGTGCCGTGGACCGGTTTCGATCAGATCAATGGGTTCAACGCGTGGAAGAAGACCGAGCAGGCCGGACGGATGTTTGCGGTCGATTCGTCGGGGACGGCATCGCTGGTTGTGGTCGGGCTCGGGTGGCGAAATCAGGTGTGCCAGCAGGTGTTCGAGGAAGCCGCCGTGGATCTCGGACGAGGATTGGTGGCGTGGCGGGATTCACGGATCGGAAAACGTGCCGGACGCCGGGTGGGGTTTCCGAAGTTCAAATCGAAAACCTCGACGGTCCCATCGTTTCGGTTGCGGAACAAGAGCACTCCGCGTGGGAGGGCCATGATCCGGGTCGGTGATGATCATCCGCGGTCGGTAACTTTGCCGGTGATCGGCGCGGTGCGGGTGCGGGAGGACACGCGCCGGTTGCGGCGGATGATCGCCGCGGGCCGGGCGAAGATCGTATCGGTGACGGTGTCATATCGTGCGGGCCGGTGGATGATCAGCCTCACCACCGAAGCCACCGACTTGCATCCCGTGCACTGGCATCCAGTGCGCGACGGCGGTGACCACGGCGGCTGGGTGGGGGTGGATCGGGGATTGTCGGCGTTCCTGGTCGCCGCAACAAGCGACGGCATCGAGGTAGACCGGATCACCGATCAACCGAAACCACTGGTAACCGGGATGGCGCGGCAGCGCCGTCTCGCCCGGTCGGTTACCCGCAAACGGAAGGGAAGCCGTCACCGGCGCGAGGCCGCAGCTCGGTTGGCGCGGCATCATCATCGTATCCGTAATCTTCGAGCGCATTTTCTGCATCAGGTGTCGAACCGGCTGGTCAAGACCCACGACCGGCTGGTCATCGAGGACCTGAACATCGCGGGCATGCTCCGCAACCGGAGTCTGGCCCGTGCGATCGGTGACGCCGGGTGGGGCGAGTTCGCCCGTCAACTCCGCTACAAACAGGGTTGGCGTGGAGGAGAAGTGGTCACAGTCGACCGCTGGTTCCCGTCTAGCCAGCTGTGTTCACGTTGTGGAGCCCGCACTGTCGGGTTGACGCTGGCCGACCGCATATTCACGTGTGGCTGTGGGATACGACTCGATCGTGATCTCAATGCCGCGATCAATCTTGCTACTCGGGGCGAGCATCTGGATCTGTGCCCGAGTCCGGGAGCCCGAAGCACGAGCCCCGGTTGACAACGCCCGCCGACGGGACGGCTCTGGCACAATCCACCCCGGTTGTGTGAAACCAGCCCGGATGACGCGGGAACCGGCGCCACCCCACACCGGGATGAGCACCGGACGTCCGAGAAGGACGGCGTCGACGACTTCCCCCGGGGAGTTTCTCAGACGCGCTGTGAAACAATGGCTCACCGTGAAGAACTTCGAAACCCTGTTCGCCGAGCTGCAAGATCGTGCGGTCACCCGCCCCGAGGGGTCCGGGACCGTGGCGGCATTGGACGCGGGCGTGCATTTCCAGGGTAAGAAGGTGCTCGAGGAGGCCGGCGAGATCTGGTTGGCCGCCGAGCACGAGGGCGACGATGCGCTCGCCGAGGAGATTTCGCAACTGCTGTACTGGGTCCAGGTGCTGATGGTGGGCCGTGGGCTGAAGCTGGAAGACGTGTACCGACATCTGTGACGGCGGTGTTGAATTAGCGGCACTCGCGGGCCCCTTCGTGGTTACGCTCCGCTACCGCCTCCGGGGCCGTCGCTCGCGCCGGCACGTCGATCCTTAGTTCACCCCCCGAAAGGACCCTCCCATGCTGCGCGTCGCAGTCCCCAACAAAGGCGCACTTTCCGAATCGGCCACCTCGATCCTCGCCGAGGCCGGTTACCGCAAGCGCACCGATTCCCGCGACCTGACCGTCCTCGATCCGGCCAACCAGGTCGAGTTCTTCTTCCTGCGGCCCAAGGACATCGCCATCTACGTCGGCTCCGGCGAGCTCGACCTCGGCATCACCGGCCGCGATCTGGCGCTGGATTCCGGTGCGCCGGTTCAGGAACGGCTCGCACTCGGTTTCGGCCGCTCCACCTTCCGATACGCCGCCCCAGCCGGCCGCGAATGGAAGGTCGAGGATCTCTACGACAAGCGCATCGCCACCTCGTACCCGAACCTGGTCCTGAGCGATCTGCAGCGCCGCGGGATCGAGGCCGAGGTGATCCGCCTCGACGGCGCCGTCGAGATCTCCATCCAGCTCGGCGTGGCCGATGCCATCGCCGATGTGGTCGGCTCGGGCCGCACCCTGCGCCAGCACAATCTGGTCGCTTTCGGCGAGACCCTGTGCGATTCGGAGGGCGTGCTCATCGAGCGCACCGGCTCCGATCAGGACGAACGGGCCCGCAATCAGCTCATCGCGCGCATTCAGGGCGTCGTATTCGGTCAGCAGTACATCATGTTGGACTACGACTGCCCGAAGGAACTCCTGGAGGAGGCGGTCAAGATCACGCCCGGCCTCGAGTCGCCGACGGTATCCCCGCTCGCCGATTCGAATTGGGTCGCCATCCGCGCCATGGTGCCGCGCAAGCAGGGCAACGTGGTAATGGACCAGCTCGCCGAACTCGGCGCGAAGGCGATCCTGGCCTTCGATATCCGGTCCTGTCGCGCCTTCTGACCCGATTTCGTACACTCGGCCCCGTCACTCGGCGGGGCCGAGTTGTTTTGTACGAGTGATCGATTCACTGCGATTGCAATCGGTGTGCTGACCTGCGGTTGATTGGTACGTTGCGGCCTCGATGAGGAAATGCAAGGAGTACCACCGTGTCGCAGACACCGCCCGCGAAACCTTCGGGCAGCACATTCACATGGAATGAGGACTGGCTGGCCGCCATCGTCGGCCTGGTTCTCATCGCCCTGGTCCTGGTCGGCGCAATCCCGGATTGGTTGGTGCCGTGATGTCGGAGAGCGACGCCAGGACCGAGACGGACGCAGTTGATGAGGATGCAGTCCGATCCGAGACTGCTGTACTGCAGTCGATTTCACGCCCCACGGTAGCCGAGATCGGAGCCGGCATCGCCGCTGTCATCCTACTCGGCGCGCTGACCCGCTACTTCGACACCCACGTGCCGCAGTGGGCCGTCGGCACACCGTTCAACCGGATCGCCAAGTCGATAGAATTCCCGGTGTACGCCATTGTCATCGGTCTGATCGGCAATGTCGTACTCGCGAAACTCGATCTCCGGGAACGCCTTTCGGCCGGATTCCGCACCGAATTCTTCATCAAGACCGGTGTGGTGCTGCTCGGCGCATCGATCAATCTGAAGATCCTGGTGACCGCGGCAGGCCCGTCGATCGTGCAGGCGCTGCTGTTGATCACCGCGGTCTTCGGGTTCACGTGGTGGCTGGGCGGTCGACTCGGCCTCGACGATAAGCTGCGCGCCCTGCTGTCCTCGGCCGTCTCGATCTGTGGTGTCAGCGCCGCCATCGCGGCCGCGGGTGCGGTGCAGGCCAAACGCGAGCAGATCGCGTATGCGGCATCGCTGGTGATCATCTTCGCGCTGCCATCGATCTTCGTATTGCCGTGGCTCGCTGATGTTTTCGATCTCTCCGATGCGGTCGCGGGCGCGTGGATCGGCGGCAATATCGACACCACCGCGGCCGTCGCGGCCTCCGGTGCGATCGCGGGGGAGAAGGCGCTGCAGATCGCCACCATCGTGAAGACCACCCAGAATGCGCTCATCGGTATTGTCGCCATTGCGCTGACCGCCTACTTCACGATCCGGGTCGAGCGCATTCCCGGTGCGGCACGGCCGTCGGTGCGCCAGTTCTGGGAGCGGTTCCCGAAGTTCGTGATCGGCTTCGTCGCCGCGTCCGTCATCGGCACGCTGTATTTGCAGTCGGTGGACAAGAAGACCGGCGCGGCGCATATCGCGATCGTCAACGATCTGCGCACCTGGTTCCTGATCTTCGCATTCGTCTCGATCGGTCTGGAGTTCTCGCTGCGCGGCCTGCGCGAGGCAGGCTGGCGTCCGGTAGTGGTCTTCGGATCCGCGGCCGTCTTCAATCTGGCCGTCGGCTTGGGCCTGTCCGTGCTGCTGTTCCACAACTTCACCGCATAGATCCGCACCGGCAACCTGCCGTTTCGGTGCTCGCCGGTCACCCCGGCGAGCATCGCAGGGGGATGGCAGCCGGCGGAGTTTGGGTAGTGGGCGTGGTGGGTGAGCACAGGGGGATGGCAGCCGGCGGAGCTTGCGTAGTCGGCGGGGTGGGTGAGCACAGGGGGATGGCAGCCGGCGGAGCTTGCGTAGTCGGCGGGGTGGGTGAGCACAGGGGGATGGCAGCCGGCGGAGCTTGCGTAGTCGGCGGGGTGGGTGAGCACAGCGGCATCGTGTGCGTTCAGTTCGCGAGCGAACTCACGAGAACTTCATGCTTCGCTGTCAACACTTGGGGCGTGTCGGGCGAAACAACTATGGAACACCTCGGACGGGCAGTGCCGTTCGAGCACGGACAGGGGGAGGACCCAGTGAAACCGAGTGTCGAGTCGGTCGGGTCGTGGTGGCGGATTCGCAATGTGCTCATCGTGATCGGTGATGCCGTCGGCGTACTTGTGCTCATCGGCGTTATTGCCGCACTCGGCTCGCACGGCCTCGATCTGAATCTGTTCGGCTGAGCTCAGTCGGCGACCGCTTCGGCGAAGGTTTCGTCTGGTGAATCACTGGTGCCACTGTCCGGCCAGCCCGGATAGACCGGTGGTGTACCGCCGAATGCGGGGCACAGACTCTTGTAGCTGCAATGTCCGCACAGCCAGCTTGTGCTCGGCAGGAACTCGCCGGTCCGCCCGGCCGCCAGAATGGCCTGCCACAGGGCGGAGAGAGTGCGTTCGAAGCGCAGCAGTTCGTCCTCCTCCGGGGCATAGGTGAGGATCTGTTCGTCGGCCAGGTAGATCAGCCGCAATTGGGTGGGCAGGATGCCGCGGGTGCGCAGCACCACCAGCGCGTAGAACTTGAGCTGGAACAGTGCCTTGGTCTCCTGGGCGAGTCCGGGCGCCCGGCCGGTCTTGTAATCGACGACGCGCAGCTCCCCGGTCGGCGCGACGTCGATGCGGTCCACAAACCCGCGCAACAGCACACCGTCGCCGAGTTCGACCTCCACCCGCGACTCACACGACTCCGGATCGAACCGGGTCGGATCTTCCAGCCGGTAGTACGTCTCGACGAAGGCGCGCACCTCGCCGAGAAAGCCCGCCAGTCCGTCCGCTGCGACCACGTCGGCGCTCTCCGGTCTATCGGCCAGCACCCGGGCCCATGCAGGCTCGACAAGCTCGGCAGCCCGTTCGAACCGGCGTTCCCCGGCGGGCAGTCCGTACAGATCCTCCAGCACCGCGTGCACCACCGTGCCGCGCACCGCGATCCGCGTCGGCGGCTCCGGAATCCGATCGATGGCCCGGAACCGGTACTTCAGCGGGCACTGCTTGAAATCCATTGCCCGCGAAGGTGACAGCGCCGGACGCGGACGGTCGGGCGCGACCTCCCGCGCGGTGTCGGCAGGGGGCGTGGATACCGGCGAATGCATACCTGGCAGGCTATCCGGGCGCACCGACACGCCGGTGCCACTCAGTGCAGACAGCAGCGACGACCAGCGAACGGAGATACATGACGGCCAGACGGACCGGGCCATTCACCATCGGGGACCGGGTACAGCTGACCGATGCCAAGGGGCGCCTCTACACCGTGGTGCTGGAACCGGGTAAGGAATTCCACACGCATCGCGGCGGTATCAAACACGACAATCTGATCGGCGCCGATGAGGGCAGTGTCGTGCAATCCACCAATGGCACACCGTATTTGGCGTTGCGGCCGTTGCTGATCGATTACGTGCTCTCCATGCCGCGCGGTGCGGCGGTCATCTACCCCAAGGACGCCGCCCAGATCGTGCACGAGGGCGATATGTTCCCCGGCGCGCGCGTACTGGAGGCCGGTGCGGGCTCCGGCGCGCTGACTTGCTCGCTGCTGCGCGCGGTCGGTCCGCAGGGCCAGGTGGTCTCCTACGAGATCCGCGAGGATCATGCCGAACACGCGATCCGCAATGTGGAGACCTTCTTCGGCGAGCGGCCGGACAACTGGTCGATCACGGTCGCGGATGTCGCCGCCTACGATGGCCCGCCGGTCGATCGCGTCGTCCTGGACATGCTCGCCCCGTGGGACGCGCTACCCGCCGTGTCCAAAGCGCTGGTCCCTGGCGGTGTGCTGATCGTCTATGTGGCGACCGTCACACAATTGTCCAAAGTGGTCGAGGCGCTGCGCGAGCAGGAGTGCTGGACCGAGCCGCGCTCGTGGGAGTCGATGGTGCGCGGCTGGCATGTGGTCGGTCTGGCGGTGCGGCCCGAACATCGCATGCAGGGCCACACCGCCTTCCTGGTCAGCGCGCGGCGGCTCGCCGAGGGCACGGTCACCCCGAAGCCGCAGCGTCGCCCGTCGAAGGGCTGAATCAGGCTGGAACGCAGGGCGCCTGCGCGAAGCTGAGCATCAGGCAGCCGCTGGCATCCGAGAGCTTCCAGGTACCGTCGACATGTTCCCAGGTCAGGGGCATGGCAGGGGCGGTGCCGTGCGGTGAGGTGATGGTGACCTGGGCGGTCGCGGAATTGCCGCTGGTGGTGATATCGGCGACCGCGTAGGTGAGCTTGCCGTAGTTACCGAGTGCCTGGTTCATCTGGTCGATATTGGCGGCGCGCTTTTCGCCGTCGACGATCAGCTTGGTCTTCTCGGAGGTGGGTTTCGCCGGGTCGGAAAGGGCATCCAGGACGGCGGTGAGCGTTTCGGCGGTGGGTGTGGCGGCGTTGCCGTGGTCGCCGTGACCTGCGGCGCTGGTGGAGGCGGCGGCGGAAGTGGTACTCGTGGCCTTGGCATCGGACTTGTCGTCGGAGCCGCAGCCGGTGAGCCCGACGGTAGCGGCCATCGCCGCCGCGGCGATAACCATGGACGTACGCAGCGTCCTGGCGGGAAGGAGCATCGTCAGCAACCTTTCGGTTCGGTCGGCGAAGCGCGTCGCCGTGGACTGGTTAGGGCAGGCTAACATGGTGTATCCGCCGTCGACCGCAGCCCAGATGTGATCACGACGAAACCATGTCGGAAAGCGAGAACGGTTCGCGCCCGGTAGCGTTAATAGACCGGGACTGGGAGGAGCAGCACATGAGCCCCATCGAGAATTCGGATTCGGCGGCCTGGAGAGAGCTCGAGGCGGTACGCGCCGAAGCGGCTGCACTCCGCAGGCAACTGGCCGATTCGCCGGATCGTGCACGGGAATTGGAAGCCCGTATCGATTCGCTGACCATTCGCAACACCAAGCTGATGGACACCCTCAAGGAAGCGCGCCAGCAGTTGGTGGCGTTGCGCGAGGAGGTCGATCGGCTCGGTCAGCCACCCAGTGGATACGGCGTTCTGATCGGTGTGTACGAGGATCAGACGGTCGATGTGTTCACTTCGGGGCGCAAGATGCGTCTGACGTGTTCACCCAATATCGACACCTCGACCCTCGAGTACGGCCAGACCGTGCGCCTCAACGAGGCGCTGACGGTCGTGGAGGCCGGCATCTTCGATGCAGTGGGTGAGATCGGCACCCTGCGCGAGATCCTCGACGACAGTCGTCGCGCGCTGGTCGTCGGGCATGCCGACGAGGAACGTGTGGTGTGGCTGGCAGGTCCGCTGGCCAAGCTCGCCGAAGTCGACGATCTCGAAGACCCCGATCAGCCGATTCGCAAACTGCGGCCGGGTGATTCACTACTCGTGGATACCAAGGCGGGTTTCGCCTTCGAGCGCATCCCCAAGGCCGAGGTCGAGGATCTCGTACTCGAGGAAGTCCCCGATGTCGACTACGGCGATATCGGTGGTCTCGGTCGGCAGATCGAGCAGATCCGCGATGCGGTGGAATTGCCGTTCCTGCACAAGGATCTTTTCCGCGAGTACGCGCTGCGCCCGCCCAAGGGTGTGCTGCTCTACGGTCCGCCCGGTTGCGGTAAGACGTTGATCGCCAAGGCCGTTGCCAACTCGCTGGCGAAGAAGATCGCCGAGGCACGCGGTGAGGATGCCAAGGAAGCCAAGTCGTTCTTCCTGAACATCAAGGGCCCCGAGCTGCTGAACAAGTTCGTGGGTGAGACCGAGCGCCACATCCGGATCATCTTCCAGCGGGCACGTGAGAAGGCGTCCGAGGGTACGCCGGTGATCGTGTTCTTCGACGAGATGGATTCGATCTTCCGCACCCGTGGTTCGGGCGTGTCCTCCGATGTGGAGACCACGGTCGTGCCGCAGCTGCTCTCGGAGATCGACGGTGTCGAGGGCCTCGAGAATGTCATCGTGATCGGTGCGTCCAACCGCGAAGACATGATCGACCCCGCGATCCTGCGGCCCGGACGTCTCGATGTGAAGATCAAGATCGAGCGCCCGGACGCCGAATCGGCGCAGGACATCTTCTCGAAGTACCTGACCGAGTACCTGCCGCTGCACGCCGACGATCTCGAAGAGTTCGGCGGCGACAAGGGCCTGTGCATCCGCGCGATGATCGAACGGGTCGTCGACCGGATGTACGCCGAGAGCGAAGACAATCGCTTCCTGGAGGTCACCTACGCCAACGGTGACAAGGAAGTCCTGTACTTCAAGGACTTCAACTCCGGCGCCATGATCCAGAACATCGTGGACCGCTCCAAGAAGTACGCCATCAAGGCCGTCCTCGACACCGGCAACCCTGGCTTGCGCATCCAGCATCTCTACGATTCGATCGTGGACGAGTTCTCCGAAAACGAGGACCTGCCCAACACCACGAATCCCGATGACTGGGCCCGCATTTCGGGTAAGAAGGGCGAGCGGATCGTCTACATCCGCACGTTGGTCACCGGCAAGAACGCCAGTGCCAGCCGCGCCATCGACACCGAGTCGAATACCGGGCAGTACCTGTAGATCGGCTG
Organism: Nocardia vinacea; assembly: GCF_035920345.1. Classification (NCBI taxonomy): domain Bacteria; kingdom Bacillati; phylum Actinomycetota; class Actinomycetes; order Mycobacteriales; family Nocardiaceae; genus Nocardia; species Nocardia vinacea. Next base: position 1,342,078 of record NZ_CP109149.1, read on the forward strand.
ACTCCGAGGGCCGTGCTTCCAGCTGGGAGCACGGTCCTCGACTGGTTCGGGCAAGCTGATCGTCTACTGCATCTAATTCACCGGCAAGAACGCGAGTGCCAGTCGCGCCATCGACACCGAGTCGAATACCAGGCAGTACCTGTAAATTTCGAACCGAGGGCCGTGCTTCCATTCGGGAGTGCGGCCCTTGGGCGTTTCGGGGTTCAGTTCCGGTGATCGGGAGGTCGGCCACGTGGTGGAACTGCTGGGATGCGAGTGAGCGCGCGAGGTGCTCAGCGGTGTGTGGGTCCACGCTCGGCACGCTACTGACCATGCTGGGTGACTCCAGGTGATTTCGGGGGTAGTCCCTGCGGGGTAGGTGGGGTCATTCTTGGGGTTGATGTGGCGGTTTGGGCGGGTGGGTTAAAATTTGGCCATGCGGCCAGAAAATGGGACGGGTGGTCGGCAGCGGTCGTTCATCGAGGAGGCGCGGCGGCGGCAGATTATCGCCTCGGCGGTGGAGGTGATTTCGGAAGTGGGGTACGGACGGGCTTCATTGGCGCGGATCGCGAAGCATGCCGGGATCTCCAAAGGTGTCATTTCGTATCACTTCGCGGGGAAGGATGAGCTGATGGAGCAGCTGGTGATCCAGCTGTATGTGTCCGGCGGCGAGCACATCGCGCCAGCGGTGATGGCGGCGGACGGGCCGCGGAATCAGTTGCTCGCCTATATCGGGGTAAATCTCGGCTTCATCGAAGCGAACAAGAAGTATGTCGCGGCGCTGACCGATGTGGTGCTGAATCTGCGTGATGCGGATGGAAAGCCGCGGTTCGCCTCGGCGGAAGGGGAGCAGGAGATCATCCAACCGCTCATCGACATCATGCGGGAAGGGCAGCGCAACGGCGAATTCGGCGAATTCGATCCGGCGGTCATGGCCAAGTCGATCCGCGATGCCATCGATGGCGCGGCCGGACGGGCGATTCGGGAGAAAGACTTCGATATGACGACGTACTCGGCACACGTGTGCCGACTATTCGATTTGGCGACCCGGAAGGGGGGACGTGATGACAACCGTGGTGGAAAGTGAAGTGCGGCAGGAAGATAACGCCGAAACGACACCGTCGTTCGCGTGGCTCGGTGTGGGCACGATCGCTGTGGTGTCGGCGATCGTGCTGTTCGCATCGCTCGGACGATACGGATACTTCGGTGATGAACTGTACTTCCTGTCGGCCGGTCGTCGGCTCGGATTCGGCTATGCCGATCAGGGGCCGCTGCTGCCCGCGATCGCCCGGCTGATGGATGCGCTGGCGCCGGGATCGCTGGTGGCACTGCGGATTCCGGCCGCACTGGTCACCGTTGCCGCAGTGCTGATCTGTGCCCAGATTGCCCGGGAGTTCGGTGGGTCGCGGACCGCGCAGGTATTGAGCGCGACCGCGTATGCGACCTCGCCGTTCCTGCTCGTGCAGGGAACTCAGTTGGCCACCAATACGATTGATACCGCATTGTGGGTGGCGATCAGCTGGCTGCTGATCCGGTGGGTGCGCACCCGCCGCGACAGTCTGTTGCTGTGGGCCGCGCTGGTCACGGCGCTGGATATGCAGGTGAAGTGGCTGATTCCGTTCTTCTGGATCGCGGTCGCCATCGGGGTGGTGATCTACGGTCCGCGGGAGCTGTTGCGGCGGCCGGTGCTGTGGGTGGGCGCGGGTGTCGTTGTCCTGGTCATGGTGCCGACGCTGATCTGGCAGGCCGGGCACGACTGGCCGCAGCTGCGATTGGGTGCGGTGGTCGCGGCGGAGCAGGCAACGATCGGTGGCCGCTACGCCTGGCTGCCACTGGCGCTGATCGCGGCCGGGCTGTTCGGTGGGGTGCTGCTGGTCGTGGGAATCTGGGCGCTGTTCCGCTCGGAGACCTTGCGGCCGTACCGATTCCTCGCGCCGCTGCCGCTGCTGCTGGCGGTGGCATTCATTGCGACCAACGGTCGCCCCTACTACGCGGCCGGCTGCTACGCGGCGATCATGGCGGCGGGCGCGGTGCGCTGGACCGAGTACACCGGACGATGGCGAACCTATGCGACCGTTCCGCTGGTCGCGATTTCGGTGGCGATCGCGGTGATCACGATGCCGTGGCAATCCGAGTCGTCCATCGATCCGGTCGACAGTCAGGCCGAGGCCGGTATCGAAATCGGCCTGTACGGAAAGTTCGGCTGGCCGGAGCTACGCGAGGCGACTGCCGACGCCTACCAGGTCCTCCCACCGGCCGAGCGTGCGAAAGCGGTGATCGTCACCGATTCCTATTGGCAGGCAAGCGCTTTGGATGTCGACTCGAATCGCTTCGGCCTGCCCGCCATCTATAGCCCGAACCGCGGTTTCGGATACTTCGGCACCCCACCGGATTCCGCGACAACGGTGCTGTGGGTCGGCAATGCCGAAGACGAAATGCGTGCCACCTGTAGCGAATTGACCCCGGTCGGTCGCGTCGACGCACGCCTCGGCTACCCGGACGTCACCCGCAATGTCACCATCTGGCGCTGTGCCCCACGTCAGCCCTGGTCACAGGTCTGGCCCGATCTGCTTCGCCTCGACTGACCAGCCGTTTGTCCGATTCGTTCAAGACATCAGAACACCACCGGCGTTGACTGAACCATGGCCGGGGCCGACGCCGCCCCCGGCCATGGTTCGAGGATCAGGAGGATCGGTATGAAAACGAATATCCGCGCGATCACCTTGGCCGTAAGCGACCTCGAACGGTCGCTGCGCTTCTACCGCGACGGCCTCGGCCTCTCCTCACCGGGCATTATCGGCACCGAGTTCGTCCGGGACGAGCACAACCCCGGCGGGTCGGTCGCCATGTTCACCCTCGACAACGGCCTGATCCTGTCCCTCTACTCGCGTACCGACCTGGCCATGGATGCGGGCATCGCCGTCGACCGAGTCACCGGCTCACCGATGAGCCTCGGCTTCTTCGCCGACTCCCGCGAGGACGTCGACCGTATCCTGCAACAGGCCGAACAAGCGGGCGGCACCATCGTCCGACAACCTGTGACGCGCCCATGGGATATCTACGCGGGCTACTTCGCCGACCCTGACGGTCATCTGTGGGAAGCGGTGTACTTCGTGAACGGTCTGTCGGATTGATATCCGTTGTCTCACAGTGCTATTCGTTAGTGAACAGGCCGGTGAGGAACGGGATCAGTTGGGGCCAGGAAGCTTCGACGATGCCCTGGTGGTCGGTGGGGTAACTTCGGAACTGGTATCGGGTTCCGGAGGTGCTCAGTTGGCCCAGGAGGACTGCGGTCGAGGGGAAGGGGACCGTGGTGTCCTGCTCGCCCTGGGTGATGAGCAGCGGTTGTCGGTAGCCGGCGGTCGGTACGGCCAGGTAGCGGGTGAGTCGAGCGGTGAAGTCGCCGGTCAGTAGCGGTTTGGTGAGTAGCGAACCGAGGGAGAGGCCCTGGACCTGGGCGGGCCAATTCGACACGCACGAGGTGGCCAGACGTTCCATCGCGGCGATACCCGTTGGGGTGTAGTAGCTTTCGATATCGGAAGTGGGGTTGGCGATGCGCATGCCCTCGAGTACCGCGGCGACGTTGTCGATGAAGCCATCGAGGACCGGCGCGCGGCGTACGTAGGGACCCGCGAGTGCGATGGCCTGCTCCACGTTGGCCGGTGGTGCGAGGGCAGCGGTGCCGCGGAAGTCGAGTTCGGGCGCGTAGGTCGGGGCGAGGGCGCCGGTGTTCAAGGCCGCGTGTCCGCCCTGGGAGACGCCCACAACCGCCCACCGCGTAGACAGGTCGCGATCGGCGGTGCGCGCGGCGCGGACGAGGTCGATGGTGGCGGTGGCTTCGGTGCGGGATTGCAGGTAGGGATGCGGTGTCGCGGCACCGGGATTCAGGCCGACATACTCGGGGGCGACCACCGCATAGCCTCGGTCCAGCAGGCGATGCAGATACGAGGCATCGGACCGGGCTTTCGTGGTGGTGATTCCGCGCTGCGGGCCCAGGCCGCTGGTGCCGTGATCCCATGCGATTACCGGCCAACCTCCGGGTGGCGGTGTCGCACTCGGGGTGAGCAGCAGTCCGGTCGCCGTCGTGGCTGCGCCGGTCGGGCCCTCGGTGACGTATTGCTCGGTACAGATGTCAGCAGACTATCGAGAACCCGCCATCGGCGGTAGGCGAACTCGAGTCGCTCGCCCGTGACGAGATCGGATACGACACATGCCCTTTCGCCGCAACTCCATACGAAAGGGCTTGTGCCGTATGGACGCTAACCGAGTTCGGCGAGTTGAGGTACCACCGGCGCCATACCCTCGATCCACGCCGCCGGGGACCCGGAGGTCGGGATAATGATCACGGTGTGCACGCCGAGCTTTGCGTAATCGGCCATCTGGCGGACGAATTCGTCGCGATTGTCCGGATTCGGGCGCGGATTATTGGCCATGATGGTGATGCGGATATCGTCGAAATCGCGCCCGACATCGTCGCAATGGCGGCGCAGGACGTCGAGTTTGTGGCCGACATCCTCTGGGGCGGAACCGAAGAGATTGCAGGCGTCGCCGTACTGCGCGACCAACCGCAGTGTCTTGCGTTCGCCGCCACCGCCGATGAGCACCTTGGGCCGGTTGATCGGCTGCGGCGAGCACAGCGTCTCGGCCAACTGGTAGTGCTTGCCGTCGAAGGGGCCGTTGTTCTGCGGGTCCCACATCTGCTGACAGATGCGCAGCGTCTCCTCGAGGCGCTCGAACCGTTCGGCGATCGGCGGGAACTGCACGCCGAGCCCGCGATGTTCACGTTCGAACCAGGCGGCGCCGAGGCCGAGCACCGCGCGGCCGCCCGACAGGACATCGAGGGTGGTGACGATCTTGGCGAGCAGACCGGGATGCCGGTAGGTCACACCGGTGACAAGGAGGCCGAGGTTGATGCGGGAGGTGTGCGCGGCCAGATAGCCGAGGGTGGTGTAGCCCTCCAGCATGTTGGCCTCGGCAGGCAGGCCGGTCGGCTCGATCTGGAAGTAGTGGTCCATGAACGACAGCCAGGTCGCACCCGATGCCTCTGCCGCGGCGCCGACCCTGGCCAACTCACCGGCAATGGCGGTGGTGCCGCCGTCGATGTCGAATATCGGTAGGTGAAAACCGAGTTCCATGAAGTGATCCCCTGGTACTAGACGATTTTGCACTGCCAACGCTATGACCTGGAGTGCACTCCAAGTCAAGTGTCGGGACGCAAATCTCGCAGGGGGCCCACCAAAAAACCGATGGCGGTGTCGCCATGGACGACACCGCCACCAGCTTATGTCGATCAGCCCTGAGCGGTGGTCACCGAATTCAGGACGACATCGGCGTTCGGGCGACCGTCTTCGCCGCCCGCGGCGCCCGCATTGGCGACCCGCGCCAGAACATCCAAACCGCCGGTGATCTTGCCGAACGGGGTGTAGTTCGGCGGCAGCTGCGAATCCTTGTAGACCAGGAAGAACTGGCTGCCGTTGGTGTCGGGACCGGCATTGGCCATCGCGACCGTACCCGCCGGATAGGTGGCGCCGTCCAGGTTCTCGTTCGGGAACTGGTAGCCCGGACCGCCCGAGCCGGTGGCGGTGGGATCACCGCACTGCAGGACGAAGATGCCCGCGGTGGTCAAGCGGTGGCACTGGGTGTGGTCGAAATACTTCTGCCCGGCGAGGAATACGAAGGAGTTCACCGTGCGCGGTGCGCGGGCGGCCTCCAGGGCGATATCGACTGTGCCGCAGGTGGTTTCCAGCTGTGCGGTGTACTTGGCGCCCGTATCGATCGCCATTGCGGGCTCGCTGGCCCACTGCTTGCTCTCGGGCTTGGCCGAATCGGGGGCCACGCATCCGGCGACCGGTGTGCCCGGATCCGCCGAGACCCCGCCGGTGGCGAAGATCGCGAGGGTGGTGCCGACGGCGAGTACACCGAGGCCCCGTAGCAGGGCAGTCCCGACTCTGCGATGCTGCCTGATGGGCTGATGGTGGTCGAATTGCCGCACCTGCACTTCGCTGCTCACCGGTCAGGGTCTCCTTCTGTTGTGTATCGCATCGGGTGATGCTGAGCGGATCATTCCATCTCGACGCTTCCAGCGGAACGAGATGCGTATTGCGACTGTGTGGCAAAGGAAATCCGCGGATGTGCGGCGGGTGGTCGGCTAGCATCTTTTCGGTGATCGTGCCCGTCATCCCAGCCGGTGACGACGGCGCCACCAGCTTCGATATCGAGCCGGGATCCTAAGCGCGGCGAACGCGACGGTAGGTGGGGGCCGCGGTGGTTGCGGCGGCGAGCTCGCTGGTGAGCCAGTCCAGCTCGCCGTCGGTGATCGCGGCGACGGTGATGCGCAGGTGGTCGCCGTGCGGGTGGTCCTCGACCTCGAAGGGGCGGCCGGGTGCGCCCTTGATGCCCGCGGCGGCCAGGGAGATCATGGCCGCGTTCTCGTCGGCGACGGGCAGCCACAGGTTTATGCCGTCACCGCGAGCGACGGCGACGCCCTTGCGAGCCAGTGCGCGGCGGAGTTCGGTTGAGCGCCTGCGATATTCGGTGCGAGCGGCGGCGACGGCGCGCACGGCGGTGTCGTCGTCGAGCATGGTGAGCAGCAGGCGCTGCAGCAGTCGACTGGTCCAGCCGGGACCGAGCATGCGCCGTTCGACCATCGGATCGAGCAGCTCGGCGGGGCCGCCGACCACCGCGAGGCGCAGGTCCGCGCCGTGCGATTTGGAGTAGGAGCGGATATGTACCGTTCGGCTCGGCAGTCGCGAGCCGAGGGAGCGCAGTGTGGTGGATGCGATGCCCGCGGAGTGGTCGTCCTCGATGACGAGAGTGTCTGTGCCGGTAAGGATTTCGGCCAGTTCGCGGGTGCGTGCGGCGGTGAGCGACACACCCGTCGGATTCTGTGCGCGCGGCTGCAGGATCAGCGCTGCGGCACCACGTGCACGCTCGAGATCGTCCGGCAGTAAACCGGATTCATCCATGCGAACCGGAATAGGCCGAGCTCCGATCCGGGCGAGCAGGTCGAGAAAAGGTGGGAAGCAGGGATCCTCGACAGCGACCGCATCGCCGAGCCGCACATGGGTGGTGAGCAGTCGATCGATGGCGTCGAGCGCCCCGTCGACGACGGCGAGCCGTTCGGCGCGGAAGGGCCAATCGGTGCGCACCTTGGCGGCCAATTCCGGCAGCACGGCCTCGCCGAGATAGTCCGCCGCGAGATCGTTGCCGCGTCCGTGCTCGGTGATCGCGCGCAGTGCGGCGACCAGATCCGGAAGAAGCTGCGGATCCGGGGTACCGCGGGACAGATCGATGCGGAAGGCGCTGTCCGAAGGCGGGTGCAGGCGCTGATAGCGTCCCGTCGGCGCGGTCGCGCGGGTGGCGCTGCGTTCGCCGACGAAGGTTCCGGCACGCCCCCTCGCCACTATCGCGCCGGTGGCGGCCAGCGCGCGCCAAGCCTGGTTGACGGTAGCGGGGGAGACCCGCAACTCGCGGGCGACCTCACGCACGGTCGGCAGCCGCGATCCGGGTTCGATTGCTCCGGAACGAATCCGGCGGCTCACCGCTGCCGCGATTCCGGCCGGGGTGCGATCTTCGAGATCCGCGTTGAACAGGCCGGACCGGGCCGCGACGGGGGCGGGCGCGGTGTCTCGCAGGTTGTCTGCGGGCACCTGCGGCGCGGTCGTCGGATCGAAGTTCACAGCGTCATTCTGCGTCGGGCACAGCGCCGGAACGAAGACCGGCCCCAAGGTTTACGGCTACGAAACTGTTTCCGCAATCTTGTAACACAACCGAATTGGATCTCGGTGAAGTATAACAAAGCATGGGAATCGTTCGAGCGGCGCTCGTCCAGACGAACTGGACGGGTGATAAAGAGTCCATGATCAAGGCGCACGAGGACTATGCACGCCAGGCCGCCGCGCAGGGCGCCAAGGTGATCTGCTTCCAGGAGTTGTTCTACGGCCCGTACTTCTGCCAGTTGCAGGACACGAAGTTCTATGACTACGCGGAATCGGTGCCGGGTCCGACGACGGAGCGATTCGCCGCCCTGGCAAAGGAATTGGGCTTGGTAATGATCCTGCCGGTATACGAGCAGGAACAGCCCGGGCTGCTCTACAACACCGCGGCAGTCATCGATGCGGACGGCAGCTATCTCGGCAAGTACCGCAAACACCATATTCCGCACGTCAACGGATTCTGGGAGAAGTTCTACTTCCGGCCAGGAAATGTGGGCTGGCCGGTCTTCGATACCGCGGTCGGCAAGGTCGGCGTCTACATCTGCTACGACCGGCATTTCCCGGAGGGTTGGCGCGCCCTGGGCCTGGCGGGTGCGGAAATCGTCTTCAACCCCTCCGCGACCTCGCGCGGCCTGTCCGGCTACCTGTGGAGGCTGGAGCAACCGGCCTCCGCGGTCGCCAACGAATACTTCATCGGCGCCATCAACCGGGTCGGTATAGAGGAATACGGCGATGACGATTTCTACGGAACCAGCTATTTCGTGGATCCGGAAGGTAAATTCGTCGGAGACGTCGCCTCGGACACCGATCCGGAACTGGTGATCCGTGACCTCGATATGGATCTGATCAAGGTGGTGCGCGACCGCTGGGCGTTCTATCGCGATCGCCGCCCCGACGCCTACGGACCGATGGTGGCTCCCTGAGGCTGGTGATATCGATATGACGAAAACATTCATTCACGGCGGCACGGTGGTTTCGCCCACCGGATCGCAATTGCTCGATGTGCTCGTCGACGGCGAGACGATTGTCGCGGTCCTGCAACCCGGTGCCACCGCATTGGGCGCGGATCTCGCCGCGTCCGCGGATGTGGCCATCAATGCGACCGGCAAATATGTGATTCCCGGCGGCGTGGACGGCCACACCCATATGCAGCTGCCCTTCGGCGGCACCGAGGCCTCGGATACCTTCGAGACCGGCACCCGCGCGGCCGCCTGGGGTGGCACCACGACCATTGTCGACTTCGCGGTGCAGAAGCCGGGGGAGCGGGTGCAGGACACCCTCGGTCTGTGGCACGAGAAGGCCGCGGGCAACTGCGCGATCGACTACGGATTCCATCAGATCATCGGTGAGGTGAACGACGAATCCCTCAAGGGGATGAGCGAATTGGTGGCCGAGGGTGTCACCAGCTTCAAGTTGTTCATGGCCTATCCGGGTGTCTTCTACTCCGATGACGGTCAGATCCTGCGGGCCATGCAATCGGCGGGCGATCTCGGCGCGCTGCTGATGATGCACGCGGAGAACGGCATCGCCATCGATGTGCTGGTCGAGCAGGCACTGGCCCGCGGTGAGACCTCGCCGTACTACCACGGTGTCTCCCGGCCGTGGCAGATGGAGGAGGAGGCCACACATCGCGCGATCATGTTGGCGCAGTTGACGAATGCGCCGCTGTATGTCGTGCATGTCTCGGCCAAGCAGGCGATGGAACAGATCGCCGCCGCGCGGGGTAACGGGCAGAACGTCTTCGGTGAGACCTGTCCGCAGTACCTGTATCTGTCGCTCGAAGAGCATTTGGGCGCACCGGGTTTCGAGGGCGCGAAGTGGGTGTGCTCGACGCCGCTGCGGTCGAAGGTGGAGGGACATCAGGACGAGCTGTGGCGCTATATCCGCACGGGTGATGTCACATCGGTGAGCACCGACCACTGTCCCTTCTGCATGAAGGATCAGAAAGAGTTGGGGCTCGGCGACTTCAGCAAGATTCCCAATGGGATCGGCGGCGTCGAACATCGGATGGATCTGATGTTCCAGGGCGTCAAAAACGGGTTGATATCACTGGAGCGCTGGGTCGAGGTCTGCTGCACCACCCCGGCACGCATGTTCGGTATGTATCCGCGCAAGGGTGTCATCAGTCCGGGTGCCGACGCCGACATCGTCATCTATGACCCGACCGGGCACACCAGCATCGGGTTCGGCAAGACACACCACATGAATATGGATCATTCGGCCTGGGAGGGCTTCGAGATCGACGGACACGTCGACAAGGTGCTCTCGCGCGGCCGCGTGATCATCGACGACGGCTCGTATCTGGGCAGTGCCGGTCACGGCCGGTTCATCACCCGCGAACTGTCGCAGAACCTGATCTGACCCGATTGGAGAGTGCCGCATGGATATCGGTGTGGTGCTGCAATGCACACCTCCCGCCTCGCGGGTGGTCGAACTGGCCAGACAGGCGGAGACACACGGCTTTTCGCATGTTTGGACCTTCGATTCGCACCTGCTGTGGCAGGAGCCCTACGTCATCCACAGCCAGATTCTGGCCGCCACCCGCAAGGTGGTCGTCGGCCCGATGGTCACCAACCCGGCCACCAGGGACTGGACGGTGACCGCGTCGACCTTCGCGACGCTCAACGATATGTTCGGCAATCGCACCGTCTGCGGTATCGGCCGCGGCGACTCCGCGGTGCGCACCCTCGGCGGCAAACCGACGACCTTGGCGACATTGCGGGAATCCATCGAGGTGATCAGGGAACTCGGCAATGGTCGCAGTGCCCGCGTCGGCGACACCGTGGTGCGCTTCCCGTGGGCGAGCGCCTCGCGGCTCGAGGTGTGGGTGGCCGGATACGGTCCGCGTGCACTCGATCTGACCGGTGAGGTCGCCGACGGATTCATTCTGCAACTCGCCGACCCGGATATCGCCGCGTGGACGATCGCCCGGGTGCGGGCGGCCGCCGAGCAGGCCGGGCGCGCGCCGGGATCGGTGAAAATCTGTGTGGCGGCACCGGCCTACGTCACCGACGGATCCGAGGCCGCGACGGCGCATGCCCGCGAACAGTGCCGCTGGTTCGGCGGCATGGTCGGCAATCATGTCGCCGATATCGTCGCGAAATACGGTACCGACGGCGATATTCCGGCCGCGCTCACCGACTACATCGCGGGCCGTCAGGGCTACGACTACAACGAGCACGGGCGCGCGGGCAATACGCATGCCGAATTCGTGCCGGACGCCATCGTGGACCGTTTCTGTGTGATCGGCACGCCCGATGAGCAGTTGGCTCGGCTGCACGAGCTGGAGAAGTTGGGTGTCGACCAGTTCGCGGTCTATCTCCAGCATGATGCCAAGACCGCCACGCTGGAGGCGTACGGGGAGTCGGTGCTGCCACGGTTGGCGTATCCGGTCACGGCGACGGCGGGCGCCGAGTGATCGCCTCGGCAGCGGCGGCGCTCGCGGCGGGGTGCTATGAGCTGGTCAAGAGGCGTCTCGCGGAGCCGGTTCCGGTGTCGGCGGGCGATCAATGAGAGCGGGAGCTGTGCGGGCTCGGCAGGTCGGCTACGCGGTCGGTGTGCTGGTGCTGGTGGTCGCGGTCTGGGAACTCGTCAAGTACTTCGTGCCCGAGCGCGGGGTGAGTATCGGCGATACCCGGATTCTGCCGCGCACGAGCGACGCTGCGTTGCCGCACGTCTGGTCGGTCATCGCGGTGCTCGGTGACAAAGACGGCGCCGGCACCGTTGGCGGAACACTGCTGCGCACAGCGGGATTCACCTTCGGGCTCGCGCTGTTGGCATTGGCGATCGGAACGGTAGTCGGTATCGCGCTCGCGGTGGTGATGCAGCGTTTCTCCTTCGTCGAGCGCGGATTACTTCCCTATATCGTTGTCTCGCAGACGGTTCCGTTGATCGCCTTGGCGCCGCTGGTGGCCGGGTGGGGCGGGAAGATCGTCATTGCCGGTGAGCCGTGGCGGCCGTGGATGAGTATCGCGGTCATCGCGTCGTATCTGGCCTTCTTCCCGGTGGCGGTCGGAATGTTGCGCGGATTGCAGGCGCCGTCCAAGGCGTCGGTGGAATTGCTGCACAGCTACTCCGCGAATTGGTGGGAGACATTGGTGCACTTGCGGTTTCCCGCCGCAGTGCCGCATTTTCTGTCCGCCCTGCGCTTGGCCGCCGCGGCATCGGTGATCGGCGCCGTGGTCGCGGAGATCTCGACCGGCACCGCGGGTGGCATCGGCCGCCAGATCATCGTCTTCTCCCAGCAGGCCACCGGCGATGCGGCCCGGCTCTATGCGGCTGTTCTCGCCGCCGCACTGCTCGGTGTCGCCGTGACCGCCGTCGTCGGCCTGGCCGAAGTGGCACTACGTCGATACAGCCGTCCCGCCGGGGCGCGCGGTTCTTCAGGAGGTACCCGTTGACCGGGAAAGTGGAATCGGCCACCACGGGCAGCGATGCGGCCGATGAGCAGATCCAGGCGCCGGATCCGGGTTCCGTCGCGGCGAAGGCCGAAGACGTTGCGGCGGTTGACCTCACCGATGTTGGGAAGATCTTCGACGCGGGTTCGGTAACCGCGCTCACGGGTGTCTCGCTGAAAGTCCTTGCGGGGGAGTTCGTCTCGCTGATCGGTCCCTCGGGCTGCGGCAAATCCACCCTGCTGCGCATCATCGCCGATCTGGAACGGCCGAGCAGCGGCAGCGTGACCGTGCACGGCAAGACCGCGCGGCAGGCCAGAATCGACCAGGATTACGGCATCGCCTTCCAGCAGGCGGGACTCCTGGACTGGCGCACCGTTCAGTCCAATGTCGAATTACCACTCGAGCTACACAAGGTTACGAAGGCTGAAAGACGCTCTCGCAGTGCGGAACTCCTCGAGATGGCCGGTCTCACCGATTTCTCGCACCGCTATCCGGCGGAACTGTCCGGTGGTATGCAACAGCGCGTGGCGATTGCCAGGGCATTGGCCCGTAAACCTTCGCTGCTGCTCATGGACGAACCATTCGGGGCGCTGGACGAAATGACCCGCGAACGCATGCAGGGCGAGTTACTGCGCATCGCCGGAGAAACTGGTGCCGCAGTGGTTTTCGTGACGCACTCCATTCCGGAGGCGGTGTTCCTGTCCGACCGCGTGGTGATCATGTCACCGCGGCCCGGCCGCATCACCGAGATCGTGCCGACCGGCGGCTGGGGCCGGGAAGCGGGCGTCAGCGGTGACGATATCCGTTCCAGCGAGGCGTTTTTCGAGGCCGTCGCCGCCGTCCGCACCGCACTGCGCGGCGGACACGAGACCGCCGACATCATCGTGGCGGGACAGGATCTGCAATGAAGACGTGGCTACCGGCGGTGGTATTCGGCGTCGGCGGATTAGCGCTGTGGCAGGTGCTGACCGTCGTCGCGGGTGTGCCGTCTTTCCTGCTGCCCGCACCGACCGCGATCGCGAAACAGTTCACCGAGAACTTCGACCGCATCGTCGATGCCGCCACCGCGACTGGTACGAACGCTCTCATCGGCCTGCTGGTAGGTGCGGTCGTAGGCATTGTGGCGGCCATGGTCGCGGTACGGTTCCGGCTGGTCGAGGGGCTATTGACGCCGCTGGCCGCCGCGGCCGCCGCGGTGCCGATCGTCGCGCTCGCCCCGCTGCTGAATTCGATGTATTCGACCACCACCGACACCCCGCGCCGCATGGTCGTGGCCATCGTGGTGTTCTTCCCGATGTTCGTCAGCACCGCCCGCGGCCTGCGGCAGGTGCCGCAGGTGCAGACCGATCTGATGACCTCGTATGCGGCAGGCGGCTGGCAGATCACCCGGACGGTGCGGCTGCCCGCGGCACTGCCCTACCTGTTCACCGGGCTGCGCATCGCGGCGCCGGGTGCGGTGATCGCGGCCATCATCGCCGAATACTTCGGTGGCCTGCAGAACGGCCTCGGCAGCCGAATCACCTCCGCCGCAGCGAATACCGCCTATCCGCGTGCGTGGGCCTATGTGGTCGGCGCCATGATCGTCGGCCTGCTCTTCCTCGCCGTCGTTCTGATTCTCGAACAACTGACCCGCCGACCCCGGAACATCCTGATCCGCGACATCTTTGGGAGATCGAAATGAGAACTGCCACAGGGCGTTTACGCGCTTGTCTCGCGCTGGCGGCGTTGGCGGCGGCCGCGCTGACCGGCTGCAGCACCACCGACAGTGGCTCCGGAACCACCGCAGACGGCCTGACCAAGGTCCGCCTGCAGTTGCAGTGGTTCAAGCAAGGGCAGTTCGCGGGTTATCTGGCCGCCGTGGACCAGGGCTTCTACAAGGAGCAGGGTTTGTCCGTCGAAATCCTCGATGGCGGAACCGATATCGTGCCGCAGACGGTACTGGCCCAGGGGCAGGCCGACTACGCGATCGCTTGGGTACCCAAGGCGCTGGCCTCGCGCGAGTCCGGGGCGGGTATCACCGATGTGGCGCAGGTGTTCCAGCGCTCGGGCACCAAGCAGGTGTCGTTCAAGTCCGACAACATCACGGGCCCGGCCGCGCTGCGCGGTAAGACCGTCGGAAACTGGGGCTACGGTAACGAATTCGAGCTGTTTGCGGGCATGACCAAGGCGGGCATCGATCCGTCCAAGGATGTCAAGCTGGTCCAGCAGCAGTTCGATATGAACGCCTTCCTCGCCAAGGACATCACTGCCGCCCAGGCCATGTCCTACAACGAATACGCCCAGCTGCTGGAGACGAAGAATCCGGCCACCGGGAAGCTCTACACCGCAGACGATTTCGCCACCATCGACTGGAACGACGAGGGCGTGGCCATGCTGCAGGATGCGATCTGGGCGAATTCGGAGAAACTGAAGGATGCGAAATACCAGGACCAGACCGTCAAATTCCTCGCGGCCTCGCTGAAGGGCTGGGCGTTCTGCCGCGACAATGTCGACAAATGCCGCGATATCACCGTCGCCGCGGGCAGCACGCTCGGCGCCAGCCACCAGCAGTGGCAGATCAACGAGGTCAACAAGCTGATCTGGCCCTCGCCCAACGGGATCGGCATGATCGACAAGTCCGCATGGGACCGCACCGTGAAGATCGCCAAGGAGACCAAGAACCAGGAGGGCGTCACGGTGCTGAAGCAGGATCCCGATGCGGGCGCGTTCACCAACGAATACGTGACCAAGGCACTGGACCTACTGAAATCCGGTGGAATCGATGTCACCGGAACGGGATTCGCGCCGCAGCAGGTGACACTGACCGAAGGCGGTAAATAGGTGGTCGATCACGTCTTCTGACCCCCAGATCGGGGTGGAACTCGCCTCGAGTGCGTGTTCATGGGATCAGAGGGGCTGCAACGAGTGCCTTGTCGCCTGGAACCAGGTTGCACCGGTGGCGGTGTACCGCTGGGATGCGGAGGTGACCCGACCGACCACCGACTCTGCCCTTCGGGCCGCTAGGTGTCGGTGGGGTGCTGATGGCGGCGATGATCATCGAGCAGGTGGCCGACTTCAAGCGGAGCCAGGTGCCCGGCATCGGCCTCAGCCCCCGGCGAAATGCTGCTCGCCAGCGGCTTCTCCTGCGCCGACGCACACCGCGCGCCGCGACTACAAGCAGATCTCCTTCAACCGGCGATAGGATTGAATTCGCAGTCCGCGACTACTCGTTGGTGGGGCGGTGAGATGTGGGGTAAGCGCGAGGACATGATTGTGCGGGGGCGGCTGCCGTTCAACGCCGAGCCGCCGCCATCGGTGCTGGCGAGCAGCGAAATCACCGCGGTGGACGCGTTCTATGCGCGCAATCACGGTCCGTTCCCCGACATCCCCGCCGAGCGGTGGCGGTTGGGCGTCGATGGACGGGTGGACAACCCGCTCACCGTGACCTACGACCAGCTGACGACCGGTTTTGAGCAACACAGCGTGGTAGCGACGCTTGCGTGTGCCGGCAACCGGCGCGCTGAACTGCTGGCGGTGCGCCCGATCCCCGGCAAGGAGCCATGGGAGCACGGCGCGATCTCGACCGCCGAGTGGGCCGGGCCCAGGCTGGCCGATGTACTGCAGGCGGCCGGGGTGGACCACGATGACCGACTGCACGTCGCATTCGCTGCGCCCGACGTGGCCCAAGAGGCCCGGCCGGTCCAGTCCTATGGCAGTTCCATCCCGCTGTCCAAGGCGCTCCGCGAGGAGGTGTTGTTGGCCTGGCAGATGAATTCTCAGCCACTTCCGCGCGCTCACGGTGGCCCGGTGCGTGTGGTGGTGCCTGGCTACATCGGGGCTCGCAGCGTCAAATGGGTCACCGCCGTCACCGTGCAATCCGTCCCATCACAGAACTATTTTCAGGCCCTCGACTACCGTATTCTTCCGCCCGAGGCCGACCCAGAGGCGGTCGCACCGGGCGAGGGCATCTCGCTATCGTCGCTGGCGCTCAACTGCGACATCCTCGTGCCCACCGAGGGCGATCAGATTCCGCGTGGCTCCCGCACCGTTCGTGGATGGGCAATCGCCGGCGACGGCCACGGCATCGCACGGGTCGATGTCTCCGTCGACGACGGCCGCAGCTGGCGGCAGGCCGACCTGCACCCCGCACCCAGTCGGTGGGCGTGGCGGCCGTGGTCGCTGACCGTCGACATGCGACCCGGGCCACTGAACATCACCGCGCGCGCCTGGGACGACGCCGGAGCCACACAACCCGAATCCCCAGCATCCGTCTGGAATCCCCGCGGATACGGCAACAACGCCTGGGCCCACATCAAACTGACGATCCTTTAAGGCATGGGACTGCCCGGCCGACGGGCTGAGCCGTCACGGGTTTAGGGGCCGCTTCTTCCTAGAGGAAGATGGCCTGTCGCTGCTGCACTGCCACAGTCAACTGCACATGGACTTCGGTTTCATGGCCCTGCTCCACGCCACCTGACCCGACACCGGCTACGAAACCTGTTCCCCCGCAACACCGGCCGCCAACATGCGGGTGATGATCGCGTCGATCGACCAGTGGCCGGGGCCGATCCACAACAGGAATATCAGGCCACACAGCATCGCGAAATCGGTGCGCGCGTCGTGCGCCATCCCCCAAAAGCCTTGCACGCCTTGGAATCCACCCGGCCCCAGCTCGCGCAGCTTGGTCAGCACGATCGCCAAAATAATGTCGATCAGTAGCGGGATCGCCGCCAGCCGGGTCAGCAACCCGACCACAATCAGTGTGCCGCAAACGATTTCGACCACCCCGTCCAGGTTCGCGAAGAACGGCGCGGCGGGGATACCGATTTTGTCGAACCGCCCCGGTCCCAGCTTGTCCGGATACAGAAACTTCTGGATCCCCTCACTGAGGAACACCAACCCGACCGACACCCGAATACAAACCACCGCGCCCGGCCCGTCAGCACCCAGCAGCCCCGCCCACAACCCCCGACTCGATCCAGCCACCGTGACATCGCCTCCCGATATCGCAGATCACCGCTGGGCCGAGCCTACCCACGGGCCGTAGCTCTCGAGCTAGCGGCCAGGACCGTGGATGTCAGGAGTCGCGCGGGGCTACCAGGCCGGATTCGTAGGCCAGAACTACGAGTTGGGTGCGGACGCGGGCGTGGAGCTTGGTCATGGCTCGGTTGATGTGGGTTTTCGCGGTCAGCGGGCTGATCACCATGCGGTCGGCGATCTGGTCGTTGGATAGGCCGTGCGCGACCAGGGCCACGGCCTCGCGTTCGCGAAGGGCGGTATCGGCTGGAGGCCCGATCTACGACGAATTCGTCGACCGGGTCGTCTCGACTGTGCGGGCGCTGCGGCTGGGCGTCGACTGCCCGGACGTCGGTGCCGAATTCGAGGCGATGACCTGCACCGCGCAGGTCGACCCCGGTCATGCGCACATAACCCACAAGTAGAGACATAGTGCCGGTTCTGCGGAGTAACCTACGGTTTCATGAGCGCATGCGAGGTTTGCGGTAACGATTACGCTATGCCGATCGTCGTCGAGGCTCAGGGAATGCGGCATGTCTTCGACTGCTTCGAATGTGCGATCCACCGCATGGCACCTATCTGCGGGCACTGTAACTGCAAGATCATCGGCCACGGTGTGGAGGCCGACGGTCGATTCTTCTGCTGCGCGCACTGCGCCGTGTCCGAGGGTGCCAGAGGCTTGGTCGACCACGTGTGAGGGCGGTGTCGTCCCGGGACCGAGGGTGCTTCCCGTCATTCCGGGCGATGTCGAATGTCATTGGTCAGAACCAGCCTTTGTGTTTCGCCCAGACGAGTAGGTACGTCGATATCGCGAGCATCGCGAGCAGGGCAAGGGCTAGCCAGATCCATTGGGTTCGGTCGTTCACGATCAGGTTCATGCCGATGATGGACGACAGTGCCGTGATCGGCAGCGTGATGGCGGCGATGACGGCGAGCCGCTCGGCCGCGATGGTCATCTTGGTGTTCGTGCGTGCCTGATAGAACTCGATCGTGCCCTGCAGGTAGTCCTTTTGGCTGTCGGCCATCACTGTCAGGTGCTCGAACTGATCGACTGCGTCGAGCAGCAGTTGCTGACCCGTGCCGGCGCCGAACGCCTCGATGGTGACCATCCGGCCGTACAGGGCGTGGCTCAGCGTGGCCATGGTGCGGACCGTCAGCAGGCCGTGGCGGGCCCGGAACATTTCGTCGAGGAAGGTTTCCGGATCGCCGAGATGTCCGGCGGTGACTTGCTGCTCGAGCTTCCAGACGTCCTTGGTCAGCTCGGCGGTGTAGGCCCGCATTCGCGCGGTGAGCGCGGCGAGCAGGGCGTGGGACAGTTCGAATGCGTTGCCGGGCTCGAGCCTGCCCGACTCCAGCCTGCCCAGCACGGCGTTCACCTCGACCATCGCGGTCGATTGATCGATCGCCGGATTCAGTGGTCCGTGCACTGTCACGAGGTAGCGGCCGCCGATGAACTGGTCGAGTTCGACGTAATGCACGTGCCCCTGCGCCCCGGACTGTGGTGCGTGCAGCACCAGGAACATGTGGTCGGCGTACCGGTGCACCTTGGGCACCTGGTTGCGGTTCATCGAGTCCCGGATAGCGAGAGGATGAAATCCGAAGACGTCGGTCAACGCGTGGGCGGCCTGATCGTCCCAGGTCGGGACGTCCACCCAGACCAGTCCGTCAGGCCGGTCGAGTAACTCGTTCAGATCGGTAGCCGGATACGCGCGCACACCGCCGTCGGAGATGAACCGGACGTCCATGTCGGCCTCCTCACGCGATGCACCGTCTCCTCCGTGATAGCACCGGAGCCGTGCCGACGGGGTGACTCGTCGAATTCGGGCGAGATGATCCGGACGACCAGATCTGCGTGGCGGTCGCCTGATCTTGGAGGCGACGCAGCATACTCGATGCCGGGGCGGCCGTATCCTGGCGGCTTCGAGGGTGCCGTGCGCGCACGGGCGCCTACGTGGAGCACGAATTACGCAGTGTCAGCGAGATCGTGGAGACCGGTGAGGTTGCAGCGTTCACCGGGCCAGCTCGGGAGCCGGAATCATCATTGCCCATGGAGGTTCGGCGCTATCTTCTGTACGTGGAAGCCGCCAAGGGTCAGCCTCGTCGTCCGCCGAGGATCACGTAGGCAGTGACCACGATGATGATCATCACCAGGATGGCGGAGCCGACCATGACTGCGTTCGTGCTGTAGCTGGGGAGATCCCCCGATTGGGTGGCGAGCAGCACCACGCGTCCGTTGTTCATCGCTTCCCTTTCCGATATTTCGAGCGTAAGCCGCTGATAGCGGGCCCGGCCGTTGAGATGTCGCTAAGAAACCTCCGAGGTCGGAGCCGGGTAATGCCGTGTGCCGGTGTTGCCGCGGTGGCGATGTTCCGATCCAGCGCGGCGGGAAGTGATCGTGTGGGGTCAGGTCCGCGGATGGGGCGAGGGTTCGGTTGTGGCACAGTCAGGTTCGACCCGCCTGCGCCGGGGATGTCACCGACGGTGGACGTGTCCGCCCGCGGATGCGGTGACGACCGCGGGCGGGCTGTAGGACGCCCGCAGGTAGGCCCGCTCTTGGGCGGTCACATCGTCGCCTTCCCTGCCGACTACCGCGCCATGGCCGATTCGGTGCGCGACAGCCGGGCATTCGCATTGCGTATGGCCAAGACGCTGGTTCCGAATTCGCCGCCGGACTATGGGGCACACCGGGGCCGCGCGGTTGATCAATGTGCTGCCGCTCGGAATCTCCAGGGCCGCAGCCGAACTCGATAGCAGAGGGGCATGTGCCTGCACGGCTCGATGAGGGTCCCGAACTACGACAACCTCAGCCTGCACCCGGTCGAGCCTCGCGTGAAATGGGGCTATCCGGCGGATCCGCAGCGAATTCGCTGAGTTGACGCCCAGACTCTCCTCGCTGGCAATCCATACCGCCCGATAATGTGCGACACACTTGCGCGGATCGATGAGATGTGACAGACCGCCGAGTCGGTTACGGTGGCAGCGCCGTGGTCCCCGCCCGATCGGGTGCGGATCAGCAAACGAGGAGTTAGGGCATGAGCACTGAGTCTCCGGTCGCAGAGTCGGCGCGTGTAGCGAGCGGTCCGCATTCGGCCGGGATGGCGGTGGTGGTCGGTGCGCTCGGGGTGGTGTTCGGTGATATCGGTACCAGCCCGATCTACACCCTGCAGACGGTGTTCAACCCGGATGATCCGCATCCGGTGCCGATCAGCACAGCGAACGTGTACGGCATCGTGTCGCTGATCTTCTGGTCGGTGATGCTGATCGTCACGCTGACCTACGTGACCCTGGTGATGCGCGCCGACAACGACGGCGAGGGCGGGATCATGGCGCTGATCACGCTGCTGCGCCGGATGGGTGGGACACGCGGTCGGGCCGCCACCGCGCTGGCCGCGCTCGGGATCTTCGGTGCCGCACTGTTTTTCGGTGACAGTATGATCACCCCCGCTATTTCGGTGTTATCCGCGGTGGAAGGTGTGAAGGTCGTCGCGTCGGGGTTGGAAGATCTGATCGTGCCGATCACGGTGGTGATCATCGTGGGTCTGTTCGCGGTGCAGCGCCATGGGACCGCGGTGGTCGGGCGGTTGTTCGGGCC
This sequence comes from Nocardia vinacea, assembly GCF_035920345.1. Lineage (NCBI taxonomy): Bacteria > Bacillati > Actinomycetota > Actinomycetes > Mycobacteriales > Nocardiaceae > Nocardia > Nocardia vinacea. The sequence continues at coordinate 1,362,756 of NZ_CP109149.1, forward strand.
GGTGATGATCGTCTGGTTCGTCTCGATCGGCGCTTGCGGTGTGGGTGGCATCGCCGGGCATCCGGAAATCCTGCGCGCGCTCTCGCCGACATATGCGTTGAGTTTCATGTTCGGGCATTTCGGTATCGCTTTCTTCGCGTTGGCGGCTGTGGTGCTCGCGGTCACCGGCGCGGAGGCGTTGTACGCGGATATGGGCCATTTCGGTCGTAAGGCGATCACGCGCGGCTGGTTGGGGTTGGTGCTGCCGGCGTGCACACTGAGCTATCTCGGGCAGGGCGCGCTGCTGCTCGGTGACGAGAGCGCGGTGAGCAGTCCGTTCTTCCTGTTGGCACCTGGCTGGGCGCGGCTGCCGATGGTGCTGATCGCGACCGCCGCCACGGTGATCGCCTCCCAGGCGGTGATCACCGGTGCCTATTCGGTGGCATCGCAGGCTGCTCAGCTCGGTTATCTGCCGCGGTTGCGGGTGGCGCATACCTCGGAGTCGACGATCGGGCAGATCTATGTCCCCTGGATCAATTGGGTCCTGATGGTTTCGGTGATCACTCTGGTGTTCGCGTTCCGTAGCTCGGCGGCGTTGGCGTATGCGTTCGGTATGGCGGTGGTCGCGACGATCACGATCACGACCCTGCTGTTCTTCTACATCGCTCGGGCCAAGTGGGGTGCCCCACTGTGGCTGGTCCTGCTCGGTGCTGTTCCGTTGCTGGCGGTCGACCTGCTGTTCCTGGCGGCGAATATGACCAAACTGGTGCACGGGGCGTGGCTGCCGCTGTTGATCGGGGTCACGGCGTTCACCGTGATGACCACGTGGGCGTGTGGGCGTGCGGTCGTCACCCGGGCGCGGGAGGAGAAGGAGGGGCCGCTGCGCGGGTTCGTCGATCAATTGCGTGATCGTCAGCCGCCGCTGCTGCGGATCCCCGGTACCGCGGTGTTTTTGAACCGCGGCAACGAGACCACGCCGCTGGCGATGCGCGCCAATGTCGAACACAACCTGGTGCTGCATGAGCACGTGGTCATCCTGGCGATCGACACGGTGCCGGTACCGCACGTCCCGGACGCCGAGCGCGCCGAGATCGATGCCCTCGGCTACGGCGACGACGGAATCATCCACGTGACAGCACATTTCGGGTACATGGAGACACCGAACGTCCCGCACACGCTGCGGCTGCTCGATCCGACGCAAACCGAAGGCCGGATCTCGGTCGACGGTGCCTCCTACTACCTGTCGAAGATCGAGCTGAAGAAGGGCGCGGCACCGACCATGGCGGCATGGCGCAAGCGACTGTTCATCGCCACCTCCTACATCACCGCCGACGCCGCCGAATATTTCGGCCTGCCGGGTGAGCGGACGGTCATCATGGGTTCGCGCATCGAGGTGTGAACACGATCGAATCGGCCTCGCGGACATTCATCGGGACCGTAAGGGCGCCATCAGTATTGAGCCTGCCGAACCCGGGCAGCACGTTCGCGCATCAGCGCCTGCGGTATTCGGTGAGGGTGGGTCTGGATCGGGTTACGGGCGGGCGTGGGCGAGGTATTCGGCCCACCTGAGTTCGAGTTGGCGCTCGCGCATCTGCGTGTACCCGAATCGGTGTGACTGCGACTGTGGTGCCGTCACTAGGACGGCCCGGGACGGTAGCGGCGAGCGGAGGCGGTCCGGACGTCGACTGCCAGGCCCGCTCAGTTGGCGGAGGCGAAGCGCCAACCGACGGAGGGGAAGCCCTAGCCGATGAACTGGCCGATGATCGCACCGACCGCACAGCCGATGATGGCACCCACCAGGAAGAACCAGATCCCGATGAGAATGCCGATGACACAACCGATCACCTCGCCGACCTCGACGACGGCGAAGACTCCCTGTGCCTGGTGCTGCCCGGGCACGGGGGCCGATGCCGGGGTCAGCGTCAATTCCGTGCCGGTGTTGTCCAGCGTCGGCGTGAGGTTGAACGTCTGCCCGGTCTGGGCCTGCAATGTCCTCGGAATGGTGCCGACGACGGTGCCGTCGTCCGCGGTCACGGTGACCGCGTCGGGGCCGAGCGTGAATCTGCCGGAGGCCAGCCGGACCAGCGCGCTGGTGTGAACGGCGGCGAGGGTGGTGGTGTAGGCGACGGGGCCGGCGTTCGCGCCGACGGTGACGTCCGAGGCCACCCCGGCCTGACCGTTGGCCATGACAGTGGTTGTGCCGGTGGCCGCGATGGCCAGGATCGCAGTCGCCAGGAGCTTCTTGATCTGCACCGCACTTCCATTCGTTCCGATTTTCGACGTTCCCAGACGAACGGCACTGAATAGGATCGCTCCCGGCTATCTTCTTGCCTTCGGACAATATCGCATGTCAGAGCAAATCATTGCCGCATACACCGCTCGTTAGCTATTTCATCGCAATCATTCTCCGGTGCGCGACGGCCCGTCGAGCCGGGCTACCGACGTGGAAATGCCCCATGTCGAGGTCACCTGAGACCGCACGGTAGCCGATGAGCGTGCATATCTCGGGCGGCGCGTGCGGACCCGGCACTACGCAGTACCGCCGATCGAGTTGCCCGCGCATGTCTTCGGCAATGTTCATCAGGGTCGGGCGGTGTGAGCGGAGTACTGCCATGCACCTTCACGCTCTAGCCAGGTGGTGAAATCCAGCAGTTCCGGATGGCATCGCCGCAGCGACACGATGTCGGCATTCCAGCCTCCGCCCTGGTTGGCGAACCGGTAGCCGGCGAGGGCGTCGGGGTCCTTGTCCGACAATGCTTCTCGTGGGATCGCTCGGTATTCGATCGGTTGTCCGAGGGACCGGCTCATGGCCTCGGTGATCTCGGTCATGGTCAGCTCGTCGCCCGCCAGTTCCACCGCGGCTCCGATGTATTCGTCCGGGTGAGTGAAAGCCCGTGCAGCGAAGACACCGATGTCGGTACCCGCGATCAGCTGCACGGGAACGTCCGGATGAATGACATCGGTGAGTACTCCCTCGCGCAAGCCGAAGCGGGGGTCGAGCTGGTTCTCCATGAAGCGCACCGGGCGTAATGCGGTGGTCGGCAGGCCGAGCCGAGTCGAGTATCTCTCCAACTCCGCCTTGCTCTGCCAGCGGCGAATGCCGTGATCGGCGTCCGCAGCGCCGACCGAGGCGTAAACGAAGTGAGCAACCCCGCTGCCGCGGCTGCATCCGCGACATTGCGGCCGAGCCTCAGTTCATCGGCGACGGTGAAGCCGGGAGGTGTGCCAGGGTATCCCACGGTCGGTTGCACGCTGAACACCCCGTGAACACCCGCCGCCGCCGTATCCAGCGTGGTTCGGTCGCCCATATCGCCAGGCGCCAGTTCCGCACCCGCCTCTGCCAACACCCGAGCACCGGCCGTGTCCGGGTCACGCACCAGCGCACGCACCCGCCAACCCGCCGCCAGCAGTGCACGAGCCGTTGCGCCGCCCTGGGTGCCCGTCGCTCCGGTAACCAACACGATGTCCGACATCGCAGCCTCCTCGAGTAGCGCTGTTCGCCTGTATCGGCAATAAGTGGGGATTGTCCCCGTTTAACCGTCGGCTACGATACGGGGACTATCCCCGTTTTGCAATCGGAGTGTAATGACACCAGCCCCGAGTAGACCGGCTCGCGCCGACGCGCTGCGCAATTACGAGCGGCTCATCACCGCCGCCACCAATGCCTTCGCCGAACACGGCCCGCAGGTGCCGCTGGACGACATCGCACGCGCCGCCGGGGTCGGCAATGCCACGCTCTACCGCCATTTCCCGACCAGACAGGCACTACTGGAAGCGGTCCACCACGACCACATAGAGGCACTGGTCCACCGAGCCGGCGACTTGGCCACGGCACACGCCCCCGCCGAGGCGCTCAGGTTGTGGCTCGACACCGTTGTCGCACAGGGCAGCGCCACCCGCGGCCTGGCGGCCTCGCTGCTCGCAGTCATAGGCACATCGACCGAATCTTGGTGCCGGAAAGAAATATTCGCCACGGCAACCGGCCTTTTGCAGCGCGCTCAGGATGCGGGCGAGATCCGTTCCGGGCTGACCGCACCCCAGTTACTGAAGCTCGTCAACGCGATAGCCCTTGCCACTGAAGGAGATCCGGACCGAACCCAGCAAGCCCATACGCTGCTGGACTTCCTCTTCGACGGCCTTCGCATCCAAGCGTGACACTGTGCACGCGACAGACCTGTGCGCAACTCGAACGGACTGGCCGAACGTTCGCCGATGCCGCTGATCGCGCTGTTCGGAATGGCACATACGGCGCGGCCCGGCCCGGGATAGAACGGTCCTGGCCGGGCGGGGATTGGTGTGCCGGTCAGTTCGCCACGTTGTCGAATGTGCCGGCCTGGTAGGAGCCGCCTGTGGTCTTGGTGATCACCAGCAGCCGGTTGCGGCGTTGGTCATGGCGACCAGGTAGACCAGTGCGGCGATCTGGTCATCGTCGTAGTGCTTGCGCACCAGGAACTCCCGCCGACTCACAGCAAAGATCTCACCGTGACGGACATCGCCTTCGACTCAGCAATTGGGCGGGAAACATCCTCTTCTGCCGCTGTGCGCGCTGAGCGGAGCGGCTTGCGCGGTACCTCGGAAGATCAACGGGCAGAGCGTCGTACGACCGCCCGCAGTGCGCTTAAGTAGCCGATGAGCGATTGGAATGTAGGCCCGCCCTGGACCGCACCGACGGTAGTGGCCGAGGCAGGCTTGGCGGCGTCGCCCACGTGGTCGCCGGGTTCCCTTTTGCTGCAAGTGTTTTCGATGCCGCCATTGTGAGCGTTTTCTGGAGGCTAGAGCTCGATCAGCCGATCGGTGGTGCGAGGTATTCCAGCGCGTAACCGTCGCCGGAGGCGGTTACGCGGGCGATGCCGGGTGAGTCGAGGTGGGCTCCGGCTACGAAGTGGTCTGGTTGGGTCAGTTGGTCGAGGAGGGCCGCTCGCGCGGCGCGGGCCTGGGACTGGTTGCCGTCGAACTCCCAGGACACGTTCGGCTGATCGAATTGCAGCGTGGGAACGTGCACGGTGTCACCCCAGACGAGAAGGTGGCCGGTGCCGCTGCTGACGTCATAGACGGTGTGACCGGGGGTGTGGCCCGGTGTCGGGACCGCGGTGGTCCAGTCGTTGATTGCGACCTTCTCCGACATGGGGACGACCCGCTCGCGGATCGGCTTGAGCCGCCCTGTGAACACCGAGGTGTCGCCCGCACCGATCCACACGCGCTCGAGTTCGGGAAACGCCTCTGAACCGTCCGGCGCGATCAGCCCACTCACGTGATCTTCGTGGTTGTGGGTGATGGCTACGTCGGTGATCCGCGCGCGGTCGATTCCCGCTTCGTCGAGTGCGTCGTAGATCAATCCCATGGTGGGGTCGTGCCAGTTGTCGGACGCGCCGGTGTCGATGAGAACCGACCGTGTGCCATCGGTGACGAAGAAGGCGTTGACCGACAGCCGCAAGTTGTCGCCGACCAGCGGCACGGCGGCTGGCAGCTCGTCGAGCGTGCGCCCTTCCTCGTCACGGAGCCGGGTCGGCGGCATGTCGATGTACCCGTCTCGCAACGAGACCATTTGCAGTTCGCCGAACTCGAACATGGCATGGTGCTGGCCACTCGAGATCAAACGCATGGAACCTCCATCGGGTTGAGCGCCTATCGTCTGTCTTTGATAGAAGACTAGATCTTCTTTAGAAGAAATATACTGTGGGCGGCGAGATACCGATCGATCGAGGAGCACGGTGGTCGAACACGACGGAACCGCGACCGAACCACAGCACGGTGACGACCTGGCGGGCGACTTCGGCGGTAACGTGCGGCGACGCCGCGAGGAGGCGGGCCTGACGCTGGAACAGCTGTCCACGCGGTCGTCGGTCAGCCGGGCGATGCTGTCCAAGGTCGAACGCGGTGAGAAGAGCCCGACGATCGGCGTCGCGTCCAGGATCGCCCACGCGCTCGACGCGTCGCTCTCGGAGCTGATCGGTGGGGCAGCCGCTGCCGCCTCCGGTGCGGCCGTGGTCCTGCGCAAGAACGACCGCCCCGTTTTCCGTGACCCGGAAACCGGCTTCGAGCGGCACATGGTGTCAGCGGCACCGGGTGCGGGAACAGGCGAGATGGTCCTCCACTACCTCCCCGCACAGGTATCCACCGGGTTGTTGCCCGCGTATCCGCCGGGCACGGAGAAACAACTCGTGGTGCTCGAAGGCACCCTCACCGTCTTGATCGGCGGTATGAGCGAGACCCTGAACACCGGCGACTCCCTGTTCTTCCGGGCCGACGCGGACCACGGCTTCGCCAACCGAACGAACGCTCCCTGCGAATACATCATGGTCATCTCGAGCAGAACCTAAATGGCCCGGATCCGAATAGCTGGCACGAAACGGTGGGCAGCCGCATACGAGGGAGCATCCCACCGGGCACCTGGATCAAATCCTGGCCGGGACCTGATCCTGACACCAGTCTCCAACCAGCTGCAACCCGCGCATTCCGAAGCAGCCGCGCGGGCCTGCCGAAGATCAACGGGCAGAGCACCGTTCGGCCGCTGGCGATGCACTATGCCGATATGCGCGCACGATATCGTCGTTCTACCGGCACGGGATCGCTATGGTTTGCGCTGTGGCCCTGCTAGTGCACCTGACACCGGAGAAGAACGCTCGGCGAATCCGCCGTGCGGGCATCACAGCGCGTGGCTTTGGGCGCGGAGTGTTCTGTATGCCGGTGATGCCGTCCTATGTGCTGTCGCATCAATGGTTGCGCGAGCTGCGCCGCGGCGGGCAGCGGCTGATCATCGCGGTGAATTTCCGGGTACCCGACGACGAACCCGTCCTCGTTGGACACTACTCGGCCGCCAGCACGGAAATGACTGTGGCCGAGGCCGTTTCGGTGATTCTTCACGCCGAGGACGCGCGCGGATACCAGATCGTCGTACCTCGTTCGATCGCCCCCGCCGAGCTGCATCGAGTTCGGCATGTACGACAGGTGACGGGGTGGCGGTATCACCCGAACGCGCACGGTCGCCCGCCCTGTGCCTGTCCTGCGTGCCTGGGACCTGGAGAATTCAAGGCCGCCGACCTTCGCCGCCGGTTCCCCACCGAACCCCCGGAGCTCACGAAACCTCAACTGCTGGACCAATTGCGTAACGCGGGCAACGATGACGAGCTGATCGACGCCCTCTACGGCTTGGGCCGTCGTAGTCGTGGTGATGTCGCCGACATCGCGCACCTGCTCGACCATGCCAACCCCGAGGTCCGTCACGCTCTCGCGTTGGCATTGCACAGTTACCGTGGCAGCGAGGCCCGCCGACTGGTGGCCCTCTTGGCCGCCGATCCCGATGCCGAAGTACGTGACGCGGCGACGACGCGACCATAGCCATCCGCGGACCTTGCTACGACCAAAGATCAGCGACTCAACCATGGCGGGAGTTCGCAACAATCGCATCGTCGGCTCGAAGAAGAACACGGCCTGAACGTGCCAGCGGTCCCGACGCGCGGTAATGCCGCGTGGAGCGCGTTCTCGAAACGTCCGCAACTGCCGATTTCAGTGTGCGGCGCGTGCCAGACGGGCCGTGACGCTTCAAACAATGATCTTTCATGGAAGTGATTCACCAGACTGCCAAGTGATCGGAGAGGGCACCCTCGATTCTGCCGTGATCCGCGCCTCATCAACCGAACGGTGCGGCCCGGAATCAGGCCAGAATGACGCATCGTTGTGGAGGACTTTGAACGACACGTAATAGGAATGCCCGGCCGAATCAAGGAACGGCTCCTCGCCCACCGCGAGTGTGCCCTCTTCTCGGGCCACCTCGTACCAGAAGTCGTAGTCGAGACGGACGACGAACACCGGCACGAGAACGACGTCGGCATACAGCCACGAACCCGTAGCGACGATCTCCCGGCCGTTCATGATGACCAGATGCTATGCGGGGGTTGGGGGACACTCGTTTCGGCGCCTGGCCAACGTCCTATATTGCCGCGACCCGCGCGTTCGGGAACGTCCGCATCTGCCGCTTATCGAGCGGTTTTCTACTGGTCATGATCGGTGCAGACCTCGAGGACACTGTGAGCAACCATGTCGTCGAGCACGTACATCGGGACGAGAAGCAGCGACGGTGTGGCGTTGGGAGCAACCATCAGCACGCGGGGTGCCGATCTCGGCGCCCACGAGGTGCCGCAGTTCCGCCGGCAGCCGAAGGTGGCCCTTCCTCGTCACCGTGGCAGAGCCGTCCACGCTGGGGGACAGGACCGCCTATTCCGCCGCTGGATACGCCAGCCGAGGCGATCACCCGGCTCCCAGACCCGTGAGGCGACCAGCTCACGGTCCATGATCTGTCCATGCGTATCGACTGGACGCAACGAGTACTCGGCCGCGTCCGGGCGATGAGGGGTGAGCGGCAGCTCGGCCATGTCTCGTGCCGCGGCTCCCGGATGCTTGACGGCTTGGCCGGGCCCCTCGGACCTGTGTGGAATCGCAGGCGGGACAGTTCTTGTCATATGCCGCGCCTCCAGCCGCGCAGGCGTCGCAATCGGGCTATGGTGCCAATGTGCTGTTCTATCCAGGTTCGAAGGGGGAATTTGCCCCATGAGCGGGTCAGATCACGTCTTCTATCCCTGGAGCGCCCAGGCGACCCTGAATCCGGTACCGATCGTCGGCGCGTCGGGCTCGTGGTTCTGGGAGGAGAGCGGCAAACGCTACCTCGACTTCTCCTCCCAACTGGTGAATGTCAATATCGGCCACCAACATCCGGATATTGTCGCGGCCATTATCGATCAGGCACAGAAACTCGCGACCATCTCGCCGACCGTCGGCAACGAGGCGCGCAGCGAACTGGCCCGGCTGATCGTGGAACGCGCGCCGGGCGAGCTGAACCGGATTCTGTTCACCACCGGCGGTGCGGAGGCCGTCGAACATGCGGTGCGGTTGGCCCGCAGCTACACCGGACGCACCAAAATGCTTGCCGCCTATCGCTCCTATCACGGCGGCACCGGTGTTGCGATCGGGTTGACCGGTGAGCCGCGGCGCTGGGGTGCCGAGCCGACCAATGTCGACGTGGTCCGCTTCTTCGGGCCGTACCCCTACCGATCCCCTTGGGGCACAAGCACTCCCGAAGAAGAGACGACGGCGGCGCTGAACCACCTGCGCCAGGTCATCGAATTGGAAGGGCCGCAACACATTGCGGGCCTGATCCTGGAGACGGTGGTCGGCACCAACGGTGTGCTCGTGCCGCCGCCGGGCTATCTCGCCGGTGTCCGGGAACTGTGCGACGAATTCGGCATCGTCTATATCGCCGATGAGGTGATGGTTGGATTCGGCCGGGTCGGTGAGTGGTTCGCGGTCCAGGCCTTCGATGTCGCACCCGATATCATCACCTTTGCCAAGGGCGTGAACTCCGGTTATGTTCCGCTCGGCGGTGTGCTGATGGCCGAACGGATCGCGCAGCGCTACGACAATACGGTGTATCCCGGCGGACTCACCTACGCCGGACATCCCCTCGCCTGTGCCGCGGGCATCGCCTCGATCAATGTCTTCGAACGCGACGGCATCCTCGACCATGTGCGCACGGTCGGCGTGGATGTACTCGGAAAGGGTCTGGCGGAGTTGGCGTCTCGGCATCCGAGCGTCGGCGAGGCGCGCGGCCTCGGCTTCTTCTGGGCACTGGAGTTGGTGCGCGATCCACACACCCGCGAGCCGCTGATCCCGTTCGCGGCCGCCGGCTCCGCCGCCGAACCGATGAACCGGGTCACCGCCGCCGCCAAGGAGCGCGGGCTGTGGCCGTTCAATGCCGGTAACCGCTTCCAGATCGCGCCGCCGCTGACCACCTCGGCCGACGAACTGCGCACGGGGCTGGAGATCGTCGACGAGGTGTTGGAGGTCGCCGACGAATACGTGGGGTGAATCGCCTGCTGACCGGCGGAGGAAATGGCCGTTTCCCGCTACGTTCGATCGGTCCACCTCGGAACTCCGCAGGAGCTGACGTGACCGACACCGCCGATCGTCGGGAGTCGACCGCCACCGAGGCGCGCCCGCCAATGGCGACCGTGGGCGTCGGTGTCATCGCCGCCGCGTCCGCGGCCGTCTTGGTGTTCTCGACCAGCCGCTATGACTACTTCGGCGATGAGCTCTACTTCCTGGCGGCGGGTCGTCGGCCGTCGTTCGGCTATGCCGATCAAGGTCCGGTATTGCCGATGCTGGCGCGGTTGATGGATACGATCGCACCCGGAAGCTTTTTTGTGCTGCGGCTACCCGTTGTCGCGCTGACCGTCCTCGGCATCGTGCTGTGCGCGGTGATCGCGCGTGAACTCGGCGGCGCAGCGGCGGCCCAGGTGCTCGCCGCCCTCGGCTACGCGACCTCACCGTTTCTGCTGCTCCAAGGCAAAATGCTGACCACCAACGCGGTCGACACCGTGCTCTGGGTGATCATTACCTGGCTGGTGGTGCGCTGGGTGCGGACCCGCCGTGATCGCCTGCTGCTGTGCGCTGCACTGGTTACCGCGGTCGATATGCAAGTGAAATGGCTGATTCCGTTCTTCTGGATCGGCGTCGCGGTGAGTTCGCTGATCTTCGGTCCGCGCGAACTGGTGCGGCGGCCGCTACTGTGGCTCGGCGGTGTCGTCGTGGTCGCGGCGACCGCGCCGTCACTGATCTGGCAGGCGCGCAACAATTGGCCGCAGCTGTCGATGGGCGAGGTAATCAGCGGTGAACAGGGCATACTCGGCGGCCGGGTGCTGTTCGTGCCGCTCGCGGTGCTGCTGGCGGGGTATCTGGGAGCGGCACTGTTGGTCTATGGCGGGTGGGCGCTGCTGTGCAATGCCTCGCTGCGCCCGTACCGGTTCCTCGGTGCGACTCTGCTGATACTCGTCGCCGTCTTCCTGGTGATCGGTGGCCGGATCTACTACGTCGCCGGCATGTTCGGTGTGGTGATCGCGGCGGGTGCGGTCGGTCTCGTCGGACTCGCGGATCGACTGAATCCCACACCGAAACGCTTGGTCTCAGTGATCGGTGTGGTGCTCGCCGCCGTCGCCGCGGGCTATGTGCTGTGGTCGACGCCGTGGCGCGATGCCGCGCACGTCGAGCCACCCGCCGATGACGCCGAGGCCGCCATCAATATCGGTGTGTACGGTGAATTCGGTTGGCCCGAACTGACTTCCGCCGTCCTCCAGGCCTATGAATCGCTCACCCCGGCCGAAGGTGCCGACGCCGTCATCGTGACCGACACCTACTGGCAGGCCAGCGCCCTGGACCAATTCGACCGCGATCGCCTGCCACCTATCTACAGTCCGAGCCGCGGTTTCGGCTACTTCGCCATGCCACCCGACAATGCCTCGGCCGTGATCGCCGTCGGCGTGAACGAAGCCTTCCTGCACTGGGATTTCGACGACGTCGAACCAGTTGCCAAGGTGGACAGTCGAATCGGCTATCCGGGCAACACCCAGAACGTCACCGTGTGGAAATGTACCGGTCTGCGCCACCCGTGGTCGCAGGTGTGGCCGACCTGGATGCACCTGTAGGTACGCTGCGACCATGACATCTGGGCAAACCGAGATCTGGCACAACCCGCGGTGCAGCAAGAGCCGCAATGCCACCGCACATCTGGACGAGGCGGGCGTGGAGTACAAGGTCCGGCGCTACCTCGACGATCCGCCCACGGCGGCGGAATTGCGGACGGTGCTTAAGCGGCTGGGCGCCGAGCCGTGGGATATCACCCGCACCGGTGAGCAGATCGCCAAGGATCTGGGTGTATCCGGCTGGGGACGCACCGCCGCGGACCGGGAGCGCTGGATCGAAGCGCTGGCTGCGAATCCGCAGCTGATCCAGCGGCCGATCGTGCTCACAGCCGACGGCGGTGCGGTCGTCGCGCGCGATGAGCAGACCTTGGAATCGCTGGACCCTTCGTAGCCGAAATAGCCGGTAGGGTCGGCATTTATGAAGGTACAACTGCGTCATAGTCCGGCCTCTGCGGTCGCGCGGTGCTTCCTGGCCGGCGGTGAGCCGATGCGGGTCGAGAGCGGCGCCATGGTCGCGCATTCGGCGGGAGTTTCGTTGCAGGCCAAGGCCGAAGGCGGCATTCTCGCCGGGCTGAAGCGTTCGGTGCTGGCGGGTGAATCATTTTTCGTCTCGACCTTCACCGCACCGGCGCAGGGCGGCTGGGTGGACGTGGCGCCCGCATTGCCAGGCGACATGCTGAACCTGCAGATCACCCCCGATCGGCCGTTCTTCATCAGCCGCGGCGGTTGGATCGCGAACTCGCACGGCGTGCAGGTCGAGGGCAAATGGGGCGGTGTTGCGAACCTGTTCGGCGGCGAGGGCGGCTTCGGTCTGCGCGCGCACGGCGAGGGTGAGGTGGTCGTCGGTGTATTCGGCGCGATCGATGTGATCGATCTGCAGCCCGGCGAGCCGATCACCATCGATACCGGCCATGTGGTGGCCTATGACCTGGCCATGAACTTCACCATCCGGCGCGCGGTATCCGGGCGTTCCATCCAGTCGCTGAAGTCGGGCGAAGGCTTCGTCTTCGACTTCACCGGACCTGGCCGGGTGTTGCTCCAGACCCGCAATCCGGGAGCCTTCGCGGCATGGGCGGGGTCGGTGGCGTCCTCGGGTTAGTCACCGGTTTTCACGGCTCTCTTACCTGCTGGACACGTAGCTCGTGCAGAATGCAACTTTCATATCGGGTCCAGCAAGGGAATGTACATGGAGCTCCTCGAAGTCGTCGCGAACCTCTTCACCCAGGTCATGGGTGCTATGAGCGGTAGCGCCGCCTGACAGAACGCAGGCTCATCGGCCCATCAGGTCCTCGACCTGGTGGGCCGATGGCGTTTCAAGCCAGCAGCTGGTCGGTGAGGATGCGGGTGTCGGGGACGAACGGCCAGGTCGGGTCGGCCAGATGTGCGCGCAGTTCGGCATCGGTCCACCACCAGCCGTCCACGATCTCCTCGGGCTGGTGCCGGATGGGCCCGTCGTAGCGCAACTCGTAGGCGAACAGATGGCAGCGCATCGGCGTGCCCTGCCAGCTGCCGTCCCAGGACGCGCTGGCCCGCAGGGGGAGCGGTGGTGCGTCGGCGGGCAGGACGATGCCGAGTTCCTCGGCGAGTTCACGGACCGCGGTCTGCGCCGGGGTCTCGCCGGGATCGACGACACCACCAGCAAGGCAGTCGTACATACCGGCGAAGACCATCTTGGTATCGGTGCGACGGTGCACATAGACGCGTTCGCCGTCGCCGGAGCGAACGAGCACACCCGCACTGGCATGCCAGATACCGTCGCGATAGACGGTGGCCCGGTCGGCCGTGCCGATTTCGCAGCCCGCGGCGTCATAGACCGCGATCATCTCCGACTGAGGGTGCACGAACACCGGTCGAGAGTAACCTGATCTCCGCACGCAGTACCGCCCACGGCAAATGACTGCGAATCCGCTTGCTCGGGTAGTCATTACGCCGTGCGGGTTGGCGTCACCGGGGTACGGACAGTCGTGGTCAGCGTCACGTGGTCCTCGTCCCGCGTGATCCGGTAATGGCAGTGACCTGACACCGCTCTGAACCGGCTTCACCGCCACAGCTCAGACCCGGTCTCGGTCCATTCCAGGCTGTGGAGCGACGTAGGTGGCGGCCGCGCGGCGGAACCAGCGTTCCCGTGACCGCAATGCCCGCCGGCTCACCTCGGCGCGCGGCACCAGCCGGTCGAAGCCGTGCCAGCAACCCGGGTAAACCTCGAAGTCCACCGGCACCCCACACGCACGCAAACCATCCACATAAGCGACTGTCTCGTCCAGGAACGGCTCGAGTTCGCCGACGTAGGTGAAAGTGGGTGGCAGGCCCCGCAGATCGATTGCGCGGGCGGGCGCGGCATATATCGGAACACGTTGTGTCCCATACAGATCGCGCAGATACAGCTTCCATGCGGTCACCAAAGTGACGGTATCGAGCATTGGGGCGTCATTGTCACACGAGGAGGCAGTGCACACCCGGTCATCGATCATCGGGTAGATCGGCATCTGGAAGGCTATATTCACCTCACCGCGGTCCCGGGCGAGCAGTGTCAGCGCCGCCGTCAGTCCGCCGCCCGCACTCTCGCCCGCCACGACCAGCTGATCCGGACGAATGCCGAGCCGAAACGCGTTGTCGCGCATCCAGATCAGCGCGGTGTAGCAATCGTCCAGAGCCGCGGGATACGGCTGGTCGACGCTGCGTCGATAGTCCGGGGCGAGGATGACACATCCGGTCTTGACGACCATCCGGCGATAGACCGCGACATCCTGTTCGGGCCGTCCGAGGAAGTAGCCGCCGCCATGCAGCCAGAGCACGCCGGTGGCGGCGGGGGCCGGTTCGAGCGGCGAGTAGATCAGCATCCGCAGCCGGGTGCCATCGCCTCGCTCGATGCCGACCTGTCGCACCCGCATCGTTCTCGACACACCGATGCGTGCCAGCGGCGCCACCGCGTCGACGAGCTTGGCCGTGCGCCGTAATCGCCGTTCATCGTGCGAGGACATCAATCGGCGAATCCACACGCCGGTGCGCCGCAATTGCTTGTCGATCATCGCGTCGCTGATTTTCATGCCGAACCTCCCGAAGGTGCGGTGACGCTATCACAAAAGCGGAACCTTCTACGAACACCTGTCCAGACAGTTGATCTGTCGATGTGGGCTCGATCGGTCCTGTTCACAAGCACAGTGTTGATTTGGAAGTCTGTTCGGAATAGCATCCAGACACGTGTCCTGAAACGTATTCCGCTCGATCAGGACGTGAGTAGCAGACAGGCGAAATCATGACCGAAGCCGACTACATCGTCGTAGGCGCGGGCAGCGCCGGCGCCGTCATCGCGGGCCGACTGGCCGAGCACGGCGCCAACGTGATCCTGCTGGAGGCGGGACGCGCGGACAACACCCGACTGGTCTCCAGCCCCGGGCTGGTCACGATGGTCCACACCATTCCGGCGCTCAAAAAACGAGTGTGCTGGAAGCAGTACTCGATCCCGCAGAAGCACGCCAACGACCGCACGATCCCCATGACCCGCGGCAAGGTGCTCGGCGGCTCGAGCTCGGTGAACGGCATGCTTTACGTCCGCGGAAATCGAGCAAACTTCGATTCTTGGGCAGCGCAAGGTAATACCGGCTGGACCTACGAGGAGATCCTGCCCGCCTATAAGCGCCTCGAGAACTGGGAGGGCGGCCCCGACGCCTATCGCGGCGCCGGAGGACCCATCCAAGTCACCCGCCAGAAGGACCTCACCCCGATCGGCGAAGAGTTCATGACCGCAGCGTCCGAAACGCTCGGGACACCGATTATCGAGGACTACAACGGCGAATCGCAGGAAGGCATCTCGATCTTCCAGCAGAGTGTCTGCAATGGCTTGCGCTACAGCTCTTCTCGCGCATTCATCACCGAACGGCCGAATGCGGGCCTGCAGGTCATCACGCGGGTCCACGTGACCCGCATCGTCATCGAGAACGGCCGCGCCACCGGCGTCGAAATCCAGGAGAACAACGGCGCGCGCCGAATCGTCCACGCCGGCAAGGAGATCATCGTTTCCGGCGGCGTGATCGGCTCGCCGCAACTGCTCATGCTCTCTGGCGTCGGCCCGGCAGCACACCTTCGTGAACTCGGAATCACCGTGCACGCGGATCTACCGGTAGGCCAGAACCTGCACGATCACATGTTCGTGCCCATGACCTACATTTCAAAGAAAGCCATCCACCGCGGCATACCCACGTATTTCGCCCGCGCGCTCCTGCGCGAACTGCGCCGTCCGGACAGTTCCTGGATGGGTCGCACCGTGTTCGAGGCCGTCGGCTTCGTCAAGACCAAATTCGCCGAGGCCGGTTACCCGGATATGCAGCTGCACAGTCTGCCGTGGAACTATCCGGTGCCCAATCAGGACGAGGACAAGATGTACCTGGTGGAGCGCCGCCCCGCACTGACGGTACTGCCCAGCCTGATCTATCCGAAGAGCCGTGGTGAGCTGAAATTGGCATCGACGGATCCCTTTGCCGCGCCGCTCATCGACCCCGGCTATCTGAGCGATCCCCGCGATACCGAATTCCTGATCGAAGGCATCAGGACCGTCCGGGAGATCATGGCGCACAAGAGTATTGCCGGTGACCTCGTCGAGGAGCACACGCCCGGTAGGGAACTGATGGACGAGTCCGCGCTGCGGCGGGAACTGCCCAACCGGGTGCATTCGATCTATCACCCGGTCGGCACCTGCCGCATGGGCGTCGATGAGGCGGCCGTGGTCGACCCCGCGCTGAAGGTACGCGGCATAGAAGGGCTACGGGTCGCTGACGCTTCGATCATGCCGAGCATCACGGGCGGCAATACCAACGCACCGTCGCTCATGATCGGTGAGAAGTGCGCGGAGATACTCGGCACCGTCGGCTAATGCCTGTGGCCCTGCTGATATTCACTCCAGCAGGGAAAAGGGTGGCCCTCCAGAACCCGCGATCGTCGATCGAGAGACGTCAGCTTCTCCCATCCCGGAACGCGAGTCGCCAACCGGCGGAAGTCGGCAACCACCGCCGATCCTACGTCGAGGTCTATCCGCTGCGAGCACCGTCGGGAGGGGCGGATCACCGAATCGGTTCCACGCCGTCGCTCAGGAGGGCCAACCGGTCGTGCCTGCATAGATGGCCCTATGCCCGGTGCACAGCGATTCCGTGTCACGACTATCGCCGAGGACGCCTCGGTTACTCATCTCGAGCTGTTCTTCGATTTGGTGATCGTTTTCGCGTTCACCATGGTCACCGACATGGCCGCGCACGAGACCACGGCGATCAACCTGTTGCGGGCCGTTATGACCTGGAGATCATCATTTAGATCGATTGACCAGGTGCTTCGGGCGCTGTTGAATAGGGCTGCTATAGCTCATCGACCGTATAGGCCGCAATGATTGTCAAGGAGTGGACCGGACCCGAGGTCCAAGCGCTGAGAAGGATCGCGCTGCGCGAAACACAGGAGGAATTCGCCGAAACCACGGGCTTTTCGGTGCACGCGGTCCGGAAATGGGAGAAGGCCACTCAACCCTTGCGCGGCCGGGCAGCGGAAGCGATGGACACGGTGCTCAGCCGTCTCGACGAGCGACAACGGGAGCGGTTCCGGGCCCCCGGGTGGGTGGATGCCGTGAACGAACCGGCGATCCAAGGCTCGAATGCGTCTGTGGTTACCAGCGCAACAGATAACAACGGGCTTGCCGGCGATGCCGGGAGGTCTACCGAATTCGCCGAATGGGCCGGCAATAGCCGGCCGGACCAACTGACAGTTGACGCGCTGGCATACGAATTGGCCGGGATCGCACAGCGGTTCGTCCACGGCTCGCCGCAGCCGCTGCTGTCAGAGCTGTCGTTTGTCCGTGACCGGGTACGCGCGGCACTACAGGCGGGACCACCTCCGCAACGTGCAAGTGAGTTGTTGTTTCTGGGTGGGCTGGCGATCGAACTCCTCGCTCAAATAACCGGCATTCTCGGCGCCACGATCGTGGCCATGCAGCACGCGCTCGCGGCCGAATCGTTGGCCGAGCGAGCCGGTCACCGGGACTTACGAGCATGGGTCATCGGTACGAAGGCGCTGATCGCCGAGTGGAGCGGAAACCTTCCGTCGGCCCTGGCCTTCGCGCGAGAAGCCGCGGCGTACGCCCCCGCCGGGCATCAGCGGATCCGGCTGGCAGCCCTCGAGGCGCGGTGTGCGGCCCGGACGGGCCAGCGCCAGGCCGCCGAATCGGCGATAGCGCGGGCCCTGCGTGCTTTCGAGGCCGGACTCACCGGCGCGGACGCGGTCGCGCAGTTCGGTGGGGTACTGCACTTCCGACCCGCGAAGATGGCGTGCTACATCGGTACGACCTACCGAATCCTCGGTGATCACCGAAATGCCGAGTTGTTCGCGCTCGGTGCCGTGCAGGGGTATTGCACCGGCCCGGCCCACGAACGCTCCTACGGCCATGAAGCAGTAGCTCGAGCCGACGTAGCGATCATCCGCATCGAACGTGGCGCGCTCGACAGTGCCGACGAGGTCCTCGCACCCGTATTCGACTTGCCCGAGAGCCAACGCGTTCCCCGCGTCATCGAAAGCATGCGCACCGTCCAGAAGTCGTTGCATACCAGGGGCGATGTGAACGGTGCGACAGTCGGAGCCCTCGGCGCACGCATCGACAGGTTCACCGCAACCGATGTGCTGCGACTGGAGCGCTCGATTGCCTGCTGACATCGCCGATGTCAGCCTGGCAGCGGGTGAGCCTGGGCCGACATTGCTCGGTCTACAGTCCGAAGCGCTTGGGCTGCCCTAGAAAAACCCCGCGCCGCACCCCGTACCGTCCGCGTAACCGAAATGGCCGCGTGCGGGTTGTCCGACTTGGGTACCGCCAGGACGGTATGTAGCGGAAATGTGCGACTTTCGGATCAGTTACGGCGCTTTGCTGGACACGGTCGCTCGGCAAAGCTGGAAACGCACCCGGAGTGGCAGCCGCTGAGGTCGGTACCCGTCTCCGCAGGCGTGTACAGCGGTATCGCCAGAACCGTTACACGGCAATCCAATCCACCGTGTCTGGTCGCCACGCCGGGTGCACCTACCAGGAGGCGCCCATGCAACGACCCACCTCGCCCTCCCGGGACCGGTGGCTGAAGCTCGTCGATGTCCAAGAGTTGGCGTGTACCCGCGTATCTCACCAAAGTTCGCAGGTTCTCGGTCTGCCGGGCGTGCGAGAAATCTTGGCCGCGGTACTCGGCGCACAGTCCACAGCGGCTGCGCGGGAACAACATACGATCGCGCGATGGGCGGGCGAGCTGGCCCACATTTGTTTACAAGGCCACAACCCGCACTCTGGCGATGCGCGGGTGCGGGCGGTGCGGATCATCCGGATCATCGACTTCTGGATCGAAGTCTATGTCCGACAGGACCGTGACGTTCAGGTCGAACCGGGCGAGACCATCGGAACGGTAATCAGTCGGATAGCGGAAGTCGGCGCAGAGCTGTACAGCCTCGAGGTTTCGCGGATTCCCGGGAACCCGTCGGCCGCCATTCTAGAGCGCAAACTCGATCGCCTTGCCAAGCAATACACGGCTCGCGCCACCGCGCTCGCCGCCGCTGGGCGCTAGCGGCAACGTTCGGGTTCCATCCGCACATCGGTACGAAGGCGCGAGGTACACAGCATGGTGACACGACCCCACGCGCTCACTGACGCGATCATTCCACCCATTGTGTTGTCCGGAGTGGTGGAGATAGGACATCACCTCGGCGCATCGGTCGAGTCGTGGTTCTCGGGAACCGGATTGGATTCGGAGCGACTATTCGAGTCCGACATCGTCAATGTCTCCTACGATCAATCGGCCACCGTGTTGCGACGCGCCCTGCGCACGCTTCCGCCCGTTCCCTGGGGTATGCGGCTCGGTCAGCGCGACGTCCTGGTCTCGATGGGGATGCTGGGAATCGCGCTGAGCGCGTGCGCGTCGCTCGCCGACGCCCTCGTACTGGGTGCCGAATTGCACATGGCCTCCGGCAGTCTGGTCGACATCGAGTTCGAGACCATCGACGGCGAGGTAGCGCTGAGTCTGCGTCAGCGTGAAACCGATCCGGAGCTGACGACCTTCCTTTTCGAAGAGGCACTGTGTACCGCATTGACGTTCGTGCGAACAATGCTCGGCGCCAACCGATCACCGCTCTCGGTCGAGTTGTCCTATCCGGCACCGGCGTACGCCCGCGAGTACACCCAGTTCTTCCGCTGCCCGATCGAATTCGATGCCGCAGCCACCCGGATGCGCTTCCCGACTTCCCTACTGGCTTCCCGACTTCCACACCACCACGAACCGACCCGCAGCGTAGCCGCGGCCGCCTGCCGCCAACTGATCAGCCTGCCCACCTTCGAGGACGACATCATCACTGCGGTCGAGACCCTGCTCGAGGGCCACACCCGCACCCCCTTGACAGTGACCGCCGTGGCCCGCCACCTGAACCTCACCGAACGCACGCTACGCCGCCAATTGACCACTGCCGGTGTAAGTTTCAGCGCCGTGCGCGACCGGGTTCGCGAACGATGCGCGACCGTCCTGCTGCAGGAGTCGGCCCTGACCATCGGCGCCATTGCCCGTGAGGTCGGATTCAGCAGTGGTCGTGAATTCCGACGGGCCTACATCCGCTGGACCGGGCGCTCACCGACTGCGGCGCGGTACGAACGGAACTGATCCACGAGGTGCCTGGGCTCTGGCTGGGCCACAACGACCGCGCGACCGAATCCGGTATGCCGTGGATCACCGATTCAATTGAAGCAAACGGTTATCCACGGCGTCCGTCATTGTCTCGGAACTGGGAACTACTGACTTGCCATGCCGAGGTATTCACCCAGGTTCTTCTCGACCTCATCGAGTCCGATCTGGCCGATAAGCGTGCCGAACTGGGGCAGCCGTGCCTGGAATCCCGGCCAGGTGACTTCGGAAAGCTCCGACCAGGATGCTCGCAGGTCGGCCTCCGGCGGCAGAGTTGCCCGATTGATCTGCGCCTTGGCGCCCACGACAGCTGCCTTGTCGAACGATGCGATGCGAGTCGCCACGCCGTTCACGAAGTCGTCGAGTTCGGCATCGGCAAGGGTTCGGGTCACCCATCCGTAGCGCTCGGCCCGATCGGCGTCGTAGTCCTGGCCGGTGAAGATCGCTTCGAACGCGCGGTCTCGTCCGAGCAGCCGAGGCAGACGGTCCGCGCCGCCCCCGCCGGGTATCAGGCCGGTCGCGACTTCGGGCTGACTGAAGATCGCTTGTTCACGGCTGGCATAGCGTAGGTCGAAGGCCAGCGTGAGTTCGTCGCCGCCGCCCCTGGTCCGGCCACGGATGGAGGCGATGCTGACGAACGGCGCGTTCGTCAGCCGGGTGACGAGCTCGATCCAGGTCGGAGTCGAGTCGGCATTTTTCAACCCCAGAAGTTCGGTCATCTGGGCCAGATCGGCGTGGTTGAAGAAGTATCCGGGTGTGCTGCTGTCGAAAATGACGACCTGGACTTGTTCGTCGCGGCTCAACGTATCGAGGACCTCGAGTAGTTGGGTGACGGTATCCGCGCCGACGACGTTCACGGGTGGGTTCGAAAAGGTGACTTTGCGGATCTTCGGTGCCACGGTTTCGATGCTGAACTGCTGTGTCATGGCGTGTGTCCCGTTGCTGAGGTGGATGGATTCGTGCGGGAGATCTGTTTCGAGCGGTGTTCTTCAGTCATCGAGGAAGTTGGCTACCTGGACAGCGAAGGCTTCGGCGTGCTGGAACAGGAAGGCATGACCGGCGTCGCTGTATCCGAGCAGAGTGGCGTTGCCGGTGTGTTCGGCGGCGGTGTAGGAAACCACGGCCGGTGTCATGATGTCGCGCAGGCCGGTGGCGTACAGGACCGGCCGGTCGAGGCATTGCAGGTCGGTCACCACCTGCTCGAACGGGATCGACATGTTTTTCCCGATCGCGGTGATCTGGCCCTTGCCCGCTGCCTCGGACACGGCGGGCTCGCCGGTGGTCAACCGGGCGGCGACCCTGGCGAGGTATTCGTGTCCGGCGGTGCGGCCCGTGTCGGTCTCGGGGAAGAACAGGTACACCAAGTCGTCGCCGGTGACCTCCGGCTTGGTCATGGTGGCGAACACCTTCTCGTCCGGAGCAGATGCGCCCGGCACCTGACCGCCAGGATTGCTTGCCGCCAGCACCAGCTTGCGAACCAGGTCGGGCCGCCGCAGCGCCACCCGCTGGGCCACGGTGCCGCCCAGGGTCCAGCCGAGCAGATCGACCTGGGGCAGTCCGAGTGCTTCGATGAATTCGATTGTGCCGTCAGCGAATCCGTCGACGGAGTCACGGGGTTCACCGGTGGTGTAGCCGACGCCGATGTCGTCGAACACGATCACGTCATGGTCGGCGGCTAGAAAGTCCAGTAGCTGCGGGTCCCACCAGTCGATGGTCGCGCGGACACGGTTCAGCAGGATCAGGGGGATGCCACCGCGGGGGCCGATGCGCCGATAAGTGAACGTGGCGGACGCAGCGTCCACGGTCAGGTTCTCGGCACTGTCCGACATATAGGTGCTCATGGCGAGCGTCGCTTTCTGTTGTGGTGGAGGGGGTCAGGCGGGGAGCCGGTTGAGCTTGCGGAGCTGCTGGTCGAACATGCGGGCGGGCACGAGGCGGCGCATGGTGCTGACCCGAGCGGTCTGGCCGACGGGGTAGCGCAGTTTCGGCTTGGTGTCGGTGGCCGCCGCGACTATCGCCTTGGCGACGAGGGCGGGGTCATCGCCGCTCTTGACCGCCTCGGCCATGTATTCCTCGAAGACCAGTCGGTGCGTGGCATAGACGTCCAAGGGTTGGTCGGGTAGCACACTGTTGGCGTCGAAAGCGGTACTGGTCCAAGCGGGTTCGATGAGCAGGGCCCGGACGCCGTATTCGCGGATTTCGTGGTCGAGTGATTCGGTGTAGCCCTCGATCGCATGCTTGGAGGCGGCGTAGACGGCCATATAGGGCTGCGGCATGAACCCGACGATGGAGGAGATATTGACGATGCGCCCGCTGCCTTGGGCGCGCAGGTGCGGCAGGACCGCGTTGGTCATGCGGATGACGCCGAAGACGTTGATATCGAAGACACTTCGGGCCTGTTCCACCGAGCTTTCCTCGGCCGCGCCCGCCGACCCGATGCCGGCGTTGTTGACCAGGATGTCGATCCGGCCGAACTGCGCGATCACCTTCGCGACGAGAGTGGCGACCGATTCGTCACTGGTGACGTCGAGGTCGAGGAAGCTCACCCCGTCGGGCGGGGTCAACGCGCTGGTGTTGCGGCCGGTTCCGATTACCTGG
Organism: Nocardia vinacea; assembly: GCF_035920345.1. NCBI lineage: Bacteria > Bacillati > Actinomycetota > Actinomycetes > Mycobacteriales > Nocardiaceae > Nocardia > Nocardia vinacea. The sequence goes on from NZ_CP109149.1 coordinate 1,385,482, forward strand.
AATCCCGCCTCGACCAGGGCAAGGGCGGCCGATTTTCCGATACCGGAGGATGCGCCGGTGACCAGGGCTACGGGGCGTGATGTGATCATTGTGAGCTCCTAAAAGTGGTGGTTTCGGTGTGCTGTAACGAGATTCGTGCGCGACCGGAGATGGCGGGCATCCGAGCCGACTAGCTGCTCGCGACGACTTGGGGGTAGAGGATCGCCGGGTCGGCGGCGAGCCCAGCCTTGACCTGTCGCGTCAGGTCATCGGCGATCACTTCCAGCGCGTCGGCCTCGATACCATCGAGAGCTTGCGTCGCGACGCTGTGCGGGGAGGTCTTGGGGGCGTCCACCCCTGCGGTCAGATCGGTGTCGACGTAGCCGACATGCAGCCCGGTGACGCCGATACCGCGCGGGCGCAGCGCGAGGCGCACCGCGTTTGTCTGCGACCACAGTGCCGCCTTGGACGCGGCGTAAGCATCGGTGCCCGGGACCGCGATCCAGGACAACGCCGAGTGAATGGTCAGGATGTGGCCGCCGCCGTTGCCTTCCAGAATCGGGGCCAGGGCGCGGGTGACGTGCAGCGCTCCGAAGAAGTTGATGTCGAACTCGCGGCGGATCTCGGTGATCGGTGAGTCGAGGAACGACGAGCCGAGCGCGGTCCCGGCATTGTTGATCAGGATCGTCACATCCGGTGCGTGCTCGGCCAGCGCCGCGGCGGCGTCCGGGTCGGTGAGCTCCAACGCGAGGGGGATCGCATCCGGATGGGTGATGGTCCGCGGGTCGCGGGCGGTGGCGTAAACCTTGGCCGCGCCGCGTGCGTAGAGCTGTTCCACTAGTGCCTTGCCGATGCCGCGGCTGCCGCCGGTGACGAGTGCTACCGAATCTTTGATGCTGGTCATGGACTGAACTCCTTTTGGAAACCGATCTGTTTCCTCAAGATAAACAGATCGGTTTCCAAAACGCAAGGGGAAGGCTAATCTGAGATTCATGACCGACCCGATACCGCCGGTAGCCTCCGGTTCCACCCGCGACCGGTTGCTCGACGCCGCCGCACAGTTGTTCTACGAACAGGGCGTCCACATCGGCGTCGACGCGCTGTGCAAAGCGGCCGGAGTGTCCAAGCGCTCGATGTACCAGCTGTTCAACAGCAAAGACGAGCTGGTGGCCGCTAGCCTGGAACGCATCGCGCCCGACTATCGGGCCGCCCTGCTGCCGGCCGACGACGACCGATCGCCGCGCGAGCGGATCCTGCACGTCTTCCAACGGTTGGAATACCTGGAACCAGCGCAAGATTTTCGCGGATGCCCCTATGTCGCGGCGGCGGTCCAACTCAAGTCACCCGAACACCCGGCCAGTCTGGTCGCTCGCCGACACAAGGATGGTCTGACCTCGTTCTTCCAATATGAAGCCGAGCGTGGCGGCGCACCCGACCCCGTCCTGCTCGCCCGGCAACTGACCCTCGTTTTCGACGGGGCCAGCGCCCGATCGGTCGTCCAAGCCCACGACCTCGACGGTCTCGCCGTAGCCACCGCCACCACACTCCTCGATGTCGCCGGTGTTGGTGATTCCCTGCCGCCCAATGGTTTCGCCCAGAATGCGACAGGCTCCGACGCGGGCGCGCAGGATTAACACCCGCATTGGATCCGTTCGTCCAACTCTCGGCGAACCCCATTGACAAAACTATGGTGACACCTCCGGCGTCACGGCTCGACGATTACCGCTACGAATCCCACCGATCCCACGCCCGCGGTCGCCGGGGTGCGGATAATCCCTGGCTTCTGCTCCTCAGCGCAGCCGCCGCGCACGCCGACGCGATCGCGTTGCGGTCCATGAGCATTCGCTGCAGTGGACCGACCTGCAACTGCAATCAGATATGGGAGCTGTTGTCATCCAGGGCCTCTCCCACGCCGCGCGCTGTGGTCCCGCGTACCGCGACAAGTGAACGGGCACAATTCTGGAATAGTGTCTGGAATGTGGTCCATGTCATATGGTAGCGTCACCGCGCAGAGATTGAGTTGGTTCGCACGGCCGCGGGGGACGGCGGGGGCATCGGTGCCCGCCGTCCAGTTCACCCTCGCGGGGTGATTACTCGGCCGGACAAGGAGGTTCGATGTCGGCGGCAGATCTGTCCTTTCGATCGGATGTCGACGAGATGTCGGCGGCGGGGGTTCTCCGCCGGAATTTCGCCGATACCGTCCTGTCGAGCCTGGCCACGCTCGGTCGCGCATTGCGCATCGGCGCCGCCGCGGTCCGCATCGGAGTGACGGACGCGGTGCGCCTGCGCTTCCAGGTGCACGAAACCCTCACGCAGGCATGGTTTTTGATCAGGGTCACCGCGCTGCCGAGCGTACTGATGGCGATTCCGTTCGGGGTCATCGTTTCCGCGCAGGTCGGCAATATCGTGTCTCAGCTCGGCGCCGACTCGATGATCGGAGCGGCCGGTGGGCTCGGGGTGATCAAGCAGGGCGCTCCGATGGCCACCGCGATGCTGCTCGGTGGTGCGGGCGCCGCCGCGATCGCGGCCGACCTCGGGGCGAGGACTATTCGCGAGGAGGTCGACGCCATGCGTGTCATGGGGGTGGATCCGATACAGCGCTTGGTCGTTCCCCGCATCGTGGCGATGATGCTGGTCGCCCCGCTGCTCAATATCCTGATCATCTTCATCGGAATCGCGTCGGGCTTTGCCGTCGCGGTATCCGCGCTCGGCGTCACGCCGGGCAGCTACTGGCAGTCGTTCGGTTCCTTCACCACGCCCATCGATATCTGGGTTTCCCTGGTCAAGGCGTTGATCTTCGGCTTCCTGGTGGTCGTCATCGCGTGCCAGCGGGGTCTGGAGGCCAAAGGTGGACCGCGTGGTGTCGCGGACGGCGTCAACGCCGCGGTGGTGATGTCCGTTGCGGCGGTCGCCGTGCTCAACACCGCGATCACTCAGGTGGTCACGATGTTCTTCCCGGTAAGGATGGCGTGATGACGGCGAGTCCGTACTTCCCCGCAGGGCTGCGGTGGGTGGGCCGGTTGCAGCGCCGGGTTCATCCGCTGCGCCCGGTCGAGTCGATCGGGTTCGTGATCGGATTCGGCTGGCAGGTGCTGTCGTCGCTGCCCTACACGCTGATGCACTACCGGCGCCAGACGGTTGCGGTCATCACGGATATGACGTGGGGGCGCGGCTCGGTCATCATCGGTGGCGGCGTGGTCCCCCTCATGCTGTTGCTGGGCGCCGCGATGGGCGCGTCCATCGGTATCGAGGCATTCAGCGCCCTGAATCTGCTGTCGCTCGGTCAGCTCAGTGGTCTCATCTCAGCGTTCGGCGTCACGCGTGAACTGGCGCCGATCGCAGCGGGCGTCGGATTCGCGGCGCAGGCCGGGTGCCGGATGACTGCGGAGATCGGGTCCATGCGGATCTCCGAGGAAATCGACGCACTCGAGTCGCTCGGCATCCGATCGGTGCCGTTCGTCGTGACGACCCGGGTCATCGCCGGAATCGTCGCTGTCGCACCGGCGTTCGTCGTCGCGCTGATACTCAGCTATTTCTCGTGCGAGCTGATCGTGACCACCATCCACGGCACGCCGTCGGGAACCTACAACCACTATTTCGATCAGTTCGTACTGGGCTGGGACGTGATCGCCGCGACGATCAAGGTGATGGTGTTCGCGGTCGCCGTCGTGCTGATCCATTGCTACCAGGGGTTTTTCGCCACGGGTGGGCCCGAGGGGGTCGGCATCGGCTCGGGGCGCGCCATCCGGGCCAGCCTGGTGTCGATCATCGCCCTCGACATGTTCGCCACCATCGTGCTCTGGGGATTCCAATCTCCCATCTCCTTCACCGGGTGAGGTCATGCCTGCTTATGCTCTGCCCGGAACGGAAGTCGGACCCCGCCGCGCCCGCATACTCGGTGCCTGCGCCATTGTGCTGACAGTCCTGACCGCCATCGGCTGGCGGGTGTGGCCGGACGCCGAGCCGGCGGACGAGATTCGCGTCGCGCTGCTGGTCGGCCGGGTAGGCGAGGGCGTCGGGCCGGGGACGGATGTGCGACTCGACGGCGTGCGCGTCGGAGCGGTCGCCACTATCGACTCCACCGCGCCCGGCCGACAGCGAATCGAACTGAGCCTGAACGGATCCCAGCTCTTCGGCCTCACCGATGCGGTGACCGTCGACTATGCGCCGGGAAACCTGTTCGGAATCAGTGCCATCGAACTGCACTCCAACCAGGGCGGCGCGGCGCTGGCCAACAGATCGACGGTCGATCTGACCCGCGACACCGATCGGGTCCGGGATGCCACCCTCGCGGCCCTGCTGAAGTCGACGGGCAGGCTCACCGGCGACGTGCTCACGCCTGAACTCGTCGAGTTGCTGAGCAAGGTGTCACGGGACCTCAATGCGTTCACTCCGCTGTTGCAGGCCATCGGCGTGACCGCGCGTTCGTTCGCCGAGACCCAGCAACTGCCGCCGTCGCTGCTGTTCGATCGGTTCGGCTCGGCATTGGTCGGACTCCCGCCGATGTTGACGGGTGGATTGGCCGTGCTGGAGGCGACCTACACGAACAAGTATCTGGAGTCTCCGGAGCGCCTCGCGCGATTCAGCGAGATGTTCACGAGGGTCCGGACGGACCTGCTGCCGACCGCCACGACCCTGCTCGGTACCTCGCGACAGTACTTTTCCGGGCTGTTACCCATCGGCACAACGATTCTCGACCAACTGTCCGCCTCGGTGAGCACGCCGGACCGGTCCGCGCAGCAGTTGAGCGAACTGCTCGCGCGGGTCAGCGCGGCATTTCACGACACACCGGAGGGGCCGGTGCTCGACGCCGCGGTCGAATTGGATGTGGTGCCCGGCCTGGCCGCACCACTGTCGGCCATGCTGGCGCAGCGTCCCGCCACGGGGGAGCGCTGATGACCACGCGTTCCCTGCTACTGCGCGTCGCCGTGGCGATACTCCTGATGGGTGTGGTGCTGGCGGGTGTGTTCCGCTTGGTCGAGCGACCCGTCAGCGGCGAAACCGACACCTACACAGCGATGTTCACCGACGCGAACGGATTGCGCCTCGGTGATGACGTGCGCCTGTACGGGGTACAAGTCGGCAAGGTGCGAGACGTCAGTCTGGACGGCACGCTCGCGCGGGTACGCTTCACCGTCACCCGCGACCATCCGCTGTTCGCCAACAGCAAGGTCGCGATCCGATACCAGAACCTCACCGGGTTCCGGTATCTCGAGATCCAGCAGCCCGACCAGCCGGGCGCGCGGCGCGACTCGGAATCGGTCTTCGGCACGTCCGAGACGGTGCCGCCCTTCGACATCACGACCTTGTTCAAGGGCCTGCAGCCGGTCCTGGCGCAGCTGTCGCCTGATGATCTCAATCAGTTCGCCACCAGCATGCTCGCGGTCATCCAGGGTGACGGCACCGGGCTGGGGCCGGCGCTGGGCGCCATCGAGAAATTGAGCCACTACGCCTCCGATCGCCAGGCGGTGCTGTCGACGCTGGTGGGCAATCTCTCCCAGATCTCTGATCACCTCGGCGGCAAGTCCGGCAACGCCATGAAACTGCTGACGAATCTGACCGATCTGTTCATCACCATCAGCGACCAGTTGCCCGGACTCGTCAGCTTCTCGATCGAGATTCCGCCTGTGCTGCAACCGCTTCGGAGCATGCTGACCGTGCTGGGCGTCACCGGTGACCGCGACAAGGATCTGGACGCCGTGCTGAAGCAGGCATTCCCCGACCCGCAGGAGGCCGTGAACGTCTTCGACCGCCTGCCCGGCCTGATCCAGGAGATGACGGCAGCCGTTCCGCAAACCGGGCCGGGGGCCGAACTCACCTGCTCGCACGGTGCCGCAGCCGCACCCGAACCCCTTCGAATGCTGATCGCCGGACAGAGGATCGTCCTATGTCACAAGTGACACTCCGGCGGCGATTCGCCGATCGCCGCCGAGAACGTGCCGCGGAACGCTTGCCCGCCAACGATCTTCGGTGGGGGATCGCGGGGATAGGCGCCGCCGTGTTGCTGATCATCGCCATCGGTACGGTCTACGTGATTGGAACTTCCCCGGAACGAACGTATTCGGCGGACCTGGCGCAGGCCGGAGCCGTCCGGTCCGGTGACGACGTCCGCATCGCCGGGATTCCGGTCGGAAAAGTGAAATCGCTGACCCTGCTGTCGGATCGGGTCCGGATGGAGTTCACCGTCGCGAAACAGGCATTCATCGGAGATCAGACCACACTCGACATCCGCATGCTGACCGTGGTAGGCGGCAACTATGTGGCAGTCGAGCCTGCGGGAACGAAACCGCTGGGAGCTGCGGTGATACCGCAGGAGCGAGTCATGCTCCCGTACAACCTTACTCAGGCGTTCCAGGATGCCGTTCAACCGGTCCAGAAGATCGACGGGGACATATTGCGACAGGATCTGGCCGCGGTTGCGCAATCGGTCGGCAACAGCCCGGATGCCCTTCGCGCAGCCGTGCAGGCGGCCGGTCACCTGGTCGGAATGCTGGACAAGCAGAACGCGGACATCTCCCGCACCTTGTCCATCGCCGACGAGTATCTGACGGCCTTGAACGAGAACTCCGATGTGCTGGCGAAACTGCTGACGACGCTGGGCACCCTCGAGACGATCGTCCAGAACAATAAGGTACAGGTAGCCCAGGCCCTGAACGATCTGGCGACCGTCCTGCACGATCTGACTCCGCTGGGACGGGCGTGGGACGAGTCGTTGAAACATCGAGCCCAGCCGCTCGCCGACGCGATTCCCAAGCTGCAAGAACTCGGGAGCCGCTTGGGCGCGCTCATCGATTCCCTGCGCGGCTTGGAACAGCGCCTGCTTCCGCTCATGTCGGCCGGCGGCGGGGTGACCGTCGACCAGTCCGCCGTCACGATCCCGCTGCCGGCGGTATGTGTGCCCGTTCCCGGAGGGGGGTGCTGAAAGTGAAGAGAATTCTCGGATCGAGAGGGCTGATGTCGGCCGCCGTGGTCATCACCCTCGTGCTGGCCGCCGCGTTCGGGCTGAAGCTGAGCAAGCCGAGCCCGCAGATGCGCGGATACTGCGCCGAAATGCCCGACAGCATCGGGCTGTACAAGGGCAGCGCGGTCACGATCATGGGTGTGCCGGTCGGCCGGGTCACCGACATCCAGCCGGACGGCGCCTCTGCCCGTGTGCAATTCACGGCCCGAGCCGACCGCAAGCTCCCGCCGGACGTGGGCGCCGTGACCGTGAGCGATACCCTGGTCGCCGACCGGAAACTGGCTCTCATCGGCGCCGAACCGGCCGGCCCGGGCTGGGACGCCGACCGATGTATCACCAAAACCCTGACGCCCAAGAGTCTTTCGCAGACTTTCGAGGCACTGACCGGCATCATCGATCGGCTGAACGGCTCTGGAGACCCCGCGCAGCGCACCGCCCTCGCCGACGGGCTGGACGCGCTCGACAACGCTACGGCGGGATCCGGTGACCAGATCAACGGCATTGTCCTGCAACTGTCCAAGGCGCTCACCGCGCCCGACGCCGCCATCGGCCATATCGGTAAGCTCCTGGACGCGCTCACCGAACTCGCGCATCGGGCCCGCGGGGGATGGCCGCAGGTACAGACGACCGTGACCGGGCTGCCCCAAACCTTCGGTGACATCGTCACCATCGCGTTTCCGCCCATCATCGAACTCGTCGCCGCGCTGTCCGAGCTACTGCCGCAAGGCAACGACGCCATCATGATGTTCGGGTCACCAGCTTTGCGAGCGCTCGATGCCATCCCCGACCTGTCTCACATGATCGCGTCCGGGGTCGGTTCGCTCTCAGAGCTCATTCGGATGGCACCGGCCGTGGCGGCCGGATTCGCGACCGCGATCGATCCGGCCTCGGGCAAGCTGACGATCGGCTACGCGCCACCGAAACTCGCACTCGCCCAACAAGATACCGAAAGGGTCTGCGCGGCCGTGCAGACGATCACTGGGCAGCAGTGCCAGAGGTCCGACGGCGGTGCGGTGACGGTGCCTGCCCTGCCCGCGCTCCTGGCGGCGGCGAGCGCGCGATGAGAACAGTCCACCGGGTTCGCCGCGTCGGCATGCACGTAATTGCCTGTGTCACTATGGTTTTCACCGCCACCGGATGCGACTTCCAGCCGGCCGATCTGCCCGTGCCCGGGTCCGGAGTAGGCGGGCCGACTTATCCTCTGCGGATCGAGTTCGGCAATGTGCTCAATCTTCCGCAGGGCGCCAAGGTCATCGCAGACGGTGTCCGGGTGGGTCAGCTGACCCGGGTCACTCTCGTCGACCCGGTCGCCGCCGCCCCCGGCGGAGTCGCGCGCCGGGGATACGCGATCGCCGACATCGTGATTCGGAAGTCGGTGCGACTGCCGGTGGGCACCACCGCGGAACTGCGTCAGGAGACTCCACTGGGAGATGTGCACATCGCGCTCACCGAACCGGCGAAAGCCGGCTCGGGCGAGTTGGAACCGGGCGCGACCATCCCGCTGTCGGATACCGCACAATCACCGTCGATCGAAGACATCCTGGCCGGACTGTCCACGTTCATCGGCAGCGGAGCGGTTTCGGATTTCCAGAGCATCGTCCGCAAGATGAACGCGGTGATGCCCAGGGATCCGGCCGACACGGCTCGGATCGCCGGCGTGCTGGGTTCAGATCTGTCCGACCTGGGCGACCACCTGAACTCGGTCGACGCCCTGCTCGACGGCCTGCAGGCCACGGTGAACGACGGGCTGCAGCAGAACGTGCCGATCTTCGATGATCTGCTCACCCCCTACGGAGTCCAGCACACCACCGATGCGGTGAACGCCCAGATCGGCGTCATCTTCGTGCTGACGTCGCTGGGGCCCCTCGCCCCCGCTGCCAAGTGGCTCGCTCCCTTGTTGCAATCGCTCGACGGCACCACCCGGGCAGTGGTGCCCATGCTCTTCGGTAGCCACCCTCTCGATACCGGCTCGCCGTCGAACATGAAGCAGCTCGTCGATCTCATTCAAAACAAGATCATTCCATTTGTCGAACGAGGTCCGAAGGTCAACATGGTCGATGTCACGCTCGCCCCCTCGGTGGGAGCCGCCACGATGTCTCCCGATGAACAGACCAGCCGCATCGTCGACGCCCTCCGGATGATCGGCGCGGTCAGATGAATCTTCGTGCGACAGTGTCGCTCTCGGCGATCGCCGCGGTACTGGTCCTCGGCGTCGGCTACATGACGGTCGGCGTTCTGCATCTGGACCCCAGGCGGACCTACATCACCGCCGACATGCGGATGGACAACTCGGGTGGACTCGGTCCGAACGCTCCGGTTCTGCTGGCGGGTATTCAGGTCGGCCGCACCGAGTCGGTGAGCAAACAGGCCACCGGCGTACTCGTGCGGTTGCGCATCGACAACCGCTACCGCATCCCTGTCTCCAGCGACGTCCGCATCGAGCAGTTGTCTGCCCTCGGCGAGCCGTACATCGAGTTCGCGCCGCAGACCGGCTCTGGACCGTATCTCGAGAACGGGCAGGTCATCGCGGCGGATCGAGTCAGGACGCCGACGACGATCACGGCCCTGTCCGCCAGGGTGGTCGAACTGCTGAAGCAGATTCATCCCGAGTCATTCGCGCGCTTGGTCGATACCTTCAACCGTGCGCTGGCGGGAACGGATACCGCGATGCAGACGCTGCAACGGTCGACCGATCTGCTCGCCGCTGCCCTCCTGAGTCGCAAGGCATCCATCCGCCAGTTGTTCGCCGACGTGCAGGCATTGGGCGGCGACATGGACTGGCTCGGGCCCTCGCTCGCCGACGCCGGTCCGAAATTCGGCGAGTTCGGCGTGACGCTGAACCAGATTGTGGAGTCGGGTGCCGCGCTGTCCGAAAGCCGGCCGGTGCCCGACTATTTCACAGGCGACGGGCTCGTCCCGTTTCTCGGCAACCTGACGGCACTGGTGGACAAGATCGGTCCCGGTATCGCACCGCTGGGACCGGCCTTGGAACCTGTTGTGAAGGATGCGGTGCGCCGAGCACCCGCCATCGATATCAGTGCGTTGATCGACCAAGCGCTACACGGCGTAGGAGACGACGGCGCAGTGCATTTCCGAGTTGGCGTCAAGTAGCTGGAGTAACTGCCGGACATCGCCGAATCGGCGGAAGGACACCGAACATGAGCACAACCACCGACGAAGACGCCGACCGAACCGAAACCGCAAGTGAATCAAAGGTTTCCGACGAACCAGGCCAGCAGCCGCGCACCGTATCGATTCGACTGTCGACGGTACTGGTCACTGCTGCGATCTGCGTTCTCACCACCGCCGCAGTGACGTTCGCGGCGCTGTACTGGTCGGCCAGATCGACCATTGCGGACCGCGATGCGAAAGCCGCCGATGACCGGCATGCCGAACAGGTCGCGACGGATTACTCGCTGGGCGCGTCGACGATCGACTATCACGACGTCAAGGGCTGGCTGGGCCGTCTCCAGGCCGGTACGACCCCCCAGCTCTCGGCCAAGTTCGACGCCACCGCCCCGCAGCTCGAGCAGATCCTGCTGCCGCTGCAGTGGACATCGAAAGCGTCACCGCTGTCCGCGACCGTGACTTCCGAGTCCGGCGGGATATACAAGGTCAACGCCTACCTCAATGTGACCTCCAGCAGTGCGCAGACGCCGGACGGAGCCCAGACCACCGTCACGTATTCGCTGACCATCGACCGCAATTCGGGTTGGAAGATCACCGACGTCGGGGGGCTGCAGAACTCGTTGCCGTCGAAATAGGGGTCGGCGGGTGATTCGGGTCCCGCTGCCGATGCTGTCCTGCGGTGTGCGCTGTGATCGGTTCGAATCAGTATGCGATGAAGAGGATTTCGTCGCGGGTGTACTCGTGCTCGGGGTGTTTCTCGGCCAGGTGGGCTCGCGTCTTCTCGACAAGGTCGTCCTCGTCCGTGCCACGGACGTACTCACCGCACGGGCAGCTGAGGCGGGTCTTCTGCACCATCATCTCCTTGTCCGACGTGCTCGGGTGCCGTGCAGGTCGACGCCTGCACGGCTAGCGACGGTCGAGTATGCGCTGCGCGAGCTGTTCGGACGAGCGGTCGCCGCAGGAATCCGCGGCGTACCCGGTTGCGGCGTCGAACAGGGCGGCGGTGTAGATCGCCTCCAGGTTCTGGAGGATCGTGGTGTCGGGGCGCGGCCCCAGCGCGGCCCGGATTCTGCGCTGTATCTCACCCGCTGTCCGCGCGCGCAGGCGAAGCACGTCGAGGGCGTCGGATCTGAGATCGTTCTCTCTGCTCGACGTCATTTGTCCGGATATCGCCCGTGTTTGCGGCGCCGAGATCAGTTGGCGCCATAGCACTTCCGAGATCAATTGGGCATCGGATCCGAAGTATGTGTGCGCGGACGAGACGTTTACGCCGGCTTCGCAAGCGATGACCTGAACGGTGAGGCCCTCGAAGCCTTCTCGGGCGATGACGGTCCGAGCCGAATCGAGTAGCCGGTCGAGTATCTCGGCCCGATCTGTCTCGGAGTTGTCGAGCAGCTGACCGGTGACAGACAATTGATCGGACATGTGTCCGAATGCTAGTCCGATCTGATGTACAAGGCAAGGGACTGCCTGGTCGGATCGGTGATCGCCCGCTGCGGTCGTAGTCGTCATCGGTCGAGTTGCAGGTCGCGCCGGAAACGCTGCACGTCGCGGATTTTCTCGGCTGTGGTCGCGGCGGGCCAGCAGTAGAACATCCAGGGCGTGGTGAGGATGTGCAGGTGTGCGGGGCGATCGGGAGTACTACTGCCGCACCGGCGTCGTGAACACGCCGGGTGCGGTCACCAGGGGGAGGTCGAGCATCGTACGGATGCCGGGCGCGGCCGCGACCACCGCGGGAATGGCGTTCACGATGCGTCCAGCTGCCGCCACGATCGCGGCGTGGTTGTGATCGCCCTTGCGGCTGGTTGGGCAGATGTCCACGAAATAGGACGGCTCGCCGGTGATTTCGACACGGTACGAGCCGCCCGCCTGTGCGGGTTGCGGCCAATCCGGGCACAAGTCCTCGCGCAGGCGCGTGATGTGCTCGATGACGATGGCCGGGTGCTCGCCGACCATGCCGCACAGTTCGAATCGCAGTGCGGCCAGACCGCCCTCGGGGATGTGTCCGGCGACGATGTCGAACGCCTCCGCGGCCGGAATCCGTTCGTAGCGTTCGGTGATCGTGTCCACGGTGATGCCGAGCCCGGTGGCGAGCTGCCGGATCGCGGGCCCCCACGCGAAGCTCAGCACGCCTGGCCGCAACAGCATCGGGGTTTCGTCGAGAGGTTTTCCGAAGCCCATGACGTCGAACATGACCGTCACGCCGTCGTAGGTCGCGTAGTCGGCGATTTCCATGCAGCGGACCTGCTCGACGGTCTGGCATGTACCCGTCAGCGCGAAGGGCAGCAGGTCGTTGGCGAATCCGGGGTCGACACCGGTGATGAACAAACTCGAATCACCTTGCCGCGCTGCCTCTTCAACCGAATCTATGTACTTCTGGGGCAATACTCGCCACGGATATTGCAACAATCCGGGGGCCGAGCCCACGACGTTCACTCCAGCCGCGAGGATCCGCCGGCAATCCTCGATCGCCTCGTGCAGACGGGTGTCTCCCATCGCGCAGTAGACGACGCACTCCGGTTCGGTCGCGAGCAGTGCATCGATGTCGCCGACGGCCGCTATGTCGGTTGTGATGTCGAGACCGGCGAGTTCGCCGGCGTCTCGCCCGACCTTGCCGGGTGTCGACACGCATACGCCGGTCAGCTCGTAGCGGGGGCTTTCGATGAGGCCGGTGAGGGCAAGGCGGCCGACATTCCCGGTACCGACGTGGGCGACGCGGATGGGCATGGATTCTCCTCGCGAATTGTGGATCAGTGCTGGTCAACATGACCTGGTCCAGAGTCCGGTCATATTTCCGGACAGTAGTCTGGATTGTGTTCCAGTTCGTATGTTAGCGTGGCCGCCATGGGACGTGTAGACGGCAAAGTTGCACTCATCAGTGGCGGGGCGCGCGGGATGGGCGCCGCACACGCGGAATTGCTCGTGGCCGAAGGGGCCAAGGTTGTCATCGGCGACATCCTGGACGAGGACGGTAAAGCGGTCGCCGAATCACTCGGCGACGCAGCGCGTTACGTCCATCTCGATGTCACCGAGCCGGTGCACTGGGAGACGGCGGTGAACGAGGCGCTGCATGCGTTCGGGAAGCTCGATGTCCTCGTGAACAATGCCGGCATCGTCAACGGCGGTCCGCTCGGGAAGTTCGATCTGGATAAGTGGCGTCAGATAATCGACGTGAACCTGACCGGCACCTTCCTCGGGATGCGAGCCGTCGTGGAACCGATGGTCGCCGCGGGCGGCGGGTCGATCATCAACGTCTCCTCGATCGAAGGACTACGGGGCGCGCCCTGGGCGCACGGCTATGTTGCCTCCAAGTGGGGTGTGCGCGGCTTGGCCAAGTCGGCCGCACTCGAGTTGGCGCCCCACAACATTCGCGTCAACTCGCTGCATCCGGGCCTGATCCGGACACCGATGACGGAGAACATTCCCGACGACTTGGTGACCATTCCGCTGGGCCGGCCCGCGCAGCCGTCGGAGGTCGCCACGTTCGTGCTCTTCCTGGCCAGTGACGAATCCTCGTATGCGACGGGCTCGGAGTTCGTCGTGGACGGCGGTCTCGTCGCAGCGGTACCGCACAAGACCTCTTAAGAGCCCGCGCGGCATACCTCCTGAGTTCCGGGCATCCTGCACCCGGCCCTGGCCGTATCCGCGCCCGGATAGCCGCCCGGCCCCCGCGTCGATGCCCCCGCGCGCACCCGCAGAGCGCAGCGGTGAGGCGGCCCGGGGCCGGACGGGCCCGAACCATGATCGAACCGCGTATATGGAGGCATCGATGACTTTCGCCGAAGCCAAGCGAACCCGATTGCACGACACTGCCGGCGGGGCGGTGACCATGAGCGAGATCGTGCGTGGCGTCATCGCCCGGAGAGCGGGTGCGCCCGTCGAATTGGCCGACATCATCATTCCGGATCCCGGGCCGCACGATGTGGTCGTGCGGGTGCTGGCGTGCGGGGTATGCCACACGGACCTGACCTACCGCGACGGCGGCATCAACGACGAGTTCCCGTTCCTGCTCGGGCACGAGGCGGCCGGGATCGTGGACCGGATCGGCGATTCCGTCACCGAGGTAGAGGTCGGCGACTTCGTGGTGCTTAACTGGCGGGCGGTGTGCGGGCGGTGCCGCGCGTGCCGTCGCGGCCGCCCCTGGTACTGCTTCGACACCTACAACGCCGAGCAGAAGATGACTCTCGGCGACGGGACCGTCCTGACGCCCGCGCTCGGGATCGGCGCGTTCGCCGACAAGACGCTGGTGCACGAAGGCCAGTGCACCAGAGTGGATTCCACGATCGACCCGGCGGTCGCCGGGCTCCTCGGCTGCGGCGTGATGGCCGGTCTCGGAGCCGCGCTGCATACCGGACAGGTGGGGCGTGGTGACAGTGTCGTGGTCATCGGCTGCGGCGGAGTCGGAGCGGCCGCCGTCGCCGGGGCCGTGCTGGCGGGAGCGACGACGATCATCGCCGTCGATCGCGACCCGGCCAAACTGGCCGCCGCGGCAGAGTTCGGCGCCACGCATACGGTCGACGCGTCCGCCGAGGACTCTGTTGCTCGAATCCAGGAGTACACCAACGGTTTCGGCGCCGACGTCGTCATCGACGCGGTGGGTCGCCCCGAGACCTGGGAGCAGGCGTTCTACGCGCGCGACCTCGCGGGGACGGTGGTGCTGGTCGGCGTGCCGACGCCGGACATGCGGATCGCTATGCCGCTGCTCGACTTCTTCTCCCGTGGCGGAGCCTTGAAGTCCTCGTGGTACGGCGACTGCCTGCCGGAGCGCGATTTCCCCACCCTGATCGAGCTCCACCGGCAGGGACGGTTGCCGCTGGAACTGTTCGTCTCCGAGCGGATAGCTCTCGACGAGGTCGAAAAGTCCTTCGACACCATGAAATCGGGGCGGGTACTACGATCGGTGGTCGTGCTGTGACCGAGGTATCCGTCCGCAGCGTCGGCGCGGTCCGTATCGATAGGGTTGTCACGTCGGGCACCTTCGCGCTCGACGGCGGCAGTTGGGACGTCGAGAACAACGTCTGGATCATCGACTCGCTGCGCGACCGCGTGTTCACGCTCGCCGCCGACACAGTGGTGCTGACCGGGCATGGACTGGGAACCGATCTCGCGACCGAGAGTCCACACCTCGACGAGTGGATCGCCCGCGGATGGTGATCCGTAGAAAGGTTTTCGCATGATCCAGGCCGATTTCGCCGCTCGTGCCGGGGACCTGTTCGCTCTCGCCGAACAGGTCCCCGGATTCATGCCTCCCGAGGAAGGCCGCGCGCTCTACGACGCGGCCCGCGCCTACACCGGTGACGGCACCATTCTCGAAATCGGCACCTACTGCGGCAAATCCGCCATCTATCTGGGTGCTGCCGCCGTGGAAACCGGAGCCACCGTCTTCACCGTCGACCACCACCGCGGGTCCGAAGAGCACCAGCCCGGCTGGGAGTACCACGACATCTCGCTGGTGGATCCGGAGACCGGCGTCTTCGACACCGTGACGGCCTTCCGGCGCAGCCTCGTGCGCGCCGGACTCGCCGAGACCGTCGTCGCCATCATCGGCTCCTCCACGGTCGTCGCCCGCATCTGGCGCACACCGCTGCACCTGCTGTTCATCGACGGCGGCCACACCGAGGAAGCCGCTCGGCGCGATTACGAGGGCTGGGCCCATTGGGTGGCGATCGGCGGCCTGCTGGCCATTCACGACGTCTTCCCGGACCCGGCCGACGGTGGCCGGGCTCCGTTCAATATCTATCGCCGCGCTCTGGATTCCGGTGAGTTCCGGGAAGTCTCGGTGACCGGTTCGCTGCGGATCCTGCGGCGCGTCGCCGTCCGTGACCAGGGGGTTGCGGACAACGGGCACTGACCGGACCGACTTCTGTCGGCCATTTCGCGCACTGCGCGAGTGGTCGGCGTCAGTGGGGGAGCGCGTCGCGGAAGATCCCGTTGGCGGCCGTGGTGCGCGACAGTGCGTCCGCGGCCAGGATGACCGCGGCGGCGGTCCAGGTGGTGCGCTCCTCGGGCCAGCGTTTGCCGTCGGTGAACACCATTCCGGTCCAATACGATCCGTCCGATTCACGCAGATGCTGCATCTCGGTGAAGAGCGCCGCGGCGGTGGCGGTGTCACCGTCGGCGTCGAGCGCCAATACCAGTTCGCAGGTTTCGGCGCCGGTGACCCACGGCGCGTCGGACACACAGCGGATGCCCAGGCCTGCAACGACGAATTCGTCCCAGTGGCGCCGGATGCGGTCGCGGGCCTGGGGGCCGCGGACCGCGCCGCCGAGGATCGGGTAGTACCAGTCCATGGAATAGCGGTTCTTATCCAGAAAAGCTTCCGGGTGGTCGCGCAAGGCGCTACCGAGGCGGCGGCGGGCCGCGGCCCAGTCCGGCCTGGGATCGCCGAGGCGCTCGGCCAGGGCCACCGCACAGCCGAGGCTGTGGAAGATGCTTGAGCAACCGGTGAGCAGGGCCTCGCCCGAGCTGCCGGATTCGCTTGCGGACCAGTGGATCTCGCCGTGCTCACCCTGCTGCAGGCCCAGTACGAACTCGACCGAGGCGCGGACGGTGGGCCACATCTCGGCGGCGAATTCGGAATCACCGGTGACGGTGAGGAAATGCAGCACACCGGTGGCCAGGTAAGCACAGAAGTTGGTGTCGGCGTCGTGGTTCTCGATGACGCCCTGACGGAACTGCATGGGCCAGGAGCCGTCGTCGCGCTGAGTCTTGGCCGACCAGATGTAGGCGTCGCGAGCCTCATCCCACAGTCCGGCGACGGTGAGCGCCATGGCCGACTCGATGTGATCCCAGGGGTCGGTGTGGCCGCCGGTGAACCAGGGCAGGGCGCCGTCGGGCTCCTGTGCGGCCGCGATGGATTCACCGCTGCGCCGGATATCGTGGCCGGAGAGGCCGCCGGGAACGGCGGGCAGCTCAGCGTGCGCCACTGTGCACCGCCGGTTTGGTGAAGTAGAGGGCGACGGATTTGCCGATGAGGGGGTTGAGCATGCGTTCGGCCGTGCGGGTGAGCGCGGGCGCGGACATCATGTCCCACACCAGCATCCGGTGATAGGCCGCCACCGCCGGATGCGTGTCGTCGGCGACCCCGACCGCGCACTTGAGCCACCAGAATGGGGAGTGCAGGGCGTGCGCGAAATCCTGGTGGACGTAGCGCACGCCGCGCGCGGTGATCTTGTCGCGCAGCTCGTCGGCCCGGTAGATGCGGACGTGGCCGCCTTCGTTCGCGTGGTACTCGTCCGAAAGCGCCCAGCAGACGCGTTCGGGCAGCCAGCGGGGGACCGTGACGGCCAGTGCGCCACCTGGTTTGAGGACGCGCACCAGCTCGGCGATTGACTGCTCGTCCTGCGGGATGTGCTCGAGGATCTCCGAGGCGATGACCACGTCGAATTCGCCGTCGCCGTAGGGCAGGTCGAGCGCGTCGCCGCGCACGGTCTCGGCCTTCGCGTACTCCGGCACCTCGCCGGCCGCGGCCATGGCCTCGAACATAACGCCGACATCGGCGAGGTCGGTGGCGTTCTGGTCGAAGGCCACGATGTCTGCGCCGCGCCGGTACGCCTCGAAGGAGTGCCGCCCGGCCCCGCAGCCGATATCGATCACGCGCACCCCCGGACCTACGCCCAGACGATCGAAATCGACGGTCAGCATGTGACCTCCTGCCTGCCGGTGATGAGTATCGAAAGATGAATCAACGGTTCGCTCCAGCCGATTCGACCGGTGCGCGGCGGCCGTGCCGCTCGATCGCCTGCTCGTAGACCGCGACGGTCTGTGCGCCGACGGCGGCCCAGCTGAACACCTCCAGTGCGCGCCGCCGTCCCGCACTTCCCATGTGGTGCAGGCGATCCGGATCGCGAAGCAGCTGGCCCAGTGTGCGGGTCAGGGCCGTCGCATCGCCGGGCTCGACCAGCGCCGCGCAGGCGCCGGTGACCTCGGGCAGCGCCCCTGCCCGGCTGGCGACCAGCGGCGTGCCACTGGCCATGGCCTCCACGGCCGGCAGCGAGAAACCCTCGTACAGGGACGGAATACAGGCGACCTGCGCCGAGGCGAGCAGCTCGGCGAGGTGCTCGTCGCTCAATCCGCTGACCGCGGTGACGATGTCGGCCAGCCCCAGTTCGGCGATGAGCTTCTCGGTCGGCCCGTTGGGCTCCAACTTCGCCACCAGCCGCAGCTCGATGTCATGGGTATGACGCAGCCGGGCAACGGCTTCGAGCAGATGCGCGATACCCTTGAGCGGCTTGTCCGCGCTGGCTACCGCGACGATGCGGCCCCGCACCCGAGGCGTCTCGCGCGGCCGGAACAGCTCGGTGTCCACGCCGAGCGGGACGGCGTGCAACTGCTGTGGCGACACCCCGAAGTCCTCGGCGATGTCGGTCGCCGACGACGAGGACACTGTGATCAGGTCCGGAATCTGCCGTGTTACCCGCTGCTGCATGCCGAGGAATCCGTACCAGCGTCGCACGAAGGGCTTGCGCCGCCACGGTGCGGCCGCCAGGTCCACCGCCCGGTCGCGGGTGATGGGATGGTGGATTGTCGCCACCACCGGCAGGTGCCGGGCGATGTCGAGCAGCCCGTAGCCGAGGCACTGGTTGTCGTGCACGACATCGAAATCCTGTGTGCGCGACCATAACAGCCGCGCGGCCCGCAGACTGAACGTCCTGGGCTCGGGAAATCCGGCGGTCCACATGGTGGCGAGCTCGAGCAGGTCGATCCGGTCGCGGATCTCGCGCGGATGGGGTGTGCGAAAGGGATCGTCGTCACGGTACAGGTCCAGGCTGGGCACCTCCGTGAGCCGCACGCGCGGATCGAGGTGTTCCGGATAGGGCTGGCCGGAGAAGACCTCGACCTCATGGCCGAGCTCCGCCAGCCCCTGACTCAAATATCGGACGTAAACCCCTTGCCCCCCACAGTGGGTCTTGCTGCGGTAGGACAGCAGGGCTACGCGCACAGGCCCTCCGCCCTCCGCAGTGCCGCACAATTCGCGCTGATCATCAGTACCGCACTTGCCAATGCTTGATGCCGTTGATCCAGCCCGAACGCAGGCGCTCGGGCTCGGAGACCTGGGACAGGTTCGGCATCGCGTCGGCGATGGCGTTGAACATCAGATCAATTTCCAGCCGGGCCAGGTTGGCGCCGACGCAGTAGTGTGCGCCCGTGCCGCCGAAGGCCAGATGCGGGTTGGGGTCGCGCAGGATGTCGAAGCTGAACGGGTTCTCGAAGGCGTCCTCGTCGAAATTGGCAGAGCTGTAGAACAATCCGACGCGTTGTCCCTGACGGATCAGCTGTCCGCCGAGTTCGGTGTCGGTGGTGGCGGTGCGCTGGAATGCGGTCACGGGAGTCGCCCAGCGCACGATCTCGTCGGGCGCGGTGCGTGGACGCTGCTGTTTGTAGAGCTCCCACTGGTCCGGATTGTCGACGAATGCCTTCATGCCGTGGGTGATGGCGTTACGAGTGGTCTCGTTGCCCGCTACCGCGAGCAGAATGACGAAGAAGCCGAATTCGTCCGAGCCCAGGGCTTCCCCGTCGACGTCGGCCTGTACGAGCTGGCTGACGATGTCGTCGAGCGGATCGGCGCGACGCTGTTCGGCCATGTTCCAGGCATAGCCGAGGATTTCCACCGACGCGTTGGTGCCCGCCGTCGTGGTGGTGGCGTCGCCGTATTCCGGGTCGTCGTAATTGAGCATCTGGTTGGACCAGTCGAACAGTTTACGGCGGTCTTCCTGTGGTACGCCGATGAGTTCGGCGATGGCCTGCAGGGGTAGTTCACACGCGACCTGTTCGACGAAGTCGCCGCCGCCCTCTTTCTCGGCCGCGTGCACGATGGCAGCCGCTCGTTCGGTCAGCGCGGCGCGCAACCCCTCGACGGCGCGTGGACTGAAGCCTTTGGAGATGATGCGCCGGATCTTGGAGTGCTTCGGCGGATCCATGTTCACCAGCAGTGCGCTGGTCAGTTCGATCTGCTCGATGGTGATCTGCCCGGGCAGCCGGATGATGGAGCCTTTCTGCTGTGAGGAGAACAGCTCCGGTTTGCGCGAGATCTCTTTGATGTCCTCGTGTTTGGTGACCACCCAGTAGCCGCCGTCGCGGAATCCTCCGGACTGCGCATCGGTCTGCGGGTTCCACCACACCGGCGCGGTACGGCGCAACTCGGCGAATTCCTGGACGGGGTTGCGGGTTTCCCAGAGCACCGGGTCGGTGAAATCGAATCCAGCGGGAATGGACGGCGCTGACACAGCTTCCTCCTGAAAGGCCGACGTCTTTGTGGACCGGAATGTGCGGGACTCACCGCCGCCGACGGCGGTAGCGGACGCGGCACGGCTGCTGCAGCTGCACCACCATTTTGGAGTGATCGTTGCGATAGGTGTCCGACGGCTGTGCCAGTTCGAACTCCCAGTCCCGCAACAGAATGGAGAAGATCGCTTTGAGCTGCATGAGCGCGAACGGCGCCCCGACGCAGCGATGACGGCCCGCGCCGAAGGGGATCCAGGTCCAGCGATTTACGATGTCCTCTTGCCGAGGATCAAGGTAGCGGCTCGGATCGAAGGTGTCCGGATCCGGGAAGTCCTCCGGAATCCGGTTGGAGATCGCCGGAGTCGCGGCCACCATGTCGCCCGGCGCGATCCGGTTGCCACACACCTCGAATTCGTCGCGGGCGATGCGCATCAGGATGATCAGCGGCGGATGCAGGCGCAGCGCCTCCTTGAGCGCGGCTTCCAGGTTCGGAATCTGCCGCAGCGCATTGTGACTGACCTCCGAACCGTCCGAGTACAGCTCGTCGAGCTCGGTGACGACGCTCGCCAGTGTTTCCGGGTGGCGCAACAGCTCGATGATCGTCCAGGCCGCGGTGCCGGAGGTGGTGTGGTGGCCGGCGAACATCATGGAGATGAAGATGCCGGTGATTTCGCTGGCGGAGAACCGTGGCGACCCGTTCTCGTCCTGCACCGAGATCAGGACGTCGAGCATGTCGCGGTCGTCCTTGCCCGTAGGTGGGTTCGCCTCGCGCTGATCCATGATCGCCTGCACGAGTTCGACGAGCTTGACGCGGGCTTCGTCGCGGCGACGGAAGCTCTCGATCGGCGCGTAGGGATCGACGTAGGCCAGGGCATCGGTGCCCTGCTCGAGTTCGTGATAGAGATGCGCGAAGCGGGAGTCGAGCTGGTTGCGGAACTTCACACCGATCAGGCAGGACGAGGAGGTGTAGATGGTCAACTCGGCGAAGAATTCGAGCAGGTCGATCTCGCCCTCGTCGTCCCACTGAGCCAGCATCTGGTCCACTTCGCGGGCGATGGTGGCGGCGTGCCCGCGCATGTGGTCGGCACGCAGGGCCGAATTGTGCAGCATCTCTTTGCGGCGTTCGGGTGGAGCGTCGAAGACGACGCCCTCGCCGAAGATCGGCTTCATGAACGGGTATGCCGCGCCCTGATCGAGGTCCTCGTCGCTGGCGCGGAAGAAGAATTCGTTGGCCTCGGCGCCTGACAGCAGGATCACATCGCGCCCGGCGAGCACGAATGACCCGACATCGCCGCATTCGGCGCGAACTCGCCGCATCAGCGCGATCGGATCGGTGCGGAACTCCTCCAGGTGCCCGTGCTCATCCTCGCCTCCGGACACTCGCTGCGGCTTGACCAGCGTCATTGGAAATCCTTTCCGGGATACCTGTCCAGACAGATGATGGACATGTGTCCGGACAGTACTATGGTTAAAGCTGCGCGACAAGGCTTCCGGTGTTTTGCCAGGCCGGTGCCACCACTGACGCTCGATGACGACTGCCAGTGCGCTGATCTCGTCGGCCGGGGAATGTTCGCGAAGTCCGCCGACTGCGCAGCTGTGAATGCTGTGGGCCGCCAATACCTGTGCGATGCGCGGCGCGTACGACGGCCACATCGCCGCGGAATCTGCCGTTGCGTTGCGCATGTCCGACGAGTCGCGGGAGAGGAGGACGATGTCGGCTTGCGCCGCAGCGTCTTTCAGGCGGCACGCTGCTCGAGCCGGTAAGAAGACGAAGAGAGATCCGAGGCGCCGAAGCTGCGAGGTGCAGCAGGTGATCCTGTGGTCGTTGCCGGTGGATGCCGCGGTAACGGTCGGTCCTCCGACGCCAGGCGCACGAGTAAGGCATCGAGACGACCACGGACCGCAACCGCGCCGGACGGCGGTTCGGCCGGGCATGCATAGCCGGAGCGAAGGCCTAGTGTGCTGTCTCGATCACCTACTGGCTTGTTCCCGGCCTTCGGCCGTATCGAATCGGGAAGTTTCCGCTGCCGCGCGCGTAGTGTGGACCGGCGGGTCGCGGGGAGGGCGCCGAAGGTGTTGACCCTGCTGAGGTGAGCGGATCATTCTCTACGCCTGGGCAGCACTTGCCGCTCTCAACATCGTCGCGTGGAGCATTCGGACACGACGAGCCGGATGGACGAAGGACTCGTCGTCGCCGTCGTCCGACGATCAGCTGCCGGCGCCCGGATCGGCCAGCAGGCGCCGCGTGGAGATTTCCAGGAGGTCGGCGACCTCTTCGTAAGAGAGCAGTCCCATGCCTGCCTGCAACAGTGCGCCGGCGTAGAGCAATTCCAGCATCGAGAGACGTTCGGAGTCTTTCGATCCGAGCGCATCGGCGAGTCGGCTGCGAATCTCCCTGCCGATTCGCACCCGCAGATGCTGTACGTCGGGATCGTCGCCGAGCAGGGCATTGCTGACCGCGCTCGCCAATGCTGGTTCGTTGGCCACCAACATGGAAACCTGACGCAGGACCGCGACCACACGTGTGGCCGGATCCTCGTCACGAGTCTCCAGTGGTGGGGCGGCGATCAGGCGGCGCCAGTACACCTCCGAGACCAGATGCTCCTTTGAGGAGAAATACGTGTAGGCGGTGGCTGTTCCGACACCCGCAGCGGCGGCGACCAGTCGTATCGTTGTGCCGGAGTATCCTTCGCGGGACAATACATCGACTGCCGCCGCGGTCAGGCGGTCGACGGTGTCGGCCTGCTTCTCGGTGAGACGCCGTCGAGTTGCTTCGATGCCGGTAGATGCGAGTTCGGACATGTGTCTGGATCCTACTGTAGTCTCATGACCAGGACAATTGACGTGGGCCCGGTGCCCTGTCGGGCGATTCGCTATTGATCGTCGCCCCCTCCCACCCGGTGGTCCGGGATGTGGGTGGCGGCATAGTCTTTGGCCCACCGGTAGTCGGGTTTGCCGCTGGGGGATCGGGTGATGGTTTCGGCGACCCAGATGGTGCGAGGCACCTTGTAACCGGCGAGGTGACGGCGCACGTGGGCGGTCAGCGCGCCGAAGTCCAGCGGCCCAGCGCCTGCGATGGAGACCACCGCGGCGACCTGCTGTCCCCAGCGCTCGTGCGCGATGCCGACGACTACAGCGTCGAACACCGAATCATGGGATTTCAGAACGCCTTCGACTTCCTCCACGAACACCTTCTCGCCGCCGGTGTTGATCACCATATTGCCGCGGCCGAGCAAGGTGATGGAGCCGTCGGCCTCGGCGCGGGCACGGTCGTCGGTGACCACCATGCGGACTCCGTCGACGGTCTTGAACAGGCGCTCCGTCTTTGCGCTGTCCTTGTAGTAACCCAGCGGCACCGAGCCGGTCTTCGCCAGCCAGCCCTGCGTGCCGGCCGCGACCGGCCGCCCGGAGTCGTCGACCACCACCGCGCCGCGGCCGGTCTGCACGCGCGGTCCGCGCCCCGGATCATCGTCCTTGTTGGCGAAACCGATTCCGCCGAAGCCTGTTTCGGATGATCCGATGGAATCGGAGACCACCGTGGACGGAAACGTTTCCAGCAGAGCGTTTTTCACCGGCTGAGACAGCAGCGCCGCGCCGGAGGCGATGGCCAGCAGCGAGGACGCGTCCACCGGGTCGGCGGCATAGGCGTCGAGCAGCGGGCGGGCGATAGCGTCGCCAGTGATCACCATGACCTGGGGCCGTTCGCGTTCCACCGTTCGCCACACCTGTCGCGCATCGAACTTCGACTCGAACACGATGGTATTGCCGGTCCACAGCGCGGTGAACGTGGGCATCATCGCCGCGGCGTGGATCAGCGGCGGCAGGATCAGCCAGGTGCTGGGATCGGTCTGCGCGCCGACCCGGGATTGCTGGAATTCGTCGGTGACGGGCTCACCGGTGTAGAAATCGATGCCGCCGCCGAGGACCCGCCACATGTCCTCCTGACGCCACATCACGCCTTTGGGCATGCCGGTGGTACCGCCGGTGTACATCATGAACAGGTCGTCGGCGCTGCGCTCGATCTCGCGACGCGCGGGCGATCCGGCTCCGAGGGCCGCCTCGTAGCTTCCGGCCGTACTGTCGAGGTGTTCGCTGCACAGATCGTCGTCCGCCACGATGGCGTGGCGCACGCAGGGTATGCGTGAGAGTGCCAGTGCCACAGCAGGTTCGTAACTGCGGTGGTATACCAGGACTTCGATGTCGGCGTTGTCGTAGAGGTAGCACAGCTCCTCGACGCCGTAACGGTAGTTGACATTGATCGGGACCGCCCGGAGCTTGAAGCAGGCGAGGAGGGTCTCCATGGTCTCGATGCTGTTGTGCATCTGGAAACCTATATGGGACCCGGTGCTTACGCCGATCGAAGCGAGGTGATCGGCCAGCCGATTGGCCCGGGTGTCGAGTTCGGCGAAGGTGATGCTCCGGCCGCCGTGGATCAGAGCGATGCGGTCGGGCATCGCGTCGACGGAATGTTCGAATAGGTCAGCGAAGTTGCACGCCATGGGAATTCGTCTCTCAGTGGTGCTCAGACCACGGTCAAGGGCAGCGGGATGCCGCGGTCGGCGAAGCGGAAGTCGGCGCCAGTACTGAACCGGGTGATCGCGACTTCACCGGCTTCGGCGAAGGGCTTGTCGGCTCGGAGAAAACAAATCGCCAGCTCCTCGTCGGTGTCGCCGACGACATGGGCCGCGTAGTGGGGGTTGACCCCGCGCGCCATGGCCTCCAACGGCGCGAGGTGCGCCGCGTCGATTACCGACGGCCACACCTGGTCGTGAATGGCTGCACTGTGTTTCGGAAGCCGCAGGCGGACTCCGATCTCGCTCAGATCGATGCGTGCTCCGGTGTAGCGCAACGGATTCCACGCCGGATGCAGTCCCAGCACCCGGGCCAGCGCCGAATTGTCGTCACCGAGACCGAGTGCGTCGCGGATGCGCTCGGAGGTGAGGCCCGCGATGCCGGTGAACTGTTTGCGCACGATGTCGGCCACCGCGTCGGTGCGGCTGCCGACCGCGATGCGGAAACCCAATGTCAGCAGATGATGCTGCAGGCATACTTCGTCGGCCATGCGGATCAGGGCGGAGCGGGAGAAGTCCGCGAACCGCAGGTCGCTGAGCAGCGGGCCGGAGTAGTCGGCGCGGCCCGGATCGGCGGGCTCTATCGGGTCGAGATGCACTCGGGCCGCGTGGGAATCGGCGACCTTGTCGGCATTGGGCGGGATCGGCGGTGGGACGTGTGCGGGATCGATGGTGACCGTCCACGCGCAGACCGGATGCCGGTCGGCCGGCACCCGGGGCGGGCGATGGATCGGCCGCACCTGCGCATGCGGATTGGTCGCGAGCGCGGTGGCATCGAAGGTGGGGTCCTCGATGTCGTGACACATCGATCGCACGTAGGTCTCGCCCATGGGTTCCACGTCGGCCAGCGCACCGCAGTGGTCGAGCCAGAACTCGCCGTGATCGTGGTCGTCGACCCGGAAGCGGAAGTCCATGAATTGTGGCGGCGCGCCGACCTCCAGTTGCATCCCTTTGAAGATCGTCTCGACGCTGTCGCCGGTGAACCCGAATGCGCGCTGCATGCGCCGGGTGTAGACGGGGCTTGCCACTTGCCATTCCTCGATCGCGATGGCAGTCATGCCCTCTCGGCCGAAGGCGGCGATGCTGTGCGCCATCCCGGATCGGTCGATCAGGTGGCCGCTCAGCAGGAGTTCGGGGACCAGAACCGCCAGTTCGGCTCGCGTCAGGTCCGCGAAACCGCTGGCGCGCTCGGACTTCGCACTCACCACAGCGGCACCGGCGCTTCGCCGATCGTGTACCAGCCGGGCAGCTTCTCACCCGAGGTGGCACGTTCGATGCGCTTCTGCATGCCGTCCGACAGCGCGTTGTCGGTGATCATGTCGAGGAACAGTGCGCTGACGTTGCCGAAGTCGAAGAAGTCGCGCTGCCACGACCATTGGAAGTTGCCGCCGTAGCGGAACCAGCTGCCGCCGATGCCTTCCGGCGAGTAGTTGCGGCCGTCGGGTCGCTTCTTATCGCTGACCTGCTTCCACAGGCCGATGAGGTTGCCGCTGCGCTCGTCGATGACCCAATCCTGGTAGGGATAGGTCCAGCCCTCGAGCCCGTCCATCTCCAATCCGATTGCGATGTCGCGGATCTCGTCGCGTCCGACGGCCATGAACTCCTGTTTGGGGCCGTAGTTCCAGCCGTAGGTGGCGTCTTCGGTGTAGTACTCCGCGAGGGGCCGCCAGTCACCCTCGGCTTCGCATTCCCGGTTGGCCTGCAGCCAGCGGCGCACCATCTCGTCGAGTTCGGCGCGGTCGAAATCGGCCATGGCAGGGATCCTTTCGGTTCTCGGTCGGTGGTCAGTCGTCGCCGTCGGTGATCGACAGCGCTTGGGTGGGGCAGTAGCGGACGGCTTCTGCGACGGCGGCACGGGCAGCGGGACCCGGATTCGGGTCGAGGATTTCGACCTTGCCGTGCTTGGGCACGGTGAAGACCTCCGGCGCCTCGGCATGGCACACGGCGTGGCCTTGGCACAGATCCAGATCGACGGTGATCTTCATGAGCGGCTCCCTGCGTCGCCGGAGAGCACCCGGGCCTCGGGCTGGACTTCGGTGAGCTGAATATGGGCGCCGCGCGGTGCGGAGACGACCGCGACGATGGAGGTGGCCAGATGGGCGGCGCGCAGCATTTCGGGATGCCGCGCGAAACCCCACTTCGACCAGTCCTCGAGCACCGGGCCGATGATCTCCGAGGTGGTGTCCATGCCCATGCCGGTGAGAGTCGGGCCGGGCCGCACGAGCGAGGCCCGAATGCCGGTGCCTTCCAACTCCATCCACATCTGCCGGGCCATGACCTCGACCGCGGTCTTGGCGGCGGGGTAGGCCCCCATGCGCGGGCGGGGGTTGTTCGCGGTGTCGGAACTGATGATCACGAAATCGCCGCGCTGTCTGGCGATCATGCCGGGGATGACGCGGTTGGCCAGCCGTTGCACGCCGATCAGGTGAACGTTGATCTGTTGCAGGAAGTGCTCGGGACTCATCTCGTGCACCAGGGAGAACGACAGGTCGCCGGCTCCGGACACCACTATCTCGGCCGGGCCCAGCGCGGCCTCGGCGGCGGTGACGAAGGCGTCGACCGATGCGGTGTCGCCGACGTCGAGGTAGTGCGCGAACGCTTCACCGCCGTTGCTCGTGATCTTCGCGGCGAAGGCCTCGCACTGCTCGATGCGACGGGCGCCCAGAGCCACCGGAAAGCCGAGTTCGGCCAGCGCTTCGGCAGTGGCCGCGCCGATGCCGGAGGAGGCCCCGGCGATCAAGGCGGGCCGGCGGTCGGGGTGGGGTTCGAACCCGGGCATTACCGGACCTCCACGGTGATGGGAAGTTTGGCGAATCCGCGGACGTTCGTCGAGTGCACGCGTTCGATGCCGGCCTCGACGAGGTCGTAACCGCGGACGCGAGAGGCGAATTCGCGCAGGGCGATCGTGGTCTCCAAGCGAGCCAGGTGAGCGCCGAGGCAGAAGTGCACTCCCGCACCGAAACTGGCGAGGTTGCCTTTGTCGGGACGGTCGATCCGATAGGAGTCGCCGTCTTCGAACACCTCCGAGTCACGGTTGGCCGAGCCGATAAGCAGCAGTACCTTCGAACCGGCCGGAATCGTCAAGCCGTGCATGTCGATATCGGTCGCGGCGCTACGCGCCACGATCTGGCTCGAGGTGTCATAGCGCAGTGTCTCCTCGACCCAGTCCGGCACCAGGTCGGGGTCGGCGAAAACCTTGGCGTATTCGCCCGGGTTGCGTGCCGACCAGTACAGGGCGTTGCCGAGCAGTTTGGTGGTGGTTTCGTTCCCGGCGACCACCATCAGGAACATGAATCCGATGATCTCTTCGTCGCTGAGTCGATCGCCGTCGATCTCGGCGTGCAGCAGTGCGGAGGTGAGATCCTCGGTTGGCGTGCGCCGCCGTTCGGCGACCATGTCGCTGTAGTAGCCGAGCAGTTTCAGCGCGGCTTCGATGGCCGCGACCGGCACATCGAGCACGCCCTCCTCGCGGTGGACGACCAGATCGGCGAGCCGGCGTACCTCGGCGCGATCGGTTTCCGGCACGCCCATGAGCTCGGAGATGACGTCCATGGGCAGCTTCCCGGCGAAATCCTCGATCCAATCGAAGGTTCCGCGCGCCAACGCCGGTTCCAGGTGCTCGAGGGTCAATTCGTGTATCCGGCTGTCCATTTCGGTCACCCGGCGCGGCGTGAAGCCCTTGTAGACCAGCCGCCGCATGCGCACGTGCCGCGGATCGTCCATGGCGAGAAAGGACATCGTCCTGTGCGCGTGCGGGCCCCAGGCGGCGGGATCCAGCGACACACCATTGGCGCTGGAGAGCCGCACGTTGTCCCGGAAGGCAGCGATGACGTCGGAGTGCCGCGACAATGCCCAGAAGTTCAGCTCCGGATTGTGGTACAGCGGGGCGTCGGTGCGCAGGCGCTCGTAGGTCGGGTACGGATCGTCGTGGAACCGATAGTCGTAAGGGTCGAACGTGAACGGCTCCAGTGCGGCCGAAGTCATTACACCCCTCTCCAGGAAGACACATAGCTGGACATGTGTCTGGACGGTATCACCGACAGGAGTTCATCACAAAGGTCAACTCCGGATATCGTCAGGATCCAGCGTGACCGAGGGTGTTCGCCACCGTGGTGACGGAGGTTGTCGCCGGGCGTTGCCCTTGCGCCCGGTCAAGTCTCCGAACTATATTCCGAACACCTGTCCAGACATGTATCGGAGCTTGCATCATGAACGGCCTCGTCCCTCCTGAGGGCACGCCCCTGCTGATCGGCGGCAAGCTGGTCCCCGGCGGCTCGGGCGTCTTCGCGACGATCAATCCCGCGACCGAGGAAGTGCTCGGCCACGCTGCCAACGCCTCGGCCGAGGATATGAACGCGGCCGTCGGCGCGGCACAGACCGCCTTCGCCGAGACCGATTGGTCCCGTGATCCCGCCTTCCGTGCGCACTGCCTGCGTCAGTTGCGAGACATCATGCGCGATCACATCGAGGAGTTGCGCGCGATCACGGTCGCCGAGGTCGGCGCGCCCGTCATGCTCACCAGTGGCCCACAGCTGGAAGGACCGATCGGTGATCTGTCGTTCTCCGCCGACCTAGCCGAAACCTACTCGTGGGAAACCGATCTCGGCACCGCCGAGCAGATGGGCATCTCGAGCCGGCGCGTGGTCCGCCGCGAGGCGGTGGGCGTGGTCGGGGCCATCACGCCGTGGAACTTCCCGCATCAGATCAACCTGGCGAAGGTCGGGCCCGCACTGGCCGCCGGAAACACGGTGGTGCTCAAGCCCGCTCCGGACACACCCTGGTGTGCGGCGGCACTCGGCCCGCTCATTGCCGAGCACACCGACATCCCGGCGGGCGTGCTCAATATCGTCACCTCCGACGACCACACCCTGGGCGCGCGGCTGGTCGAGGATCCGCGGGTCGACATGATCACCTTCACCGGATCGACCCAGACGGGGCGATCGGTGATGGCGGGTGCGTCGGCCTCCCTCAAGCGCACGTTCCTAGAGCTCGGCGGCAAATCTGCCGCCATCGTTCTCGATGACGCCGACATCGCGGGCGCCGCGAGCTATACCGCGTTCTCGGTCGCCCTGCACGCCGGACAAGGCTGCGCGTTGACCACTCGCATGCTGGTGCCGCGCGCGGCCTACGACGAGGCGGTCGCCGCGGCGGCCAAAGCGCTGTCCGGCATCCGGGCCGACGATCCGACCAAGCCCGGAACCGTGTGCGGGCCTTTGATTTCCGCACGCCAGCGCGATCGGGTGGAGCGCTATCTCGACATCGCCCGCGCCGAGGGCGGGCGCATCGTGGTCGGGGGCGGCCGGCCGTCAGGCAAAGACCGGGGCTTCTTCATCGAGCCGACGCTCATCGCCGGGCTCGGCAACACCGCCACCGTCGCTCAGGAGGAAATCTTCGGTCCGGTGCTCGTGGTGATTCCGTACGACGGTGACGCCGATGCGATCCGGCTGGCCAACGAATCGCCCTACGGTCTTTCCGGTTCGGTGTGGGGCGCCGATTCCGAACGCGTCGACCGGGTGGTCTCGGGCGTGCGCACCGGGACGCTGAGTGTGAACGGCGGGCTCTGGTACCACGCCGACGCGCCGTTCGGCGGCTACAAGCAATCCGGCATCGGCCGGGAGATGGGCGTCGCGGGTTTCGAGGAATACCTCGAAACCAAGTTGATCGCCACCCCTGCCTGAACTCACCGACATCCAGCACAAGGAGCCGAACACACCATGGCACGTTTCACCGGTCGCACCGCGATCGTCACCGGCGCGGCACAGGGCATCGGCGCGGCGTACGCCAAAGCGCTTGCCGCGGGTCTGGCCAAGGTCGGCATCAATGGCCTCACCCAGCAACTCGCCACCGAGCTGGGTGGTTCGAAGATTCGCGTCAATGCCGTCGCGCCCGGACCGATCGACACCGAGGCCACCCAGACCGTCACCCCCCGGGAACATCGTGAAGGACATGGTGTCTCGCATTCCGATCAAGCGGATGGGCACGCCAGAGGATCTAGTGGGCGCCTGCCTGTACCTGCTCTCCGACGACGCGGGCTGGGTCACCGGTCAGATCCTCAATGTCGACGGCGGGCAGATCATCCGATGACGACCGAATCCTTCTTCTGGTTCCCCATTCTCGACCACGTAAGCAACCTCGGCGAGAAGGACCTGTTCCTCCCGCTCGAACTGGGCGACCGGCTCGCGGTACCACTGCCGCTGGCGCAACCAGCCCTGGGTCGACTTGCGGAGGGGTTCGGCGTCGGAGAGTCGTTGCTCGACAAGGAGGCATCATGACAATTGACGGAAATGCCAATGGCAACAACAGTATCCGGCAGCGCGGACTGGCGAAGATGAGCGAAGTTTACGGCTGGGATTTTGCGGACGGCCCCGGTGACCTGTTCGGCGTCACCGCGGATCATCTGTTCGCCGAAATCTGGTCTCGTCCCGGCCTGAGCGTCCGGGACCGGCGGCTGCTGCTGCTCGGAGCCCTCAGTGCGCGAGGACTGTTCGACGTCGCCGAGATCCAGCTCGGCGCGGCGCTGCGCAACGGCGAACTCGCCGAGGAGCAGTTGCGTGAGGTCGCACTGTTCCTGTGTCACTACATCGGATGGGCGTCGGGCACCAAGCTCGACAACGCGGTCGGCACGGTGCTGGCGCAGGAACGCCGCGAACAATCGTGAGTCAGCCGGGCGTGAATCATGCTGAACCCGAAGCGAGAAGGCAGCAGCTGACCATGTACTCCGGCGGAGAGAACGCCGCGCCTTCAACGCGATCGCGACGCCCGCGCCGCGCGGTCACGTCCCGCAGATGCGGAAAAAGCACACCGGGGAGAAGGGCGGCGGGCTACATGCTGATGAAGCCACTGGTTGAAATGGCTGAAAAGCTCGGCGTCCGAGTGGAATACGACACCCGCATCCAGGGTGCGTGGCGTGGGCCGGGCGGCCGCTGACCGAAATGGACACGAAAGGAATAGCGCCCGTATGCGATTCGGAATAGTACTGTTCACCAGCGATCGCGGCATCACACCCGCCGCCGCAGCCCAGGCGGCCGAAGAGCGCGGCTTCCGGTCGTTCTTCGTACCGGAACACACGCACATCCCGGTCAAACGCGAAGCCGCGCATCCCTCGACCGGCGATGCCTCCCTGCCCGATGACCGCTACACCCGCACCCTGGACCCCTGGGTGTCGCTGGCAATGGCGGCAGCGGTGACCGAGCGCATCGAACTGTCCACCGCCGTCGCCCTTCCGGTGGAGCACGACCCGATCACGCTGGCCAAAACTGTCGCGACGCTCGATCATCTTTCCGGCGGCCGCGTCACCCTAGGGGCCGGATTCGGCTGGAACACAGACGAACTCACCGATCACGGAGTACCGCCGAACAAGCGGCGCGCCGTATTGCGCGAGTACGTCGAGGCCATGCGGGAGCTGTGGACCCGGGAGGAAGCGAGCTACGACGGCCAGTACGTGAGCTTCGGTCCCAGCTGGGCCTGGCCCAAACCGATACAGCCCCACATCCCGGTTCTCATCGGCGCCGCCGGTACCGAGAAGACCTTCCAGTGGATCGCGCGCAGCGGTGACGGCTGGATCACCACCCCGACCGAAACCGACATCTCCGCCAGACTCGAGCTGTTGCACAAGATCTGGGCCGATGCCGGTCGATCGGGGGCGCCCCGCGTCGTGGCCCTGGATTTCAAACCGGATCCGGACAAGCTCGCGCGCTGGTCCGCCGAGGGGGTCACGGATGTGCTCTACGGGCTTCCGGATCGATCCACCGAGGAAGTCCTGCACTATCTCGATCGCCTCAGCGCCAAGCTGGCCGCCTTGGATCTGCCGTAGCCGGAAGGCGGTCATTCCGATCGCGGATCCGCTCGCACACGTTCGCATCCGCGCCGCTCGCCACACCGTATGCGCCCGGATTGCCGATACCGAAGAGCGGCAACGACTCTGGCTCCCTTTGACCGAGTTGTACGCCGATTTCGATACCTACCAGTCGTGGACGCGGCGCGAGATCCCGGTGGTGATCCTCTCGTGTATGACCCGATGACAAGTCCATATCGCTGCGTCGAACGCGCGGCAGTGAGGAGGCGGAGATGTCCGCAGACAAGAAACTTGCCGGCCGCGGGGCCGTTGTCGTGGGAGGTGGCAGCGGCGTAGGCCTGGCCGTCGCGAGCGCACTGGCCGCCCACGGCGCGGGCGTCGTGGTCAATTCGCGCAATGCGACGGCGGTGCGCCGAGCGGCCGAAGCCATTGCCCGCAGCGGTGGAAAGGCTTTGGGCATACCGGGTTCCGCGGCGGACGAGGTGGTCGCCGAACAGCTCGTCTCGACCTGTGAGTCGGCCTACGGCGGCATCGATATCCTGGTGAACTGCGCGGGAATCGCCGAGCCGTTCGGATCATCCATACTGACCGTGACAACCGCCGAGTGGCGTGAGCTTCTCGATTCGCATCTCACGACGGTTTTCAACACCTGCCGCGCGGCGGCGCCACTGATGGCGGCGCGTGGTGCCGGTTCGATCATCAATACCGGATCGTTCGCCTACCTCGGTGATTACGGGGGTACGGGCTATCCCGCCGGCAAGGGCGCGGTCGCGAGCCTGACCATGGCAATGGCCGCCGAGCTGAAGGAGTCCGGCGTTCGAGTGAACGCCATCTGCCCGGGGGCGAAGACCCGGCTGTCCTCCGGCCCCGATTACGAAGCACATATTCGTCAGTTGCACCAGCGGGGCCTGCTCGACGAGATGACCATGCGCGGATCGCTCGAAGCACCGCCACCGGAATACGCCGCCGCGCTCTACCTCTATCTGGCCTCCGAGGCCGCTCGTGCCGTGACCGGTGAGATCTTCATCGCCGCAGGCGGATTCGTCGGCAGGTTCGAACGCCCGGTGGCGGCGCCGCTGGGTTACCGCGACCATGCGCACGAACAGCCCTGGTCGGTGGAGGAACTGAACCACATGATCGATCGGCGTTGAGGCGGCGTCGGGGCGAGCCTCGGTGGCAGAGAAACTTCCGGACAGATCCTCCCCGGGTATGCCCAGACGCCGATCTCCGGATGCGCCGACCGCGTACACGATCGCATGACAGTACTCGAGAAGTTCGCGATGCGAGATATCGCTTCCGACATCGACATTCAGGTGGAACCGGACGGAATCGCGTTTGAACGCCGCCCCGAACATATCGGTGACCCCGCGCGTTTCGGGGTGGTCGGGCGCTACACCGTAGCGGGCCAGGCCCCATGGAGCCGGCAGCCGGTCGAACATCTCGATCTCCACGTGGCCACGGGAAAGCAGCTGCTCGGCGGCGTAACAGGCGGCGGGGCCGGTGCCGACGATAGCGACACGCAGCGGTCCGCGATCGCGGGGCAGCCGCTGCGTGGTCGCCGCGGCGATGATCCCGATGTCGAGCGGGTGGTGCCGGAACCAGGCCGCGTTCACCTCTGCGTAGCGGGCCAATTCCGGGGGCAGGTCATCGTCGCCGTAGATCGCGTCCACCGGGCAGGCTTCGACGCACGCCCCGCAGTCGATGCAGGTGTCGGGGTCGATGTGCAACATTTCGGCGGTGGCGAAGCCCGGATCGTCCGGGCGCGGCCGGATGCAGTCGACCGGGCATTCCGTGACGCAACTGGCATCGTTGCAGCAACGCTGCGTGACTATGTAGGCCATGGGCATGTCCTCATGAGATAGAAACCGGGAGAGTGGGTTTCGGGATCAGGGATTGCGCAGCCGGTCGTCGTAGCCGCGGCGGGCGTCGCGGTCGACACGGTCGAGGAAGGTGGTGTGCACGCCGAGCCGCCTGGCGATGAACTCGCCGAGGGGGCGCGGGGTGAGTTTGTTGAAGGTAGCGAGGACACCCGCTGCGCGGGTCACCGTGACGCGTCGTCGTGGACGTGCGATGAGCGCGGCAACAGCCGCGGCGACGTCCTCCGGATCGGCCAGCAAGCCGAGCGGAGCGCGGGTCCCCGCGATCAGCTCGGTGCGGGTGAACGTAGGCAGGACCGCCGAGAATCGGACCCCGCTGTCCCGGTGTTCCAGTCGCATCGCCTCGGTGAATCCGAGCACCGCCTGCTTGCTCGCGCAGTACGTCCCCAAGCCCGGAGTCGGGTTCTCGCCGGCCAATGAGGCGATGTTCACGATATGGCCCTGTCCGCGCGAAAGCATCCGAGGCAGAGCAAGTTTGGTGCCGAGCATGACGCCATAGACGTTGATGCCGAGGATACGGCGAGTGATCTCGTCGGACTCCTCGGTGAACCGTCCGACCGGCATGATGCCCGCGTTGTTGATCAACACATCGATTGGGCCGATGGTGGATTCGACCTTGTCGAGGAATGCCCCGAACGACAGGGCATCGGTGACATCGAGATGGTGCGCGACGACCGGAGTCGGCTCGGTACCGGCCCGGGCGACCGCGTCGCGGTCGATGTCCCCGACGGCGACATACGACCCGAACCGGGAGAGCTCGTTGGCGATGGCGCGGCCGATGCCGCGGACCCCACCGGTGATCGCGACGACCTTGCCGTGGTGTGACCGGGAGGCGAGGGCGCGGAATGGAACGAGGTGATGTTTTTCGGACATGTGTCTGGATACTATTTCGGACATGGTTCCAGATCAACACCTACGGGCCGTGAATTGCACCCCTCGGCCGGGTGCAGGTTCCGGGTGGGCGCGTGCACATGCCCGGTGTCCGAGGCTGCGTCAGGTCAGCCGCGTAATCACCGCCTCGGCGACGGCGCGGGCGCTGGCAGGGTTCTGTCCTGTGATCAGCCTGCCGTCCTCGACCACATACGTGTCGAACGGCTTGTCCGCGAGGCTGTAGTTCGCACCGCGCTTCTTCAGCTCGTCTTGCAAGCTGAACGGAACAGCGTCGGCGCGCTGAGCTGCCTCTTCCTCCGGCCAGGAGAAGCCAGTGACGTTCTTACCCTCGACCAGCGGATCACCGTTGCCGAGCGTGACCTCCAGCAAAGCGGCTGGACCGTGGCACACCGCCGACACGATCCGTCCCCTTTCATAGAACCTGGCGGTCAGTGCGGCCAGCTCCGGGCCGCCGAAGTCGAACATGACGCCATGGCCGCCGGTGAAGTAGATGGCGTCGTAGTCCTCGACGTCCACGTCGGCCACCGTCTTGGTGTCCGCGAGCAGATTCATGAACTCGCGGTCGGCGTAGCGCTTGCCGGTGCCCAGCTGGGCGAGCACGTTGCGCGCGAGGCTCTCCGGATCGATCGGCACGTAGCCGCCGGTGGGGCTGGCGATGTCCAGCTCGAACCCGTTGTCCTGGGCATAGTCGTAGAAGTGTGTCAGCTCACCGAGCCACAGACCGGTGCGCATACCCACCTGTTCGTACTCGCGAGTGTTGGTGACAATGATCAGGATCTTGTCGGTGCTCATACTGATCTTTCCTCCTGTTCGGTCGGCGGGTCACGATCCGCGTTGCCGATATGACGCTGACAGCGATGCTTTCGACATTTCGTTGGCAACAGCGGTGGTGTGGATCTCGCCGCCATTGACCTTCTCGAACACGAAGGGGGTCCCGGGGTCGATCTCTAGGTGGGTCATGTCGGCGACCGGAATCGGTGTGCCGGTGGGTAGGTCGGTCTTGTCGCCGGTGGCTACGGTCTCGGCGATGGTCTCGGGCAGGGGTGCCATTGTTTTCTCTCCTGACGAGAGTGTGAGAACGCTTCGGTCGGCCCCGTGGTGTCTCGGTGCTGATGGTTACGGCCCCAGGAACAGTCGTTCATAGGGCAGCCGCGGCGGCAAATAGTCGGCGGTATCGCGCACCAATTCGATTGTGCCCCAAGGCTTACGCCGCCAATCGTGGATGAAATTGCGTACCGCGACCGCGGTGGCGGTGTAGTCGAAGACCATGCCTGCCAGCCAGATCCGCAGGTGCACATCACCTTCGGACGGGAGCCATCTTTCGATGGTCACGCCCAATCGCCTCCTCGGGCAATGTGTAATCCTGCAGCGTCCAGTCTTCTTTCGGAGTCCATGGGTACCTCGTTCAAGAGTGCAACGGTGTCGATCACACGAGTCGACGGTATATTGACGATTGTCGACAATCCTCTGTTTGTGGCAAACTGTCAACCCCACGGTGCTCGCGATTCGCTTCGTCGAGAAGAACGCTATCGAACCCAGGTGGTGGAACCGCGTTCGCTGGACGAGCAGCGTCCATAGTTCAGGGAGTACGGGCGGCGGCGCTCGCGCGGAGCAGTCCGGTGAAAGTGGAAAACTGGCCGATCTGCGGTCGTTGTAGTCGGCGACCGAGGTTGTTGTCGCGGCGTCGGATCGTGCACTGCGGCGGCTTCGAGCTACCTACGTGCCGACGGCCGTCGGTCCTGCCAGGCCCGCACGACGCGGGCCTGGCAGCGCGTGCCAGCTGTCTGGCTCGCGTATTCGCCGGTAGGCGGTCTGAAACCGGCGTCAGCGGATCATGCGGGTAATGCGGCGCCGACCACGGCGCCGATTCCCGCGCCGACCGCTCCGCCGGCGATGGTTCCGGCTTGGATGAAGGTCACTCCGACCGTGATGCAGCCGACGATCGCGCCGGGGATGGCCAAGATCCCGGCGGTCGGGGCGCCGACGGCGGCACCTGTACCGAGTGCACCGAGTGCGCAGCCTGCGGCGAACCCGATCGCACCACCCACGGCCGCCCCTATCACGGTGCCCAACGAAATGGCTCCCGGAATATCCCGGCGCGCGGGTTCGCTGGCCGGCGCGCTGATCGCTGTCGCCTTCGCGGCCACCGGCTCTTCGGCGGGAACCGGCGATACCGGGGCGAGGCCGAGCGCCGCCGACTGGCCCTGATCAGCAGTCAAACGCAGAGTGTTGCCAGCGATATCCGCGGTGAACGGGATCGACCGATCGGCCAGCTTGAAAGTGAGCGGCACCCGCAGGACGACCGTCCCGGCCGCGTTGGTGAGTTCGATCGCATCGCCCACATGCCGGAAACCCCCGGAACTGACCTGGGTGACGACCGTGGCGCCCTCGACGTGGGTATTCCAGTCGATTTGTGCGTCCGGAGCCGCGGTGGCGGAGCCGGTGCCGGTCACCAATGTCGCCAGCACGGCGACGCCGGTCAGCGCCGACGCAAGTGACATTCGAACATGACGCATTACTTGTACTCCCATTCAGGTGGCGAGCCGACAGGGCTCAGTAGCTTGTCCGAAGCGCTTGGGCTGCATACCGATTGGAGTTGCGCTAGCCGGCAACTACAGCCGTTCGAGTCGACATGGTTCGGATTGTCTTCGATGAATCGGAACGCCATTCACATGGCGCGCAGCCGAGATGTAGGTAACCACCGCGACAGACCGCGCACTGGGCGGGCAAACTCGAATGGCCGCAACGCGCACAACTACGTCCGAACAGCCCCCCCGACCGGGTGCCGACCTTGATAAACCGCCGAGGAGAACGAAACTCAGTGGGCGTGATCGGCCCATCGCCGCGAACGGAACCGGCGACAATCTGCCAGGATGTCGCATCATGTATCTATCCGCTCAAATTCTCGCCGGCCTGATCGCCGCTCTGCACGGCTACATCCTGGTGCTCGAAATGTTTCTCTGGACGACACCGCGCGTCCGTCGAATATTCGGTGTCAGCGCCGAACTCGCCGACCAGACCAAGGCCATGGCTGCCAATCAGGGCCTCTACAACGGTTTCCTCGCAGCAGGTTTGGTGTGGGGTTTGGTCGCGTCGAGACCGACCGGCTCCGCGGCACTCATCTTCTTTCTGCTCTGCGTCGCGATCGCCGGCTGCTACGGCGGCTTCACGGTCTCCCGCCGAATCGTGCTGATCCAGACCGCACCGGCCGTACTCGCCCTGGCTTTGTTGCTTGCCGGACGTTGATCCTCGGTGCCGAAAGATGTTGCGCCAGATGGCTCGGGTGCTTCGGTATTCGAGCCGGTCAGCCCGGAAGTGGGTGAGTACGGAAAAAGTCCCAGATCACGTCGTTGGCGTTGATCGAGGTGGTGTTGTTGCCCACGACCAGGGGTGGATACAGCAGCGATGTGCTGCCTGGCCAGATGTGACCGCCGCCGATGATCGAGTACAGCTGGACGGTGGCGTCGGCGGGACACGGATATTCCCGTAGGACGACATCGGGGGCGATGCGTCGCTCGGTCGCCTCGGTTTCGCAGCCGTTGCGCCGAGCCCAGGCCGCAGCATCGTCCGGAATGCTCTGCGGGCCGGGGCCGTTGCGCGTGGTCGCGTCCGGCTGATCCGGACCGGGCGAACTCGAGCCATTAGCAGACGGCAGCCAGCGGACCAGCGGACCAGCGCCTCCGGTGTAGGCGACGATAGGGTCGGCGGTGCCGTGGAACGCGAGTACGGGAACCGGTCGTGTCGTCCGACACCACGCGAAATCCTGCAACCCGGCTACTGCGGCAATGGCCGCGATCCGATCGGAGAGTTGGCACGCCAGTGAGGAGCTTGCGAAAGCACCCATCGATAGTCCCGTGACGTAGATCTGCAGCCGGTCCACGCATAACGTCGACTCCACGTGAGTGAGCAGATCCGACAGGTACCGCATATCTCGGCTGCCTTCTCCGAAATCCCACTGGGGCAGGGCCAATTCGTCGAGCTGTGGGGTGATGGTCACGTAACCCTTCAGGTAGCCGAATGGGGCTAGCGCGGTCCCGTAGTGCGCGACGATGGCCGGTTCGAGGTAGCCGTGCAAGTTGAGCACCAGTGGGAGCGGATGGTCGGCCCCCGGCGGGACGTCCTGGATGTAGCTTCCCACCGCGCCCTCTGCCGCGAAATTGAGCGTCGAATTGCCTACCGGCCGTGGCGTTTCCGTACACCCGGCGGATGGCACCGGCTCGGGTGCCTGTCCGTACGCGGTCGTGTCGACGACCGCGACAGCAGCAGCGAAGACGGCGATCACCGCGAGGCCGATAATGCTTCGGAAGAGCAGTGGTGATCCCTGGCTGCGTGCAGTGGATATGAAATTGTTGAGCATCTCGGCAGATTTGCACACCGTGGCCGATCAGTTGTCGGTAATGCGCCCTTTGTCGTCATTCGGCCACGCGAGCGCTGCATGTCACTTCGAGTCGCTACCGAGATGGTCCTGGTAGACGCAGGTATTCGCACCTACTCGTCCGCCGTGGGATGTAAGTGGGCTCGACGGCAACACCGCCGCTCCTACAGTCGCCGACTGGTCGCAGCCGGAAAGTCACGGTGGACATCGGCGGCCCTTGATTTCCCGGACCGAGACAGGCACACTGATTCAGTCGATTGTCGACAATAACCAATATGCACTGTGTGTGCTCAGTCCAGAAGGAGATGCGGCGTCAATGGGTCTGCTCGATGAAAAGGTTGTGATCATCACCGGTGCCGGCGGCGGAATCGGTTTGGACACGGCGTTGCACCTCCACGAGGAGGGCGCGCGTGTGGTGGCGACAGTGCATTCCGAGTCCGGATTGGCCAAGCTCGATGTCGGTAGCGAACGGCTGGTCGGCCGAGTCGTCGATGTGACCAGCGAGGAACAGGTCAAAGCATTGATCGAGTTCACTGTGGAGAGGTTCGGCCGACTCGACGGGATCGTGAACAACGCGGGCATCCTGATTCCGGGCACGATTCTGGAGGCCACGGCCGAGGACTACCAGCGGACCTTCGATGTGAACGTCAAGGGGGTCTTCCTGGGTTCCAAGTACGCCATCCCGGAGCTGCTGAAGTCCGGCGGCGGGTCGATCGTGAACTTCGGGTCGATCAACTCGGTGGGCGCGGAGAAGATGCTGACCACCTACACTGCCAGCAAAGGAGCAGTGCTGACCCTGACCAAGGCGATCGCGCTGGACTTCGGGGCGCAGGGGATCCGGGCCAACACGCTGTGCCCCGGTTTCGTGGATACGCCACTGAATGTGCCGCATTACACCGCGCTCGGTGGGCGGGAAGCGCTCGACGCCGGGCTGGCGGACTTCCAGCCGATCGGTCGTCCGATCCTGCCGCTCGAAATCGCCCACTCCGTTGCGTTCCTGCTCTCGGACCACTCCACCGCCATCACCGGGACGGCGTTCATCGTGGACGGCGGCGTCCTGGCCGGAGCCTGACCGATTCGTGACGGCGCCGGTTCGGGCATCGAAGTTGGCGACTGCGCGTAATTTAAATCTGTCGACAATCGACGAAAGGGGTCGACGTGACCACCTTCAAGCCTGAGCCCGCACCTGATGTCGTCCACCATGAACCCGTTGACGTGCTCGTGATCGGTGCGGGTCCTTCCGGAGCGGTCGTCACGCACACCGCCGCGGTCGCGGGACTCTCGGTGTTGTGTTTGGAACAGGGCGACTGGGTCAATCCCAGCGACTTTCCGGCCAACCATCCCGAGTGGGAACTGCTCATCCAGCACGACTGGGCGCACGACCCGAACGTTCGCGCCCTGCCCGCCGACTACCCGGTCGACGTGACCGACTCGGATATGTGGCCGGTGATGTTCAACGGGGTGGGCGGTGGATCCATCTTCTACGGTGCGGAGTGGCCGCGCCTGCTCCCGTCGGATTTCCGGGTCAAGTCCCTTGACGGTGTCGCCGACGATTGGCCCATCGATTACGACGATCTGAAGCCGTATCACGATGAGGTCGACCGGTTCATCGGTGTCTCCGGCCTGGATGGCGATACCGCCTATCCGCCTGGGCTGGAGTATCCCTTGCCACCGCACCCGCTGGGCAAGCCGGGCATGACGGCCGCCGCCGCCGCCAACAAACTCGGCTGGCACTGGTGGCCCGGTACGAACGCCATTCCCAGCCAGAAGAACAAAACCCTCGCGCAGTGCGCACGAATGGGCGTCTGCGAATGGGGTTGTCCGCAGGGCGCCAAGGCGTCCTTCGATTTGATCTACCTGCCGCAGGCGCAACAGGCCGGTGCGCGGGTGCAGACGGGCGCGCGGGTGCGCCGGGTGCGCACCGACCGATCCGGGCAGGCCACCGGCGCGGAGTGGGTTGATCGTTCTGGAACGATTCATTTCCAGCCCGCGCGGGCAGTGGTGGTGTGCGCCAACGGAATCGGGACGCCCAGACTGCTGTTGCTGTCGGCCGACGAGTCGCATCCCGACGGTCTGGCCAACTCTTCCGGGCAGGTGGGCCGCAACCTGATGCTGCACCCCAATTGTGGCTCGATGGGTTTCTACGACGAGAACTTGGAAAGCTGGCGGGGTCCGGCCGGCCAGCTGATCCATTCGATGCAGTTCTACGACACCGATCTGTCGCGTGGCTTCGTTCGTGGGGCGAAGCTGCACGCGTTGCCGACACCTGGGCCGCTCAATGCGATCGTCGAACATCGTGGGCTCGACTTCGACGAGGTGTGGGGGCCGGCGATCCATGATGTGGCCCGCGCCGCCAACAACGGGATCCTGTGGGCGGCGAACGTGGAAGACCTACC
Organism: Nocardia vinacea; assembly: GCF_035920345.1. NCBI lineage: Bacteria > Bacillati > Actinomycetota > Actinomycetes > Mycobacteriales > Nocardiaceae > Nocardia > Nocardia vinacea. The sequence continues at coordinate 1,427,680 of NZ_CP109149.1, forward strand.
CGAAGAACACAATCGGGTGACTCTGTCGACCGACCTGATCGACAGCGATGGGTTGCCTGCGCCGAAGATCGAGTACCGGGTCAGCGAAAACACCCGCAAGATCCTCCAATTCACCGTCGACCGGATGGTGGAGCTGCACCAGGCCGCCGGGGCCCGGCGGATCTTCACCAAGGAGTTGTGGATCGACCAGCCGGGTCATCTGCTCGGCACCGCCCGCATGGGTAGCGATCCGGCGACATCGGTCGTCGATTCCTATGGCCGGGCCCACGACGTCGGCAATCTCTACATTGCCGACGGCAGCATCTTCGTCACTTCCGGTTCGGCGAATCCCACCTGCACGATCACGGCTCTCGCGTTGCGGGTGGGCAAACAGCTCGTCGAGGACCTCAATGCTGGAAAGGCCGCACGATGACCAATATCTCGCCGCTCGAGTCGCTGCGGTCGAATACGCCGCGGCCGTCGGTACCGCCGCGCCGCCTGCTCCCGCCGCGCCCGCTGGATCCGCAGCAGTGGGAGGGGCTGCTGCGCATCGCGGACTGCCTGATTCCCGCCGTCGGTCCGAATCCGGTTGCCAGTGAGGCGGAGGACTACGGCCGATACCTGGAACTCGCCTTGGCCGCGCGGGCGGATGCCTTCGACACGATCGTTCGAGTCATCGACGAGCTGGCCGGGGTGGCGGACGAGGAGTTGCGCGCGGCGTTGAAACAGCTGTGGGCACAGGACAGCGCTGCCTTCGATCCGGTGTCGAATGTCGTGGCCGGCGCCTATTTCATGACGCCGCAGGTGAAGGCGCTGATCGGTTATCCGGGGCAGCACCGTGATCCGGCGGGCCTGGAAGAAGCGGCCGACGAGTTGGAGTCCGGGATTCTCGACCCAGTGCTGGAACGCGGCCATTTCTACGTGCCGACGGACGGTGGCTAGTAGGGCGCACGGTTTTTGCTCTATTGTCGACAACAGAACCTTCGACAGGTAGCGGCGTGCGATCGGCCACGGCGGGCACGCCGCCGAAGTCAGGCGTCAGAAAGGACAGCACATGACTGTCGCCCCGAACCGTACGCAGCGGGCAAGTTCCGCCGCGGACGACGAGGTCACATTCGGCAAAATCGAGCAGCGAACCACTCCCGGCGCGGTCGCGGATGTGCTGCGCAGCGCGATCCTCGCTGGCAAACTCGCGCCGGGCAGCCAACTCCGAGAGGCGCATCTGGCAGCGGATCTAGGTGTCAGTCGGGCGCCGTTGCGCGAGGCCTTCGCCATCCTGACCGATGAAGGCTTGGTGGAAAAGGTCGCCTATCGTGGCGCCTTCGTGGCGCAGGTGAGCCCCCGCGAGGTCGAGGAGATGGCCAACATCCGGCGGCGGCTCGAGCCGTACGCGGTCGAACTGGCGCTGCCCAAACTCCACGGGCCGGGCCGATCGAAGGCGTTGCGCGCGCTACAGGAGATGGCCCGCGCCGCCGACAACGGTGATCTCAGTGAGAGCGTGCGCGCGCATATGCGCTTTCACCGGGTGTTCTACGAACTGTCGGGCAACGGACTGTTGCTCGATCTGTGGCGCGGCTGGGAAGCGCAACTGCAGATGTTCCTGTCGGTGGACCACCGGTCCTTCGCTGATCTGCACGATGTCGTCGCCGAGCACGAACGGCTGATGTCGATCATCGACACCGGAGACCTGGCGGCCATCACCCGGGAGATCGATCGCCATGTGCACGGTGTGATATCCGATGCCGACGCCGGGCGTACTGGTACGGCGGATGCGTGAGTACAGCGACTTCCTCGGCGGCCAGTCGCCTTACGACAATCTGGAGGCTCACGACCTGCAGATGCTGGCCCGCCTGGTGGATGTCCAGTACTTCACCGCGGGCTCGGTGATCGTCGAGGCCGGCGGTGCCGCTCTCGACCGTTTCTATGTGGTCCGGACCGGCGAGGTCGAGGTGATGGACCGTGGCCGGGTGATCGATGTGCTCGGCCCCGGGGAAACCTTCGGCCATATTTCGGTGCTGTCCGGGCTCGCTCCGCCGCTATCGGTACGTGCCTCGGAAGATACGCTGTGTTATCGGCTTCCCGATCCGCGGCCGACGTTGCAGCATCCCGATCGGCTGCGGTTCCGCCACTACGGCACCGTCGTCACGCGCGAGCGCCTGGCGCGCTCGGGTCTGGTCGATCAGTCGGTCCGGGCGGCGCGGGAACAGATGCGCCCGGTCGTATGGCTGCCCATCGATGCGACGATCGCGGAGGCCGCCGACATCATCACTGCGGCCGGACAGTCCTGTGCCCTGCTTCGGCGTGGCGGCGAGTACGGCATCGTCACCGACAACGACTTCCGAAACGCTTGGGGGAGTGGAGGTCTCGACGCGCACACGCCGGTCGAGAAGATCACCTCCTTCCCCGCCACCACCGTCGGCGCGGACACGCTGGTGGCGGACGCTTTCCTGACGATGGTGGAGTCGGGACTGCATCATTTGGTGGTGGCCGGTCAGGGGGAGCGGCCGATCGGAATTCTGCGGGTGGTGGACCTGGCCTCCGCCGAGGTGCGCAATCCCCTGGTGATCCGTCGTGCCATCGATTCCGCGACCACCATCGATGAACTCGCCGCCGCGGCGGCGCTGCTGAAACCGACTTGGGTGGAGTTGTGCGATACCGGTGTATCGGTGATGCATGTGGCAGGGCTGCTGTCGGCGGTGATCGATGCCCTATTGCAGAAGATCATCGCGCTCACCGAGATCGGCGACGATCTCGTGCCCCACGCGACGTCTTGGCTGGTGCTGGGATCGGTGGCGCGGCGCGAGCCGTTGCCGCTCTCGGATGTCGATACCGGGCTGGTCTGGGAAGACCTGCCCGATCAGCCGTCACCGTTCGGCCGGTTGCATCACTGGGCCGACAACATCCTGAGCAATATGGAGCGCTGTGGTCTGGCGCGTTGCGCGGACGGCGCCAACGCGACCAACCCCGCGTTCGCGAAGTCGCTGCCGGACTGGGTCAGCACCGCCACCTCATGGATCACGACCCCCACCCAGGAGAACGCGCTGCTGCTGTCGTCCATGATCGCCGACAGCAGGCCGTTGACCAATCTTTCTGTGGGACGGGCGGTTTCGGACGCGATGCTCGGCACCGCGCGCGGCCGCGACTATCTGGCGGCGCTGCTGCGATACACGATCGCGCGCCGGCCACCGGTGGGTTTCGTGCGCAACTTCGTCGTCGAGCACTCCGGAGCGAATCGCGGCCACCTGGATCTGAAGGCCGGTGGGCTGACGCCGATCGCGTCGCTGGGGCGGTGGATCGCCATCGTCACCGGTGACGATCGCGGATCGACGGTCACCCGCCTGCGCCGGGGCGCCGACGCCAATCTGCTGACCGCCGACGAATGCGAAACTCTCGTACGCGCATTCGAATACCTCTACGAACTCATTTTGCGCAACGAGATCGAGGCCATCCGCCAGGGCATTCGCCCGACGACGTGGGTGGCGCCCGGCCACCTCGATACCCTGACCCGCCGCTACCTGCGGGAGGCATTCCGGTCGGTGGCGGAGGTGCAGAACCGCCTCGACAGCGAATGGGTCTCGCGACTGTCATGATCGGTTCGTTCGGCCGCCGTCGCGCCGATCCGCTCGCCTGTTCGGTCGATGCGGCGGAGTACCTGGTCATCGACCTCGAGACCACCGGCCCCCACCCCGCCCTCGACAGCATCGTCTCCTACGGTGTGGTCCCCATCCGCGAGGGCGTAGTCCTGTCGTCGCAGGGGGAATACGGCCTCGTCCGTCCCGGCACCGCGATGGCAGCTCCGTCCATCGCCATCCATACGCTTCGGCCCTGCGATCTGCTGGCCGCGCCACCCGAAGGTGAAGCCGTGCACCGGCTGGATCGGCTGCTCTCGGGGCGCGTGCTGGTCGCCCACTCAGCGTGGTTCGAATGCGACCTGCTGAAGCCGGCCTTCCGGCGCAGCGGGCTCGCGTTCGCGCCCCCGGTCATCGATACCGCCGCTATGGCGCGTGCCGCCGGACTGGCTCCCGCCGGACACCACGGTGAGCCCGGTCTGGAGTGGCTGTGTGATTCGCTGGGAGTTCCGGTTACCGACCGGCACCACGCACTCGGTGATGCGGTGACCGCCGCGCAACTGTTCGTTGTCTTGGCAGCCCGGCTGACCGGACTCGGATATACGACCGCGCGGTCGCTGGTCGAGCTCACTGCCGCGGAGCGGCATCTCGGCCTCCGATGACCGGAAATTAACTTTGCCGAAACACATTGTGATCGCAGACACGGCGAGTTAGTATTATTGTCGACAAACGACAGTAGACTAACTCCGATCACGGACCGACGTCGCTGTTATCTTCCAGCCGCGTTCGCGGCTACATATCGGTAACCCGGCCCAGCGAGCCGAGGAACCACGCTAAATCAGGCAAGCGAGGCCGTACATGTCAACAATTCCTGAGCAACCCGATCTGTCGACCGATTCGCCGGACCGGACCGGGAGCTTCGATCGGGGTGCGGTCGATGCCGATACGGCACACCTGGAGAAGCTCGGCTACAAGCAGGAACTCAATCGCACGCTGGGACTGTTCTCGTCGTTCGGGGTGCAGTTCACCTCGATCGCGATCGCGTCCAGCGTCTTCACCACACTGATCGTCGGATTCGGATTCTTCGGACCAGCGTCGTTCTGGTCGTTTCTGGTCGGCGGCGGGCTGCAGGTTCTCACGGTGGGGCTGGCGGTGGCGCAACTGGTCTCCGCGTATCCGCTTGCCGGTGGCGTCTATCAGATCACCGGACGAATCACCGGCAAGCCGTGGCTGGCCTGGCAGACCGGGTGGTGGTTACTCATCGCCCATACCGTCGCCGTGACGGCGGTCGCGGTGAGTATCGCCCCCTTCGTCGCGGGTTGGTTCGGCGTGTCCTTCACCGAGCAGAGCGACGCGCTGCCTTGGGCGATCGGGTTGATCGTGCTCGGCACGCTCATCAATCTTGCCGGGGTCAAGGTCGCCGCCATCTGCAACAACGTCGGCGTCGCAGCCGAGGTGCTGTGCGTGGTGGCTCTGATCGTCGTACTGCTGGTGGTCAAACACCCGACCCAGCCGTTGTCGTTCCTCAGCGACTCCGGCGGGACGGTGAACTCCGGACACTGGTTCGTACCGTTCCTGTTCGCCATGATCCTTCCCGCTTACCTGATTTCCTCGTTCGATGCCACCGGCAACGCCTCCGAGGAGACCAAGGGCGCGGCGCTCAAGGCCCCGATGGCATCGGTGCTGGCGAACATCTCCTCCTACATCGTCGGAATTTTCATGATCGCGTTGATCGTGCTGGCGATTCAGGATCTGCCCGCCGTGATGGCCAGTGATACGCCGGTCAAGCTGATCCTCGACACTGCCGTGGGTACGGCATTCGCGAACGTCTTCGAGGCCGTCGCTATCGTCGCGCTCTTCGCCGCTCTGGTCATGTTGCAGCTCACCGGCATTCGGGTGCTGTGGGCGCAGGCCCGTGACGGCCAGATTCCCGGTGCGCACTGGCTGCGCAAGGTAAGTGCACAGCGCATTCCGTTCAATGCGGCGCTCACCATTCTCGCGCTTTCGGTGGTCTTCGCCCTGTGGTCGTCGCTGCTGTCCGTGCTCACCGCGATGACGGCGCTGGCCTGGGGTCTGGCCTACGGCGTCGTCGTGACCGTCGGCGCCTACGCGGTACTGCGCCGCAAGCTGCCGCAACACCCCTGGCACTACGGGCGGGTGAGTCCGATCATCTTCATCCTGTCCATCGCATGGTCGGTGGTGCTGTGCGCGCTGCTGATCAAGTCCGATCCGGTCCATGTCGGCCTGGGAATGCTGGCGGTAATCGTCGCGGGCGGCGTCATCTATCGCGCCATCCCCGCGAACAGGCGGGGCAAGTCCATCGACACCAACCAAGGACATCTGTGAGGACGATCCTCACCTCATCGAAGGGAAATTCCGACTCATGGCAGTGACTACGCCTCCGCGCGAAATCAACAACCTGATCGGCGGTGTGCTGGTGCCCGGATCGGGCGAGGCGATTCGTGAGGTACGTGATCCGTCGACCGGCACCGTCGTAGCGCATTTCACCGAGTCGACCCGCGAGGACGCGTACCAGGCGGTCGCCGCAGCGCACGCGGCGTTCGCCGGATGGGCGGCGCACTCGCCGGGCGCTCGATCTCGCCTCCTGCTGCAACTGGCGGATCTCGTCGAGGGCAACCTCGAGGAGTTCGCCCAGCTGGAATGCCTCGACGCCGGTAAACCCATCAGCGCGGTGCGGGACGACGAGCTGCCGGGCATTGTGAACGCACTGCGGCATTTCGCCGGCGCCGGCCGGGCGCTGTCGTCGATGGCGGCCGCTGAATACAACCCCGGCAATACCAGTTTCGTGCGCCGGGAACCGCTCGGCGTCGTGGTGGGCATCACGCCATGGAACTTCCCCCTGTGGCAGGCCGTGTGGAAGTTGGCGCCCGCACTGGTCGCGGGAAATACGGTGGTACTCAAGCCCGCCGAGCTGACACCACTGGCGACAGCTCGCTTCGTGGAACTGGCGCAAACGGTATTGCCGGCCGGTGTGCTCAACATGATCAACGGCCAGGGGAGTGTGGTCGGCGATGCCCTGGTGCGTCATCCACACGTGGCGTTGGTGTCGTTCACCGGATCCACGCCTGCGGGCCGCAGCATTGCCGCCGCTGCCGGAGCAGCGCCGAAACGCCTGGTGCTGGAACTCGGTGGCAATGCGCCGGTCATCGTGCACGACGACGTCGACCTCGACACGGCGCTGCCGATCCTCACCAACGGCATCCTGTTCAACGCCGGCCAGGAATGCATGGCGTCGACCCGGCTGCTGGTCGCGGAGACCATCCACGATCGGTTCACCGAGGCACTCGCGGCGAGCCTGGCCTCGACGAAGGTGGGCAACGCCCACGACGAGTCCACCGTGCTGGGACCGCTGATATCCGAACAGCAGCGGAACCGGGTCGCCCACTTGGTCGACAACCGCCCACCGCATGCTCGGGTGCTCACCGGCGGGAACATCATCGACGGTCCCGGCTATTTCTTCGAGCCGACGCTGATCATCGGCCTGCGGCAGGGCGACGAACTGGTGCAGGAGGAGATCTTCGGTCCGGTGGCGACCGTGCAGACCTTCACCGACGACGCCGACGCGCTGCGCAAAGCCAACGGGGTCGAACAGGGGCTGGCCGCTTCGGTGTGGACCCGCGACATCGGACGTGCGCTGCGCAATGTCAACGCCATCGAATCGGGTGTGGTCTGGGTGAACAACCACATGGTCGTCGGTCCGGAGGGACCGCTGGGCGGATTCAAGGGGTCCGGATACGGCAAGGAAGGCGGGACCTCCGGGCTTGCCGAGTTCACCCGCGAGAAGCACGTCATCGTCAACCTCGGATGAAGCTCATGACCGCCCATGTCCGGTGAGATCGTCCGCCATATCCAGGTCGGCGGATGGATCCGGCGGATCGACCCGGGGTCGGGCCGGATGTCGCCCTGGGGTCGGATCACGATGGCCATCCCGTCCCGGCACGGCCCGTGCTGGCTGGTCGACCTCTACAACGGCAGCTTGGAGGTTTGGCGGATCCATGACCTCACCGTGCGATACGAGCTGCTGCCGGACCTGATGAAAGGAGAACACCGTGGCCGTCCTGGCGATTGATCAAGGCACCTCGGGGACCAAGGCATTGGTCGTCGCGGATGACGGCCGACTACTGTCCGTCGCCGAAACGCCGCTTCGTCCGGACTATCTCGACGACGGCGGAGTCGAGCAGGACCCCGCGGCATTGCTGGCCTCGGTCCTGGAGACCGGCCGCCGGGCGATCGAACAGGCAGGCACGTCCGTGTCCGCGGTCTCCCTGGCCAACCAGGGTGAATCGGTATTGGCCTGGGACCGCGACAGCGGGCGGCCGCTGAGCCCTGTCATTGTGTGGCAGGACCGCCGAGCCGACCCACAGTGCCACTCGCGTGCGCCTGATCGGCGTCGTATCGAACAGCGCACCGGTCTGGTACTCGACCCGTATTTCTCCGCGCCGAAAATGAGTTGGCTGCGGGACAACATCACCCGGCGCGGCGTCGTAACCACCACTGACAGCTGGATTGTGCACCAGCTCACCGGAGCCTTCGTCACCGACCGCACGACAGCGAGCCGATCGCTGCTCGCCGATCTGGACGACGGCGGCTGGGATGCTGAACTGCTGGAACTCTTCGGACTCGGGGACGAGGATATGCCGGAGATCCTCGACAACGACACGATCGTCGGAGCCACCGATGCCTTCGGCGCGCCGATGGCTGTCGGCGGTCTCATCGTAGATCAACAGGCATCGCTGTTGGCCCAGCATTGTCTGGTGGCCGGCACCGCCAAATGTACGTTCGGCACAGGCGTTTTCCTGCTCGCTCATACCGGCTCGGTGCCGGTGCGGTCCGGCGTCGGTCTGACATCCTCGGTCGCCTCGGCCATCCGGAATACCACCGGGTACTGCTTGGACGGACAGGTCTATACGGCGGCTTCGGCTGTCCGCTGGCTCCAGGATCTCGGATTGATCTCCGCCCCAAGGGAACTGGACTCCGCGGCGGCCGGAGAATCCGCCGGTGCGAAATGTGTTCCCGCCTTCGCCGGGTTGGCGGCACCCTGGTGGCGAAGTGATGCGATGGCCTCGTTCACCGGGCTCACGCTGTCCACTGGGCGCGGGCACCTGATCGCGGCGGTGTTGGAGGGGATCGCGGCCCAGACCGCCGAGCTGGTCGATTCCACCGCCTTCGATCTGGGCCGCCCGTTGTCGAGTCTGCGGGTCGACGGCGGTCTGACGTCGTCGGAGCGGCTGATGCAGGCCACCGCCGATCTGACCCAGTTGCCGGTGGAGGTCTATCCGAACGTGCACGCCACCGCCCTGGGCGCTGCGGCGTGCGCGCGAATGGCATGGGACCAGTCGATTTCGGTCGAGGACGCCATCGGTCCACGGGCGCCCACCCGAACCTACGAACCGCGCTGGTCACGTGGCCGCGCTACCGAGTTCCGCCAGCAGTGGAGGGCCGCCGCCGAGGCGACCCTTCCGAGAGGAGTGCACTGATGTCCGTTCCTACCCCAGGAGCCGATTACGACATCGCGGTAGTTGGGGCCGGGATCGTGGGGTCCGCCATCGCGCGGGCACTGGCCGGATACGACCGGAGGGTCGCCCTGGTCGAAGCACGCGGCGATGTCGGTGACGGCACCAGCAAAGCGAACACCGCGCTCCTGCACACCGGCTTCGACGCCAAACCAGGAACCTTGGAATCGCGGCTGGTCCGGCGCGGATACGAATTGCTGTCGGACTATGCCGGCCGCACCGGCATCCCGATCGAACGCACCGGAGCCCTGCTGGTCGCCTGGACCGACGAAGAGTTGGCCGCCTTGCCGGAACTGCGTGACAAGGCCGTCCGCAATGATTACCACGCCTGCGAAATCATCGATGCCGCAGCTGTTTACGACGCGGTGCCCGCCCTGGGACCCGGTGCGCTCGGTGGCCTCACAGTGCCCGATGAGTCGATCATCTGCACGTGGACGACCAATCTCGCGCTGGCCACCGACGCCGTTCGACGCGGGGTGAGCTTGCATACGAGTAGCCGGGTCGAGGCCGTCACTGTCGATGACTCCCGTTCCGTTCTGCATACCTCCGCCGGCCCGATCAGCACCCGCTGGGTCGTCAACGCCGCCGGACTGGGCGCCGACCACCTCGACAACGCGTTCGGATTCGACCGTTTCCACGTCACCCCGCGCCGCGGTGAGCTGTTCGTCTTCGACAAGCTCGCGCGCCCGCTGGTGGACCGCATCGTTCTTCCGGTGCCGACCGCGCTGGGCAAGGGTGTGTTGGTCAGCCCGACCATTTACGGCAATGTCATGCTCGGCCCGACGGCCGAGGACCTGACCGATCGCGATGCCACTGGTACGTCTGACAATGGCGTGGAATTCCTGCTCGGCAAGGGCGCCAAGCTCATGCCCGCGCTTATGCGCGAAGAGGTCACGGCCATGTACGCGGGGTTGCGGGCGGCCATCGATCATCCGGACTACCTGATCGGGCTGGACGCGGACCAGCACTACGTGGTCGTCGGTGGCATCCGGTCCACCGGACTGACCTCCGGGATGGCGGTCGCCGAATACGTCGAGAATGCGCTGACCGATATCGGCGCCCTGGGGCCACGACGGACCGAACTTCCCGAACCGCCCCGCATGCCGAATCTCGGCGAAGCGTTTCCGCGGCCCTACCTGGACAGTGAACTGATCGCCCGGGACAGCCAGTACGGCAAAATCGTCTGCTTTTGCGAACGGGTGAGCGCTGGCGAGATCCGCGATGCCTACGACTCGACTATTCCACCGACTGATCTGGACGGGCTACGCCGCCGCACACGCGCGATGAACGGCCGCTGCCAAGGGTTCTTCTGCGGTGCGGAAGTCACCGCGATCGTCGAACAGCACCCGTGCGCCGGATCGACGGACGTCACCCAGACTATTAAGGAGTCCGTACGTTGACCGCCACCGCTTCCACCCGCACCGTCATCGCTACCGACGTCGCCATCATCGGAGCGGGCCCGGCCGGATTGACGGCTGCGAAACAGTTGTGTGACAACCACTCTCGGCAGGTGCTGGTACTCGACCGGGAAGTCCGGGCCGGTGGCGTGCCACGCCATTGCGCCCACCCGGGGTACGGGATTCGCGACAGGCACACCTTCACCAGCGGGCCGGCCTACGCGGAAAGGCTTGCCGCGGAAGCGGAGTCCGCCGGAGCGGACATACTGACCGAAGCCACGGTGACGATGATCAACGACGACCGGTCGCTCGACGTCACGACGCCCCGCGGGTTGCTGCGGATAGCGGCCCGCGCCGTAATCTTCGCGACCGGTGCGCGGGAACGGGCCCGACCGGCGCGCCTCGTCCCCGGAGACCGCCCTGCAGGTGTGTACACCACCGGCCAACTACAGCAGATGGTGCACTTGCAGCATCGCCGGGTCGGTCGCCGCGCCGTCATCGTCGGTGCCGAACTGGTGAGCTGGTCGGCGGTGCTCACCCTGCGCCACGCCGGATGCCGACCGGTTCTCATGACCAGCCAGTACTCCTCGCCGGAGTCCTACGGCGCGTTCAATTTGGCCGGACGTTCTTTCCTGCGGGTTCCGGTCGCCACCCGTACCCGGGTTGTGCGAGTCATAGGGCGAGGCATCGTCGAAGGCGTCGAGATCGAAGACCTCGATACCGGAGACCGACGTGTGATCGCCTGCGACACCGTGGTTTTCACCGGAGACTGGATCCCCGATCACGAATTGGCCCGATCAGCCGGAATCGCACTCGACCCGGCTACCAATGGGCCATTGGTGGATACCGGTCTGCGTACCAGCCAATCCGGCGTCTTCGCCGCGGGCAACGTTCTGCATCCTGTCGATACCGCTGATATCGCCGCGCTGGACGGGTCGTTCGTCGCGGACCGGGTGGCGGAGTACCTCGACGGCGCACCGTTCCCGGCGCATGGCGACGGTGCGCTCCGGATTCTGGCCGCGGCGCCGTTTCGCTGGGCCGCACCGGGTCTGGTCCGCCCTACGGACCCGGCCCCGCCGCGCCACCGCCTGCTGCTGTGGACAGACGGGTTCGTGAGATTTCCGACGGTGACCTTGGAGCAGCAAGGATCGATCGTCGCCGCGCGGCGGGTGCCCTGGCCGGCTTCGCCCGGCCGGGTATTCCGGGTGCCCTGGTCGATCATGGACCGGATTGATCTGTCGCGAGGGCCGGTCACGGTCGGTTTGGCGGAGGCTTCGGAAGTTGCGGTGCCCGGGCCGCGCGACAGTTCGGGCGCGCTGACCGGGCGGGGTGGCGGCCGATGAACGAGCTGGATCCGGATCTGTCGAATCCGGTTACACGTCCACCGAATTCGTTGAAAGCGGGCCGCGGACCACGAGATCGGCGGCGCGCGGGTTCCGTCTCGGGATGGCGTGCGGCGGTGGAGCGTGGATTGGCCGCGCTTCTCCTCGGTCAGATCACGCTGGATCCCACCCGATACCGCTGACCGGACCGCCGTTCAGCCACGACTGTGGCCGATTCGATCGATGAGGGGATCGAATCGGCCACTTCCATTCAGTCGACCGTCCGCTTGTCGACAATATGCAAAAGTGTTAATGTCGGATCAGCGAGCATCTCCACGCTCGATTTGGTGGCCTGGCAGCTTGCGGCCGATTCCATCGTCAACAGAGAGAAATCCATGACCAAGAAGCTGGGTGGCATTCTTGCCGCCGTATCGACACCATTCGCCGCGGACGGATCGGTCGATGAGGGGGCATTGCGCAACCACGTCGATTTCCTGATCGAAAACGGCCTGCACGGCTTGGTTCCCGGCGGAAGCACCGGCGAATTCGCGGCACTGACCCTCGCTGAGCGCAAGCGCGTCAACGAGGTCGTCATCGATCAGGCGGCCGGGCGGGTGCCCGTCGCACCGCAGACCGGTTCTACTTCGACCGCCGAAGCGGTGGAGCTGTCCAAGCACGCGGCCGATGCGGGCGCGGCCGCTGTGCTGGTGGTCCAGCCGTTTTATGAGCCCCCGACGCGGCCTGAGATCATCGAGTATTTCGCGACCGTCGGCGCGGCCGCGGGCGTGCCCGTGATCGCCTACAACCTGCCGGGCATCACCGGTGTGAATCTCGACCGCGCTTTTTACCGTGAGCTGTTGGGCCGGACCGACGCGGTCAAGTATGTGAAGGACACGTCGGGATCCATCGAGCAGGCCTTCGACCTGATCTTCAATCTCGGTGACGCGATCGAGACCTTCGTCGGCTGGGACACGATCGTGCTGCCCGCCTTCGCCGCGGGCGCCGCGGGATCAATTTGGGGCGCGCCGAATTTCGCGCCGAAGGAGTGCGTGGCGATCTACGAACTGGCGAAACAGGGACGGCACGCCGAGGCGCTCGAGATCTTCAAGCGGTTGTGGAACGTCCTGGACTTCCTCGGTAAGGAAGGCTATGCGGTGTCGACCAAGGCGGCTGCCAGTGCGGTCGGCATCGATCTCGGCGTACCGCGAGCGCCCTACGGTGAGCTGCCTGCCGAGAAGAAGGACGAACTGACCAAGCTCATCGCCGAAAGCGGTCTGAACTACGCGGCGAACTGAGCCCCGGTAACGCCCGGCCGTGTCGAGCTGCCGGGAGTCCATGAGCTGCACGGGTCTGTGCGGTAGTTCCTGAGAGCAGATCCGTGCTGAGGCCGGCGGGTTCATCGTCCCCGCCGGCCTCATCCATTTCCCTCGGCGCACCCGGCGACATCGAGCCGATGCCCGTGCAGCATCGTCATGGCACCGCACGTCCGTGACAAGCAAACTCAGCAACGGAGGAATTCAATGCGTTGGAGCCGGGTCATCAATGTCGTCAAATGCCATGTCGGGGGCGAGATCAACAATGTGGTCACCGGCGGCATCGGGGACGTACCCGGAGCAACGGTCTTCGACAAGATGCGCTACTTCCGGGACCACCGTGACAACCTCCGGCAGTTGCTGCTGCACGAGCCGCGAGGCGCGGTGACGCATTGCGTCAACTTCATCGTCCCGGCTACCCATCCGGATGCGCAGTTGGGGTATGTCATCGCCGAATCAGCCGAGTACCCGGTCATGTCCGGCAGCAATACGATGTGCGTGGCGACGGCGTTGCTGGAGACCGGGATGATCGAGATGGTAGAGCCGATCACCGATCTGGTGCTCGAGTCGCCGGCCGGACTGATCAAGATTCGATGCAGCTGCGAGGACGGCAAGGTGACCGGCGTCGAATTCGAGAATCAGCCTGCTTTCGCCTACCACCTCGATGTGCCGTTGGAGCTTTCCGGCTACGGCACGATCACCGTCGACGTCGCCTGGGGTGGAATGGCCTATGCGCTGGCCGACGCCCGACAGTTGGGGCTGGCACTCACCCCCGATGAGGCTCGTGACATCTGCGGTCTCGGCCAAAAGCTGAAAACCGCAGCAGCTGAACAGATACCGGTCGTACATCCGGAGAACCCGGAGTTCGCCGGTATCACCCAGACCGAGTTCACGGGACCGCTGTCCCGGGTCGACGGTGTGCTGACCGCGCGCAACGCGGTGGTCGTATCCCCTGGCCGACTGGACCGATCACCGTGCGGGACAGGCACTTCCGCCCGTTTGGCGGTGCTGTCGGCCAGGGGCGAGATCGCGGTAGGCGAGCAGTTCGTGCACGAGTCCATAATCGGCAGCCAATTCACCAGCTCGATCGTCCGCGACACGACGGTGGGTGCCTACCCGGCCGTCGTGCCGCGGGTGACCGGGCAGGCCTACATCACCGAACTGAGTCAGGTCGGCCTGGACCCCGCCGACCCCTTCCCGACCGGATACACCCTGTCCGATACCTGGCCGAATTGAAACCCCGACACGGCCCATCGACTCGCAATATGAAAATCGAGAGCGGTATGAGACGAATCTTCCGTGCCTGTCCTTACAGCAATTCCGATCCGGAGATCGTGCACGAACGTTTCCTACGGTGCAACGAGGTTGCCGCGACGATCGTGAGATCCGGCCACGCCGTGTTCAGTCAGGTCTCGATGTCGCATCCAATCAATGAGGCACTGGGGGAGGAGGCTGCGGTGGTCGGCAAGCTCTGGGCTCCGATCGATGCGGTATTCATGGAGATGATGGACGAGTTGGTTGTCGTGGATATTGCTGGGTGGGAACAGAGTTCGGGCATCAAACGCGAAATCGAGTTCTTCCGGTCCCGAAGTCGCGCCGTATCCATGTGGTCCGAAATCCGTAGTGATTTCGAGGAACTGGCGTAACCAGGCGCTCGACCGGTCAGGGTTCGGCGAGTTGGGCCGCGGCGGGCGCCATGCCTTCTATCCATCAGGCGGGGTATCGCTCCGCTTCGTTCAAGATCAACCGGTGCGCCACCGCCAACCCTGGAGGTTGAAACTCGAACTCGGGCATGTTTCGCACACGGTGAGGGCGGGCCGGTGGCGCGCCCTCATGGGCCAGGATGTTCCTGCGCTGTTCGCATTCATGCTGTCGCCGGTCCTCTTACCGGCTGCGGTTGAGGTTGTCGGGCGCGTTCGGGATATTCGAAAAGCGAATTCGCGCAATGCGGTAGGCGCAAGAGAACCGGTCGAATCCACTTCTGAAAAGTGACCTCAACTCGAAGCCGGCTCAAAGGTGAACCGCTACGACAAGTCACGCAGCAGACCACGAGGCTGGATCGTCCTGGTCCGGCAGGCCTGCTCGATGCGCTGGTCGACCAGGTGCGGGTGAGTCGGATCAGTCGGCATTTGCGTGGCAGAATCCGGGGCTGCGGCGCGGTCGCGACTGAGCCTTCCCAGAACCAGGGCGGGAATTCAGGCGGCGGTGTCGTTTTGCGGCGGTGCGCCGAGGGACGGCAGCGGGCGCCGGCAGATTTCGTGCGCTTCGTCGGCGGACAGTCCGAACATGCGCAAGAGGTCCTCGGTGACCTGGTCTGCGGCTTCGGCATCATCGCGTTCGGGGTCGTTGTGCAGCAGTTGGCCGAGGCAGAGGGCCGCGCCGGCGACGATGGTCATGGCCAGTTCCGGGTCGCGGATCTGGAAGCGCCCCGCACGGACGGCGGACTCGATATCGCGGCGGGCCCGAGGGGCGAGGCCCTTGTCGGAGCCGACGAGGGTGAGTCCATTGCTGAGCAGGACTTTGCTGAGGGTGGGGTTGCGCCGGTGTAAGCGGCCGGTGAGGCGGAAGCTTTGCGCGAATACGTGGGCCGGATCGTCCATGGACTCGCACAGCAGATCGAGGACGCTGCCGTGCTGGTCGAGCGCTTCTTCGATGGCAGCCTGGAACAGTTCCTCCCGGCTTTGGAAGTGGTTGTAGAACGATCCCATGCCGACGTCAGCGGCCTGGGTGATTTCCAAGATCGGGACATTCAGTTTTCCGTCGGCGATGAGAGCCTGTGCCGCGCTCACCAGTGCGGCGCGGGTGCGCGCCTTGCGGCGCTCCAGGCGGTTGGGTTCCGAACCGGTCGGCAGGGCCATCGCTATCCACCTCTCACTGGTATCACTGGGCGCCATCCTAACCTCCCGGGTCAATATTGACGAATTCCTCAGAACGCCTTGACTGACTATACGTTCTTGAGTGACGATATCGTCATCATTTGGAAGGGAGCGGTCGATGAGCGGCCATCACGACGTGCACACCGGCCTGCACTGCGAGCACGGCGCGCTTGCGGGCGAGCATCCCGGCAGGGCGGGTAACCCGGTGGTGAAGGTGCTCGACCTGGCGTGGCTGGAGTTCGAGAAACCGGACCTGGAGCGGGCCGAAATCTTCGCGAACGCGTTCGGCTTCACGACGGCGGCGCGCACCGCCGACGAGTTGCAATTACGAGGAACCGATGCGGGCGCGCCGTGTGTACTCATCCGGCGCGGCGCGAGGTCCCGGTTCGTCGGCCCGGCCTTCCACGCTGCCGACGCCGCGGATCTGCTGCGATTGGCGGAGGTGACCGGAACCCGGCCCGTGTCGTTGCCGGAGTCACTCGGCGGGATGACCGTCGATCTCGTCGATCCGAGTGGCCTGCGTGTCCGGGTGGTCGCAGACATCCATGAGCTGCCCGCACTGCCGCCGCAGCAGCCGCATGTGTTCAACCTCGGATACTCGGTGGACCGAATCAATGCCACGCAGCGACCACCCCGGGAGCCCGCGCGGGTCCAGCGGCTCGGGCATGCCGTCGTGCAAAGCACCAAGTACCGCGCGACGCTGGACTGGTACCTGCAGAACCTGGGGATGATCGTCAGCGACTTCCTCTTCTATCCGGGGCAGCGCGAGCGCGGACCGGTAATGAGTTTCATCCGCTGCGACCGCGGGGGCACCCCGGCCGATCACCATACGCTGGCGCTGACGCTCGGCCCGTCCAACCGGTACGTGCACTCGGCGTACCAGGTCGCTGATTTGGACGCGCTGGCGGCGGGTGGTGAGTACCTGCTCGACCACGGTTATCGCCGCTCGTGGGGGATCGGCCGGCACATCCAGGGCAGTCAGATCTTCGATTACTGGCGTGATCCCGATGGGTTCATGGTCGAGCATTTCAGCGACGGCGACATGTTCGACTGCACCCTCGAGCCGGGCTGGGCGCCGATGAGTGCCTCCGGGCTGGCGCAGTGGGGTCCGCCCGCAACGAAAGACTTCCTCGGCATCACCCCCGGTCGCGAATCGCTGCACGAACTACGTGCGATTGTCGGCGCGCTGCGCGAGGACAACGAATTCGATCTCCGCCGCCTGCGCGGCCTGTTGAAAGTAGCCAGTTCATGACCATTTCCGTCCTTCGTACCGCCGATGCCTGGTGGGTGCAGACACCTACCGGTGCTGCGCACATCGATACCGCCGCTACCACGACCCGCGAGCTGCTGGCTGATCGAGCGGCCATCGCTTCGGCGGTAGCGAGCTCGGATACCGTTGCGGTCGACAGTCTTTCGTTGATCTCACCGGTGACGGCACCGTGCCGGGTGGTGGCGCAGATGACGAATTTCGCCTCCCATGTGAAGGATTCGGGCGGAGATCCGGAAACTGTGCCGCTGACCTTCTTCCGCAAGACCTCCGGATCGATCAGCGGCCCGAACGACGATGTGATCCGGCCCCCGCATGTGCGACTACTGGACTACGAGGTCGAGATCGGTCTCGTCTTCGGCCGGGAGATGCCGGTCGGTTCGGAGGTCACCGCGGATAACCTCGCCGACTACATCGTGGGCCTGGTGGTGACCAACGATGTCTCCGCTCGCGACGTGCAGCTGCCGAAAACGCAGTTCTACGAGGCGAAGTCGTATCCGACGTTTACTCCGGTCGGACCGGCACTGGTCCTGTTGGAGGCAGACGAGTTGAAGAGGTTCGTAGATCTGCGGCTGCGTCTGTGGGTCAACGGTGCAATACGTCAGGACATGACTGTCGCGGACATGATCTACCGACCTGTCGAAACCCTGCGGGCGCTCACGAAGTTCCAACGGATGGATGCGGGGGATCTGCTGCTCACCGGTACGCCGGTCGGCACGGCGATCAGCGCCCCGCCCAAGCCGGTCGAGATCATCGCCTCGCTGCTGCCGCCGAAGGTGAAGTGGCAGCTGTTTTTCAAGGGCCAAGCCAAGAATCCGAAGTATCTGCAAGACGGCGATGTCATGGAGGTTGCTATCAGTACCGACGACGGGACCATCGATCTGGGCCGGCAGCGCACGGTCGTGAGGTGCGCCCGGTGACCGACAACCTGATGGCCACGCAGTCGACGACCGAAGATCTGCTGTGGCCGGGTTACGCGAACCCGAGCGATCTGCCCGAGATCGAATCTGTCCCCTTGACCGAACGGGGTCTACCCGAATCGACCTACGCGCTGCTCGTGCGAGCGGCGACACGCTGGCCGGACCGTACCGCCATCACGGTGCTTCCTGAGGCCGCGCGCTGGCGGGAACCGTTGCAGTGCAGCTACTCTCAGCTGCTGGCCGATGTGCATCGGTACGCGAACCTGCTCCATGAACTCGGGGTGCGCCGCGGTGACGCGGTCGCGTTGATCTCGCCCAACTGCGCTGAGCTGATCCCCGCCACCCTCGCCGCGCAGCTGGCCGGCATCGCCGCACCGATCAACGGTGGTCTGTCCAGGCAGCACACCGCCGAACTGCTGCGCCGATCAGGTGCCCGTGTCCTCATCGCGGCAGGCCCCGAACTCGCCGCCGATACCTGGGTTTCGGCGCACGAATTGGCGGCACAGGGATTGCTGGACGCACTGCTGGTGCTACGGCCGACCGCTGCGGCAGGTACGGCGCCGCCGTTGGCACAGATCGACAATGTCCGCATCGGCTACCTCGAGGACCTTGCAGCCGAACAGGATTCGTTCGACTATGCCGGGCAGCCGCCTGCAGCATCGGATTTGGCGGCGCTGTTCCACACCGGCGGCACTACCGGTATCCCGAAGCTGGCCTCACATCGGCACTCCGGTGAGGTCGCCAATGCCTGGATGATCGCGGCCAATTCCATGCTCGACGAGGACTCCGTGGTGTTCGCGGCACTGCCGCTGTTCCATGTCAACGCCCTCGTTGTCACCTTGCTCGCACCAATGTTCAAGGGCCAGCAGGTGGTGTGGGCCGGACCGCTCGGCTACCGGGACTTCGCCCTCTACGCGGAGTTCTGGAATATCGTGGCGCACTATGGGATTGCCGCGATGAGTGCCGTGCCGACCGTGTACGCGGTCTTGGCGCAGTCCCCGATCGCCGCCGATATCTCCAGTCTGCGTTTCGCGATGGTGGGTGCCTCTCCGCTGCCGCCCGCGGTGCGTGAGAGCTTTCAAGCCCATACCGGTGTCACTTTGGTCGAGGGGTACGGACTCACCGAGGCGACGTGCGCGACGGCCCGTAGCTTTCCGGACCTGCCGCGACCGGGCGCGGTCGGACAGCGCATGCCCTATCAGCAGGTAAAGGTCGTTCGTCTCACGGAGGGCTCAGGGTGGGAGGAGTTGCCCACCGGTGCGACGGGTGTGCTGGTCATCAGTGGGCCAACGGTTTTCGGTGGATACGTGACCGGTCGTGATGAGCGTGGTGGTCATGTTCTCGATGGGCTCGGCACTTTGGTCGACGGCTGGTTGAACACCGGCGACCTGGCCCATATCGACGACGACGGTTTCATCCACCTGCATGGCCGCGCGAAGGATCTGATAATCCGAGGCGGGCACAATATCGACCCGGCGATGATCGAAGATGCGCTGCTGGCCCACCCTGCGGTCACGGCGGCGGGTGCGGTCGGCCGCCCGGACGTCCATGCGGGTGAGGTTCCCGTCGCCTATGTGGCAGTCGCACCTGGTGCCGATGTGACCGAGGCAGAACTGCTCGCCTGGGCGAGCGAACATGTGCCCGAACGCGCCGCCGCGCCCAAGACGGTCACCGTCCTGGAGGCGTTGCCGGTCACCGATGTCGGCAAGCCCTACAAACTCGGCCTGCGCGCCGACGCCACCCGCTGCGAATTGCTCGACGCTCTCGGCGAGGTCTCCGCGGTACGCGATATCACCGCCACAGTCGAGGACGGCACGATCGCCGCGGTCGTGGAGCTCGACCCCTCGGCGGACGAACGGGCGGTCGCGGCGATTCTCGGCCGCTATGCGATCTCCTGGAAAGTTGCGGTGTGCCAATGAAAGTCGTCTCGATGGTGCTCGCGGGAGTGCTGGCGGCGGAGTTCGTGTCCTTCGGGACGGCGAAGCTCGCGGCGGTCGCATCGATGCGTAAACGCGCCGCGCACTTCGGTTACTCCACCGCCGCATACCGGGGCATCGGTGCACTCGAAATTGCCGCGGCGGGTGGGGTATTGATCGGTCTGACCCATCCGCCGATCGGTGTGGCAGCGGGAATCGGACTGGCGCTGTTGATGGCCGGGGCAGTGGCCGCGCATGTGCGAAACGGCGACGGCGTTCCGGAATTCGCGCCCGCGGCCGGCACCGGGCTCGTCGCCCTCGGATATCTCGCCACGCTGTCATGAGTGCGCAGGTGCTTCCGGTTGTGATCGTCGGGGCGGGCCCGGCCGGGCTCACCGCGGCGACGCTGCTCGCCCGGCACGGCATCGAGTGCCTGATTCTGGAACGGTGGGAGGGTGTCTATCCGCAACCGCGAGCGGTCCACCTGGACGGTGAAATCCGGCGGATCATGCAACGCCTCGGCGTCGGCGATGACTTCGACGCCATCTCCCGCCCGGCGCTCGGTCTGCGTCTGATCGACCGCGATATGCGGGTCCTCGCGCAATTCGACCGCGACCCGGCAGGCGGTCGCAACGGGTATCCGGAGGCGAACCTGTTCGACCAACCGGAACTGGAAGCTATCCTGCGCGCCAACCTGAAACGATATCCGGCGGCCTGCCTGCGCGGGAACGCCGAAGTCGAGGCAGTGGTCGAGGAAACCGGTTGCGTGCGAATTGATTTCACCGACCGATCGACCGGCGGCACCCAGACCGTGCGC
Source organism: Nocardia vinacea (assembly GCF_035920345.1). NCBI lineage: Bacteria > Bacillati > Actinomycetota > Actinomycetes > Mycobacteriales > Nocardiaceae > Nocardia > Nocardia vinacea. The sequence goes on from NZ_CP109149.1 coordinate 1,448,590, forward strand.
GCGCGATACGTTCTGGGCTGCGATGGCGCCAACAGCCTCGTCCGCGGCGCGGTCGGCGCGCACATGCGCGATCTCCGGTTCGAGCAGCGGTGGCTGGTCGTGGACCTCGCCACAACCGTCGAGCTGGACCATTGGGAAGGCGTGCACCAGATCTGCGATACGACGCGCGCGGCCACCTATATGCGCATCGGAAAGACCCGGTACCGCTGGGAATTTCGGCTTCGCCCCGGCGAAACCGCGGACGACTACCCCGATATCGTCCGGCTCCGGCCGCTGATCTCCCCGTGGATCGGGGCGATCGCGGTCGAAGACCTCGAGCTGGTGCGGGTCGCCGAATACACCTTCCGTGCCCAAATCGCGGATCGCTGGCGCGAAGGTCGGCTGTTCCTGCTCGGCGACGCTGCCCACCTCACGCCGCCGTTCATCGGCCAGGGCATGGGCGCGGGTGTGCGCGACGCCGTGAACCTCACCTGGAAGCTGGCCGGTGTTCTGCGGGGCGAGCTACCCGACAGCGTGCTCGACACCTATGAGGCCGAGCGAAAACCGCACGCGCGGACCATGATCCGGCTGGCCAAGCTCACCGGCATGACTATGACCAATGGCGGCGAAATCGGCAATCGGCTGCGCGGCCTCATCGCACCGCATCTGCGTCGGGTGCCCGGTCCGACCCGGATGATCACCAGCGGCGAATCTCCGGCCCTGCACCGCTGCGACCTCGTGGTTGCACCTCGACTGCGCCGCGGTCTGGCCGGACGACTGATCCCGAACGATTCTCTGGTCGATGGCCGCCGCGTCGATGACATCATCGGCGGCAGATTCGCGATCATCACCGCGATCGACCCGACGGCACAGGACCGAATGCTGGTCGAACAGCGCGGCGGCGTCATCGTCGCGGCCCTGCCGGGCACAGACCTGCACCACTGGCTGCGCCGCGGCCGCGCGCACGCGGTCCTGGTCCGACCGGACGGCACGGTACAGCGCCGAGGAGAAAGCGTGTCGGACCTGTACGCGGCGCTGCCGCGGTTCACGTCGGGCGACTGACCTGACGCGCCGACTGTCTATTCGTGGTCGGATCCGGCGGCAAGACGACCGATAACTTCACCGTTTCCGGCACCGAGTCACAGGACGTCGTTTCGTTGCTGCAGCAACGAATGTCGACCTTCAGCGGTGCTCAGATGCAGGTGGTGTTCGCCACTCCCGGCATGGCCAAGGTGACCGACGCCCAGCCGAGCGCGCAGATCGAGCAGGTGCTGGCCGAGTTGAAGGGGCTGCCTCGGTCCCGGCGTCCATACCTGGCGAATCAACTGCCCGGCAGCACGATCGGTTTGATCGAGCCGCGGTCGTCCCGGCCGCTGGTCAATGCCGCGGCCACCTGATCGAGGCCGAAGCGGCCGGTGACCAGGCGGTCGAGATCGACTCGTCCGGTGGCGGCGAGGTCGATCGCGGTCGGCCAGGTGTTCGCGTAGCGGAATGTTCCGGTCAGCTCCAGTTCGTGTTCCTGCAGGTAGGGCAAGGGGAGCGGAATATCGTCGCCGCCCATGCCGACGAGCACCACCCGCCCGGCCCTCGCAACCGTGCGCACCGCGTCGCCGATTGCCGTGGGATGTCCGGAGCATTCCAGGAGGACATTCGGTTCGAATCCGATGTCGCGCAGTGGAGTACGGCCGACATCCACCGCTTGTGTGCAGCCCAGTTCGATGGCCAGTGCCAGCCGGTGTGGATTCACATCGGTGATCACGACCTCGGACGCACCGAAAGCCAGCGCGGCCTGCGCGGTGACGAGCCCGACCGGACCCGCGCCGTTCACCAGCACGCGGTCGCCCGCACCAACCCGTCCTTTACGGCACGCCCATACGCCGACCGATAACGGTTCGAGCAGCGCGGCCGCCTCGTCGGTCAGCGAATCCGGCACCGGATGCGCGAATTCCTGGTCCAGCACCACGTATTCGCAGAATGCGCCATCGATCGGGGGTGTGCCGAAAAACCGCATGTCCGGGCACAGGTTGTATCGGCCCGCTCGGCATTGACGGCAGGTGAAGTCCGGCACCCCTGGCTCGAGCGAGACTCGTTGCCCTAGGTGATGGTGGCGCGCGCCGGCGCCGAATCCGACCACCACACCTGAGGCTTCGTGGCCGAGCACCAACGGTTGGTCGACGACGTGGTCGCCGATCCGGCCGTGCTCGAAATAGTGCACGTCGGAGCCGCAGACACCGACCGCGCTGACTTCGATGAGTACCTCGGCCGGACCAGGTTCGGGTACGGCACGTTCTACGATCGCGATCTTCCCGACCGCTTCCAAGACCGCTGAGCGCATAGGTGTCACTGCCTTTCGTCGCGTGCCAACTCGGCCACCGTCGCCTCGGCGCCACGAGCATGTAGTGAACGCAGTGCCGTGACATAGGCGTCGACGAATCGGGTTTGGTCGATCAGATCGCCGAATACTGTTCTGTCGCTGAGGAATGCGGTGGGGTCGTCGCGCTGGCGGCGGGCCAGCGCTTTCAGTTGGTCGCGGAGCCGGTCGATCACATCGATCGGCTCGCCGTGCTCGTCGAAGCCTTCGGCATAGCGCGCCCATGCGGCAACAATTGTTGCGGCACAGTCGATCTCGCCGGAGCCTTGGCGACCACCGAGCTGCTGACGGATGACCGGTAGCAGCCATTTCGGGATGCGGTCCGACGATTCGGCGCACAGTCTGGCAATGGTGTCGCCGATCGCAGGGTTGGAGAACCGTTCGATGAGGGTGTGTTTGTAGCGGTCCAGGTCGACGCCGGGCACCGGACGCAGGGTGGGTGTTGCCTCACGGTCCATGTAGCGCAACAGGAATCGGCGGAAGTCCGGATCCTGGGCCGCCTCGTGCACGAGACGGTAGCCGCTCAGATATCCCAGATAGGCCAGTGCCTGGTGGCTCGCGTTGAGCAAGCGCAGTTTCATCAGCTCATACGGTGCGACATCCGCGACGAGCTGCACCCCGACGTCATCCAAGTCGGGACGGCCGAGGGTGAACGAATCCTCCAGCACCCATTGGGTGAACGGCTCGGTCACCACCGGCCACCGATCCTCCAGGCCATAGCGGCGCGAGAGCTCGGCGGAGGCCTCGGCGGGTGTCACGGGCGTGATGCGGTCGACCATCGAGTTGGGAAACCGCACCGCGCTTTCGACCCAATCACCGAGCTCGCGATCACGCAGCCGCGCGAACGCTGCGAAGGTTGCCCGCGCGATGTGTCCGTTGCCTTCGATGTTGTCGCACGACATGACGGTGAACGGTGCGATGCCCCGTGCCCGGCGGCGCACCAGCGCCTCGGTCACGAGCCCGAATACGGTGCGGGGCAGACGGTCCGGCGCTAGATCGGCCCGAATCGCCGGAGCAGCAGCGTCGAATTCGCCGGTGGTCGCGGAGAAGTTGTATCCACCCTCGGTGATGGTGAGTGAGACGATCCGGGTTGCCGGATCGGCCAGCTTCTCGATCACCGCCTCCGGATCGTCTGGTGCGTAAAGGTATTCGATGATCGAGCCGATCACGCGGGTCCGCCAGGTGCCGTCCGGCTCGGTGACCGACAGGGTGTACAGACCGTCCTGCGCCGCGAGCACATCGCGCATGCGCCGATCGGCGGGTAGCACTCCGACTCCGCAGATACCCCAGTCGGTCGCGCCGCCCTGCTCCAGTAGCCGATCGATGTACATCGCCTGATGGGCGCGATGGAACCCGCCGACACCGAAATGCACTATCCCGGTGCGGACCCGACTGCGGTCGTAGGTCGGCACCGAAACTTCCGGGGCGAGCCCGTCGATCGTGTCGGCACGTAGCGCCGTGGTTGTGGCCCCGTTCATAACGACCCTTCGACTGTTGTGTGCGTCACACTCCGATGGTAGCCTCCTGAACAATAGCTCACCTACTGAGCAGATGATCACGCATCAACGAGGAGCGCAGTGGCGACCGAAGCGTCCCGGCCGGGCAATCCGGACGATGTCCGGTTGGCATTGCGGGCTGCGCAGCTCTATCACCTCGAAGGCGCCACCCAGGCGGAAATCGCCGCCAAGCTGGGTGTTTCACGCCCAACCGCGGGGCGGCTCATCGCCCGCGCCCGGGCTCAGGGGCTGGTTCGCATCGAGATCAATGTCCCGGACGAGCTGCGTTCGGCCGTGCACGCCGATGTCGAGAGCGAGCTCGAAGCGAGGTTCGGGCTTACCGAAGCGGTGGTGCTCGGTGAGGTACCCGATCGATCCCAGGCAAGCCTGCTCCCGTTCGGGCGCGCCGCGGTCGGCGTCCTGAACCGTCGACTGCGGCCGGCGGACACCCTCGGATTCACCTGGGGCCCGGACACCATCGCGGTCGCGCATGAACTGTGGACGAAGTCGGCGCGGTGCGCGACCGTTGTCCAGCTGGACGGTTCGATGACCTCAGGTGACTACCAGACCGGCGTGGACTACACCCTCGGCCGCTGCGCCACGCAGTTGCAGGCCACTCCCGTTCGGTTGCACGCACCGCTCTACGCGGATCCGGCGACTGTGACCGCGCTGGAACAGGATTCGTTGGTCGGCCGTGCCATGTCATTGGGGCGCGATGCCGACGTCATGATGTTCGGCGTCGGACCGGTCTCTACGGCCACCACTCTGTTCGAGGGCAGCTATCTCGACACCGCGATCCTCGACGAACTGCGTGAACTGGGCGCAGTCGGCGAAATCGGCGGCCGATTCTTCCGCGTCGACGGCAGCGGTGTCACGGGATCCCTTGCCGCACGCACGGTTTCGATTGGCCTCGACGCCATCCGAGCCTGCCCGACCTCGCTGCTGATTTCCGGCGGAGAGGCCAAGCGCGAAGCCGTCCTCGGTGCGCTGCGGGGCGGACTGGCCACCATTCTCGTCACCGATATCGAGTGCGCGCGGTGGCTGCTGGAAAAGAAGGAGAGTTCTGGCCGATGAACAGACACCATGCGAAAGCCGCTGCGGCACTGGCTGCCGCCGCCGTGATGGGGGTGGGCGGCTGCGCGGGCGCCGGATCGTTCACCTCCAGCGGCGACACCGTCACCATCGCGATGGTTTCGAACTCACAGATGCAGGACGCCATCGCGCTGTCTGGTGAATTCGAACGCGAAAATCCCGGGATCAAACTCAAATTCGTCTCGCTGTCGGAGAATCAGGCCCGCGCCAAGATCACTGCCTCGGTCGCCACCCACGGTGGCGAATTCGATGTGGTGATGATCAGCAACTACGAGACCCCACAGTGGGCCAAGAACGGCTGGCTGGTCGACCTGTCGAATTACGAGCGCGAGACCCCCGGCTACGACGCCGAGGATTTCATCCCGTCGCTGCAGAAATCCCTGTCCTACCAGGGTGATATGTATTCCGTGCCGTTCTACGGCGAATCCTCGTTCCTGATGTACCGCAAGGATCTGTTCGAACAGGCGGGCCTGACCATGCCCGCCGAACCGACCTGGGATCAAATCGCCCAGGCCGCCGCGAAACTCGACGATCCCGCTGGTGGTCGCTCCGGTATCTGCCTGCGCGGTAAGCCCGGCTGGGGTGAATCGCTCGCACCGCTGAATACCGTGATCAACACCTTCGGCGGACGCTGGTTCGATGAGAACTGGCACGCCCAGCTCAACAGTCCCGAAGTGGTTCGTGCCGTCGAGTTCTACATCGACCTGGTGCGCGAACACGGTGAACCCGGCGCGGCCGCCAGCGGATTCAGCGAATGCGCCACGCAGCTGTCCCAGGGCAACACCGCTATGTGGTACGACGCGACCTCGGCGGTCTCGGTGCTGGAAGATCCCGCATCCAGCAAGGTGGTCGGCAAGATCGGGTACGTGCCGGCACCGGTCATGCAGAAGCCGAACTCGGGCTGGCTGTACACCTGGTCGCTGGGGATTCCCAAATCCAGTAAAAAACCCGATGCGGCCTGGAAATTCATCTCGTGGATGACCGGTAAGCCCTATATCAAGATGGTCGGCGAGAAGCTCGGCTGGTCACATGTGCCACCGGGCAGCCGGATGTCGACCTATCAGATTCCCGAATACGCCGCGGCGTCGAAGGCATACGGACCGTTGACGCTCTCGTCGATGCAAGGCGCCGATCCGGAACATCCGACCGTGGCGCCGGTGCCCTATACCGGAATTCAGTTCCTCGCCATCCCGGAGTTCCAAGACCTCGGAACCAGAGTGAGCCAGCAGATCAGCGCCGCCGTCGCGGGTCGGATCAGTGTCCGAGACGCACTCGACCAAGCCCAGCAATACGCCGACGCGGTCGGCCGGTCGTATCGAGAGAACCAGTAGTCATGTCTGAAACCACCACAGCACCAGCGGCTTCCGAGTCGACGACGCAAACACCACGGCCGATCCTCGCGCGGCGCGACCGGCTCGCCCGGGCCGAAGGCTGGCGCAGGCGCGGTCCGCTGTTACCCGCCCTGATCTTCATGGTCGTGGTCACCCAGGTGCCGTTCGTCTTCACGCTGTACTACTCGACGCAATCGTGGAACCTGGTCCGGCCGGGCTCGCGCCATTTCATCGGATTACAAAACTACGCGGATGTCTTCCGCGACAGCCAGTTCCGGCAGGTGGCGCTCAACACCGTCATCATGATCGTCGGGACCGTCATCGTCTCGGTGATCCTCGGACTGCTGCTGGCACTGCTGCTCGATCGCGCGTTCTTCGGTCGCGGCATCGTCCGCACCCTGCTGATCACGCCGTTTCTGGTGACTCCCGTCGCGGCGGCGCTGATCTGGAAGACCACCATGCTGGATCCGGTCTTCGGGCTGGTGAATTTCGTACTGAAACCGTTCGGCGCCGGCCAGATCGACTGGGTGAGCAAGTATCCGCTGCCTGCGGTGATGGCGGATCTGGTCTGGCAGTGGACGCCGTTCATGATGCTGTTGATCCTGGCCGGGCTGCAGTCGATGCCACGCGATATCGTCGAGGCTGCCCGCGTCGACGGGGCGAACTCACTGCAGGTCTTCCGTGAGCTCACGCTGCCGCATCTGCGCCGGTTCATCGAACTGGGGGCCGTGCTGGGGGCGATCTACCTGGTCAACACCTTCGACGCGGTGTACATGATGACCTCGGGTGGGCCGGGCATCGCCAGCTCCAATCTGCCCTTCTATATCTATCAGCGCGCCTTCCTCGGTTTCGATATCGGTCAGGCCGCAGCGATGGGGGTCGTCACCGTCATCGCCACCACCATCGTCGCGACGTTCGCGCTGCGACTGCTTTTCAAGTCCTTCACCGGAAAAGAGGAAGCCGCATGAACGCGCATGCGCTTGCCGATAAACCCACTGCGGCACAGCAGGTTCCGATACGTCGTCGGCGCAACCGTGGCGGCATGCTGTGGGGTGTACTGGCCTGGGTGATCGGCATCGGAATGTTCTTCCCCGTGCTGTGGATGGTGCTGACGGCGTTCAAACAAGAAGGCGACGCATACACCGATCCGCCGAAGCTGTTCTTCACCCCGACGCTGGACCAGTTCTCCGCGGTGCTGGACAGCGGCATCGGCACCACGCTGCTGAACTCCACCTTCGCCACCGGTATGTCGACGATTCTCGTGCTGGCCCTGGGGATTCCGGCGGCGTTCGCGCTATCGCTACGTCCGGTGCGCAACACCCGTGACGCGCTGATGTTCTTCATCGGCACAAAAATGCTGCCGATCGTGGCGGCGATCGTGCCGCTGTATGTGATCGTCGGCAATATCGGTCTGCTGGACAATATTTGGGCGCTGGTCATTCTCTATACCGCGATGAATCTGCCGATCGCGGTGTGGATGATGCGCTCGTTCTTCCTGGAGGTACCCGGCGAACTGCTCGAGGCCGCGAGCATGGATGGCGCGAGCCTGTGGACCGCGGTGCGCGAGGTGATCCTGCCGCTGGTCTCACCCGGCATCGCCGCCACCGCACTGATCTGCGTCATCTTCTCCTGGAACGAATTCTTCTTCGCGGTGAACCTGACCGCCGTACAGGCACAGACGATTCCGGTGTTCCTGGTCGGCTTCATCACCGGCGAGGGCCTTTACTGGGCGCGACTGTCCGCGGCCGCGGTGCTCAGCGCTCTGCCCGTCGTACTCGCCGGCTGGCTCGCACAGAACAAGCTGGTGCGCGGCCTGTCCTTCGGCGCCATCAAGTAAGGAAAAACTCATGGCCACAATCCATTACGACTCCGCATCGTGTGTCTATCCGGGCGCGGAAACGCTCGCGGTCGACTCGCTCGACCTCGATATCGCCGATGGTGAGTTCATCGTCCTGGTCGGGCCGTCGGGCTCGGGTAAATCCACCGCATTGCGTATGCTCGCCGGCCTGGAGGAGATCGACGGCGGCTCCATCCGCATCGACGGTCAGGACATGGTCGGCGTGTCGTCCAAGGACCGCGATATCGCCATGGTGTTCCAGAATTACGCGCTGTACCCGAACAAAACCGTCGGGGAGAATATGGGTTTCGCGTTGAAGATGATGAAAGTGCCGGTAGCCGAACGCAAACGCCGCGTCGCCGAGGCCGCGGAACTGCTCGGTCTCACTCCGTATCTGGACCGCAAACCGGCGAAACTGTCTGGCGGACAACGACAACGGGTGGCGATGGGGCGCGCGATCGTGCGTGAGCCGCGGGTGTTCTGCATGGACGAGCCGCTGAGCAACCTCGACGCCAAGTTGCGCGTGCAGACCCGCACCCAGATCGCCGCGCTGCAGCGGCGGCTGGGCACCACCACCGTCTACGTCACCCACGACCAGGTGGAGGCCATGACTATGGGGGACCGGGTGGCGGTACTGCGCGACGGCCGGTTGCAGCAGTTCAGCACCCCAGCCGAGCTCTACGACCGGCCTACGAACGCGTTCGTGGCCGGATTCATCGGGTCGCCGTCGATGAACCTGTTCCGGGTACCCCTCACCTCCGGTGGCGTCGACATCGCAGGCACCACAATGGAATTGCCGCGCGAGCAGATGACCCGCCTCGCCGAAGTGGGCCTGGACACGGTGACCATCGGCATCCGGCCCGAACAGCTCGAACTGCGCCGCGACGGAACAGGTTTCACCGTCACCGTGGAACTCGTCGAGGAACTCGGCAGCGAATCGTATGTGTACGCGCGCATACCGGGTGCGCCGATCGCCGGCCTCGACGGCGAACCGTTCACCTTCGTGGCCCGCTCGGCAACCCGCGCCGCAGCCAAACTCGCCGAATCGGTCACGCTACAGGTCAGCGACCCCGCCTCGGTACATCTGTTCCATCCCGTGAACGGAACGCGCATCGCGGGCTAGCTCGAGTTCTGCCCCGGCGGCGGTCTGGTGCTCCGGTTGATCTTGAATGAAGCGCTTGGCTGCTGATTCCTCAAATGCCTACGCCGGCAGCCCGGCCCGGCGCCGAGCCACGGCGGCGACGGCGGCCCAGTCCTTATCGCCATCGCCGTGGGCGAGGGCGTCGAGGAAGGCGTCGCGCAGCACGCTGCCGAAGGGCAGCGGGACGTTTGCCGCGGCGCCGCCGGTGAGTGCGAGGTTGACGTCTTTGAGGCCGAGTGGCAGCCGGAAGCCGGCTGGTTCGTAGCGACGTTCGGCGACCATTGCGCCGTAGCCCGAGTAGATCGGCCCAGGAAACAGTGTGCCGCTGAGCATTTCGACCAGGTCGGTGGGCCGGACACCGTGGGACTCCGCCAAACTGCACGCCTCGGCCATGGACTCGATCGCGCAGGCGATCAGGAAGTTGGCGCTGATCTTTGCGGCGTTGGCGTGGCTGGGGCGGGTGCCGAAATGCCAGGTGTGCCCGCCCATCGCGGACAGTAGCGGTGCTACCTTCGCCAGCGCCGTCTCGTCGCCGGCGGCGAGAATGTTCAGTTCGCCGGCGGCAGCTACTTGGGGCCGGCCCAGGACGGGCGCGGCGACGTACCCGATGCCGTGCTCGCTGTGCAGGGCTTCGGCCCGCTCGGCGAGTGCGATCGATACCGTCGCCATGTTGAGGTGCACGGCTGCCTTCGCGTCGGCCAGCAGCGCCGGGTCCAGCAACTGCTCCACGGCATGGTCGTCGGCCAACATGGAGACGACCGTCTCGGCGGCGAACACGTCAGCGAGGCGCCCGGCCGCGTCGGCGCCCTGTGCGACCATGGCGGCGACCGGCTCGGGGGAGCGGTTCCAGACCAGGAGCCGATGGCCTGCCCGAAGCAGGCTGGCGCCCATGCCCTGCCCCATCGCGCCGAGCCCGACGAAACCAACTGTCATTCCCGTCATCGCACACTCCTCGTTGTCGTCCTCGGCCGACCGACTGAACGGCGGCCATTTTCTCGAAGGCCCGTGCAACTGGGCCGGTACGGACCGAGTCTGATTCATCGTCCACCCTTGCCGGACATCGCCGCGTGCGCGGAGCTGGTCGGCAGGCTATGTCTCGTCGTAGGTTCGCACCGTCGGCGGGGTTTATCGCAGAACTGTCCGGCTGCGTCGCCGTGCTGCGTGCCCCGATGGCCTACTAGAGAGCCGTCGATTAATAGCTACTTGGCATTACCGGTTGGTGTTCCGTCGAGGCTGAGTTGACGACAGGATCGCGCCGACAGGGCTCTATCCAGGCATTTCGGCATGCTAGTCAAATTGAAATCAGTTCAGTATGCTGGCGTCGAAACCGACCGAGGAGACGTCGCCATGACGCAGACCACAAGCCGTTCCGAGACACCCGATCGAGACCTGGGCGGATGCCCCGTCATGCATCGCGACTTCGCACCCCCGCAGGCGGCCGGCCGACATTGGGAGCTGGCGGACGAACTGCGCGAGACGAGCCCGGTCTTCTTCAACACCTTCGCCCAGGGCTACTGGGTGTTCACCCGTCATGACGCGGTACGCGACATCTACAAACTGCCGGAGGTGTTCTCGAGCGAGTCGATCACACCGTGGGAGCCGGATCCGATCTACCGCTTCGTCCCGACGCAGATCGACGCGCCCGACCACATCAAGTACCGCAAGATCGTCAACGCGTGGTTCTCGCCGCACGCGATCGACGAGGCGGAACAGACGATGCGCGATCGGTGCCGCAGACTCGTCGAGGAGGTGGCCCCAACGGGCGGGTCCAACTTCGTCGGCGAGTTCGCCCTGCGTTTTCCCACCGAGGCGTTCCTCAGCGTGATCGGTATCGATCCGTCCGACGCAGACCTCTTCGTGCCGTGGGTCGAGGACTTCTTCGGCGGGTTCAGCGGTGACCCCGCCGGTCTGGAGCCGATGGGGAAGGCGCTCGAGGGTATCCGCGAGTACTGGGTCGCCGCCCTCGCGCAGCGACGGGCCGATCCGGTGCCTCGTCAAGGCGATCTTGCCACGCACCTGCTGCATTCGACCTACGACGATCGTCCGCTCACCGACGCCGAGATGCTCGACATGCTCACGGTGCTCGTGCTGGCCGGGCTCGACACGACCCGCGGCACCCTCGGCTACCTGTTCCGCCACCTCGCTACGCACCCCGAACATCGCAGGCAGCTGATCGAACAGCCGGAGCTGATCCCGTCCGCGGTGGAGGAGGTGCTGCGCTTGTACACCATCGTTTTCGGCGACGGCCGAAAGGTGACTCGCGACATCGAGTTTCACGGTGTTCAGCTGAAGCAGGGCGATATGGTCTACGCGCTCGTCTCCGGCGCGAACCGAGATCCGCGCGCGTACGACCAGGCCGATCAGTTCGTCATCGATCGCCAGCGCAATCAACACCTGGGCTTCGCGAACGGCCCGCACCGGTGCCTCGGCTCCCATCTCGCGCGGCGCGAGCTGCGGATCGCGGTCGAGGAGTGGTTGCGGGTGATCCCGGACTTCCACATCGCGGGCGAGGAAGAGCTGACCGAGCGCGGCGGCGGCGCGATGATGACGCTGACCCGGCTTCCGCTGGCGTGGGCGGTGTAGTCGTGAGAATCACGGTCGACGGCGCGAGCTGCACCGGGCACGGCCGCTGCTATTCGATGGCTCCGGACTTGCTCACCTGCGATGACGAGGGCTTCGTCGCGATGCGGGATCAGCCGATCGAGGTGCCCGACGATCAGGCCGAGGCTGCGGCCGACGCGGCCGGGACCTGCCCCGAAGGGGCTATCACCTTGGGCGCCTAGTGACTTGTCGCTACCCGAATGCCCACACGCTCATCGAGGAGACGCAAAAATGGCAAGACGCATAGTGGTGGTCGGCGGAGGCTCCGGCGGTTGTGTCATCGCCGCCCGGCTGTCCGAGGACGAAGACAATGACGTTGTGCTCGTCGAGGCCGGGCCGGACTATCCGACGCTCGACGACCTGCACGAGCATGTGCGGGATGCCTTTACCTTCGGGTTCACCTCACACGACTGGGGCTATGTCTCGGAGGACCACATCCCCGGTTCTGCCAATGCGCCCACCTTCGCCATTGTCGAGCAGGGCGTACTTCCAGTGCTGCGCGGCAAAGTGATGGGTGGATCGTCCTCGGTCAACGCGACGAACGCGCTGCGCCCGACCCCGCGCGATTTCGAACAGTGGGTCGGGCTCGGCTTGGACAAATGGTCCTGGGACGAGGTCCTGCCGTATCTGAGGCGACTCGAGCGCGATCCGGTCGGCGGTCCACTGCACGGCATCGACGGACCCGTCCCGATAAAACGATGGAGCGAAGGCGACGGTCTGCGGCCGTTCATGGCGGCCTTTGTCGAATCGGCTGCCAGCCTGGGCTACCGGGTGGTCGACGATCTCAACGGTGAAAGCCAGCTCGGCGTCGGCCCGGTCCCGATGAACCAGCAAGATGGAATCAGGCAGAGCACCGCGGTGACGTATCTTGCGACCGCCCGTGGCCGTATGAATCTCATGATTCGTGGCGGCGCCGATGTCGACCGGCTCGAGATCGTGGACGGCCGACCTCGTGCGGTCGTGCTCGCCGACGGCGAACGCATCGACGCGGATCTGGTGGTGCTGTGCGCGGGATCGATCGGTACACCGTCGATCCTGATGCGATCCGGAATCGGACCCGCGGAAGTGCTCGAGCAGTTGGACATCCCGGTTGAAGTGCCACTGGAAGGCGTTGGGCGCAATCTCCGCGATCATCCCCTGGTGTACATGACCTATACCGGCGATGCGGAGGCCATCGGTGAACTCCTGCCACCGCTGCAGGTCGTGCTCACGACCAGCGCGGCTGGGCCGGGTGGTTCGGCGGAGATCGACCTGCACATGATCCCGTTCACCCTCGAGCCCGGCTCGATTCTGGTCGCGGTCGGTCTTGTTCGGCCGTACTCGATCGGTTCCACCGAGATCAGATCCGCTGATCCCGGCACCGATCCGCGCATCCTGCTGAATCTCCTGCATCATCCCGACGATCTGCGCCGCCTGGTGCGCGGCATCGAACTCACGCGGCAGGTGATGAAGTCCGGACCGCTCGCGAAATACGTCGGCGAAGAGTTGTGGCCCGGGCCGTCGGCGGTCACGACCGGTCAACTCACCCAGGCGGTCCTGGAAGCCAAGAACACCTACGCGCATGCGGTGGGCACCGCGGCCATGGGCGAAGCGGGCAGCCCGTGGGCGGTGGTCGGACAGGACTGCAAGGTGCACGGTCTCGATGCGCTGTACATCGCCGACGCGTCGGTGATGCCGACCATCGTCGGTGTGCCGACCAACACCACCACGATGATGATCGCCGAAAGGTGCGCGGACTTCATCAAGGACATATTCGGGTAGATCAAGACATTTCGAGTCGTACTGATCAGGCGATAGGTAGGTATATGGCGATCGACTTGGCGTACTCGGCTGAGATCGCGGCGTTGGTCGAACGGACCCGAGCGTTCACTCGCGAGGTCGTCGTGCCGATCGAAGACCGGCACGGCGGCGATATTACCGCCGCTGGTGGCGATATCGTGCGCAAGGATCTACAGGCGGCCGCCCGGCACGCGGGCATATTCGCCCCGCATGCGCCGGTCGAGTACGGCGGGCTGGGATTGTCGATGTCGGATCGGGCGCCGGTCTTCGAGGAGGCCGGGTATTCACTTTTCGGTCCTATGGCGTTGAACATCGCGGCACCCGACGAAGGAAACGTCCACCTGCTCGCGCATGTCGCGAGCCCGGACCAGAAGTCGCAATACCTTGCGCCCTTGGCGACTGGTGAGATCAGGTCGGCGTTCGCGATGACCGAGCCCGCACCGGGCGCGGGCTCGGATCCATCGGCGCTGACGACCCGGGCCGAGCGGACACCGGCCGGGTGGCGCATCAACGGACGCAAATGGTTCATCACCGGAGCCGACGGCGCCGGGTTCTTCATCATCATGGCGCGTACGTCGGGTCAGCCGGGGGAGCGTGGCGGCGCAACGATGTTCCTGGCTCCAGCCGATACACCAGGACTGCACGTCGGGCGCCACATCCCGACAGCGGACCGCTCGATGCTCGGTGGTCACTGTGAGGTCACCTTCGAGGATCTGGTGGTGCCCGATTCCGCGGTGCTCGGTGCAGTCGATAGAGGCTTCGAATACGCGCAAGTTCGGCTCGGACCGGCCCGGATGACGCACGTCATGCGATGGCTCGGAGCCGCGCGCCGCGGCCACGATATCGCTGTGCACCATGTGGCGCGGCGCGCGGCATTCGGTGCGAAACTCGGTGATCTCGGCATGATTCAGAAAATGGTTGCCGACAACGAGATAGATATCGCGGCAACCCGGTCGCTGCTCGTCCGGGCGTGCTGGGAACTCGACTGCGGCGGTGCCGCGTCCAATGCCACATCGATCGCGAAAACCTTTGCCGCGGAGGCGATATTCCGAATCGTCGACCGCTCGGCGCAGATGTGCGGTGGCCTCGGCGTGGCCGAGGATCTGCCGCTGGCGCGGTTGGCTCGTGAGGTGCGGCCGTTTCGGGTGTACGACGGTCCCTCCGAGGTCCATCGCTGGGCTATCGCCAAACGGAGCGTCGGTGCGGCGAAACGCGCGATTCGTGCGGATTCCGCATGACGCTGCCGGGTATGGATGCCGAAGCGCTGCACCGGTTCCTGGTGGACAGCGGGGTCGAGGTACGTGGCGAGCTGATTATCGAACCGATCAGCGGCGGCCGCTCGAACCTGACTTACCAGGTTCGCGACGACGAGTCGACGTGGGTGGTCCGTCGCCCGCCGGTCAGCGGGCTGACACCATCCGCACACGATATGGCCCGCGAGTACACCGTTGCGCACGCCCTGCAGGGCACCCGGGTGCCGATCGCCGCAACCGTGGCGTTCGATGCGGCGGGCACCGCACTCGGCGTACCCATGACCGTCGTGGAATTCGTTGCGGGCCAAGTGGTGCGGGATCGACACGATCTCGCCGGCCTGACCGACGCACAGGTGGAGATGAGCACCTCGGCGTTGGTGGCGGCGCTGGTCGAACTCCACGCTGTCGACTACCGCGCCGTCGGACTCGAATCGTTCGGTCGGCCCGACGGATTCCTCACCCGTCAAGTGACGTTGTGGGCAAGTCAATGGGAACGGGTGAAGACACGCGAACTCGGTGACGCGATGACTCTGTTTCAGGCCCTCGCGGAACATGTCCCGAAGGCGTCGAGTGCCGCAATTGTGCACGGCGACTTCAGGATCGACAACACCATTCTCGATCTGGCTGGACCGGATATCGTCCGCGCCGTGGTGGACTGGGAGCTCTCGACGATCGGCGATCCGCTCACCGATGTCGCGCTCATGTGTGTCTACCGGTCTCCGGCATTCGATCACGTCCTCGGAGCCGAAGCCGCGTGGACGAGCCCGCGGTTTCCTCCTGCGGATGCACTGGCGCAGCGGTATGCCGATGCATCCGGGAGAGACTTGGGCGAGTGGAACTTCTATCTCGCCCTCGCCAACTTCAAGCTCGCGGTCATCGGTGAGGGAATCACCCACCGGGCTCGAGAAGGTGCCGACGCCGGGAACGGCGCGGCCGCCGCGGCCGAGGCGACACCGGAGTTCATGGCCGCAGGCTTACGGGCACTACGTCGGAGGTGAACCACGGCGGTCAGCCAGCCGCGACGGCACGGTCGGCCGCCGCCCGGTCGGCCGCGGCAAGTCCGAATACAAGAGCGGCGGCGATTCCGCCGGTGTACGCGCGGTCGTAGAGACCGCCGATATCGGCGCCCGCCGCGAAGAGTCCATCGATGGTTCCCCCGCTTGTGGCAAGGACCCGGCCGTACCGGTCGATGCGAATGCCGTGAAATGGAAATGTCAGGGCGGGGCACACCTCGATGACGTAATACGGGCCGTGGTCGAGCGCTCGCGCGTCGTAGGTGCGCGGGGGCTGCGCGGCTGCGCCCGCTGCGTTGACAGCCCGGATCTGCGCGGCGATGTCGACGCCGTCGTAGCCCCATTCGGCGGGCAGATATGCGAAGTCGTCGAGGCTTTCGGCGATGCCACAACGGCCGCCGCGGCGTTGTGCCAGATCGAACTTGTCGAGCGCCTGCGCGCCTTCGACGTAACTTCCGGTGATCCAGTCGCGGTAGACCCGTCCGTCGGCGACGAGCAATCCTCGGGACTCGGGTTGGTCCAGCAGTTCCATGGTGGTCAGGTGATCGCCGACGGTTTCATCGGTAAACCGGCGGTTGTCGAGGTTGAACAGCAGGGCGTGCTCGCTGTAGTACAACGACAGCGCGACAAAGTCGGACGGATCGCGGAACTCTACCCCGGCGGGAATGAGGTGGCCGTAGAAACCGGAGCGTTCCGTGCCCGTCGCGGCCCCGACACACTCGGCAAGCCGATGTCCGTCGCCGATGCTGGTCGGGTTGGACCGCAACTGCATCGCGCTCGCAGCGGGATGGATGTACTTGTCGACCAGCTCCGGATTCGCCTGGAACCCGCCGGTCGCGAGTATCGTTGCGGCAGCACGAATCTCGCGTTCGGTTCCATCCGGAAGTCGCACACGAGCGCCGATGACGGAACCGTCCTCGGTGAGCAGGGCTCGAGTGTCGGTCTCGGTGAGCAACTCGCCCTCGGCACGGATCCGGCGGCGGCATTCGTCGATGTACCGGTTGGTGTCGAATTGATGGCCGGAACCGTAGCGCAGGACGGTGACCGCATCCGCGCATTCGACGCCGAGCGACCGGATCCAAGCGATACCGGGGCCGAATCCGTCGACAAGTGCGCGGCGCAGCTCGATATCGCCGCGCGGGTTGACCTGGTCCATGATCGCGTGGGAAGGGGCGGTCCAGGCATATCCCGCGAATTGTGCGGATCCGCCTACTGCGGCGGCCTTTTCGACGACGATCACCGAATTGCCTCGATGCAGCGATCGAGCAGCCGCGGTTAGCCCCGCCATCCCGCCGCCGATGACGAGTACGTCGGTGTGGACCTCTGCCATTCGATGCTCCTCACGCGTCGCGGTGCTGCCCACCGTAACTCTGAAACTGAAGTCAGTTCAAGTATCGATTTGCTTGTGAAGTGGATCACGGTGCATGTACGGTGAGACCCGAACCGAGTTCAACTCAGTTTGGTTCGGCGACAGCGCGCCGACGAATGGAACCTTGCCTTCGAGAGGAGCTTCGCGTGATCGATCGCGAATTCACTGGATTCTTTATCGGGGGATCTTGGCGAAAGACGTCCTCCGACGACCGATTCGAGGTGATTTCGCCGGCGAGCGGCAAGCCGATCGGTTCGGTGTCCGCGGCCACCGGAGCGGATATCGACGCGGCCGTTGCCGCCGCCCGAGAGGCTTTCGACGGGTCCGACTGGCCGAAACTTACTCCAGCGCAGCGCGGTGAGTACCTCGTTCGCCTGGCCGCGGCGATCGCCGCACACGGGGAAGAACTCGCCGAGCTCATCACCGACGAACTGGGCTGCAGCCATCTGCTCTCCCAGGTGTACCAGGCCGTCGCGCCGGTAATGAGCCTGAATTACGTCGCCGAAGTAGCGAAGTCGCTGCAGACCAGTGAGCTCCGTGTCAGCGACCTGTCCGCGTTCGCGGGGTCGGGAGATGCGGTCGGCGTCATCCCGATGGCGGGCAAGAGCCTGGTCGTCAAGGAGCCGGTGGGGGTTGTCGCGGTATTTCCCGCCTACAACTTCGCTCTTCCGGCCGTGGCGCAAAAGATCGGTCCCGCGTTGGTTGCCGGATGCACGGTTGTTGTCAAGGCGACGGAGCCGAACCCGCTGGCGATCTTCAACCTGGGAAATCTGTTGCAGGAGATAGGGTTTCCCGCCGGAGTCATCAATATCGTCGCCGCGCGAGCAGGTGAGTCCGAGTATCTCGTCGGACATCCCGGTGTCGATATGGTGAGCTTCACCGGATCCACCGAAGTGGGCAAGAAGATCGGTGCGGCATGCGGCGAACTGATTCGACCGGTGGTGCTGGAACTCGGCGGAAAGTCGGCGGCGATAGTCCTGTCGGATGCCGATCCCGAGATCGTTGTTCCCACTCTCGTGGGAGCAAGTGTCGCAACCAATTCCGGCCAGAGCTGCGTCGCTCAGACTCGATTCCTGGTCCCCGAGGAACAGTACGAGTTCTACGCCGACGCATTCACGCGGGCGTTCGAGGCATTGAAGGTGGGCGATCCGCGCGACGCCGACACCGTAGTGGGTCCGGTGGTCACTCGGTCGCATCTCGAGCGCATCGAAGCGCACCTGGCCAGGGCCGTCGAGCAAGGAGCGACGATACGCACCGGCGGCCGACGACCCGTGCATCTATCCGAAGGCTGGTACATCGAACCGACGTTGGTCACCGGCGTCACGAACGATATGGACATCGCGCAGAACGAGATATTCGGGCCGGTGGCAGTTTTGATCGCGCACAACGGTGAAGACGATGCCGTCCGGATCGCCAATCAGAGTCGCTACGGTCTTGCCGGATCGGTCTTCACGGCCGACTCCGCACATGGTTTCGAGGTCGCACGCAGAATTCGAACGGGAACATTCTCGGTGAACACATTCGCCGCAGATCTCGGATCTCCTTTCGGAGGTTACAAAGAGTCCGGACTCGGGCGTGAGCACGGCGTCGGCGCGGTACAGGAGTACCTGCTGCAGAAGACCATCTCTATCGACCCCAGCCTCGACCTCCCCGAAGAAGTCGTGTCCGGCGTACCGGTCGGACACGGTCCGGGCATTACCGCCTGATTCCAGAATCAGTAGTAATGCCAACTTGTTTCGACACATGAAGAACCGATGAGGATTCAAGCAATGAAATTCAAGAAGTTCGCGGTAACGGCTGCGCTGATGACCACCGGACTCGGTATCAGCGCTGGGACCGCCCATGCCGCGCCCACCTCCGGCCACGGCGACGTCGATTTCACCGCTTCGGCGACCGACCGGTCCACGATCATCACGACCGGCGCGGGATCGATGGTTGTCGAGGATGGTGTATTCAAGATCAAGGCTGCCGATGGGGCCACCCTGGCCGGTACCGAATTGCGGTTCCGTGTCGATGATTTCGAGTTCCCGATCGCGGCGGAGATCAACGACCGCACGGCGACCCTGAGCCCCCAATTCGATATGGCACACGCGACTTACAAGCCGGTCGCGTTGCCGTATGAGGATCAGGCGCCGTGGAAGACTCAGTATGACCGCGAGCAGGCCGCCTGGACACGCCTGACCAGCACCATCACCACGGGTGCCACGGTCGGCACGCTGGTCGGCGGTCTGGCCGGCGGTGCGGCAGGCTGTGTACTCGGCGGCATCGCTGGAGCCACGGTCGCCGCGGCCACCATTGTCGGCTTGTTCGGTCCGTTCATTCCGGCCGCCGCCATCGGTTGCCTGGGCGGCATCGTCGCCGTCGGCGCGCTCGGCACCCTAGCCGGTCAGATCCTGGTGACCGCGCCGGTCGCGATCGGTGCGGCGATCCAGTACTTCACCACCATCAACCAGCCGATGCCCGCCCCGAAGTAGTTCGCCGAGTGCGACAGTAAGCAACAGTCAAGCTCACGCCCCGCTCGGATCCCGCGCCGAGCGGGGCGTGAGTAGGTATACGGGCTAACCCGATCGGACAGTCGTGTCCGTGATCGCCTGTGCCGCAGCGTATCCCTCCGCCACCGCGTGCGAGACACGGCGTGGCACGACGGCATCTCCGATCACCTGCACTCGTGCTCGCGGAAGGGCCTGCTCGATGTCCTGCCAGTCGGAGGCGATTCTTTCTCCGACGGCAACAGCGCGGTCGCACGCAAGCTCGAATGTCCTGCCCGACAGGAGATGTCGGCAACACGCTATGGTGCCTGCGCTGTTCGTTCGCATCTCCGTCACGGCCGCGCCGACGATGAACTCCACTGGGCTCCCGGCGAGCCGTTTCATCAGTTGGACCCGGCTCTCCGGTGGGATGGTGGCCGCAAATGCGGGTCCCGGGACCACCACGGTCACCTGTGCGGCTCCTGCTGCCAGCGCGGCTTCCAGCGCGCCGACGGTAAGCCATGAGCCGAAGCCGTCGTCGGCGATGACCACCCCATCTCCCGGTGATATCGCATGCCGATCGGCGATGAGACCTGTCGAGGACAGCGCACCGGGCGTGCGGAGTTCAGTAGCGCCGGAAGCGACGATGACCTCATCGAAATCGCCTAGTTCATGCGGCGTTACGCGGTGTCCGAGTCGCACATCGGCATTCCCGAGATTGTCTGTGTAGAACCGCAGTAACTTCGACCAGCCCGCTCGGTTCGGCGCCTGCGCCGCCACGGCCAGCTGCCCACCGATTTGCTCATGCGCCTCGAACAGCGTCACCTCGTGCGTCGCGGTGAGTTGGAGCGTGGCCTCCAGACCTGCGGGTCCGGCGCCCACTATTGCCACTCGCCGCGATGCTGCCGGTGGCAGGCCGAACTGGAGCGGCGATGCCGGGCGGGCGTGGTGGCCGGGTGGGGCCAAGGTTGGATTCACCGAGCACAGCAGGACCGGAGTGAATGTGCGGCAGTCCTCATTGCACGATACGCACGGACGGATCTGAGAGTCATTGCCCCGCAGTAACTTCTTCGGCAGGTGTGGATCGGCGATGAGCGGCCGAGCCAGTCCGATCAGATCGGCTCCGGCCGCCAGTGCGGATTCGATGTCCTGGCTGGAGCGAAACGCCTGCGACACCAGCAACGGCCGCGCCGTTGCCGCGCGCAGCCTCCGCACGTGCGTAAGCAGCGGCGGCTCGGAGGTCGCCATATCGCGCACATATGTCGTCCGCACCCCTGCGGTCACATTCACATAGTCGAATATGTCGAGCCATGGCATCAGCTCGCACAGTCCGTCCAGGTCTAGACCGGCCTCCTCCGCACCATCGATCGAAACGCGCACCCCGAGCACCACTTCCGGACAAGACGCCGTGATCTCGGCATGCAGCCGGTACAGAACCTGCGCCCGCCCCGCAACCGTGCCGGACTCGGTCCGGACGTTGGAAGAGGGCGAAAGGAACTGGGCCAGCAAATAGCCGTGGGCCGCATGTAGTTCGATCGCGGGGAATCCCGCTTCGACAGCGTGGCGGGAACCGACGACAAAGCTCGCGATCATTCGATCGACATCGGCGTCGGTCATTGCCCTGGCGCGCACCGGCTCTCGCGGCGATCTGATGCTCGACGGCGCGATCGGATGCTCCCAGATCTCGGCACCGAGTGTTTCGCGTCCGAGGTGCACGAGCTGACATACCGGAACGGCACCTTCGCTACTGATCGCGGTCGCCCGCGCCCGCAGCCCGCTGATCGCCTCAGGTCGCCATGCCTCGGTGATATTGCCGATTCGATTCGCCGATTCCGGACTCACCACCGTGCCGCCCGCGATCACCATCGCCGCACCCCCGGCGGCGCAGCGCCGCCAGTACTCCGCGTCGCCGGGCTGTGCCAGGCCGCCGACGACCACCCCGGATCCGTGCGCGGTGGCGACCAGACGATTCCGCAGCCGTACTGCACCGATCCGCAGCGGTCGGGATGCCTCAGATGGCGATACAAGATCTTCTTGAACTGGATTCACTTCATGAGTTTGCCTCTATGTGATTGACACCACAAGGGCCTGCGGATAGATTCTCAAACTGAGGTCAGTTCAGTTTCGGAGGTTCGATGGACTTCTTGCTGGTGCACGGAGCCTGCCCGGCGAGCTGGCCGCTCTTCTCGATCAGGTAAGGAAACAGATTCCGTCATGAAATCGCTGACCAAGGCGGTCGCGACTCTCGCGATTGTCGCCTCGACATTCGGTCTGGCCGCATGCGGTGGGAATTCGTCCGCCTCGAAGCCCGTCGAAGGGAGCTGGGAGGACGTTGTCGCCGCGGCCAACGAGGAGGGCGCCGTGATGCTCTACTCGAGCCAGAAACCGGCCAACCTCGAAGCCCTGAAGACCGCGTTCCAGGCAAAGTATCCGCGGATCAAGCTGGACTTCGTGCGCGGTACCGACGCCGACATCAACCCGCGGGTGGAGACAGAGAAGAAGACCGGGAAGGGCACCGCCGATGTGCACATGCTGACCGATGCGGCGTGGATTACCAATGCCGCGAAGTCGGGGGCGTACTCCACCGAGTTGGTCGGGCCGGACCTGAAGGCGCCCGAGTATCAGCCGGACAAGAGTGTGCTCAACAACCGGTTCTTCCTGTCGAGCGCGGCGGTTTTCGCACTGGGCTGGAACACCGGTGCGGTCCCGAACGGCCTGAAGTCTCCTCAGGACATAGTGAATCCCGCCTATCGGGGCAAGATCGGAATCGTCAATCCGTCCGGTATCGCCTCGTATGTCGATCTGTACCGGTACTACGCGCGCACCTATGGCGAGGACTACTGGAAGCAACTCGCCGCCCTGAAGCCGCGGATCTACCCGAGCGCTCTGGGTGTCGCCCAGGCGCTGACCTCCGGTGAAATTGTCGTGACGCCCTCGGTTCAGCCCTTGGTGACCGAAGTGGCCGCAGGGGCGCCGGTCAATTGGGCTCTGCCGCCGTCGCCGTGGGGCACCCCCTGGTACAGCCAGGTGACGAGTGTGGCGCCACATCCCAATGCCGCTCAGGTACTGGCGAATTTCATGGTCACCCGTGAAGGACAGGTAGCGCTCAACGGGGGATACGCGGCGGCGTTGGCCGATATCCCCGGCGCGGTAGCCCGGGCTCAGGACATCGCCGCACCGGACACCAGTGATCTGACGCCCGAGAAGATCGAGAAGTACTCCCAAGAGTGGTCACAACTTTTCCAGAGCTGACAGTGGACAGGAGTACTGCATTGCGCGGAGTCAACGTATTGGTCACCGGCGCGTCCGGCGGAATCGGCGGCGCGACCGCCGAACTGTTCGCCAGCAAGGGCGCGACGGTTTACCTCACCGACCTCGACGATGCGGCGGGGGAGCGCCGCGCACACGAACTGGGGCCGACCGCGCACTACCGCCGGCTCGACGTGACGGCCGAATCCGATTGGCAGGCGGTCACTTCCGATATGGATCGCGCGGGACACCCCCTTCATGTGCTGGTGAACAGCGCCGGGGCGGCGATGAAAGCGCCGCTGACGCAAACCACGCTGCAGCAGTTCCGCAGGATGATCGACCTCAATCTGGTCGGCACATTCCTCGGACTGCAGGCGGCCGC
This sequence comes from Nocardia vinacea, assembly GCF_035920345.1. Classification (NCBI taxonomy): domain Bacteria; kingdom Bacillati; phylum Actinomycetota; class Actinomycetes; order Mycobacteriales; family Nocardiaceae; genus Nocardia; species Nocardia vinacea. The sequence continues at coordinate 1,471,951 of NZ_CP109149.1, forward strand.
TGCGGCGATGGTTGCCGGCGGGGCGGTCATCAACATCTCGTCGCTGCGGGGTGTGCTCGCGACCGCCGAACTCGGCGCCTACGGCGCGTCGAAGTTCGGTGTCCGCGCCCTGAGCAAGGTCGCGGCACTGGAATTGGCCGATCGCGGCATCCGCGTCAACACCGTGTGTCCGGGCAGCATCGACACCGAGATCACCGCGATTCCCGACTTCGCCGCCGACGATGTCGAAGCCTACGTGCGATCCATCCCCATGCAGCGGCGCGGCAGCCCCATGGAGGTAGCGAAGGCGATCTTGTTCCTTGCCGGTGACGACAGCAGTTACGTCACCGGGATCGACTTGCTGGTCGATGGCGGCATCGCCGCCGGCGTCCGCACACCCAAGAAGCAGACCCAGAAGGCATGAGATGAGCTCGCAGTTCACAGTTTCCGGTCTCACCAAGACCTATGGATCGAATGTCGTCGTCGACCGGCTCGACCTCGCGATCGAGGAAGGCGAACTCCTCGTACTACTCGGCCCGAGTGGCTGCGGCAAGACAACCACCTTGCGCTGCCTCGCCGGATTGGAGACGCCCCAGGATGGTTCGATCACCTTCAAGGACCGGCGCGTCTTCGACGCCGAGGCGAAGCTGAATGTGCCTGTCCACAAACGGAATATCGGAATGGTGTTCCAGTCGTACGCGCTGTGGCCACATATGACCGTGCGCAAGAACATTCGATATCCGCTGCAGGTTCGCAAATTGCGGAAGGAGATTTCCGGCGGCGCCGTCGAAACTGCCGCTGCCATGGTCGATTGCACAGAGCTGCTCGACCGGTACCCGGCGCAGCTCAGCGGTGGACAGCAACAGCGCGTCGCGGTGGCCCGTGGCCTGGTGGCCCGGCCCGATCTGGTGCTCTTCGATGAACCGTTGAGCAATCTGGATGCCAGATTGCGGGATCAGGTTCGTACGCAAATCCATCAGCTGCATCGAAGTCTCGGATTCACAGCGGTTTTCGTCACCCATGACCAGGCCGAGGCATTCGCCCTCGGCGACCGGGTCGCCATTATGAAGGCGGGCAAGATCGAACAGTACGATGCGCCCGAGCAGGTTTTCGAGCATCCGGTGTCGGAGTACGTGGCCGCGTTCATCGGTATGGCCAACCGGCTGGAACTGCGCCGCGGTCCCGGTGGTTGGGTGACCTCGGCCGGTGATGGTATCGACCTGACGCGTGCGGTGGTGCGCGGACGAGCCGACGAAGGTACGTCCGCAGTCGCGCGGCTACGTCCCGACGATGTCGTCGTGCATTCGTCGATCGACGAAGTGCCGCAGGGCGATGTGGCACTGCATGCCGAGTTGGTGACCTACGAATACGGCGGCCGCCACTTCGATGTGACCGTCCGCTCGGGTGGCGAACAGCTCGCGGTGCGGGTCGGTGCGGCCACCCATGGCGCCACATTGCGCCGAAGCCGCCCGGGAGATCCCATGGTCGTCAGTTTCTCGCCGGCGAGCTTGCGGGTATTCGCACTGCCGGATGGCGCGGGCGCGGATGTGCCGGAGCTGGCGACCGCGGGTGCGGGCGGGCAGTCGTGATGGCCACGCTCACCGCCACGAACACTCGGTCTATTGCCATACCCGCGCAGTTGCGGGCCAGAATCGGATATCTGGCCTTGCTGGCGGTTCTCGCCTATCTGGTCGTACTGCCGATGATCCGGCTGCAATCGCTGGCGTTCGAAAACGGCGCGCAGGGTTATCGAAATCAATACGGGCGCTTCGATATCGCGGAGACGATCGGGACGACCATCGCGCTGGCCCTCGGATCGCTCGTGATCGCGATGGTGCTCGGCACGGTGCTGGCGTTCGCGGCGAGTCGACTGCCGGACCGCCTCGGGTTCCTGCGGATCATTCCGATCCTGCCGATCGTCATGCCCGCGGTCGCCAACGTCGTCGGTTGGGCCTTTCTACTGTCGCCAGGGCCCGGCTACTTGAACCTGGTGCTCAGGAAGTTGCCGTGGTGGAGCGGATCGGATACCGGACCGATCGACGTCTACACCGTTCCGTGGATCATCATCCTCACCGCCTTCGGGCTGACGTCGTTCGTCTACCTTTTCGTCAGCGCGGGCATGCAGAACGTCAGCTCCGAACATCTCGAGGCCGCACAGGTGAGCGGGTCGTCCACGCTCGGAGTGTTCTTCCGGGTGGTGCTGCCATTGCTGCGCCCGTCGTTGATCTACGGCGGCGGAATTGCGTTGCTGCTCGGCCTCGGCCAGTTCACCGGTCCGCTGCTGCTCGGCCAGAACAGTGGCGTCAAGGTGCTCACCACCGAGATGTACCGTCGAGTGTCGGAATCACCATCCGACTTCGCCGCCGCCGCGGCGGCCGGCTCGCCACTGGTGATCTTCGGGCTCGTCCTGGTACTGATCCAGAAGGCCTTGCTGGGCAACCAGACTCGCTTCGTCACCCACGGCGGCAAGGCGTTCGCGCCGTCCACCGGCCGCGCCGCCTGGGCTGTGGTGACGATCATCGGCTACGCGTTGTTCGCCCTCGTCATCCCGTTGGTCGGGTTGATCATCGTGGCCTCGACGCGGTACTGGTCGGGGTCGCTGTCGTGGAACCTGTTCACGCTCGACAATTTCCGAGAGTTGGCGGCCACCGACGCGATCGTCGAATCTGTAGTCACGAGTGTGCTGACATCGCTCGGCGCGGTGGCGATCTGCGTACCCATCGGCTACGTGATGGCCAACCTGCTGGTACGAGGCCGACGCCACAAAATAATGGCGCTCATCGGTGATTTCATCACGGCATTGCCGCTCGGCATCCCGGCGGTGATCTTCGGCGTCGGCTTCTTGCTCACCTACACCGAGCCGCCATTGATTCTGTACGGCACGCGAACAGTGATCATTCTCGTCTACGTCGTCCTGATGTTGCCCTTCGCGACGCGCATGCAGATGACCGCGATGCTGTCGCTAGGCAACACCTACACCGAGGCCTCGGCGACCAGCGGAGCATCACCATTCGTGACGAACGCGCGGATCATGCTGCCTTTGATGCGTCCCACCATCCTCAGTGCGGTCGCGTTGATGTTCATCCTGCTGACGCACGAATTCGCCGCCTCGCTGCTGGTGCGCGCGTCGACCACCCAGGTGATGGGGACCCTGCTGTTCGACATGTGGCAGAACGGTTCCTACCCGCTGGTCGCGGCGATGGCTCTGCTCATGACGGCGGTGACCACGATCGGCGTCGCACTCGCCATGCTGGTCGGCGGCCGCAACGTACTCAGCAAGCTCTGACCGTCGAAGCCCAGCTCCGACTTCGAAAGGACTGCACAGCAATGACTCTCGGTGTTTCCAGGCTCGATGGCAAGGTCGTGTTGGTGACCGGTTCGACTGGGGGAATCGGCGTCGAAATCGTGCGCCGCCTGGCCGAGGAGGGGGCCTCGGTTGTGGTGACCGACGTCGACGTCGAGGCGTGCGAGAAGCTGAGCGCCGGCCTGGAACACGGTGCGCGGCATCAGGTTCTGGGATTGGACATCACCCAAGAGTCGCAGTGGCAGCAGGCGGTGTCCGCGGTGTCCGAACGCTTCCCGAGTCTGGATGCCGTCGTCAATAACGGTGCCATCGGCAGCCTGGCGTCGGTGGTGGACGAGGATCTGAATCGGTACAACCGGGTGATCGAGGTGAGTCAGACCGGCACGTGGCTGGGGATGAAGCACGCGGGTGCGCTGATCGAGCAGACCGGCGGCGGATCGATCGTCAATATCTGCTCGATCCTCGGCACCGTCGGCGGTCTCGGCAACAGCGTGGCCTACGCCGCGGCGAAGGGTGCCGTGCGCAGCATGACGAAGAACGCCGCATTGCATTGGGCGACAAGGGGAGTGCGGGTCAACTCGATCCACCCGGGATTCATCGAAACGCCACAGCTGCTCGAACGCTACGAGGGCACCGAGCGACACCAGGCGATGGTCGCGAACACCCCGATGGGCAGACTCGGCCGCGCCGAAGAGGTCGCGGCCGCCGTCGCTTTCCTGGCGGGCGACGATTCGACCTTCATCACCGGTACCGAACTCTATGTGGACGGCGGCTGGACCTGCGCCTGACCGGCGAAGCCTGTGGCCTCGCCGGTCGAGAGCGTGGCAGTCATCTCTTGATGATCGTTTTAGCCCATCATTCGTCCAGCCACTGCTCTATCTGGTCGAGCGTTGCGGCCGAATGAATCGGCTCGCGGTCCTCGGCATCCAACAGCCACCACTTGTACGACGAGTCGGGAACGCCTACCAGCCGATACCCTGCCCGCCCGGCCCGCTCCGTGAGATCCCGTACCCGCTTCGCCATCGGGTTTGTCACGGGCCACAGATGCCTTTCGCTCATATCGTTCCCTGTGAATGCTTCTGGGGTGAAAGGAATTCCGACCAATAGTCGTGCCGTATCGCGTCCCACAAACGCGAGAGTTTCGGGAATTGCTCGCGCATCTGCGCAAGGTCTGGCGCGGAGGTCGGGGCGGTGACCGACATCAGCGGCGACGATTCGAACACATTGCGTACCAGCATTATTCGAATGCCGTGGTGCTCGAGCCGCCAGATCGCCTGCCAGTCGTCCACCTCAGTGTGATGCTCACTGATCTCTGGCCCGGATCGTCATCCGTGGCCGTCGCTGTTCGTGCCGTGCCGCCGGTGGCTGGTAGCGCCAGATTTGAGAGCTTGTCCAGTACTTCGCGCAAGGTTTGAAGTGTCGGGCCGCCATCTGTGGGTGGTTCGTTGTCCAGCGGCGGGAATTCGATGTCGCGCGCAGCGGCGCGTTCGCGCGGGGTCGAAGTCTGTGGCGCGAGTCGGCCCGCAGCTACGAGCGTCTGGTATGCCGCCGCCTTCCACACACAGCGATTCACCCGACAGTCACGGTGCCTGCGCATCTGCTCGTGCGCCAATTCGACATCGGCGTACTCGCACATCTTCGGCGGTGTCACGATCATCTCCGCCGCACGGTGTACACATGCTGGTAGCCCAACGCGTGGGCGTGCTGGACAACTGCGACTGCGTGGCGCGGCGCGTGCGGCCCGGACACATCACCGCGCACGAATCCGACAGCTTTCGGCCGATCATCTCTGCCGAGGGTGGATGGTGCCGCATCCGGTTCTGCTACTTGCATATTCGTCATCGCGGCGAACCTTCGTTCGATGTAGTGGCTGGTTCGAGGCGTCGTTGTCCGGTCCGATCACTGCTCGTCAACGCCTGGTCGGACGTTGCGTCGCCTAGTTTTTCGGTGACGAAGTCGAGGGCCAAGGCAAGTGCCGTGTCATGTCCGTCGGCGGCAAGTGGTAGCCACGGCAGCGTCAGTTCGCGCAGGACGGCCTCGACGTGATGGTCTGCGAGAGTTCGGAACTGGTGGTTGCCGTCTCTGACCTTGTTGGTTCCCAATGGGATGTGCGGGTCGATTTGAGTCCGGAAGATCAGGTTGTAGCAGTCACTGTGGGAGCGGGCCAGCGTTTCCAGATACGCCGATCCATCGGGGTCGGCCGTCTCGCCCCGATACTCCAGGGCAGCGCGGTAGTAGCCGAGAGCGTCGGGTACCGCGCGGTCTACCAGGACGATATCGGCGTGCAGCCATGCCTCGAGTTCATTGCTGATTCCGCGCGTCATGATCCATAGCGTGGATACCCATGTGTGGTTCCACAGGATCGGCAGCCCCATCCGCTGTGCCTGCTCGCCGAGGTCGGCCACTGTCGCGACTTCGAGGCCGGCCCTGCGCAGTTCGTGGGCCAGCCGCGCGAGGAACGTGCTCTTGCCGGTGGAATGGGTGCCGACTACCGCGATGGTGACCGGCCGCTCGATCGCGCTCACCACAAACCACCTTCCGGTTCCGGTGTCGGCCGGAACTCGGCCAGGCCCGCTGCCTCGACCAGGTCGGGCCACTCCAAGCCGCCGTCCTCGATCAGCGCGCACAACAATTGCCAAGCCGCCCATGTGTCGTACCTGGCGCGGTGGTAACCCTGTCCGGCCGCGGCGGTGTCCAACCGTCCCCGCTCGATGAGCTTGTCCGGAACAACGGCGAGCCGCTCCGACTGGTATTGGCGGCGTTGAGGATTCGTCGCTCCAGCATTTCAGGGAACACCTTGCGCCTAACGCCCTCCGCGTACGGTTCCGGCAGGCCGTGAGCGCGGTAGTAGTCGCGGATCTGATCCTTGAAGAACAGACCGGTGAACACCGTTGCATGGGCATGGTGGCTCAGTTCGAGACCCCGCCGCAGATGGGACTCCGAGTCGTTGAGACCTGGAACAATCGGCCGCCAATACAACACCACCCGATACCGACTCGCATACTTGAACGCCGTCTCCAGAGAGCGGGCCGCGATAGCAGAGTCGACGGGCTCGATGCGGGGGTCCTCGATGCCCGAATGCGTCACCAACACAGTGACTTTCAGATTTGTGATCGAGTTCAGTACCACACAGTCCTCGGGCTCGATCCGCCACCGGGTAATCACCAGAACATGGTTGGTCAGACCCAGCCCGTCCAGCAGCTTCAGCATCTCGAAGGTATGCGGCTTAACTCTCGGCAACATCGGGTCGGTGGCTCGGTTGAGCAATTGAATCGGCGTGATATGCGGTCGGAACCAGCGGTGCCCGGTCAGCATCTCAGCCGCCACCTCATCGCTCATCAGCGCCCGCGGCACCTTCATCTCGAAATTGTCGAACAAGTGCCGCACGCAGTACCCACAATCCAGCGGGCACCCCACGATCCAATTCAGACTCAGCCCGGACTTGCGGTAATCGACCACATCCAGCAATTCCGGCCGCATCGCCGCTCGCTGCGGGGCTTCGATGAACAATCCGGTCGCCGAACCCGATCGGCAAACAGCGACCGTTGCCGACCAATTGGCGCACGAAATCAAGCGATTGAGACTCGATGCGGGTCTGAGCCAGCGCGCCCTCGCCACCAAGATCGGCTATTCACGTCAGTACGTCTCCATGACCGAATGGGAGGACACCAATCTCCCCTCGCAGGAGTTGATAGCCGCCATCGACGCCGCACTCGACGCGAACGGCACACTGAACGCGCTGCGCACCGAGGCTAAAATCGATCATCAACTGCAGGTGCCGCTCGACCCGCGCGTCGTCGACGTGACGAAAACCGACCCTGCCGGACATCCCCATGACCTGACTGCGGTCAGCGCGCTCTATCCGTGCCAGGCCGACGCGGCGGATGATGTCCGCACACTGGCGAAAGAGGCTGGGTCCGTTGATGTCATGGCCGTTCGGGGACTGGGAATCCTTGGCCTGAACGACTCGCTGCTGCGCAAAACCATCCCGGCCGCGACGCAGTTGCGTGTGCTACTGCTGAACCCTGACTCGGCAGCGGTCGCTCGCCGTGCCGACGAGATCGGAGAATCAACCGAATCGTTCGCGGCAGGAATCCGGCTCGCGATCGCGCGCGTCAAGGAACTAGCTGCTGCTGGAAGCCCAGTTGAGGTCTACATCTACGATCAGATCCCGGTGTGGCGGATCATCAGGATTGATGATGTTTTGTTCGTTTCTGCGTTCACCATCCAGCATGAAGGACATGCGTCCCCGATCCATCGGATCGAACCCAGCGTGCGAGGTGTCTTGCACCACGCATTTGTCCGGACGCTGGAGCAAACCTTTTCTCATGCGGATCGGGTTGTCTGAAGTGGAGTCGAGAGTGATCGAAGCCGAATACAAGGCCCGCCTTGCCGACGCTGGTGCTGTACGGGAGAAGTTGACAGCCCGTGCGGAGGTCGACGTCGTTTCCTACCACGACACGTATTTCGATGACCCCAGCGAGTCCTTGAGCGCGGCCGGCCGCGAGTTCCGGTTGCGGACGGTTCGCAATGCCGAGGGTTCCACGCGCCACCTTCTCACGTTCAAAGACGCGGCAGTCGACCAGGAAACCGGGTCCAAACCCGAGTACGAGACGGACGTGGATCAGCGGGATGCGATGGAGCAGATCATCCGGCGACTGGGCTATCGGCCGAAGATCTCCTTCACCAAGCAGTGCGAGAACCACGGATTCACCGCCGCTGGGCGCGAGATGCTCGCGACGGTCGTCACGATTCCGGAGATCGACGGAACGTTCTTGGAACTGGAGACCCTCGTCGAGGCCGAAGACGACCTCGGCAACGCACTCGCCGATCTCCGTACGGTGCTGGCAGCCCTTGGCGTCTCGCCTGATCAGCTCACCACCGAGCTGTACACCGATGCCGTGACCGCAAGTCGCCACACAGGATGAGCAGTATGAGCGCGGATGCGCGAACGGGTCGGCAGACGTCTTGGGACAGGCGTGGGTGACGAGGCTATTTTGCCGTCGGGTGTTCCCATGCTCGTCCATCTCCTCGCTCGAAGTGCTGCACGCCGTCCGAATCCTTCGCGGACAACACATTTCGGGCGACCAGGACGTCGAGATGCGCCATCGTCTCGCACGTCGCAACCATCTGATTGAAGTCGTCGAGGGTGCTGAACGCGCGGTCGCGTCGCGTCCATGTCAACGCTCGGGCCACCGCCACGCCGGTGCACGGACCAAGATCGCCGACGACGGTGACGATTTGCTCGAACCGGTGGTCGTGATGGGCGAGAAGTTCACGAGCGCGTTGCCCGACGCTGCCTCCGGTGGGCCCGTGCGCGGGCAACATCTTCTGGCCGTCATCGTCCTGCAGCAGCACCAATGAGCGGAGGAAGTTGTCCAATGGTAGTTCCCACGGGCCCAATTCGAATCCGATCGATGGGGTGATCGTGGGCAGCACGTGGTCTCCGGTGAAGACGAGCCCCTTCTCGCGATCCTGAAAGATCATGTGGCCCTTGGTATGTCCGGGTGTCGCTACCGCATGGAGATCGAGCCCGGTGATGGCCAGTGCGCCGGGGCGCAGCCAGTGGTCGGGCTGTTCCCAATCGTCGGGTTCGAACGGTTCGGCGATGCCTGCCGCATGAGCTCGTCGCGCGATATCTTCTGCGCCGGCACGACGCAGTTCTCGTAGCGAACTGTCGGGGACGTTGTTGTTCAATGCGTGGATGGCGCTGAGTCCGCCGGCTTCATCGGCGCCGAGATGAACTCGACAGCCGTGCCGACGCCGCAGTTCGATGGCGAAAGTGTAGTGATCGCGGTGGATATGGGTGACGAAGACATCGTGGATTTCGGCTGCCGACCGACCGATCCGGGCCAGCGCGTCGGAGAGCTCCCGGTGGGTGTTCGGCCGGTGCCAGCCGCCGTCGATGAGTACGAGGCCGTCATCGGTTTCCAGGACGTACACGTTGACCGCGCGCAGGCCGTCCTGCGGCATCTGCAGCGGGATGCGGTGAATCCCTTCGGTTATCGGATAACACCCGGGTTCGGCCCATTCGGCGCTCATTCGACCGCCGGGGCGAGTGGCACCATCGTCTGCTCCTCGCCGTACCAGATCATGCGACGTCCCCGCATGGTGCCCACGTTCTCGACGGCGGCCTTCCATTCCAGGCTCGCCAATGCGGCATCGAGTGCTTCGCGGGATTCGAAACTCAGAATCGACAGACCGTCCCAGCCGGACGACTTCTCGTCGAAGGATTCGAGGAGTTCGGTGTGCTGCCAGCGCAGCAGGCCGGGCAGCGGGTAGGTCACCTCCGCGTGTTCACCCCGCCACCATTCGATGAACTGCTCGTGGGTCCAATCATTCGGACGCGATGCGAGAACGATCAGGTTGTACATGCGACTCCTAACTGAATTCTGTTCAGTTTTGGCGAGCGTAGAGATCCCACGGTGTGGGAGGTGGGATCTCAGTTACGCACGATCCGTACTGCTGCTTCGGTGACCGACTCGGTGATCTGGTCGAGGGTGACGCTGCCCTTCGGCCGGTACCAGCGCCAGACGCTGATCACCAGGCCGAGGACCATTCGACCGAGCATGCGGGGGTCGCCCGGAGCGAAGACGCCGGCCTCGATTCCGTCCGAAATCAGCCCGGTCCAATTCTGCTCGATCTGTCGCACGAGCTCGCGCGACCGCAGGCGTTCGGCCTCTTCTTTGGCCGACTGACGCGGGGCGGCAAGCAAATCCATATGGTTCTGCAGGATGCGGCGCTGCAGGGCATCGGTCGGCGAGGCCGTCAGCGCCGCGGCGATGGCGGCGCGCAGCGCTTGCTCCGGGTCGGCCTGATCGGCGACCGCGGCGTTGAAGCGTTCGGCCGAATCGGCCAGTTCAAGTCGCATGATCGTCAGCAGGCAGTGGGCCTTCGACTCGAAATAGTGGTACAGCGCGGTTTGACCGATACCCACCTCGTCGGCGATCGAGGCCCATTTGGTGTGCTCGTAGCCGACTTTCCCGAACTGTTCGATGGCGGCGGTGAGAATTCCGCTGCGCTTCGAGCGCGCGCTTTCGCGGCGGACCTCGGAGTCGATGGTCATCAGCTCTTATACCCCCGCATTCGATGGTGTGGATTCGACATGACTCTACCGGAACTGAGGTGAACTCGGGTCAACTGCGGTGGCCAGCTGTGTCGCCAACCGCACCGCTTCGGGCCGGGACAACTTTCCGACGGTGTTCTGCGGCAGGTCTTGCACTGTGAACAGGTACTCAGGCCACTTCGACTTGGGAAAGTCCGCCGCCGCGAGTTGATCGGTGACGGTGGCCAATGTCAGTGGTTCGCCGTCGGTGACAACCAGCGCTGCCGCTCGTTCGCCGAGCATGGCATCGGGCACCGGGACCACACACACCTGCACGATGCCCGCCACATCGGCGATGGCCGATTCGAGCTCGTTGATATCGATATTGCGCCCGCCGCGGATGATGATCTGCTTCTGGCGCCCCGTCACCCGGATCGAGCCATCGATTGCCACCTCGACCAGATCGCCGGTCGGGAGGAAACCGTCCGCGGTGAGCGTCGGCGGAATCGCGACGCCGCCCCGGGCGTAACCGACGAACAAGGACGGCCCCTGTACCTGCGCATCGCCGATCTCACCGGCGGCCACGACGTTTCCAGTGGGGTCGACCGCCCGTACGACGGTGCCATGGAACGGTCGCCCGTCCCGGCCGAGCCTGATGGCGGGCGGGTCGTCGAGTTGTGGCGTGGTGTGTCCGAGACATTCGGACATACCGAAAACCCGCAGGAACGTGGTGCCGAGCTTTTCTTCGGCCGCATGCAGTGCGCGTTCGTTCATCGGACCACCGCCGACGGTCATCGCCCGCAGGGCGGACAACATGCCTTCCGAGCCGTCGGCCACCGACAGTTGCAGGGCCATGGTCGGAACCAGCATCGTCCAGGCAACGTGGTGCTCCGCCATAGCCGCCAGGGCGGCGGCGGGTTCCCATTTGCCGATCGACACCATCGTCCCGCCGAGATAGGCAGGTAGGTACATGCCGAAACAGAAGGCGGCCACCGAAGACAGTGGCACGAACGCTCCCACTGCCTCATCCGGCTCGAGTCGAACCGTGTCGATGGTGCACTGGCAGGCGTAACGGATGGCTTCCTCGGATTGCACAACACATTTGGGACGCCCGGTAGAACCGGAGGTCATCGCAATGGCCGTGCCTGCGTGCCATCGGTCCACAGAGTCGAACGGACCTGTGCGCGAGCGCAGTACGCGTGCGTCGAAGGCGGTCGCCCGAATCGGGAAGCGATCCTCCCGCACACCCCAGCGCCGTAGCGCGTCCGGTGCCGCGACCACCAGATCCGGGGCAATATCCTCGACAGCCAGCGCGAACTCGGATTCGGTGGCATGCGCGCCGAATACCGCGACGACACCACCACGCAGACCGACCGCCACCGCCGCCGCCACGGTGTGCCAGGTGTTATCGGCCTGGATGAGGGCGGTGGGCGGGGCCGGATCGATGGACTCGATCCGCTCGGCCAGCGCTCGGGCCGCCGCGACGATCTTTCCGAGGGTGTGGCGACCGAATTCGTCTACGACCGCGATCTGCTCCGGCGCGCGCTGTGCCCGCTCGATCATTTCCTGCGCAAGTGTCTTCATCGCCTCACTTCTCTCGCGACGCTCGATATCTGTCTACTCGCTTCCACGCGCCGTGTGCGGCCGGTCAACGGTGGTGGCACGAGTACCGCGCGTCCGGTCACGGTCCCGGCCCGAAGGCGCTGGTAGATGTCGACCGCGTCCGCGAGGGGATACGTAGTGGCCTCGACGTGGAGTGTCCCGCCCATAGCCATCTCGACCACGGCCGCCAGATCCGATCGGGCACCCCAGAACGGTGCGTCAACCTGCCACCCGGCGGCGAGGCCGACACGTTTGCCCACGCCCAGGCAGCCGCCGGCACTGCCGACGACCGCGAGTCGGCCCCCTGGCGCGAGCGCTCGCGCGGCCGACTCCATCGTGTCGGACGTGCCGACGAAATCCAGGATCAGATCGGCACCTTCGTCGAGCTCCGGGATCGCCGAGGCGAGATCGGCAAATGCCGCATCGCTGCCCAGTCGCAATGCGGCGGAAAGTGTTTCCGGCCGGTTGTCGATGGCGAGGACCCGTCCGGCACCGAAGTGACGAAGGATCTGAATCGCCAGGTGACCGAGTCCGCCGACACCGATCACGACACAGATCGCGGATTCGTCGATGACATCGGCATGCCGGCGCACGGCATGGTAGGCGGTCAACCCGGCATCCGCGAGGGGCGCGGCGATGGCGGGTTCCAGATCGCCGGTCCGAACAAGGAATCGGGCCGAGGGAACAACCATGGCCTGTGCCAGACCACCGTGATAGCCGAGGCCATTGCCGATCGGAGCCAGTCTGCCGTCGGCCCGCGGCCGCAGTGTCAGACAGTAGTTCTCCCGTCCACGCGCACAATTGCGGCAGCGGCCACAGCCCCAGATGCCATGGACCACAACGGCTTCGCCGAGCCAGGACTGATCCGCACCGGCACCGGCATCGATCACCGTGCCCGCGACTTCATGGCCGAGAGTGAGCGGCAGCGGATATTCGAAACTCGATTCGGCGGCATCCATGACGTGCAGATCGGAGCGACACAGTCCCGCCGCGGTGACCTGCAGCAGGAGCTCTTCTCCACGCGGCTCCGGAACCGCAACTTCACGCAATCGTGGTTCCGTACCCCACTCGGTCAGTTGGACGGCCAGCATCAGCGCGCCGTCCAGCCGCCGTCGACAATGAGCGTCTGCCCGGTCATATAGGACGACGCGTCGGAGGCGAGAAACAGGACCGCACCGTCGATTTCACCGGCATTGCCGCCACGGCCGAGCATGGTGTTGCGGCGCACCCACCCCGCCGACTTCTCGTTGTCGAACAGACCATCGGTCATCTCGGTGTCGAACCAGCCCGGCACAACGGCATTCACCCGGATCCCTTTGCGCCCCCACTGGCCGGCGAGTTCCCTGGTCAGTCCGAGTACCCCGGCCTTGGATGCGGCGTAGCTCGCGCCGCCGATCGGTGCGGTCGAGACCAGCCCGATCACCGACGAAATATTGATATACGACGCGTGCGCACCTTCGGGGAGTCGCGTCGCGGCATAGGTGGCGAGGTGGAATCCGGCCACCAGGTTGACCTCGAGGATCGAGGCGAACCCGGCTACCGTTTCTTCTTCGGCATGTGGGGGACCGGGTTTGCCCGCGTTGTTGACCAGCACATCGAGCCGTCCGGACTGCTCATAGCAGCGGTCGACCAGCATTCGGCGGTCCTCGTCGGATGTCACATCACAACGAACCGGAACGAGCCGGGGGTTATCCGCGGCCAGCGCCGCCAACCGGTCGAGCCTGCGGGCCGCCGCGTACACGGTGGCACCGGCACCGGCGAGAGCGTTCGCGAAGCCCATCCCGAGACCGGACGACGCGCCGGTGACGACGGCGACTCGGCCGGACAACCCGAACAGGTCGTCCAGCGTCGTTCCGGTGGCACTCATATCGTTTCGCATGTCAGTACACCGCGGTCCGGCCGCCGTCGACCGGGATGATCGCACCGGTGGTGTAACCGGCGGCAGCGCTCGCCAAATGGGTTACCAGACCGGCGATTTCCTCCGGCCGCCCCAGCCGGCCCGCGGGCAGGCGATCGATGATCTTCCCGACGAACTCCTCATCCCAGTTCTCGGCCATATCCGTCGCGAATCCACCCGGCATCACGCAATTGACGCGCACAGTTGGCGCGTATTCCTGTGCGAATGCCATGGTCAAAGCGTTGAGTCCGTTCTTGGCCGCCGCGTACATCGCCTCGGGCGGACTCGGCCGGACGGCCCCGATACTCGAGATATTGATGATCGACCCGCCACCGGCGGCCGCCATCCGGGCACCGGCAACCGCCATCAGGCGAAATGGGCCCTTCAGGTTCACCTCGATGGTCTTGTCCCACAATGCTTCCGACACCGACAGCAGATTGTCGGCCAGCGGTGCGATACCCGCGTTGTTCACGACGATATCGAGACTGCCGAAATCGGCGATGATCCGATCCACGGCCGGTTCGATCGAATCCCACTTGCCGACATGCAATTCGAACGGGTGCGCGCTGCCCGGCCCATTGCCGTCGCCGAGCGCGGCAACGGCCTGCTCGCACGCGTCACGTTTGCGGCTGGACACGATCACCGTGCAGCCCGCGTCCCGCAGTCCGCGCGCGATCGCCAGTCCGAGGCCGCGGCTGGCGCCGGTGACCAGGGCGACCTTTCCGGTCAATTCCGTTGTGCTCATTTGTGCTTCTTCAATTCGAGGCGGGCGATGGTACGCAGGTGTACTTCGTTGGGACCGTCGGCGATCTGCAGTGCCCGGGTGATGGCGTACAGGCGGGCCAGGACGGTGTCGTCGCTGACGCCGGCGGCACCGTAGGTCTGCACCGCGCGGTCGACGACGGTGTGCGCCACCTCCATCGCCGCGACCTTGATGGCGGCGACCTCGGATCGAGCGGCCGCGTTGCCGTAGTTGTCGATGAGCCAGGCCGACTTGAGGACGAGCAGGCGGATCTGGTCGATCTCGATGCGGCTGCGGGCAATCCACTCGCGGACGACGCCGCGATCGGCCAGTGGACCGCCGAATGCGATGCGCTCCAGGGAGCGTTGGCACATCATGTCGAGCGCACGCTCGGCCATGCCGATGGCGCGCATCGCGTAGTGCATCCGGCCCGGTCCCAACCGGCCCTGGGCGATGGCGAAACCGTCACCTTCGGCGCCGAGCATATTCTCGGCCGGAACGCGGACATCGGTGAACTGGACTTCGCCGTGGCCGAGACGGTCACGGAAGCCGAACATCGGAAGATCGCGCAGCACTTCGATTCCCGGGGCGTCACGGGGGACCAGAATCATGCTCTGCTGGCGATATGTCGGTGCCTGCGGATCCGATTTGCCCATGAAGATGATGAGCTTGCAGTCCGGGTCGAGAATGCCGGAGGTATACCACTTACGGCCGTTGAGGACGTACTCGTCGCCGTCGCGAACGATGGTGGAGGTGATGTTGGTGGCATCGGAGCTGGCCACCGCGGGTTCGGTCATCGCGAATGCGGAGCGAATAGTGCAGTCCAACAACGGTTTCAGCCATTGCTGTTGCTGTTTTTCGCTCCCGTACATGGCCAGGATTTCCATATTGCCGGTGTCGGGAGCCGAGCAGTTGATGGCTTCGTTGCCGATAATGGATCGACCGACCACTTCGGCCAGTGGCGCGTACTCCAGATTGGTGAGTCCGGCGCCGAGGCCGTCGTGGGTCATGAACAGGTTCCACAGACCCGATTCGCGGGCCTTGACCTGCATATCTCGCATGACTTGCGGCTGCTCATGGGGGTTGTCGTTCGCCGCGATCTGAGCGTCGAATACCTGCTCCGCGGGATAGACGTACTCGTCCATGAAGGATTCGAGTTTGCCGAGCAGATCCCGCGTGCGGGGGGAGTAGGAGAAATCCACGGTGCGGCTCCTGAACTGGTGCGGTCGATATCAACCGGCGAGTAGCGCGGTTCCGGTCTCGATCAGGCGGTTGATGGTGGCGGGCAGCTTTTCCTGGTCAGGGTCGTAGTGCCGGCCTTCGCGGTGGCGGCGCAGGTTATGGCCCATGATCGCGGCCATCTTGAGGCGGCCCAGCGCGTCGAACCACGTCATATCGGTGAGCGTCGGTCCGTCGCCGACGTACAGGTCGACCAGCTCTTGCGCCGAAGGCAGTCCGCGCACCTCCCGGCCGACACCGGGAAAGTTGCTGCCGTCGGCGAAGACGAGGAACCAGCCCAATTCGACCCGAGGGTCCCCCGCGCTCCAGATCTCCCAATCGATCAACGCGACCGGTTCGACGCCGTCGCAGATGATGTTTCCGAGGCGGTAATCACCGTGCACCAGTGTCGGTGTAATCGGTTCGGGTGTGGTCCGGCCGAGTAGCTCGAGCAGCCGGTCGCCACCGGCGACGAGGTCGGGTGGGACCGCGCCGAGAGTGCGTGCCCAGCGTGCGAGTTCGGCGTCCGGCGTGAGTGGTGCCTGTACGCCGGGCGCGGTATTCGGATCTATCGCGTGCAGGCGCGGCAGAATTTCCGCGGCACGCCGCATCCGCGCCGCGGCCAAACCGGTTTCGACGGCCGGATCGTCCAGTACCGGTTCCAACGCCGCCCCGGCCACGAATTCCATGGCGAACCAGGCGGGTTCGATGTCGTCGACCGCGACGATGCCCGGTACGGGAACAGATGTGTGCGCCAATGCCTGCATGATCCGGGCCTGGCGCAGCATGTCGTGTCGGCCGATGGCCTGCTGTCCCTCGGGTACGGCCTTGACCACGACGTCACCGCCGGTCGTCCGCACCCGGTACGTCAAGCCGGAATGTCCGCCGAGCAGCGGTTCGAATGCGGTGACCAGGACGTCGAGGTCCGCCTGCAACCGGGTACGGACGCGTTGTTCGATGTCGTGCCCACCCGTCGCCCGACCGCCCGCGGAATCGCTATCTGAACTCATGGGCGTGGCTCCCTCGGTAGTCCGAGAACTCGCTCGGCGATGATGTTGTGCTGAACCTCGTCGGTCCCCCCGGCGATCCGATAGCCGGGCGCGCCGAGAATGTGCTCGGCCCACGCGAAGGTTCCCCAATGACCGGAGTCCACGGTGAGGTCTCGCCCGAGTAGCAGGCGCACTACCTCGGAGGTGCGAGCCATCGTGTCGGTCGCCAGTAGTTTTCCGATCGAGGCTTCCGGTCCCGGGTCTTTGCCCGCGACAACGGCACCTGCCACCCGCATATTGCCAATTCGCTGTAGATAGCTGCGTATTACGAGGTCGGCGACCTTATCGCGTTCGATCTCGGTCAGCTCCCGTCCGAGATGTTGTGCCAGCGCTACCGCCTGATCCGCATTGGCCAGACCGAGGTTGCCGCCGTCGAGGCGTTCGGCGGCCAATACGGTGAGCGCTACCGGCCAGCCCTGCCCCACCGGTCCGAGCCGGTAGCTGTCGTCGAGTCGGACACCGTCGAGGAAGACCTCGTTGAACGAACTGCCACCGGTCATCTGCCGGATCGGGCGAACGGTCACCCCGGGACTGGTCATCGGCACCAAGAAGACAGTGAGCCCGGCGTGTTTCGCTGCCGAGCTATCGGTTCGGCATACGGCGACGCCGATATCGGACACCCGCGCGCCCGAGGTCCACACCTTGTGGCCGTCGAGCGTCCACATGCCATCGGCGGATCGGGTGGCGCGTGTCCGCACCGCTGCCAGATCGGAACCGGCCTCGGTCTCCGAGAACAATTGGCAGGCAATGATATCCGTGCGCAGCATGGCCCGGACATAGCGTGACCGCTGCTCGTCGGTACCCCATTGCTCAATAGTGGGAGCGACGAGTTGCTGTGTCACCGAGAACATTTCGGTGCGCCGTGGCACATCGAAATCCGCTTCGGCGCGCCGGAAGGCAAGGACATACGACAGCGGCAGACCGCGGCCGCCGTAGGTCTCGGGCCAGTTCAGTGCGCCCCAGCCCGCGTCGAATTTGGCGCGCTCGTACTCGCGGATCCGGTCGGTATGCGCGCGTTCCTGCTCGGCGCTCCAACTCTCGAAAACGGCTACCGAATCCGAACCCGAACCCCAGACCGATTCCGCTCGGGGGGCTGCCACACTGCTCAACCAGGTGACCGCCTCATCGGTGAAGCGGACGAGGTCGGGAAGTGTTTGTGTGGTCACTGATTCACCTCGAAAAGTGTTGTCGTCTCACACCGAAAGCACGGTGCAGGCGCTGATTCCGGGCGCCCCGTACACGTGCGTGAAGCCGACCTGCGGCGCTCCGGGTACCTGTCGATCCCCGGCTTCGCCGCGCAGCTGGGTGACTATCTCGTGCACTTGGCGGAGACCGGATGCGCCGATGGGTTCGCCGTTGGCGATGCACCCACCGTCGGTATTGACCGGCAGTCGCCCGCCGATCTCGGTGTCGCCTGCCGCGATCATCGACTCCTGTTCGCCGTGCTCGCAGAAGCCGCATTCGGCCATATGCATGATTTCGGCACCGCTCTCGGTGTCCTGTAATTGCGCGACATCGACATCGGCGGGGGAGATACCCGCCTGTTCGAAGGCCGCCGCGGCCGCGTCGGCGCTCACGCTGGTCGGTTCGCCCCCGCCTTGCACGGCCGGGCTGAATACTTCGAAAGAGCCGAATCGGCGGGTGCGGTGACTGATCGCGCGCAACCGGACCGGGCGCCCGCCGAGTCGCCGGACCGCGGCCTCGGTGGCGACGATGATGGCGGCTCCGCCCTCGCCCGGGGAGCAGAACATGTATCGCGTCAACGGGTCGTTCACCAAATCGGCGGCGGCGATCTCGTCGGCCGAAATCGCTTGACGTCGCCAGGCATTCGGGTTCAAACTGCCGTTTCGGTACGCCTTTTCGGCAACCTTCGCCAAGGTCGTGCCGGATATACCGTATTCGCGCATGTATCGGCCGATCTTGGCGCCGAAGAATTGCGTGGTGACCATGAGCCCGGCAGTGCCGTATCCCTCGGGCAGTCCCCATTCGGCGGGTGTCGGATCGAAGGCTCCGCGTGGGTGTTTATCGAATCCGACCGCCAGCGCGATTTCGGCGGTTCCCGAACGGACCGCGTTGACCGCCGAGAACAATGCACTGCCACCGGTGGCGCAGCCATTCTTCACATTGCTGAAAGGTATTCCGGTGAAACCGAGTTCGGCGACGAGGGTGTCGGCGAGCCCCGAACCGTCGCTACCGCCGAAGGCGACCTCGATGTCGGGCCAGGTCACCCCGGCATCGTCGAGCGCGGCGACGATCGCGCTGACCGCCATCTGACGGCCGGTGATGCCGGGCTGCCTGCCGAACTTGGACAGCCCGGCTCCGATGATCGAAACTGTTTGTGTCACTGTGCTTCTCTTTGCTGTGGAACGACCCCGAACCGGGGCACCGGTGCGGTGCCGACGAGGTGCACCGGTGCCCGCTCCAACTCGGTGAAGTCCTCGCATTCCAGGATTGCTTGAATGCGAATACCTTCCGGAAGCTCGACATAACCCACCGCGAATGGGGAAAAGCCTTCGGCGGGCGGGATATACGGTGGCGACTTGGGCGGGAACCGTTGCACGGTGTAGGCCCACACCACTCCCCGCGTGCTCAACTCCATTGCGACGGCTGTCGGCTGGACGCATCGTGCGCACATGGTGGTTGCCGGATATGCGACCGTATCGCAGGCCGTGCACCGGCTACCTTCTAGCACCGACGTTGCGTGCTCGCCCATGTCGATCTCCTCTTCGAGTCGAATGCCGGCGGCCTTGGTCAGCGACCGACCCACTTCGGTTCGCGCTTCTCGAGGAATGCGTTCACGCCCTCGCGTGCGTCCTCGGACTGCAGGGCATTGCCCACCGCGAGATGCTCCATCACCATGAGCGATTGGATGTCCGCATCCAGACCGCGGTCGATGGTCATCTTCGTGAGCTTCATGGTGAACGGGCTCTTGTCGACGATCGGTGCGATGAACTCGGCGACCAGGTCGTCGAGCTTGTCCGCGGGCGCGGCGGCGTTGATCAGATCGAAGTCCACGGCTTGCTTGCCGGACAGCAGCTTTCCGGTCAGCATCAGTTCCTTGGTCTTGCGGATACCGATCATGCGGGGCAACCGGTAGATCGGACCCGCGCCACCGAAAAGCGCACGGCGAATGTGGAAGTCACCGATCAGCGCGTCCTCGGATGCGACAGCGAAGTCGCAGGAGATCATCAGCTCGAATCCGCCGGCCGTCACATGCCCCTCGAGGACCGCCAGGGACGGCGTATTCATCGAGTACAGGCGGTCGCACACCTTGGCCGAGAGCACCGCGACATCCATCGCGTTGGTGCTGCCGACGTAGTTGGCGAGCAGTTCGTCCAGGTCGAAGCCCGAGCAGAACGTATTGCCGCGGCCACGGAGCACGAGGATCTTGAGCTCCGGGTCCTTATCGACCTCGACGATGATTTCGTCGAGTCGGTGCAGAAGTTCGACGGTGACGGCGTTCTTCTTGTGCGGGCGGTTGAGCCACACGCGTGCGACGTCACCGTCCTTCTCCAACACGATGTGGTCGGTGTCCACCATCTCGAACCTCTTTCTTGAACATGAACTGGATTCAATTCAGTTTTACCTAGCCAACCGCTCCGCGTCAACAGGGGCGCCGGCGCCGTTCGCTGCTTCAGATACCGATGAGGGTGGCGATCCGCGCTCGGTGCGCACGTGAATCACCCTGTAGCGCTTCGTTTCCCATTGCCCTGCGGAAGTAGGAGTGAGCGGGGTGTTCCCAGGTGAAACCGACGCCACCGTGCAACTGGATCGCTTCTGCTGCCGCGTGCACTGCCGCATCGGTACATACGGCGCCAGCGACCGCCACGGCCAACGAGGCCGATCCCGGGTCCTGTGCATAAATCGCCGCCGCATAGCGGGAGGCCGATCGAGCACGTTCGAGAGTGACCAGCAGATCGGCCAGTCGATGTTTGACGGCCTGGAACGAGCCGATGGGGCGACCGAACTGGTGTCGAGTCCGCGCGTACTCCACGGTCATCTCGAGCAGGCGGTCGACAATGCCGGTGTTCTCGCATGCCAGCGCCAGCGTTGCCAGCTCGCCCAGCCGCGCGGCGGTCGCCGCGGTGGCATCGACGTCGGTGAGCGCGTTCGCCGGACTCCGATCGAAGGTGAGATCTGCGCGACGGCGCGTGGGGTCGAGTACTCGACGCTCGGTCCGGGCGAGCGGTGCGCCCGGTTGAGTGGCGAATAGGCGGCGGCCGTCCGGGCATTGCGCCGAAACGACGGCCACATCGGCGTTGCCGCCGCCTACCAGGTGGGTCGCCGTACCGTGCAACAGCCACCCTGCCCGCGTCGGCTCCGCATGCACGTGGTCGGTGCCGGCAGACAAGGCGCTGACCGTCGCAAGCAGGCTTCCGTCCAGAACTCCGGCGAGCACGTCCCCGTCCTGGCTGGGATCCGCCGACAGCAGTGCGTGGACACCGAGGACTGCCGAGGTGTACACCGGCTCGCATGCGAGCGCGCGACCGCATTCCTCGAGCATGATCCCCAGCTCGACCATGCTGTAGCCGAGGCCGCCACGGTCTTCGGGGACCGTCAATGTGGTCACCGACATGTCATCGACGAGCGTTTTCCACAGCTGTGGCGAATAGCCGAGGCCGGCGGAGACGGTTCGCACCTGCTCGATACCGCTGTGTTCGGCGAGTAAGCCGCGGATGGCCGCGCGCAGATCCGACTGCTCCGGTCCGGGTGTCAGTGCAGGTGGGTCCGTGCGGGGCCATGGCACTTCTGTCGCGAGTGAGGACATCTAACCTACCTAAATTGAGTTCAGTTTGATGGTTTGAGAGTATCGCGCCGAAGTCTGGACAAGAAGAGAGATACTGAACTAAGTTCATTTCATGAGTTTGGCCATCGAGGGCTACTACGCAACCTTGGACAGCGGGCGATTGGACGACGCGGTGGCGTTACTCGCTGAAGACGTCCAGTTCGCGATGCTGTTGCCCACCGGAGTGAACCTCGGCCACGGCCGCGCGGCCATGCTCGATTACCTGCAGGGCCGGCCGAAGGTGAATCGCAAGCACCGGCTGTTGCGGGTGGCCGCCGACAATGGTGTGGAGTTCGCGTACGGCGCCGTCACCGAGAACGGCGTGACGACAACCGGTTACTTCGTCGGCGCGACGCATATCGATGCCGACGGGCTGATCGATCGCTACCAGGTGTCATTCAGCGCCGAATTCGCGCTGATACCAACATATTTCGATGTCGATGGAGTGGTCGGATGACGATTGCGGCGCCACCGGTGCTGGCCCGGTGGTTCGAATACATGGATTCGGACGACCCCGACCGCGTGCTGGGCATGATCTCGGGCGACTTCGCGATGTCGGTGCAGTTCTCCAAAGGTGCCGGGCTGTCCGCCGAATTCGTGGGGGACCGCGAGGGGTTGGTCGGCTATTTGGCGCAGCGCGAGAAGAGCACGCTGGTCCATCACATCGACACCGGTGCGGTGGTGGGTGATTACGAGTTGGTACTCGGTCGGACAACCCGAGGCGGCGCGTTCGAGGCTTCCTTCAACGCCACCGCACAGCTCGATGCGGACGGCAAGGTGCGGCGCCTTCTCATCGCTCGTACCCCCGAACTGTCCTTTGCGCGCTGAGTTCGTCCCGGAACGGTGAACCGCCAAGTCGCTTCGTCGCGGTGATGCGAAGGAATGCCCGCGCCCCGGAACCCGAGGTCGAATCGTCTGCTCGGTTTCTGCTGCGGCGCCGTGCGCCGGCTCTCCCATCGGCCACCGTGTCTTTGCCGACGGTCCGGCCAATGTCATATGACCAGGTCAGGCCGATCGGCGTGCGGTGACCAAGAGGTACTCCCATTCCATCCGCCCGTTGCCCAGGTCGTGTTGGGAAGCGAGATCCGCGAGTTCCCGGTCCAACCGCGCGATCCGGTCGGGTTCCGCGGCAATGGCCTTGTACACGGCGACCGTCGGTCCGTAGTAGGCCTTGAAGAAGTCGCGGAACTCGGCGCCGTCGGCGAAACGATCGATGACCGCGTTTTCGCGTCGCAGCTCCAGGTCGGCGACGCGATCGCCCAAGAGCGACCGGATATGCGTCTCGTCGCCCCACATCGGTGGCGGCAGCGCACCGGGCGGGGGCGGCGGAGCGAACGGTTTCATCGTGGCGAACATCTGCCCGATGAATCCGGTGGGTGTCCAGTTGATCAGCCCGATCGTGCCGCCCGGTTTGGTGACGCGCGTCAATTCGTCAGCGGCCGCCCGGTGGAACGGCGCGAACATGACGCCCACGCACGAGATCACGGCGTCGAACTCGGCATCGGCGTAGGGCAATGCCTCGGCGTCGGCTTCCTGCCACTGCAGGTCGACGCCCCGAGCGGCGGCGATACGGCGGCCCGCGTCGAACAGTTCCGGCGTGAGGTCGCTCGCAACGACGTCCGCACCGGTCTCCGCGGCCGGGATCGCTGCATTTCCGGATCCGGCCGCAATGTCCAGCACGCGCTGACCCGGGCCGATACGGCAGACCTCGACGAGACGCCGACCCAGCCCAGGGATGACTTCGGTGGCGACGGCCGGGTAGTCGCCCAGTGCCCACATTGCGCGCTGCCGCATCTTGAGATCAGCGGGGCCGGATTCGGTCATCTGATGCTCCCTCTGTAGTCGGGCCGGCGGACGCTGCCGAACCTGATCGATTCAGGACGAGTCGCGAAGTGAAATGTTGTGCAGGACAAGTGCGGCCGAACGGTGGGCGTGGTGCGCCCGGAACGCCACCATGGGCGTGGCTGCCGCGGGCTGACACGACCGCCATTTCGGCCTGTGCAGGCCCGGCGCCGCGCTGCCGTGCAGCGGGTTCTGCTCATGCTCTTTCGATGCGGTACCGCAATCGCCAGTCGCCGAGGTCCTCGGGCTCGATAGGGTCAGCACCCGGTCCGATCGAACCCAACCATTCTGTCGGCGAGCCGGTGAAAACGCGCCGCTACGGTCGCAGCTTGTCGTCGGGATCGAATGTGTCCATCTCGATACCGGTGAACTCCATCGCGATATCATTCTCCACGAATCGCGCATCTTCGCGAAGAATTCGGTTTGTCGTTCTTTTCTTGCTGTTCGACTCCCGTCGCCTACTCGCCCTTCCGTCTTCCCGGAATACGACTGCGCCCTACCGCACGCTCTGCCCCGCACTGGCGGTAGCTGGTGGATCTATGTCGAAAGGCCGAGACTGGTTACTGTCCGCCCGCGCCATTACGGCACGCGACTACACGGGTCGCGCCCACCTCGGAACCCGCCGGATCGGGCGAGGTGCGTGGGTCTCCGCCCATCGACATGAAGGAGGCTGGAAATGAATCACTCAGACATGGACCCGACCTTCTATCGGAGCGCAGCGGAGGCGGCGGCCGCGCCACCGGAGCGGCTCGCATACGTCGTTGCGTTCGACCGCGCGGCAGAGAAGCCGGATGCGCTGTCAGTAGTCGATGTGGATCCGGGCTCGGCCACCTACGGCCGGGTGGTGGGCTGGACCGAGGTGCCCCACCTGGGCAACGAGCTGCACCATTTCGGCTGGAACGCCTGCAGCAGCGCGCTGAAGCACGAGGGCCACCACATTGAGGGGCTGGCTCGGCGGTACCTGATCGTGCCGGGTCTGCGCTCGTCGCGTCTGTATGTGTTCGATACCCAGCCCGACCCACACCAGCCCACCCTGTCCAAGATCGTGGACAGCTCCGAGCTCGCGGCCAGGGCCGGCTACTCCCGTCCGCACACGCTGCACTGCGGGCCGGACGGTGTGTTCATGACCTGCCTTGGCGGGGCAGACGGATCGGACGGACCGGGCGGGATCGCGCTGCTCGATCACGGCACGTTCGATGTGCTGCGGCAATGGGAGACCGACCGTGGGCCGCAATACCTTGCGTATGACGCCTGGTGGCATCTCAACCAGAACACGCTGATCAGCAGCGAGTGGGGCACCCCGTCCATGATCGAGGACGGGCTGAAGCCGGAGCTGCTGCTGGCCAACAAGTACGGCCACGCGATCCACTTCTGGGACCTCACCGCCGGTCGGCACCAGCAGCGGATCGATCTCGGCGAGCAGTACCAGATGCCACTCGAGCTGCGCCCTTCGCACGATCCGGACGCCGCTTGGGGGTTCGTCGGCGTGGTGATCTCGACCGAGGATTTGTCGGCCTCCGTGTGGCGTTGGCACCGCGATGGTGGGGTGTGGGCGGTCGACAAGGTGATCACCATCCCGGCCGAGCCGGCTGATCCCGACCTGCTGCCGCCGGCACTGAAACCGTTCGGCGCGGTGCCGCCGCTGGTCAGCGACATCGACCTGTCGGTCGACGACGCATACCTCTACGTCTCGTGCTGGGGTACCGGGGAGCTGAAGCAGTTCGACGTGCGCGATCCGGTGAACCCGAAACAGACCGGGTCGGTCCGGCTCGGCGGGATCGTGGGCCGCACCGCCCACCCGGCCGCGCCGAACCAGCCGCTCGCCGGCGGCCCCCAGATGGTCGAGATCAGCCGTAACGGTCGGCGGGTCTATCTCACCAACTCGCTCTATAGCACGTGGGACGACCAGTTCTACCCGGATGGGGTTGGCGCCTGGATGGCGGTGATGAACACCGATCCCGACGGCGGAATGACCATCGAGGAGTCGTTCTTCCCACACGACGAGGACTTTCGAGGTCTGCGGGTGCACCAGGTGCGCCTACAGGGCGGCGACGCCTCCTCCGACTCCTACTGCTACCGGTAGTCGGGTCGAGTGGGGACCACTGGATCTCGACCGCGTACGCGCGGTCGGCGAAGAGTCGGTATACGTCCGGAAACTGATCGCCGACGTATCACACGAACGGTCGTGGCCGAAGTCGACCCACGACCGCCCGTGGTCGTTGTCCGGAGGAGGAACTGATCACCGCCCGGTTCACTACGAACATGGCTGATAGGTGCGGCCGGCCTGCGGTACGGCGGTTGTTTCGATCGGGGTTATGCGGCGTCGCGATGTGGACGTTCGAGTGTGTTCCGCGCGCGTTCCAGCACCTGTCGCGGCTCGAAGTGGTCGGCCTGCCACGAGTCGGTGCCGATGCCCACCTTGCCGCGCCAGGCCCGCACGATCTTGGCGTGCACCGGCCATCGCACGAATCGGCGCATGTCCTGTTCCGATTCCCACACCGTGATGGATCCGCCGCGTTGCTCGGTGGGCCTGCCCCACAGCCACAGACCCACCGCGCCCTGCATGACCGGCCAGGTGTTCCCCAGCTCGAGCCCGATCTCGTAGATGCTGCGGACTTCCTCCTCGGACCGGGCCAGGAAGTCGGTCACGCTGACGAACACACGCCCGGAAACGTCCTGGCGCGGACCGGGTTTCCACGGCATGAGCACGATGCTGTCCATGAACGGCTGTTCGGGAATCTCAATAGTACGCACCTGCATATAGTACGCATACGCGTACGAATATTGGAAGAGTGTGGTTCGAACTCGGCTGATCCGCGCAGAAGAGTGGAATCAAGGCAGCGCCCGATCCGTGTACGGGAAGCCGGCTCGGGCGGGCCGGGGCTGATGTCGCCCTGACTGGTCCGATTCGGGTGACCGATCCCAATCGAGCCGAGCCTGAGCGCAAATGATCGAAAGCCGTTGCGGTGCAACGGTCTTTGCAAGCGACGATCGACTATGGAGCCATCGGGAAACGTCCAGTTGACGGCAGGGGCCCGCCCCCCGGCCGAATAGGCTGGGAAGCGCCCTGGGCTTTTCCAGCGTGCGGGCGCTTCCCGGTATTTCCTGGCGGCGGGTCAGAGATCCATGAGATCAGCTGCGAGACTGGACAATTCGTTCTTGTAGGTCGTGGCAAGTCCGACCAGTGAGTGGGCTTGGGCCTCCTGTGCTTTGACCATGGTTTCGAGAACCATCACCCTTCGTCGAAGTTTCGCGATGATCCTCGCCTGATCGCTGATGATCGCTGCATGATCGCTGATTCTCGCCGCTGCACCCTCACCGGCGGAAGCCGGTTTCTCGGTGGCCAGGACGACTGAACTCGAATAGGTCACCAGGTCCTCTGCTCCGACCGCCACCAACCCCACTTCCTCTTCGGACTCGACGCCTGTCTCGTCGTCGATCGCTGCCGCATCTTCGGCTACGTCACTCTCTATGGGACTGCCCTCGTCCTCAAGGTCTTGCTCGACCTCACTAGCGGTTTCGCCCTCGGCTACCTCCTCACGTTCCGTAACCGCGGCTTCTGCTTCGGTCTCCGGGTTTGTTGTGTCGGTAACCGCGGCTTCTGCTTCGGCTTCCGGGTTTGTTGTATCCGCAACCGCGATCTCTGCCTCGGCCTCCGGGTCTGCTGTGTCCGCAACAACCGCGACCTCCGGTCCGGCCTCCGGCTCTGCTGTCTCCGCAACCGCAGGCACTTCCTCGGCTACCGCATGTACTTCGGCAGCCACTTCCACCTCGGGGGACTGGGCCACGCCCTCTTCTTCAGCTACCTCGATGTCACCCACCTCGGCCACCGTCTCGTCCTCAGTTGGCGCCTCGATTTCAGCAGCTACCACCTCGGCGGAGGCTTCGGTCTCGACATCCTCCTCATCGTCAGCCGCTGCGTATTCCTCGTCCGCTTCGACACCCACCGCGGCAGATTCCGCCGCGGCTTCGGCCTCCGCTGGTGGCTCACCCTCGATTACGACCTGTCCCTGTTCAACCGGTTCGAAGACCCCCGCACCCTCGGCAACGGGTGGCTCCGCCGCAGCTCCCTCGGCCGCCAGCTCTGTCACGCCGGACGCTTCCGCCTCGGGGGCGGTGGCCGCATGTTCTTCGTCGACTGCTTCGCCCACAACGGCTTCAGCCTCAGCCACCTCCTCGCCGTGTGCGGGTGACTCGCTTTCAGTGGCCACCTCGTCCGCAGCGACCTGCTCCGCTTCGGCCTCCGCCTCCTCCGCAACGGTCGGTTCAGCCTCGGCGACTACCGCATCGCCGTCTTCTGCGGCGACGTCCACCTCGGCCGGTGTTTCGGTCCTGACGTCCGCACCGCCTTCAGCTACCGCTACCTCACCCGAGGCACTGACCATCTCCTCCTCGGCCACCGTCACCCCACTTTCGCCGGTGTCGGCGTCCTCCGTGATCTCGACTGTGGCTTCGGCCTCCACTGCCGGTTCGGCTTCCGGCACTTCACCTTCGGCGACTGCTTCGGCCTCAGTCGCAGCAACGGCAGCGGTCTCCGCCACCGACTCCGCACCTTCGGCCGATCCTTCAGCGTCAGGTTGGGTCTCGCCAGCTTCGCTTTCGGCAGCAATTTCGTCTTCGGCGTCCACCTCGTCCGGTTCCTCGGCCGCATCCGCGACTTCGACTTGTGGCACTTCGTTTTCGCCTGCTGTTTCGGCTTCGGTCTCGGCGGCTACAGCATCGGCCTCCGCGACCGGCGCCGCCGCTGCGGCCTCAGCGTCAGGTCGAGCCTCGGCGGTGGCTTCGGCAGCGGTCGCCTCCGTCTCCTCGACCGTGTCGGCAACCCCGGCTCCGGCCTCGACTGTCGAGTCGGATTGCGGCACTTCATCTTCGGCTGTGGGCGCGTCTTCGGCGGCTGCCTCCCCCTCGACTGCCGCAGCTTCGGCGACCGCCTCACCCTCAGCAACCGGATCGCTCTCGGCGGCGGAGGATTCACTGGCGTCGGGTGCCTCAGCTACGTGTTCGGCCTGAGCGTCGGCGACGGCCTCACCCTCGGCCACCACCACTTCACTCTCAGCAAAAGCGGATTCGGCCTGCGGCGCTTCGATACCCTCTGTTGCCGCTGCGGGCTCCCACTCGGTCGCCACATCGTGCTCAGCCACCGATACCGTAATCTCCTGGGCTGCTTCAGCTTCAGCAACCGCCGTTTCGCTCTCAGCGAGCGCGGTTTCGCCCGCTGCGGCCGGCACTTCGACCTCGGCCGCGGTGGCCGTCTCCGGCTCGGTCACCGCCACCTCGCCGTCGGTAGCTGTCGTCTCCTCCTCGGCGGCGGCCGCGTTGTCGGTGGTCTGCGCCAGGTCGTTGGTAGTTGTCATAATTGTCTGCCCTTTCGAACACTGCGATAGTTCCCCGGCTCGAGCCTCCGGGGGCCTACAGCGTCGCACGGGATCGAGGTTGCTGCGTCCGAATCCGGCGGTGCTGGTTTGCAATTCAGCAGAAGTACGCAGTTGACACCGATCTGTAACCCGAAATGCCGGTGACGTCGTGCCGGCTTGTTCCGAGCGGCTGCACCCTGTGACGCGACTACATACGCACGACTCAGGTAAACCGATGATGCTGACATGTTGCTGTGGCAGGGCGAAATTCGGTCGGCGCGAACTGCCGCACCCGGTCGTGGTCAACCCTGCAAGCCGCGAGCAGCAGCGCCGTCGCTCGGCCCATTCCGCTGCCGGCGACTCCGGGAATGTATTGGGGGGACTCATGTTCACAGGACGCACACTGTCTAATCAGGGTGATCCATCCCGCCAAGGGTGTGCTCCTGGCATGGGCGGGTATGGACAGCGCGAACAATCTGAACGCGCGCTACATCGGCGTCAACGTCCCGCCCGGTGGGGCAACCTTCAGCGATCGGCTCATCGGCGCCCGAACCTGTTCACCCGCGGCGGCCGCTACGTGGCGGGCCGAGGCGGCAGCGGATAGCCGCTTGTCCTTTCGCCGCCTCAGCCGTTGCCGTAGACGCGATCCGGGACGACGAGAACGACTGCGCGGCGCTCGGCAGCCATGACCCGGTCATATTCGTCCCAGTCGTCGTGCGTGCCACCCGCCGCTGTGAAAACCTCACGCAGCAACTGCCGCAACCGTTCGGCGTCGATGTCCGGCACCGGGTCGTCGGGACCCACGATCCACACCGATCCCTCAACGGCCGCCCACGCCCACCCGACACGGACGACAACCGTCATCCGCGCCCGAACACGGAGATTGTCCAATTTGCGCGTACCACCGCGGACCACCATGCCCACCACGGGCTCGCCGGTCTGCGGGTGCGCCAACACACCTGCGTTGACGAGCGAGGACTGAACAGTGCCATCGGCCCGCGAGGTCGAGACGACACAAAGGCCATGATCGCCGGCGATCAGCCGAGCAAAGTCCGCGATATCACCCACGGCCGAAGTCTACGGACCGCGGGCGGCCATGCGGGCCTGATGCCGAATCCGTGCAACCCCATTACGTCTTCCAGGTCTATCGCCGGGCTGGGCAAAAGCTACCGGGCAGGTCTCCGACCGCCGCCGGGGCGGTACCGCCAGCCGATCCAGCGGGACGAGTTCGTCGCATCGCGCCGGGATCATTGCCGGACGTGGCGAAGTCGGAATTACGCGAGGACACTGAAGGCGTAGCGCCGAATTCGACTCCAGGAGCAATGTGATGGCATCCGAAAGGCCTTTTGGGATCGATCCGGAAGAATTCGAACGCGCGTTGCGGGAGGCGGGGATCGAATTCCGTGATCTGCTCGGAAAAGCCGGTGAGTACATCGATCGCACAACCGTGAGTACGCTGGCGTCGTTGCTGGGTCAGTTTGTTCAGCCGGAGCGCACGCGGCCACCGAAACCGGAGGGCGAGACCACCGGCGAGACCGGCAGTGGAGTGTGGGTCATCTACAGCATCGATGATGCCGGCGAGGCCAGGGTCGAGCAGGTTTTTCCGAGCGAGCTCGAGGCCTTGCGTGCGCATCGCGACAATACCGACGAACGCCGTCGCGTGCGGTTCCTGCCTTACGGTGTCCCCGCAACCGCGCTGGGTACCTAAGTGCGGAGCCCTGATTGGATGGCAGCGCAATAGGCGAGCAGCCGTGTCAGCGACGCCATGTACTTCGCCGGCGGATATCGCGGTAGTTAGGACCATAAGCCCGGCAGGCTCGCACGGACGTTGCTCCAGTGGGGAATTCAGGCCTCGGCGCTTGGCTGGATGAGGACCGCGAGAGCGGCTTGCTGAAAGAGACCGCTCACGTACATGGATTCGGCGGACCGGTCCGCCATGACTCGATCGCGGACCGGTCCGCCATGACTCGATCGCGGACCGGACGCGGCCAACCCCGCAGGCGGTCGGGGCGGCAGGTGCCGCCCGGACGCACAGCGCGGAGAGCTATCTCGTTGGCGGGCAAACGGAATCGTCAGAATTCACCAGCCGCAGCTACTCGACACGGCGAATGAACGGTTTGATTCTGGCAAATTCACTGCAATGGCGCGCGCTCGCCGATGTTCAGCGTAGCGGCACAAAAGAAATCCAGCCCCGAGAGGCGATACGGACGAAGTGGTGATCTACCGAGACCGAGTCAGGAGGCGGGCTTGGGCTGGGTCAGGTCCCGGACACCGGTGATCGAATCGATGATGTTGAGGATCGCGGAGGTGCCGCCGTCGAGGGCCGAGCTGCCGGAGTCGAGCATGGCGGAGCCGGAGGACGATCCGGCCGAACCCGAGGAAGAGCCGCCGTCGGCCGAACCCGAGCCCGCGGAGCCGGTGGCGGCGGAGTTGGCGACGGGGGTAGCGGCGGGGTTTGCGGCGGAGGCCACTGCGACCGGGCCGAAGAACAGGGCGGCGGCAGAGACGGTGGCGGCGGCGGCGAAGACCTTGCGAGAGACCATGTACAGAGCTTCCTTTCACAGATGGATAACGACGCCATCACGTCGCACACCACAAATGTTATGAAGAAGAGATCTGCAAATCCACTTTTCTTATTGTGCGAATAATCACGGTTAACAATTGGCAAACAGTATATTTTGCCGAGGTGACGCAATTTGATCTTAATCCCGCACTTGAATTCGATGATCAAATTCTGTTGATTCTTCGACGGTGCCGCGTATTGGCGTGCGGCGGACCCGATCTCGTAGCGGACCTTCGATCCCGGCACCGCGCGACCTCGAGCCGAAGACGCGCTCGGGGCCCGCTCGTATGACGGCGTTACCAGGCGAGGTGTCGCGCTGCGCGACGGCGCGACACACTCGGGACCAGGTCCGTCCTGGCAGTTTCTCCCATGCCGTGCTATAGGACTGCCGGCGTCGGCGGCCCGGCACGCTCGCCCGCACGACCACACCGAAGCGCTTCACTGCGCCGTCGCGCTGGCACTGGGTTGTTGCGCCGGTGCCCGGTTTGACACGGCATCTGGCTGCGACGGTGAGCAGAATGCCATGCTGCGGCACATTCGCGCGCTGTCCGATCCGGCCCCACCGACACCAGGGGCTCAGTGTCGACTTCGCCCAGCGCCACGGGCACCATTACGGCGCGATCCTGATCGATATCCAGACCTGGCGGCTGGTCGACGTGCTCGCTGACCGAATCGCCGAGACACTGGCCGACCGGCTGGCGAACCCACCCTGAGTGGAGATCGGCGATCAGTGGACACCTCGACTGAGCAGACGCGACATCGACGCGCACGCCACGTTCGCCGTCGCGATCGGCGACTCCGGCGCGGTCGTGGAATCGTCAGCGCTGGTTCTGCCGCGAGCTGCCGGACAGGGTGCGTTGGAATGCTTGCAGGTCATCCTCGAGTTTTCGGTGCAGCCAATAGTTGCCGATGAAGCCGAAGACGCCTGCGATGGCGAGCCAGCGGATCGAATCGGTGACCAGGGCGGCCTCTTCCGGTTTCAGGAACATCAGACCGTGGATAACGCCGATCAATGGAATCGATGCGGCGACTGCGAGGTAGCGGGTGCTGCGGCGGCTGAGGGCGCGGAGGTTGTCGTGGTCCTCGGGTGTGGTGCCGTGGAGGAGAAGGCGGGGGTAGATGACGCGGACGACGAACAGGGTGACAAGAAAGAACGGGTAGGCGACGGCGATGGCGCCGCAGACGAGCAGTGAGGCGGACAAGTGCACCACCTGGCCGAGGGGCAGGTCGGTGTCGCTGTGCAGTGCCAGCGCGGTCACGATCGCGCCGACGCTCCATCCGGCGAATGCGACCCAGGCGACTCGGTCACCGACCGACAGGGTGTCTCTTCGTGCCAGCGCCAGCATCTCAGGGGTGAACATCCGGCCTTTTCTCAGTCCGCGCCACACCACCAGAAAAACCCTGCGGCACAGATAGTTCGTCACGATGAGGACCAGCAGGGGGATGATCAGCTCGAGCACCGGGTTGATGGCCCGCAAGGACTGTCGCTGGTCGTCCGGAATCCACGCCTCGATCAAGGCTCTGTTGTGCACGTTTCCGTACAGCACGCCGAGGAAGCCTCCGGTCGTGCTGGCCAGGGTGACGATCGCCCCCAGCGACCAGGGGCCGACTTTCGAACGCAGACTGCTTCCTTGCGGGTCCACGAGATCGCGGGCGCGACGGTCCAGGCACAGCTCGAACTGCTGTGCCAACTCGGCGCCGCTCGACCAGCGGTTGTCCCGCTGTGGCGCAAGGCATTTCAACAACACCCGGCGCAGGGTCGGCGGGCAGTCCGGCGGCAGCTCGGACAGGTACCGTGGTTCGATGTCTTGCTGCCGCAGCTCCAGCATGCGCGCCAGCGAGGTTTCGGATTCACCTGCCAGTGGTTCGTCGTCGAAGGGCCTGCGGCCGGTCAGCAGTTCCCACAGCATGACGCCGAGCGCGTAGATATCGCTGCGCAGATCCAGATCTTCGGCGGTGGTCGGCAGCTCCGGATGGCAGGCGGCGAGTTGTTCGGGGGACATGTAGGCCAGCGACCCACCGAAGTACGCCATCGGATTGGCCCCGGCCACGTGGTTGCTGAAGCTGACATTGAAGTCGGCGAGCTTCGGAATGCCTTCCGCGGTCAGCAGCACATTGGCGGGTTTGATATCGCGATGCAACACCCCGCTGCGCGCGGCGTAGTCGAGTGCTTCGGCGAGCCGGCTGCCGAGCCACGCCACCGTTTCCGGCCAGGAATATCCGGTGATATCGCCGCGGATACCGGTCTCACTCGGGACGATGCCGCCCCGATCCTGAATGGCCTGATCGACGGCGTCGAGCAGCAGGGCGCCGCTGCGGAGGTCCGGTGATCGGGCACGCACCAGATTCAGCACCCCGAGCAGCGTGCCGCCAGGAAGGTACTGCATGTACATCAATTTGAGCTCGCCGTTCTCGATCAGCCGATGATCGAAGACCCGCACGATGTACTCGTGATCCAGCTGCGCCAGCGTCTCCGGCTCGGTGCCGCGGTTGTACGAGATCTTTACCGCGACCAGCCGTTGCATCGACCGTTGCCGCGCCAGGAATACCCGCGCGAAGGCGCCGCTGCCCAGTCCGACGAGCAGGTCGAAATCGTCCACACTCGCACCGGCGCTGATCCCGTTGAGCGCTTCCAGAGACCGTGGCGGGGCGATCAGCGTGCTGCGGTAGTTGATATCGGACAAGGTCGACGCAGTGGTAGCCACTTCGGTCGGCTGCGTGCCGGGATCCTGGTCGCGGCCGGACCGGCGCCGCACATGGAATTCCTCGTAGGCCAGATCGGGTGGCGTCGGCCCGGTGCTCAGTTCGGCGTATTCGGCGCAGTACTGGGCGAGCCGCTTCGGATGGTCGTAGCGCAGCCACCGGTACTCCAGATCGACCTTGATCAGCTCGATCAGGCACATCCGCCGCAATCCGGGCGCATCCGGCAGATACTCCGCGAGGTCCGGCGGCGCACCGGTCTCATCCCAGGTGTCGGCGAACCGCCTGACAACCGATGCCAGCAAGGTGCGAGTTCGATGGACAGTATCCGACTCATTCGTCGTCGGTTCCAACTCCGCTCCGATCCTCCGATCATTCCCAGAAGGCATCTCCAAGATGCAGTCTGTCATGGCGGCGAGGCCGCGAACAGGGATTTCCTGCCGAATCAGAGCACGCGGCGGGTCTGGACAGCCGGGACGCCGGGCGGTATGTGTCGCGCCCGGCGCCCATGCCGACGGCCGCTTGAAAGATGGTCACTGCGGCAAGGGCGATCGAGGCCCGTCTCTGCGCAGTTCGCCGGGCGGCATCAGGTCGCGGGCGTTGAGTATGCCGACGTGCATGCCGAGTTCCGTTACAGCGGTGGTGATTTCGGTTCTTCGGCTGCAGCGACTACTGATCGTGGAGTGATGTCGGTCTTGTACCCGGACTAGGTCCGGTCCCCGGAATCGGATCTCGCTTCGGAGGGTTGGCCGTTCCTCACCGGTTTACGACGCTTTTGGCGCCCACCATGCCTACCAAGCTGAGGATCGGGAGCCCGATCACCAAATGTTCGATCGCGGTGGAGATACCCACCCAGAGGTGGCTCGATAGTGCGAGCGGAATGATCACCGCCGCGGCGGTGAGGATTCCTACGATCCAGTTGAAGAACAACTCCGGTGACGGAGTGCCCAGGCGCAGCAGATACCAGAGCACGCCGGCCAGCAGTGTGCAGATGAAGGCCACGGCCCCGAACCAGTACGCGTCCTGGGCCATCGGGTTCCACACCCCGAAACTGCTGTTCTCGGTCACCCGGGTGGCGATGATCTCGATAATCCAGGCGCACAGCCAAGCCGCGAGCGTGGTCACCACCGCCGCCGCGAACACGCCACCAACGAACATACCGATGTTGACGTCCGGCCCCTGCTGTGGTCGAGACCGCCGGTCCGGATAATCGGACTGCTGATACGTGCTGTATCCGTGGTCTTGGCTGTATCCGTGATCCTGGCTATACGCGGGGTCACGGTAGTTCCCCGGGTGATAACCGGCTTCGTAATGTGCGGTGTGTTGGTCGCGCGGATCCCTGGGGTTCAACCGCCGATCACCTCCGTCGAGAGCATCCATAGTGCGTCGAGTGTAGGGCGGCCGGGAACAGGCTGCTGCCCGCTTGTCTATTCCGGCGCTCCGTTTGCGTAATTTGACCCGATCGGAACACAAACGGGCGCTTGCTGATTCTTCATGTCGCTGATGTCCTGATCTTGGGCTGATGGCCGTCCGGTCCCTGCACCTGGATGGTCTGCGGATCGAGAGTGCGCATCCGGCTGGCCCACGGTGCGGATCGAGACCGGGGCCCACCCAGTGCGAGACGCAGGGTTTCGAATCGGGAGCGACGAGCGTCGGTGCCTAGCAATTCGATTCGCTGAAACGGCCGTCGGAATTCGCGGTCCCTTTCAAATGCGGTCGGACTGCGCCTGACGTCGCCCAACGCTGAAACCCCTTGTCCGCGCGTGGACAAGGGGTTTCAGTTCATGCGCGCTCGCGCGGGTCGAGCACGACCTGCGTGCCCGGGGTGGTTGCGACCTGCAGCGTGCGCAGCCGCAGCAGTGTCGGGTGTTCCTCGAGCAGTCGCGCGGTATTGGCCAATGACCGTAGTGCTGCCGCTTCGGCGCGCGCTCGTTCGAGCTCGGCCCGGCCGCGTTCCTTGGCGAGCACGGTTTCCAGTGCGGCCTTGCGGAGTTCGCCGGGCAGCATCAGGTCGCGGGCGTTGAGTGCGTCGATGCGCATGCCGAGTCCTGCTACTGCCGTGGTGATTTCGGTGAAGTCCCCGACGAGCAGCGTGCGGTCGGTGACGAGTTCGTCGAGGGAATGGCTTGCCACGGCCCGGCGGGCGGCATCTTGCACCGCCGCGTACAGCATGCTTTCCGGGTACTGCGCACCGGTGGTGAATGCCTCCGGATCGGTGACCTGCCAGGTCAGTGCATAGCTGACCCGCAGCGACAGTCCGTCGCTGGTGAGCAGTTCCTGGCCGCTGACGTTCAGCAGCCGGGGCCGCATGTCGACGACGATCAGCGTGCAGCGCTTGGCGTCGTAGCGGTGGCGTCCTGGCTCGAGTACTCGCTCGAGTGTGCCATCGCGGTACAGCAGTGTTCGCTGCCACTCCATAACCGTCGTGTACATGTTTCACTCCTCCCATGCCGTGTGTCGTTGGCTGCCTTGTTATTTCGGATGTCACCCGGTTCCGGTCACGGGTTCGCGGCGGGGGCGTCCCGCGGACGTAGCCGCGGCGCCCGCAGAGCCGTTTGCCGTATCCGATCGGAACCGGGTGGCATCGCAGTGGGAATCGAACCCATCCAGGCTTGGAGCCCTTCGCCAGGTGCGAGACCGAGCCCGACACGGGGAACGCGGTGCGGAGATTCCGCTGCGCCCCTTGACTCGACCTGGAACAACCATAGGGTTCGCGGCGGGGGAGGGCGAATGATTTATCGCCGCTTCGGTTTCACGCCGGGTTTGGGTGCGGCATTCGCCAGGGTCGCGGCGACACGCTTTGCCTCGGCAGCTGTTTCGGCATCGAGGCGGCGGTAGACGAAATGCTGTTGTGCGAGCGTCCAGGCATTGTTCGTGACGAAGTACAGCAGGATCGCCACCGGCAGCAATGCGCCGCCGAGAATCGCGGCCGCCGGGAAGACCCACAGGCTGAGCGTGCGCATGAAGGGCAACTGCGTCGCCCCGGTCTGCCGATTCATTGACACGCGCGCAGTGAAATGCGTTGCGACAGAGGCGATCAGCATGAGCGGAAAGGCCACGAGCGCCATGGTCGACAGCAGTTCGCCCGCACCGGCGAGTGTTGCCGACAGCGGTGCGCCGAACAGATGGGCATGCAGGAACGACTGCACATCACCCGGGCCGAAGAGATAATTCGCGGTCGCGGCATTCTGTTCGGCCGTCATTGTCGCGGTGCGCCCGAAAGGTAGATAGTCGAAGGTCCCGGTGCGGTCGAACGAACGCAGCACATGGAATAGGCCGATGAATACGAAGACCTGGGCGATCATCGGAATCAGACTCGCGAGGAGATTGACGCCGTTGTCCTTGTACAACTGCTGGATTTCGGTATTCCTGCGGACCGGATCGTCTTTGTATTTCTGCTGAATGGCTTTGACGCGTGGTTGCAGCCGCTGCACAGCGGCCTGGGTGCGCGCTTGTTTCAGGAATGGCAGGAATAGTGCGGCGCGGAGGGTGATCACGAGAAATATAACCGCGAGTACCCACGCGAGTCCGCTTACGGGACCCAGGACGGTGGCGAAGGCGGTGTGCCACAACCAGAGAATGGCGGACACCGGGTAATAGATGAAGTCGAGCATGAGAGCACCTGACTGTGGGAACGTGCGTATGCGCACGTCGATGGGAATGGTCAGCCGAATCGCCTGGGGACCAGGCGGCGAGTGATCGCTAAGCGGTGACCGAACCAGGTGCTCGCGGGCGCGGACGTCCAGCGGTATCCGGATTGCTTTGACGCAGGAAGGAACCCCGGCGGCGACGCTGCGCCGAGGGCGGCGGACCCGAGTGGGCTAGCGCCATCGGGATACGTCGGGTGCTCTGCAGGGCGAGCAGCGTCAAGGTCAGCGACGCGGCGATGACACCGAAGACGGCCAGTGCCGCCGATTCATTCGACGGTGCCGCGGCCAGGGCGAGCGCGGGTACGACGAGTGCGAAGACCGCAAACGCCATGAGGTGTACCCGCGAGAACATGCCAAGAGCTTACCGACTACATTGCACAGCCGCCGGCCGGTGTGAACGGGTAGACGAACTGGTCGACATAGCCGGTCGGGTAGTCGGGTTTCGCCGCCATACCGAGATCGTCGGTGCCGAAGCGTCGTGCCGGATCGTAGGAGTAGGTGCGGAACAGGTGATCCCAGATCAGGGTGAACAGGCCGAAATTGACGTCGCCGATACCAGCGAACTTCAGATGATGGAAGCGATGGCCCTCGTTCAACGCCAGCAGATATTTGGCGGGTCCGATCCGGTAGTCGGCATCGGAGTGTTGCAGCAGCAGCTGGATGGCGACCGAGAGAGCAAGGGCGGCAGCGACATTCGATGGCAGGCCGATCAGGATGAGCGGGGCGACACCGGCGGCCATCTCCACGGTCTGGTGCAGTGGATGTTTCATCAAACCATTGAGGCCGTAGAAGCGTTTGACGCTGTGGTGCACGGCGTGGAAGCGCCACAGAAGTCCGATTTTGTGACTGGCCAGATGCACCGTGGTGATGCCGAGATCGGCGACCAGGATGGCGAGGAGAACCTGGCACAGGAACGGCCACGAGGTCGGCCAGCTGTCCGGCGCAGGCACGATGGCCGCCAGCAGTGGAATCGCCGCGACGCTCAGCAGGATGAGCATTTCGTTGACGAAGGCGTGGATGCGATCGCGCAGGGTGTCATCGAGATCGTGATTCCAGTCGGCCTCGTACGGAATCAGCCGCTCCACCAGAAATGAGGTGACGATCGCGACCACCAGTACGAGCAACAGCCAAAACTTCGGCGCACCAAAGGAACTAAGCGTGATACCGACGCCGTTGAGGCCGATCAGCATGAAGGGCACATAACCGTAGCGTGCGAGACGCTGTGCGGGCGTGCGGGTAATGGTGGTCATAGGGGCAAGCCTGGTCGGCTGTGCCCGGAATGACTTGAACGATTCGGCTGAACCTAGGGGGCGTCGCCGAGATCCCAATCGACGCGTCGGTTCAGGGCCGAGGGCGGCAGTCCGAAGGTGCGGCGGCAGGTGCGGGTCAGGTGGGAGCTATCGGCGAAACCAGCGGCGTGGGCGGCGGCGGTGAGATCGTCGCCGGAGCGGACACGGGTGATCGCCACATGTAGTCGGAGCCAGAGAATGTAGGGCCGCAGTGGAATTCCGACTTGTTCGGTGAACAGATGGGTGAGTCGGGTTGCGGAAATGCCGACCCGCCGCGCGACATCCGCGCCGCGGATCGGTCCGTCGCCGACGATGGAAGGCAGCAGTCGCAGCACCTCGGTCACTGCCTCGTGGCGCTCCGCCTCGATGCTGTGCGAATTGTCGCGTTCGAGATCATCGACGACTTCGGCGACCAGTTCGGCGAGTGTTTCCCGCTCCGGATCGATGGGCAGGGAGTGTTCACAATCGGCCCACCCGTGGGTGTGGGCTCTGCGGTCGGCGGCCGCGCCCGCGACGGACTCCGGATCGAGATAGATCGCGGTGCCGCGCTCGGCCCCGGTGGCGATGCGATGCGGTGCGTCGGCGGGCACGATGACATGTGTGCCGCGATGCCGAATGCCGCTCGCGTCCACCACGACCACCGGCGTACATGCGGCGACCACTTGGACGGCGTGATGGGCGTGCAATGCGGTGGGGCCGATGCTGCCGCCGAAGGCGAGCACGCCGGCGCGCAGCAATGCGGTACCCTCCCAACGCAATTCACCGGGCGGCCCGGAGACATAGTGCACGGATCGGGGCGAGGTGGATGCCCCGTCGGTAACCAGAGCCTTCATCATCGGATGCTCCCGGGTGACTGCGAATCCCGAATCGGATCCCTCACGGAGACTATCCGGCCGCACGGCTGCTGTCAGGGTAACGGCGACGCGATCGAGGAACTCGGTGATCAAGGGGCGGGCGATCGGGGCGTCCGGGAATCGGGTGCGCAGCGCGAAACCGTCGATGCACCTGGAATTCATGTCAAGTCAACGACAGGGCGGCACTACCGGCAATCCGCAAGCTGCGGCGGGTGGTGTTTGTCAGAGTGCCCGAACTCAGGGAGCGAAGGCAGCGGATTCGAGGCGGCGGGCCAGTCGGGCCGCGGATAGGGTCATGGCGTCGGCGGGGCGGTGCGGGTCGAGGCCGGTGAGTTCATGCACGCGGGACAGGCGGTAGGTGACCGTATTCCGGTGCACGCTGAGCTGACGCGCCGTCGCCAACTGGTTGAAACTGCTGTCGACGAATACTTCGAGGGTTTCCGCCAGCATCGGCTGGGTGTCGAGTGGTGCAAGCACCGACGCCAGCCCGGGCCGTGCCGCATCACTGACCGCCACTGTGTATTCGAACTGCAAATCCGTTCTACGGCAGAGTATTTCGCGACGTGTCAGGCACCGTCCCAGTTCGGCCAGCACCCGCGCCTCGGCAAAGATCGTCGGGATCTCCGCCCTGCTCGCCGCCGCACCGACACCGACCCAGTAGGGCGGCGCTTGATCGGGCTGATGTGCAGGTAGTCGCGCAGTGAGACCGGTGATCGCGGCGGTGCCGTCATCACCGGGTTGCACTGGGATCAACGCGGTCCACCCGCCCGTGTCCAGCCGCAGGAAGACGCCCGGAATCGCCTCGACCCGGTGCCGCAGCGCCGAAGCGTGCGCGCCGCGGGTGCCGCAGAGGCGGAATACCGCGACGAGGAAGTCGTCCGCGACCGGAATGACCGGATCATTGGCCCACTCCACCGGATCGCGCCCGGTGAGCAGGGCGTCGGCGATACCTCGGCGACGCTCCAACAGTTCCCAGCGCGGATCGTGCGAGCGCTGTGTGGCCGCGCCCGCGATGCGTGTCATGACCAGCGTGATGTACTTCAGCAGCACCAGCGAGGCGTCGAGCAGCAGTTCCTGCTCGGCGGGGTTGGCCGCTTCGCGCAGCCGGTCCCAGATGAAGGCCGAGCCGAGCCGATATCGGTCCAGCACCTCGGTTAGTGGCGTGCCGTCGCGGAGCCGGTCCATGGCCAGCTCGACGAGCTCCCTGGTGTCCTCCTCGGAGGGGTCGGTGCCGCGACGCAGATAATCGAAGAACAAGTCGACATTGAGTTTCGTGCCGCGCGCGAAATCGCGCTCGACCAGTGACTGCGGTATCCGCGGGTACGGTGGCAGGCTCCCGTAGAACCCGTCGACCAGCGATGCGGCTCTTCGGTGCAGATCGTCGACGACCCGGGTCCGCGTTGGCGTCATTGAACTTCTCCGTCCCGCACTACGAGTACAAGCTCTCGATCGTGTCGGTGTAGCGGGCGGCTATCGGGGTGCGCTTGAGTTTGCCGGTCGCCGTCAGAACATCGCTTCCGGGCTGCCACACCTCGGGTAGCACGATGTACTTCTTGATCTGCTCCACCCGGGAGAGTTTGCCATTGGCGGCGGCCACACCTTGCTCGATTGCGGCCAAGACCTCCGGATTCTCCGCCAATTCGGCGACGGTGGTCGCGGTGAGCCGGTTGCGCTGGGCGAAAGCCAGCGCCAAGTCGGGGTCGAGGCAGATCAGCGCGGTGTTGTAGGGCCGCTGCTCACCGATCACCACTACGGTGCCCGCGAGTGGGCAGTTCTCGGTGATCGTGTTCTCGATATTGGCCGGGGACATATTCTTCCCGGCCGCATTGATGATGAGTTCCTTCTTCCGGTCGATGATCGAGAGGTAGCCGTCGGCATCGATCGACCCGATATCGCCGGTGTGCAGCCAGCCGTCGGC
Source organism: Nocardia vinacea (assembly GCF_035920345.1). NCBI lineage: Bacteria > Bacillati > Actinomycetota > Actinomycetes > Mycobacteriales > Nocardiaceae > Nocardia > Nocardia vinacea. Next base: position 1,513,743 of record NZ_CP109149.1, read on the forward strand.
ATCGATGGTCTCCGCGGTTTTCTCCGGATCGTTGCGGTAGCCGCGCATGACCATTTTGCCGCGGATCAGTACTTCGCCGTCGTGGCCGAGCTTCACCTCCGCCCCTGGTAGTGGTGTGCCGACGGTACCGATTCTGACGCGCCCCGGACCGTTGAGCGTCGCGCCCGCAGTGCATTCGGTCATGCCGTACCCCTCGCACAACGGCAGACCGAGCCCGAGGAAGAATTCGTGCACCTCGGGCGGGATGGCCACCGAACCGGTGACCGCGGCTCGCACCTGATCCAGGCCGAGCCGGGTGCGAATCGATGCGAGCACCAGACGATCGGCCAGGGCGTACCGGAATTTGTCCAGCGGGCCGAACGCTCGGCCGTCGGAGCCGGCTCGGGCGCGGGCGCGGCCGGTGCGCACCGCTGATCGGACCAGGGCGCGCTTGATCGGATTCGGTTCGGTGGCGAAGCGTTCCTCCATCGCGCCCTTCACTTTCACCCAGATCCGGGGAACACCGAGGAAGACGGTCGGATGCACTTCGGCCAGCGCCTCGGCGACCTTCTTCAGATCCGCGACGGTGGTGATCTCACCACCCTCCAACATGGTGAGATAGTGCGCGAACCAGCGGTTGGCGGTATGTGCGTCCGGCAGGTACGAAATCACTCGATCGTGGCCGCTGCCACCGCCGAATGTCTCGATGACGCGGGCGTTTTCGATGAAGTTGGTGTGAGTGAGTTCTACGCCCTTCGGCGGTCCGGTGGTACCGGAGGTGTAGACGATGGTCAGCAGGTCCTCGGATTTCACACTGCGCCAGGTGGTTTCGAAATCGAAGTCTTCCGCCTCGGCCGCTTCCACTGTCGACAGTGCGATCGTACCCGCCGGTGCTTCATCGACGCAGATAACGTGCTCGACGTGATTACCTTGGGCCGCCGCCTTTTTCATGGCCTCGAGGATCTGCGGCGCAAACTGGCGCTCGCAGATAACGATCTTGTTGCCCGCATTGCCGAACTGGTAGGCGAGCAGATCGGCGGGGTTGGTGTTGTAGACCGAGAACGGGGTGCCGCCCGCGTGCAGCACGGCTGTATCGCAGAGGTGGAATTCGGGTCGGTTGGTCATCATCAACGCCACCGTGTCGCCGGGGCGCAGACCGACGGCGGCCAGGCCGGTCGCGATGGCGCGCACCCGGTCGGCGTACTCCCGCCAGGTGATCGCCACCGCGCCGCCCATTGTGCGCAGCGCGACCATGTCCGGATACTTCGCGGCGTTCGCTTGAAAAGCCGCACACAGCGTGTCCGGACGGGCTGGGCCCGCCGGGACTGTCGATGAAACCAAGACCCAACCTTCTACTCGATGGTGTCGAGGTCACACCGCTGCGCAGGCGACCTCGTCGTCACCTATCAGCACAACGCATCGACGAACCGTGGCGCTAGCGACAAACGAGCAGACTGTAAGGCCTCACCTTGTGCACATGACCAAAGATCGCGGGCCGGTAGGTCGATAACGCCACGGGCTGACGCGCTGGATCACGTCAGCTATGACAAATCGACACGCCATCCTTTCGAATAGCGCCGCTCAGGCGCAGCTCGGCGACAGGGAGGTGACCGGTATTTGCGGAGCGGTGAGGGTGGCTTTTCGGGTCCGCCGTTGATGTCGAAGTCGTATCGTGAGACTCGGCGAGCAGGCCGTGACCCCAATGGGCGGTCCGGTCGTCAGGGACGGTCGCCTCGCCATCCGCGGATAGACCTGCGCCGCGAAAGCGAGGAGCAAGCCGTGCTGGACGAGCGAGCAGCCTTGACTGCCACCACCGACGGAATTCTGGAGTACATCTGCGCCGCGGAAGTCGAATACGTCGATATTCGATTCTGCGATGTTCCCGGTGTGCAGCAACACTTTTCGATACCGGCCGTCGCGTTCGGCGCGGATCTGGTCGACAACGGGATCGCCTTCGACGGCTCGTCGGTGCGCGGATTCCAGTCGATCCACGAATCGGATATGTTGCTGCTTCCGGATCTGCGCACCGCGCAATTGGACCCCTTCCGTGCCGCGAAGACCCTGAATTTGAACTGTTTCGTGCACGATCCGCATACGCACGAGGCCTATAGCCGCGATCCGCGCAATGTCGCGCGCAAGGCCGAGGAGTATCTGAAGAGCACCGGCATCGCCGATACCGCCTACTTCGGACCGGAGGCGGAGTTCTACATCTTCGACGCCGTGCGCTACGACACCAAGATGAACGGCGCCTTCTACGAGGTGGATTCGTCCTCCGCCGACTGGAACACCGGTGTCAAATACAATCCGGACGGCACGATCAACCGCGGGTACAAGGTGCGTGCGAAGGGTGGCTATTTCCCGGTGGCGCCGTACGACGCCGATGTCGATGTGCGCGATCGGATGTGCACGAATCTGCAGAACGCCGGCTTCGAATTGGAGAAGGGGCACCACGAGGTCGGTACGGCGGGCCAAGCCGAGATCAACTACAAGTTCAATACGCTGCTGGCCGCAGCCGATGACCTGCAGCTGTACAAGTACATAATCAAGAACACCGCATGGGCCGAGGGCAAGACCGTCACCTTCATGCCCAAACCACTGTTCGGCGATAACGGTTCCGGTATGCACGTGCACCAATCCCTGTGGTTGAACGGCACACCGCTGTTCTACGACGAAGCCGGATATGCGGGCCTGTCCGATCTGGCCCGGCACTATATCGGCGGACTGTTACTGCACGCGTCATCGTTGCTGGCATTCACCAATCCGACCGTGAACTCGTACAAGCGCCTTGTGCCCGGGTTCGAGGCACCGGTGAATCTGGTCTACAGTCAGCGCAATCGCTCAGCGGCCGTGCGCATTCCGGTCACCGGCGCCAATCCGAAGGCCAAGCGTCTGGAATTCCGCTGCCCCGACTCCTCGGGTAATCCGTACCTGGCCTTCGCCGCCATGATGATGGCCGGTCTGGACGGCATCCGCCGCAAGATCGAACCCCCCGTCCCGATCGACAAGGACCTCTACGAGCTCACCCCGGAGGAGTCCGCCGAGGTCACCCAAACTCCACCCAGCCTCGAAAGCGTGATCGACCGACTGGAAGCCGATAACGACTACCTGACCGAAGGCAATGTCTTCACCGACGACCTGCTCGAAACCTGGATCCGAATCAAGCGCGATACCGAGATCTCCGAAATCAATGTCCGCCCGCACCCCTACGAATTCGATCTCTACTTCGACGTATAGGTCAGTCGATGTGGAGCTCGCCATTGATGGTGAGGAAGGCGGTGGGGGTGAGGCCGAACATGGCGCGGAAGGTATCGCTGAAATGCGAAGGGGAGGCGAAGCCCGCGTCGACGGCGGCGCGGGTGAGGTCGTGGCCTGCGGCATAGGCCCGGCCGACGCGCAACATCCGCGCCCACTGCACGTAACGGCGGAAACTGGTGCCGGTCTGTTCGGCGAAGGTGCGCAGGAAGTAAGAGGTGGATAGTCCTGTAGCACTTGCCTTTTCGGCTGCGCGCTGCTGCTGGGTGGGGTCGGCGCGGATGGCCGTGGCGACGGCGGCGATGCGGGGATCGCGGATGGTGGGGACCGGGATGCTGGCCAGCTCGAGCAGACGGTCGATATCCGGTGCCGGGTCGGCGCACAGCTCGATCAGTTCGGCCTCGTTCCGATGGTCGGCGCTGTATCCGCCGACGGTGCGGCGCATACCGCCGAGGCAACGGGCCATATTTTCCGAGGTCGGGTCGAAGAAGCAGAAGAGCTTGGGCACGTCGGTGTCGAGGATGTGGTGCGTGACGCGGGCCCGGAACAGGAAACTGCGGGCGGTGATGTCCGGAGCGTCCGCGACCCGGACCCGGAACGGGGCGTCGAGTCCGACCCCGAGACCGGCGATCGCGGTGGAGTGCGCGCCCAGGGCCATCCCGGGCCCGATGTAGATCGCGTGTCCGAGTCGCAGCCAGAGCCGGGCGGAGGTGACCGCCGTTTCGGGAGCGCACGTTTCTGGAAGTGCCGACCGCGCCATATCCGCGACGATACAGAAAGTCGCAGGACAGACAGGAGAACAGGGATGAAGCTGGATGGGCAGGCGGAATCGACCTTCGAGCTGCGGGAGGTGACGGTCGACGGCGCGCGGCTGCGTTATGTCGATGTCGGGCAGGGTGATCCGCTGGTGCTGTTGCACGGCTGGCCGGAGAGCCATGCCGCATGGCGGCACCAGATAGGGCCGCTCGCGTTATCGCGGCGGGTCATCGCACCGGACTGGCTCGGGTGGGGTGCTTCCGATCGGGATACGGCGCTGAGTTGTGACTACGACAGCGAAGTCGAGCGGATCGGGCGCATGCTGGACGCGCTCGGCCTGGACCGAGTCGATCTGGCCTGTCACGACTACGGCGGGTTCCTCGGATTGGGCTTTCTGCAGCGTTATCCGGAACGGGTGCGCCGCTTCGCGATTCTGAATTCGCGGGCGCAGGGCACTTTCACGCCGCCGTACTATGTGCTGTTCGGCTTGCTGACCGTGCTGGCACGGACCGCACTGCTGCGGCCGCTCGTCACCGCACGGGCCATCCAATGGGTGCATCGCGTGGGTCTCGCACCGTACGTGCGCAATGGATCTTTCGACAGCGAACAGCTGCGCCGATATCTCGCTGTTCTGGAAACTGCGGTCGGTCGCCGCTGGAACGCCCACTTCTGGTCCGGCTATCGCGTCCGGATCCGCCCGGAACTGGCTGCCGGACTGGGTGCGATCAGCTGCCCGACGACCGTCATTTGGGGCGACCGCGACCCGGCCATCCCGTTCCGCACCGCCGGCGAACTTGCCGAAGCAATCCCCTACGCCACGCTGGTCCGCATCGACGGCGGCAACCACTTCATTATGGAGGAACGCCCCGACGAGGTCACCGAGGCCCTGCGCGCCTGGCTTCTGCGCCCGGCCACTTAGACCGTGGCCAGCGGGTAGGGCGGGGTGCCGATACCGACGATGCGGAGGTTGCCCCAGGGGTCGCGCTCCTGGAGGCGACCAGCGGTCGGCACGCCACCGGGCAGGGTAAGCAGTACCTCGGCACGCCCGGGATCGGGCAGCTCGTGGCCGTCGCTCGGGGCGACGCGCCCGTACCAGTGGTAGCGGCCGTCGATCGGATCCGGATGCCCGCCAAGGGTGACCTCGACCGGTACTTCGACGCCCGGGGCATCGAGCAGCGCCGGCCCCGAATACTCGTGTGCCGGTTCCCGATCCGCTGGCACGGTCAGGTCGTAGTGGCCGGGGTCCGGTCGGCGCATGGTGCGCCAGTAGGAGACGCTGGAACCCGGCCAGGCGGCCCGATTCACCCCGTGCTCGTCCAGGTACCAGCTCCGGCAGCCGCCCGAATTCCACACGGTGCCAGCCAGTTTCGACTGCACCCGCCGATTGAATTCGTGTTGGGTCGCGGCGCGGACCTCGATCCGACTGTTGGAGGTTTTGCTCAGCAGTTCCAGGCATTGGCGGATATAGCGGGCCTGCGCCTCGATCATGAAGACGATCGACTGATTTCCGCCGCCGGAATTCGGGCCCATGATGAGGAACAGGTTCGGGAAACCATGCACGGCGACGCCGAGGAACCCTGCCATCCCAGTGCGCCAAGCTTTTTGGAGAGTGAGCCCATTCGCGCCGACGATGTGCTGATCGGCGAACCGGTCGGAGATCTTGAACCCGGTCCCGTACACGATGGCGTCGAATTCCTGCTCGATACCATTGGCGGTGACGATCCCGGTCTCGGTGATCGACGCGATAGGTGAGGTCACCAGCGCGACATTCTCCCGCTGCAGCGCCGGATAGTAGTTGTTGGAAACCAAGATTCGTTTACATCCGAGCCGATCGTCCGGCGTGAGGTTGCGCCGCAGCTCCGGGTCGGCCACTCGACGACGCAGATGCGCCCGCGCCACCACTTCCGCGCGACGCATGAGCTCCGGATTCATGAACGCCGGGGTCAACGACTCGTAGCCCCGATAGATCGCCCAGCGGTAGAGCCGTTGCGCCCCTGGCAGATACCGGAACATCCGATGCTCCACCGGCGACAGCAACCGATCCGGCTTCGGTATGATCCAGTGCGGTGTCCGCTGGAATACCGCCACCTGCTCGGCCTGCTTCGCGATCTGCGGAACGAACTGCACAGCGCTGGCACCGGTTCCGATGACGGCAATCCGCTTGCCGGTCACCTCGAAATCGTGATCCCACAGCGCCGAGTGAAAACTACGTCCCCGGAAAACATCCCGGCCCGGAAAGTCCGGCACGCTCGGTTCGTGCAGCGGTCCCGGTGCCATCACCACCGCGCGGGGTTGGAAATGCCGCCCGTCCGCGGTCCGTACGTGCCAGCGGTCCGTCTCGTCATCGAAGTCGAGTGCGACGACTTCGGACCGGAGCCGAATATGCCTGCGAATATCGAACTTGTTCTCCCGCCAGGTTCCGCCGATCTCCTCGGCCTTCTCCAGCACGACGAAGTCGTCGAAACCGGACTTGCGCAGCTCGATGGCCATGCCGATACCACCGAAACCGGCCCCGACAATGACGATTCCGGGTTCGGTCATGCGTAGAGCCCCCGCCAACGCCAGATTCGCTTGCCCAACGGACCGATCAAGCCCTGCTTGTCCAGGAATGCACCGAGATTCGCGGCGCCGGTACCGAGCGCCTTCTTCGCATACGGGTTATTCGTCGCGATCCGGCGCGCCGCTCGACCGTCCAGCCCGGCCCGGTCGTACATGTGCCGATTGGTCATCAGGTAGACGAACAGCGGTGCGGCCACCGCGACACATAAACGGGTGTAGGCCAATTCGGCCTGCGACATGGTCGGCACCCGACGCGCAAGTGCGTCGCGTGCGAATCCGATGTGGCGCGCCTCCTCGGTGACGTGGATCCGCATCGCCCGAGAAACCAAGGGCTGCAACTCCGGATCGTCGAGGGTGCGCCGCTGCATTGCGTCGAAAATCTCCTCGCCGACGAGTGCACCCACCCAGGTCATCGACCCGCGCAGGAACAGTGGCAGGGCCCCGATGGCGAGCCGGCCGGGCAGCCGCGGCCAGTACGGACGCGCCTCGATCCGGTCTATGAGCTTGCCGAACATCATCATGTGCCGGCATTCGTCACCCATTTCGGTGAGGGTGTAGTGCGAATGCCGGGTGGTCGGATCATCGCGCATCAGTTCCCGCAGCAGCAGGCGGTTGAGCAGATTCTCGAACCAAATACCGACGGACAGTACATTGGCCAGTTCCTGGCGGGAAAGTTCCCGGCGCTCCTGCGGGGTCATCGATTCCCACAGCGCGGTGCCGTAGAGCGAAACCACCTCCGGCGGCAGGAAAAGTTTGTCGGGATCGAGCGGCGCGTCCCAGTCCAAATCGACGGCAGGTTCGTACGACTTCTTCACCGAACCGGTCAGCAGGCGCTGTGCGAAGGATTCCTGTGGGATGACTGCGGCCTCGTTGCCCATGTCGGCTCCAACTCTCGAATACCTGATACAAGCTGTCACACTCAGGTTAGTGAGACAGACTGTCACGGTCAATAGCCGTTCCAGGTATCGTGAGCTGGTGAGCAGTACCCCCGGAAAGCACGATCCCGCCGCGTCGGACGGTCGCAGCACCCGATGGCACGGCCACAAGGCCCGCCGTCGCGCGGACGTCATCGATGCGGCGATCACGGTGATCGAAGAGCAGGGTGTCGAAGTGTCCGTGCAGGCGATCGCGGACCGGCTGCATCTGCCGCGCCCGGTGGTGTACCGGCATTTCGACGGACGCGCCGATCTCGATGAGCAGATTCGTCGGGAGATCCTGAATTCACTGCTCACCGCACTGATGCCGACCCTGCAGCCCGACGGCACCCTGCGGGATGCTGTGCGGGGCGCGATCGGTACCTATATCGGCTGGGTCGAGCGTCATCCGAATCTGCACCGATTCCTGGGTGATGCCGCACCGCAAGGGGATTCGTCACAGGCGCTGGCCGGTGCGCGCAATCGCATCGGTGGTCGGCTCGCCGATATGTTTGCAATATCGTTGGCGCGCTTCGGAATCGATCCGAATCGCGCCCGCCCGATGGCCTTCGGCATCATCGGTTTCGTCGACGCTTTCGTGAACAACTGGCGCTCCGATGCCGCGACCACACTGACTTCCGATCAAGTCGAAGGCATCCTGACCGAATCGGTGCTCGCGCTGTTCGAGGGCAATGCGCGCAGTCTCGGAGTTCCGCTGGAGCGCGACACTATCGTCAAAGACCTGCTGAGCCGCGCGGAACCCGTACGGTCCCAATAGAATCTGTCACGGTGAACTCGCCGCCGACCTGGATATCGAGTACGCGACCGATCTGATCTTCGGACCGTTCTGGTACCGCCTGCTCGTCGGACACGCACCGCTGCGACCGGAGCAGGCGCCGATCGATATCGCGCGACTGCTCACCGGATTGCGTACGCCCCTCGGCTGATCAGCCCCGGTGGAATTCGATTGCGAGGGCGAGCAATTCGGCCATGTAATCGCCGTCGGTGCGCGACAGGCGCATTGCCTCCTCGGGCGCGAAGGCGCGGACCTCGAGAATATTCTCCGCATCCTCGGGATTGGTCGGCGCGGATTCGACAACCACATCTGCCGTGCACCACAGCCACGCCTTGTGCGGGTGTGGCTGCCAAGGATAGTGCGGTGCAGGGCGGTCGGTGGTCGTGTGGTGAGCGCCGAACGGCCGCACCGGTCCTACCGGGCGGGCGCCGGCCTCCTCCATGAGTTCGCGTCGCACGCAGGCATCGACAGTTTCGTCCGCCTCCCTGGTGCCGCCGGGCACGATCCAGATATCGCGATCGTCGTGACACAGCACGATGTCGGCGCCGACGAAGCAGACGACGTGGATATTGGTGACCAGTTCGTCGGGTGGCAACTCGGTGGAGAACCGCACATCCAGACCACCCCATTCCCAGCGGGTTGGCGTGTGCAGCAACGGATATCGGTCGGCGAGCGTCACACCGACGACGCTAGTCCACCTACTCGGTCCCGGACTTGCCGATCTGGAAGTGGATGTGATCGATATGGGCCGCGCGACCGGACGTGGCCGGGAGCGGATGGTCGTCCGGATGGTCGGGATGCAGGATGAAACTCGGATCGCCGATGCCGGAGATGGCAGTCGCGGGATCGGGACTGTCCGAACAGTCCTGCCATTCACCCGCCGCGAAATCGTAGACGCTGCGGAAGAAGTCGGCGACGAACAGATCGCCGTCCGGATCGCCGAGCGGACTCGCATCGGGTTCGTCGAGTCGGTAGCGCACCCGGGATCCAGTGCCGCGCGGCCACGTGCCGCCGGGTGTCACGGCGGTCTCGACGGTGCCCCAATGCGCTGCCACGGTGATTCTGCGCGATACGTCCCCGACCGGCATGGTGACACCGGCGAAATCCACGGCGCGGCCCTGGCCGTGGCAGTCGTCGGAATGCGTTCCGCGGCCGTCTGCTCCGAGGGTGTGCACCTCGGTCACGCCGAAGTTGGCGGCGAGGAATCGGCAGAATCGCACCAGTGCCAACGCATTTCGAGAATCGAGGTGCTGTGGTGCCACCGGCGTGTTGCCGCGGCGGATGACCACTCCGGCGAGACTGCCCGGTAGCGGCCGGCTGGACGGCGGGTCGAAACCTGCGAATCCGACCGAGGCCGGTGAGGCAGGCCCGTCGAAGCGGATCAGGTCATCGTTCGCGAGACGTTCGAGTTCGGCGAACGCGTGGTCCTTACTCATTGCTCGGGCCGGTTCCGACATGACGCACCTCCTGTGCATCTGAAATCGATACGTCGACGCAGTTCGGTGACGTCGCGTCAGCATCCGGCGCCGACGCGAAAAGAACACGAGTAGTCCGCTACTCATGTTCTCCTCGGCCACATCCGGTCGCATTTGCACCGATTTCGGGTGTTGAACTGCGGCGATGTATGCGACGCGGCGGCGACTCAGTGTTCGCGGGCCAGCGTGCGGTAGCTGAGATTCCACACCCACTCGACCGGACCGCGCTCGAACCGGCGCAACCACAGGTGCGCGATGGTCACGATGATCAGCGCGACCAGCAGGTAGATACCCGCGGTGAACGGCACCCGAGCGTCAGGGGAGACACGCGCGGCAAGCCCGAAACCCCACCCGTAGCACAACACCGAAGCGACCAGATTCTGCAGGATGTAGCAGCTCAGGGCCATCCGCCCGACCTCGGTGAGCCGCCTGCCGACGAATCCGACCCGCGGACGACGCAGGTAGAACTCCGCGACCAGCGCGAGCAGGCCGAAGGCGACGAACGGGGCGGTGCCGTACCTGGTCAGCAAGACCAGATCGCCGCCGAGCACACCGACCGCCAGATCGATCGGCGCGGCAACAGCGAATCCGATGATCATGAGCCGCCTACGTATCCGCGCACCCTCCGGTCGGAACACTCTGGCCCGGAACAACTGCGCACCGGCGAGGAACAGCGCGATCGACATCGGGAAGACGAAGATCGGCTCGAACCGGAACATGCCCGCGTTCTCCAATCGGAACAGCACCAGATCCCAGAACGACCCGTCCGCATAGGGATTCGGATCCAGCGGCTCGCGCGACGTCGAATCCTGTTGGTCCGCAACGGCCATCGCGATGCCGATGAGCGTCAGCATGGCGATGTGGAATCCGGCTGCGATGGTCAGCCAACGACGTTGCGCGCGTTCACTTGTCGCGAGAATGAAGGCGACGACCAAACCGGTGACCGCATAACCCATCAGCACATCGAATTCCGCGACGAACAGAAAATTCAGCACACCGTCGAGGAACAGCAACCCGGCCCGCCACGGATAGCCGCCCGGCCACCGTCGACCGGCCCGCACCGCCGAGCCCTGCTGGATGGCCAGGCCGATGCCGAACATGATGGTCAGCAGCCCCAGGAACTTGCCCTGTGCCAGCTGCTGCAGCACTCGCTCCGACCACATCCAGCCGGTCGCCGGGCTGCCCAATTCGTTGATGTACCCGACGATGCCCTCGGGATGGGTGAGGATCCAGATATTAGTGCCGAGCGTGCCGAGGATCGCGATGCCGCGCAATACGTCCAGGGCGACCAACCGCGCGGGATTCTTCGGCTGGGTGACGCTCGGTTCATCCGACTTGCGGTGGCGCCCCGTGATTTCGGCGATCGAATCGGTCATATTCCGAATATCCCGGCCGCCGCGGCCTGCCCGTATCCTCCGGAAGTACCACCATCGGTATGACATCGAGGTCACCCGAGATCGCCGATGCCGCCGGTCGCGACCGGCGGCAGGCAGGCGTCGCCTAGGCTCGACGGTATGCAGCGCATCATCGGTATCGAGGTCGAATACGGCATCTCCACACCCACCGAGCCGTCGGCGAACCCGATTCTCACCTCTACCCAAGCGGTTCTCGCCTATGCCGCCGCGGAGGGGGTGCCGCGCGCGAAGCGTACGCGCTGGGATTACGAGGTGGAATCGCCGTTGCGCGACGCCCGCGGCTTCGACCTGAGCCGGATGAACGGTCCGGCCCCTGTGATCGACGCCGACGAGGTCGGCGCGGCCAATATGATCCTCACCAACGGCGCCCGACTCTACGTCGACCACGCCCATCCGGAGTATTCCGCGCCCGAGGTCACCGATCCGCTGGATGCGGTCATCTGGGACAAAGCCGGTGAACGGGTCATGGAGGCGGCCGCGCGGCACGCGTCGAGCGTGCCGGGTGCGCCGCGGCTGCAGCTGTACAAGAACAATGTCGACGGCAAGGGCGCCTCCTACGGCACCCATGAGAACTACCTGATGAGCCGCGACACCCCGTTCAACCAGATCATCGTCGGGCTCACCCCGTTCTTCGTCTCGCGCCAGGTGATCTGCGGTTCCGGCCGGGTCGGCATCGGCCAGTCCGGTGATCACGCCGGATTTCAGCTGTCCCAGCGCGCCGACTACATCGAGGTCGAGGTCGGTCTGGAGACCACGCTCAAGCGCGGCATCATCAACACCCGCGACGAACCGCACGCCGATGCGGACAAATACCGCCGCCTGCACGTCATCGTCGGCGATGCCAACCTCGCCGAAATGTCCACCTACCTCAAGGTCGGCACCACCGCGCTGGTGCTGGACCTGATCGAGGCGGGCGAGGATCTGTCGGATCTGCAGCTGGCCCGTCCGGTCACCGCCGTCCACCAGATCAGCCATGATCCGACCCTGCGCGCCACCGTCGCGCTCACCGATGGTCGCGAACTCACCGGGCTGGCGCTGCAGCGCATCTACCTGGACCGGGTAGAGAAGTTCGTGGCCCGCAGTGGCAACGACGACGAGCGCGTCAAGGACATCCTGGAGAACTGGGCCAATGTGCTGGATCTGCTGGAACGTGATCCGATGGAATGCGCGAATCTGCTCGACTGGCCCGCCAAGCTGCGCCTGCTCGAGGGGATGCGCAAGCGCGAGGGCCTGAGCTGGGCCGCGCCCAAACTGCACCTGATGGACCTGCAGTACTCCGACGTCCGCCTGGACAAGGGCCTCTACAACCGCCTGGTCGCCCGCGGCTCGATGAAACGCCTGGTCAACGAGCAGCAAGTGCTCGACGCGATGACCAAGCCGCCGACCGACACCCGTGCCTACTTCCGCGGCGAATGTCTGCGTCGATTCGGTGCCGATATCGCAGCGGCCAGCTGGGATTCTGTGATCTTCGACCTGGGCGGCGATTCACTCGTGCGCATCCCGACCCTGGAACCGCGCCGCGGCACCAGGGCTCACGTCGGCAAGCTGCTCGACGGCGTGAATACCGCCGCCGAGTTGGTGGAACAGCTGACCAACTAGCAAGTCGCGCGAATAAGCCCAGGTAGCAACGATTATCGCGATCGCAACCAGGACGGAGCGAGTCTTACGAGCGGCCCGTTCGCGGCCCGTCTCGCGTCCGAGTCGTCGAAGCGCATGCGCCGTAGGCGCGAGTCTCGACGGCTCGGACGCGAGACAGAAGGGGCCGCGAACACGCCGCGCCCGCGCGGCCAATAACTCAGCACGTTGTCAGGGCGGCTGGGTAGTGTTGATGTACGGGCACGGACATTGCTCATGATCAGGGTCGTGCTCAGAATGGAGCCCTGGTCATGATGAGGACAGAGGAGGTCGGCTGCCATGGCACAAGAGCAGACCAAGCGCGCCGGGGGCGGCGACGAGGACGAGGGTCCGGAGGGCGTTGACGCCGCCGGTCAGGAGCGCCGCGAAAAACTGGCGGAGGACACCGACGACCTGCTCGACGAGATCGATGATGTGCTCGAGGAGAACGCGGAAGACTTCGTCCGCGCGTATGTGCAGAAGGGCGGCCAGTGACAGCAGGTGACCCCTTGCGTCTCCACCCGGGGCACGCCCTCTCGTCATTCACCGAGCACCTGCGCATGCACGCACCGGAACTGTTGCCTGGCAACCGATTCGGCGCGATCGAAGGTGCCACCGGAATCTCCGGTGGCACCTCCGCGAAGGAGCTGGCTCCGCACGGAACCACCATCGTGGCGGTCTCGTTCCGCGGTGGTGTGCTGATCGCCGGTGACCGGCGGGCCACCCAGGGAAACCTGTTGGCCAGCAGGGATATCGAGAAGGTGTACATCACCGACACCTATTCGGCGGCCGGTATCGCGGGTACCGCAGGCATGGCCATCGAGATGGTGCGATTGTTCGCCGTCGAGCTGGAGTACTACGAGAAAATCGAGGGTGTCTCGCTCACCTTCGACGGCAAGGCCAACAAGCTGTCGAAGATGGTGCGCGACAACCTCCCTGCCGCGCTGCAGGGTCTGGCGGTGGTTCCGGTGCTAGTTGGCTACGACCAGCACGCCACCGATCCGGACAAGGCCGGTCGCATCGTGTCCTACGACGTGGTCGGCGGGCGCAGTGAGGAGCGGTTCGGTTACACCGCGGTCGGGTCGGGTTCGATGTTCGCGAAGTCGTCGTTGAAAAAGCTGTACGCCAAGGGAATCGGTGAGGATCGCGCATTGCAGATCGCCGTCGAATCGCTCTTCGACGCGGCCGACGACGACACCGCCACCGGCGGACCGGATCTGGTGCGCGGCATCTACCCGACGGCAATCATCATCAACGACGAGGGCGCCGACGAGGTGACCGAATCGCGGTTGGAGGAGATCACGCGGGCGATCGTCGCCGATCGCGAGGCCGCGGAAGAGGGGAGTGCCTCAGCATGACACTGCCGTATTACGCGTCGGCCGAACAGATCATGCGCGACAAGACCGAGCTCGCGCGCAAGGGCATCGCTCGCGGTCGCAGTGTGATCGTGCTGACCTACGACAAGGGTGTGCTGTTCGTCGCGGAGAATCCCTCCGCGACATTGCACAAGGTGAGCGAGCTGTACGACCGCGTCGGGTTCGCGGCGGTCGGCAAGTACAACGAATTCGAGGCACTGCGCCGCGGCGGCATCCTGCAGGCCGACCTGAAGGGCTACCAGTACGACCGGCGCGATGTCACCGGTCGTGGCCTGGCCAATGCATACGCGCAGACCCTGGGCACGATCTTCACCGATCAGCTCAAGCCCTACGAGGTGGAGATCTGCGTGGCCGAGGTCGGCTACCCGGAACAGTCACCGGAATCAGTGCTGTACCGGATCACCTTCGACGGCTCGATAGTGGATGAGCGCGAATACGTGGTGATGGGCGGCACGACCGAGCCCATCATGACCGCGTTGAAGACCTCCTACCAGCCCGGACTCGATCTGGCCGGTGCCGTCGGCGTGGCCGTGAAGGCGCTGAAGGCCGGTGTGCCCGAGGGCGCCGCGGACAAGGACAAGCGGGTGCTCGGGGTGGGTTCGCTCGAGGTCGCCACCCTCGAACAGGCGCGACCGCGGCGGGCATTCCGCCGGGTCGCGGGCGTGGCCCTGGACGAGTTGCTGAACGGCGGTAACTCGGCGAGCAACGCCGAGGCGGCGCCCGCCGAGGCGAAGTCCGAGGACGCTCCCGAATCGGAGTAGTCCACCACGATCGTTCGACTGCGAAGGCCCTCCCGATGCATCGGGAGGGCCTTCGTTTCGACCGGTGGTTTCCGCCGAACATTTCGCTCACGTGCGAAATCGTTGTGAAGACGTATGCACCGGGGTTGTCCGCAGCCCCACGCGACTACATGACATGGCTGTAATGTCGATAGTGTGCAGCGACGAATCATGGGGATCGAGACCGAATTCGGTGTGACGTGCACCTTCCACGGACACCGTCGGCTCAGCCCCGACGAGGTGGCCCGGTATCTTTTCCGCCGGGTAGTTTCCTGGGGCCGTAGCTCTAACGTGTTCCTCCGCAACGGTGCTCGGCTCTACCTCGATGTCGGGTCGCATCCGGAGTACGCCACCGCAGAGTGCGACAACTTGGCGCAGCTGGTCACTCACGACCGGGCTGGTGAGCGCGTGCTGGAGGAGTTGCTGATCGACGCCGAACAGCGCCTCGCGGAGGAAGGCATCGGCGGCGACATCTACCTGTTCAAGAACAACACCGACTCCGCGGGCAACTCCTACGGCTGCCACGAGAACTTCCTCGTCGTGCGGGCCGGCGAGTTCTCCCGGATCTCGGACGTGCTGTTGCCGTTCCTGGTCACGCGCCAGCTGATCTGCGGTGCGGGCAAGGTGCTGCAGACGCCGAAAGCGGCCACGTTCTGCCTGTCCCAGCGTGCCGAGCACATCTGGGAGGGCGTCTCCTCGGCGACCACCCGCTCGCGCCCGATCATCAACACCCGCGACGAGCCGCACGCCGACGCGGAGAAGTACCGGCGCCTGCACGTGATCGTCGGCGACTCGAATATGTCCGAGACCACCACCATGCTGAAGGTCGGCACGGCGGCGCTGGTGCTGGAGATGATCGAGGCGGGCGTCTCGTTCCGCGATTTCGCCCTGGACAACCCGATCCGCGCCATCCGCGAGGTCAGCCACGACCTGACCGGTCGCCGTCCGGTCCGGCTCGCCGGCGGACGCCAGGCCAGCGCACTCGACATCCAGCGTGAGTACTACGCCCGCGCCGTCGAGCACCTGCGCAACCGCGACCGTGACCCCAATATCGACCAGGTCGTCGATCTGTGGGGCCGCACCCTGGACGCGGTCGAGGCACAGGACTTCGCCAAGGTCGACACGGAGGTCGACTGGGTGATCAAGCGCAAGCTCTTCCAGCGCTACCAGGACCGCTACGGCATGGAACTGTCCGATCCCAAGATCGCCCAGCTCGACCTGGCCTACCACGACATCAAGCGCGGCCGCGGCGTCTTCGACCTGCTGCAGCGCAAAGGTCTGGCCAAGCGCGTCACCGAGGACGAGGCCGTCGACGCCGCCGTGGACACCCCGCCGCAGACCACCCGCGCCAAACTGCGTGGCGATTTCATCACCGCCGCCCAGGAAGCGGGCCGTGACTTCACCGTCGACTGGGTGCATCTCAAGCTCAACGACCAGGCCCAGCGCACGGTCTTGTGCAAGGACCCGTTCCGCTCGGTGGACGAGCGGGTCGATCGGCTGATCGCCTCGATGTAGCCGCTTCCGCCGCCCAGCCCGTCCGAGGGGCAGCGTGCCGCAGTCGGTGGATTAGGCCGCGTCTGTGTCCTCGCAGACCTACCCGGTGCCTCGCACATGTTGTGACTTCTGCGAGGAGGCCGATGGGTGTGCGAGGACGAAGGTGAGCGTGGGCTTGCGGCTAGTTCTCGGCGAGGTAGCGCTCGATGGTCTCGACCTTGGCGGACATCGCGTCGGTCACGCCCGGGCGGATGTCGGCTTTCAGGACCAAGCTGCAACGGGGTGCGACCGCGAGTATGGCATCCGTGGCGTCCTTGACCACGGCCATGACCTCGTCCCATTCGCCTTCGATCGTGGTGAACATGGCATCGGTGCGATTGGGCAGACCGCTGGCGCGCACGATGCGGACGGCTTCGGCGACGGCTCGGCCGACGTCGACGCCCTCGCCGAGCGGTGTGACTGAGAACGCGATGATCATGGTTCCATGATGGCCGCGCGCGAAGCGGAATGCGGTGAATCGCGCGCCGACGCGCGGTCGCGGCGGGTGGCCGATTACCCTGTGTCGAGTGGCGATATCCAAGGTCGAGCGGCTGATGAATCTGGTCATCGCGCTGCTGTCGACCCGGCAATTCCTGACCGCGGAGCGGATTCGGGACAGCGTCGCGGGGTACGAGGATTCGGCCAGCGACGAGGCGTTCAGTCGAATGTTCGAGCGCGATAAGAACGAGCTGCGTGACCTGGGGATTCCCTTGGAGGTCGGGCAGGTCAGCCGATATTCGACGGTGGAGGGCTATCGGATCAACCGTGACGCCTACGAACTACCCGATATCGATCTGACCAGCGAGGAAGCGGCGGCAGTCGCGGTCGCGGTGCAGATGTGGGAGTCGCCGGAGCTGGCGGCCGCGGCCGAGGGCGCGCTGTTGAAATTACGTGCGGCCGGGATCCACGTCGAGACCGATGCCGCGGTGGCCTCGGTGCCCGCGGTCCCCGCGCGCACCCGTGGCTCGGATGCGGTGCTCGGCAAGCTGCTGGCCGCGGTCGATGCTGGTCAGGCGGTGCGGTTCGAACATCGGGGTGCGATCAACGAGCCGTATGTCATGCGTGATGTGGAGCCGTGGGGCGTAGTCACCCACAACGGCCGCTGGTATCTGGTCGGGCACGATCGGAACCGGGATGCGGTCCGCAGCTTCCGGCTATCGCGCATCGGCGACGATGTGACCGCCTACGGCCCACCCAATTCGGTCGGCAAGCCCGAGGGCGTGGATCTGCGTGAGATCGTCGGCACCGTCACCGGCAGCGCCCCGGTGACCGGCACCGCGACGGTGTGGGTGGCCGACGGTCGCGGCCGCGAGATCCGTCGACTCGGACCCGTGCTGGAAGAGCGCACCATCGGCGAACGCCACGGCGTGGTCGTCGAATTGCCCATCCGATCCCGAGATTGGTTGGCGCGCTTGATCACCGGACTCGGTCCAGATGCCGTAGTGCTCGCACCGGAGGAACTGCGCGCGGACGTGGTGGCGCGATTGCGTTCGGTCTTCGACCACACGGAGGTCACCGCATGAGCGAGCGTAGCGAGCGTCGGACAGGCACAGCCGAGCATCGCTCGGTCATGACGGCTAGCGAGGTGCAGTCATGAGCGAGCGGACGACAGGCACAACCGAGCGCAGTCGACTTTCGGTTCGGCTCTCACGGCTGCTCAATATGATTCCCTACTTCATCGCCAATCCAGGGATCAGTGCCGCAGAGGCCGCCGCCGATCTCGGCGTGACCACCAAGCAGCTGATGAGCGATCTCAACCAGCTGTGGATGTGCGGCCTACCTGGTTACGGACCGGGCGATCTGATCGACCTGTCGTTCTCCGAGGAGAGCATCGAGGTTACCTTCTCGGCGGGCATCGACCGGCCGCTGCGGCTGACCTCTACCGAGGCGACCGCATTGCTGGTGGCGCTGCGCTCGATCGTGGATATGCCGGGCATGGTCGATCCGACCGCGGCGCATGCGGCGATCGCCAAACTGGAATCGGCCATCGTCGGCGGCAAGACCGTCGATGAGGCCCGTGAGCACCTGCCGACCGAGGCGCCTGCAGTCTCGACGGTGCGGTCCGCGCTGGCCCGCCAGCGCGCGCTGCGCCTGGTCTACTACTCGGCGAGTCGCGATGTCGTATCCGAGCGTGTCGTCGATCCCATTCGTATTGTCCTGGTGGACAACAACAGTTACCTGCAGGCCTGGTGCCGCGAAGCCGAGGGTGTGCGACTGTTCCGCTTCGATCGGATCGAGGCGGCCACCGAACTCGACGAGCCCGCCCGGCCGCCGAGCCATGCGACCGAGGCGGCCGCCGCGCTCGACCTGTTCCAGGACGATCCCGCGGTTCCGCTGGCGCGCTTGCGCATTCGTGGCGATTACGGTTGGGTGCTCGATCAATACCCGATGCATCGGATGGCGGTGCACCCGGACGGCAGCATAGAGACAACCATGCGCTTCGCCACCATGGACTGGATGGCGCGGCTGCTGCTCGGCTTCGGTTCCGGCGTCACGGTGCTCGGCCCACCCGAATTGATCACCGCGGTGCGCGAACGCTCGAACGCCGCGCTGGCCGCCTACGAATCGGCCGGTTTCCTGGAGACCAGATGAATCGCACGCAGGCTGGAACGGCGTGAGCGAGGTGGTAGCACCCGCTCGGGTGCTGGTCCTGGGCGCCGGAAGTATCGGGTCCTTTGTCGGTGGAAAGCTGGCGGCGGCCGGCGCCGATGTCACATTCGTCGGCCGGCAGCGGGTGCTGGACGAGATCAGCGCATCCGGGCTGCGGCTCACCGACCTCGACGGCGGTGATGTCGCGGTGGCGGGGGATGCAGTGCGGGTGTCGACCACGCCGGAGGATGTCGGGTCCGCCGATCTGGTGCTGGTCACGGTGAAGTCGGCGGCGACCGCGACGGCCGTGCGCGATCTCGACGGCAAGATCCGCCCCGGCACCGTGGTGCTCAGCCTGCAGAACGGGATCGGCAACGATGCGGTGATCCGCGAGATCCTGCCCACCTGTGTGGTGCTGGCCGGCATGGTGATGTTCAACGTCGTGCACCATCCCGACGGCCGGTTCCATCGCGGCACCGAGGGCGGGCTGGCGGTGCAGGACGATCCGGCGCTCGCACAGTTCACCGACGTATTCGCGCGTGCTGGTCTAGCACTGCGGCGGTCTCCGGACCTGCTGCCGGTGCAATGGGCGAAGCTGCTGCTGAACCTCAATAACCCGATCAATGCGCTGTCCGGCAGGCCGCTGCGCGAGGAACTGTCCGACCGCGACTTCCGGCGCTGCCTGGCCCTCACCCAGCGCGAAGCGCTGGCCGCGATGCACAGGGCGCGAATTCGCCCTGCCCGGCTGACGCCGCTGCCGCCGGAGTGGATGGCCCGGCTGCTGACCGTTCCGGACGGGATCTTCCGCCGGGTCGCCGCGACGGTACTGGCCATCGATCCGGAGGCGCGCTCGTCCATGGCCGATGACCTCGAACTCGGTCGCAAGACCGAAATCTCTTGGTTGTGCGGGGAGATCGTGGGCCTCGGCGCGATGGTGGGGCTGCCGACACCGGTCAATCAGCGACTCATCGAACTGATCGTGGCCGCCGAACACGGCGACCGCCGCGACTGGACCGGACCGGAACTGTTGGAGGAACTGCGATCGGCGGCTGGCACAAAGAACCACTGATTTCGTGAGTACATGGGTAACTCCATGTACTCGCACCGAACTAGGGTGCGATGGGTGTCGTTGTCAAGAGTTGGCAGCGTTGGGTGTCGTTGGTTCAGAGAGCCTCTGAGCTGCGGATACATTGAAATTCTGCCCAGTTCTGGCTGTGATGTCGATTACTAGCGTTGGCGTGCGTGGGTTTCGTTGGTTGACGTCAGCCATTAAATGGCGGGTTTGATGACAAGCCGCGACGGCTGGCCAGCAACCATGCCGGACATGAGCGACCGGACGAGAGTGCAGTTTTGCCATCGCATGGGCGTCGATCCCTTCAGTTGCCCCTGTCGTAGGTTCGCGCCCTGGGCAGGGCACACAAAACATGGGCAACCGGAAAACGCCTGGTCATCGTGGGTGTTTATCCGATTTGACGTTCGGACGGATATGCCGTGTTGCAACTCCTGGACGCTATCCGGAGTTGCTGAACCCGCAGATCGCTGGAACGGTGATAGCGCTTGAGGAGAATCCTCAGACTTGCTCGCCGAAATTCCCAGGCGGAGCAGGGTTTGAGGCTATCAGGTTGGGCGGTGTAGCGGGACGATTATGTTGTCTGTAGGGATGCTGGGCCGGGCTGCTTCTAGGGTGGTGAGTAGCGCGACGATGGTGATCGCTTCGCCGCAGTGGGGGCAGTGAACCGCCCTGGGTTTGGTAGCAATGCTGATGTTCCCCGGGTTTCGTGGAGTCGGAATACTGGACTTAGGCCACGGGTTGGATGGATGACTGCATCATCTCGTACTCGATCGGGGATCGCATTCCGAGGGCCGAATGACGGCGTCGACGGTTGTGGAAGATCTCCAGGTATTCGAAGATCGCGTTGGCCAGCTCGATTCTGGTTCTCCATCGTTGCCGGTTCAGTAGCTCGGTTTGCATTCTGCCCCAAAAGGATTCGATGACTGCGTTGTCGTAGCAGTCGCCGATCGAGCCCATCGACGGGACCAGCCCCGACTGGCGGGCCCTGTCGGTGAAGGCCCAGGGCGTGAATTGCACCCCGTGGCCGGAATGAATGATCGTCCCGGCCCGCGGTGAACGGTTGGCGATGGCCATTCCCAGCGCGTTGGTCACCAGCGCGGCGGTCTGGGTCGAGTCGATCGACCAGCCGACGACTCGGCGGGAGAACGTGTCGAGCACGACCGCGCAGTACACCTTGCCTTCCCGGGGGTGATGCTCGGTAATGTCGGTGACCCACAACTGATTTGGCCGCGATCGCGTGAACGACCGGCTGACCAGATCGCCAGGCAACAGTCGCCGCCGCCTCTTGGTCCGCCCGGTCGCCACCAGCACCTCATCGACCGGATCCGGACCCACAACCCTCGTCAGCACACCCAGACCGATCCGATCAGTCAGCTGACCGGCCGCCTCCAACTCCGCCGCGAACCGGCACCATAGTCCGAAACCAACTGCTGCACAGCCGATCTCACATGCGGACCGAATCAGCACCAGTCCACGGCGTTGACCTGAGCAAACCTCCAAAGTTAACGGCATTGCTACCAAACCCAGGGCGGTTCACCGACACCGAATGGGATCGGCTCGAATCGCCTGCAACACACCGGCGATCTTGCTGAGATCACGTCATTGTGACACCGTCTGTCCCGTCTATATCTGTCTATTGTGAATGGTGGTGAGTCGTGCCAGAGTTCAACGGGCACAACGGCGCCGGGCAGCTCAGTCTGAGCACAGCGGCCGCGCGCAAGCTGTCGTCGACGACCAAGTCCGTACCGCAGATGCAGGGCATCACCCCGCGCTGGCTGCTTGACCAGTTGCCTTGGGTGGAGGCCAGGGGTGGTGCGTACCGGGTCAACCGGCGGCTGAACTACACGCTGGGCGACGGGCGACTGAACTTCCACGCCACCGGCAATGCGGTACAGGTCATTCCGGCCGAGCTGACCGAACTCCCATGGCTGCGGAATTTCGCCGATACCGACGCGTTGCAAGCCCTTGCCGACAGATTCACCCAACATGAATACGAACCGGGGGAAGTGTTGGTAGCGGCAGGCACTCAAGCCGACCAGCTCCATCTGCTCGTACACGGACGGCTCACCAAACTCAGCGAAGGCGAGTTCGGGGAAGAGTCGATCCTGGAAATCATCGCCGACGGTGACTATTTCGGCAACGAAGCATTGATCGGCCCCGAGAGTGCCTGGAATTACTCGATCAAGGCCACCACAGCCTGCACGGTGATGTCACTGCCAAAGTCGGCCTTCCAGGAGCTGCTCGAACAGTCCGAGGCACTGCGCGACCAGCTGGAGCGCTATCAAGCGACCAGAGGAAAATCGCAGAACGCTCATGGCGAGGCCGGTGTGGACGTCATGTCCGGTCATCGCGGTGAGGTTCCCATCGCAGGCACATTCGTCGACTATGAACTCGAGCCACGCGAATACGAGCTGAACATCGCGCAGACCATCCTTCGAGTGCACACCCGGGTCTCCGACCTCTACAACGAACCGATCGACCAGCTCGAGCAGCAACTGCGACTGACCATCGAAGCGGTGCGGGAGCGTCAGGAGTACGAGCTGGTCAACAACAAGGAATTCGGCCTGCTGCACAATGCGGACTTCAGCCAACGGATCTACACCCGTAGCGGCCCGCCCACTCCGCACGACATGGATCAGTTGCTTAACACCGTCTGGAAGAACCCCAGTTTCATTCTCGCCCATCCGGATGCCATTGCCGCCTTCCGCGACGAGTGCACCCGACAGGGCGTTTCCCCGGAAACCATCCACGTCCCCGGCGGTCGACTGTCCGCATGGCGCGGTGTGCCCATCTATCCCTGCTGGAAAATCCCGATCAGCGATCGGCGCACCACGTCGATCATGGTGGTGCGCACCGGCGAAGCGGAACGGGGCGTCATCGGTCTGCGCAAGACCGGCCTGGTCGACGAGTACGAGCCCGGCCTGAGCGTGCGGTTCATGAGCATCGACGAGAAGGCGATCGTCAACTACCTGATCACCTGCTACTACTCGGTGGCCGTGCTGGTGCCGGACGCCCTGGGCGTGCTGGAGAACGTTCAGCTCGGGAGCGCCCATGGCCCCCACCGCTGATGCGGACCCCTTCGCGCGCGCCCGTGAGCTGATCACCCCCGGCCTACAGGCAGCGGTGGACCAGATGAACCCAGCGACGCGCCAGGTCATCGGCTACCACTTCGGCTGGTGGGACGAACAGGGCCGTCCCCAGGCAGAAGGTGCGGGCAAGGCGGTGCGGCCCACTTTGGCGATGCTCGCGGCGCGGGCCGTCGGCGGCACCGCCGAACGCGCGACCAACGCGGCCATCGCGGTCGAGCTGGCGCACAACTCCTCATTGCTGCATGACGACGTCATAGACTCCGACCGCACCCGGCGCCACCGCCCCACCGCGTGGACGGTCTACGGCATACCTGCAGCCATCCTCGCCGGTGACGCCCTGGTAACACTGGCTACTGAGGCTCTCATCGCCGACAGGCCGCCGCTGGCCACCGAGGGGGTGCCTCGACTCAATGCGGCACTGCTGCGGGTGGTTGACGGCCAAGTCGCCGACATGGCGTTCGAAGGCCGGTCTGACGTGCGGCTCGACGAGTGCATCGAGATGGCCGGCAACAAGACCAGCTCATTGTTCGCCGCCGCGTGCGAGCTCGGCGCGATTGCCGCCGGAGCCACGCCACAACGAGTCCGGCAGCTACGCCAGTTCGGCGAGCACCTCGGCCTCGCATTCCAACTCGTCGACGATCTCCTCGGCATCTGGGGCGATCCGGCCACCACCGGCAAGCCCGTACTGTCCGACCTACGTACCCGCAAGAAGTCACTGCCAGTGGTGGCCGCCCTGGTCACTGGCAACAGCGCCGCCAGGCGGTTGGCCCAGCTGTACTATCGCGCCGATCCGTTGGACGATGCCGATCTGCGGACCTGCGCCGAGCTCATCGAGCAGGCGGGGGGACACTCTTGGGCACGTGCGGAAGCGCAGCGCCAACGCGATGCGGCCCTGAAGTGTCTACGGGCGGCGAATCCGGAGTCGAAAGCCGCAGCGGAACTAATGTCCATCGCGCAACGGCTCAGCGCTGTGCCCAACACGACTGGGCCCAACACGACGGCACTGGATATCACCGACATCACTGGGGCGATCCCCGTGCGCCCCAACGGTTTCGGCACCGCCACCGCACGGCAAGCTGTTGGCAGGCGCGCGACGGTGACTACCTCTGCTCTGTAGTTCGGCGTGGGTTTCGTTGATCGGGCCGATATCCGCTCACGCGCGACCCCCATCGCGCTCGACGATATGGAAGGAATACAGATGGCTCCGAGTGTTGCGGTCATCGGCTCCGGTGTGTCCGGTATGACTGCAGCCTACTTGCTGCGCAACAAGTTCGAGGTCACCGTGTTCGAGGCAGACTCCCGCCTGGGCGGTCACGTCGACACCCGGCATCCCGAACCCGGCTGGCCTGCGGAGATGGCGTTCGCGATTGCCAGCACCATCCACTACCCGAACTTCACCCGGCTAGTGAAGGACCTCGGAGTGGCGACTAAGCCAGTGGACGTGTCCACGGAGGTGTCGTGCTCCGACTGTGGATTCGCCCACCGCAGCGACGATCCCATGGAGCTGGCCAGCCTCCCGTGCCGCCCACCTGGCGTCAGCGAACACGTCTGGCACCGATGCGTCGAGGACTCCAAGCGATTCGTGTCGCACCTGCGAGAGGCCATTCACGCCGAGCCGGACACCACCCTCGAGCAGTTTCTGCTCAAGGAAGAGTTTTCCACTTACTTCGCTGAGCACTTCGTCTACCCCCGGTTGCGGGTATGGCTCCTGACGGACCTCAGGTACACCCCCATCGGGTATCTGACCAACGTGCTGGACCGCTACGGGCTCCTCGGCGGTGCCGAGGCATTCCGATCCTGGTACGTGCTGTCCGAAGGTAGTGCGGCCTACATCAAGCGCATCGCCGCTACCGTGACCTCGATCAAAACCTCGACACCGGTACGCGCGGTCAGCCGTACCGGCGACGGAGTCGCCATCCGGGACGCCGCCGGGAACATCCACCACTTCGACAAGGCCGTGCTGGCCTTGCACGCCCCGCAGGCGCTCGCCTTGCTCACCGAACCCACCGCCGAGCAACGGTCCGTGCTCAACGCGTTCGACTACACGCCGCTCGAGGCGGTGCTGCACACGGACGAGAGCATGCTGCCCACCGGATCAGGCAGCGCCGGTGTCGCGATCCAACTGTCCTGTACTAACCCACATCTGCCGCCGCTCACTGCCCACGCAAACATGAATCGAATGCGCGGTGAGACATCGTCCACGACGTACTGGGTGACCTACGACCCCTTCACTCCGGTGAATCCGGCCAGTGTGCTGGCCCGTGAGGTCTTCCGCCACCCGACCATGACCCTGCGGTCCGCCGCGGCCCAACGCCGCCTGCCCGCGCTGTCCGATCACGTCCTCGCCTTCGCGGGCTCTTACCATGGCGACGGCTTCCACGAATCCGGCTGCGCCTCGGGGGTCGCGGCGGCGGAGGCACTCACCGGCAAGGATGCCGAGACCCTGTTCACGGAAGCAGCGTTCAAGGAAGCAGCATCCCCGAGCGTGCACACCGCGAATCGAACCCCGGACCGGTCCCGGCCCAAGCCACGGGGCCGCGCGGTACGCCTCCCGTCGACAAGCCGCCCTCCGATCAGGCACCTTCGACCGCCCGGCCTTGACGTCCTTCACTTCTCCGGGCGCCGCGCCCTTGCCGCCGTCCCCGACGCCGGCCACCGCGCGATGGTCGCCAGCGTCCTGGCCTCCGGCCTGGTCGACGAAATGATCGCCCGCACCGCGGGCTTCGACCCGCCCATCAACCTCGCGCAGGTCCGCGCCAACGTCAACATGCTCACCACCGAGTTCGAGGCCTTTGGCGTCACCGTTCCCGCTGCCACCACCAGGGACCTCACGCAGATGCGCGCCCTGCTGGTGCCCGTCGCCGACGACGCGCTCGCCCTTGCCCTCGACCGCCTCTGGGTATTCACCCTCAACGTCGACGATGTGTGCTGCCACGATCCCGTGGAAGCCGAAGCCATCATGCGGGACGGCATGCTGGCTGGGCAGTCCGCATCATCGTCGTACACCGAATACATCCAGCACATGTTCACCGAAGTCGCGCGGTTCTGTGATCCGACATTCCTAGCCGTCTACAAGACCTTCTTCTACAACGCGATTACCGGCGTCCTCATGGAGGCAGAGTTCACGCCGGAAGCGTCCGACGAGATCGACAGTGACTTCGTCCGCACTTTCAACGGCTACGGCCAGTTCTGGTTCACCTCACTTCAGTTCATCGACCCCTGCTTGAGCGCCCACCGCAATCGGGCATTCTGGTCGGCGGCGCTGAGCTCCGGTGAGGCGTTTCTCAGCGACATGAATGACGTCCTGTCCTTCTACAAGGAGGCGGTGCATGGTGAGGACTTCCTCGTCAGCAGGATCTATCGCCGCTCGGTACAGGAGAACATTCCTTACCTCGCCGCCTACCGCAGGAGCCTCGACGGCGGCCGGGCCGCCTACCGCCGAATCCTGGATCTCGCCACTGACGAGCAACGCCCGCACCTAGACCGCTTCTTGACCGGCTACGTGTACTGGCACTTCCACTGCCGTCGCTGCCGCTGGCAGGACATCTACCCTGGCCTGCCCCCGATCGACATCTAATATGTCGGCGGTGTGGAAGGAGAACGCATTGCCACCGCCCAGGCGAAGGCGCTTGCCGCACTGTTGAAATGGCAAGCGGACCATTGCGACGTCGACCGGTGCTGAATTTAGCGCGCTGACGACTTGGTTCCTGGTCTCGTGCTGCTAGAGGTTTGTACCAGGGTAGCCGTTTGACCTGTGCGTCTTCAGTGTGCGCGAAATCGCGTATGAACGACGAATAGTGCCTTTGAGGAATCGAACCTGCGACGCCAAAAGTCGCCTTAGCCTGCGGAAACACTGTCGCAGGTAAGTGCTCTCGGCAGGACACGCAAAACATGGGCAACTGAAAAACGCCTGGTCATCGTGGGTACGTATCCCGTCTGAGGGGTCGCGATGCCCTGCGGGTGTTGGTCAATCGGCCCCAACTTTATGGTGCCCGGGGCGCGGCGCGTCGAACACGGGAACGCGGACGACTTCGGGCTCGGCGGGATTGCTCGTGTCGAAACATGGGGATTGACGCGGCCGTGTGACCGCGACCCGCGCTGTGTGCGCTCGAATCCGTAAACGTTGGGGCCACTTACGATCAGGGGTATGGCAGTCGAATCTTCGGACGCCCTGGTGGTCGGCGTGCTGGATCTCTTTGTCGACACGTCGACTTGGCTGGACCTGGCCAAGCGTCGCGACGGCCAGCGGTTGATCCGACCACTACAAACGTTCGTGGAGGAGGGCCACGTCCAGTTGTTGGTGCCCCAGGTAGTCGTGGACGAGTTCGAGCGGAATCGCGAGAACGTCCAAAAAGATGATGACCACGAGTCTGACCGAACGTTTCAAGGCCATCCGGCAAGAACTTGCCGCCTATGGGGACATGGACTACCGCAACGAGGAACTCAGACTGTTCGACAAGTGGGCGCATCAGGTGACACTCAGCGGTGCCTTGACCACTCGGAACTTCGACGATATTCGCGCACTGCTGGGGGCGGGCAAGCGAATCGAGCCTTCTATCGGCGACCAGGAGCGGGTGGTAGCGACAGCAGGTGATCCGCTGGGAGAACATGTTCCAGATTCGTTATGCCGACCGATCATGGCGACGGCAAACTGAACGTCCCGAAATGCCGAATTGAGGACGTTTCGGGTTCGCATGAAGGACGGCTCGTCGTGAGATGCGTCCGGAGCGTCGTGTCGCCCGCGCCCGTCGAGGACCCACCGGTCGATCAGAATCGGCGGGCCAGGGCCGGCGACCGTCGCGGAGGACCGCGATATGGGTGACGCGGAACCGACCGCCTGCCGGTGGCACGACCTCGGCCTCGTGGGCGCTGACTAGGAACGGTTCGGATCGACCGATGTGCAACATGGACATGTTGAGCTCGTTCCCTCCTAGGCAATGACGAAAAGCACAGTGTGCGTGCGGTATCGGGTGGACCTGTGATGCCGGAGGTCAGGAGGGGGCCATCTCTTCTCGGCGGGCTGTGATGGCCTGGTGCACGGTGAGGAAGAACAGCGCGAATCCGATCGTCAGCAGGATGTGACCGCCGCCGGCCAGGTGCGACAGCGGCTTGTATTCGCCGTACCCGAGGACGGTCCGGGCACCGATGATGGTCATGCACGCCACCATCCAGAGGACACCTGCGTTGTAGAGGGCGAAGAACCAGCGATAGGCGCGGGTGTTCGACAGGGCGAGTTGGTGTTCGAGCACCAGGACGATCAGGAAGAACAGTGTTCCCAACGCCAGCAGGTGGGTGTGGACCACGGCGAGTTCGGTCTTGCCGGTGAACTGGTGGGTTTTGGTGAGTTCGCGGTAGAACAGGCCTGACGGCAGTCCCAGTGCGGTGTAGCCGACGGCGGCCCAGTAGAGCTGTTTCATCGAGTCCTCGTTCGTGAAATATGGTGCGGTCGTTCGGGGCGTGCAGAGGTCAGGCGGGCTGCGCGGCGGGCGCCGGGGCGGCGACCTGCTGGGCCTTGGGCGCCTTGCTGGTTTCGCGGAGGATCAGCAGGCCCGTGACGGCGATCAGCGCCGAGGTCAGGCCGTGGACGCCGAACGCGGTGGCCGTGGAGCCGTGGTGGGCCAGGACGTTGATCATGTCGCCGACCGGGGCGACGGCCGTCATCAGCAGGACCCAGCCCAGGGCGTGGCGCTGGCCCGTCACCAGCAGGATGCCCGTGCCCAGGCCCATCGCGAGTTCGCGGCTGCCCTTCACGATGAGGAAGCCGCCGCCGTCGCCGGCGGGCACGTTCGGCAGGCCGAAGCCCTGGGCGGCGGTCCCGGGGGTCAGGACGAACGAGATCGCGAGGTAGAAGGTGAACAGAACGACGGCGGTGGCCAGGACGGTGTTGAGGGTCTTGCGCGACATGATTGTTCTCCAGTGACGTTGTAACGGTGAGCTGTTGTCCGACAAGGCATTCGGCCCTGCCGAGGGGTAATGCCCGGCCGCCTGCGCTCGCGTGCGAGTCGGCCGGGCGTCGAATCTTCGAGTCAGCGTTCGGCGGTCACTGGGACAGCATGTCGCCGGGTGCCAGTTCGAGGGTGAGGTGGTAGATCATCGGCCGTGCGGTGAGGTCGAGGCCGTCCTGGATCCGCAGCGTCAACTCACGCCATTCCGGAGTGCCGAGGGCGTTGCGCAGGGCGGTGCCGCTGTCCCAGTCCCCGACGTTGACGAACACCACCTCGTCCGCCTCACCGGCCGCCTGGAACATCCGGGTTCGGCGGAAACCGGACGCGGCCGCCATGTACTGGGCACTGTCGCGCCAGCGCTGCAGGAACAGGTCCCGCTGTGCCGCGGGGACCGACATCGTGTTGATCACTGTGACCGGGGCGTCGGTGTCAGGGACGGTCGGGGTGGTGGGAACGGCGGGGTTGGTTGGAATCGGCATATTGTCACCGTAAGAGACAATATTCTTAGATGTCAATACTGTTATGTGGCAATCCTGTTGAGTTGCTAATGTGAGGTCATGGTGAACCAGCCGCTGGACTCGCGCGCAGTCTTCTTGTTGTCGCAGATCGGTCATCACGTGGCGTACCGGTTCACCGAGCAGCTGGCGCGATTGGATCTGGATCCGGCCCACTTCGCGGTCCTGGGCAACCTGGCGGTTGCGGATGGGCGCAGTCAGCAGGAACTCGCTGATCTGCTGCGGGTGCACCGCAACGCGATGGTCGGATTGGTCGACGAGCTAGAGGAGCGCGCACTGGTGACCCGGCGCCCGCACCCGGTCGACCGTCGCGCACACGCGGTCCACCTCACCGATCACGCGCGCGAGGTACTCGGGACAGTCCAGGCCGAGGCCGATGCACTGGAATCGGAAATCCTCGCACCACTCGAGGACACCGAGCGAACCCTTTTCCTTCCGCTGCTTCATCGCATCGCCGCGCACGCCGACCTCCCCGCCGGTATACACCCCGGCCTGCAACGACGGCGCCGCGCACGCCGAGAATCACGGTGAGCTCAGCCCGCGAAGCTTCCCCTGCGCACCGGACCCTCCTCAGCGCCGGCCCCCGGGCCCGAAACGCCGCGCATCATCGACACCGCCGGGACGATGCGTCATGCGCTGGTCGTCGGGGAGTTAATGCACGACGGCACCAGCGCGGTGGCCGGCACCAGCGGCTACTACATCGACCCGATCGCCCCGCTGGGCTGACTTCAGTAAGGTTGAGTGAGCGATAATGCCGCATATCGGTCGTTCGGGAACGAAGCGTTCGCCAATCGACAGCGCAATAACCTATTCCACTTCTGTTCCGAAGTCGGTGGTCCCACGACTGGCAACGCGGTGGTCCCACAACAGGGGTGGCAAACGACAGAACGCGCCGCACAGCCGGACCCATCCTCCGTCTTCCCCTGCACCCCGCCGTCTTCGCTGGCCTCGGCCCGACCGGGCGAGACCAACACACCACGTCATTCAGCACCGCCCTACACACGTCGGCCGAATTCTTGACGACTAGATGGCAATTGGCCACAGAACGCACGGTACGGTCGGCACCATGACCAGCGGCGATACGTTTAGAGAGCACACTGGTAACTCGTCGGGTACGCCCAGAAATGAGCACACTGGCCGACCGTCGGCCCGGTATGAAACCGTCGACGTACTTACGTCCGGCAAAAGGCTCGGGGAGGCGGGGGAGCGCACCGACGCGGGCGTTCTCGCATGTCATAGTCCGGTAGCATCGGAGCTACCACATTCTTTGGAGGTTTAATTATGGGCAGTCTGAGCATCTGGCACTGGCTGATCATCGCCGCGGTCTTCGTGATGTTCTTCGGCGCGAAGCGTATGCCCGATGCCGCCCGCAGCCTGGGCCGCTCACTGCGCATCTTCAAGAGCGAAGTCAGCCAGATGCAGAACGAGAGCAGCAGCGCACAGGCAAGTGCAGCACCGGTGCAGCAACCGGCCGCCGAACTGCCGCAGGCCTCGGCCGTCCAGCCGACTGTCGCGCAGCCGCAGGCCGAGCCCCAGGCCCAGCCGAAGTCGCTCTGAGCCCAGCCTTGCCGCCGGGGTGAGTAGCGAACTCGCTCCGGGCCTAGTGCTGTTGCCCGCCGACCGCTGCGGGCACCTTCGACCCCAGGGGCCAACACACCACCATGCGAATCCCGTTCGATCCCCGGCGCAGTAAGCGCAGGACGAATCCCGACGGCACCATGTCGTTGGTCGAGCATCTGCAGGAGCTGCGCCGTCGGCTGCTGGTCTCGATCGCCGCGGTCGTCGTCACCACGCTGTTCGGCTTCTTCTGGTACGCGCACACGATCTTCGGCATCGAAAGCCTGGGATCGCTGCTGACCGGACCCTACTGTTCCCTGCCCGCCTCGTCGCGAGCCGTACTCACCACCGACGGCGCCTGCCGTCTGCTGGCGACCGCGCCCTTCGAGCAGTTCATGCTGCGGTTGAAGGTCGGTATGACGGCGGGCGTGGTGTTGGCCGCTCCGGTGTGGCTGTATCAGATCTGGGGCTTCATCACTCCCGGTCTGTACGCGAAGGAACGCAAGTACGCGGTCGGATTCGTCACCTCCGGTAGTGCGCTGTTCGTGACCGGCGCCGTACTCGCGTATTGGGTTGTCGCACACGCGTTGAGCTTCCTGCTGAATATCGGCAACAACGCGCAGATCACCGCCCTGAGCGGTACGCAATACTTCAGCTTCATCATCCAACTGCTCGTCATTTTCGGTGTCAGCTTCGAAATCCCGCTGCTGGTAGTCGGATTGAATCTGGTCGGCGTGCTGCACTACGACAAGCTCGCCAAGTGGCGACGCGGAATCGTCTTCGGGCTCTTCGTCTTCGCTGCGATCGTGACCCCACAGGATCCGTTCTCCATGCTGGCACTGGCGCTGGCCCTGACCGTGCTGTTCGAGGTCGCCATCCAGTTCTCCCGGATCAATGACAGGCGGCGCGCACGTCGGGAGGCCGACGCATTGGCGGCACTTTCGGATGAGGAAGCCTCCACGGTCTCCGGTCCCGAGCCGATCAACTCCGCCGATTCGATCATGGAACCCCCGGAGAAATCGGCGCGACCCGTGTCGGACTACTCCGATACCCTCTGACCGTGACGTATCACCAGTCGCAGGCGGGCGAGCTGGCAAAGTTCTCCGCCGAGCTGACTTTCGGGTTGGACCCCTTCCAGCGCAATGCCTGTAAAGCCCTCGAGGGCGGGCACAGCGTGCTGGTCTGTGCCCCGACCGGCGCGGGTAAGACCGTCGTCGGCGAATTCGCGGTGCACCTCGCGTTGGCAGCGGGCGGAAAGTGTTTCTACACCACACCGATCAAAGCGCTGTCGAACCAGAAGTTCGCCGACCTGACCGATCGCCACGGGCGCGACCAGGTCGGACTGCTCACCGGTGACCAATCGATCAACCCGGGTGCGCCGGTGGTCGTGATGACCACCGAGGTGCTGCGCAATATGCTCTACGCCTCCTCGGACGCGCTGCGCGGACTGTCCTATGTGGTGATGGACGAGGTGCACTACCTCGCCGACCGCTTCCGCGGCGCGGTCTGGGAGGAGGTCATCCTGCATCTGCCGCCGGATGTGCGGCTGGTCAGCCTGTCCGCGACGGTCAGCAATGCCGAGGAATTCGGCGCGTGGATGGAAACCGTGCGTGGCGATACCGCAGTGGTCGTCGACGAGACCCGCCCGGTGCCGCTGTGGCAGCACGTCATGGTCGGTCGGCGGATGTTCGATCTGTTCGATACCAACTCCAGCGAGCAGAAGGTCCTGGTCGACGAGGATCTGGTGCGCTATATCCGCCACCGTGAGGCGGCGGACCGGATGAACGGCTGGGGTGGACCGCGCGGTCGTGGTGGCAACCGCAACTTCCGGCCGTTGCCGCGACCGGAGGTGCTCGCCAAGCTCGATGAGGAAGGGCTGCTGCCCGCGATCACCTTCATCTTCAGTCGGGCCGGATGTGATGGAGCGCTTGCCCAGTGCCTGCGTTCGCGACTGGATCTCAGCCGTGACGACGAAGCCGGAGAGATCGACGCGATCATCGAGAAGCACACCGGGGATCTGCCCAAGGGCGATCTGGAGGTGCTCGGCTACTGGGAGTGGCGCGAGGCGCTGCATCGCGGCCTGGCCGCGCATCACGCGGGCATGTTGCCCGCCTTCCGGCATACCGTCGAGGAATTGTTCGTGCGTGGTCTGGTGCGGGCCGTATTCGCCACGGAGACACTGGCTTTGGGCATCAATATGCCCGCGCGGACGGTGGTGCTCGAGCGGCTGGTCAAGTACAACGGCGAGTCGCACGCCGAGCTGACGCCCGGGGAGTACACGCAGCTCACGGGTCGGGCCGGGCGGCGCGGGATCGATGTCGAGGGCCATGCGGTGGTGCTGTGGCAGCCCGAGGTCGATACCAGTGCGGTCGCCGGTCTCGCATCCACCCGGACCTATCCGCTGCGCAGTTCGTTCCGACCGGGCTACAACATGTCGATCAATCTGATCGATCGGATGGGCGCGGACGAGTCGCGGGCACTACTGGAGCGGTCTTTCGCGCAGTTCCAGGCCGACCGGTCGGTGGTGGGGCTGGTGCGCGGGATCGAGCGCAATGAGGGTCAGTTGCGCAAGTTGCGCGATCAGCTCGGCGGCGAGGACGGCGGCTTCCTGGAATACATTTCCCTGCGCGAGCGGATCAAGCAGCGTGAACGTCAGATCGCGCAGCAGAGTCGGGCCGATCGGCGCGGGGCCGCGGTCGACGCGCTGGTGTCCCTGCGGCGCGGCGATGTGGTGGCCATTCCGTCCGGGCGGCGAGCCGGGCTCGCGGTGATTCTGGAGCCGGATGCCACGCCGGGGGATCCGCGTCCGCTGGTACTGACCGAAGACAAGTGGGCGGGTCGGGTATCGGTCGCCGATTTCCCGGTGCCCGCGAAGACGCTGGGGCATATGCGGCTGCCACGCAAGATCGATCACCGCACGGCACGGACTCGGCGCGACCTGGCGTCGGCGTTGCGCAGCACCGGGATCTCGGCGCCGGGCCGGCCGCGGCGCGCTGACCGTTCGCAGGCGGGCGAGGACCGCGAGCTATCGACATTGCGGCGCAGTCTGCGTTCGCATCCGGCGCATACGCGGCCCGATCGCGAGCAGATGAGCCGGGTCGGCGAGCGCTACAACCGGCTGCTGCGCGAGACCGAAACGATGCGCCAAAAGGTTGCCGCGACCACCAATTCGCTGGCACGCACCTTCGACCGGATCCTCGGCCTGCTCGAGGAGCGCGGGTTCGTGGACGCGGGCGAAGTAACCGCCGACGGACGTCGGCTGGCCAGGATCTACGCCGAAAGCGATCTGCTGGTCGCCGAATGTCTGCGGCAGGGGCTGTGGCGCGGGCTCGGTCCGGCCGAATTGGCGGCGGTGGTTTCCATTCTGGTGTACGAATCCCGCCAGGAGGGCGGCTATCTCGGTGCCAGCGGGCCGACCGAACCGATTCGCCGGGCCGTCGGCGCGACCGTCGGCGTGTGGAGCGAGTTGCGCTCCGATGAGGCACGGCACAAGCTGTCGCCCACCCGTGAACCGGATCTCGGTTTCGTGACAGGTGTTTACAAATGGGCGCGCGGCGATGGGTTGGCCGAGTCGTTGCTGGCCAGCGGTGATCAGAACACGCCGCTGTCCGCGGGCGATTTCGTGCGGTGGTGCCGACAGGTCATCGATCTGCTCGATCAGATCCACGGAACCGCCGACGATGTGGAGGTCGCCGGGACCGCGGCCAAGGCCGTCCGCGCGATCCGACGGGGTGTCGTGGCCGTGGACGCCGCGTAGCCGATTCGATTGTGATTTGATTTCTTTCGCGTACCGACCGTGGCGGAGGAGTCGGACAGGATCGCGCCTCATATCGGACTGGTCCTGTTGTGCGACGAGTCTCACGCGGGGGGCTACCGTGTGTATAACGATGCGAGTGGAGGCAACCAGATGAGCGGCCCGTACGGACCGAACGACGCCCCTGGTCCCGGGGAGGGACGCAATGATCCCACCCAACAGTGGGGTGGACAGCAGGCGCCCGGTGCAGCCGGGCCGACCCAGCAGTGGGGTGGCACCCCACAGGCGCAGCCGACCCAGCAGTGGGGCGATCCGAACGCGCAGCAGCCGCAGTGGGGTCAGCCGAATCCGCCGAGCCAGCCGAGTCAGCCGCAGTGGGGTCAGCCGAACCCGCAGAGCCAGCCCAGCCAGCCGCAGTGGGGCCAGCCTCAGCCCAGCCAGCCGAGTCAGCCGCAGTGGGGGCAGCAGCCGACCCAGCAGGACTGGTCGGCGCAGCAGGGACAACAGCCCTGGCAGCAGGGCCAGCAGCAGCCGTGGCAGCAGCAGACCCCGCAGCCGAGCAGCGGCGGTAAGAGCAAGGGCCTGTTCATCGGCCTAGGTGTGCTCGCGCTCGCCGTCATCGGCGCCATCGTGGTGCTGGTGCTCGTGCTGACCAGCAAGGACGAACTCGACCAGGCCGCCGTTCAGGACGGCGTCAAGAAGGTGCTCTCGGATTCCTACGGAATCCAAGACGTCGCTGATGTCTCCTGCCCCTCGGGCCAGCAGGTCGAGGTCGACGCGACCTTCACCTGTGACCTGAAGGTCAGCGGCGAGCAGAAGAAGGTCACCGTCAAGATCACCAAGGACGACGGAACCTACGAGGTCGGCCGCCCGAACTGACGGTTCTTCGGTCGGCAGGTCGGCGAGCGGGCGTCGGTGGGGCGGCCCCGCTGCGCGGGCTTGGTGGGCGAGCGCGGGTACCTCGGCGCGGCGACCAGCTTCTGCCCGGGTAGCTCCAACTACTGAGTCGAGTACGGCGTGTCGGGTCCCTGGTTCCCGGCTCTTGTCGATCGGGCGGTCGGCGGTGTCGCGACGGGCAGGTGCGAAGCACGCTTTCTGCTTCCCCGGCCTGGAGCCGTACTACGAAGCCGCCGCTCAGGATTCGTGGCGGCGCACGGTTGTGGCGCAGAGGTAGTGACGGCCTCGCAGATGCTGCGACCTATGCGAGGTCGTTACTGGGTATGCGAGGCCTCGTGCTTGTGCGGTAACGATCGGTGCCGTCACGCCGAGTGTGCCGCGGTCAGTGCCGCGATCAGGCGGGTGATGGGGCTTTCCGCGTTGTAGGCGGTGGCCAGTTCGCGGAGACGGTCCGGGTCGGCGGGGGTCGTGGGGAGGGTGTCGGGGCAGGAGAGCTCCACATCGGCGTCGCAGACCACGCGGGTGACCGGGGCGGCAGCCTTCAGGTAGGTCTCGGCGGCGCGGAGTTTGGCGCGGATGCCCTGGGCCATATCGGCTGCGGGGTCGTCCACGGCTGCGGTGAGCGCGTCGAGGGAGCCGAAGCGGGAGATGAGCATCGCGGCGGACTTCTCGCCGATGCCTGCGACGCCGGGCAAGCCGTCGGAGGAGTCGCCGCGCAGGGTCGCCATGTCCGCATAGGCAGGTCCCGCATTCTCCAGTGGCACACCGTATTTCGCGGACACCTCAGCGGGGCCGAACAATTCGGCCTTGGCCAATCCGCGACCGGCGTAGAGCACGCGCACCGGCGGTGCCGGATCGTCGCGGACGAGTTGGAGCAGGTCACGGTCGCCGCTGACGACCACCACCGGATCGGTGCGCTCGCGGGTGGCCAGGGTGCCGAGCACATCGTCGGCCTCGAGTCCGATCGCGCCGCCGGTGGCGATGCCGGCCGCTGCGAGCACGTCGAGGATCATCTCGACCTGCGGGGGCAGGGTGTCCGGGACGTCCTCGGCGCCGGGTGCCGCATCGGCGGTGGTGTCGAGGCGGTGGGTCTTGTAGGTCGGCACCAGCGCCACCCGGAATGCGGGGCGCCATTCCAGGTCCAGGCAGACGACCACCCGGCTCGGCTTGTGCTTGGTGATGAGCGAGGCAACCATATCGGTGAAGCCGCGCAGGGCGTTCACCGATCGACCGTCGGATGCGGTGATCTTCTCCGGAATCGCGTGGAACGCACGGAACCACAGGCTCGCGCCATCGAGCAACAGCAGGGGCCCACCGGAAGTCGCAGTGTTCACGCCGCTGAGGCTACCTGTCCGCAACGACAACCTCGGGTGATCGGTATTCGCATTCGTGTTGATGTCGCTGACGGGTAACGTCGGACGGTATGAGCTCGCACACGGAGTCCCGATTCGCGGCGGATGTCTATGGTGATCGACTCGAGCGGGCGGTGCAGTTGATGCGCGCCGCTCATCTGGACGCACTATTGATCACGCCGGGGCCGGATCTGCGCTATCTCATCGGATCGGCGGCGGAGTCTTTCGAGCGACTGACGTGTCTGGTGATCACGGCCGATGGCGCGACGCCGTCGGTGGTGATTCCGAAGTTGGAATTGGCGTCGCTGGAGGGTTCGGCGGCGGGTGAACTCGGTTTGCAGGTGCTGGACTGGGTCGACGGTGTCGATCCGTATCAGCTGGTGAAGTCGTCGTTGCACGTCGGCTCCCGGGTCGCGGTCACCGATGTCATGCCGGCATTGCATCTGCTGCCGCTGGCCGAATCCGTCAGTGGACTGCCCACTTCGGCCACGCCGGTGCTGCGGGAACTGCGAATGATCAAGGACCAGGCCGAAATCGAGGCTTTGCGTCGTGCCGGTGCGGCGATCGATCGGGTGCATGCGCGGATGGGTGAATTCCTGCGCGTCGGGCGGACCGAGGCCGAGGTCGGCGCGGATATTTCGGCGGCGATCGTCGAGGAGGGGCACACCGAGGCGGCGTTCGTCATCGTCGGCAGCGGTCCGCACGGTGCCGACCCCCACCACGGCGTCTCCGATCGTCGCATCGACGCCGGAGATGTGGTGGTTATCGATATCGGCGGCCCGGTCGACCCCGGCTACTACTCGGACTCGACCCGCACCTACGTCCTCGGCGAGCCCAAGCCCACCGTGGCCACGCAGTTCGGGGAACTCGAGCGCGCCCAAGCCGCCGCCGCCGCGGCCGTCCGCCCCGGTGTCACCGCCGAATCCGTCGACGCTGCAGCGCGAAACCTGTTGACCGAAGCCGGTTTCGGCCCCGCCTTCGTCCACCGCACCGGCCACGGCATCGGCCTGTCGGTCCACGAGGAGCCCTACATCGTCGAAGGCAACAGCCTGGTCCTGGAACCCGGCATGGCCTTCAGCATCGAACCCGGCATCTACTTCCGCGGCGATTGGGGCGCACGCATCGAGGACATCGTCGTGGTCACCGAAGACGGCTGCGAGTCGATGAACCAGCGGCCGCATGGGTTGACGGTGCTCTGAGCACGGCGAAATACCCTG
Source organism: Nocardia vinacea (assembly GCF_035920345.1). NCBI lineage: Bacteria > Bacillati > Actinomycetota > Actinomycetes > Mycobacteriales > Nocardiaceae > Nocardia > Nocardia vinacea. The sequence continues at coordinate 1,552,178 of NZ_CP109149.1, forward strand.
GGGTGCAATGACTTCCAGGTGAGGTCTGCGTTCGGTTCAGGATGGGGTGTGGGCGAGGGTGCTGCTGGAGAGTACGCGCTGGACTTGGATGGCGATGACCACGCGGGTCGGGTTCTCGCGGGGGACTCGGTAGCGGCCCGCGTATCGGTCGACCGCTTCTGCGACGTTGTCCGGATCGTCGAGCACCGCGGCCGGGCCTTCCAGGGTGATCCAGCGGATTCCGTCCACCTGGCTCACTGCCGCGTAGCCGGAGCGCCGCACATTGCGCACCTTCACCGAGCCGTCGTTGGTGATCACTCGTGCGATCCCGGCTTCCGGATCCCAGGTGAAACCCACCGCGACCACATGCGGCGTGCCGTCGGCGCGCAGGGTGGTCAAGGTCGCGAGGTGCCGCTCGGCGACGAATTCGAGTGCGGCAGTGGACAGCTGTGCGGTGCTGGTCGGCATCCCCTGACCGTAGCGGTATCCGGGCCGCCTGGCTGCGGCACGTACCGAGTCGGCGCTTCCTGTACGGACTGGTCAGTTCGGTGTTTGGTGCGTGCTCGGATATTCTGAGCGCCGAGATCGACAATCGAGGGGTTCAGGGATGCAGAGCACGGATGTCCAGTTGGCCGCTCGATGGTGGCAGTGGGCGATGTCGATTCCGATAGCCAAGAATCCGGTCTGCGACGAGACCGGAGCCTGCGCGGCCGAAGGTCAGCCCGATGGTGTCTGGTTTCTCGCCGGAACGTTCGGCGGCAAGGTCAGCCGAAGCTGCACCGTGCCCTACGGTCGCCCGATCTTCTTTCCCGCCTTCAATACCTTCCAGAAGGTCGAAAGGTCGTTTTTCCAATTCGGCAGCCGACCTCCGGTGGTGCCGACGGCGAGCGGCCACGCCGAGCTGAACGGCGTCGGATTGCCGCTGCTGGAAGTGACCAACCGCGCGGCATTCCCCATCAACGCGGCAGCCGGCGGCCCGTTCCCGGTGACCGGCCGTTTCAAGGCGACGGCCTGGGGGCTCTGGTGCAGGCTGGACGACCCGCTCCGGGGCGACTACATCCTTACCTTCGGCGGTGAGTACGAGCCGGGAGGCTTCTGGGTCGAGGCCTCCTATCAGCTCGAGATCGTCTGACCTGGCGGATCGGCATAGCGGGGTGGGGTGAAAGACTGGCGGCATGGGATCGCGTGGAATTGCCGAGGGGCCGGTGCTGGTACTCGGGGGCCGCAGTGAGATCGGGTTCGAGGTGGCGCGGCGGCTGGCGCCGGGGCGTGTGGTGATCCTCGCGGCACGGCGCAGCTCAGAGTTGACGCAAGAGAGTGCGGCGGTTGCGGCAGCCGGGGCGACGGCAGTGCATACCGTCGAATTCGATGCGGACGATACGGCGAGTCATCCCGCGCTGTTGGAGAAGATCGCGGCCGAGTACGGGGGGATCGGGGTCGCGGTGGTCGCATTCGGAGTGCTCGGGGATCAGGCGCGGGCCGAACGTGATCCGGCACATGCGATCGCGGTCGTGCACACCGATTACGTCGCGCAGATCAGCGTGCTCACCATCCTGGCGAATCTGCTGCGCGCACAGGGCAGCGGGCAGCTTGTTGTATTCAGCTCGTTCGCGGGCGCGCGGGTGCGGCGAGCGAATTACGTCTACGGTTCGGCAAAGGCGGGTCTCGACGGATTCGCCAGCGGTCTCGCGGATGCGTTGCACGGCAGCGGTGTGCACCTGCTGCTGCTGCGTTGCGGGTTCGTGATCGGCCGGATGACCGAGGGCATGGACCCCGCCCCGATGTCCAGCACCCCCGACCAGGTGGCGGATGCGGTTGTGCGGGGTCTGCGACGTCGTGCCGGTCGGGTGTGGATCCCCGGCATCCTGCGTCCGGTCATCTTCGCGATCCGCCTACTGCCCCAACCCATCTGGCGTCGGTTGCCGCGGTGAACGGCAGTGCGGAGTGGAGTGGGCCGCCGATTGCTGTCGTCGGTATCGGTGCCGACGGGTGGAGTGGGCTCGGCGAGGCTGCGCGCGAAGCGGTCTCGGATGCCGAAGTGGTATTCGGATCGGCGCGGCAGCTCGAGCTGATTCCGCAGGACGTTGCGGTGGCGCGGCGGGAGTGGCCGTCGCCGTTGGTCCCTGCACTGCCCGGTTTGTTCGCCGACCACACCGGTCAGCAGATAGGCGTGCTGGCCAGCGGGGATCCGATGTTCTACGGCATCGGGGTGACGTTGGCACGGCTCCTCGGTGCGGATCACCTGCGGGTATTTCCGCAGGCATCATCGGCATCGCTGGCATGCGCACGGCTGGGTTGGGCGTTGGCGGAAACTCCGGTGGTGAGCGCGGTGGGGCGGCCGGTGGAGACGGTGTTGCCCGAGTTGGCGGACCGGCGGCGGGTGCTGGTGCTGAGCGCGGACGAGCACACACCGGGACGGTTGGTGGAACTGTTGCGGGACAATGGTTTCGGTGAGTCGATGTTGACCGTGCTCGAGCAGTTGGGCGGCCCGCGCGAACGGGTCGTACGCGAGCGCGCGGCGGGGTGGGAACTCGCGGCGGGGGACCCGCTCAATATCGTCGCGATCGACTGCGTCGCCGACCCGAAGCACCTGCGGGCGACGCGTGTGCCCGGACTGGCGGATGAGCTCTTCGGCGGTGACGGTCAACTCACCAAATCCGAAGTCAGGGCAATGACACTGGCCGCGCTGGCACCCGCGCCCGGGGAATTGCTGTGGGATATCGGCGGGGGTTCAGGCAGTGTCGCGATCGAATGGTGCCGCACGCATCCGAGCTGTCGGGCGGTCACCTTCGAGCGACTCGAACACCGGCGGCGGCAGATCGCCGACAACGCCGCCGCCCTTGGTGTTCCACATCTCGGTGTGCGTGGAGAGATACTCACCGATATCGAAAAATCTACCGAATCAGCGCCTCCGGACGCAATATTTATCGGTGGCGGGCTCACTCAAGATGGCGTACTCGAGACATGCTGGTCGCATCTACGCCAGGGTGGCCGTTTGGTGGCGAATGCGGTGACGGCGGAATCCGAAGCACTGCTACTGAGTTGGGCCGCCGCGCACGGCGGTGAACTGCGGAAGTTTCAAATTTACCGGGCCGAAGCCCTCGGCAAGTTCACGACCTGGCGGCCGCAATTGCCGGTCGCCCAGTGGGCAGTTGTGAAAGGCGGCTCGGTCTGAAAACCCCGCTGCACGGGTTTAACGGACTGTAGGGTCGGTGCCCGAGATCCGGACGTTATCGCCGGATCCGCGTCCTATTGGGGAGATTTATGAAGTACAAGAAGTTTGCCGCCACCGCGATTATGGCCGTTGCCGCCACCGGTGTTGCGGCGGGTACGTCCGGCGCCGCTCCGGCGGCACCCGCGCCGGCCGTGCAGAACCAGGCCGCGCCAGCCGTGCAGGGCGAGGACCACGGTGTGAACTACGCGGTGCAACTCGTCGACAAGTCGATCGTCGCGGCGGTCACCGGCGGCGCGTTCAGTCTGGACGCCGACAAGAAGTACGTCACGGTGAAGAACACCGAAGGTGCGGTCGTCACCTCGATTCCGCTGAAGGCGCAGGTCGGGGACCAGCTGATCCCGATCGCGGCCACCATCGACCCTGCAGGCCAGAAGCTGACGCTCACCCCGGAGGTCACGCCGACCGCCGCGGTCAGCGCCGAGGCGATCTCCTCGCAGGAGTGGTTCTTCAGCGAGCTGCAGCGCGCCTCGCTCGGTGCGGTGATCGGCGGCATCATCGGATTCTTCTTCTTCGGCATCGGTCTGCCGGTGGGTGCGTTGATCGGTCTGCTCATCGCGGGTGGTCCGAACCTGATCAATGCGGGCATCGCCTACTTCAGCGGGCAGCCCTGAAAACTCTGATTCTGGGCGGCACCCGGGAAGCCAGGGAAATCGCCCACATCGCTTCCGGCGAGCGAGGATTCGATATCGTCTCCTCGCTCGCCGGTCGTGTTCGCGACCCGCTGCTGCCGGAGGGGCCGGTGCGGATCGGCGGCTTCGGTGGTGTCGAGGGTCTACGGAAGTGGTTGGCGAACAACGAGATCGCGGTCGTCATTGATGCGACACATCCGTTCGCAGGCACGATCAGTGCGAATGCGGCCGGTGCCGCAACGGATCTCGGTTTACCGCTACTACATGTGCGGCGGCCGGGATGGTCCCAACAGCCCGGTGATCGGTGGATCCGGGTGCCGGATCTCGACGCTGCCGCACAGGCGATTTCGGAGTTGGGGGAGCGCATCTTCCTGACTATCGGTCGCCAAGGTGTCGCCGCCTTCGCGGGCCTGACGGACCGTTGGTTCTTGATCCGTGCCATCGATCCGCCCACCGGCGCGCTGCCGCCGCATCACGAATTGCTGCTCGCGCGTGGGCCTTTCTCGCCCGCGGATGAGCAGCGTCTGCTGACGCAACACCGGATCGACGCGCTGGTCACCAAGGACAGTGGCGGCGATCAGACCGCTGCCAAACTGGATGCCGCTCGCTCGGCGGGCCTTCCCGTGGTCGTCGTAGACCGCCCCGAGCTGCCGCCCGGCGCGGTGGTCGTGGAATCCGTCGATGCGGCGTGGAAGTGGTTGCGGGAGATCGTATCCCGCTGATTCAGCGGCCGAGCAATTCCGGCAGGCGGTCGAACCAGGCAAGTACGGTGCGCTCGTAGCCGATGCCGAATTCGAGGGTGGCGCGTTGATACGCGGACATGTCGGTGTGGTCGTCGGTGCGGTAGCGGTCGAGGCGCTGCTGGTGAATTTCCTTGTTGGCGGCGATGATTCGATCGAGATGGTCGGGATCGACGTGCTTACCGAAGGATAGGGTCAGCAGCAGCGGCACCCGAATGGTCTCCGCGCCGGGGTCACGGGCGATCCATTCGAGGAATGCTTCGCGACCGGCGTCGGTGATCTGATATGGCGTGCGTTCGCGCGCCCCGATCTCACCTTTTTCGACGAACCCGGCCGCGTCCATGGCGGCCAGTTCCCGGTAGACCTGGCTCTGGGTAATGGTCCAGAAATCGCCGATCCGGTCCTGGGCCTCGGTCACCAGATCCCAGCCCGACATCGGACCGTCGTGCAGAAATCCGAGCAGCGACGCCGCCGTGGAATTCAGCGATTTGCGTTGTGTCGAGGTGTTCGCCAATGTACTGCTCCTCTCAATCTCAACGTTCCATAGTGGAATGTTATACGACTCTTGCCCGCCGCCCCTGTCGGGCCGCTAGAGCGTGTCGCTAAGATGCAACTTGTGTCTAAGATGTATTCATCCACCGAAGTCGCTTATCGCGAGGTCAAGGAACGCATCCTGACCGGCGCGTTGCCGGGTGGTGAGCTGATCAGCGAGGGCGAGATCGCCACCGACCTCGGTATGTCGCGGACCCCGGTGCGGGAAGCATTCCTGCGACTCGAAGTGGAGGGGTGGATGCGGCTGTACCCCAAGCGCGGCGCGCTGGTGGTGCCGATTCCGCCCGCCGAAGCCGAACATGTCGTACATGCCCGCTATGTCGTGGAGACCGGAGCGGTGCGCGCGGTGGTCGCGCACGAGCGGTCCGCGCTGATCGCCGAACTTCATGTCTCGCTGGACCAGCAGCGCGAACTGGCCGCCGCCGCGGACTTCGACCGATTCGCGGTGGCGGACACCGACTTTCACCGCGCCTATGTGGTCGCTGCGGGCAATCCGCTGCTCACCGGGTTCTACGACTCGCTGCGGGAGCGGCAGCGTCGCATGAACAGCGCTGCCCTGCACCGCGGTTCGACCGATACCGCCCGCATCATCGAGCAGCACACGCGTCTGGCCCACCTGATCGAAATCGGCGACACGGCAGGGTTCGCCACCGCACTCGTCGACCATATGTCCGGCGTGCACCAGCTGGAAATGAGAGGCCTGTAATGGCAACGCTGCTCGCCGTCGACACCCGGTCGGCGGAACCACGGCAGAGTTCGCGGCATTGGTGGGGTGTCGCGGCCGCGATGTTCGCGATCGCCTGGGGCGGAAACGAATTCACGCCGCTGCTGGTGATGTACAAGGGCAACGGGCTGCCGGTCACCACGGTGGACCTGCTGCTGTTCGACTATGTGCTCGGCATCGTGCCCGCCTTGCTGATCGGCGGACCGCTCTCGGACCGCTACGGCCGTCGCACGCTGCTTCGCCCGGCGCCGTTGATCGGCGCAGCCGGTTCGCTGCTGCTGGCCTTCGGATCGGCATCGGTGCCGCTGTTATCGGCCGGACGGGTGCTCTGCGGTGTGGCGCTCGGGCTGGCGATGGCGGTGGGAAGTAGTTGGCTGAAGGAACTTTCGCAGTCGCCGGTCGGGCCGGAGCTACCTGCGGGGACCGGGGCGCGACGCTCGGCGATGAGTCTGACCGGTGGGTTCGCTGTCGGCGCCGGTGTGGCGGGTGCGCTCGCGCAGTGGGCTCCGCTGCCGAATACGTTGGCGTATCTGATCAATGTGATGCTGTGTCTGGTCGTGGCGGTGTGGGTGGCTCGGGTGCCGGAAACGTTATCGCCGCGGCGGAATTCAGGGCGGCTGATCGATGATCTGAAGGTTCCGGCGGCCGCGCATCGCAGGTTCCGATGTGTTGCGCTGCCGGTCGCGCTGTGGTTGTTCACCTCTGCCGCAACGGCTTACGCGGTGCTGCCTACTCTGATGGCGCCGCAGGTGCGCGGTGCGCCGGTCGCGTTCTCGGCGTTGATCACGGTGATCACACTGGGCTGTGGTTTCGCGATCCAATCGCTGGCGCGAAGGATCGATCGACCGGGCACCGCCCGTGCCGCAGTTGTCGCGCTGGCGTTGGTCGTGTGTGGAATGGCCTCGGCCGCATGGGCTTGCGGCGCATTGGCCTTGATGCTCACAATCGTCACCGCTGCTGTGCTCGGTGCCGGATATGGGATCGGGCTGGTCGCCGGGCTGCAGGAGATCGAGCGGATTGCTCGTCCTGACGATCTCGCCGGTCTCACTGCGGTGTTCTACTCGGTCAGCTACCTCGGCTTCGGTATCCCCGCGCTGCTGGCATTCCTGCACCAGTCTTTCGGCCTGGGATACCCGACAATGTTCGCGGCCGCCGCTGTGGGTGCGGCCGGATGCTTGGCGCTCATCGTTGGGAATTACCGCGCCTGAGAACTGCCGGGGATGCCGATCGGCATCCCCGACGAGGTCGCGGTCAGGCGCTCTTCGGCCGGTAGTGCAGCTCGGTCACCCCGCACTCGAATCCGGTGGCGGAGACGAGATCGAGCCGGGTGGTGCCACGGAAGACCGGCAGGCCCGCGCCGATCGCGGTCGGGCTGACGAACAGGTGCAGGTCGTCGATGAGGCCCTCGGCGATCAGATTCGCGACGAGGGTGCCGCCGCCGTAGACGATGATGTTGCCCCCCGGCTGGGCCTTGAGGTTGTTGATGGTCTCGGCGAGGTCGCCGCCCGCGACGACGGTGTTCTCCCAGGGCGATTCGGTGAGGCTGTTGGAGATCACGACTTTGGGCGTGTTGTTCATCTTGTCAATGGCCGCCTGGGGCTCGTGTTCAGGCTTGGAGGCCCAATGCGGGATGAAGCCTTCGGCGAGTTTGCGGCCGAGCACGATGGTGTCGAATTCGTCGGTGATGGCGGTGACGCGGGCGGCGAGGTCATCGGACCACTGGAATGTCATCCAGTCCATCTCGCCGTTCGGGCCGGACATGTAGCCGTCGATGGTGGTCTGGACCTGGAGTTCGAGCTTGCGCATCTGGTTGCCTTTCCGGAATCAACGCTGGTAGCGGCGCGAAGTGTAGACCCTGGTGCCCTGCTCGGACTCGATTACTGCGGTGGTGGAGGCACCGATGATCAGCAGCGTGCGCATATCGACCTCGGCCGGATCCAGCTCGGCGAGGGTGACCACACGGACGGATTCGGTGGGTCCGCCGACATCGCGACCGAGCACCACCGGGGTATCGGGCTTGCGATGCTCGAGCAGCACGTCACGCATCGCCGCGACCTGCCAGGTGCGCTGACTGGAGGCTGGATTGTAGATCGCGATCGCCATATCGGCTGCGGCGACCGCCGAAAGTCGTTGCGCGACAACCTCCCACGGCTTGAGTCGATCCGAGAGCGAAATCATCGCGTAGTCGTGGCCGAGCGGCGCGCCGACCCGGCTGGCGACCGCATTGGCCGCCGTGAGCCCGGGCAGCACCCGCACCGGCACCCCTTGCCACTGCGGATCGGCGGATTCCTCGAGTACCGCAGCCGCCATCGCGAAAACCCCGGGATCGCCCGAGGACACGACAACTACTTTGGCCCCCTGTTTCGCGAGATCCAATGCCATGGCGGCACGTTCGGATTCCACCCGGTTATCGCTGGCATGCCTGCGCTGCCCGGGACGCGACGGCACCCGATTGATGTAGGTCGTGTAGCCGACCAGATCGGTGGCCTCGGCGAGTGCGCGTTCGGCTTCGGGTGTGGTCCAGTCGGGTGAGCCCGGGCCGAGCCCGACCACCACGACTTCACCGATGGCGTCGCTGAAACGGCTCGCGGTTGGCTCGACTCGAGAGCTGTCGAAAGGAACTGTCTGCGTGGTGCGGGATTCGCTGCCCGCAGCCTCGGGCGAAACAGCCGCGGTCCTGGAGATGTCGGTAGCACCCTGCGCGCCGATCGTCTGCGACTGCCCTTGCCCCGGATTCGCAAGGGGCAGTGAGGTTGTCGGCTGCGGGCCGGGAACGAGGGTGATGGCGAAGTACGGTACATCCGCATCGTCGACGTCGTCGGCGGCGAGTACACGTTGGCGGGTGCTGCTCGCGCGTTCGATGTAGTACGCGTCGGCGAGGCGGCCGGAGTCCGAGAGGGCTTGGCGTACACCGGGATAGGTGCGACCGAGTTTCATGATGGCGGCGGCGTCGGTATCGCGGAGGCGGCGGGTGAGCTCGTCGGTGGGCATGGTGCCGGGCAGGACGGTCAGTACCTGCTCACCCTCGACGAGCGGGGTGCCGAGGGCAGCCGAGGCCGCGCTCACGGAGGTGATGCCGGGGATGATCTCGGCCTCGAACCGGTCGGCCAACCGGCGGTGCATATGCATGTACGAGCTGTAGAACAGCGGATCGCCTGCGGCGAGCAGTGCGACGGACCGGCCCGCCGCCAGATGGGTTGCCAGGCGTTCGGCGGCCTGTTCGTAGAATTCGTCGATGGCGCCCTGATAGCCGCCGGGGTGGTCGGTCGTCTCGGTGGTCACCGGGTAGATCAGGTGTTCCTCGAGTTGACCCGCGTGCATGTACGGCGCGGCGATACCACGCGAGATGCTGCGACCGTGGCGTGCGCTGTGGAAGGCGATGACATCGGCCTCGGCGATTACCCGCGCCGCTTTCACCGTCACCAGCTCCGGATCACCGGGGCCGAGTCCGACACCCCACAACTTGCCGTTGCTCATTCCTGTTCGCTCGCAATCGCATTCAGTGCCGAAGCGGTAATGGCGCTGCCACCGCGCCGCCCACGCACCGTCAGATATTCGACCCCGCCGTATTCGATCAGCGCGTCTTTGGATTCGGCAGCGCCGACGAAGCCGACCGGTATACCGAGGATGGCGGCGGGCCGTGGCGCACCCGCATCGATCATGTCGAGCAGATGGAACAGGGCGGTCGGCGCGTTGCCAATGGCGACCACCGCGCCCTCGAGGCGATCGCGCCACAACTCCAGCGCGGCGGCCGACCGTGTATTGCCCATCGCCGCAGCCAGTTCCGGCACCCGCGGATCGGCGAGGGTGCAGATCACGTCATTGTCGGCGGGCAACCGCTTGCGCGTCACGCCGGACGCAACCATCTGCGCATCACAGAGAATAGGAGCCCCCGACCGCAGCGCGCCCCGCGCCGCCGCCACCACACCGGGCGAAAACGCAACGTCCCCGGCCAGATCCACCTGCCCGCAACCATGGATCATCCGCACCACAACCTGCGCCACATCCTGTGGAAACCCACTCAGATCCGTCTCTGCCCGAATCATCGCGAACGACCGCCGATAGATCTCGGCCCCATCACTGACATAACGAACATCGGACATGCCCCCACCATATGAGCCCTCCCTCCCCATGCCCGCCGCGGGTCGAGAATGTACTGGCGGCGGCAAACGTCGAGGCCGCCTGCATGAATGCATTCTCGGCGGATCAGGTGCGGGGGCGTTCGAGGATTCGGGACATGACTATGGAGCTGCGGGTGCGGCCTACTCGGGTGTTTTCGCGGATTCGTTCGACGGTGGATTCGATTTCGGCCATGTCTGTTGCCATGACGTGGACGAGGGCGTCGGCTTCGCCTGCGATGGTCCAAACCCCGACTACCTGGGGGATCGGTTCGAGGCTGCGGCGGAGTTCGGCGGGGGTGATGTTGTCGCGGTAGTAGACCTCGACGTAGGCCTCGGTGGTCCAGCCGAGTGCGTCGGGATTCACCAGTGCAGTGAAGCCGGTGATCTGGCGGCTGGCGACCATCTTGTCGACGCGGCGCTTGACCGCAGGTGCGGACAGTCCGACCTTCGCGCCGATTTCTTGGAACGAGGCGCGCGCCGATTTGAGCAGATGCGCCAGAATCTGCCGGTCGATGTCGTCCACACCACACCTACTCCCGATCGGCGCAATGATTCGCCGAATTTACTCGATCATGCACAATGAATCGTTGTTTCTGACGCAATACTAGGCGAATTACCTTCGTGTCAGTGGATTGATCCGCGCCTACCTCCGGGAGACACGTTGACCTCTGTAACCACCCTCCGTATCGAGCCCGCGCGGCAGCCCTCCGCTGGCGACTGCTCGCAGGTCGCTCGAAAGGGTCAGCCACGTCAGTTCGTGATGTGCCGTCCGGATCACTTCGACGTCTGCTACTCGATCAACCCGTGGATGAATCCGCAGGAACCTGTCGATCGCGCGCTCGCGCTATCGCAGTGGGAGACGCTGCGCGCGACATTCGAGCACTACGGCCATCGCATCGACGTGGTGCCGGGGGAGCCGGGTCTGCCCGATATGGTTTTCGCCGCGAATAGTGGCCTGATCGTGGGTGATCGGGCGATGTCGGCGCGGTTCACCCATGCCGAGCGGGCCGCGGAAGGTCCGGCGTATCACGGCTGGTTCGCGCAGTTGGGTCTAGTGGAGCTGGTCGGGGCGCAGGAAACCAATGAGGGCGAAGGCGATTTCCTGCTCGTCGGTGAGCGCATGCTGGCTGCGACCGGATTCCGGAGTTCGACTGCCGCGCACCGTGAGGTCGAGCGGTACTTCGATCTGCCGGTGGTTTCGCTCGAACTGGTCGATCCGCGTTTCTATCACCTGGATACGGCGCTGATGGCCCTCGATGACACGAACGTCGCGTATTTCGCGCCTGCCTTCAGTGCCGCGAGTCAGGCGATACTTGCCGAGCTCTATCCGGACGCCATCCTCGCCACCGACGCCGATGCGGTGGTTCTGGGGCTGAACGGTGTCTCCGATGGGCTGAATGTCTTCATCAGCAGTCGCGCCGACAACCTGGCTTCGGAGTTGCGTGCGCAGGGGTACAACCCGGTGGGCGTCGATCTGTCGGAGTTGTTGAAGGCCGGTGGTGGCGTGAAGTGCTGCACCTTGGAGATTCACGAGGATCCGCGGAGTGCGCCGACCGCGGTTGCTTCCTAGGGCGCGAGCACCGCTGTCAGAACGGGAGTTCGGTCAGCTGACCTCACCGTGCCACGGGCCGTGCCGAAGAATCAGATGATGTGGTGCCTCGTTGGTTGTTTGCTGGGCGGATGTCAGCCGATGCGGTAACCGTTTTCGGTGGCGACGATATCGGTGACCGGGCCGCGCGGGCGGCCGCAACGGCGGTCGCAGCCGGACCAGTGTTGGCGGCCTGCGACCGTGACCTCGTCGGCGCTGTGGACTTCGATGGTTGCGCCGAGATCGTCGACGCCGCTGGAATTGCTCTCTGCGGCGGACTGGTTGGTGGGGGGCAGTACGCGACCGGATTCGACGGCGGCTGTGGCATCTGCGCGGACATCGGTGAGCGCTTTTGCGCAGCCAGGTTGGCCTGCGCAGGCGCTGACCTGGAGCCAAGGGGAGTTGGCGTCGAAGATCAGGCCCATGGGGGCCAGTACCCGGACGACCTGTTCGGCGGGCAATTCCGCTAGATCGGTGATCACCAGGCTGCGCCACGGGGTGATGAAGATGGGGCGTTCGATGGCGGCGATGAATTCGGCAATGCGGGCGGGCAGGGAGCCGAGGCGAACGGCCGCGCCGAGGCTGACCAGGCCGTTGTCCTGGTCGAGCCAGCCGATCGGAATGTCATGGGCGGCACCGAATTCCAGTCGTTCGGGGCCGCGGGACAGGCCGAGGATATCGATCACTCCCCGCACACCGTCATCGACTTCGTGCAGCCGCCATTGACCCGAGCCGAGATCGAGGAAGGCGTGTGCGGCGGCCAGCATCACCTGGACCGCGTCGGCCGCGGATACTCGGATGCCGGAGTCACCACCAGCCAGCACGAGCGCGAATTCGTCTGCGTCCGTCGCGTGTACGCCGATATCGCCACCAAGGCCGCTGATATCGCCGCGGCCATCGTCGAGGGTGAACAGCACACGGCCGGGCAGTTCGGCCAACCGCCGTGCGGCGCGCAAACCTGTGTCGAGCGCCGGAACGAGCGCATGTACATCCGCCCAGCCCCCGATCCGCCCCGACAGCGGTGACGCGACAATATTGCGCACCCGTTCGTGCGTATCGCTCGGCAACAGCCCGGCACTCGCCAACCGTTCACCCAGCGCAGCCGCATCACGCACCTGCCGCAACTGCACATTGCCCCGCGAGGTCAGCTCGATATTCCCATCGCCGAGTTCGGCGGCCGCCTCGGCCAACACCTGCAACTGCCCCGGCTCCAGCCGCCCACCGGGCAGCCGAATTCGAGCCAACGGACCATCGGCCGCCTGATGCAGCCGCAGTACACCGGGGCAGGAATCGGGATTCGTACGCGTCATGACCCATCCAGCCTACGACCCCACCGCTGCGCAACCAGCGACGGCCGCGACGCCCGACTGCTGCTTACGGCGCCTGGTCGCGAATCCGGTGACGGTTGCGACGGGGTGGATCGCCTCGTCGTTGCTCGGTAGTGGCAGTGCAGGCCATAACGCTCGGCCAGAAGCGATTTGCGGCCCGTCTCTTCACACATGCACTAGAGGACGGCCGAGCCTGACAACGCACAGCCATGACGGCCACCGATCTCCCGCGCGTCGCACTAACGCCCGGTCGATACCGACCGACTAGTCGGCGTCCACCCCTGCCCGCATTAAGGTTGGCCGCATGAGTGAAATCTCCACCGTTGCCGACCGACTCGCGATCATCGACGTTGTCACCAGGATGTTCGTTTACACCGATCAGAAGCGCTGGGATGACCTTCTCGGGGAGGTATTCACGCCGAAGGTCGACTTCGATGGTGGCTTCGGCGGCGAGGTGGCGGTGCGGCCCGCAGCCGATATCGTCGGCGATTGGCGGACGGGTCTCGCCGACCTCGACGGCGTCCATCACCAGTCGGGCAACTACCTGGTCGACCTGCAGGGCGACCACGCCGTGATCCACGCCGACGCCATCGCGGTGCACGTGAAGAACGATGCGTCCCACGGCAAGACGCGCACGTTCGTCGGCAGCTACAGCATCGGCGCCGAACGTACCGCCGCGGGCTGGCGTGTCGACAAATTCCACTACCACCTGAAGGTGATCGACGGAAACGCCGACCTGACCTGAGCGCCGAGTGGATGACCGTCGACGGGCGGCGCGGAGCGGCGGGTTAGCATCTGGATTGCTCGGCGGGCGATGAGGAAACCGGTGGAACTCCGGTGCGGTCGCGCCACTGTCGAAAGCCAGACCCTCTCCGGCGAGCACCGTAACCGATGGGCGCGTCACCCGAGGAAGGCTGCCACCTGTGATTTTGCTGCTGTCGACGTCCGATACCGATCTGTTGAGCGCGCGTGCGAGCGGTGCGGAATATCGGTGGGGGAATCCGGCTCGGCTGTTGGTCGAGGACCTGCCCGCGCTGCTCGACGGCGTCGATCTGGTGATCGTGCGGATCCTCGGCGGCAAGCGCGCCTGGGAGGACGGGCTCGCAGCCGTGCGCGCGAGCGGGGTGCCGATGGTGGCGCTCGGCGGTGAGATCGCACCCGACGCCGAGCTGATGGAATGCTCGACGGTGCCCGGTGGTGTGGCCGCCGACGCGCACAACTACCTCGCCGCCGGTGGTGCGGAAAATCTCCGTCAGCTGCACAACTTCCTCTCGGATACGGTGCTGCTCACCGGCCACGGCTTCGAACCGCCGGTGCATCTGCCGAGTTGGGGCGAGTTGGAGCGCACGCCGGGCACTGATCCGAGCACAACTGCCGAGCACCCGCCGACATTGGCCGTAATCTATTACCGCGCACAGCATCTCGCCGGAAACACCGCCTACATCGATGCCCTCTGCGCGGCAATCGAAAACGCGGGCGCGAAGGCCCTGCCGCTGTACTGCGCCTCCTTGCGCACCGCCGAGCCGGAACTCCTCGACACCTTGCGCAGCGCAGACGCACTGGTGGTAACCGTGCTCGCGGCGGGCGGCACCAAGCCCGCCAACGCAGCGGCCGGCGGCGACGACGAGGCCTGGGATGTCGCCGCCCTCGCCGAACTCGATGTGCCCATCCTGCAGGGCCTGTGTCTCACCAGCGGCCGCGCCCAATGGGAGGCGAACGACGACGGACTCTCCCCGCTGGACGTCGCCACCCAGGTGGCCGTCCCGGAATTCGATGGACGCATCATCACGGTTCCGTTCTCGTTCAAGGAATTCGACGCCGACGGACTGTCCACCTACGTGCCCGATCCCGAACGCGCGGCCCGGGTCGCCGGTATCGCGGTCCGGCACGCGCGGCTGCGCCACATCCCGGCCGAACGGCGACGCATCGCCATCATGATGTCGGCCTACCCGACGAAGCATGCGCGCATCGGCAACGCCGTCGGCCTGGACACTCCCGCCAGCGCGATCCGGCTCCTCACCGAGATGTGCGCGGCCGGTTACGATCTCGGCGACGAGACCGAGGTGCCGGGACTCGCGGAACGCGATGGAGACGCGCTGATCCACGCGCTGATCGCGGCGGGCGGTCAGGATCCGGACTGGCTCACCGCCGAACAGCTCGAAGGCAACCCGATCCGCATCAGCGCCGATCAGTACACCAGCTGGTTCGACACTCTGCCCGATGACCTGCGCGCAGCCGTGATCGAGGCGTGGGGACCGCCACCCGGTGAACTCTACCTCGACCGCTCCGCCGACCCCAAGGGCGAAATCGTCATCGCCGCATTGCGTTTCGGCAATATCGTGTTGATGGTGCAGCCGCCGCGCGGCTTCGGCGAGAACCCGGTCGCCATCTACCACGACCCGGATCTGCCGCCCAGCCACCACTACCTCGCCGCGTATCGATGGATCGCCGCGCCGGAAGGTTTCGCCGCCGACGCCATGGTGCACCTCGGCAAGCACGGCAATCTGGAATGGCTGCCCGGCAAGACCCTCGGCATGTCCGCCTCCTGCGGCACCGACGCCGCGCTCGGTGAGCTGCCGCTGATCTATCCGTTCCTGGTCAACGACCCGGGTGAGGGGACCCAGGCCAAGCGCCGCGCCCACGCGACCCTGGTCGACCACCTCATTCCGCCCATGGCCCGCGCCGAAAGCTATGGCGATATCTCGCGTTTGGAACAGCTGCTCGACGAACACGCCAATATCTCCACCCTCGATCCGGCCAAACTGCCCGCGATCCGCCAGCAGATCTGGACGCTCATGCGCGCGGCCAAAATGGACCACGACCTCGGCCTGGCCGAGCGTCCAGACGAGGATGTCTTCGACGATATGCTGCTGCACGTCGACGGCTGGCTGTGCGAGATCAAGGATGTGCAGATCCGCGACGGTTTGCACGTCCTCGGGCAGGCGCCGGCGGGGGAGACCGAACTCGACCTGGTCCTCGCCATGCTCCGCGCGCGCCAGCTTTGGGGTGGCGAACGGAATGTGCCGGGTCTGCGGGAGGCCTTGGGGCTGAACGAATCCGGTACCGAGGTGCGCGAACGGGTCGACGCGGTGGAGACCCAAGCGCGTGAGCTGCTGGCCGCACTGCAAGCTGCCGAGTGGTCCGTAGACGCCGTCGACGGACTTGTCGACTCACTGGACGCACCCGCCCCGACGTGTGCCGCGGTGCGAACCGTGCTGCGCTTCGCCGCGACCGAAGTCGTGCCCCGCCTGCGGCAGACCGGCATCGAAATCGACCGAATCCTGCACGCGCTCAACGGCGGTTTCATCCCCGCCGGGCCCAGCGGATCCCCATTGCGCGGCCTGATCAATGTGCTGCCGACCGGTCGGAATTTCTACTCGGTCGACCCGAAGGCGGTCCCGTCCCGACTGGCCTGGGAGACCGGGCAGGCCATGGCGGATTCCCTGCTCGATCGATACAAGGCCGATCACGGTGAGTATCCGCGCTCGGTCGGGCTGTCGGTGTGGGGCACCTCCGCCATGCGCACCTCCGGCGACGATATCGCGGAAGTCCTTGCGCTGCTGGGCGTCCGCCCGGTCTGGGATGAGGCGAGCCGCCGCGTCACCACCCTGGAGGTTATATCGCTCGCGGAACTGGGCCGTCCGCGCATCGACGTCACCGTCCGCATCAGCGGCTTCTTCCGTGATGCGTTCCCGCATGTGCTCGCGCTGCTCGATGACGCAGTACGTCTGGTCGCCGACCTCGACGAACCCGCCGAGTCGAATTACGTTCGCGCCCACGCCCAGAACGATCTCGCCGAACACGGCGACAAGCGCCGCGCCACCACCCGCATCTTCGGCTCCAAACCCGGCACCTACGGCGCAGGCCTGCTGCAACTGATCGACTCCAAGAGTTGGCGCACCGACGACGACCTCGCGCAGGTGTACACCGCATGGGGCGGCTTCGCCTACGGTCGCGACCTCGACGGCGCACCCGCCGCCGACGATATGCGCACCGCTTACCGGCGGATTACCGTGGCCGCCAAGAACACCGACACCCGCGAACACGATATCGCCGACTCCGACGACTACTTCCAGTACCACGGCGGCATGGTCGCCACCGTGCGCGCGCTGACCGGCAAGAATCCCGAGGCCTACATCGGCGACAGCACCCGACCCGACGCCGTGCGCACCCGCACGCTCTCGGAGGAGACCTCGCGCGTCTTCCGTGCCCGAGTGGTGAATCCGCGCTGGCTCGAGGCGATGCGCCGCCACGGTTATAAGGGCGCCTTCGAAATGGCGGCCACCGTCGACTACCTCTTCGGCTACGACGCCACCACCAATGTCGTGGCCGACTGGATGTACGAAAAGCTCGCGGAGAGTTACGTTTTCGATGACGTGAACCGCAAGTTCATGGAGCAATCCAACCCATGGGCGCTGCACGGCATTGCCGAGCGTCTGCTGGAGGCGGCGCAACGAGAGTTGTGGGAGCATCCGGAGCAGGCAACACTGGACCGATTGCGGCAGATCTACTTGGAGACCGAAGGTGAACTGGAATAGTTCGAAAAGCAATACCCCAGTTCCTTGGGTATTTCGAATTATTTGATCTTGCAACGTAATTCGATTTTCCTGATTCCGACGACGCCGAGTGTGTCGAGAGCGCATGATGATTGATGTCCGATGTCCGTTTCTCGGATTCATCGATCGAATCGGCTGGATGATTGGAAATCAAAATGAAGATCAAAAAGTTGGTAGCGGCAACGGTTTTGACCGTTGCCGCGACAGGCATCACCGCGGCCACCGCCTACGGCTCGCCCGAAGTGTCGTCGGAAACAGTTGTCAACGGCGTGGATCACGGCGTCCAATACACCGCGGCGGTGGCGGCGGACCGCTCCGATGCCACCATCACACTGGCCTCGGGCAAGTTCGTCCTGACGCCCGATGCCGGCATCACGGTGCTCGCACCCGACGGCTCCGTGGTCGCCACCGTGCCGACCACGCTGCAGACGGTGGCGGGGCAGCAGGTGCAGGTCACGCCCGAAGTTGATACCGCGGCAACGACATTGACGTTGACGCCGGTCAACGCACCGGCACCGCAATCGGGTCCGGTGCAGTTCATCGGTGACGCGGGAACCACGGTCGCGGGTGTATTGATCGGATGCGCTGTCGGCGCGCTGATCGGGCTCCTGTTCTTTATCGTCGGATTCCTTCCCGGTTGTGTCATCGGAGGAATCATCGGCGGTATCGCAGGCGCCAATCAGTGATCAGGTAAATCGAGCTGTTTGATTAAGTCTCGAACGGGTACTCCCGGCCGGGCCTTCCGAAGAATTCGCCCGACCGGGTTGCCGCTCACCGGAATTAAGGACACATCGCTTTCAATTGTCGCCCGCGGCTTTCCGAAACCGTTCGGCGGTTGCGCGCAGGTGCGCGGATAGCTCCGGCGCGTCCAGGACTTCGAAATCGGCATCGAGCAGTCCGAGATACAACGTCAACGTATGTGGAGTGTCCGAACCGACCTGGATCACGCAGTGGTTCGGACCATCGGGTTCGACCGTGACGGCGGCGGGCAACCGTGTACGCACGGCGGTAGCCGGGGCCGCCACCCGCACGCGGGCCCGGTAGCGCCATGTTGCCGCACCGACGCCGCGCTGTATCCGTTCGGCCACTTCGGTTTCGGGAACACTGCGCGGGGTGAAGCGCGCACCGTTCGGTGTCCGCGGCGTCATCCGGTCGACACGAAAGGTGCGCCAGTCCACGCGCCCGATATCCCACGCCACCAGATACCAGCGGCCGTTCCAATGCGCGAGCCGATGCGGTTCCACCTCGCGCCGCGACGGTGGTCGTTGCTCGATTGCGTCCGAATGGGCTTCGTAATCGAACCGCAGCCGCTCGCTCGCCCGGATCGCCGCGGCGACGGCGGTGAGCACGCCCGCGTCCACATTCGACTGACCCGGATGCGGCACATGCACGGTGGCGGCGGTCAGCGCACGCACACGATGTCGCAGTCGCGACGGCAGCACCTGTTCGAGCTTGGCCAGCGCCCGCACCGAGGTCTCCTCGATCCCGGTCACCGCCCCATTGGCCGCGGTCGCCAACCCCACCGCCACCGCAACGGCCTCCTCATCATCCAAAAGCAATGGCGGCAGCGAAGATCCGGCGCCCAGCCGATACCCACCCGCAACCCCTGGCGTCGCATCCACCGGATACCCGAGCCTGCGCAACCGCTCGATATCCGTACGAATAGTCCGCGTCGAAACCCCGAGCCGCTCAGCCAACGCCGGCCCGGTCCAATCCCGATGTATCTGCAGCAACGACAACAACCGCAACAACCGTGCCGAAGTCTCCAACATCTCTCGATGATCCCAGCAATCGCGGAACAAAGCCTTCCGCATTCGGCAATGTCGCAACAAAAGTGCGTCGGCCACGGGTACCGGGCATGCGTCATGACGAATGCGGCGAATATCAGCGCCAGCCGGTAGTGGTCTGAAGTGCCAGGCTGGTCACGGCCAGGATGACGGCGATTGCTCCGCCGAAAAGGAGCGGGCGCGGTCCGGCGATGCGGACATGTTGCCAGGTAAGGGCAGTCCCGATGGCGGCGAGTACGGCGGCGATGAGCCACGCGCTGAGGTGTCCGAGCGGTGCCGACCAGGATGCGGGCACCGCACCGAGCCCGGCGATCAGCGATGCGATCAGGAAGAGGGCGACGAACAGCGGGAAGGTCCGCCACAGTGGGGTTTTCATAGTTTCGCCCGCCTTTCGGCGAGCCAGCTGTAGGCCGAGACACATCGGAACGATCATCAGGCTGCGGACGAGTTTGACGATCACCGCGAAATGCGCTGCCGCAGGGCCGAATATCACGCCTGCCGCGAGCACCGAGGAGGTGTCGTTGATGGCGGTGCCGGCCCAGAGTCCGAATGCCTCCTGGGATAGGCCGAGCAGGTGTCCCAGCGGTGGATACAGCAGTACGGCAACGACATTGAACACGAATATCGTGCCGAGGGCGTAGGCGACCCGGTCCTTATCCGGCTTGATGACCGCGGTGGCGGCGGCGATGGCGGAGGCACCGCAGATCGTCGTCCCGACCGCGACCAGGATCGCCGATTCCTGTTCCAGCGCAAGCATTCTGCCGATGATGACCGCGGCCACCGCGCCGACGACGATGGTTCCGATCAGCACCACCGCTGTCTGCCGTCCAACTGTCAGTACCGAGCCGAAGGGCAGCCCGAGGCCGAGCAACACGATCGCGGCGCCGAGCAGGCGTTTGCGGGTGAGTGCCAGGCCGGGCGCGAATATCCCTGCCTCCTCGACCGATCGGCGCGCCAGCGCGCCGATCGCCGCGCCACCGAGTAGTGCGATGACAGGTGCGCCCACCATTGGCAGCGCGTTGCCGAGGATGGTCGCCGCAGTGGCGACAACGGCCGCGAGCAGGATCCCGGGAAGATTTCGGCGTAGCGACGTCACGCCTTCACGATCGTGAGCGAGCTGCTTCGCCGGTAGCCGTCGGTGCGGGTGGAGCTCATCAGCAGCGCTGATGAGCGGCCGGATGCGCTGGCGGCAGCGAATCGCTCCGAATGCCGCATGCGGCGCGCCCGCCCATAATCGGACCTCATGACCCTGCCGCCCGGAACGCCCGATCTGGACGTACTCGA
This sequence comes from Nocardia vinacea, assembly GCF_035920345.1. Taxonomy (NCBI): domain Bacteria; kingdom Bacillati; phylum Actinomycetota; class Actinomycetes; order Mycobacteriales; family Nocardiaceae; genus Nocardia; species Nocardia vinacea. The sequence continues at coordinate 1,572,701 of NZ_CP109149.1, forward strand.
TTTGCTGGTTTCCGTCGCGGAGCTCGGCAGCCTCGGCGCGGCCGCACGTCGGCACGGCATTACCCAACCCGCCGCGAGTATGCGGATCAGCGCGCTCGAGCGCAGGCTGCGATTGTGTCTGCTGGAGCGCGGCCCGACCGGCTCGGAACTGACCGACGCGGGGCGGGTCGTGGTCGGCCACGCGCTGCCGGTACTCGAGGCCGCACGTTCATTCGTCGATGGGGTGATCGCATTACATGCCGCCGACGTGTCCCGGCTGCGAGTCGCCGCCTCGAAAACCATCGCCGACCATCGGATGCCGCAGTGGCTGGATGCCTTACGAGCTACCTGCCCGGATGTGGCCGTTTCCCTTGCGGTGGACAACACCCGGCAGGTAGAGGCGATGGTCCGTAGTGCCGAAGCCGATCTGGGGTTCGTCGAGGGTCCGCATCAACCGCGTGACCTCGGCAGCCGGGTGCTCGGCGCGGATGAATTGGTGGTGGTCGTCGGGCCGACGCATGCGTGGGCGACCCGTCGCAAACCGGTCGCTCTACGGGAGCTTGCGACAACTGCCTTGCTGTGGCGTGAATCGGGATCGGGCACCAGGGAAGCCGTCTGGGAAATCCTGAGCGCCGAATGCCAGCCGGCGCTGCCCGCCGCCGAACTCGGTTCCGCGGTGGCGATCATCGCGGCCGCATGCAGCGGTGTGGCGCCCGCGGTGGTGAGCAAGCTGATCGCCGCATCCGCCCTGGCGGCGGGCGCCCTCATCGAGGTGCGCTTGTCGACTCCGGTGGCCTTGACCAGAAAGTTTCGGGCCATCTGGCGGCACCAACTGCCACCGTCGGGCCCCGCCGAGATTTTGGTGAAATATGCGGCGGAGCTGGAAGCCCATCGCGCATCCAACTGGTAATACTCCGGCCGTCATGGGTATTTACCCAGGTCGCGGCCCTGCGCCGGTGCCGATAACTGGCGTAACCATTCGGTAATTGCGGGAAGCGTCGCATGTAACGAACGGTTCGCAGCATTTGCCGCATGACAGGCAGAACGCATTCGGGAAATCCGGCAAGAGCGGGCGCCCCGGATCCGAGCACCGGTAGGCGCTCGGCGCCGGCTCGCCGGATCCGGGACATCCTGCGGGCACGTATCCGCAGTGGTATCTACGGCAATCGGCCACTGCCGTCGGAGGCGCAATTGGCCGCCGACTTCGATACCAGCCGCAATATCGTGCGTGATGCGCTGGCATTGCTGCGCGATGAGGGTCTGGTCGACCGGGTTCCCGGGGCGGGCACCTTCGTCGTATCCGATAAGGCGGTGCAGGGGCTGGACCGGCTGCGTGGTCTTGCCGAGACCTTCGAGACCGGCACGGATCGGGTCGTCAACCGGGTGCTGTTGGCGGAGGTCGTCCCCGCGACACCCATCGTGGCCGAGCGGCTCGAGCTCGAACCGGCGACACCGGTGGTCGCGTTGGAGCGAATCCGCTACCTCGACGGCACACCGCTGTCGTTGGACGCCAGCTACCTCACCGCCGATATCGGCGCGCCGCTGCTGACGATGGATCTGACCGGCTCCGATGTATTCGGTCTGGTGGAGGCCGAACTCGGCCTACCGCTGGGTTCGGCGGCGGTTTCGATCGAGGCGGTAGCCGCGGATCCGACAGTCGCCGGTCTCCTGGAGGTCCGCGCGGGTTCGCCGCTGCTGTTCCTGGAACGGCTCACCTACACCGACTCCGGTCGGCCCATCGACCTGGAGTACGTCCGCTATCGCGGGGATCGGTTCTCGCTGTCGGGCCGACTGCATCGCATTCCGGTCACACCGAATCGCGGTGTGACCGAACCGAACGAAAGGGGCTGATCTCCGATGCCAATGGATATCCCACCGGCTGCGCAGCGCAGGGAGCTGAGCTGCGATGTACTCGTCGTCGGCGGCGGCACCGCGGGAACGATGGCCGCACTCACCGCGGCCGAGCACGGCGCGAATGTCCTGTTGCTGGAGAAAGCGCATGTGCGGCATTCCGGCGCGCTCGCCATGGGAATGGACGGGGTGAACAACGCCGTCGTTCCCGGCAAGGCGAGCCCCGAGGACTACGTCGCCGATATCACGGTGGCCAATGACGGAATTGTCAACCAGCGCACCGTCTATCAGACCGCGACGCGCGGCTTCGACATGGTGCGGCGGCTGGAGAGCTACGGGGTCAAGTTCGAGAAGGATGAGCACGGCGAATACGCGGTGCGCAAGGTGCACCGGTCCGGCAGTTATGTGCTGCCGATGCCGGAGGGGCGCGATGTGAAGAAGGTGCTCTATCGCACGCTGCGCGCCCGCGATGTCCGAGCGAAAGTGACGATCAACAACCGGGTCATGCCGGTGCGGGTGTTGACCGTCGGTGGACGGGCGGTCGGCGCGGTCGGATTCGATACGCGCACAGGTGAATTCGTGACGATCTCGGCCGGCGCAGTCATCCTGGCCACCGGGGCGTGCGGCCGGCTCGGTCTGCCCGCCAGCGGTTATCTCTACGGTACCTACGAGAATCCGACGAACGCCGGTGACGGCTATGCGATGGCCTACCACGCGGGCGCGGAACTGTCGGGTATCGAATGTTTCCAGATCAACCCGCTGATCAAGGATTACAACGGTCCGGCCTGCGCCTATGTCGCCAATCCGTTCGGCGGCTACCAGGTCAACGCCGATGGCAACCGGTTCGTCGACTGCGACTACTGGTCCGGGCAGATGATGGCGGAGGTCAAGCGGGAACTCGACAGCGCTCGAGGGCCGATCTATCTGAAGCTCAGCCATCTGCCGGATGCGACGATCGAGCAGATCGAGGGGATCCTGCACACCACCGAGCGGCCGACCCGCGGCACCTTCCACGCCGGACGCGGTACCGACTATCGGACGCGGGATATCGAAATGCACATCTCCGAAATCGGCTTGTGCAGTGGGCATTCCGCATCCGGGGTCTGGGTCGACGAATATGCCGCGACCACCGTGCCCGGACTGTACGCGGCAGGCGATATGGCGCTGGTCCCGCACAACTACATGATCGGCGCGTTCGTCTACGGCGATATCGCCGGTCGCAGCGCAAGTGACTATGCCAGCGGCTCGGCACATCCCGAACTGCCCGAGGATCAGATCTCGGCCGCGCGCGCACTGATCTATCGGCCGCTGACCAACCCGGACGGTCCGCCGCAGCAGCAGGTGGAATACAAACTGCGCCGCTTCGTGAACGACTATCTGCAACCACCGAAAACGCAGCGCTACCTGACGCTCGGGCTGGAGGCATTCGAGCGGATGCACGCCGATATCGAGCGGATGGGCGCGCACACCCCGCATGAGCTGATGCGTTGTGCGGAGGTGACATTCATCCGGGATTGCGCCGAGATGGCTGCGCGTGCGTCACTGCGGCGCACCGAGAGCCGCTGGGGGCTCTACCATCAGCGCTCCGATCGGCCGGAGCGCGACGATGCCGAATGGTTCTGTCACCTCAACCTGTTCCGCGGTGAATCTGGGGCGATGGAGTTCACTACGCGGCCGGTCGCCCCGTACATCGTGCCGGTACCCGGATTCGTCCGGCCCGACGGTGTGCCTGATGTGGCAGCACCGGAGTTGGTCGGCGCATGGAGTGCCCGATGAGTGTCCGATTGCTCCAGTTGATGGATCTGGCCGATGAGTGTCCCGAGCTCACTGAACTTCGACCATTTCTGGTCGATCCGGATCCGGAGGTCCGCCGCACGGCGCTGTCGGTGCTCAGCGAGACCACCGAGGAGTGGGCGGCGGCCACGCCGATGATCGCGGCGGGTCTGGCCGATGTCGATGTCACCGTGCGGCACGCCGCCATCGGTCTGCTCACCGAACTGCTCGAGGTGCTGGTTCCCGGCGTGGAATTCGATGCGACACTGCGAAGCTGCGTATCGGCGGCCGAACCCGCCGTGCGCTCCGCGGCGATCGGCGCACTGTGGCGACACCGTCGGGTCGACGCCGCCGAACTGTTCGGCTTGCTCGCCGATCCGAATGCCGAGGTGCGCCGTACGGTGGTCAGCGGGCTCACGTCGGTGGATGCACTGGCCGAACTCGACGCAGCGGCCGCCGACCCCGATCCGCTCGTGCGCATCGCGGTCGCCAAAGGCGTTGCCGCGGTAGGCGATCCACGGGGATCGGCGACGCTCGTCGGACTGGCCGCTGACGACGACCCGCTCGTGCGGGCCGCCGCGCTGTCCGGGCTGGCCGAAACCGGATGCAGTGCGGAGGCGGCAGCGGTCGCCGCGACCGCGATCACCGATCCGGCCTGGCAGGTCCGCCAGGGTGCGGCGAACGCACTGGCGGTTGTCGACGCCGATTACGCCGCACCTCACCTGATTTCGGCGGTCGCCGACGACAACCTCGATGTCCGCAAAGCGGCTGTGCGTGCACTCGCCGAACGGATCGCCGAACGCCCCGAGGTCACCGCCGCCCTGCAATCCGCATTGGAGGACCCGGATGCCGATGTCCGCGCCTTCGCTCGCATCGGCATCGCCAACTCTCGGAAGGAAATCTGATGGCCCTGGTCAACTCCCGAATCGACGTTCCGGTCACCGTCGATGAACAGAAATGCATCGACGGCTGCACCCTGTGCGTCGATATGTGCCCACTGGATTCGCTCGCGATCCACCCGGATTCCGGCAAGGCGTATATGCACGTCGACGAGTGCTGGTACTGCGGCCCGTGCGCGGCCCGCTGTCCGGTCGGTGCCGTGACCGTCAACATCCCCTACTTGCTGCGCTGATCGCGGGCGAAGGAACACCACGATGAGGACACCACGCACGACCTTTCGAGGCCGGCTCGCGCTGCTGCTCGGCGCCGCGACGGCAGCAACCGTCGTCGTCGGCTGCGGCTACGGCAGCGACGGCAAAACGATCACCGTCGATATCGGCTATCAATCCAAGACCATCAATACCGTCACCGCGGGCACGCTGTTGCGTGATCGCGGCACGTTCGAGGCGAAGCTGGCCGAACTCGGCAAGTCGAAAGGTGTGACGTACAAGGTCGAATGGAAGGACTTCGCCGCTGGGCCCCCGCTGACCGCGCAGATGCTGGCGGGCCAGGTCGATATCGGGTCGATGGGCGATGCCCCGATCCTGGTCAACGGGTCGAAGACGCGCGATCACGCGGACGTGAAGTCAGAATTGATCGCGGTCACCGGCTACAACCTGCGTGGATCACTGAATCAGGTAGTGGTTCCGTTGGATTCATCTGCGGCGACCCTGGCGGATCTGCGCGGCAAGGTCGTTTCGACCAGCGTCGGCTCCGCCGCACACGGCATGCTCGCCACCGGCCTGTCCGGCATCGGGCTCACCCTGGACGATGTGAAACTGCTCGGCCAGGACCCGGCCGTCGGGGCGTCGGCACTGCAGGGCGATCAGGTGTCGGCGCTGGCGCAGTTCGTGCCGTGGCCGCAGAAGCTCGTCTTCGACGGTAAGGCCAGATTGCTCTATGACGGTGGTAGCGCCAACATTCCGACCTTCCACGCGGTGGTGGCGAATAAGCGATTCGACGAGGCGAACCCGGATATCGTCGCGGCATTCCTCGCCGCGCAACGCGAGACCACCGATTATCTGAACCAGAATCCGCTGGCCGCCGCGACGCGGGTCGCCGAGATCACCGGAATACCGGCAGAAGTCGTGTACTTGTACAACGGCCCCAATGGTCTGGTGAGTTTCGATCCGACCATCAAGCCCCAGCAGGTCGATGCGCTCGGCAAATTGCTGCCCTTCTTGAAGGGGCTGGGTGCGCTGGCTGATCTGGATCTCGGCGAGTTCGTCAACGACAAATACGTTCGGGCGCTGTATGGATCCGACTACGAGACCCAGCGCGCCTCGACGAGCGCCCCGAGCAGATTGACCGGTACCGACTCGGTCTGTGGGGGCGCCGTCGACAATGCGGCAACTGCTTCCGAGGTGTGGTTCGAAGGTGCCGACACCACCTCGGTGGCCAAGACCCCGACCTGCTTGCTTCGCCTGATCGCCCAGCACGGCGGCTCGGCCCGGGTCGGCTATGTCCCGGATACCGCGTCGGGGATGCGGATCTTCGCGGCCACCGCCACCTGGGTGAGTGATCCCGCGGCCGCACCGGACGAGCGGCTGAAACCGTTCGCGGTCAAGGCCGACGCCCAGGCCTATGCGGGCGGCCATCCGGGCGCAGCCGTAATCGACTACGCAGCGGCATTACTGGCCCGCTAGACATCCGACATGAGATCAGGAGGTTCGATATGACGGTATCCGCCGAACCGGTTGCCGCAATCCCGGCAACGTCTGCCGAAACGGGGGCGACCACCCACCGATCGACCGGACGGCCCGTCCGGGTAGTGCTACCGGGCCGACTGCGCACGGCACTGCTCACTGCGGTACCGCTGGGCGCGCTGGTTTTGCTGTGGTATCTGCTCACGGCGAACCAGGTGGTGTTCTGGCTGCGCTTCGACAAGATCCCCACGCCCGCAGAGGTTCTGGACTCGTTCCGAACTCAGCTGGGCACCCATTCCTACTACAGCAATATCGTCTCCAGCATCCGCCGAATTCTGGTCGGCTTCGGGCTGGCGACGGTGGGCGGTGTGCTCGTCGGTATGGCGATCGGTCGCTCATACATGGTCAGCGCGCTGGTGCGACCGATACTGGAGGTATTCCGGCCGATACCGGCAATCGCGTTGGTGCCCTTGGCTATTCTGCTGTTCCCGACGGGGGAGCAGGGCATCGTCTTCATCACCTTCTTCGCGGCATTCTTCCCGGTAGCGGTCAGCACCATCCATGCCATGCACGCCCTGCCGAAGGTGTGGGAAGAAGCCGCTCGCACGCTCGGCGCGCGACGTTGGGTGATCCTGTTCCAGATCGCCTTGCCCGGTGCGCTACCCGGCATCTTCTCGGGGCTTTCGGTGGCGATGGGCGTCGCGTGGATCTGCGTGATCAGTGCCGAAATGATTTCCGGACAGTTCGGTATCGGTTATTTCACCTGGCAGTCCTACGGCCTGCTCGACTATCCGGGGGTCGTGGTCGGAATGCTGTCGATCGGAGTGCTGGGCTGGGCTACCGCCTGGCTCGTCGAAGTGGTCGGTCGGCGGGTCAACCGTTGGTTGCCGAGGGCAGTGCGATGAGCGCGGGAGCGGCCGTCCGGATGCGCCGGCTGCGCATAGCATACGGCGAAAGCCTCGCTGCCGAAGTGGATCTCGATGTCGACCCAGGCGAGATCGTGGTACTGCTCGGTCCGTCGGGATGCGGTAAATCAACCATCCTGCGTGCCATGGCCGGATTGCTGACACCGATCGGTGGCACCGCCGAAGTGGACGGCGGTGCAGTGGGTACCGGCGCACAATGCGCGATGGTCTTTCAGGAAGACGCGCTGTTGCCATGGCGCACCGCTCGTAAGAATGTCGAATTCGCGTTGCGGCTACGTGGGGTGCCGCGTGGTCGGCGTCGACCGGAGGCATTGGAATTGTTGAATCAGGTGGGGCTCAACGACTTCGGTGACCACCTGCCCGGCGCCCTGTCCGGTGGTATGCGCCAGCGCGTGCAGCTGGCCCGCACCTTGGCCGCACAACCGCGCGTACTGCTCATGGACGAACCGTTCGGTGCGTTGGATGCGCAGACCCGTGCCGATATGCAACGGTTGCTGATCTCGGTGTGGCAGCGTCACAAGACGACTGTCCTGTTCGTCACCCACGACGTCGACGAGGCTTTGCTGCTCGCGGATCGGATCGTCCTGCTGACCACTCGTCCCGCCCGGATCCAGCGCATCATCACGATCGATAATCCCCGCGCGCCGGGCGCTCGGTTCGAACCCGAATTCGCGCGGCGCCGCTACGAAATCCTGGCCGCACTCGGTGAAGACACTGAGCTCGCGGCCGCATCGGCTGAGGAGGCGCCATGACCTTCGTAATCGGCGCCGCCTGCGTGGACGTCATGGATCGGGCCTGTGTGGAGGAGTGCCCGGTCGACTGCATCTACACCGGCGGTCGGATGGCCTATATCCATCCGACCGAATGTGTGGATTGCGGTGCCTGCGAACCAGTATGCCCGGTCGAGGCCATCTACCTCGATGACGATATCCCTGCCGGGCAACAGCAGTTCGTGGCCGAGAACGAGCGATTTTTCACCGAACCGCTGCCGGGGCGCGATATCGCGCTCGGATCGCCGGGCAGTGCGGCGAAATTGGGTGCGGTCGGGGCGGATACGGCATTCGTGGAGGCATATCAGTCATGAGTGTGCCGAAATACCCACTGCGCGTGGCGATCGTGGGCGCGGGACCGGCCGGTATCTACGCCGCCGACGCGTTGATGAAGTCCGATGCCGAGGTGAGCATCGACCTGTACGAGCGCATGCCCGCGCCGTTCGGGTTGATCCGCTACGGCGTCGCGCCGGACCATCCGCGCATCAAGGGCATCATCACCGCTCTGCACAAGGTGCTGGACAAGCCGCAGGTCCGCCTGCTCGGCAATATCGACTACGGCACCGACATCACCCTCGACGATCTGCGCACGTTCTATGACGCGGTGATCTTCTCCACCGGCGCCAACGCCGACCGCGCGCTGCCCATCCCCGGCATCGACCTGGACGGCAGCTACGGCGCCGCGGACTTCGTCTCCTGGTACGACGGTCATCCGGACGTGCCGCGCACCTGGCCGCTGGAGGCGGAGAAGGTCGCGGTCCTCGGTGTCGGCAATGTCGCACTCGACGTGGCACGCGTGCTGGCCAAGACCGGCGACGAACTGCTGCCGACCGAGATCCCGCCGAACGTCTACAACGGCCTGAAGGCCAATAAGGCGATCGAGGTGCACGTCTTCGGCCGCCGCGGCCCGGCGCAGGCCAAGTTCACCCCGCTCGAGCTGCGCGAACTCGACCATTCGCCGACCATCGAGGTCATCGTCGATCCCGAGGACATCGACTACGACGAGGGTTCCGAGGCCGCGCGCCGGCACTCCAAGCAGGTCGACATGATCTCCAACACCCTGGAGCAGTGGGCCATCCGCGACGTCGGCAACCGCCCGCACAAGCTTTTCCTGCACTTCTTCGAGTCCCCGGCTGAGATCCTCGGCGAGGACGGCAAGGTCGCCGGCCTGCGCACCGAGCGCACCCAGCTCGACGGCACCGGCAATGTCAAGGGCACCGGTGCCTTTCGGGACTGGCCGGTTGGCGCGGTGTATCGGGCAGTCGGCTATCTGTCGCAGAGCGTCGCGAAGCTGCCGTTCGACGATCACGCGGGTGTGGTCCCGAACGAGGCGGGCCGGGTGCTGGTCGACGAAGGCGCAGACGGCGCCGCGCGTTTCATGCCCGGTGTTTATGTCACCGGATGGATCAAGCGCGGTCCGGTGGGACTGATCGGTCACACCAAGGGCGACGCCAACGAGACCGTGGCCTGCCTGCTCGATGACCGCGAGAGGCTCTCGGGCGCAAAGGATCCCGCGCCGGGGGCGGTCATCGAGTTCTTGACGGGCAAGGGCATCCCCTTCACCACCTGGCAGGGCTGGCACCGCCTGGACGCGCACGAGCGCGCCCTCGGCGAGCCGGAGGGCCGCGAGCGCGTCAAGGTCGTCGAACGCGCGGACATGCTGCGCGCCAGCTTCGCCTGATCTCATCTTCTCGAGAAAGCCGGGTCATCCATGTCGATTACTGCCACACAACCGTTGACGGAAGAGCGGATTCGGCAGGCATTGAGCCTCGTCGAGGATCCCGAAATCCACCGCCCGATCACCGAACTGGATATGGTCGCATCGATCGCTATCGACGCCGCGAATCACGTCAGTGTCGGAATTCTGCTCACCGTGGCGGCCTGTCCACTGCGCGAGCGTATCGTCCGAGATATTCGGGAGGCGGTGCTCGAGATTCCTGGAACCAGTTCCGTGACAGTCGAATTCGGTGTCATGACCGACGAACAGCGCACTGCGCTGCGCCGGCGGATTCGCGGTGGTGACGAGCCGGTGATCCCCTTTGCACAGCCCGGCTCGCTCACGCGTGTCTACTGCGTCGTATCGGGTAAGGGCGGTGTCGGAAAATCCAGTGTCACTGTGAATCTCGCCGCTGCCATGGCGGCAGGTGGGTTGCGCGTCGGTATTCTCGACGCCGATATCCACGGCCATTCGATTCCCGCCATGATGGGTGTCGATGCGCGCCCCACGGCAGTGGACCGAATGTTGATGCCACCCGCCGTACACGGCATCAAGGTCATTTCGATCGGTATGTTCGTCGAGGGCAACGAGCCGGTTGTCTGGCGCGGTCCGATGCTGCACCGCGCGTTGCGGCAGTTCCTCGTCGATGTCTATTGGGGTGATCTCGACGTCCTGCTGGTCGACCTGCCGCCTGGCACCGGCGATATCGCGATCTCGCTGGCCCAGATGCTGCCGACGGCAGACTTGCTCGTCGTCACGACACCCCAGCAGACAGCGGCCCGTATCGCGGAACGGGCTGGTGCCGTCGCGGCCCAAACGAAACAGCGGGTGGCCGGTGTGGTCGAGAACATGTCCTGGTTCGATGGGCCCGACGGTTCTCGGCAGGCGCTCTTCGGCTCCGGTGGCGGCGCGCTGGTCAGCGAGCAGCTCACCGCGATCCTCCGTGTGAATTGTCCGCTACTCGGCCAGATCCCGTTCGACCTCGACGTATGCGCCGCGGGAGATCAGGGCATACCGATGGTGATCACCGATCCGGAATCGACCACTGCGGCAGCGTTCCGCGCCATCGCGACCGCATTGACCGACAGGCCTCGCGGCATCGCCGGGATGAGCCTGGCGGTGTATCCGACCGGCTGATTTCGCTATCCCTGCCGACCACCCGTAGCACGCGGTGGCCGTGCTCCCGAGACGCGGTCGTATGATCAAGTTCGTAACCAGCTCTACCCATCGACAGCAGCATATTTGCCACGCCGAACAAGAGGGCTCCCGCTTCCTCGCTCGAGCGTAGTCCCGGATTCCGACTTGTCAGCCATGGCAATCAGGACACTTCGAGGGGACAGCATTATGCGTAGCGAAGGCGATACCTGGGACATTGTGAGCGGCGTCGGCATGACCGCGCTCGGCGTCGCGGCCGCACGGGCTATCGAGACGAAACGGCCCGATGCCCTCGTCCATGACGAGTACGCCGCCCAGTTCGTGGTGGCATCCGGCGATTCGGATATGAACCGACTGATCAACGATCCGACGCTGTGGGCGCAGATCCCGTTCACCTCTGGATTCATCGGATATCGAAGTAGGTTCTTCGACGAATTCTTCCTGTCCATGGCGGCGGACGCAGTAACCCAGGCAGTGATTCTGGCTGCCGGGCTGGATGCCAGGGCCTACCGGCTGGATTGGCCGGCAGGCGCGGTTGTATTCGAGATCGACCAGCCCAAAGTGCTGGAGTTCAAACGTCAGGTGCTCACCGAATCCGGCGCCGTGCCCCGATCGGATCGGCGCGAGGTGGCCGTCGATCTGCGAGGCGACTGGCCCGCGGCGCTAGTCGAGGCGGGCTTCGATCCGACCTCGCCCACCGCATGGTCGGCGGAGGGGCTGCTGCCATACCTGCCAGGCGCCGCACAGGATGCCTTGTTCGCACGGATTAGTCAGCTTTCGGTGCCCGGTAGCACGGTGGCGGCGGAGACTGTCGGCAAAGGTATCGATATCGCCCGCATCGCCGAGCAGGAGTCGGAACACTTGAAAGACACTCCGCTCGGCAAGGTCGACCTCGCGTCACTGTTCTACACCGACGAACGCACCGATCCGGCTGAATTGCTCGCCGCCCACGGCTGGACTACCTCGTCCCTGCGCCTGCAGGAACTGGCCGAACGCTACAACCGTCCCATGGCACCGGTCGCGGAGCCACTGGCGGAAATGTTCGACAGCACGCGATATCTGACAGCTGTCAAGCCGTGATGATTCGGCGGTGCCCGCATCTGTGAATTCGGCCGGTTACGAAGCGGCAGTTCGCATTTGAGCTATGCGATCTACACGATCGCTACCGTCGAAGGGCCGACGGCCGGAAGTTTACCGAGCGGGTCTACGAGACCCGATATCCCGCCCCGGAGTGTCATTTTCGGCGCATCCGGCTCTTTCCGCATCGCGTCGCTGTAGATTTGCCGACGGTGAGATTTGGATTCAGCCTGGCTTGTCGACTCATACCGCGAACAATCCGTGGAGGTCAAGGTCGTGACTCGTCCGTTTCATCTTCGTTTACTCGGCAACAGGTGCAGCCGTTGGGCCGCTGTTCTCGGTACATTCGGCGTTGCACTCGCGCTGATGCTGGCGACGACGGCCACTGCGGAACCGCTGTATCCGCAGCCCGATCCCGACCCGTTCTACGCCGCCCCGGCGGATCTGGGCGCGCACCAACCCGGTGACGTCCTCGATGTGCGGGCAATGCCGCCGGTGCCCCTCTTCCCGGGCGCCACCGTCACATTGGTCAAATTCCGGTCGACCGACTCGCACGGTGGGCCGATCGCGGCGACAACCACGATCCTTACCCCCCTCGGCCATCAGCCCGACGGGCCGTTGCTGTCGTATCAGCATTTCATCAACTCGCTGGGCACCCGCTGCGCGGTATCGCACATGCTGTACAGCGGTGATGTGAATCTGTCGACGACGGCGTCGATGTTGAACGTCATGCTGCAGGAGGGGTGGAGTATCGCGATGCCGGATCATCTCGGACCGCAGTTCGCTCTCGGAGCGGCGCATTTGGGTGGCCACATCGTGTTGGACGGCATCCGGGCGGCGAAACGTCTGCCCGGACTCGCTCTGCAGCACAGCCCTGTCGCGATGGCGGGCTACTCCGGTGGCGGCCTGGCCACTTCATGGGCGGCAGTGCTGCAGCCGTCGTACGCGGCTGAGCTGCAGCTCGCGGGCGCGGCCATCGGTGGTGTTCCGGTGAATTTGGTGACGATGGCGCAGGCGGTGGGCCTCGAGCCGCACCCGGCCTTCGGCCTGGCCATGGCGACGGCAATCGGTCTGGAGCGGGAGTATCCGGACGAAATGCCGATCAGCTTGTATCTGAACCCGCGTGGTATGGCGCTCCGTGACGCCATGGCCAATCGCTGCACCAATGAGATCCTCGCCATCGGAGTAAACGGTAGTGCGCGTGAGTTCGTCACCAACACTTCGGTCTTCGACAGGCCCGAAGCCCGGTCGGTGATAGAGGACAACAGTCTGGAGATCTACCCCGGGGTGCCGGAAATTCCCATGTTCGAATGGCATTCGCCGAGCGACCCGCTGATTCCGGTCGATGCCATCAATATAACCAATCGCCGCTGGTGCAATGCCGGGGTGCGACTGCAGACGCAGCTGGTGTCGGTGCCCGAGCATTTGTCCGCGGCGGTAGCGGGTGCCCCTGAGGTACTGCGGTGGCTCGACGGCCGCGTTCGCGGAGAGCCTGCGCCTGTCGCCTGTTGATATCCCCAGCAGATCCGGACGGGCCTCGATATCGAGGTGTTCATCCCGATCTTCGTGATGAGTCGCAGCACACCGGCGTGAGGTCGCGTGGATTGCCTTGATGGTCTCGGCGATCATCGATGATCCAGGGGATGGCCGAGGCGAGGCTTCCTCGGGCCTGGGTGCCCCGGATACGAGATTACTGAGCGCTTGCCGGGCCTCGTCCCGGGTCGGTGTCCTGGGTGCGGGGGTTGTATTACTTGCGTGCAACGCCCGCGTAGGCGGACACTTGCGCGTCCATTTTCGTCGGGGGTGCGACACCGTCGGGGTGCCAGCGGTGCGGCACCTCTATACCCGGATCGACCAGCTCTAGTCCCTCGAAGAACCGCATGAATTCGTGTCGGCTTCGAACTTGGCATGGCAGGCCGCTGCGGCGGTAGATATCGACCACGGTAGCTATCGCCGTCGGATCGAAGTCTGGCGTGACGTGTGTCATCACTAGATACGAGCCAGGAACGAGCCTGTCCATCAGAGCATCGACGATTCCGTAGGGATCCTGCTCGTCGGGGACGAAATGCATAAGGGCGTTGAGACTGAGCGCGACCGGTTGGGTCAGGTCCAGTGTCTCGAGCAATCCCGGGGAGTTGAGAATCTTTTCGGGTGTCGTGACGTCGGCGGAGACGTAGTTGGTACGCCCCTCATGTGAGCTGACCATCAATGCCCTGGCGTGGACGAGCACTATCGGATCGTTGTCGATGTAGACGACTCGCGCGTCAGGCGCGACCTGTTGGGCTACCTGATGCAGATTTGGCTCGGTCGGGATACCGGTTCCGATATCGAGGAATTGACGAATGCCCGCGTTTACGAGGAATCGTGTCACGCGGTGTATGAAGGCCCTGTTCTGCTGCGCGGCCGCCCGCACTCCTGGCCAGATGGCCACGACCTGTTCAGCCGCTTCCTCGTCCGCGCTGTAATGGTCCTTGCCGCCGAGGTAGTAGTCATACATTCGGGCGGTGTGGGGCTGATTCTGCCGCAGGTCGACAGGAGAGCCGGGTTCCACGTCGGAGTCCTTTCGTAGTCGAGGCAACGTCAAAGTAGCGAGCGGGCGGTATGTGGGCGTGTCGATTCAATCTCGTTGGGGGGTGCATCTTGCGGCCCACTACTAGCGTGTGAACGCGCCGAGCACTTGTCGGCGCCGACGTTGGGTCGGCGAACAGGACTGATCCCATGCTAGCCACGCTAGCCTATTCGGCGCCTTTGATCTGGCCGCCGGTCCGCCCTACCGCCGGATCCGAGATCGCAAGCGTTGGACCGAGTTTCGAGCCCTCCCGCAGTCATTTGCGCCAGCGCTGGCGATCCTGCCCGATGGTCATCGATTGGGAGTATGACGGAAAGGGTTTCGAAAATACTTCAATGTCGTTGCACTTCGCACCCTGGGACCGATTGGATAGCACAGTGATTGCTGCGCAGAGCTGGACCGAGGCAACGGTGGATTGAGGCTGCGAGCGAGTGGTCGCTCCACAGTCATCGCTCAGGTGTTGACTATTTACTCTCTATTTTCATCCGAATACGACCGAAATCGATTGAACGTCAACGCATCCCAGGTTCTCACCGTCTTGGAGCATTCGTGCTGCCGAACCAGTGAAATCGAATGCAGCCGAATCCGCTCGAATCGGCTGGACAGTTGTAGCCATCGATCGTCGGCATAACAGGTACCTGCGCGCGCGGCAACTGTGTCGGATCGGCGACTCCGGTGACAGGGGCAGCGGGTGTCAGATCTACTAAGGCTCTGGGGATGTGAAGTCGCAATTGGCCATCGGCGCCTGCTCATTCGGCGGTGCCCGCAGGATTCGACTGGTCGCCAGCCAAGCACCTGGCCGCTTGGAACTCAGGGCCCGGTCCTGCCCGACGTGAGGTCCGGTGCCGATGACGCGACGATCGGAGCGGTCCCACTCAATGGTAGAACTTCTGCTTCTGCCCCAACAGGATTCGGCTGTCTGCGATCATCTTCAGTTACATACTGCTACCAGCATGAATAGCCCGTGGCTATCTTCTATCGGATCATGCCGTGCCGCATCGGATTCGGCTGAAAATATGGGGTAAATCGCGCTGCAAACCCTCCTGGACCGCACCGACTGCTTCCGGCTCGCCGCCGATCCCACTGCCGCCCAATGGATTCCGAGTATCTTTGTGCGCCGCCACCAGCGCCTAGCGCTCGCCGCGAGCTAAGGTCCGTACCCCTGTGTCACGCATGGGCCGTCTTACCCCCATCGATCACCAGTTGCGCACCGGTGAGGTACGGGTGCTCGTCGGACGCGAGAGTCAGTGCGAACGAGGCGATCTCCTGCGGGGTGGCGAGTCGTTCGAGACCGGGGATATTGGATTTGGCCCACTGCTTCATGAAGACCTGCCATGCGTCGTCGGGAATGGCTTCCATGCCGGCGGCGCGGCGGATCAGCTCGGTATCGGTGGTGCCGGGGATGAGGGTGTTCACGCGGATGCCGTCGGCGGCATAGTCGAGCGCCACCGACTGCACGAGTCCGGCCAGGCCGCGCTTGCTCGCGGTATACGCACCACGGCCCGCGTCAGTGGCGATGGCATTGCTCGACGAGGTGACCACGATCGTCCCGCCACCAGCCTGAATGAGGTGCGGCACTTCGTATTTGATGGCCAGGAAGGTGCCACGCAGATTGGTGTGCACGACCCGGTCGAACTCTTCGGCGGAGTACTCGTGCAACTTCTTCTGAATGGTGATCCCGGCATTGTTGAACGCGACATTCAATCCACCGTAGGTCCGCACCGCGGCATCGACGAACCCGCGCACCTCATCCTCGATCAGCACATCGGCTCGAAAGTAGGTCGCCTCGCCACCGGCCGCCCGAATCTCCTGTTCCACAGCTTGCCCGCGATCAACTCGCCGGCCGCAGAACGCGACTCGTCCACCCTCGGCCGCGAATAATCGCGCCGCAGCCGCCCCGATCCCGGAAGTCGCCCCGGTGATCAACACCACCTTGTTCTCGAACCGCCGCAATCCGATGGGCTGAAACCGCGGCGGATTCGAATCCGCCCCCAGTGCAATGCCTCCGGCCAATCCGGCGGTCGCGCCGATCGCCAGCCCGGAGGCGGCCGCGATCCCAAGGATTCGGCGTCGGCTGGGGGCCGGTTTGTCGGGCCCAGGTTCGATCTCATCGTGCTTCATGGCTCTACCGTCGCTGTTACCGGATTTAGCCGAATCCGCCTGGAGGCCCACAATGCGGCCGCCGGGAGGATTGCCATCCACCACGGGATGGAGCCGGTCGGGGAGTTGGCTCGCACGCGGGCACCTTGAACCATGCGTGGACAAATGATCGCCAGGATTCCGCGGTACCGCTGTTCGGGTGGCCTGTGCGACCTTCGCCGCCGACCTGGATTCGGTGATCGTTCCGGTGCTCAGCGTGGGTGCCATCCTGGGCTCCGAGGTCACCTACCGGTTGCCAACCGAGAATCGAAGCCAGGATGCAGTTCGTATCGCAGCGGTAGACCTGGCCTGAGGGAGGATGCTCTCCTCCAGGAGGAGGAGTCACGGCGAGTGGTTGCGGGGCATCATGGTTTGCGTGGCGGAATCGGCAGGTGTGACCAGGGGCATGGATTGGCTGCTCGATGTGCGCGCCTTGCCGGTTCGGATCGGTGTGCTGTTGGCGGCGGCAGTCGGCTGCCTGCTTTTGCTCTCGGATGCGCCGGAGCCCGTGGATTGGGTGATCGGCCTGCTTGCGGTAGTCGCGACGGCGGGCGGCGTTAGATGGCCGTTCGCTATATCGCTGCTGGTGACCGGGCTGCTGGTGCTCGGCTTCGAGATCGGCGGTACCGGACCGCTGGTGCCCAAAGTGGGTGCGGCCATTGCGCTTATCGAACTCGCGGCGCGCTGTCGTGGATGGCAGCCGTGGGTGGCGGCGGGCGCATTGGGCGGGGCGTACCTGCTGCACCCGGCGGGGGAGGCCGCCGCGACCGGCTACCGGGCGCTTGTGATGGCGGGCGCGCCGATGCTGATCGGGAGCCTGCTGCGTGCGGCGCGTGCGGGTGCGGATCGAGCCAGGCGGGAGGCGGGGGAGATCTCGCAACGGCGTGAGGCCGATATCGCGACCGCGCGGGCGTTGGAGCGGACCGCCATCGCCAGGGAGTTGCACGATCTGATCGCCCATCACGTCTCATCGACGGTGCTGCGCGTCGGGGTGGCCCGGCACGCGGTGCCGGATGCGCCGCCAGTGGTGCGCGAAGTACTCGACGACATTCATGCCAGCGGCACCGAAACCCTCGCCGATCTGCGGTTGCTCGTATCGGTGCTGCGGGATCCGGCGATGGCGGGCGAATCCTTCATCGCACCGACGGATATGCCCGCCGCGGTCACTGCCGTGGCGGAACGAGCGCGGCAGCTGGGTTGCTCCGTGGAGGTGAAGATCGAGGATGCTGTCACCGACATAGACGCGTTGCGGGCGTTGACATTGCTGCGATTGGCCCAGGAGGGCGTCGCGAATGTCGTGCAGCACGCGGGTTCGGGCGCGGCGGCGTGGCTGACCATCACGGCACGTAAGGATCGGACCGTCGATTTTATGTTGTGCGATAACGGAATACGGTCCGCAACCGGATCCGGACATGGCCTCGGGCTGATCGGATTGCGTGAACGGGTCGAGCTGCTCGGCGGTGAGTTCGTCGCCGGACCAGGCGATTCCGGATGGCGGCTCGACGCGTCCCTGCCGCCCGCGATTCGAGTGGCCTCGTGATAATCCGAGAAGGCGTGCGGCCATGACCATTCGCGTGCTGATCGTCGACGACCAGCAACTGGTCCGTGCGGGCCTGCGCATGCTCTGCGAAACCGATGCCGAACTCGAAGTGGTAGGGCAGGCAGCCAACGGCGGCGAGGCCGTGCGGCTTGCCGAACGGACAACTCCCGATGTCGTGCTGATGGATCTGCGCATGCCGGGCATGGACGGAATCCGTGCCACCGAACGGATTCTCGCGACCAGGCCGTCGATCCGCGTCGTCGTACTGACCACCTTCGACGATGACGACCACCTGTACCCGGCGCTCGCCGCGGGCGCATGTGGGTTCCTCGTCAAGGACGCTTCGCCCACCGATCTGCTCGACGGCATCCGCCGTGCCGCCGCAGGAGAGTCACCCTTCACACAGAGCGTGCTGCGGCGATTGGTGGATTCAGCGGTGTCCGCACAGAAGAGCGCAACGACCGAGCGCGTTGTGCCGCAAGGACTTACCCAACGTGAAGCCGAAGTGCTTGCGCTGGTCGCGGCGGGCCTGTCGAACGCGGAGATCGCCGACCGTCTGCACCTCGGCGTCACCACCGTCAAAACCCACATCGGCAATCTGATGACGAAAACCGGTGCCACCAACAGGGTTCGACTCGCCGTCCTCGGCGCGACGAACGGGCATTGAAGCCGACTCAGTGCGGATACTGCGCCGCAGGTATCACAACGTTGGGTGCCGTTGTTTGCAGCCTGCAGAGGTCGATCAGGAACCTTCCCGCATCCGACGTCGCCATTCGGCGAGGTTGCTGCGGGTGGTGAGGGTGTCGGGGTGGTCGGGTCCGAGGACCCGCAACACATCGGTGAGGAGCTGCTCGAATTCGGTGATCGCTCCGGCGATGTCACCACTTTTGCCGCGCAAGTGGGCGAGGTTGCTGCGGGTGGTGAGGGTGTCGGGGTGGTCGGGTCCGAGGATCCGCAACTGGTCGGTGAGGAGCGGCTCGAATTCGGCGGTCGCTCCGGCGATGTCACCACTCTCGCCGAGCCAGTAGGCGAGATTGCTGCGGGTGGTGAGGGTGTCGCGGTGGTCGGGTCCCAGCGTTTGGTTGATCAGGGGGAGCCAGGATGCCCACACGTCGCGGTTGTCTGCTGCGCGCGGTGTCACCAAGGTGGCGAGCAGTTTGATGGCGGTGTCGGGTTCGCCGCAGGCTAGGTAGTGGCGTACGCCGGACCGGCGGGCGTAATCGGCGCTGCGGTCACCGGTGACGGTTTCGAATGCTGTGGTGATCGCTCGGTGTGCATCGATCGGTGGTGTGCCGAGTCGGTCTGCTTCGGTGCCGGTCGGGTGGAGGAATTCTTCGTGCGCGAGTCCGAGTAGTTCCTGTGAGGTTCCGGGGTTGCCTCGGCTGACCAACATCCCTACAGCGACGACGCTGTCGCGCAGAGCTCCAGCGGTCACCGTGTGGCCGAGTGCGGCAAGTGCGGCGTGAAGGAGTTCGACCGGTAACACCGGGCCGGATCCCGCCGCGGCGAGTACCGCTAGTAGGGCGGGAATCGGTCGGGATGTTGTGGGATCGGTGGTATGGAGGGTTTGGTGGATGCGTTTGTCGACCAGCCCGGCCACGGTGATGCTGCCACGGATTTGGAGTGCGTCGTGGCTGTCGAGTTCGGTCAGCAACCGTGCCAGCAGCCATCCGCCCACAGTCGTCTGCCCCTGCAGGCGGGTGATCCACCGCTGCCAGTCGATGGCGGCGGTGTCGGGGAGGTCTCGAGTCGCGGCCATGTGGGCTGAGTCCACAACCTTCGCGATCTCTTCCGGTGTTGGGGGTGGGATCTGCACGCGGTGCATCCGGGCGAACAGCGGCTGGTCCTCGATGCCGGTGCCCTCCCGGATTCCCACGACCAGCTTCACATGCTCGAAATCATCGCTCTCGACCAGATTCGCGAGCGCGGCCAGGATCAGGTCGCGGGTACCGGATTCGGCCTGATCGAGACCGTCGACAACGATATTGATCGGCTGCCACCGAGTCGCTATCCGCGCCAACGGTTCCAGAACCATCGACTCGAAAACATCGACCTCTGAATCATCCATGCCACGTGTCGCGGCGATCGAGGCCGCGTCGGCGAACCCGTCGACGCGGCGGTGCAGCTGCTCCGACAACTCGACAGCCAGTGACTCCAGCGACGTAGCGGCCGAGACGAACGCGGCCGCGGCCACATAATCGGGACTGAACCAGGCCTTCCCAAGCAATCCCGGACGGATCAACAGTGATATCAGCGTTGATTTGCCGCAGCCTGCCGGGCCGATCACCATGCGCAGGCGACTACTGGTGTCACCGACTACTTCGAAGATTCGCTGCCGTAACGAGTCGGTGAGGACAACGCCATCGGTGAGTTGATCCACCAACCCCGCCGTCGACCGCCCACGCACGGCGTCGTCGCGTCGAGCCAGGTTGGGAACCAGCCACAAACCCGGATCTCCACCATGGGCCACACCCCAGTGCCCGGGCACCTGACGCGGGCAACCCGAGTTCAACGGATCCAACAGGTCCACCGGCAGCAGGTTCTCTCCACGGGCGGGTAGTCCGTGTTCGAACACAGACAGCGTGGTGCGGGTGAAGCAGCCGTCATAGGCGCTGTCGTGACCGGTGGCGACCAGCAGCTCGATTCGCTTGGCTGCCAATGCGGTTCGGTCGGTCAGCCGTTGCGAAGCACCGGTGAGGCCTTCCTGGGTTTCGCAGGCGTCGATCATGACGATCAGCCCATCCACCGGGTGGCGGTCCATCTGCTCGCTGAGGACCTGCACTAGGTGCAGTGCGGTATCGGACTCCGGTAGGGCTGGCGAATCACGTGCCAGCAGAAAGAAGTTCCCGTCGCCGGTCACCACACCATGACCGATGAAACTGATCAGCAACGCCGCCTGCTGCTCCGACGCCGCTGTGAACGCGGCTTTGACCGACGAAACCAGTTCCCTGGTTGTCGGATTCAGCAGCGCGCCACCCGAAGTCCCGGCTGATTCCCAACCGCCCAACGCACTCAACCGGTCAGAAAGCTCGCTCGCCAACCGGTCCGCAAACCCCAACCGACGCAACGCCGCACACTCCGACCCCACCACAAGCGCAAGCCTGCCTCCCACCCCGCGAACATACCCCTCCCACAGGCATTCTCGAGCGCATGACCCACGAGGTGGCTTGCCGGCGCGGATGCGTCGCGATTAGCTAGATAGGTATTTATATATGCGCATCTAGATATGTGAGTCAATCACCTAGGTCAAGGCGCTATGCGCCCGCGGCGAGTCTAGAACTTGCTGAGGAACGCGAGATGGCGCGTGAGGGGTGCGTGGTCACTTGCCGTCAACAGCCAATGGGGGTGCGAAGACTGTTTCTCGTCTGCTGGAGGTCCATATTTACTCCATATTTTCAGCAGAATCTGACCGAATGCTGATTGGTATGAACGAACCGGACATGGGATAGCGACCTACTATTAATGCTGGTAGGGCGGCAGAAACGAATCTCAACAAATCTGGAAGAAACTCCGTAATGCGGAAGCAGGTCTTCCGCAATGGGGTCGAGAGTGGTTCTCATGACGAAGACAGAGCCTATCCGCCCCTTCCGGATCGACATTCCGCAGGCCGAGCTCGACGAGTTACGCGCGCGGCTCGCGAGCGCGCGGTTGCCCCATTCGGTGCCCGGCACGGAATCCGATTGGGGGCGTGGCATTGCGCCCGATTACCTGCGGGAGCTGGCCGAGTATTGGCGGGACGGGTTCGATTGGCGGGCGCAGGAGGCGAAGCTCAATGCCTATGACCAGTTCGCGACCGAGATCGATGGGCAGACCATACATTTCTTCCATGTGCGTTCGCCCGAGCCGGACGCGGTGCCGCTGCTGATCACGCACGGGTACCCGAGTTCGGTCGTCGAGTTCCTCGAGCTGATCGGGCCGTTGACCGATCCGCGTGCGCATGGTGGGGATCCGGCGGACGCGTTCCATGTCGTAATACCGTCGCTGCCGGGTTTCGGGTTCTCCACGCCGCTCGCATCGACCGGATGGGAATTGGCGCGCACCACCGAGGCTTTCGCCGAACTCATGGCTCGGCTCGGCTACGAGAAGTTCGTCGCTCAGGGCGGTGATATCGGTGCGGGTGTAACCGGGCGTCTCGCCGCCACGCATCCGGAGCGGGTCATCGCGACGCATGTGAACAGTGACCGGGGCTCACTCGGTCTGGTGGGCGAGCAGCTGCCGATGCCCGACGGTTTGACCGAGGACGAACTCGCCGCCATCGAGGCCGCGCGGGCTCGGTGGAGTCAGCAGAAGGGGTACCTGGTCCTGCAGACTACCCAGCCCAATGCCATTGCCGCCGCGCTGACCGATTCGCCGATCGCGCAACTGGCGTGGATCGCGGAGAAGTTCCAGGTCTGGACCGATCCGTCCCGCGCAATCGGCGAGGCGGTGGACCGCGACCTGCTGCTGACCAATGTCAGCGTCTACTGGTTCACCCGCAGTGGCGCTTCGGCCGCGCAATTCCTCTGGGAGACAGCGCATTCCGGTATGGACTGGGTGGCATCGTCGGGTGTGCCGCAGGGGTGGGTGGTATTCAATACCGATCCACTGATGCGTCGGGTGATGAATCCGGACGGGTATATCGAGCACTTCAGCGAATACGCCGAGGGCGGTCATTTCGCTGCGCTGGAGCAGCCGCAACTCCTCGTGGATGACATCCGTACGTTCTTCCGTGCCTATCGCGGCTGATCAGGTGTAATGGGGCGGGCGTCGGCTCGCCCCATTACGTCATCAGGCGTACGCGCGAGTCTGTCCGCATACGGATGTCGCGGCCGTCGCCCCGGCCTACCGTTTCAGGTATGACTTGGAACGAAGTGAGCACGAGCAGTTTCGCCCGGCTGACCACCTACAAGAAGGACGGCACGCCGGTCGGCGCCCCCGTATGGGTGGCTCCGGACGGCGAGCGGATCGTGGTGTGGACCAATTCGAAGACCTGGAAGGTCAAGCGGATTCGCCGCAATCCGGCGGTGACCCTGCAGATATGCGACGGTCGTGGCCGCCCGAAGAGCGAGGAGAAGGTCGCGGGCAAGGCCGAGTTATTGGATGCCGCGGGAACACAGCGGGTGCGCGATCTCGTCTCGCGCAAATACGGGATCATCGGCACCGTGCTGATCCGTCTGCACAAGCTGTTCAAGGGCGCGGACGGATCCATCGGGATCGCGATTACACCGGCGTAGGTCAGGCCGATTCCGCGAGCCCCGCCGAGCGCCAGGTATCGGCGAGGTCCTGCAGCGGAATCTCCAGGGCCGCCGCCAGCGATACGATCGTGCCGAATGCGGGCGTCGGCAGCCGTCCTGTCTCGATCTTGCGCAGCGTCTCCGGTGAAATTCCGGCGGCCTGGGCGATCCGAGCCGGGTCGCGGTCGGCGCGTGCGGCCCGCAGCCGGGCTCCGAGACGGCGACCGGCCTCGACTTGTGCGGGAGTCAGCGGAAGTCGGACCATGCGTCCAGACTATGGACGGTATTTAAATACCGCAAGCTCAACCGTTGTACTTCACCCGGAACGGTCCGCCGACACTGTTGAACAGCAGATCCCCATTCGGAAAGAACTGGACCAGCGCGTAGGCGCCGTTGCCGAGATTGCTTTGCCCGAAGATGGTGCGGTGCACCGTCTTTCCGGATTTCCAGTCCAGGCCGGTCACCTCCCATCCGTTGGTCTTGGTGTAGCCGTTGACGAAAACCACGCCGGATTTGGTGCTCTCGGTGGGCACCATGCTTGTCGAGACGACATCGGCGCGCGACCATACCGATGACCAGCTGTGGTTGGCCGGATCCCATTGGAACCGCTCGATACCCGACGGCGGCGCGAAAACCGGACCGCCCGCGAGCACATCGACGAGCCGGTCCGGTGCGCCCTGCGGCCGGGCATTGTTGACCACGAATGCACCGTAGCCGTCCACTGCGACCGACTGCTCGCTCTGGATGAATTCGGGCTGCGGAGTCAGGCCGACCGTCACCTGGATCTGGTCGGCGATCCGATTGGATTTGGTGCCCGGCTTTGGTTGAAACCCGTCGGGAATGGCGTCGCGCCAGAATGCGACCAGTTTCATCCTGTCGGCGCCGTCGGTGAGCACCACGAGCCGGTCGTCCTTGCCGTATCCCATCAGCGTGGGTGTCGAGCCGGTGCCGATGCCGAACTTCACTGCGGGCGGCTGCCGTCCGAAATCGTAGGGTGATGCCCATGCGCCGTCGTCGGCGGCGGTCGAGAGTTTGGATCCGGTCCAGACGACCTTGCGCATGATCTTGTCTGAGGCGGCGTAGATCCCGCCCTTGTCATCCACGGCCATCGCATTGGAGACCATCTCGTCGGCGCCGAAATGGACCTGCCGCGGTTCGCCCTGCAGGCTGCGGTCGATGATCGACAGCCCGCGGGTGCTGAGCACGGCCAACTTGCCGTCATAGGTCATATTCAGACCGACGATCGACTCGGGTTGACCGCCCAGGCCAGGGCCGCTGCCGAGCCAGGGTTTGAAGTCGAGGGTGCGCAGAACCCGTACGCCCGCTTCGGGATTGTTCGCATTCGTCAAGCCGAACACGACGATCTGCGCGTTCTGCGTGACGTAGTAGACCCGATTGTCCTTGTCCACCAGGCTGTAGACGCCATTGGCGATGCGCGTCCAATCGACGCCCCAGTCGTTGTGCACCGCGGCCTCCACCTGACCCGGGTCGGTGAGGTTCTGGTCGAGCACCTGGTCCAACGCTTGCGACGGTACCGGTGTCACGCCCGGTGCGTCCGCGCGCGCGATCTCGTGGAACATGCCATTGCCGACCTGGACATAGACCACGCCCTGGGTGGAGGAGACCCACATGTGGTCGGGATCGGTGGCGGCGAGCGTCATGATGTTGACCGGTCCCGAGGTGATGCGTTGCTGCTGCTTCGGGTCGATATGGAACTCGCCCTGCGGCGTTTGGTAGGGGAAGGTATCGGACTGGCCGGGATCGATATGGGTGAGCCCATAGGTCGCGGCAGCGAGGTAGGGATTGCGGGCGGGGCCTGCGGCGGTGCCCGACAGGTTCTCGTTCTTCGCCGAATCGCCGCCGCAGGCGGAGGTGGCCAGGGTCACGGCCAGCGCGACGGCGACGACGAGTGCCTTGCGGCCGGGGCTCATCGCTTGCTCCTCTACGTTCGCTATCGGGGCGATCGGGCGGAACGCATGCCGCTCTGAGCGGCGAACAACCAAACAAACCAGTGCTCTTTCGTGTTCGCGAACATAACACATCGCCTGGTCACGCCGGGTGATTGGTATTTTTATACCGGTAGTCGCTATGCTCGGTATTAAAATACCGAGATGGAGGTTTGAGCATGGTGGAGTTGAAGTCGCCGGGAGAGATCGAACGCATGCGGGTGGCGGGGCGCTTCGTCGCCGAGATCCTGGCGGAACTGCGGACGCTGGCCCGGGTCGGGGTGAATCTTCTGGAGCTGGAAGAGCGTGTGCGGCAACGGATTCGGGAGCGCGGCGCGGTGTCATGCTACTGGGACTATGCGCCGTCGTTCGGGCGTGGTCCGTTCCGCAATACGGTCTGCCTCTCGGTGAACGATGCTGTCCTGCACGGACTTCCGTTCGATTATGCGCTGCGCGACGGTGATGTCTTGAGCATGGATCTAGCGTTGGGCATCGACGGGTGGGTCGCCGATTCGGCCACCAGCGTGATCGTCGGTGCCGCCGATGCGGAGGATCTACGGCTGATCAGGGCCACCGAGGACGCGCTGGCGGCTGCGATCGCGGTTGCGTTGCCCGGCAACCGGATCGGCGATATCTCCGCCGCCATCGCTGAGGTCGCGCGGGCGAACGGCTACCCGGTGAATGCCGAATTTGGCGGGCACGGACTCGGGCGGACGATGCACGAGGATCCGCATGTGCCGAATGCGGGACGCGCTGGTCGCGGATATCCGCTGCGACCAGGCTTGACCATTGCGATCGAGCCGTGGTTCGCACGCACTACCGACCGGATCTATACGGATCCGGATGGTTGGACGATCCGCTCGGCGGATGGTTCGCGGACCGCGCACTCCGAACATACGGTCGCGATCACCGCGGATGGGCCGCAGGTGTTGACCGCCGCCGCATAGCCTGTCTCAATCCGTTTCGGAGAGCCAATCCGCGAGATCGGTGCCGGCGCGCAACTCGGCCGCGACGCCCGCGCGTTCGGCTTTCGAAAGTGGGATGCCCCTGAGTTCGGCGCGCACCTTCTCGGCTCGCTCGGAATCGCCGGTCGCGACGGCCAATTCGGTCAGTGCCGCAAGTGCCCGAGCCTTATCGACGGCCGATGCTTCCGCGCCGTAGCGACGGAGACCGACCTCGAGCACCCGGATCGCGGTCGCATCGTCATTCTTGAAATCGCGCAGGATGCGGGCATTGTCCAAAACCCGTGCCAGGCCGTCGAGTTCGCGGGAGCCGCCGTAATCGACGTCCTCGGGCTCGTCGCGCTGGATGTAGATGATGGTATTGCCCACGGGGTCGACCACGCTGAATCGGCTTTGGCCGGGCCGGAATCGGGTGATGCGTGGGCAACCCTTCGCGGGGACCTTCCCGTAGCGCTTGCGCAGCGCCGCGGTGAATGCGCCGTGTCGCTCGGCGACGTCGTCGAGCATGATCAGGCAGCCGACCTGTTCGGTGGGGAGTTCGGTGCCCGGCGGCGCGGCGGCGAAATGGACAGCACAGCCATTGGCCTCGATCGCGCCGTAGGCGTATGGCCTGGTCTGCTCGTGGGTCACCGTGTAGCCCAGCGCTCGGTAGAAGTCGAGGGTGTCCTTCAGATCGCCGCTCCACAACACCGGAACCGCCGTATCGCTTGTCATCGCCCCGCCTCGCTCCTGGTAATCAATTTTGACTACCAGAGGCTAGGGCGGTGAAATGTCGGAAGTCAAATTTGAGTAGTATGGCTGTTTCGAGAGAAGGGAAGTCCGGATGTCGGCTGTGCGCTTGCTCGTCCTCGGCGTGATGCGGTTCCGTCAGCCCACCTACGGCTACGCCGTGCGTCGCGAACTGCTGTCCTGGCGTGCCGAAACCTGGACGAATGTGAAGCCGGGGTCGATCTATCACGCGCTGAAACAGTTGACGCAAGAAGGGAAATTGAGCGCGTTCGGCACACAGGGGAGTACCCAGGGGCCGGGGCGGACCCTGTTCGAACTGACCGAGGCGGGGGAGGCCGAGTTCCGCAAGCTCATGGACGAGGCGCTGGTGAGTGTCGATATGGAAGAACTCGGCGCGGGTATCGCGTTCATGGATGCGTTGCCGCGCGCGCACGTCATCGAGAAGTTGCGCGAACAACGCCGCAATGCCGCAGCGGTTCGTGACGATCTGATCGCCATGATCCCGACCTTCCCCGGCCGGTACGAACCGCCGCATGCGACCGATCTACTCGAGCTGTGGAGCGGCGTGTTCGACAACCTGTCGAACTGGACCGGCGGCGTTCTCGAGCGCCTGGAGGCGGGTGAATACCGGATGGCGGACTGATGGCAGGGCGCGCCCGCCGGTCCGATGGCGGATAGGCTGCCCGCATGACGAACACGCTGGGTGCGGTCGGCAAGGCCGACTACGTGCTGCTGACGACCTTCCGCAAGGACGGCACACCGGTCGGCACCGCCGTCTGGGCCGCCGAGGACGACGGCAAGCTGTATGTGTGGACCGAAACCGACAGCTGGAAGGTCAAGCGGCTGCGCAACAATCCCGCCGTCACCCTGCAGCCGTGCAATCCGTCGGGTAAGCCGCGCGGTGACGTCATCGAAGGCACCGGCCGGGTGCTCGATGCCGCCGACACCGAACGGGTGCGCAAGCTGATCAAGAAGAAGTACTGGCTCCTCGGCCCGATTCTGGTGACCGCGAGCAGTATTCGCCGCGGCAAGTCCGGCACCATCGGCCTCGAGATTACCCCGGCCGGGTAGTCTGCGGGGCTCCCGCGACGGGAGCCCCGCCACCTGTCAGGTCGCTTGACTCACCGAGGACATGTGGAAGTCCGGAATTCGCAAGGGCGGCATGGCGGTTCGGGTAAACCAGTCCTTCCATTCGCGGGGCAGCGTGGTCTCGGTGGCACCGGCTTCGGTGGTGCGGCGCAGCAGGTCGATGGGGCTTTCGTTGAAGCGGAAGTTATTGACCGCCGCGGTGACTTCGCCGTTTTCGACCAGATAGACGCCGTCACGGGTGAGACCGGTGAGCAGCAAGGTCGCGGGATCGACCTCGCGGATGTACCAGAGCGTGGTCAGCAGTAGGCCGCGCTCGGTGTTCGCGATCATCGCGTCGATACTCGCGCCCGATCCGCCGGTCAGCAGCAGGTTGTCACCGGGAACCGTGGTGGGAGCGTCGAATTCGGTGGCGGTGGCACGCGGGTAGACCAGCGATTCGATGACCCCATCGCGCAGCCAGTCCACGCGTCGGGCCGGAAGACCGTTGTCGAAGACCGACAGCGATTCCGAGGACGACGAAGTCGCCACGAACGGACGATATTCGAGTCCGCTCGCGCTCGGATCGGAGTAGAGCGTCAGTGGAATATCGCTGAGCCGCTCACCGATTCGGGTGCCGCCCGCCTTTGCGAAGGCACTGTGCCCTTCGTGCGCGCCCCGGCCCTCCATGGACCAGGCCAGGTAGATCATCAGGTCCGCGACCGCGGAGGGCGGCAGCAGGGTTTCGTAGCGCCCTGCGGGCAGCTCGACCCGGCGCTTGGACCAATCCAGCCGCCGCGACAATTCGGTGAGCAGTCCGGGTACGTCGACGTCGGTGAAGTCCGCGGTGCCGACACCGACCCACGCACTCGCGAGATCCGCACCTTCGCCGCGCTTTCCATTGATCTCCACCGAACCGGTGGGCTGCACGAAGCGGCGGCGAATACCGGTGGAGGTGCCCAGCCAAGTCGTATGCATCTGGTGGTAGGCGAAACCGTAGAGCCGATCCGTGCCGTCGAATCCGCCCGCCAAGTCGCGTGCGAGGTCGGTGAAGACCTCGATCCCCGTGCTGCCCGGTGCCGACGCCCAGTCGCTTCCGGCGTCCGGCAGACCATCCGAATCCGGAGTCAGCAGCGGCATCGCATCCTTCGCCGGTTCGGCGGTGCGGGCCGCCGCCTCGCTGGCGCGGACCACCGCCTCGATCTCGGCCGGATCGACGCTGGTGGAGCTGAGGCTGCCGACGCGCGCGGAGTTCGGGCCGTCGCGGAAGATCGAAATGACCGCCCAGTCCCGGGAAAACGAGGAGCCATTGGTAGTCATCGAGTTGCCCGCCCAGCGCAGCGACGCCTCGTGCGCATCGGTGACGATGACCACCGCCTCGTCCGCATGCGAGAGCGCCAGCGCCTGCTCGACGACCGCACCCGCGGGCATCATCACCTCGATCACTGACCTGCCTCCGTCCGGGTGTTGAGAATGTTGATGCCGCGCACCAGGATCGACGGGCAGCCGTGGCTGACCGCGGCGACCTGGCCGGGTTGCGCCTTACCGCAGTTGAACGCGCCGCCGAGGCGCCAGGTGGACGGTCCGCCGACCGCCTCCATGGCACCCCAGAAGTCGGTGGTGGTGGCCTGGTAGGCGACATCGCGCAGCTGGCCGTCGAGCTGGCCGTCGCGAATGCGGAAGAACCGCTGGCCGGTGAACTGGAAGTTGTAGCGCTGCATATCGATCGACCACGACTTGTCGCCGACGATGTAGATGCCGTTCTCGACCCGGGCGATGAGTTCGGCGGTACTGGTGTCGTTTTCGCGATCCGGTTGCAGCGAGACATTGGCCATGCGCTGGATCGGCACATGATGCGGTGAGTCCGCGTAGGAGCAGCCGTTGGAGCGTTCCAGCCCCAGGCGCGGGGCGAAGACCCGGTCGAGTTGATAGCCGACCAGAACGCCGTCGCGCACCAGATC
The DNA here is from genome assembly GCF_035920345.1 of Nocardia vinacea. Lineage (NCBI taxonomy): Bacteria > Bacillati > Actinomycetota > Actinomycetes > Mycobacteriales > Nocardiaceae > Nocardia > Nocardia vinacea. The sequence goes on from NZ_CP109149.1 coordinate 1,602,658, forward strand.
CCAGCGCTGTCCGGCGACGCCCTCGTCGTCGTAGCCGACCGAAGCCAGCCCGTGCACCTCGGTGCGGTCACCGGTGACGTGCATGATCGGCGTTCCGTACTTCAGCGTGCCGAGCTTGTCCGGGGTTGCGAACGAGGTACCCGCATAGGCGGATTCGTAGCCGATGGCGCGGTCGTATTCGGTGGCGTGACCGATGGATTCGTGGATGGTCAGCCACAGGTTGGTCGGGTCGATCACCAGGTCGGTGGGTCCCGTGTCGACGCTGGGCGCCTTCACCTTCTCGGCCAGCCATCCCGGGATCTGCGTGAGTTCCTCGCTCCAGTCCCAAATTCCGTCCGCGCCGGTGACGTACTCCCAGCCGCGGCCGGCCGGTGCGGCGAGGGTGCGCATGGTCTCGAAGACACCGGCCGCCGCGTCCACGGTGATCGCCTCCAGCTGCGGGTGCAGGCGCACGCGCTGCTGAGTGATCGCGGAGCCCGCGGTGTCGGCGTAGAAGGTCTGCTCCTTGACCTGCAGCACTGAGGCGGTGACGTGATCGACGCCGTCGGCGGCGGACAGCCGGCCCGAATAGTCCTGTAGCACAGCGACCTTGTCGGCGGTCGGCACCGTGAACGGGTCCAGGTCGTAGGCCGAAACCCAATGCACATTGTCGTATCGCGGCTCGTCGGCGAGTTCGACGCGCTCACGATTGAGCGCGCGCAGGGTTGTCGCCACCGTGACCGCCCGCCGCGCCACCTCGGCCGCGGTCTCGGGAGTGAGTGCGGCATGCGAGGCGAAACCCCAGGTGCCGTCGACGATCACGCGCACGGCGAAGCCGAGATCGGTGGCGTTGCTGATCGCCTCGACCCGGCCGTCACGCAGCCGGATCGACTGGGTGACCAACCGATGCACCCGCAGATCGGCATGCTGCGCGCCCGCCGCCCGTGCCGCCGACAGTGCGGCGTCGGCGAGCGCGTGCAGTGGTAACGCAAGGAACTCGGCGTCCACATCTTTGGAAGTCGCGATGCTCACCCGACCCAACGTAGTCGGTCGGGCCGGCGAGCGCCGCTTCCGCTGCGCTCACGCAGACCTGGTAGACATGCATCGACTGCAATGCCGCACGAAATGCCCAGCGGCGCAGTTCTAGACCATGGCCGCAGGGGTGGCGGCGACGAGACCGCCGTCGATGAGCAGGTCTTGGCCGTTGATGTAGGACGCCTCGTCGGAGGCGAGAAAGGCGACCGCGGCGGCGACATCCTCCGAGGTGCCGATGCGTCCCGCGGCCACGGTGCCGACGGCGGCGGCCTGCACTTCCGGCGATGCTTCGGCATAGAACGCGGGCGTCCCGGTGTAACCCGGGCTCACCGAGTTGACCCGGATTCGCCTAGGTGCCAGTTCGGCCGCCAGCGTGCGTGCCAGGTTGTGTACCGCCGCCTTGGTCGCCGAATAGAGTGCTGCGCCGGGCCCACCGCGATGCAGTGCGAATGATGCGTTGATCACGATCACGCCGCCATCGGCCAACAGCGGGAGGGTCTGCTGGATGGTGAAGAACGCGGCCTTGAAGTTGATATCGACCACCCGGTAGAACTCGGCCTCGGTGACATCGCCGACCGCCTGGAACGCGCCGACGCCCGCATTGGCGAAAACCACGTCGAGACGTCCATAGCGGTCCCGGATCGCGGCCGTCAACGCGTCCAGGTCGGCGAGATTCGCTGCGTCACCGGGGATGCCGAGGACACGATCGCCGCCGTTCAGCTCTTCGATCGCGGCGTCCAGACGGGACTTGTCACGCCCGGTGATGACAACCCGCCCACCCTCGTCGAGCAACCTGCGCGCGACGGCCAAACCCATACCGCTGGTTCCGCCGGTGATCAGTGCGATCTTGTCGTCGAATCGGGAATTGCTCGCCATGGCACGACCTCTCATACAGTTGGATAGTTCAAGAACATATGAACAGTACGACTGTATGTCAACAATCGAGCTATTCTGGTCGGTGTGATGACGGCACATCCCGAGCGGGACCGGATCGAGTTGGCGAACGTGTTCGCCGCGCTGGGAAATCCATTGCGCCTGCAGATCGTTCGCGTGCTCGCGAATGGGGCGGAGCACACCTGCGGTTCGATCGTGGACGGTGTGCCCAAATCCAATCTGACGCACCACTATCGAGTGCTGCGCGATGCGGGGATCATTTGGCAGCGTCCGTCCGGCCGGGAAACCTTGCAGTCGTTGCGCCGGGACGATCTCGACGCCCGTTTCCCGGGTTTGCTGGATTCGGTGATCGACGCGGCTCACCGGGAGCAGTCGCACGCGACCCGAATTTGATCACGGTTTGGCGGCATGGCGCGCGCGAAAGTCGTGGTTACCGTACCCAAGTCGGGTTATGCCGTACTGTGCCCGCGTGCCGCCATCCGCCCTCCGCGATCGCAAGCGAGAACGTACCCGCCGTGCCCTCCTCGAGGCAGCCGTCGAGCTTTTCGAGAACAGAGGCTATGAGGAGACCACAGTGGCCGATATCGCCGCCGCGGCCGAAGTCGGCACCCGGACCTTCTTCAACTACTTTGCCAGCAAGGAAGAGTTGCTCTTCCCGGAGCAGGACGAGCGGGTGCGCGCCGCGGTGGCTGCCATCGCGAGTCGTCGGCCCGGCGAGCGGCCCGTGGAAGTGCTGCTGCGGGCCTTGCGAGCGGCGGGCGACAATCCGGGCGAACACCTCGTCGATGATCTGAGTGCGCGCATTGCCGCACTGCGCGCAAAGGTTTCGCGCACCGTGCCCGCGGTGAGCGGGCGGGCCGCGCATGCGCAGTTGGTCGCGCAACGCGAGATCGCGCGACAGTTGCATATGGCGTTTCCCGCCGAATTGGACGATGTCGGCGCAGCCGCATTGGTCGGTGCCGTGGTCGGCGCGGTTTCCGGTGCGTTGACGGTGCTGTTCCAGAGTCCGGTGGCCGGAGTGGACGGCGAGCGGTTGCACCGCCAGATCCACGAAACGACCTCACGGGTGCTGCAGCCCTGGCTCGCCTCGAATGCCAAGATGCATGCCGGACCCGTGCACTGATCGCCTCAGCCGAATTGCTGCCAGCCCAAACGGATCACCATGCCGATGACGACGACCAGCAGTACGACGCGCACGAACTCCGCGCCCTTGCGTAATGCCATGTGCGAGCCGATGATCGCGCCTGCCACATTGCCGACCGCCATGGCCGCGCCCAGCGCGAACATGATGTGGCCGGTGACACCGAAGTAGATCAGCGCACCGAAATTGGATCCGCAGTTGATCACCTTCGCCATCGCGGCGGCGCGCACGAATTCGGTACCGAGCAGGGTGGCGAAGGTAATGATCAGGAAGGTGCCCGTGCCGGGGCCGAGTAGTCCGTCATAGAAGCCGATCAATCCGGCGGCCAGGGCGATCACGAGCACGAACTTGCGCCGAGTCGGTGGGTGCGTGGCCAGGGTGATGCCGATCGATGGGCGCAGCGTGACGAAGATGGCGACGCCGACCAGCACGACCATCACGATCGGGATGAACAGGTCGCGATCGATGAGGGAAACCGCCGCCGCACCGGTCGCCGCGGTGACCGCCGCGATCGCCGCCGCGGGCAGCAGCGTGCGCCACTGCATGGGAACTTTGCGCGCGAACGTCATGACCGACGCGCTGGTGCCCGCGACCGCGGCGAGCTTATTGGTGCCGAGTGCGGTCTGTGGCACGATGCCCGGCGCGACGAGGAACAGTGTCGGCAGGATGATCAATCCGCCGCCGCCGACCACCGCATCCACCCAGCCCGCGGCGGTTGCGGCTGTTAGTAAGGCCGCCCAGTCTGCAAAATCCACCCAGCCAGCCAACCAGATGGTTGGATCGGGCCCGCCCCCACCTAGGCTGATATTCGTGCGCCGGTTCAGTCTGTGGCTTCGCGGCAAGCCCCTCATCTCGGATTCGATGCTGGCCGCCGTCCTGATGCTGCTCGAGATTCTCGGGGTCAGCAATTCCGACAGCAAGCTGGCATACCTGGGAATCGGTGTGCTGTTGCCGGTACCGGTCGCATTTCGGCGGCTGTATCCACGGGCGATGGCGGCCGCGATGCTCGGACTCTCGATCGCCTCGACGCTGGTGAGCTACGCGTCCGAGGACAAGGCCGACCATATCGCGCTGTTCGGGCTCGGCATCATGCTGTACACGCTGGTCGCGTATGTCGGTCGCCTGGAAGGAATTTGGTACGCGCTCGGCCTTAGCGCCGACTGCACCAGCTCATTTCTGTTGCTGCACAAGCCAGCCGGTTCGGATCTGATCTTCACCGCGATGTTCTATGCGCTGTGCTGGACGCTGGCCGAGTTCATCGGCGCGCGCCACGCCTACGACCAAGAGGTGGCGGCGCGGCTCGCGGTCGCCGACTACGACCGGGAGCGCCGTGCGCACGATGCCGTCTCCGCCGAACGCACCCGCATCGCCCGTGAACTACACGACGTCGTCGCCCACGCGGTGAGCGTGATCATCGTGCAGGCCGACGGCGCGAAGTACGCGCTGCGGCGCGATCCGGACGCGGCCGAGCGGGCATTGACCACGATCGCGAGCACCGGTCGCGAGGCCTTACGGGAATTGCGCCGAACCGTGGCGCTGCTGCGCATCGAGCACGCCCCGGATCAGTTGCCGCAGCACGGAACCGCGGGTCTGGCGAAGGTGGTCGAGATGATGCGCGATACCGGGCTCGCGGTGGAACTCGAAATGACCGGGGGACTCGACGATATCGCCCCCGAGGTGAGTCTCGGCATGCACCGCATCGTGACGGAATCGCTGACCAACACGCTCCGGCACGCGGGTTCGCACCCGAAGGCGTGGGTGCGGGTGCAGCGCCGGGCAGCCGATGTGGTCATCGAAGTCACCGATACCGGCGGAGTTCCGGTGCAGGAGCAGGCCGCGAGCCCGATCGTCGGCGGCGGTATGGGACTGGTCGGCATGCGCGAACGCATCGCCGTACTCAGTGGCACGCTGGAAGCGGGCCGCACCTCCGATGGCGCCTGGCGGGTATACGCGACCATCCCACTGGTGCGCGGCAACGAAAGCGGTTAGCCGCAGGCTTCTTTCGAGGCCGCGCGCACGGTGGGAAAAACACGCTGGACGGGGCCGATAGATTGGGGACGTGCCGATTACCGTTCTCGTTGTCGATGATCAGGAACTCATGCGCATGGGTTTGAAGATGGTGCTCGGTGCGCACCCGGACATCGAGGTGATCGGAGAGGCCGAGAACGGGGCCGCCGCGATATCCCGGGCCAAGGAGTTGCGGCCGGATGTGGTGCTGATGGATGTGCGGATGCCGGTCGTCGACGGGGTATCCGCCACGCAACGCATCGTCGAGACCGGTGACGGCTGCAAGGTGCTGGTGATGACGACCTTCGACCTCGACGAACATGCGTTGGGCGCGCTGCGAGCGGGTGCGAGCGGGTTCCTGTTGAAGGACACGCCGCCTGAGGATCTGGTCTCGGCGATCCGGAGTGTGGCGGGCGGTGATGCGGTGGTGTCGCCGAAGGTGACCAAGCGACTGCTGGACCGGCTCATCGCCGACGACCCGGGTGGTATGCGGGATCCGGCGGTACTCGAGGTGCTGACCGCGCGTGAGCGTGAGGTGCTCGAGCAGATCGCGGCGGGGCGGTCCAATGCCGAGATCGCCGAGCAGTTGTATCTGTCCGAGGCCACCGTCAAGACGCATGTCGGGCGGGTGCTGACGAAACTCGGTCTGCGCGACCGGGTTCAAGCGGTCGTGCTGGCCTACGAGACCGGGTTGGTGCGACCCGGCGGGTGAGATCTCAGCCAGCTATCAGGCTGGATCGGGAGAAAAATCGGATCGTGCGACGTTGAACCGGGTAGATCGTCCGAAAGGATCGCCATGCCCGCCGTACTGTTCGTGCTCTACGTCATCGTCGAGATCGCCGCGCTGATCGGCGTCGGCCAGCTCATCGGTGTGATGCCGACCATCCTGTTGCTCATCGCCGGGTCCGCCGCGGGCATGCTGCTCATCGGCTCCCAAGGTCGTCGCGTCTTCGAACAATTCCGGCGCGCCGGACGCGGGGAGATCAACCCGGGCATCGCGGTCGCGGACGGCGCGCTCGTCGCCGCGGGCGGGTTCCTGATGTTCATCCCGGGCCTGGTCACCTCGTTCTTCGGGCTGCTCCTACTGCTGCCGCCGACCCGCTTCCTGGTCCGTCCGCTGGTCGCCGCGGTCGCCGCGCGCCGCTTCAACCGTCTGGCCGCGGCGATGCCGTATCGCGGCGTGATCATCGACGGTGACGATGTGGTCGACGGCGCGGTTGTCAGCGAGTGGTACGACGACCCACGCCCCTCGACTCGCCCGGCTCTTCCGTAGCGACTGCTTTGCAGGTCGCTCGAAAGTGTCAGCCGGCTGATCGGGTTCACGCCTGGTCTCTTACATAAACCGTGCCAACAATCACCCTCGTGCCCATTTCGTGAGACGGATCGAAGGACTAGGGTGGCCGGATGGCGACCGAAGAGCTCACCGTCACGGTGAGTGAGGAGCTGGCAGCGGCGGTGCGGCAGGCCGCGGCGGCTGCGGGACAGTCGATTTCCGGATTCACGGCTGCGGCACTGCGGCTGGAACTGATCGCGGTGGAGGCGGGTATGCGAGCCGCACCCGGCGGCGCGCCGCCGGAATACGCGGAGGTCATGGCGGTGCTCGCACAACCAGCGGACGTTTCGCCGCCGACCATTTCGAGCGAGCTGTAAGCAGTCGCTACGGAGCGTAGGCTGTCCGACTCGGCGGACTGAAACACCCATACGGCAGACTGGTCTCTCGTGAGTACCCAGTTGCTGATCGGCGGTCGTTTCTACAGTTCGAGTTCACCCGACGCGACGGCAATGGCCGTGACCGATGGCACTGTGGTGTGGCTGGGCGCCGAGCAACCGGGACGCGCGCTGCATCCGGATGCGGAGATCATCGACCTCGATGGTGCTTTCGTGGCACCGGCATTCGTCGATCCGCACGTGCACGTGACGGCGCTGGGCTTGAAACTGACCGGCCTCGATCTGTCGGTGGCGCGTTCACTCGAACACTGCCTGGAACTGCTGCGCGCGTTCGCTGCGTCGCATCCCGACGGTGCGATTCTCGGCGACGGCTGGGACGAGACCGGATGGCCGGAAGGTCGACCGCCGACGGTCGAGGAGATCGACGCGGTGGTGCAGCCGGGGCGGCAGGTCTATCTGTCGCGGGTGGACGCGCATTCGGCGGTGGTGTCGTCGGTTTTGTTGACTGCGGCAGTCACCGCCGCGGCGGGTTTCACCCGCGGTGCGCCACTGCGTGCCGACGCGCACCATCTGGTGCGCGCCGCAGTTCTCTCGGGATTGGATCGCGCACAACGGGATCGGGCGCGCAAGGCCGCACTGGATACGGCGGCGGCGCACGGTGTCGTGGCGGCACACGAATGCGGGGGACCGGAGATCGCCGGGCGCACCGATATTCGTGAGTTGCTGGACTTCGAGCACGGTGTGGAAGTCCGGGCCTATTGGGGTGAGGCGGTGCGCACCGCGGACGAGGCGCGGGCGCTGGTCGCCGAACTCGGGGTGCATGCGCTCGGCGGCGATCTGTTCGTGGACGGTTCGATCGGCTCGCACAGCGCTCGGTTGCGCGTGCCCTATGCCGATGATGCCGGAACCGGTCTCGGCTACCTCGACGCCGACACAATCGCCACGCATGTGCGCGCCTGCACCGAGGCGGGCATTCAGGCCGGATTCCATGTCATCGGTGATGCCGCGATGGACGCTGTCGTCGCCGGATTCGGACAGGTGGTCGACGAACTCGGCGGCCCGGCCGTCGCATCTCGCGCGCACCGCGTCGAGCATGCGGAGATGATCGACGCCGATCAGATCGTGAAACTGGCCGCCTGGGGCGTAATCGCCAGTGTCCAACCGGGTTTCGACGCGACCTGGGGCGGCCCGGACGGCATGTACGCCACCCGCCTCAGCTCCGAACGTGCCGCCACGCTGAATCCCTTCGCGGCCATGGCCGCGGCGGGCATCGCCCTCGCCATCGGCTCGGACGCACCGGTTACCGCACTCGATCCCTGGTCGGCGGTCCGCGCCGCGGTCAACCACCGCACCCCCGGCCACGGTCTCTCACCTCGTGCCGCCTTTGCCGCTGCCACCCGGGGGGCCTGGCGCGCAGGCGGCGTCCGCGACGGCGTCGCGGGCACCTTGGTCCCGGGAGCTCCCGCCTCCTACGCGATCTGGGACGCCGCCGACCTGGTCGTCGCAGCAGCCGCCGACACCGTCCAGCGCTGGTCCACCGATCCGCGGTCCCGAGTCCCCGGCCTACCCCCGCTCGACCCCGACGCGTCCCTGCCCACCTGCCTGCGCACCGTTCACCGCGGAGTCACCATCCATGAAGCCTGAAACACCCGGCGCGGCTCTGCGCCGCGTGGCGGTCGCACTCGGGCGGTATCCGGTGCTGAGTCGGTCGGTCGCGGCGGTGGTGTCGGGGCTGTTGATTTTCGGGAGTTTTCCGCCGAGGCCGTTCTGGTTTCTTGCGCCTATCGGGATCGTGGTGCTGACGCTGACCATACGCGGCGCCGCGCGGATGCGTGGGGGGTTCGGGTACGGGTTCCTGGCGGGGCTGGCGTTCTTCGTGCCGCTGTTGCCGTGGACCGGGATCTACGTGGGGCCGGTGCCGTGGCTCGCGTTGTCGACGGTGTGTTCCTTATATATAGGACTATTCGGGCTATTGGCACGGTTGTTGTTCTCGCTGCCGGGGTGGCCGGTGTGGGTGGCGTTGACGTGGACGGCCACCGAGTGGCTGCGATCGAGCTTTCCGTTCGGCGGATTTCCGTGGGGGCGCTTGGCGTTCGGTCAGGCCGATGGGTGGTACCTATCGCTGGCCATGGTCGGGGGCGCGCCGCTCATCGGATTCGCGGTGGCGCTCACCGGAACCGCGGCGGCGGCAGTGCTGGTGTACATGTGGACTCGCGTGACGGCCGTGCCGACGGACGATCAGTCGCCCGCCGAGTCGCGTCATCCCACCACGATTCGCATCGGAATTATCGCCGCGGCGGCGACTTTGGTTGCCATCCCGGTCACCGGAGCGATCCTCCGGACTGCGCTGCCCGGCCCGGAGGAGGGCGACCGGACAATCACGGTCGCCGCCATCCAGGGCAGCGTGCCGCGGCTCGGGCTGGACTTCAATGCCCAGCGACGCGCTGTACTCGACAACCATGTCCGGCGCACCGAGGAATTGGCTCGAGCAGTCGCACAGGGGCAGGCGCGTAAGCCGGACGTGGTGATCTGGCCGGAGAACTCATCGGATATCGATCCGCTGCGCAATGCCGACGCGGCCGCGGAGATCACCGAGGCGTCCGAGCAGATCGGCGCGCCGATACTCGTCGGCGCCGTACTGGTGAACGGCGATCGGACGACGACGAACTCGGTCATCGTCTGGAACGGTGCGGCCGGTCCGGGGGAGCGGCACGACAAGAAGATCATCCAGCCGTTCGGTGAATACCTGCCGATGCGCAGCTTCTTCCGCCTGTTCTCCGAGTACGCCGACCGCGCCGGATTCTTCGTCCCGGGCAACGGCGACGGCACCGTCCGCGCGGACCCTTTCGAGCGACCTGCAGGTAGCCGCTACGGCGACGGCATCGATATCGGCGTCGCGACCTGCTACGAGGTCGCCTTCGACCGCGCCTTCCGCGATTCCATGCACGCGGGCGCGCAATTGCTGACCGTGCCCACCAATAACGCCACCTTCGGCGACAGCGAGATGACCTATCAGCAGCTGGCGATGTCCCGGGTCCGCGCCGTCGAACACGGCCGTGCCCTCGTGGTCGCCGCCACCTCCGGTGTCAGTGCCATCATCACCGCGGACGGCACAGTCCAGCAGCAGACACCCAAGTTCGTACCCGCCGCGCTGGTCGCCGAACTGCCGTTGCGGAGCGACACGACACTCGCGACCCGATTCGGCGCCGAACCGGAACTTCTCTCGGTTATTCTGTCCGCTGCTGCCGTCGTGGTGGCAGTTATCCGGCGGCGAAAGACCCGCGGTAAGTACGCGAACAACCAGGCCACCACGGACCAGCCGGTCGGCTGAGCTCGCGAGATCGGTTGAGCGCGATGAGTAGGGCTTTTCCCTAACCAAACAATCGGTATGTTTCGGGGCTACGAAACCATCTTTCGGTCTGTCCCGAGCGTTAGCGTGCAGTTCGCCAGCTTTGCAATAAGGGCTGGTGTAGGTCGTCGTTTTCCGGTGTTTATGCCGCTCAAACCGCAAATTTGGAGAGTTTGCGGGAATGTAGCTTGTGAAAGTGCCTTGCTGCCAATGTCGTTCGAAGTGAAACAAATCCGCAACGCTGGCCATCCGTTGCATTCGATGCTCCGAATCTATGGGCGTGGATCACGTCCTACGGCTGGCGCGTGCGCGCCTGCGGTGGCGGTGCTCGGGGAGTTGTGCATGAACAGCGGCAGAAGGAGTGATTGATGAAGTCATTGGCCACGGATCGCGTCGACCAATGCTCTTCCGGTGAATTCTCGGCACAACCATTCGCACTGTCGCCGGCGCAAACAGCCCTCTGGTACGCCCAACGTATCCGCCCGGATGTCCCGCTGACCATTGCGCAGTATGTCGAGATCCACGGAGACTTGGACGTCGGACGCCTGCTGTACTCGATCGAACGGTTCGGTGTAGAAACGCAGGTCGGACATGTGCGTCTGATCGAGATCGACGGTGTCCCGCATCAGGTGATCGACCACACCCGCCGCCCCGGCTGGGGCCGGATCGATCTGCGTGACGAGCCTGATCCGCACGCTGCCGCGCTGCGCTGGATGAACGAGCACGCCAGTTCGCCGATCGACTTCGAGCGGGATCCACTCACTACGAACATTGTGTTGCGGACCGGCGAATCCGACTACATCTGGTATGCACGCGGCCATCACATCGTGATCGACGGCTACGGCGCGATGAACGCGCTCACCCGCACCGCGGAGATCTATACGGCGGTGGAGAACCGCACCGAACCGGAGGCATCCCGAGCCACACCACTGGCCAAAATCTATGCGGACGAATCCACATACCGCGACTCCAGCCGGTTCCGCAACGATCGCGACTATTGGCTCGAGCAATTAGCGGGCGCGGGTGGACCGATGACTCTGTCCAACGTGAACGGCCTCACCGCCGCCCCCGACGCGGGGCGGCGGCGTGCTTGCGCGGTCCTCGACGAACGCGCCGAGGCCGCCATGAACGCGGCCACGGCCGAACTCGAGACCCACAGCTCGACCATGTTCGTCGCCGCACTGGCCGCCTACGCGCGCTCGGTGACCGGCAATCCCGACGTGGTGCTGAGCCTGCCGGTATCGGCACGGACCACGGTCGCGCTGCGTCGCTCCGCCGGCGTGGTCTCGAATGTGGTGCCGATTCGGGTGCGCTTCGATGCCGATACCACCGTTCGCGATGTGGTGCGCGCCGCCGAATTGCAGATCACCGGAGCGCTGCGGCACCAGCGCTACCGGCACGACGACATCCGCCGTGATTGCGGCTACTCCCGCGATGCGCGCGGGTTCTTCGGCCCGATGGTCAACATCATGCTGTTCCACGACGAGCTGAAGTTCGGCAGTCTGCTCGGCTCGCTGCATGTGCTGGCCACCGGCCCGGTCGAGGACCTGTCCATCAATCTGTACAACGGCGAGGGCGGTCGCATCCATATCGACTTCGAGGCCAATCCGCGGCTCTACGCGGAGTTCGAGGTCACGGCGCACCACGGCCGGTTCCTGGACTTCCTGACCCGATTCCTCGCCGCCGATCCCGATACGCACGCCGAGAGTCTCATCGCCATCACCGATGACGAGCGCGAGCGCGTGCTGCACACCTGGAACGCCACCGAGACCGCGCCGCAGCAGGGGACCCTGTCCGGCCTGTTCGCCGATCGCGCGATGATCTGCCCGGATGCGGTCGCGCTCGAATTCGGTAACGACACACTGACTTACCGCGAACTCGATGAGCGTGCCAACCAATTGGCCCGACTGCTGATCGCGCGCGGCGCGGGCCCCGAGAAGGTGGTCGGCCTGTACCTGCGGCGCAGCATCGAACTCGTCGTGGGCATGTACGCGATCATCAAGGCAGGCGCGGCGTACCTGCCGCTGGATTCGGATCATCCGGTCGAGCGGATCGAACAGATCCTCGAACAGGCCGATCCGGTCTGTGTATTGACCACCCGAGACGAGCTCGCGCTGCCGGCGGGCGCGGCCACGGTCGCGATCGATACCGTCGACCTCACGGATTTCGACGCCCACCCGATAACCGACACCGACCGTCTCTCCCCACTGCGTTCCGATCATCTCGCGTACGTGATCTTCACCTCGGGATCGACCGGAAAACCCAAGGGCGTCGGTGTAACTCACGCTGCGATCGTCAACCGGCTGCGCTGGATGCAGCACGAATATCCGCTGGACGGCACCGACGCGGTGCTGCAGAAGACTCCGGACACCTTCGACGTCTCGGTCTGGGAATTCTTCTGGCCCTTGCAGATCGGCGCGCGACTCGTCGTCGCGACGCCCGACGGACATCGCGATCCCGGCTACCTGGCCCGGACGATCGCCGAAAAGTCCATCACCGTAGCCCATTTCGTGCCGTCTATGCTTTCGGTGTTCGTCACCGATACCGATGTGCGCGGCTGCACCACGCTGCGCCGGGTGTTCTGCAGCGGTGAAGCGTTGCCCGCGGCCACCGTCCGTGACTTCCACGCCGCCCTGCACGGGCCGGAACTGCACAATCTGTACGGGCCGACCGAGGCTGCCGTCGATGTCACCTACTGGCCGTGCCCGGCCGACCCGGATAGCGTGCCGATCGGCTCGCCGGTATGGAATACCCAGACCTACATCCTGGACGCGCGTCTGCGGCCGGTGCCGCCGGGGATCGTCGGCGAGCTGTATCTCGCGGGTGTCCAACTGGCGCGCGGTTACCTCGGCCAATCTCGGTTGACCGCTGATCGTTTCGTGGCCAACCCGTTCACCCCGGGCGCCCGGATGTATCGCACCGGCGATCTGGCGCGCTGGCAGGGCGATCCGGATCTCGGTGGCCACCGAGGGGATTCGGGTCGGGGTGTCCTCGAATACCTGGGCCGCAGCGACTTCCAGGTGAAGATCCGCGGTCTGCGCATAGAACTCGGCGAGATCGAGGCGGCACTGCTTGCCGACGAACGGGTCGCTCGCGCGGTCTGCGTCGCCCACCACGGCCGTACCGGCGACGAACTCGTCGCCTATGTCGTTGCTACCCCGGCCTTTTCGGACCACTTGGACAGCGCCGCGCTGCTGAATGCCTTGCGTCGCACGTTGCCCAGCTACATGGTGCCTTCGGTGCTGATGGTGCTCGGCGAACTACCGTTGAGCGCGAACGGCAAGATCGACCGCAAGGCGCTGCCAGAACCCATCGCTGCCCGACCGTCCGGCCATCTCACCGCCGAGCCCCGCACCGAGGTGGAGCGGGTCCTCGCCGGTATCTTCAGTGAAGTTCTCGGCATCGACGGCATCGGTGTCGAGGACGGCTTTTTCGATCTCGGCGGCAATTCGCTGATCGCCGCCCGCGCGGTCGCGCGGATCAATGCCGCCCTTGGCGCCGGACTCACTATCCGCGACCTGTTCGAGGCCTCGACCATCGCCGCGTTGATCGAGCGCTTCGCCGCCCACAACCCGGACGCGTCCTCCCCGAAGCTGGTACCGGCCGAACGGCCGCAACGGATTCCGCTGTCGCTGGCTCAGCAGCGGCTGTGGATCCTCAATCGCTTCGCCGAACATGCCGCCGCCTACAACATGCCGCTTGCCGTCGAGATCGATGGACCCGTCGATCTGGTCGCGCTGCGTGCCGGACTCGTCGATGTGATCGAACGGCACGAATCCCTGCGCACCACCTTCCCGGATGCGCCGGAAGGTCCGTACCAGCTCGTGCATCCGGCCAGCGATATCCCGCTCACCCTGGACCCGATCGACGCGACCGGCGCCGATGTGCAGGAACTCGCCGAGGAGTTCGCCGGATACGGCTTCGATCTGCGCAGTCAGGCCCCGATCCGGGTGGCGCTGTGGACCACCGGACCGGAGCGGCACGTATTCCTCATCGTGCTGCACCACATCTGCGGTGACGGCTGGTCGATCGCACCCCTCGCCAGGGATCTGATGGCTGCGGTAGCCATGCGTGCGAAGGGCATCACACCGCAGTGGACCCCGCTGCCGGTGCAGTACGCCGATTTCGCCCTGTGGCAGCGCGAACTGCTCGGCGACGAAGCCGATCCGGCGAGTGCGCTGAGCCGTCAGCTCGCCTACTGGCGCGCGGCCCTCACTGGTCTGCCGGATCAGCTCGACCTGCCGCTGGATCGTCCGCGCCCGCTGCGTCGCTCGACCGACGGCGGGCGGGTGGAGTTCACCATCGCCCCCGAGATCCGCCGCGCCGCAGGCGAACTCGCGGCCAGCCGGGGTGTCAGCATGTTCATGGTGCTGCACGCCGTACTGGCCACGCTGCTCGCGCGGCTGTGCGCGAGCACCGATATCGCCATCGGCACCCCGATCGCGGGCCGCTCGGATCCGGCGCTCGACGATCTGGTCGGCATGTTCGTCAACACGCTGGTGTTGCGGACCGAGGTCGATCCGGCCGCCGGATTCGACCAGATGCTCGATGTGGTCCGCGAAACCGATCTCAATGCCTTCGCCAATGCGGATGTGCCGTTCGAGCGGCTGGTCGAACTCGTCAACCCGGAGCGCTCCGCCGCCAGGCATCCGCTGTTCCAGGTGATGCTGTCCTATGACCGCGCACCGGATCTGAGCATCGATCTGCCCGGTGTGCAGGCGCAGGTGCTGCCGATTGCCGCCGATATCGCCAAATTCGATCTGCAGCTGGAACTGCACGACGGTATCGCCGACGGCCCGCTGCACGCCGAATTCGGCTATGCCACCGATATTTTCGACAAGCGCACGGTCGAATCGTTCGCTCGCCGGTTCATCGCCGTGCTCAGTGCCGTCGTCGCCGAGCCGAACCGACCGGTCGGCGATCTGGAGATCCTGGACCGGCTCGAGGCCGCGAAGCTCGCGCCGATTGCCGGTGCTCCGGGCGAGCCGTCGATCACCTTGGCGCAGCTGTTCACCGACATCGCCGAGCGGCTGCCGGACGCGACCGCCGTGCGCTACGAGGGCGTCGACACCAGCTACCGCGAACTCGACGAGATGTCGAACCGCCTGGCGCGCACGCTGATCGAACACGGCGCCGGACCCGAGGTCGTCGTGGCGATCGCTTTGCCGCGCAGCCTCGATTCCATCGCGGCCATCTGGGCCGTGGCGAAAACCGGTGCGGCATATGTGCCGATCGATCCGAGCTACCCGGCCGAGCGGATCGGCCATATGATCGCCGATTCCGGTGCCATGCTCGGGCTGACCGTGCCGGAATCCCTGGCCACCATGCCCGCCTGGCCCGCCGCAGGCGGTAAGCACCGCAAGCACTATGTCGATTGGCTGGTCCTCGGCTCGGATGAACTGGCCACCGAATCCACCCAATACTCAACCGATCCCGTCACCGATGCGGACCGTCACTACCCGCTGCGCATCGGATATCCGGCCTACCTGATCTACACCTCGGGTTCCACCGGAAAGCCCAAGGCCGTCGTCGTCACCCACGCCGGTATCGCATCGCTGGCACAGGAGCAGATGCATCTGTTCGGTGTCACGGATTCGGCACGCACGCTGCACTTCTCCTCGCCCAGCTTCGACGCCTCGGTGCTGGAGATCCTGCTCGGGTTCGCGGCGGGCGCCACCATCGTGATCGCACCCGCGGGCATGTACGGCGGTACGGAACTCGCCGATCTGCTGCGCACGGAGCGGGTCACCCATGCCTTCATCACGCCGGCCGCGCTGGCCACCGTGCCGGAGGAGGGGCTCGACGAGCTCGAGGCAGTCATTGTCGGCGGTGAGGCGTGCTCGGAGGAACTGGTCGAACGGTGGTCGGCCGGGCACCGCATCCACAATATGTACGGGCCTTCCGAGGCGACCGTCGCCGCCACCGCCAGCGGTCCGATGCAGGCGGGCCGTCCGGTGCCGCTCGGCATGCCGGTGCGCGGTATGCGACTGTTCGTGCTGGACGGTCGACTGCATCCGGTGCCACCGGGCACCCCGGGCGAGCTCTACCTGTCCGGTCCGGGGCTGGCCCGCGGCTACCTGGGCCGATACGGCCTTACCGCACAGGGCTTCCCGGCGAACCCGCACGGTAGGCGTGGTGAACGGATGTACCGTACCGGCGATCTCGTGGTCTCGGATCCGACCGGCCGGCTGCGCTTCCTCGGCCGTGCCGACGATCAGATCAAGATCCGCGGCTTCCGCATCGAACTGCGCGAAATCGACCATGTGCTGCGTGCCCATCCGGGTGTGAGCGCCGCGCTCACCGTCGTGCACACCGACGAACACGGCCAGTCCCGCCTGGTCGCCTATGTGACCGCGGACGAACCGATCGAGGCCGCGGCTATCGCCGAGACCGCGCGTCAGCGGCTGCCCGGCTACATGGTGCCTGCCTCGATTGCCGTACTCGACGAGATGCCGGTCACCCAGGCCGGCAAGCTGGACCGAAAGGCTCTGCCCGCACCGGTTTTCGCGGCCGCGGGTACCTCGCGTGCGCCGAGCACGCTGCTGGAGCAGCGCGTCGCCGCCGCGTTCGGCGAAATCCTCGGCCACCCGATGACGGGCGCGGAGGACAGCTTCTTCGAGGTGGGCGGCAACTCGCTGCTCGCCACCCGCCTCGCCGCCGCACTGCACGCGGAATTCGGCGTCGACCTGCCGGTGCGGCTGATCTTCGAGGCGCCGACGGTGGCCGGTATCGCGGAACGGATAACGGAAGCGCCCCGGACGCAACGGGCGGCGCTGGCTGTGCATACCCCACGTCCGGGACGCATTCCATTGTCGCTGCCCCAGCAGCGACTGTGGTTCCTTAATCGATTTTCACCCGAATCGAGCGCCTATAACATCGCATTCGTCATTCGGATCGACGGCGATCTGGATGCGGCGGCACTGCGGGCGGCGCTGACCGATCTGGTCGAGCGGCACGAGGTGTTGCGCACGGTCTTCCCGGAGGACAATCTCGGTGCCCAGCAGTCGGTGCTGCCGACCGCCAAGGCCATGCCGGTGGTCGAGCCGGTGGCGACCGACGATAGCGCCGCCGAGCAGATACTGCGGGCCATGGCCCGCACCGGATTCGATCTCACCAAGGACATCCCGCTGCGGATCACCCTGCTGCGCACCGAATCTCGGCGTCATCTGCTCGGCATCGTGGTACACCACATCGCCGCCGACGGTTGGTCGCTCGGCCCGCTGACCCGGGATCTGGCCGCCGCCTATACGGCAAGGCGCGAGGGTGGCGCACCGGAATGGACGCCACTTCCGGTGCAGTACGCCGATTTCGGGCTGTGGCAGCGTGCCTACCTCGGTGACGAGGCGGATCCGGACAGCCTCGCGGGCGAGCAACTCGCGTACTGGCGCACTGCACTGGCGGATCTGCCGGACGAACTGCCGCTGCCCTACGATCGGCTGCGGCCGGCCACGCCGACGCAGGAGGCGGGTTCGGTGCGCTTCACCGTGCCCGAGCCGGTGCAGCAGGCGCTGGCCGAACTCGCGCGAGAGCAGGGTGTCAGCATGTTCATGGTGCTGCGCTCGGCCCTCGCGGTCATGCTGCGGTTCATTACCGGCGGTCGGGATATCGTGATCGGCACGCCGGTCGCGGGGCGCACCGATACCAAGCTCGACGAGCTGGTCGGCATGTTCGTCAACACGTTGGTGCTGCGCTCGGACGTCGACCCGGATATTCCGTTCGCGACGCTGCTGCGCGTGGATCGGGACAACGAGCTGGCCGCCATGGCGCATGCGGACATTCCGTTCGAGCGCATCGTCAAGGAGTTGGGGCGCGATGCGCGCGGCCTCAGTCGTCATCCGCTGTTCCAGGTGGCGCTGACGGTGCAGGACGGGCCGGTTCCCGCACTCGAACTGCCCGACCTCGCGCTGCGTGCCGAGGAACTGGATATCGCGCTGGCCAAATTCGAGCTGGAGCTGCGGGTCGATGTCGGCGCCCGCGACGCCGGACCGCGCGCGTCGCAGCGTGGCTTCGAATTTGTCTACGCCGCAGAGCTTTTCGATGCGTCGACCGTCAAGACGATGGCCGACCGCTTCCTGGCGGTCTTGGCGGCAATCACCGCCGCGCCGCAGGCGCTGGTCCGCGATATCGACGTGCGCACCGAATTCGAGCGACGCCGGCTCACCCCGGCCACCGGTGGCGCGACCACGCCGCAGTGCACACTGGCCGCGTATTTCACCGCGACCGCGCATATGTATCCGCAGCGCACGGCAATTCGCGCGGGCGGCACCTCGCTGACCTACACCGAGGTCGACGGGCTCTCGAATCGGTTGGCACGAACACTGATCGAGCGCGGGCTCGGCCCGGGGGACCGAGTGGCGCTCGGCCTGACCCGCTCGGTCGACTCGGTTATCACCATGCTCGCGGTCGCCAAGTCCGGCGCCGCATTCGTGCCGGTGGATCCGAACTATCCGGCCGACCGCGTGCGGCACATGCTGGTCGACTCCGGGTGCAAGGTGGGTGTCACGCTGGCCGAGCACGCCGATCGGCTGCCCGCGACCGCGGACACCGACTGGCTGCTGCTCGATGCTCCCGAATTCATCGAGGAACTGGACGAATTCGACGACTGCATGGTCGACGACTACGAACGCCATCGTCCCGTCGAGATCACCGATCTGGCCTATGTGATCTACACCTCGGGCTCGACCGGCAAGCCCAAGGGCGTGGCCGTCACGCACAGCGGTCTGTCGAACTTCGGCGACGAGGTCCGCGAGCGGATGCGGATCGACAAGGATTCGCACACACTGCACTTCTCCTCCCCGAGCTTCGACGCGGCCATTTTCGATCTGCTGCTCGCGATCGGATCCGGTGCGACCATGGTGATCGTCCCGCCGGATATCTACGGCGGCGACGAACTCGCCGCACTGATCGAGCGCGAACGCGTCACCCACACGTTCATCACTCCGGCCGCGCTGGCCACCATTGATCGGGAACGGTGGTCGTTGCCGAGCCTGCGCGCGGTCATGGTGGGCGGCGAGGCCTTTGGTCCAGATCTGGTGGCCCGCTGGGCCCCGGGACGGCAGATGTTCAACGGATACGGGCCGACCGAAACCACGGTGGTCATCACGATCTCCGATCCGATGGCGATCGGCGAACCGATCACCATCGGCACCCCGGTGCGCGGTGCGCGGGCGCTGGTGCTCGACGAGCGGCTGCGTCCGGTGCCGGTCGGCGTGCCCGGCGACCTGTACCTCGGCGGGTTCGGTGTCACACGTGGGTATCTCGACCGGTTCGAGCTCACCGCGACGCGATTCGTCGCCGACCCCTTCGGACCGCCGGGGTCACGGATGTACCGCAGCGGTGACGTGGTGCGCTGGAATGCCGCGGGCGCGATCGTCTACCTCGGTCGCAGCGACCATCAGGTGAAGGTGCGCGGCTTCCGCATCGAACTCAACGAGATCACCAATGCGCTCGCCGCACATGAACACGTGCGGTTCGCACACACCGAGGTGCGCCATATCGCGGGTGCGGATCGGATCGTCTCGTTCATCCAGCCCGTCGAGGACACCACACCGGATGTCGACGCGGTGCGCGCCCGTGTCGCCGAACAGCTTCCCGCACATATGGTTCCGGTGAGTATCACGGTGCTGGACGGGATTCCGCTGACCCCGACCGGCAAGTTGGACGTCGCCGCATTGCCGGAACCGCAGCTGACGGTGCGCACGGCGCAGCGCGCACCCGTGACGGACGCCGAGCGGCTGGTCGCCGAGGTGATGGGTGAGTTGGTCGGTGTCGAGGGCGTGAGCGCCGAAGACAGCTTCTTCGATATCGGCGGAAATTCGCTGCTGGCAACCCAACTCGTGGCCCGGCTGGCCGCGGCGACCAATACCCGGCTCGAGGTGCGCACAGTCTTCACCATGCCGACGGTCGCCGAACTCGCGACGCTGCTCGATTCCGGATCCGGTGCCGACGCCCAGCTGGAGCTGGTGCGTCGCGATCGGCCGGCGCGGATTCCGTTGTCGGCGGCGCAGTATCGACTGTGGTTCCTGAACCGGTTCAACCAGATCGGCAACAGCGCGGGTCATGCCACCGGGGCCTACAACATCCCCGTGGTGCTGCGGTTGCGCGGTGAGCTGAATGTCGATGCCTTGGTGCGGGCATTGCATGCGGTGCAGTGGCGGCACGAGACGCTGCGGACGGTGTTCCCGGAGATCGATGGGGTACCCGCGCAGCAGATTCTCGACCCGGCCGAAGCGGCCGTCGCGCTGTTCGCCGCGACGATGCCGCTCTCGGAAATACCCGGCGCCGTAAAGGATTTCGCGACTCCGGGATTCGATCTCGCGTCGACCGTGCCGATACGCGCCGCGCTCATCACGATCGGCCCGGACGGATCCACCGAAACGACACCGGGGGAGTCGACCGAGCATGTACTGGTGCTGGTCGTCCACCACATTGCGATGGACGGTTGGTCGCTGGCTCCGCTGGCCGCCGATGTGGCCGCCGCCTATGCGGCCGCATGCGAGGAGAAGACACCGGACTGGCCGGAAACGGAGATCCAGTACGCGGATTACACGCTCTGGCAGCAGGACACGCTCGGCACCGAGGACGATCCCCGTTCGGTAGTGCACCGCCAGCTCGACTACTGGCGGCGCACCCTGGACGGAATTCCGGAGCTGCTGAACCTGCCCACGGACCGGCCGCGCCCGCCCGCGCCGACCTATCGCGGCGGCATCGTCGAGTGCCCGATCGACGCATTGACCCATCGGGAACTGCGGACGATTGCCACCAGCAATAACGTCAGTATGTTCATGTTGCTGCACGCCGCCCTCGCGGTACTGCTGCACCGGATGACCGCGACCGACGACATCACCGTCGGCACGCCGATCGCCGGCCGCGGCGGCCACCCCGAGCTGGATCGGATGGTCGGCATGTTCGTCAACACGTTGGTGCTGCGCACCCGGATCGATCCGGACGCCAGGTTCACCGACCTGCTGCACGCCGTGCGCGATATCGATCTGGATGCGTTCGCGCATGCGGACCTGCCGTTCGAGCGGCTCGTCGAGGTGCTGAATCCGGCCCGGTCGCAGGCACATCACCCGATGTTCCAGGTGATGCTCTCGGTGCAGAACCACCCGGTGCGGGTTCTCGATCTGCCCGGGCTGCGCATCGAGTCGGAGGATGTCGACACCGGGATCGCGAAGTTCGATTTGCAGTTCACGCTGACCGAATCACACACCGGTACAAGGGAACCCGGTGGCATCAACCTGTCGGTCAACTACGCGAGCGATCTGTTCGACGAGCAGACCGCACAGCGGCTCGGCAGGCGATTGGTCCGGCTGCTCACCGGCGTCGCCGCGAATCCGACGACCGCCGTGGGTGATTTGGAGCTGCTCGATCCCGCCGAATGGTCCGGGCTCGCTCCGGTGCGCGGGGCGGAGGCGGACCGGCCGGTCACCTTCCCTGAGATGTTCGAGAACGCGGCGAATGTCGATCGCAAGGCCATCGCGCTGCGCTCGGGCGACACCCAGGTGAGCTACGACGCGCTCGACCGGTGGACAAACCGGCTGGCGCGGGTGCTCATCGAACGCGGGGTCGGCCCGGAAACGCTGGTGGCGCTGGGGATTCCGCGCTCGGTCGAATCGGTGGCGACGATGCTCGCGGTGGCCAAGGCGGGGGCGGCATTCGTGCCGGTCGACCCGCTGTATCCGGCGCAGCGGATCTCCCATATGCTCACCGATTCCGGTGCGGCACTGGGCATCACGCTGGCCGCGCACCGCGACCAGATGCCGGGCGACGCCGAGTGGATCGTGCTCGACGATGCCGAATTCCGTGGGCGGGTGCTGGATACGTCCGACGTGCCGATCAGGGTAGGCGAGCGGACCCGCGCGCTGCGGGTGGACAATCCGGCATACGTCATCTACACCTCCGGCTCGACCGGCACACCGAAGGGCGTCGTGGTCACCCACGGTGGCCTGTCGAACTTCGCCGCGGAGACCGCGGAGCGGTTCGAGGTGCACCCCGGTTGCCGGGTCCTGCATTTCGCGACGCCGAGCTTCGACGCCGCCATGCTCGACCTGCTGTTAGCGCTGGGTGGTGCGGCGACGCTGGTGATCACGCCGCCGGGTGTGGTCGGCGGTGCCGAACTGGGCAGGGTATTCATCGACGAGGGGATCACGCACGCGTTCATCACCACGTCGGCACTGGGCACGGTCGATCCGACCGGTGTCACCGAACTGGCGCATGTGCTGGTGGGCGGCGAGGCGCTGCCGTCGGAGCTGGTCACGCGCTGGGCGCCCGGCCGCAATCTGTACAACGCGTACGGACCGACCGAGACCACTATTGTCACGGTGATTTCCCAGCCCATGACCCCGGGCGGGCCGATCACGATCGGCGAGCCGATCCGCGGCGTCAACGCGACCATCCTCGATGGGCGGCTGCATCCCGCGCCGGTCGGGGTGACCGGTGAACTGCATTTGGCGGGTAGTGCGCTGGCACGGGGCTATATGAATCGTCCGGGGCTGACCGCGCAGCGGTTCATCGCGAATCCCTACGGCAAGCCAGGTGAAAGGATGTATCGCACCGGCGATCTCGTGCGCTGGTTCGGGCACAGCTCCGACTCGGCCCGCGAAATCGAATACCTCGGCCGCACCGACCATCAGGTGAAGATCCGCGGCTTCCGCATCGAACTCGGCGAGATCGACGCCGCGCTCGCACGCCACGACGCGGTCGAGTTCGCCACGACCATCGGCTATCGGACCCCGGCCGGCGCGACGGCATTGGTTTCGTATGTGAAGCCGTGCGATGGAACAACGCCGAGCACGGCCGAGCTCACCGAACATCTCGCCGAGCGGGTGCCGAATTACATGGTGCCGCAATCGATCATGCTGATCGACGAGGTTCCGCTCAGCCCGGTCGGCAAGCTCGACCGAAAGGCGTTGCCGGAACCGGTCTTCGGCGCGAGCGAAGGCTATCGGGCGCCGACCACCCCGACCGAGGTGCAGCTGTGCGCCGCCTTCGCGACGGTGCTCGGTGTCGAAACGGTGGGTGTCGACGACGGATTCTTCGAACTCGGCGGCAACTCACTGCTGGCCACGAAGGTCGTGGCAGAGCTGCGCGCCAACGGGATCGATCTCCCGGTGCAGCTGATGTTCGGCGACTCAACCCCGGCTGCCATCGCGGCCCGGCTGGACGGATCTGGTCACCCTCGCGCGGCCATTGCCGCGACGCTGGAGCCGGTACTGCCGATCCGGGCCCGCACCACAGCGAGCCGGGCCCCGCTGTGGTGCATCCATCCCGCGATCGGACTGTCCTGGTGCTATTCGGGCCTGCTCGCGCATCTGGCTGCGGACCGGCCGGTGTACGGATTGCAGGCACCGCATGTCGCTGGCGAGGACGGGTTCGATTCGATCGGCGAGACCGCGGAAAACTATGTGGCGCATATCAAGTCGATCCAGCCCGAAGGGCCCTACCACCTGCTCGGCTGGTCGTTGGGCGGCCTGATCGCGCACGAGGTGGCGGTCCAGTTGCAGGAGGCCGGTGAGCAGGTCGCGCTGCTGTCGATGATGGACAGCTACCAGCTCACCGACGAATGGCTCGAGCATGCGATCCCCACGGTGGCCGAGATCATCGGCGAATTCGGCAATGACGCCGATGACGTCGAACTCGACCCGCGCATGACCCTGCGCGACGCCGCCGAACTGCTGAGCTCACGTCCCGGCCCGTTCGCCGCCTTGACCGTCGAACACCTGGAGCGCCTCTACGCGGGCTACACCAATGGCACTGTCCTGGCCCACGGATTCCGCCCCAGGACCTTCGACGGTGATCTGCTTTTCTTCACCGCGGCCGATGACGAGATCAACCGCACCGACCCGACCCGCTGCGCGGCGGCGTGGGTGCCCTTCGTCACCGGCACCATTCACAACCATGACTTGCCCTGCAAACACTCGGCCATGGCGACACCGGAATCACTCGCCGTCATCGGTCCGGTGCTCAACGAGCACCTGGAAGGCGCACCGGGGCAGGAGGCACGGTCGTGAGAGAGCGTTTCGAACAGTCCATCGACACAGCACCCGAACGCATCGACGAAACCTGGTGTTACCGAGGCGGATTCGCGCGAGATATCGCCGACGACCGCGCGGGCCGGGACGCCGGTGCCGAGGGGCGGAACAGGAGCGAATCGTGAGCGAGCGTCAGCGAGTGAACCATCAGTACAGCCGAGCATCGCTCGGTCACGGCGGAGCCGAGCGTCAGCGAGGTGGAGTCGTGAGCGAGCGTCAGCGAGTGAACTATCAGCACAGTGGGCCTTCGCGCACGACGGAGCCAGTCGTGAGCGAATGCGGTGCATCGACAGGCCGTGAGCAATCGGTAGTAGGCCCGGCGAGAGTGCGGGCGCCGGGGGCGAGGGCTCGGCAGGTTGTGTCGTGAGTCTGGCGGTAGAGGTGCGCGGCCTGGTCAAGACTTACGGCCGGGTGCGGGTGCTGGACGAGGTCGACCTACAGATTCCGGCGGGCACGGTGATGGCGCTGCTCGGGCCCAACGGCGCGGGTAAGACGACGGCGGTGCGCATCGTCACCACCCTGCTGCGGCCCTGTGCCGGATCGGTGCGGGTGGCGGGCATCGACGTCTTGCGCGATCCGGCGACCGCGCGGCGGCGCATCGGGCTGTCCGGTCAGTACGCGGCGGTCGATGCCAACCTGACCGGATACGAGAATCTGCGCATGGTGGCGCGGCTGTACGGAATGTCGCATCGGCAGGCCACCTCTCGTGCGGCGGAATTGCTGAGCACCTTCGGCCTGGACCATGCGGCGCACCGTCGCGCCGGTACCTATTCCGGCGGTATGGCGCGGCGGCTCGACCTCGCCGGTGCTTTGGTGGCGCGGCCCGCGGTGGTGGTGCTCGACGAGCCGACCACCGGCCTGGATCCGCGGGGCCGTCTCGATATGTGGCGCGTCATCGGCGATCTCGTCGACGACGGCACCACGGTGCTGCTCACCACCCAGTATCTTCAAGAGGCCGACCAGCTCGCCGACCGCATCACGGTCATCGATCGCGGGCGGGTTATCGCCAAGGGTTCGGCCGATGAGCTGAAGACCTCCATCGGCGGCGACCGGCTCACCGTCACGCTGGCTCCGGGCCAGGACGTGCTGCCGGCGCTGACGATCCTCGCGCAGGTCGGTATCGGTGAGCCGACCCACGATCTGGGCGCGGACGAAGTCTCCATCGTGGTCGCCGACGGCTCCCGCACCATGGTCGAAGCGCTGCGCAGGCTCGACGACGCCGGGGTGTGCGTGATCGACGCCGGCGTGCACCGGCCCAGTCTCGACGACGTATTCATGTCCCTCACCGGGACCGCCGCGCACGAACTCGAGCCGGAAATCGACGATGTACAAGAGGAGATCTTGTCTTGATGAGCACCGCAGTCGCGCGCGCCGAAGCGGAATCGACCGCGAAAACCGAATCCCCACCGGAGATTAGGCAACCACACGCCCGGATCATCCGGGACAGCGCCATCGTGGCGTACCGGAATCTGCTAACCATCCTGCGGGTCCCGACCCTGCTGGTGACCGCGACGATCCAGCCGCTGATGTTCGTCTTCCTGTTCGCCTACATCTTCGGCGCGTCACTCGGCGGCGGCCAGTATCGCGAATTCCTGCTCGCCGGAATCTTCACCCAGACAGTCGCTTTCAACGCCGCCTTCACCACGGTCGGCCTGGCGGGTGATCTGGAGAAGGGCATCATCGACCGCATGCGGACGCTGCCGATGTCGCGGCTGGCAGTGCTGATGGGGCGCACACTCTCGGATCTGGCGGTGAATATCCTGAGCCTGGTCGTCATGGTCGGTTGCGGGTATATCGTCGGCTGGCGCATCAACGGCGGGATCGTCGATGCCGTGTTGGCATTCGCGATAATTCTGCTGTTCGCGTTCGCTATGTCCTGGGTCGGGGCTATCACCGGTCTGTTTTCACCCACCGTCGAAGTCGCCCAGAGCGCGGGCCTGATCTGGCTGTTCCCGTTGACGTTCATCTCCTCGGCCTTCATCTCGGCGGAATCGCTGCCCGGTCCGCTGCGCACCGTCG
Source organism: Nocardia vinacea (assembly GCF_035920345.1). NCBI lineage: Bacteria > Bacillati > Actinomycetota > Actinomycetes > Mycobacteriales > Nocardiaceae > Nocardia > Nocardia vinacea. The sequence goes on from NZ_CP109149.1 coordinate 1,628,783, forward strand.
CCGAATGGAACCCCATCACCGCCGTTTCCGCCGCCGGGCGGAAGCTCTTCGACAACGGCGCACCCCCGAGCTTCGGCACCCCATCCGGTTGGCCCGCCGACCACTGCATCGTCTACGCGGTGGCGTGTTCTCTCGCCATCCTGGTGGTGGTCGTGCCGTTGGCATTGCTGCGCTACCGCAAGGTCGCCAGTAAGTAGTGCGGGCGTGGCGGTTCGCCGACGTCAGCGTAGATCGAGGACTGCCTTGCCGTGCAGGCGGCGGGAGAGGAGCGCGTCGATCGCATCGGCTGCCTGTGTCCAGTCGCCGCGCCAGGAGATGTTGGGGTCCAGGTTTCCCGCGGCGACTTGGGTGGCGAGCCATTTCAGGTCCGGGCTGAGGTTCGGGCACGACAGCAGGAAGAAGGTGACGATCGAGCGGTTGTCGCGGCCTTGATCGCCGAAGAGTGCACCGAATGGGAAAGTCTCCTCCTGACCCGCGGAGTGGCCGAGCGCGACCAGCGTGCCGCCTTCGGACATGCGCTGATAGGCGTCGACCAACTGGCGACCGCCGACCATATCCACCACTCCGTCAACCGGAGTCCGCAGTGCCGCGGGCTCGGCGATGACTTCGCCCGCCCCCAGTGCCTCCAGGCTCGCACCATGGGCGGCTGGATTTCCGGTAGCCGCGATGACGTGCGCGCCGCCCATCCGCGCGAGCTGGACCGCATACCGTCCGACCCCGCCCGCAGCACCGGTGACCAGCACGCGCCGACCCAGAATCGGTCCGAGCCGATGCAACGCCCGCAATGCGCTCGCACCCGCTACCGGAATGGTGCTGATCGCACCCGGGTCCGCGTGGGCGGGGACGGTGCTGATCAGGTCGGTATCGACCGCGCGCAGTTCCGCCCATGCCCCGTCCGCACCGAGCGTCACCACCAGCGTGCCGACCGCCGGACCCGATCCATCGGCGGCGGCGCGTTCCACGATTCCGGCCGCATCCCATCCGAGAACCGCGCCGTCGGGGGCATCGGCCAGCCCGAACCGGACCTCCCCGTAGTTGAGTGAGGTTGCCGTCACTCGGATCAACGCCTGATTCGGGGTTGGTCGCGGGTCGGGAACCCGATCGATCCGCAGACCGGACGGAGCGGAATGGTCGACAACCAATGCGCGCATGGCACAACGCCTTTCGAGCAGAGAACGGGTTAGTGGGTCACCGCGTTGGGCGACGAACCATAATCTGCCACTGAGTGGCAAAAGGTGTCAAATGGCAATAGCCGCTAACCGGCAATCGTTCGGTAGGCTGGCGACCATGGCTGATGCTGTGACCGACCGGCTGCCGCTGCGCGAGCGCAAAAAACTGCGGACCAGGCAGGCGCTGATCGACACCGCACTCGACCTGTTCACCGAACGCGGATTCGACAACACCACCCTCGACGAACTCTGCGATGCCGTCGACGTCTCCAAGCGCACGTTCTTCCGCACTTTCACCAGCAAAGAAGACGTCGCCATGGCACCGCTGCAGGACCTATGGGGGGCTTTCCTCACCGGCCTGTCCACCCGCCGGCCCGGCGGTGGCACCCTGCTGCACGTCTTGCAGGAAGCCTTGTTCGTGGCACTGGACCAGATGCCGAGCGACGGCTGGGCCGACCGCGCCATCCGCAGCCATCGACTCGCCCAGAGCACTCCCTCGATGGCCGCACACAATCTGCAATTCTGCGACCGAACCGTCCGCGAAGCCCTCGCCCTACTGACCGTCCGCTTCGCCCTCGACCCCGCCGATCAGCGCCCCCGACTGGTCCTCGACATCCTCATCGCCGCATTCCATCGTGCCCTCGACGCCTGGAGCTCCCGCTCCGACCCCATCGACACCCCCACCCTCACAACAGATCTCCGCGCTGCCTTCGCAGCCATCCCCAGCGCCCTCACCCTGACCCCGAAACCCCTGCGTTCTCTCTGAATCTTCGCGCTGCGGAAATCCGTTGCCCGCCACGGGCACTCGGGCACAAGAAAGGCCGCTTGCACCAGTTGGTGCAAGCGGCCTTCTGTTGTCTTCAGAGACCCTGCCGGAACTAAACCCGACGCCGCGTCTTGAGCAGATCCAGCCGCTCCTTCAGCAGCTCCTCCAGCTCTTCCTTGCTGCGACGCTCCAGCAGCATGTCCCAGTGGGTGCGCGGCGGCTTGACCTTCTTGGTCTCCTGGGTGGTGCCCTCCATGAGGGTGCCCTCCTGGCCGTTGCGGCAGAGCCAGGTCGGGGGGATCTCGGCGTCGTCGGCGAAGGGGACGTCGAACTCCTCGCCGTTATCGGTCCGGTACCGAGCAATCCGTCGCGGGGCCAGGTCGTGGTCGCGATCGGTTTCGTAGCTCACCGCTCCGAGCCGACTGCCCCGGAGTACGCGATCTGCCATGGTGTGCCTCTCCCTGTGTGCTCGAGTCTTGTTGCGCCGCGACCGCGTCCTTCATCGGTCACTACCGGATGAACGCGTGACGCTCGCTGGACCTTAGATGTAACGATCGTGCCTGCGCCAATAGTTCCCCATCGGCGTACTGGCGAACCGTTCTATTGTAGTCGGTGTGCTGGCCACCCTCCGCCACGCCCACGCCGCGCCGATAAACCAGGGTCGCGAGTCTCATTCGGTCGGCACAACCATTAGGGTTCTGCGTCATGTCGCGCCGCTTGCTGTCCTGCTGCCTGTGGTGTGGGCGGGAGATAGTCGAATCGGAGGCCGGACGTCGTCGCCGGTACTGCCGTCAGTCCTGTCGCCAACGCGCCTACGAACACCGCAACAGCTTGAAGGGAACCGGAATTCCGGCGGATTCGGTGGTACTGAGCGCCCAGGAGGCGGCCGATCTGGCCGATCGCTGGTTCGCCGCCCGCTGCGCCGCCGAGGACGTCGCCACCGCCATCGGTGAGGGCGCCGACACCGAAGAGCTGAAGGCGTTGAGCGCCACACTGTTGACCCTCACCCGCGAGGCAGAACGGCTGCGGTGAGCTTCGACCGCTAGCCGAGCCTGCGCTCTTCGACCGACGTGCTCAGGTTCGTGCCGTTGAGATCCAGGTACAGCAGTCGCTCGGTAATCGATACCGTGACCGTGTTGCGGCGTCCGATCGGGGCTACCGCGGAAGCGATGAAGTCGCGACCGAAGCTGTACAGCGGAATCGCTTCGGCACGGTGGATCCGCTTACCGGTGAGCTGTGCGAGCACCTTGGCCGGGTCGCGATGGGTGTAGATGGCAACGCGCTCAGCCGATTTGCTCCCGCGGTGCACGCGATCGGCATCGGGTGCACCGACCTCGATCCAGGCGGTGAGCCGTCCGGTGAGATCGCGCACCAGCACCGCGGGCTCGCTGGTGGACGACACACCGCCGTCGCTGAAGGCGATGCCTTCCTCGTACTCGAGGCAGTAGGCGAGCAGTCGCGTCAGCATGAACTCGGCGGTTTCGGACGGGTGGCGCGCAACCCGCAACTCCAACTCCTGGTAGACACCACGGTCGACATCGGCGAGTTGGACGGCGAAGTTGTGCAGTGTTGCGCTTATGGCCATAGCAGCAGGAGCTTAGTGAACGCCGCTACTACCCGCGGGTGTGCGTGCCCGCAGCGAACAGTCGCACGGCACTCGGGGCGTTGCGGCCGTGGGCGCGCGCCCGCCAGTAGACGCCGAGGGTCAGTAGAGCAACCGCCCAGATCAACACACCGAAGGCGAACAGCGTCCGACCGTCCGGATGCACCAGCGACTGGGCCCGCATCGCTTGCCAGAACACGATCGCCAGCAGCCCGGCATAGCCCGATGCGAGCACACCGATCAACGCGGCGCGTGTGCGTTCGGCCCGCAGCCACGGGTAGCGCGGCGCCAGCCAGGCCAGTGCGACAGCGGCGAGCAGCAAGACCTGAATGGCGTGCAGGCCGAGGAAATGCGGAATCCGCAGATCGCCGCCGATGGTGCTCCAGTGCGTGATCGGCATGCCGCCGACACCGTCACGCGCGTCCAGCGACGGATTGTCCAGGACGGTATGTCCGGCCACCAACTCGACCACATTGCCGTCGGCGTCGCGTACCAACTGTTTCCCGGTGAACCCCATCAGGTACCCGAGCGCCATCCCGACGACGGCGAGACCGAGTCCGGCGTGAATAGCCCGAGCGGTCGGCCGGTCGACCAGCCGCTGCAACGAAAGGATCAGCACGATAACGAGATTCGCGAAGAACAAGCCGGGCACGCCGGACGCGAACACCATCTGACCGATCGAATTCACCGCATCGGCCTCGCTGTTGAAATGGCTGTAGGTCCCACGCGCGGCCTGCACCACAATGAACCCGACGTCGACGAATCCGGTGATCGCGAACACCGTCCCCATCCACCAGGTGACCCGACGCCCCTTGTGCGGCAACGACAGCAGCCATGCCAGCGTGATCCCATAGAGCACGAATGCGAGCCCGAACTTGAACGGTTTGAGCCACACGGATTCGTCGAGCAGCATCCGGTCGTCGAACACCATGCCACCGGCCGAGGACAGGACGAGCGCACCCATGGTGGCCACCATCCACAACAGCGGGCGATGCAGGCGAGTGCCGCCCGGCAGGTCCGCTACGACGGCGGTGCGGCGGTGACGCGCGGAATCGCCAGGGGCGGAAAGGGTATCGATCGTCGGCATGGATCCGACGGTAGGAATCGACGACGCCCGGCCACGTCCCGCTGCAGCGCCATTCGCGGGTAATACCGAGGTACTAGAAATCGACCACCGGATGCACTCGTAATCCCCTCATCGAATCGCGAATGCGCCGGTGGCCGAATCGAATGCGGAGCGGCGGGCGGGCCCGCTTACTCCGGGGCGAAGCCGACCGCGATACCGCGCGCGCCGAGCCAGGGCATCGGATCGATCGGTGCGCCGTCGCCCGAGTGGATTTCGTAGTGCAGGTGCGGACCGGTGGAGAAGCCACGGTTGCCGACGGTGGCGATGACATCGCCCGCGCGCACCTGCTGACCGACGGTGGCGAGAATGTCGTTCACGTGGCCGTAGATGCCGATGGTGCCGTCATCTTGCTGCACCCGCACCCACAGGCCGAAGCCGGAGGCCGGACCCGCCTCGATCACGGTGCCGTCGGTGACCGCGGCGATCGGGGTCCCGATGGTGTCGGCGAAATCGAGGCCGGCGTGCAGCGTGCCCCAGCGCATGCCGAAGTTCGATGTCAGCAGGCCCTCGATAGGACGAACGGTGCGCGGCCGGGCCGCCTCGGTGGCGATGCGGTTCTGCTCCCAGATCACGGCCTCGGGAACGGTTTGCGGAATCTGGGCCTCGCGCGGGGTGAACGCGGTGAAGGCGATGGCGCCATTGGTCCGGTCGGCCGACTGGTCCGTCTTCCCGGCCAGTGCGTCGGGTTCCACGGCGGCCATGACGCCGAGCGAGGCGCTGACGACGGCGGCCGCGGCAACCACCCGGGTTGCGGCGCGGTTGCGGCGTGAGCGGGTCGCGCCGAGACGATAAGATAACGGTACGGTCACGGGCATGGCTAGAACGTACGGTACGGCCATGTGGGTGCCGTAATCCTGTGCCAACCGTCACAGATCAGCAAAAGCCCAGTTGATTGGTTACAACTCAATAACGACATGGTGTGTATGCATTGCCGACCTGGCGTGATGCCGTACTGCGCGGAGTTGACTGGCAAGATGCCAGTCGATCACACTGTTTCAGTGGCGACTAATGGAGTTCAGGCCATCGAGGCGCTCGCGGACCCGACCCGCCGGGCCATTTTCGAGGCATTGCCGACCGCGCCGCTGTCGGTCGGCGATCTCGCGAAACTCGTCGGCGTCACCAGCTCGGCGGCCTCCCAGCATCTACGTGTACTGCGCGAGGCCCGGCTGGTGATGATGCGTCCGGACGGCAATCGGCGGCTGTACTTCCTGGATCCGCGTGGACTGGGCGATGCGCGCGACTATCTGGAGCAGTTCTGGCCCAGCGCACTGGCGGCCTATGCCGCGGCTTTGAGCAACGCTCGCGCCGAGGGCACCTCTTGAACGCTCGTGGTCAACCCACGCGGCGATACGCCGTTCGCGCGCGATTATTGCCGTTGGCAGGCCACGCCCGCTTGGCGAGTTGCTTGTCGACCGCGCTGATCACCTCGGTGACGCCGATTCGTAGCAATCCGGGGTCGGGCGTATCGGCCATCGGATCGCCGAGCTGACCGGCCCACAGCACCGCATGCCTGCCGAGGAGATGCGGTGGCGGCCCTCCCCAGCGCGGCGGTGTCGGTCCGAACAGCAATACGGTGCGGGTTCCGAAGGCGATGGCCAGATGCGCGACGCCGGTATCGCCGGAGATCACGAGCGCGGCCTCGGCGACGGTGGCGGCGAGTTCGATGAGGTTCTGCTCGCCGGCGAGCACCCGGCCAATGGGTAGGCCCGCGCGGGCGGCGATATTCAGCGCGATATCGCGCTCGGACTCGTCACCGGTGAGCACCACCTCGCGACCGAGCACCAGTAGATGACGCACCACCGCGGCGAACCGGTCCGGCGGCCAGCGGCGGGCCGGTGCGCCCGCTCCCACGTGCACCACGACGCAATCGCGGCGACTGGTGGTCGCGACCGGCGGGACGAGTCCGAGATTGCGGCGATCGGCCACGATGCCGTCGGATTCGAGCAGGTGGCACCAGCGCTCGACGTGATGCATATCCGTTTGCCATTCCGGGCCCTCCAGCTCCGGAAAGGCGGAATTTCGGTAGGAGAGGATGCGTCCGGGATCGGTCTTGGTGAGTGCGACGATGCTCTCGGCGCTCCGGCCGTGCAGATTGACCGCCAGTGCGGGTTCGGGAGCGTCCCAGCGCAGGTCGCTGAGGTCGGAGGTGGGGATCATGGAGTCGACGGAGGCGATGAGGTCGACGATCGGCTTCAGGCGATGCGGAGCGGCGAGGACGATCTGATCGTGCGGTTTCGCCCGTCGCAGCGCGCGCAACGCGGGAACCGCGGTGAGCAGATCACCGAGGCCACGTGCCTGCAGCACGAGAACAACCGCCACCCTCTTCTCCTAGCCACCCGAGACTCGCGAACTCGACCCACCCGCTTCACCCCATGGATGCACACGACGAGAGCCACTTAGGGATGACTACCCGAGCCCCCTCGGCGATAAACGTGAGCGAGTAGCTCGTTATCGAGCCCACTGTCCGAGTCGGAGGACTAACCTCGGCGATGGCGGCCAACTACCACCAAGGAGCGTTCCTATGACCTCCCGACTCAACCCGTACATCAGTTTTTCCGACTCGGCGCGCACCGCGTTGGAGTTCTATCGAGATGTGTTCGACGGCACGCTGACCATGCAGACCTTCGGGGATATGGGGGATAAGGACGCGCCCGGCGCGGATCTGATCATGCACGGCATGCTGGAAACGCCGAGCGGATTCACGCTGATGGCTTCGGATACCCCGCCAGGTATGGAATACAAACCAGGAAGCAGCATTTCGATCAGTCTCAGCGGTGACGACGCCGATGAACTGCGCGGCTACTGGGACAAGCTGTGTGCCGGTGGCACCGTGACCGTGCCGTTGGAGAAGCAGATGTGGGGCGATGAATTCGGCATGTGCCTGGACCGCTTCGGCATCGCGTGGATGGTCAATATCGCGGCACCCGCTTAGACCGGCAGCCGCTCGAAGTGTTCATCGAGCAAATGTCCAGAAAACCGCTGACGCAAGGCATAGCATCATGCTATGACGACAAACAGCGTGCTAGAGGGTCCTCTGCAGTCGCTTGCGCGCAGTGCGTGGCAAATGGTTCTGGTCACCGGCATCCTGTCGGTGATCCTCGGTGTGATGATCCTGGCCTGGCCCGATGTGACACTGGTGGCCGCCGGCATCATCTTCGGCATCTATCTGGTGGTGAGTGGCTTCCTCCAGTTGGTGGCCGCATTCGGCACGCACACCAGCACCGGAATCCGGGTGCTCGCATTCGTCAGCGGTGGGTTGTCGATCATTATCGGTATCTTCTGCTTCCGTGACGAGTTGGCCTCGATTCTGTTGCTCGGTCTGTGGATCGGCATCGGCTGGCTGTTCCGCGGTGTCGCGCTGCTGATGGCGGCGATCTCCGAGCCCGCGCTGCCGGGTCGGGGCTGGGAGGGTTTCTTCGGGATCATCACCGCGATCGGTGGTGTGGTGCTGATCGTGTGGCCGGTCGCGTCGGTGGCGACGCTGGCATTGGTCGCCGGGTGGTGGCTGATCATCCTGGGCATCATGGAAATCGTCACCTCGTTCGGTGTCCGCAAGGATGCGAAGAAGCTCGCCGAGATCTGAGATCTCCGATTCCTGCGGCCGTCGCTTACCGCGGCGGCCGCAGGCGTATTTCCAATGGGGGACTGATGCTTTCGTCGTGGCGGCGCGGCTCGGGCCTTTCGATTTATGCCACGATATAGGGATGCCTAAGACGCTGCCCGCGCTGGATGTGTCCGCGCCGATCTGCTGCGCGCCGGTGGCGGCGGCCCCGGTCGACGATCGGGTCGCGCTGGAAGTGGCGTTGCGGTTGAAGGCGCTGGCGGATCCGGTGCGGGTGAAGTTGATGTCGCTATTGCTGGCCGAGCGGGACGGCACGGTCAATACTCGAGAGCTGGCCGCCGCGGTCGCGCTCGCAGAGTCGACGGTGAGCCATCATCTGGGCCAACTGCGCGCCGCCGGTCTGGTGGAGTCGGTGCGTCAGGGGATGACTGTGCAGCATGCGGCACGCCGGGATGCGTTGTCCGCCTTGTGTTTCGTACTCGACCCGGAGTGCTGCCGCTAGCAGGAATCGGTCGAAGTGGTTGGCCTGTCGCGGTCTGCGGGGCACACTCTAGATAGCGATGTTCGGTGCTCTGATCGAACGCGGGGGTGAGGACCGGATGCGGATTCGACCGAGGCAACAGCTGGCGTGGTCAGGGTCGGGTTCCTGATAGCCAGTAGTCGGACGAAAGCAGGCCTGCGGTGGGGTGTGCATTGCGGCAGGCATGGAGGCGTCGATCGGTCCGACGTCCCCGTCGCACGGCGGTGCAGGTATTGAGGCCGAAGGCGTCGCACAGTTGGTGGTCTTGTCATCGATGAGCCGCGCGGCCTCGGCGATCGAAATTCTCTGCGGCCATGATTCGGCGCTGCCCACACCGACGCCTTCGCTCTCGGCGTGATCGACGGCGAGTTCGACGATCTTGCCGCAGACTTGCGGGAAACCGACCTCGTTACGGCATGAGTTCTGAATCACGCTGTGCTGCATTGCGATTCAGTAGTTCCTATCTGCTCTCGATTCCCGCGTGGTCGAAGCAACCGCCGCACCGCGCGCTCACCGAAGTCGACCAGCGCCTGACCGGCGCGGCGGCGCGCCCGGTCATCGCGCCGGAGACGATCGTGGTCGATCACGGCAAAGCGTTTCAGTCCCAAGCACTCCGATCGGAGTGCCGGTCGCTGGGCATCAGCCTGCAGCCCTCACTCCGGGCCGCAGTGTGAGGTCACGCAGGAGGGTTCACTCCTTGCACGTGCAGCCATACTTGGTGGCCGAACTCGTTGCCCAGCCACACACCCTTGTCCGGTCCTCCTGTCGTCAGGATAAAAGCTCGTGCATCGTCGCCTGTTGCGTGGAGAACCACCCGGACATGATCGAGCTGGTACGCGTCGTCGTCGCTATCACCGACGCCTTTCGCTTGTTTGCGGAGGTAGACCTGTTGCACGCTGTCCAGATCGATGTTCAGAAATGCAGGGTCGCAGCGTCCGCCGGGCTCAGAGTACTTCGGCCGACGCCAACCCGGCAGCGTCGCCGGCACCGTCCCGAGGACGTAGGTGACATCCGTACGGGGCTCGAAATCATCGCCCGGCGCGTCTAGTGGAAATTCGCGACCGCCGTCGGATCCATAGACACCAACGTAGATATGGTCATCGGTACCCGAGCCCGGATTGTAATGGGTAAGCAATTCGACTTTCATTCCCCGAATGTGTGACATAGCTCGTGCTCCTTTCTAGAAATATCCTCGATCCGTCTGGGTTTCGGGTGATCGACCGAATTAAGTGGGTGCCAACCGGCCCCGGCGCAGGTTTCGGTGGTCGGGGGCGGATCGGACTTCGGGTTCCGCTGGATCCGAGCGGTCCCGCCAGAACGGCATGCAGGTGAATCTGGGCTCCCAGCTGTAGATTTCGGCGCGTAGCTTTCGGTATTCGGTGGCGGAGTTGTCGACCAGTTCGAGATAGTCGGTGTGGTGGTCGTTCATCAGTGCGTTGGTGGCTGCGGTCGCGGTACGCAGGGCGAAGGTCACTCCGCCCGAGGACAGTGGGTCGACTGCGAGGGCGGCGTCTCCGACCGCGACCCAGCCGGGCCCTGCACAGGGTCGTAATTGGTGGCTGGCCGCGGAGATAACGCGGACCTCACCGATGGGGCATCGGTCGGTGAGGTGTCGAATGTGGCGAGTGGCGGCTACAGCGGCGGCCCAGCCGCTCGGTGTCCTCAACCTGTCCTGCGCGGCGTTGCGTGCGTCGGTGAAGCAGGCGACTATGCGGTGACCGCCGGGCAGCGGGGATGCATACCACCAGCCGGAGGCGACGGCCTCCAGGAAGGTGTCACCAAGCGGCTCGCTCGGCCGGGTGAGGAATACCCGTGCCGCGCACACCAGCCGGTCGAGCTGAGCTCGTTTCCCGCCGAGCCCGCGCCCGAACCGGGCCGCCCGCCCGGATGCCTCGACCAGCATCGACGCATGCACAGGTTCGGACGCCTCGATCTCGAATCCGCCCGAGCTGCGCTCGATATGGCGGGCCCGCACTCCACGCAATACCCTGACCCCGGCGTCGGCCGCGGCTTGGGCCAGCATGGCGTCGAAGCGAGCCCGATCGACGTGCCAGCCGTTGCCGTGGGGGCTGAACAGGAAAGACCGCTGTGACACGAGGCTGGCCCCCCACGCGCTGGCCGTCTGGTACGAGGGCAGTGAGCCGAGCGCGGTGAACTGTTCCCACACGCCCAGCTCACGCAGCAGTGGGTTGACCGACGGTGGCAGGGTCTCTCCCATCCGCAGTTGGTCGTAGTCCGAGCTCTCGTAGAGCGCTACGCGAGCGCCGACGCGGGCCAGTCCCAGTGCTGTCGCCGATCCCGCCGGACCACCACCGACTACGACGACATCGACGGTCTTCACTACACGCTCCGCGTCCGGTGGAGCGGGGACACTGCCGTAGCCGTATTGGAGGATTTGCGAACTTGTACGGCTCGATCCCTGGGTTGCGCCGTTGCTTGCCCACGGCGCTGTCGCCGACAGAGTGTGAGCAGAAGGCAGCGCAGCGCAGCGCACACGCCGCGGTGGGGCTCCTGCGGCCTGCCGCACCCGTCATCACGACTACCACACGTTGGCCGGTCGCCGCCGGGCCAAACACCGGCCGAAAGCGTGCGCTCCCTGGTGAACAGCAACCCACGGCGGGTGTCGCCGGTCGCCCGCACACGGATGCGGTAATCACCAGCCGTCGTCGCCGCGACCGAGGCGACGAACCGGTCGCCGTCCGTAGCCAGTGCGATGTCGGTCGTGGTGCCGTCGGGCCTTGTGACCTCGGCCCAGACATAAAGCTTGGCGGTGATCGGGACACCGGCCCCGGTCACGGTGGCGGTCACGGTGATCTTCGCGCCAGGTTGAAAACTGTTCTGGTCGACAGATGCTGACAGCGCGACGTCCGACCAGGCGTGCACCATCACCGAGTACCGTTCGGCCCGCAACGCCGCTGCGGCCCCGCCGACCGTGTCGTCGCGGATTTCGGGTGTATCGCCACTACCGCCGACGTAGTCGGTGTACGCGAGTACCGCGTTCCAGGTGCCGGCATGGCTCGGGCGGCCCGGGGCCACGAGTAGCGGGAGCGGGATCTGGTAGTAGGAGACCTGTTCGGTTTCCACGAACTCGCCGCCGTGTGCCCGCGCGGTCGTTGGATCGACGAGCTGGCCGTAGGGAGTTTCCAGCAGGAACTGTAGGTATTTGCGGTTCTCGGCGAGCAGGATCACCTCTGCGAGGTTGTCCTCGTCGCAGACCACGAATGGGATCCGCTGGACCTGACCGACACTGATCATGCCGACGGGATCGAGCAGCACCTCGGCATTGCTGATCCCGCTGAGGATCTGTAGGAAATACTTCTTCAGTAGGAACGGGTTGTCCCCACCCATTGCCGAACCGGTGATCAGAAGGTAGCCGCCGTGGTTGCCGGAGATGGTCTGCAGCGCCGCCGTGCTGGTGTTCGCCGCGGTACCCACGCCGATCGAGTAGGTGTACTCGTTGATCTGTCCTGCCACGTCGGAGATCCAGCGGACCCGGTTCTCGTTGCCGTCGGTGAGCACGACGAGCGACTGAACCTGCCCGGTCGCTCCTGATAGCGTCGCGCGGCCCTCGAAGATGCCGTCGCCGATCGAGGTGTTGCCGCCCGGGTCCAGCCCCGCGCCGTTGATTGCGGCCCGGATACCGGCGCGCGGTGTCGAACGGATCGCTCGGGTCACCTAGAACGGTGAGAGCCTCGACCATGGCGGCATTGTCATCGAACGCAGTGAGGGAGAGCGCGTCACCAGCCAGCATGACGTCGGCGAAGGTATTGGCCGCATCACGCACGCTCTGCGACTTGGTGCCCACCCCGTCCCCGCGATCCTCGGCCATGCTGCCCGACTTGTCCAATACCAGCGCCACTGCGGCGGTCTTACGGGGTACCGCGTTGGCGGTGACGGGAATCAACCAGCTCTGGCTCGTCTGCGGACAGGTCACGGTGACGCTGTCGGTGACGCTGTGCGAGGGGTTGGGGGCGGCGTAGATGATCCACAGTCGCACGGTGGCCACAGCACCACCGGTCGAGGGAACCGAGTAGGGCGGTGGAATGGACCAGGTCAGGCTCGGATCGGTCGGGGCGGTGAAATCCAGGGTGGCCGGGGTGGACGACCGGACCTCGAAGACGACCGCACGTGCCGCCTTGCGGGTGGTTCCCATCGGCCCCTGCGTTACGTCGTGGAAGGTGATGGCGGCGGTGACCAGGCTGACCCAGGTGTCGGCCGTATCGCAGCGGTCTGTCTCCACCAGGTCGCTCCCTTGGCGGGTGACGAAACCCACCTTGTTCCACTTGCCCGCGACGAACGCGTCCCGGTTGCCGGTGGAGCGGTCCCACTGCTGGGGCACGGCGACGCCGGGGACCTTGACGCTGTTGGGCCGCGGTACCGGCCACCAGTACGTGGAGCATGCCAAGAAGTCGGACTGCCAGGGCACAGCCATGCTTGCGGTGACCTCGCCGGGCTGCACCTTGGCGTGGTCCAGCCGGAACGACGGCTGCCCGTTGATCAGCACGACCGGTCGGTACTTGCTGGCGTTACGCAGGAACTGACCAGCCTCGATGCCGGGAAATAGGGCGCCGCCGACGCAATTCTCCAAGGCCGCCTTATCCATACCGTCGGGGGTGACGTCCGAATCCGGCGGTGGCGCATGGCCCCAGGCGCTGTTCCAGTCGTTGACGACCGTGCCCGCGGCCCATTTCTGGACCAGCGCGATCTGGGTATCGGTGAGTCTGAGGCTCCGCGTCCCATCGTTGGCCTCGGATTCCAGCCGGGGCATGTGGATGCTGCCGGCCGGTGCGGTCAGGTAGGTGTGAACCTGTGTACTGCTCGGCATCGGATGACTGAAATTGTGATGCCCGATGGCGTCGGAGTTCACCGCTTTGGTGTCGGCGGCCGCCTGCAGGATCGGATAGATGTCATTGGCATACGACGGGGTGCCCGGCACCTGAAGCTGTCCGTCCTGCACGAACAGGTCGAACATCATGTCCCAGAGCCGGAAGACGTTATCGATCGGCGGGGCGAACTTGGGCGGAGCGACGATAATCCAGGATCCGACCGCGGTGAAGGTCTGGGCACCGATCCGCACCGTCGCGGTAACCGGTCCATCGGCCATGTCGTCGTACCATTCGTCACTGTCGGCGAAACCGTCGAGCGTATGATTCGACGGCGATCCGGAGTTGCCGAAGCCGCCGAGCACCAACAACCGGCCGTCGTTGTCGGTACGTATCTCGCCGAGCGGCACGGTCTCAGCTGGCTGCCCTTTGACCGTGAAGGTGCCGGTGTCGAACAGCTTCCGCTGAGCGGCCCCGCTAACCGTCCGGGGACCCGGGTCGATCACCAGCCTGTCCCGGTCAGTGCCCAAGTACCCGCTGTTGCGCGGAGAACCACTGGGAAACCCCGGCGCCACCGCCTTGCGGTTGACCAGATGCACCGTCCACTCGATCACGGTGTTGGCCGAGGTCAGCTCGGTCGGCACACCGTTGTCGTAGCCGAATACCCGGAACCTGGCGGCTTGCCGCTTGATCCGGCACTGGCCGTCCTTGTAACCGCCCGCCGGTGCCGACCGGTCCCACCGCTTCTCCGGCCCGATGAAGAACTCCGAGTCACTGTTGCCCACCCGCGCGACGCCGATCGCTGGGTGGATCCGAACTTCGGTGATGGCCATGACGGTACCTCCGGGACTGGTGCGAAGGCGGCTTCGAGCCGGTCAGCAGCGCTGTGAATGTAGATGCAGCGTGACCGTGTCTTCGCACTTGCAGCGTATGAAAGCGTCGCCTTCCGAACACGAGTAGAGACCTACTCGAAAATCCCGTTCTTCAACATGAGTGTCTCGGAGTCCTATCTGAAAGCCGCGGCCATTGCCTGCGCCGCAAGACGTGAAACGGCGGACTCGCGAGCATTGTGAACATGTCGCAGATGCCCGCGGTGACGGTCGAGCAATACATCGCTGCCGGCGCTGACCACCCTGGGTAAGCAGCGTTTGGACGCGACCCGTGCCACCCGCCGTCAAGCGGTGCACGAACGACTGTCGAGTTGGGCCGAAAACGATCTCGCGACGCTCGCCGAACTCCTGCACCGCCTCGACGCCGAATTCGGCGACTGAGGCCGGATGGTGGCGGTGGTCGTGGGTGCGCGGCTGCCAGCGATCAGCGGGCGGTTCGTTTCGGGGGCTCGTTCGCGACGATCGATGACATGTGCAGTGCCGCAATCGATTCGGGGGACAGCCCGAGCCGATCCTGCAGCACGGATTCGGTGTGTTCGCCGAGCCGTGGGGCGGGGCGGGCCGGGATGTGCTCACCGTTCACCGAGATCGGGGAACCGGGCGCGAGGTATTCGCCGATCTCGGGTTGACGTAGCAGGGTGAACAGCGGATTCGCGGTGACGCGCGGGTCGGTCGCGAGTTCGTCGAAACTGCGGTAGCGCTCCCAGAGCACCGATGTTTTCGCCAGGGCGGTGCCGATCTCCTCGGCGGGGCGGTCGCGGAACCACGGGGTGAACAGTCCGGTCAGCACGTCGCGATGACGGTAGCGCGTGCCCTCGTCGGTGAAGTCCGCCGCCAGCGCGATAGCCAGCGCGTCGACCGCGCCGGTACTGCCGGTCAGCTCGGTGAGATCACGAAAGTGCCTGGGGGTCAGGGCGACCACCATGAAGGAGACGCCGTCGGCGCTGGTGAAGTGCTGACCGTACTGGCCGTAGATGGCATTGCCCAAGCGGGGGCGCTGCCGCCCGCATAGTGCCGCCTCCGCGAGGAAGCCGAGGTTGCCCACCGTGGCCAGCGCGACATCCTCCAGCGGCAAGGTGATCCGGCTGCCTTGTCCGGTCGCGTCGCGGTGGCGCACCGCGGCGGTGATCGCCAGTGCCGCATACACTCCGCAGAGCAGATCCCATGCCGGCAGCACATGATTGATCGGACCCTCGTGGTCGGCGGGGCCGGTGACGAGCGGAAATCCGGTGGCGGCATTGACGGTGTAGTCGACTGCGGCCGAACCGTCGGCGCGGCCCAGTATTTCCAGCTGGATCAGGTCGGGTCGCGTGGCGGTGAGCGTCTCGTAGTCGAGCCAATCCCGTCCGGCGGTGTTGGTCAGCAGGATGCCGCCGCTGGGGCCGCCGCCGGTTATCAGGCGTGTAACGAGCAGTTGCCCCGCCGGTGCGCGCAAATCGGCTGTGACGGAGCGCTTTCCCTTGTTGAGTCCGGTCCAATAGATGCTCTCGCCGTCGTCGGTAAGCGGCCATCGACGGTAATCGGCAGCACCGCCGACCGGGTCGACACGGATGACCTCCGCGCCGAGCTGCGCCAGCGTCATACCCGCCAGCGGCGCGGCGACGAAGCTGGAGATCTCCACGATGCGCACACCGGCCAGCGGCTGCGCCGGGGAGGTCGCGGGATTCGGCATCTACATCATCCTCTCGCCGGCTACAGCGGAGTCATACCGCTGACGAGCCAGTGGTCGTCGTGCTTTTCGACGGTGACGGTCACCCGGCTGGAACTGGTGGTCGGTGCGGGCACGGCGGTACTGATTGTCACCTGGTCGATGAACATCAGCACCGTCACACGGTCGGTGGAAGCCGACAGTACGCCCGCGGATACCACCCGCGCTCTGGTGCTCACGCCCTTCTCCTTGGCCACCGGCACGATCGTCTTGTTCACCAGATTGCGGTAGTCGTCCTGGAACGAGCCGGTGAGTCCGGCAACGGCCGCGAGATCCTTGCCGACGGTGGCCGAGGTGTAACTGAGCATTGCCGCGACTGTTTCGCGGGCGGCGGTCGGTGCATCCCGGCGTGCCGCGGCCGTGGCGGCATCGTGCTGGTTATCTCGCACGAGTAGCACCGCGGCTACGGTCAGTGCCACAATTGCGGCGCTCAGCAGCGGAATCATGCTGAGCCGCAGAATATTTCGCAGGACGATTACGGATCGATGGTTCACGGCACGAACTCCACGTTGGACACCTTCGGGATGCCATCGACTTCCTTGATCCGTACGCTGAACCGGTAGGAGCGTTGTTCCTGCTGCCGGGTCTGCGTGTTGGTGACCTGCGCGTTCGCGGCGACGATGACGGTGATCGTGCCGTCGTCCGGAACCTCGGCGCCGTCGTCGGCGGCGGTGGCCGCGGCGATGACCTCGCCGGTGGACAGCACGTCGGCATGTCGGATGGCCTGCAGGTAGTTCCCGGACTGGCTGTGCAGGTCGTCGGCGAACGGTGCGGTGGTGATATCGCTGAGCCGGGCGAAGTCCGCGTCGGCGCTGTCACGGCGGATATTGATCAGGGCGGTGACACCGCGCCGGGCGGTGTCGATGATGGCGGCCTGGTGGTTCGCGGTGGCCTCGGTCTGCCGATGCTCGCGCAGCGCCAGTGCTGTCACCGTGGTCGCGGCGACAAGCGCGGCGACCGCGAGCACGACCGCGGCGATGCGAAAACGTCTGCGCCCCAGCTTCGGACGAGCGAGCCGCGGTCGCGGGATGCGGGGAAGTCCGCGGGGTTGCCGGATTGGCCCCTCCGTTGTGGCTGACGATCGTTCGGCCGCGGACGGCGACGTATCGGTGTCCGCCTCGACGTCCGGGTGCTCCGGGGACTCGCTCGGTGGCCCGGTTGGGCGGGTGGCCCTTCGCCGCCGCGGCGGCGGTTCGGTCACCAATGCGGTAGTGGCCGCAGTGTCGGTCGCGGTCAGGGAATCGGAGCGGTCAACAGTGAGGTCCATGACGCTTCCTGGGAGGCTGGTCGGTTCGGTTCCGGTGTGATGTCGATGTGGCGGTAGGGATTTCCGTCCGGTGTGAGATACATGGGGCTGCCGGGCAGATAGTGGGCGACGCCCGTGGGCGCGGGTGAGGGGCTCGATTCGAAAGGCCCGTTGTTGCCAGAGGGCGGTACCACCCCGTTGCGGCACTGCTCGGGGGTGGCGGCGCGGACACCCGGATTCTCCAGGCACGGCAGGTTCCGCGTGCCGCGTACGGCGAACTGCGAATCCTGCGGGACATTGCAGTACAGGTTGGTCGGGGTATCAGGAGTGCTGGTTTCGATGGGGCTGCGTCGTTCGTCGGCGGAGAGATAGCCGGTGGTGCAGGCGGCGGGATCCTGAACCTCCACGGCGAAGACGACATTCGCACCGCCGTCGGCGGCACCGCGTGCGCCCGCGGTGTTCTCGGCGGCGATCAGCGGCGGTAGCAGGACCAGGATCTGCTCGATGGCTGGGTTATAGGTCAGGGCGACCTGTCCGACGGTGGTCAGGTTGGCCAGCAGCAGCGGCAGTGTCGGTGCCAGGTTCTGGAACAGCTGGTTGGCATCGTCGGCCGCGGACGGACCGCGTTCCAGGATATTGCGCACGGCGGGGTCGGCGGTGCGGAGCTGGTCGGTGAGATAGGCCAGATTCGCGGCCCAATCGCGGATTTCGGCGCTGCTGACCACCTGGGTGTTCAGCAGCGGGGTGAGTTGCTGAACGAGGGTGGTGAGGGCGTCGCCATTGGCGGCCATGGCGTCGACGAAGGTGACGGTGGAGTCCAGCAGGCTCGCCAGATCCTTTCCCGCACCGCCGAATCCGCGCGCGGACTCGTCGAGCACCGTGTGCAGGGTGTCGGGTGGGAGCGAGGCGAGGATCGCGCGGGTCTGCTCCAGGATGGGGCCGATCCGGTCGGCGACCCGCACGCGGTCGACGGCGATCATATCGCCATCGCGCAGGAACGGCCCGTGGTCGACCGTGGGTTGCAGATCGACGTACTGTTCGCCGATCGCCGACATGCTGCGGACCCGTGCGGTCAGGTCGGCGGGTACAGCGACCGAGTCGATAAGCGACAGAGTCGCGGTAACTCCGGTGGGTGCCAGGTCGACGGAGGTGACGCGGCCGATCGTATGCCCGTCGTAGGTGACATTCGCATTGCGATAAAGGCCACCGGCCCTTGGCAATTCGACGGTGATGCGATAGCGGCCGATATCGAGCGCCGCCGGAATCCGTAGATAGTAGATGCCGGTGAAAGTCGTCGATACCAGCGCGATGATCGCGAAGACGATCAGCTGGTTGCGGACGAGGCGAGAAGTACGCGTCGAGTCGGTACTCATCGGGCGCCCCCTGTCACCGGTGGGGCGGCAAACGGGGTACCGAACAGCAGACCCTGCTGCAGCCGCGGCAGTGTGAGATCCGCTTCCGCCCACAGATTCATGTAATCGCCGTGGATGCCGTTCGTGATGGCGACCGGCGGGAACGGAAAGGTGCCCAGCTGGTTGATATTGGCGACGAGGTCGTCCCCGGTTGTGGCGATCTGCTGCAGGGTCGGCACGAGGTCGGCCAGGTTCTGCTTCAGGTCTCCGTGGATCTGTCGTACCAGTGCGGTTCCTGCGTCGCCGAATCGAGTCAGTGCAGCGAAGGCGTCGGTGAGGTCGCGCCGCTGCACGTTGAGCACACCGAGAGCGGGGTCGATGGCGGCGACGGCCCGACCGATGGTGTCGTTGTCGGCGGACAGCTGAGCGGCAAACCTGTCGAGATTGTCCAGGGTGGCGGTGATCGCATCCCGCTGTGAATCCAACTCGCCAAGTAGCGTATTCATTCCATCGAGCACATTGCCGATCGAATCATCGTGTCCGGCAATAGCTTTGGTGGCCTCGGTGACTATGGTCTGCAGATGTCCCAGCCCGCCGCCGTTGAGCACCATGGACAGCGCCGCCAGCGTCTGCTCGGTGGTGGGATAGCTGCCCGCTCGCTCCAGCGGGATCACACTGTCCTCGAGCAGCGTGCCGCGCGGGTCGGTGGGTGCGGTGAGTTCGATGTGCGTCGAGCCCAACAGGCTGGTCTGCCCGATTTTGGCGGTTGCATTGGCGGGCAGGACGACGGAACCGTTGAGCGCCACGGTCACTCGCGCGTGCCAGTCCTCGGTGGTGATGGTCGTGATGGTGCCGACTTCCACGTCGTCGACCAGTACGGGTGAGTTCGGGGTGATGGTGGTGACGTCCGGCATTTCGATGACCACGTGGTAGCTCCCGGGGCCGTGGCCCTGCGTCCCGGGCAGTGGCAGTGAATTCAATCCGGTCCACTGGCATCCGGATACCGCGGCGCACAGCGCGATTCCGCACAGCAGCGCCATCGGACGGCGAGCCGTGCTCATCGCGGCTGTCCGGGCAGCAGGACCTGCTGCAATTCCGGTGGGCTGTAGACGAGTTGGCCGGGACCCACGCCGGTGCCGGTGGACGGGTTGATGCTCACCGGCGGGTAGTTCATCCGCAGCGTGTTCAGTAGTGGCCCGAGGTATTGCGCGCACAGCTGGGCTCCTTGCTCGGAGGTGGCGTTCGCGAGGGCGGCGATGCCGCCGCAGATGAAATTGATGGGGTTGCCGAAATTTTGGGGTCCCGGAACGCCGGTCATCGCGCCCTGCCCGGGGTTGTAGGTGTTGTAGTAGTTCGACAGCGCGGTGGGCGCGCGGTGCAGCACGGTTTCCAGCGCATCGCGCTGGGCCACGATCACATCGGTGGCGGCGACGAGCTGGTGCACCTGTGTGGTGAGCCCGTCGCGGTGCTCGGTGACGAATGCCTGGATATCGCCGATGGCGGTGTCCAGGGTGGTCAGCGCGGTCGACAGATCGCTGCGGTTGCCTGCCAGCACCTCGGTGACCGATGCCAGCCGACCCTGGAATACAACTATCTGCTGCTCGCTGGCCGCCAGTGCGGTGGTGAATGCCTGCAGATTGCGGACGGTGCCGAACAGGTCCGTGCTGCCCGCGGACAGCGTCGCCATCGTGGCGGAGAGCTGGTCGAGGCCGGCCCGCAGGGTGTCGCCGTTGCCGTTCATCGCCGCGGCGGCGGATCCTAGAAATCGGGCGCCGGGTCCGGTGGGGTCATCGGGCCGCGGTGCCAGCGCGCTGGTGACCCGCGAGAGTTGCTCCTCCACCTGATCCCATTCAACCGGGACGGCGGTGCGGTCGACCGGAATATCGACCTCACGACCGCCGCTGGGCCCGCTCGTCCAGGCGGGGGTGAGCTGGATGAATCGCGCGGCGACCAAGCTCTGGGCCATGATCACGGCCTTCACGTCGGCCGGTAACCGCAGCGACCGTGGCAGTCGCATGCGCACGGTGAGCTCGGTTCCGTGCGGCTCGATGGCCTCGATGGTGCCCACCTTTACCCCGACCACGCGGACCTCGTCACCGACGTACAGGCCGCTGGTGGAGGTGAAATGCGCGGTGACGGTGTAATAGCGCGACCGCTGAACGATGTCGTATCCGGCGACCACGACGACGATCGCCAGCACGGCGGCGGTGAGTCGGACCAACCATCGTTTGCGGGGTGTGCGGGCACCGGTTCGAATTCGCAAGGCGCCGGCTCGGATTCGGGCGATCATCGGACCTGTGGGATCGGTAGGGGGGCTGGCGGGAGGCCGAGCACCGAATTGATCAGGGGCTGTGTGTAGTCGGCGGGTACGAGGTTCTGCAGATACGCGTAGAAGTAGGGACCGCTGGCGACGGCGTCGCCGAGCGTGCCGATATACATGGACAGGCCCTGGATGCTTTTCGCCACGTTGTCGCGGTTGTTGTTCAGCACCGTCAAGACCTGCCCGAGCTTGTCCAGGGCCGGTGCCAGGTCGGCATCGGTGTCATGCACCAGGCCGGACAGCTGCCGCGACAGCTGGTCGATTCCGGTGATGACCCCGCCCAGCGCTGCGCTGCTGGCCTGCAATTCCGCGAGCAGTGAATTGCCGTCGAGCAGTAGAGAATTCACCTGTGGCCCGCGCTTGGCCAGTGCCGATGTCACCTGTTCGGCACCGGAGAGCAGGCCACGCAATGCGGCGTCGCGCTGGTTGACCGATTCGGCGAGGCGTCGCATCCCGTCCAGGGCGGGCCGCACCTGCGGGGCCGCCGCCGAAAGAACGTCGGAGGCGCTGTCGAGCGCGCGGGTCAACTGGTCGAGGTCGATATCGCGGATGGCTGTGGTGGCCTCATTGAGGATGGTCGGCAACGTGTAGCCGGATCGGGTCCGGTCGAGTGGGATGGTGTCGCCGGTGCGCAGACGGCCCACACCGGCGGGCGCCAGTTCGACGGCGCGCCGACCCAGCAGTGATGTGGTCTTGATGGTGGCGGTGATCGCGTCGCCGAGCGCGATCTGCGGGTCGGCGGTGAAGGTGACGCGTGCGTGACCGCGGTCCACGGTGATGTCGGTGACGGTGCCGATTCGCACCCCGGCGGCCGAGACGTCGTCGTCGACGTGCAGACCGCTCGCGTCGTCGAACAGTGCCCCGTACCGCAGTGGCTGGGCGCTGAGCAGCGGGATCTTGTCGAATTGCAGTGAGACCAGGGAGATCGCCGCGGTGAGGACGATGCCGATGAGGCCGATGCGACCGGCTTCGCGCTGAGAGAGTCGATTCATTTCCGTGCGCACCTGCCGGTCTGCTGGTCGGTCATCTCGAGAACCACCGGGTGGCCGTCCGCGCCGGTCAATTTGAACGACAGGCCGCAGAGATAGAAGTTGAAGAAGGACCCGTAGGTGCCCATGCGGATCAGCTTGCGATAGTCGTCCGGGAGCCGGTTCAGTACCTCGTCCAGGGTGTCGATGTGGTTGGTGGTCGGTGTGAGCGCGGCGTTCAACTGGCTGACCGTCGCGGACAGATCGGGGCGCACGTCGGCGAGCAGGCCGGTGAACGCGTCGGCGGCGCCGTCGAGGCTGTCGACCGCGTGCCCGATGATGTCCCGGTCCTGCGCCAGACCCGACACCAGCTGCTGCAGATGGTCGAGCGTGCTGCTGAATTGGCCACCCCGCGAAGCGATTTCGGTGAGGACCGTATTCAGGTTGGTGATCACCCGCCCGATGACCTGATCACGATCGGCCAGCGTGCTGGTCACCGACCCGACCCGGGTCAGCACATCCGCGATGGTTCCCGCGCGACCCTGGAAGATCTTCAGCAATGCCATCGATAGCTCGTTGACCTGTCGCGGGTCCAGCGCTTGTAGCAGAGGATGGAATCCGCCGAGCAGGGCGTCCAGATCGAGTGCGGGCGCGGTGTTCGGCGGTTGGATGGTTCCGCCCACCGGCAGTTGCGTGGTGTCCGGGCCGCGCTGCAGTTCGAGGTAGCGGTTGCCGACAAGGTCCTCGTATCGGATGGCGGCCCGCGTGGATGTGGTCGGCCGGTCGTTGGTGGTGATCGAGAAGTCGACGTGGGCCCGGTGGTCCGCGCCGTAGCGCACCGCGCCGACCGATCCGACCGGGACCCCCGCGATGCGGACCTTCGCGCCGGGACGCATACCGGACGCATCGGTGAACACCGCGTGATAGGTCCGCGAGCCCCCCGCGTCGACCTGTGTGAACACCAGGATCATCGCTCCGTTCACCAAGAGCATGACCAGCACGAAGATGCTCAATTTCAGTGCGCGCGACCGGTTCACCGGCCACCCCCGAGGCCCAGCAGGTAGCTGACGAGGTCCGGGGTCCGCAGTCCGATCGCCTGCCGCGACGGATCGTACGGATTCGCGCCGGTGTCGGTGACCATGTACGGCACATTGACGACCGGGTCGGTGTAGGGCAGACCCATGCAGTTCGGGCCGCCGGTCGCGTTGACCCTGGGCAGATCTTCCGGATAGTGGTACGGCGTCGCGCCCGGTATCAGCCCGGCGAACATCTTGATGCCCGGCTGCCCGGTGTAGGCGGCGGGGTTGGCTTCGTTGCCCGCGGTGATTCCCTTGAAAACGCACGGGATCTCGGGCGAGTACAAGGCCAGCAGTGCGGTGGTGGGCTCCAGCAGCCGCAGCACGTCCGCGAGGCCGGAACCGTTGTGCGCCAACAGGTCCGAGCCGGTATCCGAGACGGCCGTGGTACTGCCGAGCAACGCCGAGAGGTGGCGCTGCTCGTCGACCACCGAGTTGCTCGTCGCGGTGAGGGCGTCCAGCGTGCGCAGCAGATCCGGTGCGATGTCGGCGTAGAGCTCCGCGGTGGGTGCCGCAGTGCGTAGCAGCTCGGCGAATCCGGGATCGGCGGCATTCATTTGAGCGAGCACACCGGCGGCGTGGTCGATTGCCGCGCCGAGCCGGTCACCGCGGCCCTGCAGTGCCGTCGCCAGCGCGCCGAGGGTCTCCTCGAGTTGGGCGGGGTCGACCACGCGCAGCAGGTTGGTGAGTTGCTCGAAGACGGTATTGATTTCGACGGTGACGCGCGAGATATCGATCTCCGCGCCGGGTGCCAGCCGTTCGGCGGCGGCCGGTCGAGGCGCGTCGAGGCTGACGAACTTCGCGCCGAAGACGGTATTGGAGGTGATCTCGGCGACGACGTCGGCCGGAATCGACGCCAGAGCGGAGCGATGCAGGCGCAGGGTCACCCGGGCCTGATCGGAGCCGTACTCGATCGCCGTCACTTCGCCGACCTCGACGCCGGTCATGGTGACCTTCGCGCCGCGGTCCATGACCAGTCCGGCGCGATCGGCGATCACCGTCACCGTCACCCAGTCGGCGAAGCGTTGCTGGTAGCTGCCCAGCACCAGCCAGCCGACGCCCACCGTCGCGACGACCAGTGCCAGTACCACCAATTTCAGCATCGCTTGCTGCACCATTGCATCCACGTCCTAACCGGAAAGGTGGAAATTGCCGGTGCCGCCGTACAACGCGAGTGACACCAGGAGCACGACGAGGACCACCATGATCAGCGACATCCGCACCGCGCGCCCGACCGCCGCGCCCACTCCCGCCGGACCCCCGACGGCGGTGAATCCGTAATGGGTGTGGATCAGCATCACCAGCATCGCGATCGCGACTGCCTGCACGAACGACCACGCCACGTCGAGCGGATTGAGAAAGGTCGAGAAGTAGTGGTCGTACAGCCCGGGTGACTGCCCGAAAATCACCACTGTGGTGAACCGGCCCGCCAGGAACGACGCCGCCAAAGCCAGCGAGTACAGCGGAATGATCGTGATCATGCCCGCCGCGACCCGGGTGCTCACGACATAGGGCACCGGCCGGATGGCCATGGACTCGAGTGCGTCGATCTCCTCGGCGATCCGCATGGCCCCGATCTGCGCCGTCGCCCCGGCTCCGAGCGTCGCCGACAAGGCGATTCCGGCGATCACCGGCACCGCGATCCGCACATTGATGAAGGCCGACAGGAATCCGGACAGTGCCTCGATGCCGATATTGCCCAAAGAGCTGAAACCCTGGATGGCGATGGTGCTGCCGGTCGCCAGCGTCATGAATCCGACGATCGCCGCGGTTCCGCCGATCATCGCGAGAGCGCCACTGCCCATACTGATTTCGGCCACCAAGCGCAGGGTTTCGCCCGGATGTCTGGCTACCGCGCCGGGAGTTTGCAGAATTGCCTTGCCATAGAAGACGATTCGCGCACCAACGGCGTCGATTTCGCGGTTCCAACGGCCCAGCCGCTGCCGGGTGCGGACGAATTTGCCGGTTTCGGCGACATCCATCGATTTCACCTCCCCGAGAATCGGATTCCGGCCGCGGTCACCACGGTGTTCACCACGAAGAGGGCGATGAACGCATAGACGACGGTTTCGTTGACCGCTTGCCCGACGCTTTTCGGGCCACCGGAGACCGACAGGCCGCGATAGCACGCCACCAGTCCGGCGATCAGCCCGAACAGCATGGCCTTGACTGCGGAGATAGCCAGCTCGGTCGAGCCGGTCAGCAATGTGACACCGGCGGCGAACGTCCCCGGATTCACGCCCTGTAGCAATACCGAGAACACGAATCCTCCGGTGATTCCGATGGCGCACACCAGGCCGTTGAGCAGAACCGCGATCATCGTCGAGGCCACCACCCGCGGTATCACCAGCCGTTGAATGGGATCGATGCCGAGCACCTCCATGGCCGCGATCTCCTCGCGGATGACTCGCGACCCCAGGTCCGCGCACATCGCCGTCGCCCCCGCCCCGGCGACGATCAGCACGGTCACCATCGGGCCGACCTGGGTGACCGCGCCGAATGCCGCACCCGCTCCGCTCATGGTGGCCGCGCCGATCTCGCGCAACAGGATATTGAGGGTGAAGCTCACCAGCACGGTGAACGGCACTGCCACCAGAATGGTCGGCAGCAGCGACACCCGCGCCAGCATCCAACTCTGCTCGACGAATTCGCCGAACCGGAACCGCGTCGTCACCAGGCCTCGGCCGACTTCGGCGATCATGGCGAAGAACTGACCGACTTCCCGAACCGGCGCGTGCAGCCGTTCTAGTTCCATCGATCCTCCAGCGGACCACTCGGCGCTGTGGACGATGCCGACACCGGCTGGTCGAATGTCTAACTATTGCTCTTACAGTGTGACCGACGATACATCATGGCAAGAGTCTTGCCCAGAAGTTTGCGATGAATCGTGTCCAGGTGTTTGCGCGGAATTACGACAGGCGAAAGCGCAGTGTCTGCGGATGTTCGG
Source organism: Nocardia vinacea (assembly GCF_035920345.1). Taxonomy (NCBI): domain Bacteria; kingdom Bacillati; phylum Actinomycetota; class Actinomycetes; order Mycobacteriales; family Nocardiaceae; genus Nocardia; species Nocardia vinacea. The sequence continues at coordinate 1,654,859 of NZ_CP109149.1, forward strand.
ATCGACGACAGGTCGCGGCGACAGGAGATGTCGACGTGTGCTGGTCGAGCCGTGTGAGATGCCGTCGGTGAAACGGCCGGAAATCGCCGAGTTCCGAAGGTGGGTGACTACTTCGCCGCGGCGGCCTTGGTCGGTCGGCGCGCGGCGGGCGACTTCGCCGTCGCGGCCTTCTTGGCGGGTGCCTTTTTGGCAGGTGCTTTCTTCGCCTTCGCGCCCGATCCCGACTCGAGCAACCGGCTCGCCTGTTCGAGAATGCAGTCGAGGCCGTACTCGAAATTCCGATCGTCCGGCGCCCCGCTGTGCAGGCCCTTCGAACCCGCCTCGGCCAGTAGCGGTGTGGTGTCGGGCGAGATGGTGAGGCTGTCGTAGTACGCGCCCGCCCCGGACTCCGATTCCTCGTTCTTGTCGGAGAGGCGTTGCAGTACAACCGATCCGCGCACATGCAGCTGAACAGCGGAGTACGTCGCGACGGCGTCGTCGAGCGACAGCCCGGCCTCGACCAGATTGGCGATGACCGACTCGGTCTGCCGCGCGCCCAACTGCGCGGCCTCCGGGCTCAGCGCCGACCTGATGAGTATCAGATCACAGAGAATGGGATTGCTGTTGAACGTCTCCCGCATGGTGCGGGCGTGATTGCGCAGCGATTCGCGCCAGTCACTCGCGTCGACGAAAGGCGTGACGAAGGTGGCGTACTGGCGCAGCGCGCGGTCGGTCATGGCGTTGAGCAGTTCGTCCTTCTTACGGAAGTACCAGTAGATGCTCGTGACGCCGACGTCGAGGTGTTTGGCCAGCATCGGCATGCTCAGGTTGTCCAGCGATACCTGATCCGCGAGCTCGAACGCACCGTCGAGGATGTCCCCGGGATTGAGGGATCCGCGCTCACGCCGCGGCCGTTTCTCCGCGGCTGCCCGCTTCGCCATATGTGCGCCCACCTCCGTGAAGTCCGCTCCGACGCAATCGTTTCCCGGTCTCGGAAAACCGACAGCAACAGCCATCGTACCTATAACCGTAAATCCTACTGCGATGCCTTCTATCGGCGCGTCGCGGCCCACTGAGCCGGTGCGGGCCCGGATATCGCCTTGGGCGGGCGACGCACAGGCCATACTGATATAGATACAGTATGTTCATCTATAAGCTCGGTGTGGAGGCGGTAGCGCGATGGATTTGGGATTGACCGACGCGGCAGCGGTGGTGGTGGGCGGTAGCCGCGGCATGGGCCTGGCGACTGCTCGCTGCCTGGCCGACGAAGGAGCTCGGGTGGCGGTGCTCGGTCGCTCCCGCCCCGACCTGGACGACGCGGTCGAAGACCTGACCCACCGCGGTAGCCCGGACGCCATCGGCCTGGTCGCGGACGTGCGCGATGCCGATGAGATCGCTGCTGCATTCGCCGAACTGGGGCAGCGCTGGCACGGCGAACTCAATGTGCTGGTCAATACGGTCGGGCCGACCGTGCAGGGCCGCTTCGACATCCTCACCGACGACCAGTGGCTCGCGGCCGTCGAGGACGGCGTGCTGTCCATGGTGCGCAGCGTCCGTGGGGCGCTGCCGCTGCTGCGCAAGGCCGAATGGGCGCGGATAGTGAACTTTTCGGCGCATTCGACGCAGCGGCAGAGCATTCCGCTGGCGGCCTACACCGCCGCGAAGGCGATGGTGACGAGTGCGTCCAAGAATCTGTCACTTTTGCTGGCGGAGGACGAGATTCTGGTGAATGTGGTCTCGCCCGGCACCTTCGTCACCCCGGCGCTGGTCGATTGGGCCCATTCGGTCGGCGTCGAGAGCGACGATCCCTATCGGCTGATGGCCGAGATCTCCAAGCATTATGGGCATCCGGCGCAGCTGCCCCGGGCGGGGCGGCCCGAGGAGATCGGTCCAGTTGTCGCCTTTCTCGCCTCGCGCCGCAATTCGTATATGACCGGTGCGAATGTCAATGTCGACGGCGGCTCGGATTTCACCTGAGCCCGCGTCAGGCTCGCTTACCGTCGACGAGTGCGGCCAGCACCGCGAAGCTGTCGTGTGCGGCGGCACCGGCGACGGCTCGTTCGACGCCGACCCGTGATACCTCGAACGGCTGCATCCGCTCCCCGGCCTCGGCCGTGCATACGGCCGCGAGAAAGAGTTCGGTGATACCGGCGCGATACAGCGTCCACAGGCGCTCGAGGTCGACTGCGATCCCGGCGGCGGTGAGCCGGGCCGCATACCGCTCGACGAGTTCTCGTTCGATAGAGCGGAGCAGGTCCGGCTCGACGGACGCGTTCGCGAAGTATGCGACATCGCGGATGCCGACCCCGGCCGTGGCGATCTGCCAGTCCAGGAAGCCGGGCCCGGCGTCGGTGAAGAAAAGGTTGCCCAGGTGCGGGTCGCCGTGGATCAGAGTCTGCGGCTGCGCGGCCCAGAAGGCATCGATATCCGCGCTGCGCTGATAGAAGATCCGGCAGTGGCGCTTCATCGCTTCGGGTATCAGATCTTTGGTATGCCCGGTGATGTCGTGCAGGAATCGGCGGCGGATGAGATCGCCGAGGCGGATGTCCGCTGTTGTGCGCGCGGTGAGCGGCCGGAGGTCGTTCGTGAACCGGTCGCTACTCCAGAACGCCAGATGGAGATCGGCCATGGCGTCGATGACGGCCTGCGCCTCGGCTCGCGTGACCTTTTCGACGACGGTGCGGAATTGCGCGGTTCCCGACAGATCCTCGAGCACGAGGACACTGCGGCGTCGGAGCCGATCACAGTGCGCGACATAGCATCTCGGCACACGGATCGGCGGATTCGCGCCCAGTGCGCGATAGGCGAGGATCTCGCGGGTCCCGAGGCGGAAGACGTTCATCAGGACGTGCTGTAAGTAGTTGCGCGGCGGCAATTTCACGAACAGGTGCTCGGGAATCTCGCCGCTGTCGGATTTCACGGCGATACGAGCGCGCGCCGCCGTGCCGTAATGCGCGTCGAGCACACGCACCGAGGTGATCGCGTCCGGCCGCAGCCCGAGTGCCGCGCTGAGCCACTGTTCGGTCACCTCGTGGATGCGCAGTGGAATCGCGGCCCGGCCGGGCACGGCTCGATCGAGTCCGGCACGGACCGCTTCTCGCGCGGCCATGCCGAGGCCGAGCGCGGTATCGAGTGGTTGCAAGGTCCTACCGATGGCCCGATTGCTGTGCCTGTTCGCGGGCGATCCGCTCGTTGTGGATACGGACGAGTTCGCGGTAACCGATATGCTTCCATTCCGGTTTCGGCTGTACTCCCCATTGATCCTGGGCCGTCGTCTGGCCTGCGGCTTCAGGTTTGCCGCCGAGCGGTGGCGCGTTGAGCGCACCCTGGTTGCATTCGAGCGTGTCGTCGGAGTAGCGGACCTTCATCATCTCGTCGCAGATTTCGGTGATCGACAAGGTGGGCCAGCCGTACCAGAGGGCGAGGGCGGGCACGGTCAGCGAACCTTCGACGACCAACGCGATCAGGCAGACGAGGATGCCGCGCTTGAGCCACTTGTGCATTCGCGCGAACGGTGCCGTCGTACCGAGCGGCAGATCTTGTTCCGGCGACGACTCCGCCGCAGGCGACTTATTGCTCATGGTGTTCTCCTGGAACCGGATTCGAGGTCAGTCGGAGAAGATCTCGCGATTGACCGTGTGCAGGTAGGGAATCGCGAGGAATGGCGTGATGTAGAAGATGTCGTACAACCACCAACCGGTCACCGGCAGCACGACGCCGTGGAAACGCACATCGGCGTACATGGTCATGTTGACGACGTAGCCGATCCAGATCACCACACCGAACCAGCAGGTGACGATCAGCCACTGGTGTCCCCAGCGCTTCATCTGCAGGAATGCGATCGCGGCCGCGACTCGCATCGGGAATACGGTGAGTATCAGCGCGACTTCCCAGCCTTTTTCGCCGGGTGCGCCCGCGCCGCCGATCCACAACTCGTTGTAGTGCCAGAAGTATCCGGCATCGACGAAATTGCCCCACGCGGTGAAGAACACGCGCGTGACGACGGTGTGGTTGGCGAATAGGTCCAGCACCCAGCCGATGCTGTTGAGGAAGGCGTCGAGAATGACCAGATAGCCGATCAGGGTGACGATGATCGGCCGGACGGACAGACCGTCGCGTTGTGCCTTGCGCTGCAACCACACCCCGCGCAAGAAGATCGGCAATCCGACGAATCCGAAGATGAAGGTGCCCATCAGCGCGGTTCCGGCGGTGAGCCACCGGTCGGCCCGACGCTGCGCGCGGCGACTTTCCTCGTGGTGTTCGTCGTAGGTCACCGGGGCTTCCTGCGCGGATTTTCCGGAGCCGCGGCGCAGGGTGAATGTCGGCATATTCATGATCGCCCCTACCAGTCCCTGGTCATATACATCTGCAATTGGATGAGGAACATCGCCAGCAGAAATCCGTATATGGCGATCTGGAAAACGATGAGCGCCCGGCGGCGCTGCCGATCTTGTTCGTTCATCGAACGGTCCTCCTTGGGTGACTACACGGCCGGGTCGTCGGCGGTGAGCAGGCTGGCCGCCGCGATCTCGCGTAGGCCTTCGTTGATGGCGCCGTCGCTGCTCAGCGGCGCGAGGACACATACTTCGGCCGCCTCGAGTTCGTTCGCACCCGCGGCGATGAGTCGCGCCGCCGCCACCAGCACGCGTGTCGACGGCGATTCGAAGTGGAAGACGTCGTCGGCATTACGAATGGTGTTGGCGCAGTTGACCAGTCGCCGTGCGACGGAAAGATCGATACCGGCTTCCGCGACCAGCACCTCGGATTCGCTCTCGGGCGGCAGATAAGCCATGGCGATGGTGACGAACCGCTGTCGCAGCGACGGCTTCAACTCCTTGAGCGAGCTGCGGTAGGCCGGGTTGTAGGAGCAGACGAGCATGAACGAGGCGGGCGCGGACACCACTTCGTCGGCACGATCCAGGAACAGCGTGCGCCGGTGGTCGGTGAGCGAATGCAGTATGGCCAGCGAATCGTGCCGGGCCTCGACGACCTCGTCCAGATAGCAGATCGCACCGGACTTGACGGCTTTGGTCAGTGGGCCGTCCCGCCAGGCGACGTCGCCGCCGGACACCAGGAATCGGCCGACCAGATCGGAGCTGGTGAGATCGTCGTGGCAACTGATGGTGACCACCGGGCGGCCGAGCAGGTGGCCCATGTGCTCGACGAATCGCGTCTTGCCGCAGCCGGTCGGTCCGGTGAGCATGACCGGCATGTGCTGCTGGAAGGCCCAATCGAACAGTTGCACCTCGGTGCCGCTGGCGTAGTAGAGATCGGTTGTCATCGAAACTCCGGAATTCGCAACATCATCGGTCGACCAACTCGCGGTGGATATGGGCGAGTACACGGGGCAGCTCCTCCACCCGCAGGATCCGGCGCGACCGGCGCGCGGCGAATACCTCGGGCAGCGGATCGACGCGGGTCGGGCCGACGGCGAGGTAGTAGATCGCGACGCCCGCGTCGTCGGCTTCCTCGATGGCGTGCGCGACATCGGCCCAGGCGTAGCGGCCCTCGTAGCCTTCGTCGGACATCAGGCCGTCGCCGATCACGATGATCAAGCGTCGTTCCGAAGGCTGTTCGAGCAGGCGACGGGTCAGGTGCCGCAGTGGCGCGCCGAGGCGGGTGTAGCCGCCGGTGATCAGGCCGAGACTGCTCGGGTCCACGAAACGGGCATCGTCGAAATCCTTCAGGCAGCGCACCTCGACCCGATGGCGGGTATTGCCGGTGAAGACGAACAGTCCGTGGCGTTCCCGGGCGAGCGTCATGGCTCGGGAAAGGGCGTCGGCGCAGGACAATTCGAGTCGAAAGATACGGCCGCCGTGTACGCCGAGGGAAGAACTGCCGTCCAGGAGTACGGCGGTGGTGACGTCACGGGACCCGGGCAGCAGCTCGCGGAACACCTTCGGCTCGGCCGCCGCACCGGAGATCGTGTCGACGTAATGGCCTACATACCGGTCGATATCGAGGTCCGACCCGTCCTCGAGGCCGCTGCGCATGGCCCTGTGGGTATGTTCTTCGAACCAGCGGCGGATATCGGGGGAGACCGGGGCGAGCGGTCGCGGTCGGGTGGGATGTTTGTGTTCCAGCACCGCGACGTGGTCGCGCAGAAAGCTTTTCGTCCACAGGTTCCATTCCGGATAGGGCAGGCCCGCGCGTTGATCGGCTCGGATTTCGACGTCTTCGTTCTCCGGTCGGCTCGGCGGGGGCAAGTTGGTATTGCGGCTGCCGCCGTCACCGCCGACGGGTACCGACATGACGCGATAGGAGTCGCTGCGCGTAGATGTCCACGGCATCCGGGCGTATACCCGACGCGCCGCCACGGCCAACCCACCACGCGCGGGTGCGACCAGCGGGAGCTTGCCCAGCAACGGATGCCTCGGAATCTGCTGCCGAGATCGCGCCAAACCCAGTGCACGGTCCAGTATTTCGTCGCCTTCGAGATCATGGTCGGCGATTTCGAGGTGGGGCAGCAGCCGACGGAGCTCGGGCAGCAGGCCCGGGAGCCGGTCGGCGATCCAACCCGCCGCCACGCCGCCCTCGACGATCGACAGCGCACCCAGTTCCCGCGGTGACAACTCGTGCAACGGGTATCGCGCGATGCGGTCCTTCGACGGCGAACACTGCAGTGCCACACCGCATGTCAGCGTTGCCCTGGTCCAGTCCGGCGCGACGGGTGGATATGGGACCTGGACGACGCTGCGGTTGGTGTTCAGGCCGAAACTGCGCCGCGCACCGGTCACCAGCCGCACGCCCTCCCGACGCCGCCCGGAGAATGCGACGGCAGTGACCGCGCAACTGCGCTCGATCGACAGCCCTGCCACCGCACCGTTCATGACGGACATCCACTGCCGCCGGGCCCGGACCTGCTCAGAAGGTGCCGATATTCTTCATGATCCAGTACCAGAACGCGATGATCAGCAGCACCGCGCCCCACGCGAGGGCGATGCGCACGAGGTCCAACAGCATGGCCGTATCTCCATATTCGTCGGTTCGAAGTGGGTCGATGGGTGGTCCGCGATGGTTGCTTCATCGGGGCTCCAGACTGCGCAGGACGGTGACCAGGTAGTTGTCGAGTACATTGGCGCGCAACGCCTTCGAGCCCGAGGTCGTAGTCAGCAGGGCGTAGAGCCCGAGCAGAAAGAACACCGCACTGTGGTAGGGATCCACGGCGATCTCGGCCTCGCCCTGATTGCGGGCGCGCTGGATCTCCTCGACCACCAGGACGATCACGGGATGTTCCCGCCATTCGTCGTCCAGTGGCCGTGTCGGCGAGAAGTGAATCGCGAGCAGCTCTTTGAACAGCAGGCTGCCCAGGCGGCGTTCGAGACCGACTATCAGCTGAATCGTTTTCCGCAGCGCCGATTCGAGATGGTGCGGTGCGGCGAGAAACCGGGTGAGTTCCTTGGCGATCCGGGCTTCCTCGCGTGCCTCCAGCTCCAGCAGCGCGTGCTCTTTGCTGGGGAAGTGGAAATAGAAGGTGCCGCGCGCAACGCCCGCCGCCTCGACGATCGTCCCGATATCGGCATCGGCCATGCCGACGTTCTTGAATTCGGCGATGGCGGCATCGAATACCCGCTGCCGGGTCTGCAGACGCTGGGCTTCCCGGCCCTGGGGCTTGTCCTGAACTTCGCTCATGCGCAAATTTCTAACTTCTATCGCTGACGGGTGTCAATGAAGAACGGTGCGCACGGTACTGACGTGCACCGAAATGTGTTCTCCAGCTTGCGATTTGCTATCGCGGAACGAATCCGCGAATTGCCGCTCAGAACATACTGACAGATGTCATTGAATCGCGTCAATGAAATCGATGGATCAGCGGGGAGCCTGATCACTGCCGTTCAGGACGTCGTCCAGCGCCGTCAGCCGCGCCTGGAGAAAGGCTCGCGAGATGGGCGCCCAGGTCTCGATCAGATCGAAGCCGTGGTACGCGCCGGGCACCACGTGCACCGTGCAGGGGACACCGGCGCGGCGCAGGCGTTCGGCATAGGCGATGTTCTCGTCGTGGAACAGATCGTTGGTGCCGACGCCGATCCAGGCCGGGCAGACCCCGGACAGGTTCTCGTATCGGGCCGGCGCGGCCAACGGTGGCACCGCACCGGACGCGGCCGGGCCCAGGTAGGAGTGCCATCCGAAGCGGTTGCTCCGCGGGCTCCACAGACGTAGTCCACGGTGGTCGATATCGGTGCGCTCGGTGGTCCGGTCGTCCAGCATCGGATAGGACAGCACCTGCAGTACCGGGAGCACCTCGGCGCGTTCGCGGGCCAGCAGTGCCAGGGCGGCGGCAAGGCCACCGCCTGCGCTCTCCCCGGCGAGCGCGATGCGTTCCGAATCGACGTCCGGCTGGTCGGTGAGCCAGCGCAGCGCGGCATAGCAGTCCTCGAGCGGTGTCGGGAAAGGGTGCTCGGGCGCCAGCCGGTATTCCACCGATGCCGCGACGACGCCCAGCCGGTTGGCGACTCGGCGGCAGAAGCTATCGCCCATTGCGGCGGTGCCGATGACGTAGCCGCCCCCGTGGATGAATAGCAGGCCGGGTGCCGGGCATCGGACCTGCGCCGGTCGGAACACTCGCACCGAGACATGCGCGTCGACCGTTTCGACTGTCCCGCCCGACGGTCGGGTGCGCCCGATGAGATTCGTCAGCTTGCGGACCGGGCCGAGCGTGCGCGCACCGACCGCCGAGCGCGGCAGGAACCGTGCGATGCGGAGTTCGGGGTGGAAGGCGGCATCCGAACCCATTGTGGTTCGTCCTCTCGCGGCTGCCGTCAGGCGACCAGGTCGTCCGACTCGAACGGGGCGAAGAATGCGCCCATTCCGCGTCCGGTCAGTGCGTCGCCAAGCGCGACGAAATCATAGGACGGACCCGGGTCCCCGCCGACGCGGCAGACTTCGACCAAGGCGTCGTGGTCGGCCAGCAGCGCACGGTGGATACGGATGAGATCGGCATCGAGCGATCCCGTCCGTCGCTCCGCGTACGCGACCATCAGATACAGACACAGCTGCTGTGCCGGGGTATCCGGATGTGGGTCGAGTCCGCGCGACAGTTTCGTCCGTAAAGCGTCGAAGGTCTGCTCGATGTAGTACAGGAATACCGGCCGCGGGCTGTGCAGGATCTTCGTCCGCACTTGATCGGCCAGCGCCTCGGCCGCGCTGAGCAGGGCCTGCACGGTTCGCGGTGTAAGACCGGGGACCTCGTTGTCGCTCATCTTCTCTCCTAGCGCAACGGCCCCGGATCGTGACATGTGCACCGGGGCTCAATGTCGAGCGTGAGCCGGCTCCACCGCTCTTGTGGCATTAACTGTAAACCATTCAGTATGCTGCCGCAAGTAAGTGATGGTGCGCTGCTCACGCAGGGGATTCGGCCGCGGGAGCGGCGAAATCGCTGGCCGTCGAGTCGGTCGTTCACGTGTTCGCCGCCTCTGGGTGGTGTTACAGTTAGCATTACTGGATGGGCAACTAATGCATATCGCCGTGCCCGAACGCGGCGGCGGAAGACGGGTTCGAGTGGGGTCGGCCTTCGGCGGTGATGCTCGATCTCAGCTGAGTTCCGACTGGAAAGACGTCACGCATGAGCACTGGAACCACCGGACAGTCGATCGGCGACACCGCAGCGGACCGGCCGCTGGCGCCGGCCGCGATCCTGGAATTGCAGCGGCAGGCCTATCTGCGGGAGGGGCCGCCCTCGGCCGCGGTTCGTCGGCGCCGGATCGACCGATTGCTCGCCATGGTCCTGGATAACCTCGATTCGTATGTCGACGCGCTGGCTCGCGATTTCGGCACCCGATCCCGAACCGGGACTCTGTTCGCCGAGATCATGGGCATGTTCTCGACCATCGAGCACACCCGCTCGCATATCGGCAAGTGGATGCGTGCCCGCAATCCCAAGTTGACGGCTCGCCTGTACGGGATCCGTGCCCAGGTGCAACCCACGCCGCTCGGTGTGGTCGGCATCATCGGGCCCTGGAATTTCCCCCTCCAACTGGTCGTCGTGCCCGCCGCGGCCGCCTTCGCCGCCGGTAATCGGGTCATGATCAAGATGTCGGAGATCACCGCGCATACCGCGGAGCTCACCCGATCACTGGCGCCCGAGTATTTCGACCAGTCCGAGCTGGCGGTGGTGACCGGTGGACCCGACGTTGCCGCCGCCTTCGCCGAACTGCCGTTCGACCATCTGTTCTTCACCGGATCGACCCGCGTCGGCCGACTGGTGCAGCGGGCCGCCGCGGCGAATCTGGTCCCGGTGACCTTGGAACTCGGTGGGAAGAATCCGGTGGTCGTGGCGCCGAATGCCGATATCACCCGGGCGGCCGCCCGGCTCGCCCGCGCGCGGATGGTCAACGGTGGGCAGGTCTGCGTGAGTCCCGACTACGTTTTCGTGCCCGAGGACCGCATCGACGCCTTCGCCGACGCGGTCGGTGCGAGTTTTCGGGATATGTTCCCGGCCATCGCGGCTGACGAGGACTACACGGCCTGCGTCGACCAGGCCAACTACGACAGGGTTCGCGCCCTCATAGACGAGGCACGTGCCCGAGGAGCGCGAGTCGAACAGATCGTGCCGCCGGGCGAGACGCTGCCCGACCCGAGCACGCGGAAGATCCCGCCGACCGTCGTCCGCGACATTGCCGATGACATGCGGATCGCCACCGAGGAAATCTTCGGACCGGTTCTCGTCCTGCGGCCGTATTCGAAGCTCACCGATGTCGTCGACCACCTGAGTGGTGGGCACTCGCCGCTGGTCGCCTACTGGTACGGACCCGGCGGGCGGGACTTCCGCACCTTCGTCAGGAATACGCGCAGCGGCGGCGTCTCCCGTAACGACTTCGCGCTCAATATGTTTCCGGAGGACGCACCCTTCGGTGGGGTCGGGGCCAGCGGTATGGGGGCATATCGCGGGAAGGCGGGTTTCGACACCTTCACCCATTACCGCACCGTGGTCGGCACCGACCTCCCATTCGTCGTCACAGCGCTGGCCGCGCCGCCGTTCCCGCGGTTCATCGGCCGCATCATCGATGTCGCGGTACGCGTCGCACACCGGCGTACGCGTCGCCGTCTCGGCGTTCGCGGCTCCGGACGATGAATCCGAGCGCCGGACTCGAAATCTTCCCGAGATCTGTTGTAATCATTACTGTATAGCTTACAGTTGCATCGTCAGACTGCGTCGTACGCAGCACACGACCGAGGAGCCACCGTTGTCTCGTTCCGTGACCAGATCAGAACCGTCCACGTCGCAATTCACGCTCGCGGCGGCCGCCGATGCCGCCGCGGCCGCCATCCCGGATCGGGAACTCATCTGCCAGGGCGATCGGCGCCACACGAACGCGCAGATCGCCGAGCGGTCCAAGCGGTTGGCGGCCTACCTGCACGCCCAGGGACTGGGCTGCCACACCGAACGCTCGGCACTCGCCGACCACGAGGTCGGGCAGGACCTGCTGGGGATCTACGCCCACAACGGACACGAGTACGTGGAGGCGATGATGGGCGCCTTCCGGGCGCGGGTCGCACCGTTCAACGTCAACTACCGATATGTCGAGAACGAACTGCGGCATCTGCTGGCGCATGCCGGTGCGACCGCGCTGATCTATCACGCCGCGTTCGCGCCACGGCTCGCCGAGGTGCTGTCCGAGCTGCCGACGCTGCGCGTACTGATCCAGATTGCCGACGAGTCGGGTAACGAATTGCTGGACGGCGCAGTCGATTACGAGACTGTCATCGCCTCGACCGCACCGGAACCGCTGCCCGTACAGCCATCTCCCGACGATCTCTACGTCCTCTACACCGGCGGCACCACCGGTATGCCCAAAGGTGTGTTGTGGCGCCAGCACGACATCTTCATGGCGGCCTGCGGCGGGCGGGATATGTTCAGCGGATCGCTCATCGGGTCCTATGACGAGGTCGCCGCCCGGGCGGCCGCGAATCCCGGTGTACCAATCATGCTGCTGCCCCCGCTGATCCACGGTGCGGCGCAGTGGGCCGTCCTTACCGCGATGATGACCGGGGGGACCGTCGTGCTGTCCTCGGTCGTGAAGCATCTCGATGCCGACGAGATCGTGCGCGCCATCGAGCGGGAGCGGGTCGCGATTCTGGTCGTGGTCGGTGACGCGATGGCCCGTCCGCTGCTCGCCGCGATCGAGTCGAGTTCGGCCGACGTATCGTCGCTGGTGGCTGTGGCCAGCGGCGGTGCTGTGCTGAGTCCGTCGGCCAAAGAGCAGTGGATCGCGGCGATTCCCGGTCTGGTCGTGATGGACGCCGTCGGTTCCTCGGAGGGCGGTACCCAGCTGAATCACGTCTCGGCGTCCGGATCCGTATCGACCGGCACGTTCATGGCGGGCGCGGATACCTGTGTGGTGGCCGAAGATTTCGGTTCGGTGCTGGCAGCGGGCCACGACGGTATCGGATGGCTCGCGCAGCGTCGCTTCACACCGCTCGGGTACAAGGGCGACGCCGCCAAGACCGCGATCACCTTCCCGGTCATCGACGGTGCGCGATACGTGCTGCCCGGCGATCGGGCACGGCTGCTGGCAGACGGATCCATCGAACTGCTGGGGCGTGATTCGGTCACGATCAACTCCGGCGGCGAGAAGATTTTCGTGGAGGAGGTCGAGCTGGCGATCTCGTCGCATCCGGCCGTCGCCGACGTCGTGGTGGTGGGCCGCCCGAGCGAGCGATGGGGCCAGGAGGTCGTCGCGATCATCGCCCCAGCCGAGGGGGCCGAGCCGGGTGCCGAGGAACTGATCGCCCACGCCGCGGAATCCATTGCGCGGTACAAGCTTCCGAAGGCGGTGGTGTTCTGCCCGGAGATCGTGCGCAGTCCGGTGGGCAAGGCCGACTACCGCTGGGCGCGCGAACAAGCGATCGCCGCGGGCTGAGCAGTCAGCGCCCGGAGGACGTCACCACGCAGGGCCCCGCCAGGCGAGATCGGATACAGCTGATTCGCGACAGAGATAAGGGAACCGAAGTGGACTTTGCCAGGGTCGAGCCGACCGCCGAAGATCAGGAATTCCTCGACCGGGCCCGGGATTTCCTCGCGGCCACTGTGACCGAGGATGTGCTGCGCCGCGCGCACGAGTCCGGCGACGGATTCGTCGAGGAGCTGCATCTGGCGATGGGGGCGCAGGGGTGGCTCGAGCGGGAGGTGAACAGCGCGGCAGACGGGGGACTGACGCCGGTGCAGCGCCGGAGCTGGGATCTCGAGCGGCGCCGGGCCAAGGTGCCGCTGGTGACCTGGGGCGCCACCATGATGATCCTGCGGGCGGTGCGAGAGTTCGGCTCACCGGAGCTGCTCGAAGAGGTGCTGCCCGGGGTGTATCGCGGTGAGATCCGGTTCGCCATGGGCTACACCGAACCCGAGGGCGGATCCGATATCGCCGCCTGTGCGACGCGGGCGGTGTGCGCGGGTGCGGACTGGATTGTCAACGGGCAGAAGATGTTCACCTCCGGCGCGCACAACTGCGGGTACGTATTCCTGCTGACCAATACCGATCCGGATGGGCGCAGACACCGCAATCTGACCATGTTCCTGGTGCCGCTGGACTTGCCCGGCATCGACATACAGGGTCTGCGAACCGTCGACGGTGAACGCACCAATATCACCTATTACCAGGATGTTCGGGTGCCGGACCGCTACCGGCTCGGCGAGGTGAACGACGGCTGGCGGGTGCTCAACGGTCCGTTGTCGGCCGAGCACGGCGCCGACGGCGCCGATCCGAACGGGCTGGCCGATATTGCGATCATGAGCGGCTTCGGCACCACGATGGCCCTGACCGCCGACCGCGTGACGGCGGTGGCCGCCGAGACCGGGCCCGACGGGCGTCGGCGACTCGACGACGGATCGATCGCCTACCGGCTCGGCCGGGCCCATGCCCGCATCGAGGCGGCACTGAGCGCACCGAGCCTGTTCGGGCGCGTGGCCATCGCGCAGACCATGCGGGATATTGCCCCGGACCTCATGGACGTCCTCGGTGACGGGTCGGCGCTGCCGGTGGATGACGCGGGCGCGGTGGCCGACGGCGCGGCCGAATATCTCTACCGGTGGGCACCGTTGATCGGCATCTACGGCGGGACCCTGGATGTATTCCGCAATATGATCGCGCAATACATTCTCGGGCTGGGACGTCCGAACTACTCTGCGATGAAATAGTCCCGGAACCACGCCCCGCGCGGATGCGCAGCACCAGGCATATCTAGCGGGGGATGATTTCGGCTTGTATCGCACACGGGATATGCCGGAGCTATAGCTCTGGTGTAGCCATACCAGATTCGTCGTCCCGGGGCCCCGGCCGGGACGACGAACGGTATCGGACAGGTTCTACGAGGCCGGTGCGGCGTCGCCCGAATTCAACTGGATCAGCAGGCTCGCGCGATCGAGGATGCAGCGCAGTCCGTATTCGAAATTCCGGTCGTCCGGTGCACCCGATCGCAGCCCCTTGTCCATGGCCTCGGCGAGCAGCGGTGTGGTCTCCGGCTCGACCAGAATGCTGTCGTAATACGCCCGGCCCTCCGCCTCCAGCTCCTGGTTCTTGTCGTAGAGCCGTTGCAGCACAACCGATCCGCGGATGTGCAGATTGATCGCGGAATAGATATCGAAGGCCTGCTCGACCGATAGGCCCGCTTCCACCAGGCTGGCCACCGTCCGCTCCACCTGTTCGGCCCCCACCCGCCCGGCGTGCTGGCTCAGCGCCGATCTGACCAGAATCAGATCGCACAGGATCGGGCTCGCGAGGAAGGTGCGGCGCATGGTGCGTGCGTGATTGCCCAGCGTCTCACGCCAATTGCCCGACTCGACGAACGGGAAGGGCACGGCATACACATACAGCCGCAGCGCCCGGTCGGTCATCGCATTGAGCAGATCGTCCTTCTTGCGGAAGTACCAGTAGATGCTGGTCACCCCGACATTGAGATGCTTACCCAGCAGCGGCATGCTCAGGCCGTCGATCGAAACCTGTTGTGCGAGTTCGAAGGCGCCATCGATGATGTCCTCGGGATTCAGCGAGCCGCGTTCGCGTCGCTGCCGTCGCTCGACGGTGATCCGTTTCGCCATTGCTAACCTCCTGTGCCCCACGCCCCGGTGAAGACCGGCTCGCGTTTTTCGGCGAATGCGGCGAACGCCTCGATGACGTCTGCGCCGGACAGGTTGATGGTCTGGGCGCGCGCCTCGTTGGCGAGCGCCTCGCGCATCGTCCGATCCGTTCCGTCGTTCAACAGCGCCTTGGTCTGCGTGAGTGCCAACGGCGGCCCGGCGGCCAACCGCACCGCCAGCTCGTCGACGAACTTGTCGACAGCCTCGTCGGGCTGTATCCATGTCACGAGTCCGAGGGCGTGCGCTTCTTCGGCGCCGATCATGTCGGCCAGCAATGCCAGGCGTTTGGCCTGCTGCAGGCCGACGAGTTTGGGTAGCAGCCAGGAGCCTCCGCAATCCAGCGACAGCGCCCGCCGGGAAAAGATCTGGCAGAACCGCGCGTCGGGCGTGGCCACCACCAGATCGCATCCGAGCGCGAGATTCCACCCCGCGCCCGCCGCCACGCCGCGCACCTTCGCGACGGTGGGCACCGGGAGGTCGTGCAATTGCTGCACGACCTCGTTGATGACGCGCAATTCCCGGCTGGGATCCGGAAACTCGTCCATGCCCGCGGTATCGGAGATGTCGGCACCGGAACAAAACGTACCGTCGGCCCCGGTCAGAACCACGGCACGAACGTCGCGACCGTGCGCGACTCGGCGGAACTCCGCGCGCAGCTCCGCCCAGAGCTCGCGGGTGAGCGCATTCTTACGGTGTGGGCGATTCAGCGTCAGTGTCAGCACTGCACCCACCTGCTCGGTGAGCAATACCGGTTCGTCGGTCACAACTTCACCTCGCTGTCGCTCGGCTCCGCCGTGACCGGCGGTGCTGTGCCTATGGTTCCCTCGCTACACTCGGTCACAATCTCGTCCTTTCATATCCGGATCAGCGGACGGGTTGGTCGGTACCGGGCCCGATGGCGCCCCGGTCACGTAGGCGGGCGATGTCGTCGGCGCTGAATCCGGCTGCGGCCAGGACGGTTTCGGTGTGCTGCCCGAGAGCGGGGATCGCGCCCATGGGCGGTTCGTATCCGGCGATGACGGGCGGCGGCAGCAGGGCGGGTACCGGACCGGCGGGTGTTTCGATCGGCCGCCAGCGTCGGCGCGCCGAAAGGTGCGGATGGGCGATCACGTCGGTGGGGGTGTTGTAGCGGGAGTTCCCGATGCCGGCCGCGTCAGCGCACAGCTGGACGGTGGCCAGGTCGTGTCGCGCGCACCACTGCGCGATCGTGGCATCGAGTTCGGCACGGTGGCGCACCCGTCCGGCATTGGTGGTGAATCTCGGATCATCGGCGAGATCGGACCGGTCGAGAATGTCGCGGGCCAGGCGCTGCCATTCTCGGTCGTTCGTCGTGCCGAGCACCACGGTGCGGCCGTCTCCGGTGGGGTAGGCGCCGTAGGGTGCGACCGCGGGGGAACTCATGCCCAGCGGCTGCTGATCGATTCCGGTGTGCCGGGTGTAGTTGAGCGCGTAACCCATCAGCTCGGCCGCCGTGTCGAAGAGGCTCACAGCCGCCGAGGCGGATTTCGTCGCGGATCTGCCGGGCGCTCGTCTGCCGCAGATCATCGCCACGATCGTCAACGCGGCGTACAGACCCGAGCACACGTCGGCGATCGGCGGGCCGGGTTTGGCCGGGGCATCCGGGAACCCGGTGACCGCGCAGACCCCTGATTCGGCCTGAATCAGCAGGTCATAGGCTCTTTTGTGGGACAGTGGTCCGCCCGGGCCGTAACCGTCGATCTCCATCGCGATCACGTCCGGATGCCGCACCGTCAGATCGTCCGCAGCCAGGCCGAGTGCGGCGGTCGCCCCCGGTGCCAGATTGGATACGAAAACATCGGCGGATTCCAGCAAGCGGTGCAGAACCGCTTGTCCCTCAGGATCTTTGAGGTTGAGCGCCACCGATTCCTTGCCGCGGTTCACCCACACGAAATGCGCGGCGAGCCCGTTGACCACATCGTCGTAGTCGCGCGCGAAGTCGCCGCCGCGCGGATTCTCGATCTTGATCACCCTGGCTCCGAAATCGGCCAGGGCGCGGGTGCACATGGGTGCGGAGACGGCCTGCTCCAGGGCCACGACGGTGACTCCGGCGAGCGGCCCCGCGGTCGGATCGGCCATCACATCACCAGGCCACCGTCTACCGGCAGTACCTGACCGGTGATGTAGGAGGCGGCATCGGAGGCCAGAAATACGAAGGCTCCGGCGACCTCATCCGGTTCGGCCCACCGCCGCATCGGAATGCGATTGAGCATCTGTTCGGCGAACTTCGGATCGGTGCGGATCTTGGCCGTCATCGGGGTGGCCGCCGCCGGCGCCAGCGCGTTGACGGTGATCTGCTTGCGCGCCAGCTCCCGTGCCAGCGATTTGGTCAGCCCGACGATGGCGGACTTCGCTGCCGAGTAATTGACCTGCCCGAGCGCACCGGCCAGACCAGCGGACGAGGTCACGTTGATGATGCGGCCGGTGCCGTCGGTGGGCAGGTATTCCAGCGCCGCCTTCGCGCAACGGAACGCACCCAGCACATGGATGTCGAGCAACAGCTGCACCGACTCCTCGGTGGTATTGCCGAACATCGCCGGTGCAGTCACCCCGGCGTTGTTGACCACGATGTGCAAGGTGCCCCCGGCCAATTCGGCCGCCGCGGCAACCGCGGCGGCGGCGGCCCCGGAATCCCGGACATCCAGTGCGGTGCTCGCGGCCCGCCCGCCGTCGGCAAAGATCTTTTCCGCCGTGGTCGCGGCTGCCGCCGCGTCGAGATCGGTGACCAGCACCGCAGCGCCCTGATCCGCCAGGGCGGTGGCAACGGCCGCACCTATGCCGCCGCCGGCACCAGTGACCAGCGCAGCGCGCCCGGATAGGTCGAAGCGGTTTCGATTCTGTTGCGGCTCAGGCGATGACATCGAAAGTCACCGGGAGTGTGTTGGGCGAACGGAACGGCTGGCCGAAGATATGTGGATCGCCCCCGGGTACCAGGGTGAATCCGGTCAGCCGACTCAGCAGGGCTTCCATGGCGACCCGGGTCTCCATGCGGGCCAGGTGCAGACCGAGGCAGGTGTGTGCACCGGCGGTGAAGCTGATGTGCGGAATGTGGGTTCGGAAGATATCGAACTCCTCCGGTCGCTCCCAGCGGGTCTCGTCGCGGTTGGCCGAGCCCAGGCACAGGTCGAGCACCGCGCCCTGCGGAATGGCGACACCTTCCAGTTCGGCGTCCTCGGTCACGTACCGCTGCACCAGTGTGAGCGGCGTTTCGTAGCGCAGCCCTTCCTCGACGGCCTGGGCGATCAGGTCGTGGTTGCGCTGCACTGCCTCGAATTGCTCCGGGTGCGTGAGCAGCAGATACAGCAGATTTCCGGACGACCGATAGGTGGTTTCCAATCCGGCGGGCAGCAGCAGCCGCAGGAAGGAGTAGATGGCCTCCTCGGTCAGCTTCTCCCCGTCGACCTCGGCTGTCACCAGATCACCGATGATGTCGTCGGTCGGCTGGGACCGCCGCTGCTCGATATGCCCGAGGAAGTACTCCTTCAGGTCGTTGGCGGCTGCCAGCGCCTGCGGAACCTTGTTGGCGTAGCTGATGATCGACACCGCCGCCTGCCGGAAGAAGGGCAGATCCTCCTCGGGGAGGCCGAGCAGTCGGGCGATGACCCGAGTCGGAAATTCGAAGGTGAATTCCTTGATCAGGTCGGCGCTGCCGCGCTCGGCGAACTCGTCGATGAGCGCATTGCAGATCGGCCGGACGATATCCGGTTCCCAGCGCACCAGTGACTGCGGTTTGAATGCCGTGGCCACCAGATTCCGGTGCGCCCGATGCTTCTTGCCGTCCATGGCGAGAATGGTCGGGCCCATGAATACGCCGATCGTGGAGTCGTACAGCTTGGAACTGAAAACCCGACTGCTGCGCAGTGCGGTGCTCACCGCCGGGTAGGAGACGGCGGCATAGCTGTCCGACGGGCGCAGCGACTCCGGTGTATGGGAGTAGTCCATGACCGTTCCGTGGAAGACACCGCCGTCGCGCCGCTTGGCGGCGAAGAACGGGTAGGGATCACGAAGATCGAGGGTGTCTTCGGCCGTCGCCGATTTGTCTTGAACAGGGATATCCACAGCTCACCTCTACGTTGTCACAGCGCACGGCGCCCGTCTGGTACGAGATACTGTAATATATACAGTATAGCTTCTTCGCGGGCACGCCGAACGGCTGTGGTCGGCATTTCGACAGGTTGTCGGCTACAGCTGAATCGGTGCCCCGGCGACCAGCGGCGCGACGAACCCGCCATCCACGTGGATGTCCTGTCCGTTGATCCAGCGCGCCTGCGGTGAGCCGAGGAAGGCGATGACGGGCACGATGTCGTCGACCGTGGCGTGCCTGCCGATCGTCGCCTTCACGGTGTCGAGGACGTCCTTGCCCATCGATGCCTCGAAGTCGGCCAGGATCGGCGTCTCGGTCGGCCCCGGGCTCACGGTATTCACCCGGATCCCGTATTTCTGCCAGGCCGCGGGTGCCAGCCGCTTGGCGTAGATGATCGCGGCCTGCTTCGATGTGCTGTACACCGGATAGGCCGGGTCCTGGCCCTGCTGCCAGCGCTCGACGGTCTCGGCGTCGGTCGCGGCGAGCAGTCCGGCAACCTCGTCGAGGCGCTGCTGCCAGCCGAGGGCCGCCACCGACGCGACCGTGACGATCGCGCCACCGTGTCGCAGCAGCGGCAGCATCCCCTCGACCGTGAGCCGCATACCGAGATAGTTCACCTTCAGCACATCCGCGGCGGGCGCGGTACCGGGCACTCCGGCGATGTAGGCCAGCAGATCCCAGCCCGTACCGATCCGGTCCAGCAGCGCCGCGATGGCCGCGGCGTCGCGCAGGTCGCACTGTTCGTGCTGTGCGGCCGGGGTTTCGTTGGGGCGCAGATCCACCGCGAGCACATGGTCGCCGTTGTGGTGGAAGTGGGCGGCGGTCGCCGCACCGATTCCCGATCCGGCGCCTACCACCACGATTTTGTGTTGCCGGGAGTCCATGAATACCACCGTTCCGCTGCACGGATGTGCGTTATAGAATGCTTGACAGTAAGGGTCACTATAAATCAGGCTGTTGGCCGATACAAACGATCTGGGACGCGGTCTGCCCGCCGGATCGGACCCGCATGAAGACGGATGGAATGGAAGTGCCGCAGATGAGCATGCCGATCGTCGACGAAGCCGCCAATGTCCTCGCGGACCCGACCGCCTATACCGACGAGGCACGATTGCACGGCGCGCTCACCGCGCTGCGGGCGAAGGCTCCGGTATCTCTGGTCGACGTGCCTCGGTACAAGCCGTTCTGGGCTATCACCAAACATGCCGACATCATGGCGATCGAGCGGGCAAACCGGCTGTTCACGAACTGGCCTCGACCGGTGCTGATGACGGCCGAATCGGATGAGATGCAGGCGACGGCCGGTATTCGCACACTGATCCATATGGATGATCCGCAGCACCGGGTGGTGCGCGCGATCGCGGCGGATTGGTTCAGCCCGAAAGCCATGAAGGCACTGAGTGATCGAGTCGAACAACTGGCGAAACGCTACGTCGACAAAATGCGCGATGCCGGTGGGGAATGCGACTTCGTCCAGGAGGTCGCGGTGAATTTCCCGCTGTATGTGATCATGTCGCTGCTCGGCGTTCCGGAGGCCGATTTTCCCCGGATGCTCGAGCTCACCCAGGAATTGGTCGGCAGCGACGACGCCGAGCTGCAGCGCAGCGCACCGGCGGACGAGAAGATGAACTCGCTGATCGAAATGTTCGAATACTTCAAGCATCTCACCGAGTCCTGGCGGGCGAATCCCACCGGAGACCTCGGGTCCACGATCGCCAACGCTCGTATCGACGGCGAACCGCTCTCGGATGTCGACACCATGTCGTACTACGCGATCATCGCCACGGCCGGGCACGACACCACGAGCAGCAGCATCTCCGGTGGCCTGCGAGCGCTGATCGACCATCCCGATCAGCGCGAACGGTTGCGTACCAATCCGGATCTGATGCCGCAGGCGACCGAGGAGATCATCCGGTGGGTCACGCCGGTCAAGGCGTTCATGCGGACGGCCGCCGAGGATACGACGGTCCACGATGTGCCCATCGCCGCCGGGGAATCGGTATTGCTGTCCTACGTGTCCGCGAACCGTGACGAGGACGCCTTCGACGACCCGTTCCGCTTCGATATCGAGCGGGAGCCCAATAAGCACGTCGCGTTCGGATTCGGCGTGCACTTCTGTCTCGGTGCCGGGCTGGCCCGGATGGAGATCAACAAATTCCTCACCGAACTGCTGCCGCGATTGACCTCGATCGAGCTGAACGGTGTGCCCGAACTCAGTGCGACCACATTCGTGGGTGGGCTCAAACATCTCCCGATTCGCTATTCCCTGGTGTGACCGGAACGCCAGACTCGAATCGACGAACGATCAATGTGGATTAGGACGTAGTAATGACGAATGCCCGGACCTGGGACGAAACCCTCGAAGACTTCGAACGGCGCCGTGCGCGCGCACAGGCGATGGGCGGGCCCGAACGGGTCGCCAAACATCGCGGCAAGGGCAAGCTCGACGCCAGGGCGCGCATCGAGCGGCTGCTCGATCCCGGCACTTTCCACGAATTCGGCACCCTGGTCGGTGGTGAGGTCGCCGCCGACGCGATCGTGACCGGTTCCGGACTCATCGATGGTGCGCCGGTGATGGTGGGGGCGGAAGACTTCACGACCCTGGCGGGCAGCATCGCGCCGGGCAGCAATTCCAAACGCTATCGGCTGGCCGAACTCGCGCTGCGCAACAAGGTGCCGCTGATAATGCTGTTGGAGGGTGCGGGATTTCGGCCCACCGGCGACCACTACGGGCGCACGCCAACCGATTTGCTGGCCCAGGCCATGTGCTCCGGCCGGGTGCCGATGGTCACGGGGGTGCTCGGCCCCTCGGCCGGACACGGTGCGCTGATCGCCCCGGTGGCCGATTTCGCGATCATGAGCCGGCAGGGCGCGATCTTCACCGCCGGGCCGCCGGTGGTGAAAGTATCGACGGGGGAGGATATTTCGAAGGAGGATCTCGGCGGCCCGGATGTCGCGCTGCCGAGCGGGCTGATCCACAACCTCGGCGAAACCGACGAGGATGTGCTCGACGCGATCCGCCGCTACCTGTCGTATTTCCCGTCGAGCGCGTGGTCGTATCCACCGGCGGTGGCTCCCGACGAATCGGCCGGGCCGCGGCCGACGCCGGAACTGCTCGACATCATCTCCCGTGACAACCGGCGCACCTACGATATGCGTGCTGTGCTCGATGTGGTCCTGGATCATCCCGACTGGTTCGAGGTGCAGCCCGACTTCGGCGAGGCGATCATTTGCGCGCTGGCGCACCTCGGTGGTCACCCGATCGCGGTGGTGGCCAACCAGCCGCAGGTGTTGGCCGGGTCGATCGATGCCGCCGCCGCCGACAAGGCCGCCCACTTCATCACGGTCGCGGACTCGTTCCATCTGCCGATCGTGTTCCTCGCCGATAATCCGGGCATGCTGCCGGGCAGCGAATCCGAGCAGGACGGCGTATTACGCAGTGGCGCAAGGATGTTCGTCGCGCAGACGGCGGCAACGACACTGAAGCTGCACGTGACGTTGCGCAAGGCGTACGGCTTCGGGTCGATGGTGATGTCCCTGATCGGGTTCGACAGCCAGGTCGCGACCTTCGCTTACCCCGGGGCGACCATGGGTGCGATGAGCGCCGCCGCCCTGAGTAGTGCCTCGCATGCCGAGGACGACGTCGCCGCGTCACTGCGTGCCATGGAACTGCAGGCGTCGTACCACTCGGCCGAGCATATGGGCTTCGACGAGCTCATCCGTCCGGAGGAGACGCGAAACGCGCTGCTGCTGTCACTGCAGCGGGGCATCTACGCCCGGCAGGCGGCGGCCGAGCCGGTTTCTCGCACCGTCATCGTGCCCTGATCAGGCCGGTCAGGCGATCGAGGACGGCGCGCAGTGAAAGGTCGCCGCGACGACCTTCGGTGGCCTGCTTGCGCTCCAGGGTGCTCAATCCGCGGCCTGCTGACTCGCGCACCGGGAGCGTCCGGGTGCCGGAACGAAAACCGGTACCCGGGCACTCGTCTGGTGCCTGTATTTGGCCATCGGCCTTCGGCGGAACCCTTGTGCAATGCTTTATCGATAGGTATACAGTAGACATATCTATTCGACCTGCGGCAGGTCGTTCGGTAGCAGGAGGTGGCACCCGGAATGGACTGTCACACCGCGCTATTCGGCTAGCTCGGTCCGCACGGCAAGGCCGCGGGCACCGCTGTCGTCGAAGCCGGTGCACGGGCCGGCCACCGGACAGGTCGAAACGACCATCCGGCGAACTGAAAGGACGCTGATGACTGCGCTCGACTACAAGGCGATCGACGTCGACAACCACTACTACGAGCCGCTGGACGCGTTCACTCGGCACCTGGACAAGAAGTTCCGGCGGCGGGGGGTGCAGATCGTCCAGGACGGCAAGTACCAGACGGCGATTATCGGCAACCGGGTGAACCGGTTCATTCCGAATCCGACCTTCGATCCGATCATCGTGCCGGGCTGCCTGGATCTGATCTTCCGCGGTCAGGTCCCCGAGGGGGTGGATCCGGCGACGCTGATGCAGGTCGAGAGCCTGGAAATGCGGCCCGAATATCGCGATCGGGATGCCCGCGTCGCCGTGCTCGACAAGCAGGGCATCGAGACGATCTTCATGTTCCCGACGTTCGGCTGCGGCGTGGAAGAGGCCCTCAGGGACGATGTCGAGGCGACGGCGGCGTCCCTGCACGCCTTCAATCTGTGGTTGGACGAGGACTGGGGTTTCGACCGACCGGACCACCGGATCGTCTCGGCGCCGATGATCTCACTGGCCGATCCGGCGGCCGCGGTCGCCGAGGTCGACTTCGTGCTGGCCCGTGGCGCGCGCGTCGTCCACATCCGGCCCGCCCCGGTCCCCGGTCTCGCCAAGCCGCGCTCGCTCGGTGACCGTGCGCACGATCCGGTGTGGGCGCGCCTGGCGGAGGCGAACGTGCCGGTCGCCTTCCACCTCGGCGACAGCGGATATCTGAAGATCGCCGCAATGTGGGGCGGTAAGGACACCTTCGAGCCGTTCGGACCGGGGGATGCGCTGGACAAGATCCTCGTCGACGACCGCGCCATCCACGACACCATGGCCTCGTTGATCATCCACGGTGTGTTCGATCGGCATCCGAAGTTGCGGGTAGCCAGTATCGAGAACGGCTCGGACTTCGTGCACCGGCTCGCCAAGCGGATGAAGAAGCTGGCCAACCAGTCGCCCCGCTCGTTCCCGAACGACCCGGTCGACACCCTGCGCGAGCACGTCTGGGTCGCCCCGTACTACGAGGACGATCTGCCGCTGCTGAAGGAGAAGATCGGCGCCGAGCGCATTCTGTTCGGCTCGGACTGGCCGCACGGCGAGGGACTGGCCGAGCCGGTGGCCTTCACCGACGAACTGACCGCCTTCGACGCGACCGACGTGCGAAAGATCATGCGCGACAACGCGCTCGAATTCCTTGGGCTGCCCGTCGCGGCTGCCGCGTGAGATCACGGCGAGGATCCGCGCCCATGTGTATGCGACCAGTCGGAGGGCTGCGTTGACCGAATGGAGTATCGGGGCCGTCTTCGACGCTGTCGCGGCGGCGGTTCCGGACCGGACGATGACCGTCTGCGGCGACCGGCGCAGCACCTTCGGCGAGTCGGCGCTGCGGATCCGGCGGTTCGCGAACTTCATTGCGGCTCGAGGTTTCGGCGAGCACACCCCGCGGTACCGGCTCGATCGGTGGGAGTGCGGTCAGGATTGCGTCGCGCTGCTCATGCGCAACGACCTGTATCTCGACGTGCTGATCGGCTGTATGAAGGCCCGTCTCGTACCCGCGAATATCAACTACCACTACACGGCGCGCGAGATCCGGGACCTGCTGGCGTATGTCCGGCCCCGTGGCATCGTCTTCCATCGATCATTCGGGCCGGTGGTGGCCGAGGCTGCGCCGGAGGATGTGGAGTTGCTGATCTCGATCGAGGACGGCAGTGACGCGCCCGTTCCGGCGGGTACGGTGCCGTTCACGGACACGGTGCTCGAGGGCGACACCGCTGCGGTAATCACCGCTACGCCCGACGATCTGGTGATGTTGTGCACCGGCGGAACCACGGGGCGACCCAAAGGCGTCCTCTGGCGGCAGAGTGATCTCTATGTGGCGTCGATGAACGGTGCCGATCACGAATCTCTCACGCCCGTACAGGATCTCGCGCGATCGACCGAACACGTGTGGTTCGCGGTGTCACCGCTGTCGCACGCCGCCGGCATCATGACCGCCTGCGCGGGGCTGCTGGCCGGGCAGACGATCGTGCTGTACGACGACCGAAAAGCCTTCGACGCGCGCACGGCTCTGGAAATAGCGGAATGCGAGAACGCGGCGTTGATGACGATCGTCGGCGACGCCTACGCCGGCCCTCTGGTCCAAGAGCTTCGGGAGCGCTCGTACAACCTGTCCTCGCTGCTGGCCGTCGGAACCGGGGGAGCGGCGACCAACCCGCGCCACAAACGGCAACTGCTCGAGTTGCTTCCGCACGTGATGGTCGTCGAGGGGTATGGAGCCTCGGAGACCGGTGGTATGGCCTTCGGGCGTAGTCGGCGCGGCGCCGAGGTCGAGACCTTCGATCCGGGCCCGGGCGCGACCGCGGTGTCGGCGGACCGCACCCGCTTTCTCGCGCCCGGTGATACCGAGATCGGGTGGGCGGCCAGAGTCGGCCGGGTTCCCCTCGGCTATTTCGAGGACCGCGCGGCCACCGAGCGCACCTTTCCCGAGATCGATGGGCAGCGCATGGCCATCCCCGGCGATCGGGCGAGCGTCGATGCCGACGGCACCCTCCGATTGCTCGGCCGCGATTCGCTGGTCGTCAATACCGGCGGTGAGAAGGTTTTCGTCGAAGAGGTCGAGGAGGTGCTGCGGGCGCATCCGGGGATATTCGACGCACTGGTGGTGGGGCGGCCGAGTCCGCGCTGGGGTCAGGAAGTCGTCGCGCTGGTGTGCCCGCGGGCGGGGGCGGACATCACCGATGTGGCACTGCGGCAGGTGTGCAAACTCGAGCTGGCCGGCTTCAAGGTGCCGAAGGAATTCATATTTGTAGCGGAGATCCGACGCCTGGGAAACGGTAAGCCCGATTATCGCTGGGCCGCGAAGCGGGTGGTTCCGGGCGTCGCGGAGGAAATTGGGGCATGACTGTGCGCAAAGTAATCGACTGCCTGGTCAACGTGCATTTCGGCGAGCGAGACCAACCAGACTGGATGCTGAAGGTCCGGGACGACTATTTCAAAGGACCCGTGTCGTTGTACGCACAGGTCGATCTCGCCGAATTGCTCGACGAGATGGACGAGCAGGGCGTCGAGAAGGCGATTTTGATGTATTCGATGGCGAAACCGTCGAAGACCGCACTGAAATTCGTCGAAGCGCGGCCGCACCGATTCGGTCTGGCCATCAACGGGGTCGATCTACTGCATCCGATTCGGTCCCTGCGCGAACTGGACGCACTGGTGAACGATCTGCCGGTGGCCTATACGACGGCGGGGCCGAGTTTCTGGGGCGATGGCCAGTATCCGCCGACCGATGCGGTCTACTATCCGCTGTACTACAAATGCGCCGAGCTGGGTCTGCCGCTGTGTATGAATACCGGAATACCGGGACCACCGATTCCGGGTGAGGTGCAGAATCCCATCTACCTGGATCGGGTGTGCTTCAGATTCCCGGAGCTTCGGCTGTGCATGATCCATGGTGCCGATCCGTGGTGGGATATCGCGATTCGGCTGCTCATGAAATACGAGAATCTTCGCCTCATGACATCGGCCTGGTCGCCCAAACGGCTCCCGGAAAGTTTGGTGCATTTCATGCGGACCCGAGGCAAGCAGAAGGTGATCTTCGGCTCGGATTGGCCGGTGCTTCGCATGCGCCGGGTGGTGCCGGAGGCGCTGGCGCTCGACCTCCCCGAAGACGTGCTGGACAACTATCTCTACAACAACGCACACGAATTCTTTTTCGGTGACCGAGCGGTCGTCGACTGAGTCGCGCGCCGGAACGAGGAGCAAGGGAAATATGGACCGCTACGAATTGCGCAGGCAGGATTACAGCCTGTCGGAAGACCAGACGGAACTCCAAGCGGTGTACGCGAAGTTCTTCAAGAGCCGGTGCCCCCTCGAGGTCGTGCGCGCGGCCGAACCGACGGGTTTCGACAAGAATCTGTGGGAGCAGCTGTGCGGTACCGGCGCGAGCACCATGGCGCTGCCCGAGTCCGTGGGCGGTGACGGCGCGACACTGGTCGATCTCGTCCTGGCCGCTGAGGAACTCGGCCGCGCCATCGCGCCGGTGCCGTGGATCGATCACATCTGTGCGGCGCGTTTGCTGGCGCGGCTGGGCGCACTGCGGCCCGATGCCGACGGCACGGCCGATGTGGTCGAAGGCAGACAGGTGGTCGCGCTGGATCCGTGCATCGACGCGGTAGCCGGAATCCGGCTCATCCCGTCCGGGTCGGTCGCCGATCAGATCATCGTCCGCGACGGCGACGATATGGTCGGGCTGACCTTCGCGACCCGGCCGGCGAAGGTCGACAATATCGGTCGCTTGCCAATGGCATGGGTCGATCCGGCGGCGGCCGACCGGCGGATCGTGCTGGCCAGCGGTGCCGAGGCGCTCGCGCACTATGAGCGCGCCCTCGATGAATGGCGGGTGCTCACCGCGGCCGCGCTGGTCGGGCTCGTCGAAGAGACCATGCGGATCGCGGCCGAATTCGCGAAAACCCGCTACACGATGGGTGTTCCGATTTCGACCCTGCAGGGCATATCCCATCCGCTGGCCAATATCGCGATCGTCGTGCAGAGCGGGCGCAACCTGGCTCGGCGGGCCGCCTGGTTCCTCGAATACGAACCCGATGTCCAGCCCGGACTCGCGGCGGCGGCGTTCGTGTACATGGCCGAGGAGGCCGCCAAGGCGGCCACCATGGCCGTGCACGTCCAGGGCGGACTGGGGGTGACGACCGAGTCGGCCGCCTCGGCCTATTTGGTGCGTGCCCGGGGCTGGCCGCTGGCGGCGGGCGATCCGGGTGCCAGCGCCGTGCGGGTCGCCGAACTGTTCGCGCGGGCTTAGGACGGAGCTACCGATGGACTTTTCTCTCGTTGAACTCTCCGCCGAGGACGCGGGCTTCCACGATCGGGTGCGAAAGTTTCTCGACACCCACGTCACCGAGGAGGTGCGTCGGCGCGATCGCGAGACCGGCGACAATTTCGACGCGGGCGTGCACCTGGCGATGGGCGCCGAAGGATGGCTGACGGCCGAGATGAATACCGGCGCGGACGGCGGCATGACCCGGGTGCAGCGGCGCATCTGGGATCTGGAGAAGCGGCGCGTGCACGTGCCCTGGGTCACCTGGGGCACCACCATCATCGTGGCGCAATCGGTCGAGCAGTTCGGATCGCGCGAACTGCGCGATGAGGTGTTGCCGCGCGTGCTCACCGGCGAGGTCCGGTTGTGCCTGGGCTACACCGAGCCCGAAGGCGGGTCCGATGTCGCGACGTGCAAAACCCGCGCGGTCCGCGACGGGGACCAGTGGGTCATCAACGGCGCCAAGATGTTCACCACCGGTGCGCACAACTGCCAGTATGTCTTCCTGATCACCAATACCGATCCCGAGGCGCGAAAACACAAGAGCCTCACCATGTTCCTGGTCCCGCTGGACACCCCGGGGATCGAGATCCAGGGCATCCGGACGGTGGACGGGGACCGCACCAACATCGTCTACTACAGCGACGTCCGGGTCGATGACAAGTATCGGCTCGGCGAGGTGAACGAGGGCTGGCGTGTGCTCATGGAGCCGCTCAGCGTCGAGCACGGCGTGGTCGACGTTGCCGCGGACGGCCTGCAGGATGTGTCGGTCCTGGTGCATCAGGGCCTGGTGATGGCGGCGTCGCTGGACAAGGTGGCGGCGATAACCGCGCGGCGCGGTCCGGACGGTCGCCGGCTGCTCGACGACGGATCGGTCGGGTATCGGCTCGGCCGCAGCATCGCTCGGATGGAGGCGGCGCTGTCGGCGCCGAATATGTTCGGCCGGGTCGCGATCGCACAGGCGATGCGTGATATCGCCCCGGAACTGATGGACATTCTCGGGTCGGCGTCGGCCTTGCCGATCGACACCGACGGCGCCATCGATGACGGCGGCGCCGAATACATCTACCGCTGGGCGCCGCTGTGCGGCATCTACGGCGGCACCCTCGAGGTCTTCCGGAACCTGATCGCGCAGCACGTGCTCGGACTCGGACGTCCCAACTATGCCGCGCCGGCCAAGTCGAAGACGAGCTGAAAGGAGTGCGGCTGTGCCGTAACGACACGATCGTCGGCGGCAAGCCGATCGCGTTCCCGGGGGCCGAATGCGAGGCTGCGGTGGTTCGTGACGGTCGACGGATTTCCGGGATCTCGGTGCCCGGGGCCACTGTGGCTGCAGGCGCCTGTGCAACGGCCGCACCCGCCGATCTGGATCGGCGGCAATGGTCCGGCGGCCTTGCGGCGGGTGGTGCAGCACGGCGATGGGTGGATGCCGATCATCGCACGGGCGGATATGGCCGCGGCGATGCGCACCAAGGCCATCGAGAATCCCGATCAGTTCGGCGACGGCGTCAGCGCGCTGCGTCGTCGGCTGGCTGCGGCGGGCCGTGACCCGGATGCGGTCGACGTCCAAGTGGTGTGTCCGCATTTGGATTTCGCCGACGCGGGCACGGTGCGCACGGCCCTGGACTGCCTCGACGATCTCGAAAAGCGCGGTGCCGCTTGGGCGGTGGTGCACGTCGACGGCTCGAGCCCGGAGGCGGCGGTGAACTTTGTCCGAATGTTCGGGCAAGTCGTCATCGCCGAACGATGACGCGGCCTGTTCGGGAAACCGGTCCCGCAGGGGTCGCGATACCCATGCCATATGTATTACTGTAAATATATCAGTATCGGCGGTTTCCGCCCTCGCAAGTCTGGAGGTGTCACGTGGAGGTCCCCTTCACCTGGAAGGTCACCGGGTGGTTCATGGTCGGGTGGTCGGCCGAATTTCCGCAAGGTGAGGTGCGGCCGCTCCGGTACTTCGGCGAGGATCTGGTCGCCTACCGTGACGAGTCCGGTGAACTGCACATATTGACCGGGCACTGCCGCCATCTCGGTGCGCATATCGGCTACGGCGGCAAGGTGGTCGGCGACTGTGTCGAATGCCCGTTCCACGGCTGGCGATGGGGCCCGGACGGCACCAATCGCCGCATTCCCGGCGAAGACCGGACGAACCGCGGTCTGCGACTGCGGGTCTACCCGGTCAACGAGCAAAACGGCTGTGTGTTCATGTGGCATCAGCCCGACGGCAAGGAACCGCAGTGGGAGATGCCCGATATCCTGCGGCTGTTCCCGGAACTCGAGACCGACCCGGACAACTTCTACCGTCCGTATCCGGAGTTCTCCCGCAAGACCGATCGCGAGCCGGTGCATCCCCAGGTCGTGCTCGAGAACGGCCCGGACAGTCTGCATTTCGAGTATGTGCATGGCGCCACCGTCACCCCGCGGATGCTGGACTACAGCGTCGTCGACCACACCTGGAACTTCCTCACCGGCTGGCCCGACGCCCGCAGTGACGATCCGGAGAAGATGGCGTTGAAGATCCACGCGCAGATGTTCGGTCTCGGCGGCTCCATCAGCGCGTTCGACGGATCGTCCAAGCATCGGCTCATCTTCGCCACGACGCCCGTCGACGACGAATGCTCGGACCTGTTCTATTCGATCTGGTGGCCGCGCAATCCGGGAGACGATTCCGATGTTCCGCCGCCTGCGGTTCGTGAGCGCGTCGAGAAGCAGTTCCTGGTCACCGTGTGGGAAGACCTGAGCATCTGGCGTCATCAGAAGTACGTCGAACGCCCGCCGCTCTCACCCAAGGACGCGAAACCGTATCTGTCGCTTCGCAAGTGGGCCACCCAGTTCTACGACGTACCGCCGGTCGGCACCGCGTGAGCCGGCTCGCGCTGCCGGATCTGGTCGCACCCGAGCATACGGCCATCGTCACCCAGGAATGTCAGGGTGCAGTCGTCGGGCCCGATGCCGGTCTGCCCGCCCTGGCGGATGAGGCGCGTCGTGAGGCACTGCCCAATATCGGCAAGTTGTTGCCCGCGGCGCGTGCGGTCGGAGTTCGGGTGGTGCATTGCGTGGTGTGGCGACGGGCCGACGGCCAAGGCTCCAATCACAATGCCGAACTCTTCGCCATAGGCCGCCGCGGTGTCGAGGTAACTCCCGGCAGTGCCGGCGCCACGCTGTTGCCGGAACTCGGGCCGGAACCCAGCGATCTGGTTCTCACGCGGCGACACGGCCTCGGTCCGATGGGTGGCACGGATCTGGACGCGGTGTTGCGCAATCTCGGTGTCTCGACCATCGTCGCGGTCGGGGTGTCGCTCAATGTGGCCATCCCCAACCTGGTCATGGACGCGGTGAATGCCGCCTACCGCGTTGTGCTGCCACGCGATGCGGTAGCGGGGGTGCCGCGCGAGTACGGAGCCGCTGTCATCGAGAGCACGCTGTCCCTACTGGCCACCGTGACCACGACCGAGGACCTGCTGCAAGCCTGGGGGCGCTAGGTATACCTCGCGACCGAGCTCGATCCCATTCGGTCGACGGCTGGAACCGGGGGCGATCTCGGCCAGTTCGGTGCGCGGCAGCAGTGTGCATATACGTGCCACGCATCGAACCGGCCGGTTTCCGCGCCGGTGGAGAGATCAGGTGGTGACGATCGTTGCCCCGGCGGTGCCCGGAGCACCGTAGAGAAGCGCGAAGCCGGCCTTGGGATTGCCGGATACCTGACGGTCGCCGGCGGTCCCGCGTAATTGCAGGACGAGTTCGTGGAGCTGACGCATTCCCGAGGCGCCGATGGGTTCGCCGTTCGCGATGAGTCCGCCGTCGGTGTTCACCGGCATCGAACCGGAGATCTCGGTGACACCGTCGGCGATCAGCTTCTCCTGGTCTCCGTCGGCGCAGAATCCGGCCTCGGCCATGTGAATGACCTCGGCTCCGGCATCGGTGTCCTGGAGCTGGAGGACGTCGATGTCTCTTGGTGAGATACCCGCGGACTCGAACGCCGCGCGCGATGCGTAGACCGAGGGGGACACGTCTTCCTGCACCGGTGCGTATGTCGTATTGACCTCATACGCGCCGTATCTGCGCGTCCGCACCGCGACGGCGCGCACGTAGATCGGCTTGCTGGTGTAGCGGTGCGCGATGTCGGCTCGGCACATGATCACGGCGGCGGCGCCTTCGTCCGGCGCGCAGAACATGTAGTGGGTCAGTGGGTAGTTGAGCATCGGCGCGGCGAGGATGTCCGCCTCGGAGACTGCCTTGCGGCGGAACGCGTTCGGATTCAATATGCCGTTGCGGTAGTTCTTTGCGGCGACTTTGGCCAGGGTCTGCACGGAGATCCCGTGGTCGTGCAGGTAGCGGTTGGCCTTCATCCCGAAGAACTGCGTGGTCAGATATTGACCGTTTTCGCCGTACCACTTGGGCATGCCGACGAGGGTGGGGTCGACGGTGAACGCGCCGCGCGGATGCTTGTCCATGCCGATCGCGATGCCGATGTCGTACTTGCCGAGCCGGATTCCGTCGGCGCAGGCTTCGGTGGCGCTCGCGGAGGTGGCGCAGGCGTTGAAGACATTGGTGAAGGGGATCCCGGTCAGTCCCATCAGGCTCACGATCGCGTCGGGATTGGCGACTTCCCAACTGCCACCGACGGCGAATTGAATGTCTTGCCATTCCAATCCGGCGTCGGCGAGTGCGGCGCGAATGGCGTCGGTCCCCATCTGCATCGCCGTCTTGCCTTCGAAGCGGCCGAATGGATGCATACCCACGCCGATGATCGCTACATCGTTGGTCATGTGAAAAGTCCTGTCCCTCAGGCTGGTTGGAAGGCGAAGGTGAGCACTTCGTTGCCTTCGGGGTCGGTGCCGAGCGGCACGGTCGTCAGCACGACTTCCATTCCGAATTCCAGCTTGTCCGGATCGTTCTCGGTGAGCCGGCCTTCGATCCGGATGACGTCGCCGAGCTGGACCAGACCGACTCCGAAGGAAACGAAGGTTTTCGGCGTCTCGTCGCCGAGATAGGGCGCCCCTGGGAGGAAACCCTGGGTGGTCCAGGCCACCAGGGTTCCGTTACGCGGGAGTGTGGTCGGTTCGATCGACTGCCGACTGCACCGCGGGCACAGGTCCTGGATGGGGAAGACGGTCGCGCCGCACTCGCCACACGTTCCGCCGACGAGCCGGAAGTCTTCGTCCGGCCAGTTGGAGATCTCGGGGGCAATTATTCTCCGCATACTCGTTCCTCTAGGTTGTAGATTTATATACAGTAAGCCATACCGGAAGTGGTGTCACAACCATGCCGTTTCTGGTGCCCGACGGTCGCCTGCGGTGCTTGCGACGGTCTCCGGAGGGTATTACGGTATGTATTTCGATACCAGTGGCGAACGGGTGGTGGAATCATGACGTCGAAAGTGCCTGCCGGATTCGAGGACCTCCTGCGGCGCCCGATCGTCGGCGTGCTCGCAACCGTGACCCCGCACGGATCCCCGGACCAGACGCCGATGCGATTCACCTGGGACGGCGCACATCTACGCATGAGCCATACGATTCCGCGGCGGAAGTTCACGAGCCTGCAGGCGAACCCCAACTATTCCTTCCTCATCACCGATCCGGACGCCCCCTCCCGGGTCTTGGAGGCGCAAGGATGGCTGGTCACCGTAGAAGGGGATGAGCGCGGGTCGTTCTATTCGATGTTGAACGAGTGGTACGGCGAAACCGAGAACGGCCTGCCCGCCGACGTGGACGATCGGGTCGTCCTGCTTCTCGACGCAACCAGGTTCATCGCCAAATAGACTGTGTGCCTGGCATTTACGCCGTTCGGGCCGCTCGGCCAGGCGCCACGAAGGAGACAAGACATGAGGCAGCCGATAGCCGCCCCGATCTTCGATGCCGACTCGCACATGTACGAGACCGCCGAAGCTCTCACTCGATACCTGCCCGAGCAGTACCGGCAGGCCGTCCAGTACGTCCAGATCGGCCGCCACACCCGGATCGCCATCAACGGCCGGATCACGGACTTCATCCCGAACCCGACCTTCGATCGTGTCGCCGCGCCGGGCGCGCACGAGAAGTTCTTCGCCGGTGAAAACACCGAGGGCCTCACCCTCCGTGAAATGCAGGGCGCCGCCATCGAAGCGCCCGCCGCCACCCGCAATCCGGAAGACCGGATCATCGAACTCGACCGCCAAGGCGTCCGCGAAACACTCAACTATCCGACACTGGCGAGCCTCGTCGAGCACTCCGCGGCCGATGATCCGGAGCTGACACAGACCATCATCCACGCACTCAACCAGTGGATGCTGGAGCACTGGACCTTCGCCTACCAGGACCGGATCTTCAGCACGCCGATCATCAACTGCGCCGAAGTCGACGGCGCGCAGCGAGAACTCGAATATCTGCTCGAGAACGGTGCGAAGGCGGTGCTGATCAAACCGGCGCCGGTGAAGAACCACCGTGGCTGGCGCTCGCCCGCACTGCCGGAATTCGATCCGTTCTGGCGCGACGTGGAGAACGCCGGCCTGCCGATCGTGCTGCATGCCAGCCAGCCGCCGCTCGACGAGTACGTCAACAAGTGGGAACCGCCGGCCACCAAGAACTTCATGGCCATGAGTTCATTCCGGTGGCTGGCCCTCGGGCATCGGGAGATTTCCGACATGATCGGCAGCCTGATCTGCCACGGCACCCTCACCCGATTCCCGAAGCTGCGCGTCGCCAGTGTGGAGAACGGCAGTTCGTGGATCCATCCGCTCTTCCACGACCTGGCAGACCTGACCAAGAAGATGCCGCAGAACTTCCCCGAAGACCCCCTCGAGGTCTTCCGGCGCAATATTTGGGTCAGCCCGTTCTGGGAGGGATCGGTCGCCGACGTCGTCGAGACGGTCGGCTGGGACCGGGTGATGTTCGGCTCGGATTACCCCCATCCGGAGGGACTCCCGGAGCCGAAGAGCTACTGGAAGTACGCCGAGGGTATGGACCAGCGCCGCACCTGGGACTTCATGGGCGACAACGCACGCCGATTCATGGGGTTGCCCATCGCGAATCCCGATCCGGCCGCGCAGCATCCGCCGGTGTTGGAGAGCAGCCGGTGAGCACAGTGGATTGGTCGGCGGAGTTCCCCGCCGGGAAAGTTCGGCCGCGCGGGCACGTCGGTGAGGCTGGTCGCCTACCGTGACGCGTCCACAGCCGTCCATCACACCCGAGAACGAATTCTTCTGGACCTCCGGCGCGGACGGCCGCCTGCGTATCCGGGAATGCCTGTCCTGCGCCGCGTTGATCCATCCGCCGCAACCGGTCTGCCGCTACTGCCGCGGCGGCCGGATGGGTGTGCGGGTGGTGAGCGGTTTCGCCACCCTTATCGGCTTCACGGTGAACCACCGCTTCCAGGTGCCTGGCCTGCCCACGCCGTATGTAGTGGCACAGGTTGCCCTGGAAGAGGATCCGCGCGTGCGGCTGACCACCAATGCGGTGGCATGTGAAGCGGAGCAGCTGACCCTCGGTATCCGTATGCAGGTGGAGTTCGAGCGTCTCGGCGAGGTGTGGCTGCCGCTGTTCCGCCCGGCGGCTGCGTCCGACCAGGACGGGCAGAACCCATTGGCTCCCTTGCCATCCGACGACATCGAGCTTGCCTCGATATCGGGACGGGTGCGGCCGATGGCGTCACCGGAGAAGTTCGAGGACAAGGTCGCGCTCACCGGAATCGGGATGTCGGACCTCGGGCGGCGGTTGATGGCCGACCCGCTGTCGCTGACGGTGCAAGCCTGCCGGGCGGCGGTCGAGGACGCGGGCCTGCGCCTGGAGGATATCGACGGGCTGTCGACCTATCCGGGATCCGGTGCCTTCGGGCCGTTCAGCGAGGGCGGTGTCACCGCCCTCGAATCGGCCGTGGGTATCCGGCCGACCTGGTACAACGGCAGCGCGGAGACCTTCGGGCCGGGCGGTTCGGTCGTCGCCGCCATGCTGGCGGTGGCCAGCGGGCTGGCCAGGCACGTGCTGTGCTTCCGCACCGTATGGGAGTCCACCTACGGGGAATTGGTTCGCGCCGGACGCATTTCGCCATCCGGCGGGATTACCGACGGCTGGCTCGTGCCGTTCGGCGCGACCTCGGCGGCCCATCTGCTGGCGCAGACCGCGCAGCGCCACTTCCACCGCTACGGCACCGACCGCGAGACCCTCGGCTGGATCGCGCTCAATCAACGCGCCAATGCCGCACTGGATCCGACCGCGATATACCGCGATCCGCTCACCATGGACGACTACCTCACGGCGCGTCCCATCACCACGCCCTTCGGCCTCTACGACTGCGACGTACCGTGCGACGGTGCGGTGGCGGTGATCGTCTCTGCCCGGGAGACCGCCCGAGATATGGCGCAGCCGCCGGTTCTGGTGGAGGCTGTCGGCACCCAGATCGTCGAACGGCTGGAATGGGATCAGAGCACCCTCACCCATGAACCGCAGGTGCTGGGCCAGGCCGCGCACATGTGGACGCGCACCAGCCTGAGGCCCGCCGACGTCGATGTGGCCGAACTCTACGACGGATTCACCTTCAACTGCCTGTCCTGGATCGAGGCGCTCGGTTTCTGCGGTATCGGAGAGGCGAAAGACTTTCTGGCGCAAGGCAAGAACATCGCCCGCGACGGTGTACTGCCGCTCAATACCCACGGCGGGCAGCTATCGCACGGGCGCACCCACGGCATGGGCCTGGTCCGCGAGGCTGTACTCCAGCTCCGGGGTCAAGCCGGAGTCAGACAGATTCCCGACGCTCGGGTCGGTGTGGTCACCAGCGGTGGGCTGACGCCCAGCGGTGTGCTGCTGCTGCGGGCGGACCAGTGACGGCCGAGGAGACCGATCTGCTGATCGGCGACGCCGTGACCGCGGCAGTGACTGCCCGGGTTACCGAGATCGACGGGATCGCGATGTCGGCGCTGTGCGCGGAAGTCGACGAGCCGCATCTCGAGTATTCGCGAGCAGCCTTGTCCGCACGCAACTCTCGGGCCCGGCGCTATTTGTGGCGCCGCAGCCCGGCCGGGGAAGGCGTCATCCGGCATCCTGGTGTCGGCCGGTGGTGCGCAGCGGCGCGCCGACGTGGTGCAGGTGCCTCAGCGCCTCGCGGTAAGAGGAGATCAGCCCGGTCTCGTGGTACGGCACGCCGATTTCGGCGCAGTAGTCGCGGACGATCACCTGGGCGTGACGCAGATTCGGCGTCGGCATGCTCGGGAACAAGTGGTGCTCGATCTGATAGTTGAGCCCGCCGAGGGCGAGGTCGGTCAGTACGCCGCCTCGCACGTTTCGGGACGTCAGTACCTGCCGGCGTAAGTAGTCGGGGCGGTCGTCGCCGGTCAGGGTTGGCATGCCCTTGTGGTTCGGGGCGAAGATGCAGCCCATGTACAGGCCGAACAGCGCCTGGTGGACAGCGAGGAACGCGAAGGCTTTGTCGGCGGGCAGGACCGCGAACAGTGCGGTCAGATAGGCAGCGAAGTGGCCGAAGAGCAGCGCGCCCTCCAATCCGCGGTATTTAACCGATCGATTTCTGAGCGCACGTGCGCCGGCCACATGGAGGTTCAGGCCCTCCAGCATCAGTAGGGGGAAGAACAGGAATGCCTGCGCGCTCCCGATGAGACGAGCCACGCCACGGCTGGCCCGCGCCTGCCGTTGTGACCAGACCAGAATGTCGGGTGCGACATCGGGGTCGAGTTCCTCGTGGTTCGGGTTGGCGTGATGCCGGGTGTGCTTGTCCTGCCACCAGCCGTAGGCCAGGCCTATGCCGGCGTTGCCGGCGAGTCGGCCCACGACCTCCGTCGGCCGCCGTAACCGGAAGACTTGGCGGTGTGCGACATCGTGCATGACGAGTGCGACCTGAGCGCACGTCACGGCCATGAACGCCGCGATCATGAGCGTCCACCACGAGTCGCCGATGAGGACGAACGCCGCCCAGCTGGCCGCGAACGCGATCCCGACGAGGCTGAGCCGGACGGCGTAGTAGAGGGGACGCCGGTTCGTCAGTCCCGCGTCGGAGATCCGGCGCAACAGACGGGCGTAATCACTGTCGCCGCCCCTGCGCCGCGATGATCGTGGAAATGGCTGTGGGACCAAGGCCGGTGTCGTCATAGATCTTCCTGAGAGCTGGGTCGGAGATGCCACCTTGGCCCGTCCTCTATACCGGCCCGGTCGATGTCGATCGGAGATTTGATTTCAGCGGGAACTGCTCGGTGTGTCGGGGCGAAGGTGACGATTCGAAGCTATCGGCCGGACTTTCGTTCGATGTAATCCCTTGGTATGACATGGAATCGGACTGAGGTGTGATAGCGGACGCGCACCGCAGTCCGAGGGTCCGAGGCGCAGATCCGGACCTCGTACCCGACGGCCCCGTCCGCGACGGCATTGCCGAAGACGAGAGGACCCCGCGACCAGGTGCGCTGCGCCGACCCCGCACCCGTCAGGCGGCGTCGAGGGCCGCGGTGATCTTGCGGGCCATCGCAGCCACTGCGGGACTGGACTCACCCGTGCGGGGCCCGGCGGCGGCTTCGACGGCGACCAGGACGGTGTCTCGGAAGTTGTCGGCCTCGTCCGGAT
This sequence comes from Nocardia vinacea, assembly GCF_035920345.1. NCBI lineage: Bacteria > Bacillati > Actinomycetota > Actinomycetes > Mycobacteriales > Nocardiaceae > Nocardia > Nocardia vinacea. Next base: position 1,693,604 of record NZ_CP109149.1, read on the forward strand.
GTTGCTTGCCGAGCAGGTTCATGGCTGCGGTCAGGCTCGGCAGCACCTGGTCGGCGAGTTCGGCGGCGGGCTCGCCTGGCCTTGCACGTTTGTCTTGCACAAATGTCTAATCTGGGCTAGCGTGGTCTTCGTTCGAGCGCGAAGGAGACCGAAATGACCACTACCCGAGCAACTTTCGACATCAATGGCCGCCGCATGTCCTACCTGGACTTCGGTGGCGCCGGGCGGCCGCTGCTGGCGCTGCACGGCCACATGTCCGAGGCCGCCAGCTTCGCCGAGCTGGCCGAACGGCTGGCGCCTGGCTGGCGGCTGATCGGTCTCGATCAGCGCGGGCACGGGTTCTCCGACCGCGCCGGCGACTACTCCCGTGCCGGTTACCTCGCCGACATCGCTGCGCTACTGGACCATCTCGGCCTGGATAGCGTTGTGCTGCTTGGGCATTCGCTCGGCGGCATCAATGCCTACCAGTTCGCCGCCCGGTACCCCGAGCGCGTCGAGGCCTTCATCGACGCCGACGGCGCTGTCAGCCTCGGCCTCGACGGCCACAACCCGCTGCAGTTCGTGCTCGCCCTGCCCTACGAGGCACCCACCCGTCAGGAACTCGTCGACGCCATCGGGCCGATGGCCGCCCACTTCGCCGATTTGGCGCGCGAACGCGCCGACGGCAGCTGGAGCCTGCCGTTCCACCCCCGCGACATCGTCGACTCCGAAGACCTAGTGCACGGCGACCATTGGGCCGATTGGGAAGCCAGCACCTGCCCCGCGTTGCTCATCCGGGCCACACACGGCGTGATTCCGCGCGAACAGGCCGACGCGATGGTCCAACGCCGCCCGAACACCCGCATAGTCGAACTCGACACCGACCACTTCGTCTACGCCAACGACCCCGACGGCTTCGCCAAGACCGTCAACGAATTCCTCGCAGACCTCTGAACCGGCCGACCACCGGTATTCGACACGGCTCGACTCCTGGCGCCCGAAGTCGGGACGTCGTCGTTCACCTCGGCTTCGATTTCGTTCCGCATGTCAGGTGGCGGATCAATCTGGTCGAGCTGCTGCGAGATCTTGACGTGAAGCCCGCAGTTGACATGACCAACTAGGGTTGGCGACGGTCGTGACCTTCCATGCCCATTGCCCGCTTCCTGCGTGTCAGTCGCTGGATGGCAGTGTTTTGGCCTGCTTGAGTTCCAACGGTGTGTCGTGCATGGCGAGCGTGCCGGATCCGGGTCGGGTGACGAGGATTTCGGCCCCGGATTCGTGGACGTACCGTTTCCCGAGGGCGGTGCCGTCGGCGAACTTCGGGTCGAGGCCGGTAGTGGTCTTCTCGGCTCCGATCGGCACCATCGGGGCGCCGCCACAGCGCAGCTCGTCGAGCGCGTCAGTGGCTCTGATGACGATTACCTGGGTTTCGCAGACCTGGCTTTCCAGCCGGGCGCCACTGTTGATCACGATGCTTCCTCGCTGGTTGGTGTGAGTTCTTCGATCAGGTTGCGCCGCAGCACTTTCCCGGTCGGTGTGGTGGGCAGCTGATCGCGGAACACGATGCGGTCCGGTGTTCGCGACCCGCGGAGATTGGCCTGGACGTAGTCGCGCAGTGCTTCCGGTTCCGGGTCGCTGCCGGGCGCAGGAACGACCACGGCGACGATGATCTGTCCCCACTGCGGGTCCAGGATGCCGATCACCGCGGCCTCGTGGACGTGCGGGTGTTCGACGAGCACGTCCTCGAGTTCGGCCGGTGCGATGTTCTCACCGCCCCGGATGATGGTGTCGTCGCTGCGGCCCCCGAGGAAAAGGTATCCGTCGTCGTCGATCGTGGCGAGATCGTTGGTTGGGAACCAGCCTTCGCCGTCGAGGACCGAACCGATATCGGCGTAGGCACCCGACACCTGCGGGCCGCGGACGAACAGCGCGCCGGTCTCGCCTGGGGCGGCGATCGTGCCGTCCTCCGCGCGGATCTGCAGTTCGATGCCGGGGACCGCGCGGCCGATCGAGCCGAGCCGTCTCGCGACGACGGGATCGTCGGCGTGGTACGCGCTGCGGTGATCCTCGGGGGTGAGCACCGCGGTGGTCGAACTGGTCTCGGTCAGGCCGTAGGCGTTCACCAGGCCGACGTCGGGCAGCAGCTCGAGGGTCTTGCGCACGAGTGGCATCGGTGCCTTCGAGCCCCCGTAGGCGAGGGTGCGCAGGGTCGGCAGTGCCACCGGTGCGGCGTCGAGCGTGGTGACGATCCGATCGAGCATCGTCGGTACCACGGTCGCGTTGGTGATCTGCTCGTCGTTCACCAGCCGGATCCACTCCCGTGGCTCGAACTGCCTGAGGTACACCATCTTTCGTCCGGCGTAGAGATTCGACAGTGCCGCGCCGACGCCGGCGATGTGATACGGCGGCACACAGATCAGCGCGGCGTCGCCGGGGGAGGCCGAGCCGAAGTCGACGGTGCCCATGACATAGCTCGTCAGGTTGGCATGGGTCAGCTCCACTGCCTTGGGACGTGCGGTCGTGCCGGAGGTGAACAGCACGACCGCGACGTCTTCGGGTGCGGCCTCGACGATCTCGGTGTCCGATGCCGCGGCTCGGGTGGCGGCGAGGAACAGGTCGGTGTCGATGATCTGTTTGCCCGCACCCTCGACCGCCCCGGCATACTCGGCGTCGACCACCACCAGCGGTGCGGGCAACCGGTCGATCAGCTCGCGCAGCGCCGAGGGGCTGAGGCGGTAGTTCAATGGGGTGAACGCTCGTCCGGCTCGGGCAGAGCCGAACAGCAGCAGGGGCACCATGACACCACCGGTGCCGACGTATGCGACGTGCCCGACACCCGACGAACCGATCAGCCCTGCCGCGCCGCGGGCCATGGCGCCCAGTTCCGCGGTACTCACCCGAACATTGCCGGACACCACCGCGAGCCGCGCGGGATCGTCGGCCTCGACCATGTCGAGCAATAGCGAAATGCTCAAACCTCAGCTCGCGTTCTGGGCGGTGGCCGCTTTGATCTGCGACTGGAACTGCCGCAACTTCTCCTCGGCCGGGGTGGCCCTGTGGCTGCGAGCCTGGATGCTGACATCGTGGTCCGCGGCGGCCGCGCGCAACGCGCCGACGGTGGCCTTCTCGCGCGGCACATGGGCGAACGGGTCGAAGGAGTACCAGCGCATCGCGTTCAGATGCGTCATCTTGTCGATCTCGTCGTCGGGCACCTGCTCGCGCTGGAGCACCTCGTGCAGTGCCTCGGGGGCGTCGGGCCACATGGAGTCGCTGTGCGGGTAGTCGGCTTCCCACGAGATGTTGTCGATGCCGATCTCGTTGCGCAGCCGCACACCGATCGGATCGCTGATGAAACAGGTCAGGAAGTGGTCCCGGAAAACCTCCGACGGCAGCTTGCCGCCGAAGTCCTGCAGGGTCCACGCCGAATGCATTTCGAAGGTGCGGTCGACGCGTTCCAGGAAGTACGGGATCCAGCCGGTGCCGCCCTCGGACAGTGCGATCTTCAGATCCGGATAGTCCTTGACGGGCTTGGACCACAGCAGATCCGCGGCGGCCTGCACGATATTCATGGGTTGGAGAGTGATCATCACATCCGGCGGCGAGTCGACCGCGGGTATCGAGAGCCGTCCCGATGATCCGATGTGGACGCTGCACACGGTGTCGGTATCGACCAGGGCCTGCCACAGCGGATTCCAGTACGGGTCATGGAAACTGGGGTAGCCCAACGCCGCGGGGTTCTCCGTGAACGTCAGCGAATGCACACCTTTGGCCGCGCAGCGGCGCACCTCGGCGGCGCACAGTTCGGCATCCCAGATCACCGGCAGCGTCATGGGAATGAAGCGCCCCGGATAGGCGCCGCACCACTCATCGATGTGCCAGTCGTTGTAGGCCCGCACCAGGGCCAGCGAGAAGTCCGAATCGTCGGTGGCGAACAGGCGGGCCGCGAAGCCCGGAAACGACGGGAAGTTCATCGACGCCAGAATGCCGCCGGCATTCATATCCTTGACGCGCTCATCGACGTCGTAGCAGCCGGGCCGGATCTCGTCGAGCCCTTCGGGTTCGAGCCCGTACTCGTCTTTCGGCCGCCCCGCCACCGCGTTGAGTGCCACATTGGGAACCACGATGTCGCGGAACTTCCACATGTCGGCGCCGTCGTCGGTGTGTATCAGCCGCGGTGCGTCGGCGGCGTACTTCTTCGGCAGGTGGTTTTTGAACATGTCCGGCGGTTCGATGATGTGGTCATCGACGCTGATCAGGATCATGTCGTTCTTGTCCACTTCCACACTCCTTCGAGGCGGTTACAGTATGGCTTACAATATAGCCTATGGTGAGGCTTTGCGGGTTGGTCGGCGGAATCCGGGTCAGAGGACAGCGCCCGCATCCTTGGCAGCGACGATGTCGTCCCAGTCCATGCCGAGTTCGAGCAGGATGGTCTCGGTGTGCTCGCTGTACTCCGGCGAGCGGCTCGGTGGCGCCGGGGTTTCATCGAATTGCACTGGGGCGCTGACGGTTCGGTATGCCTTACCGGCGCTGTCGGTCAACGTCATCAGATAGCCGTTGGCGGCCACCTGGGGGTCGTCGAGGACCTCCTGGGGGCTGGCGATGGTGGCCCACACACCCGGCTCCTCGGCAAGGACCTTCTGCCAATCGGCGAGATCGCGTTCGGCAAAGGTCTTGCGGAGTTCGGCGGTGGCGGTCTCGTGGTTGACGACGAGATTCGCCAGCGGAACGAACCGTTCGTCGGTGGCCATATCGGCCCGCCCGATGCGCTCGCAGAATCCGCGCCAGTACCGGTCGGCCTGCAGCAGCATCATCTGCATCCAGCGGCCGTCGCGCGTCTTGTACCGGTTGACCGCGGGATTGAGTGCGGTGCCCGCGGGATTCGGCGGAATCCGGTCGATGTCGTAGTAGTCGGCCGCCGCGATATCCGGTGCGACGGCCCACATGCCTTGCGCCAGTAGGGAACTATCGACGATCGGGGCATGTCCGGTGCGCTCCCGGTGGAACAGGGCCGCCGTGACGCCGCCTGCCAGAGTGATGCCGCCCTGGAGGTCGCCGAAGGCTGGTCCCTGGGCCATGGGATATTCGGCGTCCGGCGGGGTGAGCGCGTATGCGACGCCGGCGCGCGCCAGGTAGCTGGCACCGTCGAATCCGCCGCGTTCGCGTTCCGGTCCGCGACTGCCGTGGCCGCTGCCGCGGGCGATGATGATCTTCGGGTTGAATTCGCGAATCCGGTCGACGGACAAACCGGCCCGTTCGAGCGGTCCGGGCAGCCAATTGGTCAGGAACACGTCCGCATTCGCGATCAGCTTGCCCAGGATCTCGTGCCCGCGCTCGGATTTGATGTCCACGCCGATGCTGCGCTTGCCGTGGTTGCCGAGTTCCATCATGTAGTTGGCCTGCACCGGCGAACGCGCAGGATCCAGGCCGCCGACCACCAGGGCGCGACACGGATCGCCGCCCCTGGTGTCCTCGATCTTGATCACATCCGCGCCCCAATCCGCCAGTGCGGCGCCGGCGCTGGGCACGTACGTCCAGGACGCCAGTTCGACTACTCGGACATCATTGAGCAGACCCGACATAGGAGCTCCCTTTCCTGCGATTGCTCACCGTCTTGAAGTAATATACGGTAATGCTTACAGTTAAGCATCCAGGATGGATAATCCAGGCGGGTCTCGGACAACGTCGTCCGAAGGGGATCAGTGTCGCTCCCCGGGTACCCGGAGCTCACCGCCTGTCGCGCGCGAGGGCGGTGAGGCTCGACAACAGTGGCCGGTGCGTGCCGGATGATCAGGAGGAGATGTGAGCGAGCGCAGCGAGCGAACCGACCAATACAGCGCGCTTTCGCGCACGGCGGAGCCGAGTGCTGGCGAGGTGGAGTTGTGAGCGAGCGTCAGCGAGTGAGCCGTCAGCACAGCGCGCTTTCGCGCACGGCGGAGCCGAGCGCTGGCGAGGTGGAGTTGTGAGCGAGCGTCAGCGAGTGAGCCGTCAGCACAGCGCGCTTTCGCGCACGGCGGAGCCGAGCGCTGGCGAGGTGGAGTCGTGAGCGAGACCGTCGGGGAGACATCGCCGCCCATTATCGAGTTGGGGCGCCGCGCCGCCGAGCGGGCCGAATTCCGGATGCTGATCGACGGCGAATTGGTCGAGGCGCCTTCGGGTGCCGCGTTCGACAACGTCAGTCCTGCGACCGGCGAGGTGCTCGGCGGCACGGCGGCGGCGGGTTCGGCGGATATGCTGCGGGCGATCGCAGCGGCGCGTCGGGCCTTCGACAAAACCGACTGGTCGACGAACCGGGCGCTGCGGCAGCGGTGCTTGGATCAACTGCAGCAAGCCCTCGAGGCCGAAAAGCACGAGCTGGGAGAGGAGCTCGTCGCCGAGGCCGGATGTCCGACGATGACGCTGCGCAATGCGCAACTCGACTGGCCGCTGGCGGAATCCCTGCGCTATCCATCGCGGCTGATCGACGAATTCGTCTGGGAGCGGGTGCTCGAGGGCAGCGGTCTGTTCGGTGACCGCAACATGCGCGCCGTGATGCAGGAACCGGTGGGCGTGGTCGCGGCGATCTGCCCGTCGAACTTCCCGCTCGAGGTCGCGCTCAACAAACTCGGCCCCGCGCTGGCGGCGGGAAATACGGTGGTGCTCAAGCCCGATCCGAATACGCCGTGGCACGCCACTCGGCTCGGGCGGCTGATCGCGGAGGGCACCGACTTTCCGCCGGGGGTCGTCAATGTGGTCCCCACACCGTCCAACGAGGTCGCCGGATTGCTGGCGACCGATCCGCGGGTGGACATGATCTCGTTCACCGGGTCGACCGCGGTCGGGCGCACGCTCATGCGGCTGGGCGCGGACACCATGAAGCGGACGTTTCTCGAACTGGGCGGAAAGTCGGCGCTGATCGTATTGGAGGACGCCGATCCGATGGCGGCACTGCGCAGCGCGGTTGGCGTCTGCGTGCACGCGGGTCAGGCCTGCGCCGCGACCAGCCGGATGCTGGTGCACCGGTCGAAGTTCGACGAGATGGTCGCGAGCGTGGCCGCGGCTTTCGAGGCGGTGCCGGTGGGTGATCCCGCACTGCCGGAAACTCTGGTAGGGCCGGTGATCAGCGCGACACAACGCAGCCGCGTTCTGGATGCGTGCACGCGCGCGACCGTCGACGGCGCCCGACTGGTCACCGGTGGTGCAGCGGTGCAGAATCTGCCGCCCCAGCTGGCCGGTGGCTACTTCGTCGAGCCGACGGTATTCGTCTGCGACGATCCGAGCCTGCCGATCGCCCAGGAGGAGATCTTCGGTCCGGTCCTGGTGATGATGCCGTTCTCCGACGACAACGAGGCCGTGCGCATCGCCAACGACAGCGCCTACGGTCTGGCCGGGGCGGTGCTCTCGGGATCGCTGGAACGTGGCATGGGCATCGCGCGCCGCATCCGGACCGGCGCGATCGGTGTCAACGGCGGCATGTTCTACGGCGCGGACGCCCCGTTCGGCGGCTACAAGAACAGCGGAGTCGGCCGTCAATGCGGCCTGGAGGGTTTTCAGCAGTATCTGGAGACCAAAACTATCGGCAGCCGAATTCCGAGGCGGCACTGAACAATTCGCGATGCCGTGGCCACTACCGGCGCGCGGCCCACCACTGACGGACGGAAAGGGTGTAACCCGTGGGGAAATTGGACAACAAGGTCGCGGTGATATCGGGTGCCGCACGCGGGCAGGGCCGTTCGCATGCGGTCAATCTGGCCGCCGAGGGTGCGAGCATCATCGCATTGGATATCTGCGCCGACCTCGAGGGGAATACCTACCCACTGGCCCGTCCGGAGGATCTGGAGGAGACGGCCAGGCTGGTCGAAAAGGAAGGCGTCCGTGTCCATCCCGTGATCGTGGATGTGCGAGAACGCAGCGCGGTCTGGAGTGCGATCGCGGCGGGTGTCGAGGCGCTCGGCCGGCTCGACATCGTAGTGGCGAATGCCGGGATCTCCGCGATGGGCAAGGGCCAGACCATGCAGTCGTGGTCGGATACCGTCGATACCGATCTGGTGGGGGTGTTCAATGTCATCCAGGCCAGCATTCCGTATCTCGGCGCCGGAGCGTCCATCATCGCAACCGGATCGCTGGCGGCACAGCTGGGTAGCTCGACCAAGCAGGGGCCCGGTGGCTCGGCATACAGCTTCGCGAAACAGGTTGTCGCACAGTATGTCAACGACTTGTCGATCCAGTTGGCGAAGAAGTCGATCCGGGTCAACGCGGTGCATCCGACCAACGTGAATACCGACATGCTGCACAACGAGGGCATGTACAAGGTCTTCCGGCCCGATAAGGAGGCGCCGACCCGCGAGGACGCCGAGATGGCGTTCCCGGCGATGCAGGCGATGCCTGTCCCGTACATCGAACCGCAGGACGTCTCGAATCTCGTCGTCTTCCTGGCCGGTGACGACGCGCGCTACATCACCGGCAGCCAATTGCGGGTGGATGCGGGCGGTTTCGTCAAGGCCGTGCCGTGGGGCAAAGGCCGATGAACGAGACCGCGACCACCTACCGGCTGTTTCGCTGCATCATCTGCGGATTCGAATACGACGAGGAACTGGGCTGGCCCGATGACGGCATCGCGCCAGGGACCCGGTGGGACGAGATTCCGGATGACTGGACGTGTCCGGACTGTGGCGCCGAGAAGTCCGATTTCGAAATGGTCGAGGTGCCATGAGTGGAGCATCGCGCAGCGATTCCATGAGGGGCGGTGGCCGGCGACGGTGTCGATCTCGTCGAGATGGCCGACGCGGCAGGATGATTCGGTGCACCACCGGTGACCGTGCCGCGCGAGTAGACATGCGCGCCGCTCGATGGTGGTCTGTACTGTATTGCTAACTGTATGACTTAAAAGACATTCGAGGACGCTGCGCCCGCGGGTGCGGCTCGATAGTTCAGAGGTTGAGAGATATGACCAAACCTGTCATCGTCAGCGCCGTCAGGACGGCGATCGGACGATCATTCAAAGGGGCACTGGCAAATGTGCCCTCCGAAACCCTGGCGACCACGATCCTGCCCGAGGCGGTTCGCCGGGCCGGTATCGATCCGGCCGCCGTCGACGACGTCATTCTCGCCGAATTGAATTACGGCGGCGGCGATCTGGCGCGGCATGCCGCTGTGGCCAGCGGCATGCTGACCGTGCCGGGCCAGGCGGTCAATCGGCACTGCACAGGCAGTCTCACCGCGATCGGAAACGGTGCCGCGCACATCGTCTCGGGAATGGAGCGGGTGATCGTCGCGGGTGGTGTGCAGTCCCTGTCGACCGCGCCGCTGATGAAGTGGCGGGTGCCGGGCCGGGCCGAGCTCGAGTTCATCGAGCCGTGGATCCCGCCGTCACATCCGGAGACGCCGGATGCGCCGACCATCGATATGGCGATCACGGTCGGCTGGAATACGGCCGAGAAGGCAGGTATCAGTCGGGCGGAGATGGACGCGTGGGCGCTGCGGTCGCATCAGCGCGCGGTCGCCGCGATCGACGCCGGGAAGTTCGTCGACGAGATCGTGCCGATGAAGATCCAGCAGCTCGACGGTTCGGTGATCGACTTCGCGGTCGATGAATTCCCGCGCCGCGATACCACTTTGGAACGGCTGGCAGCACTGCCCGTGCTGCATCCCGAGATCGAGGGCTTCTCGATCACGGCCGGTAACAGCAGTGGGATCAACGATGCCGCCGCGGCGGTGACGCTGGTCGGCGACGACTATGCCGCGGCCGAGGGGCTCGAGGTCCTCGGCACGGTGCGGGCCTGGGCCAATGCCGCTATGACTCCGGCGGACAACGGACTGGCCGCGGGCAAGGTGATCGGCAAGATCCTCGACCGCGCGGGTTTGAAGCCCGCCGATGTGGCGCTGTGGGAGATCAACGAGGCCTTCGCGTCGGTACCGATCGCCGCGTGCCGCGAGCACGGACTCGACGAAGAACTGGTGAACTTCTCCGGCAGTGGATGCAGTCTGGGCCATCCGATCTCGGCTTCGGGTGCCCGCATGGTGACCACGTTGCTCTACGAACTGCGGCGGCGCGGCGGCGGCATCGGCGTTGCCGCGATGTGCGCGGGCGGCGGCCAGGGCGGCGCGCTCATCGTGGAGGTCTGACCTCGCTCGCCCTGGCGCCGGTTCGCGATCAGCGGACCGGGGCGTCCGGCTGCGGTTTTCATACTGAAAGACTTATAGTAAGCTTTTCCGAAACTGACGATACGAGTGGAGGCTATCGGTGTCGGATGAGGTTCTGCGGGAACGCCGTGGGCGCACACTGGTGATCACGATCAACCGGCCGGATGCGCGCAATGCGATCAATACCGCGGTCAGTCAGGGATTGGCCGATGCGGTCGACGAGCTCGACGAGAGCCCGGAACTGTCGGTCGCCGTGGTGACCGGCGCCGGTGGGAATTTCTGTGCGGGCATGGATTTGAAGGCATTCTCGGCCGGTGAGATCGTGATCGTGCCGGGGCGCGGCCTCGGCTTCACCGAAAAGCCGCCGGTCAAGCCGATCATCGCCGCGGTCGAGGGTTACGCGCTGGCAGGCGGCACCGAAGTGGTGCTGGCGACCGACCTGATCGTCGCCTCGAAGACCGCGAAATTCGGTGTGCCCGAGGTCAAGCGCGGCCTGGTCGCCGCGGGCGGTGCGTTGCTGCGGCTGCAGCGCCGCATCCCCTATCAGAAGGCCGTCGAACTGGCGCTGACCGGTGACAATTTCACGGCCGAGGAGGCCGCGGCCTACGGCATGGTGAATGTGCTCGCCGAGCCGGGCAAGGCGCTCGAGGAAGCACTGGCTCTGGCCGAGCGGATCACGGCCAACGGGCCGCTGGCTGTCGCGAAAACCAAAGAGGTCCTCGTCAAGTCCAGCGACTGGACCTCCGACGAGATGTGGCAGAAGCAGCTGGAACTGGTCATTCCGGTGTTCCAGTCGAAGGACGCGCAGGAGGGGGCACTGGCCTTCGCCGAGAAGCGTGCCCCCAAATGGACTGGCGCGTAAGGGCTTTCGGCTCGCGTGCCGCATGACAATCGACCCATGAAGTAAGGAGACGCTGTGTCGTTCGAAGGTGAAGTTGTACTGGTAACCGGCGGTGCCGGCGGGTTGGGCGATGCCACGGTGCGGCGGTTGCACGGCGCCGGCGCCGCCGTCGTGATCGCCGATGTCAACGATGAGAAGGCGACGGCGCTGGCCGATGAGCTCGGCAACAAGGTCGCCTATGTGCGCACCGACGTGCTCGACGATGCGACCATCGAGGCCGCGCTCGCGAAGGCGGACGAGCTGGGTGTGCTGCGGTACGCGGTCATCGCCCACGGTGGTTTCGGTGTGTTGGAGCGCGTCATCAACCGGGACGGCAGCCCGGCCACGCTGAAGGGCTTCACCGATACCATCGCGCTATACCTCACCGGTACCTACAACGTGCTGCGCCTGACCGCCGCGCGGATCGCGAAGCTCGACCCCAAGCCGAACGGGGAGCGCGGCGCGATCGTGATGACGAGCTCGATCGCCGGGTACGAGGGGCAGATCGGTCAGTCCGCTTACTCGGCGGCCAAGGGCGGGGTGATCTCGCTGACCTTGTCGGGCGCAAGGGATCTCAGCTCGGTGGGCATCCGGTTGAACAGCATCGCACCGGGCACCATCCACACCCCGCTCATGGACTTCCTCGGCGAGGAGCGGCTGGCGAAATTCGCCGCGTCGGTGCCCTTCCCGAAGCGGCTCGGCGCACCGGACGAGTACGCCTCGCTCGCACAGCACCTGCTGGAAAACCCGTACATCAACGGCGAGGTCGTGCGGATCGATGGTGCGCAACGATTCCAGCCGAGGTAAGTTGCCCGCCGATGGGTAGCGCACCGAAAACCCATGAGGCGCGACTGCGTTGGTGGCAGCTCGATTCAGCACCGCCGATGGCGCCACGTGCGCGGGCCAGTATCGACGAACCGATCCACAGCACGGTCCACGAAGTCCTGAACTACTTCACGAAATGCCCGCAGTGCGGGTATGCCGCGCAGGCGTCGAGCGCGACCCGGACCTTCGTCGGCGGTCGATCCGAGACGACGATCTACCCGACCTGTGGTCTGCCCTGCGGCTGGCAGGGTGCCACGCAGACAATCACCGAGACGGTTCCACCCGAGCCATTCCATTGATGGCTGAGCTGATGCGTCGAGCGAGAGATGGTGCCTACAGGCGATAGTCGCGCAGGACACCTTTGCTGATGATCCGTTTCTGGATCTCGCTGGTTCCTTCGCCGATCAGCATGAACGGCGCCTCGCGCATCAGTCGCTCGATTTCGTATTCGGTGGAGTAGCCGTAGCCGCCGTGGATTCGGAAGCTGGCCTGGGTGACTTCGTTGCAGAATTCGCTGGCCAGGTATTTGGCCATGCCCGCGGCGACGTCGTTGCGTTCGCCGGAGTCCTTGAGCCGGGCGGCGTTGACCATCATCAGATGTGCCGCTTCGACTTTGGTCGCCATCTCCGCCAGGCTGAAACCGATGGCCTGGTGCTCGACGATGGGTTTGCCGAAGGTCGAGCGTTGCTGAGCGTAGCGGGCGCCGAGTTCGAATGCGCGGATGGCTATTCCGCAGGCACGCGCGGCGACGTTGACGCGGCCGACTTCGATGCCGTCCATCATCTGCTTGAAGCCCTCGCCCGGAATGCCGCCGAGCACGGTGTCCGCGGCCGTGGCGTAGTTGTCGAACAGCAGCTCGGTGGTATCGATGCCCTTGTAGCCCATTTTGTGGATCTTGCCGGGAATGCTCAGCCCGGGCACCACCGTGCCGTATCCGGCGGGCTTTTCGATGAGGAAGGTGGTGAGGTTGTCGTGTGGACGTTCGCGCCCTTCGTCGGTGCGGACCAGGACCGCGACCACCGTCGCCGTCGAGCCGTTCGTCAGCCACATCTTGCGGCCGTCGATGATGTAGTCGCCCGCATCGTCACGGACCGCCTTGGTGCGAATGGCGGCCACATCCGAGCCGAGTTCGGGCTCCGACATCGAGAACGCACCGCGGATCTCGCCCGTGGCCATCCGGGGCAGGAAGTGCCGCTTCTGTTCCGGAGTGCCGTGGTGCTGAAGCAGATACGCCACGATGAAGTGGGTGTTGATCACACCCGAAATGCTCATCCAGCCCCGCGCCAGCTCTTCGACGCAGAGCGCGTAGGTGAGCAGCGATTCGCCGAGTCCCCCGTATTCCTCGGGGATCATCAGGCCGAACAGCCCCATCTCCGCCATGCGGTCGACGATGGCCTGCGGGTAGGTGTCGGCGTGTTCGAGTTCCTGAGCACTGGGAATGATCTCTTTGTCCACAAAGGTGCGGACCGTATTCAGGATTTCGGTCTGGATCTCGGAAAGGCCATGCGTTCGTGCGAGTTTCACAGCACCACCACCGTAAGTGTTTCCGCGACACACGCGGGCTTGGCCTGTCCTTCGTTATCGATGGTCCAGCGGACGGTGAGCTGTGCCCGCGACTGTTCGACGCGCAGGTCCGCGATGGTCGCGGTGGCACGGATGCGGGTGCCCGAGCGGACCGCTGACGGGAAGCGGACAGTATTGCTGCCGTAGTTGATTCGGGCCGTGCCGAAGTCGAGGGCGTAGATATCGCGGCCGAGCAGCGGGATCGAAGAGAGCGTGAGGTAGCCGTGGGCGATGGTCGCGCCGTAGGGTCCGTTCGCGGCGCGCTGCGGGTCCACATGGATCCACTGGTCGTCGCCGGTGGCTTCGGCGAAGGCGTCGATCCGCGTCTGGTCGATCGTCAGCCACGGGCCCGGTCCGATGGATTCGCCGACCGCGGCACGCAGCTCGTCCAGCGAGGTGAATATGCGCTTGGTCATGCCACCCTCTCGAAGATGGCCGCGAGGCCCTGTCCGCCACCTATACACATCGTTTCCAGACCGTAACGCAGTTCGCGCCGGTACATTTCGCGCGCGAGCGTCGCGAGCATTCGTCCGCCGGTGGCGCCCACCGGGTGACCGAGCGAGATGCCGGAGCCGTGCACATTCGTGCGTTCGAGATCCTGCTCGCCGAACTTCCACTCGCGCAGCACGGCCAGGGCCTGGGCGGCGAACGCCTCGTTGAGTTCGATGAGGTCGATATCGGCGAGGGTGAGCCCGGCCCGGCTCAGCGCCGCCTCGGCCGCGGGTACCGGGCCGATGCCCATGATGTCGGGTCGCACTCCGGCCGCCGCCCAGGATTTGAGGGTGACCAGCGGGGTGAGCCCGAGTTGCTCGGCTTTGTCGCGCGTGGTGACCAGGCACATCGCGGCGGCGTCGTTCTGGCCGCTGGAATTGCCCGCCGTGACCGTGGCATCCGGATCGAGCCGTATGCGAATGGGTTTCAGCTTGGCGAGCGCCTCGAGGGTGGTGTCGGCGCGGGGGTGTTCATCGATCTCGATCCGATTGTCCGTACCTCGGGCGGACACAGTGACCGGGATGATCTGTTCTGCGCTTGCGCCGCTCTGCTGCGCCGCGACCGCACGTTGGTGCGACAGCACGGCGAGTCGGTCCTGCTCCACACGGGTGATGTCGTAGGTGCTGCGCAGATTCTCCGCGGTCTCCAACATGCCGCCGGGGACCGGATGATGTTGTCCGCCCGCCGTTTCGCGGCCGCGGACCAGACCGTCGTGCACCTGCACGCCCCCGCGGACGCCGCCCCACCGCATATCGAGCGAATAGAACGCGGCATTGCTCATACTCTCTGCGCCACCCGCGACGACCACCTCGTTGGCGCCGCTCTGTACCTGCAGCACGGCCTGGATGACGGCCTGCAGACCCGAACCGCACCGCCGATCGATCTGCATCCCGCCGACCGTGACGGGCAACCCGGCGTCCAGTGCGACCACGCGACCGATCGCTGGGGCTTCGCTGTTCGGATAGCAGTGGCCGAGCACAACGTCCTCGATGAGGTCGGGCTCGATTCCGGTGCGCCGCAACAGACCTTGTAGTGCGGCGACGCCGAGCTCGACCGCGCTGAGCGATCTGAACGATCCACCGTAGCGTCCGATGGGGGTGCGGACGGGTTCGCAGATCACAACTTCACGCATGGAATTCGTCTCCAGGAGCAGGGAAATCGACGTCTCGGACCGGTCCGCCGCGGTTACATGAACCGTCCACCGGTCACTTCCAGGGTGGTGCCCGTCATGTAGGAGGACAGGTCGGAGGCGAGAAACAGCGCGACGTTCGCGACCTCGGTCGGCTCACCTGCGCGCGACATCGGAATCTCGGACATCTTCTGCGTCCAAACGTGTTCGGGCATCGCCAAGGTCATCGGCGAACGAATCAATCCGGGCTGGATCGCATTGACTCGCACACCATGTCCGGCCGTTTCCTTGGCGGCGGCCTTGGTCAGTCCGATGATGCCGGCCTTCGCGGCGGAGTAGTTGGTCTGACCGGCCATCCCGACCTTGCCCGAGAGCGAGGATATGTTCACGATGTTGCCGCGTCGGGCTTCCCGCATGATCGCCGCGGCCATCCTGGTGCCGTGCCAGGTGCCTTTGAGATGCACGGCGATCACCTCGTCGAAGTCCTCCTCGGACATCTTCCGCATGGAGGCGTCGCGGGTGATGCCCGCGTTGTTCACCATGATGTCCAGCGCACCGAATTCGGTGAGCGCCGTATCGAGTAGTGCCCCGATATCGGTTGCCTGCGTGACATCGCAGCGCACCGCACGCGAGACCTCATCGCCCAGAATGCGTTGTGTATCACCGGGATTCAGATCACCCACCACCACCCGCGCCCCGTGCAGCACGAATGTTTCGGCGATGGCGAGTCCGATGCCCTGGGCGCCGCCGGTGACAACGGCGACGCGGCCTTCGAGTAGCGACATGGATATGTCCTTTTGGCTGAGCTCAGTATTGAGTGGATCCGAGGTCGACCGATATCTGGGCGGCCGTGATGAAGCGCGCTTCGTCGCTGGCCAGCCAGCACACGGCATTGGATACGTCCTCCGGCTCGGCGACCCACGCCGGGAGGAACGGTGTGGTCATATGCGCCAGTTGCGGATTGGATTCGAACGCCCGGCCCAGCGCGGTGATCATGTCACCGCTGCCCATGGGGGTATTGACCGCACCCGGGTGCACGCTGTTCACGCGGATGTCGTGTTTGCCGAGTTCGGCCGCCAGTGATCGGGCCATTCCGGTGATGGCGTGCTTGCTGGCCGTGTAATGCACCATGAACGGCTGCATCTTCACACCCGCGGCGGAGCTGATCAAGATAATGGATCCCCCGCGGCCGCCGTCGACAATGTGCTGGGCGCCTGCGACGACGGTATTCCAGGTTCCGATGACATTGACGTCGATGACGTCGCGGAAGGATTCAGGAGTTATCGCATCCCAGCTTTCGGGGATGCAGATTCCGGCGTTGGCGACAATCGTGTCGAGGCGACCCAGGGTGTCGACGCCCTCGTTCACGGCCTTGCGTAATCCGTCCAGGTCCCGGATATCGACAGTGGAGGCGAGTATCCGGCGGCCGGTCGCTTCGACCAGCCGCACTGTCTCGGCGAGATCGTCGGGGGTTGCCGAATCGTAGGGAACCGCCGGCGGGAGTGGTCCCGCCACGTCGACGGCGATGATGTCGGCGCCTTCGGTCGCCATGCGCACCGCATGCGCGCGGCCCTGACCTCGCGCTGCGCCGGTTATGAACGCCACCTTATCCGTGAGTCGGCTGGTCACTTGCTCTCCTTTGCCTGCGGCGTCGTATGCGGATGGATCATATCCGCGAGCGGAGAACCGGCCTCTCGTTACCGTATCGCCGATCCACCGAAATATATATCGTATTGTCTATCGTAAGTGCAACGGTAGCCTAGTGGAGGCTGCCCCGCGGATCGAGTGAGGAGTGCGCGCATGTCGCAGGTCATCGGGTTTGTCGGTGCGGGACAAATGGGCGAACCGATGGTGGTTCGACTGGTGCGGGCCGGCTATCGGGTGGTGGTCTACGCGCGCCGTGCACCGGTGCGGGAACGTTTGCGCGCATGCGGTGCGGAGGTGGTGGATTCGGCCGCCGCGGCGGCCGCGGCCGCCGACATCGTGATCGTCTGCGTGTTCTCCGACGCGCAATTGGTCGAGATCGTAGGCGGCCCCGACGGCGTATTGGCGGCAGCGGGCCTGGATACGGTCGTGGTGTCGCATACGACGGGCGCGGTGTCGACGGTAATGGATTTGGCCGCAACGCATCCGGACGGGCCGGTGCTGTTGGACGGGCCGGTGAGCGGTTCGGCGGAAGATATCGCTGCGGGGAAGTTGACGGTGCTGCTGGGTGGTCCGGCGTTAGCGGTGGAAGCGGCGCGCCCGGTGCTCGAGGCCTATGCCCGAACGATTGTCGTCACGGGTGGGCTCGGCAGCGCATTGGCCGTGAAACTGGTGAACAACGCCCTATTTGCCGCGAATGCGCAGTTGGTGGCGCTCGCCGCGGAGGTGGGCAGGCGATTGGGCATCGAGGACAACGATTTGCTGGATGCGCTGGCGGCGTGCAGCGGCAACAGCTACGCGGCGACTTCGATTCGGCGCACCGGGGGATTCCCGAAATTCGAGCAGCTGGCAGCACCTTTCCTGCGCAAGGACGTGGCGGCGTGTGTCGCCGCGACATCCGATCTCGGCGTCGATCTCGGCCTGCTCGGCACCGTCATCGCCGCCGGTCCGTTCGATCTCGGCTGACGCCGAAGCGGCCGGATGCCAACGCGCGGCGGCCGCGAGCGGATCCGCTACTCGACGATGCCCGCGGTGCTGGGTTTGCGACTGTGTCGCATGATCAGCGCGATGACGAACGCGACCAGCACCGACCCCGCCATCGTCCAGAAGGTGAGCACATACGCGCGGTCGGTGAATACTTGCGGGATCGGCTGTTCGACCGAACGCCCGACCGCATTGATGTGTGCGACGACCGGATTCTCCGATTGGAAGGCTGCCATGATCGCCGTTCCGATCGCACCGCCCAGGTTCAATGCGACACCGAGCATTCCGGAGCCGATGCCCTGCTGGTCCTCGGGCAGCGCGTCGACCATCAAGATCGCCGCGGCTGCGTAGAAGAAGGCGAAACCGATCCCGAATACCGCACTGAGCTCGGTTGACATGGTGGCCATCAGGCCTCCTGGGAATCGAACTGTCATGGGTCGCGGGTGAGCACCCGTGGCGAACAAGCCGGTCCCGATACTTGGTCGGGCGGCGCGCATTCGATGTAGAGAGTATTACTGTTGCATATTCGGTATGGTCGATTTACAGACTTGTCCGTACTTGTTCGATGGGTAGAAAGTGAAGTGCAGGATGACCAACGAAGCTGTGGCGGAGTTTCTGGACCGCTTCCGCATCCCGCTCATCGCCGCGCCGATGACGGGGGTATCCGGCCTGGAGTTGGCCGTGGCGGCGGCCGATAGCGGTATCGGAGCCTCGTTTCCGGTGCACAACGCGGCGTCACCCGCCGAGGTCGACCGATGGCTGCAGCATCTCGAGCAGCGCGCGGGTCTGGTGATCCCCAACCTCGTCGTGCACCGGACGAATGCCCGGCTGGCAGCCGACCTCGACGTCATCACCGCCCATCGGGTACCCGCCGTCATCACCAGCGTCGGGTCGCCCGTCCATGTCGTCGGACCGCTGCACGACGCCGGTGTGCTGGTCTTCTCCGATGTGGCATCCCTGCGTCATGTCGAGCGCGCGATCGCCGCGGGTGTCGACGGGCTCGTGCTGCTCACCGCGGGCGCGGGCGGGCATTCGGCCCCCGTGGAACGCGCCCGATCCGATCGGGTATGCACTCGGTATCGCTGCCGGGCTCGATGTTGCCGCGCTCGTTGTCTTCGACCTGGCTGACGTCAACGATCAACCGGCGCGGGTATGCGAGGACTTCGATCTCGAAACCGTCTGTCCCGCAACCACTTGGGCCCGGACGGCGCGCCCGGGACCGTGTGCGGTGGGTGCGGCGTGATGAACCAGCAACTCGTCTTCACCCTGCCGCAGATCTGCGAGTACGCGGATATCGAGCTGGCCCACGCACTAATGCGCAGGCACCGTACCTGCAGGCGTCATCGGTGCGTGTGGAAGGCTGCGGCGTACTACACACTGATGGACGCCGGACGGCTCGTCCCGCAAACGGTGACGCCGCGCGAGCGGGCCGTCGCCCGGGGGATTGCGTTCCCTCCGTTGGACTGCGAGCCGCTCGCCCCGGGTGGGCCGACCCTGCGCACATTGCACGAGGTGCTGGACAAGCTCAACGAACTGGCGTCGCCGGTCCCGGGCCTGGGCGGGAACGATCGCGGCATCGACTGACACTTCGACGGGGTCCGCAATGAGCGAGCATCGCACCGAGGTCGACGGCTGGCGGGCGGACTGGCGGATCGGCCGCCACCGCATCCGAATAATGATGGTACGCAACCTATCCGAATCGCAACCGTTGCTGTCCGCCGCGATACCTGCTGTCGCACCCGACTTGGTCGAGCTGCGCGAGCGGTTCCCGGAACTCTCGCGGCTATGGGACTCGATCCGGCATGAGTACTGGGTTGAATGCTTTGTCCCCCAAGAACATTCACAGGGAACGATCTAGCGAAAGGGGTATCCGGTGACTTCCGATCCGGAATCGGCCCGAGTGCAACAGCTCGCGAGTCGGGCCGCACGAGCGGGCTACCTGCTGGTGCGCGATCAAGGCTGGACTCTGCTCGACGCGGAAGACGGCGAAGCGCTGTATTCCACAGCGTCCCTGGACCTCATCGAGCAATGGCTGTCCCAATGACACATCCGACAGTCACCTGCCACCGCGCGCCGACAATTCGGGTCGCTGATAACTGTCCGACAATTCGAGTCGACGGCCTAGACGGTCCGGGCGGAGCAACCCGGGTCGTGGATCGCGCTGGCGTGCAACGTCGTTCGCCCGACCGCAGTGTCGGTGGGCGGTAGTACGGTGCGCCACATGGCCGCGAACCCGTCGAACCCGTCGAACCCACACGACGCCTACTTCCGCAATGTGCTCGGCCGCCCCGCCGAGGCGGCCTCGGAACTACGTCTGGTTTTGCCGAAGGAGATTGTGGCGCGCCTGGATTGGGCCACGCTCGAGGTGCAGTCGGGTACGTTCGTGTCCGATGAGTTGCGGTCCCGCCAGAGTGACCTACTGTTCCGGACCCGCCTCGACGGTCGCGACGCGTTCGTCTATATCTTGTTGGAGCATCAGAGCCGCAGTGACAATCTGATGCCGTTCCGGATGCTCGAATACGTCGTGAACATCTGGAGCCATTACCTGCGCTCGCAGCCCGATGCTCGATTGTTGCCGCCGATCATTCCGGTTGTCGTTCATGTCGGCCCGAACGGATACCGGTGGACGGCACCGATGGACGTGGCGGATCTGATCGATGCCGACGTCGACGCGCGGGCAGCGCTCGGGGATTACCTGCCGCGGATGCGGTACGTACTCGATGATGTCAATGCCGTCGATCTGCTCGTACTACTGCGACGACCTATGACACCCGCGGCGAAGGTCATGCTCTGCCTGCAGAAGATTGTGTCGGGCAACCCCGACCTGGTCGCGCAACTGTTGCTCCTCCGCCCCGAACTTCGGGCCATTATCGCAGGTCCAGGCGGGAAACAGGCCTTCAGGGCCATTGTGAAGTACATTTTGTTCGTCGGTGATATAGATGCCGACGACCTCGATCCCCTCACCGATCAGCTCGGGCCTGAAGCCAAGGAGGTCATCGTGACTACCGCTGACAAGTTGCGCGCAGAAGGTGAAGCGCGTGGTGAAGCGCGCGGGCGGGCGGCGACGTTGATCGAGCTGTTGACCTTGAAGTTCGGTCGGCTGCCTGCGTCGGTGGAGCAGGCTATATGGGATGGCGGGTTGGAGCAGCTGAAGGTGTGGAGCGCGCGGGTGCTCACGGCGAGCAGTCTGGACGACGTACTGGCCTGAGTGGGGTTTCCACACCGGTCGCGCTGTCGACGCATTACTGCCCGCGCTGGGCGTTCTTGACGAGTCCGCCGCCGATGATCAGTCGCTGGATCTCACTGGTGCCCTCGTACAGTCGCAGTAGCCGGACATCGCGGTAGATGCGTTCGACGGCCACGTCACGCATATAGCCGGTGCCGCCGTGCACCTGTACTGCCAAATCGGCGACATTGCCCGCCATTTCGGTGCAGTACAGCTTCGCGACCGAGGGTGCGATGCGCCGGTCCTCGCCCGCGACCCAGCTGCGCGCGGCATCGCGGACCAGTGCCCGGCCCGCCATGACTCCGGTCTGCATGTCGGCGAGCATGGCCTGCACCAATTGGAACTGTCCGATCGCAGTGCCGCCCTGAGTGGCCGTCGCGGCGTAGGCCACCGACTCGTCGAGGGCGCGTTGCGCGGCGCCGACCGCGAGCGCGGCGATATGGATCCGGCCACGGGCCAGCGAGGTCATCGCCGCGCGATAGCCGATATCCTCGCTGCCGCCGACCAGCGCCTCGGGTCCGACGCGCACATCCTGGAATCGCACCTCCGCCGTCCACGCGCCCTCCTGGCCCATCTTGCGGTCCTTGGGCCCGACCTCGACGCCGGGGGAGTCGGCGGGGACGAGGAATACCGCGATCCCGGCGCCGTTTTCGTCGGCGGGGCGGGTGCGCGCGAAGGCGACGAACAGATCCGCCACCGGAGCGTTGGTGATGAATCGCTTCTCGCCGTTGATGATCCAGTCCGCCCCGGCGCGGACTGCCGTACTCCGCAACGATGCCGGATTGGAGCCCGCCCCGGATTCGGTGAGTGCGAACGAGGCCACCACTTCTCCGGAGGCGATGCGCTCGAGCCACCCCGACTTCTGTTCCTCGGTGCCGAATCCGACCAGTACCTGGCCCGCGATCCCGTTATTGGTGCCGAACATCGACCGCAACGCGAGCGTGGTGTAGCCGAACTCCATCGCCAACTCGACGTCCTGCGCGAGATCGAGGCCGAGCCCACCCCATTGCTGGGGTATGGCGTAGCCGAAAAGCCCCATCGCCTTGGCCTGTTCGACGATCTCGTCGGGCATCCGGTTCTCTTCGGCGATCTCGCGCTCCCGCTGGACGACGACGGTCCGGACGAACTTCCTGGTCTGGGCCAGGATTTCGCGGAAATCCTCCGGTGCGACCGCATCGACGCCGGTGGAAGAACTCGTCATGACATGGCCTCCTGGTTGATCGCTCGGCTGGTGTATATACCATTACTGTAATACCAGCGGTATGTAATACGGTATTGTCTGGGATCCGGTCGCGCGGGCCGGGTGCCAGACCTTCGTTCTCGATGTGTGGGTGCTGCGATGAATGCTTATGACGTCGGTCTCTTACTACTGCGAGCCTGCCTCGGTTTGACCATGGCCGCACACGGATACGGCAAGATCTTCTCGGGCGGACGGCTCACCGGAACTGCTGCGTGGTTCGACAGCATCGGGATGAAACCGGGCACGCTGCACGCGCGGCTGGCGGCGGGCTGCGAGGTCGGCTTCGGTATCGCACTCGCGGTGGGCCTGCTCACCCCCGTCGCCGCGGCCGGATTCGTCGCGCTCATGGTGGTCGCGGCGTGGACCGTCCATCGGTCCAACGGATTCTTCATCGTGGGCAACGGCTGGGAGTACAACATGGTGCTCGCGGTGGCGGCGATATCCGTAGCGACACTCGGCGCCGGGCGGATCAGCATCGATCGGCTGCTCTTCGGCACCGATCAACCCGATGGCTGGATAGGTCTGGCGATCGCGGCCGGTCTCGGAGCGGTGTCCGGTATCGGGCAACTGGCGATCTTCTACCGGCCGCAGGCCACGACGGTCTCCTGATGTCGAATCGGATGACACCATCGGCTCGCGACGAAAATGGCGACGGCACTGCGGAATTCGCGAACCAATTAGCAGCCCGCCTAGCCGACTACGGCGATCGGCCGTGTATCGAGTTCGAGCAGCGGTGGTACACGGGCGAGGAGATCGTCGACAACATCCGTGCGATCGAACTGACACTTGTAACCGCCGATGTCTCGATATCCGAGCGGATCGCAATCGTTGTTCGCAACCGCGTACCCCATGCCGCGGCGGTGCTCGGATGCATCGCCCGGTCTCGCCCGATCGCGATGGTCAACTCCTATCAGTCCGCCGAGTCCATAGCCCGTGACATCGGGGAAGTACGGCCCAGCGCGGTCATCGCGGATCGTCAGGATTGGACCGCGCCGGTGCTCGCGGCATGTGAGCGAGTCGGCAGTGCCGGGGTGTCGCTTTCACTGGATCCGCCGCGGGTGGACACGGTGCTGCCACGCACTTGCGTCGCGGGCCGCAGCTCGGATCCAGTGGTAGAGGTACCCGGGTTGCACATCTTGACCAGCGGAACGACCGGACCGCCGAAACGAGTGCCGATCCCGATGGCCGCGCTCGAACATACGGTGCGGAGCATGACCGGCGGCGAAACCGCCGGATCCGACGATCCGCCGGAGTTGGTGTACTGGCCATTCGGCAGTGTGGGCATCTGCCAGTTGCTCGCCGGTCCGTTTCTCGGCAAGCGGATAGTGCTGCTGGAGAAGTTCAGCGTCGAAGAGTGGGTTCGCGCGGTCAAGACCTACCGGATCAAGCGGGCGGGGGTGCAGCCGACGATTCTGCGAATGATTCTGCAGGCCGATGTCCCACGCGAAGATCTGGCATCGCTGGAGTATCTGCCCGGTGGTTCCGGGCCACTGGAAGCCGAACTGCGTGCGGAATTCGAGCAGCGCTACGGTATTCCGCTGCTGTGGGCGTACGGGGCGACCGAGTTCGCGGGTTCGGTCTGTGCGTGGACACCTGAGCTGCACCGGCAATTCGGTGCCACCAAGGAGGGCAGTGTCGGCAGACCGCTGCCGGGTGTACAGGTCCGGGTCGTCGACGCGGCGACCGGATCCGAGGCGGATGTCGGCGCGCAGGGCTTGCTGGAAGCCAAAGTGGCTGTGCTCGGCCCGAATTGGGTGCGCACGACCGATCTCGCCTCGGTGGACGCCGACGGTTTCGTCACCGTGCACGGCCGGGGCGACGGCGCGATCAATCGCGGTGGATTCAAGATCCTGCCCGAGACCGTGCGCAAGGTACTGCTCGGACATCCGGCGGTCCGCGATGCCTGCGTGGTCGGTGTGCCCGATGCGCGGCTGGGGCAGGTGCCCTTCGCCGCGGTGGAGGTGCGGCGCGGTGTACCTACCCCGGCGGAGTCGGAACTGAAAGAACTCCTCCGGCAAGCACTTCCGAGCCACCACGTGCCGGTCGCGATCACGGTGGTCGAACGACTGCCGCGGAATGCGGCGTTGAAGGCGAAGCTGGACGAGGTGGCGGCGATGTACGGCCGCGGCTGACGGCACGGTCGATCGGCGCTGCCGCGGCACCGGCTCGACTGGGGGGCGCCGTAGTATCGGCCGAATTTCGGGCGGATATGGCGTAGTGGGCTGGTAGAGAGCAGTTTTCGCGTTTGTGGTGCGGGGTCGGGTGGTTGGTGCTCGGCTTGGCTGCCGATCAGGTTGATCGGTGTGCTGGAGGTTGGGGTTCGTGGCGACGAGGGTGTTCGCGGTTGGGCATCGCGATCGCGTTGTGCACGCTGCCGTGGCTGGGCTTCGGAATGGTATGTGCGGGAAGAGACCCTGCGCGCGGCGAATCTGGCGATCATCGACTACCACCAGCGGCTGCCGCTGACCACAGTGTTCGGTGCGGGCACGCTGTCCTCGAGCGACGGACAGCGGTTCCCGGTGCGCGGCAAGTCGACTTCGGCCCGGGAGATGGTCATCCATGGCGGCCGGGTGCTGTCGACCTACACGCACGTGACCGATCAGCACGCCACCTACGGCACGAAGATCATCGTCGCCACGAAGCGGGAAGCGCACTACGTGCTGGATGAAATCCTCGGCAACGCAACGGATCTGCCGAGCACCGAACACGCGACCGATACCCACGGCGTGACCCTGGTCAACTTCGGGCTGTTCGACCTGCTCGGCATGCAGCTCTCACCCCGGATCCGGGACCTGGGGAAGATCACCCTGTACCGGCCTGGTCCCCGCCGTGAGACCGAGGCCCGGTTCCCACATGCCGGACCGCTGATGACACGGCGGGCCAACCTCGAGCTGATCGCCGAGCACTGGGACGATCTGTTGCGGCTGGCGGGGTCGCTGAAGTTCGGGCACGCCACCGCCTCGCTGCTGGTCGGCAAGCTGTCCGCGTCCGGACGGCAGAACACCCTCGCCACCGCGCTCGAGGAGTACGGGGCCCTGCGGCGCATCGTCTACGCCGTCCGCTATTTGTCGGATCCGGACTACCGGCGCAAGATCTCCCGCCAACTCAACAAGGGCGAGTCCCTGCACGCGCTACGGCGGGACCTGTTGTATGCGCACGAGGGCACGATCCGTGCCCGCCAGCTCGAAGACCAAACCGAGCAGGCCTGGTGCCTGACCCTCGCGACGAACGCCGTGATCGCTTGGACCACAGAGTATTACGGTCTCGCGGTCGAGCAGATGCGCCGGGCAGGGCGACGCATCGAGGACGAGGTCTTGGCGCACATCAGCCCGGCGCACAGCGAGAACATCAATTTCTTCGGTGCCATCGAGGTAGACATCGACGCCGAACTCGCCCAGCTCGGACCGACCGGCTACCGGCCGCTACGGGTCCGCGACACCTTGTTTCGACTTTCGGCCACGCTGCTGCGAATCGCCCAACGAGCAGTGGCAGAAGCGGCTCACCGATGCCGACCGGCGGGCCAAATCTCCGCTGTTCTGGACCCATGTGAACCCCTACGGCCGGTTCGAGCTGGACATGAATTCCCACCTCGATCTCGCCGGTGCAGCGGCCATGCTGCCAGGCCCCCGCACCGCGCCCGACACGCAGGCTCCCGAACCGGCGGCGGAGGCTTCCACCCCGCCCGAAGCTCCCTGACGCTCGACTTTTGGGGGATGAGGAGGTCACGCCGGAGCTTCTTTACTGGGGGATGTCGACCAGTACACGGCCGCGACCGCCGGCGTCGATGCGGTCGTGAGCCTTGGCGATGTCGGCGAGCGGGAAGCGGTCGCCGACATCGACGGTGAGGGCGCCGACGGCGGCCGCGGCGGTGAGGTCGCGGGTGGCCTGGCGCCTGGCTTCGGCGGGGAAGTCGTCGCTGCCGAGCAAGCGCAGGGTGACGTTGTTGAACAGCAGGGTCCAGAACGGGATCTCGGTGCGGTCGTGGCGGGTGGCGTACGCGGCGATGACCGCGCCGTTCGCAGCGACGGCGTCGTCCAGGTCGGCGTTGTCGGACAGGGCGACCTCGATGATCCGGTCCACGCCGTCGGTTGCGTGGGCGCGGATTGCGGCGGCGGGGTCGCCTGAGTCGAGGGCGACGGCGTGGGAGACGACCTCGGGATCGATCCTGTCCAGTTCGGTGCTGCGTCGGACGGTGCCGATGACCGTGGCCCCGCCCCAGCGGGCGAGCTGGGCGGCCAGTGAGCCGACCCCGCCGAGCAGGCCGTTGACCAGCACCAGTTTGCCGTCGACGGGGCCGTCGGCGAAGACGGTGCGGTGCGCGGTGATGCCGGGGATGCCCAGGCTCGCGCCGAGGTCGTCGGACAGGTGGTCGGGCAGTGGGACGGCGAGGTCGCCGGGGACGACGGTGTACTGGGCGGCGGTGCCGAAGGGGCGGTAGGACTGGGCGCCGTACACCCACACGCGCGTCCCGACGTGGCGCGCGTCGACGCCGTCGCCAACGGCGTCGATGATGCCGGCGGCGTCGCTGTGCGGGATCACCCGCGGATAGGGCATGGCCGAGCCGGTCCAGCCGCGACGCTTCTTGGTGTCGCCGGGGTTGGCGCCGGAGACGGTGACGCGGACACGGACCTCACCGGGGCCAGGGGTGGGGTCGGGCAGCTCACCGAGCTGGAGCACTTCGGCGGCCGGGCCCTGCTGGTCGTACCAGGACGCAAGCATGTTCAGTCCTTCCGATCACGGGTGTGGGTCTGAGGGTGGGGCTGCTCGTCCGCTGCTCGGATGCCGTCGCCGTCCATGACCTCGTGGAGCCAGGCGCGTTCTGCGCGGCTGGTGGCGCGGGCGGTGAGCAGCATGCCGCGCCGGTAAGGGTCGGTGACCTGCTCGGCGCGCAGCGGGGTGTCACCGTCGTAGAAGAAGCTGGCGGGGGCCTCCAGGAAGTCCAGGCGGCGTCGCAGCACGGCGTGCTGCTCGGCGCTGTTGGGCAGCAGTGAGAGGAACGCCAGGATCACGAACCAGCGGGAGAAGTCGGTGATCTCGTGCTCGGCCGGTTCCCGCAGCCGCCGCAGCATGTCCGCGCGTCCTGCCGCGGTCAGGTTCAGCACGTACCGGCCGCCGCCCGCCTCGGGTGCGCGGCGCCGTTCGATCAGCTCGGCCTTCGTCAGCCGGTTGATCGCCGGGTAGAGGGTGCCGTCGCTGACCGGACGGCTGTAGCCGGTCAGGTGCGTGATGCGGCGGCGCAGCTCGTGCCCCGGCAGTGGGCCCTCGGTCAGGAAGCCGAGTATCGCGAGTTCAAGCATGACCCCAGGATCCTACATCGAAACGATGTGCACATCGTTTCGATGTTACGGTGACCAGCTCGAGGGCCACAGTGCCGATGGACTACCCGGCCCCAGCCGGGCCCTGAGCTCGGTCTCCGACACCGAGATCGGCGCAGCCCTGGAAACTCTGTGGGGCGCAGCGGCGGTCAACACCTGGAACGCGCGTCGCGCCACGGTAGCGAAATGGCTGTCCTGGTGCCGCGAGCAAGACCGGGACGCCCCGGCAGTCCCGGCGTCGGCCGGGCGGTCGACCCCGCCGGATTCGGAGACACCGGTGCGCTCGCGGACCGCGTCGATGAACTCGACTGCGCTCGGCTACGACTCTGTCGCGCCGGTGTTGAATTCGACCGTGGCGAAGTTGACGGTCGCGAGTGCGGCCAGCTCGTCACCCGGCATGCTCCGCACTTCGACCTGGACGACGATGGACCGCTTACCCGCATGCACGATCTTGGTCACGGCGCGCGCCGCGCCGTCGGTGATGGCGCGGAAATAGCGCACACTCAGATCCGAGGTGACGACGCCGCCGCCGTTCGGTCGTGTCGCCAACGCTGCTGTGCCCGCCGCGATATCGGCCAGTGTCGCGATGAGCCCGCCCTGTAGTCCGCCCGAGGTGTTGACCACGTGTGGAGCGACCGGAAGCTCCCAAACGGGCGAATCGTCCGCGCCGCCGTTTCGGCGGAATCCGATGTGGTCGAGGAGCCCACTGATCGCTTGCATCGCTGTCATTGTTTCCGCTCACCTTGTCGCGCATACACGGTATTCATTTACTGCCCTGGCGCGACAGCAGGTCGCGCAATGCCCTGATATCGACCTTGCCGGTTGATCCGCGTTGGATGCTCTCGTCGGACTTCAGCAGCAACCAGATCGTCGGCACCTTGAACGCGCTGAGCCGTTGCCGCGCGGCGGTGTGGAGCCGATCGATCGAGATATCACCCACCACGGCCGCGGCCACCTGATCGCCTTGCCCCTGAACGACATTGGTGACGAAGGCGTTCTCCACACCGTCGATACCGCGGAGGGCCTGCTCCACCTCACTGGGATAGACGGTGGCGCCGCTGACCTTGAACATGTCGTCGGAGCGGCCGTGATAGAACAGGTACCCGCCTTCGTCGAGATGGCCGAGATCCCCGGTGGGATAGAAGCCGTCGACGGTCAGCAGGTCTTCGCGACTGCGGCGGCAGATACCGCGCAGCATATGCGGTCCGCGGAGTTGGATCTCACCCACCGTGCCCACGCGTGCCGGGCTGCCGTCCGTCGGATCGACGATGCGCACCTCCATCCCGGCAAACGGTCGCCCGCAGCTGCCCGCCGCGGTCTCGGGCATATCGGTGTCGGCGCGGTAACCGCAGTAGGGGCCGAAGGATTCCGTCATGCCGAACAGGTTGGCGCGCACACCGGGTCGCGAGCGCTGCTCGGGCGGTAGCAATGCCTCGAGGCTACCCGGTCGCAGTGCCGAGAGGTCGGCGCCGACCGTATCCGCCTGGCGCGCAAGCGCTTCGGCCTGATCGGGCCAGCCGCGAAAGAGGGTGACCCGCTCGCGTTCCAACAGTCGCAATGTCGTCTCCGGTCGCGGTATCGCCTCGGTGACCAGGGTGGCGCCGGCCAGCAGCGCGGACAGGACACCACCGCCGAAGCCGCCCACCCAGAAAAAGGGCATCGGCAAGTACAGCCTGGTGTCGCCATCGATGCATCGGCTGGCGAGTCCGGAGCGCACGGCGCCGAATGCGTTGCCGTGCGAGTGGATCACGCCCTTCGGGAGACTTCGGCTTCCGGAAGTGAACATGATCGTCAGCGGATCGGCGGCGGCGACGGTGCGCGCCAACGCGGCGGCGACCTCGGTGGCTGTTGCGGAAACCGGCAGCCTATCCACTTGATCGACCGTCCACACCCGCCGTAGCGCGGGCAGCGCGGGGCGGTGGATCGGCGCGTCGTCGAGATCGGTTAGGGCCAAGTCGGATCGAAGGCCCTCGACGTAGCGGTGCCCGCGGAACTCCTCGATCGTGATCACGAATTCCACTGCGGCGACGCGCAATTGCGCGATCAGTTCCAGGGTCTTCAGCAAGGTGCTGAGCGGTACCAGCACGGCACCGATACGCGTGAGCGCGACCGCGAACTGCACCCAGCGGACGCTATTGGGCATGATCAACCCCACCCGGGTGCCCTTGCCGACACCGGCCTCGACGAATGCCGCGGCCAGCCGGTGTGTCGTCGCGTCGAGTTCGGCGTAGGTCAGGCGCGCGGTCGGATCGATGACCGCCGAGTCGGCTCCGTTGCGGTCGGCGCGCAGTCGTATCAATGCGTCGACGGTGCATACGGTCGACGCGACATCCTCAGGCATCGAACATCTTTCGGAGGCGTTGGACATCGACCTCCCCGGGGGAGACGTTCGCGCCTGCGGTTCTGATCGTCGAACCGTGCCTGCCGATGAAGTAGACGAAGCCGTCGCCGTCGAGGCGCACCAGATCACCGGTGTGGAACCAGCCGTCGGCATCGAAACTCTCCTCCCGGCTGCGCTTGTAGTAGCCCTGCATGACATAGGGCCCGCGAATGCACAGCTCGCCGGTCTCGACCTCGGCACCGGTGTCCGGGTCGACGATCCTGATGTCGAATCCGGGGGCGGGCTTGCCGAATGATCCGCGGCGCTGCTCCGGCTGATCGGATTCGTCGCCGCTGAGCAGCACGACACCGCCCGCCTCGGTCATACCGAGCATATTGTGGCGCAGCTCGGGATCGCGGGGGCGCACCTCCTCGGCCATGATCGAGTACAGGTTGCCTCGGCGCATACTGGACAGATCGCGATCGGCGAAGCTGGGATGCCGGGCCAGGTGGGCGATGGCCGCCACGAAACCATTTGTCATCGTCGGCTTCTCGGCCTCCAGCAGATCCAGCGTCGCACCGGCGTCGGTGGTGTTCGAGCACACCAGCGTCGATCCGGCGACCAGGGTCGCCAGCAGCCCGAAGGCGAATCCGCCGATCCAGAAGAACGGCGAGCTGCAGAACAAGGTGTCTGTCTCGGTGAGTCCGCGGATCTCGTTCAAGTTCTTCTGGTGGTCGAGTAGTGCGCGGTGCGTGTGCACGACTCCTTTGGGTGCGCCGGTGGAACCGGAGGTGTAGATGACGGCCAGCGGGTCCGAGCCGTCGACATCGTGCTCCATCGCGGTGAGCAGTGCGTCGTCGACAGACTCGGCGAAGTGGTCGAGGCCCTCGATACTGCGGACGCGGCGCGGGTCCGTGTCGTAGCTGATCGCGACATGGCGCAGCTGAGGGACCGTACTGCAGAACAACCTGCCCCCGGAGCCGAACTTCGAGCTGGTCAGCACCTCGGTCAGTCGCTGGACGTAATCGTGGGAGCGAAAGCCAGCGGCGGCCAGCAGAATTCGGATATCACCGTCGACCAACTGCCCGCGTATCTCCCCGGCGGTGGCGAACGTCGAGAACGGGACGGTCACCGCACCGATCCGAGCGGCCGCCAGTGCGCCGACGACGAAGTCGGCGCTGTTGGGATACAGCAACCCGATATGGGTGCCCTTACCGGCCCCGAGTGCGATCAGTCCGCGGGCGAGCCGGGCCGAGCGGCGCTGCGCTTCGCCATAGCCGAGACGCTCCTCGTCGCAGATCAACAGCGGATGATCAGGCCTGGTTCGCGCGTGCCGGTGCAGGAGCCGCGCCACAGTGGGGGAGTTAGTACCCATTGTCGCCTCGCACGGCAGCCGCGGGTTCGCTGAAATGACGCCGCACCGCGCTCAGATCCGCCTTACCGGACGGTGTTCGCGGAATGGCCTCGACAATGGCGATCTCGGTGGGAATCTCATAGGCCGCCAAGCGCGTTCGGAGGAACTGCACCAACTCGTCGGCGCCGGCGGTCGCGCCATCGCGCAGTTCCACCAATGCCACCGGCGTCTCCCCGAGGCGCTGGTCGGGCCGGGCCACCACCGCCGCCCCCAGCACGGCGGGATGGCCTTCCAGGGCGCTGCGCACATCGTCGGGCATGATCTTGAAGCCACCCCGGATGATCGCCTGATCGGCTCGCCCGAGGATCCACAGAAATCCGTCCGCATCGATGCGAGCGATATCGGTGGTGCGGATCCAGTCCGCCGACGGTCCCAGCTGTCCGGGGATGACCTCGAGCAGACCGGGCTGGTCGGCACCGAGGACCATACCTTCCTCGTCGACGACTCGCAGCCTGGCGCCGCCGCTCACGCGACCGACGCTGCCGCGCTTGACATTCCAGTATTGCTGGTGGTCGGCCATCGTCCAGCCCGTGACGCCGCCGCCGAATTCGGTTGCGGCATAGGACGTCAGGACGGGGATACCGAACTTCTCGTAGAAGGCGTCGGCGTCGGCGGCCGACAGCGGTGCTGTGCCGGAAGTGACGACACGGATACCCGCCAGATCGTCCTTGCCCAGATCCGAATGCAGCACCGTGCGCAACGCGGCGGGCACCAGCGATACCGCGGCCGGACGATGCGCGCGCACCGCCTTGGCCCAGCTGCTGAGTTCGAACCGTGGCAACAGCACGAACGGCCGGGCCTCGATGACGCACTGCAGTATTCGGAATATGCCGCCGATGTGGACCAGTGGCGCATTGACGATCGCGATACCGCGTCGCGGTTCGCTGAGGGGCGTCGCACGATTCGGGTCGGTTCCGAGCACGCTGCGCGCAAGCATGTCGTAGGTGATATCGACCCGCTTCGGGGGACCGGTCGTGCCGCTGGTCAGCATGCGCACCGCCACCCCTGGCTCGGCTGCACCGGAATCGTTCGAATGTCCGGCGGCGGCGGTCGAGTGCGGCCCTACGTCCAATTCCGAGATCGACACCGTCGCAGTGCCCGATTCGGGCGTGACCAGCGCCGCGAGATCGCTCGCACGGCCGATGACCAGCGGTAGCCGCAGCGCGGCGATATCGGCTCGGATCCGGTCGTCACCACGTGCCGGATTGATCACCACGACGCTGCCGCCACCCAGCAGGACGCCGAGAAATGCGGCCACATGCTCGGGCCGATTGCGCAGCAGAATGCCGACCTTTTGTGGCCTCGTGCCGGGCGCGGTGGTGTAGGAGCGGATGCGACGCGCCATATCGCCGAGCAGTCGCCACGAGAACCACCGATCGTCGTACTCGATCGCGGGCGCGTCCGGCCGTAGGTTGAGCACATCGGCGATGCGTCGAATCAGGGGATGGTTGTCGCTCGGATAATCGTTCATCACCGGATCCTCGGTTCGATCGGAACGCGGTGTGGCGTAGTGCCGTTGCGCTCGTCGGCCAGTTGGGCGGTACCGATCGGATTGCCGAGGCGCGTGTAGATGAGTCCATGGTCCAGCGCCGCACGATAGGGCTTATCGAGTGATTCCCAGATCGCTTTGACCGTGCCCTGTGTGGCCGCCGGTGGTTTGGCGGCGACGGTGGCGGCGATCTCGTGCGCGCGCGCCCAGAGTCGGTCGCGCTCGACCACTTCGGTGACCAGTCCGATACGCAACGCGGTCTCCGCGCCGACCCGTTCGTCATTGCCCATCAGCGCCATGCGCAAGGCGTCGCCGAGGCCGACTCGTCGCATCAGCCCGACGGGTTCCAATGCGGAGACCAGCCCCGCGGAGACATGCGAGTCGAAAAAGGTGGCCTCGGTCGAACAGATCACGATGTCGGCCTCGTTGACGAAATAGAATGCGCCCGCGGTGCACATGCCGTGCACGGCGCAGATCACCGGCTTCCACATCTTCTGCCACTTCGGACTGAGTGCTTCGCCGGGATCCTCGTGATGCCACACACTGGTGGGCTGCCCATAGGGTTTCTTGATATCCAAACCGGCGCTGAACGCCCGATCGCCCGCCGCACGCACCACGACGGCATTGACCGCATCGTCCAATTTGACGGTATGCCAGGCACGTTCGACTTCCTCGCACATGGTGCGATCGAAGGCGTTGAGGCGATCCGGCCGGTTCAGGGTGATGGTAGCGACCCGGTCGACCGGGTCCACCTCCAGAAGAATGGTCTCGAATTCGGTCATCGGCACTGCCAATCCGGGGTCCGCTTCTCGACGAAGGCCTTGGGCCCCTCGAGCGCGTCCTCGGTGCGGGTGACGCGCTCCCGGAACGATTCGGCGAGCATCTCCGCTTCGTGCAGCGGCACGTCCAGGCCCTTGACGATGGCCAGGCGAGTGCCCCGAACCGCAAGCGGCGCATTCGAATTGACGATGTCGGCAATCTCGTGTGCGCGTTCCAAGAGCCGGTCGTGCTCGACGACCTCGGTGATCATGCCCAACTCATAGGCGCGCTGGGCGCTCATCCGTTCGTGTTTACCCATCAGCGCCATACGCAGCGCGACCGTACGCGGCAGCACCCTGGCCAGGCGCACCACCTCGCGGCCCGCGACCAAACCGATGCTGACGTGCGGGTCGAAGAAGCTCGCGCGCTCCGAGGCGATGACGATATCTCCGGTGGTGACCCAGTCGAGTCCGGCGCCGCAACACAATCCGTTGATGGCGGCGAGGATCGGTTTGGTCATGGTGCGAAACGGCGGCGTGCCCTCCTGGGGTGCTTCCCACTGCTCATAGGTGGACAGATACGGCCGTTCGTTGATCACCTTGCCGTCGCCGGGAATTGCCTTCACATCCGCGCCGGTGCAGAAAGCCCGCCCGGTACCGGTGACGATGATCGACCAGACCTTGTCATCGCTCTCCGCCTCGTCGTATGCGGCCCGCAACTCGGTGATCATGTGCGGGCTGAGTGCGTTGAGGGCCTCCGGCCGGTTCAGTGTGACGGTGGCCGTATGCCCGTCGACGTCGTATCCGATGGTGTCGAACGGCATGGATTTCCTTCCTGGGCACGGCTGCGAGCGCGTACTACTGTTATAGATACAGTAGACAGTACCGTTAGGCTTCTGCAAAGGTAGCGGATACGCATCGACGACGAAAAGAGGTTCGATGGCCGAGCACGGGCAAATCCCTGAGATCGATGCGGCGACCGCCGCGGGATCGGCGATTCGTTTCGGGGAGCAGCCGCTGCCACAGACCATGGCCGCGGCCGCGGCGATCCGCAGGCTCAGCGGGTTACTGCTGTCGTTGGAACACCCCCATCCGACCGTCGATACCATGCTCGGGCAACTCGCCGAATGGGAGCGCGAACTGCGCCTGGCGATCCCGCCGGATCCGGCGCCGCGGGTCGGCGCCACCCAAAGTGCTTCGCAGCGGATCTATCTGGACCACGCATCGGATATCGGCGCATACAATCCCTGTTTCCCGGAATACCGATTCGACCACCTGAACGCGGCCGCGGCCGCGGGCCGGGTCACCTTTCCGCTGGTGCACGAGGGGCCGCCCGGGCTCGTGCACGGCGGCTTCCTCGCGGTCTTCTTCGACGCCGTCGTGCAGCACCAGAGCTGCGTGGTCGGCCTCACCGGCAAGACCCGCTCGCTGAATGTCACCTATCGCCGTCCGACGCCGATCCTCCTCGAGCTGCGATTCGAAATCCTTCGGTCGGTGGGGGAGACCGGCATCGAATCGACAGCGCGGCTGATTCTGGAAGACGAGGTGCTGTGCACGGCAGTCGTCCAGACGGTCGCCTTGCCGCCCGAGCGGCTCGCCGGGGCGCGATACGGAAAGCGATCCCCGAAAGAGAAGGAAGAGACACGCCGATGACCAGTTCGAGCGACGCCGAGGGCCGCGTGCTCTGCCATGTGGACCCCGCCAAGAGGATCGCCACGGTCACGCTGAACAATCCGAGTCGGCGCAACTCCTACGACGCGGCCATGCGCGACGGTCTGGCCCGATACCTGGACCAGATCGCCGAGGACGACGACATCACCGTCGTCCTGCTGCGCGGAGCGGGCGGTGTGTTCAGCACCGGCGCCGATATGAACAATGCCTACGGCTGGTACGGCGAGGGTGCCGGAAACGGCAAGCGGCCCACCAAGAGTCGGCCCAGCCAACGACGGCGGCTGACGGTGGACCGCAAATCGTTCGACTTCTACCACAATTTCCTCGGCTTTCCGAAGGTCACCGTCGGCGAGATCAGTGGTTACGCACTCGGCGGCGGATTCGAAATGGCGCTGATGACCGATATTTCGGTGATCGCGCGGGATACGAAAATCGGTATGCCCGCGACCCGTTTCCTCGGACCCGCGCTCGGCAGCCTGCATATGTTCTTCCACCGGCTCGGTCCGGTGCTCGCGCGCCGGCTGCTGTTGACCGGCGACATCATCGAGGCGGGCGGCATCGAACATCTCGGTGTCTTCACCGAAACATGCGATCCCGCAGCGGTGACCGCTCGGGCGCGGTACTGGGCCGAGAAGGCCGCGAAGATGCCTGCCGACGGTGTCGTCATCGCCAAGGAGGCGTTCCGGCTCGTCGAACAGAGCCAGGCCTATCAAGGCGAGGAAGTGGCAAGCTACCTCTTCCACGCATTCGGGACCAATCTGCAATTCGCCCCCGGTGAATTCAACTTCGTCAAGACACGCGCGGAGCACGGGACCAAGGAGGCATTCCGGCTGCGGGACGAACACTTCCATGTCCCGGAACCCGAGGTGTCGTAGCGAGTCAGCTCACGAAGGCCCCGGCGCGATTGTTCCTCGCCGGGCCTCGATCAGCCGACTCGCGTCATCGAGAATGCATTTCAGACCGTATTCGAAGTTCCGTTCATCGGGTGCGCCCGATTTCCGGCCCTTGGCCATCGCCTCGGCGAGCAGCGGAGTCGTCTCGTCTCGCGCATCATGTGCGCGTGCTTATTCAGCGTCTCGCGCCAATCGCTGGCCTCGAGAACGGCGTCGCGAAGACATACCGACTCAGCGCGCGGTCGGTCATCGCGTTCAGCAGGTCGTCCTTCTTGCGGAAATACCAGTAGATACTGGTGACTCCGACGTCGAGATGCTTACCGAGCAGCGGCATGCTCAGGCCGTCGATCGACACCTGTTCGGCGAGTTCGAACGCACCCTCGATGATGTCGGCCGCATTCAGCGAGCCGCGCTCACGCCTCGGCCGCTTCGCTGCGGCGCTCCTTTTCGTCATTCCAGCTTCCATCTCCGTATGAGAAATCGAAGCTAGCACAGCAAACCATACCGCTGTTATTACTGTTGTCACATTTGGGAGGAGGTTGCCGTCCGCGGTATCTTGCTATCGACCCTGGAAATCCGGCGGGCGACGCTGTTGGAAGGCGGCCAGGCCCTCCTTGAAATCTTTGGTGCGGCAGGCGAGTTCGAGGGCGAAGAGTTCGTGATTCAGTGCTTCGGGCAGGGTGGTGTGCTGATTGTGATGGATGGCCTGTTTGGTGAGTCCGAACGCGATGGTCGCCGCCGCGCTCAGGCGGGTGAGCAGTGCCTCGGTGTGCTGTTCGAGTTCGGCCGGTTCGGTGACCTGATGGATCAGACCCCAGTCGGCCGCGTCGGTGGCCTCGACCTTCTCGCCGAGCAGCAGTAATCGTTTGGCTCGGGTGAGGCCGACGAGGCGCGGCAAGAGCCAGGTGGATCCGGTGTCCGGACTGAATCCGCGAGCCAGGAAGGGCTCCCAGAACACGGCATCGGCGGCGGCGATGGTGAAGTCGGCCGCGAGCGCGAGGTTGCATCCCATACCCGCCGCCCAGCCGCGCACGGTGCAGACCACGGGCAGCTGAATGGTGTGCATGAGTTCGATGACGCGGTGCGCGGTATGCGGTATGCGCCGGACTAGGTCGCCGGTCCTTGCGCGGTTGTCGCCGCTGTTGGTAGCGACCCAGTCCACCCCGGAGCAGAAATCGTTGCCCGCGCCCTGGATGTGGATGACGCGCAGGGTGTCGTCGGTGGCGGCGGCGGTGAGCGCGCCGACCAGATCATCGATCATCGTGGGGCTGAGTGCATTACGCCGGGCGCGACGGTCCAGGGCCAGGCGCAGCAGGGGGCCGTCGCGATGGCTGTGCACCGTCCCGTCGGTGGTGTTGTCATCGCTCATTGTTGTATCCGTGTCTTCTCCGGCCGCTTACGGTTCGCATCATACTGTTAGATATACAGTATCTAATACTGTGCGAGCGAGGTGGCGATCGGTCAGCGATTTCGGATCGTGCGCTCGGCTGCCACGTGCGGTGCGCGATTAGCGGATGACCTGGCCTATGCCGAGTAGATTGCCCTCGCTGTCACGGAACCACGCGCCCCGCTCGGCACGACCCTTGCTCGGATAGTTGCCTTCGATGTCCATGATCCCGTTCACGGTGCCGTCGTATTCCTCGAACACCACGCCACGGGCACGCAGGCCCGCGACGGTTGCCTCGATGTCATCGACGTAGAAACCCATTTGGGTGAACGAGCCGTCGGACGCACCGGCGGAGGCGAACAGGCAGAAGACACCCGTCGCACCTTCATAGCGCAGGCCGCCCTCGCGTTCCTCGACCGGTTCGAGGCCGAGTTTCTCGGCGTACCATCGGCGGGCTCGCGCCAGATCCTTGGTGGGTATGCGGGCTTCGATGTGTGCGTTGCTCAGCATCCTCGTCATGGTAGCCAGCCGCACGCACGGTATCGGCCAGATCGCCGTCGGCTCGGATTTCCCTGCCGGCGAGCGTGCGTGCTGGAAGACTCGTGGATCGAAACGGTCACCGTGACTGAGGGAGTTTGCGACGTGGAGGTCGTGTACAACATCGTCGTCGTCGCCCATCTGCTGGGCATGTCGGCGGTTATCGGCGGGTATGTCGCCGGACAGCCGGGCGTATCCGAGCTGATGGTGTGGGGTGCGCGGGCACAGCTCGTCACCGGTCTGATCCTGGTCGGTATGGCCGATTCGATCGATTCGCTCGGCAAGGATCCGAATATGGCGAAGATCGGCACCAAGTTGGTCATCTCCGTGCTGGTTGCCGCGTTCGCGGAGATCGGTCGTGCGGATGCCAAGAAGGGGAAGCCGGCGCCGTGGATGACGCACGCGTCCGGCGGTTTGGCGATCGTCAATGTATTCGTCGCGGTGCTGTGGACCTGATCTGCCAGTGCGCACGGCCTTCGACATCGCGCCACCCGCGCCGTACCTTCGTTACAGGACGGAAGTAACGGAGGGCATCGGATGCGGGTCGATATCGAATTCACCAGCGGCGCAGTGACATTGCGGGGCTGGCTCTACAGGCCGGACGTGGTACCGGGCCCGGTCCCGCTGGTGGTGATGACACACGGCTTCGCGGGCGTCAAGGAATGGGTTGCCCCGTTCGCCGAGGTGTTCAGCAAAGCGGGCCTGGCTTGTCTGGTGTACGACCACCCTGGATTCGGAACCTCCGATGGCGAACCGCGTTATGAGGTCGATCCCGTCGCCCAGATCGAGGGCTACCGCGATGCGATCACCTTCGCGCAGACCCTGGAGGGCATCGATCCGGAACGCATCGGTGTCTGGGGAACCAGTTTCGCGGGTGGCCACGTGTTGGTCGTCGCGGCGACCGATCGACGCGTGCGCGCGGTGGTGTCGCAGGTGCCACTCACCAATGGCTGGGCCAACTTCCGCAGTCTGGTCCCCTCCATCATGCTGCCCGCGGTCCATGCGGCCATCGCCGCCGACCGGCAAGCCCGTGCCTCGGGCAAACCGCATCAGATGATCAAGGCGGCCTCCGACGATCCCACCGAACTCGTCGCCATGCCCGGTATCGAGGTCTACAACTGGTTGATGGCCAACGGCCCGCAGATCCCCACTTGGCGCAACGAGGTCACCCTCTCCAGCGTCGACAAATTCCAGTCCTACGCCCCGGAAGCCTTCCTGCGGCGCGTCTCTCCGACGCCACTGCTGATGGTGATCGCCGATCAAGACACTCTGACGCCCAGCGATATCGCCCTGCAAAGCTACGCCGAGGCCCTGGAACCCAAACAACTGGCGCTGGTCCCAGGTCCGCACTTCGCCGTCTACGAGGAGCAGTTCGAACTCGCGTCCAGCGTCGCCCGCGACTTTCTGCTTGCCGAGCTGAACGGATGACGCCTTCAGAGGAATACAGGTAGCAGTTCGGCCCGCTGGGGAGCGATACTCGTGCCCGACGAGCGGCCTCGAAGGCGGCGGCCGACCCAGGGGAGCATGTGATTTGTCATCCAATGCAATTCTGCGGTGAGTGCCTGGGCGAAGGCGCGCTCGAGTGGTGGCAGTGGGTCGCGCCAGCTGTCGTCGGACCCGGAAACGGCGACGACGCGGGCGACCAGCGTGTGGCCGAGGGGCTGAGGTGAAGTCGGTCCTCGGCCCATACGCGCGGATGTGTGGTGGCGGCGATGCGTTCGAAGCCGATCAGGGTAACGCCGTATCCAGTGGACAGTCGGCGCATTTCAGCATCGAGTGCACGAACGGGCAGGCCGGAATCGGAGCCGTGATCTCAGAGCGGCCGGAACCCGGCACCGACCCCACCCGACCGATCCACCTCACGCAGGATTAGGCCGATGTCGATCGCCACGGCCGGATCGTGCACCGGCGCCGCGCCGCAGGCGATGTCGAAGACGATCACGCCGAGCACCATGATCCCGATGTGCCCGATATTCATCCCGACCAGTCGGTCGCCGAGGGTGACCGGCCCGCCCGAATCGCCCGGCCTGGAGCAGAGCTGGCTCCGGAACCACCAATCGTGCGTATCCCACACCACACCACAGTCGAAGCCGGAGGTCCGGCCGTTCTTGCAGACGATATCGCCTGGTCGCGGCGGTGCACCGATGCCACCGATGAAGGTCTGCGCCACCTGGCGAACCGGCGTGACCTTGGTGCGGTCGAATTCGATAACGGCGAAGTCGTTGCTGCTGTGGTCGACCGCGGCGACGGTGCCGATGACGCCCGCCTGCTGTGTCTCGGCCTGGACGGAGTTACCGATCTCGGCGCAGTGTCCG
Organism: Nocardia vinacea; assembly: GCF_035920345.1. Classification (NCBI taxonomy): domain Bacteria; kingdom Bacillati; phylum Actinomycetota; class Actinomycetes; order Mycobacteriales; family Nocardiaceae; genus Nocardia; species Nocardia vinacea. Next base: position 1,733,787 of record NZ_CP109149.1, read on the forward strand.
GCGGTGAGCCCGACCATCCGGTCGGCGCTGTCGTAGCCGACCGTGGTGAGCGTGCATACCGCTCGGCCCTCGATCAGGATGCCCGATCCGCCGCCCAGTGTCGCCGTCTGTGCGGCCGTCACGTCACCGGGGAGCCCCGAGGGGGCGATGACCGCGATGACCGCGGCCACGAGCACGCGTATCCCGATCCTGCCCATGGCAACCATGTAGCTAACTGTCCGCCGTGGTCGCAGCTTCTCGTGTTCGCTTTCGTTGCAGGTGGGAAACAGTTTGATGTCGCCGGCTCCGCCGTCCTGCTCGAGCGCGACCTGCGGTGCACACGGAATCTCCACAATTGACGCGGGTTCTCTCCACAGCGGGTGGCTAGGGTTTCGGTTCATGGAACAGCACGCGGCGGGCAATGGGCAGGCGGCGCGACGGATTCTGGTGGTCGACGACGAGGTGACCATCGCGGAATCGGTGGCGGTACGCCTGCGAGCCGAGGGATTCACCGTCGATCTGGCGCATGACGGTCCGGGAGCGGTCGCGACGGTCGAGGCAGTGGTGCCCGATCTGGTCGTGCTGGATGTGATGCTGCCCGGCTTCGACGGTCTCGAGGTATGTCGCCGCATTCAGTCCGCGCGCCCGATTCCGGTTCTCATGCTCACCGCGCGTACCGATGAAACCGATCAGCTCATCGGCCTCGGTGTCGGGGCGGACGACTACTTGACCAAGCCGTTCTCGCTTCGTGTCCTCACCGCTCGCGTGCACGCCCTGCTGCGCCGGGTGGATCGCGTCGCCGAGCGTGACGGCGCCACGATCATCGTCGGTGACCTACGCATCGATGTGGACCAGCGTCGCGTGTGGCGCGCCGATATCGAAGCGCAACTCACCCCGCTCGAATTCGACCTGCTAGCTCGGCTGGCACGACGTCCCCGCGTAGTGCTGGCCCGGGAACGATTGCTCGAAGAGGTGTGGGACTGGGCCGACGCCGCGGGCACCCGGGCGGTCGACAGCCATATCAAGGCATTGCGCCGCAAGCTCGGCGCGGACGTGATTCGCACGGTGCACGGCGTCGGCTATGCGTTGGATGCGCGATGAGCGATCACGCCACCGACGATGTCGTGCACGCGGGGAGGCGGTGGCGCGCAACTGCTTCGCGGAAACTGCGCGGCATATCGGACGCGGTAGCGGAAGTGGTACCGCGACCGTTGGATCCGGTGAAATCGATCAAGCTGAAGTTCGCGATTCTGATGCTCGGGTCGGCCGGGGTGGCGTTCGGGTTCTTCCGATTGCGGATCGGCTGGCTGCCGCCGAAGACGACGATCGCGGCGACGGTGATCGCACTGATCACCTCGCAGATCCTCGCGCACGGCACCACTCGACCGCTGCGCGAGATGACCGCGGCGGCCAAGCGGATGGCGCAGGGCGACTACACCCGCCGGGTACGGGCCAGCTCCCGCGACGAGGTCGGGCAGCTGGCGGTGGCGTTCAATCAGATGGCCGCCGACCTGGCCGCCGCCGACCAACAGCGCCGCGACCTGATCGCCAATGTCTCCCACGAACTGCGCACCCCGATCACCGCGCTGAATGCGGTGCTGGAGAACATGGTCGACGGTGTCTCCGAACCCGACGACAAAACCCTGCGCACCGCACTCGCGCAAACCGAACGGCTCGGCCGACTCGTCTCCGAACTGCTCGACCTGTCCACCATCGAATCCGGCGCCCGCGCCCTCGACCGCGAAGAACTCAGCGTCACACCGCTGTTGGCCTCGGTCATCGCCGAGGCCGACGTGGCCGCGGCAGCGCTCGGGCGCGGCGTGCGCTTCCGCACCGATGTGCAACCAAGCAGCGCAAGCGTTTTCGCAGACCGTGCACGTTTGCATCAGGTGCTGCTCAACCTGCTCGACAACGCCGCCCGCCACGGACCCGCCGGCGGGGAAGTCCGCATCGAGGCCCGCGTCGACCGCGGCGCTCTCGTCATCGACGTCCAAGACCAGGGCCCCGGCATCCCGATCGCCGAGCGCGCCACCATCTTCGACCGCTTCACCCGCGGCGAGCGCACCGATGGCGGCGGTACCGGCCTGGGCTTAGCCATCTCCCGCTGGATAGTCGATCTACACGGCGGCACCATAGCCGTCGCCGATCCGGGCTCCCGGATCCGTGTGGTACTTCCGGCCCCTTAACGCATCCCAATGTTCCGCAGCCCGGACCTCGCAGGTTCCGGGACGATCTCGCACACCCGTAGGAGGGATACCTATGCCAGACCAATCCGATCCATCGCAACCCGAATCACCCACCCAACCCGCAGCGATATCGGAGCCGAAGGCACGAGCCGAAGCGGCAGCCGACGCACCGAACGCCGCCGACTCTTCGGCCGAAACGAGGACACCGTCCGAGTCCGAGACCCTGTCCACGTCCGAATACGTGGGTGATGCGCCCACCTCAGCCGAGTCCAGGGGTGATTCGGTTCCGGGGGCTGTCGAGGCGTCGGCTGCGTCGTCCGCTGAACAGGCGTCGGACACATCGGATTCGACGAGCGAGGGTGTGGTGCAGCCGGAATCGGGCGAACCCACTGGCACGTCGACGGCGGATCGGGGAGTGCCGTCGAGTGGTACGGCGGACACGTCATCAGGAATGGCGTCGAATGCCCCGGCGAGCTCGCCGAGCGTGTGGTCGAGCCCGCCGAGTATGTGGTCGAATCCGTCGAGCGTGCCGATGAGCCCGGCATCGAGTGCACCGCCGCCCATGATGCCGCCGGTTCCGCCGCCGAGCTCCGCATTGCCCGCGCCGCGACCCTGGCCTGTACAAGTACCGAGATGGCGGCGCATCGCCTGCCCATCAGGCGTATTGCCCGCAGCGGGCATCGCAGGCCTCGCGGGCGCGGTGTTCATCCCATTGGACCGCCCCGGAATCGGCTGGGTACTCGCTGGTTCGGTGGCGGCGGCCGCGGTTTTCACGGTGGACCGTCGCGCACGACACATGGCAGAAGCAACCCACGGTGCCGTGCCGGCAATGCGTTCGGCCGCCTCCACAGCGACGGAGCCCGGCCCAGGCCGCTCGACTCCTGAAGTACCTGGTGGTCGGACGTCGGTCAAAGGTGCCGGCGCGCAGTTCGATCGGTCTGATATGAGTAGCGGCGGTTCGGTGCGCGACGATGCAACGCCCACGTCGAACACAGGTGAGCGTGAGCCGGGGCAGGCGGTTCCCGTGGCTGACGGTGCTCGGACGCTCCTGAAAGGTGCTGGCGTGGAGCCGGATCGGGCTGATTCGGACAGTCGCGACAGGGCGGGCGAGAAGATGTCGTCGAGACCGGATTCGTGCGAATCGGTTCATTCGCCAGCATCGGGGGCGGCGGAGCATGCTGAGGGAAGCTCGGATCCGGTCGGTACCGGCGGTCGGACGAGGCTGGAAGACCGTAGTGCGGAAGCTGATCCGGCCGGATCGGGATTCGGTGTTCGCGCTGTGAATTGGGGGCGGGTGTGGTGGACGACCCTGGCGTTGGCGCTGCTGGCGGTTGGGGCGGTGCGGGCTGCGGGGTGGCTGTTCGCACTGTGTGTTGTGGGGGCTGGGGTGGCCGGGTCGTTGGCTGTTGTCGGGCGGCGGTCGGTGTATGGCGCGTGGTACGACGTGATCGCGGTGCCGATCGAGTCGATTGCGGGTATTCCGTGGGTGTATTCGGCGTTCGGGCAGATCGGTGACGGTCCGGCGCGCCGGTCGTGGCGAGCCGGGATGTCGGTTGCGGTGACGCTGGCATTGTTGGCGGTTTTCGTGCCGTTGCTGGGTGGCGCCGATGCGACATTCGCGAAATTGCTCGACGCGGTGACACCGGAGATCGACGTGCCATCGGTTGTGCAGTGGATCGTGCTGTTCGCGGTACTCGGTCTGGGCAGCGTCGGCGCCATGTATCTGCTTGCGGGTCCGCGAGCCGCGGCGACGGGTGCACCGACCGGCCGAGGCCTGCGACGGTTGGAGTGGGCACTGCCGGTGGGTGCGCTGACCATCCTGTTCGCGGTCTTCGTCGCCGCCCAGTTCGTCGCGCTGTTCGGCGGTGACGACTATGTGCAGCGCACAGCGAATCTCACCTACGCCGAATACGCGCGCAGCGGATTCTGGCAGCTTTCGATCGTCACCATCCTCACCCTCGCCGTAATCGCCGTCGTATTGCGTTGGGCTGCAAGGGAATCTGCTGCCGACCGAGCCTGGCTGCGGATACTGCTGTGCGCGATCGGCGTGCTGACGCTGATCATCGTGGCCTCCGCTCTCGGCCGCATGTGGACCTACCAGCAGGCATACGGCTTCACCGTCATGCGCCTGCTGGTCGAGGTATGCGAACTCTGGCTGGGGCTGGTGTACCTGTTGATGATCGCCGCTGTCCTTCGCTTGGACGGCACCTGGCTCCCGCGCGCCGCCATCGGCACCGCGATGTCGACGCTGTTCGCGCTGGCCGTGCTCAACCCGGAAGGTCTTGTCGCGGACCGGAATATCGACCGCTGGGAGCACGGCAAGAACCTCGACACGCTCTACCTCGGCAGGCTCTCACCCGATATCGCCCCCGCCGTCGAGCGGCTTCCCGAACCGCAGCGCAGCGCAGTGCTCTCCGCGATCCGCCGCGATCTCGACGAAGACACGTGGCAGGGGTGGAACCTGTCGCGCGCGAACGCTCGTTAGGTCGGGTGCAGGGCGGTGTTGGCGCGATGGCCGCCGGTGCGGATACCGGTTCAACTGATTGATATCTGTCGGGTGCCGGGGGATCCGGGGCAACTATGCCTACTCGATGCCGAAGTCCTTGATCCTGCGGTAGATGGTCGCCCGCGATATCCCTAGTGCCGCGGCGGCTTCGGCCTTGTTGCCGCTGTTCTCCTGCAGGCTGCGCACGATCGCGTCGCGTTCCAGTGCCTCGATCCGGCTCAGTCTGCGCCGGGTCAGCGAACGGCATTGTGGTGGCAGGCTGTCGATGTGGATCAGACCGGATCGTTGCTGAGAAATGGTCTCGGCTAGCACCCGGCGTAGTTGGGCGACGTTGCCTGGCCACGATAGCTTGCTGAGCTGGCGCATGGCGTCCGGGGCAAGCCGGACTTCGGCGCCGTTGGTCAGCTCGCGCAGCAGGAAGGGGACCAGCTCTTCGAGGTCTTCGATGCGGTGCCGGAGTGCGGGCACGCCGACGGTCTGGCTGAACAGTGGCAGCAGCGAATCGAGAGCCGTAGCGGGCGTCGCTGAATGCATTGTTGCCGCGATCCATCCGCGACCGGCGCAGGTCTGGAGTATGTCCGCGATCGGCTCGATCGCCTCGGTCGGCAGGCGGTCGATATCTTTGATGACAACGTTGAAATTGCTGTTGCCGGTTTCGGTGCGCAGCGCGGTCAGCAGTCCCTCGGTGTCGGCGAAGTCGGCCGTCCGCAGCACCCGGGCGATCTTGCCGGGGCTGACGTGCGCGACGACAGATTTCGCGAGTTTTGTTCGTCCGGAACCCTTTTCGCCATCGATGACCACCCATTCGCGATCCCGGCAGCAGCGTTCGATCTGCTGGCAGCTGCGCCGCCACGAGCTGCTCCTTCCGGCGATGCCGGGCAATGCGAGCGTGCCGTGTGCGATCGGGTGGTCCGCGGCGCGGTCGATGAGCAGCTGAACGTGCAGGACCATGTTGAAGCTGTTGCCACGTATCGAAATACGTTCGACTGCTGTCACTTTCGCGGTCTGACCGCTCGGCAGCGGGGCCAGGAGGGTGCCGACGGCCCCGGGACCAACCAGGTCGGTCGAATATTGCAGCAACGCTCCTTGGTCGTGTGGGTCAAGAGCCTGGCGCAGGTAGTGGTTCATCAGCACCACGTCGCCACCGATCGCGAGCACGCCGAGCGGATACTGGCGGCATTGGCGCAGATACGTCTCCAGCAGCGCGGTCTCGGTTTCGCTGGCGAGATCGCGGAGCCGGTCCTGGATCTGGCTGCTCGCGCTGTTGGCGAGGGCGAGCAGCAGCGGATCTGATCTGCTGGCCCAGCAGGTGAGATCGATGACGCCCAGCATCGAGCGCGTCAGCGGGTGGCGAATGGGCGAGCCTGCACACGCGAGCCCGCCGAGGGTGCCGAGATAGTGTTCGCCGCCGCGAATGAACGTCGGGGTGGCTGTTTCCAGGGTGGTACCGATTCCGTTGGTGCCGACGAAGTCCTCGGCATAGCTGTAGCCGGGAGCGAGTTGCACACCGTCGAGTGTGCGCATGATTGTGGCATCGGCGGCGTAGCGCTCGAGCAAGAGTCCATCCGACGAGGTCAGGATGACGCTGACAGCCTGGTCGGCCAGGTCGCTCGCGAGCCGACGCAGCACCGGCGCAGCGGCGCTCACCAGCGGGGAGTCGAGATTCGGGTCCCGCACATAAGGCAGCTCCACACGGTCGGGATGGATCTGCAGCGCGCGCGATCGGCACCACGAATCGAGCACAGTGTCGCGCACCGGCGGGAAATCGAGCGAACCCACGGTGAGGAATTGTTCGCGCGCCTTCTCTGGGCTCACGGCGACGTCGGCTCGAGGATCCGGCATCTGCTCATACCTCGGTGCTTGTTGCTCAACCCATGGTGGCGGCCGTCTCAATGGATGACGCGTCTCAGATTGAGACCGTCAGTCTATCGCTTCCGCTGTGTTATGGGCACAAGGAGATGTGCTTCGCCCAGCAAAACCAGGAGGAAGACGTTTGAGCCCCCAGAGCCTCAGCAAGGCCCATCGAAAGATCACCGACCTATCGGGGGAGCCGGCCTTCGCAGAGATCCGATCCCGCGCCGAGCTGCCGGATGAGTTCTTCGCACTGTTCCTCGACCCGACCCTGACCCATAGTTGTGCGTTCTGGCCCCGCCCGGACGACACCTTGGAACGAGCCCAGTTGGCGAAGATCGACCTCGCTCTGGCCCAGTGCGATCTGCGGCCGGGGATGACCTTGTTGGATGTCGGTTGTGGCTGGGGCTCGACCATGTTGCGCGCTATGGACACCTACGGGGTGAATGTGATCGGGCTGACTCCCAGCCGTAACCAGTACCGGTATGTGCGGAATCTGCTGGTCGACCGGGTGATCCGAGGGCGCCCCTATGGTGGGGTGCGGCTGCAAGGCTGGGAGGAATTCGACCGCCGCGCTGACCGGATCGTGTGTATCGGCGCGTTCGAACACTTCGAACGAGACCGCTACGGCGAGTTCTTCGAATTCGCCTACCGCACAATGCCCGCCGATGGAGTGCTGCTGTTGCAGGCAATCGTCGGCGACAACCGCGACGAACTGCGTGGACACGGAATTCAGCACACCAGCATCGATGACGCGTTCATGCGGTTCCTCACCGAAGCCATCCTCGGCGGCGGCCCGCTGCTGCCCCCGAGCGGACGCGATCCCAAGGGTGTCACCGCATACGCCGAAGACGCCGGATTCACTGTTAGCGGCATGCAGTCGATGGGACCGCACTACGCGACCGCCCTCGACCATTGGGTCGATGCATTGCACGAGCACCGCGACCGGGCCGTCGAGTTCGCCGGACCCGATACCTACAACGCCTACATCCGGTACCTGACTGGATGCGCCGACTACGCTCGCTGTGGCCGCATCGACGTCATGCAATTCACCTGCACCAAACCCGGTACACCGCAGTGAACCAGGCACATGACCAGCGACGACAGATCGTCACATCGGTGGTTCTTGCTGCCGCAGACCCAATACCAGTGCGGCGCAGATCAAAGGAACGTGCCGAATCTCCCCATGCGATGCAGTGGGTGCCAGCGTTGAGAGAGGAGTTCGGCGTTGGTGAGGCCGCTGTCATCGCAGAGTGCGTATCCGCGGCCGATCGCCGCATAACGGCCGCAGGGCTTTCAGCGCTGAGGCGAGGAAGAGTTTCTCGAGTTCTGCTTCGGTCATGGGTTCGGAACCGTCGGCGGCGTCGCCGGTGAGGCATTCGCGCAGCCCGGTGGCGACGATTTTGAATCCGGCGCGGTCCATGGCGCGGGAGACTGCTGCGAGCGCAGACAGCCGGCCGAAATCGCCGCCTCAGGCCCGGAAGGCGGCCCACGCCAGACCTTCCGGCGAACGGTCCAATGTTGCCGGGGTGCCGAGTGACGTGGGTGCGCTGAAGGTTTCGGGGCTAGGTCAGAGCGCGGTGGACAGCGTCGGCGGGGTCGATGGCGAGTTGTGCTGCGGGGATGGGATTTCCGGTGGTGTCCTGGACTTGCCAACCGCCGAGCGAGATGACGGGGATGGTGCCGCGGTGGCAGGCGAAAGCGAGTTCGGAGAGGGTGCCCCAGGAACCACCGATCACGATGACGGCGTCAGCGGAATGAATGAGGATGGCGTTTCGGGCCTCGCCCATACCGGTGTACAAGACGGCGGACAGACCGCGACAGGCAGCAGACCGGTCGGTATCGGGGCGCACGCCGATGACGAGACCGCCCACGCCGGAGGCTCCCTCGGCGACCGCCGCCATAACGCCGCTACCGCCGCCGCACAGAACAGTGGCACCGGCAGCCGCGAGCAGTCGTCCCACCTCCGCAGCCCATTCGGCCTCGGTGGTTGTGCAATCACGCGGTCCGCACACCGCGACCTGTAGGGGTATGTCGCGAGCCATGGAGTCGACGATAGTTGGAGGAATCTCGCTCAGCCGCATGCTCTCGGCAGGTCGCGGCGCATCCCACCGCACGGCCCAACCCTGTACGCCCCGCAGCCCGGCTCAGTCCCAGCGCGCTTTCCTTCTCTGCTCGACTGCTCGACTGCTCGACTGGTCGGCCGAGTGCTTGGCGGATTTATGGCCCAGCACCAACGGCGTTGTCGGGTGAGCGTCGATGGCAATGACAGCCCACCATGATGTGGCCGCGCGTCGGTGATCGGTGACCAGGCTTCGGCCGCGCGGCGTGCATCTGACGGATCGCGAGACACCCCGGTTCGGGTCATCCGGCCTCGGCGACCGAGCGTCAACGAGATCTGCTTATGCGCGCTTGGCGAGCAACGTGTCGAGCTGAGTGGCGAAATCCTCAGTGGCGCTTAGGTATCCGATGTGGTCGCCCGCGAATTCCACGATGTCGAGTCCGAGGCGATCGCCGAGTACCGAATTGGGCAGCGCCGGGAAGGTTTCCTTCGAATCGTGTCCGATGACGAGCACGAGCTTCTCGGCGACGCGTTGCAGGGCGTCGAATTCCGGTGTGTAGCGGACGTACTGTCGCATCTCGTGCTCCATCCAGAACAGCATGTTCTGCTGGATGCGCGCGCTGATTGCGGCGGCTTCGGGCGTGGGCTCTTCGGTGTCGGGCTGTTGCCGGCGCAGCCCGACACCCTCGGCGAATTGGGATATGGCGGCGACGAAGCCCTCGGACTCGCTGGTCCGGTAGACGTCGTCCAAAAAGGTGAGCCACTTGTCGGCATCGGGCAGTACGGTCGCCAGCGGCGGTTCGTGCGCGATGAGCGTGTGCACGAGTTCCGGTCGCGTCGTGAGCAATTCGAGCGCGACGATGGCGCCGGAACTGCTGCCGAGCACGGCGGCGGGCTGGTCGCCGAGGTGAGTGAGCAGCGCGGCGGCATCGGCGCCGTCGAGTTGGACGTTGTGGTCCTGCCCTGGGCTGCGGGAGAAGCCGCGCCGATCGTAGGAAACCACCGTATAGCGATCCGCCAGTCGCTCCGCGATCTGGTCGAAGCTGCCCGCGTCGCCATTGCCGCCAGGGATGAGCAGCAGCAGCGGACCGGTGCCGCGGATCTCGTAGTACAGCGTCGCTCCGGGCACGGCGAGGGTGTGGTTGGTGGGGACGTCCATGGGAAAGGCTCCTGGTAGATAGGACAGTTGCCGCAACGCTTCCCGGATGACGGGCAGTGCCGCGATGGGCGGGTTCGCATCGACCCAGCGGTCGATGGCGACCTGCAGTGCCGTCGCGATCGCGCCTGCCATGATCCGCGGGAACATATCGGTGTGCAGGTCGCGGCCAGTGCGTTCGGCGATGGCCGTCGCGATGGCCTCCTGGATGACGGCCTGCGCCTTGAGATATTCACCCTGCAGCGCGGGCTCGGTGGTGATCAGCCGGATGCCGCGGGTCCATGCCGGATCGGGCAGTTCGTCATCGCGGAATTCGGCGAGTACCGCGTGGATTACCGCGGGCCACAGCGCTTCGGCCGTCGGACGATCGTGCAGTCCGTTCGCGATCCGCCGGGCCCGGTCGACCGCCACCGAGCACACGGCCTCGTACTTACTGGCGAAGTAGTTGTTGAACGTACGTGGCGAAACACCCACCGCCGCAGCGATGTCCTCGACCAGCACTGTGTGGAGCCCACGCTCGACCGCCAGCCGCAGCGCCGCGAATCCGAGCGCCTCCCGAGTCGCGAGCTTCTTGCGTTCCCGCAACCCGAGTACGAATGCCACGCCCTTCACGATACGCAAACTTGCGTGCCCCGCAAGATTGCGCGATCAGAAAGTTTTTGCGCCACAACGAGATCGAAACATCGCAACCGCAGTTGTTCGAGATCAGCAGGGCAGCGCCCTATCTCGGGGAATTGCTCGCGAAAACACTCACCGGGGGCTGCGGCGTGCACCGTTGTGTCAGCACTCGCGCTGGGCGGACTTGGCCGATCGCCACGGTTCCCGCGTGGTGGTCCGGAGACTACGCGGACTTGCGCAGCATGGAGACACGTCCCACACTCCACGCGACCACGACCGCGGCCAGGAATGACAGCAGTGACGCGCTCATCCACGCCTGCTTGGTGAAGTGCAGCTTCTCCTGCGCGTCCACCCAGAAGTCGGTCCACACTCCAGCGGCGCCCGGGTTGATCAGCTGGTAGACCGAAAGTCCCACCAGCCAGGCGAAAACCATGCCCCAACGCGACGGCGCGTCCGCCGAGGTATCCCACTGGTCGCGCGCCCGCAGGAAGAAGTCCGCGACGAGCACGCCGAGCAGCGGCACGAAGACCGACCCGATCAGGCCGAGGAAGCCGAAGTAGTTCGCCATGTTCAGCCGCAGCGCGAGCAGTGTGATCAGTAGGCCGAGACCGATCGAGAGCACGCGGCGGTCGACTCGCGGCGCGAGATTCTGGATCGAGACGGCCGTCGAGTACACATTCGCGAACGACTGGTCGGCTTCACGGAATACGAAGATGAAGAAGAACACCGCTCCGAGGGTGACGGTCAGGAACGGTGAGTACACCCCGCCGTCGCCGGATGCGAGCGCCAGCGCGAACAGTCCGAGCACATACGCGATGATCTGGGTGAACGCATACGCCCCACTGGCCGCGCCGAATGCCGCGCCGGTGCCGCGGGAGTGCCGGGTGTAGTCGGCCGCCACCGGCACCCACGAGATCGAAACCGCAAGTGCCGCATCGGTAGCGACCCAGAAGAGATTCCAATCCACGCCGAACGGCCCGCCGCCCTCGGTGCCCGGGTTGGTGGTGAGATCCGGCAGGCCCGCGCGGACGAACTGGATGTAGAACCAGATCAACGCGATCACCACGCCGACGGTCACGAACCGCCGCAGCATTCGCACCGAACCCAGGGGCCAGATCGTCAGCACCGTCGTCAGCACACCCGCGGCGACCACGTAAACCCAGTGCGGCCCACCGTCGAACAACTCTTCGGCCGCATCGCCGATGACGATCAATTCGAAGGTGCCCCAACCGATCAGTTGGGCGATATTGAGCACCGTCGGCAGGTAGCTGAGCTTCGCACCGAACAGTCCGCGCAGCAACATCATCGCGGGCTTACCGGTCTTGGCTCCGGGCACCGCGGCCAGGCCGAGCATGAGCCCGCCGACCACCGTGCCGATGATCATCGCGAGAATGCCCGCGGCGATGGAGATCTGCGCGCCGCCATCGGAATTCGGCGCGAGCACCGTGTACGCGCCGGAGAATGCGAACAGGCTGACCCCGAGGTTCGCCCAGAACGCGCTCTGGTCCCAGAACGAAAGGACCTTCGGTGCAGGCTGGTCCAGGGTCAGCGGTGCTTCGCGCCGCTCGGATCGATCAATGGTGGGTGCAGACATCCCGGTACCGCTCTCCCTACGCCGGCATTACCCGGACAGGTTCATGCGGTCGGCGAAACGTGGGGTCCGCCCTCTCAGCCCGGCCGTGCCCGAGCTCCCGCGCTGGGTTATTCGGGCGAAATGCTACACCCGTGCACCGGCGCGCCGGGCCGCGCCTTCGGACATTCCAGACAGGTTCCGCCGAGACGGCCCGAAAATCACGGCCGCCGTCCATACTGTCCGGTACCGACCTGGTTATTGCTCGGTTATCTGCCGCTCATCGCCCGCCTCGACCTGGAATGAGTACGCGCCCATGATGCTGATTACCTTGCACGAGACCGTCCTCGCCCAACTCGGGGATCCGACGCCCGAGGCGCCGCCCAATGCGGAGAAGATCCTGCAGATGGTCCGTTACCTGACTTGGTTTGTCCTGCTGTCGGGTGTCTGCGGAATCACCTACGCGGGTGGCAGATTCGCCTGGGAGAAGTGGAGTGGTGGCACCCTGGACTCGCCGAAGATGCTCGCCGGTGCGATGGCCGGTGGTGTCATCGCGACCAGTGCGGGCACCATAATGAACGCTATCGTCGGCTGAAATCCGTTGCGGGTGTTCGACTGACGGTGGCCCCGGCCGTGGCGGCGGCGCGCGCGAAGACGACCGCGTCGCGGACCGCCGCACCGCCGGGATCATTGTTGAAGTAGACGTACACCTGCTCGCGATCCGACCACGTGTCGGCCAGCCGTCGCGCCCAACTGGTGAGTGCCGTGCGTCCGTAGCGCGGTGCGGGTGTCGCACGTCCGGAATGCAGTCGCAGATAGCCCCAGTCCGTTGTGCGCCACAGCGGCGCGACCGGCCGGGACTGGACATCGGCCCAACACAGCGTTGCGCCGCATTCCGTCAGCACGGCACGGACTTCGGGAATCCACCAGGAATCGTGCCTGGGTTCGACCGCGATCTGGACGTCGGGCGGAAAGCGGCGTAGGCAGGCGTCGAGCAGTGCCGGATCGACCCGCAGCGTGGGCGGAAGCTGCAACAGCACCGGCCCCAGCTTGTCGCCCAGCGCGCGGGCGTGCTCCATCAAACGTCCGACCGGTTCTTCGGGTTCGCGCAGCCGCTTGATGTGGGTGAGGAAGCGGCTGGCCTTGACCGCGAAACAGAAGTCCGGCGGTGTCCGGTCCCGCCATGCCGCAAAGGTCTCGCTGCTGGGCAGTCGATAGAAGGCATTGTTGCTCTCGACCGTCGCGAAGCCCGCGGCGTAGGTTTCGAGCCACACACGCTGCGGAACGTTCGCCGGATACAGCACGTCGCGCCAGTCCCGGTACTGCCAACCCGATGTGCCGACGAGTAGGGGCATTCCTCCATCGAAGCACTTTCCGATGACCGCCATCTCAACTACGCTGTGTAGTAGATACGGTCAGGGAGGGCGTGATGAGCGAACAATCGGTGGTCGAGCGGCGAATCGACTGGACGCGGTGGAGTTTTCTGCAGTGGGCCGTCCTCGTGATCGGTGTGGTCCATATTGTGTGGGCGATCGCGGGGTGGATCGCCGAGCCCAGTTTCGAACTCGGCGAACACGCACCCGCGACACCGGTACTCGGCATGGACTACAACGGCTGGCATGCGGTGGCCGGGCTACTGCTGTTCGGCCCCGCGCTGATCGTCGCGACCCGCAAGTCGTGGTCGGCCTGGTACTGCGTGCTCGCCGGAGTGGGCGGGGGATTCGCGGTCGGGGTGTGGGCGCTGTTCTCACACCATGTGCTGATCTTCAGCTTCCCGAGTCACATCACCGACGCGATCGAGCACATGGTGACCGGTGCGACGCTGCTGGCGATCGTCGCCGTACAGGTCGTCCGGGACGGCGGCGTGCGTCCGGTATTCGGCCTGTCCGGTCAGTAGCACCCTTCGAGGGTGGCGCCGGCGACCACATCGATGACGTCGCTGACATCGTCGTGCGCGCGCATTGCGGTGCGTTGTCGCCGGGCGCCGTTACCACGCACAAGAACCGCTTTGACGGTATCGGCGACGAACTGCTGGTCACCCGACCGCTCGAGCGCGGGGGTGAGGTAGTCCACGAGCCCGGCGAGCAGGGTGTGGGCGGGAAGGGCGCGACCGCTGATCGTGTCGAGCCCGTCTCCGTCCAGGCCGGATCGGGCGGCCTTCCAATACGCGGCCCGCAAAACCTCCGCGGGCACCGGGGGCGGTGGCAGCCCGTCGTGTATCGCCGTCTGCGCCATGACGACGGCGGCGCGAATCAGCGTGGCCAACAACGCCGTTTCCTCCACCGTCGCCGGCACATCACTGACGCGCACCTCGACGGTCGGGTACGAGACCGAGGGCCGCACATCCCAATACACCATCGCCGTATCGAGAATGCTGCCGCTGGCCAACATCATCCGCACCATATCGTCGTAATCCGCGACCGAATCGAAGAACGGTGGGGGACCGGCACTCGGCCACCGCCGCCACATAATACTGCGCCAGCTGGCGTATCCGGTATCGGTGGCGCGGTAGACCGCGGAATTGGCCGTCAACGACAACAACACCGGTAACCAGGGCCGCAAATAATTCCCGACCCGCACCGCGATATCACGTGAAGGCACCCCGACATGGACATGGCAGCCGCACAAACCCTGCTCATGGGCGAGCAACCCGAAATGGTGTTCGATGAGTCGATAGCGTGGGGTATCGGTTACCGGATACGCATCCGGCACCGTGGGCGGCACCGCCACCGCCAGCAACCGGGCACCGTTTTTCTCCGCGCAACTCGCCACGCTGCGGCGCAGTCGGCGCAGGTCATCCAGTAATTCGGGGGTCCGGGTATGCACCGCGGTATTGATCTCGACCTGACAGCGCGTCAACTCCAGCTGCAGATCGATGCCGACGTCGGCAGCCGCCGCCGCGACTTCGACATTCCGCGGACTCGGCGCACCCGTGATCGGATCCGCCAGAAGGAATTCCTCTTCCACGCCGACAGTGGGCAGGGCCGCGGCCATTACTGGAGTTTACTGCGCAAATCGCCGATCCGGACGGGTGCCGGAATCGTTTGAGCGCCCCCCGCCGGGGTAGGCCGACCGTAGTGAAGGATCGGCGAGAAAGGGGCCCGGTATGTCCGAGGAATTGCGCGGTGTGCGCGCATTGGTCATCACCGCGAATACCGGCGTCGAACACGACGAGCTGATGATGCCGCTGGACTGGTTGCGCGAACACGGCGCCGTCGCCGTGCACGCGACCCCCGAACGCGGCGAGGTACAGACTTTTCGACACGATGTCGACAAGGATGAGGTCGTGCAGCCGGATGCGGCGCTCAACGATCTCGAGGTCGACGATTTCGACCTGCTCGTCGTGCCGGGCGGAACTGTGAACGTGGACAAATTGCGCGTCTGTGATCGCGCCGTGGAAGTCGCACAACAGTTCGTGCGTGCGGGCAAGCCCGTCGCGGCGATCTGCCACGGCCCATGGCTGCTCGTGGAGGCCGACGTCGTCGCGGGCAAGACCTTGACGTCCTATCACTCGCTGCGCACCGATGTCGTCAATGCCGAGGGGCGCTGGATCGATCGCGCTGTGGTGCGTTCCGACGAGAACGGCTGGCCGCTGATCACCTCCCGCAGTCCCGGCGACCTCACCGAATTCACCGACGCGATCGGCGCCGAGCTCACCGCGGCCCAGTCCGCCCAGGCCTTCGCCGGCGATGAAATCTTCTGACACCGGTGAGTTCCCCGGACACGGAGCGTCCTACTGATATGGACACAATCAACCTCGCCGACCGCTACGAGCTGCCGCCGATCGACTGGGACAGCATTCGCAAACGACTCGACGCGGGCATCGAACAAGCCCCCGGCACCGGCGGACTCGACCGGCACACCTGCTGGCTGACCACGATCAATCCCGACGGCAGCCCGCACGTCACCGCCGTCGGCGCGCTCTGGGTGGACGGCGCCTTCTGGTTCACCACCGGCGCCCGAAGCCGCAAGGGCCGCAACCTGGCTCGCGATCCGCGCTGCTCGATGAGCGTGGCCACCCACGAATTCGATCTGGTCGTGGATGGCACCGCGACCAGGATCGCCGATCCCGCCGCCGTCGCCGATATGGCCCGGCGCTGGGCCGACGGCGGCTGGCCCTGTCGCATCGACGACACCGGCGAGGCGCTCACCGCTGAATACAGCGCCCCCTCCGCGGGCCCGCCGCCTTGGCACGTGTACCGCCTGACCGCGCTCACCGCCACGGCGCTGTCCACTGTGGAACCCGGCGGCGCGACCCGCTGGCGGTTCTGAGTCGCCGCACGTCCATTACCCGTCAGGTAATCGTGCCGGAGCCGCAGGCTTCGTAGGATCGGCAGGGTGAGTACGCAGACAGCCGGTGACCTGTTGCGCCACTGGCGGCTCGAGCGCAGGCTCAGCCAGCTGGAATTGGCCGGGCGCGCCGAAACCTCCGCGCGGCATCTGAGCTTCATCGAAACGGGTCGCGCGAATCCCAGCCGCACCATGCTCGTGCACCTGTGCGAGCAGTTGGAGATCCCATTGCGGGAACGCAATCGGCTGCTCCTCGCGGCCGGATTCGCACCCGCCTACGCCGAACCATCCCTCGATACGCCCGCGATGGATGCGGTGCGCGGTGCGATACGCCAAATCCTCGCGGGCCACGACCCCTATCCCGCGCTGGCCATCGACCAGAGCTGGAATATGATCGACGCCAATTCCGGTGTGGCACTGCTGTTGACGGGCATCGACCCGAAACTGCTCACCGCGCCGGTCAATGCCCTGCACCTGAGCCTGCACCCCGACGGTATGGCCGACCGCATCATCAATCTCGCCGAATGGCGCGGCCATATCTTCGAACGCCTGTCCCGGCAGATCGAAGTCACCGGTTCGCCCGAGCTGATCGAGCTCCGCGAGGAACTGCGCGAATATCCCGGCGGCACAGTCGATCTCACCCTCCCCGAACCGGACCAGGCCGTGGTGCCGCTCCGCCTGCGCCACGAAGACCACGAACTGTCGTTCATCAGCGTCACCACAGTCTTCGGCACACCGATGAACGTGACTGTCGCCGAACTCGCCATCGAATCGTTCTTCCCGGCCGATGACGAGACGAAGAAGCGCCTCAACGCCGCATCGTGACGAGCAGGCGTCGCGCCGTGTGCGTGATCGATGCCGGTGACAGGCTGATTGCTCCGGCATCCGGCATGGCCGAGCCGAGTGCGCCTGCGCTGGACCGAGCGCACGGCTGCGATGCGCGCTGTTGCCTCCGGAGACTTCCCGGCATGATCGAAGCGGAACCGACGAATCGACGCTGCACGTCAGCGCGAGCAGGCCGGACCAATTGCTGCGAACAACACACGGGCGCAGCGCATTCGGGTCGCGGCAGCCTGCGGGAGCTCGGCTCGGTGATCTCGGACGCGGGCAACTCGGCGTGGACCGACGGACTCTCTTCGCTGAAGTGGGCGCCGGGCGGGGTAGGTTCGGGAGCGTGGGCAGGGGATCGAAGTGACGGGCGCGGCGAATCTCGCGGCACTGGTCGGCGTGAGGGTGGATTCGATCACCGATCTGGGATCACATCATTCGTGGACGTTGCATCGGGCAGTACTCGGCGACGGTCGCGAGGTCTTCGTGAAGGCCGCGCACGACCAGGCGCCGGTATTCGCGGCGGAGGCGGCGGGGCTGCGGTGGCTCGCCGCGCTCGCGCCGGAGTTGGTGCCCGAGGTGCTGGCTGTCGATGACGGGATGCTGGTGCTGCCCTGGGTTTCGGCGGCCGCGCCGACCGCATCGGCCGCGGAGCGTTTCGGGCGCGAACTTGCTGCGCTGCACGCGGTTTCGGCGGGATCCTTCGGTGCGCCGTGGTCGGGTTGGATTGCCGATCTGCCGCTGGACAACACCCAGATCGACGGTTCATGGGCGCGCTGGTACGCCGACTATCGCCTCGCGCCCTACCTACCGCGTGCAGCCGCCGATCTCGGTCGCGACGGAATTCGGTTGCTGGAAAGCGTGATCGAAAACATCGAAACCCTCGCGGGCCCACCCGAACCACCCAGCCGCATCCACGGCGATCTGTGGTCCGGCAATGTCCTGTGGACCGCCGACCGCGCGCTCGTCATCGACCCCGCCGCCCACGGCGGTCATCGTGAAACCGACCTCGCCATGCTCGCCCTCTTCGGCGCCCCACACCTGGACCGAATCCGCGCCGCCTACCACGAAACCCACCCGCTTGCCGATGGCTGGCGCAACCGCATCCCGCTGCACCAGCTGCACCCACTCCTCGTGCACGTCGTCCTCTTCGGCGGCTCCTACCGATCCCAAACCCTCGCTGCCGCCTCGGCCGCCCTCGCCGCATCGCACCCGTAAAACGAAAATCGAGGACGATCTCCGAGACCAAGTATCTGCGCCGTGGCCACCAGATGTCGTCCTCGGGCCGCATCGCGCGCACGACCTCGTGCCGAGCGCGCCGACCGTGATGCACGCATGCGGCTCAGTGGTGGCGTTGTGCGCTGAATGATCACAAGATGCGGATGGCCGCACCCTTTGGGACTCAGCGGCGCAAGGCGCTCTCCTGTTGCATATGCGAGAGCTTTTCGGGGTTGCGAACGGAGTAGATGCCGGTGATGAGGCCGTCGTCGATGCGCACCGCCATGACCGTATCGAGCTCGTCGTCGAGCCGTATAACCAGTGCCGGGTAGCCATTGACCTCGGCCGGTCGCAGCGACAAGGCAGCAGTGATTCTGCCTGGGAAGGCGGCCAGCAGGCGTGCCACTTTCTCGGCTCCCGTGACGGGCCGCGGCAGGGCTTGTTTGATTCCGCCACCATCACCCAGGAGCACGACATCGGGCGCGAGCATATCGAGCAGACCCTGTATGTCGCCGTTTTCGACCGCCCGCTGGAACGCCGCGAGCACGTCTCGGGTTTGGGCCGCCGAAACCGGCCCGCGAGGTCGGCGCGCGGCCACATGTGCTCGGGCACGGTGGCCGATCTGACGGACCGCGGCCGGGGTTTTATCGACGGCTTCGGCGATCTCGTCGTAGGGCAGATCGAACACCTCGCGCAGTACGAATACCGCGCGCTCGGTCGGGGCGAGTGTCTCGAGTACCAGCAGCATCGCCATGGAGACGTTCTCGGCGAGTTCGACATCATCGGCGACGTCGGGTGTGGTCAGCAGTGGTTCGGGCAGCCAGGGGCCGATGTAGGACTCTTTGCGGCGTCCGAGTGTGCGCAGCCGGTCGAGCGACTGGCGTGTCGTGATCCGGACCAGGTAGGCCCGGTGGTCCTGCACGGTGTCGAGGTCGACGCCAGCCCAGCGTAGCCAGGTTTCCTGCAGGACGTCTTCGGCGTCGGCGGCCGAGCCGAGCATTTCGTAGGCGACGGTGAAGAGCAGGTTGCGGTGGGTGACGAAGACTTCGGTGGCAGGATCCACGCTCACGACTGTGCCCCCGGCATCCGGAAGTGTGTGGCCATGGGTGGCTCCTGTCTCTTGGATCTCGACTGCGTCATTCTGTGACACCAGGCTCTTGTGACGGGCCTCACCCCGGTTCAGCTCGTCTTCGCGATGACCTTCTCCGCGAACCGGGACAGGTGCGCGATCTTGGTGTCCAGCGATTCGGTATCGGGTTCGGTGGTGTAGGGGTAGCGGAAGCCGACGATCACGTCGGTGACGCCCTTGTCCTCCAACCGCTTCACACCATCGACGGTGAACCCGTCCAGTGAGATGACATGGATCTCGAAATCCTTGCGGGTGCCGTATTCGGCACGCAGTACGTCGAGTTTCGCGAGCAGCCGGTCGAGTTCGGCCGGATCGCCGCCGGCATGCATCCAGCCATCACCGCGCTGAGCTGCGCGCCGCAATGCCGGGCCGCTGTGTCCGCCGATGAGGATGGGAATCGGCTCGGTAGGCACCGGGCTGATCTTGATGGGCGGCAGATCGTAGAACTCCCCGTGGTATTCGAAATAGCCACCCGCGGTGAGCCCGCGCACGATATCGATGCACTCGTCCATGCGCGCGCCGCGGCGTTCGAACGGCACACCCATGATTTCGAAATCATCCGGCCATGGACTGATGCCGACGCCGAACCCGAACCGGTTCCCGCTCAGTGCCGCGATCGAGGCGGCCTGCTTGGCCACCAGCACCGGTGGGCGGATGGGCAGCTTCACCACGAAGGGCGTCAGCCGCAGCCTCGTCGTGGCCGCCGCGATGGCCGCCGACAGTACGAAGGCCTCGATGAACGGTTTGTCCTCCAGGAACTCGCGATTGCCGTCGGGGGTGTACGGATAGGTGGCGTCGGATTCCTTCGGATAGGCCACACTGTCGGCGATCGTCATCGACGTGTACCCGGCTGCCTCCGCAGCCTGTGCCAGCGGAACATAGAAGGTCGGGTCCGTCATCGTCTCGGCATAGGTGAATCGCATCTCAATCGCCTTCCATACTTTCGGCGCCGTGCGCCCTGTTCGATGCGGCGGATAGGCCCGCCGCGTGTGCACCCGCGCGTCGCCCGAAGTAGGAGGCCTCGCCCGCCTCCGCGGTCACATCCCACTCGACCGGTTCGGTAATGAGCTGGGGGAGTTCGGTTTCTACGTCCATGGGTTCGAAAACCCTTCCGGAATCAGATAATCGAACATCTTCTGCATATCCGCCGACAGCCGCATGAGCTCGACGGCGGAACCGAGTGTGCCGCCGTCGAGATAGGCGAACTCCATCCCGACGCCCTCGAACGCACCGCGCGCCAGGATCTCGGCTCCGCTCGCCTTCGCCTCGGCCAGCGCCGTGTCATAGTCCTCGGGCACCCACCCGACGTGGTGCAGTCCGGGCCCGACTCTGTCCAGATGTTCGGAATACAAACTGGTCCCGGTCTTGGGCTCGATCAACTCCAACTGCTGCCCGCCCGCATACCCCAATGCCACCGTGATCGTGTAGTCGGCGGGTGCGCCACGCAATTCGCACAACCGCGGCCCGAAGTGCACGTCCGGGATGGTGAACCACTTCGCGACGCCGTACCGCTCGGTGAACTCGCGCTGGGCCGCCTCGATATCGCGCACCACCCAGCACAGCTGGAAGATCGGGCCCCGCGCAATGGTCATCGGATCACCTCGGCTCTGCTGCACAAAGGCCGCCGCGCCTTCGCTTCGTACCGCCCAATTAAGCACTTACGCTTAATGTAGTCAACACTCGGGTTTAGTACAGTGCTGAAATGGCCACCGAGGATCCGCGTGCCGCACTGCTCGACGCGGGTGAACGACTCATCGCCGAACGCGGCGTGGACGTTCCGCTCCGCGATATCGCCGCGGCCGCGGGCCAGCGCAACAACTCCGCGGTGCACTACTACTTCGACTCCCGTAGCGGTCTACTCGAGGCCATCGTCGACCGCCGCATGAACTGGCTCGAAGACCGCCGAATGGGACTGCTCGCCCAATACGAGGACGAGGGCACCGCACATGAGATCCGCACGCTGGTCGCGATGCTCGCCGCCCCCATCCTCGAACTCATCTACACGGCACAGGTCACCCACTACGGCCGCTTCCTCGAAGTGGTGCGCGCCCATCCCGTGATCGCCGACGCCCGACGCCTCGCCGGCGCCGACCGCGCCGCCGTCCGGATCATCGCCACCCGCCTGGACGCGGACCTCCCGCAACTCCCACCCCGTCGACGCCGACAGCGCCTGGAAACCATGGCGACCGTCCTGTTCGCCCTGATCGCCGACTACGAACGCGCACTGGAGGCGGGCGTGCGCACTCCGGACCCCGACAACGACACCGCCGAGATCATCGACATGATCGTCGCCATGCTCACCGTTCCGGTGCGCAAAGCGACATCGGGTGGTGCGTAAGGCGATCCGGGCGAGCTCGGCCACCCACGCGTTTTACGCTGCGGGGCAGTGAATCTGCGTTCATCGGCACGTAATGTGTACTGGGCCGAAAGAGCGAGCGCCGGTGGCCCACACTGTTCCGGTAGGTGCATGACGCCACGGTCGACCAACCTCGGAGGTCCCATGAGGGAGCCAGCCCGCTTGTTACCGGCATTGCACAACCAGGACGAAAGGCGTTGTGGTGGTAGCTGATTCATGACCGTACTGGCATTGGATATCGGCCCTGCGGAATTTGCCGCGAGCCCGGTGGGCGTCGGCGCACTGGATATCCAGCGAATCCCGATACCGGCGAATGCGGCGTGGGACGGCTGCCGGGATCTGCTGCTCGATGTCGCCGGAGACGACGAGATCATCGCGGTCGGTATTGCCTGCCCGGGGCCGATCGACAAGTCGGCCGGGATGATCGCCCCAGCGGGAATCCCGCAGTGGCACAGTGGATTCGATATCGTGACAGCGGTGCGGGGGTTATTCCCGGTCGCGGCCGTCGAGGTGGCGACCGACGGCCTGTGCGTGACCCTGACCGAACGAAACCTCGGTGGAGCTCACCACTCGGAGGCAATACTGGCCGGCGCCGGGATTCTCGCCCTGCTCGCAGCGGAACGGGTGGCCCGCAACACACCACCCGGCTTCGGTGCCGAACAAGTCACCGGGCACTTCCACGGCCGAGCAGCCTATCGCCCGGCCGGCCGGACGATTTGTGGTCGCCACCGGCCGCAGTGAGCAAATTCCCGATCCCGCAAGTGCATCGATGCACCTTTACCTTTCAGCGGCGTGATGCACACCGCCGTTGACCTCAGCGAAACCGATGGTCTGATAATGAAATTCCCTTTCGACGAGCTGACTCCCAACCAGCTGTCGTTCGCCGAACGCGACGAGCGATATCGGGAGCTGCACGACTGGCCCGAACCCACCTATCGACACAACTCCGGCTTGCGGATGGTCTGGCGCTACGACGACGTGCGGGAGTTGATGGAAGCGGCTCGCCCCGGCATCTCGAACGCGAAATCGCTGGAGCCGCTCGTCGGTTTCGGGCGCATCGCGGCCAACCCCCGCGCCGTCGGCCATCTCTGCCGGCATCTGGTCCCGCTGCCGGCGAAGGCGACCGCGGATCTCACCGACGATGTCCTGCACAAACGGGTGTGGGACACCTTGGCCGGCCCGGCGGGACATTTCACCGTTCCGCGGGCACAACGCCCGCAACGGATCGAGGACCTGACCGAGCATTTCCACCACGCGCTGCGCACCGAACGTGACACCAGCGATCAGACCCTCGATGTGACGTCCCTGTCGATCGATTACGCGGCCCGGATCGTCGGCGCAGCGGTCGGCTTGCCGCCTGCGGACTGGCCGCATGTGGCGACATGGAGCGGTGCCCAGTCCGGGCTGCTGGGTCGGCGCATGCGCGGGCGCGAATTGGCCGAGGCGGTCGGCGGCCTCGGTCGGCTGTTCACGGTGAGCGCCGCCGCCATCGCATCCGGCGGACGGGATCGGACGGATGGATTGCCCGACCGTCTGCGCGCTGCCCGCATTCCCCGCCGAGTCGCCGTCTCCGCTGTGGCCAACTCGCTGGCCGCGGGCGTGCATACCGTCAGTGGCAGTATTCAGCAGGGCCTGCAGCGCCTACTGAGCGATCCGGACCGGCAGTGGTGGCACCTGCTCGCCGACCAGACATCGGCCACACACGTAGCGGCCAAGGTACTTCAGCTCGACCCGGGTCTGGTGGCGTGGAAGCGGCACGTCGTGAGCGCGCTGACGCTGCGCAGCGGCACCGTGCTCTCGACCGGGCCGGTCCTGGTGATCTGCGCCGCCGCCAACCGGGATCCGCGGGCCTTCCCGAACCCCTGGGATCTGCACGGCGCCGGCAAAGTTCCGCTGACCTTCGGATTCGGTAAACACATCTGCCCCGGTAAGCAATTGGCACAGCTCGCAGTCGAGGTGTTCCTGCGGGAATTGCGCGCTCTCGCACCGGCCGCACGTCTGGTACCGGCGCGGCAGCCGTCTCGAGCACGCCCGTCCGACTTGCTGTTCAGCGGAGCCGACATCGTCATTGTTACTGGCTGAACCGTTCGGGGTGTCGCAATGGAGTACTACGAGCTGGACATCGCGGATGTCGACGAATGGACCGAAACCTCCAACAGTTTCGTCCCGATGGATCATCGCTACCGCGAACCCGAGCGCTGGCAGGTGGCCATGACCGTGCAGCAGACGACCACGTACCGCCTGCTGCGCTGGGATCAGCCCGGCGACCGGCTGGCTTTCCGCACCCCGTCGAACATCCGTCGTGTTTCGGCCGAGGACTTCTACTGGGTAGTCGTCCCACAGCGGGGAGAATTCGCCGCGGCCGATGAGCGCGGAGTCACTCGAATCTCACCGGGGCAGGCGGCGGTGCTGGCGCTGGATCGGCAGTGCCGGCTGCATATCCCCGGCTCGGTGGCCTACGGCTTCCAGGTACCACGCGCAGAGTTCGCGCGACCCGGCCTACGACAGCCGGTGCTCGACCTCGGCTCGGGTCTCGGCCGGATCGCCGCGGGCATGATCCGTGATCTGCATGCCGAACGATCCGCGTTGACGAGCCGGGAGTTCAACGCGGTCGGTGACCGGATCGCCGAGCTGCTCTGCATGATGAGCGCGGGTGATACCGGCCCGCAGCAGACTCATCTGACAGAGCTCGCCGAGACCGTCCGACAGCACGTGCGCCGACACATCGGAGTTGCCGATCTCCGGCTGCCCGAGGTGGCGCGGGCATTGGGCTGGTCGCCGCGACAGCTGCGCACCGCACTGCATCAGGCGGGCACCACGTATCGGGAAGTGCGTCAGGACGAAGCACTGCGAGCGGCTCGGACCATGCTCGAAAACCCCGACACGACAGCAACAATCGGAGAGGTCGCCGTGCGCAGCGGCTTCACCCTCACCTGGTTCTCCGCTGCCTTCAAGGCACGATACGGTGAGACACCGAGTGAGTTTCGCAAACGCCGGTTGGCCGAGTCGGTCCGGCCCACAACAACTCTCGGCCGAGTACCACCGCAATAGTGAGCACTACCCGGTCACCTGCTCCATGAGCTCCGTGAGCAACCGTAATACCCGACCCATCTCGGCTTCGGTCATCCGAGCGATGCCGCAGGATGTGCTCAGGCCCCGAATGGGCAGCTGTAGTACTGACGGGCGTGCGTCAGTGCCGTGACGATTCGTTCCGCATCGGGTTTCTCGTGGACAATACCGGCGTATATCGGCACATCAGTGGTCAGCTGTTCCAGTTGCCGATACATGTCCGGGGCGTCGACGAGTGGCAGTACATCGGCGTCCGCAAGCGGAGTGTGAATTCCTTTCCAATGACCTGCATCGCTGCCCGGCTTTGTTTTTTGTGCCGTCGAATTCTGTTGCGAGGCAGGAGCCGTGGGTTCGCGTGGCTAGGCGTGCGTCAGCCGTCGACACTGACCTGGCACAGCTCGCCCCAGCCGTTCGATCAGCAACCGACCAGGTCAGGCAAGTCCGCGCCGGCACTTCCGCACGGTCGCGGCCGGTCGGCGATCAGCGAAGATCGGAGTACATCGTGGCAGATCTCTTGCCGTTCGTGATCGCCGGAATTGTATCCGGCTCGGTTTATGGGCTGGCCGCAACGGGTTTGGTGCTCACCTATAAGACGTCGGGAGTGTTCAACTTCGCCCACGGCGCCATGGCCACTGTGTCGGCGTACGCGTTCTACACCTTGCACGTAATCGATGGTGTCGTATGGCAGCTGGCCCTGGCGATTTGTGTGCTCGGGATCGGTCCGGCCATGGGCGTGGCACTGGAATTGCTGGCCCGCGTTGTCGACCGGGCGAGTTTGGAAATGCGGATCGCCGCGACGGTCGGCATTCTGCTGGTTGTCCAGGCGGCGACGAGTCTGTACTACGGGCAGAGGACGCCCAGGATCGTTCCGATCTTCCTGCCCCAGGGCGGATTCGCCGCCTTCGGTGTGCGGGTGCAGTGGTCGGATGTAGCAACGTTCGGCGTCGCCGTGCTGGCGACTACCGCGTTATCGGCCGCGTTGCGGTTCACCCGAGGTGGCATCGCGATGCGCGCGGTCGTCGGGAATGCGGCATTGCTGGATCTGGCCGGGACGAGCTCGGTGCGCACGCGACGATCGGCATGGTGTGTCGGCACTGGTTTGGCATCGCTGTCCGGGGTGCTGTTCGCGCCGTTGATTCCGCTCGATCCCATGCAGTTGACGTTGCTGGTCGTCCAGGCGTTCGGAGCGGCGGCCATCGGCCGATTCACCAGTTTGCCTTGGAGTTTCGGCGGCGGACTGTTCATCGGGGTGCTCGCCGCGTTGGCTACGCACTATTTCACCACCGGGCCGGCCGCAGGAGTCTCCACCGCATTGCCGTTTTTGGCGTTGTTCCTTGTGCTGCTGATCATGCCGCGTCGCTACCTGGTGGACCGGGACCGGGCGGTCCGGCAAATCCGGTCCGGTTGGACTGCTCCACCGGCGTTGCAATCCGCGGGTGGAGCCGTGGTGTTGATGGTGCTCGCGCTGGTTCCGTTGTTTGCGGGCATCCACTTGACGGATTGGACTGTGGCGCTGGCAATGACGCTGGTCTTTCTGTCGCTCGGTCTGTTGGTCCGCACGTCCGGTCAAGTCTCGCTGTGCCATATGGCTTTCACCGCGATCGGAGCCTGCGCGTTCTCGCACCTGGCTGTCGATCGGCAGTGGCCGTGGCCGCTCGCGTTCATCGGCTGCGGACTGGTGGTCCTTCCGATCGGTGCGGTGTTGTCTATTCCGGCCATTCGGCTCAGCGGCCTGCATCTGGCATTGGCGACCTTCGGATTCGGCGTCGTAGTGCAGATGATGTTCTACAGCGAGCCCTATATGTTCGGCACCAGTGGTCTGGGCCTGAAAATGCCACGCCCCAGCGTATTCGGACTCGACTCCGACCCGTCGTTCTACCGTTTCGTGCTGGTGCTGGCAACGGTAGGCACGCTGATTGTCGTGGCGTTGGACAAGACCAGGCTCGGACGATTGCTCCGGGGGCTGGCCGAGTCGCCAACCGCGCTGCGGACCAACGGTGTCACGATCGAAGTCACCCGCGTTCTCGTCTTCTGCGTTTCGGCATTTCTTGCCGCATTGGGTGGCGCACTCGCCGGAATGGCCCAGACCACCGCCTCGGCGGCGAATTACCAGCCGCTGCTATCGGTTACTTATTTCGCGGTCATCGTCGTCGTGGTGGGCCGGGAGCCTTGGTATCCGCTGCTGGCCGCGATGGCGCTCATCCTGGTGCCGTCCTATGTCCAAGTCGCCGGCATGTCGCTGTGGCTCCAAGTCCTGTTCGGCATCCTGGTTGTGCTGCGTGCCGCCACCTCGAGCCGCCTCGAGCTTCCCGGCCCGATTCGATCCTGGCTGGACAACGCGTCTCGCCGCCACCGGTCCTCGGCGGTCTTCGCGGCGGAACCCGCCATCGAGCAGCCCACAACGGTGCTGGACGTCCACGAACTTTCGGTTCGCTTCGGGGGCGTGGTGGCAGTCGACGGCCTCTCGTTCGAGGCGTGCACCGGGCGGATCATCGGACTCATCGGCCCTAACGGGGCGGGCAAGACCACCACCTTCGATGCCTGCACAGGTCTCGTCCAGGCCCACGCCGGCGAGGTGCGACTGCGGGACCTGGTGATCAGCCGAGCCTCGACCGCGCGCCGGGCGCGGTTGGGCATCGGGCGAACCTTTCAGCAGACCGAACTGTTCGACTCCCTTACTGTCGCCGAAAACGTCGCGATGGGCGCCGAAGGTCCACTCGCCGGCGCAAACCCGCTGGCCCAACTGGTCTCAGCCCACGGACAGGCCCGGCGGGTGCGCACCGCGACGGCCTCCGCTATCGCGTTGTGCGGTATCGAATCCATCGCGGACTCTCGCGTCGGTGCACTGTCCACCGGGCAACGCAGACTGGTCGAGCTCGCCAGATGTCTTGCCGGGCCGTACCGGATCCTGTTGCTCGACGAGCCGAGCGCGGGCCTCGATCGCTCGGAAACCGCGCGTTTCGGGCAGATCCTGCGGCAGGTCGTCGCCGCGCGTGGCGTCGGAATCGTTCTGGTAGAGCACGATATGTCGCTGGTGCTCGAGATCTGTGAGGAGATCTTCGTACTCGACTTCGGTCGCCTGATATTCCGGGGCTCACCCGCGCAGGTCCGCGCTTCGGATGTGGTGCAGCACGCCTACCTCGGCGAGCCGGTCACCGACGAACGCCGGATGACGGAGCCCGTCGCATGACCGACACCGACTACGCACTCGAATTGCGCTCGATCACCGCGGGATACGGCACCACGATCGTGCTGCACGACGTCGACCTCGCGGTTGCACCTCGGTCCGTCGTGGCGCTGCTCGGGCCGAACGGCGCCGGAAAGTCGACGCTGCTGCGGGTGGCCTCCGGTCTGCTTCCGGCGCGATCGGGGACGGTGTCTATCGGCGGGGCCGATCTGACCCGCGCTCGCCCCGTGCGCCGCGCCCGCGCGGGCCTGTGCCTGATCCCCGAAGGCCGAGGTGTATTCGCGGATTTGACGGTCCGGGAGAACCTGCGCCTCCTCACGCCGCCGTGGCGCCGAGGTAGCACCGACGACGTGCTCGATATCTTCCCCGCGCTGCGGGCGAAGCTAGATCAACGGGCCGGCTCGCTGTCCGGTGGCCAGCAGCAGATGCTGGCACTGGGGCGCGCCTGGCTGGCAGATCCATCGGTTGTCCTGCTCGACGAGGTGTCCATGGGCCTGGCTCCGCTGGTCGTAAACGAGATCTTCACGGCGATCGGCGAATTGCGCACCACCGGCTCGGCGATTGTGCTGGTCGAGCAGTACGTCGACCACGCCACGACGATGGCCGATCACGTGGTGTTGCTCAGCCGCGGCACCGTCGCGTTCGCCGGGCCCGCCGCAGATATCGACCGAGGTGCCGTGCTGCAGAACTATCTCGGCATCGACGGCGGCCACACAGACTTGCCGGCGTTGCCGGCAGGACACCCACCCGGAACCGCGGCCGGGCGATGGGCGTAGCGAATCGAATGCTCGGTATCCGTACAGGAGTGGAGTAATGAAGAAAACAAGGTTTCTGTGGTGGGCCGCGCCGGTGCTGGCGGCGGCGCTCGCGCTCACGTCGTGTTCTGCCGACTCGACCAGCGGTGGGCCCGAATCCGTTGGCCCGGTGAAGATTTCCGACGGCGGGCTGCAGGGCGATCCGATCCTCATAGGATCGATCTGCAGCTGCACCGGCCCGGCCGCGGCGTCGGTGGGACACGCCACCGATGTGCTGCAGGCCTGGGCGTCGTGGGTCAACGATCGCGGCGGAATCAATGGGCACCCGGTCAAGCTCATCGCATACGACGACGAGCAGAATCCGACAACAGCGCTGGCCGTCGCGAAGAAACTGGTCGAACAGGACAAGGTGCTCGTAATCGTCGGGCAGACCAGCCTGGTCAGTTCGAGTTGGCAGAACTACGTCGACAGCAAGGGCATACCGGTCATCGGCGGACAGCCGGTCGATGCCCCGTTTATCACCGACCCGAACTTCTTCGCCTCCGGAACCACGCTGCCGGTGCTGATGCTGGGTGAGGTGGCCCAAGCCAAACAAGCGGGCGCGAAGACCCTCGGCGTCTACTATTGTGCCGAAATCCCGGTCTGCGAGCAGCTTCCGCAGATGCTGAAACCGATGGCCGAACAGGCCGGTCTGGGATTCTCAGCGGAGAAAGTCGCGATTGCCGCGCCGAACTACATCGCTCCCTGTCTCGAATTCAAGGACAAGGGTGTCGACGCCGTATTCCCCGGCGTCTCGGTCGAGGCGATTTCGCGCATCGCGGCATCGTGTGCGCAGCAGGGTTACAAACCGATTCAGGCTCCTACCGGCGTGAGCCTGCAGAGAGCGTGGGCCACGGACCCGAACTTCGAGGGCAGCATCTTCGCGGGCTCGAACGCGCTGTACACCGATGACTCGATTCCGGCCATCAAGGACTTCGGCGACGCCCTCGACAAATACATTCCCGGCCTCCGGGGCAGCGGGGACTTCAGCGCGCCGCTGCTGTGGCCGTGGGCAGGTGGGCAGCTGTTCCTGGCGGCGGCCAAAGCAGCCAATCTCTCCCCGTCTTCGACGAGCGCGGATGCGATCAAGGGACTGCGCGCACTGCGCGAGGAGACCCTCGACGGTCTCGCTCCGCCGCTGACCTTCCCCGAAGGCCAACCGGGGTTCCCGCTGTGCTACTTCACCGGCAACACCAAAGGCGGTGTGTTCCACTCCGCCAACGGCGGTAAGCCGACGTGCATCGACCAGGCAACTGCCGCTGCGCTGATGAAGGCACTCACGCCGTCGTAACCATCCGAACCGGTATTCGGCGAGGCGGTGGTGTTACGCCGCCTCGCCGACGAGGACGGCGAGGATCACCGACACGATCGTCGCCATGCTCACTGCGCCGGTGCCCGAAGCGACATCGGGGGTTGGGTCAGGAGCTGATCGGTAGGTCGAGGCTGGCCAGCAGGTCGATCACACGTCGCCGGATATCGTCGCGGATCGGCCGCACGTCGGCCACCGGTAGTCCGGCCGGGTCGTCCACGCCCCAATCTTCGTACCGGATGCCGGGCACCAGTGGGCACACGTCGCCGCACCCCATGGTGATGATGACGTCGGCGGCCAGGATGATCTCGTCGGTCCAGGTCTTGGGGAACTCGTGGGAGATGTCGATGCCCACCTCGGCCATGGCCGCGACCGCTGCCGCGTTGAGCGCGCCGCTCGGCTCGGACCCACCGGACCAGGCCAATACCCGACCCCGTGCGTAGTGCTCGAAGAAGCCCAGCGCCATCTGCGAACGTCCGGCATTGAAGGTGCACAGGAACAGCACCACCGGGACCGCGTGCTCGACGCGCCCCTCCACCTTGGCCCGAGCGTGCAGCTGCTGCCGGGCGAAGCGCTCGGCCAGCAGCGGCACGTACAGCTTCACCGGCGCGCGTGCCGTGATCTGCGCGTAGGAGTCGTGCAGGAAATGGTGAATCGTGTTGGCGTCGAACAAGATCGTGAACTCGCGGTGCAGCCGCCGCTCGGCACGGGCGAGCGCCGTGCCGTGCACTATGTCGAGGAGTCGGTACGCCGGGGTGATCTCGGCATATCCGGCCCCGTTCGTCCGCTCGGGCGTAGACACAGTAGTGAGGGTGACACCGATGCCCTTGCGCGGCAACCAAACTGGGGATGAACCGTATCGTACCTGCAGGCCACAATGCGGCGTATCGCCGCAGAAACCCCCTCGATACAGCGGGCGTCGCGAAAACCGTTAGCGCAGAGAACCTTCCATCGGGTCGGTGGGCATGGGTGCAAGGCAACGACCACCCGGGCGAATTCGTCGAGGGGTGCATCGCTCGATTCGCCCTCACGTCCACGCCCGCGGCGACCCGTCCGCCGCACCGTGACCGCTGATGTTCCGGCGGGGCTGGAGATCCTGATCGGACTAGGGGATCAGGTCCAGCACGGTGGTGGATTTCACCTGCATGATCGCGGTGTTGATCGCCACCGCAGACGCAAGGACAAGGCCGGCCATCGGCTCGCGCAACGGCTTGTCGATCACCAGCGCGTAGGTCTCGGCCGACACGATCGCCCGTTGCAGGCTGGCTGTGGTTCTGATGATCCGGGCGATTTCCGCGTCGGCGTGATCGACGATTGTGAACTTTCGAGGTTGGAACAGCCGGTCTGCGTGGATAGTCCCGATCCGGGTGTCGTCGGCAAGCAGCGCGAAACGCTTTTTGCCCATCCAGTTCTCCTGGACAATCCGACCGATCGGCTGTCCTGCGGGCCCGTCGACGATGACCTTCGACTTGAACACCTTTCGCGGCCGCGTCACCGTGAGTGCAGGATTGTCCAAGGCATCTCGCATTTCGAGCCGGTGGGTGAAGAAATTACTGAAGTCACCGAAAAAGCGAGCGGCCTTCTTGAGTCGACTCTGACCGACCTCCACTACGGACCCGAGCCGCTGGCCGTTCTCGCCCAGCACCGCATACTCGGTGGACATCTCGATCAGCTTCGGCTTCTGATCGATCACCAGCACCGGCTCGGTGTAAAGCGTTCCACCACAACGTCGTCCGGCGCTGGTGAGTTGTTCGGAAGTTGCCATTGCTTTCCTCTTCGATGGGGTCCGGGGAATCCGGCTATGAATAGGCTCCGCGACCGGCGGCACCCCAACAAGGCACCCAAGGGTGCGGTCAGCGCCCCCCGCTGCCCCCTGTGACAACGTGGACGGCCGGTTTGGAGAGGCCCTTCGGGGTGGGCGATGTCCACCCCATGGGTGGCTATCGCCAACTGCGCACCTGACCGAATCTATTCATGCAAGCCGACGAAATCTCACACGAGGAAAGACACGCATCCTGTGCATCTCATCGCCGTCATTGTGCTGACTGCAGGCATCGCCGGGCTCCTGCGCCGGTTGGTGATACTGCGATCCACCTCCAATGGCGGTTCGCGCACGGAGTCCTCGACCATATGGCCCACACTGCGGGTAGGTGAATCATGGTCGTGGCCATCATCGTGCTGATGCTCGTAGTATCTCGTCCTGCACCGCCGCCACGAATACCCGAGCTGTCGGAATCACGTTCCGATGCTGCGGGCCACTCCTGAGCCTTATTCCCCTCGGCGACCAGGTATCCCGCGGTACTCGCGCCGACCACGAGCAGGGACAGGCTCGGGATGAGCGCGATCGCCAGAATCCGCGTCCGGACCCCGAGTCTCACTCTGAGCATCGGCTCGAGGTAGTACGGGCCGGATCGAATTGATTGTCCTCTTTCCGTGCGGTGGAAACTGTCTGAAGCGGTACGTGCGACAGACCGCCCCAGCAGAGGGCGACGGTGATTTCGACGGCTTGTTCCTTCGGCATGGGCCGCGACGCTGAGAGCCAGTAGCGCGAGGTGAACTGGCTCGCGCCGACAAGCCCGACCGCGAATGCCCACGCGCGCTGTGGACCGAGGCCGGAGTCTCGGATGAGTAGATCGTGTACCGCACCGACGCAGGCCGCAGTGGCCTGCCCTATCCGCCACTGCACGGACGGCTCGGTCGGCACCTCCGACTCGAAGACCAGCCGGAATCCGTCGGGATCATCGTCGACGAAGTCGAAATAGGCGTGCACCGCTGCCGATAGCCGCCCATGACTGTCGTCGGTCGAATGCAGGGCGTCGTGCACAGTGGACACGAGTCTGTCGAGATGCTGTTGCAATACCGCCAGGTACAGCTCCAATTTGCTCGGAAAGTACTGGTACAGGCTGGGTTTGCTGATGCCTGATCGCCTTGCGATCTGATCCATGCTGGTCCCGTGGTAGCCGCGTGTCGCGAAAACTTCGCCTGCGCTTGCGACGATCTGGCGGCCTCGTGCGGCACGAGCCGATCTGGCCGCATGTGCCCTGGCCGTCATCGTCTCGGGCGCCCCGTGCTGTGACATGTGGTCAGCGAGATCAGTCATGTGAAGCTCCCATCGGTGTCCGCGAGATACGCCGGTGAGACGGCTGTGCGGCGCTGCCGTCTGCGGTATGCACCGCCAGCACGGGCGGCGATTCGGAGCGCGTTCGACTCGCCGCCCGTGCTGGTCGCCGCCCGTGCTGGATGGCACCGATATGAGTATACTGTTATACCGTCGGCTTGCGGCCGGGCAGGCGACGCGAGGTAAGTGAGCACGCGTACCGAGGCTCTCCGTGACTACGAGAGAACCTCAGCTCACAATCCTGCGATCCCTGAAGGAGGTCGGCGACGTTCAGTTCGTCTCGACGACGGCGAATGGACTTGCACCTCGATCACGAACGATTCGGCTTCTATCGACTTGAACCCGCCGTGGTTCCCGGCAGCCGGAACACGGCCGGAATGCGCCATCAGCCCTCGCGCGAACGCCGCGTCAATTCAACTGTCGCCGCGCGCAATTCGCCCGCCGAATCGATCGGCGTCGCGTAGCCGACACGTGTCCGTGACACTCCGCGGGGTGTAACCACTCGCAGATCCAGCCCGTACCGGTCGGCGCGTTCGCAACTCGCCTCGGTCGCATCCGGATATCCGCCCAATACCTGCGCCATCGACAACAGCGCATCCGCGTGATCGTCATTGAGGTGAGTGATCGCCCGCGCCGCCACCGAAACGACCGGATCCGGCGCGGCCGCCAGATACTGCTCGGCCGTCGCCGAATCCATCCGCCCGTACCCGCCGACCCATCGAACGCGCCGCACCCGCAACACCCACAGCGAAAAATCGCTGTAATCCACGTAGTACTTCGCCGCGGGCACCGCCGCCAGATGCGCCGCACGCGCCGCCGCAGCCTCATCGCCGACCGGACGCTCCGCCACACCGGCCAGCGTGATGCGGGTACCGGCCAGCGGATCGGCCGGAACATCGGGCGACACCACCGACAGGCTGGCCCGCGGATCCGCCGCGAGATTGCGCCCATGTTCGGCCATCCGCGATACGCACAGCACCGGCTGACCCTCCAGCAGCCCGTAAGTGACGAACGACGCCCACGGACCACCGTCCTCACTCAAACTCGCCAAGGTCGCGATATTCGTCGCCGCCGCAACGGTTCTGGCCTCCTCGGCCGCCGAGGGGCGAGCGGGATTCACCACCGGCGCGGTCGGCTGTGGAATCGAAGGCGCGTCGCCCGGATCACCGTGATCGAGAGTCATACCGTCCATCCTCGCAGGTATCCACTGCCATCCAGCGCGGTATCCCGACCAGAACGCGGTAGCGCAGCGGAACCACCAAGGACGCGGAACCGCTGACATCGGACACTCGAAACGCCGACGACCGGATATCGAAGCGATCGATCGCGCGCACAACCGCCGCGGATCGGCAAGACTGGCGTGCGTGACCAGATACGCATTCGACGCCGACCGCAACGCCCTTGTCGCCATCTGGGCGACCGGACGCGGCGATCTCTCGACCACGGTGGCCGAGCTGCCACCGATAAACCATGACCAGGCAACGAGTTTGGCGTCGAATCTGACCATCCTGTCCCGGTTCCAGTGGCGCACCTATACGCATCCGGCAAGTGCCGCAGGCGATCCCGACGTTCCTAATAGCGAGGCCTGGCGGCGCGCGGAAGAGCGCCGCAACTTCAAGGAGGTCGAGGCCGGAATCCGCACCCCGAACCTGCCGACCGACCACGGCCTCGTCGTTTCCTACAGCGGCGTGGTCGAATCCGCGCACCGCGTCGGGCGCACCTTGCACGCCATCGACGACTCCGCCCTTCGTGACACCATCGCCGGCGAGGTCCGCACCGAACAGGCCGCCATCGAGTCCGCCGAACTCGGCGATCTGTCCGGGCGCGCACGCCAAGCGGTCGAACTCTCACGCCCGGATGTCTCACCGGCCCAGGTCCAGGCCGCCGACGACCTGCTGCGCGCCGACCCCCTCGGCACCGTGGAACTGTTCACCGAACTCGACCCCGCCTCCGCATCCGTCGCGGCCGCGCACTGGCTCTACGCCGCCGCCGAAGTCGCGGGCGAACTCACGGGCGTGCCGACCGCCGATGTGGTCGTCGAAGCCGACGATATCGAAGCACTGCAGGTCGAAACCCCCACCCTGGTGCTGGAGCGACTGACCAGCGGTGAGACACCGACCGAGATCGTCGTCGACCTCATCGCCGAGGCCATGGCCGTGTCCGAAGGACACGTGCCCGCACCATGGGCGGTGGTGGCCCGCGTCGCCGAAATCGAAGAGCAGGCACGCAAATTCGATCTCGACAGCGCCTCCCGCGCCGCCCTCCTCGATGAGTTCCGGATCAGCCGCCTCGACCCCACCCGTCCGGCCCTCGACCTCCTGGAAGATCTCCTCGACGGCATCCGCGGCTGCCTACTGCTCTACTCGGCCCACACCGCGGGCGACGACGCGGAAGTCGAAGCCCAGTTCGCCGCCGACGTCAGAGGGGAAGCCGACACCCACCCCGATCAACTGTTCTGAGCCGGGCGCCGCTGATCAACCACAGCGCACAGACATCTGACGCGCATCGGCGGCCAGCCAGCGGAGCAGCGCGTCGTAAACGGCGTCGTGGTTGAGCAGGGTGAAATGGTTGGCACCGAGGATATGCAGACCGTTGGCATCATCGAAACCGATGCGGCGGGCCCGATTTCGGCCGGCACCGCTGGCGGGAAGGACCAAGCCGTCGCCGATGATCCGGCCGAGCGGATGGCGCGGGCTGTGGGTTACCGAGGCGGTGACGAAGTAGTGGTCGGCGCAATCGAGCAGCGGTACCTCGCGAATGACTCTGCGGCGCAGAGCATCCGCGTCCATGTCATGCCAATCCTCATCGACGAGCGAACCCTGGCGCAGGTCGCGAATGCCCGCGCTGCGGCGGCGCAGCAGCCGACCGAAGGGCCGGGTCTCCGGTATTTTCACCAATCCGGCGGAGGCATAGTGGACGAACTGCTCCAACGGTGCACCCAAATGCGGTGATCCGAGGCAGACGATCTGCCGCACCCGGCGCACCCACGGCAGGTCGGCCTGATCGGCGTCGTAGCAGGCGCCGCGCGCGATCAGGCCGCCCATGGAATGTCCGACGAGTGCGATCTGCTCGACCTGCACCGGCCAGTTCTCGACCAACCGCTGCAGCATGCCGTTCAGTAGACGGGCGTTCTCCGGGATGTGCAGCCCGCTGTTGTATCGAACCATCAGCGCCGTGCAGTCGAGATCGGCTTCGAGCCGCTCGGCATAGCTGGGCCGCCCGCCGAGTCGCCAAGCGTGTTCGGTCTCCACCAGACCGTGCAGAAAAACCACGATGCGCGGGCGCGGATTCGACACCACATCGCCGACCCACCCCGGCGCGACCGGTTCCCCATTGATCCGAAATGTCATCGGCCCGGCCAGAATCGGCAGCTCATCCTCGAGACTGTCTCCGATCAAACCCTGCAATACCGCCAGGAATCCGGACCCGTAGACCGTGCGTGAGGGCACCGGAGCGCCGGGTAAGTCCACGGTGCGCTCCGCCAGGGCTCCCGCAGCGACTGCGGTTCCGCCGACCAGCCGATACACCCCATCGGCAATCGCATCGTGCACCACCTTGACCGGCTGCGCAGCCGGTCCGACACCCAGTCGCACCGCCGCGAACACCCGGTCCGAGATGGCTCGATGCACCGCGGCGATCCCCGCGATCGCACCACCCAGTTCATCGCCCGCCAACCGTGCGAGCGCCTGTATCTCCGCCTGTCGTTGCCGCTCGGGCTCATTCATGCATTCAGTGTACAATTGTTCACTGAGATTTTCGTGTCGGAAGTGGCGGCCTAGGGCGGAATGTGGCTGACTCCGATCGCGGTTTCGGTGAGACTGCCGAGGTAGAGAGTGCCGTCGTGTTCGACAACTCCGGTGACCATCGCGTAGTCGGTGCCCTCGGCCTGTAGGTCGTGCACGACCTTGCCGTCGAAGTCGACGGCCATCACCCAGACCGTGCGCGGCGGTTTGGGCTGTACCCATTGCGGTAGCGCCCAGACGATCCGGCGCAGGATGCCGGGCAGGGGAAGTAGACGGTCCAGCAATGGATTTCGTGGTGACGGCAGGGTAATCCACACCAGGCCGTCGCTGCCGAGAGCCATATTGTCCGGGAAGCCGGGCAGGTTCTCGATCAGGCGCTCGTAGGTGCCCGCCTTCTGCCCGGTGAGCCAGTAGCGGGTCACGCGGTAGGCGCCGGTCTCCGCGACGAGCACGCTGGAGCCGTCGGGGGAGAGGACCACGCCGTTGGCGAATTGCAATCCGTCGATGAGGGTTTCGAGCTTGCCGGACGGATCGAGGCGGAACAGGCGGCCGGTGCCGGAATGCTCCAGCAGGTCGCCCATCCACTCGTCCAGCGGATAACGACGTGACGACGAGGAGAAGTAGATGGTGCCGTCCGTGGCGCGAACCACATTGCTGGCGAAGGGGAGTGGTTCGCCGTCGACCTCGTCCACGAGCACCTCGATCTCGCCCGCGCTGTCCAGCCGCAGCAGGCCGCGATGGAAATCGCAGATCAGCAGCGACCCATCGACATCGGCATGCATACCGAGCGGACGGCCGCCGGTATTCCCCAGCAGGCTCACCGTGCCGGCCGCGGGATCGGTGCTGTAGACCGAACCGTCATCGACTCCCGCAATGATTCGCCCCTCGGCGGTGCGCACCACATCCTCGGGTGCCGCACCGGGCAGTTCCAATCGCGTGATCTGGGGAAGTGGTGTGGCACTACGCATTTCGCGAGCCCGGGGTGGGGCAGGCGGGGGCGTCCAGCGCTGCGGCTGCATTGTCGATCCGGCGACCATGGCTCACCTTATCCCGGGGCCGACAACCGGCCGTCTCTTACATGCCAATACGTAGATATGCGCATCTAAACATGTATGCTCCCCTCGAATGGAGCGGCAACAACATGCGTCCGGCTTCGCCGAACGCAGCACGGACGACGAGGAAGGGGCTTCCTTCGATTAACGGAGGGGACGAGTCGGAGGAGCGGGCAAGGGCATACCCGATACAGAGTGGGTGGCGCACGCATGGGGGAGCGGGGAGGGCTGGGCTCGACACCGTGGTTTCGGGAGCAGGTGCTTCCCCGTCGCGTCAGCGGTGCAGGGCGGTCTCGTGCTGCAAACGCGACAGTTTCTGGGGATTGCGCACGGAGTAGATCCCGGTAATGAGGCCGTCGTCGACACGCGCTGCTACGACGGCATCGATCTCGCCGTCGAGTCGCAGGATCAGCGCCGGGTGGCCGTTGACGAGCGCGGGCTCCGCCGACCTCGCGGTGAGGTTACCGAGCGCGGCGGAGAGGAAGCCGGCTACCGTGTCGGCGCCGACGATGGGCACCAGCGCGGCCTGTGCGAGTCCGCCACCGTCACCGAGGAAGACGACATCCGGTGCGAGAATGTCGAGCAGACTCTGGAGTTCGCCGGTTTCGACGGCTCGCTGGAATGCCGCGAGCGCGTCTCGGGTTTCGGTCGCGGAGACCACCTCGCGTGGTCGGCGCGCGGCGACGTGTGACCGAGCCCGGTACGCGAGCTGGCGGACCGCGGCCGGGCTCTTGTCGACCGCCTCGGCGATCTCGTCATACTCCAGATCGAATACTTCGCGCAGCACGAACACCGCCCGCTCGACGGGCGTGAGGGTCTCCAGTACCAACAGCATCGCCATCGAGACGCTGTCGGCGAGTTCGATGTCCTCGGCGACGTCGGGTGCGGTCAGCAGCGGTTCGGGCAGCCAGGGGCCGACGTAGGACTCTTTGCGGCGCCCGAGCGCGCGCAGCCGGTCGAGCGACTGGCGGGTGGCGATTCGGACCAGGTACGCGCGTTGATCCTGCACCGTGTCGAGGTCGACGCCAGCCCACCGCAGCCAGGTTTCCTGGAGGACGTCTTCGGCGTCGGCGGCCGAGCCGAGCATTTCGTAGGCGACGGTGAACAGCAAGTTGCGGTGCGCGACGAATGCTTTTGTCGCGGGATCCGGACGGTCGCTGCTGCTTTCGCCGTGGTCGGCGGGCGTGGTCTGCGACATGCCGGGCATGGGCGGCTCCTGTTCACTCTCGACTGTGTCACCCATCAGACGTCCGATCCTGCCGTTTCGTAACAGCGGGGCGGTGGTGGTGTGCGTCACATCGAAGTGCTGTTACGTGAATCGGGGCGCCGCCGTCTCATGGTCGTTCGAATCAGCACCACGAGTGAGGACCGAAGTCATGGAACCCCGTTTCAACCTGAACGACAACGAGCTCGGCGCCAAGATCGGCAAGCGATTCGCCAACACGAGCCTGGCGATCATGCAGTCGTCGCTGCCGAAGTCCACGGTGGAGTTGGTGGAGTTGCGCGCCAGCCAGATCAACGGCTGTGGTTACTGCGTCGACGCCCACGCCAAAGAGCTGGCGGCCGCCGGCGAACCCGCGGTTCGGATCAACCTGGTCGCGGCTTGGCGCGAGTCCACCGTATTCAGTGAGGCTGAGCAGGCCGTGCTGGCGTTCGCGGAGGAGGGCACTCGACTCGCAGACGCGAATCGCGGTGTGTCCGACGAGACCTGGGCTCAGGTGCGTAAGCACTACGACGATGACCAGATCGCCGCGCTCGTCTACCTGGTCGCCATGATCAACGCCGCCAACCGGCTCCTGGTGATTACGCAGACCAAGGGCGGCTCGTACGTCCCCGGCACGTTCGAGAGCGTGGCGAGCTGATCCATGCGCGGATCCCGGCCCAGGATCGCTCGGGGTCGGGATCCGCGCTTGGGGGAGCGCATAGACCAGCAGCAGCGCCCCTGGACGACGTCGCGGGAGCCGAAATCGGTTCACGAGGAACGTATCCGGTGGAACTACAATCTCCAGTGCGCTTGAAAAATACATCTGAGTATGTAGATATGCGTATTGAACTATGTAACTCCTATCTCACGAAATCCGGACAACCCAAAAGACTGCACAGACCAGGGGAGTCTCCAGTCGCTGCGCCCGCCGATGATGCTTCGGCGGGCGCAGCGACTGGTCCTAAGGATTGACCGAGAAGACGTGCCAGAGCACAGCAAGCGTGGCCAGCGTGAAAAGCGGTGAGAGAATCCAGGTTTCGACCTTGTTCCCGGTCCGTTCGATCACCGGCACGCAGGTACGCAGCGGGAACGGCCAGAACAGCCGGCAGCCCTTATCGGTGAGGCAATCACCGGCGAGGTGGGCCAGCGCCCCGAGTCCGACAGCGAACGGCAACCACGCCGGTTTATCGGTGATCCAGTGATCCATCGCGAATGTCCCTGCCGCGGCGAGGATTATGACCGTGCCCCACGCCTCGATCCCCTCGCCGGCGGGGCACAGATGCAGTGCCCGCACCGCCAGTGCGAGCAGGAAGAACACCAAACCGAGTGTGAAATATCTTCCGAGCCAATGCTCACCCGCCCAGGTCCCGTAGGCGACGGCGATCACGAAGGCGAACGAGTGTGTGGCGTGCCGATGTCCACCGGAGATCCAGGAAATCAAGCGGCACAGGTGATAGGAGATCGGGCCGAGCACATGCGCGATGGTGCCGTTCGGATGGTCCGCATCGGGCAGCAGCGCGGCCCCTGCCGTCAGGAAGGTGCCGAGCAATACCTCGACGGCACCGAGATGCGCGTCGCCAGTCGGCAATACCGGATAGACCAACGCCGAGATGGGCAGCGTGGCCGCTGCCACCGACCAGGCGAAAGCGCCACTGGTCGCATGTGAATGTCCTAGCACTACATGAAGGTTAGTTGACCACAATCCATTTCAAACAAACGAGACTAGCCAGCTGGTGAAAACGTATCGGGGGGAGGGGATTTCACCGAGAGTGGCCAGACGCGATCGGTGTGCCCGTTGTGCATGGAACAGCGGGCGAACGGTCCGTTGGGGTCGAACAGCACGTCCATATGACTGTCGGCGTGGTCCAGAAACCATAGCGACAGGCCCAATTCGGCGTTGAGCCGATAGAGTTCCCAGGATTGCCAGAGCGCCTCCAGCCGCGCCACGGCTTCGGTGTGCCGCCACCATTCCGGACACCAGGCCAGACCGTTGTCGGCCACTTTGCGCCGATAGACCTGGGCCAGGTAGTTCTCGACGAACTCCACGACCGATCCATAGACCTGTGTCCGCTGCTCTTTCATGGCGCCCCCGAGGACAGTGGCATTCCAAACAGCTTCGAGAGTAGTCACGAAATCTACTGAGGTCCTTGGGGAAACCTTTGCAATAGCTATGCGGAGCGCCGCGAACGCGGATTTACAATGCGATCGAGGGCGTGCAGATCCGATTCCAATGCGTAGAACACGCGCAGCGCGCCGACGAATGCGAAAAGGCTGACCACGCACAGGATCACGATGGGGCCGATTACCGTCTGCTGCTGTGCCGCGTCCAGGTAGACCAGACCGCCCGCCACGCCGATGAGGGGTACGGAGGCAGCGATGCCGAGATAGATCCGGCTGCGTCGGGCGAGCTGCCGCAATCGGATGGCGTCATCGGAGGAGCTTTGTCCGCTGCCGAGCAAACCCGGGTAGTACCAGCGCAGTACGAAGAAGGTGACCGGAAAGTACGAGTACACCACCGCGACCGCGGCCGCTACCAGATGGGATGCGATGAGGTTGATGGTGAATCCGAGGGACAGGTCCGCGGTGTAATGCAGCTGTGTCAGGAAGATCACCAGGGATAACGCCCACCCGGCGAACCCGACCACCGCGATGCGGTCGCCACATGCGAGAGTGTCGGCGCGTGCCCGCGCCAGCGTCTCCTCGTCGTAATGCTTACCGCGCCGCAGTCCGTCGGGAACCAGGAACACCAGACGGCACCAATACAGCAGGGCGAGAATCCCGATCGGGTAGCCGATCGCGCCGAGTAG
This sequence comes from Nocardia vinacea, assembly GCF_035920345.1. Lineage (NCBI taxonomy): Bacteria > Bacillati > Actinomycetota > Actinomycetes > Mycobacteriales > Nocardiaceae > Nocardia > Nocardia vinacea. The sequence continues at coordinate 1,775,819 of NZ_CP109149.1, forward strand.
TGTTGCGAGGCGTTGGAGTTGGACGCTCGCGTCTGCGGTGAGTTGCGCATCGAGCAGGCGCGTGTTGTGCGCTGAAAGATAGAGCACGCCGAGGAATTGCCCCAGCATGCTGGACAGCGTCACCACCGGCATCGGCCGCATCCGCAGTTTGGCGCGGATGCTGTGCACCGGCGGGTCGACGAGATCGCGGGCGGTGCGGTCCAGGGTGAGATCGAGCTGACTGGCGAGTTCGGCGCCGGTGGCGAAGCGGTCGGCGGGATCGGGGGACAGGCAGGTGAGCAGGGCATGCTGCAGTACCGGTGGGCAGTCCGGCGGAATATCGGCGGCGAAGCGGTCGGGGACCGGCTGGCGACGCAGTTCGATCATCCGTTCCAGTGAGGTATCCGATTCGCCCGCGCTGCGTTCGTCGTCGAAGGGGAGTCGGCTGGTGAGCAGTTCCCACAGCACGACCGCGAGTGCGTACAGGTCGCTGCGCGTGTCGAGGTCGGCGGCGGTGGTCGCCATGGTCGGATGGCAGGCCTCGAGCTGCTCGGGGGACATGTAGGCGAGTGAGCCGCCGAAGTAGGCGGCGGGGCTGGCGCCGGGGATGTGACGGCTGAAGCTGATATTGAAGTCGGCGAGTTTGGGTTGCCCGTCGACTGTGAGCAGTACGTTGGCGGGTTTGATATCGCGGTGCAGCACACCGGCATGGTTGGCGTAGTCCAACGCGGAGGCGAGTCGACTGCCCAGCCACGCAACGGTTTCCGGCCAGCTCAGCCGTGCGACCTCGGTGCGGGTGGCGGATGGTTGCGGTTCCAGCACCCCGCCGCTGGCGGCCGCCTCGTCGACGGCGTCGAGCAGCAGTCGACCGGTCTTTCCCTCGAGGCCAGTGCGGCGCAGCAGCCGCAGTACGCCGAGCAGGGTGCCGCCCGGAACGTACTGCATGTACATCAGTTTCAAGTGCTGATCGGCGATCTGGCGCTGATCGAAGACGCGCACGATGTTTTCGTGATCGAGCCGGGCCAGCGTCTGACCCTCACTGCCGCGATCATGGGAGATCTTGACCGCGACGAGCCGCTGCATCGAGCGCTGTCGTGCCAGAAAGACCCGGCCGAACGCACCCTGGCCGAGCAGGATCAACATATCGAAATCGTCAACGGTCGCACCGGGATTGATGGAGTCGAGCGTTGCGAGCGCGGCCGGATCGGTCAGGACGGTGGTCCGGAAGTGATCGCCATCGAGGCGGTCGGCGATCCGCGCCATCTGCTGCGAATACCGCTGCTCGTATTCGGTGAGATCCAGATCCTGATCGAACTGGCGGCGCGCGGTGATCTCCTCGTAGATCAGGTCCGGAGGCAGTGGGGCGGTGTGGAGTTCGGGAAATTCGGCCAGGTACTCGTCGAGGCGCTTTTCGGCCGTTTTGCGGATCGACCGGTGATGCAGATCCACCTTGATCAACTCGATCAGCGCCGACCGCCGCAGTGCGGTTTCGGTGGGCAGATGCGGGGTCAGCTCGGGTGGTTCGCCCGCGGCCTCCCACTCACCCGCGAAATCGGCGACCGCTCTGGCCAATACGGCCTGAGCAGCCATCGCGCGATCCCCACCGTGCTCCGGTGGTACCGCGCCGAGCTGGGTATTCATCGTCGGCTCACTCGATCAAGGTTGGTGTCCCGGACAGAACCGAGAATATTCGATTATCGTCGTCCGCTGCTGATCTTCGCCACCGATGTGGGTCGCCGGGCTGGTCCCGGCGCTCGATTCGTAGTTGAGTGATCGTGCGGACCAGCGCCTTTCGACCAGTAGGAGGAGACCGTCATGAGCACGCTGTCGGATCGACCGAATGCCGCCTTGATCGTGATCGACGTGCAGAACGGTGTCGTGGGTGAGGCGTATCAGCGGGACAGGGTGGTCGCGAATATCGGCACGCTCGTCGAGAAGGCCCGGCAGGACGGTGTTCCGATCATCTGGGTGCAGCACTCGAGCGAGGAGCTCGTGCCGGGGACCGTTGCGTGGGAATACGTCCCGGAGTTGGTGTGTGCGGAGTCGGAACCGTTGGTACACAAGCGGTTCGGCGATTCGTTCGAGGATACCGAGCTTGCGGAGGTGCTGGCACGGGCCGGGGTCGGGCATCTCGTGGTGACCGGTGCGGAGACCGATGCCTGCATCCGGTCCACGATCCATGGCGCCTTCGTTCGAGGATACGATGTGACACTTGTCAGCGACGGGCACACCACATTCGACAAGAGCGAATGGGGCGCGCCAGCCCCGGAGCAGGTCATCGCGCACACGAATCTGTACTGGCGTTACCAGAGCGCACCGGGACGGACGGCCGCTGTCGCCGAGACGAAGGACGTGCGCTTCGAATGACGGTGCCCCCGCGAACCATAGGAGTTCGCGGGGGCACCGCACGGGGGATGATCTTCCGAATAGATCGGTCATCCCTCCTTCATCACACCAGGTCGAACCGGTCCAGGTTCGACACCTTGACCCACGCGGCGATGAAGTCGTTGACGAACTTCTCCTTCGAGTCGTCGGTCGCATAGACCTCCGCGAGGGCGCGCAGCTGCGAGTTCGACCCGAAGACCAGGTCGGCGCGGCTGCCGGTCCACTTGACCGCACCGGTAGCGCGATCGGTGCCCTCGTAGGTTCCGTCATCGGCGGCCGACGGCTCCCACTTCGTGCCCAGATCGAGCAGGTTCACGAAGAAGTCGTTGGTCAACGATCCCGGGTTCGCGGTGAATACGCCCAGCGGCGACTGCTTGTGGTTCGCGCCGAGGACGCGCAGACCACCGATGAGGACGGTCAACTCGGGGCCGCTGAGGGTGAGCAGGTTCGCCCGGTCGATCAGCAGGTACTCGGCCGGGAGCCGGTTACCCTTCCCGAGGAAATTGCGGAAACCGTCCGCGCTGGGCTCGAGCGCGGAGAAGGATTCCACATCGGTCTGTTCCTGGGTGGCGTCCGTGCGACCCGGGGTGAACGGCACCTCGACGTCGTAGCCGGCGTTCTTGGCTGCCTGCTCGACGGCCGCGGCGCCGCCGAGCACGACGAGGTCGGCGAAGGACACCCGGGTGTTCCCGGTCTGGGCGGAGTTGAAGGACTCCTGGATGCCCTCGAGAACGCGCACCACCTGGGCGAGTTCGTCGGGCTCGTTGACCTCCCAGCCGGCCTGCGGCTGCAGGCGGATGCGTCCGCCGTTGGCGCCACCGCGCCTGTCACTGCCGCGGAACGACGCCGCTGCCGCCCACGTGGTCGAAACAAGCTGTGCGACAGTCAGACCCGAAGCCAGGATCTGGCTCTTGAGTGCGGCGACATCGGCGGCCCCGATGAGGTCGTAGTCGGCGGCCGGGACGGGGTCCTGCCAGAGCAGCGTTTCTTCCGGCACCTCCGACCCGAGGTAGAGGACCTTCGGGCCCATATCGCGGTGGGTCAGCTTGTACCAGGCCTTGCCGAACTCCTCGGTGAGCTCCTCGGGGTGCTCGAGCCAGCGACGGGTGATCTGCTCGTAGATCGGGTCGATCCGGAGCGAGAGGTCCGTCGTCAGCATGACCGGGGTGTGGGACTTCGACGGGTCGTGGGCATCGACCACGGTGCCCGCCCCCGCGCCGTCCTTGGGGATCCACTGGTTCGCACCGGCGGGGCTCTTGGTCAGCTCCCATTCGTACCCGTACAGGGTCTCGAGGAAGCTGTTGTCCCACTTGGTCGGGGTGGGCGTCCAGGTGCCCTCCAGGCCGGAGGTGATCGCGTCCTTGCCGACGCCGGTGCCGAAGGCGCTCTTCCAACCCAGGCCCTGCTCCTCGAGCGGGGCGGCTTCGGGCTCGGGACCGACGAGCTCGGCATCGCCGGCGCCGTGGGTCTTGCCGAAGGTGTGGCCACCGACGATCAGCGCTGCCGTCTCGATATCGTTCATGGCCATGCGGCGGAACGTCTCACGGATGTCGACTGCCGCGGCGAGCGGATCCGGATTGCCGTTGGGGCCTTCGGGGTTGACATAGATCAGACCCATTTGGACTGCGGCCAAGGGGTTTTCGAGATCGCGGGTGCCGGTGTAGCGGTCGTCGCCGAGCCAGGTCTGCTCGGGACCCCAGTACACGTCCTCCTCGGGCTCCCACTGGTCGACGCGGCCGCCACCGAAACCAAAGGTCGGAAAGCCCATGTCTTCGAGCGCGACGTTGCCCGCGTAGACCATGAGGTCGGCCCAGGAGAGCTTCTTGCCGTACTTCTTCTTGACCGGCCACAGCAGGCGTCGGGCCTTGTCGAGGTTTCCGTTGTCGGGCCAGCTGTTGAGCGGGGCGAACCGCTGCATACCGGCGCCGGCTCCGCCGCGGCCGTCGCTGATCCGGTAGGTCCCCGCGGCATGCCAGGCCATCCGGATGAAGAACGGTCCGTAGTGACCGAAGTCGGCGGGCCACCACTCCTGCGAGGTGGTCATGACCTCGACGATGTCGGCCTTCACGGCAGCCAGATCGAGGGTTTTGAATTCCGCGGCGTAGTCGAAGTCCGGGTCCATGGGGTTGGCTACGGCCGGATTCTTCTGCAGGATCTTGAGATTGAGCTGGTTCGGCCACCAGTCACGGTTGCTTCCGCCCTCGGCTGGGGACTTGAGGCGACCGGACGTCACGGGGCAACCACCGGCGGCGGGTTCCGTATTGGCCTCTCCGATGGGCGGATGTTCCTCAGGCACGGCAATTCCTTTCGGGGGAGTGAGTGAATCGGGCTGTGATCACGGGTGTGATCCGGACATTTGTGCTGCCGAGCAGTCGGGGCACAGGCCCCAATAGATGACCTCGGCCTCATCGAGTACGAATCCGTTGTCGTGTGATGCGGTCAGGCAGGGCGCATCGCCGACGGCGCAGTCGACATCGGCGATGACTCCGCACGAGCGGCACACCACATGGTGATGGTTATCGCCGACTCGCGTTTCGTAGCGCGCGACGGATCCCATCGGCTGGATGCGCCGCAGCAGACCGGCGGCCGTCAGCGCGCGCAACACGTCGTATACCGCCTGATGGGATACCGCACCGAGCGTCGCGCGCACATGACCGAGGATCGAGTCCGTATCGGAGTGCGGATGCTCGTGCACGGCAGTCAGCACGGCAATCCGCGGCGCCGTGACGCGCAGCGACACCCCGCGCAACATGCGCTCGAATTCCGAATTCGTGGACACATTCAAGAGTATGACTTATTCAAGTCTCCATCGGGAGGGTTTTGCGAAATCTCGAGACGATCCCACAATCCGCGTTGCTCTCCGGGCTCGATCGCGTCTGATGAACCCACAAGATCCGGAGTCAGGTGAGTCGCGAGATAGACGATCGCAGCCTGCAGACGATCCGGTTCATCGCCGAATGCGCCAAGTCCGGCATTGCATGGTGGGCACAAGAGGCCACGCACCGCACCGGTTTTGTGATCATGATCGACAGCGAGGGGGACCTTGAAGAGGGTCTGGCCATCCTTTCGGGGACGGCCACCAACCTTGGACAGGTCGATATCGACCTCATGGACACCGCAGATGCCGCAGCGGAATTCCTGCTCGGCTCGCAAGCGGTCGTACTGCTCCGGTGTTATCCGGTATTTCGCCCACAGGTTGGCGCGTCGAATCTCTGCCGGACCTTGGCGTTGTCGTCGAGTTCGTTGATAGCACGCCATGCATAGCGGGTTAGTCGGATTTAACCGGGCCATCTGTTTCGAGGGTTTGAGCTGACCGCACCCATTGGGGGGAGAGCAGCGGATCAACTCCGGATCAGGAGTTGGGATCACATTGCGGATTCTGTCAGCAACCACCGACAGAGCCATTACTTGACATAGTGTTGATTATCGGCGTTACAACGGACGGGCTGGAAGTGGGCGGCTCTTGTTGTATGACGTTGTCATGTAAGGGATTTCGGGACTCTGCCTGCTGATCGGCTGGCTGGCTACCGGCGACCCTGTGTGCGGAACGTGTGCTGTGGATGCGTGGTGTCCCCTTGTTCCCCGATTCTGTCGATGTAAATATTCCGGTTGATCCTGGATTTTGGCGGAGAAACGTCGGATCCACTCGAAGCCTCGGATCTCGACCGTTGGAGCTCGACTCCCCTCTGCATCTGCTGCAACCCTTAAATCGTCACTGTGACGATTTAAGGGTTGCAGCAGGTCTGGCGAGTTGGATTGGTTCCTGGGTTATGAGGCCAGTGCTTGTTGATTGGATCTGTTTCGGGGGTCCAGTTGGCGGCAGGCTGGGGTGATGTTGGTTCGGCGGCTGGTGGCGCTTTATGTCGGGTTGTGGTTGTACGGGTTTTCGATGGCGGTGATGATTCGGGCCGGGCTCGGGTTGGATCCGTGGGATGTGTTTCATCAAGGGGTGGCCGCGCATGTGCCGATCAGTTTCGGGGCGGTGACGGCTCTTATCGGAGTCGCGGTGTTGTTGGCGTGGATTCCGTTGCGGCAGTGGCCGGGTCTCGGCACCGTGAGCAATGTCGTGGTGATCGGTGTTTCGGTCGATGTCGGGTTGTGGATGTTGCCGGACTGGGATGTGGTGGCGGTGCGGGTCGGCGCGATGGGTGCCGCGGTGGTTTTGAATGCGGTGGCTACGGTGCTGTATATCGGGGCGGGTATGGGTCCCGGGCCGCGGGATGGACTGATGACTGGACTGGTACGCCGGACCGGATGGTCGGTGCGATTGGTGCGTACCGGGATCGAAGTATCGGTATTGATGACCGGCTGGCTATTGGGTGGCAGCGTCGGCATCGGCACGGTGGTCTATGCGTTCGGCATCGGTCCGCTGATTCAGGTGTTGATTCCGTTCGCGAATCGGTATCTGCCGGGATTTCATGTGGATCGGAAGGCAGAGCCCGATGTTGTCCCGGTGGTGCCTTGATCGCAGTCGGTCGACTCGGTGCCGCTTCGACGCCAGCGGCCGATGGTCGAATTGCCCTGGGTGGCAAGAAGATACCGCCGAACCACTCCCCCTTTTGCCTCTCCCTGCTACCCCGCCGTAAATCGTCACTGTGACGAACGAGGTCATCGAGCGATGGCCGAAAATGTTGATTTCCTGGCCGCGGCGCTCTCTCGGCAACTGTGTCACCGTTCATACAGTTGTCGACATGACTAGCACTCCGTCCGTGCTCATCGTCGGCGCCGGATTCGGCGGCCTCGCGGCCGCGCTGGAGCTCGAGCGCCGCGGCCATGACGCGTTCACCATTATCGATAAGGCCGACGGGCTCGGCGGGGTCTGGCGGGACAATACATACCCGGGCGCCGCCTGTGACGCGCCGTCGGATCTGTACTCGTTCTCCTTCGCCCCCAATGCGCACTGGCCGAAGCGTTTCGCCGAGCAGCCTGACATCCTCGCCTACATGCATGAGGTGGCCAGGCGCCACGACCTCGACAAGCACATGCGGTTCGGTGTGGAGGTCGACTCGGCGGACTTCGATGCCGACCGTGGCATCTGGCAGGTGCGCACGACCGCGGGTGAGCTGCTCGAGGCGGATGTCTTCGTGCCCGCAGTGGGTCAGCTGTCGCGCCCGGTGTGGCCGAATATTTCGGGCATGGATTCGTTCACCGGAGATGCGTTCCATTCGGCGCGCTGGGAACACGATGTCGAGCTGTCCGGTAAGCGGGTCGCGATCATCGGCACCGGTGCGAGCGCGATTCAAATCATTCCGGCGATTCAGCCGAAGGTCGGGCAGTTGACGGTGTTCCAGCGGTCGGCGCCGTGGATCATTCCGAAGATCGAAAGCTATTACGCGCCACCGAAACTCAATGCGTTGGACAAGTTGTCGATCGTGACGAAGTTCCCGCTGATCCAGCGCGCGGAGCGGTTCGGCTGGTATTCGTTCTACGAGTTGGTCACCTCGGGGCTGGAAGGCAATGGCCGAATCGCCGAGGTGATCTCCGGGTGGGCGCACCGGCATCGGGCCTCGCAGATCTCCGATCCCGAACTGCTGGCCAAGATGACCCCGGATTATGAGGCGGGCTGTAAGCGCGGGCTGATGGCGAGTAATTACTACCCGGCGGTGTCGCAGCAGAATGTGCACATCGAGACCTCGCATATCGCCGAGATCACGCCGACCGGTGTGCGCACCGAGGACGGCACGCTGCACGAGGTCGATGTGATCGTGTACTGCACCGGATTCAAGGCCACGGAGTTCTTGGCGCCCATGAGGATTCGCGGGATCGGTGGCAAGGAGCTGCACGAGGTGTGGTCGGGCGGTGCGCGTGCCTACAAGGGCCTCACGGTGCCGCATTTTCCGAATATGTTCATCATGTACGGGCCGAATACCAACCTCGGCGCGGGTTCGATCATCTACATGCACGAAAGGCAGGCGCGCTATCTGCGCCAAGCGGTCGAGCATCTGCGCGAGGTCGGTGGTTACCTGTCGGTGAAGCCGGAGGTGGAGGCGCGGTTCGACGAGGAGATCCAGGGGCGGCTCGAACATACGGTGTGGACCAAGTGCACCAGCTGGTACCGGGAGGCCAGCGGTCGGGTGACGGCGAACTGGCCGGGTCGGATGAGTGAATACGACAAACGGACGCATTTCGATGTCCGCGACTACGAGCTTGTTCGCACCGGAAGGTAACCCCATGACGCACTATGACGTGCTGGTGATCGGTTCGGGTTTCGGTGGCAGCGTCACCGCGCTGCGGTTGACCGAGAAAGGCTACCGGGTCGGTGTCCTGGAGACGGGGCGGCGGTTCGCCGACCACGAATTCGCTGAGAACTCCTGGCATCTGCGGGAGTACCTGTGGGCGCCGAAATTGGGCTGCTTCGGTATTCAGCGGATGACGCTGTTGAACGACACCTTCATCATGAGCGGTTCCGGTGTCGGTGGTGGTTCGCTGGTTTACGCGAACACGCTGTACGAGGCGCCGGACACCTTCTACGGCGATAAGCAGTGGTCGCATATCACCGATTGGAAGTCCGAGCTGGCACCGCATTACGACCAGGCCAAGCGCATGCTGGGGGTGACGACCAATCCGGCGACGACACCGTCGGATCGGGTGCTGCGGGAGGTCGCCGAGGATATGGGTATCGGCGACACCTACCGTCGCACGCCGGTCGGAGTGTTGTTCGCGGATAAGGAGACTCGGCCCGGAGCTGCGGTCGCGGATCCGTTCTTCGGCGGTGTCGGACCCGAGCGGCGCTCGTGTACGCACTGTGGTGAGTGCATGACCGGGTGTCGGCACGGTGCGAAGAACACCCTGGTGAAGAACTATCTGTATCTGGCGGAGCGGGCGGGTGCGACCGTGCATCCGCTGACGACCGCGGTGTCGGTGCGGCCACTGTCCGGTGGCGGATATGCGGTCGAGACCGTGCGCACCGGGCGCTGGGTTCGCAAGGCGAAGCAGACCTTCACCGCCGATCAGGTGGTGTTCTCCGCGGCTGCGCTCGGCACTCAGCAGCTGCTGCACAGTTTGCGGGATCGCGGTGTACTGCCGAATATTTCGCCGCGCCTGGGTCATCTGGCGCGCACGAATTCCGAGGCGGTGCTGGCGGCGCGAACGCGCGATAGGGATTCGGATTTCACCAAGGGTGTCGCTATCACCTCGTCGATCCATCCGAACTCCTACACCCATGTGGAGCCGGTGCGTTATGGCAAGGGCAGCAATTTCATGGGTCTGTTGACGACGGTGCTGGTCGACGGGCAGGAGGGTAAGCGTCGCTGGGTGCTCGGTCTGCGGGAGATGGTGCGGTTTCGGCGGGATCTGCTGCGCATGCACAATCCGGCGCACTGGTCCGAGCGGATGATCGGGCTGCTGGTCATGCAGAATGTCGACAATTCGATCATCACCTATAACAAGCGCGGTCTGTTCGGTAAGCGGATGACTACCAAACCCGGTGCGGGACAAGCGCCTCCGGCGTGGATTCCGGAGGGGAACGAGGTCACGCGGCGGGTCGCCGAGAAGATCAACGGTATTCCGCAGGGCTCGTGGACCGAGATGGCCAATATCCCGATCACTGGCCACTTCATCGGCGGCTGCGCGATCGGCGACTCTCCCGATACCGGTGTGGTCGACCCTTATCAGCGGCTCTATGGCTACGAGGGTCTGCACATCGTGGACGGTTCGACGATCTCGGCGAATCTCGGGGTGAACCCGTCGCTGACTATCACCGCGCAGGCCGAGCGCGCGATGTCGTTGTGGCCGAACAAGGGTGAACAGGATCAGCGTCCGCGGCTGGGGGCGCCGTATCGGCGGATCGATGCGATCGCGCCGAAGAATCCGGTGGTGCCGGAGTCGGCGCCGGGCGCGCTTCGGTTGCCGATTACTCCGGTCTGACGATCAGGGCCGTACCGGGCGCTCGCGGCGACGAACGTAGTCTCCACGCGACCGTCGCGACTCCAGCGTTCCATGTTGTGATCAGATCCGTGACCACGTCCTGAATGCTGCGTCGAGACGCGATGCGGCTGTCGGCGCTGTGTATTCCTCCAAAGTAGACTCGGACTGTGACGCCCGCCCAGCTTCGGGCCTATTCGACCGTGGTGCGGCTCGGCTCCGTCTATGCGGCGGCCAGCGAGCTGGGGATGTCCGGCGCCGGTCTCGCGACGCACATCGCCCGGCTGCACAAGGAGTTCGACGCCTCGCTGTTCACCCGCGCGGCGGCGGGTCCGGCTTTCCCGCCCGGCGGGCTGCGCTGGGCTGGCCGGGCGGATTCTCGGACCGCAGCGCCGGACAGCCATCGAGGTGACCGAGGCGGCGCACGGCCGACGTGCACGTGACGTTGTGGAGTTGAGCCCAGCAGAGGAGCAACACATGGACGACATCGAACGCACGCCGCTGCTCACGGCGTTCCCGCGCATCGACGACTACGGTTTCATCTCCGACTGCGAGGTCACCGCACTTATCGCCCCCAGCGGAACCGTCGAATGGATGTGTCTACCTCGCATGGACTCCCCTAGTGTCTTCGCAGCCGTACTCGATCGTTCCGCGGGTTCGTTTCGGTTCGCCCCCGCCGACTTCATGGTGCCCACCGATCGCCGCTATGTCCCCGGCACGATGGTGATGGAGACGAGTTGGCGCAGTGGCGAAGGGTGGGCGACGGTCCGCGATGTGCTGCTGGTCGGGCCCTGGCGACACCAGGTACCCGGCCGCAGCGCCCATCGTCGAACCCCGACCGACTACGACGCCGAGCACATTCTGCTGCGGACGGTGCACTGCGAGACCGGGCAAATCCAGTTTGTGCTCGATTGCCAGCCGGCCTTCGACTACGGCAGGCATCGCGCGCATTGGGAGTACCTCGACAGTTACTACACCGCGCAGGCCGGCGCCGACGGGATCGATTTGCAGCTGACGCTGAGCACCGACATGCGATTGGGGCTGGAAGGTACGCATGCGCTGGCCCGCACCCTGCTGAAGGCGGGCGACACACGCTTTTGCGCGCTCTCGTGGGGTAGTCGCGACGCGCCTCGCGCCGTTGACGAGGCCGATGCACGGATGCTGCGGACAATCCATCATTGGCGGCACTGGCTGGCCGGTGGGCGGTTTCCGGACCATCCGTGGGCTGCCCAGCTCACCCGCAGTGCGCTGACCCTCAAGGGGCTGACCTTCGCACCCACCGGCGCCATCAGCGCCGCCGCCACCACATCATTACCCGAAACGCCAGGTGGACAACGCAATTGGGACTACCGCTACTCGTGGATACGCGACTCCGCTTTCGCGCTGTGGGGCCTGTACACACTGGGCTTCAGCTGGGAGGCGAACGACTTCTTCTCCTACATCATCAGCTTGACCGAAGACGTCCGGGATATGCAGATCGTCTACGGCATCGGTGGCGAAAGCGACCTCACCGAGCAGACCCTCACCCACCTGCGCGGGTACGAAAATGCGCGCCCCGTGCGCATCGGCAACGGCGCATACCGGCAGCGTCAGCACGATGTGTGGGGTGCTGCGCTGGACGCGGTCTATCTCTACGCGCGCAATCAGGACCGAATCGACGCACGAGCTTGGTTGGTGCTGAGCCGGGCGGTCAAAAGCGCCCTCACCTATTGGCGCGAGCCCGACCATGGCATCTGGGAAGTACGCGGGGAGCTCCAGCACTTCACCTCCAGCAAGGTGATGTGTTGGGTTGCCGCCGATCGCGGCGCCCGGCTGGCTCGCATCCATCAGGACTTCGAACGGGCGCATCGTTGGCAACAGGCCGCGGACGAAATCCGCGCCGATATCTGCACTAATGCGGTCGATTCCCGGCAGGTGTTCACCCAGTACTACGGCAGTACGGCGCTGGATGCTTCGACACTGCTGATCCCGTTGGTTCGTTTCCTGCCACCAGACGACGACCGGGTACGCAACACGGTGTTGGCCATCGCGGACGAACTGACCGAAGACGGCCTCGTATTGCGGTACCGCGTCGGTGAAACCGATGATGGCTGTGCAGGGGAAGAGGGTGCCTTCACGATCTGCTCGTTCTGGCTGGTCTCGGCGCTGTCGGAGATCGGCGAGAAGACACGAGCCAAACAGCTGTGCGAGAAACTGCTCGCCTATGCCAGCCCTCTCGGCCTCTACGCGGAGGAAATCGATCCCCGAACCGGCCGACACTGGGGCAACTTCCCCCAGGCGTTCACCCACCTCGCCCTGATCAACGCCGTAATGCACGTCATCCAGGATGAACAAGCCGTCTTGCGGGAGGCGCTCGGCGGGGAATCGATCGCCCCACGACTCGACGATGCATCATTCACGCTGGGATATATGCACCGCTGACCGTGATGCTGCGGCCGGGTTTCGCGTGACGATCGCCCTCGAAATGCCGCCAGTCGCAACGCCGCTGGTCCAGAGTGCGGTGGAGGGCTCGGCTTGCAGTCCGACCTCGGCACGAAATCTATTCGTGCATAACAACTTCCGAAGATTTCGATCGATACCGTTCGGTGTCGGGGACCGGCGGGGCCGTGATCGACGCCTGCGGCAACCGATCCCGCGCGCACGGCCGAATCCGCGGGCCGGGCTCGATCGGAACCGTATACCCGAAACGGTAGACGCCGCTACGATGAGACGGTAACTCTCTCAATGGTGTGGAGGAACACGGGATGGGTGCTACCACCGTCGCTCGGCAATGCACGTTGTGTGAGGCGCACTGCGGGATTCTGGTGACCGTCGAGGATGATCAGGTCACCCGGATCGAGGGCAATCCGGATGATGTGCTGTCGCAGGGGTACATCTGCCCGAAGGCGACGGCGATGGGTGGGCTGCACCATGATCCGGATCGGTTGCGCACGCCGGTGCGCCGGGTCGGTGACCGGTTCGAGCCGATCGGGTGGGACGAGGCGTTCACCGAGATCGGGCGGCGGCTGCGGCAGGTGCGCCACGCGCACGGGGTCAGCGCGATCGGAATGTATTTGGGAAATCCGGCGGCACACAGCTCGTCGGTGATCTACGGCGCGCTGTTGCGCACGGTGCTGATGACGCGGAACTTCTTTTCGGCGTCCTCGATCGACCAGTTTCCGCAGGAGTTCGTGGCGTGGCGGATGTTCGGATCGAATGTATTGATGCCGGTGGCCGATATCGATCGCACCGATCGACTCGTGATCATGGGCGCCAATCCGGCGGTATCGAACGGATCGGTGACCACCATGCCCAATGCGAAGCAGCGCATTCGAGACGTGCGCAAGCGCGGGAAAGTGGTCGTCATCGATCCGCGGCGGACCGAGACCGCGCGCCTGGCCGACGAGCATGTGGCCATCGCACCCGGTGGTGATGTGTATCTGCTGCTGGCGATGCTGCAGGTGCTGGTCAGCGAAAACCTGTGTGCGGAAAGCAGGATTCGCGCGCAGTGCACCGGCTGGGAGGAGTTGCGGGTGCTGGTCGCCGAGGTGACACCGGAGCTCGCCGCGCCGCTCACGGGTGTCGATGCCGAGACGATTCGGCGGCTGGCGCGCGAGCATGCGGCAGCGGATTCGGCATTGCTGTATGCCCGGATCGGGATATGCCACCAGGTGACCGGCACGCTGACACATTGGTTGGTCAACACCATCAACGCGGTCACCGGGAATCTGGATCGGCCGGGCGGGCAGATGTTCGCGACGCCGCCGATCGATGCGCCGCGGTTCGGGAAATATCTGCCGGTGGGCTACGGGGCGTGGACGGACCGCTCCGGCACTTACAAATCGTTTCGCTCGGAACTGCCGGTCGCGGTGCTGGCCGATGAGATCCTCACCGAGGGCGCTGGGCAGATCCGCGCGATGATCACCTACGCTGGTAATCCGGTGCTGTCGACACCGCAGCGCGGCAAACTCGACGCCGCGCTGGACTCGCTGGATTTCTATGTCGCCGTGGATATGTACGTGACCGAGACGACCCGGCATGCGGACATCATCCTGCCGCCGATCTCCCCGCTGGAGCGCGAGGATGTGAACATTCTGTTCCCGGTGTTCAGTGTGCGGAACAATCTGCGTTACGACGCCCGCGTTTTCGAACCTCCGGCCGACGGACTCGAGGATTGGCAGATCATGGCGCGGTTGATCGCCGAGCTCGTGCCGCTGCCTGCGCGTCGGTTCACCACACGGGCGGTCAATGCGCTTCTGGAGCAGTTCAGTCCGATGCGGTTGACGACCGTTGGGGTGGCCGCAGGCCCGTACGGGGTGCTGCGGCGCGGCCGCAAGGGGTTGTCCGTGGCGAAGGTGCGCGCCGCGGCCGGGGGGATCGATCTCGGTCCGCTGCAGCCGCGATTGCGCGCATTGATCGGGACGAAGGATCGCAAAGTCCATCTCGCGGCCGCCGATTTCGTTGCGGCCGCACGGGAATTGCTCGACGACGCGCGCCGTGGCAATGCGCTGACCGCGCCCGCCGACGGCTACGACCTCAAACTCATCGGCCGCCGCCACCTGCGCAGCAACAACTCCTGGCTGCACAATGTCCCGTCCATGGTGAAGGGCCGCGACCGTTGCACCGCCCTCATGCATCCCGCCGACGCCGCCGAACGCGCCCTCATCGACGGCATACCCGTCGCGGTCACCTCCCGCACCGGCTCGATCGTGGTCACCCTCGAGGTCAGCGACGATATCCGCCGCGGCACCATCGCCATCCCGCACGGCTGGGGGCACCGTGAACCCGGCGTCGGCTGGCAAGTGGCGGCATCTCTCCCTGGTGCGAATGTCAATCTGCTGCACGATCCGTCGCTCACCGACACCTTCTCCGGGAATGCGGCGGTCAACAACACGTGGGTGACAGTGACTCCGGCGTCCCCCGCGCCGACGGCAGCGGATGTCGATCGCGAGCCTGCGCCGACTTCGTAGGAGTGCACTGCCCGTGGAATGCGCGCCGGGTGCTGCCGTTGCCCGGCGGTCCCGGCCAGGAAGTCTGCCGATCACGTGGGCCCACGGCCATTCAATGTCACGGGTTGACCGGCGCGCGGATCGGTCGATGCGGTCGCACCTCGGTGCACGCCGTCGTGCCGATCAGGGCGTTTGAGCCGTGACGCGGTAGCCGAGGCGGAGTTCTCTGGCGGGGTGGGCGGCGGCGGTGAGGTGGAGCCAGCGGTGCAGGCCGGCGCGTGGGTCGGGGACGTAGGCGGCCTGGGTGTGGGTGATGCCGAAGGGGAAGTTTCCGGATGCCGCGGCCGCGGTGGCGGTCATCAGATGCATTTCCGCCCACAGGTTCGGTTCGGGTGCGTCCTCGGGCAGGGGGCGGGTGTTCGGGAGGAAGAAGCCGAACGGTTCGGCGGGGGCTCCGGAGGTGTGGATGAGTGTGCCGGTGACGAATAGTCGCACCGTTCCGGTGTACACCACGCAGTTGGGGGTCAGGTGCAGGGGTGGGGCAGGTTGCAGCTCGAGCCGGAAAACCATGGGCCGACTGTACGGTGTCGCCATGTGCGCGAAAAGCAGTGGAGCGTCACGAAGTTCGGTTGCTCACATACCCGGCGTTGCGTCGGTCGAAATCAGCGCCGACGCGGGCGTCGTATTTGTCCGATCTGGGCGAAAAGCTACACGTCGCGCAGCGGTTCGATGCGGGCCGGAACATGCTTGTGCCACGGCGTTCCGGCAATCGCATCGCGCCAACCGGCATCGGTGAGCTCATTCGCGGCCACACCGGTGCGGGTGCCATCGGGCAAGTCGAGGCCCAACCCGTTGGGTAGCGAGGCGTGCCCGGGCCGCATGCGGTCGTTGATTTCGACCGCGGCCACGGCGCTGCCTCGCCGGGTGGTGATGCGGGCGCGCTCGCCGGTGGTGAGACCGAGGGCGGTGGCATCGTCGGGACTGAGGCGCAACGCGCCCTCCGGATCGCGGCGACGCCAGCTGTTGTCGCGGAAGATGGTGTTGGCCGTGAAGGAACGTCGCTCCCCGGCCGACAGGACGAAGGGGAATTCGGGACTGGTGTGCGTGGCGGGCGTGGTCGAGAGTTCGCGCAGCGTGTGCAGCAATTCCGGGATTGCCAACGGGATGCGCGGGTGCGGCACATAGTCCCAGGCGTGCGGATAGTCGTCGACGGTGAAGGTGACGCCGGAGCGGCCCGCGAGGATGGCGTCGAACAGTGCATCGGCATTGGGATGACCCGCTCGACGCATAGCGGCGGGGTGCACCTTCGCGACGCGCTGCGCAAGCGCCCACAGCACAGCGGCCGAACGCGCACCATCGGGCAGCGTCGGGCCCAGGGTTTCATAGAGCAGGTAGGGGGCGAGTCCGCCGATCTTCTTGTTCACAGCCAACAGTGCGGCGAAGGCCAATGCGTAGGGGCGGCGGCCGAGTTTCGCGGCGGTCCGCAGTACCGTCAGCTCGGCACGCCCGACGACACCGAGTTCACGGAGCAGGCGCGCGTAGATCTCGGGTTCGGGCAATGTGCCGGGTAGCGGTTCGAGTACCGGCGCGCGCAGATGGAAGGTGTTGTGCGGGAATTCCAGATTGAAGAAGGTGGCCTCCCACTTCTCGAACTGGCTGGCCGCTGGCAGCACATAGTCGGCGTGGCGTGCGGTTTCGGTGAGCGCGACGTCGATGACCACCACCAGATCCAGTGCGCCCAGTGCGGCACGGAAGGCGGCCGAATCGGCGAGTGAGTGTGCCGGATTCGCGGATTCGATGATCATTGCCCGGAACCGGTCGGGGTGATCGGTGCAAATTTCCTCGGCGATCGAATTGCACGGCAGCATGCCGCCGAGGATCGGTGCGCCGGTCACCGGGCTGCGTTTGATGTCACGGCTATAGCTCGCCAATGGCGCCATCCACGAATGTGGTTGCATGGCACCGGGTTTGGCGAAGTTTCCGGTGAGCAGCCAGAGCAGCTTGTTCAAATAGGAGATCAGGGTGCTGTTGGGGCTCTGCTGGACGCCCAGGTCCTCGTAGGTGGCGACACTGCTCGCGGTGCCGATTCGATGGGCGGCGGTGCGTAGCAATGCCACCGGCACACCGCAGGTTTCGGCATAGGACGCGATATCGATATCGCGCAGCACCGCGGTGACGGCGTCGACCTGGTCGGCGTGTTCGGTAAGGAATGCGTGATCGAGTAGATCGTCTTGCACCAGCACGGCGAGCATCGCGGCCAGGCACCACGCGTCGGTTCCGGGGCGGACCTGCAGATGGATATCGGCGAGATCGGCGGTTTCGGTGCGCACCGGATCGAGCACGATCATGGTGCGGGCCGGGTCCTTGGCGATCTGCTGCAGGACGGTGCGCGCGCGCGGCACACCGTGCGATTGCCAGGGGTTCTTGCCGAGGAAGACCGAGACCTCGGCGTGTTCGAAATCGCCGGTGGTGTGGCCGCCGGTCAAATGCGCGTCGACCCAGCCCTCGCCGGTCTTCTCCTGGGCGAGCGCGGTGGAGCGGTAGCGACTGCCCAGCGCCCGGCGTAGGGCGCCGCTGTAGGCGCCGCCGAGGTGGTTGCCCTGTCCCCCGCCGCCGTAGAAGAAGATCTTGTCGCCGCCGTATGTGTTCTTGACTTCGCCGAGGCGCGCGGCGACCTCGGAAATCGCGGTGTCCCAGTCGATTTCGGTGAAACTGCCGTCGGTCTCGCGGCGCAGCGGGGAGCTCAGGCGGGTGCCGCCGTTCTGGTAGTGGTCCAGGCGCAGCGCCTTGTTGCAGGTGTATCCGGCCGAGGCGACGTGGTCCTTGTCGCCGCGGATCTTGGCGAAGCTGCGGCCGTCGAGTTGGATCAGCAGGCCGCAGTTGTTCTCACACAGGATGCAGGCGGTCTTATGCCATTCCTGTTGCGCCGCAGCACCATTGCGTCTAGGCCGCGCACTGTTGTCGGCTCGGCCACCTTGCTGCGCGGCGGTACTCATCGATGCTCCTCTGAGTTGTCGTTGATCGAGAGCGGAAGCGAAACCGCCTGTCGAAATATGGATGCGGGATCAACTGGTCTGGTCGACGCGAGTGCCGTCGATCCACGCCTTCGGCTCGGCCAGGAACGGTGTGTCGCCGAGCCGGTCGAGATCGTCGAAGAAAGCATCCTGGGTGCGTGTGGCGGCCTTACTGCTGCCGGTGGACAGGAACGCGGCGAGTTCGTGATTCAGGCTGCGCGACAACGACCTGTCGGTGCCGAAATAGATGGCGCGCTTGAGCTCCTTGATGACGACCGGATTGCGCGCGGCCAGACGCGCCGCGGTGGCCTCGGTTTCGGCGAGCAACTCGTCCTCGGCGGTGAGCCGGTGCACCAGGCCCAAGCGCAGGCCCTCCCGTGCGCTGAGCGGTCCACCTTCGAGAGTCAGTTCGATCGCCTTGGCCGCGCCGATCAGCCGCGGCAGGCGCTGGGTTCCGCCGCCGCCCGGAATGAGATTGGCGATCGATTCGATCTGACCGAGTTCGACGTGCTCGGCGTCGGCGGCATACCGGATATCGCAGGCGAGGGCGATCTCGTGGCCGCCGCCGAGGGCGGGACCATTGATGGCGGCCAGATAGACCACGCGAGATCGGTTCATCCGCAGGGTCGTTCGCTTCCAGCGGTAGCCCCACACCATGCCGGTGCCGAGACCGCCACCGAACCGCTCCAGCATCTGCGCCGCACCCGGTACCCGCAGGCTCGTATTGAGCATCGGGATCAGCGGCGCCACCGCGCGGGCCGGGATGAACGGATGCGGCATCGCGAGCATGCCGGTGAGCGCGCTCGGATCCGCGTGGGTGAGGAACCGCCCTGGCAGGCCGCCCGTGAGTACGATCGCGCCGACCGTGTCATCGGTATCGGCCGCCGTGGTCAGCAGGTCCAGATCCCGTACGACGGCGGGGGTGACGAAGTTCAGTGGCGGGGCGAGGATGGTCGCGGTGAGCACTCTCCCGTTCCGGGCCAGGTCGATCGTCTCCAGGTCGAGCTCGGCTGCTCGCGACATCGGCGTCTCCTCGGGTCCGTGGTGGGCGCGGTGGAACCTGCACCCGACGCTGATTATGGTCTCCACCATAATCGGGATGTCAAGGGGCACGTCCTGTCGAAACGTTCCGCCGTGGCCGGAAGAACGGCTCCGAGCGTGCCTTCTTCGCGGGGTTGAACTGCCGAATGTGGCCGGAAAAGACCCACCTCACGGGTCGATCAGGCGCTACTCGGAAGCGCTGAGGACGGTCGTCAGATGAGCTTGCAATTCGCGGACGGTGTCCTCGAGCGGCGTGGTGGCCCGCTCGACGCGACACAGCGCGATCGCCCCCTCGACAGCGGCGACGGTGAGAGTGGCCATGCGCCGCGAGCGCACCGGGTCGAGGCCGTGATGGCTGAGCAGATCGGTGAGTGCGGTATTCCAGCGGGCGAAGATCGCGGCGGCAGATGCCGCGAATTCCGGTGCGTCGTCGTTGGTTTCGACGGCGACTGCGAAGATCGGGCAGCCCGCGCGGTAGTCGCTGTCGACGAGGGTCCGTCGCCACAGCGCGACGAACATATCCAGTGCGGTGGTCGGATCGTTCTCGCGGGTGATCGTTTCGATGAAATCCGACATCGAACCACCGGCCGCGCTCAGCGCGTCGGTGATCAGCTGGGTGCGACCGCCGGGAAAGTGGTGATAGACCGACCCGCGGGGCGCACCGGTATCAGCCAGCACCCGGTCCACGCTGGTGGCGCTCGCACCGTGAATGCGCAGGGATTCGATGGTGCCCTCGATCATCCGCCGGCGCGCGTCACGCTGCCGCGGGCGCGCCGGAGCCTCCTTATTCGATCGGCGTGTCGCTGCCATGTAGCCATAGTATGGGACACCCCATAACCCTGGGGTGTCCGTCTATCGCACACGGCTGGTATGGAAATCCAGCACCGCGGCCAAGGTCTCCCCAGGGGCTTCGAGCTGGGGGTAGTGCCCGACCTTCGGCAACTCGACCACATCCGGATCCGCAATCAGCTCCCGATAGCGGCGCACCATGTGCGCACCCGATGCCGGGTCGAGCAGACCGTCGATCAGCCGGACCGGAACCTGCGTGTCGACCAGCGCGCCCACCCAGCGCTCCCGATTCGCCCTGCGCTCACCCATGTAGCGAATCAGCTTGTGCCCGTTGCTCTTCCCGTGCTTACTGCACCACAGGATCCAGTACTGATCGAGCTCGTGGATACTCGGGCGGGTATCGGGACCGAAGACCCCGGCGAGGCTGCGACGGAAGACCCGCTCGGTACCCAGCACCCCGAACAGCGGTCCCAGCGGACTCGCCAGCAACTTCTGCGCCGGGCGTGCACGGTGGGTCTCGGGGAACAGTCCGCCGTTGAGCAGGCATACCGATTCGATCACCAGGGATTCGTCGCCGTCGGCGCGGCGCTGTGCGTCGCGGGCCAGCAACTCCTGGGCGACGGTGTCGCCGTAATCGTGGGCCAGGATGTGCGTGCGGGAAATCCCCTGCTCACGCAGCAGATTCTCGTGGATATCGGCCTGATCGGCGATCCGGTACTCGTAATTGCGGGGTTTGGCCGACCAGCCGAAGCCGATCATATCCGGGGCGATCAGCCGCGCGAACCGCTCGCGCAGACCCGGCCATACCGCATGCCAGTCCCAGGACGCGGTGGGGAAACCGTGGATACAGAGCAGATTTCCGGCACCGTCACCGGTGCTGTCCTGCCAGAAGATCTGATGGCCGCGGTGGGTGTGCCGCCGACCCATCGCCCGCCAGGACGCAAACTCTTCCATGTCTACCTCCTTCGTGCCGACAACTATTGCGCGCGAACGCTACCGCCACAGCCATTCGGGGGAAGCGAACCACACTGTCCGTGTCACGTACCGCATGGTCTTTTCGAGCCAGGTGTTTGCTCTGCGAGAATGCCATTGTGCATGTCGCGATCGGCCTCGTTGTTCTAGTCGCGTCGGCGGCGTCGCTCGCGGCGCTCGCGCGACGGTTCGGGATATCCGAACCGCTGGTGTTGACGCTGGCCGGGGTGGTCGCGTCGTATTTGCCGCACGTTCCCGAGGTCCACCCGGATCCCGAAGTCATCCTGCTGGGTTTCCTGCCGCCGCTGCTCTACACCTCGGCGATTCGCACCTCGCTGGTCGACTTCCGGGCCAATGCGCGCACCATCGCGCTGCTGTCGGTGGGTCTGGTGCTGTTCAGCACGTTCGCGGTCGCGGCGGTGGTGTGGTGGCTGCTGCCGGTGCCGTTCGCGCTAGCGGTGGCCCTGGGCGCAGTGGTCGCACCGACGGATGCGGTGGCCGCGACCGGGATCGCGCGGCGCATCGGCATGCCGCGCCGGATCGTCACCATCCTCGAAGACGAGTCGATGTTCAACGACGCGACCGCACTGGTGACGGTGCGCACCGCGATCGCGGCGGCCGCGGGCACGGTGTCGGTATGGAAGGCCGGGGGTGACTTCCTGCTCGCCGCCGGCGGTGGTGCGGCGGTGGGCATCGTGGTCGCCTATCTGCTGGCGATGCTGCGCCGGCGGATCACCGATCCGGTGCTGGACACCACGCTGTCGTTCCTGGCGCCATTCGTCGCCTATCTGCCCGCCGAGGGGATCGAAGCCTCCGGTGTGATCGCCGTAGTGACCTGCGGCATGGTCCTGGGTCACGGTGCGCCGGTGTGGCAGAGCGCCGCCTCCCGGATCGCCGAACGCACCAATTGGCGCACCATCCAATTCATTCTCGAGAGCGTCGTCTTCCTGATGATCGGGCTGCAGATGCGCGCCATCATCGAGGGCGCGTGGAACAGCGGCCTCGACCACGGAACCCTGATCGTGGCGGCGGTGGCAGTCATGTTGGCGGCGATGCTGTCGCGGCCGCTGTGGGTGTTCCCGGTCGCGTTGCTCTCGCGCAAGCTCGGATTGTCGAATGCCGATGTGCCGCTGAGTCATCCGGTGGTGGTGTCGTGGGCCGGCATGCGCGGCGTGGTCACTCTGGCTGCGGTACTGCTGCTGCCCGACAACCCGCAACTGCCGGTGCTCAAACTGCTCGCGCTCGTCGTGGTCGCGGGAACGCTACTACTGCAAGGTACTTCGCTGCCGTGGGTGGTGCGGCGGCTACATGTGCGCGGCCCGAGTCGCGCGGAAAACGCACTGCAGAAGGCGAATCTGCTGCAGCAGGCGACCGCGGCCGGATTGGCCGAACTGGACAAGCACATCACCCCTGATACGCCGCCGGGTGTCGTCGAACAACTGCGCGATCGGGTCACCTGGAAGACCAACGCGGCCTGGGAACGCCTGGGCCGCTCGGAATCGGAACTGGCGACACCGACCGCCGAATATCGGCGACTGCGGCTGGAAATGCTGCGCGCGGAACGGGAAACGGTACTGCGCGTGCGGGATTCGGGCGGCGCGGACTACGAGATCCTGCAGTACGTGCTGTCGCGGCTCGATCTCGAGGAATCGATGATCGACCGCTTCGACGAAACCGAAGAGGAACGCGTCGAACCGCTCGCTGCCCCGGCGGCGGCCGACAGCTGCGCGCATCTGGAGTCCGCGCCGTTGGTGCGTGAGCCCACCGAACCCGACGAGTGCAAGGAATGCATCGCTGAGGGATACACCTGGGTGCATCTGCGAATGTGCCTGTCCTGCGGGCACATTGCCTGCTGCGACTCCTCGGTGGGCAATCACGCCACCAAACACTATGCCGGCACTGGCCACCCCGTCATGCGCAGCGTCGAACCCGGCGAGGCCTGGCGCTGGTGCTACATCGACGAACTCCTGGGCTGACCGCCGATGGTAATCATTCGGCGGTCTCCGAACCCACCAACTGCCACCATTCGACTACCCTCGCCGACCGTTTCCTGCTCGCACGAGCGGCGGGGTGGTCAGCGGCGGGTGTGGGAGTAGATCAACCGGGCGTACTGGGCCAGCAGCTGGTCCAGTGAAATGTCCTCCCCGCCCGCGGCGATCTGCTGGTAGCCGATCAGCATCGACATGCCGAGCGCGGTGACCACCGCGGTGGTCTCCTCATCGCCCACAACGCCTTTGATCGCCTTGTGCACGGTGCGGCGGCGCGATTCGTCGACCCGCTTGAGTGCCAGATTCACCGATTCGTCATTGCCGGCCCAGGCACGGATCGCGGCCTCGGCGGCGTGGTGCAGGCCTGCGGCGAGGTCGGACATGGCGCGGATGTCGTCGTCGGGATTGCCCTGGTTGAAGTTCAGCGTGCGCAGAATGATGACCTGGCGGTTCTCCCAATGCTCGAGCAGCGCGTCCACGAAGCCCTGCCAGCTACCGAAATGGTGGTAGAACGAGCCGCTGGTGACACCGAGGCGGCGGCACAGCACGCCGATATTGAGGCCCTTGAAGCCGAGTTCGGCCAAGACCTCCAGAGCGGTGTCGAAGTACTGCTCCTTGGTGACCACTCGTGACATTCGCAGGCGCCGTTTCTGTTCGTGCGGGCAGGGTGGACCGGACAGTACCTCATCGTATCTCCGTCGCGCGGAAACGTAACGAAGTCCACGCATCGGCGTCGCCGCGCCGCGAAAGTACCCGTGACCGGGCGAAACGTGCAGTGGCATAGCGGAAGAGGGTTTGCCAGGGTGCTGCCGATTCATTACAGAGCAATTGCTCTGTTATAGTCGTGGCATGCCGCGCCCACGGACCCATGACCCCGACACCGTGCTCGATGCCGCGGAGTCGCTGGCGGTGCGCTCGGGTCCGGCAGCGGTCACCATCCGCGCCGTCGCGGCGGCCACCGGCGTGTCCAACGGCGCGATCTATCACACCTTCGGCTCGCGCGCGGAACTGCTCGGGCGCAGCTGGTTACGGGCGGCTGGGCGGTTTCTGCGGATGCAGACCGAATCGGTCGAGGCGCATCTCGCCGCGAACGACGACACCCCATACGCGCTCGAGGCGGTCGTGGCCGCCGCCGAGACGCCGGTGGAGTTCGCGCGGCGATACCCGGACTCCTCGAAACTGCTGCTGACCGTCTCACGTGACGAACTGCTCGGCGACGAACTGCCCGAACAGGTCGTCGCCGAACTCGCCGGAACCGATGACGCGCTGGTGCGACTGCTCATCCGGCTGTCACGTGCCCTGTGGGGCCGCGGCGACGCCGCCGCGGTCGACGTGATCACCACCTGCGTCGTCGATCTGCCGACCGGCATCCTGCTGCGCCGCGACCGGATCACGAAACCCATTGCCCGCGAACACCTTCGCGCCGCCGTGCGCGCGGTGCTCGCGGTCGGCCCACCTGAATAACACCTGGAGCAAGGAACAATATGAGCACACTGAGCTACCACGAAAAGATCGCCGTTCTCGACCTCGGCGACGACGAAAACCGTTTCACCCCGGACTTTCTCGACGCGGTCAACGCCCACCTCGACACCGCACTCGCCGAGGATGCACACGGTCTGGTGACCACCGCGAGCGGCAAGTTCTACTCCAACGGCCTCGACCTGGACTGGCTGGTCGCCAACGGTGACCGCACCCAGTGGTACATCGGCCGGGTACAGGCCCTGTTCGCCCGCGTGCTCACCCTGCCCATTCCCACCGCCGCCGCACTGCCCGGGCACGCCTTCGGCGCCGGCGCCATGCTCGCCCTCGCCCACGACTATCGGGTGATGCGTGCCGACCGCGGCTTCTTCTGTCTGCCCGAGGTCGATGTCCACATTCCGTTCACCGCGGGCATGGCCGCGCTGATCCAGTCCAAATTGACACCCAAGGCCGCCGTGGCCTCGATGACCACCGGTCGCCGCTTCGGCGGCATCGATGCCTCGGACCTGGATATCGTCGACGCCACCGCGGGCGAAGGCGCGGTCGCCACCGCCGCTCTCGCGATGCTCGCTCCGCTCGGCGGTAAGGATCCCGCGACACTGGGCGCGATCAAGAACACCATGTTCGGTCCGGTCGTCGCCGAGCTGACCGAATCCGGCTCGTAAGAAGGTAGGTTCGGCACACATCAACAGAGGAGCCCGACATGACCGAGGCCGCCATCCTGCAACGCCAGGGCCATATCGCGATCATCACGCTGAACCGGCCCGAGGCGATGAACGCGGTGAACTCCGCGCTCTCGATCGCCGTCGGCGCGGCACTCGAGGAGTTGGCGGCCGATCGGGACCTGCGGGCCGGGGTGATCACCGGTGCCGGTCGCGCATTCTGCGCGGGCGCGGACCTCAAGGAACTGGCTCGCGGTAACGGAATCCACGACCCGCAGCATCCGGAGTACGGATTCGCCGGGCTGGTCCAGCATTTCATCGACAAACCGCTCATCGCCGCGGTCAACGGATTCGCCCTCGGCGGCGGTACCGAGATCGTATTGGCCTGCGATCTCGCGGTGATGAGCGCCGAAGCCGAACTCGGACTGCCCGAGGTCACCCGTGGGCTGTTCGCCGCCGCGGGCGGTGTGCTGCGGCTGCCGCGTCAGATCCCGCCCAAGATCGCCCACGAGATGGTGCTGACCGGAGCGCCCATCGATGCCGCGGCGGCCGCGCACTGGGGGTTGGTCAACCGGGTCATCCCGGCCGATCAGGTGCTGCCCACCGCGATAGCGCTCGCCGAGACGATCGCCGCCAACGCGCCGCTGTCGGTGCGCGCGTCCAAGCGAATCATGCACCGCAGCAACGAATTCGGCTCCGATTGGGATGCGCCGATGTGGGAGATGAGTTTCCGGGAGGCGGGACCGATCTTCGCGAGCAAGGACGCGCTGGAAGGGCCGCGCGCGTTTGCGGAGAAGCGTGCGCCGCGGTGGCACGGGCAATGATGGCCGAGGTTTTCGCCGGAAGTCATCTCCGGCGGTAGGGATACGCTCCGAAGCATGCGGCAGTCGTGGTGGGCCCAGGGTGTGGCTCGTCCCGAGGCCGGCGGCCGCGCTACTCGGATCCGCTGGCCGGAGTGTCCGTCAGGTGCTTGTCGAAGAAGGCGAAGATCCGGCGCCAGGCATCGCGGGTGGCCTCGGCGTCGTAGCCCAGACCGGCGACCCGCAGGACCGGGTCGATGCCGAAGACGTTCGCGAAGCCGTGCATCGTGCCCGGGTAGGTCTTGATGTCGTGCTCGACGTCGAGATCGGTCAGCACACGATCGAGCTTGCGGCCCGCGCCCAGGAGCGAGGGATCGAGCTGGGCGTAGCTGGCAACCACCGGGCACGCGCCCTCGAGTTGGGCGCGGTAGTCGCCGTAGAGGCCCGGATAGAACGGTGCGGCCGCGTCGAAACCCATTGGCGCGGTGAGCAATGCGAAGCCGCCGCCCATGCAGAAGCCGATGACCGCGGTTTTGCCGGTGCAGCCGGGATCGGCGACCAGGCGGTCGCGGGCGGCGAGTATCTCCCGGATCGCGGGGCTGGCGCCGGTGAAGATCAGCGACCGCATCACCGCGCGGATGCAGCGCACCCGGCCATTGGCGAACAGGTTCGGGGCGATCGTGAGATAGCCGTAGTCGGCCAACATTTCGACATTGCTGCGGATATCCGGGCCGAAGCCCACACCGTCGTGGAGCACCACGACACCGGGCCACGGACCGTCCCCGGTCGGGCGGGCCAGGATCGCCTCGAGAGCGCCGTCCGGTGCGTCGAGCTCGATGGTGTTCATGCCAGCAATGTAAGCCACTGTCCCAGACATGTACAGCTATGGCGCGCCCTTTCGCGCGACGCGAATTTCGGTGTTGATCGTGAAATCCGCGGTGTCGCGGCCCCGGTTGGTTTAACCTCTGCCGACGCGGTGTCCCCGGTCAGCGCGTTGTTCGAGCGAAAGGCGAATTGTTCATGTTTCGGCTGCCGTGGCGCGCCCTCTCCGTCGCGACCACCCTGGCGCTCACCATGTTCGCGGCCTCGCCCCTGGTCGCGGCCGACAGCGGTGACTACGCGAAATTCGATCCCGACCCGACCGGCGACGCCTACCTCGATCAGCATTTCAATACCGACGCTCTGCCCAACGGCGCGATCCTGTCGTCGCGATCGGTGCAGATTCTGCCGCCGCTGGCCGCCACCAACGACTTCGCCGCCTGGCAGGTGTGGTTCAAATCCACTGCCGCCGACGGCACTTCGATCGCGGCGCTCACCACGATCATGAAACCGAAGACCTGGAACGGGCGCGTCGTCAGCAATGACTACGCGATCGACAGCGTCGGACTCCAATGCAATCCGTCCTACCAACTGACCCACTCGGTCTCCATCGAGGCGCCCGATATCACCCGCCAACTGCTCGGGCACGGTTACGCGGTCGTGATGACCGACTACCAAGGCCCCAAGATGGCCTACGCACACGGACCCACCCAGGCTCGCGAAGTGCTCGACGGAATCCGTGCCGCACTACAGTTTCCGGCAGCCGCACTGGCCGGCAGCCCCACCACGATGATCGGCTACAGCGGCGGCGCGATCGCCACCGTATGGGCCGCACAGCTGCAACCCACATATGCCCCCGAACTGCGGATCCTCGGCGCCGCCGCCGGTGGCACACCCGCCGACCTGAGCCTGCTGCGCAAAACGATGGACGGGAAACCGCCCGCCGCGGCGCTGTATCTGATGGCGGCGCTCGGGGTGGCCCGAGCCACACCCGAGGCGTTCGACCTGCTCAACGACACCGGGGTGCGGACCGCCCAGGAGAGCAAGAACCTCTGCTCCAGCGCCGCCCTCCTCGGCGCCGCGCCGGTGGCGGTGCGCACGCTGACCAAAGTCGACCCGTACCCGACCGAAGTCGTCCAGCGGATCTACCGCGAAACCAAGGTCGGCGGACTGACCCCGACGATGCCGATCTACCTGTGGCACGGCCTCTTCGACGAATGGATTCCCGCCGCAGGCGCGCAAGCACTCCAGCAACAGTGGAAAAGCGCCGGTGTGGACGTGTCACTGACCCTGCTGCCGTGCGACCACATCACCTGCGCGTTCACACCCGGGGCAATCGATCAGATCGACAAATGGATGGGCGTCGCCTGACCGCATTCGGCCGACGTTCCCGGCACCCGAGACCAGATTCGACGTCGGTTGCGCTTTCATCGAAATCGATTCAGCTGTCGAGAATTTCGTCCGCAGGCCAGCCATTGCGAGCGGCGAACGCAGATGTGCTCGGACGTGAGTCCCCACTCGGTCCCGCACCGAGCGGGAGGAACTGGAGCCGAGGCGGGCGACCTATTGGGAAGCTTTGCGGCGGAAGGCGATTCGGTACATGTGCAGTGCCGACGCGACGGGTCAGGTCACTGCCAAGATGCGGCCGCCTCGGGTTCACAACACCGATACTGATCGGGGGTTGCGGCGAAGAAATACCTCGTGATGAGCCCTTGTTCGGACCCGGTGCGTGGTGGCAGCGGCTCGTGTGCGATTCTCGAGACGTCGACTCAGGGAAAGGGCTGCTCATGATGCTCGGTATGGTCCTCGGCGACTTCGGTGCTCGCGCTTCGACGCGGGACCGCTAGTCCGTCCTGACAGCTCCGGCTGACTCAGGCCGTTCTCCCGCTCCTCGTCGAAGTGCTCGCCGTGTCAACGCACGTCCGATCACGAGGAGCACCCCATGTCGACCATTCACTGGACCGAAGCAGATACCGACCACAGCGCACAGTGGCATTCCGAAAGCGCGGCGGCAGCGCCCGCGCAGGTCACCGTCGCCGATGACCGTATGCGTGCCGATACCGCCTATCGCCTGGCCTGCCAGGGGACAGCGCTGCTCTGGCGCGGCGATTTTCACAACGCTCGTCAACTGTTGCGGGCACTGAGCCGCCGGATCGATCGCAAACCCGTACCGGCGGGCGAGGGACCGGCCGAATCCTTTCACCTCTATCGGCGGGCTCGTGGGCAGCGGGCACGGGTGCTGGGCAGGCTGATCGTGCAGTTGGAGCCGGACCATTCGTTGGCATTGCGGCGCGCGCCCGACGTTCGCCAGGCATGCACCGAGGCGTATGGGTCCGCGCATGAGCCGATGGTGATCGCCTTGACCGAACTACTCGGCGCGATCGGGGCGCACGAGTGGCGCGAAAACGGTGTCCTGGTACCGGCCCTCGGCGCGCGGATCCACCCGCACTACGGGGTGTTCTCTCCCGTGCGCGGGGAATACGTCGATCTGGTCGCCACGGCACCGTTACCGGTCCAGCACCACACCGCATTCGACCTCGGAACCGGAACCGGCGTGCTGGCGGCGGTGCTGGCCCGCCGCGGCGTCGACCATATCGTCGCCACCGATATCAATCCGCGCGCACTCGACTGCGCCCGCGACAATATCGACCGCCTCGGGCTCACGACCCGCATCGATGTCCAGGGTCCAGGCCTGTATCCCGACGGCCGCGCACACCTGATCGTCTGCAACCCGCCATGGCTGCCGGTCCGTCCGACGTCCACCGTCGAACAAGGCGTCTACGACACGAACAGTGCCATGCTGCGCGCCTTCCTGACCGACCTGCCCGCTCACCTCGAACCCGGCGGCGAGGGCTGGCTGGTCCTATCCGATCTGGCCGAACGCCTCGGCCTGCGCACCCGCACCGAACTCCTCACCGCCATCGACTCGGCAGGCCTGCACATCATCGACCGGATCGACACCCGACCCCACCACTCCCGACCCCGCGACACCACAGACCCGTTGCACGCAGCCCGAGCCGCGGAAGTGACCTCCCTCTGGCGCTTGGCCACCCGGATACCGTGCCGGCACCCGGGATTCATCAAGGGCACCGGCTGATCCCGGTCGCTCCCGGTAGATCCTCGGCCCGCTTCGCGCCGGAACCTGCCACGACGCCAACCTTCGCCAGCCGCGACCGCGGAAGGCATACGGGCAAGGCGGAATCGGGTGAAAACGGCACGCAAGGGTTGGGTGGCAACTTACGGTCGGGAAGAAAATGTGGCCGTAGTGATTGTGGTGTGCGATGACCGAACCGAATACCTCCTGTGCCGCCTTCCAGCGGGTGGCGGCGATCGATCCCGACGCGATCGCGGTGCGCTCTATCGGTGGCGGGCACACGTTGACCTGGCGGGAGTACGCCGAGCAGGTCCGGCATATCGCGGCGGGATTGCATGCGCTCGGGATCGGGCACGGGGATACGGTCGCGCTGATGATGGCCAATCGGGTGGAGTTCTATCCGATCGAGGTGGGCGCACAGCACACCGGTGCGACCTCGTTCTCGGTGTACAACACCCTCGCGCCTGAGCAGCTGAACTATGTGTTCGGCAACGCGGGCAATCGGGTGGTGATCTGCGAGGAACAGTACGTCGAGCGGGTCCGCACCTGCGGGGCGCAGATCGAGACCATCGTGTGCATGGATGCCGAGCACGCGGGAACGATCAGTCTCGCGGAGCTGAAGGCCAAGGGCCGCAACGATTTCGACTTCGAGGTGACATGGCGTTCGGTGCGGCCGGACGATATCGCGACGCTGGTGTACACCTCCGGTACCACCGGAAATCCGAAGGGCGTCGAGATCACCCATGCCAATCTGACCGCCGAGGCGCACGCGTTCAACGCCGTTCTTCCCGTGGAATTCGGCGACCGGCAGACCTCCTACCTGCCGACCGCGCATATGGCCGACCGGTTCACCGCGCTGTACCTGCAGGAGTACTACGGCATTCAGATCACCGTCGTGCCCGACCGCAACCAGCTGCCCGCGGCGCTATTGGATGCGCGCCCGTCGATTTGGGGTGCGGTGCCACGGGTGTGGGAGAAGTTCAAGGCCGCGGTCGAGTTCTCGGTCGCCAATGAGCCCGACGAAACCACGAGGGCTGCGCTGCAATGGGCGCTCGGTGTGGCCGCACGCAAGGCTGCGGTGCTACTGGAGGGCGGAACCGTCGATGCGGAGCTGGCCGCTGAATGGGCCGAGGCCGACAACTCGGTGCTGTCGAAGCTGCGCGCCAAACTCGGCCTGGACCAGGTCAAGTGGGCGATGTCGGGCGCCGCGCCGATCCCGCCGGAGACCCTCGGTTTCTTCTGCGGTCTCGGCGTCCCCATCTCCGAGATCTGGGGTATGTCCGAGCTGACCTGTGTGGCCAGCGCCAGCCCACCCGCCGAGGCGCGCCTGGGCACCGTCGGTCGCATGCTGCCCGGTTCGGAAGCCAAAATCGCCGACGACGGCGAATTCCTGGTCCGCGGACCGCTCGTGATGAAGCGCTACCGCAAGGAGCCGGGCAAGACCGCCGATGCGATCGACACCGACGGCTGGCTGCACACCGGCGATATCCTGACCCGCGACGCCGACGGCTACCTACGCGTGGTCGACCGCAAAAAGGAACTCATCATCAACGCGGCCGGAAAGAATATGTCCCCGGCCAATATCGAGAACACCATCAAGGCCGCCACCCCGCTGGTCGGCTCGATCGTCACCATCGGCGACGCCCGCCCTTACAACACCGCCCTTATCGTGCTCGACGCCGAATCCGCGACACCCTATGCGACTCAACGCGGTCTGCCCGACGCCTCCGCCCCCGCCTTGGCCGCCGACCCGGGCGTCATCGCTGAAATCGCCCAGGGCATCGCCGCAGGCAACGCGAAACTGTCCAGAGTGGAACAGATCAAACGGTTCACCATTCTGCCCACCTTCTGGGAGCCCGGCGGCGACGAAATCACCCTCACCATGAAACTGCGCCGCAAGCCCATCGCGGCCAAATACGCCACCGAAATCGAAACCCTCTACACCCCGACACAATCCGCCACCACCCACGAACCAGCCACCCAAATCCCCTCCGAGGTCTGACCCAGCGCCCGGACAAGCGATCACCGGATAACGGCGGCGGCAAACGTCGAGAGCGCCCCGCCACCAGTACATTCTCACTCGGCGCGGAGCGCCTCGACGGGGCAGGTGTCGATGGCGAGTTGGGCATCGGGGTGGTCGGGGGTGGGGATGGGGTCGGTGAGGACGCGGACTTTGCCGGAGTTGTCGACCTGGAAGATGTGCGCGAGTAAGGCTTCGCACATGCCGTGGCCCTGGCAGCGGGTTCGGTCAGCGGTAATTCTCATGCGGGCCGCCGGGTTTCGACGCGTGCGGCTTGCAGCTGGATCGGGAGGCCGTCGAGTGGGATGGGGCCGGTCGCCCAGCCCATCGGCGGCACATATCCGGCGGGCACCGACCACCGGTAGCGCAACAGCATGCGATGCATGATCGCCTTGACGGTCATACCGCCGAAGTACAGGCCGATGCACTTGTGCGCGCCGCCGCCGAAGGGCGCCCAGACGTAGCGGTGGGACTTGTCCTCTTGGCGTTCGGCGGTGAAACGCTCCGGATCGAAGACATCAGGGTCGTGCCACCAGCGATCGATACGCATCGCCGAATGCGAGCCGATGACGACAATGGTGCCCGCGGGTAGGAAGTGGCCCTGGATCGCGGTGTCGCGCACCGTCTCCCGGATCTGCTGACCGACCGGGGAGTACATCCGCAGGATCTCCTTGAACACCAGATCCAGGGCGGGCAGCCGGTCGAGGTCATCGTAATCGAGCGAATCCTTACCCAGCGCTTGCGATTCGGCGCGCAGCCGGTCCTGCCACTCCGGATGCAGACCGAGTTGATAGCCCATCATCGCCAGCGCGATGGTGCTGGTGTCGTGCGCGGCCATCAGCACGAAGATCAGATGGTCGACGATGTCCTGATCGGTGAACGTATGGCCCTCATCGCTGGCGGTGTGGCACAGCACGCTGAAGAGGTCGTCACCGGTGCCCGCGCGTCGGGCGGGCATTTCCCGGCGGCAGTAGTCCTCGAGCACCTTGCGCCCGCGCAAGCCCTTCGCCCACACACCGCCGGGCAGATTGGTGCGCACCAGCGCCTGCCCGCCGCGCACCGCATCGATGAACGCACGCTCGAGGCGCGCCGCCTCGGGACCGAGGCGTGCGCCCATGAACACCTCCGACGCCATGCGCAGCAGCAGATGTTTCGTCGCCGGGAAAAGCTGAAAGTCAGTGGCGGGCAACCAGTCATCCATACCGCGGGCGATCGCCGGTGTGGTGATGTCGAGATAGCCGACCAGTCGCGGCCGGGTGAAGGCCTGCTGCAGAATGCGCCGGTGGTATCGGTGCTCGTCGAAATCGCGCAGCAGGATGCCGCCACGAAAGAACGGTCCGATGAAGAAGTCGTAGCCGCGCTTGGCGGAATACACCTTGTCCCGGTCCGCGAGCACCTCTTCGATCGCCTCCGGGCTCACCACCATCACGACCTGCCGCCCGAGCAGTCCGGACCACTGCACGGGACCGTATTTCTCGACGCGCCGCCGCGCGAAATCGAGGTTGTCCGTCATGGCTGGGAGGGCGTGCCCGATCACCGGTAAGCCGTAATCGCCTAGTATCGGCCGCAATTCGCTATCGGCGGGTGGTTCGGCGAGGGCTCGGGTCCGCGACGGATAACGCTCGGCCAGCACGGATGCGGCGTACTTTGCCCGTCGGCCCATCGTCGACATCATGGTCGTCCTCTCGCATCCTTGCGAAAATCGTGTGATCCACACCATACAGGAATCAATGGTTTCCGTAAACGGTTGTTTCCTGATTTGCCTGCGGCATACTGAGCCTGTGACACGGGCAGCGACCGGGATCTACCGCGGCACCTCCGCCGAGCAGCGGCGCGAGGAACGCCGCCGTCGCCTGATGGATGCGGGCCTGGAGATCATCGGCACCCAGGGCTGGGCGACGACCACCGTGCGTGGAATCTGTGAACAGGCCAAAGTCGGCCCACGCTTCTTCTACGAGAGCTTCCGGGACCTCGACGCCCTTGCCGCCGCCGTGCACGACGAGATCATCGATACCGCAATCCACAGCTCGCTCGAGGCCCTCGCCGCGGCACCCGAAGGCATTCCGGCCAAAATGCGTGCGGCCGTTACCGCCATCGTGACCTCGGTTATCGACGACCCGCGCCGGGCCCGCATCGCCTTCGCCGAGGCCCACGGCAGCGAAACCCTGATGCGCCGCCGCGCCGCCGCCATGCGCACCATCGCCGACGTCGTCGCCGATCAAGAACGCGCCCTGCTCGACCCACCACCGGGCAGCGACACCCTCGTGCGCGCGGTCTCGCTGATGATCACCGGCGGCGCCGCCGAACTGGTCCTCGCCTGGCTCGACGGCAGCATCGACCTCACCCGCGACGAACTCATCGACCTCTGCGTCGAATTCGTCCTCACCTTCGCCGACAACCTGGCCACCATGGCCGCCCGCCTCCCACCCAGACCAGCCCCCTGAACGGTGTTGCCGTCCGGATGCCTGGGCGAAGCAAAAGGTGCGCGGGTTGTCAGGTGTCGTGGGAGTTGCGGTTACAGCGGGAACGTCAGGCGCTGGGGGCTGATGTAGTCGACCGGGTCGTGGAGGGGGCGCAGGTCCGGGCGGTGGTCGGTAGGGATGCGGGCCAGTTCGCCGCGCAGTGGAATGTCGTAGGTGGCGGCGGAGGCGGTGAGGCCCGGGAGCCAGTTGTCGTGGTGGGTTGGGACGAAGAGTTTGGGGCGGATGGCCTCGATGTAGCGGCGGGGGTCGCGTAGACCATTGGTGATCTGGTTGAAGCCCTGAACCGCGCCGATCTGGAGATCGGTGGGTGGCAGGTCAGCGAAGACGTCGAAGACCCGCGGGGCCCGCTCGGTGAGCGGACCCGCCGAATCGTGCCAGACCAGCGAGAACCCGGGGACGCGGAACTGGTAGAGCAGAGTGCCGCCCTCCGGATCCTTGAGACGCGGCACACTCTGCAGGACACCGGCCAGCGTGGGTGGATGCCGCACCAGAGCGCGCAGTTCCGGTAGCGGGAAGAACGGCGCGGACCCACCGGGCCGTTCGCGAGCGGTGGGCGCGGAGTGCACGTGACGGACCGCGGTGACCTCGACCGGTCCCACGGTGAACTCGTGCCGCTCGCCGGGCAGCGAAGCCCCGTCCCCGAGCGCGACCGTCCGGAATGTCGAATCGGCCACCTGCGCACGGATATTCACGCCGTGATCGGCGGTTCCATAGACGACCGCCCCGGACGCTTCGGCGATCCGACCCGCATCGGCGGCGTGATCGAAATGCCCGTGACCGATGAATATCGCTTCCGGCGCCAGATCCGCCAGATCCTGTGCCGTCGCGGGCACATAACCTGTGCTCGTCAGTCGCGGCACCCACGCATCCAGCAGAAACACCGACCCGGCCATAGCGAACGCGTAGGTCGTGCACCCCACCCAGGACAACACCACCCGATCCGCACGCACCGCACCCGTATCCGGATCCACGACGTCGGCCCCGAAGAACCGCACCCGCGCCGCCACAGTCCGCGGATCCGCGGGTGCCGCCGAGGCCTGCAACCGACCCGCGGCCCCAGCGCCGATCACATCACCGAGCGCGGACCACCGCCCCACCAAGCCCCGAGGATGAACGCCGCACACCTATGTACAACACCACGGATCAACTCCCCGAACAACACGCACCCCGATCCCAACGTGCTTTCGGCGCTGCCGTCGAGCCGATATTGCCCAGCACGCAAGCATTTTCGCCGTCACACGCCCGATCGCGGAACCGATCGAGTATCTCAGCCGCGAGACTACAGCTGCACGCCCAGCAGGCCGTCTACGGCGGTCGCGATCAATGCCGGGGCGGCCGGGTCGCGGCCTCCGTAGTTCAGGGCTTGGTTGGCCCAGTTGTCCACGGCGGCAAGGGCTTTCGGGGTGTCGAGGTCGTCGGCGAGGTGTTGGCGCAGGCGGGCGACGGTGTCTTCGGCGGCGGGGCCGGAGGTGTGGTTGGTCGCTC
This sequence comes from Nocardia vinacea, assembly GCF_035920345.1. Lineage (NCBI taxonomy): Bacteria > Bacillati > Actinomycetota > Actinomycetes > Mycobacteriales > Nocardiaceae > Nocardia > Nocardia vinacea. The sequence goes on from NZ_CP109149.1 coordinate 1,811,620, forward strand.
GACGCCACAGGTCCAGGCGGGCAGTGGCGTCGGCGAGGACGGTATCGGTCCACATGCGGTCTCGGCGGTAGTGGCCGGCGAGCAGGCCCAGGCGGATCGCGGCAGGGTCGACGCCCGCGGCGCGCAGCTTGGAGACAAGCACCAAATTGCCGCGCGATTTGGACATCTTCTCGCCGTCGAGGCCGATGAGACCGGCGTGCACGTAATGGCGGGCGAAGCGGCGGCCCGCGATCAGTGCCTCGGCGTGTGCGGCGGAGTATTCGTGATGCGGGTAGATCAGGTCGCTGCCGCCGCCTTGGATATCGAATTCGGGGCCGACGCGGTTGAGCGCGATCGCCGCACACTCGATATGCCAACCGGGTCGCCCGGCACCGAACGGCGCCGGCCACGACGGCTCGTCGGGCCGCGCGGCGCGCCACAGCAGCGCGTCGATGGTGTCGCGCTTGCCGGGACGGTCGGGATCGCCGCCGCGTTCGGCGAACAGCCGTTCCATGGTTGCGCGGTCGTAGCCGGATTCGTAGCCGAACTGTTCGGTGGCATCGGCGCGGAAGTAGATGTCCGGATATTCGGCATCCTCGACCGTGTATGCCGCGCCCGAGGCCAGCAGCTTCTGCACGAATTCGATGACCTCGTCGACGGACTCCACGGCGCCGATGTAGTCGCGCGGCGGCACGATGCGCAGGGCGGACATGTCCTCACGGAACAGATTGATCTCGCGGGTGCCCAGATCGCGCCAGTCCACACCGTCGCGGGCGGCGCGCTCGAACAGCGGGTCGTCGACGTCGGTGACGTTCTGCACGTAGTGCACCTCGTGGCCCGCATCGCGCCACAACCGGTTGACCAGGTCGAAGGTCAGGTAGGTGGCGGCATGCCCGAGATGGGTGGCGTCATAGGGGGTGATCCCGCAGACGTACATGGTGGCCGTAGGGCCCGGGGTCACCGGGCGAACCTGCCGGTCGGCGGTGTCGTACAACCGCAACGGTGGCCCTGCTCCGGGAATAGTCGGTAGGGCGGTATCGGACCAGGACTGCATGATTCGAGGGTAGAGGTGTGGTGGCGGCCATTGCGCCGCACCCTGCTCCGAACGGTAGGTTGTATGGCAACGACCCCGGATCTGACCTGCCCCGATGTCGCGAAAGCCGGATGTCAATGGTTGCCGTCTGGTGGATCGAATTGCCGCGAGTGGCGCAGGTCACTGTCGCTGAGTTTGCTGTGAGCGCCGAGCACCCGAATTCAGCCGGGGCCGAGTGGGATCGCGCTAGGTTGGACGGGTGACTGTTCTCGGTGCGGTGTCGATGCCCCAGGTTTCCCCGGAACGTTTGCTCGCGGTGGCGGCCGCAGCCGAGGCCAGCGGTCTCGAAGAACTGTGGTTGTGGGAGGACTGCTTCTGGGCCGGCGGGATCGCCACTGCCGCAACGGTGTTGGCGAGGACCGAGCGGGTGCGCGTCGGGATCGGGGTGATGCCGGTGCCGTTGCGGAATGTCGCGCTCACCGCCATGGAGGTGGCGGCGCTGCTGCGGCTGCATCCGGGCCGGGTGATTCCGGGTTTCGGGCACGGTGTGCAGGACTGGATGGGACAGATCGGTGCGCGGGTCGAATCGCCGATGACGCTGCTGCGGGAACAGTTGAGTGCGCTGCGCGGCCTGCTGAACGGTGAGAAGATCAGTGCCGCAGGCCGATACGTGCGCCTCGACAATGTCGCCCTGGATTGGCCGCCCACCACACCCCCACCGATCACCGCCGCCGCGACAGGTCCACAGACACTGCGCCTGTCCGGCGAACTCGCCGACGCCACCATCCTCACCTCGCGAACCACCCCCGACGGCGTCCGCGCCGCCCGCGCACGCATCGAGGAAGGCCGCGTGAAAGCCGCACGCACCGCACCACATCGGGTCATCGTCAACCTGCTCACGGCCACCGGCCCGGACGCGGCCGAACGCCTGACAGCCGCCCAGCAACGTAACTCCGGCGAGCATCCGCCCGAGGCAGGTGTCGCGGGCGACGCACAGGCCATCGCGGACGCCGTCCGCCGCTACGCCGAGGCAGGTGCCGACACCGTAGTCCTCGAACCCACCGACGACGATCCCGATCTGATCGAATTCGTCCGCTTCGCCGGGGCCGAGGTCCGCCCGCTGATGAGCTGAGCGCGGTACGAGCCGGGGTCGGCTTACCGGCGCCGGAAGATGCCCTTCGGACTTCCGGCGATACCGGCAGGTGTAGACCAGCGTCGCGATATCGTCCGGCCGCACCGACCCCACGTCGCCCCGCCACCGCGATCTGATCGGTGCGAATGATCGCGGAGATGATGCCAGCTGCCATCGTGCCGGGCTCATCGCGCGAGCCCGACAATGGCCCCGTCGCCACGATGGGTGGACGTCAGTGCCCCACGCAGCCACCGCATCGGCAGCCCGTGCGCCTTGGCATTCGATGCAACATGGCACCGTCCGCTATCGCGGGCAACGCACGACTCAGAACGCGGGCCACGGGATCGGCCGCGAGGTCCTCGGCATCGGCATCACCGGATTGTCCAGCAACTCCTGCGCGCGGTCGGCGAGCGCATCGATCTCGGCATCGGTGATATGCGGTGCGAGCGCATCGGCGAGCGCACCGGGTAGCGCCTTCGCGAAGGCGGCGATATCGGCCATCAGCGCGTCACAGATGGGTTTACCCACCCATCCCCACAGCACCGTGCGCAACTTGTGCTCACTGTGCAGGCAGATGCCGTGGTCGACGCCGTAGACCTGCCCGTCGACACCTTCCAACGCGTGCCCGCCCTTGCGGTCGGCATTGTTGAGCAGCACATCGAGCACCGCCATCCGCTGCAGTCGCGGATCGTCGGCGTGGATCAGCGACACCTCGTTACCCGCCGGATCCTGGGCGCGCAGCACCTCACAGAACCCGTCCGGCACCGCACCCAACGGCACCAGATCCACCAGATCGAGCCGGTCGCCCTGATCGGTGTGGTTGTCCACCGACTCCACCCACCGCTGCACCATCCCCGGCCCGTAGGGGCCATCGCGCAGGATCGTCTCCGGAATGACAGCCCACCCGAGCGCATCCGAGACCCGGTAGGAGGCCACCTCACGCCCGGCCAGGGTGCCGTCCGGGAAATCCCACAGCGGCCGCTCCCCGCGCACCGGCTTGTAGACCACGCGAACGCCGTCCGTATCGCAGACGAGGGTGACGTTGCTCGCGGTCGTCACCCGACCTATCACCGTCAATTCCGCGGTGTGCCACCGAGGCTCGGCCACGGACTACTCCTCTAGCTCGGCCGCGCCGAAAATATCCCCGCGCTTGTATCCGTTGGTTCGCACACACATATGCCCGCGCGACGAAAGCGGTTCCCCGCACAGCGGACACGGCGGCCGGCCCGCCGCGATCACCCGGGTGGAGCGCAACGCGAACTCCCGCGCCTGGATCGGGGTCAGGAACACCCGCACCGCGTCGGGACCCTCTTCGGTGTCATCGAGCACCACCGACTCGTCGACCTCGGTTTCGGTGATCGCCAGCAGTTCCACCACCACCGCGCCCGCATCCGCGTCCCAGCCCAGGCCCATGGTGCCCACCCGGAACTCGGCGTCGATCGGGGTCACCAGCGGGTCGCTGTCGGAGATGTCCTCGGCCTGCGGCGGCACCTCGGCGCCGAAGCGGCGCGCGACCTCGTCGAGCAGCAGGCCCATCCGGTCGGCGAGCACCTTCACCTGTTGCTTCTCCAGCGCCACGCTGACCACCCGTGGTTCCTGCACGGCCTGCAGGTAGAACGCGCGATCGCCCGGCTCACCGACGGTCCCGGCGACAAAACGATCGGGGGTGCGAAATACGTGGATTGCGCGAGACATCTGCACCTCCTGATACGTGACCTTGATCGACTACCCGCGGCGCTGGACACTGCAACACGCCACCTACTCGTTTACAAGGAATCTCGAAGCTCCGCATTCCCATTATCCGCACTCGGGGTACCACCCAACTCGCCACCGGGAACCGGACCGGCTTCGGTCTCTGCGGGCGACCCGGAAGCCGAGGCGGGCTGTTGCGGTTTGATTGCCAAACCGGACAGATCCGCCCCCGTGTCGTTGAGCCGAACCACATACGGCGCGGTCGGGGTGTAGCGCACGATACTGAGCGAGGCGGGTTCGACCACGATGCGCTGGAAACCGTCGAGATGCAGGCCGAGCGCGTCCGCGAGCACGGATTTGATCACGTCACCGTGCGTGCACGCCACCCACAGCACGTCGTGACCGGCCTTCTCGGCGAACCGTCGATCATGCTCGCGCACCGCGGCCACCGCACGGATCTGCACCTGCGCCAGACCTTCGCCACTGGGGAAGACCGCCCCCGAGGCGTGCCGCTGCACCACCTTCCACAGCGGTTCGGTCAGCAGATCCGCGATCGCCTTGCCGGTCCAGTCGCCGTAGTCGACCTCGATCAACCGATCGTCGTACTCCGGTTCCAGACCGAGCTTTTCCGCAAGCGGTGCGACCGTTCGCTGACAGCGCAGCAGCGGCGAATGCACGATGTGCTCGATCGGCAGCGAGGCCAGCCGTTCGGCGACGGCGCGGGCCTGGGTATCGCCGTGCTCGGTCAGATCGACGCCCGCACTGCGCCCGGCCAGGGTGCGGGCGGTGTTCGAGGTCGAAACACCGTGCCGCAGCAGGATCACCGTCATTGCTACAGCCTAACGATCATGTCGCCGGTACCACTCCGCCCGCGAGCAGGCCCATGACCGTCAGCCCGAGCACGATGCGGTAGCCGACGAACCAGTCCAGGGAATGTTTGCCGACGAACTTCAACAGCCACGCGACCGAGGCATACCCGACCACGAACGCCAGAATCGTCGCGACCAGCAGCTGCGGTCCGCTGGCATTGAGGCCCTCACCCGCCGGTTCGAACGCGTCGGGCAGGCTGAACAGTCCCGATGCCGTCACAGCGGGAATGGCGAGCAGGAACGAGAACCGCACGGCCGCTTCGCGCTCCAGCCCGAGGAACAAACCCGCCGTCGCGGTCGCACCGGAACGCGACACACCCGGGACCAGGGCCAGACATTGCGCGAAGCCCATGATCAAACCGTCGCGGGTGGTCAGCTGCTCGATCGGGCGGATCTTGCGTCCGTAGTACTCACCGGCCGCGATGACCAGCGCGAACGCGACCAGCATGAACGACACCAACCACAGATTGCGGGCGCCGGTGCGGATCTGATCCTTGAAAAGAAACCCGAGCACACCGATCGGGATCGTGGCGATGATCACATACCAGCCGATGCGGTAGTCGAGTTCACGCTGCGCCTGCTCGTCCAGGATGCGCTTGTGATCAGCGGTGATGACCGGGAGCCGCATGGTGGGCTGGTCGTGCAGCGGCAGCTCCGGCCGGCCACGCTCGGTCAGGCGATCGCGCAGGCCGGCGAACCACGCGACGATGATCCGCCAGATGTCCTTGGCGAAGAACACCAGCACCGCGGCCTCGGTGCCCAACTGGGTGACGGCGGTGAACGAGGCGCCCGCGTCATCGCCGAAGAACACCGCCGACACGATGCGCAGATGCGCGGAGGAAGAGATCGGCAGAAACTCCGTGAGGCCCTGCACCAGACCAAGTATCAAGGCCTGCACCCAGGTCATCGACTCGCCGACCACGAACCAGCCTCCACTTCCGCCCGAAAATTGTGTTCCTACTGGGCAATTGGTCCGGCGATCGATCGCATCACTGTGACCACCGCCGCAATCACGCAGCGACAGTACAGTGTCGAGATGGTGGCAGCATGCCCGGCTCGACGGCGCGACCCACGGTGCTGGTGGGCGTCGAGTTGCGTATCCACACTCTAGGCTTGGCGCCGTGACGATTGCGCGGGCACGGTGATGGAACAGCGGACGGTCGGCCGCAGCGGCCTACGGGTGTCCCGGATAGGACTTGCGACCCACACCTGGGGTGCGCATACCGATACCGACGATGCGGCGGTGCAGTTGGTGGCGTTCGCCGAGGCCGGCGGCACACTGGTCGATACCTCCCCCGCCTACGCCGGCGGCGCGGCACAACGGATTCTGGCCGAACTGCTCGGCGATCTGGTCTCCCGCGACGATCTGGTGCTCAGCGGCTGCGCGGGTGTCGCGCCGCAGATCACGCCCGCACCCGCAGGGCCGACCGTGCCCGAGCCGGAGCCGGTGCGTCCGGCCGTGGACACCTCGCGTCGCGCGCTGTTACGCCAGCTCGATCGGACACTGCTCGAACTGGGTACCGACTATCTCGATATCTGGCATGTCGCCGCGTGGGATCCGGCGACCCCGCTCGATGAGGTCGCCGCCACTCTCGAATTCGCGGTGCGCTCCGGGCGCGTCCGCTACGCGGGTGCGCGCGGATTCAATGCCTGGCAGGTCGCCAGCCTCGCCGCGGTCGCGCCCGTCACCGTCGCGCAGGCCCCGTACTCATTGCTGGTCCGTGACACCGAAACCGATTTCATTCCGGCTGCTCGACATCACGGTGTGGGGCTGATCGCCACCGCGCCGCTGGCCGGAGGCATTCTCACCGGCAAATACCGCGACGGGGTGCCCGCCGATTCGCGCGGTGCGGATGAGGCGACCGCCGCCGAGATCCGGCACCGGCTCGATGACCACGCGACCCGGGTGGTCGAGGCGCTGGTGACTGCCGCCGACGGGCTGGCCACCTCACCGTTGGCCGTTGCCCTCGCCTGGATCCGCGACCGTCCCGGCATCGCGAGCATGATCGTCGGCGCGCGCGATATCGGGCAGCTCACCGGGGTGCTGGCCGCCGAGACACTGGAACTGCCGCGTGCCATCGCGGCCGCGCTCGACGATGTCAGCGCACGCGCGGCAGGGTGAGTCGATGAGGGAGGCTAGCCTTACCTGCATGAGGTTTCTCGACCGTGTCCGATCCGGCGGGGTGCGTTCCCTCCTGGCCGTACTGGCATTGACCCTGCTGGTCGGTTCGGCCTGCGGAACCGACAGTGATGCCACCCTCAGCGGCGGCCGCGGGCCGGTCACCGCGAAACTGGAGAACCTCGATCCGGTGCCGATCGGGCCCGAACCCACACCCACGCTGCCCGCGTCCGTCCGATCCTTCGACGGGGCCGAAGTCACGGTCACCGATGCCAGCCGCATCATCGCCGCCGACCGCTTCGGCACCCTCGCGCAGACGGTCTGGGCGTTGGGCATGGGCGCCAAACTGGTCGGGCGCAGTACCGCGGCCGGGTTTCCCGCGGTCGCGAATCTGCCCATCGTGACCGGTGGCAGCGGTTCGCTGAACGTGGAATCCGTTCTGGCACTGCGTCCTTCGGTCTTTCTCACCGACAGCACCAGCGCCGCCCCGCAGGTGCGCGAGCAACTGCGCGCAGCCGGGGTGACGGTCGTCTACTTCGATCCGCAGCGCACCATGGACGGCGTGGTGCCGCAGATCGAGGCGGTCGCCGCCGCACTCGGCGTACCCGATCGCGGCCAGGCCCTGGCTCAGCGCACCCGTGACGAAATCGCCGCCGCCAGTGCCGCGGTGCCCAAGCAGGACAAACCCCTCACCATCGCCTTCCTCTACCTGCGCAGCACCGCCATCACCATGCTGGCCGGACCCGGCTCCGGCGCCGACGCCCTCATCGCCGCACTCGGCGCGCGCGACGCGGGCACCGAGGCCGGGTTGACCGAGCCGTTCGTCGCGATCACCAGTGAGGCCATGATCGCGGCCGCGCCGGATGTGCTGCTGGTGATGTCGGACGGGCTGAAGTCGGTCGGCGGCGTCGACGGCCTGGAAAAGGTGCCCGGCATCGCGCAGACACCCGCCGGGCGCAACAAGCGCGTGGTCGATATGGCCGACTCGGTGGTGTTGAGTTTCGGCCCGAACACCGGCCGGGTGATCGCCGCCCTCAGTGCGGCCGTGTACGGCACCGAGCCCGCATGAGCGGCGCGTCACGGTGCGGCGATCGGGCCGTGCTCGGGAACATCGGTCGAGTGCAGGCGGCACTTTGCGGATGTGCAGCCGGACATCGCAGCGGTGCCGTGACGCGCGAGCGGACCACGAGCGCACTTCGCGAACAGCGGAGCCGAGCGTCGGGGACTGTGAGCGTCAGCGAAATGACCACGGGGACAACCGTCTCGGCGATGCAGCGTAATCCGCATCCGATTGCGCCGAAGTCGCGAGTGCCCTCGGTCACCGCGATCGTGTTCGCAGCAGCGGTGGCCGCGCTGCCGGCGGCGATCGGGCAGGTGTGGGTGTGAACGAAAGGGCCACTGGGACAACCGCGACCGACTCGGCGATGCCACACAGTCCGCATCCGGTCGCGCCGAAGTCGCGGGGATGGTCGCGGACCGCGATCGTGTTCGCCGCGGCAGTAGCGGCGCTGGTGGTGTTGGCGCTGGCGTCGGCGGCGATCGGGCAGGTGCCGACGACGCCTGCCGAGGTCGCGGGCAGTGTGCTGCATCGGATCGGGTTGGACTGGGGGCCGATGCCCGCGCATCCGGCGGGTGAGGTGACGCTGTGGGAAGTGCGGTTTCCCCGCGTGGTACTCGCGATCCTGGTCGGGGCCGCATTGGCGACAGCGGGTGCATTGCTGCAGGGGGTGTTCGCGAATCCGCTCGCCGAACCCGGTGTGATCGGAGTGTCGGCAGGGGCGGCGGTCGGTGCGGGCACGGTGATCGTGGTGGGCGGTGCGTTCGTGGCGGCGTGGTCGGTGGCGGCGGCCGCATTCGCTGCGGGGCTGTTGACCACATTGCTGGTTTATCTGCTGTCGCGATCGAATGGGCGCACCGAGGTGGTCACGCTGGTGCTCACCGGTGTCGCGATCAATGCCTTCGCGGGTGGGTTGATCGCGTTCCTGCTGTTCATCGCGACCCCCGCCGCTCGCGATCAGATCGTGTTCTGGCAGTTGGGCAGTCTCAACGGAGCCACCTGGGACGCGGTGCACGTCGTCGCTCCATTGGCCGCTCTCGGCATTCTCGCCGCGGTCCTCATCGCACCCCGTCTGGACCTGCTCGCCCTCGGCGAATCCGCCGCGCGACATCTGGGCGTCGACGTGGAGCGCTTGCGGCGCAACGTCATTGTCGTGGTCGCCGTCCTCGCCACAGCGGGTGTCGCCTTCACCGGCATCGTGCTGTTCGTCGGACTGATCGTGCCGCATGTGGTCCGCATGCTCGTCGGCCCCGCCCACCGCCTCCTCATCCCGTTGAGCGCCATCGTCGGCGCGGTTGTGCTCCTCGCCGCCGACGTAGCCGCCCGCTCCCTGGTCCACAACGCCGACCTCCCCCTCGGCATGCTCACCTCCCTCATCGGCGGCCCCTTCTTCTTCTGGCTGCTGCGCCGCACCCGTGCTCGTGCGGGAGGTTGGGCATGAGACACGAAATCTCCTGGGGTACAACCGATCCACAAGCCGTCCGCGTGTGTCGTCGCGCTCCCTTGCCCCGAAGCATTCGTACTTTCTCCCAGGATCATCACCACTTGTGGTCACCGACAACAGATGCGGATCCAGATGAGGGGTGCGGGTCGTTCGGCGGCGTGGGAGTCAATCGGTGCCGCCGCGGCGACGTGACAGCTAGCGGGCTATCGGGATGCAGCTTGACGGCGGGTCAACCAGGCAGGTCGAGCGCAGATTCCTGGTGGCGTCGCGCGCCGACGCTGGGGTGCGGGCCGGGAGTCGACGGGCGGGCCGCACCGATCAGCCAACCGGCAGTGCACGGCGGGATGCCGAACCCGTCGGCGCTGCGAGGCAGCATTATCAGCGAAGGGGCGTGCAGGATCGTCGGCGTCGGCCGGGCGTACACCCCGGAGCCCGTGGGTGGGGCGCAGGTGTGAGCGGGGTGCTGGAGGGATTGAGTTCGGTGTTCGCGCGGACACATGAGTTGCCGGTGCCGCCGGCGCGGGGTGCGGTTACGCTTCGGGCCAGCGGAGTGAGCATCGACAGGCGTGGGGCTTCGGGGGCCCATACGCGCCGGGTCCTCGAAGCCGTCGACTTCGACGTTGTCGCCGGCGAGATCGTGGCGTTGGTGGGGCCGAACGGGGCGGGCAAGTCGACACTGTTGGCGGCGCTTGCGGGTGAGTTGGAGCCGAGCGAGGGCACGATCGAACTCGATGGGCGGGCGCTGGGCCACTGGTCGCATCTGGATATGGCGCGGCGCCGGGCGGTACTGCCGCAGAGTCACACCGTCGGATTCCCGTTCACCGCTCGTGAGGTCGTCGCCATGGGTCGCGCGCCGTGGGTGCGGACCGAGCGGCGCGACCTCGATGACGAACGGATCGCCGCCGCCATGACCGCCGCCGACGTGGAACACCTTGCCGCCCGGGCATTTCCGACGCTCTCCGGTGGTGAACGCGCCCGTGTCGCCCTGGCCCGCGTCCTGGCCCAGGACACCGGAACACTGCTACTGGACGAACCCACCGCCGCCCTCGACCTCGGCCACCAAGAAGCGGTGCTGCGCCTGGCCACCGCCCGAGCCGCCGCGGGCGCCGCAGTTGTCGTCGTCCTGCACGACCTCGGTATCGCTGCCGCCTACGCCGACCGAGTCGCGGTCCTGGAATCCGGCCGCATAGCCGCTGACGGCCCACCCCGCAAAATCCTCACCACCGAACTCCTCACCCGCGTCTACCAACACCCCGTCGAGGTCCTCAACCACCCGATAACCGGCGCTCAACTGGTCTTGCCCGTCCGCCGCTGACGCCGTCTGCTGAGCAGCCACTCAACGCCAGATCAGCTTCAGCACCGCGGGTGTCAACAGCATGCGGACCACGGACGCGTCCAGGACCAGCGCCGCGATCATGCCGTAGGCGATGTACTTCATCAACACCAGATCCGAGAAGCCGAACGCGCCGGTCACCACGATGAGAATCGCTGCGGCAGAAGTGATGACGCCGCCGGTATGGGCGATGCCGTAACGGATGGCTTCCGGCGGCGACGCGCCGTCCGCGCGCGCCTCGGCCATCCGCGACAGCAGGAACACCTCGTAGTCGGTGGACAGCCCGAACACCACCGTCACGATCAACGCGAGCACCGCGAACATCAGCGGTCCCGGCGTGAAGTCGAATATCCCGGCCCCGTGCCCCTCGACGAATACCCAGGTGAGCACGCCCAGTGTGGAGGCCAGACTCAATGCGCTCATCAAAACGGCCTTGAGTGCCAACACAATCGAACGAAATGCCAGATACAACATCACCAACGCCGCAGCCGCCAGCAGACCCACCAGCAACGGTAGTCGCACGAGCAACCCATTGATGCTGTCGCGCTCGAGCGCGGGCACCCCGGTCACCATGATGTCCACCCCGGAAGGTTCCGGAATCGCCCGCACCGCATCGATCACCGCGTCCGCATTGCGCTTGTCGGTGAGACCGGCGTTGAGCACATTGATCCCGTCCTTGGTCGGCGCGCTCGGCTCGAAACGACCGGTTAGACCGTGAATCCGGCTGGCTTCGTAGCGGATATCGCTGAGCTGCTGCGGATTCGCGCCCACCACCACCAGTTTGATCGGCTCGGTGCGAAAACTCGGGAACAACTCGTCGAACCGTTCCTGCGCGACCCGCGCCGGATTGTCCTCGGACAGATACCGTTCACTGATCCCGCCGAACTCGATATTGCGAATCGGAACGATCAGTGCGAGCAGCCCGAGCACGACCGGCACCACCACCGCCCACGGCCGCCGCATCGCCCGCGTCGCCAACCGTGAGAAGAATCCGGCGTCGATCTGCGCCTCGGTTTTGGTGCGCGAGAATCGATGCCAACCCCACAGGTCGATCCGCCGCCCGACAATGCTCAGCACCGCGGGCAGCGCCGTCACCGACAGCAGCGCGGCAAGCAGCACCGAACTGATGCCGCCATAGGGCACCGACCGCAACACCCCGTTCGGGAAGATGAACAACGCCGCCAAGCTGATCGCGATGATCGCGGCCGAGAACAGTACGGTGCGCCCGGCCGTGGCGACGGTGCGCGCCGTCGCATCCTCCACACTGTGCCCGGCGGCCAACTCCTCCCGGAACCGGGTCACGGTGAACAGCCCGTAGTCGATCGCCAACCCCAGACTCACCAAAGTGACCACCGCACTGGCGAAGACATTCACGTCGATGTGATCGGTGAGCATCCGGATGGTGCCCTGGGTGCCGAGCACCGTCATCCCGCCGATCAGCACCGGCAGCAATGCGCCGACGATCCCGCCGAAAACGAAATACAGCAGGATCGCCACGATCGGCAGCGCGATGATCTCGGCCCGGCGAATATCGTCCTGCATGCCCTGATTGATGCCCTCGACAATCGGCTGCAGCCCGGCCAACTGCACCGTGGTGCCGCCGGGTCCACCACCCGCGTGCCCGGCGCCCAGCTCATTCTTGATCGCGGTGTAGTTCTCGACTGTCGCGGTGCCTTCCCCGCGCAATCCGACGCTGGCGAAGGCGTGCGAGTGTGAAGCGTCGGTGGCCTGCGCGGCGAAGGGGCTGTCCCAGTAGCTGTCGATCTTCAGGACCCGGTCGGGGTGACGTGCCAGCAGTTGCTTCAGCGAATTCGTCACTGCCGCACGGACTGTCGGGTCGTCGACCGTCATCCCCTCGGGCGCGGTGTACAGCAGGATGATGTCGCTGTCGGTATCGCGACCGAAGGTGGCATCGGCGATCTTGGCGGCGGCCACTGATTCACTGCTCTCGTCGAACCAGCCCTCCTGGGTCAGCCGGTCCGCCAGATCCCGGCCGTACCAGCCCGAGAGCAGCACCACGACAATGGCGATGCCCAGCACCAGATAACGGTGGCGGTGGATGAGACGTCCCCACCGCAGTGAGCCGGATTCGATCATCTAGCCGCAGGCCGCGGTGCGGTAGTCGGCTGAGCGCAGGATGCCGCACAGGTCGGTGCGCGAGATCTTCCACTTGCCGTCGAGCAGCACGAAGTGCACGACGGTCGTGCGGACCGCGGCGCCGGTGCCGTCCTTGTCCAGCCGCATGGTCGCGGTAAGTGTGCCGTCGCGGTTGTCGAAGACCGGGTCGGTGACGCCGTAGATGGCGCGTGGATTGTCCTGCAGTGCCCTGTACATATCCGGGATGGCGTCGCGGAAGGCCGCGCCGTCCTCGATGAGGTCGGTGCGCTCGGAGTCGGGCAGCCCCGGATCCAGGGCGCGTTTGATCTGCGCGTCCAATTCGGCGGCCGTCGGCAGCGGCCGGTGCGCGGCGCTCGAGGAGGTCGCGATCGAGGACGACAGCGAGGCATTGGCCGAGGACCGCGCGGCATCGACCGAGGCCTCGTCCGGTCCGGTGCTGCACGCCGCAGCCACCGCGACGAGGGTGGCCGCGGTCAGCGCGGAACGGACGAATCGTGTGGTTGGCATCACCATCTACATACCATCTATGACTGCACTGATCCGGCCCAGCAGGGCCCGCACGGTTGTCATGTCACGATCCGGGACCGCCTCGACCGGTTCCGCGTCCGGAATCATGTCGCGCACCAGCGCCACGACACTGCGTTCGTCGTCGAGGTCGATATCGGTGGCGCGGGCCTGCGCGACGGCGACCACATCCTCCGGTCCCGGTACATCGCTGTCGAGGTCGGCCCGGTAGACCTCCAGTACCACGGTGGAGCGCACGGTACGGAAGGCGTAAGGCCTGCCATCGGCCGTGGTGCCGAACCCGTGAGCAAACGGACCAACGGTTATGTCATCGATGGCAAATCCCGATGGATGGTCGGCTTTCAACCGGATCTCCCTGAATTGGACATTGTTTCGAGTCAACCGTAACCCCGATCACCGACATTCTCCGCCAGCGCCGACCCCGGTAGGCCGGTCACGTGCGCCATCATGGTCAGATGGTGCGGTAGCGGATGATTCGTCGTAGTAAGGAGTTCGGTGGATGCGCCCACATGGTTCGCTGCCCGCAGCGCTCGCGGGTGTGGCGGTGCTGGCGCTGATCGCCGGATGTTCCTCCGATTCCGATAGCGGCAAGCTTCAGACGCGCCCCGCGGCCACCGCTGCGGTCGCACCCGAGCGTCGCACGCAACCCGTCGGGGATGTGTGGGGGCTCGACAACCCGGTCGGCGGACTGTTCGCCGAGGCGGGCACCGGACAACTGATTGCGCTCGAAGCAAGCCACGACGCCGGCACGATGTTGTTCGTCATCGACCCCGCGACGTTCACCCGCGTCGATCCCACCGGCGCGCCGGACGTGGAGATGCGTACCCTCCTGCTGCCCACCCACGGTGTCGGCTTGGCGCAGGGCAAGCCGGGGGAAGTGCTGATCCCCGGCGACCACCGGATCATGCGCCTCGACATCACCTCCGGCATCACCACCGAGGTGCCCGTCGACGGCGATGCCAGATCGGTGCGCTATCGCGACGACGGCACGATGTTCGTCGGCACCGCGGACGGCAAGGTGCGCGAACTCTCCCCCGACGGCACGGTCGCCGAAACCATTTCCGGGCTCGCCTCCGCCGACGCCCTCGCCCTCACCGGCGACCAGGTCTCGGTCCTGGACCGCCGCCAGACCTCGCTCACCCAGCTCGACCTCGGCAAAGACCGCCTCGGCCTGGCACTGCGCGCGGGTGACGGCGCAACCAATCTGATCACCGACCCGTTCGGCCGGATCATCGTCACCGACACTGCGGGTGACGAACTGCTGGTCTACACTGCCGGACCGCTCGTGCTGCGGCAGCGATTCCCGGTAGGATCGTCGCCTTACGCGCTTGCCTACGATCAGCGGTCCGACACCGTGTGGGTGACGTGTACCCAGAGCAACGAAGTCGTCGGATTCGACCTGTCGACGGGTATACCGAAAGAGGTGGGCCGTTATCCGACGGTTCGACAGCCGAACTCGGTGACCATCGACGAGCGCACCGGTGACCTGTTCGTCGGTTCCGCGACCGGAGACGGTCTGCAACGGATCCGCGCGGACCAGCGGAAGAAAGGGCAGTGATGGCGCCACAATCACGCGCAGCGCTACCGGCGAGCTGGGAAACCACCAGTGACGACTACGAATACGTGCCGCTGCGGCTCCCACCGGAGGTGAACCGGGTGACGGCGTCGATGCGGCTGGCCATCCAAGCCGAATTCGGCGGCTGGGAACTGTCGCGGGTGCGCGCCTACACCGACGGCAGCAGGCGGGTGCTGCTGCGGCGCCGTAAAACCGCACTACTACCCCAGCCCGAACCGGGAATGTGAGGCCATGTATTCACTGCTGCTGCGCCTGATGTTCCTGCTTCCGCCGGAACGCATCCACCATCTGGTGTTCACGGCCATGCGGCTGGCCGCCCGGTTCGCGCCCTCGCGCTGGGCGATGACCAGAGTGCTGACCACCGACGATCCCATCCTGCGCAACCATGCCTTCGGCATCGACTTCCCGGCGCCGCTCGGGCTGGCCGCCGGATTCGACAAGAACGCCGACGGTGTGAACGCCTGGGCGCCATTGGGGTTCGGATTCGCCGAAATCGGCACCGTCACCGCGCAGGCCCAGCCCGGCAATCCCGCACCGCGACTGTTCCGGCTGCCCGCCGACCGCGGTCTGATCAACCGGATGGGTTTCAACAACCACGGCGCCGCCGCCGCGGCCGAACATCTGCGCAACCGCCGCGGCGGGGTCCCGATCGGCGCGAATATCGGTAAGACGAAAATCGTCGAACCCGCCGACGCCGCCGCCGACTATGCGGTGAGCGCGTCGCTGCTCGGGCCGCTGGCCGACTTCGTCGTCGTCAATGTCAGCTCGCCCAACACCCCCGGCCTGCGGGATCTGCAGGCCGTCGAATCCCTGCGCCCGGTCCTGCAGGCCGTCCTCGACAGCGTCGAGGTCCCGGTGCTGGTGAAAATCGCCCCCGACCTGTCCGACGACGATGTCGACGCCGTCGCCGATCTCGCGGTCGAACTCGGCCTGGCCGGGATCGTCGCCACCAACACCACCATCCGCCGCGACGGCCTGCGCACCGATGCCGCCGAGGTCGCGGCCATGGGCGCGGGTGGCCTGTCCGGGCCTCCGGTCGCCGAGCGCTCCCTGGAAGTGCTGCGCCGGCTCTACCGCCGCGTCGGCGACCATCTGGTGCTGATCTCGGTCGGCGGCATCGAAACCGCCGACCAGGCGTGGGAGCGCATCCTCGCCGGCGCCACCCTGCTGCAGGGCTACACCGGTTTCATCTACGGCGGACCGTTCTGGATGCGCCACATCCACCGTGGTATCGCCCAGCGACTGCGCGAAGCCGGTTACCACTCCATCGCCGAGGCGGTCGGCGCGGACCACGTCGCGCGTACCTGATCCCGACCGGTCGTTTCGTGCGGCCGATGTATTGTTGCGGGACATGCTATTTCGCGCGTGCGCGGCCTAAGCTGGTGTGCGGCAAGTCGAGAGCACCTGAGGGGCGGCGCATGGTCACCGGTGCCGAACAGTGGCATCCGCACGGCGTGGTCACCGTGATCGGTGACGCGGTCATCGATCACATCTACCGCACGGACACCATGCCCTCCGAAGGCTCCGAGGCAAGCGGGACATTCGAGGCGCAAGTCGGCGGCAAGGGACTCAACTGGGCCGTCGCGGCGGCCCGCCTCGGCTTGCGAGTCCGCCTGGTCACCGTGATCGGAGACGACGACAGCGGCCGTCGCATCATCGAGTATCTGCGGCGCGAGAACGTCGACACCGGACTGGTCAAGGTTGTTCCCGGAACGACACCGGTTGCCGTCGTGATGGTCGATCGCAATGGCGCGGGGGCATTTATCGGCCGGGTCGACGGCGCCAAGCTCGGCATCGCGGATCTGCGCGGCGAGCAGGTTCGCGCGGCGATCGTGTCCTCGGATGCAGTGCTGCTGACATTCGAATTGCCGACCGAGGTCATCAACGAGGCACTATCGATGATCCGTGCCACGCCGCAGCGCCCACGCCTTGTGGTTCACCCCGCACCCCCTGTCGAGAATTTTCAGGACCTCGAACGTCACCTCGAGCCGATCGACTACCTGAACGGAAGTTCGTGGGAACTCGGCGAATTGGCCGGCGACAGCGATAACGTCGGCGGCGAGCACTTCGGCGACGACCATCGCGCCCGCGCTGCTGGCACGCGGTGCATACTGCGCCTGCGAGGTGGAGGGCCTCGCCTGCCGGGTCCGCTCGGGCACCCGTCAACTCGACATTCCGGCGCGTCCGGAGGCGGTATCGGAAACATCCCCCGCGGCCAGCGCGGCATTCGACGCGGCGCTGGCCTACCGACTCGCGCGGACCGGGCAGCCCGCGAACCGTGCGGATTTCGAGTGGGCGACCGCCGCGATGGCGGCAACCCGGACGACCAGCCCGCTCGCCGACGGTATGCCGACCATGCACGAGATCGATCGGATCGTCGCACCGACTCGCTGACGCAGCGTCCCGCCACGACGGCACCGGCCGCCTCCCCTCCCGGCGGCCGATGCCTCGCGGCGTCGCACGCTATCGGAAAACCCACGGTGTCCGGTCGGCGTGCAGCGACATGCGGGAGTGCCCCGCGGATTCGCAGTCCGCCGGGTCGTCCTGAATTCCATTGGGACGCTGGCGTAGTCGAGCCAGCATCCGCTTCGACAGCAGGACCACCGCCTGCTCCCAGATGATGCCGACCCGCCCGGCCAGAATGGCCGCATCGGCGTGGGCGTGCCGGTCGTGCACGATGTCCGGATCGCTGAGGATCTCGTCGAGTTCCATGCCCGCCAGCGCCTGTTCGCGGGTCAGCAGCCGATCCGGCAGCCAGCTCAGTCTCCAGACCGCGGCCCCCGACCCGGTCTGGCGGTATGCCGACTCGGGGGTGATATCGCTGATCATGGTCCAGTCGGTGGTGTCGACGGTCATGGGTGCCTCCGGTGTAGCAATTCGAGCACGATGAGCTCGAGGGGTATTCCGATCTGACCGGCGCAATAGAAGGCTCGTGCTCGAGCCGTCGAGTCTTGCCGGAAATCCTGGGTGCTGAAGATCTCCGCGAGATCCATCCCCGCCAAAGCTCGTTCCCGCGTCAGCAGCCGTTCGGGCAGCCAGCTCAGCCGCCACGACTTGGCCCACTTGTCCGCCAGCCGGTAGGCCGACTCCGCGGTGAGATCGCTGGTCATCGACCAGTGAGTTACGTAGATGGTCACGAATGCCTCCTGTCGAGCATCCGTTGGTGCAGCGTGTGCAGTGCCTGCTGCACGGTGATACCGAGTTGATCGGCCAATGCCCGCGCGTGCGCGTCGTGGTCCGATGCCGGGTCCGGGTGGCTCAGAATCTCCTGCAATTGCATTCCGGCCCAGGCCTGTTCGCGGGTCAGCTGGTCGGGTATCCAGCTCAATCGCCATGCCGGTTCTGCGCGCCCTGCCCGCCACGCCCATTCGTCGGGCGTGACGCTGCTGGTCATCGACCGGCTGCATTCGTAGATCGTCACGGCTGTCTCCAGGGGTGCCAGAGCTGTCGCCGACCGCATTTTGGGTGCACTGAGCCCCGGTCGACCGCTGCATCGCGGTCAGCCGGGGCTCGCTGCTGTCGGATGGACCAGGCGATGAAGTCGGCTTGATCGGGTGAAATGTCGTCCCGGCGAACTCGATTCGTTCGCCTAGACCCGGGCGCGGTTCGGAACGAGCTCGGTTTCGGTACCGCCGGCCCTTGGCTCCCCGCGCCGCCGTGCGTGCCGTATCAGCAGAATCAATCTCATCACCAGGCCCTCCCGAGTCATCTGGCGGACGACGCTTGGTCGTCGTAACTCAGTGTGGCATTTGCCATTCACTACGGTCAATTGCCGTTGTAAGTTGGTAATTGCCGGTTCACTCGACGGCTAAACCCCGGACGATTGGCATATCGTGAGAGTGTCACAGGGAACGATCGCAGCGTCATGGAGGACAGGCCCGCCTATGGTCCAGCAGGACTCACGCACGGTTGCCATCCGCAACATCCTCACCAGGCTCAGCAAACGCTCGGGGCTGAGTGCGGATCGGTTGCGCACCACGGAAATCGATGTTGCTCCCCTGCTGGATCTATCCGTCATCCGCCGGCGAGCGCAGCAGGAGGGGCTGTCGGCGGAGGAAGCCGTCTTGCCCGTGGTTCGTGATCTCGCGCGGCAACTGGATCCGACCAATCGGTTGATCGCCGATGCCGAACTGTCGTTGGGGCTGTTGCGTGAAAAGCCCTCGGCCGGAATAGATCTCGAGCGCTTGTATGCGGCCGACCTCGGCGAGCGTCGCGTATACCTGACCGAACAGTGGCGCGGCCTGCACGAGGCGTACGGCGCCGATTTCGTACCGCCCGCACCGACTGTGCGTTCGTTGCGGGCTACACCCGAGCGACGCGCATTTACCGAATTGGCGGCCAAGCTCGCGGCCGCGGCCGCCCATTCGACATCGAACTACAGGTTCACCCCCGAACCGAAGGTGCTGATCGCACTGCCGGACGTACAGCCGCGCCGTGGCGTGGTCACGGTCATCGGATCGGCGGTAATCGACCACATCTACCGGATCGGCCAAATTCCATCGGCGGGCAAATCCACGCCGGGCAGCTTCGAAGTGCATGCGGGCGGTAAGGGGCTCAACCGTGCGGTGGCGGCTGCGCGTCTCGGACTGCAGGCTCAGCTCATCTCCGCGGTCGGAAACGACGACGCCGGTAGGCACATCCTCAACTATTTACGCGCCGAGAATGTCGATACCGACTTGGTCAAAGTCGTTGATGGCGCCACGACGAATGTCTCCGCGGTCATGATCACCAGTACGGGTGTTTCCAGCAAGATCGGCTGCGAGGACGACCGCATCTGGCAAGGAGCACACGTGGTGAGTGAACCACAGTTTCGCGAGGCGCTCGCAGCCTCGGATGCGGTCGTATTGACCTTCGAGCAGCCCTCCGATGCGATCAAGGACGTGCTGGCGGCCATCGGGGAGATGGATCGTCGGCCAACGGTGGTGGTGAGTCCCTCACCGCCGATCGATGCGCCGCAATATCTCTACCAGTATTTCGGCGCTGTCGACTATCTCGTTGGCTCGACGTGGGAACTGCGCGCATTGCTGCCCGGGGACCCGTCCGCGTCCGGGGCCGCGGTGGCGCAACGGCTGCGCAGTCTGGGTGTGCGGGGGGTCTGTGTGATCGACGGCTTCCGTTGCATCGTCAGATCTGACGAGATCAATGCGGATATCGCAGATTTTCCTGTGGCACTGGAAGATTCGCCGGGCGCCGCAGCGGCTTTCTCCGCCGCGCTGGTGTCGAAGATCGTCGCCTCCGGTCGACCAGCCGACGAACCGGTATTCCGCTGGGCGACTGCGGCGATGGTCGCGACCCAGTCGTTCGGTGACATTCCGGACGCCATGCCATCGGTTCGGGATATCGACCGCATCGTCCACCTCGCCGGGGAAGAGTCGGCCGGCGCGTAACATACGCGATGGCGCGGCTCGAATAGATTTACAGCGCTGAAATCGGTGATCGAGTTACAGTTTGTCGTTCGCTGGCAGCCCGGGCTTCTCGCGCCGCAAACGGCGGCAAACCCAACTATCCCATCGTCTTCGGAGGAGCATTGACCACAGCTGTGCCGACGCTTGGTGAGACCGCCCATCGGCTCACCCGCAAGGGGCAGGATCTGCAGGTTCGTGTGATGGAAGTGGCCGGCGGCGCCGAGTATGGACATGTGCTTGTTTTCGGTGAAGCCGGCGATGGGTGTCTGGTCCGGGTGCATTCGCGGTGTCTATATGGCGAGGGTCTCGGTTCGGACGATTGCGATTGCGGGCCGGAACTCGACAAGTCTTTGGACCTGATCTGGGCTGAGGGCAGCGGTGTTCTGGTCTATCTGGAGCAAGAGGGCCGCGGTGTCGGGCTGATCGCCAAGGCGCTGGGTTACCGGGAGAGTCAGCGGTCGGGCGCGGACACCTTCACCAGCTACGAGCGGCTCGGATTCCCCGTGGACAATCGTAGCTACCTGCACGCGGCGAAAAGCCTGCAGGAACTCGGACTGGCCCGGGTGCGCCTACTCACCAACAATCCGGACAAGGCCGCCGAACTGCGCGCCGCCGGTCTGGCTGTGATCATGGAACCGCTGCTGACTCCGGTGCTCAGCGCGCGGGCTGCGGCATATCTGGATGCGAAACGCCGACGCCGCGGCCATCTCATCCCCACGAGCGACGTGCCGTGGGCTCCGGAGGTGCAACCGGTATTCAAACGTAAGAGCCGCATTTGGCGGTTCTGGACGATGCGGGGTCAGGCCCGCCGTCGGCGCACACTTCCCGCGTCCAAGTAACGGACACGATTACCCCGATGTGGCTACCATGAGTGAGCCGCGCCACACGGTGCTATCCCACCGCGTGACACGATGAGATAGAGTCGCTTGCAATTTATCAGGAGCAGCGGGTCTCGAACCGCGTGGAAACCATGCGGTCGCGCCGGGCGCGGTTCACGCCAGAGATATCGGGAAACGGGAAGATGACGACAACAGAAATCGGTTTCGCGCACGAATCCGGCAAGACGGTGTACACGGTGCCGGAGGCATTCCAGGAGACCGTGAAGTTACGACCGGATCAGGTCGCGTTGCGGACGGTCGGCGGTACCACGGAGATCAGCTGGCGCGAATACGGTGAGCGGGTGCGCACGCTGGCGGCGGGGTTGGCCGGCCTGGGCGTCGGCCACGGCGACAGCGTCGGCATCATGCTCACCAACCGGCCCGAGTTCAATCTGATCGACACGGCCGCACTGCATTTGGGCGCCACCCCGTTCTCGATCTACAACACCAGCTCTCCCGAGCAGATCAAGCATCTGTTCACCAATGCGGAGAACAAGGTGGTGATCACCGAGCGTGCCTTCCTCGACGTCATCAACGGCGCGGGCGTCGATCTCGAGCACATCGTGGTGGTGGACGGTCCGGCCGCCGATACGGTCGGCCTGGCCGACCTCGAAGCGAATCCGGCCGCCGACTTCGATTTCGACGCCGCCTGGCAGGCGGTCACCCCCGACGATCTGGCCACGCTGATCTACACCTCGGGCACTACCGGCCCGTCCAAGGGTGTGGAGATCACCCACCGCAATGTGCTGGCCCAGATCATCGCGCTGGTCAACGGCCCACTGCGGGTCGGCTTCGACGACCGCGCCATCTCCTACCTGCCCGCCGCGCACGTCGCCGACCGCATTTCCGGCCATGCCATCAGCCTGCTCACCGGCATCCTGATCACCTGCGTGCCGGATCCGCGCGAGATCGCCGCCGCGCTGCCCGACGCACACCCCACCATCTTCTTCGGTGTGCCCCGGGTGTGGCAGAAGATCAAGGCCGGTATCGATGGCAAGCTCGCCACCGAAGCGAGCCCGGTGAAGAAGGCGCTGGCGAACTGGGCCATCAATACCGGCATCGCGGCCGCACGCGCCGATCTGGCGGGTAAGGGCCGCAGTCCGGTGCTCGCCGCGCAGTACAAGGTCGCCGACGCGCTGGTGCTGTCGAAACTGCGGGCCGCGCTCGGCCTGGACAACCTCAAGGTCGCCGCCTCCGGTGCCGCCGCGATCCCGGCCGAAACCCTCGAATACTTCCTCGGACTCGGGTTCACCGTCAGCGAGGTGTGGGGTATGTCGGAGACCACCGGCGTGGCCACCTACACCGAATTGGCCAAGCCGCGGCCGGGTTCGGTCGGCCGGGCCGTCGAGGGTCTCGAGCTACGGCTCGGCGAGGACGGCGAACTGCTGGTGCGTGGCGCGATCGTCACCCCGGGCTACCGCAAGCAGCCCGATAAGACCAAGGAAGCGCTCGACGCCGACGGCTGGCTGGCCACCGGTGACGTCGCCACCATCGATGCCGACGGCTATGTGCGCATCGTGGATCGCAAGAAGGAACTGATCATCAACGAGTCGGGTAAGAACATCTCCCCGACCAATATCGAGAACGCGGTCAAGGCGGCGTCCTCGCTGGTCGGTCAGGTGGTGGCGATCGGTGAGGCCAAACCGTTCATCTCCGCGCTGATCGTGCTCGATCCGGACACCGCCGCTATCCGGGCCAAGGAATTCGACACGCCCGCAGACGATTCGGCCGCGCTGGCCACCCGCAAGGAGATTCTGGACGAGGTGCTCGCGGCGGTCGTCGCGGGTAACCGCAAGCTGTCGCGGGTCGAGCAGATCAAGCGGTTCACCGTGGTCGGCGAGCCGTGGGAGCCGGGCGGTGACGAGCTGACCCCGACGATGAAGCTCAAGCGTAACCCGATCGCCGCGAAGTACGCCGAGCAGATCGCCTCGCTGTACACCACGCCGCTGCCCGAATCGGTGGTGAACGTCTCATAACGATCGGTGGCCCTGAGCAAAAGCTCAGGGCCACAGTCGTTTTCCCGGCAGATGCTAGGCCACCTCGTACTTGGCGACGATGGTGGCGCGGGCCACGGTGTGCGAGAACAGGTTGAAGCCGAGGAAGGCGGGAGTGCCGTTCTCGTCGATCTCCAACCGCTCCACATCCACCGCGTGCACGACGATGAAGTAGCGGTGGTACCCGTGTCCGGCCGGTGGCGCCGCACCGACGAATCCCGGGAACGCGCCGTCATTGCGCAATGTGACCGCACCCTCGGGCAGGACACCGCCCTCACTACCCGCTCCGCGTGGCAGCGAGGTGGTGCTCACCGGAATGTTGGCCACCGCCCAGTGCCAGAAACCGGCGGCAGTCGGGGCATCCGGATCGTAGACGGTGACCGCGAAACTCTTTGTCTCCGCGGGGAATCCGGACCAGGAAAGCTGCGGCGAGACATCCTTGCCGCCCGCGCCGAAGACGCCGCTGACCTGATCGTTGCCGAAGCTCTCGCCATCGGCGACATCCTCCGAGGTCACCGTGAAGCTGGGTACCTCGGGCAGCGCGTCGTACGGGTTGTAAGAGTAGTCGGGCACGGTGGGTCCTTTCGATCGTCAGCTGTTCAACAGGAAGTGTTCCAGCACCCGGGTGCCGAATTCGAGTGCCTGCACCGGAACCCGCTCGTCGACACCGTGGAACAGTGCCGTGAAATCCAAATCCGGTGGCAGCTGCAGCGGTGCGAAACCGAAGCAGCGAATCCCCAAGCGGGCGAAGGCCTTTGCGTCGGTACCGCCGGAGAGCATATAGGGCACGGTCCGACCCTGCGGGTCGTGGGCGAGAATGGCGGCGTTCATCGCGTCGACGAGATGTCCGTCGAATGTCGTTTCGTAGGAATCGAGTTTGGTGATCCACTCGCGCTCGACATCCGGGCCGATCAGCTCGTCCACCTCGCGCTCGAATGCGGCCTGTCGCCCCGGCACCACGCGACAGTCGACGACCGCCTCGGCGGTCTGCGGGATCACATTCGCCTTGTATCCCGCCTGCAGCATGGTCGGATTCGCGGTATCGCGCAGTGTCGCGCCGATGATCCGGGAGATCGTGCCCAACTTCGCGAGCTGACCCTCGATATCGGGGCTCGATGGATCGAACTCCAAGCCGGTCTCCTCGGCGACCGCGGCCAGGAATTCGGCGACCGAATCCGAAAGCACCAGGGGGAAGGTGTGTTTGCCCAGGCGCGCCACCGCGGCGGCCAGAATCGTGACGGCATTGTCTTCGTGCAGGAACGAACCGTGACCGGCACGGGCCTTGGCCCGCAACCGCATCCAGCCGAGCCCCTTCTCGGCCGTCTCCACCAGATACAACCTCCGGTCGGTGCCATCCGGGCGCGGCACGGTCAGCGAAAAGCCGCCGACCTCCCCCACCGCCTCGGTGATCCCGTCGAACAGGTCGGGCCGATTCTGCACCAGCCACTGCGAACCCCACTTGCCGCCGTTCTCCTCATCGGCGAGGAAGGCGAAGACGATATCGCGCGGCGGCACCGTCCCCTCGATCTTGAACTGGCGCGCGATAGCCAGCATCATGCCGACCATATCCTTCATATCGATCGCGCCGCGCCCCCACACATAGCCGTCGCGCACCGCACCCGAGAACGGGTGCACACTCCAGTCCGCGGCCTCGGCGGGCACCACATCGAGATGCCCGTGGATCAGCAGCGCGCCGCGGCTCGAATCGGCCCCCTTCAACCGCGCGAACACATTCCCGCGACACGGCGCGCCCGATTCCACGTACTCGGTCGTGTACCCCGCCTGATGCAACTGATCGGCCACCCACTGCGCGCATTCGCGCTCGCCCTTGGTGGTGGCCAGATCCCCGGTGTTGGAAGTGTCGAACCGGATCAGCGTACTGACCAATTCGACCACCTCGGACACAGCACGAGATGTGGTGTTCGGACCGGATACTTCGCCAGTTGCAGACACGTACCCTTTCCTACCACCTGACACCGCCCGCAGGGTGCCATGGCTGTTCTCGGGCGGCATCCGCCACGGTCGCGAGGTGCGCAATCGCGGGTCGATTCACGCTGATCGCAATCACAGGTGCGGTGTGGTCGCGACATTGCCGGGTATGTCTCGGTCGACGCCTCCACCGGAAAGCCGTGCCCATGAAGTTCCTGAGCCTGCGATTGCCGCCCATCGACAGCGCGACCGACTGGGTCGCCAGGGAGGTGCGAGCGCGGGTTCCCAAGGCGGATATGAGCGACCGGGATCCCGCCTTCATCGCCTGCGCCGTCGAACCGTCCTGGCAACTGGCCCGCGCCTACTTCCGCGCCGAGGTGCGCGGAATGGAGCAGATCCCCGAAGACGGGCCGATACTGTTGGTCGGCAACCACTCCGGCGGCAACGTTTCGCCCGAGGCCCTCGTGACCACCCTCGCGTTCGCGCACTATTTCGGACCCGAGCGGCCCTTCTACCAACTCGCCCACAATCTGGTGATGGCCGTACCGTTCCTCGGCTCGTTCCTGTCCCGCTTCGGCGCGGTGGCAGCCGATCCCGACAGCGCCAAGGCCGCGCTGCGCAGTGGCGCAGCGGTGCTGGTGTATCCCGGCGGCGACTGGGAGGTACACCGGCCCAGCTGGGAGGAGGATCGCCTCGATTTCGCCGGACGCACCGGATTCCTTCGACTGGCCTGGGACGAACACGTGCCGATCGTGCCGTTCGTGAACTACGGCGCCCAGCAGAACGCTCTCATGCTCACCCGCGGCGACCGGATTGCCCGGCTGCTACGGCTGGATCGGACACTGCGGTTGAAGGTGTTCCCGATTTCGCTGGCACTGCCGTGGGGGCTGAATATCAGCGACCTCGCCGGGCATATTCCGTTGCCCACGAAAGTTACGGTCGAATTCCTGCCGCCGATCGACCTGCACGAGATATTCGGGCCCGAGCTGGATGTGGATCGCGGCTACGAGTACGTCACCGGGATCATGCAGGAGGCATTGTCGAGGCTGGCCAAGGAACGGACGCTGCCGATCCTGGGATGAACCCTCACGTGGGCAGGTGGACACGCCCGGCACCGATCCGGTCGATGCGATCGCGGCCCCACGCGCCCAGCGGCTCCAGCGCCGCATTGAGGGCGATGCCCAATTCGGTCAGCCGATACTCGACCTTCGGCGGCACCTCGCGATAGATCTCGCGATCCACGATGGCGTCCTCCTCCAGCTCCCGCAGCTGCTGGATCAGCATCTTCTCCGAAACGCCGGGCAGACCGCGACGCAGTTCACCGAAGCGGCGAACGCGGTGATTCGCCAACTCCCACAGGATCAGCGCCTTCCACTTCCCGCCCACCACATCCATCGCCGCATCGATGCCACAGAAGTACGGTCCGGATCTCTTCGTGCCCATCGCTACCTGTCCCACATGCGCATCGGTAAGTACTGGCCCAAATAGTAGGTACTCGTCGCCAGCACGGGCAAGGCGAGCGCGCAACACCGAGAATCACCAGCTAAACCCGCGATTTGGCCAACGCCGCCACATCCGATAACCTTGCTGAGCACACCGGTCCGGGTGGCGGAATGGCAGACGCGCTAGCTTGAGGTGCTAGTGCCCTTTATCGGGCGTGGGGGTTCAAGTCCCCCTCCGGACACAGACACTACGTCACGTCACCCGTTCTGCCTGCGGTTATGCAGAAAGGATGGGTGACAGCATCGAGCCGAATCAGTGCACAACCGCAAGTGGGCAACTCTGTGGGGGTTCAATTCGGGTTCAGCTGAGAGAATCCTAAGAAACCGGCACGTCGGCCCGGTGAATCATAGACAGTCATATCACGGAAGTCTTTCCGGCTCTGTGGAAGTCGGTTGCGGCCTTCACAATCTGGGATGCGGCGGCCCCGCTCGCCACGCCGATCAGAAGGGGCTTTATGCGGAACGCTCGCCCGGTCGACTCCTCGGTCGGGACCGCCCCTGGTCCACGCTCACACGCCTGTCGCATGACAGCGCGAGATCAACGGAACTCAGAGTCGTCGCCCCGCACCGATCAGGTCAGCGCGTCCATCGAGGCATCTGCAATCATATCGACGGACGCATTGCGTGGTATCTGCTCAAACGCCTCAACCGCCGCCCCGAGGAACTCGGCGTATCGGCGTGCCCAATCCCGAGCGCCGACGTTGTACGAGTGTGCTGCGGCAACGCTCGCGCCGTCCATGGCGGCTCTGTTCCGAAGCCGAAGGAGTTCGGTCCACGTATTCTCGAGAGAGTAGGGAGTGCCTGGCCACAACTCTCCTCCACCGATGCTTCCCACTAACCGTTTCAGGTCGTGCGCGATGCGAATCATGGTTTCCGCAGGCTCGGACTCGATCGTCCGCAGGACCGAGGAACCGCTATACGAGAAGTCTTTCAACGCACTCAAACTCGCTTGGAATTCCAGGAACTCAGCCGCCGGAATCCTGCCTACCGCCGCCACCTGGGGCGCAACCTGGATGATGCGCGAGCGTTCCGAGCCGGTTGTTCGGGCGTCAGGGAGCTCCGAATCGGGGATGTCGGAGGCTTGCGAGTCGAGTTCAAGGGGCTCCACCAGGGGTGGTGTGTCCGCAGGAACTGCGGAGACGTCGCGGGCGAAGTCCTGGGCTTGGCGCTCCATCTCGGCCTCGGCGCCAAAGGGTGCGACCCTCAGTCTCTGCACCTACGCCAGCATGGCGCGTGCTGGTGAGGAATTGTCAAACCCTGTGGATTCGGTGAGTTTCAGGCGACCTCCGTTCCGGTGGTGTCGGCCGCGTCGGCTGTCGACGCTGGTGTGATGTCGCGGGGCGTTCGAGCAGCTTGCCCTTGTGGAAGAGCGCGCCGGCACGGACGAGGGCGACGAGTTCGGGGGCGTTGACCTTGCGCCAGCGGGTTTGGGAGGAATCGATCAGCTTGTAGGCCATAGCGATTCCCGCCGCCCGCGAGCCCGGCCCCTTGGTGACCTTGGTCCGAAGACGAACGGACGCGAAGGTCGATTCGATGGTTATCTCTAGTCCGAGGTCGGCGCGGTGCTGTGGCCAGCGCGGATGTGTTGTGGATGGTGTTGTCGACGCAGCGGCGTAGCCGCTGCGTCGACTGTTCAGCACGGTCGCATCGTTACCGGATTGCGATGCTGTGCAGCTGGTTTCGTTGATCGCTCGGCGCGAAGTTGTCCGAGGGTCTGTTCGAGCTGGCGGCGAAGTTTCTGGTTCTCCTCGGTGAGCTGGCGGATGCGGGTGTTGGCGATGTTGAGCCGCTGACGCAGCGATTGATCACTGCCTCGCTGGCGAGATGGTATGGCGGCCTTGATGTTTAGGCCTTGGCTGGCGCGGATCCTCTGGATTTCGTCTTTGATGTCGGGCTGGCTGTATAGCCAGGAGCGGGAGACATCGGCGTGCTGGGCGAGGGCTTGGAAGGTGATCGCTGTTCCTGCTTGATCGAGCTCGTGAAGAGCTTGGATGGCCTTGGCGCGGGTCAGTTCGTGACGGCGTTGGGCGGCGGTGATCAGGTGTGCGGTGTTGTCAGCTCGCATCGGGGACCGCCTTCTGGTTGCTGCGGGTTTCGTCGTCGAGGGCGTCGATGATCTGGTTGAGGTTGGTCAGCACGCCCTTGTTCATCTCGGCGAGGCGCTGCTGGCCTCGGGCCTCGGCGGCGTCGATGATCTGGAGAACCTGTTGACGCTGATTGCGGTGCTGGGGAAGGAATTCCGGTGTTGTGATGAACATGGGGCAGGTCAGACACGCGTTGGCATGCGGGCAGCTCTTCTGGACCGGCAAACCGCAGAACCCGTTCGGCAGGGCCTGTGTGACGCGGCTGATCCGCTGTTTGGCCCAGGCCGCCTCTGCCAGCGGACCATCCGGGTCGAGTCTGACGGTGTCGCCGTTGATGTCGACCTTTCGGGCCGCTTCCCAGTGCCGGCGGACGGTCGTGTCGTGCAGGCGGGCGTAGTGCGCGGTCATCTGCGGCGAGTCGTGGTCGAGGATCTTGCGGACGACTTCCTGGGGGACGTCACGGTTGATGAGTCGGGTGCCCAGAGTGTGACGCCATTGATGCGGGGTCAGGCGCACCTGGGCGCGGTGTTCGTCGCGGATGTCGCAGTACTCGAGCCAGCGATAGAGCGCCAGCCGGTAGGTGGAACTGCCGACGGGGTGCTCACCGGTGATGTTCTTGGTTGGGCGCGGAAACAACCATGGGATGCTGGCCTGCCATCGTTGGAGAACGCGCTGTCGCTGCCCGTTGATCAGCTCGCGGAGTTCCTCGTCGATAGGAACCAGGGCGTCGCGTTTCATTTTGTGGTTGAAGTAGCGCAGATAGGGTGCGCCGTCGGCGTCGGTGACGACGCAGTCGCCGCGCAGCCGCGTCGTGTCGGTGATCCGCAGTCCGCAGCGCATGAGGATGAGCGTGATCAGCCGGTAGGTGGGGTTGTCCCAGCGGTCGAGGTTGATGGGCTGTTCGAGCTGGGCCATCACGTTGTCGGGCAACGCTCGGGGTGCTCGTTCGTCGCGCTTGGGATAGTCCTGTGTGAAGAAGGACGCTTCGGCGGGAAGTCGTGCGTCCCAACGATGTTGGCGGATGGCGGCGAAAAACCCATTGAGCAGACCGATGTTGGTGCCCTGGCGATGCGGGCCGCCGGGTTCGCTGCGAAGGTCGGCCAGATATCGTTCCAGAACCGGCCGCGTCACCTCGGTGATCTCGGTGACGCCGACGCGGTCCAGAAATCGGGAGAATCGGGTGATCGCCAGGACGGGGCGTCCGCCGCCGGCTTCGAGCCCGAGCCCGGTCGACAACCGCCAGCGAACCCATCGCTTGGCCAATGCTTTCAGCCATGGTTGAGCAATACCGTTGAACCGCAACACTCTTCGACCGTCGAAACCCAGCCGGTGCATGCGCCAGGCATCGCGTGGATACTCGGTTTCCCACCCGGTCGGCTCGGCGAGATCCTCGACGACGCGGCGAGCGTAGTTCAGGAAACCGATAGATCGTGTGTCACGTGGCCAGTATTCGCCGGCCAGAGCGCGCCAGGCGGATTCGTCGAGGTCCAGCAGCGACGACGCCGTCGCGTTGGCCAGCAGGCGCACCACCCTCATCACCGTGTCCGGGGTGATGGTGCCTTCGCGCTGGTCGTGACGGTGTTGCAAGACGTACTGCATCTCGAGCCGCATCCCGACCTCGAGTTCATCGAGCCGGATAGTCTCCCCGCTCGGAATCTGGATGTCGTCAAAGCGTCGAACGAACTCGCCAATATCGGGTCGTCCGTTGACCTTCCAAGTGGCGGCATGGGGATGACAGAACGGGCCTTGCGCCTTCGGCCAGAGGTCGCAACACGTGATCGCGCAGGTCACTCCCGGTGCGGGCCGCTTGAACGGCAGCGGTTCGGCCAACCACTGTTGCAGGTTGGGGCGACCCGCCCGGGTCCATCGCTGGGCGTGCAGCTGACACATCCCGCCGCGCGCGCAGCCGTAACCGCAGTCAGTCACCCGGCAGCGCATGTTCGGACGCTGCCGCGCCCAACGGTGGTCGGTCGATGCAGCGAAGTCCTCGATATCGGGTCGACCGGCGTCGGCCCAGCGTTGATGATGACCGGGACACATCCCGCGCGAGCGTGCGGTTCGCTCGCACTGTTCGACGCGGCATCGACCTCCACCGAACACCGGATCCTCGGCGGCGAACCGTAGTGTAGTGCTGCGGAATTCGGGCCTCACCGCTGCCATCAATTTCGCCAGTAACCCCGAGCAGGCAGGTGCGGATTTCGTGACAGGCGTGTTCACCAGCGCACCTCCTGATCGTTGAACCAGCCCGCCCGCTCCAACACTCGGCGAGCGTCTTCGACGGTGAGGTGCCCGTAAACCGTTTCGGTGGTGGTGATGTCGACGTGGCCAAGGATGCGCGAGACCACCTCGATCGGGACACCATCTCGAAGTAGACGGGTCGCGGCGGTGTGACGCCACCAATGCGGGTCGAAGTCGATGCCAGTGCGGCGGCGCAGCCGCCCGACCAGGTCATAGACGTTCGAGTAGGTCATCGGGTGCCCGTGCGGGCGGCCCCAAAGGTTGACGAACACATAGTCGCTGTCGAGATCACCGTATTCCTCATGCAGGTAATCGGCATATAACCGGACCAGCTGGGCGCTGATCGGAACGCTGCGCGAGGTCGATGATTTCGTGCGAGCTCCGTTGTCGTTGTCCCGTGGACATACCGTCAACTCGCGCTCGGCAGCGGCGATGTCTTCGTGCCGAAGCCCCAAGGCTTCACCGATCCTGACACCGGTCTCATGCAGCACCGCGAATAGGAAGCGGTCCCGCAAACGTCCGCAGGAATCCAGGATCGCTTGCGCTTCAACGACATCGAGCACGCGCGGTAGCTTCTTTGGTGCCTTCAGCTTGATGGTTCGGGTCTTGACCGGGTCGCCCTTGCTGATGTGATGCAGAAACGGCTTCCAGCCGCCCCTGCCGCGACCCACCGGCTGCCAGGACACCAGCAAGTCTCCGACGTCAACGCCATGGCGCACGGCGTGGAGGTAGAAGGCGCTCAACGCCGAAAGCTTGCGATTCACAGTCGATTCCGTGCAATGGTGCGCCACTGACGGCAACACCGTGACCCTGCCGTCTCGTGCCGCAGGTGGCAGCCTCAGCCAACCGACGAACCCGCCGAGGTCTTCCAAACGCACTTCCCGCCAGTCCAGGCCACGGAAGGTTAGGAACTCGAACCAGTCCTTCAGGTCGTGGGCATACGCCTTGACCGTGTTCGGGGACCGCTCGATATCGGTCAAATACGCCAGATACCGCTCTACCGGCCCCAACGGTCGGTCGTCATCACCGAGAACGGTCCATGACTCACGCGACGAGACCGGCGAAACCACCCGCGTAACAAGCACTCCGCCTCCCTGAGATCTGCCTCCTGGACCGCGGTAGATAACCACATCCAGCACGCACAACAGAGCGGTTCAACAGCACGTGCTCCACATCGAAGACACCCTTCGAAGCACTGCAGATAACGATGGGGTTTGTGGTGCGCAGATGGATCCAGTGCTCAGCCGGGTATCGGTAGAACTCGAGCAGCACATCGAGGTCGTCGACGATCTTCGCGACGGCTTTGGGATATTTTGCGCCGTGTCGATTTCGAACGCTTTCACCGCCAGTTGCCTCTTGTCGATGTCCTCGGCCATGTAGATATCCTTCATGGCCGCGACCGCCCCGGGACGGTGGTCGAACTGCCCGATGTCGAAATAGTCGCGACGATGGACGCCTCGGCAATGAACTTCTCCGGCTATAATATAGTGGGCGCTCAGTTTAATAACTGGAAACGCGGCAGGACGCCAGACAGGAAGGGTTCCCTACCGGGACGCCGGACCGATGACGATCCTGACGCCGGAACCGTGCCGGCCCGGACGCTAGTTAGACGAAATCAACGAGGTCACAATGGAATTCGATGGCAAGGTAGTTGTCGTCACCGGAGGCAGTCGAGGGTTGGGCCAAGAGATGGCCCAGGCCTTCGGCGCCGAGGGCGCCCACGTTGTGGTGACGAGTCGAAAGGTCGCCGACTGCGAGGTGGTGGCGAAAGCCGTCGAAGCGCTGCACGGGCGCCGGGCACTGGCCGTCGCGTGCAATGTCAGTGACTGGGCGCAGTGTGACACCCTGATCGACAGCGTGTACCAGGAATTCGGTCGGGTCGATGTGCTGGTGAACAACGCCGGACTGTCACCGCAGTACCCGTCGGTCGATCAGGTCACCGAGGCGTACTTCGACAAGGTGATCGGCGTGAACCTGAAAGGTCCCTTCCGGTTGGCATCGGTTATCGGTGCACGGATGGCGGAGAGGGGCGGTGGCTCGATCGTCAACATCTCCTCGATCGAGGCGATACGCCCGGATCCCAATGCGATTCCTTACGCGGCCGCCAAAGCCGCGCTGAACAACCTCACCGAAGGCTTGGCACAGACGTTCGGGCCGACCGGCGTCCGAGTCAACGCGATCCAGTGCGGGCCCTTCCTCACCGACATCTCCCAGGCGTGGACCGACGAAATGCGGGTGCAGTTCGACAGCCAGGCGGCGCTGCGCCGCTGTGGAAAGCCTGACGAGATCGTTGGAGCGGCATTGTATCTCGCAAGCGAAAAGGCATCGTTCTGTACAGGTGCCGTACTTCGGCTCGACGGCGGGGTCCGATGAGCAGCGTCTGCGCGACCGCGAACTTCGGGATTCCTGGGGTCGAGTTGTCCGCACTCGCCGGCTGGATGGATGCCAATGGCCTTGGGCGCGGGCCATTGACCGACATCCGCGCCATCGGGGGCGGCACTCAGAACATCATGCTGCGATTCACCCGCAGCGCACGGGAATTCGTACTGCGCCGAGGCCCGCTACATCCGCGCGCGACGACCAATGACAACCTGCGCCGGGAGATGCGGCTGTTGGCGGCGTTGGCCGACACCGCCGTGCCACATGCCCGGCTGATCGCCGCGTGCCTCGACGAATCAGTGCTGGGCGAGGCGGTGTTCTACCTCATGGAGCCGCTGGCCGGTTTCAACGCAGCGGTCGAGTTGCCCGTACTGCACGCCTCGGACGCGGGCGTTCGCTATCGGATGGGACTCGGGGCCGTCGACGCGCTGGCAACGCTGAGTACGGTCGACTACAAGGCGGTGGGGCTGGCCGATTTCGGGCACCCCGAGGGCTTTCTCGAACGTCAGGTGCCGCGCTGGCTGCGGGAACTCGAGTCCTATGCACAGCTGGACAATTACGACGGACACGGCCTGCCCGTCGAGTCGGTGGCCGAGTGGCTTACTCGCAACCGGCCGTCCAGCGGCCCGATCGGGATCATGCACGGCGACTACCACCTCGCCAACATCATGTTCGCGCCCGATGGGCCGCAGGTGGCGGCGATTGTGGACTGGGAGATGTGCACGATCGGCGATCCGATGCTGGATCTGGGCTGGCTGCTGGCGACTTGGCCGGAGCCGGATCGGCGGATCGACATCATCGGCTCTGCACTCACGGGCGCAGGCGGACTGCCGCCCGCGTCGGAACTCATCCGACGTTACGGCGAACGCACGGGCCTCGATGTGTCGGCCGCAGACTGGTACGCCGTGCTGGCCTGTTTCAAACTCGGAATCATTCTGGAGGGCACCCATGCGCGGTCGTGCGCCGGG
Organism: Nocardia vinacea; assembly: GCF_035920345.1. Taxonomy (NCBI): domain Bacteria; kingdom Bacillati; phylum Actinomycetota; class Actinomycetes; order Mycobacteriales; family Nocardiaceae; genus Nocardia; species Nocardia vinacea. Next base: position 1,845,874 of record NZ_CP109149.1, read on the forward strand.
CTCGCCTCCGTCGATGTGGGGCAACGGCTGCACACCAATGCGGCGGCCCTGTTCACCCGAGCACACCACCTGATCGACCACAACTGATCGTATTCACGAATCGAGGACCGATATGGCATGGGATTTCTCCACTGACCCCGAGTTCCAGAAGAAACTGGACTGGATCCGGGATTTCATCCGCGCCGAAGTGCTTCCGCTCGAGACTCTGAGCCTGGATTGGGCGCAGCTGCGCCGTGCCATCGCACCGCTGCAAGAGCAGGTGAGGCAGCAGGAGTTGTGGGCCGCGCACCTGGACCCGGAATTGGGCGGCCAGGGCTATGGCCACGTCAAGCTCGGGTTGATGCACGAGATTATCGGCTCCAGCTGGGTGGCACCGCTGGTGTTCGGCAATCAGGCGCCGGATTCCGGCAACAGCGAAATCCTCGCCGCCGCAGGCACTTTTGAGCAGAAGGCACAGTACCTGGAACCGCTGCTGGCCGGCGAGAAATACTCGGCCTTCGCGTTGACCGAGCCCGGCCACGCGGGTTCTGACCCGACTCGCCTGTCTACCACGGCCTTGCGCGACGGTGACGACTGGATCATCAACGGCCACAAGTGGTTCGTCTCCAACGCCTCGACGGCGGATTTCATCATTGTCGTCGCCGTGACCGACCGGGAGGCCGAAAAGCACCGGCGTGCATCACAATTCATAGTTCCGATCGGCACGTCCGGGGTACGGATCGTGCGCGACCTGGCCACCATGGAACATCCGATCGTCCAGCCGAACCACTATCCCTCGCACGCCGAGGTGCTGTTCGACAATGTCCGGGTTCCGGCAGACGCGTTGCTCGGCGGCATCGGTGACGGCTTCCGCATCGCCCAGAAACGGCTGGGGCCAGGCCGCATTCACCACTGCATGCGGTGGATCGGGCAGGCCAAGCGGGCCTTCGACATGATGTGCGAACGCGCCGCCTCGCGCGAACTCCACGATGGTGTGCTGGCAGACAAGCAGACCGTCCGGAACTGGATCGCCGATTCGGCCGCCGAGATCCAGGCCGCGCGCCTGATGACGTTGAACGCGGCGTGGATGATCGACCAGCACGGTACCGCGGCCGCCCGCAAGGAGATCGCGTACATCAAGTACTACGGGGCGAAGGTGCTACACGACGTCATCGACCGCGCGATCCAGGCACACGGCTCACTCGGCTACTCCGCCGACTTGCCTCTGGAAGGGATGTACCGGTCGGCGCGCGCGGCGCGCTTCTACGATGGCCCTGACGAGGTACACCGGGACAGCGTCGCCAAGCTGATCCTGCGCAACTACACGCCTCCGGCGACAGGCATTCCCACCGAGCACGTACCCACTCGTCGGGCCGCGGCCCAGCAACGGTTCGCGGAACTGCTCACCGCCACCGCCGGCTGAGCGCTCAGGCCGAAGAAGCGGCAAACGAGTAGCTATGCGGCCCCAGGCGTGATGATCACGCACGCGAACCTGAACGCGCTTTGCTTGTCACTCATCAGTGCTTTGTCCTGCCGACGCGCCGATGTGGTCTCAGTCGCGATACCGCTGTTCCACTCTGGTGGCATGGGATCAGCGGTCTCACGGCTGTTCTTCGGCGGTTCGACGGTGAAGCTCGGCTCCGTGGGCGTGGCGACCTCCGCAGTCGAGGTGCGGGTCGGACCAGGCCCGCCGCAGCTGCTGGCTTGGCGAACCGCAGTCCTAGCGCCCCAGGCCGTCGATGACCATCGCCTGGAACTCCCCCACGATCTCATCGATGCGCTGACCGCGGCCGGGCCGGTACCATTGTGCGACCGAATTCATCATTCCCAGTAGGCCATTGGCCACGATGCGGTTGGCGCGTGTCAGCTCGCCAGCGCGGTATCCCTGTTCGAGCACACCTTCCCAGCAATCCTGGACTTCTTGCCGCAGCGCCTGCAGCTGCCGCATGTGCTCCGCGCTGAGGGCGTCCGCGTCGCGCATCTGAACAAGCACTTCACGCTGATGCCGCACGATGATGCGGACGTGAGCGTCGATGAGCTGGCCAAGCTTCTCGACCGGGGTGGCGTCTGCGGCGACGACCCGCTGCGCCCCCGCCAGCGCCTTCATGGTGTAGCGTCGCAGGATCTCCCACAACAGCTCTTCCTTGCACTTGATGTGGTAGTACAGCGCACCGGGCTGCAGGTTGGTCCGGTTCCCGATCTCGGCGACACTCGTGGCGTGATAGCCCACCGTGGAGAACAGCTCGATCGCCACCTCGAGGATCCGCTCCCGCGTCGCCTCGGTACTGCTGGCCAGACTGCCCCGCGGTCGGCCACGACGTCGAGGACCGCCGCTAGTCGACTGATCAGGTGCACTCACGAGTACACAGTCTAGGTGGCTCGTTTCGAACGGGCCTTTTCGACGATCACGCGGCCTGGTCGGTGCAGGTTCGGCTGGTCTTGGTGATCGTTGTCGCTGATCGGTTGTGTCCTGTTGTGCCCTTTGTTGTTTGGGCGTCGGTCACGAACTGTGGCCGGGTATGCCTCAGGCGCAGGCCGGCGTGCAGCCGTTGCTGGTGTGGCCGATCCCGAGCATGCGAGACGTGCGAGATTGACCGCGGCGGTCAGTAGAGCGAAGTCGGCGCTGATCTTGGCTCGCCGCGGACGCAGGCGCGGCGTACGAAACCAAAACCGGGTCAGCGGTTCGGGTCGAGCACGATCTTGCTGACGTCCTGGTCGCGCGACGCGTAGAGGGTGTAGGCCTCGGGCCCCTGACTCATCGGCATCCGGTGCGAGACAACGTCACCCGGCCGGATTCGGCCGCTGCTCGTCAATCTGAGGAGCACGGGTAACTCCGCTTGCACGGAGCACAGTCCGATGGCGAATTCCAGCTCCTTCACTTGGGCGTACTGCATCGGAAACGGCAGTGCAGGACTCTGATTGACGCCGATGACGCTGACTCGGCCACGGACCCGGACCAGCTTGACCGCCAGCACGATGGTCTCATCGGAGCCGACGGCGTCGATGACGGCATCGAGGCCGGTTCGGCCCACGATCAACCGTACTTCGTCGCGAACGTGCTCACCCGCTGCGAGTGCGGTGGCGCCCATGGCCTGCGCCCGACTGCGACGCGACTCCACGGGGTCTATGCCGATGACGTTCGCCGCACCCATCGCGAAGGCGCACTGGACACTCATGAGCCCGACGGGCCCAAGGCCGATAACGACGACGTTGTCACCGGGAGCGATCCGGGCGCGCCGACATCCGTACCACGCCGTCGGTGCGTTGTCCGTCAGCACGATCGCGGCTTCGTCGCTCACGTCATCGGGCACGGCGACGAGGTTGCGGGCGGCATGGGGCACGAGCACCTGCTGGGCTTGCGCGCCCTGGAGCTTCGGACCTATTCCGTAGCACGATTCGCTCCAATGCCCAGACTTGGTCAGGCAGGCCGACACCCGACCGGCGCTGCACTCGTCGCACGTCGCACAGCCGACAGAAGCAGGGATGAGCACCCGGGTTCCGACAGCCAGATCTCCCGAGTCCCGACCGGCTCGACTGATGATGCCGAGCGCCTCGTGGCCAACCGTGTAGCCGATGGTGTCGCTGAAGCCGTGACCGTTCCAGATGTGCAGGTCACTGCCGCAGATCCCCGCCGTAACAACGTCGACAATCGCCTGATGCGGCTCGGTGATGGATGGTTCGGGGGCGTCGGCGAAGGCGATGTCCCGAGGGCCACGGTAGACCAGAGCCTTCACGGAGTGCCGCCGTCCAGTCCGAGCATCGCCCGGCTGCCAGCAGTCGCTGCGTCCGTGGGCAGGACGAAAGCAGCCGCGTATAGCTTTCCATCCAATTTCTTACTCCGAGTTCTTCTGAAAGTTGTCGCTATCAATCAAGATTGGGTTGAGCAGGGCGTCCGGCTACGACACCGCGACTCGGGCACGCGTCGCGGCGAATTCGAGTGCTGCCGACCAACTGGCGCGCTCGGCTATCAAACGGCGATATTTCATGATCTCGCGCGGTTCGTTCATGGTCAGCACTCCGGCCAGGCGTTCGCCACTGCGGTACAGCGCCACGAATCGGCCGTCGTTCACGTCGCCGCTGACGACGCGCACTTCGCCCTCATCCGGCACGCCGACGAACTGGATGCGACTGTCGTACCAGTCGGACCAGAAATACGGCACCGTCGTGTACGCCGAGAGGGGATGCTCGCCGAGCGCGTTCCGCGCCGCGATCGCTCCCTGTTCCGCAGCACTCGTCCAGTGTTCGAGCCGCATCTCGCGGCCGAAGAGGCTGTTGCGCCAACGCGCGACATCGCCGGCCGCATAGACGTCGGGCACCGAAGTCCGCAGATACTCATCGCAGATCACACCGTTATCGACGCGAACGCCCGAACCGGCCAGCCAGTCGGTGGCGGGCGTCGCCCCGATGCCGATCACAACCAGGTCCGCGTCCAGGACGGTGCCGTCCGCCAGCCTGACCCGCTCTACCGAGCCCTGCCCCTCGATCGCGGAAACGCCTATACCGCAACGCAACTCAACACCATTGCGGGCGTGCAGGGAGCTACAGGCCGGTCCCATCCGCTCCCCCACCGCACGCACCAGCGGCACTGGAAACGCCTCGACGATCGTGACATCGAGTCCCCGTTTGCGGGCCGCGGAGGCCACCTCCGAGCCGATGAAGCCGGCCCCGACGACCACGGTCCTGGCTCCGGCATCCAATGCCGACCGCACGGCGCGCGCGTCATCCAGAGTGCGCAGGGTGTGAACACCCGACAGTCCCTCGGTTCCGGGGAACGAACGCGCCGTAGCTCCCGTGGCGATGACCAATGCACGATAGGGGTACTCGGAGTCGCCGACCTCGACAACTCTGCGCTCGGTACCGAGTCGCGTCGCCGGTGCTCCGAGGACGAGTTCGACGCCAAGCTCGCCCGCGAGCATCTGCTCGGTGCGAAAGTGCGTCTCTTCCGGTTCCGCGTTGTCCAGGAACGCTTTCGACAGTGGTGGCCGATCGTAGGGAAGATGCTTCTCGGCTCCGATCAGAGTGATCGGACCGGTATAGCCGCTCTTGCGCGCGCCCTCGACGGCCCGCAACCCGGCCAGCGAGGCTCCGACGACGACAAGCGGTGCAATGGCGCGGGCTGGGCACACGGTCACTCCTCCACCAGCGTCAACGCTTCCGTCGGACAGCCCTCACACGCCTTCTTGACATCGTCCAGCAGCCCGTCGGGGACGGTATCGCTCAGCAGGACGAGCTCACCTTCGTCGTTCACTTCGAAAACAGTCGGTGCGAATGATTCGCAAATGCCCAGGCCGGTGCACTTCGTCCGGTCGAGTTCGATCTTCATGTCGTGCCTTACTTCAGTGGTTCTTCTGGGTTTCACCGGCTTGTGCCGCAGTCAGCTCCGCGACGATCTTCAAGACGTCGTAGGACCTGTTGTCCCGCTCGGAGGATCGCAGCGCGGTGAACGCCTCGTCGACATCCGTTGCGCGCGCGTCGAAGTACTGGCGCGCATTCACGTGCGTCGCGATCAGGAATCTCTCGGCTTCGACACCATCGAATGCCATGCCGGCCACCGCGGCCGCATCCATGCCGTGCGCCAACAGTGCACGTGCGAGCTCATTTTCCGGGATCGGCCCGCCGGTTCGCGGGGCCGTTGCGCCCCCGAACGCCACAGTCCGGTCGAGACCAGCCCCGGAATCATGGTGCTGACGCCGACATGCGGCGGCATTTCACGCCGCAGGACATCGGCCAGGCCCAGCACGGCGTGCTTGGTGGCTGTGTAGAAACCATTGCCGGGGAAAGGAATTCCGATCGCGTGCTCGGAAGCGGTCACAAGCAGCCACCCTGGGTCGGCGGCGGCGACCATCCGGCGGCCGAACGCGCGCAGCGTTGCCCAAGTGCCGGTGACATTCACCGACAGCGCCCAATTCAGATCCTCGGGTTTCGCGGCGAGCAGCGGTGCCGACGGAGTGTTGACACCCGCGTTGGCGCACACCAACCCCGGCGTCCCCAGTGTCCGCTCCACCTCGTCGGCGAGCCGCTCCACGGCGGTGACATCGGAGATGTCACACGCGAACGGGACCACCGGCACCTGGTATTCGGAAATCCTCTGCGCGGTGGCGTTGGCCGCGACGGAATCGATATCGACGACTACTACTGCGGCGGCTTTGCGCACAACGGCTTCTTCGGCAAGCGCTGCCCCGATACCGCTACCAGCACCGGTGACGACGACGATACGTCCTTCGAACTTCACAGCTTCACCGCCACGAATTTGGTCTGTGTGTAGTGATGGAGGGCCTCCATGCCCTTCTCGCGCCCGTAGCCGCTGGACTTGTAGCCGCCGAACGGCCCTTCGACGAGACCGGCCTGCCATTCGTTGACGTAGACCTGCCCGGCCTCCAACTGCGCTGCGACCCGATGCGCTCGCGATAGGTCCTTCGTCCAGAGCCCGGCAGCGAGGCCGTATTGGGAGTCATTGGCGATCCGCACCGCGTCCTCCTCCGATGAGAAAGGAATCACGACGAGTACTGGGCCGAAGACCTCTTCGCGAGCGATCGTCATATCGTTCGTCACCCTGGTGTAGACGGTCGGTTGCACCAGCCACCCATCTCCGACCGCCGCGCCACCGTAGGCCAGCGTGGCCCCGTTCTGTTCGGCAACCCGGAAATAGGACAGCACCTTCTCGAACTGCGCCTCTGTGGTCATCGGACCGTAGGTCTGCCCGGGCTTGATCTGTTCGAGGCCGGTGACCAACGCTTCCACGAATCGGTCGTGGATCTCCTCCGCGACCAGCAGACGGGTTCCGGCACTGCAGATCTGGCCCGCGTTGAGAACAAAGGCGTTGATCGAGCCCTTGACGGCGGCCGCCAAATCCGCGTCGGCGAACACGATATTTGCGGATTTCCCGCCTAGTTCCAGGGTCAGGGGCAGAATCCGGTCGGCGGCGATGTGCGCGATCTCGCGCCCGGCGCGTACCGAACCGGTGAACGCGACCTTGCTGACCGACGTATGTTCGACAAGGGGTCGGCCGACATCCATGCCGGTTCCGGTGACCACATTGAGCACACCGGGTGGCAGGCCAGCGGCATCTGCGATTCGAGCCAGTTCCAGCGTGGTCGCCGAGGTGAACTCCGACGGTTTGGCGACCACGACGTTGCCTGCGGCCAATGCGGGTGCGATCGCCCGCGCGGCCTGGTTCAGCGGCGCGTTCCACGGTGTGATCACGCCGACGACGCCGAACGGCTCACGCAGGGTATAGCCGTGCACCCCTGGGCCCAGATCGATGATCTCGCCTCCCGGCAGATTCGCCAGCCCAGCGTAGAAGTCGAAATAGGCTGCGACTCCTTCGACCTCGATGGGAGTCTGCCAATCCGGCTTGCCCGATTCGGCCGACTCGAGTTCGGCCAGGCGAGCTGATTCGTCGCGCAACCCCGCCGCGATCGCTGCCAGAATTCTGCCGCGCTCCCCTGGCTTGCGGAATCGCCAACCCGGTAGTGCCGCGGCTGCGGCCTCCGTCGCCGCGTTCACATCTGCTTCGGTACCAGCGGCGATCTCGCACACAACCGCATCGGTGCCGGGGCGGGTCGATGTCAGGTGTTCACCGTTGACCGGTGCGGTGTCCACTCCGCCGATCCAGTGCCCGTACTTCACAACGCCACCGGTGCCGGGCACGCGCCGTACTCGACGGGCATTTCCGTCAAGGCGTTGAACCAGATGCTGCGCAGACGGGTGACTGGGCCACTCACATGCACCTGCGGGCGGGCGGTCAGTAGTTCCTCCAGAATCGTCCGCATCTGCAACCGTGCCAGCGTAGTGCCCATGCAATAGTGCGGTCCGGCGCCGAAGGACAAATGCTGATCGGCATTGGGCCGCAGAATGTCGAACCGGTCCGGATCGGTGAACAGCTCTTCATCCCGGTTCGCCGAAGCATAGGACAGGTAGACCTTGTCGCCTTCCCCGATCCGAACACCGTGCAGCTCGAAATCACGAGTCGCGGTGCGCCGGAACTGCACCACCGGCGGTGAGAAACGCAGCGTCTCTTCAATAGCGTTCGGCAACCGCCCCGGCAGATCGTCCAAGAGCACCGCGCGTTGTTCGGGGAATTCGCTCAGCAGGCGGATTACGTGCGCGGTTGTGTTTCGTGTCGTTTCGTGACCGGCTATCGACAGTGTAAGGAAGAACATATTGATTTCGAAGTCGGTGAGCCGCTCGCCGTCGATTTCCTTGTTGGCGTAATTGCTCAGCATGCTGCCGTCGGGATTCTTTCGCTTTTCCTCGACCAGTTGATGGCAGTACCCGAACAGCTCCATCGCAACTTGAAGTGCATCGGTGTCGGGGTCTTCGACCGCGGCGATGGCGTTGCCCCATTCGAAGAACTGCTTCCAGTCGCTCTTGGGTACACCCATCAGTTCGGTCAGGGTCATCATGGGGAGTTCGGCGGCCACGGTGTAGACGAACTCACCGTCATCGGCGTCACGAACGCGGTCGATGATCCGCTTGGCGTGGGATTTGATCATCGGTTCCAGCTTCGCGATGTTCTTGGGGGTGAACCCGGCCGACACCAGCTTGCGGTAAGCCGTGTGTTCGGGGTGATCCTTTCCCATCAAGCCGGTCCGTTGACCTTCCAAGGTGTGCGGACTGCCAGGCGGGGCATCGGGATTGGGGTCGTAGAGGACCGGGCCGCCCAACCAGGACGAGAACAACTCTGCATCTCGTGAGGCCATATTCACATCCTGATACTTGGACAGCACCCAGAATCCGCGATTCATCGGCATGGCACCGCCGATCGGCTTATCCGGAGGCGGATTCCAGTGCACCGGCGCCTCGCGGCGCAATGTCGCGAAGTACTCGTACGGCGGCATTCCCACCTCGAGTAGCTGGTCCGGGTCGGCGAGATTGACGTCGCCGGGCTTGAAAGTCATTTATTTTCCTCCGAATTTTTCTGCTTCATATTTCTGACGGAGTCGACTACGGCTGCTGTGAATTAGCCGAGGTTATTGCTCGGGCCATGCCCGCCCCTAGGGGAGCAATACCGGACATGTCGGAGAGACACCCGGTGCCGTGATCGCCGAATTTTCGCGAACCCCGCTGTTGAGGGACTGCTAGTGAGTCGTCGACGCGCGGTGTTCGGCGTTCCCGTCGATCGCCTCCACCTCGCTGTGAGTCATGTCACCTAGCATGACTTCAAAAATTATTTTGTCAACCACTAATTTTTTTCTCCCACTGTTTCCCCAGCTCAAGTGGGGTAAAGCCGATGCTGGTGCACGCACGCGGGCGCTGAACCGCTAGCGGCGGACCAGCGCACCGCAACAACGCGACCGTGTCGCTGGAACGACGCGGACCGGGCACGCGGCTGTGGAACCCGGCCACTATCAATCGGTCAGGCCACGGTCACCGTTCACCGATTCGACACCGGCATGGATCCGGGAGTCGACCGCCGCATGCTCGCTCGCCGACCGGCTACGCACCCAGGCGAGCGGCGCCGAGCCGGGTTCGCGTCGTCTCGATCATATGGTCGAGCGGCGGCACCGGATCGAATGCTTCGGGGGCCAACCTCCATTGGTAGCCGACCCCGCGCAACATCGCCACGACGACCTGCGCTTCCACCACCGGATCGACGGTCGCGCGGATCGAGCCGTCGGCGATTCCGCGTCGAATCTGTCCCGCGAGCACTTCCCAGGTCTCCCGGTGTAGCTCGACGAAGCGCTCCCGCAGCTCCTGGCCAGGCCCCAGCGCTTCGAACATCAGGGCATAGAGCACCCGCAACGATCGGCGGTCGAGCCGGTACTGATCCCGGATGCCTTCCAGCAAAACCATCAAACCGTCGAGCCCCGAAAGGCCTTCGGCCCGAGGCGTGATCGTCGTAATCGTCCAACGCCTGACGATTCGGTCGACCAGCGCCTCGAGCAATTTCGTCTTGGAACCGAACCGCGCGGTGGCAAGGCTGCGGCTGTAGCCCGCACGCTCACCGACCGTGGCCAGGGTCATGCTCGCATACCCACCTTCGGCGACCAGTTCACCCGCCGCTTCCAGCAGCAACCGCGTGGACAGCTGCGAGCGCGCTTGATGCCCGTTGAGCGATTCGACCTCAATATGCATCAAAAAATTGTAGCTGACTAACCAATTTTTTCGGCACCATGATCTACACCCACAGGCAGCAGCGCATCGATCAGCAGGCCGAGGTCATCGAGGGCTCGATCCACGGCAACATCCTCGGGATCGAGCATCGCCTGATAGGCCGCACCACGCAGACCGCCGACCACCAGGCGGGCCACCGCCTCGGCATCGACGTCGGACCCTACAGTCCCCTCGGCCATACCCGATTCGATGACGCCACGCACCGAAGTGCGCAGATCGCGGTGCAGTTCGAGCATGCGCTGCTGTAGCAGCGGGACCGGCAGCAACGCCTCGAACATCAGGATGTAGAGCGCGCGCATCCGATTCGGCGAACGAAGCCAGCTGGACTTCAGCTCGGCCAGCATGGCCCGGATCGCGACCGCACCGGTCGTACCGCCGATGACCTCACGCAGCGACCTACCCTGCCAGTCGACGACCATGCGTTCGACCAGCGCCCACAGTAGCCCTTCCTTCGAACCGAACCGTGCGGTCACCAGCCCGGGGCTATAGCCCGCGCGAACGCCGATCGCCGCCAGCGTCATGCGCTCGTAGCCGCCTTCGGCGATGAGATCCGCCGCCGCGTCCAGGAGTCGACTGGTCGACAGTTCCGAACGCGCCTGCTTCGGGGTGGGCAGGTTGCGATCCACACGTGCCACAGTGATCCTCCATGCTCGCCACCTTCGCTTCGAGGGGCGATATTCCCATTCGATCCCCGCATCCTACTGATCATGCCCCTGCTCAGCCTTGCTGACCTGCGCGGAAGAAAATTAAGTTGTCAGCTAGATAATTTTTTCGTAGAGTCATGGGACCACTCCGGTGTGCTCCAGCCCACATCGGATTCCGATGGTCCCGCTGACGTCAGTCTGGGCCTACATCGCCACAACAGTTCCCTACGAAGAGGTAGGTCCCCAATGACCTCAGAGGCAATAGCCGCTTGGCAGGCCGTACGCACTCGGCTCGACGACGTCCTCGACAGCCTCAGCGCCGACGAGTGGCTGCTGCCCTCCGCCTGTGCCGGCTGGCGAGTGCGCGATGTGATCGCCCACCTGGGCGCCAGCGCGCGAGCCGTCCTCGATCCGTTGCCGGAGCCTGCCGACGCTCCCCCGCTGCCCGAGAACAGGGAACGCCAGCACGACGTCGCGGTGGCTCGTCGCCACGGCTGGTCGGTCGATGAAGTCGTCGACGAATACCGCACCTACAGTCCGAAGCTGGTCGAGCTGGTGGGTTCATTCCAGGCCGAACCCACTGCGTCCCAACCCTTTCCGGTACCGGGACTGGGCGTATACCCGATGCATTCGCTGGCGAACGCGCAGGTGTTCGACTATCACTGCCATCTCCGCCACGATCTGCTCGGACCCGCCGGCCCGCTCCAGCGCAGCCTGCCCGAACCGGAAGGCGAAGTCGTGCACGCTGCGGTCGTCTGGATGATGCTCGGCTTGCCGCAGATGCAGGGCAATGAACTCGACGACACCGTCACCGTTCCGATCACCTTCCGGTTCACCGGACCGGGCGCGAGCGAATGGACCGTGCACCGGCCCGACCCCGCGGGCGGATTGGTCGTCGAGGAGCACGGCAGCGCCGACGTCATCGTGACCTCGGATGCGGACGCCTTCATCGCCTGGGGCACCAAACGCCGTGACTGGCGGGCGGATTGCATCATCTCCGGCTCGGATTCGCTCGCCGCGGTCCCGTTGCTGGACGCGCTGAACATCATCTAGCGGCGGGACACGCCCAGAAAGGATCCCGCGTGGATTTCGACGACACACCGGCCGAGGCCGAATACCGGCGCCAGATCCGGGAATTCCTGAACCCTCACCATGATGAGCTGATCCATGGGGACGGCGAATATCTCAATGAACCGGGCGTGGAGAACATCGACGGCCTGCGCCGCACGCAGGCCCTGCTGTACGACGCCGGATATGTGGGCGTCACCTGGCCGATCGCGTACGGCGGCCGCGGCGGCACGGCCATGCAGCAGGCCATCGTCACCCAGGAAATGGCCCTAGCCGCGATCCCGGCCCTCGCCAACTTCGTCGGCCTGGGCATGTGCGGACCCACTGTGCTCGCCCACGGCACAGAGGACCAGAAGGCACGCTACATCCGACGGCTACTCCGCGCCGACGACATGTGGTGCCAACTGTTCAGCGAGCCCGATTCGGGCAGCGACCTCGCCGCACTTCGCACCACCGCGGTCCGGCAGGAGGACGGCACGTGGAGGGTGGACGGGCAAAAGGTGTGGAACACCCGCGCGCAATACTCCTCGTACGGCATCCTGCTGGCTCGCACCGACCGCACTGTCGCCAAACACCGCGGACTCACGATGTTCGTCGTCGACATGCGCGCAGCCGGTGTGACGGTGCGCCCGCTCGAGCAGATGAACGGGGACCATGAATTCACCGAGGTGTACCTCGATGGCGTGGTGATTCCGGATATCGAGCGGCTCGGTGCGGTGAACGATGGCTGGCGGGTCGCGCTGACCACGCTCATGAATGAACGCCTGGCTGTCGGTGGTGGTGGCAACGAGGTCGGTGTCCGCCTCGAAGCGCTGATCCAGCACGCCCGCGAGCGCCTGCCCGGGTTGCCCGGCGATACGCAAGTGCTGGCCCGCCAAGCGCTTGGCCGGGTCGTCGTCGAATCGCTGGCGACGCGCTACACCGGCTATCGGCGTCTGACCGCCATTGCACGCGGCGAGATCCCGGGCCCGGAGGCCAGTGCAGGAAAGCTCTCGGCCGTGCGCACCGCGCGCGCCGGCGCCGATCTCGGAGTGCGGCTGCTCGGTCCGGAGGCCGTCTACGGCCGAACTTCGAAGGGTGAGTGGCTGTGGCCGACCGCACAGGCATCGGTGCCCGGCACAGCCATCGCGGGCGGCACCGACGAGGTCCTGCGCAACATCCTCGGCGAGCGAATCCTCGGACTGCCGCCCGAACCTCGGACGGATACGCAGCCAGTCTCAGCAGGTAGGGAAGGCCGATCGTGAACTTCGACCTCGACGACAACCAGCGCGAATTCGCCGCGGCCGCAAAGGAATTCTTCGAAGGGCAGGACTGCCTCGCTCATGCCCGCGCCCTGCTGAAGGAACCCGGCGAAGCCCGCCCGGGACTGAAGAGCCTGGCGCAACTGGGTTTCTACGGGCTCATCGCACCCGAGTCCGCCGGCGGGATCGGGCAGTCCATCCTCGACCTCGCGGTGGTCGCCGAACAAGCCGGGCGGGTGCTGGCCGGTCCGTCACTGGTCACCGCGGCGCGGGCCGCCGTCCTGCTCGACGGTGACACCGAACGACTGGCCGCGCTCGCGGACGGGTCGACCGAGTATGCCGTGCTCGACGGCTCACCGGAAGGCTCGGCGCCCTCGATCGACGCGCGTATAGCGACCGAATTCCTCGCTCTGGACGGTACAACCCTCGTCGTGGGGACCGGTGAGCCGATAGCCGGCGAACCGATCGACGCCACCCGAGGATTGGCCTCGGTGCGGCTGACCGACCGAACCGTGCTACGAACCGATGCCGGACAGCTGTGGGAACGCGCCCGCCAAATCGCGACCGTCATCCTCGCTGCGGAAGATCTCGGCGCCGCCGACCGCGTCTTCGAGATCGGTGTCGAATATGCCCGCACCAGAACAACTTTCGGCCGTGCGATCGGCTCCTACCAGGCGATCAAACACCGTCTGGTCGATGCCTGGGTCGATGTGGACCAGCTCCGCTCCCTGATGTGGTGGGCGGCGTGGACCGCCGATCACTCCCCCGAGGATTTGCCGCTGGCAGCTTCGGCGGTGAAGGCCTATAGCTCCCGTGTTCTGGAGGAGGTGACCGAAACCTTGATCCAGCTCCACGGCGGTATCGGCTTCACCTGGGAGCACGACGCGCATCTGTTCTGGAGACGCGCCAAGGTCGACCGTCTACTGCTCGGTGACGAGGCCGAGCACCTGGACCATGTCGCCCTTCTGACCCTAGAAACTCGAGAAGAGACCCTCCTATGAGCGACCCGGATTTCACCTCCTTCCCACTGGCCCCGAAGGGCAACAAGTTCGAAGATTTCACCGTCGGACAGAAGTTGACCCACCACTGGGGCCGAACCCTGACCGAAGCCGACAACACCTTATTCTGCACGGCAACCTGCAACTGGCTGCCGCAGTATCTGAACTCCGAATTCGCCCGCAGCTACGGTCATCCGTCGACCGTGGTACATCCTATGCTGGCTCTGTGCACCGTCGTCGGGCTGTCGGTGGAAGACCTCAGCGAGGCAGGGGGGCCGTTTCTCGGGGTGGAGGACTGCGTCTTCCACGTTCCGGTGTACCCCGGTGACACCCTGACCGCCCGGTCCGAGGTGCTGGACAAACGGATCTCGGCCAGTCGGCCCGGGGTCGGCATCGTCACCTGGCGAACCGAAGCACACAACGACCGCGGTGAACTGGTCCTCGACTTCAAGCGGACCAATCTCGTCGAGCAACGGAAGCTGCGGTGAGCGCCGCCACCGCCCTGGAACCCGGCGGCGCACGGCGGCGCACGGAAGACGTTGCGCCGCAGGACAACGTTCGGCGATTTACCGTCCGCCTTATATCGAAGGAGGCCCGATCATGAGCCGATCCGATGCCGATCTACTCGGGGCCACCGGCTGGTTCGAAGACTTCGCCGTGGGTCAGCGCATTCGCCATGCCCGGGCGGCGACCATCGACGAGGTCGAAGGCGCATACCTGTCCAAGCTGGCGATGAACACCGCGCAGGGGCACTGGAATGAGCACTACCTGACGGATTCGCCGCTCGGCGGCGGCCGCCTCGTCTTCGGCCTACTGACCGCATCCATGGTGTTCGGCCTGGCATCCCAGGACACCGCTGAGCATGCGCTTGCCGAATTGGGTTGCACCGCATTGCGGTTCCGCGCACCCGTACACCACGGCGACACCATCGAAGCCTTCACCGAGGTGCTCGCCGCCACCGATGCCCCCGATCGCGACGACGCAGGCGTCATCCGGTTCAAACACTGGGGTCGCCGCCAGGACGAGACCGTGGTCTTCGAAGGCGAGCGAACTGTCCTCATCAAACGCAAGAAGCATTGGAGCTGACCATGACCACATCCCGACCGAATCGACTGCGCCGCAGCGAACTGTCCACCCCGGGCACCAGCCCCAAGATGATCGCCAAGGCCGCCGCCAGCGACGCCGACCTGGTCTTCCTCGATCTCGAGGACGCGGTGGCGCCGAACGCGAAGGTGGGCGCCCGTGCGAACATCATCGCCGGGCTCAACGACCTGGACTGGGGCACGAAGGTACGCGCCTACCGTGTCAACGGCGTGCACACCCAGTGGTGCCACGACGACATCATCGAGGTCGTCACCGGTGCGGGCCCCAACATCGACGTGATCATCGTTCCCAAGGTGAAGTCGCCGCGCGACGTCTGGTTCGTCGACGACCTGCTCACCCAGTTGGAGAGCAAGCTGGGTCTCGAAACCGGCCGCATCGGCCTGGAGTTGCTCATCGAGGAGACCGAGGCACTGGCCTGCGTCGAGCAGATCGCTGCCGCCTCACCACGGCTCGAAGCGCTGATTCTCGGCATCGGCGACCTGTCAGCCAGCCAGGGCGTGCGCGCCAGCCACGTCGGAGTTGCCGATGAGGGCGAGGTCGGCGCCTACCCCGGCGATATCTGGCACTTCGCCCGTACCCGGATGATCGTGGCGGCGCGCGCCAACGGCATCGACGCCATCGACGGCCCCTACGCCCACTTCGCCAACCCCGAGGGCTACCGCCGCGACGCGAGCTGGGTCGCCACCCTCGGCGGTGTCGGCAAGTGGTGCATCCACCCCAGCCAGATCGCCATCGCCAACGAGGTCTTCGCCCCCACCGAAGCGGAGATCAAGACCGCGACCGAGATCGTGACCGCGGTTCAGGAGGCCGAGGCGCAGGGCCTGGGCGCGGCGAACTACAACGGGATCATGGTCGATGCCGCTACCACCCGGGTCTTCGAGACCACACTGGAGCGCGCGCGCCTGTGCGGGCTGCTCTGATCCGGCCGATACTGAAATCGATATCAAGGTGGTGAACGTCATGCCAGGACCGCTCGAAGACGTGCGGGTCGTCGATCTGACGGCCATGCTGGCCGGCCCGTACGCGACCATGCTGTTGACCGATCTCGGTGCACAGGTGGTCAAAGTCGAACCCCCGCAAGGCGACACCACCCGCACCGTCGGGCCGTACCGGGAGGGAGACTCCCGGGACGGTCTGGCCGGATACTTCCAGTCGGTCAACCGGGGAAAACGCAGTGTCGTACTGGACCTCAAGACCGAAGAGGGCAAGGGCAAGCTCCTCGAACTGGTGCGCGTCGCCGACGTCGTCGTCGAGAACTACGCCGCCGGGGTCATGGACCGGCTGGGGCTCGGCTACGAGGTTCTGCAGGAGCAGAACCCGCGGCTGGTCTACGCGACCCTGCGCGGCTTCGGAGATCCGCGTACCGGCGACAGCCCGTACCGGAACTGGCCCGCGTTCGACGTGGTCGCTCAGGCGATGGGCGGATTCCTAGGAGTCACCGGCACGCCCGACGGGACGCCGATCAAGTCCGGCCCCGGCATCGGAGATCTGTTCCCGGCCACACTGCTGGCCGTGGGCATTCTGGCCGCACTGCATCACGCGCGCCGGACCGGCGAGGGGCAGTTTATGGACGTTGCCATGTACGACGCTGTGCTATCGATGTGTGAACGCACCGTCTACCAGTACTCCTATACTGGTGATGTCCCTGCGCCGCAAGGCAATACGCATCCGCTGCTGTGCCCGTTCGATATTCTGCCCACCGTCGACGGTTGGATCGCATTGGCCGCCAACGACAAACAATGGCCCATCATCTGCGAAGCTATGGGTCGCCCGGAAATGGCCGTCGACGAGCGGTACACGTCCAATTCAGCTCGGGTTCGCCACCGTATCGAGGTCAGGTCCGCCTTGGAAGAGTGGCTCGCCACTACGACGACGAAAGAGGTCGTCGACGCCCTCGGCGGGAAGGTGCCGATCGGTCCCGTGAATTCGATCGCCGACATCTACGCCGACCCGCACACCGCCGCGCGGGAAATGCTCGTACCGATCGAACAACCCGGCAGCGACACCCCGGTGACCGTCGCCGGTCAGCCCATCAAACTGACCCGCACACCCAGCCGGGTCTACGGGCGCGGCCCACTGCTCGGTGAGCACGATGTCGACGGCATCATCGCCGAGTGGAACCTCGCTTGACGCCATCCGCAAACCTCCTGTCCGACACAAGGATATCCACTGGGCGAGGCGATCTCGGCGCACAACCAACGGAGTAGACCGATGCCCGAGGGCCACGTGACTGGAGGCCGGAAAGTCACGACCCCGGGCCATCAGATCGGTCTGTTCGCCAGTGGCGCACAGGATTTCTGGTGATCACCGGCGGCGTGAGAACATCACGCCAGTACCCGTGTCCACCCTGACGTGTTTCCACCTGAAAGTGGCCATTGACAGGCGGGCGCCCGCCGTTTCTCGTTGCGGTCCCGCGCGTCCAACTGCACCAGCGGCACGGCTAGGCCGGGCGGGAGAAGCCCTCGGGCGGTGCGCCCTCGGCGAACAGCATGGCCACCCGGGCCTTGTCCTTTCGTATCTCCCGGGCCCGCCGGTACTCGGCGGAGTCGTACCACTCCCGGATCCGGTCCATGTCGGGAAACTCGATGACCACGAACCCGGAGGAGTCCCAGGTGCCTTCGACGGGCTTGGGCGCGGGTCCTGCGACCAGGTAATGGCCGCCGTGGTTGAGGATGGACTGCTGGGCCACGGCCGCGTAGGCCAAGCCGGCCTGCTCGTCGAGCACATCGAAGTTGACGATGACGTAAGCGGGCGTGAATTTCCCCGTCCCGAACTGCGGGTAGAGCGCGCCGATGCCTCCGGACAGACCCGCGAGCACGGTCTTGCTCGTCTCGTCGGCGATGATCTCGAGGGTGCCGGCGGCGACACCGTCGAGGGCGATGCGCGCGATGTCGGCGGGGTCGGCCTTCGGCGCGGCGAGGCCGGCGGTCATGTCGGTGTCCATGTACCCGACGTGCAGCGCCGAGACCCGGGTGCCCTGCGGGGCGAGTTCCTGGCGCAGCCCGTTCGTCATCGACCAGGAGGCCGACTTGGCGGCGCAGTAGGCACCGAACTCGGGGTGGTTGATCCAGGAGGCGACCGACAGGATGTTCAGCACCGCGCTGCTCTCGTGAGAGCCGAGCTGGGGGGCGAATGCCCGGGTGACCGCCAAGGTGCCGAGGTAGTGGGTGTCGATCTCCAGGCGGATGTCCGTCAAGTCGCCCGTCAGCAGCGACGCGTAGGTGGCCGAACCGGCGTTGTTGACCAGGATCGACACGTCGCCGGCCGTCTCTGCCGCGGCGGCGATGGAGGCGGGGTCGGTCACGTCGAGGGCGATCGGCTTCACGCCGTCGAGGTCGACGGCTGCGGGATTGCGGGCTGCCGCGTAGACGGTCGCGCCCCGGTCGCGCAACTGCTTTGCCAGGTGACGTCCCAGGCCGCGGTTCGCCCCGGTGACCAGTGCGGTCTGTCCTTCGATCTGCATAAGAGCACTCCCTGCTGGATAGGTTTTTCCAACTTAGACCCTCTGAGTTGGAATGGTCAACTCAGGGTAGGCTTGCGGCATGGGCAGGATTCCGAATGACAGTTGCGCTATCGCCCGCAGTCTGGAGGTGCTGGGCGAGCGCTGGACGTTTCTGATCCTGCGCGAGGCCGTGGCGGGGTCGAGCCGATTCTCGGAGTTCCGCAACGGGCTCGGTGTGGCGCCGGACGTTCTCACCGCACGCCTGAACACGCTGGTCGCATACGGCGTGATGGAGAAGGTGCCCTACCGGGAACCGGGAGAGCGGGCTCGCTTCTCGTACGTGCTCACGGATGCGGGCCGGGAACTCCTCGTCGTCCTGCTCGCCCTGCAGCAATGGGGCGACAAGCACCTGCCTTGGCCGGACGGGCCGAGCATCCTGCGCCAAGTCGCGGGCACCGAACGAGCGGTGCACGTCGGGTTCATCGACGATGACGGAAACGAAGTCGACGAAAGCTCCATGGCACTGATTCCGACCGCCGCCTCCTGCGGCCGGAAGTAGCGCAGCTTCGAGTCCCGAGACGCGCCCCTCCCATGCTCCATGACCGGACGTGAACGAACGCGGTAGGCCTTGCTGCCCGCTCCGCGCATTCCGGAGCAGGCAGCCTTCGCCGGCGGCCGCCGCACCTGACGGCTCGCCGGCCGCTGGTCCCGCAGCGCCGACTATGTCCGGCGTCCGCTGCGGATGTCCCCGGCTGCGCCTCCTTGACCGGTCTGGTTCGCCGGTCGTATGGCAGCCCGTCTCGTCGTCACATGCCCCGGCGTGCAATCAGCCCGGTCCGCGAGGGGACGCACGGTTGTTTCTGCTCACCTGCCGCGCCCCTTTGCCTGTTCGCCGAGAATTTCTGAGCCTCTCGGGCGTTTGTGCCGTCACCCGGCAGCCAGGGTTCCCCGTTCTCGGCCTCCAGTCGACGATTGCGTTCGGTGGCAGCCTCCAGACGTTGCAGCAGCGAGGTGTCGGACGCCCGTTGCCGATCTGGGATCGTCGGGTCGCAGATGCGGGACGGCGACGGACTCCAAGCCGCTCGATCTCAGCTTTCAGGTCGGGCTGGTTATAGAGCGAAGACCTGGAGACGCCCGCTTCACGGGCGAGGGTCCCGAAGGCGATCGGGCTGCTGGCGGCGTCCATCCGCCGCAGAGCGGCGGTCGCGTGTCGGCGGGTTGCCGCAGCTCGCCCACGGGCTGAGGCAACGATCAGGTGAGAGTTGTCAGCCGGCATCCGCGGCCCCCTCGATCTGGTCCGGGCCGTCTCTCAGCTCCCCGATCATGCGGTCGAGGTTCTCGGCGAGCTGCTGGTTCATTTCGGCGATGCGTGCGTGCCGACACAAGAATTCATCCACTGGGCCAGGCGATCTCGGCGCATATCCAACGGAGTAGACCGACGCCCGACGACTACGTGACCGAAGGCCGGAAAGTCACGATCCCGGGCCAACAGATCGGTCCGGTCGCGACGGGGTACACCGGCACGCTGGGCGACGGATTCGATTCGCTCATCGCGCTCGGATACCTCGAGCTCGGCCCCAACAGTTCCGAGTTCGGGCACCACGCCGCGACCGGGGTTGCAGCGGGATCCCCCAGCCCGACATTGACTCGCGACAATTACACGCTGGTTCCTGCGGTGAGGATCGCGGCCAACTCCTCGAATGATCAGGACGGTCGTGGATTCCGTCGCTCGGTGCCCTCTGCGATCCAGGCTGCGATCTGGGTGCGGGAGGTGAATCCGAGTTTGGTGAGGATATGTTCCACATGGCCCTGCGCGGTGCGTTGTGAGATTACCAGTTTGGCGGCGATCTGCTTGTTGGTGAGCCCTTCGGCGATGAGATCTGCGACCTGCCGCTCGCGCCGGGTCAGAGGTACCCACGGACCCGACGTATGCGGCGTGTCGATGAACTGCTCACCGAGGGCATAAGACACGGCTTCGTCCATGCCCATCGCTTGGCCGCACCGAATGGCCGAATCGTATCCACGTGACCCGAGGGCGGAGCGCGCTAGTCGCACACATTCGTCGTGATACTGCGGCATCGGGACAATGCTCGCAGGGTTCCCCACGGACCGCCACAGTTCCTGCACAGCCCCCAGCAGCACTGCCGCACGCTCAGTGTCACCGCCGTCGACAGCCATCCAGGCCAGCGGGTCGAGACTCAACGCTGCGTTGACGGGGCTGCCCATCCGGCGGTTGATTCGCAAGGAATTTTCGACCAGCTCGATCGCCCTGGACCAGTCACCTTGCAGCCAGGCGGCAATACCTATGTCGCGTAGCGCGGAGGACCGGAACAGCGATTCGCCGCACGCCTCGGTAATCGAGAGCACTTGCCGGTGATACTCCACCGACCGTTTTGCGTCGCCGGCCATTTCATGGACCCAACCGAGCCCGGTCAGAACAGCAATGTAGAGGTATCCACTCCGATCGGAGCGGAAGATGTCGGCGGCACGTTCGAACGAGGTGGAGGCCGCTGCAAGCTCACCGCGATAGAACTCCAGGACGCCGTCGCCATAGGTGATCAGCGCCTGGGTCATCGGGGTTGGAGCCTGTTCAGCGAGCACCCGCCCCTGCTCGAGCAAGGTGGCGGCCGCCTCCAAGTCGCCGTGCATCGCAGCCAGGGCACAGCCGACGTACAGCGCTTTGACACGGTCGGGTATGGACTGTCGGGCGGGATGGGTGAGCACCCGCTCGATCCAGGATCGAGCCTCGCCGTATTTGCCGCGGAAACTCCAGAACATAAAGAGCGCGCTGGTGATCCGCAACCCGGCTTCGGCCGCCTGCTCACTATCCTCGGCCAGGCAGTATTCGAGCGCTTCGCGCAGATTCGGTTGCTCACGCTCGAGCCTGGCCAGCCAGTAGGGCTGCCGGTCACTGATCCAGCCCGACTCCGCGTCCAGCGCCAACCGCTGGTACCAGTCACGATGCCGGCCACACATATCAGCGTATTCGCCGACCTCCTGCAGCTTCTGCCGACCATAGTCCCGCAACGTCTCCAGCATCCGAAACCGCACCACCCCCTTGTACTCGACCCGGACCAGGATCGACTTGTCCACCAGCGAGGACAACACATCCAGGGGACTGTCCGCCGCCAGATCGGCACCACAGACATCTTCGGCGGCGTCGAGTTCGAAACCGCCGGCGAACACCGACAACCGAGACCACAGCCGCTGCTCGGACGGGGTGCACAAGGCATAGCTCCAGTCCACACACCAGCGCAGGGTCTGCTGCCGCGTCGGCGCGGTACGGCTGGCGCGGGTGAGCAGCGTGTACCGGTCGTCGAGGCGCTGCAGGATCTGCTCGGGCGACATCGTGCGCACCCGGGCCGCCGCGAGCTCGATCGCCAACGGCAGACCGTCCAGCCGGGCGCAAATCCGAGCCACGGTGGCCTTGTTGCCCTCCGTCAGCTCGAACCCCGGCACCACCGCGGTCGCGCGGTCGGAGAACAAAGTCACTGCGGCATAGCGGGCAACTCCCCGCCCCGACACCTCCCCATCCGGGTCCGGCACCGGTAGCGGCGACACCCGCAACACCACCTCACCGGCAATGTCCAGCGGTTCGCGGCTCGTTGCCAGAATCTGCAAATTCGGACAGGACCGTAGCCACGTCTCGACCAGCTCGGCCACCGCCGCCGCCACTTGCTCGCAATTGTCCAGCACCAGCAGCGACTCCCGGCCGGACAAAAACTCGACCACCACGTCCCGCAGCGGCCGCGCCGACTCATCGCGCAAACCCAAGGCACCTGCCACCACCACGACCAGCAGCGCAGGGTCGGACACGTCGGCCAACTCGACCAGCCACACCCCGTCGGCGAACTCCCGGCGCACCGTAGAAGCCGCCCGCAGCGCCAGCCGTGTCTTGCCGACCCCGCCGATCCCGGTCAACGTCACCAGCCGCAACGAGGCCAGCAAATTCTTCACCTCCGCCACCTCGGTGCGGCGGTCGACGAAACTGGTCAACTCGAGCGGCAAAATACCAGCGCCGCGGCGATCCAACGGCGGTACCGCAGGCGGGCACCATCCCTGCGGCGGCGACTTCCGACCTCGATGCTGCAGGCTCGGTTCGGCCTGCAGCGCCATCTCCTCGACCGCGAAGCCGTGGCGGCGCTGTGCCTGCCGGATGGCCTCCCCGAGCGCCGCCACCGACGGCCTTTGCTTCGGATCCCGGCTCATCGCCGTCGCCACCACCGCGGACACGTCCTCGGCAATGCCGCTCTCACGCAGGTCCGGCACCGGCTGCGTGGAGACCCGCAGGAACTGGGTCACCACGTTCTCCCCGCTGCGCCGCTCGAAGGCCGCATGGCCGGTCAATGCGCAAAACATGGTGGCGCCCAACCCATAGACATCCGTGGCGGAAGTGGGAGCCTCGCCCTCGAGCACCTCGGGGGCGGTGAATGCCGGCGACCCGGTCAAGATCCCCGATTCTGTCTGAAACCCCCCGGAGATCCGCGCGATACCGAAATCGGTCAACGCCGGCTCGCCATAGTCGGTCAGCAGAACATTTCCCGGCTTCACATCGCGATGCACAATGCCCAACCGATGCGCGCTCTCGAGCGCCCCGGCGATCTTCACCCCGATCCACAACACGGCCTCGAGCCACAACGGACCGTGCTCTCGGATTTGCGTATCCAGAGAACCCAACGGGTGGTATGGCATAACCAGAAACGGGCGCCCCTGCTCGGTGGTACCCGCGTGCAGCATGGTGACGATATTCGGATGTCCGGTCAGCCGGCCCATCGCTTGCTGCTCCCGGAAAAACCGCGCCCGATTCTGGGTATCCAGCTCGGCAGTCAGGATCTTCACCGCCACCGTTCGGTCCAGCTCCGCCTGCGTGCACCGAAATACCACACCGAAACCACCCCGCCCGATCTCCTCTGCGTCGGCGAACCCGGCCGCGCTCAACTCCTCCGTGACCAGCTCGAAGCCGTCACGGACTGTCCGAAAAGGATCATCCTCGGCCATCGGCTGTGTACCATCCGCCGGCACGTCCCTTGCACCGGGCAACGCGCGTTAACTCTTCGTTAATAGCGTATCTCTGCAGCATCGGCGGTAGGGCAGAGGCGTGACTATCGCTGCCAGTAATCGGATCTGCTGGCGGCCAATCAGCGATCGCCGATGTACGCACGTCCTATTTCTGCAATGGATGAGGGAGGCATTTCTCTGGCGGCCGGCATGATCGCGAGGACCGGTGTGGTAACGATAGCTTCGACGTAATCCCTTATGCGAGTAGCGATTTGAGTAGGAGTACCGTAAAGGAATAGTTCGTCTATGAGCTCGTCGGGTATTGCGGCCAGCGCGGCCCGCGCGATCACCGGCCCGCCATGCCCGCCACATCGGCTCCAATTGTTCGCCCCGGCCCAGCTAGCGGTGAAATCCGCGTATACCGGCACGTTCAGGTAAGCCGCGATGGCCCGCCGGGCGGTTGCGCGCACCGCGTTCAGATCTCTACCGGGAATGACGAATAGCCGCGCCACGATGTCGGCCACGTAGGTGCCGGGGGCCTCGACACGCATCACTGGCCCCGCATCGGTGGTGTCGAAGGCGAAGGTGAAAATGAACAGCAGCCCGTTTCCCGGACGGCCAGATCACCGCCGGCCGGTTCGGCGCCGACGGCCACCAGCAGATCCAGCCGCGTCCGGTCCGGCCGGCGGCTCACCGACTCGGCGAAGAACCTGTCGAACTCCGCGACCCGGATCAGTTGCTCAGCGGTGGGCAGTGTGCACGCATCCGGCACCCCAACACACTTGTACAGAACGCGATTCGGACATTCAAGATGCGACCCGTAGGAGCGATAGGCGATCAGAACGACGACCGCGAACAGAATGGAGTCGAGACTCCGTACGCTGGCCAGCAGTTTCACCAGGCGGAGTACGTCTGCCGCAGTACGACGAAGACCTGCTTCGCTCGCGCATACGGGGTCGGGAGTGCTTCCGAACCCCCTTCTCCCCACATCCCCAGTCCCCCTTCGCCCCTCGATCCGTCCACGCTCATAGCGCTCACCAAAACAACTGCCACGCAAGGGAAAACCACACACGCAAACCGAAAGGGGACCGATCCCCCACAGGATCGATTCGTTCCCGTCAACACCGCCGCACCCCCGACAGCGCCCCACGTCAACTAAACCCGTGGACGAAAAAGCCGCAGATCCGCGAAAACACACGGTGACCTGCGGCTATGCCACACTACCTCTGTGGGCGAAGGGGGACTTGAACCCCTGACCCCCACTCAGGAGTTCGAGTTATCTCATGATCACCGCTCGGTCCACCTATAGATGGTAATCGGGTCCGATCACCAATCGCCCGAACACCGCAGGTCGTCTCCGTTCCCATACTCGACACGCCCCGCCAGAAACACGAGCCTGCGACAACCGAACCAGAACCGTCACGCCACCGCTATTTCCCGATGACCAGCAGTTTTCGGTGTTGCAGGAGGTTGGTGTACTGGTCGATACCCCCTCCGGACACAACCAGTACACCACGTCACCCGCTCTACCTGCGGTTATGCCGGATTGCGGGTATCTTTTTTTGAGCCTAATCAACACAGAACCCCAGGTAGTGGCCTGTAGGGGTTCAAGACGGGTTCAGCTGAGCGAATCCTGAGAACCGGCAGTCAGCCCGATGGATCGTAGCCCGCCAGATCACGAATGTCGCGCCAGCCTACCGATATCGTCAAGGCCCTTCCTTGGATGCTGTCCCGCTCGCCACACCCATCGGAAGATGGCTTCATGCACAACGCTTACCCGCTCGACTCCTCGGTCGAGACCGCCCAGTCGACCTACTCACACCTATCGCACGACAACGCGAACTCAACGGAACTCGAAGTCATCGTCCCGAAGGATCCCCCCGACCTCACGCTGGCCGTGTCCTGCTGCACCTCATCCAAGAAGCTGCGGCACGGCCGCAATAACCGCGGACGTCGGAGCATCGAGCGCAAACACACAGCCGGACAATGCATTCCATGCAGCGACATGGATTCACTGCGCCGGCGTCGCCATCACAGGCTGCGCCCGCCGTCGAACCTGGCGAAGTCGTAGACGAAGTTCGTCGGTGGGGTCGGCGGCTTTCAGTATTTCCATCAGGTCGCCGAGTGAGCTCACGAGTTGGAGTACCTCCTCACGGTTCATGTGGTGATCAACGCGTATTTGGATCGTGTGACCGCCCGACTCCGGGGTGATCGTCGTGCCCGAGTTCGTCGACGAGGGTGATGAGTGGCCCTCCAAGATGGCCCCGGCGCGTCCGCGTGACCAGGGGGCGGTATCGACGTTGAGTGCTTTCGGCGCGGGGGCCTACGAACCGACTGACCGTGTAGTCACCCCGGTCGAACCGTCGGCGTCGATGCGGGACCAGCGACCGAGCCACCTCGCACCGGCGATCGACGCGAGTGCTGAGCAGTTGCCATTCCCTGATGCGAGCCTCGATGCCGCGGTGACGATCTTTAGTGGGATCAATCGATAGATCTGAAGGCCGGTCCGAGTGAGATACGCCGCGCCATGTGAGGTCCGGTCGCGATCCTGACGTGCGATCCGACGCTCCTGCAACGCTTTTGGCTCAACGACTACGCACTGGAAGTGAATTGATACCCAAGCCCGGCGCTATCCTGCGATCGAGGCCATGCGAGCCGGTCTGGGTGGAACGGATGACAGTGATGTCGGTTCCGATACCACTCGACTGCATCGACGGATTCAACAAGGCGTCTACGCCTGAGTCCGACTGCCCCCGGCCTGGACTCTCGCGGCACGTCTCACGGGTCAGAAGCGAGGGGACGCATGAGTGCACCTTCCCTCGACAGCCGCGTGGACCAGGTAGCAAGATCCGAATGCTATTCGGTGGATATGAGTTTCCGTTGTTTTAGGCCGCAGGCGTAGTGGCCGGTTCCCGCCTCCGGCGTTGCCTGGTCACGGCTGCGTCGGTGAGCCCGGTTCCACTAATGTGCGCAGTGTCATGGTGGCGATGTGGTCTTCGAGGCGTTGCCGGTCGGGCATGACGGTGCTGCGGAAGCGATGGGCGGCCAGGAAGGACAGGATCAGCCAGGCGGCCGCGTCCGGGTCGAGGTCGGAACGGAGTTCGCCTGCCCGCTGCCCTTGGATCACGACTTCGGCGAGGGCGTCGGCGAGTTCGCTCATGTGCTGGCGGACGGCTTGTTCGACGGCGGGTTCGGCGGTCAGGGTCATCGCGTCGGCGAAGATCACCCCGAGTGAACCGGGGGCGTGCAGTTCGTCGATGTGCTCGGGACTGAGCAGGTGCGTCAAAAGACCTGCGACTGAAGCCGTTTCGGCGGCAAAGGCGCGCATCATTGCCGACATCTGTCCGGACGCGTGTGCCACGACGGCGGCGTAGAGCCCCGTTTTGGAGCCGAAGTTCTGAAACAGCACCGGCTCGGTGACGCCGAGCCGCGCCGCGATCTGAGCCATGGTGCTGCGCTGGAACCCCGACTCGGCGAACACCACAGTGGCGGCGTCGATGATCGACGCACGCCGGTCGGCGGCACTGAGGCGGGTGCGCCGCGGATCTGCCGGAGTCGAGGATGCGCGAGCCATGACCTCATCGTATCGACTCTTGCACATTAACTTAGTAGCAACTAAGTTAGAAGCATCTTAGTCGTCACTAAGTTAAGGAGTGGGCCATGGGCCTCGGACATCTGATGCATCACAATCCCAACCCCGGCACTGCCGGACTCACCATCGATCACGGACGCAGCTATGACGTTTTCGGTGCGGTGTTCTTCGGCGGACGTCGTGGCCGCGTGTACCGCCGCCTCGCCGAGCTGAGCGGCGCCCGTCCCGGTGATCGGGTCCTCGATATCGGTTGCGGCACCGGCTATTTGACCCGTCGGCTAGCTTCGGTCGCCGCAACAGTGGTCGGCCTGGATCCATCCGCGGCGGTCCTCGAGCGGGCCCGCCGGATCACCGCTGAACCGAACTGCACCTACACCGTCGGTGTCGCCGAATCGCTGACCGCCGACGATGATTCGTTCGACGTGGTAGTGAACTGCCTGATGCTGCACCACCTGCCCGAGGATCTGCGGGCGACGGCGTTGACAGAGATGCGACGGGTGCTGCGCCCGGGCGGACGGCTGCTGATCGGCGAATTCCGGCCACCGGCGAATCCGATCGGCAGGCATCTCGTCGGCGCGCTGACCGGCCCGGCCATGGAACACAATCCGATCCACCTGCTCGAAGCGATGATCGCCGACGCGGGCTTCGGGCAGATCACCTCGGGAGATCTGCACCCGTGGATCCGCTATGTCACCGCCGTCAAGCCGGACACGGTCGGATGAGGCATCCAACCGGTTGGGCGATCGGTGCGGTGCGGGTTATCGCACTACCGCTGATCGTCCTGGGCATCGCCGCGCACCTGTGGCTGGGCAGCATGGTCGGACTCGCCGTCGCAGGCTTCGGTCTGGCCGCCCACCTGGTGATCGCCGTATTCGGCGGCCGATGGCTGCTGCACCGCACCAGATTCAGATAGTCCAGGCACGACCGGTATCGGTGCGGTCTGGGCCTATCGGAGCCGTTGTCGTGGGATCGGCCGTCACCGGCCAGGACCGCCATCGATCCGTCCAACCCTGCGTCAATTGATTTGCACCCATGAATACTGACCCGGCTACCGCATGAGCAAGGTCCGGAACTGAGCGCTTGGCGGGTGGTTGGCGGCAGTGGACAGTCGGCTCCGGACAAGGAGCCATATGGAACCCATTGCTTCCATTGCCAGTGGCAAGGTCCGCGGGCCCAGCAGGGACGGCTTGACCGAGTTCCTCGGAATCCCTTATGCGGCCGCACCTGTCGGATCTGCACGCTTCCAACTACCCCAGCCGGTTCCGCGGTGGCCGGGAATACGCGATGCGCTCCACGCGGGCCCACATACGTGCAGGCGCCGTACCCGCCACCGGTCCACGCATCGATCGGCAGCGACCGAATCCCCGGAGATAGTGTCTGAACCTCTGGGACGCCGCAGCAGGCGAGGCTGCTCTGCCCGTCCTGGTGTGGATTCACGGCGAAGTGATATGGCGGTCGAATGCGGCGTGGGCGACCAGCATTCGACCGAACCCTTCGAAACCGAGGCTCGGTACGGCAGAAGCTATCGGGACGCGGCGATAGCACACTCGGCTGCGGCGAAATGTTCTTGCGCGGCAACCTTTTCTGATGGACAGCGCCATCCGATAGCGCGGCAATGCCGTCGACATCGAAGCGCGGGCGGTCGCCGCAGCGGGCCGAATCCGACAGACCGCTCCTCAACAGGAAGCATACCGCTATATGTGCGCAAGTGCGCACTCATAGGATATGGTTGCCGACAGAAAAGCGTCGGATGAGCCAGGAGGACCCCTGTTGTTGAGCGTGCTGCGGCATAGGCAGTACCGGCGGCTATTCACCGCGCAGGCGGTCGCGCTGGTCGGCACCGGACTACTCACGGTGGCGCTGGGACTGCTGGCCTACGACATCGCGGGCAGCGACGCGGGTGCGGTGCTCGGGACGGCGCTGGCGATCAAGATGGTCGCCTACGTCGCGGTGGCGCCGGTGATCACGGCGGTGACCGACCGCGTTCCACGCAAGGTGCTGCTGGTCTCGGCGGACGCGGCGCGGGCGGTGATCGCGCTGCTGCTGCCGTTCATCGATCACACCTGGCAGATCTATGTGCTGATCTTCCTGCTGCAGGCGGCATCGGCCACCTTCACCCCCAGCTTCCAGTCGGTCATCCCTTCGGTGCTCGTCGAGGAGGAGGAATACACCAGGGGCCTGTCACTGTCGCGACTGGCCTATGACCTCGAGTCGCTGCTCAGCCCGGTTCTCGCGGCCGCACTGCTGACGCTGATGAGCTACAACCTGCTTTTCCTCGGCACCGTCGCCGGGTTCGTCGCCTCCGCCGCATTGGTGGTCTCGACGACATTGCCTCGGCTAGTGGCCGCGGACCGGTCGATACCGCTGGTAGAGCGCATCACCCGCGGCGCGCACATTATGCTGTCGCGCCCAGTGCTGCGTGGCCTATTGGCGATGAACCTCGTGGTAGCGGCGGCAACCGGCCTCGTCGTGGTGAACACGGTCGTGTACGTGCGAGATCTGCTCGACGGATCGAATACCGGCGTGGCGTTAGCCCTCGGCTGTTACGGCGGCGGATCGATGCTGGTGGCCCTGCTGATACCGCGATTGCTGGCCAGTGTCGCCGACCGCAGTCTGATGCTGACCGGCTGTGTCGTCATCGTCGCCGGACTGGGGGCGGTGCTCGCCCTGCTGGCCATCGAGCCCGCCCCCGGCCCGGGTTGGGCAATGCTCGCCGTGATCTGGGTGGCGCTCGGTGCGGGCACCTCCATGGTCAACACGCCTGCGGCCCGGCTGCTGCGAGCCGAATCGGACCTGGACACCCGGCCGTCGGTATTCACCGCCCAGTTTTCCCTCTCACACGCCTGCTTCATGCTCACCTACCCCATCGCCGGATGGGTGGGCGCTACACTCGGCCAGCTCGCCGCCGCGCTCGCGCTGGCCGCGCTGGCTACACTCGGAGCAGCAACAGCCGCGCGCGTATGGCCCGCAAACATCCGCGCGGCTTCGGAATTGGTGGTGACCGGAGGGCGGTGACAACGGTGGCGGACACGGCGATACCGGATGCCGCGCGGGCACTGCCCGCAGCGAGCCTGAGTCATCCGATCACCCCGGATCAGCCCCATTTGGACGCCGCCACCAATACCTTCCGCATGCTCGCCGATCCGACCCGGCTGCACATCCTGTGGATCCTCACCGAGGGTGAAGCCGATGTCACCGCGCTCACCGAAGCCTGCGACACCTCCCGCACCGCAGTCAGCCAGCATCTGGCCAAACTCCGCTTCACCGGCCTGGTCGACAGCCGCAAAGAGGGACGTCGCGTGATCTATCGCATCCGTGACGGACACCTCGCTCGACTGGTCCGCGAAGGGCTCAATCACGCGGATCATGTCATCACCGGCGAGCCGCCGCACGCCTGACGAGTTCGGCCGGACAACCTCGGCTGGGTACGCTGCCGCAATGCGTGCTCGCCTCAGATCAGGTTCGTTCCGGTTGCTGACCGCTTCCCTCCTGCGCACCGTCACGGTGCTCGCCGCCGTTGTGACCACGCTGCTGCTCACTGCGGGCCCGGCCGCCGCGCACGCCGCCTTGGCCGGGAGTGATCCCGCCGACGGCGCCCGCATCGACACCGCACCGCCACAGGTCACCCTGACCTTCAATGAGGCTATCCAGGAATCCTTCACCGCCCTCACCGTCACCGGCCCCGATGGAAAGCCCTACACGCGCAGCGAACCACGCGCCGAAGGCCGGAACCTGTCCGTCAACTTGGACGGCCTCGGCCCCGCCGGGCAGTACACGGTCGCATTCCGCGTCGTCTCCGACGACGGCCATCCCATCCAGGGCAGCTACACCTTCGAACTCACTCGCGCGACACCGAGCGCACCCCCGACCTCCGCGGCCACACCCGGCGCCACCCAGCCGCCGACTACCGAAAATGCCAGCAGCAGTAATGATTCGCGCGATTTCCCGGTATGGATACTCGCCGTCGCCGCCGCCATGATCATTGCGGGCGGCCTCGCATTCGTATTGCGCTCGACGAAAAGCAGCAATCGCCGCTGAGCACCGCGTCCGGCGCCGGACGACTACTTTCCGATGGTCCGATGGTTCGCTGGAGAGAGTGAGTGTGAGTTCGAGTCCGCCGTCGGGATGGTTGGCCGCGATGATGCTGGCGGAACCACACCAGCCAGGACGCGACCGCAGCGCGGCGGTCGTTCCAGGTGGCATGGCGCTGTCACAAGATCGGTAGCGAAACCGCTGCGGCCAGGCCGCCGAGCACAGCACACACGCCCAAGGTGCGCAGCACCGACCATTTGAGACCGAAGATCAGCAGCGCGGCGACGACCGCGATCACGGATGACACGGGCCGCCAACTCGCCGGTTCGGGCAGTTGCACGCTGATCGGCCCCCAGTGGGCGATGAACGTGGCCGCGAACAACGTGTGGATGGCGAAATAGACGGCCAGGTTCGCGATCACGCCGACCACAGCGGCTGTGATCCCGGTCAGCGCCGCCGACAAGCCCCGATTGTGGCGCAGCCGTTCGACATACGGTGCGCCCAGAAAGACGAAAACGAAGCACGGTACGAACGTCACCCAGGTGGTCAGTAACGCTCCGAAGAGACCGGCGACCAATGGATCCAGGCCGCCGGGATTGCGGTAGGCACCGACGAACGCGACGAACTGGACCACCATGATCAGCGGCCCCGGTGTGGTCTCGGCCAGTGCGAGCCCTCGCACCATCTCGCCGGGGGCCAGCCAGTGAAACACCTCGACCGCACGCTGTGCGACGTAGGCGAGAACCGCGTACGCGCCTCCGAAGGTGACCAGCGCGGTGCCGGTGAAGAACACGCCCTGGGTGGTGAACACGCTGTCGCGGCCGGTGAACACGATCGCCGCCACCAGCGGCAGGCTCCAGAGGATCGCCCCCACCACCAACACTTTTGCCGCGCGACGGCGCGATGGCCGCTCGGCGTGCAGCGCATCGTCAGGAATCAGGGGCGCCGGTCCGGCATCTTCGGCGTCGCGATCGGCCTTCTGCCGCAACATATTCGGGGCGAAGCGGTGCAGCAACCAGCTGACCACTGCGGCAACCGCGACGACCAAGGGGAAGGGCACCCCGAATACCGCCAGCGCCAGGAAGGACGCCGCCGCGAGCGCTATCAGCGCCCGACTCACCAGCGCCTTCTTGCCGACACGAATGACAGCGTGCGTGACGATGGCCAGCACTGCCGGAGCCAACCCAGCGAACACCGCGAGAACCACTGTGGTGGCGCCGAATCCGACATAGATCGCCGATAGCCCGAGCATTGCCAGCATCCCGGGTATCACGAACAGGACACCGGCGGCGATACCACCTCGAGTGCCGTTGAGCAGCCAGCCGGTGTAGATCGCCAATTGCTGGGCCTCCGGACCGGGCAGCAGCATGCAGTAGTTCAACGCGTGCAGGAACCGCTGCTGCCCGACCCGGCGCTTCTCATCGACCAGTGTCCGTTGCATCACCGCGATCTGCCCTGCAGGCCCACCGAAGGTCTGCAGCGAGATCGCGAACAGGCACACAGTGCCTGACCGAACGGAATGAGGTCACTGCCGTGATCGTTGGCCGACCCGACGTGCTCGACGTCAACGGTCGGTTGGGGAGTCACCGGATCGTCTCCGGCAAAGCCAGTGTTCAACCCCAGCGCTTTGTCGGTCTCTGCTCCGCTCACACCGAAGATGTAACCACGGTTGCATCGACATGGTGGGTGATGATGCCGCGATACAGGTCCCCTCGGGGCATGCTCCAGCCGCGGTTTCCCCGGCGCCAACCTCTGCCCGGCAAGGTCATTGCAGGATGCGACCAACACCAGGCAAGCGAGGGCATTGAAAAGAAAACATCTCGAGCAAAACGTGCCGACCCGGTCCGCCACTATCACCCAAAGCCATGGGCCATATCTCTTGGGGCGGAGGCGCGGACCGGCTGTCAGGCGAACCGGCCCGCGGCGTTTGCGTCGGGCCCGAAATCACTTCGAGGGGGCGAGGTTGGTCGCGTCCAGTGCCGGGCGCAGCGCCTTGGCGAGGGTGACGGCATTGTCGACGGCCCAGTAGTGCAGGTAGAACAGGCGCGGGTCGTCGGCGAGCATGTGGTTGTGCACCTCGACCACGGAGATGCCGCCCTTGTGCAGCGCCTCGATCACCTTGTTCACCTCCGGTCCGGTGAGCGCGAAATCGCCGTTGATGGCGGCTTTGCCGTCGCCGACGGGCTGGAAGTTGACGACGGTGGTGACACCGAAGCTCGGCGGCAGCACATGGCCGTCGTCGCTGATGGTTTCAGCGCGGGCGAGGGTGAACTTGAGCAGCCCGCCATCAGCGGTGCCCGTACGGCCTAAGGCCGCGTTCACTCCGGCGGTGTCGATGTCGACCGGCGGCTGCTGGGCGGGCGGTGCGGCGGGCGCTGCGATGGTGGTGGCGGCGAGTGCGGCGGCGAGACCCTTGGCCAGCTGCGCCGGGTCGCCCATAGCCTCGATATGGGTCCACCAGATCGGCGGGGACTGCTTGAGCAAGTGCTTGTGCAGGGCGGTCTGCTGGAAACCGTTGGCGTGCAGGGCATCGGCGACCTTCGGCAACTCTTCCTCGGTGACGACCAGGTCGCCCATCACCATGCTGGTGTCGTCGTATTTCGCGAAAGCTGCGTAGCCACCCAGGGACAACCCCGGTTTGATCGCCACACCCTGGGACTGCACCTGCAGATCCGAGCGGACCAACGGGATGCGGTAGACAGTGTTGTCGTCACCGAATTTGCCGGTGCGCCCGAGCAACTCGGTGACCGGCTTCCAGTCCGCGTCGGTGGTCGCGACCGGCTTGTGACCGCCCGGCATGGGCATATTCATGGTTGAGGTAGCGGAGTCGGTGCCGCTGTTGCCCGAGCACCCGGTCGCCACGGTGAGGGCCAGCAGGGCGGCCAGCACAACCGAGCGCGGGACGGATCGGCGAGGAGAAGCAAACATGGTGAATTCCTGTCGTCGGAGGGGCGCTGGTCGGGATGGACTGCACGCCGAGGTGTGTCGACAGTTCATGAAGCTCGGATGAGAATGCCCCGCGGCTAGGTCGTGGGTTCGAATTCCCACAGGACCGGCGAGTTGGCGCCGCCATCGGGGATCGGGAAGTAGCTGTGGTGGGTCGCCGGATCCAGCGCCAACGTGTGCGCACCGTCGGCCAGATGCTTCGCACCGACCGCCGTGGTGCGCCGGTCGCGCAGGTCGAACACACTGACCCAACCGCTTTCGCACGCCACGTAGACCCGTTGCGCGCCCGCGTCGTACACCAGCACGTCGGGCGTCTCGCCGACGCTGTGGCGATCGATGACCGAGCGTGCCGCGAGGTCGACGGTGACCATGGTGGCATTGCCCTCACACCCGACGAACATCAGCTGAGCGGCATTGTCGAGTGCCTGCCCGTGCGGGGCGTCGCACCCCGGAGTGGAGATTCGGTCGGTGACCGCGAAGGTTTCCGGGTCGATCAAGGCAAGGTCACCGCGGCCCTGCACCGCCACCACCATCCGGTCGATCGCCTGGTCGTACACGACATTTCCCACCTCACCCCCCAACGGCACGGTGGCACGGACGCTGCCGGCGTCGGCGTCCACGACCGTCTCGGTGCCCGCGTGCTCGTTGGTCGTCCACACCGCATTGCGCACCGGGTCGTAAGCCAGTCCGTCCGGGTAGGTGCCGGTCGGTGCGGTGAACAGCACCGCGCCGTTGTCCTCG
Organism: Nocardia vinacea; assembly: GCF_035920345.1. NCBI lineage: Bacteria > Bacillati > Actinomycetota > Actinomycetes > Mycobacteriales > Nocardiaceae > Nocardia > Nocardia vinacea. The sequence continues at coordinate 1,880,775 of NZ_CP109149.1, forward strand.
TCGAACGCGACGAGCTGGTCGCGGCCGGTAGCCGTCGCATACACACGACGCTTGTCCGCGACGACGATGACGCCGTGCACGTCCGGGGTATCGGGCAGGGTGCGCACCACCGTGCGCGCATGCACATCGACCACGACCACCTCGCCCGCACCCATATGCGCCAGGAACAACAGCCCCCGCCCGGCGTCGAAACCGGTGTAGTCGAACCGCACGGGGCCACCGGTCAGTGCCATCTCACCGACCTTCCGCAACGGCAGATCACCCCCGGTCTGCGACGGAGCTTGCGATGAGGAGCACCCGGCTACCACCACCGCGATACCGACCAGCGCCGCAACCACCCGCATAGACCGCACCCTGCCCACCTCTCCAGAGAGATGTAACCGTGGTTACGAGCCTACGATAGGAGTTCCACCGCGTCCGAGTCCACACCCCCGGGAGGTTCGATGCTCGACCGAGGGCCCAGCGCGCCGGGCGAATGGGTTTTGCTGTCCTATCGAGTGCCGCGTGAGCCCTCGACCCGACGAATCGCGATATGGCGCAAACTCAAAACGCTCGGCGTCGGGCAGATCTCCGACGGACTGGTGACCCTGCCCGCCGACGCGCGCACCCGCGAACACTTGGAATGGATCGCCGAGGAAGCGATCGAAGCAGGCGGGACGGCCTCGATCTGGATCGCCCGCCCCGCCACCCTCGCCACCGAACGCGAACTCGCCGCGAGCATGGCCCGCGCCCGCGCCGCCGAGTACACCGCCATCACCGCCGAAGCCGCCGCCGCACCGACCGCCACCGCAGCGCGCCAGTCCCTCGCGCGGCGACTACGCGCCGAACTGCGGCGCATCCAACGCCGCGACTACTTCCCACCCGTCGAACGAGAGCACGCCGTGGCCGCCGTCGAAGCCCTCGCCACCACCGACATCGGCTCGCGGCAGGTCTCCTCATGAAGTGGGCCACCCGCGCCGGCATCCACATCGACCGCGCCGCCTGCGCATGGCTGATCCGCCGTCACCTCGACCCCGACGCGGAATTCGTGTTCCTCACCGACCCCGCCGAATTACCCTCGGACGCCACAGGTTTCGACATGCGCGGAGTCGATCTGTCCCACCACTCAGAGGTATTTCTTGATGCTGTCCATGACGTAGCCCTTTTCGAGTTCTCTCGCGTCCGTGGCGTTGAGATGGATCCCGACGCCGATAAGGACTCGTTTGATCGCCTCCTTGCTGGAGGCGTACAGCATCTTGCTTTTGATCTTGGCCGTGTCCGGAGACCAGCTGATGAACACGATCTGCGAGTCCGGCTGGCCGTCGCTGGTGACGACTTCCAGGTCGATCAACGCGTACCGGCATTCGTCCCTGATCGCGGAGAGGGTCTCGTAGAACTGTTCGTAATCCGCCTCGATCGGCGCGGTGGACTCGATCACGATCTGCGAGTCGTTCTCGATCTTGTAGATGAAGTAGCGGTAGTTGAACGGAGGGCGCTTCAGCTTGAAGTCGTTGAACTGGGTTATGACGTCATCGTGCGCTGCGACACCTGATGCCACGAGGCCATCCTTTCGAGGAGGCAGTGCGCCAACCCGACCGCCGGACGGACCGGACCCACGCAGCTACCGGGATATGTTGTCGTAGAGATCATTTCACGACCCACTGTCCGCTGCGGTCCGAAATGAGCCAACCCGCGCGGACGTCCCCGATAGCATCCGAGGTATGCCCTATCGGCTCAGTACTGACCGGACTCTGCTCGATATCGAGATCGTGTGGGCGCACCTGTCGACCGGGGCATACTGGAGCGGGTCACGTACCCGCGACGAGGTCGAAGACGAGTTCACTGCCGTCTGGCGCGTCGTCACCGCGCACGATTCCGCCACCGGCGCGCTGGTCGGGTTCGCCAGGGCCATGTCCGATGGCACGAACAATGCCCTGCTCGCGGACGTATTCGTCGTGCCTGCTCACCGCGGCCGGGGGCTCGGGAAACAGATCGTCGACCACATGATCCGTGACGGTCCCGGCAGCGGGTTCGGCTGGATCTTGTTCACCCGCGACGCGCACTCGCTCTACGAGAGATTCGGGTTCAAATGCGTCGACGCAGCCACAATGATCCGGCCGCCACAATCCATGCCGCGCTCAGCGAACAGCCACGGCACCGCGCGAGACCTGCTGCCGCGCTGATTCATTGACAGTGCGCCTGGGAGTACTGCTATCGCGCCGCCAGGCTGGTGTGGAGATCCCCCATCCACACCAGCGGCAGCGCGGCTCGAAACGACCACCCGGGTACCGCCTGAACAGCAACGACCCCACCCGGATGGACGGTACACAGAATTGCCGCAAGGTCACCGGCCCGGCCTCACCGGCTCAACAGCCGACCTGAGCGGAGGAATAGCGCAGCAAACGAATAACTACCGTGCGCCAGGTCGACCCGCGACACCATCATCGAGGCATCGGCACGCTCATCATGGACCGAATCACCGACTGGGCAACCCAACGGCAGCTCCACCACCTTGGGCTGGCAGCACATCTCGACGTTGCAGGATTCTACAAACGGGGCTGGGACTTCGAGGAAGCAGGCCTCTACCTACGGCAGCCTCGAACACATCCGTTACAGCCCCCACTCCCCCAAGACGTCCGACCTCGGTCGCTCACCGAAAATGAGTGGAGTCCGCGGTGTCGCGGGACCCACGATGGTGCGATGACAGACGAGCAGGCCACGTATCGGATCGGATGGGATCAGCTGCCCGCCGCGGTGCGCGCGGTGATCGAGCGCCGCTCGCATGCTCGGGTTCAGATGGTGACAGTTCCGTCTGGCGGGTTCAGCCACGGCATGGCCGCGCTTCTGAAATTGGACGACGGCCGAACGGTTTTCGCGAAGGCGATCCCCAGCGATGACACCCTCGCCCTCCGCTATCACACCGAAGCAGACACCGTTTCCCGGCTACCCGCTGTGGTGCCGACGCCTGCGGTGTTGTTCTCGATCGAGTCGGCGGGATGGGTGGTCACCGTGTTCGAAGCTGTGCCCGGCTGGCATCCTCGCCTCGATCGGCCCCGTGAGCTGGCCGCCGTGTTAGACGTGGTTGAGCAGTTGGCGGTGGTGTTGACGCCGAACCCGCTGGCTGAGGTGCCCACGATCGAGCAGTCCTACGGGCCGGAACTGACCGGTTGGCGGCAGTTCGCCGAACATGGTCCGCCCGCTGACCTCGACCGGTGGTCGCTACGCAACCTGGACCGGCTCGCCGAGTTGGAAGCAACCTGGCCAGATCTGGCGGCCGGGGACACGTTGCTGCACACCGACCTTCGCCCCGACAACATGCTCTACCAAAAAGACCGCGGCGTGGTCGTGGTGGACTGGGCCTGGCCCTGCAGCGGTGCCGCGTGGGTCGACCTCGTCTCACTCATGCCATCACTGCTCGCCGACGGGATCGACCCCGACCCCATCCTCGCCACTCACCCAACCACTGTTGACACCGACCCGGCCGCGATCACCGCGTTCGTGTGCGCGATGTCGGGCTACTGGGCCCGTAACAGTCGACTGCCCGCACAGCCGCGGTCACCAAATCTGCGAGTCCACCAAGCCGAAAAAGCCTGTATCTCCCGAGAATGGCTGACCAAACGAATCACAATGCCCGGACGGTAGAGCGCGCGGTCACCCGGTGGTGCCGTGCCCGCCTTGCCTGCGAGCCAACTGCTGAACGTACATCCGCCACCCCGACCGTCGAATCACCTCCATGCCTTCCCTGACCACAACCACGCGTGCCGTCCCGCGTAGCCGATACTGGGGAACACGACTTCCATTGTGGTGCCGCACTAATGGACACCTCACCTGGATCTCATTACGCGCCGAACTCAGTGCCGCACTACGCTTCCCACGGTCGGGGCTGCACCTGAAATAGCTTCGGGACCCGACGCTCACAACGATGGTGCCGCGCGACGCGCTCAGGAAACGTTCGGACAACCGCTGCGGGCCTCGCCTGGCAATCAGCAACCGGTGCGGCCCGGACCCAAGCTTTCCGAGGCCGGGGGCGTTTGTTCCTGAACTATTGAATTTCCACTGTGCCAACAACATTCGAAGTATCGATGAAGAGGGAGGTTCTGATGCGCGAGGGTGGCTGTCTGTGTGGGCAAATCCGTTTCCGTGCGGCCGGGGATGTTGATTTTCCACATCTGTGCTCGTGCCCACACTGCCAGCAGCTCGGTGGCTGCCCAGCGATGGCATGGGTCGATTTCCCCATCGAAGGATTCGAATGGGTCGGGCCCGGCGGGGAGCCTCGCTGGTACAAGACCTGGCCCACGACCGCCCGCGGATTCTGCGGCAACTGCGGCAGCACGATCGCGGCTCTCGATGTCGGCGGCACGGCTATAGGTGTGACGATGATGAGCCTCGACGACCACAGCGATCTGGTCCCCGTGCACCAGAGCTCGAAGGAAACAGCCGTTGCATGGATGCCCGCAATCGAGACAACCAAAGCTGAGGTCTCCGTCGCGGGCATGCTATAGACCAGCATCGACACGTTCGGTGTGCCCCAACAACTTCTAGGCAGTCACCGTCGACAACGGGTCAATTAGCGAAGGATCAAAGCTCTTCCCACTGCACCTAGGGTTGTGAACCGGATAATCGCTGGAATGGGTCGCATGTCGCAGGGGTTCGCAGCGCGGTCGATGTCACGCTCTCTGCGCGTGATTTCGACGATTCCGAATCCACGTGTCTGCTGCACGCATACGCGCAGGAACGCCGGGGCGTCGTCGGCTTCGACGATCCACCGGGACTGGATAAGCCATCGCAGTACCACTCGCCTTCTGGATTGTTCGTCGTCGCATACACCACTGCAGCCGATCCCTTCGCGTGTGGCGGTGTGAGAACCTATCCCGACCGGGACCACGTCATGGAGATCCGCAAGATGTACGTCGCACCGGGATATCGCAAGATCGGCCTGGGCCGCCGCGTCCTGGCCGAGCTCGAGCAGCACGCCGCCGCATACGGCGCACACGAGGTGATCCTCGAAACCGGGTCCTACAACCAGGCAGCTATGCACATGTACACATCCGCTGGCTACCACCTGATTCCCGCGTATGTTCCGGACCGGCCGGACTTCAATCGCGCGTTCGCGAAGACATTGACAACCGCGAGTTGATCCGTCGGGTCACCGCTAACCAACTGCGTCGCAACAGACCCCAAGCAAGCGCGGTGCCGAGGTCGGCGGCAGTCGCGGCGCTCGAGATCATCTGTTCTGGTGGCCGATTGCTATGGCGTGGTCGATGGTTCTTGACCGGCGCTGTCGCCGTACAACAACGTGGGACCGATCAGCCGCAGCAGCTCAACCTCGAAACCGAGGCGTTCGCGCTCATGGCGACGCAACATCACGCCGACGATGGTCTCGTGTCCGTAGCAGGTGACCAGATCGGCGCGCACACCACTCGCTGTGGCCTCGTCGCCGCGGGTGTCGGCATCCTGGAGTCTGTGTGTCTGGTCCAGGATGGCGCGCCCGTCAGCGACCGGGATCAGGCCGGTCGCTCACGCCTTCAAGTCTGCCCTCGATCGAGCGGTGGTGGGCGCTGTTGGGCGGCCCTAGTACGGCGGTCGGGGTTCAGAGACACTCTTCGGCCGACTGGACCCCACAGGCCGAGATACGCTCGCCGAAGCACGGTCCGAATCCGACCGGGGCACAACCACAATCGTCATGGTTTGCCGGGCGACGGCACCGACACCACTGAGTCCGGGAATCGGTCATGGGCCCGCCGTAACTTGTCCGCGTCGTAGAAACGGCGCGCCCAGTACGAGTTCGGTTTGGCCAGCCTGATCGCACCGAACCACCAGAGGGGATGGACCCTCGTCATGGTCGCCGAGTTCGAAGCCGATCTCGGCCATATGCGCACCCGCGACGGCATGGCAAAGGCCCGCGCGAAGGCCCGCCTCGAGAGCAAACAGCCGAAACTGGCTCTCGCCACACGTGTTTGCGGATCGCCGCATGTGACGAACGCGGTCAGCAGCGCCTCGCGAAACGCGCCCTCGAGATCAGCCAGTGCGTCCCCAGGCCTCGACGCTCTCGACTGTCGGGTTCCACCTCGACCCGTATCGCAAGGGAGGGCGGGCGGGCGAACTACAGCCGCGCGGCACCGGATCGCGGGAGTGCCGACACGCACTGCCTCAGCCTGGCTTCCACCGAGCAAATTACTCGACACCTCCCGGGCTGAAACAGTCGCTGGCAAGTTCGACGGAAACGCGTACGGCCTTGTGCCCCAATGTGTCACGCTGCCCGCATGGCTTTCTTGCGGGCAGATCGCATGCGCGTGCTGGTGACCCTCAACCAGTTCGAATCCCACTTCCGTGGACTGGTCACCCTGGCCGACGCGATAAGCAGGCATGGCCACGATGTCCGCGTTGCGGCACCCGAGAAGTGGGGCGCCTGGCTGCACAGTAACTACGGCGTCGAGACCGTAGACGTGAACATACGGCGGGCCAACCGCGAGTTCGATGCAGCCATCTTCGGACTTCTGCTCGACCGGGACATAGACGCGTTCGACCGGATGTACATGACGGAGTTCCTCAGTGACCGGATCGCCCTGCGTATCGCCGAAGACGTACTGAACCTCTCCGAGCGGTGGCGGCCCGATGTCGTCCTACACGAGTGCTCGGAATTCGGCGGTTACCTGGCCGCGGAGGTGCTCGGAATACCACACGTCACGGTGGATATCGGCCCGCTGCAGCTTGTGCGAAACCTCCATGAAGACCTGATCCGGCCCGCTCTGACCACTCAGCGGGCCAAACTCGGGCTTCCGGAAGAACCATCGACACCGGGAATCCTGCGGCATCTCACGGTCTCCCTGACGCCGAAAGAATTCAATAACGCCGATCTCGACACCCCACTGGTCCGGTACCGGCACGAACCACCGGTACGTCACAATGATCAACTGCTCCCGGACGTGTTCACGTCGATGCCTGGCGATCGGCCGATCGTTTACCTCTCACTGGGCTCGATCGGACCCTTCTCACCGCGATTCAGGGATCGAATGTCCGAAATCTACAGGGAGGTCTTCGCGGCCTTGGCTGAGCTCCGGTGTACCGCGGTCGTCTCGTTGCCGTCGCTGTACCGCGACATATTTCGGTCGCTACCGCCGCACATCCATGTTCTGCCGTACGTACCCCAGTCCCTCGTATTGGCAAACGTGGACCTGTTCATCACGCACGGTGGATTGAATTCGATGCGCGACACGATAACCTACGGAGTCCCGCACGTGGTACTCCCCTTTTTCGCCGATCATCCCGGAAATGCACGACGCTGCGAAACCCTCGGCACCGGTATCCACATCGATCCTATGACCGTCAACGCCTCGGATGTTTTCACCGCCTGCCGACGGACCCTCGACGACTGCGCCTACCGGCAGGCCGCACGATCGCTCAAACGACACATGTGGGCGCTGCCGCCGCAATCTGCATTCGCCGATGACCTCGCAGATCTCGTTCTAGGCTCGCACCGGGAGAAAATAGAATGAACGATAGAGACGATCTACTCGCGAGAATCCGACAATTACACAATTCGCAAACCGAGCATCGCTTCGTCGCGGGCGTCACCGAGATCCAATCATCCGGCGCCTGCCTCAATGACGACGACAGGGTTGCCGTGGTCGAGGCAGCGCTGGATATGCGTATCGCGGCGGGAATTCTGGCACATCGATTCGAAACCGAATTCGCCAGAAAAATCGGACTCCGCAAGGCGCGACTCACCAACTCCGGATCATCGGCGAACCTGCTCGCGGTAACCGCATTAACCGCCCCGGAGTTGGGTGATACCCGGCTGCGCCCTGGGGATGAGGTGATCACGGCTGCAGCCGGATTCCCGACGACAGTGAACCCGATACTGCAAAACGGATTGAAACCGGTGTTCGTAGATATCGATTCCACCACATACAACACGACACCGGAAGCCGTGGAGGCGGCAATCGGCCCGAGAACCCGTGCCGTCGTACTGGCACACACGCTCGGCAACCCGTTTCCGGTGGCAGAGATCTCCGCATTGTGCGCGGAGCACGGCATGTTCCTGATCGAAGACAATTGCGATGCAGTCGGATCGACATACCGGTCACGCGTTACCGGCACCTTCGGCGATCTGGCCACCGTCAGCTTCTACCCGGCACACCATTTGACCACAGGTGAGGGTGGATGCGTCCTGACCAACAACCTGACAACAGCTCGCGTCGTGAAGTCTCTGCGGGATTGGGGACGCGACTGCTGGTGCGAGCCGGGCGAAAGCAACAAATGCGGAAAGAGATTCAATCAACAGCTAGGCTGTCTTCCCTACGGATACGACCACAAGTACATCTATTCGCATATCGGCTACAACCTGAAGACAACAGATATCCAGGCTGCGCTCGGGCTCTCTCAGCTGGCCAGACTAGACGATTTCTGCGCCCGCCGGCGTCATAATTGGCGTCGGCTTCGCGAAGGCCTGGATGGGATCGACCATCTCCGCCTGCCGCAACCAACCCCCGACAGCGATCCGAGCTGGTTCGGATTTGCGCTGACAGTGCTGCCGGACGCGCCTTTCGGCCGTATCGACATCGTCAACTTCCTCGAAGGCCGCAAAATAGCGACCCGTGGCCTCTTCGCCGGAAATCTCCTCCGCCATCCGGCGTACTCGAACATCGAGTGCCGTATTTCCGGAAGTTTGGCGGCCAGCGACTACGTCGCCGACAACACCTTCTGGGTCGGCGTGTACCCGGGCATAACCGACGAGATGACCGACTACATGATCGCCTCGGTCCGGGAGTACGTTTCCGGCTACCAACGCTCCCCGGTCCGGCTCATGGCGACCTCGCCCGAGGACAAGTGGTGAACAGGCTGGTGGTCACCGGTGCGGACGGACTGCTCGGCAGCGGGATAACGAGGGCGACGAGCCCGTTTCATCGTACCGATCGACAGGTGCTCGGGTTCGGATCGAAAGAACTCGACATCACCGATGCAACGGCGCTGAACGACACCGTCGGCCCCGGCGATGTGGTCATCAACTGCGCGGCATACACCGGCGTAGACGCCGCCGAGACCGAAGCCGACAAGGCGTTCGCGGTCAACGGGGTCGGCCCGGGACTACTGGCCCGAGCCTGCGCGAACAAGGGAGCGCGACTGCTGCACATCTCGACCGCGTACGTCTTCGACGGGTCGGCGTCGAGTCCATGGGAGACCTGGTCACCGACCGCCCCGTTGAGCGTGTACGGAAGATCCAAGTTGGCAGGTGAGGAGGCCGCCCGAGCAGCGTTGCCCGATGCGCGGATCGTCCGCACCATGTGGCTGTACTCGGGGACCGACCGGGATTTCCCGGCCGCACTCGTGCGGAGATGCTCCCGGGGCGAGCACGTCGCGGTCGTCACCGACCAGATCGCGTCCCCAACCTACGTCGACGATCTCGTATCCGCTCTGTTCGACCTCGTCGCCCACCCGAATCCACCGCGACTGCTCCACGCGACCGGAGGCGGCGCCGCATCCAAATACCGATTCGCTCGTGCAATTATCGAAGCGGCGGGACTCGATGCGGACCTGTTACGGCCCTGCCGGACATCGGATTTCCGAGATGCCGCAACCCGGCCCCGGAATGCCGTTCTGTCGAATTCATCGTGGATCGACTGCGGCCTTACCCCACTACCACACTGGCGTGACGGACTGCGTCGCGCTGTCAGAGCTGCAGTTCGGGATATCCGGCCGTGAACGGAGCGAACCGATGACACAGCGCTCGGTGTCCGCGTACCTACGGCTGCGCCTGATTTCGGCCTACGCCGGTATCCGGCGTAGGCCCGGCGCATCGGAACCACGTGTTCAGCTCAGCGCGCGTAGCACCCCGGTAACTCCCGGGATGCACCATAGCCAGGCGCTGGCAGGACGCGTTCGTACTCCACAGGGCTGAGCATGTCGATCTTCGAATGCCTTCGCGTCGGGCTGTAGAACGCTTCGATGTAGTCGAAGATCGCGTTGGCCAACTCCTGTCGGGTGGCCCATCGTTGGTGTCGAGTAGCTCCAATTACATTGTGCTGAAGTAGCTTTCGACCATACTGTTGTCGAAGCAGTCCCCGACGGGGCCCATCGAACCCAGCAGTCCCGCCTGACGGATGCGTTGCCCGAACGCCCAGCTGGTGTACTGGCCGGATTCAACTGATCGTCGCAACACCTCGATTTCGGAGGTGTGTGTTGGCGTACGGGAAGCGGCAGTTGGAGGTTCGGGCGTATCGGGGTCAGATTCCGTCGCCGGGTCGGCCGACGGTGGCCTGGCGTGAGGATCGGGTCCGGTTAAAGAGCTCAAAGAGCTGCGCGAACAGAACGCGAGGTTGAAGCGGCTACACGCCGATGCGGAGTTGGAGAAAGACGCGCTGCGCGAGATTTCGCGACTACCTTGCACGCGAACCGTTCCGACATACTCATCACATCCTTGAGCATGTCCACGGCGCGGCGCTTGGCCGCTGGGCTCAGAATTTTCCAGTCATGATCATGAGGGCGGGGCGCCACCGGCCCAGCGGACCTGACTCTGAATTTTCCTGACCTGTCTCCGGACCGTGTCTTTCGAGGGACCCGTCGATCTGCTGGCGTCGATGGCGGCCCGCCGCCCGCGCAGAGTCCCCGGGGTCCTGCCGCGGAGGGAGTGACCTGATAGGAGCATGCCGCGTCGAGATCGCGTCCCCTGACTGGCCTGTCCGACCTCTGCTGCTGGCATCGGGAAACCGACGCCGAACAGCGTCAGGAAGGACTGATACGTTGACGAGCCCCGTGCAGACGGTCTTCGCCGGAGTCGACACTCACGCCGACACCCATCACATCGCCATTGTCAACGAACACGGCAGACAACTCGCCGACCGTGAATTCCCCACGACCGCAGCAGGTTACGAAGCGATCGAGCAATGGATCACGACTCACGGCCAAGTCGCGCGAGTCGGGATCGAAGGCACCGGTTCCTATGGGGTGGGACTGGCACGGCACCTGCGCCGGCACGGCTACGACATCGCCGAGGTGCCTCGCCCGAACCGGCGGCTGCGCCGCGCCCAGGGCAAATCCGACGCGATAGATGCCTATGCCGCCGCGCGGCGGTTGCTCGATGGATCGGAGGTCACCGCTCCGAAGAACCGTGACGGTGCCATCGAATCCGTCCGGGCGATGCGCGTGGCCCGCAACAACGCCGTCAAGGCCATGTCGGTCGCCCTCAACGCACTGCGCGCCCTGATCGGCACCAGCCCAGAAGAACTCCGCGGCCAGCTGCGCAAGATGCCACGTGCCCGGCTGATCGCCACCTGCACCGCATTCGACCCCGACCTGAACCGGCTGACCGATCCGATCGAGGCCACCAAACTCGCGCTGCGCTCACTCGCCGAGCGCATCAACGACTCGCGGGCCCACGCCGACCGGCTCAAACAGCAGCTGGGAAAGGTCCTTGAACAGGTCGCACCGAACACCATGGACGTGTTCGCGCTCGGCCCGGATACCGCTGCGGCCCTGGTCATTTCGATCGGCGACAACCCCGACCGGCTCACCTCCGAGGCCGCGTTCGCCCGCCTCTGCGGCGTCCCGCCGATCCCCGCCTCATCAGGCAAGACCACCCGGCACCGGCTGCACCGCGGCGGCGACCGACAAGCCAACCAGGCCCTGCATACCGCGGTTATCGTCCGAATGCGCTACCACGAGGACACCAAGACATACGCCTCCCGGCGCAAGCGCGACGGCAAGACGACACCAGAAATCTTGCGCTGCCTCAAGCGCTATCTCGCGCGAGAAGTGTTCCGCGCGTTACGCGCCGACTATCGGGCGTTGACGGCTTGACATCTATAGGAGCGTCCCTGGGCTGCACAGATCCACGTATCGGCGGCTGCCGGCCGCGCAAACACCCGCCGATCCTGACGCCGGTGCGCGGGCATGGCTGCGTTCGTATGCCGGCAAACATCCGTGCCACGGGTTCCGGCGGGCATGGGCGGCACTGCGGTTCGACGAGGGCTTCCCGGTGAACAAGAAGCGGGTCCATCGGCTCTGGCGTGAAGAAGGTCTGCAGGTCCGTGCGCATTCGCCGCGGAAACGGGCCGGGCAATCCTCGGTTCCGGTGATCGACGCCGATGCTCGGAAGACGGTGTGGGCGTTGGACTTCCAGTTCGATTCGACCGTCGACGGGCGGGCGGTGAAGATCGCGTCGATGGTCGACGAACACACCCGCGAGTCGCTACTGCACGTCGTGGAACGGTCGATCACCGCCGAGCGGCTGGTCGCCGAGCTGCAGCGAGTGTTCACTGCCACCGGCGGGCCACCGAAGGTACTACGCATGGACAACGGCCCGGAGATGATTTCGGCTGCGCTGCAACAGTTCTGCGTTGATCGCGTCGGGATCGTCTACATCCCACCCGGAACGCCTTGGAACAACGGCTACATCGAGTCGTTCAACCGGCGGCTGCGGCATGAATGCCTCAATCGCAACCATTGGACCAGCCTGCTCGAAGCCCGGGTCGTGATCGGCGACTTCAAAACCGACCACAACCACCGGCACCGACACTCGGCACTGAGCTACCTGACACCGGCCGAGTACGCTGCCACCTGCAGCCACACCCATCACCCCGTGGTCTGCGAGATCAACTGAAACCGATCGACCCCGGACTCAAAGACCGGATCAGATGGTCGCATCATCGGGGACCCCTAAGTTTGTAGTTGTCCGGGCCAAGATCGCTCGGATGCCCGGAAGCGGCGGGGCGTGACTGATCGGGGACTGGTAGTTGGGTTGCTCTGGCCGGATGGTCACCCCGCCGCTGCGGACGCTCCGGCTGCTGATTGAGACGTGTGGCGAACCGGTCGCTGTTTAGGGGTATGCCAGCGGGGTTGTCCATGGGCGCAACTGCATTCATGGGAGTGGACGTATGGCAGAAGCGGTCAACGCGGCATGGATCGGCATCGACGTCGGCAAACTGCATCATCACGCGGTCGCAGTCGATGCCCACGGAATGGTGTTGTGGTCCAAGCAGATCCGCAACGACCAAGCGGCCATCGAGCAGCTGATCACGACGGCCTCCGACATGGCCCGACAGGTTCGCTGGGCGGTGGACCTGACCTCGGCCTACGCGACGTTGTTGCTGGCCGTTCTGGTCGCTGCCGACCAACAGGTGTTGTTCGTGCCCGGCACGATGGTCAACCGGATGAGCGGCGCGTTCGCCGGAGAAGGCAAAACCGACGCCCGCGACGCCCAGGTGATCGCTGAAACCGCGAGACTGCGCCGGGACCTCACCTCCTTGTCCACACCGAGTGAACTGGTCGTGGAACTGGGACTGCTGACCGGTCACCGCACGGACCTGATGGCCGACTGGGTGCGTGGAGTCAACCGTCTGCGGGACCTGCTGTCACGGGTATTCCCGGCACTGGAACGGGCCTTCGACTACTCGACCCGATCGCCGTTGATCCTGGTCAGTGGTTACTGCACACCCGAGGCGATCCGCAGCGCCGGCGCCGGCGAACTCACCGAGCACCTGCGCACCGCTGGAGCACACCGGCCGTCGATCCGCGGCATCGTCACCAAAGCCGTGGCAGCGGTGAACACGCAGACGATCACCCTGCCCGGCGAAGCGACGGCCGCGGGCCTGATCGCCGACCAAGCCCGGCGACTGTTGGACCTCGATCGGCAGATCAACGACCTCGACAAGCAGATCACCACCCGGTTCCGCACCCACCCGCAGGCGAGAATCCTCGAGAGCATGCCTGGGATGGGGCCGATCCTCGGCCCGGAATTCCTGGCAATCACTGCCGGGGACCTGGCCGCGTTCGGCAGCGCCGCACGCCTGGCCACCTACGCCGGGCTCGCGCCGGTACCCAACGACTCCGGCCGCCGCACCGGGGTCCTTCACCGGCCACTGCGATACCACCGCAGGCTGCGGCACGTCTTCTACATGACCGCGTTCTCCAGCCTGAAGACCGACGGCCCGTCACGACAGTTCTACCGCCGCAAAAGAACCGAGCGGCAACGCCACACCAAGGCGATGATCGCGCTGGCGCGCCGCCTCGTCGACGTCGTATGGGCTTTGCTCCGCGACAACCGCCTCTGGCAGCCGGACGCACCCCCAATCCCGGCCACCGCAGCTTGACACAATCATTGAGATCCGGCCACTCCAACATGAGCCGAAAACACTGGCGGGATTGGATCTCACCAGACGTCGACTACATCGAACTGTGCGCAGGCCTCCCCATCACCCCTGACCGGTGACGAGGCAGGGACCACAGCGACGGGACCGGAGTATCCGACCGGGTAACGCCGAACGTAGTCAGACTTTGTCACAGGATCGGGTACACATAGTCTCGTTCAGCGCGATTCTGGATGGTTGGCGTTTGTGCCAACCCATTGACCATTCTCCAGTCCCAACAGGTTCTCGACACGTTCTGCTAGCACCGCTCGACGATCCACGTCCCGATACGGCCCCGCCTCGGCGAGGTAGAGAAACCTCTCATGCTTGAGTGCCTCGGCAGTGGACCGATAACTCAACCAATTCGTTTGCCACTGAAACAGCTGCTGCGCACCTTCAGCCACCACCACAACCGCGGCGAGCACCGCGGTCACGACAGCCGGTGCGGACAACGCAACAACAGGCACTACGGCACCGACAACGATCTGACCGAGCTTGACCTGCTTGTAGGCACGTTGCGCTGCAGCGCTTTTCGCGCTGTACCAGTTCAGCTGATCGATCAACCGTTCCCAAACCGGATCGGCTCGCTCCTCATCCATGAGCCGCAGTCTAGGAGGGGCGATCATGCCCCACTGGTCACTCCGAACAACCGAAGCCGGCGGGTGACGTCAATAGTGCGAGATTTGGGCCCAGATACTCGCGTGCAGAGTTCAGGAACGCGCGGCGAGTGTATTCGACGCTGAAAAATTGCGTGCTCAGACGTTCCTGGTTCAGGGGGTTGGCCCTCGGAACAGCAATGTGAACAGAGGAGCCTCAAGGGATAGTGCAGCCTTCGTTAGTTCGGCTGGCGCATGTATTGCCAGCTGACTGACAAGCTGCCCGAGAGGTTTTAGCTGTTGGGAGACCTCCCCAAGCCTCTCGGGCCGCCTTTCGGCAGCGTTCATCGCTGAGTCCATAGGATCGAACTTCGGCGAATCTTGCACCTCGAAGCTGG
Source organism: Nocardia vinacea (assembly GCF_035920345.1). Taxonomy (NCBI): domain Bacteria; kingdom Bacillati; phylum Actinomycetota; class Actinomycetes; order Mycobacteriales; family Nocardiaceae; genus Nocardia; species Nocardia vinacea. Next base: position 1,895,871 of record NZ_CP109149.1, read on the forward strand.
TTTCTATGACTGCCGTGGGCATCATCTTCAGCTGAACGGTGGCGATGCGGTGGAGCGCATCTACCTCCGCGAGGATTCCCGCACACAGCCGACTGATGTCCTCCCGTCGTAGCTGCGCTTGTTGCTGCTCGAGTCGCCTCTGGTCGGCAGCCGTTGCGTGGCGGTCCTTGCGGTTGTCGCTGGCGCGAGTGATGGATGCCGTGATGCCACCGCCGACCACGGACGCTGCAAGAACCCACCACGGTGCGGTGGCATGTGTCAGGAAGTCGGAGAGTCCGCTCATGGCATTAAGGCTATCCAGGACTACCGACGAAATCCGAAGGCCTGTCGAATGATTCGAAGCGCTCCTATGGTGTGCCCAACACGCCGAGGGGTGGCCGACGGGACTGCTCCTTCAAAGCCTCGTCACGGGTGACGGACCGGCTGAACGTCATCACTGAGCCGACGATGCTGCGGCAGCCGTAGGGGTGTGGTGCCGATCTACAGCTGGCGACAGAACCCCTTAACAACACCCCGTCGGTGTCGGCAAAGGTCCGGTCGCCACACCGGTCCCTTTCGCGAGCGCTGCCGCGCGGATTCGCCGAGTGGCTGAAGGTGATCGCTTCGAAACCGTTACGTCGATGATGCCTGACCAGGCCGGGTCGGCAGGTCAGTGTGGGAGTCCGCGTGCGCTGCAACAGATCTGCCCAGCGCCCCAGGTCGCGAAGTGTCGTACGCTGCGGTCGCTGGACGCTGTATCGCGAGTTGGGGAGTGCGGTAGCGTGGACGACCGCGCGGGGTCCATCCAGCGAGGGGGCATGATGACGCGGCTGTTCCTGAGTCATTCGAGTCAGAACAACCTGCAGGCAGTTGCGTTGCTGCGCTGGCTGGTCGACCAACAGCCCGGGTTGGCGGGTGACATCTTCCTGGATCTGGATGAGAAGTCCGGGATTGGACAGGGTGTGCGTTGGCGCGATGCGTTACGTCGGGCGATGACACGCTGTGAAGCCGTGATCTGCTTGACGTCGCGGGATTGGCATGCCTCGACCGAGTGCGTTGCCGAGTACCTGACCGCGGTGACCCTGGGCAAGCGGATCTTCTGCGCCCGACTGGAACAGACGACCGACATTGATCCGACACGCGAGTGGCAGCGATGCGACCTGTTCGGTGACGGTCCGGCCACCGAAATCCAGGTCGATGGTCAGCTCGAGCCGGTGCGGTTGCAGACTGAAGGTTTGCGCCGGTTACTGGATGGGCTGGGGAGCGCCGGGCTCGGTGCCGAGCACTTTCGGTGGCCTCCGGAGAATGAGCCGGACCGGTCGCCGTACCGGGGCTGGCGGCCCTTCGATGCCGTGGATGCCGCGGTGTATTTCGGTCGTGACGTGCAGATCCTGGCAGGTCTTGACCACTTGCGGCGGATGCGGTCGACTGGTTCCGAGTCGATGTTCGTGGTGCTGGGCCCGTCGGGGACGGGCAAGTCGTCGTTCCTGCGGGCGGGATTGTTGCCGCGGCTGGCTCGGGAGTATCGGCATTTTCTCGTGCTGGACATTCTGCGGCCGGAACGTCAGGCGCTCACCGGAGTTCGGGGCCTGGCCGCCGTCATCTACACCACTCGAACTCGGCTCGGGTTGACCACTCCCACACTCGGGGACATCAAATCCGCGCTGCCCGACGACATCGACCGGGTACGCGAGTGGCTGGTCCAAATGCAGCACGCCGTGCGGGATCGTTGGCTCGACAACCACATCGACACACCCGCACCGACCCTGTTGCTGCCGATCGATCAGGCCGAAGAGTTGTTCGTCACCGATGCTGGCGTGCAGGGGCAGCAGTTCCTGACGCTGCTGGGCCAGTTGCTCGTCGAACCGGAAGACGCAGGGGCACAACAAGTGTCAATGAAGGTAGTGGTCACCATCCGAACCGATCGCTACCAGTACCTGCAGAATGCCGTGCAGCTGAAAACGGTGCCACGATACTTGTTCGACGCGCTCGAACCGCTGCCGCGAACCCAGTTCAAAGAAGTCATCACCGGCCCGGCCTCCCGTTCCGACAACCGCGCGGCATTGACCATCGAACCGGAGTTGGTGGATCGTCTCCTGGCCGACGGAGATCACGGAGCAGACACCCTGCCGCTGCTGGCATTGACTCTGTCGCGGCTCTACGACGACTACGCCGGAAGTGGGACCCTCACCCTCGAGCAGTACACCGCGATGGGCGGCATCGACGGCGTGGTGCACACCGAGATCGAATCGCTGCTGACCACCGACCCGCAGAGGCGGCAGAACCAGCTGGAGGTGTTGCGGTCGGCATTCATACCCGCATTGGCGACCATAAACCCCGACAGCGACCAGCCGATGCGTCGCATCGCCCGCTGGAACGAACTCCCCGAGAACGCCCACGAGCTGATCGACGGGTTCGTGGACAAACGGATGCTGGTCAAAGACTGCCGCAATGGCGAAGTGGTCGTCGAGGTAGCGTTGGAAAGCTTACTGCGACAGTGGGATTCACTGGCCAGGTGGTTGCGCGATCAAGCCGACGACCTCAAAGCCGCCGACCGACTCGAGCATGCCGTCCAAGGATGGGATCGCAATGGCCGCGACGAGGCGTGGTTGTTGGAAGGAACCAGGCTCTCCGAAGCTGAAACCCTCTCAGCGAAACCGGAATATCAGCGACGTCTCGAACCCGCCCATGAATTCCTGCTCGCTTCCCGCTGCCGCCAACAGGACCGCCTCACGGCGTTGCGTCGGCGGGCTCAGGCGCTGGCCGCACTGCTGGTCGTCGCTATCGTGGTCGCGGTGTTGGCCGGGATCGGGTTCTGGCAGGCGAATACTGCCAGCGACCGGGCCGAGGCCCGCACCCGTGAGGCGGTCGCGCAACGCTTGATCACCGAAGCCAAGGCCATGCTCGATCCGAGCCGATCCGGCGGCGATATTCAAGCCTTCCAACAGATTCTCGCGGCACACGCTCTCGCCCCGAGCCCACAGACCGCCAGCGCGATCGTCGGTGCCCTGTATGCGCGACGGCAGACAACCACAATCATCGACACAGGCACGAGCGCTCCGATGGCGACGTTCAGTCCGGATGGGAGGCGGATCGTCTCCGGTAGCGGCGATGGGACGTTGCGGTTGTGGGATGCGGCGTCCGGACAACCGGTCGGGGAGCCGCTGACCGGTCACACCAGCGAGGTGGGGGGCGTGGCATTTAGTCCGGACGGAAGGCGGATCGTCTCCGGCAGTGACGATGGGACGTTGCGATTGTGGGATACCGGATCCGGACAACCGATCGGGCAGCCGCTGACCGGACACACCGGTGGAGTGTGGAGTGTGGCGGTCAGCCCGGACGGGAGGCGGATCGTCTCCGGCGGCGCCGATAAAACGTTGCGATTGTGGGATACCCAGTCCGGACAACCGATCGGAGAGCCGCTGACCGGCCACACCAGCGATGTGTGGAGTGTGGCGTTCAGCCCGGACGGCAAGCGAATCGTCTCCGGCGGCGGCGATAAAACGTTGCGGCTGTGGGATACCGAGTCCGGACAACCGGTCGGAGAGCCGCTGACCGGCCACACCGACGCTGTGTGGAGTGTGACGTTCAGCCCGGACGGCAAGCGGATCGTCTCCGGCAGCCTCGATGGGACGTTGCGGCTGTGGGATACCGAGTCCGGACAACCGGTCGGTCAGCCGCTGACCGGCCATACCGGTGGAGTGTGGAGTGTGGCGTTCAGCCCGGATGGGAGGCGGATCGTCTCCGGCGGCGGCGATGGGACGTTGCGGCTGTGGGATACCGAGTCCGGACAACCGGTCGGTCAGCCGCTGACCGGCCACACCCGCGCTGTGTGGAGTGTGGCGTTCAGCCCGGACGGCAAGCGGATCGTCTCCGGCAGCCTCGATGACACGTTGCGGCTGTGGGATGCTGCGTCTGGGCAGCCGCTGACCGGCCACAATGGCGCTGTGTGGAGTGTGGCGTTCAGCCCGGACGGCAAGCGGATCGTCTCCGGCGGCGGCGATAAAACGTTGCGGCTGTGGGATACCGAGGCTGGACAACCGATCGGGCAGCCGCTAACCGGCCATACCGGTGGAGTGTGGAGTGTGGCGTTCAGCCCGGACGGCAAGCAGATCGTCTCCGGCAGCCTCGATGGGACGTTGCGGCTGTGGGATACCGGATCCGGACAACCGATCGGGCAGCCGCTGACCGGCCACACCGGCGGCGTGTGGAGTGTGGCGTTCAGCGCGGACGGCAAGCGGATCGTCTCCGGCAGCCTCGATGGGACGTTGCGGCTGTGGGATACCGGATCCGGACAACCGATCGGGCAGCCGCTAACCGGCCACACCAGTGGCGTTCGGAGTGTGGCGTTCAGCCCGGACGGGAGGCGGATCGTCTCGGGCAGCTTCGATAACACGTTGCGGCTGTGGGATGCCGAGTCCGGACAACCGATCGGGCAGCCGCTAACCGGCCATACCGGTGGAGTGTGGAGTGTGGCGTTCAGCCCGGACGGTAAGCAGATCGTCTCCGGCAGTGACGATGACACGTTGCGGCTGTGGGATACCCAGTCCGGACAACCGATCGGAGAGCCGCTGACCAGCCACACCGATGCTCTGTGGAGTGTGGCGTTCAGCCCGGACGGTAAGCGGATCGTCTCCGGCAGCCTCGATGACACGTTGCGGCTGTGGGATGCCGAGTCCAGGCAACCGATCACAGATCCATTAACCGGCCACACCGGCGACGTATGGAGTGTGGTGTTCAGTCCGGACGGTAAGCGGATCGCCTCCAGCAGCATTGACAGTACGCTCCGAATCTGGCCCGTCTACGACGCTGCCCCTGAGAAACTCTGCGCCAAACTCATATCCAATATGAGCCACCAGAATTGGCGTGACTGGATCCGCATACCGAACCAGTCCTACATCCGACTCTGCCCCGGATTGCCGATCCGCCCCGACTGACCTTGACGATAGGGCGGCGTCAGGTCGCCGAAAGATCGTTGCGCTAAGGCGCGTTCAATCTCGTCTTGCCCAACGGCGAAAACCACGGCATCGGCCAGCACACGCTGTCCCGACCCGGTGATCAGTTCCCATCGCCCCTGGTCTTCGAGGTAGGTGGCTTCGCTGATCGCCGTGCCCAGCCGCAAGTGCGGCCCAAGCCCTCCTCGAGTACGACCCGACGCAGATAATTCAGGATCTCCCGCTGGCCTGGATACCTGGTGCGCCGGTTGCGGTAGGGCGCAAAGGAAACCTTGACTGCGGGGCGATCCCTGAACGCGAGCTGCTCACTGTCGGCGCTCAAGTATTCCGCAGGTTGCCGCGGTTTTGTGAAGGCTCAGGACTCAGTTGTCTTGGCGTGCTCGTGACCTTGTTGACAAGTTCGGGCCGGGTTGCGATGCTTTCGGCTCGTGCCGCTTGGTGAGGGGCCCGAGGATCGGGATTGGTTGGTAGAGCATCGTTTTCGTGCCGTGCTGGAGGTGCAGGAAGGCTCCGCGGTCGCCGAGGTCGCCGTCCGTTACGGGGTGTCTCGGCAGGCTGTTTACAAATGGAAGATCAAATACCAGGCGGGCGGGGTGGAGGCTCTGCGCACGGCGTCGAGCCGGCCGCGGACGAGCCCGACCCGAATCCCGGCCGAGGTGGAAGCACTGGCGTGCGAGATGCGGCGGACGCATCCGCGTTGGGGCGCACGGCGGATCGCGTTCGAGCTGACCCTGGCCGGGGTGGATTCGCCGCCGTCACGGGCGACGGTGCATCGGATCCTGGTCCGCAACGGCCTGATCCGGCACCAGCAGCAGCGGCACCGACGCAAGTATCGGCGCTGGCAGCGGGAAGCGCCGATGCATCTGTGGCAGTTGGATCTGGTGGGCGGCATCCACCTTGCCGATGGACGCGAGTGCAAGATGCTCACCGGATCGACGATCACTCCCGGTTTGTTGTCGTCGCCACTGTGCTGGCGGTGCCTTCCGGGCGGGCGGTAGCCGACGCGTTTCTGAAGGCGATGCGTGTCCATGGCGTGCCGTCGGAAGTGTTGACCGACAATGGCAAACAGTTCACCGGACGGTTCACCCGGCCGCGGCCGGCGGAGGTGTTGTTCGAACGGGTCTGCCATGAGAACGGCATTACGACCCGGTTGACCAAGCCGTCGTCTCCGACCACGACCGGGAAAATTGAGCGGTGGCATCAAACCTTGCGGCGCGAACTTCTCGATCCCGCAGGGGTTTTCACGGACTTGCCGACCGCGCAGGCGGCGATTACCGCCTGGGTTCACACCTATAACCACGTCCGGCCCCACCAGGCGCTGGACATGGCCACACCCGCCAGCCTGTTCCGGCCTAGCGCCCAACCCGAACAGCTGGACGTCGACACCGTGCTGCCACCGATCGCGGAGCTTGCCGCCTACCAATCTCACCCGATCTCGTTGCCCGCGAACCGAAGCCGACCCTGGTGCTGGCACCGCGGCACGGCGTACTTCTCCCAGCGCCTGGCCGAGCTCACCGACGCCGAGCTCGACGCCCCCACCGCGCTCACCGGCTGGACGCGTCGGCACCTGCTGGCCCACGTCGGCTACAACGCCGCCGCGCTGTGCCGACTGCTGGATTGGGCTGCCAGTAGGGTGGAGTCACCCATGTACGCCTCGCCGGAACAACGCGGGCAGGAGATCAGCGAAGGGGCCACCCTCGGTTCCGCAGCGCTGCGTAACCTGTTCGCCCACACTGTCGCCCGTCTCGACGAGAAGTGGCGGCACCTACCCGAGTCGGCTTGGCAGACGCCGGTACGCACGGCCCAAGGTCGCATTGTGCCCGCCGAGGAGACGGTGTGGATGCGCGCCCGCGAAGTCTGGATCCACGCGGTCGACCTGGGCAACGGCGGCCGCTTCGGCGACTTCCCCAGGGTGGTGCTCGACTCCCTGCTCACTGACATCGTGGCGATGTGGCGTAAGAAGGACCTCGGCACATACCTGGTCCTCGAAGTCGAGGGCAGCGCCCCGGTGCCCGTATCGCCCGGCGCCGAGTCAGCCGAAACGGTCACCGGCCCGCTGCCCGCCGTCGTTCGCTGGGCAGCCGGCCGCGGCGCAGTCGGACTCACAGCGGGCTCCGATCGTCAGCCCCCGGTCTGGCTCTGAACGCAACCGGCGCATGTGCCGGAATGCCCGCCTGTGCCGGACGCCGCGCGAGACGCGACGACAACCGATTCGCACTCAGGCACTCAGCAGCGATGCGGTGACGGTCTCGATGTCGACAACTGTCGCGATATTGGTGAGCGCGTAATTCAGTGCGGCATACTGCCACTCGGCGTTGATACCGGACGTCGCGTCGGAGACCACACAGACTCGGTCACCGTGCCGGCGGCGGTGCGGGCAGTGTACTCGACGGCCATATCGATCCATACGCACACCACGATGCCATCGGTGATACCGAAATTGCGCAGCATCACGTCGATATCACCGCCCTGCCTCCGTCGCGGGCGGCAGCGGCTCAGCCGTACGGACACCGCTCCAGCGGCGCAGTTCCGCTGCCAGATCGAGGCGTTCGACGGGGGCGGTGTCGGCGAACTCGCCCCACGCTTCGCGCGGCAGCATCCACATGATCTCGAACTCGTTGCCGTCGGGATCGGCGCCGTAGACGCTCTTGGTCGCGCCGTGACTGGATTCGCCGGTGTAGGTGCCGGATTCGATCAGCGTGGTCCGGAACTCGGCCAGCTCGTCGATCGTGTCCAGTTGCCAGGCCAGGTGATACAGGCCGACTGAGCCGGGGCGCTTCGGGATGGCGGTGGGCCCGAGGCCGAACAGGCCGAGGTCGTGATGGTTGCCCAAGGAGTTCATCCGGCTGGCGGAGTTCGTCGCGTTCCAGATCGTCCGTGGCCCTCGACGGCGCCGGGAACATGAGCTGTTGGTCGACTGGTATGCGAAAACAGTTGTGATGCGAATCAGTTACGCCGTCCCGGACCCCACGACCTACGATATTCAAGGAAGTTGCAGGTCAGCAGCATAAACAAGGTTGGGGATATGGGCCAGTTCCCCCTCCGGACACAACCAGTACACCAGGTCACCCGCTCCACCTGCGGTTATGCCGGAGTTCGGGTGATTTTTTCGAGCCGAATCATCGCAAAACCGCAGGTAGTGGGCTGCGGGGGTTCAATACGGGTTCAACTGAGAGAATCCTGAGAAACCAGCATGTTGACCCGGCAGATCGTCGACCGTCACATCACGAATGCCTTTCCAGCTCTGCGGATATCGTCGAAGCCTCCCCTTACGATGCAACCCCGCTCGCCACACCGATCAGAAGGTGGCCTCGCACAGACCGTTCACCCGCTCTACTCCTCGGTCGAGACCGCAGAGTCGACCCAGCCACACCTGTCGCATGACAGCGGGAACTCAACGGAACTCGAAGTGATCGTCCCGAAGGATCTCCTAGTTCGGCGGAGGCGAGGTTGTGATGCCTTTGCGTGCTTCGCCGAGATGGTGGGTGGCGGGCCTGCAGTGCATCTCGACAGTCAGCCTCGCCGCAGTTTCGTCGTTCGATCAGATGGGCTGCACGACATCGCGAGCATGGTGGGGATGGTGCTGAACCACTTCTGATATTCGGTCCACTCGGTGACCGGAATGTCGTTGTGCGGCAGGGATGGTGGTTCGTGGATTCCGGTGATCACCAGACCGTGGGCGGTCAGTTGCTCGGCGTACCACGACAGCGGGCGGTGGTAATGACGGTGCCCACCGAAGGATTCGATCCACCGTGTTTCGTGCTCCAGGTAACCGGCGACCTTGCGGTAGCGCTGTCCCCCGGGTCCTTCGTCGATGATGTCGCAGCTGAAGAAGGCCGGATGCAGGATCGAGAAGACGAACACGCCTCCGTCGCGCAACGCGGCCGCGACATCGGTGAGCAGGCGGTCCAGAACGGGCACGTCCATGAGAACCATGTGCGCGACGATCCTGTCGTATCGGTGGGCCGGGTCGGGCAGGCCGAGCGTGAGATCGTGTTGATGGAAGTCGATTTCGGGGTAGTGCGATCGCGCAGTGGTCAACAGAGCCTCGCTGCCGTCGATGCCCGTGGCGCGAGCTCCGGCCTGTCGCATCTGTTCGGCCAGCCAACCGTGCCCACACCCCAGGTCCAAGACATCGAGGTCGGCGACCGGACCCAGGTGCGACCACAAGAACTCATGAATTCGCCGATAGAAGCTGTCGACAATACCCGACACCGTCGTGGCATAAGTCTCGGCGGCCGCATCCCACAAACGTAGATCCTCAGAACTGTTCGTCACCGGCAAAGCCTGCCCAGCACCGGCAGACCGATCAAGTCGATATACCGCGACCCCAATCTCTCATCGCGAAATCGGTTGGCCCCAGGACGAATTGACCGCCTACGCGGGTTCCATATCATCCGGACCTCTGCGACCCGCGCAGTTCTGTCGGCGCTCCTCGAAAGGTGGATCTGTCCCATTGTCGTGATCGACCCATAGCTTGAACTGCGAACGGGGACTTGGTGGTTGATCATGGTGCCGGTGGTCTGATCTTGGACCGGTGGCGGTCCTGTTCCCGCATCAGGACGGCCTGCGGATCGATGATTTGCGTGCCGCCGGGCTCGTGGTGCGGATCGAGGCCAGCACCCGCGACAAGCCGGTAGCGTGTCCGAGATTGCGCTGTGCTGTCGGCTCGGGTGCGGCACAATGCGGAGAAGCATTGCTCGCAGGGGTGCCAGAGTTGCCTGGTTGTCCCACGCATGGCTGCGGCCACTGGACTCATAGTCGCCCTTTCCTCGTCGACGCGGCGAGGGTCGGGTGGGGGCCGCGCAATGCAGGATCGGAGGGGGATCTCATGTCGGTTGGGTCGGAGGGTGAAGGCAATCCGGTGCCGTCTGTCGGTTCCGGCGAGGAACCGTCACCGGCATCGGTGGACCGTGTTGTGGCTGCGTTTGGTCCGCTGCCCGAAGCCACAGTCAGCTCACCGCGATCAGGCAAGCCGCGAGAACACGAGCCACAGCACTTCTCGTGCTACCGAATCCGGGAACCGGCGGAAAGTACCTCCCATAGCCCCACCGCTCCCCGAGCGTGTGGCACTCCGGGTCTCGATGGCTCTGAATCGTGGTAGTGGACAAACCCGGTCGCCGTGTCCGGGCCGGTCAGCGACACGCGCCTTGGTCGAGTGTGGCGGTGGTAGCTTCGCATGGTGCACAGCAATCCGGATCAGATGCACGCCACTGCCGACCGCATGTCGTCGAGAGCCGACGAGTTCTGGGACGATATCGAGACTTTGCGCACTGAAGCCGACGCGCTGATGTCTGCCGGCAACGACTTTCAGCCGCAATCACGACGGCGGCGATCACCCCTCAGCACTTATGAAACACGCCCTAGCTTGAGTTTTATGCTCTGCGGCGTGGTCGCGGCCCTGCGGGTTTCGATGCTTGCTGGTTGCTGGGGGTCTTGATGTGCACGTCGTAGCGGGGTGCCGGGTGCTGGTTGCGGTGGCCGGGTGGTCGTCCGGGGCCGGGTCGTGAGGGTTTCGGTGCACTGGCGGGACAGGCGATGTTTGCGCGTAGGTGCCGAAACCCTCGTCGGATGCGGGCTGGTGTAAGCCGTTGCGGGGCAGCGGGTTTCTCCCACGGCCGTCTCAGGTCGGCGGCGAGGCTGCGGGCCAGGCGGAGCTGGGTGTAGGCGGCCAGCAGCAGCCAGGTCCACCGGTCGGCCGCGGCTGGGTCGCGTAGCTTGGGGCTGGTCCAGCCGAGGGTCTGTTTGAGCATGCGGAAGGTGTGCTCGATATCGAAGCGACGCAGGAACGCCTGCCACAACACATCGACCATGTCCGCGTCGAGATCGACGATCGAGTGCCACAGCCACACCGGTTTCGGGATCGCCCCGGAAGGCAATCGCGCGACGTCGAGCCGGATCACAGTGCCCTCGATGACGGGCAGCGTTCCGGTCTGGGCGACCCAGGACGAGCGGTGAGTAAGCCTGGGGTGCAACCTATTCCATGATCTGGCGGTGGCCGGGCCGTAGAGGCGGGTCTCAGTCGCGGTAGCGGTGTCGGGCTCACCCCAGGTGGCCGGATCGGCGAAGACGAACTCGCCGCCGTGCCGCGGCGGGCGGCCGTTGGTGCCCGGCTGCCGGGGTGGTGCGGCGCGGCGCAGCACCCGGTCCGAGCGCATCCGTCCCAGCACCGCTACCGGCAGGTCGGCCAGCAGGAACGCCAGCCGGGGTGCGTCGTAGCCGGAGTCGGTGACGATCCAGATGTCCGGGTCGCCGGGCCGGTGGTGCCCGGCGTCGATCAGATTGCCGATCACAGTGCGCAACTGGGCCGCTGTGATGGTGGCCGCGTCGTCGCCGGGGGCCAGCCGCACCGCATCCAGCGGCGCGGTCCACGAGCTGCGACCGGTCTCGAGCGCGCAGACCACCGAATACGGCCATCCCGGGATCATCAGATGGGAGTCCTTGGCGCGGCCGTAGGTGTGACACAGCATCCGCTGCGGACAGGTATGCGCCTCCGGACGCAGCCAGCAGGTGATGTCCACCGCCAGCACCAGCCGGCCGTCAGCGGCCCGCGGCAGCGGCACCGCTGTCAGCGCCCGCCGCAGCCGAGCGATCTCGATCCGTCCCCGATCCAGCGCGGCATACACGCTGCCATGGCCGCGGCGATGCTCGCCGACCAGCGACAACTCCGGCAACGACCGCACCGGACCATCCGCACACAACACCGCGTCCACCAGCTCGAACACCGCATCCGCCCGCCGGGTCGCGCACCGATACAACTCCTGCCGGAACACCGACAGGTCCCCCAACACACCGTCGCAACCGGTGTCGTGCACACTGTTCATCGAAGCCCTTGGTTATCAGATTTGTTCTGTCGCAAGACAAATCATCAGCCAAGGGCTTCGTTCAAGATCATCCGGGGCACGAGACGCGACCCGCATAGCATAAAACTCAAGCTAGGTGGCTGGTGTCGAACGCGCCTGTCGGCGCGGTGATGCCGCCGGGCTGGTATGTCGTGGTTGGTTGACGGCGGCTGGCGGTGACTGTGCCAGGATTGTCGTATCAGGCTGTGTCCGTGGTGATTTGGGCTTTGTCTGTGGTGCGCCCGGAATGTCAGGCGGCGGCTGTGGTCCATCCGCTGGTGCTGTAGCCGATCCCGAGGACGGCGAGGCGGGCGAGGTTGTGCGCGGCGGCGAGCAGCCCGAAGTCGGCACTGATCTTGGCTTGTCCACGCAGACGAGCGCGGCGTCCGCCGTGGCGGCGGCGCATCAGGTGCCCGATTTTGCGTTCCACCTTGGGGCGGGTCGCGCGGTAGGCGGCCTTCCAGGCCGGGTTCAGCTGCCGGGTGCGGGCGGTGGCCAGGTATTTTTCGTGGGCTCCGACGGTAATCGTGCGCCCGCCGGCCGCCGTTGTGCACTGCGCGCAGCGGGCACCCGGTGCAGGCGGCACCGAAGTAGGCGGCGCCGGTGTGGCGGCCGGTGCGGGCCGCGATCGTCGCGGTGACTCCAGCCGGGCAGGTCACCGTGCGGTGGTCCAGGTCGATGCTGAACCGGTCCTTGGAGAAATGCCCTTTCACCGACGGCGACGGCTGCACCTTGATCTGGTTGCCAATCCCGTTGTCGTCCAACCGTTTCAGCAACCCTCCCGCCCCGTATGCGGCATCACCGAAAACCACCACCCCACCCTCTTCGGCTTCGGCTTCGGCTTCGGCTTCGGCTTCGGCTTCGGCTTCGGCTTCGGCTTCGGAGGGCAGTATGTCGGCGAGCAGGCCGGTGGCGGCGTCGGCGTCGCTGCTGTTGCCGGGGGTGACAGTGGTGGCGGTGATGATCTCGCTATCGGGGTCGACGGCGATATGGCCTTTGTAGCCGTCGAATCCGCGGGCGCTGGTCTTGTGCCCGTGGCGGGTCTCGGGATCAACGGTCGAGATCACCCGGTCGGCTGCCGTGCCGCGCACGATCCGGAAGTTCCCGTCGTCATCGGTGGTGATGTCCTGGCCGAGCACGGTCGCCAGCAGTTGTGCGGCCTTGCCGACACGCTCGTCGAGATCCAGCCCGTCCAGCAGCGTCAGCATCGCCGACCCGTCACGGGCACGGGAATCGATCAACTGCTCACGAGCGGTCTCGTCGTCCCAGTCGATCATGGGTTTCGCAGTGCCTGTGTAGTCGTCGTCGCTGGTGATCGCCGCCCGCAATGCCGCAGCCAGTTCGGCGCCGACGGCCGCGAGCAGGCCACGGATCGCCGACCGGATCAAGGTGATGGTGTCCATCGTGGCGACCGCGTCATAGAGCGGGGTCGAGTCCAGCACCCGTTTACGACCCACCAAACCAGCCTGGCGCGCCACCTCCAGCACGGCGTCGAAGATGCGGTTGGGCCGCTGCGAGCGGGCCAGCCGGGCCCGCATGTCAACCAGCACCGTGTGCACGAATCCCGGATAGTCGAAATCCAAGCCACCGGCGGCGTATTTCCAGCGGGCATCGAACGCGAACCGTTCCACCGCTTCCCGATCCGAGAGCCCCTCGATGCGTTGCAGCACCATCACCACCGCCACGATCATCGGCGGCACCGAACGCCGCCCGACATCGGTGAACAGGTCGGCGAACATCTCATCCGGGAACAACTGGAAGCAATCACGGTGCAGTACACCGTAAATCGAGCCCTCCGCCACACGACCCTCGCAGAAGTTCGCGGTCGACCGCAACAAATCCGCCTGCCTCGGCGACTGCCCCAACGTCACCCGATCATTCTGCTCGAGCCGGGCCGTCACCGCACGAAAAACACCAGCCACCTAGCTTGAGTTTTATGCTATGCGGGTCGCGTCTCGTGCCCCGGATGATCTTGAACGAAGCCCTTGGCTGATGATTTGTCTTGCGACAGAACAAATCTGATAACCAAGGGCTTCGATGAACAGTGTGCACGACACCGGTTGCGACGGTGTGTTGGGGGACCTGTCGGTGTTCCGGCAGGAGTTGTATCGGTGCGCGACCCGGCGGGCGGATGCGGTGTTCGAGCTGGTGGACGCGGTGTTGTGTGCGGATGGTCCGGTGCGGTCGTTGCCGGAGTTGTCGCTGGTCGGCGAGCATCGCCGCGGCCATGGCAGCGTGTATGCCGCGCTGGATCGGGGACGGATCGAGATCGCTCGGCTGCGGCGGGCGCTGACAGCGGTGCCGCTGCCGCGGGCCGCTGACGGCCGGCTGGTGCTGGCGGTGGACATCACCTGCTGGCTGCGTCCGGAGGCGCATACCTGTCCGCAGCGGATGCTGTGTCACACCTACGGCCGCGCCAAGGACTCCCATCTGATGATCCCGGGATGGCCGTATTCGGTGGTCTGCGCGCTCGAGACCGGTCGCAGCTCGTGGACCGCGCCGCTGGATGCGGTGCGGCTGGCCCCCGGCGACGACGCGGCCACCATCACAGCGGCCCAGTTGCGCACTGTGATCGGCAATCTGATCGACGCCGGGCACCACCGGCCCGGCGACCCGGACATCTGGATCGTCACCGACTCCGGCTACGACGCACCCCGGCTGGCGTTCCTGCTGGCCGACCTGCCGGTAGCGGTGCTGGGACGGATGCGCTCGGACCGGGTGCTGCGCCGCGCCGCACCACCCCGGCAGCCGGGCACCAACGGCCGCCCGCCGCGGCACGGCGGCGAGTTCGTCTTCGCCGATCCGGCCACCTGGGGTGAGCCCGACACCGCTACCGCGACTGAGACCCGCCTCTACGGCCCGGCCACCGCCAGATCATGGAATAGGTTGCACCCCAGGCTTACTCACCGCTCGTCCTGGGTCGCCCAGACCGGAACGCTGCCCGTCATCGAGGGCACTGTGATCCGGCTCGACGTCGCGCGATTGCCTTCCGGGGCGATCCCGAAACCGGTGTGGCTGTGGCACTCGATCGTCGATCTCGACGCGGACATGGTCGATGTGTTGTGGCAGGCGTTCCTGCGTCGCTTCGATATCGAGCACACCTTCCGCATGCTCAAACAGACCCTCGGCTGGACCAGCCCCAAGCTACGCGACCCAGCCGCGGCCGACCGGTGGACCTGGCTGCTGCTGGCCGCCTACACCCAGCTCCGCCTGGCCCGCAGCCTCGCCGCCGACCTGAGACGGCCGTGGGAGAAACCCGCTGCCCCGCAACGGCTTACACCAGCCCGCATCCGACGAGGGTTTCGGCACCTACGCGCAAACATCGCCTGTCCCGCCAGTGCACCGAAACCCTCACGACCCGGCCCCGGACGACCACCCGGCCACCGCAACCAGCACCCGGCACCCCGCTACGACGTGCACATCAAGACCCCCAGCAACCAGCAAGCATCGAAACCCGCAGGGCCGCGACCACGCCGCAGAGCATAAAACTCAAGCTAGGTCGACAAGTACAGTCCTTGCTTTGGCTGCAATCAGGCCTTCCGGAGCGGCAGTCGAACCAGCAGACGTACTCGTAGAAATGCCGATTCAGGTGGCAGAAATCGGCAGCGATCGTGCTCTTGCCGAACCCAGTGACACCGGTCAACACAGCGGCACGTGGCGACCGTGTCGCGACGCTGTCGGTAAATACAGAGGTGAGCTCGACCAGCTCCGATGTCCGAGGCACCGGCGACACGAGGCGCGGAACTTCAAGCAGCGGGACACCCCAGTCGAAGCGGCGCAGCGCGTGCGCGACCTGTGTGTCCGAAATGCACAGCAGTTCAAGGATGTCGGTGGCGCTGATCCTGCGTGCAGCAAGATCAGCGGCCGACGCGAATACGGCGTCGACCAGCAACGCTGCGAGCAGTCCCGCGGAATTCGTACCTTGCCCAAGGGCACGGTCGCCGCGGATGTTACGGATCAACGCCAGAATCGACGCGTTGATCGCCGCCGGGCCGCGATCATCCCGAACGACCATCCTGCGCGGAGTCGCTTCGTTCTGTGTGAGTTCCGATGCCGTGACGGGGTAGACCCGCCTGCCCTCGGACGTCGACGCGGGTGTCCCACACGCGCCGACAAGTTTGGGTGCCAGCGGCCTGTTCGTCAGAACGACCGCTTCCTGCCCATCACTGCCCATTCTGGCGAAAATCGTTTTGACATCGGCATACCCGAGACTGTTCGACTCGGACGGCTCGACCGACGACTTCACCTGAACATGGCGTTCGATCTGCCCGTTGTACTCAATTGCGAAATCGACCACGTCGTCGTCATTGCCTACACCGATATCCCGTCGTGTCGGCTCCACAACCAAGGCCAGAGCGCTCAGATCATCGGCGCGCGCCATAACAGCGCGAAGGGACTCCTCGACGGTGACGAAGTATTGGAACCTGAATCCAAACGCCGCAACTGCGGAATTTTTCAAGCCGAATGAGGCCAGTGGGTGTGTTATGCCGCTTGCGTATCGGTTTCCTGGGTGGCGGGTCGGTTGATCCAGACGCTGTCGGGTAGGTCGAGGATCTTCGGTGCAGTGGTGGTGGCGAAGCGGTGTGGGTGCTTGGCGCGGGCGGCATCGAGTACGCCGCGGCGGTCGGCGGCTTTGCCCGCTGCGAGGCCGTAGTGGACGTCGGCGGGAGTGTGTAAGCCGAGGCCGGTGTGGCGGTGGTCGTGGTTGTACCACCCGGCGAAGCAATCCATGAATTGTCTTGCCTCGGTGAGGGATCCGAAGCAGTCAGGGAACTCCGGCCCGTATTTCAAGGTCTTGAACAGCGCTTCGGAGTACGGGTTGGTGTGTCCTGAAGGTGACAGGGAGGTCGTGATGTAGAGCCGCGAATCTTGTTGTAACCGTGCTGTTGTGGAGATGAAGGTAGGTCCTTCGGCATCGACATGCAGGTGTAGGTGTCAAACCGCCCCGAGCTGCTGCGGTGAATGAGCCGTGGTGGTGAGCGTCGTGGGAAAAGCCGCACGAGATGCGGCAGGTATGGGCCGAGAAGGCGAACGCAAGTGAACCACTGATGACGTGTCGTTATTCCAAAATGACATCAAAACCGGGACCTCAATCCTGTTCCGGGATAAGCCAAACGGGTGCCTGCTGATTGGTTTGGTGGTGTCCGGCATAAAGGTGGCGCGAGCTCGGCTCCAGGCTTCACAACGGAACAGGAGAACTCCTCGACACGAAAACGCTTCTGCTGGTTGAAGTGGGTGCGAGACGGGCCAAGAACCCGGTGGCGTGTCAGGAGGGCGGAACGCCCCGTAGTAGCGGTGAAACCCCTGTAATGGGGGCGGAGCGAAGGGGGCGTGTTGTTGGGTGTCGATCGACGATCAACCAGAAATTGGGAGGAATCCGATGACCGAGACAAGACCAGTAGGCAAGCCGTTCGATATCCCGAAAACTCTGGTGTGGAACGCATATCAGAAGGTCAAGGCCAACAAGGGAGCGGCCGGTGTGGATGGGCAGTCGTTGGCGGATTTCGAGCAGGACGAGAAGAACAACCTGTTCAAACTCTGGAATCGGCTGTCGTCGGGAAGCTACTTCCCGCCGCCCGTTCGGGTGGTGGAGATCCCGAAACATGGCGGGGTTCGGACCCTCGGGGTCCCGACCGTCGCCGATCGGATAGCGCAGACGGCGGTGGCCATGGTGCTGAATCCTGAGGCGGAGAAGGTGTTTCATCAGGATTCGTATGGTTATCGGCCGGGCCGGTCGGCGCTGGATGCGGTGGAAACGTGTAAACAGCGGTGTTGGCGACAGCCTTGGGTCATCGACCTCGACATCCAGGGTTTCTTCGACAACGTTCCGCACGGTCCCATCGTCGCTGCCGTGGAGAAACACACTGATCTGTCGTGGGTTCTGCTGTATGTGAAACGGTGGCTCATCGCGCCGATGCAACAGACCGACGGGACGCTCCTGAGGCGAGAGAAGGGAACTCCGCAAGGGTCTGCGATTTCGCCGTTGTTGTCGAATCTGTTCATGCACTACGCTTTTGATGCCTGGTTGGATCGAGAGTACCCGTCGATCAGGTTCGAGCGGTACTGCGACGACGCCGTAATCCATTGCGCCAGTGAGAAGCAAGCGGAGTTCGTCCGCGACGCGATCGGGCGGAGGATGGGGCAGTTCGGTTTGAGTTTGCACCCGGAGAAAACCCGGATCGTGTATTGCAAGCAGGAGGGCCGGGAGCTGGAGTTCCCGGTGACCGAGTTTACCTTCTTGGGGTTCACTTTTCGGCGGCGTCCGGCTCGCCTGCGGGATGGGAGACTGAAGTCTGGTTTCCTGCCTGCGGTGAGTAAGCAGGCGAAGAAATCGATGGCCGCAACTATTCGGGGTTGGCGGTTGGGTCGTTGGACTGCGCTGAGTTTCAAGGAAATCGGTGCGATGATCAACCCGGTCGTAGCGGGGTGGATCAACTACTATGGGCGCTTCTACAAGTCTGAGTTGATGAGTTTCCTTGGGCGACAGATTAACCCGTTTCTGGTGAAATGGGCGAAGCGGAAATACAAGCGGTTTCGTCGTGCGACTGGGCGTGCTCGGAGGAAGTTGGCCGAGATTGCTTCGGTGTATCCGGGGATGTTTGCGCATTGGAAGCATGGCGGGTTGCCTACTAGTTCAACGGCGGGAGCCGTGTAACGGGAGACTGTTAAGCACGGTTCTGCGAGCGGCGGTGGGTGAGATTCCCGCCGCCGACTCACCTCATTGGACACCCGCGGCCGCGAATGTGATCGGGTGACCTCGAGATCGGCGAGTAGCGCGGCGACGGATTTCGAAGTCATCGAGGTGCCCCGGTCAGCGTGCACCACTTGCGGTATGCCGTGGATACCGGAGATCTCGAGCATCAATTCCGTTGCCAGCACACCGGATTCGTGGGTGTGGACATGAACCCCGACGAGATAGCGGGAGTAGATGTCGATGAGGCAATAGGCGATCGCCGAAACGCGTCCCACCGAGCGGGATTGGAGCCGCACGCCATGAAGCGGGGCACGCGCCGTACGGCTCACCCAGCCGGGCGCAAAGCCCTCGCCACATCGGCACGCGCGACCCTCCTGGCAGCCAGGGCGGACGGTTTGGTGGCGAACTGCGCCGTGGCGCGGGATGGGCAGAACAATCGCAACCGAAGCGACAACGTTTGTTAAATCGTCAAAGGTGTTGGCGTGCAGTACTGTTAGCCGATCGAGATCGTTGCCTGTCGAATCAGGAGTCGCTCTCCGAGGAGGGAGAATTCTTCGCGCTGATGCAATCGCGCTCTGGCGCAGGGAAGCGCACTGCGGCAGGCTTTTCGGCAATAAGGATGATTGCCGCGCTGTTTCCAAAGTATATGTGGTACAGGATGATTAGGAGGTGTGGTGGTGGCGGAGACCAGAGGTCTGTTGTTGCCTGCCTATGTACTTGCCGACGAGTCTGGGTCGATGGGTCCGTACAAGGACGAGCTGTACGCCGGTCTGGTGTCGTTGTGCGAAGGGCTACGGGCCGAGCCTATGGTGGCTGCCAAATTGCGGTTGGCTGTGCTGGGGTTCTCCGACGATGTCCAGGTTCGTCTGGCGATCACCGACATGCGTACCGAGACTTCGCTTCCTGGTGTCGTGATCCGAGGCGTCACGAACTACAAGGCGGTGTTCGATGACCTGCTGGCCCGGATTCCCACCGATGTGCAATTTCTGCGTGAGGAGGGGTACAAGGTCCATCGCCCTGTTGTGTTCTTCCTCAGCGACGGGCAGCCGACCGACAGCGGGTCGTGGCGTGCTCCGCGCAGCCTGTTGATCGACAAGGCTCGGACCCCGACGGCACCGAACATTATCGCGTGCGGAATCGGTGATGCCCGGGCGGCGACGATGCTCGAGGTCGCCACGCGGCAAGAGTTCGCGTTCGTCGCCAAGTCCGGAGCCGATGTCGGTACTGCGATCTCGGAGTTCTTCCATTCGCTTACGGCCAGTCTCGTCGCGTCGGGGCAGGCGTTGGGTTCGGGAAATCCGCAACTGGTCGTGAATCGTCCCGACCAGTTCACGATGGCGATCGACGAGGTCGGCTAGTGAATCCTTGGAGCGCCCCTGGCAAGTCCGCTGGTCAGGGGCAGGCTCCACAGACTGTCGCCGACGAATCAGATATGCCGCGGCCGTGGCGGCCGATCGTGGTGGACGTGCCCGGCCCGGAGTTCGAGGCCCGTCCGCCTGGGTTGGCCGCTTCTCATCCGCCCGACACCGAATGTGATGGCTGGTCGACCGCGGATCTGACGCTGCGGTTCGCCTCAGTGCGTGGCGCCAACCACCGCTACTACCGGCGTCCACGTCAGGATTCGGCGCGTGCCGCCGTGCACGAACCGACCGGCACGATCGTCTTCGCGGTCGCCGATGGCCTCTCAAGCGCAGGTCATTCCGAGCGCGGCGCGGTGGAAGTGTGCGAAGTCGCCGTCCACGCCATGCTGGACCTCTTGGCCGACGCCGCCGGGCCAGTCGATTTCCAGAAGGTCGCCTACAGCTGCGCCGATCGGCTCTACGAGCTGGCGCAGTGGCAGTTGGACGTGAGCGACCCGACTGCGGCCGAGGTCGCGAACTTGTATGGCACCACACTTGTCGCCGGTACCGTGC
This sequence comes from Nocardia vinacea, assembly GCF_035920345.1. Classification (NCBI taxonomy): domain Bacteria; kingdom Bacillati; phylum Actinomycetota; class Actinomycetes; order Mycobacteriales; family Nocardiaceae; genus Nocardia; species Nocardia vinacea. The sequence goes on from NZ_CP109149.1 coordinate 1,916,254, forward strand.
GGCCCGATCCGGAGGGGCCTGTCGTGGACGTGTTCCGGATCGGCGACTCCGGTGCATGGATCCTCGACCACGCAGATATCAGCTACCATCCCCTTTACCGATCCAAGACGGGTGCGGACATCGACGTGGTCTCCAACGAGGTGACCCCTCTGCCACATGTGCACGATCCGCTGGACCAACTCGCCACCGCCCGCCTGTCGCCGACGCAGATGCTGCTGGTCGGCACCGACGGCTTCGGTGATCCACTCGGCGACGGTGACGGTCTGGTGGGCGCGCTGTTCGGCCGCCATCTGCTGACGCCGCCGTCTGCGACGTGGCTCGCTCACGTACTGGACTTCTCCCGCGAAACCTTCGACGACGACCGGACCCTGCTCGCGGTCTGGCCCCGCGCCCGGAGCCAACGGTGAACGTGCCCAACGGATCCCACGTCGTCGGCTACGACTCCCTCGACGTGGGAGACCAACTCGGCCGAGGCGGTCAAGGCACGGTCTACCGGGTCGCCAACAAGAAGATCAACAACACCGACGGCCCCGGCTGGGACGTGGTCTTCAAGGAATACAACACGGCATCGCTGGCCCAGCTCGATATCGTCGCGTTGACCAAGATGGTGGCACTGCTCAGCGAACTGAGTCGATCCGACGGCGAGTGGTTGTGCGACAAGACCGCATGGCCCGCGGCGATGGTCGCCCGTCAGGAACATGTGTGCGGGATCATCATGCGCGTCGTGCCCGACAGATTTCGGTTCACCCTGCGAGGACTGTCGGCCACCACCGGGACCAGCCAGCGGCTGGCGAACCTTGAATACCTGCTCAACGACGACTCCTACGTCGCGCGCATCGGCCTGCACATCAGCGAACGCGACCGACTGGAAATACTCGCCGACCTGGCCGCTACTCTGGCCCGTCTGCACCGTTTCGGCATCGTGGTCGGCGACCTGTCGCCGAAGAACCTGTTGTTCACCACCGACCCGGCCCCCGAATGTTTCCTCATCGACTGCGACGCCATGCGCGTGCGCGGCGAATCAGTACTGCCGCAAGCCGAAACACCCGACTGGACCCTCCCCTCCGGCGAGGAGAAGGCAACCCAGGCCGGTGACGTCTACAAATTCGGGCTACTCGCCGTGCGGTTGTTCGCCCGCGACCAGACCACCACCGACACCACACCCCTGACCGCGATCCACCCCGCCTTGGGCACCCTCGCGCAATTGAGCCTCGACCCCGGCCCGGCCCGGCGGCCTCTACCCGCCCACTGGGCCGAGCACCTCCGATCGGCCGCGGCCATCGCCTCGACCGCCCCGGCCACCGCGCCCCCCGCCACAGTGCCCTCTCCGGCACAGGCTCCACAACCCGCAACAAGCAACGCCCACCCAACTGGCGCTAAACATGCCCCGAACCGTCTCAATCCGGCCCTCGCCGCGATCGCTGCTGGTGTCATCGTCGGCATCATCGTCGTTCTAGGTGTCGCAACACAACTGCCCGATAACGGATCCTCCCGAACCCTCCCGCCAGTGCCATCGGTCAAGATCTCGCCCCCACGGGCCTCGACCCCATACATACCGTCGCCGCCTCCGGTACCACCCGCTCATTATGTCGCGGGCGCATACGGCACCGACGACAATCGGGTGTACTGGGCCACCGACTCCAGCCAGCACGGTGCCGTCGACTCCGTGATGGGGCGCTGCGGATCGGACTGCAAGCCAATATGGGCTAAGAACAGGTGTATTGCCATCGCCTTCTTCGGCAACGGCGGTTGGTTTTGGGGAGATGGATTCAACGTCGAGCAGGCGCAGAATGATGCGGCGTCGAACGCACGTAACAAGTACGGGTGGACCGGATCGTTCGAGTTCCGGTCACAATGCGCAGACTAGGAACGAGGTGGGTTGCGTGGTTGATCGAGAAGAGTGGACGGACAGTGTCTCCGGCCGGATCGCGTTCGTTCTTCGACGACGAGGACGTGCCCGACGCCACGCCGCTCGGCGGAGTCGACTTCTCGACGCTGGAGTTGCGGTACATGTCCGACACCCACCAGAGCGGTGGACCGGGCATACAGTACGCGTTCAGCGCCAATCCGGTTGCCGGAGACCACCCGTCGTACGGCGGTCGCAAGGCGGCGCTGCTGGCGTCGGACGCGTTCTTCGTCTGGTTTGAGCCGCCGACCGCCGTCTTCACCGCCAATCTCAAACCGGACGAGCCCGACCGCATCGTCGACGACAAGTTCGGCCGGACCGACGTCGGCCGACTACTGCTCTAAACCGATCTTCAGATGCACCGGCGCGCAGTACTGGGCAGCCCTCGAAGGTGACACGAAATGTGTGTCGATGCGGCAGTGGATCGTCCCCGCACCGGCCACGGTACGGGAGGACGACGGCTATATCTAACCCAATGTGGAAAGGGAACGATCACCAGCCGCGGCGTCAGTCCAGCATCCGGCTGTGGACGGTACCGTCGATTGACCTTCAAGAATCCGCCGATCACCTACTGTGTGGAATGGAATTGACATTTCACCCACGAAAGCGGCCATGTGCCAACCACCGTGAGGTGCTGGGCAAGAATGCCAGTTGAACGCCATGCCTATCAATCCGAGAGTTGTGGGTGCAGGGTTGACCGTCACCCATCCGCCGTCAGCCATATACCGGTAGATGGCGATACCGACAATTATCGAGGAAGCGAGAGTTCCGGCACCGCCGACCCCAAGTAGTACGCGCGCAAATTTCTTGCGGACAAGCACAAGTATTCCCCCGACCAGCAGCAGTACCGCAAATATCACAGCCACGATCAGCAGAACCTGGATTTTCCGCCAGAAGCCGGTGGGATCGAAAAAGGGATCCGAATCGACGAGCGGGATCACCACCGCCCCGAAGACCCCCGAGGATCGCGAGGATACTGGCCATGATCGCGGTGGCCGCCGAGGGTTGCCGCGAGGGCAGTGGGAGCGGAGGAGGAAGCGGCGGAGGCGAACTTTGCGAGGGTGTGCCTGCATCAGTTGCCGCGGGCTGCCTTTCAGGCGATTCCGAGTTTCGTGGCGTCGAGGGTGGCGGCTACGACCAAGTGCTTCTTGTGCGCGGACCAGAACCTGATTTATTGCCTTGATCCGATTGCGCCGAACTTGAGGGTGTTTCCCATGTCGGCCTCGGACGAGACGGACCTAGCTCAGAGTGTGGGGTAGCCATCTGCCAGGTCGACACCGCTGGTCGCCATCCGGCGTTCCGACGTCTGACACGAACGACCGATCTGAGGAACACGATCAACAAGCCCCCCACGAGCAGCGTGAGTGCCGCTTGCCAGAGCGTCGCCCCGATCGACCAAGGGCTGCCGGAATCGGTCCCTTGAATGACCGGTCGGCTGATCGAGCCGAACCACACCTTGCCCCGCTGATCTGTCGCGGTCTGCTCGAACGACCGGTCGACCACACCCGGCACATCGGCTTGGGCATGCTGCGACGACTTATTCAGCGGGACCTGGCTGAAGTCGACACCACCATACGTGTACGTCATCGTGTAGACGCGGTCGCCCTGCGTGACCTCTTTGGTGACGTTGAACTCGAAGTTGTTGTACGAGTGCACATATCGATCGAAAACCTCGCGCGACGACCACGGCTGCAGCGCGGGCCAAGCCGACACGTCACCCGAGTCGATCATTGTCGACAGCGCACCGTCGCGCCGATGGCGCTCCCGGTACCATTCCGCGGCGACCCGGCTGAGGTAAACGCGGCGCAGCTCGGTGAACTCCGGCGCATGGTTGACCGCGTCTTGGACCTTGGGCAGAACCTGGTCGCGGAACATTTTCTCCATCTGCGCATCAGGATTGGTGCAGTGAGACGGCATGCCCTGTTTGCGCATGAAGTCGGATTCCATCTGTACCTGCAGCGGCGCGTCGACGATGTGCAGACCCCCATCGCGTTCGTAGACCGTGGCCGGTGCGGGCACGATCCACTGCCGCATGTCGATACAACTTGCCTGTTCGCCCGGACCGCGCCAGAACTGTCTGCCGAGAGCGGTATCGGGGTGAATCAGGCGGCCGACCACCTTCTTCATCTCCAGATCCGCGACAAGGAGGATGCGCCCGACGTCTGTGGTGCCGAGCTTGTCGTCAACGATGCGGTCGGGCTCGTTGGGATTGAGGTTCACCCAGAACGCGGATTCCGGCAGGCTCAGCCAAACGAAGAAGGCGTCTGACGCCTGCACCGCAGCGATTTGTCCCACGACGAGATCGGAGGGTGCGGTCGCCGACGTCGCGTTGAACGAGTACTCCAACTGGCCGTCACCACGGTCCGCCAAGTAGCGCAGTTCGACCGTGGAGAAATCGATGCCGCCCGGTTTGGATCCTGGGGTGAGTACGGACGTGGCCGCGCCGTTGGGCACCGGACTGCCGGGAGTGACGAACACCGGGTGGCCTATCCTGGCCCGCGCGTCCGGACCGATCGGCCTTTCCGCCTTGTCCCAGGCATTCTGAATCCCCTCCAACCAAGTACTAGCGAAGTCTGCCGGAGCCTCGAGGGCAGCGGCCTCCTGGTCTTTGGATGGGTTGCGTTTGGTAGTCAGGTAGCGCATGTCGCGCAGAGCCGCGAACCAATTGCGTTCGGCAAGGTTCGTCCGGCAGTTGTTTCCCGTTGAGGTGCACGGTATTCGCTCCGACAGCCCCTTCCGTGTGGTCGCGCTCGCCCCGTTCATCATTCTGTCGAGGAACAGTGCCGCAATCCTTTCCGAGTGCAACCCGGTTTCCATCTCCTCCTGCAGGTCGGCTTCGGCTACCAGATCCCACACGAAACTCGGTCGCGTCGCGGTACGCCAGTCGGAGGCGGGTTGTCCGTCGACGGTCAACGGATTCCCGTTCAGGTCCACGACGATCCAAACGCCCGTCGCCGGATCGATCCGTAGGATGTCGATGGCGACTGTCTTCGGCTTATTCTTTCCCCTCTCCATGCTCGGAGCCACGACGATCATCTGCATATTGTTGTGCACGAAGTCGAAGGCGGCGACGTTGCCATTGAAGCTCATCTTGTGTCGATGGCGATATATCAGAACCGGGATGTGCATCGGATCGCCAGGAGAGACATCGTGAAGGTTGTAGGCGTCCGACTCCTGCGCCAAGGCCGGAAGTGGTGTACCGCCGATCAGCACAGCGAGCAAGACCAGTACGATCCGGGCAACTCCAGATGTCGTGTGAATCCTCGTGGTCATCGATCCGATCCCCTCCCGATCAGTTCCGATCCCTTCCCGATCAGTACTGCGTGGCCAAGTCGTCGAGCAGTGCGTCCCATTGTGTGTCGATGTCCAGCGCTGCGGGGTCGCGCTCGCGCAACGCCGTACGGACGGTGGTGATGGCGTCGCCGATGATCTCCCCCTCCAACCCGAGAACGTCCCGATTCAGCAGACCGAAAAAGAACGTGAACGCAACGATGTCGGAGTTGCAGAACTGGGTGTACTTCGACGATGGCCGATAGACCTTGAACACGCTGTCGGATCGCACGTCGACGGCGAACACGAAATTGGGATCGCATTCCTCGGCGACGACGAGATACTCGCGATCGTCGTGCCGCAGTCTCCTCGATAGCCGTTCGTCGCGTACGAAGCGGATGCCATACACCTTGACCGTCGGCAGGCCGACCTCGGTGAGAAACCTGCGCGTGTCGGGCGACACTCCCGGCCCGACGAGGCTCCCGTCGACGGGCTCTATCTGGCCGTCCCAGACCTCGCGAATCTCGTCGGGATCGAACTTGCCGACCCAGCCCGGCACGCGGTTCATGAACTCGGATGCTACCGGACCAACGCGTCGGCGGCATGCAGTCATTCGCCTGGCATTTCCCACTGGCTTACATCGTGTCGACCTCAAAGTTTCACGCTCATCCAAGTTTTCCCGCAATATCCTCAAAAAATCAGTCGTCTACCTCGGTGTCCGGCTTGTCGGTACGCGCCGCCGCGTATCGTGCCGTCGGGTCCACGGTTCCGAGAACGGTCGCTCCTTCCTTGGATCGAATCGGACCCGCCGGTCCGCGGGTCGGGGATGGTGCGGATGCGGTTCACTTCAGCGACGAACTTCGTTGCTCAAAACCAGGTTTAGTGCTGCGTGCTGATCGGCCCACAGATATCAGCGCGGACTTCGGTTCACGGGCAGCAGGTTCGGTGTTCGCGGGGTAGGCGGCGATGCACCCCGGCCGTGATCGCCGCTTGAGCGGTCGGCAGGTCCATGAAAACCCCTGACGGGTCGAGCAATTCGCGGCGCAGCGTCTGGTGCCAGCGTTCAATTTTCCTGGTCGTGGTCGGCGAGAACGGCTTGGTCAACCGGGTAGTGATCCCGTTCTCCCGGCAGACCCGCTCGAACAAAACCTCCGCCGGGCGCGGCCGGGTGAACCATCCGGTGAATTGTTTTTCGTTGTCTGTCAACACTTCCGACGGCACTCCGTGGATCCGCATCGCTTTGAGGAACGCGTCGGCGACCGCCCGCCCGGACGGAACCGCCAACACCGTGGCGATCACCACAAAACTCGAATGATCGTCGATCCCGGTGAGCATCTTGCACTGTCGCCCATCGGCGAGATGGATGCCACCGACTAGGTTCTGTATCGAAGTTGGGGTGGGTCCGACCTGGGGTGGAGGTACGCGAACAGCCAGATGTTCTTCCCTTCGGTGTCGTCGCCCGGCGACAACGGGTTTCGCGCGGTTGAGTCACTCGTCGGGTGGTCCACGATCGCGGCGCCACATCGCCGGACTCGCGCGGAGGTGGGCTGGCTATTCAGTTGCGGCGCAACAGATCATCGACCGTGCCGTCCCTGAGGAAATCGAATTCGTTTGCGGCACGCTCGCCCGACGTGACGGCTTCGTCCTCAACGAGCCAGATACCGCTGATCAGCTCGTGCGTGCCCTTCAAAACCTCTCGAAGGATGTTGCAGCGCGCATGACCGTCGAACTCGCCCGCTCGGCAACGGTCGCGTTGTCCGAGCAAACCTCGGACGAGGTGGACCCCGACTCTAGCCGATACTCAGTTCACCGGGACGAAAGTCGTTGTCATCGACAGCAACAGGTTGGTGATCACCGTGCCCGGTGACGAAGGCTCGAAAGCACGGGCGCTCGGAAACACCAGCAAGCTGTACCTTCGGCCGGTCCTGGCAAGCCTGCCCGCAACCGGATCCGGCCCGGCCGATCTCAACGTCGCGACGGCCAGAATCAACAGGCAAAGCACTGATCCTCAGGCTCAGGAACGGGCAGTGGTTGCCCTGGATTGCAGCAAACCGGACCCCCTTCAGGGCGATGATGATCCCAATCTGCCGCTCCTCACCTGCAGCACCGACCGCAAGGAAGCCTTCCTGCTCGACAAATCCCGCATCGACGGACACGAGATCGCCAGCGCCAAACCGCTCTTCGATTCGCCCGATATGTGGTCGAGGTGACTTTCAAGTCCAGCGGGAGCGACACCTTCTCCAAGTTCACCAGCGACAACCTCGGCAAACGGATCGCCTTCGCACTCGACTCTCGGGTGCTGAGCGCTCCGGCCATCCAGTCGCCGACCCCGCCTGGCAGCCCAACCCGGATCTCCGGCAACTTCACCGCAGATTCCGCATGCCAGCTTGCCAATTCGCTACAGTTCGGTGCACTCCCCTTGTCCTTCACCGTGTCCTAGACACAGACACGCCAAAATCAGGAAAGCTGCAGTTCAGTTGCGTGCAACAGGTTGGGGATATGGGTCCGATCCCCCTCCGGACACAGAATTGTGGCATTTATGCCCCAAAAACCGGGTCCGGGCATCGCCTGGACACCCTGTCCTGGCCGTACACCCCCCACCTGCGGGTTTGCTCCGTTTGGCGGTGGTCGATGTGACCGATGACACATTGTCTCCGCTGATCCCTTCCTTCTCTACCATCGGGCTCACCGGTGGCGATGCCTGCGGAATCGGCGCCGGTCTGCCGATGGCCGCCATCGAGCAACCACCAGCACACACCGCGGTGTACAGCGTGCGCCCGGTCGACACCAACGGGCGCGTGGTCGACAAAGCCGTTCTGCGAGCTCGCCGCTTCTGCGAGGGGGTGCGCCGATGAACGCGCGCAGCGACGCCGACATCGCCGCTGTCCGGATGATGATGGACCGGCTCAATCTCACCGTCGCCGACATCAGCGACGACACCCCGCCGGCCCCAAGGGTGCCGACCTTCGGTGACTACATCCCTATCGTGCGGGACAGCATGCCCGCGAGCCGGACTCGCGACCACTATCAGACATATTGGACGAAGATTCTTGCCCAGCCGGGGTGGGCCGAGCGGGCATTGAACGAGCCGACTCCCGTCCAGTTGCAGGGGCTGTGCGAGGTGATCAAAACCCAGCGACTGACCCGCCGCAACGGGCGAGACGGACGTGAAGTCGTCCGCCACGTCATCGACGCGTTACGCCGTATCTACAAGCACGCCGAAGACAACCGGATCATCGACCCACGCGACAACCCCGCCACGCGGCTGACCAAACCCCGGCGCACTCGATCCAACCGGCGCGCACTCCCCGAAGACATCCTCACCGAGATCAACCGCGTCGCCGCCACCACCGGCAACGACCCGCAACTCGACACCCTGCTGCTGCTGCGCCTGCACACCGAAACCGCCTGCCGCCGTGGCGGTGCACTGGCCTTGCGTCCCCAAGACCTCGATCCCGTGCAGTCGGTGATCCTCTTACGGGAGAAAGGCGGCACCGAACAATGGCAGCCGGTCTCCCCCACACTGATGCGCGCACTGTGCCGCCACGCCGAACAACGCGGAGCCGCACCGAACGAACAACTACTCCGTGCACGCAACGGCAAGCCCATCACTCGCCGCCGCTACAACTACCTGTTCGAACGTCTCGGCCGATACCTGCCCTGGGTCATCACCCACGGCATCTCCATCCACTGGCTGCGCCACACCACAACCACCTGGGTCGAGCGCCGCTACGGCGGCGCGACCGCACGCGAGTTCGCCCGCCATGCTCTCGGCAGCGCCGGACCCACCGGCGTCTACACCACGGCAACAATCAACGAAGTCGCATCCGCGCTCGCCCACCTCACCGGAGAACCCCACCCCCTAGCCACAACGGACACGCAGGCAAAGAAGAACCATATGACGACATAAACGACGCAGCCAGGCAGATTGTCTGCCCCGAGGCCGGCGATAGCCACTTGGGACGAACTCTTCGCATTGGTCCACAGCCAATGCCCGGTCCTCGGGGCCATGAGGCTGCGTTGAGTCCACTGGTTCACGGCAATCGGCCCGGTCCTGCACCCCCTGACGGTGGCGGTTTCAGCAGCAATACATCGACCGTGCAGAATCCGCTTCCGCGACAGGCGAATTCCAGCAGCCACGCCAGATTCAGGTGCTGGTCACCACCAACGCGGGTATTCAAATCCCCTCTCGCGCACGGATTCGCAACATTTTTGTTGGATATCGGTGCCGTGTGTGCGAGTGCAGATCGCCGCGACCACGGCCGCCACCGCGATCAGGGGCCCAGTCCGCCCTGGCTTGTGTGGTTTGGAAATGGCAACCGGCACTGGAGGTTCGGGCTGGTAGCTGTCTGTGGTGTCGCTGGGATTCCGCCCGAGATCACGTGGAGGGGCCGGCCGGGGAAACGCTGTCCGAGGCTCCAACGTCGGCGGTGGGGTCGGCAGTGCCGCGGGCACAGCCTGAGGCTTCGGCGTGGGTGGCGTCGTGGGGATCAGGCGCAGCTGTGGTCGCGGATTCTCCCGCCGTGCCGGTGGGGCCTGCGGCGGGGATATGGGCAGGGCGCGTTCGAGAGCGGCGGGTGAGATGTCCGGCGGTAGAGGGATCTGCCCACGCTGGATCTGCAGATACCGCACTTCGATGTCGCCTTGGCGCTCGATGCGGAATCGGCCTATGGGGTACCAGTCGTCGTAGGTGCCTTTGCCGCTGTGGTCACGGCCGCCGCACTCGCACACGCACTCCCATACCGTGTCCGGGCGAGCGGTCTGGCAGCTGTGGGTGCACGTCATCGTCGGTGAGACCTGCAGTCGCATCTCGATCTCGCTGTACCGGTCGGCCATCGCCGCCGCGAGTGGCAGCAGGTGGTTGGCGCTGAGTTCCCAGACTTTGAGGTGGCCGTGAACGATCGGTTTGATCGGTACACCCTTGCCCACGACCGCCCTGATCCAGGGTTTGTTCGAGAAGCCTTCGTAGGGCAGGTACACCCGCAGAGGACCGTTCGTGGCCCGTTTGCGGGACTCACCCAGCAGTACTGTCCGCTCCAACCACGGCCCTTCTGACACCCGCGATCCCCCCTTCTGATCTCGGCAGCCGCAGAGTGATTCGCTGGCTGAGACTGATCGCGGGATCCAGTGTGAACTCCGGCACCGACAACATTCGCGAGTTTTGCCCCGCCTCGAACGCTTTCTGTTACGTCGAATCGCCTTGTGGCCGGGCCGAATCGGGCCGTTCCCTGATATCCGAAAGCGGGTGGAATCGGGCGGTAGCCGTGACAATCGAGGGATGGGCCACGTGCTCGAGCTAGGCCGAGGAAGAGCCGGGCGGGCTGTTGAGGGGGATCGGGATGGGAAGACGACGACGTGGTCGCCGCGGATCGAACGCGGCGGCGTTCATGTTCATGGCCGCCGTTGCCGCGCTGGTAGTTGCACCCAAGGTCGCGGACATCGCCCAACAGCAAGCCGTGATACTCGCCTCTGTTGGGGTGTGTGCGTTGGTCGTCGCCGCCCTCGCCGTCATGCTGGCGGTGCGGCACCGCCGCCAGGAGCGTGCTCGCGATGACGCGCGGGTACTGGCAGCACTACGGCAGAACTCGCTGAGCCCCTCCGACTTCGAGGAAGTGCTGGCCGCGTTATGCCGCCGCGACGGCTGCACCGATGTCCAGGTAGTCGGCGGATCCGGTGATCTGGGCGCCGACGTGATCGCACGGACACCAGATGGCCGCCGAATCGTGCTGCAGGCCAAGCGATACCGCAACGGCCGCAGCGAGGGCAGCCAAGACGTGCAACGGTTCGGCGGAACCGCGCACACCATCCACGGCGCCGACGTGGCGGCCGTGGTGACCACCGCGCACACGTTCACCCCGCAAGCACGCGCGTACGCGGCCAAGGCCGGGATCCTGCTCATGCCAGCAAAAGCGCTCGCAGCGTGGGAATCACAGACTGGCCGACTCCCTGGAATTGATCGGCCGGCGCCGGACGACCTCATCAGCGCCTGCATCGCCTGCGCCATCGCTGTGGCGTGCGTCCCACCTTCGCCATCCTCTCCCTGCTGTGGGTCCGGCCCGAAGCCCCGGGTCGGAGCGCGGTATCCACCAGGTGGTGCAGTCTCGCCGTTGGCGACACATCGACCGGCGTCGCGACGGCGGAGTGTGTCTCTATTTGGAAGAGAGCCGGTGGGAGACCCGGTGTCGGTGTGGCGGGTGGCGGCGACCGATGAGGGCTGTAGCGCTCCGTCGCCCACGATCAACGAGTATCGTCACTCAGAGGCCCGAAATCCTTCGGTTGCAGCGTATCCCATGCGCACACGCAGGTCAGATGCGCTGCGATGGGTTCCGTGTCGATGACACGTCCGAGTATCCGCTGCCGGAAGCACCTATGGCTCAACAAAAACCGCCCGCCACCGTGCGTGGGTCAGCCCTGATCGTGTTCGCCGTGGCAGTTGCCTGCGCGGTGGCCGCGCTCTTTCTCTTCTTTGGTGATGCCGAGGATATGGACGTAGCCAAGGGGATGGCCAAGGCCCTCGGCGTTGTCGCCGTCTGCCTGGCGGTTGTCCTCGGCGCAGTCGCGATTGCTCTCTGGTTCGGAAATCCGCGCGGACGCGAAGCAACTGTCGGCCTTGCCGCCCTTCTGGGTGCCAATGGCGTTGTGATGCTATTCGATTCGGATTCGGATTCCCTCGTTTTTGGGATCGCGTTACTGGGGATCGTCGCCCTCATGGCCGGTTTGCTCTGGACGCCTTCTGCGCGGGCATATTACGACCCGTGGGGGTAACAGGTGACGTAGGGGAACCATCTGTATTGGTGAAGTGCATGTATTCGAGTCCTGCGGTATTCGGTGATCCTGCGCTGAGCGGCGCTCGTCCCAGGTGCTACGGGTACACGGTCGTTTGAGCCCGCTTGGATTCGAGGCTTTGAATCTCCATGACTACTCAGTGGACGACCACGCGCATCCTCCCCAGGTTGTCGATCTTGGTGTAAGCGTCGTCGGGGTTGCCGTCGCGTTGGGCGGTGGCGCGGAGTTCGGGGAAGTAGGTGCCGGGCGTGTTGTAGGTGAATGTCTGTGTGACCTCGACGGTTTCGCGGGGCCCGCCGTCGAACGGTTTCGGAGTGAAGTCGCCGGTGCCGGTGAAGTTCCAGGCGGTGGCGACGACCTTGCCGGTGCCGGGCGGGACCTGGATCCGGCCATGGAAGGTGACCGTTTGGCCGGCGGAGACCTCGACGCGGTTCGTGCCGTTGACATCGAGGTCGACGACGGGCTGGATGCCGTGGCGGTGGGCGGCGTCGGCGGGCACCGAGACCTGACTGTTCTTGACGTCGTAGCTGGTGGATTGTGCCGGGGCGCGGCTCTTTTCGGCCCACGCGGCGACATCGCGCAGGGCTTGGTGCAGGATGCCCGTGTAGTCGATGAGGCGGTCGGTGCGAGCGCCGATGTGATCGGTGTTGTCGTTGTACCAGAGCCGGAAGCTGTCACCGTACTTGCTGCCGAGGGCTTGTTGAACCTGTTTGCGGTACCAGTCGCCGTCCCAGGTGAACGCATCGGTGTCGAGGAGATTGCACACCTCGATGACCTTGCCGTTGATCTTGCCGGTGTACGTGCCTCCGCCGGTGACACTATGGGAGATCATCATGTCGACCTGGACCGGGCGTTGCGGGTAGCGCGGTGTGCCGGCCGCGTCGCGATATTGGTTGAACCCGTAGTAGCTCGTGCTGTCGGGCACCTGGTAGCGAGCGTATGCGGGCAGCGCCAGATACCAGCGGTTGTCGATCCGGAGTTTCGCGCCTGCCGCGATCGCGGCAGGCACCTCCGCGGAGTTGCCCTGGCCGAGAGTGGCGGTTTTGCTTGCGGCGTCCAGGGTGCCGGTCACGCTGCCCTTGCTCGTGGTGCCGTCCGCGGCGTAGAGGGTGAGGTCGAGTCCGGTCGAATCGGGGTTGGCCGGAACGTCGTCCACTGTGAACGCGGTCGGCGTGCCCTGGGAATCCTTGGTGACGTTCGTGATGGTTGTCATCTGGTCGACCTTCCCTGAGCGGATCAGATCGCCCAGGCCGGACTTCTCGGTGCCGAGATAGCCAGGCTTGCTCCAGAAGTCGTCGGCGTAGGTGGGGTCGATCTGTTTGACCTGAGCGGCGAATCCGAGCAGTCCTGTGGGACCGGCGGGGGTCGTGTTGTCCCCCAGGCCCAGCACATACTGGTAGTCCTCCCACGCCCGCATCGGAACGCCGAGCGTGTTGATCTCGGTCAGCACCGCCTTCTGGGTGTCGTCCAGCCCGGCATAGGGGTTGTCGCTGCCACCGGGCGCCACCGCGTCGGCGATCGCAGGGGCCTTGTCCTTCAACACGATCGAGCCGAGTGCGCGGATGAAGAAGTAGTTCGGGATCGACACCGGTATACCGGTGATGAAAGGTACGGCGCCGTCCCATACGCCGGCGCTGTTCTCGACCGCGCCGACGGTTTCATACGAACCACCGCTTCCGCCCCAGAAGTAGCCGTAGATGCGGTCGGAGGTCCCGTAATACTCGGCGGCGACGGTCTTGGAGAACTTGGCCGCGGCCGCGTCGACTCGGTATCCGCTACCGCCGTTGGTCTGCACCCCATATCCACCGCTGGCGACGTCGAATTCGAGATCGGCATCGGTGATGTTCTCGTCGATCAGCGGATACGCATACTGGAAGAACCGTCCCTGCCACTTGTCCTTCGGCGGGAAGTAGAAGGTGAACTTCTTGTCGGTGCCATCGAAGTGTCCCGAGACCTTGTGCACGGCAACGGGACTGGTCACATCTTGTTCATTGTCGATCACGGGCTTGCCGTATTGCGGGTCGACGCAGTCGGCGGTCACCCACATCGGCCCGCCGGCCTGCTTCGGTGCGCACGCCGCACCGGACGGACTCGCCGTGCCGGTGCCGTACAACATGGGCACAACGGCGAGTCCGGCCACGAACCCGGCCGCGTACCGAATCGCAGGCCTCCGGTCGGGTAGGTGACGACGGTGCTGTTTCGCCCGACCGGCCCTGACGCGGATCATCGGTCACCGCCACAGCAACGGTGGGTGATGAGGTGCGGCGGCGCGCAAGGGGACAACCATGTGAATTTCCTTGTTGTTGTAGCGGGGTCAGCACACGAACGGGTTCAGCGGCCTTCGGGCCGGGGAAACTGGGCGGCCGGACTCCAGCGCGCCGGGGCCGGTGTCTGCAGGAGCAGCGGGCGCCGATACGACAGGTCGTCGGTGTTCCTGGTGCCCTGCTGATAGCCCTGGTCGGTGAAGAATGTCGAGTTCAGAACCGAGGCGTCGGCGGTGAACATGACCTCGACCGTGGAGCGGCGCAGGGCGATTCGCCAGTGGCCGTCGCGGCGTTCGAGGCGGTCGAGGTAGCGACCGCTGATGAATTGCGCTGTGCGACCGTCGGTTCCGAGTAGCACCACGATCGAATAGCTCTCGCAGTGCGCGGTGTCGCCGTCGATGTCGCACGTGTGGGTGGTGATGTTGTGGGTGTGCACGCGGGAGGTCGCGGCGTGGGCGGTGTTGGCCCACTGCGCGTAGTCGGCTCCGGTGTTGGTGGCGTTGCCGTGCTCGTCGACCGCGTCGGGGTGGTAGGCGCTGGTGATCAACTCGCTGTCATGGCGGTCGCAGCCGCGGGCGTGGCGCGCGATGCAGTCCAGGATTTCCGCGCGGTCCTCGAGGTAGCGCACGCGCCGCCCCAGCGCGGCCAGGTCGGGTTCGCTCGACATCTCAGGCGACCGCCTCGACACCGACCACAGTTGTGCGGTGCATGAGCCGCCGCGAGGTCGGCTCGAAGGCGACGGCACGGTGCAACATTCCGGTGTTGTCCCAGACGACCAGGTCACCGCGACGCCACCGATGCCGGTAGGTGAACTCCGGCCGAGTCGCCCACTCCAGCAGCCGGTTCAGCATCGCACGCCCGTCTTCGATCGGGCGGCCGACGATATGGTCGGCGGTCGCGCCAATCAACAGCGACTTGCGACCGCTACGCCGGGTCCACACCAACGGGTGAATCCGGGTGGGGACCCGCACCCACGCGGCCCGCTCGGCATCGGTGGGATCGGGATTCGCGAGCAGTTGCGCGGCGGTGAAGCTGTGCTGCACCCGTAGACCGTCCAGCTCCGCCTTCTCCTCGGCGGGCAGCGCCTGGTAGGCGAGGAAGGTATCGGCGAAGTCGGTGTCGCCGCCGGTGTCGTCGACCTCCCGCGCGGCGAGCAGAGTAGCCCGCTGCGGGACCTCGAGGGTGGCGCCGTCGATGTGCCAGTGAAAATTGCCCTTGCGATAGGAGGCCAGCATGGCACCGGTTTTCGCCGGGTCGAGAGTGATCGTCTCGATCTCGGCGAGTCGATGCTCGCCGGTGCGCGCGGCTACCGGCTCGCCCAGGAGACGGGTGAACGCGACCAGATCGTCGTCGGCGATGTGTAGTTCGCGGTAGATCACCACCCCGTATTCGTCCAGGGCCGCCCGGCAGTCGTCGGCGGCCGCGCGGCCGACCAGATCACGACCCGCGACGCCGTGGAATTCCACGCCGAACGGGTCCAGGGTATTGACGGTGACCGTCATCGTGATCCCTCCTTACTGGTGGTCTGTACAAAATGACTGTAAGCCAAATTAGAGAATGCTATTCTCGCTTTTGCGCAAACATACTGGTGTACGTGGGTGGCCGGCACTCAGAGTGTCGGTGGTATCGGAGGACAGGCGATGGGGTTGCAGCGGGGCGTCGGCTCGCGGGGGTCGCAGGCCCGCACGCAGATCGTGCGGGCGGCAGGCGCACTCATGCGTGAGCAGGGGTACGCGGCGGTCACCTTCCGCAGTACGGCGACCGAGTCCGGCGTGACGCCGGGGTTGGTCCAGTACTACTTTCCATCACTCGACGAGTTGTTCATCGCGGTGCTGACAAGGTGGACCGACCGGGCCGTGGCGCGTCTGGCCCGGGCCGCCGAAACCGACCGGCCGTTGCGCGCGGTGTGGGCATACGCCAATGACCCGACCGGAACGAAGCTGCTGCTGGAGTTCATGGCGCTGGCCAACCACCGCAAGGCCATCGGACCGGTGATCGGTGAGGGCGGCGAGCGGGTGCGGCAAACTCTGCGCGCGACGCTCGATCACGCTGTGCGCCGATATCACGTTGCGGGCCACGATATTCCGCCCGCCGCGGCCGCCTTCCTGATGTCGGCCATACCCCGGATGCTGCATCTCGAGGAAATGTTCGGCACCCATACCGGCCACGCCGAAACGGTCGAGCTGATCGAGAACCTGCTCGACGAGCTCGAACCGCGCGCCACGACCATGAAGGCCATCCGCCAGAACAGTTTCGGTGGTCCCGAGGTGCTGGAGACCGTCGATCTGCCGCGGCCGGTGCCACGCACCGGCGAGGTGCTGCTGCGCATGGCGGCGACCGCGATCAACCCCGTGGACTGGAAACTGCGGACCGGCGCCGTGACACACCTCGGGCCGCCGCCGTTCACCCTCGGGTTCGATATCAGCGGCACCGTGATCGAAGCAGGTCCGGGAGTCATCGAATTCGAGCCGGGTGATGAGGTTTTCGGCATGATCTTCGGCCGCACAGGGACCTATTGCGAGTATGTGGTGGCCCGGGCCGATTCCCTCGCGACCAAGCCACCCCGTCTGGATCACCCGCACGCGGCAGCTTTGCCGACCGCCGGACTGACCGCGTGGCAGGCGCTGGAACTGGCGCAACTGCGCGGTGGGGAACGGATTCTGGTCCACGCCGCGGCCGGTGGGGTCGGTCACCTCGCCGTGCAGCTCGCGGCGCTGCGCGGCGCGCAGGTGCTCGGCACCGCCCGTGCCGTCAACCATGATTTCCTGTACTCACTCGGCGCACACACGCTGATCGACTACACGACAACCGATTTCACCACCGCCATCGATCCGGTCGACGTCGTGCTCGACCTCGTCGGTGGCGGCTACGGCACCCGCTCGCTGAACGTGCTGCGCCCCGGCGGCCGCTACCTCACCGCCCAGGACTCCGACGCGGCCGACGACCCGCGCTGCCGCCGCGTGACCGGACGGCCGTCCGCCACCGACCTGGCGATGATCGCCGAGCTGGCCGATGACGGCCGACTGCGCGTGCACATCGACCGGATCATGTCGCTCACCGATGTCCGCGCCGCCCACCACCTCGCCGAATCCGGCCGCACCCGAGGCAAACTGGTCCTTACGCCCTGGTCCTGACGCCGCAGATGGACTGGTGAAGTAGCGGTATTGCATCCGTGCAGTGTTCGCCTGTCTGGGGGGCGCTATTGTCCGCTTTGGCGTATTCCGAAGGGCGATGACTACTGGTCGAATTTCATGGGTTCGTGTGGGGTGCGGTCGCGGCCGAAGTAGGTTTCGTGTTCGTCATCGGTGAGCTCCGTCGCGCAACGCGGCCGCGACATCGGTGAGCAGGCGGTCCAGAACGGGCACGTCCATGAGAACCATGTGCGCGACGATC
This sequence comes from Nocardia vinacea, assembly GCF_035920345.1. Classification (NCBI taxonomy): domain Bacteria; kingdom Bacillati; phylum Actinomycetota; class Actinomycetes; order Mycobacteriales; family Nocardiaceae; genus Nocardia; species Nocardia vinacea. The sequence continues at coordinate 1,933,873 of NZ_CP109149.1, forward strand.
CTGTCGTATCGGTGGGCCGGGTCGGGCAGGCCGAGCGTGAGATCGTGTTGATGGAAGTCGATTTCGGGGTAGTGCGATCGCGCAGTGGTCAACAGAGCCTCGCTGCCGTCGATGCCCGTGGCGCGAGCTCCGGCCTGTCGCATCTGTTCGGCGTTCCCGATCGGCGCATTGAACGATCTCGCCATCGGTTTGCACGTCGCCCCCGCCACGGCCGGTCTCCTGCTCACCGCGTACGCGATCGCGGCCGGGGCGGCGACGCTACCCGCGGTGTGGGCCTCCCGGCAGCTGGACCGGCGCCGCGCCCTCACGGTATCCCTTGTGCTACTGGCCCTCTCGCAGGTCGCATTTGGTCTGGCTCCGAACTTCACGGCGGCGGCACTGGCACACGGCGTGGCGGCGGTCACACACGGCCTGGTGTGGTCGCAGGTCCCATGGTAGCGGCACGGTACGCACCGGACGGAGAGCGCGGCCGGGCGACGGCGGCGGTCTTCGCGGGCTCTAGGCGGGGCGGTCACCGCCCAGGTGGCGGTCTCCGGCCAATACGCCGGACCGGAACAGAAGTTCTCGTGGCAGACTTCCGGCCGTTCGCTGGTTCAGCCAGCGATGAGCAGGACGATTGCGCCGCCGAGGACGGCCAAGCGAAACCGGGACACGGCAGAACCTCTCTGTCCTTTGGCGTGTTCGGTCTTCGGAATCAGCACGGATGGCGATGGCGAACCTGATTTGACGAGGTCCACAACTGCGTCGACCAGGTCCTCATTGATCGTCACATTGAGATCCTAATCGGTAAGGTCGCGCCGGCTCCCTCGCGACGGCTGGTAGGCACACTTAGCCGTCTCTGCCGAGAATCTGACTGGAGCTGCCAACGGTACCGACATGATCCCTAGACCAGCGTTCAATTCGAGCAGTCCCGGATCGAACAACAGGGAAGGTGGGATCGATGACCGAGTTGATAGCACTAGAAAATGGGCACATCGCGTGCGACGTAATCGGCGAAGGACCGCTGGTGGTGTTGTCGCACGGTATGGGCACGCTGCGCCAGGACTATCGCGATGTCGCGCCGCGACTGGCGGGCGCTGGATATCGCGTGGTGAACACCGATATGCGCGGGCACGGCGAGTCCAGCATGAACTGGCCCTCGGTGGTCGGGGGACCGGCCATCAGCCGCACCGACGTCGCCAATGACCTGCTCGATGTCATCCGGCATTTCGGTGGCCCCGCAGTGATCGTCGGACACTCGCTGTCCGGTGGGGCTGCCACGATCGCCGCGGCCACGGCACCGGAGTTGGTGTCGGGGATCGTTGAAATCAACCCATTTACGTTGCGGCAGAGCCTGAACGCGAGCGCGTTGGTCACGGTTGGCCGCTACCGCCGTGGCATGGTGCGGATAGCCACAACGATGTCACTGCACAGCTACCGCGCGTGGCGCAGCTACCTGAACGTGGCATACCCGATCAAGCCCGACGACTTCGAGCAGTACCTGGAGCAGGTGTTCACCTCGTTGCATCAGCCCGGCCGGATGGCCGAATTCATGAAGACAGGGGCGACCACACCGGCCGACGCACACGATCAACTGGCCAACGTCCAGTGCCCGGCGCTGATCATTATGGGCGCAGCAGAACCTGACTTCGTCGATCCTCGCGCCGAAGGGGAGGCCATCGTGGCGACGATGCCTGCTGGGCTCGGGCGCGTCGTGATGGTGGAGCACGGCGGCCACTACCCGCACTCCCAGTTCGGCGCCCAGGTCGCCGACTTGATCGTGCCGTTCCTCGCGGAACACGCTCGGCATGTTCAGCCACGGCAGGTTGGCTGACCGATGATCCCGCAGTCGTGCCATGCACTCCTGCGACCGCGTGACCGCCGCAGTCAGAATCTGGCTGTAGCGGTCACGCGCGATTGCGGCAATGATGGACCGGTGAGTACACCGCCCACCTCACCAGCACGGACCGTCGTCTTCGTGCTCTACGACGACTTCCAGTTGATCGAGTTGGCCGGGCCGATCGATGTGTTGGCCATGGTCAACAATGTTCTCAACAAACCCTTCTATCGGCTGGTGACAGTGTCGCCACAGGGGCGTCCAGTCCGCGCCGCAGGCGGCATCCAGGTAACGGCCGACGACTCGCTGCATGCGCTCGCCGACCGGGACGATCCGATCGACACGATGATCGTGGTCGGAGGATTCGGCGCGTTTGCCCCGGCTACCTCGGCGGAAGTCCCTCGCGCGCTGCCTAAAATTGCTCGGCGCGCGCGTAGGGTGACCTCGGTCTGCGCCGGCGCCCTGCTCCTGGCTGCGGCAGGCCTACTCGACGGATATCGCGCCACGACCCACTGGGGCTCGTGCGACCTACTGGCCCAACGGTATCCGCGCGTGACTGTCGAGCCCGACCGGATCTACGTCCACGACCGCAACCGATGGACCTCGGCAGGCGGCACGGCAGGCATCGACCTCGCCCTGGCGCTGGTCGAAGAAGACTGCGGGGCCGAGGTCGCCCAGCTCATAGCGCGCTTCTTCGTCGTATTCACCAGACGCCCTGGCGGGCAAGCACAATTCAGCGCCCAGTTGCGCGCCCAGCCCGCACGCACCCCAGCTATTCGCGCCATCCAACAATGGCTGCCCGATAACCTTCACCACGACCTCGGCGTCTCGATGCTCGCGCGACGCGCAGGCATGAGCGACCGCACCTTTGCCCGCACTTTCCGAACCGAAACCGGCTGCACACCAGCGGCTTTCGTGGAGCACCTGCGAGTCGAGGCGGCACGCAGGCTGCTGGAGACCTCCGACCTGACCATCGACGCCATCGCTCGCGCCGTCGGCTACAGGCACGGCGAGACACTCCACCGAGTCATCTCCCGGCACCTCGCCACCACCCCCAACACCTACCGACAACACTTCGCCGTCACCGCCCAACATTGAGCGATGTGCTCGAAGTGGGGAGTTGGTGCTCGTCCCCGGACTCACCGGGGGGATTCAAGCCCGGAGTTCATCATCGAAGTCCGGGCGCACATCGGCAGCGTGATCGACGAACAGAACGTCGCCGAGCGACTACTCCACAAACAACTCACCACCGAGCTGCAAGCACTGGACACCCGCGAAGACAACCTGATCGAGCTGGCCGCCGACGCCACCACTCCCCAGCCGAAGATCAAAGCCAAACTTCGGGAGATAGCACGCGACCGCCAACGCCTGACCGAGCGGATGACCACCACAACCGAGAACCTCTCCGACAGCGCCCGACTCATCGAAGTGGCACTCGAACTACTCGAAGACCCCCAAGAGTTATGTCGCCGATGCAACGACCAACAGCGTCGGATGCTCAACCAGACGATCTTCCACGCGCTGTACATCGACGACGAGCAGATCACCGACCACAGCCTTCGAGAGCCATTCGGCCGCCTCCACGCCATCCAGCACACGCAGCAAACCGAACACCCCACCCCCGCCACAGATGCAAACCCCCGGCCCGCGGAAATCAACAACGCCACCGCTTCACAAAGAAGCGGCGGCGTTGACGTCCTGCTACACGGCATCGACTTAGCGCCGTGTTCTAGTAAGCCAAGGTGGAGCTAAGGGGACTCGAACCCCTGCCCCCACAGGAGTTCGTGATGTCTCGTGATTCCCACTAGGTCCCGCTCCTGGGAAGAACGATCCCTCATCCCAAGTGCGCGAACGTTTCTTGGATTATCAGCGTTCCCCTGAAAAATCGACAGTCAGAACCGGTCCCATCCTTATAGTGCCCCGCCCGGCCACGAACCCACGGCACACCGGACCAGAACCGTCACGCGCTATTTGCCGATGACCAGCAGTTTTCGGTGTTGCAGCAGGTTGGCGTAGTGGTCGATACCCCTCCGGACACAGACAGTACGCGAACACGTGGCCGTGGGTTCGTTTCGGCCGTAACTGCGTGGTCGTCGTGGTTGTAGGTTAGTTTCAGTCCCAGTTCTCGGTATACCTCCAGCTTGTCGCCGGGGTCGGCAGCCCGCAGTATCGCCAGGATTCCACCTAGTGCATCCACCAGTTGACGGATTTCGTCGCGGCTCATTCGTTGGGCATGGACGGCGTGATTCGTCGCGGCGGTAAGTTGAGCGGCCAGGACGGTCCGTTCGCGGTGTATGTCGCTGCTCCACGCGGCGACCATAGCGGGGTCCGCACTGGCTTCCAGAGCGGCGCGATGTCTGGCAAGTTTGCGGTCGCATTCGGCGATCGATCGGCGTAGTGGGTCCGATGTCGCCGTCGCATCGGGTTGAGCAGCCTCCAACTGAGTCAGCGTGTATTCGACCCTTTCGGGTTCGAAAACCTCTGCAAGCCAGTTGTCGATGGGGTCGATAAGCATGTCTTCTTTCAGAAAGACATTGGTGGGGTGTTCGAGACTGTTGGCGGGCGTATTCCTGTGGATAGCGGCACCGTAGAGGGCCGCGCCGTGGAACCAGTTTCCCTGCATCTTCGTCCGCAGGTGTCGTGTCTCATGAGGCCCTTGAACGCATAGGGGTGAGTGCGACGGACTACCGCCCGGGGTGATCGTGGGCTTCGCGATGCGAATCGAGCCTGCACCTGCTCGAAGGTGTCTTTCGTGATGATCGGGTCGTGCACGGGCTGATCGGAATGGACCCAGTCGGTTTTCGCGTTCCATGCCAGCCGAGTGTCGTGGCCGAGGGCGACGTCGTCCACGTCGATGAGCGACTCCTGCTTGCGCTGCTTGTTCCACACCTCGTGACCGGTGTAGCGGGGATTGCCGAGGATCGCCCGGACAGCACTCTTGGACCAGGCAGCACCCGCCCGATGCGAATTGCGCTTGCGGTCGTGAGCCGAGGGGCACAAGATCTCGTCGACTGTCAGGCGCTGCGCAATGGCGAAGATGCCTATACCCGAGAGGTGTCATGTAGTCGTCGAGAGGGCCACCGATGGGCTGGCAGATGATCGCAGGCACGAACGGCACCCCTGGCCTGCTCTGCTCTTCGGTCAGCAGCAGCTGGGCTTGGAGCTGGCATTCGTCGGCACTGTCGGTATCGGCAGCGTAGTGCGCCAGCAGCGAGATCATGGCGATCAGCCGGAGTTCGAGTTGGTCCTGAGCGATCGGGGTCGGGTGTTCGCCTCGGAAGCGTTCCGGGGCCGTTCCCATTGGTCCGGCATACGTGGTGCAGACGGAGCTGCAACTCATCTCTGCGCCGAAGTACTCGCGGAGCGAGCGCATTCAGCGGGCGTGCCGCCGAGGCCCACGCAGTTCACGCAGGCTCGGCGCACCGGGCAGCAGATCGGGTAGATCGGGCATTGCTGCCGCGGCAGCCGTGATCGGGGCGATGATCTCCTCATTGCGAACGCGCGCCAGTCGCGCGGCTTCCTGTCCCGCCTCGGTGACCGAACGTGCGAGTTCCCGGCGACCGGTACCGAAGGCTTTCGGCGCGAACTTTACATCCACCAACACACCCGAACCGTCGACTGTGACCTCGACCAGACCATCGGCTGAATTCGTGGTGGATCGCACAGCGGCCAGCTTCTCGCGCACCGCGGTGACGTGCGCGCGTTGTTCGGCGAGGGTGTCGAGGATGTGGTTGATCTGATTGCGCATCCCCTCACCGGCCGAACACGGTCCGTCGCTCTCCCATTGCTCCATCGGTTGCTGTTCTCCTTCGGTTCTCAGAGTGCCGATTGCCGGCGCTCGGAAAAGCGTTCCTCGAACCCCACCACAAATTTTGCCGGCGGGACCGAGGACGACGACTGCTCGACCACGCCATCGTCGGCGATATAGAAGATCGCCCGGCCGATCGAGATCTCGCCCTCCGGCACCGGCACATGAACCATCCATCCGGCACTGATCCGGTGAGCGACCAACTCCGATAATGGATATCCGGTGGTGTCGTACCGGTTCCCGATGATGTAGTCGCCGACCCGTGCGATCGCCAGCCGCTCCGGCATCCGGCGAGGTGGTGCCGGGGCCAGCCCCATGATCGAATACTGGTAGAGCGCGCCATCGATATCGTGCCGCTCGTTGTCACCGAAAACCGCGGCCAGGTCCTCGCGAGTCACCCTGCCCGCTTCCGCCGAGGAAACCAGAGCCGTTGCCGCGGCAGAGATATCACTGCCCGGTGCGGCGGCGAGACCGGCGATGATCGCGCTCACGGAGTCGGCGCTCCACACCCCGGGCACAGCCTCGGCGCACTCTCGCGCCGACGGCGATTGACCCCGGTACCAATGCCCGGCCTCCCACCAATAGCAGAACGACAGCAGACCCGCGGCAGCCCGCGGATTCAACACCGGGTTCGCCACCCAATCCGGCGCGCCCGCGAAGAGTTTCGGCATGGGCTCGCCACCGTTGTACACCGCATCCAAGCTCGGTGCGTTCCACACCCCACCCGACAGCACGGCCCGGTCGCCCGGCAGCACGTGCACCGTCGAACCACTACGCGCGTCACCCTCGAAAACACCTGCCGACGGGAGCATCCGTGGTCCCCAATCCGATCGGGCGGCAACGAATGCCGCGGCGATGGTCGTCCAGCGCGCCAACAGCATTGGGAGCGGGGGAAATTCATGCTCGGCGAGAGTTGCCCACACCTGCCCGTCCCAATCGGCGCGGGCACCCGCCGCGGCTTGCTGCACGGTCCGCTGCTGACGGTCCTCGTGTCCGAGATAGGCGCCCAGCCATACCGGCAGCTTGTCGCGCGGAAACGCCGCCAGATCGGCCCGGTAGGCCTCCGGCGCGAACAGCTGCTCTGGTGGGAACGGCTCCGCGCCGTAGTCGTAGGTGACATCCATCTCACCGGAGTTGTTCATTATCAATAACATTCGCCACCACGGGCCCTGCGGCATCGCCGCCGCCCCGGTCCGCAACCGCCGCACGAGAGTGAGCACTGCCTCCGGGGCGCGCACCGACATTCTTTGCGAGGCAACAGAATACACGAGGTCGGCAGCTTCGGTCACGACCGTCATCGCGAATACCGCGTCCAGCCGACGCCAACCCGTGGGGCCGTGCGCCGTCAACTCGTCGACAAGTCGCTGATCAATGGTGGTATCGATCGACATCTCGGTCATGGTGCAGCCTTTCTTGTTCGTGTCGGCGCAAACGTCTCGCCTGCATTGCCGCCAGTCGGCAGCTTCGGCCGGGTCGGGCGCGCGTCGGGGACGAGCCAGCCTTCCTGGACACCCTGAAACCGGGGCACCAAGGCCGAGGCCAGCGCGAAGAACCGCGGATCCGTGTTGCCGTCCTGCAGGACCCACGATCGTGACTGCCGGAGGAACGGACGCACATCCCCCTGGCCGCCATCCCGCGCATAGTGCGCCGTAGCCAGCAAGACTGCGGTTTTCATCGCTTGGACAACCCGCGGCTCGCGAGCCATCTCATCGAGGTCGGGTGGGAATCTGTCACGCGAAAACCGCGTCTTGGGCGCCCGGCGCTGGTCCGGTCCGTTCTCGGTGATGGTTTCGACCGTGTGCGCCGGTCCTTGGCCGAGTTCCTCGAATATCCAGACCGCCGGGTTGGCGAGGAATGTCAGCCTCTCTTCCGCGGGCACGTAGCGAGTCAACCCGGAACCTCCCTGCCAATGACTTGCCGGTAGATGGAAGAGATGACCCCTCTTGCTGTTCGGATGCGGGTCGTCGGGGTGAATGGTGAGAATTGTGTATTCTCCCGTTATTTCGGGTTCGGTGAATACGTGTTTCACCACTTCTTCCATCCTGCCGCGGAGCGCGTCGTCCACGATGGTGTATGCACTGCCGGGAAGTTCGAGATCAATCCCCTCCGACCTCATATGTTTTACGAAATTTCGATACGTGCCGGAGACCAGCGCCTCCGCCTCTTCGCTCAAACCGGATCGGAAAGTCTTGGGTAACGGCAGCTTCTTTCCGGTGAGACGTTCGAAATCGCGTGCCACCATCTCGATCACCTTGGACGAATAGCCGACCTCACGGCAGAACTTTGCGAAGAAAACGGGATCTATATTTCGTATGGCAGCCGCTATTATATGCCCGTCTCGGGCGGCGAACATGCACCGCCACAGCGGATTCTCAGCCGCGCGTGGACGCAGTCGGTGCAGCATGCTCTCGCCGACCCACTTATGAAACGGAGCAATGAATTCGGACGCGACATCATAGGCCTGGGCCGTCAATCGCAATCCGTAGGGATCCAACGAAAAAGACCGGCCGATATCCGCTATGCTGGAGAAAGCCTGTTCCACCGGGATTCTCGGGAAGTTGCGGAGGAATTCGTCGCGCATCGGCACCGGCGCGACGAATTCCTGTCGAGTGGAAGAATCGAACCGAGCTACTGTGCGTGACATTCCCGTGCCCGCCTCGGCCATCGCCGATAAACGATTGAATTCATCCGCGTGCTGCACGAGGGTGGCCGCTTCGAAGCACTCGACCGCATCGGCCAGGTGTAAGATCTCAGGAATACCGGCGACATGACCGTAGCGCCTCAGATTTCCCATCGGGTTGTTCTCGAACGGTCTCCACGATTGCCCGAGCAACAGCTCGCGTTTGTCATTCACCTTACCGATATCAAATTTCCAGTCGATGGCAAATATGGAGGCCCGTCCCAGCTCCCATCTTGTTCCCAATATTTCGTGCAGATTCGAATGCAACTCGTCGCGGATCAGTTTCAGGTGGTTTTTCTGTTGCTGGGTAGTTGCTTCCTGCTCTGCGGCTATCTGCCGCACGAAGCGCCCGATCCATGCCATGACCTCGGTGGCGGGACGTTCCCGGCTCACTCGAAGCCAGCCCTCGTCGTGCAAGTAGTTCAGCCCAGCCTGTAGCTCATCGAGGGCATGACGCACCAGACGCGGATACAGTTCCCCCCTGTCCACCCCGAGCGATTCGGCCAGTTCGTCACGTGCCGCCTCTGCACGAATGCGCAGCCATTCCAGCGCCAGCGAGTTCGGGGTCAGCATGGCCGGGTCGAGGCCGCGTTCGGTGGCGGCGTCGTCGCGCAGCGCCCGCTGCCACCTGATCTGCATCTCGAGATCGTCGGGAGTCTGGGACAGAACCTGCACCGTTTGCGGCCGCGCGGGAACGGCGGCGGTGTCGGCGGATCGGCGGCTCCACGGTGTCGGTGCGGCCTCGGCGGCCGCGCCCTTGTCCGGCCTCTTCCTCCCGTCGTGCTGCCCTGCGTTCTCACCTGCGAAGCGATTGAATACCGCCCACGCTCCGGCGTTGCGTCCATTGCGCCGGCGGGCGACTGCGTGATCGATCTCCACGTCCCTGCCGTTGTCACCGGCCATCTGCACCGGGTCGAATGGCATCGCTCCCCGGCCGCGTGGGGCAGCGGGCGAAGCAACCGGAGTGTCGCCCGCCCGCCCTGGCTTCGATTGGCCATCGGTCGGTGCCGACGCCGTGCCACCGGCATCGCGCCCGGCCTGTTGCGTGGCGCGTACGTCACCGTCCGTCGCAGAATGACGATCGGCCGGTCGATTCTCGGCGTTCACCGAGCCAGCACCGCTCCATGGCGTCACGGACCGCTCAGATGGCTTGTGGGGGGCAGCCGTCAATCCATCCTCGCCCCCTTCCGATCGAACACCACCAGCGTCATGTTCCGACTGCTTCTGCCGCTCGTAAGCAGCCATCAGATGCGAGTGCACCAGCTTTTGGGCGTCCGTTGCCCGTGAACCGTGCATATTCACTGCCATGTTCGCTTCCGCGTACAACTCGCGTAGCGCGACCGCGTCGGCGCCTTCTTGCTCTTTCGGAGTTTCGGAGGCCTTATGCTTGGTCTCGCGCCTTTGAAAGCTATATCCGCTGAGTTCTCGCCGGAGCCAAGCCGGGAATGTATCCATCGTGGTAGACAGCGACGTCCGAACAAAAAGAGCGACAAGTGCGCTCATGATGTTTTGATAGTCCGCTTCCGGGATATATTTCAACCCGCTCAGGTTATGAAACCAGTGGCCTTCTTCGTGGAATGCGATACTTTTGAACGCCTGTTCACTGTCCGCCGAAAGCCATTGAGAATCCACCGACCTCTGCACATCCTGCTGAAACAAGGACAGGCTCATCGCATAGCGCTCACTGAGCCAAAAACCGGTTACCTGGCGTCGACCATCGATTTCCTGCGACCTGGTCCAAATCATGGTCGTGTACCTCGAAGGCATATCGACTCCGATTACAGGGCGATGGTGCTCAGGGTCCGGAGCAAGTAGGCCGGGGTTTTTGGTGAGAAGCTCCCGCATTGCCTGGGCGAACTGCCGGAGGGCGTCGAGGTCGAGATCCGGGCCTGCGAGCCCGACAGCCTTCACGCCTAAGTCGTGTTCCAGACCGCGCGCGATCTCTGCTCCCTCCTCCATCGACGCCAGTTCCGCGGCCGTCAGCACTCGCTCGGGTGGCAGCGTCATGCCATGCAGTTGTCGCGCCAGCGTAGTCAGCAGCGAATATAACGCATATTCGCCGGGGCTCGGGTTGAACCAATATTCTTTGGCTGCGAATGATTGCCGAAACGCTTGTCGAATATCCAGGTCACGCAGAGATTTCTTGTTGAAGAAGCATGCCTTGGTGAACTGGGTCTGGAGCCATTTGTCGAAGTCGACCGGGCTCTCGGTAGCAGCACGCCTCTCGTGGGTCTTTCGCAATGCGGTTTCCGCCTGCGCTTCCGCTCGCCAGCACGTGGCGAACATCAGCGCGTCTGCGAACATTTCGGTAGCACATTGCCACACTTCTTCAATGGTGAGACTGCGGTCTTCTTTTTCTTTTTCGCGGATAACATAATCGACGTCCAACTGTAGCCGGCCGGTAACAACCTGCCCGTCGGAAACATGCGGAAATCCGTCGTAAATCCGGCCGTCCTCAAAGCTGGTGAGTGCCAACTCGCGAATGACAACCATCGGATGTTTCGTGAGATGATCGTGAATCGTCTGCAGGGCCTCCTGGGCCCTCCTCAGGTCGACCCCCGGCTGGAACGACACCTTTGTAGCGGGATTCAACTGCTCGAACGCGTGGACAACACCCAACACGCTGACGTGCTCTGTCGCTACCCAGTCTCGGCCCGGGTCCCACTTGTATGGATCGGGCTGCGGTGCGGCGCCAGGCCCCTGCTGCGACTGCTCCGGCGACAACGCTCCGTGGCCAGGGGCGCCGGGAACGCCCGGTTCCGGCGAACCGGGCGCTGCTGCAGCCGGGGACTCTTTTGCCTGCTGAACGGTCTTTGACTGTTTGGGATTTCCGGACTGCGGAGCACGAGCCGCACCGATGGGCGAGCCCGGCGCAAGTGCTGGGCCCGCTTGGGTCCGGCTATCGGACTTGTGCGCGGTATGTGGCGAATTCCCTTGTGCAGAACTCTCGGTCGTGGGCTTCGGTGAATGTGCGTGGGTATTCGATCCAATGGCGTCAGGTTCGGGTATCGACTCAGCGGCTGGTCTCGGCGAACCTTGCTGTGTATTACTGTTGTTCGTATCGGGCGTCGTGTGGTTCTCGGGCTCGAGCGCGCTGTCCGGCGCCGCGACTTTGTCGGTGCCCGGCGTTCTCTGGAAATCCGACTTCATCGGAGTCTTGTTCTTCTCGGCGGATCGGCGGTGGTTCCACGGTGTCGGCGCGGCCTCGGCGGCCACACCCTTGTCCCGCCTCTTCCTCCCATCGTGCTGCCCTGCGTTGTCCACGCCGAAACGATTGAATACCGCCCACGCTCCGTCGTTGCGTCCATTGCGCCGGCGGGCGACCGCGTGATCGATCTCCACGTCTGTGCCGTTGTTGCCGGCCATCAGCACCGGGTCGAATGGCATCGCTCCCCGGGCACGTGGGGCGCCCGGCGAAGCAACCGGAGTGTCGCTCGACCCGCGACCGCCCCATGGCGTCGCGGACTGCTCAGATGGATTGCGGGGGGAGGCCTTCGAGATGTCGGCTCCGTCGGTAGCCACTCGATTGCCGATGACGGACGGCGGCGGATCACCATTCGTGATGGGGTGATGCTTCAGCGGGGCGTCTCGACTCGGCGTGGCATCCTCAGCGCGTAGTGGCTTGTCGATGATCGCGTGTACGAGCTCGCTATCGTCAGGAAGCGGGCCCGCCCCTTCCAAGATCGCGAGCAGCCTTTTGCAAGCTACGCCATCGTGGAGCTCTCCCGGCACGAAAGGTGAACGCCTGCCGTTCATTTGCCGATATCGATCCCGGGCATACTCGAGATTCGCCAGGATCACCGGGGGAACCGTCCTGCCCAGCTGAGCGAGCCCACCCTTCAACAGCCGGTACTGCATGCTGCCGGCCCTAATCGTCTCCGTCCAGTCTGCCGCGGAACCGTAGAGGTCCTCGTCGAAGTCCGGTATGGCGCTGGGTGGTACCCCGGCCTTTTCCAGCGCCCAATAGAGCAGAACTCTGGTCAACCGGCCGTGAAAATCGCCACGCTCGCTTTCGGTGAGCGGCCGCGACAGCACACCCCAGTGCTTGTTCTTCGCGATGTGGAATTTTCCGGTGTCGTCCGGTTGAATCCGCGACCCGAGTCTGCGATGCAACTCCAGAATGAAGTCCACAGTCAACTCGTCATCGAGATGTTTCTGTGCGTACTTCCTGGCATCCAGCCAGCTCAACCACTCTGTCTGCCCGAATAGCAGTTCGGGCCGAACCTGTTCCGCCGCAATAGCGGTGCGCCAGAAGATGCCCTCCTGATACAGCGCGATCTCCAGCATGCGCTCGGCATCGGTTTCAATGCCGAGCGCATGCTCGAGATCGCGTATCTCATTATCGATTGCCGTGACAGGGTCGGCAGGTTCGGGCGCGATCAGCTCCGGATTCGGTTGCGCCGGCGTGGGCGGCACACTCGTTGCCGCGCGCCTGCGACCCATCGGCGGCCTGAGCAGCGCGGCCTGATCCCCGGGTAGCACCTCGGAGATCGTCTGCAGGGCACGCGACTGCAGGGCTTTCGTTGCCCCGATGGTCCTGCCCAATGTCTCGGCTGTTGCTTCGGCCGAAAGCCCTTGTACGAATCGGTAATACAGTGTTGCCCGCTGTGTTTCCGGGAGGGTCCCGATACTGTCGGCCATCGCATTCTGATTGTCTCGGACCGCCTTCCGGATCGGCGCGAGCAGCCAGTCGGCGTTCGCCAGGGCATCAACGATTTCGGCTGTTTTCTCCACGGGTAGAGCGGTTCCAGGATTGTTGTCACGTCGCCTTCGGCGACGCTTTACGGCCTGCTCGGCGTGGCGCTCACCGAACGGTGTGGCGGCCGGAAGTGTTGGCCGGGGTCCGGGCTTTCGGGAGCTCGTCGGCGAACCATCCGGTTCATGTTCCGGCACAATTGGATTCGCAGTGTTTGAGGCGGGTGGGGGCGTGGACAGTCCGCGGTCGGGTGCGGGCAAGTCTTCGGTTGCTGCGGAATTGGTTTCGAATGGCGTCGGCGTTGGCTCGGGCGGTGATGGTGGGGAGGCTGCGTCGGAACCGGAATCGTCGTTGTCCGGAGCGGCGCTCGGGATGCCGAGGTCTGATGGGCCACCGTGCGGCTGATGCAGTTCGAACCAGGTGGATTTGCCGGTGCCGTTGTCCTGCACGATGGTTCCGTGGTCGGCCGACAGCATGTCTACTAACGGGCCGCCGCGGCCGCATTCGGCGTCCCAGTCGGGCATGTCGGTGCTTTCCGGGACGACTGAGCTCTTGTCGGTGACCGTGAACCGGACCTGACGGACGTCGTCGGTATCCGTCACGGTGAGAATGACCGCGACCTCGTGCTTGGTCCACCGCAGCGAATTCGCCACCGTCTCCGAGACCAGCAGTTCCGCGGTGTCGACCAGATCCTCGGTGAGCCAGGGGAACTTCTGCGGCAGCGACCGCACCCATGCGCGGGCACGTCCGGCGGGGCGGACTCGCGGTCCTTCCTCACCTACGACCCCGGTATCTTCGCCGTCTTGGCGGACGATGAACAGTTCGCGGATAGGTGGCGTAGACGAGCTGCTGCGCTTACGAGGTTTCGGTGCAGCGGCGGGTGTCGGCGGCCCGGATGTGGGCGTTGGCGGCGGTTCGGCCGCGGGTTGCGGCGGTGGCTGTCCTTTGCCGGGACGCTTTTTGGGCTTCGGCTGTGGCGGCGTTGTCGGTACCGGCGCAGGTGATTCCGGTGGCGTCTCCTGTTTGCGTTTGCGTTTTTTGGGGTCGTTGGCCGAAGCCGAGGCCATCGGGACCGGGCGCGCCGGGACCACTGGTTGCGGCAATGGCCCGGCGAGGGTGGTGGCGGGGGTGCCGCCGCGGGTGGGTTGGACGGTGGGGTCGGGGATGTACTGGGTGCTGTCGTGGTTTTGGGGGGTGGCGGTGGGATCGGTTGGGGCGCCGGGGGTTTGGGGGTTGGGTGTGGTGGCGTAGTGGGAGGGGGGATTGAGTTCGGTGGGGCGGTCGGCGGGTGTGGCGGGTAGGTGTGGTGCGGGTGTGTTGTTGTGGCGGGGCAGCGGTGGTTCGGAGTCGTGGACGCGGGGTTTTTGCTCGTCCTGGTCGTTTTCGGCGGGTGCGCCGGGGACGGCGGTGTCGGGGATCGGGACCTGTGGGCGGTCGGTCAGTGGTATGGCGGGTCCGGTGTCGGGAAGAGCCGGGGTGGTGGGGTGCAGGACGATCGGGATTGCGTTGGGGGGTGGGCCGTCCGGTGGGTCGGGTTGGCCGGGGATTTTGTAGGTGGTGCCTGGTGGTTTGGTGTATTCGTCGACTTCTTTGTTCGGAAACTCGTCCACCTGTGGTTGGGCGGGGACGTAGCTGGGCATCGGGGGTGTGACGATGGTGCCGATGCGGTCGGGGAATTCCTCGGGATCGCTGGTGGTTTGGTCGTTGTCGGTGGGCTGCCCACCGGACATCGCCGGCGGGGGTGCCGACAGTCCTGTGACGGAATCGGGATTCGATGGCCCATGCCCGCTCAGTGCCGCTGCGCCAGCCAATGGTGCCAATGGGATCGCTTGGGATGCAGAGTTGTTCGCAGCCGCGCCTGGGGACGGTGTGGCGGCCTGTGGCTGTTGTGGCGAGTTGGCCTGTGCGCCTTGTGGTGTGGCGTGGGGTTGCGGTGGATTGGCTTGCGCGGCCTGCGGTTGGGGTGCGTTGGGTTGCGCGGCCTGTGGGTTGGCGTGGGGTTGTTGGGGTGGGTTGGCTTGTGGTGCGGCCTGCGATGCGTTGGCCGCAGGTGTGGGAGCGGGTGTTGCTGGTGTGCCGCCGGGACCAGCCGACGCGCCCACCGGTGTGGTTGGGCTCTTCGTCTCCGCCGAGCTGGCCGACGGCGTCGAACCGGGCCCGCTGCCCGGCACCGGTTCGACCGGTGTGGCGCTAGCGACGTGCGGCGTCGCCGCAGGGGAGGTACCGGCCGGTGTGGCGGGCTCGTTGGCAACCGGCTCGTAGTCGAAGTCGAGGTGGAGGATGCTGGCTTCGTCGGGGCTGGGCGGCAGTTCGCCGGGCCCGTGTCCCGCTGTGTTCGAGTGTGGACCCGGTCCGCCGCCAGTCGGTGAACCCCCATGTGCGACAGGTGGTCCCGCCGTAACTCCAGGTCCGTTGCCGGTGCCGCCCAAATCTTTAGCGGTGCCGAAGTGGGTGTTGTTCTCGGCATGGGTGTTGGCACTCATCGTCATCGTCATCACCGATCCCGGCGTGGCGCTGGGCTGGCCTTCGGCGGCGACGATATTTCCGGCGAGACCCATCTGGGGAGAATCGGGTCGGCTGCTCTGGAATTGGGCGGTGCCGAGACCGGTCGGCGACGAGCTTCCCGGTGTGGCCATGGGATCGGCCGGAGCGGCTTCGAAGCCTCCCTCGTTGAGGAGTTTCAGGGCGTCGTCCCAGGGGCTCCAGCCGTGGCCGGGTGCGGGTGACGTTCCGGGGGACGTCGGCGACGCGGGCGGGGCCTGCGGCGTGCCCGGCGACTGTGGGGGATCCGAAGGCGGCGGGGCGCCGCCCTCATCGAGTTTGCGAAAGGCCTCGGCGTATGACTCGTCGAACTTGTCGATCTCGTCCTTGTTGATCTCGTCGATGGTGTCCTTGGGCGGTCGGTGTGTGTGACCGTCACGGATGGTGTGCTGGTCGCCCTCTTCGGGTGCCGTTCGGCTCGGGAGTCCGTCGCGCGAGCTGTCGTCGCGCGGCCCGTCGATCTCGGGGCTGGTTTTCTCGTGTGATCGGGGTGTGTCGGCATTGCTGTGGGGCCAGGCCCAGTCGGGCGCTTCTCGGACCGGGAGGCCGTCCGGCGAGGCATCAGAGCGGGACCGGCCGGTCTCGGTAAAGGTTTCCTCGCGTGGCCGGATCGGTGCCCCCATGGCTCGGGTGGCACGCATCGCCGCTCCGAAACCGCCGACAGCGCCACTGGAGGCACCCATCATTATCATCTGGGCAAGATTGAGTTTGGCGTGGGTGATCGCGGACATGGTCACCGCACCGGCGGCCCCGCCCGCTGCGCCGCCGGTAGCGCTGGCGAGCACGACTGCCACGGCGCGTCCCGTCGAGCGTCCCGCTTGTGTCGCGGCGTTGGCCCCGATGCGGGTGAGTGCGGGCAGCACCGCACGGGTAGCCAGGGAGCCGACCAGGCCACCGGCGCCACCGGCGGCCGCGGCCACCCATACCTGGCCCCAATCAATGCTGGTGCGGCGTCCGGGTTTGCCATGGCCCTGGATGATTTGGGCGTATTGCGCACCGGCCACGACACCGCCCATGGAGACCGAGCCCATGATGGTCGCGCGAATGGCGAGCGCCATGTGGGGGAATCGCTCCATGAAGGCAGCCGCGCGTTGGAATAGGAACGCGAGGGTATCGCGACGGGCGGTGGTGGCGGCGACCTCGGCGGCGACGCGGTCGCTGGCGGCCTTCATCGGTACGGTGGTGTCGATGAGCAGGTTGGCGAGTAGGACTGCGCCGATCCCGATGACGATGTACTGCTCGAGTTCGATCGAATTAGCGGAGTCGTAGAGCAGGGTGGCCATGCCGTCGGCGAATTCGATTTGATTGCGCGTGTTGGCGATCTCGGTCTTCAGCTGTTTCTGGATCGCGTCGGCGGCCTCGCCCTGGATTGCCGCGGATACGTCGTCGGCGAGTCGTTCGAGGTGCTGCAGTGTGACTTTGAGACGTTCGGCCGAGCGTGCCCAGGCGTCGGCCGCGGCGCGGATATCTTTGGGACTACCGACCGGAAAGTGGCCGATTACCCAGCGTGTCAGCCAGTCCGGGAAGTGGGGTGGGATAGTGACACTCACCGGGGCGTCGACCGCCCTCTCGCGCCCTCCACCAACAACCGGTACAGCACCCGCGCGGGACCGCACGCGTCATCGTCACGCAACTCCACCTCGGCGAATGCCGCGATCAACGCCGCGCGCGGCTGGAACCGACCGTCGACGATGCTGTTGCCGCCCAATTGGTCCCGCCACCGCCGGTAGCCGCCGATGATGCGGGCCAGCGTGTCCCTGGCGTCCCACCGGCCGTTGATGCGCCGATATTCGGTGATCAGGGACCGCTGTGCCAGCCGCCGGACGGACGGACCCGCCTGATTCTCCATGATCCGGCCGAGGTCGCCGACGATCGTCGAGTACATCGGTCGCTCCTCGGATCCGGCTACAGAGTTCCCGGATTGTATTGCCGCATAGACCTTTTCGCTGAACTGCGCCGGATTCGCCACCAGGGCGCGGTCGAGCAGGATGAGCGACCCGGTGCTCGCTGATTCCGACCCATCATCGCCTCGATCCCGGCTCACCTCGGAGATCCGGTCGCCGAGTTCGGTGATCTCGATCCCGCCGAGATCGATGAACGGGTATTTGCCGAGAATGTCGTCGATGGCCGCGGCCAGTTGGGCGACCATCTCCTGTCCGATGCCCGAGGTATCGAAGCCGACGATCCGCAGTTCGTACCGATCGGCGAGCTCCTGGGCCGCGGCCAGTGCCGCCGCATCGGTCGGCACTCGAACGAGCTCCGTGCGACCGGCTGCGGGCGCCGGGGCGGAAATACCTGTCCGGGCGGGAGGGCGCTCGACCCGTTCTTCGGCGGCGGAGTATTGAGCGGATTTCGAGCCCACGGCGTACCGGGCTTCGACCACGGTGTGTCCGCGGTCTTGTTCGCCGCGGTCCACAGACGGTCGGGTTTGCCGGACCAGGGCGTGGCAGCAGCCGCGGGTGGGGACGAATTTCCGGCGATCGGCGGCGGGACGGAGTCAGGCACGTCCTGTGGTAGTTGCGGATCGCGCAGCCCGGGGCTGTCCAGCCGATCCAGATCGGCGTATTCCGGTTGATCGGGCGCATGGAGATAACCATTCGGCTGGTCGGCCGGATATTGCGCTTGATAAGGGAAATTGGGAGTCCCGGTCGGATCGGGTGGCGTTGGGCCGATGTCCTGCGGCACGGCTCCTCGGGCCAGTGCGGACGGAATCGGCTCGGGTTGTTGCGATTCCGGTTGTTTCCCAGGTTGGCCGACCGGCTGATCGCCACCGAAAACGACCTGCCCCGGGCTATCGAACCGCGTCAGGTCCGCGTCGGGGAGCGAACGGCCGAGATCCTGATCCTGGACATCGAATACGTCGGCGGTGCCGCCGACATTTTGTCCCAACCTGTGCATCCGGTCGACCAGGCGCTCGAATCCGGCGACTCCCTCGGTCGCTTCCGGCTCGTAACTGTCACCGAAGATCCGCCCGGGCTCGTCATTGCCCCAGCACTCGCCTTTGTCGGCCAGCGTGGACTTCAGCTGTTTCAGCCGATCCCGCGCGGCGTCGGCGATGGACAGCAGGTCCGGAGCCAGTGCCCGCATCCGGTCCAGATCGACGTGCAACGACTGCCCCATAGCAGGCAATCCCCCTCATCATCGGCCGAGAGTGTCAGAATTCTTGTGGACAGAACGGTGAAGTGCTAATTTTCGGCTATCTGTCTCCCAAGGCATTCGCGGCAAGAACCGAGCCAGTGTCCGATGCGTACCTCGGGCGGCACAACCGCAGCGTCATCTCCTGCCCGATTCCGATAGTCGCCGACACGGAAGCGTAGGTTTCGTATCGAGGCCGCCGCCACACGAACGAGAAGGGCCCCGCATCTCGACGGTGCGGAGCCTCTGCAAGTCACGTTGAATCAGATAGCGCGGACGTCCTGGGCCTGCGGACCCTTCTGACCCCGGCCTACCTCGAACTCCACGCGCTGGCCCAGCAGGCGAGTACTCCTGCATCGGCGACAGGCGGACCTCGATGCATTCGGCCCGCGCGCTACGGACGCGCATGGCCTCGGTGGGGAAGCCCTACGACGAAGCCGTCGAGTGCCTCGAGGGCGATCGGGGTCTCCCCTGGTGCTGGAACCTATCCCTCGACCGTTGCTGTCGTGCTGTGCCACAGCGACTTACGGTTTGGGCACCCGAATCTTGCGGTTGCGGGCACGAGAACCCCCGGCGTCAAACGCTCCCCCTGGCGATCGGTACAGACTGCTGAGCGTCGTCGGAAGCCTGTCTGGGAGATGCTCTACGACGGAGTCATTAATTCAGCTGCCCACCTCTGGGGAGTCCGATTCGCATCTGTGCTCGGATCCGGCGGCCCCGAGCGCGCTGCCCAGACCGGCAGCACCACCTGCTAGGCCACCATCCACTTGGCGCTGATTAGCCGCCGGAACAACTGCGCGGCCGAGGTTTACGTTGAAAATTTCCAGTAGTCGCTGCCGTACATTCGAATACCGGGTCACTCGGGCGAGCCCGTGCGCGGTCGACCTCGCGCCGTCCGAGATCGGGATGACCAAACCGTTCTTCGACTGCCTGCTGCTGGCGGTCGGGGTGCAGCTCGGCGATCGGGTAATCACTGCCGCAGCGGTGGAAATCGTCAAAAGCATTGTGGCGCAAACCGGTTCGGCCTACATCGTGATCGATGGGTTCGCACACTGGGCCGAGGTCACCGAACAGCTCGGGTCGGCACCGGAATTCGACGTGCTGGCCGGACTCGCCGACGCGCTGGACGTGTTGGCGGAGCTGACCGAACGGCTGGAGGAACGCGGCGAGTTGGTCCATCTGATGCCGTTCGGCTGGAACAACGTCCAGCGCGTCGAGTTGTTCGATGGGCAGTGGCCCAGGCAGATCACCGATATCCAGCTCGACAGTTCCCCGGCCTGGTCGTCGTTGCGTCGGCCGGACCGGCGCCTCACGCCACGGGTGCGAATGCCATGCGGGCGCAACTGACGGTTGACGTGTCGGTGGGTGTTCGGTCAGTCTGCGACGGCGTCGGCGGGCTCGGTGGCCGTGGAACCGGTACCGCGCGTTGCGGATTCGAACAGCAGGGCCTCGACGATACCCGTAACCGTACATTCAGGCGCGCAAACCGTAAGTCTCAACCGCACGGCACGACGGGGTAGCCGAGGCGGGGATAACATGTTGTCAGGCCAGAGCCTGGAGGCAATCGAGTTGACGTCGGGTTTCCGTATAGGTGGGCCGACCAGATGCGTCTGCACGGCAGTGACCTCCGTCGGGTGTGGTGTTTACGACGACGTCCGGGAGTTGCTGGAGTCGGCGACATTCCGCCGGTCGGCAACAGCGGAGTTCAGGGTTCGTCGGACAGTCTTGCGCATGCCGCCAGGACTCCACACCGGGATGCGGTTTTGGCGATGGCCAACTCGCTCGCCCCGGTCACGCGCCGAACGAACTGCTGTTCAGCGGGGCAGTCATCACCGTTTGATCCAGGATGAGGGTGTCACATGAGATACGACCGGTTGGTCGTCAACGATGCGCAGGAATGGGCCGAACTCACCAACGGCTTTGTGCCGATGGGGCATCGGATACAGCACCTCGGCGAGTGGACCTCCACCCTGACCGTGCAGCAGAGTACGGTGTACAGCCTGCTGCGCTGGGACGAACCCGACGGGCGGGTTGGCTATCGCACCCCAGGTCATGTCCGGCGTGAAGCTGCTGACGGGTTCTACTGGCTGGTGCTCCCCCAGCACACCTCCTTCGTCGTGGGCCGAGAAGAGGGCGTCATCACAGCACCCCGGGGTCACGCCATGTTGTTTGGTCTCGACCAGGTGTGCTGGATGCGGCCCGGTCCCCGCGCGCTGGCCCTGCAGCTACCGCGCACCGAGATCGACCACGCAATCTCGGTGGACGGCTCGCGGTGCACCCCATTGGATATGGATTCCGGTCTGGGCCGGGTCACCCGGACCTTGATCCACAACGTGCATGCCGAGCAGGCGGACTTCAGCGACCGTGAGTTCAATGCGGTGTGTGATCGAATCAGCGAGCTGCTGTGCATGCTCGCACTGGGCGACACGAGCCCACAGCGCGGGCATCTCGACGAGACGGTGGAGGCCGTGCGACGGTACGTGCGCGACTCCGTTGGGGTCGCGGATGTGCGGCTACCCGCGGTCGCACACGCACTCGGCTGGTCACCGCGGCAACTACGGGTCGCTCTGCACCAGGCGGGCACCACCTATCGCGATGTGCGCCGAGACGAAGCACTGCGCGTGGCCCGGGACTTGCTGGAAAGTGAAGGGGCCCAGGGCATGACGATCACCGAAATCGCCGAACGCACTGGTTTCACGCCGAACTGGTTCTCTGCGGCATTCAAGGCCCGCTACGGCGAGGCACCGCGCGAGTTCCGGCAGCGGCGTCTTGCCGGGTCGTCCGACGACCCGCCACGGCTGCGGTCAGGTGCCGCAGATGAGGTTGCGCTCGACGCGACGGGGTAGTCGTCGCAGTCGGTCTGCCTGCTCCCGTCGCTTCGCGAACGCGAAAACGTAAATCGCCACCGTGAGCTGGAACGGCGGGGCTCCGGCAGGCGAGGTCGGCGCTGCCAGCGTCTTTCATGGACCGAGGCTGTATCCCCCGGAGATGATGAGTTTCCTTGCGCCGCTGCCGCTGCCGCTGCCGCTGCCGCTGCCGCTGCCGCTGCCGCTGCCGGTGTCGTTGTACGGTCCGACAGATCTCCGACGGACGGCGAGTGCGGGCGCTCGAACGAATTGTGACGGACGTAGCGGATCCGGGTCACCAGCCACCTTGGAAGAGAACGACCTCTCGGCGCCGTGCCGGAGAGATCGACATACGAGTGAAATGGGAATCTCCTTGAGCGCACAAGAACCCTTGTCTCATGCACCGGCCTGCCCGGTGGCTCACGGTTCACCGCTGAACTCGGAGGGGCCGCCAGTGCCGTTGCACTCACCGGAATTCGCTGTCGATCCGCATCGGGCATACCGTGAGATGCGCCAGCGGTTCGGTTCGCTGGTGGCGGTGGAACTGGCGCCGGGGGTGCCTGCCACGTTGGTGATCGGCTACCGGGCCGCATTGCGCATTCTCAACGATCCCGATCATTTTCGGGCCGACCCGCGACACTGGCAGCGAAATGTTCCCGCTGACTGCCCGGTATTGCCGATCATGGAGTGGCGGCCCACCGGAAGCCGCAGTGCGGGAATGGATTTCGCGCGATATCGGCAAGCCACCACCGCGAGTATCGACGGCATCGACCTGTACGGTCTACACGCCGTCGTGCAGCAGATCGCGGTCACGCTGATCGACGGCTTCCAACCCGACGGGACAGCAGATCTGTTGAGCCAGTACGCATTTCCGCTGACATTCCAGGTCTGCTGCGCCCTGGTCGGCTGCCCGGACGAGATCGGGCAGCGGGTTGCCGCGGGCATGGCCGCGATGTTCGAGGGCACTGACGCCGACAAGGGCAACCAGATGGTGTACGACGCTATGCGCGAACTCGTGGCACTGAAGCGGTCCGAGCCGGGCAATGACATCGCATCACTGCTGCTGCAACACCCTGCCGACCTCGATGAGGAGGAACTGGTCCACCAACTGGTTACCTTCTACGGTGCGGGAATCGAGTTGCAGCTCAACTTGATCGTCAACACGTTGCTGCTGATCATCACCGACGATCGATTCGGCGACAGCGTGCTCGGCGGCAGCCTGTCGACGCGCGACGCACTCGACGAGGTGCTGTTCAACGACCCACCCCTGGCGAATTACTGCATCACTTACCCCAGACAGCCGATCCTGATCGACGACTTCTGGCTACCCGCCCACCAGCCCGTCGTGATCAGCATGGCCGCGTGCAACAACGACCCCTCGATCCGAACCGAAGACCGCACAGGAAACCGTTCACATCTGGCATTCGGGATCGGCCAGCACGCCTGCCCCGCCCGATCACTGGCATATATGGTCGCCCAGGACGCCATCGATCAACTCCTTGACAGGCTGCCGAACATTCGTCCGGCACTCCCCGGCGTCGAACCCGCCTGGCGCCCAGGGCCGTTCCACCGGGCATTGGCCACGCTGCCGGTGACGTTCCGCGACGCGGGCGCCCCAGCATGAGCTTCGGGGAGAGAGTTCAGCAATCCGCCCAGGGACGTGCGTCGCCTCGCGTTCCGCATGCGCGAACACGGTGTCAAGCCCGAGCTCGAGATCTGTGACACCGGCCATCTCGACGCTTGCCTGCGGTTGCGTGATGAGGGGCAGGTGTTGTTCGCCGTCGGAGAGGTGGAATGCGACGAAGCTGCAGTTGTGGGTCGCCGCGTGCATCTACTGGGGTTGGCCCACCGACCGTGCAGCGTTCGCCGAGTACTGGGACACCGGGCTCGCCAAGGCCGACATCGACCCCACCATCCGCACCTACTTCGATGCCCTGATCGATCTGCGGACGATGCCGCTACCCGTGCGCTGACATTCGCTCGCCCGCACCGCTTCTTCGTCGCTGGCGCACTGCCACGCCCCTGCGAGGTCAAATGCAGATGCCCTGGATCGCGCGTGATCGACGCCGATACGACCTTGTCCTACGCCTGCTGGGTTTCGCACTGTCACAGTCGCCCAAACAGATTCGCATGTTCCCCTCAATCTCTATATCTGGGACCTACGCCGCCGGATGCGCAGCGGAACACCACTGTTGTAGATTCCACGCTCTGATTCGGGTCTTCACCGATGGCGGCCGGAACGAGTTGGGTGTGGCTCTCCTGCCGAGGCCGCCCGACGCCAGGGACGCATCGATCCCGTCGCCCGCCACCAGTTGACCAGCAGAAAACCACAGGTCGCCCCCGTTCCCATGTTCGACACGCGCCGCCGAGGGCACGAACCTACGGCAAAACGGACCAGAATCGTTACGCCACCGCTATTTGCCGATGACCAGCAGTTTTCGGTGTTGCAGCAGGTTGGCGTACTGGTCGATACCCCCTCCTTATGCCCCAAAAACCGGGTCCGGGCATCGCCTGGAAACTCTGTCCTGGCCGTACATCGCCACCTGCGGGTTTGCTCCGTTCGGCGGTGGTCGATATGACCGATGACACATTATCTCCGCTGATCCCTTCCTTCTCCTCCATCGGGCTCGTCGGCGGAGATGCCTCCGGAATCGGTGCCGTTCTGCCGATGGCGACCGTGAAGCAACCACCAGCGCACACCGCGGTGTACAGCGTGCGGCCGGTCGACACCAACGGGCGCGTGGTCGACAAAGCCGTTCTGCGAGCGCTGGATTGGCACCCTGGTGACCTGCTGTCCTGGCGGATCGCTGTGGGGCTGATACCGAACGGCCGCAAGGGCAGAGGATGCCTGAGCAGAGTTGAAAGCGTTCAGTTGCCGCACTGGACAAGGTCACAACTCTTGACCTCGGATGGGTGATCATCGATGTCGCCATCAACTCAGTTGGCGTGGCGATTGGCTACTGGACTGGAGGTCGGGCTCGCCAGACGACACAGCCAGCGCGCGGCCGAGAATCCATTTCCGCGGTGTGCCTACCGCCATCCGTTGGGTTCCATGCGCATAACCGGCTGGGCATCGAGCATTCGGCGCAGCGCAGCATCGAGGGGCCAAGGAAACAGCAGGTCGTGGCCGAGCCGATTGTCCACCGCAGACACCGCTCCCCGCAGCATTGACGTGGTACCGACCCGGTCGACGATCGATTCGAACAACGGGGGCGGCGTCGCCAGGTAATACAGTGGCCGCAGCATTGTCCCCGCCGCTACTCGGCGAGTGGCCCCTCGCCGCAACGGCGCGCTCAATCCGGCGGCATAGAGCAGACCGTCGGGTGTTATCAGCAAACGCTCCGAGGTAACAGCGACGTTGCCGGTGGATTCGCCGCTGCCCCATTCCATCGCCGCAAGTCGGCCGTGCATCACACGCCATCGGGCGTCGTCGGACAGCACCCTTTCGACGTCGTCTCGACACAACCACGGATACGGCCCGGCGCCGGAATCGAAGCATTGCCGCAGAGCCTCGTCGATGAAATCGAACAGTCGCTGGTTCATCACATGCTCCTCGATCGCGCGACATCCGGACAAGCTGCGTGTCGTCCGGCATAACTTCGTACTAGAACATCGCCTCGGCGGAGTGGTCGAGATCCATCATCGCGGCCTCGATATCGAGACTGGTTGGTGGTCGAACGACGGTTCCGCCGCACTCCGGTCCACTGCACCGTGAACCCCTGCGGCTCGGGGCGCGGGGCGCGATTCTTCCTTCTTCGGCCAGATCAGCGGGACCCACGTGGTACGTCCGGATAGCTTCGGCTTCTCCGTCGACGCTCGTCACTTCGAACGCGAAGATGGCAACGCGTTCTCTCTTGGCCGGACGCCCGAACGGCCAGGGATTGTCGTACTGTTCCCCCGACGGATTCCCGATCGTCTTCGCGATTATCGTTGTCGGCTCACCCATGATTCTCGTTCCTCACTTTCTGCGGCTTCCGAAGCGTGGGGCCCGTCGCGGATCGAAAAAAGCTGGTCAGCTCGACCATGACCGCATAGTCCACCCTATCGCCGGGGCGCTGGGCTGCCGCCCTTCCGGTGGAGATCTGTGTAATCCGTCAGTCCGAAGCGTGCAACGAGTTCACCGTTGTCGGCATCGAGGGTGATGGTGGCACCGTCGTCGATGTCGCCGGACAACAGCGCCCGCCCAATGCGTGTCTCGACTTCGTGAGAGATGAAGCGCCGCAACAGCCGCGCGTCGTACACCGGGTCGTATCCCTCCTTTTGGGAGTCCGCATCCCTCGCGCTTCGCGCCGGGATCGCAAATACCACCAGGCCAATCCAGGAGCCGTCTGTGGTTTGCCCCCGCGCATAGACCAGGCCGGACACCACCTGTGCAGTCGAGTCCGGACGATTTGACGCGCATCGTCACCGCATCACGACGGAATGCACCCTGCGGCGGGATCGCGATGCCCAAATTCACGTTCACCGGCATTGGCGGGTCGATGACGCGCTTCAGCGGCGGGGTGAAATCATCGTCCCACGATTCGAACACATGTGCGACAATCTCATACCGGTCGTTTGCTTGGGAAAGGCTGGACATGGTGAGTATCGGGGATCATGTGTTGCTGGTGGCGGGCGGCGTCTCGGTGTTCACGGTGATCGAGATCGATGGCGACCACGCGATCGTCGAGTCGACCCAAGTCGACTCACCAGGCCGCTACCTGTTCCGCGTACCGGTGGCTGAACTCGTTGCGGCCGTTAGCGACTCGGGTGGTGGTGACTAGTGGCCCGATTCCGCCTGGAAGAAGACCTCCCGATCCCCGGGCACGCCGTCCTGTCCACCCGGCTGGGCTCGGAGGATCTGGACGAACTCATCGAAACTGCGCGGCTGTGGGCGTTGCGGGCCACCAGTTCCAAACAACTGCGACTCTATGACCGGTCCGTCGAGCTGCTGGCGGTCGAGGGCTGCGGGGTAGCACTGGTCAACGCGGTCGACGAGTGGGTATCGACCGGCAGCCGTTGTGCGAGTGCGGGGAGATGCTGCACGCCACACAGATCGCGGGACGGCCCAGCTGGTACTGCGTGAGCTGCAACTTCCGGGCACAAGCTGCCTGAACCGAAATATCCGGTGGCCAAACGGATGCGAACTCGTGGGTCACTTATCGTCGGAGCGGGGTGTCGGCCACGGCGGGGGAACGTCGAAGTTGAACTTCGGCGACGACGAAGGCGCTGCGGGGATAGAGCGGCCCGGGGATGGTGTCAGTTCGACCGAGGCTTGTGGCTCGGCGGGCTCGCATGCCGGGGCGCCGACGCGGGCGAGTTCGTCGTCATCGGGATCGGTATCCCAGAGGCGGCCGACGGTGCGGCGTACGATCCAGGTCGGTGACCTGCTGAACTCGCGGCGACGTTGCACCGCGGCGCGGGTCTGCTCGGCCGCGGGCCGGTTCGGGTGCAGCGACACATGCAGTATGGCACCGGACTCGTCGGCGACCGTCAGCACATACGATCTGCCCGGTGACCCCGGCAGCGCGAGCGGTGTTGATTGCATTCGTGACCATCGAGGCGGCGCCTTTGCCGGACCCGGTTTTCCCGACGCGCAACCGCATCCCGGCTACGATTGGGGCGGCGAGGTCGGCGCAGATCGTGGTGACCAACGGTGAAAGCCCTTTGCGGAGAACCTGTTTGCCCGCGATCTTCGTATGACCATAGGCCGCGCCTTGTTTCTGGTGACCATAGACCGGGCGCAACAACGAGTCGATATCGACGAAGCACCGCACATCCGCGCCGGGCAGCAGATCCACACGCCCCGCCAGGGCGCACAGGTGTTCGCTCAGTACACCGACACGAGGCTATCGTCATCGAACATCGCCGAACCCTCGGCGAACCTGTGGAACAATCGCACTGAAAGTATCTTCCCGAACTGGTCTTGATTGTTGCCTGAAGAACACCAATCATCCCAGTTCAGACGACATTTTCTCCATTTCAACAGACCCTTATCCGCCGATTACGTCGGTAGGGTCGAGGACTGGGGCGGTTCCCTCCGGTGACGGTAGGTTGTGAAGCCGTGCTGGCCGCCGGTTTCCCGGTCGGTCGTTCTTCTTCCCGTCCGTGGTCACCAGCGTGACCCGTGTCCAGTCCCCGCCCATCGAACCGTGCGTGCGGTTCTCCCTAGATGTCGTTGCCGGGTGCGCGACCTGTTCGATCCATCAGTCTTGGGTGGCAGCAGGTGCGCGTTGCGCTGCATGTGTACGTGCTGCCGACAACCGAATTCGTGGCCGCGCGACAAATCCAGCTGGGCCCCATCGGCTTATGTACCGTGTTGCTATTCCTTGCGGTGCACGAAGTTCCGGACAACGGAACTTTCACCGGGGGACCTGATCAGCGAGCATCCGCTCGTATAGGCGCGTGCAGCGGGCTAAGGCAGCGGCTGCGCGCGCCGAGAAGTCGACGCGCCGGGTCAGATATTCGTGCCGGGGATGACGCAGCGTCCATCCTGGCCGATAGTCCCGACGACCATGCCGTCGGTCAGCGTGCAGAAGCTGCCGATGGCGACGCAGTCTGGGTGGGTGTTGATGACCATGTTGGGGCCGCACGGTGTACCGGGCGCATCGAGGTCACCGGCGGCGGCCTCTGCGACCGATGCGCCGCATTAGCGCGCTGCCGAATGCGGCTGCGCCTGCCGGGTCGATTCTCGTGGCCGGTTTCGTCCCGCCAGGCCGATACGCAGGCGGGTGGACCAGTGGCAGCGTGTAGGACAGACCGGTGAGACCACACGGAGCGAAACAGGTCGAAAAGGACGCTCGCCGACCAGCGGACCTCCGAGCGGACCCGGCTACGCCCCCGGCGGCTACTGCCGGCCGTTGAGTATTTGGTGACGATCGGAACTCATGTGTCGAGTGGAAAATTCCGGGGGCGCCTGTCGCGCGTACTTCGCATTGCTGTCCTCTCCGCGGCGGTGATCGCACCGCTGGTCGCGTGCAGTTCGGGGTCGAATCCAGCGGGTTCGAATACCACGACACCCGCTCCGCGGGTCACGATTCACGGGGACGCCAACGACCCCGTCAACAAGATCGTCATTCAGGCTATTGCCGATCTGCAGCGGTATTGGTCGCAGCAGTTTCCGAAGCTGTACGGGTCCCCCTACACCCCGGTCACCGGGGGCTTCTATGCGGTGGCCCCATCGTCGGGCGAATTGCCGCCCTGTGCCGAAACGGTGGCGGACATCACGGGCAACGCATTCTATTGTGGCGCACAGGATGTGGTGGCCTGGGATGTCGAAGGGCTGCTGCCGACCCTGCGAAAGAAGTTCGGCGACTTCGTCATACCGATCGTGCTTGCCCACGAATGGGGCCACGCGATCCAAACGCGGGCGAACTTCCAGGGCCTCACGGTCACCAAGGAAATCCAAGCGGACTGCTTCGCCGGGGCATGGGCCGCCGATATCGGCGCGGGCCACAGCTCGTTCAAGGCCGGGACCAACGATCTCGACGCCGCCCTTGCTGGATTCCTGACGCTGCGCGACGAGCCCGGCACGGACAAGACCAATCCCGCCGCGCACGGCAGCGGTTTCGACCGGGTCAACTCCTTCCAAACCGGATTCGACGGTGGCCCCGAAACCTGCCGCGACTACAAAGACGGTTCCCCGCCGGTGATCGAACTGCCCTTCCGATCGCTGCAAGAGCTGGCAACAGGCGGCAACGTGCCCTACGACCAGGTCCTCAACCTGGTGCCCGCGGACCTGGAAGACTTTTGGGCGCAGACATTTCCGGCGCTGACCCACAAGCCGTGGACACCGGTGGACGTCGTCGGTTTCGACCCGGGGGAACCACCGACCTGCGGCGGCTCCCCGCCCAGTGATTACGTCCTGTTCTATTGCGCCCCAGAGGATTACATCGGCTACGACGCCGCAAACCTCCCGCGTTTCTACTACCAGGGTGGCGACTTCGGCGTGGCGACACTCTTTGCCAACGAGTACGGCCAGGCCGTGAACGCCCGAGACGGTGACCACTCCGACGACAAAACCGCAGCACTGCGCGGCGACTGTTTCGCCGGCGCATGGAGCGCAAGCGTCCTCCTGGAAAACCGGCCGACCAGCAAAATCCGCATGTCCCCTGGAGATCTCGATAAAGCCGTCGCCGCGCTATTGGTCTTCCGCGGCTTCGGTGACAAGAACCCTGACGCGCCGGGCTTCACGCGCGTCGATGCCTACCGAGCCGGACTGCTCAACGGCCCCGACGCCTGCACGAAACCCATGCCGGCCAAATAGGCTTCCGAATTCCTAGCGGATGGTCGATCGATGACCTCGGCTTCGCAACGATGATCCGCCGTCCCGGCTACGGCGACCACCTCGCCGCCACCACCGACCCAGGCATCCACGAGCGCCGATCGGCCGTCCTCGCTCCCCCGGTTTCGCCGACGCCATCGCCTGGCCGGCCCCAACCCAGGAGCCCGAAGGTGCCCCACTGGCACGTCACCTTCACCGTCGTCGATTGCGACGAAATAGCCACTGCCGCAACGAGACCCAGCGCGGCAGTGGTGTCGGTGGGTTGCTTGCCGAGTGCATGGGCTACGGCTTCGTCCATCCCATCGCTCGGCCGCGCCGGGAGGCCATATCGAACCCGGTGTGCCCCCAAGTCAGCGCGCGCCGACCGATCACATTCGTCGTGATAGTGCGATGAGCCCGGGACGAAACTCGCAACGCTACCCACGAACCGTGATAGTTCCGCCGCGGCTCCCATCAGAACGGCCGCGCGCTCGGCGTCACAGGCCCGCAGTGCCGAGCCGCAGCCCCACCGGAGGGTTGCAGGTCGGCCCCGATCCCACTGCTCGACGGCGTGGTCGAACGCCGCGACAACACCGTCGCGATCCATAGCTGATCGCCTATCGCCCCTGTTCCGGCAGGACAAATCGGTTTCCGTTTTTCGCCTTGTCGGACCGTTTCATGCCCTTGGCGCGGTCGGCAGGATTGGCGGTGTCGAATATCCGGCGGCCGGCCGGTCGCGCCGATCCGAAGGAATTGATATGGCCACTGCTGTAGGAATCGATCTGGGAACTACGAATTCTGTCATCGCGAGCTGGCAGAGCGGGGAGCCGGTGGTGATCGCCAATGCCGAGGGCGCGCGCACCACACCATCGGTGGTTGCCTTCACCGAAAGCGGTGAGCGACTTGTCGGTCAGCTTGCCCGCAGACAGTCGATTTTGAATCCGAAGGGCACGATCTATTCGGCGAAGCGATTCATCGGCCGCCACTTCGACGAAATATCGGAGGAAGCCAAGGCGGTGAGCTTCGACGTCGTCGAGGGCGAGGGCGGCGTTGCCCGATTCGATGTGCGAGGCAAGAAGTATGCGCCCGAGGAGATCAGCGCGCTGGTGCTGCGCAAGCTGGTCGATGACGCGAGCAAATATCTCGGGGAGCGGGTCAAAGAAGCGGTGATCACCGTGCCCGCCTACTTCAACGACGCACAGCGCAATGCCACCAAGGACGCGGGCCGGATCGCGGGACTCGACGTCCTGCGCATCATCAACGAGCCGACCGCCGCCGCATTGGCGTACGGATTGGACAAGCAGACCCACGAGACGGTGCTCGTATTCGATCTCGGCGGTGGCACTTTCGATGTCAGTCTGCTCGACGTCGGTGACGGTGTGGTCGAGGTCCGCTCCACCGCGGGCGATTCCCATTTGGGCGGCGACGACTTCGACCGGCGCATCGTCGACTATCTCGCCGACGAATTCCAGCGCGAAGAGCACATCGACCTACGTGCCGATCCGCAAGCGCTGCAACGACTTTTCGAGGCGGCAGAGAAGGCCAAGGTCGAGCTGTCCTCGGTGACACAGACACAGGTGAATCTGCCCTTCGTCACCGCCGACGCGAACGGACCCAAGCACCTCACCACAACGATCATGCGCTCGAAGTTCGAGGACCTGACCGCGGATCTGGTGCAGCGCTGCCTCGGCCCGGTGGAGCAGGCCATGAAGGACGCCAAGGTCACCGCCAATGACATCGACGAGGTGATCCTGGTCGGCGGTTCCACCCGCATCCCGGCGGTACAGGCGCTGGTGCGCAGGCTGACCGGCGGCAAGGATCCGAACATGAGCGTCAACCCGGACGAGGTCGTCGCGCTCGGCGCGGCCGTCCAGGCCGGCGTGCTCAAGGGCGAGGTCTCCGATGTGCTGCTGCTCGACGTAACGCCGCTGTCGCTCGGTGTGGAGACCCAGGGCGGCGTGATGACGAAGATCATCGAGCGCAATACCACCATCCCGGCCCGGCGCAGCGAGGTGTTCTCCACCGCGGAGGACAACCAGCCCGCGGTCGATGTGGTGGTGCTCCAGGGCGAACGCGAGCGCGCCTCCGACAACCGCGTGCTCGGCCGGTTCCGACTGGAGGACATCCGGCCGGCACCACGCGGCCAGGCGCACGTCGAGGTCACCTTCGACATCGACGCCAACGGCATCCTCAATGTCACCGCACGCGACAAGGACACCGGTAAAGAGCAGAGCATCACGATCAGCGAGCAGTCCAATTTGGACCAGAGCGAGGTCGACCGGATGCTCGCCGAGGCCGAGCAGCACCGCCGCGAAGACGAGGAACTGCGCAAGGCCGTCGATGCCCGCAACGCTCTGGATTCGGCCGCGTACCAGGTGGAACGGCGCCTGGCCGAACTCGGTGACAGCGCGCCGCCACACGAGAGGGCACGCGCCGAGATGCTGATCGCCGACGCCAGACAGGCCGTCAAAGAAGAAGCGCCGCTGGATCGGGTGCAGTCGCTCACTTCGGAACTGCAGCAATTGCAGTACGGGTTGCAGCCCGCGCAATCCGGCAGCGGCGACGGACCGTCAAGCTACGCGGGCGCGGGTGCAGGCGCGGGCTCACCCGGTGACGACGACGTGATCGATGCCGAGTTCGACCGGAGCTGAGGATTTCCGATGGATACCTCCGCAGACCAGTCGACCACCGACACCCCCGATCCGGACGCGGCGCCCGAAGAACCCGCAGCCCAGATCGCCCAGTTGGAAGACCGCTGGCGCCGCGCCGCCGCCGATCTGGACAACCTACGCAAGCGCTACGCCAGGGATCTCGATCGAGAGCGCGCGGCCGAACGATCGAAGGTGGCGGGCGCCTGGCTACCGATGCTGGACAACTTGGAACTGGCGCTGGCGCACGCGAACGGCGATGCGGACCCACTGGTCGCGGGCGTTCGCGCGATCCGGGACCAGGCGGTGCAGGTACTCGAACAGCTCGGTTACCCGAGGCATTCGGAGGTGGGGGTGCCGTTCTCCCCGGAAATGCACGAGGTGGTCAGCGTGGTCGACCGGTCCGATTTCCCGCCGGGAACCGTGGTCGAGGTGCTGCGCCCCGGATACGGCGAGAACGGACGGCAGCTGCGTCCGGCGGCCGTGATCGTCAGCAGACGCGAGGAGTGAGCGTCGATGGCGCGCGATTACTACGAGGTCCTCGGGGTTCCCCGCGATGCCGACAAGGACCAGATTCAGCAGGCATATCGCAAGTTGGCGCGGCGATATCACCCGGATGTGAATTCCGATCCGGCGGCGGAGGATCGGTTCAAGGAGGTCAGCGAGGCGTACGAGGTCCTGTCCGATCCGTCGACGAGGAGTCGCTACGACCGCTTCGGTGAGGACTTCCGGCGAGTGCCGGAGGACTACGACGAACGGGTCGGCGCGGCCACCGGTGGTTTCGGTGGCGGCAGCGGTGGTTTCGGTGGCGGGACCCGCGTGCACTTCGGTCGCGGTTTCGACGGCAACGTCGACTTCGGCGACATATTCGGCGATATCTTCGGTGGCCGTGGCGGCGGATACGGACCGATTCCGGGTGCCGATCAGGAGGCGGTCCTGGAGCTGACCGTCGAGGAGGCCTACCGCGGCGGCAAGCGCAAGCTCGGGCTCGACGGGCGCAGCTACGACGTTGATATCCCGGCCGGGGTGATCGACGGCCAGCGGATCCGGCTGGCCGGGCAGGGCGGCAGGGGCAGTGGCGACGCGCCTGCCGGGGATCTCTACCTGGTCGTGCACATCAAGGCGCATCCGCGCTTCCGGTTGGTCGGCCGCGACATCTACGTCGACCTGCCCGTGTCCCCGTGGGAGGCGGTGCTCGGCGCCACCGTCGCGGTCCCGACTCCGAGCGGCGAGGCGAAAGTCAAAGTGGTGCCGGGCTCCTCGACCGGGCGCAAGCTGCGATTGCGTGGCGCGGGCATGCCCAATGCCCGCGGCGCCAACGGCAACCTGTACGCCGAGGTCAAGGTCATAGTGCCGTCGAAACCGACCGCGCGGGAACGGGAGCTGTTCGAGCAGTTGGCCGCCGAATCGACCTTCGATCCGAGGAGACAGCAATGAGCGCGCCCACACCGCAATACGTGATCGTGCGGCAACCGGGGCTGCGGCTCGACGATTTCGCACAGCGGTCCGGTCTGCATCCGGACATGGTGCGCAAATTGGTCGCGCTCGGAGTGCTCGACGGTGCCCGCGAAGGTACCGAACTTCGCTTCGAACCGTCCGCGGTGGCCGTTGTCGCCCGAATCCAGCGCTTGCGGTCCGGGCTCGGATTGAACTATGCGGCAATCGGGTTGGTGCTCGATCTGCTGGACCGAATCGAAGAACTCGAAGCCGATCCTCGTCGAAGGAGGACGTCCCGATGGACACCAGCAAGTTGACGGAGAAGTCTCGGGAAGCCTTGAGCGAAGCGCAGAACGCGGCGACGCGATTGGGCCACAGCGAGGTCGACGGCGAACATCTGCTGCTCGCCTTGATCGACCAGCAGGACGGGCTGGTGCCCCGGCTGCTCGACCAGGCGAGCGCGGACCTCGACGCGTTGCGCGCCGACCTGAATCGCGAGTTGGCCCGCCGGCCGAAGGTCAGCGGGCCGGGCGCCGCGCCGGGGCAGGTGATGGTCACCCGGCGATTGGCGGCGCTGCTCGAATCGGCCGAACGAGAAGCCAAGCGGCTCAAGGACTCCTATGTTTCGGTGGAGCACCTGGTCATGGCGCTGACCGACGAGGGATCGGGTACTGTGGCGGGCCGGATCCTCGCGGGTCAGGGCATCACCCGAGAGTCGTTCCTGCAGGCACTCACCGCGGTTCGTGGTAATCAGCGGGTGACCTCGGCGACCCCGGAGGGCGCTTACGAGGCACTGGAGAAATACGGCCGCGACCTCGTCGCCGAAGCCAGCGCGGGCAAGCTGGACCCGGTCATCGGCCGGGACGCCGAGATCCGCAGGGTGACACAGATTTTGAGCAGGAAGACCAAGAACAATCCGGTATTGATCGGTGATCCCGGCGTCGGCAAGACCGCGATCGTGGAGGGCCTGGCCCAGCGCATCGTCCGTGGCGATGTGCCAGAAGGCCTGCGCGACAAGACGATCTTCTCCCTCGATATGGGTTCGCTGGTGGCGGGGGCGAAATATCGAGGCGAGTTCGAGGAGCGTCTGCAAGCCGTGCTGTCGGAGGTGAAGGCGGCCGAGGGCCGCATACTGCTCTTCGTCGACGAGCTACATACCGTGGTCGGCGCGGGATCGGTCGGCGGTGAAGGATCCCTCGACGCGGGCAATATGCTCAAGCCGATGCTCGCCCGCGGCGAGCTGCACATGATCGGCGCCACCACCCTGGACGAGTACCGCAAGCACGTCGAATCCGATGCGGCACTGGAACGTCGGTTCCAGACTGTGCTGGTGGACGAGCCCAGCATGGAGGACGCGGTGTCCATCCTGCGCGGCCTGCGCGAACGCCTCGAGGTCTTCCACGGCGTGAAGATCCAGGACGGCGCGCTGGTGGCGGCCGTGACCCTGTCGCATCGCTACATCACCGACCGCTTCCTGCCGGACAAAGCCATCGACCTGGTCGACGAGGCGTGTGCTCGGCTGCGCACCGAAATCGACTCGATGCCAGCGGAACTCGATGAACTCACCAGGAAGGTGACCCGGCTGGAGATCGAAGAGGCGGCACTGTCCAAGGAGACGGACGCAGCAAGCAAGGCTCGTCTCGAGGAGCTCCGAAAGGAACTTGCCGATCTGCGGGCCGAGGCCGACTCGAGGCACGCCCAATGGGAGGCCGAACGGCAGGCGATCCGGCGGGTGCAGGAATTGCGTGGACAACTCGAGCAGCTGCGCCACGAAGCCGAAGAGGCCGAACGCAATTACGACCTCAATCGCGCGGCCGAGTTGCGCTACGGCGAGATCACCAAGCTGGAACGCAATCTGCAAGCGGCAGAGGAACAATTGCGAACCAAGCAGGGCAAGCAGCCGCTGCTGCAAGAGGTCGTCACCGAGGACGAGATCGCCGAAATCGTCGCCGCGTGGACCGGAATCCCGGTAGCCCGGCTAAAAGAGGGCGAGCGGGAGAAGTTGCTACGGCTCGATGAAATCCTGCACGAGCGGGTGGTCGGGCAGGAGGAGGCGGTGCAACTTGTCGCGGACGCGGTGATCCGGGCCCGGTCGGGAATCCGCGATCCACGCAGGCCGATCGGATCGTTCATCTTCCTCGGACCCACCGGCGTCGGCAAGACGGAACTCGCGAAGACCTTGGCCGCGGCGCTTTTCGACAGCGAAGACAATATGGTGCGCCTGGACATGAGCGAGTACCAGGAGCGGCATACGGTCAGCAGGTTGATCGGTGCGCCTCCCGGCTACGTCGGTTATGACGAGGGCGGACAGCTCACCGAGGCGGTGCGCCGCAAGCCGTACTCGGTGGTGCTGTTCGACGAGATCGAGAAGGCGCACGCCGACGTGTTCAATACTCTGTTGCAGGTGCTCGACGACGGTCGGATCACCGATTCGCAAGGCCGACAGGTCGATTTCCGCAACACCGTGATCATCATGACCTCGAATATCGGCTCCCACCATCTACTCGATGGTGTCACCGCCCACGGCGAAATCAAGCCGGACGCACGGGATCGCGTGCTCGCCGAGCTGCGGGGACACTTCCGCCCCGAGTTTCTCAACCGCGTCGACGACATCGTGCTGTTCACGCCGCTGACGCTGCCGCAGATCGAGCACATCGTCGAGCTGCAACTCGAAGAACTCCGACATCGCCTGGCGGAACGGCAGATCAGGCTCGATATCACCCCGGAGGCGCGCAGGCTCATCGCCCAGCACGGATTCGATCCGGTCTACGGTGCGCGGCCGTTGCGTCGCTACATCGCGCACGAAGTCGAGACGAAGATCGGCCGGGCGCTCATGCGCGGCGATATCGGTCAGGGCGGCGCCGTCACTGTCACCGTGGACGGTGCCGATCTCGCGGTCGCGTACACCGCGCCCGCGATCGCGGCATGAAAACGAGGTACGACCATGGAAACCGCGAAGATCAAATGCCCCAACTGTGGGAGGTTCAACCGGGTTCCGGCCGCGGCGGAGGGCACACCGCGCTGCGGTAACTGCCACAAACCGCTGCCATGGATCGTCGCGGCGGGGGACGACGACTTCACCGAGGTGACCGAAAAGTCCTCGGTGCCAGTCCTTGTCGACCTGTGGGCAACCTGGTGTCGGCCCTGTCTGATGGTCAGCCCGGCGCTCGAACAGCTCGCGACCGAACGTGCCGGTCGGCTGAAGCTGGTCAAGGTCGACGTCGATGCCGCACCCCGCACCGCCGAGCGGTTCGTCGTGCGGGCCGTGCCAACCTTGCTCGTGCTCGACCACGGCGAGGTGCTGGCCCGGCAGGCGGGCGCCGCTCCGGTACCGGAACTGCGGAGGTGGCTGGACCAGGGCCTCTCCGATCGAGCGGATAAGGGGGTGACCGCATGACCTCCATCTATACCGATCCCCACGTCGCGGCGATCCAGCCGGTGGCGCCGCGGACACCGCAGGGCTGCGAAGAGTGTCTTCAGCTCGGCACGCCATGGCTGCATCTGCGGCTGTGCCTGACCTGCGGGCACGTCGGCTGCTGTGACTCGTCCCCGATGCGGCACGCGCGAGGGCACGCTACCGGGACCGGCCACCCCATCGTCGAATCGATGGAACCCGGCGAGAATTGGCGCTGGTGCTACGTCCACCAGAACTTCGTCTGATGAACGTCGAAACCCCGGACGATGTCGGCGCGTTTCCGCGATTGTCGGACGCGCAGGTGGCGACGCTCGCCGTCGGCGGCGCCCGGCGAGCGGTGCGCGCCGGTGAGACGTTGGTTCGCGCCGGCGCGCCGAGCGACGAGTTCTTCGTGATCCTGTCCGGCACCGTCGCGATCGTCGACGACGACGCGGGGGAACGCCGGGTGCTGCGCATCCACGGGCCCGGCCGATTCCTCGGCGAGCTGGGCCTGCTGGAAGGTCAGGTCGCGTTCTACACCGCGGAGATGATCGAAGACGGCGAGGTGCTGGTCGTCCCGGTCCAGCGGATACGCGCGCTGGTCGAACACGATCCGGTGCTCAGCGACCTCATTCTGCGCGCGTATCTGATCCGCCGCTGCCGGCTGCTCGGTATCGTCTCCGGATTCCGAATCATCGGTTCCTGCTACTCGCCCGACACCCGGCGGCTACGCGAGTTCGCGATGCGAAACCGATTGCCGCACACCTGGATCGACCTCGAGCGCGACAGTCGAGCCGAACAACTCCTGCGTGATCTCGGGGTCGCACCCGAGGACACTCCGGTCGTCATCTGGCGTGGCGAGCGGGTGCTGCGCAATCCGACGAATGCCGAATTGGGGCGCCTCATCGGCCTACCGGTTCCGGACACGCTGCGCGAGGTGTGCGACCTCATCGTGGTGGGTGCTGGCCCGGCCGGCCTGGCCGCCTCGGTGTACGGCGCCTCGGACGGGCTCGACACCTCGATGCTGGAGGCGATTGCGGCGGGTGGGCAGGCGGGCACCTCTTCGCGCATCGAGAACTACCTGGGCTTTCCCGCGGGCATCTCCGGCACCGAGCTGGCCGAGCGAGCGGTCATCCAGGCCGGAAAGTTCGGTGCTCGATTGCTGGTGTCCGCGGAGGTAGTCGGGCTGGAAGCCGAGGATGGACACCATCTGCTGCGGCTGGCCGGTGGCGGCGCGCTGCTCGGCCGCACCGTCGTCCTGGCCACCGGCGCCCGCTATCGCAGACTCGCCGTGACCGGAATCGAGCGCTTCGAAGGCACCGGCGTGTACTACGCCGCGACCCATCAGGAGGCGTCGATGTGCGGTGTGAACCCGGTGGCGATCGTCGGCGGCGGTAACTCCGCAGGGCAGGCAACGGTGTTTCTCGCCGGTCACGTCGAGCACGTGCACCTGCTCATCCGGGATGGCGATCTCGGCAAGAGTATGTCCCGGTATCTGGTCGAGCAGATCGAGCAGCACCCGAGTGTAACGGTGCACCGCGACACCGAGGTGCGCGAGGTAGCCGGTGTCAGCGAACTCGAAGCAATCGTGGTCGAGAACAATCGCACCGGGGAGAGGGAGAAGCTCGCGGTGGGCGCCCTGTTCGTTTTCATCGGGGCCGTACCGTGCACCGTCTGGTTGGCGGACACCGTCGCGCTAGACGCGCACGGCTTCGTCCGGACCGGCCCGGACGCGGTGTACCCAGCCGAGGATCAGCGCGATTCCGGCCGTCGACCGCTACCGCTCGAAACAAGCAGGCCCGGCGTCTTCGCGGTGGGCGATGTCCGTAGTGGCTCGGTCAAACGAGTCGCGTCCGCCGTCGGTGAAGGCGCGATGGCGGTGCGCCATATTCACGAGTACTTCGAGAGGAGCTGACCGAAATGCCGGTAATGGGCGTTGTTAAATTTCAGCGTTTCTTCCGTGCCGCGGCGGGGCTGCAGGTGGACCGCAATGATCTCAAGCGCTACACCGAATTCATCGACGACAAGATCTATGACCTGTTCGTCGTTGCCAAGGCGTCGGCGAAGGCGAACTCGCGCGATGTGATCGAATCGTGGGACCTGCCGATCACCGCGGGACTGCAGCAGAGCATCCATCGGTTCGAGAAGCTGGATGAGGAGGTCGAGCTGCAACCGCTGCTCGACCAACTCGCCGCGCGCCCGCCGCTCGACCTCGCCCTCTCGGACGACACCGAGCGTCGGCTGCCGCTGATTGCCGGTGGTCTGAGCGTGGCGCTCGCGCAGACGTTCGTCGCCATCGCACCGAAGGTCAAGAATCCGGGAACCGCCGAATGGTCCGTGGTATTCGAGATATTTCATCTGCTGCTTTGACCCAGCAACGGCATATTCGTCATAGGCTGCAAACGCCGGATTGATCGGTGTACCGTCAATGATCAACGCCCGCAGAATTAATCCGCACCTGGATGTTGTCATTCGAAGTGGATCGGTGTGCGTGGCGGCGAGTGGATCGGCCGAAAATTTCGGGGTGGGCGCGGCCGAGCACGCCGCAGCAGCGCCGGGCCCGACCTCGAAACCTGCTGCCACGGGCCAGACCCCCGCCATGAATCAGCAATTGTTGAGTTATCCAATCGCCGACGGCCCGGCGCGCGCACAACTGGCGTCGCTGCACGGGCTGTGCGCGCTGTCGGCGGCGCTGTCGAGCAAGCACGAAGAAGTCGAAATACTTCGAATGGCCGGTGCGGCTGTCCCGTCCCTCGGCTCGTGTCGCACGCGGGCGAGCTATCACCGGGTGGACGGCGAATTCGTGCCGTACCCGCAGACGCGACCCGCACAGCCCGGCCTGGACGCGCAGGTCAGTGACCAGGGCGGCGAGGGCAGCGTGAACCTGGCCGACGAGAAGTGGGGGTGGGCGTTCGTCCTGCGAAGTTCGTCCGGAGCGGTTGGTTCACTCATTGTCGGTTCCGACCGCGCACCGCGGCCAGACGAGATATTCCTGCTGGAAGTGCTGGCGCAGCTCACCGGTGCGGCGCTGGCCAATGCGACCACGCACGAACGTGCTTCCGCCCACGCGATCGAGCTCACCCAGATCAACGAGCGCTTGGCCGCCACGGTGCGACGCCTCGAACGGCAGACGCGGGTGCACGAGGTGCTCGCCGGAGCCGCCGCGTACGGACAGGGCGAACAGGGTATCGCCGACGCCCTCGCTCAGCTGACCGATTTGCCCGTCGCGGTCGAGGACCCCTTCGGCAATCTGCGGGCCTGGTCTGGACCCGGCCGACCGGAACCCTATCCCAAAGCCGCACCGGAGCAGCGTGATCAACTGCTGCATCGTCTCGCGACCCACAATGCGCCGCTGCGGGTCCAAGATCGGGTGATCATGCTGGTGAAACCACGTACCGAGGTCCTCGGCACGCTCGCACTGATCGACCCGGACCATCGCGTGGTCGAGGCTCAGCTGTTCGCACTGGTGTACGGCAGCACCATGCTCGCCCTCGAACTCGCACATCAACGCAATCTCGCCGAGATCGAACTGCGGCTACGTCGCGAGCTCGTCGACGATCTCGCCTCCGGCACCGACAATGACAGCGCCTACGCCCGCGCAGAAGCATTGGGACACGACCTGCGCGGACCGCACTACGTCGTCCTGGTGCACAGCGCGGGCCGCGCCGACGATACGATCGCAGAGGCCGCGAGCCACGCCGCGTCGGCCCTGAGTCTGCAATACATCCTGGGCCGCCACGGCGGCACGGTCGTGCTGATCACCGACCGCAGACCGGATCCGGGCGCCTTCCACCACGCAATCCGCGAACGCGTCGACGCGACGCCGATAACCATCGGGATCAGCGGCCGGTGCGAGCAGCCGAGCGATTTCGCGCGATCGTTCGCCGACGCACTCCGTGCCGTCCATATCCGGCTGCGGTCGCGGATACCGGATGGCGCGACGGCATTCGAAGAACTCGGCTTCTATCGTCTGGTCGACGCGGCGCACGCCGACGGTCAGGTCGACGGCTTCATGCGCGAATGGCTCGGTGCCCTCCTGGATTACGACGCCACCCGGAACTCGGACCTCGTGTACACCCTGGCCCAGTATCTCGAATGCGGCGGCAACTATAACGATTCCGCCGCCGTGTTACACATCCATCGCAGCACCCTGCGCTATCGCCTCGGCCGCATCCGCGAACTCACCGGCTTCGACTTACGTGATGTGAATATCCGATTCAATCTCCAAGCAGCAACGCGCGCGTGGCAATTCCTGTCCGCCGTCCCTGATCCGTGACGTTGTTGCGAACGCCAGCCCGTGCGAGGTTGTCAGCAGTTCGGCCTGCTCCCCCGAAGCCGAGATACGTATCGACTGATGGACACTGTGGGCCCGGGGAACGATTTCCCGGCGAACTCGACACCAAGTGTGCTGAGAACACTCGATTACCGAATCTGCTGCGGCTGACCGTGAAACAGGCATGTGCCCGCGACGGCTGCGGAGCGACGCTGTCCGCACCGTCCAATGCCTGGCCCAAGGTCCGCACGAGATCGTCGATGGCGGCTGGATTCAGTTGCCGCATTGGATGCGGCGTGATCGCTGGCGGAAATAGTTCCGCTCCGACGCGGGTTAGTTTCCATGGAAACCAAATTGTGGGTCGGTGATCAGGCCGGCACCGATCTTGGAGAGGGCACCTCATGAGCACCATCGACTTGACTCCCACCGTCGACATCCGCCG
Source organism: Nocardia vinacea (assembly GCF_035920345.1). Taxonomy (NCBI): domain Bacteria; kingdom Bacillati; phylum Actinomycetota; class Actinomycetes; order Mycobacteriales; family Nocardiaceae; genus Nocardia; species Nocardia vinacea. The sequence continues at coordinate 1,975,831 of NZ_CP109149.1, forward strand.
CGCCGAGGACCGGTTCAAGTCCGACTTCGGCTGGCTGGATTCCAAGCACTCGTTCTCGTTCGGCCACCATCTCGACCAGGCCAACACTCATCATGGGCTGCTGCTGGTCAACAACGACGACATCGTCGATCCCGGTACGGGGTTCGACACCCATCCACACCGCGACATGGAGATCGTCACGTGGGTGCTGGAGGGCTCGCTGGTCCACCAGGACTCCACCGGCCACAACGGCGTGATCTACCCCGGCCTGGCGCAGCGCATGAGCGCCGGCACCGGCATCCTGCACTCGGAGAAGAACGACTCGTGGCGGCTCAGCGGCGACGTCCACCAGGACCCGGTGCACTTCGTGCAGATGTGGGTGGTGCCCGACGAGGCCGGTATCACCCCCGGTTATGAGCAGCTGGAGATCGAGGCGGAACTGCTGTCCGGTGGTCTGCTGCCGGTCGCATCGGGTATGCGCAAACATGACGGCCACGCCGCGATCCGGATCCGGAACTCGCATGCGGCCCTGTACGTCGCGCGGCTCGCCCCGGGACAGTCGGTGCCCCTGCCCGACGCGCCGTTCCTGCACCTGTTCGTGGCCCGCGGCGCGGTGACACTGGAGGGTGCCGGCCCGTTGCATACCGGCGACGCGGTGCGCTTCACCGCTACCGGCGGCCAGCAGGTCACCGCGAGCGAGCCCGCCGAGATCCTGGTCTGGGAAATGCACGCCAGCGTCCAGTTCTGACCTTCGGTGCCCATCCACCGTCAGGCGCGGGGATGTGACTTTCTCGGAGTCAACATCCGCCGCTACCACGGCCGGGTCCCGCTGATCAAACCCAGCGAAGACGACCGCTGCCGCCGAGCGGGCTCGTTGCGCGCGTTGGATCGGCACGCGCAGCCACTGCTGCCCCGACGATCCCCGCAGTGTTCTGCAACGCGGCGGCCACCACCGGCGTGCGGTTCTTCAGCAACGGAATCCATTTGTCGCCCTTGCGGCTGACCCCGCCACCGGCGATGAACAGGTCGGGCGAGATCGCGTTTTCGATGGCGACCAGCACCTTCGTCACCTCCGGGGCCCACCGTTTGTAGCTCCAGGCGTGCCTTTCCTTGACCGACGCGGCGCCCCGACGCTCGGCCTCCATTCCGCCGACCTCGATGTGACCGAATTCAGTGTTGGGCAACAGCACCCCGTTGTGGATTACCGCCGAACCGATGCCGGTGCCGAACGTCAGCAGCACAATGACGCCGTCCTTGTCCTTGCCGGCACCGAACTGGACTTCGGCCAATCCCGCCGCGTCGGCGTCATTGAGCAGGGTCACCGGCTGTCCGCCGAGTTCGGCGCTGATCACCTCTTGGGCGTTCACTCCGATCCACGACTTGTCGAGGTGCGCGGCGGTACGGGCGACGCCGCCGCTGACCACACCCGGATAGGTGACGCCAAGCGGCGCGTCCCACTGGAAATGCTTCACCACCTCGTGGATCGTGTCGGCGAGAGCCTCCGGAGTGGCCGGCCGCGGGGTCGGGAGTTTGAAGCGGTCGCCGATCAGCTGCCCGGTGCCGAGATCGACGACGCCGCCCTTCACGCCGCTACCGCCCACGTCGATGCCGAAGCCCCAGCAATGCGGCCTGGCCTGGCTCGGCTTTTCGGTGACCGAAGCGGTGGTATCGGTCATGGACACTCCCGAGTACGTGGCGGCGGCCCGAGGTCGGCTCGCTCCACAGATTCCGGGCGGATCGTTGCCATGGGATTCATCGAGTCCCCCTGGTCACGAATCGGATATCGAGGCAGAGATTTCGGGAGGCTGCCCGTTATTCCAACAAAAAGGGCGCAAAGGGTTCATCCACAACGGCACTGCCCGCTTCGGGCACCCCGCTGAACGGACACGGCGCATGTCAGGGACATACCCCAATATTGATGTTGCACATAACATCAGGCATCTATTCTCTCCCCCGCACCGGTATTCCCGCTACCTGCAAAAGCGACCGGTCCCCTGGCAGTTCGGCAGCGCATGTCAACACTGCAATACCCACGGAACTGCGGGTGAAGCGTTCGCGGTTACAGGACGCAGGTGCCACGAGCGCCAGCGCCGACATGTGAGCCCACATCTCGCCAGCCGACAGCGAGAACATCAAGTTCTACCGAGCCCATCGAGGTCGACATCAACTCCGAACTGCCATCAGATGTGTCGACGGTTCAGTTCCTCACAGGACGCGGCTTACCTCACCGGAACGACCGTCGATATCAACGGAGACAGCCACATGCATTGACCGGCGGATTTCGAAATCTACCGGCTGCCAGCCCGACCCGTCCCGATCCCCGACTACGCCGATCTCCGGCCGGCCCGCCAGCAACGCAACATCATTCTCACCGACGCCGAAAGACTGGCTCGGCACTTGCCGCGGATCGAACATGGCAAAGCCCGCGACGCCGAACACACGCACGGTACAGATCGCGCTGATGAAAGGCGGTCACGCCGCTATTGCGGACGCTTTCCGCCAGCACAACGAGCGCGAACAGGCGTGAGCCAACGCTCTCACCAAACCCGAACAGACGATCTTCATCGGCTTGCTCGAGAAGCTCATGCACGGCATGACCGAGGTCGCGGACAAACGCCACAGCTGACGTGCCTCCCGAACGCCCACATGGCTTGCCTCACTCCACCTTTCGGAGTGCCAACACACTGCCCTCGGCATCGGCGGACAGGTAGAGGGTGCCGTCCGGACCGGCCGCGATTCCGGCGAAGGGGCCTTCCGGCCCGAAGAACGGCGGTATCCCCCGCAGGGGTTTCGGGATGACGCCGGGCGGGGCGCCGACCGGCAGCTCACGGGCGATGACATCGCGGGCCTCAGTGGCGAGATCGATGGTGATCAGTACCTTGGCCCCGACGTCGACAACATAGAGCTGTCCGTCGCGGATCAGGATGCCCTGCGGCTTGTCGAGGCCCTCCACCACCGTGTCGACACCGGAGTCGGTGATCGAGACAACCCGTCCGGCACCCGATTCGGAGGCGTAGCAGATTCCGTCCTGACCGAATGCCACTCCGACCGGTTCCCGCAGGCCCGAGGCCAGCACCTCGACGTGGCCGGACCGGACCGAAAGCACTCTGCCCGTGCCGAATTCGGCGGTCGCGATGAGCCCGCCCGGTGCGAGCGCCACGCCGTAGAGTTGGTCGAAGCCCTGCGCCATGATTTCGCTGTAGCCATTCGCGGGGCGGTACCGAGCGACCGCGCCATTGGCGGTGGTAACGATGAATTCGCCGCCGCCGACGGCACTCACACCGCGCAGGTGGCCAGGAAAGCCGGGCAGGGAGAGCATCCCCTGTATGCGCGGCTCGCCCCCCGGGCGGAGGGCGTAGAAGTAGGTCCAGTCGGCGATATAGAGGTCGCCGTTCTCGTCCACGGCCAGGTCCAGCGGCCAGTTCAAACCACCGGGCAAGGTCGTTCTGGTCTGTCCGCCGTCGAGGATCTCGGTGATCTCCCCGGTGAAACTCGAAACGAACAGCCGGTCGCCCACGAAAGTACAGTTGTCGAGGCCCGGTGGCAGAGCGGCCAATACGGTGCGCGCACCGGTGCGGGGATCGATCCGCAATACCTCGCCGGAGTACACCTGGGTGGAGACGATGAAGCCCTGGGAATCGAACTTCACGGAATCCGGAACGCCCAGGTCACCCGCGACCCGCTCCGGCTCGCCGCCCTCGGGATCAATCCGCCAGATGTCGTTGGTTCCCATGACCGGGTAATACAGCAGACCGTCTGGGCCGACCTCCATAGCGTTGGGCATGCCGAGGTTGTCGAGCAGCACGCGCGGCGCGCCGCCGGACAGATCGAGTTCCATCAGGCGGCCGCCGATACGACATTCGTTCACGAACAGGCGCCCCCGGTGCACGGTGATGCCGTTCACGGCGGGGAGATCGTCGCGCAATATCCGGGTGCGGCCGTCGGAGCCACGCGCGCTCACACGGCCTTCCATCGGCTCGGTGGCGAAGAGGTCACCCCGCGGGCCGAAGGCGACATCATCGGGCCCGATGATGTCGCCGCCCATGGCGCTGATGGTCTCGAGCCCGCCGGTCTCGATATCGAGGGCGCTGATCTGGCTGCCGGTCACCTGCGCCACATAGATGCGGCCGTCCGGTCCGGTGCGCAGACCGTTCGCACCGAACAGTCGGCTCGGTGGCGTCAGCCGTTCCAGCCGCCAGCCGTCGGCGAGGCTCGGTGTCGCGGTGCCGGTGTAGCGCGTTTCGTGAAACACGTTGGGCTCCCACTACTTCAACATGCTCCCGGCATCAACTGTCATGGGAAGACCGGTCACATAGCGGGCTTCGTCCGAGGCCAGGAACAGCACCGCATTGCTGATATCCAGGGGTTCGACCCAGCCCACCGGGAGTATGTGCATCTGCTGGGCGACCGGGGCGAGATCGTCGGGGCCGGGGTTCTCCAGGTCTGGCCGGAACAGTCGCAGCGTGCCCTCGTTCATGAACATGGGGGTGTTGACATTGGTCGGGTGCACCGTGTTGACGCGGATGGAATACTTCCCCAACTCGACGGCGAATGTCCGCATCAAGCCGACCACGCCGTGTTTGGCGGCGACATAGTGGCCGATGTTCTGGTGTGCCTTGAGCCCGCCGACCGAGCTGGTCAGGATTATCGACCCACCGCGTCCGCCCGACAACAGATGGGGCACACCGGCTTTCACCGTCTTCCAGACTCCGGACAGGTTGATGTCGATCACCGCGTCCCAGTCCGGCTCCGCAGTCTCGTGCAATGTCGCGCCACCGATGCCGATACCCGCGTTGGCCACGATGACATCCAGCCGACCGAGCTGCTCCACGCCGCTGTCCACAACGGCCCGCAGCGCGTCGAAATCCCGGACGTCGACCTCCGCCGTAATGATGCGGCGGCCAAGACCTTTCACCAGATCCGCGGTCTCGGCCAGGTCATCCGGGGTGGACGCCGGAATGCCAGTGCTCCCTCCGACCGGTTTGCATACGTCGATCGCGATGATATCGGCGCCCTCCTGCGCCAACCGCACCGCATGACTGCGTCCCTGCCCGCGCGCCGCACCAGTGATGAAGGCGACCTTGCCTTCTACCCGCCCGATCATGAAAAACCTCGTTCGTCGCAGATCCATCGGCCGGCAGTTTGCCAACCGAATTTCGAGAGTTTCACTCCCGATGACGAGAGTATCATTCTACGTTATACGAGAGTTGCATTCTCCAATGACTGCTGCCCCTTCTCTTGCCACGAAAGGCTGACCAGCACATGACCGACTTGGCGTCCGTCGACTACTTCTCCGATCCGGCCATCGCCCAGGACCCGTACGAGTACCTGGACCATCTGCGCAGTCGGAATCCGGTATTCCGGGAACCCCACCACGGGGTCGTCGTCGTCACCGGACATCAGGAGGCCATCGAGGTCTTCCGCAACTCGGATGACTTCTCGGCCTGCGTCTCTGTCAGCGGGCCGTTCCCGCCGCTGCCGTTCCACCCCGAGGGCGACGACATCAGCGCCCAGATCGAGGCACATCGGCCACGGTTCCGGATCTCCGAGCACATGGTGACCATGGACCCGCCCGCTCACACGCGCACGCGAGCGCTATTGGCCCGGCTCCTGACGCCCAAAAGGCTGAAGGAGAACGAGGATTTCATGTGGGAACAGGCCGACCGGCAGCTCGACGAATTCCTCGCCAACGGGCGCTGCGAATTCCTGGGCGAGTACGCCAAGCCGTTCGCCACGTTGGTCATCGCCGACCTGCTCGGGGTACCTGACGGGGACCGTGATCAGTTCCGAGCCAGGCTGGCGGGTCAGACAACTCCGGGCAGTATCGAGGGCTCGATGTATCAGGAATCATCGGGCACCAATCCGCTGGAGTGGCTGGACGACACCTTCGGCGCGTACATCACCGATCGCCGTGCGAACCCTCGCAACGACATCCTCAGCATCCTGGCATCGACACCGTATCCGGACGGTTCCGAACCGTCGGTGATCGAACTCGTCCGGCCGGCGACATTCCTGTTCGCGGCCGGGCAGGAGACGGTCACCAAACTGCTCAGCGCGGCAGTGAAGGTACTCGCCGAGCAGCCGGAGTACCAGCGGATGCTGCGCGAGGACCGTAGCCTGATTGCCGGATTCGTGGAGGAATCACTGCGCACCGAGAGCCCGACCAAGGTCGACTTCCGGCTCACCCGCCAAAACGCCACCGTCGGCGGCGTCGATATCCCCGCCGGGACGGTGGTGATGCTGTGCATCGGCGCGGCCAATCGTGATCCCCGCAAGTTCGACGATCCGGACCAGTTCCAGCTCGATCGTCGAAATGCCCGCGAGCACATAGCGTTCGGCCGCGGTATCCACACCTGCGCGGGCGCGCCCCTGGCCCGGATGGAAGGGCAGGTCACGTTGAACCGACTCCTGGACCGGGTCACCGATATCGCGATCGACGAGACCGCCCACGGGCCCGCCGGCAATCGCGACTACCGCTACGAACCGACCTTCCTGCTACGCGGGCTGCGAGAACTCAATGTCACCTTCGCCGCCTAGACTCACCCTTCCCAAAACGAGAGTCTCGTTCTACTCTAATCGAGAATTCAATTCCACCACTAGCGAGAATAGTGTTCCGCAATCGGCCATACAGGAGGTGATCAGTGGACTCCGAAGCGTTCACCGGCGTGCGGGTTGTCGAGCTGGCGCAGTGGGTGTTCGTGCCTGTGGCGGGTGCGCTGCTGGCCGACTGGGGTGCGGACGTCATCCGGGTCGAACGTCCCGACGGCGATCCGTACCGCCAGTTGGCCACACAGGGCATAGGCAGCGATAGCGCGGGGGTGAATCTCTCTGTGGCCCTCGCCAATCGGGGCAAGCGATCGATCTCGATCGACCTACGCTCCGAGCGCGGCCGCGAGCTGCTCAACGAGATACTGGCCACGGCGGACGTCTTCCTGACCAACTTCCGGCCCGGCGCGCTGCGCCGGCTCGGGCTCGACCCCGACACGCTGACTCGACGCCATCCCCGGCTCGTCTACGCCCGGGGCCATGGCTTCGGCAGCCGCGGTCCCGGCGCGGACAAGGCCGGTTACGACTCCTCGGCCTTCTGGGCCCACGGCGGCGTGGCTCATATGCTGACCCCACCGGAGCGGGACTACCCGATCAGCCAGCGCGGCGCGATGGGCGACCGAAACGGGGCCATGGCCTTGGCCTTCGGCGTCGCGGCGGCACTGTTGCGGCAGCAGCGGACCGGCTCGGGTACGGTCGTCGACGTTTCATTGCTGGCCACCGCCATGTGGATGCTGTCCTCCGATGTGCTCTCCGCGCTGGCCGGAAATCCGCCGCAGGCAGTATCCGGCCGCGGCGGTTCGGTCAACCCCCTGGTGGGTGCCTACCGAACCAAGGACGGTCGGCACATTCAACTGGTCTTCCTGGAGTCGGACCGGTACTGGGCACGACTCTGCCGCCTGATCGGACGCGACGACCTCGCGGGCGATCCCCGCTTCGTGGATCTGGCAGCCCGCGCCAACCATCGCGACGCGTGTGTGGCCGAACTCGAAACGGAGTTCGCCCGCCGAACTTTCGACGAATGGAAGCAGTTGCTGTCGGGACTGGACGCGCCGTGGGCGCCGGTGCAGGCCGTGACGGAACTGCTCGACGACCCACAGGTGCTGGCCAATGGCTACCTCGGCGAGGTCGACCTGGACAACGGGCAGTCCTATCCACTGCCCACCGGCCCGGTGCAATTCGACGAACGTCCGCCCACCCTGCGGCGAGCACCCGAGCACGGCGAGCACACCGAGCAGTTCCTGGTCGAATTGGGTTACTCGTGGGATCGGATCACCCGCCTCAAGGAGGCAGGGGTTATCCCGTGACGGCCGCGCGCCCGGTGCCGGTCCCCGACGCCCTCACCGCCGACTACTGGTCGGCGGCCGCGCGGCACGTGCTCGCCCTGGCCCGATGCACCCGGTGTGATCGGTTCGCGCTGCCGCCCGGGGAAACCTGCCGTCGGTGTGGCACCTCCACACCAGAGTTCCGGTACGAACCGGTGAGCGGACGCGGCACTGTCCGATCGTGGACGGTGATCCGAAAAGCGTCGCTACTCGGATTCGCCGACCAGGTGCCATATCTGCTCGTCGATGTCGAACTCGTCGAGGAGCGCGGACTCCGCATGATCGGACGCCTGCTGAACGGTCCGAAAACAGTTGTGCGCATAGGTGATCCAGTACAGGTCGCCTTCGAGGACCTCCCCGACGACCTGGCTGTCCCGGCGTTCGAGCTGTCCTGCGACGAGCCGCGCACAGCCACTGAGCATGTTGGCGCGGTGGCGCCCCGTCATCCCAGCGCACCTGTGACCGGGATCCATACAAGCAGTGCGCCAGCGCATGTGGTGGATTCCGGCCGAAAGCACGCCGAAATGACGAGTAGCGAGCGTCATCGCGCCTCGAATCTCGGTAGCGCGGGAACCACCGAGGTGGTCCCGTGACCAGGCGATTCCCCGCGGGCGGCCACATCGCCGTGGTCGGGTTCGCGCACAGTATGGTGCAGCGTCGATTCGACCGCCCGCTCGGCGCGGTAGCCGTCGATGTCGCACGGACGGCGATCGCCGACGCCGGACTCACACCGGAGGCGATCGACGGATTCGTCACCTCCGCCATGTTTCCGACCGCGGGCGCACACGCTGTGCGTGACGGAACCAGTACCGTGACCGCCAACTGGCTGGCCGACCGGATCGGCACCGACCCGCGATACGTGGCGAGCTTCCAGGGCGTCGGCCAGATACCGGGTTCAGTTGCGTTGGCTGTCAATGCCATAGCCGCCGGTGCCGCGGATTATGTTGTGCTGCACCGGGCCCTGCACAATCCGGCCGGGGGCTATCACGACAATCCTTTGTCAGTGGTCACCGGGCCGCAGCAGTGGACCGTGCCGCAGGGCTACGGCGGACCCTTGCCGATGATCGCGTTGCCCTACAACGAATATCTGCGACGATACGACGCGGATCCGGACGCGATGGCGGCCGTAGTGGTCGAGGCACGCAAGAACGGGGCCGCGATTCCGTGGTCGTATTGGCACGGCCGACCGCTGACCACTGCGGACTATCTGGCGGCACCGATGGTCAGCGACCCGATGCGCCGCCTGGACTGCGATATCCCCGTCGACGGCGTGGCCGCCTTTGTCCTCACCTCCGCCGAGCGCGCCCGCGACCTGCCACACCGCCCGGTCTATATCGCCGGATACGCGAGCAGCGGTGTGAACCCGCCACGGTTGCCGTCGCACTGGCCACTCGACGACATCATGGCTGGTGGTGCCGACACCGTACGGCGACTGTGGGCGGCCGCCGGTGTGGGACCCGGCGAGGTGGACCTGCCGCAGTTGTACGACGGGTTCTCCCCATTCGTCTACTTCTGGCTGGAGGCCCTGGGTTTGTGCCCCGTCGGCGAGGCGCACCGCTTCGTCGCCGACGGCGGCATCGACAGCGACTCCCCGGCCGGTCTTCCGGTGCTCTCCGGCGGCGGTGCTCTCGGCAACGGCCGCATGCATGGCATTCCGCAGATGCTCGAGTGCTATCTGCAGCTGTCCGGGCGCGCAGGCCCCCGCCAGCGCGCCGCCACAGTCGCTCTCGCCTGTCATTCCGCACCGCACTACGGCGGCGCCGTGGTTTACGCCAGCGAGCCGTTATGACCTGTACCGCAAGGGAAATGGAGATCAGTACATGGCGTTGATCCTCGCCGAACGGCGCTCGTACGTCGCCGGCTCCTGGGTGACCGGTGACGATATTGTCGCCGTGGAGAACCCCGCCGACGAAACACTCGTCACCGAGATCGCCGCCACTCCACCGACCGAGATCGAACGCGCGATCCTCGAGGGCCGCCGGAGTTTCGACAGCGGAGTCTGGGCCGATGCCCCAGCGACCGACCGCGCACGGCGGCTGCATGCGTTTCTCGGTCATGTCGAGAAGGCTCGGGCGGAGCTGGTGGCGACCATGGTGGCCGAGGCGGGCCAACCCCTCGCTTTCGCCGAGCAGTCGCAGTTCCTTTCCGGAATTGCCTTGGCCCGTAATACGATCGACCTGTACCTGTCGATGCGGCACGAGCAACCCAGCCCGGTCCCGGTCGACGAGCTCACGCAGCACCGGGTGGCGTTGAGCATCCTCTGCCACGAGCCGGTCGGTGTGGTCACCGCGATCACGCCCTACAACGCGGCATTCGTCCTGGCGCTCCAGAAGATCATGCCCGCCCTGATATCCGGCAATTCGGTGATCCTGCGGCCGAGCCCGTTGACACCGATCTCGTCGCTCATATTCGGATCCGCCGCCGAGGCGGCGGGCCTGCCGCCTGGCGTATTCAGTGTCGTCGTGGAATCCGGATGGGCCGGTGCGCAATTGCTGACCACCCATCCGGCGGTCGATATGGTCTCGTTCACCGGGTCGACCGCGGTCGGGGCCCGGATCAGTGCACAGGCCGCGCCGACCATCAAGCGGGTGGCATTGGAACTCGGCGGCAAATCGGCACAGATCTATCTCCCCGACGCGATCTCGAAGGCCGCCGCGGGCGCTACAGCGGTGGTCGCCAGGATGGCGGGCCAGGCTTGTGTCGCCGCCACCCGAATGCTGGTGCCGCGCGACCACAAGGACGAAGTGCTCGAGGCTGTTTCGCGCGCCTACGTGAACGTGACGGTCGGAGCGCCGACCGACCCGGCCACCGCAATGGGCCCGCTCATCAGCGCCGCGCAGCGGGAACGCTGTGAGCGGCTGATCGAACAGGCCGTGGGCGCGGGCGCCACCGTCGGTTACGGCGGCGGACGGCCCGCGGGACTCGACCGCGGCTACTACGTCGAACCGACCGTGCTCGACGTACCGGACAACACCAATCCCGCCGCGCGGGAAGAGATCTTCGGCCCAGTACTGGCGGTGCTGGGTTACCGCGATCTCGACCACGCCGTCGAGATCGCCAATGACACCGACTACGGCCTGTCCGGGCAGGTCTACAGCGCCGATGCCGCCGCCGCGACCGCGATCGCGCGGCGGCTGCGCACGGGAGCGGTGAACGTCAACACGGCGCTGTTCAGCGCCTACGCCCCCAGCGGGGGCTACAGGCACAGCGGCCTCGGCCGTGAACGCGGTCCGGACGGCATCCGGGCATTTCAAGAGGTCAAACACCTGGTCATCGGAGAACTCCGGTGACTGAATCCCGACCCGAAGGAGTAATCGTGTCCTCCAACCTGAATCTCGATTGGCTGATCTCGGTCGATGATCACATCCTCGAGCCACACAATCTGTGGCTGGAGCGGGTGCCGCGCGCAGATCGCGAACGCGCACCACACATAGAGGTCGGTGCCGACGGCATGGATTGCTGGGTATACGACGGCAAACGTTTCCCCAGCTCCGGACTGAGCGCTGTCGCCGGAAAGTCGAAGGAGGAGTTCAGTCCGAAACCGCTGACCTACAGCGAGATGCGGCCCGGTTGCTACGATGCGAAGGCCCGTATCGAGGATATGGACCGCGCGGGAATTCTTGCCTCCCTGTGCTTCCCGACGGTAACCCGATTCTGCGGCCAGCTCTTCTCTGAAGCCAGCGATCGCGAGTTCGGCTTCGTCTGCCTGCAGGCATACAACGACTGGATGATCGAGGAATGGTGCGCCGCCGCACCGGGCCGGTACATCCCGCTGGTGCTCATTCCGCTGTGGGATCCGAGACTTGCCGCCCGCGAACTGGAACGCTGCGCCGCCAAGGGCGCGACCACCTTCGCCTTCTCGGAAAACCCGGCACCACTGGGCCTTCCGACGATCCACGACGCCGGCGGGTACTGGGATCCGGTGATGGCGGCGGCCAATGATCTGGAGATGGTGGTGTCCATGCATGTCGGCTCGTCGTCGACCGTGCCTCAGATCTCCCCCGACGCACCGTTTCTCGCGAATCTCGCCTGGGGTGCAACCCGCACCTCGGGGGCCATGCTGTCGTGGCTGTTCAGCGGCATGTTCCAGCGTTATCCGAAACTCAAGATCGCGCTTTCGGAAGGTGAGATCGGCTGGATGCCGTACTTCCTCGAACGCGCCGAACAAGTCCTCGACAAGCAGCGACACTGGGTCAAGAAGGGCATGCGGTTCGGCGATCACGCGGCGAGCGGCAATATCGATCTCGATACCCTCGATATCCGCGGCACTTTCCGCGACCATATCTTCGGCTGCTTCATCGAGGACAGCCACGGAATCGCGAGCATCGATGTGCTCGGGGAGGACAACATCATGTGCGAAACCGATTACCCGCACTCCGATTCTACCTGGCCCAACTGCATTCAGACCGTGAAGGGCCTCATCGGTCACTTGCCGCCGGAAGCCCAGTACAAGATTCTGCGCGGCAATGCCGAACGGCTGTACCGCTTCACTCCGGCCGAACCACCGGTTCCGGCGGCAGTCTGATCCGACGGTCTGGATTCGGGCCGGTCGGCGATCGGCACCAGCCTGACCGGGGCACCGAGCACAGGCCCGGTCGCCGGTCGGGCCGACGCCGATTGCGGGATGTCACAACCAGTTTGCGGGCTTGCGGGCCGACAACGGGTGTCAGGCACGAGTCCACCGCGGTTTACCGTCGTCGTATTCGCCCCCCGATGCGAGAGGACAACTGCTGTGCCCACACAGAATCCCCCTGCCCCCGATTCCCCCGACGCCCCGGTCGCGCCGCTCTGGGCCGACCGGGCGGCGGATCGCTCGCGCTCGGTGCAGCGGTCCAAGGCCCGCAGCCGGGAGCAAGCGCAGTCGATCGTCGCTGCCGCCCGCCGATTGTTGCAGACCGAGGGCGCCACGCTGACGACACAGGAGCTGTCCAAGGAAGCGGGCATCGCCTTACAAACCTTCTACCGGCATTTCACCGGTAAGGATCAGCTGCTGCTGGCCGTATTCGAAGATGTCGTCAGCGAACGGGCGGTCGAGGTGGAGGCCGCCGCGCGGGAGCTGCCCGACCCCGTGGCACGGTTGCGCTTCTATCTCTTCGAGATACTGCGCTCGCTGCGTGGCGATGGCGGCGGCCTTGTCGGGGCGCGCTTCATCACCGCCGAGCATTGGCGGCTGTACCAGCTCTTTCCAGTGGAGATAGCCCAGGCCAACCGGCCCTTCGTCGATCTCGTGGAGCACGAACTGCGGGCCGCCGCATCGGCCGGTCTGCTGCGTCCCGCCGATCCGTCCACCGATGCCTGGCTGGCGCTGCAACTGGTCACGGCCGTGTTCCACCACTATGCGTTCGCATCGGCCCCCACCAGCGTCGACGATATCGCCGAACAGGTGTGGGCCTTCTGCCTGACCGCTTTCGGCGGTCCCCCTATCGAAAGGTAACCGGACAGCAATGGAGCATGCGCCCCTGTTTTCCAAAGGCCGCGATCTGGACGCTACGGTCGCCGCCCTGCGGCCCTGGCTGGCCGATCGGCTCGGCATCGCCTCGGTCGATATCGATCAGCCCGATTACCCTCGCGGCGCGGGCTTTTCGAACGAGACACTGCTGGTCACGGCCCACACCGGACAGGGCGTCGAAGAACTTGTCGTGCGAATCGCACCGGCCCTCGAACATCAGGTGTTCTTCGAACCGAAATTCCACATGCAGTACGACCTGCTCAGGGCCCTGGACGGGCATCCCGAAGTGCGGGTGCCTCGGGCACTGTGGTTCGAGGGCGACACCGCCATCCTCGGGCGGCCGTTCTATGTCATGCGGCGCATGCACGGCCGAGTACCGGTGAGCATGCCGCCGTACAACTCCTCCGGCTGGCTCGCCGAGGCAACCCCAGCTCAGCGAAGGACGTTATGGGAGAGCGCGATGCGCCAGCTGACCGCGATCCACCGGCTGCCCGTGGCGACCGTATCGTTCTTCGACCGGCCCGAGCACGGTGTGGCCGGTATCGCACAGCACCTGTCGTATTGGAACAGCTACGCGGACTGGGCCTTCGGCGACGAGATTCCAGAGGTCGTGCGAACGCTGATGAATTGGCTGGGCGAGCATCGGCCCCCACTGTCCCGGCCCGGAGTGTCCTGGGGTGATGCCCGCATTGGAAATATGATGTTCGACAACGATTTCCAAGTCGTCGGGGTGATGGATTGGGAGCAGGCGTCGCTGGCCGGTCCGGTGGTCGACCTTGCGTGGTGGCTGCTGTTCGACGAATCGCTGTCGGTCGGGCAGGGAGTGCCTCGGCTCGACGGGCTCGGTACCCGCGCGGAGACCATCGCGCTGTGGCAGGAGCAGACCGGCCACTCGATCGACCACCTGCACTGGCACGAGGTTTTCGCTCGGGTCAAGGCCGGACTGCTCAGCCTGCGCAGCCGCCGCACCATGCGACTGCCGACCGACTCGGGCGCTCGCCACTTCGGTTATCTGCACCAGGCGTGCGACCTCGCGGGAATCACTGTCGCGCAGGATGTTCGATGACTACGATGAACAATCCCGCACCCGCCGACGAAGCGGTCGTGTTGTCGCCCGAATGGCTCACCGCGACACTGGGTCGACGCCATTCGAGCGCCGTCGCGACGCGCGCGCAGGTCGTCGAACGACTCGAGACCGTCGCTACCAAACTCCGGTTCCGCGTCGAGTATGCACAGCACACCGACGCGCCTGCCGCCTTGTGCGCAAAGGGCTATTTCAACCCGGCGCGCCGACGCACGACCCGCGCCGAGGGCGATTTCTATCGCCTTGCCGCACAGGATCTTCCGGTCCGCACACCGCCGTGCGTATATGCTGCGGTCGACGATGACACCGGCCACGCGCTGATTCTCATGCACGATCTCGTCGCCGCAGGGGCCCAGTTCCTCGATCCGACCACCACCTACGGCGCCGATCGCGCCGCCGACACACTCGATCAGCTCGCTGCGCTGCACGCGGCCACCTGGGAAGGGAAGCGTCCTGCGCTGCAAGAGCTCTTCCCCCCTCGTCTGCTTCGACTGTCGGGTCATCTGAGCCCCGATCAGCTCCAGGGTTTGCTCGACGACGGTCGGGCGCAGGGGATCTCAGAGCCGGTCCGCCGCGCCGACCGCCTCATCGCGGCCATGGCGGCCATGGACCGGCTCCGCGCCGCCGCGCCCACCTGCCTGGTGCACGGCGACCTGCACACCGGCAATATCTACGAGCAGGCCGACGGCCGACCGGGTCTCATCGACTGGCAGGTGGTCCAACACGGGGTGTGGGCCCTCGATGTCGCCTATCATCTGGCGACGGTGCTGGACCCCGACGAACTCGCCCGCCATGAACGCGCGCTGCTCGACCACTATCTCGACCGACTGGCCACCCATGGCGTCACCCCGCCGGATCGGGACCAGGCTTGGTCACTGTATCGGTCGTATCTGCCGTACGGGTTGTTCATGTGGGCGATCACCCGTGCGGTCGACCGGCCGGTCATCGAACACCTCACCGAGCGACTGGGCCACGCGGTCGAACGGCACCGCAGCCTCGATTTGCTCGCTACCTGAGAACGTCGAGACATATTCTCCGACAACCTTTTCCGATACTCAATGCTGGTGGGTGCCGCCGTACGGCGGCACCCACCAGTCGTATGTCGATTACCCCGTGGAGTTCACACCACCGGTGGCCGGCTTCCGGCCGTGTCGCATGAGCACCGCGATGACCAAGGCGATCACAGTGGTCACGAGGACGAACCAGAAGCTCTGGGTATAGCCGTTGTCGGCGAACACCTGCGGTACCGCCCCTGTCGACGAATCGCCTGCGACGTCGATATGCGCGACCACTGGACTGTTGTTCAGCGCCGCCGTGCTGATCGCCATGGCGACGCCGGTACCCAGGGCCAAGGTGACGCCGAGCATCCCGGAGCTGATGCCCTGCTGTTCCGGCGGGACGGCCTCCACGATGAGATTGGGCAGCGCTGCCCAGAGGAATCCGAAAGCGACCCCCGCCACCACGTAGAGCACCAGGTAGGTCACCCAACTGTAGTCCGCGACAACGAATCCGAGGCCGGACATCGACAGCAGAGCGAGGGCGATGATCGCCGGGATACGGGCACCCACCCGCCGGGTCAGCAGCCCTGCGAATGGGCCTACGAACATACCGATCAGGCTGGCCCAGATGCCGATGTGGAGTGCGTACTCCAGCAGGCTGAAGCCGTTCCCGTAGCTGTAGCCCGGATCGAAGGTGATATCGATCGCCGCCGCGGACAGATTCGCACCGCTCGCCTGGGCCTGCCCGACCACACCGTCGACCATGGTCTGGCGCAGGCCGTCCTCATTCGGGGATTGGGTCATGTACCCGAGTGCCATCGGCTGCACGGCGGTGATGCCGATGCTGAAGATCGCCATCAGCAATACGAGTCCGAGCTTCGGATCGAGGATCAGCTTCATATCGATAATCGGTCGCTTGACACGTGATTCGACGATGAAGAAGAGCATCAGCAGAACGAGGCCGGCAATCAGCCAGGCCACGCCGGTCGGCGAAACCCAGCCCCAATCCTGACCGTTGTCCAGGTAGAGCAAGGTCAGCACCGCGCCAGCGGCCAGCAGTATCACACCATAAGGATCGACCCTTTCCGGCCACCGGACCGGGGATTCCGGAACCACGACCAGCAGTAGCGGCGTCAGCACGAGCACGAACACCGCCATGAACCAGAACAGGGCCCGCCAGCCGAAACTGTCGGCGAGGAGGCCACCCACCAGTGGACCCACGACG
The DNA here is from genome assembly GCF_035920345.1 of Nocardia vinacea. Lineage (NCBI taxonomy): Bacteria > Bacillati > Actinomycetota > Actinomycetes > Mycobacteriales > Nocardiaceae > Nocardia > Nocardia vinacea. The sequence goes on from NZ_CP109149.1 coordinate 1,992,437, forward strand.
CCGGTGAAACCTACACCGGTGCCGATCAGGGCGAGACCGATGGGAACATACTTGCGCGGCAACAGGTCTCGCACCAATCCGAAGGCAATGACCTGGGTGGCGAGCGCGAACGCCGACAGCCCCCGCCCGATCAGGAAGACGGTCCAATTGCTGGTGAGCGCGCAGATCACGCTGCCGATGAGGAACAGCGTTCCGCACAGCAGCATGATCTTCTTCTTGCCCCAGATATCACTGGCCTTGCCCAGCAATGGATTCGCGGCGACGCCGACCAACCCGAGAATAATGAGCGCCCAGGTGATATTCCCGCCGACGGTGTCGAAGGTCGTGGTCATCGGCTGCAAGGCCGCGACCACCATGGTGTACTGCAGCGGACCGACCTCGGTGTACAGGATGATGACAGCCAGCACGGCGGCGATCCGCAGCCGGGATGCGCCGTCCATCCGGCCGGTTTCGGATTTGCCGGTCTCGTCCGGCGCGGGTGTGGATTCGATGGTGGACATGAGACTCCAGGAGATGAGTGACTGTAATGTGGGCTGAATCGGCGAATTCACGAGTCCCGCAGGCGCTGGCGCACGAGGAACTTCCGTACCTTGCCGCTGGCGGTGCGAGGGAAGTCGGCGACGATGTGGATCTGCTCCGGCCATTTCTGTTTGGCCAATCCCGCCTCGGCGAAGTGAGCGCGCAGGTCCTCGAGAGTCGGGGCGACCGCGCCGGAACGCAGTCGAAGCACGGCGGCGACCTGTTCGCCGAGCCGATCGTCGGGGGCGGCCACAGCGGCGGCCTCGGCGACGCCGGGCATGGTGATGAGGATGTCCTCGACCTCGAGGGCGCTAATGTTCTCGCCGCCGCGAATGATCAGGTCGGCGGTTCGGTCGGTAATGGTGAGGTAGCCTTCGGCGTCGAGCGTGCCGACGTCGCCGGTGTGGTACCAGCCGTCGGCGTCGAATTTGGCCGACGTCAGGTCGTCGTCGGTGTAACCGAGGCACAGATCCGGTCCGCGACTGAGGATTTCACCGTCATCGGTGATGCGGATCTCCACGCCCGGCTCCGCATCGCCATCGGTGTACAGCCGCTTGCTCTCCGGAACGAAATACTCGGACGCGGTCATGGACGGGTGCTCCGTACTACCGTAAGAACGCGCGACCTTGATATCGAGCGCGGCGAGCCGCTCGGCGACGGCAGCCGGCACGGGTGCGCCGCCCAGACCGGCGTACCTCAGCAGCCGCAAGTGTGCGGGCGTGAACTTCTCGTGGTCGATCAGGCTGGTCATGTAGTAGGGGACGCCCCCGGTGACACTGATGCCGCGGGTTGCCATCAGGTCGAGGATCAGGTCGGGATTCCACACATCCACCAAATCGACCGGCTTGCCGTCCAACACCGGAACGAGAAAAGCATTGAGCATGCCGATGAAATGACCGACCGGGGCGACCGTCACCTGCGGGTAGAAGTCGGCCGGACGACGCGCCGCGAGCTGGCGGGCTTCGCAGCCGAGGGTCTGGTGGCTGTGCACGACACCTTTGGGCGCGCTGGTGGTGCCCGAGGTGAACGCGATCAACGCAGGACCTGCCGGATCCACCGCCGCGACCCCCGCGAGCGGGTTGTCGGCGAGTAACGCGTCGAAATCGGTGCCCGGATCGTGCCCGTCCACCACGCCGACGATCGGAACCTCCGCGACCACCGCGGGGTCGTACTCGAGCTGGCCGAATCGCTGGGCTGTGATGAACACCTGGGGCCGCACATGGTCGAGGATGTAGCCGACTTCCTTGCGGCCGTAGATGTGCACGATGGGAACCACCACCGCGCCGAGAAACTCCGCGGCCCAGAACGCGGCCGCCGCCTCCATCCAGTTGGGTAGTTGGAAAACGACCATGTCGCGGGGGCCGACCCCACGGGCGCGCAACCCGGCCGCCAACCGCCGAGCGATCAATTCGACCTCGCCGAAAGTTCCCGACCACGGCCGAACCTGCGAATACACCTCGAATCGGGTGTCCGGCGCGGCAGTCAGTCCGCCGGCCAGTAGTTCCCCGATGCCGTGGCGGGTCCACCATCCCGCCCGTTCGTATCGTTCGACCAGATCGGGAGGGACCGTACGCATAGTGAAGCTCCAATTGCCCAAGACGTGGAATCGACGGATTCGCTCCGCCGCACCGTCGGGACATTCGGGATCGCCAGGCCCGGTGCCGGGCCCCACCCGACGGCGAGAGTCTGACTCTCCCACAGAGTAGAACCTCATTCTCGTCTTTGAATGCTGAATTCACGGATTGCTGCGGACTTATTCGACTCAGCGTCATACGGATGCGGGGATTTTGACGTCGCGGCCGCGCGCGCCATGTACCTGCTCGGCGAAGCCGCCGGGCCGGAATCCGGCGAGCAGTTCGCCGCCGACGGAGAGGACTCGTTCGTTCGTGCCGATCAGGCCGAAGCCGGATCGCCCGGCTGTTCAGGGTCGGCGTTTCTGCGCGAAGCGCCTCCGCCACTTACCCACCGCCTGGGCCGTGATACCCAAGTCGGCTGCCGCATCCTGATTGGATTTTCCTGCTGCACAACCCAATACGATCTGGCAGTTCACACCTCGGTCAAGAATTATCTTGACTGCTCTCCTCCACTACCCAGGCTGCGATCTGAGCGCGCGAGGTGAATCCGAGTTTGGCCAGGATGTGTTCGACGTGGCCTTCGGCGGTGCGTTGGGAGACCACCAATTTGGCGGCGATCTGTTTGTTGCTCAGTCCCTGGGCAATGAGCTCGGCGACCTGCCGTTCACGCTTGGTCAATCTCTCACCTGGGCCCACGGCGGACGCCGTCTCGGTGAGTTGCTTCCCGAGCGCGTAGGCTATTGCAGCATCCATACTCATCGACTGGCCTTGCCGGAAGGCCGCGTCGAACCCACGAGCGCCCAGGGCGTGGCGCGTCATCCGCTCACAGGCGTCGTGCAAGCGCAACATGTTCGGGAAATCAGTCTTCACCCCGCTTCCCGGCGGCGGCAGCGCCTGCGCGGCTCCCAGCAGAACCGCCGCGCGCTCGGCCTCATTGTGGGCGCCGACAATCCAGGCCAGCGCATCGAGACTCGTAGCGGTGGCGAGTGGGCTGTTCAGCTGCCAGCTGAGTCGTAGTGCTTCTTCGAGCAGTTCTTGTGCACGGCCGCGATCGCCTTGGCGCCACACGGCAACGCCAATTCCCCGCAGCGCAACCGAACGATTGAGTAGTTCGCCGCACGCTTCGGTGATGGAGAGTACCTGTTGGTAATACTCGATTCCCTCTGTTGGGTCGCCGTACGCTTCGTGCGCCAAACCAAGCAAGATCAGCGCACTGATGTATGAAGGTCCTTTCCTATTCGAGCTCAGTAGCTCGACGGCACGTTTGCCGACGGAGGATACGCGCGCAGGTTCACCGCGGAGAAGCGCGAGCATACTGTCGGCGTGGGCGATCCGCGCCTGGACCGCGGGAGTGGTTGACTGTTCGGCAAGCGCTCGTCCCTGCTCGAGGAGGTCGGTCGCCGACTGGAAATCGCCCTGGGCCGCGGCCAGCTGGCTGGCGGCACCGAGCGCCTTGACGCGGTCGGGTATCGATCGGGCGCTGGGACGGGCCAGGACGCGATCGAGCCAGGACCGACCCTCGCCGAGCATGCCGCGGAAGAACCAGAACTCGAATAGTGCCGCAGCAGTGCGTAGCCCCGCATCTGCAGCTTCCGCGGTGTCCTCGGACAGACAGGATTCGAGTGCCTCTCGTAGGTTGGGTAGCTCACGCGCGAGCCGGGCGATCCATTCGCGCTGCCGGTGGCTGATCCATTCGGCTTCCGCGCGCAGCACTAGTTGCTGATACCAGTCACGGTGACGTCGGCGCAGGTTCTGGTGTTCGCCGGATTCCTGCAGCTTTTCACGGCCGTAGCCGCGTAATGTTTCGAGCATCCGGAAACGCACAACCGTATGCGATTCCTCCCGGATCACGATCGATTTGTCCACCAATGCCGACAACACATCGAGCGGACCAGGCGGCGCCAGATCGGGGCCGCATACCTGCTCGGCCGCCTCGAGCTCGAAGCTGCCGGCGAACACCGACAGCCGTGCCCACAACTGCTGTTCGGCGGGCGTACACAACTGGTAGCTCCAGTCGATGCACCACCGCAGTGCTTGCTGCCGAGTCGGCGCGGTGCGACTGCCGTGGGTGAGCAGCGAATACCGGTCATCGAGCCGCTGCAGGATCTGCTGCGGTGACATCGTGCGCATCCTGGCCGCAGCGAGTTCGATTGCCAGCGGCAAACCATCCAATTGGACGCAGATCCGGGCTACGGCGGTCTTGTTGTCCTCATCGAGCTCGAAGCCCGGCACCGCCGCGGCGGCGCGGTCGGCAAACAACGCCACAGCATCGAAACGGGGCATCCCACGTAAGGCGGGTTCACGGTCCGGGTCCGGGACCGTCAGCGGCGCCACCCGCAGCACCGCCTCCCCGCCGATATCCAGCGGTTCGCGGCTGGTGGCCAGGATGCGCAATTCAGGGCAGGTCCGCAGCAACGTCTCCGTTAGTTCGGCCACGGCTGTGATCACCTGCTCACAGTTGTCCAAGACCAGCAGCGTTTTGCGTGAGCTCAGAAATTCGATCAGAACATCGACCAACGGGCGGGCCGACCCGTCTCGCACACCCACGGTCGCAGCCACCACATCGACCAGTAGTGAAGCGTCGGACACGTCGGCCAGCTCCACAAGCCACACCCCGCCCTCGAAATCGTGTCGCATCTGTGTCACAACTCGCAACCCCAGCCGCGTCTTGCCAACGCCCCCGACACCAGTCAACGTGACCAGCCGCGCCGCCGACAACAGATTCTTCACCTCCGACACCTCGCTGCGCCGGTCGAAGAATCTGGTCAGCTCGAGCAGCAAATTGCCGCTCCCCGCACCAACCGCCGCCGACGAACGTGGTCCCCGCCCCACAGGGGTCTGGTCTCGATGCTCGAGAACCGGCGCGGCCTGCAGCGCCATCTCGTCAACCGCAATTCCAAGGCGTTGCTGCGCCTGCCGAATAGTCTCGCCCAGAGCCGCCGCCGAGGGGCGCTGGCCGGGAGCCCGGCTCATCACCGTTTCCACCACCGCCGACACGTCATCGGGGATGCCACTGTCCCGCAAGTCCGGCACCGTCTGGCTAGTGACCCGTAAGAACTGTGCCACCACGTTCTCACCACTACGACGTTCGAATGCGGCATGCCCAGTCAGCGCACAGAACAGGGTGGCGCCGAGTCCATAGACATCCGCGGCCGGTAAGGGCGTTTCTCCTTCGAGCACTTCCGGTGCGGCGAACGCCGGCGACCCGGTCAACGTGCCTGCGGAGGTCTGGAACCCGCCGGCGATGTGAGCGATACCAAAATCGGACAACGCCGGCTCTCCATAGTCGGTGAGCAGGATATTGCCCGGCTTCACGTCCCGATGCACGATACCCAGCCGATGTGCCCTGGCCAGGGCACCGGCGATCTTCACCCCGATCCTCAACACATCCTCCACCGGAAGCGGACCATGCCTGCTGATCCACGCATCCAGGGAACCAAGCGGATAGTAAGGCATCACCAGATAGGGGCGCCCACTGGCAGTGGCACCGGCCTGCAGCACGGTGACAATGTTCGGATGTCCGGTCAACCGGCCCATCGCCCGCTGCTCCCGAAGGAATCGTGCCTGATTGTCTTCGTCCAGTTCCGCGGTCAACACCTTCACCGCCACCGTCCGGTCCAAGCCCGGTTGCCAGCAGCGATACACCACCCCGAAACCACCGTGGCCGATCTCGACGGCGTCCTCGAAACCGGCCGCCGCCAACTCCGCTGTGACAGGCGTAACCACCTCACGACGCGTGCGCAGTGGATCCTCGGTCATCGCGCGCGTACACGCCGACTACGATGTCTCCGGACACCAGGCAACATGGCATACCTTTCGCCTACCTTCAGCGTATCGCCGCAGAAGCACGGCGGAATATCGAATCGTATGCAAGGCATCGAAATGCGCTTCAGCGCGAGCTATTTTGGCGCATGCCGGACAGGCGCCACGGCAGGTCATGCGGCGACTCGGTGACTACTGTTCCGGCAACAGCAGATCAGCGAGCTCGATGAGCAGCGCCTTTGCCCGCGCGGCGGTTGCCGGGGCCCCAAGGGCAGCCACCAAGGTGTCGTCCATCAGCGGCGTGGTCCGGCGAGCGATCGCCTTGAACAGGACGTCGGTCGGATAGACGAGGGTGCGCCGTCGGGGCCCTCGGCACCGTCGCGGGTCAGCTGCTGGTCACCGCCCCGGTCGAGATCGGTGCCGCGATCTAGGTCTGCGAGCCGTTCCTCGTCCGCGCCGGCAGCGTTACCTCGCTCTCGAGCGGCGACCCGACGGGCGCCCGCTCGACCCGGGCGCCGCTTCCATCTGGGCAACTGGGCCACCACTTGGCGGCGAACACTGCTCCGGAGGGCTGGCGGCAGCCCTATGGCGCGATGGTCAACTACCGCTACCAGCCGGAGACGCTGGAGCGTCAGCATGAGGACTTCGTCCGACTCCGCACCGTGGCGCTCGGGAGGCCACTGCGGGATGTCCTGGCGGCGTCCAGCATTCGTGACACGTCCACATTTACGAAACCGGATCTCTCACAATCCCTTTGAGCGCAACCGCGCTGGTATTCGTGCTGGGCATCGGCCTGGTCCGCACCGCGCCCGAAACCCGACGCGTGACACTGCCCGACTGAGATGGAGCAACCTGTGGTCGGCCTCCTCTCCGGTGATCGTCACGACGTGGTAGATGTGTGCGAGAATTTAATTCTCGAATTAGAGAGCATCGTATGTCAATGTGGGCATACGATCGGGAGCGCAGCCAATCCAGTTGTGCAGTGAGTGAGGTTTCAATGGCATCGACCACCTATCGAGTCGTCCAGTGGACGACGGGCAATATCGGCAAGAGTTCCGTGCGGGCCCTGACCGCACATCCGAACCTCGAGCTCGTCGGCTGCTTCGCCTGGTCCCCGGACAAGGCGGGCCACGACGTCGGCGAACTATCGGGAGGACAGCCGCTGGGCGTGCGGGCAACCGGCGACGTCGACGCACTACTCGCACTGAAGCCCGACTGCGTGGTCTACAACCCCATGTGGCCCAACATCGACGAACTGGCGCGGATCCTGTCCTCCGGCGCGAACGTCGTCTCCTCGGCAGCCTTCATCACCGGGCACAACCTGCCGGATGCCGACCGCGAACGCATCGAGCAGGCGTGCCGGCTCGGCGGTTCGACCATGTTCGGCTCGGGCGTGAGCCCCGGTTACGCCGAGCTGCTGGCGATTGTCGCGGCCAACGCCTGCGACCGGGTCGATCGGATCACCATCGCCGAATCCTCCGACACAACCTTCTACGACTCACCCGACACCGAGAAGCCGGTCGGCTTCGGCAGGCCGATCGATGATCCCGACCTGCCCCGAGCCACTGAGCAGGGCACTGCGGTTTTCGCCGAAGCCGTCCGACTCGTCGCCGACGCACTCGGTGTCGAGCTCGACGAGATCCGATGCGTCTGCGACTACGCTCAGACAACCGAAGATCTCGATCTCGGCTCCTGGACCATCGAAAAAGGTTGCGTCGCAGGTGTGTACATCAGCTGGCAGGGCCGTGTCGGCGATGCGACGGTCGTCGAACTCACCTTCCGCTGGCGCAAAGGGCAAACCCTCGAACCGGACTGGAAGCTCGATGGCGAAGGCTGGAAGATCACCATCGACGGCCGCCCCACAGTGAACATGACCGTCGGATTCGCCCCGCCCCTCGATTTCGGGGCCACCACCATCGCCGACTACATGGTTCTCGGGCACATCATGACCGCGATGCCACCCATCCACGCCATCCCCGCCGTTGTCAGCGCACCACCAGGCATTACTACCTACAACGATCTCGCCTTGACACTCCCGCGCGGCATCCTGCGGAGGAATTGAGCCGTGGGAGCGCTCTTCCGGCGGCTGTCGGAGATCTTCTGCGCGGCATCCGAGGCGCTGGGCGACCTCGATGTCCTAATGCATCCCGCTGGCCTTTGACACCCGGGCGTTCCCGAGCAAATCGGTTCCGACGATCTTCGGCTAGCGATGGATGCGAACTTCACGTCGAACCGAGCGGAACACCGCGCGATGCATGAAACCGGCAGGCGCATCACCGATTTCGGTTCAATCGAGGTGGGACATCTGGACCTGGGCCACGGCATACGCCCTCGGGCAACAGCCCACCGAAACGACACATGCGTCCGGCCCATCTGCGAAATTGACCAAGCGGGAATGCCAGGTCGCCGACCTCGTCGCCCAAGGACTCAGCAACAAGCAGATCGCCGCCAAACTCGTGATCTCGCAACGCACCGCCCAAGGCCACGTCGAACACATCCTCACCAAACTCGGATTCACCTCCCGTGCCCAGATCGCAGCCTGGACAGTCGAAGAGACCAAACACGCGAGTCCGTGAAGCGTGGGAGCAAAGTGATCCAAATCCCCCAACGGAGTGTCCGCTGATTGATCGACCTTCCGCGCCTTGTTACCGGTCAGCTCCAATACCTGCGCGGACGGTCCGATGAAGTGATGTCCTCGGCGGCACAGGCCGTGGCCAAGTCCGGATTCTCGGAAAGAAACCCGTACCCCCGGGTAGACCGCGTCGGCCCCGGCGCTCTTGGCAGCGTTGATGATCTCCACGATCGACAGGTACGCGCGCACCGGATGCCCGGGCGTCCCGATCTGGTAGGCCTCGTCGGACTTCAACCGATGCACCGAGTTGCGGTCTTCGTACGGGAAGACGGCAACCGTGCCGATGCCGAGTTCGTAGGCGGCGCGGAAGGCGCGAATGGCGATCTCGCCGCGGTTGGCGACCAAGACTTTGGAGAACATGTAAGCGCTGTGATTCCTCGCGAAGTGGATGGCGAAATACCTTCGGGTGCTACCCCGCAGTGGGTGCGTCGACCCGCAGTAGTCGTGTCCGGAGAATCTCCGCGATCCGCGCCGGCTCTTCGACAGCCGAGAAATGCCCGCAGCCTTCGATGGTGATCAACTCCGCGTCGGGAATCGCCTCCGCGAGTTCGACACTGTGCTCGAGCGGCGTCACGCCATCGGCCGTACCGCAGACCACCACCGTCGGAGTATCGATCCACGACAGTTCTGGCCGACGGTCGTGCCGGTCCAGAGCGGCGCGCTGTTGGTCGCGGAACGCGGCGGCCCCGAGATCACCAGCCATGGCGGCGGCGAGCGCGACCACATCGTCTCGCCCCGGCGGCGCCACAGCGCCCGCCAATCGTTCGACCGCGATGTCGTAACGACCGGCCTCCGCCAACTCGATCATGTCCTCCCCGCTGGCCCGCCGTTCGGGCGAGGCCGCGCGTGCCGAGGTGTTGACCAGCGCCAGCCCCGCGAGGCGACCGGTCCGCCGCAGCGCGATGTCGAGGGCGACATAGCCGCCCATGGACAGTCCCGCCAGATAGAACCGATCCGGTGCCTGCGCGAGCACATTGTCGGCGATCGACTCGACGGAGTCTCCGGCATGCGCCACCACGGTCGACTCGACAATATCCCCGAGCCGCTCGACGACCGGTTCCCACAACCGGGAATCCGCGCCGAGCGCGGGCAGCAGGACCAACGGGTACGGGAGCATTCTTAAATCCCTTCTCGCGACGTCGCTCGCCTCGCGGCGGCAACTGGTGAAATCAGGACGCGGCGCCGTCGACGCTCAGCACGGAACCCGAGGTGAACCCGGCATCCTCGGAAACCAAATACCCGACAGCTGCGGCGATTTCGTCCGTCGTGCCGGTGCGCCCGACCGGAATCGCCGCCTCGGTGGCGGCTCGGGCCTCGGCGGGCAACGCGTCGAACGTCGCCCGGACCCGGCCTTCCTCGGGCAGGATCAGCCCCGGGGAAATCGCGTTCACGGTGATGCCGCTACCGCCGAGGTCTTTGGCGAGCTGCTTGGTGAAGCCATTGACGGCGGCCTTCGAGGCGGCGTACGGCAGGAGCGCACCCACCGTCCCCGATGGACCCGCGAGGCCGTTCGCCACGGCCGAGGAGAAGTTGACGATGCGGCCGAAGCCCTTGCGCCGCATGATCGGAACGGCGTACTTAGCGCACAGGAACGCGCTCGTCAGATTATTGCCGATGACGGTGTTCCAGACATCCGGCGGCAAGTCCTCGATCTCGCGCACCGCGACGGTTCCGCTGCCTCCCGCAGTATTCACCAGCACATCGATCCTGCCGAACTCGGAGTCGATCTCCTGGAACACTCGCTCGACGTCCTCCGGCCGGGACAGATCGACGGCGGCGGCGAAAACGCGGGCTTCACGGAACCGGGTCTCGATACTCTTCTTCGCGCGCTGTAGGGCGTCCTCCTGCATGTCCAGGAGCGCGACCGCGAACCGGTCCCGGGCGAGGTGCGATGCGATGGCTGCGCCCAAACCCTGGGCTCCCCCGGTGACGACCGCGGTTCTTTCGTTCACAATACTGTCGGTCATCCCAGTGGCCCCCAGAAGGTTTCGCCCGCATAGGTATCGGGCAACGCGGGCAGGGTCTCGGGCCAGACACCGGGCTCAACCCGGCGGCGCTGATCCGCTGGCCTGGGCTTGCCGTCCCAACCGATCTGTTCCATGTAGTAGTACAGCTGCATCACGTGCCCCTCGGGGTCGACCGCGTGAATGACGTAATCGATACCGGGGTGAATCTCGGGCGGCAGGTCCAGCAAGGTAACGCCGCGCTCGAGCAGGTAGGTCCGCGCCGCGCGCAACTGTTCGTAGGAGCCGATCTGCACGCCGAAGGAGAGCAGCGTGGTGTTCTCGCTGAGACCCAGGGCCGCACGGAGTTCCAGTGGGAACAGGCCGATGCTGTGATGTTCGGTGTTCGCTCGCAGAAAGACGACGCGATGGCCGAGGACGGTGGTCTCCTCACTCGGCACGAGGCCGAGTGTTTCGGTGTAGTAGCGCTCGGTCGCCTCGACGTCCTCGACGAAGATGCTGACCGGTCCGATGCGAACGGCCTTGAACGGCCGCGACAGCAGCACCCCACCCACATCATGGGTCTTCGGGAGCTCGTCGACCCACCGGTGACCGGAGTTCAAGTCGATGCCCTTGACCGCGGCCACCGCCATCTCGGTGCTCTCGGAACTGGTCGGCAGCGGTGGGTGCCCATTCCCCCAGGGCCACATCGCTTCTGGTTTGCTCAACCCGTCCCAGCCCACCTGCTCGATGCCGTACTCGAGCTCGTTGATGTGCCCGGTGGGCTCGGGAAAGTAGGTGTGCCAATTGGATCCGGGGTCGCGGCCGTACCGGCTGATCTTGGTTCCGGTCGACTCGAGCCACACTCGGGCGTCGACCACCTCCCGCAGACTGCCGACCTGCCAGGTGATCTGGTTGATGGTGATGTCGGAACGCGGCGTGGACGCGGTCTGGTCGATCCACGGACGCGGCATCAACACGAAGGTGTGATGGTCGCTGTTGTGGCGAAGGAAATAGATGTTCGTGTCCGGAACACCGTCCATCCACTCCCCTGGCTCGACGATTTTCAGGTCGATCTTGTCGGAGACGGAGAATCCGAGCACATCTCGATAGAAGGCGAGCGCGCGGCCGGTGTCATCCACGCTGATGCCGAAATGATTGAGTCGGCGGATCTTGAACGGGCGATCGTAGAGAACCCCGCCGACCGGGAATTGCCCTGTTGCCATGACTTCCTTCATTCGGTGGGCGCGACGATCTTGTTGCGGATGGATCCGATAAGGCTGGAGGAGATCTCCACGACGTCACCCGGCTTCACGAAGAGCGTGTCCGGGAGCGTTCCATCGGGCAGTTGCTTGCTGGAATCGACGGCCGTGCCCTTCGGAGTACCGCTACTGATCAGATCGCCGGGCCACAAAGTCGTGTCGGCGGACAGGTATTCGCCCAATGCGGCGAAGCTGTGCACCATGGAGCTGGTGTTGCCGTACTGTCTGACCTCGCCGTTGACACGGCATTCGAGCGGGATGTTCTGCGGGTCGATGTCCTCGTCCACGACGATCCAGGGCCCGACGGTCGCCGAGGTGTCGAAGTTCTTCGAATACAGGAAGTCCGGGCCGAAGGAGACGTTGTCGCGCACGGACCAGTCGTTGTGCAAGGTGTAACCCCAGATGTATGAACGGAATTCACCGCCGGGGATGTCACGGCCACGTTTGCCGATCACGGCCGCTACTTCGGCCTCGTAGTCCAGCCGCTGGGTTCGCCTCGGATAGCGTAGGGGCTGCCCGTCGGCGGACACCGCCCGCGAGTCCTTCAGGAAGAACTTCGGACCGCCCGACGTGAGCCGCTGGAGCGTCTCGGCCTGATCCTCGGAGCTGGAATTCTGTGCGGCGCTGTCCATGTGGTCGGCGAAGTTGGCCAGCGCGGCGAAGATCCGCGACCTGCCCTCCACTGGTGCGTGCAGGATGACTTCATCCGTCTCGTAGCGAAGTCGCTCTCCCGCCACCCCGCGATCGTCGTACGCCTTGGAGAACAGATGCTCCAGAGCGTTTCTCGCGCCGTCGAGAGCCCGGTCGCCTTCCTCGATGAAGTCGTTCAGCGAAGCCGGGACCTCCGCCGCGGCACGGGCATGTGGCCGCGCGGTATCGGACGACTCGGCCAAATACTTTGCGTACGCACCGTTGATATCGACGATGGATCCTTCATGGACGACACCGACCCTGCGAGCAGGTCCAAAGACTGCAATCTTCATTATTCTCCTCACGAATTCTCTTCAGCAGCGTCGAAGAACTTCGGGTTTACCGGATTGAGGCTGTAGATCGCGAGGCGATGAATTTTTCCCTCGCGAACCGTGAAGAAGTCGCCGAGCTTCATAGGCTTCCCGTCGGCGTTCAGATCGATCTCGACGGCGACCCGTTCGCCGTCGACCACCAGGGGTCCGGGGCTGGGGTTCATGGCGCCGGGCCGGAGACCGCCCTCGTACATCCTCGTAATCGCTTCCGCGCCCCGAAGCGTGCCCGCCGCATTGTGCAATTCCGCGTCCGGCGCGAAAAGCGCTCCGACGGCACTCGGGTCACCGGCCGCGACGGCGTCGAAATAGGCACGCACCACGGCAACGGGATCACTCATATTCATATCCTTTCCGGCATTCACACTGATCAGGCCGACAGGTATTTCTTCGATGCGTATACAGCCTTGTATTCGAGGTACGCGTCGATTCCCTCCGGCCCGAGCTCACGGCCGACGCCCGAGGACTTCATGCCGCCGAACGGCGCGCCCAGGTCGAGCTCGTAATAATTGAGGCCGATCGTGCCGGTGCGCACCCGCCCGGCGATTTCGAGCGCGCGATCCTCCTCCGCGCTCCACACCGAACCCGCGAGCCCATAGTCGCTGTCGTTGGCGATCCGCACCGCCTCCTCATCGGTGTCGAACGGCAGGAGTGCGATCACCGGACCGAAAACCTCGTCACGAGCTAGCAAATCGTTGTTGTCCACATCGGCGAATACGGTCGGCTCGACGAACCAGCCCCGATCGAGACCGGTCGGACGGCCACCGCCCGTGACCAGCCGGGCATCCGATTTCTTCGCGATGTCGATGTAGCCCAGAACCCGGTCCAACTGTGCGCTGGTCGCCATCGGCCCCAAGGTCACAGCCGGATCGAGCGGATTTCCGATGTTCATGGCGGACGCATAACCGGCCACCGCGTCGATGACCGCGTCGTACCTCGAACGGGCCACGAGAATCCGCGACTGCGTCGTGCACGTCTGGCTGTTGTTGAGGAACGAAGCGCCACCGAGACCCGCGAGCAAGGTGTCGATGTCCCCATCGTCGAGGAAGATCGCCGCGGACTTCCCGCCCAGTTCCAGGGTGTGGCGCCGGAGCAACCGCCCGCACTCGGCACCAATGATCCTTCCGGCCGCGGTGGAGCCCGTGAACGCGATCTTGTCGACCAGGGGATGCGAGACGAGCGCCGCTCCCGAATCACGGTCACCGGCAACGATATTCAGCACCCCCGCGGGCAGCCCGGCCTCGAGCCCCGCTTCCGCCAGTACATACGCATCCAGCGCCGTCTCCGGCGACGGCTTCAACACCACCGTGCACCCCGCGGCAAGCGCGGGCGCCACCTTGAACATCGCCAACGCCTGCGGAAAATTCCACGGCGTAATCGCCCCCACCACACCAACCGGCTCCCGCCGCAGGATCGTCGACCCCTTCGGACTCGGCCGCACCTCCTCCAGTGGAAGCTTCTCGACCACCTCCGCATAGATCCGCAGCAGCACGGCCGGCAGGCCACCGTTCACCTGCTGCGAGAACTGAATGGGCATACCGTTCTCACGCGTCACCAAGGTGGAGGTGTGATCGGCGCGCCGCTCCAGCGCAGCGGCGAACCGCCGCATCGCCGTCGCACGCTCGGCCGCCGACGTGCGGCCCCAGGGCCCGTGATCGAGAGCGGTGCGAGCAGCCCGGACCGCGGCGTCGATATCGTCCTCGCCACCCAGCGCGGCGATACCGAGCCCCTCCCCGGTCGCCGCCTCGACCACGCGGTAGGTGCGGCTGCTCCGAGGCTCGGCCCACTCCCCGTCGATGAAGAACCGCGTGCGGTCGAGGTCGGTGTGTCGCTCGACAATGAGGGACATGTGGTCCTCCTGGATTTGTCATCAGAGGCGATGTGGTGAATTTGCGTGGCGCGGCGAATTCCGTCGTAGCAAGCATGCGTATCGCATCAATGACACGTAAAGGCCAGGAATTTCAGTCAGACCATGCATCGCATGCATGATCTGCCATTTCATGACGACAGCCGAGGCCGAGTGCGCAAGCGCGGCGGGATAAAGGAATTCAGGCACCGAGCACGCTTCTTATGCGGTCAGCGCATCGTCGACCTGAACTTCTTGACCTTTACACGCCCCATGGCGAATCCGCATTCTGACTTCCACCCACTGCATGATCTCGATCACGGCATCGTGGGTCGGCAACACCCAAATGAGCGGACCCGGATGTGACCTCATGATCTACGAGCACACCGAACTCCGTGTCCGGCCCGGCGACGGGCCACGGCTCACAACGGATTTCGCCAGAGTCCAGCACCTGCTGCAGTCGCCGGGATGCATTTCCGCCGAACTGATCGGCAATGTCGATCACCCCGATACCTACCTGCTTCAGGTCGGCTGGGAACGACTCGAGGACCACACCGAGACATTCCCCGCCACACCCCAATCGGACGTGATCGCGAACGCGATTGCGGCCCATTGCGCACCGCCTCGGATCGTTCATTACGCGAGCCCGGACCAAAATCGACAGGAGAAACTCAATGAGTCGGATTGTTATCAGCGGAGCCTCGGGCGACCTGGGGCGGAGGGTCACCGCTCTGCTCTCGAACGCGAACCCACGCCACGAGTTGACGCTCGTGACCCGCACCCCGGACAAGCTCGTACAGCGCGAGACGGAAGGGATCCACGTCCGACGCGGCGACTACCAGGAACCTGATTTACTGGACGCCGCCTACCGCGGCGGAGACGTCCTGTTCTTGATCAGTGGGCTCAACCTCGGACGGCGAGTTCCCGAGCATCTCAATGCCATCAACGCGGCACAGCGGGCGGGCATCCGCCACATTGTGTACACCTCGGTGGGCGGCGTGCACCCCACCAATCCGGCGCTGTCGGCGAAGGACCACTGTCAAACCGAGATCGACCTCCGCGACTCCGGCATCGCACACACCATTCTGCGCAGTTCCCTCTACTCCGAAATCGTCAGCCAAATACTGGTCGCGCCCGCCGCGCAAGCCGGAGTGATGGCCCAGGCCACCGGAGATGGATACCTGGCGCCGGTGGCGAAAAGCGATGTGGCCACCTGCGCTGCCGCATGCCTAGTGGAACCCCGCCGGCATGCGGGAGCCGTGTATGAAATCACCGGACCGGAGCTGTTCAATTTCGAGAATATCGCGCGACTCGGCTCGGAGGTCTTCGGCGTTCCGATCAAATACGAGCGAGTGACGTCCGACGAGCGTCTGGCGTTCTTCGACTCCGTCGGCATTCCCCGTACCTATGACCCGAGCATGCCGCCCAGCCCCGACGGGCACATGTGGGCCAGCGACGAACTGGTTTCCGCCGAAGTCGCGGTGGCCGAGGGATACCAGGCCTTGCTGTCGCACCACGTGAAGCTGATCACCGGCCGTGAGGCCGAATCGCTGCGCACCGTGATGGAGCGCGTGAAGACCCGGCGCTACGACGAGATCGGCGCGGTCTCGTAGCGAGCACGCGCAGTCACGCAAACCGAGCTTGTCGGCCGACCAGGAGAGTTCCATTGCACAAGATCATCTTTCACCACGTCGGAGGCGATACCGACATCGTCGAGACCCAGGCCGGTGTCAGCGTGATGCACGCGGCCGTACGCAACGGCGTCACCGGCATAGTCGGTGAGTGTGGCGGGCAGGCGATGTGCGCGACCTGCCATGTCCTCGTGCGCGAGCCCTACGTGGACAGACTGCCGCCCATCGGCGAGGACGAGGAGGAGATGCTCCAGTGCACCGCCAGCCCGCGCGATGGTCAGCGCAGCCGCCTGGGGTGCCAACTGCTGCTCGGCACCGATCTCGAGGAGGTGGAGGTCGATGTCCCGGAATCCCAGGTCTGATCCTGCCGTTCAGCGTGTGGTCGTCATCGGCGCCGGACACGCCGGAGTCGAGGTCGCCGACGCGCTGCGAGCGGGTGGCCACACCGGACCTTTGACAGTTGTGGGCGACGAGCCTGGGCACCCCTACCATCGCCCACCGCTGTCGAAGGAATTCCTCTCACCCTCGGAGGGACCAACGGCGATGCCGTTGCGGACGCCGAAATACTTCGCCGCCCGCCGGATCGATGTGCGCACCGGTGTCACCGCGACCGAACTGGACCGCCTATCGCGGACCGTGCGGCTCTCTGCTGGCGGTGAATTACCTTACGACACAGTCGTTCTCGCCACAAGGGCTGCCAATCGCACGATCACCGTCCCCGGAGCGAACCTGGCCGGTATTCACGCGCTGCGTACGCTCACCGAAGCCGAGATACTGCACTCCGCACTGAGCCGGGGCCGGTCGATCCTGATCGTCGGCGCCGGATTCATCGGCCTAGAGGTCGCGGCGGCAGCCCGCAAGCACGGGCTCGCGGTCACCGTACTCGAATCCGGGGACCGCCCGATGCGACGAGCGTTGTCCCCGGCAATGGCGAACCACCTCGCTGCCGCACACCGCGAGGCCGGCGTCGATATCCGGCTCGGCGAGGCGGTCGCGCGATTCATCGGCACCGACGATCACGTGGTCGGCGCGGTCGGTACCACCGGTGAGCGGTACCACGCCGATATCGTCCTGGTCGGCATCGGAGTCGTGCCCCGGGACGAACTCGCGGCCGACGCCGCCCTTCCCGTGTCTGACGGGATCGTCGTCGACGAGAACCTGCGCACCGCCGATTCCGCGATCTACGCCATCGGAGACTGCGCCAACCATCCGAATGTCTACGCCGGTGTCCGAATGCGGGTGGAGTCAATCCAAAATGCCACCGATCAAGCCCGCCACGTGGCCTCGGCGATACTCGGCGACACCGATGGCTACACCGAGCTGCCCTGGTTCTGGAGCCACCAGGGTGAGCTGAAGTTGCAGATCGCCGGGGTGCGCCGGCCCGACGACGCACACGTCGTCATCGGCGATCCCGGCACCGGCCGGTTCTCGGTCTGCGGCTACCGGCAAGGCCGTCTCGCCGCGGTCGAATCACTCAATCGCCCCGCCGACCACGTCGCGCGCGCCGCCTGCTCGCGGCCGGCCGCTGGGTGTTCCGCGGGCTCACCGCGCTGCCGGTGGCCTGGAACTGACATTGCCGCGGCCCGCTGGTTCGCCCGACCGGAGAAATCCATGACGACCGGTTTGGCGCTGGAGCACAATGGCCGGGGTGAGCAAGCAAGTATCTCGGGCTCGAGCACTGGCGCCACCACCGGCCGAATTGTTCGGGCGCCAGCGCGAGCTGGCGAGCGCACGTGAATTGTTTTCCGCTACCCGCCTCGTGACACTCACCGGACCCGGTGGCGTGGGCAAGACCACGTTGTCCGCGGCGTTGTCCGCCACACTCGACCGGGCATTCCGGGACGGCACCTGGTTCGTCGAGCTTGGCGCGCAACGCAGTTCGGACACCATCGCCGAGGCCGTGGTGACCCAGCTCGGGCTCAGCGCCCTGGCCACCATGGATGCCGAAGAACAGCTCTGCCGGCACGTAGCCGATCGCTCGATGCTGTTGATACTGGACAATTGCGAGCATGTCCTGCCCGGATGCCGGCGACTGCTGTCCGCGCTCCTCGCCGCGTCCGCCGAGCTACGGGTATTGACAACCAGCCGAGAGCCACTGGGAATCAGGGGCGAACGTGTGATCGCCGTCCGCCCGCTGGCGATCCCCCCGAGCCATCGCGACGTTACCGCGGACGAACTACGCGAGTATCCGGCCGCGGCCATGCTGGAAGCCCGAGCCAAGGCCGTCAACGATCAATTCGAGATCACCGAGCGCACCACGGCGGCGGTCGCGAGGCTGTGCGCCACTCTGGACGGAATGCCGCTGGCCATCGAACTCGCCGCCGTGCGGCTGCGGTCGCTGTCGGTGCAGGAGCTGCTGGCCCACATCGACGACCGATTCGCGCTGCTGACCTCCGGCGACCCCACCGCGGCACCGCACCACCGGTCCCTGGACGCGCTGGTGCGGTGGAGCTATGACCTGTGCTCCCCGACCGAACAGCTGCTCTGGGAGAGAATGGCCGTGTTCAGCGGCAGCGCCGATCTCCCCGCGATCCAGGCGGTGTGCGGACTCCCGCCACTGGAAGGAACCAAACTTCTCGACGCGCTCGACGGCTTGGTGTCCAAGTCGATCGTCCTCACCGAGACGGCACAGGGTGGTATGCGTTACCGGTTCCTGGAAACGCTGCGCGAGTTCGCTCGGGAGCAAGCCCGGGACAGCGAAGACTGCGGCCGCGCCCGCCGTGCCCACACGGAGTACTACCGAACCTGGGCGACCCGAGCCGCCGAGAACTTCTTCGGCCCGGGCCAACCCGAAATCGTCCGGCGGTGGGAGTCCGATATCACCAACCTCGAGCTGGCCTTCGATGATCTCCTGCGGGCGGCCCCGGGCTCCCATGGCGCGCTGGAGCTCGCCGCGGACCTCCGCTTCTCGTGGATGAGCGGCCATCTCCGCGCAGGTCGACGCTGGTTGGAGCGAGCCCTCGCAGCCGACACGACCGCCTGCGCCGAGCGCGGCAACGCGCTGTGGGCAGCGGGGTGGTTCGAGGCACTGCACGGCGAAACGCGCACTGCCCGAGACTTTCTCGACGAGGCCGACACGATCGCCCGGGAGATCGGCGATCCGCGCATGGCCGCACGTGCCGCCACGTGGACCGGCCTGACCGCCATGATCGCCGGGGATTTCGAGGCCTGCCGCTCAGCTCTCGAGGCGGCCTACATCGGGCACCGGGAGCATGCGGATGCCGAGGGTCTGCTGATGACCTTGTTCCTGCTCGGATTGATCAGGAGCATGTCCGGCGATCATGAGGGAGCCACAGCCGCCGGCCGGGAAGCCGTAGAGCGAAGCGAACGCCTGGGCGATACGTGGGGCCGCTCCTACTCACTGTGGATGCTGGGATTCGACGCGTGGACGCGTCAGGACCTCGATGTCGCGGAGGAGTACGCCAAGCGGAGCCTCACCCTGCGATGGGACTACCACGACAATTTCGGCAGTGCGGTCGTCCTCTATCTGATGGCCGGAATCGCGCTGGACAACGGCGATCCCAAGAAGGCAGCGAAGCTGTTGGGCGTCGTCGCGGAACTGCTCGCCATTGTCGATACCGAGGTTCCGGGCATGCTGGGCTCGCGCTACCAGGAGGTCAAATCCGCCACTCGGGATCGGCTCGGGGAGGACCTGTTCGCCCGCCATCACGACACCGGGCGGCGACTGGACCGCGGCCAGCGGATCCGACTTGCGCTGGGGTCGACTGCCACCGTCCCACCGGATCAGGAGGATGCGGTAGCCCCTGCCGACCTGCTGACGCCGCGCGAAAAGGAGGTGGCGACGCTGCTGGCGGAGGGTCTCAGCAACCGTGCCATTGCCGCCAAGCTGGTGCTCTCCCCGCGCACGGTGGAGGCCCACGTCGAGCACATTCTGACCAAGCTCAGCGTCAACTCGCGCACTGAAGCCGCTCTGTGGGCGGCCACCGCCCTCGGCGGAAAGGCGTGACGCACATCCACGATCCGGTGGCCCACATCACAGGCCACGTAGCTCCCCAGATACGTAGCGCATAGGTGTTCCTCCGCATGTGACGGAGCGCACTCGCGGGGGAATGTGGAGTTCCCATCCCGAGGATCCAGGTGCGAGGGATGGCTCCAACGATCGACTGGGACTCCAGCGCTGGAACCGGATAGGTGCGCCAGTGTCGGCGTCCCTTCCCGAGGGAGGTTGACCATGCAATTGCGCGAGCTCCAGTGGTTCACAACGCTGGCCGAGACCGAACACATCACGGAGGCCTCGATCCGGCTGAACATCAGCCAGCCGACACTGTCCCGGGCGTTGGCACGGCTCGAACGCAAGCTCGGAGTGCAGCTTTTCGATCGCCACCAGAACCGGCTGCGGCTGAACAAATACGGCGAGCTCTTCCAAGCCCACGCGTTACGAGCACTGAACGAGATCGACCGTGGGGAACAGCGGATCGCCGCTTTGGTCGATCCGGATCGAGGCTCGGTGTCGCTCGGGTTCGCGCATTCCTTCGGCGGCTGGCTGATACCCGACCTGCTCAATCGGTACCGCGGGGTCGCGTCCAGCACGTCCTTCGAATTGCACGGCGGCGCTTGCGATTCCGTGGTCGACAGCGTGCGGCAGGGACGAATCGACATCGGCTTCGTGGCTCCCGAGCCGGCTGCGGACGATCTCGAGTGGGTACCGCTCGGGCGTGAGGCGCTGTGTCTGGGGGTTCCCGCGGGCCATGTGTTCGAAGGCCGCGATCACGTCGCGATGGCCGATGTGGCGGACGAGCCGATGATCGCACTGAAGGCCGGGTACGGCCTGCGGCAGGTCACCGACCGGCTGTGCCGGGAGGCGGGGTTCAGCCCCCGGATCGAAATCGAGGTCACCGAACTCTCCACACTGCACGCCCTGGTCGCGGCCGGAATGGGCGTCGCCGTCGTGCCTGCCGCCCACTCGGGACACGCGGCCGCGATCGGTACCGTCGCGCTCAGCGACCCGACCGCCTTCCGATGTTATGGAGCGGTCGTCCGCCGGAATGGTCCGAGCGGCCAGGCCGCACGGCGCTTCCTGAAATTCGTCGCCGGTGTGTCGCCGTTGCCGGCCCGATCCAATCGCTCGCCGTCCG
The DNA here is from genome assembly GCF_035920345.1 of Nocardia vinacea. NCBI lineage: Bacteria > Bacillati > Actinomycetota > Actinomycetes > Mycobacteriales > Nocardiaceae > Nocardia > Nocardia vinacea. Next base: position 2,013,721 of record NZ_CP109149.1, read on the forward strand.
AAGGCGATCCGAAACGTGTGCTGCGGACCGCGATACCTGCCGCCTGGCCGGTGTCGGCGTAGTACCGACGAACAGCACGATCACACCGTACGGGCCGCAATCCGATGCACTACGCGCATCACCTACCCCCTATTGTGGACGCTCACGGTCGGCGATGGCGTACGTCGACGCACTTCCCGCCGACCCACGGGTCTCGGTAGTGGCGGGCGACCGCGACCAGCGGTTGAATCTCGATGACCTCCTCCACGAGCCGCGTACCGACACCGCGATCTTCTGCTGCGGCCCGGAGCGACTGCTCGAAGCGGTCGAAGAAGCCGGCCGGCACTGGCCGCCCGGAGCGCTGCACACGGAACGATTCAAGGCACGTGTCGTGGATCAGCCTGCCCGCGAATTCGACGTGGTCCTGCAAAGGTCGGGTATGGAGTTGCACGTACCGGCCGAGGAAAGCCTGCTCGACATCGTCGAAAAGGCCGGTATCCCAGTACCGTCCTCGTGCCGGACCGGCACCTGCGGCACGTGTGAAACACCAGTCCTGGACGGACAGCCGGAACATCGCGACGTGGTGCTGTCCCCCGAAGAGCAGGCTGTCGGAGACTGCATGATGGTGTGCGTTTCGCGCGCCCGCACCGATCGGCTCGTGCTGGACCTGTAAAGGGCCCGCAAGCGACCGTCAGCCCTGGCCACGACGTGGCCAGGGCTGACGGTCGCGAGTGCGGCCAGGGCGAAAACTCAGTGGATGCCCTTCCAAGCATTGTGGAGGAGTTCGATCAATTCCTCCCGCGTGAACGATCGGGGGTTCGAGTACGGGTTACTCACGACCTCGTCAGCGACGCGAGTCAGGTCACTCTCGTTCACACCCAGCTCGAGGAGAGTTCGCGGTGCTCCGAGGTCGGCGGTCAATGCCAGGAGGCCGGTAACCGCGTTGTCGGTGCGTAGTGCGCGGGCGAGGGCAGCGGCGGCCGTGCGAGCCGACGGGAGGTTGAATGCCGTGACGTACGGGAGCATTACCGCATGGGTTTCGGCGTGTGGAAGATCCAGCAATCCGCCGAGGACATGGCACAGCTTGTGGTGCAGGCCCATGGTCGTCGCCCCGAGGCAGGCTCCGGACAGCCACGCGCCCTGCAATGCTGTCGCCCGTGCCCGCGGGTCGTTCGGGGCAGCCGATAACGCCGGTAGCGCGTCGGCGAGGTCGCGGATGCCCTGTTCGGCCATGGCGGCGATCACCGGCGAGCCGTCGGGGGCGTAGAGCGCCTCGACCGCGTGGGCAATCGCGTTGATTCCGCTTGTACCGGACACCGGAACGGGCAGTGTCATCGTCAGATCGGGGTCGTAGATGACGCTGCTCGGAAGGACTTTGCGGTCGCGACCGGTTGTCTTCTTGTCGCCCTTCGTGATTCCCCAGATGGGGGTCATCTCCGAGCCCGCGTAGGTCGTGGGTACCGCCACGATGCCGAGGTCGCTGCCGAGCGCGAGCGCCTTGGCCAAACCGATCGTCGATCCGCCTCCGACCGCGACACAGCCGTCGATCGCGAGTTCGGACGCCACCGACTCCGCCGCCTCGACCGTCTCGACCGGGACGTGCATCCGTGCCGAATCGAACACTCCCACAGCGGATTTCCCGATCAGGCCGGCGGCTCTGTCGGCGAGGTCGCGCTGCTGCGGGGTCGACAGGACGAGCACGCGCCGCAACCCTAATCGGTCCGTTTCGGCCGCGAGCTGCTCGATGCTCCCGGACCCGAATACCACCCGCATGGGCAGCGCGTCATACGTGAAGGTGCCTGTCATTGCGGTCCGCCCTCTCGGCCAAGTCGAATATCGAAGTGCGCATGGCGGAAAGGTCCGGTCATGCCGTAGTGCTCGAACCCCGCGGTATCGTCGATTTCGGTGAAATCGACAATGAGGCTGTTCTTCACCGCGAACACCGCATCACTGTCGATATACGCGCTGTCCGCGACGAACAGGTGTGTCGTCACCGGCCGGTAGCCCGCCGCTTCGGCGAGTACATGAATGTGCGCGGGACGGAATGGATGGCGTCCGGACGCACCGAGCAGATCGCCCACCGGGCCGTCCGTGGGAATCGGATAGTGACTGGGCACTACCGTTCGGAACCAGAAGCGCCCCTGCTCATCGGTCGTGAACAGACCGCGCCCGTTGCCCGGCGGCTGCTTCTCGGGCTCTTGCACGTCGTAGAAGCCGTCCACGCTGCATTGCCAGATGTCGATGGTGGTGCCCGCCAATGGCCGGCCGGCGTCGTCCACTACCGCCCCGGTAACCAAGCAGGGCGTCGAACCGCCCATCAAGTCGATCGAGTCGCCGAGTTCGCGACGTGGCGACTCGGTCATGTGAAAGGGGCCGAGAACGGTGCCCTCGGTGCCGTGCTCGTCACCATTGATCGTCTCGACCAACATCGATACGCCGAACACATCGGAGAGGAGAACGAATTCCTGCCTGGTGTCATCGCAGGTGTGACCGACAGCCGTGAGAAAGTCGATGGCCTGCTGCCACTCGGTCTGCGTCGGCCGTAACTCACGAACCAGGGCATGGAGGTGACGCGTCGTCACCTGCAATATCTCTTTCAGCCTCAGGTCGGACGTACCCTCGAAGCTTGCAACGACGGCATCCAACGCGGTCGTCTCATTGAAATCCACAGCGGTTTTCCTTTCGCGGTCGCCTCTTCAACGCACATCTCGCAAGATCGCCCGCGCCCGCGCGGCGACAGGCGCGTCGACCATCTGCCCCTCGATTCGGACCGCCTTGCCTCCGGCCTCGGACTCGACCACCCGCCGAGCCCAGCGGACTGCCGCCGCGTCGGGCCGAAACGCCGCATGGGTGCCCACCACCTGACGGGGATGCACCAGCAGCTTTCCCGTCATGCCGAGCTCCTTCGCACACCTGAGATCCTCGTCCAGGGCCGCGGCATCGTCCAGAGCGGCGGTCACACCGTCGATCGGTCCCGGAAGCCGCGCGGCCCGCGATGCGAGCACGAGCGCGGACCGGGGGTGGAGCATGGCCGTCCGGCCGGTGTCGCACCCCAGGTCGAGCGCATAGTCCAAGTGCCCGAACGCAATTCGCGAAACCCCAGGGGCGGTGGCTAGAGACGGTGCACGGACCATCCCCAGCGCCGACTCGACCAACGCGATCACGGGTACCCCGACCCGCTCGGCGACGGCCGACAGTTCATCGGGGCTTTCGGCTTTGGGGACCATCACGGCGATCAGGCCGGGCAGGCCCTTCAGTGCCGCCACCTCGTCCCAAAAGTGTTGACCCGCTGGGGAAGCCACTCGCACACATGCCGGTGCACCGCGGGACAGCCAGTCGACTACCGCACTTCGGGCGCTGTCCTTGTGCTCGTCCGCGACAGCGTCCTCCAGATCGAGCACGACGACGTCGGTCCCGGACCGAATCGCCTTGTCGAAACGCTCCGGACGATCACCGGGTACGAAGAGAAACGATCTGGCGACCCGAATGGTTTCCTCCCGATTCATGGGTTCTCCGCCTTTCTCGGTTCGGTGGCCGGTGCTCAGTTCGGTAATTCGGCTGCCGCTGAGGCGATTCCGAACTCGGCGAGTACGGCTTCAGTGTGCTCACCGACCCCTGGCACGGGGCCCATCACCGGCTTCGTTCCGACAAATGTCGCCGGTGGAACGAGTGCCCGCAGCGAACCGACGGGTGACTCGTAGTCGAACCACCGTCCCCTCGCCTCGAGTTGCGGGTGCTCCGCCAGGTCGTGCATATCCCGCAGGATCGCGTTCGCGATGCCTGCCGCCTCGAGCCGCTTCGCGACCGTTTCGGCGCTCCATGCCGAGAATGCGCGCTCGATCTCCTCTTGCAACTCTCGACTGTGGCTCACCCGCAACGAGTTTCGAAGGAACCGGGGATCCGCCGCTATGGCGGGGTCGTCCAGGATCTCCGCGCAGAACGTCGCCCATTCGCGCTCGTTCTGCAGTCCGAGGAACACCTGATTTCCGTCTCCGCACCGGAACGGCCCATACGGCGCGATCGACGCGTGCCGCGCGCCCGTCCGCTGCGGCGCCGTACCGCCATACATCGCGTAGTTCAGCGGATAGCCCATCCACTCCGATAGCGCCTCGAGCATCGAGATCTCGATGGTGGCGCCCTCACCCGTGCGATCACGCTGGATCAGCGCCGTGAGAACGCCGGAGTAGGCGAACATTCCGGAGGCGATGTCGGCGATGGATATCCCGACCTTCGCCGGCTCGTCCGGGGTACCGGTAATGGAAACCAGGCCCGCCTCGCACTGCACGAGCAGGTCGTAGGCCTTCTTCGCCGAATACGGTCCGCCGGGACCATAGCCGGAGATCGAGACATGAATGAGTTCCGGCTTGACCCTTCGCAATTCGTCGCTGCCCAGCCCGAGTCGTTCCGCCGCGCCGGGAGCGAGGTTCTGGACGAACACGTCCGCGTTGCGAACCAGGGATTGGATGCTGTCCCTGCCGTACTCGGACTTCAGATCGAGGCAGACCGATTCCTTCGAGCGGTTGAGCCAGACGAAATGGCTGGCCATGCCGCGCACCGTCTCGTCGTAGCCGCGGGCGAAGTCGCCGACGTCGGGACGCTCGACCTTGATCACCCGCGCGCCGAGATCCGCCAGCTGGCGGGTGGCGAACGGGGCGGCCACGGCCTGCTCGAGCGATACGACGGTGAGTCCGTCGAGAGGGTTCATAGGAATTCCTTCGTTCGATACGAAACCAGCCACACTCAGTGCGCGATCAGGGAGGGTGTTTCCAGGGTTTTCGTGAAGTAGAGGCGTTCCGCGGCGAACTCTCGGTCGCGGGACATCTTCCGGAACACGTCCAGGTCACGATCGAGTTGGGCCGGATCGGTGGAATGGAACAGCAGCCGCTTGTTGGCGCTGGCACGTGGACTCGCGACATCGACGAACGCGTGGCGGCGTTCGTCGGAGTAGACGTTGAGGATGCCGTCGTCGGCGCGGCCGGAGACGACCGCGCCCAGGGCTTCGTTCAACAGGTACGCGTCGAACAGGCCCATGGTCAGCCCGAGCCCGCCGGTGGGATTGGTCGCATGTGCTGCGTCACCGGCGAGCAGTACCCTGCCCGCACGGTAGGCCACCGCGCTGCGCTGATGCATCCGGTACGGCGAGATCGCCTCGAGTTCGGCTGCGGCAGCGATCTTTTCGCCGAACACTGTGGTGAGGAACTCGGGCAGGCGCTCGGCCGCCGACTCGGCGGGCAGGGCGTCGTCCTCCATGTAGGTGTAGCGCCAGAGGCCGTGCGCACCGGACTCGTCGATCTTGGCGATAATCGCGCCGAAGACGTCGTCGACATAGAACGTCGACTGCGCCCAGCCCGAAAGATCCTCGGCGAAGCGCACATTGGTGGCGACGAACCGCTCCGGCCAGGTCATCCCCTCGAAGCCGAGATCCAGCTCGCTCCGAATCCTGGAGCCCGCGCCGTCGGCGCCGATGAGCCAGGACGCACGGAGTTCCTCTTCGCAGCGCTCGGACCGAACGGTGACCCGGACTTCGGCGTCATCCTGGGTGATCGCGGTGACCTCGTGGTTCCAGCGCACGCGTGCGTTGTCGAAGGTCTCCAGGCGCCGCAGAATCACGCGCGCCAGAGCACCCTGCCCCAGGTGCAGGTTGTAGGGACGTTCCACCTTTCCCTCGAGCGCCTGCAATCCGTACTCGATGATTTCGCCGGTCTTGTGCACTCGATAGGCGTAGTCCTGCTTCAGAAATCCGGCCCCAACGGCGTCGTCGAGGAGATCCAAGCGGGCCAGGCCATCCAGCGCTGCCCAGTGATAGACGATCGCCCGCGGCGCGGCCGAGAGAGTCGACGCTCGCTCGAGCACAGTGACGACGACACCCTGCTGCGCCAAACCCAGCGCATTCAAGAGTCCCACGGGACCTGCGCCTACGACTATCACTTGCTGTTCTTCTCGCATCAATCCTCCACGGTGAAGATCCCGAATGCCCGTCCGTTACCGGCCGAGCCCGGGAAAACTCAGCCGATGCGCACTTCTTCGTGATCCGGCACATCGGGAACGACTTGGCGCAGTGAGGGATTCTCTCGCCTCAGTGCCGCACGAATTTTGACGAACTCGGACCGCCGCTCGAAGGCCAGCACGCCGGTCACCGCCTGGCCGCGCCGGTACAGGAAGAGCGAGCCGTCGGAATTGCGGTTCTCCAGCAATTCTTCGTCGCCCGTCAGATATCCGGCGAATTGAATGCGAATGCCATGCTGGTCGGACCAGAAATACGGCACGTTCGCGCAGACCGCGCCATCGAGTTCCCGAATATAATTCACGGCGTTCATGGCGGCGATACGCCCTTGCTCCGCCGCATTGGTCCAGTGCTCGACACGCATGATCGCGTCGAATCGTGGATTAGGCCACCGGACGGCATCGCCGGCGGCGAAAACACCCTCCGATGCCCGCAGCTGGGAATCGCACAGAATCCCGTTGTCGAGGGCCAGACCCGAGCCCTCCAGCCATCGCGTGGAGGGACGCACCCCGGCACCGACGAGAATGACGTCCGCGCGAACTCGGGTGCCGTCGTCGAGAACCAATTCCCGGCCCTCCGCGATGTGGGCTACATCGGTAACCGCCCTGCCGAGGAACAGCTCGACACCGGCGTCTCGATGCAACGCCGCGTAGGTGTCGGCTACCGGAGCTCCGAACCTGCCGAGGGGCTTCGGGGCCATATCGACGAGCGAGACCGCACGACCCTCCTTGACGAGCGTCGACGCGAATTCACCACCGATGAACCCGGCGCCCACGATCGCCACCGACTTCGAGGTATCGGCGACCGCCGCACGCAGGGCGCGGGCATCCTCGAAACTACGCAGCGGATAAACCTCCGGAAGCCCGGCGAACACAGGCGGTATCACCGGCTCGCAGCCGGTCGCGATGACGAGCGCTCGATACCCCAGTTCGCCCTCGGCGACGCGGACCCGTCGCGCGGCGAGATCGAGACCCAGGGCCGGGGTTTCGAGCAGGAAGTCGACTCCGTGCCGACCGAGCTCGCCGACCGACTGGTAGACCAGGTCGTCCAGTTCGAGCGGATCGCGCAACGCAACTTTGGACAGGGGCGGGCGCTCGTAGGGCAGGTGAGGTTCATCGCTTACGACCGTCACGCTCAGCTCAGGCGCAAGCCGGACGACGGTTTCCGCCGCCCGCAACCCCGCGATGGAACCACCCACTATGACCACATCGGATACCGCTGTCATGCTCTCAGAGCTCCGCCAGCGTGCTCACAGCGCAGACGGCACCGGCGGCACTGCGAGCCTCGGCCCCGTGGATCAACCCTTCAGGGCCGGGCACGACCGTGAAGGTCTGCGGTTTCGTCATGGGTGACACGAACCGGTATCCGAATGTCTTGCCGCGCAGCTCGATTCCCTCGCGCCGCATATGCTCACCCATCATGAGCGCGAGCAAGGGCCCGTGGATGAGCAGCCCGTCGTAACCCTCTTGCGCTGTCCACCCGAGGTCGTAGTGGATCCGGTGCGCGTTGTATGTCAATGCGGAGAACCGGAACAGCGTTCGCTCGTCCACGGCCAGCTCCAGCGTCGGCCCGCTCGGCGGCGCGGGAGCAGCCGGCGCGGGCGGCAGCGTGCCGGATCCGGGCGCGCGGTAGACGATGTCCTGCTCCTCGCGAATCACCAGCTCGCCGCCCTGGAAGATCTCCTGGAGGACCGTGACCAAGGTCAACGGGCCGGTTCGGCCGTCCTTGTCGAGCGAGCTCTTGACCGAGGTCACTTTGGTAGCGGGCTCGCCGATCACCAAGTGGCCGAAGGTCGTCATGCGTCCACCCCCGAACATCCGTCGGCGGTCGGGCCCGGGAGGGGCCGGTATCCCGGTGACCGGATGACCGTCCGGACCGAGCTCACGTTGTGGACCGCGCTCCAGCAGATACGCCCAATGCCACAGCGGCGGCACCGGATCACCGGCGGCACAGGGTATCTCGATGTCGAGCATGGCGGCGAGCGACTCGGTCGGCTCGGCCGCGATCATTTCCGTTCGCTCGATCGTCTCTGACTTCTGATCAGTCACCAAGGCAGTTGTCTCGTCTTTCTGCTCGGAGTGCACTCAGCAGTTCTGAAAGATCGGTAGCGTCTTCCAGGTTCTCGACCGCGTGCACGAGTCGGCGGGGAATTTCGGGGTCGATCGGCGCCAGCAGTGCTTCTGCCTTCGCGACGACCTCCTCGTGGGACATCGGGTTCAGCGCCGAGCCCTTGGCGGTAGTCGGGTTTCCGGCGAACAGGGTGATCGTTTCGCCACTGGTGAACTCCACGTCCAGACGTGGTCCGTCCTCCAGTTCGATGCCGGAGTCGACGTGCATCGAGATCTTCGCGAAGGTCTCCGCCACCAGCGGGTCGTTCATGCGGGGCGGCTCGAACTGGTCCAGTCCGACACTGCCGTTGCACAGTGCGACACTCATCGCGTAGGCGAGGCTGAACTGGGCATCGAAGACGGTCTCTATCGGGTCGACCGACAGCATGTTCACCGCGGTCTCCGAGGCTTTGATCGAAATATGGTGTATATCAGCGGGTTTCACGTCGCTTGTGCGAATCATCGCCAGAACCGTGTCGATCGTGGAGTGGCACCCCCGGCAGCAGGCGTAGGGCTTGATGTACGCGGTGGCCACGTTGTAATCCACGCCCAGGTCGGCGAGCGCCTGCTCGGGGAACCCCTGTCCGTTGTTGTAGGTGGCATACAGGCCACCCCATTCGGCTTCGAAAACCCTACGGGGACCGGTAATTCCGGCCTGGGCGAGGAGCGCCGCGTCGACGCCGGTCTCCCCCGCTTTGCCGGGATGGATGCGTTTGGTCATGGCGCCGTCGTCTTTGAACGCCCACACACCACCGGTGAACGAGCCGGCGATTCCGAGCGCGTCGGCGAAGCGTTCCGTATCCAGGCCAAGGGTTTTCGCCGCGGCCGCGGCCGCGGCGAAACTGCCCATGGTGCCGCTCGAGTGCCAGCCTCGGCCGGTATGCGCGGCGAAACCTCCGATCGCCTGCAACGCTCGGTAGCCGATGTCGTATCCGGCGATCGTCGCCGCGATGAGCGTCCGCCCGTCGCCGCCCGCCGCCTCCGTCACGGCCAGCGCCGCGGGTAGCACCGTCGACCCGGCGTGGCCCGGCCCACCCCCGTCGTCGAAGTCGCGCGCGTGGGCCGCGGTGCCGTTCGCGAGCGCGGCATGAGGCGGCGAAACCCGAAAGGGGGTGCCCCACACCAGGCTTCCGGACTCGGCGCGCACGCCGGTGAGTGCGGTCCGCACCCGCCGGGCCTCATCGGTGTGGGCACCGGCCATCGCCACGGCCAGGGTGTCCAGAATATTCTTCTTGACACCAGCGACGACTTCACCCGGAATATCGTCGAATTGAATTTTCGCCCAATTGGATGCCAGGCGCTCCGTCAAAGACTCGGCATTCATCACCATATTCCCCTTACACCGGATTCAAGTTCACGGTGAGCGCCTTGACGAGCCAGCGGCCGCCACTCTGTCCGATTTCGGTGCCGTCGTCGACCACCAGCGCATCGGGGTGCTGGTCGGCCAGATACCTGACCACTTCTTCCATTTCCACCCTGGCCAAGCTTTGACCGAGGCAGCCGTGACTGCCGGTGCTGAATGTCAGCGGGGAATTGGATTCCCGGTCGAGGCGGAATTCGGTGGGGCGTTCGAAGCGCGCCTGATCGCGGTTCGCGGACCAAACCGCCACATGCACATCAGAGCCTTCCGGAATGATGGTTCCGTTCAGCTCGATATCTTCGGTCGCCACCTTGCTCACGATTCCGGGCCGCGGATACAACCTGATGGCCTCGACCACGGCGGCAGGAATCAGTTCGGGATTCTCGACGAGTCGCCGCCAGGTCTCTCGATCACGCAGCAGTGTCCACACGACCAGGCCGGTTTGATGCGAGGTATTGACCGAGCTCGCCTCGAGCATGGCGGCGGCCTCATTGAGCAGTTCATCCTCCGACAGCTTGCCCGCTTCCTGCTGGCCGATGAGGAAGGACAGCATGTCGTCGCCGAGGGCCTGTTCCCGCTTTCGCGCGATGAGAGCACGCAGATAGGCGAACAGTTCGGCGTAGGCGTTCACGATCACCGGGGTGAGGGACCGGTCCCGATGCAGCAGTGAGAGCGTCCGCTCCGACAGGCTGGCGACCAAGGACTCGTCCGCCGCGGGTGCGCCGGCGAGATAGCAATAGATCCGCGCGGGAATGCGCTGGTCGATCCCGGTGTGGAAATCGACGGGAGCGCTCGTGTCGAGATCCGCGACAATGCCCTCGACGATCTCGCGAACAATTCCGCGGATTTCCTGCACAGTGTGCGGACCCATGAACCGCGCCATCGGCGCGCGCAGTCGAAAGTGACGCGCACCCTCCGCCATGATGACGCTATTGGCACGGAATTCGTGAGCCAGTCCGTCGGTGATTCCGAACTGTTCCATCAGTTCGAGCGCGGCGTTCTTGAAGCGCGTATTGCGCAGGACCGTGGTCGCGAGATCGTAGGTCAGCACTGTGTAACCGGATGGACCGACCGCCAGTGGGCCGTCCGGCAGGGCTCCGCCCTCGTGCGCCTGGGCCTGCGGAGCGAACGGATCGAAGCGGGGCAGTAGTGTTTCCGTCATCGAGAGATCGCTCCCATCGGGCAGCACAGCACGACCTCGTCGAACTCCTCCTGCCGACCGTCCTCGATCCGCGTCTTCAATTGTGCGAGCGAGCCGTCCGCGCCGATCTCGAATACATCGGGCATCAGTGCGGCGCAGGTGCCGTTGGCATCGCAACGGCCGAAATCTACTTTGACATTGATCATCTCGGGGTCCTTCATCTGAGATGCGGCGCAATGCCGAATAATTCGGCTAGCTCCGCTGGGATTTGTCCGAGCCGTCGCTCAAGTCGACGAACCCACCGCGCAGAAAGATCAGCGGCGGTTCGCTGGCACGCAGTTCCAGCGTCTCGACCCGGCCGACTACTTGGTAATGGTCACCGATCAGGTCCACCTTGAATCGCGTGCACTCCAGGGCGACGATTGCCTCGTCGAGCAATGGCACGCCGTTGACCGACTCACTCCAGCCCACGTCGTGGAAGCGGTCGTCACTCGGTCGCGAGAACGTCCGGCACACCTCGCTCTGGTTGTGCCCGAGGATATTGACGCCGAAGCGACTCGCGCCGTACAGGCGAGGCCAGCTCCTGGAGGAGCGGTCGATGAAGAAGGCGATCAGCGGCGGATCCAGCGAGACCGAGGTGAATGAGCCGATCGTCATACCGACAGGCCCGGACCTGGTGGCCGCAGTGACCACGGCCACGCTCGTCGGGACATGGCCGAGAGCGCGCCGGTAGTCGATGGGAGCTGCGGCCGGTTCGGTGTCGACGGCTTTCACGGAAGTATCCATGGCCGTCCCTACAGAACCGTCGTGGGCTCTTCGTTGCCCAGCAGCACCCGACCGTAGGCTTCCCTGCCGATGTCGGCGCTGACGTAGGCATGCCGGGCAGCGATCGAGGAGTCCCGCCAAATTCGGCTCAGCACATTGACTTCGGCGAACGAACCCGAGCCATTGGCGTTCACCAGCTCGTCGATCGCTCGCGTGGCCAGCTCGGCGACCACGCCGGTGTCGTTCCGGATGCGCGCCCGGGTTTCCAGGTCGAGTCGCCGGCGTTCGGCGGCCGCCTGATCGATGTCGAGGCAAATCCGATTCAAGGTCATTTCCGCGAGATGCAAATTCGTAGCTGCCTTAGCCACGGCGATCTGATGGGTGGCCGACAGCTTCGCATGCGGGAAATTCGTGTAGGCCACGGGCTTTTCCGGCAATTTGGCTCGGGTGATTTCCAGCGCGTGCCGAACCATACCGATCTGTGCCGCGACGAGAATGGCCGAGGCGACAGCGGTGAAGCCGATCGATGCCATGTGCTCGTCTTTGTGCGGAGTGAGGTATCGGCCTTCGGCCATTTCTTGGAAGCGCTGTACCCGATGCTCCGGCACGAAATGGTCCTCCACCACAATGGTGTCGCTACCCGAGCCCCGCATTCCGGTGACGAACCAGGTCGGTTCGATGGTGAAGGCCTCGGCGGGAATCAACGCCAGGCCCACCTCCTTGCCACCGTCGAGGGGAATACCCACGGTCGCCCAGTCGGCCGCGAAGGAACCGGATGCGTACGGCCAGCGGCCATTGATGTGATAACCGCCCTCGACCGGCTCCGCCTTACCCGGTGAGAAAATGCCACACGACGTCGCCTTCGGATTCGACCCGAACATGTCCTCCCGGGCCTTTTCGGAGAAGGTCGACGCGAATCCGGTGGCGGAGGCGAGCAATGCGGTAATCCACGCGGTGGAACCGTCGCCTCGCGCGACCTCGGCGACCGCCTCAACGGTCGTCCGCATGCTGGCCCCGTGCCCGCCGAGCCGCCGATCCACGAGCAGATGGAACAGGCCGGCCTCGGTCATCGCCTTGACCACCTCCGGGGCGATTCGCCGAGCCTCGGAGCCCTGCGCGGCGTATTCGCGGATCAATGGGACCAGATTGGTTGCGCGGCCAACCAACTCCGCGTCCGGAGCGCCGATGTCGGACCTGACGGCGGTCAACGACGACTGTGTCATGGTGCCTCTTTCCTGGTGATCATGCGAGAAACTGTCGTGATCGACATCACGGACCAGCTATTTCAGAATGCGGAATCGGCTGGATGGAGTACAAGACCAGGAACTTCGCACACACTATGCGTCCGGCGCATAGTCACATTCGGGCAGCTACCGACCCAAAAAATCGACTCTCGGCCGCAACGTTTTTCGACGTATCATCCCCGGCATGCAATTGCGTGAACTCGAATGGTTCATCACTTTGACAGAAACCGGAAATATGACAACTACGGCCGAACAACTGAACATCAGTCAGCCGACGCTCTCACGGGCTTTGGCCCGGCTCGAACGCAAGCTCGGCGTGAAACTCTTCGACCGTAACCAGAATCGGCTGCGGCTCAATAAGTACGGCGAGATTTTTCGCGCGCACGCGGTCCGCGCTATCAATGAGATCAACCAGGGAGAAGAGAGAATCGCCACCCTCGTCGACCCCGACCGCGGAGTGGTCTCACTCGGGTTCCTGCATTCATTCGGCGGATGGTTGATACCGCGGCTTCTGGATCGCTATCGTGCCCTCGCGCCACGCACATCCTTCGAGCTCTGCGGCGGTGCATCCGACGCCGTGGTCGATGATGTCCGCCATGGGCGAATCGATATCGGCTTCGTCGCTCCCCAACCCACCGCGGACGATCTGCATTGGCTGCCGCTCGGCCACGAGCAACTGGGCCTCGGCGTCCCGCCGGGCCACGCGTTCGAGGGTCGCGGCGATATCGCGGTCGCCGACCTGATGGACGAGCCCATGGTAGCGCTCAAAGTCGGGTACGGCCTGCGTCAGGTGACCGACCGCCTCTGCCGCGAGGCGGGATTCAGCCCCAGAATCGAAACCGAGGTGACCGAGCTGTCCACCCTCCGGGCACTCGTGGCGGCGGGAATGGGCGTAGCCATCATCCCGGCCGCACAGCCGGGGCACCCGCCCACGACTCCTACCATCCCGTTTCGCGACCACGCTGCCTTCCGGCAGTACGGTGCGGTGACCCGCACACATGGTCCGAGTGGGCGCGCCGCCCGGCGGTTCCTGGAGTTCGTCGCGGAGCAATCCAGACGTCAGCAGCCCCCGACGAGTCGATGAATCACCGCAACCGCTCGGACGAGGTGGGGCTCCTCGCGGTCGGCGCGATGGGCGACCGCGAGTTCCACCTTGATGGCGGCCAGCCAGCGGCCGATAGGCGACGCCCTCGAGGGCCAGCGCGGTCACCGCCTCGGGAACTATCGCGGCGCCGAGTCCACCGGCGACCGAGGTGACCAGGGTCGAGGTCTCACCGACCCGAACGGCCGTGCTGGACACCAGCGGCGCGGATCACGGTGCGCCGCATGCCTTCACAGGCGGTCACAGCGCGGGCGCACCGCGGCGGCGACCGCGCCGCCCACCTGGAATGGGATGCGATCGCCGGCGCACGGCTGCAACGTCCGCTACGGACGACGCCCGAGAAGCGGTAATCACAGCTGGCTGGTAACGAGCAGACCGAACTGGACATCCGCATTGAAACGCCGGTGAGCCGTACTGGTTCGCGGTGGACGCGTTCGGCGAAGGCGGAGTGACACCAGTCCCGGTCGTCTCGTAACTCGCTTACGCGGGATTGCGGCCGATGAAGAATTCCCGGAACGGATCCGTGCTCGGTTCCAGACCGGAATCGATCAGGCCCTTGCGCAGCGCGTTCATCTGGTGGTCGTGGATGCGCAGGGTGGGCATACGCAGTGGGCCGCCGTTGTAGCCCTGCAGCCAGCCCTGGAATTTCCACGCCTGACGGTTCAGGATGGATCCGCCGTGCAGTCCGTTGAACAGCGCGGCCTTGGCTTTGCGCGCCGGGTGCAACTGCCAGTAGATCTCAGTGGCGTCGTCGTACTTGCCGTCCCGCAACAGCTGCATGACACGCGGGATCATCGGACCGAAGTACTCGTGGTCGCTGGTGGCCGACAGCTGAATGGGCATGACTTGCGAGAGCGGTATCAGTTCACCCTCGATCGGGTTCGAGATAACGACTTCCTTGCCGAACAGCCGCGTGCATTCGATGACGCTCTGGATGCTCGGGAATCCGCCCTCGGCTTTGATCACCGCGACGTTGGGAATCTCGTCGATCATGCGGCGGATGAGGCGGGTGGGAATATCGGACGGGTGGATCCGGCTGCTGAAGCCCCAGGACACCATCGGGAACAGAATGATGGCGAGGTTCGTCGCATCGGCCACCGCCTTGGTGTAGTCGAAGATCTCCTGCTCGGACTCGGGATAGAAGTTCGGTGGGTAGGACAGCAGCACCAGGTCGGCGCCGACTTCCTCCGCTCGCTTCACCGCCTCGATGTTCTGTTCTAGGTCGTTCCAGCTCGCGTGGTGGACGATGTAGAAGTCGTTACCGCCCTCATCCTTGGCGATCCGCAGGAAATTCACGTATTCCGGCAGCGTGATGCTGACTTCGGAAATACCCAGGCTGCCGATGAAGCCGTGCTCCTTCGCCAGCCGGATGTCGTGGCGAATGCCCTTCTCGTTGATGTCGCGCAGGTCGTTGGTGAACGACGGAATGGTGCAATTGATCGCACCGACAAGCTTTTCCCGAGCCCAGTCCCGGACTTCAGAAAGGTTGTACTCGGCCATGCGGGCCTCCTTGTCGCTGTTTCGATGGATGGAAGGTGATGAAGTGGGTGAGTTCTCGAACGGCCGCGATCAGAGCGCTCCGCTGCCCGCCCATGCCAGGTACTTCATCTCCAGGTATTCGTCGATGCCGTAGATCGATCCCTCCCGGCCGAGGCCGGACTGCTTGATGCCGCCGAAGGGGGCGGTCTCGTTGGAGATCAGGCCGGAGTTGATGCCGACCATGCCGGCCTCGAGGGCCGCCGCCACGCGCCAGATCAGCTCCGCATCGCGACTGAAAAGGTAAGCGGCCAAACCGAATTCGGTGTCGTTCGCCTGCCGTATCACATCGGCCTCGTCGGTGAACGGAATCAGCGGAGTGATCGGGCCGAAGGTCTCCTCGCGGGTGATCTTCATACCGGCGGCGACATCGGCCAGCACGGTCGGCTGATAGAACAGGTCGCCGCGCTCGTGCCTCGCGCCGCCGCACACGACCCGCGCACCGTGCTCGACGGCGTCGGAGACGTGTTCCTCGACCTTGGCGATCGCCGCACGATCGATCATGGGGCCTTGCGCGACACCGGGTTCGAAGCCGTCGCCGACCGTCAGCTCGGCGACTCGCTCGGCCAGCCGCGCGGTGAAACGCTCGTAGATACCCGACTGCACATACACGCGGTTCGCACTGATGCACGCCTGGCCGGTGTTGCGGTACTTCGCCGCGAGCACGCCCGCGACGGCGACCTCGAGGTCTGCGTCGTCGAAGACGACCGCCGGCGCGTTACCGCCCAGCTCCATCGACGCCTTCTTGACAGTCACCGCGCACTGCTCGAGCAGCAGTCGCCCGACCTCCGTCGAACCGGTAAAACTCACCTTTCGGACCAGCGGATTGCCGGTGAGTTCCGGGCCGATCTCGCGCGCATTCCCCAGCACCACGTTGAACACACCGGCGGGCACCCCGGCACGCCGGGCCAGCTCCGCGAGAGCCAGTGCCGTCAGTGGTGTCTGCTCGGCTGGCTTGACCACCATCGTGCAGCCCGCGGCCAGCGACGGCGCCGCCTTGCGGGTGATCATGGCGGCGGGAAAGTTCCACGGCGTGATCGCGACACAGACACCCACGGGTTCTTTGAGCACCAGAACTCGGTTCGCGGGATCCGGCGCCGGGAAGATGTCACCGCGCACCCGCTTGGCCTCTTCGGCGAACCACTCGATGAACGACGCGGCATAGGCGACCTCGCCCCGTGCCTCGGACACCGGCTTGCCTTCTTCGACGACGATCAGCCAGGCCAGGTCCTCGGCATGCTGGGTCACGAGGTCGAACCACCGCCGCAGAATCTGGGCGCGTTCCTTCGCGGACCGGGCCCGCCATCCGGGCAGCGCCCGGTGCGCGGCATCGATGGCACCGGCCACCTGCGCGCGGCTCAGGGACGGAAGCTCGGCCAATTGTTCGCCCGTCGAAGGGTTTTCGACGACAAAGCTGCCGGAGTCGCCCTGTTCGACCCACTCGCCGTCGATATAGGCCGCGCTGCGTGACAGCAGGGCGTCGGCGAGCATCGGCTTATCAGTGAGAGGAATTCCCATGGTGCGTCCCTACTTTCGAACGGGCTGAATCCGGATCGGAAGTTCCGACCCGAGCCCTGCTTTGCGAGCGGCATCCGCGCACATGGCGGCGACGGCCAGGTCCTGCACCGCGGAGCCCACGGACTTGTACACAACGATCTGCTCCGCGGTCGTACGGCCGGGGTGCCGTCCGGACACCAGGTCCGACAGGGCGGCGATCCGGTCGGTCACGTCGATTCCCGCTGCTGCCGCGGCGATGAGGTCGCCGCTGTCGTGCAGCACTTCCTCGAGTACGTCGGCAATGACGACATCGGCGCGCGCGATCACCTCCGGATCGACTTCGCGCTGTTCCCGCACGGTGGAGCCGATGGAGACGACGGTCGTGCCCGGCTTGAGCCACTCACCGAGCAGGATCGGCGACTCGTCATAGGAGCGCGCTGCGCAGATCACCAGATTCGCGCCCGCCACGGCGGCTTGCGGCGACTCGGCCGGAACGATCGAGGTGTCCAGATCCGCCAATTCCTCGGCGAAGCGCGCGCGGCTCTCCGCGCGCGGGCTGAACACGCGTACGGCATCGAACTCGCGTACCGCGGCGAGTGCGCGAACGTGCTTTTTCGCCTCGAAGCCCGAACCTATGACGCCTACGGTCACCGGTCCGGGCACGGCCAGCAGGTCAGCCGCCAGCGCGGATGTGGCCGCGGTGCGGAAGCCGGTGATCGAGTTCCCGTCGAGCAGCGCCACCAGTTCCGCGGACTGCTGATCGAACAGGGAGATGAGATAGGAGAACTGGCGCACGCCGATCGCGCCGGCGATGGTCTTCAAGCCCATCAGCTCGCCGCTGCCCGGCACGCCGCTCATCGTCCGCAGCATCGAGGTGCCGCCGCGTGCGATCGTCCGCTCCGGGAAGCGCGATTCTTCGGATGCCGCCGCGTATGCCTCACGCAGCGCGGCGATCGCCGGTTTCCAGTCGAAGACCGATTGCACCGTGGTGTCATCCAGCAGGAGCGTCAATCGTCTCCCCTTCCTCTCCAAACGGTAGCGATACTAAACGGATCGTATCGGATGCGGATATGATGCACCATAGCGTTGGACATTGGATATTGGATCTGCTGGACAGCCACGAGCCGGCGACAGCACAGGAAGTGGTGAATATGGATTCGATCCATCGACGGGTCGCGGACAAAGTCTGCGATCGACTGCGTGAACGGATCGTCGGTGGCGAACTGGCTCCCGGAGACCGCATCGACCCGACCGAGGTCGCCGAATCCCTCGGCGTCAGCCGCACCCCGGTGCGCGAGGCACTCCTGCAACTAGAGGCGCAAGGGCTGATCGAGCGACTCCCCTACCGGGGCGTGGTGGTGACCGGCATCGATCTGGCCGAGGCGGAGGACATCGCCGCGCTGCGCATCCATCTGGAGACGTTCGCCACCCGCATCGCGGTCCCTCGTCTGCGCCCGGAGAACCTGGACCGCATGCGGGAGGCCAATGAGGAACTGACCCGGGCCATGGCCGGCCCGACTGCCGCGCAGACCTCCTTCGGACGGTTCAACTGCGCGTTTCATCAGGCGCTGTACCAAGCGAGCGGCTCAAAGACGCTGTCGCGCATGACGAGCGACCTGTCCGCGCAGGCCGAGCGCATCCGAATGCACTTCGACCTCCGGCGCGGCAATGCCGTGGCCGAGCACGAACGCATACTCGGCGCGTGTGCGGCAGGCGAAGTCGAGGAGGCGGTGGCGGCCACCCGTGATCACCTGCTCGCGGTCCACCTGCGGGTGATGCCGGACGACTACCGGATTCCGCCGGGTTCGGCCATCGAAGTCGCCCTGCTCGAAACCGGTTGGGAACCAACGGTATCGGCATGACCCGCACGGCTACAGAGTGAGTGCGGCCCACATGCCGATCGCCGCAGCCCTATCGGAGTACTCACGTGGTCCATTGTAAAACGAAACGGTTCGTATAGGATGAGTCATGTGCAAGGCAGCCCGCCAAAGGGATAGGTCGTACTGTCCGTCCGGCCAGGTCCGCGATCGGATCGCCCGGAGCTAGCCTCGCTGCCTAACCATGCGCGTGAACGCATCGATCAATCATCGGAGGAACCGCCAGTTATGACGCAGCAGGTCCGTGGAGTCATCGCCCGTAAGCCGGGCGCACCGGTCGAGTTGACCGACATCATCGTCCCCGATCCTGGGCCGGGCGAGGTTGTAGTCGCCGTCGCCGCGTGCGGCGTGTGCCATACCGACCTCACCTACCGAGAGGGCGGTATCAACGACGAGTTCCCCTTCCTGCTCGGCCACGAAGCGGCGGGCACGGTCGAAAGCGTCGGCGCGGGAGTCGATTCCGTCGAGGTCGGCGATTTTGTCATTCTGAATTGGCGGGCCGTGTGCGGCAGCTGCCGGGCCTGCCGGCGGGGCCGCCCGCAGTACTGTTTCGACACCTTCAACGCCACGCAGAAGATGACGCTGACCGACGGAACCGAACTCACCCCAGCACTCGGTATCGGCGCGTTCGCCGAGAAGACCCTCGTCCATGCCGGCCAGTGCACCAAGGTCGACCCCGCCGCCGATCCGGCGGTCGCGGGCTTGATCGGCTGCGGCGTCATGGCCGGGCTCGGTGCCGCGGTCAACACCGGGAACGTCGGCCGCGGCGACTCGGTGGCGGTGATCGGCTGTGGCGGCGTCGGGGACGCCGCCATCGTCGGTGCCCGGCTGGCCGGAGCGTCCACGATCATCGCCGTCGACCGTGATGAGCGAAAACTAGCGTGGGCCACCGACCTCGGTGCCACTCACACCATCAATGCCGCCACCACCGATACGGTGGCCGCCGTCCAGGAGCTCACCGGCGGGTTCGGCGCCGACGTCGTGATCGATGCCGTGGGCCGTCCCGAAACCTGGCGGCAGGCGTTCTACGCCCGCGATCTCGCCGGCACCGTGGTGCTGGTGGGCGTCCCCACCCCGGATATGCGGCTGGAGATGCCGATGATCGACTTCTTCTCCCGCGGAGGAGCGCTCAAATCCTCCTGGTATGGCGACTGTCTGCCCGACCGGGACTTCCCGATGCTGATCGACCTGTACCGGCAGGGACGCCTGCCCTTGGACAAGTTCGTCACCGAACGCATCACCCTCGACGAGGTGGAGCAGGCATTCCACACCATGCACGAGGGCAAGGTGCTGCGGTCGGTGGTCGTGCTGTGAGTGGCCGGCTCCGCATCGAGCAGGTGGTGACTTCCGGCGTCTTCGAACTCGATGGCGGTTCCTGGGATGTCGACAACAATGTCTGGGTGGTGGGCGATGACGACCAAGTGATCGTCATCGACGCGGCCCATGACGCCAAACCAGTCATGGAGGCCATCGGCGACCGCGATGTCGTCGCCGTCGCATGCACCCACGGGCACAACGACCACGTCACCTTCGCCCCGCAACTCGCCGAAGATGTCTATGCGCCCGTTCTGGTGCACCCCGGAGACGACTCGCTCTGGCAGCTGACACACCCAGGTGAGTCATACTGGCCGCTCACCGACGGACAGCGCATTGCCATAGCGGGGACGGAGCTGCACGTCATCCACGCGCCCGGCCACTCACCGGGGTCGGTGTGCCTGTACATCCCCGAGGCCGACACCCTGTTCTCGGGCGACACCTTGTTCGCGGGCGGACCGGGGGCCACCGGCCGGTCGTTCTCGGATTTCCCCACCATTATCGGTTCCATCCGCGACCGCCTGCTCACGCTCCCGGAGCACACCCGTGTCTACACCGGCCACGGTGACGGCACGACCATCGGCACCGAAGCACCCCACCTGGCGGAGTGGATCGCCCGCGGGTTCTGATCTGCCCAGCGCCCCTTCGCATTTCGAAAGAGAGTGATTCCCCGCCATGCACCGCAACGCGCCGACACGGGACGTCGACGAGTCCGAGCTCTCCGTCACCGCCCCGAAAACCCAGGCGGCGGGCGTGACAGCGGTGACGGTGGCCTTG
The DNA here is from genome assembly GCF_035920345.1 of Nocardia vinacea. Lineage (NCBI taxonomy): Bacteria > Bacillati > Actinomycetota > Actinomycetes > Mycobacteriales > Nocardiaceae > Nocardia > Nocardia vinacea. Next base: position 2,034,425 of record NZ_CP109149.1, read on the forward strand.
GACCGTGCAGTCGCGGAGATGGGCGTGCTCCGCACGGCGCGTACCCTGACCCGCGTCAATCAGCGGCACGGCTTCGACTGCCCGGGCTGCGCGTGGCCCGAGCCTGCCGGGCATCGCCGACCGGCCGAGTTCTGCGAGAACGGAGCGAAGGCTGTCGCTGAAGAAGCGACGCTGCGCACCGTCGGACCGGAATTCTTCGCCCGGCATTCGGTGCGGGAGCTTTCGGAGAAGACCGGGTACTGGCTCGGCCAGCAGGGACGTCTGACCCATCCAATGGTCTTGCGGCCCGGCGACACTCACTACTCCCCCATCGACTGGGCGGACGCCTACCGATTGATCGCGGCCAAGTTGCGCGACCTCACCTCTCCTGACGATGCTCTGTTCTACACCTCCGGCCGCACCGCCAACGAGACCGCGTTCCTCTATCAACTGCTCGTGCGTAGCTTCGGCACCAACAACCTGCCGGACTGCTCGAACATGTGCCACGAATCCTCCGGCACCGCGCTGACCGGCTCCATCGGCATCGGCAAGGGTTCGGTGTCGATAGACGACTTCGAAAAAGCCGACCTGATCGTGGTGGCTGGACAGAATCCCGGCACCAACCACCCGCGCATGCTGTCGGCGTTGCAGAAGGCCAAGGCGGCGGGGGCGAAGATCATCGCGATCAATCCCCTGCCCGAGACCGGACTAGTCGGCTTCCGAGATCCACAGACGGTCAAGGGCCTCGCCACCGGCGTCACCATTGCCGATGAATTCCTGCAAATCCGCCTCGGCGGCGATATGGCGCTGTTCCAAGGGCTGGGCAGGTTGCTGTTCGAGGCCGATGACCGCGCGCCTGGCACCGTGGTCGACCGGGAGTTCGTCGACACTCGGACCGCAGGCTTCGCCTCATACGAAAAGCACATGCGCGCAGTCGATCTCGCTCTCGTCGAGGAAGCGACCGGCTTGACTCACCAACAGCTGGAACAGGCTGCCGCACTGTTGGCCGGTTCGAAGGCGACCATTCTGTGCTGGGCCATGGGCCTCACCCAACAGCGTCACGGGGTCGCCACCATCGAGGAGGGCACGAACCTGCTGCTGCTACGCGGCATGATCGGCAAACCGGGCGCGGGTGTGTGCCCGGTCCGCGGGCATTCGAACGTGCAGGGCGACCGCACCATGGGCATCTGGGAGAAGATGCCCGAAACCTTCCTCGCCGCACTGGATTCCGAATTCGGCATCACCAGCCCGCGCCGCCACGGCTATGACGCCGTCGACGCCATTCGCGCCATGCGGGACGGGCGTGCCACGGTGTTCTTCGGCATGGGCGGCAATTTCGTCTCCGCCGCCCCCGACACCGACGCCACCGAGTCCGCGCTGCGCAACTGCGCGCTTACCGTCCACGTCTCGACGAAACTAAATCGCAGCCACGTTGTCCACGGCAGCACCGCACTCATCCTGCCCACCCTCGGCCGCAGCGACCTCGACCTCTCCCCTGCCGGAGTCAAACAGCAAGTGTCGGTGGAGGATTCGATGTCGATGGTGCACCTGTCCACCGGACGGCTGCGGCCGGTCGGCGATCAGCTGCGCAGCGAGGTCGCCATCGTCTGCGAGCTGGCCGAGGAACTGTTCGGCCCGGACCACTCCGTCCCCTGGGCGGAATTCCGGCGCGATTACGACGCCATCCGAGACGCCATCGCCCGCGTAGTGCCCGGCTGCGCCGATTACAACAAGCGGGTGCGCCGCCGCGACGGCTTCCAGTTGCCGCACCCTCCCCGCGACACTCGCGAGTTCCACACACCCACCGGCAAGGCCAATTTCGCGGTCAACGACCTGCACTGGCTGCCCGTCCCCGAAGGCCGCCTTATCCTGCAGACCCTGCGCAGCCACGACCAGTACAACACCACCATCTACGGACTCGACGATCGTTACCGTGGAATCCACAACGGGCGCAGGGTCGTTCTGGTGCATCCCGACGATATCGCCGCCCTCGGTTTCGCCGAAGACGACCTGGTGGATCTGGTATCGGAGTGGACCGACGGCATCGAACGCAGGGTCACCGGCTTCCGGCTGGTCCCCTATTCCACTCCCCGGGGCAATGCCGCCGCCTACTACCCCGAAACCAATCCGCTGGTCCCGCTCGGCCACGTCGCCGAACGGTCCAATACGCCGGTCTCCAAGGCCGTCACGATCCGCCTGGAAGCCAGCGACCAGGTACAGCGATGAGCCGAATCACGACCCGTCGCAAGACGATTCGGATAACGCCCGCCGGGGAAGTCCGTCGCCCCGACACCCTCGCCGTCGAAGAACCCCTCGAACTGCGCATCGGCGGCGAACCGTTGACCGTCACCATGCGCACCCCGGGCAGCGATATCGATCTGGCGTACGGATTCCTGTTCAGCGAGAACATCATCGACTCGGTCGACGATATCGTCTCCGCCCGCTACTGCGCCGGAACCGACGCCTATGACCACAACACCTACAACGTTCTCGATATCCGGCTGCGCACGCCCACACCGCTGCCGAGTCGACGCTTCATCACCAACAGCGCCTGCGGCCTCTGCGGTAAGACCACACTCGACGAGGTCCGGACCCGCACCCGATTCCGGCCGCCCTACGGCGATTTCACGATCGATTCGACAGTCCTGTCCGCCCTACCCGATGAGCTCCGGTTACATCAGACGGCCTTCGCCGTCACCGGCGGGCTGCACGCGGCCGGCCTGTTCACGCGGGACGGCACTGCCCTCGTGGTCCGCGAGGATGTCGGTCGGCACAATGCCGTCGACAAGGTGATCGGCTGGGCTGTGCGCGAAAACCGTATTCCCGCAGCGGATCTCGCCCTCATCGTGAGCAGCAGGGCCTCGTTCGAGCTGGTGCAGAAGGCCGTGATGGCGGGTATTCCCGTGCTGGGCGCGGTCTCGGCCCCCAGCTCTCTGGCGGTGGACCTAGCCGCCGATGCCGGGCTCACCCTCGTCGGCTTCCTGCGCGGCGAGACCATGAACATCTATACCGATGCACAGCGTATCGGCATCGACGAGGCCGTCGCGGCCGTGTGACACCGGGCTCGCGGGGTCAGCGGGCTAGTACCGGGCCGGTGCGCAACACTTCCGGAGCCATCTCCGCGAAAGCTCGCGCACGCCGCGTCATCCGGGCACTGGAATTCATGACCAGCAGAACGTCGACCGGCGCTCCCATCCCTTCGAGATCGACTGAGGCAACCGCACTGCCGTCATAGCTACGCTCGGTCCCGGGCCGGTGCAGCAGCACCGCCCAGCCCATGCCGCGACCCACGAAGGTGCGCACTGTCTCGACGCTTCTGGTCCGGAAACGGATATCCGGCGCATAGCCGGCCTCCGCTATGCGTCCGGTGAAAAACTCCAAGCTGGGAGGCATGTCGATCATCACCATCGGCTCGTCGATCAGCTCGGACAGCGCGACGGTGCGCCGCGTGGCGAATCGATGTCCTGCGGGCAGCACAGCGTAGGGCGGGCAGGAGTACAGCGGCAGCGTCGTGACATCGCTGCCCAAACCGATGTCGTACATGATCGCCAGATCGCACAGGCCGTCCGCCAGCCGCCGCTGCAGACCTTCGACGGTGTCCTCGACGAGATCGATCTCCAATTCCGGATATCGGATGGGCACCTCTTCGAGAATCCTGCCCATCACGAACGGGGTGATCGTCGGGAAGCAGCCGATGGAGAGCTGTCCCGAAATGTCCTGTCCGATGGTGCGCACGGCGCTTTCGAGCTCACCCACATGTCCTAGCACCTGCCGGGCATCGCCGAGCAACTGCCGCCCCGCAGCCGTCAGCGCGGGCGCTTTGGCGGGTCGGCGCACCAGAACCTGGACGCCGAGCGCCTTCTCCAGCTGGCTGATGGCCAGCGACACCGCGGTCTGCGAAACATGGAACTCGGCGGCCGCCGCGCTCAATGTTCCCCGTTCGACGGTGGCCACGAAGTATTCGAGCTGGCGCAACGTGACGTCTAGCGACTTCATAAGGATAACTTAGATCAGACGCCCGATATATGTGCTTTTCATGGGAGATGGCTTGGATCACACTCATGAGGTGCAACACCCTCGATGAGGAGGAATTCGGTGCCGACACCGCAAATCGATCTCGACCTCGACGCCATGATGGTCGACCCCTTTCCCACCTTCGCCACCCTGCGCGAGTCCGAACGCTGGACCTGGTCCGAAACCATGAAAATGTGGCTGGTCAGCCGTTTCGAGGACGTGGTCTTCGTGGACTCGCATCCGGAGATCTTCTCCACCGAGATTCCGGGCGCGCTGCTCACTCGCACCCTCGGGCAGACCATGATCCGCAGTGAAGGAGACCTTCACCGACGCCTCCGTGGCTCCGGTGACGAGCCGCTCAAGCGCCGCTCGATCCAGCGCGCCTGGCCCGAGGTCATCGACGACCTCGCCCGGCAGTACCTCGAGCCACTTCGCGTTCGCGGCCAGGCCGATCTGGCGGCTGATTTCGCCAATGGCTTCACCGGGGCCTGCCTGCGGGAGGTGCTCGGTCTCCTCGACGCCACATCCGAGGACATCCATCGCTGGTCCGACGCCTACATCGGCGGATTCATCAATAACAGCGATGACCCTGAGGTGTGGAAGGTAGTCGAGAACGCGCGAGCCGAGAACACCGAAGCAGTCCGGCTCGCCATCGAACGGGTGCGTCGCGAGCCCGACGCCACGGTGGTCTCGGCCATGGCCCATGCCAGCCCGGAGGACCCGCTGTCCCTCGAGGAGATCGCGGCCAATGTCCAGCTCATGATCGCCGGAGGTTTCAATGACGCCCGCGACGCGATCGCGACCCTGCCATGGCTGCTGATGACCCACCCCGAGACTCGGAAGCGGGTCCGCGAGGACAGTGCGGCATTCGAGCGCGCCATCGACGAATCCGTGCGGTGGCTGACACCGGTAGGCAGTTACCCGCGCCGACTGATCCAAGACTTCTCCAGTTCCGCAGCGGATTTGAAAGCTGGCGATACCGTTCTCGTGCTGGCGATGTCGGCCGACTACGACGAGCGGAAGTTCACCGATCCGGAGACGTTCGATATCGACCGCCCAGCCCTGGAAGATCACCTCGGTTTCTCCGTCGGTGCGCATTTCTGCCTCGGCAGTCACCTGGTGCGCGCGATGATGCGCGCCGCCGTGCCCCGGATCCTCGATCTGCCCGGCATCCGACCCGCCGACGAACCGCAGTTCGTCGGCTGGCAGTTCCGCGGACCGGCATCGGTGCCGGTGCTGTTCGACCAGACGGAGAAGTAATGAGCGACACCATGATTCGAATCAAACTGTGCGACCGCTCGGACGTTCCCGCGAACGGCATCATCCGCGTCACCGATGTGCCGGGGATCGACATCCCCCTCGCGGTAGCCGACTCGGATGGCGAGATCTTCTGTATCGCCGATACCTGCAGCCATCAGACCGCCTCGCTGTCCGACGGCTGGGTCGAGGACGGCTGCGTCGAGTGTCCGCTGCACGAATCACGTTTCGATCTGGCGACCGGGTCGCCCGATGTCCCCCCGGCCCGTACACCGATCGCCACGTTCCCCGTGGTGGTCGAGAATGGCCAAGTCTTCCTCGTGGAGGCGCGATCGTGACCCACATCGCCGTGGTCGGCGCATCGCTGGCGGGCCTGCGGGCCGCCGAAACCCTGCGCGCGGAGGGATTCGACGGTGAGTTGACCATCATCGGGGACGAGCCCCACCTGCCTTACGATCGCCCACCCCTGTCCAAGGACTTCCTGCTCGGCAAGGTCGAGATCGCCGATATCGCGTTGGCGGACAGCGCCTCTCACGAATCCCTCGACGCACGCTGGGTATTGGGACCGGGGGCGACCCGCCTGCGGACGGGGCAGGTGACCATCGGTGACGGGGAAACCTTGGCCACCGATGGAATTGTCATCGCCACCGGAGCCCGTGCCCGGCGAATTCCCAAGGGCGACAGGCTAACCGGAATTCGCGTCCTGCGCACTCTCGACGATGCCATCGCGCTTCGGCAGTCACTCGAGTCCGCGCAGCGGGTTGTGATCGTGGGCGCCGGTTTCATCGGCGCCGAAGTCGCCTCCACGGCGGCCGCTCTCGGCAAACAGGTGACCATTGTGGAAGCCGAGGGACAGCCGTTTCAGGCGCACCTGGGCCGAGTGGCTTCCGATCTGCTCCGTCGGACGATGAACGACCACAACGTCGAGCTTCGCACCCGCCACACAGTCTCCGAATTCGATGGCGCTCAGCGGGTCTCGGCCGTCGTGCTGGATGATGGCACGCGACTATCGGCCGACCTGGTCCTCGTCGGCATCGGCGCGATTCCCAATACGGAGTGGCTCGAGGGATCCGGCGTGCTCTGCGACAACGGCGTGCTGACCGATGCCTGGGGCCGGACGAATGTGGCGGGCATCGTGGCCGCTGGCGACGTGGCGCGATTCCAGCGCGGCGACCGGCAGATTCGAGTGGAGCATTGGACGTCGGCGTCCGGCATGGCGGCCACCGCGGCGCGAGCGTTGCTAGCTCACCTCACGGGTGTAGCGCCGGGTGCCCCACATCTCGACGCACCGTACTTCTGGTCCGAGCAGTTCGGCCACCGGATCCAAATGGTCGGCCGAATCCAGCCGGACCTTCCGGTTGACATCGTCGAGGGGGCGGTCGACAACGGGAGATTCGTGGCAGTGCAACGCAGCGCCGACGCCGTCACCGCGGTGCTGGGCTGGAGCATGCCGCGCGAGTTCACACAGTGGCGACGCCGGAACACTGATTCGCTCCGGGAAGCCGCTCACTGACGACAGTGATATCGAAGTCCGGTACATCCGTGCCGGACTTCGATACCAATACTCACTGTTTGTGGTCCGGCCCAGCGCCCCGTCGAGCGCCCGGGTGCGGATGGATGTTCGACCGGGAGCCGGTCAGATCAGCCGGTCGTCACAGTGACCGGCAGAGATGCCAAGCCGCGCAACACATTGTTGTAGTGACGAACCGGAGCGGCGGCGTGGATGTGGCTGACCTTGTGCAGCAACGCGTTCAGGACCGCCTCGCCCTCAATCGCCGCCAGCGCCTGGCCCGCGCAGCCGTGCAGCCCGTAGCCGAAGCCGAGATGGTCGGTGTTCGCACGGGTGATATCGAATCGATCGGCATCGGCCCATTTGCGCTCGTCCCGATTGGCCGAGCCGTACAGGACCGCCAGGCGCGACCCTGCCGACAGGTCGACGCCCTCGAGGGTCACATCCGTTCGCGCGGTGCGCCCGAATAGTTGCGCCGGAGATTCACAGCGCAACACCTCGCGCAGCGCCTGCGGAACCAGCGTCGGATCGGCGCGCAGCGCCTGCCACTGGTCGGGGTTCTCGGCGAACAACCACACGGCATGGCCGAGCGCGTGCACCGTCGTATCCATACCCGCGGCGACATAGGCCAATACAAGGAAGGGCGCGGCTTCACGTGGGATCCGTCCGGCGTCGGCTGCCTCGTAGACCGCGCGGCCCATACTGCCCTCGGCCAGCGCGTCGCGGGTCACGGTAACCGTCACATATTCGGTCAACGCGTCCAGAGCAGGGAGCGACGCACGGGTGCGGTCGTTATCGGGGCCGAAGGTATTGAAGTTCGCGTCGAGTAGCGGCAGCAGATCCGCACGCCCCTCCCGTGGTAGCCCGATGAGATCACCGACGATGTCGACGGGGAAGCGGTGGGCGAGCTCGGCAACCGCGTCGAATGAGCCCTGATCGACCAGTCGATCGACGAGTTCCTCGCTGATCGACCAGTCGATCGACGAGTTCCTCAGCACGGCGCGCGATTTCGGGTCGCAGGGCGCGCACGGCGCGCGGCGCCAGCCGCTCGGCCAGCACTCCGCGCATCTGATCGTGCCAGGGCGGATCGGCGCGAATGACGCCGCGATCGCTGATGAACTCCTTGGCGGCCTCGTTGAACGCGACATCGGATGAGGAGAACGACTTCCAGTCCCCTAGTACTTCGCGAGCCTGCTCGTATCGAGGTATCGCGTACGCGTCGATCCGGTTCAGATACACAATCGGACCCGCATCGCGCAGCTCGCGGTAGACCTCGTAGGGAGCGGCCATCACCTTATCGGAAAACAGGTCGATATCGGACCGCGGAACAAGAACGGACGTGGGAACGGGCATGTGGAGATCCTTTGGTACGGGCCGACTTCGGCTATGCCTCGAGGTGCAGGGCGGCGACCGGGCACAGCCGTGCCGCGGACTCGGCTTTGCGGACGAACTCCGGCGGTACGACCGCCCGGGTGACGACCACGACGGCGTCGTCGTCCAGGTCGAACACCTCGGGCGCCGCGTCCACACAGAGTCCGTGGCCTTCGCAACGAGCGAGGTCTGCGCTGATCCTCATGTTCTCCTCCTGATCACGGATGCATTAACAGAAACGATCCGTTTCGTTGCATAAGATACGTGGAGCAGATGGAAGAAATGGGCGAATCGCGGAAATTTCCTCCCGTCCACCTGATCAGGGGAAGAGGGCCCCGGCCGAGAACCGTCATCTACAGTGAGTAATGGTGTACTAGACGTACCGTTTCGTACGCGCGATTCCGCCAATCGGGGATCCAGGAAAGGTAGATTCACCCATGACCGTTCGACTGCGCCAATCGGTGTTCGTCCCCCCGCCGCTGTATGTCGTAGCCGACCAACGCGGCTTCCTCGCCGAAGCGGGAGTCGAGGTCGAGACCACGCTCACCCGATCCTCGGACCAGCAGCGCGCCCAACTCGTCGCCGGAGACTGCGACCTGGCCGTGACGGCCATCGACAACCTGATCGTCTGGAATGCCACCGGAGCCTCGATCCGGCTGCTCGCGCAGGTGGAGCGAACCACCCCGCTACATCTGTTGGGGCGCAAGGGTTTCGACACGATCACGGCTCTGCGCGGGGCCGAGCTGGGGGTGGACGCGGTCGACAACGGGTTCGCCATCGTCCTGCGGCACCTACTGCGCTCGCACGGACTCACCTCCGACGACTACACCCTGACCCCGGTGGGTGGGGTGCGCGAGCGCTACGACGCCTTGCTCGCCGGCGAGATCGCGGCAACCCTGCTCGGACCACCTCTGGACGAACTGGCCCGCAGGGAGGGCTTGCCGGTACTACTCGCCATCGGCGACGAACTGCCCGACTATCCAGGGCAAGGACTGGTGGCCGGACCGGCCGGGCTGGCATCCGCCGAGGCGATCAGCGCCTACCTGTCCTGCCTGGACCGGGCTCGGCATTGGCTCGCCACGGCCGAGTCCGCGCATGCGGTCGACATGCTGATCCGGGGCGGGTACACCGAACTTTCGGCCCGCGCGAGCCTGCGGTCCGCACCGGACTCGCTCACACCGGCGGCCGCCGGGCTACGCCGCCTTTACGCGATTCGCGCCGAGTTGGCGATGATGCCCCCCGGCGCACCCGCGGTCGACGAGCTTTTCGAGCCCGCTCCCCTGGCCTCGGCGGTATCCCCGTGACTACGGCCGTCGACGAGGCCGACGAGGGCCGTGTCGTCGACGCGGTGCGCGAACTCCTGGCCACCGACCAAGTATCGCGAACGCTGGGGATCGAGATGGTATCCGCAGGCCAGGGTCGCGCATCGGCACGCATGCCGGTTCGGCCAAACATGGTCAACGGCCACAAGATCCTGCACGGCGGACTGGTTTTCACCCTGGCTGATACCACATTCGCTTGTGCCGCAAATAGTTTCGGTTCCGCCGCGGTGACGGCTGCCGCTGATATCCAGTTCCTTCGCCCGGCATACCTCGGTGACGTCTTGACCGCCGAGGCGATCGTCCGCTCCCGCTCCGGACGGACGATGGTTTGCGATGTGACCGTCCGATGTGCCGACGAAGTGATCGCCGAATTCCGAGCACGCGGCAGCCTGCTCGGCGAACGCCGTCCGGAGTAGCAACCCGAGGACCCGCACGAAATCTCGTCGACCAGAGGGGATTGTGATCCACGCCGCACCGACGTACAGTCGATTCGATACGATACGTTTAGTACACAAGGGAGTGATGGTGTCGTACGACTACGAAGTAGCTGTCATCGGTTGCGGACCGGTAGGGGCAACCGCTCTCGCCCTGCTGGGACGCGCGGGAATCTCCGCGATCGGAATCGAACGCGAGGCCGCCACCTGGCCGCATGCCCGTGCCGTGCATTTCGACGGCGAAACACTGCGAACACTGCAGGCATTGGGCATCGGCGAGCGGGCGTCCGCGATCTGCGAGCCGATGACCGAATTCCGCATGGAGAACGAAGAGGGTGAGATCCTCTTCGAGCTGCCCACCGGTCAATTCGGTACTCAGGCATGGCATGACGATTTGATGTTCCATCAGCCGGATATGGAGGCGCTGCTGCGCGAGGAACTCGAACGGCACCCGAATGTACGACTGGGTTCGGGGCGCACGCTCCTCGATTTCACGCAGGACTCCGACGGTGTGCGATGCCGGGTCGAGAATGCCGACGGTGCGACGGAATTCATTACCGCCCGCTGGATGATCGCGTGTGACGGCGCCCATTCGCCGGTGCGGCGACAACTCGGCGTCGAGACCGAGAAGCTCGGTTCCGACGACCCGTGGCTGGTCGTCGACGGTCTGCTGCACGGCGGCCCGGGCCTCCTCGGCACGATGGCATTCCTCGGACACCATTCCCGGCCCGGACTGTGGGTCCGGTTGCCCGGCGACCGCGTACGAATGGAATTCAAGGTCATGCCCGGCGACGACCCCGCCGAGATCGTGACCCGTTCGGCGATCGAGCGCATCAGCCGGGGCGTTCTGTCGGTCACCAACTTCGAACCCGACCGGATCGCCATCTACACATTCCGGGCTCGCGTCGCGGAGCAGTGGCGCGTCGGGAACGTCTTCCTCGCGGGCGACGCCGCGCACCAGGCGCCGCCGCTGTTCGGTCAAGGTCTCTGCGCCGGTATGCGCGATGTCGCCAATCTGGTGTGGAAGCTGAAAGCGGTAGCCCGCGGCACCGCCGCGCCGGCCCTGCTCGATACCTACCAGAGCGAACGGCTACCGCATGCCCGCTACTGGGTGGAGAAGGCGGCCACCATGGCCCATCTCGTCCAGACGACCGATCCGGCAACGGCCGCGGGTCGCGACGCGCACATCCGCAGCCACCCTCAGGACGTGTATCCGCCCCTCCCGGCGCTCGGACCGGGATTGCATGCGGGTCCTGACGATCCGAACGCAGGACAGCTCTCGAGGCAGCCCATGCTGGCGGACGGGACTCGCCTCGACGACATCGTTGGTGCGCGCTTCCTGCTGGCGACCACTGCCGATCTATTCGCTGGGCTCCCCGAGGACCGGCGAATCGAGGTGGAGGCCAATCCCGAGATTGTCATTCTGACCAATCCTGAACAGGTCCGCGAGCTTCTCACCGCGGTCGACTCGCACGCCGTCGTGGTGAGGCCGGACCGGTATGTGCTCGGCGCCGCCGACACCGCGACGCGACTGGCGGAGTTGCTCACCATGATCCCCGCGCTCACCGCCGCACCGCCGACGCCCGCCGCGCCCGTCGTGGCGTAGAAGCCGGCACCGGCAGATTGAATTTCGAAGGAGGAAGAATGTCGTTCAGTCCGATCACCCATCTGCGCCACGTCGACATCGCCGTGCCCGACTACGACAAACAAGTCGAGTTCTATGCCAAGCACTGGGGTTTGGCCACCACGGGTGACGAGCGCGACGTGAGCTACTTCGCCGCGGAAGGCTCACCCGAGCAGTACATCGTGCGCGTCCGCAAAGCCGCGGAGAAGCGGCTCGACCTGATCTCGCTCGGTGCGGCCGACCGCGCGGCCGTCGATGGGCTCGCCGCCAAACTCGGCAGCGAGGGCGTGCGGCTGATCAACGAGCCCGATGTCCTCCAAACCCCAGGCGGCGGTTACGGTTTCCGCTTCTTCGACCTCGAGGGCCGCACCGTCGAGGTGTCCTCGGACGTGGAGACCCGCAAGCACCGCAAGATCGAGGAGAAGGAAGACATCCCGGTGCGCCTGTCGCACGTGGTGTTCAATTCGCCCGAGCCGGAGAAGATGACGGCCTGGTATGAGAAGCACCTGAACTTCCGGCTGTCCGATACGAACACGCATCCGCGAATGGGCGGGCTGTTCTGGTTCCTGCGCTGTAGCGACCAGCACCACAGCATCGCGATCTCCCGCGGCCCGCATACCGCGCTGAACCATGTCTCGTTCGAATTGCGCGGCTTGGACGAATACCTCTATGGCAGTGGGCGTCTCATGCGCGCCGGAGTCCCCAAGATCTGGGGCCCCGGCCGGCATCGCGCCGGAGACAACACCTTCACGTATTTCCATGACCCCCATGGCAACACCATGGAGTACACCACCGAGCTCGCCACCATCGACGAGGACACCTGGCATCCCAGCATCTTCGATGTCTCCGACCCGGCGACCTCCGATGTGTGGGGAATCGCTGAGACCGCGGACGAGTGGATCAGCAAGCAGATGTTCAACGACCCGGACAAGGGCGTATTCGTTCCACCGCCTATGTGACCGGAGCCCGAACAGGGGCGGGGGCACACGAGTTATCTCGTGTGCCCCCGCCCCTTTCGCATCCCATTCAAGAGCGGCTGCCGCGTCTGGGTCCTCACCTGCATCTGACAAATGTCTCCAAGGCGGGCCCGCCGAGATGTGGTCGATGATCTACCCCGCCGCGTCCCGCGCCTTCGGGCACAGCGATCAGGGCCGCCGACTTCTCTAGCCCGCGACATGCCGAAGCCCCGAGCTCGTATATGCGCGAAACGCATCGAGATCGGGGCCTGAGTGCCGCCGGGGGCCGGGCACTGGTCGATCCCGGCGGCACCAGTCGAAGGGCCCGACCGCAGTTGTACAGCGGTCGGGCCCTTCGCGCGCTCGCCTGCGATCAGCCCTGGGCGCGGGGCTATCGGCAGACGGTGCGCTGCTTTCCGAGGCCGGTGATCTCGGCCTCCATCACGTCACCCGCACGCAGGAACCTGCCATGGTGTGAGCCGTTGCCCGCGGGCGAGCCGGTGATGAGCATGTCGCCCGGTTCGAGCGTGGCGTAGCGGGAGATGTAGGAGATCAGCTGTGCGGGACCGAACAGCATGTCGCTGGTCGAGCCCTTCTGCATCAGGTCACCGTTGAGGTGCAGGGTGATCTCCAGATCGAGGGGGTCCGCGACGAATTTCGCCGGGGTGAGATACGGTCCGGTCGGGTAGAAGGTGGGCGCGTTCTTCGCCCGCATCCAGTCGGTACCCATCATCGGAATATCGGTGCGGGGCACCAGACTTCGCGTGGTCAGGTCATTGCAGATGGTGTACCCGGCGATCGCGTCGACGGCCTCCGCCACACCGACATCGCGAGTCCGACGGCCGATGATGACGCCGAGTTCCAGTTCCCAGTCGTGGTTTTCGCCCACGGCCGGCAGGATCACATCGTCGTAGGCACCGCTGATCGATGACGGCACGCCGACCCATACATAGGGGTCGCCATTGGCGGCCCGCTCATCGGTCTCCCGGGCAGCTTGCTCACGCAGTTCGGCCTCGGTCGCGCCGGGAGTTCCGATGCGGTGGGCAACCGTGATCTGGATGATGTGCTCGCGGTAGTTCGCGCCCGCCGCGAAGATCTGTCCCGGCTGCTGCACCGGCGGGAGCGCACGCAACTCCTCGACCGGTCGACCGTCGCCGGTCACCGCATTCGCGAAGTCCTGCAAGGACCGCAGGGCAGGCTCCCAGTCGCCCAGCAGCGCGGCCGTCGTCGGGTATGGCAGGACAGTGCGCGTGTCGTACACGCGACCGGCCACCACAATGCCCGGATAGGGCGGCTGTTCTCCGTTGGCGAACGTACCGATCTGAAAGCTGACCTCATTGCTCATGCTGTCCTCACAGAGTGTCGTTGGTGTGCGAAGTCCTCGTATTCCCGGAGCAGGCCACTGTCGTCCACGGCACCGAGGTCGACCACATCGGTCAGAGCCGCGCCCTGCAGCATGCGCTTGACGGGAACCTCGAGCTTCTTTCCGGTCCGGGTATGCGGGATGGCGCGCATGAAGACGATGTCGTCCGGGACATGGCGCGGGGACAGCAGCCAACGCAGTGCTTCGCCGATCCGGCTCCGCAGCGCCTCATTGTTCGTGCCGTCGATCGCCGCCACGAACAGCACCATGTCGTAGCCGTCGGCGCCGAGTTCGGCTCCCACGACGAGGGATTCGCGCACCTCGGGGAATTCCTCGACGACCCGGTAGATCTCGGCCGAACCGATTCGGATGCCGCCGCGATTCAACGTAGAGTCCGAACGCCCGTGAATCACCGAACTGCCGTCGACATCGAATTCGATGAAGTCGCCGTGCCGCCAGATTCCGGGGAACATGTCGAAATAGCTTGCGCGGTAACGATGATCGTCTGGATCGTTCCAGAATCGCAGCGGCATGGACGGCATCGGCTTGGTGACCACCAACTCGCCCTGTTCCCCGATGACGGGTCGACCGTCGGCGTCCCACGCCGCGACCGCGACACCGAGTGCCGGGGCCTGCAGCCGAGGCCTTCGGACCGGCAGTTCGGGGACGCCGCCGACGAAGATGGATGCTATGTCGGTGCCACCGCTCATCGACGACAGCCACATATCGTCGAAATGCTCGCCGACCCAGTCGAATCCGGCCTCTGACAGCGGCGATCCGGTCACCTGTAGGGTGCGCAGCCGGGTCTGCGATGGTACGACGTCCGCCTTCAGGCAGGCGTGGATGTAGCCGGCGCTGAGTCCCATGACGTCAACGCGGTGTTCGGCCGCGACCTGCCAGACGCGGCCCAGTTCGGGCTTGACCGGGCTGCCGTCGAGCAGCACCACCGTCGCACCGGCACCGAGACCGGAGACCAGCATGTTCCAGACCACCCACGCTGTGCTGGCGACGTTCATATAGCGATCGCCCGCCCGTACATCGCTGTGGATGCGCAGCATCTTCAAATGCTCCAACAGCACACCGCCGTGACCGTGCACGATGCCCTTGGGGATTCCTGTTGTGCCGGAAGAGAACAGTACCCACAGCGGGTGTTCGAACGGCAGGTCGGTGAATTCGAGTTCGGTGTGCCCGGTGGTGACCAAATCCCAGCTGTGCACCGGGACTTCGAAGTCCGGACGCGTCCCGGGACGGAGATGGTCTACCCAGATGACCCTCTCGAGACCCGGCAGCCGGTTGGTCACCTCGGCCATTTCGACGATCCGCGCGTGTTCGCGCCCACCGTGCCGATAGCCATCGGATGCGATGAGCACCCGCGGTGCCAGCTGGGCGAAGCGGGAGACGATCGCATCGGTGCCGAACTCCGGCGAACACACCGACCAGATCGCCCCGACCGTCGCACAGGCGAGCAGTCCGACTACCGCTTCGGAACGGTTGGGCAATACCGCGGCCACCCGGTCGCCGGGTACAACACCCATGGAACGCAGCGCCGCGGCCAGGGCCGCGACCTGGTTGCGAAGCTCAGAGCTGGATATTGCATGAGACCGGTTGTCGTCGTCCACGACGATCAGCGCGGTCTCCGGTGCCTTGCGCAGCATGTGCTCGGCATAGTTGACGGTGCGGCCGGGAAACCAAGCGCCACCGATCATTTCGTCCGGCGCAACCGGACCGGCGGGCGCGCCACCCAGCCGGACATCCTCGAAATCGGCTATGGCCGACCAGAACCGATCCGGATGTTCGACCGACCAGCGCCACAGATCCAGATACTCGGCATCACGGAGCTCCGGGTGCAGACCGGCGCGGAAACGGGTCACTTCCGCGGCAGCCACACGTTCCGACGAAGGCGACCACACCACATCGCCGGTCACGGCTGCGCCTCGTCGAACAGCGGCAGCGAGCCGAGCAGAATGAACGCCATCCGGCACGGCTTGTCGCTGCGGTTGGACCACGAATGGCTGGTGCCACGCTGGACGACGACATCCCCGGCCTTCATCAGGCACTCGCCCTCGTCGGTCATCAGCCAGATCTCGCCGTCGAGCACGATGCCGTAGTCGAGGGAATCGGTGCGGTGGAACCAGAAGTGCCGGGCGTCCTCCTCAGCCGCGGCGCGGGCGTGCTCCCCGCCGAACTCACTGAACAGCGTCGTCGACGCCTGGTCGCTGTAGGCGGCGTCCGGCGGGAAGGTGGCGATCCGGAAGATGCTGCCGCCGGCCTTGGGGTACATGGGCACCTGCGTGTCGGCGGCGGCCGTGTCCTCATTGCCAGCATTGGAGATGTCGCCGGGTTCGGTCATCCAGGCGACGCTCGCACCGAAGCCCGGAACATCCTCGGAGGCAAAGACATTCGGACAGGCGTCGTCGCTGACGATAATCGATCGGCCGTTCTCATCGTGACCGGTCACGATGCGGCGAACGGGCGAAATCACGGTGTTCTCATTCATTGGGGGTTCCTTCTCAGGCTGTGGTCGCGCCGAAGGGGTACTGACGCGGTTCGGGCCACCACGGCGCGGTCACGGGTTCGGCGCTCAGCCGGTTACGTAGCACCCCGACACCGCTGATCTCGAGTTCGACGACATCGCCGGGTCGCAACTTTTTGTCGATTTCGAGGCCGGAGCCATTGGGCAGCGTGCCCGAACCGATGAGATCGCCCGGCTGCAGGTTGTCGCCGATGGAGACGTAAGCCAGCAGTTCGGCGGGGGTGTAGATCATGCCCTCGGCCTTGGTGCTGGACCACTCCTCACCATTGACGCGGACGGACCCGGTGATGGCGTCGAAGTCACCGATCTCGTCCATGGTGGTGATCCACGGGCCGATGCCGTAGGCGAAGTCCTTGCACTTCTGCGGGCCCATGCCCATCCCCATCTCAGGTCCCTGCACATCGCGCGCGCTGAAGTCGTTGAAGATGGTGAGGCCGAACAGGTTGGCCTGCGCCTCGTCGGGCGTGAGGTTGCTGCCGTAGCCGCCGACGATCAACCCGATTTCGAGCTCGTAGTCGACGAATTCGGAGTAACCCGGGTAAGGCACTTCCTGGTCGTGGCCGTATACGACGCCGGTGGACCCCTTGAAGTAGCCCGGAGTCTTGAACAACTGCGGGTTCGGCAGTCCGCCACCGACCTTCTCGTGGAACTGCTGCATATGCAGCGGGAAGGTCAGGCCGTCGCGGATCACCGGCGGGTCGACCGCAGACTGCCAGTCGACCTCACCGATGGGCAGCGACGCGTCATCGGCGGCCTGCTCCACCGCCCAGTGCGCGGCATCGAGAAACGCCGGACCCGCCGCGATCGCGGCGGACATGCTCGACGGAAAGTACGCCGCCGCGAGCCGCAGTGCCGCCGCCGTGGAGGCCGAGCCGCGCTGACGAGCGATGCGGTACGCCTGGGCCAGATCCACCACGCGATCCCGGTCGGGTTCGACCGCTACGAGCCTGGTTTGGTCGCCGTCCGGCGTCGAACGAGAGATTCGGCCGAGCTTCATTGCTAACCACCCTTCATATCATCCGAAACGTTTCGTATCGTATCGAGATCATAGAACCATGTCTATGTCGTGTTTGACAATGGATTCGCGATAACATCCCTTTTGTGGCTGTACGAAGCGAATCGAGTCGACAGGCGATCCTGGACGCGACGATGGATCTCTTGGTCCGGGATAAGAGACGGGCGACGACCGTCCAGAAGCTGACCATCGAGATGATCGCCAAGCGGGCGAAGGTCAGTAAGGCGACCATCTACCGGTGGTGGCCCAACAAAGCCGCCGTGGTGATAGACGCCTTCATGGAGGATCATCTGCCGCAGGTCCGTATTCCGGAGAATCTGCCGGTGCGCCAGGCGCTCGAAACACATGTGAAATCACTGGTTTCGCGGTACGCCGGACCGCAGGGGCGGTTGATCGCCCAGATCGTCGCCGAGGGGCAATACGACCCGGCTACCCTCGCCGATTTCAAGACCCGGTTCTGGAACGACCGATACGCCGCAGTGGACAAGTTGATACGACGCGGGGTCGACGAAGGTCTGTTCCGTGCCGATCTCGAACCGGGCGATGCGGCCGAGATGATCTACGCGCCGATCTACTTCCACCTTCTGTTCGGCACCGGCCCGCTCGACGATTCCCTCGCCGAGCGGCTCGTCGACCAAGCCATCCGCGGACTCGCGGCGACTGGTACCCCGGACTGACTCGCGGTGCGCGCCGCTCGGGCCATTCGCTAGGACCGCGCCGCTTCCGGCGGTTGGATACGGGCGGTGACCTCACCGAGACTGATCGGCGAACCGGACGGGCCGGTCGCGGATCCACTCAGTGTCACGAGATCGCCGTCTTCCAGGAAGGTACGGGTGCGGCCGTCGGGCAGATGCAAAGGCTCGGTGCCATTCCAGGTGAGCTCGATGAGCGAGCCGCGCTGATTCGCCTCCGGCCCGGACACCGTGCCCGAGGCGAACAGATCACCGGTGCGCAGGCTCGCACCGTTGACCGTCATATGCGAAAGCATCTGTGCCGGAGACCAATACATCTGCGCGTACGGTGGCCGGGATACGGTGTGTCCGTTCAGTACGAACTCGAGTCGCAGATCCAAACCCCAGGGCTCGGGCTCCTCGAGGTACGGCAGCGGTGCCGGATCCTGCTGCGGCGTCGGCACTCGCGCAGCGGCCAGCGCGTCCAGTGGGACGATCCACGGCGAGATCGAGGTGGCGAACGACTTGCCCAGGAACGGCCCCAGCGGCACGTACTCCCAGGCCTGGATATCGCGAGCCGACCAGTCGTTGACCAGGCATACACCGAATACATGGTCGGTGAATTCCTTGGTGGACACCGGTTTTCCGAGCTCGCTCGGGGTGCCGACGACATAGCCGACCTCGACCTCGATATCGAGCCGCGCCGAAGGGCCGAAGACCGGCGAGGGGTCCGCCGGTGCCTTGCGCTGCCCGGACGGGCGGGTCACCGGGGTGCCGGAAGCGATGATCGTGCCTGCCCGGCCGTGGTAGCCGACCGGCAGGTGCTTCCAATTCGGCAGCAGCGCAGCCGAATCCGGGCGGAACATGGTGCCGAGATTGGTGGCATGGTGCTCGCTGGCATAGAAGTCGACGTAATCGGCGACCTCGATCGGCAAGTGCAGGGTGACCTGATCCAGCGGATGCAGAATCTCGGCAGCGCGGACTCGTTGCGTCGGATCGGTGAGTAGGTCGATGATCCGGCGGCGGGTCGCTGTCCAGTAGTCCCGCCCCCTCGCCATGAAGTCGTTCAGCGAGGCCCTCTCGAAAACCTGATCACCCAGAGCCGCCCGGAGATCGAGCACATGATCGCCGATCCGGACTCCGACGCGGGAACCTACATCGGATGGTGAGAAGATCCCGTAGGGCAGGTTGTCGATTCCGAAGCCGGAGCCCTCGGGCACCGGCGCCCAGGTGTTGGTCACTGTGAAATCCCTTCCGTATCAATGAGTCCGAAGGCCTGCGCCTCGGCCACCGGTATGGTTGTGCTGCACGATCCGTAGCTGGTGAGTAGGGCGCGGGTGGCGGCGACGTCTGAAGTGTCCAGGGCGGTGGCCGCTCGGACCAGCGACAGGGCGTCGTCGGTCAGCAGGACGACCTCGACCGCTTCCGCGTCCGCTCCCCCGGTGGCGGCCGCCGCCGCGAGCACCAGATTCAAGAATCCGTGGTGGGTGAATCCGGTCCCCTCATCGGTGTAGCGCACCGCGTGATGCAGGCCGGCGGTGGCTTTCACCGGAACACCCGCTTCGGCGGCGGCGATCAGCGCGTTTGCCAGCGTCTGCGCTGACGGGAACAATTCCGGCCGAATGCCGCCGCACCGGAGCTTCAGTCCAACGCCGAGCCGTGCGAGTTCAGGGGTACAGGCCGCGATGTCGGAGTACGACGCGGGCTCGACGAAAGCCGGTACGCCGGGCGGGAATTCGGCCACCACGCGCCCGAGCGGCACGGTCGCCGCATCCAGTGGGAACTCGATCAGCGCCACGTCGAGCGCGGGGTCGGCCGCTAAGTCCGTCAGCGCTGCGGCCAGCCCAGGCACGCCCGTATCCGCGATGAGGCCGACGCGGATACGTTCGCCGCGCTCGAGCTGAGCGCGGAGTTCGCCGATACGACTCGCCGGGCACAGAAATCGGTGCGTGAGTATCGGATTGGCCGCGCGCCTGTCGGCCCGATGTCGCACAATGGCTTCAGGCATGCTCAACGCGGTCGGCGGGAACAGCCCGGCGTCGTCGACCAGTCCATCCAGCAGCCCGGTCATGATGTCGCCCTCGTCCAACTGCCGGCGTAGACGCCGTCATCGGAGGCCACGCCGCCCTCACCGAGCTGCAAGGGCCGGAAGGTGTCGACCATGACGGCGAGTTCGTCGAAGAACTCCTTGCCGAGGCTGCGCTCGACCGCACCGGGCTGCGGTCCGTGCGCGTGCCCGCCCGGGTGCAGTGATATCGATCCCTGCCCGATTCCGGTGCCCTTGCGCGCCTCGTAGTCGCCGCCGCAGTAGAACATCACCTCATCGGAGTCGACATTGGAGTGGTAGTAGGGCACCGGTACCGACAGCGGGTGGTAGTCAACCTTGCGCGGCACGAAGTTGCAGATGACGAAGTTGTTTCCCTCGAACACCTGGTGCACCGGCGGGGGCTGGTGCACGCGGCCGGTGATCGGCTCGAAGTCGGAGATATTGAAGGTGTACGGGTAAAGGCAACCGTCCCAGCCGACAACGTCGAACGGGTGGTGCGGAACCAGATATCGCGTACCCGCGATCCCATTGGGTCCCCGGTGTTTGACAAGGACTTCGACGTCGGTCTCCTCCGACAGGAGCGGCCCGGCGGGGCCGTGCAGATCTCGTTCGCAGTACGGAGCGTGTTCGAGCAGTTGACCGAAGCGCGACAGATATTGCTTGGGCGGAGCGATATGACCGTTCGCCTCGATTACGTAGGAGCGCAAGGGTTTTCCGGGTTCCGGCAGCCACCGATGCGTGGTCGCCCGGGGCAGGATCACGTAGTCGCCCTTCCGCACTGGCATCGCCCCGAACGCCGTCTCCACTATGCCGGTGCCCGATTCGATGTACACGCACTCGTCGCCGATGGCGTTGCGGTACAACGGCGATACCTGCCCGGCGACGACGTAGGAGATGCGGACGTCGTCATTGCCCAGCACCAACCGACGACCGGTGACCACGTCGACCGAGTTCCACTCGGCACCCGGAAACAACGCAGGCAACAGTAGATGCCGCGGTACGAGTGGGTGATTGGGAGTCAACGAGAGGTCACCAGGTTCCCAGACGGTCGCTTCCCGGATCGCCGAGGGGATGCGCCGGTGGTACAGCAGCGACGAGTCGCTGGAGAAGCCCTCCTCTCCCATCAACTCCTCGTAGTACAGCGCACCATTGGCGGTGCGGAACTGGGTGTGTCGTTTGGGCGGAATCTGCCCCACCTGGCGGTAGTACGCCATGTCGAAACTCCTCGATTTTAGTCAAATTATTGACTATTTTGGCGGCTTCAGGCCACCACGGTGATCTCGGCCGTCGAACCATCGGCCCGCCGAATCGCCCCCGCCAGTTCCTCGACACTCGGGTCGAGCAGTGCCGCGGCAATGTACGCGTCGGGCCGCAACAGCCAGACTTCGCCGGGTTCGGATCGCAATGCGGCAGTGAGTGTCCCGTCACCATCGATGGCCGCGATCTCCAGCACCCGAATCGGTGCGGGGGTGGCGGCCGTCGCGCACCGCGCCAGGGTCTGCACATCCACATCCGGTCCAGCCAATAGCAGCAACCCGTCGCGAGCGAGTTCCCGCAGCCGCCCACGCCCGCCGTCGGGCAGTGCGACCGGCGCGTCGGGCACGATAATGCCCGGAGCGGGCGGCGGCACCGTGCCACGCGGCGGCCGACCGCGGAAGGGCCGGCCTGGATCCGGGGTGGTCAGCGGCGAAGCGACGTACCAGAACGGTTCGGACAGCCGACCTGAATCGACCGCCGCGCAGGCCGTCGAATCCATCGCCGCGCGTTCGAGGGTGTCGCGACGTACCCGACGCCGGCGATCATCACGCGGCACCAGAAAGTTCATGGTGTCGGTAGTGACCTCGATGTTCTCCAGTGCCGCCGCATGCCTTTCGACGTGGTAGCTCTCCAGCAGTTCCGCCGGTGCCCAGCCGTTGAGTACGAAAGCCAGTTTCCACGCGGCGTTCTCGGCATCGGCGACACCGGAGTTGAGCCCGCGCGCACCGAACGGCGACACAAGGTGAGCGCAGTCGCCGGCCAGCAGCACTCGACCCACCCGCATGCGGTCAACGACACGAGAGTGGAAGCGGTACACCGATTTCCATACGACCTCGTAGTCCGCGTCGCCGATGATCCGGCGAATTCGCGCGTTCAACGCGCCACTGGCTTGCTCAGCGTCGATGTCGTAGTCGCCGGGCACCTGCCAGTCGACACGGAACGTCGAGTCGGGGCAGGGATGAATGAGTACCTGCCGCCCCGGGTTCCATTCCGGGTCGAAGTAGAAGCGGCGTTCGGTGGCCCAGTCCGGCAGATCGACCCGGATATCGCAGATCAGGAATCGGTCCTCGAAAGATTCACCACCGAAGGAGACGCCGAGCCCGGCGCGAATATCGTCGCTGCGCGGACCGGCGCAGGCGACGGTGTATGCCGCTTCGACGGTCGCGTCGCCGGTCGCGGTCGAGCAGCGGAGGCGGACGCCGGTCTCGTCCTGCTCTATCTCGGTGACGGTATGACCCCAACGCACCTTGATCAGATCGGACGCCGCGATGGCTTCGTCAAGGATCTGCTCGGTACGGGTCTGCGAAATATTGACGAACGCGGGGAAAGCCGACTTGCCGGAATCCGGCAGGTCATAGGAGAACAGTTCGCGATCATGGTAGAAGGTCCGGGCTGTGGTCCAGGTGACGCCCTCTTCCGCGATTCGGCGTCCGGCGCCGATGGATTCCCACACATCGAGCACGTCGCGCTGCTGGCAGATCGCCTTGGAGCCGATCTCGTCGCGCTGCGGCCGGGCGTCCAGCACGATCACGGGGATGCCCCAGCGGGCCAGCAGCAGGGCGGCCGTCTGACCTACCGGCCCATTGCCGATGACGGCGACCGTCTTATCGGTTGTCACGTCGAATTCCTCAGTTCTGCAGCTGGTTCCAGACTTCACGGTCACGTTCGGCGGTCCAGATGACCGGCCGTTCGATGCCGGACAGCTCGTCCCACACGCGGGAGACGTCGAACGGCAGGCAGTGTTCGAAAATCGGCCAATGCCCATAACGGTCGAACAGTGCGGCGTGGGTGGCTTCGAACGCCTCCTTCATGGTGCCGCCACGCTGGTGCACCGTGCCCACCTCGGTCAGCATGACGTGCAGGAAGTGCCGGGTCTGCTCGATCGCGGCATCGCACGCTTCACGTCCCCGCGCGGTCGCGCCGCGGCCACCGATGAGCTGCTCCGCGCCCAGTGCTTTGACGGCGTCGAGGGTGTCGGTGGCCCATTCACGGTGGAAGGCGTCGCCGGTGTACAGCGCAGCTTCGGCCTCGACCAGGTCACCGGCGAACAGGATCTTGTGCTGGGGCAGCCAGGCCACGATGTCGCCCTCGGTGTGCCCGCGGCCCAGGAACTTCAGCTGTAGTTCGCCGCGGTCGCCGCCGAGGTCGATGGTGACCGATTCGGAGAAGGTCTGGGTGGGCCAGGCCAGTCCGGGAATGGTGTCGGGCTCCTTGAAAAGCCGCGGCATGCGTCCGTATTCGGAATCCCAATCCTGTTGTCCGCGTTCGGCGATGAGCTTGCGTGTGTTGTCATGCGCAATGACCACTTGCGCGTCGTAGGCGCTGGCGCCGAGCGTTCGCACCGCGTGATAGTGCGACAGGATCAGATATTTGACCGGCTTGTCGGTGTGCTCACGCAGCTTGGCCAGCCAATGGCGCGCCGCGACCGGCGTGGCCAGAGCCTCGAAGCAGACGACGAAATCCTCCCCCTCGATCGCGCCGATATTGGGGTCACCCTCGGCGGTCAGCGCGTACACACCGTCGGCGAGCACCTCGAGCGTCTGCACCTTCTCGCCGAGATCCGCCGACGAGGCGAAAGCCTTCGTGGTCATCAGCCCTCCATTAGTCAATGGTTTGATTAATTTGAGTCGAGTGTAGCCCGAACCACACCGATGGCAAGACCTGCTCCCCGTCACACCGCGCACCAGGCAGACGTCATTACCCTGTGCTCATGACCACCGCTCCGGAATCCCCCAGCGACCTCGACTACCTGACCTTCGTCGACTACGCGGTGGACAAGGCCAATCGGGAACTCCCCCAGGTCGACCCGACGGCGATGCGGATGGTGCTGACGCTGCACCGGGTGACCAGCGCGCTGGTCTACGACCTGGAATCCTCGGTGCACCGGCCGCGCGGCTGGAGCTGGCCCGGCTTCCGCATCCTCTTCGTGCTGTGGCTGGCCGGTCCCACCGAGGCCAAGCGCGTGGCCGAACTTTCCGGCAACAGCCGGGCCACGGTGTCGGCACTGGTCAACACCCTGGAACGCGATGGCCTGGTGACCCGGGAAAAGGCCGAGCACGATCGGCGGGCGGTGCAGATCACACTGACCGATCGCGGCCTCGACGCCATCACCGACGCCTTCCGTGAGCACAATCGGCGCGAAAGCGCCTGGGCCGGAACCCTGACCAAACCGGAGCAGACGATCTTCATCGGCCTATTGGAGAAGCTCATGCACGGCATGACCGAGGTGGCCGAGAAGCGCCGCAGCTGAATCGGAGCCACCCTGAATGGTCGGCCGGCTTGCCAGTGCGGATTGCGCGCGACTATTTCCGCCGCCGCACCAGCGCGACTCGGGCCTCATTCATCTGTTCCTCGGTCAGCGCCGGTGTGGTCAGCGGCAGTTCGGGTTCGGTCGCAGTCCGTATTCCGTTGAGCAGGAAGATCAGATATCGCCGCCAGTTGTCCGGATCGACCGGGCCGGTCCACGCCGCGATGGCGTGGACCATCCCGATGACGGCGAGGACGTCGGCCAACTCCACCTCTGGCCGTACCGATCCGGCCGCTTTGCCTCGCCGCAGCAGTGCCTCCACGGCCGGTAGCAGCCTCTCCCGATGCTCCTCGAAAAGGATTGCGCCGTCCTGCAATTCGGTCATAACCGTGGCGAAACCGCGGTTCCCCGCCACCATTTCACAGGTCAGTTCCACGAATCGCGTCAATCCGTACCACGGATTCGGATCGAGGACCGCCGCCTCGGCCGTATCGACGATCTCGTCGAGCTGCGCCACGAACAGTTCGATGACCAACGCACGCTTGTTCGGGTAGCGCCGGTAGACCGTTCCCACCCCGATATCCGCCGCGGCGGCGATGTCGTCGAGAGTGACCTCGAGACCACGTTCGGCGAGCAACTGCGCGGCGGCGTCCAGAATTCTTCGATGATTTCGTACGGCGTCGGCCCGCATGGCCGAGAGCCTACTCGCCGCCATCTACAATATGTCCGACTCCACCGGTGAGGGGTGCCTCCGGCACGAAGCCCTGCCCGACGGCCCGCAGCGACCGGACCAGAACCGTCACACCACAGCTATCCGCCGATGAACAGCAGTTTTCGATGTTGCAGGAGGTTGGCGTACTGGTCGATACCCCCTCCGGACACCAGTGCTAACCCCACAGGGGGTCGCATCAACGATTGCGAGTTGTTGTTGGTGTTGGTGCGCAGCGTCGAAAGCCCTTGTGGCGGAAGCGACTGAGCGGTCCGTAGCGGGAGCGAAGCCTGCCGTGTCGTTAGATATTGAGGGAGAGCCGAGCCGGGCGGTTCACGGTGAAGGCCATGGAAGCGGTGGAGAGCCTGGAGGCGCAGCCGTGAAGGACTCCTCCGCTGCATGAGAGCGCGGAACGTTCAGAAGGTGGCGGCGGGAACTGGGGGAGGCTCTCCCGGGCCGAAACGCACTGCGAATTGTGCGTGGAAAGGCTGATGAACGCGTACTTCGCGGTCACCGGAACCTCTTCGCGAAGAAGGCCGCCGGTCGAGTCCCCTCGGGGAACCGCCCCCTGGGGTGCTGGAAGCACTTGGGCGGACGCCGATTTCGACTCATCGCCCGTTATGTCCAGACCCGCTGAGTTGTCGCCACGTCCGTACCAGTTGGCTGAACTCCTTGACCTGAACGAGCACGTGGTCGCGGGCGGCGTTCTCGGCGTTCTCGGCGTCGCCTGCGGCGATGGCGTCCGCGATCTCACGATGCTCGGCCAAGGAACGTCGCATGCGATCCGGCACCCGCAGCTGCAACCGCCGGTACGGCTGCAGGGCTCGTTTGAGCGAATAGGCCTGCTGCCGTAGATACTCGTTGCCGCAGGAGTCGTAGACGATGCCGTGGAATGCGGCATTGGCGTAGTAGTAGCTGTCGGCGTCGCCGGTCGTCGCATGGTCCTCGCATTCCCGCAAGGTGCGTTCGAGCTCGTCCAGCGACTCTTTCTCGATGCGGCCGGCGGACAGCCGTGCGGCCATACCCTCGAGTTCGGCCATGACTTCGAAGCGTTCGGCCAGCTCGGAGATGCTCAGCTCGGTGACGTACGTGCCCTGCTTGGGGCGGATTTGTACCAGTCCGGAGCGTTCCAGGGCTTGGAGAGCTTCACGGACCGGTGTGCGGGAGCAACCGAACTCCCGCTCGAGCCGTGCCGGGTCCAGGCGTTCACCGGGCCGATAGTGCCCGTCGACGACGGCGTTCTCGAGCGCATCTCGTACGCGCTGGGATTCGGGGACTTGAGCCATGTGCACCTCCGAGTGCAGATTATCCGACGATCCAGGGGTGGCGCGCGTCACTTATATACTCTATCGTCCCTGTTATATACATCATGGCCTCTGATGCATATAAACATGTGGAGGCGTGGGGAAGGAGCCCGAGATGGGACGACGAGACGGCTGGTTGTTGACCGACCTGTTCCGGGCGCTAGGGGGTCGGCAAGGCGGCGGACCGGCGGCTGGAGAGCCGCACGCGTCCCCGCTCGACCGGCTGCTCACCGCCTGCCAAGTCCTGATGAGCGACGTGGGCGAGGCGTCGATGCGCGCGGTCGCGACTTACGCTTTGGCCGCGTACAACGAGCTCGACGATGTCGGCAAGCTTGCCTTCTTCACCCATGTCACCACGACCTACGATGTCGATGCCGCTCAGGTCCGCGCTGCCTTCCGGCGGTGGGATACAGCCAGGAACGCAGGGTCCCAGGGAGCACAGGAGCTGGTTCGGCTCTTCGACGTGGTCGAGCCGGCCCGGCAGCAGTTACTCCGCCGGATGAACCACGCACCTGACGCCACTCTCGCCCTGGTCGAGATGCGCGCGGACCTGCGTCGGCTGATCCGCCGTCACCCGGAGTTGCGGCCCCTCGACCACGACTTCCACCATCTGCTCACCTCGTGGTTCAACCGGGGTTTCCTTCGCATGGCCGAGGTCACCTGGGATTCGCCTGAGGAGCTGCACCGGCATCTGCTGCGCTACGAGAAGGTCCACCCGATGGCGAGCCGGGCCGAGCTCGGCCGTCGACTGCGGCCCGAGGACCGCCGTGTCTACGCCTTCTTTCACCCGGCCACCGGGAATGTGCCGCTCATCTTCGTGGAGGTCGCCCTGGTGCGTGGCATGCCCGAGACCATCGCCCCGCTGCTGGAGCCCGGCCCGGCATTGCGCCCTGCGGAAGCGGACACCGCAGCGCTCTATTCGATCAACAACGCGCTGGACGGGCTGGCCGGGGTCTCCTTCGGCAGTTTCCTCATCAAACAGGTCATCGAGCAGGTCGGCGAGCACTTGCCCCACCTCACCCAGTTCGTCACGCTCTCGCCCATCCCGGGATTCCGGCACTGGCTCGGCGAGCAGGCCGAGCAGGATGCCGAGCTGTCGCTGCTCGCCCGGGAATTGGCGGCGGCAGGGGTGGCGGACTTCGGTTCGGCGGATGTCGAGCGGATCCGTCCCCGGCTCTTCCACGCGCTGGCCCGGTACCTCGCGGTCGAGCGGCGTGCCGACGGTCGCCCGCTCGACCCGGTAGCACGCTTCCATCTGGGCAACGGCGCCACCGTCTGGCGGCTGAACTGGCCGGCGAACACCGCACCGGAGGCTTGGCGGCAGTCCTATGGCGTGATGGTCAACTACCGCTACCAGCCGGAGACGCTGGAGCGTCAGCACGAGGACTTCGTCCGACGCCGCACCGTGGCGCTCGGCGGGCCGCTGCGGGCCGCCTTTCCGGTGACGTCCCACCTTCGAGATACGTCGACCATCTCGGACGACGAGAGAGGAACACATCCGATGGAGCCCTTCACGGGTATCTACCAGTCCTTTGCCGAGCGGGTGGAGCGGCAGCCGGACAACACGCTGTTCGAGCTGCTCGACGGGCACCGGATCACCTACGGCGAGACCGCGGAGACCGCGAGCCGGATCGCCGCCCGTCTCGTCGCCGACGGGGTCACCCCCGGTGACCGGGTTGCGATGCAGGTCGGGAAATCTCCGGAGGCCATCGCACTGTATCTGGCGACGTTGCAGATCGGCGGCGTCTTCCTTCCGCTCAATACCGCCTACACCGATGCGGAGATGGACTATTTCATCGGCGACGCCCAGCCGCGCGTGCTCGTCTGCTCACCTGATCGCCGGGCCGACCACGCACACCGCGAACGGGAAGGTTTCGTTGTCGAGACCCTCGGAGTGTCGGGCAACGGCACCGTCCTCGACGGCGACGCCCGCCATGAGGAGGTCTACGCTGCCTCGGTCGAAGATCCGGCGGCGATCCTCTATACCTCAGGCACCACCGGGCGATCCAAGGGCGCGGTGCTCACCCACGGCAACCTTGCCGCCAACTGCCGCGCGCTGCTCGAAGCTTGGCAGTACTCCGCGCAGGACCGGCTGATCCACGCCCTGCCGATCTTCCACATCCACGGGCTCTTCGTCGCGGTGAACATGACCCTGACGGCCGGTGCCTCCATGTACTACCTGCCCAAGTTCGACGCCGAGACGATTGTCGATCTGCTACCCCAGGCCACTGTCCTCATGGGCGTGCCCACCTTCTACACCCGCCTGTTGAAGAACGCCCGGCTCACTCCGAGCGCCTGCGCGTCGATGCGGCTGTTCGTCTCCGGTTCGGCTCCGCTGCTCGCCATCGACCACGAAGCATTCGAAGCCCGTACCGGTCACGCCATCCTGGAGCGTTACGGGATGACGGAGACGGGCATGAACACCACCAACCCCTACGATGGTGGACAGCGCAAGCCCGGCACCGTGGGTAAGCCGTTGCCCGGCACCGAGATTCGGGTAGTGGACCGGGAGACCGGTCGCGCACTGCCCGACGGCGAGGTGGGCATCGTCGAAGTCCGCGGCCCCAATGTCTTCGTCGGCTATTGGCGGATGCCCGAGAAGACTGCCGCCGAATTTCGTGCGGATGGCTACTTCATCACCGGCGATCTGGGCCGCATCGATGCGGACGGCTACCTGTCCATCGTCGGCCGGGACAAGGACCTCGTCATTTCCGGGGGCTACAACATCTATCCCAAGGAAATCGAGGAGCTGCTCGACGCCCACCCCGCGGTGCTCGAGTCCGCCGTGATCGGGGTCCCGCATCCGGACCTCGGCGAGACAGTGGTGGCCGTTGTCGTCGCCGCACCGGGACAGCACCCGCAAGCCGGGGAGCTGCTGGACTTCATCGCCAGCGACCTCGCCCGGTTCAAACAGCCACGTGCGGTGCGCATCGTCGAGGCGCTGCCCCGCAACGCCATGGGGAAGGTGCAGAAAGCCGAACTACGCAAGCGCTACGCCGACCTGTTCGCCGGGGTGGGTGCATGATGCGCGCGGCCGAACGGGCGATCCGCAACGTGCTCGCCCCGCTCCGCGACGACTTGCGTGAGCAGCCCACCGCCCCCGCCACCGATTATGACGCGATGCGCTATCGGCTGGGCGAGATTCTGGTCCGGATCGACACCGCGAGCTGATCCGGCAGCTTACCGAATGTCCCTGCGCCCCAGGGCTATCTCCAGTTCCACCTGCGAATCGAGAACACAGTGCAGATCAACGACGATCCCATACAGACGACCACCACCACCGCCGACGACCCTGTCCGGCTCACCTCCACCCAGCGCCGCGCCTTCTGGGGCTCTTTCGGCGGCTGGGCCATGGACGGATTCAACTGGACTGTCTTCGGACTCGTCCTAGCCCCGACCATGACCGCCCTGCTGCCACGCGCCGGCATCGAGCCCACGGCCGCCAATATCGGCTGGTACGGCCAGATCAGCGCCGCCCTGTTCCTGCTCGGCTGGGGTTGCTCGGCAATCTGGGGCCCGATTGCCGACCGCTTCGGCCGCAAACCCGCGATGACGCTGTCCATCCTGATGTACGGCGTATTCACCGCACTGGCAGGCCTGGCCACCAACTTGTGGGAATGGAACGCCTTCCGCTTCCTGGCCGCCATCGGCGTCGGCGGCGAATGGGCCATGGCCGGAACTCTGCTGGCCGAGGTACTCCCGGAACGCGTGCGAGCTCGCTTCGGCGGCGCCATGCATTCGGCCGCCTATGTCGGTGTGCTCGCGGTGTCAGCGCTGTACCTGGTAGCCGGGCCGGAGCTCGGCTGGCGCGGCATGTTCCTCATCGGCGGGCTACCTGCGCTGGCGGTATTCCTTATCCGCAAAACGACCCCGGAACCTGAACGCTGGCAACAGGAATCGACCGAGAACACCCGCCGATCGTTCTGGCAGCCGGTCATCGAGGTCCTCACTCCCCCGTATCGGGCGCGCACCCTCGGCAACCTGTCTCTGCTGGTGGTCTGTGTCATCGGCCTGTGGGCCGGATCCACCTACGTGCCCACCGCCGTAACCGAGCTCGCCCAGCACGCCGGATGGACCAAAGAGGCGACCGTCCGCCTCGCCGGCGTGTCCTCCATGACCGTCGCCGCGTTCACCATTCTCGGCTGCTTCCTCGTCCCCGGCATCGCCAATCGGTACGGCCGCCGGGCCACCCTGGCCGGACTGTACGTCCTGATGATCATCGGCGCTGTCGGTGCGTATGCCGTCGCCTACCCGCTGCACTCGATCCCACTGATCTTCGTGTTCCTGCCGATCCTCGGCCTGGGCGGAGCGAGCTTCGCGGTCTTCACCATCTGGCTGCCCGAGCAATACCCCACTCGGATGCGCGCCACCGCATTCGCCTTCACCACCACATTCTCCCGCTGGTTCGCCGCCGCCGGCACGTTCCTCATCGGCTATGGCATCCACGAAACCGGATCTCTCACAATCCCTTTGAGCGCAACCGCGCTGGTATTCGTGCTGGGCATCGGCCTGGTCCGCGCCGCACCCGAAACCCGCGGCACAACACTGCCCGACTGAGATGGAGCACCACCATGGCAGCGCGAAACCGACCCGAACCCTGCGGATCGACTCGCGTGCCACCGATATCGCCGATACCACCGGAGACTTTTGGGTCGGCGAGGAACAGGTCATCCTCGCCGTCCTGCACGATCCGCAATCGCGCCACCCTCGAGCTCGTACGCGACTTCTGCATCGACCATGTCGCCGAGGTGCGCTGCGCGGTTGTGTACCAGAAGCCGCATTCCGAGGTCGACTGCGAGTATGTCTGGCGGCGCGCCGACCGCTGGATCAACTTCCACTGTTTCACCGAACCCCGGTCGTCGATCGGCAGGCCCGAGCGCCTGAGGCACCCCACTCGGCAGCGCCCGCTCGTACGGGCGCTGCCGTGCGAGGGTGACTACCGTGACGGCCTCGATCATCTGCCGGGCCTGCGGTTGCAATGCACGTCCGGCTTCGGTGGCACGCAACTCGACGGCGCGGCGATCGTTGGTGCTGCGGACGCTCTCGACCAGACCATGTGCCCG
This sequence comes from Nocardia vinacea, assembly GCF_035920345.1. NCBI lineage: Bacteria > Bacillati > Actinomycetota > Actinomycetes > Mycobacteriales > Nocardiaceae > Nocardia > Nocardia vinacea. Next base: position 2,066,101 of record NZ_CP109149.1, read on the forward strand.
CAGTCGCTGGACGAGCGGCGAAACCGTGCCGTAGTCCAGCTGCGATTGGCGATTGTGTCCCGGAGTGCACCCTCTAAATCTCACGGCGAGAGCGTCTTTCAATCGTATGTGCTATGTGACGAGTGCGAGCGGCGCACCCGTGCCATGCTCGGCACCCGAACATACGACGCGGCTCACCGTGCGGGCAGGGCCATGAGTTTCGGAGCCGCGATTGCCTTCGCCTTAGGCGAGCGCCCTCCGACCGTCGCACCAACCGACGACGTTTCGGCACAGCTGACCAAACGTGAGCGCCAGGTCGCCGACTCATCTCCGAGGGGATGTCGAACAAGGAAATCGCCGCCCGTCTAGTGATCTCGACGTGCACGGCGGCAACCATGTGGAACACATCCTGGCTCGGGTTCACCTCGCGGGCCCAGATCGCGGCCTGGGTAGTCGAGCACAGCCGCCACGCGCCATCTGACCGAACTGTCAGCCGCCGCGCAAATTTCCACCAGCATCGGCGACAGCCATACCGGTACCAGCGCACGAGAACACTTGCGATCAGATGGTGCTGCCACCGTCGGCCAGTAGCGTGCTGCCCGTCATAAAGGCCGACAGGTCGGACGCGCAGAACAGCACGACTCGGGCGATGTCGTCGGGAACACCGATACGGCCGATCGGGCCGTTGAGCATCAAGGGTGTCGGCGGGGTACCGCTGTCCGCGGCCGGAGCAGTCGTCGCGGTGGCTGCGGCCATCTTCATGTTGCCCTCCGTGGGAACGAAACTCGGCGCGACTCCGAGCACCCGGATGCCCAGTGACGCGAGTTCGAGTGCCAGCTCACGGGTGAGGCCGCGCGCAGCGTGCTTCGAGGCTACATAGGCGGCCAGACCCGGTGCGCTGCCACGGAATCCGGCGGTCGAGACGATGTTCACGATGACTCCGCCCGTACCCGCGTCGGATATGCGCTGCGCTGCCTCGCGTGCGCCGAGGAAGACGCCGCGTGCGTTCACGGCGAATACCTTCTCCCAGTCCTGCTCGCCCATCTCGAGCAGCGGGATGCTCGGGAAGACCCCCGCGTTGTTCACCCAGATCTCCAGGCCGCCCAGCTCCGCGACCGCACGGTCCGCCGCCGCCACCACGGAGGCCGTGTCGGTTACGTCCATGGCGGCGCCGATCACGTGCACGCCGTGCGCTCGAGCCAGCTGCTCGGCGGTGGCTACGGCCAGCTCTTCCTCGATGTCGCCGATCAGGACGTCGGCCCCGGCCTCCGCCAAGCGCAGCGCGATCGCCCTGCCCAGCCCACGAGCACCTCCGGTCACAACCGCCCGCCTGCCCCGCAACGAAACGAGGTCGGCGAGAGATTTGCTCGATACGTCCGCGATGGACATACATGGCCTCCTGTTGCTGTACCGAGTCGACACCTTCGCAGTAAAAGTAACCATGGTGGTTACTTTTTGCAATACTAGACTACGGCGATCGAGATACTCTGCCCCGAGAACCGACCGAAGGACGCTGGTGACCCCATCCGCGCAGGCCGATAACCCCGCCGAACAGACTGGTCCGGGGCGACGCCGCCGCGGCCCGAACGCGTCCACTCCGGCGCGGCGCGCGCAGATCGTTCGCGCCGCGCTGGAGAGCTTCGCCCAGCACGGTTACGAGCGCGCCTCCCTGCGCGACATCGCCGCGCGAGCGCAGGTGACGCATGCGGCGCTGCTGCGGCACTTCTCCGGCAAGGACGAGCTTCTCGTCGCCGCTTTGAACCAGCGGGACGAGGACGAGGAAAAACTGGCGGCACAGATCCTCGAGGCCGGCACGGCCGGGGAGAGCGTGCTGGGCGAAGTCCTCCGCGCCGAGTTCGACGACCCCGGCTACCAGCGCAACTGGATGTCGCTCGCTGTCGCGGCGACCGACCCCGCGCATCCGGCGCACGAGTTCTTCACAGGTCGCCGTGAACGGCTGCGCGCACACCTGGCCAACAGCCCGCTACCCACCGCCCACGACAGCGAATACCTTTCGGCCGACGAGAAGGTCACCCTGGTGCTGGCGATGATCGATGGCCTGCGCATCCAATCCCTGCTCGACCCGTCCCGCGAAACCCGCGGTCTTCTGGAGGTTTTCATGAAACTGGTGATCACGCCCCGGGACGACCGGCCCGGGGCGTGAGCACACCGAGTTCTACAGCCCTCGCACTCGGATCGAACCGGCGATTGCGATCCGGGCGGCGAGCATGCCCGGCGTCATGCCGGTCAGGACCGACGGCGATACCGCTGGCATGGAACCGGTCGATGTTCCCGCAATCAGCTACTCGTCACCGACCGGCTCTCGTGTTGGTGGTGCGAGGGCCACAGCCGACTCGCGCGGCGGCAACGGTGTGCCGAAACGTCGCAGGTAGCGTTCGACGAACGCACGCAATTCGGCATGGCCCTGCTCGACCCCCACCGCACTTTCGTTACCGAGAATGCGCGCCGCCCCGGTGAGCAGCATCGACATCACCACCGGCGGAAACTCGTCCAGGTCCATGCCGTACGCGCGCAGGACCAGGGTGACGGCGGCGGTCTCGATGTCACGCACCCGTTCCGCATATGCCTTGAGCTCGGCGCCGATCACCTTGCGATGGTTGGCCAATGCCATGAATTCGGTATTCAGCTGGATGAATCGGGAGTCGGCGTTGATCGACCACAATGCCCGCAACGGATCCTCGTCGGTAAGCACTCGACGCACCCGAGCCAGCTCGCGCTCGGCTCCGGCACGCAGCACGTCGAGGAACAGGTCGTCCATCGTGGGGAAGTAGTAGTACAACAACGCGGGCTTCACCCCGGCCTTGGCCGCAACCCTGCGCGATGTCGCCGCGGCGTACCCCTCTTCGCGCATAATTTGAGCGGTCGCCTCCATCAGTCGGCTACGCGCTCCCGCATCCTTGCCGCTGGCCGCACGCTTGTTGGGCATCAGAGAGACCTCTTGAGAAGAACACCAAGACAACGCATTTCAGGGATATTTACGTCCCTTGACCGTTCGCTTCGAGCCGTGGTAAGCATGCATCATCCTAACAGTTTGATCGATCGCTCAGTCTTCTGTCGACTGATCGAGCGCTCCCCCCGCCACGAAAGGCCGGCGAGAAAATGACCGATCTGGCCACAGTCGACTACTTCTCCGACCCTGCCGTCACCCAGAACCCCTACCCCTACCTGGAATACCTGCGTAGTCGGAACCCGGTGTTTCGCGAACCCCGCTACGGCGTCATCGCCGTCACCGGATACCAGGAAGTAATCGAGGTCTTCCGCGACACGGATACCTACTCCGCCGCCGTCTCCATCGGCGGTCCCTTCCCGCCCTTGCCCTTCGAACCCGAAGGCGACGACATCAGCGCCCAAATCGAAGAACACCGGCACCAGTTCCCGATCAACGAGTTCATGGTGACGATGGATCCGCCGAACCACACTCGGACCCGGGCGCTGCTGAGCCGACTGATCACCCCAAAACGGCTGAAAGAGAACGAGGACTACATGTGGCAGCTGGTGGATCGCCAGCTCGACGAGTTCCTCGCCAACGGGCGGTGCGAATTCCTGGCCGAGTACGCCAAACCCTTCGCCACCCTCGTCATCGCCGACCTGCTCGGCGTCCCCGACGACGACCGCGACGAATTCCGCGCCACGCTGGCCGGGCACAAGACTCCAGGAAGCCGAGTGGGTGCGCTCGACGGCGAACCGGTGGGCACCAACCCGCTGCAGTGGCTGGACGACCAGTTCAGCGCCTACATCACCGACCGGCAGCGCACTCCGCGCGGGGACATCCTCAGCGTGTTGGCATCGACCACCTACCCCGACGGGACCAACCCCTCGGTCATCGAACTCGTCCGCCCCGCCACTTTCCTGTTCGCCGCCGGGCAGGAAACCGTCACCAAACTGCTCAGCTCCGCCGTTCGGGTGCTGGGCGAACGGCCCGACCTGCAACAGCGGGTTCGTGACGATCGCAGCCTGATCGGCGGCTTCATCGAGGAGTCGCTGCGCATGGAAAGCCCGACGAAAGTCGACTTCCGGCTCGTGAAAAAGACCACCACACTCGGCGGCGTCGACATCCCCGCGGGCGCCGTGGTGATGCTGTGCCTGGGCGCCGCCAACCGCGACCCCCGCAAATTCGAGAATCCGGATCAATTCCACATCGACCGCCGCAACGCCCGTGAGCACATCGCCTTCGGCCGCGGTATCCACACTTGCGCCGGCGCACCACTGGCCCGAGTCGAAGGCCAGGTCACCCTCAACCGCCTCCTCGACCGTGCCTACGACATCAGCATCGACGACACCGCACACGGTCCCACCGGCGAGCGCACCTACGAATACGAACCCACCTTCCTGCTGCGCGGACTCCGCGAACTGCACATCACCTTCACACCCAGCGCGTAGCGAACGTTTCCGAAGGAGCGGCCGTGGTCAAACGTTCGAGATTCGCCGATTACAAGGACCGCTACGCCAACTACCGCTTCGAGCTGAGCGACGATGGCGTACTGCTCATGCAGTGCCACACCAATGGTGGTCCGTTGGTGTGGGACTGGCGCGCGCATGACGACATGGCCGACGCCTTCGCCGACGTGGCCGGTGACCGGGAAATCAAGGTGCTCATCCACACCGGCACGGGCACGAACTACAACGCCGACTGGGGCTTGCTCCCCGACGGCACCTCGCCCGCAGAGCCGGTATACCAGGCTATGCCGGGCCGGGACGGGGCTACGGAAACTCGATGAAAAGGCTTGGTACGGCCAGAATCTGGTGTTCAACGTACTCGACGTCGACGTTCCGATGATCAGCGCGGTGAACGGACCCTGCAACCTCCATTCCGAGGTACCCCTACTGGGTGACATAGTGCTGGCGTCGGAAGACGCCTGGTTCCAAGACGTTCCGCACTTTCCGCGCGGCATGGTGCCGGGCGACGGCCAGCACGTGATCTGGAACTTCCTGGTCGGGCACAACCGTGGCCGATACCTCCTGCTGACCGGTAAGAAGCTGACCGCCCTGGAGGCCATGGAGTGGGGCGCGGTCGCGGAGGTGCATCCGAAACACGAACTCCTCGACCGCGCCTGGGAGCTGGCACATGAACTGGCCAAGCGGCCACCGCTGACCCTGCGATACACCCGCCGCTTGTTCACTCATCAGCTCAAGCAGGCATTCCTGGCTCAGATGAACCAAGGCACCGCGCTGGAAACCTACGCACAGCGCGAATTCTTTCCGTTCGGCGGCGGCATGGAACCGCTCGACCGCGCCTGGAATGACCGGCCCTGGACGCGCCGCCAATAGCTGACTGCACCACTCACCAACCCGCGCCGACCGCGCAGGGCGAGGTGCCTACGCCGGGCGAAGCATGATTCCGAGGTAGGCCGCCAGTCACGCCCCATTGCCCGAATGCGCTGCCGCGGTATTACTTTCGAAACGGTCGTGATTTGCAGGTGCCTGCATCCACTGATCGAGCCGTCCGGGCCTGCTGCACGTCCTTCGCCGAGTCTCGCTCGGCACTGTCGCTATACGCGTCGCTACCGCGACGGCTGCAGCAGAGGCAGGGCGCCGAAAGTGTATTGCTGCCAGAGCCGCCGGGATGCCTCCTCTGGATACGGGGCTACGGTCGGCTTCGCATCGAGGAGCTGAACCAGCCGCCGGCCCGGCTCGTAAGCGGGCCAGCCCGGATCGCCCGTCGCGGCGAAGCGACCCCACGTGGCGCGCATCCGGGCCGACAGCTCCAGCGCCTCGGCTGGGGGCTCGGGACCCAGCAGCAGTGGCCCGAGATGCGTTTCGTACGTACCGAACAGCAGCGTTTCGTCGAGTGCGTGGCATGCGCCGAAAACCCCGCGCCGGTTGGGCGCCGCCCACGTGAGCTCATACATGTGGACGCGTCCGCCGGCGCCGGCCTGCGCATCCGCGAGATGTAGTGCGGGCATGCGGTATTGGTTGTCGGACTGCACCAGTTCGCACAACTGCGCCGCGGTGGCGTCCGGGAATGCCGTACGATAGGCCCGCTCGCTGCCGGGCCCCGGGCCGTAGAGCCGTAGGTCGAATTCGGCGCGCTCGTCGTCGATCGCTTCCAGTTCTCCGGTCAGCACCAGAAAGAGCTGGCATTCGTGCTGGTTGTGTCCGATGATGAGGTCGATGTCCCGACCGGCACCGTCCGCGATCGCCTGCCACGGTGTCGTCGGCAGGACCTCACCGTCCACTACGGGAGCGAAGGGCGCGAGCAGGTACGCGGCCGAGCCCCAGGTTTCGGCGTACTCACGCATTGCGGCGCCCACGGCCGCACCGGCATTCGGCAGTCGCCGCGGGTCGACCCCGGCCAGGTCCGCGACCGTCGGGCGGCGGCCCGCGGCCTTCGCGATGGCCTCGGCGATGTCGGCGGCCAATTCGTCGGAGAAGTACTTGCCGGGCATGCTCTGCATGACCGCCCGCTGGAAAAGCCCTGCGGCACTGGGCATCGCCAACAATGCCGCCACCGATCCGGCTCCGGCGGACTCACCGCACACGGTGACCCGATCGGCGTCGCCACCGAATGCGGCGATGTTCTCCCGCACCCACCGCAGAGCGGCGACTTGGTCGAGCAGGCCACGATTCGCCGGGGTTCCGGATATCCGGGCGAACCCCTCCACACCGACCCGGTAGTTGAACGTCACGACGACGACGTCTGCCTCGCGGGCGATCCGGTATGCGTCGTAACCGGGGCTACCGGAAAAACCGAGTTTGTATGCCCCGCCGTAGATCCACACGATAACCGGCCGACGTTCGGCCGAATCCGGTTGCGGTGTCCAGACATTCACCGTCAGCCAGTCGTCGCCCTCCGGGATCTTCGACATACCTGTCAGCCCGGCGATTCCCGCTTCCTGCGGTGGCGGCGGACCGAACTCGAACGCGTCGCGGACGCCCGGCCAAGGGGTGGCCGGGCGCGGCGGCGCAAACCGGGCATCGCCCACTGGTGGCTGCGCGAACGGAATCCCACGGAAGACGGCTACCCCGTGCTCGATTCGGCCACGTACCGCGCCACCACTGGTGCGGACAACAGGTTCGACCGGCTCTTGGAGCGACGCTTCGGACATAGTCAACCTCGCATTCTGCGCCGTATGACCGGCGCGCGAAATCGCCTCGGGCCCAACTACACGAGGCGAGCAGAGCCGACATGCGGCGCCCGGTAGGCGCCGCATTCTCGGCGATCAGACCTCGAACCCGCCGGTCGCCGGCTTGTCGAACTGGCGCATGGCCACCACGGCGAGCACCAGCGCCACCGCAGCCGCGATGGCGAACATATAGAAGGCGTCGATGTAGGCCGACTCGCTCGGCAACTGCGCCATCGGCCCGGTGTCGAGCTTGCGGGCTTCGACGTGCCCCGGCGCGTTGATATGCAGGATGAGCGGATGTGCCGAGAAGATCGCCGCCGTGGCCGCGGCGGCCGCGGCGGTACCGAAACTGTTGAACGCCCCGTACATTCCGGCGCTGATACCCTGCTGTTCCTGCGGTACCGATTCCACCACCATGTTCGGCAGCGTGCCAAGGAAGGCGCCCGCGCCGATACCGGCGATCATCGCAATCAAGGCCAGCTGCAACGGATTCTCGTGATACAGCGCGAACAGCACCGACGCAAGAGCGAACATGACCGGCGAGATGATGTAGGGACGCCGTAGCCCGAAGCGGGTGGACAACCAGCCGCACAGGGGTGACACGATCACGTACACCACCGTCATCGCCAGCAGGGCCCGCACTGTGAACTGCAGCAGCGTCAGGTTGAGCCCCGGCAGCTCTCCCTCGACCGAGAAGTACTGCATCATCATCGATGGGGGGATGTTCATTTGCGTCTGCTGCGACGCCTGCGCCGCCGCTTGCTGGGCAGCACCCTCGACGACCTGCCGCTTGATCGCCTCACCGGCGGCGCCGCCGGGCGTCTCGGCAAGGTAGCTCATCAGATAGCCGAGGCCCTGCATGATGCCCACCGATAGGAATGCCGCCGCCATGATGGTGACGAACCGGGGCGTGCGCAGCAATTTCGGGTCCATGATCGGTTCGGGCGTGACCAGTTCCCAGCCGTAGAAGACAATCAGTAGGACAACACCACCGATCAACCAGGCCAGCGCAGAGAGGCTGGCCCATCCCCACACGACTCCTTGGCTGAGGTATATCAGCACGCCGCCGATTCCGGCGCCCAGCAGGACCGCGCCCACCCAGTCGATGCGGCTTTTCACCCGCAACTTCGTCTCGGGCACGAGGATCGCCAGCGGGATGATCGTCACCACGGTCCAGCCGACGCAGAACCAGAACAGCGACCGCCAACTGAAGTGATCGGTCAACAAACCACCGGCTACCGGGCCGAGCACGGCGCCGACCCCGGTACCGCCACCGGCGAGGGCGATGGCCATATTGATGTGCCGTCGCGGCATCAGATCGCGAATCAAGCCGTAGGAGACGAATATCGCCGGGAACGCCACCGCCTGCAAACCGCGGCCCAGCAACATCAGTGGCCACGTCGACGTGACCGCGACCAAGACACTTCCGATCAGAGATGTTCCCAGACAGGCCAGGATGATCTTCTTCTTGCCGAGGCGATCGGACAGTTTGCCGGCCACCGGGACCAACACCCCGCCGACGATCGCATACAGGGTCGACATCCAGGTCAGTTGACCCGCGCTTTGTTGTGGGAAGTCGGCACCAATGTAGGGCGTGGCCATCGAGACGAAGGTGAAGTAGTACGTCCCGACCTCGGTGGCCAAGACGATCGCCAGAATTATCAGGATCACCCGCAGTCGCGAGGCGCCTTCGAGTCGTCCGGTGCCGGCCTCGTCAGGACGAGCGACATCCACAGACGGTGTTGCCATGGGCTTGCTTTCTCCCTTCGTCCGCATCCAGCGCGGACTGCTGTGTTCCCCCTCCAGAACTACGGATCATCATTATCCAAAAAGGAGAATCACATTTACGTGGAATGTGCACATCACATATCTCGATGCAGGTTCAGCATCCACGCCAGCCCGCGCCACCACATATAGGGCGGTTGGACAAATTAACGAACGCCTGGGTCCACATCAGGCCCTTCATCACTACCCCGCATCTCACCAGCTCTCTCCCGCTATTGACTTGACGCCCATCCAGTGCTATCCATAGCCGAACCCGATAGTTTGGGCAGTCGTCTAGCATCCTGGTCGAACCCGAACAACTTCGGAACCGAATCAGAGGGCGCTCCGAATTGTCATGGACATCAAGCAGTTGACCGCCTTCGTAACGGTCGCCGAGTTGGGCAGTGTGACCAGGGCGGCCGACTCGTTGCATTCGACCCAGTCCTCGGTCACCCGGCAGATCCAGGCCCTGGAGCAGGAACTCGGCGTCATGCTGTTCGAGCGGAACCGCTACGGCATGACGCCGACCATCGCCGGGCGGGTGATGGCCGAGCGTAGCCGAGCCGCCCTGCTCGAACTCGGCCGCGCACGGGCGGAAATAACGCCGATGCCGACCGCCACCGGCACAGTAACCGTGGGACTGCTCGAGAGCATCGCCGAGACGATCGGCCTACCACTGGCCACCACCGTTCTGCACGAATATCCCGGGCTGGACCTGCGTGTGGTCGTCGGCGATTCCGGCCACCTTCAGCGCAGGATGGACGCGGGCGAGCTGGACGTCTGCCTCACCGCGGAGCGCCCTGGCATCACGGCACTGTCGCCGACCCCGTTGGCGACCGAGCAGTTGTGGGCGATCGCCCCGGCGGATGCGCTATTGCGTGCCGATGCGCCGGTCGCGCTGCGCGACGTCGCCGAACACCCGATGGTGCTGCCGCCCGTCGGCAGCGCGTTGCGAGATTTGCTCGACAGCATGGATGTGCGTTTCCGGGTTATGGTCACCGCTTCGCTGCGGATACAGAAGCAGTTGGTTGCCGGAGGGCGGGGGTGGGCAGTCCTGCCACCGATCGCTTTCGCGGAAGAGCTTGTGGCGCACTCGATCAGCGCTGCGCCACTGCACGGTCCGCAACTGCGGCGCCGGATCGTCCTGACCATCGCCCCAACCGCTCCTTGCACCCCGGCGGCGGAAGATGTGGCCCGGCTACTTGCGCGGCTGGTGCGCTCCGAGATCCGCGACGGCCGCTGGCCGTCGGCCCGGCTGATCGGCTATCGCGGGGACGACAGCCGGCTCTGCCGTTGACTGGCGCCGGTATGCGCCGACCTCGGCCGAACCACCGCGGAAACCGAAAACCGACGCCCGGCAACTTCATTCGTGATCACGGAATGGTGCGGCCAGCATCGATCAGGAAACGGCGGTTGGTGGCGAGAAGCTCGAACGGATCGGCCTCCGTGATGTCGATCTCGGTGATGTGCCAACAGCCATCGGGGGCCGCACTTATGGCAGCGAGCACGTCGACGACCCCGGCACCGATCGAAACCTGAGGCTTGGGCCGCATCGGGTCGTCCAGCCCACCTGGGCCGTCCTTCAGATGCAAGGCTGCCACTCGCGCACCGAGCCGGGCCAGAATCTCGACGGGGTCCTGCCTGGCCGATACCGCCCAATAGACGTCGACCTCGGCCACGACAATGGGGTCGAGCAATTCCCACAACACGTCGAAACCGAGTTCACCGCCACCCAATTCGGCCCATTCGAATTGATGGTTGTGATAGCCGAGCCGGATACCACGATCAGCGAGCAGGTGCGCGACCCCGTTCATGCGCCCTGCGAACCTCTCCAGTGCCTCCCGGTTCCCGAACACCGCACCGCCGAATCCCTCGACAAGCAGCGGAATCGCCACGATGACGGTGTCCGTCTCCAGGATGCGGCACACTTCGGCAACGGCATCCTGGCTGCCCGCGGGAATGGCTGCGTGCACGGTGCTCACGGCGAGCCCGGCAGCGTCGAGGTCCGCCCGCAAGACGCGGGCGTTGGCGAGCAGTTGCTCGGTCGGCGTATTCCAGAAGCCGAGCGCAAATGGCTCGACGTACCGGTAACCGATCTGCGCCAGCCGGGCAAGGGTTCCGGAACGATCGACCGCGAGCGCATCGCGGACGCTGTAGAGCTGCACACTGAGCGTGCCGGACATGGCGGTACTCCTTACTTATCGTGGCCCTCTGCGCCGACCGCGTATCAACTTGCCCGACAACGACTTAGACTCCCCTGAACACCAACGCGGGCGGCGAACAGCGGATGGCCCGGATGTGGCCGCGGCCGGCTCACGGTCCGCCGAGTAGCGAATCGGCGACGTGCTGGAGGGCTGGCATCTATTCAGCAGCAGCCCCTTCCAGGCTACGATCAGGCAGCCGGGGCCGCTGACAGTCGGGGAAGAACCCGTTTACTCACCGCTTGATCGGGGGCGGCGCATATGCCGTGGCCGACGCTCGGAGTGGTGGTATCGGCGTAGATCACGGCGTGGATGGTGGCGGCGCGCCTCGAAGGCCGCTATGTACTCGCGGTGAGCGGCGCGGTTCCGGCGCGCAGGTGCGCCGCTCGAGGCTCCTCGGATCGCGGGCCGATCATGCTAGCGACGCTGTAATAGTAGGAAGATCGACCGCGGTGCGGATGCCGGGCGGGGCTGCGCAGACGAATGGAATCGCGTTGACCGGCCGATTGGCGGTATAGGCCGGTGAGATCTCGTTCATCTGCGTCAGCGGGAACGGAAAGCGCATATCGATGTCCAACGGCGCGTCACCGTCGACCCGCACGCGCCACCCGGTAGGGCGAAGATCCCAGGCGGCGTCGATGTCCGTGGTGCAGTACCAGTTGGCGCGAAACTGCAGCAGCACCGTCCCCTTGTGTCGCCCGGAAATCGTGATTCGTTGCGCTGCAACCGTTCCCGCCTCCAGTGTGCCCGCGACGATCTCCGTCCCACGGCGGGCGAGTGCGACCTCGGCGATGGCGTCGACGGTATCCAACGGCCTGCCGATGGCATCGGCGACCAGCTGCAGCGACGGGCCGAAGGCGTGCCGCAGATTATCCGCCCGCCGGGTGTCGAACTGCGCGGGCGGACGGCCGAACCCCATGATCTCGAATGGGATCGCCGGTGAATCCCGTTGCGACATATCGGCGTATTCCTCGATCGTGAGGCCACGCAATTCTCGCTGAATCGAGGACAGCACAAGCGGAACCGCTTCGGTGATGAAGCCGGGACTGCTTCCGGTGCTGTGGATCGAGGTGTTCCCGGCCCGGCAGGCGGACTCGACGCGCGCGCGGACGGCCGGATCCATACTCGCAGGACGGTGGAATTCGCCGCAGGTGGTGACGATATTGGCCCCCGATTCCAGCAACCGGCACACGGCATCGATATCACAGCGCAGCGGCATGTAGAGCACACAATCGGCGCCGAGGGCGAGGATCTGATCGAGACTGCCGGTAGCCGTGACACCGATGGCGCCCAGCCCACACAACTCCCCCGCGTCGCGCCCGACCTTGTCAGCCGAGTAGGCGTAGACACCGGCCAGGGCTAGGTTCGGATGCTCGATCACCGCCCGCAGAGCCCGTGCTCCGACATCGCCGGTAGCCCATTGGACCACCCGATAGGAAGAAGTGGTGGGCGAGTCGACGACAGTGTGGGACAACGAAACCGATTTCATGCCTGCCTCGTTCGGTCGGTCTTCCTCGACGAGCTGGGGCGGCGGGTTCCGCATGAAGCAGCGTGGTTCGCGTGCACCCGACGAGAATGACAATCTCATATTTTGGTAATAGTATTACCACAGGTCAGCAACTAGGCGGCCGAATTTCCGCGTCGCCGAGGCTCGACGGGTTCAGGTCACGGCCGACTCCGATCAAAGCCCCAGCGCTACCAGCTCTCATGCGCAGCCTCGTATCCCGATGTCAGCCAGTACACCGCGCGGTCGACGGCGGGCACGATCGCGGTTACATCGATCTCGCCGCACGCAAAGCGCCCCAGGAGGCCGTAGACCAGGCTCGACAGGATCGTCTCGAGATCTCGCACGAAATCGGCGTCGACGTCGGCCAGCACCGCCATGGCGGCGGGAACGACGGCGTCGAATCCACGCCGGATCAACTTCTCGCCACCGGGCGTGGAGCGGGCCCGGAAATAGGCGGCAAGCAGGGCGGGGTGACGCTCCCACGGTTCGAATATGCTGCGCAACACCCGCATCAGACCGACGTAGAGGCTCTCGTCGGCACCGGAGACTTGCGCGTCCAGTCCGGCGTACCGGTTCTCCGCCATCCACAAGTCCAGCGCCGCCAGGATCAGTTCATCGCGGGTGCCATACAGCTTGTAGATCTTGGTCAGCGATACCCGGGCCCGCCGCGCGACCTCGCGCAACAGCAACGCTTCGTAGCCCTCGGTCTCGAGCAGTTCCACGACCGCCCGCCGGATCCGGTCGCTCGCCTGCTCCGGCACCTCGCCCGACTCCACACCCGCCGCCCTCGCGATCAAATCCGATTCCTTCCCGCACGCCGAAGAGCGTGCTACTCTCCAATTCTGGTAATTAGATTACCGCAGTACAGTGCATACTTTTGCGCTTCATGATAACCGTGTTCTCGCCCGACTCGGCCGGGGCGGCACGGATCCGCTCGGCATTGAAGTGAGGATCAAATGGGTTCGTTAGATGGCAAAGTCGCCTTCATCACCGGTGTAGCGCGTGGGCAGGGCCGAAGCCACGCCGTGCGATTGGCTACCGAAGGTGCCGACATCATCGGTGTGGACATCTGTGCCGACATCCCCTCCAACCCGTACCCTTTGGCCACGCGCGAGGAGCTCGACGAGACCGTCGCACTCGTGGAGGCCAAGGGCCGCCGCATGCTCGGCTCGGTCGCCGACGTACGTGACTTTCATCAGATACGCGCCGCCTTGGACTCCGGTGTCGCCGAATTGGGCCGCCTCGACATCGTTTGCGCCAACGCCGGGATCGCCCCGACATCGTTCGACGAGGTTCCGATCGAGACCGAGCTCGAAATGTGGAACGCCGTGATCGGAGTCAATCTCTCCGGTGTTTTCCATGTGACCCGCGCCGCGATCCCGCACCTGATCGCCGGCCAGCGCGGGGGCGTCATCACCTTGACCAGTTCCACCGCCGGTCTGGTCGGCCTCGGCGGCATGGAGGGTGGTGGCCTCGGCTACGCGGCAGCCAAGTCCGGCCTCGTCGGCATCATGCGAGTGCTGGCGAATGTTCTTGCACCGCATAGCATTCGGGTCAACACCGTGCACCCGACCGCGGTCAACACCATGATGGCCATCAATCCGGCGATGATGGAGTGGGTGCAGAACCATCCCGAATCCGGGGGTCCGCACCTGATGAACCCCATGCCGGTCGCGATGCTCGAACCCGAGGACATCAGCGCGGCGATCGCCTTCCTGGCCTCCGACGAGGCCAAGTACATCACCGGTGTGGCACTGCCCGTCGACGCCGGCTTCTGCAACAAGTTGTGAGCAGGGCCGAGATGACCGAAAATACGCAACGTATCGGACGCGTAGCCGGCAAGCGAGTGCTCATCACCGGCGCTGCCCGCGGTATGGGTCGCAGCCATGCGGTCCGGCTGGCAGAAGAGGGCGCCGACCTGATCCTGATAGATGTCTGCGGACCGCTGCCGGAGATCGAGTACCCACTGTCCACGCCAGCGGATCTGGCGGAGACGGCTCGCCTGGTCGATAAGCACAACCGTCGCGCGATCACCAAAACGGTAGACATCCGGGACGCTGCGGCACTGGCGGCTGCCGTCGCCGACGGCGTGGCACAGCTGGGCGGCCTCGACGCCGTCGTGGCCAATGCCGGTGTACTGACCGCGGGCACTTGGGATACGACGACACCCGAGCAGTGGCGGACCGTGGTGGATGTCAACCTCATCGGTACGTGGAACACCTGCGCTGCAGCGCTTCCGCATCTCGTCGAGCGCGGCGGCAGCATCGTCAACATCAGCTCGGCGGCCGCTCTCAAGGGCACGCCGCTGCACATCCCCTACACCGCCTCGAAGCTCGGCGTTGTGGGAATGAGCAAGGCACTCGCCAATGAACTTGCGGCACAGAGTGTTCGCGTCAATACGGTGCATCCGACTGGAGTCCCGACCGGAATGATCCCGGAGTCACTGTTCAAGCTGCTCACCGAAGCGCGGCCGGACCTGGCGCCGCTGTTCGGCAACGCACTCCCGGTCCCGATGGTCGAGGCCCTCGACATCAGTAATGCCGTGCTGTACCTGGTCTCTGACGAGGCGCGCTACGTCACCGGCATGGAGTTCAAGGTCGACGCCGGCGTCACCCTCAAGTAGCACTCCGCTCCCGCACGCGAGACCCGATCGCCGCAGCGACCGGAGCACGACACAGAAGGCACACAATTCATGACAACAAACACGGTGGGTACCCCGGACCTGGCCCGCTCGGAACGCGGCAAGCGCGAGTTCGCCGAGGTGATGACGTTCCCGGCCCCGGACGATTCGAGCCCGACCATCGCCAATGGCCTGGTCGACTTCGTGTTCGCCGAGATCTGGACCCGACCCGGCCTGACCCGGCGGGAACGGCGCTTCATCACGCTGTCCTGCGTCGCCGACGCCGACGCCGAGCAGCCGATCCTCGACCACGTCTACGCGGCGCTGAACAGCGGTGACATCACCATCACCGAAATGCGCGAGGCGGTCCTACATTTCGCGGTATACGCCGGCTGGCCCAAGGCCTCCCGATTCAACATGATCGTCGATCAGCAGTGGGAACGCATCAATCGCGAACGCGGGCAGGAGGTTCCGCCGCAGGAACCGCTGCTGCCGCTGGTCACTCCCAGCGCCCCAGAAGCCCGGCTGGCCCGCGGCGAACAATCCTTCATGGACGTCAACTGCCTGCCCTACTTTCCCGACCGCAACAACCCGTACCAGGGCGCGGGAATTCTCAACTTCGTCTTCGGCGAGATGTGGCTGCGGCCGGGGCTGGGGATGAAGGAGCGGCGCCTGATCACGGTCGCTTGTGTGGCATTCCAGGACGCGCCGTACCCGATCATGTCACACGTGTATGCCGCGCTGAAGAGCAAGGATCTGTCCTTCGCTGAAATGGACGAATTCGCATTGCATTTCGCCGCCTATTCCGGTTGGCCGAAGGCGTCCCAGCTCAACCAAATGATCGCCGAGCAGAAGCCGCGGGTGCTGGAGGAATGGCACGCCGAAGATGGAAAGACACCGTAGGAGCACTCATGTCTACGACAATGGAAACTCTGCAACCGCCCGAACCTCCATTGCGGGGTGGATTGGTCATCGGCGGTGACCGGCTCGAACGGACCTCCGGCGGCAGCCAGGAGCACATCTACCCCGCCACCGGACGGCCCAACGCGACGCTCCATCTGGCAGGCCCCGCGGAGATGGACCAGGCGGTCGATTCCGGGCGGGAGGCGCACCGGGAATGGATGTCGTTCACCGCCGACCGCCGCCGAGATCTGCTCATCGATCTGGCGGACGCGGTCGGGCAGGGCATGGCCGACTTCTCGCGGCTCAACGTGCAGGATTACGCGGTACCGGTGTCGCTGGCCATCAATACCGTGCTGCTCGAACGTTTCCTGCGCCACTTCGCCGGATATGTCGACAAACCGCACGGCCTCAGCACACCGGTGGCCGGCTCCCTCGACCTCAACTTGATCGAGCGCGAACCCTACGGTGTGGTCGGTGTAATCGCGCCGTGGAACGGCGCCATGGTCGTGGCCGCGTCGTGCGTAGCGCCGGCGCTGGCCGCGGGCAATGCCGTGGTGTTGAAGCCGTCGGTGCTGGCGCCCTTCGCCGCACTGCGTTTCGGAGAGCTGTGCACGGAGGTCGGGCTGCCGACCGGGCTGGTCAACGTGGTGCCCGCGCGGGCCGAGGGCGGTGACGCCCTCGTGCGGCACCCCGGCATTCGCAAGATCCATTTCACCGGTGGCGGCGACACCGCGCGCAAGGTCCTGGCGAGTGCGGCGGTCAATCTGACGCCAGTGGTGGCCGAATTGGGCGGCAAGTCGGCCAACCTTGTCTTCGAGGACGCGAACCTGGATGCGGCGGCGCAGCTGGCGGCGTACCAGGGTCCGATCGTGCAGTCGGGGCAAAGTTGTGCCTGCGCGAGCCGCATCCTGGTGCACGAGTCCGTCTACGACGGCTTCCTCGAGAAGTTCGTCGCAGTTGTCGAGGCCGCGAAGATCGGCGATCCGTTCGATCCGACCGTCACGTTCGGACCCGTGATCAGTGCGGGGGACGCCGAACGAATCCTCGGTGTGATCGACCAAGCGGTTACCGACAAGTCCGGAGAGCTGATCACGGGCGGCAAACGCATCGGCGGCGATCTGGCCGAGGGCTACTACATCCAGCCCACGGTATTCGGCAACGTCGACAACTCCTCGGCGCTGGCGCAAGTCGAGACCTTCGGGCCGGTCGTGTCGGTGATCAAGTTCGCCGACGAGGCGGAAGCGATCCGGATCGCCAATGATTCTCCGTACGGGTTGAACGCGTTCGTCCAGACCACCAACCTGACCCGGGCACACCGGGTGGCGCGGCAACTGGAGGCGGGTTCGGTCTGGATCAACCAGATCAGCGACATCTCGCCACAGGGACCTTACGGCGGCTACAAGCAGAGCGGCTATGGCCGCACCGGCGGCCTCGATGGCCTGTACGAATTCCTACAGGTCAAAAACATCCGGATCGGGATGACCTGAGACATCGACCACGACATCAGCGGGCGTACCGACGATGCGGGCCCGGTGACCGAAACGGCCGCTGGACCCGCGCCTCGCCCGTCGATATGCCCGGAGTCGAGCCGCATCCAGACGTTTGACAAATCCGTAGCTACGAGTACGTTCGATTCCGAACTATCTAGTTCGTTACATTTCGGTTCGATGGCTGATCGCCCGAACGGAACGCGGTGATCGTCCCCCAATGCGGTCGGAGCATCGAAGACAAGCAGCGCCCGGAATGGCCGAAACTTCCACCGAGCATGCGCCGCGGCGGACACCACTGCCGAGTAAGGAGTCGACATGACTGACCAAACCGTTCTGATCACCGGTTCTACCGATGGTCTCGGGCGGCATCTGGCCGCACGTTTGGCGCGGACCGGAGCGCGGATCCTCGTGCACGGACGCGACAAGGAGCGGGCGGAGCAGGTACGCGAGGAGATCCTGGCGGTCGGCGGGCGGGAACCGGAGATCCTGCTCGCGGATCTGGCCTCGCTACGACAAGTGGACCAGTTGGCCGAGCAGGTTCGGCGGCGGACCGACCGCCTCGACGTACTGATCAACAACGCCGGCGTAGGATTCGGCGCACCGGATGCGCCTCGACAGATCAGCGTCGACGGCGTCGAATTGCGCTTCGCGGTCAATTATCTGGCGGTATATCGCCTCACTCGGCAGCTGCGGCCGTTGCTCATCGCCTCGGCGCCGTCGCGAGTGGTCAATGTCGCCTCGATCGGGCAGCAGGCACTCGACCTCGCCGACCTCAATTTCGAACATGACTACGACGGGGGTGCGGCCTATCGGCGTGCCAAGCTCGCCGAGATAATGTTCACCTTCGATTTGGCCGAGGAACTTCGCTCGTCCCGCGTTACGGTCACGGCCGTGCATCCGGCCACCTACATGGACACGTCGATGGTGGCCGAGTTCGGCGGATCACCGCTGAGCACCGTCGAAGAGGGCGGCGACGCCGTGATGCACCTGGTCGACGACGAAGTTCCCACCGGCACATACTTCAACGGCAAAGCCGAATCCCGTGCCGACGACCAGGCCTACGATCCCGCTGTCCGTGCAGCGCTGCGCCAGCGCACAGACGAGCTGATCGCCGCCGCCATCGGTTAGGTTAGTACTGCAACTGCACTCGTGTGGTTCATGCCTGGCAGACCTGTCGAGTGGTGTTGGATCATACTGTGGCCGAGCTGGATTCGTTGATGTCCAGGATCGGGGACAGGTCACCCGCGCTGAGCCGCGGGGCGGGCGGGTGAGTATGTGTCAGGGCTGGTCGCGCGCCGGTGTCTCGTCGGTACCGTCTGCGGTAGCGGACGCACCGAAGGTGTTGTGGGCGTTGGATTTCCAGTTCGACTCCACTGTCGATGGCAAGGCGATCAAGATCGTGTCGATGGTCGATGAGCACACGCGTGAGTCGCTGCTGCACCTGGCTGAACGTTCGATCATCGCTGAGCGGCTGATCGTCGAACTCGAGAAAGTGTTCACCACCCTCGGCGGGCCACCGAAAGTGTTGCGCATGGACAACGGACCGGAGATGGTTTCTCGAGCCCTGCAACAGTTCTGCGGCAACCGGGTCGGGTCGGCCTACGTTTTGCCCGGCACACCCTGAAACAACGGTTACATCGAATCGTTCAACTCCCGGCTACGCAAGGAATGCCTCAACCGCAACCACTGGACCAGCCTGCCCGAGGCCCGCGTGGTGATCGGCGACTTCAAACACAACCGCGGCGATGCTTCGGAGGGCACGGTGGTCATAGTCAACCTCGTGGTCGGCGCCGTTCGCGGCGCGTGGACGACAGTGTTCGGGTTTGCCCATCGGCGGTGAGCGGTCCGGGCTCGGGATTTGTTTGGACGCAACGCCCGGGGCCGCTCAGGGTCTCAGCCCGCCGGCTGCCGGCCGGTTGAACTGCCGCATCAACAGCGCCAGGACGAATGCGCGGTGTATGCAGCAGCTTCGGATCCATGATCGGCTCCGAGGCGACTCGCTCCCTGCCGTAGAAGAGCATCAGCAGCGCGACTCCGCCGATCAGCCAGAGCAGCGACGTTGTGGAGGTCCCTCCCCATGAGCCGCCCTGACTGAGGTCGATCAGCACACGCCGACTCGAGCGCCGAGCGGCATCGCACCGACGATATCGCTGCTGTTCTTCACCCGCAGCTTGGTCTCCGGCACGCACAGCGCGAACGGGATGATCGTTACCACGCTCCACACGAAAGCGACCGCCAGCTGTAGTGATCGGTGAGCACTCCGCCCGCGACGGGGCCCAGCACCACGCCGATTCCGGTGCCACCACCGGCTAGGGCGATCGCCGCTAGCGCGGACTGCTGTGCTCCTCAGAATTCTCATCCAAAGGGGTAACATCATGTATACCCTTTACTCGGCTCGGCCGTAGGCGCTTCCGCGCGCACGATGAACAAAGGATTTCTTTCATGCCACTTTCTCCGACCGTCGAGCACCTGCGAACCTCGGGGCTCGCATTTCCGCTGGCCGTGGACACGCCGCCCGAGTTCTCCTGGCGGACCGCGGGCGCGGATCCCGACACTCGAATCGAGTCGGGGACAATCGCACTCACCCGCGCTGCAGAGCCGCGTGAGCCGGTCTGGATAAGGAATTGGACACCGCCAGCAATCCCGGCCGTGCTCTATGACGGTCCACCGCTGGAGCCCCGCACCCGATATTTCTGGCGTGTTGGCATACAGCTCAGCGGTCGCGATGAAAAGGTGTGGAGCGAGCCTGCCTTCTTCGAGACCGGCATCGGAAACGACCTTCCGCGACTGGCACGATGGATCGGCCTCGAGGTCACAGAACCGCCGAATCAACCGACGCGGGTCCAATATCTGCGTAAACGCTTCTCCGTGCCCGGCTCGGTCATACGAGCTCGCGCCTACGCGACCGCGCTGGGCTGGTACGGACTTTCTGTCAACGACGCGGACGTGACCGGGAACAGCATCGCTCCCCGGTTTGCGGCGTTCGACCGTCGCGTCGAGTACCGCGCCTACGACATCACCGACGCGGTCACCGTCGGCGAGAACTCTGTCGAATTACGCCTGGCTGAAGGACGCTACCGCGGCCGCAACAGCGCCGAGGGAACCCGCGCCGTCTACGGTAATCAACTGGCCTCAATGGCGCTGCTGGAAATCGAATGCGCCAACGGCACGATCGTGACGGTGGGCACCGATGCAGACTGGCGCGGCAGTGACGGGCCCCTGGTGACGGCCGATCCGCAGGAGGGGACGCGCATCGATGCCCGTGTGACCATGGGAGAAGCCGCGCATCCCACATCCGAATCCGGCCGTCAGCTGATCGTCCTCACCCCGCAGGTCAGCGTCGTGGCCGCCGTCAGCGAACCGGTGCGTTTGCTGGAGGAACGACCGCCGCTCAGCATCACAGAGCTCGACGGCCGCATCGTCGTAGATTTCGGGCAGAACCTCGTCGGCGTCACTCGGCTCGTCGTATCCGGCGACCGCGGCCAGGAGATCACCGTCACGCATAGTGAAGTCCTGAATCCGGACGGGCATCTGGACATCGACTACCTCGACATGAGCGGCGGCATGCTCCCACGCATCGACCCGATCGACCACTACACTCTCGGCGGCGCTCCCGAGGAAGTGTTCGAGCCCCGCTTCACCCTGCACGGCTTCCGGTACGCCGAACTCGACGGCGTGACGGTCGACCAGATCCACCACATCACGGCGCTCGTCATCGGCGCCGACCTCGACTACTACAGCGAATTCCACAGTTCCCACGCCGGGTTGGAGCGCCTGCACGAGAACATCCGGTGGAGCATGCGCGGAAACTTCACCGACGCCCCGACCGACGACCCCACCCGCGAGCGCTCGGGATGGACCGGCGACGCGCAGGTTTTCGCCCCCGCCGCGGTCCTGCTCGCCGACGTACGGCTGTTCTTGGAAGACTGGCTGCGCGACGTCGCCCTCCAACAGGACCCCGATGGCGCCGTCCTCGATCGCATCCCCCGTGACACACTCATCAGGCCCGAGGCCGAAAGCTTGTATCCAGGCAAGGGTGCGGCCGGCTGGGGGGATGCGATCATTCTGATCCCCTGGACGCTTTACCAGCACTACGGGCGCACCGCCGTCCTCGACGAGAACTGGGACGCCATGGTCGCCTGGGTCGAATTCTGCCGCCGCCGCGCGGCGAACAATCGTCACCCCGACCGCGCGGGCAGCGCCCTCGCTCACGAGATATTCATCATCGACACCGGTTTCCACTGGGGCGAATGGCTCGAGCCGGGGACTGAACCTGGCGGCGAAGGCCCCTCGGTGGAAACCTTTTTGAAAAACTCGAGCCACCCCGACGCCGAAGTGGCAACCGCCTACTTCGCCTACTCCGCGCACCTGCTCGCACAGATCGCTCGCATCCTCGGCAAGGACACCCATGCCAAAGCGCTAGAAGAACTCTGGCTCAATGTCCGCGACGCCTACCGTGCCGAATTCCTCGACAGCGCGGGACTACCATGCGTTATCTCCCAGGCCAAACTCGTCCGCCCGCTGATGTTCGACCTTCTGCCGACCGATGCCCGAGACCACGCGGCCCGCCGCCTCGCCGAACTGATCCGGGCCAACGGCAGCAGACTCGCTACCGGCTTCCTGTCGACCGGCTTGCTCCTGACCTGCCTGTCAGACTCGGGCCACGACGAGATCGCGGTGGATCTGCTCCTTCAGGAGGAGCATCCATCCTGGCTCGGCCAGCTCAAGACCGGGGCGACGACCATGCTCGAAACCTGGCAGGGCAGGCACAACGGGAAGGCCAACGGCTCGCAGAACCACTACGCACTCGGCGCCGTCGCGCGCTGGATGTACGAGCACCTCGCCGGACTGCGACGCATTGCCCCTGGCTGGACCGACGTACACATCCGCCCCGTGCTCGACGCACGCCTCGATCACGTCGCCGCATCCACCATGACTCCGTTCGGACGCCTCGGCAGCGCGTGGCGGCGCCAGGGCGAGGGCTGGATCATCACGGTCCACGTGCCCGCCGGCATCCGGGCGAGGCTCGCGGACCGCGAGCTCACCCCGGGCGTCTCGACGTGGATGCAGTCGGCGACCGGGACGGTGACGCCTATGAATGAGTAGCCTGGCGCGATGCAGACCCCCGCCGACCCGCGCAAGTATTGGGATATTTTTCGTGACCAGCAGCGGGCCGAGGTCG
Organism: Nocardia vinacea; assembly: GCF_035920345.1. Lineage (NCBI taxonomy): Bacteria > Bacillati > Actinomycetota > Actinomycetes > Mycobacteriales > Nocardiaceae > Nocardia > Nocardia vinacea. The sequence goes on from NZ_CP109149.1 coordinate 2,088,832, forward strand.
CTGAGGCCACCATTGCGCTGGTCGCGGAGACGGACGCTCCGGTCACGATCGCCGAGATCGCGGACCGGGCAGGCATGAGCAGGCGCACCTTCTATAAGCATTTCCCGACTCTGGGCGCCGCCATGGTGCACACCCATAGTGTCGTCGTCGGTCGGCTTCGCGCACACGCCGAGCGTGGGCAGTCCGACCACATCAACGGCTTGGACCGCCTGATCGCGGGCTGCCGATCACTCTTCGACGCCAGTAAGGAGCATCCAGAACTCATTCGCTTTCTCAGCTACTTCGACTTCGCTTTCCGCCGCCATGGACTCACCCCCGAGCAACGTGCCGAATTCAGCAAGTTGTATACCGGCGAACTGCTACTGCCGATGGATCTTCTGCACGAAGGTCGGCGCGACGGATCGATCCAGGCGGATATTGATGCCCGGACTACTGCCATCGCGCTCGGCAACGCCACGATAGGCATTCTGCAACGCCTCCAGATCATGGACGAGTACACCAATGGCCGCGACGAAGCCGCGCAACGCCTATTCGACCTCGAGCTCGAAGCGTGGCGGACCTACCTGAGACGCGAAGCAGGCCGATAGCACCGAACGTGCTGCGCGCCGCTCAGGTAGCTGCGCGGGATGCGAGGGCCGTCGAGAGGATCGGCGCGGTCGACATCGTGGGCTCAAATCTCATAGGCGCCAGCTGGATCGGGTCCGGTATTGATCCACCTCTTGCCGGCGGTGACCGCATCCGCGCGGTTTCGCCGACGCCGAACGGCACGGCCACTCGTCCGTGTTGCGCTGACAACACCGCGAATTTGTCGCGAAACTCTCGGCTGTCGGTGCTCCGGTACTCATCACCGGAGACGAGGAAAGTCAGCCCGCCAGCTGTCAACGAAGCGCAGCTGGCGAATTAGGTCCCTTCGCGCGTAGCTCCACCGACAGACCTCCGACGTCCGTGCGCGACGAGGGTGCGATCATCGATCCGGCAGCAGCACGTCAGCGAGCTCGGCAAGCAGTTCCTTCGCCCGGCGAGCCGCGACCGGATCGCCCAGTGCGGCAACCAAGGCATCGTCTATGCGCGGCGCGGTTCGTCGTGCGATGGCCTTGAACAGGACATCGGTTGGATAGACGAGGGTGCGCCGCCGGTCGGCCGGGTCGATGTCGGTGGCCAAGAGCGCATCGTCGACCAGCCGCGCGACACAGTCGGATACATGGCCCTGAGAGAAGGCGACCCGCTCGGTAATCTCGCCGACCGAACTGCCCGGATTGTCGATCACATCGGCGAGTACGGCAATCTCCCCCTCCGGGGGAAGTTCGTCAGCGGATTCGAGACCGGCCTGGCGCGCGAGCTCGATCAGATATCTACCCAGCCGGTGCAGCCGTCTCCCGTCCATTGGACAAGCATACGACATCATGTATCCATTGGTGCCGATACATTATCATGAATGTATCGGTGCCGATACTATTTCGGAATCGCATCCACACCTCGGGCATCCGCATTACGGTGTTCCGATAACAGCGTTACCAAAGTAGGTAGCGAGCATTACTGTAGGTAGGTGCACATGGGCGATGTGACTCACGTTCGTTCGGCTGGGCGGATCCGGCACTGGTGGCGCATCGCCGTCGTGGTGCTGTCGGTGTCGGCAAGTCTGTCCTGGCAGCCGGCGTGGGCGGAACCACCGGCAAGCGTGGTGACCGCGGACCCATCCGATCAACTGCGCATCAAGGCCGACGTCAGCGAGTTACCGGTACCGCCTACGGCACCGTCCACCGACGCGGGCTCGTGCACAGAGGCGGTCAACCCGCACAACACCGGCTGCGTCAGCCCTGCCTGGGGCGCGCTGGGCGCGGCGGGTACGTACTACCCCTCGAGTGATTACGCGCTGGTGGGCGCGGTCCTCGCCGGCGCACCGGCGTCGGGGCCCGCCAGCAGTTTCAACGGCCCGCAGGTGCTGCTGGTACACACCGACCGCAACACGTTCCCCAACGGCGATGGCTGGAAGTGCCTGACCTGCGGTGTGTCGTACCCGGCGAGTTGGAGCGACAACAACAATTTCACGTATGCGCTCAACAGTTTCCATGACGGTAAACGGGCCCTGGCAGGCTCGGCCATCATCGACTGCGGCCAGTACCGGTTCGCCGACGAGGAATGCACACCGGCGCAACTGCACGCCTATCCGCTGTACTGGGACGATGGCTCCGGTAAACCCGGCACGCTGCGAGAACCACGCCTGAATCCGGACGACAAGCACATCGGATTCAGCTACATACCGCCGTCGAAGGAAGTCCTCGCAGAGTATGCCTTCGCGGGCACACTGAGATTCGATCAGGCGAACAGCCGCTACGACATCGACAACGTGCGGACCATGTACAACCCGGATCCCGAGTTCCAGCCGTACACGGTCGACGGCAACCAGCTGAAGTTCAACATGGCCGGGATGATCGGCGAGTTCCGCGGCTGGAGCGCCGACGGCACGTCCGCTCTCGGCATCCAGAGCTACGAGTCCGGCGGCATCGACCTGTGGGCAACCGACAACGCCACCGGAAAGTCGCGGCCACTCACCCGGCACGCGATGTACACCGACCCGAACTCCGCCTCGCCCGACGGGAGATACCTGCTGTCGGAGCAGGTGATCGGTTCCGGCAGGCTGGACTTCATCTCCGGTCTGCGGGGTATTCCGCCGATCACCGACCAGATGCCGACCACCGCACACATCTCCGGCATACGCAATAACGGGCAACGCCGGTTCTTTTTGCCGTATCTGGTCGACGCCGACTCCGGACGCGGCGAGCAGATCGACACCCCGGGCGAACCGAATTGGAACGCCGCCGCGGACCCCGCCTGGCTGGCCGACAGTACCGCAGCGATATGGGCGGAGAACCTTGTGACAACACCGGCTTGCGGTGGCAGCAACCCGCTGCCCTGCCCGAGGTCCGACGAGCCGGGCGGCCGCCACAGCCGGGTGATGATCGCCCGTTTCGATGGCCTCCGGCCGACCCCACCGCTGACCGTGGCGCCGATGCCGGAGGTGGCGTGGGGTCTGCCGTACCACCCCGGCGACACACTGCCCGCATTCCCACACCTGCCGGGCGGGACCTACGCGCTCGAGGGTGCGAAGGGCGGCCGGGCGAACGTGGTGATCACCGAGGACTCGTCGAAGGCACTGATCTCGAAGATCGAAGTCACCTACACCGATTTCCAGAACGACCCCGACGCCACGATCAACGGCACCGAGAGCGTGGAACGCGCGTCCGACGCCCAGATCTCCGCGATCACCTGGCACGAAAATCTGAAGGTGACCGGCAAACATCAGGGAACCAAGGTCACCAGTGAGCCTGGTGGATTCACCCTGTCACCGGCAGTGCTGGAAAACAACTTCCAAGCCACGGGCACCATGACAACCACCATCGATGGGACGACCTACACGCAGCCGGCCAACGGGGCCTAGCCGAAGTCCGACCGCATCGCCCGAAGGCGATATCGACCCGGGCGAATTAGAGCCGACGATTGCGATTCGCAATCGTCGATTAGTTGTGCAATTCGAAAAGCGTCACACGATCTGCGCTATGAGACTCCGTGACAAAAGCTTCGCTGAGGCCTTGCCGCCGTCGGCAAATATCCTTACGGTGTCGTTGTAGCGATCGAACGTAGAGTCCCGATATCCAATGGCACGCTCTTCGGTAGCCTGTTCGATGAATTCGAACGGAGGCCACGAATTCGAATGCCCGCCGAATTCAGTATTGCCCTGCTGCCAACCGAATACGTGTAAGCGGACATCGCACTACCCGATCGGCTACGGAGCAATGTCGTCTCCGAAGACCGTCGACGAAACGGTGCGGGATGACGCCGCTCTCGAGTCGGCGCGGCACAGGGCCGTGACGATCACCGCTTTGCTCGACGAGATGGAAACACCGATGGCTGCTCGACCCGTTGATCTCACCTCCCACAAAGTCAGGCGAGTGCACCCGCTCGCCCGTGCGGCAGCAGAGGCCCGCAACCATCGTCAGCGATATCAGCTGGTAGTGGTCGCGCCGGGAATTGCCGAGGTCGTCCGATACGCCGGCGGCTGGCTCTTCGATCGGGTCATGGCCGGATGGGATGTCACGGCGATGATCGCAGATCACACGGATACCCGCCCGCTCGACATTCTCGGTGTGCAGGTGGTCGGCCTCGACGAGGCATTGAGCTCACGGGTGCGAAGCCCACTGCCGCAGACCATCGCCATCGATGCCGGGCTATATGCCGCGGATGCCCGGGTGCGGGACGGGATGCTCGATGTCTTCGATCACATGCTGATCGATCAAGTGATCCTCTGGGGTGATGAGTGTCCCACCGAGATCGACCGTCGGGTCGACTCGGTACAGCACCGGCTCAGCGTGGCCGCGCGGGCGTTCAAGCTGCGTGCCCTCTCGGCCATCGTCGCCGCGGTAGATACGGCCGAGCCGACCGAGCGATTTCGCGGCTGCGCCCTCTATCCGGGAGGTGGCGGTTTCGGAGATCTCGTTCCGGCCGTACGGTAGCCGGACTGCTGGAACCAGCCGCCGGGTGCCGAGAAGGACGCACCATGCGGTGGCGAATCCGATATCGCTCAGCGGAACTCGCCCATCAGGGCAAGCGTGGTCTCGGCCGCCGTGAGCACCGGGCCCTTCGGCGCATCGGCTCGCACGGCGAGATCGGTTACCAGGCCGACGTCCTTGCGCAACAGGTCGGCGGCATAGATTGCCAGTTGCTGAAGGCTTCCCCCCAGCGGCGCGATTGTGCTCAGCGCAACGCTGTTTCCGCTGCCATGGGCGATGACCTCACCGAGTCGCATGGTGTCGACACCGAGTTCGCGTCCGAGGTCGAACGTCGTGGCGGCGGTCGCGAGGTTCGCCGTGAACAACAGGTTGTTGAGCAGCTTGGCGACCTGTCCGGCGCCCAGTTCACCAAGATGGACGACATGCCCAGCGTAGGTGTCGAACACCGGCCGGCACCGCTCGACCACCTCGGTCTCGCCGCCGGCCATTACCAGCAATCTGCGCTCGGCGGCGGCCTGTCCGCCGCCACTCACGGGTGCATCTACCACCGAAACTCCCTGGGCTGCAGCCTTTTTCGCCAACTCGCGACAAGTGTCGGGATGCACTGTGCTGTGTACCGCGAGTACGCCGCCACTCGCCAGTCCGGCCAGGACCCCATCCGCGCCGTCGACCACCTCGACGACATCAGCGTCGCCGACCACACACACGCACACCAGATCGCTGGCCGCGGCGAGCGCGGCGGGAGAAGCCGCCACCGTCGCGCCGGTGTCCGCGAACGCCGCCAACGTCTCTGGTCTGCGCGCCCACAGTGTGGTCTGGTAGCCCGCCTCGATGATGCGGCGTGCCATGGGTCCGCCCTGGCTGCCCAGTCCGATAAAGCCTATGCGCATAGTCAGTCCTTCAGGTGAATTCGAGATACTCACGTCGATGGCCTCCGGTAGATCCACGCGCCAGCGGGGTGGCAACGCACCGTCGAGCCGGATACCCCGGCCGTTGACGAACGGGTTGCGGACGATCGTCTCGACCAGCAGCGCGAATTCCGTTGGTCTTCGGCTTACTTCAGCAGCATGCCGGCGTCGACCGGCAGGGCGACACCGGTAATGAACCTGGCCTCGTCGGAGACCAGGAACAGTGCCGCGTTGGCGATGTCTTCGGCATCGACCCAGGGTGTGGGCAGCACGTGCATGGTCTGCGATGCCGGAGCGAAGTCCTCCTTGGTCGGGTTCTCCAGGTCGGGCCGAAACATCCGGAAAGTCTCGTCATTGAGCAGCAGCGGTGTGCTGACCTGGGTCGGGCAGATCGCATTGACGCGAATACTCTTGTCACCCAGCTCTATTGCCAGCGTTCGCATCACGCCGATGACGCCATGCTTGGCGGCAATGTAATGTCCGATGTTCGGGTGCGCGCGCAGACCACCGCTGGAGCTGGTGATCACGATGGAACCGCCGCGACCCCCCGCGACGAGATGCGGGATGCCTGCCTTTGCAGTGAGCCAGACCCCGGTCAGGTTGACGTCGATCATGTCGCGCCAGACCTTCTCGCTCATGCGGTCGAGCCGCTTGCCTTCGCTGCCCAGGCCGGCGTTCGCCACCACGATATCGAGCCGTCCGAACCGCGCGACGCCCTCGTCGACAACCGCTTTCATCGCGTCGTAGTCGCGCACATCCACCTCGGCGGCGATGATTCGTCGGCCGAGCGCCTGCACCTGGTCGACCGTCTCGGCCAGATCCGCCGGCGTCGACATCGGAATGATGACGCCATCGAGCTGCTTGCAGACATCGACGCAGATGATGTCGGCGCCCTCTTGGGCGAGGCGCACGGCGTGGGCACGACCCTGCCCACGAGCGGCACCGGTAATGAAGGCGACCTTGCCCTCAACTCTTCCAGCCATCTGTCTCACCTTTCACGGTGGCGTCGCCGAAGCAACAGCACAATGTTCAGCACCAGCAGCAATGCCACCGCCGGCGGACCGAAACGCTTCAAGCGGCCCATGCCGGCTGCTTCGAGCAGGTCGATGGGTTCGGCCGCTACGCGCGGCGCGGTAGCCGACGCCGTCACCCTGGTGCCGAACGCATTGCCGTCGTCTTCCGAATTCGACTTCAGTGCAACGACTTCCGGCGAATCCCGGTCCTTGGTGGCGGTGATCTCCTCGGCCAGGTTCGCGGCGAACCGGCCGATGAGCGTGCCGGCCACCTCGGCCAGGGTGCCGCGACCGAACTGCGCGGGCTTGCCGGTGATAGCAAGGTTGGTCTCCACGACAACGTCGGTAGCACCATCGGATTCCGCGAGTCGACAGGTGATGACAGCGTGCGCGGTGCCATTGCCACGAGCTTCTCGTCCGCCGCCCTCGAGCACGGCGACCTTGGTTGTCTCGTCGGTCGACCGGAATTTGATAACGCCGGTATAGGTCAAACCGACGGGACCGAGTTTGACTTTGATCTTGCCGGTGTAGCCGCCGTCGTCCTTCCCCGTGAGCGTGGCCCCGGGCACACAGGGCGCGATCCGCTCGATGTCGAGCAGCACGTTCCACGCGTCCGACACCGGGACGGGAATACTGAAGGTGTTCTCGAGCTTCATGCGGGGTCCTTCACAATGCTGCTCTTTTCCGCCGCCGCCCGGACGGCCTTGACGATCCCCTGGTATCCCGTGCAGCGGCACAGGTTTCCGGATATGGCCGCGCGAATCTCCTGGTCCGTGGGATGCGGATTGTCGCGCAGAAATGCGGTCGCGGTGACGACGAAACCCGGTGTGCAGAAACCACATTGCAGGCCATGGTGCTCCCGTAACGCGGCTTGTACGGGCGACAGCTCACCGTCGGCCGCGGCCATCCCCTCCACGGTTGTGATCTCGGCGCCGTCGGCCTGTACAGCGAAAACCAGGCAGGCCCGCACCGCGTCCCCATCCAGCAGTACCGTGCAGGCCCCGCAAACCCCATGCTCGCAGCCGAGATGGGTGCCGGTCAGCCCGCAGTCGATCCGCAGGAAATCGGCGAGGGTACGCCGGGGTGGCACGACCTTACGCCGCGCAATCCCATTGACCCGCACTTGAATTTCGACATCAGTCATCACTAGCCTCCTGCACCGCACGTCGCCACGCCCGCGCCACCATGGCCGCACCGACGCGGCGGCGATAGTCAGCTGATCCATGCAGATCGGATGGCACCGAAGTCAGCCCCGACACTGCGGTATGTCCTACATCCCTGGGGTCCACCTCGCTTGTGGCACGACCGATCAGCTCGACTTCGGCTGTACTCGCTCGTACCGCCGTCGGTCCGAGTCCGAACAATCCGATGGCGCACCGGTCGATGCGCGAATCCGCATCCAGGCGCACCGCGACCGTGGCGCCCGCGATAGCGAAATCGCCGCTGCGACGGGCGAATTCCTCGATCGCAAAGCCGCACCGCCCCTGCCGCACCGGAAACACGATGCCGGTCAGCAGTTCGTCTTCGGCGAGCTCGGTGCTCCACATCCCAGTGAAGAATTCGGCTACGGCGATTGTCCGCCGTCCGCGCGGTGACAGCACTTCGAGCTCCGCATCGAGTGTCAGCGCCACCGCCGGATATTCGGCCGCCGCATCGGCATGGGCGATTGATCCACCGATGGTGCCACGGTTGCGGATCTGGAAATGGCCGATCAGCGGGGTAGCGCGCGACAATAGTGGGACGGATCCGCGGACTTCCGGGGACTTGCCGACTGCGGAATGCGTTGTCCCGGCACCGATCCACACTGAGTCATCGCGACTGTCGATGCCGCGCAATCCCTCCAGGCGGCGCAAGTCGACGAGGTGGTCGAAGACCGCGAGGCGAAGGATGAGCATCGGCATCAGGCTCTGCCCACCGGCGATCGCCTTGGCTCCGTCGCCGAGTTCGGCCAAGAGTTCGACCGCCTCCTGCGCAGTGGCCGGGGCGTGGTACTCGAATGCTGCCGGCTTCACGCTGTCACCGCCCGGGCATCGGCCGCGTCGATCAGCGCGAGGATCGCAGCGGGAGTCAGCGGCAGCCGGGAGATTTCCACGCCGAACGGGGCCAGCGCATCGGCGACTGCGTTGACCACGGCCGGCGAGGAACCGATCGCGCCGCCCTCCCCGACCCCCTTGTAGCCGCCGGGCCCCGGTCCCGGTGTTTCGATGTGACCGAGCTCGATGACGGGCACCTCCGTGGCCGTCGGAATCAAGTAATCCATGAAAGTGGTGGCGACAGGGTTTCCACTCTCGTCGTAGGCGAGATTCTCGTAGAGCGCGCCACCGATGCCCTGCACCGTGCCGCCGTAGATCTGGCCCTCCACCACGCTGGGGTTGATCATGGGGCCGCAGTCTTCGCTGACGATGTAGCGCAACAGTGTGACCTCGCCGGTCTCGATGTCGACCTCGCATGTGCACAGGTGGGTCGCGTTGGCCCAGATCATCGGGCTCTGTGCGCGATAGCGCCCGCTACATTCCAATCCCGCAGGAACGCCCGGCGGCAGCGCCTCCGGCTGAAAGTAGGCAATTGCGGAGATCTCGGGCAACGACAATTCGGCATCGGGCGCCCCGCGCCCCGTGGCCCGCCCGTGCGTGAACTCCACCTCGTCGACCGCCACACCCAAGCGATGGGCTGCGATGGCCAGAATTCGTTCCCGCAGTACCGATGCTGTCTCGGCGATCGCCCCTGCCACCATCGAACCGGAACGGCTGCCGCCGGTGCCGGCGCCGAACGGTGTCACAGCCGTATCGCCCTGGATGGTGTGGACATCGGCGATGTCCACACCGAGCGCGTCGGCGGTCAGCTGAATCGCGGTGGTCTCCAGGCTGTTTCCCGAGGATCCACCGGCGAGATATACGTTGACCTTGCCCGAGGGCTCGATGCGGATCGTCGCGCCTTCGGTGCCGTGGTACGGGGTCGACGCTGCGGTCGGCTCCAGATATGTACAGGTGCCGACGCCGAGGAAGCGGCCCTGCGCGCGAGCCAGTTCCTGCTCACGGCGGAAGGCCGGATAATCGAGCATCCCGAGCGCCTGCTCGAACGTCTCCAGCGGCGTGACATCGCTGTACCGCATGCCGCTCGGGTTGAGTAGCGGCAAGTCCTCGCGGCGCAACATGTTTCGGCGGCGCAACTCGGCCGGGTCGATGCCCAGTCGCCGTGCAGCGGTGTCGAGCAACACCTCCCGCGCCATCGATTCGAACTGCCACGGTCCGCGATACGCCACTCGCCCGACAGTATTGGAGTACAGCATCTTCATTGTGAATGTCGCCGCGGGCACCCGATACGGCCCGGGGAACAGCATCCCGACAACTGCTGCGGCCGTCATCGGCGACGGCACCGGATACGCCCCGACGTTCTGCACGTAGTCGAGAGAGGCGGCCAGAATCGTGCCGTCCCGGTCGAAGGCCACGCGGGCCTCGCCATGGTCCTGGCGTGCCAGCCCCGCTGAGATCAGGTGTTCCTGCCGGTCCTCGATCCACTTCAGCGCGACCGGTACCTTCGTCGCCGCCAGCATGACACAGATGTCCTCGCGCTGGACCACCACCTTCTGCCCGAAGCCACCTCCGGTGTCGCGCACTATGACTCGCACCCGATGCTCGTCGACACCGAGCAGCCGGGCGCAGAAGCCGCGCACCTCGTGCGGCGCCTGGGTCGAGGTCCAGATCGTCATCTCACCGGCCGATGCCGACCACTCCGCGACCACGCCGCGGGTCTCCATCGGCACTGGTGTATAGGCCTGCTGAAAGATGGTTTGCCGCACCACATTCGGTGCGGCATCGAACAGCGGCGCCACCTCTTCGGCCGGCCGACCGGCCAGCTGTCCCGCGATGTTCCGCGGAAAACGGGCGTGCACGAGGGCCTGCGAACCTTCCGCCGTCGTGTAATCGACCACGGCAGGCAGTGGCTCGTAGTCGACCACGACCAACTCCGCCGCGTCTTCGGCTAGATATCGGTCGGCGGCGACAACCAGTGCGACCGGATCCCCGACGAACCGGACCTCGTCCTCGGCCAGCGGCGGCCAATTCGACGCAGGCAGGTGCGGCCCATCGATCCGGTACGACTGATCGTGCACGCCGAGATTGAGGTCCGCGGCCAGAAAGACAGCGTAAACCCCGTCGAGCGCAACAGCTTCCGTGGTATCGATTCCGGTGATCCGGGCGCGGGGCAGCGGACTGCGCACAAAGCAGGCATGCAGCATCCCCGGCCGCGACACATCATCGACGAATGATCCGGCGCCCGTGAGCAGCCTCAAATCCTCGATCCGGCGGACGCGTGTACCGGCATAGGTATCGGCCCTCGTTTGTGCGGTACTCACCGCTCCCCCTTTTCCTCGGTATGCCGTGCGATCGACCAACGCCTAGGTGCTCGCCTACCCCGGTACTTCGGTTCGTGCATGTGGCCTCCATGTACACCGGATGGCATCGCGCGACATCGGCGCATACCGCTTTTCCTCAGCTCTAGCCCCGCCTCCAGATGGACGGCGTTGCGCTGCTCGATCGAATCGAGCGACCCGGATCCGTCATCCGCGACGGTCCTGTCGGCGCGGCTCCCGAGATCGATATCGTGCTGTCCAACTGTCTAGCATCGGACTCGAAGGCCTGTCAATAGAGGTGTATGTCGGATATGAGAATGATATTCTCGCCCTGGTACGGCTCGAGAGGATGATCATGCGCGAATTGTCGGCACAGCTGCTGCGATGGCATGCGCAGCGCGCCTCGTATGCCGTAGCCACGGTTGTCGACGTAACCGGAAGCGCGCCACGGCTGCCCGGCGCGACTATAGCCGTGAACGACGCCGGCGCCGTCATCGGCAGCATCTCGGGCGGCTGCGTGGAAGCGGCCGTCTACGACCTCTGCCGTCAGGTACTGCGGTCGGGTACGCCGGCGTGGGAGACGTTCGGCTACAGCGATTCCGACGCCTTCGCGGTCGGGCTCACCTGTGGTGGCGAGGTCGCGGTCCTCGTCCATCGAGTCACCGCCCAGGAGTATCCGGCCATCGAAGCTGTCGTGCGAGCCGAGCATCCGATATCTCTGGTTCGCGATCTGAGAACGGGCGAGATCAGCGCCGTCGGACTACGAGAAACTGCCGGCACGAAGTTCGAACCGACGGTGGTGCAGCAGGCTTTGGGCATGCTCGACGCCGACTCATCCGGCGTCCGGGTAATCGGATGCGAGGATGCCCAACGCGCGGTATTCATCGAGTCCTTTGGCTCGCAACCACGCCTGATCGTTTGCGGGGCAACCGATTTCAGCGCCGCACTGTGCCGAGTCGGGCGATTGCTTGGTTACCGGGTCACCATTTGCGATGCGCGATCGGTGTTCACTACGCAGGCGCGGTTCCCCGACGCCGACGAGGTGGTCGTGGACTGGCCGCATCGGTATCTAGGCCGCACCCCGGTTGATTCGCGCACAGCGGTGTGCGTGCTGACACACGATCCGAAGTTCGATATTCCGGTCCTACAGCTGGCATTGCGGCTACCGATCGGATACGTCGGTGCGATGGGCTCACGTCGCGCCGATGCAGATCGTCGGTCACGTTTGCGGGCAGCAGGTCTCACCGAGTCCGAGCTGCGTCGTCTGCACTCACCGATCGGCTTGGAACTGGGCGGACGGACTCCCGAGGAGATCGCGGTGGCGATCGCCGCAGAGATCGTCGCCGTGCGGCGCGGTGGGTCGACCCGGCCGTTGTCCGCGACGAACCGGCCTATTCACGCCGTGTCGGATGCGCAGCCGTCGTCGGCCTAATCGGAAGCGTCAATCTGATCCGCGGCGACTGCCGGTGGCTCCAAGATGTCAAGGTAGTGTTCGACCAGAGCGAACATCTCGTCATGGCCCATGCTGAAACCGAAGTTGGCTTCCGTCGCCATCAGTCGCGGCAGGCCCGAGAGCAGCATCGACAGCGTCACTGGGGTGATCTGCTCGGGGGCGATCCGCCGCTCCCGCAGGATGAATGTGAAAGCGGTGACCTGAATTTCCCGGTACCGCCGAGCATAAGCCATCAGCTCGGTACGAATCGCCTTGCGATGGTTGGCCAGCGCGATGAACTCCTGCATCAGCGCGTTGCCGCGCGGATCCCGGGACAGCTCCCACAGGGCATGCAGCGGCCGGTCCGAGGTCAGCGCTTGCATTTGGCGTTCGAAGTTGGCCTCGGTTCCTCCACTGAAGACCGCGAGGAACAAATCCTCCATGGTCGGGAAGTAGTAGTGCACCAACGCCGGCTTGACACCCGCCTCGGCGGCCACCCGACGGGTCGTCGCGGCCGCGTAACCCTCCTCGGTCATGACCCGGGCAGTAGCGTCCAGAAGAGTGCGCCGCGTCGCCGAGTCCTTCGCGCCTCGCCTGCGGGTGGACATGACCGCGAGGCTATCACTGGGCAGTCGGACAGCAGCGGGTGGATCACGCGGTCAGCGCGCCGCTCGCACCTGATCGGTCATCCCCGGCGGCAAAATGATCGGTGAGGACGCGGGCCGCCTCGGCGATGGCTGGGCGCAGGCGATCCGCCGGGTAGTCAGGCCCGAACAGCATGCGCCGCAACTGTGGCAGAGCCAGACTCCAGTCGACCATGGCGAGAATCAGAAAGACCAGCGTCCGGGGATCACGTTCCTCTGAACCCATCGCAACCTGGGCGGCCCGGACCTTGTCCGCATAGTGTTCGGTGCGCGCCGGTTCGTCGGGAACGAGACCATCCCCTATTTCGAGCGCCTCCCACATCACCAAACGCAGTGCACGCGGGTGCGCCTGGTGGTAGTCGAACAACCGGGCAGCGTAGTTGCCCAGGTCAGACTCATCGAGCGGTACCGCTCGAGCCAGTTCCACCATCGACCGTTCCAGGACTACCGCGAACAATGCCTTCTTGTCGCCGAAGTAGTCGTAGATCGCACGCTTGTTGGCCTTGGAATTGGCCGCGATGCGATCCACTCGCGCGCCGGCGATGCCATATTCGGCGAACTCTGTCGTCGCCGCAGCGAGAATCCTTTCCTTGGTCGCCGCAGAGTCATATGCCACACAACCATCGTAACGAAACAGTTCGTTCATAGCGTCGGCCCACGCAGGCTCGATTGCTGGCAGGCGCGTTCGCACCATTCGGCGGCGGCCACGTCGAGCTGGCGTGCGGCGGGTACGCCCGCCGCGATCACATTCCGGCCCTGCCTACCCGATGGGTCCACTCAGGGAACTCACTGCAACACGACGCTGGGATTGCCGTCGGTCCAGGTGTTCGACAACAGCCGCGACGCGATCCGCCAGCCGGACTCCGTGCGACGCAGCAGATCCCGGTAGCGACCGGCCGCGAGGAAACGTTCACCGCCGCGCATGTGCTGGGCCAGGTAGTAGCAGCTGTGGGCGGCCTCGTCTCCGGCGATCGTCACGACGTGGTTGGTGACGAAATGTTGTGTCGCATCGAGCCTTTCGATCCCCGGCCGAACCCGTGCGAGGATCTCGGCGGGGCCGGTGCACCGCTGGTCGGCCGCCGAATAATCCCAGACGGCGTCTGGCGTGAACAGGCTCTCGAACAGCGGCCAGTCGCGATTGTCGAGGGCGGTGGAATAGGCGGTCACTGTGTCGACGACCGCAATCCGGTCGGCGAGCAGGTCTGTCGCGGTGGTCATCTGTGTGCCTCATCAGTAATGGGGATAGGGATGTCGCGACCTCGACTCAGCTCGCTTCGATCGCATGTTCAGGGCAGGCCTGTACAGCGGATTCGACCGCCTCGCTGAACTCGTCCGGTATGTCGGACATCTGGACCTGGGCATAGCCGTCGTCGTTGAGGACGAACACCTGCGGGCAAAGACCGACGCAGACGCCGTGACCACGGCAACGATCCGAGTCGACGAAGACCTTCATCTGGCACTTCCCTTCACTAGATCGAACAACTCAACTCAACTCGGCCGTGCCAGGGCGAAGGTCGGCACGCCGCGTCGTCGCTCCCATATGCGCTGCGGCTCTCAATGTCTGCGGGCTTCGCCGTCCACACAGGACGGCCACTTCCGAAATCTGAGAGAATGCTACTCTCGGTAGTAGAATACGATATTCTCGCATGAGAAGAACGTCAACCGGGATAGCTGTCGTCGCTCCGAGTCCTCCTCAGAAAGACCATCCACTGTGACCGTCGATCCGGCCTACGAGCGGGCGCCGTTCCACTCGACCCCACCCGTGATTTCCTCCGCCGCACCATGCCGAGCGATGTGCCTCGCGAAACCAGCGACACCGCAACCGGATCCGACCGTGAGCGGTGGCGTCGCCGGGCGGAGCTGGGCCGGCCGGACATGCTGGTCCCCGAAACCCTCGGTGGCGGCTCGGTTTCGGGTCGACCGCTAACAGAATTGGCGCTGGTCGCCGAGGAATTCGGCCGCGCCTGCGCACCCGGGCCGCCCGCACCGAGGATGGCCCGGTGCAGCTGCTCATGCCGGCAGACGCGACGGGCGTGACGAGAACACCACCGACCTACTGACTGGGAGCGCCGCATGACCACCGAACTCGAATCCGTCGACAGCTTCCGAGACCGCGCCCGCCGCTGGTTGAAGGAGTACCTGCCGCGCACCACGGACTCCTCGCTCGGCCTCTTCGACGAAGCGGTGTGGGCCCGTCACCGCACCCTGCAGCGAATTCTCTTCGACGGCGACTTCGCAGGCATTTGCTTCCCGAAAGAGTTTGGCGGGCAGGGTCTCACACGCGCCCATCAGCAGGCGTTCACCGAGGAGTCGCTGGGCTACGAGATGCCGCTGGCGCTGAATGTTCCGACCCTGGCCATCTGCGCGGCGACCCTGCTGGAGCTGGGCACGGAGGTGCAGAAACGCACCCACATTCCGGCGGTGCTGCGCGGAGAAGAACTCCTCGTGCAGTTCCTGTCCGAACCTCGGGGCGGATCCGATCTTGCTGGTTTGACCACACGGGCCGACCGCGACGGTGAAGAGTGGATTCTCAACGGCACCAAGATCTGGAGCTCGGGTGCCTACGCCGCCGACTACGGACTGTGCCTGGCACGCACGAATTGGGAGGTACCCAAGCACAACGGGCTCACGCTGTTCCTTGTGCCCACCACAGCTCCTGGTCTGACGATCCGGCGGATCAAGCAGGTCACCGGATCGACCGAGTTCTGCGAAGAATTCTTCGACGATGTCCGACTGCCCGCCGACGCGGTAATCGGCGAAGTCGGCGCAGGCTGGGCAGCCACTTCCCGACTGCTACAGCACGAACGTGCGGCGGTGGGCGGCACCTCCCCCTACATCAGTGGTGAACAGCCCCACCTCGGGGGCGAAGCCAACGCACTCATCGACCTGGCCCGCACCACCGGATGCCTCGACGACGTCCGCGTGCGGGAGGACATCGGCGCGGCGCGAACGATGAGCCTCGTCCGCAATCAACTGATCGCACACATCTCCACTGCGGTCGCTGCGGGCACGCTGCCCCCGGCCGCGGGCTCGATCGTCCGCCTGTTCAGCGCCGAAACCACTTGGCTGCAAACAGATTCCGCGTTGCGGATCGCAGGCTCTGCGGGGGTGATCGGCGAGCCGGACGCTCCCGGCAACGGGCAGACAGGCTTACATTATCTGTTTCGCAACGCCGCGAGCCTGGGCGGCGGCAGCACCGAAATGGCCCGCAACATCATCAGTGAACGCGTACTGGGCATGCCCCGCGAATACGCCGCCGACCGAGACATCCCGTTCAATCAGGTCCCCCGTGGCCACTGAGATTTACGCGATCAACCTCTTCGCAGCTTGGCTTGCCGAGTGTCTTTCGGTGGGCCCGCGTTGACGACAGCGCGTCGGTGGTAGGTGCGTCCGATGCAGCCGACGATCGCCAAGCGCAGATCTTTGCGGGTGGGCCAGCGACGGCGGTCGAGCACGTTGCGTTGCATGGATAATTCAGTCGCTCAGCAGGATTCGTTGCGGACAAGACCAGGTTTTGCTCGTCCGAACATTTGGCGTTTGATCATCTTGAAAGTCACGTGGAACCTGCCTGGGCGATGATGTCGAGCAGGTTTTGGGGCACGCTTTCGGTGAAGGATTCTATCTCGCCGTATCCGAGGTTGGTGGCCCGACAGGGAAACGGCCGGTCGGCTGTGATTTTCGCGCTGACCGGCCGTTTTCATGCAATATCGTCGCCGGTTTCGCCGGTCCCAGCCTGCGGATGCAGTATGTGGCGGTTGCGCGTACTGCATCCGCAGTACGCGCAACAGCCTCCACTCGCACGATGCCGATTACAGAGCCGTCGAACGACCATGGCGACATGGCGAAATTCCTGTACCGGCTCGGTCGGTTCGCGTTCGAGAAGCGGCGACTGGTTGTGCTGCTCTGGCTGGGAGTTATGGCGGCGTTGGTGGCCGGGGCAGCCAATGCGCCGACGGCCCCGACAGATACGTTCTCGATCCCGGGCACTGAATCCCAGCAGGCGTTCGACTTGCTCGGCGAACGCTTCCCCGGCACCAAATCCGATGGCGCACAAGCACGAATCGTGTTCGTAGCACCCGACGGCCAGCAAATCAGTTCCGAACAGAACAAGGCGGCGGTCGAGCAGATCGTCGCGGACGTCGCGCGCGGTGCGCAGGTGAAGGGCGTACTCGACCCGTTCCAGACCGGTGCGGTCAGTAAGAACGGCACCACCGCCTACGCGACCGTGAGCTACGGCGTGACCAGCGACAGCCTCACCGACGCCAGCAAGACCGCGCTCACCGACGCGGTCGATACCGGAAAGGCCGCCGGGGTCACCGTGGAGATCGGCGGGTCCGCGCTGCAGGCCAAGCCGGAAATGGGTGGCGCCACCGAGGCCATCGGCATCGCCATCGCGGCCGTGGTACTGATGGTCACCTTCGGTGCGTTCGCGGCCGCCGGTCTGCCATTGCTGACCGCGCTGGTCGGGATCGGCGTCGGTATCGCCGCGATCGTGGCGATCGGCATGTCGACCACGACAACGACTCTCGCGATGATGCTCGGGCTCGCGGTCGGTATCGATTACGCGCTGTTCATCGTGTCCCGGTACCGGACCGAACGCGCCGAGGGGTACAGCGCCGAGGAAGCGGCGGGCCGGGCCGTCGGCACGGCGGGATCCGCAGTGGTTTTCGCGGGACTCACTGTGGTCATCGCGCTGGCCGGACTGGCCGTCGTCGGTATCCCCGTCCTCACCAAGATGGGTCTGGCCGCTGCGGGCACCGTCGCCGTCGCCGTGACGATCGCGCTGACGCTGCTGCCCGCGCTACTCGGATTCTTCCAGCGGGCGGTTATGCCGCGAGCGTTCCGCAAGGCACAGGGCAATGATGCGCAGCCATCGGTTGACGGAAATGCACTGGTGCCCAACCCGATTCAAGCGACGAAACCCAATATGGGTACTCGCTGGGCCACATTCGTCGTGCGCCGCCCGGTGGCAGTACTGCTGATCGGCCTCGTCGGTTTGGGTGTACTGGCCTTGCCGGTGCGGAGCCTCGAACTGGGTATGCCCGGCGACGAATCGCAGTCGACCTCGACAACTCAGCGCCGCGCCTACGACGCGCTGGCCGAGGGGTTCGGGCCCGGCTTCAACGGGCCGCTCACCGTGGCCGTGGATGTCAAGGGCGTCAGTGACCCGAAGGCCGCGGTGGAGCAGGCGAGCAGGACTCTGGCGGCGACCGAGGGCGTCGTCTCGGTAGCGCCCGCGATGTTCAACCAAGCAGGTGACGCTGCCATACTCACCGTGGTGCCCGCTACTGGTCCGTCGTCCACCGAGACCAAAGATCTCGTGCACGCACTGCGTGGTGAGGCAGGCGAGCTCGAAGCAGCCACCGGTGCGACCATGCTGGTCACCGGCGCGACCGCGATGAATATCGACGTCTCGCAGAAGTTGGCCGACGCACTGTTGCCCTATCTCGCGGTGGTGGTCGGGCTGGCGATCCTGTTGCTGATGGTCGTGTTCCGTTCGATCGCGGTCCCGATCAAGGCAGCACTCGGCTTCCTGCTCTCGGTGGGTGCGGCCTTCGGTGTGATCGTCGCGGTGTTCCAGTGGGGCTGGCTCGCCGATCTCATCGGAGTCCAGCAGACCGGACCCGTGATGAGCATGATGCCGATCTTCCTGATCGGCGTGGTGTTCGGACTCGCGATGGACTACGAGGTCTTCCTCGTCACCCGGATGCGTGAGGCCTTCGCCCACGGGGAGAGCGCGCTCGACGCTATTGTCACCGGATTCCGGCACAGCGGCCGGGTGGTGGTGGCCGCCGCGGCCATCATGATCGCGGTGTTCGCCGGGTTCATCGGCGGCGGCGAACCGATGATCAAGATGATGGGCCTCGGCCTGGCGGCGGCGGTCTTCTTCGACGCCTTCATCGTCCGGATGACCCTGGTCCCGGCCGTGCTCGCACTGCTCGGCGACAAGGCCTGGTGGCTACCACAGTGGCTGGCGAAGATCCTGCCGAACGTGGACGTGGAGGGCGAGAGCCTCAACCGTATCGAGGCCGTCGAACCGGTCCGGGAACTCGAATCCGCCCGCGCCTGAATGGAAACGCACTGGTAGGCCGTCCCGAGTGGGCGGCCTACCGGTCACTTCGGGACCTGCCGATTAGGGTTCTCGACAAGGAGGAACGCACATGACCGCCGAATGGTCGCAATGGCCGCGTCGGCACCGCCGCGCCGTCGATGTGGTCATCGCGATTCTGCTGTGCGCTCTTGCCACATACGCGAGCCGGTTGGCCGATACAGGCCACGAAGGTCCGGTTGTGGTCCGTCCGGCGTCGCTCGCGGTGTTCGGATTGTCGGCGATGGCCTCGTTCACGCTGCTGTGGCGGCGGCGGTTTCCGTGTGCGGTGCTGGTCGTCACCACCGCCTGCGGTATCGCGATCGGCGCCTTGGGTTTCGAGGTCTCGATCTTCAGTGCGGGTGCGGCCTTCGTCGCGGCGTACTCGCTCGGGCTGTGGTCCCCGTATCTGCGCACAGCCAAGATCACCCCGCTGATCTCGGGCGCCGCGTTGTTGATCACCTCCCTCGTCCACAATTTCACGCCGGTGCTGACCGGCGGGCGCATCTCGCTGATCGCCGGGGTCCTGGTGGCGGGCGCGTTCGCCGAAGCCGGACGCAACAGACGCAACTACCTAGCGGCCCTGCATGCGCGGGCGGAACTGGCCGAACGCACCCGCGAGGAGGAGGCTCGCCAGCGAGTCGGCGAGGAGCGGCTCCGGATCGCGCGTGAACTGCACGATATCGTCGCCCACCACATGGCCTTGGCACACGCCCAAGCCTCCACCGCCGCATACCTTTTGCGCAGCCAACCCGACCAGGCGCAAGAGATGCTCGACCAACTGGCCGGAACCACCTCCGCGGCACTGCGGGAACTCAAAGCCACCGTGGGACTGCTGCGCGAAGACGATTCCGACGCCCCACTGGAACCCACCCCCGGCCTGGCTCAACTGTCCGAACTGCTCACCTCTTTCGAGCGAACCGGCCTCACCCTGTCACTGTCGATCACCGGAGTGCCGCGTCCGCTCTCACCCGGCGCGGACCTGACCGCGTACCGGATCATCCAGGAGGCGCTCACCAATGTCACCAAGCACGCGGGCACCGCGGCGGCGACGGTGCGGCTCGTCTACTCCCAGTTGCTACTGACGATCAGTGTGGCCGACGACGGCGGCAGGGTATCCGGACATGCTCGCGGCGAACAGGGTTCGGCGAGCCAAGGCTACGGCCTGATCGGCATGAACGAACGAGCCGTCTCCGTCGGCGGCCACCTGCACGCCGGGCGCAGGCCGGACGGCGGCTTCGAAGTCACCACCGAACTTCCGCTCGAGCGACCGGAAGCCCCTGACCACGAGGACAAGACATCATGACCATCCAGGTACTGCTGGCCGACGATCAAGCCCTGCTGGCCGGTACCTTCCAGCTCCTGATCGATTCGGCCGAGGACATGGAGGTAGTCGGCATCGCTGGAAACGGCCGTGAGGCAGTCGAACTGGCCCGAGCGGCCAAACCCGACGTGGTGGTCATGGACATCCGCATGCCCGGCGTCGACGGCCTGACCGCGACCCAGGAGATCTGTGCCGACCCTGCCCTGCGCGAGACCCGCGTACTGATCCTCACCACCTTCGAACTCGACGAGTATGTGGCCCAAGCCCTTCGCGCCGGAGCCAGCGGATTCCTCGGCAAAGACGTAGGTCCCGAAGAACTCCTGCGATCCATCCGGGCCGTCGCCGCGGGTGACGCCCTGCTCTCCCCAACCGCGACCCGCACCCTGATCGCCCGCTACCTCGCCCGCCCCGAAAGCCACATCAGCGCAGCCGAATCCCTCGAGGTCCTCACCGCTCGTGAACGCGAAGTCGTCACCATGGTCGCCCAAGGCCTGTCCAATGAGGAGATCGCCGAGAAGATGTATGTCAGCCCACTGACTGTCCGCACCCACGTCCAGCGCGCCATGTCGAAACTGGGCGTCCAGAACCGCGCCCAACTCGTGGTAATCGCCTTCCAGTCGGGGCTGGTACGCGTCGATCCGCCACAGCACGACGGCACCCGCCACCTGGGATCGACCCAGTAACCCAGTGCACGCATCTGATCGACGAATAGACAGAGTCGCTGCAAGGCAAGCACTTGACGGGGGATGTACTCCGCGATCGTGAAACCCACCATAACTGCGGCGCCGCTGATGGCACCGACCAGCTGGCGTGCCGTCCACTTCCGCGTACCGAATGCTCAATCTGCTTGTCGCCGAGGGATTCCTGGTCCGTGTCCCTGATCTGTCCGGCTTCGCATTGGGCCGTAGAACCGCCGAATTGTCCTGGGCGGCCGCGGCCGCCGACCCGACCGAAGACACTTCACAAGATCGTCGTAGCGCTGCGGGCCGCCCAGGTTCGGCTCGGACTGTACGTCGCCTCCTTCGCCGGCGCCGGGCTGCGATTCGTCGATCAGGATCCTGACCACGAGATCGTCGGTGACCCCAAGCCATCCAGTGCGGCGCCACCGCCGACTGGGGCGAAGCGTCGCGACAGGCTTCGAGCATGCTGGCTGACCTCGGTCGTGCCTAGGTTTGAGTGCTTGCATTCGCGATTTCCCAGGCGGTGGGGGTTTGCGCAGCGTAGCGGCGTGCTTCGTTCATGAGAGCGCGCGCGGGTGGTGTGAGGCGGCTTTGCCAGCCATTGTGGCGTGCCTCCACGGTGGTCAACTGGCCGTCCAACCGGCCGGGACCGTTCCACGCTTCGAAGATTTCGGTCGTTGTCATATCCACTTTCCAGTCATCGGCACGAGCGGTCGGGCCGCGGGGCGGTCAGCGTCGCAGCGCGCCGCTGGCGTCGAATTGGGCTGTCCGGCCTTGCATCTGGGCGCGATACCAGTTCTCGCGATGCCACAGCATGAGCTTTTCGTGCACCCCCGCGAACGGTGGGACCAGGCGTCGGGTCCGTAGTCCGGCTTCGGCGATGGAGTTTCGGAGATAGGTATGCCGGACACCGGTCAGCTCGCTCTGCTCGGCGCGCAGTCGAGGACCTGTCCTGCATCTAGGATGTTCATGTAGGTCGGGCTGGCAAATTGTTTGTGCTTCAGGCTGATTGAGAGTTGTGCGCCGAGGACGCGCCCTCACCGTGGGTGCTGCGCATCGTGCGGCGCGCGAGGGTGGAGCGCCCGGGACGAGCGATGCAGCTGTCTCGTATGGAAAGGGGTGCCGTGGAACCCCACGAAGATGAGACGTTGCGCGGGTTGACCGAGGTGGTGCTGGGCGAACTGGCTGCGGGCAGGGTGCGGCGTGGCGGGCCGTTGCCTGCTGGTGGTCCGGCGGCGGTGAAGGTTTGTGTGACCGGTCGGGTCGGTTCGGTGCTGCCGCAGGTTGGGATCGGCGCGGAGGTCGCGCTGCGGGAGCTGACGCGTGCGTTGGTGCTCGGGTCGGCAGACTCGGCCGAGGCGTGGTGTGTCGGGCACTTGCATTGCGCAGCGTTGCCGGTGGCTGTCGCGGCCGATCTTGCCGCGTCCGCGCTGAACCCTTCGATGGATTCGTGGGACCAGGCTCCGGCGGCGTCGGTGATCGAGGCCGAGGTGGTGGCGGCGTTGGCCGCGCTGATCTACCCCGAGGCGGTGGCACCGGATGCGGTGATCACCAGCGGGGCAACGGAATCCAATCTGGTGGCGGTCCTGCTGGCCCGGGAGACTGCGCGCGCATCCGGGGGGTCCGCGGTGCAAGTGGTGTGCGGTGACAACGCGCATCACAGCGTGGCGCGGGCGGCCTGGCTGCTGGGCTTGCCCAAGCCGATCACGGTCGATTGTCCGACGGGGGTGCTGGCACCCGCCGAGGTGGGGCGGGCCCTCCGCGGGCATCGGCGGTGGCCGGTGTTGGTGGTGGCGACCGCCGGTTCCACCGATGCGGGATTGATCGACCCGCTGTCCGAACTGGCGGATGTGGTTGCCGCGCACGGTGCTTGGCTACACGTGGATGCCGCCTACGGTGGACCGCTGTTGTTCAGCGACGAACTGCGGTCGCGGCTGGCCGGTGTCGGCGCGGCGGATTCGGTGGCTTTTGATCTGCACAAGTTTGGTTGGCAGCCGGTGGCCGCGGGTGTGCTCGCCGTCCGCGATGCCGCTGTGTTGGCCGGGCTGGCGCATCACACCGAGTATCTCAACGCCGACGATGACCTCGCGGCGGGGCTGCCCGACCTGCTGGGCCGATCCATCCGTACCTCCCGGCGTCCCGACGCATTCAAGATCGCGGTGACCATGCGGGCGTTGGGCAAGGCGGGCCTGGCTGGATTGGTCGAGCATTGCGTGTGTGCGGCGGAGAAGTTCGCGCAGATCGTCGACACGCATCCGCGGATGCGGCGCCGCCCGGGCGCGGTGGGCATCAGCACTGTCCTGTTCCGGCCGGTCGCCGCCGACGAGTTGGGCTTCGAGGAGGGTGACGCGCTCGTTTCGCGGGTACGCCGGGAACTGCTTGCCGAGGGGCGCGCGGTGCTCGGTCGCGCCCGCGTCGCCGACAGCGACGGCCGTATCAAGCTGTGGCTCAAGGCAACTTTGCTGCATCCACAAACCAGCGGCGACGATCTCGCACCGCTGTTGGACCTCGTCGCCGACCTCGCCGGTTGAGGGGCGGATATGCTGACCCCCGGCAACGACCGCACGGCACTGTGGACCTCCGCCGAGCGTTACCTCGGTGCCGGCACCCGCAACTACAGCCGCTACAGCGCCGAGATGCCGGTGTCGGCCGACTACCACCCCCAGGGCAGCGCCCCCGGATTTCAACTCCCGACATTCTGGGTCGACTCCGAACACGGTGAATACCGCCGCACCTCGGCCTCGTCACCGCTGCATGACATCTACTCCCGCAACGACCGCTTGCTGCTCCCGGTCCATCCCGACACATTGGCGTTACCGCACCTGCCGGGCCGTGACCAACTCCTCACCATGGCTGCTGGACCGGTACTCGACGTGATGCCGCTGGCGAACGCCCGCACCGTCCTCGTGCTCGGCGCCGACGGCGTCCCCACCGCACCGCATTTTCTGAAACTGCACTTCCCACAACGGATCTCCCGCTTCCACCGGACCATGAACGCACCCGACCTCGGCCACGAGCTGTGGACCACGACGCAGCTGCACACTGCGGGCCTGCCCGTTCTCCGCGACCTCGGCGGCGGCCTGTTCGGCAGAGACCCCGACACTGCCTGGGGCTACCTCGTCCGGGATTCACTCGTCCGCGACGGGCACGATTTCGACTACACAGTGCCGCTATTCGCCTTGTACGGCAACGATATTCGGTCACCCGACCGCCAGCCGTTGCTGCACCGTTTGGTGACTCGGGCCGGTGTCGAACCCGCGGCATTCCTGGCCGAGCACATCATCGAGCCGATGATCGCGTTCTGGGTACGGGCCGTGTTCTCCACCGGCTGCCTGCCCGAATTGCACGGCCAGAACACGCTACTCAGCTTCACCCGCGACGGTCGCCACAGCCGAATCGCCTACCGCGACGGAGGGATCTACACCCTCGCCCCGCTACGCCACAGGTTCGGGCATTCCGCCGACCTGCCCCCGATGGACGTCGTGCCACGCGATGTCGCGGTCGACTGCGCCCACCTGATGAGCCTGGTCTACGACAGCTTCATGGGCCACCACGCCCTCACACGCTTGAACACATTGGCCACCGACCTGTTCGGCTTCGATCCCGACCGGCTGCCATCGCTCGCACGCAAAACATTCGCAGACAACGACGGAACCCAACTCGCCCTTCCCCGCACCGTGTACTACTACGACGGCACCTGCCCACCCGACCAAGGCTGGCGCCTCGCCGACACCGGACAAACACCGACCTGGCGATAACACTCGGCACACACCCGCTCCCCGGCGCGACCTAATCCGCTATTCGGCATAAAAAGACGTTTAGTGCGTCGGTTTCCTGGACGTGGGGAACGTCCTCCTGATGCGCTTGTCGGGCTTGGTGTCCTATCGCAAAGAGCAGGAGGACGTTGCATGAGTAACGGTAGCGGTGTGTCCCGGGGTGATCGCAACCGCAACATGCGTATGAGCGGGCTGCGGGCGTTGGTGCCGCCCGAGAACGCGATCGTCGGGATTGATCTGGCCGACCGCAAACAGATGGTCGTGGTCTGTGACCATGACTCGAAAGTGCTGGCCCGCAAGACGTTCCGTTGCCGTGCCTGGGATATGGGTGCTGCTTTGGACTGGGCCGGCGCCCGTGCCGGGGCCGCGGGATTCACCGGGGCGACGGTGGCGTGTGAGCCGACCGGACATCGGTGGCGAGTGCTGGGACAGCTGGCCGCCGACCGGAACATGTTGTTCGTGTGTGTGCAGCCAGCGATGACCGCTTGGTCGCGTCGTGCTGAGGATCTCACCACCGACAAAACCGACGACAAAGACGCGGTGCTGATCGCGCGGTTGACCGCGCAATTGCGCTGCTATGCACCTGAGCCGGTCGATGAAACCTGGGGTCGGCTGCGGCATCTGGGTGCCCGTCGCGAACGACTGCTGGTCGAGCTGGTAGCGCAAGTCCAGCAGATCCGGGCCCTGCTCGAATGCGTGTGGCCGACCGCGCTCGAAGCCGCCCAGCAGCCGTTCAAATCCCGGACCTGGATGGCAGCACTGCGAGTGATCTGCGGCCGCGACGGCGCCGACTTCGCCCGCACCCGCCGGTTGGGCCGAGACCGGCTCGAACGCCTCGTCCGCGGCGAGGTCACCCGCGCGGGCGCGAAGCGACCGTGCTTTCGGATCACCAGCAAACTCTTTGCGGCACTGGATGATCCGGCCGGAGTGCTCGCCCACCGGCGCGGTGCGCTGGAACGAGTGCACCTGCTGCTCGAAGACTGGGCAGACACTAAGCGACGCCTGACCGACACCGAAACCCGCATGGTTAGCGTGCTCGACGAGCTCCGGCTCACCGAGCTGGTCACCTCGATCGTCGGACTGTCCGCAGTGGGGGCCGCAGCGATCCTGGCCGAAACCGGCGACCCCGCACGGTTTCGGACCGCGCGAGCGGTAGTCAAACACGCCGGTCTTGCACCCCGGGAGAAGAAATCCGGGAGCTTCACCGGCCGCGCCCGGCTCACCGGAGCCGGGCGCCCAGGACTGCGGCTGGCTGCCTGGCGAGGCGTGTGGGGCACCCAACGCGCCAACCCCGTCTATGCCGCCCGCTACCGGCATCTGACCACCCGAGAGACGAACCCGCTCACTCCCACCCAGGCTCAGGCCGTGATCGCCGCGGCGATCCTGCGCCAACTCCACGCCGTGGTCACCACCAGACAACCCTGGAACCCGCACATCGCCACCCACGGCACCACCACAACCGAGGCCGCCATGATCTCGACCGCCGCCTGAACAGGCGGATCGTCGAGCGGTCGGTCGGGGCGAGCCCCACGCGGCATCGAGACACCTGGTGATCTCGCCGGAAATCATGGGCAGCCCCGACCTGTCGTCACACAACCCGATTACACGCTGCCGGGATCAACCCCATTACCGCTATGCCGGGACGACGACAGACCACAGGGCACCGACCGGACCGCTTGACACAAAACGACTTACGCTGATTTCAGTGCATTGTGGGAGGCTGAACCGTTGGCCAGCGTTGTTCGCGAGCCGCAGCCGCAAGACGCAATATTGTGGTTCGCGCGAGCCACCGCTCGAGGTCGGCGGTCCCCGGAGCCGTGCTGGACCCTGGGCCGGTGGTGGCTGCCGTTCCGCACGCAACCGCGGCGGCGAGGCATTTCGCCGGCGGCCAGCCGGCGAGCAGACCATGAACGAAACCGACGTTGAAGCAGTCACCGGCTCCGGTGGTATCCAGAGCCGAAACCTCTGGTGCGGCAACGTCATAACGTTCTCCGTCGTGTGCCGCGGTGGCTCCGGCGCTGCCGAGTTTGATCACCACGGTCGGCACAAGTTCGTTCAGCCGCGATATCGCATCGTCCATGGTCGGCGCCCTGGTCAGCCGCAGTGCTTCCTCGGCGTTGGGCGCGAAGATATCGGTGGAAGCCAGCGCGGCTCGCACTCCGCGGGTGTCGACATCGACGGCGACGTCTTGGCAGTCCATCACTACGGTGGTGCCGAGGTGGCGGGCGAGCTCCAGCGCGTGCACGGTGTCGGCGTCGTAGCGTAGTTGCGGCACCATCAGGACACGTGGTCGGTATTGCCGCAGCAGCGACGATAGCGGTTGCGGGGAGCTCGGGTCCTGGAAACTGACCATCGCACGGTCCTCGGGCGTGGACAGGGCTACGGTCAGGCTGCGCAGCGGGGTCGGCTGATGTCGGAAGGCGCTCTCGTCCACTCCTTCTGCGCGTGCCGCGTGCAGGACATGGGTGCTGAAGGGATCGGTGCCGAAGTCGGTCGCCCACACAACATCGTGCCCGAGCCGATGCGCGGCCATAGCCAGGGTGTAGGCGCCATCGGGCATCATTGTGAACCCATCGGCGAAGACCTCTCGGCCAGGTCGGACGGGCGCGGGTAGCCCGTGGAAGATCAGATCCACAAAATAGGCGCCCACCACGAGAATTTCCCGCCCACCCGGCTCGTCTGTGCCCATCCGATGAGCGTACCGGGGGTGAAGTGGCATATGTGGGAGGTCGAGACGGTCACGGCGGCACAGGGATTCACGCTGCGGGTGTTAGCTTTGGATTGGTGATGAGGATCCTGGTCACCGACTTGGACGGTACGTTGCTGGGCGGGGAGATCGCCGACCAGCGTCGGCTGTACGCGGTGTTGGCCCGCCATCCCGAGGTGACGGTGGTTTTCGCCACCGGCCGCGGCGTGGCGTCGGTCGCCGAGGTGCTGTGTGATCCGCTGGTGCCGAGACCACGCTGGATCATCGCCGATGTCGGTGCCACCGTGGTCGACGGCACCGACCTGCGGCCGGTCGGCGATATTCAGGCCCATCTTCGTACCGGATGGCCTGGGACACAACAAGTTCGGCAAGCGTTGAGCCGCTTCGGGCAACTGACATACCAACGGGTGGCGCAGGACGGGCGCTGCTCGTACCACCTGGCACCGGGCCAGCTGACCGATGAACTCACCACCGCTGTCCAGGCGCTCGGATGCCGGTGGCTGTACTCCGCGGACCGCTACTTCGACGTCATGCCGCCCAACGCATCCAAGGGCAACGCCCTGGCGGCGCTGGCCGAAAAGCTCGGTTGGCCAATGGATTCCGTCCTGGTGGCCGGTGATTCGCTCAACGATGCATCGCTGTTCGAACTGGGCACACACGGCGTGATAGTCGGCGCCGCCGAGCCCGCCCTATACCGGGCGGTTCCCCTCGCAGCGCGTATCCATCGCCCCGAACGTCCGGGCGCGGGCGGGATTCTCACAGCACTGCACGCGCTGGGGTGGGTCTCACCGGACAACTGCACCGAGGACCGGCACTGCCTGATAGTCGGCTATCACCGACCACCGGTCCCCCGAAGTGAGCAACGATCACCGTCCAGCCCCAACGGGATTCTCCCCAGCCTGACCGCCCTGTTCGCCCAAGGGTTACCGGGCATCTGGGTCGCCGCTCAGGTCGGCGAGGACGGTGTCGACGCACGCGAGCACGAGGCCCCGTTGTCACTACTGCCGGTAACCCCCGACGAATGGAGCGGCTACTTCCATCGCGCATGCAAGGACACACTGTGGCCGATCCTCATGTCCGAGCCGCACCGCATGCGCTTCGACACCGCGGCCTGGACCCACTATCGCGTGATCAACCAGCGATACGCCGAGCGTATCGGCGATCGAGCAGCGCACGGCGCGACCGTCTGGCTACACGACTACAACCTATGGCTCGTCCCCGGCCTGCTTCGCCGAGTCCGCCCCGATCTGCGCATCGGACTGTTCCACCACACTCCGTTCCCGCCGCCGGCGGTGTTCGCCGCCCTGCCCACCGCAGACGAAATTCGTTCCTCGCTCATACAGTTGAACTGGGCTGGATTTCACACCAATGCCTTCGCCGACAACTTTCGACAAACCCTGACCGGCCAGCCCACACTGCCGACCTTGGGTGTCCATCCGCTGGGTATCGACCGTCCAGCCATCGAAACACTCGCCCGCAGCCGCGCCTCGCGCACACGGCCCAGCCGACACCCATTGGTGCTCTCCGTCGAACGTCTCGATTACACCAAAGCCCCCGTACACAAGGTCGAGGCCATAGCGGCGTTGCTGGAGCAACGGCCGGACCTGCACGGCCGATTGGTGTTCCGGCTCGTCTGCTCACCACCAGAACCAGGCATCTCCGCCTACGACACCACTCGCAGCGCTCTCGAGCGACGCACCACCGAGATCAACGACGCCTGGCGTGTCGGCAGTTGGCAACCGATCGACTACATCCCGCACAACCTGCCGCTCTCCGAGGTGATGGACCACTACCTGGCCGCGGACGTGTTCTGGGTGACCTCCCTGCAGGACGGCATGAACCTGACCGCAAAGGAATTCGTCGCCGCCCAGTCGGCAGTGGCCGGACCCGGCTCCCGGCCCGGGGTGCTGGTGCTGTCCCGCTACGCCGGCGCCGCAACAGAACTCGGCGACGCCGCCCTACTCACCGACCCGCATTCGCCCGAAGACCTCACCGCCACACTCGCCCGCGCACTGTCCCTCGACCACACCGAGCGCCGCACTCGCGCGAAACGTCTGGCCCACCTCTTAGGCCACGACCGCCCCATCGACTGGGCGACCCGCATCATCGACGCCATCCGTGTCCGCACCCCCGACCCGGCCGCAGCGCCGATCACCTACCAGCCGTCCTGATCGCGCAACTCGGCAGATTCGTACATCGCGAAACACGCGGAAATCGGCTACTTTTCGAGCGTTCCGACGTGTCCGAACCCGCAGGCCAGCTGATACGAGATGCTCCTAGCATGCCGGACGGTGCAAGCAAACCGGTTGAGCCAAACCTTGCCTACCAGCAGCGACGACGAACCGAGGGCACTTGCCTGCGAAACGTCTCCGCAGTTCAGCGGGTTTTCTTTTACCTGCACATCGCTTTCGGATTGCCAACAGAACGAAAAGCGCAGGTCAATCGGTTGCCCGTGCGAATCTCCCAGGGAACACAAAACATGGGCAACTGGTCCGACAACTCGCCGGCGCGGCGGGAGAACCTGGGAGGTGGTCCGGCCGTACGAAACTCGAAAGCTCCAGCGCCGTTCCTCCGCAGGGCGGTCGCAGCATGACGATCTCGGTGGCAGTGCCGGCCATGCCGATCACCGTGTCCAGGAACTCGCCTTCGACGGCAATCTCTGATCGGCCGAAGAGGATGGCCCACCATGACAGCGGGTATTCATGTGTGATCCCTTCGGAGTGGAGACGATCAGTCCGACACCCGGTGTACCGCCACGGCGAGTGGTCTCAGGTGACCGACCGCGTCTCCTCGGCCCAGCTGGCGAGTAACCGCAAAGCGGTGTGTGAGGGTGAGCCTTCCTCGACAGTGTGCGCGATCAGTGCTTGGTCCGGATCGTCGGGGAGGCGCAGGGTTTCGAAGCCGAGGTCCAGTTCGCCGACCACCGGGTGCCGGTAGACGTACCGGCCGTGGGTCTTGTCCTTCAGGTGGTGCTCTGCCCACGCTGTCCGGAATTCCGCGCTGGCCGCCGACAGTTCGTCGAGCAGGGCCGCCGTTTCCGGGTCGTCCGGGTGCCGCCCGGCGTCGAGCCGGAGGTAGGCGGCCACGTCGCGGGTCTTTTGCGGCCAGTCGGCGTAGAGGCTGCGCATGCCCTCGTCCAGGAAGACCAGGCGGGCCAGGTTTCGCTGCGTGGGTGGCAGTGCGCCGAAGTCGGTGATCAGCGCGGCGGCGAGACGGTTCCAGGCCAGCACATCGGTGTTGCGGCCGACGATGTACGCGGGCACGTCGGCGGCAGAGTCCAGCAGCCGCCGCAGCCCCGGCCGGACCTGCTGCGACCCATCCGCGTGGTCCCCTTCCGACCAAGGTCGCGCGAGCCGGTAGAAGTGTTGCCGCTCAACATCGTTCAGGCGCAGTGCTCGGGCGACCGCATCCAGCACGGCTTCGGAGAAGTGCAGGGTGCGCCCCTGTTCCAGACGCACATAGTGGTCGACGCTGACTCCGGCGAGCTGCGCGAGCTCCTCCCGGCGCAGCCCAGGTACCCGGCGCCGACCGCCGTAGTCAGGCAGTCCGAGCTCCTCGGGCCGCAGGCGAGCCCGCCGGGACCGCAGGAATTCGCCGAGTTCGGCCCGTCTGTCCAGTGGCATAGGGCCAGTATCCCCGCGCCGGGTGGGCGCGAGCCTGGTCATGTGGTGCCTAGGCTGCGGCCGGCACTGGGTAACCCGAGATACGGCGATCAAGGTTGGAGACACCGGAAACAACACAGCGAAGAAATGAGCACTGCGCAATGACCAACCTGACCGCCATCCCGCTCGGCACCACCGGCATGGACATCACCCGACTCGGCTTCGGTTCGTGGGCCGTATCAGGCTCGGGCTGGACCTTCAGCTGGGGCGCCACGGACGACGCCGAATCGATTGCTGCCATCCGCCACGCGCTCGACGCGGGCGTCAACTGGATCGACACCGCCGCGGTGTACGGCCTGGGCCATTCGGAGGAACTGGTCGGCAAGGCCATCGCCGGCCTGCCGAACGCCGACCGCCCTTATCTTTTCACCAAGGTCGGCCTGGTCTGGGATCCGGAGAATCCGTCGGCCGCCCCTCGACGGATCATGAAGCCCGCCAGCGTGCGCCGCGAGGTCGAAGACTCCTTGCGGCGGCTGGGCGTCGACCACATCGACCTGTATCAGGTCCACTATCCCGACACCGGCGAATCGCTGGAGTACGCCGGTGGCGGGTTCGGCGCGGTATCGCCCAACGCCACCCCGCTGGAGGAGTACTGGCAGGTCATGGCCGACCTGAAGGCCGAAGGCAAGGTCCGGGCCATCGGATTGTCCAATCACACGCCCGACCTGCTCGAGGCCGCCGAGCAGATCGCTCATGTCGATGTCATCCAGCCGCCGTTCTCGGCGATCAACCGGTCCTCCGCCGCCGAGATCGCCTGGGCACGCGCACATGAGACCGGCGTGATCGTCTACTCGCCACTGCAGTCCGGCCTGCTCACCGGGGCCTTTTCCGCCGAGCGTGTGGCCGGTCTGCCCGCTGAGGACTGGCGGAGAGCCCATCACGACTTCAGCACCGGCCTCACCGCCAACCTCCGGTTGGCAGACGCGCTGCGCCCCATCGCCGCACGACACGACGCCACCGTCGCCGAGGTGGCCATCGCCTGGGTGCTGGCCTGGCCGGGTATCACCGGAGCCATCGTCGGTGCACGCAGATCAGACCAGGTCGACGGCTGGATCGGCGCGAACTCGGTGACGCTGACACCGTCGGACCTGGCCGAGATCGCCGCCGCGATCACCGCATCCGGCGCGGGCGCCGGCCCCGCTCAGCCGTGAAAACCCCTACCGCACAGGAGATCACCATGTCATTGACCGTCATCGCCGAGTGCCTGGCCGCGCCCGGGCAGGAGGACCGGCTTCGCACCGCGCTGGAGGCGATGATCGAGCCTTCGCTGGAGGAGCCCGGCTGCCTGGCCTACCGGCCCTACCTCGACCCCAACCACGCAGGCCGGATGGTGATCGTCGAGCAGTGGACCGGCGCGCAGGCACTCGCCGAACACTTCACGTCCGCGCACTTCCGACACGTGCAGCAGGTGCTCGAATTCGTGCTCGCCGAGCCGATGACCATCCGCGAACTCGTCACCGCCCCCACCGGGTGAACCGTCGAGAACCCGGCAGCGGAACACCGAGCGGCTGTTCCCCGGGTGATGAGTTCGGGTTCCTGGCGTTCTTCATGGCATCCGAAGTCCCATCGCGAGCGCATCGCAAAAGTATCAACCTGGCCGACAATGCTGACCGCATGTCCGACCACATCCTCGAGTTGCCGCTGATCGAGCCGGAGACGACGGCCGACGCCACCCGCACTCTCTTCGACACCGCCCAAACCATGTTCGGGATCACGCCCAATCTCGCAAAGGTGCTGGCGCACAGTCCGGCCGCGATGCGCGGGTATCTCGCTCTTGCCGGCTCACTGCGCGGTGACAGCGCGCTGGAGGCGGCGACCCGGACGCGCGTGGGCCTGCTGCTGGCACAGGAGCACCGATGCGATTACGTACTATCGGCCCACAGCTTTCTCGCCTCGCGCGTGGCCGGACTGAGCGAGGACGCAGTGGCCGACGCACGATTCGGCACAGCGTCGGATCCGAAGCAGGCCGCGATCCTGGCCTGGGCGATGGCACTGGTCCGCCGCGGCGGGGCGGTCACCGACCAGGAGCTGGCCGCGGCCCGAGCCATGCTGTCGGTGGCAGAACTCGTCGATGTGGTGGCCGAGATTGCGCTCGGGGTGTTCGACTCCTATTTGTCGCTCGCTGGGCGGGTGCCGATCGACTGGCCGCGGGTGCGCCATACCGATCCGGCTGGCGAGCAGCGATGATGCCGGGTTCGGGCGCTGGTGTTCCCACCCGGCCCGTCGTTGTCGGCGGTACGTCGGTCGGCATGAGGAGCAGTGTCGGGTGATGGGTCCATGCCTTCCTGCCATCGACGACGTTGCGGCGGCCGCCGATCGCATCAAAGGGATCCTCCGACCGCTGACAGTGATCGACGCAGATGCGGATCTCGTCCCGGACGCCGAGATCGTTCTGGCCCTGGAATTCCTGCAGCACACCGGTTCCTTCAAGGCCCGGGGTGCGGCGAACCTGGTGGTTGCTCTGGTGCAGGCGCGACGAATGCCGGCCGCCGGCATCGTCTCGGCCACTGGCGGCAACGCAGACATCGGATTCGCCTGGGCGGCCCAGCGGCTCGGTATTCCCGCGACGGTGTTCCTCGATCGTTCGACTCCCTCGGCCAGGGTCGAACGGCTGCGCAGCCTCGGCGCCGAGGTGCACGTGGCGGGTACGACCAAAGCGGATACGTTGCAGGTCGCCCGGCGATTCCAGGAGCAAACCGGGGCCATCGACGCCTACACCCACGACGACACCCTCACCTGTGCAGGCGCAGGCACCATCCTGCTCGAACTCGCTGCCGCCCGCCCGATGCTGGACACTGTCGTCTGCGCAGTCGGCGCCGGCGGCATGTTCTCCGGCATCGCCGCCGTCGCCGACACCTTGGGTATCCGGCTGGTCGGAGCCGAACCAGAGGGCAGCCAGGCGCTGCACGCTGCGCTGGCCGCAGACGCCGTCTTGGAGGTGGATATCGATTCCATCGCCGCGGAATCCCTGGGCGCGCCCCGAGTGTCACCCGCCGCCCTGGCGTGGGCCAAGACCACCGACGCCCGATCGGTTGTCGTGGACGACGGCGCAATCGTTCACGCGCGCCTGCAGTTGTGGCAGCGCCACCGCATCGCCGTCGAATACGGTTCGGCGGTGGGCCTGGCGGCCGTGCTCACCGGCGCCTACCGGCCCCGGCCCGCGGAGCGGATCGGAATCGTCTTGTGCGGGGCCAATACCGATCCCGCCGACCTGATCGACAACTGACCGAAGGTCGGTGACGATCCCTGCCAGCTCGGTGACCGGATCTGCCGCCGTCCTCGCGCTCGGCCGCCTTCTGCCGTTCAATTTCGGTCATCACAGTGTGTCCCTGACCTGCAGGGACTTCAGGAGAGGCGAAGCAGTGACCGAATTTGTGGAGTTGACCGGTGGCCGGATCGCCTACGACACGCTCGGGGACGGGCCGCTCGTGCTATTGGCACACGGCATGGGCGACCATCGCCAGGTGTACCGGGCCGTCGTACCGCGGCTGGCCGCGGCAGGCTACCGGGTTGTCAATATGGACATTCGCGGGCATGGCCAGTCGTCTATGGACTGGGTGTCGCAGACCGGGCGGGCAGTCATCAGCCGGACCGATGTAGCGCGGGATATGGTCGGGGTGATCGAGCACTTCGGCGGTCCGGCGGTGATCATCGGGCATTCGATTTCCGGGGGCGCGGCGACGATCGCTGCCGCCACCGCACCGGAGCTGGTCGCGGGCATCGTGCAGATAAACCCTTTCACCCTGGCCCAAAAGTTCAGCGTGCCGGGTTTCTGCAGGGTTCGCCGGTATCGGCAGGGGATGCTGCGGCTCGGCATGACCGCAACGGGAAGCCTGCGATGGTGGCTGCGCTACCTCGACGTGGCCTACCCGACCAAGCCGGCCGACCACGCAGAGTACACGGCGGCATTGGCTGCCACGCTGCGCGAGCCAGGGCGGATGGCGGAATTCATGAAGGTCGAGTCCCAGCCGACCGACGCGCACGCGCAGCTGCCCAATGTCGCCTGCCCAGCGCTGGTGATCATGGGCACCTCGGACCCGGATTTCGTCGATCCGACGGCCGAGGGCGAAGCGGTCCTCTCCGCGATGCCGCCGGGTATCGGGCAGCTCGCGACCATCGCCGGCGGCCACTACCTTCATGCTGAAAAGCCCGACGCCACAGCAGAACTCATTGTCGACTTTCTCGCGACCCGGGTGGCGGAAAACCGAGTCGGCTGACGACATGTCCCCCTCGGGCTGCCGGCTCGCATACCCGGCACACCCCCCGCCAAGCGGATACCCGCCCTGCACTTCGGCGTCGGAAAGTTCGGAGGGCCGTCATAATGTCGGCGTGCTTACTCGGACGGTCGTGTTTGTCGTCTACGACGGTTTCCAGCTGCTCGACCTGGCGGGTCCGCTGGATGTGTTCGCTACGGCCAACCATGCAGTGGGCGGTCCGGCCTATCGACTGATCACGGCGTCACCGGGCGGCCGGACGATCGAACTCGCGGGCGGGGTGAGCTTCGCTGTCGACCGAGCACTGGAGGAGGTTGCTGCGACCACCGAGGTGATCGACACCCTGCTCGTGGTCGGGGGGTTCGGGGCATTCGTGCCGGAGACGTCGTCGGAGGTGGCACAGCAACTGCCCGCACTCGCGCGGAGGTCCCAGCGAATCACCTCGGTGTGCGCGGGCGCGTTGGTGCTGGCCGCAGCAGGGCTGCTGAACGGGTACCGAGCCACCACGCACTGGGGGGCGGGTGATCATCTGGCCCGCGCATTTCCGCTGGTAAGAGTGGAGGTGGACCGGATTTGCGTCCACGACCGCAATCGGTGGACGTCGGCCGGGGTCAGTGCGGGAATCGATATGGCGCTGGCTTTGGTGGACGCCGATCTCGGCGCCGAGATCGCGCAGCTGATCGCCCGCCAACTGGTCATTTACGTCCATCGGGCGGGCGGGCAGGAACAGTTCAGCGCGCAGCTGCGCAGCCAGCCCGCCCGGACACCATCGATCCGGGCAGTACAGCAATGGCTGCCCGACCACCTGACCGGGGATCTGACAATCGCAGCGCTGGCCACCCGAGCGGGGATGAGCGAACGCACCTTTGCGCGGTCCTTCCGCGCCGAGACCGGTACCACTCCAGCACATTTCATCGAGACCCTGCGGCTGGAGGCCGCTCGCCGATTGCTCGAGAGCACCGACCTCACCGTCGACGCGATTGCCCGCACGGTCGGCTACAAGCACGGCAAGACACTGCACCGGTTGATCGCCCGGCGGCTGTCCACCACCCCCGACGCTTACCGACAGCAGATTGCCTCCACCACTGCCACGCATCCCCAGCTCAACCCTGCGTGAGCAGAATTATCTAGCCGACGGGACCCTCATGTGTCCCGATTGCGACCTGTACCAAGGGTTTTCGGAGCGTACGAGTCGCAATCGGGGAGCATGAGTTACTGCTTGACAAGCGCATCGCTCGCGTCGGCTCGGAATCTCCCAGACGATATCCGCCGACGCTGCGGCGTTCGTGTCAGCGGCCATCGCGTTGCCGCCAGCAAATGTTGCCGAGTGTGTTGTGGGCGCGTGCTTCCTCGAAGCGATCCCCGCTCGTCCGGGCCGCGGTCAATGCCTGCTCCGAATACCGTGTTGCGTCCGGGTATTCGCCCTGCCTCCAGCAAGTCCAGCCGAGGTCGGTCAGCGCCCGCGCCTCACCGGAGCCATCGGCGAGCCTGCGGTTGGCCGCCAGTGCGACCGCGTGCAGCCGGACCGCGTCGGCATGGGCCGCTACGATCGCGGCCGCATAGGCGCGCAGCAGATCATGCAACAGATAACGCCCGGGTTCCTGCTGTGCGGTGAGGCGGTGAGCGACATGGACGGCCAGCGCGGTCTTGCCGACCCCGGCCATACCGTCGACAGCGACGACACCGCCCGAGCCGCAGGGGGCGGCGCCGAGCCGATTCAGTTCGGCTTCCCGGCCCGCGAAATCGGGAATGTCGTAGGGCAGGAAGTTCGTTCGGCGCGGCGGAGGATTCGGCGACGGCGGCGGGGTGGGAGACGACGTGGCCGGTCGATGAGACTCGACAGGTTCCGCGTCGGTGTGGTTCGCGGGCAACCGCAACCTGGGATCGTCGCGCAGGATCGCCTGTTCCAGCTCGGAAAATGACGATCCCGGGTCCAGCCCGTGCCGTTCGACGAGTGTGTTTCTCAGTGAGCGGGCCGTGGCCAGCGCGTCGCTCTGCCGTCCGGACCGATACAGCGCAAGCATCAACTGGCCGGCGAGCCGTTCCCGCAACGGGTTCTCGGCCAGCGCTGCGATCAGTTCATCCAGCAGGAGTTCGTGACTGCCCAGCGACAACTCCAGGTCCATCAGTCGCTCGAACGCGCTGAGCCGCTGCTCGTGCAACCGGGCGCGGGCACCGGCCACATAATCGGCAGTCAGATCGGCCAGAGCGTCCCCTCGCCACAGCGCCAGTCCCGTGCGCAATTTCGCGGCAGCGGCGTGAGTATCCGCCTCGCGTGTGGCGGCGGCGACGTGACCGGTGAACTCGGCGAGGTCGAACTGATCCGGCGTCGGATGCGCAACGTACCCGGCGGCCCGGGTTTCGATGACCGACGCGGCGTCGGTGTTGCGCAGGACCCGTCGGATCGCGGTGAGAGCGGCGTGGATCTGTGCGCGGGCGGTGACGGGCGCATCGAGTCCCCAGACGGCGTCGATGAGCCGATCGATGGTGCAGACTCTGCCGTCGTTGAGGAGCAGGTAGGTGAGCACTCCGCGGTGGCGAGGAGCCAAAGCCGTGGCTTGCCCGTCGACAGTGATCTCGACGGGCCCGAGAATCGAGAAATGTACCTGCATGGGTTGCGATGAGATCAATGCGCTGTGTCCGTTCCGGAAGGGCGATGGGCCGGGACGCAGGGCGCGTTCTGGGAACAGTTCGCTCGCGACGCCGGGCACCGGATCCGATGGAACGGCGACCGGTACCCCGACGGCCAGTTGTTCGTCGATCTGCAGGCATACGCGGCCGATGGCGCCGCGCTCGCTCCGGCCGCCGCACTGGAAATATTGTTGCGCCAGATCGGAATTCCGCCCAATCGCATCCCGGCCGACGAGAGCGATCGGGGCGCGCTGTGGCGCACCGAGCTGATCGGTCGCCGAATCGTCACCGTGCTCGACAACGCCGCAGACACCAACCATATTCGTCCGCTGCTGCCTGCCGCCACCGACAGCCTGATACTGATCACCAGCCGCAGACGGCTGGTCGATCTCGATGGCGCACAGGCTGTTTCAATGCAGGTACTGCCACCCCGCGATGCCGTGGCACTGTTCGAGCAGATCGTCGGTGAACGAGCCGCTGCGCAGCCGGTGGCGGCTCTCGATGTGCTGCAGCTGTGCGGATTTCTGCCACTGGCGGTACGGATCGCGGCAGCCCGACTGCTGCACCGCCCGCAATGGACCGTGTCTTACCTGGCGGAACGGCTACGCGACGAGCGCCGGCGCCTCGCCGAGTTGTCAACCTCCGAACGCGGCGTCGCCGCGGCCTTCGCGCTGTCCTACAGTCAACTCACCTCCGGCCAGCAGCGCATGTTCCGGCTGCTCGGCCTGCTCCCCGGCCGCGACGTCGACCCGGCCGCGGCGGCCGCCCTGGCCGGCCTGCCCTGCTCCGACGACGCCGAACTGGTGCTCGAGGGTCTGTTGGATGTGCATGCCGCCAGTGTGAGTATCCGTCCAGATAGGGCCGCAGCGTTGCGGCCATATCGCGTGCATAGGCCGGCCGATCGTGATCTGCGGCATGGAGGGTGGCTGCGATGAGATTGTCGCGTTCGGCATGCAACCACGCTGCCGCGGCGTCCGGGTCCTCGAAAGCAGTGATCGTGACGGTGGCGGGCGGCAATGGACTGCGGTCGGCGGCGCTGTGGCGGAACCGCAGATCCACCGCGGCCCGGGCGGTATGCAGATAATGGTCGAGCAGCTGGGACAGCGAATCGTCGCGCGCAATGTCGGACTCGTCGGCACCTTGCCGAGGCGTACGGCCATTTCCAGACCGCGCTCCGGCTCACCCGCGAGATCGGTAATCGCAGCGGCGAAGCCCATGTCCTCGGCAGTCTCGCGCTGGTTCTCGACGAGAGCCAGTATCCCCAGGCCCGCGACCATCTCGATCGGGCGCTGCTGCTGCACCGCCAGGCGGACAACCAGCTGGGAGAAGCCTTGGTGCTCGACAAGCTCGGCACACTGTGCCGCCGACACGGAATGCTCGACGAGGCCCACCGCTATCACCGCCAGGCGGTCGAGCTGTTCGGCTCGCTCGGCAATCGCAGCGACATGGCGGCCGCGCTGAACGGGCTGGGCGAGACCGTCCGCGCCTGCGACGATGCCGCACAGGCGATCCGCGATCACTCCGCCGCGCTCGAACTCGCGACGGAGACGGGCAACACGCCCGCGCTCGCCGGCGCCCATGATGGGCTGGCGCGAGCCCATCACCTTCGCGGCCAGTTGGACCTGGCTCGCAGGCAGGCCGCGCTCGCATTGAATCTGTTCGAGACACTCGGCCTACCGGAGGCCGGCGACGTGGCGGACTTTCTGGCCGGACTGCCGTAGCCATCCCCGAGCGACTCATCGACGATGCAGGCGCGTCGCCGGTCCCATCGCGGCCACATCGCAGAAGTATCAACCCGGCGGCCGACGCTGTCCTGGTGCATTTACGCAACAGGAGTAAACATCAATGACCATCGCCTCGAAACTTTCTTCTCGCGCACTGCAATTGGCGAAATGGGTGCCCGCAGCCGCCGTGCTGACCGAGACCGCGGTCGGTTCCTACTGGGACCTGGCCCGCACCCCCTACGTCCGTGAGGTGTTCAGCGAACTCGGGTATCCGATGTATTTCGCGACCATCCTCGGCGCGGCCAAGGTCGCGGTGCTGGTCGCGCTCCTCACGCCCGGCCACCCGCGCACGAAAGAATGGGCCTACGCCGGATTGTTTTTCGTTTACGGCGGGGCCGCAGCCTCACACCTGGCCGTCGGCGACAGCCCGGACAAGTGGGGCGGGCCACTGCTGTTCGCCGCCTTCACCGTCGCCACCCGCGCGGCGCTGCCCACCGGCGTCGCCATCACACGGTCCGCATCGCTGAACAAACTCGGTGCTCTCCAGCACCGACCGCAGCATGCCTGAGCCACACCGAACCTGATATCAGGAGAAAGGAAATCATCATGTCAACCAATGCGAACACCACACAGGAGCTGACCGGCTCGCGGCTGCCCAACCCACAACAACTCGTTCCGGAAATGGGCGACGTCGCCAAGGCACTGTTCAAGGCCACCGGCAACGGCTCGGTCCCGCGGACCACGATCGGCCTGATCCAGTTGCGCGCCGGACAGATCGTCGGAAGCACCTATTTGGTGCTGCAGCAGGCAGGCGGCCTGCGTAAGGCAGGTGAGTCCGAAGAACGCATCGCGGCCGTGGTGACCTGGCAGGACGCCCCCTACTTCACCGACGCCGAACGCGCCGCGCTCGCCCTGGTCGAGGCTGTCCTGCAACCGTCGCCCGAGGGCACGCGGGTGTCCGACGAGCTGTACACGCAGGCCAGTGCCCACTACGACGACAAGGCATTGGCCACCCTGGCGATGGCAATTGGGCAGGTGAACTTCTTCGTCCCGGTGGCCGTCATCGGCAAGCCGATCCCCGGCGTATCGCCCGTAGCACAGTGGACACCTGTTGCGGGACAGTAAATCCCGCGCCCGACGGGACGCGGTCGCAATGCCGATGGGCACGGCGACCGCGCTTTCCCGGCTTACGCTGGGCATCTCGCGCCCTGTGCACCAGAGCCGAAGGTGCGACAGAGCCGTTAACTGGACAGACCCCGAGTTGCCGGTTGAGGTTCCCCCGCTTGGCCGGAGAGCGAATTATCTGGTTCCGGCTGGAACCTGTTGAAAATAGCTGGACAAGATCTCTGGAAAATCCCTGGCGTACACCAGATCTGCGCAGTCGGCACCACCTAGATCGCCGTCATCGCCAACAATCAGATGGTCCTGCTCGACAGGAGCACCGGCAAGCAACTCGAGTACACCACCCGCCCATCTTCCTGCGACAACGTAGCGGGCGGCTATACATTCAACGAGGAGGGAAAAGTCTACAAACTCGTCGACTACTCGGTGCGGCATGCTCGGCTCCGTCGCAGTCTGGAGCGAGGAAGCACGCTACACGTCCGAACATCCGCTATCCGCAGACCGTTAGTCGGTGGGGCGGTCCCGAGGCCCTCGATGGTGACCTCGACGGTTTCCCCGTTCTGGATGTAGACCGGGTGCTTCCGGGCGTGACCGACACCGCCGGGAGTTCCGGTGCAGATGACGTCACCCGGTTGCAGGGTGACGATGTGGGAGATGATGACGGCGAGTTCACCGTCCCAATCACATTGCGCCGCGGCATAGGTCGGGACGATGACGTTGTCGTACGGCCCGGTCAGCGCTTCCCGGAACTTGGCGAACAAGGTCGGATATGCGGGTAGTTCCCGCCCCATCTAACCGAACCACGCCGAGACCACAACTGGCTTGTGTGGCAACGATTGTCGGCTCGGAAGTCCTCGCGGTTTCGAGCGAGCCGCTCGAACGGATCGCGCGAATCTCGCACTCCGATCGGCGATTCCGGGTTCAGCTCGCTACGTCCGGAGGCTGGCCATCGTGATCGCGTCCAGGTCGTAGGGAATCGCCAGGGGCGCATACGCATTCAAGTGCCGCCCCTGGCGTGGCAGCCGAATCCACTGCGTGCCAGCGATTTTCGTAGAATCCCCATCATCGGGAATATGCGAAGGGCAACGGTGACCCCGGCATCGGGTTTACTTGCAGGATCCAGCCCTCGCTGCAATGGAGCGTCTACGTGGGGTCAGATTCGTCGGCAGCCGCCCACCCCGGTGGCATCGTCCCGCCGGGTTTCCTCGACCTCAGGTCGGGTGCCGGCGAATTCCTTGTGGTGGCAGTCGATTTCGACCTCACCAGCCGCGGTGAAGCAGGGTTCCGTGACCTCGCGGCGCTGCTGCCCGAGCCGGTGGCGGTCTGGCTGACCGCCCAGCCACCCGCGAGCGTCGCCGACACCGCGTCGGGCGAGGCCTACACCGCGTGGTGGTGGGAACGGCTTGCCGCCTCCGGAGCGGAGATCGACGCGATACTCGGATATTGCGCGGGCAGCGTGTTCGCCTCCGCCCTCGCCGATGAGGTGGCGCGACAGCAAGGCCGCCGACCTGCCACCATTGTTTTCAATCCCGGTCG
The DNA here is from genome assembly GCF_035920345.1 of Nocardia vinacea. Lineage (NCBI taxonomy): Bacteria > Bacillati > Actinomycetota > Actinomycetes > Mycobacteriales > Nocardiaceae > Nocardia > Nocardia vinacea. Next base: position 2,131,152 of record NZ_CP109149.1, read on the forward strand.
GCCCACCAGGGATTCGGTATTCCGCGACATTCGCACCACCCTCACTGCACTATCCCCGCTGTCGGCGGCCGAACGCGACGACCTCATCGGCGAAGCGAGCGCCCTGCTTTTGGAGTGGCCGCGGGATGTTCCCGGCATCCTGGATCGGCTCCTGGCGCTCTACCGCGATGCCGCGCGCGACGCCTTCGAACGAGTCGGTGTCGCACCGGACGTCGGTGCCGAGCTGATCGATGTATTCGCCTCCTACACAGCATATTTGAGGGCGGCGTCGACCATGGCGCCGCACCCTCGGTGGTCATCGGCGACCGCCGTGATCTCTGCCGAAGACGACGGGGAACTGGGTTTCACCGCGCACCGCATCCCCACCGCGATCGGCCGCCGCGACCTGTTGCGGACACCCCAGGTCGCACGCCTGGTCCTGAACGCGATGCAGCCGGAAGGTAGGAGATGACATGGCGACCGGCACATCCACTGTCGCAGAACTGTTCCGCGAACAGGTGCACCGGAGCGGCCATGCCACGGCTGTCGTGCACCCGCACGGGCGACTGAGCTACCGCCAGCTCGACGACGCGTCCACACATCAGGCCCGAGCGTTGCACCGCCACGGAGTGCGCCGCGGCCATCTCGTCGCGGTGTACCTCGACAACTCCGTCGATCTCGTCATTGCGTTGCTCGCGATTGTCAAGAGCGGGGCGGGTTATCTGCCGCTGGCCGTGACCGATCCGCCGCGGCGTACCGAGGCGCTGCTGCGGGCAGCCGAACCGCAGCTCGTGCTGGTCGACCAGCACAGCCCACAGTGGATGTCCGGACTCGCTTCCATCGTCCCGATGGGCGTGGAGACCGGCGACGACGATTCTCCCGGCAATCCGCTACTCGGCCCGGCGCCACACGATGCCGCCTACGTCATCCACACGTCCGGTTCCACCGGCCGACCCAAGGGCGTCATCATCGAACACGGTGCCCTCGCAACGTATCTCCGTTGGGCCGTGACGTCGTATCCGGGCCTGGCCGGCCTGGTGCGCGTGCATTCCTCGCCAGCGTTCGACATGGCGGTGACAAGTCTGTTCGGCCCGCTGGTCGCGGGCGGAACGCTCGATGTCGCGTCCCTGGACGACGGCAGGGGGACCTGCGATACGCCGACATTTCTCAAGGTGACTCCCGCGCACCTGTCGCTGCTGCGCTCCACATTCGCGCACTGCGCGCCCACCTCGGATCTCATAGTGGGTGGCGAAGCGCTCACCGGTGCGGTGCTCACCGACTGGCGACGTGAGAATCCGGCGGTCACCGTCGTCAACGAGTACGGGCCCACCGAGGCCACGGTGGGCTGTTGTGTCCACCGGGTGGGGCCGGGCGATGCACTCGCACCCGGGCCCGTCCCCATCGGCCTGGCCACCCCGGGGACCCGGCTGTACCTGCTCGACTCCCGACTCCTTCCCGTCGACGAGGGTGAGTTGTACATCGCCGGGTCACAACTCGCGCGCGGCTACCTGCGTAGCCCCGGGCTCACGGCCGCCGCCTTCGTCGCGGACCCGCTCGGGCCGCCCGGCACTCGGATGTACCGCAGCGGCGACCGCGTCCGCCGCCGAGACGATGACCTGCTCGAGTTCGCGGGCCGGGTCGACGACCAGCTGTCCATCAACGGATTCCGGGTCGAGCCAGGCGAAATCGCCGACATGCTCACCCGGGCCGCCGACGTGGATCGAGCTGCGGTGGTCGCTCGCGATGACGGATCCGCGGACACAGGGCTCGTCGCGTACGCCACACCGGCGCCCGGCGCCACCCCGACCGCAGCCGCTCTGCGGCAGTACCTGGCCGACCGACTTCCGGGACACCTTGTGCCGACGACCATCGTGCTGCTCGAAGCGTTCCCCCTGACCCCGAATGGCAAGCTCGACTACGCCGCACTGCCGGAACCCGCTGAAAGCGCTGGGAGGCAGGGGGATTCGTCCGCGACACCGCAGACGCCCACAGAACAGCTCGTGTGTGAGCTGATGGCCGAACTGCTCGAACTCGACGAGGTCGGCGTCGATGACGACTTCTTCGCCCTCGGCGGAACCAGTCTGGCCGCCGCGCGTCTGGTGACCCGGGCCCGCCGCAGCGGCGTGGATTTCACCCTCACCGATGTGCTGAGCCACCGCACGGTGCGCAGGTTGCTCGGTCCCCCCTTCCGCCCGGCATGGCACTGAGGAGACGACATGGCACCAACGCTGCCCGCCGAACTCGCCCGCCTCGGTCCCGTCGCAGGCCTGCTCGAAACCAACGGGATCACCTCCGCTGCGGTCTATCCGGTCCCGGACGACCTCTTCGACATCCCCGCATGGGCGCGGCAGCACCGCGCGGAAATCCGGGCCCTGCTGGCCCGATTCGGGGTGGTCCTACTGCGCAATGTAACCGCGGAACTCGACCTCTTCGGACGAATCGTCGCCGCCATCGGCGGCGATCCGCTGCCCTACCGCGACCGGTCCACGCCCCGGTCGCACGTCGACGGCAACATCTACACCTCCACGGAATACCCGGCAGACCAACGGATTCCACTGCACAACGAAAACTCTTACGCCGACGCCTGGCCCACGGTGCTGTTCTTCTTCTGCGAAGCACCCGCCCAACACGGCGGAGCGACGCCGGTCGCCGATAGTCGCGCGGTGTTCGACCGGATCGACGCCGACATCCGCACGCGGTTCGCCGACGGCATTGTCTACACCAGGACCTACCGTGACGATTTGGGGTTGGGTTGGCAGGAAGCGTTCCAGACCGATTCGCGGTCCCGAGTCGAGGAGTATTGCGCCCGGCACGGCCAGCGATGCGAGTGGGACGGCCCGGTCCTGCGAACCCGGTTCCACCGGCCGAGTTGGCGTACCGAGCCGTCTTCCGGCAGCACGGTGTGGTTCAACCAAGCTCACTTGTTCCACGTGTCGGCGTTGGACGAGGAGATCCGCGAGGCACTGCTGCTGAGCTACCCCGACAGCGATCTCCCCCGCAACGCCTATCACGGCGACGGCAGTCCGCTGGCCGCGGGTGATCTCGGACGCATCGACGAGGTCTACCGGGAGTGTGCCCTCACGATCCCGTGGCGGCGCGGCGATCTGATGATGGTCGACAATATGGTTGCCGCGCACGGCCGCATGCCGTATCGCGGTGCACGCCGTGTGCTGGTGGCAATGACATGAGCGGCGACATCACCGAACAGGGAGTGGCCGTCTACGCGGCGTCTTTCGGCCAGCGTCGGCTGTGGTACGCAGAGCGCCTGGAGCCCACGAGCCCGATCGCCAACGTGCCCTTGGCGATCCGCCTGCGTGGGCCCTTCGATCCCGCGACATGGCAGCGAGCAGTCGATGTGGTGGTGCAGCGGCACGATACGCTGCGCACCTTTCTCGCTGATCGCGGCGGGGCACCGGAACAGGTGGTCCTCGACGCCTGCCGGGTGCGCGTCGAAGTCGAAGAGATCCCCGAGTCGGACGCCCCGGACTTCCTGGACCGCGTTGCGACCACGCCCTTCGATCCGACGATCGCGCCACTGCTGCGCATCGCCCTCGCCCGCTTCGCCGACGAAGATCACCTGCTGGCGATCACCATGCATCATGCCGTCACCGACGGCTGGTCGTTTGGCGTGCTGCTACGCGAGCTTTCCGACAACTACGCCGCGATGCGCGCGGGCGCGACCACGGATCTGCCGGAATTGGCTGTGCAGTACGGCGATTACGCCGAGTGGCAGCAGGATGCTGTCGCAGCGGGCCGGTGGGCGGATCAGGCCGACTTCTGGCACGCCGAACTCGCGGACGTGCCGCTCCTGCTGGATTTGCCGACCGACCGCCAACGGCCATCGGTGCGATCATCGGCAGGCGAAGCAATTGCGTTCATGGTGCCCGCGCCGACCGTCGCGGGCATTCGGGAGGCGGCGCGTCGACTCGGCGGTACCGTGCATATGGCGCTGATGGCCGCGTTCCAGGCGCTGCTCGCCGACATCGCCGGCCAGGACCGGTTCGTCGTCGGCACGGCGGTGTCCGGCCGCAGTCCCGCGTCGGTGGAGAACCTGATCGGGTTCTTTGTCAATACCCTTCCCGTCAAGGCGGATTGTTCGGGCAGGCCAACGTTCCAGGAGCTGTTCGGCCGGGTTCGGGAACAGCTGCTGCGTGCCTACGCCCATCAGGACCTGCCGCTGGAGCACATCGTGGATGCCGTGCGCCCGCCACGGGATCCGGCGCGCACTCCGCTGTTCCAGGCCATTCTCACTTACGGCCCGCACCCGCTTGCCGAACTGCGCCTGCCCGATGTCGAGCCGGAGTACGTCTCCGTCGCCCCCTCCGGCGGCTGCCACTCCGACCTCGACCTCATCGTCTACGACGATGGAAAACACTTGCAGGGCTACCTGATTCGACCCGCCCGGCTCATCGACCACGAACGTGCTTCCGAATGGGTGGCGGAACTGCTGGGACTGCTGGCTGATATCGCGGCCGGGGTGAACCGTGTGCTCTGCACGGACGCCCGTCCAACGCCGACGATCCAATCCCGAGAAGCCACTCCCTCCGACGCGGCGACCGCCAACGGTCCGCGAACCGACCTGCAGCGGTTTGTCGCCGACATCTGGGCGCAGTTGCTGGGCCTGGACTACGTCGGTGTGCACGACGACCTGTTCGCCTGCGGCGGCGACTCGCTGCAGGCCATTCGGCTGCTGAGCCGGGTCGAAACCGGGACCGGACGCAGTATCGGGCTGGCCGATTTCCTCCGCACGCCAACCGTCGCCGGACTCGCCGCGCTGCTGGCCACGAATACCGCTGCGGCCGAACCGACTTCAGTGCCGTTGGGCCTATCCGAGCGCAATCCCGCACGTGTGTCCTATGGTCAGCACCGCCTCTGGTTCATGCAGCGGCTGGAGCCTGACAGCACCGTCTACACCGTGCCGGTGGCCGCCAGAGTGCGGGGCGCATTGGATCTCGCGGCGCTGCGACGGGCAGTCGAGGTGATCGTGGCGAGGCACGATGTCCTCCGGACGCGCTTTGCCGACACCGGGAGCATCCCCGAACAGATCGTGGAAGCCGACTCCCGGGTATCGCTCGAGGTCGAAGATGTGGCCGAGGCTGCCGCAGCGGATTTCGTCGGCAGAGTCACCGACACCCCATTCGACCTGACAACGCTCCCATTGCTCCGCATCGCCGTCGCGAGATTCGACGCCGCCAATCATCTGCTGGTCATCGCAATGCACCATGCCATCACCGACGGCTGGTCCATCGACCTCCTGTTCCGCGAATTGTCGCTCTGCTACGACGCTTTCCAGGCAGGGACCATGCCCGTACTGCCGGACATCCCGATCCGGTACGGCGATTACGCGGAATGGCAGCGCGCCATGGTCGAGGCGCGACAGTGGGATGCCCAGGCGTCGTTCTGGCGGACCGAACTCGCCGACTGGCCGCTGACACTGGACCTGCCGACCGACCGACCGCGACCGGCCATACGGACCGCACAGGGACAATCCCTGCATTTCCTGGTCCCCGCGGCCACCACCGCCGGGATACGCGCGGCTGCCAGACGATGCGGCGGCACCGTGCACATGGTGCTGATGGCCGCGTTCCAGGCAGTGCTCGCCGAACTCAGCGGACAGGATCGATTCGTCGTCGGCACCGCGGTGTCGGGACGTGGCCCTGCCGCGGTCGACAATGTCGTCGGATTCTTCGTCAACACCATCCCGGTCAAGGCGGACTGTTCGGGCGCACCCGACCGGCCGCAGCTGTTCAACCGGGTCCGGCGCAACCTGTTGCGCGCCTATGCGAATCAGGATCTTCCCCTGGAGCACATCGTCGACGCCGTACGTCCGCGCCGCGACCTCGGCCGCACTCCGCTCTTCCAGGCCGTCCTGACCTTCGCAACCGACCCTTGCGCCGAATTGCGTCTCGGCGCAACGCAGGTCGAATCGCGTCCGGTGCTGCAAGACGCCGCGCGCACCGATCTCACGGTGGAGATCCACGACACCACACCAACTTTGGACGGCGTAGTGGAGTTCAGCACCGACCTATTCGACTCCGTGACCGTCGCCTCGTTCATCGACCAACTGCTCGAGGAGCTCGCCCAGTGGAACCGCTGACCGATACGACCTGCGCCGGAATTACCGCATATCTCACCCGAATGTGGTGCACGATCCTCGATCTCGACGCGGTCGACCCCGATGACAACTTCTTCGACCTGGGCGGGACGTCCTTCCAACTGCTCATGGTGAAGGACCGCCTCGACACCGAGTTGGGCATCACCACCGAGCTGATGAGTTTCTTCCGTCATCCCACGGTGGCGGAGCTGGCCGACTACCTCTACGGGAGGACACGATGACGGCGGACGACGCAATCGCGGTGGTGGGTATGGCGGGCCGTTTTCCGGGCGCCGCCGACGTGGCCGAGTTGTGGCGAAACCTGGTGGCGGGCAAGGAATCTCTGATCCGCCCGGCAACCGGCACACCGGGAGACGCCTACGGTGTACTGGCGGATATCGACCTGTTCGACGCCGAGTTCTTCAAGGTCGCACCGGCCGAGGCCGAACTCCTCGATCCACAGCACCGGCTGTTCCTCGAATGCGCGTGGCATGCCTTGGAGCACGCCGGCTGCCCTCCGGACCGCTATGGCGCGCAGACCGGAGTCTTCGCCTCCGCCAGCCCGAGCACATACCTGCTCCGGACCCTGCTCACCCGATTCCAACACGCGAATCCCACCGAGCAGCACCGCATCCTGCTGGCCACCGACAAGGACTACCTCGCGACCCGCACCTCCTACAAGCTCGACCTACAGGGCCCCAGCATCGGCGTACAGACGGCGTGCTCGTCGTCGCTGGTCGCGGTGCACCTGGCGGCCCGCGCGCTGGCCGCGGGCGACTGCGGGGTCGCGGTGGTGGGCGCCGCCACCGTATTCCTTCCGCAAGTGACCCTGCAAGAGCATGTGGACGGCGCCATCATCTCCGCCGATGGGCACTGCCGCCCGTTCGACGCCGCCGCTACCGGCGCGGTCGGCGGCAACGGAGTGGCCGCGGTGGTGCTGCGCCGCGTCGCCGACGCCGTCCGCGACGGCAATCCGATTCGTGCGGTGATCCTTGGTTCCGCGGTCGAGAACGACGGGCGGCGCAAGGTCGGCTACGCCGCGCCCGGCTGGGAAGGCCAAGTTCGGACCGTATCCCGCGCGCTCGAGCGCGCGGGCGTCGCGAGTACCGATATCGGATATGTTGAGGCCCACGGCACCGGCACGCCGATCGGCGATCCGCTGGAAGTATCGGCGCTGGCCGAGGCGTTCGGGCGGCGCCGCGACGGTGCGGCGGCACCCGGCGACTGTCTGCTCGGTTCGGTCAAGTCGAACATCGGACATCTGGACGCCACCGCGGGCGTGACCGGCCTCATCAAGGCGGTGCTCGCGCTGGAGCACGGAATCATCCCGGGCACAGTGCATTTCCGGGAGCCGAACCCGAACTTCGAGTGGGATCGGTCCCCGTTCGCCGTCAACGCGTCGGCGGTGGAGTGGACGCAATCCCGCGGGGACCGCCACTGCGGCGTAAGCAGTCTCGGAATCGGCGGCACCAATGCCCATGTGGTGCTGGCGGGTTGGGCCGAATCCGCACGCATGCGCGTCGAACGTTCGTGTCATGTGCTGACGTTCTCGGCGCACTCCGCTGCCGCCCTGGCAGCCCGGACCCGGGACCTGCGCGCACGCCTGGAGGCCGACCATGACGCCGATCCGGCCAATATCGCTCGCACCATCCAGGTCGGCCGCAGTGCACTGCCGCACCGTCGTTTCGTGATCGCGCACAATCGCTCCGAACTGGTTACGGCGCTCACCGATACGGCGGCGGTCGGCACGCGTGCGGCGTCGAAGGCAAAGGTAGCGTTCCTTTTTCCCGGACACGGCGGACAGTATCCCGATGTCGGTGCCCGGCTGTGGCCTGACTTCGAGGTTTTCCGTACCGCGCACCAGGAGTGCCTGGACCTGTTGGACGCCGCTTCCGATCGATCACTGAAAACATTGCTCTCCGAAGCGGATCGCGTGGACGACACGCTGGTCGCGCAACCCGCACTCTTCGCGGTCGAATACGCACTCGCCCGCACCTGGCTGCATCTCGGTGTGCGTCCGGCGAGCATGATCGGCCACAGCCTCGGCGAATATGTAGCGGCGGTGATCGCGGACGTGATGACCGCCGAGGACGCGGCGCGGCTGGTGGTGGCCCGTGCGGAGCTGATGCAGAAGCTCGCGCCGGGGGCCATGCTTGCCGCCGCCATCAGCGAGGAAGACGCCGCTCGGTTCGTTGCCGCGGGGGCGGATGTGGCGGCCGTCAACGCCGCGAAATCATGTGTGCTTTCGGGTTCCGTCCAGGTCGTCGACGCGATCTCCGAGGACCTGGCCAGTGCGGGCATACCCTTCCGACGCCTGGCGGTGTCGCGGGCCTTCCACAGTCGGATGACCGACACCTGCCTCGATGGCCTGCGTGCGCAGGTGTCCCGAATCGTCTTGCAGCCGCCGAAGATTCCCTTCGCGTCGAATGTCACCGGCACCTGGATCACCGACGAGCAGGCGACGAGTCCGGACTACTGGGTCGAACAAACGCGGCGCACCGTGCGGTTCGCCGAAGGTTTGGCCACGGTATTCGCGTCGGGTCCGAATGCGGTGGTGGAATTGGGGCCCGGTCGTGCACTGAGCAGGCTGGCACAGCGCGATCCGGCGCGGCCGGAAGGACTTCAGGTCCTCGCGTCCCTGCCCGCGCCCAGCGACAAAGAGTCCGAATCCGAGTGCCTGTCAAGGGCGTTGGCAGCGGCGTGGACTGCGGGTGCTCCCGTCGACTGGTCGGCGCTCTGGGAGCACGAACGGCCGTGGACCGCGGTCGACCTGCCTGCCTACCCGTTCCAACGCACCCGCCATTGGCCCTCCGACGCGCCCGAGGAATCCAGCGCCGCACCGGCCGCGCAACCAGTGACCGGCCCGCAACGGTCCCGCTCGGACACCGGGGAGCTGCTCGTGGCAGTTCGCTGCACCTACACGGATACGATCGGACGTCCGCTCGACGACACCGCGAACTTCTTCGACGCGGGCGGAGATTCGTTGGTGGCAGTCCAGGCGGTATTGGCGTTGCGCGCCAGCCTGGGCCGGGAGCTGTCGTTGCGCGAATTCGTCGACAACCCCACTATCGAGCAGCTGACAGCCCTGCTGACCGACCGTGAAACCCCCGTCCCCACATCCCGACCAGCCGTGACGGCACCTTCCACCGATCCGGCGGCCCAGACCTGTCCGGCGACACCGACGGTATCCGTGCGCGACAGTGCCTCCGCAGCACCCGGACCGCGGTCGGGCCCGGAGTTCAGCGTGTTCTTCTTCTCAGCCGACTCCGTCGAGGGTGACCGCTACGGGCTGATCCTCGACTCCGCGCAGCGCGCCGACGAACTCGGCTACACCGCGATCTGGACGCCGGAACGTCACTTCCACCAATTCGGCGACCTGTTTCCGAACCCCTCGGTGCTGGCGGCGGGAATCGCGACCCGTACCAACAGGATTCACCTGCGTGCGGGCAGTGTTGTTGCGCCACTGCATCATCCGGCACGAGTCGCCGAGGAGTGGGCGATCGTGGACAACCTCTCGGGCGGCCGGGTCGGACTCGGATTCGCGCCGGGATTCGTGCCGCTGGACTTCGTCTTCAGCCAGGCCTCCTACGAGCGCAAGCAACACATCATGCTGGACCGCGTCGAGAAGGTACGCAAGCTATGGCGCGGCGAATCGATCGAGGACGTCAACGGTTTGGGTGAGCGGGTGCGTCTGCGCACCTTCCCCCGGCCGGTCCAGCCCGAGCTACCGGTGTGGCTTACCGCGGCCACCAACCCGGCGACCTTCGCCGCGGCGGGGCGGTCGGGCTACAACGTGCTCACCGCGCTGATCAACCTGGACGTCAACGAATTGGAACAGCGGATCGTCGCCTATCGCGCCGGACGCGCGGAGAGCGGCCTCGACCCGGCCGCGGGCATTGTTACCGTCATGGTGCACGCTTACCTGGGCGCGGGTGACGACGACGAGGTACGGGCGGTGGTGGAGCGCCCCTTCCGCGAATACCTCTGGGCGAACTCGGAAATCATCAAGTCCGCGGCCAGGGCGGTGCTCGGTGACCTCGACCTGGATCAGCTCACGGCCGCTGACCGGGAAACCCTGATGGACTTCGCTTTCGCGCGGTACTGGGGATCGAGCGCGCTGCTCGGCGGCGCGGACACCTTCCGCATCCGGGCACAGCGACTAGCGGATATGGGTGTCGACGAGATTGCCTGCCTGGTGGACTTCGGCCTCGACCGTGACACCGTAGTCGCCGGCTTGGAACGCATCGCCGAAACGATGGCGCTGCGGGCCGTGCCCCAGGTATGACGCCGCGCCCACCTGCGCGCGCATGGCCGGGCCAGGTGCGGATTTTTCTCGGCGGCCAAGCGGTGTCGCTACTGGGCGACGGACTCGCCCTGTTGGTGGTCCCGCTGTTGGCCCTCGAAATGAGCAGCAGCCCAGTGGTTTCCGGAATATCTGCGGCCACGGTCACCATCGGCTACCTCTGTGTCGGCGTACCCGCCGGAGTCGTCGTCGACCGGTTCGGTCCGTGGCGGGTGCTCGTCGCCATGGACGCGCTGCGTGCCGTGCTGTTCACCGCGCTCTACGCGCTGGCCGTAACCGATCTCCTGACCGTGCCACTGCTGCTCACACTGGGTCTCATAGCAGGCGCGAGTCATGTGTTCTTCGAGACCGCGGTCACCGTGGCGGTGAAGGATCTGTGCGCCGATCGCGATCTGCTCCGAGCCAACTCGGTGCTCGAAGTGAGCAGTCAGCTCGCCCTGGTACTCGGTCCGGCCACCGTCGGCGCGCTGGCCGCCACGGTCGGTCTGGATGCCGCCTTGCTCGCCAACGCCATAACCTTCCTGGCGTCGCTGGCGAGCCTGCTCGCCGTGTGGTCGCTCCGGTCTCCCGTGCCGCCGCTGGTGTCCCCGCTGCGAATTGGTGCCATCTGGCGGGAATTCCGCGACGGATTGCGGTATCTGCTGTCGATCCGAATTCTCGTGGTGTTGACCGCTCTGCAGATGGTGGTGAATTTCGGTCTGGCCGTGGAGAAGCTGCTCTTCTTCTACGCCAAGGACACACTCGGGCTGGCCACCTCGCTGGTGAGTGTGGTGGTGGCCGCCGGTGGCGTGGGCGGGCTCGTCGGCGCGCTGATAGCGCCATGGCTCGGACATCGGCTCGGACATCTGCGGGTGTTCGCCGGTGGCGTGGTGCTCGCCGGAATCGCCACGGCCGCAATGAGTCTGGCGCACACGTGGCCGGTGCTGGCGGCGGCGAACGCGGTCTACCTCTGGGCATTGGTCACCGCGAGCCTGGTGAATCGCACCCAGCGGCAACTGATGGTGCGTGCCGACATGCTCGGGCGGGTGACCAGCACCGTGAAACTGCTGTTCCTGGCGGTAGATCCACTAGGCGTATTGGTCGCGGGAAGTCTCACGCTCGCGCTCGGCGGCGATCCCAGGTTCGTATTTCTCGGCGCGGGGACGCTCGTGGCGGGCGCGGCGATCGCGGCATGGTATTCCGGACTGCGGGCCTATCGCCGCGCCGCGATCAGCAATCTGCGGTAGTCGCGCAATGTCGGCGTCATGGTCCGTGCCTCCGAAACCAATACTTGCGCGGCCTCGGCCCCCAGCTGCGCGACCAAATCCGGTTCGGCGTCGATGATCCGGTCGTACACCGCGGTCTGCCGCTCATACCAGCCAGCGGGTTCCCGACAGGTGAGCACCTCCCATCCCGCCGCCGTCAGCAGCGTCGCATAGGACAGATAGCTCGGCTCCCACGTCGACAACACCCAGCGCGCCCCCGGCTCGAGCAACCGCGCCACTTCCTGCATGGCGGCGGCTTTGTCGAGCACCATCCACAGCGAGTCGATGCTCACGGCGCCCTGGAACGAGCCGGCGGGCAGCCCCGTGTCGAGGAAATCCCCGACCACGAAGGTCGCCGCCCCGCCCGGATATAGCGTCGAAGCCCGCTTTTGCGCCGCGGCGACGGCTTCCGGGAGCAAATCCACCCCGACCAGATCGACCCCGGCGTGCCGGGCGATCCACAGGCCCGGTCCGCCGCGCCCACAGCCCACATCGACGATGCGATCGCCCGGGCCCACGTCCAGCCAGCGCCATAACGCCCCGAGTTCCCCGGCGGAACTGAAGCCCAGTGGCTCCAGCCCGTCCGGGAGGTCCGCGCCATAGCATTCCTGCCAGATCGCCGTGAGTGTCGGGCTCCAGTCCCCCGCGGCGTACACCGGCCGGTACCGGGCTTCGTCCGCCAACGGCACCTGCTCGGCCGCACGGTCGGGCTTCGAGGCCGCGGATTCCCTTGTCACAGTGCGGCCTTGGTCAACGGAGCCTCGAGATCGGCGGCCGCACGCACCCGTGTGGTGCACGCCTCGGACAGCGGCACATAGTCGTCGGTGGAATAGCTGCCCGAGCCGTGCACCACCATCTCCGCACCCGCGGGCACCAAACCGCGTTCGACGGCATTCATTACGCCGGTCAAAGCCATCACCAGCGACCACTCCCGCAGTGCGGCGGCGTCAGCGGGCAGCGCGATGTCTACCGCGGCCAAGCGGGCCCGCAGCTCGTCGTACCGGGCCAGGCATTCCCGCCGCGACACCACGATGCCGTCGCCACCATGCCGTTCGATGATCGCGTTCATGGTCGGCGACGTGGCCGGTTGGCGCGTGTAGAAGGTGCTGTCCAAATCCTCGGTGGGGCTGTCGGTGACTGCTGGGAAGTGCGGATCATCGTGCTGTGCGAACACTTCGGCGGATTCGTCCCGCACATAGCGCGGCGGGATATCGCCACCTGACCTCGCGCGAAGCAGGCTCGTCACCATATCCGGCGTGCGCAAGTGCTGCACCAGCAGGAATTGCGGATGGTCCGGGTCGGTCTCGGGGTGGCGTACCCGCCTGCCGAGGTGGTAACCGAGCAGCCCGAACGCGCTCGATACGGCATGCGCGTGCAGTCGGCCCTGCGGCGGTGCCACAGCCGACACGTCCGCCTCGAAGAAGGCCCGCGCGGTATCGGCGACGATGTAATTGGCCAAATCCATGGTGTACCAAAGCCGAACTCCCCGATCTCGCTCGAAGGAGTCCGCGGCCGCACGCACGAACTCGTCGGCCAACGCCTTGACCCCGTCCGATCGCTCCCCGTCATAGAGCAGGATCGGGTTGCGCCGCAACAACTCCGAGTCCTCGGACAGATCGGAAGCCCACAACTTGGGTAGCGACCCCGCAGGAACGACCACGGCGATGCTCAACTGCGCGGCCGACACCAGACCGAGTCGGATCGCACGCAGCACCGCATCGCGCAATGCGGTGCCCTTGTTCGCCGATGTCGGCGTCACGATCATCACCCGCTCGCCGGTTCGCTGGATATGCGCCACCGCCCTGGCCACGATTAGCACCGAGGCGAACGTCTTCGTGGTTCGCGTGGACGCGGTGCCGCGCAAGTCCAGCAGCCGCAACTCCCGGCCCGCGTGGGAACCCAGTCCGACCATCCGCATTCGAGCGGTCCCCAGCAACTGCGCCAGCGGCTCGGTCAGCTCGGGAAGCTCCGGATCCATGGGCAAACCCGGCGTCTTCGGAGCTCCGTTCTCGGACCGGTAGAGCCGGGCCGCGGTGCGCAGGTCCGCGTAGTAGCGGACCAGCACACTGTCGCCGTCGATATCCACCGGAAGTGCGGTCTGTGCGATCACCATCGGTTCTCCAATGCGGGCGACAACGCTGTAATGCAGCCTCCCGGAAAGGATATCGACGCAAATCGCCGCGGCGCCGCAGTGAGTTCCCCGCAGTGGAAAACTCAAAAGGTATTGCGCCGCAATCTAGTTGGTCACCTTGGCCAATGCTGCCCGAGCAGCGGCGAGTACCGCGTGCGGTAGTCCCTGAGCCTGCGCCGCCGCCAGAGCTCGTTCGGTCGGCCCACCAGGCGAGGCCACCGCTCGACGCAGCGCGAGCGTGTCGTGCTCGAATTCGGCCAAGAGGGCGGCCGTGCCGTGCAGTGTTTCGGTCGCCAGCGACCTCGCCAGACTCGCCGGAAGCCCGGCGTGGATGGCCGCATCCGCTTGTGCCTGTGCGAACATCGCGACCAGTGCGGGACCCACGCCGGCCAATGGAATCAGCGCGTCCACTTGATGTTCCGGGATTCGGACGACCGTACCCACCCTGCCGAACAGTGCGGCCACGGCGGACTCCACCTCGGCGTCCACGCTCTGGCCGGTCGGCAGCGATACGATCCCCGCGCGGACCCGGACCGGGAGATTGACCGTCACTCGCATCGCCCGCGACCGGCGGTACACCGCGTTCAGCTGTGCGGATGTCACGCCGGATAGCACCGAGACCACCACGGCCTGCGTCCCGTCGAGTTCCCGGCCCACCGCGGCGAGCTGTCCCGGCTTGTGACACAACACGATCACGTCCGCGCGGGCGCCCAGTTCGGCATTGGTCGCCACGGCCACGCCGCCGGTGTCCGCGGCCAGCTCAGCGGCGCGCCCCGAGCCGTTGTCGGTGCACAGGATCGGAGTTGCCCACCCGGTTGCCAAGGCACGCGCCATATTTCCCGCACCGACCATACCGATCGTCGTGAAGGTCCGCGCACCGCCGAGCGCGGCGTTCCGGTTGTCGGTCATCGTACGTTCCCGTCCTCGACGAGTTCAGTCAGCAGCTCTCGCACCCGTGCCGCAATGCGATCGGCCGCTTCCGAATCGTGGCCGCGCAGATGCACCCGGCCGGTCAGACCACCCGCCTGTTCGGTCACCTCCAACAGCCGCACAGTGTGACCGCCGAGGATCGGCAGTTCGACCGGAGTCGCCTCGACGCCGTCGAGCAGCAGCGGTTCCGCGGCAGCCGGATGCACGAGGACGTGATTGGTCAGCATCGACGAGGACAAACCCAGCTCTCCGCACAGGAACTCGACGGGGATCTCCGCGAACGCGGCGGCATCGTGGAGTCGGTCGGTCTCCATCCGCAGCAGCCGCCGCAGCGAATGCCCGGCGGCGACATCGACAACTGCGGGCTCGGATCGGGCGAAGGGGCCTATCACCGGCTCCCACTCCGGCGCCGGGCGACGCAATACCGTGGCACACACCGCAATCCGGTCCCGGTCGGGTTCATCGGCCGCGAGCGCGGTCGCGAAAACGGTACGCAACACCGCAGGCAGGTCCATGCCCAGTGACCGTGCCTCGGCCCGCAGCGGGCGAACCACGGCCGCTGGCAGCGATAGCCGTACCGACGACACCGTGCCCGCCGCGTCCGCGGGCAGATCGACCTCGCCCAGTCTGGACTGCCAGTACCGCAATGCTTTTCCGGCGTCCGCTACGGGGTCCTGCGCACGGGCGAACTCCGGATAGTCGGCCGCGGGCTCCGCGAGGCCCGCTGTGCTTCGCGCCCCCGAGTACAGCTCGCCGAGCTCACGTACGAGGATGTCCAGGGAAGGCTCATCGGCGACGAGACGGTGACAGCGCACCAGCAACGTGCACGCCGCTTCTGATACGGCCGCCGACCGCGTCGGGTGTTCGTACAGGGTCACATCGATAACCTGCCCACGCGTAACGTCCATGACGGTGGCACACGCCAGCGCGAGCTCCGAGGCCATGTTGTCGGCAGACTCCGTCGCGGTCCTGACCGCAATGCTCGCCCGGTGCCGCACGGTCTGGCCCGGCGGCTGTCCCGTCGGCGCATCGAATGCGCAGCGCAGCACCGCATGTCTGCGCAGCAACGTGGCCACCGCACCGGCGAGCCGATCCCGGTCCGGCCGAACGTTGAGCCGGAAGGCGCGCGCCACCACCGGTGGCCGCGCCTCGGGCGACGCCAGATTCCACAGACCCCGCTGCACCGCGGACAGCGGATACCGGGTTCCGGTCCGGCGTATCAACTCATCCGTCGGCCGCGCGGCGGCCGCCCGTCCCGGCAGGTTCGCGGCGAGCAGAGCGACAGTGGGATTGCCCAGGATGCGCTCCGTGGTGAAGTCACGTCCCAGATCCGAGGTCAGACGGTTCGCGATTCGCGCCGCCAGCAGCGAATGCCCGCCGAGATCGAAGAAGTTGTCGTCGCGACCGATCCCCGGAACCTTCAGCACTTCCGACCAGACCTCGGCAATGGCTCGTTGCACCGCTGTGCTCGGGGCGAAATCCTGCGCTACACCGTCCTCGGGGTTCGCCCGGCGCCCGCCGAACGCGGGCTCCGGCAACGCGGACCGGTCCACCTTTCCCGTAGCCCCCAACGGCAGCCGGTCCAGGAACACGTACGCCGCCGGAATCATGTGGGCCGGAAGCAGCGCTGCCAGGTATGCCCGCAACCCACCGCTGTCGAGCGCCGCACCAGCCGTGCTCTTTTCCCGCACGACGTAGCCGACCAGGACGATCCCGTGCGTCGGGCGGCGATGACCGACGACGACCGCGGCGCGGACGGCCGGGTGACGCGTCAGCGCCAACTCGACCTCCGCGGGCTCGACACGGTGGCCCCGCAAGTTGATCTGCCGGTCGCGCCGACCAAGGTACTCCAGCGTCTCGTCCACGAGCAGGCGTCCCAAATCGCCGGTGCGATAAAGCCTCGCCCCACCAACACCCGATGCCGACACGAACGGATCGGCGATGAACCGTGTAGCCGTCCGGCCGACCGCTCCCAGGTACCCTCTGCTCACTCCTGTTCCCCCGATGTAGATTTCGCCCACCTCGCCCCGTCCGACCGGCTGCAGCGCGCTGTCGAGCAGGTGCACCGAGACCCCCGGCAGCGGCGTGCCGATCACGTCGGCGGTGCCGACCGCCACCGAGGTGCTCGCGTGCTGGGTGGCGATGAGTGTGGTCTCGGTGAGCCCGAAATGATTGACTACCCGCCCGAATCGGGCCAGGGCCGCCGCATGCGCGCGCAGCGGCAGGAAACTCTCACCGCTGACCAACGTGGTCTCCAGTCGAGGCGGTTCGGCGGCAAACATCGTCGACGTGATCAGGCCGGTGAGCAAAGCCGGTGTGGCACTCAACAAGTGGGTCACCCCGTGCGCCCGCGCCGCGGCCAGGAGCTGCTCCGGATTGCGGCGCACCGACTTCGAGGTGACCACCACCCTGGCTCCCGCGGCGAGCGGCATCAGCGCATCCCGCAGCCACGGATCGAAGGTGAACGCCGCCACCTGCAGTACCACGTGGCGTTGTCCGAGAGCGACGTACGACGACAGCGCAGTGTGGTAGGCGGTAAGGCTATGATGTTCTACGGCAACACCTTTCGGCCTGCCTGTGGAGCCGGAAGTGAACATGACGTACGCGAGGTTCCGAGAATGGGCGGGTCCGGGGAACCGCGTGTCACCCGCGAGGGCAGGTTCCGACGCGTCGACGATCACCACGTCGACCCCGTCGAGTCCGGACAGTCGTGCCTGCTGTTCCGGTTCGGTAAGCAATAGGCGCACACCGGATCCGGCCATCCACTGCCGCAACGTATCGTCGGGAAAGTCCGCGTCCAGCGGCAGATACGCGCCACCGACGGCCCACACCGCCAGCACCGACACGATCGCAACGGCCGGCTGCCGGACACAGATCGCCGTCACCGTCTCGGGTTCGACTCCGTTGCGCCGCAACCGATCCGCCATGGCGTCGACTCGATGGCCGAGCTCCCGATACGTCAGCGCGCGCCCGTCGTCGACAAGAGCGACGGCGTCGGCGAAGTTCTCGATCCCGCACCGGATCCGGTGGTACAGACTGTCCATTCTCCGAGCGTCGCCCATGACCACGCCGCCGCTATTCCCCTAGTTGGCAAGATGCGTGAAATAGCCGGAGTAATAACATCATTGGACTCACTCACCGCGGAGGGCAGGCGGATAACATGCACCGTGACGGCGTGTACGGCGACGATGCGTCCAATACCGTGGTGCACCGCAGGGTGCTTCAATGGTCCACTCGCACACCAGATTCGGTGGCACTAGAGTTCGGCGATCGCCGCTTCGTTTACGCGGATCTCGCCACCGCTGCCTGCCGCATTGCGGCGGGCCTGCGCCGTCAGGGTGTCGGACCCGATGTCCCGGTCGGCGTTCACCTTCCGCGTAGCGAAAGGCTCGTCATAGCGCACCTGGCCGTCCTGGCCGCAGGCGGTGCCTACCTGACCTTGGATCCCGCGCAACCCGATAAGGCGCTCGCCGATCAGATCGCGATCGCCTCGGTGCCCGTCGTGATCACCGACCGTGCCAGCCGCGACCGGCTGCCCAGCACTGTCCGAACACTGCTATTCGACGACCTTGTCGACCATCCCGCCGAGCCGCTGCCCGACTCCGTCGGTCCAGATCACTTCGCGTGCATCATGTTCACCTCCGGATCCACCGGAAAACCCAAGGCGGTCGCGATTCCGCACCGAGCAGTGGTCAATCTCGTCACCGCCCAGAACTACATGACAGTGGGACCGGAACAGTGCTACCTGCTGCACACCGCGCCCACCTTCGATCCGTCGATATTCGAGACTTGGGGCGCCTTGCTCAACGGCGGCAGGCTCGCGATCGCGCCGCCTGGAGCACCTTCGGTGGGCGAATTGGCCCGCCTGGTTCGTGAACACGGCGCGACCGCGACGTTCCTCACGCCCACCATGTTCCGGCTGATCCTGGAGGAACAGCCGCATGCGTTGCATCCCCTGCGCGATCTGCTGCTCGGCGGCGAGGCCATCTTCCCCGCCCACCTCGAGCTGGCTGCGCAACACCTTCCCGACACCTCGATAATCGTGGGCTACGGCCCCACCGAATCGACCGTCCTCGTCACCGCGCACGTCCAGACGAGTGCCGATCCGCTACCTCCGGTCGTCGTCATCGGCCACGACATCACCGGCGTGCGCACCTATATCCTCGACGAGGACCTGAACCCGGTCCCCGACGGCGAACCGGGCGAATTGTGTATCGCCGGAGCGGGACTGGCCTGTGGATACCTCGGCGCACCCGATCTCACCGCAGAACGGTTCGCGCCGGACCCGCACGCATCCCGACCTGGCGACCGGCTGTACCGAACCGGCGACCGGGTGCGAGCGATCGGCTATGGCGGGATGGAGTTCCTGGGTCGCCTCGACAACCAACTCAAGATCCGCGGCCGCCGCATCGAGCCGGGCGAAGTCGAGCAGGCGCTGGTGCACCACGCGGATGTGCTCACCGCCTACGTGACCGCGGAACAGAACGACCGCCGCGGCAAATACCTTGCCGCGTATGTGACTCTGCGCACCGGGTCCACCTCCGACGAATCGGACCTCCGCAGCCACATGGCATCCGCTGTCGCCGACCACCTTCGGCCCGATGTCTATGTGCTGCGCACCGAAGCGTCCGTCACCGCCAACGGCAAACTCGACAGACGCCGCCTGATCGACGGCGCGGCGGCGCCCACGAAACCGAGCGCCGGTCCAACCCTGCGCACAGTCGTGGTCAACGATGATGACCAGTACGCGATCTGGCCCGCGCACCGACCCGCACCCACCGGCTGGACGTCAGTCGACCTACCCGGCACCGTCGACGAGTGCAAGACTCTTGTCCGCCGACTCTGGTCCGATATCCGCCCCGCCCGCAGACGACACGCCGTTCAGACCTCGTAGGCGCGGCATTCGATCAGTGTGCCTACCGGCGCGCGCATGATGCCGTGCTGACCTTCGACCTCGAGCCCGGTGGCGGTGTTTCGCGGGAGCGGCTATTCGACGGTCATCTCCCCCATCTCGGACCAGTCGGTGGCATCGATGGTTTGGCTGATGATGCGCGGGGTCTGTGCGAGGGCTGCGGGAAGTTCGGTCATCGCGGCCTTGAAGTGGGGGCTACCGACGTGTGCCCCGCCGGCGGCCTGGTCTCGGAATGCCTCCACCAGGACGAATTCGGTGGGGTCGTCGACACTGCGAGACCAGTCGAACCAGAGGTTGCCCTCCTCGGCTCGGGTGGCCGCGGTGAACGGGGCAACGAGGTCGAGCCAGCGGTCGGTCCATTCGGGCTTGGTCTTGAACTTGACGACGATAAAGATCATCACGCACCTCCTGCGATGGGTCGGGCTGCCGCGACACAGCCCGACTCCCGCTGTGCCGGGCGGTGATTGTTGCGAACATCCCATTGTCGGACGGTCAGTAAATATTGGAGGGCCGAACCAGGCCGTCAGCCAGATCACCGAATCCCGGCGCGATGATCGCGCCCGGATTCACCATGCGTGTTTGCCCGGATTGCGCCGCATAGCCGAGAGCCTGTTCGCCGTTCAATTCGTTCCGCAGAACTTGTCTCGTCGGTGTCCGATGAGTTCTCCGCGTCCGGGAGGTCTACTAAGTCATGAGGAAACTGATCTATTCGTTCGGCGTGTCCCTGGACGGCTACGTCAACGACCGCGATGGCAGCATCGACTGGACGAACCCGGACGAGGAGCTGCACCAGTTCCACAACGACCGCTACCGCGAGATCGAAGTCTCGCTGCACGGTCGTCGCCTCTACGAGCTGATGGCCGAGTACTGGCCGCACGTGCCTGAGGACGCGCCGCGCATCGAGCGCGAGTTCGGTCGGCTCTGGACCGACAAGCCCAAGGTCGTCTTCTCCAGGACGCTCACCGAGGTCCACTGGAACAGCACCCTGATCAGCGAGAACGCGGTCGAGGAGGTCCGCAGGCTGAAGGCCGGGGGCGACGGCGTCATGGAGGTCGGTGGCGCGAGCCTCGCGGCCTCCCTGCTGCCCCACGGGCTCATCGACGAGTACTGGCTGTTCTTCTATCCGGTGGTCGTCGGCGGCGGCACGCCACTGTTTCCGTTGCTGGACAAGCGAATCCAGCTCCGGCTGGCCGAGACGAAACACTTCGACAAGGTCGTGATGCTGCGCTACGTGGCCGACTAACGCCCCTTCAACCGCAGCAGCCACGTTGTTCAAATGCGACCGTCACCGCCGCGCGGACCAGATGTCCGCTGGATCGATCGCCGCCAACCCGACGGGCGATCGATGGCGAGAACGCACGACCGGCGATCGGTGGGTGGGCCACCGATCGCCGGTCGTAGGTATGGATTTGTCATCGCGAGAGCGAGTTGCGCAGATCGGTGATGGTGGCGCGGCGCTCGTAGGCGATCCAGGCGAAGATCGCGGCGAGCACCAGTGGGAAAATCCCCATCAACGGCTTGTCGGCGATGAAAGCCTGCGTCCCGGCGGCGAGCACCGTGAGAACGGACAGACCTGCGGCAGCCAGGGCACTGAGCCTGGGCACCATCAGGCCGATACCGCCCGCGACCTCCACAACTCCGATGAAGATGAGCAGCCCGAGGGGGATGGTCAGATTCTCGGGGGCGTTGTCCATCAGGGCGTTCGGCATAACGAGCTTCGGCCCGCCGGAGGCGATGATGAAGAACAGGCCGAGCAGGATCTGCAGGGTCCACAGGACGCGGTTGCGGATCTTGCCGGGACGGTCGGTGACGTCGCTGGAGAAGGTGGCGGAGGGGTCGGCGGCGGTCATTTGTAGTCCTTATGGTCGGTCGCGCCGGGTTGGTAGCGCGTTCAACAGATAGGACGGAGCACCGTCGCAGGACTCATCGCTGTCAGCGAAGATTTTTCGAAACCGCTGCTGAACCACCGGTTGGTTGTACCGCCGAATACGGCCCTGGTCTGCGGGTGGTCTGTTGCGCGGAACCGACCACCACGACGGTCGACCCTCTGCTCGATCGGCCAGGGCATGGTCGTGGTGGAGGGAGAAAGGTTGTGCCGGTTCGGTATCCGGCGGTGGCTGGGCAGAGCTTCCGCGCAATCGGCGTGGTGTCTGCCCAGTCGTTCGACTGATGTCACTACATGGGCATCTGCGGGAACATCATGTTCCAGAGGTTCCGCGCCATGTCTACGATCTGCATCAGCATCGGTGACATCATCACTTTCATCACCTCCAAACCCATTGCTGGGCATTGTCTTTCTACCTCCTGGGCACGGGGAACATGCCCGGTTCGGATTGGGTGGCGCTCGTGGCCACGGGGTGACGGTTGGCATCAGGGTGCGATTCCGGTGAGGGAGAGGAATTCTTGCCTGGAACGGGCGTCCTCGCGCAGGGTGCCCAGCAGGGTCGAGGTGACGGTGGTCGTACCGGTGGCCTGGACGCCGCGCAAGGTCATGCAGGTGTGCTCGGCTTCGATGACCACACCGACGCCTTGGGGTTGCAGGTGTTCGGCGAGCCAATCGGCGACCTGTTTGGTCAGCCGTTCCTGGACTTGGGGGCGACGGGAGAAATGCTCGACGATACGGGCGAGTTTGGACAGTCCGAGGATTCGGTCACCGGGCAGGTATCCGACGTGGGCGACGCCGACGAACGGCAGCAGGTGGTGTTCGCATACCGACCGCAGCGGGATACGGCGGGCGAGGACGAGTTCGTCATAGCCCTCGTCGTTGGGGAAGGTCGTCAGGTCGAACGGACGTGGGGTGAACAGTTCGGCATAGGCGCGAGCCATCCGGCCAGGGGTGGCGTGCAGATGTTCGTCGTCGAGGCCGACGCCGAGCGCGGTGAGGAACTCACCCGCGGCGCGTTCGGCGGCGGCCAGGTCGACGGTGTTGACCGGTTCGTGGACGACACGCAGAGCAGGACGTAGCACGGGCTAGCTCCCGCCGATGCCGAGCGCGGTCAGCAACACCAGCACGACGGTGACCACGGCGAATACACCGTGCCCGCCGACGACCGCGACAGGGAAGTGCCGTTCGGCCGGCTGATCCGGTGCCGTGGTGGTGCGGTCGCGATAGACCGGTAGCCACCGTGCCAGCATGGTGAATCCGAGTGCTGCGACCGGCACCAGCAGCGCGAACGCGATCCAGGCCAGCGCGTCGGAGTCGACGACCAGATACACGATCCAGACGACGAGCCCGGCTACAGCGAGCAGGAAATGACCGAACACCACCGGCGGCGGCAAGTGGGTCGTCGTAGGTTGGCGGGCTCCGCCTTTGGCGATCCACGTGCCGAGCAGGACGAACCCGCCGACGGCGGTCAACAACCAGGTGATCAGTGCCGCGATGCCCATCATGCGCTCCTTATGAAGTTCAGATCGAAGGGTGTTCAGTGCCGGAATCCGGCGGCCTGGGTGGTTTCGTCGGCCACCCGGACGCCGTAGTGGTAGGCCAGTTTTCCGCCGAGATAGCCGGAAACGGCCAGCACGGCCACACTCGCCACCGACAGCGCCAATGGACCTGCCGGTACCGGGCTGTGTAGGTCGTCAATGGATCTGCGCCACAGGAAATCGGCGGCGAAGGCCACGGTCACGGCCAGGTTCAGGCTCATGTGGACCAGACCGGTGCGGAAAGCAGGGGTCCCGGTCGGGATCCCCAGCAGATCCAGGAATCCGACCGCCGCGGCGGCCAGCGCGCCCAGCACACCGATCGCGATCAGCCACTGCGCGCCCTGCAGCAGAGACGCTGGGTCCTCGACCACGTGGGAGGCGAGGTCGAACACCAGGCTCGCGATCCACGCGCCGATCGGGACCGTCACCAGGATCGGATGGAACGGGTGCCCGTACGGCCCGGCCAGCAGCGCACTCACCGGCTGCTTGGCCTGCTGTCGATCGCTGCTCACCACGAACCTCCGTGCCGACTGTAATAACGCCAAAAATTATTGGCGAAATTGAGGGGAAGGTCAACCTCCCCCTTGTCAGGCGGATACCCATCGGGCTACACCTGACACAATCAGCGTTATCGTGGTCCGGTGGCCAACGAATCGGCGATCAGTGCAGTCGCAACGCTCGATGACGAGTTGCGGCGTGGGATGTACCGGTTCATCCGACAGGCGCGTCGGCCGGTCACCCGGGACGAGGCTGCCGCCGAGGTGGGAATCTCCCGCAAGCTGGCCGCGTTCCATCTGGACAAGCTGGTCGACGCGGGACTGCTGCGCGCCCGGTACGAGGCGCCCGGTATGCGCCGTGTCGGGCGCGCCCCGAAGGTGTACGAGCCCACCGACGCCGATGTCCGGGTCAGCATCCCCGAACGCCGCTACGAGGTGCTCGCCGAAATCCTGATGGGCGCGGTACTCGGCGAACGCGAAGGCGAAACAGCCCGCGAAGCGGCGATCCGCGTCGCGCAGCGCCGCGGCGAGGAACTCGGAGACGCCGAGCGGAAACGGGTCAGACCCGGCCGACTGGGCGCCGAACGCGCCCTGACCCTGGTGCAGGGCATGCTCGCCGCACACGGCTTCGAACCCAGCCGCGAAGCGCCGACCTCCGTCCGGTTGCGCAACTGCCCCTTCCACCCGCTGGCGGCCACCGCCCCCGATCTGGTGTGCGGGCTCAACCATGCCTTCTGCTCCGGCATACTCACCGGCCTCGGCACCGACAGCGTGCAAGCGGTACTCGCACCACAGGTCGGCGAATGTTGCGTCGAAATGCGCGCGACACCCTGATTCACATGTGGCGCACAAAAGTATCGCGGGCACGGGAGTGCGCCCGCGTTGAGGACAGGGTGCCGCAGATGTATTCGCGGAAGATGCGTTACACCCACTGGCACGGCCACCCGGACGACTGCCGGGCCGAGCGTGCCGCCGAAACTCATCGGTCGCGCGACGGGCGGTCCGGATGTTGCGACCACGGCGTGGCCTTGGGTGGCTGGTCCGAGAACGGCGTCGAGCTTGCGAATGGCTCGGGTATCCGAAACCCGCCCTCGGCGACCTCGGCGCGCAGGAGCGCGAGCTTCTCGGCGTTCGCCGTCCATATCTCGTCGACGCCCAGCCCGAGCACCGCACGCATCCGACCGGAACCGGTGACGCCCCACACGGCGAGGCGCATGCTTGCCTCGCGGGCCGGCCGCACGAAGTCTTCGGACAGCAGCGGGGCAGGGACGGCGAGACCGGTAGCACCGGTGCGGCGCGCCGCCTCGAAGAGGGTGTCCATACCCGCTCCATCGGATCGCACCGCCCGAGCCACCCAACCGAGGGCGCCGCGAACACCCGAGGTGGCCGTCGTCAGGGAGTTGATCAACATCACGCGCTGGCAGTCCGGGGCCAGCTCCGCAGCCGCCGTCAGTACCCGCTGATCGAATGCGTGCAGCTCCCCCCGTATACCGTGACGCGCGAACGTGGCGACAACCTCGGCCGCTTTCGTCCGGACCTCCTCGTCGGACCAGCGCGGACCGGCATTCACTTGCACCGCCAGCGTCGCATCCGCGAACGCTGCCGACCGGCACACGGCACCGAGGGCAGCCACATCCTCAGCGCCCCGGCCGACCCGCACGACGATCGCGTTCACGCCCAGCGCGAGCGCGTCCGTGCACGCCGACCCGGAATCCGCGAGCCCGTCTGCCCCGAGTTGCACGGCGATCCTCGGCCCTGCCGTTGGGGAAGGCCGCGCTGCTGCGACGTCCGGCTCAGTAGGACGCGATCGTCCTGCACCAACCGGATCGGCCACCGCCTTCTCCGCAGGATCCTGGAGTGACCGGTGATCGCCGAGTCCTGCGAGTGCCGCATCCAATTGGGGCGCGCGGCGATTCCGGACAGGTGTGACCACCCGCGCCCGAATGCGGTGCAGCACGGTCGGGTTGTCGACCGTAGGCCGGTGCGGTTCTCTGGGCAGCTCACCACCCCGGCCGGTAAGACACCACGCTGCGGACCGCAACGACTCCGACGGCTGCGCCGCGAAGCCCAACGCGTAGTCCAGGTACTCACCACGGCCGTCGTAGGGAGCCGACAAGTGTGGGAAACCGGGTTCCGTACGCATGCGCGTCGCAGTGGTGTCGGTTGCCGGATCGTTCCCGAGGCCGAGTGGCCCGTCACTGAGCGACCGCCCCCACATGCCGGGTGCGTCCGCGCCGAACCCGGTATCCGGGTTGTCGGATAGTGCCAACACCCAGCTGTGCCGGCAACTGGCATCCACGATGCTGTCGAACCGCCTGCCGCGATGGGGAGAACCTGCCAGCACCCGGTGCTCGAATACGCCATCCAGTCGCCCGCCCACGGCGGCGTCGCATACGGTCGAGGTTCCGTAGCCGGAGGCGAGCACCGAAAACTTCGCCGTGCTCACCGCGCGGAGGGCCAGGACGTCGCGCGCAAACAGTCTCCCACCGGCCTCCGCCAGTTCGGGCCTGGCAGCCCAGGCTTCTTTGTTGTCGCCAGGTGCCTCGTAGCCCATCCAGCACACCACGGCCACCTTGCGGGAGCGGTCCGCGCGCACCAACTCCTCGTAGAGATTCCGCGCTTTTTCCACCCGACTGGGCGCCGACTGCAGCCGCGTGTTCACACCGTCCACATACCAGACCACATGCTCCGCATCCTCGAGCCGGCAGTTGCCGAGGACGAACGTGCCGGATCCGTTGCCGCCGAACGTCTCCGGGGCCAACGCCACCGTGGACACGATCGGTGCAGGAATATCGCGGTGCACCGTCACCGACCGAGTAAGTGCCTCATCGACGGCGTAGAGATTTCTGAAGACCCGGCGTTCGGACCGGCTGGCATTCTTGCTGCCTCTGGCATGAATAGCGGAAGAAGTGGCGAATCGCCAATGGTCGTTGGCGTAGTCCGCCACCTCGGACGGAATACCCGGGGCGTTGCCCAGGATCTCGGGGTGGACCGCCACCACGGCGCCCCGTTCGTCGGACGATAGTCGGTGCCACCACCGCCGATTGTCGGCGGCAAGTCGAGCGGCTCTCGTGAAGTCGTCCGGTAGACCTCGGTGCCACAAATCACTTGGCTCGGTTGCGTGGTCGCCGCGCTTGTCGATCGCGGTCCTCGCGAGCACGTGATCCGCGGCGGTTACACCCAAGGCCGGCTTACCCGAGTTCGGATCACGCGGCAGCACGTCATCGTAGGCAGACTCGGTCCGCTCGCGGCGTATGTAGTCGGCAAAGCGGACCGGCTCGTTGTTCGAATCATCGTAGGTCACCAGCCGGTCCGAACGACCGGCCAGGATGCGGCCCATATTGTCCAACGAATCCGTCGATGCCTTGATCCGGTCGTCGACATACAGCAGGAATTCGTCATCGATGGTCTTGCCGGCTGCGAATGGCGCACCCTCAACCCGCTGCCCGACTGCACGGGCCTGCGCCAACAACGCCACGGTATGGCCCGCACCCCCGGAAGGAAACCGGCACGAGAATTGCACACCGGGCAACTCCATCGACCTGGCGGGACTATTCGTCCGCGCAGCAACCCCGAAGTAGACGTCCACGGATGTGGCGACATCGCGCAGCACGTCGCCCATCGTCTCGATATTCGATTCGCCGCAGACCACTACGGTGCCGACGGCGCGCGTGACCGATTCGTGGGTCAGCGCCTTCTTCGCCGCCCGGCCGCCCTCCCCGTGCACGACCAACTGCCGTTCCGGACGGAGCCGGGCGCCCGTAACCACATCGCCGCACAGTGCCGCCATATCCCCGGCCAAGCGGTGACCATCAGTCCCGGACCACACCAGCACCCTGACCGGTCGTTCCGGGTTCTCCCGTACGGCCACCTCATAGTGGTTGTACGCCAACTGCATTCGCTGATCCAGGCGTCGCAGGTCGCGGTCGGAGCCGTCCACATGCCATGCCTCCGCGACCGGGTCGGCGCTGCCGAACGAGATGATGATCGACCCGCCGCTCGGGTCGTCGGCATCGAACGACTCGAGCAGTACGGTCGGTGCCGGCACACCGGGCGTCTGAACTGCCGCGGCCGAATGACCCGCCCGGATCAACAGGTCCTCGACATGCAGCAGATACTCCCGCAACCGCCGCTCGCGCCCGGTGGGCGTGGTTGTCGCCGCCGCGTCCTCGAGTACGGCCCTCGCCTTCGCAAACGCCCTGCGGTTGGCCTGATCGCGCACATCGCGCGGGAATCCGCCTGCCTTGCCGACGAACTCCGGCCACACCCGCACCAGCGCCTCCAGGTCGTCCACGCCCAGCGTCCGCGCGATACGTTCGTTCCCGGCGGCGTGAGCCGCGCATTCCTCGGCGGCGACCGCGTGTTTCGCGGCAGATCGCCGCTGCCACCGGTACACCAGATCCGCCGGCTTCGCCTCGGGTCCCCAATGCTCACGCAACACCCGCTCGGCTCGCTGTCGATTGCCGATATCTCGATCGCCGTTGCCGTCGGCGTATCGCCCGTGCTCGGAGTCGATGGGTCGCGCGACCACCCCGCCGCCAGCTCGACGTCGATCCACCGAAGCGACGGTGTCGCCGCGTCCTGCGGTGATTTGCGCGACGTTGGCCAGTGCTTCGGTGGGCAGCCCGGTCGCCGGGTCGTAGTGCAGATAGCCCTGATGCGTGGCCTCGACGCCGGCGAAGTTCGGCGAGTCGGGGAACTCGGCGGGAATTCGTTTGCCGCCGAATGCCTCGGTGGCGGGATCGATGCCGAGGCCGAGCCAAGCGTTGAGGCGGCTCCACGCGCCGGGTTCGTCCGCTCCGAACATGGTCACCAGATCGCGCCACGATGCGGCGATATAGACATTGTCGGCGCCGATGCCTAGCTCTGCGGCATGGCGAACCGAGGCCGCTCCCGGCGAGCCCGCGGCGATTGCCGAGCGGACCAAGCCGGCGAACCTGCCGTACCTGCCCGCATAGAACATCGTGACCGAACCGTAGCTGTGCCCGTAGACCCGGATGGCAAGCTGGTCGGGGGCGGCGGTTCCGGCGAGACTTCTGGTGGCGTGGAATGCCGCGATGTCGCACAGCAACCGGTCCCCGCCGACGCGTGCGCGGCGTCGGAAGGCGGCCTTCGCATAACCGGTGTTCACCGGCCCGGCCGGCGCGTCGTATCCGATCCAGATGATCGACGCCAGCTCGAGCGACGGATCTACCCGCAGCGTCTCCTCATACAGGTTGCGCAGCGGCTTGAACTGGTAGGCCAGCGAGGAGGACGTCGTATTCGTACCCGGCACATGCCAGTTCACCGTGTGCGCGGTGTCCACATTGCCGAGCGCGACGACTGCCTTCCCTTTGCCGTTGAAGGCGGTCGAGTCGTAGGACAGGACGTGCACCGGCGGACTGCCCGGTACCTCCGTGGCCTGTCGGTCCAACTCTCGCAAGTGATTTCGGGTACGGATGAGGTTTCCGAACTGCTTCCTCTCGGCGTCGCTGATGTCGGTCCGCAACCAGTTGAGGAGCCTCTGGTCCGCTGGCTTGCGGGCTAGGAACTCGCCTAGATCGCGGCTGATCGACAGCCGGTTGGCGTGGTCGCGGATCGTGGCGGGAAGGCCGTCGGCGTTACCGATCCGGTGTGGGTAGACCTGGATGAGTGCCTGTTGCGAAGCGCTCAACGCACCTGGTTCGGCGGGGTCGCGCAGCGAGTTCCACCATTTGCCGTTCTCGGTCGCACGGCGTTGTGCGGACCGCGCCGGCAGGCGATACCCCCAACGCTGCAACCTATCCGCATTGTCGAAGCCGCCCGCACGTAGCGCCTCGTCGGCCAGCCGCCGCTGTTCGTCATCGATACCGTGATCCACAGGTAACGAGCGCCAGGAGCCGGGCACGATGCCGGTGCCGTTGTTGTCCTCCGGATGCGCTGGCTTCTCGGACGAGGCGGTCGCTGAATGGGTGCCGCCGGGGGCGATGGGGCCGCCTCCACCTGGCTCGTCAGCAGGCGGCCCGTTCTGGTTCGATCGGCCGTCGGGTCGATCCGTAGTCGCCGACGAGGAACCTCGACGGCTGGCCCTGGACCGTTCGCCCGACTCCGGTGGATCCTGCCGGTCCATCCAGTCCAAGACCGCGTCCAGACATTCGTCCGCCGTGTACGTTTCGTATTCCACGACATGGTGTACGCGCTGGAATCCGCTCTCGTCGATACCGTTTTCGTCTACGGCCGAAGTTCCCGCACGGGTCGCGATCCACCCCGCGACGTGCCGGACGATGTCGACCGCACGCAAGGCGCGCACGGAACCGTCGGGTTCGAAGGTGGCAGGCGACATCGCCGGTGCGAACCGGTTGACCAGGAGTTGGCGTTCGGCGGCGGTGAGTTGGTCGAGCGCTGTGTCCAAGTCAGCGGGACTCGCCTCGGCCAGCGCTGTGGCCGACAGCGCCATGGACCGGTGGTGTTCGGCCGCAACGGTGCTCACCCATCGCTGAGCCGCGATGAGCGCCATACTGCGGATCATTGGTGTACCCGCTCCCACTCGCAGCTGGTGTAGCGCCCCTCGATGAGTCGAACTGAGCCCCTGGACAGCGGATTCCATCTGCTCTGGGCTTGCCTCGGCCAGCAGTTGTCGCGGATCCGGCTGGTCGGCACTCAGCAAGGCGGCGTACATGGCCGCTCGGAAACGGTCGAACTCCGATGTCGTGGACGGCGGGTTGCCAAGTTGGCTCGCCGCAACATGCCGTGCCTGCTCATTTCTGATCTTGCGGCGGAGACTGGTCAGGTTCGCCCGCACATCGAGCACGGAAATATCCAGTGCCGCCGCTACCTCCTCGTGCGTCATACCCTGTTGCACCCGAGCGAGAACTTTGGTCTCGCGGAGGGTGAGCTGGAACGTGCTCGGCGAATTGTCGGCGGGCCGCTCGGGGATGGGTGACGGATATGCGCGGTGTTGGTGGGCTGGGTGTGGTTCGTCGATTCCCTCCCGCGACCAGGGCGTCGTCCGTCCGGGTGTGGGTTGCCGTGGGGTCTCGTCGTGTTCGTGTGGCCTGCTGCCGATCAGTCCACTCGAACCATCCGAATCCGGCTCTACATGTGCGGGCAGATCGACCTCGAGATCCGGCGTGACCCGCGGCGGACGCCCCGTGGTCACGTACTCGTGGATCGCCCACTGCGGCGACCCGACCGCCGCGCCATGAATGTCCGCCTCCGCGAACCCGACAGCGAGCGCTTCCACGTCGTTGAATACGGTCTTGGCTTCGTTACCGAAGGCGTACTCCGGCAGTCGAGCGAACCAGGTCCACCAGTGCTCGTCGATCAGGCCGAGACTCGACAGCTGTGAATGGGTCTGCGAGAGCACTTGTTGCAGATTTTTCGACAGCCCCTCCATGGCGTCGATCGCGTGCACGAACTCGTGCACGGCGTCGTGATGAAATGGCCTGTCGCCGACCGGATTCAAGCCGAACTCGAGCAACCGGATTCCGCGTTTGACAGCCTCTGTCGGCCTGGCCGCATCGCGCAGGCTGAACTGCATGCTCCGACCCGCCGTCGCGGGGTCCGCATCGTAGGACGTTCTGGCGCTGGTGCCCTCGGAGTCGGTGTAGTCGATGCGCAGTTCGCGAATGTTGGTCCGGCCCGGGAACCTGGTGAGCATCTCATCCAACCCACCGAGAATCTCCTCGACAACATGAGCAGGCACATCCGGATGATCGAATCCGGCCACCGCCACATGCGGATACATCAGGGTGAATGCCTCGACCAACCGAGCCTTGGCCCGCGCCTCTTTATCGAGCCCCGCGCGATGCATTATCTCGCCCCGGGTAAGCCCGGCATGCCGCTCAACCTGCGCCAACGCCGCCATATACCTACGATGGATATCGAATAGCACCTCTCGATGTTCCTTGGGCATCGGAAATTTCGAGATCCACTCTTCGAGGTAGGACACCGCCTCCCGAATGGCCGCGACATCCCACGTCGGCATAGCGTGGTCCAGCCACACCTCACGGCCGTCGACCCGCCACACGAACGACGACGCGAACACACCGGCGGGCGTCGCGTCGACGTCGGATCGGGCACGTCCGCCCATCACCTGGTTGTCGGCCACACTCCACTCGCGCGCCGTCCGGTGAGTCCTGGTCACCGCATCGAATAGGCCGAGCATCGTGGCCGAGGACGAGCCGAGAACCTCCGGGTCCACACCCTCGACACTGTCCCCCGGCCGCCCCGGGGTGAGCTCCCGATAAATGCGGTCATCTTCCAGGTTCAGCATCGCGTGGGCGACCGGAGCACCCATGATGGCGGCGACCTCGGTCTGCAACACCTGCACAAGAGCGTCTATCGGATCGGCATAGGTTTCCATGAACACCCGCAGGCCATTGTCGAACGTCACCTCCTCGACCCGAATCCCTGGCGCCCCCTCTGCCGCAAAGCGTTCGGCCATACCGGAATTCAGTCCGGCCAGCACCAGCTCCTCGAAACCGGGACCTGCGAATGCGCGCTCCCCAGGCGAATCCTCGAACGGCCTGCTACCGATCAGCCCGCGCGGACCGCCATCATCCGCCGCCGGTCGGTTGCCGACGCGGCCGCCCGGTTTCGGGCTGCCTTCGCCCGGCTCCGCATCGCCGCTTCGCGCGGGTGGTTGATCCGGCTCGGCTCGCGTGGTCCACGGTGTCCGCGGTGCCGGGCTCTGTTCACTCGCCATCACATCCGCGGATCCTCGCCAAAGGTCCGACCGCCCGCCCGGACCGTCGTCGCCCGCCTCGGGATCACTGCTCCGTACCGGCAGCTGATCCTGCTCCGCCACCTCGGCCCCCGGGGTGAGTGCAGCCGGACTCTGCTCGCTCGCGGTCACCTCGCCCGGTCTGTCTGAGCCGAACGCATTGCGCAGTCGCGCAACAGAATCGGCGAGAACCTCGGCCGCGTCCGTGGCCTGCAACCCCAGTCGCTCGGCAGCACCGGCCAAGGGCTCGCCCTCCACCAGATGCAGTGTCACCAACCGCTCCGCGGTGCCAGGGTCGGGCATATCGGCCAACGCAGCACGAACTGTTGCCGCGAAATCGGTATCGGAAAATCCCGTAAGAGCAGCCGGATCGGCCAATTCCCGATGCACGGTGGGCCGAGTCAGAATTTCCCGTGCCAACACGACATCGGCCATCTTCAAGCGCGTCGCACGCGCAATCTCCGTGTCATCGAGTGCCTCACCCGCGGAAATCATTCTCCTGATCTGCGCTCTTACCGTGATGACTTTCCGCAGGGTACGACTGTCGAGATCCGGCAACCCGCGCGCGACGAGATATCGGAGCATTGCTTCGCTACCACTGGCCCAGGCATGGGCGGCGAACGACGTGTAGGGGACATGGGTGTCGATCGCGCTCAGAATTCCCATCCACGCGGCCTGCACGGCCTCATCGCGGATCTCCGGAGCTTGACGACGCGCCAACGCATTCGGAACCCACGCAAATCTGGCGCAGATCTCGTCACGGATCTCCCGTTCCTCCGGTGAACCCACCCGGCTGACGACATATCGATTGAACAGATCTTCTTCGTCTCGATCACCGGACCGCCCGAAACGACCCATATCGTAGAATCGCTCGACAGCCTCCAGCAACACGTCACCACCGACACTCAACGCCCCACAGAGCTGCCGAAACTTCCTCAGCCGCAGACGAAACCGTTGGTTTTCGATTTGGTAAATGGAGTTCTGAGGCATCCGCGTTCGGCGCGCAAGCTCGGCCCCCGACATACCCGCGTGATTGCGCAGAGCCGCGATCCAGCTTCCGGGCAGCCCAGGGTCGTGCGCGGCGGGTTCGATATCGAGATTGATATCCGAATAGAAATGACGGGCGGCGGCGTGCAGCGGTTCGTCACCGACCCCAAGCGCGTCGCAGATCCGCCGGAATACCGCGAATCTTGGCCTGTTCCTTCCGGATTCGATCCTGGAGAGATGACCCGAGCCGGAACCGATCGCCTTCGCGACCTCGCTCCGGTTCATGCCCCGGTGGTGCCGCAGCGCCATGAACCAACTACCGGGCGACGCGGGATCGTGCGCGGCGGGGTCGGGATCGAGATTGATATCCGAATAGAAATGGCGAGCGGCGGCGGCGAGTACTTCCGGCGCAACTCCCAGTGCCTGGCAGATCCGCCAGAAGACGAACGAATTCGGAGTGTGTCCGCCCTCGATTCGGCTGACAAGTGTTTCGGGCATGCCTGCGGTCCGTTCCAACTCGGGCTGAGACACGTCCCGGTCATAGCGCAGAGCCGCAATCCAGTTTCCGGGCAACCGAGGGTCGTGCGCGGCGGGGTCGAGGTCGAGGTCGAGACCCCCGTAGAAATGGTCAGCCGCCTCGGCGAGCGCTTGCTGCTCCACACCTAGAACTCGCGTAATCCGCAAGAACAGACCAGGCCGCGGAGCCTCCCTGTTGTTCTCGTAGACCCGGATTCGCACCGGGTCCACACCGACCGCGTGTGCGAGGTCCGACTGTGTCATGCCCTTGCTGTTACGAACAGCGCGCAACCAGTTACCCAGCGAATCATGGGCAGCCGCACCGGTGTCCAGCACGACATCCGAATAGAACCGTCGGACGGCGTCGGTCAGTGCCTCGCCCTCGAGCCCGAGTGCTCGGCAGATCCGTTGAAAGGCGCCGATCCGCGGCTTCCGCTGCCCGCTCTCGATAGTAGACAGTGCGCTGTTCGCCAGGCCCGCCGCTTGCGTGAGCTGTTTCCGCGTCATCCCCCGCTCGAGCCGCAACGCCTTGATCCACGCACCCCGCGCGGCAGCCGAGTGCGGATCGTCCTCATGTGGTCTGCTCCCGATCAGATCACTCGGACCTCCACCTTCACCCCCGGTCCGTCGGCTGTCGGTGCCATCGGGTTCGGCATCGCTGCCGCGTATTGTCGGCTGATCCGGCTCAGCCTTCATCTGGTTCCCCGGTGTCGGATCCTGTTCGCTCGCGGTCACCTCGGCGGAGCCATGCGGATCGAACACATAACGCAGCCGTGCGACACACTCGGCGAGAACCTCACCCGCCGACGCGACCGTCAACCCCAACCGCGCGGCCACGTCGGCCAACGGCTCACCCTCCACCAGATGCAGCATCACCAACCGCGCAGCGGTATCAGGTTCAGCCAAATCCGCCAGCGCAGCGCGAACTGTCGTCACGAAATCGGTATCGGAAAACCCTGTAGTAGCGGCCGGATCGGCTACGTCTCGACTCAGCTCTCCATCTTTGCCCTGGACCGGCGCATTCAATTGCGCGGCGGGCCGAGCCAGAATCTCCCGCGCCAACACGACATCGGCCACCGGGTAACTCACCGCGCGCGCAATCGCCGCATCGTCGTGAACCTCGCCCGCGGCAACCATCCGGTCGATCTGCGCTCTGACTGTGCTGACTTTCTTCAGGGTGGGATTGTCGAGATCCGGGAACGCGCGCGCGAGATGGTATCGGAGAATTGCTCTCCTACCGCCGCCCCAGGCATGGGCGGCGAACGACGCGGAGGGGACGTGGCTGTCGATCGCGCTCAGAATCCCCATCCACGCGGCCTGCACCGCCTCATCGCGGATATCTGGAGATTCACGACGCGCCAACGCATCCGGAACCCACGCAACCGTGGCGCAAATCTCGTCCCGGATCGTCTTCTCCTCAGACGAACCCACCCGGCTGACCACATATCGATTGAAAAGAGCTACTTCCTCCCGGTCACCGGAGCGCTCATAGCGACCCGCATAGAATTGCTCGACCGCCTCCAGCAACGCATCGCCACCCACACCCAACGCCCCACAGAGCTGCCGCAATCTCCGCACCGGCGGAAAACGCGTTCCGAGTTCGACGGCGGAAATGTAGGGTTGGGACATTCGCGCCCGACGCGCAAGCTCTTTCTGCGTCATCCCGCGTTCGAGTCGCAACTCCTTGATCCAACCACCCAGCAATGTGTGCGGAGGGGGATTGATATCGAGGGGATAGAAGTGGCGGGTGGCGGCCCGTAGGAGTTCGTCACCGACCCCCAGCACGTCGCAGATCCGCCGGAACAGCGCGAATTCCGGCCTGTTCCTTCCAGATTCGATATGAGACAAATCCGAGCCCAACCCGATCGCCTTCGCAACCTCGCTTCCGGACATGCCCTGATCGTGTCGCAGCGCCATGAACCAGCTACCGGGTAACGCTGGATCGTGCGCGGCGGGATCGATATTGGGATTGACACCTCGATAGAAATGGCGAACGGCGGCGGCGAGTACTTCCGGCGCAACTTCCAGCGCCCGGCAGATCTGACGGAAGACCATGAGTTTCGGAGTGTGTCCACGCTCGATTCGACCGACAGATTGTTTCGGTACTCCCGCGGTCCGGGCCAGCTCGGCCTGAGACATGTCCCGGTCATAGCGCCACGCCGCAATCCAACTTCCGGGCAACCGCGGGTTGTGCGCGGCGGGGTCGAGACCGAACTCGATATCCCGATAGAACTCGCGAGCCGCCTCCGCAAGCGCTTGCTGCCCTACCTCCAGAACTCGCGCAATCCGCAAGAACAGACCAGGCAGCGGGTACACGCCATTCTCTATTTCCGTGATGCTCGTCGGCGCTATATCGACTGCGCGTGCGAGATCCGCCCTGGTCATACCCTTGCTGTTACGAAGAGCCGCCACCCAGCCACCCAGCGAATCATGGGCGGCCACAGCGGTTCCCACCTCGACGTCCCGATAGAATCTCCGGATAGCGTCGGTCACCGCCTCGCCATCGAGCCCGAGTGCCCGGCAGATCTGCTGAAAGTTGCCGAGCCGTGGCTTCGATTTCCCGCTCTCGATAGTGGATAGCGCGCTATTCGTCAGGCCCACGGCTTGCGCGAGCTGTTTCTGCGTCATCCCCCGCTCGAGTCGCAACGCCTTGATCCACGCACCCCGCGCGGCATCCGAGTGCGAATCGTCCTCATATGGCCTGCTGCCTATCAGCCCACTCGGGCCGGCCGAATCCGGATGATCCTCATGCGGCGGTAGATCGACCTCGAGATCCGGCGTGACCCGCGGCAGCCGACCAGTGGTCACGTACTCATGAATCGCCCATTGCGGCGAACCGACCGCCGCGCCGTGAATGTCCGCCTCAGCGAACCCGACAGCGAGCGCCTCCGCATCGTTGAGTACCGTCTTGGCTTCGTTGACGAAGGCGTACCTCGGCAGTCGCGTGAGCCAGGTCCACCAGGACTCCCCGATCAGGCCATCTCGCGACAGCTGTTGCCAGATCTGCGACAGCATCCACTGCAGGTTCTTCGACAGCCCCTCCACGGCATCGATCGCATGTACGAACCCGTGCACCGCGTTGTGATGAAACGGCCGGTCACCGACCGGATTCAAGCCGAACTCGAGAAACCGGATTCCGCGTTTTACAGTCTGTGCCGGGTTGGCCGCATCGCGCAGGCTGAACCGCATACTCAGGGTCCGGCCCGCCGCTGCGGGGTCCGCATAGTTATGCGTTCTGGGGCTGGTGGCCTCCCAGTCGGTGTAATCGATCCGCAGTTCGCGGATATTGGTCCGGCCCGGGAATCTGGTGAACATCTCATCCAGCCCACCCAGGATCTCCTCGACGACATCGGCGGGCACGTCCGGATGGTCGAACCCCACCACCGTGACGTGCGGATAGTTCAGAGTGAACACCTCGACCAACCGCGCGTTGGCCTGCGCTTGCGCATCGAGCCCGGCGCGATGCACTCGCTCGCCGAAGGTATGCACGGCGTGCCGCTCGACCTGCGCCAGCGCTGCCAGGTACTCACCGTGGATATCGAGCAGCGCCGCTCGATATTTCTCGGGCATCGGAAAATTAGAGATCCAGGTATCGAGGTGCGAGACCTGCTCCCGAATGGCCGCGACCTCCCCCGTCGGCATGGCGTGGTCCAACCACACCGGACGACCGTCGATACGCCGCACGAACAACGACGCGAACACACCGGCATGGGTGGCGTCGACGTCGGATCCGGAACGTCCGCCCATCACCTCGTTATCGGCCACACTCCACTCTCGCGCCGTCCGATGCGTCCCGGTCACCGCATCGAACAAGCCGAGCCGCAGGGCCGAGTCCGAGCCCAGAACCTCCGGGTCCACCACCTTGACGCTGTCCCCAGGTCGCCCTCGTGTGATTTCCCGATAAACGCGGTCGTCTTCCAGATTCAGCATCGCATGGGCAACCGGAGCACCCATCGTGATGGCGAGTTTGGTCTGCAATACCTGCACCAGCGCGTCCATCGGTTCGGCATACGTCTCCTTGAACACCCGCACGCCGTTGTCGAACGTCAATTCCTCGACCCGCACCCCCCGCGCATCCTCAACCACGAACCGTTCCGCAATACCGGATTCCAGCCCCGCCAGCACCAACTCCTCGAACTCCGGACCAGCAAACGCACGCTCACCAGGCGAATCCTCGAACGGCCTGCTGCCGATCAGTCCACCGGGACTACCGTTCCGGCCGGTCGCCGGTCGGTTGTCGAATCGCTCGTCGTCCCCGGCGCGGGACCATGCGCCGCTGTCATCGGCAAATGCTGTGCCGGTCATCAGCGGGTCCCGGGACGGTGCGAACTCGATGCGGGTACCACCGATAACGGCCTCCCGCACCGCGGGATCGGATTCCATCGCGAGCTCGATTTCACTATGGGTCAGCCAGCGGGCATCCGTGATGTGCCTCGCGTCGACACCCGCAATGAACCGCTCGGACGCATCGACCGCCACCATGCCGGTTTCCGCGATCCGCGACGGACCCACGGCATGCACATCCAACTCCACCGCCTCGAGTGCGGACGGCAGCCGCCACACGCCCCGCCTGCCGTCGCGGAAGACCTCCTTGACCATCAGGAACCGCTCGACTCCGGTGGCATCGACATGCCTGGCCAGCACGTCGGCGGCCGGTGACCGGACACCGGGAAAACGTTTACCGAGAAGCTCGATGATGTCCTCGCCGGAGGGACCGTCCGGAATAAGGGAGTCGGGAGGCGTGCCGAAGACCTGGGCCAGTTCGTTGTCCAGTTGTTCGGTGAGGGCAGCGAGCCTGGTTTCGTGGTGGTGAGCCTGGTCGGTGACGCGGGCGACCATGGTGAGTTCGCCGAATGCCGTCGCCCATCTCCTGGTGTTCCCGTCAGAGAATTGCCGATAGTCGTCCAGTTCCTGCCGACTCAGCTGCGCCGGGTCGCGGCCGACGGCGGCACCGAGTTCTGCCGTCGCCACATCGAGCAGGCTGTCGAGCCGGGTTCGGCTGGTCGAGCCAGGACGAAGGTCGAACCACACCAGTCCGTGAAAGTTGCAGGCTTTCTGGAGACCAGCGGTGTCGATCGCGTCGAGAGCATCCTCATGGACCTCCAGCTCCGCAGTCAGCGACTCCAGGCGGTCGGCCAACGCCCCCCGAACCCTGGCCGCGTCGTCGGCCGGTTCATCGCGTCCCAGCGCTGCGCTGCGCTGCTCATCGGCACGAAGCTGCCCCGCCAGCTCGTCGAAGCAACCGAGACGCCAGGCCAGCAACGCGATACGGTCGGCGCTCTCCAGGACCCCGCGGCTCACCACGAACCGTTCTGCGGCCGAATGCACCACGCCGGGTGGGTGGCGGTGCGCGTCGCCGACGCTCGTCCACCCCATCAGCTCATCGACGTACAGGTCGCGCTCGGTCGGATTCCGCAGCATGCGGCGCTGATTGAGCTGTGCCCACACCCGCCGCCGACGCGAGTCGGCGGCAAGCTCGTCGGGACGCAGCCGCAGCAACTCGGCCAGCCGATGCCGATCGACGACCTGCCGAGTCGCCCAGTCCAGCAGCACCGAAGAACCCGGCTGCAGGGCCGTCGACAACGGCGCCCCGAACACAGCACTCAGCCAGTTCCCCGCGACGCTGTGGTACTGCCCGGTGCGATGCCGGTAGCGCTCATAAGCCGATCCCGACACCCCTTCCGTCGGCCGCGCTCCGATCAGGCCGTCCGGGAAATCCTCGCCACGCACACCTGTCGATTCGCCATCGACCAGCGCGCGCTCCGGACCTTCGGGTCCGAGGCCGATCCCGAATCCCTTGTCCCACTTGCCCATCCAGCCGGACGGGTCGAACGGCGGCCAGTCGCGGGTGAGGGCGGCTCGTGCCGCGGCACCCGGCTCGACGCTGTGTGGATTGACCTGGTTCAGGTCGATCTGGACAAGACGGTCGTCGCCATCGTTGCGGACCAGCACCAGATCCACACCGCCGCCGTGGTCACGCGCCGAGTTCTCGACGGCCAGCAGGGCGAACGCACCCGGACTGTGTGCCAGATGCGTCGC
The DNA here is from genome assembly GCF_035920345.1 of Nocardia vinacea. NCBI lineage: Bacteria > Bacillati > Actinomycetota > Actinomycetes > Mycobacteriales > Nocardiaceae > Nocardia > Nocardia vinacea. Next base: position 2,170,890 of record NZ_CP109149.1, read on the forward strand.
CACGTCTTCGGGCCTATCGAACACCGCCGACCAGTCGGCGCCCACCCTGGCCGCGAATTCTTCGCCGGGCGCACCGACAGGGAAATCAGGACCCGCCATTGCCTCGACGAAGTGCACCGGATGGTCCGGTATCAGATATTTGACCAGCCACAGCATTTCGGACACGGTGTCGTGGCGTTCGCCTTCCAGAAGACGTACCAGAGCATTCCCATCCGCGGCGGAATCGACCACCTTGTCGTGGTAGAACGCCCGCGTGGCGGTGATATCGGCCAGGTCTCTCAGCCTTCGATGCTCGGCGTCGGAGTCGGTTTCGCCGGACACGAAGATCACGACGGCCCGACGGTGCCACGGTCCGAACTGCCGGTCCGATGTGAAGTCTTCGACAACCCGAGCAACGTCGGCGCCCAGCAGATCGGCGGTGCCCGAATCGACAATGTGCTGATCGGTGATGTCGTCGACGTCCGGCACCAGATCCGGGTCTCCCACAGTGAGCACCAGGTATCCGCTGTCCGGGTCGAATGCCCACAGATACACCTCTGGTTGCCCTGACATCCGGTCGGCGCGCTCGTCGGTACGGGTCAGTACAGCGCCGATGGTCTCCAGGTAGGCCAGTCGCCGCCGTCCGTCCTCGTCCACGTTCTCCCAGCTGTCGCGCAGCCGCGCCACCTCGTGGTCGAGCCGGTAGCGGCACGCCCGGTTGCGCCACCGCGCTGGGATTCCCGGCAGCTGTGCGGTCAGGTCGTGCCGTTGTCGCACGAGTGCCGCCCGTTGTGGCCAATCCGTGCGGAGATATGCCGCGGACGAGATGTCACGGTCTGCCCCGTCGGTGATTACCGATCTGAACCGGCTGCGGACCTGCTCGTCCCTGCGACGCCGCGCCAGGTCCTGATCGTCGGGAATTCGGCGCTTCACGTTGACGTGGACGGTTCCCAGATTCTCCGACCGTACCCGGAAGTTGCCTGAATCATCCTGTTCGACAACGGGTTTCAGTTGATGGATATCGTATCCGGTGCCGCGGAGCTCGCTGCGCAGCTCGAGGTTGTGCAGCAACATGTCGGTCACCGCGTCGTCGTGCCAGCCGTCCTCGGCTATTACGACGACAGTGTGTCCGGGCAGCAGGACGGTGTTCGGTGTCACCTGCCACGCGCCAGGATTGCGGCGCACCACGTCGGCGACGACCGCGGCGATGGCGGAGTGGTCGCGTGCATCCTGTTCGGCCCACCATTGCGGGACCCACGTGGCCAACCGCTCGATCTTCGCGATCTGTATCTCGACCTGCGCGCGCCTGCTCGACCAGTCCGCAGGATTCTCGGTGGTGCTCGGACGGGACATCTGGCGGTCTATCTCCGCGCTTTCCAGCGCAGCCTCATCGCGCAAGTAAGCGATCTCGGACGACCAGCCCGCTCGATCCAACATCTCCGGAAGGCTGATCCCCATCAGGCGTGCCCCGAGGCGGCAGCGCATCTCCCACAGGCGGCTCGGCCGTACGAACGTCAACACGACTTGCTCGTAGTAGCCGGGGTCGCCAACCGCGTGGTCGATGAGGACCTCGGTAAATCCTCTGCGGCACGCCATCTTTCCGGTGAACGTGGCGCGCGCCGCGTCCTCGGGTGACAGTTTTTCCCGGATGCCCGCATTGAACGTGGCGAGATTGTCGGCGATCATCTTGTTGTTCTGGACCCAGAAACCCTCGATTCCGTGGACGATGTCGCCGACCTCGTCCCACCCTTCGGCAAACATCACCCCGCCACGCGGCGTGCCTTGCGCGGCCACGATGGTGTTGCGCATGATTCCGGCGCGGTTGACCTCGCTCGATACGCCGACGTAGACCCCTCTGTCGTTGACGCTGTCGACAACCTCGTAGGAGTTCCGATACTCGTCGACCGGCGCGTAGTCGACCAGCCATTCCATCAGCTGGTACATGGTGCGCGCGTGCCAGATTCCGAAGCCCTCGTTCTCGAACTCGGCGCCGAGTTCGACGAACCGACGCCACAAGGGCAGGAGTTCGGCGAACGGCTCGTCGCCGACAAGGCGGAGCGCGACCTCGCCGACCGTCGAGAAGTGCCTGGCAAGCGGACCGAGCTGGGATGCCAACCAGCGGAAATCGGGGCTATTGCCTTGCGCTGCCCACTGCCTCGGATCGGCGGTGAGCAGCTGCGGGATCGCCGCTGCGAACTCGCGCCACGACCCCTGGCGTTCTCCCGGCACATCCGCCATAGGCCTGGTGCCGATGGACCCTGCGGTGCTTTCGTGTGGGCGGCCGCCGACCTGATCATCCGGTGCCCGTGTATCACCCGTATCGGTGTCGTGTGGGCGGCTGCCGATGCGGGCGGGTTCGGCCGACGGGGAAATGTCCGACTTGTGGGGCGTGTCCGCGTCGGTCCGCGACGGCAGATCAGGTGTGCCGTCGTCATTTACCGGCCGGCCCGGCTGTATCGAGTTGATTTCCTGCACCAGTTCTGCACTGACCTCGAGGTCCTGAGACGGGGGCAGGGTTTCGGCGGCGGCGGCTGCGGTGCGGTGCGACCTGGCGACAAGGTGACCGTCGGCGTCGAAGTCGATGGTCTCGAATCTGCGTTGGTCCGGGGACAGTCTGTCGATGAACTTTTGCTGTTCGTCTCGCCAGTTGTCGAACGGGACGGCCTTATTCAGCAGCGTGCGGCGGCTCTGGAGGTCTTTCGGGTCGTAGTCGGTGTTGTTTCGGCCGTCTCGGGAGGCCGCCAGGTCGACGACGACCAGTTTCGGAGGCTCACCCGGCTTGCTGTCGTTGACCAACAGCACCATGTGGTTGTCGGCGGCGGTGCTGCCTTTATCCTGGGTGTCCTTCCATTTGTAGACCAGGACTGCGATGCCTCCCGGCCGGGCTTTCAGCGATTCGGCCACCTTCTCCAGTGATCCGGCGTTCTCGAGTGGGGCGCCGAACACCTCCTCGACAACGTCACGGCCGTGGCCGGCCAGTTCGTTGGACAGCGGCTCGAAGCGGCGTGCGGTCAACACCCGCATACCGGTCACGGCATTGTTGACGCAGTTGTTGGGGCTGCGGCGGTGGATCCACACGACCAGGTCGAGCAGGGCCGCGGTGGCCAGATAGTGCGATGCTGCGGCGATAACCTCCTCCCCCACGGGGTTTTCGGCTACCGGGTCCCCGGTCGCTGGGTCGTCGACGACGGCAGCGGTCTCCGAGTCGCCCGGTGTCGCCGGGCGCTCGGCTACTCGATTCACCGATTCGGAGTGCATTGGCGGGGAGGCGGCGGCAGGGGCGACCGGTTGGAGGGTGGTCTCGGTGGACCGGTGGTGCTCGACTGCGTCGCCCAGGACGTCGCGGGCTACGGCGGGGGTGATGTCGGAGACGGGGTAACCCAGCGCTTTCGCCAGGTTGGCGCCGGCTTCGGTCAGCGCGGGGTCGATCATGCGCATGCCTTCGGCGCCGTCGATGTCCGCGGTGTCCCAGCCGAGTTCGGCGGCCAGCCGGTCCCGTTGCGGAATCAGCAGGTCCAGTGCCCGCTCATCGGTGAGCTGCGGGTACCGGGCAGCCGTCGCAGGTTCGGTTGCCTCGACCTGTTGGCGCAATGCCTCCACCGCGGCGGGCGGCAGACCGGCCTGGACCAGCAACCGGCCCAGCGGATCGCCTGCGCCGTCGTGGTCGAACGCAGCAGCGGCGTCGGCAACGGTCGACGTCGGAATCCCCAGCAGCCCGGCCAGGCGCGCAGCCTGGTCCGGCTGCTCGAGGTCCGTGCGGTCTGGGAAGTAGCTCGCCTCGGCGGCGGCGAGAGCGGCGGCCGGGTTATCGGTGATGTATGCGTGGTGGCGGATGAAGTCGGCGGTGGCGTGGCGGAGCGCACGCTCTTGCAGTTCGGGCACCAGCGAGCGGAGATTGTGGCCGGCCTCGACCAGGTTGTTGTGATTTTCGGGGGTGGGGTCGGTGCGGTGGGCTTCGGCAACTTGTTCGTAGCGGACCGCCGCCGCGCGTACCCCGTTCAGGTGCATGGCCTTCCGGATCAGCGCGTCCTGCGGCGATATCAGCGCCTGCGCGGCCCCGCGGTCTCCGTTGCGTGCGGTGCGGTTCTTGGCCTGCTCATGGATGTAGGACTGCTCGGGGACTTCGGTCATCCACACGAACATGCCGCCCTTGGCCTGCACCGCCTCCGACACCGAGATATCGACACCACGCTGTCCCTGCCGGTTGATCACCAGGATCTTGCCCTGCTCACCGGCGGCATCGAAGATCTTCTGCAACTGGGTTTCCCACCCCGCGCCCCACCCGGCGATCCGGTCGGCGTCGACCGCCTCGATCGCCTCCCTGGGCACCCCCTGGCGCACCAACGCCTGCACCTGCCTGTCGACCAGGTCGTTGCGATGACACAAGATTTCCTGGGACCTGCCCTGGCCCCCCTGCCACACTCTGTGCGCGCCCTCGGCGATAGTGGTCAGCTTGGCGCGGGTGTTCGCCACCACCTCGGGGGCGCCCTCCATCAACCGTTGCTCCCGAGACCGGTCGACGTGGTGCACTTCTTCCAGACCGTAGATCTTCTCCAGCACGGGGTTGAGGTCCGCCAGCGTGCCCGAGGCACCGGTGACCTCATCGAAGAACCGGTCCTCCGGGCGTCCCCCGGTGCGATAGATTTCTACCGCGTTGATGCTCTTGGCCGAGTCGGCGTCGGCGCGCACTACGATCTGATGCTGCTCGGCGCTCATCCCGATGGCTTCGGCCGACCGGATCTCCTTGGCCTCGACGGCCTGAGCCAGGCTCGCCTTGCCCCGCTCGGCGCTCCACCGTGATTCGCTCGAGGTCTTCGGGTTGCGTTGCAAACCGTGTTCGCCCTGATCGATGATGACGATCTTGCCCGCGTCCATCACGTAGTGGGTGCTCTTGCGGCAGGTGAACTCGGCGGCAGCGGCCGTCTCGAGCCGCGACAACCCCACCCCTTCCAACCACTGTTTCCCGCCCGGAAGTGCCTCGACCTTCTCCCGTCCCCCCGGCGTCAACTCCGCCCGGCCGTCGTACCAGAACTCGACCTCTGGGGTTCCGTCGGGGTACAGGCCGACTTCTTCGATGATCCGGGTGAGACCGAAATCCTCGTGCGACAACGCCCCCTTCTCCAGCGCGTCGGCGAGGAAATCGTGGGCGGCGAACACCTCGCGTGCCGTCGCCTCGGGCGCGGCCTGCTCCACCCCTTCCGACCGAAGAAACTGCCTCTCACCACGGTCGATGATGCCGTCCATCTCATCGATCAATGCGTGGCGCGGCGGCCGGTGACCGGCGTTGCACAGATGCCCGACCGTTTCGCCGGTGGCCACCACGACCGCCGGCCGACCGTTGGTGACCGGTCCGAAACCCTGCTGCTGGTCGGCCCGGAACACATCGATCCCGACATCGGTCAAGAGCTGTCGATACCTGGTGAATTCCCGGTGGGCCAGCCCATCGGTCGTCGTCACCAAAAGACACTCGCCGTGACGCACCGCCCGCTGCATCGCCGCCGCCATGAACATCAGCGACTTGCCCTCGCCCGGCTTCATCTCCACCGGACGCTTGTCCAGCGCGAAGACCCCCTCGGCCTGCTCGACCCGCAGTACCATCCCGCCCGGCCCGGCATCGCTGATCGTGCCGCGCCGAATGATCTCCGTCGCCGCGATCATCGACTTCTGCGCGTCGGTGTCGAACAATCCTGCCTTCAACACCTCGTCGGGAAGGTTGCACAGCCGAAGCTGCTCCGGAACGTGATCCGCGGAACCGGCGTCGAAATCGGCCAACAACTCGACCGCCTGATCACGAGCGCTCAGCGCATGCGAACCGGCACTCTCGACCGAATCCGCAGGCGGGCCGGCCGACACCTCGTCACCCGTTTCACCCGCCAGGGCGTTCCGCTCCGCCCCAGCAGCTTGGTCCTCATTCCCGGCGGGAGGGTGCTCCTCATTCCCCGGCAACCGGTGTTCCCCGGCGGCAGGCGTTTCGGGCACCTCGCCAGTGCCAGTGGCCGCGCGGGCGTCAACCGGGGTCCCGTGGCGGGCTTCATCTGCCGCGGCACTCACCTTGCCGGGCTCGTAATTCCCTGGTGACCCGTGTTCCCCGGTGGCAGGTGTTTCGGGCCCCGTGCCGACCTGACGGGCCGGGGTGCTCGTCGCAACCTTCGGCGGCGCCGACGTTTCCCCACCGGCCTCGACCGATCGTGGCGCTGCCGCATTCGTGCGGGCAACCGGTTCGCCCCGCTGCGGGCTCGCCACCTGCGCACCAGTCTCCGAACGCCCCGCCGAACCGGCCGCGGAGTCGAATCCGACCGGAGCGCGGTCGGCCGCGCCATTGTGTGGCGTCGAGCCCGATACCGCGGGCGACCGCGATTCGCCGGACTTGACCGGCGCGGCGTTCCCGTGCGCTCCGGCCGCGGGTACTTCCGCCCGCTCGCCCCCGGCACCCACGGCATCCGGAGCCGCCGCCCACGCCGCCTTCGCCGCCGCCCACGCCTGCTGCGATTCCGCGGACACCTCGACCGGTGGGAGAGCTGGTGTCGGCGTGGCGGTGTCCTCGCTGTGCGCGGCGGCGGGCAGGTCGGGCCGGGTGAAAGCCCCACCGCCGTCGGGCACCGCCCCCGCCGGGGCACCCGCCCCCGGGCGAGCGGCGGCGTGCGCGTGAACTGCCCCGGCGAAACCGCCATTGAGCAACGGCGCCAGCACGTGATCGAAATGCTCCGGCCAACCGGTCACCAACGATGCCGCACCCAAGCCCGCCACCGCGCCCGCAGTGCCATGCACCAACCCGAGCGCCAACCGGCTGCCCTCGATCCGGGGAAACACCTTCGGCGCGACCCGGCCCGCGACCATGCCGCCGAGCGCACCACCCGCTCCCGACAAGGCCGCGACTTTGATCGATGTCGGATCGATGCCCGTCGGATTCTCACCGTCCGGTCCGATCACGGTGAGGGTTCGATCACCGGATACGATTTGCAGCGCCTGTACGCCCGCGTCGACACTCACCGGCAGCGCGGCGGCTTTACCCAACGTGATCGGCAACCGGAGCGCCCCCAGCGCGGACAGCCGGGCGGCTGTCCGCGCCGCGCCCGCCCGGAACGCCTGCTCCAGACCCGCACGCATCACCGCGACACTGGCCCGCCCCTCGATCAGCATCGACTCCACCACCGGCGCCGCCGCCACTTCCCCGGCAGGACCAGCGGCGAGGGCACCGGACAGCACACCGAAGATCCGCCACGCCAACTCGATCCCGAAGACGAACATCACACACAGCGTCTTCTCCGCGTCGTTGGCGGCCGCCTGCACCTGATCGGCCAGGGCCAGCGCATCGTCACCGAGTCTGGCCGCCCCATCTCGGTGCAAACCCAGCGTCTCGCGCAGCCGTTCGCCGAGCACGCCCACCGAATTCTCTTGTGTCAGTAAATCTTTCGCGTCCCTTGAGCGATCGCTCAGCGCGGCTGCCTGCGACCGGAACTCCGCAGCCATCCGACGCATCCCGGAAATGTCGGCACGCGGCAGCTCTCCGCCGAACACCACCATCTGGATCGGACGCCGCAGCACAGCAGGCAAACCCTCGAACGCGTTCCGCAGCTCCACGACCGGGTTCAGTGACCATGAACCGTCCACCGGCACCGCCTACCCCGGCCGAGTGGCCGCGGCGACCAGCACCGCATGCAGTGTTTTCGCTTGGACGCCCGCGTCGTCACCGCGCAGCACTACCTCGGCGAACGCGGCGCCGAAGGCCCGCCTCATGTCGAATCCGCCTGGGGCCGTGGCATCCCCGGTCAACTCGGCACGCCAGTGCTGGTAACCGCGCACCACCTCGGCGAGTGTGCGAGATTGTCCCGGCTCCCGGCGCAGGTACTCCGCGAGCAGGACACGCTGCGCCTGCCTGCGCGCGAGACCGCCACCGGCGCCATCGAGCGCCCGGCCGAATTCACCTAGCGTGGCCGCGTAGATCCGCGGCTCGGCGTCGGGTTCCGCTTCCCTCGGCTCCTGCGCGGTCGGCTTGTCGAGAGTGATCGAGCGAGCCGCGCTCCGGGAGTCGTCCGGTTCGGCACTCCACCGCACCGGGCCCGATTCGGGGCCGAGTTCTGCCACCGCGACCACATCCAGGGCGATCACTGGGTAGTCGGTAAGCACCCGATCCACCGCGGCCACGAACTCCCGAACCGCCGACACCTGCAGGCCGGGAGTATCGAAACCGGCCACACGCACACCGTGGTGCTCGGCCAACGTCCGCGCCAGCCACCCGACCATGGGATCGGAAACCGGTCGCCCGTCGGAACCGCGCCGATCACGCCCGCGCTGCGGTTCGTCGGCGGGCTTGTTCGATCGCGGCGGGGAACCGTAGCGAGGGCTCGGGGAACTCGGCTGGGCACTCGCAGGCGGGCCGGGTGTCCGGGGCGGTTGCCCGGTCCACGGGGTGTCTCGCCGCCCCATATCGACCGCTGGCCGCGGTCCGGCGGCCATACCCGGCAACCGGTCCGCATTCCGGGTGGCGGACGGGGGCAACACCGGGGAGGACGGGGGCAACACGGACGAGGGCCGCCGACCGAAGTCGCCGACACGGTCGCCGGATTTGGCACTGTCCTCTCGGCCTGCCCGATCCGACCCCTGGCCTGTCCGATCTGCAGGATCCGGGCGCCGCGGACCATCCTGCGGCGTGGACCGCCCCGAGGAAGCGTCCGGCGACCGCGGACCACCGGGCGCGGATCGTTCGGTGGGCTGCGCCCGGTCCGTGGAATACGGCTGACCTGCCGCTGCCGGAGATGTTGCCGCGGGATCGTATGTCACCGGTGAGTCTGTACCGGCGAGCGCAGGCGTGCCGCCGGGGCCGTCCGGCCGCTGCGGAGCCGTCTCGCCGATGTTCGGGTCCATATCCCCGGCTGCGGTGCCTACCTGGCGGGCAAGGTCGGCGTCCTGCGCCTCGAATTGGCGTGCGGCGTCGATGATTCCGGCGGCTGTGCCGTGCAGGCTGTCCTCCATTGCTCGCACATCGGCCAGCAACTGATCGGCGTGCGGCCTGAACTCCTTGGCGAACGCGAGGCCGATATCGTCGTCGCCCCAGCTGCCGTCGGACTGTGCCAGGCAATCCCGCAAGTTCGCATAGGTCTGCCCTACCCGGTCACCGAGTTCGGCCAGCCGCGCTCCCCGATCTCGCAGACTGTCCGGATCCAACCGAACTTCACTGTTCACGTCCCCACCCCGTCGGTCGGACTCGGCCGCCGCTACGCATCCGGAACCGTCGCTCGAAATCGGTGACGAACACCGACAGCGGCACCGAAGAGGTAGAGCGCTCCACGACGCCATCGTCAGCGACATAGAAAACCGCACGGTCCAAAGCCATTTCACCGTCCGGTATCGGCGAACGCACCAACCAGCCCACGCTGATGCGATCGGCCCGCAACGTCGACAACGAGTATCCGGTGGTGTCGTAACTCCGCTGGCGGATGTGATCCCGGACGAGATCGAGCGCATCCGCTTCGCGGATCCCAGTGACGTGATCGGCAACCAGATCCGCGAGCATCAACTGGAATAGTCCACCGTCGATGTCGACTCCGTCGCCATCGCCGACGACCTGCATCATCGCCCCGCGGGTCACCGCGCCCGCCTGCGCCGCCAACACCAACAGTTCGGTGGCTTGCGGGCTTTCACCCGACCGGTCGCCCAGCAGGCTGCCGACAACTCCCGCAACCGTCGAGACCGTCCACACCGCAGGCAGCGCCGGTGCGCACTCCGGGATCGGATCGGATTCGCCCCGATACCATCGGCCAGCCTCCCACCAGTAACAAAACGACAGCAACCCGGTTACCGCACGCGGATTGAGCACCGGGTCCGCCACCCAATCCGGCGCTCCCGCAAATAATTTCGGCATTGTGCTACTCCCGTTGTATGCGGCGTCCAAGACCGGCGCATCCCATACGCCGCCCGACAGCACCGCCCGGTCACCGGGCAGCAGAACCAACGTCGAGCCGCTGCGGCGCGCACTTTCGAAGATGCCCACCGACGGACCGATCCGCGGCCCCCGTCCCGACCCCACTGCCACGAAGGCCGCGGCAAGCACCGCCCACCGGGCCCACAACACCGCCAGCTCCGGCAGCTCACCATCCACAGCCACCGCCCGCACACCCGCACGCCGGTCCGCACGCATCCCGTCCACGGCAGCTTGCGGCGGCCTCGACTGGCGTTCACCGCGCCCGATATATGCCGCCAACCACACCGGCAACCGACTGCGCGGATAGCGTTCCACGTCAGCCAGATAGGCATCCGGTGCGAACAACTGCTCACCGGGGAACGGCCCCTGCGCACCTTGATCGGCGACGACTTCGACACTGTCCGCGTCGATGTGCACCAGCAAACGCCACCACGGCCCATCTTCCGAACCCGCGGACAGCCGCCGATGCCGACGCACCATCTCCCACACCGCATCCGACACCTGGTACCGAATCGACTGGTTGCCATCGTCGACCATCAGCAGCGCCGATTCGGCGACCACGGTCATCGCGAACCACGCCTGCAACCGTTGCCACCCGGGCGGGGCAAGCCCACGCAGCCCATCCGCGATCAGATCAGCCGATACCGCGAGATCTTCACCCCCGGAACTGGTCACCGCACACTCCGACATGCTCGGAACCACGCATATGCCAGGACCTGAGACGCCGACCCGTCACCTCGACTGTATGGCGCGGCGGTTCGCCTCGAGGTCCTCGAAGCCGTCCACGCCCGGCTCCGCGCCGGGCACATACGTTTGGGCGAAGGTCCTTCCGGGTTCTCGTCGCCCCAGCACTCCGCTTCGTGGGCGAGGTCAGCGTCCGCCATCCGTGCCGCTTCGGCGAGCTGGTGCAGCTCCAGTCTTAACGTGCGCAACTCATCGGGATCGACCCGCAACGGTAGACCCACATGATCTCCCTTCGGAACCTCTGCCCGCGCGTGATGCCAGCCAGCCATGTCAACATGCGTGACGAGGACCCAAGTTCTATTCACATCAGTTGATAATCGTGATTGCAACACGCCCGGCGTTGTCTGTCAACGGTCGTCAAGAGATAATGGTTCGCAACCATTCCAGTTGACGGGAAGGCGATCGGTGGACGAAACAGCCACGACGTTGGCGTCGAGATTGACCCATCTGTTCGACGTGGTGCGTAGGCCGGACGGTCGCGAGTTCAGCAACGAGGAGGTCGCCACCGCGATCGCTCGCGACCAGGGGGTGAAGTTGTCGGGCTCCTACGTCTGGTACTTGCGTACCGGTCAGCGGGACAATCCGACCTTTCGGCACTTGAGCGCGCTGGCTCGATTCTTCGGGGTTCCGCCTGCGTACTTTTTCGATGATGAGACCAGTCGCGAGGTCGATGCCGAGTTGGGCCTGCTGGCTGCCATGCGGGACGCGGGGGTGCGTGATGTGGCGCTGCGTGCGGCGGGCCTGTCTGCCGAGAGTCTGGCGGCGGTTACCGACGTGATCAACCGTTTTCGCCGATTGGAGCGACTACCCGGGGGCTCGCCCGGCGACCAGTAACACGCGAAGAACTGCGACCGAGCAAGGACTGCCATGCGGACCAAGGGCTCGGCACAGTCGTGAAGTGACTGCGTGACTTGCAGTTTCGACCCTGCACTGCATTGCGCTCCTCTATGACCAGATCGTGTCGGTGGATCGAGGTGTCAGACCACAATCGGGTTGTCGGGAGCCGCGTTGCTGACGGGCTCGACGGTGGTGAAAACCGGAGTCGTGCGCGAGGCCGCCAAGTATGGGGTGCCCTCGGTATATCCAGTGCCACTGGCACCGCCGAGCATGCGCACTGCGAGTCGATAATGAGTGGTGCGCCAGCGGAGCAGAGCGGCCGAGAAGCTTGCCATCACTTCTGCCAGCCGCTCCAGTTCGGATCCGGCGATGTCGCCCGAGCGGCTCGCACCGGTGTAGGCATCGTCGAGCGTGCATTGCTGACCGGCGAGAACCCGGCCGCGCACCTCGGGCACCGAGTGGTATGCGGGCGAGTCGACACGCTCGGCGTCCGGACGCCGACACAGCGACTCGACGAGCTTGTAGCTTCGCGACTGGATCGCGCTGGCTCCCTCGGTAAACTGACGAAACGTCCTGAAGGACTCGACCTGCATCGTGGCAAGCATCGAGAACAGCGGTGCCGCCTCGCACAACGCAGTCGTCGAGTTGCTGATGAAGTAGACCGCTCGGCTCACATCGCCGACCGCCAGTGCTGCCACGGCACCGCGCAGATGCATGGCCAGAAGTGTGAAGGTTGTTTCGAAGGTCTGCAGCACCCGAATAAACAGGTACTCGTCGTGCATGGTGTAGACGGGAAGGATACTCAGCTCCACCACACGCCGCTCCGCGAAGGACATATCGGCGTGCACGAGTGCGCTGACTTGCTGCGCCCGGTTGACTGGCTCGTCATCGGTCGACTCGCGGTCAAGTGCCAATCGCGCCAGCGCCGGCTGGATCGCACGCAATCCATGCCGAATCCGCTTGTCGACCACATTACGTGGCGGACGCATCGTCGGCAGCACTGTGGTTCGGCCCTGTATCGCGGCTAGTTCGAAGGCTAGAACATCCGCGAGAAGTTGCACCGTGCTCCGATCACACCGAGACCGCGCGAAAAGCGCCTGCTCTATCGGGTCATCGATGACGGGTAGCTCGAGCAGCCGCAGCGCGAGGTAAGTCGGATAATCATGTCGGTTGTCGAGTTTATCCAGCGCACAGTCCAGAAATGCGGCAAGGACTCGTAATGGGGGCCAAGGACCACCGAGCCGGGGCAGTACCGCGCGGGCCTGGTCGAGCAGTTCCAACGTGTCGGTGGGCACGAAGTGCTTGCCGACACTGTGATACCCGCGTAGGACTGCATCGTATGGAAATCGTTCGGCGGTCGGCACACGTAGCCACGACATGAGTTCATCGGTGGACATCAGAACCTTTCTGTCGATGCAAAAATTCAGAACGTATTCGGATGTCGCGCAGTGCTGCGCATAGGGCGGTGATGTCCTCGACATTGCTGTAGTAATGAAATGACACCCTTACAACGTCGTGACGGGGGCTGACCGCGATGTCATGTCCAGCCAATTGGCGACCGAGTTCGGCGGGGTCGGCGTCGATAATTCCGATATGTGCGCCACGACGCTCCAGCGGGACGGCGCGCACACGCTCACCTTGTGCGCTCAATTGCGCGCGAGCCAGTTCGCCCAGTTGCCACACGTGATTGCGAACAAGTGCGAGATCCAGCTCACCGACAAGCTGCAGCCCCGCCACGGCGGCATAGCATGCCGGCACGGCCGGTGTACCGGTTTCGAATCGAGTCGCCGATGCCGGGTAATCCAATTGAAAAGAGTTGAAAGCATACGGGTCGACTCGCCCGAACCAGCCTGTCAAAGTCGGCATGTGGTCGGAATCTTCGGGCGCACGGGCGTAAAGGAAAGCGAGGCCGGGCAAGCCGAGTAAGTACTTCGAAGTACCCGCAACGAGGAAATCGCAGCCGAGGCTTCCGACGTCCACGGGATCCACACCAACCGCCTGATAGGCGTCGACGAAGACTTCGGCACCGGCCGCGTGCGCAGCTTGGACCACTTCGACGACCGGCAGCCGGACGGCGTGCTGATAACTGATCAAAGGCACCGAAACCAAGCGGGTCGTTCGGTCGATGAACGCTGTGAAACTATCCAAGGTATGACCGGCGTCTACAACCTCGGCGCCGCACTGCCTCTGGGCACGCCAGACATGGGCAATAGACGGAAATTCGGCTGTTGTGGTGACGATACGAGGGCGAGTTCGCCAGCTCCGCGTGGCGGCGACCTGGAAAGCGCCGATCGATGCGTTGGGAACTACCGCCACTTGGTCGACCCGCGCACCGATAAGTGCCGCAAACCTGTGCCGTGCCACACTGATCTGGTTCTCGAATGCCTCCCAACCCGCGCCCGCACGGGTCATCTCTTCCAGCATCCGAGCCAAGGCACGGTCTAGCTCCACCGAACGAGCCCCAAGGCTGCAAGTAGCCAGATGTACTGCGCGTTGCAACATCGGAAAGTGAGATCGGAATGCCTCAGGAGACATCGGCGGACTACTCATCTCCGAATTCCTGGGTAGAATCGGCATTCGGCTGCGCCATCGGCCCGGTCTCCGTAAGGAAACTTCTGATTTCCCACAATTCGGGAAAAAACCTGTGCGAGATCAGTTTGGTCAGCATTGCGACTGGCGTGCCCTGTGTCCCGGTGGCATGATGTCCGATCAACCGTGCGGTGATCTTGAAGTGCCGCACCCGCCACAAAGATACCCTTTCGTCCCATTCGATCAGCGCCTCGGCCAGGCGGTGTATTTCGGAGTGCCGCGCGGCCCGATAAACTTCGGCAAGGTCGATGCCCCGATTCTGTACGAACGTTGTGAACGATTTCCCGATAGTCCTGCTATCCCGCCGCACCGAAAGCCAGCCCGGAGAATCGGATCCCGAACCGTGGCCGAGAACGGTACGGATCGTTTGGAAGTCCCAAGGGGACAGATGGCGCATCATCTCCAACTGGTCGGTGATAAGCCCCATTGCCAGAGATGCTCGGGTCAACAATGCGATTGCGCTGTTCAGATCGGCATTATCGATATCCGCGGCCGCCTTGCGTAACTCGGCGCAGGCCAGCTTGAGCCACAACTCGGTCGACTGATGGACGATTTGGAATAGTAACTCGTCACGGTGCACGCGCTCGTCCGAGCGGCGCTGCAGATCTAGCAGTCGATCGGTACGCATGTAACGGGCATAGTCATTATCGCCCTCGCCACTCAATATCTGCTGGGAGTAATCCTTCATCGCAACACCTCGATGCGAAACACTGTCCCGATGCGTCGCCGACAAGGCTGATTTCCACCTGTTATTCTCCAGCCGATCGAGCCTGGCTTGTTGTCACCGGAAATCTGGGTAGCCATATCGACCCATAACGGTTGACCCACATGATCTCCTTCGGAACTCCCGTCCGCGCGTGATTCCCAACCGCACGTACCTCGACCGTCACCGGCGATATCGCACTGCGGTCGGTCCCCACCGGCCGCGGTGCCGGGGCTGTGCAGTATTCGGTGGACGGCCAGGGCCGTGGCCTCCTCGCGCCGGCGTCGAGCAATGTTGCGGTGAACCGAGGCCGCCGACGATCGGCCTCGGGTGTGGCTCCTGCCCACTGCCGGTTCGCTAGCGACGACATAACGCGTCTGCCAGCATGTCAACCTGTGTGAGTTGGACCCAAATTTGCTTCATATCAGTTGATGACGCTGATTATTGCCACGGCTGGCATGTCCTGTCAACGGTCGTCCAGGGATAATCTTTCGCAACCATTCCAGTTGACGGGAAGGCGATCGGTGGACGAGGCAGCCTCAACGTTGGCGTCGAGATCGACCCATCTGTTCGACGTCGTGCGCAGGCCGGACGGTCGCGAGTTCAGCAACGAGGAGGTCGCTACCGCAATCGCCCGCCACCAGGGAGTGAAGCTGTCGGGCTCGTATGTCGGGTACTCCGACGTGATCAACTGTTTCGAGCGCTGGGAGCGGCTGCCCGGCGGTCCGTCCGGCGACCGGTAGCGCGTGGAGGCTGCCATGTGGACTACAGATTTGCGCAAGCGCTGCGAAAGGCGCATCGATGTGCTCGGGCTACCGGTTCGTTTCGGTATCGACGAGGTGCGCCAGGGTCTGGCGAGACATGTGGGCAGACGGATCGAACTGATCCCGATGGCCTTGCCGCCCGCCAGTCCACTCGGATTGCTGATCACCGACGAGCACGGACATTCGGTCATCTACGAGGAGTCCGCCAGTCCAATTCACCGCCAGCAGATCATCTTCCACGAATTCGCGCATCTGCTCTTCGGTCACACTGGTCAGCCGATCGGCGATGATCGACGGCACTGCACGTTCGTGCACATCGCCCAGGAGATCCAAGGACAGGTTCTCGCCAGATCCTGCGGATCGACCGCGCAGGAGACCGAGGCGGAGATGACGGCGACACTGCTCCTGCGGCGCGCGCACCGCTCGAGCCAGCCGGTCACCGTCGCTGCCGATCCGGCGATCGCCGACATAGTCCGCCGCTTGGATAATTCACTGTGACCCCCGACCCGATTCTCCTGATCTTGCTCACGGCATTCGCTTGCGGCGCCGTCCTGGCCATCAAGGCTCGCGACATCATGCGGGACTCGGACAACGGGATGCACCGTGCGAGTGCGCTTTTCGTCGGCGCGATCCTGGCGACCATGATGATCTGGCTCGAATCCGATGCCATCGACCAGCACACCCATGTCCGGACACTTGGCATCTTGCTCAGTGACATCGCGGCGATGCTCGCGGTGTGTGCGAGCCAGATATGGTTCGTGTACCTCACGACCCGGATCGAGATCGCGCGCCGCAGGTCACCGCTGTGCTACGCGGGATTCGCTGTTGTCGTCGTCGCGATCGTCGCACTGTTCGCCGCGTTCCCGCCGACGTCCGCGAACGATGCCCGGTATCGGTATCTGTTCATCTGCTACGTCGGTGTCAGCGCCGTGGCGGCGGTCGTGTTCGGGTTCCGCTACGGCGCGCTCACCGCGAAGCCGTGGCTACGCATCGGATTCCGGGTAATCGCATTGGGCGGCATCGCCGTGATCGCGCGCCTGGCCTTCCTCGGCTACGTGCTCGTCGCCGCCGATCTCGGCCACCCACCCCGGCCGATATACGCCACCGTAGACGGCCTACTCACCGTGACCGGACTGCTCATCGTCATCACCGGTATGGCTCTGCCCTCGGGAGGTGAGTTTCTGGAGGCGCTGCTGCACGCTTACCGATGCCACCGAGCTGACCGACAACTCAGCGCGCTGAGCCGGCACCTGACAGCGGCCACCGGCACGACGAGCGCTGTGCCCCTGCCCGCCGGTCGCGAATGGAATCCTATGCGGGACGCTGAATTTCGGCTCTGTCGGCGGATCGTCGACATTCGGGACGCGCAACTGGCGTTGCGCGGGTATGCCGATCCACGGGCGCGGCAACGCGCCGCCGAGCGGTCCGACGCGCTCGGATTGCCGGTCAATGAGCGTGGCCCGATGATCGAGGCGGCCGTCATCGCCGCCGCGATCCAGGCGAAGCGGGCAGGCATACCGCCTCGGCACAACACGACGATGACCCTGTCCACTGAACATGGTGGCGCTGACACGCTGCTCGACGAAGCCAGATGGCTCGGACGTATCAGCCGGGCCCTGCGATCTTCGGAGATCGTACGTCAGAACGCTGAGGTCTAACCCCATAAGGGTTGGCTGACACTGTGGCGAACTGCGGTCGATGGGACCACATCTGCAAAGAAGGACCGGTTTCGGAGTCGTCACCTAAAGAAATTGCTGACGGCCCAGATCTGTGACGACAGGTCTTATTTGTCACCAGCCGTAGCCGCCGACCATGGCGTTCGGTGAGTGTTGCAGGCGACGGTTGTCACCGATCACAGGTTGTTTCTGTCACCGAGACGGACCGAAGCACGGTGCCGCCGTTACCTCGAACATCCGGAAATGCCGATTGCACGGCGTTCTGGGCGCTGATGTGGTGTGACGGATTGGGCTTATACGCAGGCCCCGTCGGCGGCATCGCGGATTCCGGCCTTCATCGCGACGCGGTCGTCCTCGGAGGTGTTGCTCCACCTCGGCGACTTCGAGGCATCCTCGATGACTCCCTCAGCGGCCTCTTCGGCAGTCCATCCGGGTTCCGCGTCGGCGAGCCTTTTGGCCTCGGTGAAGAAGTCGAGCCAACCCAGACAGGTCTCCCGTCGCAAGCCTGCGCCGCCGGGAATGAAAGTAGCCGGGCCCGGCACCGTAGCGTCCGGGCCCGGCACCGTAGCGTCCGGGACCGACGACTCGCTCGCTGGTGCTGACACCGGCGCGCTCGGTGCGGCCGGAGTGGTGCTCGACGAACCGCATGCTGTCAGGACGACAGGCGCGAGCACGGCAGTAGCGATGACGGCGGCACGAGCGGCCACAGTGTCCCCCGATCGAGTTGGTCTGGATCCCGGGGATGCTAGCCGATCACGAATACTGCCGCCCCGGCGATCAATTCCGTGGTGGGCAATCCTGCGGCAGTCAAGACCTGTCAGGCGGTGCGTCGAAGTCGGAGGTTGACCGGCTGTATGGGCGGCTCGGATTCCGGTCGGGTGCATCAGGTGTCTACCGGTTCGATTCAACCGACTGGCCCGCGGCGCCAACGCACGGTAACTAGCCGCTGGGCGCGCGTTCTTCCCGGTGACAGATACAACTTGCATGTGACAACTACGACCTGTCGTCACAAGATCTGTTGTTGCTCAACGTGCAACAGACATCAGTGTCGGTGCCGGATGCCAGTATCGGGCTATGGTCACCGTCGAGAATGTGCGCGAACTAGCGCTCACCTTGCCTCGCTCCTACGAGACGCTCGTGCGAGACCGCATCAAGTTCCGCGTCGGGCGGATCGTCTATATCGCATTCTCCCGAGACGAAACCGTGATGGGCTTCGCCTTTCCCGAAGCCGAGCGTGCGACGCTCATCGCCGCCGAACCGAAGAAATTCCGGCTGCCACGGCCATCGGATCAACGCTACAACCGGGTCGACTGCTGGATGGTCGGGATCGACGAGCATGAGATGCGCGAATTGATCGTCGACGCCTGGCGGATGGTCGTACCAAGATTCCTGCACGACCATCCCAGCACCTCCGTGACCACGCGCCACCAGGAGTGATTGAGGCAGCGGCCCAGCGGCATCGTTGTGATCGAGCGGACGGCATGGCGTCTCTGTCCAGCCAGCCTCGTGGTGTCCGCACCGTCGTTCCCCACGCTGTAGACCTCGTTGATCCCAACTCTGTTCAGCTGCTGGAGGTTTCGTGCCTGGTCCGCGGATGACATCGATCGACAGAATGTCGAGGCACCGCCGAGCGCATGTCGGCCTGGACCATCTGTCGTTCAGCGTGGAGACGATGGCGGACCTCGACGAGCTCGAGGAACGACTTGCCAAGGCGGGCGCCGAGTTCACTCCGAAGCGAGAGCTACCTTTCGGCTGGTTGCTGGGCTTTCGTGACCCAGACCATATCGCGCTGGAGGCCATGCTCAGCCGGTAGCCGCCGAGGGCGGCGGCCGGTGCCGGCAGGCCATGTCGTCGGCGAACACCGGCCGGCTGCGCTGCCGGGCTGACCGATGAGGCTGGACTGGATGGAAACCAACCTCGGATCGCAGAGCTTTGTCACGGAGGGGGCGGGTGGTCCTCCGTTGACTCCCGCCGACCGAACGGAAACGTCGGGGCGCAATGTGGTGAGCCGACCTGATGTTACGGCGCCGACAGCAGCACGCTACTCTCGGCATCCATGGCTCGCGCATCGTCCCGCGCCGAAGCGTAGAAGTCGAGATGCGCCGATGCCGCTGTGTCCCAGGTGAATTCGGCTGCAAGCGCTCTGCCGCGGTTGCGGCGGGCGGTATCGGGGACAATCGCCGAGGTCATCGCTTGGGCCATTGTTTCCGGGATCGAGGCATACTCGATCGCGTCTGCGAAGATTTCGCGAAGTACCGGGAGATCACGGGCGACCACGGGTGTTCCAGCGGCCAGGGCCTCCATGGCCGCCAAGCCGAATCCTTCCTTGGTGGACAGGAACGGCAGCACCGAGGCGGCGGCGACCAGCGCGGGTAGTTCGGTGTGCTCGACGGTGCCGAGTATGACGGGCTCGATGCCGAGTTCGGTCGCTCGCGCATCGAATTCGGCTCGATATCGGCGATAGTCGAACAAGGTCTCGCCGCCCGCGATCACCAGCTGTTGCTCGGGTGCGTCTCGTACGAATCCCGCGAATGCCTCCAGGAGGTCGAGGCTTCCTTTGCGTGGTTCGATGCCGCCGACCGCGAGCACATACGGGCCGAGCCGCTCCCGCCAGGCGGCGCGCCGCGTGGACTGGATCGCTCCTGTTCCGGCGGCCGCTGCGAATCGTTCGTATTCGACACCGTTCGGGATGACCGTCGGCTCGAAACCCCATCCGGCCCTGACCTCTTCGGCGACCGCGGCCGATACGCAGATCCGGGCGTACGGCTGCACGATGGCCCGCTCGTGGCAGGCCGCGAGCTCGGGGGTGGTGAACTGGTCGAGATGATGGATGGTGCGGATGCAGTGCCCGACCGCGTTGGCGCTGATGCAGTCTTGCGCGTGCACGATGTGGTAGTCGCCGGGCCGGAATGCCTTCCGCAGCACCTTGATCGAGCGGATGATCCGCTGTCCCACCGTTTCCGAGGCGTTCGCCTCGAACGGAACCACCTCGAGGTGCACGCTCGGATCGACCGGACGGAAGAACGCGCTGTCGCCGCCGCGTCCCAGCGTCCACACGGTCACCTCCGCGCCGGCCCTGGCCAGCGCCTCGGCGAGATTCAGGGTGTGCACGACCCCGCCGCGTGGCTTGGTGGAGTAGGTGAGCAGCGCGATGCGCATCAGCGAGTTCCCTTCTCGCGCAATAGATTGTGGTAGGTGTCGACGCGTCTTTCGTCGAGGTGCCGCAGGGTCCGGCGAGCCCGCTCCACCTCCCGCTCGATATCGATGTCGGCCACTGCCAGCCCACCCTTGGACCAGGTCTTCGCCAAGATGTCGCCGCCGGGGCCGACCACCTTCGCCTGGCCGAGGAAGCGCAGCGAGCCGGTGACACCGGTTTGGTTGGACGAGGCGAGCACGACCTGGTTTTCGGCGGCGCGGGCCATGTCGTAGAGGTCGAACAGCCGCGCCTGGCGGTCGTTGGGCATCCGCGAGGCGCGGTCGGTGACGCTGGCCGGCCAGGCCGACAGCGCGCCGATGATCTGGGCGCCGTCGAGAGCGAGGGTGCGAGCCGATTCGGGGAAGGTTTTGTCGTAGTCGATCAGCATGCCCAGCCGACCGACGGGAGTGTCGAACGCGGTGAAGGTGTCCCCCGCCGCATAGGCGAGGTGCTCGCCCGCGGGCTGATGCACCTTGCGGTGGTGTCCGAGGACGCCATCGCCGGTGAGACAGCTGGCCGCGTTGTAGCGTAGCTCGCCGTCCCTCTCGGCGTATCCGACGCACACCGTCATCGGGCCCGCCATCGAGCACAGCATGCGTAACTCCGGCCCGTCGGGATCGATCGGCTCGGGCAACGGCCCCACGGTCGGGTTGCGCAGATCACCGATATAGCCACCGAGGGTGGCGTCGGGCAGCACCAGCAGGTCGACTCCGTCCTGGACGAGCCGTTCGAAGATGCCGTCGAGTTTCTCCAGCGCGCGGCCGATATCGCGGCCGAAGTGCCCGGCCAGCGCGGCAATTCGTGTGGTTCCCATCGAGGCGATACCTACGCCGCCGCCGATTCCTGGACGCGCAACGCGATTTCGTCGGCGAGGAACTCTGCGTCCCGAGCGACGGCCGCGAATCGGCCCGACCCCCAGGTGTGCAGCCACGGCAGGCCGAGGAAGAACAGGCCGGGCGCGGTGGTGACGCCGCGGTTATGGCACGGATGGCCCTCGCCGTCGAACACCCCGGCGCGCAGCCACCGGTAGTCGGTGCGGAATCCGACCGACCACACCACCGAGGTGATGCCGGTGTCGGCGAGATCCAGTGTGGTGACCTCGCTTTCGGGTCGCCACACCGGGACGTAGCGCGGTTCTTCTGGCGCGTCGATGTTTTCGCGCGCGATGTAGGCGTCGATCGAGTCCTTGATGCTCTCGGCGACCGCGTCGGCGGAGTCCAGTGACCTCTCGAGCGTGGGCGCGAACCGCAAGGCAGCACCGTCGAAGTCGAGCATCCTGCCGTAGAGCGACATACCTTCCAGGGCGAACTGGCGCAGGTCGATATCGCGGCCACCGTCGCGACCGGTCACATAGTGGTTGGTGTTCTCGCGCTTGCCGAGCCCGCCCGGCTGCTCCTCGATCGGCAGATCGTAGTGCCCCATGTCCTGCAGCCAGGCCACGCAGTCACGGCCACGGTAGAACCGCGCCACGCGCGGGGCGTCTCCAGCGACCAAGTGCACCTTGCGGCCCTCCAGGTGCAAATCCTCAGCGATCTGCGCGCCGGACTGGCCGGTGCCGACCACCAGCACCTCCCCCTCGGGAAGGTCTGTGCTGCTGCGGTATTCGCACGAATGCAGCTGCGTGATCGATGGTGGCAGCTTCTCCGCGTACCGCGGCACGATCGGTTCCTGGTAGCCGCCGGTCGCGACGACGACCTGGCTCGCGCGCAGCGGGCCGTCGGTCGTGTCGATGTCGTATCCGCTGTCCGCGGCCGGCCGGACGGAGGTGACCGCCACCCCTTCCCGGACCGGCGCGTTGAACACGTCGGCGTAGCCACGGACGAACGCGTACACCTCGTCACGTTTCATGAACCCGTCCGGGTCGGGGCCGTCGTAGTGGTATCCGGGTAGCACGCACTGCCAGTTCGGTGTCACCAGCGTGAAGTTGTCCCAGCGGCTGTCGAGCCATTCGTGGGCGATGGTGTCGCGTTCGAGCACGATGTGGTCGATGCCACGGCGGGTCAGATGCCAGCTGATGGACAAACCGGCCTGTCCCGCGCCGATGACCACGACCTCGCGTTCGGTGATCATCGTTGCCCTCCAACAGTATTCGAGTCGACCAGCGGCGGTGTCATCGAGATGACGCGAGCGACTTCCGATGGTTGGAATTGTGCGGCTGTTCGCTCGATGGTGGCCAGCTGATCGGCCGCGGAAGTGCAGTAGTAGCCGAACTTCGCGCGCACCCGCTCGCCGGCCTCGTTCAGGGCCGCACGCGTGCGAGCGACGAATTCGGCGACGGGATAGGATTTTCCGGCCTCGAGGTGGTCGTGCATCACCAGTGACGGCGAATAGCATGATTGGCTGGTCCCATTCGGCCACTCGATCACGAAGGTCATCTCAGGCATGAGCCGACTCCAGGTCCGTCGAGGCCGCCGTCGGCTGTCCGACGACGTCGTATTCGCGAATAACGCTGTGGTACAGGTCGGGGCGACGGTCACGCAGGTTGTACATGCCGCCGCCACGGGCCAACCCGAGCACCTCGGCGACGTCGACCGTCGCGGTGGCCAGCCCCGGCTCGACGCCGGTGGTGGCGAGCACATCCCCGCCGGGCCCGACGATCTTGGCGCTGCACACGAACCGCAGCGATCCGAAGGTGCCCGCCTGGTTCGAGGCCACCCACACCAGCTGGTTCTCCACCGCTCGGGCCTGGTCGAAGATGTCGAAGCGCCGCTTCCACCGATCGTCTTCCAGGTTCGGCACGGTCTGCGTCCGAGCGGTCGGCCAGGCCGACAACGAGGTGATGATCTCGGCGCCATCCAGCGCCAGCGCCCGCGCGGCCTCCGGGAACGCCTTGTCGTAGCAGATCTGCATACCCATCCGGCCGACCGGCGTATCGAATGCTTTGTACTCGAAACCGGCGGCATAGCAAAGGTTTTCACCGAGCGGTTGATGAACCTTGCGGTAGGAGCCGAGGATGCCGTCACCGGACAGGGTGACCGCCGCGTTGTAGCGGGTTTCTCCGTCGGCCTCGCAGAAGCCCAGGGTGATCACCAGATCGCCTGCCATGTCGACGACTCGGCGCAACTCGGGACCATCCAGCGCGAGTGCGGGCGGGAGTGCGCGCAGTCTGCGCTGCTTGGCCTCCTCGGACTCGTCCCCACCCCCCAGACTGGGCAGGTAGCCGCCGAGGCAGGCTTCGGGTAGCACCAGCAAGTGGCTGCCGCGGAGGCGGGCCTGCTCGATGAGGCGGGCGATCGTGCGATAGCCCTCTTCCATATCGCGGCCGAACTCGGCGGCGGCGACGGAGATCGTGAGGTTCATGATTCTCCCAATCCGGTCACGGTGTTGTGCACCGAGCGTGTAGTGATGCCGTCCGGCCAGCGCAGCCGGACACCGGGAGTCGAGACGAGTCGCCCGCAGACCGCCGAGGTAGCCGGTCCCGGCGGCGCGATCGGCGCACCGGGCCGGTCCGCGGTGATCATCGCGAAACCCGGGAAACAGGTGAGCCATTCGGCGAATGCGACGGTGTCGGGTCGCGGGATACGCGCAACATCCAGCTCGGCTCCGAGGCCGCTGGCCTCGGCGAGCATGCCGCAAGTGCCTGCCAGCCCGGCCATGCTGACATCTTTGGCGGCAGCCGGGGCGGACCGCGCCACGAATCCGGCCAGTGCCCGCAGTTCCGCACCGCTGCGTCGCGACGTGGAATCCCATTGCTGGCCGTGGTATCCGGGCCGCCAGCCGCCCGAGAGATCGGCGGTCAGCCGCAGCTCATCACAGAGCCTGCCGCCACCGCCGCGCACCGGGGCGGCGGCGCGGCCGAGCGCCGTGACCGACAACGATGGCGGCACCGACACCTGTGTATGCCCGCCGAGTACCGGCACATCCCAGGCCTCGGCGGCACGGGCGAGCCCGCGGATCACCCGGGTCAGCAGTGAGTGGGTCGGTGCCCCGACCGCGTCGAGCAGGCCGATCGGGGTGGCGCCCATGGCCGACAGGTCGTTGATATTGACCAGGACCGAACACCAGCCCGCCCATTCCGGATCACGTTCCACCATCGACGGGAGGATGGCGTCACATGCCGCGATGAGGTCGCTGCCCGGTACCGGGACACCGTCATCCC
The DNA here is from genome assembly GCF_035920345.1 of Nocardia vinacea. Classification (NCBI taxonomy): domain Bacteria; kingdom Bacillati; phylum Actinomycetota; class Actinomycetes; order Mycobacteriales; family Nocardiaceae; genus Nocardia; species Nocardia vinacea. The sequence continues at coordinate 2,195,399 of NZ_CP109149.1, forward strand.
CGCGAAACCCCTTGCCGCCGAGACCGAGCGGCGATCCGCGCAGCGGCGCCAGCGTCTGCGCGAGCAACGCCTTGGTTGCGCCCACCAACCGCTGCACCCGGTCGATCGGCCACCGCATCCAAGTGTGCGCGACGCCGCCGATCACCCTGTCGCCGAGCGGGATCCAGCCCAGGCGGGCGAACATGGGTTCATACCGGGTCTGCACGGTGGCCTCGAACCGCAGCACATTGTGGCTCTCGGCGTAGGCACACGCGGCCACTACCAGGGCCGGGCCGACCCCGGCGGCGCGGCGCAGCCGATCCACCACCAGCCTGCTGCCGGTCCACCACCCCAGATCTTCGTCGGTCGCGGGAGCCAGGCGCACGCCGCCGAGGACGACGCCGTCGGGATCCAGCGCAACCAGTACCTGGGTGCGCGGATCTTCGTCGCTGTCGTCGTTGTCGCTGCCCGTGAACAGTCCTTGATCCACGACGAATTCGGCACGCCGCAGCGTCCGGTAGGCGGCCAGTTGCCGCCGATCGGCCGGTTGGATAAGGAAATCCGTTGCGCTGGAAGTGTTTACCGACGCACCGGCGAGCAGGCACAGGTCGGTCCTTTCGTCACCCAACCACCCACCGAGGAGCTCCCCGCCTGCCCGCCCGCCGAGTTTCACGCCGGCCTGCCTGTCGCCCGACCACCGTCCCGCGAGGAGCGTCGCGCTGTCCGTATGGCTATTCATCTTCAGCCGCCCGCATTTTGCAGCACACTGCACGCCCCGCAGGCGGCGCATCCGGCGCGCTGGTCCGCACCGACCATCCCGGCCCGTTGCAATTCCTTGGCTACCCGATTGGTGACGTCGGCCAGCAGCTGCGGCGTCGGTGCGGTCGCACCGTCCGCGTCGACGGCCAGCGTGCCCGCCAGCGGCCGGAACGGCACCACGAACGGATAGACACCTATATCGATGAGTTCGGCTGCGCCGGAGACCAATTCGTCTGGGTTCTCGCCGAGCCCGACCAGCAGGTAGGTCGAGACCTGATTGCGGCCGAACACCCGCACCGCCTCTGCCCAAGCCGCCCGATATTCGCTCAGCGGCACCGTCGCCTTACCCGGCATCCACCGCTTGCGCACCTCGTCATCGAGCGATTCGACGTGGATGCCAATGGAATCCGCGCCCGCCTCGCGCAACTCGGTGAGCACGTGCAGATCGCCGGGCGGCTCGCACTGCACTTGAATCGGTAGTTCCGGCACGGCCGCCTTGACCGCCCGCACGCAGCGAGACAGATGCCGGGCGCCGCGGTCTTTGGCCGCCGAGGTTCCGGTAGTCATCACCATCTGCTCGACCCCGTCCAGGCGGACCGCCGCCGCCGCGACCTCGGCGAGTTGGTCGGGCCGTTTCACCGCGATGGTGCTGCCCGCGGCCAGCGAGGCCTCGATGGCGCAGAACCGGCAGCGCTGGTCCTCGCCGTAGCGAATGCAGGTCTGCACCACCGTGGTCGCCAGTACGTTCGAGCCATGTAGTTTGGCGATCTTCTCGTAGGACACTCCGTCGGCGGTGGCCAGGTCGTAGAACCTGGGCCTGCGCACGGGCTCGATCTCGATGCCCATATCGGTGCCGGAGCGCAGCAGCCGGTTGCCCGCCACGACGAAGGGGCTGTCGGAGCGGATCGGAACGGCGGCGCCGATGCCGTCGATGAGTACATGGCCGTCGTCGCTGGGACCCGCACCGGAGCGGCGCCCCACCGGCACCTCGGCGCGCACGCCGAGCAATGCCAGATCGACTCGTGTGGACAGACCTGTCATCGGGTCACCTCAGAGCTGATAGGTGGAGTTGATGATGGCGCCCTTGCGCGCGTAGTGGATCAACGCGTCCTGGACATCGAGCGGGTGTGCCGGGATGACACCCTCGATGAGGTCCTCCTCGCGTGCACCGTGCAAGGCGAGCCCGAATCGGCACGCGAACACCTTGCCGCCCTCCTTGATGAAGGTCGCCAGCGCCTCATTGATGTTCTGCTCACCCGGGAAACCGCTGTCGCCGGTGGTCGGAAAGCCCCGTGTGGCAACGGCATTGATAGCGCCGGGACCGTAGAAGTAGATCGCCGAATCGAAGCCCTTGCGCAACGCCCTGGTGGCCTGCAGGATCGCCACGAAACTCACCGACGACTCGTGCGCGATGCCATGCACCAGGGTGAAGTAGGTTTCGCCCGCCTCGGCCTGATAGTCGGGGAAGATCTTCGTCGCACCATAGATATTCGTGCCCTTCGGCAGCGCAGGGTGCGGGATCTCGGCGAGAGACTTCTGAATGTTCTCCTCGATGGCCTTGTCGATCTCGGCGATGGTGGGTGCGGACACGGTTCCTCCTGCGATGTGTTGACGGCGCCCCAGGCTTCGGTCTCGGGCCGACTCCCGGTTCGGGCCAAGCGCTGCTAAATCCCTTACTGCTGCGATTCGCAGCGTTCGGATACGAGAATTTCACGCGTGAACCATTGCCGAATGGTTTCTTCCAGAATAATTAGGCGTTATCCGAACCTCACCACACTCGAGACCGACCATCATCGAAATACGTTCGCCTGCAACATATTTCGATCACTAGCACGTGAGAATGTCTGGACCCTCGGCAAGCGACTTTACACCGCGAAACATATGCCTGCGTTTCACCAGAAATGAATTAACCACCAGAACACCGCTTCGCTCTGCGCCGTCACGACACAGGAACTTCCCGGTAACAATGAACTCCGAGATATTACCGATGCCGGTCTCCGCCGCGCCCGGTCAACTGATCCGCAGCAAACACACCTCGTCGCACTGGACGACCGGAACAAGCAGGACGCTTCCTCTCGACGACCACACAAAGCGTCGAGCACGGCCGACAGCGCCCCGCAGGGGTGGTCCTACGTGCTAGAGCTTGTTGATCTGGGCGGCCGTCAGCACAACGATCTGGGGGATCTGTTCCAGTTCGGCTTGGGCTATGGCCTTTTCGGCTTGTGCTGTGTTCATGGCCACGGCCAGGGTGAGAAAGGCGATGCCTGCGATGGCGGTGCGGTGCCGCGTCAGTTCGGTCTCTGCCGTGCTGATCTTGGCGCGCAGCATCTCGCGGCGTTGGTTGCCGTCATCGTGGTTTTGTGCATCGACCGACCGACATCGCCACCCTGTGATCACGGTTGCGCTGGTTGAACAGCCCGCTCAGCCAGTCATCGAACATTGTAAGGAAAGTGCGGCAGTGACGAACCGGGATAAATAGACCAAAACTGGTCTGCCTCTTTGGTTGGCTGGCAATCTTTTGCCTGAGGTGCCGACCCGAAGGCGAGATCCTTCCGCGGTTGGCGGAAGCCGGTTTGTCCTCGTCATGAGCATTTAGAATCGAGGAGATCGCGGCCGGTGGGTCGTGTGTCTATTTCTCAGCTTGGATGGAGCTTTCAATGACGGAATCGCTTGCCGACCTTTCTCCGCGCGCAGTCGCCAATTGTGATGTGGCCGGCGACCCACGGCTGGCCGAATTGTCGATAACCGCGTACCTGCAAAAGCCGCGGTCTGTCGCGGCGTGTGATATCGCTGCGGCACCGGCCAGCTTGGAGTCTGCGATGGTTTCCAGGTTGCGTAATGTGCCTGGAAAACCGGTTGTTCTGTAGGAGACAAGCGGCGCTCTCGGAACAACCTCGAAATGACAGTTAGACTTCTGAGCCTGCCGTGGCTCGAGCCGCGGCAGGCCCCGCTGGGCCTCGCAATTGTTCAGCGTCACATCAGTGATATACCGGTCGACAGCAAAACATACCACCCAAACATCGATTTCTACCTCTGGATCAGTGAGCGGTATGGTCCCGCCGCGGCGGAGTTTGCATATAGCCATGACGAGGTCGGGGAAATTATATGCGGGCTGTTGTGGCGAGCGTTGTCGAGTACCGATTTCAGTCGCGCTCAGACCCGTGGCGATATATTGCGGGCGATCGACGGCCTGGATCTTTGCCCAGCGGACGATAGCATGCCGGCTATCGAGGATGCGCTGGAAGCGTCCGATTTTCCGAAAGAATTCTTCTGGGCTCTCGCGAATGAATTTCGCACATTCACTACCGACTACTTCGGTAAGTATTTCATCGAACAGTGTACGATTGTCGGATTCACGCTGACGATCGCCCAGACTGCGGCATCGTTGGCGTGGGCGAAAATCATTAAGATACTCGCACCTGATGTGATCGTCGTGATGGGTGGAAGTCAATGTGAAGATCCCATGGGCCTAGCGCTTTTCGATGCTGTCCCCGATATAGACATCATGGTTCGAGGTGAGGCCGATGCGAGCCTGACTCCCCTGTTCAAGGCATTACATGAATCTGATGTCCGCCAGCCGATCGATCTCAGTGATATTCCCAATCTCGCATGGAGAGATCGAATGGGCACTGCTCATTCTACCCGCCAGTCGGCGACCTCGATGAGTGACGTGAAGTTCCCCGACTATGGCGATTTTCGTGCCGCTTACAAACTTTTCAGATCGATCACGGGAGTCCCGGCCAACTTCTATGTCGAAGGTTCGCGCGGGTGCTGGTGGGGCGAACGGCGCCAGTGTACGTTCTGCGGCATACACTCGAATGCCATTACCTTCCGTCAGAAATCTGCTGGTGAAGTCCTCAAGGAAGTGGAACGCATACTTCGAGAGCAGCGGACCAGTCGTGTTGTTTTTGCGGACAGTATAATGTCGAATGAACACATGAGCGATCTTCTGCCTGCACTCGAGCAGCTTGCGGACCGATTCAATGTAGAATTCTTGACCGATGTGAAGAATAATCTACGCAAAGAAAATATTTATGCGCTCGCTCGCGCAGGCTTCGCAATGCTCCAGATCGGTATCGAAAGCTTTTCGTCGAACCTGCTCAAACGCATGGAAAAAGGCAACTCTGCGCTACAGCATGTTCGTGCTATCAAGTGGTGCGCCGAGGCCGGTATCTTTCCCTATTATCATATACTCACGCATGTAATCGGTGAATCGGTCGATGATTACGAGATATCACTGAAGTATGCCACAGCAATCAGTCATCTTCCTCCTCCAAGTGGAGTGTTCCCAATCGAGCTGAACCGATACGCGCCCTACTTCGAGCAATGGAAGTCTCTCGGATTCGACAGGCCGAAACCCGCCCTGTTCTACGCGGCAATGTTCGGCAATTCAGCCCCTGACCTGGAAGAGTTCGCCTACAGATTCAGGGGTCAGCACCCCTCTACGCTGACAGACGACTTGGAAGCAGCGCGCACCGCATTATCGGATTATGTAAAGCATGATTGGCCTTCGCGATACGATGAAAACTCATTCCTATATCGCGTAGGGCTCGACCATGTTGAAATCTTACGACGTGGACAGGACCCTTTGAACTTACTACTCGAAGGTCCGCAAGCTGATCTCTTCCTCGCTATAGATGGAATCCGCGCAAAATCGGGTCTCCTCCGAGATTTTTCCGGGAAACTGAACGATGACGAGCTTTCTCGACTCCTCGGTGAGTGGGAAGACTCCGGTGTAGCGCTATCGGAAGGTGGCCGATACCTCGCCCTGCCGGTACGTGAGCTCCGGCTGCGTCCGTCGCACGTGATGACTTCAATGCCCACGCTCTCGGTCACGAGGGCATAGTGGCGTCGCCTTTGCCGATATCTACCACGGCTTACTACAGTGACCGTGCGCTGGCGGAACTGCTGAGCAAAAGCGCCGGAAAAATATTGGACGTACCATACGATATCGGCAAACGTATTGTCAGCATGTGCCCCACCGCAGAAGTGGGACGCAAACGCATGGTGTTCGCGGGCGCAACCAATCCTTTACCGCTGACAGGCGTAGCCCTGCCTGGGCTCCATATCATGGAACTCGACATCAATCGATTGGTCGACCTCACACAGCTACTGGCTGTAGCCCTCCCGCCCGAGCATCCGGATCATCAGGGAAATGCTCTCCAGGCAACATCGCACCTGACAGAGCTGCTATCGGGAGAAATCGTTGGCCCGCTGCACGATGCGAGCTCAATTGTGATTGATCGCAACGGCGATGTAGTCGCCGCATTCGTGGCAAATCTACGCAATTCGATTCCAGAGCTGTCGGGGATCTGGCTGGCCTATCTTCTGCGGCACCCACGGCTGCGCGGCAGTGGCGTAGGCACCTGGTGCATGAACGCAGGGTTGAAATCGCTTCGCACTCGGGGCTTCCCTGCGATCAGATTTGCGGTCAGTGCCGACAACCCGGGGCCGGCATCATTGTTCCTCGGTCTCGGCTTCGAACCATCGAGTCGTCGATGGACGGTGCGAATCCCGTGACCCGGGTGGTAGCCGCCCCGACGGGGCGCCACGGCCTCGGTGGCCTCGGCCGGCGGTATGTCGTGTTGGCGTGTCGATTCATGCGGCCCTTACGATCTCAGGCAGTTGCACAGCATCGACGAGGGGGCCGACGTCATGGCTATTCCGGAGCTAGCATGGCCGAACGCCCTGGGGACGCGTCGGCACCTCAGCGACGACGCGGTGGTGATCGTCCCGGGCATCATGGGCACCGAGTTGATCGACGCCGAGTCGCGGCGACCGCTGTGGGGTTTGTGCAGACTCGGCTGGTACGTGCGGGCGTGGAGTCGGGGTGAGGGACTCGAAGAGCTCGCCCTCACCGAGGACGAACTCGCGGGAAAGACCGGCCGGGTGCTGCCGAATGGACTGCTCAGATTTCCGGCGTATATGCCACTCGTCTCGGGGATGGAACCCTACGGTCCGCTGACGAAGGCGATTCGGAGGGCCTCTATTCACCCCGAAGCGGTACTCGAATTCGGATACGACTGGCGACTGCCGGTGCGGCACAACGCGGTTCTGCTTGCGGCGGCGGCAGGAGACCACCTCGAACGATGGCGGAAAAGAGCGGACCGGCCCGACGCTCAACTGGTGTTCGTCGCGCATTCCATGGGCGGGCTGCTGTGCCGCGCCATGCCACAGGATGGCGAACTCACGCGGACCATCAGCGCGACGGTCACGATGGGCACGCCTTTCGACGGGGCCGTGAAGGCCGCGGTGATTCTCGGCTCAGGCGAAGGCGCACCGGTACCCGCGCGCAGGCTCAGGGATGTCGCGCGCACGATGCCAGGTATATACGACCTGCTGCCGATGTACCGCTGCGTCCACGACGGCCTCGACGTACGACATCTGACGCCGACCGATATCGCGAACCTCGGCGGGATCCACGAACTCGCCGAGGCCGCGTTCGACACACATCGCACGCGTCGGGCACTTACCGAACATCTTCCGCTCGTCGGGCTGCGACAGCCGACACCGAGCAGCATCACCATCGACAACGGCGTGATCACCATGCAGGGCTACACGTTCCGACCGGCGCCCAACGGTGATGTGGAACGAATGGCCAACGGCATCCCCAGTCGATTCGTCGGCCTCGGCGACGGCACCGTTCCTCGCAATTCCGCCGTACCCGAACGGGCGGGCATGTTCGAACGGGTTTCGCAACAGCACGGAAGTCTCGCCAGTTGTGCCGAGGCGATCGATTTCATCCTGGATGTTCTGCGCCATCGCATCGAGGATCGGGGGCCGAGACTCGGCAACTCCGACGGTATCGGAATCGACGTACCCGACCATGTCCAACCCGGTATCGGGTGGCGGGCCGAGATCGCTGGTGCGTCGCGACTCCAGGCGATGTGCGTCGTATCGGACGCCGACAGCGGCGAGGAATTGGACCATCCCGACCTGATGCCTACCGACGACAAACTCGTCGCCGATATCACCCTTCCCGCGCCGGGACTGTATCGGATCACCGTGACCGGCGGCGGGGGCTCCCCGGTCAGTCAATTGGTGATGGCCGCCGAGCCCGCGCAACCGTGATCGAGGATGAGGATGCGCTGGAGTTCTTTCCCGTAGCTATCGGGGAGTACCCGGGGCAGACGCATCTGGCGCTGCCGACCGCAGAAGATGAGATCGACCGTGTCGCAGCGGCGCTACAGGAGTTCGGCGTGGCCGCGGTGCCGTGGAATGCGGCGATGCCGGAGCGGGGGTCCGATGCTGTGGACGACCGTCTCACCGCATGGACGAAGTCCGGTGCGCAGCGCAGCCTGCTGCTCTGGGTCGGCCACGGCTGGCGCGTCGGAACCAAAGCGGCACTCGCGCATGCGAAGAGTCCGGACCGGGACTGGACGCGATCGATCACGCCGGACAAACTCGCGAGTGTCATTGCCGCACGCGTGGATCCCTACGATCAGGATCAGTGGTTGATCATCGTCGTAGACGCCTGCGCGTCGGCGATTTTCGTCCAACGACTGAGCAATGAAGTGGATCTCCAGGTCCAGCTGGCGAACCGCCGATTTCTGCTGGTCGGAGTATCCGGCGACGGTCCGACGAATCTGGGAAAGTTCAGCGCGGCACTCGAAACCGCGCTGGAGGACACCTTCGGTGCGGAATCACGCATATCCCTATGGGATCTGGCAGGCGAATTGCGTCGGCTCCTCCCGGGCTCGGAGGTGGTTCCGAAGACCATCATCGACGCGGCTCTCTTTCGGCGCGTTCCGGCGATAACGGGGACCATGGTCGATCTCGCGGCCGAGATCCGCAGCGCGCTCAGGAATCTCGACGATCACGAACGTCGGCATTTCGTCGCGAAAGCACAAGGCGGCGATGGAGATGACTATTCGTGGTTCTTCCAGGGGCGCGTCGCCGAGAGCAGATTGATAGTGACCTGGCTTGCCGAATCGTCCTCAGGACTCCTGGTCGTCACCGGCCGACCGGGATCCGGCAAATCGGCGCTGCTGGGGCAACTGGCCGTGCGCAGTGCACCAACGCTTCGAGAAGTCCTGATCCGGCACGGGCTGCTCGATCCCGTTCCGGACGACCAGCGCCCGCCTGACAGTACGTTCGACCTGACCGTCCACCTCACCGGCATGAACGCGGCTGATCTCGTCGACCATATCGCCATGCGGCTCGCGCTCGGGCGACCGCCCGAGGCGGACGACTCCGATCGATCGGCGTGGTTGCTGGCACGTCTCGGCGAACGTTCCCATACGACACTGCTGTTGGACGCGCTCGATGAGGCGGTCGAGCCGATTGCCGTCGCCGAAGCCGTGATTCGGCCATTGGCACTGCTGCCAGGTGTTCGGGTCATCGTCGGCACACGGCAATCGACTCGGAGTGAGCCGGACCGTCCGGTACCAGAGGATCAGAACTTGCTCGATGCGCTACACGCCGACCCTCGCAACACCTTGTGCATCCTCCATGAACCCGCGGCTGTCGCTCGATATGTCGCGTCCCGTCTGCTTGGAAATGGCACACCGAACCACGATCCGGTGGCTGTTGCCGGCGCCGCGGCAACCATTGCGACCCATGCGCCCGGATTCCTGTTCGCGCACCTCGTCGTCGCGGAGTTGCAGGCGGACCCGGCTTTGCTCACTGACCTCGACGCACTTGATGCCGTCGTGCGCGGGGATCATCGAGCGGTTTTCCGTCGGGCCGTGACGAGGTTGGCCGCAGCGGAACCGAGCGCGCGGCCGCTTCTGCACGCCCTCGCACTTGCCCACGGTCGAGGGCTGCCGATTCGGGACGGAGTCTGGAAGGAGGTCGCCGGGGCCTTGGCACCGGATGTCACGATCGGCAACGAGCAGATCCGAACGCTGTTGCGATCGGCCGCCGCCTACCTCGTCATCGACCGGGAGCGGGAGCAGACCGTCTATCGGCTCGCCCATCGAACATTCGCGGAATCCTTCACCGAACTGCCCGAAACCCGCAGCCACCGTGCGACAGTCGCCGATGCGCTGCTGATGCTAGCCGCCCGGGAAACCACGCAGGTGAATCCGTATGTCGCCACCTATCTCGCCGCGCATATCGCCGACGGCGGCGGTGCTTCGTGGGACGCACTCGGCGAACTCGACTACGTCATAGGCAGACTCGATATCGAATCCCTCGCTTCGGCCGCGGCGCGCGCGGCGTTCGGCCGCTTCCACCTACCTCCTCAGGTCATGGCGGTACTGGGTAGCAGGCATGTGCTGACTGCGGCCGATACCGGGAACAAGAGAGGCATATTCCAGCTCGCTGCCGCCCGGTTCGGCGGCAGCCGAACCGACGCGGGACTGCCCGGCGATTGGTCGGTCCGATGGGCGCTGCTAGCCCCGCAATCACCACATCTCACGCTGCGCGGTCACCGTGGCGCGGTCCACGCCCTGGCCACGGTCCGCACGGCAGGCGGGCGAATCCTGCTGAGTTCCGGCGGCTCCGACGGCATCGTGCGACTGTGGGATCCCTCGACCGGTCGGGCTTTCGGCAGGCCGATGTCGGGACATCGAGGCGGCATCTACGCGATCGCCGAAGTTCCGGCACTCGATTCCCTCCTCGCGAGCGCAGGTGAGGACACGTCCGTTCGGCTGTGGAATCCGATGACCGGTCTGCCGCATGGCGCACCGCTGCGCGTACACCGCGCGCCGGTCCGCGCCATGGATGTGCTCCCCGGCCGCAGCGGCCGCGTATTGCTGGCCACCGGAGATGATCGCGGCGATATTGTCCTGTGGGATGTCGGCGAGCGAGAAGCGGTCTGGGGCTTTCCCGGATTCGGCACGGGCGTTCGCGGCCTGGTGTGCACGATTACCGGCGATCACGGCACCGTGCTGTTCGCCGGATACGACGACGGAACGGTACGTGTATGGCGCGAAGGTGTCCCGACGCCGGTGGCCGGCCCCGGCCCCAGCCCCGGACACAGTAGGGGCTTGCGCGGTTTGACTTCCTGGCCGGGAAACCCGGCAGGCTCGGTGCTGTCGACTGGTCACGATGGCCAGCTGATCCGATGGAGCCTCACCGATGCGCAATTAGTAGGCACCTCGGTGCGGCGCGCGAATACCGGCGTCTGCGCGATCGCTTCGGCACCGCTGCCCAGCGGGGGCTCGATCCTGGCAGCTGGGGACAACAAGGGAATAGTTCACCTGTTCCGAGCCTCGCTGGACGCGAATGCTCGAACACTGTCCGGTCATCGCGACCGCATCCGCGCGGCCGTCTTCGTTCCCGAAGATAACCGGCTGCTATTGGCGACCGCGGGGAACGATGCCGTGGTGCGTCTGTGGAGCACAGCGGAATCGCTGACGTCATCGGATTCGCCGCCGCGGCTCACGGCCGCGACAGTGGCCGACGACGGGGCCGTCCTGGTCACCGGCGGCGCGGACGGCGTCATCCACCGGTACGCCGTCGGCAGTGGTACGGCGGTCGCCGCGCCATATCCGGTCCACAATCAGCAAGTGACGGGGCTCAGGGTACTGACCGAGGCGGACGGCGAAACCCTTCTGGTCAGTGCCGATACCGGCGGGAGCGTTTTCGTCACCCGCGATCACGACGTCGTCGCGACGATCGATGCGGGGCGGCCCGTCTCCGCGATCACTCATTTCACTGCCGAGAGCGGAGGCACACGGGTGGTGACCGTAACTCGGAGCGGATTGGCGTTCTGGGATCCGTTGTCCGGCGCGTCCCTCGGACATACACCCGCATCGTCGCATCGTCCGCGCGTGGTCACCGATTTCGTCGGTATCGACGGCCGGATCTGGCTCGCCTCCGGCGGTTACGATGCGACAGTTTATCTGTGGGATGCCGAGACCCACACTCATCTCGGCACCATCACCGGGCTATCGGCCAAGGTGAACGGCATAGCGGTCGTCCGGTCCTCTGCGGACAGGCCACTGCTTGCGGTGGCCACCAACAACGACGTCGTCCGGCTGTGGGACACGGTGAGCACCGACGAGACGCCGGTCGGACTGGTCGGGCATCGTGGCCCGGTCCGTGCGATCGCCGCAGCTTCCACCCCGGCTGGACCGCGCCTACTGACTGCGGGCGACGATCAGACGCTGCGTATCTGGGACGCCGAAACCGGCATGCTACTGCGCACTCTCGGCATCTCGGCGGTGGCAACCGCTCTGACAGCCCTCGACGACAACTCGATCATGGTCACCTTCGACGACGGGATCGCCGTGCTCGACATCGTCACCTTCCCATGATGATCCGCAGCTCCGGCACCACATCGAAAGCCCAGTCCAGGACCGCCCCGGCATGACCGACTCGCCGCGCATCCAGCCGGCGAACCCCCTGAGCTGCCGTCGACGCGTCCGACCGCGAGAATCTGCGGATCAGGTAAATTGCCCGGCGAGCCGCGAAGCACGCGTATGCCCGCTCCCACCGATCGGAATCCACCTCAGGCAAGATAGGCGCCAAATCCGGTCTTCTACGGGACAATTCGCCGAGATAGTCGCGTGCAAGCGTCCCACGGGCGGCCAGTCCTTGCGGCGACGTATCGAAGAAGGGCACATCTTCGAGCAATTGGGCGACCTCTAGGCCGAGCGGAAGGAACTGCGACGACGCGAGATCCACCGCGACGATTTCCCCCGAATCGGTCACGAGCCAATTCTCGGTGTGCGCGTCGCGCTTTCCGACCACTGGCAGATCCGCCGGAATCAGGGCCTGCCACAGCCGTGCGCGCTCCCAGGGCTCCGAGTAGCCGAGCTTCTTGAAATCGTTCAGGAGCTTGGTCTTTTCGGAGGGCAGATGGTTTTCCCGAGACGGCGGGGCGCCTCGCCAGGCATGGATAATCGCCAGGAGTTTCACCGTGCGGCCAACCGCGCGCACGGCGGAGCCGGATATCCGGCCCGACGCGGTGTCGGCCAGGCTCCACAATGGCACGCCCGCGGCACGCATGCTCGCGGCGTAGTGCGACTCGGTGCCGTCCGGTGGGTCTACCACGGCGAACGGGCGCACCGCGCGGATCCACTCCGGTACTCCCGCCGAGACATACGAGTGGAACGACTCGAGCCGCGCAACCTCCGCCTCCGCGGCCGCACGGCTGGTCAACGGCTTCAGGACGAGGGTGGACGACAGCAGGCCGTGCGGGTCGTCGAGAACGAAGGTTTCCCGGTTCTTCTGCCCGCCCAACGCTCTGGCTCGGAACTCTTCGGTGGAGATCGCCAGTTCGCAGCCGTGGTGGCGGAGGAAGTCGATCTCCCCTGCGCGGACGGCACGCCAGATCCGAGGGGGCGCGCTGATTCCCGTCGCGTCGTCTGTCGGTGGTTCGGAGGGCAATAGCGCACGGACGGACGCGGGTGCCTCGGCATGTTGCACCAATTGCAGCAGCGGCCATGGCCATCGGGGGTCGACCGCCGCGGCGAAGGCGGCACGCTGCGCCGACGCGACGTATATCGCGGGCTCGCCACGCCGCCGCCACAGCAGATACGCGGCCGCCGCGGCCGCCGAGTAACCTTCGCGTGCTGGTGTATTGCCTTCCGCCACACTCGCCGCGCGGGATTCGTCCTTCAGGGCGAGCGCCCGTTCGATCAAGGCCGAGTCACCAGTGCGGCGTCCGTACCGCAGATACGCTTCCCCCAGTTGGCTCAACTGTTCCGGGGTGCGGTTGCCGAGCTCGGAGCTGCGCTCGAACCAACGCATGGCCGCCCGCAGATCCTCGACGTCGCGACGCAGCGAGTGCCGCCGCAGATAGGCGTCGCCCATCAGACTCGTGGTCGTGATCTCCTCGGGGACGAACCATTCCGAGGTGTCGTAGGCACTGTCCTGGGTTTCGATCGATGCGGGTGTCACCCCGCCGTCACCAAGCTGGGCGAGCCATATCGGCTGCGCTGACTCGACGAGCCTTTCGAAGGCCGCGATCGCCTCGTCGTACAGCTCCAATGCCAGGCGACGGTCGTCGTCGCTGCCGCCCAGCAGAACGCCGCGCCCGTACCTGTTGGCCGCGCGTGCCGATCCGAACAGCAGAGCTAGGTGTGTGGTGTCGGGAGACGCGTCGATCGCGATCCCCATCAGCATGTGGATCCGTCGCAGTACCGCCAGATCACAGGTTCCGACCGGTCCGCCACCGTCGCAACCGATCAGCAGACCGGCGGCATGACTCGCCGCGAAAACCCGGTGACCCGCCGCCGATTGCAGGGCGACCGACTCGAGATGGTCGACCACCGCTCTGATCAGCTCGAGATCGTCCGGGTCGGCTCGCGCGCACAGCGTGCGAGCCGCATATGCCACCGACGCCACCCGTACCGACGCTCGCTGATCGCCCCTGGCAAGCGCCTCGGGCAGGTGGCCGCGTAAGGCGCGAATATCGTCGTTGTGTACCGCCTGCCGCAAGCGCACATCGACCGCGAGGGCCTCGAGCCGGTCGACCAAGATCGCGTCCGCGCTCAGATGCCGTTCGGCGTAGGAGAGCGCCTCGGTAACCGCATCCACGGCGGTCGCCAATGTTTCGGGTGTATTGCGCTCGACCAACGACCGCGCCCACATCTGGAGTGACCAGGGGAGATACGGGCCGGAGATCGGTGCGCCGGGTTCGGCGCATGCCCGCAGATCGGCGATAGCAAGTGCGAGAGGGGCATCGATGGGCAGACCGAGCAGACGCCGTGAATGCGCCACCCGCTGCCACGCCTGACCTCGTTTGATGATGTGGGCCCGCAGATCCCGATCGCTCGCGCCTGGCATCCCGCCGATGACGTTGTCCCACCAGAGTGCAGATGCGGTGAAGGCGCTTGCGGCCGCGCGCAGTCCGGTCGCGCCGAGCGCGGTATCGGCGTCGGGTTCCTCGTCGAGTACGTCGCCGCTGGTCATCGGAAGTCGCGCACCGGCCGCACGAAGCCCACGAATCCCCCGGGCGAACAGCAGTCCTGCCCATCCGGCGGCCACGGCGGTGGTGATACCGGCCGTATCGCGCGCGGCGACGAGGCAGTCGTGGGAGGCGTCGAGTTCCGCGTCGTTCTCGGTGATCATCGCCAGTCGCTGGTGCACTTCGGCTTTCAGCACGTAATGCTGTGGCGTGTGGTCGCCGTACTGTTCAGCGATGTCGAAGTCGGCCGCGGCGGCTGTGAGCAATGGTCCCGGATCATCGGCGGTGCGCGCCAGGAATTGCTGTGCCACCGCGCGCATTCCACGCCATGCGCGCCGATTGGCGTCCGTCGAGTACCTGTCCAGATGTTCGACTACCAACCAGCATTCGAGCGCCGCGTTCATGGTCGCCCGCATGGACGGTTTCGTATCGGCTCCGCTCACCTCCTGTGCGTAGCGGTACAGCCTCCCCGCGAGCCGCAGGTTGACCCCATGCCAGGTACGGATCCAGTTGAACCCTGCGCCTCCCAGCGACGAGGTGAGTACGCGTGTATCGGCAGCCGCGTCGACGAATGCGGCGCGGACCAGCACTTGCCCCAGCAACTCGGCACGAGACAGCGCCCCCGAGTTCTGGCCGGCAGAAGCCAAGTCCAGCAACGATTTCCAGGCCGGACCAACCACCCGCGCGGAGCCGCCCGGATCGGCTAGTGCGCTCAGTCGTTCGAATCCGCCGACAGCGGTGGCCGCCTGCGCGAGATCGTCATCAGAGACGCCGAATCCGATGGCCCTCAGGAAATCTGTCATCGAGACGCCCAGCAGAGGTCTCGGCGGCGGCAGCGGCGATCGCGACGCTCGGCCTGCTAACCCCGGCGTGAATTTCGGTCTCTGCTTATCCGGCACACCCGCTGTTGGTGTATTCACTAGCCGGTTGATCGGCACGGCGGCGCAAGCCGTTACCTGCGGCACCGAACTCTCCGAGGGCGGCGCCCACCGCGCCGAACCGCCGCCGTTCCCTTCACTTCCCACGCGGCCTGTGTCCACCAGCTGACCAACGGCCTGCGGAATCTGTTCCCTGTTCAGGCCGACCCACCGACATGAACCCGACTTGACTCCGGGTGGCGGGATCGAGGTCGACATCAACGCCGAGCTGGCGCAGCTCGGGCCGACCGGCTATCGGCCCCTACGAATGCGCGACACACTGTTCTGATATCTGAATCACCGGTCCTGCTTGACATCCAGCTGTGGCCGTTTCGAACCGCGCGCTATGCGGCATGAGCAGATACGCCCAGCGTATCGGGGTTCCGGTAGTAATCGCGGGCAGCCGGGCAACCCGTGTGCCGGGGCGGATCTTCTCAGGCGGAATCCGAGGATGATTCACCCTCGAGAAACGAGGACACCGCTGCATGGTGGCTGCTGAGGGTCTCCAGGTTGGATTCGATCCGCTGCAAGGTTGTTTGCATGGCTGCGACGATGTTGGGGCACAGTTCGAGCTGTGGGCGCGAGCCGCTGGCGCAGGGCAGCAGTTGCGCGACGGTTTGCGAGTTGAATCCGGCGTCGAGCAGTGCCCGGATCTGGCGGACTTGCACCAGACACGGCTCGCTGTAGTCCCGGTAGCCGTTGCCGGTCCGTTCGGACGCGAGCAGGCCTTGCTCCTCGTAATAGCGCAATGCGCGCGTCGTCGTGCCCGAGCGGCGGGCGAGTTCACCGATCCGCATGCCGCGCCCTGCGTGGTCCGGAGTTCGTCTTGACCTTCACGCCAACGTCAACGCTTAACTTCGCAGCATGATTTCCGATGCACAGCGTCAGCAGTTGTTGGACCAGGTAGACGTCGTCGACAGCGGTACCGGTCCGGTGGTCGCCCTCGCCCATGGTGCCGGTGGTGGTGTCCGCGAGAACTTCGCACCACTAATCGACACCATTGCGGATCGGCGTTTCGTCGGACCGTACTATCCCGGCGCCGGCAAAACACCGCAGGCGACCGCGCCGCTGTCGATCGACGAACTCGCCGACACCGTGGTCGCGACCGCCTTGGAGGCTGGTGCCGAACGATTTCCGATCGTCGGGCTTTCGCTGGGTTCTGCTGTCGCCGTGACCGCGGCCACCCGGCACCCCGAGCACGTCAGCGCGCTGGTACTCACCGTCGGGCTGGTGTATCCGGACGCGCAGGTACGTGCACTGGTCCGGGTGTGGCGGCATCTGGCCGAACGCGGCGATTTCGACACCTTGGCCGAGCTGCTCTTCTACGCCAACTCACCTGGAACGCTCACAAGCGTGTCCGAGGACGAGCACGCGGCGGCGGTCCGGCAGATCCGCGCCGGCTACCCCGTCGGCGGCGCCGATCATGTAGAGCTGGTGAGCCGCACCGATATTCGGCCGCTGCTTCCCGCCGTCGACGTGCCCACCCTCGTCGTCGTGAGTGGCGAGGACCGGGTCGTGCTGCCGGATACCGTTCGCCAGTTGGCTTCCGGCATCGCCGGTGCCGAGCTGATCGAATACCCGTCGGCCGGGCATATTTTCACGCCTGCGGAAGCTGGGCCGTGGGTTGCGGAGGTGTCCGCCTTCCTGGACCGCCTGCCACGATGACGCAAATGGCCGCAGCGCAAACGACCACGGCCGGTGCACTGTACGGACGATTGGCGGTGCTGGGCCTGGCACTGTTCGTGTACCTGACCGCCGAGCTGTTCCCGATCGGCGCATTGAACGATCTCGCCATGGGATTGCACGTGGCCCCCGCCACGGCTGGGCTCCTGCTCACCGCGTACGCGATCGCGGCCGGGGCGGCGACGCTGCCCGCGGTGTGGGCTTGTCGGCGGCTGGACCGGCGCCGCGCCCTCACCGTATCCCTTGTGCTGCTGGCCCTCTCACAGGTGACATTCGGTCTGGCTCCGAACTTCACGGTCGCGGCGCTGGCACGCGGCGTGGCGGCGATCGCACACGGCCTGGTGTGGTCGCAGATCCCCGTGGTAGCAGCACGGTACGCACCGGACGGAATGCGCGGCCGGGCGACGGCGGTGGTCTTCGCGGGCTCTTCGCTGGGCCTGATCGCTGGTGCGCCGATCGTTACCGGACTGGCACACGAACTGGGTTGGCGCGCAGCCGCACTCGCGCTCGCTGGTGCGGCCGGCGCCACCGCGTTCCTGCTGCGAGCCGCGTTACCCGAAACACCTCCACCACCGCGCCAGGGTCGCACCCGCGGAACATTCAGTCTCGGACCGGTTCTCGTAGTCTGCCTCGTAACGACCGCACTGGTCGTCGGCCACTACGTGAGCTACACCTACCTCACACTGCTGATCGCGCCGGCCGGGTTGAGCGGATCGCTGCTGGTGGTCGTTCTGGCCGGGTACGGCATTGCGGGCTTGTTCGGTGTCACTCTCGTCGGACGCGCGCTCGACTCCCATCCGCGTCGCACTGCTCTCACCGTGGCCATGACACTGACATGCGCGGTCACCACGCTCGGCATCGCGCACTTCAGCTGGATCGTCTTCATCCTCGTCATGCTGTGGGGTGCCGCCGCGGCGGCCTTGCCGGTAATCCTGCAACACGCCGTCCTACGCACAGCTCCGGACGCCCCGGACATCCCGTCCGGCGCCTACGTCGTGTCCTACCAACTCGGCATAACCGGTGGCTCCGCACTCGGAGCCGCCCTGCTGAGCCACACCCCGGCCGCATCCCTGCCCTTGTGGTCTGGCATTGCGCTGGCCGCCGGAACCATCCTGATCATCACTGCACCAGCTGTTTTCGGACCTCGACAGCCCTCCCGCACGGATCGCGCGCCCAGCCGGGGCGGCACACAAGCCAGCCGAAACCGCTGCTGAACAACACGATCTGTGGCAATTCAGTCCGGGTGCTCGGCATGGACGCGCGGCCCGGTCGCGGGTCGTTGGTTCGGCCTGACGCCTTAAACCTCGCACACGGACACGCTCCCGGAACAGATGCACCCGGCCCGAACTAGAGAAGGCGCTCGCGCTGGCGCATCACTTCAAAGCAGGCTGCGCCCGAGACACCGGTCGTGCTGACCGTCCACGAACTCAAACGCCTGGCCCGCAACGCCGCCGAGCTGATGACCCTGTCCGCGGACCTCCAGGCGGCGGTATCCAGCTCGAACTGCTCACCGGCCCGCTCGCCGGCATCTACGACCCCACGCAGAAGCCGAGCAAACCACCGACGACGATCAGCTCATCCGGCCCGCCCCTGCCCGCATCCGCCGCCCCGGCGACCCGATGACACCCGAGGAAACGACCTCCGTCAACGCCTCCAGGCCCAAGTCCTCGACCACCGCGACGGCCAGTAGTTCAGCAAGCTTCTCCCTGACCAGGGGTTACGCCATATCCGTTGTTTTTTCGGCGATTACTACCGGAACCCCGTCTTGCCCGAAACCTGGATGAATCGCGGAACGGTGTCGGTTGTGCGACGGATCGGTGGCGATACCGCCCGTTGATATCTCAGCAAGCGTGTAGCTACCACATGCTGGCGGACAGAGGTCGGCCCTGTTGCACCCAACGAAGGGAGACACACGGTGGCATTGGGACGTCGTCGGCTACTGATCAGCTTCGCCGGTGCGGGTGGTCTCGCCCTGGCCGGATGCGGGCTGCGAGAACCCGCGCCCCCCATATCCGCCACAATCCGATTCGATCCTCCACCCGGCACCCACGACGTCGATGCGCGCAGCCCCGGCACGGTCACGGTCGCCGACGGGACACTGCGGTCGGTCGAATGGGTCGACGAAACGGGCAGATCACTGCCGGGCACACCGGCACCCGATCATCGAACCTGGACCAGCGCCGAACCACTCGGCTACGGACACACCTACACCGCGAAAGCCGTGGCGCAAGGCGAAGCCGGCGACGTCACCGCGACGACGACCTGCACCACGGTGCGACCGCAACAGCTCATCGACGTCTCCCTGCGCTCCGCCAATCTCGTCGAGCTGGCCGAAAACGACACCTACGGAGTGGGTTTCGTGCTCGTCGCCCATTTCGATGAACCCGTCGACCGATCGGCCGCGGAACGCCACCTGAAGGTCACCACCCAGCCCGCCGTCACCGGTGCCTGGTACTGGCTCGACGATCAGAACGCACACTGGCGGCCCGAGCACTATCACGCACCGGGAACCAGGATCACGATCGAGGCCGCACTCTTCGGACTCGCGCTCGGCGAGGGCCGCTACGGCCTGCGCGACCAACGGGTGTCGGTGATCATCGGGCCCGCGCACGTCGCGATCGCCGACGACGACACCAAACAGATCGAGGTTTTCGACAACGGGAACCTGGTGCGCACCATGCCCACATCGATGGGCAAGGGTGGCACCGCGGCCGTCGGCGGCAGATACCTGTCGTTCTGGACCCGGCCCGGCATCTACACCGTGCTGGACCGAAACGACCCGGTGATCATGGATTCCGCCAGCTACGGCCTGCCGGCCAACTCCGGCGGCTACCGCACCAGCATCAACCACGCGGTCCGCATCAGCCACGATGGAATCTTCGTGCACGAACTCGCCGCAACCATGTGGGCCCAAGGTAACACCAACGTCTCACACGGCTGCCTGAACATCTCCCCCAACGATGCCGCATGGTTCTACGACTATGTCATCCCCGGCGACGTCGTCGAAGTCCGCAACACCGGCGGCGACCCCCTCGACATCTGGCAGAACGGCGATTGGAGTATTTCCTGGTCCGACTGGCTTCGCGGCGGCACCCCCACATGACACGACAAGGCAGGCCAGCCGTCACGCAGCCCAGCGTGCCCCGCAATATCCAGCGGCGACTCACCGCCGCGACGGTCAAGGAATTGATCTTGACATACAACGACGATGCCTCCACCGTGCACCAGGCCACACGGTACGGGATCCTCGAGACCGCAGTGATCGAGACCGGAGCGCTCACCCGGTGTTCATTCTGCTCATGGACGAACTGGAGCGCTCACACCAACGTGGCGAAATCGCCTCCGACACAGACGTATTCCACAGCGCGCTGTACTTCATCGCCGACTTGTACCCACTGCTTACCGGCCTGTCCGAAAGGCCATCCATGCGCGATCTGATCCTGGAGAATTACGTGGCCGCCACCCTCAGCGGCGGTATCCTCGGTACGACCTTCACGGGCATGCCGACCATCTCGCTGACCACCATGGGCCATAAATCCGGCCGACCGCACACCGTCATCCTCACCGCACCGATCATCGACGGCGACGCGATCGTCATCGTCGCCTCCCGCGGCGGTGATCCAACCGACCCGGCGTGGCTGCACAACCTGCGCGCGAACCCCACAGTCCAGGTTTCACTCAAGCAAGGCCCGAACCGGCCGATGACCGCTCGCGTCCTGTCATCGGCCGAGCGGGACAAGCTCTGGCCCGACGTCATCGCAGCCCACACCGGTTACGCCGACTATCAGGAAATGACCACCCGAATAATTCCTCTGGTCACCCTGACACCAATCGCTGATGAGATCGACGCTCGACCGATCTGATAGCTGTTGCCCGCCCGCGGGCCGGCGACCGACTCCCCCGCGAACCTGTCGTGACCGTCAGAGGGTCGTTGCGGCGGGATGGACCGGACTCCATCGGCGGAACCCACCCGAAGCCGCTTCGAGTCGCCACCACGCCAACCGCTCGGCGAGTTCGGGCAACCAACTGGCCGGCGCATCGCAGAGATCATGTCGCGCGCGGGCAGCGGCGGCGTGGAGAGCGTCGGCGGCAACAGCGGGAAAGTCGTGTCGGAGATGCTCGATCGCGTCGGCGACAACGACGTCTGGCGTGGCTCTATCCGATCTCACCGATGTCATCTCGTACCCTACTTGCCGGCTCGTGCGTGGATGGCTTTGTCGGTCGACAGTAATTTGCTCGATGGTGGCGGGACAGGGCCACTGGTCCCACTCTCGTGGGCCGATAGGCACTGCTGAGGCGGCGTCGACGAAGGTAGTCTGCACAGGCCCCGAGTACTCGCCATCGAGCACCGATGTCCCTACCCCGGTGGGACCACCAGGGACGAGGGTGGATTCAGGGGTTACCGATGGCCGGGTCGGATCTAATGCGGGCCACGAACTGCTCGATGGCGGTCCACATCTGGGAATTGAGTTGCGTGTGCTTACCGGTGCCGAGGACGGTGTGGAAGTCGACGCCGTGAGCGGCGAGTTGGGCGGCGAGGAGGCCGTGCAGCGGGGACGGGACGGTGGCGTCGGTGATGTTGATGCACAACAGGATCGGGGCGTCGTAGCCAGTGGTGGGTACGGTCATGTAGGCGTCGGCGGCAGCGGGCATGGGCGCGACGGACAGGGGCTTCGCCAGCAACTCGCCGATGCTGAGGCCGCGGACGCGGTCGATGATCTGGGGTGTGCACATCGCGCCGACACTGTCGAGCACGGACCGGCCCTCGGGGGTGAGGTATTCGTCGACGTTCACCTCGGGTCGGGCGGCGCGCAGCCCGGCCAAGATGCTGACGAACAGATCCGTGAAACCATCCGCGATGAGGGACGGAGTGGGAGTGCCCGGCCCGAACAGCGGTGCAAGCTTCTCCACGTCGGACTCGGGGTCGATCGCGATAGTGCCACGGAAGTCCAGGTCCGGCGCATCGGTAGCCTGCAGGTGGCCGGTGCCGAGCGCGGCCTGCCCGCCCTGCGACGCGCCCATGACCGCCCACGTCCGCGACAGTTCCGGATGGGCGGCGCGGGCGGCGCGCACGAGGTCGATCGTGGCCGTCGCCTCGGTATCGATCCCGAGGTATGGATGCGGTCCGGTGTCGAAGACGCCGAGGCCGAGGTAGTCGGGCGCGACCACGGCGAATCCCTGCGACGCCAGGTACTGGAGCAGCGAATCTTCGTCTCCCGCAATCGTCTGGGCGGGGTGCGCGAGCGGATCGGACTGGCCACCGCAGCCTGGTCCGAGCCCGCTGGTGCCGTGGTCGTAGGCGATGATCGGCCAGCCGGACGGCGGCGGGGTACCCGCCGGGACGTACAGTGCTCCGCTGGCCGGCTGTGTCGTCCCGCCCGAGCCGCGCATCCAGTACTCGATCACTGAGCCGTCGGCATCGGACATCCCGCGCGAACCATCGGGTAGCGGGTACTCCGCGATCAGGGTTCCCGCAGTTTCTGCATGCGCCGGGGCGATAGGCATCAGGAGTGCGATGCCGACCGGCAACGTGACCACCGCCGCCACTCGCTTTCCCGCATGGACAACTCGCATCGAACACCTCACATCCGGTCCGACACCGTCACAATCGTGAACGAGGCTATAGATCAGAACGCGACAACTCGCTTCAACACGCTGCTCAGCAGAAATCGCGCGCATCAGGCCGACCACACCTATCCGAGCAGACAGCTCGCGCCGCATCGGTGGATTTGATCTGGATGTGATCCCGTCGCGGGGCGCGGTCACCTTTCCGGATCACTCCGGAGGTGTCTTTGCCCGTAGGGATCTACGGTGGAGATATGACCGCCTTGGAGTATCGGCATTTGCTGGTCGCGCGGGACGGCGACACGGTGCGCATCACCATGAACCGGCCGGAGCGGCGCAATGCGCTGTCGGGTGAGCATCTGGCCGAACTACTCGCTTCGTTCCGGGCCGTCGGCGAGACCGACGCGACCGGGATAGTGCTAGGGGCGCATGGTCCGGTGTTCTCCGCGGGACATGATTTCGCCGACGTGGCCGCCCGCGACCTGCTCGGCGTGCGGGAACTGCTCACACTGTGCACCGAGCTCATGTCGACCATCGAGTCGGTGCCGCAGGTGGTGATCGCCCGGGTACACGGTCTGGCCACGGCCGCCGGCTGCCAGCTGGTGGCCTCATGCGATCTGGCCGTCGCCGCCGAGTCGGCCGGGTTCGCGCTCCCCGGCGGTAAGGGCGGCTGGTTCTGCCATACCCCCGCGGTGCCGGTCGCGCGCGCCGTCGGCCGTAAACGCCTGATGGAACTCGCCCTCACCGGCGATCCGATCGACGCCCGCACCGCCGAACAATGGGGCCTGATCAACCGAGCGGTGCCAGACGCCGAGCTGGACGCCGCCGTCGACGAGCTGCTCGCCCGCGCCACCCGGGGCAGCCGGGCCAGCAAGGCACTCGGCAAACGCACTCTCTACAGCCAACTCGACCGCCCTGAAGCGGATGCCTACGCCCTTGCCCTGGAAGTCATGGCCGCCGCCGCCCAACTTCCCGGCGCCCGCGAAGGGATGGCGGCCTTCCTGGCGAAGCGCCCGCCCGTCTGGCCCGATTAGCGCCGCCAGAGGGGTTCGATGTCCAGAATCGATGATTGTGCGAGCCGAGTGGCTGCGGCAGCCCTGCGGTCGACACGGACGGTGGCGGTTGCGGAGTCGTTGACTTGCGGCCAGTTGTCGGCGGCGTTGGGTGCTGCCCCGGATTCGGCACAGTGGTTGCGGGGTGCGGTGGTTGCCTACAGTTCGGATGTCAAACGGCAGGTTCTGGGCGTTCCCGAGGTTCCTGTGGTGTCGGAGACGGCGGCCCGCGCCATGGCGGTCGGCGTGCGGATGTTGCTCGGCGCGGACGTGGCTGTGGCGGTGACCGGAGTGGGCGGCCCCGATCCCCAGGACGGTGAACCGGCGGGATCGGTATGGCTGGCGGTCCACGCCGAGGATGGGACCTGGGCCCGGCATGAACTCTTCGATGGCGAACCCGAAGACGTGCTGAGGTGGACGGTTGAAGTCGCGCTCGACATGGTGTGCGAGGCGATAGGCGAAACCCCGAGCTGACCGGCGCTATCCCGGCCGGTGACTATCGAGAACGCTGTCTCCGAGATCTAGGCTTGCCCGTTCGTCGTATGGGTGGGGAGCGCTACCGATAACTACGCGGTAGACGGGTAGCCCCCCGACATCCACCGCCGAGCAAAGGAGCGACAGTGACCCGATTCGGATACACACTGATGACCGAGCAGAGTGGCCCGCGCGAACTCGTCCGCTATGCGGTCGCCGCCGAGGAGGCAGGATTCGACTTCCTGGTCAGCAGCGACCACTACGCACCGTGGCTCGAGGAGCAGGGACACGCACCGAACGCGTGGACCACGCTCGGGGCCGTCGCACAGGCGACACGGCGCATCCCGTTGATGACCTACGTGACATGCCCGACCATGCGCTACCACCCGGCGATTGTGGCGCAGCAGGCGGCGACGTTGCAGATCCTGGCCGAAGGGCGGTTCACTCTTGGGCTCGGAAGCGGTGAGAGTCTCAACGAGCACGTCATCGGTGCGGGCTGGCCCGGGCTCGAGGAACGGCTGGAGCGACTCGCGGAGGCCATCGGCATCATTCGTGACCTACACGCGGGCGGGACGGTCAGCCGACTCGGCCAGTGGTATCGAGTCGACGCCGCTAAGGTCTGGGACCTGCCGGATCAGCCGGTACCGATCGCGGTCGCGGTATCCGGACCACGATCGGTGCAGCGATTCGGTCCTTTGGCCGACGAGATGGTCAGCACCAGTCCCGACGCCGAACTCGTTCGGTCGTGGCATCGCATCCGCGCGAACGACTCCGCCGCGGCGCGGTCCCGCGTGACCGGGCAACTGCCGATCAGCTGGGATACCGATCGCGACAAAGCAATTCAGCGCGCCCACGAACAGTTCCGGTGGTCGGCAGGCGGCTGGGATGTCAACTCGAATCTGCCGACGCCGGCGAGTTTCGCGGCCGCGACGCAGTTCGTGCGCCCGCAAGATGTCGCCGAGACGATCCCGTGCGGCCCCGATCTCGACGCCATCGTGGCGGCGGTGCGGCCCTACCAGGACGCTGGGTTCACCGACATCGCCGTCGTCGAAATCGGCGACGAACAGCAGGACCGGTTCCTCGCCGAGGCCGCCGAACCGCTACTGGCGAAACTCCGTGCGGCCGATACCGATTCCTGAACGTCCCGGTCAGCGCCCGCCGCAGCGGCGGCACGATCGCGTTCGGCCGGCGCGTCGACGATATTGCCGAGGAGATCGGGCGGCTTTGCCGAAACCCCCTCGGACGCAGCACCTTTCAAGATCCACACGGATGTGGCGACCGCCGAAACCGGTATGGAATCGGTCGGCGTGACCGCGACGGTGGCCATCACCGGAACGAACGCTGCCACCCGCCGCCCGTGACCGTAGAGCAATCTATCCGCGCACGCGTACCGGCGAGGACGGAGACAAGTAGTTGACCACTCGTGACGCATTCGCACGGATGGCGCACGCTCGAACCCGCTCCGGTATTCATCCGAGGAGCCCATCCGCGTCGTCGGGGAACATTGCCGCGGACCACAGCATTTGTCTACAGACGCAAGGCCACAATCATGAGAATCACTCTGTCCCCGCTCCCACGCCACACATGCGATGCCACACCGTGTCTGGTGCCGCTGTCCCCACAAGCGTTCAGCCAGCTGTACCTGCACTATCTCGAACTCCTGAACGCGAGTCGGCTACCCGCGACGATGACCTTCGAGCAGTACTACGAATACTGGCGGTCCGGTCGACGCGGCGAAAATCTCGTCGGTCTCGACGACGGCGCGACCCGGCTCGAACCGGGCAAAGGCAAGGAGCTGATCACCCGGCCCGACGTGCAGCTCAAAGGAGTAATTCAGACGATCGTGCTGCTCGTCGATTTTCCCGACAAACCGCACGATCCTGTGCACGGCACGGGCTACTACGACGCAATGCTGTTCAGCGAAGACACCTTCCCGTCCGGGAGCATGCGCGACTTCTACCGCAAGGTCAGCGGCTTCGACGCGGCGGCGGATACCGGTATCGACATCCAGGGCGCCGTACACGGCTGGTTCCGGATGCCGCATCCCCTGTCGTTCTACACCGACGGCAACTCCGGAACCGGTAACAGCTTCCCGCGCAACTCGGCAGGCATGGCCCGTGACGCCGTCAAGGCAGCCCTTGCCGAAGGGGTCGACTTCGGTCCCTATGACGTACTCGGCGAGAAGATCGTCACCGCGCTGTTCATCGTCCACGCCGGGCGCGGCGCCGAAGAGACCAGATCGGTCGACGATATCTGGAGCCTGAAATGGGCGATCCCGGGCAACGGTGAAAAGGTGAAGACCCATCTCTCCGTCACGACATTTCTCACCGTGCCCGAGGACTGCAATATGGGCGTCTGCGCCCACGAATGGGGCCACCTCGCCGCCCGCTGGGCCGACTACTACGACACCACCCAGTCCGCGAACTTCCAGTCGGCAGGCCTCGGCGACTACTGCCTGATGGCCGGCGGTAGCTGGGGCAACCATGGCATAACCCCGGTCTTTCCCAACGGCATGCTCCGCGCGTTCCACGGTTGGTTCCGGCCTCGCGTCGTCACCAAGACGACGAAGAACATCACGCTCGAACCTGCCGCGCAAGGCGGCGGCATGGTTTTCATCCGGAACGCCGAACGGATGCGCCGCGAAAGTCAGTACATTGCCGTGGAATACCGGCGGAAGACCGGCCAGGACGCATTCCTGCCCGACCAAGGTGTCGCGATCTACGTGGTCGATGAAGACATCGCCGACGTCAACGACGAGGACGCGCTCGCCATCGAGTTGATGCAAGCCGACGGCAAACGGGACCTCGCCGCCATATTCCGCGGTGGGAACCGCGGAGACGCCAACGACCTGTATCCCTTCGGTGACAACACGAACCTCGGCAAGACCACCACCCCCGCCCTCAACATGCCCGGCGGAAAGTGGTCCGGCATCACGATCGCCGTCAAGGGCACACCTGGCGACGACCGGATGGCCATCGACGTCACCATGACCTGAACGTGCAAACGGTCCTCCCAGACTCTGGGCGAGTCTATGCCGTGCGATCATGTCATCGCGTCGCACGCATCGATGCAGGCCGGAATCAACTGTGAGGAGGGCTAGTGACGAACAACGGGGTTCGCCGGGCTACCGGCGTGAGTGCCAAGCTGGGTTTCGTCGGTGCAATCGTGAGTGCGCTGGTGCTGGGGCAGCACACCGTCGCCAGCGCCGCGGAGACGACCACGTTCCAGCTCCCGCTCGTGAAAATTTCCCAATCATGGGGTATTCCAATGCAATTCAACATCTACTTGACGGCGACAGTCGGCGACCAACCCGGAGTCACCACCTTCGGTGTGGCCAATCCCGGTCCCTTCGGCGGTAGCGCCCTTCTCGACTCCCACGCCCGGATCCAGTGGTCGAACCTCACGACCGGAGCAGTCGGCGTGGTCGACGTGGCAGATCGGGAAACGGCGCAGCAGCCCTGCGCCTGCGCCCCTGCGCCGGTGCCGGTGTTCACCGGAGCAGGGCAGATCGTCGCACTGGCCACCGCCGGCGGCCTCGCCATCAACATTTCCTCGGGGCTCGGTACGTTCACGGCTCTTTGAGCCCAGCCGGGACCGGTAACCGCTTTCGGCGATTACCGGTCCGGTCGATGGATGGAATCCGAACGTCTCAGGGACCATCGGGCAACGGCTCTTCATTTCCGTTGACCGACCGAAGGGCGAGGGTCTGTTTCGGTGTCCAGTAGATCCGGCCGTTTTCGAACTCCTGGTAGGTCCCGGTGTCGAAGAGGATTTCGTCGGATGTCGGCCAGCCGAGGGGCCCGTTCTCGAATCCGCTCCGATTCCATCGGTCACGGATTTCGCCGTGCACCCAGTACACCGGTCGGCCGTTGCGGTGGTAGAGCGCCCCGTTCTGGAAGCCCTCCACCTCACCCCATTCCACGTCCTTCGGATCGCGCAGTACTGCATTGTCGGTGATCGGGTACCCCAAAGGCCCTGCTTCCCAACCAGTTTCGGCAAACTTGTCGAACAACGACGACGGGATCGGATGTGCCCCGGTGGAGGGATGCCAGTAGATGTATCCATTCTTGAATTGAGCGAATCGACCGACGCCGTCGGCTGTCTTCATTTCGCCGTTGGTACCGAGCCGCGGACCCAGCCACGGTGAAGCCGCCGCCTTCGCATCGATTTCTCCGGCCGGCGCGGCACCGGAGAACTCTCGGACGTGGCTTTCGAAGACGTCCCACGGGAAGTTCGGGCCGACGTCGGTATGGGTGCCGATCCCCAGGCACTCCGTCACATATTTATGGTCGGAGATGCCGTCGCGCCGCGTATACGGCGGAGCGATGACATCGGTGGCGAAGCCGTACTTCTTCGCGTCCTGAACAGCCAGCCAGGCGGCTATCCGGAGGTCTTCGTCGATGGCCATCCATTGGTCCCTCGACCATGACGCCCGGCTGCCCGCGAAGCAGAGATTGATCGTCTGCGCGTTGGCATCCAGGACCGACCACGACGCGTAATCCGTGTCGACGACATCGCAGACGATCGCATTCTCGAGCGTGTAGTGATAAGAGACGCCATTGGCCGTGTTGTTGAGATACGCCGCCAGAGATTCGGCTGTGCTGTTGCCTTCCTCGGTGTGCAGCAAGAAGTTGGTGATGCGAGCTCCCCAACGCTCCGACCGGGAGTTTCCCATTCTGTCGAGTTCGGTGAAAAAGGGGGCGTTCACGGTGTGTTCTCCTTGTGCCTGAATGCGTTGGATGGACCACTGCCCGAAGTCGGTAGCCAAGATGTCGTTGACGTCGACCGAGCTACCGTCGATGACGGGGCCAGGATTGGATGCGGTATCAATGACGCGCTGATAGAGGACGGCCTCGGGTGTGTCGAGCCGATTGCCGGACCACGCGCGCGTCTGCCAGGCCCAGAACCGGCCTTCGGAAGTCCGGCCGACTACACCGTCTTGGATGGCCCAGGCGCATACCTTGGACGAGCCGTAAACTCCGGTCCACTCCCGCCCGATCGCGTCGTTGACGCCACGAAAAAAGTTGACCGCCTGGTCGTTCCATTGGTCCAGCGAAATGTCCTCGTCCACCGCGAAGAAGATCGGGCACCGGTCGTGTCCGCCGGCGGCGGTGTGGATTTCCCTGGCCTGCAGGCCCATCCGATGTCCGCCGTCGTAGCCTGTGGTCCAGTCCGAGGGTGCCTGGGCATTACCGGGCTTGCCGTACTGCCATATCGAAACGATGTCCAGTCCGGTAGCCCGCACACTATCGGCATATTCCCTGGTCACCGGCTTGGCGCCGAAACTGGCTCCGGGTCTGCTCGGCGACACGTAGACCAGGACAGCACTGTGTCCGGCTGCCTTGATGGCGTCGGGATCGATGAAACGCGCGGCGAAATCAACTGCGGTGGACATGCGGGGAGCTCCATTGGTCGAGAGAGGCGGGTCTGCGGCTTCGGCCAGCAGCGGCAGCGGGTCGAGCCGGTCCGATCCGGGTGGCACCCAGACATGCCGATGCCACTCGAGGTGCAGGTGCGGGGCGACGCCGCCGTTGGATGCGGAATCGGGGTTGATGCGGGCGATCCGCTGCCCCGCTACGACCCGGTCACCGACCGCGACTTCGCGAATCACGTGTCCGTACACGGTTGCGCCGCCGCCGTCTTCGGCGGGATGGTCCAGGACGACCCAGCCGGCCGGGTCGGGTCCGCCGAACCCGGAGGCCGGACCCGCGAATACCACCGTGCCGGCTTGGACCGCGTAGACGGGTAATCCGCCGCTGCCGCCCGGCCAGCCGAGATCGACACCCCAGTGGAACCCGTTGTCGCGGCGACCGAATCGGGAGGTGACGATGCGGCCACGCGCCAAGGGCCAGTACCTGGTCATGTCGGCTCCACACGGTTCCGGTTGTGGAATGCCTCGATCACGATGCCCCCTCCGAGAAGTCGTAGCCGACCGGCTGCGAAGCAGTTGCCCAACCGAGTAGAGCAGGGCTCGCGGCGCGATTCGTCATCCAAACCGATGAAAAAGCGGTCCCCGTCGACGACATTCGGGAGAATAGAATCGAGTGCCGGACTACTCGTGTGAAGCATCTCCCCAAGACCTATGATCCACCCCAGGATGATTGCCGTTTCTCTTGTGTCGCAGGTCATTTCATATGCCGATGACAATCGAGAGGTTCTCCGCGATCGTCGCGCGAATCAACCGCGCGGCGCTGCATCCGGCTGACTGGCCGCAGGCGGTGCACGATATCGTCACCGAATTGGGCGCGCACCGCGGCGGCTTGGTCGTCTCGGCATCGGGTAGCCGGCGGATGACCGCCTGTTCACTCGGCGCGGACGATCTACGCCACAGCTACAACACCCGATTCTGGCGTATCGATCCGATCGCGAATGCGCTCGAACATGAACCCGCCGGTGTCATTACGACATGCGAAGAGCTGCTGGGGCCGGACTACCTGCACCGGCATCCGTTCTTCTGCGACTGGATGGTGCCACACCGGCTGGGCAACGGGATACTCATGCTCCTCACCGGTGGCGCCAGCACATCCTGGATCGGGGTGTATCCCGATGGGAGCCGCAATCTCGACCGATCACAGGCGACGTCGACGATGCGCTTGCTGCTCCCGCATCTTCGGCACGCGCTGAACGTGCAGTCCTGTTTGACGGACGCCCGTAACGAATACGGCCTGGCAATCGCCGTGCTCGACGCGCATCGCAACGGGCTGGTGATCGTGTCCAGTTGCGGCGCTATCAGTTACGCGAACCCAGCGGCATTGTCGATCCTGGAATCGCGAGACGGCCTCGGTATAGGACGCCGCGGGCACCTCGAATCATCCGACAGCCGAACAGCAGTCGGGATGCGCGCGATCATCGATTCGGCAGTCCGCAAGTATGGGCCCTACGTCGGCGGGCGCACCCTCATTCCCCGGGACAGCGGTCGCAGCTCGTACGCACTACTGGTGTTACCGCTGGATCCGAAGATCGGCTGCCCGGAGGAGTACACATCGGCGGCGCTCGTCGTCATCGTCGACCCGGATCACGAAATTCCGGAAGGACCGAAGGTACTGCGGCAACTGTACGGGTTGACCGCAGCCGAAGCGCGCGTCGCGGCGGCGGCATTACGCGGCGAAGGCCTGCGGTCGATCGCGGAAGAACTGGCGGTATCGGCGAACACCGTGCGCACGCATCTGCAACGCGTCTTCGAGAAGACCGGTACACATCGACAGGCCGAACTGGTTCGGGTGCTGACTGCTGTGCTGTCCGGAACCGGTCAGTTCGTCGAATTCCGCGAGGAGTAGGCCGCGCTGGCGGACCGACCGACAGTGTGCAGGTGACGCAGCGCTTGGGTGTATGAGCCCAGAAGGCTGGTCTGGCAATAGGGAACACCGATTTCAGCGCAGAATGCGGCGACCAGCGGTTGGGCTCGGCGCAGGTTGGGCCGGGGCATGGATGGGAACAGGTGGTGTTCGATCTGGTAGTTCAGGCCGCCGAGGGCGGCATCGGTCAGCCGCCCGCCGTGGACATTCCGGGAAGTGAGCACTTGGCGGCGCAGGAAGTCGGTTGAACCGGGAGTCGGCAGTACGGCCATCCCCTTGTGGTTGGGTGCGAAGGTGCACCCCATGTAGAACCCGAACAGGCCTTGCTGCACCACGAGGAAGGCAATGGCCTTGGCCGGGGACAGCACAAGGAACACCGCGGACAGATACAAGGCCGCGTGGGCGCCCAGCAGCGCGGCCTCCCGGCGCCAGTACGGCGTCGACCGCCGCGCAAGGGCTCGAACACTGGCGGTGTGCAGGCTGCCCGCCTCGAGGAACAGCATCGGAAAAAACAGCCATGCCTGGTATCGGAAAATCAGCCGCCGGATGCCATGGCTGGCGGCTGCCCGCACACTGGAATGCGCCAGCACGCCCATTATGTCCGGGTCGGCGCCCTCGGTGTTGGGGTTCGCGTGGTGCCGATTGTGATTGCCGACCCACCAGCCGATGCTCAACCCGATGCCGAGATTTCCGCAGATCATGCCGAGCTGCTGGTTGGCGCGCCGGGTGCGAAAGATCTGCTGATGCCCGGCGTCGTGGCCGAGGAAGGCGAATTGAGCGAAGATCACGGCCAGAAACACCGCAGTGCCCAGCTGCCACCACGAGTCGCCGATGAGCGCGAACGCCGTCCACCCCGCAGCCAACGCCGCCGCCGTGACCGCGATCCGCCAGCCGTAGTACCGCAGCCGCCGGTTCAGCAGTCCCGCTTGTCGCACTCGGCGAGACAGCCTGGCGTAGTCGCTGCCCCGGTCGGGCTCGACACGCGGGTCGGATTCGGTCAATGTCACGCGTTGGGCCCCAATCGATAAATCACCGGCTGCAAAGGATATCTACAAACCTAGCGGTGTGAACCGAACAACAGCCCCAACACAGCCCGAACGCTCGGGGTCGATGTGGCATTCGAACTCCGGAACGGATCGTTGCTGCGCATCAGGAATTCGGCGAGGTAGCTGTCGTGGGGTACGCCTGGGCGCAGCCAGGTGGTCGGGTTGTCGCCGAGGTACCGGTTGGTGATCCGTTGTGCCTGCATGCCCGGCGCTCGGCGAACTCTCCGAACATATGCTACCCACCCGGCGGCACCGCGAGCACATTCGCGTCGCCAATTCCGGTGCAGTGGTGCTCGTCCCAGCTCAGTGCGAATTCCATCCACCGGTCGAACATCACGAAACGCTTCGGATCGCCGGTGGTGCCGCCACTTTCGTAGATCCCGGCGATGACTCGATTCGCATTGGTCAGCCCGCGCGGAATCATATCCTCGACGGGCACCGCGCGGAATTCGTTGACGACATTGGGAAAAGGCTCAGATCGCTGAAGGTTCGCACATCGGAGAGCGGATCGAAATCGAGTGTCTTCGCATGCCGCAGCCAGAACGGGCTGCCCGTATCGTCACTGAAATGCAATGCATGAGGGCACGGATATAGTCATCCGCGTTGCTTGCCACGAGTTCGCGGCGGGAGAGGTCCAAAATTTTCAGTCCGAGTCCGATCAGCGCGGTCGAGGAGACACGGGCGTCCTCGGTGAGGGCGATGCCCGCCTCGATCACGTTGTCGGAGATGGTCGCGGCGACGAACCAGCGGATCCGCCGCGACACCACAGACGGAACAGGCGGCATGCCCAACGACTGCGACATCAGGCAGCACTCCTCGTCGGCGGCTGGGCAGCAGGCCGGATCTACCGCGAGACCAGGCCGAGGAGATCGTCGAGGGCGTGTCGGATGCGGCGATCAGCCAGTTCGTAGCGGCTGCGTTGACTCTCGGGGACCGGCCACGACCAGGCCGCAGCCGTGCAGACAGGCCAGATGGTTGGACAGGTCCTGCTGCGAAACCCCGATCCGGTCGGCCAACTCCGACGGATAGGTCGGACCGGAGACAGCCGACGGGCGTACGAAGTTTCGCCTGACCGGCCATTAACAGGATAGTTATCTTCTAAATGTTCTCGTTCCGGCCGTTCGTCGGATAGCCAGCGGTAAGCTGTTGTCGACGCCTTTCCGTGGTACCAGGAGGTGTCCTGTCCGGTTCGGTCGATAGTGCAGCTATCGGCCAGCCGGAGTACGCACTCCGGTCGGGGGTAAATCACGTGCGCTTCACCGAGCAACGAATCGGATAACAGTAGCCGATTCGGCAGGTGACACATTCACAACAAAATCCAGCGATTCGGCAACGTGGCCGAGCACGCGGACGTCACAAAGCTTGGTCCTGGCCGACATCACCGAATCCAGCGGCCCCACGTCTAACCAGACCACGGGCGCGCATCAGCCCAACAGGGCGGCCACGGAGGTGTCGTTAACAAATTTCTTGATTCAGCATTTAATTGAAGGATGCAAAATGTCTAAAAAAATATTCAAGACCGCCGCCGTGACTGCTATGGCCTTGCCCTTGCTCGTCCTCGCAGCTCCCGCGGCTTCTGCCGACACGACTCCATCTCCATCTCCGTCGTCCTCCGCCCCGTCCGGCACACCCGTGTTGTTCGGATCGGCCGTGTGGTGTATCAATCTCGGCAGTGTCATCTGGTGCATCTGAGTTCATCGGCTCCCTCGAATTGAGCTAGCCGGTCGAGGACACAATTTCACGCTTCCGGTGCGTCGCGCGCGACGCACCGGAAGCCGAGATGGCAGGTAACGGTGTCCTCGGTCTGCCCCTGTCGGGCTGCGGGCCGGTACCGAAGGCAGTAGTCGGCCGCGCACAGATACGATCCGCCCTTGATCACGCGGCGTGGAAAGCGTTGCGGCGCTGTTGGTTCGGGGGTGTCCACGTGCGGGTTGCGTGGGGCACAGCAGGTCGGTGTGGGACGCTGAGCGCGGAAGTAGTCCACGGTCCACTCCCACACGTTGCCGGTCATGTCGTGCAGACCCTAGCCGTTCGGTGAATAGGTGCCGACCGTCGTGGTGCCGGGTGTCCCGGTCTGCCCTCGGCCGGGGTGGAATTGCCACGGAAATGCGCCGACCCAAATGTTGGCCATCCGACGGCCGGTGGGTTCGAACGTCGCGGATCACGGTAACCACGGAATCCCGCCTCAATCGCGCGAAAATGCCGCCGCCGCCGCCATTTCCAGGTCCTGGTAGGGCTTGCCGCTCACGTCCTCGATGACCTGGTGCATGGTTCCACCGGTGAACGGGAACGGTGAGCGGTAGCTCGCGGATACGGATTGACCGCTGTCGCGGCCGACGCGGATTCCTTCCCCGACGCCGGAGAACACGATGGGCTGGGTCCGCATGTCCTCCAGTGAGCCGACCGGGTTCTCATCGATATACAGGACGGCATCACCGGTGGGTGTGAAGTTGTCGGGGCGGGTGCCGCGGCGTTCGTACCGTAGCCCGAGGATATGGTCGCCCAGCGGTACCGTCCGATCGGAAACGATGGTCTGCTCTTCCTCGCCGAGGAAGTTGTAGGTGTAACAAAGGTGGCCGTCCTTGACGTACAGGGTGTGTCCACCGAGTCGGCCGCCGTGGGCGAACAGCACTCCCTCGGCATCGGCACTGTCGATCGTCGTCTCTGCGAGCAGCGCGAACGACCGTCCCTGAATCTCCAGCGCCGCACCGGGTCCCACGTCCGCGACGCCCGGGTAGTAAACGGCACTGTCCCGCTTCGCGCCGTAGGTCGGGCGGTAGCGGGTCATCATGGAGACGACGTCGAGATCGTTGAGCGGCAAGCCGCTGTATTTCTCGGCCTCCGAGAACCACAGCGCCTTCAGCTCCTCCAGCTTCTCGGGATGAACCTCGGCCAGGTCGTGCATCTGGCTGCGGTCCTGCTCGATATGGAACAGTTCCCAGCGGTCCTGGTCGAAATGCCCCCAGCCGGACGGGCATGCCGCGTGAACGGTGTCGGCGAACCACCCGCGATGCCAGATCCCGCGCGTGCCGAGCATCGAATAGAACTGCGTGTGCTTGCCGACGTCCGCGTTCGCGTCATCGAACAGCGCACGGAAACTGATCCCTTCCAAGGGACGCTGCTCCACGTGCTTGACAGTGTCCGGGGGTGTGATGCCGAGCAGGTCGTAGACGGTCGGGGTGATATCGCAGACGTTGAGGTACTGGTGGCGCACCTCGCCGCGGGCGGCCACCCCGGCGGGCCACGACATGAGGCACGGGTCGGCGATGCCGCCTTCGTGCGAGGCATATCGCTTGTACAGCTTGTACGGGGTGTTGAACGCCATCGCCCACCCGATGCTGTAGTGGCTGTAGGTGGTCGGCGAACCCAGCTCGTCGAGCTTGGTCAGACTGTCCTCGACCGTGTCGATGTAGCCGTTGAAGAACTTCATTTCGTTGGCGGTGCCGTTCGGACCACCCTCGCCGCTGGCACCGTTGTCGGAGAAGGCGACGATGATGGTGTTGTCCAGTTGGCCGCTTTCTTCGAGATAGTCCAGCAGTCGGCCGATCTGGGCGTCGGTGTAGGACAGGAATCCGGCGAACACCTCCGCCTGCCGTCGGAACAGCCGCTTCTCGTCCTCCGACAGCGAATCCCACGCTCGCACCGTGTCCAGCATCGGCCACGGCTTGCCGTCGGCACTGGTGACATTCGCATACGGGTTCATCGGCGACAGTTCGGTATTCTCCGGCACCAGACCCATGCGCTTCTGGTTCTCCAGCACGATCTCGCGATACTTCTCATAGCCCATGTCGAAGCGGCCGCGGTACTTGTCGGCCCACTCCCGCGGCACATGGTGCGGCGCATGCCCGCATCCCGGGCACAGGTAGGTGAACCACGGCTTATCGGGGGCGACCACTTTCGAGTCGCGGATGAACTCGATCGCCTTGTCGGCCAGATCCTTCGACAGGTGATATCCGTCTTCCGGTGCGTACGGCTGTGAGATCGGGTGATTGTCGTACACCAGATTCGGATACCACTGGTCAGCCTCGCCACCGAGGAAACCGTAGAACCGCTCGAACCCACGCCCCAGCGGCCAATGCCGCTTGGACGCGGCCAGATTCTCCTCTTCCAGTGGTGTCATATGCCATTTGCCGACCGCGTACGTGTTCCACCCGCGCTCGGCGAGGACCTCCGAGCACAGCGCGGTTTCGGCCGGTATGCGGCCACACATACTCGGGAACCCATCGGTGAACTCCTCGATGGTCGCCATGCCGACCGAGGTCGCATTTCGGCCGGTCATCAAGGAGGCACGGGTGGGCGAACACAGGGCGGTGGTGTGGAACTGCGTGAACTGCACACCGCGATCGGCGATTCGCTTCATGTTCGGCATCTCGACCAGACCGCCGTAGCAGTCCCAGGTACCGATCCCGATGTCGTCCCACACCAGATACAGCACATTCGGCGCGCCCCGCGGCGCCGTCGGTTCCGCGTAAGGCCCCCAATCGGGGACCGAATCACGGATATCCAGCGCGACCTCTCCTTCGAACTTCCTGGCCATCATCCACCTCCGGTACGAGAGCTGTTCGTTTGCCATTCGTCCTGGTCCGGGCTCCGGACCTCATGCCGAGTACACGCGCGAACGCCGACCGGTGCGGCTGTCGTGTTGGGATGCACATTCCCAGCTCCGGCGATACCGCGGAGACGGGCTCGGATATTCGATTCGACGTGTGGTGGTCGTGCTCTCCCGGACATGTTGTCGGGAAGTTTGCTGATCAACGCCTTCCGTACAGAGAGTACGGCGACCCACCGCGATGTGTCACGAGTTCGGCGGCAGGGGCGACCGAGTTCGGAACAGGTTGAGTTCGTACGTGGTCACCGGCGGCGTCCAGCCGATGATTGCGAGCGCCGACCTCGGATTCGGATTGCTGAAGATCTGAGGTTCAGTCGACGCCGAGGGCGACTTCGGTTGATTTGATGAGGACGGTGACGCGGGAGCCGTCGCTGAGCTCGAGGTCGTCGGCGGCGTCGCGGGTGATGGAGGACGTGATTTCGTCGCCGCCGGCCAGCCGGACGCGGACGACGGCCATCGCTTCGCCGCGGGTGACCGAGACGACTGTTCCAACGAGTTGGTTTCGTGTGGATAGTCGCATGTCGGTGATCCTACGCAGTGCAGGCACCGATTCATCGGATGTTCGTCCACGCCGCACGGGGTAGCGTTTGCCCGCGCAAATGCCACCGGTTGTGCCGACGCGAATTCTGCGCCGAGGTGGCATCTGACGGGTGCACATTGTCGCGGCACCGTTCGTACTGGCGATTCTCAACACCGTCGGGTTCTAGCCTCAGGTGGTGCCCGCGCTCATGCCGCCGGAGATGGTGATCGCTTCGCCGTTGAAATGGCGCCCGGATTCGCCGACCAAGAGCAGGATGGCTTGGGAAACCTCTTGCGGCACAATCAGATCACCATTCGGCGGACCGGCGGCGAACATCGCCTCCACATCCTCGAGTGTGGGATTCTCGATATCGGGCACCATCGCCGAATACATTGCCGGATTCATGATCATATCGGTGCGCACACCGGCCGGTAGTACCGCGTTGACGGTGATGCCGTGCGGAATTACCTCGTGGGCAAGCGATTTGACCAAACCGATGACACCCCATTTCGCTGCCGCGTAGTGGCCGGAGTTCGCCGCTCCCATGCGGCCGACGATGGACGAGGTGGCAACGATTCTGCCCCACCCGCGTTCGATCATGTGCGGCAAGACCGCGCGGAAACTGTGGAAGACGCCGGTGAGATTGACATCGATCATGTCCTGCCACATCTGCTCGTCCATCTCGGCGACGGCCGCGCCGGAGGCGATACCCGCGTTGGCGAGCAGTATGTCGATCCGACCGAACTCGGCGATGGCTCGTTCGGCGAGCCCGCCCATCGCGGCGCGGCTACGCACATCGGCCTGCACCGCGACGCAACGCCGCCCGGTCTCCTCGACGAGCTTGACGGTCTGGGCGAGATCGTCTTCGGAACTCAGCGGGTACGGCACGCTGCCGATAGCTTCGCTGATGTCACACAGCACGATGTCGGCGCCTTCGGCCGCCAAAGTGATTGCATGCGAACGCCCTTGACCGCGAGCGCCGCCGGTGATCACCGCGACCCTGCCCTCCAACTGCCCCACGTACGTCCCCTTTCGACTGGTTAGCCCATGCTGTCACGATCCGTAGCACCCGTGCATTCGAAATAGGAGTTGCAACGGCCGCGCTCCACACCGCGAGGGTCAGCTCGCGGACCAGCCCGACCAGCGGGTGACGTCGACGGCTAGCACCGGACCGGGTGGCGGCTGGGTGCGGTATACGGGATAGCGTGCGGTCAGCAGGTCCAGGGCCTGCTGGGCTTCAGGGTCGTCGGGGATTCGCGCGGTGCCGTCGGCCCTGGCCCACCACAGGTGCGTCCAGTCGTCGCTGTAGCGGTCGGCGAGTACGGCTACGGCGGGGTTCGCGGCGATATTCGCCAAGCGGCGTAGGGCGGTTGTCGTCTTGGGCTTCGCGTCGACGGCGCTGTAGATGGTGTCGTCGAGGACCGCGAATACGATCGGCACGATGTGTGGACGCAGGTCTGTGGATACGGTGGCGAGTCGGGCTACCGGTTCTGCCATGAACCGTTCCCGCGCCACTTTCGCATTCAGTCGCACCGCACCTCCGCATTACGATCGGCAACGCCCCATTCTCACCTGGTCGGCGACTAGATGCGGACGAACAGCGGCCGCGCGGGGTCCACGGGTATCGGTATGGCAGGGCCGATTCCGAACAGGATGAAGACCGCGGGCTCCGGGCTGTCGTGCAAGGTGCCGTCGTAGTGTGGCGTACCCGCTGTGCGCGTGGCGAATTCACCCGGGTACATGGGCAGAGTGGTGGTCAGGTCGATGGTGGGGCCCGCGCCGACGGTCCAGACGCCCGAGAGCATGACCGCGTGGCGGTCGAAGGTGTAGGCGTGCGGTGCGCTCATCCAACCGGGGTGCCAGCGGGCATAGCTCGCGTAGAAGCCGGGAGCTCGATAGGAACCGAGCACGTCGGCGGTTTCGAAGCTCTGCGGTGGTGCGCCGGGAGCGGGCTGCCAGTTCAGGTCGGCCATGCCGTGAATGGTGGTGCCCGGACCCGGGGACCGGTCTTGGACGGTCGGGAATTCGACGGTCGACGGCTCGGCCGCGTTACCGTTCGATCCCTTCCAGACCACGGGGAGCATCAGCCCCAGTGCGGGCAGCGCCAGCGCGATTCTGCGGCGCATTTCGCGCGCCGTTTCGTCGTCGGCCTCGGCCGGGTATCGGTTGTCTTCCACGCGCATGACCTCCCGGACGCCATCGCAGCAGGGCAAACCGAATTCTTGATGCATCGTATGATGGTGTGCCGATCGTTTGCTGGATATCTGGCAAGATCAACTCGACCGCCCCGCTCATCGCATGGCCACGATCGGTCGGCACGCTGTCCGACCGTACGATGCGAACTGATCCCGTCATTCGAGTCACGAAGGGGGCGTCATCGATGCCGACCGACCAGCTCGTCCAGAAATTCCGGGCCGTCGATACGACGGCGATCTGTGATGCCGATAAGTCGATTCGGGTGCTGGACAGCGCGATTCGCCTGCGTTCGGCCGAGCCGCGGATTTTCGGGCCCGCCTTCACCGTGCGCTGTCGCGGTGACTTCCTCGCAGTGCTGCGCGCCGTCGAGACCGCCGCGCCCGGCGACGTCCTCGTTGTCGATGGCGGTGGTGCCGAAATCGCGCTCGCCGGAGAACTATTCGCGCGCGGCGCGCTGGTGCGCAATCTCGGCGGCATCATCGTCGACGGCGGGTATCGCGATATCGCCTATGTCCGAGGTTGTGCGCTGCCGGTGTACAGCCGCTTCGTCACGCCCATGGCAGGCACCACCGCACAGCTCGGTGAGCTGCAGATCCCGGTGACCTGTGGTGGCGTCGAGGTATACCCGGGTGACCTGATCCTCGCCGACGAGGAAGGCGTCATCGTCGTCGAACCCGACCGCATCGACTGGCTCCTCGATGCGGCGGCAGCGGTCAAAGACGCGGAGGCCGAACTGGTCGCGCTGCTCGATACCGGATCGACACTCAGCGATGGTCTCAACCTCACCGAGCACACCACAGCCCTGAATCGCGGCGAACCCTCGACATTGCGGTTTCTGTCCTGACCGCGAAACGCCTTGCACTCCAGGTAGGTTCAGTCTGGACCGCGGCGAGTCGACGGAACGTCCATAACTCCAGTCTACGGACGGTAAAGATATTCCCATGGTCAGCCATGTCCTCGCGATCGATCTCGGCAAGACCGGCTGTCGCGGTTCGCTGCGCGTCGGCGGACGTCAGCTGGGCTATGCGGAAGCGCCGGGTGCGCCGGGGCTGGCGCACCGTACGGGTGTCACTGCTGCGGAGCGCTCGATCCGCGCGGTGATCGATCAGATCGCCTCGCTACCAACAACGTTCACGCTCTCGGTGGGCGCGGCGGGTGCCGCATCGGCACCGGCCGCGGCCGCAGCATTCGCCCGAAGGCTGGCCGAGGTCCCCGGCGCGGCAGCGGTCGCCGTGACTTCCGACGCCGTCACCGCACACGCCGGGGCGCTGGGAGGATCGCCCGGAGTCGTGCTGGCAATCGGGACCGGAGCCGTCGCGACGGCCGTCGACGGGGCGGGCCGGTTCACCCGGGTCGACGGCTGGGGACCGCAACTCGGCGACGAGGGCAGTGGCGGCTGGATCGGCCTCGAAGGTCTGCGCGCCGCACTACGTGCCCATGACGGCCGCGGGCCACGCACCATCCTGACCGAGAGGGTCCGCGAACACTACGGCATCGAATTGGATGTATTGCCGAAATACCTTGGCGAACACGATAATCCGGCCCTTGTCGCCGCTGAATTCGCGCCCGTCGTTGCCGCTGCCGTCGACGATACCGCGGCCGCGATCATGGCGGCCGCCGCACGTGCACTCGCCCGCACGGTCCTCACTGCGATCGAACGATCCGGAATCCCCCCACTGGTCCCCTATGCGATCACCGGCGGCCTGGTCAAGCTCGGCGCACCGCTCCTGGACCCGCTCGACAACCAGATCGCGCACGCGATCGATCGCCGCGACTCGCTCGGTGACCCGATCGACGGCGCCGCGCTACTCGCTCTCGACCCGACCACCGCGCTCGAAGTGCTGGTCACTCGAATCTCTGACACTTATTGACAGGGACGTCGCGACATCTGACACTTAGTTGCATTCAGTCCATCGCGTCACCGGGGAGCTGCGTTGAACGCACTCGATCTCGCCGTCATCGTCGTCTATCTCGTCACCGTCGCGTGGATCGGGCTGCGGCTGTCCGGAAAACAGAAGTCCAGCAGCGACTATTTCGTCGGTGAGGGCCGAATGCCGTGGTGGACGGTGTGTTTCTCGGTGGTGGCCACCGAAACCAGTGTGCTCACCGTCATCTCGATTCCGGGCGGAGCGTACACCGATCAGGCCTTCGGAAATGTCGAACTGGCCATCGGGTACATCATCGGACGCACGGTCGTGGCGATCGTGCTGATCCCGCTCTACAAGCGCGGTGGGTTCGTCAGCGCATATCAGTATCTCGAGCTGCGCTTCGGTCGCTATCTGCAGGGCGTGGCCGCGGTGACCTTCGTGTTCACCCGGCTGCTCGCCGAGGGCGTGCGACTGTTCGCCTCCGCCATTCCGATCAAATTGCTGCTCAGCGAACTCGGACTCGACTTCGGCTACGACGCGATCATCGTGGCGCTGACGCTGCTCACCGTCGTGTACACGTACCTGGGTGGCATCAAGGCGGTGATCT
Organism: Nocardia vinacea; assembly: GCF_035920345.1. NCBI lineage: Bacteria > Bacillati > Actinomycetota > Actinomycetes > Mycobacteriales > Nocardiaceae > Nocardia > Nocardia vinacea. Next base: position 2,237,770 of record NZ_CP109149.1, read on the forward strand.
GGACCGATGCACTACAGATGGGCCTCTACCTCACCGGCGCGCTCATCGCGATCTGCGTGCTCACCGGCCACGTCGGCGCGTCCGGCTGGTCGGATGCGTTGCATGCGGGCAAGTTCCGTGTCTTCGATACCGATTTCGGTCTCGCGCACATTCTCACCAGCACCTTCGCCCTCCCGACCGCGATAATCGGTGGCGCGATCTTCGCGATGGCCTCGCACGGCTCGGATCAGCTGATCGTGCAGCGCATTCTGGCGACGCGGTCGCTGCGCGACAGCCAGAAGGCGATGATCGGTTCGGGCATCTTCGTGGCCATCCAGTTCGCCGCATTCTCCCTGGTCGGCGTGCTGCTGTGGTCCTACAACGGCGGCAAGACGGCCAAGGAACTCGGATTGGCCAGCGCGGACAGCCTGTATCCCAACTTCATTCTGCACGGGTTGCCGGTGGTGGTCTCCGGACTGCTGGTCGCCGGAATCCTCGGCGCGGCAATGGGTTCACTGTCCTCGGCGTTGAATTCCATGGCCAATTCGACGGTCGCCGATATCATTCGCAGCTTCTCCCGGCGCACGCTCGCCGATCACACGCTGCTGCGCCTGGCGCGCGTGATGACACTGGTGTGGGCGGCGCTGATGGCGCTGTTCGCGATGGGTTTCAGCGCGACGACGGGCAATGTGTACCTGACGGCGCTAACCATCGCGGGGTACACCTACGGTGCGCTGCTCGGTGCGTTCCTGCTCGGGCGACTGGTCGCGCGTGCCAACCAGTTCGACGCGATCGTCGCCTTCATCGCCACGGTGATCGTGATGACGTTCGTGGTACGGGTGGTCAAGATCGATGTGACCGTTGCGGGGAAGGTGGTCGAAAAGGGTATCGCGGCACAGTGGTTGGTGCCGATCGGCGTGCTCGTTACCTTGATCGTCGGCGGAATCGCGAGCCTGTTCCATCCGGCGTCCGCACCGGATGAGCCGGAACCCGTTGCGGCGGTGGCATAGTGCGCGTCATCGGGTTGATGTCGGGGACCTCGCACGATGCTATCGATGCCGTCGGCGCCGATATCGAATTGCAGGACACGATGATTCAGGTGCATCTCGTCGGACAGCTCAGCCGACCGTATTCGGATGAACTGCGTTCGGAACTCATCGCCGCCTTGCCGCCCGGTGCCATAGATATGGCCACCGTGTGCCGTCTGGATACCACGATCGGCCAAGCCTTCGCTGCTGCGGCTGATGCGGCACAGCACGAGTTCTTCGGCGGCACAGCTGATCTCGTCGCCGCACATGGACAGACCGTCTACCACTGGGTGAGCGACGGCGCGGTGAAAGGCACGCTGCAGCTGGGGCAGCCTGCGTGGATCGCCGAGCGCACCGGGTTGCCGGTCGTCAGCGACTTTCGTTCGCGCGATATCGCCGCGGGCGGGCAGGGCGCACCGCTGGTGGGACTGTTCGACTTGTTGTGGCTGGCGGGGCGTCCCGAACGCGCGGCCGCGCTGAATATCGGCGGGATCGCGAATGTCACGGTCACCGGCGACAAGCCGGTCGCCTTCGACACCGGACCAGGCAACGCCCTCATCGATGCGGCTGTCGAACTGTGCACCGGCGGCGCCGAGCATTTCGACCGCGCCGGAGTACGGGCCGCCCGTGGCGAGATCGACACCGATCTGCTGGAAACCCTTCTCGCGGAACCCTATTACCGCGCACCGGGACCCAAGACCACCGGGAAGGAGCTGTTCAACCGCAGCTACTTGGCGCGCGTGTTGGACGGCCGTTCGGCCTCCTCCGACGATATTGTCGCCACTGTGACCGCGCTGACCGCCCGCACTATCGCCGATGCCCTCGCACCACTGCGCCCGACCGAGGTCATCGCGTCGGGCGGCGGGACACGCAATCCCACCCTGATGGCAATGCTCGGCGCACATCTCGGCACCACGAAGTTGCGCACGTCCGACGAACTCGGCCTACCGTCGGCGGCGAAGGAGCCAACCGCATTCGCGGTGCTCGGATTCCTCACCGCACACGGTCTGGCGGGTAGCCAACCCGCCTGTACCGGAGCGAGTCGCGCGGCGGTGCTCGGTTCGATCACCCCGGGTGCGGCCGGATTCGCGCTGCCCAGTGCGCTGACCGCCATACCCCGGCGACTCACGGTGGCGAGGTGAACCATGCCCGAGGCTGATGACGTACGCACTCGCCTGCTGGCGGCCCTGCCACGACTCACCCCGACCGCACTTCGTGTCGCGCAGGTGATCCGGCACAACCCGGCCGCCGCCGCACAGCTCACCGTGAGCCAACTCGCCGACCGGTCTGCGACCAGCACCTCCGCGATCGTCCGGCTGGCGAAAACCCTCGGCTACGAAGGCTATCCGCAGCTGCGACTCGCAATGGCCGCAGTCGGCGGAGAGGACGGCTCGCCCGTATTCGCCACCGATATCGACGCCGACGACGCGTTGTCGAAGGTGCTGCACAAACTCACCGCCTTCGAAACCGAGGGCATGATGGCGACCGCCGAACTCGCCGATCCGGCCACCATGGAGGCCGTCGTCGACGCACTGGTGGGCGCTCGACGGGTGCACCTGGTAGGTATCGGCGCGTCCGGACTCGTCGCGATGGATATGGCGCAGAAGCTGACTCGCATCGGAATGTGGTGCGGCGCATGCACATCCGAGGATGATGCACTGGTCCAGGCCAGCCTGCTCCAGGCCGGTGATGTAACCGTCGCGTTCTCGCATTCGGGCGAAACCGCCGCGATCGTCGAGGCCGTGCGCCGGGCCGCCGACGCGGGCGTGACCACGGTCGCCGTGACCGCGGGAGCACGATCCGGACTCGCGAATGCCGCCGCGCACACGGTGCTCGTGGCCGGACGCGAGGACGGATTCCGTTCCGCGGCCATGGCGAGTCGCATGAGTCAGCTCCTCATCGTCGACGCACTGTATGTCGGCGTCCTGCAACGCACGCCGTCGGCAGCCAGGGCGCTGCGGCGCACTTACGAGGCGGTAGCCGATCGTCGAACCAAGGAGGCCGAATGAATCACCCGGTGTCGCGGTGACCGAAATCGGTTCGCTGACCACCGAAGCGTCGAATCCACGCACCAGCGCGCTGGATTCGATGCCGATCGAGGAGTTGCTGCGCACCATGAACGCCGAGGATGTCGGTGTGGCCTCCGCTGTCGCGCAGGCGATTCCGGAGATCGCGCGGGCGGTCGAGCTGATCGTCGCGGCGCGGCGGCGCGGCGGTCGATTGATCTACGTCGGCGCGGGCACCAGCGGCCGCCTCGGGATGCTCGACGCGGTCGAATGCCCACCGACCTTCGGCACCGATCCCGGCGAGGTCCTCGGCATAATCGCGGGCGGACCGGATGCCTTCCTGCGAGCCGTCGAAGGTGCCGAGGACGATCCCGCGCTTGCCGTCGCCGACCTGTCCACCATCGCACTCACCGGCGACGATGTGGTCGTCGCACTGGCCGCCAGCGGCCGAACCCCCTACGCCGTCGGTGCGCTGCGGTATGGCCGCTCGGTCGGTGCCGCGACGGTCGCGATTTCGTGCAACCGCAATGCCGAAGCCAGCGCATACGCCGACGTCGGCATCGAAGTCGAAACGGGCCCTGAGGTTTTGACCGGCTCCACCCGGTTGAAGGCGGGCACAGCACAGAAAATGGTGTGCAATATGCTCTCCACCGCCGCCATGGTGCGGGCGGGAAAGGTCTACGGCAATCTGATGGTGGATGTGAAGCCCACCAATGCCAAACTCGTCGACCGCGCGCGCCGCATCGTCGCCGAGGCGACCGGAGTAGACCCCGCCACCGCCGCGGCACTACTGGGCGCAGCAGATGGTCACGTGAAAACCGCGATCGTCATGCGCTTGGCCGGAGTCGACGCGTCGGCGGCCCGCGCACTGCTCCACAACGCGGACGGACAGGTGCGCGACGCCGTGCGTCACTGATATTCCGTTCGCCGAATCCCCACGCGGCCAACCGCTACCCTGGCCCACAGTTCCGCGCCCCGGTGGAACGATGTGTCGGCAATTCGGAGGCGCCATGCTGTCCCTGGAGGAGATTTCCGACCGCCTGGAGATCGAGGACCTCATGGTCCGGTACTCACACGCGGTCGACACCCAACAGTGGGATCTGCTCGACGAGATTTTCACCGCGGATGCGCATATCGACTATTCGGCCATGGGCGGCGCGGTCGGTGATCTCGAATCCACCAAGAAGTTCCTCGCCACCGTGATGCCGAACTTCCTTGCGTTTCAACATCTGATCAGCAATTCGTCCATCACCGTCGACGGTGACAGCGCCACCGGGCGCACCATGTGTCACAACCCGATGCTGGTCTCGACCGGCGAAGGTCAGCAGAGTCTGATGCTGTGCGGGCTCTGGTATCTGGATACCTTCGCCCGCGTCGACGGCCGATGGCGGATCAAGCAGCGCGTCGAGGAGAAGAGCTTCATGTTCGTCGCGCCGGGCACTGCCTGAATACGAATCGAGGCTCCCGGATTCGGGAGCCTCGATCGGTCATTCGTGTTGGCATTTATCTCCGCACGAGCACCGGCCGCCATCCTGGCAACCGCACCGACAGTCCGGACCGCAAGCACAGGGAAGAACGCTGGGAACCATCGCAAACCTCTCCGAAGTAGGGATTGCCGCCTGAGTCATAGCCGGGAAGTATAACCAGGCGCTCAGCCGGTCTTGTGTGCCACGGAGAAGACCCGTCGGAACGGCAGCCAGGTGGTGCCGTCGAGCTGGCGCGGATAGGCCGCACGCAAGAGCGGCGCCAACTGTGCGGTGAACTCCTGCCAGGCGGTGTCGTCGAGTGCGTTGCGCACCGGACGCAGGGCGGTTCCGGTGACCCATTCGAGTACCGGATCCTCCCCCGACAGGCGTTGCAGGTAGGTCGTTTCCCATGCGTCGATAACCGCTCCCGGCCAGCGCTCGGCCAGCGAAGCGGTGAGATGTCCTGGGCCGCAGCCGAGATCGACGACGCGGCGCGGATCCTCGGCCCCGATACGACCGAGAAGTTCGAAGAATGGACGCGAGCGGTGGTCATCGAAGGCCAGATACTTCTTGGGATCCCACATCGGCAGCTCCAAGTCGATTCAACCAAACCGTACGTTCGTACTGTATTCCGCATCGGCTGGTCCGGCAAGAAGCAGCCGGAATTTCCGGCGCACTGTGTGGGTTGGTGCGGGAAACAACCGATGGGAGTGCAGTGAACGACTTCAATGCGCAGGTGATCAATGAGTTCCGCGCGAATGCGGGCAAGGTCGGCGGGATGTTCGACGGTGCGTCGATGGTGCTGATCACGACGACGGGCGCCAAATCCGGCCGCCAGGTCACCAGCCCGCTGGTTTACCTCCCGGACGGCGAGCGGATCGTGCTCATCGCCTCGAACGGCGGTGCTGATAAGCATCCAGCCTGGTACCACAACCTGCGCGCGAATCCGGAATTCACCGTGGAGCTCGGCACCGAGAGCTATCCGGCGAAGGCCGAAGAGGTGACCGGCGCCGAACGCGACCAACTGTATGCGCGGATGGTCGAGATCATGCCGGGATTCGGTGAGTACCAAGCGAAGACTTCCCGGGTGATTCCGGTTGTCGCGGTGTATCGCCAAGTGGCCTGACGATCAACGTGCCAGCCCGGTCCACGATGTCCGGGCTGGCATCAGCCGATCAGGATTTGTCGCCGAACCAGCGTCGCAGCGCTTCGGCAAGTCCATCGCGCTCGCCGGAATCCGCGGCCCAGGCCACGTAGCCGTCCGGTCGGATCAGCATCGCGGAAAGATCTCGTGGTGCAACGGGTTTCGCGGTCACCACGCGCACCCGATCCGACCACGGTGCGGCGATCGTCCTCAGCTCAGCGGAATCGGCCAGATCCAACAGGATTGCCCGACCATCGGTGAAGTGCGCACCGAGCCGACTGCCGTCGGACAGTTCGATATCCGGCGTGACCGCGCCGACCACGTCGTGGCCGCCGCCGAGGTCGTAGCGGTGCAGCACACCAGAGATCTTCTTGAAGATGGCGGTGCTGCCGTCGCGGGTAGCGAGCAGATCGGTCATCACCTCGCGTAATGCCTTGCTGCGCTGGTCAATTCTCATCAGCGCGACCTGCGCGCGGGTCCACTCCAACACCCATGCGCCGACCGGATGACGTTCGGCGGTGTAGGTTTCGAGGAGAGTTTCGCTCATGTCGCCGCGCACCACGGCCGCTAATTTCCAGCCGAGGTTGACCGCATCGCCGATGCCGAGATTGAGGCCCTGCCCGCCGAACGGCGAATGCACATGGGCGGCGTCGCCGGCCAACAGCACCCGACCCTTGCGATAGTCGGTGACCTGGCGGGTGTTGTCGGTGAACCGCGTTGCCGAATGAACCGCGCTGATCTCGACCGGCACACCGGACACCGCGCGCACGCTGGCCTGCAATTCGGCCGCGGTGACCGGCGTTGTCCGGTCGGCGGGCGGACCGTCGAGTTCCACGGTAATGATCCTGCCCGGTATCGGACCACTGGTGTAGATCCCGGTTTGGGTGGTGTTCCAGCCTGGACGCAAGCCCTCGGCGCCGGTCATTTCGACGACCGCTTGATGGCCGGTGATCTCCGGGTCCAGACCCGGGAAATCGAATCCGGCCAGCTTACGGACCGTGCTACGGCCACCGTCGCAGCCGACGAGCCAGTTCGCGCGGACGGTGCCGTCGGCGAGGCGGACAGTGACACCGGATCCGTCATCGTCGAATTCGGTCAACTCCACACCGCGCCGGATCTCGATCCCGAGTTCGTCGGCACGCCGAGCCAGGATCGCCTCGATGGCCTGCTGGGCCACCAGCACCGCCTCGGCACCCGGGCCGAGTTCGGCGAAAACCGGGTCTTCGAAATCGATTTCGTCCGCACGGAGCATGATGCCCGCGAAATGACCAGCGATCGGCAGACGCTGGTTCGCGGCATTCGGGAACATGCCCGCCGCGCGGATGCGCTGTACCGTCGCATTCTGCTGCTCGAGCAGGTCGGGCAGCATGCCGCGGCGGTAGAACGCCTGTGCGGTCGGCACATTGATCGCGCCGGCCTTGATGGTCATATCGGGTTCGGCCAGTCGCTCGACCACCAGCACCTCGGCACCGCCGAGGCGGAGTTCGCAGGCCAGCATCAGTCCGACGGGTCCGGCACCGGCGACCATCACATCGAATGTCTCGTTCATGAGCTCGACTCTGCCGATGTGTGGTTGCGGCGGGCTTGCGTCGCCTTGCACGCGCCTTGCGTCGCACCGGAACTCGTCGACCTCAGTCGAGCTGATCGATGGCTGCCACACCGATCGCGTGGTCGGTCTGCGACAACGCGGCGGCGGAGACGCCCGATGCGCCGATAACGGTAATCGCGTATCTGCGGCTATTCCGGAAGTTCTGCGAGGTGCTCGAAACTGTGGTCCGACGCCGGGTGCTGCGTAGAGAATCGAGTCGAGCGAAGGAGACTCATGGAACCGATTGTTTCTGTCACCGGCGGCAAGATTCGCGGCCGGACGACCGCTGGCGTCAGCGCATTTCTCGGAGTGCCGTATGCGGCGGCGCCCGTCGGGCCCGCGCGGTTCCGGCTGCCGACGCTTGTGCCGGACTGGCAGGGGGTTCGTGATGCGCTCACTCACGGCGCAACCTGTGTGCAGACCCACTATCCCCCGCCGATACACGCGCTGATCGGCAGTGACGGGATACCGGGCGACGAATATCTGAATGTCAATGTGTGGACACCGGATCCGGGCGGTTCCGGACTGCCGGTCATGGTGTGGATTCATGGCGGCGCATTCACCCGAGGGTCCAATGCGAGGGCGATCTACGACGGTGCGGCGTTCGCGCGCGACGGGGTCGTGCTGGTTTCGATCAATTACAGGCTCGGCATATCCGGCTTCGCGGCAGTGCCGGACGCACCGCTCAACCGGGGACTACACGATCAACTGTTCGCGCTGCAGTGGGTGCAGGAGAACATCGCGGCCTTCGGCGGGGATCCGAACCGGGTCACCATATTCGGTGAGTCGGCGGGCGGGATGAGTGTGGCGACGCTGATGGCCTCACCGCTGTCGCGCGGTTTGTTCCGGCAGGCGATCATGCAGAGCGGCAATGGATCCGCCGCGGTGGCCGTTGAGGATGCGCGCAAACTCGCCGGTGAATTGGCCACGAGCCTCGGAGTCAGCCCCACCGCGGCTGATTTCGGCGAGCTCGGTCCCGATGAGCTACGCGGGGCGCAAGACGCGCTCGCGCTCGCGCTGATGAGCGATCCGGATCCGGCGCGGTGGGGATCCTCCATCATCGGCAACGGGATGGGGATCATGGGTCTGCTTCCGGTGATCGATGGTGAGGTGATCGAAGGTCAGCCGGTCAAAGTTCTTGCCACACAACCTGATCGGGCGGTCCCGCTCATTGCCGGATGCACCGCCGAGGAGTTCCGGTTCTTCACGGTGCCGACCGGTATCGCCGCCGGAATCACCGCGGAGACACTGCCTTTCGTGCTCACCCGGTACGGACTCCATCCTGCGCTCGGGAATATCTACGGTGCCAATCGTCCGGGTGCCACGGCGGCGGATGTCTTCGCCGCCATCATTACCGATCGGGCCTTCCGCTCGGACACGCTGCGAATCGCGCAGTCGACCGCCGCCGCGGGTGCGCCGAGCTACGCCTATGAGTTCGCGTGGTCATCCGGCATCGAGGGGCTCGGGGCCTGTCATGTCCTGGAGGTGCCGTTCGTCTTCGACGCCCTCGCGGGCGCGCAGACCTTGACCGGCCCCAACCCGCCGCAACCGCTCGCCGATGAAATCCATTCGGCCTGGGTGGCTTTCGCCGAGTCGGGTGATCCGGGTTGGCCACGCTTCCAAGAGAATTCGCGTCTGGTCCAGATCTTCGACAGTCCGGACTCGAGTGTCGTGAGTGATCCCCGCGGGGACGAATTGGCGGCACTGCGGAAGTCCGTCGCTTAGCCGCTCGAGATCAGGTGGAACTGGCGGTGGGAGCTACTCGGGCGATGCCCCATGGCATCCACCTGATCTTGGTTACCTGCCGAGTTTGGTGGTAGCGGAGGCGCGTAGGGCGGCGCGGGCCGCGACTACGGCTGGGTGTCGGCCGGTGCCGCGCCGGTAGGCCAGGTGGGTTTTGCGTCGGGTGGACAGGGCTGTGAGCACCACGTTCGGGGGTGGGGTGAGTGCGCCGAGTTCGGGGACGAGGGCGACCCCCTGGCCGGCCGCGACCAGGGCCAGGACTGTACTGAAATCGTCCACGTGATGGCGAACCCGCGGGGTGAATCCGGCTGCCTGGCAGGCCCGGATCGTCATGGTGTGACAGAGCGTGCCGGGGGTGCCCGCGATCCAGGAGGCGTCGTGGTGGTCTTCCAGGGATGTAATGGTCGGGGTGGCCAGGTAGATGGTCTCCTCGAGGAGCGGCTCGGTGTCCAGGGCGGGATCGGGTTCGGCGGGCACGTAGTCGTATTCCTGGACCAGCGCGACGTCCAGCGCATCCGTGCGCAGTGCGTCCGGGACGGTGGCCGGATCCAGTTCTGTGACCAGCAATTCCAGTCGCGGATGGTCGCGGCTCAGTGCGACCAGGGCCGGGGAGAGGATCGTGGCGACTGCCGTAGGGAAAGCGCCGATGCGCAGCGTTCCCGTAAGTGCGGCGCGGGAGGCCGCGAGGTCGGCGGTGGCTTGTTCGAGTGCCGCCAGGATTGTCTCGGCGTGTTCGACCAGGGTGAGTGCGGCGGGTGTGAGAGTGACGCCTCGCCCGGTCCGTTCGAGTAGCGGTACGCCTGCTTCCCGCTCCAGTGCAGTCAACTGCTGAGAGACCGCCGACGGCGTATAGTTCATCGCCTCCGCGACCGCCGCGATCGTCCTGCGATGGGCCAATTCACGCAGCAGGCGCAGCCTTCGAACATCAAGCATCAGTTCAGCTTATGCTCGGCGGAAGAAAGATGAACTGGACCTGAAGTATTGCGGCGGGCCAGTCTTGAAACCATGACGCTCACCGGCCTATTCGTCCCTCTGATCACGCCGTTCGCCGCCAATGGCGATCTGGCCGCCGACGCACTGGCGGGCCTGGCCCACGAGGTACTCGACGACGGTGCAACCGGCATCGTCGCCCTCGGCACCACCGCCGAAACCGCCACCCTCACCCCGGAAGAGCGTCACCGCGTCCTCGATATCTGCGGCACTGTCTGCCGAGAACGCAACGCTCCGTTGATCGCCGGTGCGGGCACGAACTGCACCGCGGATTCGGCCGAAGCGCTCGCCGCCCTCGGGTCCGCCGTCACAGCCGCACTCACCGTTGTCCCCTACTACACCCGCCCCTCGGAAGCGGGCGTCATCGCCCACTTCCGTCACCTGGCGGCCTCCAGCCCGGTCCCCCTCATCGTCTACAACATCCCGCACCGCACCGGCCGTGCCCTCGGCCCCGACACCCTCCACGAACTCGCCCGCATCCCCAACATCATCGGCTTCAAACACGCCGTCGGCGGCATCGACGACACCACAACCACTTTCATGGCCGCCCTCCCACCCGACGTCACCGTCCTGGCCGGTGACGACCTGCACACCGCCGCACTACTGGCCCTCGGCGCCATCGGCGGCATCCTCGCCACCGCCCACCTGACCACCTCCGCCTTCGCCACCCTGATCCACCTCTGGCGCAACGGCCCCATCCAAGAAGCCCGCACCCTCACCCACCGACTCACCCCACTCTCCGCAGCTCTGTTCGCCGAACCCAACCCGGTAGTCATCAAATCCGTCCTCGCCGCCCAAGGCCGCATCCCCACCCCCACCGTCCGGCTCCCCCTCCTCCCCGCCACCTCCGAAACAACCACCGCAGCCCTCGAAGCCCTGCACCAACTTTCCGTAACTGTCCGTGCCTGACCGTCTAATCCCCAGCGCACCAATCGGATTCACGAACCCGCGACGACGGCCCGCTCAGCCGAGCTCCTCCGTTCGCTGACCGCGCGCAGGTGGGTGCGCCAGCGCTGTGGGAGGAACTGCTGCCGCGGTCGTTTCGATCTCGGCCGCGAGGCTGGCAGTATTGGTCGGCCTCGTGGTGTCGACATTGATAACTGGGGTCAGCTCCAACGGTCGACCATGCGCGGCCCAAGTGTCCCAATCGCGCACAGAGCGGAGCCCGTCGTTGTGCACCGCGGCCTGCGGTATCGCCGCGGCCATCGCCCAGACAGCCTCCATCGCGATCGCACCGAGCGAGGGCACGGCATCGGGCCGGGAAATACATTCCGCCAAGGCTTCTTTCACAGCGTCCTTGGAGAGCAGTTGCGCATCCAGTTCGCGGGCGAGCGGCGGCGCCAAAGTCGACTTACCCGAGCCGGGCAGCCCGTTGACCAGCACCAGGAGTTTGTCCTTCGCTCGTTGCGTCACCCGGACATTCTTACTGGCCTCATGGTTGATCCATCACCGGTTCAGACGGGATTTTGCGCCAGGTGGGGCGGTGGGCGTTGGTGATCCAGCGGAGGGTCCATTCGGCGGGGCCGTAGCGGAACCAGTGGAGCCAGAGTGCGCTCAGAGCTAGTTGGAGGGTGAAGACGAGCACGGCTGTGGACATCGTGGCGAGCGGGGAGAACGTGCCGGCGGCGGCCAGGCCTATGCCGGTGAAGATCAGTAGGCCGATTGCTGATTGGGCGAGGTAGTTGGTGAGGGCTATGCGGCCGGCGGGGGCCAGCGCCATGCGGATGAAGGAGGTGCGGGGGCTGTGCATTGCTCGGAGCAGAGTTGCGACATAGGCGGCGGTGAGGAATGGGGCGGTGGCGACGCTGATCGCTACCGTGAGGGTATGGCCGGTGCCGCCGCCGATGGTGAACAGGATGCTGCCTGCCAGGCCGATGGGGAAGCCGATGAGTTGGATTCGACGCAGGATGGGTTCGTCGCCGTGTACGTGGGCGAGCAGTTTGCGACGGCCCGCGACCAAGCCGAGTAGGAACATGGCCAGTGCGGTCGGTCCCTGCAGCGTAAGAGATTGCAGGACAAGGAGTCCGAGGCCGTCGAGGTGTTCGCCGATAATGTCGCCCCAGCCGCCGAGCATGGCCTGGGTTGCATGCTCGGCATTGGCTTGTGCCTCGGCGGTCGAGGGCAGCATTGCCGACAGATCCATGAATACAGTGCCGAGCAGCAGGCTCGCCACGACCAAGCCGTACAGAATCGCCGCGACGCGCAATGCGGTTCGGTCGCTGACCCGCCGCATCCAGAACAACACCAAGCACGCCACCGCATAGGTAGTGAGTACGTCGCCCGCGTACAGGAACACGATGTGCAGCACACCGAGGACGAACAGGCCTCCGATGCGACGCAGCATCCGCGGTTCGAAGGCGGCTCGCGCGGCAGCCGCCGATTCCATCTGCAGGGTGAAGCTGTAGCCGAACAGGAATGAGAACAGCAGATAGAACTTCATATCGACGAACACCTCGGACAGTCCGCGCACGGCATCGTCGAGGGTGGAGGTGTAGTCGGGGTCGATCACCAGATTGCCGGGATAACCCGAGGCCATGAAGGTGATATTGACGATGAAGATGCCCAACAAGGCGAAGCCGCGCAGGGCATCGACGTCGTGCACTCGGGATCTGGAGGCGACCAGTTGATCGGTCATTGTGTTCTCCGTAAATCGATAGTATCCGAGGGATACTATCCAACATATACTATCTCTCGGGCTAGTATCCGCCAAAAGCATCGGAGGAGGTAAGGCCATGGCCGACGAGGCGGTGCCCGCCGACCTGGGCAGGCTCTGGCGACTCCCGACACCCGCACGGCTGGGCCGACCGGCGGAACTGGACGTCGACCGGGTCGTGCGCGCCGCAGTGGATCTCGCCGATCGCTTCGGGCTGGGCGCGGTCACGCTGCTGAAGGTCGCGCAGACACTGGGTTTCACGAAAATGGCGCTGTACCGCCACGTCGGTTCCAAGGACGAACTCTTCGAGCTGATGGCTGATTCAGCCATCGGCCCGGCACCGGATCTCGGCACCGGGCCCCTCGAGTGGCGGGCCGGGCTGCGAGAGTGGGCACATGCGATGCGCGCGGTCTACGCCGAGCATCCGTGGCTGCCGCAAGTACCGATCTCCGGGCCGCCCCGTGGTCCGAACACGATCGGCTGGATGGATGCCGCGCTGCGCGCACTCGCCGACACCGGACTCACCTGGGCCACCAAGGCGGGCATCCTGATGCTGGTGAGCGGACATGTGCGGCAAGCGAGTCTGCTCACCCAGCAGCTCACCGAGGCACGGCGCGGCACGGGTCTCGACGAGGTGCAGGCCAATCGGAACTACCGCCGCACGCTGGCCGTCCTCGTCGATCCGGACCGCTTCCCCGCGGCGGCCGCACTGTTCGCCAGTCCGCTGTTCGAATCACCGCCGGACGGGGATACCGATTCCGACGACCAGGACTTCGTATTCGCGCTGGAATTGATCCTCAACGGCGTGGCCGCCGAGATCGATGGCGCATAGGACTCAGTCGAGCAAACGCCAGGCCCAAGTGGTGGACAGTTCCAACGGGTCACTCGCGGTGACCGGCCGCGGGTGGGTGTTGATGCCGTTGGGCGGACCGGATTGTGGCTCGACACAGGCGGCTTCGGGTTGTTGGTCGAAGACGACGACCCACTCGGCGGGACTGGTGATGGTCAGCTCCAGAGCATGGGGCCAGGTCAGGGTGACAGTCGTGCCATCGGGCATCGCAAAACAGTCGTCCCAGGGACCGGGCTGCGGGGCAATGCGGCGTCCGGTCGGCAGATAGTCGGGGCCGCGCTCCTCCTGCCAGGCTGGGGTGAAGTCGAGCTCGATGTCCTTGCCTGAGCCCAGATTTCGCAGGAACCACGGATGCCAACCGACCTGCGCCGGGAACGGCTCACCCGCTGTTTCGACCCGCATGGTCAGGGTGATCGAGTGCTCGGAGAGCTGGAACTCCTGGGTGACTCGCCCGCGATACGGCCACGGGTCCGTGAGCTCGCAGCTCAGCGCGGCGGTGGATTCGGTGGTGCTGAGGACGTGCCAGGCCCTATCGCGCGCGGTGCCGTGGATGGCGTGTGGATCGGCGTTGATCGGCATCTGGTGCAACGTGCCGCCATACCGGAACTGCCCCGATCCCATCCGCCCACACCAGGGCGCCATCGGAAACGCGCCGTACCGTGCGCCCTGCCGCAACAGTTCCACGTCACCGACCCGCAAACTGGTCAGCCGCCCGCCATTCTCCGGCGCGATGCTGACCTGTGCCTTCTCTGCGGTCAGCACAACACGGGAATTGCCTGCATCGGCCATGAGCGCTCCTCCTCCGGCTATGGGTCAGGTAAGACACAGTGCCATGAGCAGCCCGGTTACGCTGACCGACGCGGCGGGCGCGAAACACCGGAGGTGACTTACCTGGCGCGACGGGAGCGGGCATGCTTGGGTTAGGGCGGCATCGGCGGTCGGAAACGTGAGGTGACGGATTTGCTGGATATAGTGCGGGGCGTGTCCTTCGTCCAGCTTGCGCTCGACCGGATCCCGGAGCCGTACCGGTCGTATCTGATCCAGCGGCGTGAGCTGCTCAAGTTCGCCGTCGTGGGTGGGATCACCTGGTTCATCGACACCGGGATCGTCTATGCGCTGAAGTTGACGGTGCTCGGCGAGAAGCCGCTCACCGCGCGCGTGCTCGGTGTGTTGATCGCCACGATCGTGTCGTATGTGCTCAATCGGGAGTGGTCGTTCCGGACCAGGGGCGGTCGGGAGCGGCATCACGAGGCTGCGCTGTTCTTCGCGATCAGTGCGCTCGGGATCGGTGTCACGCTGTTGCCGCAGGCGGTCGCGCTGTATGTACTCGATATTCGGGTGCCGCACGTCAGCCCGGTCACCCAGGCCGTCTCGAACTTCATCACCGGCCAGATTCTGGGCGTGCTGCTCGCGATGGCGTTCCGCTACTGGGCGTTTCGGCGGTATGCCTTCCCCGACGATCTCGTCCAATCGGAGCTCGAACCGCGCTAGGTCGCTTACCTTCGAGGTAATTGCCCCGATTCGGCAACGGGGGCGAAGATCGCCGGTATGACACAGATCGGCTTGCTGCTACCCAGCCGCGAAACCTCGATGACCGGCGAACACGATGCCGCCGGATTGGTCCGGTTCGCGCGGGCCGCCGAGGAAGCCGGGTTCGATTCGGTGTGGATCGGCGATTCCCCGCTGGCACGAACCCGAGTCGATCCGCTGCCACTGCTCGCCGCCGTCGCCGCGACTACCGCGCGCGTCCAACTCGGCACCGCCGCACTCACCGCGACTTTGCGTCATCCACTGCTCGGCGCCCACACCGCCGCCACCGTCGACCAGCTCAGCAACGGCCGGTTGGTCCTCGGTCTCGGCGCCGGATTCCCGCTACCCGAGAGCCGGGACGAGTTCGCCGCTGTCGGTGTGCCTTTCGACCAACGCGTCGGCCGACTCGACGAAACGGTCGCCATCTGGCGCCGGAGTTGGTCCGGCGGAACCGAATTCGACGGCCGCTACTGGCAACTCGATGATCTGACCCGCACCCTCCCCGCCGCGAGCCCGGCCGGTCCCCCGCTGTGGCTGGCGGGCAGTGACACACCTCGAGTGCTCGAACGGGTGGCCCGGTATTACGACGGCTGGCTACCGTTTCTGCCGGACCCGGACGCCTACGCCCGCGCATGGCACACCCTGCGCGAAATGACCACCCGCAGCATCACCCCTGCCCTTTACGCCACCATCAATATCAACCCGGACTCCGCCGCCGCGCGCACTGAACTCGACGGCTACGTCCGCCGGTACTACCGCCGATCGCTGGACGAAATGTCCACGATTCAAGCCTATTTCGGCGGTTCCGCCGACGAATGCGTCCATTGGCTCGGACGGTACCTCGATGCGGGCGCGCAGCATCTGGTGCTGCGCATCGGCTCACTGCAGGCCCGCCGCCAGCTGGATCTCCTCGCCGACGCCCTGCTCCGAACGGCTTGAGCCTCAGCCCTTCATCTGTGCGATCTGAATCAGGTTGCCACAGGTGTCGTCGAGCACCGCGGTGACAACCGGTCCCTGATCGAGCGGCTCCTGAGTGAATCGCACGCCGAGCCCGCGCAACCGCTCGTACTCGGCGTACAGATCGTCCACCGCGAACGACGTGAACGGAATTCCGTCCTCGACCAGCGCCTCCTTGAACGGCCGGACCGCCGGATGCCCATCGGGCTCCAACAGCAGTTCGACGCCGTCCGGTTCCTGTTGTGACACGACCGTCAGCCAGCGCGCCTCGCCGAGTGGAACCTCGGTCTTCTTCACGAAGCCGAGCACCTCGGTGTAGAAGCGCAACGCTTTGTCCTGATCGTCGACCAGAACACTGGTGATATTGATGCGGATCATCGGTCCTCCTGGAGCCAGCGGTGGGTGAGCCGCCGCAGTGGTTCTCGATTCAGATGATGGAATTTGTACCGGCCGTCCCGGCGCGTGGTCACCAGACCGGCGGCCGCCAGCACGTCCAGATGCTGCGAAATCGCCTGCCTGCTCGATGTGAGCTGGTGGCCCATGGCGAGCCGTGCGCAGAGCTCGAACAAGGTCTGGCCGTCGCGATCGGCCAGTTCGTCGAGGATCGCCCGACGCGTGGGGTCGGCAAGCGCCTTGAAGACATCGCCGCTCACACCCTCACTATAGGCAAGTAACCACTTGCCTATCAAGTGGAGTTCAGATCGAAAACAGGGCGGGCGAATGTGTCGGGGGCCGAGTTAAATTGGGTTGATGAGCTATGAGTTCGTGGTGCTGCCCGCAGGTGCGGCGGCATCGCCGGGGGACGTACTTCAATATTTTCGATCCAGACGCGGGCAACCCGCCGATGACCACCTCTACCAGACCGTAATCGCCGGACTGCACAGCTGGAACAGCCGAATTCCGGCCGCCGCCCGGCACGCCAGGCTGCGGATCGAGGCGGCCGGAGACTCGGTGCGGGTAACCGCCGCCGACAGTGTGGATCGCCGCAGGACTCGCGGCTCCGCTATGGACTACGCCGCGCCGCGGGTACGCGAACTCATCGAAGCCCTCATCGCGGGTTTCGCATATGAAATCTACGATGCGCGGTCCAACACCTTGACCAGCCCCGAAATACGCCGCTACGCCTCGATCGATATCGGCGGTGAACGCAAATATTCCTCACTCACCCAGCGCGAGATCTTCGACTGGGTCCGCCAACTCCATCTGCTGGCCGCCACCCCATATCTGATCGCCGAAAAGCGAAACGACGCAAAGAGTTTCATCCGGGCCCACCACAACTCCCCCACCGACTACACCCTCGAAATCCACCATCCGATCCGCGACCAACGCCTGCGCGCCACAGTGACCGACGGCGCGACCGTTGCCCAACTCATCTGGGACTGGGCCTGCGACGAGTGGGGCCGACTGGACGGCATCGCCTGGGCGCCTTTGGAATGAAATAGTCAGCGCCACTGGGCAATTCGCGCACAGGCCGTTCGCCGATTGCGGTCTTCCTCGGTCACATCCTCGGCCATGCCACGAATTCGTTCCCGCACCATCGGCGTCCGATCGCTCGCGTGGATGACGCCGAGGGCGCGGGTTTCGGACTCGCAGTCGTCGAGGCATTCGATCGCGCGGTGCTCGGCGAAATTCGGGGACAAGCGAGCCGATGCGGCGGCACATCGGGTGCGCAGGTGCGAGTAGACGGTGGGACAAAGACATTCGCCTACGACGAATGCCCAGGCAATACACATACCGCGTCGAGCCCGAGCACGTGATTGAGCCGCCCGAAGGCCAGCCACGACCCGATGCTCATACTCAATTCGACGATTTCGGTCTGGCTGTACTGCGCGCGCATCCGATCCCAGAATTCGTCATCGAGATTGTGGTGATCGGTGGCGTAGCGTTCGGCGTATTCGGCGGCGAGCCGGGTGCGTTCGTCGAACAGCTCGGTGGTACGCCAGTTGGTCACCGCGTCCGCGAACTCCGGCTCCACCTTCTTACCGTCGCGCTCGGTGCGCCAATCCAGGCAGAAGATGCAGCCGTTGACCTGGGCGATCTTCAGCCGTGCCGCCTCGAATTCGCGCAGTCCGAGGGTCGAATGCGAATACACCGACAGCGAGAAGTTCGAGGCGGCCAGGCCGATGCCGGGCACCATCTCGCCCCACACGTAACCGATCGGGTCCTTGCCCTCGGGGATGTCGATGATCATGGATGCTTCCTTCCGAGCTTGCCGACTGCGGGACGCAGTGGGACATCGAGCGCGTCATAGAGTCCGGGGTCGGCGGCGACGAGCCAGTCGATGGCATTCACCAATCGGCCGACCGCGGTGGCATTGCCGCCCGCGGAACGGTTTCCGTCCTCGTCGGCGGCCTCGATGGTGATCTCGATACGCGGGTGGCCCTCGATGAGCACGCGGTGCGCACCCTCGCCGTCCGGCGGCGTCGGCCAGTCCGGCGCGCAGGTCGGGTGGATCCGGGTGACGTGCTCGATGACGATGCGCGGCTCACCCTCGACGATCCCCTGCACCTCGAATCGCAACGCGCCCTGCATACCCGACGCGAAATCACCCATGCGCTCGGTGGTCACGGTGGTGTCGAGCGCACGGCGGTCCAGGGTTTCGCGGATCTCCTCGAGTTCGACGCCCAGCGCCCGCGCCATCAACCGAATCTGTCCGCCCCACACCATGGTCGGTATGCCCGGCGCCACCATCGGTGGCAGATAGTCCATCGACTGGCCCATACCGACCAGATAGCGCACCGAATCGGGCTGGTCGTAGGTGGTGTAGTCGAAGATCTCCTGGCAGCGGATCACATCCACGGTGCTGCCGAGTCCGCTCATCAGCAGCGGCAGCACATCATTGCCCCAGCCGGGATCGACACCGGAGACGAACAGCGACCCGCCGCCCCGCGTGATCGCCGCCAGCACCGGATCGCGCATTTCGGGTGGGGCGCTGCGCGGATCGTAGAGCGCGTAGAGCGCCGGGGTGACGACGACCGCGCCGGACTCGATGGCCCGGACGATGTCGGCGAGCGCGTCGTCGGGGCGGATATCACCCGAGGCCGCGTACACCACAGCCCGAGGTCCGGCGGCCAGGGCCGCCTCGATATCGGCGGTCGCCGCAACGCCGAGGTCGTAGTCGAGCCCCGCGAGCCGACCCGCATCGCGGCCGACCTTATCCGGATTGTGGACGAGCACGCCCGTGAGTTCCAGCGCCGGGTGGGCGTCGACGGCGCGGATGGCCGCGCGGCCGACATTGCCGGTGCCCCAGACGATCGTGGGGATCATCGAGTCAGCGTAGCAAGCGCTTGGTTCGGTGGCCGGGATTATGGGGATTACACAGTGGGACTATGGAATTCGCGCGGCTATTTCGCGGTGTTATAGCGGATCAGATACTCGGCGAAACGCCGGATGTCGGCGTCATCCCATGCCGTCAAGCGCTCGGCGAACTCCCGGTGGCGCCGCCGCTCAGCCGCCCCCGCCACCCGCCGCCCCTCCGGCGTCGGCCGCAGGATGTGGTTGCGGCGGTTCTCCGGATCGACCTCCCGGGTCAGGTAGCCCAAGCGCTCCAGCGCGCCCACCTGCCGACTGACGGTGGATTTGTCGAGCACGAAGTGGTCCGCGAGATCGGTCGCCTGACAGCCGTCGCGCTCGATGACCAGATCCAGAATGCTCGACGCCACCAGCGACAACTCCGGATGCAGCTCCGAGGCGCGGCCGCGGGCGCGCCGAGCGAAGGCGGTCAGTTCGCGCTGGATGATGTGGATCGCCGCGGTGCGCGGTTCGGTGGCCATGGTTGCACTATACATCAGTTGTATGATACAACAATAACAGTTGTATTTACCAACTATTAGGAGTTGACCTTCATGCGTTCGCACCAGCTACGGCATGTCGCCGGACATCTGCTGACCCCACTGCTGATGTGTCTCGGCATGGCACTGGCCTATCTGGGTGCGTTCCATCAACCCGAGCCGAATCATCTGAAGGTGGCTGTGGTCGGCACATCCGCGCAGGACATGGTGCTGGCGCAGACCATGAAGGACAAGGCCGGTGACGCGCTCGAGGTCGTCACGCTGCCCGCCCGCGCCGACGCCACCGCTCAGCTGCGGGACCGCACGCTCTCCGGCGCGTACATTCCCGATGCGCAACATCCCGAACTGCTTGTGGCCAAGGCCAATTCGGACACCACGGCGATGGCGGTCGAGTTGGTGTTCCGGCAGGTAGCCGGGACGCAAGGGGTGCCGATGGCGGTCACCGATATCACCCAGACCGCCAGTGGTGACCCCACCGGACAGGGTCTGTTCTTCCTGCTCGTCGCCCTGAGCATCGGCTCCTACGGCAGCGTCGCCGCGATCGGTGCGGCGGGCGCCGGACTGTCCATGCGGGTGCGCGCGGTGATCGGCCTGGCGACCGCATTGGTGGTCAGCATCATCGGAATCGTGGTGGCCGCGCCGGTCTTCCATATCGTCGACCACGACTACGCGGCGATCTGGGCGATGGGCTGGCTGTACTCGGCGGGCATCATCACCGTCGGGCTCGGACTGCACACCTTCCTGAAGCGCTGGACCACGCTCGCGCTGATGGTGCTGTTCGTCATGCTCAACTTCACCACCTCCGGCGGCATCTACCGCCCCGAACTGCAGAACGGCTTCTTCGGTTCGCTGCACGCCTTCTGGAACGGTGCGGGTTTCGTGGAGGGGGCGCGCAGCCTGCTGTACTTCGACGGAGGTGCGGGTTTCGCCGACCGCATCGCGAGCCTGTTCGTGTGGCTGGCCGTCGGCGCCGCAATGCTGGTGGCGGCCGCGCGACACGAACGCCGTAACTCCTCCGCTCCTATCGCTCCGGTCCGTGCACAGCGACCCACCGAGGCCGAGGAGGAGATGGAAGAGGCAGTCGGCGTCTGACACCTCAACGTTCGATTCGACCCACGTTTCGTGGGTCGAATCCTTCGCGTCGCATCCCGGTCCGGGACCGGGTACGATGATCGCATCGCCGCTCTGGCATCCGAATTCCGCAGAACCCGATTTATATGTAACCGTAAGTTACGTATAAATGCGTGACCATGGCAGGATCGGACATACCGATGCTGATGAAGCTGTCCGGGCACACGTCGGCTCGCAGCCTCGCGGAGTACGTGAGGGTGTCCCGATGACGGCTTCCCGAACTTCCGGGCCCACACCGAACTCGCCGCGCGCCGCCATGGTCGGCGGTCGGGCAAATAGTCTGTGGCCGGGGCAGGAACATGATGAGTATTGAGACATCTATCCCGTTGCACGGCGCGGCGTTTCATGTCCTGCCCTCATGGAGTTGGCCCGCTGCCGACGCTGTGACCTGGGGTGGGCCGTCCTCGATGGCAGAACGAGCGTGTGACTTCACCGGTGCACGTGGTCCGTTCGACTTTCTGTTGTGCGAAGCGGCATTTTATGTCCTCTCCGGCAGGCCAATAGCGTCGGATTCATGGATTGGAATTTTCAGTCGGCGGAAGAACTCGCGGCCGCCTTGCATTCTGGTGAAGTGACATCGGTGGAACTGACCGATGAGGCGATCGCCCGTATCGAGCGCGACGACAAGGCGATCAACGCGATCTGTGTACCAGATTTCGACCGCGCGCGGGCCGCCGCACGCGATGCCGACCAAGCGCGCGCCCGCGGCGAGGATCGGCCGCTGCTCGGTATTCCGGTCACGGTCAAGGAGTCCTACGACATGGCCGGGCTGCCCACGACCTGGGGCATGCCGCAGCATGCGAACTACGTACCGGCCGAGGACGCGGTACAGGTGTCGCGGTTGAAGGCCGCCGGCGCGGTGCTGCTCGGTAAGACCAATGTGCCGATGACGTTGCGAGATATCCAGAGCTTCAACGAGATCTACGGCACCACCAACAATCCGTGGGATCACGGCCGCACCTCGGGTGGGTCCTCCGGCGGTTCGGCGGCGGCCCTGGCGGCCGGATTCGGTGCGCTGTCCATCGGCTCCGACCTCGCCGGTTCGCTGCGCACCCCCGCGCATTTCTGCGGCGTCTACGCACACAAGCCGACACTCGGGCTGGCGCCGACCCGCGGCATGGTCGCGCCGCCAGCGCCGGCCTTGCCGATCGACCTCGACCTCGCCGTCGTCGGCCCGATGGCGCGCACCGCCGGCGACCTCGCGCTGCTGCTGGATGTGATGGCCGGACCGGACCCGCTGACCCACGGCCTCGCCTACGACGTCGCACTGCCGCCCGCGCGCCACGAGCGGCTGGCCGACTTCCGTGTCCTGATCATCGAGGACCATCCGCTCATTGCGACCGGATCGGCGGTGCGGGCGGGGGTGAACCGGGTCGCCGACGCGCTCGTCGACGAGGGCGCCCGCGTCGAACGGCGCAGTCCGCTGCTGCCCGATCCGACCGAAGCGGCGACGCTCTACATGCTGCTGATGCTGTCGAACGCCGCCACAAGTCTTTCCGTCGACGTGTACGAACAGCTGCAGACCCACGCCGCCGCCCTGAGCGCGGAGGACCGGAGCCTCGATGCGGCGCGGCTGCGCGGCATGGTGCTCAGCCACCGCGACTGGGTCGAGGCGAACAACCGTCGCGAACTCCACCGCCACGGCTGGCGGCGGTTCTTCGGCGAGTTCGATGCCGTGGTGTGTCCGATCACGCCCACTCCCGCCTTCCCGCACGACCACAACGGAGGTCTGGAGAACCGGCACATCGACATCGACGGCATCGCGTACCCGTACTTCGACCAGCTCGTCTGGGCCGGTATGGCCACCATGCCCGGCCTGCCCGCCACCGCCATCCCCGCGGGCCGGTCACCCGAGGGCCTGCCGGTGGGAGTGCAGCTCATCGGTCCGATGTTCGAAGACCGCACCCCACTGCGGCTGGCCGAACTACTCGAGCAGAAGATCGGCGGCTTCCAGGCACCGAAATAGGGGCGTACTACCGGGTGTCCGTCGGGGAGCGAGGTGCCCGCCGAAATCGCAACCGACCACGACAACCCGAGAATCGTTGCAGAAGTCAACATCCGCCAATTGCCACGGGCGTTCGCGGCAACGCACGGTATCGCCGCTGAGTGCGCGACGCACATCGAACACCTGTTCGCCATAAACCGCGAAAAGTCGAGATGAACTGCAATTTCGCACGGCGCGCAACGTCTTCGAACACGCCGAGTTGATCGGCGGCCCCTGTCAGGTGCAAGATCGTGGATGTGTCGCGTGGCGGCGCCGGGTGGACGGCGATCGGCATGGAGGCACCGTGATCGAGGAGTCCGCCGTGCGTCCACATTCGCGCTCGCGCTGAGGTCGAGCGGGGCATCGAGGCCCCACCGCATTCCAGCACCCTTCGCGGAGCCGCACGGCCCGTGCGTCTTCCTCGAACGAGAGACGATCCATGGCATCAACCGACCTCGACGCAAACCGGGCGCGCGCCCTCGGACAGGAACTGGTGGCGATACACGACTGGCTGCGAACCGAACTCACGCGAATACGCGCGGATGTCACCGACTATGCGGCGGGTTCAGAGCTGCGGCCGACGCAACTTCGCGTGCACTGCACCGCATTCTGCGCCGCGCTGACCCGACACCACACCGGCGAGGACACCGCAGGGTTCCCGGCACTTGCCGACCAGTTCCCCGAACTGGCCCCGGTATTGGCCGAACTGCGCACCGATCACCGACTGGTCGCCGATTTCCTGCGCAGACTGACCGAACTGCTCGACTCGATCGGGCCGGACAATGCCGATACCGTACGGCGCGAACTCGATGGATTGGCTGCCATCCTGGAATCGCACTTCCACTGGGAGGAACGCAGGCTCGTGCAGGCTTTCGACGAACTCGAAATGGGTACCAGGACGGGCGAGGAACTTCTCGGCGTCACGGTCGCGGTGGATCGCATGCGGTCCGCTCGGGACTGAAGCAGCCACTACATCAGAGGCAGGTACGGTATTACCGGCCGGACCGCGTAGACAGGGGCGAGGAAGCATCGGTGAAAGGTCGGGGCGCGATATGAATCAACCGTATTCGCACTGGTATGCCCAGAATTCGCCGGAGAACCTACCGCTGGCCGCCCGCTACCAATCCGCCGACCCGATCACCTGGAACGGCAGCCTGATCTACCCGATGTACACCGAACAGGTCGGATCCGCGCCGATCCTGCTCACCATGAAGCTGCTGTCCGCGGCCCCGCCCGCGGGTCTGCGCGGACACGGAATCGGGCTGTCGGTGGTCGACGGGCACATCGGCATCGATGGCAGACGCCTGGCCGGGGTCGACGTATGGAGCGATGCCCTCGCCGCCGGCGTCACCTTCGAGGTAGTCCCGACCGATTCGGGCGCACTGTTCTCGCTGACCCCGGTCTGGGTCGACGGATTCGGCGCACAGAAATCCTGGTCGGGGAACTACGGCATCCTCATCGAACAACCACCGACCGGCCGAATCATCCTCTGGTGCAGCGTCGGCGAGGGCCCACCGAATTTCGCCAACTTGGTGGTCGAGGTGGAAACCGCGAGTCTGCCCGCCGGCTCCGTCCGGACGTCTGCCGCGCCACAAGCGCCACAACCCGCGGAACCGCGACCTGACACATCCGCGCAGCCGACGCCACCGACTCAGCCACACCGCGCCGTATCCGTTGCCCCCGAGCAGCCTCGACTCCCTGAGCCGCAGCCGACGCCCCGCGATCTCGAATTGGTGCGGTTCCCGGAACCGCCGCAAACGACATTCGCCCGCCCCGAACTCCCGGCGGCCGAGCAGACCACACCGTTGCAGCCCGCGCGCACCCGGTTGGCGGAACCGTCAGTAGCCGAGCAGGTTCCGGTGATGCAGGAACGGGCAGCGGATACCGACCACACCCCGCTCCCGGAACCACCGAAGCCTGGGCAATCCAAATCGCAGGGGCGCACCAAGGATGGCGACCGCGGCTATCGCGCCGCCCTCTACGATCTCGGCGTCGCCATGTTCGGCCGCGGCGAGGAAGAACAAGCCTGCGGTCTGTGGGCACAGGCCGCCGAGGCCGGGCACGCCGGCGCGGCCTATGACCTCGGCGTCGTTCTGTTCAATCGTGGTGAACTCGGCGATGCCGAGCGCTGGTGGCGCACCGCGGCCGACCGCCGCGAATCACGCGCCATGACCGGACTCGCCGAGCTCCTCGAACGTCAGGGCAATCACGCCGAAGCCGAGATCTGGCGCGCCTGTGTCGCTGAGGAGCAGACCGACGAACACGATCAATCGGTGAATTCTGGCTGAGTCGCAGCAGGATTCGCCGCCAGTTGGGCCCTGGCGGCCATCAGCGCGAAGCCGAGCAGGTTGAGTCCACGCCAGGCGGCGGGATTCTCGGCACGCGGATCGTCGGCGGCCAGTCCGATCCCCCATACCCGGTCGATCGGACTGGCCTCGACGAGCACTCGGCTTCCGGTGCCGAGTAGGTACTGCCTCAGCTCTTCGTGCTGACCGAATTTCGCCACATTTCCGGCCACCACGATGTCGAAACGACGTGCGTCCCAGATGATCTCGTTGAACCCGCGCACCCTGCGGCCGAGATCCTTCGCCTGCTTGGGATGCCCGGCTGCCAGAACCTGCTCGGCCACCTCGGTATCACCGAACGCCATCGCCTTGCCCCACATCATGTAGTGCTCGGCTGTGGCATAGGTCAGACCGCCGACAACGAACGACGCGGGCCACCATTGGCTCAGGCATCCAGGGCCGATACTGCCGTCGCGCTGCGGCTGATGTCCCCAGAATCGCAGATATTTCACCCGATCGCCGCTTTCGGCGAGGGCGATCAGATCGGGAACCGAGCGCACCAGCATGAGCAACAGTGTGCCGGATAGCACCGACATGTTCGCCTCGATTTCGGCGCACCCGCCCCTGGCGACGGGCGCAATAAAACAGTCGCGGACAACTCCTGCGTGCTCTAGGTTTGTCCGTATGGCAGGCAGTCCTGGCTTGAACGGAGCGTGCGTGGCCCCCGCGTACTACGTGCGGCCCCGCACGGCAGCCCGGCCTCTGCCCGCGCACTGCGCTGCTCCCGTTCCTCGATCGATCTGATCGATTCCTTCAGTTCTGACCGAACTGAGATGGGCTGCGCCCCATAGTGTTCCGGCACGGTCCGGGCGAATCACACATTCCTGATTCGACCACTCCGTTCGGAGGACACCCATGTCCCGCAATCGTTCGCTGCCGCATGCCCGGATCCGCTCCGGCAGTACCCGCAAGCAGCTGTCACAGAACTTCCTCACCGATGCCGGTGTCGCGGGGAGGCTGGTACGCGCCGCCGGTATCGGCGCCGATGACCTGGTCGTGGAGATCGGACCCGGCGACGGCATGCTCACCAGGCATCTCCTGAGCACCGCGGGCCACATCCTGGCCTACGAAAAGGACCGCCATTACGCCGAGAGACTGCGCGCACGCTATGCGAATAATCGTCGAATTCGCGTGCACCACGCGGATATTCGCGATATCACTCCACCCCGCGAACCATTCACGGTCGTCGCCAATATACCGTTCGCCGCGAGCACCGACATCGTCCGCTGGTGTCTTGGCGCACCGCGGCTCAGCTCGGCGACATTACTGGCCCAACGCGAGTTCGCCCGCAAATACGCCGGGGACTACGGCCGCTGGACCAAACTCACCATCACCCAATGGCCAACCGTGACAATGGAATTGGGCACCAGAGTCGAACGCCACCACTTCCGTCCGATACCACAGGTCGATGCCGCCGTCCTGCGGCTGCGCAGACGCGAACAACCACTGCTCGCACGAAAGGAACTCCGTGGCTACCACCAACTCGTGGAATTCGGCTTCTCCGGCCTAGGTGGTTCCCTCGCGGCCACACTGCGCCGGGTCCATCCGCCACACAAGGTCCGAGCGGCCTGCATTGTTGCCGGAATCGCCCTCGACGAACCCGTAGGCCTCGTCTCCCCGGACCGCTGGCTCACCCTCTACCAGGCATTGAGCTAGCAAATCAGTTGCCCAACTCGGCCGCCATCGGGGTATCGGCGGAGCTACGATGCGCAGATGGCGCACCCCGCTCCGCCGGTTCCGGGGGCGACGGTCGGTCCGGACCGCTCGCCGGGCGGTCCGCGCGGCACCGGGGTCGCCGAGGTCGTCGAGCGATTCGCGGAAGCCTGGCGGGCAGCCGATGCGCCCCCGGATCTGCCCGCCTACCTACCGGATTCCCCAGCCATCCGCCGGGTGTCGCTGATCGAGCTGATCAAGGTCGATCTGGCGAACCGGTGGATGCGTGGCACGGAGCCGAAGCGTCTCGCCGAATACGTCGAGGACCTGCCGGAATTGCGCACCTGGCCGCTGCCGCCCGATCTCATCTACGAAGAGTTCCACGTCCGCAGGCGCGCGGGCAGTTCGGTGAATGTCGAGGAATACACCGCGGCCTATCCCGAACAGGCCGAGCAACTCTCGGAGATGCTGGCCACCGACGATTACCGCAGCACTCTGCTGGCCGTCTATGCCGATCCGGTGAACCTCGACGAGATCGATGTCGGCCAGAAGATCGACGACTTCGACCTGATGACCGGGCTGGGTCGGGGCGCGTTCGCGCGAGTGTTCCTGGCCAGACAGCGCTCCATGCAGCGGCTCGTCGCGGTGAAGATCTCCCAGGACAAGACCGCCGAACCACAGACCCTGGCCCAGCTCGACCACGACTACATCGTGCGGGTCTTCGACCAACGGGTCCTGGAGAGTCGCCGCCTGCGCCTGCTGTACATGCAGTACGTGCCGGGCGGGACACTGTTCACTGTGCTCGAGCGGGTGCGCAACACACCGGCGGCCGAACGCTCGGGCGCACTGCTGGTCGATGTCATCGACTCGGTACTCGCCGACAAGGGCGAGATCCGGCCCAGCGAATCCCCCGTGCGCGCCGAACTGGCCGAACTGTCCTGGCCGGAGACCATCGCCTGGCTCGGGCGCAGACTGGCCCAGGCACTCGACTACGCCGGACGCTGCGGAGTGCTGCACCGCGATATCAAACCGGCCAATGTGCTGCTGACCGCCGAGGGCATACCGAAACTCGCCGATTTCAATATCAGCTTCAGCGGCAATGTCTCCGGTGACAGCCCGGTCGCCTACTTCGGCGGCTCGCTGGCCTATATGTCACCGGAGCAGCTGGCCGCCGTGCACCCGGACAAACCGACGACAGCCGCCGACCTCGATACCCGCAGCGACCTTTACGCGCTGGCCGTCATGCTCTGGGAATTGCTCACCGGCCGTAAGCCTTTCGATGACGATAAGGTGACCGGCGGCGATCGCACCGCACTCGATGGCATGTTGGATCGCCGCTCGCGCAGTCCGCAATCGCTGCCATATCAGGATCTTCCGGCCGATTGCCCAGTGGCGCTGCGTCGCGCACTGGTCCGCGCCCTCGACCCGGATCCGGATAAGCGGTGGGCGCGCGGCGCGGATATGGCCCAGCAATTCGATGTCTGCCTGGACGCGCGCGCCCGCGACCTGGTCGACCCGCCGCCGCACAGCTGGCGGTTGCGCGCACGGGTGCTCATGCACCCCATCATGGCGCTGGCCATCGGCGGTCCGAACGCGCTGGCAATCCTGTACAGCTACAACCACAATCGCACACTCATCATCGCCAAATTGGACGAGCAGGCGCAGCTCCGCTTCGACCAGATCGCCGTCGCCACCTACGGCATCTGCTTCCTGATCGGGATCATCGTCACCAATGTGCTGCTGGTCGATCTGTGGTCCATTTCGCGCGGGCTACGCAAGGGCAAGTCCTACGACGCGCCGACCCTGGCGCGCGCCCGCAGCGAGGCCCTGCAACTCGGTCGCCGAAATGTGTTGACCTGCTTCGCATTATGGGTATTGGCCGGAGTTGTCGTCCCGGTCTCGGTGCAGGTCTCGGGCAATCACCTCACCGCCGAGGCCTATGTGCACTTCTTCATCACCCAGATCGTTTGCGGCGCGATCGCCATGGCCTACCCGTATTTTCTGGTCAGTTTTTATGCGGTGCGCAGCATCTACCCGATGTTCCTGCCGCACGGCGGACTCGGCGCCGCCGACGGTGTCCAACTGCGCCGGCTCGACCGCAGCAGCACCTACTTCCTCGCCATCGCCGCCGCCGTACCGCTGCTCGGCGTCGCGGGCGCGACGTTCATTCCCGCCGAGGATATTCCGGCGGTCATCGTGCCGCTGCGTGTGCTGTGTGTGGGCAGCGCGCTGGCCTTCATTGCCATCTACTGGTTGTTCCGGATGCTCGAACAAGACCTCGCCGCTCTGGAACGCCTTGTCGCCCGGTGATCAGCCCGGCTGGATGGAGCATGCGCTAGAGGATCTCGCTGGTCGCATTGCGCGGTAGCGCGTCCAGGAAGGTGACATCACCCGGCACCGACACGCCGACCACCGCGACCTCGCTGACCTGCGGCAGATACGACAGCGCCTCCTCCACCGGCTGCGGGAGCACATTCTCGCCACTGAAGATCATCATCTCGTCATCGCGGCCCGCGACGAACAGCCGCCCCGCGACATCGAGATCGCCGAGATCGCCGGTAGCATGCCCGCCCAACGGCGCGTTACCAGCGAACCAGGCCTCGCAGGCCAGGTGGCACTGCACAATGTGATCTAGAGGTGCTTCGTGCACTGTCATTGCGCGAGGACTGGGGAACCGGGAGCGAATATGACCGCCAGAGCAGATCTCGAACAGGAACTGGGCGGCCCTGTAGCGGCCCTCGATCAACTCTCCGAGGCGGAATCCGCCGAATTGCTGACGCTGTTGCGCGACGCGCGCAGGGCCGAGACGGCCGGACTCACCGAGGCCGTCGACGGACTGGTCGGTGCACTGCCCTGGCCGCTGAGCACCGCGGCGAAGAAGGTCATGTTCGGGAATCGGCTCGGCTGATGACGGATTGGGTGACCAGGGCGCAGCTGGTTCTGCTGGCCCGCACACTGCATGTCCCCGCCGAACGCTTGGCTCACTTGGAGAAACTCGGCGCCGAGCAACTGCACGAACTGCAACAACGCATGGCGCGCGCCCTTTTCGACGACCACTCCGCGACCTTCGGACGGCTCAGCAAGCTGGTGCCGATAATTCCGCTGAGCATTTCGATACCGCTGGTGCAGCGAGTCGTGCCGCCGATGATGGGCGGACGCGCCGCGGGTGCGGTCGGCATCGAACATCCCAAGAAGGCCGCGGAAGCCCTCGGGATGCTGGATCCGAAATATGCCGCCGATTGCGCGCCGTATATCGACCCGCGTACCGTCGGCCGACTCGCTGCGGTCGCGCCGCCGGAACCGGTCGTGCGGGTGGCCAACGAGCTGATGCGCCGCAAGGACTATGTCACCGCCGGCCCGTTCCTAGGCTTCGCGACCACGCAACTAGTCCGTGCCATCGAGGCGGGCGTGTCTGACGACGAGGGCCTGATCCTCTCGGCCGCCTACGCCTACTCCGGCCCGAATATCAGCGCGATCGTGCGCCAACTGCTATCCGGGCCGCTGAATCGGATACCGCATATCCTCGACACCGTCCTCGCCGGTTCCACCGAGCTACGCCTGGCGGCGGTATCGGTCTTCGCCCGCTGCGACGAGGACGTGATCGAAGCGCTCGGCGACATCCTGCTCGATATAGGCCCGCCCGAAGCCATTACCGAACTCGCCGCCACCTTCATCGAACACGGCGCGATCAACGACATGCTCCGCTTCGCCGCATACCTGAGCCCATCGGCGCTGGACACCTTGGCGGCCAACCCGATCACCGCGGATCCAGCTGCGATGGCGGCGCTGGTCGCCGCGCTCGCGGGGCAGAGCGATCCGATACTGTGGCGCGGCCTGCTCGACCTGGTCGAGCGCACCGATGCAGAGATCCAACGCCGAATCGGTACCCAACTACTCGAATTGCCCGAAGCAACCGTGACCGCGATACCCGGCATCGCGACCAAGGGCCGGTTGTGGTCGACACTGCTGCGAGTCCTCGCCGTGGCCGATACCGACACCCAGGTCCGTCTCGGCGAGCTCTGGGCCAAGCTGCCCGCCGACGACCGCACGAACATCCAGGGGCGCGCCCGCGATCTCGGGCTCGCTACGCGCCTGGCGACACTCACCGTCACGCTGGACATCTACGGCTGACACCCGGTGCATATTCGCACCCTGTGCAACCGAATGTATACGCGCGCAGCTGGTCTCGGGTGAGGCGACCCGAGACCAGCTGCGTCGCAGGCGGATTACACCGGCGTGAAGTCCCGGCTCGCGATATACGTCGGTCGCGGGGCCGGGGCGGCGAACGGCTCCACCAGTGTGTTCTCCACGCTGTTGAACACCAGGAAGATGTTCGACCGCGGGAACGGCGTGATGTTGTTCGACGAACCGTGCATGATATTCGAATCGAACAGCAGGGCCGATCCGGCGCTTCCAGTGAACTGGGTGATGCCGTACTGGTTCGCCAGCGCATTGATATCCGCGTGCGTCGGTACGCCGATCTCCTGCTCCTGCAACGACTCCCGATAATGCTCGGCCGGAGTGCTGCCGGTGCACGGAACGAAGGTGCGGTGCGAGCCGGGCATCACCATCAGGCTGCCGTTGATCGGATAGTTGTTGGTCAATGCGATGGACAGGCTGACCGCACGCGGTGCGGGCATGCCGTCCTCGGCATGCCAGGTCTCGAAATCCGAATGCCAGTAGAAGCCGGTGCCGCGGAAGCCGGGCATGTAGTTCACTCGGCTCTGATGGATGTAGACGTCCGAGCCGAGCACCTGCCTGGCCAATCCGGCCACCCGGGATTCGCGCACCAGATCGGCGATCGCGCCGCTGAGCCGGTGCACCTCGAAGACCGAACGCACCCGGTTCGAGGACTTCTCCACGATCACCCGGTCGTCGCCCTGCAGCGCCGGATCACCGGCGAGACGGTCGATTTCGGCACTGAACTCCGTGACCTCGGCGGGTGTCAACAGCTCTTCGACGATCCCGAAACCATTGGCATCGAAGGAGGCCAGCTCCTCGGAATCGACCGCGCCCCACACCGTGGGATCGGTCCGGTCCCGGTGCTCGCCGACCGTGACGAGCCGAGTCGGGTAGCGATCGTCGGTCTGCACCAACGTCATTGCGCCTCCTATCCGCTTACCTGGGCCGCGACGAGCGGGTAGACGCCGTCGCTGTCGTGGACCTCCTGCCCGGTGACCGGCGGGTTGAACACGCACATCATCCGCATATCGGTACGTACCTCCAAGCGGTGGCGCTCGTGTCCGTCGAGCAGGTACATCGAGCCCGGCGCCAATTCGTAGCTGACGCCGTGGTCCAGATCCGTCAGCGTCCCCTCGCCTTCGATGAGCCACACCGCTTCCACGTGGTAGCGGTAGTGGAACTCGTGCACGGTCCCGGCTTCGATGCTGGTCTCGTGGAAGGAGAATCCGACGCCGTCGCCGCCGAGCACGATGCGCTTACTGCGCCAGCCCTGCCCCGCGACATCGCGATCGGTGCCGGTGATCCCCGCGGTGCTGCGCACGATCATCTCAACGCTCCTGTCCGCAAACGGTGCCGATCGCGCCGGTCAGCACTCGCAGACCATGCTCGACCTCCTCGTCGGTGGCCGTCAATGGCGGCAGCAACTTCACCACTTCGTCCAGCGAACCGGAGGTCTCCACCAGCAGCCCACGCTCGAAGGCGACCTGGCAGACCTTGCCGGCCTGGGAGGGATCGTCGAAGACCACACCGTGCACCAATCCGCGACCCCGCGTCGAAATGCCCGGGAAGTACTCGGCCGCCTGGGTCAGGGCCGCACCGATCCGCTGTCCCTTCGCCTCGGTCGAGGCCTGCAGGGTGCCGTCGGACCAGAAGTGCTCGAGCGCGGCCTGTGCGGTGATGAAGGCCGGGTTGTTACCGCGGAAGGTGCCGTTGTGCTCACCCGGCGCCCAGACGTCGAGTTCCGGTTTGAACAGCACCAGCGCCAGCGGCAAACCGTAGCCGCCGATGGACTTTGACAGCGTCACGATATCCGGGGTGATGCCGGCGATCTCGAAGGAGAAGAACGGTCCGGTCCGGCCGCAGCCCATCTGCACATCGTCGACGATGAGCAGGATGCCACGCGCGGTGCACAATTCGGACAGATGCCGCAGCCACTCCGGCCGGGCGATATTCACGCCCCCCTCACCCTGCACCGTCTCCACGATCACCGCCGCGGGGCGGTCGAAACCGGACGAGGTGTCGTCGAGCACCCGCTCCATCCACTGGAAGTCGGCAGTGGTGTTGTCGAAGTAGCCGTCATAGGGCATATGCGCGGCATGCACCAGCGGCACACCGGCGCCGGCCCGCTTGGCGGCATTGCCGGTCACCGACAGCGCACCCAGCGACATGCCGTGGAAGGCGTTGGTGAAGCTGATGATCGTCTCGCGTCCGGTGACCTTGCGAGCCAGCTTCAGCGCGGCTTCGACGGCATTCGCACCGGTCGGGCCGGGGAACTGGACCTTGTAATCCAGGCCGCGCGGCGTGAAGACGACGTCGCGCAAGGTTTCCAGCAGTCCGCGCTTGGCCACGGTCGACATGTCGAGGCCGTGGGTGATCCCGTCACCGGCGATGTAGTCCAGTAGCGGCTGCTTGAGCACCGGATTGTTGTGGCCGTAGTTCAACGCACCCGCTCCGGCGAAGAAGTCGAGGTACTCCTTCCCATCCTCGGCGCGCAACCAACTCCCGGACGCGGTGGTGAACACCGTCGGCCAGGCGCGGCAATAGCCACGGACATTGGATTCGAGTTCCTCGAAAATGGTCGTCTCGGCGGTAATCATCGTCGATCCTCCTGCTTTCGGGCGGTAGGGGCGATCAAATAGAGGTCTTCGGCAGCGTGGCTGTCCGGGAAGAGTTCGGAATCGAATAGGGGGTGCTTGGTCAGCTCGGCCGACCGGCGACGCGCCACCGAGGCGAACATCGCGATCGAGGCCGGATTGTCCGGTGCGATCGTGGTCTCCAATGCCGAAACACCGGCGCCGGCCACGGTGTCGAGCAGCGTGTCCAGCAGCGCCGCGCCGAGGCCGCGTCCCCGCTGTTCGTGCTCGACCGCGACCTGCCACACGAACACCGTCTCCGGCGCCTGCGGCCGCAGGTAGCCGATCACGAATCCGACGACCCGGCCACCGACTTCGGCAACCACCGAGGTGCTCGCGAAATCACGACACCACAGCAGGTAGGCGTAGCTGGAGTTGGTGTCGAGGACCTGCGAATCCTTGGCGATCCGCCAGATCTCGGCCGCGTCACCGACTCTCGGTGAGCGCAGCACCGGCTGCGTGTGCGGTCCGGAAATCGGTACGGCCGAAGGGTATTCGGTGACCGACGGTTCGATCGTCTTGGTGGACAGGGTGTGCAGTGACATACGTCTCCCTGGTCGGGTCTGCAGTACTTATCCAGGCTTACGAAGCAACTTTGAGGTGAACCTGTCGATCTCTTTGCGGTTGTATTACGAAAAGATCACAACCGCAGGCAGCGTCATACTTCGGTACCAATGCGGCGTCGGTCACAGGCTCAGCGCTGCAGATCGAGTCGGTAGCCGAGACCGCGCACGGTGACCACGATGCGCGGCTCGGAGGCGTCGAGCTCGATTTTGGTGCGCAGGCGGCGCATATGGACATCGACGATGCGCTCATCGCCGAAAAAGCCGTCGTCCCATACTCTTTCGAGCAGAACGGTGCGGCTGAGCACCCGTCCTGGCGATTCCGCGAGTTCGCAGAGCAATTTGAATTCGGTGATGGTGAGGCGGATTTCGTCTTCGCCGCGGCGTACCGCGCCACCGTCTCGATCCAGCACCAGCGATCCGCCGGGGTGCGCGTCGAGTACGGCCTCACGCGGCGCTTCGCGCTCCATCGTCAGGCGCGCGCGACGGCGCAGCGCCCGCATGCGCGCGGAGATCTCCTTGATCTCGAACGGCTTGGTGACATAGTCGTCGGCCCCCGCCTCCAGCGCGGCCACAACATCATGGGTGTCATCACGCGAGCTGACCACGATGATCGGCACGTCGTGCTCACGGCGGATCTCCCTGATGCAATCGAAGCCGTCCATATCGCCGAGCATCAGCTCGACGATCATCACATCGGGAGCGCCATTGCTGCGCAGATACGTCAGCGCGTCCTCGGCCTCATGTGCCTCGGCAACGTCGTAACCCTCGTCTTCCATGGCCGTGCGCAGTGCGCCACGTACCACTTCGTCGTCGTCAACGATCATCAGGTTTGCGGTCAAGCCCTCATCCCTTGCAGCCACGCGGACGCGACGCGACGCCGAGACTCGCGTACCCGGAACCGACGCGAAGTCCGCACTTCGAGCACCTTTGCCAACTGCTTGAATACCCGGACCGACCAATTGGTAAACGGCAGGTCACGGGCAGTCGGTTAGCGTCCGGCTACTCCACCCTGCGCATGAAGACCCGATTTGTGCAAATTGCACGTGATATACGACACATTTCGGCCAGTGTCACCATTCGTCCCGATGGGACTGTTCCAGCCGGTTGAAGTTGCTCGGCCCGCCGTCGGCCCGGCGCTCCTGATAGCGAAACATCAGTCGGCGCGCGTCGAAGGTGGCGAACCATTCGTCCCAGCCCACCGCGCGCAGCACCGCGCCGCCGTACCCGGGGAAATCGAAGCGCAGGACGCCGAGGCGACCGTCGTATTCACTGCCTGGCATGGTGGCCGGTCGCGCACCACGCTGCTCGGCCCACCGCCGGATCACTTCATGATTGCGGGTGACGAGGAAGCGGCCGGGCTGCTGTGGGCCCTCGCCGCGAACGACTGATTCCGGCGGTTTCTTCAGCGACCTCGAAGCCCCCGGTCCGCCGAACGGATCTCGGGTGGCCGGTCGTCGCTGATCGTTCATGACGACCTCCTTGCGCGTCGGCATCAATAGTCCGGTTCCTCTTCGCGTACCCGCGTGCAACGCCGGGCAAACAGTGGATCCGATCACTACGAAACACATTGCGCGACAATGCATTCCCCTCGTCGATCAGTCGCGCAGCGCGGCGTCGCGCAACTTGCCGAGCGTTCTGGACAGTATGCGGGAGACATGCATCTGCGAAACGCCGAGCTGTTCGGCTATCTGGGACTGGGTCATGGACTCGAAAAAGCGCATGACCAGCACCTCGCGTTCCCGGTCGGGCAGCTCCTCGATCAGCGGCCGGACCGCCAGGTAGTCCTCCACATACTGGTAGCTGGGCTCATCTTCACCGAGACTGTCCAGCAGCGGTTGCGGCGCGTTCTCGATGTCGTCGCCGGCCACCGCGTCGATCGAACTCGACTGATAGGCATTGCCCGCGATCAGCGCCTGGGTGACCTCGACCAGATCCACATCCAGCTCCGCGGCGATCTCGCGCGCCTTCGGCAACCGGCCCAGCCGCTGCGATAACGCCTCGATGGTCGGACCGATGCTGAGCTGGATCTCTTTGGTGCGCCGGGGCACCCGCACCGCCCAGGTGTTGTCCCGGAAATGCCTGCGCACTTCGCCCATGATCGTCGGCACCGCGAACGACAGGAACGAGGAACCACGCGACACATCGAAGCGGTCGACGGCCTGCACCAAACCCAACCGGGCCACCTGCAGCAGATCGTCGAAGTTCTCGCCGCGCCCGGAGAATTTGCGCGCGATGTGTTCGGCCAGCGGTAGGCACCGGCCGATCAGTTCCTCGCGCAATAGTTCTCGACGGTGATCGGCCGGGTCGATGGCGGCGATCTTTTCGAAGAGCGGCTCGATATTGTCGTAACTGTCGCGGTGCGCTCTCGAATCAGCCGCCATCACCACTCCGCGCCCAGCTGAAGTCGACGACAGTCGGATATCCGGAGATCACACTGTCGAACGGCTCCTGCGCCGCCGAGATCGACTGCGTCAGCGTGCGGACGATATGCCAGCCGAATCCGGCCTGACCGACCACCTTCTCCGACACCGCGACCGCGGACACGCGCACGAACATCTCGTGATCGTTGTAGGTGAAATCGCTGTCCAGGGTCGAGCCCGGAGTTGCCTCCAGGATCAACGACGTGGCCACCTCGTCCAGCGCGAGCCGGATATCGACCACTTCATCGATCGCGAAATCCGCGATAAGCGCGACTGTTTCGGCGAGCGCGCGCAGCATGGTCAGCTGCTCCAACTCGGCGGGGATGCGAACCCCGATCGTCGTCGTCTTCTCCGCCGCGGACTGGGAACTCCACTCCCCCATGCCCATCACCACCTCTTTTCCTCCGAGCCGACCGGAACTTGCCTTCGAGTCGGGGGCCATTCGCGACTTACCCGGCCGGTCACCATCGAAACATCGCAACCGGTGTGGATCCGACTCAGTCGGCCTCGATCCGTTCATGCGCAGTCAACAGCAGATGGTCGAAGCGCGTGCGCAGTTCGGCCATCGAATCGGTCAGCATCCCGAGATCGGCGATCAACTGGGCGGCCAGTGCACGCAGTTTGATGTTGGTCTCCTGGGAGCGCCAGCTCAGCACCCGGAACGCCTGTTCGCCGTTGATACCGTAGGCCAGCATCAACGCGCCCTTGGCCTGCTCGATCACGGCTCGCGACGCATACAGTTCGGGCAGCGCGTCGTCGAGAGTCTCCTGCTGCCGCTCCTCGAGTGCGTCGGTGACATCTATGTAGTACCCCGACGTCCCGATCACCGTTTCCGCCTCGTCGAGCATCTGATCGGCGACCACGATCACGTGGTGCACGCGACCGCTCGTATCGATGATCCGGTGCCGGCTGGAGAACGGCTGCGCGTTTTCGATGGAGTTGGCCAGGGTGTCAGCGACCTGTGCGCGATCCTCTGGATGTTTATGCGACAGCAGCAGTTCAGTGGTCGGTGTCACCGTCCCCGGCTCGTATCCATGCAATGCCGCCACCTCGTCGGACCATTCCCACCGCTCGTCGGCAAACCAGAAGTAGAAGGTGCCGACGCTCTGCGTCTTCCCCATGCCGATGACCCGGCCCAACGCCTTCGCCTGCTCGGGCGAAACCGATCCACTCTCCATCACAGCGCAAGTATGGAGTGTGATCATGCTCGGTGCCGGGATATCGACCCGACCAGGGACTTAAGGCCTCATTTAGGTGTCAAGCGCGGCCCGCATCGTCGGGAAATCACAGCACACGGCGCGTACTCCGGTAATGGCGAGCACCCGCTCGATCTCCCGGCGCCCCGCGACGATCCGCACAGCGGGACCGTCGTGCGCGGCCCGCTGGGTGATCGCTCCGATGGTGGCCGCGACCCGGATACTCAAGAATTTGGTGGCGCGCAGATCGAGGACAACCGCATGGCACCGGGTCGTGACGGCTTGTTCGAGCATGGCGCGGAACTCCGGGAGTGCGGCCGCATCGAGTTCCCCTTCGGCACGCACCACCACACAGTGTTTACGGCGATCGACGCGTTGCGACCAGAACCGGTTACGTGGTCGTTCACCGGCCGGGTGCTGACCATTCGATCGGTGCTGTAGAGCGGCAGACATGTCAAACCTCCCAATGGGAATCCCGGTCCTGCGCGGCAGGATCGGATCACGGGAGAGTGGCGATGGCGGCGGCCGGTACGACATACCGGTAGTCGCCACGATGCGGCAGGTGTCGCTACGCGCTCCCGCTGGCCGAGTCCCGCTTGGTGTCACCGCGTCGGACCCAGGGTCGGCTGTAGTCTCAACCGTTTCCCATTCTGGCACGCCGGTCCGATCCGTCTCAACCACCGGATTCATCGCGGCCATCGCGCCAGCGCAACGGTGCGATCACCCACGCCGCCGCGAAAAGCGCGGCGACCACCGCTCCCGACACCGCACCGGCGATCGTGCCTGCGACGGTGTCCATCACCAACATCGTCGCGCCGGTCAGCGCGAGTCCCAGCAGCGCGATTCCGGCCATCGCGCAGCGATGCGCCGCCGCCACGACATTGCCCAACCGATGTCGCCGGAACAGGATCCGGTGCCACGACACCGGCGCGACCAGGAACACCGTCGCACCCATCGCCGCGGAGACGGTACCCAGATACAGCAGGCGCATCAGCTGCGACAAGGTGGTGAATCCGGCCTGGAACGGGAGGATCAGCAGCGCGCTGATCAAGAACTGCACACCGGTCTGCACGACGCGCAGTTCCTGCACCAGATTGGACCAATTGCGGTCCAGTCGTTGCGTTTCGGTCTCATGTCTGGCGTTGCGATCCCATTCCTGATCATCGATGGTCACGGCTGGGTCATCGCCCTTCGATGTCGTCGCCATGGCTGCTCCTGGGTTCGCGCTCCGTATTGGCGGCGTACCCGCGCCGGGACGGCATACACCCCGCGATCGTTGCTCGGAGCGCCGCTGATTCGGTGTTCGACGGGCGGGTATGCGGATAATGACGCCGACGCGATCGGCGGCATCGTTTCGAGGAGGAGCGATCCATCATGAGAAACACCGGAACAGGCCGAGGTCGCATCGCCGCGGTGGTCGCTGCGGCCGCGCTGGCGGTCTTGGCCAGCGGCTGCGAGGAGGCCGAGAAGGCGGTGAACAAGGGCGGTGACACACCCTGTAGTGAATTCGTCGCGCAGGACAAAGATAAACAACGTGTCACGGTGACCAAATTCCTCGAGCAGGAACGTAACGGCAATGCTCCGGCGACCAATGACCAGACCGTCGACGCCTCGATCGCCGCCATCGAATTGATGTGCCGGGCACAGGCCAATCCGGACACACCTATCCGCAAAGCCGACTTGACCGGCATCCTGGTGCCGATGTAATCCCGGTACCGAAAGTAAAAAGTAATGGGTTGCCGGACTTATTGTCCGGCAACCCATTACATGTCATGTGCAGTGATTATCGATAATCACTGCCCCTGTTGGTAAGCGCGCTGGCGCTGTTCGTCGAGCTTGGCTTCGGCACGCTGCTTCTCGGCGGCCGCTTCCTTGGTGGCTGCTTCACGCTGTGATTCCGCCTTATCCTGCTGGGCTTTGCCTTCGCCCCGCAGGTCGTCGTTTCCGAAGACTGCGCCGGCGGCCTCCTTGATCTTGCCCTTGGCGTCTTCGACAACGCCTTCGACACCTTCGCGGGGACCACTCTTGTGCTCGGACACGATATCTACCTCCGAATTATCGGTTTTCAGGTGGACATTCGCCGCATACCCCGGATCTGCCCGTTGAATCCGAACTCCGCATTTTCCTCGTGGATTCCGCAAATTCTCGCCGCATATCGGGATGTTTCGGCGGTGCGGCAGCGGTTATCGCCGGAGCATGAGGTCCCTGTGGTTGAACGATGCCGAGGTGCCGGCGCGACTGCGGCTCACGCCGGGGCTGCGGTTCGACACCGTCGTGATCGGCGCCGGGCTCACCGGCCTGGTGACCGCTCTGCTGCTGGCCGAGAGCGGTGTCGACGTGGCGGTGCTGGAGAGTAAGCGAGTCGGGGCGGGTACCACCGGTGCCAGTACGGCGAAGGTCAGTCTGCTGCAGGGGATTCGAGCGCAGCGGATCCGCGGTCGCCACGGCGATCGGGCGGTGTCCGACTATGTCGAGGCCAATCGCGAGGGACAGCAGTGGCTGTTGCGCTACTGCGCGGAACATTCGGTGCCCGTCCAGCGCGTCCCGGCACTCACCTACGCTCAGTCCAAGGCCGAAATGTCCGCTGTACGAAGGGAATACGAGGCGACACGGGCCGCCGGGCTGGCCACGACGCTCGTCGAGGAGCTGGATATGCCGTTCCCGGCGCACGGTGCGGTCCGGCTCGATAACCAGGCTCAACTCGATCCGATGGCACTGCTGGCCAGTTTGGCCGCCGATATCGAATCGCGCGGCGCGCCGATCTTCGAATCCACCCGCGCCAAGGGCGTGCACAGCGGCGAGCACGACCAGTTGGTGATCGAAACCGAGCACGGCGATCTGGTCGCGCGCACGATCATTCTGGCCACCGGCACCCCGATACTCGACCGCGGCGGCTTCTTCGCCCGGCTCACCGCCGAACGCTCCTACCTCAGCGCCTTCCGGGTAGCCGAGCCGATCCCGCATGGAATGTTCATCAGCGCGGGCGAGCCCACTCGGTCGCTGCGGTATACGCCGGGACCCGATGGTGCGGAGCTGCTGCTGGTCGGCGGCAACGGCCACGTGGTCGGCCGCACGAATGCGGCCAGCCGCCGGGTCGATGAGTTGATCGCTTGGACACAGCGGTGTTTCCCCACCGCCGAACCGCTGCAGAGCTGGTCCGCGCAGGATTACCACCCCGTCGACGAACTGCCCTACGTCGGTCCGCTGCTGCCCGGGCAGAATCACATCCTGCTGGCCACCGGCTACGCCAAATGGGGCTTGACCAACGGCATTGCCGCGGCCTTGGCGCTCGTCGGCCGGGTCAATGGGAAACCACCGCAGTGGGCCGATACCTTCGCCAGCTGGCGGCCGAGCGAGCTGAAGTCGATACCCGCCGCCGTATTCGCCAATAGCTCTGTGGCCCAACAACTTTCCTTTGGCTGGCTGCGCCTGATCGGCACCGGCCTCGGTGCAGCGCCTGCCGAAGGCAGCGGCCGCGTCGAACGCCACGGGTTGCGACCGACCGCCGTATGCACCGTCGACGGCGCCACCACCGAGGTATCCGCGGTCTGCCCGCATCTGGGCGGCATCGTGCGCTGGAACGATGCCGAGCAATCGTGGGATTGCCCGCTGCACGGCTCCCGGTTCGCCGCCGACGGCACGCTGCTCGAGGGCCCGGCCACCGACTCGCTGACGCCGATCGCCGGCCCGTTCCCCGGACCCGAATCCCGTGAGTTGTGAGGTGGGCCTGGTTGTTCGGGCCGGCGCGACCCGCTACGCCTCGATTCCGGAGCATCCGGGCGTCGCGAATTTCGTCGGCGAGTTCTGACTGCCGTTGCTGCATCACGCGATGCGCTGCCGGTACCGGATAGCTCCTGTCGCGGGATACCCTGCACCGCAACGATTTCGATGTCGAATGGCAATCGATTGTCGGGTGCCTCGGTGTCATCCGAGGTGGCTCTGTCCGGCACCCTGTCCGCGTAGCCCGGACCGAAGCGCCTTGGATCACCATCCGGACAGGATCGGCGACTCCTGGCGGGTGGCCTGTACACAGATTTGGTGAATCTCGGCAAGTCATGAAGAGGTGCTCCGGGTTGCCCTATGATTGCTAATTGTTGTGATCCAGACGGCCGGATCTAGCCGGCGATGGTGAACGATCTCTGATCGACCTACGATTTCACATCGACCCGTGTTGCTTGCTGCCTGTTTGCCAATGCTCGGCCACAACTTCGGGAGGTTGTCATGCACGATGAGCGCGACCAGTTCGCTGATCTGTCCGAGGTCAGGATGTGCTTCCGCGACGAGGGTGATCCGTCGGGGGAACCGCTGCTGATGATCATGGGG
Source organism: Nocardia vinacea (assembly GCF_035920345.1). Taxonomy (NCBI): domain Bacteria; kingdom Bacillati; phylum Actinomycetota; class Actinomycetes; order Mycobacteriales; family Nocardiaceae; genus Nocardia; species Nocardia vinacea. Next base: position 2,279,928 of record NZ_CP109149.1, read on the forward strand.
CTCGGCTCCCAGCTGATCCACTGGCCCCAGGAAATCGTCGACCACCTCGGTGAGCGCGGCTACCGAGTGATCCGTCCCGACAACCGCGACAGCGGTCTGACCGAGTGGAAGACCACCCCGAGCCAGTACTACCTGCGGGCGGTCGCCCGAGACGCTGTCGAACTCCTCGATTATCTCGGCATCGAGCAGGCGCACGTCGTCGGCGCCTCGTTGGGCGGGATGGTCGCCCAGCTACTCGCGATCGAGCACACCCCGCGGGTGCTGTCGCTGTGCTCGATCATGAGCACGCCGCACTTTCTCATCGGCATGGCCGGTGGGGACGTGCTCGAGGAACTGATGAAACCGATGCCGCCGGATCGTGAGGCCGCGATCGAGCAGATCACCGACCTGTACACGCTGATCGGCTCGAAGACCTACGCCGACCGTGAGCGCCGTCGCGCGCTCGCGACCGAGGCCTACGACCGCGCACGGCACCCCGACGGCTCGGCACGCCAGGTGACCGCGGCCATGATCGCTCCCGACCGCAGGAGCCGCCTCCAGCAGCTGCAGTTGCCCGCGCTGGTCATTCACGGTGCCGAGGACACGCTCATCAAGATCGCCGGCGGCGAGGCCACCCACGCTGCGATCCCCAACTCGACCTACCTGCCGTTCGCCGCGATGGGCCACGACTTGCCCGAGCCGCTGTTCGAGCAGATCGTCGAGGCCATCGCCGAAAACGCGGCCCGGCGTCCCGCGGTCGTGTGACGTCATCGCTGCAGCCCCGGATTCCCTCGGGCTGACCGGCGCCGAACGCCACGCAATGCAATGCAGGAGAGCTCTCGATAGCTGAGACGCGATGGACGGCGGAAAGTGCCCGTGTTCGGGCCGGGGTCGTCGACCGGTCCGGCGGTCACGATCCGCCGTCCGTATCGCGGTGAGCTACCGGCGTGGTCGTGTAGCAGCATCCTGAGCGCCGGCTAGGAATTCGATCGACGGCGGAGCACAATATTTGCAGGGACGTTGCAGGTGACCTTTCGTGTTCGACAAATCACTTCGCCTACCGATTGAGGGGCGAAAACTGACGACATGCACCGAAACGGCGAGCGCCCGAAAGGGCTCAGTGTTTCCGCGCTGGCGGCGGTAGCGAACCCGTCGTACTCGCGAATCGACACATGGAATCTGCTCGACGACGCGTGCCGTCGGCTCGCCGATGTCAACCGTGCCGGGCTGGACACCACCCATGAAGCGGCCCGGGTGCGGCGCCTGCTCGATCGGCTCGGCGCCTACGAGCGGTACTGGCTGTACCCAGGCGCGTCGAGACTGGCGGCATTTCGCGGATATCTCGCCGATCTCGCAACGGTGCAGCTCGCCGAGGATGTGTCGCTGGCCGTGCGCCTGCTCTCCGACTACGGCGACGGTGCAGCTGTGTTCGACGCATCCGCGCCGCTGGCCGATCAGGAACTCGTGGCGCGGGCCAAACAGCAGCAGTTCTTCACCGTCCTACTCGGCGACGATTCTCCGCCCGAGGCTCCCGAGAGCCTCGCGGAGCACCTGCGCGCGCTTCGCGACCCGTCGGACAATCTGCAGTTCGAGCTGCTTGTCGTGTCGAGCATCGAGGATGCCATCACCGCCGTCGCGTTGAACGGCGAGATTCAGGCGGCGGTCATCCGGCATGACCTGCCGCTTCGTTCACACGACCGGGTGCCGTTGATGACCACATTGCTCGGCGTCAACGACGACGTGGTCGTGACCGACCGCACCCAGAACTGGGTCGAATGTGGCGAGTGGATCAGGCAGCTGCGGCCTCATATCGATCTGTACCTACTCACCGACGAATCGATCGCCGCGGAGACCGAAGACGAGCCGAACGTCTACGACCGCACGTTCTATCGGCTCAACGATGTCACCGATCTGTACAGCACGGTGCTCGCCGGCTTCCGGAGCCGGTTCGCCACACCGTTTTTCGACGCCCTGCGCGTCTATGCGGCCGCGCCGGTCGGCCAATTCCACGCCCTTCCCGTCGCGCGCGGCGCCAGCATCTTCAACTCCAAATCGCTGCACGACATGGGCGAATTCTATGGCCGCAACATTTTCATGGCCGAGACGTCGTCCACCTCCGGCGGACTGGACTCGCTGCTGGACCCACACGGCACGATCAGGGCGGCGATGGACAAAGCCGCGAAGACATGGTGTGCCGATCAGACGTACTTCGTCACCAACGGAACATCCACCGCGAACAAGATCGTTGTGCAGGCCCTGACCCGGCCGGGCGACATCGTTCTGATCGACCGCAATTGCCATAAATCGCACCACTACGGCCTGGTGCTCGCCGGGGCGTACCCGATGTACCTGGACGCCTACCCGCTCGAGCCGTTCGCGATCTATGGTGCCGTGTCCCTGCACACGATCAAGAAGGCCCTGCTGGACCTCGAGGCGGCCGGGCAACTGGACCGAGTGCGCATGCTGCTGCTCACCAACTGCACTTTCGATGGCATCGTCTACAACCCCCGGCGCGTAATGGAGGAGGTCCTGGCGATCAAGCCGGACATTTGCTTCCTGTGGGACGAGGCGTGGTACGCGTTCGCCACCGCGGTGCCGTGGGCCCGGCAGCGGACCGCGATGGTTGCCGCCGAACAACTCGAATCGATGTTGTCCGCGCCCGGGTACGCCGAGGAATATCGCGCGTGGCGTGCGTCGATGCAGGGAGTCCACCGCGCCGAGTGGACCAACCACCGGCTACTTCCCGACCCCGAACGCGCGCGGGTACGCGTGTATGCGACGCATTCCACTCACAAGTCGCTATCGGCGCTTCGGCAGGCGTCGATGATCCATGTCCACGACCAGGATTTCAAAGCTCTCACCCGTGAGGCGTTCGGTGAGGCGTTTTTGACCCACACCTCGACATCCCCGAACCAGCAACTCCTCGCATCCTTGGACTTGGCGCGTCGCCAGGTCGACATCGAAGGCTTCCAGCTGGTCCGGAACGTCTACGACATGGCGCTGGTCTTCCGGCACCGCGTCCGCAAAGACCGGCTGATCGGCAAGTGGTTCCGCATCCTCGATGAGGACGACCTGGTGCCCGATGAGTTCCGGCCCTCCGAAGTCAGCTCGTACCGACAGGTCAGGCAGGGTGGCTTGGCGGAGTGGAACGAGGCGTGGCGGTCCGATCAGTTCGTGCTCGACCCGACTCGGGTCACCCTGTTCATCGGCAAGACCGGCATGAACGGGTTCGAGTTCCGCGAGAAGGTCCTGATGGACCGGTTCGGTATCCAGATCAACAAGACCTCGATCAACAGTGTGTTGTTGATCTTCACGATCGGCGTCACCTGGTCGAGCGTGCACTACCTGCTCGACGTGCTGCGTCGAGTGGCTACCGATTTCGAGCGCAGCCGGCGCGCGGCCGGTAAGGCCGATCGCGCCCTGCAACAGCGCCGAATCGACGAGATGACGAAGGATCTGCCGGCGCTGCCCGACTTCAGTGAGTTCGACAGCGTGTTTCGTCCCGACGGTGCCCGCTCGTTCGGCGACATGCGATCGGCCTTCTACGCCGGGTATGAGGATTCCGACCGCGAACACATCCTGCTCGGCGACGCCGGGCGACGGATCGCCAAGGGGAAGACCCTGGTGTCCACCACCTTCGTCGTCCCCTACCCGCCCGGCTTCCCGGTGCTGGTACCGGGTCAGGTGGTCTCGACCGAGATCCTGTATTTCCTGGCCGAGCTCGACGTCAAGGAAATTCATGGATACAACCCCGACCTCGGGTTGTCGGTCTTCACCGAGGCCGCGCTCGCACGGCTGGCCGCGACTCGGCACGCAATTGCCACGGCGGCCGGCGATGCGCCGCAGGCAGCGACGGCGCTGGAGTCAGCTCACGCGGTGGATCGGATGCAGTCGCGATAGCGCGCACGGCATCGGCGCGCGAGCTGAGCTGGTCACCGTGGATAGCGAGAATCCGGCGACGATCGCATCACCAGTTGTCGGGGTCGCCGCCGCGGAGACGTTTCACGGCCAGGTCGATCCAGGTTTCGAAGTAATTGGTGAGATCGCCGGTGGTGGCGGGCCGGACGGTGATGTGTTCGCGGGTTTGCTGCTGAACGTAACGGCCATCGCCTTCGGTATCGAACCATCCGAGGGCGTACCAGGGTGCCGGGCGGCTGTGCAGGTATCCGGCGAGCAGGCCCGCGACGCCCGCGCCGGAGCGATGCTGAGTCAGACGATCGAAACGTTCCAGCGGACTATTGCGGCCATGGCCGTGGCCGTTGTTGCTGGAACGCAGGTCCTCGACATGGAAGGTTTCCGGTTTGGCGCTGCCCGGAGGAACCGAGGGCAGGATGGCGGCCAAGCGTGCCGCCAGTTGTTCGGTGCGAAACAGTCGACAGCGGATAGGGCTGTCGACACCGCCCGCGGCGGTCTGGGTCAGCATCACCGCGTGATATGGAGTCCGGGCACCGAGAACGCGGTATTCGCGGGGTTCGCCCTTGCCGAGAACCGTTGATTCACCGGCGATTTCGATGCGCAGCTCAGAGGTGGTGAGGGTGTGCAGGGCGAGGTTGATCTGCTCGGTTTCCTCGACACCGTAGCGGGCGCGCACGGCGGCCTGATGCGCGGCGACCTCGTCGTTGGTGGCCAAACGGCTGACATAGCGCAGCGGGTGCGGGAACCGGTCGTTCGCCTCGCTGTACCAGAGCGCCGCGAAATCGTCCGGTTCCCAACTCCATTCGGCCATCGTGGTCATCCAATCGACATCATGCGGCGGACTCGGCGCCGCCCGGGTTCGGCGTAAGTACCTCGGGACAGGCAGCGAGTCAACGAAATTCAGGTAAGAAATGCTTCGGACCAGCGGCCGGGGATCAGCTCGGCGTCGATCCGGGTTCGGCGTGGTCACCGCCGATCACGCCGCCGGGAACAGTTTTCGGGTCGGGCCCGAGCAGCTCTTCGGTGTTCTCCATGTTCCGAAGCCACTCGGGGAGCTGATGAGACTCGTCGTCGCCCTTGGATTGGCCACGGCCACCGCCCATTCCACCCATGCCCGACATGCCCGAGGTGCCGGTGCTGGTGGTCGCCGCACGTACCGCGTTGGCTGTCGTACCGGCGGCGGTCGGTGTACCGGGCACGCTGCTGCCGGGCTTGCCCGAGGTCGTGCCGGAGGTGCCACCCAGCCCGCTGCTCGTGCTGCCGGTGCCGCCCGGATAGCTGCTCGGCGTCGTCGAAGTGCTCGTCGTAGGGGCCACTGAACTCGGTTGGGTAGCCGAGGTGCTCGACGGGGTCTGCGACGAGGAATCGGTACTCGTGGGAGTGGTCGACGACGGATCCTGCGAATTGTTCGTCGGATCGGTGGTGGGCTGCGAACTTTCGTTCTGATCGCCTTTGCCCTGGTCGCCGGACCCGGACGTCGGGTTACCGCCACCGTTTCCACTTGTCCCGGGGGTGTAGCCGTCGTTCTTGGTTTCTGGTGGCTTGTACAACGGATCGGTTGGGCTGTTCGGCACCGGAAGCACCGGAATCTGCTTATCCGCCGAAACAAATGTATCGACGTAATGACTGCGCATGGCTTCCCGTGCGGAACTTTCGCAATCGTTGCGCACCGCAGCGGAATTGGGGCCGTGGTAGATACCCAGGTTCCAGCTCTTCGGGTTGTACCAGGATCCCCCGTCCGGCGGCTTATCGACGGCGTTCTGAGTATCGTTGACGCCCTTGGCCGCTGCCGACACCCGGTCGGCGAGATTCTGCAGCGGTGTTGTCAGGTCCAATGCGGCCTTGGCGTATTTGCTGATCGCGTCTCGCGAACTATTCGCGGCAGTACCGTCCCAGGCCGCCGAGCTCGAATGATTGATCCGGTTGGCGAAAAGTTCTGCAGCCGAAGCCCAGCGGGCGGCGATTTGGGCATACTCACCGGAGCCGTTGTGCGCCTCGGTCGTATTCAGCGGGGTGAACGCGTTGTAGATCTTCCAATGATTCCAGCTATCAACATGTTCACCGCCACTGGAAATCTTCGACGGCTCGTTCGAATCGCTCATTTCGACGCACCGACGGCCGGCGGCGTTGTCACGCCCAGTTGGGTCGGGGTGCCGATCTGGCTCGTTTCTACATTGGCCTTCAACTCGTTGTAGCGAGCGGCGAATTCTTGATCCTGCTCGACGTATTTCTGAGCGATTGCTCGGTGCAGGTTTTGGATGTCGTCGACGATCTGGTAGTGCTGCTGGAGGATGTCGAAGACGTTGTTGTCCGAGTCGGTGGCTGGATTGACGATCTTGGCCTTGCCGCGAAAGCGAGCCACCAGTGTGCTGGCCGAGGTCATGCCGTCCGTCGCCTCGCCGAGGCCCCAGTTCTTTCGGTCGGAGATCCTGTGTGCGATCGTCTGAAGAGCCTGTATCTCGTCCTTGAAAGCCTGGCAGTCGCGTTCGATATATACGAACTCGTCGGCGTTTACGCGCACTTCGTTGCTGAAACTGACGGTCAGCTTGCCGTCCTGAGCGTCCTTGATCGCGTTGGCCAGCGGCCCCGCAGATGACGGTGTCGTGGATTCGCCGCTCACGATTCGTGTTCCTCCCCAGGGGTTTCCGGCCGGGATAGACCGGAGGTCGTTCAAGTCTAGAGGGTGTCAGGTATCGCTGGAATGATCTGGGTTGCGAGGCGCTTGGCGATCTCGCAAGAGTGCTGATTCCCAGACTTTCGACGTGACCTAGGGTTATCGATACTGACCTCCAGGCTGCCGCCCCTCATCTCAACAATCAGGATGCAGTGCTCATGCTGGTCCGTCTGATCATCGCTTGGGCGATAGGTAAGCGCCGCCCGCCCACCGACGTTGAGATCCTCGGTGACAGTGAACTGGCTGTTTGCATGCACCATCGCCAGGGTGATGGTGGTGGTGTCGATAGTCCCTGAGTAGCCGTCGGACTGAACCCAGATGCAGCCGCGCCACTTGATTCCCCCGGGCCTATCTGTGTTGTCAGCCCCCTTGTTCTTCAGTTCCTCCGACTGGATGAGAGACTGCGGAAGATCCTTACACGCGTCAAACCCGGCTGGCACATCTGCGGCGATGGTCGGCGTCGCCGACGCGCTGTTTGTGTTGCTGCCCTTCGACTCCCCACCGGAGTTGCACGCAGAAACCAGGACGACCACCCCCGCACCGAGAACCACACCCCGGACCAAACCACTCCAGCTGGCCATCTCGTCCTCTCGCACCGGTGCCATCCCAGACCTGGGGCCGGACCGGCTTCCCCGCCCCCTGCAAGCTCGTCTAGACCGTACCGGCCAGGTCACCAGCTCGCAAAGCGTTCATCTCGCGGCTGCCATCCCGGACGAACACTGAATCCAAAGAACCCCAGATACCGAAAGTAGCTGGGGTTCCTATGAATTCACCTTCACACGCCGCTCAGGACAGCTCGAACTCGCCGCCCTGCACACCCGCAGTGAACGCATCCCACTCGGCGGGACTGAACACAAGAGCCGGGCCCGTGGGGTTCTTCGAGTCCCGTACCCCGACTGTGCCCCCGTCGAGGTGTGCAACCTCCACGCAGTCTTTCGTCGAGCTGCTGCGGCTGCTCTTGTACCACTTCGCCCCGGACAGATCGACACTCACGCTCTGTGCTCCTTCGCCACAGCCAGGATCTTTCGCCTGGACTTGCTCTCATCCAACGCTACACGTCCGATCTCGGCGAGCGCAGTCCGATAAGGTTCCACGTCCGCCTCACGTTCCAGGTACAGGTCACCCCTGTATTCCTCTACGTAGACGATCGGTGGTTCCGTGAGCTTGGACTGCGGCAAGGGCGGAAACTCCATGAGCGAGCACGATCCGACGAGCACACCGAGATGGTTGCGGGCGTTGAACGGGACAACTCGTATCGAAACGTTCGGCAGGGAACCAACTTCGGCCAGGTGCCGTAGCTGTTCACTCATCACCGCTGGACCGCCCATTTCCTCGCGCAGCACAGCTTCCGAGAGCAATATCCCGACAGCGAACCCTGGATCCTCCAAGCGTCTCTGCCTGCGTATTGCCCATTCAATTCGCTTCTCTATCAGCTCAGAAGGCAGGTCGGGAGACTCGATCCACGCAATCGCACGGCGATAGTCCGGGGTCTGGAGCAGACCTGGAAGTACGGCCAACTTCCACGCCGTCAGCCGACTGGCAGCCTCCTCCAAAGCCAGGTAATGGTCGAAGTCCCCGGTGATCTGATCGGCATACGAACGCCACCAGCCCCCACCGCGCTCCCGTGCGGCCCGCACCTCCTGCACCAGCCCCAACAAGATTCGTCGTTCGTCGTCGTTGGCCGCGTAGGCGTCGCAGAGGGCGTTGACCTGAAAGCTGGTGATCCGGGTCGATCGCCCTTCCTCGATGCGGCCGATCGACTGCGGGGAGGTTTCGGCCAGCCTGGCCGCCTCGGCTTGATACATGCCCTTGACCGTTCGCAATCGGCGCAGTTCACGGCCGAGGGCACGACGCGCGAGGGTACTGCCGGTAACGCTCATATCGTTAGCCTCACTATGTAGTGACCGGACTTTTGGAAGCCGTCAGCAGGTGGCGCTCACGTGGCGGTATCCGCGGAGAAAGTTTGGCGATAATACGATGGAAGCGGGCGATTGAGGATGCCGTTTCCCGAAAGTCGGGTGTGTACTTGCATCACCCCGGTAGCCGGGAAGTACCCACCGCCTAAGCGAATCGTTTTGTATCCCAGGCGGTTTCGGCCTCGGCTACCGGGCATTCCAGACACTCACACCCACGTTCGGAGTATCCGCATGCACGGCCTGCCGGTGACGAACCACAGCGAATTACCCGTGATGACAATCGAATACGCGCATCTAATCATGCAGAGCCACTTGGACTGCCAGGCGTCGATCTGCCCGGTCAAGGCGCAGGCGAAGAAGCGGCTCATCGAGGCCGGTCGGCTCGTCCCGGCCGATGTCCCGCACCTGGGGTTCTGATATGGCCACCGATCCCGTTCAGCACCAGTATCCGAACCATGCACTGTCACCGGTCCAGATGCATCGGGAGATCGCCCGCGACCTACACGCCGACTGCACGGTGCCGACGTGTGAGATGTTGCGCGGCTGTTGGACTCGCCTGATCGAGACAGGACATCCACACCCCACCGATTCGCCCGCCGACTGCCCCGCATGCGCCAGATCGTCTGCCTGACAACAGATCTCCAATACCGAACAACCAAGGGGTGCCCAATGCTCGCTCAGATCACCGCTCTGATCGTCCTGCTCACCACCCTCCCATACGGAATGTGGCTGGTCTGTAGCGTGGGGAAACTTCACGCCGATCTGGGCGCGGAGAACACCGGCCAGGCGGGTCGATGACCGCCAGAAGGCCGAACCGCCGTCAATCGCGGACCCCGGACCGCAATCCAGCACTGCCACAACGTGATCCGTTCGTCGGGCCTCCCGCTATCTACAGCGGTGCACCAGCCGATGTGGTCGAGCGGTTCGCGGACGCGGTCCGCGAATGGGCGAATCAGCCTGTGCCCGCGGTGTCGTCCCGGTGTCGGGCTGTCGAGTCCCCCGGCACCGGGCGTCCCAACAAGGAGGGGCGTGATGCGTCGAGATAGATTGCGGACCACCCGAACCCAGGACGGTCACAAGGTCGCCGTGTGGCAGCTGGCAGGGATCTCGGCCCGCATCTTACGTGCGCAATTCACTTCGGAATCCTTCACCGCGTACCGCCTGCCCTCGCGCACACCGCTTCCGGCAGCACAACCCGGAACGGTCACGTTCGACCCGTATCCCGATCTGGCGGCCGCCCGGGAGCTACTCCCCCAGCACGACGACCTGTGGGACGCGCTTCGAGATGACTACTGGGCCGCGCTGCGGAACAGCAAGCCGCTATGAGTGCCTACCAACGCCTGCACCTTCGTCCAGCGAGCTTGCTGCGCTACTCCCTCCGGCTGCTCGCCGAGCATAGTGGTACGGCGGCCGAATGCGATGTGGGCGACCACTATTCGACTGCGTTCGACGGACCCTCCGAACCAAGGCTCGATACAGTTCCTCTGCGCGGGCGCAGGTTTCGTACAGCATCCGCCACAGTGTCTTCTCCCGCAGGTGGATGTCGCGGCGGGAGATGAGTCGGTCGATCACGGTGCGGGAGCGAACTGGGGTGTCGGAGTCCGGTGGGGTGGACCAGCGCGCCGAGGTCGGGACAGCTGGTGCGTCCCCGCCTTGTTCGCGGCACCACCCCAGCCACTTGCCGACCGCGGCGCGACGCGCATTCCAGGTGTTCACCGCCGCCGAACCCCACAGGCACTCCAGCGCGGCGCCGATCTCGGCATCGGTCACCGCCGCCAGCGCCCGGTTGTCCGCACGTAGCTGGTGTGTCTGAGTTCACGTGGCTCGCGTCGTGTTCATGAGTAGCTTCTTGAGTATGGAGAATGAGGGACCCAGCCGGACAGCGCTCGTGACTGCTTACGCCCGTGCCTATCATCAAATTGTTGACCGGCCAAGGATTCTTACCGATCCACTGGCGGCACGTCTTCTGGGTGTCACTGTGGATGAGCTGACCGAATTGGGCCGGCCCGCAGAGGATCGTCCCGGTAGCGATGTGGGCTCGGGAATCCTGCGGCTGGGTGTCAGTGATCGGCCGCGCCGCCTGTTCTTTGCTGCTCGTGCCCGTTTCGCTGAGGATCGTGTGGCCGAAGCCGTCGCTGCCGGCGTGCGACAGGTCGTGATCCTCGGCGCGGGCCTGGATACCTTCGCCTACCGCAACCCTCATCCTGGCCTGCGTGTATTCGAGGTCGACCATCCCGCTACCCAAGCGTGGAAACACCAACGCCTCGCCGCATCCGGTATCGACCAGCCCGAGCGGTTGACTTTCGTGCCGGTCGACTTCGAAACCGACACACTGGCAACCCGATTGGAGGCCGCCGGATTCAGCCGTACCGATCCGGCCGTATTCGTGTGGCTCGGTGTCGTCTTCTATCTGACCCCGGACGCCGCCCGCACCACCCTCGAATACATTGCTCGTCAATCCGAGCCGGTCGAGGTGATCTTCGACTACCTGCAGTCGGCAGACACCGACGAGGATCGTGCGCAGATGCAGGCGCGCGCAAATCGAGCGGCAGCTGTCGGTGAACCCTGGTTCAGCTACTTCACTCCTGACGACATCGCCGCACAGTTGCGCGCGCTCGGCTTCACCGACGTCGAAGACCTCTCCGCTGCGGACCTCATCGCTGGGTACCTCGATGGATCCGCGGAATTCGAGGGCGAACCACCCCAGGCACTGCGCCCGGTCCGCATACTACGGGCGAGCCGCTGAGAATTCCCCGCAAGTTGACAGCAGGATCCAATCGATCGGGACGAAGCAATCGCGCTGCTCGGCTCGAGCGAGAGTCAACTGGTGGGCCGAAGCCATTCGGCGCTTGGCACTTCACGATCCGAAAACCGCTGGCCAAGCCGACGACGCTTTTGGCCGCCGTCGCAGTGTTCGCTCCTTCGGGTGACGCAGGCCCTGCTTAGTGGATCGAAGGCGAACTGCCGGGCAGTACAGCTAACTGCTCGGCCAGTTGCTCGGTGAATTCCGCCCAATCTGTCATATCAGGCCGAGCCGTTCGTATTCGATGGATCTATCGAGAGCGGCCAGCGAGGCGTTCGTTTGATACGTCAGCTGGACAGTATGTGCGAGACTCAGATTCTTCAGGCGCAGTGTTGTTTCCGGGAAAGCCCAACGGATTTCTGCGGCTTCCCCCGGCATGCGGGCGGTTGGCTCGCCGAGAGCGCCGGTAATGGCGTCGGACATCCTGACGAACGCGTCACGCACCATTGCTCGGCCGGTCGTGTCCTCGCTTGCCGAGTCTGTCACCATCAACTTGACGGACTCGGCTACGCCGTCGCGGCCTGTTACCGCACCGCTGCTCAGCCCGAAACCGCAGTCGAGCATGACCCAATCCGTTCGGGTCATCAATATCTCCCAGTCGAACCTTGCCGCTATCGCGGGCACCTCTTGCAGCCGCCACGACCAGTCCAACGACCGCAAGCCGGTAGCCAATTCGACTATCTTGTCATCGGTCAGCGCATGCCATCCCGTCATGGATTCACCCTATTCATCAGCTGACAGCACTGATGAATCATCCGCTGAGGTGATGTCGGGGCGTAGTCACTGAGAAGTGACTGCGCTGTCCAATGGCCGCGCCCGCTCGAGAATCTCGTCGACGGTCTGCTCCACGGTGAGATCGGAAGTGTCCAGCCACAATCCGATGCGCGGGGTCTGCGCTCGCAGCACCTCGTCGAGGCTGTCGACGGTGAACCCGTTGTAGGCGACCTTGTCTCGGCCCGCCTCGCGCGCGGCGACCGTGGCCGGTTTCGGCGCGAGTACCACCACATATCGCGGCCGGGTCCGGATGCGGTCGAGGGTGTAGGGCAGGAACTCCCCGAGCACGACATCCTGGATGATCGCGGTGAATCCGGCTGAGGCGTACGCATCGGCGGTGTGCGCGGCCAGCGCGTGCCGCAGCCGCAGTTGCTCCAGTGCGTCCGTCGACGGTTCCGGACTCATCTCCGCCCGGCCACCGATGATGAAGCGCCGGAACGCATCTCCGGGCACATGCGCCGAACGCGGCAACCGCTCCGCCAACGCCTGTGCGACCGTGGACTTCCCGGCGGCCTGGATACCGGTGATCAGATAGACGGCGGATTTCATATCCGCCATGATCGCAGCCGAGCGCCACTCATTTTCCGCCGCCGTTCCCCCGACTCAGCTCGTCCGGTGGGGCGGGTGCAGTCGCGACAACTTACCTGCCGCGACCCAGCGTCGGTAGATGCCGTCCACTGGCTAGTCCTGCGCTGGGCGAAGAATCGGGTTGATCTCGGCCAGCATGGCGATCAGCTGGCTTGCTCCATGACGTACCAGCTCATCAAGCGCCCCAGTCAATGTCTCGCACTCTCGCACAGCAGCATCCCGGTCACGGGAGAACACCCCTAACACGTCGAGCACCGCTGTTTGGATCCAGTCGCCTTGGTTCGGATCGGCCGCAGCGAGTCCTGAGGCGACGGCTGCGAAACCGACCACGTCCTGACGTCGGAGCAATGCCTCCGCCGTCGCGTAGGTAACGAATGTGTCGCCAGCATCAAGCATGAGGCCCAACAACGGCCCCCTGGCCTCGGGTATTTCGGCGAAGTTGGCCAGGCAGCGGCCTGCGTCCGCCCTGTCTCTGCAGTCGGCGCTTTCCGCAAGCCTGATCAGCCTGGCTACGACTGCACCTCTCACCTCGTTGCTCATGGGTGCACGTTCCTGCGACCACGACGGAAGGTCCATCAACTTCCCGCCGATGACCGAGATGCTCGCAAGGCGCGCACCAACTCAGCTCGCGCGGTGGATGGGATGCAGGCGCGATAGTGCACGCACCGCGTCGGCGCGCGAGATTAGCTGGTCGCCATCGAGTTCGGCGATGGCTGCCTCCATCCATTCTCGGATCAGTGTCGACAGGCCTATGCCGCGGCTGTCGGCGAGTTGCTTGACCCGGGTGTGCAGGTCCAGCGGCATGCGAATGGAGCTGGTCACCATGATGTCGTCACCGGGGGCGAGTGGCGGCGGCGCCTTTTCCGGCGGGACCGGTTCGTCGCTGAAGGTCAGCCGATCCATGAACGCCGCCACTTCGTCCGGGGTGGACGGGAAATCCTTGTCACGCATCACCGGTTCTCCTGTTCCCACTCCTCGAACATTTTCAGTTCGTCGGCGCGCATTTCCCGGGCGCCGATGATCAGCCAGGTCCACTGGTCCTGTTGGCGCGTCGCCACGATCAGCGGCCGCCCGGTACCCGTGCGACCCCAGACCGACAACACCGTCACGTGCCCGTCATCGGCGATCCGCGGCCAGCGCCGTGCGCCTTCCAGGATTTGGCGTACCTCCCGGGGTCCGATGCCGATCAGATGCGCGAACGCCCAGTCCGGCCACTCGAACCCCATGACCACATACTACGCGCATAGTAACCGACCGATCGGTCCCAGTTGCATGCTTGACGCGTAGGATTTTTCCTACCTATAGTCGAGATCATGAACATCACCGAAGGGCGGGTCTTCGCGGCACTGGCCAGCCCGGTTCGGCGCGAGGTATTGCGACTGCTGCGCGATGGCGGACCACAGCCGGTGACCGATCTGGCCGCACATTTCGAGATGGCGCGGCCGAGCTTCTCCGAACATCTGCGGGTGTTGCGGGAGGCCGAGTTGGTCAGTGAGAACAAGGTGGGGCGCCAACGGCTGTACCGGCTCGAGGCGGCCCCGCTGTACGAGATCCAGGAATGGTTGCACCCGTTCGAGCGGTTCTGGCGCGAGAAGTTGGCCGGGCTGCGTGAACTGCTGGACACCATGGAAGAGGAGTAACGATGACCGATGATCCGACCACCATTCACGTGGACGAATTCCTGGCGCACCCACCGGCGAAGGTGTGGCGTGCGCTGACCGAGCCCGAGTTGCTCGCGCGGTGGTTCATGCCGTCCAACTCCCGACTCGAGGTCGGGCATCGCTACACCATCGATGCGAAAGCCGTTCCGGCGACGGGCTTTTCCGGTGCGATCGCGGCCGAGGTGCTGGCCTTCGAATCGGAGCGGATGCTGCGCGTCGGCTGGCGCGATGCCGACCCGGATGCCGAGCACGGCGCCGACTGGACGATCACCTGGACGCTGGAGCCCGAGGGGAAGGGCACCCGATTGTTCTTGGCACACGCTGGATTCGACCCGGACCACCCGCTCCAGCAGAAGGCCCGCACGATCATGGACGCCGGTTGGCGCTCCCATGTCATGCGGCGCATCGACGAGGTGTTGCGCGAGTTGGAGTCGTCGCCGAACCTCGGGCGCTGAGTCGCGCCGCGTTTGCCTGCTGGTGCACCCATTTGTCGCAGCTACCGGGTGTGAGCTGGCGATGAGGGATGTGCGGTACTCGCTCAGGGGTTTTCGGCGGTCACGATGATTGTGGTCCAGCCGCCCAGGTGGAGGCGGTCACCGCTTTGGAGTTGGACCGGTGCCTCGGCGGGGATCAGGTCTTCGCTGCCGTTGAGGCTTGTTCCGTTGGTGGAGCCGAGATCGGTGATGGTTATGCCGGTTTCGGTGAGGCGGAGGATCGCGTGGGCGCGGGAGACGCCTGCGTCGGCGGGTGCGATGCCCAGATCGATCTCGGGTTGCAGGCCTTGGGAGACGCTGTGTTTGCCGATCAGGATGTCGGTTCCGCGCAACATGATTCGGCGCTCGGGATAGAACGCCGGGAACTCGACCTGATCGGCGTCGGGCCCCTTGCGGGCCTGCACGCGGTCGTAGAACTCGCGATCGGCGGTGATCGTGGCGACCCATGTCATCGCACCCGCCACGCTCGCGACCTCGGCAGCGGAAACCGCGGTGGCGGTGATGATTTCGGTCGGCAGGACGGCACGCGGCACCGGCGTCGGCAGCGCCGAATCGGCGCCGCAGACTTCACAGAAGCGACCGGCGCTCGGCGACCCACATGACGGGCACAGCGCGGCCGTGATCGTCGGCGCGGGCGCACCGATCGGTGAACCGCAGACATCGCAGTAATCCGTCGCGACGGACTGATGCCCGTCCGGACAGGTGGCAATCGCCATCACCCCTCCTTGCGTACCCGCGCTGTCTTGGTAGAACGTGCGTCCAAGGCCATTTCGTCCGCGGCCTCGACTCTGGCGCGCAACCGCACCGTGCCATTGCGCTCGTCCACTTCGACCACACCGCGCAACAGCTTCGCGGTGCCCTCGTTCCCGGATTCGGCGGCGAGCTCGACCGCGCGCCGCAGCTTCGCCGTCGCGGTCTCCACATCACCGTTTTTACGCGCGCTCAACCCCTCCTGCACGACCTGGGCGAGTTCGGCCTGTCCGGTGTAATGCGCGACGCGCCTGCTGATCCGGGCCGAGAGCTCGGTCTCGGTGGTCCATACCGCGCGCACCAATCCCTGGCCGACCACCTCGTCGCCGGCGACCACACTGATCCGGGCCGCGAGTTTCTCCCGTCCCGGCGCGGCGGGCTCGACCCGCACCTGCACGTGATAGTCGCGGTCCTCGGCCCCCCACGCCCCGAGCGGGTACTCCCCCAGTTGCGGTCCGGCATCGGTGCGTCGCGCGGTCAGATCCTCGATGGTCGGCGCGACCTGCTTGACGAACTGGACGGTGGCCCCTGCCGGTGTCCACACCCGCAGGGTGAGTTCCGGAATCGCCTTGGCCATCGACGTCTGCGTCATGGCGGCGAAGTCCGCGGCCAGATTCGCCGGATCCGCGACGATATCGACCGTGCCGTGCAGCGCCGAGGCGATGGCACGCAATTCGTCCACCTGCCAGTCGGTTCCGACGCCGCGGCAGTCGCAGGTGAAGATCCCGTCGGACTGTTTGATCTCGGCGGCCAGCGCCGCGGGTTCCTCATGTTCGTTCTTACCGTCGGTGAGCAGAATGGCGTGCACCATGGCATCCGGATGTTTCTTGGCCAGCTGCCGGGTCAGCCCGAGCCAGGTGCCCATGGCGGTGCCGCCGTTTGGGCGCAACTTGTCCAGTGCGCGGCGGGCCGCTGCCCTGGTATCGCGATTGACGGGCACCGATGGTTTGTCGCTCGGATAGGTCAGCCGCGCCATCGATGTGCCCTCGATGATCGCGAACCGGGTGCCATCCTTCAATACATCGAGTGCGGCCAGCGTGGCTCGGCGCGCACCCTCGAACTTCTTGCCGGTGGCCATCGATCCGGAGCAGTCGATGATCAGCACCTCCAGTCGGTCCGGCTCCGGTCCGGCCGCCACGAAATCCGCTCCGGTCTCCACGGTCACCACCGCGTCGACCGTGTCCGCGCCCTCGGCCAGATATTCGTTCTGGTCTATCGCTACCGAAATACCGTTATTCGCAATGGAACTCACTGTGCTACTCCCGCATCGACCGATGGCCCGATCGGCACCAGCGCGACGGTGATGTTGTCGCTCCCCCCGGACCGTAGTGCAAATTCGACCAGCGTCCGCGCCGCCTCCTCGCGCGGTAACCCGCTGACCATCCGTGCCAGCGCCGCCGGATCGGATATGTAGTTCCAGAGTCCGTCACTGCACAGCAACAGCACCCCGGGACCCGTGGTGTGAAAGGTCTTCACACAGCGGTCCGACCACGCTTTGTCCTCGCTGTCGGCACCGAGCCAGCGCAGCAAGGTATGCGCCCGCGGATCCCGCATCGCGGACTGCTCGTCCATGGCACCGGCATCGACGAGCGCCTGCGCCCACGAGTCGTCGACGGTCAGCCGCGTCGACGGCAGATTCCCGCCCACGATCGGCTCGATGCCGGTGCCCTGCAACCAATATGCCCGGCTGTCACCGACATTCGCGACGGTGATCTCCACGCCGTCACCGCCGTATCCGCGCACGATGGCCGAAACGTAGGTGCACGACGGAGCGTGGCCTTCGTGTGTCGCGATATCGCGGACGGCCTGCGACGCGGCTGTGAGCCCGGCCATGACCACCGCCGTGCCGGAGCGTGCCTCGGCCAATGCGGTGAGGCAGGCATCGACGCCCGCACGCGCCGCCGCGCCCGAGGCCGCCTGCGGATCGTCAGAGGTGGAGACGCCGTCACTGACCGTGATCACCGTGACGATCGGGCGCTTGGTCCCGTCTTCCAGTACCGCGGCGGCGACCGCATCCTCGTTGCGCGCGTGCGCGATACCGCGATCGGTCATGACATAGACCGCGCCGAGATCGGCCTCGAATCGATCCGGCTGCGGCCGCAATTGACCGCAGCCGCCACAGTAACCGTCGGCGTCGTATCGGGTGCCCCCACAACCCTCACACGTCGGTGCCGCGTCCGGATCCGACCGCGGCAGCGCGATTCGCCGCGCGCCGAGTTCACGACCGCAGGCCTCACAGAACCGGTAGGCGACCCCGACCCGCGCCGCGCATTCCGGGCACCGCGGCTCTACCGCGATATCGGACTCGGTCATAGGTTCGTCCTCGGCCGGATCGCATTGGCACGATCCACCAGCTCGAATCGGGCCCACATATCTTCGGTTTCGCGGGCGAGGTCGCGATAGCAGCGCTCCAAACCGGTTCGTACTCCGTCCTGATCGAGGTTGACGCCGAGCAGCGCCCCATGTGTTATCGGTGCTTTACCCGCGCGCAGCCAGTTCAATGCGGCGTCCAGCACGCGCATCCGCACCTGTGCGCCACGGCTTTTCGATTCGATCCGCAATGCTTCGACCCGACCGCCCGCATCACGCAGCAGCGGTTCCGACAGTTCATCGGGTGCGCGCCCGGCCAGCATGGTCTCCACGGCCGTGAGCCGCGCCTCGGTGTAGAGCGCCGAGGCCGAATCCACCTGATCGAGTACGGCGACCGCACCGTCCCGATCGCCGTCCGCGTTGCGCAGCCGGGCCAGTCCGAAGGCGGCGCTGACGAAGCCGTGGTCGGTGCGCCAGACCGTGTCGTAGTAGCGCGCGGCCTGTTGCCGATCCGACTGCGCACCCGCGAGTTCGGCCACGGCCGCTTGTGCGACCTTCGGTGCGGCCTCACCGGGCAATGCGGCGTACACGGCATCGAATTCGGCATATGCCGCATCCGTATTGCCCGCGAGCAGCTCGGCTTGGCCGCGATACCAGGCCAATCGCCAGTCACCGGGGAGGGTATCGGCGAGCTCCTCGAGTCGGCGCAGTGCATCGATCGGGTCCCCGATCTCCAAGGCAGCGCGCACCAGCCGCAGCGGAATCTCCACGGACGCACCGCGGGTCGTGAGCACCGAGCGCATTCCCGCCTCGAAGGCCGGTTCCAGTTCGGCCGGTGCAGTTCCGCCGGTGGTGGCCAGAAGCGCCGCACCGCTGTCGTTCGGATCGACCAGCGGAACCGGCAGTGCCGCAACGATACTCGTCGGCGTCGGAGCTTCCTGAATGCCGAATACGCCACGCGGCGGCCCGAAGTAGGCCGACATTCCGGGACGCGGCACACCGTCATCGATGCTCAGCACCTCGCGCAGCACGCCGGTCAGCTGATCGGCCATCTCCTCCATCGAGGAGAAGCGCGCCTCCGGATCGGCGTCGGTGGCACGCAGGATGAACCGGTGCAGCGAATCGTATTTCGCCAGTAGTGGTTCGGCCTCAGGGCCGGGCAGTGCGCCGAAATGTCCGCCCTGCTGCGGCACATTCATCAGCAATACCGCGAGAGTGCGCCCGACTGTGTAGACCTCGGTGGCTACGGTCGGCCCGCTTCGGGAAATTTCGGGGTCCTGATAGCCGATGGTGCCGTAAATAGGGCTGTCCTGATCGTCCATGGCGATCACCGCGCCCATATCGATGAGCTTGAGCTGCTCATCGGTCTGCATCACATTGTCCGGCTTGAAATCGCAGTAGGCCAGGCCGAGCGAATGCAGATAGCCGAGCGCGGGCAGCATCTCCAGAATGTAGGCGATGGCCTGCGGCGGCGGCAGGTAGCTGCCCCCGGCATCGCGGCGGGCGCGCAGGATCTGTTTGAGCGACGTCCCGCCGACGTACTCCATGACGATGTAGCCGACCGCGACACCGTCGGCGCCGCGGTGCTCGACGAAGTTGTAGATCTTGACGATGCTGGGATGTTCGACCTCGGCGAGGAATCGCTTTTCGGCGACGGCCGCCGCCATCGCGTCCAGATCACCGGAATTGAGCAGACCTTTCAGCACCACCCAGCGGTTGGCGACATTGCGGTCGGTGGCCAGATAGATCCAGCCGAGTCCGCCGTGCGCCAAACAGCCGACCACGTCGTACTGTCCGCCGACCAGATCGCCCTTGCCCAGCTTCGGCGTGAACGAGAACCGGGTGCCGCAGTTGGGACAGAAGCCCTCTGTGCGGCCGGGCGTACCGTCATGGCCGCGGCCGACCGGCCGTTCACATTTGCCGCAGAACCGCTTTCCCTCGGCGACCTGTGGATCGGCCAGGACCGCGGTGGCCGGGTCGATGCGCGGCATCCGCGGCACTTCCACCATGCCCGCGCCGAGGCGGCCGCGAGCGCTGGATTTCGACGAGGACCGGCCGGTGCGCACCGAACGTCCGGAGGCGCGGGTGCTTCCCGAGCGGGCCGACAGTGCGGAAGTTCCGGAATTTCCGGCCGGAGCTGTGCCGCAAGCATTGCAGTAGCCGTCGACGATGGTTCCGCCGCAGCCCGGCTCGGCACAGATAGCCTGCCGCGATTCAGTCGGCGCCGTAGCGCAGGCGTCGCAATACCCACCGACAATAGTTCCGGTGCAGCCGGGTTCGGCGCAGCTCCGACCCTCGCTCGAAACCCCATGCGGGATGGGTATTTCCGCCGATACCGTGGTCGCCTCGGCGGGCGCGGTGCCGCACACCACGCAGTATCCGTCTTCGATCGTGCCGCCGCATCCCGGCTCATTACAGGTCATCTGCCCCGCCCCGATTTCTCCCCGATGATCTGCTGGAAGTCGGCGACCGCCCGGGTGACGGCCGCCAGATCGCACGGTCGCCGCGCGAGCAGACCCGCCGCGATCTGATTGGAGGCCAGGACATCTCGGTCCTCGCTGACGCCGAGACGAGCCGCCTTCGCCTGATAGGCGGCCAGTCGGCCGCGCAATTCGCTACGCCGATCGAGCAGGCCCTGAGCCAACTCCTGCACGGTGGCCGCTCCCGCGGTCGCGTCCGCGATCCGCGTGCGCAACCGGACCAACTCCGCTGCCGTACCCGATTTCGCGGATAACGTATCGAGTTCCGCTTCGAGCGCGGCGGTGTTGTCCTCGTACACCGGCAGCGGGCCCGCCAGAATCTTCGCCTCGACTCGCGCCCTCGCCTCCGCCGCGCGGGCTCGGGTGGCCCGCAGCACCGCCAAGCGCCTGCGGGTTTCGGCGACCGCCTCGGCCCAATCCGCAGCGACCGCATCGAGTTCGGCGATGATGGTGGCCACCTGCCGCAACTCTCCCGACAACTCCGCGATGCGCGCATCGATCTCCGGCACCGTCAGCGCGAGCGGATCGGTCGCCGAACGGCTCAGCAATTCGGCGATACCGTCGCCGATCGCGCGCAGTTGCGTGATCTCTCCCCCGGCCGCGCCCACCTTGTCCAGGGTGTCCTGCAGTGGCGCGAGGCCCGACATCACCCGGGTGTTCACCGCATCGATCGCGTCGAAGAATTCGGCGATTTCCGGGAAGGTGGCCCGCATGCGATCAACGGTATCGGCGAGTCCGACGAACAGAACCTCTTCGGCGGGTCCGGTGAGCGAACGTTGCGCCATCGGTATCGGCGTGCGCGCGGCCTCGTAGGGACGCCCGCGCAGCAGCCGGGTGAGTTCGGCGCGCTCACCGTCGTCGAGGCGAGCCCGAGTGCCGCGCACCTTGCGCGCCGAATCCAGGATGATCTGCAGACGGCTGTAGTCCTCCCACATCAGCGCGAGCGCGCCCCGGACCGGCAGCCAGCGCTGTTCGGTCACCCCGGTCGACGGAAAGCGCTGCAGCAGTGTATGGCCCGGATGTTTGTCCAGTTCCAGCAGGGTGGCGGTGATGGCATCGAATTCGATTGTGCGGGTGGCCAATTCAGCGTCGATTTCGGCAAGAGTGAGTAGCTGCATGGTCTCACTCTTTGTAGCGCAGGTCCGGTGGACCGGGCGACGGGCCGAGGGCGCTGAGTCGGGCGTTGTAGAGCTGCTGCCAGGTGCCGTCGCTGCGGATGCGTTCCAGCACGCCGTTGACGAAGCGGACCAGATCCGGATGCCCCTGCGCGATGCCGACAGCGTACGCGCCGGTGCCGATCACCTCGCCGACGATCTCCAGATTCCGGTCCTGGGCCACCAGGCCGACCAGGATCGGATCGTCGCCGCTGATCGCGTCCACGTGGCCCTGTTGCAGCGCGGCCAGACAGTCGGTCCAGTTCGACGCGCCCAGGATGATGGGCCGCTTGGGCAGACTGAACAGCGGTCCGGGCGAGGTGGTGCCCCGGGTGACACACACCCGCTTACCACCCAGGTCCGCGCCCGTCCGGATGCCGGAGTTGCGGGTGGCCAGAAGGCGTTGGGTCGCACGGTAATACACACCCGAGAAGTCGACATCGCGGCGCCGCTCACAGGTCGCCGAGAAGGTGCGCACGATCAGGTCGACCTGTTTGTTCTGCAGGGCCGGTATCCGCTCGGCCGCGGTGACCGAACGCAATTCGATCCGGTCCGGATCACCGAAGAGGGATCGGGCGATCTCGCGCGCAATATCGATATCGAAGCCCTCGAGCTGTCCGGTGCCGGGATTGCGGAAGCCGAACAGGTAGGTGTTCTGATCCACCCCGACCCGCAGTTTGCCGTTGGCGACGATGGCCGCCATGGCCGAACCCGACGGCATCGCACCGGGACTCGGCAACTGCCCGGGACGCAGGGTGGCTTCCGGATCGCAGTTCCCGCCGGATTCGGACTGCGGTGGCGTAGTGATTTCGACGAGATCGGGTTTGGGGTTGACCGCGGCCACATTCGTGGACGCCGGGGCCTGGATGCCGGAACCGCATGCGGTCACCAGCGCGCTCATGGCGACCAACGCCATCCATCCGAAGCCGGACCGCCGCAGAGGGTTTCGCCGTCTCACAGGAACTCCTTCACCCGTGGCCACAGGCCGGTGACGGTCGAGGCCGCAGCGCCGAACAGCAGCACCAGTGTCCCCGCGGGGCTGAGCGTGAACGTCGCACCCGCCGAGTCGACCCCGTCGCGCAACTCACCGCGTTCCTGGATGAGGTTGTCGCGCAACAGCTGATCGAGATGGGCGAACAACGTCGCCGAGGTGTCCGGACCGGTGCCGATGGCCTGCGCCACGGCCGCGGGATAGTTCGCCGCCTCGTAGGCCTCACGCTGCTTGGCATGTCCGGCGGTCCAGCCGAGCACGCTCCGCGCGGCCGCGGAATCGGGTCCGGCTGCCGTCGCCAACCGATCCGCCAGTTCGGTGGTGTGCTTGCGGTAATCGGTTTCGCTCGTGGTGATATCGCCGCGGGTGATCAACTCCAGGGTTTCGTCGGTGCGCGCTTGCTGGGCCAGGATCCTGGCCTGGGTCAGGGTTTCGAAGCGACTGGTCGCCCCGGATTTGCCGGTATCGAGTGCGGCCGCGGCGATGATCGTCGCGGCGACGACCCAGAACAGCGCGAGGGCGGTCGCGCCCGCGGCGACCGCGAGACCGAGGTTCATCCGGCGATTTGTGCGGCGCAGCAGGACGAAAGTGCCGCCGCCACAACCGATGAGCACCAGCATCAGCAGCACGATGGTCGCCCACGGCAGCGCGCCGATATCGTGCTGATCCTGGCGCAACGCCGCCATGCGGTCCTTGCTGAGCGTTTCGGCGTTGGGCAGCAAGGAATTCTGCATCAACAGTGAGGCCTCGCGCAGATAGGACGAACCAACCGGGAAGCCCTGCCGGTTGTTTGCCCGTGCCGTTTCGACCAGGCCGGTGTAGGCGGGCAAGTCGGCGGCGATCTTGGCGACGATATTCCTGGTCTGCTGATCGGCTGCCCCGGCGGTCGCCTCCGCGAGTGCGGACGCCGCTTCGGCGAGTGCCTGCTGATACTGCCCGCGCACCTCTGGTGATTCGATGCCGCCGGACAGGAAGGCCGTCGCCGCGGACGCGTCTGCGGCCGACAGCGCGACGTACAGGGTCTGTGCGGCGTAGGCCAGCGGTTCGGTGTGTACCAGCACGGTATCGCGCCGAGCGATCTTGCCGCTCAGTTGATCGGCCGAGGTCAACCCGGCGAGCACACACAACACCACGGTTACGACGGCGACCGCGCCGATGGCACCCGGAGTCGTCCCGGCGAAGCGCCGTAACCACGCACCCCCGTTGCGCATGGCCGCCGGTAGGCGAATCTCCAACACCGTCCCCCTTCGATCTACCCGGCCGGTGTTCCCGATCGCGATAGTACGGGAGGGAATTCGGGTTTGCTGCCCATCGCGCCGGGGGTATCGAAATCCGAGGTCAATCCGAGGTCACATCGAGCAGCGGTGCGAGGCTGGGAGTCCAGCGCGGGTACTGGGTGAAGATATCGCCGAAAGACCTCGACGGCTTGCCCAGCGGTAGGCCCGCCGACTTGTCTTCGCGCAGCTCGTGCTGCAGCGATTCCACCGAGCGCACCAATCCGGTATGCAGACTGCGCTGTTCGAGAACGGCGCTGCGGCCGGTGATCCCGATCGCGCCGATCAACGCACCCGAGCTGTCGCGTACCGCCGATGCCACACAACTCCAACCGACCGCCGTTTGCTCACGTTCGTGCGCGAATCCGGTGTCGCGGGCCTCGTCGAGCAGTGCCCGCAGTTTGCGCGGATCGGTCACCGAATACTGGGTCAGCGGTGGCCAGCGCATGGCGAGGATCTGTTCGGCCTGTTCTTCGTGCGCGGCGATCTGCAGCCGCCCCGCGGCGGTGAGGACCATACTCGGCCCGAAGGAGGCCATGCTCGGCCAGTTCTGCCGCTTCATCACCTCGGCGTAGTTGCGGCCGAACGCCGAACCGTTGAGGGTCAGCTCACCACCGTACAGGCTTGCGCACCAGACGATTTCGCCGCGAGTGCGCATATACAGGTCCTGGATGTAGGGCTGCGCGGTGAGGACGAAACCGTGCTGCTGGGCCGCGCGCAAACCGTGGTAGATCAGCAGCGTGCCCGCGCGATAGCCATCCCGGGTCAGTTCGAGCATGCCGCGTCGGGCCAGATCGTTGGCAATGCGGCGGACGGTGGGTTTCGGAATGCCGGTGTGCTTGGTCAAGGTGGCCAGCGACACCGGATCCCGGGAATCGGCGACCGCCTCGATAATCGCGACGGCGCGCCCCACCACGGTTTTGTCATCGGGCATATCGCACCGCCGAGGCGACCGGAGCACAGCGGCGACACATCATGTCGACCTTCTCGGGAATTGGGAACCGGCCGCGCGAGAAATGCGCGGTTGCGATGAGTGTGCGACCGCATCGCCACGGGTGTCAAACCGATACCACATTGGACGGCCGTTGGTTATTCGTTGGTCGGTGCCGCAAATCTCAGGGGGCACGAAACGTACCGACCCGTGTTCGGTACCGACCCCTAACGCACCCCTATCCAACCCTCCAGCGTCGCACCCCGAGGCGACCGTAATCAATGCACGCACAGCCAATTTCGATGAACGTGTCACTCAGTGATACGGCGGGGATGTTTCCGCACCGGATTTGCCGGACGCTGATTCCAGGTCCCGTCCACCGGGCTCGGCGCGCAGGAAAGTGAACCCAGTGAAGTACCTACTCACCGCCGTTCTCGCGGTGGTTGCGGCGGCCGCGGTATTCCTTGCCGTCGGCGGATCGAATCTCGATATCCATCTGCCGCATGGGGATCAGGCCTCGGATCAGGATCAACCCACCGGCAAGAGCACCGGACCGTCTGGTGGAAAGGGCAATTCGAACGCGAACAACAATTCCCGTGTAATCGACCCCACCGGCCCGACCGGGCCCACGGGGACACCGGCGAAGACCACAAAGCACACCGTTGTTTTCGATGTGACCGGCAGCGGCAAGGTCCGCGACCTCAGCTGGAGCGACGGCGCCAACAGCTACCTCGCTGCGGGCGCCACGACACTGCCGTACTCGCGCACCCTGGTCAGCAACCGGACCAGCGGTTTCGTCGTCTTCATCGAGGGCACGCCCGATCCCGTCGGCGCGGCCCACTGCAAGATCACCGTCGACGGCAAGGTCGTCGCCGATCAACAGTCCACCGCCCGCGGAATGTTGTGCCGCGCAGAAATTTCCAACTAATCGGAGCCAGGTATGCGTGAGGATACTCGTTTCAAACTCACCCAGGCCGGAGTGAGCGCCAGCCGGGTGTTCCCGTTCTATGTCGTCTGCGACGTCTCCCGTTCGATGTGGGATCCCGGGTGGACCAACCAGAAGATCACGCCGCTGGAGACGGTGGAGCAGGCGCTGCCGGATATGCTCAATGTGCTGGAGGAGGATCCGACCACCTATGACACCGCACATCTTTCGGTAGTCGCCTTCGGTGATTCCGCCGTCGCGGTGCTGCCGCTGACCCCGCTGCGGGTCGACCCGTCCATTCCGGCGCTGCCACGCCAGGGCGCAACCGACTACGCGGACGTATTCCGCTATCTGGACCGGCAATTGCGCGGCGACCACAAGCGTTTCGCCAGCGCCCGACTGGACACCTACACGCCGGTGATCTTCTTCCTCACGGACGGAAATCCGCAGGTGCGCGGCAAATTCCAGCCCGACGAGGTCTGGGTGCCGGTACGTGCCGGACTGGAGGCGCCCGGCCACCCGTTCCGCCCGGTGGTGGTGGCCCTCGGCATCGGTGATGTGCGCGAGGACACGGTGCGGCAGTTGCGCTCACGCAATCCGGTCGGCGTCGCCTGTGTCGCCGAGGGCAGTGTGGCGCCAGGCGATCTGTTGCGCGCCATCATCAACAGCATCAAGTTCTCGATCAGCAGCAGTGTCGGGCAGGGCAGGTTCCTGTTCCGTACGCCCCTCGGTATGCGGGAACTGGACTGAATAGTCATGACGCTGGACACGTTTCGCCGCCGACCCATTCTGCTGGTGGCCGGGATCGCACTGCTGGGTGCAGTGCTGTCGATCATCGTGCAGTTCCTGGGCGACAACGATGCCGACGAGTGGACGACGACGGACGCGGTCGCCAAGGTGGTCGATGCCGGGGTCTCCGGCTGCCCAGCGACGGCCGCGAAGCCGGAAACCGCTGTCGCCATATCGAATTCGCCGGTGCGGGCGCAACTGGTCAACAAGGCGGGCGATACCTGTGTATTGATCTCGGGGGCCCCCATCAAGCTCCCGCATGGGTTCACACCGCCGTCGGGGCAGCAGATGGTGCGCGATGTCGACGGTAACGAAGTGAACGTCCGCCCTTCCGGTACCGCGGGTGATCTGCTCATGGTCTCGATCCTCGCACCCGCACACAAGGACTCCGGATCGTGGCTGCCAGCAGCTCTCATCTGTTTCCTGGCCGCGACGGCGACCGGAGCCGCGGTCCTGCTGGTGCGACCTGGAGCTGATGTCCGGGCACCCGAACACCAGGAGACCGCGCGTCGAGATGACCCCGAGCACACCGAGTCCGCCCGTCCGGTGGAACTGCCCGCCCTGACCACCTCGGGCGTGAGCGGACTCACGGTCGACCGTGGCCGCAGCGGCCGCTACGACGTGTATGCCGCGACGCAGGTGGGACTTTCGCACGCGAAGGACGGCAACACCCGCGAGGACGCCTACGCCATCGGCGGTGATCCGGATCGCGGCTGGGTCTACCTCGCGGTCGCCGACGGGCTCGGTTCGGCCGCCAATTCCCATGCCGCCGCCCAGCGCGCGACCCGCGCCTGCCTGACGCTGCTGCACCGGTACGCGAGTTCGCTCGATCGCATCGGCTATCCGTCCACCTGGGAGCCGCTCGCCGCGGAGATCACCGCGAAGGTCGCCGCCCAACTCGACGCCGGGTCGGTCGACGAACTGGCCGCCGAGCTCGATTACCGCAGCCCGCACGGCGCGGGCGATAACAAGCGCACCTCGATCCCGGCCTGCACATTGGCCTTCGCCGCGCTCGGTCCGGTATCGGCGGACGGCTATCCGCTGGCCTGGGCGACCGTCGGCGATTGCGATCTGCTGCTGGTGGATCTCAATTCCGGTGCCACCAAATGGCTTACCCAGCACGCGACCAAGCGCGGAATGATCAGCAATGTCACGCCGTCACTGCCACGCGATGCTGATCGGGTGATCGCCGGACTCACGTTCGTGCCGTCGAATCTGATGGTGGTGCTGGCCAGTGACGGGATGGCGGATGCGATCCGGCTGGTGCCCGAACAATTCGCCACGCTGCTGCCGCAGATCGCCGGGCCGCGGCCCGCCGAGCATGTTTTCGGTCAGCTCGTCGGCTTCGACCTGCCCGGCCTGCACGATGACCGCACCATCGTTGCGGCCTGGCCGACACGCGGGCGCGGGCCCGCCCTGGAAAGACGGTAGGTGGGGGCAATGACAATGCCGGGGTGGTCGGCAGCCGGTCGTACCGAGTACCGCGTGGACGAACTGCGCATCGTGGGCGACTTCCCGTTGGGTGAGGGCGGTTCCGCGCAGGTGTGGCGGTGTACGACACCGGATGAGGTGTCGGTCGCCTTCAAGCGCTATGACCGGGATACGGTGCGCCAATTGCAGCCGGAGGTGCTGCGCGAGTTGATCGGCCGGCCGCACCGGCTGGATCAGGACGACCGGAAGCGGCTGCTGGAGCTGTGTGCGTGGCCGCATGCCGTGGTCGTCGAAAACCAAACGGTGGTAGGCACTCTCATGCCGCTCGCCCCGCGCGAATTCTTCTTCGAATCGCACACCGGGCCGCAGCCGCGCGCCTTCACCCGGGTCGCGGTGCGGGTGTCGGATGCGCAGAAGCGCCGGCACACTTATTTCGACTTCCCGCACAAGATCGCGCGGCTCGGGCAGTTGCTGGTGGATCTGCAGTTCCTGCACGACAACGACATCGTGGTCGGGGATCTGCAGCCGAACAATATTCTGACCACCGACGCGCGCCCGGTCGACGGTATCGTCTCGGCGCACAATTACTTCCTGGACTGCGATTCCTTCCTTATCGGCGGCCGCGGGGCGACCCCGCGATTGGATCCGCTGCCGTGGCGGCCCCCGTATCCGGTGCAGCAGTTCACCGCGACCACCGATCTGTTCAAATTCGCACTGCTGATGATTCGTTGCCTCGCCGAGGATCTGGCCGCGAATCAGCTCGACTATCGGCAGTACGCCCAGTTGCTGCCCAGCGGGGATTTCCAGAAGGTCGACCGGCTGCTGACCACCCCGCACCCGGATCTGACCTCGGCGGATCTGCGGGCGCTCGCGCTGGCCTGGCAGTCGGTGGTGCGCCCGGACGGTCGGGTGTATCGGCGGACCGACTTCGCGCTGCGCGAACCCTGGAACGAGCACACTCGCGCTGCACACTTCGCCGGGTTCAGCGTGCCCACACCGACGAGTAGTGCACCATCCCAGGGCATTTCACCCATGGTGGTCCTCGCGTGGGTCGCGCTGTTCCTCGTGCTGCTCACCATCGTTATCGCGCTCGCCTGATCGGAAACGAACCGATGTCCGAACCTGCACTCCTGCTCACCACCGGTGCGATCCGCCACCGGATCTCCGGGCGTACCCATTCCCTCGGCTCCGGATCCGGCGCCGACATTTCGGTCAGCGACGACGGACCGGCAGGCCAGTGGCTTCGGTTCCGACATGTCAACGGATGGGCCATCCGCGCCGTGGATCCGACGATCGAGGCGACCCTCGATGATGTGCCGATCGGCCCACGGAACTGGACGGCGATCGAGGGTGTGGGAGTGCACGAACTGCGGATCGTGGTGCGCGGTCGGATATTTCGCCTCGTAGTAGCGAATGCGGATGGTAGTGGGAATGTCACGCCGCGGCCATCGGCCCCGGCGGACCCACCACAACCGAAACGCAGCCCACCGCAGACGCCTCCTCGGCGAGCGCGCGTCGTCAATGCCGCGGACCGGACGATCATCGATGCGCCGCCGCAATCACCGCCGGTTGTCGATCGGACTCCCCCGCGACAATCCGTCCCGCCAGCCCCCGGACGCCCGGGATCCTGGTCGGTGCCGAGTGATCGGGTCCTCGCCATCGGCCGCGAGGGCGGTGACGCGGAAATCGCCCTGCCTGGACTGGATCTGGCACATCGACATGCGACAGTGCGCTGGACCGGGCGCGCTGTGGAGTTGCGTGGACTCGCCACCAACGCACGTCCGTTCGTCGACGGCAAGCCCGTACTGCACGCCCGGCTGCGGGTGGGCGAGCAATTCATGTTGGCACACCACATCTTCGAAGTATCGGGCCCGGCGCAGCTGACACTGGTGCCTGCCGCCGTGATCGCGCGGGAGCCGCTGCTGCGCTTCGACGGGGTGAGCCTGCGATATCGGGGTCGCACCGAACCCACGTTGCGCGATCTGACCTTCGAACTCGGGCGCGGCGAGGTCCTCGCCGTCATCGGACCGTCCGGGGCCGGGAAGTCCACCATGTGCGCCGGGCTGCTCGGCGAGGTCGCGCTGGCGGCCGGCTCGTTGCGGCTCGGGCAAGTCGACCTGGTCGCCTCCCGCATGCAGGCCAGTCATCTGGTTTCCTTTGTGCCGCAACAGCCCGCCATGTTCGGCGACCTCGCGGTGCGCGACGCACTGCTGTGGGTTGCGGGCCTGCGCACGGCCAGCGATACCACCCGAACCGAACGGGCGGCCCGGGTCGACACCGTGATCGCCGAGATGGAGCTTGCGGGTGAGGTCGGCAAGCGGATCGACACGCTGTCGGGCGGTCAGCGCAAGCGCGTCTCGACGGCCATGGAATTGCTCAGCGATCCGCAGTTGCTGGTACTGGACGAGCCGACCTCCGGCTTGGACGAGGGCTTGGACCGCGCCATGATGCAGCGGTTGCGGGTGGTCGCCGAAACCGGTTGCGCGGTCATTGTCGTCACCCATTCGATGGTCAATGTCGACTGCGCCGACAAGGTGCTCGCGGTGACCGGGCGCGGGCGACTCGGCTTCTTCGGGCCACCCCGTGACCTGTTGGGCGCCTTCGGCGTCGACAGCTACGCGGAGGTGATGGACCGGTTGCGCACCGATCGGCAGGCCGGGCAGCCCGCCGCACCCTCGATCCCGCAACCGGCCGAGCATGCGGTCCCCGCGCCGATGCGTGGTTCCCTGCACCGGCATCTGCCGCGCCTGATCGGCCGGGAATGGGCCCGCCAGCGCAATGGAATCCGCACGCTCGCACTGGGTTCGGCCGCGGGCATCGGATTGACCACCATGCTCGGTGCGGCCGCTTCCGACAAAGGGCTCGGTGGTGATCCGCGTGCGGTCAGTTCGGTCATGATCGCTTTGATCGTCTGTCTCACCTTCTTCTCGATGGCGCAATCCTTCGCAGCCATCGTCGATGATCGCGTGGTCATCGAACGCGAAGCGCGCTGGGGCATTTCGGCGGCGTCGGTGGTGTTGGCGCGTGCGATCACCTGTACACCGCTCGCGGTGCTGCTGGGTGTGGCATCGACCATCGGATACCTCGGTATCAAGTCCGGCCCCGCGAAACCGGTGCTGCCGCAGCCCTACGGTCTGCTGCTGTTCGCGATTACGCTGCCGCTGGCCGCGATGGCACTCGGACTGCTGGTGTCGGCATGTTCGAAATCATTGCGCCAGGCGGTTTTCGTGCTGATGGGCGTGCTGGCGCTGCAGGTGGTGATGACCGGGCTCGCACCGCCGTTCGAAGGCACGCCCGGTGCGGTACTGCGGACGTTCGCCTATGCCGCGCCGTCGCGGTGGGCGGCGGCCGGGCTCGGTGCCGATATCGGACTCACCGATGGGGCGGATCCGCCACCGGGGCAGCAGAAGCCGTTCGCCGATTTGATCTGGACCCACGATCTGCATCACGTCGAGACGGCCGCGGCGGTTCTTGTCGTGATCGCGATCGTCGCCACCGCATTGACCATTCGGGTGCTGCGGCGACAGCTGATGGCCCTGAAATAGAGCTCGTCCGCCGCACCCCGTCAGGTCCAGCAGTCGCCGGAGCCAGACGGAACGCGTCCGACGACGGTGCGTACCGGACGGATTCCGGGCGGAACCATTACATTGCGGACAAACCAACAGTTCACCTTCCAGCCGAATTCGCTGTGGTACTGCACGATCGATGGTGCCGGATTCAAGTTGCGCACCGGAGAAACCGTATGGCTGAGCGGAATCGATTCCCTGGGATTCGGTGCGGCGGACGGTGCGGAGTTACCGGTGACCTACCGGCCTTTGCCCGCGAAAGGCGGTGGCACCCAGATCTTTCCTGGTGCCGCGAATGTGCAATCCGGCTCCGGTCGCATGTCTGCGGTCTGTGAATTCTTCGTGGTGAATCGGCGCGAGCGATATATGGCCGGCGAGCTGATCGGTATCACCTTCGATTCGGAGACTGAATCGCAGAACTGATCCGCGTGCGGCGAATCATCAATGTAGTGCGATGAGCCGGAATGTGATCACGAGCGCCACAACTGATATCACGATCGAAATCCAGCCGAGCCGGATCCAGTGTGCGGCCGATGCGGGTGGTGCGACGAATGCGCGTCGGGCATGAATTCGTTCTCTGAGTCCGCGCATGATCGCGACCGGCCCCAATACGAGGCCGAATCCTGAGAGCGACAAAAGAGTTATGAGCACGACCATCGGTGTTCGGGCATCTGGATCGCGTTTGGGGGCCGGCGGACCTGGCGGCACCTGGTTGATGACAGGCCGATCGGCTGGGGTAACCACAATGTTGCGTGGCGACGTGGAGCGTCTACGTTGCGGCTCGGTGGACCGCACCAGCCTTTCTTCGGCCGCTACGAGTTCGGTGACCTCATTCGATGCGGGCACGCTGTCGGGCCGGCGCGAGGTGACTTCGTCGGCCGCGGTGACCTCGTCCGCCTCCTCGTTCGGTGCGATGACCTCATCGGCCGGTTCCGCAACCGTTTGCCTGCGCCGCCCGCTCCGCTCGTCCCTGGCTTGTGCCGCAAGGAAATCCATCAATTCACGGGCCGTCGGCCGGGCATCGGGATCCTTGGTCATCGCCGCGAGGACCATGCGCCGGTATCGGCCGGGCACCTCGGTGAGATCTGGATCGTCGCGAATGATCCGCGCTATTACCGCCGCCTGGGTATCGGCGTGGAACGGTGGCCGGCCGGTGGCCGCGAAGGCGACCAGCGCGCCCCAGGCGAAGATATCCGCGGGCGGTCCCACCTGCTGGTTGCCGAGCATTTCCGGCGGCATCCACGCCAGTGTCCCGATGATGCGTCCCGGTTCGGTGAGGCGGGTGGCATCGATAACTCGGGCGATACCGAAATCGATGACCTGCGGGCCGTCCCACGTCAGAATGATGTTGTCCGGCTTCAAATCCCGATGAATCACATCCGCGCCGTGTATACATTCGAGTGCTTCGGCGAGCCCGCTCGCGAAATCGTAGAGCTGTGCCGACGACATCGCGCCACGTTCTCGAATGGCCTCTGCCATCGATTCCCCGGATACGAAGGAATTCGCCAGCCACGGCCGCTCGGCGTCGATATCGGCGTCCACCACCTCCGCGATGCGCCGTCCGTGCACCCGCTGGGCCGCGGTGACCTCCTGCCGAAATCTGGCCCGGAACTCGGGATCCCGCGCCAATTGGGTATGCGGCATTTTTATCGCGACCACAGTGCCATCCCGGCCGAATCCCTGGAATACGACACCCATTCCACCCTCGCCCAGGCGGCCGTGTAACACGAACGTACCGATAGCCGTTGGATCATCCGGCAACAATGGTCTCAGCATTCTCCCTCGCCGATTACGCTGAGCTGTCGTAGTTTTCGGAGTTTAGCACTGTCCGAGGGCATTGTCCGACCACATTTGGTTCCCCGTTGGTGTATGCAACTCGTCGACTCGGCGGAGAAGTACGGCACCGAGGCGGACCGCCTCAACTGGTGGGTCGGCGGCACCAAGCAGGAAACGGGGTTCCGGTAGTCATCGCGCGGAAAACAACGACAATGGCTCGACCAGCAGCGATGTCGGGTTGCTGGTTCCGAATTGATGGGTGCTACGCGCGCGGCGTGGAGCCGCTGATGATGCGGTGGATGGTGGAGCGGCCGACGCTGTATTCCTGGGCGAGGTCGGCCAGACTCGCGTCGTCGTGGGGGTCGTGGTAGCGGCGGTGGATCGTTTTCCGTGCTGTGAGAGGTAGTTTCGGCTGTTTGCCCTTGAGGCGGCCCTTCGCGCGGGCCTTGGCCATGCCCTCGCGGGTGCGCAGGTGGTTGAGGTTGGCCTCGAACTCGGCGACCATGGCGAGGGTTTGCAGGAACAGCTTGCCGAACGGGTCGGCCCAGTCGTAGACCTGGCTGCCGAGCCCGAACAGCACGTCGCGCTGGCGCAGGCTGGTGAGGATCTCGCCGGCCTCGGCCATGTTCCGTGCGAACCGGTCGAACTTCGTGGTGGTCAGCACGACTTGTCGTCCGGTGGTCCGGTGGCCGCGGCGGAGGCGACCGCGGTGAGCGCGTTGTCCAGGCCGGTCCGGTTCTTCCTGGTGGTGCCGGAGAACCCCTTGTCGATGAAGATCCGCTCGCGCGGTACTACGAGGGCGAGCAGCTGTTCGGTTTGGATCTCGACGTCTTGTTCGTCGGTGGAACAACGCACTATCCGACGCGGAAGGGCTCGATCACGTCGGAAATCGTTCCACAGGAGGGGGGTTCACCGGAACGGTTCGCGGAACAGCTCTACAGAACAGTGTGACCAGGGCCGGAATCCTGCGGCGGTGCTGTTCCGTAGGCCGATCGGCTAACGGAACAGCACAGATCGGGTTACCGGGCGGGTCTAGCGGGACTTGGCGGCCGGCTCGCAACGGTCGTGGTTGCTGAGTCCCGCGAGGACTATCCGCAGGTTGCGACTCCATTGACCGCTGTCGGCCTGAAGGCCAATGGTATGCGAGTCGGTCGAGACCCCGGCCAGCAGGAACGCCACGTCCTGCCAGGCGATGTCCCGCCGCATCCGCCCGGCGGACTGCGCGGCTTCGACCAGACGCCTGATCCTCGTGCGTATTTCGGCAAGCAGTCGATCCAGGCCCGGGATACCGGCACCGCCCAACGCTTCATTGACGCCACAGCTTTCCGCGCGCAGTCGCACGTACACGGAGGCGAAGTCGGTGAACCCGCGCCAGGGATCGGTGTCAGCAAGCGCGCTATCGGCGGTGGAGATCATCTCGCTCAGCACTTCCTCCAACACCACCTGCAGCAGCGTCTCTCGCGAGGGGATTCGCCGATAGAAGGTGCCTTTGCCGACTCCGGCGCGCTGGGCGATTTCTTGCGCGGTGACTTCGACTCCGACCTCGGCCAATGCCGACCGTGCCGCGGTGACCAGGCGCTCGACGTTGCGGCGGGCATCAGCGCGGGGGATCTGACCGCCCTCGCCGGAGAGTAGTCGGTCTACGGCACTGGTCACATCCGCCAGCTTAGCAACTGGACTCACCGGGTCCGCTTGGGTATAAACGGACTTTATAGGTCCGTTTATGTGAGGAGTGACCATTGGATCCCATTCGAGTAGGCATTGTGGGCGCGAGTCCCGACCGGGGCTGGGCTGTGCGTGCACATGTTCCCGCGTTGCAGGCGCTCGAGGACTTCCGGATCACCGCAGTCGGCACCAGCAGGGCCGACAGTGCACAGCGTGCGCGGCAGCTGTTCGGCGCGGCACATGCCTTCACCGATCCTCGTGAACTGGCCGAGCATCCCGAGGTCGATCTGGTGGCGATCACGGTGAAGGTGCCCGCGCACGCGGAGCTGATCCGTGCTGCGGTGGCGGCAGGTAAACACGTCTATTGCGAGTGGCCGCTTGCACTGAACGCCGCCGAGGCCGAATCGCTGACCAGGCTCGCCGAGGACGCGGGGGTGCGCCATGTGGTCGGCCTGCAGACCCGATATGCGCCGGCGGTCGCGCGAGCCCGCCAACTGCTCGCGGAAGGGTTTGTAGGGAGCCCTGTTTCGGTGACCGTGTACTGCGCACGTCAGATGGGTGCGGGCACGCACGTGCCGGGTTGGGCTGCCTACACCCTCGACCGGAGCACAGGCGCGGGCGTCGTCGAGGTCGTCGGCGGGCACACGCTCGATGCGGTCGAATACCTGATCGGCGATTTCACCGATCTGTCGGCCCGGCTCGCCGTTCGCCATCCGCATGCGGTCATCGAGGACACCGGTGAGGCAATCGAGGTCACCAGCCCGAATCATCTGCTGCTCGACGCCGTCACGGCGCAGGGAGTCGTGATCTCGGCCCACATCCACGACTCCAAGGTCACCAACGGCCGCACCAGGATCGAGATCTCGGGCACCGCAGGAGATCTCGCGATCGTCTCCGGCGCCAACGGCCCGGGCGGTATCTCGCTGAGCGAACTGCGCCTGTTGGGTTCTCGCGGCGAAGGTGAATGGCAGCCGCTGCAAGGTGACGATCCGCTGGCGGACAAACCGTTCGGCACCGAAGTCGGCAACGTCGCAAGACTGTATGCGGCTGTGGCTCACGATGTTCGGACCGACACCACGACGGTCCCAACCTTCCAGGATGGGGTCCGCATGCACCGCCTGCTCGACACCATCCGCAGCTCGGCAGACACCGCGACACGGTTGTCGATCTCTTGAGCGAGGACCTGTGCCTTCATCGCAACCATGGCACATCCACCCCGAGACCGCACGCACCACCGCCGACGACAACCAGGAGGCCACGGTGCAGATCGGCAAGCGCGTCGCCGCCGCGAGTTCCGAGTGCTCGGTTACACCTCGGTCGGCGCGGGCACCTTGTCGATATAGCGGCTCATCGCCCAGTTCAGCCCGCGCATCGCGAGGTTGTAGGACGGCGGGAAGTAGCGCTGCGCGAGATAGCCGACCCGGATATCCGGGGAGGTGAAGACCATGTACTTATTGCGCTCGACCCCGCGCACGATCGATCGGGCCGCCTGTTCCGGCGTGACCGCATGCCGCATGAACAGCGAAACCGCCTGCTGCACCGCCGCGCCCTGCCGATCGACGCCCGCGATATCCACGCTGTCCACCATCGGCGTCGCCATCGCGCCGGGGCAGACCAGGCTGACACCGATCCGGTGCTGTCGCAGA
Source organism: Nocardia vinacea (assembly GCF_035920345.1). Lineage (NCBI taxonomy): Bacteria > Bacillati > Actinomycetota > Actinomycetes > Mycobacteriales > Nocardiaceae > Nocardia > Nocardia vinacea. The sequence continues at coordinate 2,316,420 of NZ_CP109149.1, forward strand.
TCGAAGCGCAGCACCTCCGAAACGCCACGCAAGCCGAACTTGCCCGCACTGTAGGGCGCATGCCAGGGGAGCCCGAACAGACCTGCGGCCGAGGCCACATTGACCAGATGTCCACCTCGCCCCGCCTCGATCATGCGCGGCACGAACTCCTCGATCACATGGATCGGGCCCATCAGATCGATATCGATGGTGCGCCGCCACTGCGTGTGCGTGAGCCGATCGACGGTCCCCCAGGTGGCAATGCCTGCCACATTCATCACGATATCGACGCTGTCCACCTCGGCGTGCGCCTTCGCGGCCAGCGCCACCACGGCGTCGTAATCGCTGACATCGGCGGGCGCGGCCAAGTGCACAACGCCACCTCGCGCGCGCACTTCATCGGCGGTGTTCTGCAGTCCAGCGTCATCGATATCGGTCAGGATGACCGATGCGCCCTTGGCGACAACCGCCAGCGCCGTACTGCGCCCCAATCCACTCGCCGCTCCGGTGATCAGGCAGCTCGTGCCGTGGAACTTCGTCATGAACCAAACGATAGACAATTACGAACACTGTTGTCTATAGATGCGATATCCATCTCGGACGCAACATTTGGCCACCGGTCGACAGATGCCGAGATGCGATTGATACACGGCTCGCTGAGCGATAGCTATCGACCATGAATCGCGCTCATGTCGACCCGGCTGAGCATCGCTGCCGTTCACAAAGACCGGCACCGGGGCGATATACAAGCGATGATGCCGATTAGATACCAGGGCCGATGGTCGGGAATATGGCCACGAAAAGCCCCTTGTCCGTGTTCACTGCGGTGGCATACTCGATTGCAGCGGCCAACGGCGCGCTCGCCCCGGTCCGATCGAGGCCTACGCACCAGCTTCAGCATGGCGCGGTTGCCGGGCGAACACTGGCGGACTCCAATGATCTTGGTGCGCCAGGAATGTTCGAGCACTCATCCCATGTTCCCAATATTGTTGCGTGTACAGGATCATCGGGAGGACCACATGGGGAACCTGTTCGGACCCGCCGGCCTAATGGGGGGCAGACGTGGCTGAGGGACGCGAAACGACGGCACGGAATTCCACGCTCGCCGGGTATCGCGATGCCTCGATCACCACCACACCGGCCATCCGCCCGCTGATCTCCATCGCCCTGTTGTTGATGAGTGTTGCGCTGGTCTACGAGGCCGGTCGCGCCGCACCCGGGGAGGACCACGGCTGGTTCATCGCCGTTTCGATCGCCGGACTGTTCGTGGTGCGCGGACTGCATCTGCGTCGGCCGATCACGTTGCCGCATTTCACCATCGCGGTCTTTGTGCTGGCGGCCGCCAACGCCGCCTATCGCGCCTCGCATCCGGGCTTCGGGTTCGTCTTCCTGGCCGCGACCGGATTTATCCTGATGCTGCCGCAGTCGAGTCGGCCCCAGCCCGAGCAGTTGTATAGGGTCGCCGAACTCGTCGGCCGAACCCGCCGCGATCCACTCGCCGCCTTCGCGCTGCATTCGTCGAAGTCCTATTACTTCAACGTGAATTCGAGTGCGGCGATCGGCTATCGGGCCCGCTTCGGGGTCGCGGTGGTCGCCGGTGATCCGATCGGCGATCGCGCCGACTTCCCGGCACTGCTCGCGGACTTCTCCGAATTCGCGGCGAATCACGGCTGGCGGATCGCGGTGCTCGGTGCCAGCCCGGATCTGGCCGAGATGTGGCAGCATCGGGCGATCGAACATCGGGGGTTGCGCGCGATTCCGGTCGGCCGCGATGTGGTCATCGATGTCGGGACATTCGCCATGGTCGGGCGTTCCTTCCGCAATCTGCGCCAAGGCGTGAGCCGCACCCAGAATTTCGGAGTGACCACCGAGGTCGTCAATGAGACCGACCTGACCGAACCGCTGCGGGCCGAACTGCTGGATATCGTCGACGAGTGGCGTACCGGCCGGCAGAATCGTGGCTTCTCGATGATCCTCGACCACCTGTTGGACGGGCGGAATCCCGGCATGCTGCTGGTGCTGGCCAGGGATGCGGACGGGCGCGTGGCGGGCTTCCAGCGCTACTGCGTCTCCGGCCGGGGCCGCGAGCTGAGCTTGGATGTGCCGTGGCGGCGCAAGGATGCACCGAACGGACTGGACGAGCGGATGATCATCGATCTCGTCGATCATGCCCGCGCGCAGGGCATCGAACGGATCTCACTGGCATTCGCCCCCTTCCCGGAGCTGTTCGCCGAGAAGGAGCGTTCGCGGACCGGGAAGCTGATCTATGTCCTCGTGCACCTGAGTGATCCACTGATCCGGCTGGAATCCCTGTACCGATTCCTGCGCAAGTTTCAAGCGATGTCGGACCAGCGGTTCGTGCTGATCCGGTGGCGCGAGGTGCTACTGGCTGCCGCGGCTCTGCTCACATTGGAATTCGTGCCGCACCGCAAACAGCATTAGTCGCGGACGGTAAGACCGATCGCCTTGGCGAATTCGGGTGCCAGATCGAGCAGTTGGAGCGGGGTGATGGTTGCCCCGCGCAAGGCATCGAGGCCCTCGGCGACACTGAGGTGCGCCGCACCGCGCAGGTCGACCTGTTGCAGTCGGGCACGGTTGATCAGCAGGCCTTCCACAGTGGTGCCGGGGAAGGTGACCTTGGTCAGCTCGGCATCACCGAAGTCGGTGTGGCGCAGCACGCAATCGACGAATTGCACCTCACGCAGTTTGGCCTTGCGGAAGTTCACGGAGTCGAATTTGCAGCCCTCGAAGCGCACTCGACGCAAGTTGGCACCGCCCGCATCGACGCCCGACAGCGCACCGGCGATCAATTCGACGTCCTGCCAGGAGGTATCGGACAGGTCGGTGCCGACCCAGCGCACATTGCGCTGCCAGACATCGGTGAAGCGGGAGAACCGGAGGCTGCCGCGGTTGATCGCGAACGAGGTGAAGACGGTTTCGGAGAACCTGGAATTGCCTGCCTCGATGTCATCGATGTCGTCGCCGGTGATGTGCACACAGTCGTAGTCGCCCTCGGGTTCGAGATCGCTCTCCAGCGGCGTGAGATAGCGCGCGTAGGGCAGATCCTCGAGTTCGTTGGGCACGGTTGACCTCCGGGTTCGGCGACGGTTCTCCTTGTCTACCAGTCGGATCCGACAGGTCACGGGTCGATGCGGTCCAGCAGCCAGCGTGGGCCCACCGATTCGGCGCCGAGGGCTTCGATTCGCTCGCGGAGTCCACGATCGGCCGTTACGACGGTGATCCTGTCCTTCTCGGTGGCGGCGGCCACGACGTCGACGATCGCGTCGTCTCCCGAACCGTCCGCCAGCACCACGCGCACGCCTTCGAATTCTTCGGATCCCGCGGCCTTCGCCGCCCCCTCCAGCACGACGACCACTTCGGCCGGTTGTGTGAGGTCCAGCGTGCTCAACCGCATGAGCAGCCGCCGAGCCGCCCCCGCACGATCGCGCCACCAGCCATCGGGACGCGAGCCCACGACATTCGCGGCATCGACGACGATCAGCATCGCTTCCTTTCTACTCATCGGTGCTGAGGCGGGTGGCGCGGGTGTGCAGGTAGCGCTGTTGCGGGAGGCTCATCGCCTGTTGTGCGGCAAGCAGATATGCCTCGCGGGCACCGGCCCGGTCTCCCATCGATTCCAACAGATGGGCACGGACCGCTGCCAGCCGGTGATCCCCCGCCAGCTTGCCGCTGTCGGCCAGATCGTCGACGAGCTTCAAACCGGCCAGCGGTCCGTGAGCCATGGCGACAGCCACGGCGTGGTTGAGGGCGATGATCGGATTGTCGACGAGAGCCAGCAGCCGTTCATAGAGCAGCATGATCTGCGGCCAATCGGTGGCCTCGTAGGTCCGCGCCTCATCGTGCAGCGCCGCGATGGCCGCTTGCAGCTGATACGGACCGGGGATGCCGTGCGGCAACGCCTCGGTGATCAGCGCGATACCTTCGGTGATGGCTTCGGTGTGCCAGAGTGCGCGGTTCTGATCTTCCATCGGAACGAGTTCGCCGGTGGGTCCGGTGCGGGCGGGTCGGCGGGCATCGGTGAGCAGCATCAGCGCGAGCAGGCCGGTGACTTCGGCATCATCGGGCAGCAGGCGGTGCACCAGACGGGTCAGGCGGATGGCCTCGGCGGAGAGTTCGACGCGGTGCAGGCTCGGTCCCGAGGTGCTGGCATAGCCCTCGGTGAAGATTAGATATAGCACGTGCAGCACGGCGGCCAGGCGCGCGTCGCGGTGGGCGCCGGCGGGTGGGGCGAAGCCGATACCGCTGTCCTTGATCATCTTCTTGGCGCGGCCGATGCGTTTGGTCATGGTCGCCTCGGACACCAGGAAGGCGCGGGCTATTTCGGTGGTGGTCAAGCCGCCGACCGCGCGTAACGTCAGTGCCACCTGCGCGGTCGGCGCGAGCGACGGGTGGCAGCACAGGAACAGCAGGACGAGGGTGTCGTCGGAGTCGGTGGGTTCGCGGTCGGCGGGCGGGGTGAGCCAGTCCTCGGGCAGTGCCCAGCGGGCCACGGTGTCCTCGCGCCTGCGGCGGGCCTGTTCATTGCGAAGCAGGTCGGTCAGGCGGCGTGCGGCGACGGTGATCAGCCAGGCGCGCGGGTTGTCCGGAATGCCGGCTTCGGGCCACTGGGTCGCAGCGGCGATCAGCGCCTCCTGGACCGCGTCCTCCGCGGTGTCGAAATGACCGTAGCGCCGAACCAGCGCGGCGAGGACCTGCGGTGCGCAGGTGCGCAGCAGGTCCTCGACCTCGGTATTCGACATCGGAAGGGGCTCAGCCGAATTCGGGGGCGGACTCCGCGATGGGCCGGACGTCGGCGTAGGCCGTATCGGCGATATGCGGCGGGGCCGGGCATTTGCTGAGTTCGGCCGCGATTTCGGTGGCGCGGTCGAAGCTCTCGCATTCGACGATCCAGTATCCGGCGAGCACCTCCTGCGTTTCTGCGTAGGGACCGTCGGTCACGAACGGTGCACCATTCTTGGTGGTGATGCGGCGGGTGTGCACCGGTTCGACCAGACCGCGCGTCTCGACCAACTCCCCGGATTCCGCCAACTTCTTGTTGAGGTTTCCCATGAACTCGGCCATGGCCGCGAAATCCTCGGCACTCCATGCGGGTTTTCCGGTGTCCTTGCCGACCATGCCGTCGTAGTCCTGCTGCGAGCCGTAGCTCAGGATCATGTATTTCACGACAACTCCTCCGCTCCGGCGGCGTCCGGGTGGCGCCGCTCGTCAGATACGTCGCAGCCGCTGACTATTCTCGGACATGTCCGCCGAAAAAACTTCCGACCGCAGCAGTTGGGTGTGCGCGCCGATCGCGCGAACCTGGTGAGAGCCCGCTGCGGTGGAGGCTGACATCGCGCAGCCGATCTGGCGACATCGCCCGGCAACAGCGGTCGACGTCTGGACGCCATGCATCGATGGCCGCCCGTGGCGTTCGAGGTCTCCGCTGCGCGCCGTAAGAGTCGACGATCATCCATCGTGGCCGCGGCATCCGAGCTGCCAGGTACGTCTACGGCCGCCGTAGGCAGCGCGACGCGTGACATGCTGGGGGACATGGTGATCGATGGATTTGTCGCGTCCGGGTTCGAGGCCGTGCGAGAGGTATTCGCGGCGAATTTCGCCGCGCAGGGAGATGTCGGAGCGGCGGTCGCGGTGTATCGGGATGGCCGACCGGTAGTGGATTTGTGGGGTGGGCTCGCCGATCCGGAGGGCGAACGGCCGTGGGAGCGCGACACGCTGCAACTGGTCTACTCGGCGACCAAGGGCGTCACCGCGACCGTCGCGCATCTGCTCGCCCAGCGTGGCGAGCTCGACCTGGACGCGCCGGTCGCGCAGTACTGGCCGGAATTCGCGGCGGCCGGTAAGAGCGATATCCCGGTGCGATGGTTGCTGACCCATCAGGCGGGGCTGGCTGCGTTGGATAAGCCGGTACCCCTGGCGGATGCGCTGGCCTGGGGACCTATGGTGGAGGCGCTCGCCGCGCAGACCCCGAACTGGCCGCCCGGCACCGCGCACGGATACCACGGGCGGACGTTCGCCTGGCTCGTCGGTGAGGTGATCCGGCGGGCGACGGGGCGCACCGTCGGGCGGATTCTGGCCGAGGATATCGCCGGACCGTTCGATGTCGACTTCTTCATCGGTTTGCCCGCGTCCGAACGGCATCGCGTCAGCCGACTTGTATTCGCGCCCAAGGTCGATCTGGCTACGGTCCCGGACGAGTTCATCCCGGAGGAATTCCGGCCGATGGTCGCCGCGATGCGTGATCCGGAGGCGCTGGTCAACCGCGCCTTCGAGGTCACCGATCCGGCCGATATCGATTTCAACGATCCCGCGGTACACGCCGCCGAGATCCCGTCCAGCAATGGCATCGGCACCGCGCGCGGCCTCGCCCGGCTCTATGCGGCGACCATCGGCGAGGTCGACGGCGCCTGCCTGCTGACCCCCGAAACCCGCGTCGCTGCAACACGCGAACAGGTCGCGGGCATCGACCGCGTCCTCATGCTGCCCGACCGCTACGCCACCGGGTACATGCTTCCCACCGAAGGTTTCCCACTCGGCGGCCCCAACGCCTTCGGCCATGCGGGCCGCGGTGGCTCCCTCGCCTTCGCCGATCCGGACACCGGCATCGCCTTCGCCTACGTCACCAACTACATCATCGAAGGCGCTCCGGACCTGCGTGCCCGCAATCTCGTCGACACGGTAACCAACGCCATCGCCTAGGCGGCGCACCGGTCTCGCGGTTCAGCGCAGGGTACGGATCCAACGCCGGGTGTCGGCCGGGTCGATGACGTCGTCGAGTTCCAGGACGGTGGCGGCGGTCAGGGCCTTGCCGTTGGCGTAGGCGAGCTGGACGAGGTTGTCGAAGGCCTCCTGGCGCTTATCGGGGTCTTCGATGGCCGCGAGTTCCTTGGCGAAGCCGAGCCGGACCGCACCCTCCAGGCCCATACCGCCGATTTCGCCGGTGGGCCAGGCGATTACGAAGCGCGGGGCGCGGAAGGAGCCCGCGGCCATGGCCTGTGCGCCGAGGCCGTAGCCCTTGCGGATGATGACGGTGCCCAGAGGGACGGTCAGCGCGGCGGAGTCGATGAACAGCTTGCTGAACTTGGTGACGGTCGCTTCCTTCTCCGCCTCGGGACCGACCATGAAACCCGGTGTGTCGCAGAGGGATACGAGCGGCAGGCCATGGGAATCGCAGAGTTGCAGGAATGCGCTGAGCTTCTCGGCGGCCGGGGCATCGATCGCGCCGCCGAGGTGGTGGCAGTCGTTGGCGATGAGGCCGAAGGGGCGGCCTTCGACGCGAACGAGTGCCGTGACCACGCCGACGCCCCAGTCCCGGCGCAGCTCCAGGACCGAGTCGACGTCGGCCACCGCGGCGATGACTTCGCGGATATCGAAGGCGCGCAGTCGATTCTCGGGCACCACGTGGCGGGCGATGCGCGGATCCGGTGCCGTCCAATCCTGCAGCGGCCCTTGGAAATACGAGAGATAACGACGGGCCGCGTCGACCGCGTCGACCTCATCGGCGGCGACGATGTGCACGACACCATTGCGGCGTTGGATGTCGATGGGGCCGATGTCTTCGGGTGCGTAGACGCCGAGTCCGCCGCCCTCGATCATTGCCGGACCGCCCATGCCGATATTCGCATCCGGGGTCGCGATGACCACATCACACATACCGAGCAGCGCCGCATTGCCCGCGAAGCAGCGTCCGGAGACGACACCTACCAGCGGAACTCGACCCGACAGTGCGCCCATCGCGCGGAAGGTGGTCACGTCGAGGCCCGAGATGCCCGAATAGTCGGTATCCCCCGGTCGCCCGCCGCCGCCCTCGGTGAAGAACACCACGGGCAGGCGCTGTTCGTGTGCGATTTCCAGCATGCGATCTGTTTTGGCGTGATTGCGCATGCCCTGGGTGCCGGCCAGCACGGTGTAGTCGTAGGACATGACCAGTGCGCGCGCGGCTTCCGCGCCGAATCGGTCGGCGTTGATGGTGGCAATGCCGCCGATCAGCCCGTCCGCGGGTGTGTTGGCGATCAGATCCTCGGGGCTGCGGCGTAGTCGCTGTGCGGCGACGGCGAGGGCGCCGTATTCGAGAAAGCTGTCGTCGTCGACGAGGTCGGCGATGTTCTCCCGGGCGGTACGGCGGCCCAGCTTATGCCTTTTCGCGACGGCGGCCGGGCGGCCCGCATCGAGTCCGATTCGATGCCGTTCGCGCACTTCAGCCAGATCCGCACGCACGGCATCCAGGTCGATCGCATCGATATCGGCGGCCGGTCCATCATGATCGGTCGCGACCCAAGTCAATAGCAATGCATGCGGATCGACCGTCGCACCCGGTGTCACCAGATGGCGCGATACCCGCAGCGGCTGCTCGGCCCGCAGCACGTGCTGCATTTTCATTGCCTCGAGCACAACGACTTCCGCACCGGCCGGAACAATGCGGCCCGGCTCCGCCAAGCTCACGACGGTACCGCCCATCGGCGAGCGCATACCCTGCTCATCATCTTCGAGCGCAACCTGGATATCGGCCGCCGGATCTGCTGCCGCCCGGTTTCGATGCTCGGCGAGCGCATGCGCCGGATTCGAGTCGACCGCGCGCCGGGCCGCAATAGGCGCGTAATCACCTGCCCGACCGACAAGTTCGCCGATAACCTCCTCGAACCACGAAGTGGAAACACCGGCACCATCGGCAAGCTGATCCAACACCGCACGCAGCAGACTCGTGTTGGTATCGACACCGGCAACCACGGTTTCCGCCAACGCATCCGAACACCGCCGCACCGCAGCCGAATACGTCGGCCCCTGCGCAATAACCTTCGCCAGCAACGAATCGAACTGTGCCCCCTGCCGCATGCCCGTGAACGCCGCGGTATCCACCCGAACGCCCACCCCGGTCGGCGCGGCGAATTCCGTCAGCACACCGGAACTCGGCAGAACCTCCCCGTCCGCCGTGACCATCTCGGCATTGACGCGCGCCTGCACCGCGAACCCCCGCACAAAGCCATTCGCTCGAACATCACGACCCGTCGTGTCCGGCGCGAGGTCGCCGAGAGCGAGGTCGTGCAGGGCAGTGCCCCGGGCGAGATCGAGTTGGACTGCTACCAGGTCTACGCCGGTTACCGCCTCGGTGACGGTGTGTTCGACCTGGAGGCGCGGGTTGACCTCGAGGAACCAGGCATCGGTGGCGGTGACCAGGAATTCGACGGTGATCACGCCGCGGCAGGAGACCGATTCGGCTATGCGGATGGCGTCGCGGTGGAGTCGTTCCCGAAGGGCAGCAGGCAGATTCGGTGCCGGGGCGATTTCGATGAGTTTCTGATGGCGGCGTTGGATGCTGCAGTCACGGTCGCCGAGGGTGACGGCTCGGTGTCCATCCGCGATGACCTGGACCTCGATATGGCGCGCTTGGGCGGCCAGCGCTTCGGCGTATACGGTGTCATCGCCGAAACCGGCGCGAGCTTCGGCTCGGCAGCGGTCGAGTGATTCGGCGAGAGTGTCCGCAGTGCGGACCGCACGCATGCCACGTCCGCCGCCACCGGCTGCGGCCTTCAGCATCACACCGCTCGGGTGGTCGGCGAAGAACGCGGAAATTTCAGCCAGGTCCGCGCCGACGGACGTTGCGGGCAGGACCGCGACTCCGACCTGTCGTGCGGCGTCGCGTGCCGACAGCTTATTGCCGAAGATGCGCAGCACCTCGGGCGAGGGCCCGACGAATACCAGACCGGCGGCGGCGCATGCTGCCGCGAAATCGGCACTCTCACTGAGGAATCCGTAGCCGGGATGCACCAGTGCATCGGCACCGGCCCCCTTGGCCGCGGCGACCGCAGCGGCGATGTCGAGATATGCGGCGGCACCCATGCCCGGCAGTTGGACCGCGTCATCAGCCAGGCGCACCGGCAGGGCCGTCGCCTCTTCGCCGGTATAGAGCGCGAGGGTGGTGTAATTCCGCTCGCGTGCCGTCCGGATCACCCGGACCGCCACCTCACCCCTGTTCGCCACCACCACATGCATGCCGACAGTCTGCTTTGACATTGACGTCAATGTCAACGACGATGATTCCATGACACAGGCAGGCTGGTCGGTGCGTGCGGCGCGGGAACGATCCAATACCGATCGCCATCGCGCGCTGCTCGATGCCGCCGCCCGCGTCTTCGCCGAACGCGGCTACGAGAAGACCACCGTCGCCGATATCACCTCCGCCGCAGGCGTTTCCCGCGCGACGATGTATGTCTACTTCGCCTCCAAGGACGAAATCTTCCTCGCCCTCGCCGCCCGGGTCCGCGACGATTTCCTCGCCGCCCAGGAACCCGATATCGATACCGACGATCCCCGAGTAATGCTGGCCGCCACCATCGATGCCTTCGCCGCCGCGGTCGGCAATGCCGGACCCATGCTGCGCCTCATCGATGAACGAGGTGCCGTCGACGACCGAGTCGCCGTACTCGCCCAGGAAATCGCCGAACGGCCCATCCGCCGCTTCACCCGCTACCTCGAACGCCTCCACACCGCAGGCCACATCTCTCCCACCGTCCCGCCACGAATCATCGCCGAAACCATCGGCTACGCCCTGACCCGCGGCACCCTCACCCGCGCAGACGCCACCCCACGCGCCCGCGCCACCTACCTCGCCCACATGCAGACGGTTGCCGAAACCCTGTTGTCCCCAACCTGATTCACCCGGATCCCGGATGTACCCCCTGTCGCCACCAGCCGAATTTGCCGCATCGAAGTGACCTCAGGCCCGCGCCACCCGCCTGGCTCGCATGTGCACGCTGACTGCCATTCGGGCTGTCGTCAACGACTGTGTCACCAGGTACACGAACGCTCCCGAAATCCGGTCGCGGGAGGTTGGCGCGGTGTAGCTGCCCTACGGCGAGGTCAAGCTCAACATGACCAGCCGGCTCACCCTCGGCGGACGTTCGGGAGCGGTCGATTCCTTTCTGCGGCGGCCGGGGTCTACATGGTGGAGGCGTAGCCCGCGCGACAGGCCGGTCTCGATCATGTACGCCGAGAAAGAAAGGCTGATCGCCGATGAGCATTCCCGCGACCATGCGCGCGCTGCAGCAGACCTCCCTCAATGGCCCGCAGGACATGCGTCTGATCACCGACGCGTCGGTGCCGAGCCCCGGTCCGGGCGAGGTTCTGATCCGCGTCACCGCAGCCGGTGTCAATTTCGCCGACATCTCGAAGTCCCACGGCACGTTCGGGGACGGTCCGCGGCCACCGTACCTGGCGGGTTTCGAGGCCGCCGGTGAGGTTGTCGCGGTGGGCGAGGCGGTGACCAGCCCGCAGCCGGGGACTCGCGTCGTCGGCGTCGGAGACGGCGCTTTCGCCGAGTACATGGTGCTGCCCGCGGCCGCGGCGGTGCCGGTACCACCCAGCTGGACGGAGCAGCAGGCGCTGGGGCTGATGGTCAACTGGCCCACCGCGCTGGCCGCCCTGAAGCTTCTGGGCGGCATCACGGCCGGGCAGACCGTGCTGATCCACGCCGCGGCGGGCGCGACCGGTCAGGCCGCGGTCGCCATCGCCAAGCACTATAGCGCGACAGTCGTCGCCACCGCCTCGCCGGCCAAGCACGAGACAGTGCTGGCTCTGGGCGCCAACCACGTTCTGGACTCCCTCCGCGGCGATCTCGCCGCCGAGGTGTTGAGGCTGACCGGCGGAGCCGGCGTCGATGTGGTGCTGGAATCGGCAGGCGGTGCCACCTTCGAGGCCAGTCTGGCCGCCGCCAAGCGGGTCACCGGTCGGGTCGTCGTCTACGGCTTGGCGGGCGGTGAAGCCGCGATCACCAACTGGGATCTGGTGTACAAGCATCAGGTCCACCTCGTCGGTCTCAACATCGGCGTGCTGATCCAGGCCGCACCGCAGATCTTCGGCGAGGTCATGGGTGAGATGTCCGCGCTGATAGCCGCTGGTGTGCTTGCCCCCGTCCAGCCCACCGCCTATGACTTGGCCGACGGCCCGAAAGCGTTGGCCGAACTGGAGACCAGGGCCACCATCGGCAAGCTGGCCCTGCTGCCTTGAAAGCCCGAATCGCGTGCGGTCCTGGTCGGTTCCTACCGAAACCTCCGCTGCCCGGCGCGGCCGGCGAAGCAGGAAAGGAAATAGGACGATGCGCAATCCGTATTCGATGCCGGTCCGCGCCAACGTTCGGCCCGTCATAAACGCGCAGCGATCGACCGCGCTGCCACGATCCAGCCCATCCTCCAGTACCGAGCCGGGTGACCCCGCACACCGGAAATGCCCATGACAGGAGTTGAAAACCGATGACCGCAACCAGTGGACCGGCCAGCAAGCAGAAGGCGCGAATCGTCGTGATGTATGACACTCCCTCCGATATCGACGCGTTCGAACGTCACTACACCGATGTCCACATCCCGTTGGCGAAACAGTATCCAGGCCTGCGTCGTTACACGCGCAGTCACGAGCCGGCAGCCGTGATCGGCGAGCCGTGCTACATGATCGTGATGCTGGACTGGGACGATCTGACTGCCTTGGAAGCCGCGCTCGGATCCGACATCGGCCGGCGCACCGCCGAGGACGCCGCAGCGAACCTGGCTCGCTACGCGACCTTCCGCGGCATGATTCTGCAGCTCAACGAAGTCTGATCGCTAGGCTGGCGGCGTGACATCGCATCTGCGGGCGGCACCGGATCGAGACCAGTTCACCGTCGAGACCGAACGGTTCCGCCGGGAGCTGTTGGCGCACTGCTACCGCATGGTCGGCTCGGCGCACGACGCCGAGGACTTGGTGCAGGAGACCTATCTGCGGGCGTGGCGGTCCTACTCCGGATTCGAGGGCCGGGCGTCGATTCGTTCCTGGCTCTACAAGATCGCCACGAACGTCTGTCTGAAGGCGTTGGAGCGGCGTCGGATTCGGGTATTGCCGTCAGGTCTGGCCGGCCCGTACGACGGACCTGATCGTGCGCCGAGTCCCGTTGCGCCGGGGGAGGTCTCGTGGCTGGAGCCGCTTCCTGACGCACGGATCGCCCCACTCGATGGCGATCCGGCCGCGGTGGTGGTCCAACGCGAATCGCTGCGGCTGGCGCTCATCGCCAGCCTGCAGCATCTGCCTGCCCGCCAGCGAGCGATCCTCATCCTGCGCGAGGTGCTGGCGTTCTCTGCGGCCGAGACCGCGGAGATCCTCGGCACCACCACTGCGGCGGTCAAGAGCGGCCTGCAGCGGGCCCGCGCCCGGCTGGACGAGTTGGAGCCCGAGCCGGAGAAACTGCTCGAGCCGACCGACCAGCGGGCGCGGGCGCTGCTCGACGGCTATATCGCGGCGTTCGAGCGCTCCGACGCGGGCCTGCTCGAACAGGTGCTGCGCATCGACGCCACGCTGGAGGCGACGCCGTTCGGCGACTGGCAGTCGGGCCGGGCGACATGTATCCACATACTCGATGCGTACGTGCTGGGCACGCCCGGCGATTGGCGGATGATCGCGACCACCGCCAACGGACAGCCGGCCGCCGTCGTGTACCACCGGGACGCGGACGGCACGCTGCGAGGCGACGGAGTTGTGGTGCTGGCACCCACCGCCACCGGCGTCTCCCACGTGATCAAGTTCCACGATCCGGCGCTGGTCACAACGTTCGGCTTCCCGGACGCGCTCGCGCACTGACCCGCCGCGGTCGTTCCACTTCCAAGGAAGTGGAACAACACCGCGGCGAAATCACGAATAAGACCGGCATCGACCCACGCCACGTGGTTCAACGGCAATGGCGCAACTCAGCTGTGCGCCTAGGCGATCCGCTTGCGCGCCTGGCCTCTCGGTTTGCGGTCGGGCCGGGCGGCACTTGCTGCGCCGTCGAAGGTGAGTACCCCGTCCTCCAGTTGCCCTTTGCGTAGTAGCGCGCGGTCGCGGAAGTAGTTGTTGATGACCTGCCAGGGGCCGCGGGCGCCCTGGCGGGGCATGACGCCGTCGCCGCGTTGGATGTAGCCGGAGGTCAGGGCGCCGCCCATCAGTGACCGATCGGAGCGGTCGGCGTCTTCGGCGATCGCGACGACCTTGGTGTAGCCGTGGGCCTTCATGTGGTTGAGGAGGCGGCAGAAGTATTCGGCGGCCAGATCTGCCTTCAGCGTCCACGATGCGTTCGTGTAGCCGAGGACCAGCATCGCGTTGGGAATGCCGTCGAGCAGGGTGCCTTTATAGACCACATGCTCGCGGGTCGACACCGGCTCGCCGTCCACATCCAGCGCCGCGCCGCCGAGGATCTGCACGGTGAGACCGGTCGCGCTGATGACGATATCGGCGGGCAGTTCCTCCCCGGATGCGAGCCGAATGCCGGTTTCGGTGAAGCGGTCGATGTGATCGGTGACGATCGATGCCTTACCGCTGCGCAGCACCTTGAACAGGTCGCCGTTCGGGACGACGCACAGCCGCTGGTCCCACGGGTTGTACGACGGCGTGAAATGCCGCATATCGATCTGCTTGCCGAGTTGCATCCGCACCGCGGCGAGCAGCAGCTTCTTCGACAACTCGGGATTGGTGCGCGAGAGCTGGAAGCTGGCCCGCTGCAACGCGATATTGCGCGCACGTCCGGTCCGATAGGCGATCTTCTCCGGCACCCGCGCGTACTTCATGCCGACCGCGACCGGGTCATCGGCGGGCAGCGCGGTGATGTAGGTGGGCGAGCGCTGCAGCATGGTGATGTGCGCGGTGTCGTCGGCCATCGCAGGAACCAGCGTGATCGCGGTCGCGCCGCTACCGATCACCACGACGCGCTTTCCGCGGTAGTCGAGTCCCTCCGGCCAGTGCTGTGGGTGCACGATCTGCCCGCGGAAGTCCGCCTCGCCCGGGAACTGCGGGCGGTATCCGTTGTCGTAGTCGTAGTAGCCGGTGCAGCCGACGAGGAAGTTGCTGGTGTAGATCTCGGTCTCGCCGGTCTGCTCGTCGAGCGCCTCGACGGTCCACAGCTCGGCCTCGCTCGACCAGCTGGCCTTGGTCATCTTGCGCCCGAACCGTATGTGCTCGGTGACGCCGTATTCCGCGGCGGTGTCCTCGATGTACTGGCGGATGTGCGGCCCGTCGGCGAGCACCTTGGTGCCGATCCACGGACGGAAGCCGAAGCCGAAGGTCAACATGTCGGAGTCGGAGCGGATGCCCGGGTACCGGAACAGATCCCAGGTCCCGCCGATGGCGGTACGGCGTTCCAGGATCGTATAGCTGCGTCCGGTCTGCTCGCGGGTGAGATGGCACGCCATCCCGATGCCGGACAGGCCCGCGCCGATGATCAGTACGTCGACATGCCGCGTCATTGAGGTAATCCGTTTCGTCTGCTCTCACCCGGGCACCCTTGCCCGACCGTCTCCCAAGGTTACCTGTTATTCACAGTAACGTCTAGATGCTCTCCTTCGAGAATGCGCCCGGCGGCGGACCTCTCTCGCCAGCGGCATGGTGATCAATCGTCCAAGTGTCGCTTGCCCGACAATTGCGGCGAGATGCGGATGGCGTGCGTTGCAGCAGTGCACACGGTGCGCAACTGCGCACCACGCATTCGCGGCCATGGATTGCTTGCTGATCGCCCCGGCGTCAACCCCGCCAACTCCGCCGACCACAATGGATAGCCGACTCCGCCGGTCGGCCGGAGCCAGAGCACGCAGTAAGGAAGTTCATGACAAGCCCAACCCGATGGCGCCGCCGCCTGCCCGACGCCGCGACGAGCCCTGCGGCCGGGTCGCCGACCCTGAAGCGCAGTCTGGGGCGGATCGACCTCACGGCCATGGGTGTGGGCACGATCGTCGGGGCGGGCATCTTCGTCATCACCGGTGTCGCCGCCGCCGAGAAGGCCGGGCCGTCGATTGTGCTGTCGTTCCTGCTGGCCGGAACCGTCTGCGCGCTGGTCGCGCTCTGCTACAGCGAACTCGCGGCAATGACGCCGGTCTCCGGCAGTGCCTACACCTACACCTATGCCACCCTCGGCGAAGGTCCGGCGTTCCTGGTCGGCTGGAATCTGCTGCTCGAATTCGTCATCGCGGGCGCGGCCGTGGCGATCGGCTGGTCCGGCAGCGTCGTCTCGGCGCTGGACACCATGTTCGGACTCACGCTGCCCGCCGCGATCACGGCGGGCCCGTCCGAGGGCGGCATCGTCAACCTGCCCGCCGTGCTCATCATCGGTGTCATCGTCGCGGTCCTCGTCGGCGAGGTCACACTGACGGCCCGGATCACCAAGGCGCTGGTTGCCGTGACTATCGGCGTGCTGGTCCTGGTCGTCGCGATCGGTGCACCGCATATCGACATCGGCAACTGGACCCCGTTCGCGCCATTCGGATTCGGCGGCATCATCGGCGGCGCCGCCATCGCGTTCTTCGCCTTCCTCGGATTCGACGTGGTCGCCGCATCCGCCGAGGAGGCGCGCAACCCCCGCCGCGATATCCCGTTCGCGATCATCGGCACGGTCCTCATCGCCACCCTGCTCTACGCACTGGTCAGCGCTGTACTCACCGGCATCGCACCGTTCGCCACCCTGAACAACGCCTCGCCGATCGCGACCGCCTTCGGAAATCTGCGCATCGGCTGGATCGGCAATGTCATCGTTATCGCCTCGATCATCGCGCTCACGAAGGGCCTGTTGCTGATCGTCTACGCGCAGGTCCGGCTGATGTTCGCGATGTGCCGCGATCGCCTGCTGCCACGCGGACTGGCCGAAACCGGTAAGCGCGCCACCCCGGTCCGGCTGACCCTGCTGCTCGGCGTCGTCTGCGCGACCATTGCCGGTCTGCTGCCGATCGATATCGTCGTGGAATTGGTGAATATCGGCGCGCTGTCGGCATTCGCCGTCGTTTGTGTCGGTGTGCTGGTGCTGCGAAAGCTGGAACCGAATCGGGAGCGGCCGTTCCGCACCCCATTGGTGCCGCTGGTGCCGATTCTCGCGCTGATCGGCTGCGTACTGCTGGCAACCACCTTGGACGGGCTGACCTGGGTGCGCTTCGCGGTCTGGGTGCTCGTCGGCATTGCGGTCTACCTGGGCTACGGCCGTAAACGCTCCACCCTCGCCGCCCCGACCATAACTGACTCAACGGTTTCTGCCGATCGGTAACCGGCGCGAAATTCGCCATTGGGATCTTGCACGAATGCATTCCGAAATATTGCGTCCTCGTGGCGGATTCGGCACGCTCTCTGGGTAAGAGCCACGGCGCACACCCTCGCGGCCGGGCCGGAGAGGACGACGACCCGATATGTCCGATGACGAGAAGCAGATCCGGATCCTGATCGAGCGGTGGGCGGCGGCGGTGCATACCGGCGATCTGGCCGGCGTACTCGCCGATCACGCCGACGATATCGTGATGTTCGATGTCCCCCCGCCGAATGAAGGTGTGCGCGGCATCGACGCCTACCGGGATATCTGGCCCGGCTTCTTCGAATGGCAGGCATCGGGTGCGACATTCGACATCGTTTCGCTGGAGGTAGAAGCGGGTGCAGACGTGGCATTCGCGCATGCGCTGCTGCTGTGCGGCACCGCGGAGGATTTCGCCCGCGATCCGGCCAAGCGCCTGCGGATCACCTTCGGCCTGCGCAAACAGTACGGACGCTGGGTCGTGGTGCACGAGCACCACTCCTTCCCCGACGACACTGCGGAACCCGAGGCCTGAGCTCGAGCCGGTTCGCTACGGTGGCATCGAGCGCAACGATGCAGCGACCGCCGGTGGCGTGGTGCACCGTTGCCGCGAATACGGCATCGAGTGCACCGGGAGTTCCACGTGAATCAGCCTGATAGCGAAGCCTTTTCGAACCATGCGGGCGCCCGCCCCGCGGCCTGGTACGAGAACTGGACAGAGGTACCCGATTCGCCGTGGCGGGATCGCCCCGAGCCCGCCGGCGAACGCGAGTACCGCACACTCACCTATGAGCGCGACGGGCGCATCGCACGCATTACCTTCAACCGCCCGGAGAAGGGCAATACGATCACCCCGGATACCCCGGTCGAACTCGCGCATGCGGTCGAGCGGGCCGATCTGGATCCGCGGGTGCACGTCATCCTGATATCCGGGCGCGGCAAGGGTTTCTGCGGCGGCTATGACCTGGATATGTTCGCCGAACAGGGCAGCCACGGTGTCGACGGCACGATCGACACCACCGGTACCGTGGCCGATCCGGTGGTACAGGCGGTCAATCACAATCCCTGGGGCACTTGGGATCCGATGATCGACTACGCCATGATGAGCCGGTTCAACCGCGGTTTCGCCAGCCTCATGAACGCGAACAAGCCGACCGTCGCGAAATTGCACGGCTTCGCGATCGCGGGCGGCACCGATATCGCGCTCTACTCCGACCAGATCATCTGCGCCGACGACACCAAAATCGGCTATCCGCCTACCCGGGTGTGGGGTATTCCGGCGGCGGGCATGTGGGCGCATCGCCTCGGCGATCAGCGCGCCAAGCGGCTGCTGTTCACCGGTGACTGCATCAGCGGAAAGCAGGCCGAGGAATGGGGCCTCGCGGTCGAATCATGTCCGGCCGATGAACTCGACGAGCGCGCCGAGGCATTGGTGGCACGCATCGCACGCATGCCGATCAACCAGTTGATGATGGCCAAACTGGCGCTCAATTCCGCGCTGCATTCGCAGGGCGTGACGAATTCCGCAATGGTCAGCACGGTATTCGACGGGATCTCGCGGCACACGCGCGAGGGTTACGCCTTCCAACTGCGTTCGGCCACCGTGGGTTTCCGCGAGGCCGTGCGCGAACGCGACGAACCATATGGCGACTACAAGCGCGCCCAGTTCCGCGCCGAGGAATAACGCGCTCAGCGCGTATAGCGGTGCTTCACCCCGATCGGGAAGTAGTCCGGATCGCCGGTGGGGCGTAGCTCGACATGCGGCAGGTGACGTTCGGGCGGAACGTAATGCGCGTATTCGCTATTGCGGCGCAGCAATTCGTCGCGAACCGATTCGGCGACACGTCGAGTGCGTTCGGGGGTATTCGACTCGTCGGGGACCAGTTCCACAGTGACGCGCAACGTCCGATCGTGATCGGCGTTCTCCCACACCTCCAGCACGAACTTCCCGGTCACCCATTCGCTGATGCCCGGCTGTTCCAGCCCGATCGTCACCGTCTCCGGAAAGACGTTCGCCCCGAATATCGATACCGCGTGCAGCGACCGCCCGAAGACATAGACGAACGGCAGCTCGGGTCCGGTTTCGGCACCGAGGTCGAGGCCGTGGGCGGCACAGAACGCGAGCATATCCGCATGCGAGACCACGCCACCGTCGTCGGCGATGTGATAGCGGATCAGCGGCACCACCTGATCGACGTGCGAACCCAACTCCGGGATCACCCGCAGGATCTCCGCTTTGTTATTGCCCGGCGCGACGATCGTCAACGGCAGCTCCACCGCCAATGCCCGCAGGCAGGAGAGCGTATACAGCCCGCCGACCCAGGTTCCCAGCGGGAAGCACACCACCGCAAGGGTGCGCGTCGTCGCGGCGCCGAAACCGTGGACGAGCACCTGCGCGAACCGGCGCGTCGAGGCCGCCTCGTCCGCCGCGGTGCGCGGCCAGAAGGTCGGCGTACCAGTCGATCCCGATGACACCGCGATCAGATCGCAGTTGGTGAGATCGCCACCGCGGCAGCGGTCCGGTAGCGGATAGCGATGGTGGTAATTGGCCTTGGTCGTCAACGGCAACTGCTGGAAGGCCGCGGCGTCGGTGATCTTCTCCGGATCGATGCCGTGCGCGTCCAGAAATGCCCGATACGCGGGCACGGTGGCCACCGTCCGCGCTACCGAGTCGAGTATGTGTCGATTCGGATCGACTGGCATCTGGCGCCCCTCTCTCCCCGTTCGCCGCTTCAACGCTACTGGTGTCGGATGCACGACAGGCGCGATCGTCCGATACTTCTTCCACGGCGTGGTCCCCGAACGCGGCACTCCGCTGCCACGATTGATACCGGAAACGGCGGGGTCGTGGCGCTCGATAGTTATTTCGAGAACGGGAGGACTGGGGGATGTCGGATATGCGCGCGGAATTCGGGGTGCTCGGACCGGTGCAGTTGACGATCGATGAGGTCGCGCAACCGCTCGGTGGTGTCAAACAGCGTGCGGTCTTGGCGTATCTGGTGGTCAATGCGAACCGGCCGGTGTCGACGGAGGCGCTGGCACAGGCGGTATGGGAGGAGAATCCGCCGCCGGATATCCGGATCAGCCTGCACACCATCGTGTCGAATCTGCGAAAGCCGTTGCGGGATGCCGGGCTCGACGCGCGCACGATCCTGTCGCGCGCCGGCACGGGCTACCGGATCACAGTGCCCGCGGACAGCTGCGATGTCCAGCGGTTCCGTAGGCGCAAGGAATCCGGATTGCGGGCCATGGCCGCGGGCCGGTTCTCGGTGGCCAGCGAGGTGCTCTCCAGCGCGCTCGGACAGTGGCGCGGCACCGCACTGGCGGACCTGCAGGGCCTCGGCTTCGCCGATGCCTTCGCCACCGCCCTGGACGACGAACGGATCGGCGTCATCGAAGCCCGCGCCCAGGCCGAGATCGCGCAGGGCCGGGCCGATGGCGTCATCACCGAGCTGGCCGAACTGGCCGATAGATATCCGCTGCGCGAACCGCTGTGGGAGCAGCTGATCACCGCGCTGTACGTGAGCGGTCGACAGAGCGACGCACTCGAGGCGCTGCGCCGATTGCGGGTGACGCTCGTCGATGAACTCGGCATCGATCCGGTGGCCTCGATTCGCGAACTCGAAGGCAAGATGCTGCGCCAGGAACCGCTCACCCCGCCCGCCGATGCCGTCGCATCCGCACTGCGCGTCACCACCGTCGTCGACCTGATAGCGCCCGGATCCCAAGCGTACCTGCGGGATTCGACCGGGCAGACGTTCCCGATCACCGGCCCGTTCACCCGCATCGGCCGACTGCCCGATAACGACATCGTGCTCGACGACGGCAAGGTCAGCCGTCATCACGCGGTGATCGTCAGCAATGGGGTGACGTGCGTGCTGAAGGATCTGTTGTCCTCGAACGGTGTGTTCGTCGGCGGGGTTCGGGTCATCGACGGCGCCGCGCTCACCGATGGTGTGACGATCCGTATCGGCGATACCGAATTCACCTTCGGCGTCATGCCGCACAACTAGTTGACGTGCGTATCGAACCAGTCCCGCAGTTGGGCTTCGGTTTTCGGTCCGGGGAGCGGGTTTTCCGGTACCAGCGTGCAGAACTGAGCGATCAGGTGGGCATCGGAGTACACGGCGATGAGGCAGGTCCGGGTGCCGAGATCCGGATCGTTGTCCAGGAAGCAGAAGAATCGGCCGATGTCCTTGCCCCCGCTGCGCCACACCTCGTCGGCGCCGCCGCCACCGCAGCTGTGTCCGCCGAGCACCCCGAGGTCGGCCCGGTACAGGGTGTCGGCCGACTGGCTGTCCGGGAATCCGTAGAACAGTGCGGCGGGATAGTCGGGCGGGGTACTGCACGCGATGGCGGCGATCACCGTGCCGCCGGGCGGCGGCACGTGCCGACAGTTCCCCGGACCGTAGGCATTGCCGAGATGCCCGAGGACAACGCGGTCCTCGGGGGTGAAAAAGTCCGGGTCACGCGCGGCTTCGGCGGTCAGGAACTGGGAGGCGGCGGACTTGGACACGTAGTCGCGCAGCGGCTGGTCGCTCGGCGACGGCCAGATGAAGAAAGCCAGTGCCAGCTGGGGCTCATCGGTCAGCAGCAGGGATGGTTTCGGCACGTCGGGTGCATCGGCGCGGTTGGCGATGCACGCCTTGCGACCGATCTCCTTGCCCTCGTACATCACCGGGCCGTCCGGCCCGGCGGGGTCGCCCGGGCAGTTCGTGCCCTGGAAGGTGCGGATCAGGAGGTTGTAGTAGTCGCGCAGTGCGTCGAGATTGCGGAAACGCATGTATCTGACCGCCGACTCACTGGCCGCGGGGTGGTCCGGGCAGAAGATGACCGCGACGGTGGTGGAGGTATCGGGCTGCTCATGCTGGCAGGTGGATCGTTTGCGGCCGGTCTGGGCGACGACCTTCAGCAGATCGATATCCGCGTCGCGCAGTGCGGTGGCGTCGGCGACCGCGGTGCCCTTACGATCGCCGAGCAAGGTCCAGGCTCCGAATCCTGCCCCCGCGGCGATCACGGCGGCGAGTGCCAGGACGAGCGCGGTCAGCATGCGGCGTCGGCGGCGCGGTTCGGCCACCGTGACACCCTGTGTATCGCGTGTCTCGGCTTCGGGCTGCGCGACATCGGATGGCTCCGTATCCGGTTTCCGAGCAACGGATAACAGGTCGTCACGAGTCGCGGTATCGGGTGAACTGACTTGTCCTGTTTCACTATTCGAGGTTCGTTCGTCGGTCGCGGATACCGCCGTATGTCCTTCGGTAACCGCGCCCGCACTCGTCAGCGCCGCCTCCGCCGCATGTGCGAGGTCCCCTGCGGCCCGGTAACGTTCGCGCACGTTCTTTGCCATGCCGCTCTCGATGACGGCATCGAGCGCGGGCGTCACATTCGGCCGGATCGTGCTCGGTCGCGGCACCGGCTCGAACAGATGTGCGCTGATTATCTCGGCATCGGTGGTGCCCCGATACGGCCGTGCGCCGGTGAGGCATTCATAGAGCACGCACGCCAGTGAGTAGACGTCGACCGCGGGCGTGGTGTGCTCGGCCCGGAACCGTTCCGGCGCCATATAGCTGAACGAACCGATCACCGCACCGTGGGTGGTCAGCCGATGATCGGCATCCGAATGCGCGATACCGAAGTCGACCAGATAGGCGAAACCATCCGGCGTGAGCAGAATATTGTCCGGTTTGACGTCACGGTGGACCAGTCCTTCGGCATGTGCGGCATCCAATGCCGAGGCGATCTGCCGGATCACCGCCACCGCCTGCGGCGCCGGCATCGGCCCGTTGCTCTGCAGTACCGACGGCAGGCTGGCACCGTCCACCAGGCGCATATCGATGTAGAGGCGGCCGTCGATCTCGCCGTAATCGTGAATCGGGATGACATGCGGTTCGCGCAGTCGCGCGGCGGCGTCGGCCTCGCGCTGGAACCGCTCGCGGTACCCCTCGTCCTGCGCTAGCCGTTCGAGGAGCACCTTGATCGCCACACTGCGGCGCTTGCGCATGTCGTAGGCCTCGTAGACCTCGCCCATGCCTCCGCGCCCGAGCAGCCGATCCAGCCGGTAGTGCCCGAATATCGAGCCCACGGTCAGTGGCTGACGCTGGCTCGTCATCTCGTCCTCCGCGATGCAGACCGGAGCCCTTCGCTGTCGGTCAACTGTAAGGTCGGCGACCTGCTTTTCGCGCCGCCTGCGGAAATGTTCCCCCTGATTGATCTTCGCCGTGCCCTCTTTGGTTAACCGCCGGTGCTGTCGCGCGGCGAATCGGGTGCCGACGATAGAGTCATGGGATGACCTGGACCGTTGGTTTCGACCTCGATATGACGCTGATCGATTCCCGGCCGGGTGTGTGCAAGGCGATCGAGCAGTTGGCCACGGAGTTCGGCCTGTCGTTGCGTGGTGCCGAACTGGCCGACCGGCTCGGCCCGCCGCTGGCGATGCTGCTGGCAGACGCCGGTGCGCCCGAGGAGCTCGTTCCGGCACTCGTGACCCGCTACCGCGAGATCTATCCGTCGATCGTGCCCTACATTCCGGCCATGCCCGGTGCCGATGCCGCATTGGATGCCGTCCGCGCGCGTGGCGGGCGGGTGCTCATCGTGACCGGTAAACACGAACCGCTGGCCCGGCTGCACGTCGCCGAACTCGGGTGGCGGATCGATGAGGTGGTCGGTGATCTGTGGTCGGACGGTAAGGCGGCGGCACTGCGCGAGCATGGCGCGGATCTGTTCGTCGGCGATCACGAGGGCGATATGCGCGGTGCGCGGGCGGCAGACGTCTTTGCGCTCGGGGTCACGACCGGCCCCTGTGAAGCCGACGAATTGCGCACGGCAGGAGCGGATTTCGTCCTGGGTGAGCTGACCGAATTCCCGGACTGGCTGGCCGCGCGCTAGCGCCCGCCCGCCGCACCCTCCAGCGCCTCGAACCGCAACGACAACCCGTCCAGCAACGCGTGCAACCCGGTCTCGAAGGCGGCGTCATCGATATCGCGCTGCCGTCCCGACAGCAGATGCGCCTCGTCCAGATGCGGATAATTTCCGCGATAGACCGCCGCGTCCTCCGGGAACCCGCCCGCGAACGACCCCAGCGTCGACCCGGTGACGAAGAATCGCATGAGCGCACCCACCTGGGTGGCCTCGCGGCGCGGCCAGCCCGCCGCCACCAGACCACCGAAGACCGCATCCGCCTGCCGCAACGCATTCGGCCGTCGACCCATGCCCTGATTCAAGGCGGGCACCACCTTCGGATGCGCCGCCAGGGCCGACCGATACGACCTGGCCCAATCGCGCAGTGCCACGCGCCAATCCGAAATATCGGTGAACATGGACAGATCGATCTTGCCGAGTACGGCATCGACCATCGCGTCCAGCAGATCGTCCTTGGTGGCCACATGGTTGTAGAGCGATGGGCCCTGCACCCCGAGTTCGGTGGCGAGTCGGCGCATCGAAACCGCCTCCAGTCCTTCGGCATCCACCAGATCCAGCGCGGCCGACACAATGCGATCGCGGCTTAGCAAGGGGCGGCGGGGTCTTCCCACGAAAACCTCCTGGTCGATCAATCCAGTGTCACACGGTGGATACCCACAACATCAAACTTGCATCGCTAGTTTATCGATGGTTAGCATACGAGAAACTTCCGCTGTTAGTTTTCTTGCCCCGGAGTCGTGATGAACCTGGAACTCTCCGACGAACAGGCCGCCGCCAAGCGCCTCGCCGCCGAATTCGTCGACCGCGAGATCACGCCGCATGCGACGGCGTGGGACCGGACCGAATCCGTCGATACCGCGATCGTGTCCAAACTGGGCGAAGTCGGCTTCCTCGGCCTGACCATTCCCGAGGAGTACGGCGGCAGCGGCGGCGACCATCTCACCTACTGTCTGGTGCTCGAGGAACTCGGCCGCGGCGACTCCGCGGTGCGCGGAATCGTCTCGGTCTCTTTGGGTTTGGTCACCAAGTCGATCAACCACTACGGCTCCGAGGAGCAGAAGCGCACCTGGCTGCCGCGCCTGACCTCGGGCGCCGCACTCGGCTGCTTCGGCCTCACCGAACCCGGAACCGGTTCCGATGCGGCGCAATTGCGCACCCGCGCGGTCCGTGACGGTGACGACTGGGTGTTGTCCGGGACCAAGATGTTCATCACCAACGGCACCTGGGCGGACGTAGCCCTGGTCTTCGCACGCACCGGCGGCGAAGGACATCGCGGCATCACCGCATTCCTGGTGCCGACCGACTCCCCCGGCTTCACCGCCCGCACCATCCACGGCAAACTGGGACTGCGCGGTCAGGCCACCGCCGAACTCGTATTCGACGGCGTCCGAGTCCCCGACAGCGCCCGATTGCACGATGAGGGTAAGGGTTTCACTGTCGCTATGGCGGCGCTGGCCAAGGGGCGGATGTCGGTGGCCGCCGGTTGTGTCGGTATCGCGCAGGCCTGCCTGGACGCCGCCGTCGGATATGCCACCGAGCGCGAACAATTCGGCAAGCCGATCGCCGGGCATCAGCTGGTGCAGGAGCTGCTCGCCGATATCGCTCTCGATGTGGATGCGGCCCGGCTGCTGGTGTGGCGGGTAGCCGATCTGATCGACCGCGGCGCCGAATTCGCCGTCGAGTCGTCGAAGGCCAAATTGTTCGCGAGCGAGGCCGCGGTGCGCGCCGCCGATCGGGCGCTGCAGGTCTTCGGCGGTTATGGCTATATCGACGAATTCCCGGTCGGCAAATATCTGCGCGACGCCAAGGTGATGACCCTGTACGAGGGCACGAGCCAGATCCAGAAGCTGCTGATCGGTCGTGCGCTGACCGGAGTCAGCGCATTCTGATGACCGCCGTATCAAACTCCCGAGGAGGAGGTTCGATGACCAGATTCACCGACCGGGTCGCCGTTGTCACCGGCGCGGCACAGGGTATCGGCGCAGCCACCGCGCAGCTGCTCGCCGCCCAGGGCGCACAGGTCGCCGTACTCGACCGCAATGCACCCGCGGACACCGCCGAACAGATCGTCGCGGCGGGCGGCGCGGCCCACAGTTATGTCTGCGATGTCACCGACCGTGCCTCGGTGGAATCCGTATTCGCCGATATCGCAACGGATCTCGGCGGTCCGCATATTCTGGTCAACAATGCGGGCATCACCCGCGACGATCTGTTCTTCCGGCTCTCCGAGGACGACTGGAATGCGGTGCTCGCGGTCAATCTGACCGGCGTTTTCCACTGCACCCAGGCGGCCCAGGAGTACATGGTCGCCCAGCGCTACGGCAAGATCGTCTCGCTGTCCAGCCGCTCGGCGCTCGGCAACCGCGGTCAGGCGAATTATGCCGCCGCGAAGGCCGGCATCCAGGGCCTGACCGCGACGCTGGCCATCGAGCTCGGGCCGTACAACATCACTGTCAATGCCGTCGCGCCCGGCTACATCGCCACCGCGATGACGGCCGCGACCGCGAACCGGGTCGGGCTCACGGCCGAGGACCACCAGAAGGCTGTGGCCGAGCGGACTCCCCTAGGCCGCGTTGGACAGCCCGAGGAGGTAGCCGCAGTGATCGCGTTTCTGGCCAGTGATGAGGCGTCCTATGTCAGCGGCCAGACGTTGTACGTCAACGGCGGAGCACGCTGAATGCACTGGTAGCGACCGGTTGGTATGCGAAAAATTCGGTTTTTACCAGGGCACCCGGCCGACCCGGTTGAAGAAGCCGCCGGTGGGGCCGTCGGCACCGATGGTCGCGAGATGCACGATGGCGTCGGTGCCCTCGGTGACCGTTTGATGCCCTGAGTTCCCGTTCAAATCCGTTGCGGTGTAACCGGGATCGGCGGCATTGACCCGCATCTGCGGCAGTTCGCGGGAGTACTGCGTGGTGATCATGTTCAGCGCGGTCTTCGAGGAGGGGTAGACCAGCCCGAGGATCTGCGATTCGATCCGGCTCGGATCGGAGGTGATGGCAATCGAACCGATGCCGCTGGACACCATCACGATGCGCGGGTTGGTGGCCGCGCGCAGTAGCGGGAGAAGGGCGTGGGTCACCTGGACGGGCCCGAAAACGTTGGTCTCGAAGACATTTCGGAAATCGGCGGCCACAGTATCGGCGGGAGTGGCGCGCGTACCGCCGATACCCGCATTGTTGATCAGAACATCCAGGTGGGGCGTCCGGCCCGCGATGGTCTGGGCGGCGGCCGCGATCGATTCGACGGATGTCACATCCAACTGGACGAACTCGACCTGCAAACCCTGTTCCGCGAGTTCGAATGCGGCTGCCTTACCTCGCTCCGTGTCGCGGGCACCGAGGAATACCTGCCAGCCGAGTTCGGCCAGCCGGCGGACCGTTTCGCGGCCGATTCCCTTGTTCGCCCCGGTCACCAGGGCTGTTGTCGTGTTGCTCACGACTCGACCTTGGCCCGCCACCCGAACTCGCTCCAGGGCCGATAACTCCTGGGACCGGCAGTACCACCCCGGCAACCACGCGCTACGGCATCATCGAGGCATGGATCGCGCCGAACTCGCCACGCTGCTGCGGCAGGCCCGTGCCCGGGTGCGGCCGCGCGATGTCGGGCTGCCAAGCGGTTCGCGGCGCCAGGTGCCGGGGCTGCGGCGCGAGGAGGTCGCGCAACTGGCCGGTGTCAGTGTCGACTATGTGGTCCGGCTCGAACAGGGGCGCGGACCGCGACCGTCGGTGGCGGTGCTCGGCGCGCTCGCCCGCGCCCTACGGCTCACGGATCCCGAACGCGATCTGCTGTTCCGGCTTGCCGGTTCCGCGCCACCGCAGGAAGGTCGCATCAACATGGTGGTGCGACCGAGCGTGCTGCGACTGCTGGACCGGATGGCAGATCTGCCCGCACTGGTTATCTCCGCGAAAGCCGATGTGCTGGCCTGGAATTCGATGGCAGCGGCATTGCTCGGGGACTTCTCCGCGTGGTCGCCCGCCCGGCGCAACATCATCTGGCAGTCCTTCCTCGGGACCGAACCCTCCCGCGTGGTCTTCACCCCCACCGAGGCCGAGGCGGCCGCCGAATCCTGGGTCAGCTCGCTGCGCAGCGCGAAGGCGGCCTATCCCGACGATCCGGACCTGGCTCGTCTCATCGCCGAACTACGTTCGCGCAGTCCGCGATTCGACCGACTGTGGCGCGAAGGGAGCACCGGCAACTGGCGCAGCGCCACCAAGACCATCGATCATCCCGAGGTCGGGCGGTTGGTCCTGGATTGCGATGCGTTGTTCGTCCCCGACAGCGACCAGGCCGTGGTCGTGTACTCCGCGGCACCCGATACCCCCGCCGCATCGGCACTCGAACTGCTCCGGATCACCGGAACCCAGCAGCTGAGCGAACAGCGTTAGCACCGGACATTCGATCGCGCAGTCTCGGGCTGCGAGATCGAGACGCCTTAGTTCGCACAGCTTTTGAGCACTTCGCACAAGGCGTGTACGTTCTGCGAAGTAGCCATTGGGTATGCGACAAACCCGAAGCTCGGAGTCCGACGCCGCCGGCACGCGGGTGGTGCTATCCGGCGAACTCGTCGGCAAGGGTGTTCCAGAACATGAGTTCGTAGTTCTGGAAGAGTCTGGCGTACAAGTGCGCGTCGTTCGGATTCAATCGTCCGCTGTCGATTCCGGCCTGGATTGCGGCGAGGGCCCGCTGTTCGACTTCGGGTGCGTCGGCGGCGAAGAGGTCGAAGAATGCGCAGGCCGGGGCGTCGAACTCGTAGTGCGCGCGCATGCCTTCGGCGACGGCCCGGCAGTAGCGGCCGAATGCGGCGACATTCGCGTAGATACCCGCCGCGGCGGCGGAAGGCTCGGCGTTCAGCGCCAACCAGGCGACATAGGCCGGGTAGGCCTGGCAACCCGCTCTGGGTAGCTCCATGCCCTGGTCGGGTCCGGCCGCCGCCACCAGCGCGTCCAACAGCGCGAGTGCCTGCCGCTCGCCCGGTGGGAGGCCGTCGAGGAAGGCTCTGACGTGCGGTTCGTCCGTCCGCGCCGCCAAGGCGTGGAAGCTGCGCCAGTCGCTGCTGGTGATGCGCTGTTCCTCGGCGGCGATCGCCGCGAAGACCGCGCGTGGCGCTTTGCCCACCGAGATGAGCGGAACCATGCGGTTGTCGTCGTCGTGCGGGGCCAGCTCGGCTTGGATCCCGTCGAGCAGGTCATGAGCGGTAAGGGTCATCGGAACCTCCCTGTGGGGATGCTTCCATTCAAGCGCGGTTCGCCCGCGCGCGACAGGTGTTCAGTTACCGTGCTCGGCGTCCCAGCGTCGGCGGGCGTCGGCGACGCGGTCCTTGTGATCGCGTGACCAGTCGGCGAGTGCGCCGATGGCCCCGGCCAGGCTCTGGCCGGTCTCGGTGAGCCGGTATTCGACCTGCGGTGGAATCGTCGGATACGCGATGCGCTCCACCATGCCGTCGCGGCACAGCCGCTTGGTGGTCAATGTCAGCATCCGCTGTGAGATCCCGGGAATCGCCCGCTCCAATTCACGGAAACGCCGCACCCCTTTACTCAATTCGACGATCACCAATACCGTCCACCGATCCCCCAGCCGGTCGAGCACATCGCGGATGCCGCAGTCGTCATCGCCACAGGGCCCATCGGGAATAGTGCCCGCGACCTGCGCGGTGACCGCTGTGTTCGTGACCGACATGAAAGTGCCTCCTTATGCCGCGCGCCGCGGCCACCGATGCTGGGGACGAATTCAGCAACTACAACAATCGGGAGCGTTGCAATGATCCTGGTAACCGGTATCTCCGGATCCCTCGGCGGCCTCGTCCACCGCGGCCTGTCCGCCCTCGACGGCCTCACAGTAGCGGCGGGCAGCCGCTCCGGTGACGACACCATCACGCGCCGAATCGATTTCGACGATCCGGCAACATTGTCCACGGGACTGCGGGATGTCGATGTTCTGGTACTGATTTCGGCCGGATATGCCGAAGACGATGTGGTGTTGGCCCGCCACGGTGCGGTGATCGACGCCGCCGCGGCGGCGGGGGTCCGGCACGTGATCTACACCAGCCTCGCGGGTTCCGGGGAGCTGATGACCATTGCCCTGCCCCATCGGTGGACCGAAAAGCGGCTGGCTACAGCACCATTCGACGTGACCGTGCTCCGCAACGGCCTCTACGCGGAGGTTCCGGTCGGGCTCGCCGTCGCCGGCGCGGCCGCCTCGGCCGAATCCGGGGTGTTCGCCGCGGCATTCGGCACCGGCCGGATATCAGTGGTGGCGCGCGAGGATCTGGCCGAGGTGGCCGTACGGGTGGCCGCGGAGACCGAGCGCGATCTGGTCGACGGAAGGCGGAGCAGGCATGCGGGCAAGGTGTACGAGCTGGAGGGTGTGACCGCGGTCGGTGGCGCGGATATCGCCGAGATTCTCAGCGAATCCCTCGGTCGCCCGGTGCGATACGCGCCGATCTCGCTCGGCGCAATGCGGAATATGTTGCAGGGCAGTGGATTGGAGCCGTATCAGATCACGCACACGCTCTCGTTGTTCGCGAACCTCGGTGCCGGACTGCTCGAAGCGTCGAGCAGCGACCTGCTCGACCTGCTGCCGAGTGCACCACGTGACGTTCGAGCACTCATCACCGGCGCGGTGCAGGCGGGTGGGTACCTGTCTGTGTCGGTGAACGCGGCGCAATGAGCCGGGCGGGCGTACGCTCCCGCGGCCCTGACACCGTCCCAAATCGGTAGCCCTGCCGCCCGACCTAATTCGGTGGCCGCGTGCTTCGGCCCCGAATAGGCTCGGTAGATGCGCTTGCTCGTGCCGTACCACCTCGATGAATACCGGCCGGAGATCAATGCTCCGATCACCCCGGATGCGGTGGTCACGGCCGAGCTGCCGGATGTCGATGATCCATGGGCACGGATGGCCGTGCTCTATGACGCGGTGGCGGATCGTGTTGCCGAGTCCGCGATCCGCGGTGAATGCGCGATCGTCGCCTCCGGAGATTGCACGACCGCGCTCGGCACGGTGGCCGGATTGCAAAGGGCCGGACTGGATCCCGCGCTCGTCTGGTTCGACGGGCACGGTGACGTGCAAACCCTCGAGACCTCCGCGTCGGGCTACCTCGGTGGCTTCCCGCTGCGGATGCTCGTCGGCTATGGCCGTCACTTGATAGCCGACCGAATCGGCTTGCGTGACATCCCCGAAGACCGTGCCGTCCTGGTCGGCGGCCGCGATCTCGACCCACCGGAGGTCGAATATCTGCACACCGCGCAGATCCGGCACCGTCCGGTCGACGATATCGGCGACCTCCCGGACGGCCCGCTCTATCTTCACATCGACTTCGACGTGGTCACCCCGGATGACCTCCCGGGCCTGCTCTTCCCCGCCCCGAACGGCCCGACCCTGGCCGAAGTCTCAGACGCCGTCCGAGCGGTTCTCGCCACCGGCCGAGTCGCCGCCTTCGGCCTGGCCTGCACGTGGCGCGACGACGCCACCGCCGCCGCGCACGTCCGCTCCCTCGTCGACTCCGCCTGATTCCTACCCGGCGGCCTTGTACTTGCGCAGGTACTCGCCGGTGAGTGAAGTGGGATGGGTCAGCAATTCGGCGGGGGTTCCGGTGAAGACGATTTCGCCGCCGTCCTTGCCGCCGTCGGGGCCGAGATCGATCACCCAGTCGGAGTGGGCAACCACGTCGAGGTTGTGTTCGATCACCACCACCGTATTGCCGCGGTCGACCAAACCGTCCATCAGGGCGAGCAGGGTGTCCACATCCGACATGTGCAGACCGGTGGTCGGTTCGTCGAGGACATAGACGGTGCCGGTGTTCTGCAGTTGGGTCGCCAGTTTGATGCGTTGGCGTTCGCCGCCGGACAGGGTGCTCATGGCCTGGCCCAGGCTGAGATAGTCCAGGCCCACTTCGTTCATCGTGCGCAGCTTTGTGGACAGTGCCTTTTCGGTGAAGAAACCGAGGGCCTCTTCGGCCGACATCGCCAGCACATCGGCAATCGACTTGTCGCGCAAGGTCAGTGCCAGTACCTCGTCGGAGAACCGTCGTCCGTCACAGGCATCGCAGTGGGTGGTCACCGGGTCCATATAGGCGATCTCGGTAATGATCACGCCGCGACCCTCGCACTGTTTACAGGCTCCGGTCGAGTTGAAACTGAACAGGCCGGGCGACTCCCCCGTCGCCTTGGCGAACAGCTTCCTGATCGGGTCCATCAGGCCCAGATACGTTGCGGGCGTGGACCGCGACGATGCCCCGATCGCCGACTGGTCGACGAAGATCGCATCCGGATACTGCCGGACGAACACATCACGGATGAGGCTGCTCTTACCGGAGCCGGCGACGCCGGTGATCGAGGTGAGAATGCCGGTCGGCACCGCGACGGTCACATCTTTCAGGTTGTGCACATCGGCATGCTCGATCAGCAACGCGCCGTTCGACTTACGGAAGGTCTCCTTCACCGCGAACGGCCTGCGCAATCCCGCACCCGTCGGCGTATCCGCGGTCCGCAGTTCGGCGAAGGTCCCCTCGAACACCACCTGCCCGCCGTGCAGACCGGCACGCGGACCGACGTCGACGATATGGTCGGCGATCTGGATGACATCCGGATCGTGCTCGACCACCAGCACGGTATTGCCCTTGTCCCGCAGTGCCTTCAGCAGGTTGTTCAACCGGCCGACATCACGCGGATGCAATCCGACGCTCGGTTCGTCGAAAACATAGGTCATCCCGATCAGCGTGCTCGACAGATGTTTGATCATCTTGAGCCGTTGCCCCTCACCGCCGGACAGGGTCGAGGTCGGCCGATCCAGGCTCAGATAACCGAGTCCGATATCGGTCACCCGCTGCAGCGCGGTCCGGATCGCGGCGACCAGTCCGAGTGCGGCCGGATCGGTGATCTCATCGAGTGCCGCCATCAGATCGGTGATCTGCAGTTCGGACCAGTCGGCGATATTGCGGCCATCGATCTTCGTGGCCAATGCCGCTTCGTTGAGCCGAGCACCACGACAGGTAGCGCAGACACCCTCGGTGAGGAATTTCTGCATCTGTTCGCGCGTCTTCTCGCTGAGCGTGGAGGTGTCGCGCTGCAACCGGGTGCGCGTAAATTTGGCCGCCAGCCCTTCGTAATTCGCCTTCCAAGTGCCCTTCGCGAAGGTCAGCTCCACCTTGCCGCCGGTGCCGTAGAGCAGGTCGGTGAACTCGTCCTCGGTGTAGTCTGCCAGTTTCTTATCCGGATCGAAGCGCCCGGATTTGCCGTACATCTGCCACTCGCCACTGTCCACCGCATAACCGGGCAGCAGAATCGCACCCTCGTTCAGCGATTTGCTCCGGTCGACCAACCGATCCGGATCGGCCCGCACCGCGACCCCGAGTCCGTCACAGTCCGGGCACATGCCCTGCGGCACATTGAACGAGTAGTTGTAGACGAATCCGGCTGAGGGCGAACCGAATCGGGCGAACATCGCCCGCACCATCGAGTAGATATCGGTCATCGTCCCGACGGTCGAGCGCGGCCCACCGCCGACGGGCTGCTGGTCGATGATGACCGGAGCCGTCAGGTTCTCGATCGCCTCGGCGTGCGGCCGTTCATAGCGCGGCAGGAAGTTGAGAATGAATGCCGGGAATGTCGCATACAGCTGACGCTGCGACTCCACGGCAATGGTGTCGAAGACGATCGACGATTTGCCCGACCCGGAGACGCCGGTAAAGACGGTGATCTTGTTCTTGGGGATTTCCAACGACACATTGCGCAGGTTGTGCTCACTGGCACCGAGCACGCGGATGACATCCGTGGGGGCGACGGAATCGGCAAAAGGCATGTCGCCCACCATGCCATGCGCTACCGACAAATTGCCCGGCGGAACGTGATGCAGATCACATTAATGCAGTATGTGCATGGAATGGTCGATAAGCCCTGACCAGCGCTTTCTTCGGCCGCGGCCGGAAAGGTCCAACAGCTCGGCGGATTCCGTTGAGGCTCTTGAATTTCGCCTTCCGCGGCTCTACGTCTCGTCTTATGAACCAAGGAAGAGGCGTTCGCACGGAAGGCGCGGATAGCGACTGGTGTCGCCGAGGTCGATGGTGACCGCGTCGGCGTGGTGCCGCCGCTGGTGCTCACGCGTGAATATCAGCGCGGCGGTAAGGCAGGCGGCGTAGTCGAGGCGCACGCCGTGCAGGAATACGCTGAGGTGTACATCCGGTTCGTCGGGACGAGGCGAAACCCCTTTGGGTTCATGATGTTTCGGACTCACGACTCCTCGATGTCGCGAACATCTGTGGGATGAATGGTGATTGCGTCGGCGTGGTCGAGATCAGCGTCCGAATCGGAAGCCCATCCGTCCTCGTCGACCGGCAACACCGAGCCGTCCGCCCCATGAAACATCGGACGGCTATCGACGGGAGCACGGTCGAGTTTCTGGTGGGTGTCTTCGTGAAAGTCCGCGAGCAGACGACGCACGGATGGAGCTATTCGCGGGCCTGCCCACTCGCGGACGGCGGCCGCGACTTGCTCGACCAGCTCGGGCGGTGCGCCGCTGTACTCGACTGGCGGCCCGATGAACGGATCTCGTTGTGGAAGCTCTCGTTTCGGCTCGGACATGACGCAAAGGGTGTGTCAAGTGCCAACGTTCGGGCAGGCGCAATTGCGAACTGGCGAAACTCAAGTGAAAGCGCAGTAATCCTTCCGCTGACACAGTTACGCTCCTTCCGCCACGGAAGGAAGCTGCATCGCAAGCCGGAAGGGGATCGCAAGGGGTGACCACCGAAGACGATGATGGGCCAGAGGACAACGGAACCACATTGCCGCGTAGGCAACTGGGCCGTTTATTGCGAGAAGCACGGACGCGGGCGGGCCTGAGCTTGGAGGTGGCCGCGCGAACACTCGGCTGGGGTAACGCAACGATTAGCAGACTGGAGAACGGCCGCAACAAGACCGTCAGGGCGACAGATCTTGATGCCCTGGGTGGGCTGTACGGGATCGACGCGGAAGACCTTGTGGCTTGGAAGGAGCTTGCGGGACAGGCCCCGGTCCGGTCCTGGCTGCGCACCTACAGCGACCTACTGGAACCGAAGTTCAACACCTACATCGAACTCGAATCCGCCGCAAGCGAATTGGCTATATTTCAG
The DNA here is from genome assembly GCF_035920345.1 of Nocardia vinacea. NCBI lineage: Bacteria > Bacillati > Actinomycetota > Actinomycetes > Mycobacteriales > Nocardiaceae > Nocardia > Nocardia vinacea. The sequence goes on from NZ_CP109149.1 coordinate 2,351,474, forward strand.
CCGCTCATCATCCCCGGTCTGCTCCAAACTCACGACTACGCGCAGGCCATGAACCGAGCTAAGCGGCCGCGAATCCCGGACGAGGGGTTGGAACGGGTGGCAGCGGTTCTTGCGCGGCGTCAGAATCTGCTCACGCGGCCCCGGAACCCGTGCAAGCTCACGGCCGTGATCCACGAGAACGCGCTGCGGACCATCATCGGCGGCGCACAGGTGATGGCTGATCAGTGCAGGCACGCGGCGGACATGAGTACGCTCGACAACATCGAGGTACGCATACTCAGGCAAGAAGCTGGCTTGCCGATTGGCAGGCTGGTCACCCCATTCATCGTGATGACCTTCCCGAAGGACGGACAAGGCAAACCGGTGGAACCGGCGGTCGTCTACGCGGAAAGTTACACAGGGGATGCGTACCTGGAGAAGCGCGACGACGTGCAGCGCTGTCGGCACACGTTCCGTACGTTGGCCGGGGCGACGATGGACGCTCGCTCGAGCCGCACCCTATTGAGAGAGATGGCGAGGAGTTACAACTGTGAACGCTGAAGTCGACCTAGCAGGGGCGAAGTGGTTCAAATCAAGCCGCAGCTCGGGGACCAGCGGCGAATGCGTGGAGGTTGCCTGGCTCGACGGGGGCGCGGTCGGTGTACGTGACTCGAAGAACCCCACCCGCGCGGCGCTGGTGTTCACTCCGTCCGAGTGGGACGCCTTCACCGCAGGCGTGAACGACGGCGAGTTCGACCGTCCGTAAGTCCCGATTCCCGATAGAGATAGCAAGGAGTCATGGCAGTGAATCTTGATGGCGACCTGGCTGGCGCGCAGTGGTTCAAGTCCCGACGCAGTGAAGCCGGAAAAGACTGCGTTGAGGTGGCCTTCCTCGACGGCGGCCACGTCGGCATCCGGGACTCGAAAAACCCGACCGGCCCCGCGCTTGTCTTCACGCCCGGCGAGTGGGACGCCTTCACCGCTGGCATGAACGATGGTGAGTTCGACCGCACGTAGTCCCGAAATAGCAAAGCGGCCCTCAGTTTTCAATCTGCTGGGGGCCGCTTTGTGTGTCCGCTTGTCGCGTATTCGGACTATTTGTTGAGGAAAATGCCTGCGATATCAGCCTTTTTGATCTGGGTGTCCTGATTGACCTGGGCACCGCACAGCAGGTCCACCTGGATCATCGTGGCGTCGACCGCCGTGCCCGCGGGCTCGTGATCATCGTTGGTCTGCTGCTTGATGAATTTGGTGATCGTCGTGCGTTTGGTGTCCTGATCCTGTTTGACGTAGTCGCGGCAGGTGGTGTCACCACCTTGGTTGAGCGCCCGCTCGATATCGGTGCATCCGGCCAGCAGTGCCGCGACCGCCGCGACCCCGAGTCCGGTGCGTAAGAGCGTGGCGTTCATAGAGATCCTCCTGGCGGTTCGGCGGGCGACCATGCCCGCGACAACGCCGTACAGCCTAGGGCAACGGCGCGGTTACGGTCGGAACGTGCACAGCGGCACATTCATCTCCGCCGATGTGAGCGAACCATGATGGCCGATCAGCATGGACTCGAGCGGTTCGGCACCGGTGCGCACGACGCCGCGCAGACCACTTGCCGCGACCACGAGATCGCCGATGCGCTGGGCGATATGCGGTGCCACGGTGGGGCCGAACCAGCCGCGATCTATCGCCTCGGTGCGGGGGATGACATCGAAGTCGGCGCCGAGGTATTCCCGCCAGGTCGCCGCCACATCGGCGGTCGCGCCGTCGGCGGTGAAGACATGGCGGGCGCGCGGTTCGCCACCGAGTAGGCATACGCCCTCGCGCAGTACCTCGATTTTGTCGTAGTCGACGCGGTCGACGAGTTCCACCATGCCGTGGTCGGCGGTCACGATGAGCGCGGCGTCGGGTGGCAGATGTTCGGCGATGGTGGCAGCCAGCCGGTCGACGTGCGCGAGCTCCAAAAGCCAAGCGTCCGAGGATGGTCCGCGCACATGACCGGTCGTGTCGAGGTTGCCGTGGTAGGCGTAGACCAGCGAGCGCGGGCCCGCGCGCAATGCGATGGCGACGCCGTCGACGAAATCGCCGACAGAAACATAGGGGCGGAATTCGCAGCCGCGCAGCACCGCCCTGGTCAGCCCGGACCCCGCCTGTAGACGCGGCGCGACCTGGGCCACCGCAATACCGTCGGCCGCGGCGCGCTCGAAAACCGTGGCGGTGGGCTGGAATTGCTCCGGCACCAGATCCTGCAGCAGGTCGATCTTCGGTCCCGCGCCGTGTAGCCGCCAGGTCAGCGCATTCACCAGCCGGTCGTAGCCGGGCACGTGTATCAGGTATCCGGTGAACCCGTGTTCGCCGGGCGGCACGCCGACGCCGAGTGAGCTCAGGCTGACCGTCGTCGTGCTCGGGAAGCCCGCCGTCAGCGTGCGCTGCGCCAGTGCCGACAGGAATGGCGCCGCATCGGAATTCGCGGCGAGTGCGTCCGCGCCGAGACCGTCGATCAGCAGCACGCAGATCCGGTCGGCGGCGAGCGCGAGGCCGAGCCGGTCGACCTCGCCGGGCACGCCGAGCCCGGCGAGGAGGGATGGAAACAGATCAGCCAGGGAGCCCGTGCCGTAACGGGGCGTGGTGAACACGAACTCGAGGGTACTCAGGCCTGGCCGGTCTCGAATCGACTGATTTTGCTGTCGCGGACGGTGAAGCGCCACGTGGTGCGCATCGAACCCCAGCGGGAATTCGTGTAGTCGGCAACCAGTTCGGTGCCGTGGTCGCCGATCGATTCGACATTCATGCGCCCATTGCTGCCGAAGATCTCGGAGTCGGTCCACTGGACGAGATTGCGCTCCACACCGTCATCGGACATGGTCGCGTCGTCGGTGAGGATGGCGTAGAAGCGGTCCTGATCGCTGTCGTTGAGCGCGGTGACGAATTCCTGGACTGTGGGATCGAGCTGCTGTGTCATCGGAACATCCCTCTCGAAGAGTGCGGGTGCATCGGAGGAGCAAACGTTCGGCTTCACTCTAGTGGCGTGCGCGCTCGCGCGGGTGTCACGCGCCGGGGCCGACCAGCGCGGTGAAGGTGCGCATGATGTCCTCGACCAGCGTGGGCGCGGTGGTGCCGAGTTGGATGCTGCGCTTTTCGAGTTGACCGTCCAGCCACAGCGAGGCCATGCCGTGCGCCAAGCTCCACCACATGACGGCCAGCGTGTCGGCTTTGTCGGCGGGCAGCAATCCCGCGGCGACGGCTTCGGCGATGGTATCGGCGAGGACATCGAAGGCCGCGTCGCCCGCCGCCGCCGCATCCGGATGCTTATCGGGTTGCGAGAGTTCCGGGCGGAACATGAGACGGAAGTAGCCGGGATTTTCCTGGGAGAACCGCACATAGGTTTCGGCCAGCGCGGTCAACGCTTGCAGCGGTGTGCCGGCGGCGGCGCGCGCGGCGGCCAAGTCGCTGCCGAGCCGTCGGAAACCCTGAGTCGACAGAGCGGCGAGCAGGGCCGAGCGATCAGCGAAATGGTGGTACGGCGCGCCGGTGCTCACGCCCGCCTCGCGGGCCACCCGCCGCAGGCTCACCGCGCCGAGGCCCTCGGTCTCGATCAGCCGCAGGCAGGCGGCGAGGAGCGTGTCGCGCAGCGCGCCGTGATGGTAACTGGTCCGCGTCACCAATCGAGCGTATTCGACGCCTGCTGGACAGCCTAACTATGCAGTGCTTAGATGATCTGAGCGGCGCTCAGATGGGCTGGCCGCCATCCCTCCTTCGAAGCGGGTAAGCATATGAGCTCACAGGTACTCGTAACCGGCGCAACAGGATTCGTCGCTGGACACGTCATCGCCGAACTGCTCGAGCACGGATATGCCGTGCGTGGCACGGTTCGCGACCTCGGAAAAGCGGATAAACGCGCACATCTGGTGGCACTCGCGGATCGGCTCGGCGGCGAGTTGGAGTTCGTCGCGGTGGATCTCAACGACGATGCGGGCTGGGCGGCGGCCGTTTCGGGCTGCGCGTTCGTCCTGCACGTGGCATCACCGTTTCCGGCGACGCCACCGGACGACGAACGGGAACTGATCGATACCGCGGTCGACGGGACATTGCGAGTGTTGCGGGCGTGTGCGGACAGTGGTGTTCAGCGGGTCGTGCTCACCTCCTCGATCGCCGCGATCACCTATGGTCACGAGACGGATGCGGTGCGCACCGAGGCCGATTGGTCGGTGGTCGAACGTAGTGCGGCCTATCAGAAGAGCAAGACGCTGGCCGAGCGGGCGGCGTGGGATTTCGCCGCGGATTCGGACCTCGAGCTGGTGGTGGTGAATCCCGGAATGGTGTTGGGGCCGTTGCAATCCGCGGCGACGAGCACCTCGCACGAGCCGGTGCGCCGACTGCTCGCCCGGGATGCGCCGGGTTCACCGCGGGTGGGATGGGCAGTGGTGGATGTGCGGGATCTCGCAGTGGCGCATCGGCTGGCGCTGGAGGCTCCCGGCGCGGTCGGGAATCGGTATATCTGCGCGGGCGAACATGTCTGGATGGCGGATATGGGGCGTACGTTGGCCCAGGAGTTCGGGCCGCGTGGATACCGGGTACCGACTCGGGTGATCCCCGATGTTCTCGTGCGGGCGATTGCATTGTTCGACAAGGGGATTCGATTGACAGTGCCGATGTTGGGTCGTACCGAGCAGCTCAGCTCCGAGAAAGCGCGGCGGGAACTCGGATGGTCGATGCGGCCGGTGCGGGAGACGGTGCTGGATACCGCGGAGAGTTTGATCGAGTTCGGCGTCGTGCCACGGGCTGCCGACGCGGCGGCGCGTCGGACAGCCGTGAATGCGTAGGGCGGGGCCATGCTGATCGCGACACTCATCATCGGCACCATCGGTTTGGTGCGACGCTGGTTGGGGAGGCGGACACCGGAGACGAAATCCGGTGCGCCGCAATGGCGAAATGCGGTGCGCCGGATCATCGGGTCGGTCAGGTTGCGGCGACCGGGTCCGGCATTGGCGGCGGTGATGACGTTGGCCGGGATGATTTGGGTGGGACTGGCGCTCGCGCCGTGCTGATCGGTTCGGCCTGGTAGACAGAAAGGGTGACGGCTGCGCGACGCAAGTTCCGGTTCGGTGTCACTCTGCTCGCTCCCGCTTCGCGGGCGGAGTGGATACAGAAGTGTCGCAGGGCCGAGGAACTCGGGTACGACGTGGTCGGTGTGGCCGACCATCTGGGGTTGCCCGCGCCGTTTCCGGCAATGATTCTCGCGGCCGAGGCGACCGAGCGGGTTCGGTTGACGACGTTCGTATTGAATACGCCGTTCTACAACGCGGCGCTCTTGGCGCGCGAGGCCGCGACGGCCGATCAACTCACCGATGGACGGGTCGAGTTGGGACTCGGAGCCGGGTATGTCCGGGAGGAATTCGAAACGGCCGGAATCACTTTCGAGAGCGCGGGCAAGCGGGTCGAGCAGTTGGCGGCGACCGCGGCGACATTGCGGCGGTTGTTCGCCGATCCCGAGTATCAGCCCCGGCCCGCGCAGCCCTCGGGTCCGCCACTGGTCATCGCCGGTTGGGGCGATCGGCTGCTGCGGGTCGCGGCCGAATATGCCGATATCGTCGCGCTGCCGGGTGCCGCTCCGGCGTACAACGGTGGACCACTGCAGTTCGTCGGACCCGCCGCCACCGATGCGCGGATGGCGTACCTGCGGGAGTTGCTCGGGTCACGGGCCGAGGAGGTCGAGCTGAATATCCTGCTGCAGCGGGTAATTCCACCGGAGGAACGGTCGGCCGCATTGGAACTGTATGGGCCGCATCTGCCCACCGATGTCGCCGACCGCCCAGAGGAGTTGCCCGCATTGCTGATCGGCACGGCGAAGGAAATGGCGCGGCAGTTGGAAGAGCGCCGGGAACGGTTCGGATTCAGCTACGTCTCTGTGCTGGAGACCAGCATGGAGCCGATGGGCGCGGTCATCGAACTGCTGCGCTGAATGCGGGGACACGCCACGGCAGGTCAGTCCGCGACATTGTGTGCGGCCAGCCAGTCGGCCGCCCGTTTGCGGGAAGCCCGACTCAGCCAGGCGTCCTGGATGACCTCCGCCAACTCCTGCCTGCTGAGTTCACCGATGCGGCTGCCGCGCACCAGGACCGATAGATGCCCGTCGAAATGCGGGGTGGTGAAGAACGGTGAATCCGGATCCTGTACCAGCGCGAGTTTGTCGGACTCCGAGGGCACCCAGATCACGATCACATCGGTATAGCGCTCACCGGTGTCCGGGTCGAAAGCGTCGGGGCGCGGATTGCGGAAGAAGACGAAGGATTTGCCGCCGACCTGGTACACCGCATTGCCGTGCGGTCCGTCCACCCGGTTGACGAACGGCATGCCGGTGGCCAGTTCGTGCACGTCGGCCACCTTGGCTCGTCGCGAAACTCTCGCCATATCAGCAGCGTAGACCGCAATCGCAGATCGGAGTTGAACCTTCAATGGAGGACGGTCGGTTTGCCGTCGAACTCTCGACGCAACCTATATGCGTACGCCATCATGAGATAGCGAATGTGAGCTCACACTAACGATGGGGTTAACGAGGTGGCACAATTCCGCACCCTCACCCAACAACGGGCCGCACTGGAAAAAGAATGGGCGCGTTGGGCGACGGCTCCGAGTAGCACTCTCGGTATACCCGCGGGTTCGACCTCGCTACGCAATGAGGTCATCCAGTCCTGGCAGCGCTCGCTGACGACCGTCGATCCGAATCGCACCGAGGCGCCCGGTTTGGGCGATGTCCGCGATCGCTGGACCGAATCGCCACTGCGCCAACCGATTACCGAGCTGGCCGGTGATCTGCGCGATATCTCCGAGGACTCCGGCTATCTCGCGGCAGTCACCGATGCCGCGGGCACCATCCTCTGGTCCTGCGGCGATCGCGCGCTGCGCCGCCAGGCCGAGGCGGTGAACTTCGCGCCGGGCGGCTGCTGGGACGAAAGCCATATGGGTACCAACGGATTGTCGCTCGCCCTGCACAGCGACCGCCCGACCACCGTGTTCTCCGCCGAACATCTGGTCGCCGCGCTGCACGGCTGGGTGTGCTATTCCGTGCCGATCCACGCACCCGACGGCCGCCAGGTCGGTGCGCTCGATCTGTCCAGTTCCTGGGAGCGTTCGCATCCGATGGTGATCACCTCGGTCCGCGCGCTGGTCACCGCGGTCGAGACAATGTTGCGGGCGGCCGCACCGACACCGGCGCGCGGTGTGCGGCTCGAATGTCTGGGCGGCGCACGGCTGGTCCGCGACGGCAGGCCGGTGCCATTGCCGCCGCGCCACCTGGAAATTCTGGCGCTGCTCGCGCTGGAGCCCGACGGGTTCACTCCCGAACAACTGCAGGCCGCGGTCTACGGCGACCGTCCGGTGTCCTCGAGCACGCTCAAGGCCGATGTCTCACATCTGCGGCGCACGACCGGCGGTGAGATCAGCAACCGCCGCTACATGCTCACCGGTCCGGTCTCCTGCGATGCGGTCGATCTGCTCGCCGCGATCCAGGCGGGCGACACCACCTCGGCGGTCTGGCTCTACCGCGGACCGCTGCTGCCCGGTTCGGACACTCCCGGCGTGCTGCAGTGGCGCAACCATCTCGATGTCGGGGTGCGCACCGCGGTACTGGCTAGTGACCGCGCCGATCACGCCGTCGCCTTCGGCGAGCACTCACCCGGCGATATCGAGGTGCATGAGCACGCGCTGCGGTTGCTACCCGCCGACGATGTGCGCCGGGCCGTAGTCGTCGCCCGGTTGTACACCGCACTGCGCTCCTGAGTCACCCCTGTAACAACGGCACCAACCTCGCACCAACCTTCTCGGGACATAGTGGCCCGGCAGGCAGATTCGCGAGGAGCGCCCACACATGATCTACGCCAAACCGGGGTCCGCCACCGGCATCGTCACCTACGCCAGTCGCTACGACAACTTCATCGGTGGCGACTGGGCGGCTCCGATCGAGGGCAGGTACTTCGAGAACCCGTCCCCGGTGGACGGCGAAACCTTCTGCTCGGTGGCACGATCCTCCGCGGCCGATATCGATATGGCCCTCGAAGCCGCGCACCTCGCCGCCGGGAATTGGGCCGCCACCTCGCCCGCCCAGCGCGCGAATATCCTCAACAAGATCGCCGACCGGATCGAGCACAGCCTCGAACCCCTCGCCATCGCCGAAACCTGGGACAACGGCAAACCCGTTCGCGAAACCCTCGCCGCCGACCTGCCTTTGGCGGTCGATCACTTCCGCTACTTCGCCGGCGCCATCCGCGCCCAGGAGGGCAGCATCGCCGAAATCGATGCCGACACCATCGCCTACCACTTCCACGAACCACTCGGCGTGGTCGGTCAGATCATCCCGTGGAACTTCCCGATTCTGATGGCCGCGTGGAAGCTGGCCCCGGCCCTGGCGGCGGGCAACTGCGTGGTGCTCAAACCCGCCGAGCAGACCCCGGCATCGATTCTGCTGGTGATCGAGCTCATCGCCGACCTACTGCCGCCCGGAGTTCTCAACGTGGTCAACGGTTTCGGTATCGAGGCGGGCAAGCCGCTGGCGGCGAGTCCGCGCGTGGCCAAGGTCGCCTTCACCGGTGAGACCACCACCGGACGGCTCATCATGCAGTACGCGAGCGAGAACATCATTCCGGTCAGTCTGGAGTTGGGCGGTAAGAGCCCCAATATCTTCCTGCCCGATGTCATGGCCGCCGATGACGAGTTCCTGGACAAGGCCGTCGAGGGTTTCGTGATGTTCGCCCTCAACCAGGGCGAGGTGTGCACCTGTCCCTCGCGCGCACTGATCCATTCGTCGATCTACGACGAATTCCTGGCCCGCTGCATCGAGCGGACCAGAGCCATCAGGGGCGGTAATCCGCTCGACGACACCACCATGATCGGAGCCCAAGCCAGCAACGACCAATTCGAAAAGATCCTCTCCTACATAGATATCGGCAGGCGGGAAGGCGCCCGCGTACTCACCGGAGGCGAAGCACGCAAGGTGGACGGACTGCCGGGTGGCTACTACATCCAGCCGACGATTTTCGAGGGCACCAATACGATGCGGATCTTCCAGGAGGAGATCTTCGGCCCGGTGGTGGCGGTGACCAGGTTCGACACCGTCGAAGAGGCGACCATGATCGCCAACGACACCCTTTACGGCCTCGGCGCCGGGGTGTGGACCAGGGAGATCACCACGGCCTACCGGATGGGCCGAGCAATCAAGGCAGGGCGAGTATGGACCAACTGTTTCCACGCGTACCCCGCACACGCCGCCTTCGGCGGGTACAAGAAGTCCGGCATCGGCCGGGAAAACCACAAAATGATGCTCGAGCACTACCAGCAGACCAAGAATCTGCTGGTCAGTTATTCACCGACAAAACTCGGATTCTTCTGATGCATCGCAGAGTAGCCCGCGTCGCGATCACCGAGCGGGCGCGAGAAGTGTTGCGCCGGTTGATAGAACAGCACGGACCGGTGCTGTTCCACCAATCCGGCGGCTGCTGCGACGGCAGTTCACCGATGTGCTTCGGGGTGCGCGAATTCCGGGTCGGCGCCGCGGATGTGCTGCTGGGCCGACTACCGTGGCATACCGAATTCTGGATCAGCGGCGATCAATTCGAACTGTGGAAACACACCCATCTCACCGTGGACGTGGTCGCCGGGCGCGGCAGCGGATTCTCGCTGGAGGCGCCCGAGGGTGTGCGGTTCATCATCAGATCGCGGCTGCTGACCGATGAGGAGACAGCGGTGTTGGCGGCCGGACCGCCACCACGGACGGGAGCCGATCGGATGAGTTGACTGCCGAAAAGTCAGTCGCCGGTGCCTGATTCACGCCTGCGGGTGCGTCCGCGGGCGGCCAACGGGTGATCGGCCAGGGGGTCCGCAGCCCCGGGCCGACACCACGAAGCCCCGCCGTCCCGCTGCAGACCGGGACGGCGGGGTCCGGTGTCTTACCGACCAGGCAGGAAACGGAAGCCGCGGGTGAGCGTCATCAGCAGCCGCTGCCATTTGTCCTGCGAAATCACCGGCGGCGCATCGAGATTCATGAACCGCGTGACCACCACGGTCTGCGGTTCGGTGAACTTCAGCAGCCCGTCCGAGCCGTGCCTGCGCCCGACACCGGAGATACCCATACCGCCCATCGGGGCTGCGGTGGTGCCCCAGGCCGGGGCATAACCCTCGTCGACGCAGACGGTGCCCGCGTGCAGCCGCTCGGCGATCCGCTCCCCCGCGTCCTTGCTCTCCGCCCAGACGCTCGCGTTCAAGCCGTATTCGGTGTCATTGGCCAACCCGATCGCCTCCTCGACGCTATCGACCGGGTAGATCGAGACCAGCGGGCCGAAGGTTTCGTTGCGGCCGCATTCCATCTCGCCGGTGACATCGGCGAGCACCGTGGGTTCGAAGAACAGCGGTCCCAGATCCGGGCGCGCCTTGCCGCCCGCGAGTACCTGAGCGCCCTTGGAAGTCGCGTCGGCGACGTGCTTCGAGACGGTCTCCAATTGCGCCTCGGAGATCAGGCTGCCGATATCAGCCGAATGGTCATAGGCCGCACCGAGTTTCGCGGCCTGAACGGCGGCGACGAACTTCTCGGTGAACTCCGCGGCGACCGCCTTCTCCACATACAGTCGTTCGATCGAAATACACAGCTGACCCGCATTGGAGAAGCACGCGCGCACCGCGGCCTTGGCGGCCTTGTCGAGCTTCGCGCCGCGGGTGACGATCATCGGGTTCTTGCCGCCGAGTTCGGCGGAGAAGCCGATGAGCCTGCGCCCGCACTGTTCGGCCAGGGTGCGCCCGGTCGCGGAGGAGCCGGTGAACATCAGGTAATCGCAGTTGTCCACGATGGCGGTGCCGACCACGGTGCCCGGTCCGGTGACGACGGCGAGCAGGTCGCGGGGCAGTCCGGCCTGGTACAGCAGTTCGGCGCCGGCCAGTGCGGAGAACGGGGTCTGGCTATCGGGTTTGACGATTACCGCATTGCCCGCGAGCAGCGCCGGGATCGAATCGCCGATGGACAGCAGCATCGGATAGTTCCACGGCGCGACCACACCGACGACGCCCTTGGGCTGGTGACGCACGGTCGCCCGGTTGAGCACCGGGAAGGCGCCGGGAACACGGTGCGCGTCGAGCAGATCGGGCGCGACCCTGGCGAAGTAGCGGGCCGCGAACATCAGGCCCATGATCTCTTCCTGGGCGGCCCAGCGCGCTTTACCGGTTTCGGCCTGGATCACGTCCATCAGGAATTCGCGCTGTTCGACGACCAATTCGCGGTATCGCTCGAGTACCGCGGCACGATCCTTGGCCGAGCGCACGGCCCATCGGGACTGCGCGGCCTTGGCCTTGTCGAATGCGGCGGCCACGTCATCGGCGGTGCCCACGGGTACGCTGCCGAGTGCGGTGCCGGTGAAGGTTTCGGCGATGGTTTTGCGCGCACGGGCGTCCGGATCAGCGATCGCGGCGAGCGCACTCAGGCGGTCGAAGACTTCGGCATTCGGCGCGGGCATCGGTGCCTCCTACTTGTGAGTAACCCCCGGATACACACAACATACGCCGCCTGCCGTAGCCATAGCAGCCACTACCCGGGTTTGGCAGGTGACAACGCCTATTCGACCGAAACTGTCACGTTCGCGAGAGCTGATTTGTCTCATGAGCACCTGAACCCCATCGAGGGAGGAACCATGAATATCGCACTCTGGATCGGACAGATCGTGCTGGCCGTCGTGTTCACCGCATCCGGGATCGCGAAATCCACACAATCCAAGGAGAAGTTGGTCGAGATGGGCCAGACGGGTGTCGCGGTGTACCCGAAGACGGTGGTGCGCTTGACCGCCTACGCCGAATTGCTCGGTGTCATCGGCATTATCGTGCCGTGGTGGACCGGGATCGCGCCGGTGCTCACCCCGCTGGCGGCGGTCGGTTTCGCCGTGGTGATGATCGGTGCGATCAGCTCGCACATACGTCTGCGCGAGCCCCGCAACATCGCGATCACCACGACGATCCTGATCATTGCCGTACTGGTCGCCATCGGCCGATTCGCCGGCCTGTGACCGCGTTAATTGAGCCCACACCGGGCTCGCTCCATGCGCACGCGGGTCGACGAAGCGCTCAAAGGCAGAGCACGGGTTCGCGTGGCCCGGTATCAGCGAGGTCGCACCGCTGCGCACCGAGGAATTGATCGCCGGTTGAGCAATTCCTTTGCCGCCGTGGACTTCTTCGAACGACGCGGACTGGCGTTCATGGTCGCCGTCAACTACTTCGACGGCGCACCGGTCTACACAGTCGAGGAGGTCCGCGACGCCCTGGACCTCGACGACCACATCCCGGTACTGCTCGGCGACGCCCGAAACCGCCAGTCCTGCAAGAACAACCCTGCTGACGCTGGTCCAGCATCTCATCGAACGGGCCAGCGCAAGTAGGACGGGTATGTCAACTCGAGTCCCGCTCAGCGGGACATGAGCAACGAAATGGTCACAACTGGTTTAGGTTATGGCGATGTTCAGAGCGAGGCTCGGGGTCCGAACGCGGATTCTGGCGATCGCGCTCGTGCCGAGCCTGACTCTGCTCGTGGTCGGCGTGGGCGCGGCGGGATATCTGGTTGCCGAGGGAAATAAAGCCAAGGACTGGGCGGCACAGAATCAGCAGGCGATACCCGCGGCCCGCGAATTGCTCGAGGCTGTCCAAGGCGAACGTGCGGTTACGCTGGCCGCGCTAACCGGCGACGAGACGCTCACCCCCACCCTGGGCGCGGCCCGCATGCGCCTCGACAGCGCGCTGAAGGGGCTGCTCGATGCTTCGGCCGGATTGCGGGAGGTGGACGATTCGAAGATCGGCGATAACGCCGCGAACTTCACCACCCTCACGGCGTCGATGACACAGGTCCGCACGCTGACCGATGCCGGGACGTTGCCAGTCCCCGACGCATACAACTTCTACAACAGGCTGCTCGACATCTTCACCTTCGGCACCGAGCTAGCCGAGCAGAGCGCACCGGATGCCGAGATCGGCGTGCACATCGCCGACAGTATGCGGATCTTCCTGGTGGTCGAGGCGATGTCGCGCAGCACCGCGCTCGCGGGCATGATCGCCAATGCGAACGGGCCGACCCCCATTCCGATGGAGGAGTTCCTGCGCGAGATCGGCTTCTATCACGCCGAGGCCGCCAATCTCGCAGGCGAACTGGACCGCACGCAGCGCGAGAGCCTGCAGACGCTGACGACTAGCCAGGCCTGGCAGCAGCTGACCGCCATGGAAAACGCGCTCGCCCAACGCAATACATCAGCGACGAGTACCACCTCCAGCTCGTCGAGTTCGTCCAGCAGCACTACCAAACAGGCGACGCCGCCAGCCTTGCCGTTGAGCACCCAGGAGTGGCACAGTGCCGCCGCCGAGGTGAACCGCGGCCTGATCGATGTGTGGATCACCCAGAGCAAGTACTCGCAGCAGTTGGCCGAGGAGAAGGCCGACGATGCCACCGCGCGATCCGCGTGGGCCGGTGGCGGTGTCGTCGTGGTCAGCCTGCTGGCATTCTTGATCGCGATCCTGCTGGCCAACCGAGTCATCAACCGGCTCGAGCGGCTTCGCGGTGAAACCCTCGCGCTGGCCGATGAGCGGCTGCCCGAGCTGATGCGTCGGCTCGGCGAGGGTGAGCTCATTGATCCGGAGGCCGAATCAGCGGAACTGGATTACGGTCACGACGAAATCGGCCAGGTGGCCCAGGCCTTCCAGCACGCGCATGCCGCGGCCGTGGCGGGCGCGGTGACCGAGGCACGCACCCGTGAGGGCGTGAAGGCGGTCTTTCTGAATATCGCGCACCGCAGCCAGATCGTGGTGCACCGGCAACTGGAGATCCTCGACAAGGCCGAAGAGCGCCAAGAGGATCCCGTCATGCTGGACACGCTGTTCCGGCTCGATCACCTCGCCACTCGCGAACGCCGCAATGCCGAGAACCTGATCATCCTCGCCGGTGGTCAGCCGGGCCGTCAGTGGCGCAATCCGGTGCCGTTGATCGACCTGGTGCGCAGCGCGGTCGGCGAAACGCTGGACTACGCAAGGGTGCGGGTATCGCGGCTGCCTGAAACCCATGTACACGGGGCGGTGGTGGCCGACTTGATCCACCTGCTCGCCGAGCTGGTCGACAATGCGACCTCCTTCTCACCGCCGCAGTCGCGGGTCGAGGTGAGCGGCAATGTGGTGGGGAAGGGCGTGGTCACCGAGATCAGCGATCAGGGGATGGGCATGGCCGAGTCCGAGATCGCCCGGGTCAACGAGATGCTGCGCAAGCCACCGGATTTCGGTGTCGCGGCATTGTCGTCGGACTCCCGCCTCGGACTGTTCGTGGTCGCACAGCTGGCCACCAGGCACGGGGTGTCGATCCGGCTGACGGAATCCGACTACGGCGGCATCCGCGCTATCGTGCTCATCCCGTCGGCTCTGCTCGCCGATGAACCAGCCGCGCTGACAACGGGTTCCGAGCAGCTGGAATCGGCGCGCCGACGACGGCACCCGGTCCCCTTCGTCGACTCCTCTCCCTTTGGTGGCGCCGAAACCGAGTCCGCCGTGCTCACCGCACCTGCGCTGGCATCGCCCGCGATCGAGTCATCGGCGCCGCGCCCTGCGTTCGAGGCGCCGCAGCCCACCGCAGCGGATACCAGGCCCGCGCTACCGCGCCGGAACCGGCAGGCCAGCATCGCACCACAGTTGACGCAGCCGACCGTGGTCGAGCCGGAAGCCGAAGAGTCGCAGGAGCGGGAGCGCTCCGCGGAGCAGGCCCGAGATCTGATGTCCGCCATCGAAAATGGGACCAGGCAGGGCCGCCGCGCCGTCCCCGATGCCGTGCTGCCCGAAGTGGCGGCCGCCGAGCAATTCGGCACCTATCAGGGACCGAGCGGCAATCCCTCGGATGAACAGGAAGGCAACGGTGACTTCTTCCAGCCCCGGTGATCTCAACTGGCTCCTCGACGACCTCGTCGATCGACTGGCCGGCGTGCGCTACGCCGTAGTCCTATCCACCGACGGCCTACTGCTGGGCCGCTCCACCGCCATGACCCGCGAAGACGCCGAACACTTCGCCGCCATGTCCTCCACCCTCTACGGCCTCGCCCGTAGCGCCGGCGCCCGCTTCGACGGCGGCGGAGTCCGCCAAGCCGTCATCGAACTCGACCGCGCCGTACTGTTCGTCACCTCCGCAGGCGACAACGCCTGCCTCGCACTACAAGCCACCGAAACAGCCAACCTCGGCATGGTCGCCTACGAAATGAACGTCACCGTCCAACGCGTCGGCACCTACCTATCCACCCCAGCGCGTTTGCCATGACACACGGCGGTGGGCAATGGTTCGACGACGAGGCCGGTCCGCTGGTCCGGCCCTACGCGGTCACCCGCGGGCGGGTGATGGGGGCAGGCCATGACCTGGACATGCTCACCGTGGTCGTCACGGCCGATCCGCCGCCCACCCTGCGGCGGACCGACCCGGAATACGCGGATATCGTACGACTGTGCCGCGCACCGCAGTCGGTCGCCGAGGTGGCGGCGTATCTGAAACTTCCCTTGGCAGTCACCAAGATTCTCGTCGGCGATCTGATCGGCGAGGGCCACTTGATCTTCCGGGCACCGGTGCAGCCGGACGCAGGACCCGGCGATCTCAACATATTGCGAGCGGTACTGGATGGCATCCGAAAACTTTGACCCGACCCGGCCAGCTGCGACACCGCAGCTCGCGGCCTCGGTCAAAATTCTCATCGCCGGCGGATTCGGCGTCGGCAAAACAACCATGGTGTCCTCGATCAGCGAAGTCGCACCGCTGCGCACCGAGGAATTGATCACCGAGGTCTCCACCGGAGTCGACGACCTATCCGGCGTCGAACACAAAACCACCACCACCGTCGCCCTCGACTTCGGCCGCATCACCATCGACCACGACCTCGTCCTCTACCTATTCGGCACACCCGGCCAAGACCGATTCTGGTTCCTCTGGGACGAACTCTCACGCGGCGCACTCGGGGCCGTCGTCATCGCCGACACCCGCCGGTTGAGCAACTCCTTCGCCGCCGTGGACTTCTTCGAACGCCGCGGACTCGCATTCCTCGTCGCCGTCAACTGCTTCGAAGCCGCACCCGTCTACACCATCGACGAAGTCCGCGACGCACTCGACCTCGACCCCCACATCCCAGTCATGCTCTGCGACGCCCGCGACCGCACCTCCTCTAAAGAAGTACTGCTGAACCTGGTACAGCACCTCATCGAACGGGCCGGGCGGGCTCCTGTCGCCACCTGATCGTGGCCAAGGGACCTTCGAAGCCGTTGTCGGCCAGAAAGACCCGGACTGCGGCGAGGCTGTCGTGCGGTTCCAGCTCAGTGATGTCGGTGCTCATTTCTGATGCCCTTGAACGCGGAACGCAGTCCGTCGATCCGGATCGATTCACGATCGAACGATCAACCGGAAACCCAGATGTGAGGTCGAGGTCTCAACAGCCTGGGCCATTCGGGCCGCGGGTCGGTACCGCCGGCAATAGTTCAGGGCGCACAGGTGTGAGCCGCCCTTGATGACGCGGCGGCCGATGCGCGGCTGCGCTCTGTCGCGACTGTTTTCTTCCGTGCCGCCTCGCGGATCGACGGCGACACAGCAGGCATGCGCTTGGCTCTGGTGCGCGGTGTACCAGTCCTGGGTCCACTCCCACACGTTGCCGACCATATCCACCAGGCCGTATCCGTTCGCAGGGAAGGAACCCACCGGCGACGTTCCTTCGAATCTATCCACCCGCGTGTTGTGGTACGGGAATTCGCCGTGCCAGGTGTTGGCCATCACCGTATTCCCCGGCTCGAATTCGTCACCCCACGCGAACTCGGCGCCCTCCAAACCCCCTCGGCAGGCGTACTCCCATTCGGCCTCCGTCGGTACGTCCTTACCCGCCCAGTCGGCGTATGCCGCGACGTCGTCCCACGCGATGTGCACCACCGGATGGTCGGGCCGCTTCCGGATCGAGGTACCCGGTCCCTGCGGATGCCGCCAATTCGCACCGGGAACCCAATGCCACCACTGATACGGGCGGTCCATGCGCACAGGACGATCCGGCTTGACGAACACCGACGAGCCCGCGACCAGCTGATCAGGATCGGCATCGGGGTAGTCAGCTGCCGTCGGCGCCCGCTCGGCGACGGTGACGTAGCGGGTGTGGGAGACGAATCTGGCGAATTCGGTATTCGTCACCGGACGCGGGTCGATCCAGAATCCGCCGACCGACACCCGGTGTGCCGGCGCCTCCTCGGGATAGTGGCTGTCCGAGCCCATGGTGAACGTGCCGCCCTCGATCCACACCATCCGCTCGTGCCCGCCCGGTGCCGGTGACCGGGTAGGGGTGGTCGGCGAATTCCTGGCACCGCTGTCCGTCGCGCGGCTCGAATCCGGACGATGATCACTGTGCTGTAGCCCGTTCGCTGCTCCACTCATACTGTCCAACTATCCACCGCCGACGAAAATCCGGGTATGTGATTCGATTTCATCACCGCGGCGGTCCTATTCCGCATCCGGCATCCTGGTGGTTATCGCGGCATCGGCCGAGCCTGCGGAGTATCGTCAAGCCTGTCCACAGGGTCGGCCGTCGTTGCCGATACTGGTGCTGAATCGCGACCCCGACCGCGAGTTCGACTACGTAGCGGCGCCGAGCAGGCGGTCGACTGTCCGACGCGCAGGGCTGGACGGTGGTCAGCATCAGGAACGACCGGGCGACGGTATTTGAAGCGCCGCAGGGCAACTCGCCTTCGAGGCGAGGGCCGCAGTTCGACGCCTGACCTCGTTCTCACCCGTCGTGGGTGAAGTGAGCGTATCCGCGGCTGCCTAGATTTCGGTCCGGGGGTCTACCCATCGGGGGTCTATCTGTGAGGAGAACGCCCATGGCAATCCCATTCCGCGGTGTGGTCAACCTCGATATCCGCGATTCGGTCCCGGACTGGGGCCCTTACGAGCAGCCGAAGGCGCCATCGGGATCGCCCAATGTCGTGTACATCGTGCTCGATGACGTCGGGTTCGGTGCCATGAGCTGCTACGGCGGTCCGATCGAGACGCCGAATATCGATCGGATAGCCGCGAAAGGCCTGCGCTACAGCCAGTGGCACACCACCGCGCTGTGCTCCCCGACCCGCTCCTGTCTGCTCACCGGCCGCAACCACACCACCAACGGCATGGCCTGCATCAGCGAGTGCGCGGTCGGATTCCCGGGAGCCAACGGCCACATCCCACCGGAGTGCGCCACCCTCGCCGAGGTTCTGGTCGAGCAGGGCTTCAGCACGGCAATGGTCGGCAAATGGCATCTGTGCGCCGAGGACGAGATGAATCTGGCGTCCACCAAGCGCAATTGGCCCGTAGGCCGTGGGTTCGAGCGCTTCTACGGATTCCTCGGAGCGGAGACCAACCAGTGGTATCCGGATCTGGTGCACGACAACCATCCCGTCGAGCAGCCGTCGACACCGGAGGAGGGCTATCACCTCAGCGTCGACATCACCGACCGAGCCATCGAATACATCGACGACGTCAAGGCCATCGCCCCCGATCGTCCGGTCTTCCTCTACTACGCCCCGGGCTGCGCGCACGCTCCGCACCACGCACCCCGCGAATGGATCGAACGCTACCGCGGCCGGTTCGACGCGGGATACGAGGCAATGCGCGCGGAAAACCTCGACCGGCAGAAGCAGATGGGCCTGGTCCCCGAGAACACCGAACTGCCGCCACTCAACCCGATCGGCACCCCCGAGACCCGCAGCGGACCCGACGGCGAGCCGTTCCCGCCGCTGGACTACACCCGCCCCTGGGACACCCTCGCCGATGACGAGAAGCGATTGTTCTCCCGCATGGCAGAGGTGTACGCGGGATTCCTCTCCCACTGCGACGACCAGATCGGCCGCCTGCTCGACTACCTGGAACGCATCGAGCAACTCGACAACACCATCATCGTGGTGGTCTCCGACAACGGGGCCAGCGGCGAGGGCGGACCGGATGGCTCGGTCAACGAGAACAAGATTGCCAACAGCGTCCCCGACGACCTCGCCGAGAACCTGGCCAAACTGGACGAGCTGGGCGGTCCCAAGACCTACAACCACTACCCGAACGGGTGGGCGGTGGCGTTCAACGCCCCCTTCAAGATGTGGAAGCGGTACTCGTTCAACGGTGGTACCTGCGATCCGTGCCTGATCTCCTGGCCCGCCGGGATCAACGCCCACGGCGAGATCCGCGACCAGTACCACCACGCCGTCGACTTGGTGCCAACTCTGCTGGACTGTCTCGGAATCCAACTTCCCGACATGGTGAAAGGCCACGCTCAGGTGCCGCTGCAGGGGGTGAGCATGCGCTACAGCTTCGACGCGGCCAACATTCCGACCGCCAAGCACTCGCAGTTCTACTCCATGCTCGGCGGACGGGGGATATGGCACGACGGCTGGAAAGCCGTCACCACCCACCCCACCCTCAGCGGCTGGAGCCACTTCCCCGACGACACCTGGGAGCTCTACCACACCGAGGTGGACCGTTCCGAGATGCACGACCTGGCCGCCGAGGAACCGGGCAAGCTCGCCGAACTCATCGGCCTGTGGTTCTACGAAGCGGGGACCAACCAGGCATTCCCGCTCGATGACCGCTCGGCCGTCGAAATTCTCACCACCTCCCGCCCCCAGCTCACACCGCCGCGCAACCGTTACGTGTACCGGCCGGGCGGCGCGGAGGTACCGGAGTCGGTCGCGGTCAACATCCGAAACCGCTCCTACTCGATCGGAGCGCTCGTCGACCTGCCCGGCCCGGACGCCTCCGGTGTGCTGTTCTCGCACGGCGGCCGGTTCGGCGGGCACGCCCTCTATATCAAGGACAACCGGCTGCACTACGTCTACAACTTCCTGGGCAGCGAGGAGCAGCGGATCATCGCGACCGAAGATCTACCCCCCGGCCAGAACCTGATCCTGGCCGCCTCCTTCGACAAGGACAGCGAAGATCCGCCCGGCACCGCTCGCGGAGTCCTGAGCCTCTACTACGGCGACCGCAAAGTCGGTGAAGGCCGAATCCGCACCCAGCCCGGCAAATTCAGCATCGCCGGGGAGGGCCTCCACGCGGGCCGCGACAACGCCGAAGCCGTCACCGACGACTACCCCGGAACACGACCCTGGTCCCTCACCGGCGGGACCCTACACCGGGTCGCTGTCGACGTCAGCGGCGAACCGTTCGTCGACCTCGAACGCGAAGCCGTCGCCATGCTCTCGCGCGAGTAACGGCACGGACGACCACCAGGCGTTGCGGAAAGTAGAAGACAGGCAGCACCTGGTGCGAGGAGTGATGCCATGACCACACATGACCAGACCGAGACTGACGCCCGTCTCACCTGGCAGCGCACTGCACCAGCCGGCGATCCGCTTCCGAGCTGGAGGGACTCCGTCAGCAAACAGGAAGTGGTGGACTTCGTCGATCGGGTGACCACCGAAGGCGGTCCCGACGAAGTCCCGCCGGAGGACCGGATCGCGGTCTTCGACAACGACGGCACCCTGTGGTGTGAGAAGCCGATGCCGATCCAACTCGACTTCGTCTTACGCCGCCTGGTCGTGATGGCCGAGCAGGATGAGGCCCTGCGCACCCGCCAGCCCTGGCAGGCCGCCTACACCAAGGACTACGGGTGGCTGAACGACGTGATCACCAAGCACTACCACGGCGACGACAGTCAGCTGAAAGTGCTGGCCGCCGGTGTCCTGGCGGCGTTCGCCGAAACCAGCGTGGAAGAGTTCGAGGCCCACGCCGACACGTTCCTACGCACCGCCCGACATCCCACCCTCGACCGCGACTACCTGGCGTGCAGTTACGCGCCGATGGTCGAACTACTGAAATACCTGGCCGCCAACGGGTTCCACAACTACATTGTCTCCGGCGGCGGCCGCGACTTCATGCGGCCGATCAGCCAGGACGTGTATGGAATCCCGCGGCAACGGGTCATCGGCAGCGGGGTATCGCTGGCTTGGAAGGACGACGGATACAGCGGCACCATCGTCCGCGAGCCCAAGGCCGATGTCTTCGACGACGGTCCCGAGAAGCCGGTGCAGATCTGGAACCGTGTCGGTAGGAGGCCTCTGCTGGCAGCGGGAAACAGCAACGGGGACATCCCGATGCTGCAGTTCTCCGAACAGCCGAACCGCCCCGCGTTGCGGTTGCTGCTGCTGCACGACGACCCCGACCGCGAGTTCGACTACGTCGCGGGCGCCGAGCAGGCTCTCCAGTTGGCCCGCAACAACGGATGGACGGTAGTCGGCATCAAGGACGACTGGACCACCGTGTTCTGACCGATCCCGACCCGCCAGCGTCCCGGCCCGATACCGATCAACATCCACAGCCGGACCCCGCCGCCGTGGCCATCCGAGTGGCGAACGTATGCATCAATACCTGTTCGCCACCGCAGGCAGTTCGGGTGTCGGCCCGATGCGCGGTGGCATCAGCGCCAGCACGACCGGTAGTTCCTTCCGCGCATTCAGGCTTGATGCAACCAGGAAATGAAGAGCAGCACGCCACCGACGGCCAGCAGCAGTGATACCGGAATCGGCCACCACGGGCCGTGCCGACCGAGCAGCCGGCGGGTCAGACGCACCTGCACCGCACCGAGTCCGGCCAGCGCCAGTCCCCATACGGGCAGTAGCCCAACCCCGAGCAGTGCGTGTACCGCCCAGGCCCCGGCCAGCGTCGGACCACCCCACGAGTGCTCGAGATCGTTGTCCGCGATGAGCGGATAGCAGATTCCGCGCACCGCCGCGATTGTTGCCAGGAAAGCAAGAAACCAGGTCAGCAGGCCGATCACACCGGCCAGCACCGAATGCATGACTGCACGCACTGCCAAGGAATCTCGCGGCGCGATGAAAATGCCCAGCAACCGGCGAGGGACCCGAAACCGGCTCGCTATGGGGCCGAGACCGATCACTGGCGCAACCAACGCATATGCGGCCCAACGCAACAGTGAGTGAACCGTGGTCATGTCATCGACCGTATCCCGCGCAGCCGATGCGCGGGCACCTCAGGCCAATCGGCCCGCATCGACGAGGTCGTCGAACAGCAACTGATCGACCGGCGGCACCAGCGCGCGATCCGCATAGGAGAACCAGGCGACCTCTTCGATTTCACTGCTGGCCGCGAGGGTGCCGCGGTAGTCGGCGGTGTAGCAGCTCATCCGGACGACCACATCGCTGGCCGGTCCATGCAGTGCGGCCTCGTAGGTGCCGACGTGGGCGACGGATTCCGGGAGCAGCGCGACGGTCAGTTCCTCTTCGATCTCACGCAGCAGCGTCTGCAGGTCGGACTCCGTGCCCTCGCGTTTGCCGCCCGGAATGTAGAAGATGTCCTTGCCCTTCGGGCGCGCGCACAGGATGCGGCCGTCTTCGATGCGTACCCACGCGACCGTGTCGATCAGCTTCGGCACTCGCCCATCCGCCACCGCCGCAGCCTAATGGACGTATCGATCAATGGGCGTGCTGGAGGTCGGCGGGCAGGATGGAGCGCCCGCCCGCCGCGCCGGGACCATCGACGGGGCGCAGGTCCTGCCCGCGTACCCGCTCGCCGCATTCGGCGCAGACCGGTTCGATCACCGTGGTCTTACCGCAGGATTCGTGCACGGCCTGCACCGGCGGGCCGTCAGGTGCGGCCCACTGGTCACCCCATTGCCGCATGGTATTGACGACGAGCCAGAGTGAGCGGCCCTTTGGGGTCAGCCGGTAGTCGTAGCGGACCGGATTCTCCTGATAGGGCACCTTGACCATGATGTCGTGCGCGACGAGGTGTTCCAGGCGCTGGGTGAGCACATTGCGCGCGATGCCGAGACGCGCGCGGAAGTCGTCGAAGCGGGTCACGCCGAAGAGTGCGTCGCGCACGATCAGCAGCGTCCACCATTCGCCGACCACCTCCAGACACTGGGCGACCGAGCAGTTCATCTCGTCGAAGCTGGTCCTGCGCATGAGCCTCAGCATAGTCGGTTGCTTCAAAGAACTCACTAGCCTAACGGTTCGTTTCCCCAACAGCCGGTCCTCGTCCGCGCGACCAATGTCAGTACCGGCGGCGGTTGGTCAGTCGACGACATCGCTATCTGGGATCGCGGCGGCGCACTGATCGCCTCTGCCCGGCAAACCCGCCGAGTCCTCGGCTGAATCGGGAACTGTCGTGACTTCTGTTGTCGCGGCGCAGGAGATAGGGCCCCACCCACGCATGGTGATCATGACCAGGTGTGGTTACTACGCCACGTGCACGGTGAATCCGGTGTGACCCATGGCTGCGGCGACATGGTCGGCGGCGGCTTTGAGGTCGCGGGTCGGGGGTAGCGAGCCGTCGAAGGTGGTGACCGACAGATCGTCGGCGGTGGTCTCCCAGGTGCCCGCGATACGGCCGCCGATGACCAGGATGGGAGAGATCCAACCCGCTGCCCGACTCACCCGGGCGCGATGTTCGGTGCGGAGTAGTTCGGTGTCGCCCGTGCCCGGTCCGAGGACGTATTGGTCGAAAGCGCCCAGCAGATGTACCGAGGTGCCGGTCGGTTCGGTGGCGGCCAGTTCGTCGGCGTGTTCGGTGAGTATGTAGGCGCGCCTGCCCGCGATATCGACCTCGGTGAGTGCGTCCCCGAGTTCCGAGAACCACCGGCGCACCGTCGTCTTCTTCAGACTGTTGCGGCTGAGCCAAGCGTCGAAGGTTTCCGGTGTCGCCGGGCCGTACGCGCCGAGGTAGCCGGCAATAGCCAAGGGTGCGGCGGCATCGGGTTCGGGTAGGCCGCGCCAACCGTTGATCAGATGGGCCGGGCTGGTGAAGGTGATCCGATTGCCTTGCGCGGGACCGTGACACAGTGCCCCCTGCCAGGCCAGCGGCTTGAGCAGCGCACCCCAGCCGGAGCGCAATTCCTCGCCGAGCCGATGGAATGCGGGTTCGGCGACCAGCGCTTCGACCAGTTCGTCGCGGCTGAGCACCACGCCATCGAGCACCTGGGCCACCGCATCGGCCAGCGCCGCGACCTCCGCCGGCGACGCCCCGAAAGTGCGCTGCCAAGCGGGCTTTTCCCAGGTGCGGGCGGACCCGATCAAGGAGAGGATCGCTGCCGCCATATCGGGGGCGAGCGCGTGCAGAGTTCCGCGCATGGCCCAGGTCTTCATCAGGGTGCCCGCCGCCAATTCCGGTGATAGGGCACCTGGATCGGGTTTACTGCGCCGCAGCGCCACCGCGAGATCCGCGGCCGCGGTCACCTGGGCCTGCACACCGCACAGCCGCTCGACGATCTGGGCGACCCCGACATCGTTGGGTGACGCGACGAATTGCCTGCGCAGCCGCCAAGCGAAAACCTGATCCCAGGTGACGTGCACCTATGCCCCTCCTCTGTTCTGCCGACCGACCAGACCCAACCCCTTACCGGGTCCGGTGCAGTACCGGATTCATCCCAGCACTGTGCTGCAGAACAGTACTCCGACCGCGATCTCGAGAAGACCCACTACGGTCGCCGCCATCACGGCGAGCAATGCGGTCCGGTTCGTCGCGCGACGCACCGCGCCGACCGGCGCGACCAAGCGCTCGGCCCGATCCAGTACGGCAGTTGCCGCTGCGCTCAGCGCGACCGTCGGGGGCGGTTCGGTCGCGCCGACGATCGCGAGCAGGCCTCCGAGCAGCGGCTCCCGGCCGTGCGTGCGCGCCGCCGTATCGTCGGCGCACATCTCGAGTAGTCGGCCGATTTCGTGCACCCCGTCGGTCACCAGACGCATCCCGGGCAACGTGATCGCGATGCCGCGCAGGAATCGGAGCAGTCCGGCATGCCGCTCGCTCAGATGTGCATGCTCGTGGGCGAGCACCGCGGCGAGCTGTTCGTCGGTCAGCGCGTCGACAGCCGCGCTGGTGACGACGATGGTGTCGGGCCGTCCGGGCACGCAATAGGCTTGGCGCTCCGGCGAATCCAGCACGACCGCACCGACGCCGGGCACGCGACGACCGACCATGCGGACGGCGCGTCCGTGCGCGATGGTTTTGCGTCGCATGTACAGCATCGCCTGTGCGACGTGTGCCAGGATGCCGAGGAGCGCGACGGCGACCAGCGCCGCGCAGGTCAGGGTGCCCAATTGGACGAGCAGGCCACCGTGCAGGCGCATCGGCGTCGCCAGCGCGTCAAAGCTGTCGCGCAGCGTATCGATGGGATGCCAGTAGGTGGCGAATTCGACGATCAGCATGGCGGCCGCGATCGCCCACGCACCCAGTGCGCCCGCGATCGCGACCAGCCACGCGAGCACCCCGAGCCGGGGCGCGACACCGCGCCGAGTCAGTCCGCGCAGCACGGTCGGGCCGAAGGTGGCCACCAGGCTGCCGTAGATCATCAGGCTGACGGCTACGTTCACGGCGCCTCTGGGGTTTTGCGTGAGGTCAGGCGGCGCAGCGCGGCACGCAGTCCAGCCGACTCCTCCTCACTGATCCGATCGACGAAATGGCTGAGCACCAGATCCGAGCGCCCGCCCGAACCCAGTGCCTCGAGCATGAGCCGTGCGCTGTGTTCCTCGCGGGTCAGCGTCGGCCAATATCGATATGCCTTGCCCGCGCGTTCGCGCGCCAACCAGCCCTTGCGGTGCAGATTGTCCATGGTCGACATGACCGTGGTGTAGGCAATACCGCGCTCGGCGGCCAGTTCGTCGAAGATTTCGCGGACCGTTGTGGTCTCCGCGTCCCGATCCCAAATGCGGTCCATGATCACCGCCTCCAAATCCCCGAATCCACGCACGATGCCGACTCCCTCATCAACTACTGGACATCTCTGACGTCCCAGGGTAGCTGGCTCGGCTTGTTGCTACGTAGTCATACCGTAGATTCGTTCGATAGCGGCACGCTCTGCTCGAAGCTGAAGACGTTCTCCGGATCGTATCGGGCCTTCACCTGACGTAGCCACTCGCGGCCGGCACCGTAGTACTCGCACTCCCGATCCAACGCTCATCGTCCAATTCTCGGCGCTCTCACTTGCATCGACCCGATGAGCTGCCCGCGCCGCCGCGCAGTCTCCGCTCTACGCACTCGCCGGTCAGCACTATCCGCACCTTGTCCCCGACTGAACATAGAGTGCTGCCGTGGACGTGGTGATCGCTATTGGAGTCGTCATTGGTGCGGTAGTCGGCGTGCTGGGAGTGGTTGGCGTGCACTGGTTTCTGTGGCGGCGGCTCGTATGGGATACGACCGAGCGCGGGTCGATCGCTCGCCGGGTGGGGACCGGGGTGATCGTCGCGGGGACAGCACTTTTGATCGGTGCATTTGCGTCCGAATCGGCCGGGGTTCCATTTCTGATCACGCAGATCATCGCCTGGCCCGGCTATATGTGGGGCGCGCTCTTCCTCTACCTCGTGCTGTGGCTGTTGGTGGGTGAGCTGGTGCGGCCGCTTTTCCGGCGTTGGATTGCGCATTCGAGGACGGCCGAGGACGCTGCGGAAACTGCGGCCGGAGATCATCCCGCGCCGGTTTCACGGCGGCTCTTCGTCTCTCGAGCGGTGGGCGCTGCGGCGACACTGGCGGCGGTGACCACGGTGGGCTACGGCACCCACAGCGCGCTGACCGGCCCGCGAGTAAAGCAGTTGACGGTGCCGCTGGCCAATCTGCCGCGCGCCGCGCACGGCTACCGGATCGCCGTGGTCAGCGATATTCATCTCGGTCCGATTCTGGGCCGCGGATTCGCCGAGCGGGTGGTCGAGACGATCAACGGCACCCAGCCGGATCTCATTGCCGTGGTGGGCGATCTGGTCGACGGTAACGTCGAACACCTGCGCTCGGCCACCGAACCACTGGCGCGATTGCGCGCACGACACGGCGCCTATTTCGTCACCGGCAACCATGAATACTTCTCCGGTGCCGAGCAGTGGATCGAGCATGTGCAGGAACTCGGACTGCGGCTGCTGGCGAACAGCCGCACTGAGCTGCCGTATTTCGACCTGGCCGGGGTCAACGATATTCAGGGCGAACGTATCGGGCAGGGGCCGGACTTCGCCGCCGCGCTCGGCGACCGTGATCTCGCGCGTACCGCGGTGCTGCTGGCGCATCAGCCGGTGCAAATCCACGACGCGGTCGAGTTCGGCGTCGACCTGCAACTGTCCGGCCACACCCACGGCGGCCAGTTATGGCCCGGCAATTACCTTGCGGGCCTGGCCAATCCGACCGTCGCAGGCCTGGAGCGCTACGGAGACACCCAGCTCTATGTCACCCGCGGGGCGGGCGCGTGGGGACCTCCGGTCCGGGTCGGCGCCCCCTCCGATATCACCGTTGTCGAGCTGGCGTCGAAACAGGCGTGACACGCTACGGTACTGCCACACCTCCCACGACCGACTGGGCCCCATCGAATCTCCGGATGGGGCCCGGTCGAGATCAGGCGAGGTCGAACCGGTCGTTGTCGACCACCTTGACCCACGCGGCGACGAAGTCGTTCACGAACCTCTCCGCGCCGTCTTGCTGCGCATAAACCTCGGCTACCGAGCGCAGCACCGAGTGTGCGCCGAAGATGAGGTCGTTGGCGGTGGCCGTCCACTTGGGCCGGCCGGAGGACCGGTCGAAACCTTCGTAGACGTTTTCCGCCGACTCGGACGCCTTCCACTCGGTGCGCATGTCGAGCAGGTTGACGAAGAAGTCGTTTGTCAGCAGGCCTGGACGCTCGGTGAGCACACCGTGCTTGCTGCCGTCGTAGTTGGCGCCCAAAGCGCGCAGGCCGCCGACCAGTACCGTCATCTCCGGAGCCGTCACGTCGAGCATGTACGCCCGGTCGAGCAGCAGACGCTCCAGCGGAGCCTTCTCACCGGACCGCACGTAGTTGCGGAACCCGTCCGCCCGCGGTTCCAGCACCGCGAACGATTCCACATCGGTGTTCTCCTGCGTGGTGTCGGTGCGTCCGGGTGCGAATGGCACCGTGATGTCGTGGCCGGCGTCCTTGGCCGCCTTCTCCACCGCCGCGGACCCGGCGAGAATGATCAGGTCGGCCAGCGACACCTTCTTGCCGCCGGCGGCCGAACCGTTGAACTCCTGCTGGATCTGCTCGAGCACGGGCAGTACCTTCGCCAATTCGGCGGGTTCGTTGACCTCCCAATCCTTCTGGGGTGCGAGCCGAATCCGGGCGCCGTTGGCACCGCCGCGCTTGTCAGTGCTGCGGTAGCTCGCCGCGGCCGCCCACGCGGTCTTGACCAGCTGCGCGACCGAGAGGCCGGAGTCGAGTACGTTTCGCTTCAACGCCGTGACGTCCTGTTCATCGACCAGTTCGTGATCGACGGCCGGAACCGGATCCTGCCACAGCTGCGGCCCGGGAACCCATGGCCCGAGGTAGCGGCTGAGCGGTCCCATATCACGGTGCAGCAGCTTGTACCACGCCTTGGCGAATGCCTCCGACAGTTCCTCCGGGTGATCCAGCCAGCGGCGGGTGATCTCCCGATAGATCGGATCTTCCCGCAGCGACAGGTCCGTAGTCAGCATGGTCGGGGTTCGGGCGGGCCCGCCGAACGGATCCGGAATGGCCCCGTCGCCTGCACCGTCCTTCGGCTTGTACTGCCACGCCCCGGCCGGGCTCTTGGTCAGCTCCCACTCATAGCCGTACAGGTTCTGCAGGAAGCCGTTGTCCCACTTGGTCGGACTTGCAGTCCAGACGACCTCGAGACCGCTGGTGATGGCATCCTTACCCTTGCCGGTCGCGTGGGCACTCTTCCAGCCCAGGCCCTGCTGCTCGAGCGGGGCCGCTTCGGGTTCGGGACCGACCAGGTCG
Source organism: Nocardia vinacea (assembly GCF_035920345.1). NCBI lineage: Bacteria > Bacillati > Actinomycetota > Actinomycetes > Mycobacteriales > Nocardiaceae > Nocardia > Nocardia vinacea. The sequence continues at coordinate 2,380,171 of NZ_CP109149.1, forward strand.
GCATCGCCCGCACCGTGGGTCTTGCCGAAACTGTGGCCGCCGACGATCAGTGCGGCAGTCTCCTCGTCGTTCATCGCCATGCGGCCGAACGTCTCGCGGATATCCCGCGCGGCGGCCACCGGATCCGGGCGGCCGTTGGGCCCTTCCGGATTCACATAGATCAGGCCCATCTGGACCGCGCCGAACGGCTTCGCCAGATCCCGGTCACCGCTGTAGCGCTCATCGCCGAGCCAGGTGTCCTCCGGGCCCCAGAACACCTCTTCCGGCTCCCAGATATCGGGGCGGCCGAAACCGAAGCCGAAGGTCTGGAAACCCATCGAGTCGAGAGCGACATTGCCGGCGAACACCAACAGGTCGGCCCAGGAGATCTTGTTGCCGTACTTCTGCTTGACCGGCCACAGCAGCCGACGAGCCTTGTCCAGACTGGCGTTGTCCGGCCAGCTGTTGAGTGGCGCGAAGCGCTGCGCCCCCTGACCGCCGCCACCACGCCCGTCGGCGATCCGGTACGTGCCCGCCGCATGCCAGCTCATCCGGATGAACAGACCACCGTAGTTGCCGTAGTCCGCAGGCCACCAGTCCTGCGAGTCGGTCAGGATCGCGGCGACATCGGCCTTCAGAGCGTCGACGTCGAGTTTCTTGAACTCCTCGGTGTAGTCGAAATCCTCGCCCAGCGGGTTGGCCTTGGACGAATGTGCGTGCAGCACCGAGACATCGATCTGCTCGGGCCACCAGTCCTTGTTGGTGCGGGGGCGATGGTCGGTCTGCGGAGTCGGGGATGGGATGGCCGGGTTCTCGCTCTCGCTTGCGCTTCGAGTTCCGGTCTCAGGAGCGGGAGGGCGGCTGTCGGATGTCATGACATTCCTTCCTGAAATGGGTATGCGGGCTGCAATCAGGACGCGATCATTCGGCGTGCGATGTGGCGCAGTCGGGACACAGGCCCCAGTAGATGACCTCGGCCTCGTCGATCGAGAAGCCGCGGTCGTCGGTCGCGGTCAAGCACGGGGCCTCGCCGACCGCGCAGTCGACATCGGCGATCGATCCGCACGACCGGCATACGACGTGGTGGTGATTGTCACCGACCCGTGTTTCGTACCGCGCGACCGAGCCGGACGGCTGAATGCATCGAAGCAGGCCCGCGGCGGTGAGCACGCGCAACGAGTCGTACACCGCCTGGTGCGACACCGCTGACAGGCGAGATCGCACCGCGCGGATGATCGAATCCGTGTCGGCGTGCGGATAGTCGTGCACCGCACTCAAAATCGCAATACGCGGAGCGGTCACGCGAAGCGAAACTCCCCGCAGCATCTGCTGGAATTCCGTGTCCGTGGGCACGCCCAGGAGTCTCGTCCGTTTTCTGGAACGAGTCAAGCATTCCTGCCGATGTTTCGGGTTTCGGTGCTGCGTCTGATCGAGAGGTATGTATCGAGGTGGGGGCGCGGCGGTGCGGTTGCCAGGTCTACAGCGCCATCATGACCGGCCTCGACCATCCGCACGCCCCGCACTTGGCAACGCTCAGCAACCGGTGCTCAACACTCGATAGACGGCTAGAAGAGTGCACTCGGGCCTGCGTAGTTGGTCCGCGGGAAAATGGTTGGTCGGGAGGATGTTCGGACTGCTAACCTCGGCGAGACCGTGACATCACGCGAGGAGGTGAGACCCATGCAGGCTGTATCGATGTGGGAGCTCCCTCTCGTCATCACGGTTGGGCGAACGATGTAGACGTCGCCGGGAGCGCCTGGGAGACAAGGCAATCCCGAAAGGCGACAACCAATGAATTCTGAGCATTCAACTGCGGGTATGGGCGAGCCAACCGTAGTAGTCACGCGGGCCGCGCTGACGCAGTGGCACGCGCTGGACAACGACCGGGTGGTGGGCTGCGGCGACGCTTCGCGGCGCCCCGACGGCCGGATCTTTCTCAGCATCGACTCCTGGCACGACGCGGTCTTCGACCAGCTCGCCCACGCGATGCTGACGGACCTTCCGGCCCCGCTGTACACGGTCGTCGATGAGATCGACGTGGGCCTGACATCCAGCTGGGAGCGAGTCGGTTTCACGACTCGGCGCCGTGAGTGGGAATACCTCGTGCGCACCGACCCGCGGGTCACCGGACTCGACGCGACGCCCCCGCCTCCGGGTACCACGATCGTCGTCGGCGGTGACGCGGAGCAGGGTCCGCTGCGTGCATTGGACCGCGCGATACGCCTCGAGGTCGAGGCTGCTGTCGGATGGCAGCAGATGCCGGCGGAGGTGTTGCCCCGCCTGAGCGGGAACACCCCGCTGGATCTGTCGAAGTATGTGGTGGCAGCACAGCCCGATCGATACGTGGGACTGGTCCGGGTGATGCAGCGCCGTCACTGGGCAAGGATCGGGCTGATCGCAGTCCGGGCCGATCAGCATCGCCGCGGTATCGGGCGGGCGCTGCTAGCCCACACGCTGGGCGCATTGCACCACCGCGGGATCGACACGGCGTCAACCGAAGTCAACGAATCCAACACAGCGGCCACGGCACTGTTGGAGGGCATCGGAGCCCGACGCGCAAGCAGCAACCTGGAGTTGGTGCTGCGATGACAGATGCGACGAAGAGCAGAAAGGGTATCGAAATAGAGGGCACCGTCATCGAATGCCTCCGCAACGCCACCTTCACGGTAGAGCTTCCGAACGGGCACAAGGTGCTCACCCACATCAGCGGGAAGATACGGAAGAACTACATCAAGATCATGCTGCATGATCGGGTACTGGTGGAGCTGAGCCCCTACGACCTCACCCGCGGCCGAATCGTGTTCCGGTACAGGACGTAGCCGGCCCGGGACACCGCCGAGTCGGCTCCGTCCCGACACAAACACGGCGGCCGGATTGCATCCGGCCGCCGATACCGCGTCGGCCTCCGACACCGAAGGGCTGTCTTGGGTCAAGATCATGGCAGGAACTGGCTGGTCACAAGGTTGGTGCCGGGCGTAAGACCTCTTTCAGACTGCGCGCTCATAGCCGATGGGCGTGTGGTTACCGTGGCAGTCGTGGGCGCGAGGAGCACTGTCCGGAAGCAACCGGGGACCTCAGTGGTGCCGGCTGGCGCGGTGCTGTAGATCAGTCCTCCCTTTGCCGGAAACCGAGTAGGGATCTGCGGAGACCGCTGAACACATAGCCGGCCGCCCACACTGAAATCAAAATGAGAACAACGAACAGCGGTAGCCAGCTGTCCTTATGGTGATCGACGCTCCACCAGACCCCCGTAAACAGAATCGCGCAGATAAACAGCAGGATGTCGCGCAAGCCGCCGCGATAGGAGGCGGCCGCTCTGCGCAGCGGCCGGTATCGGTTGACGGTCGCGACCAGGTCGTCGATGCGACTATCGATGCTCCGTTGGAGTTCGGCTCGCCGCTCCACCTCCTCCGGAGGTAGGCGGTCCAGCAGTTCCATATCCTGCTTGATCGTCTTGCGGACATCCGGGCCCCTCAGATATCCCACCGCTGCACCGAGAGCCAATCCACCGGCGATCGGCGCGATCCCCACGGCAAGGTCAGCCAACGCGGACATGCTTCGCTCTCCCTAGCCACCCTATCGATATCGCGGCAAGCACCAGTGTCTCGACTATCGGGTAGGCGGCGAGCCGATCGCCCGGCCGTGGGTGGTGGCCGAAGGCGACGGATTCACCGTTCACCAGCATGCGGTCGACCTCGGCGTGCGGGATGCCTGCGGCCTCGACGATGTCTTTGACGGTCTGATGCGGACGGATCGGCCGGAGCTGTGCCGCGCACCGCGCGGCCAAGGGCACGAAGTCGTTCAGCTCGGCATACACCCGCGGTTCGACACTTGCGGTCACAGGACCATTGTCGCCCCGACACACAACAACAGTCCTCATCCGGTGCTGACCGAACGCATCCGCGCATGTCCTCACCTGCCGCTGATGGCGTTGAACAAATGCACGCCGACGCCGAATACGGCTGGCGACCGGGCCGGGTCTACTTTCCGGACACTTCGGCCAATCCGGGGCAGATACGTCAATGTTCCGTCTCGTTCGTTGGGCACCACGGAGTCCGGCCCGCCACGCGGAAATGTTGTGAGGAGGCGGGAATCCGTGAGAGTTGCGACTTTTGTCTTCACGTCGGGGGAAACGTCGTGGGCGACGGATCGATGTGGAAGACTCGATCACGGCGGGCGGCTCCACACAGGCGGAGACCCTCGTTGGTGACGAGAGGCCTTGTTCTCGTTGCCGGCTATCAGGATCTGGTACTTCGAAATCCCTTGCTGGTCTGGTTCATGAACCGGACGGGCGAGGGTGAGTCACACGTCAGAAGTGACCGACTACGAAGGAGATAGCCATGGCGAGTGCGCAACAGGCAACGCCGGCCAGGCGGCCACGAAAGGGCAAGAAGAGCGGGCCGGTGACCGAGTATTGCGCCTTGTGGCATATAAAGCCCGGACATGCCGAGCAGGTGATCGATGAGATTGCGGCGGGCCTGTCGAGCCGGGGGGATGTACGGGACATGTATAAGAAGATCGGCGTTCACGACGCCAGGTATGTGGTCCTCGACAACGGTACGCGGCTTCTCATCACGATCAGCTTCGACTTGGATTTCGACCCCTACTTCGACGACGCCATCGCATCCCTCGTCGGCGGCGACAAGAGCCAGATCAAGTTCGGCTGGATGAATCATCTTGTGGAGGCACCCGAAGGCGGCTACGACTCCATGTCGTGGGAGGCGTTCAAGAATTGGCTGGTCGAGACCCAGACGGAAGCCGATATCTTCGCCAATACCAACGACGCGACCGTGCAAGAGATCGACAAGGCGCTGCGTGTGCAGCAGGCGTTCCAACAGGTGCTCGACCACCCCGAGGCCGCGCAGGCGCTCCAGCACCCGGCGTTGAAGCCGCTGCTGGAAGAAGCGGCGGGCTGAACCCGCACGGCGGAGCCGGTTAGCGGCTGCCGCTGGTTATGGAGGCGAACGCATCCATGGCAACAGTAGAAGAGCCTGTCATGCTCGAATTGGACGATATCCAGAACGGGGCCATACATCCGCGGCCCTCGCCGTATGTCGGCGCCTATATTGTGCTGCGCATCGACGACCGGCGCGCCGGTCGTGAGCTGTTACGCAGGCTGATTCCGGCGATCGCCGACGCCACGAGCCCGATGGATCCAAGCCGCCAGGCGTGGGTCAGTGCCGGACTCAGCTTCCGGGGCCTCGAGGCGCTGGGTGTTCCGCAGGACTCGCTCGACAGCTTCCCCCTGGCGTTCCAGCAGGGCATGGCCGCGCGGGCGGCAGAGCTGGGGGATGTCGGTGACAGCGCCCCCGAAAACTGGGAGAAACCGTTTGGCACCCCGGATGTCCATGTCGGGCTCAGCGCGCTCTCGCCCGACGCGGCGCGGCTCGAGCCCGTACTCGCCCGTGCCCGGACGGCGTTTGAGGAACTCTCCGGGGTCACCGCTCTATGGAGCCTGGATTGTCACGTGCTGCCCACGGAGAAAGAAGCTTTCGGGTTCCGGGACGGCATCAGTCATCCAGCAATTGAAGGCAGCGGTATTCCGGGATCGAACCCCCAAGAGAAGCCCCTCAAGGCGGGCGAGTTTTTGCTGGGCTATGAGAATGAGCGGCATGAGCTGTCTCCGATGCCGCGGCCCGAGGTTCTGGGTAAGAACGGCACCTATGTCGCTTTTCGCAAGCTGCACCAACGTGTTGCGGCGTTTCGCCAGTATCTGAAGGCGAACTCCTCGACTCCGGAAGAGGAAGACTTTCTGGCGGCAAAGATGATGGGGCGCTGGCAGAGCGGCGCACCGTTGGCGCTGTGTCCGATGCGCGATGACCCCGAGCTGGGTGCCGACCCGAAACTCAACAATGATTTCCTCTACAAGGATGATGATCCGCAGGGCTTGAAAACACCCGCCGGCTCGCACATTCGACGTCTGAATCCGCGCGACTCGGACATCAGCGGCTTCGCGCGTTTTCATCGCATGATCCGGCGCGGCACCAGCTACGGCCCGATGCTTCCGCCCGGGGTCATCGACGACGATGGTGCCGAACGAGGGTTGGCGTTCGTCTTTGTCGGCGCGAACTTGGAGCGGCAATTCGAGTTCGTCCAGTCGGAGTGGGTGAACAAGGGGCAGTTCTTTCATGGCCCCGTCGGCGATAAGGACCCGATCGCGGGCGCGAACAGCGGAAGCGATCACTTCACCATCCCTCAACAGCCGATCCGCCGACGGCTACAGGGTCTGCCGGCTTTCGTCGTCACACGGGGAGGCGAGTATTTCTTCGTGCCCGGCCTGCGCGCCCTGCACTGGTTGGCCGATCTCGAGACCTGACGAGGGAACACAGCGATCCCACGCTCCCTGGCCCGCCTACACTTCCCGATGGGGTGGCCGGCACCTGCGCTGGGTGAGATCGCGCTCTACCAGAGTCGTTTCGATGGTCTACAGGAGTTGGTGAGAAATGTCTGACCATAATTCCGGGCCTCGGGCCTTAGCAGATCCCGTTGTGGACATCACCGACGTCTACGCCTTCCCCAGTCCGGAACAGCCCGGCTTTCTGGTCTTGGCGCTCAACGTGTTTCCGAACGCAGAACCAGCCGCGCAGTTTTCCGATGCGGTCGACTACCGATTCCGACTGCGGCCGGTCACGATCCCGCGCGGAACCACTCCCGCGTTTGTTGTCGGCGAGAAGGAATACACCTTCAGCTTCCGTTTCGCGGGCCCGGTCGAGCACCAGGCCGGCTCGCCGCTCGCGCAGGAAGGCACCTGCACCGCCTCAACCGGCCAGACCGCGTCCTTCCGGGTGAACGACGAACAGGGTGGAAAGGCTCACGGCCTGCGCGCCTTTGCCGGACGGCGGATGGATCCATTTTTCTTCGACGGCGTCAGGGCGGCGCAAACGATCATGACCCGACAGTTGGCGTTTGTCAGCCCCGGCGACAGCAGGCAGTACCGCCAAAACGTCCTCAGCATCGTCGTCGAACTCGACATCGCCACGACTTTCGGGGCGGACGCCGGACCGCTGTTTGCCGTCGTCGGCGAAACGATGATTCCCGGGCCGATCACGGTCCGTCTCGAGCGCTTCGGCCGCCCCCTGATGAAGAGCGTCGTCCTCGGCGCAAAGGACTTCGATACCGTCAACCGGGATCTGGATATTCGCGATCTGTATAACCAGGAGGACCCATACAACCTGGGGCCGACATACCTTGGTGCGTACCGGGCGCGGATGAACGCGAATCTCGGCTTCTGGGATAGCCTCGACCACAAGATTGACTGGCCGCCGGACGCGCACGGCACCCACCCTCTGACCGAGCTGCTGTTGGCCGATTTCATGGTGATCGATGTGTCGAAGCCGTATGCCGAGGATAGCTACTTCGAGATCGAGCGGGCGTTGTTGAACGGCGCCAGCCATCAGAGCTGTGGTGGCCGAAGCCTCAATGACGATGTCGGAGACACGATTGTGACGACGCTGATCAATGCCGGGAACGGCGCCCGGATCAGCGACGGTGTCGACCAACAGGCAGTCCGGGCCTCTCGCACCTTCCCATATCTCGTTCCCCCGGAACTGAACCCTCCGGCCAAGATCGAGCTTTCCCTTGACAAGTCCGGGTGAGGACGGTGATGACGAGACGCAGCGACCCGGCAGCAACCGGCGGAGTGATCGATGGCGAGTTACCAACGACGGCAGGTGCTCTCGCGCTGGCGAATCTGCAAGCGCAGATCGACGGCCAGCAGCGGATGGCCCTCGCGGGAGGGCTCGACGTGGGTGGTCGAGCCGAGCTCATTGAACTCGTGGCGCTGCGGGGGCACATCCTCGGTTGCATCGCAGACTACGAATGGGCGCAAGCGCGGGCCGAACAGCTCACGCACCATCGCCCGGCTGACGGCGTAGCCCTCATCGCGCGCGCCCGGGCGCGGGCGACATTCCATCGCTTCACCGATGCGCTGGGTGACCTCGATAAAGCCCGGCGGCTCGGAGCAGATCCCCCCGTGGTGGATGCCGAACACGCCGCGATCCTGCAGGCGGTCGGACGCTACGACGAAGCCCTCACATTCATGCGGGAGGCTGTGAAACGCCGAGCCGATTTCGCCTCTGTCGCGGCGCTGGCTTCGCTCTGCGCTGAGAGCGGGGATGTGGCCACCGCCGAGCATCTATTCGACGAGAGTCGGGATCACTACCGTGGGGTCTCGCCGATTCCGCTGGCGCAGCTCTACTTTCGGCGCGCCAAAATGTGGCTCGCGCAGGGAAACCTCCCACGCGGGCACAGTTGGCTCAGCGCCGCGCATCGCCGCCTTCCGGCCTACGCCCCCGCGCAAGGCCATCTGGCCGAAGTCGAGGCGGCCCTCGGCGAGACCGACTCCGCGATCGCCCGGCTGCACCCGCTGACGATCTCCTCCGACGACCCCGACTACCCGGCACAACTCGCCCGCATACTGAGCGAGGTCGGCCGCGTAGAAGAGGCTCGTGAATGGCGTGCCCGGGCGGCAGCCCGCTACGACGAACTGGTCGCGCGACATCCCGAGGCCTTCGCCGACCACGCGGCGGAGTTCTTGCTCGACGCAGGTGCCGACCCCCATCGGGCACTACTGCTCGCGAGGAGGAATCTCGAGGTCCGCCAGACACCACGGGCCCATGAGCTCCTTTCTCGTGCCACGCGTGCGGTTGACGGTGCTCGGGCCGGAGGCAGGAGAAGGGCGTAGCGGACGTCATCGTTATCGGTGCCGAACCGGCCAGTATGTTCGCCACACAAGCAACGGTGCGCCCTCATTGGAGCGTCATCGTCCAGAGCCTTGGTCCCGGCCTCGAGGAACGCCTGTTTCCACTTGCCGACCGATGCCGTGCTCACCCGCGCCGCCTGGCAGCTTCCGCGGCACTCATCTCCCCGGCCAGCACCGACAACACCACCCGCACCTTGTCCTCGACCGGAACCTTCAACCGCCGTGACCTGGCCACAGGATCGGCTCCTTCCCGGCTCGATGGGCTCGGAGCGTAAACCGAGCAGCCCTGCCAAGAAGTTTGACTCGCGAGAGGGCGATCTATGCGAACATATGTTCGTGTCCAGGTCTGTCCGCTCGACGTCGCCGCGTTCCCGACGGCCGCGGATCGAGCCGCGGGCCGAGGCGTCGATCCTGCATGCCGATCTCGACTCGTTCTATGCCTCGGTGGAACAGCGCGATAATCCGCGGCTGCGGGGGCGGCCGGTGATCGTCGGTGGCGGCGTTGTGCTGGCGGCCAGCTATGAGGCGAAGGCGTTCGGGGTGCGTACGCCGATGAATGGTGGTGCGGCGCTGCGGCTTTGCCCACATGCAATTGTGGTGCCGCCGCGCATGTCGGCCTATGCCGAGGCGAGCAAGGCCGTCTTCGAGGTCTTCCACAACACGACGCCGGTGGTCGAGGGCATTTCGATCGACGAGGCGTTTCTCGATGTGAGTGGGCTGCGGCGGATCGCGGGCGAACCCGTCGAGATCGGGCGGCGGTTGCGGGATGCGGTGCGCGAGCAGGTCGGGTTGCCGATTTCGGTCGGTATCGCGCGGACGAAATTCCTGGCGAAGGTGGCCAGCGCGGTTGCCAAACCCGACGGGTTGCGCCTGGTGCCTCCGGGACTCGAACTCGATTTCCTGCATCCGCTGCCGGTCGAACGACTATGGGGCGTCGGCGAAGTCACCTCCCGCACCCTGCACGAACACGGCATCACCCGCATCGGTCAACTCGCCGAACTCGGTGAATCACCGTTGCGCGCCATTCTCGGACCCGCCGCGGCACGGCACCTGTACGCCCTGTCCTGGGCGCGCGACCCGCGGCGCGTCGAATCCGGCGTCCGCCGCCGCTCCATCGGCGCGCAACGCGCACTCGGTCGTCGGCACCGATCACCCGACGAGGTCGAGGCCTACCTGCACGGCCTCACCGACCGCCTCGGCCGCCGATTGCGCGCGGCCGACCGGGTGACCCGAACCGTGGTGCTGCGCATGCGTTTCGACGATTTCACCCGTGCCACCCGCTCGCACACCCTGCCCGAGGCCACCGATCACACCCAAACCATCCTCTACGCCGCGCGCACCTTACTCAGCACCGCGATGCCCATGATCCAAGAGCGCGGCCTCACCCTCATCGGGCTGGCTCTCACCAACCTCGACAACGCCGACGCCGTCCAACTCACCCTGCCGTTGGAACCCCGCGCCACCAACACCCTCGATGCCACGCTCGACGACCTGCGCCGCCGCTTCGGCTCGGCCGCCGTCACCCGTGCCGCCCTCATCGGTCGCGGCGAAGGCCTCTCGGTCCCACTGCTGCCGGACTGATGCGCTCGAACGCGCCGTGTATCCTCCATGCAGGCCGGTTCGGCGGGGGGTGACCATCGAACTTTCGGAAACCACGGATGAGCAGGCCATAGCTGTTGCCGTGCGTCCGAGGAGATTTCGATGCCATACGCACTACTCGGCCTGATCACAGTGGCCCTGTGGGTCTACTGCCTGGTCGACATCATCACCTGCCCCGATGCGGGCATCCGGAATCTGCCGAAGCTGGCGTGGCTCATCGTCGTCATCCTGGTGCCGACCGTGGGCGCACTGTTGTGGCTGTTCGCGGGCCGCCCACTGCGCGAAGGCGGCCCGCGTTCCAGCACCCGCTACGCCGAATACGACCGGCCCGGCCGCTACGTCCCACAGAATCCGGACGATGACGAAGCTTTCCTGCGCGGCCTGCGTGAACGCGCCGAGTCGCAGCGCCGCGAGGCCCGCCGCCAGGAGGAAGAGCGCCGGCGCGAACAAGGCGAACTGTAAGCGTCCTCGATTCGCGCGAGCGGTCCACCGACGCGGTCAGAGGCGTTCGATGATGGTGGCGTTGGCGAGGCCGCCTGCTTCGCACATCGTCATCAGGCCGTAGCGGCCTTCGGACTGCTCGAGGTGGTTGACCAGGGTGGCGAGGATACGGGTGCCGGAGGCGCCAAGAGGGTGATGGACCATTCGATTTCCGGGAAACGCGCCTCGAGTTCATCGTCGGCGAAGGCTGGGCGCAGTCCGGCCAGACCTTCGGCGGTGGTGCTCGGGCGGATGGCCTCATCGGCGGTGAGCGTGCCCGCAGGGACGAGTTCGCTGTCGAACCCGCCAGCCGCGGCGGTTTCAGCGGCCAATCGGTGCGAGCGGGCGGCGAACGCGTCGAGCGTCTCGCGGTCCAGCTTCCAGCGCTGGGCGATGATTTCGGCCGAAATACCCTGTCCGATAAGACCTTCCGGGAAGCGGTGGGCCAGCGGACCGCAGTTGGCGTCCTTACCCTGAGCGTTGGAGAACATCGGGACCCGGCTCATCGACTCCACACCGCAGGCGATCGCGATGTCGTAGGCACCGGCGATCACACCCTGCGCCGCGAAATGCGCGGCCTGCTGGCTGGACCCACATTGCCGATCGACAGTGGTCGCGGGCACGGACTGCGGGAACCCGGCGGCCAGCACTGCGGTGCGCGAAATATTGAGCGCCTGCTCACCACTCTGGGTGACGCAACCACCGATCACATCATCGACGAGTGCCGGATCGAGGTCATTGCGTTCGACCAGGGTCCGCAGCACCTCTGCCAGCAGTGTCGCCGGATGCACATCCGCGAGCCCACCACCGGGTTTCCCCTTCCCGGAGGGTGTGCGAACAACGTCGACAATAACCGCGGATGTCATGACGGCTCCCTACTGTGTCTGCGATCGTCCATGCGAACGACGATTAACTTATGACACTGTACGCCGCCCCACCTCACCCCCGCGACTCCCGTTGGGCGTGCACCCGCATGCTGCTACACCATCAGCGAGAACGCTTGGGGCGCTTATCCATCAACCGCAGGATCAGCGGGGTGAAGATGAGTTGCATGGCCAGATCCATTTTCCCGCCGGGGACGACAATGCAGTTGGGGCGGGACATGAAGGAGTCGTGCAGCATGGACAGCAGGTAGGGGAAGTCGATGACCTTGGGGTCGGCGAAGCGGATGACGACGAAACTTTCGTCCGCGGTGGGGATGGTGCGGGCGATGAAGGGGTTCGAGGTGTCCACGGTGGGGACGCGCTGGAAGTTGACGTAGGTGTGGGAGAACTGGGGGCAGATGTATTTCACGTAGTCGGGCATGCGGCGCAGGATCGTATCGATTACGGCCTCACTGGAATAGCCGCGTTCGGTCTTGTCCCGGATCACCTTCTGGGTCCATTCGAGGTTGACGATCGGCACCACCCCGACCAGTAGATCCGCGTATTGCGCGACATTCACCGAATCGGTGACGGCGGCGCCGTGCAGGCCTTCGTAGAACAGCAGATCGCTGCCCGGCGTCAGATCCTCCCACGGCGTAAAGGTGCCTGCGGGTTGCCCGTATGGTTTGGCTTCCAACTCGTCGTGCAAGTATTTGCGCACCGAACCGACGCCGGTCTCACCGTAATCGCGGAACAGCGTCTCCAACTCTTTCAGCAGATTCGCCTCCTCACCGAAATGCGAGAAGGTGCGATTGTCGCTCTGCTCCGCCTCGGCCATCGCGAGCTTCATCTCGTTACGGTCGTAGCGATGGAACGAATCCCCCTCCACGATCACCGCATTGATGCCTTCGCGACGGAATATCTCCTGAAAGGTCCGCGTGACACTGGTCGTGCCCGCACCGGATGAGCCGGTAATGGCGACGACGGGATGTTTGACCGACATGACACCTCCTCGATTGCCGGACTGTGTTCAATTTGCGGTGCTCCCGGTGCCCCCCCCGTGGTCACGCTGCGCTACCGCCTCCGGGCGCTTCGCTCGCACGCCGGGGATTTCAGCGCCCGGCCGGACGGAACAGCGACCGCGACCCGAACAGTGAACTGTCGAAGCTGGGCCCTTCCTCGGGCTCGCTGTGATAGCGCTCGATCCGCGCGACCTCATTACGCGAACCGAAGATCAGCGGTACCTGCTGATGCACCTGCTCCGGCGTCACCTCCAGCACTCGATCACCGCCGGTGGTCGCCCAGCCCCCGGCCTGTTCGACGATGTAGGCAATCGGATTCGCGCCGTACAGCAACGACACCCGCCCCGGCCGCCGAGTGTCGTATGGATAGAGGTAGACCCCGCCGCGGGTGAGGATGTGGAAGGTATCGGCGACCAATGACGCGACCCAGCGCATATTGAAATCCCGCCCCCGTGGCCCGTCCACACCGTCGAGACATTCGTGGACATACCGCCGCACCGGCCGTTCCCAGAACCGCTCATTGGCGGCATTGATCGCGAATCCCGAAGTATCCTCCGGGATTCGCATCCGCGGATGGGTCAAAACGAATGCGCCGATCTCCCGATCCAGGGTGAATCCGTCGACGCCGCTGCCCGTAGTGAGCACCAGCATGGTCGCCGGCCCGTACAGCGTGAATCCCGCGCAGACCTGCCGCACCCCCGGCTGCAAGAAGTCCGCGGTACTCGGCGCACCGTTGTCCGGTGCCCGCAGCACACTGAAAATCGTTCCGACAGGCAGATTTACATCGATATTCGAGGATCCGTCCAACGGATCGAAGGCCAGCAGATATTTGCCGCGCCGATGCACGTCGGGCACCGGATGGATATCGGTCATCTGCTCCGATAACAGCGCCGACAGATGCCCCGTCCATTGGGTCTCGGACACCATGATGTCATTGGCGATGGCGTCGAGTTTGCGGTGCACCGTCGGCGGCAGGTTATCGGGTTCGGAGGCGCCCAGTGAGCCGACAATGGCACCCCTGGTCACCTGGTTGGCGATGATTTTCGTCGCGGTCGCGACGACATTCACCAGAGCGGAGAATTCACCGGACGATCCGGGATGCCGGTGCTCCTCCTCGATCGTGTATCGGGTGAGGGTCTTCAGTCCTTCTGGCATGAGTTCTCGATCTCGTCACGCGGGCGCCCGTGCGGTCGGCCCATCCGGCTGCTGTCCTGCTGTGTCCGATTGGCGGCGCTCCCGGGGCCCTGCGTGCTCACGCGAGCTACCGCCTCCGGGCCCGTCGCTCACGCCGCGGAATACGCTGCTGCCGTAGACATCTCGGTCGGTCAGCGTGATCAGGTCGGTTTTGGTGAGCGGTCGCCGCAGTTCGACCAGCCGTTTGGCCTGCCGTAACCGGCAGCGGTCCAGGGCATTGCGCACGCTGCGCGCATTGGAGAATCGGGGGCGGCTCATTCGCAGCGTGAGATATTCGCCGAAGGCGGCGTATCCGGTGTCGTCGAACCGGAAATTGTCCCGTGCCACCATGAGTTCGGCGATGCGCACCAACTCGTCGTGGGTGTAGTCGCTGAATTCCAGATGATGGGCCACCCGCGAGGACAATCCCGGATTCGCCGAGAAGAACTTGTCCATCCGATCCGGATAGCCCGCGAAGATCACCACCAGGCTGGTGCGCTCGCTCTCCATCTCCTGCAGCAGGATCTCGATGACTTCCTGTCCGTAGTCACGTTCGTTCTCCGGGCGGAACAGGTAGTAGGCCTCGTCGATGAACAGCACTCCCCCGGCCGCCTTGGCCAGGGCCTCCTTCGTTTTGGGTGCGGTGTGTCCGATGAACTGGCCGACCAGATCGTCGCGAGTTACCGTGTGCACCTCGGGTTTACGGATATAGCCGAGCGCGTGCAGCATCTCGGCCATCCGCAGGGCGACGGTGGTCTTGCCGGCGCCGGGGCCGCCGGTGAAACTCATATGCATCGTCGGCCGAGAGGCTTGCAGGCCGAAGCGCTGCCTGGCCCGATCGATCAGCAGCAGCGCCGCGATCTCACGCACCCGCCGCTTCACGTTCGCCAGACCGACGAGTTCGGCATCGAGCCTGGTCAATACGTCCGCGACGTCATTGCCCGCGATATCGCTGGACAGATCCAGCACCGCATCCTCGGCGAGCAGCTCCTCCGGCGGTGTGTCCGCCGGCACCGCACGTACCGGCCTGCCGTCGTCCGCACCGGGCCGGTGCAATCGGAAACCGCTTGCCGCGCTCGACCTTTCAGCCGCCATACCGGGTACCCGACCGTTCGTCGGTGGCATACGAGTGCAGGCCGTAGGTCTGGCGCCGGTCCGGTCCCTCGGTGCGAGTCAGCAGGAATCCGGGCTCATCGACGGGACGCTGCACCAGAAAGCTCAGTGCGGTGGTCTGTCTGCCATAGCGGGCGTCGTAGGCGAGAACCCGGATGTAGTGTCGCGGGAAAGTATTGCGGCATGCGTCGATCTCGGCGAGCACACCGTCGGGCTCGTCGAGATCGAACAGCGGCAGCCCCCACATCTCCCAATAGGCGTTGCGGGGGTGCGGATCATCGGTGTATTCGATGGACACCGGCCAGTTGTTGAGCAAGGCGTAACGCACCTGAGCCGCGATCTCGGCGTCGGTGAGTTCGGGCAGATACGAGAAGGTTCCGTGGCGCAGATACATGTGCGGAGTCCTGTCGTTCAGCGGCTGGCCGTCGGCACGGCATCCGGCGCGTCGGTGGAGGTGTAGTCGAAGGTGACATCGCCCCAGGTCGAAAGCGCGACATCGAGCGGGCGGCAGATCTCGGCGGCCTTGCGCAGCACATCCGGACCTTCCTTCAGCAAATCGCGACCCTCGTTGCGGGCCTTCACGACTGCCTCCAGCGCCACCCGATTCGCCTCCGCTCCAGCGGCGATGCCGAGCGGATGCCCGATGGTGCCGCCGCCGAATTGCAAGACCACGTCATCGCCGAAAAGGTCGAGCAACTGGTGCATCTGGCCCGCATGAATGCCGCCGGAGGCCACCGGCATGACTCCGCCGAGACTGGCCCAATACTGGTCGAAGAAGATGCCGTTGCCCGGATTGGTGGGAATGTGGTTCTCCCGCAACGTGTCGTAGAAGCCCCTGGTGGTCGCCGGATCGCCCTCGAGCTTGCCGACCACGGTGCCCGCGTGCAGGTGATCGACGCCGATCAGCCGGCACCATTTGGCCAGTACCCGGAAACTCACGCCGTGCGTCTTCTGCCGCGTGTAGGTGGAGTGCCCGGCCCGATGCAAGTGCAGCAATACGCCGTTACGCCGCGCCCAGTGCGACATCGACTGCATGGCGGTGAATCCCACCGTCAGGTCCATCATGATCACGACGCTGCCCAGCTGCTTGGCGAACTCGGCGCGCTCGTACATATCCTCCATGGTCGCCGCGGTGACATTGAGGTAGTGGCCTTTGATCTCACCGGTTTCGGCCGTGGCACGGTTGACGCCCTCCATGGCGAACAGATACCGGTCGCGCCAACGCATGAACGGCTGGGAGTTGATGTTCTCGTCGTCCTTGGTGAAATCCAGGCCACCCTTGCACGCCTCGTAGATCACCCGACCGTAATTCCGCGCGGACAGACCGAGTTTCGGCTTCACTGTCGCACCGAGCAGCGGCCTGCCGTATTTGTTCAGGTACTCGCGCTCCATGACGGTGCCGTGCGGCGGGCCCTGGAAGGTCTTGACGTAGGCCACCGGAATCCGCATATCCTCCAGGCGCAGTGCCAGCAGCGGCTTGAAGCCGAAGACATTGCCGATGACCGAGGAGGTGAGGTTGGTGATCGAACCCTCTTCGAACAGGTCGAGATCGTAGGCGACATAGGCGAAATACTCGCCTGGGCGGCCGGGAACCTCATCGATGCGGTAGCACTTGGCCTGGTAGCGGTCGTGTGCGGTGAGACGGTCGGTCCATACGACAGTCCATGTGGCAGTGGAGGATTCGCCCGCGACGGCGGCCGCGGCTTCGATCGGATCCACGCCTTTTTGCGGGGTCACCCGGAAGACGGCGAGGACATCGGTATCTTTGGGTACATAATCCGGGGCGTAGTAACCCATCGAGGCGTAGGAGTGGACACCCGGATCCCAGCGGTTGGGTTCGGTTTCGTCGGTCATCATTGCTCCGCTCGGTTTTGCGGGTGATCCGCGCTCGGGAACTGGTGCGCGAGGCACCCGCGCCCGGATATCGAGCAGGACACCTCGGCTCGGGTGTTGTGCGGGATGCTGCGCCTGAGACGTGGGGTGAACGCCTACTGGGTTCAAGGATGACGGCGTTGTCGATGACAAACAATTTGATTGTTCCTCGGAATACTCAACGGATTCATTGAGTTTGATACCGTCGAATCGTGGGCATGGTGAGTGCGGCAAGGATGGAAACATTCCTGGCCGTGGCTCGGCAGGGCAGCATTCGCCGCGCCGCCACCCAGCTGCACATCACCGAGGCCGCCGTCTCCGCGGCGGTCGCGCACATCGAAAAGCAGCTCGGGGCAAAGCTCATCGCGAAGGCCGGGCGGGGTATCGCGCTCACCGAGGCCGGGCGCATCTACTCCGAATACTGCCGCACCATCCTCGGCCTGATGAAGGAGGCCAATGCCGCGGTACGCCGGGCCGAAACCGGCAAGCTGCGGATCGGTGTAGTCGCAACGGCGGGTGAGTATGTGCTGCTGGGGCCGCTGGCGTCATTCCGGAATCGCTATCCGGATATCGAACTGAGCCTGTCGGTGCATCCGCGCGACGTGCTGTTCCTCGAATTGCACCACCACGAAACGGATCTCGTCATCGCGGGCCGCCCACCGCGCGACACCGGGCTGGTCATCCGCGCCCGCCGCCCCAGTCAGCTCGTGGTCGTCGGCGCGCCCGGCTGTCCCGATCCGCTGCGCAGCACCTGGCTGCTACGCGGTCGCGGCTCCGGAACCCGCGACGCCACACTCAGCCTCATCGACCGCCTCGAAATCTCCCCGCCCACCCTCACCCTTGGCAGCCATGGTGCGGTACTTGCCGCCGCCCGTGAAGGCTTGGGCGTGACCCTCATTCACACCGACGCCCTGGCCCAGGACCTGGAATCAGGTCTGCTGCAAGTACTTCCGGTCGACGGCACCCCCATGGACCGTCCATGGCACGCCGTCACCACTCGCACCCCCACCCCCACAACCCGCCTCTTCCTGGCCCACATTCTCGATCCAGCCGAAGTGGGCGCTCACGCCTTCCGCCCCGGCTAGAACGCCGGGCGGTGGAGTCCGAGGGGCACGACACCCGGACTCCACCCGACTGGCGATCGCAATGATCGCGCAGGTCATCGGCGATGAATTCGCCATTGGGTTGATTGTGGACCGAATACTCGCTCAGCAGCACGTTTCGCTGTTACGAGCCGGTGAATATCGTGTTCCGCGCGGCCCGATTCCCTGACCGAAATTCTATCGGATGGCACAGCCACGCCTCCAAGGCACCCTGCCCCGACGAGAGGGCCACGCTGTGCCAGACTGGCGCGCATGGCTGGCGGGGAAACGTTGATTTCGAATGTGTCCGATACCGCGCGTTGGGTGACCACCTACCGCGCGATGGAGACCGCGCGCGAAGATGCGCTGTTCCACGATCCGCTCGCCGAACGCCTGGCCGGCGAACGCGGATATGCCATGGTGGCGGCCGCATCGCGAATAATGCGCAATGGCTGGCCGGTCGTCACCCGAACCAGAATCATCGATGATCTCATCGCGACCGCCATCGCCGAGGGCTGCGACCGCGTGCTCAATCTCGCCGCCGGACTCGACACCCGCCCCTACCGCCTGGGCCTGCCGGCCGATTTCGTCTGGGTGGAGGCCGATCTGCCCGCACTCACCGCGGAGAAGGAGGCCGCTCTCGCGGAGGAGAAGCCGCACTGTGCGCTGATCCGCCGTGGTGTCGACCTGGCCGATCCGGCCGCGCTGGCGGCGTTCCTGGACTGGGCCCTCGGCCCGCTCGGTCCCGAAAATTCCCCCGCCACAAAGGCTTTGGTGCTCACCGAGGGTCTGCTGATGTACCTGGAGGAGGAGACGGTCCGCGCCATCGCCGCCGCCCTGTCCCGGTCGGAGATCCGTTGGTGGGTCATGGACGTCACCGTGGCAATGAATCGCATGCGGTCGAGTTCGATGTTCGAGAACGCACCCCTCAAATTCGAACCCGGCAACGGCATCGCCTACTTCGAAGATCTCGGCTGGCGCTCCCGCGAAGTCGAACATCTCCTCGTGCACGCCCGCAAACTCCACCGCGCACCCTGGTACCTGCGCCCATTCACGTATCTCCCCCAGCCCAACCCACGCAAACCCGGCCGCAACCCCTGGTCCGGCATCGTCCGCTTCGAAAGCGACTAGAGGGCCCGTCACGGTCAGTCCGAGACGGACGCGCCGGACGTTCCGGCGAGCCACCGCGAACCTAGCGGCAGGCGCGGCCGACACAGGTGGTCAATTCGGTGAGACGATGGTCGAGTTCGGTGATGGTGGCGGTGTGCTCGGCTCGCCCGGTCGGCGTCTTGATCAGGTTGGTCAGTTGGTAGGGATCTGTGGCTAGGTCATAGAGCTCGTATTCGCGGTCAGCGAGCGGGCGTTCACGGTCGTACCAGCGCACATACAGATACCGCTCGGTGCGCACCGCGACCCAGGAGGGCATGTCGAAGGTATACATCGCCGGTGTCTCGGTGCCCGGGATCTGTTCCTGGGCAATGCCGTTGCGGCCGTTCCCGCCCGGGCCGCCGTATTCGGCGGCGAAGTCGGTGCGCCAGCCGCTGGTGTCACCGTGCAGCACCGGTGCGAGCGAACGACCGTCCATCCGGTCGGGGGTGGCGAGAGCGGCCCAATCGAGGATGGTGGGTGCGAGGTCGATCGACAGACCCATCGCATCGGTGGTGCCGTGGCTGATACCGGGACCGGCGACAGCGAGGGGTACTCGCATGGATTCCTCGTAGGGCGCCATCTTCTGGGTGAGCCGGTGGGCGCCGAGGCTGTAGCCGTTGTCAGAGGTGAAGATCAGATAGGTGTTGTCGAGCTGGCCGGTGCGGTCGAGGGTATCGACGATCGCGGCGACCATCTCGTCCAACGATTTCAGTGCGCCGAGCCGGTTTGTGTAGTCGATGTCGTTGGTCGCCGCGATCGTCGCCGCGCGGGCGTCCGCGGTGTCGATAAGCCAACTGGGTTTGTCGGAAACATCGGGCTCCTGGAAGTTCGCCGACCGTGGTGCCGCGGTCGGCGCGGTCTCGGCCAGATGCCGTGGCGCGGGCGGGATCGGGAAGTGCGGCGCCGTGGAGGCGGCGTACCAGAAGAACGGCTGCCCGGTGGTGGCGGCTTCGGTGATGAACCGAACGGATTTTTCGCCGATGACGTCGGTTTCGTAATCCTTCGGCGCGACACCGTATTTCACGTGAGTGCCGTTCTCGTTGAGAGTGTAGTTGTAACCGGCGTAGAGAAAGTTGTCGATGCCCGCGTTCCAGTCGTCCCAGCCGGGTGGAATGTGGTCGGGGTCGTGTTCGAGGCCGTTGAGATATTTACCGGCCATCCCGGTGCGATAACCGGCGTCGTGCAGATATGTCGCGATGGTGTGGGATTCGTTGCCGTTGGCGCGGAACGCTTCGAAGCCGCCGACTTCACCACTGTTGGTGAGAACGCCGGTGTTGTGCCCGTATTCTCCGGTCAAAATCGACGACCGGGCAGCGCAGCAGATCGGCATCGGCGCGAAACCGTTGGTGAAATCGACACCGCGGTCACGGATCAGCGTGGCGGTGCGCGGCATCGCCTGCCACACCGGCGTGGTCATCGCATCGAGGTCATCGGCGAGGATCATCACGATGTTGGGGCGACGAGCATCGCCGTGAAGGGGGGTCGCCGCCACCACCGACAAGCACGTCGCGACCGACAGCACCGATACGGCAGCCACGGTCAACCAACGCAACGAACCACGCCGATCCATCGAGAACTCCCTACCTGGAATATCGAAACCGGACACACCACATATCGACGCGCCACGCGATATCGACAGCATTTCGACGCGCGACCAGCCAATGGATCTCTCATCAACTCCTCAATTTCACCAGAGCCACGGTACTGCCACATAATTCGAATCGAGGCCAGCGACAGGCACCCGCGATTGCGATAGGTGCCGTCCGAGACCACGAGCGGTTTCCACCGCCCGACGCCGAGCGCTAGGGCAGCGTTCGGCGACACGCCTCACCACGTCACGAATTCAGAACTGGCTGTGTTGGGAGTCGAAGGTGAGGATGCGGCCGCCGAGCAGGATCTGGGCACCGGCGGCCAGGGTGGTCAGTTGGTTCGGCATGGCGCGGAGCCACTCCTGGTGGCCGGGCATGCGAATGTAGGTGCCGTTGGCCGAGCCCTGGTCGACCACGGCGACATCCCATTCGACCAGCCGAACCTCCATATGCGCCCGCGACATCGCGCCCGAGCTGTCCGGCAGCCGGATCGGCCGCGCACCGCGGTGCACCGCCTCGGCATGTTCGGGTTCCCGCCCGAGGACGATGTCGTTATCGAGTACGAACGATGTCCCGTCATCGAGCATGAGCAACCCCAGCGGTGGCCGCACTCCCTCGGTCAACACGCAGGTCAACTGATCCATCCGAATCCCGCACACCGCGCAGAACGACACCCGCGGATCGTTCAAATGCTGCCGCGAACACATGAATCCCCGAACGACAGCCCTACCACTGCCGGCCATCCCATTTTCCAAATGCTTCGCCAGCGCTGCCGCCACGCCGTTCTCAGACTGCACGCCCTTCTGCAGCCCGACTCGTCGCCGTTCCCCGACGCTCGACACCGCATTCCTCGGCGGCAGATTTCCCATGCCCATCGCGGACGCTCGCTCCCACGGTGCGGCTTTCCCCGCCGATCCGCCCCCGATCGGCGGCCGCACCGCACCGCCTTCCGGCTGTGGCTCGACCTCGCTTTCCGACCTGATCGCCACCGGATCGATGGCTTCGACCGGCTGCCTCGGAAACTCGCGCCGTTCCACGTCCTCGACCCCCGGCGCTGCTCCCACATCTTCCGCCGATGCCACGGCCTGAAGCACCTCATCTCGCACCGACTCGACGCCGGGAGACCTCCGCATCGTCGGTGCACGAGCCGACACAGGCACCCCCAACCACAACACCGCCCCGGAACCGGGCACCGTTCCCTCACCGAGTCCGGCGATGCCGCGACCCGGTAGCGCCGACTCGGTCATCCCGCCCTCGTCCACGAACAGCCCGATCCCGATCTCGGGTGCCGGGATCACCACGCGGTCGACCGTGAATCCGGCATCCCGGCCGCGCAATACTTCTGTGCGATCCGAGCTCTCCAGCACCGCCGTCACACCACCGTGCAGATATAACGCCACGCCCGTCGCGCTAGGGGTGATCACCCCGAATTCGACTTGGTCCTCGTCGTCCAGGCTCATCAACCAGGTGGTGGCAAGTCGTGCAAACATGCGTCCGCTGCGCGGTATCTCCGAGACACCCGCTTCTCGCACCAGCTCGAGCAATGCTGTCATCGTCTGCGCCGCACGCGATTCGGCATCGGCGGCAATATCCGAACGATGCGCGACGACCAGCACGACACCGCCGCTGTTCGCGATCAGATGCGTACCACCCGGCAGCACCTCGAGCTGCCGACTCACAGCAATCGCCCACCCTGGAACCGCCACCGATGGAACACCACCCGCATCGGCCCGTTCACGATGAGCCAGAACACGATCCACGTCACGATGAACTGGATGAGGAACGCCGTCATCGACGGATGCAACGCGCGCGGCAGCACAATGGTCGTATGGTGCACGAGGACCCACATCAGCGCCGCCTCGTTGATCACCGTCCAGAAGCCGAACAGCGTGGGCCAGTCCTTCTCCCACCGGAATTGCTGCAGAAAATGGTAGAGCAATTCCCACAGTACGCCGACGAACACGGTCGCCAGCAGCACCGACAACGTCACCCGATAGGCATTGCCGAGTGACAGCGGTCCGGTCGGCAGGACCGGCGTAATGATCACCGCGACCAGCAATCCGATCACGCCGAGCGCGAGCATACGGGTCTGAATCCGCCCGTTCAAAGTAAGCAGCATTGATCAGATCTTCTTGTTCATCGCCCACAACCACCATTGCCGAGTCGAGCGCAGCGGCCCCATCCGCTGGCAGAAACCCAGCGCCGCAAGATCGTCCGCGATCTCCCGCGCCGCGATCTGCAACCCCAGGAAGGTGTCCACTCCCGGAAACGGTCCACCCAGCGTCGCACTACCTGATGCATAGATGCGTCCGCTGCCACTTCGCGTGCCGATCAACTCGAAGGTGGTCGCCACATCCATGCGCCCCACCGGATTGCGGCCGGCACCGGCATGATCCAGCAGATCCGCCAGCAACCGATGTTCGCGCACGTCGGCCTCCAACCCGGTGCAGTCGATTATGTAATCGGCCGAAATGTCGAAGGGCTGGGTAGGCGGCGGAAGCGGCAGCGCCGCCGTGGGATCCGGCACGATCGTGGTGATCACCCCGCCCTGCTCCCGCCCGGGCCGCAGATCGCGCGCACTGCCCGCCATCACCTGATACCACCCCTCCTTACGCCCGCGCCGCAGCTGCTCCTGCCAATTCGAGCGCACCGGGGTGTTGGTCCCGCCCATCTCCTGGTAGGCCTGCGCGCGCTGTTCCCCTTGCAGCGTGCGCATTTTCGCTTTGAGCTGCCCGCCCCATACCGACTTCGGATAGTTGAATCCCTGATATGACCACCCGTCGCCGCCCTTGCGTCGACTGAAAATATTCGGTCCATGCGCGGCGGCGACATAGTGCCGAAACAGATGCAGGATCTGGGTGTTCAGCCGCAGTTTGTCCCGGTCATCGATGAGCCGTTGCAACACCCGACTGGCCACGATCCCGCTGCCGCGGATCATCACCTTTCCCGGCCTGCGCTGCAGTGCCTGATACACGTGCTCATGCGGTTCATACGCATTGACCACGCGCGTCGGATCCCGGTACTTCTCCCGATATTCCTGCAGATCCGGCAACAACTTCAGCCCCGGATAGCCCACGCCCACATGGATGTACGTGCTACGAAACGCGATCCGCTTGGTCGGGGCAGCACCAACGGGCGGAGTCAGGACGCTGAAGTACCCACCGCCGTAGCGTTTGCGCACCATGCGCACATGCCCTTTATGCAACGAACCCGCATATCCGATCCGATGGAACTCCCGTTCCATCGCAACGAACGCCTGCCCCGCCCTGGGCGTGTAGTAGTTGCTGAAGATCGGCTCGGTGAACACATTCCACAGCGGTCGGATCGTTCTTTCCGCCAGCGCCTCGCGCACCGCATACGACGGAAAGCCCCAGATATTGTCCGGCATCGAGGCCGAGTCGCTGCGCAATCGCTCCCCGCGCGGGATCTGCGATACCCGCGTCAGATACTCATAGGACGACCACGGCACCTCCTGTGGCCCGAGCACCGCCATCGCTGCCGCCGCAACGCCGTAGATCCGCAGGGTGTCGTAGGTGACGAAGGATCCGATCCCGCTGCCGATGGTCACGAACGGAACGTCCACCACCGGAATGCCCGCCCGGCCCACCATCTCGTCGGTCCACACGTCGGTTTCGACGAGTTCGCGCGTGATATCTCCCCGCATTTTCGGGATGCTACCGGCCGAAACTTAGCAACCGCTTTCGATTACCTTGCCCGCGCACGCATTCCACACCGCCGACCGACGACAGCGCGACGCGCGCGGAGCAATCTGCGCCAACCTGCCACGCCGCACCCCCGCCCCGACGTACCATCCCTGCGTGGCCGACGCGATTCGTTCCACCCCACTGCGGGTCCTGGTCTACAGCAACGACGCCGATACCCGGCGCCAAGTAATGCTGGCACTGGGCAGACACCCGCACCCTGAGCTGCCCGCCTTCGAATACCTCGAGGTGGCGACCGCGCCCGTGGTCATCGAGCAGATGGATGCGGGCGGTATCGATCTGGCCATCCTGGACGGCGAGTCCGCCCCGGCGGGCGGGCTCGGTATTGCCAAACAGCTCAAGGACGAGATCGCCCAGTGCCCACCGATTCTGGTGCTCACCGGTCGCCCCGACGATGCCTGGCTCGCGACCTGGTCGCGCGCCGAGGCCGCCGTGGCCCATCCGATCGATCCGATCCGGCTCACCGAGGCCGTTGTCACGGTGCTGCGAAACCGCACCGCTGCCTGACCTCGATCTCCCTCATCGCGCCCGCGTCCCCGAGGACGCGGGCACTCTGATGTCCCGTGACGGCGCTATCGCTTAGCGATCCGACGGGTCGGATTACCCCCGATTCAGTCATAAATAGCAGTCCCGTTTTCGATCAAAGACCCCAATCGAATAAATGGTCGACCCGTCGCGACGGTTGTAGGCTGTGCCGTAGCTCACATGAGCGCGGGCCTCGATATGACAGACCCGCGCCGTGCGAGCAGGCCATGAGGCGAGTCTGACCGAGGCGGACAACGACGTCAGCCCGCCTCGGAAGCTGCCGTCGTGATTCCGACGCCGACGATCACATCCCCGGCGCCGTCGGACATGACGCCCAACCGCCAGCTACAGCTCGCAAGGAGGGGAAGTGCAGTCGTGAATATCGAGATGCCCACTCTGGTCCTCGGCGCGGTCGCCGCCGCGTTCGCGGTGTTTTCCGTCATCCTCTCGGCCCTCATCGGTCCCAAGCGCTACAACCGGGCCAAACAGGAGGCCTACGAGTGCGGCATCGAACCGACACCGCACGCCGTCGCGGGTGGGCCGGGAAGCGTTACCGGACAACGCTTTCCGGTGAAGTACTACCTCACCGCCATGTTGTTCATCATCTTCGATATCGAGATCGTGTTCCTCTACCCGTGGGCTGTCCACTTCGATGCGCTCGGTCTCTTCGGTCTCGCGGCGATGGCGCTGTTCATCTTCAACGTCTCGGTGGCCTACGCCTACGAATGGCGCCGCGGCGGTCTCAGCTGGGACTGATCGCCCATACGCACTGGCCCGCAAGGCATTACGCCATGTCGGGCCGTACGCACAGTGGAAGTGAGAGTTAGTCGAACATGGGTCTCGAGGAAAAACTGCCCAGCGGCTTTCTGCTGAGCACGGTCGAAGATTTCGCCGGATACCTGCGCAAAGGCTCGCTGTGGCCTGCCACCTTCGGGCTGGCCTGCTGCGCCATCGAGATGATGGCCACCGGCGCAGGACGTTTCGATATCGC
Source organism: Nocardia vinacea (assembly GCF_035920345.1). Classification (NCBI taxonomy): domain Bacteria; kingdom Bacillati; phylum Actinomycetota; class Actinomycetes; order Mycobacteriales; family Nocardiaceae; genus Nocardia; species Nocardia vinacea. Next base: position 2,406,031 of record NZ_CP109149.1, read on the forward strand.
CCGCTTCGGTATGGAGGCGTTCCGCGCCTCGCCGCGGCAGGCCGATCTGATGATCGTCGCGGGCCGGGTCAGCCAGAAGATGGCACCGGTGCTGCGTCAGGTATACGACCAGATGACCGAACCGAAATGGGTACTGGCCATGGGCGTTTGCGCGTCCTCGGGTGGCATGTTCAACAACTACGCCATCGTGCAGGGCGTGGACCATGTGGTGCCGGTCGATATCTACCTGCCCGGCTGCCCGCCGCGGCCGGAGATGCTGTTGAACGCGATCCTGACACTGCACGCGAAGATCCAGCAGATGCCACTGGGCGTCAACCGCGAGGAGGCCATCCGTGCCGCCGAAGCGGCGGCGCTGGCGTCCACACCGACCATCCGGATGGAGGGTCTGCTGCGATGACCTTCGACTCCCCCGAAAATACCGAAACCAGGACGCCGCAGGAGTTCGTCGACGCCGCGGCCACCGCGGGCCCGGAAGGCACACCGCCGGAAGCGGATTCACCGTCGGCCGAGGTGATCGGCGTGCGCCACGGCATGTTCGGTGTCACCGGCTCCGGCGACACCTCCGGCTACGGCCGCCTGGTCCGTCCGGTGACACTGCCCGGCAGCACCCCGGCGCCCTTCGGCGGCTACTTCGACGAGGTCGTCACCGAATTGCATGCCGCACTCGGCGCGGTCGGCGCCGGCTGGGAGACCGTCATCGAGAAGGTGATCGTCTTCCGCGGCGAACTGACCCTGCACGTGCGGCGCGAACATCTGGTGACGGTCGCCAAGGTGTTACGCGACTACGCCGCACTGCGTTTCGAGCTCTGCCTCGGCGTGAACGGCGTGCACTACCCGGAAGACACCGGCCGCGAATTGCACGCGGTCTATCACCTCATGTCCATCACCCATAACCGGCGCCTGCGCGTCGAGGTCTCCGCACCGGACGCCGACCCGCATATCCCGTCGCTGTTCAGCGTGTATCCGACCACCGACTGGCATGAGCGGGAGACCTACGACTTCTTCGGCATCCTCTTCGACGGCCACCCTTCGCTGACGCGCATCACCATGCCCGATGACTGGCGTGGCCACCCCCAGCGCAAGGACTACCCGCTCGGCGGGATCCCGGTCGAGTACAAGGGCGCGCGCATTCCGCCGCCCGACGAGCGGAGGGCGTACAAGTAATGAACGACATCGACACCCGGCCCGGCGTCCACAACGACACCGGGCCCGAACCCGCTGTGGTCACGGTGGCGGGCCAGGACTGGGACGCGGTCACCGAAACCCTCGACAGCGCGGGTGAAGAACGCATCGTCGTCAATATGGGTCCGCAGCATCCGTCCACGCACGGCGTACTGCGGCTGATCCTCGAAATCGAGGGCGAGACGGTCACCGAGGCCCGCTGCGGCATCGGCTACCTGCACACCGGCATCGAGAAGAATCTCGAATTCCGGAACTGGGCGCAGGGCACCACCTTCGTCACCCGGATGGACTATCTGTCCCCGTTCTTCAACGAGACGGCGTACTGCCTCGGCGTCGAGCGGCTGCTCGATGTCGAGGACCAGATTCCTGAACGCGCCACCATCGTTCGCGTCATGCTCATGGAGCTCAATCGGATCTCCTCCCATCTGGTCGCGCTGGCGACCGGTGGTATGGAGTTGGGTGCTCTCACCCCGATGCTGTTCGGTTTCCGGGAACGCGAGCTGATTCTGGATGTCTTCGAGACCATCACCGGCCTGCGCATGAATCACGCGTACATCCGGCCCGGCGGTCTCGCCCAGGACCTGCCCGACGACGGCGTCACCAAGGTCCGTGAGCTGCTGAAACTTTTGCCCAAGCGGCTGCGCGATATGGATCATCTGCTCACCCAGAATCCGATCTGGAAGGCACGCACCCAGAACGTCGGCTACCTGGATCTCGCCGGCTGCATGGCACTGGGCATCACCGGTCCGGTGCTGCGTTCGACCGGTCTGCCGCACGATCTGCGCAAGGCAGCGCCGTATTGCGGTTACGAGAACTACGAATTCGATGTGCCCACCACCACCGGCTGCGACTGCTACGGCCGCTACTGGATTCGGGTCGCGGAGATGAAGGAGTCGCTCAAGATCGTCGAGCAGTGCCTGGACAAACTGCGGCCGGGGCCGGTGATGGTGGACGACAAGAAGCTCGCCTGGCCCGCGGATCTGCAGCTGGGGCCGGACGGACTCGGCAACTCCCCCAAGCACATCAACCGCATCATGGGCACATCCATGGAGGGGCTCATCCACCACTTCAAACTCGTCACCGAGGGCATTCGGGTCCCGGCGGGGCAGGTGTATGTGGCAGTGGAGTCGCCACGTGGCGAACTCGGTGTGCATATGGTCAGCGACGGCGGCACCCGCCCGTATCGGGTGCACTATCGCGACCCCTCGTTCACGAATCTGCAAGCGGTGGCGGCGATGTGCGAGGGCGGGATGGTCGCCGATGTCATCGCCTCCGTCGCCAGCATCGACCCGGTGATGGGCGGAGTTGACCGATGACCGAGATCCTGTTGAAGCTGTCCACCCGACCGCAGCCTTTCTTGCCGTTCGTGCGCGAGCGATTGGAGGTCGATGCCAAGGAGATCATCGCCCGCTATCCGGAGCCGCGCTCGGCGCTGCTGCCGCTGCTGCATCTGGTGCAGGCCGAGGAGGGCTGCGTCACCGGCACCGGCATCGAATTCTGTGCCGAACAGCTGGGCTTGACCGGCGCCGAGGTCACCGCGGTGGCGACCTTCTATTCGATGTACCGGCGCACCCCCACCGGCGACTATCACGTCGGTGTCTGCACCAACACGCTCTGCGCGGTGATGGGTGGCGATGCCATTCTCGAGACCCTGCAGCGCCGACTCGGCATCGGGCACGGCGAGACCACGGCGGACGGTTCGATCACCCTCGAGCACATCGAATGCAACGCGGCCTGCGATTTCGCGCCGGTGGTGATGGTCAATTGGGAGTTCTTCGATAACCAGACCCCGGAATCGGCTGCCGCACTGGTGGATTCGCTACGCCGAGGCGAGCAGGTGACACCCACGCGCGGTGCGCCGCTGTGCACGTTCAAGCAGACCGCGCGCATCCTCGCGGGCTTCCCGGACGAGCGCCCCGGGGTGCTCGACGGTGCGGCGGGCGAGGCGACGCTGGCCGGTCTGCGGGTTGCGCAGGAACAGAATATGCAAGCGCCGGAACCGAAGCCGGGCGAGGAATGAAGATGACACTGACTCCCGTACTCACCCGGTATTGGGACGACCCGCAGTCGTGGACCATCGAGCACTACCGTGGCCACGATGGCTATCAGGCCATCCGCAAGGCCTTGCGGATGGAACCCGATCAGGTCATCCAGACCATCAAGGACGCCGGTTTGCGCGGTCGCGGCGGCGCGGGCTTCCCGACCGGGATGAAATGGAGCTTCATCCCGCAGGGCACGGGCCCGGACGGCGTCACCAAACCGCACTATCTCGTGGTCAATGCCGACGAGTCGGAACCCGGTACCTGCAAGGACATTCCGCTCATGCTGGCCACCCCGCACACCCTCATCGAGGGCGTCATCATCGCGGCGTATGCGATTCGGGCGGCACACGCGTTCATCTATGTGCGCGGTGAGGTCGTACCGGTGCTGCGGCGGCTGCAGGCCGCGGTCGCGCAGGCGTACGCGGCCGGATTCCTCGGGAAGAACATTCTCGGCTCCGGCTACGACCTGGAACTCATCGTGCACGCCGGCGCCGGTGCGTACATCTGCGGTGAGGAAACCGCGCTGCTGGATTCGCTGGAGGGGCGGCGCGGCCAGCCGCGACTGCGGCCACCGTTCCCGGCCGTCGCGGGTCTGTATGCCTGCCCGACGGTGGTCAACAATGTGGAATCCATCGCGAGCGTGCCGCCCATCATCCTGAACGGCACAGCCTGGTTCCGGTCCATGGGCAGTGAGAAGTCCCCGGGCTTCACGCTGTACTCGCTGTCGGGGCACGTCGCCCGGCCGGGGCAATACGAAGCGCCGCTGGGCATTACGCTGCGCGAACTGCTCGGCTATGCCGGCGGTGTGCGCGCCGGACATCAGGTGAAGTTCTGGACGCCGGGCGGTTCGTCGACGCCGCTGTTCACCGACCAACACCTCGACGTGCCACTGGACTACGAGGGTGTCGCCGGTGCGGGATCCATGTTGGGCACGAAGGCATTACAGATCTTCGACGACACGACGTGTGTGGTACGCGCGGTGCTGCGCTGGACCGAGTTCTACGCCCACGAATCCTGCGGTAAATGCACGCCCTGCCGCGAGGGCACCTACTGGCTCGTCCAGCTGCTGAAGCGGATCGAGGCCGGACGGGGCACCGAATCGGATCTGGAGAAGCTTCTCGATATCAGCGACACCATCAACGGCAAATCGTTCTGCGCACTCGGCGACGGCGCGGCCAGCCCGATCATCTCCTCGCTGAAGTACTTCCGCGAGGAATACGTCGACCATCTGCGGCTCGACGGCTGCCCGTTCGATCCCGCGCGATCCACCGCCTGGGCCGAAGGAGTCCGATGACTGCCACTGTGAACACCAATACCAGCGGACTCGTACCCGCTGACCTGGTCACCGTCACCATCGATGACACCCAGGTGAGCGTTCCCGCGGGCACCCTGCTGATCCGGGCCGCCGAACTCATCGGCATCCAGATCCCGCGCTTCTGCGATCATCCGCTGCTGGACCCGGTCGGCGCGTGCCGTCAGTGTCTGGTCGAGGTGGAGGGGCAGCGCAAGCCGGTCGCGTCCTGCACCATGGCCGTCGCCGACGGCATGATCGTGCGCACCCAGCTGACCTCACCTCCCACCGCAAAGGCACAGGAGGGAGTGATGGAGCTGCTGCTCATCAACCACCCCCTCGACTGTCCGGTCTGCGATAAGGGCGGTGAATGCCCGCTGCAGAACCAGGCGATGTCGAGTGGTCGGTCCGAAACCCGCTTCGACGGCGTGAAACGCACCTACCCCAAGCCGATTCCGCTGTCCACTGCCGTGCTGCTGGACCGGGAACGCTGCGTGCTGTGTGCCCGTTGCACTCGTTTCTCGCAGCAGGTCGCTGGGGATCCGTTCATCGAACTCATGGATCGCGGTGCGCTCGAACAGGTCGGCACCGCACAGGCCGAACCGTTCGACTCCTACTTCTCCGGCAATACCGTGCAGATCTGCCCGGTGGGTGCGCTCACCGGCACCAGCTATCGGTTCCGGGCCCGTCCGTTCGATCTGGTCTCCAGCCCGAGCGTCTGCGAGCACTGTGCATCGGGCTGTGCACAGCGCACCGACCATCGGCGCGGAAAAGTGTTGCGCCGCTTGGCGGGTGACGATCCGCAGGTCAATGAGGAGTGGAACTGCGATAAGGGCCGGTGGGCGTTCACCTATGCCACCGAACGCGATCGGCTCACGACACCGCTGGTGCGCGGCTGGGATGGCAACCTCGCACCCGCATCCTGGTCCGAGGCCTTGGCCGCCGCGGCGGAGGGTTTGGCGTCGGCCTTCGGGAGCGCGGGCGTGCTGGTCGGTGGTCGCGTCACCGAGGAAGACGCCTACGCCTACGCCAAATTCGCCCGAGTTGCCCTGGGCACCAATGACATCGACTTCCGCGCCCGAGCGCATTCGGCCGAAGAGGCGGATTTCCTCGCCGCCCGTATCGCCGGACAGGGTGTCACCGTCGACTACGACGCCCTGGAGAACGCACCGGTCGTACTGCTGGCCGGACTCGAGCCGGAAGAGGAGTCGCCGATCATCTACCTGCGGCTGCGCAAGGCGGCACGCAAGCGCGGTCTGCCGATATTCTCGCTCGCCGCTTACTCCTCGCGCGGGCTGGATCGGATGTCGGGCACGCTGTTGCAAGCCGTGCCCGGGGCAGAGCCGCATCTGCTCGATGCCATGCGCACCGGCGAAACGGACGCTGCCGCTTTGGCGACCGCCGCACAGCTGTTGCGTCAGCCCGGTGCAGTGGTGCTGATCGGTGAGCGGATGGCCGGAATCCCCGGCGCAATGTCCGCCGCCGTCCGGCTTGCCGAAGAAACCGGTGCCGCCTTGGCCTGGGTGCCGCGGCGCGCCGGTGAACGCGGTGCGGTCGAGGCGGGTGCGCTGCCCGGCCTGCTGCCCGGTGGTCGACCGGTCGTGGATCCCCGTGCGCGCCAAGAGGTTCGCACGATCTGGAATGTCGCGGAATTGCCGGTCACCGCCGGTCGCGATACCGCCGCCATTCTGGAGGCCGCGCCGACCTTGGGCGCACTGGTCATCGGCGGCGTCGATATCGCCGACTTCCCGGACCCCAAGGCGGCGCTCGAGGCCATCGACGCCGCTCGCTTCGTGGTCAGCCTGGAGTTGCGGCACAGCGCGGTCACCGAACGCGCCGATGTCGTCTTCCCGGTAGCCTCGGCAATGCAGAAATCGGGCACCTTCCGCACCTGGGAGGGCAGGCCGCGGCAATTCGATGCGGCACTCGGCGATTCGATGGTGCTCCGAGAACCCGCACCACTGTCGGATCAGCGGGTGCTGCAGGCCATCGCGACCGAGATGACGGTGGCGCTCGGACTCCCCGATACCGAAGCCGCGCGCGCCGAACTCGCCGAACTCGGCGCCTGGGACGGTCCGCCGGTGCCCGCGCCCGCGCATCGGCCGCATCCGGTGACCCGACCCAATCCCGGCACGGCCATCCTGTCGGGCTGGCGGATGCTGCTGGATCAGGGGCGCATGCAGGACGGCGAGCCGAATCTGGCGGGTGTCGCGCGGCCGCCGGTGGTGCGGCTGTCCCCAACCACCGCTGCCGAAATCGGTGCCGCCGATGACGATCCGATCGTCGTCGCCACCGATCACGGCACCATCACGCTGCCACTGCTGATCACCGATCTCCCCGATCGGGTGGTCTGGCTGCCGCTGAACTCGCCGGGCTGCTCGGTCAACGAACAGCTCGCCACCCAGCCGGGCGGTGTGGTGCAGCTGCACCGCGCCGACGAGAGGATGAAGGAACACCGCCATGAGTGATCTCTCTCTTTTCGGCCATGACCCGCTGTGGCTCGTCATCGGGAAATCCCTGGCGATCTTCGCCTTCCTGCTGCTCACGCCGATGATGGCGGTGTATCTGGAGCGCAAGATCGTGGCCTGGATGCAGATGCGCGTCGGCCCGAACCGGGTCGGCCCCAAGGGCACGCTGCAGGCCGTCGCCGACGGCGTGAAGATGGCGCTGAAGGAAGATATCGTACCGGCCATCGTCGACAAGCCGATTTTCATTCTGGCGCCGGTCATTTCAGTGGTGCCCGCGTTCATGGCATTCGCGGTCATTCCGATCGGGCCGGAAGTTTCGATCCTCGGCCACCGGACCGCACTGCAGCTCACCGATCTGCCGGTTGCGGTGCTCTACATCCTCGCCATCACCTCGATCGGCGTGTACGGCATTGTGCTGGCGGGTTGGTCGTCGGGTTCGACATATCCGCTGCTGGGCGGATTGCGCTCGACCGCGCAGGTGATCTCCTACGAGATCGCGATGGCGCTGTGCTTCGCGACGGTGTTCCTGCTCGGCGGCACCATGGCCACCTCCGGGATCGTGAAGGCGCAGGAGGGCACCTGGTACGTCTTCCTGCTGCTGCCGTCGTTCCTGATCTACTGCGTGTCGATGGTCGGTGAGACCAACCGTGCGCCGTTCGACCTGCCCGAGGCCGAAGGCGAGTTGGTCGGCGGCTTCCACACCGAATACTCCTCGCTCAAATTCGCCATGTTCATGATGGCCGAATACATCAATATGGCAACAGTTTCCGCGCTCGCCACCACGCTGTTCCTCGGCGGCTGGCACGCACCGTTCCCGATCAACCTGTGGGACGGCGCGAATTCCGGCTGGTGGCCCGCGCTGTGGTTCATCGCCAAGATGTGGACTTTCCTGTTCGTGTTCATCTGGTTGCGCGGCACGCTGCCCCGCCTGCGCTATGACCAGTTCATGAATCTCGGCTGGAAGCTGCTGATCCCGACCTCACTGCTGTGGGTGATGCTGGTCGCCACCGCCCGGGCGCTGCAGAACGAGGGCTACGAGATCCAGACGCCACTGCTGGTGATCAGCGGAATCATCATCTCCGGACTGATCGTGCTGATGTTCCTGCGGGCCGGACGCAAACAGGGTGCGCCGCCGACGGTCGAGGAACCTGCCTCGACGGAATCGGGCACTGCGGTCTTCCTCGGCTTCCCGACGCCACCGATGCCGGATCCATCGACGCGGCGTCCGGAACCCAAGGCGGGACTGCTGGAACCATTGATGGGCTTCGCGGTGACCTTCCTGACCATGTTCAAGAAGCCCAATACCGAGTCCTACCCGGAACAGAAAGTTCCGACCGCGCCCCGCTATCACGGCCGCCACCAGCTCAATCGGCATTCGGATGGTCTGGAGAAGTGCATCGGCTGCGAGTTGTGCGCATGGGCCTGCCCCGCGGATGCGATCTACGTCGAGGGCGCGGATAACACCGAGACCGAACGCTTTTCGCCCGGCGAACGCTACGGACAGGTCTACCAGATCAACTACCTGCGCTGCATCGGCTGCGGATTGTGCATCGAGGCATGCCCGACCAGGGCGCTGACCATGACCAACGAGTACGAGATGGCCGATGACAATCGCGCCGATCTGATCTACGAGAAGGACCGGCTGCTCGCTCCGCTGCAGCCCGGTATGACCGCACCGCCGCACGCGATGTATCCCGGTGCGACGGAAGGCGATTACTACCGCGGCAACGTCCCCGGCGGTGAAGGCGGTTCGGATACCAGGGAGCCCGCCGCCGCGGGCGTGGAAGGAGGCGTGCGGTGACCGAATTCATCCTGGCCGCCGAGCCACTGACCCACACCTCCACCGGCGAGACCGTCCAATTCTGGATCCTCGGCCCGCTCGCGGTGATCGGCGCACTCGGCATGGTTTTCGCGGGCAAGGCCGTGCATTCGGCGATCTGCCTGGCCGCCACCATGATCGTGCTCGCGACCTTCTATATGGCACAGGACGCGCTGTTCCTCGGCGTCGTGCAGATCGTCGTCTACACCGGCGCGGTCATGATGCTGTTCCTGTTCGTGCTCATGCTGGTCGGCGTCGACTCCCCCGAATCGCTCGGGGAAACACTGCGCGGGCAGCGGCTCTCGGCCGCCGCCGTCGGACTCGGCTTCGGGCTGCTGCTGATCAGCGGCATCGCCAACGGCATCCGCAACTCCGGAACCACCTATCCGGCAAAGGGATTCGCATATCAAGACGTGATCGGCCAACTCGCCGAACTGATCTTCGTCCGGTATGTGTGGGCCTTCGAACTCACCGGCGCACTGCTCATCACAGCCACCATCGGCGCGATGATCCTGGCGCACCGGGAGAATTTCGGGCCGCGCCTGGATCAGCGGGAGCTCTCACGCCGCCGCTTCCGCGGCGCCTACGACCCGGCCCGGCCCTCCGACCGCGCCACCCCGCTGCCGACGCCGGGTGTGTACGCCAGGCACAACGCGGTCGATATTCCGGCGCGGCTGCCGGACGGATCCTTCGAGGAGCTGTCGGTCAGCACCATCCTGCGGCATCGCCGCACCAGGGCGCTCACCGAGGCGGCGGTCATCTCGGTCGGCACGACCCCGACCTTCGCCTCGGAGGTCGAGGAGCCCGAAACCCCCGCCCGCGAGGCAGACGAGGAAGGCAAGCGGTGAATCCTGAGAACTACCTGTTCCTGTCCGCCCTGCTGTTCACCATCGGCGCGGCCGGTGTGCTGCTGCGGCGCAACGCCATTGTGGTGTTCATGTGCATCGAGCTGATGCTCAATGCGGTGAATCTCGCCTTCGTCACCTTCGCCAGGCTGCATTCGAATCTGGACGGTCAGGTGTTCGCGTTCTTCACCATGGTGGTGGCCGCCGCCGAAGTCGTCGTCGGACTCGCCATCATCATGACCATCTTCCGCGTCCGCCGTTCGACCTCGGTCGACGACGCCAACCTGCTGAAGTTCTGACGTGGATACCGCAACGCTCTGGATGCTGCCCGCGCTGCCGCTGGCCGGCGCCGTCGTGCTGCTGCTGATCGGGCGCTACAGCGATAAGTGGGGGCATCTGCTCGGCTGTGCCACCGCGCTGGCCTCGTTCGGCTTCGCCGTCGTCGCGTTCTTCCACATGCTCGACCGTGATGATGCTGCCCGCGCAATCCACAAGGATTTTTTCAGCTGGGTGCCGGTCGACGGGTTACAGGTGGACTTCAGCCTCCAATTGGACCAGCTGTCGGTGTGTTTCGCGCTGCTGATCACCGGCGTCGGATCGCTGATCCACATCTATTCCGTCGGCTATATGAACCACGATCCGGGACGGCGGCGGTTCTTCGCCTACCTGAATCTGTTCCTGGCGGCGATGCTGCTGCTGGTGCTGGCGGACAACTACCTGGTGCTGTATCTCGGCTGGGAGGGCGTCGGTCTGGCCTCCTATCTGCTGATCGGTTTCTGGTACCACAAGCCGACCGCGGCAACCGCGGCCAAGAAGGCGTTCGTGGTCAACCGGGTCGGCGATATGGGGCTGGCCATCGCCATGTTCACCATGTTCGCGACCTTCGGCTCGATCGACTTCGGCTCGGTGTTCGCGACCGCGCCGCAGGCGGGCGAGGGCACGCTGACAGCGATCGGGTTACTGCTGCTGCTGGCCGCGTGCGGTAAGTCCGCGCAGGTACCGCTGCAGTCCTGGCTCGGTGACGCGATGGAGGGTCCGACACCGGTCTCCGCGCTCATCCACGCGGCCACCATGGTGACGGCGGGTGTGTATCTGATCGCGCGCTCCGGGCCGATCTTCGATCTCGCGCCCAATGCACGGCTCGGTGTGGTGCTGGTGGGTGCGGTGACGCTGCTGTTCGGTGCGATCGTCGGTTGCGCGAAGGACGACATCAAGAAGGCGCTTGCGGCGTCCACCATGAGCCAGATCGGTTATATGGTGCTGGCCGCAGGCCTCGGCCCGGCCGGATACGCGGTCGCCATCATGCATCTGCTCACCCATGGCTTCTTCAAGGCCGGGCTGTTCCTCGGGGCCGGATCGGTCATGCACGCGATGGATGACGAGACCGACATGCGCCGCTACGGCGGACTGCGCAAACTGCTGCCGGTCACCTACGTCACCTTCGGGCTCGGCTATCTGGCGATCATCGGAGTGCCGCCGTTCGCCGGATTCTTCTCCAAAGATCGGATCATCGAGGCAGCGTTCAACCAAGGCGGCGCAAGCGGTTTGGCACTGGGTGCGGTGACACTGTTCGGTGCCGGGCTGACCGCGTTCTACATGACGCGCGTGATGATGATGACGTTCTTCGGCGAGCCTCGCTGGCCCGAACACTTACGCGGCTCCGCCGCGGGGGCCGATACCCATCCGCACGAGGCACCCGCGGTGATGACCGGCCCGATGATTCTGCTCGCGATCGGTTCGGTGGCGGCGGGTGGACTGTTCGTCTTCGGGTCGTCGCTGCAGAACTGGCTCGAACCTGTGGTCGGGGCGCATCACGGCGAGGAGGTCGTGCCCGCGGGCGTGGTGACCGCCTTGGCGCTGCTCGTGGTCGCTGTCGGAATCGGCTTCGCCTACAACCAGTTCGCGCAGCGTGAGATTCCCGAGACCGCACCGGAAGCGGTGTCGGCGTTGACGATCGCGGCTCGCAAGGATCTCTACGGCGACGCGGTCAACGAGGGCGTATTCATGCGTCCCGGTGCGTATCTGACCCGGTCGCTGGTCTTCCTCGACAATCGCGGCATCGACGGCATCGTCAACGGGACTGCCGCGCTGATCGGCGGACTGTCCGGGCGAATCCGGAAGGTGCAGTCCGGCTTCGTCCGGTCGTATGCCCTGTCCATGTTCACCGGCGCGGCACTGGTGGCCGCCGCCCTGCTGGCAGTGAGGCTCTGGTGAGTGACTTTCCCTGGTTGACCACGCTGTGGTTATTGCCGGTTGTCGGCGCGGTGGCGGTGCTGTTGTTGCCCGCGTCGCAGCGCACCCTGGCGCGCGTGCTGGCATTCGGTGTCGCATTGGCGGTGCTGGTGCTCGGCATCGTATTGGCCGTGCGGTTCGAACCCGGTGGGGCGCAATATCAGTTCGTCGAATCGCACGAGTGGATTCCGGCCTTCGGCGCGGGTTACACCCTCGGGTTGGACGGGATCGCGCTGGTGCTGGTGCTGCTCACCGCGGCGCTGGTACCGCTGCTGATCCTGGCCGGGTGGAACGATGAGCGCGAGGTCGGCAGCGGGCGTCGGGTGTCGCACACCTACGTCGCGTTGACATTGCTCGTCGAGGCGATGGTGCTGATTTCCTTTGTCTCACTCGACATTCTGCTGTTCTACGTGTTCTTCGAGGCGATGCTCGTTCCGATGTACTTCCTCATCGGCGGATTCGGGCCGCGCAGTGCCGATCTGGCGCATCGTCAGCAGCGCTCGCGGGCGGCGGTGAAATTCCTGCTGTACAACCTGTTCGGCGGTCTGATCATGTTGGCCGCGGTGATCGGGTTGTATGTGCTCACCGCACGGCAGGGCCTCGGATCCGGAACGTCGGGCACCTTCGATTTCCGCACCGTGGTGGCGGCAGCCAATGCCGGACAGCTCGGCGCCGGTCCGGCGGTGCTGAATGCACTGTTCCTCGGGTTCATGTTCGCCTTCGCGGTGAAGGCGCCGCTGTGGCCGTTGCACACCTGGCTGCCGGATGCGGCGGTGGCGGCGACGCCGTCGAGTGCGGTGTTGATGATGGCGGTGGTCGACAAGGTCGGCACCTTCGGCATGTTGCGCTACTGCCTGCTGCTGTTCCCGGATGCCTCGGGAACCTATGCGCCCCTGGTGATCACGCTCGCGGTGATCGGCATCATCTACGGCGCGCTGCTGGCCATCGGACAGACCGATGTGATGCGGCTGATCGCCTACACCTCGATTTCGCACTTCGGATTCATCATTCTCGGCATCTTCGCGATGACCAGTCAGGGGCAGACCGGGGCCACGCTCTACATGGTCAATCACGGCATCTCGACCGCGGCACTGTTCCTGATCGCGGGATTCCTGGTGTCGCGCAGGGGCACTCGGGCCATCGCCGCCTATGGCGGGGTGCAGAAGGTGGCGCCGGTGCTGGCGGGCACCTTCTTCATCGCCGGTCTCGCCACCCTGTCGCTGCCGGGCCTGGCGCCGTTCATCAGCGAATTCCTGGTGCTGCTCGGCACATTCAACCGGTACGGATTCGCGGCGGTGATCGCGACCGGTGCGCTGGTGCTGGCCGCGCTGTATGTGCTGTGGATGTACCAGCGGATGATGACCGGGCCGGTCAAGGAGGGCAACGAGCGGCTCTATGATCTGGTGCCGCGCGAGTTGGCGGTGGTGGTGCCGTTGATCGCGGCGCTGCTGTTCCTCGGCATCTATCCGAAACCGGTGCTGGACTTCATCAATCCCGCGGTGGGTCAGACGCTCACCACCATCGGCGTCCATGATCCCGCGCCGAAGACGCCCGCGATCCCCGCAGCGGGGGCCGATCACGGAGGTGCCCACAAATGAGCAGTCTGCTCGCGGCAAGTATGCCCGCGCCGAGCATCGAATACGCCAAGTTGTCACCGATGCTGATCGTGTTCGGCGTGGCGGTGGTCGGGGTGCTCGTCGAGGCGTTCGCGCCGCGCCGCCACCGGTACGCCATCCAGGTGCCCCTCGGGCTGGCCGGGTTGGTGGCGGCGCTGGTTGCGGTGCTGCGGTTGTTCGGGACCGAGGCGACCGTGATGGTCGGTGCGGTGGCGATCGACGGTGTGACGCTGTTCCTGCAGGGCACGATCCTCGTCGTGTCGATTCTGGCGCTGCTGTTCATGGCCGAACGCGGTGCCGAGCCGCGGCCGCAGGTGCGTTCCGGTCCCGGGACATGGAGTGTTGCCGCGGCCGCTGTCGGCCGTGGCGTGGACGCGTTCACCCCGCAGGCCTCCGCGGTGCCCGGTAGTGCGGGTGAAATCGCCGCGGTCCGTGCGGGTGTCGCGACCACCGAGGTGTTCCCGCTGACCATGCTCGCGATCGGTGGCCTGCTGCTGTTCCCGGCCTCGAACGATCTGCTGACCATGTTCGTGGCGTTGGAGGTGTTGTCGCTGCCGCTGTATCTGCTGTGTGGGCTGGCGCGCCGCAATCGGTTGCTCTCGCAGGAAGCGGCGCTGAAATACTTTCTGCTCGGGTCGTTTTCGTCCGCGTTCTTCCTCTATGGCGTTGCGCTGCTGTACGGGCAGGCAGGGACGGTCAAGCTCGGTGGGATCGCCGATGCGATAACCCAGCATCCGCAGAACACCACCCTGGCGTTGCTCGGTGTGGCGATGCTGGCGGTGGGGCTGCTGTTCAAGATCGGCGCGGTGCCGTTCCAGTCGTGGGTGCCCGATGTGTATCAGGGTGCGCCCAGTTCGGTTACCGGGTTCATGGCCGCGGCGACGAAGATCGCCGCTGTCGGTGCGCTGTTGCGGGTGCTGCAGATCGCCGTGCCCGGTCTGCGTGACGACTGGCGTCCGGTGCTCGCCGCCATTGCCATCGCGACCATGGTGATCGGCGCGGTCATGGCGATCACCCAGACCGACGTCAAACGCATGCTCGCCTACTCTTCGGTCGCGCATGCCGGATTCATCCTCACCGGTCTCGCTGCGGCGAATGAGGCTGGTACCTCGGCGATCCTGTTCTATCTGCTGGCGTACGGGCTGGGCACACTCGGTGCGTTCGCGGTCGTCAGCCTGGTCCGCGACGCCGCCGGTGACGAGGCGACCGCCATGTCCCAGTGGGCCGGCCTCGGCCGCCGCTCCCCCTGGCTGGCAACGGTTTTCGCCCTGTTCCTGCTCTCGTTCGCGGGCCTGCCCCTCACCGGCGGCTTCGTCGCCAAGTTCGCGGTCTTCCAGGCCGCGGCCTCCGGCGGCGCCACCTACCTGGTGATCGTCGGTGTCATCTCCAGCGCCATCGCCGCCTTCTTCTACATCCGCGTCATCGTCCTGATGTTCTTCACCGACCCACCCACCGCCGCCCCGACCGTCGCGGCACCATTCCTCACCACCACAGTCGTCGCATTCACCGCGGGCGCCACCGTCCTGCTCGGCATCATCCCGCAAATGCTGCTCGACTTGTCCGACCGCGCATCGACTTTCGTCCGCTGAGTCCCTCACGACACCGCCGCACTCCATTCGGGTGCGGCGGTGTCGCGTTTCAGGATGTGCCCGTGTCGCGCGTGGCAGCGTAGAGGAGCATGTCACGTCGCGTGCCGCCGATCTCCTGGTAGCTGTGCAGCAGGCCTTCGCGGAGGTAGCCGCCGGATTCCGCGACGCGGATCGAGCCGGTATTCCATGGCTCGATATAGAGCTCGACGCGGTGCAGAGTTGGGATGGTCCAGGCAAAAGTTGTCAGGGCTTGTAGTGCGGCCCCAGCGAATCCGCGGCCGCGATGTGCCGGAGAGACCGAATAGCCCGCTGCCGCTCGACCCTTCGCCAGGTTTTGCAGCCAAAGGCCGATCCCGCCCACAGCGTTGCCGGTTTCTGCGTCAGCTATAGCGAAGGAGAAACCGATTCCTTCGGCGTGCCTGCCGCGTTGACGGTGCACCCAGTTCAGTGCCTCGGTGGCGTTCGGGAAAGCGGGCAAGCTCCCGATCAACGGGATGTACGGGTCCGCGCCCATCTCGATCGCGAGGTGGGTGTCGGCTTCGGTGTACTCCCGCAGGATGATCGGGCCGCTGGTCGGTGGCGTGTTGGGCCAAGGTGGTAGCTGCTGTGTCATGTGTCCCCCTGGCGGATCAGTGCAGGTATGAGGCTCCGTTGACGTTCAGGACTGCGCCGGAGCTCCATGTTGCTTCCGGCGAGGCGAGATAGCGGACGGCGGAGGCGATTTCCTCTGGTTGGGCGACGCGGTCGAAGGGGCTCTGAGCGCGGACCTCGTCGGTGACGCGGGACGCGACGCGTTCGGTCGCTACGAATCCCGGTGCCACCGAGGCAACCGCGATTCCGTAGGGAGCCAAATACACCGCGAGCGATTGGCCGAGCGCGTGGACGGCTGCCTTCGAGGCACCGTAGGCGGGATAGTCGGGTTCGCCGCGGAATGCGCCGCGGGAGCCGATATTGATGATGCGGCCGGGGATCTCGTTATCGATCATGTGACGGGCGGCGCAGTAGGAGACATTGGCCGTGCCGAAAAGGTTGACATCCATGGTCTTGCGCCACACCTGCTGCCATTCCGCGTACGAGGATTTCGCGAGGGGATGCGGAAGGTTCACCGCCGCATTGTTGACCAGCACGTGCACGGTCCCGAGTCCCTCGACCGCAGCCGTGACGATCGCTTCGGCCGTTTCCGGCGAAGCGATATCGCCTTCGACGAGAAGATGCCCGTCACCCGGTAACCGCCGCAACGTCTCCTCGGCATCGGCTCGCCCGGAGGAGTAATGCACCGCCACCCGGTCGCCGTTCTCGGCGAATGCCACCGCAACCGCCCGCCCGATCCCCCGCGAAGCACCCGTCACCAACACACCACGACTCATCCCTTCACCCTGCCACGAACATTTGGCTGCTCTCACGTTTGGGGCGAGGTATCGGAACGTGCTCGGAGCCGGATGAGCTTGCGTCCGGCTCCGATCGTGCTCAGTTGCCGTACTGTTCGGTTTCGGGCCGTTCGATCATGATCCCGTGAGCCGGTTCCTCGGCCACCGGCCGATGCTCGACTCCGCGCGGAACGACGAAAATCTCACCGGCACCGAGCGTCACCGGCTCGCGATCCTGCAATTCGATGCGGAAAGTGCCGTTCCAGCACAGAAACAGCTCGTCCTCGTCGTGGTGGTGCCAGGGGAATGCCCCGTGGAAGCGGGCGATGCGGACCACGGCGTCGTTGGCCATGGCCAGGTCCCGCGGCTGCCATGGTCCGGTCAGGTCGTCGATGACATCGGTGATGGAGATCTTGCTCATGGCTTCATCCTCGCGACGACAGGGTCGCGCACCTAGAGCCAATCGGGCAGAATTGGTTTGCGTATGGAGCCAATTGAACTTGCCGACCGGCTCGGCCGCTGGTCCGCCGACCGCGGGCCGCTCTATTTGCTGTTGGCCGGGCGATTGCGGACGCTGATCGATGACGGTGAACTGCGGCCGGGAATGCCGTTGCCGCCCGACCGCGCGCTCGCGAAAGTACTTGCGGTAGGGCGCAGTACGGTCGTGGCCGCCTATGACCTGCTCAGTGTGGAGGGCCGGGTGGTGCGGCGGCAGGGTAGCGGCACCCGGGTCGCGGGACCCGCAGCAGTTCCGGCGCGCGATACCACCCATTCTCCGGCCTTCCTGCAACTGCTCGAACCGGACGCCGATGTCATCGCGCTCGCCTGTGCCGCCCCTGCGACACCGCCGCCCGAGGTGGCCCAGGCGTATCGGCACATCGTGCCCGAACTCGCTGCGGTCGAGGGCGATATAGGTTATCGGCCGACCGGACATCCGCGGTTGCGCAACGCGATCGCCGATCGATACCGGGCACGTGGCGTACCGACCGATCCGGAACAGATTCTCGTCACCGGTGGCGGGCAGCAGGCGCTGTCGTTGCTCGCCCGCGCACTGCTCCGGTCCGGCGACCGGATACTGGTGGAGGCGCCGACGTATCCCGGTGCGCTGGAGGCGTTTCGGGAGGTCGCGGCGATACCGCAGACAGGTCCGGTGGGTCTCGGCGCGGTGACCCCGGCGGCGCTCGCGTACGTCGTGGCGACCTACCAGAATCCCACGGGTGCGGTGCTTCCCGCGCTGGCCCGGCGGAGACTGGTCGAGTCGGCGAGAACGGCCGGGGTGCAGCTGATCGACGACGAGGTGCTGACCGATCTCGGATTTCCGGGCACCGATCCACCACCGCCGCCGCTGGCAGCCCTGGACGAGTCCGTGATATCCATCGGTTCGCTCAGCAAGGTCGTCTGGGGCGGACTGCGTGTCGGCTGGGTGCGTGCACCGATCCCGGTCATCGCCCGGTTGGCCCGGCTGCGCGCCGTGCACGATCTCGGCGGCAACATCCCAGCGCAGTTGGCCGCCGCCTGGCTGCTTCGTGACCTCGATCGGTTGCGCGAGCGAATCACGCAGCAGCGCAAGGAAAGCCACGACGTTCTGGTGACCGAGCTGAGCGAGCGCCTGCCGGAATGGGAGGTCCCCCCGGTGTCCGGCGGCCAGACACTGTGGATCCGGCTATCCCGCGGGGATGGCACCTCGTTCGCCCAGCGCGCCCTGCGACACGGCGTGGCGATCCTGCCCGGCGCCGGTCTCGACGCCTCTGGCGGCAGCATCGATTACGTCCGAATCAGCTTTGTCGCCGATCCCGACAGCCTGCGCGAGGCCACACGCCGCTTAGCTGAGGCATGGCGGACCTACGAACCTCCTCCCCAGCCCGCCCCGGCATCACCGACACTGGCTGTTTAGCATGCCCGGCCCGAGACGTGAGACACGGTCTCGGCGTGGAAACATCACTATGCGTGAGAGATGCGGTGCGGTCGTTCTAAGCAGCACCTCCGAGTACCGCACGCAACCGGACGGCGAAACCGATTGGGTCCTCGACGAATCCGGTGTGTCCGCCGGGGAATATGGTCGGAGTCACCCCGATGGCTTCGCCGAGTGCCCGCGACGTGCGGTCGCAATGCTGGCCGGTCGATTCGGAGCCGATGCCGATTACGATTCGGGCCGGAGTCGATTGCAGCACAGCGATATTCGGCTCCCACGTGATGGTGCCGCGCAGCTCGTGATCGAACCAGTAGCGTTCGCTGGCCATTTGGCGCGGGGCGCGTTCACCGCCGAACACCTGCTGTAGCACCGGTTCGGGCATCATGATGTTCGCGTTGGCCATGAACTTGCGCCATGCGCCGAGCACATCCCCGCTGCGGTAGGTGGCGATCACGTCTTCGGTTCCGGCGCGCACCTGGTCGCGATCGTCCAGGAGTTCACCCAGCGGCGGTTCGTGGGCGATCACGGTGGTGACCAGGTCCGGCTGGGATTGGGCCAGTGCCAATGCACTCACAGCGCCGCCGCTGGAGCCGAATACCACCGCGGGGCCGATGCCGAGATGAGTGATGAGGCAGGCCAGGTCGTCGGCGCGCAGCTGTGGTGTCGAGTCCTGCTCCGGATCGTCGAGCACGCTGCCCTGATGGCCGCGCGGGTCGGTGGTGAGCACGGTGCGGTCGGTGGCGAGTAGTTCCGCCAGCGGCGCGAAGGCCGCCGCATCCATCGGTGCGCCGACCAATACGACCAATGGTCCGGTGCCGCGCACCTCGTAGTGCAGTCGCGCCCCGGGCACGTCCAGGCTGTGCGTCGTGGCGGTCGAAGTCGGGATCATCAAGATCTCCTCGAACAAGTAGTCATGGATCTGCCGAGAGTGTTGACCGGCCTGGCTGCACGAATTAATCGGTCCGCCACGAACCACTTGTAAAACCTAGGGCTATTAGGTTATAAACTAGGTACCCTAGCTCAGGAAAGGAGGCGCAATGTCGCCACGCGCCGGGTTGACCGCCGAGCGGATCACACTGGCGGCGGCGGAACTCGCCGATGAGGTCGGCTTCGACAACATCACCGTCGCCGCGCTGGCCAGGAAGTTCGGCGTCAAGGACGCGAGCCTCTACTCGCACATCAAGAACCTCGAGGACCTGCGCAACCGGGTGGCCATGCTGGCAAGCGACGAGAAGACCGACCGTATTGCCGCGGCGGTGGCCGGGCGCGCCGGACGGGATGCGCTCGCGGCATTTGCCGACGAGTGGCGCCGTTACGCCCTGGAACATCCCGGCCGCTATGCCGCCACCCAGATGCCGATGGACCCCGCCGTCGCCGCCGATTGGTCCGGCGGGTGGCGCGCCATCGACCTGACCTACGGGATGCTGCGTGCCTACGGCCTCGACGAACCCGATATCACCGACGCGGTTCGCCTGTTGCGCAGCACTTTTCACGGTTATTCCAACCTGGAGGCGAGCGGTGGTTTCGGCCACGCCCGCTCGACCGCCGCTTCCTGGGACCGCATTATCGACGCCCTGCACATCACCCTCACTCATTGGCCGACCGACGAGAAAGCGAAATTGCAGTGAGATCCGAAACCCTCGCAGTATCCGGCGCCACCCTGTATTTCGAGGTGCGCGGTAGCGGCCCGGTGCTGCTCCTGCTGCCGGGCAGTGGCGGCGACGCCGGGATTTTCGACCCGATCGCCGATGCTCTCGCCGAGCACTTCACCGTCGTCGCCGCCGACCCACGCGGGTACTCGCGCAGCGCCCTGGACGCTCCCGAACCCGTGAACCAGCGGATGAATGTATTCAGCGACGACGCGCACCGTCTGCTCGAACACCTCACGCCCGTAGGCGAATTCGCCTACGTCGCCGGCGTCAGCGGTGGCGCCGTCGTCGCGCTCGACCTACTTGCCCGCCATCCGGAACGGCTGCGCCTGGTCGTCGCCCACGAACCGCCGTGCTTCGCGGTCCTGCCCGATGCGGACGTGCACCGGGCGATGGTCGAGGAGGTGGTCGAACTCGCCCGTGCCGAGGGGCCCGCCGTCGCGGGCGGGCGCTTCATGCAGGCTGTCGGCGTCACCTCGAAGCCGCTGCCCAATGCGGCCGAGGTCCCCGCCCGCACCGCCGAAATGCTCGGCCGCCTCATGGGCAACGCGTCGCTGATGTTCGCTCATGAACTGCGCGCGGTCACCGATTACCGTCCCGATACGGCCGCACTCACCGCTGTCGTGGACCGCCTGGTGCTGGCCGCGGGCCGGGAAACCCGTGGCCAACTGCCTTATCGGACCGCGGAAACCCTCGCGGCCGAGTTGGACCGACCGCTGGTCGAGTTCCCGGGTGGGCACAGTGGCGTGCGGGAAGCTCCGGCCGAATTCGCTCGTGCTCTCTTGGAGGCGCTGACGGTCACTGCTGATCGCTGACCCACACATCCGCGGCACGCCGGTGTTTCAAACGAGGCTGAACGTCACCGCCGATACCGGCAGTCCGACCGCCGACCCACCGATGAACACCCGAGGGGCCCAGCGACGCAATGGTTCCCGTTCGGTGAACAGCTTGCGCTTACCGGCTGCCATTCCGATCAGAAACATGCCGAGCGCCGGAATGCGGTTGCGGACAGGACCGATTCGGACATGATCCGAAGGTAACGGCCGCACCGCGAGCGGTCGTCCTCCCACCGGCCGATTCACACCCCGCTCGGATCCGTCTCGATCAGCTACCTCCGGCGTATTGACATCACACCAGGTCGGCGACCTCCAAATAGAGCTGCCGCTCTACGGCGATGTCGACGAGGAAGCCCTGCTGGCCGCCCGCGTTATCGGTCGCATGGAACGCCGCCACCGCGATCTCGCCGACCCGCAATCGCTGGCCGGCGAAATCTCGCTGCCCCAGGATGATCGGCTGCGCCTGGTCGAACACCAACTCGGTGACATCGACGGACAGCGGGGCGCCGAGCAGGTCGGTAACGGTGCCGGGGATGAGCCGGGCCGAGACGATTTGATCGAAGCTCGGCCGCCGCCTGATCCGGTGCGTAACGTACATTTTGCCCTCCCGGCCGAAGCACAGATGGGTCAGCAGTTCCGCACTGCGCAGGGGATGCGGATCGAGCTGTGTGAAGGACACGATGTTGCGCACGGTGGCCACGACGTCACGTGCGATCACGATGCCGCCGCGCTCCAGATGGCCGCGAATCAGGTTGCCCCGAAATACGGTTCGCGGATGATCCGCGCGCGGATCCAGGTCGGTGAGCGCGAGGTCCGCCGGTTCGAAGGCGTGGCCGCCGCGAAATCCGGTGCGTCGATCGGCGCCGAGCGCCCGACTGCCGCGCTCGTCCAACCCGATATCGAGCAGCACCTGAAAGTCGAACGGCGAGAAGAACATCGGCCGATGCGAGAAATAACAGTCGGTGCCGGTCCCGAAGACCACCATCCCGTGTGTCCCGACCGTTGGCGCCGACCTATATGGACCCGCATACCTGGCCGTATATCTCGCCGTCCTGGTGAACATCCCGCTCATGAGGACGCTCCTTTCTTCTTCCCCTCCCCTAGCCTGGCCCGAGTACATCCCCGTGCCACGAGTGTCCGGCTACTCGAATCCCCGACCCCCGCTACTCGGCCTCCCCGATCCGATATGCCCGCTTTTGCTCCACGATCCTCCGATCGCGCCGCCTCGGCAATCGGTCATGACCTGGACATATGGGTCGCCGGTAGATGCCCTGGCAAAAAGGCACCGCAATACCAGCTCAGCAGCGGGGCAATCGGCGGCCGTGGGTCTGCGGATAGGCCCGGTGCCGCGGCTGCGACGTCAGTTGTACGACTTGGTGACGCTGTCGATCAGGTGTTCGAGGGTGTCGATCGTGGGCGTGTCGATCACATCGATCACGTCGCCGGGCACCGGGACGTGGGTGTCGGCGGTGACCTTGGCGAATTGGCTGGGGTCGCTGGCGCGGAAACCGTGTTCGGCGGCGAGGCGCTGCAGGTCCGGGTCGGTGGTCAGCAGGCGGCCGATGCGATCGCCGGGCGTGGTGAGGGGCACCAGGGTGTGCTGGGAGACCACGGTCGGGGACGGGTAGGTCAGCATCATGCCGGGTTTGATCTGGCCGCGGACGGTCGCCTCGACGAACTGGGCCTCGTAGATCCAGACCATGGGTGTCGGGCCCATACCCGCCGCAAGGTACTCGCGGAACGGGCCGTCGGTGGAGTTCTCGGTGTAGCCCTGGCGCACGAACAGCCGCGACACCGTGGGCAGCACGGCCTGCTCGGCGGCCGGGCCCTGCACGATGGTGTTGTCATTGGCGACGTGGCTGGCGATGGCCAGGTACATGGCGGCGGAGTTGGAGGTACGCGGGTCCGTCGTGGAGACCAGGATGTTCTTGTGCACCGGGTAGACCGTGTTGTCGCGGAGTTTGTCCCATTCGACATCGTTGCGCACGAGTTCGAGGTACCGGGCCATATCGAAGGTCGGGACCGGCCCCGGACGCACTACGCCCGCCGCGGTCAGCAGATCGGCGATGGGCTGGAAGGTCGCGATCGCCATGGGCGAGGAGAACGGCGTGTACTTCGTGCTGATATTGCGCACACGCTGAATCCGTTCCGCCGCAGGCGCACTCGACGGAAACGCGAAGTCGTACTTCCCGAGATCGATGGAGGTCGCGATCTGCCGCGACCCGGCCGGATCGACCTCCGCCTTGACCCCCTTGCGGGCCAAGGCTTCCACGACGCGCAGGTCTTCGAAGAACGCCATCTTCTCCGAGCCGACGACACCGTGCACCGTGGTCAGCGCTGCTGTCGCGCTGGCCGGAGCGGGCTGGTCGGGCTGCCGCACGGCCAACGCGGCCACCAGTGCGATGACGACGACCACAACCGCCGCCGCGAGTGCCATGAGCCGCTTGTCGGCGACCAGCTTGCCGCCGGACGCCACGATTCGGCTCATCCCCCGCGCCGGATCGGGCTGCTGAAGCGGGTTCGGTTGCGCGGCAACGCTTTCGGACTCGGCCTCTTTTGTCGATGACTCCAGTTCCCGGCGCGCGATCCGCTCGATCAGAATCGGGACGAATTCTCGCACCGGATGGCCTTCGAATCGCTGCCGCGCCGTGCCCACCACGCTCTGGACCCGATCGACCGGGTAGTCGTCGACCAAGCGGTCGGTCAACCGCTGAATTGCCTGCTCTTCGCGGACAGTAACGACACCCACCACAGTCTCCTCGGCGTCACATCGATCTCCGGTCGCGACAGCACCCAGCCCCTGCCCGCGCCGCCGAACCCTACCGAAATTTTCGGTCGGCATTGCACCGGCGAAACCCCCCATTGCTGGCGGGTGAATCCCATTTCGACTGTGCCCGTGCACATCCGACGTGACCGCTATCCGAAGCGTCTACCCAGGTCAGGGCAGGAAGGGCGGCCCGACCGCCAGCTCGTCGATGGTCCGGGTCGCCCCAGCACCGGTCTCGAACTCGCGTTGAAAGTTCAACGCGCCATTCACCTTTCGCTACCCAGCGTTGTCCGCAAGTTTCCACCCCACTCGCGCGCCGCCGCGAACCGACAAGTCGTTCCGCAACACCTTCGCGCACCCCTTCGCGCGGAAGGCACTGTGTGTCGCGCGGTGCGTCCTTATGCGCGAGGCCGGGAAGGTGTGCGCGAGCTCAGCCGGTCAGCGCGCGGCGGGTACCGGACGATACTTACTGCGCGTCAACCTGACGCGGCCGCGGGTTCACGGTGCGATCATGGACTGGATGTCGGGCAGGTTGCCGATCCGCTGGGTCGTGGGTCGGCCCGGGGCGTCGACTTGGGGCGAACCGGTTGCGCGGAGTCGAGCCCGTACCTCGGACGGTGTCTTGCGGCCGGCGGCTGCGGCGGCCAAGCCTTGGTAGCTGGCGATGGAGCCGACGACGATCGGGGATGCGCTGGAGGTTCCACTGAAAGTGTCTGTGTACCAGTAGTCTTCGTCGGCGCCGCCCTGCAGGTCGCCGTATCCGGTGGTGGTGACTTCGAGCCCCCAGCCCTGGGCATCGACGCGGGATCCGTAGTTGGAGAAGGCGAGTCGCGAGCGTGCGGGTCCGTGGTCGCGGCCGTGGAATCCGGGTGGCGGGGCGCCCGCGCCGACCAGGATGGCGCCGGAGTCGGCGGCACCGCCGCGGAACGGGTTGCGCCATGAGGTCGGGAAATCGGTGGGTCGGGTGTCGTACAGGGCGCTGTCGAGGTCTTCCGAACCGTTGCCCGCCGCGCCCACCACGATGACGCCACGTCCGATCGCGTATCGGATGGCCGCCCAGTCGTCGGGCCACCATTCGATCGCGATGTATCCGGCCTGGTCCTCTCGGTTCTGGAAGTTGTTGCGGGGTCCGGGCCGGTGCAACTCGAGCAGGATGATGTCACCCGCGCTCAGTGCGTCGGCCGCGGAGCGGATAGCTGCCGCGGAGCCCGCGTCGAATACCGAAACCGCGCGGATGGCGGCATCGGCGGCAATGCCGGTGACGCCGAAAGTGTTCACATCACCGCTGATCTCCCCGGCCACCGCGGTGCCGTGATTGCGCCAGCCCGCATCCGCCGACGGGGCACCGCCGATCACACCGCCCTGGTTCGCCAGCAGGTCTTCGTGGGTGAACCGCCACGCGCCCTCCACGTCGACGATGCGCACGCCCGCGCCGCGACCGCCGGGTCGGGTCCAGGCCCAGCGTGCGTTCACACCTTGTGGCGCGGCGTCCAGATAACCCTGTCGGGTTTCGAAATTCGGCGTGACGGGCGGCGCGTCTGCCAGCCGGCGAGCCGCGATATCGGCCAGCACGACCGGTGGCGCGATCGGCGGTTCCGCGGGCGGTTTGACGTAGGCTGCCTCGACCGCGTCATCGGCGCGCAGTCGGTCCGCGACCGCCTCGAGTTCATCGCCGACCCCGAGCACGGCGAAGTAGTTGAGGTATTCCGCGCCCACATCCTCTCGAGCGGTGCCCGCGATCCGCTGTGGCAGGCGATTGGGCGGCCCGAAGATGCGCACCGGCGCACCGCCTTCCGGCAGCAACTCGACCAGCCGCGATTGTGCCGCGAGACTCTCGCGCACCGCACGGGGATCGATACCCGCTCGGGCACCGTGGGTGACGACGATCAGTTCCGAACCACTATCGGTGCGTGCCATGACCGACAGTTAACCCGTCCCATGATCATCGCGCCAGGGCGATCCGACGCCAACTCGGATGTGCGGCAGCTCAGTTCGGCGCTGCCGGAATGCGCCTGGCCGCCGCGACCGGGTCGACCGCACCGCGTCCGCGCGCGACCGTGAGAATCTCCAGCATGCCGATCACGATCGCGCAGCCACCTGCCGCCACGCCGAGTACGTCCAGCGAATCGAACGGCAGGGCGATCATGATGAATCCCACCATCATGGTCAGCAGCCCGAATATCTCTTGCCAGCCACCCTCGGGCAACTCGTCGGCCCAGACCGACACGGTCGCCTGCACGATCCCGCGCACGGCCCAGCCGAGGCCGATCCACACCGCGAGCAGCAGGATCGAATCCGCGCTGTGCAACGCCATCACGGCCAATGCCAAAGAGGCGACACCGCTGAAGAATACAAACATTCGTAGTGCCGCCCCGAACCGCGCGCCTATCGCGATGATCAGCTGCATCGCACCGCTCAATAGTAGGTATAGGCCGAACAACAACTCCGCCATCCGCTCGGTCTTGTCCGGCCACACGGCTATCAGCACTCCGAGAACCACCGAGCCGATACCCGCGACCAATACCGCCGGCCGCACCCCGTCGGCAAGCGAACCCCCAAGACCCGCACTCTCGTTTTCGGGCATAGCTCCATAGTATGGGCCCAGGGCACGGATAACCGGATGTTTGCTTTCGAGTCGCGAGATTTCTACGTCGGCTGAGCGTGTCGCGGTGAATTGCGCCTGTGCACGAGTGCCCCGACACCGCAGGCGAGCACCGTCCCAGCCGCGAGCGTCAGCGGCACGTGTCGGGCAAGCAGGTTCTCGCGCAACGGGTCTCGCAGCAGCAGCCAGCCCGCGACGATCATCACGAATCCCTCGCAGAGCGCCGCGACCAGCGCAGCTTCGACCATCGGCCGCCACGCTCGACGGTTCCGCTCGACGAGCCAACCGCCGATGCCGAGCAGCGCACAGCCGAACCCGATGAGCGACGCACCGATCGCAGTGCCGAAATCCGCCGACGGCGCGTCGACGGTTTCGGCGCGGATGTCGTTCCAGCGCACCGCGACGACTTCATCGCGCCAAATCTCCAGTTCGACAGCTGATCCGGGTGTCGCTCCGGCGAGGATCGTGTTGTCGGAGGGGAAGTCGAGGTGCCGCTCGATGCCGGTGTCGACCTCGAGCCGGTAGGTCGCCGCCCGCGTCACTCCCCCGCGGACGACGGCATCGGTGACGCGGGCGGGGTTCAGAGCATGGTCTTCGCGCTCGTAGGCCACCCGCTCGCCCGCTGTCCGCGTCGCGTCCACGACTCCGATGGCGGTGGTCGCGAGCGCGAGCAGCCCGAATGCGAGAAGTAGCCGCGGACGGATTGCCGTCCAGGACCACCACCGCTGCTCAGGTGCGGTCATGCGCCGATCGCCAGGACCACACCGCGCACGGAGGAACCATTGCCGATCTGCCATGGCACGGTTACTCGGACGGCATCCATCCGGTCGGAAGCCGGTGTGGCGGGCTCGGGACGCAGGACCCGCTCGACCCGAACGCTTCGATCACTGCCCACGGCGATGACGGTGTGGTTCGGTGTATCGAGAGCGGAGCGGAATTCCGTTGCAGTGGCGGGGAACTCGCCGACCGAGACAACGGAGGGATCCGGTGTGTCACTCATGTTCTGCGCTTGCGGCTGCGCCCGCCCGGCCAGCAGCGCGACGATCTGAGCGATCGCCACCGGATCCCGGGTCGCGTCGCAGATCCAGCGCTGTCCGAGCACACCGTGCATCGAGGTGCCGACGAGAGCGTCACCGGCACCGTCGAGCGGTGCGTCGCGATAAGTGAGCGGCACGTGGTAGGTGATCGGTTCCGGTCCAGCGCTGTCGTTCACGAGCACGAATTCGATGCCGACCGCACCCGCCGGATCGTCGAGCCGGAAACCCCCGGCCTTGCTCAGCTCCGGCGCACGCCCGCCGTCTCGATACCACGGCCGAGTCGGCAACCAGGCGGTAAGCAGTTCGAGCTTGCTGGGCGACATGGTCGTACGGTGAATAACAGCCATGGGGCACCCTATCCTTCAACGGCGAGTGGAGATTTCATGCGGCTTGGAGTTGGTACGCGACGCGGCACCAACGCGACAGCCCAGCGAAACTCCGCTCCAACGCGCGACCACGGAATGGCAAAGGCGACAAGGATCCGTCCGCGACACCCTCCGGGAGGCAGCGGCCAAGTCCGGAGCGCGTCCGATAGCGACCGGCGAGCGCGCGGGTGGTCGTTCAGCAGCCAGGGCGCCCCCAGAGCGGTGACGGCCAGATGCAGATCCCTGAACTCAGCGCGGTTGCGAGTGTCGGGAATGTGGCGCCGACTCCGTCCTAGGGACATCAGCGGCCACGATGTGCTGCGCGACAGAGAAGAACCAGCATGATCGAACGAATGAGAGGAATAACCATGCAACCGAACGAGATCACCGAAGTTCTGAACCGACCGATCAGCCGAGAACTGTTGGCTCGCGACCTGACCCGCTTGGCCTACGTCGCCAAGGACGGCACACCCCGCAATGTCCCGATCGCATTCACCTGGAATGGCTCGGAGATCGTCATGTGCACCACGAAGAACGCCCCGAAGCTCCCGGCCCTGCGCAAGAACCCGATGGTTGCCATGACGATCGACACCGAGGTGCACCCGCCCAAGATCTTGCTCGTCCGAGGTCGGGCCGAGCTGGACGTCGTCGATGGCATCCCGGACGAGTATCTCCAGATGAACGGCACCTACGAGATGACACCCGAGCAACGGGTTCACTGGGAGGCGGAAGTGCGTTCGCTCTACGACGGCATGGTCCGGATCGTCGTGACCCCGACGTGGGCGAAGCTGATCGACTTCGAGACGACTCTGCCGAGCGCGGTCGAGGAGCTGGTCCGGCAGCGGGACGAGCGTCAACTCGCCTGAGCGAAGTCCGCCAGAAAATTTCGCGGTGGATGTCGAGAATCCGCCCGCCGCTCCGTCCCCGAAATGAACACGGCCAGAATGGGCCGTACCGTACCAAGGAGAACACGATGGCCAAATACGAACGCGACCACCTCACGCGACAGGCCACACGGCTCAACGCGCAGCTGCGCAGTTGAGCGGGGCGTATGAGAGGTGAACCCGAACACCTGTCGATCCGAATCAGCACCCGGACAAGGGGTATCCGGTCCTGACAACGGGTGCCCGCTTGATTGCCCCTATCCGGGAGCGCTGTCGGACGCCGATCCGGTTCGGCTCTGGCGGGATTCGGCGACCATTTGGTCGAGCTGGCGTTCGGCGCGTTCGGCGCGGGCCAAGGTTTGGGCGCGGGCGTCGTCCAGCGTGGCCAACCGTTCGGCGGCTTCGCGTCTTGCATGCTCGAGTGCGGCCGCCGATTCGGCGCGCACCGCAGCGACCTCTGCACTTGCCGCGCGGCGCACCTCGACGAGTTCACTGCGCGTGCGATCCAGTTCCTCGCGCAGTCGGTTCAGCTCCTCGCGCGCCTCCGTGACTGCCTGATTGCGTTCGGCCACGGCCTGTTCGGCGCGTTCGATGGCACGTTCGGCATCAGCGGCGCGCTGCACCGCAAGATCGCGTTCGGCCCCGGCCGCGGTGATCTGTTGGGCGGACTCGCGGCGGATTTGTTCGATTTCCGTCGTCGCCTTCCGTCGCGCCAGTTCCACATCCTCGGTGGCCTGCTGCCGCGCGCGCTCCACATCGTCGGCCGCTTCGTGGCGGATGGTGCGGATTTCGGCATCGGCCTCGCTACGTGCCGCGAAGACATCGTCGGCGGCCTGTTTGGTGACCCGTACGACCTCACGCAACGCATCCGACCGCGCCGTATCCGCTTCGGCCACCAGTGATTCCGCGTGTTCGGCCGCGCCGGCCGCATCGTCGGCGGCCGATTCCGCGGCCGCGCGCGCATCCTCCGCTTCGCGTCGCGCCTGATCCGCGGCCACCGTGGCGACCTCAGCCTCGGCGATGCGCCGTGCCGCATCCGCCTGCACGGCCTGAACCTGCGCCTCGGCGACCGCCGGATCGGCAAGGGTGGACAGCTCGGCCACCGCCGCATTCAGCGTGTTCCCCAATTGATCGGCCAGTCCACGGAATTGCGTGAGCAGCTCATCCGCGCGCAACCGAGCCACCGTCACCGGACCCTGTTGCGTCACAGTGACGGCAGCTGCCGGTGCCTGTGACTCCTGTTGCTGCCGTTGCCGTTCTCGCCAAGCGCGCCACCGGGTGTGCTCCGGGTGATCACAGTATTCCGAGGGCCGCCCCGGCCCGCCGCCGCGCGTAATCGGTCGAGCACATCCGGGGTAGTTGCAAACGTTGGACACCGTAGAATCGTAGCGTTGGTTTCGTCGAATCCAACGTATTGACACGAAACGAAATCCGTGTCGCCCCAAGTCCTTCGAACCGCCAACCTACGGATCTGACCGCCGATAAGTGAACATTATCGGGGGTCAGACCTCTCTCGACCCTTGCGATCCGCCTGCAAGAGTTCCGTTTTCGTTTGGTTTGTACTCACGAAACGAATCACCAACGGAACCGGCGAAAAACTGGGTACCCCCGCCCACTTGGCGGACAAGTGTCAGTTCTCGTGCGTCGAATCGGATTCTCATTTGATCTATCGGAAGGCAGCATGCCGATAGCTCGAGCCGTAGAGGCCGCACCCCTGCTGAATACTGTTGAGAGACAATGGGATCCAATGCCGATCGCGCAGACCGACCGGTTCGAGGCCGCGTACGTGGCCAATGTGCGGTTGAGCGACGGTGCGGCGGCAGGGCCGTCGACGAGTTGATGGCCACGCAGCAGATGACCTATCGAGAAAAGTGAGTACGCCGAGTGAATATCGAACCTGAAATCCGCACGGCTGCAGGAGTTGTGCGTGGCAGGTGGGAGAACGCAGTCGCCGTCTTCCGGGGCATCCGCTACGCAGAGCCACCGATCGGTGCACGCCGGTTCGGAGCCCCGGTCCCAGCACAGCGCTGGGATGGCGTGCGCGACGCACTGGAGTTCGGCCCGCCTGTTCCCCAAGCGAGCAATGCCGGTTCGGTGATGTCGTCGGTGTCCGGGCGCACCAGTGACGGTTCCGAAGACTGTTTGACCCTCAATGTGTGGTCACCCGACCTCGGTGCCGTGAGACTGCCGGTGATGGTGTGGATCCAGGGCGGCACATACCTGGAGAACTACTCCGCCAACCCGCATTGCGATGGTGCGAGGCTCGCCGGGGCCGGTGTGGTGGTGGTCAGCATGAACTATCGCGTCGGCGTGGACGGCTTCGCCCGCATCGTCGGTGTCCCGGACAACCGCGGCATTCTCGACCAGATCGCGGCACTGCGGTGGGTCCAGGAAAATATCGCCGCATTCGGCGGCGATCCGGACAACGTCACCGTCTTCGGCCAGTCCGCCGGTGGAGCGTGCATCGCTGCTCTGCTTGTTATGCCGATGGCGGCCGGGTTGTTTCGCCGTGCGATAAGTCAGAGCATGCCGGGCACCTACTTCTCCGAAAGGCTCGCCACCGCGATCTCGACGACGATCGCCGCGCAACTCGGCGTGCGGGCCACCATCGGTGAGCTGGCCCGTATCACGCCACGCGCACTGACCGACGCGACGGACGTGGTGATCCAGAAGATGCCGGAATTCGTCGAATCGTGGGGACCCATGGCGCTCACACCCACACCGTTCTCACCTGTCATCGACGGCACCCTGCTCCCGGAGGCGCCATGGCGTGCGCTCGCCCGCGGCGCGGCACGCGACATCGACCTGCTCATAGGGCACACCCGTGACGAATACCGGCTGTACACATCACGGCCCGGCGGCGAGCCGACCGATGCGCGCATAACCGCAGCATTCGACCACCTCAGGCCCAGCACAGATGGCAACGGGCTCTATCGCACCGCCTATCCGGACGCCACACCCGGCCAACGATTCGAAGTTCTCAACTCCGACTGGCTGTTTCGGATGCCCAGCCTGCACCTCGCCGACGCCGCGCACGCCGGCGGCGGACCCGTGTGGCTCTGGGAACTGGCCTGGAGCTTCAACTCCGAACAGGGCGCCTCGCACGCCCTGGACTTCCTGCTAATCTTCGGCACCCTCAGCCCCGACGAGGTTCGCGCCCACCGCTGCGCGCACCCGAACGCCGCGAACGAGATCACGCACGTCTCACACCGTATGCGCACCGACTGGGTAACCTTCGCGACCACAGGCGATCCGGGGTGGGCGCCCTACGATCCGCACACCCGATCCACCCGCGTCTACGACACCGAGCCGACCACCCAGCCCTACCCTGAGGAACGCTCGCGCCGCATCTGGTCCACGCACCGGTTCGACACCCTCGACCTGCTTCATACCGAATAACAGGTGTCATGTCACTCGGCGGCCAGCGCGAACCGCCCGGAATCCGATATGACAAGTCAGAGGGCCGAAACCCTCGAACATGCTGGGTGCAAACCGATTCGGGTCGACACAGCATCGCGGAAGGTGTGGCGCCCGGAACGGGAGGAATGGTCTACGCGTTCACCAGCACCTCCGCGCGCGAGGGCGGTATTCGATGCGGCTAGTTCTCAGGGAATTCGATCTCGGGAGTCTGGTCGGCATCGAGCCGAGGAATGTCACGCCTTCGCCCTCGGCGTCGAAGCGGGCGATCCGAACGCCTTCCGGTTCGTAGAACACATCCCCTGGCCCGAGTACGGACTCCGGTCGGCCGTCGATCTGGTAGATCACCGAGCCGGATTCGACGCTGCCGAATACCGGGCCATTGTGGACGTGCAACCCAGCAGCATGGTTGGGGGCGATGGTGATGCGCCGGACCTCGACCCAAGGTGTGCAGCGCGGGCAGTGGTTGGTCGAGCGGATGATCGGCGGGGCATCGACGGCCTCCGCAGCGGCGTACTCCGCGTCGGTGACCGGGGCACCGGCTTCGGGCTCGGTACCGTCATCGGATAGTTCCTCGATGGCCAGATGGGTCATGGCGGTGGTGGATGTGGCTCCGTGCCAATGCCATTCGCCGGGGGCGATGTGCACGGTGTCGCCGGTGCGTACGGTTTCGACGGGTCCGCCGCGACGTTGGACCAGACCGGCGTCTTCGGTGACGATGAGCACTTGGCCGAGGGGATGGCGGTGCCACACGGTGCGAGCACCGGGGGCGAAACCAACGCTGTCGATCTAATGGACGATCGTATGGCCAGCGGTTGGCTTCGCGAGGAGGCTACTCACTCCCTATCCCTTTCAACATATATCGCACCCTGGGTCTTGCGGCAAGGCCCCGGTCGTGCTGCAGAATCTCCAGCCGAAGCCAGTACTTGCGGAAATCAAGGCGGTGCGGGTGGGTCTCGCGGGATGTCGAACCGCTGGTGGCGGGACGGGGCGAAGCTGCTGGCCCACAAGCAACTTTGTCGAAAGAGGGGTTCCATGATTGATGTGATCGTTGTCGGCGGCGGACCGACCGGCGTGATGCTGGCCGGTGAGTTGCGGTTGCACGGCGTGCACGTGGTCGTGCTGGAGAAGGACGCGGAGCCAACCAGGATTGAGCGCTCGATGGGCCTGCACGCGCGCAGCGTCGAGGTGATGGACCAGCGCGGACTGCTGGAGCGGTTCCTCGCGCTCGGCCAGCAGTACCCGCTCGGTGGTTTCTTCGCCGGCATCATCAAGCCCGCGCCGGACCGGTTGGACACCGCGCATCCGTACACCCTCGGCATCCCGCAGACCACCACCGACCGCCTGCTGACCGAGCGCGCCGCAGAGGTCGGCGCAGAGATCCGGCGCGGCTGCGAACTGGTCGGGCTGAGCCAGGACGAGGACGGCGTGGCCGTCGAGCTAGCCGATGGCACCCGACTGCGCTCTCGCTACCTCGTCGGGTGCGACGGCGGCCGCAGCACGGTGCGCAAGCTGCTCGGTGTGAGTTTCCCCGGCGAGCCCGCCAGGAAAGAGTGGCTGCTGGGTGAGGTGGAGTTGACCGCGTCGCCGGAGACGGTGGCGGCGGTGGTGGCCGAAGCCCGCGAGACCCACAAGGGCTTCGGCGTCGGGCCCATCGGCGACGGGGTCTACCGCGCCGTCGCCCCCGCCGCCGGAGTGGCCGAGAACCACACGGTCCCGCCGACCCTGGACGAGCTGAAGCAACAGATCCGGGAGGTCGCCGGCACCGACTTCGGCGTGCACTCGCCGCGCTGGCTCTCCCGATTCGGCGACGCCACCCGGCTGGCCGAGCGGTACCGGGTCGGTCGCGTGCTGCTGGCCGGCGACGCGGCGCACATCCACCCGCCGATGGGCGGGCAGGGGCTCAACCTCGGCATCCAGGACGCGTTCAACCTCGGCTGGAAGCTGGCCGCCGAGGTCGACGGCTGGGCACCGGAGGGGTTGCTGGACAGCTACCAGACCGAACGGCACCCGGTGGCCGCCGACGTGCTGGACAACACCCGCGCGCAGGTCGAGCTGACGTCCCTCGAACCGGGTCCCCAGGCGGCGCGCCGACTGATGTCCGAACTGATGGACTTCGAAGAGGTGACTCGGTACCTGATCGAGAAGATCACGGCGATCGGGATCCGCTACGACGTCGGCGAGGGGCATGAGCTGCTCGGCCGGCGGCTGCGGGACGTCGGACTGAAGCGCGGGCGCCTCTACAGCCTGATGCACGGCGGCCGCGGGCTGCTGCTCGACCAGACCGGCCGGCTCTCGGTGGCGGGCTGGGCTGATCGGGTCGACCATGTCGTCGATGTCAGCGAGGAACTGGAGGTGCCCGCGGTGCTGCTGCGGCCGGACGGGCATGTGGCGTGGGTCGGTGACGATCAGCAGGATCTGATCGGCGTGCTGCCGAAGTGGTTCGGCGCCGCCGTCAGCTGAGCGAACAGTTGCGGCCCGGGAGGCTTCATTGCCCTCGGCCCACGCCGGCTCGGATGCTAGTGCACCAGCCGCAGACGCTCGGCTGTCACACGAATGAAGCTCTGCCGCACCAATATTCACTCCGCCAACCGAAGCCACCGGTCCGTGGTCATGCGGACCGGTGACTTCGGGCTCGGACTGCGTTCAGATTGCCGCGTCACCGGGTGACGAACTGGGGCTCCACGTCGCCGATTGCCACGAGGTGGCGGCGACGGCTGGGCAGCATCATGGTCGGGTGGGAGATGCTCCAGGCCGCGGACGCGCAGATGAGCTCCTTGATGCGAGCGCCCATCCGGCCCATGGCCACCTTGGACGTGGGCTGATCGTCGGCAGTCACCTTCTGGACGATGCCGTCGCGGCGGCCGAGGCTGATGCACTGGCTGGCGTAGCCGATCGGGGCATCGGGAACCTTGCGGCCGGTCAAGCGCGCGGCAATGGCGTCGGCGCCCTGCCATGCCATCGGGGTTGCGGTGGCGCAGCCCATCCGCAGTGGTTTGCCGCCGACTCCTTCGGCGTGCGCGGCGTCGCCGACGGCGTACACATCCGGATGCGAGACCGAGCGCAGCGTGGCGTCGACAACGATTCGCCCGGAGTCGGACACCGCCAGGGTGGTCGCGGCCGCGATCGGGTGCACGGTGAAACCCGCTGTCCACACGGTCATTTGGGCCGGGATGTGCTGGCCCGAACGCGTGACCACACCATTCGCGGTGACCTGCGTGACGTCGGCGTGCTCGTGGACGGTGATGCCGAACCGCTCGAAAGCGCCGCGCAGATAGCGCTGGGCCTTCTCGTCGAGCCAGTCGCCGACGCCGCCGCGCGCGGCGATCGCGACCTCGAGGTCCGGGCGTGCCTCGGCGATTTCGGCGGCCACTTCGATGCTGGTCAGACCACCACCCACGATCAGCGCGGTCTCGCCCGGCCGCAACTCGTTCAGGCGTGCCCGCAGCCGCAGCGCCGCCTGCTTGCCGGCCACGTTGTAGGCGTGCTCGGCGACACCGGGGACGCCGTAGTCCGCGATGGTGCTGCCGAGGGCGTACACGAGGGTGTCATAGCCGATGTTCTCCCCGGTCAGGTCGACGGTCTTACGGTCCACATCGACCGCGGTGACCCGCGCGATCCGGACCTGCACGCCGGTGCCCGCGAAGACGTCGCGCAGCGGGCGAGCGGGCAGATCTTGCCCGCTGGCGAGCTGGTGCATGCGCACCCGTTCGACGAATTCGGGGTCGGCATTGACCAGGGTGATCTCGACGTCGTCGCGATGCAGCCGCTTGGCGAGGCGTCCGGCGGTGATGGCTCCGGCGTATCCGGCTCCGAGGACGACGATGCGGTGCTTCATGGTCTTACTCCTGTCTCGGTGGGTTCGCTTCCTGAACCGGACAGCGGCACGAATGCTGACAGGAGTGGACTGTGATGTGGGTCACCAGGATTCGAGCAGGGGTGCTCCGTGTTCGGAAGTCGCCCACCGGCGGGTGGCCCGTTCGAGTTTTTCGGGGTTGGCCTGGCCGTGGATAGCCGCGATGCCGTCGGAGGTCACCTCGAGCGACACGATGCCGACGACCCGGTCATCGACCACCATCACCAGCGCGGGCCCGCCGTTGGCGATCGCGGCGAACATGGCGGGCCTGCCGCCCAGCTTGTTCCGTTTGCCGTCGGTCGGCTTGATGGCCAGACGCAGGAACCGCGCGACGCGCAGCGCGCCGATGAGCGGCCTGGTGAGGGTCGCGATGAAGGCGCCGCCGTCGCCGATGCTGATGGCGTCATCGGTCAGCAGGCTGATCAGCGTCTCGGTCCGGCCGCTGACCGCCGCGGCGAGGAACTCCTCGACGATCCTGTGAGCCGCGGCCTCGTCGACCTCCACGCGAACCCGGTCGGTGGCCAGATGCTGCTTGGCGCGCCGGTAGATCTGCTGGCAATTCGACTCGGTGATATCGAGCATCTCGGCAATCTCGTTGTGCGCGTACCCGAATGCCTCGCGCAGCACGTACACCACGCGCTCCTTGGCCGAGAGCCGCTCCATCAGCGTGAGCATCGCGATCGACACCGATTCACGCTGCTCGACGGTATCGGCCGGGCCGAGCATCCGGTCCCCGGCGAATACGGGTTCGGGCAACCACTGGCCCACATACGTCTCCCTCCTGGCCCGCGCCGAGGTGAGCTGGTTGAGGCACAGATTGGTGAGCACCTTGGTCAGCCACGCCTCGGGCGTCTCGACATAGTCGCGGTCGGCGGCCTGCCAGCGCAGAAACGTCTCCTGCACCGCGTCCTCGGCATCACCGGCCGACCCCAGCAGCCGGTAGGCGATCGCCTCCAAACGGCCCCTGGTGCTCTCGAACAGATCGACCTCATGCGTACCGAGCGACATCCGACCATCGTCGGGCATGTGCGCGGGCCGCGTCCACTCGTCCCGTGGTCGGCCGGTTTTCCGGGCCCGTCAGGAAACACTTGCGCAGATAGGGAATGGTGGGACGGTGCCGAACATCAGTCTGGATCGGGTCAGTGCGAGCCACGGTGAAACGTCGATACTCACCGACATCTCCGTGACGTTTCCGGGAGGTCGGTGCACCGCGGTGGTCGGGCCGAGCGGGACCGGCAAAACCACGCTGCTGCGGCTGCTCAACCGGCTGGACGAGCCGAGTGGCGGCAAAATCCTGCTCGATGACATCCCGATCACCCGGTTCCCCGCGCCGGACCTGCGCCGCCGCATCGGGTTGGTGCCACAGCGACCGACACTGCTCACCGATTTCGTCGCCGATGAGATCCGGGTCGGCCGTGCCGATCTCGCATCCGATCGCATCGATACGCTGCTCGCCCGGGTGGGGTTACCGGGCTTCCGTGATCGGCGCTGTCTCGAATTGTCCGGCGGTCAAGCGCAGCGGGTGTGTCTGGCGCGGGCGCTGGCCGTCGAACCCGAGGTGCTGTTACTCGACGAACCGACCTCCGCACTCGACGCGGAATCCGCTGCAGCGGTGGCAACTCTCATTCGCGAACATGCCGCGTCCGGCGGCGGTGTCATCCTGGTCAGCCACGACACCGTCTTCGTGACCGATGTGGCCGACGACACCTGGACACTGCAACACGGGCATTTGTCGCCCGGCGATGAACGGAAACCTCAGTGACAGAACAGCTTTCCGTACCCGGCTGGCCGGGTGTGGCGACCTCGCTGGTGCTCGTCGCACTGGCCGCCGCGATCGCCTACCGTCAGCGATTGCATCTGACTCGCGAGCTACTCATCGCCGCCACCCGCGCCGGAGCCCAGTTGGTCGCGGTCGGCGCCATTTTGCTGATCCTGTTCCGGCACACCGGATTACCGGGTGCGCTCGCCTGGGTCGTCTTGATGGTGCTGATCGCCGGGCAGGTGGCGGGCCGACGTGGCCAGGGTGTGCCGCGGGCGCGCCGAGCCGCGACCATCGGGGTCGGCACCGGGTCGGCCATCACCCTCGGCGCTCTCATTCTGCTCGGTGTGATTTCCACGCAGGCTCGCGTGGTCGTCCCGGTCGGCGGCATGATCGTCTCCGCCGCCATGCAGGCCACCGGTATCGCACTGCGTCGACTGCGCGAGGATGCTCGCAATGTGCGTCCCGCCATCGAAGCCCGCCTGTGCCTGGGTCTTTCGGCGCGCGAGGCTTTCCTGCCACACCGGCGGTCCGCACTGCGCACCGCGCTGATCCCTACGATCGACGCGACCAAGGTCGTCGGACTGATCAGCCTGCCCGGCGCCATGACCGGCCTCATCCTCGCCGGTGTCGACCCACTCACCGCCATTCGCTATCAGATCGTGGTCATGTACATGCTGCTCGCGGCCACCGCTCTGGCCGCGCTCACCGCGGCACGTGTCGCCGAGTCCTATCTGTTCGACGATGCCCAACGACTGGTGCCACTTCCCGACTGACCCGTGTTGCGAGCACACCGGAATCGCCGAGTCGCTGCGGCGGGTCGGAAATCGCCGGCGAGCGCATAGTCTTGGTCGTCGGCGGTAGGCCGGTCCGGCCGGGTGGATGGGAGCGAGCGGGTGGGCGATGCGGTGGTCGCGGTGCCGGAGTCGGTGCGCACGGAGTTGCGGCGCGGCGTGCGCAGTGTGCTGGTCGATACCGTGGCGCTGCGGTTGGTGCGGGAGCGATTCGATGATGAGCAGGCCGGGGCGTTGCGGCGCTATCTGGAGGCGTCGCAGTCGGCGAATACGTTGCGGGCGTACCGAACCGATTGGATCGCGTGGGCCGGATGGTGTGCGGCGGAGGGGCGGCAGGCGTTGCCTGCGGATTCGCTCGACGTCGCGGTATACCTGGCGGCGGCCGCGGATGCGTTGCGTCACAGTGACGATGGGTCGCAGCGGTGGGCGTTCAGTGCGGCCACGCTCGAACGCAAGTCAGCGGCCATCGCGGCGGTGCACGCCGCCAACGGATTACCCTCGCCCACGCGCTCCGATGTCGTTCGACTGACTTTGCGCGGTATCCGCCGGACCCGCCGCACGCAGCCGAAACGCAAACGCCCCGTCCTGTTGCACACCCTCGAACAACTGCTCGCAGGGCTGCCGGAGCCGGGCTGGCCCACCGAGCCCGCGCGCAGCCGCGACGCGCTGGCATTGCTCGTCGGATTCGCGGGGGCATTGCGCCGCAGCGAACTCGCCGGATTGCGGATCGCCGATGTGCGAGTCGATCTCGACCACGGCACCGGTGAACCGCTGCTGCTCGTGCAACTTCCGACCACCAAAACCGACCCCACCGGCATCGCGGAACAGCGCGTCGCACTCCCCCGCGGCCAGCGCCCGCACACCTGCCCGGTCTGCGCCTTCGCCGATTGGATCCAGTTGCTCGAGGTGCATCACGCGCACGGGGATATCCGCGCCTGGCTCGCCGAGGCAACTTCCCCATCTCCGGATATCCACCGCTGCCACGGCTACCAGGGCACCGCACTCGCCGAAAACGACACCCTCCCACTGTTTCCCACCATTACCCGGCACGGCAGCATCGCCGCCGCCGCCATGTCCGGCCGCGCCATCGCCGAACTCGTCAAACGCTATGCCGCACGCGCCGGACTCGATCCGGACCTCTTCTCCGGACACTCACTGCGCGCCGGATTCGCCACCCAGGCCGCCCTCGGCGGGGCCAGCGACCGCGAGATCATGCGACAGGGCCGATGGTCCAACCCCCGCACCGTGCACAATTACATTCGCACCGCAAACCCGTTGGAGGACAACGCCGTCACCAAACTCGGCCTTTAGGGCGTGCACGCTGATCGACAAGGGAGGGACACATGAACGAGTTGCCGATGCTGTCCGCCGTCCAGATCGCAGCGGATCGGGTTCTGCTGCGCAAGGCGCGCGACACCGATCGGGAAAGGCTCATCGAGCTACGGACCGAACCGGAGGTCGGGGCCTACATCGGCGGCCCGCGTCTGCGGGAGGATGTCGAGCAGTTCCCTCGAGAGCGTGCTCGCGGCTCCCTCCAGCATCGTCGTCGCCTCGACATCGGTCCAGTACGGAGGAGTCAGCACCAGCGCGCCCGCAAGCCCCAACTCGGCCAGCGCTACGCGCCGATTCACATAGGGCAGCCCCATCGCTGACCATCCGTCGAGGTCCAGCACATCGAAGGCGACCAGTTGAACATCTCTGGTACGCGTCAGCGAGATCTAGGCAGCAAAGTCTCGGTGATCGGCTATGTGGTGTGAGGTGCGCGGCTCGGGGGGCGCTGTGTTCGTCTGGGCCGCGATCGCGAAAGTGGCTGATCGCAGCGCAACCCGCACGGCGGTAGCCGATTTCGGAGTGCCTACCCGGCTGGAGGCCGATTGGGACAGGGACCCGGCGCAGATGTGCGCGGAAATTCCACTACGGGTTGGACCGCGTGCTGGACGGACTCGATGCGCGCCGAAATGCTCGACTCACCCTGAGTGGGTGTGGGTTACCACAACCGAACCCCCGTATCGGCTACGGTTCACGTCGCACCAACCTGCGTGATCCCTCATGTCGAGAGGCGAAGTCAGTTGTCGGTGAACCTGTTCTGGCGTTCGATGTCTGTAGTGGCGGTGTCCCTGCTGATGGCTGTGCCGGCATACAGCCAGGCGGACCTGGTGGACGACGCGCACCCGATCGGGTTGGACCGGTTCTATCACCAACAGCTCGAGTGGAAACCTTGCGGCGTCGAGAATATCGACAAGGCCGGTGGTGAGTGTGCGGATGTACTCGTGCCGCTCGACTACGGGAATCCCGACGATCGCACGATGACCGTGGCGATTTCACGGGTGAAGGCCGGCGATCCGGTGCAGCGGCGGGGAATTCTGCTGTCCAATCCGGGCGGTCCCGGTGGGGAGGGGCTGGACAGTCTCGATCTGCTCGGTGATGTGCTCTCGCCGGAGGTCTTGGCGAGTTACGACCTGATCGGCATGGATCCGCGCGGAGTCGGCGAATCCGGTCGGAGTCCACGGTGCGGGTGGCCGGTAGGCGAGATGATTCGGTCGGCGGGTCTGGATCCGCTGGGATTCGTGCACGACACCGTTCAGTCCGCGGGGATGGCCGCGACCTGCCTGATTCGTGATCCGAACAAGCTGAGGCAGTTCACCACTCGCAACACCGCGCGTGACATGGACATTGTGCGAGGCGCCCTGGGTGAGGAGAAGGCCAACTTCTATGGCGTCTCCTACGGCACCTACCTCGGGGCCGTGTTCACGCAGATGTTCCCCGATACGATTGACCGCGTCGTGCTCGATAGTGCGATCGACCCGGACCGGTATTGGGAGGGCTTGGTTCAGGATTGGGGTCCGGCAGACGAGATCGCGCTGGACGACTGGGCCGGCTGGGTTTCCGGTCGGGATGACGAATTCCGGCTCGGTACGACTCCGCAGCAGGTGCGGGCGAAGATCGAGGACCTCGTTCGTATAGCCGCGCGCCAACCGATTGTCATCGATGGGTTTGCCATTGACGATCACTGGCTTCCGTTCATCCTGCATGGATTGCTGATGAACTTCCGGCTGAACGAAGCAATGGCCGCCACTGTGCGGGAGATCGCCGATGCCGCGGGTGGTCCGCCCACTACATCGCGAACACCCCGGCTTCGTGCCATCGTGGAGGCGCTGCGCGACAATGAGAATTCGGTGCTTGCACAGATCGCCTGCGGCGATGTCGGAGCACCGATTGATCCGACCTGGTACTGGCGCAACATCGAAGAGACTCGTGCCACGCAGCCGGTTTTCGGCGCGCTGGCGAACAACATCCAGCCGTGCGCCTTCTGGCCTCGCCCGGTCGAGCCTCCGACTGTCGTCCGGAATTCGGTGCCCGCGCTCATCCTGCAGGCGACGGGAGATCCCCGAACTCCCTATGCCCATGGCGTCCGATTGCATCAGGACATGTCCGAGTCGCGGATGGTGACGCTGCAGGATGTCCGTATCCACATGACATTCCGGCCCGAACTCAGCGGCTGCGTAAACCATGCGATCAACACATACTTCAGCGTGGGAACCATGCCGGATACCGACATCACCTGCTACGCGGATCATTCCACGCCCTAGCTCGCACCACTGCCCCAGGATGATCGGACCAGCGGATCGGTCAAGCGGCGACCGTGACGGTTTCCTCGGCGAGGTGCGGTACAACTCCGCATACCGGCCGTCGGCGGCCAACAACTGAGTGTGGGTGCCGCGCCCCACGATTCGACCGTCCTCGAGCACCAGGATCTGGATCGGCCGCGCGAATCGTGGACAGGCGGTGTGCGATCACCAGGGGCGGTCCGACCGTCCAGCGCTTCCGCGAGCGCCTCCTGCACGGCGGCTTCCGAAGTCGAGTCCAGCGACGCCTCGTCTAGGATCACCACCCGCGGCCGGGCACCGAGGTGTTCAGTGCGGGCCGTTGTTCAAGATTCTGCGGGCAGTTTTCGTGATTTCGGCGCGTAGGGTTTCGGGGTCCATATCGGCGAGGAGCGGGTGCATGACGGCGACTGCGATGGAGCCGGAGAGCATGACTGTCGGTACGCGGGTGTCGGTGGTGTTGTCGCCTGCCATCACGGTGAACAGCCGGGTGAGGAAGTCCAGGAAGGGTTTGTGTTCGGCGAGGAGCCGGACGATGACGGGGTCGAATTGGAGTGTGCCGACGAGGCCGCGGTCGCGGATGGCGAGGTCGATGACGCGGTCGAGGAGCATGTCTCGGGCGTGGGCGCTGTCGGGTTCGGCTTCGGCGGCGTCGAGGGTTGGTTCGAGGCCGGCGAGTTCTCGTTCGGTGACGGCGATGACGAGGTCTTCCTTGACCTTGAACTGGTGGTAGACGGCTGCTTTGGTGACCCCGAGCGCGTCGCCGATCATCTGGAACGAGGTGCCGCTGACGCCGTGTCGGGCGAACAGTTCCAGGGCGGCATCGAGGGTCCGATGCTGCGCCTCGGATCGCTTCCGTTGCAAACTGCTCGCAGGTGGGACGCCGGTGGACACCCTGTCG
Organism: Nocardia vinacea; assembly: GCF_035920345.1. Classification (NCBI taxonomy): domain Bacteria; kingdom Bacillati; phylum Actinomycetota; class Actinomycetes; order Mycobacteriales; family Nocardiaceae; genus Nocardia; species Nocardia vinacea. Next base: position 2,448,866 of record NZ_CP109149.1, read on the forward strand.
AGGGTAGACGGGTGATCAGTGGTATCCGTCATCACCTATCCGGATGTGGGACGGGCGGCTGGTCGCGGGTCCTGGTTCATGTGCCGACGAGCCAGATACCGACGAGGTAGGTCCCGAGCAGGCTCACCGACATGATCACGATCCACAGATCGGTGAGGCGGCACAAGATGGCGGGTGCGTGTCCGACCTCCATGAATTCCCGGAAGATGATGCGCACCTTGACGATGGCGATGGCAATGGCGGCGACGGTGGCCACCCTACTAGCGGTGACGGTTCCGTCGTTGTCGGCGGAGTGGTCGATAAGCAGGTAGGTCAGCGTCAAGCCCGACAGCAGCAGCCATACCGCGAACAGTCTGCTGTTGAATACTGATTGCACCCGGTCACCTCACGACATAGAGCAGGGAAAAGATCAGGACCCACAGGAAATCGACGGTGTGCCAGTAGGTGGCACCGGTCTCGATGAGCTGCTGTGACCGTCGTGCGGGGCTTCGGATTTCGTGGATCACCACGCTCATCACGACGATGCCGATCAGGACATGAGCGCCGTGGATTCCGGTGAGGAAGAAGTAGTGGCTGAAGAAGTCACTGGTGGTGAATCCGTTGCCCAACCGCAATTCCCGGTGCCATTCGACGATCTTCGAAGCCAGGAATACCACTCCGAACGACAGCGTGAGCACGGCGTTGACGAGGGCCGGGCGGTAGCGGCCGGCCCGGGCGGATTGGACGCAGCGGGCCACCGACCAGGAGCTACTCAGAATCACGATGGTGTTGAAGATCCCGAAACCCAGCTCGAGCTGCGCTTGTTCGTGCAGGTAGCTGTCCTGGTCGCGGATTCGCGCGATCAGGTAGACGACGAAATAGGCGGTGAATATCAGGGTTTCGAACAGAACGAAGGCCCACATATCCGGCTGACCGGGAAGGTGGCGCGCCGGTTTATCCGTGGTGTGCTGGTCCGGGGATTGTTCGGTAGTGCTGGTACCGGCAAGGTTGGTCATGCGGGGGTCCTCACCGGATCGGTCGGTGCGGGGTGTTGTTCGGCCACCGAGTCGGGTAGCGGGCCGGTGCCGAAATCTTCGCGTTCGATCAACTGCTCGAGCAGGGTGATGAAGACGACGGTGTAGACACCGAAGACGACCATGTTGATCCAGAACGCGATCGCGCCGTTCCAGGCGAAGACACCACGTTTGAAGATCCATGCGGGCGCGACGACGATTTCGGTGAGGGCGTTGCAGAGGTTGAGGTAGGCGAACCATTTCGGGAATACGCGATTCTTGTCCAGGAGTATCGCGATCATCCAGATCAGGGTTCCGATCAGGAATACGCCCATTGTTCCGGTGAACGATAGGAACCCGAGGTCGTAGAGCCAGTATTGCAGCTCGGGGTCGCGCTCGGGGCGCATGGCGCCCACGGTCAGCACGATGCACATCAGCACCATGCCGGGGATCGCGGCCAGCGCGTAGAGCACGAGGTAGGAGTAGGCGAATGCGCGACTGACCGACATGCGGCGCATCGAATAGGCGATGAGCGCGTTCTGCTGTGCGGTCATGCCGGTGACGAGCAGGATGAGGCCGAAGCCGATCAGGATGCCCCAGTGGTGGTCGTGGAACCAGCGCACGACCCGGTCGGCGTCCCATCCCGGATGCGGTGGCGGTTGGGTGCGCGAGAGGATGAAGTAGGCGACGGTGTAGAGCTGGTAGAAGATCACCGTCACCCACCACGCGAACCAGAGTTCACGTTTGGGGTTGTGGCGGTAGTGCCACGCGAACCGTGCCAACAGCGAATTCGGAAGTGGCGGCACGGTAATCGGGGTTTCGGTCGGTATGGCCGGTGCGCTCATGCCGTCACCTCGTCGGAGACACGCTGATCGGTGACCGGGTCTTCGGCGCCGGTATCTTCGGCGCGCCGCTGGTAGACCTGCCTGCCGATGACCACGCCCATCACCACGATCCAGACCGCGATGGCGATGTTCTTGACCCAGAACGGGAAAAGCCCGTTCCAGGCCATCGCACCGGTGAGCGCCAACCCGGTAAACGTCGCGGGCGCGAGCGCTATCGCGATGACGACATTGAAATGAGCCACCCAGGTCGAAAAGACCGGGCGGGGTTGCTGATCGGTGTAGATCGCCAGCGCCAGCAGCAGGCTCTGCATGATGAGATACGGCACCTGCACCGTGAATGTCACCCACGCGAGATCGTTGAATAATTGTGTCAGCTCCGCGGGCCGGTCCGGGCGGAACGCCGCCAGCAGCCAGAACAGGTTGGCGCACAGGAATATCGCGGGCCCACCGGCAGCGCATGCCAGCATGCAATAGGAGTAGATCGGTGTCCGGTGCGCCATTTTCCGCATCTGGATCACCAGCAGCATCACCACGGGTATGAGGCAGATGCCGAACCAGTTGAACATGATCATGCTGTACCGGATGCGCGTGAGATTACCTGGGTCACGATAGAAATCGGCGACCTGCTGCGCCGACATCGCCGGTGACATCGGATGCACGAAACCCGGGAACAGAAAGAATGCCGAAATCCACAGCACTGCCATCACCGGCAATGACCAGAACAGAATCAACTCACCATCAGTGCGCCTCATAGGTTGACTCCCTCTCGTGAATCGCGGGCATTCCGAAATGGGCAGGCCGAAACCGGCACATGTTCAATGGATCGGAAGCATGCGATAAATACGCTCCCGGCTTTGCGAGATCGACGGGAACGTAGGTTAAGCGTCGTTAACGGATCTCTACTCGAAAAATGAGGCTAGACGATCGTCTAGCCTCAGTCAATGGGTGATCACCTCCGACATGACCGGCAGCGAGGGGACTCGGTGCACCGACGCCGACCGAATCACCAAGGCCCACAGGGAGCGTGTGGGCGGCTCGGCGAACTAGGCTGGCACGGTGACGCCTTTCACTGTGGGTCGGACGATTGTGGTGCGGGACATGATCTTCGAGCGGCCATTCACCGAGTGGCCGCAGCGAGTGGTGGCGGATCGGGGCGATGAGTTACGGGTGTTGCTGACGCCGGGAACCGAGGGGATGGGGCCGGAGTTGTGGATCAGGTCCATGCGGGAGGGCGATCGGGGGGCGCGCGGGCGGTTGCTGGAGGCGTATGCGCGCCGGGCGTGGGAGATGGGACCGTGGGTGTGGCAGCACACCACGCGGCTGGCGATCATGTATGCGGATCGCTATTTCGCGATTGCCCCGATGTGGAACGAGCGAGGCGAATTCCTGTGGTGGTACGTCAATTTCCAGTTGCCGTTCACGCGGACCGCCGACGGCGTCGACACCAGTGATCTGCACCTGGATCTCATTGTCGAACCGGATCTGAGCTATCACTGGAAGGACGAGGACGAATACGCACTCGCCATTCGGCTGGAGCTGGTGCCCGAGCAGTGGCAGCGCGCGATCGACGGCGCGCGCGAACAAGCCCTGGATATGGTCGCGCGCCGGGCCGGGCCCTTCGGCGAGGATTGGCGCGCGATTCCCGGGTAGCCGAAATCAGTCCTGGATGCGCCGCCAGGGGCGTTCGGATTCGAGGGCGAAGGCGATTTCGAGTAAGGAGCGTTCGTCGCCGTGGGCGGCGGAGAATTGCATGCCGATCGGGAGGCTTTCGCTCGAGGCGCCCATGGGCAGTGAGATTGCGGGCGTGCCTGCGACATTGTTCAACGGGGTGAAGGCGACCCAGGAGATGAGGCGCGCGAAGAGTTCGCCGAACGGGACGGTCGGGTTCAGGTGGCCGAGTTGCGGAGTGGTGTGGACCAGGACCGGCGAGAGGATCAGTTCGTGGTCGCGGAACATGCCCGCGTAGGCGCGACGCACTTGTGAAAGGCGGTAGAGGATGGCGGGTGTTCGCGCCATGGACTTGCGATACAGCGCTCCGAGTCCGTGCGTGAACGCATCCAGATCACCCGGCTGGAACCGCGGATCGATCGCGAACTTCCCGCCCGCCTCGATCAGGAACGCCAAGAGTCCCCAGTAGGTGGTGAAGTCGTCGACGAAGCGTGGCGAGACCGGCAGCGTGATCGGAAGTACCTCATGACCCATCTTCTCCAGCAGCGCGACGGTGTCGTCGAGGACGGCCCGGGTCTGCGGGCAGGTTTCGTTACCGGTGATGGAATCGGCGATCACCCCGATCCGCAGCCGTCGCCGCGCCGGCCCCTCGACCAGACCGACCGGCGGCAACTTCGGATTGCGCCAATGACGTTCGGCCGCAGCGAAATACGTTGCGGTATCGCGCACCGATCGGGTGAGCACACCTTCGGAAACCAGATTGATCGGCATCGACCGCGCCTGCGGACCGTCGACATGCCGCCCTCGGCTCGGCTTCAACCCGACCAGACCACAACACGCGGCCGGAATCCGAATCGACCCGCCACCGTCATTGCCGTGCGCGATCGGCACCACACCCGCGGCCACCAGTGCGGCCGCACCACCCGATGACGCACCCGGTGAATAGTCCGTATGCCAGGGATTGCGCGTCGGCTCGGCCGCGGCGAATTCGGTGCTCGCGTTCAAACCGAACTCCGGTAGCCGACTCTTGCCCAGCACCGACATCCCGGTGCTCAGAAACTGTTTCGCATACGGCCCGTCCTCGGCGGCGGGCCGCCCGACGAACGCCGCGGTGCCGTGATTGGTCGGCAGACCGCGCACATCGGTGTTGTCCTTGACATACGTCGGCACACCGAACAGCGGCGCATCCGGATCACCCGCCGACAGTGCGGATTCCGCCGAGACCACAAGGGCGCGCAATGTCGGATCGACCTGCGCGGCCCTCGCTCGCGCCGCCTCGGCGACCTCGGCTGCGCCGATTTCGCCTCGACGCACCAGTTTCGCAATCGTCACCGCATCGTGGTCGGCAAGCACATCGTCGCTGAAGGCATGGAATCGCATATCCGGATTCTGCGCGCTGCGATACCGACCACGCACCGTTTTGGACAAGCGACCTGTCGACGGAGGTCCCGCACGGCGTCGGATATCGTTCGACTGCAACGTAAGCGAGGAGATCGACAATATGAATGGCTCGACCGGCGTCCCGCTATGCCTACTGGCCGCAGGTGTGCTGAGTTTCGTTCCAGCACAAACGGCTTCGGCGGATGCACTGCCGGATCAGTCCCGCACGGTCACCACCGAGGACGGCTGGCAGCTCACGGTCACGAAAACCGCCGAAAACCTCGATCGGGTTCCCAATCTCGCCGAGACCGCTTTCACTCGAGAGGGCTTCGTCAGTGTGCGCGCGGCCGCCGATATCACCGGTGCGGGCGGTGTATCGGTCAACTCCGGCACGCTCACGCTGGGTTACCAAATCGGTTGCCAGATCGATGTTTCCAACGGCATCTCGCTCGGGCTCGCGGCGTCGGTCGGACCGAACGTCAACGTAATGGTCGCGCCGACTCCCGGGCTGAGCGTCGGCATCGGGGCCGCGGCACTGCCCAGCGTATCCACCACCTTCAAACCGGGCACGATCACCACCATCCCGTTCGGCACCAAAGCCCTTGCCGGACCGCATGGTTCGATCACCACCGATCAGGTCCAGATCAAAATCGATGCCTGTATGGGGCCGGTCAGCCTGCGCTCGTATGTGATCGCGACCACTTCCACCGATACCGCCGACAATTCGGTCGCGGTGTACGGCGATCCGATCTGGTTGTGATCGCCATGCCCCTCGCATCCCGCCGAGCCGTCCTGGTCGGAGCCGCAGTCCTTATGATCGCCACGAGTGCGCTGTCGACCGTCACCCATGCGGCGCCGATCATGCCCGCCACCTGCGGCGAATCCGATGCCCCCGACTGCCCCGAACCGACCCCCGACAAGACTCGGGGCATCGTTCCCGCACCGGCCGCACCGCCACTGCTCACACCGGCCCTACCGCCGCCACCCGCCAAGCCGGGTTCGCCCGCCGCCGCATTGACCCCACCAGTGCCGGTCCCGCATCCGGGCGCGCCGATCGTGCCTGCCGCGGAGTGAATTCAGCTGCGGCGCAATTCGAAAATGCGGAAGGTGCGCCCGCCGGACAGCTCACATTCCATTTCGTAGCCCGGCCAGAACTCGACCGCCAGATCCCAGGCCCGTTTGCGGTCCATACCGGTGACCTCGCTGACGGTCACCTCGAACCGGTCACCTTTCCGCCGGACAATGGCGGTGTCCGCCGCCCGCAGGTTTGCCGACCACACCGGATGCTTGGGGCTGCCCCAGTTGGAGCCCACCAGCAGCAAGTCGTCACCGCGCGGCACATACAGCAACGATGTGGTGCGCGGGATCCCGGTTTTGCGGCCCGCGACGGTGAGCTCGATCGACGGCAAACCCGCCAGATCGAGCACGCCGCGCCGACCACGGCTGACCCGCCGCACAAACCGTTCCAGCCGCATCACTATCGGCGCCGTGCGCATGACCCAGCGTTTCTGCGCGATTCGGCGAGCTACCGCGGGCAACGGATTCGACACCATAGTTCGAAATCCTGACAGAAATCCGAAATCGGACCACAGCCGGGACCGCCCGTTGAGACCAGCCTCACCCGCGCCATCACGAAACGCGCTCGACCGTGGCCGGGGGCCGAACAACGGCCACATCCGGTAGCTCACCGTCGTACGGCTCGATCTCGACCAGCGCCAACTGTCCGGCGCAGCTCTGACTCAGGGTCGATGCGGGACGGTCCGCGGTGAGCACATTCGGGTTGCCGTGCCGACAGAAGGTGGGGTCGGCCGGATCCGGGTCATACCAGGCGCCCGTCGACAGCTGCGCGACCTGCGGCCGGACCGCGTCGTCGACGACCAGCCCGGCCAGGCAGCTTCCGCGATCGTTGAAGATCCGCACGATATCCCCGTCTCGCAGACCTCGTGCCGCGGCATCGTCGGGATGTAACCGCACCGGTTCCCGCCCACCGATTTTCACCGACTGACTGTGCGCGCCGACATCGAGCTGACTGTGCAGTTTGGTGCGCGGCTGATTCGCGACGAGCTGCAGCGGGAATCGTGTCGCGGCGCCCAGCCATTCCTCCGGTTCCAACCAGACCGGGTGGCCCGGGGTATCGGCATAGCCGAACCCGTCGATCGTTTCGGAAAAGATCTCGATCTTGCCGCTGGGTGTGGTCAGCGGGAAGCGCTCCGGATCCGCACGGAAATCTGCGAACAGCACCTGCTCCGGATCGGGCACCGCGACCGTGAACGACTCGCTGTCCCAGAACTCGTCGAACTCCGGCACCGCCGGATCGTCGAGCCCAGCGCGCCATTGCTGGTACAGATGCCGCAACCATTCCTCGACGGTGCGTCCCTCGGTGAATTCCTTGCCGACACCGATGTGTTCGGCCAGTTCCGCGAAGATCGCGTAGTCGTCACGGGACCGCCCGTGCGGCCGGGTGAGCGCCTTCATCGGGAAGAACTCGTGATCGTTCTGCCCGGAGCCGAAATCGTCGCGTTCGATGCTCATGGTCGCCGGGAGCACTACATCGGCGTGGCGCGCGGTGGCGGTCCAGAACGCATCGTGCACGACCACCGTCTGCGGCCGGGTGAACGCCGTGTGCAGTCGGGCCAGATCCTGGTGGTGATGAAAGGGATTCCCGCCGCACCAGTACACCAACTTGATATCCGGATACACCAGTCGCATACCGTTGAAATCGAAGGGCTCCCCCGGATTCAGCAGCATATCGGCGATTCTGGCAACCGGAATGAACGTCGAAACACCATTGCCGCCCTGCGGGAACCTCGGCACCGACTGTCCGCGCGCTGGTTCACCGACATGAGCGCAAGACCCGTAACTGTGCCCGAATCCCCCACCCGGCAGACCGATCTGGCCCAGCATCGCCGCAAGCACCACCCCGAGCCACAGCGGTTGCACACCGTGCTCGGCACGCTGCAATGACCAGCTCACATTGATCATCGTGCGCGCGGCAGCCATCTCCCGCGCCAACGAACGGATCCGCCCGGCCGACAACCCGGTGATCCGTTCCGCCCACGCGGGATCCTTGACGACGCCATCGGATTCGCCACGCACATAACCGATGAACCGTTCGTACCCGACCGTGAACCGATCCAGAAAATCCTTGTCCGCCAACCCATCCGCATCCAACACCTGGGCCAGCGCCAGCATCAGCGCCGCATCGCTGCTTGGCCGCAGTGCGATCCACTCGGCCGCGGCCTCCGCCGGAATGTCATCGCGCAGCGGGCTGATCGATACAAATCGGCAGCCGCGCGCCCGCGCCGCCGCGATCCAGGTCCTGGTGTTGTGCCGCGACACACCACCTGGCGACACCACGGAGTTCTTCGGCGACAGCCCACCGAAAGCCACCACCAACTCCGTGTGTTCGACAAGCACGCTCTTCGCGGTCGCGTGCCCCTCGAACAGCCCCATCGAGCCGATTACATGCGGCAACAACACCTGCGAGGTCCCAAGACTGTAGCTGTGCACACTCCGGACATAACCGCCGAGACAGTTCAGAAACCGATGCACCTGACTCTGCGCGTGATGAAATCGCCCCGCACTCGACCACCCGTACGACCCGCCGTACACGGCTTCCGCGCCGTACTCGCCGTAAACCCGATTCAACTCACCGGAAACCAACTCCACCACGGTCTCCCACGACACCGGAACAAACGGCTCATCGCCGCGCCCAGCCGCACCCGGCCCGTGCTCCAACCACCCCTGCCGTACATAAGGCTGATCGATCCGCGTCGGATGATGTTGTGCCGAGGCCACATTCTCGATCAATGCCGTCGGTTCCGGATCCCCGCGCCATGGACGCACTGCGGTCAACCGCTGCCCATCGCTCTCGGCTTCGAACACTCCCCAGTGCGTCAGATGCGCGGCCATCACCCCACGGTAGCCCGGCCCACCGACAGGTTCACTTTGTTATGAACGCCGCGCTGGTCCGCGGCTTTTGCCCGCCCGGCAATCTCAGATGCAGATGCTGAAGCTGAAGAAGGGACCCAGCGGGACGTTGAAGCAGAAAACGACCGAACCGAGCGTAGGTGTAACCGGTTCCGCCGATGCCGTAGGAGCGGCAAGAGCGCCAACAGAGACGGTGATGGCGATCGCGGCGATCGCCGAGGCAATTCTGGTGGTCATTAGGACGTTCCTGACTGATCGACGATGAAGATGCCCCCGACCAGAAATCGTTACCTCTACGATCATCCGCTGATCCCCTAGCAGGCACAAGACCGCGCATCGACTCGCCAATTGATGCGCGGTCGGGCAGTGCACCGCCCGACCGCGATCCGGGCCAGACTCAGGATTCGGATTCGATCGGCAGGCCTGCTTCGGTCCAGTCCTGGATGCCGGCGCGGTAGGCACGGACGTTCGCGTACCCGAGGGCGCGCAGTTTGACCGCGACTACCTCGCTGTTCTGGCAGGCGTTGTTCGAGCAGTAGGTCACGATGGGTGCGTGCTGGTCCGGAAGCAACCGCGCAGCGCGGGATTCCACATCAGCTTCGACCAGGGTGAGCGCACCCGGCAGATGCGCTTTCTCGTAGTAGCCCGCACCAAGGGTGTCCAGGACCGTCACCGTACCGGCCTCGATCGCGGCGGCCAGTTCGTCACGGGCGATGACTGTGGTCATAGATTTCCTTCCTAACCATGCACAATTTTATGTGCGTGCGCACGCTATTATATGCGTGCGGGTGCACGCAAGTGGTTAGAATCGGCCCGTGACGCAATCGGAGCAGCACCGCCAGTCGGCCGCCAGCGCATGGTCGGCACTACTACGGGTGCACGCGAACCTCGTCCCCCGCCTGGATGCCGAACTGCGCAGGGGCTTCGGACTCCCACTCGCGTGGTACGACGTGCTGCTCGAACTCGACGGCGTCGAACCACTGCGCATGACCGATCTCGGCGAACGCGTCGTACTCAGCCGCACTCGGGTCAGCAGGCTCGTCACCGAGATGGCCGCCGCGGGTTTGGTCGCACGCGAATCCAATCCCGACGACGGCAGATCCGCATTCGTCGCCATCACCGATGTGGGCCGCGAGCGTCTGCACGCAGCCGCGCCCGGCTATCTCGCGGGCATCGAGCGATGCTTCGCCGACAAGCTGGATCCGGACGAATTGCATACACTCGCCGCTACTCTCGGCAAGATCCTGGGCCCAACCGATCTCGCCGTCACACCCCAGCGGACTTCATAACCCGCAAGTCTGCATCGACTGCCAGTCGGCATGATTCAAACACTTTGGCAGTCAATGCAATCCGCGTCACATCCGCGCACACGGTGGCATCATTTCTGAAACACTGACACTTCACACTGGCCTGTACCTTTGATTACAGGCACATCGAGCGTGCACCCCCGGAAAGGATGCAGCCCCTTGGCGATCGGCGCGGCAGACCAAGCAGCACACCAATTTTCCCGCTGGCAAGGAGCGCGCTGATGTTCACGCGCTGGGGAAATCTCGTCTACCGGGTGCGCTTCGCCGTACTCGCGGTGGTGGTGGGCGCACTCCTTGCACTCGGCGCATACGGCTTCGGGCTCGAGGACCACCTCAGCTCCGGCGGTATGGACGATCCCACTTCGGAATCCGCACAGGCCGCACGCCTCGCCGACACCGCCTTCGGACGCAATCACGACTTCGACGTCGTCGTGCTCTACACCGCACCGGACGGCAAGACCGTCGACGATCCGGAATTCAACCAACCGATCATCGACAATCTCAACAGCCTCCCGCACAAGTATCCGAACGAGATCACCGGCGTCAACGCGTCCTACTGGCGCGTCGACGGCGTGAAGATCAGCGGCGCGAAGGCGGCCACCGAAGACAAGAAGCGCGCCGTGGCCGCGATCGCCATCGCGGGCGATAACGACACCGACTCCGTGCGCAACTTCCGGAAAGTCAAGGACGCCTTCGCAATACCCGGCATCGACGTGCAGGTCAGTGGCCTGCAAGCGGTGGCGGGCACACTCAATGACACGATGGCCGACGATGTGCACCGCATGGAAGTCCTGGCCATTCCCGCCGTCGCGGTGCTGCTGTTCTTCATCTTCGGCGGCCTCGTCGCGGCCGCACTGCCGCTGCTGGTCGGTGGACTCACCGTGATCGGCGCATCCGGCATCATCATGTTCCTGACCCGCTTCACCGAGGTCAATTCCTTTGTCTCCTCGGTCCTCTCGATGATCGGCCTCGGCCTGGCCATCGACTACGGCCTGTTCATCGTGAGCCGATTCCGCGAGGAACTCGCCGCGGGCTACGACACTCGTGCCGCGGTGCGCCGCACCGTCGTCACCGCCGGACGCACCGTAGTGTTCTCGGCGACCATGATCATCGCGAGCCTCGGCAGCATGCTGCTGTTCCCTCAGGGCTTCCTCAAATCGATGGCCTACGGCGCCATCGCGACCGTCCTGCTGGCCGCGTTCACCGCCATCACCATCCTGCCCGCCAGCCTGGCCGTCCTCGGTCCGCGCGTGGATATGTTGGGGTTCAACCGGTTCCGAAGAACCAAGACCGCCGAACAAATCGAGGGCGGTTTCTGGGGCAAGACCACACGCTGGGTGATGCAGCGACCGCTCACCGTCGCGATCCCACTGGTCATCGTGCTCTTCCTGCTGATCATCCCGGTCAAGAACCTCATCTTCGGCGGCTTCAGTGAGCGATATCTGCCACCGGACAACCCGACTCGCGTCGCACAAGAACAGATCGACACCTTCTTCCCACAGCGCCGATCCGATCCCATCGAACTCGTCTTCGTCGCCGACAACAGCACGCCGGTCGGCGAGGCCTGGCGCACCGCCGGACACGCCCCCGGGTTGGCCAGTCAGTTCGAGATGCCGTCCAAATCCATGACCCAGGGCAACGTTTACCGCTCCAAGGCAACACTGGTGCACCCGAACGAAGGCGGGGAAACCATCGAATACCTGCGCAAGATGGAACTCCCCGACGGCGTCAGCATGTACGTCGGCGGCATTCCGGCCATGCAGAAGGACAGCATCGACGCACTGCTCTACCGCATCCCGGTCATGATCGCGCTGGTCCTGTTCGTGACCACGATGCTGATGTTCCTGACCTTCGGCTCGCTGGTGCTGCCGATCAAGGCCGCACTGATGAGCGCGCTCGGGCTCGGCTCCACCCTCGGCATCCTGACCTGGATCTTCGTCGACGGCCACGCCGCAGGACTATTGAACTTCACCCCGCAGCCCATCCAGTCGAATGTGCTCGTCCTGATCATCGCGATCATCTACGGCCTGTCCACCGATTACGAAGTCTTCCTGCTCTCCCGCATGGTCGAGGCCAGGGCCAAGGGCGCGAGCACCAGCGACGCGGTGCACACCGGCACCGCGCACACCGGCCGCATCATCACCGCCGCCGCGCTGATCCTGCTCGTGGTGACCGGTGCGTTCGCCTTCTCCGATCTGGTGATGATGCAGTACATCGCCTACGGGATGATCGCCGCACTATTCATTGATGCCACCGTGCTACGCATGCTGCTGGTACCCGCGGTCATGAAACTGCTCGGCGACGACTGCTGGTGGGCGCCGGCCTGGATGAAACGTGTCCAGGAGAAAATCGGGCTCGGCGAACCTATTCTGGACGATGAACGCCCGGGCACCGAGGATATGCACGAGCCGATCGAGACCACACCGATCACGCTGCGGTTCCCGACCGTCACCGCTGGACGGTCGAACGGTTCGTAGTCGCCCCCACCAAAGGGAACGCCGCGCGCCGCCTCGGGAGGTACGCTCACCGCCGGAAAGCCCGCGGACCCGATCGCCGAACCGGCGACCTGGTCAACCACCGGCCAACTGGACCGAAGGACGACCGCGATGTGCAGCTACCGTCTCGATGCCGAATACGCCGATCCGACACCTTTGAAGGTGCGGATCGATACCCACGAGCGCTATTCGGAGCGTCCCGACGACCCCACCGCGAATGTGCTGACCGCGCTGGAACTCACCGGAACCGAACATCTAGCCGATATCGGCTGCGGCGACGCCCGATTCCTCGCCCACCTCGCCGGCAACGGTCATCAGGGTCCACTGGTCGGGATCGACACCTCCCCCGCGATGGTCGCCGCCGCCAATGCCGTCCCCGGGGTGCGCGGCGTATTCGGCAGTGCCGACCGGATCCCGTTCGACGACAACAGCTTCGACGCTCTCACCGCGCGACATATGCTGTACCATCTCGCGAATCCGCTCGCCGCGCTCGAGGAATTCCGGCGCACGACCAAACCCGGCGGGACGGTTGCCGTGGTCGTCAATCATCCCGGAACCTACCCGTGCACCACCGAACTCGTGGTCGCCCATGCCGCGACCTACGGCCTCGGCCTGGGCGAGACGATGACCGTCGACTCCGACACCTTGCCGGAGCTGATGTCCGAGGTTTTCGGCGACGTGCGGATCCAGCGATCGGATAATGCGCTCGTCTTCGATACTCCGGATCCGCTGGTGCGCTTCGCCGAGGCGCTGTTCACGTTCTACGGCGTCACGCCGAATCACCCACGACGACAGGCGATTCTGAACGATCTGCGCGAGGACGTCCAGGATTGGTTCACCCACCATCCAGGGAAGACGTGGCGCGACCCCAAGGGGTACATCGTCGCCACGGCCGTCGTCGATCACCAGGGCAGCGCGCCTTCGGCATCGACGTAGCTTCCGGTGGGGCCGTCTGGGCCGAGCTGCGCCATGCGCACGATGATCTCGGCACCTTGCTCCACAGCCTGGGTGCCGGTATTCCCGTTGAGATCGGTCTTTGTGAAACCAGGCTCCACCGCATTGATCCGGATATCCGGGAAGACCTTCGCGTATTGCACGGTGAGCATGTTGACCACCGTCTTCGACGCGGGATACGCGACGCCCGGGTAGGCGTATGCCGGGGTGCCCGGGGTCGAGACCCTGGTCAGCGACGCAAGACCGCTGCTGACATTGACCACCACCGGCGCCGCCGAGCGCTGTAGCAGCGGCAGGAAGGCGTGCAGGACGCGTACCGTGCCGAAGACGTTCGTTTCGAAGGTCTTTCGCATCACATCCGCGGTGAGGTCCGCAGCGCCGATGACATCGTTCCGGTCGGTCATCTCTGCCTGGATACCGGCATTGTTGACCAGGACATCCAGACCGCCGTCGGCCTCGATTGTCTGCGCCGCGGCCGCCACGGATGCGTCGTCGGTGATATCGAGTTGGACAGCCCGCGCACCCAATTCCTCGGCCGCCTGACGACCGCGTTCGGCGTCCCGGCTGCCGAGGTAGACGGTGTGACCCGCCGCGACGAGTTGGCGGGCTGCCTCGAAGCCGAGACCCTTGTTTGCTCCGGTGACCAATATTGCTGCCATGGCACCAACGCTAGGTTTTAGAGTGCGCTCGAAGTCAAGAACCTTCCTCGTAACGCAACGAGTCCGGTTGCTCTTCCTCTCCCGGCTGGCTGTGGTTGTTGAGTACCGGACGTTGCTTGGTAGGTGATTTGTGGTGGGATCGAAGGGTTGAGATTACATGAGTAGATGCGTATATCTACCTACCTAAATGTAATTTTTGTATTGCTGTTGTCTTCAAACCCCTCGCCATGGGCTCCGGTCTTGGCGCCTAGGACGTCGGCGTGAACCGATTTCCCTGTGCCCCAACTTGCTTCCCCACTGCCCTACCCTGCGCACCCAAAACCCCACTCCCCCAGCCAGGTTCACCAGGGCAAGTGTTGCTATTCAAGTCGGCGCACAACACCGATAGCCGCATCCTCCCCTACAGAAGACGACCGACCAGTTACTCTCGTCGCGTGGTCCCGCCCGCCCCGGCCTGCGCCGGAGGTCCACGAGCGCCCAGGAAGCAGGAGTTCGATGCGATCGCCGAGTAGTCGCCATATCTTGGTCACACTGGTGGCCGGCACTGCCGCCTTGATGGCCGGTGGTCCAACGCCCGCGATAGCACAGCCCGCGCCGCCGGCGCAGGTGCAGCCGCTCGGTTCGGACTTTCTCTGGGGTGTCGCCGCATCGGGATATCAGTCCGAAGGCTATGCACCGGATAGCAATTGGTCCCGGTACGTGGCCGCAGGCAAGACGGACGACCCCTATCTGGAGTCCGTCGACTTCTACCATCGCTACCGGTCCGATATCGATCTGGCCGCGCAACTCGGCGTCAAGGTCTATCGAATCGGCATCAAGTGGGCGCGCGTGCAGCCGCGGCCGGGCGAATGGGATGAGGCCGGACTTCGCTTCTACGACAATGTGATCGCCGCGATCACGGCGGCCGGGATGCGCCCGATGCTCACCATCGATCACTGGGTGTATCCGGGCTGGGAGGTCGACCGCGGCGGCTGGTCGAATCCGAATATCGTCGAGGACTGGCTCGCCAACGCGCGCGCCGTCGTCGACCGATACGCCGCGGCCGACCCGCTGTGGGTCACCTTCAACGAACCCGCGGCCTACATCATGAACGAGACCTCGCACGGCGGCCTCTCCCCCGCCGACATTCCGGTGATGCAGGACCGAATCGCCCAGGCGCACAATGCCATCTACGACTACATCCACGCCGTGCAGCCGGGCGCCATGGTCACCAGCAACGTCGCCTACATTCCGGCTGGTGAGGATGCGGTCAACGGCTCGTTCATCAATACTGTCGCCGCGAAACTCGACTACATCGGCATCGATTACTACTACGGTGCGTCCCCCGACACCGTTACCAAGCTGAGCTTCAGCCAGCTGTGGAACAACCCCTTGGAGCCTGAGGGAATTTACTATGCCCTGCAACACTATTCACGAAAATTCCCGGGCCGGCCGCTCTATATCGTCGAGAACGGCATGCCCACCGAAAATGGCATGCCCCGAGCCGACGGCTACACCCGCGCCGACGACCTCCGCGACACTGTCTACTGGCTGCAGCGCGCCAAGGCCGACGGTATGAACCTCATCGGCTACAACTACTGGAGCCTCACCGACAACTACGAATGGGGTTCGTACACGCCACGTTTCGGCCTCTACACGGTCGACGTCCGCACCGACCCCACCCTCACCCGCAAGCCCACCGACGCCGTACCCGCCTACACCGCCATCACCCACCAGGACGGCGTTACCCCCGACTACCGCCCAACCCGCGCCCCCAAACCCTGCTCATTCGTCGACGCCGCCGCCAGTTGCGCCGACCCAGTCACCGTCCCCCGCTAGTCGGAGTGCGCTCGACGGTGCGGTTCGCCGGCGTCACCGCATACCGGCACTACTAGGAGTTGTGCGTGCTGCTCGGGCCGCGGTGCGGGGACGTACAGTGCCGGGGTGGCGCCGCTACGCCGACCCGGCCGCCTACCAGCCCACCGGTGAGCAGCGGGCCCCGCAGCGGGACGAATTCTGCCGTCTGGTTGGCAAACCCGCCGACCCCGGCCGCGGTGGTCGACGAGCTCAGGGAGCTGGAGGCCGTGCTGTCCGGCGAGGACGGAGATCTGGTGATCTCGCCATTGACCGCCGAAGACGTGCGTGTAGGTCGACTGGCCCTCGTTCGCGAAATACCGGCTCATAGGCCGCCACGTGGTCGACTTGCCCTCGGGCGGGAACAGTTACCTGGCGCTGGCGGACACCGTCCCGGTGCGAACACCGTAGTGAGCGAATAGAACTGGACGTCGGGGTCGGCGCCTGTGGTGCCGACCCCGACCCATGTCAGGACCCGGTGAACTGATTGCCGGAAATCGAGCGCGACTGCTCGCCGTTTACGCCGACCGGGATGTCGCCCTCGAGTGTGGTGCGGTACAGCACGCGGGTGACATCGAGGTGGTTGAGGTCGCCCGGGGCCAGGTGGGCGGTGGCGCGGTTGTCCCAGAACGCCAGGCTGCCCTTTTCCCAACGGAATCGGACGGTGTAGGCCGGGTTCGACAGTTCGTCGAACAGCAGCTGGAGTACCGCGTCGCTCTGGGCCGGGCTCAGCCCGACGATGTGGGTGGTGAAACCGGGGTTGACGAAGAGCACCTTCTCGCCGGTCACCGGGTGCACGCGCACGACGGGATGTTCGGTCACCAGCGGGGCATTGGCGACCTTCTTGGCGTAGTCGCTTTCCTCGTTCCATGCCGGACGGCTGCCGCCGAACCGGTGCACGGCCCGCAGCCCCTCGACGAACTTGCGCAGCGACTCGGGCAGGTTCGCGTAGGCCGCGGCGAGATTCGTCCAGCTGGTGTCCCCACCGCGCTCCGGGGCGATCTCGGCCCGCAGCAGCGACGCGGCGGGCGGGTTGATCAGTGCGGAGACATCGGTGTGCCACTGGTTGGTGTAGGTGAATTTCTTGATGCCGAAACGCTTTTCGTAGAGTCGGCTGTCGACGGCCAGAATTTCGGGGAATTCGGTCGGCGCGTCATCGTCGTAGGGATGTGACGGCGTGACGGCGCCGAATCGCCGAGAGAAGGCGATGTGTTCGGCGTGACCGATGTGCTGGTCGCGGAAGAACAGCACCTTGTATTCGTAGAGGGCCGCGGTGATGTCGGCGACCTCCTGGTCGGTGAGTTCGGCCCGCAGGTCGACGCCCGCGATCTCGGCGCCGATATGTCCGGCGACGGGCGTGATCCGGAGGGTGGTGATGGGCTCGCTGACAGTGGTCATGGTCGTACCTTCTTCGGCAATGGATGGGGATGGTCGGTGGAGCACGGGCGACAACCGCTGCTGCCCATTCGCATGAAGTCGACGGCGCGCCGCCTGGTCAGTCGGGGACTCATGCGCCGAGTTCGGTTCGTACCTGGGCGAATTGGCTTTCCACCGGTGCCAGCCCGTAGTGCCCGCGCAGCGTCGTCGCGGTGTAGTCGGTGCGGAACAGGCCGCGCTCCTGCAGGATCGGGACCACCCGGTCCACGAAGTCCTCGAGGCCACCCGGCAGATACGGCGGCATGATGTTGAAGCCGTCGGCGGCGCCGTTCTCGAACCAGGACTGCAGTTCGTCGGCGATATCGGTGGGTGTGCCTGCGAGGGTCCGGTGCCCGCGCCCGCCGCCCAGTTTGCCGATGAGCTGGCGCACCGTGAGTTTCTCGCGCTCGGCGAGTTCCTTGACCAGCGTGAATCTGCTCTTTCCGCCCTCGATTTCGCTCTCCGCGGGCAGCGGCGGCAGTGGTGCGTCGAGTGCGTGTTCGGTGAGATCGACGCCGAGCAGCGCAGACAGTTGCCGCAGGGCGTAATCCGGTGAGATGAGGTCGGTGAATTCCTGTTCGAGGGCGAGTGCTTCTTCGCGGGTGTCAGCGATGAACGGCACCAGACCGGGCAGCACCTTCAGTTCATCGGCCGAGCGACCGTACCTCGGCAGCCGCGCCTTCAGATCCCGATAGAACGCCTGCCCCTCCGCGAGCGAGCGCTGCGCGGTGAACACGGCCTCGGCGTAGTGCGCGGCGAAATCCTTACCGCTCTCCGACGATCCGGCCTGCACCAGCAGCGGGCGCCCCTGTGGGCTGCGCGGCGAATTCAGCGGGCCGCGTACCCGGAACCGATCACTGGCGTAGTCGATGGTGTGCACTTTGTCCGGGTCGGCGAAGACGCCCTCGTCCGGATCGAGCACGATCGCCGAGGACTCCCAGCTGTCCCAGAGCCGCACGGTGACATCCACGAACTCCTGTGCCCGCTCGTAGCGTCTGGCATGTTCGGGAATGGCGTCGAAGCCGAAGTTCAAGGCCTCGTCCTCGTTGCCCGAGGTGACGATATTCCAGCCCGCCCGACCGCTGCTGATGTGATCGAGTGAGGCGAATTTGCGGGCCAGGTTGAACGGTTCGTTGTAGGTGGTCGACGCCGTCGCGATGAGCCCGACCCGTTCGGTCGCCGCAGCGATCGCGGCAAGCAAGGTGACCGGCTCGAATACGGCGAGGGTATTGCGCTTGATCCGCGGTCCGACGGCCAACCCGTCGGCGAAGAAGACCGAGTCGAGTTTGCCGCGTTCGGCGATCCGGCCGAGCTCCTGAAAATGCCGCACATCCAGTACGCGGCGCTCCTCGGTCCGGGGGTGCCGCCAGGCCGCCTCGTGATGTCCGACGCCCATCAGGAAGGCATTGAGGTGGAATTGCTTGCGGGGTAACGACATCGGAGTCCTTAACGGGAGGGCTCGGCGCGCCACCGGGACAGGTGGCGTTCGAGAGCGACGAGTAGGCCGTTGAAACTCAGCCCGAGTAGCGAGATGGCGATGATGCCCGCATACATATTCGGGATCTGGAAGTTCTGCTGGGCCGCGGTGATCAGATAGCCGAGTCCGGCACGGGCACCGACCATTTCGGCGGCGATGAGCACCAGGATCGAGGACGCCGCCGCCATTCGCACGCCGGTGAAGATCGATGGCACCGCAGCGGGCAGGATCACCTTCTGGAACAGCCGAATCGGCGAGAAGCCGAGCGACACGGCGGATTTGATCAGCAGCGGGTCCACGGTGCGCACACCGGTGATGGTGTTCAACAGGATCGGGAAGAAGCTCGCGTACACCACGAGCGCGATCTTGGAGGTCTCCCCGATGCCCAGGATCAGGATGAACACGGGCAACAGCGCCAGTGCCGCGGTATTGCGGAACAATTCGAGGATCGGGTTCAGAAAGTCGGCCACCGGTCGATACCAGGCGATGGCGACACCGACCGGAATGGCCACTGCGAGCGCGAGCGAAAATCCGGTCGCCGACCGCGTCAGGCTCGTCGAGACGTGCTCCCACATCTGACCGCTCTGCACCAGATCGATGAAGGCCTGCGCGACGGTCGAAAACGGCGGCAGGAAGACCTCGTCCACCAAACCGAGCCGGGGCGCCGCCTCCCATATCGCGACCAGCAGGCCGATGGCGAAGGTGGGCTTGAAGATTCGCCACGCCAGCAGCGCGACCGCCCGCACTACCCGCGACACGTCGACTTTCCGTGTCGGCGCGGACTCGGCCCGGCTGCGGATGACAACCGGCCGTGACTTCTCGACGACTTGCACTGCGCTAGACATGAACCGGCTTCCTCTCGATGCTCGTGGCCGACAACGACTCGCGTTCGAGTCCCTGCGCCCGGGTGACTTCGCTTTGCAACTGCGACCAGATCTGGTGCCGTGCCTCCCGGAAGGGTTCGCTGGAGCGCACATCCGCACCGGAGTTCCGGTCGATATCGATATCGATCACCGCCTTGATCCGCCCCGGCCGTGAGGTCAGCACGGCGACTCGCTGGCCGAGGTAGACGGCCTCGTCGATGCCGTGGGTGATGAACAGAATCGTTTTCCCGGTGGCCTTCCAGATCCGTAACAGTTCGTCCTGCAATGACTCCCGGGTCTGGGCGTCGAGTGCGGCGAACGGCTCGTCCATCAGCAGCACCTCCGGATCGAAGGCGAGGCTGCGGGCGATGGCGACTCGCTGTTTCATGCCGCCGGACAGCTCATGCGGATATCGGTCGCCGAATCCGGCCAGGCCCACCAGTTCCAGGTATTCGTCGGCGATCTTCCGGCGTTCCCGACGTCGGACACCCTTCGCCTCCAAACCGAATTCGATATTTGCCCGGGCGGTGCGCCACGGCAGCAGCGCGTACTGCTGGAAGACGATGCCGCGGTCCAGACCGGGTCCGCTGATCGGCTTGCCGTCCAACAGGATTCGCCCGGCACTCGGCTTGCTGAGCCCGCCGAGCAGATCGAGCAGCGTCGACTTCCCGGAACCGCTCGGGCCAACAAGCACCAGGAACTCGCCATCGCGCAATTCCAGCGAAATATCCTCGATTGCGGTGAACTCCTCGTTCGACCCACGGACCGGGAACTGTTTGCGCACTCCGGTGAGTGCGAGTTTCACCTGACTCATTTCGACGCGACCACCTCTCCGGTCGGTCCGGTGGCCGGACCGTAGGTACCGTTGGCGTACGGGTTGTCCTTGTTGGTGTACAGATCCTTCGCCGTCAGCTTTCCGGCGGGCACATCACCGTTGCGGACCAGCCAATCGATCCAGATCTGCAGTTCCTTCTCCGCGATCACCGCACCGGGGACCGGGAGGCCTGGGCTCCGCCAGAATTTCAGCAGATCGGTGTTCTCATTGCGTCCGCGCTTGTTGATGATCGAGGCGAAGCGCGCGACCACCTCATCGCGCGGGGTCACCTGCAGCCAGCGCGTCGCCCGCGCGGTCCCCTGGACGAAGTCCTTGACGGCCTCCGGGTGCTGGGCGATGTAATCCTTGCGGAAAACATAAGTGCCGTAGTCGAATTGACCGAACAGATCCTTATCGGTGTAGAGCGCGTGGATACCGCCGCGCCCGACCGCGCTCTCCCGGAAGACTGCGCCCAACGCGGCGACATCGATCTGCCCCTTGCGCAGAGCGTCCTCGGTATTGGCCGGCGGCACCACGATCAACTCGACCTGTTTGATCTCCTGGTCGGTCAGCCCCTGCTGGTGCAGCCATTCCCGGGTGATGAATTCATGGTGTGCGCCAAGGGTATTGATGCCGACCTTCTTGCCGATCAGATCCCTGGGCGAGTTGATGCCCGAATCGTCACGGACGAAGTAGCCGGTGAACGACTGCTCATCCGCGCCGTACGAGCTGAGCACCGAGGTGACGGGCGCACCGCCCGCGGCCAACTTGACGACCGCGCCGTTGAAGGCGCTGCCGAACTCGATCTGGCGGGTCGCGGCGGCCTGGATATTCGCCGGTCCGCTGGTGGTGTCACCCTCCCAGTGCAGCGCGATCTTGCTGAAGTAGCCGAGATCGTCCGCCAGTTCGTATGCCGAGACCTGGCCGGTCGATCCCTGGTAGCGCAATACGGCCTTGCCGTCGGCATTGGTGCCCGGCTCGGATTTGCCGCAGCCGGTGAGCACCGCGACCGCGGCGGGAATGGTGAGTACGGCGGCCACCGCACGGACGAACCGTGGCCTGGTTTTCGGGGACAGCGTCATGGAAGTTCTTTCACGGAATGCGCACTGCCGCAGCGCAATAGGGCACGCCACAACGGCAGGTAAGCGCGGAGGATTACCTGATCGGCTAATGCGGCGACCCTATTTCGGCGACCGCGGATTCAGGCGCGACAGACTCCATGGGGCAGGCGCATGAAATCCACCGTGCGACGGCGGATCAGCGCAATGGATTCGATCATGTCAACGACCTTCGTGGGATTCGGATAGAAGCGGCGACCCCGCGGCTTTGTGTCCATGGTGGGGTCGCCCGCCAGGGACGACAATGCCGATTTCACATTGTGAAAATCACCGTGAGTACAACTCCACCGGCGCATCGGTGATGGCGGCGGTGGACTGGAACAGTGGCCCGATCCGGCCCGCGATCTGCCGCATAGCAGGCACGATGCCGCGCACCAGTTCCTCGTTCAGCCGCGCAGAACGGGCCTGCACGCCGAGCGCACCCCAGACCTGCCTATCGGGGCCGAGGACCGGCACCGCCACCGAGCGGACCGGATCCTCGCGCTCGATGATCTCCACGGCGAAACCGCTGCGCCGCACACGATCCAGATCTGTCAGCGGCGCAGGCCGTCGATCGAGTCCGTCGACAAAGGGCGCGAAGGCCAGCAGGGCCTGGCCGACGGCGCTGGAGCGCAGCGGCTGGCGGGCCTGCGGCAACTGGTTGGGGCAGAAGTACACCGGCGGCCGCGCCTGGAAGACCGTGACCGCGTCCCGCTCGTCGGCGACGCTCAGGCTAACGGTGATCTTGATGCCTGCGGCCAGCGCGTAGAGGTGCGGTGCGGCCGCGTCGATGCCCAACCGCGACAGCGCGGGTCGGGCCAGCGAGGCCAGCCCGTGTCCGATGCGATAGCGATCGGTCGCCGGATCCTGCTCCAGCAACCGGCCCCGCACCAATGCCTGGGCCAGCCGATAAGTCGTGCTGACCGGAAATCCAGCACGATGCGCCAATTCGCTCACCGACAGCTCGGGATCATCGCCCTCGAAGCAGTTCAGTACGTGAATCGCGCGGTCGACCGCTTGGGCACCCGAACGGGGTTGATCGGCGGCAGTCATGGTTCCTCCTGATATTTCTACCGATCGGGATGTGGCCAGAACTATCGCCGGGCAATCCGAGCACGGCAATGGTTCTGCGCCCGCTGCGCCGATTCCTCGCGCAGGAATCTCGGTAGCGTCAAAATCGCGCTGATTCGAAGGGTTCTGCGATCGCGGCGACGTGCACAGAATTGAATTCCCCGCGCTGACCCCGCATTCCGCCGACGATTGCCTCTTTCGCAATCCCGACGTATCAGGAGCAGACGCATGAGTGAACTCTGGCAGACCAGCACCGATGTACTGGTGATCGGCGGCGGTCCGGCCGCCGCATGGGCGGCCATCCACGCGCGGGAGGCCGGCGTGGAGGTGACCCTGGTAGACAAGGGCTACTGCGGAACCAGCGGCGCGACAGCACCTTCCGGCACCGGCGTTTGGTACGTCGCCCCGGAGGCGACCGCCCGTGCCAATGCCAAGGCCAGCCGGGAGGCCCTCGGCGGCCATCTCGCCGATCACTATTGGATGGATCGGGTCCTCGATCAGACCTACACCAACATGAATCGGCTTGCCGTGGAAGGCAAGTACCCGTTTCCAGCCGACCCGGCGACCAGTGAGCAGCTGCGCACCGGGGTGCAGGGCCCGGAGTACATGCGCCGGATGCGCGCGTGGATCAAGCGGCTCGGCGTCCGGATCCTCGACCATTCACCGGCTCTCGAACTGCTCGTCGACGATGCGGGCACGGTCCGCGGCGCGGCCGGATACCAGCGTCAACTCGACCGCGACTACCGCACCACGGCGGGTGCGGTGGTGCTGGCCAGTGGCGGTTGTGCATTCCTGTCGCGCGCGTTGGGCACCAATGTCGATACTGGTGACGGCGCGCTGATGGCCGCCGAGGTGGGCGCGCGCTTCTCCGGGATGGAATTCTCCAATGCCTACGCGATCGTGCCGAAGGGCTCGACCATCACCAAGACCGCCTACTACGGCTACGCGACGTTCTTCCACGAGGACGGACAGGTGCTCGAGGGCGCAGGATCCACGAAAGGCCGATCGGTGATCGCCCGAACCCTGTTGTCGGAGAAAGTATTCGCCCAACTCGACCGCGCCGACCGGACGGTGCAGACGCAGATGCGGCTCGGGCAGCCCAACTTCTTTCTGCAGTTCGATCGGCGCGGTATCAATCCGTTCACCGATCGTTTCGAGGTCGATCTGCTCGCCGAGGGCACCGTGCGCGGAACCGGCGGTATCGATATCGTGGACGACGACTGCGCGACCACGGTGCCCGGTCTGTTCGCGGCGGGCGACGCGGCGACCAGGGAACGCATCTGCGGTGGTTTCACCGGTGGCGGCAGCCACAATTCGGCATGGGCGATGTCGTCGGGGAGTTGGGCCGGTGCGGGGGCGGCACGGTTCGCGCTCGGCTCGTCTCGGCCGGACGATGCCGCTCTGCGCGGCGCGGGACGAACCGGCTTGCGGCCCAGTGACTCCCCCACGCTCGATACCGCCGAAGTTGTCGAGGCCGCGCAGGCCGAGCTGATTCCGTTCCAGAAGAACTACCTGCGCCACGGCGAGCGACTGCGGCCCGCACTCGATGCACTCGACACGCTCTGGGAGCGCGCAGGTAAGGAGCTCGGTGGCCGCACCGGTGACGATCGCATCCGGGCCAGGCAGGCCGCCGCCATCACCGCGGTCGGTCGGCTCATGTACGAATCGACTTTGGCGCGCACCGAGACTCGCGGTATGAGCAAGCGCGCAGACCATCCGGAACAGGATCCGGCGCAGCGCCACCACATTCTGTCCGGCGGTCTCGACGCCGTGTGGACCAAGACCGCCGAGGTCGCGTCATGATCGAAGTCGTACTCGCCGAGGCCTGCATCGGCTGCGATAAATGTGTGGACGCCTGCCCCACCAACGTATTCGACCGCACCGAATCCGGAATCCCGGTCATCGCAAGGCAATCCGACTGCCAGACCTGCTTCATGTGCGAGGCCTACTGCCCGACCGACGCTCTCTACGTCGACCCCGAATCCACCCCGCTACCTCCCGGCAGCCCGATCGCCCAGGATCAGATCGGCCGCTACCGCGAGAAGATCGGCTGGGGCAAGGGTCGCACCGCGGGCAGCCTGCTCGCCATCGGCCCCCGGCTCCCCCACGGCGCGCCCCCGCCCCGCCTGCGGCACTAATCGCGGTAGCCGAGTTGTTCGAGGAGACCGTCGAGTTGGAGTTCGAACAGTTCGGCGCGGTCGGTGAAGGTGTCGGTGCCGTACTGATCGAAGACGTCGAAGGTTACGGCGCCGAACACCCCGACCCACATGGTGATGCCGCGTGCGACGAGCCAGTCCGGTAGGTCGTGGTCGAATGCGGCTCTGATATCCGCGAAATTGGCTGCGAGCGCGGAGGATAACGGGCGCTCCTTGACCGGAGCGGTGAGCATGTCTTCGCGGTAGGCGCGGGCGAAGAGGGTTTGCATTGTCGCGATGACCCGCGTGCCGGGGACGGTGGTCTCCTCGGAGGGAGCGTCGTAGCCCGGCACCGGTGTGCCGAATAAAAGTCCGTAGCGGGCCGGTTCCGCAAGTGCCCAACCGCGGACAGTACGGCCGACGATGCGCAGGCCCTCGATCGGATCGTCGGGGGCATCGGCCAGCGCCGCATCGACCGCGTCGCCGAGTGCGTTGTAGCCGTCGATCACGAGCAGTGTAAGCAGTTCATCGCGGCTGCGGACGTAGCGGTATACCGCCGACGACACCACACCGAGATCGCGGGCGACCGCGCGCAGCGAGAGGGCCGCCGCGCCATCGGTGGCCAGATGTTCGCGGCCGATCCGGACGATATCGTTCATGGTCTGGGCCCTGGCCCGGGCACGTGGTGTCGTCGCCATACCGATCACCATGCGCGCTCTAGAGAGCGATGTCAACTAATGTGAGCACTGCTCTTGACTTTGATTCGCGGCGGTTGCATGCTTGTACACAACAGAGAGCACCGCTCACCAAAGTAGACAAGGACTCACTATGTCGGAGTTGCACATCGTCACCGGAGCCGGGCCCACCGGAACCACCATCGCCGAGCAATTGGCCGCAGCGGGCAAACAGGTCCGGGTACTCACTCGCTCCGGGAGCGGTCCCGATCATCCACTCGTCGAGCGTCGCAAGATCAATGTTACACTGCCCGAACAGCTTTCGGGTGAGTTCGATGGCGCGACGGCCGTCTACCACTGCCTCGGAGGCTCCGAATACACCGCGAAGGTCTGGCGCGCGGAGCTGCCGTCGGCTGAACGCACCGTGCTCGATGAGGCCGAAAAGGCTGGCACGGTAGTGGTTTTCGCGGAAAACATCTATTCCTACGGCAAGGTCGACGGTCCGATCACCGAAAACCTGCCCCGCAATGCCGATTTCGGCAAACCCAGCGTCCGCACGCAGCTGGTGCGCGCTCGTGAGGCACATGCCGCCGCGACGGTGAGCGTCGCGGCCGCGGACTTCCTCGGCCCGTATGTGCGGGCGTCGCTGGCCGGGGAGCAGGTCTTCGTCCCGATCCTCACCGGCAAGCGGGTGCAGGCATTGGGCAAGCTGAACCTGCCGCACTCCTACACCTATATGCCCGACCTCGCCGCCGCCATGATCCGCGCGGCCGCCGACGAATCGGTCTGGAATTCCTTCCTGCACGCCCCGACCGCGCCGCCGATCACCCAGCAGCAACTCTTCGACGCGATCGCCGCCGCCGCAGGTGTCGCGGCCCCCAAGGTCTTCGCGGCACCGGCCGCCCTGCTGCGCATGATGGGCTTCACGAATGAGACGATGCGCGAGCTCGCCGAAATGAGCTACCAGGTCACACGGCCGTTCGTGCTGGACTCGTCCGCCAGCGAGCAGCGCCTCGGCCTGCATCCGACGCCGATCGACGAGGCCATCGCGGCCACTGTCGCCTGGTGGCAGACCCAGCTCTGAGCGTTTGCTACTCGGTAGTAATGTTACCGGTGTCACTGGCGACACGGATCGAGGAGCACCACATGGACCAGCGAGAAACGGATTTCGACGTACTCGTGGTCGGTTCGGGATTCGGCGGCAGCGTCACGGCGCTGCGGCTGATCGAGAAGGGCTACCGGGTCGGTGTGCTCGAGGCCGGTCGACGCTATGCCGATGACGAGCTACCCGAAACCAGCTGGGACCTGCGCAAATTCCTGTGGGCGCCGAAGCTCGGCTGCTACGGCATCCAGCGCATCCACCCGCTGCGCAACGTGTTGATCCTCGGCGGTGCGGGTGTCGGCGGCGGTTCGCTCAACTACGCCAATACGCTCTATGTGCCACCGGAGCCGTTCTTCCAGGACCAGCAGTGGTGCGATATCACCGACTGGCGTGCCGAGCTCACCCCGTACTACGAGCGCGCGAAGAAGATGCTCGGCGTGGTGCAGAACCCGCATCTGACACCGGCGGACGAGGTGTTCAAGAAGGTCGCCGACGATATGGGCTGCGGCGAGACCTTCGTGCAGACCCCGGTCGGCGTCTTCTTCGGCGAACCGGGACAGACCGTCGCGGATCCGTACTTCGGCGGTGTCGGACCGGACCGCACCGGCTGCCTCGAATGCGGCGAATGCATGACCGGCTGCCGTCACGGCGCGAAGAACACCCTGGTGAAGAATTACCTGTACCTCGCGGAAAAGGCTGGCGCGCAGGTGATTCCGATGACGACGGTGACCTCGATCCGTCCGCTGCCCGATGGCACCTGGGATATCTCGACCGAACGCACCGGCGCCTGGTTCCGCAAGCGCCCGCAGACCTACACCGCGGGCCAAGTCGTACTCGCCGCAGGGACCCTCGGCACCCAGAAGTTGTTGCACGCCATGCGGGATCGGGGCGTGCTCCCCGAATTGTCCGACCGACTCGGCCAACTCACACGCACCAACTCCGAATCCATTGTGGGCGCGGCGACCCGCAAGGTGAATCCGGACGTCGACTTCACCCGTGGCGTCGCGATCACGTCATCGATCCACCCGACCCACGACACCCATATCGAGCCGGTGCGCTACGGCAAGGGCTCGAATGTGATGGGGCTGATGCAGACCCTGATGGTCGACGGCGGCGGCCGCATACCGCGCTGGCTGCGCTTCCTCGGCCAGGTGGTGCGAAACCCGTTCACTCTCATCAGTTTCCTGAGCGTGAAGAACTGGAGTGAGCGCACCATCATCTCGCTGGTGATGCAGCACCTCGACAATTCGATCACCACTTACACCAAGCGCACCCTGTTCGGCCGCAAGCTCACCAGTAAACAGGGCCACGGCGAACCCAATCCGACCTGGATTCCGGCGGGCAACGAGGTGACCCGCAAGGTCGCGGAGGAAATCGGCGGCGTCGCGGGCGGCAGCTGGGGCGAAGTCTTCAATATCCCGCTCACCGCCCACTTCCTCGGCGGCGCACCCATCGGCGCGGACCGCGATACCGGCGTAATCGACGCCTACCACCGAGTTTTCGGCTACCCGACCCTCAGCATCGTCGACGGCGCCGCCGTCTCCGCGAACCTGGGCGTCAACCCGTCGCTCACGATCACCGCCCAAGCCGAACGCTGCGCCGCCTACTGGCCCAACAAGGGTGAACAGGACCTGCGTCCCCTACAAGGCGTTGCCTACCAACAGATCCAGCCCATCGCCCCCAATAAGCCCGCCGTCCCCGCCGACGCCCCGGCCGCCCTGGTCCTCCCGATCGTCGAAATCCGCACCCACAAATCCGCCGCCAGCTGATCGCGGGCTTTCCTTCTGCCCCGATCGGGCTGACACACAGTGCTGGATCGGTTGCACGCCCCGGCACCCCGTCGTCGAGCCAGGCCCCTGTGCGGAGGGTGCCTCTTCAAGGTCGGGGTGTCCGACCGAGCGGCAGCGATGGATCGCTCGGGGATGTTCGTTGCGCGGATTCGCACACCGTGCAGGCGCCAGGCCGCCATGCGGGCGCGGCGGGACAAAACGGGCGCCGTGCATGTCGATTGAGGTGCGGCCGCAGGGCTACTTTAGGGCAAATCGCCCGGTTTTCGCACGGCCGCACTTCTTGTTTCGGTCGACCACCCGGTGGCTGGAAGTAGGTCTGATGCGCACCGAATCGATGGCGCTCGTTTAGGGTGTGAGGGCGGCTTGCCCGCATAGTCAGTAATGCGTGAACAGCGGTACGTTCCGTGGTTGGTTCCACCGAATCGAAAGGCGCTGCATGACAGAGGACTTGACGCAACTTGAACTGCTGACGGAGCTCGAACCGGTTGTCGGTGCCAACATCGACCGGCATCTGGCCACAGCCAAGGACTGGTATCCGCACGATTATGTGCCCTGGGACGAGAGCCGCAACTTTGCAGCAATGGGCGGGCAGGATTGGGATCCCGAGCAGTCACGGCTCTCGGAAGTCGCCAAAGTCGCGATGATCACGAATCTGCTCACCGAAGACAATTTGCCTTCCTACCACCGCGTGATCTCCGATAACTTCACCAACGACGGCGCGTGGGGCACCTGGGTCGGCCGCTGGACCGCCGAGGAAAACCGCCACGCCATCGCCATGCGCGACTACCTCGTATGCACCCGGGCTGTCGATCCCGTCGCCCTGGAGAACGACCGGATGGTGCATTTGACGCGCGGCGTACACGCGCCGGAGAACTTCGGTGGTGTGCTCGATCAAGTCGCATACGTGACTTTCCAGGAGTTGGCTACCCGCATCAGCCACCGAACCACCGCACGAGTCTGCGACGACCCGATCGCCGATCGGATGTTGCAACGCATCGCAGCCGACGAGAATCTGCACATGATGTTCTATCGCAACATCACCGGCGCCGCCTTCGACATCGCACCTGACCAGACGATGGAGTCGGTGACCAAGATCCTGAAAACGTTTTCCATGCCTGGCACCGGAATGCCGAACTGGCGTCGCAATGGCGTGTTGATGGTCAAGCACGGGATCTACGACCTGCGCCAGCATCTGGACGAGGTCGTATTGCCGGTCCTGCGAATCTGGAAAGTCTTCAACCGCACGGACTTCACCGCACGCGGCGAACGCAGCCGCGAAGAACTCGGCGAGTACCTCGAGAAACTCACTCGCGACGTCATCAAGTTCGAAGAACAGCGCGACCGCATCCTCGCCCGCCAGGCGGCGCGCGTCGGGTAGCGCACCCTGGATGTCACAGTCGCGCAAGAACATTCACGCGACTGTGACATCTGCGGTCGGCCCGGCGGGTCTACCCGATTGATCGCGTCAGTTGCGGACGATCAGGACCGCGGCCGCAACGACCAGGGCCAGCACGATGGCGGCAATGCCGAAGACGAGGCGGTGGTTGCGCAGAGCCGGGATCAGGCGGTCGACGGCGTAGCGGCCCGGACCGGTGAGGGCGAGCGATGCGGCGGCCAGGGTGAGGAGCAGTTCGTACTCGATGCCCTTCGATGTGAAGAAGCCGCCGCCCCATTTGACGGCGATCGCATTGAGCAGGGTTCCGACCAGTGCCGCCGCGGCGAGCGGGGTGAGCAGGCCGATGGCGATGGCGAGTCCGCCGAGGGTTTCACTCAGACCGGCGACCACGGCCATCGCCTTGCCCGACGGGTAGCCGCTCATCGTGAAGAACGCGCCGGTGCCATCGAGGCCGCCGCCGTTGAACCAGCCGAACAATTTCTGCGCGCCGTGTGCGGCCATGGTGAGCCCGACGGCCAGCCGCAGGACGAGTAGACCGAGATCGTAAGTGTGTGTGGGCGTGGCGGTTTCGGTGTTCGCCGCGGGGGCGGTGATGGTCGCGGTCATTGGATGCCTTTCGTTGTCGGGCGGATCAGCCGAGTTGTATGGAGCGCCGGGCCATGCCCAGCCAGAAGCCGTCGATTACGGTGCGTTGGTTGGTGAAATCGTCGGCGCCCGCACCGAGGGCGACGAACAGCGGTGCGAAATGGTCGGTGCGCGGATGCGCGAGATGTGCCGCAGGGGCCTTGTTTTCGAAGTCGAGCAGGGCGTCGAGATCGTGGGCGGCGAGGGTTTCGCGGCCCCAGTCGTCGAATTCGGTCGTGAAGTCGTAGACATGCTCGTCATCGGTGGTGATGGCGCGCAGGTTGTGGGTGAAGAAACCGCTGCCGACGATCAGCACGCCCTCGTCACGCAGCGGCGCGAGCCGACGGCCCAATTCCATCAGCCGCTGCGGGTCCAGCGTCGGCATCGACAGCTGCAATACCGGGACATCGGCGTCGGGATACATCTCCTTCAGCGGCACGTAGGCCCCGTGATCCAGCCCGCGATCCGGCACATCGACGACACCGCCGCCGAGCAGTTTGCGCACCTGGGCCGCCAGTTCCGGCGCGCCCGGCGCGGCATATTGCACCTGGTAGTAGCGCTCCGGAAAGCCGCCGAAGTCATAGACCAGCGGCACCGTCGTGGTGGCGCCGAGCGCGATCGGCGCGGCCTCCCAGTGCGCGGAAATCATCAAAATTGCCGTGGGACGCGGCAATTCGCGCGACCACGCGGCCAGCTCACCGGGCCACCGCGGGTGATCGGCCAGCGGCGGTGCGCCGTGTGAGAGGTAGAGCACCGGCATCTGTCCGGCCATCGCCGCCCTCCATCCAACTAGTTCAAATTTGAACGCAAACCGACTATAGCCCGTTGTTCAAATTTGAACAACCCCGGTAGGATAGCTGTCGTGGCTGACGCGAAATGGCTGAACGAGCGGGAGATGCGCACCTGGCAGGGTTTCCTGGCGGCGGGGGCGCTCGTCGGCCGACGGGTCGAACAGCACCTCAAACAGGAGGGGCTCTCCCATACCCAGTACGAGGTCCTGGTCCGCCTCGCCGCGGCACCCGGGGGCCAACTCCGCATGACCGAATTGGCCGATGCCCTCTACACCTCGAAAAGCGGTCTGAACTACCAGGTCACCCAATTAGAGAAGGCCGGTCTGGTACGCCGCGAAGCGTGCCCCACCGATATCCGCGGCGTCATCGCCAACCTCACTGCAGCCGGCCGCGACCGACTCGAGCAAATCGCCCCTGGACACGTCGAAACGGTGCGCCGTGTCCTCATCGATGTGCTCACCCCCGAACAGCAGGAGGCCATCGCCACCGGCCTCGGCGAGGTCGCGCGCCGACTGGGCTGACTCGCGCAGGTCGGTGCGATGATTTCGCGCGTGCCGCAGCGTCTGATTCGCCGAATGGCCGATCTGCACGCTAGGAGGTACGCCTGCCATGACAACCGCGCCGCACAACGCTATTCCGGCCTCCTCAGCGACGACGGCCGCCGCATCAGCAGCGCCTGGGAGAAATCCGCCAATGGCACCACCAGGGTGCACGACTTCGACCTCACAACTACAAGCTCTCCTGACGCGCGACCATCTCGCTGCGCCGGGCTACGAGGAAGGCGCAGCACACCGAGACAATGCCGGGTGGCCGTCCACGACCAGCGAGCCGACTCGGCCGGAACCTCAACTGTCCCAACCGAGATGCAGCACAGTCGCCCGACCCGCAGCCACCAGCAGCCAATCCTCCCACTGCGCCGCGTACCAGTCGTGCGGACGGTAGTCGACGGTGGCCACCATACGAATGGCGCCCATTTCGGTTTCGATCAGCTCGGCGAGTCGGCCGCCCAGTCGCGCGGCCTGCGCGCACTGAACCTCCGACAAATAATTAAACGGGTTCTCGCTGACATGCTCGATGAGCGCTGTGCGCCAGCGGCGGACTTTGCTCGGCGTCACCCCGGCGACCACACTTGTCTTGTCCCACGCGCGGTACACCTCCGTCGCACAGGCCCGCAGCCCCCGCTCCGAGGGCATCCGATCCAGCGCGACGATCGGGTAGATATCGATCATCGCAATGAATCCGGTTCCCGTCCTGGCATGTTGGATGGCATCGACGATCTCGGCAAAACCTTTGAAGCTCGGCTCAGCCATCCGAACACTTCTCCCGATATCCGATAACCGACTCCGCGGCAGCAATTTCGGCGGCCACTGATCGGGCCCGTTCGATCAGCGCATCAGCTTCGCCCGGGTCGTGTTCGCACACGAGCCCGGCCAACTCGCGACAGCATTCCGCCATCTCGGGCAGGTACCGCAGCCGCGTACGGGCGGCAGCCTCCGCAGTCGATCGCAGTGCCCGCCTGGCACATTCGACGGCGGCACCGCGCCTACCGGCCTGCGCCAGCACCGCGGCGTGCCCGCGCAAGCATTCGGCGAGCCCGGCACCGTGGACCCGACGTTCGTCCTGCGCCAACGCCTCCCAGAAACATAGCGCCCGCGCGCTGCACTTCAATGCCTCAGCGCTGCGCCCCGCCCGCGCGAGGTGCCGTGCATGATCCACCAGCGCCGCCGCGAACATATTCGTATCGGCCGACTTCTCCGCATGCGCTCGCTCGTAGCTGTCGACCGCGCGCTGGGACACGGCCAGCACCTCCGCCGCGACACCACCCGTTGCGGCTTGCCAGCGCGCACGATGCCACAGCGACCACGCCAGATCCGGTGCCGAACTGGCATTTTCGACCGCAAGTTCCTCCCACAGCGTCAGCGCGCGGAAATTCTGGTCGAGCGCCTCAGCGTATTGTCCGGCCTCGGCCAGCGCGTCGGCCAGTGAATCGTGATAGTCGGCGAGGTCGTCGCGATGATCAGCCGCGTCGTCACCATCGATGTCCGCCACAAGCGACAGCGCCTCCCGCGCGGACGCGACGGCGGCCTGTCGCATCCCCGCGTCACTCAGAATCCGCGTCTGGGTACGCAGGGCGGCGGCCAACCGGTGGCGGTGTGCGGCGCGATCATTTCCTGCGCCGTCGCGGATCAGCGCGACCGCCTCGGCCATCGCCGCAGGGGCGGGCGGGCAGTATCCGGCTTGGCAGAGGCTCGTCGCATACTCCTCATACGCCGCGGCCAGCTCGAGCAACAGCTCCGCCTGCCCTTCGGCAAGGAGCGCGCGATAGTGACCGACGCCGCGTTCCATATGGACCGCGGCGGAATCACATTCGCCCAGGTACACCAGGTGCGTAGCGACCCATACTTCGCAGGCGGCGAGATTCGGCAGATACTCGCCTGGATCATCGTCGGCGGCGGCACGCCAGATCGACAGTGCGCGTTCGGCTTCCGCAATGGCCGACGCCCGGTCGCCAACGTAGTACAGCCCATGCGCCCAATGTTCGACCGCCGACGCCCAGTCGGACCGATACCGATCCTCGGTGGCGGCCAGTGTCCGGTAGGCAATCGCCGCCCGCTCGCTGTGCCGGACCGACTCGTCCCATTCGCGATTGTCACCACATAGTCGGGCGTGTTCGTCGAGCGCGGACGCGAGATCGGGGAGATAGAGATCGGAATCGCTGTCGGCGAGTTCAGTCCACAGGGCGACGGCGTCGCGTGACTGCGCGACTGCCCGCGCCGACCCACCGGTGTTCACCAGTCTTTCGACCAGGGTGCCGGTAACACGGGCCAGCAGGGGCAGCACGGGATGCCGGTCGATCGCGGCACAGTCCTCGACAATGCGCACGGCCCGTTCCTGGAGCGGCAGCGCCTCCGCTACCCGGCCGAGCCGGCTCAGCGCACACGATTGGTTGTGCAGCGCCATCGCCAAATCCTCGGCAAACACATCGGGGATCTCGACCGCGACCTCCTCGAACAGGGCCGCCGAGCGCGTCGCGCAGTCCAGTGCCTCGTCGAACCGGTCGGCATGGATCAGAACGCTCGACTGGCCGACCAGGGCGAGGCCGAGTTGGGGTCGATAGCCACGCGCGTCCAGCTCCACCAATTCCGCCATCGCGGCCACACCACGCACACCGACCTCGATGGCCGCTGAGAGGTGACCGGCCCACTCCAGTCGCCGTGCATGGTTGGCCAGGCAGATGGCTGCCGAGTGCCGATGCTGTAGGGCGTCGCGCTCCAACAACAGGTCGTAGTGCTGGACCGCTGCCGTCGAGATTTCGATCGCGGTGTCGTGCCGACCGACTCCGGCCAGACACATGGCGAGGGTTTCCAAAACACTCGCCACGTGCTTGCGGTGCCGATCGAGTTCGGCGTCCGGCAACTCCCGCAGCAGGTCCCGTGCGCGCAGCGCGTGGTCCAGGGCGGCGCGTAGTTCGCCGAGCCCGGACAGTGTTTCCGCGTGGATGCCCACAGCGACCGCGAGTTCGACAACGCCGATCACCGGCCGGCGCTGCGACATCCGTTCGCGCAGCGCGAGCAGTTGCGCCGAATACGTCAGCGCCTCTCGGTTCCGGCGCACCGAGCTGAGCGCGAGAACGATCGTGTGCAGCGCTGTGGCCCGAGTCTTGTCCTGGCCGGGATCGTCGGGATCGCACAGCTCGAGCACGGCGCCCGCCGTGGCCACAGCCTCGTCGGATGCACCCATCCACCGGTGAATCGAGGCCACGGAGTTCAATGCGAAGGCCAGGTCCGACGAATAGGCATGCCGATCCCGTTCGACGAGCCGGCGGTAGACCGTCGCGGCCCATGACGCGCAGTGCAGCGCCCCGCGGAAATCATTCTGCTTCTTCAGCAAGATCGCGCCCGAGCACAGCGCATTCACCAGCGCGGACCGGTCCTCATCATCGCCGCGGATAGCGATTTGCTCGTACATCTCGATCGCCCGAGCCGACAACGCCAGTGCCTGCTCGTGATCCTGGAGCAGGTCGAGCGTGAGCGCGCGATTGTGCGTCGCCTCAGCCAGCGCCCCAGCGTGACGGTCGGGATCGGTGTCGGCCAGCAGACCGACCAGCTCCACTGCCTGCCGAGAACGGACATCGGCGTCCGCCGCCCGGTCGGCATGAAGGTGCATTCGGCTGGCGCAATTCAATGCCCCGGCCAAGTCCACCCTGCCGCGTTCGGGAACTATCGCCGACATCGTCTCGGCGCAGGCGACCGCGCGCTCTCCCATATCCGCTGCCTCCGCAACGCGACCGACCCGATGGAGCCGGTCCGCATGGCACCGCAGCTCCAACGCCAGCACCGCGATGTGCTCCCATGGATCGAATTCGGACAACCGGGTCCACTCTCGGATGACACCGTCGCCGAACTCGACCGCGGCCACCTGATCACCGAGTGCTTCCACCCGCGCGACGATGTCGCGGTATGCGACACCCAGAATCGGCGCGTCCGGGCCGACCCCGTCGCGAACCCGCGCACGCACTCCGATGAACAGCCGCCACGCCCGTAGTGCCTGCGCACGAAACCCAGCACGGTGCAGATCCTCGGCGCGATCGAGCAGCAGGCCGGCCAGTGGCCGCACTGCGGGCAGCTCGCCGTCGGCAACGATCCGCTCGGCCGCCACCAGACATCGCGCCGCGACATCGGCCGCCTCGACGCGCAACGACCGCTGAAAGAGCACGGCAGCCAGATTCGACTGCTCCAGTGGCGTCGCCGCGTCGTCCGCGGCCGCAACTGTCCGCAATCGCGCGAGCACCCGACGCTCGCATTCCCGCGCCTCCCCGACCCGATCCGCCCGCTCCAGCATCGCGATGTGCTCGCTTGCTGCCCGGTGGAAGCCGACGACGGCGGCGACACCGTCGGTGCCGAGCGATTCCTCCCACAGCCGCACACCGCGGGCCGATTCGTCGGCGCCGACGGCGGGTCCGTCGACCCGCGCGATGGTCGCGGCGGCCACCATGTGTGCGGCAGCCAGCGAACACACATCCCGCGCACCGGTCCGCTCGACCAAAGCTGTCGCCGCCGCGACCAGCTTGCGACCTGCCTCGGCCGCGCGCTGCGGGATCTCCTCGTAGTCTTCGAGTTCGAGGGCGCCGGGTTCGTCGAAGTGGGCAACAAGTTCGGTCAGCAGTTCCACCAGCCGCGGCAACCACTGCGCGGGGTTCGCGCCGACCTGCTCCTCACACACCTCGACCGCGACGGCCAACAAATCCGCGCCGACCAGGCCATAGCCGTCCTGATTCGTTTCTCGGGACAACTGCCGCAGACGCTCGACCGCCGCGAACGGGTCAGGGTCGGCACACCAGGCCTGCCTGGCTGCCCGCACCAGTGCCCGACGCAAGGGCTCGAGTTCGATATAGGTGAGCATTGCCGCGCCGATGGCGGTCGCCGCGGCACCGGAAACCAGCGGGTCCTCGTGCCACCGATCCAGCGCGACAACCAGATCCGCGATGATCTCGAGATCACCGTCAGTTTCCACCGCACGGGCCGCTTCGGCAACCCTGGCAGTCAGAGCATCGGCAAATTCAGTGGGCGACAAGAGAATTCGCCGCGAGATCGCGGCGGAGCACGGTGCGCAGACCGCAGGCCTGGCCGATGCCGTCCCAGTCCTCGGCAAGCACCATGATCACGAACATGACGAAGCCGACCAGCCATCGCAGGATGCTGCGCCAGAACCTCGGCCTGCCACCATCTTTCGCCCGCACCACGCGCAGTCCGAGCAGATGTTTGCCGATGCTCCCGCGGAACAGCACGCTGCCCCAGACATGGTTGGTGAACGAGAGCCCGAGCGTGTAGAGGATGACAAATGGCACGGCCAGCAGATCGGTGAGATCGAACCCCATGACAACGACCGTCAGCGCCGCACCACCGGCGATCGCCAGCGCACCGTCGAAGATCGACGCGAAGATCAATCGCGCATCCGAGGCTTCTTCCGGCACCCACACCGGAGCGTGCGGATACGACTGCGGGCTGCCCCCGTGGAGCCGGTTCTGGCTCGAGCCATACATACTCACCCGGCGGATTATGCCCCGACGGATCGGACGGATGTAATACCGGCAAGGGCGTAACCGGGGATGCGGCCGGATTTTTTACATTCAGTTTAGAATTTCACCGGAGTCGTCATGACCTGCCGACCGCGCGAAATATCCTCTACCAGAACCTATCCGACTCATCGGCCTTATTAGTCCGGTCCAACGAGCTATCGAACGGTACGCAATTCACACTGCCTCCACGACCGGTACGTCGCCAGGAACGTCGTGGAACACCTCCCATCCCTCGGTGTCGCCGAAGATCAAGAATCGGCCGCTATCAGGCAGATTCAGATCCGGCGCCGGCAGCGCGACCAGGTCGATGGTGGCGACGTGCTCGAAGTGGTGGTATTTGTCAGCGGGCCAGACGAATCCGTTCGGTACTTCGGCGCACCGCCGAAATGCCCGATCACGGTGTCGCCCTCGCCCGGGTGCCGCAATTGCAGCGCCGGGCGAGTCGTGAGGGCAGCGTCATCGTGCAATTCGGCGGGCAGAAATTCGCGCAGCTGCCGGGGGAAATCGAGTTCGGTCATCGGTTCATCCAGATCTGTTGATGGGTCGTCGGGTCGGTGCGGGCGACCTGACCCAGTTCCTCTTCCAGCCGGCGCAGTGGACGGCCGAATGCCTCGGGTTCGATGATCGCCAGTTCGGCGTAGAGCGTGATCGCTCGCCGGGCCAGATCAACTGCGCGTACCGCATCGCAGTCGCTGAGCAACCCGGCGAGTTCGCCGCTGATCGCCGCGACATCGGGCAGGTAGGACGCGGGCGTGTGTTCGGCGGCATCGGATGCCAAACGTAGTGCGCGCTCGGCACATTCGACGGCGGCCTCGTGGTCACCACTCTTCGCCAGGTGCGTGGCGTGCCAGCGCAGACAGTCGGCGAGGTCGGGGCCGTACCGGCGCGGCTTCTGGTCGGCGAGCGTTTCCGACATGGTCAGTGCGCGCGAACTGCATGCCAGCGCTTGCGCATGCTGCCCGTCCCGCGCCAGGTGCCGGGCGTGGTCCACCAGGGTCCCGGCTAAGTGATGGCTGACACCAGGCCCTTTTCCACAGGTGCGCTCCATCACCTCGACGGCACGCTGGGACAGGTGGAGACAGGTCGGGTCGGCGTTCTCCTCGGCGAGCCAGCGCGCGCGGCGCCACAGCGACCACCCCAGATCCCATGAAGGGGCACCGTTCTCCTGCGCCAGCACCTCCCACACCACCAGCGCGCGTTCATTGTGCGCGAGCGCCTCACCTATCCGTCCCACATCGGCGAGGCAGTCCGCCACCCGATCGTAGGAGTCGGCCAAGAGCGCCCGGTGATCGTCGGCTGATGCACCGACGAGTTCCTGGACGACGGCAAGCAGTGCCATGCCCGTCGCCAAGGCCGCGCGCCGGTTTCCCACTTCCGCGAGCAGCCAGATCCGGTCCCCCAAAACGTCGGCCAGCAGCGCCCGGTGCCGCTCGCGGTCGACTGCGACCAGACGCAGCGCCGACCGCACCGCCTCCTCGATCGCCGCGGCGGCCTGCGTGAAATATCCATTCCAGCACAAGTCCTTCGCATAGAAACGCGAGGTGGTAATCCACTCCGGCAGCAGATCTGCACGCCCACCGTTCATCAACTGGCCGTACAGCGCGGCGCTGCGCTCCATATGGGCGGGACCGAGATCGGCCCGTTCGTTGTCGACCAGGAACCGAGCCGCCCAGCCGTGCGACCAGGCCAGTCGCGGGAGATTCTGCTCCGGCGCTTCCACGGCGGCTGCCTGTCGGATGGTGATGGCGCGGTCGGCTTCCGCGCAACCGCGGTCGATATCTCCCGCCCTCGCAAGCACATACGCGTGGTATTCGACGGCACGCGCCCATTTGGGACGGTAGCGCAGGGCATCCCGGCCGGTCAGTTCCTCGAACGCGGTGGTGGCCCGCGCGGCATACCCGACCGCTTCGGCCCGTTCCTCCGCCTCGGCGAAGCTCCGAGCGTATTCGCCGAGCACATCAGCCATGGTCGGTAGATACAGCTCGGAGTCGACGGCCGCCAATTCCTCCCACAGTCGGGCGGCAGCGCGTGCCTGGGCACACGCCCGCTCCCACTGCCCGGCGTCGATCAGCCGATTGGTGAAGCCGTTGGCGGCCTTGGCCAATGACGGCAGCATGCGCCGACGATCATGAGCAGCAACGGATTCGATGAGTCGCAGCGCCCGCTCGTGGACAGTCACCGCCTCCTCGTGGCGACCGAGGCTACTTACCGCACGCGCGTAATTGATCAGTGCCCGAGCCAGATCCACCGCATGCGTGCCCGCATCCGCGCGGCTCAATTCCTCGTAGAGATCGATCGCACGTGCGGCGTAATCGAGTGCCTCCGCTCCGCGCTCGAGGTCGTTGAGCTGCCCGGCGTGGTTGATCAAGCAGTTCCCGTAGGCGGGGCTGGTGGCGCGGGGTTCGATGGCCATCAGGTCCTCGAACATGCCAAGGCCGCGCAACCCAGTGGCCACTGCCTCCTCGTCCCGGCCGACCTCTGCCAGCCGCATCGCATGGTTGTTGAGAAAGTTGGCGACCGTGGCCAAATACAGCTGACCGTGGTCGGCCAACACCTGCTCGTAGAGTTCGACGGCCTCGATCGACACCGCAATGGCCTGCTCGCGGTGCCGCAACGCCAGCAGGTCCGACGCGTATCGGTCCAGCGCGCCGGCCAGCCGCTCGCGGTGCTGACCGGTCCGGGCCAGTCTCCGCCACAGCTCGAGCGCCCGGCCGGCGAAGTCGAGCGCCGGGCGAGGTTGGACAGACTGCGACAGACATATCGAGTGATTGCCCAGTGCGATGGCCAGTTCCACCTCGCTCGCGGCCGGATCGCGCCGTGCCATCCGTTCCCGCACCTCCAGCAGCGGTGTCGAATAGTTCAGCGCCTCGCCCGGCCGTTTGGTGCGCGTCAAGTTCTCCACCATGACATGCAGCGCCGACGCTCGCTCGGCGTCACGGCCTGGACCGTCCTTCAGTTCGGCGCAGATGTCGAGAACGCGGGTGGCCGCCGCCCGTACGCCGTCGTCATCGCCCAGGTCCTCACGGATCGACGCGACCTTATTGAGCGCGTAGGCGAGGTCGGGCAGATAGGTTTCCGGCTTCGTCTCGGCGAGCACCGTGTAGATGGCCTCCGCCCGCATCGCGCAGTCCAGCGCCTCGTCGAGTTCGCGCAGCCGGGCCAGCGTAATCGCGCGCGTGCACAGCACATTCGCCAACGACGCCTGGGCGGCGATATTGTCCGCCGCCAATACCTCGTACTGTGCCGTCGCTCGCGCCAGCAGTTCGCGTGCGAACGGATAATCCTTGTTCCCGTTGCGCGCGATCGCACGGTTGTGCAAGGCATTGGCCAGCGCCCGAACATATCGGTCCGGTTCCTCACGGGCCAGCTGCTCGATGAGTTGGAGTGCTTCGGCGGAACGGCTGTCCGCGTCGGCTGTCCGCCAGGAATTCAGATGCATGCCGGCCGCGCAGGTCAGCGCCCAACTCAGCCGCGGCCGGTGGGCTTGCGGGTCCATCGCGATCAGGTCGCGAGCCAGGGTGACGGCGCGTTCGGCCATCTCGGAGGCGTCGGCGACGCGGCCTGCCTTCTCCAAACGGTGAGCCTGGGCCCGCAATTCGTCGATCAGCGTCGGTAGGTGCTGATCGTTATCCGCGGACAGCCGCGACCACTCATCGACCGCTGCATCGCCGAATTCGACCGCAGCCTCCAGATCGCCGAGCCGCTGGACCAGGGTAATGATTTCCTTGCAGCCGGCCGGTGCGGTGGTGTCGGCGGAGAGATCGGCCAGCCGCCGCTGTACGTCGAGGAATCTATACCACGCCAGCAACGCTTCGGCTCGCTGCCCATTGCGATACAGACACTCGCCGTGCCGAACCATCGCTCTGGCCAATCGCTGCACCGCAGCGACATCCGCTTCGGCCGCTTCCGCTTCGGCAAGCACCACGGCACGCGCGGACACCTCCGCCGCTTCCGTGCGCAGGTCGTTGGCGGACAGTTGCCTGATCAGATTTCCCAGATCCCGATGCGCCAGTGTGTCCGCTGCGGCAGCAAGACCATGCAGTCGTTCGGTGCGGCGGCCTCGCCACCACCGTGCCTGCCCGACCTGACCCGCGTGTTCGAGCAGCTCGATATGTCTGGACGTGGCCCGATCGAGCCGACGCAGCATCGCCGACCCGACCGCGTCGGTCACCTCCTCATACAGCAGCAGCCCGCGCCGCGAGTGATCGATACCCGCCGCCGGGCCATCGGTCCAGGTCACGAAATCGACCGCCGCCCAATGCGCGGCCACCAGCGGCCGCCGATATCGGAGCCGATCGGTACGGCTCAGCTGCCCGAGAATGCCCAGGCGGCGCCGCGCCGCGGCCGCCCCGCGCGCCATCAGCTCGGATTGTTCCCTTACGGTGCCCCATTCGGCCCCCGACAGCACCGACACTAGTTCCCCGAGCAGATCCGCCAGCAGTGACAGTGCCGCCACACGATCCTCGGCG
This sequence comes from Nocardia vinacea, assembly GCF_035920345.1. Classification (NCBI taxonomy): domain Bacteria; kingdom Bacillati; phylum Actinomycetota; class Actinomycetes; order Mycobacteriales; family Nocardiaceae; genus Nocardia; species Nocardia vinacea. The sequence continues at coordinate 2,490,727 of NZ_CP109149.1, forward strand.
AGCCGCCATTCGCATGACTCGATCGCGACGGCGAGCAGCTCCGCCGCGACCATACTGCGGTCATCCTCATGCTCGGACTCGGCCCGTCTGCGCAGCACCTCCACCGGCGGGGCACCAAGCCGGTCCGCGCGCCAGGCCGAGCGCGCCGACCGGATCAGCGCGAGAAGTAGCGGCTCCAATTCCCCCGCCGGGAACGATGCGGTGTGCGTAACCAGCGCCGCGGCACGAGACACCAACGGATGTCCGAACCACCGATCGAGAGCGGCGACGAGATCATCTGCGAGGTCGGTGCCGTCATCGCGCTGCGACGCCCACACCGCGTCGGCGACGAGCAGACTCAATGTGTCGGCGAAGAGTTCGGGCTGCGCCGGGATTTCCGACGCCACAGCGGCAACGTCGCCCTGCTGCACCACATTCGCGAGCGGGTGTGCCTCGGGCGACCGGGGAACGGCCGCCGCCACCGATTGCCTCAACGTCGGGCCGGGCGCGACACGACCGGATCCGTATCCCACCGTCGCTGGTCGCGGCGGCGCACCGTGCGGACGCCACATGCCTCACCGATGCCCCCGCCGTCCTCCACCAAGGCCATGACGGCCATGAGCACGAACCCCACCAGCCAGCGCTTCACCGCCTGCCAGCTGTTCGCCCGGTGTCCATCGACCACTCGGACCACCCGCAGACCCAGCAGCAGCTTGCCGAGACTACCCCGGAATGCCAGCGTCCCGACCACGTGATTGACGAACGAAAACGCCAGCGTGCACCCGAATCCGGTTGGCACGAAGCGGGGTTCGGCAACTCCCTCGGGAATGAGGCGGGCTACTACGGCGAAGCCGACGCCCCATGCGGCGACGACGTCGAAGAACACCGCCAGTATCAACCGGCCCTCATCCGCCTCCGGTGGAACCCACGCTGGTTCCCGCCGACGCGGCCCGAACAAACCTGACATCACTACACGCATTGTGCCAGCGGAACATGGTCGAGGGCGTGCCACCGCATCGTGCGGCACCGACTACCTCGGCGATTTTACGTGCTGCTGATATTCCGCCTGCCTACTACGCCGAACTCGATCCTGGTCCAGTAACGAAAAATAGGAACTATCCACCACTAGCAGGCTGATTCGCGGTCAGCACGCCCAGTCGAAGGTGTCCGACTCCAGGTCGAGCTGTGCCGCGCCGGTGCCGAAGTTGAGGCCGGCGAAGTCCTCGAGTTCCAGATAGTAGGGCGTCAGGCAGTCGGGCATGCGCTGGCAATTCTGAGGTTTGCGCGGATGACTCCGGTGTTCGGGTACGACCAAAGGAGGACAGCGGCCGCGACCTCGGGGTGATGTCACCGGTACTGGGAACGCCGCACAATCAGGGCCGTAAGAAATCTGTTGGGAAACTCTAAGCCCGAACAGATTTGATGCCCAGGTACGGATGTGACGCTGATGGTCGCAGATTTGAGCCGAGAACGGAGAAGATAGTGCCGACGACGTTTCCGAGTTCCGTCACCGAGGCCACGTCGAATACGGTGCAGGACTGCCGCCGACGTGGTTGGACGGTCGCGGAAACAACCAATGGTGTCTGCCTGATCACCGACGAGCAGATTTCGGCCATCGAACTCACCGGGGCACTGGCCGCCACCGTGCGCCGGTACCTTCGGGCCAACAACCTGTCCGGTCCGGTGATCGAAATCCCTGGCCCACAGCGCCGCGAGATCCACCTCGTCGTCGGCGCGGCCAAGGCGGCCATGGCGATCGGCGCACTGCGCGGTGTCGGCGCCATCGTGCACACCGACGGTGCGAGCATCCCGCTCCCGCCGACCCGCCTGTCGGCCGGTTCGGCCTGCTGGGGCATTTCCCCGAGTGAGGCCCGCTGGGTACCGCCCGTGGTCGCGATCGCCGCCGCGGTGCGGGCCGCCGAATCCAGCCGCAAGCGCCATCTCGACGATCTGGCGAGCTGAGCAGCGTCAAACCGACGTCGGGTCCGATTCCGCGCGACGACCGGACGTCGGCATCGCGTCCGCGCGGTCGGTAATGGGTTCGCGGACACTGACTTTCCGCTGGATGCGCCGCAGCCAGGCCGGAGCCCACCAGCACGCGTCACCGAGCAGCTTCATAGTCGCGGGGACCAGCAGCATGCGCAGCACGGTGGCATCGATGAACAGCGCGGTGACCATGCCGAGCGCTATGTACTGCATCATCACCAGATCGGACAGGGCGAAGACACCGGTCACCACTATCAGGATCAGCGCGGCGGCAGAGATGATCCGGCCCGTCCGCGCGACTCCGGTGCGGACCGCCTCCGCCGTGGACGCGCCCGCCCGGTGCACCTCGACGATGCGGGCGAGCAGGAACACCTCGTAATCGGTGGACAGGCCATAGATCACCGACACGATCAGCATCAACACCAGCGACATGATCGGCTGCGGCGTGAAACCCAGCAGTCCGGCCCCGTGACCCTCGACGAAGATCCACGTCAGCACGCCGATGGTGGCCCCGAGGCCGAGCAGGTTCAGCACAGCCGCTTTGAGCGGCAACACGATTGAGCCGAAGGCCAGGAACAGCAGTACAGAGGTGGCGATGAACACGAGCGCGAGCATCAGCGGTAGCCGGTGGAGCAGCGCATCGATGCTGTCGCGCTGCGCTGCCGGTTCGCCGCCGACCATCACCGTTGTCCCCTTTGGCAGTTCCATGGAGCGCAGGTAGTCGATGGTCGCGTCGGCGTCCGCGGAGCCGGCCAGCACCGTCTCGGTGGTGTAGACGAACGGTTGCGCCGGGCGCTGTGTCGGTTTGGGGAACGGTGCGGCCAGGCCGGGGGCCTGCTCGGCCCGCGTCACCACCGTCTCGATATCCGGGCTGTTGTAGGTGATCATGACCAGGTAGATCGGATCGATCCGCCGCAGCGGGAAGATCTCGTCGAAGTGCTGCTGTGCCAATCGAGTCGGGTGATCCGGCGGTAGAAATCGCTCGGTAATGCCACCGAATGCCAGATGCTGCACCGGCGCGATGAGCAATAGCAGTCCGGCGAAGACCGGAATCGCAACGGCCAGTGGTCTTTGCATCGCGCCCCCGGCGACGCGGCCCCAGAAATTGTCCTGCACCTCGTCGGCGGACCTGATCTTGCGGAACCAGTCGAATCCGAGCAGGTCCACGCGGTGGCCGAGCACGGCGAGCAACGCGGGCAATAATGTGACTGCGGTCAGCGCGGCCAATGCGATAGTGACGATCGCACCGTAGGCGAACGACCTCAGAAACCCCTGTGGGAACAGCAGGATGCCGCCCGCCGCCGCGACCACGATCGTCGCGGAGAACACTACCGTGCGGCCCGCGGTCGATACCGACCGCCGCACCGCCACCGGTACCTCGTGACCGTCGGCGAGTTCATCGCGGAATCGGCTCACGATGAACAGCCCGTAGTCGATGGCGAGGCCGAGACCGATCATCGAAACCACCGGGGAGACAAAGGAGTTCACCTCGGTGACGGTGGTGATGGCGCGAATGATCCCCCAGGCCGCGAGCACAGTGAGCCCGCCGACGATCAGCGGGAGCGCGGCGGCGACAACCCCACCGAAAAGGAAGAACAGCAACACCGCGACAGCCGGGATGGCGAACACCTCCATCCGCGCCTGATCGTGGACCATGGTGTCGTTGAGCGCGCCGGCGACCGGCTGCCCACCGGCGACCTCCATATCGATGCCTGGGATATCGAAACCGTCCGCGACCTTGCGGAAGTTGCGCATCAACTCGGTCTCGTCATGGCCTTTGACGGCAATGGAAGCGAAGGCGTGCTTGCGGTCCTTGGAACCGAACAGATCCGGCACCGCCACACCGGTTTCGGTGGGCCAGAACGTTCCGTTGATCTTCGCGATTTCATTCGGGAAGCGCCGCGGCAGTTCATCGAGACTGTCGACGATCACGCCGGCGAATGCCGGATCATCGATCGTCTCTCCCTCGGGCGCGTGGAACAGCAGGATGACGTCACCACTGTGATCGCGCCCGAATACTTCGTCGCGTAATCGGGCCGCCTGTGCGGATTCCGAGGTCGGATCGTCCCATCCGCTCGAACTGAGATCATCGCCGAGCCCGAGTCCGTACACACCCAGTCCCAGCATTGCGACCACTATCACGCCGATCACCGTGAATCGTCGCCGAACGATGATATCTGCCCACTGCGTGAAATCGGCGAACAATCGCCTCCTCCTAATGCGTGCGTGAATCGGTAGACCGGGCCGACCGGCTGGATCGTAACAATGCCGCCGCCATGCACACAGGAATCGACATGGATTCCGACAGCACACAATAAACCAGGTACTGCGATTGTGAGTTGAGCCGAAAGACCAGGTGGCACAAGGTCCTTCAGCCCTCGAGTTGGGTTACTTCACAATCCGCGGGGGGTGATTTCGACGTGATCTACAGAATGTCACGGGCCCTCGTCGCCAGCTCGATAGACTCGGGCCCGGTTTGTCCGCTGTGTTGGACGTCGTTATGCATATCGCCCTATTCGCGCGGCGACGAGTAGCCGTATTCGGGAGGAACTGCGTGTCGGATATCGCTATTGTTGGTATCGGCTGTCGATATGCGAGCGGAATAGATTCGCCCGATACATTCTGGGAATTCGTCGTCGATAAGCGCGACGGTGTCGTCGAGATTCCGCGGGACCGGTGGGATTACCGCCGGTACTACGATCCGGATCCACGCACGCCGGGCCGCAGCTACACCAAGCACGGCGCCTTCATGACGATCGATCCATGGGAGTTCGACCCGGACTTCTTCGGCATCTCGCCACGTGAGGCGACGGTGCTGGATCCACAGCAGCGCCTGATGTTGGAGGTGACCTGGGAGGCCCTCGACGACGCCGGCATGGCGGGCCAGGCGGCCGGTGCACCGGTCGGCGTGTACGTCGGCGGCTTCGTGGTGGACCAGTCGGTGATCGGCGTGGTGGGTCCGGCGCTGTTCCACACCGATATGCACACACCGGCCAGCGCGTCCTACACCATGCTGTCCAATCGAATCTCCTACGCACTCAACCTGACCGGTCCCGCACTCACCGTCGATACGGCGTGCTCGTCGTCGCTGGTCGCCTTCCATCTGGCCTGCCAGGCACTCGACAACGGCGACTGCACGGTGGCATTGGCGGGCGGCGTGAATGTGATGCTGCAGCCGGAGACATTCGTGCTGATGTGCAAGGGCAGCTTCCTGGCAGCCGACGGCCGCTGCAAATCCTTCGACGCCGCCGCCGACGGTTACGGCCGCGGCGAGGGCGCGGGCATGGTGGTGCTGAAGAAACTCGACGATGCGGTGCGCGACGGTGATCGCATCTACGCCGTGGTCAAGGCCACGGGCTCCAATCAGGACGGGCGGACAACGGCAATCACGGTGCCGAACGCCGATTCCCAAGAAGCGCTGGCACGTTCGGTACGCACGCGCGCCGGCCTGTCCCCGGACGACATCACCTACGTGGAGGCACACGGCACCGGAACCCTGGTCGGTGACCCGGTCGAATTGCGCGCACTGGGTCGTGCGTTCGGTGCTCCGGCGGGACGTTCGAGCATTCTCGGCGTCGGTTCGGTCAAGGCGACACTCGGTCATACCGAGGCCGCGGCCGGAGTCGCGAGTGTGATCAAGGCGGCGTTGGCGATTCGGCATCGCACAATTCCGCCACAGGGCTGGCTGGACAAGGCCAATCCGGATATTCCGTTCGACGAGTTGGGCTTGCGCGTGCAGGTGGACGCCGAACGGCTGGCGCCGGATGCCGCTCCGATGACAATCGCGGTCAATGGTTTCGGATACGGCGGCACCAACGCGCACGCGATCCTGCAGGAGTACCGGGCGGAACGGGTACCGCCGAAACCGGGACACCATCATGGCATCCTGCCCATTTCGGCCCGCAGCACCGGTGCTGCTCGAGCCCTCGCCGGGCGTTTCGCCGACCTGATCAGCGCGGGTGCCGATCCGGATCACCTGGCCGAGGCCGCGTGGACGCGGTTGGCCCACCATCACTACCGCACCGGCGTCCTGGTCGGCGAAACCGAAGACCTGGTCAGGGATCTGCGGCAGTACGCCGCCGGCGCGGGCCGGGACGCGGTGCGCACCGTTGTCTCACACAACAACGAGCCGGTGTTCGTATTCTCCGGTATGGGCCCGCAGTGGTGGGGTATGGCGCGCGAATTGCTTTGTGCCGGTGGAATATTCGCCGAGAGCGCAGAGCGAATCGATGCGGAGTTCTGCGCGGTCTCGGGTTGGTCCATTATCGAGGAGCTGCTCCGGGCCGAGGGGGAGTCGCGTGTGACCAGCACCGAGGTGGCGCAACCGGCCAACTTCCTGGTGCAGGTCGCTTTGGTGGATGAGCTTGCGCAATACGGGATTTCGCCCGCCGCCGTGGTCGGTCACAGTGTGGGCGAGGTGTCGGCGGCCTGTGTGAGCGGGATGCTGACGCTGCCGGAGGCCGTCCGGGTCGCCTATCACCGAGCCCGATTGCAGGCGACCACCGCCGGATCGGGCGGCATGCTCGCGGTCGGACTGACGCCCGAGCGGGCCCGCGAATTCGTCGGTGACGATCCGCGCGTGGATATCGCCGCGATCAACAGCGGGAACTCCCTCACCTTGTCCGGGGATGTCGACCGGCTCGACGAGATCGCCGAAAAGCTCACCGAGGATGCGGCTTTCGCGCGTCGGCTGCGTGTGGAGGTGCCATATCACAGCCGATTGATGGATCCGATCCTGGACGAGCTGCGTACGGAACTCGCGGATCTGTCGCCGCGGCCGCCGCGCGTACCGCTGTATTCCACCGTGACCGGCGACCTCGTCACCAACGCCGAGTGGGACGCCGAGTACTGGTGCGCGAATGTCCGTCAGCCGGTGCGGTTCTTCGATGCCATCACCAAGGTGATCGCCGCGGGCAGTCGGGTATTCCTGGAGATCGGGCCGCATCCCGTGCTGTCGGGCAATATTCGCGAGGCGCTGCTCGACGCGGATGTACCCGGCACCACGGTTGCGACGCTCGATCGTAAGGAGCCGGATTCGGCCAGCATCCGTCGCACGCTGATCGGGCTCTACGGGGCCGGTGTACTGAATCAGGAGGTGCTGTTCCCGGCCGACCGTCCGGCCGCCGCACACGTGCCGCTCCCCCGCTATCCGTGGCAGCGGACACGGTTGCATTCGACGCTCCCGCTTTTCGAGCAGGCCAGGCTCGGTACTCCGGACAGCTACGCAATGCTCGGCGATCCGGATGTGGAGGGCCGATCGGACTGGCTGTTGCAGGTAGGTCCGGAATTGCTGCCCTGGCTGGCCGATCACGTTGTCAACGGGGTGCGGATCATGCCGGGCGCGGCATATCTCGATGCCGCGCTCAGTGCGACCGCTACCAGGTTGGGCGTCAAACGGGTTGCACTGGAACAGGTTCGGTTCGTCGCGCCACTGATCATGGGCGCACCGGATGTGCCGCTCATGGCATTGAGCGTCGAGGAGTCCAGCGGACGGTTCCTGATCAGATCGCGCAATGCCACCGGGACGGCGTGGACCGTGCACTCGTTCGGCCGGACACTGACCGGCAGCCACGCACCGACGAAAGCCACCGTTCCGACCATCGATGTCGGCATCGACATCGAACCGGAGATGTTCTACTCCGGCCTGGCGGCGGCGGGCCTGCAGTACGGCCCAGCCTTCCAGCGCGTGACCTCGGTGCGGGTCGGCAAGGACGCCGTGGTCGCTACGGTTGACGGCACGATCGCCGCGGACTCCGGACATCTCGCGCATCCGGCGGTAGTCGATGCCGCGATGCAGACCGCGGCGCTGCTGTTCGCCGACGAGCGGATCAATGAGGGCATTATGGTGCCCGTCGGGGTGGCGGCGGTCCGGTTGCTCGCGCCGATTCCCGACCAGATCACGGTCGTCGCGCGCCGCGATCCGCGGGCGCGGCTGCGCGCCGATGTAGACCTGCTCGACGGTGACGAGAATCTGGTGCTGCGGTTGACCGGACTGCAGATCGGTGCGCTGAAGCCGGGCGACGACCCACTGCACCGCATGGCCGATTTCTATTACGCCGACACCATGCAACAGCGCGAACCCATCGATCCGGCCGCATTGGGCGATACCGGTTCGGCTGCCACGGTGGTCGTCGCGATCGGAAAGAGCAGCCGCGCCGAGCAATTGGCGGAAGCGATCCCGGAATCGCGGCTCTACCTGGTCGATCCGGCCGGGCCGGAGCTTGCGGCGGAACTGGTGACGCACCTGCTGGCCGCTCGGACGGCGGAAGTGCAGCGGCTGCACGTCTGTGTGGTCGTCGGTACCGTCGAGGACGATCTCGCGGACCTGTGGACGCTCAAGCGGATCGCGGTCGCCGTCCACGAATTCGCCAACCCACCGTCGTCGGACGGCGCGCCGCAGACGGTCTTCGGCGACGGTTCGGCCCACGTCACCCTGGTAACCGAGCGCGCATTCACATTGCCGGACAGTGCGATCGCGCCGGATTCTCGACAGGCCGCGCTGGCCGGGGCGCGACGGGTGCTATTGAACGAGCAGACATCCTTGCGGTGGCGACTCATCGATGTCTCGCCTGATACCACCATCGCCGAGCTGCTCGCGGAATTGGCTGTGCCCGGGGCATTTTCGCACGACAACGCCGATGAGGTGCTGCTGCGCGACGGCAAACGCTGGGTGCCCGTGGTGACCAAACCGCTGTCGGAGCGTCTCGAGGTGCTCGATGCCCCGGAGCCGCTCACCGATTCGGAGGCCAATTTCGAGCTCGAACTCCCCCGAACCCGGCTGCTGTCGGCGCTGGCCTGGCGGCAGTGCCCGCGCCCGGAACCGGGTCCCGATCAGGTCGAGGTCCGCATGCAGGTCATCGGGCTGAATTACAAGGATCCACTCAAGGTCATCGGCCTGCTCGGCGAAAGAGAGCTGGCACCAACGTATTTCGGTACGGTGCCCGGTATGGAGGGCGTCGGCGCCGTGGTGCGGGTCGGCGCCGAGGTAGCGGGCGTATCCGTCGGCGACCTGGTCGCCGTCGCGGCCAAGGGCATGATGCGACGCTTCGCGATCGTCGATCGACAGCTGGCCATTCCGCTGCCGCCCGATGCGGACCCCGGATACTGCACCAGCACCATCGCCTTCGGCACCGCCGAATACGCACTGCTGGATCTGGCCCGATTGGAGCCAGGTGAGACGGTACTGATCCACGGAGCCGCCGGTGGCGTCGGGACGGCCGCCATCCAGGTCGCCAAGGCACTGGGTGCGCGGATCATCGGTACGGCGAGTTCCGATGAGCGGCGGGCACATATCCTCGCCCTGGGCGCCGATCACGCGGTGAACTCGCGGTCGCTCGACTTCGTCGACGATGTGCTGGCCCTGACCGACGGCAAGGGGGCCGAGGTGGTGCTCAGCAGCGCGCCCGGGGAGATCCTGCGCCAGAACTTCAATGCCGTCGCCGAATTCGGGCGCATCGTCGAGGTCGGCAAGGCCGATATCTATACCGGCGGGCTGCTGGAACTGGCCAATTTCGACAAGAACGTGGCCTATTACTCGATGGATCTGGACCGCCTCGTCGCGGTCCGTCCGCAGCGGCTGGCAAAGCTGCTGCAGCGGGTGTACGAGAAGGTCCTCGCGGAGATCTATCGGCCGCTGCCGTACCTGATGTTCGAGACCGAGGAGGTGGGCAAGGCCTTCGAGGAGGTGATTCGATCGACACGGCCGGCCCGGATCGCACTGCGCATGGATTCGCCGGAGCCGCCCGTGCGGCCGTACCTGCCCGAAATCGAGATACATTCCGACGCAACATATCTCGTCACCGGCGGCTTCGGCGGATTCGGGATGGCGACCGGTCGCTGGCTGGTACTGCGCGGCGCGCGCCGGCTGGTTCTGCTCGGCCGGGGCGGTGCGAGTACCCAGGAGGCGCGACGGCAGCTCGAGGCTTGGCGCACGGTCGGCATCGAGGTGATCGAGGAACTGGTCGATGTGACCGACGCCGACACGGTCGCCGATGTAGTGGCCCGCGCCCATAGCGTCGAGCACCCGCTGCGCGGCATCTTCCACGCGGCCGGCTCGGTGGCCGATAACCGGCTCGAGCAGATGGAACACGAACAACTGGCCAAGGTGTACCTGCCGAAGGTGCATGGTGCGCGCGCCCTGCATCGTGCGGTCACCGAGGCGGGTATCCGGCTGGATATGTTCGTGCTGTATTCCTCCGGCGGATCGATGTACGGGATCTACGGCCAATACAACTACTGCGCGGCCAATGTGGCGGTCGAGGCGCTGGCCGAAGCGTGGTCCAGGGCCGGCGAGCGGGCGCTGTGCATCGGCTGGGGCCACCTTTCGGGGGCGACCGGGGGGATGGCCGCCGACGAAACGGCCGTCAAATACCTCGACCTGGTCGGCTTCGGACCGATCGATATGGCCGATGCCACCGCCTATTTGGAACAAACACTGCGACTGGGCGAAACGCGGGCGGCGATCATCCCCACCGACTGGGCAAAGCTCACCGGGACCTTCCCCCAGCTGACCCGCACCGGTCGGACCATCGAACTGGCCAAGGCCTCCGCCAAGGACACCTCCGAATTGGCTCAGCTGCGGTCCGAACTCGTCGAGATGGATGAAACCAAGCGTGGACAGTTCATTGCCCGCAAGATGGCCGAGGAACTCGCCGTGGTCATGGGCGTGCCGGTGGATTCGATCGATATGACGGTGCCGGTGCCCGAACTCGGACTGGACTCGCTGATGGCGGTGGAACTGGGCGCCCGCGTCACCAAAGCCCTCGGCATAGACCTGATGTCGCTGCAGATGGGTCGATCGTTCAGCCTGGAACAGGCCGGTCCGAAGGTGGCCGAGTTGATTCTGGCCGCCGAGCCCGGCCAGCCACAGCCGATTCCGGATCTGCCGGCGACCAATGGGGCCACACACGACACCGCGGCCGCGAACGGATCGAGCGCCGTGGCAACGACGGCCGTACCGCAGCACTGACCACCCTTATCGACGAATCGAGGTATCGCTGTGGTCGATTTCGGGCTCATCGACGAATGGAACCCGGCCCCTGGTCGGCTGGTCACCTGGGTTGCCGCACCGGAATCGGTGACGCGGGCCGCGCAGGCGCCCGTCCACCCCGCGCCGCCGTCACATCAGCAGGAGCAGTATCTGCGCCTGGCCGATCGGCACGCCGCCGCCGACTTCCGCTACTCCGGATTGTGTCTGGTCACGGCCGAGATACCGATGGGTAATCTCGACCGGGATGCGATGACGCGCGTCATCAATGCATTCCTCCTGCGCCACGACACCTTTCGGACCTGGTTCGCCATCGATTCCGATGGAACGGTGCGGCGGCACCTGGTCGCCCCCGATGTAGTCGACTTCGTGCCGATCGACTACGGCCGCCTCGATGACGCCGAAGCCATCCGCGAACATGTGCAGAAGACGACACCCGGTCCGTTCCAATGGGATTGCTTCACCTTCGGCGCGATCGAGCACGGTGAGTCGACCACGGTTTACCTGGCCGTCGACCATCTGCACACCGACGGGCTCGGACAATATCTGTCCTGTTTCGACCTGGCCCACCTCTACGCCCAGCAGGTCTGGTCGGCCGTCGAGGACTTGCCCCCGGCCGCAAGCTATCTCGACTACTGCGTCATGGAACGCCAGTACACCGCCGCGATGACGCTCGCCTCGCACGGCGTTCGAAAATGGCTGGAGCTGATCCGCGGCAATGACGGCGAATTGCCGTCGTTCCCTCTGGATCTCGGTAAGCGAACCGATGGCTACAACCGCAGCGCCCATCGCAGTATCACTTTAATGGACGAGGACGACGCACGGCGGTTCGAAAAGATCTGTCGTGAGAACGATGCCGAATTCGTCGGTGGCGTCTTCGCTGCGGCGGCGCTGGCCGAACGCGAACTCGTCGACGGCGACTATTACTTCGGCATGACACCGATCAGCACCCGCACGTCCCCGGCGGAGCGCGCCTCGGTCGGCTGGTATGTGTCACTTGTTCCGGTGGCCTTCCCGATCGGCACCTCCAGCTTCGCCCGCGCCGTGTCCATTGCGCAGCGGGCCTATGAAAACGGTATTCGGCTGGCACCCACGTCATTTCACCGTGTGCTGGAGTTGCTGCCCGCCGATACCGATATCAAGGCTGGGCCGGGTTGGTCGACGCCGATGATCTCGTATGTGGACGCGCGCGACTTTATCGGGCACGAATTCTTCGGTGAGGTGCGCGGCGGCGTGTACGCCAATCGCGCTGCGTCCGAAGAGGTTCTGGTGTGGATCAACCGGCTGCCGACGGGGACGTCGTTGAGCGTCATCTATCCCGATACCCCGGTGGCGCACGAATCGGTGGATCGCTATGTGTCCGCGATGCGGGCGGTATTCGCGTCGGTCCTCGGTACTACGTGACCAACTCCATCAGCCCGCGTGGATCGGAGGGCATCGCCTCGGTCGGGAAGCTGAACCGCACCAGCCGATGTGGCGGGGCCGCGTCGAAATGTGCGATGGATGACGGTATGAGACCTCCGATCACCTTGTCCAAGAAGCTGTTCACATGTGCGAAGCCGGGCCGCAGGTGGACGGGCCAGCTGCTCAGGCGTCCGGCGGGCACATCGATGGTCGTCTGCTTCGCTACCCGCGCCGCCAGCGGCCAATGCACCGAGAAAGCCAGCCACAGATCCAGCGATTCCACCGCGCCCTCGCTGAAATCCAGCCCGCGTAGCAGCGTCAGACCGCCGATGAGCGGCATGATATTCGACGGGAAAGGCGATATACCGCTGCCGAACTGTAGGTGCGTGGTGTCGACGAAATGCGCGTCCTCGCGGGAGACCACCGTATTGCCGGAGCGGGTTTCGGCGCGATAGTCTTCCGCGCGCAGCCAGCCGTCGACCCGCTGGAAGCGCTGTTCGATCCGGATCGTCGGATCCCCGTCGCCCGGGCGCATTTCGACGGTCGAGCGATAGCCGCCGTCCTCGTGCGCCACCACACTGGTCACCTCGAATCGGTGCGGCTGATCCGCGATACCGACGGTGTACACGGATTTCTCGCCATCGGGAATCCCGGGATCACGGAACGCGGTGCGCACAAGTCCTCCTGTCGGCGACGATATGAAGAGTATTCAAATCGCTTGCGGCAGTTGCGGATGAGCAAAATCAATATCCCTGCGACTATTCACAAAATATCCTGACTGCAGACAGTGGTCCGCACACAACTCCCGCCGCCGCGCTATTCATTGACCCAGCGCCGCACTGAATACCGGCCACGAATTGTGCAAGTCCTCCTGCCAATATCCCCAGGAATGCGTGCCGGTGCGCCGGAAATCGAAGGTGGCCGGAATAGCCAACTCCCGGAGTCGATCACGCAGTTGTTCGGTACAGCCCGCGGTAATGGCATCCAACACACCACCGATGAACACTTGGTCCAGGAGTTTCACCGGATTCGCATTGATACCCGGTCCGTCCAGGGTGTCGAGCGGTCCCGGCTGCCCGGTGCCGGTGGATACGTAGATGGTCGTACCACGCAGCTGGTCGGCATGTAGATAGGGATCGTTGGCGTCCCACGCCGGATCGGTGGGCGGACCCCACAGATTGAGCGGATTGCCGCGACGAGCGGTCACAACGGCATTCACCATCGCCTGGCCCAGCAGGTCACTGGTGCGCACACAACCGCTATAGGAACCGATGGCACGGTAGAGACCGGGCGCGGCGATGGCGAGTCGGAATACCGCCGAACTCGCCATCGAAAGCCCCGCAATGGCATTGGCGCCCGTACCGCGAAATGCCGAGTCGATGATCGACGGCAGTTCCCCGGTGAGAAAGGTGGTCCAGCGCTGCCTGCCGATCACCGGATCGTCCACCTGCCAATCGGCGAAAAAGGTGCCACCGCCTCCGACCGGCATCACCACTGTGACCTGCTTATCGGCGAAGAACCGCTCGACATCGGTCTTGGTGAGCCAATTGCTGCCGTCGCTCCAGACCCCGGTATCAGTACCGCCGTCGAAACCATTGAGCAGATACAAGACGGGTGCCGGTTTCGAATTGTCCACCGCAGGAAGGACTTCGATGGAAACGGTCCGCCCCATCGCCTCGGAATACACGGTCAGATCGAGTACTCGCCCCGGACCATGCGCCGCGGCGAGCATTCGTGACCCATCGGGTGCCTGCCGCGCGGTCGCCAAGGCACGCACCGGAATCGGCGTGTCCGAGTCCGATGCGGAATCCGCGAGCGCGATACCGCCCGAACACGCGAGGACGGCGGCCGTGCACAGCGCGGCCAAACGCGGGCCACAGCACACCTCGCACCTCCGATCGCAAGCGGCACTGTTCGGCCCGAACGTAAGCCGGGATCGCGCCGCCGCGGAACCGCTCGGCCAGAATTTGGGTGATCTCGTCAGCCGCCGCCGAACCACCTGGTATCCACCACAAACACGGTCGACTACATCGGATACAAATTGTGCTTGCGCGGATTGTGTTCAGCGGGCGCTTCCTTGCCCCGCAACAGTTCCAGACTCTCGCGTACGGACCGGTCGGTGCGATAAGCGCTGGCACAACACGGTTCTGGACAGCTCACAACGCGAACCGCAATCCACTCGGCGGGCACCCTATGCCCGGTGCCGTCTGACCATCCCCTCCGCGGTCAGACGGCGGCAACTGACGCGCGAGGACATCGGCAGTCGAGATGTTGTTACCATTTGGATGATAGACGCATCCGAATGAGCATGACAACGCCGAACAGGGCACGATCGCCGCGCCACCAGCTACATCTCCGCCATTCGCAGCACCGCGCGCGAGTATCGAACCGGTACGCTGCGCGGTGCCGCAGGAAGCAAGGGAACAGCGAAGGGACCGATGGTTCGTCTGACGAGGGCACAGCAGCAGGACGCCACCCGCAGAAAGGTGTTGGCCGCGGCCAAGTCCGAGTTCGCGCAGCGCGGATTCCGCGGCGCGACGGTCGACGGCATCGCCGAGCGCGCGGATATGACGCGGGGTGCGGTCTATTCCAATTTTCCGGGCAAACGGGCGCTATATCTCGCGGTGCTCGCACACGAAGCCGAACAGGCTCCCGCGCCCGCCGCCGGCGCGAAGGCAGACACACCGGCCGCCGCGCTCAGCGCGTTCGCCAGCACCTGGCTCGAGCAACTGCCGCGGTCGAGCCAGTATGAGTACAGCGAGGACGAGCAGTTCACCTCCCCCGCACTCAGCGTCGATTTCGTACCCGAAGTCCTGATGAGCGAACAGATCCGGCGGCCGTTCGCACAGTTGCTCGCACTCGACGCGCTGCTGCTCGCCGTATCGCTGAGGGCAATCAGCCAACCCACGTCCGCACCGCTGGAAGGTTTCATCGCCAGTGCCGAATCCGTGCTGACGATCCTGTACGGGACGACCCAGCTGTCCTACGTCGCGCCCGAATTCACCGATCCGGCACGGGCCATCGCGCTATGCGAACAGGTCGCACTACTCGGCGGTGTGAAGACGCCGAACCCGCCGTACCCGACCGACGCGCGCGTCACTCGGGTCGACGAGCCTTGGGAACCGCCGAGCTGCATCGATCGCGTACGCGCGGACTCGGCTCGGCTCGACGGCGACGGCCTGATCGCCGTCATCGGCATGCACCGGATCGCCACCATCGAAGCGGCGCTATCGATCTGGCCCGAGCACACCGATATCACGCTGGCGCTGGTGAGCGATCATCCCGCGGAACTCGCACCGCTGGCGCGGCTGGCGATCGCGGATATCTGCCGGTCATTGCGCCATGCGTTTCCGGTCGCGGCGCTACCTCGGCTACAGGTGATCGTCGATGATGCCGGAACACTCGCGGCCGCATGCGGATTCGACCGGGTCGACGACAATTCCGAGTTCGCGGTCCTCGTCGAGAACGGCCGCATCACGACGCGGGCCGAGGGCCGGGGCGCAGGTAAAGCCGCCGCAACCGAATACGCCAGCTCATCGGCTCCGGACCGAGCGTAAGTCTTCGAGGGTGCCGAACGTTTTCGCCAGCGCCTGACAGGCACCCGCGCCCTTCGCCCGCGCCACGATCTGTTCGCCGTCGATGTAGACCGCACTCTCGGTGTCGTCATCGACGATATCGACCCCGCACGCCCGTGCGAGTTTGCCGGATTCGTCCAGAACCACCTGCATGCCGGGAACCGCAGGGCACGGAAATGCGGCGCGCAGCGACCGGCTGATATCGCTGACCGCGAGGCGAGCCAGCTGTGCCACCTCCGTTCCGTCAGCGGTGGCCATCGCGATCGTGGTGCGACCTCCGCTGGGCTGGTCACGCAGGATATCTGCGACGGCGCCGAGCTTGTTCATCCCGAGTACGGCAACAACGTTTACGCCCGAGAGATCCGCAGCCACGGTGTGGACCAGGTCGCGGCAAGGCGGTGGCGTCCAAGGTTCGTCGACGCCCGCCACCGCGACGGTGTCCGCCGTAGCCCGGGTGGTGTCGTCGATCCGGTGGTGCACCATCTGCTCGCATGCGGCGATCACTTTCGCTCGGTCCACGAATTCCGGTGCGACGAAAGATAATTGGGTCGCGCCGTAGAGCAGAGTGATCACCGATTCGGCGATGCCGAGCCAACGGCCGGGCAGTACGGACCCGCCACTGCCGTCGAGGCCCGCCAGCGCCAAGCCGAGGAGGATGGCGTCCAGTTTGATCAGCTGCACGAACGAGCCGCGCAGACATTCGTCGACGACGAGTTCGGGGATGAGGTCGTGCGCCAGCATCGGTGAGTGCAGCTGCGAGACCCCGGCGACCGGATAGTTTGCCGAACCGGGGAGCCGGTCGACCCAGGTCCGGGCGAATCGGCCGATGGCCGCCACCGGGGTCCGCGCCGGGCGACCATCCAGCAGTTCCGGCGCCCCCTCGGCCTCCGCGGCCAGCACCGCCAAGTACAACGCCCGCTTACCAGCGAAGTTGGAGTACACCGCGCCGCGGGTGAGGTCCGCACGCTCGGCGATGTCATCCACGGTCGCGCCGCGAAAACCGCGTTCGGCGAATTCCGCCTTGGCCGCCGCTAGGACCCGGTCGCGATTGCGTTGCTGCAATGCGGCTCTGCTCTGACGACCCATCGGTTCTCCACCAACCGTTCTGTTCGTTTACAGATGCGCATACCATCCAAATGTTGATACCATCTCAATGCTACGTGCGACTGAGTACGAGCGAGGCGGGCATCGAAGGACGGGTAGTGGGCATCACCAGGTACGAATCCGAGTCGCGAACCGCGGCCACGGTGCTCGATGAGGCCAGGCGGCTGGTCGAGCCCGCATACCGCTCCTCCCTGGACCGCATTGCCCCACCGATTCGAATGATCGTCGGCTACCACGCCGGCTGGCTGGACGCCACGGGTCGGCCGAGCAAGCAGGTCGGCAAGTCGATCCGTCCGGCGCTGGTGCTGGCATCCGCCAAAGCCGTAGCAGCCGCAGAACCACCGCACGGTGTCACCGAGGCCGTCGCGGTCGAGCTCGTGCACGATTTTTCACTACTGCACGACGACCTGATGGACGGCGACGAGCAGCGGCGCAACCGCCGAGCGGCCTGGTCGGTCTTCGGCGAACGTGGCGCCCAGCTCGCGGGAGATGCGCTACTGGCCATGGCGATCAACGAGATGGTCGGCCGCCCCGGCATCACGCTGCTGTCGAAAGCCCTCGACGCCCTATGCAACGGACAGGCCGCAGATATCGACGAGTTGGAACACCGCGAGACCGGCGGGCTCGACGAATCCCTCGCCATGATCGAGTCGAAGACCGCGGCACTGTTGTCCTGCGCCTGCGAGATGGGCGCGATCGCCGGTGGCGCCGACCAGGAACAAGCCAGAGCGCTGGCCGAATTCGGACACCATCTCGGCATCGCATTCCAATTGATCGATGACATGCTCGGCATCTGGGGCAATCCGAGCGTGACCGGGAAGCCGCTGTACCCAGACCTCGCCAACCGCAAGAAATCCCCGCCGATCGCGCGGGCACTGGATTCGACCGGGCCCACCGCGGATGCGCTGCGCGAGTTGTATCGAGACGTCGGCCGAGATACCGAAACGCTGCACCGGATCGCCTGCCTGATCGAACTCACCGGAGCACGCGAGTGGGCGGAACGGGAAGCCCGGCGGGAGCTCGACGCCGCGTTGGACTGCCTGACCGGCGTATCCGCCGACGATGCCACCGAGGATCTTCGACTACTCGCCGCGATGATGACGAGCAGGTCCGCATGAAGAACCCGATCGAGTCGATCCCGCTAGCTCCGAACACTGTCCCGATTCTCGGTCACGGCATCCGTTTCCTCACCGACCCGATCGGATTTCTATCGTCACTCCCCACGCACGGCCGCCTCAGCCGAGTCCAATTGGGTCCGCTGCCGGTCGTGGTGGTCTGTGATCCCGAGTTGGCCCGGGTGGTGCTCCTGGACGACCGCACTTTCGACCGCGGCGGACCACTCTACGATCGCTCCCGCGAGGTCGCGGGCGATGGCATCGGAACCTGCCCGCACAGCAGGCACCGCCGACAGCGCCGCCTGAGCCAACCCGCGTTCCAACCGGGGCGTATGCCCGGATACTCCGAGGCCATGGTCGACTCGATCGAAAACGTGATCGGTTCCTGGCAGGACGGACAGCGAATCCAGCTCGGCGCGGAAATGTCGAAACTCACTGTCCGGGTGGCGGTTCGGACGATGTTCTCCTCGTCGTTTCCGGAGACCTCGGTTCAGCAGGTCGCCGACGATTTCGCGACAATTGCCGGGAGCATATTCCGGCGGATGGTGCTGCCGCCGATGGCCAATCGACTGCCGACACCGGCGAACCGGAGCTACTACCAGGCCCGGAACCGACTGCGGGCGGTGGCCGCCGAACTCATCGAACAGCGGCGGGCCGACAATCAGGACCACGGTGACCTGCTGTCCTCGCTGATGCGCGCCCGTGATCCCGACTCCACCGGCGCGCAGGTCGCGATGACCGACGAGGAACTGATCGACCAGGTATTCACGTTCCTGTTCGCGGGTGCGGAAACCACCGCGAGCACATTGACATGGGCGCTGTATCTGCTCGGACAAAATCCGGAGATACGACGGCAGGTTCAGCAAGAGGTCGATACCGTGCTGAACAATGACACGGCCCGCTACGAGGATCTGCCGAACCTGCCGGTCGTCAATCGGGTGGTGACCGAAACGCTGCGGTTGTATCCGGCCGGATGGTTGCTCACCCGGGTGGTTTCGGCGGATACCACCCTCGACGGCGTTCCGCTCCCGGCGGGCACGACCGTCGCGGTCAGTCCGCACGTCATTCACCGGCGTGATGAAATCTATGAGCGGGCAGGCGAATTCGTGCCCGATCGGTGGATCGGCGCGGAGCCGGACCGAACGCTGTTCATATCCTTCGGCGCCGGTGCACGACGCTGCATCGGTGACCAGTTCGGACTGGTCGAGGCCAGTTTGGCACTGGCGACGATCGCGGCACGCTGGCGCGTCGCTCCGCTGTCGACTCGGCCTGTGCCCGTATCGCTCGCGCATCTGCCCGCACCGACGAAACTCGGCATGCGGGTGTGGCGTCGAGATCCGGTGGCCGTCAATGCATCCGCATCGGAGCCGGGTAGATAGATATGGCCGCACCCCCCGAAGCGGTCGCGCGCCGCAGGGTCGGCGTGCTGACCAGCGGCCTACTGCGTGAGTTCCACATCTGCTGGTCGTTCAGCGCAGGCGATCTGACGGCAACCGTTGTACCCGCGACGACCTTCGCCGTCGCCGCATGGGCGAGCACTAATGCGGGTGTCGCGGCACTGCCGCTGGTGTTGGCCGAATGTCTGGTCTATTTCTGGCTTTACATCTACACGTTCAACCTGTCGAACCAGCTGACCGGGATCGAGGAGGATCGCCACAACAAGCCGCACCGGCCGCTCGTCGTCGGACTCGTCACCCCGCAGGGCGCCAAGTGGCGGCTGGTCTGGGTCACTGCCGCCTTCCTCGCGCTGGGTGCGGCGCTGCAGGTCCTGGAATGGACGGTGCTCTGGATAGTGGCGTGGGCCTTCCACAATCACTTCGGCGGTGCCCGCGCACTGTGGGGTAAGAATGCCGCAATGGTCGCGGGCACGATCGCCCAACTCGCGGCGGCCTGGCAAATCGTGACTCCCCTGACGCCGGTGGCCTGGACCTGGATCGTGGCGATCGCCATACCCCTGAGTGTGCTGGTATCCCTGCAAGATCTGCGTGATATCGACGGTGATGTGGCGGTCGGAAGACGCACCGCCATAGTGGTTTTCGGAGAGCCGGCCTGCCGCCGGTTCTTCGCGGCGGCATTCGTGATCTATCCGGTTGCCATGTATTTCCTCGTCTATCGGGACGCACCGGCCCCCGCGGCACTGGTCGAAGTGGCCGCAGCGCTGCTGTCCTTCGTCATCGCCTACCGTGTGCTCCGGCGGCGCGATCGCCGTGCCGACCACACCACCTACCTGCTCTATACCTACTGGTACTGCCTGACTCTGGCCAGCGCGGTCCTCGCTTTCGGAACGTAATCCTCGGCAGGACGCGCCCACGCAGATCCAGGGAGGGATCGGATTACCCGAACCGGATGAGCGCGGCCTGCCCTCGAACACCACTACTCCAGCGGCACCGACTGCGGCCTCGGTGTCGCGCCTTCGAGTATTCGAGACACGGTGTCGGCGACGGTGCCCGGTGATCACCATGTGTTCCCAGCTTAGGTTTGCCTGAACATTTGGGCAATCCGATTGGGGCACAACATTATTGGGCAACGTGTGCATTGTGATCGATCCTAGGGTGGGTGCGCGAGGCCCGCCGGGTGGATTCCGGCGATTGTTGGGGTCATTCACATCGGTCCCGGTTGACGGTTGGGCGCGGCCCCAACTTCGCAGTGAATGGTGGGCAACACGGGGGGCGCCTCGCATACTTGCGTCTATAGGGGTTTCCCGCCGACCCGAGCTGTTCGAACCGGCCGACGAGAAGTGCATGAGTTGGTTACCGACATCATCGATGTGGGCGCGGAATTCGCGATCGCCCGGCAAGCGCTCTGGGATCTGCTGCTCGAACCGCAGACCTATCCACGGTTATTCGCCGGCATCGGCGGCTGCGAACGCGTGGAATCCCGTACCGACAACGGCATTCTGGAGGTGCGGGTCGGCACCCCGGAATCCGGAATACGCACTCATCAGGTGCGGTTCCGAGTGTGTCGCTGGTACGAGAGTTTCGAATTGGAATGCCTCGGCACCGGCAGTTTCGCCTCGGTTCGCCTGCGCGGCGACGAGAAGCGCACCAAGATCGTCATCACCCTGTTCGCACCGGGCCGGATGCATCCGCTGCTGCCGGAGCAGTCCAATGCCGCAGTGGTGGCATGGGTCGACAGCGGATTGCGGCATGCGGTCGACGTCATTCGCGGCGCCCACACCTCGGTAGCGGTCAATGCCGAGAATTCACCGCTGCGGCGGCAGGTAGGGGTGGCCAAGCAGATCATGAGTACCGGTGTCGCGCGGCCCACCAACCCCGCGACCAGCATCAAACAGGTTCGCTCCCTGGCGAAATGGGGTTTCAATCTGGCGGGCGGGTACGCGGCGGGAGCCGGGCATTCGCCGGATCGGATCGCTGTCGTCGACGACTCCGGTACCCGCACCTTCGCTCAGATGCATGAACGCACGAATGCGCTGGCCAGGGCCATGGCAACCCTGGGGCTCGCGTCCGGTGACGCGGTGGGGTTGCTGTCGCGCAACCATGCGGGCATGGTCGAAACCATGGTCGCCGCCGGGAAACTCGGGGTCGACGTCGCGCTGTTGAATGCGGGGCTGTCCGGGCGGCGCATCGAAGAAATCGTGCAGCGCCACCGGCTTTCGGCGCTATTCGTCGACGGTGATCTGGAACAACTGGTCCGCTATCTGCATACCGATCTGCCGCGGTTCAATACCGACGGTCGCCCGCCGGTACCGGGGCGTTCCACCATCGACGACCTGATCGCCATGGAGCAGTCCGAATTTCGCATCCCGACACAGCCCGGCAGGCTGATCGTGCT
Organism: Nocardia vinacea; assembly: GCF_035920345.1. Lineage (NCBI taxonomy): Bacteria > Bacillati > Actinomycetota > Actinomycetes > Mycobacteriales > Nocardiaceae > Nocardia > Nocardia vinacea. The sequence goes on from NZ_CP109149.1 coordinate 2,512,668, forward strand.
GACCTCGGGAACCAGCGGCACACCGAAGGGTGCGCGCCGCCCCCATCCGAAGGGTTTCGGCACCATCGCAGCGCTGCTGTCGCGAATTCCGCTCGCAATGGATGCGGCAATGCTGATCCCGGCCCCGCTGTTCCACACCTGGGGTCTGGCCGGGCTGCAGCTCAGCACGGCGCTGCGTGCAACGGTGGTGTTGCCGGAGCGGTTCGACGCGGAGGACTGTCTGCGCCTGGTCGCCGAACACCAGGTCGAGAGCATGATCGTGGTGCCGACGATGGTGAATCGCATCCTCGATCTGCCCACCGCCGTGCGTGCTCGCTACAACACGTGCAGCCTGCGCACCGTGATCAGCTGCGGCGCACCATTGGCCGGGGCTACCGTGCTGCGATTCATGGATACCTACGGCGAGATCCTCTACAACGTCTACGGTTCCACCGAGGTCTCCTGGGCCACCATCGCGACCCCCGACGACCTGCGCACCGCACCGACCACCGCAGGGCGACCGCCGCTCGGCACCAAGGTCGCGGTGCTCGGTCCGGATCAGCGTCCGGTTCCGGTCGGTGTCACCGGGCGTATCTTCGTCGGGAACCATATGCTGTTCGACGGCTACGTGAATGCGGCGCCACCCGCCGAGGCCGACGGCATGCTCGACACCGGGGACCTCGGCTATCTCGATGTCGCGGGCCGCATGTTCATCGCGGGACGCGACGACGAGATGATCATCTCCGGCGGTGAGAATGTCTTCCCACGTCCGGTCGAGGAGGCGCTCGCACATCTGCCGCAGGTCAGCGAGGTCGCCGTGGTCGGCGTCCCGGATACCGAATTCGGGCAGCGCCTGGCCGCCTTCGTGGTGAAACGCGAAGGCTCGGGCCTGGATTCGGATATGATCCGGTCCTACATTCGCAACCGGCTCAGCCGTTTCTCCGTACCGCGCGATGTCACCTTCCTCAATGCACTCCCCCGCGGCGAAACCGGAAAGATTCTCAAGCGGCTGCTCATCGGATCCGAGCCCGGCGAACCGTCTCCACTGGGCACCACCGGCTCTGCCTGACCTTATGTGGGTTCCTGCGACGGTGCGGGCAACGCCAGGGTCGGCACCGCCATGGCGATGGCGACGACCGCGATGACCGCCAGCATGGCAATGCTGCCGTCCAGGGTGTGGGTGCGGAAGAACACGACGCTGAGCAGTGCGAGCCCGACCGCATTGCCGATCTGCTCGATGGTGGGCAGTTGCCCGGATGCTTCGGCCATTTGGCGCTGCTCCAAACCCGCCAGCATCAGCGGTTGCACTTGCACACCGAACAGGCCGACCCCGAATCCGGCGATGAAGACCGGGCCGAGTGCCAACGCGAGATTCACCTCGCCTGCGGTGAGGCGCAGATATGCCGCGCCGATTGCCACGCAGCATCCGTACATCGCAATGCCGAATGCGAGTGCCCTCACCCCCCAACGCTTTACCAGCAGCATCGAGGCAAGGGCACCGGTGCCCGCGCCGAGTGCGAATGGAGTCATCGCCACACCGGTGCGCAGTGCGGACCAATGCAATTCGTCCTGCAGGGTGATCGATACGGTGAAGACGAATGCGGTGAACAGGCCGAAGAAACTCGCCACCAGCGCCGCACCGATGGCGAAACCGCGATCGGCGAACAGATCCAGGCGCACCAGCGGACTGCCGCCGCGCCGGACCAGCCTGCGCTCGTAGACGAAGAACACCGCACCCAGCGCGAAGGATGCGGCGACTACGCCGAAAGGCCATGGCCGCCAACCATTCTGCTGAATGTCCGCAAGGGCGGCAAGTAGGGCGAACAGGCTCATGGTGGACAATGCCACGCCGCCCAGGTCGAGGCGATCGCGTTCCAGTGGCCTGCCGAGGTGCAGATATTTGAAGCCGAGAACGAAGGCGAGCACGCCGATGGGCAGATTCATCAGGAATATCGAATGCCAACCGAGTCCGCCGATATCGGCGGTGACCAGCGCACCGCCGAGGATCGGCCCGAGCATTCCAGCGAATCCGGCGGTCGCACCGTAGAGCGCGAAGACCTGTCGATGTCGATTCGGCGGGAAGCTCGCGATAAGGATGGCAATGGTCTGCGCCGCCATCCCGGCACCCGCAACCCCCTGGGCGATTCTCGCGATCACCAGTTCGGCTGCACTGGTGGACATTCCGCACCACGCCGAGGCCGCGGTGAATGCCGTGACCGAGACCAGGAATACAGCGCGGCGGCCGAAGATGGCGCCGATCCGCGCCGCGGTCAGCAGCGTGCACGCGAAGGCCAGCGAATAGCCGGAGACAACCAGCACCTGCGCCGATTGTGAGGCTCGCAGGTCTGCGGTGAGATTCGGTAGTGCGGTATTGACGATGGTCACGTCGATCATCTGCATGAATACCGCGATGAGGCAGCCGGTGAAGGCGAGCCACGCGCCGAATTCGCCGCCCGCCCGCTTGTCGGATCGTTGCGTCCCGATCTCCGTCACAGCTGATCCTCCCGAACGCGGGCAATCGAACGCGATGACGGTAACGAACAATCCGGTAGCTACCGCAGGTCAGCGATAAAGACTCCGTCAACACACAAGCCGACCGTCACCCATCTTGTGAACCGGCCCAAGTCGAGGCTCGCCCTTCGGCCCGATCAGGCCGACAGGTCGGTCGACTCGGCTCGCGCCATCTTCACCAACATGTCGTGCAACTCCTTCGCCAACTTCCCCGCCCGATCCCCGTGCAGCGCGACATCGGTGAAGGCATCGAGCAGGGCGAGGCTCGGATCCAGCGGGTTGAAGGTGAGATCCGCAGTGCCACGCAGTGATTCGGTAATCAGTCGACGCTGCGCCTCGTGCCTGGCCCGAAAGTCCCCCGCGACATCGAGCGCACAACCGAACTCACGCACAACCGCTGCATACACCGGCCGATCGGCATTGCGCCGCCGCCGCAACCACCTGCGCGGCCGCGCACTTCCGGCCGTCGGGACCAAGGTCGCCAAGGCACCCCCATCGAGCACCATCCAAATCGCCGACGCATCCGATTGCGGCAATGCCGGAGACGGCCCGCGCACAGCGGGCGCGTCATCGGCCGGATCAGTAATCCGTATGCCACGCAAGGCAATCGGATACCTGGTGAGCATGTCGTCCACCGCTGCCGTCACCTCCCGGACAACATACTTGTCGACATTCGGCCCATCGAATCCGACGATGTCCAGACCATGCTGCGCCGCCAACTCGACAGCGGTCGTTGATGTCGCCGAATCGACGGAATCCCCACGGGAGCACAGCATCTCGATGTCGGGATAGGTCGGAAGTCGTCCCGTCTCGGATTCCTGAACATAGACCGGCAGCGGTACAGTCCGCGGCTCCAGGTCCTCCGCGGGCGGCCACACCACCTGGGGCTCTCGCACGTAGACCGGTAGCGGTACCGAATCGGGTTGTTGCACATAAACGGGCAGCGATACCACGTCGGGCTCCGGAACGTCCGCCGGTACCGGCACTGCCTCAGGCCCCCGAACATCCGCCGGTAGCGCCGCTGCCGCAGGCTCGGCAGGAACCGCTGACAACGGGACCACCTCGGGCGCCCCAAAATCCACCAGCGGGCGTGCCATCTCGGGTTCCGAAATGTAAGCCGGTCGCGGCAGAGCCTCAGGCTCCCGAACATCTGCTGGCAACCACACCGCCCCGGGCGCCTCCATTTCCACCGGCGCACGTCGTGACTCGGGAACTGAACCGTCAGCTGGCAGTGGCACTTCGTCCGCCCCACTGACATCCACCCGAAGCGACAGAGCCTCGGGTTCGCGAACATCCGCTGGTAGTGCCTCCGCCGCAGGCTCCGCGACATCAGCCGACAACGGCACCGACTCGGGTTCCCGAACATCTGCCGGTAGTGCCACCGCCGCAGGCTCCGCGACATCAGCCGACAACGGCACCGACTCGGGTTCCCGAACATCCGCCGGTAGCGCCACCGCTGCAGGCTCGGCAGCGTCCGCCAAGAACGGCACAGCCGCAGGTGCCGCAATATCCATCGGCGGGCGCACCGACTCGGGATCCAAAACATCGGCCGGCAGAGTTGGAGCCGGGCGTTCCCCGACCTTCATCGGCACGAGTTCCGCAATATCCACCGACAGCGGCAGAGGATCCGGCGGCCGAACATCCCCGGCCGGCGAAACCGCCTCCGGCGCTCGAACATCCGTCGACGGTCGAATCGCCTCCCGGTTCGCGGACTCACCAAGCGGACCACTCGGTGCCGACACGGCTTCCTGTTCCCGAACATCTCCCGGTGACGCCACGGCCGCAGGCAGCGCAGCATCCGCCAGCAACGGCACAGCCGCAGATGCCTCGATATTCTCCACCGGCGCGGGTATCGACTCGCGTTCCGAAACATCCACCAGAAGCGACAGAGCCTCGGGTTCGCGAACATCCTCCGGCAGTGCCTCCGCCGCGGGCGCCGCAACATCGGCCGGTAGCGGCACTGCCTCCAACTCGCGGTCATCTGCCGGTAGCGCCTCCGCGACGTCAGCCGGGAATGGCACCTGGTCCAGCGCCGCGACATCCACCGGCGGGCGTACCGTCTCGGGTTCCGAAACATCAGTCGGCCGCGGACCTGCCTCCAGCTCCCGAACGTCTGCCGGTAGCGTCGCGGCCGCGGGCTCGGCAGTATTCAGCATCTGCGACGTACCGTCCGGCTCGCCAACATCGACAGGCTGCGGTCGTGCCGTCTCAGGTTCTCGAACATCGACTGGCAGAGGTGGAGTTGGGCGTGCCCCGACATCCGCCGCCACTGGCACCGCGACGGGCTCCGCAACATTCACCGATGGCGGCAGAGGACCCGGCGGCCGAACATTCATCGGTGGCGAAACTACCTTCGGCGCTTGGACATCCGTCGACGCTCGAATCGCTTCCGGTTTCGCGGTCTCGCGCAGTGAACCAGTCGGTGCCGATACGGCCGACTCGGGGCCCGTGCGGATCGCGGTGGGTTGTCGAGACAGGGTTCGCTGGATTATCGGTGGGGCTGGGATCGGTTCCGGTGCAGGGAATGTGGCGGGTTCGGTGGGTGCGTTCGGTTTCGCCGGGCGCGGACGGACGGTGCGTTGTGACCAGGGGGTGTCCACTGTCCGACGGGACCACGGAGTTGGTGCGGGCTCGCGCACGAGTGGGCGGCGCCGACTTGCGGTGGGTAGGTCTGGCGTCGGTCGACCTGATGCGGTTTCCGAGTGCATTGCCGCAGACGCGACATTCGACTGTGCTGCTGCGAAGGCCGCGTCCGAACGCACATCTCCGGATGCGCCGACCGAACGCGCCTCCACAGATGCCGCGCCCGACTGCACTCCCACGGGTGCACCGTCCGACCACACCTCCGCAGATGCGCCGTCCAACCGCACTTCCACGGATGCCGCATCCGAACGCACTTCCACCGATGCCGCATCCAACCGCACTTCCACCGATGCCGCATCCGAACGCACTTCCACCGATGCCGCATCCGAACGCACTTCTTCGGACGCCGCGACCGACTCCACCTCCGCGAATTCGATCGCGGCCTTCAGCTCGACGACGGTTCGGTTGGCTTCGGCGATGAGGCGTTCCAACCTCGTCACCATCGCCTGCAGTTCGCCCGGGTCGAACCGCGACCGCTGCATCACCGAGGTCTCCTGCTGTGTCGTTACCGCGGTCAGGTGCAACCGGGTGTGCTGACCCGTAACCACGGTCCGATTCGCATGGACCCGAGTACGGACAGTGGCACAGTCAATTTTCACTCACCTCGTCAAACCTCCCGAGATTGGGAAGTCCACACCTTGCCCAGCTCGGCCGGTTCGGGCAGGGTTCATCGGTCGAACTCAGAGGGCGCCACCTCAGATCAACCATGGGTTGAAGCTGCAGTCCAGATTCGAATGGTGCGCGGGATCCAGGGCCTCGAGCACGATGGAGGCCGAACGCGGTGAATACATCATGGTCAGGTGGTCGGACAGATCCTGTTCGCAGCCGTCCTGCAGCGTGATGTTGTCGACCGTGGCATCCGGCCCGGCCTGCAGGAATGTCCAGTTGTACGGGTTGGTGACCTCGTCGTACCGCGACCCCACGACCGTGTAGTCGACACCGGGGACGGTATCCCCGTTCGCGTTGAGCCGCGCATAGAACGAAGACCCCACCGCCTGTTCGATATTCGACAGCCCGACGATCGGCTCGTAGAAACCGAGGATATTCACACCGAGGTTATTGATGGCCCGCCCCAGCAACGCGATGCCCATCAACGACGTGCCGTGGTGGGTGGCACCGAAAGTGACCAGCTTGCCGACCTTATCGGCACCTCCGTCGTATTTCAGATACTGATTCGCCACCGTTCCACCCTGCGAATGGCCAACGATGTCGACCTTCTCCGCGCCCGTGGCCGCGCGCACCCGCTCCACGAAATCCGCCAGCTGGCGCGAGGATTCGGCCATCGGCCCGACCCCGTAGCGACCGGGCAGCACCGCACCGATCCCACCGCCCTCCATCAGCCCCGATCGCCCGAAATTGAAGGCGAATACGCAGAATCCCGCCCGCGCCAACTGCGGCGAGAGATAGGCAAATGTGTCGAAGGCATTGAGCCAGGTGCCGTGCAACAGCACCACTGGGTTCGGATGTTCGGCACTCGGCTTGCAGTCCCACCGGTTCGCACCCGGCGGCGCGACATCCGGGTGCGCGAGACCGTACGCGAAAGCCGCAAGGGCCGCGGTCATTTCGGGTCCTTCACCGACAGTATTGGATGCGATGCTCTTCGCCCAGCCCGATCCGCTTCCGGTATCCACGATCGCCTGTGGCTGGCGCCCGTCCGGAGCCGGGGCCAGCCCCGCGTTGATCTGTTCGACGAGGATTTGCTGATCGGATTCGGCGGGCACCGCGCCCGCCGTACCGAATCCGAGTCCATGCGCCACGGACAGTCCAGCGATGAGGGCGGCACCCGCGAAGGCGCGGCAGCCGCGTTGCTTCATTGCAAACATTTCGTACTTCCCATCCCGATCGGTTCCGCCCCACGCCGGTCGCTATGCCACAGGTCACAGATCGCACGAAATGTGATGGCCGCCATTGTGATTACGCGGTATTCGAAATCTAGGACGGTCTTTAGTCGACGTCACTACACGCCATGACGAATAACTCCACGCTGGTTTGTCGTCGACGACAAAGTTCTGGTTGATAAAACCGAAACGTTGAACCGCCCACTGTCGTCGGCAACAATCGGCGCATGGCAATCGCTACGACCTCGGCCATCCGAGACGCTCCATTGGTGACCCGGCTACTGACCCGGTGGCCGCAGATCTCCGAGCGCATGCTCGCCGAGGGCCTCGGCGCGACGCCACCCGCGACCGATCTGCCCGAGGGCCATTTCACCGCGGAGGTGCTGCCCGCCATCTACGGCTGCGGCCGCGCCGTACTGCACGCCATCGGCGAAGACCGCGAATTCACCGGAGCCGAGGTCGCGACCTTCGTGGCACCGGTCGCTGAGCGGCATGCCGAAGACCGCTTCCCGCTGTCGATCCTGATCGAGGCAATCCACGGCTCGGCGCAATCGGTACTCGCCGAAGCTGCCGCACTCGCGACGCCCGATGAAATGGCCGATCTGGTCCAGGTCGGCTCCCGCCTGCTCGATCTGCTCAAGCACATCAATATCATCGTCGTCGAGACCTACACGGCGGTCGAACAATCCATCTACAACGCCGAGCGGGAAGCCCGCCGCGAACTGTGTTCAGCACTGCTGCGCGGCCAACCCGCCGATGAACAGGCCGCCCGTGCCGACACCCCGCTCAGCGACCGCTACACGGTGCTCGGCATCCATATCGATTCCGACGACCAGTCCACCTCCGTCGCCGATCTGCTGGCCCGGCGACGGATACGGATCCTGCACCGCACCCTCGACACGATCAGCAACGGCACCGCCCTGGTGACCTTCGACGGATCCACCGGAATCGCTCTGCTCCCAAGGTATTCCGACGAACCCGAGTCGACCCGTTACGCCGGGCTGGCGGCCGAGCTGGCCGAACAATTCGGCGCGTCGGCATATCTGGCCGAATGCCCGGCGGTCCCGCGCGCCGAACTGCCCGAAGCCGCGACGGAAGTCGCCGAACTCGCAACGCTCGCACGCCTACTCGGCCGCCCGACCGGAACCTACCGACTCGACGATCTGCTGCTCGAATACCAACTCACCCGACCGGGCCACGCCCGCGACCGGCTGGGCGAGCGGATCACCCCACTGCTGAGCAACCCCCATCTCCTGGAAGCATTGGAGGCACATCTGCGCTACGGATCCGACCGTAAAGCCGCGGCGGCACGACTTCATGTGCACCCCAACACCTTCAGCTATCGACTGCGCCGCATTGCCGAACTCACCGGTATCGATCCCGCCGACCCGAACAACTCACGCCTGCTCGCCGCATCACTCACGATCCAGCGCACGCACCAGCCGCCCGAACCGCGACGGTAGGCCGCTCAGGCGCCGATCCGGGCGACCGTCTCGGCGACTCGCTCCAGGTGATCGGTCATCGCCGCACGCGCGGCCTCCGGCGCACCGGCCTCGATGGCCCGCACGATGGCCTCGTGCTCGCGGTCGGAATCGGTGCGGCGGTCCTGGGTCAGGTTCAAGAACTCCGATTGCAGATCCAGCGCGCGGCGGGTGTCCGCCACCATGGCGGTCAGCATCGTATTGCCGCTCGCGGCGGCGATCGCGGTGTGCAATTCGCCGTCGTAGCGGACCCATTCGTGCGCATCCGGGGCCGCCGCGAGCTTGTCCAGGATCTCGAACAGCTGCCGCACCTGCTCCGGCGTGCGGCGCTCGGCGGCGAATCCGGCGGCCGGTATTTCGACGAGCCGGCGCGCCTCGATCAGATCACCGGCACCGACACCCGCGAAGGTCGGCTGGGTATCGGCATTCTTGGAGACGATGAAAGTGCCTCGGCCGGTGTGAGTTTCGGTGAGTCCGAGGATGGCGCAGGCATGTAGTGCCTCGCGTACCACCGGCCGACTCACCCCGAACTGCTTGGCCAGCGCCAACTCCGCGGGCAGGCGATCGCCCACCGCGTAATCGTCGCTCTGGATGAGGCTCTTCAGCCGACGAAAGACCGCTTCGGTGGCGCCGATGCGCTGCACGTACCCTTCCTCGACCGTCACGCGACCCAGTATGGCATTGACAGCAGCTGTGACCACCATTACAGTCAACCTGTCTTACAGCCTGACAGCCTTACTTCTTCGGGGCTGGATCCGGCCCATGGAAGGTTTTCGATGCAACATCACGACCAACAGTCGACCGCCGCCACCACGCCCGCACCGCGGATCGATATCGGGGACCTCGGCTACCAGAAGCGGCTACGCAAGCGCCATATGCAGATGATCGCGATCGGCGGATCGATCGGCACCGGGCTGTTCCTCGGCGCCAGCGGCCGGATGTCGCTCGCGGGACCATCCCTCGCCCTCGTCTACATCGTGTGCGGAATCTTCACTTTCATGGTCGTGCGCGCACTCGGCGAACTGGTGATGTACCGGCCTTCGTCCGGGGCGTTCGTGTCCTATGCCCGCGAATTCCTCGGTGAACGCGGCGCGTATTCGGTGGGTTGGCTGTACTTCCTGAACTGGTCGACGACCCTCGTCGCCGACATCACAGCGGTCGCGCTCTACGCGCACTTCTGGTCGTTCTTCGTGCCCGTGCCGCAGTGGGTACTGGCGCTCATCGCGCTGATGGTCGTCGTCGCACTCAATGTGATGTCGGTGCGACTGTTCGGCGAACTCGAGTTCTGGTTCGCGCTGGTCAAGGTCGGAACCATCGTCGTATTCATGGTGCTGGCCATCGGATTCATCGTCACCGGCACCTCGGTCGGCGCGAACGTCCCCGGCATCTCGACGATCACCGATCACGGCGGCCTGTTCCCCCGCGGCCTGGCACCCATGCTCACCATCGCCCTCGGTGTGGTGTTCGCCTTCGGCGGCACCGAAATGATCGGCGTCGCCGCAGGTGAAGCCGACAATCCCCGACTGGTGGTGCCGCGCGCGGTCAACTCCATCATGTGGCGGATCATCCTGTTCTACGCGGGCTCGGTCATCCTGTTCACACTGCTCCTGCCGTGGACGGCCTACTCCCCCGATGAAAGTCCGTTCGTCACGGTGATGAGTTCGATCGGCATCCCGCACGCCGCCGACGTCATGAATCTGGTGGTGCTCACCGCCGCGATGTCGAGCCTCAACGCCGGGCTCTACGCGACCGGTCGCACCCTGCGCTCGATGGCGGTGGCCGGTGCGGCACCACGTTTCGCCCAGCGCATGAACCGCAACGGCGCACCGTACGGCGGCATTCTGATCACCAGCGTGGTCGGTATCGCGGGCGTGGTGCTCAATCTCGTCATGCCGCACAAGGCCTTCGAGATCGTGCTGAATCTGGCCGGACTCGGCATCGTCGGCACCTGGGCGTCGATCATGATCTGCCACTGGATCTTCGTGCGCCGAGCCGAGCAGGGGCACTACCGCAGGCCCGCCTTCCGGCTGCCCTTCGCGCCGGTGCTCAACATCCTCACGCTCGGCTTCCTCCTCGCCGTCATCCTGCTGATGTTCTTCGACGACGAGATCGGGCGCATCACGCTGGCGGCATTCCTGCTGGTCCTCGTCGCGATGGTGGTGGGTTGGTTCCGGGTTCGGGGTCGACTGGATCCGGACGTGCTCGCTCCGATGTCGGAAACCGGATCGGAGACCTCGTGACCTCGATCGCCACGGTGCCGCACCGTCTTTCGCAGATCAGTGTCGACATCCTCTACACCGGTGGCACATTCGGGATGGTCGATCACGGTGACGGACTGCGGCCCCGCCGGGGTCTGGGCAGCGAAATCGCAAACACCATCGCACGATTCGAGCGGGAGAACGGCATCGCGGTTCGGTTCGACTACACCGAACTCGAGCAGGTCATCGATAGTGCCGATGCCGGGCCCGATACTGCCCGCCGGATCGCCGCACAGGTCCGATCCGGTATAGCGGAGCGGCAACCGGATGGGATCGTCGTTGTGCACGGCACCGACACGATGGCCTATGTGGGCGCTCGGTTGGCATTCGAGCTGCACGGTATCGAGGTGCCCGTCGTGCTGACTGGAGCGCAGATCCCGCTGGGCTTTCCCGGTAGCGACGCACGGAGCAACCTGACGCTTGCGCTGAACAGCATTGCCGCCCAGGCAGTTCCGGGAACGTTTATCGCCTTCGGCGAGTCGCTGCATCCGAGTGTGCGGGCCAGCAAACGCGCCTGCGACGACTACGACGGATTCGCCACGGTCCGGGAGTACACACCGCCGACCGCACCACCACGACTGCCCGAGACTCGACCGCGCATCGACAGCCCATCCGTCGGCCTGTTCACCGTCTTTCCCGGAATGCATCCGGACCTGCTCGATACGGCACTGCGCCACTACCAGGGCGGACTCGTACTCGAGTGCTACGGCTCGGGCACACTGCCACTGCACGGTTCGGCAACGGTCGAGGTCATCCGCGCGGCCACCGCACGGGGAACGCCGGTAGTGGTCATCACCCACTGTGATAGCGGCACAGTCGATCTCGACCGCTATCAGCCCGGCCGGGCCATGCGCGATGCCGGTGCCATCGGTGGCGGCGATATGACCAGGGAGGCCGCACTCGCGAAACTCGGGTACCTGGTCGACATCGGCCTGTCCGGTAGCGAACTGCGCCGGTGGATGACGACCAACCTGCTCGGCGAACTCTCGAATCACCCCGTGACACAGCCGTTCCCACACACATCCAACTGAACAGGAATCCGATGACCGAAAGCACTCGTACCGAACGCGATTCCCTCGGCACCCGCGCGGTACCGCGCGAGGCCTACTGGGGCGTCCACACCGCCCGCGCGCTGGACAATTTCGCCATTACGGGCGACCGCATCGGCAATTACCCGGCCCTGATCACCGCACTCGCCGCGGTCAAACAGGCCGCCTGCCGGGCCAACCGGGACCTCGGCCTACTCGATTCGCGCCGTGCCGACGCTATCGATACGGCCTGCGACGAGATCCGCGGTGGCGCACTGCACGACCAGTTCCCCATCGATCCCGTCCAGGGCGGGGCCGGTACCTCGACGAATATGAATGCCAACGAGGTCATCGCCAACCGGGCGCTGGAGCTGCTCGGCCACGACCGCGGCAGCTACACCGAACTGGACCCGCTCGACCATGTGAATCTGGGCCAGTCCACCAACGACGTCTACCCGACCGCGGTGAAACTCGCCATCGTGCACCATATCCACGATCTGGTCGCCGCACTGGGTCGACTGGCGACCGAATTCGACAGCAAGGCAGTCGAATTCGCCGACGTCATCAAGATGGGCCGCACCCAGCTCCAGGATGCCGTACCCATGACGCTCGGGCAGGAGTTCGGCACCTTCGCGATCATGGTGCGCGAGGACTGCGCTCGCCTCGACGAGGGCACCGCACTGTTGCGCGAATGCAATCTCGGCGGTACCGCGATCGGCACCGGGATCAACGGCCATCCGGATTATCCGGCGCTGGCCTGCACCCATCTCGCCGCTATCACTCGGATTCCGGTGACCTCGGCCGCCGACCTCATCGAAGCCACTCAGGACTGCGGCGCGTTCGTACAGATCTCCGGCATCGTCAAGCGCGTCGCGGTCAAACTGTCCAAGATCTGCAACGACCTGCGGCTCATGTCCTCGGGACCGACGACCGGTCTGGGCGAAATCTCGCTTCCCCCAGTGCAAGCCGGATCATCGATCATGCCCGGCAAGGTCAATCCGGTCATCCCGGAGGTCGTCAATCAGGTCGCATTCGCGGCTGTGGGCAACGATATGACCGTCACCATGGCCGCCGAAGCGGGCCAGCTCCAGCTCAACGCCTTCGAGCCGATCATCGCCTACAGCCTGCTCCGCACCACCGCCCACCTCACCGCCGCCATCGACGCCCTGGCAACCAGATGCGTCGCGGGCATCACCCCCCATCGCGACCATCTCGAACAGGGCGTCCGCCGCTCCATCGGCATCGTCACCGCCCTCACCCCCCACATCGGTTACGCCGCCAGTGCCCGAATCGCAAAGCAGGCCTTGCACACCGGCCGCCCCGTCGAGGAAATCGCCACCGAACTCGGCCTGCTGCCCGCCGAAACCGTGAAATCCCTACTCGCGCCGCACCGCCTCGCCGGACTGCCGACCCCGGCGACCGAACCTGCTGTGGCGCAGTAGCTACCGCGGTCGCGCTCCACTGCGACACACTGCCGGCTTCATGCCTCGGTCGCCGGGCGCTGACCTGGTGCGTCGAAGTTCGCACGGTCTACGCTTCGGCTTCGAACACGCCGACGTCGGCGTGGCGGCATAGATCCGCGGGCCGGTTGGGCTAGCATGGCAGCGCTGTGCGACGTGGCGGCGTTCGCGCAGCGATCGGGGAAGGAACCCGCCCGGCGACACTCTGTGTCGCCGGGCGGGTCGAAAACTCCTCCTGCCGTGCTCCGCACATGGCCTGTGTGCCGATCCCAGAGGCCAAGTGCGCACTGAATCGCCGCATTCCTTGCGAGAATCGCGGCACGGTAGTCGAAACCCACTCTCCCCGAGGGAACCTCACTACGCGACGTAGTCGACGAAGTTCGCTCGATGCTCGCCGACGAATTGCTGGGCACCGCAGGTCTTTCCGTGCATGACGCCGCCGGCAGGGCTGGAGTATCACGACGCAGCAGACTCCAGTCGTGCCCACCGGCGGCGGAACAGGCGAATCCCGGTGAACGCCGCAGGACGGTAACACGCCCACGAAAGGTGCTGCGGGAACCGGTATTCGGACAAATCGGCGTGTGCTACTCCCAGCCGGAAGGACTGTCGCGCACGTGCAAGAATCGTCCGCGATGATCACCTATCTCGAAGCAACTGTCATCGGTGCGGTGCAGGGGGTCACCGAGCTGTTTCCGATCTCCAGCCTCGGTCACTCCGTGCTGATCGCCGCATGGGTGGGCGGTGATTGGCGGAAGTTGTTGGTCCAGAACGAGTCCGGCGCGGGTAATCCCTATCTGGCGTTCGTGGTCGCGCTACATGTGGCGACAGCCGTGGCATTGCTCGGGTATTACTGGCGCGACTGGTGCGCGATAATCGGCGGTTTCGTCACCACGCTGCGCACCCGGCGGCTCGATACTGTTCCGCAGCGATTGGCGTGGCTGATCGTGATCGCATCCACGCCGGTCGCCATCCTCGGGCCGCTACTAGTCCATCCGCTGCACGCACTGTTCGAGGGGCCTATCGATGCGGCCATCTTCCTGACGCTCAATGGCGTGGTGTTGGTGATCGGTGAGGGGCTACGCCGACGCAATGAGCCGACGCTGGCGGAATACGGGCGACGTTTCGCCCTCACCGCCACATCGCATCCGTCCCGCCAATCCGACCGGCCGCTGGCCGCCCTCGGGACGCGCGACGCCGTAGGCATCGGATTCGCTCAAGCCGGCGCCCTGCTGGCCGGGTTCAGCCGCGCGGGTCTGACCATGGTCGGCGGATTGTGGCGCGGTCTCGAACACACCCACGCGGCCAAATTCGCCTTCCTGCTTGCTACTCCGGCAATCCTGGGGGCCGGGATCGTGGAATTACCGGAACTGCTCGGACCGGAAACCGACGGCATCCGCGGGCCGATACTCGTCGGCGCCATCGTGTCCGGGACGTCGTCCTGGCTGGCCGTGCGCTACCTGGAGCGGCACTTCCAAACTCGCACCCTGCTACCGTTCGCAACGTACTCACTGATCGTCGGACTGCTCTCGATCGTCCACTTCAGCTGAATCCATCTTCGACAAACAGGGTTTCGTGCTCAGATGACAACACCGGACTATGACGAATTCGGACTATTCGCCGAGAATGCGGCCGAGGCCGGGCTCCCCTGGTCCGGTCCGCCCGAGGTGCAACGGTTCTCGGTCGACATCGGCTCCGGTCGCCACATCAGCGGTCTGCGCTGGGGTGAGGGCGAACCGGAGTTGGTGCTGCTGCACGGTGGCGCGCAGAACGCGCACACCTGGGACACCGTGGCGCTGGCGCTGAACTGTCCACTCGTCGCGCTGGACCTGCCCGGCCACGGCCATTCCGACTGGTGGCCCGACCATCTGTACACACCACAACGGCTGGCCGATGCGGTCGCCGCCGCCGTCGAGACCGTGGCGCCGCAGGCGAAGGCGATCGTCGGCATGTCCCTCGGTGGGCTGACC
The DNA here is from genome assembly GCF_035920345.1 of Nocardia vinacea. NCBI lineage: Bacteria > Bacillati > Actinomycetota > Actinomycetes > Mycobacteriales > Nocardiaceae > Nocardia > Nocardia vinacea. Next base: position 2,527,833 of record NZ_CP109149.1, read on the forward strand.
GCAGTACGACTGGCCGCGCGCCGCCCGGACCTGGTGCGCCGCTTGGTCATCGTGGACGTCACCCCGGGCACCGGTGACAATCCGAACAAGACCGCAGCGATAGTCGCATTCGTCAACGGCCCCACCGACTTCGGATCCTTCGACGAGATCCTGGAGCGCACCGTCGCGCACAATCCGAGCCGGTCGGTCCAGTCGCTGCGCCGCGGAGTTCTACACAACGCTCGCCCACGCGACGACGGCCGCTGGATCTGGCGCTACGACCGACTCCGCCCCACCGCCGACGGCTCGCTCGACTTCAGCCCCCTGTGGGACGACGTCTCCGCCGTACAAGCACCCCTACTGCTCGTACGCGGCGCACGCTCACCGGTTGTCGACGACGCCGACGTCGCGGAGTTGCGCCGCCGCCGCCCTCGCGCCCAGGTCGCGGTCGTCGACGGCGCCGGACACTCGGTCCAGGGCGACCGCCCCCTGGACCTCGCAGCACTCATCCGCGACTTCGCCTTTCCCACTGAATGATCGAGCATTACTTCGGCGCGTTCGGATTGAACTTATTGGTGAAGAACTTCGACGGTTCGAAGGCACCGGTGATCCCGCCGGTATCCCGCAACCAACTCTCCCAGCGCAGGAAATCGGTGTCGGCGATTACCCCGCTGGGAGCGGGCACCCCGACCGACTGCCAGAACTTCACCGACGAAGCATCCTCGCCCGGACGTTGCCGCTTCTCAATAATCTGAGTGAACCTGGCGATGACTTCAGCACGCGGTGTGGTCTTCTGCCATTCGATCGCCTTGGCGACTCCACTCACGAATGCCTCGACACTGGCCGGGTTCTTGGCGAGGAAGTCATTGCGAAACACGTATTGACCGCCGTTGAAAGGACCGAATTCCTCGTAGTCGGTGAATACCGCACGGAGTCCACCGTTCGCGATTGCCCGCTGCTGGAACTGTCCACTCAACGCAGCGACGTCGACCTGTCCGCGCCGGAGGGCGTCCTCGGTATTCGGCGGCGGCAAGACCACCAACTGAACCGATCTGATCTGTTCCTCGTCGAAACCGCTCTTCTTCAGCGCATCGTGGATATCCGCCTCGGATTGGCCACCCAGCGTGTTCACGCCGATCTTCTTGTTCAGCAGGTCTTTCGGAGTCGTGATCGGACTGTTCTCGGGAACGTAGAACCCGGTGAACGTCTTGTCGTCGGAGCCGTAGTAGTTCAGCACCGCAGTAATCGGCGCACCGGCGTGCGCCAGCTTCGCCACCGCACCGCCGAAAGCGCCCCCGAAGTCGACCTGACCGGTAGCCGCCGACTGGATATCCTGTGGACCGCTGATGGTGTTTCCCTGCCAGTCCAGCTTCACCTTGCCTTCGAAAAAGCCGAGATCCTCGGCGAGTTCGGGAATCGTGACCTGCGAGGCCCAACCTCATTGTGCGGCCACCTTTCGGTCGATCTGGTTGGGCCAGGGGATGTAGACGGGGATGTATCGCCCCATGACGACGGCGCCGAGCGCCGACACGGCGCCGATGGTCAGGACCGCGACAGCCAGTGGACCGACCGCCGCCAATCCGCTGATCGCCAGCGGACCGGCGAAAAAGCCGCCGTCATGGGTGAGCCGCCACGCGGCAAGGAATTCGGCACGGGTGGCGGCAGGGGCGATATCGGCGCCGATGGTCATGATGACACCGTTGCCGATCCCGTTCCCGATCCCCATGACCACCGCGACGATGCCGAGAGTGAGTGCCGAATCAGTCAGCGGCACAGCGAAGTACGTGAGGGCCAGGATGGTCAGCGACGGTACGGCGATGAATCGTCTGCCGTACCGGTCCATCAGATGGCCCGCCGGATACGCGCACAGTACATCCAGACCGGCCCCGATGCCGAAGATCAGACTGGCCGTGGCGGCGGTGGTGCCGAGGTGATCGGCCCACAACGGCAGCACGGCTTCCCGCGACGAACGCGCGGCACCCATCAGCAACGAACCCGCGCCCAGCGTCAGCAATAGTTTGCGATGAGCTCTGCCGACGCCCAGTAAGGACAGCGGCGGTTGCCGGATCGTCCCGACGGCCGAGGTCCGCGGGTCCGGAAGCCGGGCCATCAGCCATCCGGCCACCGCTATCGCAATCAATTGGACGACGAATCCGCCGCGTGTGCCGATTCCCATGATCGCGGCGGCACCGAGAAATGGACCGACGAAGAAACCGAACCGCATGGAACCGCCGAATAGCGACATTGCCCGCGCTCTGCGTTCGAATGGCACGGCCTCCGACAAATAGCTCATCCGGGCCAGGCCCCAGATCGCATTGGACAGCCCGACGATCACCAGTCCCCCACATAAGATCGGCACCGTCGTCGCGAGCACGCACAATAGGACACCGATGACGCCCGCAGTGCTCGCACCGATGATCGACACCCGCTCACCGAGCCGGGATACGACCTGACCAGCGGGAATATCGCCGATTATCTGTCCGAGCCCGACCAGCGCGACACAGAATCCGGCTACCGCCACCGATGCGCCCAAGTCGAGCGCTGTCAATGTCATGACCGGCGCCGCAGCCCCCATACCGATCCCGTACGCCGCCGCGGGTACATAAACGGTGAACAACAGCGGCCGCAGCGAGCTCAGTTCAACCGATATCTCATCTTGTCGGCAGGTCGTCATACTTTTCGATAACCCGCATTTCTCTCGGTGGACGACGCACCGGAATACAACTACGCCGGGCGAATATTTCGACTCACCTTGCGGACGCAGGCGGAAATAGGCAATACCTTTTCCACATCGTGAAAATCACGGTGATTCGAATTCGGCCCGGCACTGTCGGGAATTTCGCTGCCGCCGAAATCGCTACCGGCGTAGCACCGATCGGGTGAACGCCGTGTTCAATCGCATCAGGAAGGGGCTGCCTGGCCGGGTCTCGTGGAGGGCCTCGGTGAGTAGGGCGATAGGTTCCGTGCAGGTGTTGTAGCGGGCATTCGGATCCTTTGCGAGCGAACGGTGCACGATCGAGTCGACCTCGGGTGGGATCCAGTGCCGGCGTGCAGAGATATCGGGAGGCGGATCGTGCAGGTGGGCCTGCGCGGTGGCCATGAGATTTCCGCGGGGGAACGGCGGGCGGCCGGTGAGCAGTTCGATGGCCGTGGAGATCAGCGCGTACTGGTCCGTCGCCGGGCATACTGCGCCTGCCTGCAGCAGTTCGGGCGCGGCGTACGGCACCGAGACGACGACGAAACCGTTTGTGGCCAGGGGCGGTTCGGGCCGGTGCAGCCATCGGGTCTGGTCGAAATCCGAAAGTTTCACCGTCGCAGGGTCGTCCGGGCCCACCAATAGATTCGCCGGTTTGACGTCGAGATGGACGATGTCGTTGGCGTGCACGAAATCCAAACCCGCCGCGACCCGAGCCAGCACGTGCAGCACCCGCCGCAGGTCCGGCTGTCGGTGCGGCATCGGCACCAATGTCGCCCCTGTTGTACCTGCCACGTACTCGTGCGCCGACCACAGCCTGCCGTCGGTTTCACCGTGCGTGTACATCCGCACGATATTGGGATGCCGCAGCACGGACAGGATGTCGAACTCGTGCACGAATCGCGCACGCGCCTCGGGTGACCGACTGTCCTCGGGACCCAGAATCTTCAGCGATACCGGCCGCGCCCGTTCCAGATCCTCGGCCAGATACACATCACTGCTACCGCCATGACCAAGCCGAGCCTGCACAACGAATCCAGCAAACCGGTCATTCGGTTCCACTACCACCGCCACACCGTAGTTCGCCGCCGCCCGGCATCGGCGGCGCAACCTCTCGCTGCTGGGAAATCGGGTGCGGTCAGTCCTTGGGTATGCGTTCGTGGAGGGTCTCGTCGAGCAGCCGCCACGCCGTGAGCGCGAGCCTGGCCCGCAACAGTCCAGTGGGCTCGGCGAGTTCGATACCCGTCATCTTTTCGATCTGTTCGAGGCGACGGGCGACGCTGCTGTGGTGCAGGTGCAGCAACTCGGCCGCCCGGCGCAGCGAGCCGGTGGCACAGTAGGCGTCGAGTGTCTCCAGATCTTCCGAGGTGCTTGCCATTCGGGCGATCGCGGCCACATCAGCGTTGTCGCGCGCAGCGTCCCGGGGTACCTGCGCGAGTAGTGCCAGCGCCCCGAGGTCGTCGTAGTGGACGATCGGGCTACGCGCGGTGGCGAAACGCAGGGCGGTACGGGCTTCCCGCCAGGACCGGTCGGGGCAATCGGCGGCGCCGATGCCCGCGCGTACGCCTGCCGGAAACCGGGCCGGGTCCACAGTGGTAGCCAGGATGACGCCCACATCGGCCAGCGGTGCCGCCTTCACCGGGCGGGCTGGGCAGATCAGGCCGCCGACCTGGTCGAGCGGAAGCTGAGACCGAACGGCCACGACGCGCACCGGCAGGTCGACGGCAAAACCCAAGAGCCGCAATGCCCGAGCCCTGGCCGCCTCGTCGCCGTCGGCGCTGATCACCAGTTCGACCAGGGCCGGGTCGGCCATGGTGGTGCGTGCCGGGCCGTATCGCTCGACGACCGCCGCCGCTGCGATAGCGAGCCGCTCCAACAGCAGTTCGTCGAGCGAGCGGGAGTCGCCGGTGCGTTCCAGCCAGACCGTGCCGATCTCCTCCTCGTCGAGGATGATCGACCCAGTGGTGGACGCGGACGGCGGCGGACCCGACACTTCCCGCCCGTCGGATGCGAATCGGATCACTCGTCCCGCGCCGTGCAGTCGAATCCCGGTCACACACTCGGCCAGGACCGCCGAGGCCCGAGCCAGCGCCGGGAGATCCACCCGCCGGCGCATCAGGGTGTCGTAGAACATCACGACACGCAACGCGCCTTCCGCTTCCACATCCAACTGCGACAATCGGACCACCAAGGCATCCATGTCTGCAGGATATGCGGCGCTCGTCGCGGAGCGGGGCCGGAATGCCCGACGGTTGGCGGATGAACTCCGAGCGACCGATCGCGAGGATAACTGTCATGGATCCCGAACTCGAACCATTCGTCTCGCTCTTCCCGCCGTCCGACCTGTCCGACCCGCCCACCGCGCGTAAACGGCTCGCCGAGCTGGCCGCCGCGGTGCCGGTTACCGACGCCGTGAACCTGGAGATCGAAAATCGCACGGTCCCAGCCGATCCCGATGTGCCGGTGCGGATCTATCGTCCGCACCAGGCCCAGGGCGCCATCGTGTGGCTGCACGGCGGCGGATTCGTGATGGGTGATCTGGACACCGAACATCCGTGGGCCACGATGCTCGCCAACGGCTCCGGCGCGACCGTGATCTCGGTGGGCTACCGGCTTGCCCCTGAAAACCCGTTCCCAGCCGCACACAATGACATCTACGCGGTGCTGGACTGGACCGCCGAGCACGCAACCGAACTCGGCATCGACCCGACGCGCATCGCGATCGGCGGCCACAGCGCGGGCGCTGGTCTCGCGGCCGCGGTGGCGTTGCGGGCGCGCGACGAGCAAGGGCCGCCGATCCGTTTCCAATTGCTCCACCAGGCCGGACTCGACGACCGGCAGGAGACGTGGTCGCAGCGGAATTTCACCGATACGCCGTTCGTGACTCGCGACAAGGTCGCGCAAATGTGGGGGCATTTCCTGGGCTCCACGCCCGCAACGCCGTACGCGGCTCCGGCGCGAGCCAACGATCTGTCCGGCCTGCCACCCGCTTACATCGCCGCCGCGGAGTTCTGCCCGAATCGCGACGAAGACATCGACTACGCATTGCGCCTGATGGCGGCTGGCGTGTCGGTCGAGTTGCACCAGTGGCCCGGCACGTTCCATGGCTCCCAGGCGATCCTGTCCGCGGAGGTGTCACAGCGGCAGAACGCCGAACTGGCCGGAGCCCTGCGGCGCGCCTTGGCCGAGTGATCCGAAATCCTCGGCCCGATGTGGGTAACGCTGGTCCCAAGGCGGGGAACAGCGTTGCCCAGCCCCGCACGGAACGCATCGCATGCCAGGCTGTCACGATTGACCTACGCGGTACGGCGTCCTCGAAGACGATGCAATCCCATCGTCGCGGCGGCGACACGTGGATCGAACATGTGCAGTGGGGATTTCGTCATATTCAGCACGTCGAGGAATTTCGCCGCAGTCGCCGGATCGTCCGCCGCTGCCCGGAACATCCTGTTCAAGCCTGAATGCGCAAGTGATTTCACCCCTGGTGAGCCGATCTCGACGGGGGGCATCGTCATATCGCTGACCTTTGTCAGCCACCACGGGGTGCGCAGCATGCGGCCGACGCGGCGATAGTATCGGCGTGGCAGATCGTCGGTCCCCTGCTGGAGTACCTCATCGAGTAGATCCGCCGCAATGGCCGCGACAGTCATTCCGCTGCCATAGATCGGATTGAAACTGCACACCGCATCGCCGATCGAAAGTATTCCTCCCGGAACGCGATCCAGCAGTTCGTACCGGCGCCATACCGCCGTGCGGAACCGGTAGGTCGCTACGTCGTCGACAGGTATCGCGCAGCGAATTACGGTAGCGACATCGTCGGGTGCGCACTCGGCGGCGTAATCCAGCAGTGCGTCCGGACTCGCCGGTGGGTGATTTTCCTTCCCGACGCCGAACGCCGAGAGCACCCATAAATCCCCTTCCTGTGCCGCGAACCCGAACCCGCGCGGTCGGTTCGGCATCGGTCCCACCAGGACGATCCGATCGCCGCCGACGGCGTCCAGCGGCAGGCGGAAATGGCAAGTGGCATAGCCGATATCGACGGGCACCTGATCTTCGCGTGGCCGTGGGTACCCCAGCGACTCGAGCCAGGCACCAGCTCGTGAACCACGGCCCATCGCGTCGACCACCAGATCGGCATGGACAGGCTCCGGTTCGCCGTCGGTCTCCCGGCGCATCACCCGCACTCCGCCGACACCGGTATCGGAGGCGACCAGTTCGGCGACGACAGCGTCGTCCCATATCGTCACATTCGGCAGCGCCGATACCCGGGCACGCACATGCGATTCCAGAAATGGCCGGCTGGCGGCAACGGACGTTCTGCCCAATTCGGCGCGATACAGGACGTTTCCGAAGAAGATCGCCCGGAAATCGTCGAATGCGCTGACGGCCTTCGCGCCATCGGTGATGAGCTCGTCGATCAGGCCGGGAAACCGGGACTCGGCGATATCGGCGGCGCGCATCAGCAGGCCGTGGGAATGTTGCGATTGCGGAGTGCCGCGGCGTTTGGTTTCCGCGGCCGACAACCGATCTCGCTCGACAACGGTCACCGCCGCATAGTGGTCAGCCAGAATTCGGGCCGCGAACAGACCTGCGATCCCGCCACCGAGTACGACCGCATGGTCCCCGACGCGGCGGTTACCCCTTCGACTCACCGGGTCCTCCTCGTCGGTGTGACGGCGCCGACGACGTCCGAAAGATCGGTCGATCGCGGGCAGGGCACGGCGACCCTACCCCGATGCGGCGTGGTCGTGCATGTCGTAGACGTGGCGTCAGCGGACGGATCGGTGGATGACCTCGCGGGCCAAGGCCCGGTATTGCTCGGCGCCGGCGGATCGAGGCGCCCAGGTGGTGATGGGTTCACCGGCAATGCTGGCGTCGGGGAACCGGACCGTCCGCGAGATCACCGTCTCGTAGACCTGATCGCCGAAGACCTCGGCGACCCGGGCCAGCACCTGACGCGCATGCAGCAGGCGCTGATCGAACATCGTGACCACGATGCCGAACAGGCTCAGCCCCGGGTTCAGCCGGTCCCGGACCTTGTCCATGGTGTCGGTGAGCAGCGCGACCCCGCGCAGCGAGAAGAACTCGCACTCCATCGGGACGATCACACCGTCCGCACAGGCCAGCGCGTTCACGGTGAGCAGGCTCAAGGATGGCTGACAGTCGATGAGTATGTAGTCGTAGCGGTCCCGGATCGGGTCGAGTACCCGCCGCAGTGCATGTTCCCGGCCGACCTCGTTGACCAACCGAATCTCCGCCGCGGACAGATCGATATTGCTCGGCAGGAGGTCGACGTTGTCGACATGAGTCTTGATCAACACCTCGTCGATCAGCAATCCCGATCCCCCGAGCAGGTCGTATACCGTCGATCGCAGATCATTCAGAACCGCGCCCAACCCCGCGGACAACGCACCCTGCGGATCGAGGTCCACCAGCAGCACTCGCCGCCCGCATTCGGCTAGCGCTGCGCCCAGATTGATGGTCGAGGTGGTCTTGCCGACGCCGCCTTTCTGATTGCACAGGGCGATGACCTGCGCTTCGGCACGGGGCACCGAGTGTTCGGACGCATTGACCGCACTCACGATTCGCAAACGCTTCGGCTCGTCTCCGACCCTGAGCCACTCCGATTGCCAGGCAGATCAACTCGCAGGTAGTTTGCCAACATGTCGCCAGGTTAGCCGTTCACCCCGGGACCGAACAACAAACCCCGCCTGAGTCCTTGATCATCAACAATCAGAGCATCGATCGCTGACAATTCACTGAACCGACCGCTTGGTCGAAACCGTATCGCCGGGAATGAATCCCAGAAACTGCACACGTCCGTCTTCGATTCGGGCCAGCTTCGATCGTTGTGCGGCCGCTCGTTATGATCACGATCCTCTGCTTACGATCCTCTGCCCGCTGTCCACCCACGAAAAGGAATGCCCATGGCACGCAAGGTCGTTGTGACGCTCGTCGATGACTTCGACGGCAAATCCGCTGCCGAGGAAACAGTGGCCTTCGCCCTCGACGGCGTCGAATACGAAATCGACCTATCCACCGTCAACGCCGGCCAACTGCGCGGCATCTTCGAGCCCTGGACCTCGAGCGCTCGCAAAATCGGCCGCGCAGCCCGGGGCAAGAGCCAGACCTCGCGCACGGCCAACGACCGCGCCCGCACCGTCGCCATCCGCGACTGGGCTCGCGCCAAAGGCATCGCGGTGTCAGCCCGCGGACGGATTTCAGCAGAAGTAGCCCAAGCGTACGAGAAGGCCAACGCCTAGCCGCTGTGCAACCTGGCGCTGACCACCCCGTCGTCAGTCGGCGGGATGCAATGTCCCGGTAGCGGTTTGCCGTCCGAAACCGTCCCGCGCGACGGTCGCAAGCGCACCGTCGCGCGGGGTCGCCGAGACGACCAGCCCTTGATGGTCGAACAGCGGCGACCGCAGGCGATAGTCGAAGACCTGGTCACCGGTGTACCCGCGGGCCCGGGCGGCCTCGGCCATGGCCAGCGCCTGCAACGGTCCGTGCACGAGCAGACCGGGATAGCCCTCGACATCGCGGGCGTAGTCGCGGTCGTAGTGGATGCGGTGGCCGTTGTAGGTGAGCGCCGAGTACCGGAACAGCAGGGTCGGGGATGTTTCGATGGTCCATTCGTCCTCGGCGGGAGGCACTTTCGCGGCCTGGCCCGGTTCCGGTTCGCTGGTTCCTCCGCTCGCCTCGACGGCGTCGCGGTAGACGATATCCTGCCGTTCGTCCACGACGATTCGATCGCCCTGCAGTATCTGATGGCCGACAACGACGAAGGTCAACGCGCCGCTGCGCCCCTGTTTCTCCTGTGTGGACAGCACTGTCGTTCGTTTCGTCGCTGATTCGCCGCACACCAGCGCACCGCGGGTGCGCACCTGCCCTCCGGCCCACATCCGGCGTCGTCCAGGCCCCGGCGGCGCCGGAACGGTATTGCGAATCGGATGACCATCAGGTCCCAGATCCGACTGTGCGGGGCGTTCCAGCAAGTAGATCCAGTGCCACAGCAGCGGAAGTCCCTTGTCGAGATCGGGCAGTGGCACACCGAGCAGCCCGCTCAGCGCCTCCGCCGGACCGGGCACCAGCAATTCGGTGCGTTCGACCACGTCGGTCATGCCGGCGACTCCTTCGAAACATGTTCTACCGATGCGAATTCCGCGCGCAAGGCCGCGGTGTGCCGACCCAGCCGAGGCACCGCTCCCATCGCCGGTTCCCAGCCGCCCACCACCGGCGGCAGCATGGCCTGCATCACCCCACCGGGTGTATCCACCGGCCGCCAACGATCGCGGGCCGCGAGCTGCGGATGCTCGGTGAACTCGGCTGGTGTGCGCAACCGCGCATTCGCGATACCGGCTTGTTCCAGCAGCTCGATGACCTCATCAGTGCCGAATGCCGCAAATACCTGCTCCAGCAGCACGGTCAACTCGCCGTCGTGTGTCACCCGATCGGTATTGGTCGCGAACCGTGGATCCTCGATCAGGTCGGTGCGTTTCAGCACCACGTCGCACAGCGCAGTCCACTCGCGCTCGTTCTGGATACCGAGGAATACGGTGCCGTCGGCGGTGCGGAACGGACCGTACGGCGAGATCGATGGATGTTTCGCCGCAGTGCGGCGCGGTGGTTCGTCGCCGTAGCGGGAGAAATAGGCGGGCTGGCTCATCCACTCCCCGAGCGCATCGATCATCGCGACGTGCAGACTCGCCCCGACACCGGTGCGCGCCCGGTCGTAGAGCGCGGTGAGGATGCCGCTGTAGGCATACATACCCGTGGCGATATCGGCAATCGAGAAGCCCGCTTTGGCGGGCACTTCCGGTGTGCCCGTTGACATCACGAGCCCGGTCTCGCATTGCAGCAACAGGTCGTAGGCCTTCTTCGACCGATACGGACCGTCGGGGCCGTAGCCGGAGATCGAGCAGTGGATCAGCTCGGGCCGGGCCGCGCGCAGCGTTTCGGCGTCGAGTCCGAGCCGTTCGGCGGCACCGGGGACCAGGTTCTGCACGAATACATCGGCCCGGGCGATCATCGCATCGAGCAGCCGGCGGTCGGCTGGATCCTTGACGTCGAGTTCGACGCTCTCCTTGCCCCGATTGAGCCACACGAAATAGCTCGACTCCCCGTGGACGGTTTGGTCGTAGCGTCGGGCGAAATCGCCGCCACCAGGGCGTTCGATCTTGATCACGCGGGCACCGAGATCGGCGAGCTGACGGCTCGCGAACGGCGCGGCAACGGCCTGTTCGACCGCGACGACGGTGATGTCTTCGAGAGGGCGGCGCATGCGGTGCCTTCCGGGAACGTCGGTGCCGGACAACTCAGTTGATCCGGTTACGGCTGATCAGCTGGCGGGCGATCACACCGCGCTGAATCTCGTTGGTGCCCTCACCGACGATCATCAGCGGCGCGTCGCGGAAGTAGCGTTCCACATCGAATTCGGTGGAATACCCATAGCCGCCGTGCACGCGCACGGCATTGAGCGCGATCTCCATGGCGGTCTCTGAGGCGAACAGTTTCGCCATACCGGCCTCCATATCGGCGCGCTCGCCCGAGTCGTATCGGCGCGCCGCGTACTGCACCAACTGGCGCGCGGCGGTCAGTTTCGTCGCCATATCCGCGAGATAGTTGCCGACGGACTGGTGCTGCCAGATGGGTTTGCCGAAGCTTTCCCGTTGCTGGGCATAGCGAATCGAATCCTCCAGCGCGGCCCGACCAACGCCGAGCGCGCGCGATGCCACCTGAATCCGCCCGATCTCCAGACCGCGCATCATCTGCGCGAAGCCCGCACCCTCGACCCCGCCGAGCAGCGCCGATGCGGGCACCCGCATATCGTCGAAGGTCAGCTCACAGCTCTCGACACCCTTGTAGCCGAGTTTGGGCAGATCCCGCGACACCGTGAATCCGGGCCCCTTCTCCACCAGCAGAATGCTGATCCCACGATGCGCGGGTTCCGCGGCCGGATCGGTCTTGCACAGCAGGGCGACCAGATCCGACCGGCGGGCATTGCTGATCCAGGTCTTGGACCCGTTGACGATGTATTCCTCACCGACCCGGCGGGCCGTCGTGCGCATCGCCTGCAGATCCGATCCGCCGCCCGGTTCGGTCAGCGCCATGGTCGCGCGCAGCTCGCCGGTCGCCATCCGAGCCAGGTAACGGTCCTTCTGCTCCTGAGTTCCGTAGTCCAGCAACAGTTTTGCGACCACCGTGTGACCGCCCATCGCCCCCGCCAGGCTCATCCAGCCGCGCGAGAGCTCCTCGGTGACGGCGGCGTAGCACGGTGTGGACACCTTGGCCGCGCCCCACGGTTCCGGGATGGCCAGCCCGTAGATCCCGAGCTGTTTCATCTGGTCGATCAGCTTCTCCGGGTAGGTGTTCGTGTGGTCGAGCTCCTGCGCGACTGGTTTGACCTCCCGGTCCACGAAGTCACGCACCACTGCGACGATCGCGGTTTCTTCCTCGTTGAGCTCGTCCACGACGACTTCCTCTCGACCCTCGGCGATACACCCGCGCACCATCATCGTGAGAGTTAATACGGGCCTGGGTAAAATGCCGAGTTCTGATACCACTATGCCGGTTCGCGATGCGCAGGAGGAGCGGATGGACTTCAAGCAGTTGAAGGCCATGGTCACGGTGGCCGAGGTCGGCAGTGTCACCAAGGCCGCGGAGTTGCTGCACCTGGTCCAACCGGCGGTCACCCGGCAGATACGGATGCTCGAACAGGAACTCGGTGTCGCACTGTTCGAGCGCACCCGGCAGGGTATGCGCCCGACCGAGGCCGGGACGGTCATGGTCGAGCGGGCGCGGCGAGCCCTGCACGAACTGGATCGTGCCCGCGCCGAACTCCGCCCGGCACCCGGTGTCGTCACCGGGGTGGTCACCGTCGGCCTGCTGGAAAGCGCCGCCGACCTCTTGGCCGAACCGCTTGTTTCGGCGCTCGCCCACGATCACCCCGGCATCGAATTGCGCGTGCTCACCGGCTATTCCGGACATCTACAGCGCTGGCTCGACGACGGCGATCTGGATCTGAGCCTGCTGTACAACCTGACCAGCACACCGTCGCTCAATGTCGAACCGCTTGCACGGGAACGGCTCTGGGTGGTCGCACCCCCGAGCGCCGAGCTGCATACCGACCGTCCTGTCACCTTGGCCGAGGTCGCGACCCATCCGATGGTGATGCCCGCGCCGGGGCATGCGCTGCGCGCCCTCATCGACGGCGCCTCCGCGCGAACGCAAGTGAATTTCGACGTGACCGTCCAGACCAATTCACTGCGCATGCAGAAACTGCTGGTGCTCGGCGGGCACGGCTGGACGATCCTGCCCGGCGTCGGCATTGCCGACGATGTCGCCAGCGGAACGCTCAGCGCCGCACCGCTGTGCGAGCCGGAGGTCTGGCGACTGATCGTCCTCGGCATACCGCGCACCGGCCGCGTACCCGCTGCCGCCGAAGTCGTTGCGGCCGAACTCATCCGCCAGGTACGCACCGCTGTGGCGGAGGGGCGCTGGCCCTCGGCCCGACTCGTCGACCGCAGCGAAACCACGGCGGATTGACCAGATCGATTGCCGTCGAATGGCTCGGGTCGAACGGACGCCCATCGCGTCACGCACCAGCGTCATATGCCGTCCGGAAATACGGGCATCAATTGTTTTTATTTTTCAACCGTGCTCATCATCACTCATGATCGGTCGCAGAGTCTTCTGATACCGAGGTTCGCCATGCAGCAGTATCCGATGTTCATCGACGGGCAGGACCATCAGCCGATCGGCGGCGAGTGGTTCCCCACCGACAACCCGTATCTCGGCGAACCATGGGCCCGAATCGCCAAAGGCGGCACCGAGGATGTCGACGTCGCGGTGCAGGCCGCCCACCGGGCCTCGACCTCCGGCTCCTGGCCGGAACTCACCGCGAGCGCTCGCGGCGCACTGCTGCGCCGCCTCGGCGACACCCTCGCCGAGCATGCGCACCGACTGGCCGAGCTCGAGGTCCGCGACAACGGCAAACTATTCGCCGAGATGTATGGCCAGCTCAGCTATCTGTCCCAGTGGTTCTACTACTACGGCGGACTGGCCGACAAGATCGAGGGGACAGTCCTGCCGCTGGACAAGAAGGGCTACTTCGCCTACACGCGCCAAGAGCCCGTCGGTGTCGTCGGCATCATCACGCCGTGGAATTCACCGCTGATGCTACTGACCTGGAAGCTGGCCCCGGCCCTCGCCGCAGGCTGCACAGTGGTGATCAAACCGTCGGAATTCACCTCCGCCTCCACGATCGAGCTGGTCAGGCTGTTCCATGCCGCCGGATTGCCACCGGGCGTGATCAATGTGGTGACCGGCTTCGGCGCCGACGTCGGCACCGCCCTCGTCGAGCATCCGCTGGTCCGCAAGATCACCTTCACCGGATCCGATTTCACCGGGCGCGGAATCAACGAGGCCGCGGCTCGTGACCTCAAGCACGTGAGTCTCGAACTGGGCGGTAAATCCCCGAATATCGTATTCGCCGACGCCGATCTCGACGCCGCCGTCAACGGAGTCGTTTCCGGCATCTTCGCCGCCACCGGCCAGACCTGTATCGCCGGATCGCGACTGCTGGTCCAAGACAGCATTCACGACGAATTCGTCGCGCGCGTAGTGGAACTCGCGCGCACGGCCCGCATGGGCGACCCCATGTCCGAGAACACCCAGGTCGGCCCGATCACCACACCGGCGCAGTACACGAAGGTGCTGGACTACCTTCGGATCGCCGAAAAGGAAGGCGCCACACTGGCTTTGGGCGGAGCGCCCGCGACGCGCTCGGAATGCGGCAACGGCTGGTTCATCGAACCGACCATCTTCACCGACGTCGACAACCGGATGCGCATCGCGCAGGAGGAAGTCTTCGGACCGGTGCTCGCCGTCATTCCGTTTCGCGCCGAAGACGATGCCGTCGCCCTCGCCAACGATGTCCGCTTCGGCCTCGGTGCGGGCGTCTGGACCAGTGATATCGGCCGTGCACTACGCATGGCCGACCGCATTCGCTCCGGCACCGTATGGGTGAACACCTATCGCGCCGTCAGCTTCATGGCACCGTTCGGCGGATTCAAGGATTCCGGCATCGGCAGGGAAAACGGTGTCGACGCCGTCCGGGAATATCTCGAAACCAAGACGGTCTGGATCAATTCCGGTGCGCCCGTGGGAAATCCCTTCGTAATCCGCTGATCCGCCGAGGCCTGTCGCCGATCCGACATGGCGTCGCAGTAGAGCAGACGTGGGCACACGCGGGATCCGGAAAGTATCACCGCGCCACCCATCGGTGAATGATGACGCCGGAGATGTGCCAAAGTTCTACGTAGCAGTCACGCGGGCGCGGTCAAGCGTCGCCTTCGTCCTATAGCCAGACACTACTCACTCTTTGCGTTTGCCAGATAGCGAGAGGCATGCCACCTCGTCCCATCGGTATCCGCACCCCCGCCGCTCAAGCGCAACCATTGTCACGTCGGAAACCGTGACAGCAACGCCATCGAGCGGCGCGTCTATAGCAGCCGCCGTTGCAGCAGCCTCTGCCGAGAGTCCCTCATACATCGGGTAGGCAATCGTCACATGTGGCGCGGACGACGAGTCCTTCACCGGAGCATCAGGGAAGGCGGACAGGGTTGCTGCGCGCAGTGTGTCTCGAAGGTTATTGATCTGCTCGGCGGGCGAAAGGATAAACCCGATCGCACCACGGAGATTGGTCAGCTCCCATGCACAGGACCGATACACCCACAGCGTCAAGTGGCATACCGCAACGTTCAGCAAGGGCTTCGATTACAACTTTGTCGGTATCGCCCTCGACACAAGTACGACACGATCGGAAAAGAAACCTTCCGAAAATGAGGTAGGCAACTCCTTCGTTGCAACCTTACTAACAGACTCTTCGCTCTTGCCGATATCAGCCGCGATCTCGGCAATTGAAGTGCTTTTAATTGTTGATTGATTACCGACGATCCCGGAAGACATACCAATGGGTGAACGTCTGGCGTGACACCGATCCCATCGCCACACCTCTGTTCACCACGTCCGAGGGAAGCAGGTTCGTCAGTAGCTATCCACATGATCCACCCCCTCAAGACGTATGGATTCCCGATCCAGAAATGACCACCTGGTCGGACAAGGCGCCTGCGCCGGAGGCTGTCCACGCCCACAGCAACTACTGGATCGACCGGGAACAGGAGCGGATCGTAGCGGCACTGCACCAGCAGCTAGAGCGGCTTCCATTGACGTAGAGTGATTTCGGCCGCCCGCTGCCAACGCTCAAAGAGCGTACTTCATATGGTCGGCTAAGCCTTAGTGAGCTTCTTGTAGCAGGTCAGTGCCGCTAATGTAGGCAGATTTTCACGCCTGCGCATATGGACAAGCGACGAATTCAAGGAGATCGCGACCGAGTAGGTTTCAACCCCCGCGAGCGCGGAACTCCCCGACGGTTGATCGCATAGACGAGTCAGCGCGTGGGTTTCGGCTGATGCCCAACTCGGCCAGATTCTCGGCGTCGCCGATTGTGACATCCGGCTACCGGGCAATTTATCTGAACGAGGCACTAGAACGGACTGCCGATATCTCCGAGCATTGCTTTGCGGATGAGCGGCAACGGAAGCGGCCCGAGTTTGATGTACGCGTCGTGGAAATCCTTCAATGAATACTTGTCGCCTATCTTGGCCTTGTAGTCGTCACGCAGCTTCAGGATCATCAACTTGCCCATCGTGTAGTAGCCGTATGTGGCGTCAGAGGTTCCACGCTTGGTCTCTGACTCTGCGACCGGTTCGGGTTCATATGCCTGCTTCAAGAACATGTCCTGCGCCTGCTCGATCGTCATGCCCTGCGTATGCAGTTTGATGCCGACAATGAAGCGGACGTCACGGCGTAGGGCATCCTGGATTTGCGCCAGCCGGTAGCGCGGATCGTCGGCGTGCAGGCCCTCGTCGAGCATCATCTGCTCGCAGTAGTGCGCCCAGCCCTCGGAATTACTTGGCGCCGTAATGACTTTGCGAATATCGGACGGATAGTCTTTCGCGTAGAGGAATTGCACATAGTGTCCTGGCCACACCTCGTGTACGGACGCGTTGCTGATCATGGGCCGGTACCACTGCGTCATGAAGTCGTCCTGCTTCTCTTGTGACCATGTCGGATCAGGCAGTGTCATGGTGAAGTAGGCCTCGGTGGCGACGGTCTCGAACGGGCCGGGTATGTCCATCGACGCCGTAAGCGTCGCGCGCAGGAAGGGTGGGGTCTCCACCACTCGTGCCGGTGGAGCCAGCGGAAGCTCGATGATCTGCTTGTCGCGGACGAACTGCTCCAGGCTGTCGAGGTTGCTCTGTGTCACTGCCAATAACTCCGACGCTGGTGGGTAGTCCTTCGCCGCCTCCGCGAGCACGTCTGTTGGCGTCTTTGTTGGGTCGATCTTTCGAGCAGCCTCGGCAAACGCCTGCTGGTTGCGCTTGAGGTCCGCCTCCGCGATGGACAGCAAGTCGGGCAGCGGGGTGGTGATCATCTCGTCGGCGGCGAGCACCTTCCGATAGATGTCCGGGCCGTACGCGAACGAGCCGTTGGACCGGTTCAGCAGATCGCTCTGCAGCCATTCCTTATAGTCATCGAGTGCGGCGACCACCGCGTCGTTGGCAGAGCTGAACTCGGCCAGCAGCGGTGGGTCTTTCACGTCGGCGAACGCCGCAGGCACATCCACCGCGAAGAAGTGGCGGTTGCCGTCGAGTTGGTCGATGGCGATCTCGGTGTAGACACGTGGTGGATTGTCGAGGTTCTTGCGGGCCTCGGCGAGGGCATTCGGCATCAACTTCAGGCGGGCGGTGAGTGACCTCAGCCGTTGCTCGGGCGGCGCGAACGTGCGCGAGATCATCACAAAGGCGTCGTTGGTGATACCGCTGCTGTAGGTGTCGGGATCCTTCGCCCAGGGGCGGATGACCTCTTTGCGCAACAGCATTCCGTCGAGCGTCTGCTTGGTCTGTTCGAGGTCGAGCTGTGCTTCGAGTGAAAGTTCTTCGGCATCAACGTCATTGAACCGCGCCTGGAACGACTTGATCGAATTGGCTTCGGCCTGCACCGCCGCCGCTGACCGGTCCGCAATCAGATCGTCGTATTTATGGATGCCGAGGAAAGTCGCATTCGATGGATCTTGTTTGTAAGTGAATTCGAGAAACTCTGCCGCGAGCTTGTGGAAGGCGTCATCGCCGGAACCCGCGGATGCGGGAGGCGGGCGACTTGGACTACTGCATGCCTGTACGAACGTCACCAGGAACAGCAGTGTTACGAGCGACGAAGCCAGCCATTTCCGGCGGGCACCAGGCTTCGTTGTGTCAGCGGGTGTGATCATGGCAATCGCTCCTTCGACCCGCGCAGGCGCGCGGGTTTGATGAGTTCGAAGCACCACTTTCGCGCCCAGGGATTGCATTATGCCCGGGGCCGGGGAAACCTGGGCGGCCCACTTGCCGGGCCGCTCGGATTACGATAGCGCCATTGTGACGGCCCTATCGGTGATCAACACACGCACGAATGGCCAGAGGCGCTTGCTCGGTGTCTTCATCTCTCTGACGTCCGCGTCCAGGCACGCTGGTCTATGCGCTCGAAGTAGGCGTCGCGACGAGGTGCTGACCGCAACAACTAGGTTCTGTCTCCAACTTGATCTGACCATCGACAATGCCCTGCCACAGGACAAGATCAAGGCCAGGCTCCGCAAGATCCAGAGCGAGCGCACCAGCATCGAAGCCCGGCTGACCGCCACACACGCGGAGTTGGCGGTCGGTGTCGAGGTATTGGTGAACGCACTGGATCTGCTCAGCGATCCGCAGGAGTTGCACGAGAACGGAAGTGATGTGGTCCGGCGCCACCTCAACCAGACGTTCTACCAGTGCTTCTACCTGGACATTGATGGTGTGAAGGCTGACCAGCTCAACGAGCCTTTCGCTGGCCTACACGAAGTTGGCGGGACTGGACGAACTTTCCACCAGGGGCTACCCCGATCGCCCCGCCCAAGTAGAAGGTCCAGAAACGAGAAAGGTGGTCCTACCCTCTCCGGTGTCCCTAAGGACCCCGGTTCGAGTAAGACCACCCTTGTGGACATGGCGCGAATCGAACCCGGCTGACGAACTGCACCGGCCGGGCGGATTGGTCATCGTTACCAGCCGTAGATGGAAAATGGGCTACCACTGACGATGTGCGCCATTGCCGCACGACAGTAGTCGATCATGCGCTCAGGCGGTTCATTGGCTGAAACCCATTGCAGCTCTGCGCATTTGTCTGGTTCTTGGTTCTCGGGCTCTCCCTTCCAGGAACGCACCGAAAAGAAGAACGCCATTCGTCCGCCGGAGGACGAGTTGTGCATGATGTGGGCGAAGTGGACGTCCTCGGGGGCGATGCTGATCCCGATCTCCTCCTTGGCTTCGCGAATCAGGGCGTCGATCACGGATTCGCCAGCTTCCAGGTGGCCGGAGGGCAGGTGCCAGGCTCCGTCCTCGTAGCCGGTGTTCTGGCGCAGGCCGAAGAGGACGTCGTTTCCGCGGCGTAGCAGGAGGTGAACATCTCCAGTGACTTTGTGTCGCCGAGTATCTGAGCCGTGAGACTTGGTGGTCGCGTCGGTCATGAAATGAAAATCCCCTTTGTCCATAATCGTTGAGCTGGGTTTGCGCCAAGGGAGTGCCGGGGCAGGATCAGCCGAACGCCCACCATGGCACCGGAATACATCGGACTCATCGAACGGGCTTGGAGGCGCCGAAACCCCTGGCCCGCAAGAACGGGACCAGGGGTTCGGCGTGCCGAATTGTGGTCAGCTCTTGACCAATTCGGGGACTGCGGTGTCGAGCTCCTCGCCATCCGCAGGGGCGGCCGCCGCCCGGCTCGGCAGCAGCACAGCCATGACGATCACGACCAGTGCCAGAGCGGCGGAGACCAGGAAGGCCAGGCGCATGCCGTCGAGGTGGGCCGTGACTGGGTCGGTGCCGTCGGCGACGAGTCCGGTGCTGCGGGCCGACATCACCGTTACCACCAGGGCGGTGCCGAAGGCTGCGGCGACCTGCTGCAGCGTGCCGAGCATCGAGCTACCGTGCGAGTACAAATGCTGCGGAAGCGCGCCGAGCCCGAGGGTGAAGACCGGGGTGAAGGCGGCGGCCAGCGACACCATCAGCAGGATGTGCAGTACCAGCAGCTGCCAGTACGGCATGGACATCGAGATCTGGGTGAATCCGGCCAGCGCTGCGGCGATCCCGACCGAGCCGGGAATGACGAGTACGCGTCCACCGAACCGGTCGAACAGGCGGCCGACCGTCGGTCCGAGCAGACCCATCGCCAGCCCGCCCGGCATCACCAGCAGGCCGGTCTGCAAGGGGCTCAGGCCACGCAGGTTCTGCAGATACAGCGGCAGCAGGATCATCGAGCCGAGCATCGCCATGAACGCGACCGACATCAGCACCAGTGCCTTCGCGTAGGTGCCGGACAGCAGGACCCGCAGATCCAGCAGCGGGGTGCCGATGCGCTGCAGGCGCAGCTGACGGAATACGAATACGGCGATGAGAGCCGAGCCTGCGGCGACGATCAGAGCCGGGCTGGTGAGGTTGTCGCTCTCGAACCGGCTGAGCCCGAATACCAGCCCGCCGAATCCGAGGGCGGCGAGCACCACGCTGGCCGAGTCGATCGCCCCGGCCTGCGGTTCACCGACATTCTCCAGTCGACGCAGACCCAGCCAGGTGACGACCGCAGTGATCGGCAGCACCAGCACGAAAAGCCAACGCCACGAACCGATCTGCAGCACCATCCCGGAGACCACCGGGCCGAGGGCGGGCGCCACCGAAATGGCAAGGGTGACATTGCCCATCACCCGGCCGCGGTCCTGTTCGGGCACGACGGTCATGAGTGTGGTCATCAGCAGCGGCATCATTACCGCAGCGCCGCCGGCTTGAATGACCCGGCCGAGCAGCAGCACCGCGAACGACGGCGCGACGGCCGACAGCGCGGTACCGGCGAGGAAGACCCCCATCGCCACGGCATAGGCCCGTCTGGTCGATACCCGCTGCAGGAACCAGCCGGTAGTCGGGATGACGGCGGCCATCGTCAACATGAACGCGGTGGACACCCACTGAGCCGCCCGCTCGGTGACCTCGAGGTCGGCCATCAGCCGCGGGATCGCGTTGATCATGATGGTTTCGTTCAGGATCACCACGAAGGTCGCGAGTACGAGTACCCGGATGACGGTCGGCGTCCGCCCTCCCGAGGCGGGGGCGGAAAGTTCGGCTGACATCGGGTGTACCTCCAGAGCGTCTCGACAGGAATATGTGTGGCGCGTTGCCGATTCATCGGATCTCGCCACAGTGGTTGAGACGGGACCGGCAGCTCGAATTCATCGGCACGCGACAGTATTGCGGTCGCCACCGACAAGTTCGTCGCTCTTCCATCCATCGACACCGCGCCCCCACAGCGGGCGTATGGGTGAGAACATACCTCTCATGATGAAGAATGATCCTTCCAACGCGGGACGAACGGCGCAGCGCCGGATGCGGACGAGCACCGCGGCGGCGTTCGTCATGGCGATGACACTCGTGTGTGGCGGTAATGCGGCAGCAGCCGACGAGCCGAACGCCGCCGATCCGGTGGCTTCCGCGGGATGCGCTCTGCCCGCGGTCGCCCCGGGAAACTCCACCGGGCAGTTCGCGGCAGCGGGAAAATCGGGTAGCTACGTCCAGGACGTTCCTGCGGGGACATCAGGCGCGCTACCGGTGGTCTTCGATGTCCACGGGTACCTGGAGCCCGCCCAGATCGAACGCGTCGCCACCGGTGTCGGCCAATTCGGAATCGAGCACGGATTCGCGACGATCACTCCGCAACTCGACGAACCCGGTTGGCCGCGCTGGGATTTCAGCGAGAACAGCGACGATGTCGCCTATCTGTCGGAACTGCTGACGCACGTGGAATCCACACTGTGCGTCGATCTGCGGCGAGTGTTCGTCACCGGACTGTCGATGGGTGGCTTCACCACTTCGTCGCTGGCATGTCAGCTCGCGGACCGGATCGCGGCCGTCGCACCGGTGGCCGGACTGCAGGACTTCGCCTGGTGCAATCCGACGCGTCCGATACCCGTCATCGCGTTCCATGGGACGGCCGACCCGTTCGTCGCCTACACCGGCGGACCCGGTCCCAACGCCCAGTTGCTGCCTTCGGCCGATGGTTCGGGTTCGGCGGCCGGACGGGGCGGCACCAGGCCGAGCGGCGTCGACGGTCCGGGACCGGCGAGCATCCCGACGCAGGCTGCCGCTTGGGCGCACCGAAACCGCTGCGGGCCCGAGCCGGAAGAGCGCCGGATTGCCGGCGATGTCACCCTGTTCCGCTACCCATGCCCCGTAAACGGCGCCGTCGAGCTATACGCGCTGCTGGGCGGCGGGCACACCTGGCCGGGCTCGCCGCCTGTCGCCCCCGAACCACTGGTCGGCGCTACCGTATCGATCAGCGCTAATCAGATCATGTGGGATTTCTTCCAGGCACATCCGCATACCGGCCCCCTCCGGTGAGCGTGCCATCACCAGCGGTACCAGCGACCGCGGGTCCCCGCGGTATCGGCGGACCGGAATACAAAGCCGAGCGCAACCATTTCTGCTCACCTTCTGCCGCTCGCATACCCGGCAACCAGCACAAATAACGGATGTCGCCGTCGGATCGAGGGTGCTGTCCGTGCCGACGCGCCGGGCTCAACGGCGTATCTCGACGGCTTCGGAGAACAACCCGATTCGCGGCGCCTTCATGAAGTACGGTCAGGCCATGTCCGAGGACTGTGTGGAGCGAGCCGACGTAGCGCAATCCAACACCTACAAATGGGAGGTTGTCGGCAGCGGGCCAACCGGGAACTCCGTTGTCGACTCCGGTGACGGCGAATTCGGCATTCCCGATGACTGCACCGGCCGCACGTGCACCAACCACATCGAGGTCGGCACCGCGGTGTTCGACCGGGTCGTCGCGGACATCGTGATCGAACACCGAAACGCGGTCCTGGACGCCCGCCTCGAGGAGGAACCCGACCCGGACCGGCCGCTGGACCAGGTCACCATCCAGGTCTGCGACGGTAATGGCGTCGAAATGCTCTCGGCGACAGCAGTATTGACCTATCCGGTCGTCACCGTCGCGGACACCGAGATCTACCGTAAGCAAGTGGCGCTGGCCGAGAAACGGGAGCGGCGGCGACGTGAACGCCGCGATAAAGCCATCGCCGCGGGAACCTCCGCCCCACGGTCGGGACCGGCCGACCCCAGACTGGCCGGACTCATCCTCAACCTGCGCGTCGAAGCCGACACCGTGCGCGAGGAAGTCCCGGACGCCGACCACTGCCGAGAACAATTGGCATTGGCCCAGAACACCGTACAAGCCGCCACCGAAGCGGCGGCACGTGCGCGGATAAGCGGCACGCAAGGTGAGTTCGAACATGCCCACGCCTTTATCCAACGCTGGACACCACGCATAAACCGCTGGGCCGCATTCCTAGAACTGACCACCGAGGCCTACGCCGACGCGGACGCCGTCGATGCCCTCGCCGACCGCATAAGCCTGCAACCCCCTGTCGACAATTAGCTATTCGACCAGCTTCTCGCTCTTCAGCCAGTCGTAGGCGACATCGGCGGGATCCTCGCCATCGATATCGACGCGGCCATTGAGGTCCTGCATCAGCTCGTCGGTGAGGTGTTCGGAAATCGTGCCCAGCAGGGTTCGTAACTGCGGGTAGCGGTCGAGGACGACGCCGCGCACGACCGCGGTACCGCTGTAGGGCAGGAAGAACTGCTTGTCGTCGTCGAGGACGACCAGATTCAGGTTCTTGACCCGACCGTCGGTGGTGTAGATCATGCCGAAGTTGCACGGCGCGCCCTTGGCCGTCGCCGTGTAGACGACACCGGCGTCCATGCGCGTGACATTGCCGGAAGGAACACCGTTCGGATCGTTGTAGGGGATCCCGTACTTCTGCAGCATCGGAATGAAACCGTCGGAGCGGCTGAAGAATTCGTCGTCGACGCAGAAGGTTCGATCGGGCACCGGGAGCGCGGCGACATCGGACAGCGACTTCACCTGCAGGCGTTCGGCATTCGGCGTCGATGCGCCGAATGCGTATGTGTCATTGAAATTGGCCGGCGGCAACCACTCCAGGTCGTGATCGCGCTTCTCGATGTCATGGACACGCTGCCACAGTTCCTTCGGGTCCGAGATCGTCTCGGTCTCGTTGTGGTAGTTGACCCAACCGGTGCCGGTGTATTCCCACAGCACATCGGCATCGCCGTTGAGCTGGGCCTGTCGAGACGATGCGGAACCCGGCGCTCCGGTCAGGTCCGTGACGTGAGCGCCCGCCGCGGCCAGGTAGGTCGCGGTAATCTTGCCGAGCAATACCCCCTCGGTGAAGCTCTTCGAGGTGACGACCAGCTTCGCACCGTCCAGCGGCCGCTCGCCGCCGGGCAGCCGCGCGTCGTGGAATGTTCCGGACGAGCTCACCAGACCACATCCGGTGAGCATCGCCATTGTCGCGACCAGTGCCGAAACCAGTGTGACCAGTGGCGATCTCATGACACACCTCGCGGTGTGGCGGCCAGTTCGACGAGTCTGCCGAGCCAGTCGATGACCAACGCGAGCAGTCCGACGAGGATCGCGCCGGAGATGAGCAGCTTAGGCAGGAAGAGGGTGACGCCGGTGGTGATCAGCGTGCCGAGGCTGGTCGCGCCGATGAAGGTGCTCAATGTCGCGGTACCGACCAGGATGACCAGCGCGGTGCGGACACCGTTGAGGATCACCGGCACCGCGAGCGGGAGCTCGACCTGGAACAGTGTCCGCGTGCCCGAGAAGCCGATACCCCGCGAGGCCTCGATCGTGCGCTGATCCACCTGCCGCAGCCCGACGATCGTGTTCTGCAGGATAGGCAGGATCGCGTACACGACGAGACCGACTATCGCAGTGCGGAATCCGGTGCCCAACCAGAAGGTGAACAAGACGAGCAGACCGACCGCGGGCGCGGCCTGGCCGATATTGGCGATATTGACGACGATGGGCTCGAACCGATTCAGCGCCGGCCGGGTCAGCGCGATGCCCAGTGGAATCGCGAAAACGACCACGATCACCGTGGCGACGACGGTCAGCTTGATGTGAGCGAGGATCGTGGTCTGCAGATTGGCCCAGCCGAGGGACGCCCGCTCCGTCGCGGTGAAAGTCGTCGAGCGATACCAGATGACGTATCCGATGGCGATGACACCGATGACGAGCGGTTCGAACCACACGTCGATCGGAATGCGGCGCAGACGATTCATGACTGCCCGGCCGATCCGGGTTCGTCATCGGCGGCGACCACCGGGGTCGGCGCCGGGTCGGTGCCGTCGACGTATGTCTCGTACGACAGGTCCTCGCCATCAGTGTTCCCCTCGGCGAGTTTGGCCCGAATCACCTCCGTCACCGAGCTGATGCCGAGCGAGCCGACCACCGCGCCGCGGCCATCGGTGACGAGCGCGGCACCTTGGCTGGTCGCGAGCATGGCGTCGAGCGCGTCATTGAGGGTCGAGGATCGCGCGACGACAGGCAACCGCCGGTCCAGAAAGTCGGAGACCTCCGGTTTGGTCGCGACCTCCGTGAGCGAGGGCCACGACCGCGGCCGCCCCGCCTCGTCGACGACGACTATCCAGGTGTGTCCGGCGGCCTTCGCACGTTCGATCACCCCCTGCGCCGACTCCCCCACCCGAGCGGTGATCACCTTGTCGTACGCGACATCGCGCACCCGCGAGACGGTCAGATAGGCCAGTTTCGCGCCGGATCCGACGAATTCCTCCACGAACGGTGTGGCCGGATCGGTGAGGATCTCTTCCGGGCGCGCGTACTGCTCGACGTGACCGCCTTCGGACAGGATGAGCACCTTGTCGCCGAGCTTGGTGGCCTCCTCGAAGTCGTGGGTGACGATCACGATGGTCTTACCGAGTTCGTGCTGGATCGCGATCAGACTGTCCTGCAGGCGAACCCGGGTAATCGGATCGACCGCGCCGAACGGCTCGTCCATGAGCAGCACCGGCGGGTCCGCGGCGAGCGCACGGGCGACGCCGACCCGCTGCTGCTGTCCGCCGGACATATCCTTGGGCAGCCGGTCGGCGAAGGTGCCCGGGTCGAGACCGACCAGATCGAGCAGATACTCGGTGCGCTCGGCGATCCGCTTCCTGTCCCATCCGAGCACCCGTGGGATGGCGCCGACATTCTTGGCCACCGACCAGTGCGGGAACAGCCCGCCGGACTGGATGACATATCCGATCGACTGCCGCAACTTGTCCGGATCTTCCCTGGTGACATCGCGGCCGCCGATGAAGATCCGGCCTTCCGTCGGCTCGATCAGCCGGTTGATCATCTTGAGTGTGGTCGTCTTGCCGCAGCCGGACGGGCCGACGAACGCGACGATATCGCCCGCATCGATTTCCAGATCGAGCCGCTCGACCGCCGGTTTCTCCTGACTCTTGTAGCGCTTGACAACCGAATCCAGCTTGATGGACGCACCGGTGACATTGCGCTCCGGTGCGGTCGGCGCGGGTTGGCTGGTCATGACAGTCCCTTTGCGATCGTGAGGCGTCCGAGCAGGACGAGGAGCGCGTCGAACACCAACGCGATGAGGACGATGAGAATCGTGCCCGTCAGCGCCATTTCGAGCGCGTTCGCCCCGCCGAGCCGCGAAAGGCCGTTGAAGATCAGCGATCCGAGGCCGGGTCCGAGAACATAGGCGACGATGGCGGCAACGCCGACGATCATCTGGGTGGACACCCTGATGCCGGTGAGGATTACCGGCCAGGCAATCGGCAATTCGACGGTCAGCAGAATGCGCCATCGCGAAAAGCCGATCCCGCGTGCGGATTCGACGACCGAGGCAGGCACCGACCGCAGGCCCACGATCGCATTGCCGATCACCGGCAATGCCGCGAAGAACGCCAGCATGATGAACGACGGGACCACGCCGAGTCCGAACGGGACCAACAGCAGCGCCAACAGCGCGAGCGAAGGAATCGTCAGCGCGACCCGGCTCGAGGTCAGCGAAAGCGCGGACAACAGCGGAAGCCGATAGACCGCCACCGCGATGAGGACAGCGACGACAGTCCCCACCAGCACCGTCTGAAACGCAAGGGAGGCATGCTGATACGTCAGGAACGCCAGAACCTCGCCCCGTCCTCGGATGTAGCTCCACAAATGCACGGAATTCCCATCGTCAGCCGAAGACCGATCGCTACCTGTCTGCGCGCAGTAACCAGACGCACGAATTGTCAAAGACTAAACGAAACTGCCGCTCGGTGCCGGACGGCACGCGGCGGCGAATGGCTCACGGTATTGGTGGGCTGACAGACGCGAGTCCCTGTGTGCCGCCGCTGTTCGGTAGCGGCACACAGGGACTCGAAGTGCTTCTGATCCGGAATCAGGGGGTGGAGTAGCCGATCAGGGCGCCGATGCCCGCGCCGAGCGGGACGGTGACGAGTGCACCGACACCACCGAGGAAGAAGCCGATCACCGCGCCGATCCCGGCGCCGATGAGCGCGCCGATCCCGGCGTTGTACTGCTTGCGGGCGATCGTGTCCGAGGCCTCATCGATTGCCTGCGCGGTCCGCGTGGTGTCGGATTGCGCTGTGAGGGTGAGGGTTCGGCCGTCATTGGCGATCTCCGGTGTCAGGGCGACGGTCCCGGCCGCGGTCTGCAGCCCCAGCGGAATCGAGGTCACCGCATTGCCCGCGACGTCGGTGAGGGTGATCGAAAGAGCATCGGCGGCCACGGTGAACCGTCCGGTCTCGACGGTGGTGCTGACTCCTCGGCGGTCTGCGGTCGGTGCGGTGACGAAGTTGATGCCGTGATCGGTCGCCTGCACGGTGGTGTCGGATGCTACCGGCTGGGCCTGCACGGCGCCTGCGGTAATGCCGGTCGCACCGATCGCGAGCAAGGCGGTGGCGGCGAACTTGGTGGCACTCATGGTTTTCCCCACATTTCATCGGCTGTCGCGCGCCGACACGTGCCTGAAAGCCCGTGCCGGGCCACGTGATTCAGTCGACCACATCTGTGATCGAAAGGTAATAGTACCGTCCGGGGGCAACCCCTGCGGGCCGCAATCCGGGCTGCGACTCGGACAGACTGCGTGCCGATCATGTTGCCGCCCAACATCTCCGGCAGAGCGACGGGTCAGCCGATGGTGCGGGTTTGCAGGTCACTACCGATTACGACGTCGGCGCGGTAGCCGTTTTCTGCCCAGGTTGCGACGGTCACGCAGTATGAACCAGGTCACCAAGGCTGCGATCGCGGCGGTCACCGCGGCCGCGACGGGCACCGGGCGACTGCGCGTCACGGCGGCGAACTGGACGGCGCGGTCTTGCGTTGCGGCGCTGGCTTTCTCACGCTTCTCCCGCACGGTTTCCGCCGCATAATGCACCTTCGCGCGGGCGTTGTCCACGGTCTGATGCAGTTCTGCCTCGGCTCTGCCCTTCACATCGAGCTTGCCGGTCAGTTCCGCCATGGTCTGTCCCAGCTCTTGTCTGGCCAGGTCGCGGTCGGCGCGCAGCAGTTCCGCCTCGGGCGATCCGACTGAAGGGGTGCTCTCATCACTCATCGCTATCCTCCGCTCTTGATCGCATGGATGTCTTGCTGTAAGCCGGTGATCGCCTCCTGCGGAATCGGCGGGACCGCCTTTTGCAGGTCCTTCTTGCCGATGACGGCCAAGGCGGCGCCGACGAGGAGCAGTATCGCCCCGACGATCAGCGCGGCAGACCAGCCTGACAGCGGACCCGCGAGGGCGATGATCACCGCCGCGATGACGGCGGCGCCGCCGTAGCATGCCGCGAGCGCCCCGGCACCGGTCACAACCGCGCCGCGCCCCAGCCGTTTGCCTTTGCTTTGCACTTCGAGTTCGGCGAGCTTGATCTCGTCCCGGATCAGGCGGGCCATTTGCTCGGTCGCATCGTTGACGAGCGCGGTAACCGACCGTGTCTCCGTGGGCGACGTCTCGATATACGACCCGGTGGGTGTTTCGGTCATGGCGATTCCTAGTTATTCGGGGAACAGCTCCAGATATGTCCGAGTTGGCCCGCTTTGCGACTTTCAAACCCACGAGGGCCAGATCGTCCAAGTGGTGAGGCCACGATGCCCGACGCGGGCACCATAATGGTTCCACCGCGAACGCGGATCCGTGCCGGTATCGGCTCGCCGCAGAGCACGGCACCAGATCGCCCGGCGAGGTGGTCGGCGGCTATCACGGCCCGGACGTTTCGGCAGCTCGCACAGCCACCATACGCCGAAATCGCTTCCCACCCTTGGGATTACCGTCATTGACAGCCACGCACCGAGCGGCGAACCATCGAATCGTCAGTCACCCCTCTCGGGTGTGCACGTATCCGATGATACGGAGTGTGGTCATGGCGAAAGCAGTCGACAAGACCCCGTTCGTCCGGCGGTCGACCGGTCCGCTGCTATCACGATCCGTCTGCTCGACACGAAGGAAGCCACGAGCAGCAGTTCGATGAGCGGTGACCAACTCCGTCATCCGGTTTTCGATGGAAGGATTTCCGATGAAGAACGAGCGCCAGAAGGCACCTGCTGAATCCACGGCCGAGAAGCGCGCGGCCATTGTGATCCGGCCGCTGGACAAGAAGGAGACCACCAGCGACGGCAGTGGCAGTGGCGCCACCTAATAGTCGATGTTCCTGATGCGCGCTGAACAGATGCTGCGGCCACGGATGAAACCGGAACACGGTCGGTACGTCACGATCGACGGCAATATCAGGATCGGTGCCACGGTCCACGGCCTCGGAGTGGAAATCGAAGATCCGGATGGCTGGGTGCGGGTTCTGATCGGCGCACTGGATGGCACCAGGTCGCCCGACGAGATAGTCGACGTGGTGCTGTCCGCTTATCCGGGAGTGCCCGCGGCCGACGCTATGCAACAGTTGTCGGACGCGGGCTTCCTGGAGGATGCCGATGCTCCGATGCCGGTGGAATTGTCGGAGCGGGAGCTGGAGCGCTATTCGCGCGGTGTGGCGTTCTTTCGGTGGATCGACCGGACGGCTCGGGTCAGCGCTTGGGACGTGCAAGTTCGACTGCGCCGAGCCCGCGTTCTGCTGATCGGTGTCGGTGGTGTCGGCGGGCTCGTCGCGCAGGGCCTGGTCGCCTCCGGTGTCGGGCAGCTACATTGCGTCGACGCCGACGTGGTCGAGCTTTCCAACCTCAATCGCCAGATCCTGTTCCGGGAGAACGATATCGGCAGATCAAAGGTCGAGGCCGCGGTCCAGCAGTTGCGCGCGCTCAACTCCGATGTGCGGGTCACGGGCGAACAGCGGCGGATAACAGAGCAGTCCGACCTGGCTGAACTGCTCGAACCCGGATACGACCTACTCGCCCTGTGCGCTGACCAGCCGCGCACGATCCGCCGATGGGCCAACCGGGCGTGCCTGGCCGCTGGCGTGCCCTGGGTGGTCGGCGGCTACCACGGCCCGACCGCATCTGGCAGCCTGCACGGCCCCGGGCAGAGTGCCTGCTGGGAATGCCTGCACGATCACCAAGCCGAACAGGCAGATATGCGGCTGCCTCCTGAGACGACGCTGGAAAGCCTTGCGCCACAACTGCCCTGGCATCCGGTCAACATCGTATCGGCGACCCTCACCGGCACGCTCCTCACGCATTTCGCGCTTGCCACGCTGACCGGTGCCCCATCGATCGAACCAGGGTTCCGCTATGATGTGAATCTGGTGAGTCTGGACGCGTCCGTGCCCGACCGCATCACCTCTCGGCCGGACTGCCCGGCCTGCGGCAGCCCGCCGTGACCGACGCACACACGGCTGTCACCCCGCGACCCGATAGTCGAATCAGACTGCACGACTTCGCGACTCGTCCCGATCGCGACGAGTGGATCGTCGGCCGGTTCGAGACTCGACAGTTCGTCGCCCTCCCGCAGGAGGGGGTGACCGCACTGGAACTGCTGCGAGCCGGTCAAACCATCGAACAGGCAGCCGAACGGCTGGCCGACGCCGAGGGACGCGAGTTCGATGTGCTGTCCTTCGTCGAGGCGCTGATAGAGCTGGAGTTCGTGGCCGAGGTCGACGGGCGGCCGGTTCCGTGCGCCCCGCCGCGACCGGCATCGTTTCCGTGGATACGCCCCGAGCATGCGCGGTTCGCGCTGAGCCCGGTCTTTCCAGCGCTGTTCGCCTGTCTCATGATTGCCGCAGTCGCGACACTCGTCGAACGGCCCGACCTGCTGCCGAGCTTCCATAACCTGCTCTGGAGTCCCGCAGGCAGCGTCGTGCTCGCGCTCAGCGTCACAGCGGGCTGGTCGCTGGTATTCGTCCACGAGCTGGCACATTTCGTCGTCGCGCGGGCGACCAGCGTGCACGCCCGCATCCAGCTGGGTACGCGCCTGCAGTTCCTGGTGGCCGAAACCGATATCAGCGGAATCGAACTCGCACCACGGCGGCATCGGCTCACCGCCTATCTGGCCGGTATGTCGACAAACTTCTCGGCCGCGGCCGTGGCCGTGATATTCGCCGCTGCGACCGCCCCGACCACGACGCCGCACCGGATTCTGGCCGCGATCATCGTGATCGCATTGCTGCCCTTGCCGTTTCAGTTCATGGTGTTCATGCGCACGGACATCTATTTCGTACTGCAG
Organism: Nocardia vinacea; assembly: GCF_035920345.1. NCBI lineage: Bacteria > Bacillati > Actinomycetota > Actinomycetes > Mycobacteriales > Nocardiaceae > Nocardia > Nocardia vinacea. The sequence continues at coordinate 2,559,134 of NZ_CP109149.1, forward strand.
GACCTCACCTCATGCCGCGACCTGTACGGCGACGGCCTCGCATATGCGCGCTATCTCGGAAACCGGCTGCGACGTACCATCTTTCGCCGATCCGGCGCGGCAGAAGATCCCAGCCTGCACCTGCCATCGCACGAACGCCGCGCGGTACGCGTCTACAGCGTCGTCCTCGTCCTCGGAACCGTGCTGTGCCTGACCGCGATGGTGACCTTCACCCTCCCCGCCGATCTCACCTTGATCTACCGCGCCATCGACAGACTGGGACCGAGCCATCCGGTAGCGACCAACCTCGACAGCGCGGTCGTGCTACTCATCCTCGGCACCCTCCACGCCGTATGGGGCGTGACCTGGTGGCGACGGCAGCGTGCGAAGCGGCGGTAGGACGCGCCCCCCGGCCGTCGTCGCGCGCCAGAGTCCGGCTCCCGAGCGCATCACCGAGGGCCATTAGCGATCCAGGAACGGCGAACCTGTCATCCAGGGGCACACACCCGCCTGAACTTCAGCAGATTCAGCGGCTCTCGGCGAGTGCGGTCACCGAATCCGTGATCAGAGCGATGAGCCTCGCGCGGTTGGCGCGGGGTACTCGGGCACCCAGTTCCACCGCCAGGGCGGACCGGAAGTCCTCGCGGATCGTGGCGCCCTGTTCGGTCAGGACGGCCCGGGTGATGCGGCGATCATCGGGATCGGTCTCCCGAGCGACGAAACCGCGTCGCGCCAATCGATCCACCATGCCCGTCACATTCGTCTTGTCGCAGCCGAGCAATCCCGCCAGCTCACCGAAAGATGGTCGGCGGCCGGATAGCAGGCACAGCAGTTCGACCTGTTGCACGGTCAGTCCGAACCGGCGCGAAATGACACCGTACAGCACGCCCACCTCGCGATACAGCGCGGCGAAAGCGGCGGCCAGGTCCGGATCCTCCGAGGTCATGGCCAATAGTTTAGATGATCGACAGTTGACAACCTCGAACGAATTAGTCGATGCTGTCAACTATCGATATTGTCATCTATTGGAGGCAGGCATGCCGGTCGCGCTCGTCACCGGAAGCTCACGCGGGATCGGCCGCGCCATCGCCGAGCGGCTCGGGGCCGACGGCGCGGCCGTTGTCGTTAACTACCACTCGGACCGATCCGCGGCAGAACAGGTCGTGGCCACTATCGAAGCCAGCGGCGGGCAAGCGATCGCCGCGCAGGCGGACGTGGCGGATCCGGCGCAACTGACCGGACTGTTCGAAACCGCCGAGCAGCACTTCGGCGGGCTGGACATTCTGGTGAACAATGTCGGCACCGCCACCTTCAGCCCCATCGCCGAGGCGACCGACGACGAGTTCGACCTGATGTTCACCATCAATACGAAGGCCACGTTCCTCGCGTTGCGCACGGCCGCCAACCGACTGCGCGACGGCGGACGGATCGTCGTCGTATCCTCCGGCGTGACCGCAACCTCCCGACCGGGTTCCGGAATCTACGCCGCCACCAAGGCCGCCAGCGAAACGCTCGCCCGCGTACTGGCCAAGGAACTCGGGCCGCGTGGCATCACCGTCAACAACGTGTTGCCAGGCGCTGTCCGCACCGAGGCACTCGCCGCGGCGCGCAGTTCGGCACTCACCGAACAGATCATCAATCAGACCCCACTCGGCCGAATCGGCGAGCCCGACGATATCGCCGATATCGTCGCCTTCCTCGCCTCCCCCGACGCCCGCTGGATCACCGGCCAGTCCCTGCATGCCGGCGGCGGACTCTTCTGAGCGGCAATTTTGTCCGCCCCAGCGGTCAGGACGCGGCTGCGGTGGCGCGGGCCCGGTTGTCCCGGATCTCGTCGTGGTGGTCGGAGGCCCAGGCGATCAGGGACGTGACGATCTCGAGAAGGCTGCGACTGAGTGGCGTGAGGGCGTATTCCACGCGCGGCGGCACCTCGGCATAGGCGGTTCTGGTCACGAGTCCGTCCTGCTGCAGCTGACGCAATGTGAGGGTCAGCATCCGCTGGGATATGCCGGAAACGTCGTGCTGTAGGTCGGTATAGCGCCGGGGCCCGGCGTCCAGGACGGCGATCACCAGCATGCTCCACTTGTCCCCGACACGGTCCAGTACCTGCCGAATGAACTCCATCCGCTCGGCGGGGATGCCGGCGCACGGCCCGCGGCCCGCGGCAACGCTTGATCGGGCCGTGACCTCCATGGCGCACATTCCTCTCCGGCACAGACATCGATGTGCCTTTTGTACGGCCTCCAATACTGGCCCATTATGGCGTTACGCACAAACAGTAGGAATTGGAGTTGCGTCATGAGGATAGAGATCTGGGCGACCCCACCAACGCCTGACCACTCGCCCTCGCCTGGCCCATTCAAAGGAGTAGCCCTATGTCCAAAGTGATTGCCATCTTCGGAGCCGGTACCGGTCTCGGTGTGTCCGTCGCCCACCGCTTCGGGCGCGAAGGCTTCCGCGTCGCCCTCGTGGCGCGCCGCAAGGACCGCCTGGACGCGCTGGTCGAGCAGGTCGCCGGTAAAGGCATCGAGGCGGCCGCCTTCTCCGCCGATCTGTCCGAGCCCGCCGAGGTGCCCGCACTGGTCGCGGCCATACGCGCCCGCTTCGGCCGCATCGATGTAATCGAATACGGGCCGATCGGCGGTGAGCAGGGCTTCACCCCGGCCGCCCAGCTCGACGCGACCACCCTGCAAGGGCTGATCCCACTGCTGCTGCTCACCCCGGTGGAGGTGGTCCGCGCCGTGCTACCGGAATGGACCGAGCGCGGCGACGGCGCCTTCCTGCTGACCCACGGCTATTCGGCGGCGCAGCCGATGCCCCATCTCAGCGGTGTCGGCCCGGTGATGTCCGCCGCCCGCAACTACCTGTACTCCCTCAGCGGTGAGCTCGCCGACACCGGCGTCTACGCCGGCACCCTTTCCATCGGGGCGATGATCGCCCGCAGTGAGGCGGCCACCGCGGTGGTGGCCGATTCGGACTCGCTTGCGGCCTTCCCCGTTGTCGACCCGGACGACCTCGCCGAGCACTACTGGGACATGTACACCAAACGCGACCGCATCGAGCAGATCTATCCCGAATCCCTTGCCCCGCAAACCATCGCAGGGTAATCCGATGCAGTATCGACTCGGCCGGGAATCCCGAGGCGTAGGTTCCGGCGTAGCCGGGCGGCCTGAATCACGAAGTGCCCGTATCGGATTGCCGCGACGACCGGGCCCCGGGGCTTGCCTGCCGTTGCCCCGTCAGCTCGTTCCTTTGCGCCCCACGAGGTGAAAGACGCGGCTGAGTCGGCGGTACGGGTCTCGTCGACTGGCTTCGAGTTCGACCGCGGCCGTGGCCGCTACCTGCTTCGAATCGCTGGGGTCCAACTCGGCTCCACTGAACTCGAGCCAGTCGACGAACAGCCAGACCCCATACCAGCGCGGTAGCGCAGCCTTCGATCGTTTCAGCGACGGCATGTCGCGAGCCGCCGAGGACGCCCGAGGCCTTGACGCGCTGACGCTGATGGGGGCGCAGTACTACGAGTCGCTGGCGGACCGCACCGCCCTGTTGTTGCAGCTACAAGGGTTTGCCGCCTGCGGTGACAGCGAAGTTCGTGATCTTGTGCGGGCGCGGCTCTCGCACATGTGGGCCACGGTTGCCGATACGACGGGCCTCGACCCGGTGACGGCGAAATCGTTCCTCGCCTTCGGCATGCTGCTCAACAATGTGGCCGCCGTCGATGTCGACGAGGTCGATGAGCCGTGGGCCATGGGAGTGCGCAGTCGTATCCATGCGGGTCTTTTCGAGCACATCACCACTGACACCAACCGATGAAATCGGTGCTCGGCGAGGAATAAATCTCTTATTCCCGCTGTACTCGACCATCGAATTCCGGGTGCATGCCCCCTGCTTCACTCGAGTACGAGCGATGCCGAACCTGCGGGCGCACGCTGTTCGACCGCCTATTTCTCCACTCACGCGGACCGATCAATCGACGGTAATATCGGTGAGCAGCATTTCCGACGCAAACGTTTGCTCGCTGGACGACATCCTTCTAGGGGGCCACCTGGACACGGCACAGTCGATCGTCGTGATGGCCGCCTCGGCGAGCTCTCGAGGCGAGAGAATCCCTCCCGCGGCAACCAGTCATCTACGACGTCGGCGGGTGCCCGAAGAATCGGTTTCGCGCACCACCAGAAATATGGTGGCGACATCCGCGTGCTCCGCCAATTACTATCGGTTTCGGGGGTAATTGGTGAAAGTCATTCAGCGGTGAGCGAGATGCCGCCCGGAGAACCGGGGCACTCGGCCGCGGCAGCGGCCCTACAGCCTCGGCTCCCCCATCGGTGAACTCGGTGATCTGCTCCTCTGGACGGGATCGATGATCGGAATCACCTCGCCGCTCCCGGACATTCACGGATCTCGTCCAACACCGACTGCACCGCGGGTATCACCCCTCGCGCGTCTGCGACTTTGCTCGATCGGGGACGGCCGGCCTCACCAACCGACCGTCACTTATAGATTAAGCGCTTAACCATCCGATGTCCAGCGGCTGCATCGAAGCGGACGTCGTGCCGCGAGAACTTCCGGTAGACGATGCTTCGAGCGCGCGGTTCAGGTCGAGGCGCGCACGACGAGCCGGGCGATGTCCGTGGGCTCAGGAGCCGATGGCACCGGATACCCCAGTTCGGTGAGGACTGCCGCGATCGCGGCGGTGGCGACCGCGGTGGGATCGAACTCCACGGTGGTCAAGGGCGGTGAACTGAACGCTCCCATGGGGTTTGCGTCCACGCCGATGACAGCGAGGTCGTCGGGGCAGCGGAGTCCGGCTTCGTGGATGCCGAACAACACCAGGCCCGCGATCTCGTCGCTCTGCGCACAGACAGCGGTCACCCCGTCGCGCGCCCACCCGACCACCACAGCCGCGACATTGTCCGGAGTGACCTCGCCGACGCTGATGGACGGCAAATCGTGCAGGCGTGCCGCTTGCGCGACGCCCTCGAACCAATAGTCGCCCAGGGCACGCCATTTCGCGATTCCGGTATAGGCGAAGGCGATCTTGCGGTGCCCACGCGAGACCAGATGCCCGACCCGCAACGTGCCGACCGACAGCAGCGGGTCCCCGAGCGCGGGCAGCAGCCCGATCTCGATATGCGGCACCTTCGCCGCGCGCACCGCGTTGCGTACGGGACTGCTCAGCGGAAACATGCTGACGACCGCCGTCGGATCGAGATTGCCGATGGCGTCGACGACCTGCTGATCGTCCTCGGTCTGGAAGATCTGCACCTGCAACAACCCGTGGCGGGCGAGTTCGGTGGTCATCCGGTTACCGGCCTCGATCGGCATGTCACCGACCGCCACCCTCGGCACCACATACAGCACCACGCCCCCCTTACCGCGCGCCAGATTCCGCGCGGCGACATTCGGCCGATACCCCAACTGTTCGGCGGCGGCGTAGACCGCTTCCCGGGTTCGCGCCGAAATCCGCTTGCCCTCGGCATTGTTCAGGACATAGCTGACCGTCGCGGTCGATACCTTCGCCAGCCGCGCGACATCGGCATTCGTAGGCCGCGCAGTCCTGTCCTCGACGCTCGACGCGTCACCCTCACGAGCGGCCATGGCCTCATGATGGCACGCCGTGCACCGTTCATGCCGTTCGCCATCCCCGTCGGCGGTGCTCGAAGAACTCCGCAGCGCGGCGGATCGAATTCTCCACCGGCTCGGGCTTCCAGCCGAGTTCGCGCTCGGCCTTGCCGTGGTCGAGCGGCGACATCAACTCGGCCATACGCAACCCGACTGTGGCGAATGGGAGATCGCGGTTCAACAGACGGGCGGCGAGGTCGTTGCCGCGGGCAGCGAAGTAGAGCAGTCCCAGGGGCAAGCCGATGCGCGGTGCGCGGGCTCCCACAGCAGCAGCGGCGATCTCGTGGACCTCGCGGCTGCTCATGTAGCGGTCGGAAATGATGTACCGCTCGCCGGGACTGCCATGGGTGCCCGCGAGGACCATCGCACGCGCGGCGTCCTCGATGCCGACCACCTCCGAGGAGAAGTCGAGATAGAACGGGAACCGCCCGGCGGCAACCCGGGCGATCACCGAACCGTGCGGTGTCGGCCCCCAGTCGCCGGGGCCATAGGTCGTGGAGATGCACATGGCCACTGCCGGAAGAGACTTCTCCCTGACGTAGCGCATCACGAGATCCTCAGCCGCGACTCTGGCCGCGATGTACGGACCGCCATCGTCCCAATTGTGCGGGTCGTCCTCGGTGACCGGGCGCTGGTTGCTGATGGCCAGCGTTCCGGCGGTACTTGTGAAGACGAATTTGTCCGGACCGGCCGCGACCGCGGCGTCCAGCACATGCCGTAAGCCTTCGACATTGGTGCGGAACAGGGGCGCCGGATCGCGTAACCACATCCGCGCGTCCACGACACAGTAGTAGACGACGTCACACCCCCTCATCGCCGAGCGCAGTGCGACGTCGTCGAAGACGTCACCGTAAACGCGTTCGACATCGAGGTCATCGATCCCCAACGTCGAACTGGAGGGGCGCAGCATCACCCGTACGTCCGCGCCATCTGCCGCCAACCGACGGGTGACGTGGCTGCCCAGGAAACCGCTGGCCCCGATGACCAGCTTCTTCGACTGTGTCATAGCCGCCGACATACCTACTTCAGCATGCTGCCCGCGTCGATCGGCAAAGGTACGCCGGTCACGTAGCGGGATTCGTCGGAGGCCAGGTAGAGCACCGCATTGCTGATGTCGCTCGGCTCCACCCACGGCACCGGCAGGGTGTGGAACATCTGGCAGATCGGCTCGAGATCCTTCGGGCCCGGATTCTCCAGGTCGGGGCGGAACAGCTTGAAAGTTCCCTCGTTCAAGAGCATGTCTGTGTTGACGTGCGTGGGATGCACCGAATTGACCCGGATCATATGCTGGCCCAACTCGACGGCGAAGGTTCGCATGAGGCCGACCACACCGTGCTTGGCCGCGACGTAGTGCCCGACCTGCGGGTACGCCTTGAGACCGCCGACCGAGCTGGTGAGGATGATCGAGCCGCCACGGCCAGCCGCGATCATATGCGGCACAGCAGCTTTCACGCTCTTCCACACCCCACCGAGGTTCACTCCGATCATGTCCTCCCAGAGGTCTTCCTCGAGATCGACCAGCTGACCACCTTGGTTGGCGAGGCCCGCGTTCGCGATGATGATGTCGAGTCGGCCCAGCTGCTCGACGCCACTATCCACCGCCGCCTTCAGCGCCGCGTAGTCACGCACGTCGACCTCGGCGGTGACGACGCGCCGGCCTTCGGCCTTGACGAGATCGGCCGTGGTCGCCAAGTCTTCCGGCGTCGGCATCGGAAAGGGCACCCTATCCAGCTGTTTGCAGACGTCGATGGCAATGATGTCGGCGCCCTCCTGCGCCAGCCGCACGGCGTGGCTGCGACCCTGGCCGCGCGCCGCGCCGGTGATGAATGCGACCTTTCCTTCGACCCGTCCGGTCATGATTACCTCTATTCGTTGTGTTGATTCGTCGGTCAAGATGTGAAGGCGGGCAACGTTTCCCAACCGCGGACGGTCGAGGTGGGCGACAACTTGGCGCTGGCCATGTCGACCTCCCACTCGGGGAACCGCGCCAAGATCTCCTCCAGCGCGATCCGCCCCTCCAACCGAGCCAGCGCCGACCCCATGCAGTAGTGCGTGCCCACGCTGAAGGTCAGGTGTTGGCGGGTGTCCCGATGGATGTCGAAAACATCGCCGTCCGCTGGGAATTGCCGGTGGTCGCGGTTCGCCGCCCCGATGAGCATCATCATGACGCTGCCCTCCGGAACCGTCCGGCCGTGCAGTTCGACATCCCGAGTCACATAACGCGCGACGTGTGGCGCGGGGGGCTCGAACCGGAGCAGTTCCTCGACCGCGTTCGGAATGAGCCGCGGGTTCTCGACCAGTTCACGCCGTTGGTCAGGATGTTCGGCGAGAACCTTGCCCGCCCAACCGATCAGCCTCGTCGTGGTCTCATTACCGGCACCGGCAACCACGTTCACGTAGATCAGCAATTCATCGCGGGTCAGTCGCCGCACGACTCCGTTCTCGTCCTCGAACTCCACGTTGAGCAGCTCGGTCATGATGTCGTCGGACGGGTGCTCGGCACGCCAATCGATATACGCGGAGAAGATTTCGCCGGTGGCAAGCCCCTCCGAGGCAGCCTTCATCGGCTGGCCTTCCTCCGTCCGCATCTGATCGTTCGCGAAGTCTCGGATCGCTTCCTGATCCTCCTCGGGAATGCCGAGCAGCATGCCGATCGTGCGCATCGGCATCTGCGCGCCGATATCGGCGATGAAATCCAGCCGACCGGTGCCGACCAATGGATCGAGGCTGCGGACACAGAATTGGCGAATCTTGTCCTCGAGTTCCCGGATCTTGCGCGGAGTGAACATGCGCGACAAGAGCTTTCGGTGAATGTCGTGGACCGGCGGATCCTCGAAGATCAGAATTCCCGGCGGCATCTCGATTCCGGCCTTGATCAGTTCGAGGATGGCTCCGCGGGCGGAACTATAGGTACCCGTATCGAGCAGTGCCGCATTCACATCGGCCCACCGGCTGATCGCGTAGAAGTCGTGCTGCTCGTTGTAATAGACAGGCAGCTCTTCGCGGAGCCGCTTGAACATCGGGTAGGGATCGGCATTGAGTTGGATATCGTAAGGGTCGTAGTAGATGTCGTTGATTGCACTGGTGGTCACGGAGATTCACCCCTCCTGCTCGAATTTCGATATGGCACTTTTTAGTTGGATGGCGGGGCGGACCGCTTTACGGCAGTTCGACCTTGCTCGTCAGCCAGCGACCGTCGACGCGGTCCATGGTCATCAAGATGCGGTTGCGATCGATGCGTGGCGTCGGGTTGGTCACGTTGGTGATTTCGGCGTCGACGAACAGCATGATCACGGCGTGGTCCTCGGCAGCGGACTGCACGCTCGCGGCGACGACATGTCCCTTGCTGACCGACTTGGCCTGCAACAGCATCGGTTTGAGCTGATCGGCCGACTTGCTGTACATGCTCTTGAATTCCCCGGTCGCCCCGTTCAGGACGGTCGCGAAATCGCTGTCGATATGCGAGGAGTCGATGCTGGTCAGGGCTACCGCATAGTCCTGAGCGGCCGCCAAAGCCGCCGCGCCCGCGGCTTGGCGATCGTTGCGGGTCTCGAGTTTCCAGCCGAACACCGCCGCGAGTATGACCGATACCACGACCAGCAGCATCAGGATCCCGGTCAGCGGGCGTGGCTGCAATCGGCGCCACGAGCGGCCGGATTTCCCGGTGCCCTCGGTGGCGTCCGCGACCGCGACCACGCCGTCCTCAACGACGGCGGCGTCGGCGTTTTCAGTTGCGTCCGCACCGGCGTCGGACGCTTCCGCGCCGACAGTCGATGGTGCCGAATCATCGTGACTCTCATCGGGATTCGTGGCTGACACCGGGTCGGACACCGCACTCGCGCCGTCGGCCGAGGCCGAGTCGTCGACCTTGTCCATTGCCATCACCGAGCTCTTGTTCATCCTTGTCTCCTGTTCACAATCGTCGTTCCCCCGATGCGCTATCTCCCTTGCACGAATGGGCCGCCGTACGTCGGTGGCACGGAGTACGGCCCGGTCGGTGTCGGGTCCGCGCGCTGCTGCGGATCCACGCCGGGTGGGATGGTGGCCGTGTTGTCGCCGGGCGGCCGGGGCGCGTTCGCCGCGCCACGTGGCATCAGCGACGGATCGGTATTCGTACACCGGGCGTGCAGGTAGGGTTCCGGGGAATCCGGAATGGTGCCTGGTAGGCGCGGCAGGTCGTAGTCGCACGCATACTTCGGGTAGACACTCGCAACGGCCCACACCCCGCCGTCGTGCAGGGCCGAGATGATGGCATCGAGCGTCGAGCCGGTGCGCTGCTGTGGGAAGAAGAATTCTTGCAGCGCCGGCACGTGTACGTAGGCCATCTGTGAGGTGGTGGCCAGGTTGCCCAGCAGCTGCACCATGGTCGGCGAGTTGTCGGCGATGATCTTGTCCACCGCGGTAAGCGCGGCCGGTGTGTTGTCGACCAGGGTCTGGTAACCGCCGGTCATCGATCCGACCCCGGCCATCGTCTGTGCCAGGTCGGCGGCGGTCGCCTCCAGCCCCGGAGCGGCGTCGCGCAGCGTGAAGAGCACTGACTTACTGTTGTGCAGCAGCGAAACCGTCTGCGGCAGAACCGAATCCAAGGTAGAGAGTAGGAACATACCGCCGTCGACGATGGCGGCCAGTTTCTCGGGTGCTGCCGAACTCGCGCCGAGTTCGCGCACTATCGCCTCGATCTGGGCCGGATCCAGCTGCGCCAGCGTTCCGCTCATGCTGGCGAGCATGGTGGCCAACGTGACCGGTGTGGACGTCCGCTCTTTGGCGACGACGTCGCCGTCGGCCAGATACGGCCCGTTCTCGGATGCGGGCAGGAAGTCCAGATATTGTTCGCCAGCCGCCGACAACGAGGCAACCCGAACCTCGCCGGTACGTGGGATCCGCACACCGGAGCGGAGGTCGGCAACGGCGACGACCTTCTCGCCGTCAACGCCCACCGACCGCACGCGGCCAACCCGGACGCCGCGCAGCGTGACGTCCTGACCGGGCAGCAGGCCGCCGGATTGGGCCAGTTCGACCCGTACCTGGTATTGCGACCGGAACGGATCGAGTTGCAGGGAGCCCAACAGCAGGTACCCGAGCCCGAGGACCAGAACGAGCAGTAGGCCGATGCACGAGGTCAGCAGGCGGTGGCGCGACATTTGCCGCACCGTGTACACCAGCGCCCGCGCGGGTGGTTCCAAAATTACGGCTGTTTTCATCGGCCTGGCTCGACTTTTTCTCGCAAGCGGTTGAGGGTGTATTCCAGCGACCCGATGAAGTTCACCCAATCGGACGCGTCCGGCATTCTGGCGCCGGAATCGGCCGGAGTATTCGGATCCGGCAACGCGCCGATCGCGAGCCGGGCGACATCGACATTCACGTGCGCCGACGACGCACTCGTCACTTTCATGATCAGCGGGATAAGCCCGATGAGTGCGTCGAGGTTTGCGTCGGGATTGTTTGCTGCGGTGTTCATGCCGTCGGCCAGCAGATTGACCGATTCCAGCAAGCTGCGGTCGTTCGTGCCGTTCACCGAGGGGTACCGGGCAATCTGCTGGGTGATCCGGTTCACCTGCCCGACCAGATCGATGATGCCGCGGGTGTTATCGCCGATGACCTGCAGAGCCGGTCCGGCCGCGGCGAGAACGTCGCTGACGTCGGCGCGCTGCGTCGCGATCGTCGCGCTCAGATCGCCGGTCGCCGCCAGGATTTCGCGGATCCGGTCGGACCGTGCCGAGAGGTTCTTCACCAATTCCCTGGTCTGCTCGATCATCTCGGCCAGGCGGTCACCGCGACCGCCGACGGCAGCGCCGAGGCTGTTGGCCAAGCTGGTGAAGTTCTCGATGGCACCACCGTTGACGAACAAGGCCGCTCTGGTGAGCACTTCCTCGATGGTCGCCGCAGCCGACGTCGACTTCAGCGGAATTCGCGCGCCGTCGCCCAGATCGGGAGCCGCAGGATCCGGCTCGGCGGGCGGGGTAAGTGCGACGAACACGTCACCCATCGGTGTGGCCGAACGCAATTCGGCGGTGGTCCCCGCGGGCAACCGCACGTCGGATTTGATCCGCATCACGACCACGGCCGTGTAGTTCGCGGCCTGCATCGACTGGACCTCACCGATATCGGCGCCGTTGAGCCGGACCTTCGCTTTGGCGGGCAGGTTGAGCGCGTTGGCGAAGGTGGCCGTCAAGGAATAGCTGTCGCCGCCGATGCCCGGCGCCGGTAATGGGAGCTTGTCCAGGGTCACCGAACACGCGGTGGCCGAGCAGGCAGCGGCCGACACCGCCACCACCGCGGTCATGCGGAGAAGGCGTTGTCGCGAACCGAATTTCGTCATAATCGAGTCATCCCTGCTATTTCGGCGGTGCGCCGGCCATGACCGCGAGCATCTGGCCGATACCGAAGTCGGGACCCATATCACGCGCGGTTCCGGTCGCACAGCCGAGCTCCTTCAGCCCCAACAGGTTGCAAACCGTCTTCAGCATCTGGCCGTCGAGGAAGAACCTGTTCAAATCGACCGTGGCGCGCAGCGCGCCGATATTCTGGTCGATAGCGTTATATGCGTTGTCGGTCACCAGCGGAAAGACGTCGAGAAATTCCGCCAGATTGTCGTTGTAGTCGGCCATGGATTTGGTGATCGTGTTCGAATTCGAAGCCAGCGCCCGCAGATTGCCTTGATTACGCTGCAGCACATCGGTCATCGCGATGATGATCTGATTCAGTTTGGCCCCGGTGTCCCCGGCTCCCAGGTGCTGGTCGGCGAGAATATCGCTGAGCGTCCGCACACCGGAACCGAATTCGCGCAATGCCTGATCATTGCGGGCCGCGGCCGCGGTCAAGGCATCGAGATTCTGTACGACCGAGGTAACCGCGGCACGGGTCGCGGCCCCGTTGTCCGGGCCGAGCTGCATTGCGCGCGACAGTTCGCTCATCGCATCGCGCAGATTGTTCCCGTTGTCGGCCACGATCTGCGAGCCGACGTCGAGCAGACCACCGACCGGTCCCTGGCCTTTGCCGTCCCCACCCAGCGAGGTGGACAGTTTGTCGGCCATCGCGAGCAGGCTGTCGAATTCCACCGGGGTCCTGGTTCGATCGGTGGTCAGGACAGTGTGGTCGGCCAGCGCCGGACCGTCGCGATATACCGGAGTGAGTTCTATGTGCCGGTCGGTCAGCACGGAGTCCGACACGACAACCGCCTGGGCATCGGCCGGAATCTTGACCCATTTGTCGATATCCATGGTGACGTCGACGTGCGTCGCCCGCGCCTGGATGTCGACGACTTTGCCGACCCGCATACCGAGCACCGAGACGGCGTTGCCGGTGTACAAGCCATTCGCATTCGCGAACTGCGCGGTAACCGTGATGGAGGTATCGGTCAGCCCGCCGAGCGGGCCGCTGGAACATCCGGCGACCACGGCGCCGATGAGGGCGACGGTCGCCAGCTTCACTCCTCGGATCACGCTATTCATTTGCAGTCCTGGAAGTACGGTTGCTGGTTCACTTGTTTCGCGTATCCGCTCAGTGCGCACATGAAGGAATCGATGAAGGCGCCGTCGGGCGCATTGGCCGCCAGTTCCTGGCCGGACCCCGATGCGTTCGCGAACAACCGCCACGGCACCGGCAGGATCTGCAGGATGTTGCGCAACAGGTCGTCGTGCCCGGCGATCATTGCCGTCATCTGCGTCAGATCGGTGATCAGTTGCTGGATTTCCGGCCCGTCGTCCACCGCGATGGGCTTCAGCTGTTGGACCAGAGTGGTAGCGGCGTTCAGCAGTGCTTCGATGGCCTGCCGCCGAGAAATAATCTGCTCCAATACATTTCGGCCCTGACCGACCATGGCCGCCAGGTCCGCCTGCTGCTCGTGCAGCACGTCGAGCACCTGAGCGGTGCCATTGAGCAGCGAACCGATCTGGGTGCGCCGATCGGCGATCACCGAGGACAGCGACCTGATGTTGCCGAGGATTTCGGGCATCAACGCAGGTGTACCGCGCAGTTGCTCGGACAAGGTATTCATCGTCTGCGCGACCCGATCGGCATCGATGCTGCTGAAGGTCGTAGTGGCATTCTGCAGAGCGGTTTGCAGGTCGTAGGGCACCTCGGTGCGAGACAGCGCGATCGAATTGCCGCGCAGATGCCCCGACCCGGCGGGACGGAGTTCCACATAGCGCGACCCGAGCAGCGTCGTCAGTTTGATGGCGGCCCCGGTATCGGATCCCAGTGGTAGGCCGCGGCGCAGCTTCATGGTCACCACCACGTGGTCCCCGGCCAGCCGCGTCCCGGTCACGGTGCCGACCTGGATACCGGCGAGGGTCACCGCATCGCCGGAGCCGACACCTGCGGCCTGCGCGAAGTCGGCCCGGTAGGTCTGCTCACCGAGGTGCAGTGAATTCACGAATACCGTCACCCCGACGACCACCGCGACCACGGTGACCGCGACCAGGCCGATTCCCAGTCTGCTGCGGTCCTCGAGCGGGCGGTGGCGCATCCGCTGCCATACTGTTTTCAGTCGTCGTATCATCGCTGCCTCACCTGCAGATCGCCGAGTTCTCGACTTTGCCGCCGGGGTTGCTCGCCCCGAGAATCGCCCCGAGCAGCGGATCGAATCCGGGCAGCATGCTCGCCTGTACATCGCAGGGGTAGGCGTCCACATAGGCGCCGTTGTCGGTAACGCGGGCCATTCCCTTCAGCAGGAACGGCAAATTGAAACCCAGCTCGGCGAACTTCTGCTTGTTGTCCATGAAGTGCTGGGCGAATCCCGGTTGCCGATCGACGAACGCATTGATCGAGGGACTGGCACCGCGCACTACTTCCGCGGCGCGGCCCAGCACCCCGGAGATCGAATCGACCTGCTCGAACAGCACATCACGCTGCTGGTCCAGCGCATCGAAGATCCTGCGCGTCTGCTGCAGCACCGTCTTCAGGTTGCCGCTCTGCTTGGACATATCACCCAGTACCGCACCGAGATTGTCGATCACCTGACCCAGCACCTGGTCCGGCCCCGCGAATGCCTGTGCGAGCGAGGCGGTTTCGGCGATCAAGGTGGTGATCGCACCATCGTCTCCCTGCAGTGCCCGCACCACCGCCGCACTGATGTTGTCGACCTGTTGCGGATCGAGCACGCTGAACAGTGGCTCGAATCCGTTGAGCAGCTTCGAAATATCGAACGACGGCTCGGTGTGCTCGACCGGGATCTGCCCGCCTGTCGGTAACACCTTCGGATCACCGAATTCCCGCAGCGACAGTCCGATATAGCGCTGCCCGATGAGATTCTGATAAGTGACCGACGCTGCCGTGTTGCCGTACAACACCTGGCCGCGCTGGACCTCGAAGGTCACCTTCGCGCGGGTGCCCTCGAGTTCGACGGCTTTTACTCGGCCGACTCGCACCCCGGCCATGCGCACGTCGTCGCGCGCATGCAGTCCCGATACGTCGGTGAAGATCGCGGAGTACGTGTCGGTCTGCCCGCTGACGTCACGTGACAGCGTCACATACATCATCCAGGTCAGCCCGACCGAGACCACCAGGAACAAGATCAGGCCGAGCAACGGTTTGCGGTAGCTCATCGCGGCTCTCCTGTCGGGGCATCCGGTGCCGGGGTGAGCTTCACGTCGTTGCCCCTGAGTAAGGGGCCGAACAGGATGTCGGCCGCGGTATTGGGCCCGCCGCCGAGAATCGATGCGATCTGCTGCTGCTCTTGACTGCTACCGATCGGACCCACATTTCCCCCGATCGGAGACGAATAATTCGCCGGTGCTGCAGCCGCATTCGGGCCGATGATGGTGGGCCCCCCGACCGGGGCCGTGCGGCAACTCGGCCCCTCGAGATCGCCGTAGCGCGGGCAATCGGCGCGTGTGTACTGCCGATGCGGCGTCAGCTCGACGATGACCTTGGCAGTGACGTTCTGATCCGCGGTGTCCCACAGCCCGAGGAACGTCCGGGCCAGCCGGGTCTGCGAAGTGGTCATCTGGACGAAATTACGACTCCCCACGGCGATAGTGCCGACCACCGGGGACAGCTTCGCGGTCATATCGGTGATCGTCGCCGTGTTGTTCTCCAATGCCGTGCCGATCGTTTCGGAGGTGGACAGACCGCCCGTCAGCAAGGTCGCCAGCTGGTCTCGGCGCTCTGCCACCGCACGCATCGGCCCCACCGCGTTGTGCACCGCGCTCATCAGGTCGGGCGCCGAGTTGCGAAGTCCAGCAAGAGCATCCGAAAGTGCACCGAGTGTCGAAGCGGTACCGTCGGGAGCCATCGCCGCATTGAACGCCTCCGCGATACGGGTCAGTTCGGCACCGGCCCGAATTGCCTCGGCGCCGCGGCCGCTGGTGGCGCGTTCGACGACGGCCAGGAGCCCGAGCGCCGGATCCGATTCCGAACGCCCTGCGGCGGCGACGATTCGGCTCAGCGCAGTCAAGGATGTCTGCAGCCGGACCGTATCCAGGCTCTGGTCCTCGGGAATGTGCGCGCCCGCGGCAAGCGGTGCACCGCCGCCCTGGTAGACCAGCTGGACCGACGGCACCGCGAATACGTTGCTCGGCACCACACGTGCGGTCACCGTCGCCGGAATCCCCCGCACATATTCGGGTTTCAGATCGATCTGCACGTAATTCGGGCCGCCCTCGCTGGACGGCGTCACACTGTCGACCTGACCGACCAGAATGCCCTGATATTTCACATCCGATTTCACCGGCAGGCCGTCACCCACATTGACCAACACCGCTGTGACGCGAACGGTCTGCCGGAATACGCCTTGCGATCTGGCGATCATCAGGACCGCGGCCGTGGTGACGACCAGGAGCAAGGCAATCCCGCGCAGAAGCAGCTGCCAGTCGGGCAGGACCTTGCCGTCGGATTCGAACGCAATCGACATCTTTTACCCACTGATTCTCGCGCCGGCGTCGAAGCCCCACAGCGTCATCGTCATCAGCAGATTCACGAAGATCATCGCGGTGATGCTCGCGCGCATCGCACGCCCGGCCGCCACGCCGACCCCTTGCGGGCCGCCCGAGGCGTAGAAACCGAAATAGCACTGGATCGTCGTGGTAATGATGACGAAGACGACAGCCTTCGACAGCGAATAGATAATGTCGGTGCCGCTGAGCACCAGGCGGAAATAGTGTTCGTAGGTACCCGGTGACTGGCCGCCGGACAGACCGACAACGATTTCGACGGCCAGGTAGCTGGACGCGAGGCAGGCCAGGTACAGCGGAATCATCGCCACTATCGAGGCCAGCATCCTCGTCGTGACCAGATACGGTATCGGGCGGATCGCTATCGAATCGAGAGCGTCGACCTCCTCCGCGATGCGCATGGATCCCAGCTGCGCGGTGAAGCGGCAGCCCGCCTGCGCGGCGAAGGCGATCGAGGACATGATGGGCGCCAGTTCGCGGGTTACCGCCGTCGAGGCGATCATCCCGGTAGCCGGTGCCATGCCCAGCAGTTTCAGTGCGCTGAAGCCCTCGATGGCGACGATCGCCCCCGCTGCGGCACCGAGCACGAGAACGACCTGCCCGGTTCCGCCGCCCACGACGATGGAGCCGTTTCCCCACGTCACATTCGACAGAATGCGCAGGAACTCCGTGCGATAGTGCCGCAGCACCACCGGAATACCGCCCAGCACACGGCCGAAGAAGGTGACCATGTACCCCAGCCGCATGACCGGAACCGCCATCGTGGTCCCGGCTACTACGACCGGCCGGATTCCTGGCGGATAGTAACGCGACGCCATCAGAGCGTCGTCCTCGGAAACAGGATGGTGTACAACTCGGTGAATCCCGCATTCACCAGCATGAGCATGATGATGGAGGCGACGACGGCGGCGTTGACGGAGTTCGCGACGCCTCCTGGACCACCCTTGGTGCTCAGGCCTTTTTCACAGGCGACAACGGTGACGATGACGGCGAACACCACGGCCTTCGCCATCGCCAGATAGAGGTCGCCGATCCTGGCGAAAGAGGAGAACGTAGCCAGATAGCTTCCCGAGGTGCCGCCCTGGACATAGACGTTGAATAGGTATCCGGCCAGAAATCCGACGAAGGAGCTCAGAACCGTCAGCCCGAGCGCAACCACGATGCCTGCGGCCAAGCGGGGCACCACCAGCATCCGCAGTGGCGAGACGCCCATGACCTCCATCGCGTCGATCTCTTCGCGGATCGTGCGCGCTCCGAGGTCCGCGCAGATGGCGGATCCGACGGCCGCGGCCAACAGAATGGCCGTAACCATCGGCGCCGCCTGCCGGATCACCGCCAGGCCCCCCGCGGCACCAGCCAGCGAACTCGCCCCGACCTGACCGGCCAGCAGCCCGAACAGGATCGACATCGTCGCGCTGATCGGGATCGCCACGGCAATGGTCGGCACGTAGGAGGTCTTGGCCATGAACACCGCCTGGAGCACGAATTCACGGAACGGGAACTTGCCCGTGACGATGTCGACGAACAGGTACTGGATCGCCCGCACGGCCAGGACGACCTGCCCGCCGACGGTCTCCAGGGACGCACCGGGATGACGGCGCAGATATCCGCGTGCCCACAGCTCGATCTCACGGATCGCCGACCGCTCGGCGATCCCCCCCGAAGTCACCGGCATCTTTGCCCGTGCCATCATGAATGCCTCTATCTCTCAGTGGTGCCGGACTCTTCGGTGATCAGCCGGGTCAAGGTGAGCGAGGCGAGTTTCCAGTCATCGTGGCGTCGTACCCAGCGTTCGTGGTAGTGCCCGTATCCGGTCAGTGCCGTCCCGTTGTTCCATACGACGCGGTCCTGCATGGCCCAGACGACGCGGGCCTCGTCGCCGTCGGCGTCGATCAGCGGCGTGTGGACCTGGTGGGCGGTGCGGGCACCGGTAAGCGCGGTGCGGATCATCGCGACGGCGTTGTCTCGCCCGGTAATGACGGGGACGCCGGTGTTGCTGTGGCTGACGTCCAGTTCGACGTCCGGGGTCATCAAGTCGGTGAGGGCTGCCCAGTCCTGGGTGTCGACGGCCAGGCAATAACGCGCTTTTGCCTGCGTCAGTTCGTGGATCGTGATGAGAATGTCCGGTGTAGCCATGGATCGTGTTTTCCCTCGGTTTGCTTCGCGAGTCACCCTCAGGTACTGTTATCGAATATTCGATAATCTCTATCAGATATTCGATGGTTAGACCGTAGGGCAGAGCGGGAAGGGAGTCAAGATGCGTGGTGCTATATCTGCACCGACCGCACGTGTCGTAGATGTCGTGGAGTTGCTGGCACGTCGCGGCAACGTGCGGCTCCGCTACAGCGACATCGCGCGCGAGTTGGATATGACCCTGGCCACCACGCATGCCATCTTGAAGACCCTGTGCGATCGCGGGTGGGTCACCCGCGATCCGGCCGGGAAGGCCTACGCGCTCGGACCCGGGCTCGCCGTCGTGGCAGCGGCGGTGAATACGCGCCCGTTCGTCGAGGCCGCGCGGGCCGCCGCGGGCCGCCTTACGGCCGAATTCGGTTATGCCGCATCGGTAACCGAGAAGGTCGCCGACTCGTTGGTGATCACCGCTTTCGAAGGCGGCGAGCGACCATGGCCCGGTGATCGCATCCCCTACGCGCCGCCGTTCGGCGCCGTGTTCGCGGCCTGGGACATCGCCGAGGAACGCCGCGCCTGGATCCAGCGGGCTGCGTCGACGAATACGGCGATCGCCGAGCGCCTGAACGAGGCGCTGAACAGGATTCGCGGCCGCGGATTCGATGTGGACTACACCTCACCCGCTATCGGACAAGCCGCGAGCCTCATCGGCACGCTCGACACCGGCACGATCGCACTCCCATCGAACATCCAGGAGACTCTCGACCAGCTACGCGTGGAATTCACCACGCTCGGGTTTCCCGACGTCACCTCCGCCCAGCCCCACCCGGTATCCGCCATCACCGCGCCGGTACTCGACCCACAAGGACACGCGGCGCTGTTGCTCTCGGTCCACCCCCTCGGCGAACTCCCGCCGGAACAGACCGAGACCATCGGCCAACACCTGGTCCGGATAACGACCGCGATCACCGGCGTCGCCCGGTCCGAGGTCTGACCGGGCGACGCGGTCCTCACATGCCGAACAGTTTCTCCTCCGCGAGCGGATCGAGGTAGAGGCGGGTGAGTTTGGAGCTTTTGATGCGCCAGCGGTCACCGTCGAATGCGTAGGTTTCGTGGTAGTGCCCGAATCCGATGACTCGTACGTTGCCGGGAAAAATCAGCAGATCCTGCAACGCCCACACCCCGGTCGCGGCACTCGGTGACTGCACCTCGATTTCGGGCATATGCCCCTGGTGGACGGTCTGGGCAGCACCGATGGTCAGCTTCAGATAGGTGATGAAGGCATCATCGCCGACCGTGACGATTCCGGCCGAGCCGGTCGTGTCGATCACGACATCGGGCATCACCTGCTGCTTCAGCAGATCCCAGTCCTTGGTATCCACCGCCCGGAAATAGCGCGCCTTGACCTGCTTGATCGCGGCAACGGCCGCTACCGCGGCCGCAGGGTCCAGCGGCGCCGCATCACCCGGGTCCGCAGATACACGTGCCGACACCGCTGCAGCCAGACCGAAGGCGGCCGCCCCGGTCCCGATCATGAAGGCTCGCCGCGTATAGGTCATGACTGGTCCGCCTGTAGGCGAATCGATTTGATGCCCGTGATCACCCATCGGCCGTTACGAATGCCGTAGGTGTCGTTGTGGTGGCCGAATGCCAGGAAGCGTTTGCCGTCCGTCTTGACCAGCAGCACCTGCACCGCCCATGTTCCGGTCGCCGCGCCCGCGGCGGTGATCGCGATTTCGGGCATGTGCCCATGATGGACCGTCACCCCGTCGCCGTAATCGCGTTGCAGCGCAGCCACGTAGTTCGACGCACCCGTGACACGGGTACCACCCAGCGCCGTCGTGTCCACATCGATGTCATCAGCGAGGACGGAGCCGAATGCCGCCCAGTCCTTGGTATCGAGACTGCGGAAATAACGCGCCTTCAGCGACTCGATCGCATTGATCGCCTGCAGTATGTCCGGATCCACCGCTGTTCCTACTCTTCCTGTTGTCGACGATCGCGACTGCGGCACCGTCGTGAAGAAATTCCAGCGGCAGAGCATGCAACGATCATTATCGACTATTCGATATCTAACATCGAATAGTTGACAGAACCTTAGGCGGGCCGGTGAAAACGCGTCAAGCCCAAGTACTCGCCGCTCCGTCACTCACCGACGGCGACGGCGCGCACCCGGGTGAAGTCTTCGACCAGGAAGTCGGCCTCGACGCCATCCGGCGGCACCGAGCCGTGGACACACGCCAGCCCCCGAAGCCACGTCCCTCGGCGGGAGCTGCTCAAATCGATCCGGCAGGGTCGGGGACGTACCAGGTGCGATGCGGCGCAGGGCCGGACCGCACGAGGCTAGGTCGGAATGGCGCCGAGTTGTTGCATCTGGGCGAAGACGTCGACGACTCCCCAGATCTCAGCAATTCGGCCGTCGACGAAGCGGACAATGAGATCTCGTTGTAGGTGACGGATCTACCGGTTGGCGGCAGGCCCCGGTAGTCGCTCCTGGTGGGTTCCGGTCGGCTACCGGCTGATCTGACGCGGAACCACCGTGGCAAGTTTGTCCGGATTGCGGATGGCGTAGAAGTTGGTGATCTTGCCGTCGATGATCTCCATCAGGAAGACGCCTTCCAGGCGGTCGTCGCTGTGGACGGCCATCGCAGGCGCGTTGTTGCAGTTGACCATCTCGATCCGCAGGTTCGGCGTCTTCCTCGCCCGATGGAACAGGTCCATAAGGCGCGCGGCCACCTTTTCCGCGCCCACCACCGGCCGGCGTGCCGCGATGGCCTTGCCGCCGCTGTCGGCGGTCCAGGTGGCGTCCGGTGCGAGCAGCGAGAGCAGCGCCTGCGTGTCACCGGTGGCCGCCGCTGTCATGAACTGCTGCGTGATCTGCGCGATCTTCGCCGCGTCGACGGGTTCGAAGCGTTTGCGACGCGCCTGCACGTGTGAGCGGGCGCGATGCGCCACCTGGCGCACCGTCATCACGGATTTGCCTACCGCTGCGGCGATGTCGTCGTAATCGAAGCCGAACACCTCGCGCAGCACGAACACCGCACGCTCATCGGGCGTGAGTGTTTCGAGCAGCACCAGCATCGCCATCGACACCGACTCGGCGAGCACCACGTCAGCCGATGCGTCGTGCTCGTCGAGCAGCAGCGGCTCGGGCAGCCACGGTCCGATGTAGTCCTCGCGGCGGCGCGCGCCGGCCCGTACGGCGTTGAGCGCCTGACGGGTCACCAGCCGTGCCAGATACGACTTGGTGTCGCGCACCGTCGCGAGGTTCACCTCGGCCCACCGCAGATAGCTGTCCTGCAGCACGTCGTCGGATTCGGTTGCCGAGCCGAGGATTTCGTAGACGATCGTGAACAGCAGCGGCCGCAGCACGGTGAATCGCTCGGCATGCTCGTCGGTCATCATCACGATGTAACCATTGGTGCAGAGGCCGACCGCTCGGGACGCGGACCGCCCTTGGGCCAGATCAGCGAACCCGGCTTGCGGGCCTCCCGACGTATCTTCCACACCGCGACCTTGCAGGTCATCTCCTTGATTCTCGCGCCCATGCGGCCGCCGATATAGAGGTTCACCGCGATGTCGTCTTTGCGGGCGAGCTGTCGGATGCCGACGCGACGGCCGAGGCTGACGCACGCCCCCGTGAGGGCCAGGTCGAGCATCGCGGGTTCGGCCCCCGCGATGTGACTCAGCACGGTATCGGCGGCCTGCGCCCCGAGCGGCCCCGCGCCCTGGCAGCTCATCCGCAGTGGCTGGCCCGACGGTGCGGCGGCGTCGCCCGTCGCCACAATGCGGTCGTCGTCGATACTGGTCAGCGTCTCGTCGGTGAGCAGCCGGCCCAGCGCGTCGGTCTGCAGCCCGCTCTCGGCCGCCAACTCCGGCACGCCGAAACCCGTTGTCCAGATGGTGAGTTCGCTCGGACGCACCGCACCGTCGGCGAAGACGACCGCATCCGGCCTGACCTCGGTCACCACGTCGGCCTCGAGCACGGCGACACCGTGCCGCGACAGCCACTTGCCGACGTACCGGCGACCCGGCGCACTCAGCGACGGCATCAGGGTTCCGCCACACACCAGCGTGACCGTGCGTCCCTGTTCGGCCAGTTCGGCGGCCGTCTCGATGCCGGTCGGTCCGCCGCCGACCACGGTGACCGGAGCAGCGAGCGGCAACTCGTCCAGCCTGGCACGCACCCGCTGCGCGGACTCGAATTCAGCGATGGGGAAAGCGAACTCGGCCGCGCCGGACACCGACGGTATCGCCGCAGTGCTACCGACCGCGTAGATGACGTGGTCATAGTCCAGCACGCGCCCCGACGCCAACCGCACCATACGGGCAGCGGCGTCGATCCGCGTGGCACTGTCGACAACCAACCGGATACCGTCGCCGAGGAGCGTGCCATAGTCGATCGTCGTATCACCGGTCCCGGCCACGAACTGGTGCAGCCGGACTCGGTCGACGAACTCCGAGCGTGGATTGACCAGCGTGATATCGACATCGGTGCGCATCCGTAGATGGTTGGCCGCGAGCGTCCCGGCGTAACCGCCGCCGATGACGACGACCTTGTGGAGTGTGTCGTGTTCAGTCATGCCCTAGAGACACCGCGGACCGCCGAAACATGACACCGAGATGACGTGACGTGCGTCACTTCACTCGAGGGCGCGATACGCCGACCATCCCCGGATATCCGGGCCGGCACCAGCCACGGACCGCGAGAACCATTGCGGCATGCAAAGACAAACTGCCGACTTCCGTGGGCCGGAAGGAACGCCTGGTTGCTCCAGCGCACAGCGACCGCGGATCTCAGGGCAATCGGATTGGTGATGGGGCAGTCGGATCGAAGCCGATCATGGAGCAGATTCGATCGATTTCGGTGTGCGGGTACGCAGTTCTTCGATCTTCCGTATACCCCGCGATGCGGCACCACCCCACCGTACCTGAGGCTCGAGGCTCATTCCTCGAACCGCCGCAGCCGAGACACGATGCGGCTCAGCACATCCCGCCGTGATCGCAGGGCTAGGCGTGCGCGGATGCGAACCACGACATCTCAATTTCATTGGCGCAACCAATGAAAACCTGTATAGTTGGCGATGCCAATGTTGGCACTACCAACGAAAGAGGATGTCATGTCCACGGATACTCTGATCGCCGACCGTATCGAAATCGCCGACCTGTTCACCCGCTTCGCTCGCCTGCTCGACGAGGTTCGGTACGAGGATGTCGACACCGTCTTCACCGACGATGTGGAGGTCCACTCGCCGCGAATCCAAGTCCGCGGCATCGACAAGGTCACCGACTTCATGCGGCAGTCTCAGGTCGAGGGCGAACTCACTCAGCACACGACGACTGATCTGCTGGTGAAGCTCGACGGCGACCAAGCGGCGGCCTCGGCGAACTCGCTCGTGTACTACTACCGAGACGGTCAACCGCCCCACCAAACCGGCGGCCTGCGACTGGCCGGCACCGCAGTGCGGACCTCGGCGGGCTGGCGACTCCGCGAAGCCCGCATCATGCTCGCCTGGATGCGCAAGGACTGATCTCGAAAGGCCGGACAGGCCTTGCCTTTAGACCCACCGACACCACCGGCGTGTCGGTAAGTATTCAGACAACTTCACGGCACAATCAGCGCATGCTGCTCAGCCGAAGATCGTTGCTGGCGTTGACTGCCGCGCTGCCCGCCGCCGGGCACGCGGCAGCGACACAGCGACCACGTTCGGTGCCGCGGTACACCATGACCGCATTCACCAATGACAGCGAAACCGATCTGTATGTCTACGAATCCGACGATGCGATCACCTTCCGGCAGCTGTGCGGGCCCGCCTACCGTCCGCCGACGGGCCTGCTGCGCGACCCCAGCGTCTTTCGCAATATCGATGGCTACTACTACCTGACCTACACCACCGGCTGGGAAGGGCGAACCATCGGTTTCGCCTACAGCGCGGACCGGATGAACTGGAGTCATCTCTACGACATCACGATGCCGCTACCCGGCGTGACATCGACCTGGGCGCCGGAATGGTTCATCGACACGGACCGAAGCATCAACGTCATCGTGTCGCTCTCGGACGGCTATCGGTTCACACCGCACCTGATCACCGCCGAGTCGAGATTGCGCTCATGGAGCGTGCCGAGGCCGATGATCGGGCTGGCCCAGCCCGACAACACCTCCTACGGCTATATCGACACCACCGTGGTCCGCGCCGACCGGCGCTACTACGCGTTCACCAAGAACGAATCCACCAAATACATCGAACTCGCGGTCGCCGACCACCTGCTCGGCCCGTACACCTTTGTGGCGACCGACGATTGGGCCGGTTGGGGCACTCCCATCGAAGGACAGTGCGTCATCGCGCTGCCCGACGGCGGCTGGCGCATCTATTTCGACGCCTACACCGACCACCAATACTTCTACAGCGACTGCTACGACGACTTACGAACGTGGACAACTCCTCTCGAACTTCCTGAGATATCAGGTACGGTCCGCCATTTCACGGTCTTCCCGGAGTTCATCGAACAGCCCGATAGTTGATCTCCACCTCGCCACGCATAACGCCGAGCAAGCTGTGTCACGCGCGCCCGGTGGCACGGTCGAGCAGATGCGGGTCGTGTGCGTTGACGAGAAGAAGGTCCGGCTCGGCCATCGCCCACAACTGGGCCAGCCGTTGGTGATTGGCCTGGACCTGCTTCCAATCGTGGGCGATGACGCGTTCCATCGCGGTGATCGCTTTGGGTGCGGTATCGGTGCCGTCGAGTTGGCCGTGGTGATAGAAGGAATCCCCGACATGCAGGATCCAACGGTCACCGGCATCGACGGCGACGGCGGCGTGACCACGGCTGTGGCCGGGCAGGTTGATCAGCACGATCCCGGCCGCGATATCGGTGAGTTCTTCGGCTCCCGGAAACCCGCGCCACGACTCACCCGCCGACGGCTCGTGCTCGACGAGCACCGGGCGGTGGGCGCGCTGCGCCGGGCGATAGCGCTCTCGTTCGATCAAGGTCCGTGGATGCTGGGCGGCGAAGGCTTCGGCACCCGTGAGATGCACTCGAGCCCAAGGGAAGTCGGCGAGACCACCGGTGTGGTCGGCATCGAAGTGGGTGAGCACGATATGCCGGACCTCGGCCGGATCGTATCCGAGTTGCCGGATCTGGTTGATCGCGGCTTCGTTCGGGTCGAAGGTGGGCCGGACGTAGAAGCGGGCGGGGCCGAAGCGCTCGCCAGGCGCTACGGCATCGCGTAGGCCCAGGCCCGAATCGATCAGGACCAGACCACGATTGGTCTCGACGAGCAGGACGTGGCAGACCAATCCGCCGGGTGTGGCGGGTGGCCGCATCGTGCCGCAGTTGAGGTGGTGGACTTTCATCCGCGTGCCGCTTTCATCTCATCCATGTGTTTGCGGTGACGTCAGCGCCGGCCGCGGTGAGCGCGAATGCGCGAGATTCCTTTCATCCGTTCGAATCAGGCCGAGAGGTCGGCAGGTGCGGTGTCGACGAGCAGCCGATTCGGATTGCTCGACATAGCGAGCAATCCGCGCAGTGCGCGCAAGACCAGCGGCCACTTACGCGGGTAGCGCAGGTTCACGCCGCTGACGAGCTGTTTGAGCATCGACAGCGTGTCGAAGTAGATCCGCTCGACGATCAGGTTCTCGTTGTCGTCGAATACGAAGTACGCCGTCATCCGGGTGCGATGCCGGGAACCGGTGGCCGGAATGCCGCCGAGCGGCCCCAAATGTGTTCCGAGTAGCCAGAATTCGACAATGACCGCGTCGGCGCTGTGCCGCAGCGCGATGATCTCGTGGTCCTGATCGGGAAACGCGACGCGGGTGTCGTGGTAGTAGTCGCGGACCTCGGCGTCACCGTCATGGACGGTGAGCGTGGGAATGATCTCGTAATGCGGATGCGGGAACGTGGCCAGCACGTCGTCCCAGTCCTGGCGCACCTCGTCGTGGAAGTGATCGAGGACGAGTTTCTCGCGGGCGCGCAGCACCTCGGCGGATGGCACGGCAAAGCGGTCGGTCATGAAAACTCCTGCGGTATCAGTGATGTGTGATGCGGCCGTGGGTGAATGTCGGCGTTGTTCCCGGGTTCGTCCACGCACCGGTCAACTCGCTGGACGGGAAGAACTGGAGGAAACGCGAGTCGCGCTGGCTGCGATCGGCCAGCGTCTTCTCGAACACGACCGAGTTGTATTGATCGGCCGTGGCTTCGATGGTGTTGGCATTGAGCACGATCTCCTGCCCCCACTCCGCCGCCCAGCGCGCCACTCCGGGCAGCCGCGAGTGCTCCGGTGTGAGACATTCGGCGGCGATGACGTTCTCACTGCTCACCCAGATGCCGGTCGAGGTATTGAGGACCAGGCTCTGGTTACCGAAGACATGACCCGGCGTCTTCACGACCGCGACGCCCGGGCCGAGGATCACCGAGCCATCGATCGGCAAGAAGGCATCCGGTGCAATGTCGCGGTACGCGCCGGGCTGGTACCAAGGCTTTTGCAGCGGGTGCAGGTCTGCCATCGCGGCCAGTTCGTCCCGCTGCACGATGACCTTGGCGTTGGGGAATACCGCTTTCGGCTGCGTTCCGAGGTCGACCTGATGCGCCGTCGTGCCGATCCAGCGTCGCAGGTCCTGGGTGTGCAGGTGGTCGAACATCAAGTAGTCGACCTCGGCCGGATCGATGCCGAGCCCGGACAGGTGATCGGTCACGGTGGCGTGCTCGACCACCATCCGCCGCGCGGCGATATCCGGGGTACGGCGGGCGAGCTTGTCGAAATACGGTGTGTGACGGCCGAGTTCGACATCACTCGGCTCGAACAGCAGCACCCGAGGCGTCCCGTCGCTCTCGTGCCAGCGGATCACCAGCATCCGGTTCGTGATCGCGAGGAATGGGGCCAGCGCACGGGATGCGCGGAACAGGCCGAACCGCGTCGGATAGGGCAGCGTGACGAGGTCGCACGTCACCACACTGTCGGGCACCCCCGTGCTCGCGAACTCATCGCGGAAGACCTCGGCCTGACTCCGCGCTGCCGTCAGCCGCGCACCCGGCCCACCGTCGATCTTCGACAGGTCGGCCAGACACTCCACACGCGAGCCGATGCCCGCCAGGTCCTCTGCGTCACCTTGTCGCCATGGCAGTTGCATATCCACCTCGAATCATTAATCCCACGGCGTGGGAATAATGAGATTAAACCCACAGCGTGGAAATATGCAAGAGTGAGGGCATGCGGGCCACGACCGATGCAGCATCGACCCAGCCGCCGCGCCGCGGACGGCCACCGAAAGCGCAGGCGCAGCTCTCGCGCACGGCGATACGAGACGCCGCGCTAGCGGTGATCGACGCCGAGGGGATCGGCGCGGTGAGCATGAGATCCGTCAGCCGCACATTGGGCGTGGACGCCAAGAGCCTGTATCACCACGTCGACGGCAAAGACGACCTGCTCGACACCGTCGCCGAATACATCCTCGAGCAACTCCGGATGCCCGAGTCGACGGAATCGATCGAAGCCGACCTGCGCGCGCTGGCATACGAATTCCGCCGTGTCACTCTCGCGCACCCGGAAGCGGCGACCCTGGTCCTGACGCGTCAGCTCGCATCACTCGCCGGACTCGCCCCGATCGAAGCCGTCCTCACTGTGCTCCGCCGAACCGGGCGAACCCCCGAAGAAGCAGTCCACCTACTTCGCACCGTCCTGGCCACCCTGGTCGGAACACTGCTCCGCGAAGTCTCCGCCGGACCGACATTCGGCACCGATGACGCCGACGGAATCGGCGAACGCAGGCACGCGCTCGAAGCATCCGGGCTGCCACAAGTCGCCCTCGCCGCACCCCACTTGGCGCGCTTCGACCGCGAACGCGAGTTCGAGTACACCGTCGATCTCATCGTCGATGTCATCACTTCTCACCGCAGCGCCGTCGACTGACACCGTCGATGTCGACCTTGGAGAACGCCTGGTTACCGCCCGTCCGCAACGGCGCTATCGTTGATGCACAGGTCGGGGTGGATGCGCTGACTCGGAGGTGCCGACGAATATTCGATGGACGAACTCGACGAGGCCGCGACACAGCGAGACCTTCCCACCGGAATCGCGGCGGAACTAGCGGCGGCCGGATTCGGCGACGCGACCGAAATCGGCCGCGGCGGCTTCGGCGTCGTGTATTGCTGCTACGAATACGCACTCGAACGCTACGTCGCGGTCAAATTGCTCAGGTCCGAGGTCAGCGGCTCCGAGCGCGAGCAATTCCTCCGGGAACAGCGTGCATTAGGGCGGCTGTTCGGACACCCCGATATCCTCCAGGTGCTGCAGGTCGACATCACCGCCACCGGCCGCCCCTATATCGTCATGCCGTTCTACGCGTGCGGCTCGCTCGAGACCGTGCTGCGGGATTCGGGACCGCTGCGGTGGTCGGAGGTGCTTTCGATCGGCGTCAAGATGGCCGCAGCGCTGGCCGCCGCCCATGCGATCGGCATCGTGCATCGCGACGTGAAGCCCGGCAATATTCTGCTCACCGATTACGGCGAACCCCAGCTCGCCGACTTCGGCATCGCACAATTCGGCGACGGCACCACATCATCCCTGCGCATCGTCCAGGGCACGCCCGCATTCACCGCACCGGAGGTGCTCGGCGGCGCGACGCCCAACCCGATCTCGGATATCTACGGCCTCGGCGCTACCTTGCACTGCCTGCTGGCCGGGCAAGCCGCATTCGCACGCCGCACCGGTGAACAACTGGAAGTGCAACTTGCCCGGATCGCCACCGCCGCCGCACCCACGCTGCGCGATCAGCACATTCCCGCGGCGGTGTGCGCGGCCATCGAGGCGGCCATGGCGGCGAAGCCGGCCGACCGGCCGAAGTCGGCGATCGAGTTCGGGGAAATGCTGCGGCGGGTCCAACATGAGACCGGCCAGGCGGTGGACGCTCTGGCATTGCCGCCGACAGTCATCGAATCCGGTTCGCCCACAGCGGTTCCCGTGGCCTCGCACACCCCGGATGTGGCCACACCACCCCCGCCGCCCAGCACGGCAATGAAATTCCGTCCGCCTGCCGCACCCCATACGATGATCGCGCGCACGCGGCTGCTCACGCTATTGCGTGACGGCGGCGACCGGCGCCTGACGCTGATCCACGGACCAGCCGGATTCGGCAAAACCACCCTGGCGCTGCAATGGGCCACAGCGCTGGCGGCCGAGGATGTCCCGGTGGCATGGCTGACAGCCGACCCTGACGACGACAATATCGCCTGGTTTCTCTCCCACCTGGTCGAGGCAATCCGCCGCGTCGCTCCGGAGCTGGCGCGTGAACTCGGCACGCTATTGGATGAACGATCTTCCGACACTGCAAGATACGTGCTGTCCGCGCTGATCGACGAAATCCACTCGGGTGGACAGGCGATGGTGCTCGTGATCGATGACTGGCACCGGGTTCACGGCGAAACCACGTGTGCCGCACTGGATTATCTGCTGGAGCACGGTTGCCATCACCTGCGGCTTGTCATCGCCAGCCGGACCCGGGCGTGTCTGCCGCTGAGTCGGATGCTGGTGCGCGACGAACTGGTCGAAATCGACGTCGCGGAGCTGCGTTTCGACCCTCACGAAACGGGTGCTTTCCTGGTCGACTCCGGTGGGTTGTCGTTGTCCACCGACGATGTGAACCGCCTGCAGGAAACGACCGAAGGCTGGCCTGCCGCACTGCAATTGGCTTCGCTGTCGTTGCGCGGCCACGATCATCCCGCCGCATTCATCAACCAACTGACCGGCCGCCACCGGGCACTCGCCGACTATCTCGCCGAGAACGTGCTCGACTCACTCGAGCCACCGCTGCTGGATTTCCTGCTGGCAACGGCGATCACGGAGCGAGTGTGCGCCGATCTCGCGGTCCGGCTGACGGACCGATCCGACAGCCAGGAACTACTCGAAGAGATAGCCGACCGAAATCTGTTCCTGCGCCGCCTCGACGAAGAGGACCAGTGGTTCCAATACCACCACCTGTTCGCCGACTACCTGCGGCGTCGACTGGTCCGCCGTGATCCCACACGCTTGACACAACTGCACCGCCGTGCGGCCGAGTGGTGCGATGACCACGAGATCGTCCCCGCCGCAGTCGATCACGCACTGGCCGCCGACGATCCGGACTACGCCGCGGATCTGGTCGAACGACGGGCCATGGACCTCATCGAAGGCTCCCGTATGGCGACGTTCCTCGGCTTGCTCACGAAACTGCCGCAACGCCTGGCGGAGTCGCGGCCGAGGCTACAGATCTGCCGAGCCTGGGCCAACGTCGGGCTACAGCGCTCCGAACAGGTTCGGCTGGCGCTGGAGCAAGTAGACGCCGCACTCGACGCCGGTGCGGCGACCGGTACCGAGGCGACCAAGCTGCGGATCGAGGCGGAAACGGTCGCGGGCGCAGCACAATTCGTCACCGACCGATTCGATGGTCTGCCAGACCTCCTGGCCCGGCATCTCGAGGACGCCGACACCCCGTTCACCGCCATCAACGCGGCGAATCTCGCGTCCGTCGATGCGCTCAACCGTTTCGACTTCACCGAGGCCCGCCGCTGGCAGCAATGGGCAGCCCCATATCACCGTCGTAGCAAAGGTCCGTTCGGGGTGATGTACGGCAGGTGCGTCGCAGGTCTCGCAGCGCTCGAAGAGCTCGACATCGCCTCCGCCGAAGAGCATTTCGATGCCGCCATCACCCACACGCGACGCGGCCGCTCGCAAACCTACGGTTCACGGATGTCCGGCGCCCTACTCGGCTCCATACGCTACGAGCAGGACCGCCTCGACGAAGCCGAGCAACTACTCGATTCGAGCGCTGATCTCGGCCGCCACGGTGGCGCGGTCTGGTTCCTGCTCGCCAGCTTCGGTACCGGCGCACGCATCAAAGCGATACGCGGCGACCTCGCCGCCGCCGAACAACGCCTGACCGAGGGGGCGGCAATCGCCGAGAACGAGTCACTGCCGCGCTTGGCCGCTCGCATGGTCAACGAACGCATCCGGCTGGGCCTACCGGTTCCACCTGAGGCTCGCGACGCACTCCGGCAGCTGCCGCTATACCGCAAGCAGGACACAATGATTCACGCCGGCATCGCCGAACTGGAACAGGACTCCGCGATCCGGCTCCTGCTTGCCGACCACTTGGCTGATGAAGCCTGTAATCGCGCCGACCAGATGGTGCGCGAGATCGAAACTCAGCATCGACCAAGAGCATTCGTCCAAGCGCAACTGTTGCGGGCGGGTTGCCTGTGGACCGCGGGACGCCGCCAGAACGCCAAGGAGGCCGCGCTACCCGCGTTGATGCTGTGCGCTGAACAAGGCCTCGTCCGAACCGTCGTCGATGCTGCACCACACATTTCGGAGATCCTGACCGAACTGGAACACGACGATGCACCACGGATAGTACTGGAACTTCTCCAGGCCGCCGCGAACTCGTCAGCCTCGAGCCGATGAGCCTCGACCACAGCGCCCGGCGGAGGTCCCACACGTCAGGCCCCGCCCATGCAACAGCGCAGTCGCGGCGCATATCCACAGTGCCGTGGCCCCATAAAAACTGTTGCTACTCTGAGTTTTTCGATCCGTCGCTCCCTTCGACGGCGAAGCATTCCGATCACCCCTCGCTCCCGGTGACGAATTCCCGGACCGCGTCGGCGAAGCGTTCGGGTCAGTGGATCCCGGGCCCGCCGGGGTGGGCGAGGCAGACGGGTCCGCTGCCGTACACGTGGTAACGCTGGGCGATGCGATCGGAACGCCACCTACGACCGCAGCGCCGCCGCCTTCGACAATCCCGACCACGTCGATGTCGTCATCCACAACTACCGGCGGCAACTGAGCCTGGCGCCCGGCGAGCCGCAATACGACGCCTACTAGCAGCAACTCGCCACCGGACCGGCCATCACCGTGCCCGCCATCACCATCGCCAGCGACTTCGACGGCGCGGCCAAGGACGGAAACCCGATCCGGCGCTAAAGCATCTGGCCGGTGCGTGTTTCCATCACGTTCACTTCTCGGTTTCAGTCGGGGTCGGTGCGCTGGTCGAGGGTGTGCTGCAGGTCGATGTTGAGGCGTTGGGCCTCGGCGAGCTGGTCTTCGAGGATCACGATGCGGCACGCCGCCTCGAGGGCGTTACCGGCATCGACGAGCTCGCGCACTCGCCCGGCGATACGCAACTGGTAGCGCGAGTAGCGCCGGTGCCCACCCGCCGAACGTTGCGGGGTCAAAAGTTCGGCGGTGTCGAGGCCGCGCAGAAACGCTTGGGTGACACCGAGTATCTCCGCGGCGCGTCCCATGCTGTAGGCCGGGTAATCATCGTCATCGAGTTTGTCCGCGGCGCCGGGACCGTCGGCCGGATTCGGGTTCGGTTGCTGCACAGCACCTCTCGGGTTCAACACCGACAGGCCCCGGCGCATGTGCGCCGGGGCCTGGGATCTACGAAGGGGGGATTGACATTAACTCTGTTCACCGGCCGCGCGGGCCGATGTCCTACACCGCACCCGACACTTCCCGGGACGCGGAACTGATAAATGACTACTCAGTGAGCACCACCTCCTGGATTACCGGTCCTATCCGCGTAACTTCTCGGTCTTGCTTCTTCGCTGTTACTTCTCGGTCGTGCTTCTTCGTCCCCCTCCGGCGGTCCGGCCGAGGGCACCGGATTCTCTTCTCCGCCGGAGGGGACGGTGGAACCTCATGTTCCGGGCAGTTCACCTACCCGGCCACTGGACTCATCAATTCGAACGACAGCGACTGTATACCGGCCCTCGCGGAATGTCTACACCCGACACAACAGATTTTCGTCTACCGGTGCAGGGGATTATTTTGCATGAGGTAGACGGTTTCGGACCATTGCGACCGGGGTAGATCCGGTGCACCCGAGCAGTGACGCAGGAGGGGTGATGGTCATGACGACACCGGTGCTCGATGATCTGCACTGCGACGTGGACCGCAGCGTTGCGATGGATCTCGATCTCGACCTGATCGCGCCCGCGCGGGCGCGGGCGATGGTGCGCGAGTTGCTGGCGCCGCTGTCGGAGATAGTGGTCATCGACGCGATCCAAGTGTTCGACGAGCTGGCCGCCAACGCCCGCCGCCACGGACGGGCACCACGGCGAGCCCGGGTATCACTGCGTGCGGACCGGCCGTTGTTGCGCATAGAAGTAGAAGACACCGGCCCCGGTGTCCCCCATCTGCGCACCCCGGACGGTACCGGCGGGCGCGGCATGATCCTGATCGACCGACTCGCCACAGCATGGGCCTACACCCGCTACCACGGACACAAGACCGTGTGGGCCGAGATCGCTGTGGACCGGCACCGACATCCAGCGTGACCGGTGGTCGGATCAGCGACCCGCCCGCCGACGCGCCGCCTGGTCGCTGTCGGCCTGATATCGACGCAGCCCCTCGTCGGAGACCCGCGCATACTTCGCGAGGCTGCGTACCGAGGTATGTCCCGACAGCTTCAAGTAGGCCACTATCTGCGGTGACTTCTTAGGCGCCGGATCGGGCGGATTTACTCCTCGCCCCCTCCCCGGGGGAGTCGTCGCTTCGCCGGCGGTCGCGGCCGGATGCGGGAATCCGAGTTCGGCTGGGACGGCGAAACGGGCGCGGTCTGCGTCGTGGTTGGCTCGCCCGGCCCCCAGTCCGCTCTCCCTTTTCGGATGCTGTCTGCCGGGCCTCGGAAAGCAAGAAACCCGCGCCGTGGGGCGGGTTTCTGCCCGCCGGGGAAGGTGAGCCGGACCGGGACGGATGCGACCTTTGGCTGCCGGTGACCCACCACGCTTTTGACGTGGGACCACCGGTTCGCTCGGCAAGCAGTATCTGCTGGCCTTCCGCACGATTCACAAGCTGGCACTGCCGGACCGCTTCCTGCGGCGGACCGCCGACGACGCCCCCGAGACCTCCTCGGAGCGCAAATTCGCCGGACTGTCGCGGGTGACGCTGCCGACCGCCGATCAGTGGGCCCAACACCATTGGCCCGGAATCGATCCGCAGACCGGTCACCGGCGCGGCCTGCGCTCGGCCCTGGCCGAGGCCAAGGTCGCACTGAAGGAGAAAGCGCGCCACGAGAAGCAGGTGCTACGTGAGACCAGGCGGACCCTGAAGGACAAGGCCCTCCAGGAGAAGCAGCTCTTGCGCCGCAAAGCGATGCGCGAGAAGGAGATCAGGCGGGCACGGCAGCAGCCGCGGGCCTAGCGGTGAGCGTGCCTGACGCGATCCCTTTGGAAAGCAAGAAACCCGCGCGGATCGCGCGGGTTTCTGGTTTGTCGGCTCCTAGATGGCGCGGACGCTCTGGGCCTGCGGGCCCTTCTGGCCCTGGCCGACCTCGAACTCGACACGCTGACCCTCGTCGAGGGACTTGTAGCCGGAGCCGGAAATCTCGGAGTAGTGGACGAAAACGTCGGGACCGCCCTCGTCTTGGGCGATGAACCCGAAGCCCTTTTCGCCGTTAAACCACTTCACACTGCCTTGCGACATACTGTTTGTTTTACTTCCTGTAGCGAGCCGGGCGATCACTTCAACAACCCGTGCTCACCGCTAAGCATGCCACACTCCCAGGCGTCACCCCGAAACGGCACCCTCGACCGTGGCGGCGAGCCCGCCGGTACAGTGCTCAGTCCTGTCGGCCGTGTTCGGCGTTGAGCTCGAGTGCTTCGGCCAGTTGGTCTTCGAGGATGATGATTCGGCACGCCGCGTCCAGGGGTGTGCCGGAGTCGAGGAGTTCACGGGCGCGGGCGGCCAGGCGCAGCTGGTAGCGGGAGTAGCGGCGGTGCCCGCCCGAGGAGCGTTGCGGGGTGATCAGTTTCGCCTCGTCGAGGCTGCGCAGGAACGCCTGGGTGGTGCCCAGCATGTCCGCGGCCCGGCCCATCGTGTAGGCGGGGTAGTCGTCGTCGTCGAACTTCTCGTTCGCGGTCGTGGAATCAGGAATCGTGGCGCCTCCAAACGACGAGTGCCCCGGCGCCGTAACGGCGCCGGGGCACTGAAGGGGAATTACTAACCATCTTCGAACATGTCACCGACACTTCGGCGGTCGCCCGAGCATAGTGACTCACGGGCGATTTGACGGCGGGCAACTCCTCCCTTCTCTTCACTGCGTTACTTCATCTTTCGTGCACTTCATCTTGCGTACCCCGGCGGGCCCGGAACCGGTAACTTCCCGATCCTGCGTATGCGGGCCGCCGTCCTCGACTTCACGGGCAGTTCGTCATCTCCCGTGCCATCCAGACTTCGTTCTCTTCCGACACGAGAGAAATTACCTCGATCTTCACCGAATGTCTACAGCCGACACAGAAGATTTTTTCACTCGCCGTGTGCTGCACCGGTCTCCGAACAGTGCATGGCTCACCTGAAGCTAGAAATGACCGTCCCGTAGTGGTCCTCCGCGTCCGAGGCTTTCAGCCCGCGGCACGTTCACGGGTGAGGTCCAGCCGGGTGTCCATGTCGAGCTGGGACCGGCCGTAGGGGTTGATGTTGGACCAGAACAGCGGCGAGAGCGCCCGGCGCTCGGTGTCGCCGACCAGATGCGTGTCGACGTAGTTCGCTTCGATCTCCGCGGCGGTGCGGTGCCGCAGCAATCCCTCGATCATCGCCGCCACCTCCGAGCTGGAGCAGGATTTGAGCTGGGAGTAGATGCGCACGTTGCGGTGCTCGACGAGCCAGTAGATCATCACCCCGTACCCGCCGTAGCACTGGTGGTACTGGGTCATCAGGTTCGACTCCCACGACCCGAACTTCTTCGAATCCGACGCGCACGAGGTGCCCGTACCCCACCAGTTCGGATCCCGCGCGGCGAAGGTCGCGTTGACCAGCTTCGTGGTCGCGCGCCGCAAGTTGTCGCGGGTAATGAAGTGCGGCCGCACATGCCGCAACGCCGCTTCGGACTCCTGCTGCTCACCGGTGTTCACGATCGCCCGGATCCCCATGTTCGTCCCGAGCGCGAACAGGTCCAGCAACAGCCGTTTACGCAGGGTGGCGCGGTCGATGACCTCCCGCGATGCCACCGAGGTGAACTCGGCGGTGAAATCGGCGTCCTTGAGCACATCGAGAAGATCCAGCGTGACCTTACCCGGATCGGACTTCAACTCCGCCAACAGATTCCGGCCACCGACCAACGGTGCCGCACGACCGCGATCAGGTTGTTCAACCGGTCGATCGACAACTCACTCAGCCGTGACACGGTACGCTCGCAGAACCGTTTTTCGAACGTCGAGCGCGCCGAACCGATCAGCCGGTCGATCCAGCCTGGTGTCGTCGGCTCGATCCGCTCGGCACGGCACCGCACCAGCACGGCCTGACGCAGCTGCTCCTCGCGCAGCTCGACCGGGCACACCTCCGCGGCCAGCCAGCCGGTCAGCTTGGCCTCATCGCCGACGTTGAACTCGCGGAAGCCGAACGCTGCCCGGATCTGCTCACGGTGATACTTGGCCGACCGGCCCGACCACGGGAAGGCGTCGAACTCGGCAGGATCGACCTTCAACTGCTCCGACATGTAGGCGACCGCCGCAGCCGGAACCTCCTCCGGACCACGAGGAAACCGAGCCTCCAGCTCGAAAAACTTCAGCAACAGCCCGAAGCCCAACCGCGTGGCCCCAGCCTTGTTCTTCACCAACTGCCAGTCGCCGCCGATCAGCGTCCACGACCCGATCAGATCTTCGGCCGACCACTCCTGACGCACGCCCGGTCACGCTAGACGAACCCGCCTGTCTCCGAAGCTACTTTGCACTTCCTGACAACTTCAGGATTCCGGGCTCTCCCGTGGGTTCAGCCGGACTGAAGCGATTTCAGCTGGAACTCACGGCATTTCGACGGACGAATGCACGAAATCGCGGCGGGTTCTCAGCCGGAGTCTAACGGTTCCCGAGGTCTGGCTGCTCAAGCTCGTCGGCGAGCAGCTGCTCGGCGACGGTGGTGTAGCGCAGCGCGGTTTCGTGGCTGATATTGAACACCATCGACAGGCGCAGCGGGTCCGGGCCGCCGGTGAGCGCCTCGTGGAGGATGCGGTCGGCGCGGATCCGGTCGATGCTGAAACCGTTGGTGCCCAAGGTAAATCGTACGAATTCGTGGGAGACCGGTCCGGTGCCGAGTGAGGTGCGTTTGCTGATGAGGACGTGCTGATTCGGGCTGTTGGGCCAGGTTGCGCGGCGATGGTCGAGCCATACGCGCATTGCGCGATAGGTCAAATCGCCGAGGCGCTGGCGGTGGCCGGCCACGGTGATGCGGCGATTGGGGAGGTCGACGTCATCGAGCATCAGATGGCGGATGGTGTTGGCGCGGGCGGCGTGCTCGGCGGCGAGGGCAAGAGCGAGCCTGTCGGACGGCCGCGCCGCCAGCTGCTCGATGGTGCGGATCTCGTCACCGGTCATGGGTGTCAGCGGGAGTTCGGGATGCGGCGTCTTCATCCCGGTCCTGGGGTTGGTGAAGATCAGGCCCCGGTGTTTGGCGAACCGGAATAGCGACCGTAGTGCTGTCACGTTGTTGTTGCGCCGACTTCCAGTCATCGCCCGGACCGCTTGGTAGACATCGGATTTGGTGACCTCGCGCAGATGTCCGTAGGTGTGCCCCCACTGCGTGAGCAATGGTCGCACCGATTTGAAGTAGGCGTAGAGGGTTGCCTGTGATCGGGGCCGGGCGCGGGCGTCGCCGTCCAGCAGGACCAGTAGCCATTGTCGGGCGGGATCGCCGAAACCGTGCGGCAGCTCGCTAGTGGCTCGCTCGATCCATGACCTGATCGCGGGTGTCGAGTCGTCTTCGAGCAATCCGAGATCGGTGAGCACTTCGGCTAGCCGAGGCCGGGACACGTGGCGATGTGGGCGGGCTCGGACCTCGCTGAACGGCACTATGTCCCCGACGAACCGGCCCTCGAGCACTGTGGTCAGACCGTCGAGCACGCCCCGGAGGGTGTGCGGCCGCCAGCCCCGGGTCTCTGCGAGCTGCTGAGCGTGTTGAGCTGCCGTTCGAAGAGGATCATCCGGGGCCGTCAACGCTGGATGCTGCCAGCGCGGGGGCGGCGGTTCACCTCTGCGTCGACGCCAGTACGACGCCCACGCGCTGCACAAGTTATTGCAATACATGCGATCTCGGCGACTGTTCGCCGGCAACAGCGCGTCGCAGTGCAAGCAGTTCACCGGGGCGGCAGAGAGCGCCCGCTGCGCGCCCGTGGAACGACCGGCTGGGTCTCGCCGACCGCGGCCGCCGCCGATTCGGTCGCGGGCTTCGGCGCGGCGACGGTCTCGGGCTCGGGGATCAACAGTTCTTCGACACCGCAGCCCAGGACTACGCAGATGACGTCCAGGTCGCGAAGTTTCACGACGTTGGGATCCCCCGACCACAACCCGGACATCTTGCCGGCACTGATGACCAGGCCGCGATCGGCGAGCATGCGTTGCAGCTCACTGGCCTTCCAGATGCCGCGGTTGGCCGCGGCCAGACGCAGGTTCCATTTCATCGGTCGAGTCCTTTCCATCGGTCGGCGACCCGGCGCTGCCCGGTCACCCAGGCGTCTTCGACGTGGGTGGCGTGAACGTGGATATACCGAGCGGTCGTGGCCGTCCAAGAGTGGCCGAGTAGTTCCTGGATCGCGAAGAGATTCATCCCGGCCAGATAGAGCTGCGAGGCACAAAAATGGCGCAAGACATGCGGGGTCAGCTTCCCCGACCAGGCCGGGAGATGCCGGTCGGATGCCTCGGCGAGCGCGCGACGGAACACGTCGGCGGTCGCGCGCATGGCCGTGCCGTCGGTGTTCTTGCGTTCGGACGGAAACAGCGGCATCCCGTGGCGTGACGGGTCGATATCGAACAGGCCGAGGACATCCTCGATGAACCAGCGCAGACTCCGGTCGGCGCCGTTGATCAACGGAACCAGCCGCGGCTTCGGGCCCTTGCGGCGAGATCCTTTGCCGTGACGGACATTCAGCTTCCCGAATCGGCCCAGTTCCCACCGCACGTCATCGAGGTCGAGCATGCGGGCCTCGTTGATCCGCAATCCGACGTCGGCGGCCAGGCGGGCGACCGCGTAGTTGCGGGCGATCGGTGCGAACTTGCGGCAGGTCGCCAGCTCGGCGCGCCATCCGGCGAACAACTGCTCGATCTCCTCGGTGGTCGGCGGAATCCGCAACTGCGGATCCACCGATCCACGCGGCCTGTTGATCTCGTCGAGCGGGCATTCGACGACGCGACCGGTGAGGTTGTGCAGTTCGACCTTGTGACGCAGCTCCAGGAAGTGGAAGAACACCGTCAACGCTGCCGCGCGGCCGGTTCGGGTCGACGGCTTCGCCTCTCGCAGCACCTTTCCGAAATAGGTGTCCGCATCGGCGGGCTGCATCTCCCACAGCGGCCGCCCGAACCAATCCCGAATCAGCTCAAGGTGATTGACGTCGTTGCGGATCGTGGAGTCCACCAGTCCCGCCGACGCACGCGCCAGCACGAACCCGGACAGCACGTCAGTCTCGAAGGCAGCGATCTCGTCTTCGGTCGCTGGAGCCCGCAGCTCCCGCAGGTCGCGCACAGCCGCCAGAGCCAACCCACGCATCCTTACCTTCACCCGCAGTGAGAAACCATCGGCCGCGCCGCATTTCGATCGACCGTGCCGATGCTGTTTCAGTGAAGGATTCGGTGCCGAAGACGCTCGGGATGGCCCGGGTCCAGGCCGGATCGAGGGGAGTGAGAGAAGTCGGAGCAGTCAGGAACTCATCGACTGTTGGTTAGCCTTATAGAGAGCCGCGCGTTCGGATGCTGCCCTTCGGACGCGAGCTCGATGACGGTGCCGATGCAACGCCCCGCGCGGACATGATCGACAATGGGGTATGGCGACGGTGCTGCTGGGGGGCGACGTCATGGTGGGCCGCGGTGTGGATCAGATTCTCCCGCACCCCGGTGATCCGACGCTGCGCGAACGGTGCGTCGAGGATGCGCGGACGTATGCGGAACTGGCGGAGCAAACAAACGGTGAATTTGCCCGTCCTGTGGATTTCGGCCACCCATGGGGTGACGTCCTGGCGATTCTTGCTCAGCTCGCCCCGCAGGTACGACTGATCAATCTGGAAACCGCGATCACCGGCGGCGGCGCGTTCGCACCGCTCAAAGGCATCCACTACCGCATGAACCCGGACAATGTGCCGGTGTTGACCGCAATCGCGCCGGTCGTGTGCGCACTGGCCAATAACCACATTCTCGATTTCGGTATTCGCGGTCTCGCGGACACGCTGGCGACACTCGATACCGCAGGCATCCAGCGCGCCGGAGCGGGCGCGGATTTCGACGATGCCCGGGCCCCGGCGATATCGGAACTCGATGACGGGCGACGAGTGGTAATCGTCTCGGTCGGTGCGGGATCGAGTGGGATTCCGCAACATTGGGCGGCTCGCCGTGATCGGCCGGGGCTGTGGTGGATCGGCGATACACCGAATATTCGTGCCGCCGACGAAGTGGCGGCAGAAGTGTTGGCGCACAAGCGCAATGACGATATCGCGATCGTCTCCGTACATTGGGGGCCCAATTGGAGTTACCGGGTGCCAATGAGCGAAAGGCAGTTTGCGCATCGGTTGATCGATGCCGGGATCGACCTCGTGCACGGGCATTCCGCACACCATCCGCGGCCGATCGAGATCTACCGGGGCAAACCGATTCTGTACGGGTGCGGTGATGTCATCGATGATTACGAGGGCATCCGCGGCTACGAGCGTTATCGCCCGGAGCTTCGCTTGCTATATCTGGTTTCCCTCGATCCTGGCGTGATGGAAACGCGAATGATTCCACTGCGGATCCGGCGCATGCGCCTGCAATCGGCCACGCACAACGAATCTCAATGGCTGTGCGAGACGATCGAGCACATCAGTCGCGAATTCGGCACCCGGGTCGCATCGCGGCCCGACGACCTACCGGTGGTGTTCAAGACCGCACAACACTGAGGTGGCGGCGGAACCAGTCGCGGGCCAGATCCGCCACCTGTTCGAGCGCACCGGCCTCCTCGAACAGGTGCGTCGCACCGGGCACGACGTCGATCTCACTCGGACACGGCATCCGCAACTGGGCCTCGCGATTGAGCTCGAGTACCTGTCGATCGTTGCCGCCGACGATGAGCAGTGTCGGCGCGCTGACGTGCGCCAGCCGCGGACCGGCCAGGTCGGGGCGGCCGCCGCGGGAGACGATGCCCGCGATCTCGGTGCCGGGTTCGGTGGCCGCCCACAGTGCGGCACCGGCACCGGTGCTCGCCCCGAAATATCCGGCCGGAAGCCCACTCAGGACCGCCCGCGTGCGCAGTCCGCGGGTCACCGCGACGAGACGCTCGGCGAGCAGCTCGATATCGAAAACCCGTGCACGGTCACCTTCCTCGGCCGCGGTCAGCAGATCGACGAGCATGGTTGCGAGTCCGGCCCGATTCAGCACATCGGCGACCAGCCGATTCCGCGGACTATGTCGGCCGCTACCGCTGCCGTGCGCGAAAACGACCAGACCGGTGGAGTTCTCTGGGACGGCCAGTATCCCCGTCAGTCGGATGGACTCCGACGACATGATGACTTCCTGTGTCCGCGTCAAGGGATCGGATGCGGAGGGCGACATCGAACACCTCCTGGTATCCGGACTACCCGCCCGGCCGGTCATGTGCAAGCGGGCGATCAGGCGGGGGCTCCGTCGAGTACCTCGACCCGACCGGTGTCCAGGTTGTAGTAGGCGCCGACCACCGAAACAGCGCCACGTTCCACCATCGGCGCCAGGTCATTGTTGCGCCGCAGATCTTGTGCGGTCAGCTCGATCTGGATGCGGGTCATCGTCTCGACCGGGTCTTCACCCGGCGAGTCCATCCGCTCGTACGCCGGGCGCAGAGCCTCCACAATCGACTGCAGATTGCCCGGTAGCGGGGTTCCCTCACGCAGCGACTTGTATGCTGCGGCAACCGCCCCGCAGCGCTGGTGTCCGAGGACCATGATCAACGGGGTGCCACCGGTCATCGGACCGTACTCGACAGAACCGGTCACGACGGGGCCTACCGCGATGCCGCCGGTGCGCATCACGAACAAATCGCCGAGCCCGGTGTCGAACACCAGCTCCGGCGGAACGCGCGAGTCGATACACGCCAGTACGACGCCGTACGGCTGCTGGTTCCGGGCCAACAGCTCGCGTCGATCCGGATCGCGGTCGGGGTGGTCCAGATTGCCGTCGATCCAGCGCCGGTTGCCTGCCATCAGTCTGTCGAAGGCGGCCTTCGCCGTCTGCGGCGGTGCTTGGGTCGTAGGGACTTGCTCCGATGGCTGATCTCCCCCGCAACCCGCCATCACCGCGGTTGTCGCGGTCAGGGCGCCGACCAGAACTGTTCGGCGATCGAGCACACCCATGTTGTCACCTCCGCACTCGGTGGATCTCCAGCGTTACGGCGAAACGGTGCCACAGCAATTGCTGCAAGTATGCTCGCCGGTGAATCCGGGTTCCATCCGGCCACCGGGGCGCGCACAATGGAAACGCGATCAACACGCTCGTGAACGACGGATTATCGGGGAGCCTCGCCACAACACGCGATTCCACACACCATCTCCCAAGGTGAAAGCGTTCAACTATGTCCATACCCGCGAACGTTCGAATGCCGACGGTGCTCATTCTGGGGGCCGGATTCGGTGGGCTGGAATTGGCGGCTTGCCTGTCCGAGTCACTGCCCGGTGAGGTTCGGGTAATACTGGTCGACCGCAACGACGGGTTCACGTTCGGTTTCTCCAAGCTGGAGATCCTGTTCCGCGACCGGACCCCGGAATCTGTGCGCCTCAGTTACCGCGACCTGGTCCTTCCCGGAGTCGAGTTCCGGCAGGAGCAGGTCACTTCGATCGACCCGCAGACCCGCCACGTCGTCACCGACCGCACCAGCTACAACCCGGACTTTCTGGTTGTCGCGTTGGGCGCCGATTACGACCCGGCCGCTACCCAGGGGTTCGTAGCGGACGGTCACGAGTATTACTCGATCCACGGAGCTTGCCGACTGCGCGATCAGCTGGCCCATTTCGACGGCGGCAACGTTCTCATCTCGGTGTTGAGCGTTCCGTTCAAGTGCCCGCCCGCACCCTACGAATGCGCGATGCTGCTACACGAACTGCTGACCCGTCGTGGCATCCGCCACCGCACCCGCATGCACGTGCTCACCCCGATGGACTCACCCATCCCGGTCTCCGCGGACACCTCCGCGGCGCTTGTCGACGCACTCGCGCAACGTGGGATCGGCTACTCCCCGGGGCGGCGGGTCCACGCGCTCGACCCGGAGAACCATATCGCGGCCACCCACACCGGCGACCTCGCCTACGACCTGTTCATCGGCATCCCGACCCATTGCGTTCCGCCCGTGGTCGAGGCATCCGGGCTGACCGTCGACGGCGCCGATGGTTGGATCCACGTCGACCCGCGAACCCTCGCCACCCCGTATCCGGGCGTCTACGCCATCGGTGACTGCGCGGACGCGCCGGTGCCGCGCGCAGGGGTGTTCGCAGAGAACGCCGCCCGCACGGTCGCGGCGCATATCGCCGCGCAACTGCGCGGAACACCCTCGCCAGGAAAGTATCTCGGCCAGGGCTCCTGCTACATCGAATTCGGAGACGGTCTCGTCGGCAAGGTCGACGCCGACTTCCTTTCCGGACCAAAGCCGGTCGCGCCGTTCGTCGCACCCTCGACCGAATTGGCAGCCGAGAAGGCCGAATTCGCCGCCACGCGGATTCGGCGCTGGTTCACCGATCAGCGGACCGTGACCGGGAACTCCTGAATCAGGTTGTTACCCATGCCCTGGCGGTTCCAGAATTGCTCGGCCGGTTGCACATTTCCATCCGCGTCGGTGGCACGGCAGCTGAGTCGATACTCGCCCGGTCCCACATCCCAGGTGTAACTCCAACTGCACCAAGCGAATTCGGCGACGCTACGATCCAATTGGGCGTCCCGCCAGACGCCGTCGACACCGACCTCCACGCCGACCACGGGCGAGGTTCCGGACCACGCACGGCCGCAGAGAACGACGGCACCGGCCTCGACCGTGCGTCGCCGACTCTGGAAATCGGGAATGCCGGGCGGAATCATCAACGCACGCACCCTGATCCGCGACACCGGTAGCCCCGGATCCTCGGCGTCGCGTTGGTACCGATAGGCCGCCGTCTGTTGGAATCCGGTGAAGGGCCGGTCGACGACTTCGATATTCCGCAGCCATTTGACGCTCGTCATGCCGTACCACCCGGGGACGAGCAGCCGCAATGGAAAGCCGTGCTGCGGCGGAAGCGGTGTGCCATTCATCTCGTAGGCCAGCAGAACTTCGGGTCTGCGGCATTCGCCGATGGGCAGGGAGCGTTGATAGTCGTGCTCCACATTGTCCTGGAATCCGCGATCAGCCCCGGTGAATACGACCTCGACCGCCTCGTCCCGGATACCGCAG
This sequence comes from Nocardia vinacea, assembly GCF_035920345.1. Lineage (NCBI taxonomy): Bacteria > Bacillati > Actinomycetota > Actinomycetes > Mycobacteriales > Nocardiaceae > Nocardia > Nocardia vinacea. Next base: position 2,604,125 of record NZ_CP109149.1, read on the forward strand.
CCGTCGAGAATCCCACCGAGTGCGGTGCCGGTCCATACCGCCGTGCCGATCGCCTCGAGACCCCACGGTTGGCTGATGTTGCGCGGGTCCATCCCGGTGCGTCCGTTACCCGCGCATTCGAGGGTGACCGGAATCGTCGTCGCCGGTCGCGACCTGATGTCGTCGAGCGATAGCTCCAGTTCGCGCTCGACATTCCCGGTAACCCGCAGCCGCCACGACGATGCGTCGATCTCCGGGATATCGAAATGAATCAGCAGGTAGTGCATGCCGATGGGCGTGACGTCGTACCGCATGCCCTCGAGTTGCATGCCGTGGTTGCGCGTCGCCAGCGCGAGCTCGTCGAACCGGACGCCCTGCGCGCGCGAGACGAGTTCGGTCATCGGCTCGGGCTGTTTCTGATCGAGATGGAACAGGCTGTCGGGGTCAGTATAGGACTGCTCGGACGGGTGCCAACAGCGCCGGAAGCTACAAATGCGCTGCGCTGAATCCCACTGCGGCACCGATGAAATCGCCGTAGCGGGCGTGCGCCCCGGGGTCGGTGCCGGCGCCACAGACCGGGTCGCCTGCCGCGCAGAATTCGGCGGTGCGGTCGGAGTACTGGTCGGGAACGCTCCACCCGATCGAGCGCAGCGGGTCGCCGAAGAGCAGGACGACGGCCACGCGGTCGACGAGATCGCCGGGCAGTTGCACCACCCCCGGCAGCCCGGTGAAGATACCGGTGCCGAGCGCGGCATGCACGACGCCCGCCCCCAGCGAGTAGCCGGCGAGTATGAACTGTTCATCCGGGCAGGCCGCGGCTAGATAAGCGACATGTGCGACCAGATCGGCGCTACCCGCGCTCACATCCGTCAGATTCGCGGAGTAGTTCACCGAATACGCATGCACGCTCACCGGTAATGCCTGCCGCATCGCGTCGTACAGCGGATCACCGACGAAGGTTCCGAGGTACCCGGGTTCCTGGGCTCCCCTCGCCACGACCAGATCCACCGCAGCACACGATTGTGCTGCGGCATGCGGACCGAGCACGGCACTCGCCGCGATCGCCAAGACCGCGAATGCCGATGCAATCGGCCACTTTTTGAACAGAACCACCTTTCGGTCGCCCATTTTCCTCACCTCTCACGCCGTTGTGAGAAGTGCTTCCGCAGCCTCACGTCATTGTGAGACGTCGAGTGACACTTGTCAGAGACAAGTCTCAATGTACTCCGCTACGCGGCACATGGACGACGACAGTCGGCCGACTCGGGAGCGGTATTGCCCGAGCCGGCCGACTGTTTCAGCAATCTGATGGGTCCGGAATGATCAGCCCGGCAGACCCGCCTCGATGGCTTCGATGATGCGGGGGCGCAGTTCGGCGGCGCGGATGATGGCGTCGACCGAACCGACCTCCACGGCGCGCTGAATGTTGTGCACGCGGTCGAATTCCGCCGCGACCTCGCCGAGTTTCTCCGTTCGAATCGACGACCGGACCTCGTCGCGTTCCGCCGTCAGAGCCGCACGGTCGGCGCCCAGCGCGTTCGCGGCACGTGCCTCGAGATCCCGCACTCGCTGATCGGCTGCCGTACGGGCATCGACCTCGCCGGAGAACACCACCGCGGCCGCTGGGGCGCCGCCGAGCACCGAGGCGAACGAGCCTTCCAGCGCGAGCACGGTCATATTCGGGTTGAGCAGCTTCGAGAACACCACGAACGCGCCGCCGTGATAGCGCGAGATCACGCAGAACACGATGGGGCCCTGGAAGTTCACGATCGCGCGGCCGATCTCTGCACCGTACTCGAGCTGCAACTTCCGCATCGATTCCGGCGAACCGTCGAAGCCCGACAGGTTCGCCAGCACCACGAGCGGCCGATTGCCGCTGGCCCCGTTGATCGCCCGCGCGGCCTTCTTCGACGACTGCGGGAACAACGTGCCCGCCGTATAGGTGTCCGGGCCGTCGGTGGACGGGTAGCCGCGGCGCGGTACTCCCCTGGACTCGATGCCCAGCAGGCACACCGGCATACCGCCGAGCCGCGCGTCCTGCACCACGGCCGTCTCGGCGTCAGCCATCCCCGCCCAGCGTTCCAGCACCGGGTGGTCCTGATCGGCCACCGCCCGCATCACGGTCCGGATGTCGAACGGCTTCTTGCGGTCCGGGTTCGCCGTGGCGGAGAAGATCTCGCCGACCGTGGTGAAGTCGCTGCCCGCCACGACATGCGGGAAGTCGGAGACGTCGCGATCGATGGGGTCGCTGGTCCGCGACCGCCGCGGCGACTGCTCGCCGGGCGCCACATAGGTGTGGTCGTAGTGCGACATCAGCACCTCCCGCGCGGCGTGCAGGTTCGGCGCCCAGTACTGCGCCTGCCCGTTCGGGCCCATCACCCGGTCGTAGCCGCCGATACCGAAATTGTCCTCGGCCGACACACCACCGGAGAAGTCCAGCGCCTGTTTGCCGGTGAGCACCATCGCCGAATCCGGCGTCATCACCAGGATGCCCTTGGTGTGCATGAGCATCGTCGCCTCGGCGTTCCAGTACGGCTGCGCGCCGACGTTGATGCCCGAGACCACGATGTTGATCTCGCCGCCGTCCTGGGTGAATTCGACGATCCGCTTGAGCGCCGCCGCCACCCAGTCCATGTTCTCGGTGCCGGACTGCATCGAGATCCGGGCGCCGGAGGACAGCGCGTACCACTCCAGCGGCACCTGCATCTGTTCGGCCAGGTCCATCGCGGCGATTACGCGGCGGCACTCCGGTTCCGAGAGCGCGCCGAGCGATTTCGTCGGATCACCGAGCAGCACCACCCTGGTGATGCCGTCCGGATACTGCTCGGTCGGTGTGGTGACCACGCCCGCGACGATCGCGGCCTTGTTACGTCCCTTGGGCCGGTCGACCGGGACGAGCGTGTGATCGGAGTCGAGGTCGTACTCGGCGAACTCACCGAGCAGGCCGGTCAGTTCGTACGGGTACACGGTGTTGCGGCTACTGGCCCGCAGCACTTTCTGCCGGTACTCGTCGATCGGCTCGACCACCTCGCCGGACCGCTCACCGATGGTCACCTCGGTGCCGCCGGTAGCGTCGAACGAGATGCGCACGGCGACCTTGATCAACTCACCGGACCGCCGGTCCCGGTGCCGTGCGATGAGCAGGATCTCCTCCAGCCCGGCACCCGCGCTCGTCGGCCGCACCCGGTCGACGATCGTCTCCAGCTCGGCGCGGGTCATCTCGACCGGCGGCCAGATGTACATCACGACGCGGTTGGTGTGGAACCGCTTGGCCGACGGCCGCTGCGACTGCGCCCGGCGGATCGAGTCGAGGCAGGAGGCGATGGTGCTCTCGGCCGTCGGCAGCGCCAGCAGCCTGCCGTCGTGCTCGCGCAGCGCGGCCAGGTCACGCACCTGCGCGAATGCGACGAGACGCTCGTCGGACGCGTTGTCCTTCGCGATGCACCGGAACAGGTAGATCTCCTCGTCCGAGGACGGGAGCCGGGTGAGGTCGAACTTGCGCAGCCGCTTCATCTGCATCCGCTCCGCGATGTACGGATGCAGGCCGCGGATCAACCGCTCCTCGGCCATGCCGGTGGCGGACGGGCGGAAGGTGAAGTGGTGGTGCATCACCGCACCGCCGCTGCCCGCGACGGTGGCGGTGATCCGGTGGATCTGGTTCGGCAACGGCCGAGCACCGAGCACTTCCTGCAGTGCGGCCGCCATCGCGTCGAAGTCCTCCGGCTGCTTCTCCCAGCTCAGATAGATGTCGACCTCGATGGACGCGGCCACACTCGTCAGTTCGGTGAGACCACGCAGCACGGTGTCGAGCGCGTCGAAACTCACCGCCGCCGATACCAGGCTCAGGCCCCGGCGCTCGGCGATCACGAAGGTGCACCCGCCGACCTCGCGGGTGTGCACACCGGCCAGACCTTTGTTGCCGTAGTACCGACGGGTCAGCACCTCGAGCATGGCCGTGTTGTCGGCACTGCCGCGCACCAACCGCTGCCCGAGCAGCCGCACCAGCGGCTCGGTGCTGCGCACCATCTCGGAGATGCGCTCGGGGCGATCGGGGGTTTCCGGGTGCGCGTCGAGGTGGCTCAGCTGTTTACGAACATTGGTGTAGACGCGGGCGCGGTTGCGCCGCAACAGCGGCTGGCCGAACCAGGAATACACCAGACCGCGGGTGAGGTCGGAGATCACGGGGAAGCGCACCTGCGTCGCGGCCACCAGCCGCTCCAGCGCCAGACCGACCGGCTCGCGCAGCGCCCGGTCCGGCACCGGCTCGCCCAGCCACTCGCGCAGCAAGGTGGTGATGACCGTGACGGTGTCGGACGGCCGCTGCTGGGCGAGGAAGATCCGGAAGACGGCGGCTTCGAGCTCCGGGGAACGATCCAGTTCGGTGACGCCGTAATGCCCGAGCGCCTTGGCAAGCTTGGCCTGGTACGACTCCGGCAGCCCGGCCCGCTCGACATCGAGGCTCTGCAGGTAGGTGTGGAAGTACTCGCGGGCGCTGTGAACGTGGCCCTGGATGCCGTCCTCGTCCCACGACCGGTTGTGGCTCAGTTCGGACAGGTCGGAGAACACCTGCACGAGTTCGATCTCGTCGGCGAGGGGCCTGCGGTTGTCCGCGATGGCCGCCCGGCGCACGGCGAGGTAGTGGTCGAGCACGCGGCGCTCGTTATGCGGGTCGACGTCGAAGCCGAGCAGCAAGCTGCGCAGGTCCTGCAGGCTGCGGGCGGTGCCCTCGTACGGTCGGTCCGCTGCGGGCTCGTCGGGCAGGTCCAGTTCGACCGACGCGACCTCCTCGGCGTCCGCGGCCTCGTCGTCCTCGACGAGCGGCTCCAGCCGCATCAGCGGCGCGCCGGTCTCGACCTGGGTGCCGACGGTAACAGCGCATTCCTTCAACCGAGCCCGGAACGGCGCGCGCAGCACCGTTTCCATCTTCATGCTCTCGAGTACCAGCACCGGTGCGCCCGCCTCGACCTCGGCACCGACCTCCAGCGGCGTGGCAACGACCAGCGCGGGGGCGGGCGAGCGGACGACGCCACCCTCGTCACGGTTGATCCGATGGGTCACACCGTCGACATCGACCAGATGTATCGGCCCATGCGTGCCGGTGATCACGCGGTAGCGGACGCCGTTGACCACGATCTGCCCGGTGTGGCGGTCGAAACGCTCGAGATCAATATCGGCGGCACGCATCTCGCCACCCGCTTCGATGCCGACGCGGAACCGGTGCGCACCGATCCGTGCCACGCGCACCCGGTATCCGACGCCACGCAACTTCAGGTCGTGCGGGCGACCGCTCTGGTGCTGCACCTGGGGCCGTCCACCGGCCGCCGTGGACAACAGCCGGTGCCGCTCGACCCGCTCGTCCTCTTCATAGGCATCGATGGCGGCGACGGCCACCGCGACCGCGGAGTGTTGATGCGATACGAGGCGTCCCTCGGCGCGAACACGGTCGATCCAGCCGGTGTCCGCGCTGGCGTCGATCACCTCGGGCTGGTTCAGCAGATCGAGCACGAAGCTCTTGTTCGTCGCGCCGCCCTCGATGACGACCCGGGTCTGCGCCATTGCCCGGCGCAGCCGGCCCAGCGCTTGCTCGCGGTCTCGTCCGTAGGCGATGATCTTGGCGATCATCGAGTCGAAGTCGGCGGGAATTGTGTCGCCCTCGCTGACACCGGTGTCGACTCGAATGCCCGGCCCGGCGGGCAGATCCAGCCGGGCGATGCGGCCTGGAGCGGGCGCGAAGTCGCGGTCCGGATCCTCCGCGTTGAGCCGGGCCTCGATCGCGTGCCCGCGCTCGGCCGGCGGTTCGCCCTCGAGCTTGCCGCCCGATGCCACCAGCAGCTGCGCCCGAACCAGGTCGAAACCGGTGGTGTACTCGGTGATCGGGTGTTCGACCTGCAGTCGGGTATTGACCTCGAGGAATGCGAACAGCTCGTCGCCCGGGTGGTACAGGAATTCGACGGTCGCCGCGCCGCGATACTCGACCGCGATCGCCAACCGCTCAGCCGACTGCTTGAGCTCGGCTGCCTGCTCGGGGCGCAGCACCGGAGACGCCGACTCCTCGATGACCTTCTGATTGCGCCGCTGCACCGAGCAGTCGCGGACGCCGAGCGCCCACGCGGTGCCTTGGCCGTCGGCGATCACCTGGACCTCGACGTGCCGGGCGCCGGTCACCAGCCGTTCCAGGAAGACCACGCCGCTGCCGAACGCACGCGCGGCTTCCTGACGGGTGCGCTCGTAGGCATCGACGAGCTCGGCCTCGTTCGTGACGACCCGGATACCCCGGCCGCCGCCACCGGCGGTCGCCTTGAGCATCAGCGGGTAGCCGATGTCGGCGGCGGCCGCGAGGGCGGCGTCCACGGTCTCGACGGCACCGCGGCTCCACGGCGCGACAGGCACGCCGACTTCCTCCGCGATCAGCTTCGCACCGATCTTGTCACCGAGCTTGCGCATGGCCTCCGGACTGGGGCCGATGAAGGTGACGCCGATCTGCTCGCACAGCTCGGCGAATGCCGGATCCTCGGCGACGAAACCCCAACCGACCCATGCGGCGTCGGCCTTGGTCGTCACCAGAGCGCGCTCGAGCGCCTTCAGATCCAGATACGGACGCGCGGACGCCGGACCGAGGTCATAGGCGATATCGGCCTCGCGCACGAATGTCGCGTTCCGGTCGACATCGGTGTGCAAAGCAACGGTTTCGATCGGTCGCCCGGTCTCCGCGGCCAGATCTCGGACGGCATGGATGAGGCGCATAGCGGCCTCTCCCCGGTTCACGATGGCGATGCGGCTGAACACGCGCCAACTCCTTCCACTCCACAGCACTGGCCCGGTCGGGCGACGGTTTGCGACTGCCGGTCCGGCGTAGTTTGCACTCCTACTGCGCCCAAGTACACAGCGTCAGGTGGTTACCCGCGCGTATCGTGGGAAATTCCTCATTTATGTCTATGACACTAGTGGCGGAATTCCTCGGTCGACAGGCTTCCAGTACCGTACCCGTGATCGAGTCGTAGCCGAGTCGCGTGTCGATCAAAGCAATCAAACGAGAGGGAGCGTCGATTCGCGCCCGACCATCGTCAGATGCGTTGACCGGCAACCTTTTCTCTCGGGTTCGAGCGCAGTGTGGGAGGTGATCTGGGTGGCCGACATTCTCGACGTACTGCATGCGCGCTGCGCCGAGGTCGCGGGCGAGGCGATCCTCTCCGGCGAGGAGCACCCGAGCCTCACCCTGACCACACGTGAGGTGGCCGACCTGCTCAACCATCTGGCCGACCTGCGCCGCCGCTACCACGACATCGACCTCGCCTACCGCGAACTCGACCACCGCTACACCGTGCTCCGCCGAGCGACCGGCGATGCGACGGCGTCATTGGATCGGATCCGTGCCACGCTGGCGCAGCGGACTGCGCACCCGGAAGCGCTTACGCGCCAGGCCTGCACGATCGCCCGGTTCGCTGCCGAGAACCTCAGCGCCGCGAGCATGGACTCCGAGACGACGTCGGGCCCGTGATGCGGTTATCGGGCGCGCGGTAGCACCGATCCGAGTCCGGCGACAGTGAACAACTGCGTGGTGACCGTGACGTCGGTGTCGGTGAACCGACGTCCGCCCAGCTGCTCGGTGATGAAATATCGGATCGGTTCGGATTGGTCCGCAAGGCTGTTCATTATTTCGGACGGCACCTCCACAGTGCCGTCGAGGTGCCGCGGCTGATCGCTGATCCCCCGCTGCTGCGGCAGCGGGCAGTGCGATGTCGGCGGGCGGTAGCCCTTCCAGGCCCGCGCTGGACTGGTCGCTTCCGATCTCGGGAGTTCCCACTGTGCCGAGCAAGGTACATGGCGCGTATTCGGCGGTTGCGGAATTCGTAGTGAGCCCGGTGAACACGAGCGTCAGCGCGGTGGGGAGCGCGAATCGAGCGAGAGTTTTCACAACCATCCGAATGAGCCGAAGACAATGAGAGCCACCGCGTCGAGCCCGAGAATCACACCGACGACAACGGCCTTGGCGCGCACCGTGGGCAGATCGTGCACCCAGAAGCAGGCCGCGAAGAACGGCACATAGCCGATCAGCCAGATCAGTGGCGGGAAGCCCGCCTGCCACCAGGACCAGTCCCAGGTCAGCACGCCGATCTTGTTGAGCACGATCTCGACGCCAACGGCCAGCGCCGCGTTCAGGGCCACGAGCACCGGACGGTTGGGTAGCCCGAACACGCGTATCTCGCGCGGCGGCAACAACTTCGCGGCCGCGACGCCCATGATCGCGAACATGAAGCAGATCTCGATATTGAGCCCGATCAGGATCTGATAGGCGGTCGGCCCCGTCGCGCCCCACACCGGAGCGCGATCGGTGACATGGAAGACCACGGCGTTCCAGATCTCGTTGAACCAGTCCATCCCCCACAGCGCCAGCCCACCGAACAGGACATTCCAGTTCCGGCGCTCCACCTCGGTGGCATACACGTAGAGCACGATCAGCAGTAGCGGGATTACATACCACTTGAACTGGCTCGAATCACGAACCAACTCCAGCGCCGCACGGGCGTTATCGGTCACTGGCCAGCCTCTCTTCCGATGACCGCAAACCCCGAAAGTGTGTTACATCGCTACACTCAGTGTCAATCTGTCATGGTGCGAGCGTCGAGATCGAGCTAGGCCCTCAGACGAGGTACCGGTGGGCGACTTCGGTAATTCCATCGAGGGCGCGCACGCGGATCGGTCCCGTGATCGGCCATCTCCTCGCAATTCCAGCCCGTGCCGACACCGAATACGAAGCGCCCGTGCGAGATTCGGTCAAGTGTGGCGACCTCCTTCGCGGCGTGGATGACATCGCGCTTTCGATCGCCAACCACCCGGGGCAGACAACTCCGATACTTTCAATCGATGGTGCATCCCGTCACGGGCAATCCGTTCAACCGGTCGACGAGATAGCCGATCGCGTTATTGGTTCCGTAGCCGTCGATCAGCTCCGGACCGAAGTGGTTCGGGATGGTGGTCCCGGACAGGATGGGCGGCAGCTCGTTGGTGCGGAAGGTGACGGTCGCGCCGTGGCCGCACCAGTCGGCCGCCAGTTGCCCGGCCTGGCCGTAGGGGACGGTGTCGTCATTGCGGCCGCTGGTGATGAACACCGGACTGGTCGGCTTCAGTGAGCCGATGCGCAGTCGGTCCAGAATGCCGACGAGTTCCGGGATCTCGCGCAAATGATCCGACATTGCGCGGTGGTCGACGGTGAAATCGGCGGACCGCATGAACGGGTGCAGGAAGATGACATCGGCGATGCACTCGTCGGCCAGCTCACGCAGCAGCGCCTTGCCCTCGGGCGTGGTGCGCGCGTCGAGTTGCGGTTGTAAGTCCGGATGGCGGGCGAGCAGGCCGTTGATAGCGAATCCGGTCACGCCGCTGATGAGCACTCCGTCGACCTGCCGCAATATCTCGGAGAGGTCCGCTGTCGGCGCACCGGCCCAGGTGCCCTTCAGATTCAATTCGGGGGCGTAGCCGGACTGCATCTCGGCCGCCGCGGCAGTCGCCCCGCCGCCTTGCGAATAGCCCCAGAAGGCCAGCGGGGTGTCGGTTCCGCTGCCGGACAGTGCATTCGCCGCGCGGGCCCCGTCGAGGACAGCGTGCGCCTCCTCGATGCGGTTGACGTAGGTATGAACTCCAGGTGTGCCCATGCCGATGTAGTCGGTCACGAAAACGCGCGCGCCCAAGGAATTCCATGCCAGCGCCGCGAGCGCCTCCTGATTGACCGACAGCGCCGGCGGCGTGACTCGGGCATAGACCCCCGTGGAGAAGGCCAGCGACATCGCGCACTGATCGCCTTGCCCCGTGGTGCCGGGGCCGATGATGATGGTCGGCCGCGGACCGGAGCCGCGCCATGGCTGGTCGGCATCGATGAAGATGCCGGTGGCCGCGACCGGGGCGTCGTCCTCGGTCCGCGTTGTGTACATGACCTGTTTCGCCGGTATCGGCCACTTGCCGTTGTCCGTCGGCTGCGCCAGGTACACCGAGGTATCGACGGTCTTGATAACGGCTCCGCGCGTCGCGTCGAATTGTGCAGGGGGAACGTAGAAATCGTTCACCGGGTCGGCCGAGGCTTGCCCCGGCCCGACGCAGGCGACCACAGCGGCCAGGCTCAGCGCGCTCACGACCGCCATCACATGCCGAAACTTGTTCGGCCGCCGGCGATTCGATGCGGACCAGCGCCGTTGTCCTGACATCATTCTTCTTTCTCTGCGGAGCTCCCGCGCGCACGAACCGCGCGTGTGTATGCGATGAAAGGAGTTGTGCCCCAAACGAATCGGACGCGGCAGGTCGCGTCGATGATGTCGACGCCTCGACCTGAATCGCGGTCCGGGCGAGCGCCGCACGAGTTGCGTGCGTCGTCGAGTCTTCGAGTAACCCGGTTATTGGCGGTAACCAAGTTACCACAGCTTCGTCATCGACTTCCCGGCGTTCGATCCCGACCTTTCCACTCAGCGGAAGTTGATCAGGGATAGGCCATCCAACCGTTGGTATGAAGGTTGCGGGACAGCCGGTCCATGCAGCGTTCGCTCGGAGGACGCACAGCAGCGCCGCCTACTGATCGACAGACGGTCGAAGGGATGAACTGATGCCGAAGGGATACGTGATCCTGACCGAAGCAATTCGGGATCCGGCGGGTATGGACGAGTACGGGCGTGCGGCGGGACGGTCGATGGCGGAATTCGGCGCGGCGCCCCTGGTCGTCGATGGCAATCCGGAGGTCCTCGAAGGTTCCTGGCACGGCGATCGGACGGTCGTGATGGAATTTCCCTCGGTGGAGGCTGCGCGCGCCTGGTACGAGTCGGAGAGCTACGCGCGAGCAAAGCCGTTGCGGCACGCAGCCGCCGACGCCAACGCGGTCATAGTCGCAGGTTTCGAAATGCCGCCGCATGAGTGAGATCGAACTCTCCTGCGCGTTGCCGCCGGGTCCGGAGTTCGCGGATCTGGCGGCACTGGCGGAAACTCTCGGCTATGCCCGGGTATGGATCTACGGTTCCGCCCCGCTGTGGGAGGACCCGTTCGTTCATCTGGCGCTGGCGGCGCAGCGGACCAGCCGGATCGGTCTCGGCACCGCCGTGCTGATTCCGACCGAACGTTCGGAAATGGCGATGGCGAGTGCGATCGCGACAATCACACGCCTGTCCAGCGGCCGATTCCGCGCGTGTTTCGGTACCGGATTCACCGCCAGATCGGCGATGGGTCAGCGCCCGATGATCTTGCGCGCCTTGACGGAATACGTCACGGCCGTACGCACCCTGCTCGCGGGCGAGACCGCTGTCATCGACGGTCAACCGGCCCGGATGCTGCATGCCACCGGACTGGCCGCGCCGCGTCCGATCGATACGCCGTTGTGGCTGAGCGCTTTCGGCCCGCGCGGCGCCGAGCTGGCAACCTCGGTGGCCGACGGTGTCATCGGACCAGTCCATCCCACTTTGCCCACCGCCATCACCGTCTCCGGCACCGTGCTCGAGACCGGCGAAGACCGCGGATCGAGTCGAGTGCGCGATGCGATCGGTCCGTGCCGGGTCGTCGACTGGCATGTCGCCTATGCCGCCGGTGGTGCGGCGGCTGTCGACGCGATGCCCGGCGGTAGCGCGTGGCGCGAGGCGCTGGAATCCGAGACACCGGAAGACGAGCGGCGTCCGCGGGCATTCGAGGGTCACTTCACCCACCTTTCCGACCGCGATCGCTTGTTGCTCGAGCACATCGATGTCGCCACGATGGTCGGCGAGCGCTCGGAAATCGCGGCGGCAGTAGCGAACCTGGCCGCGGCGGGGTACCACGAGGTTGTGTACATGCCGACCGGTCCCGACGTAGTCCGCGAACTGCGGGCCTTCGCATCGGTCGAGCACTGAGGAAACGGAGCAACTTTCATGCCAGTCCAGCGCCTGAACCATGCCGTCCTGTTCGTCTCCGATGTGGAGCGCTCGGCCACGTTCTACCGCGAGGTCCTCGGCTTCCGACAGATCGGCGCAATTCCGGGTGGGGTCTTCCTGCAGGCGGCCGGTTCAGCCAACGACCATGACCTGGGTTTGTTCCGATCCACCGAACCGGCCGCTCCGCATCGCACCGGACGAGTCGGGCTGTACCACCTGGCCTGGGAGGTGGACACGCTGCGCGAATTGGGGCGGGTCAAGGATGCGCTGCGGGCGGCGGACGCCCTGACCGGAGCATCGAATCATGCGGTCACCAAGTCGCTGTACGGAGCCGACCCCGACGGCATCGAATTCGAGGTGTGCTGGTTGGTGCCGGATGCCGCGATCGAACAGGAGTTGCGAGGTATGGCCGCGCCGACCATGCCGCTCGATCTCGCCGCGGAGATCACCCGATATGGCGCGGATACGCCCGGCGGCAAGCGTACGGATCATGCGGTCTGGCAGCGCTTCCTCGCGAGTGAGACTGCCGACTGACCAGCACTTCGAACGGGGAAGTGCATGGAGCGCATCGGCATAGAACATCTCAGCGTCTTCGGTCTGCCACGGATCGAATTCGTCGACCTGGCAGCGGATCTTGGCGTCCCGAACATATCGACGTCACTGCAGAGCACCGGGAACAGCCCGCTCGGCTATCCGCACTTCTCACTCTCGACCGTAAGCGACCCGCAGCGAAATCCGGGGGTATGAGCAGCACAGGTCTTGACTCCGGATGGCGCCTCGCGCACACTACCGAGCAGTAACCGGACAGCACAGTCCGGATGGTGAGACCGCACAGCCGCCACCATGGCAGTCGCATCTCAATGATTTCCGCAGCCGCCGATCGACGGACCACCAGCCCCGCGGCCGACCGGAACGACCGACACGAAAGGCAACCCTCATTGCCGAGGGTCACCCATGACATCATCGTTGCTCCCCCTGGCTCGGCGTTCCCTGGTGACGGTCGCGGCCACGGCACTGCTGTTACCGACCGGAACCCTCGCCGCCCAACCACAGTCGGATATGACCGGCAGTGTTCGCGAAATCTCCGGACTCACCGATATCGCCGTCGCCCGCGCCGAGTGCGGCCCCGGCTCCGACCCAGAATCCGGACACCAGGGCGACGTACCCGCCGCCGACCGGAACAACGGCCGCAGCACCCTCGGCTACCGCTGCAATATGTCGCAGGTCGGCAATTACGCGGGGCGCGGCGGGGGTATCTCCTCGGTCAGCTTCGACCACTGCGTCTACGTCGGCACCTTCTTCCCGGGCAACCTGCTGGGGCCCGAACAAGGTGTGCAGGTGCTCGACGTCTCCGATCCCACCGCGCCGGCGCTGACCGAAACATTGAACGAACCGGCGATGCGGGCCGGCACCTGGGAAAGCTTGAAGGTCAACGAAACTCGCAAGCTGCTCGTCGGCGCGGGCGCGCCGTTCATGACCGGCGCGGGTCTGCTTTCGGTCTACGACATCTCCGATTGCGCGCACCCTCGGCTGCTCAACCCGGGCGCCGGGACCAGTTTGAACATGCCACTGCCGATCACCGCACACGAGGGCGGCTTCTCCCCCGACGGCAACACCTACTGGAGCTCGGGCGTCGCCCCTGGCCTGGTCAGCGCGGTCGATCTCACCGATCCGGCCAATCCGCGCGTCATCTGGCAGAACCTGCCCGGATTATCCATGCACGGCTTCGGATTCACCCCCGACGGCAACACCATGTATCTCGCCAATAACTCCGGCGGACTCATGGTCCTCGACATCAGCGCTGTCCAGCGCCGCGATCCGAATCCGCAAGTGCGCCAATTGGCCGATATCACCTGGACCGACGGTTGGGCCACCCAGCACAATATCCCGGTCACATATCGAGGCACGCCGTATGTCTTCGCCACCAATGAGGCCGGATCCGGCGGCGTAAAGCTGTTCGACGTCTCCGACGCGACGAATCCGCGCCTGCGCAACACCATCAAACTCGAGATCGATCTGCCCCAGAACCAGGACATCGCAATGGCTTCCGCCGCGGGCGGCTCGCTGTTCGCCTACGACGCGCACTACTGCGCCGCGGATCGGCCTGCCGATCCCACCGCACTGGCCTGCAGTTGGACCTCCTCCGGCATCCGCGTATTCGACGTCCGCGACCCGCTCGACATCCGCGAGATCGCCTACTACAACCCGCCCGCGCACACTGGGCACAACACCGAGCTGACGAACTCGCCGCACGCACTCGCCTCGATCATCGGCCCACCGCTGCTCGCGTCCCCGACGGTGGTCCAGACCATATTGCAGGGCCAGTTCGATATGTCCGAGGCCGCCGGTCCGCGCACCGGCATGCTCGCCTTCGGCGATCTCTCCTCGGACTGGTGCTTCTCCGCGCCCGAATGGCGTGGCAACCAATTGTGGACGACCTGTGCCGATAATGGATTCCTTGCGCTGCAACTGGATTCGAGCGTCTACACCCCGCCTGCCGACCAGCATTCGACCATGGGCTCATGACCCGGCGGACCTGGATCAGGAGTGCCGCGCTCGTCAGCCTCGCCGTGCTGCTGCTGGCGGTCGGCGCGGCCATCCGTCCGCTGCTGATAGCCGACGACAAGCCCGCACCGCCCGTCCTCAGCAGTACCGAGATCGGCTTCGCGCAGGATATGGTCGCGCATCACAGCCAGGCACTGGTCATGACGCAGCGACTCGACACCGGAGTCGAACCGACGGTACGTGCGCTGGCACAACAGATTTCGGACACCCAGCGCACCGAGATCGGTATGTTGCTCGGCTGGCTGCGAATGGCTCGCGTGGTCACGATCAATCCGCACCCGATGGCGTGGATGCACACCGACCAAACGAACCTCACCCAGCACCAGCACGCGACCGGCACCGCCCCGGCGACCGGCGATCTCATGCCCGGCATGGCGACCCAGGCCGAACTCGACGCACTGGCGGCGGCGCGCGGTGCCGACGCGGGAGCGCTGTTCCTGCAACTCATGCAGCGCCACCATGCCGGTGGCATCCAGATGGCCCAGGCGGCCGAGCGCCAATTGTCCAGCGGCATCGTCAAACAGGCGGCACGCGACATGATCGACACACAGAGCCGTGAAGTCGGCCTGATGATGCTGTTGACACAGCGCAGCACCCCGAGCTGACGCCGTGTTGACCACGGCAGTCATCAAGCGGCGACTCGTCATCCAGTACTGCATGGAAGTACGCACCAGCCCACGGTGGCTGCGCCTTTTCACCGACATCTGGCTGCTCGCCTGCTGGGCTGCGGCGCTGACCGTATACCTGCACTGACCCGGACATCGGCGTGGCGAGCGCGCCGAAGCCGGCCATTCGGTTACGCGGCAGCAATGCCGCGTCCGCCTGTCGGAGCGACCGAGAAATCGACCAGTCGAGGGCAAGCGACCGAGCGGGATACCGATGACCTCGGTGAACGCCCTGGCCCGAGACGACGCTTCAACGATGCGAGGAAAACCCAACATGCCGAGCACACGACCTTGCTACCATTTAGCAAACATCGCGTAGCGGGCGCCCTGCGACTTGGAGAGGCGTATTGCAATGATTCCCACATGGTGTCGATGGGCCGGGGCGGTGGCCATATTGGCTGCGGCGACCACGGCATGTTCATCGGATAACGACGGAAAGCCGGCGTCGCAGGGGACAACAAGCGCCGCGACTACGAGCAAGGTGGCGGACACCGGAAAGTTCGTGCCCAAGTACGAGCGTGCGATGGCTTCGGACCTTGCCAAAGAAGGCAAGGACGCCATTCAAGACAACAAGGTCCTCGAAGAGCTCACCGATGCCCTCGGGACGATGTACAAGCTACCCAAGGACATTCCCGTCATCGCCAAGGAATGTGGCGAGTTCAACGCGTACTGGGACCCGAAGAACCAGTCGCTGATCCTCTGTTACGAGATGTTCGCGGTCGCCGAGAGATACGCGAAGATGCAGGCTGCCGATCCTGCGAATGCGAATTCTATGGGAACTACTGACATTTTCAACCTTTACTTCGACGGCGTAACTCGCATGATCACCTTCCACGAGTCCGCACACATGGCGATCAACCTGTATTCGCTCCCCGCGACAGGACGTGAAGAGGACTCCGCGGACCAGCTCGGCGCCCTGGTCCTATTGACCATCCCCGGTCCCCTCGGTGCCGGTAGCGTGGCCGCGGCGGCCGACTTCTGGTTCGCCGTCTCCGATGATCCGGCAAGTCTCGATGCGCGCACCTTCGCCGACGAACACTCGCTGAGTCAGGTACGCGCCTACAACCTGGAGTGCTGGACCTACGGCTCCAACCCCAACGTGCTGGACGTGCTTGTGAACAAACCGGGTGAGCCAGAGAAGAAAGGGTTCCTGCCATATCAGCGTGCTGCGGGGTGTCCCGATGAGTACAACCGAATGAAGGCCGCGTGGGAGACCCTTTTGAAGCCCTATATCGAGACCAGTCTCGGCGCACCCGCCAGCAATACCCCGAGTGCGACACCTTCTTCGACTACCCAAACGCATTCCACCACCCCTACGCGCTAGGCGAGTCGTCGTCCCGCTGTCTCTACGACAACGGATGCTGTTGACGTCGCAGGCGGCCACAGCGTTCACCTTCGGGGCGAATGCCCGCCTCCAAGGGTGTGGGTTTGCTCCACCTCAGGTGTCTATTTCCTGCCGTCGTATGCCCGGACCATAGATCACGAGCCATTGGTACCGGGAAGTCCAGACGTGGATTGGTCCCATCCACAATTCGACGACAGACACCCATGGAGGCAAAAATTGTCACAGGAAAACCCATTCGACGACATCATGAACCAGCTTGGCGGAGCCCCGAGTTGCGGTGGCGCCACGACGGATCCGCAGGATATGACGGCACAGCTGAGCCAGGGATTCGACGACATCATGAATCAGCTGGGCGGGATTCCCGGTCTCGAACAGCCGCAGGGGCCGATTGAAATTCCCGGCCTCGAGCTGCCGGTCGACCAGCAACCGGTGGATCAGCAGCAACCACCTGTGGATCAGCAACAGCCTGTCGACCAGCAGGCACCTGCCGACCAGCAAGCACCCGTCGACCAGCAAGCACCCGTCGACCAGCAAGCACCCGTCGACCAGCAAGCACCCGTCGACCAGCAAGCACCCGTCGACCAGCAAGCACCCGTCGACCAGCAAGCACCCGTCGACCAGCAAGCACCCGTCGACCAGCAAGCACCCGTCGACCAGCAAGCACCCGTCGACCAGCAAGCACCCGTCGACCAGCAACCGATCGACCTGCAGTTCCCCATGGACCAGCAGGCACCTGCCGATCAGCAACAGCCCATCGACCAGCAACAGCCCGTCGATCAGCAGGCACCCGTCGATCAGCAGGCACCCGCCGACCAACAGCCGCCCATGGACCAGCAACCGATCGACGAGCAGCCGATCGACGAGATGTCCATGGACGACGGCCTGCCGCCCGATGACGTCTACAACACGGATTCCAACGGCCTCGGCATGGGCGCTGGGACGGAAGACATGTTTTCCGAAGGGCCCTTGGCCGATATCGGTGACACCATCGCCGACTCCATGGACATGTTCTGAGCATGCGACCCGATCAACTACCGACAGGTGGATCGGCCGCGGCCGTCCCGCCCCTGTTCGATTGGTTGATCCGGCTCGCACAGTCGGCGGACCGGGAAGACCTGCTCGGCACCCTCCAATCCGTGCGACGCCGATCCGCCGACGCTGCCATGCGGGTCGCCGTTGTCGGATTGCGCCAGCAGGGCAAAAGCCAGCTGATCAATGCCCTGCTGAACGAGCAGGTCTGCGTAGTCGGTGACCGTCGAGCCACCTCGGTGGTCACCGTCGTCCGGCACGCGGACGAACCGGTCGCGAAGCTGGTGGTCGAGCTGCCGGACGCCGAAACTCCCGTCGCGGCTGCACTGCCATTCGGTGAGTTGCAATCCGAGCTGGCGAAGTCCGCGCACGCGCGCGGCGGCCAGGTGGTGTGCGCTGAGGTCGGCATCGATACCGCGACGCTGCCGAAAGGTCTGGCCCTCATCGACACCCCGGGGGTCGGTGGCATCGGCCAGCGGCATGTCCCGCGAGTATTGAACGAGGTGGCGCTGGCGGACGCCGTCATCATCGTCACCGATGCCAGCCAGGAGTTCACCGAACCCGAATTTCGGTTCGTGCAGCAGGTGATCGGTCTGTGCCCCACGGCCGTCATCGCGTTGACCAAGGTCGACATCTACCCCGAATGGCGCCGAATCGCGGACGCCGACCGGCGCCACCTCGCCGATGCCGGAGTCGGCTGCCGAATCATTCCGGTTTCGTCGATGCTGCGCGGCCACGCGGTACGCCTGCGCGACAAGGAACTCAATGCCGAATCCGGCTATCCCGACCTGCTCGCGTTCCTGCGCACCGAGGGTCTCGCCGACATCGCAACCAAACGGCGCATCCGCATAGCGCGGGATATCGAGTCCGTCGCACACCATCTGACCGTGCCGTTCGAGGCGGAATTGAATGCGTTGCGGGACCCAGGGTTCCAGCAGCGAATGGCCGAGGAGTTGAAGACGCGCAAGGACATCTCGGACGCGCAGGTGAAGTCGGCACGGTCGTGGCAGCAGGTATTGAACGACGGTGTCGCGGACCTCAATTCCGAGATCGACCATGACCTTCGGGAACGGCTGCGGAGCATCAACAAGCACATCGAGTCCGAGCTCGAGGACGGCGACCCGGACAAGAAATGGCCGGTGCTGACCGAGTGGGTGCAGGAAGAGGTGAGCGCTGCGGTCGCCGACAATTTCGTCTGGGCGTACCAGTCCGCTCAGGCACTGGCCGAGCGGGTGGCGGCATCGTTTGCCGTGGACGGCAACGGCGTTGATCTCCCCGTGCTCGAGGCCATCTGCGAAGGTGACCTGATCGACCGACGGCTGCAGATCGGTGATCTGCGCGATATGAAGGTTTCGCTGGCGGACAAGGGCCTGACCGCGGTTCGCAGTGGCTACAGCGGCGCGATGATGATCGGTATGGGCGCCACCATGGTCGGCGCGGCGATGATGAACCCGATCACGATCGGAGCCGGGGTGGTGATCGGTGTGAAGGCCTACCAGCAGGACCGCGCGGGACGACTGGCCCGCCGCCGCAACGTCGCTCAGCTCACGCTCCGAAAGTACGTCGACGACGTATCCTTCCAGGTGCACAAGCTCTCCCGTGACCGCCTCCGGAATGTGCAGCGGGAGTTGCGCGATCACTTCAAGGAATCTGCCGAGCAAGCCTTGGCGTCACTGCAGAGTTCGTTGAAGGCAGCACAGGACGCAGCAGGCATGGAGCGCGTGGTGCGGGAAAAGCGTGCGGCCGAGGTCGAGCAGAATTTGACCGCGCTGGCCAGGGTTCGCGAAGGCGCTACCCGGCTGCGGACCGTGCAGTCGCAGCGAACCTAGCCGATTCCACCTTGGGTGAACGAACCTCACCCCATGCGGGGTCCGGTTCACCACTTGGGGTTATGGCCGACGATCCGTCTGTGCAGGAGATTTATAACCGTAACTCCCCAGCAACCAGCAACCAGCAACCAGCAACCAGCAACCAGCAACCGAGAGGTGTGCATGTCCGGCAGTCTTGGCATCAAGATCGGCACGGCCGATTTCGTCACCGCAGCTGACGCGGCGTCCGGAGGTTCCGAGCGGCGCGCCCCACGTCTTCAGACGACACAGCACCAGGCGACGTTGATCATGACCCAAGGCATGGCGCCGACGCTGTCTCCAATCGGCAGCGGTACCCGTCCGGCGCACATGGGACTGGTAGTCACCGGATTCGTGGACCGAGTCGGCGACCCGATCGATCTCGTCGCCGCCGACGGTTCCGCTCATCGGCCGGAGAAACTCGTCGCCAGCGCCGTCCAGTACCTGACGCGTTATTCGGCCGGTGCGTTCGCCGGGCCTCCCACCATCGCGGCGACATATCCCAGCTACTGGCAGCCACAGGGCGTGCAGGCGCTTCGCGAGGCGCTCGACCGGATGGACATGGCCGGTGTGGCACTCGTGGACGAGGTCGGATCGATTCTCGCCCGTGTCGAGTCGACACGAGGGCTACCTTCGGACGGCGCCGTCGTGGTGTACGACCTCGGCGGCAACGGCCTCAGCGTCTCGGTGGCCCGCGGTACCGAACAGATCGGCAGAACGGTCCGGAGCGCGGAATTCGGTGGCAAGCACATCGATGACGCCATCTTGCGGCACGTTCTCCGAGGCCTGGCTGGAGAACTCGGAGACATCGATCTCGCGGCCCCCGCTTTACTGGCGCCACTGAACGAACTGCGGCTGCGCTGCCGTCAGGCCAAGGAGACGCTTTCCATCGAAACTGCCTCGGTGATCGAGGTGGAGCTGGGACCTGTGCGTCACGATGTGCGACTTGTCCGCTCCGAGCTCGAGGATCTGATCAGAGAGCAGGTTGTCGAGTCCGCCGGACTTGTCCGAGAAGCTCTGCGCACCAACGAAATCGATGCCGGCGACGTGCGAGCAGTAGTGCTGGCCGGTGCGGCGTCGGCGACCCCGCTCGTGGCCGAGGTGTTGTCCACAGAGTTGCACGTACCGGTGATAGCGGAACCCGATCCCGGCCTCACATCCGCGAATGGCGCTGCTCTGCTGGCGCGTTCTTCGGCAAGTGTCGCCCCATCGGCGCCGGTGCCGCCGCTATCGATGCCGGCACCGACACCCGCTACCCCGCCGCAACCTCCGGAACCGCCTCGGTCCGCCGAGCCGGTCGCGAATACGCCGCCGGTGGTCGTCGCAGCCGCGAATCCGGTGGCGCCGGAATCAACAGGAGGTGGCAAAAAGGTCGGCAGTCGACGTCGTAAACAAGCACTTCTCGCCGCTGCGGCCATTGCTACGCTCGCAGCGGCGATTGTCGGAATTGTCGCGCACAGCACGCCGAAGACCGAGCCGCAGCCCACGGTAACCGAGCAAGTTACCGACACACCTTCACCTGCCGCGACAACCACCACGCAACTCCCCTACCCCACCAGGCCTGTTTCATAAGCAGTCCTATCGAACACCCCGCCGCAACTCGCTCAGCACGCCTTCGGCGCTGCGGGCCGCCACAATGCAGGCATTGGCGGTGAACTGATCCGCGAGCGGGTGTTCGGCCCGGGATCGCCATCGTCTGATTTCCGCCAATGCGACGTCCTGGCCCACGCCCGCGACCGCGAACGGTTCGATTCCCAAGCGTTCGGCCGGTCCCGTCCCGTGACCGCCGATCACCCGTTGCAGATCGGTGAGTTCGTGCTCGGACAACACCGTCTCGGTCGAGCGGAGCCGACTCAGGAGTCGGAGTTCTTCGAAGCCGTGCACATTCGCGAGCAGTGTCGCGACTTCCTGGCCGAGCGGTACGGCCTGCGGGGCCGGGTCGGCGGCGAATATCTGCCGCAGCATCAGCAGCGCGGTATGTGCCTTCAATTCGTCCGCCCGCTGGCCGAACTGAATGTCGATGACGCGCTCGAGTTCACCGATACCGCTGCGTGCGATCAATTCGTCGACCAGAGCCGCCGAATCGCTGGTTCCGGACCGTAGTCGAGTCAGTGCCATGCCGATTCCGAATAGCCCCAGACGTCTGACGAGGTGCTGTCGCGCCGCGGAATCAATCGGCAGATAGTCGGCTCGCTGGAATCGGTCGGCCGAGAGCATGGCCAATTCCAGGTCGGCCGGTGCGACCGTGGCAAGCCGGCGAAGGCCCACGAACTCGCTCTGTCGAAGAGTTTTCGCGGTAAAGGCGAGCAAACCTGCAACCGGTACGGCCGCCTGGCACAGGCCCGTCGTTTCCAATTCGCGCGTGAAGTCTTTGGCGGCCGCGCGGGCGGAGTGCATTGCGTCCGGACGGCCCGCACCGAGTTCGTCTGCCCGTGAGAGGACGCCGACGATTCCGAGCGGACCGGCGTTGCCGCCGACGTGCTCGCCGATCTGACGAATCAGTGCGAGGTCGGAATCGTCGAGCGCACGAAACAGATAGACCACCGCATCGGCTCCGGCGGAGCCGGTGTCCGGAGTCAGCAATCGCAGTGTGCGCGCGGACACATCCCTCGACAGTGACGTGGTTCCGGGGGTGTCGATGATCGTGGTGCGCGCGAGGCGGGGCACCGGCCAGTCGACGTCGATTCGATCGACCTGCGCGGCCACGAGCTTCCCGAGGTCGAACGTCAGACCACCGTCGGCTCGCTGTATCGGTACATACTCAGCCCGGCCGCTCGCGAGCCGAGCGATGACCGTCGGCGTGGCACCGTGCCGGTACCAGGTCACGACGCGGGTGCATTCGGTGGCGTCGGTGGGGGCGATATCTTGGCCGACCAGTGCGTTGAGCAGTGTCGACTTTCCGGCCTTGACGGCACCGGCCAATGCGATGCGCAGCGGTTCGTGCAGCCGTCGCGCGCCCTCTTCGAGGCGATCGGTAGCGGCGCGGTTACCGAAGTAAACGCGATGGGCGGCCTCGATGATTCTGTCGACCCTGGCGATCGGCGCTGCCGTGTTCATATCGGCACTCGGGTAACCCGCATGGTTTCACCCATACCGAACATCATTGCGCCACCGAATCCGCAGCGTGTGCCTAACACTTCTTTCTCTGCGTCGACGTTCTCCGATGGCCTGGGGTGACGGCGCGCGCCACCGAGGTGTGAGGGTTTCCAACCCGGGGGAGGATGATCTTCCGGACGCGCTACGAGAAGAGTTGGTGGTGTTCACGTGCGGGAAGTCTTCGACGGACGAGGGCATCCCTGAACCCCAGTTGAAGGAACCATCATGAACAGCACCAAAATTCGCGCAGCCCTAGCAGTGGCAGCGCTCGCACCGATGATTGCTCTCGGGTCAGGCGTAGCTACCGCCGCTCCCGCCCCGGTTGCTCCCCCTGCGCCTGTCCAAGTGGCACCCGCCGCCGAACAATTGCCCCCGCAAGTCGAGCCTGCCGTTTTGTCGTGGAACCCATTACTGTGGTGGGTCTGCTTCGTACCGCCGATCTTCCCCCTCGGTACGGGCATCTGCCTCGTATGACCGGATAGTTGCAGCTCAGCGATTGGATTGGACATGTTCAAGAAGCTCGCGAGGGCTGCGGCTGTGCTCGCAGCATGCGCAGCGCCGGCCGGGGTGCAAGTAGGCACTGCGCATGCCATAGACCCGTCTGTTCTGGGCGGTGGTTCCGGCATTATCGTCAACGACCAAGGCGTCTGCACGCTCACCACGATCGGGCACGATGCTGCGGGTCGGCTGGTCGGGCTCACCGCGGGTCATTGCGGTGAGGCGGGTACCACGGTCGTTGCCGACGCCAACCGTGACGCCGGTGTTGTGGGCACCTTCGCCTACGCGAACAACGATATGGACTACGCCGTCATCGTGTTCGATCCGGACAAGGTCGTACCCGTGAATCGCGTGGGTAATACGACGATTACCGGATTGGGCGGTCCGGCGCAGTTCCCGGACGTCGCGTGCAAGGAAGGCTATACCACGGGCCAGACCTGTGGACTGGCCTACGGAGATGTGTTCCAGACCGACACCTGGACCTGGACGCAGATATGCGTCCTTCCCGGTGACTCCGGCGGACCGGTCGTGGTCGGCACAACGCTCGTCGGCATGGTGAACGGATACCTGAGGGTGCCGTGCCTGGGACCGCAGCTCGGCGCGAATATTGCCGCCATCATGGGCGACGTCGACGCGCGCGGTGATATCGGAGCGGGTTTCCGCCCGATCTAGCTGCGTCACCGCACATTCCAGCCGAAGTCCTACCGCCCGTGGTGATTGACGACCACGCCGCTGTCGAGTGCGCGCTCAACTAGAAACACGCGTTTTTTGTTCTGCGGGAAGGATTCGACGTCGAATATTTTGAACAGCGCCCGCATGTGAGTCTTCACCGTGGCGACGCTCAGGCAGAGATCGTCTGCAATCTGCCAGTTCGATGCGGGGTAGGTGAACCCGGTCTCAGCGTCGTACGGGCGACATAGTGCCTCGAGAATCAGATACTGAGCGTCGGTCAGCGCAGTACGGGCCGGGAGACCGGTCTGGGCAATTGTTCGTTCATCCTCGGATGGGTGGCCGTCGGTGAAGATGAATACCGACTTCCCGAGCCGAATCGAATCGCCGGACTCGAGTTTGCGATACCCGCCGATGCGCTCGCCGTTGACGAAGGTCCCGTTTGTCGACAGCCCATTATCGATGACGACCCAGCAGTCGCTCACCCGCTTGATTATGGCGTGCAGGCGCGAGACGGTCGCGTCGGTCACGGTGATATCGGCCGCCTCCGACCGCCCGATTGTCATACTGTGCGTGTCGCGGTCGAGTGAAATCTCGCGCCGAATTCCGTAGCCGCTCCGGTGGGAAAGAGTGCCACCACCGGCTGACTGTTGCCGCGCATGTTCGCCTGCGTCCGGGTAGGGGTCGTGACGCAGGGCCTGTTGTCCGTATGACGTGGACATGATGCGTGGTTCCCAATCCGAGGTACGTCATGAACTGCCGGCACTGATTTGTAAGATCAGAATGCGCCGTTCTGCCGCTTAATGTACGAATTCAACTCAATTGATATGCGGGGCGGGGGTCTGATCGTTCCCTAGGTCTCATTTACGCAAATATTCCAGACTAAGAGTTCGGCAATCAGAGTGTGGGGTTGCTCGTTCGGTCGCAATTCTTCCCCGGCGCGTCGGGAACCCCGGCTATTGCGGATCCGGGGCAGGCAGCGGCCAGCGATCCACGGTGTGCAGTGTCGAACCGGCTTGGCGCGCATAGTGTTCGGCGTGCAGGGCATCGGGGTGCAGGCGGCGGGCGGCGGCCAGCCAGCCGCCGGCCTGCCGGAGAACTTCGGTACGGGTGCGCGCCGGGTCGTTACCCAGCAGCAGACCACCGTGTTCCGGGGCGAGGACCACCGCCGATCCGAGGTGCTGCAGGCAACGACCGGTACCGAGATCGTCTCCGAGCTCGCGGTAGGCGGTGAGAGCGCGTTGCCAATGCCGAAGGGCCCGGCGGGGTTCACCGCGGGTCCACCAGAGGACCCCGAGTGTTTCGCGCGTCTGGGCACGGCCATCGGGGTCGCGGCCGTCGCGGGTCAAGGATTCAGCCAATTCCAGGCGGTCCTGGGCAGCGTCCAACCGACCCTGATGTAAGTGGACGACGGCCAGGTTGATCAGCGCGCACACCACTGCGGCCAGATCCGCACGCGGCAGCACCCACCAGGCGGCTTCCAGTTGTTCTGCCGACTCGGACAGTACGGTCGGACTCGGCGGCGCGGCCTCGAGTCGATGCAGCGCGGCGTAGTGCGACCAGCGCGCGGACAGACTGGTGGACAGGGCGCGTGGACGGTACTTCCGCGGCCGTCGGCGTAGGCGGCCCGCGCGCAGTGCAGCCAGCTCGCCACGCAGCGGGAAGTCGTCGGGATCGGTGAGTTCGCACAGCGCCTGCGCGACGCCGTAGGCATTCTCGGGCAGGCCCTTCCGGGCGTACCAGACGTCGAGGGCGTCCGCGATTCTGGCGAGTTCGTGGACCGCCGCCGTCGGTAGCCGCGTTGCCGGAATCGGGAAGAGCGTGCGCAGATATTCTTCTTCCGCTTCGAACCAGCGTCGCGCCCCCTTGGCGAAACGAACCGTTTCCAAGGCGATCGCCCAGCGGCTGGCCCGGTCCGCGTAGTGATGCAGCAGTGCGGACAACGCCGCCCGCCAGTGGGGTCCACGGACGACCTCCGCGGTGAGCGGCAGCCGCGGAGCCTTGCGCAGGCAATATCGGTCGGCGCCGAGATAATCGATGACTCCGCGTACCTCGAGGTCGGCCAGCAACAGCGTCGCGGTGCGCCCGTCGGGTGCGGAATCCGGGGGCAACCGGGTCGGCGCCTCGAGGGTGGCAGACAGCACCGCGAGCAGAGCGGCTGTCTCGAATTCCTGAACCGGTAGGTCCCGCAATGCGGCGAGGATGGGATCGTGATCGAGTTCGGAAAGCTGTTGCGGCGGATCAGGACAGTTTCTGGCGTCGACGAAGCGTACCGGCTCGCCGGGTTCGACGAGTTCGGCGATCAGGGCGAGTTCCCTTTCGGTGCGCACTCTTTCGCGAAAGCTGTCTATGCGTCGGTAAGCCACATACGCGCCGGCGCCCAGCACTGCGACGATGGCGAGCCCGCGCAGCACCCCGCCGATCACCTTGACGACATCGCTGTCGCCGAGTGAGTTGACCACGATATTGCGACCGAGTTCGAGTACCAGCGCCCATGCGACGACACCCGCTGTGCCGAGCACGCCCTCCCAGATCGACGAGCGCGGCGTGATCTGCTGCGGCGCCTCGTATCCGCGTGGCGCCGTCACGACAGCGTCCCGCCGGTCAGTCCCGGTACCAGCCAGCGGCGCCACGTGGCAAGCAACAGCAGCACGGGCAGCACGGCCGACAGCAGCGACCCGGCCGCCAATTCCGCGGCGTTCTCGTTGAATTGCCGTGCCTCGCCCCACAGCAGCAACGACCAGGGGCTGGCACCCGCGCCGTTCATCATCAGCCCGATGAAGAAGTCGTTCCACACCTGGATGAATTCCAGTACCGCGACCGCCACTACGGCCGGGCCCGCCGATGCCAGCAGCCGCCGCGTGACGGTGCCCGGACTGGCCAGCCCGTGCAGCGCCGCATCGGCCGGAGTGTCCGGCGGGGCCAGCATCGCACCGCGCAGGATCAGGATCGCGATCGGCAATCCCGCGGCGGCGTGCACGAAGATCAACGGAATCCTGGTGCCGGACAAGTTGAACGTGTCGATGAACGCATCGAGGGAACCTAGGTAGCTCTGCGCGGGCAGCACCGACAGGACCACCAGGGACACCACCGCGATCCGCGAGACCACACCCTCCTGACGCCCCGCGGCCAATCGATGCGCCACCGGAAGTGCGGCCGCCACCACGACGATCGTCGCCAACCCGGCCACCAGCAATGTCGTCTGCCATGCCGCACGGAAGGATTCATCGCGCCACATACCGGTGAGCGCGGAAAGCCCGAATCCCTTGGGGCCGTTCAGACAAACGGCGATCAGCACCAGGATCGGCACCAACGCGAACAGCGACACCGCGGCGATCCCGATCGCGCGCACCGGACCGATGCGGCGACTGGCATCCACCGGCGGCGAAACCGCCGCATGGGTCCGGCCGCCGCGCTGTCCGCGCACGCCGGTCCGCGGCAGCCAGGCCACGAAGCCGACCAGCACCGCCAACGGCAGCGCGTACGCCGCGGCGACACCCGCGCCGAGATCGCCGTCGGTGGCCAGTCGCCACCACTGCACGGTCGCACTGTCGAGCTGATACTGCATTGAACCGGGTACCCCGATCAGCACCACATCGAAGACCCGGGCCGCGGCGACCGCGACGACCAATCCGAGAATGAGCAGGATCGGACGCACCAACTCCAGCAGGCGCAGCAGCGGGAAACGCTTTCCCTGCCTGTGCAGATAGCCCGACCGCACCGGATCCGCCTCGATGGCACGGATATCGGCGCGCAACAAGCCGGTCAGGAAACCCAGCCAGGTCCACAGAAACGCCGAACCGAGCATCAGCGCGAACCAGATCCGGTACCCGCCAACGCTTTCGATGCCGAACCGAGCGGCGAGATGTTGGAAGATTATCCGGAAGGCGACACCCGAGACGAATGCAGAGATACCGAACGGCACGATCAGCGGCGCCCACAACCTGCGCGAATCGCGTGACAGCCAGGCGATGCCGACGGCGACGAGCAGCAGGACCAGACCGAAGACGACCCACAGCATGGTCAGCAGGTACGCCCATCGTCCGTCGTCGGCCAGGGCGTCGGCGAGCAACCAGAGCCCCAGCGCGGTGAGCACGGCGCAAGCCGCCAGCACCGACAGCCGTGCCCGGCTCGACGATCCACGCCTGCGGATCAGGGTGAAGGCGACGGCACCACAGGCAACAAGCGTGCAGGAGAACACGATTCGCGGACGCGCGGGCACCGCGATCGCCACCGTCCACACCGCGGGCGCCACCAGCAACGCCGCAATCAACCCGACCGCCAGCAGACCGGCCCAACCGAGCCAGCGATGCGGCCGCCCGCCCGGTATCAGTGGGCCGCGCATCCGGCGAGTCGCGAGCTCGATGCGCATTCCGTTGGCACGGAAGTCGGCCACACCCGTCATCGGCGACTCCGCTCGAATCCGTCCAATGCGGCGATCGCGCGATCGATCGCGGCATCCGGCGGCTCGGCGGCACCGTCGCCGATCGCGACGAGAAAGTCGGTCAGTATGCGCCACAACCCATTACGGCCACCCACCGCTCCTAGCTGATCGGACAGGTCGAACGCGCTCCAGGGGCTCTGCGACCGCGCGATCGGTTCCAGCAGTGCCGAATAGCGCACGGTGGTCCGCGTATTCGGGGCGATGAAGCCGCCGTCGCCCTGAATCCAGGGCAGCGGCGCCTCCGGTGCAGCCAGCGCCGCCACCACCTCATCAGCGCGCGAGCCGGCATATTTGGTCACCACCATGACATCGCCGCCCACAATCCGTGGCCGTTCACCACCGAGGCCGGTGACCGGGAACGGTGCGATACCAACCACCTCCTCCAGCCTTCGGCCCGAGGCTCGAAGGCACTCGCGGACAACGGGTTCGGCGAAATCGGGCGCGATCACCATGGCGGCGCGGCGGTGCTCGAACACCTCTCGAATTGCGTCCGGGAACTGACGGGTCAACGCCACCGCGACTCCGCCCGCGATGGCATGCCGTCGGCCCCACAGCCGGGCGAGATTTCCGAACGTCGCGCGCACGGCAGGCCGGTCCCAGACGCGCTCCTGCGTGGTGGTCGTCAAATCGTCGTAGGTGCGTGGAGATTCGGCGCGCAGCACATTCTCGAAGACATCGGTCAGTACCCAGCCGTCCGCCGCGGCGAGGGCGAGCAACCGGATCGGCGTGTCCGCTAGCACCTCGATCCGGTCGACCCAATCCGCGATCGTCCAATCGGCGGGGTCGCCGAGGTGATACTTGTCGACGGTCTGCCGGTCGTACCAGACCAGCGACTTGTCGGCGGCCTTGAACGGCACCCCGTACGGCTTTCCGTTGTAGTACAACAGCTGTCGCCACAACTCGGGATACCGCGCCCCTTGGTCGTCGGTCCACAGCGCATCGGGGACCGGCCGAAGCTTACCGTCGTCGACGAGTGCGCGAACCTGACCGGCCTGCGGCAGCAGCACGATATCCGGCGCCGACTTCCCGCCCGCGCTGAACGCGGTACCGACCTCGTCGCCCATCGGAATCACATCCACCGATCGCGCGAACGGCATCGGCGCCAACACCTTCCGGAAGGCAGCCAGCTCCGCCCCACTCCACGACACCCCGATCCGGATCGACCCCGAATCGCCCCACAACAGCTGCGGCGCACACGCGGCCAGCGGCAACACCCAACCCGCTTGCAGCAAAGCTCTTCTCGTCCCCATGCTCCCCCAACCGAGCGGTTATGGTGTCGCCGAGGATTATTCCATCACCCTCCTAGTCGGGAAGAAGCTTTCCCAAGGGACCCAGGTCGATGTTGAGATCTTCTGGGGTGAGGCCGAAATGGTCGCGCAGTTCGTCCATGCGTTGTTCGAGCAGCATCAGGGTGGTGCCGATGCGTTCGATCTGGGTCTCCGTCAGCTCGCCATCGTCCACGCGCCGCAGTGCCTGCCGTTCCATCAGTTGCCGCAGCAGCTCCACCAGTGTGAGCACAAGCGTGACCAGACCGCGCTCGACGGATTCGGGGTCGGTATCGATACGCGGTGGAATGCCACCGATTTCAGTCATCTCGGGGGCGGTTCCAGTTCAGGGTGTGACGCCGTGGACTCGACCGCAGACACAGACAGCGTACTGATGGATGAGATCAGGGCTCGCAGCGAGATTGCGACCAGGTCGACGTCCGCGATGGCCAGCCTGACGTCGCCGGAGATGACTACGCCGCCGGCCAGCACTCGGTCCAACAAATCGACGAGTGCGACCCGGCGCTCGCCGTCGACGCTCTGGTCGGCGGGTTTCATATCGGCTCCTGATCCACGCCGGCGAACGAATACGGCGGCCACGGACCGGTGATTTCGAGCCGGATGCCGGGCAATTCCTTGCCGAGTTCGTTCACGGTCGCGGCGAAGTCAGCGGCGTGGTCGTCATCGACCAGATAGGTGCCGTTGAGCACCATCCAGTCGCGGCGGCCGCTCAGCGCCGGATCCGTCGCCGCTTGACGACGTCCCGCGGCGGCCTGGCGAACCAAGCGCGCATGTACCGCCTCGGCCCGTTCTGCCGCGTCGCGTTCCACGGTTTCCTGTGCGGACAGTTCCGCGCGGCGACGGGCCAGATAGGCCGTGCCCGTACCCTTTCCGCTCCCCGTGCTCGCGGCCCTGGCATCGGCCACTGCGGCGGTGAGGGTGGCACGGTCGGTATAGGCTTTCACGCCCCACTCGGTGCGGCCGGTCACCAGCGTCAGCGCTGCGATGAAGTCCGCACGCCTCGTATCGAGCAGCTCGCGCACCCGCTCGTCGTCGAGAAAGACCGTGGCCAGGCGTAGCGGGACGGTCGGGCCGCGGCGCACCAGCGCTGACACCACGGCGTCGTGCGCCCGTGCCGTCGCCGCCAGCCAGTCCAGATCCTCCAAGTTCCGCCGTAGTGGCTGCTCCCCGAATACCTCGAGCGGCACCGATCCGACGAACGCCGCCAGCGCATCCGAGACCACCGCGCGTACCGGCTCGCCCGCGACGCCGGTGACCGAGCCCGATCCCGCCGCGGCGTCCGTGGCCCGGGTGACCGCGTACAACCAGACGCCGACCTGTTCAGTCACGGTCCTTCGATTCCTCGGGTTCGCGGCGGCGTTCGATGGATTGGTGGCGCTTGCCTGCGGCCTCGAGTTCGGCGATTCGGTCGCGCAGTTCCCGGTTCTCGAGTTCGAGGTCGTGATCCTGCCGCTCGAGCGTGTGGGCCTTGCTGTTGAGCCAGGGGTCGGTCTCCCACCAGTCGATGCCGACCGCCTTGGCCGTCTCCAAGGACGCGATGACCAGTCGCAGCTTGATCGTGAGCAGTTCGATGTCGAGCAGATTCACCTGGATGTCCCCCGCGATCACCAAGCCCTTGTCGAGCACCCGTTCGAGGATGTCGGCGAGATTCGTCGATTGATGTCCGCCGCCGTACGGCTGCGGTGCCGAGGACTCGCCTCCGACCACCGTCATGGTCGAGCTCTTCCACCGATATCGGTGCTACCGCGGTAGTAGCGCCTGGTTCTGCGGTAGGCCAGCAGATTTCCGTCCAAATCGAGCTCGAGCTCGTAGAGCGCCAGCATGTCCCCCGATGAGGGGATGCGGCGATCCTCGAGCACCTCCATCTCTACCAGCCATCCGTCCTCGATCGGCTCCATGGAGGTGACGCCCTCCACGTGCTTCGAGGTCAGTTCCACCAGGATCTCGATTGCCGCGGCCGAGGCCTGTGCCGCGGTGATGGGAGGCGGTTCGTCCGGCACCGCGTCGACATCCTCGGGGTTTTCCGGAGTGGTCATGCGTGCCACGCGAGTCACTCCTTCCGTTTAGTCGCCGTCGTGTCGTCCGAGGACGGGAGTGTGCGATCGAGGACGGCTTGCTGCGCTTGCTTCCGCTCTTCTTCGGACAGGCGACCGGCCGCGGCGGCCTCATCGATCTCCTCGAGTTCGCGCCGCACTGCCGCGGGACTTTGTAGCTGCTGCTCTACCTGGTCCTGGATCAGTTCGCCCAGCCAGATCACGCCGCGCACCGGTGCGAGGGGCAACGACAAGATCGCTGAGACCAGACCCATGGTTCAGCTCTCGGGTGCCTGCTTGGTCACGAAGTCGTAGGCTGCCATCGGTCCGAGCAGGGTCAGTTCGACCCGGTCGTCCCAGTCCCTGGCGAGCCGGCGCAACACATCCTCCAGATCGCCTTGCCGACTCGTGTCGACCAGAACCGCGACGTGCACGGCGTCCTCCTCGTGGGTGGGCTGGCGTTGGTTGACGAGCGGGTCGAACTCCTCGAGTTCGGAAATCACCCTGCGGGTGTCCTCGGCGCGTTTGGCTTCGATCGCCTGGTTGATCATTTCGCCCAGTGCGATCCGGGCATCGCGGGTGGCGTCTTCGGGTTTGTCGTGGATCTCCTCGCGCAGCCGGGCGACTTCGGCGTTCTCGTCGACGAGTTCACGCAGGACGGCATTCTCGACGTAGCGCCCCTTGATCACGAACTGCGCACGCCCCTCCAGTTCCTCCAGCGCGGCACGGAATTCGTCCTCGTGTTCCCCGAGCAGCTCGTTCCCCACCGCCTCCGCATCGGTCATCACCGCGCCGAAGCGCAGCGGCAGCACCGGAACCACGGCCGCCGACTCGTCCAGCAGCTTGGCGTGTGCGGCGAGATCATCGGGATCGCCGAGCCGGCGATCGGTGGCGACGTCACTGACCAGCGCGGCGATCTCGCCGTGTCGCACCACTGCGACATCGCCGGGGGGATCGCCGACACCACTGGCATGCGGCTGCGGCTCCACATCGGCAGGGACGATTCCGTAGACGTACAGGGCGTGGCCGGTAGCCATTATTCCTCCCTGCGCCGCGAAGACCGGGGTGCTGTTTGGCGCTTGTCCTCGACGTCGTCGAGGAAGCTCTTGACCTTCTCGCCCGCCGCCTCGAGCGCACCCTTGGTCTTGTGCTTGCTCGCACCCTCGGTGACGTCGCCGACGATATCGGTCAAGCCCTTGGGTTCACTGGTGGAAATTTCGAGCCGATTGACGGCCTCGGCAAAGCGTAGATACGTGTCGACGCTGGCCACGACGACGCGGGCGTCGACGGTCACCAGTTCGATGCCGACCAACGACACGCGCGCGAACGCGTCGATAACCAGTCCTTTGTCGAGAATCGTGTCTACAACGTCGGCCAGGCTGGAGGAATTCGGGCGCGCCATTGTGCCGGTTCCGCCACCGCCTGCGGGTTCGATGGTCATGTTCGTGCTCTCCTCTCGCTCGACCGGCGGGCCGCTGTGGTGCGGCGCTGCGAGCCCGATCGACGGCGGGGCCGCGCGGGTGCGGTCTGCTCGTCCTCGTCTTGCTCGTCCTCGTCGTACTCGTCGGACTCGCCTTTCGGTTCCTCTTCGTCGGACTCGTCTTTCGGTTCCTCTTCGTCTCGATCTTCTTCGTCCGCAGTTTCGGCCTCGGCGTTCTCCTGTTCCTCGCGCCGTGCGGTCTCGTCGTCCTTGACGACTTTGCTGTCGTGGATCTCGCCGTGCCAGCCCACGATGTCGTCGGGGTGCAGCACAGCCTCGGTCATGACGTGCCGCTCGAATTGCTTGAGCTCCAAGCGGCATCGGCGACCGGCCGCGCGCCACAGGTTGGCTGTCTTCTCGAAGACGCCGTTGGGCTGGTACTCGAGCACCACGAGGATGCGGGTGAGATCCGGTGTGATCTCGTGAAAACTCACCGCGCCGTCGATGTAGCCCTTGGCGCCTGAAGAACGCCAGACGATTCGCTCGAAAGGCACCTGCTCGAGGATCGTGGATTTCCAAGTCCGCCTTGACCAGAACACCTTGCCGGTCCAGGTGAGTTTCTCGTCGGCGACCTGCTCGACCTGCTCGACCTTCTTGGTGAACTTCGGAAATTCGGCGAACTGGGTCCACTGGTCATAGGCGAGGTCGATCGGAACGCCGAGATCGAGCTGCTCGACGATATTGGTCGGTTTGCGCTTCTTGCCGCCCCCCTTGCCCTTACCGCCGGTCATGGACTCCTTGACCGTTTCGAAGTTGTCGCGGACGGAGTGCTTCAGCCTGTCCATGCCCGCACTCATCGCCGCTTGCAACGGCGTGGCGCCTTGGCTGAGTTTTTCCACTCCGGTTATCGCCGAAAGTAGATTTCCCCCACCGTCTTCAGCGTATTGATTCAGCCGGTCCGCGGTCTTCGATACCGTGCCCGAGAGCCCGGAGGCTGCGCGTGCAGCCAGGGTTGCGGTGAGATTCTGCACCGATTGCTGCAGGGGGCTGGCCGGAATGGCTTGTTGGGTCTTCTTCTGGATGGTCGACCCCGCCCCGGTCGCGGCTTTGGTGGCCCGGCCCGCGGAGGCGGCGGCCTTCTTGCCGACTCCGGCCGTCGTATCACGCAATGTCTTGGCCGCCATCGGCCTCATCTCCTCGTGCGTCGCACGGGCGCTTCGTCGGCGTCATCGGTATCGACGCGACTACGGCGTCGGCGGGTCGAGGGTGCCTTACGCTCGGCGGAGCCGGGCGCACGATCCGAGGTCCGGGAGCCCGTCCTACGCACCGCCGTACGCGTCCGGCGCGGCCGCGGCCGCGCGCTGGTCCGCTCGTCGTCCTCGTCGTCCTCGTCCTCGTCGTCCTCGTCCTCGTCCTCGTCTTCGTCGTCCTCGGCCGGTTCTTCTTCGGCGGGTTCGTCCTCGGGCAGTTCGTCCTCGGGCAGTTCGTCTTCGTCGGAATCCGGCTCCCGCGAATCGCCCCGGTCCTCCTGCGGATCGGGCATCGCACGCTGCTGCAACCGGGCGTTGAGCGCGTCGATGCGGTGGCTGGCGGCGGTGACCGCGGCGGACCGCACAGCGCCTATCAATTCACCCTTGACGGTATCAGTGATCTGAGTCAGCTCCGGCGACGATCTGAGCAACGATGTCCCCCGCTCGAGCAGATCCGCAGGCGTTCCCTCCGACCGCCTTGCCATCGCCGCACCCGCCAGCGCCAACGCCAACCGCATCTTGCGCGTGCGCCCCAGCACGTACCCGATGCCCACCCCTATGGCAATTCTTACTCCACCTTTCACGGCTCACTCCTTGCTCACCTCGACACCCAAACGCATCAGCGAAGCCCGGGCGTCCGAGATACGACGCCCCAGAGTGGGGTAGATCGGGACGCAGAATATTTGGCAAACTTCAGCGTATTCCTGGTTACCGGATAGGTCCATGGGTGCGGCCCGCGAAAAGCGGTCGGACTGCGAGGTTCACGGAACAGCCGTGAACAGTTCATAGCTGTGGCCGTCGGGGTCGCGAACATATACCCCTCGCCCTCCAGCGAGGTGGTTGATCTCCCGATCCCAGCCGTTCTCGGGGCCGGAACCGTAATCGACAGCAGGCCATTTCGACAATCGGTGCAGCACCGCGTCGAAGGTCGCGTCATCGACGAGGAATGCATAGTGCCCTGCTTCGACACTGCCACGGTGGTCGAAGTCGAAGGTCAGCTCGTGGTTGACGGTCACCGGCACGAACGGCCCGTTCGGAGGCGACACCGAAAGCCCCATCAACTCCGCGAAGAACGTCGCCGCCGCCTGCTTGTCGGTCGTGGGCACGATTGTGTGATTGAGAACGATGGTCATGCGACCTCCTGTGCTGGAACCGAGTACGGCTCATTTGTATGTGATACGCACACAAATATACGTGCGGATCGCATACAATGTCGAGATGAATGTCAGTGCTGCCCGAAACAGTGAGACCGCCGATGGCGGACCGGCGTTGTTCCGGTTGGTTCGCTTCTGGTCACGCCGCTGGATCAACCAGGCCCTGACAGATACCGCGGCGGCCCCGGACCACGACCTGCGCCAGGTCCAGCACATCCAGGTCGTCGAAGCCGTCACGGCCGGGCTGCGGATTTCCGACGAAGCCACCGTCTCGACCGTTGCCGATCAACTCGGCCTGGATCACTCCGGCGCCAGCCGCATGGTCCGCGATGCCGTCGCGGCCGGTTACCTCACCCGCGTCGACTCCGCCCATGACCGGCGACGAGTGGTCCTGAAACTCACCGGCAACGGTCGAGACCTGCTCGCCGGATCCCGCGACTGGCAACGCCGATGCTTCGATCAACTAACCGCGTCCTGGCACGAACGCGACCGCCGCCAGTTCGCCGCCTACCTGCAACGCCTCGCCGACGAAACCACCACCCACCCTTGAGCCGGTCAACGAAATCTATTGGGACGGTGTCGCATATCGACGCCGCAACGGCACTGAGTAGCGTCGACGGGTATGGCTACACCCCAGCATCCGGTCGCCACGGTGGGTACACGAAAGTTGGCCGCGGCCTGCCGGGCGGAAATTCCAGTGCTGACCCGGCGGTTGCTGTCGGCGATTTTCACCGATAACCCGGAGTGGACGGATTACACCTCGGTGCCGCGCAAGGAGCTGCGGGAAGGCTGTCGGCAATATCTGACCCGGATTTTGGATCTGCTGGGCGGGGCGGCGACCGATCCCGAACACGATGATGTGGCCGCGGCGATCGGCAGGCATCGCGCTGCGCAAGCGGTGCCGTTGGAGGCGATGTTGCGCACGTTCCGCCTCGGCGGCGGGATCGTGTGGGAGGCGTTGCTGGACAAGGCCGAGGCGATCGACGCACGCGAGATCCGCGAGGCGGGTACCGCGATGTGGACGGTGATCGATGGGTTGTCCTCGGCGCTGGTCACGTCGTATCGCAATGCCGAACTCGAACAGGTACGCCACGACGAACGCCGCAGGCATGCGCTGATCGAGGATCTGCTCGCCGGGCGCGCGCATGATGCGACCTTCGCCGCGCGGGTGGCGCGCGAGCTGAACTTGCCCGCCCACGGGGGCTATCTGGTGGTCGCGGTCCGTGGCGGTGAGGGACGGCCGCTACGCGCGGGCGCCGAAACCGCGTTGGGCGCGTTGGGGATTCGGTCGGTATGGCATGACCGGGTGGATGCCACGATCGGGCTGGTTTCGCTGGCCCGTCATGACAGCGCTGCCGTGCTGGCTCATCTTCGCCCCCAAATACGTGGACTGGCCGGGGTCTCCCCCGCTGTCGCGGGACTCGCGGATGTCGATACCGCGCACGCGCTCGCTATCATCGCGATGCAGACAATGCCCCGGGACGCAACGGGATTGGTCGCCTTGGACGAGCGTTATCCGGAAGCGCTGCTGGTCCGCTCGCCCGACCTGACCGAACTGCTGGTCACCCGAACCCTCGGCCCGGTGTTGGCGCTCCCGGTCAAAGAACGCGACTCGCTGCTGCGCACCCTTGCAGTATGGCTGGCGGAGAACTGCTCGGCGGCCAATGCCGCGCCGCGTCTGCATTGCCACCGCAATACCGTGATCAACCGGCTGCAACGCATCTCGACCCTGCTCGGTCGTCCGCTCGACGGACAACGCTCCTATCTGGAGCTTTCGCTCGCGCTCGCGGCGCTCCGACTCGGCGAACCGGAGTACCGATAGGCACCCGTGGAATTGTGCTCAGCGCCCATTTTCGAGACCGATTTCCTGGGCTTCGGAGTGATTGTCTGTGCGCTGGGTGGTGACAAGACTCGTCGATGATGACTCGCGCCATACCCGTGCCGAGTCGAAATCGTTCGAGACGAGGAGCACCACGAGTGCCGGACTTCGATCTTTTGGTGGTCGGCGGCGGCCCCGGCGGCTATGTGGCCGCCATCCGCGCGGCTCAGCACGGCTTGGCGGTCGCCTTGGTGGAAAAGGAGCGGCCGGGCGGGGTCTGCCTGAATTGGGGCTGCATTCCGACCAAGGCCATGCTGCGGTCCGCGGAGGTTTTCCAGACCGTCAGCGCCGCAGCAGATTTCGGTGTCTACGCCGAGAACGTGCGCTTCGACTTCGCCGCTGTGCGCCAGCGCAAGGACGGCATCGTCAAGGAACTCACCGACGGTGTCGCGGGCTTGCTCGCGGCCAACGGCGTGACCGTCATCGAGGGCCATGCCCGCTTCATCGATCCCACCACCGTCGAGGTGCACGAGGTAGGCCACTCCCCCGTCGGTCCGCAGGGCCCGCGCTACGCCGCCGCCCCGACCACGCTGATCCGGCAGGTCAGTGCGCGCGATGTGATCATCGCGACCGGCTCGGTGCCCGCTCGGCTGCCGATTCCGGGCGCTGATCTGCCCGGCGTGATCACCTCCGACGGCGCGTTCGGGTTGACCGAGGTGCCGAAGCGGCTGGTGATCATCGGCGGCAGCGCGGTCGGCGCCGAATGGGCCAGCCTGTTCGCCACCTTCGGCGCCGAGGTCACGATCGTCGAAATGCAGGACCGGCTCGTTCCCGCGGAGGACACCGATATCGGGTCCGCGCTGGGCCGCTCCTTCGGCAAGCGCGGCATTTCGGTGCTCACCGGGTCAACGGTGAAGTCCATTGCACAAGAGTCGAATCAGGCACTGCGAGTGACTGTCGACGGCCCGCGGGCGCGCGAGCTCGATGCCGACGTGGTACTGGTCGGTGTCGGGCGGCGTCCCAACACCGCCGACCTCGGCTTGGACATTGCCGCCATCGCCACCGACGACCGGGGATTCATTACCGTCGACGAGCAGTTGCGTACCGGTACCGCGCACGTGTACGCCATCGGCGACGTCACCGGTCGGGCGCTGCTCGCCCACGTCGCCTCCCATCAAGGCCTCACCGCCGCCGACGTGATCGCCGGACATCAGGCGCATATCGATTACACGGTGATCCCCGCGGCCACGTTCACCCATCCGGAGATCGCCAGCGTCGGACTCACCGAGGCCGCCGCCCGCGCCGCCGGGCACGAGGTGATCACCGCGCGCTTCCCGTTCGCGGCCCTGGGGCGAGCCAAAACCTTCGGCGAGACCGAGGGATTCGTGAAAATTGTCGCCGGGCAACAGCATCAGGAAGTCCTCGGCGTGCACATCATCGGCCCCTCGGCCAGCGACCTGATCACCGAAGGCGCACTGGCGATTTCGCTCGAGGCGACGCTCGACGAGCTGGCAGGCACCATCCACGCCCACCCGACCCTCGGCGAGATCGGCATGGAGGCGGCGCTGGCCGGCCTGGGACTGCCCGTACACATCGCGCCACGCAAACGCTGAGGAGCCACCGTGACCACGACCACCGCACCCCGTAAAACCACGTCGAAAGCCGCGGCCCGTAAGGCATTCGCCGGTACAGATCCCGACACCCTGCGTGGCTACTTCCGCGACATGCTGTTCGTGCGCCGCTTCGAAGAGCGCACCGCGCAGGGCTACACCCAGGCCAAGATCGGCGGCTACTGCCATCTCAACCTCGGCGAGGAAGCCACCGTCGTCGGACTCGCCGCAGCGATGCGCCCGACCGACTACCTGTTCACCAACTACCGCGAACATGGCTACGCGATCGCCAAAGGCATCGAACCCGGCCGGGTGATGGCCGAACTCTACGGCCGAACCACCGGCACCTCGAAGGGGTGGGGCGGCTCGATGCATATGTTCGACACCGCGACCCGACTGCTCGGCGGCTACGGCATCGTGGGTGGCCAATTGCCGTTGGCCGTCGGCGCCGCACTGGCCATCGACTACCGCGGCGGCGACGATGTCGTAGTCTGCCAAATGGGTGACGGCACAACCAATATCGGGGCATTCCACGAATCGCTGAATATCGCGGCACTGTGG
Organism: Nocardia vinacea; assembly: GCF_035920345.1. Taxonomy (NCBI): domain Bacteria; kingdom Bacillati; phylum Actinomycetota; class Actinomycetes; order Mycobacteriales; family Nocardiaceae; genus Nocardia; species Nocardia vinacea. The sequence goes on from NZ_CP109149.1 coordinate 2,643,274, forward strand.
CATCTGCCCGTAGTGTTCGTCGTGATCAACAACCACACCGGCATGGGCACCACCGTCGAACAGTCCTCCGCCGAACCCGACCTCTACAAGCGCGCCAGCGCATACCGGATGCGCGGCGAACGAGTCGATGGGACGGACGTACTCGCGGTGCGGGATATCGCCACCGAGCTGGTGGAAGCCGCCCGCCGGGAGGGAAAACCAGCCCTGCTCGAGGCCGTCAGCCACCGACTCAAGGGGCATTCGGTGGTCGACCCCGCGAAATACCGTAGCGCCGAAGCGGTTTCGACCGCACGCGAATCCGATCCGGTCGCGCGGCTACAGCGCGAGCTGATCGCCGCCGGTGTCCTCGACGAGGACACCGTTGCCGCCATCGAAGCCGAGGTGCGCGAAGAAGTCGACGCCGCCGTGGCCTTCGCCGACGCCAGCCCACACCCCGAGCCAACCAGCCTGTTCGACTACACCTATGCCACCCCGGTGGCCGGTGAATCCCGAAGGCTGCCAGCCGATCCGCTGTTCTGAAAACACTTCCCGCAACCGCTGAGGACACCACCGTGCCTGTCATGACCTATCGCGAAGCGCTGCGCGAAACCCTGCGCGAGGAGATGCGTCGCGATGACGACGTCCTGCTCATCGGGGAAGAGATCGGCGTCTTCGAAGGCTCCTACAAGATCACCGCCGGACTGCTCGCCGAATTCGGCGAGAAACGGGTGCGCGATACCCCGATCGCCGAAGAGGGATTCGTCGGCGCGGCCATCGGCGCCGCGATGCTCGGCCTGCGCCCCGTCGTGGAACTCATGACGATCAACTTCTCGCTGCTGGCGCTGGACCAGATCGTCAACCACGCCGCCAAGATCTACGGCATGTTCGGCGGACAGACCAGCGTGCCGATGGTCATCCGCACTCCTGGTGGCGGCGGCCAGCAATTGGGCGCCACCCACTCGCAGAACATCGAGCTGTATTACGCGTTCGTGCCCGGACTGAAGGTCGTCGCCCCCAGCACTCCGGCCGACGCGCGGGCACTGCTGCGCGCCGCGATCGAGGACGACGACCCGGTGCTGTTCCTGGAGAACCTCGCCCTCTACAACACCAAAGGCGAAGTGCCCGAGGATCTTCCACCAATTCCGATCGGCAAGGCAGCGATCACGCGTCCGGGCACCGACATCACCCTCATCGGCTACTCGCGCATGGCGACGATCGCCACCCAGGTTGCCGAACGCCTGGCCACCGAAGGGATCTCGGCCGAGGTCATCGACCTGCGCAGCCTGCGCCCCTTGGACCGCGACACCATTGTCAGCTCGGTACGCAGGACCGGCTGCGCGGTGGTCGCCGAAGACGACTGGCTCACCTACGGCATCGGCGCGGAAATCGCCGCCTCCATCTCCGACGGCGCCTTCGACTACCTCGACGCACCGGTTCGGCGAGTCGCCGCCGCGGAAGTGCCGCTGCCCTACGCCAAAACTCTCGAACAGATCGCGCTGCCGTCCGCCGAATCCCTTTACACCGCCGCCGCGGAAACACTCGCGGCCGTCGGCCGACGCCGCTGAGAGGACTTCACATGCCCGACATCATCATGCCCCGCCTGTCCGACACCATGGAGGAAGGCGTCGTCGTCGCCTGGCTCAAACAGGTCGGCGACAAGATCAGCCGCGGCGATATCCTCGCCGAAATCGAAACCGACAAAGCCCTCATGGAACTCGAGGCCTACGAGGACGGCATCCTCGAACAGATTCTGTTCGAACCGGGCTCGCGCGTCCCGATCGGCAATACAATCGCGCTGATCGGCGACGGAACCGGGTCCGCGGCGGGCGGCTCTGCCGGATCGAACGCCGCTGCAGCCGAAAGCGGTGCGGCATCGAGTGATACGGCGAAGGACCAGGCGGCCGATCCGCCGGGAAGTGTTGGTACACAGAATAATCCGATCGACACATCGGGAACTTTTTCCGCGGCTATGGAGACCGGAACTCACAAGAAATCCTCACCGCTGGCCCGCAAGATCGCCCGCGAACTCCACGTCGACCTCGCCACCGTAACCGGCACCGGCCCCGGCGGACGGGTCACTCGCAACGATGTCGAATCCGCTTACCGCGCTATCGAATCCACTCCCACTGCGCCGCCGGTAGCATCCGTGACCCCCGCAGGCGACTACGACGAGATCCCGCTCAGCACCATCCAGCAGGTCTCGGCCAAACGCCTCACCGAAAGCAAACAGCAGGCCCCGCACATCTACTTGACCAGCGCAATCGACGTCACCGACCTGCTGGCCTTCCGTGCCGAGATCAACCGCACCCTCGAACAAGCAGGCAAAACCAAGGTCAGCGTCAACGACCTACTCGTCAAAGCGGTCGCCACCGCACTGCGCACCGACCCCGCCGTCAACGTCTCCATCGCCGACGACAAACTCCTGCGGCACCGCGGAATTCACCTCGGCATCGCCGTCGCCACCCCCGCTGGACTCCTCGTCCCGGTCGTCCGCGACGCCGACCGCAAGAGCGTCTCGGAAATCGCCACCGAAACCCGCGACAAAGCCGAACGCGCCCGCGACCGCAAACTGCGCGCCGACGAAATGAGCGGCGGCACCTTCACCATCTCCAACCTCGGCATGTTCGGCATCGAACAATTCACCGCCGTCATCAACCCGCCAGAATCCGCCATCCTCGCCGTCGGCGCGGCCAAAGACGAACTACGCCTCGACAACTCCCAGGTCGTCACCCGCAGCATCCTGCGCGTCACTCTCTCCGCCGACCACCGCGCAATCGACGGCGCAACCGCCGCACGGTTCCTCCAACAGTTGACCGAACTCCTGGAACACCCCTTGCGCATCATCACCTGACCGGTCCTTCTCGCTGAGCGGAAGGACCAGGCCACCTCACCGCCCCAGCCGGATACCGTTTCCGCGTCCACTCCAACGCGACGAAGGAACACCGGTGAACTCACCGCTCGTATCACTGGCTCTGCCACTGGCTTTGGCCGTGATCATGTTCGGGCTGGGACTTTCGCTCAGCGTCGACGATTTCACCCGGATCGCGCGCCAACCCAGGACGGTCGCTATCGCGCTGGCGTGTCAGTTGCTCGTGCTGCCGGCAATCGCGTTCGGTCTGGTCCTGCTCTTCGATCTACCGCCGACCCTTGCCGTCGGCATGCTGCTGCTCGCGTCGTCGCCGGGCGGTACCACGGCCAACCTGCTCAGTCACCTGTTCGGCGGCGATGTCGCACTCAACGTATCCCTCACGGCCGTCAATTCGATCATCGCGGTCGTCACCGCACCCCTGATCACGAACTTCGCGATCGACTACTTCGAACCCGAAGCCGGTGCGAGCGGACTGGGCTTGCAGTTCGGCAAGGTGATCCAGGTGTTCGCGATGATCCTGATCCCGGTCATCGTCGGTATGCTGGTGCGGCGGCTATCCCCCGACTTCGCCGACCGGATGAACCGCCCGGTGCGCATCGGCTCGGCGCTGACCCTGGTACTAGTCATAGCCGCAAGCGTGATCAGCGGCGCCGCTGACCTGCCGGGATATCTCCTCGACGTCGGCGCGGTCACCTTTGTCTTCTGCCTGCTCAGCTTGACTGTGGGCTACTTCGTCCCCCGATGGCTCGGCGTCGACATCCGCCAGGCGATAGCCTGCTCGATGGAGATCGGTATCCACAACAGTGCCATCGCCATCACCATCGCCATCAGCGTTCTCGACAGCACCGAAATAAGTGTGCCCGCAGGGGTTTACGGCGGAATCATGCTCCCGGTCGCGGGCGCTGTCGGTTGGCTCATCACCCGGCGACACACCGCGGTGCGGACCGAAGAGGGTGACGGTCTCAGTCGCCGAATTCGGCATTGAGGCGGTGCAGGAGTTCGGCGAGTGTTGCCAGGTCGGATTCGGGCCAGCTCGACAGTCGTTCGTGCAGCACTCGGCGGCGGGCGACGCGGGTCGCGTCCAACCGCTGTTTGCCGAGCGTGGTCAGTGCGAGCAGCTGTGCGCGACCGTCGTCCGGATCGGGTTGCCGGTCGATTAGTCCGAGTTCCTCGAGTGCCGAAAGTTGGCGTCCGGTAGTGGCTTTCCCGATACGGAAGTAGCTGGCCAGGTCGCTGGGACGGCTGGGGCCGATGGCGTCGAGCCGCATCAGGAAGGCGTAGGCGGCGGGTTCGAGACCGGGATGGACACGTTCCGCGGACTCGAACGAGGTTCTGCGGCTGCGCCGCAGCGCCACAATGAGCTGCTCCTCGATCTCGTCGATCGTATCGTTCACCGTCTTACCCACCTCCACAGCGCCGCGTGAAGCATACGGGTTACTCAAGAGTGGCCGACTTTACCCTCGGTCCGCGGTCCAGCCGCTTCGACTACAGGGTCCGGGGCATTTGTGGTGCGCAGCGGGACCTCTCGGATGAACAGGACGGCGACCAGCGCGAGTACGGCCAGCGGCGCGGCGCAGAGGAAGGCATCGGCGACGCCGTGTCCATAGGCGTCTTCCACTACCGAGCGGACCGGGGCCGACAGTGCTGACAAGCTCGGCAGGCTGCTACCCGAATGAACGCCACTGCCGGGGATTCCCAGCCGGGCCAAACCCGTTTCGGTGTAGTGGGTGATGCTGTTCGCCATGACCGCACCAAGTGCGGCAACGCCGATCGCGCCGCCGAGAGATCGCATGAACGCGACAGTCGCGCTGGCCGCGCCGATCTCGTGGATGCGCACTTGATTCTGTACGGCGAGTACCAAGTTCTGCATAGTCATGCCGACTCCGGCGCCGACGCAGAACATGTAGACGGCCAGCAATCCGTAAGGGGTGTCGGCGCGGGCGGTGCCCAACGAGGTGACACCGACCACCATGAGCACACTGCCGATGACCAGGACGATCTTCCAGCGGCCGGTCCGGGAGATCAGCCGCCCCGACACGATCGACACGATGGCCAGGCCGAAGATCATCGGCAGGGTGAGCAGGCCGGCCGCCGTCGGTGACGCATCCCGGGCGAGTTGAAAGTACTGGCTGAGGAAAGTGGTGCCCGCGTACATGGCCACACCCGCGACCAAGGAGCCCACGACGGCCAGCACGATGGTGCGATTGCCGAACAGGTACAGCGGGATGATCGGCTCGCTCGTCTTCGACTCCGTCAGCAGCAACAGCGCGACCAAAACCACTGTGCCGCCGATCATCACGCCGGTCTGCCAGGACAGCCAGGCGTACTTGTCGCCGGCGAACGAGATCCAGATCAGCAGCAGCGAGGTAGCGGCGGCCACCAGCAGCGCTCCGAGCCAGTCCACCGATGTCTGCCGCTTGACCATCGGCAGGTGCATCGTCTTCTGGAGTACGACCAATGCGACCGCCGCAACGGGGATGCCGATGAAGAAGCACCACCGCCAGCCCAGCCAGGAAGTATCCACGATGGCACCGCCCACCAGCGGTCCCACGACGGTGCCGACGGCGAAGAGACCGCTCATGTAGCCGCCGTAGCGACCGCGTTCGCGGGGCGAGATCATGACCGCCATGATGGTCTGGGTCAGCGCCGTCATACCGCCTGCACCGACACCTTGGATCGTCCGCGCCGCGATCAGCTGTCCCACGTTGGCGGCCAGGCCCGCGATGATCGAGCCCACGACGAAGATGACCAGGCTTATCTGCACGAGAAGTTTCTTGTCGACCAGATCCGACAGTTTTCCCCAGATCGGCGTGGTCACCGTCATCGCGAGCAGGGTCGCGGTGATCACCCAGCTGTAGGCGGTCTGGCCCGCATGCAGATCGGAGATGATCGTGGGCAGCGCGTTCGCCACGATGGTCGAGGACAGGATCGCGACGAACATGCCGGTCAGCAGTCCGGTCAGCGTTTCCATGATCTGACGGTGTGTCATCGGAGCGCCGGGCTCGGCGTGCTTGTTCAGGTCCGGCGCGGCCTTCTCCTGGTCGGCGTCCTGCAAATTCTGCGACAAGGCAGGCCTCACTCTCTCGTGGCGCTAGTGCACGCGGCACCGGATTGCCCGCTGAGTGGACGTCATCGCGGACCCCGTCGATAGTTGCTCGGGGCTACCATATCAGATTAGTTGCCCAAGGCAACTAGTCGAGGACGGGACGGGCTACGACAAAAGACGTCCGGCCGCGTCGACGACGGGCGTTTCAGCCGCTGTACCTCGGGAGAAATTGTCCGCACCGTGCAGCCACGGTTTGGTTGTGCTGAAGAAGATCGAGGTGTTGAGGACCACCAGCAGCAGACACAGCGGCGGAATCGCACCCATGATGGCTTTGGCGGCCAGCGAAAGCTCGCCGGGATCCGTTGCGTTGAACGCGTTTCCGAGGACGCCGGCGGCCACACCGCTCAGCAGGAGAACCCCGAAGTACAGTCGGATGATTCCAGTCCGATACGGCAACGTTCCGACCATCACGTAGCAGTACGCGATCTGAAAGACCGTGAGGCCCACCACGATCGGCCACAGCCACGCGATGGTCGATGGCGTTCCGGCCAACCGTGCCAGATGATGCGCGAACGCGAATGATGCGACCGCCGCCACTGCAATCAGAACCGAGGCGGACACGACAGCGACTCTGTTGACCGAGAGCCGCTCAGTCCATGGGTTCATCCGTTTCCTCCGAGTTGAGATAGCTTGATAATGACTGGAATTCGTCGCCGACATCGAACATGCAGCCGGGCAATAACTAGCGATGACGGCAGTGACCGGCGGGGCTCTACCGCCCCGGTCGGCGTGATGAATCGAGCGATATCGGCTGGGGCAGTGGGCAATCCAGGTTCACGAACGGCTGACGCAGATCGCACCGAGCGTCGCGCCTTTCTAGTTCGCTATGGGCGTTGGTGCCGTCGAGCCAGTCGCGTGCCCGGTCGGGCGCGGCCTGCTCGCGGCGGACGTGCCTGCTTACCTGCGCTCGGCCAATAGCTGCGCGGGTTGGATTTTCAATGCGTCCACCGCCGCGCGGGTCTGGCGTAGTTCGGCGCGCGGTTCGGCGATTTCGGCAACACGAGCGACGATCGCACTGGTCACGACGGGCCCCTTCGGGTCTTGTCTCTCCTCGGTGCAGCTTTGGCTCGCCCAGTATGCCCTCGACATCACACCGACACGCGGAATACCGACATTCGCCGGCCACCGCACCGGATCGCGATCGATACCGTAGGTTGCGGGCTCGCGACTCCGATAGCCTGGCCCGCAACCTATTCGGATGTTCGATCAGGACTTCTTGCCGATTTTTCACGCCGAAGATCAACTGCCGCAGCTGATTTCGTGGACCGGCGAAGTCGCCTCGCCCGTGATGCTGCCCAATATCACCCCGACCGTCCCCGGTTTTCGGTGTTCGACGCAGGCCTGGGCACCGCACCACGCAATGGTGGTCGCCGCGCGGGAGTTGTCCGAAAGCGACAGGTACCGGTCGAGGACAGAGGCCGCGGTCGCCGACCGGGCAGGCGATGCTCGCCGCACCCGACGTGCGCCGCAAGATCGAGATGTTCATCCACGGTCCGGCGCGGCGGCAAGCGTGGTTGAGACCGGCCGAATACGCGACGAGATCGATCTCGATGAGGGCGACGTCGACTGTTTCAGGGGTGGTGGGCCGGGAACGCCCAATTTATGGAGGAAGTACTGGAACGTGAAAGCAAATGGGAGGTCGACGAGGTCTTTTCTCTTCCGGCATTGGACAACCTCGTCTCCGACAGTCGTATCGAAACGACGTCGGTCGAATTGACCAGCACCTATTTCGATACCCCAGAGCGAGATCTGCTCGCTCACAATCTCACCCTGCGCCGCCGGGAAGGTGCCGACGAATCCGGCTGGCAGTTGAAAGTTCCCCATCCGAACGGTCGCACCGAATTGCATGCCCCGCTCTCGGAGGAACTGCCGCCCGAGTTCGTCGAGGTAGTCACCGGCGCGGCGCTGGGTAAACCACTGCACGCGGTCACCACGATTCACACGCTGCGGAATCGCCACCGTGTACTCGGGCCGGACGGCGAATTGATAGTCGAAGTCGACGACGACATCGTCGATACGACACCGGCTGACGGAAGTTCCGTCGCCTGGCACGAGATCGAGGTCGAACTCGGCCCGCGAATCGACGCTGTACCCGAGGCGCTGGTGGACAGTCTCGCTGAGGCGGGCGCACGCAGATCGGAATTTCCCTCCAAGCTCTCTCACGTGCTGCCCCCGCAGCCCAAGCCGGTCACGGACACTGCGGCGGAGCGCGCCATCTACGAGTACATGACCGCGCAGATCGACATGATCTTCGCCGGTGATGTCGCTCTGCGCCGCGGCCAGGAACCGATCCACGACACCCGCGTCGCGACGCGGCGTCTGCGCAGCACCCTGCGCGTGTTCGGAAAGCTGTTGGACCGCTCCGCCATCGGTGCTGTCGAGGACGAATTGAAGTGGTATGCAGGGTTACTCGGCGATGTGCGCGACTGCCACGTCCAACATCGCCGTCTGGCCGACCAGGTGCATAAACTGCCGTCCGAACTCGTCCTCGGCCCGGTCGCCGCGCGCATCGACGCGACGATTCTGGCCCGACAGGTGCCCAGCCGCAATGCAATCACCGAGGCCATGGACTCGACTCGCTACCTGGAATTGCTCGCGACCCTGCATGCCTGGCAATCGCACCCGCCGTTCGACAGGCGACTTCGCAGACGTGAACTCGTGCAGCGGGCTCGCAAAGCCGCCCGCAAAGCCGATCACCGGCTCACGACCGCCCTGCACGACCAACGACAGGCGTCATTGCACCGCGCCCGCAAGGCCGCCAAACGAGCCCGCTACGCCGCCGAACTACTCGAGCCCGCGGGAAAACACTCGCGAGCGAAGCCGAACATCAAGTACTACAAGAAGATTCAACGCGTGCTCGGCGACTACAACGACGGAATCGTATCTGCACGATTCCTGTGGCGCACCGCGACGACCGCAGGCACAGCAGCCGGCGAGAACGGCTTCACCTTCGGCCTGCTGTACGCAAACGAAATGCACGCCGCCGACGATGCCCGGCGTAAGACCTCCAAAATCGCCACGAGGTAGCAAGCGACAGGAGTTGTCCGGGCGCGACCGGAGCGCGGGTTCAGCTGGACTGTGCGGTCACGAAGTCGCTTGCCGGCTTTGATCCACGATCCAGGCAGCGATCTGCGCGCGGGAGGTGAATCCGAGTTTGCTCAGGATGTGTTCGACATGCCCGTCCGCGGTGCGTTGCGAGATCACCAGTTTCGCCGCGATCTGCTTATTGGTGAGTCCTTGGGCCACAAGGTCTGCGACCTGCTGCTCGCGTTTGGTCAATGCCAGTTCCGAAGCTCGCGGGCCGGCGGTTGTCGGCTCCCCCAGCGCGTAGGCGACTGCGGCGTTTATTCCCATGGATTGGCCGCGCCGGAATGCCGCATCGAATCCTCGGTTGCCGAGCACACGACGCGCCGTGCGCTCACATTCGTCGTGAAATCTGAATAGCTCCGGGAAAAAGTCGACAAGCCAGAGGAGGCCCGCAACAGATTTTCCACGGCGCCCAGCAGAACGGCCGAGCGCTCACCATCGCGATCGGCGGCGATCCAGGCCTGCCCCTCGAGATCGACGGCCGTGACGAGAGGGCTGCGCGCGGACCGGCTGACTCGCAGCGATTCCTGCAGCAACTGGAGTGCGTCGGACCGCTCGCCCTGCTGCAAGACGGCAATGCCCTTCGCCCCCAGGGCGGCCGAGCGAAACAACGATTCGCCGCGCGCTTCGGTGATGGAAACAATTCGATCGTGATACTCGATCGCCCGCCGTTTGTCCCCCTGCAGAGCATGTGCCCAACCGAGCAACACCAACGTAGCGATATGGAGGTGTCCCCGCAGGTTCGAGCTGAACACTTCGACGGCACGCTCGAGGCAGGAGACCGCGCGAGCGGGTTCATTCCTATACAGCGCCAAAGTGCCCTCGGCCTTAGCAATCAGCGCCTGGTTCAGAGGAGTGGGATCCTGTTCGGCCAGTGCGCGTCCTTCGTCCAGTAAGGCACCTGCTGACTGAAAGTCCCGCTGCATCGCGGCTGCGTTACTGCTGTCATGAAGCGCCCTGACACGGTCGGGTATCGATCGTGCGGCGGGGTTGGCAAGGGCGCGGCCGAGCCAGCGTCTGGCCTCACCCCACAGGCCCCGAAAACCCCAGAACACAGTAGCCAACACGGCCGCAATGCGTAGCCCAGCCACGGCCGATTCCGCACTGTCCTCGGACGTGCAGAACTCGAGCGCGTCCAGCAGGTTTGGTTGTTCACGGTCGAGCCGGGTCAACCAGTAGGGCTGCCGGTCACTGATCCAGCCGGCCTCGGCATCCAGCGCCAGCCGCTCGTACCAGTCGCGGTGCCGTCGACGCAGATCCTCGTATTCGCCGGACTCTTGCAACTTCTCCCGACCGTAGTCGCGAATCGTCTCGAGCATCCGGAAGCGCACGGCGTCCTCCAGCGTCTCCCGGTTTACGATCGACTTGTCCACCAGGGAAGACAACGCATCCAACAAACTCTCGAGCTCCAGGTCCGCACCGCACACCCGTTCGGCGGCGTCGAGTTCGAAGCCGCCGGCGAATACCGACAATCGGGCCCATAGCCGCTGCTCGGCCGGCGTGCACAATTGGTAGCTCCAGTCGATGCACCAACGCAGCGTCTGCTGCCGCTTCGGCGCGGTGCGACTGCTGCGGGTCAGCAGCGCGTACCGGTCGCTGAGCCGCGCCAGGATCTGCTCGGGCGACATGGTGCGCATCCGTGCCGCGGCAAGTTCGATCGCCAGCGGCAACCCGTCCAGCCGCGAACAGATACCGGCCACAGCGGCCTTGTTGTCGTCGGTGAGTTCGAAGCCCGGTACGACCAGCGCGGCGCGTTCGGCGAATAATGTCAACGCGTCGTATTTAGGCAATCCCCGCAGCGTCGGCTCACCGTCGGTGCCCGGAACAGTCAGCGGCAGCACCCGCAGCACTGCTTCCCCGGCGATGTCGAGCGGCTCGCGGCTGGTGACCAGAATCCGCAGGCTCGGACACGCCAGCAACAATGTTTCGACCAGCTCCGCCAACGCCTCCACAACCTGCTCGCCATTGTCCACAACGAGCAACGTTTCCCGGGAACACAGGAACTCGACCAGCACGTGCTGCATCGGTCGAGCCGAATCGTCCCGCAGGCCCAGCGTGGACGCCACGACGCCGATCAGCAGTGCCGGGTCTCGCACGTCGCCCAGCTCGATCACCCATGCCCCGTCGGGGAAATCGCGTCGCGCGTTCGACGCCGCCCGCAGCGCCAGCCGGGTCTTGCCGACACCACCGATCCCGGCCAACGTCACCAGCCGCGACACCGACAGCAAAGCCTTGATCTCCGACACCTCGGTACGGCGGTCGACGAAACTGGTCAACTCCAGCGGCAGCTCACCAGTGCTGCCGCGACCCCCCGTTGTCTGCGGCCCAGACCATACCTGCGACGGCGGCGTGTGCTCGTGCGGCCCGCTGTCCGGTGTCCGCAGCGCCATCTCGCCCACCTGATATCCGTGACGCCGCTGTACCTGGCGGATGGCCTCACCTACCTCGGTCGCCGACGGCCGCCGCTGTGGATCCCGGCCCATCGCCGATTCCACCACCGCCGACAAGTCATCAGGAATACCGCTATCCCGCAGATCCGGCACCGGCTGGCTGGTGATCCGCAAAAACTGGGCTACCACCTGCTCACCGCTACGACGCTCGAACGCGGCATGCCCGGTCAGCGCGCAGAACAAGGTCGCACCCAGCCCATAGACATCCGCCGCCGGTGTCGCGGCTTCGCCACCGAGCACCTCCGGGGCGGTGAACGCCGGCGACCCGGTCAAGATGCCCGTCGCTGTCTGGAAACCGCCGGACATGCGCGCGATACCGAAATCGGTCAACGCCGGCTCCCCGTAATCGGTCAGCAGAATATTTCCCGGCTTCACATCCCGATGCACGATCCCGAGCCGATGCGCGCTCTCGAGCGCGCCCGCGATCTTCACCCCGATCCACAACACCGTCTCCACCGGCACCCGGCCCTGCCGACGAACCCACGCATCCAGCGAATCCAACGGGTGATACGGCATCACCAGATACGGATGGCCGCTCGCGGTGACACCCACCTGCAGCACCGTGACGATATTCGGATGCCCGGTCAGTCGGCCCATCGCCTGCTGCTCGCGGAAGAACCGCTCCCGATTGTCTTCGTCCAGCTCATCGGTCAGCACCTTCACCGCAACCGTGCGGTCCAGCGCCACCTGCCTGCAGCGATACACCACACCGAAACCACCGCGGCCGATCTCCGCGGCATCCTCGAACCCGGACGCACTCAACTCCACCGCGACGGGCATGCTCACGTCACGTTGGGTCCGCGGCGGATCATCGCCGACCATCAGCGGCGTGCGATCCACTCGGCATGTGCACCGAAACCGGGCACCATCTGCTCACCCTTCCGACAATGCCCAGCGTATCGCCAACAAAGGTGAACGGCCCGCCGGTCCGCATCGCGACTCCCGGGGGCCGACCGGTTCGAATATCGGTCGGTCGACCGTTGGTGGTCGAAGCGGTTGCGAGAATCAGGGCAGCCGAGGCCTGGTTCGCCAAACGAGGTCGGGGGTGGACAAATGCCCACAAGGGCGAAAGGCTGTTGGTGAAGTGCCAGCTACTCCCCCGGAGGGATCCGAAACCCCTCGGTGCGGGAGCCGGGCTCGACCACTTCGAAGCGAGCGACGATGAATCAGAACCTCGGAGCGAACACACCCGGCGTCGGTGTAGCCCGCGCGACAGCAACGCAGACCGCGTTGACGACTCTGGTTGCCCAGTTCGCCGGGGACTGGAAAGCATCGAGCGAACCGCCCGATTTGTCGGCGCATCTGCCCCTCGAGCCCGCGCTGCGGCGGACCACGTTGATCGAGCTGATCAAAGTCGATCTGCACGAACGGTGGCAGCGCAGCGACGACGCGCTGCGCCTGGCCGACTATCGCGAGCAGTTCCCGGAATTGGGCACTGCCCCGTTGCCGCCGGATCTCGTCTACGAGGAGATCAGTGCCCGCAGCTGCCGCAACGACGTCGACCTCACCGAGTACGAGCACGACTATCCGAACCAAATGGCCCGCATCACCGAGACTTTCGATGTCGGCGGTCTGCGCAGCACGCTGCTGGCCGACCCCAAGGCGCTCGATGCCCTCGAGGCCATCGGTACGGGCGCCTCGGTCGACGATTTCGATCTGCTGCTGCCGCTCGGCCGCGGCGCCTTCGCGCGCGTATTCCTGGCCCGGCAGCGATCGATGAGCCGGCTGGTGGCAGTGAAGATCTCCCGCGACCGCGGCACCGAACCGCAGACGCTGGCCCAGCTCGACCACGACTACATCGTCCGCGTCTTCGATCAGCGTCAGCTCGCCGAACAGCATCTGAAGCTGATGTACATGCAGTACGTGCCCGGCGGCACCCTGCTGGGCGTCCTGCGGCAACTGCGCAGCACCCCACCGGAACGACGTAGCGGCAAGCTGCTGCTGCAGGCCATCGACGCCGCCACCACCAGCGGTGGCGTGCTCGAGCCGCAGAACTCGCCCGCGCGCGCGGAACTGGAACAGCTCACCTGGCCGGAAACCGTAGCCCGGTTGGGCGCCCGGCTGGCCGCCGCGCTCGATTACGCCAACCACCACGGTGTGCTGCACCGCGACATCAAACCCGCAAATGTGCTGCTGACCGCCGACGGCCAGCCCAAACTGGCCGACTTCAACATCAGCTTCAGCCGCCACCTGCCCGGTGCGAACCCCGTCGCCTACTTCGGCGGATCCCTGGCCTACATGTCCCCCGAACAGCTCGAGGCCTGCCACCCCACCCTGGCCACCACTGCGGCCGATCTCGATACCCGCAGCGACCTCTACTCGCTGGCTGTGGTCCTGTGGGAACTACTCACCGGACGGCGACCGTTCGACGACGGCTTCGGAGCAGGCGAATCGGAGCAATCGTTGCAGGCAATGGTCGATCGACGCCGCCGGATCGACGATGCGAACCTCGAAGCCGACCTGCCCCCGGACTGCCCGGCCCTCCTGCGTCATGCACTACTCACCTGCCTTGCGCCCGACCCCGCCGACCGCTACCCCGGCGGCGCGGAACTGGCCCAGCAGCTGGAATTGAGCCAGGACCGGGCCGCCCGCGACCTGGTCGACCCGCCCGCACACAGCCTGCGGGCACGGCTGCGCATGCGGCCGATCCCGGTGGTGATTCCGGCAAGCATGTTCGGCCAGGTCGCGGCGGGACTGTACCTGTCGGCGCACAACGTCCGCCTGATCCAACTCGAACTGGGCTCCGAGGCTGCCGGGCGGCTGACCCACCTGGGGTACGTGGTGATCGCGATCTCCTATCCGGTCGCCATCGCAGGCCTGCTGTACTGGTGCCGCAACGTCTTTCTGGTGCCCGACGGCCTGCGCCGGGGCAAGCAATTCGACGAGGCCACCCTCGCTCGGGCGCGCGCCGACACCCTGGCCTGCGGCGACCGAATCGCGGCAGTCGCGTTTATCGGATGGATCCTGGCCATGGTTATCTTCGCGGTGAAGCTGCTGACGCTGGGGCCGATACCTGGTGGCCTGCTGGCGAATCTGATTGCCTCGAGCCTCGTCGCGGCCGCAGTGGCGGTCGTGTACACGTACTTTCCGGCCACCTTTTTCGTCTTGCGCTGGTACTACCCGGGTTTGGTCGCCGCCGGTCACATCTCCCCCGACGACGCTCCCCGGCTGCATCGGCTGATCCGGCGCAGCCGCGTGTATCTCGGTGTGGCAGCATCGGTTCCGCTGATCGGCGTGTCGTTGGGGCTGATATTCCTGACTCCGCATCAGCAGCACACGGTGATCGGCTCGATAGTAGCCCTGTGTATCGGTGGGTTCATCGCGTTCGCCGTCGCCCTGCGCACCTTCTACGCCCTGCAATCGGATCTGGCGGCCCTCGAGCGCATCGTGAACCCGCATTACCGCACCTGACCGCTGAACGACCTGTCATTGATCGCTGACACCATGGGGTGATATTTATGCGAACGGACGGAGACAGCTGGGACATCGTGACGAGCGTGGGGCTGACCGCCCTGGGCGTCGCCACGTTTCGCGCACGCGAGACGCTCGATCCCGAGCCGATGATCCACGACGACTACGCGGCGTGGTTCGTCGAGGCGGCGGGTGAACCGCACTTTCTGCAGAAACTGGACGAACCGGCGTCGGGGGGCTCGGTCGGATTGTTCGGGCGGTTCATAGGGATTCGGACAAAGTTCTTCGACGAGTTCTTCGCCGCGGCATGGCAGCAGGGTATGCGGCAGGCAGTGATCCTGGCATCCGGTCTCGACGCGCGGGCCTATCGACTGGATTGGCCCGCGGGCACGGTCGTCTTCGAGATCGATCAGCCCGGTGTGCTGGAGTTCAAGAACCGGGTGCTCGCCGAGCACGGTGCCGTGGCCACGGCCGATCGGCGCGCGCTGGCGGTCGATCTGCGCGACGACTGGCCCGCCGCGCTCACTGCTGCGGGTTTCGATCCCGGGCGGCCGGCGGCGTGGTCGGCCGAGGGGCTCTTGCCTTTCCTGCCGGGTTCGGCACACGACGCACTGTTCGAACGCATCGACGCCCTGTCCGCGCCCGCCAGTTGCGTGGCCGCCGACGACTTCGGCCGCGGCATGGACCAGCACCACTTCGACATGGAGGAAAGGTTCTTCGGCAGCAACCCGTTCGGCAACCTGAACGTGCGCGACCTGTGGTACGACGACACCCGCGTCGATCCCGGGGACTGGCTGTCTCGGCACAGCTGGTCGGTCCACCGCGTCACCCCCTTCGACCTGGCCGCCGGCTACGGCCGTCCGATCACCGACTTGCCCACCGACCTGCCCGCCGAGCTGCTCGACCGGCTGCAGCAGGCGTCCTACGTATCCGCCGAGAAGCACCGGTGAACCCGGACCTGCCTGGCCCGCTCAGCCGTTGGCCAGCGCACGGTCAGCGAGTGCGGCGATGACCGGTCCGAGTGTTCTGGCGTAACTGACAGTGAGGTGATTGTCGTCGCGGTACACCAGGTTGTCACCGATGATGAGGGGGCAGCTGGCGGCGGTACAGAACAGCGAGGTCAGATCGGCGTACTGGCCGCCGCCGGTGGTAGCTGCCGCGTGCTCAGCCGCCATACCCGCGTCATCGACCGCGTCCGGCCGCGCCGGCGTGCATGCCGCGGCATTGTCGATATGTTCGGACAGGCACGCAGGCACGGTGGTGTGCGGATCGGGGATCGACCCGAGAACGAGGACCGCCGCTCCGGTCGCTCGCAGCTGGCCGACCAGGCGGTTCAGGCTGTCGATCCAGGCCTGGTCGTAAGAGACGAAGCCGAAATCGGCGCCGTAGCGCCGGGACATGCTCACCACGATCAGCCGGGGGTGTTCGGCCCGCAACCTGGTCAGGATCTGGCCGCGCCACTGCTCGCATTCGGTGTACTCCCGGCCCAGATAAGGGCTGGTGATGGGCAAGCCGAGCAACGGACAGGTGACCTTGGCCATGGTTTCCAGCCGCCAGTGCCGCTGCGCGGCGATCGACTCGAACGCCGGATGCCACATCGCGGCGTGTGAATCACCGACCAGGGCCACTGTCGTGGCCGAGTCCGGATCGCCGGAGGCGCACTCGGCCTGTCCCACGTCACGCCACGATCGCACGCAGCCGTCGACGAACACGCCCGCCTTGTCGCCGGGCGCGTCGGCCAGTGCGGGGGTGAGATTCGAAGGGACAGCGCGGATTTCGGCCGAGGCAGCGACTGCGGCCTGCGTCTGTGCGGTCAGCTGCCCGACCGCCTCGTCGCGCGCGACCGCGCTGAGGGTGGCCGGCGCGGCCGGCGTGGCGAGTGTGAGAGCCGCGGCCGCCGCGCCGCGGCCGACCGGGACGGGAATGAGCACGAGCAGCATCAGTGCCACACCACCGGCGACCGCGGTGATCGCGCCGCCACAGGCGAGGCTACGTGCGGCCGACCCTCGCAATGGGGCGGCGAAGCGAACCGGGTTCTCGACCAGCCAAAACGTGAGCATGGCGAGTCCGCCTGCCATCATGACCGCGCCCATCGAGCCACTCCGTCCGAGTTGGTGACCGAGCGCGCACGGCGCCAGCAGTAATACCGGCCAGTGCCACAGATACCAGGAGTACGACACGCGGCCGATCGCCCGCATTACCGGCGCCGCCAGTCCGCGACCGAGCCCGAATCGTGTTTCCACACAACCCGATACGATCACCAGTGCGGTACCGAGAACGGGCAGCAGGGCCGCAGTGCCCGGATACGGGGTCTTCCCGTTCAGCTGGGTACACGCAGCAACGATCAGGGTCAGACCGATCCATCCGGCAGGGGCGGCGACCGGTTTCGGCAACCGGGACCACACGCCGACCGACAGCGCGATCATGCCGCCGGCGCCGAGCTCCCAGGCCCGTGTCGGCA
Organism: Nocardia vinacea; assembly: GCF_035920345.1. Taxonomy (NCBI): domain Bacteria; kingdom Bacillati; phylum Actinomycetota; class Actinomycetes; order Mycobacteriales; family Nocardiaceae; genus Nocardia; species Nocardia vinacea. Next base: position 2,660,637 of record NZ_CP109149.1, read on the forward strand.
GCGAGAAGAACGCCCACGGTGGCAGCGTGCGGGTCCAGGTCAGCGAGAGCGCGAAGGAGAGCGCGGTGACAACCGCAAGAACGACCAGGTACGGGAACACAGCGGCCGATCCGATTCCGCGCCGCCGCGCGAACCAGGCCGTGCCGGCGATCAGCGCGGGCCACAACAAATAGAACTGCTCCTCCACACCGAGCGACCAGAAGTGCTGAAACGGCGACGGGAGCGTGTCGCCGGCAAGGTAGTCGGTGCCGTGCAGCGCGAGCCGATAATTCCCGGCGTACAAGGCGCTGGCGATCCCATCGCCGAGGACCTGGCGAGCCTGCAGCGGCGGCAGCAGTACCGCCGCACCGATCGCGGTGGCAACCACCACGACACCCGCCGCGGGCAGTAGACGGCGGGCCCGCGCGCCGTAGAACCGGAGCAGCCCGACAGTGTCGGCGGAAGCCGCTTCCCGCCAAAGGATTCCGGTGACGAGGAAGCCGGAAATGACGAAGAAGACATCGACACCGACGAATGCGCCCCCGAGCCCGGGCGTGTTCGCATGAAAAAGCACAACGGCCAACACGGCGACTGCTCGCAACCCCTCGATGTCGGGCCGAAATGTCTTGCGCGGTGTCGCACTGGGTGCCTGATCAACCCGCCGATTTATCAATCCGCCGCTCGCCGCCACCGTCATGCGCGGCATTGTTACCGATCGCCCCAGTTAAGTCACGGCAACTCACCGCGCACCAGGCTGCCCGACCTCGATTTTTCGCCTCCACAGGCAGACGGAGTTCGAGATCGGGATTTCACTATGCGTCGAGACCACGGCGTGGATGCGTGCCGCGAAATGCGCACTCTCCGTGGCAGATCCGCACCTCACCGTGGGCTACGCTGCCAAAGCGCGCGTGGGTGGCTGGGGCTGATGCGGAATGGTCTCGTCGGACTCGGCCTGAAACGAAACACCACCAGCGCCCGCGCGATCGAGGAAATCCAGGCCGACGACCGTGGTGCGGGAAGCGCGGTCCATCCCGGGAAGGCGGAAAGCAGTATGCCGCGAACGATTCTCTACCCATCCGACGAACTGATCCGCACCGTGACCGCTACCTTGCTCGGAGCCAACGAGCAGTCGGACTCGGCTCCCCTCTTTTTCGGCCTCACCCTGGCGGGTCCGGATCAGATCGGCGTTCTCACGCTGCCGACGTCTGCTGATCCGCCGTTCCAGGATTTGGCGACGCTGATCTTCTCGCGGGCCCCCCGTAAGACACTGTGGGGGTTCGGATTCCACGCGGAAGCGGCTGTGATGCGGACCGCCGACGCACGGGGCAATCTCTGGTCGGCGGCCCGGGAGCACCGCGGTGCCGATGTCGTGGAAACATTCCGGTCGGCCGATCACGGTGTGCCGGACGATCCGATCGATCGAGAGCTGTGGGTCGCCGCACTGGCTCTCGCAGCGCTCTGAGTGACTCCCCGCCGGATACAGAATCTCAGGACTGCTCCGCGTTCGGGTGGCTATCGATCCAGCAACCGGTGAGCGCCCTGCCCCGGATGTAACCCGTGTGACGTCATGACGCCGCCGCCTGTGATTTGATAGGGCACAAATACTCCAAAATCGATTCCTTCTCGCTTTGTTCGACACTGGTTCGCCAACGGTGTGCCGGGATCCGGCCGGGTTCGTGGGTTTCGGCAAGACCTGTGGGCTGGACGCGAGAGGACTGTAGTACTCGAATGGATAGGGTTCGTCGCACTGTTCGGGGTCGAATTCGCCGCAGATCGAGTAGCCCGCTCTTCATGCAGTTGTTGGGGGCCGCGGTCGAATCCGCGGCCGACTCGATCGCGATCCGCTACAACCCGACCGGCGAACCCGCTGATCAGCGCGAACTCACCTACACGGAGCTGGACGAGTCGTCATCACGACTGGCACGGGAACTGATCGAGCGGGGCGTGGGCCCCGGCGACCTCGTCGCCGTCGGCTTCACCCGCTCGATCGAATCCGTGCTGGCCGTATGGGCCGTCGCCAAGACCGGTGCGGCCTACGTGCCGGTCGACCCCACCCTTCCGCCGGAGCGCAGCGAATACATCGTCGCCGACTCTCGGGCGGTGCTGGGGCTCACCGACTCGACGCATCGCTCGCGGTTCGGCACCGAGATCTACTGGCTCGACATCGATGATCCGCTGCACCGGGAACGGATCGCGGCCCGGCCTGCACATCCGATCTCCTACGTCGACCGGGTGGGCACACCGACCGAACAGCATCCGGCGTACGTCATCTACACCTCCGGCTCCACCGGTCGCCCGAAGGGCGTTGTGGTGACGCACGCAGGTATTGCGATGCTGGTGAACGCTCAGCGAGAGCGCTACGCGGTCGATGGCGATTCGCGGGTGCTGCACGTTTGTTCGCCGAACTTCGACGTATCGGTGCTCGAGCTGCTGCTGGCCTTCAGTTCCGGCGCGACGCTCCTGGTGGCCCCGCCGACGGTGTTCGGCGGCGCCGAGCTCGCCGACCTGTTACGCCGTGAACGTGTCACGCACATGCTGATCACGCCCGCGGCGCTGGAGTCGGTCGATCCGGTCGGACTCGACACGTTGCGGGCCGTGGTCGTTGCGGGTGATGCGTTCGGCCCCCGACTGGTCGAGCGGTGGGCGGTCGCCGGACGGTCTTTCTACAACGCTTACGGGCCCACCGAGGCCACCATTCTCGCCACTGGTAGCGCCGAGTTGGTGCCCGGTCAGCCGATCACCATCGGTACCGCCCTGCCGGGTGTCGGCGCGGTAGTGCTCGATTCGCGGTTGCGGCCGGTACCCGCCGAAGTGATCGGCGAACTCTACCTTTCCGGTCCCGCGCTCGCGCAGGGCTATCTGGGCCGAGCGGCGCTCACGGCGGAACGATTCGTGGCGAATCCGTTCAGCGGGGAAGTCGGCAACCCTGGCGCACGGATGTATCGCACCGGCGATTTGGTGCGGCGCCGCATGGCCGATGGCGCGATCGAATATCTGGGACGCTCGGATTTCCAGGTCAAGATCCGCGGCTTCCGTATCGAGCCAGGTGAGATCGACGCCGCACTGACCGGTCACCCCGATATCGAATACGCCGCGACTCTCGGCAAGCTCGCGCCCTCCGGCGCGACCGTACTGGTCTCTTATGTGCTGCCGCGCAACGGCATTTCCATCGATGCCGGAGAACTCCTGCGCTTCGCCGGAGCCGCATTGCCCGGCCATATGGTGCCGTCCGCGATCGTCGTTCTCGACGCGATCCCCTTGTCCCCCAACGGAAAGCTCGATCGGCAGGCGTTGCCGGAGCCGGTTTTCGAGGCGGCGGTGTCGCGTGCCCCTGTCGGCGCCGTCGAATCCCGGCTCGCCGAGTTGTATGCACAAGTGCTCGGTGTGCGGGTCGGGGCGGAGGACTCGTTCTTCGCCGCAGGTGGAGACAGCATCCTATCGATCCAGCTGGTCTCGCGGGCCCGTGCGGCAGGGATAGTGTTCACCCCCCAGGATGTGTTCGAGCAGCGCACCGTGGCCGGGTTGGCGCGGGTCGCGGTTGTCGGTTCCGAACCCACGCCGAGGCTCGCGGAGTTACCCGGCGGCGGCGTCGGGGAGATTCCGCTGACACCGGTGCTGGCCGCCCACCTCCTCGGGGGGAGGTCGTTCGGCCGGTTCTCCCAGCACATGGTGCTTGCCCTACCCGAGCACATCGACCGGGCGGGTTTGGTGGCCACGCTCGCCGCGGTGCTGGACCACCACGACATGCTGCGCGCACGGTTGTGGTCCGACGACGGGCGATGGCAGCTGCACACTCTGCCGCCGGGTGCGATGGACGTGGATACCCTGCTCACTCGTGTCGACGTGCCCGTGGGACTGGACATCGATGAGTTATGCGGAACTGCCAGTGCGGCAATGGATTCCGCCCTCGATACGCTCGACCCGGCGTCGGCTCGGATGATCGCCTGCACCTGGCTGTCTCGACCGGACGGCCGGGATGCGCTGATCATCGCCGCGCATCACTACGTGATCGATGGTGTGTCGTGGCGCATTCTGATCTCTGACTTGGTGACCGCGTGGGCGCAACGCGACGGTGGCCACCGGATCGCCCTGCCCGATGTCGGCACGTCGTTCCGGCGGTGGGCGCACGGTCTGGTCGAGGCGGCGACCGCCGCGGACCGTTCCGGCGAACTGCCGTACTGGCGGCAGGTTCTGACCGTCGCTGATCCGCTATTGGGCGCGCGGGCACTCGACCCGGTCGTCGACACAGCGGCAACGGTGCGGTATTTCACCATCACGGTGCCGGCCGAGGTCACCCATGCGGTCTTGACCGAATTGCCGAGGCTGTATCGGAGCGGAGTCAACGACGGTCTGCTCGCGGCGTTGGCGCTCGCGGTGCGCTCATGGCGGGCGAAAAGAGGGGTCGATGCCGCGACCACGCGAATCCGGCTCGAGGGACACGGTCGTGAAGAAACCGCCGTCGCCGGTGCCGACCTGAACCGCACTGTCGGCTGGTTCACCAGCATGTATCCGGTGGTGCTCGATCTGTCCGGCATCGACGCCGATGCCGCATGGAATACTGCCGACGCGACCGCGGCGATGCTCAAGACGGTGAAGGAGCAGCTGCTCGCGGTGCCGGATAAAGGCATCGGTTTCGGCATGCTGCGTCATCTCGACACCGATACCGCAGGCGAACTCGACGGTGCGCTGGGCCAGATCGGTTTCAATTATCTCGGTCGGATTTCCGCAGGCGACTTGCCGGAGGGGCTGACGGATCGTAGTTGGCTGCCGACCGCCGACTGGGGCGCCCCGGAAGCTGCCCAGGATCGGGCGATGCCCGCGGCCGCCGTGGTGGATATCAACGCGATCGTTACCGATGCCGACGCGGGCGCGCAGATGAACGCGTCGTTCGCGTACGCGTCCGAGATCCTCGACGAGGACTCCGTGCGGGAGCTGGCCGAGTACTGGGTGGCCGCACTGACCATGCTTGCCGGACATGTACACGATCCGGCGGCCGGTGGCCTGACTCCGGCGGATGTCCCGCTCGTGCGGATCACCCAGGGTGAACTCGATATCTGGCAGCGGGAGCACCCGGGTCTGCTCGATGTCCTGCCGCTGTCGCCCCTGCAGCTCGGATTGCTTTTCCTGACACAGCTTTCGGACGATTCGGCAGATCCCTATCTGCTGCAGTTGGCGGTGGAGTTGTCCGGCGTGATCGATCTGGATCGCCTACGGCGGGCGGCGCAAACGATGTTGGATCGGCATGTGACCCTGCGTGCCGCGTTCAGAACTTCGGTCGATGGCACCCCGGTCCAGATCGTCGCCGAGTCTGTGGCGGTCCCGTGGCGGATCGTCGACACCTCGGACGCCGATCCGGCGTCGCTCCTAACCGCCGAAGCACGCGTCGGATTCGATCCGACGGTGGCGCCGCTGCTGCGATTCACGGTGTATCGCACGAACTCCGGGCGCGTACATCTGGTTTTGACCGCGCATCACATCCTGTTGGATGGCTGGTCGATGCCGTTGCTGATGAAGGAACTACTGGTTTCCTATGCGGCCGACGGTGATTCGACACCGCTGCCGCGAGTCCGGCCGTATCGGGACTATCTCGCGTGGTTGGCGCGCTACGACCGGGACGCCACCGTGCAGACGTGGCGCGCGGCGCTGGCAGGTCTGACGCCGACGCGGCTGGCCACGACCCTGCCGCCGCCCGCGACGCCCGCCGACGGCCATGGGGTTTGCGCCGCCGACCTTTCACCCGCCGCGACAGCGGAGCTGCTGAGGTTCGCCGCCGCAACCGAGGTCACCGTCAATACGGTGGTCCAGGCGGCGTGGGGTCTGGTGCTCGCGGCCTGTGCCGGAGGTGACGATGTCGTGTTCGGCGCGGTGGTTTCCGGGCGGCCGCCGCAGGTCGACGGGGTCGACGAAATGGTCGGCCTGTTCGCCAATACCGTCCCGGTTCGGGTTCGGTTCGACTCCGGTACACCGGTGCGGCAACTGCTGATTCGGCTGCAGTCCGAACAGGTTTCGTTGCTCGACTGTCATCACATCGGGTTGGCCGATATTCAGCGCGCCGCGGGTGCGGGCGAGTTGTTCGATTCTCTCGTGGCTTTCGAGTCGTATCCCATCGACACCGATGGTTTGCGGCAGGCCCACGCGACGATCGACGGGCTGGAAGTCGTCGATCTCCAAGGTCGCAACTTCACGCACTATCCGGTGGCTGTCGTGGCCGAGTTGGGCACTCAACTGCATATACAAGTGCAGTACCGGCGCGACATGATCACCACCGCCACCGCGCAGGCGCTCGCCGCGCGGTTGCGGGTGCTGATCGGTGAATTCGTTGCGACGCCGGAGCGCACGCCGGCGGAAATCAATCGGTTCTTCGATGATCGCGGCGATCTGATCGCGCAGACGCGCTACTGGCGCACCGCGCTCCAGGGGATACCGGATGAGCTGAACCTGCCCATGGATCGCCCACGGCCTGCGGTCCCCTCTCGTGCGGACTCGTGCGTCGAGTTCGAGATCGGTGCGGATTTGCAGCACCGGCTACATCAAGTCGCGCACGACACGACGGTGTTCACCGTCGTACACGCGACCTTGGCGGTACTGCTTGCGCGACTATCGGGGACCGATGACATCGCGATCGGCACCCCCGTCGAAACGAGCGGATCGGTCAACACGGTCGTACTGCGCACCAGGGTGCCGGGTGAAATCTCCTTCGACGATCTGCTCGCGCAGGCGAAAGACATCGCCCTACAGGCGTTCACACGAGCAGACCTGCCCTTCGACGAGTTGGTAGCACTGCTGGATCCGGTTCGGTCGGACGCACGTCACCCGCTGGTACAGGTGATGTTGTCCGCCGGTGATCGGACTCCCGTCGCACGCGGGCCATTCGATCTGTCCCTGCACGTCCGGGAGAACCGAGACAGCGCCTGCATCGCCGCGAACCTGTCCTTCGCGCCCGATCTGTTCGACCGGCGCACCGTGGAGATTTTCGCCGAGCGATTCCTGCGGCTGCTGGCGGCCGCGGTGCACCACCCCGGGGACCCGATCGGTGATTTGCCGTTGCTCGGCGACGACGAGCTGGCCCTGCTGACCCGGGTCCACGACGATGCCGTGCGGGCGCCCCGGTTGCTGCCTGATCTGCTGACCAGTGGACTCGCCTTGGGCCGGGACCGGGTGGCGGTGCGATACCGGGGTCGGTCGATCAGTTACGGCGAACTCGACGAACAGTCGTCGCGGTTGGCGAGAGTCCTGATCGATCGAGGTGTCGGTCCCGAACTGCCGGTCGCGGTGTCACTACCCCGTTCCTACGAGATGGTGCTGGCAGCAATCGCGATCGCCAAGGCCGGTGGTGCGCACCTGCCGGTCGACCCGGCTCATCCCGCGCATCGGGTGCGGCACATGTTGACCGATTCTGGTGCGGCCCTGGGCATTACCGGATCCGACTACGTCGATCGACTACCCGATGCGGTGGATTGGCTGGTGCTCGATGCACCGGCGACGGTGGTGTTGTGCGCCGATAAGTCCACCGACACGGTCACCGATGCCGAGCGGATTGCGCCGTTACGGACGCAACATCCGGCCTACGTGATCTACACCTCGGGCTCGACGGGCCTGCCCAAGGGGGTCGCCGTAACCCATGGCGGGTTGAGCGATCTGGTCGATCATTCGGTCGGCCAGTACTGTCTCGAGCCGCACCACCGGTACCTGCATATCTGTTCGCCGAGTTTCGATCCGTCGGTGATGGAATGGATGTGCGCGTTCTCGGTGGGGGCGACGTTGGTGGTCGTGCCGTCGGATGTCATGGGCGGACCGGAACTCGGCGAGTTGCTGCGGACCGAGGGGGTGACGCACACGATCATCACGCCGGCGGTGCTCGGCACGGTCGATCCGGCCGGTGTGGACCGGATGGAAGTGCTGTTCGTGGGTGGGGATGTCCTGACCCCGGAGCTGTTGGCCAGGTGGCAGCCGGGCCGCCGGTTGTTCAACGCGTACGGTCCGACCGAGGCGACGGTGATGTCGTCGAATGTGGAACTTGTTGCGGGGCAGCACATCACGATCGGCAAGCCGATTCTGGGCAGCTCGGCATTCGTGCTGGATTCGCGGTTGAATCCGGTACCGCCCGGTGTTACCGGTGAGCTGTATCTGGCCGGCGCCGCCTTGGCTCGTGGCTACTGGAACCGCGCCGGGTTGTCCGCGCAGCGGTTTGTCGCCAATCCCTGGGGTGGGCCGGGTTCGCGGATGTATCGCACCGGCGACCTCGTGCGCTGGTACGCGGCACCGGAGCAGCGGGCAGGGAATCTCGCCGTTCCGTCGGCGGATTGGCAGCTCGACTATGTCGGTCGCGCTGATTTCCAGGTGAAGGTCCGTGGTTTCCGTATCGAGCTCGGCGAGATCGATACCGTGCTCGGCCGACATTCCGATATCGATTTCGTGGTCACGCTGGGGCGTGAAAGGCCCGGTGGCGCAACAGCATTGGCGTCTTATGTGCTGGCCGCGCCGGGGCGGGTGGTGGATCCGGCGGTGCTGCGGGAGTATGCGGCCGGGATCCTGCCGTCGCATATGGTGCCCGCGGCGATTGTGGTGCTGGACCGGGTTCCGTTGACTTCGAATGGAAAGCTGGACCGTAAAGCGTTGCCGGAGCCGGTGTTCCCGACGGCGGTGTCGCGTGCTCCGGTCGGCGCGGTGGAGTCGCGGCTTGCCGAACTCTTCGCGCAGGTGCTGGGTGTGGCACGGGTCGGGGTGGACGATTCGTTCTTCGCGGTCGGTGGTGACAGCATCATGTCGATCCAGTTGGTGTCGCGGGCCAAGGCGGCGGGGATGGTGTTCACCGCGCGGGATGTATTCGAGCAGAAGACAGTCGCGAGGTTGGCTCGTGTTGCCGCGGTCGGTGCGGAGTCGGCGGCGGTGGTTTTGGCAGAGTTGCCCGGCGCTGGTGTCGGCGCGGTTCCGTTGACTCCCGTACTTGCCTGGTTCCTCGCCAACGGTTCGTTCGGTCGATTCGCCCAGAGCATGGTGCTCGGATTGCCGGAGGGGATCGATCGCGCGGGTGTGGTGGCCACTGTCGGCGCGGTGCTCGATCATCATGATGTGCTGCGCTCGCGCGTGTGGCAGGCGGACGGATCGTGGCGGTTCGAGGTGCTGGCGCGTAACGCCATCGAGGCCGACGCGCTGGTCACCGAGGTCGAGGTCCCCGCCGGTATCGACGAGACCGAGCTGAACCGAATTGCCAACGCGGCCATGGATTCCGCGTTGGCCACGTTGGATCCCGCTGCGGGCCGCATGATCACCTTGACATGGCTGCGCAGACCCGATGCGCGCGATGCTGTCGCCGTCGCGGTCCATCACTATGCGATCGATGGTGTGTCGTGGCGCATCCTGATCCCGGACCTGGTGCTGGCGTGGGCGCAGCGCAGCGCCGGGCAGCCGGTGGCTTTACCCACCGTCGGCACTTCCTTCCGGCGCTGGGCGCACGCCTTGGTGGCAGCGGCTGCCACACCGGACCGTGTCGAGGAACTCGGCTATTGGCAGCGGGTATTGGCCACGCCGGATCCGCTGCTAGGCGCGCGTGCACTGGCCCCGGTCGCCGATACCTTCCGGACCAGGGGCGTATTCGAAATCCGTGTTCCGGTCGAGGTCGCCGACGCGGTGCTCGCCAAGGTTCCCGCGCTGTACCAGGGCGGCGCCAACGACAGTCTGCTCGCCGCGCTCGCGATGGCGGTGCGTTCCTGGCGGGCGCGGCGCGGCATCGATGCTCCGGCCACTCGGCTGCGACTCGAGGGGCACGGTCGCGAGGAAGACGCGGTGCCCGGCGCTGACCTGACCCGCACCGTGGGTTGGTTCACCAGCATCAGTCCGGTGGCCATCGACCTGTCCGGAATCGACACCGAAGCCGCCCACGCCGGTGGCGAGGCGACCGCAGCGGTGCTGAAATCGGTGAAGGAGCAACTGCTTTCCGTGCCGGATCGAGGCATCGGTTTCGGCCTGCTGCGGCATCTGAATCCGGATACCGGCGACGCGCTGGCCGATGATCTCGGGCAGATCAGCTTCAACTACCTCGGTCGTGTCTCGGCGGGTGCGGTGCCCGACGGTCTCTCGGACTGGTTGCCGACCGCAGAACTGGGAGCCATTGCCGCAGAGCCGAATCCGAACCTCCCACTGTCCGCGGTGATCGACATCAACACGATCGTCAGCGATACCGCGGATGGCCCGCGGATGGTGGCGTCGTTCGCCTTCGCCGCCGCGATTCTCGACGAGGCGGCGGTGCGGGAGTTGGCCGAGGACTGGCTGGCCGCGCTCACCGCGATTGCCGACCACTCGACGGATCCGGCTGCCGGCGGTCTGACTCCGTCGGATGTGCCGCTGGTGCGGGTCTCTCAGGTCGAGTTGGACCAGTGGCGGCGGAACCATCCTGGACTGTCGGATGTGCTGCCACTGTCACCGCTGCAGAATTCGCTGCGGGTACTCATCGAGCTACTGGACGATTCGGTCGACGCCTACATAATCCAGCTGGCGGCCCGGCTGACGGGCGAGCTGGATATGGGCCGGTTGCGCCGAGCCGCGCAGACCATTCTGGACCGGCACGCGAACCTGCGGTCGGCCTTCGTACCCACCGTCGACGGGACGTCGGTGCAGCTGGTAGTGGACGGGGTCGAGGTGCCGTGGCAGGTTGTCGACGGCGTGTCCGAGGCCGAGCTGCCGGAACTGCTGGTCGCCGAGCGCCGTCGCGGATTCGATCCGGCGGTGGCGCCGCTGCTGCGATTCACGGTGTACACCAACGACTCCGGGCACCACGGGGGGATGGCAGCCGACGGAGCTTGCGGAGTCGGCGGGGTGGGTAAGTACAGCCACCTCGTGTTGACCGGACACCACATCCTGCTCGACGGCTGGTCGATGCCGCTGTTGATGAAGGAGCTCCTAGTCCTGTACGCGACCGGTGGCGACACGTCACTGCTCGCACCGGTCCGGCCCTACCGCGACTACCTGCGGTGGCTCGCACAACAAGACCGGGAAGCCGCGGTACGCGCCTGGTCGGACGTATTGACCGGCGCCACCGCGACGATGCTCGCCCCTGAACTGGCGTGGCCCGCGGCGACCGGCGACGGGTTCGGCGTCTGTGAATTCGAGCTGTCGACCGCACAGACCTCGGCGCTCACGGCGTTCGCGGCAACGGCCGAAGTCACCGCCAATACGGTGATACAGGCGGCATGGGGTCTGGTCATCGCCGGTAGCACCGGCCGCGACGATATCGTCTTCGGCGCGACCGTCTCCGGCAGACCGCCGCAACTCGACGGTATCGGCGACATGATCGGCCTGTTCGTGGATGCCATCCCGGTGCGGATCCGGTTCGATCGCGGCACAACGATGCGGGCTCTGCTGGAGGGTCTGCAGGGCGAACAAGCGTCGCTGTTGGACCATCACCACCTCGGACTCGGCGCCATCCAACGCGTCGCTGCCCGGCAGTGTTCAACCACCCCGCCGACTCCGCAAGCTCCATCGGCTGCCATCCCGCAGTGTTTACCCACCCCGCCGACTCCGTCGGCTGCCATCCCCCTGTGCTCACCCACCCCGCCGACTCCGTCGGCTGCCATCCCCCGTGACGAACTCTTCGACACGATGCTGGTCTTCGAGTCCTACCCGGTCGACGCCGAGGGGCTGCAGCAGGCCGGCGGCGCCATCGACGGGTTGCGGATCGAGCAAATGCGCGGGGCCGACTTCACGCACTATCCGATCACGGTTGTGGTCTTCCTGGATGCCCGAACGCTGGTGCAGGTGAAGTACCGGCGCGATATCGTCGCCGACGAGACGGCGCAGGCCGTGGCCGATCGGCTTCGCCGCGTGCTCAGCGATCTGCTCGCGACACCGGAGCGCGCCGCGGCCGATATCGCGCTGCTGTGCGACACCGAATCGGATGACCCGATCACCAGGTCTCGGTACTGGCGCACCGCATTGGCGGGCTTGCCCGATCGGCTGGAGCTGCCGACGGATCGGCCGCGCACCGCGGCGCGGTCCGATGTCCGTGGGCGGGTGGAGTTCTCGGTACCGAACGAGGTACACCTGGGTCTCCGACAGCTTGCGCGCACGGCGGGCGTGACATGGACCGCGGTGGTGCGCACGGCATTGGCGGTAGTGCTCGCGCGGCTGTCAGGTTCCGACGACATCGCGATCGGCACTCCGCCGCCGGGCGGCCGCGGTGCCGAGCTGGTGCTGCGTACCCGCGTGGATCGCACAGCGCGCTTCGCCGACCTCCTACCGGAGGCACACCGGTGTGAACTGCAAGGGTTCACGTACGCAGGCATTCCGTTCGACGAGTTGGTCGATCTGTTGGGAGCGCGGCGGTCGCCGGATCGGCATCCCCTGTTCCAGGTGGCTCTGTCGTTCCAGAGTCCGCCGGATGCGGTCGGGGATCTGGCGCTGGCGATGTCGGCCGCGGATGGCGACTCGGACCGGGTGCGCGGCGAGATGTCTTTCGTGCGTGATCTTTTCGATGACCGTACGGCGGAGATGTTTGCCCGGCGGTTCGTTCGGGTGCTGGCGGCGGTCGTGGACGAGCCCGCGACGCGGGTGCGCGATCTGCCGCTGTTGATCGACGACGAGTACGAGGGGCTGACCCGGATGGGCGGCGGCGCCCCGGCTACCGTCGGGATGCTGCCGGATCTGCTGGCCCGGGGCGTCGGTTTCGGGCGTGATCGAGTCGCGGTGCGCGACGCGGGGCGGGCGTATACCTACGGTGAGCTCGACGAGCTGTCGTCGCGTCTGGCGCGCGTACTGATCGATCGAGGTGTCGCGCCGGAGACGGTGGTGGCGCTGGCGATGCGACGTTCGTACGAGATGATCGCCGCGGTATGGGCGGTCGCCAAGGCCGGTGGCGCGTATCTGCCGGTCGATCCGAGCTATCCGGTGGACCGGGTGCGGCACATGGTGGCCGATTCCGGTGCGGTGGTGGGCATTACGGTCGCTGAGCACGCGGATCTACCCGACACGGTGGATTGGCTGGTGTTCGACGATCCCGCGGTGCTCGCACGCTGCGCCGCCCAGTCGGCGGCCGCGGTGACCGACGCGGACCGTCGTGCGCCGCTGCGCATGTCGCATCCGGCCTATGTGATCTACACGTCGGGGTCTACGGGATTGCCCAAGGGGGTCGCAGTCACCCACGCCGGGCTCGGTGGACTCGTCGGCCACACTGTCGACATGCTCGGACTCGGGCCGCAACATCGGATGCTGCATGTGTGTTCGCCGAGTTTCGACCAATCGGTCGAGGAGTGGTCCAGCGCGTTCTACAGCGGTGCCACCCTGGTGATCGCCGCACCGGATATCGTCGGCGGCACCGAACTGCATGACCTGCTGCGCGGCGAACGGGTTACGCATACGATCATCACCCCGGCGCTGCTCGGCACCGTCGATCCCGCCGCCTTGGACGACTTGGCGGTGGTGTCCGCAGGGGGCGAAGCCACCACTCCCGAACTGCTTGCCAGGTGGCAGCCGGGTCGCCGCTTCATCAACGGATACGGCCCGACCGAGGCAACGATCGGCGCCACCTATACGACTCTGCTTGCGGGACAACGGGTAACGATCGGCCGTCCGGTACCCGGCGGGTGGGCGGCGGTGCTCGATGAGCGGTTGCACCCGGTACCCGCGGGCGTCACCGGTGAGCTGTATCTGGCGGGCCCGGCACTCGCCCGCGGCTATCACGGGCGTTCCGGCTCGACGTCGGAACGTTTCGTCGCGAATCCGTGGGGTCCGCCGGGCGACCGGATGTACCGGACCGGCGATCTGGTCCGTTGGGTCGAGGTACCGAATGCCACCGCTACCGGTTGGGAGTTGGAGTACCTGGGCCGCACGGACTTCCAGGTGAAGATCCGTGGCTTCCGCATCGAGCTCGGGGAGATCGACGCGGTGCTCGCCGCGCACCCCGACGTGGACTACGCGGTGACCCTCGGGCGCGAAAACCCCAGCGGGGCCACGATTCTGGTCTCGTATGTGCTGGGCCGGTCGCTGGATCCGGATCAACTGGCGCGGTGGGCTGCGCGAAGCCTGCCATCGCATATGGTTCCCGCGTCGGTCGTGGTGCTCGACGAGATTCCATTGACCGCGGTCGGCAAACTCGACCGACATGCCCTCCCCGAACCGCAGTTCGCGGCGCGCACCTACCGGGAACCGTCGACGGTAGCGGAACGGGCCGTAGCCCGTGTCTTCGCCGAGGTGCTCGGTATCGAGCGGATCGGCGCCGACGACAATTTCTTCGAGCTGGGCGGCAATTCGCTGCTCGCCACGCGGGTGACCGCTCGCCTCGGCATGGCGCAGGATGCCCGGGTTCCGGTGCGTGTGCTGTTCGCCGCGCCCACCGTCGCGGGTTGTGCACGGGAGGTGGCGAAGCTCACCGGTACCGGGAGTCGCCGCGCCCTGGTAGCGGGCCCACGGCCGGAACGTATTCCGCTGTCGCCCGCACAGCAACGGATGTGGTTTCTCAACAGGCTCGATACCGAGTCGACCGCATACAACATTCCTGTCGCGATCGGTTTGACCGGCGATTTGGATATCGCCGCGTTGGGGCAAGCCTTCATCGATGTCGTTGTGCGCCATGAGATCTTGCGAACCATATATCCGCAGCCAGGGGATGCAGCGGATCCGGTGCAGGTCATCCTGCCTCCCGGCCACTCCGAGGTGCCGCGGCTGCAGGTCCGGACCATCGGTGCCACCGAGGTGGAATCAGCTGTGCTGGAACTGGTTTCGACGACCTTCGACGTGACTTCCGAGGTGCCGGTCCGCGCCGTGCTCTTCCAGGTCGCGGACGGCGAATTCGTGCTGGCCATGGTCGTCGACCACATCGCGGGTGACGGCTACTCCGGTGGCCCCCTGACTCGTGATCTGGCGTCCGCATATACGGCTCGTGCGCTGGGCCGGGCCCCGGATTGGTCGCCGCTGGCCGTGCAGTACGCCGATTACACGCTGTGGCAACGTGCGTTGCTCGGCAGTGCGGACCAGCCCGGGTCGATGGCGGCCGAGCAGATCGCCTACTGGCGGCGGGCCCTTGCCGACCTGCCGGATCAGTTGGAGTTGCCGCGAGATCGGCCGCGCCCGGCGGTGCAGTCGTTCGCAGGCGGCCGAGTGGAGTTGCACATCGATGCGCGTGCGCATGCGGCGTTGGCGGGGCTGGCACGGGCCGAGGGCGCGACGCTGTTCATGGTTGCGCATACCGCACTGGCAGTTTTGCTGGCTCGCTTGTCGGGCACCGACGATATTGCGATCGGTACACCGATAGCGGGCCGGGGTGAGGCGGTGCTGGATGATCTGATCGGCATGTTCGTCAACACCCTGGTGTTCCGTACCCGGGTGGATGCGGGTGCGGGTTTCACGGAGTTGCTTGCGCGGCAACGTGATATCGACGTCCAAGCGTTCGCCCATGCCGATGTGCCGTTCGAGCAATTGGTCGAAGTGCTGAATCCGGTGCGCTCGACGGCGCGGCATCCACTGTTCCAGGTGGGGCTGTCGTTCCAGAATCTGGCCCCGGCCAGGATGGAGTTGCCGGGCTTGACCGTCACGGCGTTGGAAACGGATCGCCAGCTGTCGCAGTTCGATCTGCATGTGATCATGGCCGACAGCTACGACGAGGACGGTGTGCCGACGGGTATCGGCGGCTTCTTCACCTACGCCGCGGATCTGTTCGACGAGTCGACGGTGCGGAGTTTCGTGGACCGGTTCGTGCGGGTGCTCGATGCCGTGATCGCGGATCCACAGGTGCCGGTCGGTGCCATCGATCTGCTCGCGACCGAAGAAAGTGCACGAATCCGCACGGCGTGGAACGACACCGCACACCAGGTGAATACGGCCACCACGTTGGTGTCGCTGCTCGACGAGACTGTCGCTGCCACACCGGAGTCCACGGCGCTGGTCGCTGCCGATGGCACTCCGATCAGCTACGGCGAGCTGGATGGACGCGTGAACAAGGTTGCGCGGTACTTGATTTCGTCGGGTGTGGGGCCGGAGTCACGGGTGGCGTTGGCTATTCGGCGTTCGGTGGACCTGGTCGTAGCGATGTATGCGGTGAGCAAGGCCGGCGGTGTGTACGTGCCGGTCGATCCGGATCAACCCGCGCAGCGGACCGACTACATGCTGGAGACGGCGGCACCGGTTTGTGTGCTGACGAATGCCGATGCGGGTTTCGGGACCACCGCCGCGCCGGTGGTGCTGATGGATCGACTGGACCTGTCCACGGTGGACGCGGCCCCGATCGCCGACGCAGAGCGGATCGCGCCGTTGCGCGCCGAGCACACGGCCTATCTGATCTTCACGTCGGGTTCCACGGGTCGCCCGAAGGGGGTCGCTGTCACACACGGTGCGATTGTCAACCAAATGGTCTGGAAGACAGCGCAATTCGGATTGACCGTCGATGACGCCGTGCTGTTGAAGACGGCGGCGACGTTCGATTTGTCGGTGTGGGAATTCTGGTCGGCCGCGGCCTGCGGCGGCCGCCTGGTAATCGCAGCGCCGGATGGCCACCGCGACCCGGCATACCTGAACGAGCTGATGACACGTGAGGGCGTGACCACGCTGCACGCGGTGCCGTCGATGCTCGACGCATTGCTGACGGGTCGGCTGCCGGACTCGTTGCGCCAGGTGCTGGCGATCGGCGAGACGCTGCCTGCCGCGCTGGCGCACCGATTCGCGGCGGCGGCGCCCGACACGTCGCTGTACAACCTGTACGGCCCGACCGAGGCGGCGGTGTCGATCACCAGCCATCAGGTGCGCAGGTTCGATGAACTGGCCGTCCCGATCGGCAGACCGGCGTGGAACAGTCAGGTATACGTACTGGATTCGCGGTTACGCCCGGTTCCGGTCGGCGTCGCGGGTGAGTTGTACTTGGCCGGAGTGCAGTTGGCGCGGGGCTACTTCGGTCGCGCTGACCTGACGGCGGATCGTTTCGTCGCCAACCCGTTCCAGCCGGGCGCCCGGATGTATCGCACCGGCGATCTGGTGGCATGGAATGCCGACGGCGAGCTCGACTATCGGGGCCGTACCGATTTCCAGGTGAAAATCCGTGGCTTCCGAATCGAACTCGGCGAGATCGACGCGGTACTGGCCGCCCATGCGGAAGTGGATTTCGCCGTCACGGTCGGCAGGGAGAATTCCGCTGGGGCAACGGTTCTGGTGTCGTACGTGGTGGCGGCCCAGGACCGGGTGATCGATCCGGATCGGCTGATCCGCTGGGCCGCACGGACCTTGCCGTCGCATATGGTTCCCACGGCGATCGTGGTCCTCGACGGTGTCCCGTTGACCCAGGTCGGCAAACTCGACCGCGCGGCACTGCCCGAACCGGAGCTCGGGACCCGCGCCTTCCGCGCACCGACGACAGCGCTCGAGACCATGGTCTGCGAGATTTTCGCGGATGTACTGTGTCTGGATCGCATCGGATTGGATGACAACTTCTTCGAACTCGGCGGCAATTCACTGATCGCGACCAAACTGACGGCTCGGTTGAGCGAAGCGATGGCCGAAACGATTCCGGTGATGTGGGCGTTCACCGCCCCCACCCCCGCGGGCATCGTCGCGGAGTTGCGTGCGCGCGGCGCAGAGGGCGCCGGTGCCGACGCGGCATTCGATGTGCTGTTGCCGCTGCGGGTTTCCGGCACCGCCGAGCCGCTGTTCTGCATCCATCCGATCGGGGGCATCGCGTGGTCGTTCGCCGGGCTGGCAGCCCATCTCGATGCGGATCGGCCCATTTACGGACTCCAGTCACCCGCGCTGAGTTCAGCGGACCCACTGCCGGATTCGATCGAGGATTGGGCGCGGCACTACGTCAAACACGTTCGTGAGGTGCAACCGGAGGGGCCCTACCACCTGCTCGGCTGGTCACTCGGCGGTGTGCTCGCGCATGCCATGGCCGTCCAACTCCAGGACGAAGGCGCGCAGGTGGCGCTGCTGGGCATGATGGACAGCCGACTACTCGACATCGGCGCCGGGTCCAAACTCGCGGGGATCGAGGTGACGGTGCCAGAACTTCTCGGAGGACTGCTCGGCGCTCGAGCCGCGGAGTTCGGCCTGGACGAAACGGTGGAATTGTCTGAGCTGGCACAGCGATTGAGCACGCTCCCCGAGCCGTTCGCATCCTTCGGGGCCGCGCGGATCGAACGGGTCGTGGCCGCGGCGATCGATTCGGCGGCTCTCGACGCGGCATATCGTGCGCGGTCCTTCGACGGAGACCTCGTCTACTTCACCGCTGCCCTCGACGATCCGACGGGTTCCGTCGGCGCCGCGACCTGGACGCCCGCAGTGGCGGGTTCCGTGCACAACCACCCGGTGGCCACCACACACTGGCGGATGACCACCGATGCGGCGCTCCGGCGTATCGCGGAGGTCCTGCGCGAGTGGTTGTGACACGCTGCTGCGGCGTGATCAGTGTGTGATGAGGGTGTCGAGTTCGTCGGCGAACAGTAGGGCCGGGTCGAATTCCATTCCGGTGAAGTGCCCGGCGAGTTCGAGGGAGAGGACGCCGTGCAGCCGGGTCCAGAAGGACACCGCTCGATGCAGAGTTGTGGTTGGTACCGAGTGGTCGGCGGCCCATCGGCGATGGTGTTCGAGGTGGGTGTCGAACGGTGTCGCCGGTAGGTCCGCGGGCAGCGCGGAGAATGCCTCGATCAGCATCGTCATGATCTCGTTCGAAATCTCGGTGGTGTCCTCGGGTGCATGGTAACCGGGGACGGGCGTGCCGTAGATGAGGAAGTATCGCTGGGGGTCGGCCAAGGCCCACTCCCGTAGCGCGTAGGCCAGTCCGGCCAGGTCGGCGCCGGAGTCTCGGGCCGCGCGCAAGGTGTCGGCGAGGCTGCGGTAGGCGTCGCGAATGAGTTCGGTAATCAGTTCGTCGCGGCCGGCGAAGTACCGGTACAGAGCGGGGCCGCTCATGCCCACCTGTTTGGCGATGGCGTTGAGCGACAGTGCGGACGCCCCCGCCGTGGCGATCTGCTGCCAGGCGCACTGTTTTATTTCCGCCCGCATCTGCACTCGATAGCGCTCCCGCGGGGTCTTCGCACCTGGGTTTGCCATGGGCCGCTTCCTTCCCGGCTGTGCGCCACGATCTCTGGTTAGAAGGTATCACTTTTGCTCTTGCTTCTCACCAAAGAAGCGTTATACCCTCTAACCATTGCAATAGATGATCATCGACTTTTGTGTGAGCCCGTAGATGAGGAGCAGAACCATGAACGACACTCGCCTGTCCGTCACACCGAAGGCGCACGCGGAGTCCGGCACCATCCGTCGCCGCGGGCGGGCCACTCTGCTCGGGATCGCGCTGACCGCCGCATTCCTGAGCGCCACCGTCACCCCTGCGCATGCCGACGGCCCAGCTGACTCGGCTCCGCTGACCTGCGAGGGTGCGGGCATCGACACCGCCGCTCCGATTCACTACCGGACCGAGGCCCTGATCAAAGCACCGCTGGATGCCGTCTGGAATCTGCAGACCGACGCTGAACGCTGGCCGTCCTGGCAGCAGCCGGTCACCAGCATCGAGCGTCTGGATTCGGGGCCGCTGCAGGCTGGTTCGCAATTCCGGTGGACCACTCCAGCCCCCGCCACCGCCACGACCCCCGCGACCACCCTGACAATCACCTCCACCGTCCAACAGCTGCAGCCCGCCCGGTGCATCCGCTGGAGCGGACCGGCGATCGGTGATGGGATGCGCATCGACGGCGGAATTCATGTCTGGACCTTCACCCCGGTAGACGGCGGCGTCCTGGTGCGCACCGAGGAGAACTGGAACGGAGCCCAGGTCGAAGAAAACGTGCCGACCTCCACCCACTTTCTCGGCGCCGGTCTCGAGGCCTGGCTTGCCGACCTGCGGACCGCCGCCGAAACACAGCACTGACAAGTTATTTCGCTGAGATCATCGCCAGCTCCACGAGGCCATCTTGCCGGAACAGCAAGATGACGTGCCAGATCGTGGCGAGCGTGGCAAGACTGGGCGCGTGCCGACCAAAGGAGGCTTGATGAGTACCACCACGCGCCGCAAACGCCGCGGCGACACCCCACCGCCCCGGACCGGAAGCAGCGAGACCGAAATCCTGCGCGGATTCCTCGACTACCTCCGGGCCTCGATCGCCGCGAAGGTGGACGGCGCCCCCGAACCGCAGGTACGAACAGCCGCAGTGCCGTCGGGCACGAACCTGCTCGGGCTGCTCGAGCACCTGACTTTCGTCGAACGCTCGATGTTCCTCGGGGACAACGTCACCGACTGGCAGGCGACGTTCCGGGCATCACCAGCGGACAGCGTGGCCGATGTGGTCGTCCGCTACCGAGAGGCGGTCGAGCGTGCCAACGAAATACTCGACGGCTGTACCGATCTCGGCGCACCGGTCCCTCGATCGCGGCCGGGCCGGGCCGCTCCCAGCCTCCGCTGGGCACTCACCCACATGATCGAGGAGACCGGCCGCCACGCCGGCCACGCGGACATCCTGCGCGAACTGATCGACGGCACGACCGGGCGCTGACTTCTTCACATCGCCGCCAACGCGGTGGTCATCGCCGTGACGACGGACTCGACCGTCGATTGATCGAAAAGCTCAGCGGCGTATACCATTTCGCCGTGGATTCCGGCGCATTGTCCGTCAGGGTGGTATTCCTCCCGCAGGTTCAGCAGTAGCTCGAAAGGGGTTCGGCGCACCGCTACCGGCCGGTGCCGGATCGCCAATCCGTGCGGGGCCGTGCCGGTGTCGAATCCGCGTAGATAGGTCACCATCACCTGGAACAGCGGATGATGGGTCCGGGAGCGTGGCGGGTTCACCAGCGCGACAAGGCGATCGAAGGGAAACTCCTTGTTCTCGTACGCGCCGAGGACACGCTCGCGGACCTGATGGACGAGTTCGCGATAGGTGGGCGCACCCGACAGGTCGAGGCGCACCACCGCGGTGTCGACCACGCACCCGACGACATCCTGCAGCCCTTCCGAATCGCGTCCGCTCAATGCCACCCCGATCGGCAGATCGGTGCCGGCACCGTGACCGTTCAGCGCCATCGCGAGCGCGGTGTGCACCAGCATGTAGATGCTCACCCGGTAGTCGAGGGCAGTCCGGGCGAGCCTGCGATGGGTGTCGGCGTCGACGAGAACGGGCACCGCCGCCGCCGTATTCGACCGCCGCTCAGCGCGGGGACGGTCGACGGGGAGCACCGGCTGTTCCGGCACGCCGTCGAGCATGGTGCGCCAGTACCGCGCCTGCTGCTCGAGCACGTGGGTATCCGGGCCGAGCAACTGCCGCAACCATATGGCGTAGTCCGCGAATTACGTTGCCGGACTGAACCATTGCGGTACCCGGCCGGCGACCCGCGCCCGGTAGGCGGTCAGGAGATCACGCTGGAGGATGCCCATGGATTCGCCGTCGCCGGCAATGTGATGGACCACCCCGAAAAAGACGTGATGCTCGCGACCCAACCGGTACAGGCGGGTTCGCATCGGCTGCTGCACCGTCAGGTCGAACCCGTGCCGCAACTCGGATTCCATTGCCCGCTCGACACTGTCGATACCGTCGGCTTCGACGATGCGGAAATCCGGCTGCGCCGACCCGATCGGCAAAATCCGCTGTACCGGGCTGTCCACCGCATACGGCAGTACGGTGCGCAGGATTTCGTGCCGGGCGACCAGATCGCCGATCGCCACCTGAACTGCCGCCGCGTCGAGCGGTCCACGGATGTCGAGCGCGGTCGCGATCAGGTAGTCGGGTTGCTGCCCACCGAGATAGTTCACCGTCCACAGGCGCAACTGCGCGGGCGAGAGCGGGATCGGGTCGGTGCGGGGAACATGCGCTCATCCCGCTGGCGAACGGCCGTGCGCCCTCGCAGACCACGACAACACGGGCCGTGACCACCCGACAAGACCCGGTTTCCACCGGCCACATCAAGAGGGGCGGCAGTGGGTGAAAATCATTGGTGCCGTGGGGTGAACGCGGTCTACGGTGTGCCCGTGACTACCGATGTACGAGGTTCCTACGACACACGGTTCGCCGGTGTCGCCGAGGCCCTCGCGGCATCGCTGAACGCCGACGATGTCGGCGCGTCGGCGGCGGTGTACGTCGACGGCGAACCCGTGGTCGACATCTGGGGTGGTTATGCCGACGCGGACCGCACCGTGACGTGGGAGGCGGACACCATCGTCAACGTCTGGTCGACGACCAAGACGATGGTGGCATTGTGCACGCTCATACTGGCCGACCGTGGCGAACTCGATCTGAACGCGCCGGTCGCCAGGTACTGGCCGGAGTTCGCGGCGGCGGGCAAACACGATGTGCTGGTACGGCACCTACTCGGTCACACCGCGGGTCTGCCGGTATGGGATGACCCCGTCGCGGCCGCCGACCTGTACTCCTGGCCGACCGTCACCGCGCGTCTTGCCGGACAGTCTCCCCTATGGGAACCGGGCACCGAAGGGGGTTATCACTCGATAACCTTCGGCTTCCTCGTCGGTGAGGTCATCGCCCGGGTGACCGGACGCAGCGTGGGCACATTCTTCGCTGAGGAAGTGGCCGCGCCGTTGGGCGCGGACTTCCACATAGGACTCACGGCTGAGCACGACCATCGCGTCGCCGCGCTCATCCCCGCGCCCGAGGGGGACCGCCCCGAGGGATTCTCGGTCGGAGTGTCCGACGCCAACACTCCGGCGTGGCGGCGCGCGGAGATCCCGGCCATCAACGGTCACGGCAACGCACGCTCGGTCGCCGCGGTCCAGTCGATACTCGCGTGCGGCGGCAGCGTCGGCGGGGTTCGCCTGCTGTCGCAGCCCGGCTGTGACCGCGTATTCGAAGAACAATTCCACGGCCGGGACCGTGTGCTGGAACGGCCGATCCGCTGGGGCATGGGCTACCGCCTCGAGGGGCGCACCTGCTCGTGGGGCGGATGGGGCGGCTCCCTGGTTCTCGTCGATTTCAAGCACCGGATGACGGTGTCCTACGTGATGAACCAGGTGCTGTGGACCGACGACAATATGCGAGCCCTGAGCATCCTGATCGCCGCCTACGATGCACTGACCACCTGACGGCGACCATCTCACACGGGTGCGTTGCGCCACCAGCGCTCGTAGAGGTCTTGGCCCGAGGTGCCGCCGGACACCCCCATGGTGCAGTTCGCCCGCGCGGCGTCGTCGAATCGGAGCAGTAACTCTCCTGTGGGCCCTGTCACGCCGGTGGTGTCGTACCAGGTGGCGTGCCCCTGTCCCGTCGGCCGCACCCAGCTTTCTTCACCGACGAAGGTTCCACCCTGCGACGGCACGAATTCGTCGGCCGGTTTGTCGATCCCGCATCGCACCAGGATTCGGGAAACCGGATCTCGGTTTCCGTTGCAGGCCAACGAGTTCATCGAATCCCGTGTCTGTCTCGCGTCGATCGGCCGCTGATCGCCATCGATCGCGACGCATCGGAGGCCCTGATAACCACTGTCCGTCTGCGTCTTCGGAAGCAGTTGCGGGAAGGCCTTGATCACTCGCTCGTGCGCCGCCCAGGAGTTCGGGTCGACCGGTACCGTCGCGGACGGCACGCTCGACAGCGCGTCCGCCGACGCCGACGCCGACGCCGGATGCTGGGTCGAATTACGGTTCAGCACAAAAATACTCGCGATCGCCAAGACGGCCACCGCCGTCAGGACACCGACCCCGATACCGACGTTCCTGCGCCGAGCCGGTCGGTGGCCGATCGCCGGGACCGGATCCTGAGCGACGCCGAAAGCCGTTGCCGCCGCGGCGGCGAGCGCTCCGCAGCTCGGGTAGCGCTGCTGCGGATCCTTGGCCAGCGCGCGAGCGATCACGTCATCGATCTCCCCGGGAAGTTCCGGGACGGTGGCGGTCGGCCGTGGCGGCGGATCCTGGAGGTGCGCCATGATCACGGCATCGGTCCTCGCGCGCGGGAACGGTTTCGCGGCGGTCAGCAGTTCGTAGAGGGTGCAGCCCAGCGAGTAGACGTCGGCACGGTGATCGACCGCCGCTCCGGTCAACTGCTCCGGCGCCGCATAGGCAATGGTCGCCAGGATCGATCCCGCCTGGGTCAGCACCGTCGTCGCGGCTGCGGCCTTGGCGATACCGAAGTCGGTGATGGCGACCCGATCCGATTGTCCTGGAATCGATTCCACCAGAATATTGGCCGGTTTGACGTCACGGTGCAGCATGCCTGCCCGATGCGCGTGATCGAGGCCGCGAGCGACGGCGCCGATGATGTGCAGGATCCGCTGCGGGGACGCCACCGCGCGGTGGCGGATTAGTTCGGCTGCGTCGGGGCCGTCCATGAACCGCATCGCGATCCACAGCCGTCCGTGCTCGATGCCGCGGTCGTAGACGCCGATGATGTTCGGATGGTCCAGCCGGGCGGCGAGTTCGGCCTCACGGACGAAGCGGGCCCGGAACTCGGGATCCGTACTGTATTCCGCCGACAGCACTTTCAGCGCGTCCCGGCGCGGCAACCTGGGATGCGCTGCCACATACACCGTTCCCATGCCGCCGCTGCCGAGCAACCGCTCGATCCGGTACCCCGCGAAAACCGTACCCGGCAACAACTTTCTGCTATCCACTGTGCACCAGCAGCGCGTATTGGGCGGCAATCAGCTGTTGTGCGTCCGTCGGATTACGGCCGACGATCCTCGCGGTGTACCGGCCGTAGAGGACGTGGCAGAGGACCTGGGCCGGCCACTCCGGCTGCGTGTTGATGCCGTTGCGGCAATACACGTCCGGGACCCCGGCCGGTGCGGCGATTCTCTTGGTGGGGTCCGCCGCGCGCATCTCCTCGGTGAATACCCGGCGCGCGCTGACGGCATCCGGAAACCGCTCGAGCAGGTTGTGACCGTTCATAGCGACGATTTCGATCGGTTCTTTGAACCCGAGGTGCTTCATCAGCCGGGTGGCATGCGGGCCCAGCACCACGCCGCTGATGCGGAGGCCGGACGACCAGCCCGCATTGTCATCGGTGTCCGATGCGGTCACCGTCGGATACGACCAGTGCCCGGCCCCGTAGGGCAGCAACCGCGACAGCATGCGGTCCCGATCCAGGGGTAGGTCGGCGAACCGATCCGGTGCGGTCTCGTGGAAGTCCCGCAACCTGGGTAGCTGGACGTCGAATGCCTTGCGCACCAGCCCGGTCAGTACCGCTTGATCCGGTGCGGTGTGCCCGGCCAGCACGCTGACGACGAACGACCCTTGCGCGATCGTCGCGCCCATGGTCGGCACCGCCGGGCGCCAGTGCACGAAGGCCGACGGGTACTCCGCGAGCCGTACCGGCACATTGTCCGGGCTGATCGCGGCATCGGTGGCGTCCATCTGCCGAGCCGCCAACTGCGCCGCCATGGCATCGGGAAAGCGCAGCAGGATCACCGTCAACAGCCGCCCGGCGCCGATCTGCGGCGGCGCTACGCCGAAGTCGACATCGCTGCCACTGACCGCGAATCCAGCCAGCATGCGATGCGATGCGAGCACGCCCCGAACCCGCTCGGCCAGAATGCCCGCCGCCTTCAGCGGGGTCGGCAACGGCGCGATCCGGTCGACGACGCCGTTGGTCAACACCGGGTCGACCTCGACGGGGTCGAGTGCGGCTTCAGCCATCCGCATCGATTCCAGCACCCGCCCGTACTTGTCGGTGCTGGTGCGCGGCGGCGACAGCGGGTCGACGCTGTTCGATCCGACGTCGAGCGCGGCTAGGTCGAGGCGTTCCGGCGTCGGCTGGCCGGGCCGTACACACCCGCACAACACTGTCAGGGCCGCGGCCAGTACGGCGACGGCCCGTATGCCTTCAGCGCGCGAATACATCGGTCCCCCTGTCATAGCGGCGCATTCGGCCACCACCGTTCCCGGAGCACGGAACCGGAGATGGCACCGCCTACGCGCAGGCGGCAGAAGTTGCGATCCGGGCGGTCGAACATCACGTCGAGTCTGCCTACGGTCACCCCATCGTTCGTGGTGGCACTCCCCCAGCGGACCCGCCCGGCGGCGCCGTCGCGGGACCACAGCTCCTCCCCTTCCAGCTGCGTCATCGGGGACCAGTCGCGAATCGGCGTGCGGTCCGAATTACAGATGACGATGACCACTTCGGCCGGGTCCCGGTCGCCGAGACAGATCACGCCACCAGTCGGGACCTGCTGATCGAAGGAGATGAAGTTGTTGTTCTGGTCGGTGTGCAGGCAGGTGTTGAGTTCCTGATATCCGACGGCGGCCGGTGCGACCGGCAGCAGGTTCGGAAAGGTCTCGGCGGCAAGGGCGGCCGCGCCCCAGGCAGCCGAATTCGTCGCGACCCAGGTCGGGCCGGTCTCGGACGATCCCGCGGAGTCGTCGCGACCGAGGCCGCCGGCCAGCGAAACCACCGCCGTCACCAGCACAATCGCCGCGATCGCCGCACCGGTCAGAATCCTGCGGCGCCGCATCGCACGGGGGGCGGTCTCGCCGGCGGCATCAGCCGACCACGCCGCGTGTGCCGCCGCCGCCAACGCACCGCAGCTCTGATAGCGGTCGGCCGGGTCCTTGGCCAGCGCCGTGGCAATGACCGAATCCAATCCCGTTGGTACCCGGGGATTGTCGAGGCTCGGGCGTGGCGGCTCCTCATGCAGGTGCGCGTACATCACCGCCGCCGGACTGCTGCGCAGATACGGCACCGAACCGGTGAGCAGCTGATACAGCGTGCAGCCGAGCGAGTACACATCGGCACGGTGATCGACCGTGTCACCGCTGATCAGCTCGGGCGGCGCATAAGCCAGCGTGGCGGTGAACCCCCCACCCTCGGACAGGGTTCCCTCCGCACCGGCGGTGCGCGCGATACCGAAGTCGGTGACCAGCACTCGATCCGGCTGCCCCGGTTCTTCGGCGAGCAGCAGATTCGCGGGCTTCACATCACGATGCTGCAGACCGACTCGATGGATCTCATCCAACCCCTGCGCGGCCTCGGCCAGGATCCGTAGCGCGCGCTCGACCGGGACCGTCGCGTCGCGCCGGATCAGATCGGCGACATCACCGCCATCGACGTACTGCATCGCGATCCACAGTCGGCCGTCGTGCTCACCACGGTCGCGCACCGCAACCACATTCGGATGCTGCAGCCGCACCGCGACCTCGGCCTCGCGCAGG
Organism: Nocardia vinacea; assembly: GCF_035920345.1. NCBI lineage: Bacteria > Bacillati > Actinomycetota > Actinomycetes > Mycobacteriales > Nocardiaceae > Nocardia > Nocardia vinacea. The sequence continues at coordinate 2,687,668 of NZ_CP109149.1, forward strand.
AACCGCGCCCGGAATTCGGCGTCGCTCGCGTGCCGGTCGGACAGGATCTTCAGCGCATCGTGACGGGGCAGCCGGGGATGACGCGCCAGATACACCTCACCCATACCGCCCGCGCCGAGCCTGCGTTCGATCCGATACCCGGCGAAATCCGTACCGTCCGCGACAGTCACCGGCGCTGCCCTCCTTTTCCTGCGCGATCAGAACGGTGCATTCGGCCACCAGCGGTCGTAGAGGTCCTGACCCGAACTGCCACCGATCACGACAACCATGCAGAAGTTGCGTGTGGGTTCATCGAATTCGAGACCGACAATCCCGATTTGCCCGCTATAACCGAGCATGCTCGACCAGACCACTCGGCCGCGACCAGAGGATCGTTCCCACCGCTGATCGCCGAGGACGACGACCCCCTCCTCGTTCACCAGGCTGTAGGGGCTCCGATTCGCCGAACACTGCACATCCACATCTCGTATCGGGTTCTCGTTGCCGGTGCATCGCATGTGGGCGATGTGTTCTGGCACCCGGTTGAGGTCGGCGGCATTGCCCTTGTCGTCGATGGCGGCACAGCGGATGCCCTGATGACCGGTCCGGGTGGGTGTGGCGGGCAGCAACTGTGGCAGTGCGTCGACGACGAAGGCATATCTCCCCCAGGTCAATCCGCCGGCGCTGCTGGTCGGCGCGGTGGGATTCGTCGTAGTTCCGCTCGAATCACGGTTCCACACCACGACACTCGTGATCGCTAGCACCAGCGCGATCACCGCCGCCGCGGCGACGGCGGCGTACCGCGGCCGCCGCCGGGGTGGATTCGGCAGCGGCGGTGGGACTTTCGGTGTCGCCTTCGGTGCGGGCGGATGGGTGGCAGCCGACAGCGCGGGCGGTGGCGAGGGTAGCTCCGGTGGCTGGACCGCGAAAACGGTCTGCTCCACCGGGAACCCGAAAGCACTCGCCGTCGCGGCCGCCAACGCCCCACAGGACGAATAGCGGTCGTCCGGATTCTTCGCCATGGCCCGGGCGATCACCGCGTCGATCGCGGCGGGCAGATTCGGCCGCGCCGCACGGGCCCGCGGCGGCGGCTCCATCAGATGGGCCTGCATCACCGCGACTACCGAATCGCGCGGGAACGGCTTTGCGCCGGTGATCAGTTCGAAGAGGGTACAGCCCAGGGCATAGACATCGGCGCGATGATCGACCCGCTGGTCGGCCAGCAGTTCCGGCGCGGCGTAGGCGAGCGTCGCCACGACCGTCCCGACCTCGGTCAGCGCGGTGCCGTCACCGGCAGCCCTGGCGATCCCGAAATCTGCCACCAGCACCCGATCCGGAGCGCCCTCGAGGTGTTCGATCAGGATGTTCGCCGGTTTGACATCCCGGTGCAGCATGCCGGATCTGTGCGCCTCGTCCAGACCTCGCGCCGTCTCGGTGACGATGTGCAGCGCGCGCTGCGGCTCCACTGCGCCATCACGGCGGAGCAACTGGGCCGCGTCGATACCGCTCACGAACTCCATCGCGATCCAGAGCCGGCCGTGCTCGATACCGCGGTCGTGCACCGCGACGATATTCGGATGGTCCAGCCGGGCGGCCAGCTCCGCCTCCCGCAGGAACCGGGCACGGAATTCGTCGGCGGCGCCGCAGTTCTCGGGCAGCACCTTCAGTGCGTCGCGGCGCGGCAGACGCGGATGCCGGGCCACATATACCGCGCCCATGCCGCCGGTGCCCAGCACGCGCTCGATCCGGTATCCGGCGAATATTGTTCCAGCAGTGAGTATTTCAACCATACGCCTACTCGCTGTTCACCAGCAGCGCGTACTGCGCCGCAGCTCGTTGCTGCACATCCCGATAATCCCGGCTGAAAACCAGTGCGACATAACGGCCGTGCCGGAGCACGCAATCGAACTTGACCATCCCGGTGGAATTCAGCGTATCCGTGCAGCGGACGTCCACGAGGCCGGCCGGTGCCGCGACCTCCACTCCCCCTTCGGGGGTCTTCAGGCGGGTGAAGTACTTCTGGGCGGTGGCCGCGTCGGCGAAGCGCATGAGCCGGTCGAAGCGGTTGAGGCCGAGGAGTTCGACCGGCTCTTGGCTGGATCCGGCGAAGCGCTCGGCGCCACGGGGTCCATACACGATGCCGCGAGCTTGGACCAGGCTGCCCCATCCCGCGTTCGCCGCCAAGTCGCCGAGGATCACCACCGGGAACGGCCAGCGGCCGGGCGCCTCGGGAACCATTCGCCCCAGCATGCCGTCACGATCCAAGGGTAGTTCGGCGAACCTGTCGGGCGGTGTGGGCGCGAAGTCGCGCAGCAACGGCACCTGGACGTCGAATGTCCTGCGCGCCAGCGTGGTCAGGGCGCTCAGGTCGGGCGAGGTATGCCCGGCAAGCACACTGACGACAAACGCGTCCTGCGCCACCGTGGCCGCGATCGTCGGCACCGTCGGACGCCAATGCGCATGGGCCGCAGGATGTTCCGGGATCGCGACGGAGACATTGTCCGAGCTCACCGCGGCATCGACGGCATCGATCTCCTGCGCGGCCCGCTGCGCCGCCGCCGGATCCGGGAAACGCAGCACCATGACCTGTAGCAGTCGACCGCCGCCCACCACCACTTGCGACGGAGTGTCGGTAGCACCGACGGTGAACCCGGCCAGCATGCCGTGCCGTTCGAGGACCGCGCGGACCGGATCGGCCAGCAGCGCTGCGGCTTTCGCCGGAGTGGGCAGCGGGACGGCTCGGCTTCTACTGAGCGGGATCTGCAACGCCTGATCCACATCGACGGGATTCAGCATGATCTCCGCCATACGGACCGATTCGATCACCCGGCCGCGGTATTCGCTGCCGTGCGCCGGCGCGAGCAGCGGACTGCGGCTGTACGGACCGACATCGAGGGCGGCCGGATCCGGTGCGGGCACCGGATTCCCCGCTACCGCGCATCCCGTGGTGACGGCCAGCACCACACCCAGTGCCATGGCCATGTGTGCGAGCCTCACAGCGGCGCCTCCGTCCACCAGCGGGCCCGCAATTCGGCCCCGGTCGGGGACCCGGTGACGACGATGTAGCAGAAATTGCGGCCAGGGTCGTCGAAGTACAGCCGAAGGTGTCCCACAATCTTGTCCTCGCGCCCGAGGGCGGTGCCCCAGTGCAGATTTCCGGTGCCCGAGGGACGGGTCCAGTGCTCGTCGCCTTCGGCTCGATCGAAGGTGACCGGTGGGGCGATGGGCGAGCGGTCCGCGTTGCACACCACATCCAGGCTGATCACCGGTTCTCGGTTGCCCTGGCAGAAGATCCGACCGACCGGCACGAAGACATCGATCGAGACGTCCTTGTCCCGCTCGTCGACCGTTCGACAGGCGAACATCTCCTGATAACCGGTGCCGAACTGGGAAGCGGGCAACAACTCCGGAAATGCCTGCGCGACATAGGTATACGCGCCCCAGGACACCGCATCCACGCCCGTCTGCGGGCCGAGGGGGGTTGCACTCGACGCCTGCTCGGCGGAACCGTCACGGCCGAATCCGACCAGCACCGCCGTCGCCACCGCGACCAGGACGGCGGAGGCTGCGGCGGCGCCGATCATCAGTCGGCGTCGCCGGGAGGCCCGGCGCGGTGGCCGGCCGGCCGCCGGGATCCGGACCGTCCCCTGCGCTGCCGCTTCCGCCGCAGCCGCCAACGCACCGCAGCTCGCGAACCGCTCGGCCGGATTCTTGGCGAGCGCGGTGGCGATCACCTCGTCGAATCCCGGTGGCGTCCCGGCGTTTTCCAGCGTGGGCGGGGGCTCGTGCAGGTGCGCGTACAGCACCGCGGCCGGGGTGTCGCGGGCGAACGGCACCGACCCCGTCAACAGCTCGTACAGCACGCAGCCGAGCGCGTACACGTCGGTCCGGTGATCCACCGGCCCACCGCTGATCTGCTCGGGTGCGGCGTAGGCCGGCGTCGCGCTGAGCCCGGCGCCGGTCGATGTCGTCGGTTCGTCGGCGGACCGGGCAATGCCGAAGTCTGTGACCAGCACCCGGTCCGGGCGTCCGTCCTGTTCGGCGACGAGAATGTTGGCCGGCTTCACATCCCGATGCAGCAGGCCCGTGCGGTGCAGCGCGTCGACCCCCTTGGCGACCTCGGTGATGATCCGGACCACCCGCTCGAGCGGTAGCGCGGCAGGTCCGCGCCGGATCAGCTGGGCGAGATCGACGCCCTCGACATATTGCATCGCGATCCACAACCGGCCGCTGTGCTGGCCGCGGTCGCGCACCGCGACCAGGTTGGGATGATGCAGACTCGCCGCGATCGAGGCCTCGCGCAGGAATCGGGCGCGGAACACGGGATCGCCGGTGTGCCCGTCGGACAGGATCTTCAGCGCGTCCTTGCGGGGTAGGCGCGGGTGCTGGGCGAGAAACACTGTGCCCATGCCACCCATACCGAGGCGTCGTTCTATGCGATACCCGGCAAAATCCATGCCCTCAGTGACAGTCAACCGCACTGCCTTCCCGCCCGAATAGTGCCGGGACCCTTCCGGCGCATGCCGGCTGACCATCCGCGAGGTCATGCGGTGAGGTGCAACCGATTCGGAACGGCGCAGCCGACGGGGCCGACTATAGCAACAAGGTGGTAGTCACCACAGCAGAGAACATCGAGCCGCGCAAGTGCGGTGGAAAGCCCAGTGCGCCTGGTGAATCCGATACCTCGGACGAGTACGCCGCCGCCGACTTCAGTACGGGATGGGCTTGTTCTCCTCGGCCCAGGCCTGCTCGATATCGCTGCCGATCGGCGGCGGGAAGAGCCCAGCGATCATCCAGGTGTCGCGGACGACCTCGTTGATATTGAATTCGAGGTACAGGCCGCGGTCGTGCGTATAGGGAGCCATGAGGGTGTCGAGGCCGCGGGTCATGCGCTTTCGCATTTCGGGGTCGTCGAGTTGACGGGCGAGGTGGTCGATGGTGATGCGCACCGAGGCGGCGGTGGGTTTGCCGCCCACATAGAAGGAGTCGGCGGGGAGTTCGTGGAAGAGGGCTACGGCGTAGAACTCCGGGAGGCCGACGCGGGCGTAGTAGGCGGTGATGTCCCGGGCGAAGTTCTGCTTGTCCTCAGGGGTGTAGGTGTTCGCGGGGTGGTAGATGTGCCAGAGCGGCATGGCGAATTCCTTTGGGCGAAGCGGTGTCTCAGCGACGGAAGGGAAGGACGAGGTTTTCGACGGGTCCGGAGAGGGATGCCTTCACCTGCCGGGTGAACTCGTCGACAAGAACTTCGTGCGCACCCTTTTCCAGGCCATCGGCGACCGCGGCGGCGACTGCGGCAGGGCTGAGCTTGACGGCATCTATGCCCTTCACCATGTCGGTCTCGGCGAAGCCGAGGTGGATACCGACGACCTGGGTGCCCTGCGCCGCCAGTTCGATGCGCAGGGAGTTGGTCAGCGACCACAGGGCGGCCTTCGACGCACCGTAGGCCGCGGCCCCGGAGCTCCAGGACAGCACGGAGTGGATATCCACCAGTGCGCCACCACCATTGGCGGCGAGGATGGGGGCGAAGGCCTGGGCGATGCGCAGGGGGCCGAAGACGTTGGTCTCGAACGTTTCGACCACATCGGCCATTTCGGCATGCAGTAGCGGCGCTGGGCGCAGCACACCCGCGTTGTTGATGACGATGTTCACATCCGTGGCCCGATCCGCCACGGCCACAACCGAATCCGGGTCGGTAACCTCCAATTCGAGTGGGACGACACGAGAGTCATCGCCCGCCTCGGGCTTGCGGGCAGTGGCGTAAACCTTGGCCGCGCCACGCGCCAGGAGCTCCTCGGTGAATGCTCGGCCGAGGCCGCGTTGCCCGCCGGTCACCAAGGCGATAGCACCTTCGATTCTGGTCATGTCTGCCTTCCTGATTCGTCCACGTCGTAGCTGACTATATGAAACTATAGCCAACATGCTGTCAGTCCGACAACTGCGGGCCTCCAGGGAAAATCGCCATCAGTACCCCGCTCGTGCTGCGCAACCACCTCGGCGGCCCCACGCTCGGAGAGGACGTGATCAAGGACGGCTTCTACGCACGGCATTCGACGCGGCGGGGCAGCGGCAGCGGGTGGCGCGGTCGCAGCTGAGGCACCCCTGCCACGCCCTGATATCGAGGTGCCGAGCCGGCTGACTTGTTCGAATCCGCAGCTGGGCGAAGCGAGTCGGTGAGCGGATCAGCGCTCGTTCGGGCCCAGTTCCGGAAATCGGTCGAGCAACAGATCCAGGCAGCGGCGCACCTCGCGCATGTCCCGATCCAGCAACCGGGCCTCGGTGGTCGCCCGTGGTGCCCCGCGCCGGGTCAGCTGAGTTCGCAGCATCGCATCCAGGGCAGCGGCCTCGGCTTCGAGCAATCTGTAGAAGACGCGCGCCTGCGCCACATCGGATTCGTCATGCACTCGATGCTCGCGTCAGGCCGTCCGTCCCGACAGGCATCGAGCAGTTCGACATTCGTACATCCGACAGACACCCATGATTCATATTGTCCGGTGTCTGCCCGCTGGTCAATCGGTCGACTCATGGTCGGCGGTCAGGATCCGTCGATGGTGCCGAAGAAATCCTGTAGCAGTGCCGTAGCCGAACACCACGGTAGCCGCCTCCGGCCGGCCGGGGCTCCGGTGTCGGTGTAGGCCTCGGCGCCGATCACCGTCGCGTCACAATCACCTGCACGGTGTCCTGTCCGGGGTTGGTGGTGAGTTGAAGTAGCCGGGCATCGGGTGCGGACACGACGTCGGCGCCCTGGATTTCGACCTGGTAGCCGGCGGGGAAGTTGCTCTGCGGCAGATGCACCTCGGTGCGGGCTCCAGGTGCGAACGGTTGACCGGAATCTGCGCGGCGGGCACTGAATTGGATGGTGAACGTCCCGGTCGCGCTGTCGTAGTGCCACTGCTGCGGGGTGCCTGCGATTGCACGCGGATATGGCCGGACGATCGCCGGGTCCATCAGGTTGGGGCCGGTCGGCGGCTCCTGGGCATGACCGGGTGTCTGGTCCTGCGGTTGGGACCAGAACAGCCAGGAAGCCATGTTGTCGTCGAATGTATCGGCGAGACGAGTCAGCTTCGCCCAATCTTTGGTCGCGCCGAACTCGGTCACCAGCCCGACAACGCCGTCGGCATCGGCGCGATCCAATCCGTTGCGCACGCAGGTGTCGATCGGGCCCGGGCAGTAGTCGTGAAAGCTCAACCCCGCGTTCGGATCGCCGGTGGGATTCGACATCCAGTCCGGCGTACCCAAGTCGTTGGTGACGGACGGTTCGTAGAACAGCAGGTGTTCCGGGTCGACTCGGCGGATGGCGTTCATCGCTTTTGCTTCGAGCGTCGCGAGTGCACCGCGCTCGAACTGGGGGCAGCCCTGCGGAAAGCAAGTCGGGTATTCCCAACCGGGCCACGGCTCGTTGATCAGGTCGTAGCCCAGCACATACGGCTCGTCTGCGAAGTGTTGCGCGACATGCGCCCACATGGCCGCATAGTGGTCCTGCAGTCCGACGCCATCGGGCGCGGCACGGTTGTGCCAGAAGTTCGCCCACGTTTGATTTTGCGCGGGGCTCGTGAAGTAGACCAACGGAAAGCCGGGATCGGGCTGCAATGGAAACCCGTCGGTGATCGTCGCCCACTCGGGGAACCCGCTCCAACTCGCGCCAACCGATTCGTTGAACGCATCCTGATGGGAATCGACAAGGCTGTAGATGTTGTACCGGGCCAGCAACTGCTGGGTCTGCTCGAGCTGCGCGATGTAGTCATCGTCGTAAACTCCGGGCTGCGGCTCGACCGCGTTCCATGCGAAACCCAGCCGCACCGCGTTGAAACCGTTCTCCGCCAGGAACTGGGCGTCGTTCTCGCCGAAACCACCCGCTGCGGGGAAATACGGCGGGTACTTGTAGACCAGATTCACGCCGTGCAAGGTGACCACCCGGCCCTGGTCGTCAGTGAGCCAGCGGCCCGAGTGCCCCAGTTCGGGAGCCGTCGGTAGCGCCGCGGCCGGTGCCGTCAGTCCCAGCAGCAACATCACCAACCCGAGACACCGCGCTGTCGAGGACATGATGGTCATCGCGCAAACCTTTCGACGAGTAGGCGCCTACGGCACTTCTACGGCAGGCCGAATCCCGGTTCGGCTTTGCACCGGAGGAGGTATCGCGGTCGTGATCGCCTCGGCGGGAGGGTCGCGATGCTATTCCGCCGAGCCGGTTCAGCTAAGTTATGCTGAGAATTCGCGGGCTATCATCTCAGCGTCTTATCGACTCCTCGGCAGTAACTGACCACATCGTGATGGCAAACGAATGGGGTTCAGATTAGCTGGTGATCGGGTTTTGCACGGCAGCCCGCCTGCCGGGCTCCGAAACCGGTTCGAGCATCGCCACAAGTTTGCGCAACGGCCGTCACCGGCCGACCAAGGACGCAATGTGAGCAGGAACCCGGATGGCAATCGCTAGGCAACGTCGTCGCGCTCGGCGCTTGCTGTCCGCGGCCGCACCCCGGCGCTAGATCGTCAACCTCACAACCATAAGGAGACCATCCATGCTGCTGTCCAGTTTTCGCCGCGCGTTCACCATTCCGGTGACTTGCGTCCTCGCAGCGACCGGCACGTACCTGGCTGCCGGCTGCGGCAACCAGCCCGGCACCGACAGCACAGCAGACAACCATGTTTCGGCTTCGACACCTGCGTCGCCGCAACGGCAGGCCTTCACCTTCGGCGCCGGCTACGGGACGACCGTTCCTGCCGACCAGGCCGGACATCAATGGGCGCCCGCCGCCTCTGCCGCGATCACCCCCGGGATACAGACCTATACCCACGGCGCGGTCCAATGCACGGCGAACTACGTCTTCGTCGATGACACCGGCCATGTGTACATCGGCCAGGCGGCCCACTGCGCCACCACGGGACAGGTCACCGATACCGATGGGTGCACCGCCAGCAGCCTTCCCCTGGGAACCGCCGTGAGTCTCAACCGCAACGGCTCGCTGGTTTCCGGCGCGACGACCACTGCCGACGGGCAACTCGCGTACAGCAGCTGGCTGACCATGCAGGAAACCGGCGAGAAGGATCAAAATACCTGCGCCTACAACGACTTTGCGCTGGTGAAGCTCGCACCGGAGGACATCGGGAAAGTCAATCCGAGCCTGCCGCACTGGGGCGGCCCGGTCGGCATCAACACCAGCGGCACAAATGCCGGCGACCGCCTCTACAGCTACTGGAACTCCATTCTCCGTGGCGGAATCGCCACCCTGTCCCCTCAGGTCGGTGAAAGCAAGATCGACGATGTCGCTGCCAGTGGCTGGACCCACGCATTTGTCGCGGCCATACCCGGCATCCCGGGCGACAGTGGCAGCGCCTTCCTCGATCGTGATGGCTATGCGCTCGGCACTCTGTCAACGCTCGCCATTTCGCTTCCCATCGTCAACAACGTCGGTGACATCGGCCGCGAACTGGCCTACGCCCGAACGCATTCCGGTATCTCGGGTCTGCGCCTGGTGCTCGGGACCGAACCGTTCACGCCGAACCGTTGACAGCTGCGCCGGCGAAGCCGGGCATCGTCGACGTCGTGTGTGACGCGTAGCGGGCGCACTTCTTCGGCATACGGTGACCTTCGGCGGACTTCGTCGAATTCACTCGGATCGGCCTACCGGCTTATCCTGCCTCGGAATTCGCTCTAGAATTGCTGAATATTCGACCCGTATACCTGATCGAAGGCGATGTGCACCCGTTGTGTCGAGGGTGCCGCGATCGTGCGCTGGTCGTACGGCGGCCGTGCGCAGAACTGCGATACGAGGACGGCTCGCCATGACAGATGTCGACTATTGCGTGATCGGCGCAGGCTTCGCAGGATTGACGGCCGCACTGCGGCTGAAACAGGCGGGTCGATCGGTAGCGGTGCTGGAAGCCCGCGACCGGCTCGGCGGGCGCACGTTCACCGAAGTGCGTGCCGACGGGTCGTGGATCGATCGCGGTGGCGCGTGGGTAGGACCGGGGCAGGACCGGATCCACGCACTGATGGACGAGTTCGGGGTACCGAGTTACCAGCAGTACACCGACGGTGAGGCCATCATGGTGGTCGACGGCAAGCAGCACCGCTACACGGGCACGATTCCGTGGACGATGAGCCCGTGGGCGGCGTTGAACCTCGGTGCGGCGTTGTTCGAGCTGGGACATATGTGCGAGTCGGTTCCCCTCGATGCGCCGTGGGCATCGAAGCAGGCCGGCAGATTGGACCAGCTCAGCCTGGCGCAGTGGCTGGATGACAACGTATTGTCCAGGCCCGCCCATGATCTGCTCGAGACCGCCGTTGCCGGCTGCTACACCTCGGCCGCCTCGGAGGTGTCATTGCTGTTCGTGCTGTACCAGATGGCATCGGGGGGAGGGCCGAATTTCGTCCTCGGGGTGAAGGACGGCGCGCAGGATGCTCGGCCGGTCGGCGGTATGGGTGCGATCTACCGGCCGATGGCGGCCGAGATCGGCGACTCGATCCACCTGTCGCAGCCGGTTCGCCGGATAGAGCAGGACACCGCCGGTGTCACGGTGTGCGCGGAGGAGTTGACGGTGCGCGCACGCCGGGCGATCGTGGCGGTTCCGCTGGCCATCGCGAGTCACATTCTGTACGAGCCCATGCTGCCGGTCGATCGATCGTTTCTCCATCAGCGGATGCCGAGCGGCTCGATCATCAAGATTGCCGCCGTGTACGACGAGCCGTTCTGGCGGCGCGATGGATTGTCCGGGCAGTCGGCCGCACCGGGGTCACCCGCGACCATCACCATCGATGCCTGCACGGATACCGGGCGACCCGGGATCCTATGTGTCATCGTCGAGGGACCCATCGCGCGGCAGGTCGGACAACTCGACGAGGCCGAACGAAGGAAGACGGTACTCGGTGCGCTAGTCGAGCGGTTCGGCGATGCGGCCGGCTCCCCCGTCGACTACGTCGAGCACAACTGGACTGTCGAGCGCTACTCCGGCGGCGGGATGCTCAGTCACGCACCCACTGGTGTCCTCACCCAGTTCGGCCATGCTCTGCGTGAGCCGTGCGGCCGCATCCATTGGGCCGGCACCGAGAGCTCTGCCGTCATGTGCGGCTGGGTCGACGGAGCCGTTCGCTCGGGAGAACGGGTAGCAAGTGAAGTGCTCGAGCACGAGACCGCGACCGTGGTCTGAGGATGAGAAACGATCACCACGCCTAGCCGGATCGAAATCGTACTACCCGGCAGCTCACCCTGCGGGTTCACTGTTGCCGCGCCGCCTCCGTGGCGCGTGGTGCGGGTGGCCAGTCCTGGGGTTCGATATTGGTCGGCTTGCCGGGCAGATTGTCGTCCCAATCGAACTTCGGCGCGGGTGGACCCCACTGTCGAGGCGATCGGAACGAGACTTCTGCCGTTCCGAAATCGGTTGGCGAGAAGTTGGTGTCGGAGGTGAATGTCGCGTGTTCGAACCAGGTGGGGCCGGTGAACCTTGCGCCCCCGAACTCTGCGGGGCCGGAGAACTTCACGTCCTCGAACTTGGCGGTAGTGGTGAATGCCGCGTCACGGAACCCGGCGGGACCGGAAAACTTCGCGTCCCGGAACTCTGCGGGGCCGGAGAACCTCGCGCCCGCGAACCTGGCGGTGCTGATGAACGCCGCACCCCTGAACCCGGCGATGCCGGCGAAGGTTACCCCGCGGAATCCCGCGGCGCCGGTGAAGATCGCGTGCTCGAACCCCGCCCTGCCGGCGAACGTTGCGCCCTCGAACCCAGCCGTTCCGGCGAATCCTGTGTGCTCGAACCCGGCCGTGCCAGCGAATGTTGTGCGCTCGAATCTGGCGGTGCGAGCGAAGGTCGCGTGGTCGAATCCGGCGGTGCCGCCGAACCTCACGTCTGTGAACCCGGCCGCGCCAGCGAATGCTGTCTGCTCGAATCCGGCCGTGTCGATGAACGTAGTGTGCTCGAATCCGGTAGTAGCTGAGAACGTCACGTCCCTGAACCCGGCGGGGCCGGTGAACCTCGTGCCCTCGAACCAGGCGGGACCGTTGAACCTCGCGCCGACGAACGAGACGGGACCGTTGAATGTCGTGTGCTCGAATCCGGCGGCACCGGTGAATGTCGAGCTCACGAACCTGCTAGAACCGGTGAATGTCGCGCCCTCGAACCTGACATCGGTGAATGTGATGTGGGTGAAGTCGGCATTTTCGAGATGGGCGGTGCGAAAGTCGAAGTTGCTTGTCGACCAGTTGTATTCGGCTTCTCGTTTCAGATGGTCGGCGATGACGCGAATGATGGTTCGGCGGACTTCCCGGTCGTTGTGTCGATATTCGATGTGTTCTTGGATTTCGCCGCGATCTCGTCCGCGGTCGACACGCGGACTGATCGTCACGAGTTTCGTGCGGCCGCTGCTGCCATGGTCGGGGTCATAGGGCAGGCGCAGGTAGCCGCACAGGACGTCGATGCATTGCTGGCGACGCAGGCCGTCGGATTCGTCGGCGACACCGGCCATCGCATAGACCCCGGCAATGCGGACCGCGACGTCGGTCGCGCCGAGTTGCGCGGCGGCGGCGCCGAAGCGTTCCACGAACCGGTTCTGCTCGAGGTCACGCTGGCGGCGGTAGGCGATCACCAGGGCGACGACACCGCCGACTCCGGCTACGACGGTCAGCGAGACACGGGTGATGTCGATCGGCGCGGCCTCGGCATCGCTGGTCGGGGTGATCAGTCTCAGAAACCCGTAGGCGACGAGGGCCACGACCAGGCCGACACCGAGCGCGGACAAGACCGCGGGTAACAACCTGATCCGGACCGCGCGGCGGCCGATCGCCGCCCTGTTGGCACTGCCGATTCGCGCGCGTGCCGCAGTCGTCTTCGTATGTACCTGCGCGCCAATAGCGCTCACCCACCCGAGCATCGCTCGATTCTGGCCGACGCAAACGTGCTCCGCACCACGACCATGGAACCAAACCCGCCCTGCGAGCACAATCAGACCATCGCGACGGACATAGCTTCGGGCGCATGACATTCCAACACCGGAAGTAGCCGAGGCGACCGGGCTGTCCCCGGAAAGATCAAGCCGCCTACCCCGGTATTGAGGTTCACGCTGCGTGAATGTTTAGCGTCGAGGTGCCGGACCAGCCGGCAGAGTTCCGAGTAGGAGGTGGGTGTGTCCTGGTCGGTTGCCGAGATAGCTCGCATGTCCGGAGTGACGCCGCGGACACTGCGTCACTACGACGAGATTGGGCTGCTACCGCCCGCGGGTGTCCGCAGCAATGGCTACCGCTTCTACGAGCAGGAGCAACTGCTGCGGCTCCAGCAGATCCTCGTGTTGCGGGAGCTGGATCTGGGGCTCGACGCCATCGTGGCGATTCTCGACCGGCAGACCGACCACGTGCAGACTCTGCGCGACCACCACGCGAGGGTGATCGGCGAGCGTGATCGCCTCACTCGTGTGGCGCGCACGATCGCCCGCACCATCGAGGAGCTCGAGAGACAGGAAGGAACAGCGAGCATGATCGAAATCAACAGGCCGGAAAACCTTTTCGACGGTTTCGACCCGAACCGGTACGAATCGAAAGTGCCCGACGATCGGCCCGGTCAGGAGCAGGCCCGGGAGCGGTCGCAACAGTTCACCGACTCGCTGACTGCCGAGGAAACCGAGCGGATGCAGAAAGAAACGACAGCGGCGATGATCCGCATGGCCGAATTCATGGCATCCGGCACAGCGGTGAGCGCCCCGGCCGTGCAGGCCGAGATCGAGACCGCGTATCAGCTCATCCGCTCGACCTGGAACCCGGACGCGCACGCGTTCAGGGCGCTGGCTCAGACGTACCTCGAAGACCCGGCCTACACCGAGAATTTCGACCAGATCGCTCCTGGGCTAGCCGAGTACTACCGCACCGCCATGGTGGTCTTCGCCGACACCCGACTCACCTAGCAGGTAGTCGCCATCGCGGAATCGCCCGTTCGCGGAGCAGTGCCGCATCACTGTCGCGGGCATCCACCAACCTCGCTTCCGCGCAGCGGGCTGTGTTCCGTTGTGCGGCAATCGAAGTCGCTCCCACGTCCTTCGGCACCAGCTACTTCCCACAGAAGGGATGCAACAACGTCCAAGTGGTGGTCGAGCTCACCGGGTCGTGCCACCGTTGTCGACCATCGCCCGGACCAAGTCCGCGATCACCTGGGAGCGGGCATCCTCGGACAGGTTGGAGCTCATGCTGTTCGCCAGCAAGTATCGCTGCGTCCTCTCCAGTCGCAGATGGAAGGCATCGAGCTGCAGCGCCGTCCTGCCGTACAGCCAGAAATTGAGGCCGGAGATCACTTCGACGATCCCGCCGGCAAGGGAGCTGATCAGCGCGGCATCCAGGTTGTGGCTGATCATGGCGAACGCCACCGAACAGACGAAGAACAGCAGGCCCACACCAGCCGACACGATCGCGGCGACGAAACTCCGAGACGCCTGGCGCAGCACACTCTCGTAGTAGTCGTTGCTGATCGCGAGCTGGGAAGCGGCCACTTCCTGGATGTTTCCGGGATCGGCCTTGGCCAAGCTCTCGATCGCACTGCTCATGAAGACATTACGAACAGTCGTGGGCACTCCCATCTCGGTGCCCGCGGCGCCCCCGTCGGAGTACGGCTGCAGATTCGGAATGGCCGTCACCGTCCGCCGTCCCGCTGTGCTCGCCAGTACTGGAGATTGGTTGCGGCGCCCCGGGTTCCGGGGTGGTCCGCTCCCAGCGCCCGGGTGGAGTCGAAGACCAGTTGCTCGAGCTCACGCACCGCATGGCGCGGATTGCCGGCCAGACCGAGGAAGTGGGCCAAGTTGTTTCGCGTCGCGAGGGTGTCGGGATGATCGGGACCGAGTATCTGACGCCGGTCCACGAGCACCGCTTCCAGCGCCGCCACCGCAAGTGGCGCGTTTCCGTTCTGCCCCTGCAGACTTGCCAGGTTGTTTCGTAGCGTCATCGCGACTGGATGACGAATACCCACGGTGCGCGCGTAGGCCTCGAGCACGGCCCGGTACGCCCTGACCGACTTCTCCTTGTCACCACACTCACCTATCCAATGCGCCAATGCTGCTCGTGTGGCAAGGGTGTCGGGGTCGTCGGGACCGAGGATCCTCTTCTGATCCTTCGCCAGCTGCTCGAGATCCGTGACCGCGCCGCGGGGATTGCCGCCCAGCCCGCGCCACACGGCCAGACTGTGCCGAACAGTCAGGGTGTCGGGATGTGTGTCGCCGAATACCCGGGAGCACTCGGACTCCAGATTAAGGAAATCTACGACGGCGCCAGACAGATCACCGGATTGACCCCGGCAGTGCGCCAGCAGATTCATGGTCGCAAGCACCTCGGGCGCAACCGATCCGAGCTGGACGATCTGCTTCTGCAGAACCGCTTCCAGGGTCAGAACCGCATCGCGGGCATCGCCTCGTTGAGCACGTGTGAACGCCAGCTCTGCCTGTAGTTTCAAAGTCCTCACATGACCTGCGCCCACCGCTTCGGCAGTCTGCAGCATCAGCTCTTCCACCTGCAGCGGTGACTGCCGTTGATCCGGCCAGCTCAGCACCCTCACGGGCGGGGAAGGCGCGGGCCTGGATGCCCCGGGCCGCTGGGGCGAGTGGGACGTGTCGACCAACCTACTCACCCCGGACGGTGCCGTCGCTTCTGGAAAAAGTGTTGACCTGAATATTGTGGTCGCCGACCTGCACCCCGCGACCCCACCTGACATCGATGGAATACCCGGCGCCACTGGCGCTCTCGTCGACGAGCTGAACCAGACCTTCGGCGAGATCGAGGATCTGTCTGTCGAGCACGGCCGGACGGCCGCGGAGATGCCGGAGGAACAGGATGTCTGTGCGCTCGGGATCGCTCTCGATCTCCGAGAACAGATCGGCGCCCAGTTCCTTATCGTCGATCCGCGCGATGAGAGCCGCCCGAAGAGCGCGGTACGCGTCCTGGACTGCGACCGAGGAGTTCTCACTCGACTGGGCCCTGGCACCCGCAGCAAGTGCAGCGACGACGATCGAATACGGATCCACCGTGAACCCCGCTAGTCAGATGCTTATCAGACAACGAGTTTAGCCACCCATCGCTGATCGTGCTGCCCGGATCGACCACGGACCCAAAGTGCCCATCTCGGCCGAACTGATCCCTCCCTATTCAGCCCGGCCGTAGCGCTGATCGACAGTCCGCCAACATGTTCGAATCGCATCTCGGCCTGTCCGACGCGCAGAAACCGGTAGGCATGAAGCGCTTGGCCAGGCCACGGGCGGCGTCGACAGCATGTGTCGCGGGCCCCGTTGATCACCTACTCACACGCCAGCCAGCCGATGCCGAGTTCGTTCCACCAACTCGCCACCCACGTGATCTGCGCCTTGCGACTTGGCGCCGATTGAAGGATCGCGAAGGATTTCGGGATTTCCGAAGGCCGCCTGCACAACTGGCTCAAAACAGGCCGACATCGCCTACGGCCACCGGGCGGGCCCGCGACATCGGCGCAAGGTCCGCCGGATAGATCCTGTCCGGGTTGCCGTCGGCTGCCAGCGGACCTAGCGGTGGCGACCGGATCAGAGCGCAAACGCGAGCCATGGGTCAGTAGTAATGGCGTCGGCCGCCGACAGCGCGGCCCGTCGACCCCAACAGCAACAATACGAGCCCGATGATGAGAACCACGATCCCGATGGTCCAGAGGATCGGGATGCTGAATATGAACCCGATGACAAGAAGAATGACTCCGAGAACGATCATGGCCAGCTACCTCGTTTCGCTGCTGTACTCGAAGGGTCTCAGAAACCCTCCGGTGCTGGTATCGGTCATGCGCGCGCAATGCCGGCACGCCCCACTACGCACACCCAGCCACGGCCACGGCCACGGGAAACAACAGACACGATGATCAACCCCGTGTGCTGCATATTCCAGTAGACGCCTCCGGATCCAGGATGTACACACCCCGTCTACCGAAGTTGCAGCTCAATCGTGTTTTGCTGGTCAACACACGACCGGCGAACGGCGACAGGCCCATTCGCGGGAGTTGCGCGGATCTGGCGGCGAGCATCAGGCAATCCGAGTTCATCGACGAAGATCATGCGTCAGGGCGTGGAATATCACCGCGCCACGCGCCCGTTTCATGCTCCCGGCCTTCGATGAAGTGCTTGAAGCGCTGCATGTCGCCATTGACGCGGTGCTTGAGCACGCCGAGCTTATCGGCGGCGCTCTCCACGAATCCCTCCGGATCGATCTCCATTTGCGCGGTGATCCGCGTGTGGGTGTCGTCCAGACGATGAAAAGTGATCACGCCCGCATGATCGGGACCACTGTCGGACTTCCACGCAACACGTTCGTCGGGATGCTGCTCGGTGATGGTCGCGTCGAATTCCCGGGTCGCGGGTCCAACGTGGATACGCCAGTGGGTGTGCTTGTCGTCGAGCTGGTCTACCGCCTCCACACCGACCATGAATTGCGGGAATGTCTCGAACTGCGTCCATTGGTTGTAAGCGGTGCGAACCGGTACTTCGACATCGACGGTCGCGGCTACGGTGCTCATATCAGCTCCTTTTGCAGGCTCGTCCCGATGCCGCCGCGTATGCGTACGGCCGAGGTGGAACGTGCACTCATGGACAAGTCAGTCGCGAAAGGCGTCCTTGACCTTCTCGCCTGCATCCTTGAGGTTTGACTTGGTCTGATCGGCCTTGCCCTCCTGCTGCATGTCCTTGTCGTCGGTTGCCTCGCCGAACTTCTCCTTGGCCTTACCGGAGAGTTCCTCGGCCTTATTCCTTGCCTTGTCTACAGCGCCCATGATTGCGGCCCCTTTGTTCGAAGGTGCCCGGCCTGCTGGTTCCTGCCGGTCTTCTGGCGGATAACCCGCATTCCGACAGCCAAACAACGCTGCTGGAGAGACTTGTCGCGGGTCGAGGGCTAGCTGTCCTCATGCGCGAGTACCGGCCACGCCCGGATCTCGCACCGGACGATGCGACCGCACCAGTCCGGTTACCGGTGGTCAGTCGGCGCGGGGCCTGGCGGCAAATACCTCATGTATTTCGCTTCCGCGGCAAATCCTCGATTCCATTCGGGAGCACTGGCGTTGCCGCGCTCGCGGAAGGCCTGGCCAACGTCGCGCGAGGCGTGGCAGCTCCATAATGTCGCGCCACAGCTTCGCGCCCCGGTACGAAATCCTTTCGGCAGAACGGGTTTCGTCGCCATCTGAATCTCCGGCGCTCGGGAACCGACACCAGGGCGGCTGGCATTTGGAATCGGGTGTCGACAGGCTGCTGGTGGCGATACCGTGTCGACTCGAAACTCCTCGGCGACCTTTTCGAACTGGTCGTCGGAACCTCGCCGATGGCACCGGCGATCGGCCAAGCGTAGGAAATGTATACCCGGCCGGCCGTCGGCTTCGGCGGCACGAAGGGTGAAAACAATTGCACCAGTGCGGAATCGGGTGCGCACTACTGCACGGTGAACTTCTTCGCCTGTCCGGAGACCACAGTGCCGTTGCGGTCGACGAGCGCCACCCGCACCTGCGCCTCGGAACCCGAGGTCAGCGGTGGCTGGCTGGGGTCCACCGTCAGCGGGACGGTGGCGCTCTGCGAGGAACCGTTGCAGTCGACAGAGTCCTGGGCGCCCTGGGCCGCGGGACGGTCGGCGTTGGGGTCGCCCATCATCGCCTGAATGCTCGCCACCCCGGCGGAGTCGTCGCAGCTGTAGTCGACCTGGACCATGTTCGATCCGGCGCCGGTGATATCGAGAGTCGTGGCGGCGAACGCGGGAGCGGCAGCCACCATCGAGGCCGCGGCCATCGCGACGAAGACAGCCGCGATACGGGCAGAACGCCGAGAGTTCAGAGTAGTCATCATGGAGCTTCATTCCTCCTGTGTGGCGGACATAGATCGCGGAACACAACGGGAAGAGACACGGTACGCATCGCACCGCCCGCATCCATGGTCCAGCCCTTTGCCCGCCGCGGTGGGAAAACCGCTCGAATGGCGCATCGCGGGCCAGCCGATCATTCCGGGTCACACCCTGGACATAAGCGAAGCCGCTGGCTTCGCATCGCCATCTCCCCCGAATCAGAGAGACTATCCGCAGACCAATCTCGCTCGGACGCGGGCCGAAGTCTGAACCCCCATGGATCTCCTAGTTAGAATCACGATGTGCAGCGCGCTGCAGTGACCGATCCTTCGCGTGTCGTGGTTCTAGGGTCCGGGTTTGCGGGTCTGTGGGCGGCGCTGGCGGCGGCCCGGCGGCTTGACGAGCTCGGTGTGGCGGTCGGAACCGTCGATCTCACGATGATCAGTTCGACGCCTTACCACGACATCCGCGTGCGCGACTATGAGACCGATCTGAGCACATCCCGCATCCCGTTGAGCGCTCTTCTCGATCCGGTCGGAATCAAGCACATCATCGGCGAAGTGACGGCGATCGATGCTGTGGCGCGGGTCGTGGAATCCACCGCGGGCGCTCACGGCTACGACCGACTGGTGCTCGCGTTGGGTAGCCAAGTGGTCAAGCCCGATATTCCTGGCCTGCGGGAGTTCGGTTTCGACATCGACACCCATGACGCAGCGACCAGACTGCAAGCCCACCTGCGTCGGCTTGCCGAGGGCCCCGCTGACCCGGCGGCCGCGACAGTAGTCGTCGTAGGGGCAGGTTTGACGGGGATCGAAGAGGCGACCGAGCTGCCCGCAATGCTCGCCGACGCCTTTGCCACGCGTGCCCTCGCACCGAGGGTCATCCTGATCGACCGCAACCCGTTGGTCGGCTCGGACATGGGCGCATCGGCGCGACCGGTCATCGAGGCGGCGCTGGCCTACATCGGGATCGAGACCAAGTTGGGCGTCGGGGTCGTCGCCATCGACGAGCGCGGCGTGACGCTCTCCTCGGGTGAAGTGGTGACCGCCGCCACTGTCGTCTGGTGTGCCGGCATGCGGGCCAGCCCGCTGACCGCAGACTTCGGGGTCGACCGTGACCGGCTGGGTCGACTCCCCGTCGACGATTATCTGCGGGTCTGTGGTGTCCCCGGAGTATTCGCCGCCGGTGACGTCGCCGCCGCAAAAATGGACGACAAGCATATGTCGGTGATGTCCTGCCAGCACAGCCGCCCGATGGGCCGATGGGCGGGATACAACGTCATCGGCGATCTTCTGGGCAAGCCCGTGAAGCCCTTGCGGATCCCTTGGTATGTAACGGTTCTCGATCTGGGACCGGCAGGCGCGGTGTATACCGAGGGCTGGGACCGCCACGTGGTCGCGTGCGGCGAGGAGGCCAAAGACACCAAGCGCGCCATCAACACCCGGCGTATCTATCCTCCGTTGAGCCGCGACCGCGACGCATTGCTGGCCGCCGCCGCGCCCGAACTGCAGGCCGCGCCCGAGCACGACCCGAGTCCGCCCATCGACTACCAATCGCGCTGAATAATCCGACAGAAGAGGCAGCCGCAGCGCCGCCGCACCACCGTACGAGTTGCCCGTCGTCGGTTATGAACGCGACCACGATTTGACTGTCGCTGTGCGGCAAGGTTTCTCGCCGATCGGTGCGGATATGGGTGGCGCCCGAGCGGGTCGACTTGGATCTGATGTGTTGATGCCCAGTATCGACGAGAATTCCCCGGTCTCGATCACCATCCCACACCGGTGCCGCCAAGAATCATGCAACCACGTTAGAGGTAGCGGACAGAATCAGGGCGGAGTAGCTTCGCCGAGGCCCCTGACAACTGGGGATCGTCGCCGACCGCAGATGGCGCGATCCTCGTGCCCGAGGGCCGGCATAGTGAATTCCTCGAGCGCGAAGAATCCCACCTTCCACGCGGGCCGCGCCAAGGGGGTTAGGAACGTTGCGCCACGGGTGAATTCGACCAGCATGTTGCCAATGGCTGCGTAGCCGAGTCCGGAGTGCAGCCAGGTGCCGGTACCACTGCTGCCATTCCGCGTAGGGTCTGCGGGATGATCGCGGGATCCAGTCCGATTGTCTGTCTTGGTCGATGCCAGTGGCGTCGGAGGCGAGGCGCGCGGCCGGGAGTGTGTGCGAATCTCTGGTTATGCGAGTCCTCCCCTGGACCAGAGGGTTTCGCGAAATCTGAGGTGGACCTCGGTCGGACAAGGCAGGGCGTGCGATGTCCTTTTCCGGATGATGGCCTCCGACATTGCGTTACGGCTAAGGAATCCATGGCGGATGTAACTGTTTCGCCAGAAAACAAGAACGCCAGCAATTTTTGGGTACAAATCGTGCAAGCCGGGCCGGACCCGGAGGCACGAAGAATTAAGAAGTACTATCATGCGCAGAGCAACGGCGCTCTTCGCCGCTTTACTGTTGGCCATCTTCCTTTCCATCAACTACGCGGCAATCCCGAAGGCGCACGCCGATTACTGTACTGGCGATTGGGCCATCGGTATCGGCGGTCTCGGGGACAACACCTCGTCGGTGTTCATCCCATTTGTGGATCAGCCTGTCGGTTACAACTCCGCCGACCCGATGTCGGGGTTGAACGAACTCGACCGGCTGTTCTGGGTGCATCGCAGCCAATGCCCCAGCGACCACATCAGGTTGATCGGGCACAGCGAGGGCGCGGGTATCGTCCACGCCTGGGTCACCGCACACCAGGATGTCGGCAATGCCAATGCCATTCTCCTGTCGGATCCCAAGCGAGCCGCCGGGCCCGGTTGGGCCGGATTGTCATCGACACCCGGGAGCGGGATCATCGGTTATCCACTGGCCGGTGTCGATGATTGGTTCGGCGACTTCCCGGTGTTGACCGTGTGCAACCACGACGACCAGATCTGCGATACCTCAGCTGGTTGGTGGGGTTACCTCTTCGCGGGTGCACACTCTCGCTACGATTTCAACGTCTGGGACTACGGTGACTGGGATTCCGGTGTCTGGTACCGGTAGCCAGTGAATCTTGGGGATCAGTAGCCATGCGGCACTGGTCCCCATTGACTGAACCCGTGCCCCATCGAGGTACACACTGCCGCACCTTGAAAGGTGATTTGGCAGTTCGCTCCGGCATATGTGACCGAATACTGTGGATCGTGGTAGTTCACACGCGTGAGGCGCGGCAATGATGGATTCCCGCCCGGCAGCGTGTGACTGCCGTTGGCGTTCCATTGGGGATGCGCGGGCCACGTAGCCGAATCAATGATGATGGCAGACACATTCGGCAACGACACCTGCATTCCGGCATACAGCACATCCATCGACGAAGCCGGGACCGCGAGGTCGCATCCCACCACGCCATTCGCACTGATCGAGCAGTTCCAATCGCCCAAAGCGAAATACTCTGTGTCGCCGACCAGTACCGGGCCTGGCGCATCATCGGCGTGCGCGGTGCCCATTCCGAACAGGCATGCAATCATCCCGAGAATTCCCCCGCAAACCCGTTCGGTGGCACGCTTCACAGCCCTGGACACGGAATCTCCCTTGGTGGGTAGCGAGATTTTAGTCTCGTTGACCATAGAGAAAAAATTATCACGATACGGCACAACGGCGAAAGATCTGTCGAGGGGGCTTA
This sequence comes from Nocardia vinacea, assembly GCF_035920345.1. Lineage (NCBI taxonomy): Bacteria > Bacillati > Actinomycetota > Actinomycetes > Mycobacteriales > Nocardiaceae > Nocardia > Nocardia vinacea. The sequence continues at coordinate 2,710,096 of NZ_CP109149.1, forward strand.
CACAGAAAATCGGCCCGCCGCTCATACACATCGGCCCCGGAATCAGCGACAGGGCAGCAGATTTGCTTTGCACGGCGCAAGATACCCGCCCGGATTGGGATTCGAGAGAAACTTTCGGTGATCTTCAGGCGGCCCCGTCGACAACGAATTCGTGGCCCTCGGCCGTCAAACGCGCGCCGTGCACGGCCCGATGCTGAGCCAGTTTCCCGATTTCGAGAAGGCCATGCTCGGCTGCTTCGCCGAGGCCGCCGCAAGCGGCTAGTAGCGGCGCTGGCGTCGAAGCCGCCCGCGACGTGGCATTCGAACTGCGCCACCTCGCCCCCGACGCCGCCCGGCTCGTCAACACCGCCCGCACCCTCGGAATCGAGAGCGACTCGCCCCTCGACGACACGACACCAGGCACCTCGGCATCGGGCACGTCACCGCGAACACCGAATCCGATATTTCCCCAAGCGATCTCGTCGCACACAACCTCACCGTGCGGACCGTCGCCGATCGCTCCCCCGCGCCGATGCCATCAGATTGCTGGACGCGCTCACCCCCGCCGAACCACATCCCAGCGCCAGCTCGATGCCACACCGGCAGCCGCTCCGACTACCACAGCCACCGAAACTGCCTGCAGCACTATCGATCTCACCGTCGACTCCGTCGGTGGGACGGCACTGCTGCCTCCTGATTTCCGCGACCGGCTTCACCGCAACGGCTGCCCGAAAGCGACCGGGCCGCCGAGTTCACCACATCGCCGGCACCAGACGACCCCGCCATCGCCCCGGCGGCCCGTAGAACCCGTGCCCGATCGCAGCAGGGGTCTCGCCTGGGCTGCGGCCCGGCACCGACGATGCCGGGCCGACACCGTGGTTGGCGGTCGCCAGCGCTGCCTGTCGCGCTACCAGAGACAGGAGTGATCTTCACACCGCCGAAGCCGAACTCGTCTGGCGTATTGGTGATTTCACTGAGTTCTCGCTCCCGGTTCGGCATCGGGGTTGGTGTGGATCTTACGGGGCCAGCTGCTGCCACACCACGTTCGCGGCGTAGAACACCTGGCAGTCGGAATGCACATGCAGCGTCGGCTCCAAATTGGTCCCGAGGGCTTCGAAGGCACAGGCCTTGTACTCGACTTCGGTGAATTCCCCTGGCACGAAAAAGATCCCGGCGTGGGTGTCGGTGTCGACCGCGATCAGATACCGCAGGTACGCGCCGGTGACCGGCTCGAGGTTCTGCCCCGCCGCGATCCGCGACGCCAGCACCCGCCTGCAGGTGGCGTACCGCTCGGCGAGCACGTATTCCTGCGCGCCGGTCAGATCTAAGTGGTAGGTGCGCCTGCCGGGGCCCTCGACGCGGCCGTTGCGGTCGGTCAGGACCCATCCGTTGCGCGACCCCAGCTCCGTCGCCGTCCAGCGCGCATCGCGACTGCGGTAGATCGCCGCGGCAAGCCACAACACGAGTGCGCAGTGGCGCGGGAAGGCCCCCTCGGCCAGTTTGCGTCGGCGCGCGCATGCCAGCGCGCCGAACAACAATGCCTCACCGGCGAATCCGGCCGTGGCATCGGGGTCCACGGCGAGAACATGGGCTTGGTCGCGTGCCAGGATCCACTGCTCGGCGTCGGACGGTTCGGTGACGACGCAGGCCTCGGCGATGACGAGCGCAGCGACCGTCTCGCACAACGGCGCGGCGGGCGCACTGGAGAGGATCTCGCCGATGCCGGCGGGCACCTGCCGTATCCCCCACACCAGCGCGGCACGGTAGATCTGGCACCGGGCGAGGAGGTCTCCGCCGGTGAGCTCACCGGCGAGGCTCCACACCCGCGCGGTGGCCTCGGCCGCAGAGTGTTCGGCGTGCGGGTCGTAGAAGGCAGCGACAGCCTGCTCGCGCAGCTGCCCGACCACATCGCGGCTGGCGGCGAAAGCGGCGGTAACGGATTCGGTCATGACGAGACGGCGGCTTCTTCCTAGTCGCATCGGAATCGATTGTGTGGCTGTTGGTTTCGTGTTCGGACGGGGTCAGCCGGATCTGATTACAGGGTGATGTGCCAGAACGGCCGGGGTTCACATCACGCGGCCACCGTCATGGGCTCGCAGAATGCCCAGCCGCCGAGTTTCGCGCCACACCCGGCCATCGATCAGCACCCGCTGCTCCCACCCCCTGTCACAACTGCTTCTCCCCCAGCGCATTCCGTATGGAACTTACCCTGAAACATCCTCGCCGACGCGCAGGGACGTGGCTGCGCCAGGTAGTGGCGTCCACCGATCTACTGGCTATCCCCTTGCGGAGCTACAGCCGGGGCGGACCGCCGCTCACCGGCACAACACGGATGAGTCCACACCAGACTCCTCGCGAATCCTCCAATTACGCTCGAACACAACGCAATCCGAACTCCGACACGACCCCAACCACAGCACCCCGTGCGAAACCGGCCTGTTCCTGATCACTGCGAGCTGGACACTCGAATCTCGGCGTGCAGAGCCTTCACGACAGGCCTTCGCGCCGCACCACTTCCGATGGTTCGTGTGAAACGCGGTGGATACCCCCCGCCTGAATCCAACACTGAATTGGCCGAGATGATCTGAGCTGCAGCGGGATTCGGTGATGAACCCGCTGGCATTGTGCAACCCGTTGCGCGCGCGGCAGTGATGAGCCGCCGGGCTTGTCGGACGCTGATTTCGAGCAATTCAGCGACGCCTTCGTCGGCCAGTCGTTACCCACGCTCAGAATTTGCCTATGGATCCCCGCGTCCCGCTCCTGGGGTGCTTCGACCTTTGGACCGCGCATTTCACCAACGGTCCGTCGACAACCTGCTCGGACTTGCTCGATGGTATCCAGAGGCGTTGTCGCACAAGGGATCTTGACGCATGCGGAACACGACACGACCGGTTCGCGATGTCTTCGGGATCAGGGACAGGCGCGCCTGGTCGGCAGCGACAGCGGTGTTTCCGGTCGGACGGTCGCCGGGCCGCCGGGCGTCTCGACGGTGACCGGACCACCCGAAGTGACGTCCACGGTCGTGCCTTCCGATCGGATGCGCACGGTCAACCTGCTATCGCGTACCGCGAGGTCGCGCACCGTTATCCCCTCGGGAAACCCGCTGGGCAGCATCGGGTCCAGCCAGGGACCCGTCTCGGCCCACCGCAGCCCGCTCGGTCCGTACAGCAAACCTTGCAGGAATCCGCCCGCACCCGTGACGAAGATCCACGCCGGTTGACCGACCGTGTTTTCACCCGACCGTTCGCCACGCGCCTCGGACTGGAACCCATATGGCGGTCGGACATACGGCTGCACCGATTGGTCCAGGAACTGCTGAGTGCGGCAGGGATCATACTGCGCGCTGAGGATCGCGCCGGCGCTGTTGCTCATGTTGGGGCCGTCGGGATCGGTGCGATCGAAGTAGTACGCCAGCGTCGCCTCGGGCGAATAACCCGGTGCCGCATAGGAGTACGGGTAGCTGATCAGCACCGTGTCGGCCTGCTTGATCTTCGCCCCTTGGTACCCGAGATACTCGGCGGGCACCCCTGGCACGATGTCCGGCGGCATCGCCATATGGGCGGCGATATCAGCCCACAGTGGGTTCAGCGGCATTCCGGCCAGCCGAGCGGCCGACATCGCCGTGCGCATCGTCGCCATCACTCCGACGTTGGTGAGTGCGTTGTCCACGGAGACCGAAACGTATTCGTCGGCGCCCGCCGCAGGCGCGTAGTGGTAGCGACCATCGGGCAGCTTCGGGCCGACGCGGGCAGCCTGGTAGTTCGCGATAGCCGTGATCACCGGCGCGCCGCTGTCACGCAGCCATTGCTCGTCGCCGGTGGCCGAATAGTACTGCCATTGCGCGAGCGCGATCTCGTTCCCCAAATGTTCCTGGACCAGTCCGCATACCGCCGGTGACGCGCACCGCTGTGTCGGTCCGTCGTTCCAGGGGAATAATGCGCCGGTCAGCCCGTAGGCACGCGCGTTCGCCTCGGCTTGTGGTAGCGCCGCCACGCGGAAATCCACCACGGTGCGGGCCAATTCGGGATAGAGCGCGAGCAGGGTGGGGAAGATCCAGGTCTCGGCGTCCCAGTAGGTCAGGCCGCCATAGTCGTCGGAGGACAGCCCAGCGGGCTGCACGGACCACCGCTGTCCGGCCCGGACGCTGGACAGCACCGAGTACAGTGCGGGCCGGATCCAGCCCCGATAATCGTCGCGGCCGGGGATCTCGATGGCGGGCTGCCACAAGCGATCCCACTCTGCTGTGTGTTCGGCGTGGGCGGCGGCGAAACCACGCGCCGCGCTGGATTCGGAGACGTCGGTGGCAATCGCGCGCGGGTCCGCGCCGTCCGCGCCGGAGGCGATTCCCACGTACTTGGTGACTGTGTAACTGCGGCCCGCCACGACGGTGCCGTCGAATCGTGTTCCAGCCGTCGACCCGTTCGCAGGTAGCGCGGCACCACCCAGCTCATCAGGCGTGGTGACCGTGGATACAAGGAAGGCGGTGCGGTCGGTGCCGTCGGCACGCACGCCGACCGTGGTCTGCCCCCGGTTCGGATCGGAGGCCGCCGTCGTCGGGGTGACCCGCCGCGCGGCGGCCCCGTCGATCAGGTCGGTGACCGTGAGCGGCCCCGAAAAGTGCGGAATGACAGTGAGCTGCTGGACCGCAAGGTTCTGCTGCGCCCGTGACACGAAGGTCCGGTAGGTCAGATCCAGCCGGTGTTCCGCGTCGGGTGTCCAGGTGGCTTCGGTGGTGACGGTGGCATCGCGACAGTTCAGGCGCTGCCGGTATTGCGTGAGCGTGGCCGGGTCGACGTCGGCCCGGTAGGTTCGGTCCGCGACGTCGATGGTTAGGCTCGACCACGCGGGGAGCGCAGCGATCGCCTCTGTGTTGTTCCACGACATGGACTTCATGGCATAGAAGCCCGCGAGATACGTTCCGGTGTAGCGCGGTTCCACTAATGGGAACGAGGCGCGCACCGAGACGCCGTAGTCCTGATATCCGCCGCCGCTCGGCGGGATCATCGCGCCGATGCGCCCGTTGCCCAGGTACGGGGCAGCGCGGAAGTTCTCGGGTTCGAACGTCTCGGAGACCGCCGACCAGTCGTCTCCAACCGCCTGCCCGCCCTGCGCCGTCGCTACCCCGGATAGTCCGGGCAGCGGCACAAACGCACAGGTCAATAGCACCGCACCGATACTCGACACGAGTCGCATCGGGCCGACAGTAGCAGCGGCCGCGCTGAGCCGATCGGAGCGACACGGCGGCTGCACCACGCCCCTCCTACTCGGGTACGGCGCGATATAGCAGCTGTCCTCGGGCCCGTGGCGCGCACCCAACTGAACCGCTTCGATCTTTTCAGAGTGTGCCCTCGCGTGCTGCTCGCCACAGGTCGACCGCACCGTCGTCGTCGAGCAGCGCGTCGATCTCGGCCAGCTCGTCCGCGCTGAGATCGAGATTGTCCAGCGTGGCGACGTTCTGCTCGAGCTGTTGGGTCGAGGACGCGCCGATCACCAGCGAGGTCACGCGCGGGTCGCGCAGCGCCCACGCCAGCGCCAACTGTGCCAGCGTCTGTCCGCGGCGGGCGGCGAGCGCGTCGAGCTTGCGCAGCCGCTCGATCATCTCGGCGGTCAGCAACTCGGTCTGGAACGACTTTCCTTGCGTGGCCCGCGATCCCGTCGGCACGCCGTCGAGATACTTCGATGTGAGCAGGCCCTGCGCGAGTGCGGTGAACCCGATGACCCCGACCCCTTCCTCGGCGGCGGTGTCCAGCAGCCCCTCGGTCTCGATCCAGCGGTTGAGCATCGAGTACGACGGCTGATGGATAAGCAGCGGTGTGCCCAGTTCCCGCAGGATCCGCGCGATACTTGCGGAGTTCTCGGCGGTGTACGACGAGATCCCCACATACAGTGCCTTCCCCTGCCGTACCGCGGTATCCAGCGCCGCCGCGGTCTCCTCCAGCGGAGTTGTCGGGTCGAAACGGTGCGAGTAGAAGATGTCGACGTAGTCCAGGCCCAGCCGGCTCAGCGACTGATCGAGCGAGGCCAGCACGTACTTCCGTGAACCGCCACCCTGTCCGTACGGTCCGGGCCACATGTCCCACCCGGCCTTGGTGGAGATGATCAATTCGTCGCGGTACGCGGCGAGCTCCTCGCGCAGCAAGCGCCCGGCGTTGATCTCGGCCGCCCCATACGGTGGACCGTAGTTATTGGCCAGGTCGAAGTGCGTGATTCCGAGATCGAAAGCGCGCAAGGCGATCTCACGCTGGACGCAGTATGGGCGATCGTCACCGAAGTTGTGCCAGAAGCCGAGCGAGAGCAGCGGCAGATCGAGGCCCGACCTGCCGCTCCGGCGATAGCGCATCGTGCCGTCGTAGCGTGCCGACTCTGCAACATATGTCATCGGTACTCCTCCCGGGACGCGTGGCCGTCCCGATCTGATCGAACTTCGAGCTAGGTTGCCAAAAGTACCGATATGAACGGCCACATTTGGTGGATGTATCAACCTGTCGTTCACCAAATATAGGCTGAATCGGTGGCCGATCAGCAGGTTGCTGCCACGCGCCGAAGACCGGCGCCTCGGTGGCGACCGATGTCTCTGCAGGTGGCGCCAGGAAGTCCCGGGAAGACTTAGCAGTGGAGATCTCCCCGACGACATCGTCAACGGTGGAGAACGGATGCAGTGGCGTGCGAACGCCCCTGGTCGACCACCGCGCCCTTGCCGACCAGGTTTCCAGATGCCTCGACGCGCGAGACCGGCAATTCACCCGTCCTACCCCGCCGCCGCGTGAAACCGCTCCCGGTGCTCTCCCCACGGACGCTGCCGCTCTTCATCACTCATCGCCGACAACTCCCGTAACTTCCCCCACGCCACCTCAATTGCCAGGGCCCGAATTACTTTCGGTCGGAGCTAGGGCCTGCCACATCGCCTGGCCGACAGCGACCACGCCCCGGGCGGGCAGGGCGACGTCGCCGATGACTGGGTTCATATCCAGGCGTGCGGGATGCCCGAGGTCGCGGTCATCGAGCACGGCCGTCGACTGCGTGATCAGGTACATCTGCTGGGGCATGAGGATTCCGACGTGACCGCTCGGCATGACACCCGCCATGCTCAGATGACCCAAACCCAGTGCGGCGGCGATCATTTCCCGGGCACGCACCAGCGAACGCGACCGCCAAGTGGCAAGCGGCAGATGCCGCCCGACGGCGTTGACCATATGCAACGCCGGAGTCTCGTGTGCGGTCAGCGTCCAATCCAGCGCGGGCTCGTCGACGGTGACTCGCAGCGATGCCGGTCCGGTCCACGCCACTCGAATCGTCGCGAAACCGGTGTAGGCACATGCGGGACCGTAGTAGCGCGGACAGGCGTTCTCGAGCCGGTCGCCGTCGACGAAGATCGACCATCGGCCGTCGGGGTCGCGGTGCCAGACGGTTTTGTATGGGCCGAAGTCGTTTTCGGGGAAGACGCGCAGGGCGAGGATGTGGCCGCTGTCGAAGGGAAGACCGAAAACGCCCCAGCCCTTGACATATTCGTGGCCGGGCCACGGCGCGCGGCCCTGGTGTTCCGGCAGGTCGGTCAACTGGGATGCCAGATCTAACATGGTTCTCACCTCCGGCGCGGCGCGCCTCAGTAGCTGAATGTGGTGGCCGGGACGTCGCCGATCCACTGCCACATCGGATGATGCCCCGCAGTTCGGCGGTGCCTTCGAGCGCGAGCCGGGCAGCTTCCTTCATCAGGAACATCAGGGTCTCGGGGCCGGTCTCGACGGCGCAGACGGCCACCAGGAACGCGACGGTGACCCTTCTCCGGGTCCGCCCGACCCGTGGTCGAGCTGATCACGGCTTTCGACATCGCGAAACCTCATTTCATGCACTGCCGCCGGACGACAGAATGGATCACGAAACGAACACTAGGCGCGACAGATATGCGTGTCGTCGGGTGTTCTCCCTACGAATCGGCGGCCAGTGTGTCCAGCAAGCCGTGCTGAACCGCGTAGAGGGTGGCGGTCGCTCGTGTCGACGATCCGGTCTTGGCGTAGATGCGTTCGATGTGAGTGCCTGCCGTTTTCGGGGTGATGCCCAGAGTGCGTGCGACGTGCCGAGTCGAGCCACCCCGCGCGATCAGTACGAGGACCTCGAGTTCGCGCGGTGTCAGACCGTCCGGGCCGGAGCGGTGGCGGTGGCGCGGCTGTCCCGCTGCCTCGAGGACGGCATCGACCGCCCCCGCGTCGAGTCGACCGCGGCGCACCTCGGCACGCAGTTCGGCGAGAATCTGCTTGGGTAGCAAGGGATCCCGATACGGACGCGGCTCGGTCATGGCCCGATACGTATCAGCCGCCGCCAGCAGGCGCGCCGACACCGGGATCGACGGTCCGGTCAGCCCGCGATGTGCACCGGAGCCGTCGAGGCGCTCGTAGGCCAGGGCCGCGATAGCCCCGATGCGAGACAGCGCGGCCGGGCGGGCAAGCACCCGCTCGGTGTAGTACGAACTCATCCGAAGTCGCTCGAGCTCGGTCACGCTCAACGCTCCCGGCTTGTCCAGAATGGTGGCCGGAACACCGTGTAACCCGATGTCGTGCAACAACGCCGCGCGACGCACCACGGTGATATCGGCTTCGGGTAACCCGGCGACAGCCGCGGCACGGCCGGCGAGATCGGCTACACCACGAGAATGCCCTGCCCTATAGGGCGAGCGCAGATCGGTGAAGTCGGCGATCACCTCGAGCGCCGAATCCAGTTCCGCGCCGGTAAGGTGCCGCCGCAGCGCCGGATCGGCGGCAATGAGCTCCCCGTAATCCGGCTCGACTTCCGCATCTGCCAGCAGGTCGCGGGCCGAGGCACAGAACGCGTCCACCACGGCCGGATCGAACTGCGTCCCACGCCGCGAACGGGCGACCTCGATCGCGGCATCGATTCCAGCACTACGGTGCAGCACCTCGACGACGTCGGCGAGATGGAACAGCCGCATCCCGAGCCCGATTCGCTCCCCGGCGACACCGCCCGGCACGCCCTTGCCGTCCCATCGCGCGAAGAACTGCCGCAGCGAGTCCCCGACAGCCGGGCCCAGCCCGAGACGTTCCGCCATCGTCGATGTGGTGAGGCAGTGCGACATCAACCCCCGCTCGATATCGCGGCCGCCCTTCGCCGCGATCGTCACCGTCTTGCGCACCCGCTGCACGAACGGTCCCGTGGACCCCGCGTGCGACAGGAAGAAGACCGCCCCGCTCACCCCGCGCAAATCCAGTTTGTAACTGTCCGCGCGAAAAGCGATGTCATCGCCGAACCACGCGGCCACCTCGGGTGCGTCGGCCACACAACCGGTCCACGCCAGCACCGCGGTGTAGTACAGGTCGGACCGCTCCTCGGCGCTCAACCCGACTCGCTCTCCGAGCCGCGAAGCCAGCCGCCACGACCGCAGCACATGCGCCATCGGCTGGCCAAGGCCGAGATCCATCGCAAACGAGAACGCGGCCAGCAACGCGGCCAGCGAAACACCCGAATCCCGAGCGTCACGCGTCATGCTGCGAGCATAGGCGTGTCAGCATACGCAGCGGTTGATCCCTGGAAAGGATGCTCCGCTGCAGCATCCGCCGATCGCCTTCCAGTCGGGGCTGGTACGCGTCGAACCGCCACGGGAGCACGGCATCGGTCGCCTCTGACAGCCTGTCAGTCGGTGAGTTGGTATGTCGCGAACATGCCTTTGTGGTCACTGCCCCATCGCGTTGGCGTGGCGAGGAAATTGTCCTGGGTTGGTTCTTGCGATCGGGTACCGCGCACGATGGACTCGCGCGGGCCGATAATGCCCACAGCGGACAGACACAGCGCGGCACCATGAGCGAAGATATAGTCGACGCGGTCGCGTTCGTCGGCCTCAGGAGCCCACGCGAGCTCGCAGACATCGACATCGACGTTGTGCGAGGGCCAGGTGAGTCCGGGATGGGTGGCCGGGTCCGGATACATCGATCGGTAGGCATCGATGAAACCCGCTTCTCGCAGGCGTCGAGTGCTCTCCCACGCCAACACCACACCGTTGTGGTCGAACAAGTTCGCTGTGGCGGGCGTCCAATCCAGCAGGGACGGCTCGTTCAGGTCACCACCCAGGACGACCGAAGACCCGGCGGCGATCTCGGCTTCCGCGTCGGCGAGAAAGTCGCTGATTACCTCTGGGCGTCCCGAGGCCGCGTTGATGCGCTCGATCACGGCGGGGTCGGTCACCGGTCCGTCGGGCAGCTTGTTCCACTCGTGCTCGGCGAACTCGCCCGGCGCCGGGACTCCCGGTCCGTACCCTCGGGGCAGGTTGGAGGCATACCAGCGATACTCCAGATGCGCGGAGTAGACGGTGACGCGCTTTCCGTCGATGTTCAACCGCGCCTTGACCATCCATCCCAGATCGGCGCTGTCCTGGACCGGAAACACCGACAGAATTCCCGTGTCGTGCGAAGCGACGGCGTTGAACTCGCGCCCCCGCCGCACCAGTTCGGCCGCGACGGCCGTGGTCGCTTCGGTTGCCTCCGAGAGCAGCACGATCGAGGCCTGTGTCGAAACGATGAGATCGGTGATCAGCTGAATTCCACTGGCGATCTTGCTGCCGCTGTGCCACGTGTTCAATGCGAGCACCCGGATCTCGCGGGCCGCGGGTGCAGCAGCGGCAACGGGCATCACCGCACCGGCCGCGACCGCTCCGCCCGCCCCTGCCGACTCTATGTCGTCATCCCTTCGCGTCATCACCCCATCATGGCCTCCATCGAAATGCCATCGATTGCGAGCAATGCTGCAGCACGTCCGGGGCTCAGGTGAGCGCTACCGACGGTCCGGCCCATCTCCGGCGTGCCGGAGGGGTGGTCGCGCTGTTCGACGGCTCACTCGAACCCGCGAAGGGGCCGCCGGACTGCCGCGAACGCATCGCGGTGCCGGCTGACATGGCGGTCCTGGGCGGGGACTTGCCGATCGGGATCGTGCGACCCGCATTGCAATTCGCCGATCAGCACGTCGAATCGGTGACACGATCGGACCGCGCCACGGAGGTACTCGCTGTCACCGAGGCCGAGCTCGACCGGTCCGGAAGGGCGGTCTATCGTGTGCACCGCCGCTGCTGCGCCGCCCGCCGGACGGACACGGCAGGCAGTGACCGTACAGGGGGCTGAGGGTCGGTTGGCTCACATTCTGCGTTTCTGTCGTATTTCCATGGGATGATTGTCGGGTGAGATCAGGCTTATCGACGTGATCCGCTTGGCTCATCTACAGAAAAGAATGAAGTAAGCAATGACTCAAGGCAGTGTGAAGTGGTTCAACGCCGAAAAGGGCTTCGGTTTTATCGCGCAGGACGGTGGCGGCCCTGACGTCTTCGTGCACTACTCCGCCGTATCCGGCTCGGGATTCAAGTCCCTCGAAGAAGGACAGCGCGTGGAGTTCGAGGTCGGACAAGGACAGAAGGGCCCGCAGGCCCAGGACGTCCGCGCTATCTGATCGACGCAGCTCGGTACAGCCCCGCACCCTCAGGGTGCGGGGCTGTTGCGTATTCCGGGGCCTATGAACCGGGCGGCGCTGCTGGCCGGCCCCCAGCTGAGATCCCTCAATCTCACTGGAGCAGTACGCCATTCGGGAGCGGGTCCCGGAACCCCGGGGGCAGAGCCCCGAACGCCTGGGCGCGACGCCCAGATCCGGGAACGATTCGCGGACGAATGCCTCATCGCCTCCTATGTCGACGCGACGATGAAACGCTGCCTGGAAGCAGGCTATGTTCGACGCGGGCCCTGTCGGCCGACCGTCGCTCGGCACCTTGACGGCGGGCGGACTTGCGCGACGGCGTCGAGATCGAGATCGAGATCGAGATCGAGATCGAGATCGAAGGCATCGGCAGAGCCCGGCAACGGTGTCACGACGCCGGGTAGGCTCACTGTCGATGGCAAATCTGCGCGCGTCGAGCGGGATCGTGTCCGCCGGGGCGACTCTCGGTGTCGCCGAGCTGATTTCGGTCCCGATCGGACCGAATAGCGCGCCGTTCAACGCTTTCGGCTCCATTGTCATCGATTCCACGCCGCAGAATCTTCGTGAATGGGTCATCGGCACCTTCGGGACCAACGACAAGCTCTTGCTGTACGCGGCGATGTTCCTGGTGGCGATCGGCGTCGCCGCTCTCGCCGGGTTGCTCGAGCGGACCACCCGGCCACTCGGGTCGGCGCTGTTCGTCGCCTTCGGCATCGCAGGCGTGATAGCAGCATGCACCCGGGCGAACGCGTCATGGACCTACGCCCTGCCGACGCTGCTCGGCAGCGTTGTCGGATTGTTCGCGCTGCGGATGCTGATCCGACGCGTCGACGCCGTCCCGCCCGCGAAACTCCGGCAGGCATCGCGCGAAAAGAGCTCTGCCGCTACCGAATCGGCCACCGCTGCGCCCTCGTCGGAGCAGCTGGCACGGCGCCGACTCCTCGGCGGAGTGGTCGGTGTCGGAGTGCTCGCGCTGGTGACCGGATTGACCGGACGACAACTCGCCGTGCGCGCCAACGACGTGTCCGCAAATCGGGCGGCGGTCCGCCTGCCCGCGCCGGCCGAGCCAGCGGCGTCCGTTCCAGCCGCTGCCGAGCTGCGGGTTTCCGGGCTGACACCATTCATCACCTCGAATTCCAGCTTCTACCGGATCGATACCGCGTTGACCGTGCCGCAGCTCTCGACCGACGACTGGAACTTGCACATCCACGGCATGGTCGATCGCGAGGTCACCCTCTCCTACGCCGATCTGGCCGAACGCACGCCGATCGAGCGGATATTCACCTTGACCTGCGTGTCGAATCCCGTCGGCGGCGACCTGACCGGTAACGCGCGCTGGCTCGGCTATCGGGTCGCCGATCTGCTCGCGGAGGCAGGTGTGCGCTCGGGCGCCGATATGGTTCTGTCCACCAGCACCGACGACTTCACCGCAGGAACGCCGCTGACGGCGCTGACCGACGGCCGTGATGCGCTGCTGGCGATCGGCATGAACGGCGAACCGTTGCCCGTACCCCACGGCTATCCGGTCCGCCTCGTCGTCCCCGGGCTCTACGGGTACCTCTCGGCAACCAAATGGGTGATCGATCTCGAGGTGACCAGATTCGATCGGGCGCGCGGTTATTGGGCTCGGCGCGGCTGGTCGACCCAAGGGCCGATCAAGACCGAAGCCAGAATCGATACGCCGAAATCATCGACGAAACTATCGGCCGGCCCGGTCGCGATCGCGGGCATCGCCTGGGCCCAGCGTCGAGGTGTGACAGCCGTCGAGGTCCAGGTGGACAACGAGGATTGGCAGCCCGCGCAACTGTCCGAGGAGTACTCGATCGACACGTGGCGGCAATGGGTTTATCAGTGGAACGCGACGCCGGGTCCACACACTGTGCGCGCCCGCGCGACCGACGGTACCGGTGCCGTACAGACCGCGGAGAGCAAGGACGTAGTCCCAGACGGTGCGTCCGGCTATCCGTCGGTGTCCGTGCGGGTCGGGTAGCGGCCCGAGGCCAGCCCGCCGACTACCGCCTTCGCAGACCGACACCGGCCAGAAAAATGCCGACGACGACCACGATCAGGCCGATGACGACCCAAATCGCCTGCCCGTTCATGCCACCGGTCTGCCCCAGCAGGTTCAGCCCTTGCAGCGTCCACAGACCACCCATCAACACGAGCAGTATCCCGATGATCAACCACACCCAGCGCATCGCCGCTCCTCAGCTTCGGTCGCAAGCAACCTGGAACATCCATCGTGCCACGGAAGTAGCTGCCGCCGTGCCGCAGCCAATCATCGGTGGGATGTAGCCGCGAGACAGGACAAGCGGCCCGTCCGGCCGCGGCACCCGCCGAAGTTCACCCGATGCGGCGATGAGCTACGACCCCGCGACTAGGCAGTGTGTCGAAGTGAGTGAGGTAGGCACCGTTGCGCGGCGCCTACCTCAGTTGGCTTCTGAAAGCTGTTGTCTGCGTTGCTATATGGGCGAGGGGCGGATTCAATCGGTCGTCGCAACACCTTCGATTCGACACACCGGTGATGATCGACCAGCCGACGATGCGGTGGGAGAACGCATCGAGCACCACTGCGCAATACACCCAGCCCTCGCGGATGCGGTGCTGGGTGATGGCCGTGCAACACAACCGATCCGGCGCATCGGCGCAGAAGCGGCGGTCGACCAGATCCCGATGGGGATCGGCGGCCGGGTGCCGAGTGGCTTCCAACATTACAAGTCGTACTGAACCATCTGATGTGGATACGAACCGGACCGTGCAATCCTCAGTCAGTTGCCTGGTGGCCGGTACTCCGCAGTGCGCTGCACCGCTTCATCCACCTGTTCCGGCGTCAGCAGCCGCACGGACTGCGATCGCGCTGCACCGGAAGCGGCCGTTTGAATCGCGAGCACTGCGGCCGCTTCCTCGTCGGGGACTGTCCCGATCACGAACAAATCCCGCGCACCCAGTGCGAAATAGCATGATTCGACGGTCCCGCCGACGCTTTCCACCATTCGAATTATCGCGTCGCGCCGGGCACTACCGCCCTCCGCCAACAGCCCGCTCGCGCCCGCGGACGTATAGGTGACCTCCCACAGAAACCTTGGCATACACCCTCCATACATAGACGAAGACGATGTCCGGCAATCGTTCTCCTACGACAGCACAGATGCAAGGCACCACCCCGCGCTTCCGCCGTGTAGTTCGGCCAGCACATCGGCTTCGAGCAGATCACCGAACAACCGGGCATAGCCGACAATCACCATGTCGAGATCTCCGCTATCCACCGCATACCCTTTTTCTCGATGGCGGCACCACGTCCAGCTTGCGCTCGGCGAAATCCGCTGCCACGCCTCACTCGCCGTGCCGGATCTCCCATACTCGCACTGCGCGGGCCGCCTAGTGGAACGGGCCAGCTTGCCAGCTGGCGGAGTTCGACTGTCCCGCAACAGATTTGCCTGTTCAACTGAGGGACGGTAGGTGTTCGAGTTCTGCGCTATTCGGCAGTCCTCACGCCATCGCTATTCGGAGGTGCCGGTATTCGTGGTGTGCGCGATTCGATCGTATGCGGTAACGACTGGACCATTGTGCCCGCGACGGGTCGGAGCGGTGTGGTCTATCGCTGTGACACGATGACCCGTGACCGCGTTTGTCCCTGGCATCGCCACGACAGGAGCCCGACCATGCCACGTATCGCCACCGCCGACCCGGTCGAACGAGCCGAACTGCTGGAATTCCTGCGCACTCGCCACCGCGGCGTCCTGGTCACGAGCCGCGGCGACGGCCGCCCACAATTGTCGCCGGTAACCTGCGGGATTGATCCCGAGGGCCGCATCGTGGTGTCGACCTACCCGACCCGCGCCAAGGTCGGCAACGCGCGACGCGACCCGCGCGTGTCGATCTGCGTGCTATCCGACGACTGGAACGGCCCTTATGTACAGGTCGACGGCCGCGCCGAGGTCCTGGACATGCCGGAGGCCCTCGACGGGCTCGTCGAGTACTTTCGCGGCATCTCCGGCGAACATCCGGACTGGGCCGAGTATCGCGAGGCCATGGCACGGCAGAACAAGTCGCTGTTGCGCATCGATATCGAACGCTGGGGACCGGTCGCGACGGGCGGCTTCCCGCCCGAACTCGCGGACTGAGTCGGTCGCTCACCGTCCGCCTTCGTACTCCCCACATCACCCGCAGTGGCCGGGGGGCCGGTGTGGTCGGTACCCGACACAGTGCTCCAATCGCAGAGCAGGCACAGACCCCCGCCCTACCCACCGCGGCATGGCACTGCTGCCAATGCTCGATCCACGGACGCTGGCGATCTTCCCCCCTCGTCGCCAACAACTCCCGCAACTGGCGCGGTTCTCCGCTCTTCGCTCCCGTCGAACTGGCGGCAGTTGAATATGCGACCGCACCAGTCCGGTTACCGTTCGTCAGTCGGCGCGGGGCCTGACGGCAAATACCTCGTGTATTTCGGTTCCGATCAAACGCGGGTCCTGCTGAGTCTGCGTGGACATACCCTGCCGACCGAACAGCTCGCAAACTTCTCGCAAGCGGCCGTCGCGATCATGGACTTCGGCGACGACGGCGTGGATACGAGGCCAGTCCGCTTCGGTGATGCCATGCAAGACTTCCAATTCGGCACGCTCGACATCGACTTTGAGCAACCCGATCTCGCTGTCGCGGCAGTGTTCGTCCAGTATCGCCGAAACAGTAGTGACCCCGACCTTCAGCGGTACACCGTCGTGCAGGCCGGTGATGATAAGCGCGATGGCCTTGTCGTCCAAGCCGCTGTTGCGCAGATAGATCTTGGTGGCTTCGTCGTCTGCCTCGCGATCGGCGAAGAAACCGGAGTTCGCCGTTGCGTGCGGATACCAGGTGAACGGCCGCGTGCCCGGCGTGGCGCCGACGGCGATCTGGAGGGGTATCCCATCCGGAACATGCGCTGCAATATTGCGGTGCAGGCAATTAAAGGTCATCGGCACGGGCTCGACTGCGATGACCTGAATTCCGGGGCAGGTGTCGGCGAACATCATCGCGGTGAGTCCGATGTTGGCGCCTATGTCGAGGGCAACGTCTCCAGGGAGAAGGCACGCGGCGGCCCGGCGGTAGAACCCGTGCGTCGCAGTCGTCTCGCCCCACAGCATCCGGGCCTCGACCGGGCTCGTGCAGGTCACCATTCTGCCGTCGTCGAGACGCAGTTGCTGGAAAGTGGTCAGCATTCTTTTATGAACCTTTCGAGGACAGGGCCGACGATGGCCAGCGCATGGGGATGGCTCAACTCGAGGTGGCGGGCGTCGACGACGACGTTGTGAATGTCGCCGCTGACATAGGGCCGCCACGTGTGCGCGAGAGAATCGTGGTCCGCGTGGTCTTTTCCGGCGGTGAAGAAGACCAGGTCGCCGTCGAAGACGTTCGGCCGATAACCGGCGGAGATATCGCTTGCGGTTCGGAAGCTCTCCATCACCCGATCCGTCTGTTCGGCGGTGAACAGTCCGGTTGCGATTACCTGGTCCTGGATTACATTCCACATCTGCTCGTTGGTGGTCGCCTGCAGCTCGTCGCCGAGGTCGAACAGCTCCCGCCAGCCGCCGAGCAGATCGGCCATCAGCCGTCCCGGTGCGGGCTGCTCTGCGAGGGATGTGGCCGGTTGCGATGGTGCACCTGCTGCGCTGTCCAGCATGGCCACGATGCCGACTCGATCACCGTCGCGCTGCAGCTGTACCGCGATAGCGTGCGCGATCTGTCCGCCCAACGACCAGCCGAGCAGATGATACGGACCCGTAGGCTGCACTCGGCGAATCTCGACCACATAGCGTGCGGCCAGTTCGTCGACGGACTCCGCACGTCGTTCGCCGGACACGACATGCGGATCCTGCAACCCGTACACCGGCCGATCCGGATGCAGGTGTTCGATGATGCCGCCGTAGAACCACGCCAAACCGCCCGCCGGGTGCACGGCGAAGACCGCTGGCTCGGATCCGCTCGCGCGCAGCGCCAGCAGCACCTTCAGGCCGGAGTCGCCTTCCGAGTCGTCGGTCCTGCGCGCCAACGCCTGTGGAGTCGCATCCTGGAACATCCAGGGCAGTTCGATCGTCACACCACGAGTCCGCAACTCTGTGACCACCATGGTGGCCAGCAGTGAGTTGCCCCCCAGCTCGAAGAACCCGTCGGTCACCCCGACCCGCGGGGTTCCCAAGACCTGCGCGTACACATCGCTGATCTCTTTCTCGGTATGAGTCCGCGGTGCGACGAACCGGTTTGCTGCTCCGTCGAAATCGGGAGCGGGCAATGCTTTTCGATCCAGCTTTCCGTTGATGGTCAACGGCAGATCGGGCAGGACCATGACGACCGAGGGCACCATGTAGCTCGTCAGCACCTCAGCGGCCGCCGCCCGGACCGGGTCCGGATCGATCTGCTGCCCTTCGGTGGCGACAACGTAACCGATCAGCTGATCGACGTCGCGCTCGTGGCGGTGCACCGCCGCGGCGGCCCTCGACACCGACGGATGCCGTAGTAGCGCCGACTCCACTTCGCCCAGCTCGATCCGGTACCCGCGCAACTGAACTTGTGCGTCGCCCCGGCCGGCGTAGGTCAACTCCAGCCCGCTGCTGGTCTTGCGCCAGCGGCCGACATCGCCCGTCCGATACAACCGGCCGCCGTTCGGATCGAACGAGTTCGCCACGAAGCGGCTCGCCGTCAACGCGGGAGCTCGGAGGTAACCGCGCGCGAGTTGCCTTCCTGCGATATAGATCTCGCCGCGGACCCCGATCGGCACCGGTTGTAGCCGATCGTCGAGCACATAGACCCGCAGCCCCGGCAGCGGTGATCCGATCCTGGCTTCGCTCGGGTCATCGACCTTGGCGAATGTCACGTGCACGGTCGTCTCGGTGATCCCGTACATGTTGACCAATTGCGGCGATCCGGGCTCATGCGCCTCGAACCAGCCGGTCAACCGCGCTGCATCCAATGCCTCGCCACCGAAGACGACATACCGGAGCACGAGATCGCCGCAGCCGCAACCGGATCCGCGATACCGGCGCTCCGCATCGACGAATCCATAGAAGGCCGAAGGGGTTTGGTTCAACACCGTGACGCGCTCGCGCGCCAACAGTTCCACCAATGCCTCTGGCGACCGGGAGGTGTCGTAGTCGACGACGACCAGCCTGCCTCCGGTCAGCAGGGCGCCCCACATTTCCCACACCGCGAAATCGAAGGCGTACGAATGGAATATCGTCCACACGTCGTCGGGGTGGAAGTCGAATCGTTCGGCGGTGTGGGTAAACAATGTGACGGCTTCGCGATGGCTGACGGCCACCCCCTTCGGGGTGCCGGTCGACCCGGAGGTGTAGATCACGTAGGCGAGGTTGTCCATTCGCGCGGCCGAGGGCACCGGACAGTCCGGGCCCGCGGACCGGGATTCTTCGATCAGTAGCGTAGGTGCCGCGTATCCCGTTAGGTCCTTCGCCATTTCGACAGAGGTCAACACTGCGGCCGGACGCGCGTCGTCGAGGATGTAGCGCAATCGCTGCGGCGGGTTCGCCATATCGAGCGGCAGATATCCGGCGCCTGCGCGCACGACCGCGAGCAGGCCCACGACCAGGTCGACCGAACGCGACAACGCCACTGCCACCAGGGTTTCCGGCCCCACACCGCGCTCGGTGAGCCGAATAGCGAGCTGGGTGGCGCGCCGATCCAGCTCGGCATAGGTCAGCTGCGACACACCATCGGTCACAGCGACCGCATCCGGCTGCGCCGAGACGCGGGAGGTGAACAGGTCGGCCAGGGTCACATCCGCGACCGCGGCGCCGTCGACTCCGGCAGCGGCCAGCACCTCGCGCCGCTGGTCGGGCTCCACGATGTCGATATCGCCCACGGCGACAGCCGGATTCACGACCCCCTGCTCCAGGATCCCGGTATACGCGTGCGCGAACCGAGTCATCGTCTGCTCGACGAACAGATCGGTGGCGAAGGTCAGACGTCCGACCATGCCATCCGGACGGCCCCCTGCACCGAACCGTTCGACGAGCTTGACATTCAGATCCGCGCGGGCCTGGTCGAAGTCGTTCTCGATCGGTTCGATGGTGAGCCCCGCCAGCTCCAACGCGGCCGCGCTGAGATCCTGGACATCGAGCATTACCTGATAGAGCGGCATGTGCGCGGTCGACCGCTGCGGATTCAGCGCCTCCACGATCTCCTCGAAGGGCACATCGGCATGGGCGAACGCGGCGAGATCCGTCTCGCGGGTGGTAGCGAGCAGGTCGGCGAACGACTGCCGCGACAACACCCGCGACCGCAACACCAGCGTGTTGACGAACATGCCGATCAGATCGTCGATTTCGCGGTCGCCACGGCCGGCCACCGGGGTGCCGATCGCGACATCGTCGACGTCGGCCAGCCTCGACAGCAGCACAGTCAAGGCGGCGTGCAGGACCATGAACACGGTCGCGTTCGCCTCGCGGGCGAGGGCAACGATGCGGGCGTGCAACTCGGCGGAAAGCTCGAAATCGACCGCGCGGCCGCGCATGGACGGCACCGGCGGCCGGGGCAGGTCGGTCGGCAGCTCGAGCAGTTCGGGCAGCCCGGTGAGGCTGTCGGTCCAGAATCGCAGCTGCCGGGAGACGAGCGAGTCCGGATCGTTTTCGTCGCCGAGCACCTCGCGCTGCCACAGCGCGTAGTCGGCGTACTGGAGCGGAAGGGGCGACCAGTTCGGTTGTTTCCCTCGCCTGCTCGCCTCGTAGGCCACCGCTACGTCCCGCGCGAGAGGAATCATCGACTGTCCGTCGGCGCAGATGTGATGCACGCAGATCGCCAGCACGTGATCGCGGTCGCCGACGGCGAACAATTCGGCTCGCACCGGAGGTGCTTGGGTCACATCGAAGCCCGCGGAAACCACCGCCGCCGCCTGTTCCCGCACATGCTGTTCGTCGACTCGGATCGGCGCCAGAGCCGGTGCGACCTCGTCGACGCCGACCATGACCTGACAGGGCGTTCCGTTGATCATCGGGAACTTGGTTCGCAGCGACTCGTGCCGGTCGATGACCAGCTCGCACGCGTGCCGCAGTGCATCGATATCGAGGTCGCCCCGCAGCCGGATCACCAGCGGGACGTTGTACGCGCCGACCGAGGTGTCGAATTGATTGAGGAACCACATCCGCTGCTGTGCTGGGGACAGCGGCACCAGAGCTGGGCGGGTGCGCGGCGTCGGCGGCACCGCAACCTTCCGGTCGGCGGTAGCCAGATGCGCGGCCAGTCCGGCGACTGTCGGTGCGTCGAACAAGTCCCGAATATCGACGCTCACGCCGAGTGCCGTGCACAATCGCGCGACAACGCGCGTCGCCGACAGCGAATTGCCGCCGAGCTCGAAGAAGCTGTCCGCCGCGCCCACTTCGCTGGAACCCAAGACGTCGCCGAAAACGTCCGCGATGGTCTGTTCGGTGTCGGTACTCGGGGCGACCCATTCCCGCTCCGGGAATTCCGGCGTGGGTAGTGCCGCCCGATCCAGCTTGCCGGTCGCGGTCAGCGGGAGCTCGGCGAGCGGCATCAGCACGTCGGGCACCATGTGCGCGGGCAGATGACGTCGGGCAGCAGCCTTGACCTCGCTCGGATCGATGTGTTCGTCGCCGACCAGATAGCCGACGAGCTGGTCGGTGCCGTGCTCGTCTGTGCGCAACACGACCACCGCGTGGTCGATCCCGGGATGCTCGGACAGCACGGCCTCGATCTCGCCGAGTTCGATGCGTTGACCGCGGATCTTGACCTGGAAATCGCGGCGGCCGAGGTACTCCACGGCGTGGTCCGCGGTCCAGCGGGCCAGATCACCGGTGCGGTACATACGCGACCCCGCCGCGCCGAAGGGATTCGCCACGAAGACACCCGCGGTGGCTGCGGGCCGGTTCACATACTCACGCGCCAGCTGGACGCCCGCGAGGTACAACTCCCCCACCACTCCGACCGGCACCGGCCGCAACCACGGATCGAGCACGACGGCCTCGACGCCCCGGATCGGTCCGCCGATCGTCACCACATGGCCCGGGTGCAACGAACCGCTGATCCCGGCCAGAATCGTGGCTTCGGTCGGGCCGTATCCGTTCAGCAACCGCCTGCCCGGCGACCACACCGAGACCAGCTCTGGTGTCACCGCCTCGCCGCCGGCGACCAGCACTCGCAACGAATCCATACCGGCCGGTGACATGGTGGCCAGCACGCTCGGGGTGAGGAACGCATGCGATACCCGTTGCGCCCGAATCAATTCCGCCAGCTCGTCGCCGGCGAACGCGTCCGGTGCCGCCACCACCAGCAACGCGCCGTTCGTATGGGCCAGCAATACTTCGAGAAACATCACATCGAAACCGGTACCGGCCGCCTGCAGCACGCGCGAACCGGTGTCCACGCCGAAGCGGTCACGCACTACCGCGGAGAAATTCGCCAGCCCCTCGTGAGTGACCACGACGCCCTTCGGGATTCCGGTCGATCCCGAGGTGTAGATCACGTACGCCGCATCCCGGATCTGTGGCGTCCGCACGCGATCGGCGTCTGTGACGGCGGCCGCGGACTTCGCCACGATCGCGGTCTCGGTGCCCGGATCGTCGAGGACCAGCGTGCGCACCGCGTCGGGAAGTAGATTCCGCGATGCCTCGACGGTGAGCGCGACCCGCACGCCGGAGTCCGCGAGCATATATGCCACGCGCTCGGCCGGGTTGCGTGGATCGATCGGCACGAACGCCGCACCTGTCTTGGCTGTCGCCCACAGGCCGAGCACGAACTCCGCCGAGCGCGCCATCGCCAGCGCGACGTGATCGCCGGGGCCGGCACCGCACTCGATCAACTGCCGAGCCAGCTGGTTCGACCGCGCATCCAACTCGGCGTAGGACATCGTGCGCTGCCCCGAAAGCAGCGCTGCTGCAACGGGATTCACGTCCACACCGGCAGCCAGCAACTCCGCCGACAGCTGTGGCGACACGGCACTGCCACCCGTGGCGGGCACCAGTTCACGCCGATCGGCCGTGGACAGCAGATCGACCAAATCGAGCCGAGCGTGCGGATCAGTCGTGATCGCGCGCAGCACGATGTCGAGCCGGGCGGCGAGACCGGACGCCGTCTCGTCGTCTATGCGGTCCTGCTGGTAGCGCAGGCGTACGTGCAGTTTGTCGGTGTGGTGCGCCTGCACGGTGATCGGGTAATGCGCGGCGTCGCGACCTTCCGCCGAGACCACCCGCATGCCCTCGATGTCGGCGTCGCCCAATCCGCTGCTGTCGACCGGGTAAGACTCGAACACGACCAGCGTGTCGAACAGGGACACAGCGTCCACGGCCCCCAAGATCTGCGGTAGTTCGAGGTAGTGGTGGTCGAGAAGACGGGTGTTGTCGGCCTGCAATCGAGTCAGTGCGTCCTCGATGGTCCGGTCCCGGTGCACCTCGACGACGACCGGAATCGTATTGATGAACAGACCGATCATCGACTCGACCCCGGGCACGTCGGCGGGACGGCCGGACACCGTGCTGCCGAACACTACGCGGTCGGCGCCGAGGAGGTTGCTCAACACCACCGCCCAGGCGAACTGGACGATCGTGGCCATTGTCACCGCGTGTGTCCGTGCGAATTCCACCAACTCGGCCGTCGCGTCGGGATCGAGAACGACCGGGAGATCGATCGGGATGGTCGCGGCCGTATCGGTGTGCCGATCGGCGACCAGCGTGGGCTCGGCGACACCGCGCAGCGCGTCCCGCCACACCTCGACGCTTCCGATACGGTCGCGCCGAGCCAGCCATTCCAGATAATCGCGGTAGGACACCGCATCGGGCAACAGCTGCGGCTGTGTGTCCACTGCGTACAAGCCGATCAGTTCACGCCACAGCAGCGGCAGCGACCAGCCGTCGAGCAGAAGGTGGTGGGCGGTCAATATCAGCCGGAAGTCTCGCGGTCCCACCATAACGAGCACGAACCGCAGCAGCGGCGGATCAGCCGGATCGAACCCGGCCGCCCGCTCGGCATCGGTTATTTCGTCCAGGTCCAGTGTGTGCTCGGACAGCGTGATGCTGCGCCACGGGATTGCGGTATCGACCGGAATCACTTGTACCGGAACACCTTCGGCGGTTCGGGTGAAGGCGGCCCGCAGGTTGGGATAGCGGGCGAGCAGGGCCCGCGCGGCGCGCTCCAGCCGGTGCCCGTCGATTGTGCCCGACAGCGTGAGGACCGATTGCGCGATGTAGACGTCGAGGTGGCCCGCGGCAACCTCGGCGTGGAACAGCAGCCCCGCCTGCAGCGGCGCCAACGGCCACACGTCGCTCAATCGTCCGTACCGGTCGGCGAACTCGTCCAAATCGCGCTGGGTGACGTCGGCGAGCGGAACGTCGGCCCGACTCAGTCCCCAGTCCTGGTTCGCGACGGCCGCGATGGCGGACAGGGCATCGACCCATTCTTCGACGAGTTCGGCCACGTCGTCGCGGTCGAGCAACCGCGAGGCGTAGCCGACGTATGCCGACAGCCGAGGTCCGGCCGCCGCGTCGACAATGTTCACGTCGATCGTGAGGACCGCCGCCGCCGGCATATCCGGATCGAATGCGGCCCGTCGGTCGAAAGGTTCGTCGGTCGGAACCCACGGCAGATCCGGCAATGCCGTGAGATCGACGCCGATTCGCCCGAGATTGTTGACACTGATCTGCGGCTCCGGCAGTACCGCGAGTCGCTCGGCCGTCTCAGTATTCAGATAGCGCAGCAGGCCGTAACCGATTCCCTTGTCCGGGATGCCGCGTAGCTGGTCTTTGACGGATTTCACCGCCGCGCGCACATCAGTGGGATCTACATCACTCAGGTCGAGCGCCGCCGGATAGCGAGTGGTGAACCAGCCAACGGTTCGGGAGACGTCGGCGCCCTCCGCGATCTGCTCCTCGCGACCGTGCCCCTCCAACAGGACATTCATGCCCGCGTACGCAATGCCGCGACGCCGCCGCCAGCGAGTCAGGGCCACGGTGAGAGCGGACAGCAGTGCATCGTCGACACTGCCGCGCACAGCTTCGGGCACCTCGTCGAGCAGCGCCGAGGTCACTTCGGCCGAAAGCGACACGGTCAGCTGACGCACGGTCGACTGGGTGTCCAGCGCGGGATCCAAATCCGCACGCCCGAGCAACGGATCGGGTGCCGAACAGATCCGATGCCACAGCTCGAATTCGCCGGTGCGCGCTGCCGCGGCGGCGATCGACGCATCCGACCACCGACGCATAGAGGTGCCAGGCGCGGCCAACTCGACCGGCCGCCCCTCGGCGATCTGCTGCCACGCAGTCACGAAGTCGGGCAGCAGAATCCGCCACGACACCGCATCGACGGCCAGGTGATGGATCACGATGAGAGCACGAGCCTCGGCGTCGACGCCCGTTGCGGGCAGCAGACACACGATGTGCATCATCCTGCCCACCGCCGGGTCGAGCCGGTCGAAGGCGGTGGAGGACGCCGCCTCCACCACGGCGGTGAAATCGGTGCTTCCCGGAGCCTCGGCGGCACCGAAGGTCCGGACGGAGACCGAACCGGCGGTATCGGCAGCGCTCGGTGGCAGCACCTCCCAGCGTTGGGCATCGAGCCGCGAACGCAACACATCGTGGTGTTCGACGATCGCCCGCACGGTTGAGAGCACATCGTCGACCCGTGCGTCACGCGGCAAGCGCACCAGCATCGACTGCGCGAACCGAGCCGGTGCCCCGAGTCGCTCGACGAACCAGGACACAATCGGCGTGAACGGAATCTCGCCCACACCGCCGCCGGGCAGCTCGTCGAGCGACGTCCGCTCGGCGGCCTGCGCCACCTGTGCCAGTCCGCGAACTGTCTTGCGCTCGAAGATGTCTCGAGCCGTCACACCGATGCCCGCGGACTTCAGTCGCGAGGCCAACTGGATCGACATGATGGAATCACCGCCGAGCGCGAAGAAGGAGGTCGTCGCGCCCACCGTAGCGACGGCCAGGACATCCGCGAAGGCGGCGGCGATGGCGCGTTCCAGTTCGGTCGATGCCGCGGCGGCACCGTCCTCGGTGGTCTCGAAGCCGGGCTCCGGCAACGCTTCTCGATCTACCTTGCCCGTCGAAGTGAGCGGCAAGTGGTCGAGCACCGTGATCGTCGCCGGCACCATGTGGGCGGGCAAGGCGGCCGCCACGTGATCGAGTACCGCGCTCGGATCGGCGCCCGCTGCGGGTTCGGTCGTGATGTACCCGGCGAGCACAGGTTGCCCGCCGGGCCCCGTACGACTCACGGTGACCGCGGTGGCGACCGCCGGATGCGTGAGCAGCGCGGCATCGATCTCGCCCAACTCGACACGCTGGCCCCGAATCTTGATCTGGAAATCGAGGCGGCCGATGTATTGCAGCGTGCCCTGCGTCGTCCAGCGGACGATATCGCCCGTGCGATACATCCGTGCACCCGGCGCACCGTAGGGGTTCGCCACGAACGATCCCGCCGTTGTCGCCGGGCGATTCAGGTAACCGCGCGCCAGCGCGGCCCCCGAGAAGTACAGCTCCCCCGCTACTCCGATCGGCACCGGCCGCAACCGGGCGTCCAGCACCACCGCCTCAGCACCCCGGATCGGTCCGCCGATGGTGAGCACCTCGCTCGGGTGCACCGGGTCGCTGATCGTGATCACAATCGTCGTCTCGGTCGGACCGTAGATGTGGTGCAATCGCCGCCCGGCCGCCCAGGCGGCAATCAGATCCTCCGCCGCCTTTTCGCCGCCGACCGCCAGCATCTGAATCGAATCCACTGCGGCAGGGGACATCGTCGACAGCACACTCGGTGTCAGAAACGCATGCGTCACCTGATGTGTTCGGATCAGCGCGACCAGGTCTGCGCCGCCGAGCACTTCCGGCGGCGACACCACCAGCGCCGCGCCTGCGGCGTGCGCCATCAACGCTTCGAGCAGGACCGCGTCGAAGGCGGGTGCCGCAGCTTGCAGCACGCGCGACGTGTCGTCCACCCGATAGCGCTCGCGCTGCTCGGCCGCGAAGGCCGCCAGCCCCTCGTGGGTAACCACCACGCCCTTCGGCGTCCCGGTCGAACCCGACGTGTAGATCACATATGCCGCATCCTGAATCCGCAGTGCGCGTGGACGATTCGCGTCCGAGATGGCATGGCCGGGACGTGCGGCGATGTCGGCGGCCGTGCCCGGGTCGTCGAGCACCAGCCAGCGGACGCCGTCCGGCAGAGACGTGCGCGCGGCCGCGACCGTGATCCCGACTTCGGCACCGGAGTCATGCAGCAGGTAGGCGATCCGCTCCGGCGGATAGCGGAGGTCCACCGGTACGAAGGTGGCGCCGGTCTTCGTGATCGCCCACATGGCGACGTGATAGTCCGCCGATCGTGGCACGGCCAGCGCCGCGCACATTCCCGGCCCCGCACCCCAGGAAAGCAACTGTGCCGCAAGCTGATTCGCGCGGTGATCGAGTTCGATAAAGGTGAGGGCCCGGGTGCCGTCGATCAGGGCGATCGCCGAGGGGGTGGTTGCCACGGCCGAGGCCAGCAGATCGGGAAGCAGACGCGGCGCGGAGGCGGCGCTGCCGCGCGCCGGGACCAGCCGTTCGGCCTCTTCGGTGCCGATCAGCGGGATGTCGCCCACCGGCCGCGTCGGATCGCAGACCACTGCATCGAGGACGCGGATGAACCGCTCGGCCAGCGATTCCGCAGTCGATTCGACGAAAACATCCGTGGCATAGATGATTTCGCCCTCGATCCCGGCAGGTCGACCACCGCCGAAGCGTTCGGTCAGCAATACCGTGAGGTCGGTCTTGGCCTGGGCGATACCGGGATCGAGCAGTTCGACATCGACGTTCGGCAGCTGCAACCGGGCCGCCGGGGTGTTCTGCAACCCGAACAGCACCTGATAAAGCGGCGTATACGCCGTCGACCGGGGCCGGTCGAGCAGATCGACCAGTCGCTCATAGGGCAGATCCGCGTGCGCGAGCGCCTCGAGGTCGACACCGCGCACCTCCGCGACAAGGTGCCGGAACGACCTGTCGTCGCGGACCGGCGTGCGCAGCACCACGGTGTTGACAAACATGCCGACGAGATCGTCCAGCGCCGGGATGCCGCGACCTGCTACGGGTGTGCCGACCGACACATCGTCGGTGTGCGCGGTGCGCGCCAAGACGATTGCCAGCGCGGAATGCAGCACGACGAATACGGTCACGCCCTCTCGGCGGGCCAGCCGCACGACCTCGTCGTGTAGCCGCTGCGGGATGCCGAAGCGGACACTGCCACCGACCATCGACATGGTCGCAGGCCGTGGTCGATCGGTCGGCAGGTCGAGCAACTCTGGGGCCTCAGCGAGAACCTCGGTCCAGTAGGCGATCTGCCGCGCGATCACCGACGACGGATCGTCCTCGGCGCCGAGCATCTCCCGCCGCCACAGCGCATAGTCGGCGTACTGGACTTGCAATGGTTTCCATTGCGGCGCTTGGTCTTTCACCTGCGCGCAGTAGGCGGCGAATATGTCGCGGGCCAGTGGCGCC
Organism: Nocardia vinacea; assembly: GCF_035920345.1. Lineage (NCBI taxonomy): Bacteria > Bacillati > Actinomycetota > Actinomycetes > Mycobacteriales > Nocardiaceae > Nocardia > Nocardia vinacea. The sequence goes on from NZ_CP109149.1 coordinate 2,737,998, forward strand.
ATCGATGAGCCGTCGGCGGCGATGTGATGGACGACCAGCACCAGAATGTGCTCGTCAGGGCCGGTGCGATACAGTCGCGCCCGCAGTGGCACTGCTGCCGAGACGTCGAAGCCCGTCTCGACGGTCCGCCGGATCCGCTCGCCCAGGGTCCCGTCGGCGACCGGTTCCGCATCCAATGCCAGGCCATCGACTACTGTCGCCACATCCCGCACGACCTGACACGGTTCGCCGCCGACCGTGGGATACACCGTCCGCAGTGGCTCGTGCCGGGCCACCACGTCCCCGAACGACGCACGCAACGCGTCGACGTCCAGCGCGCCGGTCAACCGTGCCGCGAAAGCGATGTTGTAGGCGGCTGAGGCGGTATCGAACTGGTTGATGAACCACAACCGTCGTTGCGCCGCCGCCAGCGGGATCGTCGCCGGGCGCGGCCGCGGCGCGAGCGGCAACAGCGACGACCGCGGGCGCTGCTCCAGGCGTGCTGCCAATCTGGCGATCGTCGGCTCCTCGAAGATATCGCGGATACCGACTCGGACACCGAGCGCCGCCTCGGCGCGGGCGGCGATCCGGGCAGCCGAGAGCGAGTCGACACCGATCTCGAACAGGTTCGCCCGCACGCTTACCCGGCCGCGGCCCGTGAGCGTGGCGACGATGTCGGCCAGTGCCGCTTCGCGTTCGGTGCGCGCCGGCTCGAATTCCTCCCCGACATCGAACATCGGCTGCGGCAATGCGGCTCGGTCGAGCTTGCCGTTCGCGGTGAGCGGCATCTCGTCGAGCACCTCGACGCCGGCCGGAACCAGATACGACGGCAGCGTGCGAGCGAGTTGGTCGCGAAGCGCGCGACCATCGGTCACCGCTCCTGGCGCGAGCGTCACGTAGGCGACGATTCGCTCCGAGGTCGCGACAGCAACAGCACGAGCAACCTCCGGTATCGCGCACGCCGCCGCTTCGATGTCCCCCGGCTCCACCCGCTGACCGCGGACCTTGACCTGGAAATCGCTGCGGCCCAGAAAATCCAGTTCTCCAGTTCTCGTCCACCGCACCAGGTCACCGGTGCGATACAGCCGCTCCCCCGGCGCGCCGAACGGATGCGCGACGAAGGCTGTGCACGTCAGGTCGGCGCGGCCGTAATAACCGCGTGCCAACTGCACACCCGAGACATACAGATCGCCGACAACACCGACCGGCCCCGGTCGCAGTCGCTTGTCGAGCACGTAGACCCGCATGCCGGATACAGGCGCGCCGATCGGGACCGTCGCGGGCGTCGTCGCACCGGGCAGGCAGCGCACGGCGGTGACCACCTCCGCCTCGGCCGGGCCGTACCAGTTCACCACCTCCGCCGCGGTGAACACGCGCGCCGCGGCGTCGACGGTGTGCTGCGCCAGCGCCTCACCAGCGACGAATATTCGCCGGATCGAGGGCAATTCGGTATCACCGACGGCTTCGAGGAGAACATCGAGCATCGACGGAACGAAGTGCACAGTGCTGACATTTCGGCTCGCGATGACGTCCGCGAGGTAGGCCGGGTCGCGGTGCCCGTCGGGTTCGGCCACCACGATGTGCGCGCCGATCTGCAACGGCCAGAACAACTCCCACACGGCGATATCGAAGGTGATCGGAGTCTTGTACAGCACCTGGTCGGCCGCGGTGTGCGGCCACTGCTGCTGCGCCCACGCCAGCTGACTCATGGTCGCGGCATGGGTCAGGGCAACCCCCTTGGGAACGCCGGTGGAGCCGGACGTGAACAGGACGTAGGCCACGTTGTCCGGCCGCAGCGGCGCACACCGTTCCATGTCCGTGATCGGGGCACCGGACAGCCGGGCCAGATCCAGCTGATCGAGGCGAACGGAGGTGAATCCCTCAGGCAGTCCGTCGCCGTCCGCTGATGTCGTGAGCACCATCAGCGGTCGTGCCGCACCCAGTACACCGGCGATTCGCTCGCTCGGTTGATCCGGGTCGATCGGCAGGAATGCGGCACCCGCCTCGAGCACCGCATACAGCGCCGCCACGAGGTCGATCGAGCGTCGAATAGCCACGGCCACCACGGTTTCCGGCCTTGCATCACGCGATATGAGCCACCTGGCCAGCCGATTGACGCGGGCGGCGAAATCCCGGTAGCCCAGCACATCGCCATCCGGAAGCCGAATCGCCGGAGCATCAGGGCTGCGTTCCACCTGTTCATCGAAGGCGTCCACCAGGGTTCGGCCCACTGATACGGGGCCGCCGGTGTCGTTCCAACGCTCGAGCACCACCTGGCGCTCGGCGGCATCGAGCAGATCGAGCTCACCGATCGGCCCTTCGGCATCGGTCGCGACGCAGTCGAGCAGACGAACGAACCGGTCAGCGATATGCTGTGCGGAGTCCGCGTCGAGCAGGTCGGTGGCATAGGTCAGGCGCAGCGTCATGCCGGTCGGCTCGTTGTCCGGCCCGTGGTCCTCCGTCATCATGAGCAGCAGGTCGTAGATCGCGGCACTGTCGCCCGGGTCGATGGCCTCGATGGTGAGACCAGGAAGTTCCACGCGCGCCCGCACCATATTCTGGTAGGCGAGCATGACTTGGAACAACGGCGTCTGCGCTGTCGACCGTGCCGGATTCAGCGTTTCCACCAGCTGCTCGAACGGCACGGTGGCGTGGTCGAAGGCCTCGATGTCGCTGTGCCGCACCGCATCCAGCAAGCTGGTGAATGTCTGATCGAGCGTGACGCGGGTGCGCAGGACCAAGGTGTTGACGAACATCCCGACGAGGTGGTCGAGCGCCCGGTGGCCGCGACCCGCATGTGGCACGCCGATAGTGATGTCGTCACTGCCGGACAGCCGTGACAGCAGCACCGCGAGTGCGGTGTGCACCACCATGAACGTCGTCGCCTGGGCACGCCGGGCCAGGGACTCCACTCGGCTCTGCAGGTCCGCCGGAATCTCGACGTGTATCACCGCGCCACGGTGGGTCTGCTCCACCGGGCGCGGTCGATCGGTCGGCAGCTCGAGCAGTTCGGGTATGCCCGCGAGTCGGGTTCGCCAGTAGGCGATATCGCGGGACACGGGCGAATCCGGGTCGTCCGGCGAGCCGAGCACCTCGCGCTGCCACAGAGCGTAATCGGCGAATTGGACGGGGAGTGGCAGCCAGTCCGGCAGCTTTCCGCCGGCCCGCGCCCGATAGGCCGTCACGATATCGGCGGCCAGCGGCGTCACCGAATAACCGTCGCAACTGATGTGGTGCACGGCCACCGCGACCACCCAGGCCGTGTCCGACAGCTGGTACAGCGTGACCCGCACCGGCACGCCCTTCGACACATCGAATCCGGTGGTCGAGAACGTGGCCAGCCGACGTGCCAGCTCGGGCTCCTCGATCCGCTGCGGGCTGAGGTCCCAGCCCGCGACGACATCGGCCGCGTCCAGCACCACCTGCGTGGGCGTGCCGTCGACCGCCGGGTACACGGTGCGCAAGCTCTCGTGCCGCTCGACGACATCCTCGACGGCCGCCATGAGCGCATCGACATCGAGCACTCCATCGAGACGCAACGCAAGCGGCACAATGTATCCCGGCGCAGCCGGATCGAACTGGTTGAGGAACCACATGCGGGCCTGCGCCGTCGACAACGGCAGACGTTCCGGTCTCGATTTCGGCGTCGGGGCGGGCAGACCGGGCACCCCCCGCAGCTGTGCGATGCGCTCGGCCAACTCGGCGACGGTGGGCGCCTCGAACATCATTCGCACTGGCACGGTCGTGTCGACCATGGCGCCGATCCGGCTCAACGCTCGGGTGGCGACGAGCGAATTCCCACCCAGGTCGAAGAAGTCGTCGTCCGCACCGACCGTCGGCAGGCCGAGCAGTTCGGCGAAGACCTCGGCGACGGCTTGCTCCACCAGCCCTCGCGGCGCTCGGTATTCCGTGTGGTCGCTCGGATCCGGAACAGGTAATGCCCGGTAATCGACCTTGCCGTTCGCCGTGAGCGGGATGGCGTCGATCCGGACGATCGCGGACGGCACCATATAGGCCGGCAGGCGCTCCCCCAGGAGGCGTCGAATCTGCTTGGTGTCCAATGTCTCTGGGGCCACCACGTAGCCGACCAAGCGTTGCTCGTCACGGCCGGGATGCACCCGCGCAACGGCCACGGTCACTTGTTCGTGCGCGAGCAGGGCTGCCTCGATGTCGCCCAATTCGATCCGCATCCCGCGAATCTTCACCTGATCGTCGGCGCGGCCGACATAGCGCAGAGCGCCGCCCTTGTCCCAGCGAACAAGGTCGCCGGTGCGGTACAGGCGAGACCCGTGCGCGCCGTCGAGCGGGTCGGCGACGAACGTCGCCGCCGTCAGATCACGACGTTGGTGGTAGCCGCGGGCCAGCTGGATGCCGCCCAGATACAACTCACCGGTCACACCCACCGGAACGGGGTGCAGTCGCGAATCCAGTACATGCGCTATGACATTCGGCTCGGGAACCCCGATCGGCACCGCGGAGCCGTCGATGCCGTCGATGCGATACGCGGTGACGCTGACTGCGGCCTCCGTCGGCCCGTACAGGTTGTCGATGCGCGCGTCGCTGAGATCCCGGAAACGGCGCACGGTTTCGGTCGACAGTACTTCGCCGATGCACAGCACGCGCCGCAGGTCCGGGAACTGGCGTCCGGCGGCCGTCTCGTGGAACACCGAGAGCAACGATGGCACGAAATCCGCTGTCGTCACGTGATGTTCGGCTATCAACCGGGCCATAGCATCCGGGTCGCCGCTCCCGTTGGCGCCCGCGACAACCAACTTCGCACCACATATCAAGGGGCAGAACAACTCCCAGACGGACAGGTCGAAGGTGACCGGAGTCCGCAAGAGCATGACGTCGTCGCCGAGTCGGTAGTGCTCGCGCATCCAGCTCAGTTGATTGACCACCGCGGCATGCGGTACCGCCACACCCTTCGGTACTCCGGTCGAGCCCGAGGTATAGATGACATACGCCAGGTTCTGGGGATGCAGCGGCTCGAGCCGATCGGCGTCCGTCACCGGCGACCCATCCCGGTACTCGGCATCGAGTTCCGCGAATGCCCATACCGGGACGTCGTCGGGTAGATTTGCTTCGTCGAACGGACGGGTGAGCACCGCCCGCGGCCGCGCGGCGGCGAGCACGGTGCGCACGCGATCGAGCGGGTGGTCCGGATCCAGGGGCAGGTACGCCCCGCCGGCCGCGTGGATCGCATACAGCGTGGTCAGCAGGTCGATGGAGCGGCGCATCGCCACGGCCACAACGGTTTCGGGGCCAACTCCGCGTCCGATCAACGAACGCGCAAGCGAATTCACCCGCGCCGCGAACTCTCGGTAGCTGAGTCGCACGCCGTCTTCGGAGTCGAGCACGGCCGCGCTGTCCGGCGTCGTCGCGGCCTGGGCGGCGAACAGGTCCGCGATCGTCGCAGACGACGGCGGCGTCGTCCCCCCGGTTTCGCGCACGGCCAGCTCGTGTGCCTCATGCGCGGTCAGCAGCTCTATGTCGCCGACCACGCGGGCGGGATCGGCGACTATCGCACGCAGCAGCAGCACGAATCGGTCGACCATCGAAATGATCGTTGCCTCGTCGAAAAGATCTGTGGCGTAACTGAATTCGACTGCCATCTCACCCGGTTCACCGTCACGCTCCGCGGCGTCGACGAGATTCAGATGCAAATCGTATTTGGCCACACCTGGATCGGCGATCCGGGCCGACACCGTCAGTCCCTCGAACTGCACCGTGGGAATCTCGATGTTGTGGAACGAGAAACCCACCTGCGTCAACGGCGCGTGTGCGGCCGTGCGTGGTGGATTCAGCACTTCGACCAGGCGCTCGAACGGGATGTCGGCGTGGTCGAAGGCGGCTAGATCGGTAGCCCGGATCTGTTCCAGGATGTCAAGGAAGGCCGCGCCGACTTCGATGCGCGTCCGCAGCACCAGGGTGTTGACGAACATTCCGACCAGGCGCTCGAGTCCCGGTTCGCCGCGACCGGCGAGGGGCGTGCCGACAGCGATGTCACCGGTTCCCGAAAGCCGGGCCAGTAGTGCGGCATACGCCGCGTGCAGCACCATGAAGACCGTCACGTCGCGGTGGCGGGCCAGGGAGACCAGGTCACGACCGAGGTCGGCGGGCAGTGTCGCCGATACGGTCGCACCGCGGAACGTTTGCCGCGCCGGGCGCGGACGATCGGTGGGTAGGTCGAGTACTTCGGGCAGATCGGCCAGAGCGGCCCGCCAATACTCGATCTGGGTCGCCGCCGGGCAGTTCGGGTCGTCCTCGGTGCCGAGCCATTTCCGTTGCCACAGAGCGTAATCCGCGTACCGCACCGGCAATGGCGACCACTGCGGCGCCTCGTGCCGCAGGCGAGCGTCGTAGGCGGTCATCAGGTCCGCGGCCAGCGGAGCGAGCGAGGATCCGTCGAAGCTGATGTGATGAACGATGAAAACCAGGGTGTGTTGATCGGATGCACTGCGCAGCAACATGCTTCGGAACGGAACCTCGCGGGTGACATCGAATCCGGCCGCGGCCGCCGCGGCGATGTGCGCCTCGACGTCTGCCGCCACCACCTCGACCGGCTCCAGCGGGGGTAGTGCCGCCTGCACCGACACGATCAACTGGTGCGGTCCGCTGTCGCTGTCCGGGTAAACGGTCCGCAGAGCTTCGTGCCGGTCGAGCACATCGGCGATCGTCGCGTGCATGGCGGCCACGTCGAGGGGTCCCGACATGTCCACGACGAGGGCAATGTTGTACAGCGCCGAGCCCGTGTCGAACTGATTGAGAAACCACATGCGGGCCTGGGCGGGCGACAGCGGGATCCGCGCCGGGCGTTCCTGCGGAATCAGCGGTTCCCGCCCGGGGGCGTCGATGGCCCGCAGATCCTCCGCGAATGCCGCGATGGTCGGCGCGTTGAACACGGTGTGCAGGGGAATTTCGACACCGAACACAGCGCTCAGCCCCGCAGCTACCCGCGTCGCCGACAGCGAGTTGCCGCCGAGATCGAAGAAGTTGTCGAGGACGCCGACGCGATCGATGCCCAGAACAGCGCCGCACATATCGGCGACGATCTGCTCGGCCGCGTCGCGGGGCGCGACGAACTCGGTGGTCGCGGCGGCGAACACCGGTGCAGGCAACGCGGCACGGTCGACCTTGCCCACCGATGTCAGCGGCAGCGCGTCGAGCACCGTCACCGCGTCCGGAACCATGTGCAACGGCAAGCGTTGCGCGGCATAGGCCATCAGCTCCGTGGCGTCGACGGCATCCATTGTCGGCGTCACATAGGCGGCAAGCCGCGGTCCGCTTTCCGTCGCAACGCTGACCGTCAGCGCGACCGCCACCGCTGGGTGCCCGGCGAGGACGGCTTCGATTTCGCCGAGTTCGATGCGCTGGCCGCGGATCTTCACCTGGAAGTCGGTGCGCCCGACGTATTCGAGGGTGCGCTCGGGTGTCCAGCGGGCCAGGTCGCCGGTGCGGTACATACGTGCCCCCACCACACCGAACGGATCGGCTACGAATGCCGACGCGGTGTCCGCGGGTCGGTCGAGGTATCCGCGGGCGAGATGGATACCGGAGATGTACAGCTGTCCCGTCACCCCGACCGGTACCGGCCGCAGATTCGCGTCCAATACCAAGGCCTCGACACCGCGGATCGGGCCGCCTATTGTGACGCGGCCACCGGAGCACAGGGGATCACTGATCGCGACCATTATCGTGGTCTCGGTCGGCCCGTACCCGTTGAACAACCGACGGCCGGGACTCCACACCGCGACCGTTTCCGCCGATACTGCCTCACCACCGGCGACCAACACCTGTAATGAATCCACATCGGTAGGCGACATCGTCGCCAGCACGCTCGGCGTAATGAATGCATGCGAAACCCGTTGCTTGCGAATCAATTCCGTCAAGCGATCGCCAGCGAAAACATCCGGCGGCGACACCACCAAGGCCGCTCCGTTCGGGTGCGCCATCAACAACTCCAGAACCACCGCGTCAAAGCCTGGAGCTGCCACCTGCAACACCCGCGCGGAACTGTCGATCCGATAGCGTTCACGTTGTTCGGCGGCGAAATTCGCCAAGCCCTCGTGCGTCACAGTGACGCCCTTCGGCTCGCCCGTCGACCCCGAGGTGTACAGCACGTACGCCGTGTTCGAGGCACGGCAGGCGCGGATCCGATCCGCTTCCGTCACGGCGGCCGGGGATCGCGCCGCGATGCAGATCTCGGTGCCCGGATCGTCGAGAATCAACCGCTCGACCGAGGACGGGAGCAGGCCCTGGGTCGCTTCCACCGTCAATGCCACCCGAACATCGGCGACCATGAGTGCGACTCGCTCGGCCGGATGCCGCGGATCCACCGGGACGAATGCCGCACCCACCTTCGCCACCGCCCACATCCCCACCACGAGTTCCACCGACCGCGCCATCACCAGCGCGACCTGATCATCCGGACCCGTCTCCCACTCGATCAGCAACTGAGCGAGCTGATTCGACCGAGCATCCAACTCCCCGTACGACACCGTGCGTTCTCCCGACACGATTGCCACGGCATCCGGCTCCTGGACCGTCAGCAACTCCGCCAGCACCCGTGGTGCCTCGGCACGGCCGCCCGACGCGGGGACCAACGCGGCTCGCTCGGTCGTCGACAGCACATCGACGCTGCCCACTCGCTGCTGCGGATTCGACACGACCGACTCGAGGATCCGATTCAATCGCGCGGCGAATTCCTCGATCGTTCCCCGATCGAACAGTTCGGTCGCGTAGTTGACCCGTAGCGCGAGATCGCCTGTTGCCCTGGCATTCTCGGCGACGGTGATGATGATGTCGACCTTCGCCGGTTGCGGTCCCGGATCCATGATCTCGACGGTGAGCTCGGACAGCTCCAGTTTCGGGCGGTCCATATTGTCGAAGGCGAGGTACACCCGACACAGCGGTTCATGCGCCGCCGACGGCATCGGATCGACCGCTTCGACGACGCGTTCGTACGGCAGGTCGCTGTGGGCGAAAGCTTCGATATCGATGTCTTTGACTCGCGTCAGAAACTCTGTGAACGATTCGTCGCCGCGCACCTGGGTGCACAGTGGCACCGTGTTGACGAACATGCCGACGAGCGGTTCCAGCGCGCGCTCGCCGCGACCCGCGACCGGCGTCCCGATGGTGATGTCCGCCGAATCCGACAGCCGGGCGAGCAGAACGGCCAATGCGGCATGAACGACCATGAAGGTCGTGACGTTCGCCATGCGCGCAACACGTTCGATCCCGGCGCAGGTTTCGGCGGGGAGCACAGTGTCGACGACGTCAGCGAGCATGGACCGGCGAGCCGGCAGCCGGCGGTCGGCGGGAAGTTCCAGCGGACGCGCACTCCCCACTAATTGCGCTGTCCAGTAACGCAATTGCCGTGCCGCGAGCGAGTCCGGATCGTTTTCGTCGCCGAGCACACTGCGATGCCAGATGCTGTAGTCGGCGTACTGCACGGCCAGTGGTGGCCAATCCGGGGCGTGTCCCTGCGACCTCGCTCGGTAGGCCGCCGCGAAATCGGCCGCGAGCGGTGCCAGCGACGATCCGTCGCAGCAGATGTGGTGCAGGACGACGACCAAGACGTGTCTGCGCTGGTCGGTGGATGCGAGCAGTGCCACCCGGATCGGCGGACGTCGGCGGACGTCGGTCCCGGTCGCAGCCAGCTCGCGGATCCGGTTGTCGAAATCGTCGGGACTGGTGAGCCGCGGGGTCGAATCGAGATCGGCGGCGACTTGCTCGGCCGACAGGATCACCTGCGTCCCTTGACCGTTTACGGCGGGATAGACGGTTCGCAGGGATTCGTGCCGTTCGATCACGTCGGTCAGCGCCGAGCGCAGTGCCGACGTGTCGAGGTGTCCGGTCAGCTGCAGGACCAGCGGAATGTTGTACGCCGCCGACTCCGGGTCGACCTGATTGATCAGCCAGATCCGGTTCTGTGCGGGCGCCAGCGGAATCGGCTCGACGCGTGACTGCGCCCGCAGGGCGGGGCGGCTGGAGTGCCGACCGGCTTCGATATGGGCGGCGAGTTCGGCAGCGGTCGGCTTGCCGAACACGTCGCGCACCGATACCTCGCACCGGGTCAGCTCGGCGATCCGCACGGAAGCGCTGGTGGCGGTGAGCGAATTGCCGCCCAGGTCGAAGAAGCTCTCCAGCACACCGACCCGCGGAGTGCCCAGGACCTCGGCGAAGACGTCGGCGATGGTCTCCTCGACGACGGTGCTCGGCGCTACGTACGCGGCCGAACCGACGGCCGGCTCGGGCAGCGCCCGATAGTCGACTTTGCCGTTGACGGTCAGTGGCAACGCAGGCAATACGACGATGTGGGCCGGGACCATGTATTCCGGCAGCATCGACCCGACGTGCACGCGCAGCACCTCGGGCTCGCAGACCGCGTCGGCGGCGGGCACGACATAGGCGATCAGCCGGGCCGCTTCCGTGCCCGGCAGGTGCACGATGACGACCGCCGTCGAGACCGCGCTGTGACTCAGCAGCGCACTGCGGATCTCGTCCAGCTCGATCCGGTACCCGCGCAGCTGCACCTGCTGGTCTGCACGTCCGCGATATTCCAACTCGCCCTTACTATTTCGGCGCGCGACGTCGCCGCTGCGATAGAGGCGCTCGCCCGGCTCGCCGAACGGGTCGGCAACGAAGCGGCCCGCGGTCAACCCGGGGCGGCCGAGGTAGCCGCGGGCGAGTTGCGTTCCCGCGACATAGATCTGGCCCCAGGCTCCCAGCGGCGCCGGGTGCAATCGCTCGTCCAGGATGTACACGCGCAAGCCCGGCAGCGGTGGGCCGATCGTGCTCGGTGCGCCCGGCACGGCGACCTCGGGTGTCAACCGGAGATAGGTGACGAAGACGGTGGTTTCGGTGATGCCGTAGCTGTTGGCCAGCACGGGCAGGTTCGGATTGTGTTCGTACCAGTCCGACAAACCCGCCGGATCGAGCGCTTCGCCCGAGAGAACGCCAAGTCGCAGGGAAACCTCTCCGTCGGGCTCCCCGGCCTCCGCATATCGCTGTCGCGCCGTCGCGAATTGATGGAATGCCGAGGGTGTTTGGCTGAGGACGCTCACCTTCTCGCGCGCCACCAGGCGCACGACCTCGTCCGGCGAACGCGTGACAGGGCCGTCGACCACAACTACCCGGCCGCCGGTAACCAGCGCACCGAAGATCTCCCACACCGAATAGTCGAACGCGAACGAATGGAATAACGTCCACACGTCGCCGGTGCGCACTCCGATTTCGGTACACGCGTTCGTCAGGTAGGAGGCGACCGCGCGATGGGTGATCGGCACGCCTTTCGGCCGACCCGTCGATCCGGAGGTATAGATGACGTAGGCGACATTGTCGAGGCGCAGCGGGCGAATGCGATCCGCATCGGTGATCGGACGAGCGGTTTCCACACCCGAGTCGTCGTCGAACAGCACCACGGGGCACGCATCGCCGGGCACCTGATCGCGCATGCTCCGGTTCGTCACCACAGCGATCGGATCGGCGTCGTTCAGCACGTAGTCGAGTCGATCGAGCGGGTGTGCGAGGTCCAGCGGCAGATACCCGGCGCCCGACTTCAGCACCGCGAGAGCAACGATGATCAGATCGGCATCGCGTGGCATCGCGATGGCCACCAGCGATTCCGGCCCCGCACCGAGGGCGATGAGCTTGCGGGCGAACCGGTTCGAGCGCTCGTCGAGCTCACGGTAGGTGAGCGCGGTCGTACCCGACGTGACGGCGACCGCGGACGGGGTGGCCGCGGCCTGTCGCGACAGCAGATCGACGAGTGTCGCAGCGGTCACCGCGCCGTCGCGGCCGGCGAGTTCGCCGAGCATGCTCCGCTCCTCGGCGGGATCGACGAGCGGGATGTCGGCCAGGCGGGTGTCGCCGGGCGAGTCCATCATGCGATGTAGGAAGTCGATGAATCGACCAGTGTGCACGTCGAGTTCGTCCTGGCTGTACAGGTTGGCGTTGCCGTGCAATTCGATGAGCAGCGGCGCGTCGGCCCCGGAGCGGTACATATTGAGCTGTAGGTCGTCCAGTGCCCCGGACGTCAGTGCGCGGTAGTGGCCGATCGCCGAGCCGAGCCGGATCTCGGAATCGAAGAACAAGATATTGAGGATCGGACCGAACGAGGCCGCGGCCGCGTCCAACGCGTTGGAATCGCGGCGCAGATCCTCGAACCGATAGAGCTGGTGCCGCATCGCCAGGACGAGCTCGGACACCGACGCGCGAATCAGCCCTTCCACGGTGGTCGTCGCGTCCACGGCGAATCGGATCGGCACCATGTTCGCCAACATCGCTGCGGCGTTCCGCAAGCGCATCGTCGTCCGTCCGGTCACCGGCAGCGACAAGACGACATCGTCGGTGTCCGTCATGCGGGCGAGAAATGCGGCGAACGCGGCCACCACCACCTGCGCGGGCGACGCATGCAGGTCGCCGGCGAGACGGTCGAGCATGGCGGTCAACTGCGACGGCAGCGGCCGACCGGCGAAGCGGTCGTCTTCACCCCATTTGGCGGTGCGACCGGACAGACTCGTCGTCGGCGGCAGATCGGCGACCTTGTCGAGCCAGTACGCTTTGTCGGTGTCGAACCGGCGGCTCATGCGATATTCGCGCTCCGCCGCGATGATGTCCGTCAGCCGGGCCGCCACCAGCCGGGCCGGCGGCCTGCCCTCGAGCAGCGCGTTGTAGTGCTCGGCTACTCGATTCAGGACGTTGAACGCGCCATAGCCATCGATCACCAGATGGTGGGCGCGCGCGTACCACAGATACCGGTCTTCGCCGAGCCGGATGAGCCGTGTCGCGGCGAGTCGGTCCCGGGCCAGATCGATGGCCTTGGTGTTGTAGTCACGGCGCATCCATTCCATCGCCGCCGCGTACGGATCGTCTGCGGCGCTGAGATCCAGCAACGGTTCGTCGTAAACGATGCTGCGATCGACGAATTGATACGGGTGACCGCCGGATTCGACCACCCGGACAACCAGAGACTCGGTCTCATGACCGGCGTCGTTCACCGCCTTGGTGAACGCGTCGTAGTCTATAGGCCCCTCGATCTCGACGTAGTGTGCGATATTGACGTTCTGGCCGCCGGGCAGGTTGTTCGCGAGCCACATTCCGTATTGCGCCCTCGAAAGCGGAATCAGATCCGGGTCTCGGTCGGCATGCGCGGCTGAATTCGGACTCATCGTCTAATCTCTCCTCGAATTCCGAGACACAGGGGCAGCGCGCAGCAAAGACCCCGTCCACGCCCAGGAATTTCCCGTAGTGCATTCTTACTTACAGATGCAATTGCATATGCGCTTCACCGGAGCGGCCATCCCCACTGCGGCCATGCGCCGGTCGAAGCGAATGACTTCACTAATGGCAACTCGAAGTCGTAGCCGCTCCCCGGTGAAAGCGATATTCAGACGTCGCCGCCTGCAATAGGTACACCAACCACCAACCCCCTGTCCCGATCTTCCCGAGCAACTGTGCAACAAGTTCGTCGTAACGGAGTTACGACGATGTGCCGCCCCAAGTGTGTAGACGTCCGGAAACCCCTGCTCCCGCGAGGTCTATGGCGACCTCGCCGGACCTGTCACGCTATGTACGATATGTCCGTATCAAAAGGATATTTGCTTTGTCGAAGTGGCTGATTCCCTCACCCACCTCGGTGCGGGATCGCACTCAAAAGTTGAGCCAGGCCCGGGGGTAGCCACGTCGAACATTATCCTGCCACTTCAAAATACAAGAAGCTCACACGTCCACGCGCTGAAACTGCGCGCAGGGACCTTCTGCACCAGCGATATATGGAAACCCGTTGCGCCGCACCCATCTAATGCTACTGAACACCGGCTTTGATGTCTCGCACTCGACGTGAATCGATGAGTTCCGCGGCCGGAAATTGTGATTTGATCGGTCGCGACGCCGAACACCGCCGCACCCGCCGCCCCAAAAGTCAGATAAATCGTGAGGATGTAATTCGACCCTGTTACCGAGTCGGCCGGCGATTCCGGTGCGGCTGTCAGGTAAAGTACGAGGTTTCAAACTCCAGACCTCAAACGCTCCGACAACCGCAGGACCGGTTATTACGAGTCTGGAAGACAAGATTCGTGCTCTGGACGACAGAGCAGCGACCACTCCGCCCGCCGAGTGACCGGGACGACCTGACCTCGACGATCTCCGCCCGCCGCGACTGCCTACTGTGTGCGGGTCCACGACGTGAAAACCAACTGCCGCGCCGTCGCGGTCACCGCCGCCTAGCAGGCAGCTCGACGAGAGACCGCTCCGGCAGTATCCGGGATATACACGCGATGATCGGCCCGCCGCCGATCGCCCCGTGTTCTGGTGCGTCTGCAACGGCTAGGCCCCGGCGGGGCACCCGCCGACGTTCTGCGAGCACTGCGCACCCGGGCCCGCCGCCACCGGATGTCAGCGCCGGCGGCTTGGGTCGGGGATTGGTTCGCCGCGGCTGCCGTGATCGCACCCCACCTGCGCACCGAACCCGTTGCCGCGCATATGGCTTTCACGTCCCCGACGGCGCGCAGCCGATCGCAGTAATCGCGCCGCAGCGGCTTCGCACCGACGTCCGCGCCGGGCCGTGAGTCCGAGAAGTAGCCGATGACAACGTCGTATCCCGCATCCTTGATGGCTTGCCGGTCGATCAGACTCGCAGAGAAGCCCAACAGTTTCACTGCCCCGCCTCCTCCTTGTGGTGAGTGCTGCCGAACCGCGCCCCGGGCAGGGAATGCGTAGTCTGCCCAAGAGCGCGGTTCGGCGTCATCCAGTGCATGGGCGTCAGCCGCCCGGGCGCCCGGTCAGACGTAGATGTAGGACACCCCGTTGCTGGTTCCACCCGCGGTGGTGGCAGTGACCTGCACCGTCCCGGCCGCACCCGCAGGGGCGACGGCCGTGATCTGGATGGCGGAGTCCACGGTGAACGAGGTTGCCGGTGTGGCACCGAAGTCGACCGCCGTGGCTCCCGTCAGATCTGTTCCGGTAAGGACCACCGTTGTTCCACCGGCTGCCGGACCCGTATTCGGGACGACCGTAGTGAGCGTCGGTACCGTGATGTAGGTGTAGCCGACACCGTTGCTGGTTCCGCCCGCGGTGGTGGCGGTGACTTGCACCGTCCCCGTGCCAGCGGGCGCGACCGCCGTGATCTGCGTAGCAGAGTCCACGGTGAACGAGATCGCCGGTGTAGCACCGAAGTCGACCGCGGTAGCTGCGGTCAGATTCGTCCCGGTAAGGACCACCGTTGTTCCACCGGCCACCGACCCCACGTTCGGAACCACTGCGGTCAGGGTGGGGACAGCAACATAGGTGTAGGAGACACCGTTACTGGTTCCACCCGCAGTGGTGGCGGTCACCTGCACCGTCCCAGCCGACCCCGCTGGGGTGAGGGCCGTGATCTGGGTGTCGGAGTTGGCGGTGAACAAGGTCGCCGGTATCGCACCGAAGGTGACCCCGGTGGTTCCGGTCAAACCTGTTCCCGTGATCACAACCACTGTCCCACCGCTTACCGGCCCTGAACTGGGAGTGATGCCGCTCAGGGTGGGGACCGCGACATAGGTGTAGCCGACACCGTTACTGGTTCCACCGCCGGTGGTAGCGGTGACCTGCACCGTCCCGGTTCCAGCAGGGGTAACGGCGGTGATCTGGGTGGCAGAATCCACCGTGAACGAGGTTGCCGGTGTGGCACCGAAGTTGACCGCGGTGGTTCCGGTCAAACCTGTTCCCGTGATCACAACCACCGTCCCACCGCTTACCGGCCCTGAACTGGGAGTGATGGCGCTCAGGGTGGGGACCGCGACATAGGTGTAAGAGACACCGTTACTGGTCCCACCCGCAGTGGTGACGGTGACCTGCACCGTTCCGGCCGCACCCGCGGGGACGAGGGCCGTGATCTGGGTGTCGGAGTTGACAGCGAACAAGATCGCCGGAATCGCGCCGAAAGTGACCCCGGTGGCTCCGGTCAAACCTGTTCCCGTGATCACAACCACCGTCCCACCGGTTGCCGGCCCTGAACTGGGAGTGATGCCGCTCAGGGTGGGGACAGCGACATAGGTGTAGCCGACACCGTTACTGGTTCCACCCGCGGTAGTGACGGTGACCTGCACCGTCCCCGTACCGGCAGGCGCGACCGCCGTGATCTGCGTGGCAGAGTCCACCGTAAACGAAATCGCCGGTGTGGCACCGAAAGTCACCGCTGTCGCCCCGGTCAGGTTCGTCCCGGTGAGGACGACCGTTGTTCCACCGGCCACCGATCCCACGTTCGGAACGACCGTGGTCAGGGTGGGGACCGCAACATAGGTGTAGCCGACACCGTTACTGGTCCCGCCCACAGTGGTGACGGTGACCTGCACCGTCCCCGTACCGGCGGGCGCGACCGCCGTGATCTGGGTGGCAGAGTCCACAGTGAACGAGATCGCCGGGGTGGCACCGAAGTCGACCGCGGTAGCTGCGGTCAGATTCGTCCCGGTCAAAACAACCGTTGTTCCGCCGGCCACCGGACCCACGCTCGGAACCACCGTGGTCAGGATGGGGACAGCAACATAGGTGTAAGAGACACCGTTACTGGTCCCACCGGCGGTGGTAGCGGTGACCTGCACCGTCCCAGCCGCACCCGCAGGGGCGACGGCCGTGATCTGGGTGGCAGAGTCCACAGTGAACGAAGTCGCCGGTGTGGCACCGAAACTCACCGCCGTGGCCGCGGTCAAATTCGTCCCGGTCAGAACCACCGTTGTTCCGCCAGCCACCGGACCCGCATTCGGAACGACCGTGGTCAAAGTAGGGACAGCAACATAGGTGTAGCCGACACCGTTACTGGTCCCACCGGCGGTAGTGACGGTGACCTGCACGGTTCCTGTGCCGGCGGGGGCGACCGCCGTGATCTGGGTGGCAGAGTCCACCGTGAACGAGATCGCCGGGGTGGCACCGAAGTCGACCGCGGTAGCTGCGGTCAGGCTCGTCCCGGTCAAAACAACCGTTGTTCCACCGGCCACCGATCCCACGTTCGGAACGACCGTGGTCAGGGTGGGGACAGCAACATAGGTGTAGCCGACACCGTTACTGGTTCCACCCGCAGTGGTGACGGTGACCTGCACGGTTCCTGTGCCGGCAGGCGCGACCGCCGTGATCTGGGTGGCAGAGTCCACCGTGAACGAAATCGCCGGGGTGGCACCGAAGTCGACCGCGGTAGCTGCGGTCAGATTCGTCCCGGTCAAAACAACCGTTGTTCCACCGGCCACCGGACCCACATTCGGAACGACCGTGGTCAAAGTGGGGACCGCAACATAGGTGTAGCCGACACCGTTACTGGTCCCACCCGCAGTGGTGACGGTGACCTGCACCGTCCCCGTACCGGCAGGCGCGACCGCCGTGATCTGGGTGGCAGAGTCCACCGTAAACGAGATCGCCGGGGTGGCACCGAAGTCGACCGCGGTAGCTGCGGTCAGATTCGTCCCGGTCAAAACAACCGTTGTTCCACCGGCCACCGGACCCACGCTCGGAACGACCGTGGTCAAAGTGGGGACAGCAACATAGGTGTAGCCGACACCGTTACTGGTTCCACCGGCGGTAGTGACGGTGACTTGCACGGTTCCTGTGCCGGCGGGGGCGACCGCCGTGATCTGGGTGGCAGAGTCGACCGTGAACGAGATCGCCGGGGTGGCACCGAAGTCGACCGCCGTGGCTCCTGTCAGGTTTGTTCCGGTCAGGATGACTGTTGTTCCGCCAGCCACCGGACCCGCATTCGGAACGACCGTGGTCAAAGTGGGGACCGCAACATAGGTGTAGCCGACACCGTTACTGGTCCCACCGGCGGTAGTGACGGTGACCTGCACGGTTCCTGTGCCGGCGGGGGCGACCGCCGTGATCTGGGTGGCAGAGTCCACCGTGAACGAGATCGCCGGGGTGGCACCGAAGTCGACCGCGGTAGCTGCGGTCAGGCTCGTCCCGGTCAAAACAACCGTTGTTCCGCCAGCCACCGGACCCACATTCGGAACGACCGTGGTCAAAGTGGGGACCGCAACATAGGTGTAGCCGACACCGTTACTGGTTCCACCCGCAGTGGTGACGGTGACCTGCACGGTTCCTGTGCCGGCGGGCGCGACCGCCGTGATCTGGGTGGCAGAGTCCACCGTGAACGAGATCGCCGGGGTGGCACCGAAGTCGACCGCGGTAGCTGCGGTCAGATTCGTCCCGGTCAAAACAACCGTTGTTCCACCGGCCACCGGACCCGCATTCGGAACGACCGTGGTCAAAGTGGGGACCGCAACATAGGTGTAGCCGACACCGTTACTGGTCCCACCCGCAGTGGTGACGGTGACCTGCACCGTCCCCGTACCGGCGGGCGCGACCGCCGTGATCTGGGTGGCAGAGTCCACAGTGAACGAAGTCGCCGGGGTGGCACCGAAGTCGACCGCGGTAGCTGCGGTCAGATTCGTCCCGGTCAGAACAACCGTTGTTCCACCGGCCACCGGACCCACGCTCGGAACGACCGTGGTCAAAGTGGGGACAGCAACATAGGTGTAGCCGACACCGTTACTGGTTCCACCGGCGGTAGTGACGGTGACTTGCACGGTTCCTGTGCCGGCGGGGGCGACCGCCGTGATCTGGGTGGCAGAGTCGACCGTGAACGAGATCGCCGGGGTGGCACCGAAGTCGACCGCCGTGGCTCCTGTCAGGTTTGTTCCGGTCAGGATGACTGTTGTTCCGCCAGCCACCGGACCCGCATTCGGAACGACCGTGGTCAAAGTGGGGACCGCAACATAGGTGTAGCCGACACCGTTACTGGTCCCACCGGCGGTAGTGACGGTGACCTGCACCGTCCCAGCCGCACCCGCAGGGACGACGGCCGTGATCTGGGTGGCAGAGTCCACCGTAAACGAGATCGCCGGTGTAACACCAAAAGTCACCGCCGTCGCTCCGGTCAGGCTCGTCCCGGTCAGGACAACCGTCGTCCCACCGGCCACCGGACCCACGCTCGGAACCACCGTGGTCAGAGTGGGGACAGCAACATAGGTGTAAGAGACACCGTTACTGGTTCCACCCGCCGTGGTGACGGTGACCTGCACCGTCCCCGTACCAGCGGGTGCGACCGCCGTGATCTGGGTGGCAGAGTCCACGGTGAACGAAGTCGCCGGGGTGCCGCCGAAAGTCACCGCCGTGGCCGCGGTCAAATTCGTCCCGGTGAGGACGACCGTCGTCCCACCGGCCACCGGACCCACATTCGGAACGACCGTGGTCAGAGTGGGGACAGCAACATAGGTGTAAGAGACACCGTTACTGGTTCCACCGGCGGTAGTGACGGTGACCTGCACCGTCCCCGTACCCGCGGGCGCGACCGCCGTGATCTGGGTGGCAGAGTTCACCGTGAACGAGATCGCCGGTGTGGCACCGAAGTCGACCGCCGTGGCCGCGGTCAAATTCGTCCCAGTCAGAACCACCGTCGTCCCGCCAGCCACCGGACCCACGCTCGGAACGACCGTGGTCAAAGTAGGGACAGCAACATAGGTGTAGCCGACACCGTTACTGGTCCCACCCGCGGTAGTGGCAGTGACCTGCACCGTCCCCGTACCGGCGGGCGCGACCGCCGTGATCTGGGTGGCAGAGTCCACAGTGAACGAAGTCGCCGGTGTAACACCGAAAGTCACCGCCGTGGCCCCGGTCAAATTCGTCCCGGTCAGAACAACCGTTGTTCCACCAGCCACCGGACCCACGCTCGGAACGACCGTGGTCAAAGTGGGGACAGCAACATAGGTGTAGCCGACACCATTACTGGTTCCACCCGCGGTAGTGACGGTGACCTGCACCGTCCCAGCCGATCCCGCGGGCGCGACCGCCGTGATCTGCGTAGCAGAGTCCACCGTGAACGAAGTCGCCGGGGTGGCACCGAAGTCGACCGCCGTGGCTCCTGTCAGGTTTGTTCCGGTCAGAACCACCGTCGTCCCACCGGCCACCGGACCCGCATTCGGAACGACCGTGGTCAAAGTAGGGACAGCAACATAGGTGTAAGAGACACCATTGCTGGTCCCACCCGCAGTGGTGACGGTGACCTGCACCGTCCCCGTACCAGCGGGCGCGACCGCCGTGATCTGGGTGGCAGAGTCCACCGTGAACGAGATCGCCGGGGTGGCACCGAAGTCGACCGCCGTGGCTCCTGTCAGGTTTGTTCCGGTCAGGATGACTGTTGTTCCACCGGCCACCGGACCCACGCTCGGAACGACCGTGGTCAGAGTGGGGACAGCAACATAGGTGTAAGAGACACCGTTACTGGTTCCACCGGCCGTGGTAGCGGTGACCTGCACCGTCCCAGCCGCACCCGCAGGGGCGACGGCCGTGATCTGGGTGGCAGAGTCCACGGTGAACGAAGTCGCCGGGGTGCCGCCGAAAGTCACCGCCGTGGCCGCGGTCAAATTCGTCCCGGTGAGGACGACCGTTGTTCCACCGGCCACCGGACCCGCATTCGGAACGACCGTGGTCAGGGTGGGGACCGCAACATAGGTGTAGCCGACACCGTTACTGGTTCCACCGTCGGTAGTGACGGTGACCTGCACCGTCCCAGCCGATCCCGCGGGCGCGACCGCCGTGATCTGCGTAGCAGAGTTCACCGTGAACGAGATCGCCGGTGTGGCACCGAAGTTGACCGCCGTGGCCGCGGTCAGGTTCGTCCCGGTCAGGACAACCGTTGTTCCACCGGCCACCGGACCCGCATTCGGAACGACCGTGGTCAGAGTGGGGACAGCGACATAGGTGTAGCCGACACCGTTACTGGTTCCACCGGCGGTAGTGACGGTGACCTGCACCGTCCCAGCCGCACCCGCAGGGACGACGGCCGTGATCTGGGTGGCAGAGTCCACCGTAAACGAGATCGCCGGTGTGGCACCGAAGTTGACCGCCGTGGCCGCGGTCAGGCTCGTCCCGGTCAGGACAACCGTCGTCCCACCGGCCACCGGACCCACATTCGGAACGACCGTGGTCAGGATGGGGACAGCAACATAGGTGTAAGAGACACCGTTACTGGTTCCCCCCGCAGTGGTGACGGTGACCTGCACCGTCCCAGCCGCACCCGCGGGCGCGACCGCCGTGATCTGCGTAGCAGAGTTCACCGTGAACGAGATCGCCGGTGTGGCACCGAAGTCGACCGCCGTGGCCGCGGTCAAATTCGTCCCGGTCAAAACCACCGTCGTCCCGCCGGCCACCGGACCCACGCTCGGAACGACCGTGGTCAAAGTAGGGACAGCAACATAGGTGTAGCCGACACCGTTACTGGTCCCACCCGCGGTAGTGGCAGTGACCTGCACCGTCCCCGTACCGGCAGGCGCGACCGCCGTGATCTGCGTGGCAGAGTCCACAGTGAACGAAGTCGCCGGTGTAACACCGAAACTCACCGCCGTGGCCCCGGTCAAATTCGTCCCGGTCAAAACAACCGTTGTTCCACCAGCCACCGGACCCACATTCGGAACCACCGTGGTCAAAGTGGGAACTGCGACATAGGTGTAGCCGACACCATTGCTGGTCCCACCGGCGGTAGTGGCAGTGACCTGCACCGTCCCCGTACCGCCGGGCGCGACCGCCGTGATCTGGGTAGCGGAGTTCACAGTGAACGAGATCGCCGGTGTGGCACCGAAGGTGACCGCCGTCGCCCCGGTCAAATTCGTCCCGGTCAGAACAACCGTCGTCCCACCGGCCACCGGACCCACATTCGGAACCACCGTGGTCAAAGTAGGGACAGCAACATAGGTGTAAGAGACACCATTGCTGGTCCCACCCGCAGTGGTGACGGTGACCTGCACCGTCCCCGTACCAGCGGGTGCGACGGCCGTGATCTGGGTGGCGGAGTTCACGGTGAACGAAGTCGCCGGGGTAACACCAAAAGTCACCGCCGTGGCCCCGGTCAAATTCGTCCCGGTCAAAACAACCGTTGTTCCACCAGCCACCGGACCCACATTCGGAACCACCGTGGTCAAAGTAGGGACAGCAACATAGGTGTAGCCGACACCGTTACTGGTTCCACCAGCGGTAGTGACGGTGACTTGCACGGTTCCTGTGCCGGCGGGTGCGACTGCGGTGATCTGGGTGGCGGAGTTCACGGTGAACGAGATCGCCGGGGTAACACCAAAAGTCACCGCCGTGGCCGCGGTCAGGTTCGTCCCGGTCAGGACAACCGTTGTTCCACCGGCCACCGGACCCGCATTCGGAACGACCGTGGTCAGGGTGGGGACAGCAACATAGGTGTAAGAGACACCGTTACTGGTCCCACCGGCCGTGGTGACGGTGACCTGCACGGTCCCGGCTGCACCGGCAGGCGCGACCGCCGTGATCTGGGTGGCGGAGTTCACCGTGAACGAAGTCGCCGGTGTGGCACCGAATTTGACCGCCGTGGCCGCGGTCAGGTTCGTCCCGGTCAGGACAACCGTTGTTCCACCGGCCACCGGACCCGCATTCGGAACGACCGTGGTCAAAGTGGGGACCGCAACGTAGGTGTAGCCGACACCGTTACTGGTTCCACCGGCGGTAGTGACGGTGACCTGCACCGTCCCCGTACCGGCTGGCGCGACCGCCGTGATCTGCGTAGCAGAGTTCACCGTGAACGAAGTCGCCGGTGTGGCACCGAATTTGACCGCCGTGGCCGCGGTCAGGTTCGTCCCGGTCAGGACAACCGTCGTCCCACCGGCCACCGGACCCGCATTCGGAACGACCGTGGTCAAAGTAGGGACCGCAACATAGGTGTAAGAGACACCGTTACTGGTCCCACCCGCAGTAGTGACGGTGACCTGCACCGTCCCCGTACCGGCTGGCGCGACCGCCGTGATCTGCGTAGCAGAGTTCACCGTGAACGAAGTCGCCGGTGTAGCACCGAATTTGACCGCGGAGGCAGTGGATAGCCCCGTCCCGGTGAGGACGACCGTCGTCCCGCCGACCACTGGTCCTGAACTGGGAGTGATGCTGGTCAGGGCGGGAACCCCGGCATAGGTGTAGGAGACCCCGTTGCTGGGACCACCCGAGCCAGTGACGGTGACCTGCACCGTGCCCGTCCCTGGAGGTGCGATCGCAGTGAGCTGCGTACTGGAATTCACGGTGAAGGTGGTAGCGGTGGTGCCGAACCGCACGGTGAGGGGGCCGGTGAACTCGGTGCCGGTCACCGTGACACTGTTACCTCCCGAGGCGGGCCCCGCAGTCGGAGAGATGGACGTGATGGTGGGTACGACGACATAGATATAGGTCGCCCCGTTGCTGGTTCCGCCCGGGGCGGTGACGGTGATCTGCACAATGCCGGTTCCGGCAGGAGCGACAGCCGTGATCTGCGTGTTCGAGACGACAGTGAAGGAGGTTGCCGCCGTACCACCGAAGCTGACCGCTGTGACACCAGACAGATTGGTGCCGGTGAGGGTGACCGTGTTCCCGCCAGTGGTGGGCCCCTGAGTTGGACTCACGCTGGTCAGGGAAGGAACCGGGAGATAAGTGTAGGAAACACCGTTACTGATACCACCACCCGACGTGGTGACGGTGACCTGCACCGTACCTGTTCCGGGAGGGGCGATGGCCGTGATCTGCGTGGGAGAGTTCACCGTGAAAGTGGTTGCCACCGTGCCGAACTTCACGGTGGTGACGATGGGGACGAACCCGGTGCCGGTAATCGTGACACTGGTATTCCCCGAGGCAGGCCCCGCCGTGGGAGAGATGGACGTGATGGTTGGCATGATTATCTTCCTTCGAGAAGTCCGTCAGAGCCCCGGTCCGCCCCTGGGCCAGTAGGCCAGGGCAGATTGTGGTGCTAGTGGGAGCCGGCCCCAGGCAGGGGCACGACAGCCTGGCCGCTGCCATTGCGGCATCGCCGATGACGTTGCCAGCGGTCAGTAATGCGACTCACCGTTGCCGGTGACGAATTTGCATTTCGAGTAAGCGGCGTCGCCAGGTTCGCGCCGCCACTTCCTCCATAATTTAGAACTGGCTACATTTTCCTCACAGAACTTGACTGGACATAAAACCACTCACAAACATACGTCTACGAAAACCAGCGCGCAATAGTTTATTTTGAATATAATCCGAGCGCCGAGGCAGGTCACGGGCCGTTTCAGTGAATTTTTCACGAATGCCGACGGCGTTTTATCACGAATATCGACGGCGTTTTACCGCGAATTTCGACGGCGTTTTACCGCGAATTTCGACATCGCCTCAGGTCGAGCTATTCGCGAATTCCGAGGACCTCAGCGATGCGTACTCTTTCTGAATTCGGAACGTATGTTCCTCATATACGGCCCGGGGCGTCCGATGGAACCGAAGCGGGGGCGCCGACGAGCCTTTTGTTGAGCAGACGCAGCTGCAGGCGCGACGGCATCGTCGGCGCGAGTCGGGGCTCGAGAAGGTCAGCGGGGTTTGTCGGTGGGTTCGGTTGCCCTGGCGTGGGCATTGCGATAGCTGTGGGTGCCAGTCTCGATGATGTTGCCGCCGAGGGTAAGTCGGTCGATGATGGCGGCGCGCAGCCCAGCGTCGGTGAAGGTTTTGGACCAGTCTGCGAAGCTGCGGTTGGAAACGATCGCGACCGACTTCCCCTCCTCGCGTTCGGTCAATACCTGGAACAGCAATTCGGCGCCGCGTCTGTCCAGTTCTGTGTAGCCGAGTTCGTCGATGCATAGCAGGTCGACGCCGCTGTAGCGAGCGATGGTGTTGGTGAGCCGTTTGCGATCGGCGGCTTCGATCAGTTTGTTGACCAGCCTGGCAGCCAGGGTGTATCTGACGCGATATCCGGCTTTCGCCGCCTCGGTGCCCAAGGCGATGAGCAGATGGGATTTTCCGGTGCCGGAGTCACCGATCAAGCACAACGGCAGCCCTTCCTTGACCCAGTCGCATCTAGCGAGAGTGCGGATCATGGCAGGGTCGACACTGGGGTTGGCACCGAAATCGAAGTCACGCAACGTTTTAGAGCGAGGGAACCCCGCGGCCTTGATGAGCCTTTCGGAGCGGCGACGGGCTGTTATCTGTTCCGCCTGTAGCTGTGGTTTGCGTTTGCGGACATAGGCACTGACTCGCTGATACGACACGTCCCTCATGCCGTGCTCCTCGACCAAACGGTGATAGATCCGGGTCGCCGTGTGATGTTGTCTACGAGGCACATCCAGATCGGCTCGCAGCACATCGTCGATGAACGGCTTGTAGGGATCCAGCTTCTGTGGTCGCGGCGGATACCCCTTACGCGGCTCGGGCCACACCGAATCCGTCGCGCTGGCCACCGTACGCCACCCGACCCTGTACTTGCGCTCGATGGCACGCATGGATAGGCCGGCACGAAGATCCTGTCGGATAGCCGCGTACAGTTCGACTTTTGACATGTCAGACATGGGCAGGCTCCCCTCGCCCCGCAACCGATAACTACACTATAACCGCTGGTGCTGCCTAAATCCGTGACTCCGCAACGCGCCCGTCAAGATTCGTGAGCAACCGCCGTCACGGTTGATGAACATGGCACCGGCTCGAAGTGGCCTCGATACCGTCCTGAGTAGTGGCAGATCGTGTTTCGACTGGGCAGGTCGATGCGTTGCTGCTGCGGCAGCGACGCGGCAAGTCACCACGTGTCGTGCGCAGCAGTGGGAACGCCCGCGAGCACGCGCGGGCGTGGATGCTCGGCTCGACCCATGCGCCGCCAGGCAGGCAGCCTCGCGTTTGCTCGGTGGATCCGCGTCGAGGTATAACGTCGAACCCTCTTCCTGTTAGTGGGTCTTCCCGTCTGACGACTGGGGCCGCAATGGTGGCCGTAGGACGCGGACCTCACCTCGGCCCGTCACCGTTGACTATCCGGGAATTACGTGAACGAAAACCGGCTCAACCTGAGGATTTCCGTGAACGCCGACACTCCCGGCCTGCGATCGCCGTGTCGGACAACCGCCGCTCACAGCGACTGTGCACCCGAGCCGACAGCTTGCGAGACCGGAAACGCGGCGCGCCCAGCCTGGAGCCCTTGCGCTTGCCCGATAGGGAATCGAACCAGTTCCGGTACCCTGCCCGCGCATCCCGGCACGCCTGCACGAGCACCACCGATGCCACCTCTGCCAGCCACGCCCGCTCCGGGCTGCGCTTCGCCAACGTGACCACCCGGCGCTGAATCTCGGTGTCGGACACCTTCACACCGGCGGAATGTGCTTCCTGCCGCACCCGCAGGCAATCGTTGTACACCACCCGCGCGCACCCGAACGCCCGCGCCAACGCAATCTGCTGGCCCGGCGTCGGATAGACGCGGAAGTTGTACCGTAGCTGCACAATTCGATCGTATCAATGGTCTATGGTTTCGAATTCGGACTACAGACGCGGGCGCAGTGCCGTTTCCGCGATGCATGTTCATTTGGTCTTCGTCACCAAATACCGACGTGGCGTGCTCACCGAAGAACTGCTCACCACCTGCGAGCACGTGATGCGCGACGTGTGCACCGACTTCGAGTGCGAGCTGGTCGAGTTCAACGGCGACCACGACCATGTGCACCTGCTGATCGAATATCCACCCAAGGTCGCGGTGTCCAAGCTGGTGAACAGCCTCGAGGGGGTGTCCGCTCGTCGCCTGCGTGACGAATACCGTGGTTGGGTGAACCGGCACAGCATGAACGGGCACTTCTGGTCCCCGAGCTATTTCGCTGCCTCCTGCGGCGGCGCCCCACTGTCGATCATCCAGCAATACATCGAGCAGCAGCAACGGCCGCCCCGTACCCCAGGAAGACCGAAGTTGATGCGCTGACCCGGCCCTGAAGGACCGGGCTTGCGCGCTACGTTTCTCGGTCAGGTCGTGATGGAGACGGCCGGGGGTGTCCAGCGGCGGGTGCGCGAAAGTGTGGACGAGACACCGAACTCCGGCTTGAGATGGTCCGGGATGGCGTAGTGCATGACGCGGCCACGGGTGAGAGAGCTGAGTTCGAAGAGGGTGGTGAAGTGGCCGAGGCGATCGAGGGCCCAAGCGCCCATCGGGGACTTGTCCTCGATCGTTTCCAGGATTCCGAGCAGGGTGGGCGCGGTCTTGACGGCGGCATCCCAGGCAGTACGCGGCACTTGCAGCCAGTCGGCGCAGGTGTCTCCGACGAGGTAGCGGATCAGTGCGGAAACGACGGGGTCGAAGAAGGTGCCGGGTACGACTTCCTCGTAGAGGTCGATGAGCTGTCGGGTGAGGCGGACGCCTTCGTCGCTGGGGCCCATATGGCGGATCATATAGAGGTCGTGGAATTGCCGTGCGGACTCCACATCCTTGGGTGCGTGCTCCTGGTCGACGCCGAGCATGGCGCCGACGACACGCCAAGCGTAGAAGTACGCCTCCGCGCCGTCGACGCTCATGTGGATGCTCAGTCGGTGCAGGCTGTCGAGCACGAGGAGGGAAAACAGCATCTGGCCGCCAATCATGTCCTCCTGGCAGATGGGAGTGCCGAATATGTCGGTGTCCCATCGGTTTTCCTGGGAGAGGTGATGGCGGATGGCTGCGTGCAGCAACCGCACTTTCTGGACCGCGGGTATGAAACGGCTGCCTGCCTCGAAAGCATCGGGCTGCATCAGGTAGACGGTGAACTGCCCGGTCTCGGCCATGCGTTTGGAGGGGTAATCCAGCGAATGCGTGGCCGACAGCAGTTTCGCGACGGGCGGCAGAACATAGCAGGCCGGCATCGCGGCAAAAGACAATGCGGTGGAGATGTGCACGTTGTTGTCGATGAAGAACAGCCTGGCCTTCTCCATCTCGTCCCAGTCCACCCATGCTGGGGGAGCCGAGGTTTCGTGCAGATAGTCCCGTGCGACGTCGGGCAGACCGTCGGGCAGGGGCGCGCCCGCGGTGGAGACATAGCGCATGAGCGTGTTGAACTTGCCCACCTCACCGCGTTCGAACAGCGTGGCCACGGTGGCGTCGGCGATTTCGTCGCCGTACTGCCGCAGTGCATCCAATGACGTTTCGGTGTAGGTCATCTGGGCTCCTGGATCAGGCGAAGGTTTAATGTCGGCGGGCCGTCGCGGCTTGGGCGAGTTCGGTCAACGCTCGGGCGGCGTGGGCCGCAACGTCGACGCCGCTCAGTGCGGATGTGGCCTCCTCGACCCGTGCGGTGATCATGGCTTCGATGCGGGCAGGAGCCTGGACACGGGACATCAGATCGCGAATTTCGTGCAGGTCGTCGTCGCTGGCGTCGGGTCGATTCAGCAAGCGCCGCAATTGTTTACGCTGTGTGTGGTCGGCCGCCTGCCAGGTCTCGGCGAGCAGGGCGGTAGGGCGTCGAGTGCGGAGGTCGTCGATGCTCGCCTTACCGGTCCGGGCCGGATCGCCGAACAGGCCGAGCAGGTCATCGCGCAGTTGAAACGCTTCGCCCAGCGGTAATCCGTACGCGGAGAACGCCTTCAGCAGCCGGGGGGCAGCGCCGGCCAGTGCGCCGCCGATGAGCAACGGCTGCTCGACGGTGTACTTCGCGGTCTTGTATCGCACCACCTTCAACGACTCGGTGATGTCCGGTGCCGCACCGGTGCAGAGGATTTCCAGACACTCCCCCGCGATCAATTCCCGAGCCAGCGACGCCCACAGCGGACGCGCCCGCGACAGGTACGCCGAGGGCAGGCCGCTGGCGACGAAAAGCTGTCCGGCCAACGCCATCAACATATCCCCGACCAGCATCGCGAGCGCCCGGGCGGACGATTTGGATCTCGGCCGATCCCGCAGCGGTTCCCGCAGTGTGACGTGCGCGGTAGGCAGACCGTGCCGCAAGAGACTGTCATCGATGATGTCGTCGTGCACACTCGCCGCCGCGTGCACCAATTCCATTGCCGCCGCGGCCCGCACGAGAGCGTCACTATCCGGTTGTCCGGCCGCCCGCCAACCCCAGTAGCAGAACGCCGCTCGCAGCCGTTTGCCGTGCGTGGTCGCCACCACGATCTGATCGGCCACCGGCCGCAGTTGCGGGTCGATGGCCAGGAACTGGTCGTTCTCCTGCCCGACGAACTGTTCCAGTGCGGCATCGACGCGAGCTTTGAAGGCGCCCGGATCGTAGCGATCAGACATCGCCGGAAGCGCCACGTCGCGCCACAACCTGCCGGGCGAGGATTTCCAGATGCGCCTCGGGCACAGCGGCATACCGGTCCAGCGCAACCCGTCCACGGGCCTTCAGATCCGTTTCCACCTCACCCGCCAGCCCCGCCAGGTCCGACCGTCGCAACAGCCCCCGAAGCCGACCCACCGCAGGCCCGACCCGGCTCAGCGCCAGATCCGCTAGTCCGGCCGCGAGCAGCAAGGCGTCCTCTCCGCGGCCACCGGGCTGATTCGAATTCTGCGACATGCGATCACGCTCCATCCATACGTTCGGCACCGGGCACTCGTGCAGTTCCGACCGGCTGGAATCGGCCTCACCCGCCAGTGTGGCACAAGCCCACTGGGACACGCCGAGAACCTGCTGGAGCAGCTTTGGCATCTGAACGGCTCGGAGCGCCAGGGACAGCCGACCCGCTCTGTTGGTGATCACAGATGAGACCCGTTGGCGCAGAGTGGTGTTCGATGTTCCAGGCATCGACTGAACAACGATGTTGCAGTCGTGCACATACATTCGATCTCGAGCGCGAAATCTCGCACCCTGCACTATTCACTCGATTTCGGATCTTGGCATGTCCGAGGTTCCGGTTAGGACATCGATTGAGCGGATGGCAACTGGCCTCAGGTCGGACCCGCCACGACGGTGCAGATGCTGCTGTTCTCGGCGTCCCTCGAGGCAATCCAGCACGTCTTGGTGGACTACTCGAGCAGCGGTCAGGGAGAACCCCTGCTGCTGGGGAATCCGCAGCAGATCCTGGGCGGCCAACTCTCGCTGCTGTTGCAGCAGGTGAGCGTAGACCGCGAGCCCCGTTCAGCGCACTCGAGAGTGATTTTCTGTGCTAACTACTTGACCAGCTGCACATTAAAGCGCAGAATGGCGATCGGGGACGGGAGTAGGTCACTAGGTGGCACAGGGGGACGATTCGCAAAATGGCCCGAAAAATCCGCGATGGGCGGCGGCTGCACGTTATGACGACGACCAAATGCTTGTTCGGACTCGGCATGGGGATTGGTTAGTAGAATTGACAAGGCTGTCACGATATTCCCTGTCGAGCAAGTACGTCCGCCATAGGCCGACCCTATCTCTGTTGTCAATTCGGCATCCAGCCAACAAACGTGCGTCGTCGCGGTCTATATCTGCCTCGAAAATATAGATAGTTACTTTTCAGTTAAGTCTTCGAGTCGAACAAACCCGACTCAGGAAGAGACCCCGCCTCCGAGGGGAGTGCGCGAAAGGAAAGGAAAGTAAAAATGGAAAAGGTCGAAAATAACTCGAACAAAAAGGTGTACGAGAAGCCGGTCGTCGCCAAGTGCGGGGAGTTTCGAACGCTTACCGGAGGGGTTTTCACGACACAATCCGACTTGCTGGTCGGACGCCGAGGAATGATTTGATTCGACACCGTAAACGAACTCGAATCGTAGGAGCCTAACAGATGACTGGCGATGCTCGAACAGGATTCGTCGTACTCCCTGATAGCGAGGCAGGAGTGGGCATCGCCAGGCGTCTTCTTCCATGGGGAAAAATATTGGCCGAGCACCCTTCGGAACGGCCCATGGTAGTTGGAGATTGCCGAGACCGGCCTGTCATTTACAAAGTCGGACACGCGGCGCGAGTAGTGATACTCGGCCATGCCCTGATCGACGAAGACGCGGTTCACGAGTATGCGATATCGATTGATTCGGCAGCCCGCTGGCGAGCCCTTCTCGACACGATCGATGGATCCTTTCACTCTATCGTCAATGTGAATGGCGACATCTATGTAAATGGTTCCACATACGGGTCCCGCAGCCTGTACCGCGCTCGAGTGGACGGCATCGACATTGCTGCCGACACGGTGCATGCCCTTACACACCTGGTCGGCGGGCGGCTCGACGTCGGCGCCCTCGCCGCGCATCTGCTCGAGCCGATACCCCATCACCTTGCACAACGTCCATTGCTTGCCGGAATCGACCCGGTGCCCCCGGGCGTTGAGATGGTCCTAACGCCGAGGGGAACGTCCCGGTCGATCAGGGGCAAGACAGAAACAACAGTGGTGCGGGACCTCGACGAAGGAGCACATGAGGTCCGGAATCGGCTGGTGGGTGCGGTGTCGGCTCGCACAGCGGCGGGTGGCACGGTTACTTCGGAGCTTTCAGGTGGCTACGACTCGACATCGATAAGCTTCATAGCTGCGAGGGGGCCGGCAGAGGTCAAGCTGCTGACGGCGCGCGGACGCGATTCCGCCAATGAGGACCTCGAGTGGGCTTTGCGCGCCGCACGGCATCTGCCAGAAGTGGAACACACGATTCTCCCGGATTCCGATTTACCTCTTACCTATTCCGGGCTGGAGGATGGGCCGACCTGGTTGAACGAGCCGTCACCGCTGATCGTCGGCAGAAGTCGCGTCGGTGCGCTCGCAAAACTGGCGTCGACTTTCGGTTCGAGTGTGCATCTGACCGGTCATGGGGGCGACCACGTCTTCACCGGTTTGCCTACGCGCTATCGCGATCTCCTGTGGCAACGTCCTTTCACCGCCTGGCGCGGGTTGCGGGGCTTTGCGGCCCTTGGCGGATGGCGATTGCGAGACCTGTTGTACGACGCTGTCGAGCCCACCGGTTTCCACTCGTGGTGGAAGAAGAACACCAGGCCGGTCGTGGGCGTGCCAGAAAGGCGTAAACCGATGTTGGGCTGGGCAATTACTCCATCCATGCCCATATGGGCGACGGAAACCGCTGAAAAGGCAATCAGCGAAGGCATCCTCTGGATGGCATCCACTAGGGAACCACTGGCACCCGAGCGTGGATATCATGTTGAACTGGAGACCATAATCGAGGGCGCCAGAACGGTGGCCGTATTGAACAGGATGTCGTTGGCAGCGGGCGGACCACCTTTGGCGGCACCCTACTTCGACGACAGAGTGATTTCCGCTTCCTTGTCGGTAGCCGTTCAGCACCGAGTCAGCGCGTGGACATACAAGCCCCTGCTCAGAGCATCGGTACGCGGAATCGTTCCTGATGTGGTTTTGCAACGGCAGACGAAGGACGACGGCTCGCATGATGTCGAGCTCGGATTGCGAAAGCATCGCGACGAACTCGTAGCACTATGGGAAGGGTCGCGGCTCGGCGATATCGGCCTCATAGACTCGCAGAAACTGAAGCAGTTGTGCGCGAATCCCAGCTCGTTCGAGTTGGAAGAGGGAACGATGTATACAACGATTGCCTGCGAGCTCTGGCTGCGAGACCTGGAGCGAAGTTTCGTCGAACCGCAGAATGGTAGTACTGGGAAAAGATAAGGGACAGAAGGAACATGGATTCCGCTACACCGAGACCCGGCTTGTCTTTTGTAAGAACAGAGTATGGGGGTGTGATTCTCGATATGCAGCGAGGCGACTATTGGCGGCTGAATCCGGTAGGAGCGGAAGTGTTCGCATCGCTTGTCGTCGACAGCGGCGCCGACCTCGTTGCGGCAGTCCTCGATCAGTTCGATGTCGATGCAGCTACAGCACAGCGTGACGTGAAAGAACTCCTGGACCACCTTCGAGATGTTGGATTGGTGCTCGCGTGAGTCATCACATGGCCCTCGGGACCGGACTCGAGGCGGACGGGCGCAGGGGTGAACGGTTTTCCGCACGGTGGGCTGTTCGAGCCGCGAGGGTCGTTGTCATGTTGCGGCCGCGGCGGATCGAATGGTCCTTGAAGCAGTTACGTAGAGGAAGTCGTCCGGCCTCATTCGAAGATGCCGAAAGATGGAGGCGGCGGGTAGTGGAGGTGAGTCCTGATGCCGCCGGACGATATGGGTGTCTGATGAGGTCCGTGGCGACCGCCCTCTTGAGCCGAAGATACGGTGCGTGGACGACCTGGTGTGTCGGCGTTCGCACGGAACTGCCGTTCGCGGCACACGCATGGGTCGAGGCAGACGGCAGGCTTGTCGGTGAGGCAGGCGATATGACTACATTCAGCCGACTGATCGTGGTCGGCCCGCACGAGAACGTGGGTGAAGATGTCAGCTGACAACGGTGACACTCGGCAGGGCGATTCGTGGCTGCGCAGAGTCGGGGCCTTACTCAGGTTGATCGCACCCCAACGGAATTCCTTGTTGGGAGCAACGGCACTTCTTCTCGTAGGTACCGGACTTTCGCTGGTGCAGCCGCTGCTGGCCGGACGGGTCATCCGGGATGCGGTTTCGGGTGAGACAATCGTATGGTCCCTTGCGGCGTTGGTCGGAGCCTATCTCTTGTATGCCGTAACCGATACCTGCGGACTCTATATTCTCGAGCGATCCAGTGAGTCCGTGCTTTTGTCTGTGCGCAATCGCTTGGCCGGGCATCTGCTGAGGTTGAGAATTCCCACACTCGAGTCGCTCAGGGTTGGAGACCTGATTTCCCGCGTGACGCTCGATTCAACGGTGATTCGGAACGCCGTCGGGACCAGTCTTATTCAAATATTGACCGGGGCGATCACACTCATTGGGACCGTCGCGGTGATGATCTATCTCGATTGGCTGTTGTTCTCGATCGTTTTCGTTACCGTTGGCGCTGCCGCGGGTGCGATGTTGCTGGTCATGATGAGAATCGAGGTAGCCTCGACTCGATTGCAAGAGAGTGTCGGTGCGCTTTCCGCGGACATCGAACGCGCGCTCACCGGAGTGCGCACGGTCAAAGTGAACAATGCCGAGGACCGCGAGCACGAGCACTTGGCCGAGTTGGCCGGTGCGGCATTCTCCGCCGGCGTGCGCGCCGCCAGATTGAAGGCACTGGGAAATCCGGCAATGCACCTGGCGGTGACCGGTTCGTTTGTTGTATCTCTGCTGGTCGGCGGCGTCCGGGTAGCGAATCACCAGATGGAGTTGAGCAGTCTTGTGACGATGATGCTCCTCGCGATGAATTTGCTGATTCCGGTCGGCGATCTTTTCAACGGCTCCGTCGGGCTTCAGAAAGCCCTGGGTGCGCTCAGCCGGATAGAGTCGACACTCGAATTGCCTTCCGAGGACGTCGACGACATCCAGGAAAGCGGCACTGAACCAGGTCGCAGATCGCCGATCGCAACGATCGACAAGTCTGCGGAAAATGGGCAACTCGCGCTCGAGTTCCGGGATGTGCATTTCTCATACGATGAGAGAACAATTCTCAAGGGTGTGAATTTTTCGGTTCCGTCACACGGGCATGTAGCGTTGGTCGGGCATTCGGGTGCTGGAAAGTCCACGGTGTTCTCGTTGGTGAGCAGGTTCTACAATCCGGACGACGGCGACATTCTGTTGGGAGGTCGGTCGTACGCTGGTCGGCCGCGCCGGGCATGGCGCTCGGAAATCAGCTTGCTGGAACAGAACGCGCCACTGTTGTTCGGCAGCCTTCGAGACAATTTGACATACCGGGAACCCGGTCTCGCTGAGGATGACCTGCAGCGCGCAATAAAGCTCGCCGGTCTGGCAGATCTTGTCGCACGACTGCCTCGTGGCCTCGACACCCCAGTGGGTGAGCACGGCGTTCTGCTCTCTGGCGGCGAGCGACAACGCGTGGCGTTGGCACGGGCATTGATTCGACGTCCAGTGCTGATGATGCTGGATGAGCCCACGGCGATGCTGGACGCCGAGACCGAGAAGGCGTTGAACGTGACCATCCAGGCAGTGCGAAAAGAGTGCGCGCTGTTGGTCATTGCCCATCGCCTGTCCACGATTCGCGAAGCTGATACCGTCATGTTCCTCAAGGACGGGCAGATCGTCGACAGCGGCTCACACGACGAGTTGGTTGCCCGGAACGTGGACTACCAACAGCTTGTCGGCGCGAAGGTGTGAATCGCCCGACGCGTCCGGAGCGTTGGACATCCCCGGTTTCTCGGATGCCGCGTTGCCGGGCGCCGTCGTGGCGTCGCACACACTGCCCCACGTCAAGAAGCGTCAGCGACACCTGACTGGTGTCGAAGTGCCGCTTACCTACCTCCAGCCGCGTTACCGCCGGTACCGCCTCACCCCTGAGGGGCCGCGCCCTGATCAGCAAGTCTCCCAACCAGAAATGCGATGATCTCGTCGCGGACCGCTGCGGTGGGTTCGCCTTCGGCATCTATCAAGTGAGCCGTCACAACGCTGTGAGCGCAGCCGACGAACTGCTCGAAGAACGGCGGCGGGGCGGGATTCGCCGCAGCAGCGGAAAGGACGCGAGGCTCGAAACGAGGGCCGAGGGCCTCGGCATAGGCGGCGAAACGCGCTGCGGTGCAGAAGCGGTCGCCCTCGAAGCGATAGGCGCGCACGACCAGGTTCTCCCGATCCAGAACTTCGCGGACAGACGCCAGGTCCTCCGGTGAAATCTCCAGCCCAGCAGGATTATCCAGCGGCAGGGAAGGCTGGCAGAGCACGGGGGCGAGCATCGACGGCTCCAGCATCATCGTCAGGGCGAAGTTCCCGGTAAAACACATTCCCACCGCGCCGACTCCAGGGCCACCGCATTCCCGGTGGGCGAGGGCAGCCAGGGCACGCAACCAGTCGGCGACCGGACTCGCAGCCCCGCCGCCGAACGCACGGAATTCGGCACTGACACAGGCACGTTTGAACACCGCGAGCCCCGCCTCGGCCTCCGGGTAGGCCCCATCGCGGCCGAACAGCGACGGCATGTACACCGTGAGCCCGGCGTCACGGACCCAGCGGGCGAAGCGGGCCACATCGGGACTGATACCGGGCATTTCGGCCATCACAATGACCGCCGGTCCGGTTCCCGACACGTACACCGCGCGTGCGGCACCGTCGAACGTGACCATCCGGCGGTGGAAGTCGTCGAGCCGATCATCGCGGGCATTGTCAAAGGAGGAATGCTGCACATTCACACCATGCCGGTCGCAGGCTGGCATAACCATTGACTGAATCGCCACTTTTCGGTCCAATCTTGCCAATGATCACCCATCTGATCCTCGAGGGTGTGCTCGAAGGAGCGCTCGGCATGGGCATCGACATCGTCGACACCGCTGCCGGACTAGCCCAGGACCGCACTCCCCCGCACCGCGACCACCTGCTGCGCCAACGCGTCATCTCCGTCGATGGCAAACCAGTGCGATCCGGAAGCGGACGACCAATTCCGGTAACGACCGAAAACCTGTCCGCCGCTGTGCAATTCGGTTCAAACGATATCTTGGTTCTGCCGGGTCCGTCTGCCGGAACCGAAGGACGAATTCACGAACTTCTGTCACGCCCCGACACTGTGCAGGCCATTGAGCTGATCCGACAGGCCGCCGCCAACGGCGCAACCGTTGCCGCGTCCTGCTCGGCAACCTTCATCCTCGCCGCCTCCGGCCTGCTCTCCGGCCGCACCGCCACCACAACCTGGTGGCTCGCCCCTTTTTTCACCCGCCGCTTCCCCGACATCACCGTCCTAGTCGACCGCATGGTTATCGACACCGGCCCGGTCGTCACCGCCGGCGCCGCCTTTGCCCACGCCGACCTCATGCTCACCCTCATCGCCCGCCTCCACAGTGCGGCACTGGCCGACCGCGTAGCTCGCTACCTCGTCCTCGATTCCCGAATGTCCCAATCCCGCTACATGATCCTCGAACACCTCCGCTCCACCGACCCCGCCCTGCGAGCCCTTGAACACCACATCACCATCAATCTCAGCCGCCAGCTAAGCCTCGCCGAACTGGCCGGCGCCGCATCCGTCTCCACCCGCACCCTCGCCCGCCGCACTCACACCCACCTGGGCATGTCCCCCACCGAATACGTCCATCGCCTGCGCGTCAGCCACGCGGCAGCCTTGCTGGCCACCACCGACGACCCCGTAGATGCCATCGCCGCCGCCACCGGCTACGCCGACCCTGCCGCCTGCCGCCGCATCTACCGCCGCTACACCGGCGAATCCCCCACCACCACCCGGACCCGCGCCCAAACCTCGACGCCGAACTGACACCACAGCTCGGTTACACCGCGGTAAGACTTGCGGCGTCAGAGTCCCCTCCGGACACAGACCATAACCCCAACAGTGCGGGTCGAGAGATGTCTCGACCCGCACGGTTCGTTTGGCGGGGTGGTAGGTCATCTGCACGTTGAGGTGCCGGTAGACGTCGGCTTTGTCCGCCGGATCCGCCCCGGACAACACGTGCCGGATATCTCCTAGTTCCTTGATGAGACAACGGATCTCCTCGCTGGTCATTCGCCGTTGCCTCGCGATCGGCCGCGAACCTGACCACTACGCTGCCCTCCGTTCATCGCGGAACTCGCTCTGTCGCTGAGCTAGCTCCTCGAACTTTTCCCGCGACCGCCGCTGTGCGGCGTTGCACGACAGGCGCAGCACCGCCCCCAACGTGATCTTCAGTGAGACAGGCATATTCGGCGATTCGAAGTCAGTCATCGGTGCGTCCCTTTCGTCGACATCTCGCGAGAACCATGCACCTGTCGGGACCGGTCCCACAGCAGGCCGCTTACGGTGCGGCTGTCAACGAGCCGCGGCAGAGAGGCGTCGATCCCGATGTGGCTGAGAACTTCACGCAGATGCGTTCCTGCGCTGACGGCTGCGGCCGCCATTGCCCTGGCCGGATGTGGCAGCGCGGAATCGGTGCATCCCGGCGCGACAGTCCTACGTCCAACTCTGCCGTTGGCATGCCGACCTCGCCGAGCACATCCGTCGGCAGTAGTTCCGCACCGACTGAATCGCCAGGCGAGCCGATTACCTCCGACGTGGGAGACTGTTTCGGCGGTCAATGCCGGCTCGAGGTGCTCGGTCCGACGGCAATTCCGTTGGATGCCAATCGTTTCCACTACGAGTCGATCGCCGTGGTCGCGGTGACCAGCTCATCGCTGACCTACCAGGTGCCCTATCCGACAGGCGGACACGCAGAACAGACGCTCGGCGTGGGAGGTAGCGGATCGTTCGGCTTCCGGGGCCAGGACTCGATCTCCGTGCGTCTCGAGTCGATCGACAGCGGTCACGCAGTGCTCAGTTTGGTTCCTGGGCCACCATTGTGACCGACGCGGCTGGGCTTGTGAGCCCCTATTGCTATGGTGCACAACATCTTTCACGCAACAACCCTCGTATTTCCGCGTCCGGATGGCATGCTCGATCGCACCGAGTACAAACGTCGTGGTCATCGACGTCGAGCTGTGCCAGCCCAGAATCCGGCGGGCGTAGGCGTCGACGACGAACGCGATTCTGTGGAATCTGATTTGTCCTTTTTGTGCCCGTTTTCCCTGGTTATTGAGGTGTGATCGGGAGGAGGGTTGCCGTGGGTGGGATTCCTATCTCACGTGGCGTTTGCCCTGTCGGCGTGGTGACGTTGGCCAGTCGTTCGAGGAGTCGGTCGAGGGCAGCTTGCCCGTCGTCGACGGCGGCGCGTTCGTCGTCGGTGAGCGGAATGGAGGAAAGCATCCGTTGCAGGTTGTCCTTGGCTTCCAGAAGCTGGGCCTTGCTGGATGCCTTTGGTGTGTAGAAATCGCAACGGGCGCAAGCCATTCGGTGTGGACACTGCTCGAAAAAGCTGTAGGTGCACCATCCGTGACCGAGGTCGTAATACTGCCATGGTTGCCCGTTCGCGGCGGCTCCGCTGGTGACGGCGTCGCGGTCGACGAGGACTTCGATGGTGCGGACGTGTGCTCTGCACTTTCCTGGACGGCAATCGCGCGGTTCGCGGCTGGTCGCCGCCGCCACCGATACACCAGATCCTGCGGGCTTGCCCGAACCCCCACTGCTCCCGCAACACCCGCTCGGCCCGCATACGCAGATCCGCTTCGGGCGGCGTGTAGGTGGGGCGTGTAGGTGGGCAGCCCAGCGCGCGCATCGACCGGCCCGATGAGCTCGATGTGACCATCCGCTCCGGCACCTTCCGGCTCCTGCGCCCGGACCGGATCGGCCGACTCGTCACCGCACCGGGTCGGCTGCCGATGTATCCGTCGGGTCCGATGTTTCCTCGCTCGTCGGGCGGAAACGGCTCGCCACTGTTCGGAGCCGACCCGTCCGTCGATTGCGCCGATCCGTCGGATATGAGCGGGCGGGGGCCGTCCAGCCGGATGTCCGGTTTCCCGCAGTCTCCCGTGCTGTCCAGCACGACTTGGCCCGGCTAGATCACTCGGTCCCGCCAGGGAGGAGGGCTTGGGTCAAGGCCGTGACCGTGGGTGTGAGATCCGGCAGGTTCGCGATCGCTCGGCGTTCGGCACCTACGGCCCGGATCCGATCGGTGACGATGCCGGTGACCGCGGCGGCGAGCAGGCGGCCGGTGTGTGTGTCGATGGGACCGAGCGACCTAGCGAAGTGCTCGGCGAGCATGGACCAGTGCTGGTCGTGCAGCGGGCGTGCTTCGAGACCGGGAGCGAACATGTCTCGGTGCAGGACACAGGCCTCGTCCGGATGCTCGGCCAGGGCGGTGAGGTAGGCGCGCGTGGCGGTCTCCAGCCGCGACCGCACGCCGCCGTGCCGCTCATGCGCGTCCGGCATCGCCGCGTCACAGGCGGTCCGCACGCGGTCGATCGCCGACGCGCAGGCGGCCTCGAAGCCGCTCCGCTTACCGGAATACATCCGGAAGTACGTCCGGCGCGTCAGCTGGGCGCGCTCCAGGACAGTCTCCAGCGACATCGGACCGTATCCCTGGTCGGCCGCGACGGCGAGGAACTGCGTCAGAAGGTGTTCGCGCCGGTCGTCTCCCGGCTGTCCGGACGAGCGGCCGGCCCGCCGCGGCACCGCGCGGACCGGATCGCCGGAGCAGCCGGACATGCGGCCGGTGAGGGTCGGTTCGGTGAATCGAAGCTGCGGGAAATCGCGTCCGAGCAGCGGTAGCAGGAACCCACCCACCATCACGGCGATCTTGGAGCCCGACGTCTGGCGGTACGCCTCGACGTCGAAATCCGCCAAGGACTGCCGGAGCCGGTCAGTGGACGGCCGGGCTGCTCCGGCCGGATCGAACGTGACGAAACCCGGGCACACGCCCCCACGATCGTCCGCGCGTGCCTGTTTCGCCGGTCCGGTGATCGCAACCGACGTGATCGTCTGGTTCGCGGTGTCGAATTCGACGGCGAACCGCGGCGGGTCGCGCGGCTCGGTGAACTCACCCAGCGTGGTGAAGGTGACTCCCGCCAGCACGCTCAAGCGGCTGGCGAATTCCAGGACGCCGTGCTGGATGCTCGCCCACGGCCAGCCCTCGATCACGTCGGCATGCTCGGCGAGGCTCTCGAGGTAGCCCCGCAACACGATCTGCACGCTGCCCATGTTGGTCGCGGCGCTGAGCACCGTGTTGTCGCCCGGTATCGAGAATTCGTCGACCGAGTGAGCGGGTAGGTCGAGTTCGGCACGTCGGTGCGGCGGGATCGAGTTCAGCATCGGTGCCCGATCGCGGGAGCGTTCGTCCTTGATGGCCGCGAGTTCCTGCCATACCGGCCCGTCCACCAGATCCCAGACCGCGGTCAGATGCTCGACTGCCGCCTGCATGAATGCATGCTGGCCGCTGTCGCGGGGGTAACCGTCGCGGCCGTGCATGACGTAGTCGTCGTCCAGCCAGGACGCGAAATAACCCGGCTCGACCTCCGAATACGTTGCCTGCAGTGCCGCGGCTACCCGCTCGGGGTGGCTCATCATCTGCTGCAACGCAGTCTCGGTCAGCTGGTACTGCAGGCATCCCGACGCGATCGACCGCTCCAGCGAATACTGCTGATAGGCAAGCTCATCCGGCGGAAACAACTCCGCCAGCCGCCGCGTGACACCGCCGACGCGCACCGGGAGATCCGTCTCCGCGAACCGCCTGCCGACCTCGGCGATGACCGCCCGTGCCTGCGCCGGGTCCGCGAGCACTCGCGTCATGCCCTCCTTCGACAGCCCGCGAATCAGCGACACGACCGTGCGCGGCACCTGCGCCGACGGCAGCCAATCGGTCGGCGCATCGTCAGGCTGTGCGGCCTCGGGGGTCGAATCGCCCGACTCTCGGTGCTCCGGCCCGGTGGGGCCGGGCTCGGGCGGTTCGGCATCGGATTGGGAAACCGATTGTCCACCAATTGGTCCGGTGTCGGCGGGCGGGGGGTGGCCCGAAGCAACCGTTTGCGGGCCATGTCCCACGAGATCGGCGATGTGTCGGCGGAGAAGGCTGGCGTCGCCGGATCCGGCCCAGTCGGCGAGTATGCCGTGAATGGCCGCCACCAGGATCCGGTGGGCGGGTGCGGGCGGCTCACCGAATGCGGTCGCCACCGTGTCGGCGATGGCTTCCGTTACGGCCTCGTAGCTGCCCGACCGCAGCGGGTCGGCGACGAACTCCTCGGTCAGCAGCCGCTCCAGCACCGTGCCAGGTCCCAGGCGCACCGGCACCTGCTGCCCCTCGTCCTGATCCACCGGTAGCAATGCGGCCAACTCCGCTCGCAGCGCCGATCTCTCCTGTGGTGTCAGCACTGGCGGTGCCGAATCGGACGAGTCCGTCGGGCGGCTGCCGATGTAGCCGGGTCGGGCAGCGGTGGTTGCGGGTGAGGCGACCACTCGGCCGTTCAGCTGTCTCCGGATGAGGTTCAGCAACCGGCGGCGGCGGCGGGCATGCAGGTGCCGGCACCAGTGTGCGAGCACATCGCCCGGGTAGAAGTCGGAGTAGAACGGCACCAGCAGACGCCACGTGCCCGACGGGTCCTTCCCCACCGTGACACGCGCCGACATGACACCGAGGTCGAGCACTTCGCTGGAGCGTTCCGTCAACTGTGCCGGTTGTTCCGGGATCGGCGCGGGGCGGGCAACATCGTCGGGGGCCTCGAGGACAACCCGACGCAGTGCCGCCAACACACCGTGCGGATCGTCGGACTCACTCGCCCGCGGTGGCCTGCATCCCTCCTCTACAGCACGGTCGGTCAGAATGTGGCCGTTGGTCGTCATTGTGTAGGAGGAGTCACCGGGGCCCTTGAACACGCTTGGCGGGAGCCCCTGGATCCACTGCTCGAAGGTCGGCCGCTTCGGCGATTTCCCGGGCTTTGTCCCCGGCTTGTCGAGCACTCCCGCACTGCACAGACGCAGGTACTCGTCGAGCAGCCGGCCCGGGATCAGTTTCCGGCTCGGATCGGCACCGTCGGGCTGGAGACGCTCGCTGCGAACCTCCCCGTCGATCCGCAGCTGCACGCCATCGTAGGCGATCCGCAGGCGGCCACCGTGGCGCGGAATCGTGTCCAGCACATCCGGGCGTTCGGTGAACAGCTTGCGCAGGACACGGCCGTGCCCGCCCATGCTCGCGACTCTCAGGCCGGTCGGATTGTCATCCCGGTCCACCTGTACTGCCACCTGCGGGTGTCCGTCGATCGGCAATGCTCCGGGCGACCGTAGCGCCTCCTCGATCCGCGTGCTCGACACGGCGGCGTCGACCATCTCGACCAGTCGCGTCGGCGCACCCGCGGCGCCCTCGGCCCGCTCCCACTCGTCGAACGCGGCGGTCAATCGCTGTACGTCGGGCCGTCCTTGCACCCATTCAGCAAAGTCAGGGAACTCACGGCGCCAATTCTTCTTGTTGAACGGCCGCAAGGCCCGCGATTCCCGGCTCGGTGGCACTCGAAGCTCTGTGCCGGTCGCCGGTGGCTGCGTCCACGGACCGGGTCCGAACTCGACACGCACCGTGTGCGACCAGTTCGCCAGCATTGCGTTACTGATGTCCGCGATTGTCGTGACTTCGACCCCGCTCAATCTGGTCGCGCCGCGGCGCGGCTGTGCCAGCAGCCAAGGGCAACGGGCGCCGAACGAAAGCACGGAGGCGGAGTCAACCCTGCGATCGGCTTTGCCGTCAGCCACCGCGACATGCATCAACCGTTCTTCTCCACCCGGCTCATCCGCGCCGAACCACATCACCACGTCACCGTGCTGTGGACGCGCCCCTGTGTCACGGTCC
The DNA here is from genome assembly GCF_035920345.1 of Nocardia vinacea. Taxonomy (NCBI): domain Bacteria; kingdom Bacillati; phylum Actinomycetota; class Actinomycetes; order Mycobacteriales; family Nocardiaceae; genus Nocardia; species Nocardia vinacea. The sequence goes on from NZ_CP109149.1 coordinate 2,780,764, forward strand.
GAGAGGCGTTGCCGCCCTGCCGGAACCAGGAGGCCGGGCAGTTCGTGCACCCAGCGCCGGGAGAAGTCGTCGGGGTCGTCCCAGTTGTAGATAGCGCGGACCTGCTCGCGGCGGAGTGCACCGGCGGCGACGGCGGCGTACACCACCATGTCGATGCAGCTGAGCGGCAGGTCCGGGGCCAGAGCGGGGAGCTGTTCATCACTCGACCAGCCCCAGTCGGCGAAGACGCTGTCCGGCTTCAGCTGACACCAGTAGGCCGTATCTCGGCGGGTGAAGTACCCGAGCAAGTGCTCCACGACGCTGGCCGACGCGGGTATCGCAGATGATTCCGCCGCGACCATCTCGGCCGTTTCGCCATCGCCGCCGACACCATCGCGTGCATCACTGTCCGAGAGCCGCGACCATGGCGTCGCCCGAGGCGTCTCCTCCGATGCCGGCCCAGGTGCAGACTCCCCCGGTTCAGGTGGTCTGCTCCCGATGAATCCGCCCGGCCTGGTCGTGCCCTCGCCCGGCGCGGAATCATCGCGCGACACCGGTGGATTCGACGGCTGATCCGACTCCGTGGTCGAGGTGTTCCACGGTGTCGGTATCGGCAGTTTCTGCTCGCTCGCGGAGGTGTCCCGATCACTTACGGTGACTTCGGGGGCGAATGCGGTACGCAGCCGGACAAGGGCGTCGGCGAGGACGTCCGCCGCGATCGCGTGTGGCAGGCCCAGCCGTCTCGCGGTGTGGGCCAGCGACACGCCCTCGACCAGATGAGCCATTACCAGCCGTTCGGCGATACCGGGATCGGGCAGATCCACCAGCGCCGCTCGGACGGTCATCATGTGGCGTAATCCGCGGTACCACAGTGGAATCGGTCACCTGGTAGTGCTCACCACGGTAGGTGACGTTCTCCTCGGTCCACAGCTTGCGGACGAGCTGAATGAATTCCTTGGTGCGGGAATAGCGATGCGCCTGATCGCTTTCGGTCTCGCCGTACGCTCCGAGGTTGTCCTTGCCGGACACGATGTTTACACGGACCCGGCCGCCGGACAGATGGTCCAGACTCGCCGCGGCGGACGCGAAGTTCGCAGGTCGCCAGTAGCCGGGCCGGATCGCGATGAGTGGCTCGAATGTCGTCGTCCTCGCGGCAAGGGCGGTGGCGACGGTGACCGTGTCCGGGTGACCCCAACCGGTGCCGATCAATGCCCCCTTCCAGCCGTGGTCCTCGAGGGCCTTCGCCTGGGCGCTCAGGGTTTCCAGGCTGTTGTGGTCGACCGTGACGGCGTCGCCACGGTGTCCCGGCGTCGCCTGATTGGGGATGTACCAGAGGAACTCCAGGCTCGAGGATTGCTTCCTGTTCGGTGCAGGGCTGTCCGCGGCTGCCACAGCCGGGCCGCCCGCCACATTCGCCACTGTCATTGCGTCCCTTCCGTATTCCGCGTCGAGAATGCGGATCACTCGACAGACGATGATCATCATTCGGACATCGCGATTATTGCCCGAGACTGTCGACGAAAGCTGTTCACGACGTGCGTCATACACCACAAGAACAGGCACTGAACTGGGATATTTCGATGCGATCGGAGATAAATTCGTCCAGATTCCAGAACCACGAGCGCCGCTGCCCTGGCCGGCCAGCCGAGGCATCTCACTCGGCCCGGAGCGCCTCTGACGACTCCGGAAGACTACTGTGCCAAGGGCATTGGCGGTCGGCAGCCGCACGTTTCTCCGAGATCGAGCTGGATATCGATGGCCACGGGGCTCTCGTCGGCGTCGGGAGTGCTGCATGAACTCAGCACTGCGTTGAGGGCTGTGCGGGCGATTGTGTCGATGGGTTGCCGCACTGTGGTGAGGACCAGTTGCGCGTAGGTGTTGCTGCGGTCGCCGTCGAAGCCGACGACCGAAATGTCCTGGGGGATACGTGCTCCCGTGTCGGTGATGGCACGCAGCGCCGCGGCGGCCTGCCCGTAGGTGCCGACCACCACGCCGCCGGGCGCCGGGTTGTCGGCCAGGTACCGGCGCACCGCGCGGTACGCCCCTGCCGGGGTGAGATCGGTGCGGATCTGGCGTGCGGCCTCGGCGCCCACGACGGAGGCATAACCCGCATAGCGCTGTGCAACGGTTTCGCGGTCACCGTGCTGAACGTCTTCGCTGGTGAATCCGCCGACGAACACGATGTCGTCGCGGTGGTGCGCGGTTGCGAGGTGACGGGTGGCCAGTGCGCCGGCCTCGAGATGGTCGGCGCCGATGACGGGCGCGTCGACGTTATCCCTGTTGTTGTGCACCCAGACGATCGGAATCCGGTTCTGGGCACAGAGTTTCGCGGTCGCGGCACCGTTGGCGCCGCCAACGACGATCAGGCCGTCGATGCCCGAGTCGGCGAAGGCGCCGACGAATTCGAGCTCCCGCTCCGGGTCGTATCCGGTGTTGCCGATCAGTGTCAGATGGTCGCGCAGCCGCGCCTCGACCTCGATATGCCCGACCAGTGCGCCGAACAGCGGTAGCGTCACGTCGGGGATCAGCAGTCCGATCTGCCGCCATCGGCTCGGGCGGCGCAGTGCGCGGGCGATGCGGTCCGGGCGATAGTCGAGATCGTCCAGCGCCTCGAGCACGCGCGCGCGCAAGGCCTCGGAGACCGGTCGCGGACCGTCGTTGAGGACGTAGCTGACGACAGCGGTGGAGGTCCCCGCTCGCCGCGCCACGTCGGCGAGCGTCACACGCTTGACTGTCACAACTGGCCCATTCTGGTCGGCATTACGCAGCTCGGACATGGTTTTAATCGTCCTGATTCTCACACGGTACGGCCGCCGGAAAGCCTACGCAAATCGATTAGATTGGTAACGCTCGCGATTCACGCACTTAACAACCGACTGGTGGAGTAATTGGCATGGCATTCGTTCGGCTCACTGGCGTCACCTATTACGACCCCGATCTGGCGCACAACAGCTATGTCCTCTACACCGGATCGGATGCGATTACCCGCCTCATCGATCTGAACGGTGCGGTCGTCCAGGAGTGGCCGTTCGCGGGTGTGCCGCCACGCATCATCGATCCCGCGCTCACCGGTGATCGGCTGGGCGATGTCGGTGTACAGCTCGCGCCCAGCGGCGACACCAGGGGCGGTATCTACGCGAATGGCACTGTGGGGCAGCTGACTTGGACGGGAGAGCGGGTATGGGAATGGGGTGAGCAGGCCCCCGGCGGGGCCGCGCGGCAAAACCACGACTGGGAACTACTGCCGAACGGGAACCGCCTGCTGCTGGTCACCATCCCGCGCATCGTGCCCGGCCTGGCCGACGAGATCGTCGGCGACCAGGGACTGTATGAGGTCACGCCCGACGGCGAGATCGTGTGGGAGTGGCGGGCCGGCGATCACCTCGACGAGCTCGGCTTCTCCGAAGACGGCTGGAAAACATTGCAGGACACCGCATCCCGTGATCCGAATGATCCATGGGGCTATCTGGAGATGAACAGCGCCAAGACGCTGGGACCGAACCGGTGGCACCGCGCGGACCCGCGCAGCGTATTCCATCCCGACAACATCCTCATCAGCCTGCGCAAGGCGAATGTGATCGCGCTGATCGACAAGACCACCAAAGCCATTGTGTGGAAACTGGGTCCGTATTTCGCGGCCGAGCCCGGAGCACAGCATCAGCGGATCAACGCGCACAAGGTGCCGCGTCCGCTCGATCAGATCTCCGGACAGCACAATCCGCACTTCATCGCCGACGGGCTCCCCGGCGCGGGCAATATTCTGGTCTTCGACAATCAGGGCGGGGCCGGTTATCCGCCCGCGGCATTGGGGATTTACGCGGGATCACGCGTCCTGGAGATCGACCCGGCGACCGAGCAGATCGTGTGGCAGTACACGGCCGAGGACTCCGGGCAGCCATCGTGGACGTTCTTCAGCTCCTTCGTGAGCAACGCCCAACGCCTGCCAAACGGCAACACCCTGATCACCGAGGGCATGAACGGCCGTCTGTTCCAGGTGACTCCGGACGGCCAGGTGGTCTGGGAGTACCAGAACCCCTACGAAGGCTACGGAGTCGCCGGGGAACCGGAAGTGCACGAACCTCGGGTACCAGGCGTCGATCGCCTCAGCCGGACCTCGCTCATTTATCGCGCACAGGCGGTTCCGTTCGAATGGGTGCCCGTCGGGGCTCCACAGTCGGCTCCCGAACCCGTCGACCGGCGGACTGCGCCATGAAGACGTCGAACAAACGCTGGGCAGCGATCGGGGGAATCGTCGGCGGCCTTGCCCTGGCAAGCCTGCTGTGGAGTCTCGTCGTCGCGACCGGACGCTTTCCCAGCGCACTGTTTCCGACTGTGCCGCAGATCATTCGGGCCGGGCACAGCCTGTGGTCTCAGGGGCTGCTGATACCGGATATCGCGGCCAGCCTGCAACGGGCGCTGCTCGGATTCGTCTCGGGTGCGATCGCCGGCATCTCGGCGGCGATCGTCACCGCAAGCACTTGGCTGGGGCGCAGGATTCTGCAACCCGTGCTCAGGTTGCTATCTCCCATTCCAACTATCGGCATCGTGCCGCTGGCGATTCTCTGGTTCGGGATCGGCGAGAGCAGCAAGACCTTGGTCATCGCCCTCGGAGTTTTCGTCCCGGTGTGGATCAACAGTCATACCGGATTCGCGAGCACCCCGGCCGATTACCTGCAGGCTTCACGCTGCCTCGGCGCGCGCCGCTGGCAAACCATGACTCGGATCGTCCTGCCCGAGGCGGCGCCCGATGTGGTTTCTGGCCTCCGGGTCGGCGCGGCGATGGCTTTCGTGCTGATCGTCGTCGCCGAAATGACCGGCACCACAGCGGGAATCGGCTACCGCATTTACCAAGCCCAATTGTTCTCGCAGGCCGATCGGCTGATCTTCTGCCTGATAGTGCTCGGAGTAATCGGGGCGGTATGTGATCTGGCGATTGCCTCGATTTCCGCACCGGCCACGCGATGGGCACACGAGGAGCACTGACATGACCATCGTGACACAGGATCTTGTCGTTCAATTCCCGAACAAGTCCGCCCCCGCACTGCGCAACATCACGCTGAGTGTGCCCGAGGGCTCGTTCACCGTATTGGTCGGCGCGTCCGGCAGCGGCAAATCGACTCTGCTGCACTGTCTCGCCGGGCTCATTACGCCGACCTCCGGCACGGTGACCGACAACGACGAACCGGTGACGGCTCCGGACCCGCGCCGCGGCGTGGCCTTCCAGCGCGACGTGCTGTTTCCGTGGATGAGCGTTTCCGACAACATCGGCTACGCCCTGCGCGCACATCGTGTTCCGCGCAAACAGCGGCGTGCGCGCATCGGCGAACTTCTCGACCTCGTCGGACTGTCGGGCGAGGTGGGCAAACAACGCCCGAGCCAGCTCTCGGGCGGCATGCGCCAACGCGTCGGCATCGCGCGCATGCTCGGCGGCGAACCCACCGTCATGCTGATGGACGAACCGTTCGCGGCGCTCGACGCGTTGACGCGCCTGCGCATGCAGGACCTGCTCATCGATCTGTGGACGCGGTTGAACCGTACGGTCATCTTTGTCACCCACGATGTCGACGAAGCAATTCGACTGTCGGACATCATCAGTGTGCTCAGGGACGGGCAGATCACCCGGCACATCACCAATCCGCTGACCCGCCCACGCCCCGCCGATACGCTCGCCGACCAATCCGGCTACAGCGAGCTCCGCCGCACTCTGCACCACGAACTCGGCGTCGAGCACGACGATCGACAGCTGCTGGACAGCTGAATCCCTACCCGCAACACGAACAGAGACCCCATGAAAACACTCACGAACCGGCTGCTCACGGCAGTCCTGACAGTCACCGCGATAGCCACTACGCTCGCCGCGTGCGCCACCTCCGACGGGTCCGATGCCAACACCCTCACGGTCGCCTTCGTCGTCGATCCGTCCTGGGCACAGATACCTGTAGCCCAGCAGGACGGATTGTTCGAAAAGCACGGCGTGCACGTCAAAGTCGTGAACTTCCCCTCGGGTGTGGAAGCGCTGCAAGCGCTCGCCGCGCACCAGGTCGACGTCGCGACCGCCGCCGATGTCCCAGCCGCCGCCACCCTGACACGATCTCCGTCGCTGCGCGTCGTCGCCGACGGGTCCCGTTGGCAGGGATCACGAATCGTGGCCCGGCGCAGCGCCGGAATCACCTCGCTCGAAAGCCTGTCCGGACGATCCATCGGCACCCCGCTCGGCACCAGTGCGGCGTACTTCGCCGCGAAAGCGCTCTCAGACAAGGGAATCGAAGCCGATTTGGTACAGGTAGCACCGCAGGCGACGCTCACAGCCGCGACCCAGCACAACGTCGACGCCGTCTCCATCTTCCAGCCGTATCAGGCGCAGGTGATCGCCGCCCTCGGCGACGACGCCGTCCAGCTCCCGGGCGGCAGCTACAACCAGCACAGCCTCTACCTGGCGTCCGATACCGTGGTAGCCCAGAAATCGGCTTCCCTGAGCGCATTCTTCGCAGCGCTGAACGAGGCGAGCACGGCACTGTCGACGCACGCCGACAGCGCGATCGCCGCCATCGCCGCCGCCACCCAGCTCGCACCCTCCCTACTCCAGAAGATCCTGCCCGAATTCGACTACACGATTCAGCTGCAGCCCGATCTCGCCGCCAATCTCATGAGCCTCGGCACGTGGGCCAAGGCCCAAGGCAAAATCGACCAGTCCACCCAGTTGCCGAACTACGATTCCCTGCTCGTGACGACCTTCCTGCCGCACGTCGGCTAGCGGGTCAGGTCCACTTGCACGAGGCACGGGGTGAAGTCGCCTATGCGACTTCGTGCGCTGGTTCGCCGAAGAGGCCGGCTGATGCCGCAACGGCAACCAACTGGCTGGCGCTGCTACAAGAATGAGCACGACGAACGCTGACGCCGTAGGGCGATATCGCAGCGCGGTTATCGCGATTCCGAATCGGTGCTCCGCCGTCGGAGGTCGGCGACAGCACAGACCAGCGACAATACGACCATCGCGAGGCAGACCGTGAGCGCGGGGGAAATCGCATGTCCCGCACCGCCGATGCGCGAACCGGTGGCCGCGAGATACAGTCCGGAGACGCCGGTCAGCGCGACGGTCGCCGAAAGACGTTGTGCCAACTGCAGGAATCCGGCCGCCACCCCGTTCGCACCGTTCGGCGCGTATTCGAGCGTCATCGCCCGGTTCGGCGCATCGACGAACCCTCCGGCCGTCCCCGACGCCGCAGCCAACAACGCCACCACGAAGAACACCGCCGGACGCGGGATCACTTCGACCGCAACGATGTATCCGGTCACCACACCGCACTGCAGTACCAGCGCGCAGACCACGGTCATTCGGCCGAACTTCGTGACGATCCGCCAGCCGAAACCCGATGCCAGCGCCATCATTACCGAACCGCCGACCATCACCAGCGCGGCCTGGACCGCCCCGAGCCCGAGCCCTTCGACCAGGTACAGCGTCATCACCGTATTGAGCGAGACGATCGCGCCGAACCAGAACATCGCGACGGCCGTGCCGAGGGTGTAACCACGCGCGGCCGCCAGCGCGGGCAGCAGCACCGGTGCGCCGCCGGATCGCGCGTACCGGCGCTCCCACCACCAGAACACCGCCAGCATGGCCAGCGATCCCGCGACGCAGACCACCGCACGGCCCCGCCCCGCCGAGGACACCATCGGCAGCAACAACAGCAGGGTCGCCGCCGCCAACATCACCAGGCCCACGGCATCGAACCGTGCCGAGCCGCGCACCGTGCGGTCCCGCCGCAGCAGCACCGCCCCGCCGACCAAGGTGAGCAGCGCGAACGGCACGTTCAGCAGCAGCACCAACCGCCAGCCGAGGTCCGGCCCGGCGGCGCCCAGGATCGCCCCCGCCGTGATCGGCCCGACCATTCCCGCGAGCCCGGCCGCGACACCGTAGGCCGCCAATGCCTTTGCCCGACCGACACCGGTGTATCGGTCGGCGATGATGCCCAGCACCTGTGAGCTGATCACGCCCGCACCCGCACCCTGACACAGCCGTGCCGCCACCACCGGCCACGGTCCGTTCGCCAGCGCCGCGCAGACCGCCGATACGGCGAAGACCGCGATTCCGGCCAGGAACAGCCGCCGTCGACCCAGGACGTCGCCGAGCCGTCCCGCGGGTACCAGCGCGAGGCCGAACGTCAATGAATAGCTCGCCAGCAGCCATTGGACCTGGCCCGCGTCGGCGCGCAATCCCGCCCGAAGCGCGGGCACCGTGATACCGAGCACCGACGAGTCCAGCAGCGTGGCGAAACCGGCGCAAACACAGACAAGAACTTCCAGCCGCGCGCGTGCGGGTGTGGACGGCGGACTCGGCAGGACGGCGGTCAGTGTGGGTCCCCCGCGTCCGAGGGCGGGTTGTTTCGCACGCAGCGTTCAATTCCCCTGGCCCACAGGGTATTTCCCCTCGCTCGAGCTGATCGCAACCGTTGACATCAGGTTCGTCCGCAGGATCTGTTGCGGCTATGGTCACCACAGCACTACCGGTGAGTCCAGGGCGGGCCCGTCGACACGAATCCGATGGCCGCAACGCAGTATCGGCGACCCAGCGAAGCACGGTGATCATTGCCGCCGAGCTTGTTCCGCTGTCGCCGGTCAGAGTTCGGACAGCCGAGCGGTGGCAGTGTGCCGTTCGGAAGTTGCGGCACGGTATTTCTTGGCTATCGAATATGGTTATGACGTACTCACAGGTTCTGGCTGGGCGAGTCGCGGTCGTCACCGGAGTTTCTCGGCGACGCGGGATCGGTTTCGCTATCGCCCATCGACTGGCCGCGATGGGTGCACGGCTGTACATCACCCACTGGATTCCGCATGACGAGGCGCAACCGTGGGGTGCCGACGACATCGAACTAGTGCGGCGGGAACTGTCGGCGGCCCCACGGGTCATCGACCGCAGTATCGATTTCGCAGATCCGGACGCGCCGCAACAGGTCATGGACGAAGCGGTCGCGGAGTTCGGGCACGTGGACATCCTGGTTGCCAACCACGCTCTCAGCGGTACCGACGGGACCCTGTTCGACATCGATGCGGCGGTGCTCGACAACCATTGGGTTGTCGATGCGCGGTCGGTGTTGATACTGACTCAGGCTTTCGCGAAGCAGTATCGCGCTGATCACAGCACAGTCACCGACAGAGGTCGCGTGATCTGGATGACGTCGGGGCAGCATCTAGCGCCGATGCGGGCGGAGATTGCCTACGCGTCTGCGAAGTCGGTGTTGGCAGGAATGACAGCCACGGTCGCGGCGGAGTTGATCGATCGGGGCATCGTGCTCAACACCGTCAATCCCGGACCGGTCGACACCGGTTTCCTATCGACCGACACGGCTGACCGCGATCTCACACTGATCGAGGAGGTCCGCTCGGCGTTTCCTCGCGGGCAAGTGGGCCAGCCGGATGATCCAGCACGTTTGATCACCTGGTTGGTATCGGACGAAGGTCGTTGGATCGTCGGACAAGTCATCGACTCCGAAGGCGGATTCCGCAGACAACGCTGGTGAGAGCTGACCGAAAAGGCTTCGGGCGCAGTCCATTTCGGCCGAACCGGTGGAATACACGATATAGCCGATGAGCGGATACCGCCCACTCGATGTTATTGAGCGCGCTCGCCTGATCTCTGACATACTGACCAGCTGGTCGGGGGTTGCGGCGGGCGGCGCGGGTGATGGACCGATGCTGTCCGGCCGCTCACGCGAGCGGCCGGACGGCACTTGTCAGTTGGCGGTCGCCGGCTCGCGGCTCGCGGCGACGAACTCACCGATCGATGCGTCGACCGCTTCGCGCACGCGAATCGTCTGGGGCAGTAGTCCGTTCGCGGCGAGCAAGTCCGCGGCGTGCTGCTGTTCGTCCAGGAATTCCTCGGTCACCGGGCCGATGCCGAACGGGCGCCCTCGCAGCGCCGCCTCCCAGGCATCCAGATCGGCGCTGCCGCCCCGGGCGACGATGTCGTCGACGAAGTACTGGGCCGCCGCACGCGGGTTCTGCGCGATCCACGCATCGGATTCCTGCAGCGCGGCAATGATCGCCGCGAAGGCTTCGCGATTGTTCTCGGCGAAGTCGCGGCGGGTGAACCACAGCGAAGGATGGCTGAACAGCGACTCGGTGTCGATCAGCGTCCGCAGTTCGGTGACAGCCTCCACGGCGGTCAACCCTGGGTAGGCGCCAACCCAGGCATCGAGGTCGCCTGCTATCAGCGCGGCGCCACCGTCGTGCACGTCGGTATCGACCGGTTCGATGTCGGCCCAGCCCAGTCCGGCCTGCTCCAGCGCGAACAGCAGCAGAGTGGTCTGCCAGGAGCCGTGGGCGATGCCGACGCGCTTGCCCTTCAAATCGGCGACCGATTCGATGCCGCTGTCGGCCTTGGTGACCAGGCGCCCGTTCTCGATGCGCGGACCGGAGATGCCGACGTAGACGATGTCGCGGCCGTGGGCCAAGGCGGTGACCGGCGGGGTGAAGCCGGTGCCGATGAAGTCGTAGCCGGGATCGGTGAACAAGAAGTCCGAATGCAGCGACGGCAGTGCGGTTTTCACATCCACGCGCTCCGGCTGCGGCAGAGCGCGCAGGTCCACCCATTCCACCTCGGGCACGGTGCGCTCGAGGATGCCGCGGTGGCGCAGGACGAACAGGGAGTTGTTGTGCGGGAAGTAGCCGACACGAACGGTCATGGAAAGGCTCCTGGGGATACTGGGGAGTGGTGGTCAGATCAGGCCGCGGCGGCGGGCTTCGTCGGCGAGGCCGGTGCGACCCCACTGGACGGCGAGGTTGGATTTGTCGAAATCAACCGAGCCGCCGAGTGTTTCGGCGATGGCCTGATATTGGGCGCCTTCCTCGAGCAGGACCACCAGCTTTGCCAGCTCCAGCAATCCGGCGCGGCCGATAACGTTGGCGCCGCCGTTGGCTTCGAAGATGGCGATCAGGTCGGGGTCCAGCGTGAGCTGGTCGAGGATGAAATCGCCGGCGCCGATGCTGCGGTCGATATGCGGCGGAATCTGCCGCGACAGGGTCAGCCGCTGCACCGCGGCGTAGCGGATGGGGAATACGCGGTGGGTCTGGGCCCAGCCGCCCAACCACGGGCTGTGCACGTGCACCACGGAGGTGATCTCCGGGTGCGCGCGGAACACCTTTGCGTAGCCGGTGACGAACCCGGCGGATCCGGTGCCGGAGAGCACGTCTCCGTCGAAGCCGGCCACGACCGGCACGACGGTGCGCTCCTCGGCCCACGGGCCAGGTTCGTTGAGGGCGACGGCGATCTCGGTACCCGGTACGCGTTCGACGAAATTGACAGTGCCGTTGCCGGTGACGGTGCCGGTCTCACGCAGCACTCGGAAGGCCTTCTCCGCGTCACGGGTCGCGGCGACGACGAAGGCCTGCACGGTCGCGTCGAGCCGAATCTCGGTGGTAGTCATGGCTTCTCCTGGTCAGGCGTGGGTGAGCACGGGAGTGGTCGGGGTGGTCAGACGGGTGCGACCCAGCAGCGGCAGAACTTCCTCACCGATCCGGTAGGCCTCTTCCAGATGCGGGTTACCGGCCAGAATGAAGGCGTCGACACCGAGATCGATCAACTCGTCGAGGCGTTGGGCGACCTGTTCGTAGCTGCCGACCAGACCGAAGGCGGGCCCGCCGCGAATCAGGCTGAACCCGCACCAGACGTTGGGCTGCACTTCCAGATCGCGGTAGCCGGTGATGGTTTCGGGCACCCAGCCTTTGATGCGGGCCGCACCGACCGAATCACCTCGGGCGGCGCGGTTGGCGGCATCGCGATCGACGAAGGCCCAGCCTTTGCGAATCTCGGCCCAGGCCGCTTCCTCGGTGTGACGGGCCACGATGTCGATGCGGACCGCGAATTTCGGGGTGCGCCCGATCGTTTCGGCGTGCGCGCGCACCCCATCGAACTTGGCGCGCAGATCAGCGTAGGGCTCGAGCCAGGACAGATAGTAGTCGGCGTGACGGCCGGCGGCCTGCACTGCTGCACCCGAGGACCCGGAGAAGTAGACCTCCGGGAACGGTTGCCCTGCCAGGCCCGGCGGCAGGGCGGCGGCGTCGGTCCCGAAGAACCGGCCGTCGTGGGTGAAGGGCTGTCCATCCCACACCCCGCGCAGCACGTCGAGAAATTCGCTGGTGCGTGCGTAGCGGTCGTCGTGGGATACCTTGTCACCCCACCACAATTGGGCCGGACCACCGCCTCCGCTGATGATGTTGTAGACCAGTCGTCCGCCGGTTGCGCGTTGCAGGCTGGCCGACATGCGCGCGGCCTGCACCGGATGCAGGAACCCGGGCTGGAAGGCGACCATGAACCGATAGGTGGTGGTCTCGCGGGCCAGCGCAGCGGCAAAGGCCCACGGGTCCTCGGTCACTGGGAACGAGGGCAACAGACCGCCCAGGAACCCGGCGGATTCACTGGCTTTGGCGACGGCGGCGACGTGGTCGATGTAGCTGTAGCCATCGAGTGCGCCGCCGCGCACGGCCGGGGCGATATTGCCCGGGCCGTAGCCATTGGCGTGGCCCCGGTTGTAGCGGCGCGGGGTACGCAGGGAGGCATGGTCGCCTTCCATGCCGATGCGCCAATAGATGTCGATGCTCATGCCGTGGTCTCCTGCAGGGTGCGGCCGGCCGGATCGGCCAGGAACAGCAAATGCTCACCGGCGCGGTGCACTTCCTCGATGTTCGGGTGCCCGGACAACACGATGCTGTCGAAACCGGCAACCTCGTAGACCTGCAACTGCTGGGCGACATGCTCGTAGCTGCCGACCAGGCCGACCGGCTGCGGGTAGCCGAGCTCGGCGAACCCGGCCCAGCGGGCACCGTCGAGACTCAGCGACCGCGCGCCGGGACCGTCGGGATGTACTTCGCGCCATTGGCGTTCCGCGCGCGCCCATGCCTCGTCCTCGGTTTCGCGGGCGATCACCGGCAGCTCGAGCCCCGCGCGCACATGGCGACCGGTCTCGACGGTGCGCTCTCGCAGCTGCGCCAGCGCTGCGGCCGGACCGTCGGTGGATTCGGTGAACAGGTGCACATCACCGTGTCGGGCCGAAAGATCCAGTGCCGGTTCCGAAGTGCCCGACAGGTACACCGTCGGGAACGGCAACCCGGACAGGATGCCGCGGAAGCCGCCGTCGATCACGTCGTAGTATTCGCCCGCGAAATCGAACCCGGTGCCTTGGAATCCGGCGCCGGGCACCGGGTCGGCATTCCACACACCGCGCGCCACGGTCAGGAACTCTGCTGCCCGCGCGTACCGGTCGTCCCCGCTGACCCGGTCGCCGCGGGTACGCGCATCCTCGGCGTCGGTGTCGACGGCCAGCCGCCAGCTCAACCGTCCCGCGGACAGCCGTTGCAGGGTGGCCGAGACCTTCGCCGCATACACCGGAGTGCCGAAAGCAGGCTGGAATTCGACGATCACGCGCGCGTGGCGGGTGGCGCGCAATGCACCGCCGGCCACGATCCACGATTCCTCGCCCAGCGGGTCGTACGGTGCGAGCACACCGTCGAGGCCCGCCAGCTCGGCGGCGTCGATCACCTGGTGCAGATCGTCGAAAGGCCCGAAGTGTCCGCGACGTACATCGGTCGGTTCCCGGTCGTCCGGGCGCGCACCGAAGGGCCCGCCGGCCGGTGTCGGGACCGGGTCACCGAATCCACCGCGGTGACGTAACTGCGGGCGAGCTCGGCGGCCGTCACCATGGCTGGGCAGCCGCCACAGATACTCGGTCATGCGGTGTCCTTTCTGGCATGCCCGAGGGACCCTCCGTGGTTACGCGCGCTGCCTCCTCCGGGCCCTGACTCGATCATGCGGTGTCCTTTCTGGCATGCCCGAGGAGCCCCTCCGTGGTTACGCGCGCTGCCTCCTCCGGGCCCTGACTCGGTCATGCCGCGACCGTCCCGGTGGCGACCAGCTCCCGCGCCCGCGCCAGCGGCTCGTGGGCGACCCAGGAGTCGAGGTCGAAATCGGCGGCCAGGAAACCGTGGGTATAGAGGAACTGCTTCTGCACCCCGAGCAGCTCCACGCGTTCGGGATCCAGCGACGGATGCAGACCGCGATGGAACTCGGTGCCGTAGGCGGCCACGACTCCCTCAGGCCCGGACAGGGTTTCGCGTTGCAGCACCTCCCGTACGCCGTCGAGATTGTCGGTCGCCCAGTCCGCAGCCCGCAGGCTCTGAGCCAGGAACCCGATCACCGCATCCGGGTTGGTGTCGAGCAGATCCTGATGCACCGTAATCGGGCGCGGGGTGCCGTTGTTGACGCGCAGAAGTTTGGTGTCGGTGGCGTCCAGGTCCACCGCTACCCGCAGCCCGTGCCGCGCGGCGACTTCCTGAGCGCGGGCACCCTTGACGTAGATGGCGTCCACCTCACCGCGCAGCAACTCCTCGGCGCCCCAGGTGATGGACCGGGAACGCTGCTGAACCTCGGTGCGCACCTGCGGATCCCGCTCCACACGCAGCTCCACGACCTGGACATCGGCGAGGGTGAGCCCACCCAGGCGCAGGGCGCTGGTGAACCCGTGCAGTGCCATCGCTCGCGGGAAGCTGCGCGCCTGATCCTGCGCCCAGGCCGGGATGCCGATCCGCAGCCCCGCCAGTTCGGCCGGTGAACTCACCGGCGACTGCGGGCCGACCAGAATGGCCTGCGCTTCGTCGATCCAGGTCAGGCCGATGAGCCGGGTCGGTGAGCCCTGGGCGCGCGCGGCCAGCGCGGGCACGTTGCCGCCTTCACGCACCAAACCCTCGAGAGTGTGGTCGAAGTGGCGGGCCGCCAGCTCCGGGCCGGCGTCCTGCAGGACCCCGAAGTCCAGGCCGTGGATACGGGCGATCTCGCCCAGCCAGCCCAGACTGTGAGCCAGCCCGCTGGCGGTCGGCACCGGGCAGCGGGTGTACCAGAGGGTGCCGGCGGGATCGGGCTTTGCTGTGTTGGTCATCTATGCTCCTGAGTTCTTCGAGGGCGCGGTGCCGACGCCGAGTTCGGCGAGGAAGGCCGCGCGATAGCGCAGCGCGGCAGGGTCGTTGCCGTCGCGCGGTTGGGCCAGGTCGATCTCGGTGTCCACCGCGAACCGGCCGTGATCGAGAATGAGCACCCGGTCGGCCAGGCGCACCGCCTCGTCCACGTCATGGGTCACCATGAGCACCGCCGGGTGATGGCGGGTAACCAACTCCCCCACCAGGTCCTGCATCTGCAACCGGGTCAGCGCGTCCAGCGCGGCGAACGGCTCGTCCAGCAACAGCAGTTCGGGTTCGCGCACCAGCGCCCGCGCCAGCGCCGCACGCTGGGCTTCACCACCGGACAGGGTCGCCGGCCATTGCCGGGCCTTACCATCCAGATGTACCTCGGCCAGCGCGCGCAGGCCCGCCTCCCGGGTCTGTTTCGAGCGCCGTTGCCCGACCGTCACATTGGCCAGCACCCGCTTGGACGGGATCAGTCGCGGCTCCTGATAGACGGTGGTGCGCACCGTCGGCACCAGCACCTGTCCGGCGTCAGGGGTTTCCAGGCCGGTGAGCAGGCGCAGCAAGGTGGTCTTGCCGGTGCCGCTGGGGCCGAGCAGGACCACGAACTCGCCGCGGCGAATGGTCAGATCGACCCCGTCGAGGACGATCTTGTCACCGAAGGCCTTGCGCAGGCCGGTGATCCGCACGGCGACCGGCGCGGTGGCACGCGGCGACTGTTCGACGGCGGTCATCGGATTGCCACCTGCCGCCGCCAGGGCATCGCATACCGTTCGGCCAACCGCACCACGGCGTCGAAGATCAAGCCCAGCACCGCATACAGCACCACGCACAGCACCATGTAGTCGGTGCGGTTGTACTCCTGTGCCAACGTGACCAGATAGCCCACACCCTTGGTGGTGCCGACCTGTTCGGCGGCGATGAGGCCGGTGATGCTGATGGACAAGCACACCCGCAGCGCCATGAGGATCCCCGGCAGCGCCGAGGGCAGGATCACCTCCAGCACCAGCCGCGCCCCGCTCAAACCGAATCCGCGCGCAGCCTCGACCACTTTGCGGTCCACATTGCGCACTCCCAGATAGGTGTACGCGTACATGGGCGCGATGGTGGCCACAGCGATGAGTGCCACCTTGTACAGCTCGTCGATGCCGAACCAGGCTATGAACAAGGGCACCAGCGCCAGGAACGGCACCGCGCGCACGATCTGCATGGTGGAGTCCACCAATTCCTCACCGAGGCTGGACAATCCGGCGATCAGGCCGAGCAGCAGCCCGACACCGACGCCCAGCCCGACACCGAACGCGGCGCGGGTGAACGAGGCCACTGCGAAGTCGAGCAGCTGGCCACTGCCCAGCAGTTCGGTGAACGCCGACCAGACCTTGGGTGGTCCGGCCAGCACCTGCGGCGAGAGCGCACCGGTGGCCGAGCCGATCCACCAGGCGGCGACGATCAACGCGGGCAGCAGCACACGCAGCGGTACCGACAGCCAAGCCGGGTGTGCTTTCTCGACCCGAGTCCGCGGCGGAGCCAACGTGCCGAGGTCGTCCTCGGCGGCGGGGACAGTGAGGACAGCCATGTCAGTGACCAGTCTCGAGTGCGGCCAGCTGCTCAGGAGTGAGCTTGGCCTTCAGGTCGTAGAAGATGTCGGAGGCAGTGATCTTGCGGGTGATCACGCCGTTGTCGGCGAACAGATTCACCACATCGGCCAGATCGGCGGCATCGGAATCGGCCGGCAGCCGCGGCACGGTCGCCTCCGCCCCTACCCGCAGCGCGTCGGACAGGCGCGCACCACTGAGCGCGCGCGGACCGGTCTGCTCGAAGACGTTCTCGAACCCGGCGGGATTGTCGTGCTGCTGAGCGGTCAGGCTCTGCAGCACTTCGAGGTACTTGGCCGCGACTTCGGGCCGCTTGTCGAGGATCTCGGTGCGGAACACCACCACCGAGTTGTCCTTGGAGCCGATGCTTTGTTCAGTGGCGATCTCCACGCCGCCGTTGGCCTTGGCCTCCTGATACGGCACCAGGAACGACGCCCACGCATCGACCTTGCCGGTCGCGAACGCCGAGGCCGCGTCCTTCTGCTGCAACGGCACTCGCGTCACCTTGTCAGCTGGGATACCGGCCTGCGCCAGCGCCTTGAGCACGATGTATTCGCCCTTGCCGGCCGGATTGACCGCGACCCGCTTGCCGACCAGATCCGCGACGGAGTGGATCCCGGAATCCTTGCCCGCGATGATGCCGCTCTGATCCTTGCCCGCAGGGTCCTGCACCGCGACGATGCGCACGGCCACGTCCTTGGACAGCGCGCCGACCACCGGGCTGAACGCGGCACCGGAGACGTCGAGTTCCTTGGTGTTGAACAGCTTCAGCATGGAGCTGAATCCCGGTGTGGTGGTGACCCATTCGACCTTCGCGCCCAGCGGTGCGAGCGCCTTGTCGAAGGTGCCGTCGCGCTTGGCCACCGCCAGCGGACCGGAATTGCCGGGGTCGGCCACCTTCAGTACCAGCTCCGCCTGCGGGCCCGCCTCGGTGGCGGTTCCCGAGCCACATGCCGCCACCAGAGCAACGACGGGGGCCAGCGCGAGCGCGAGACGCCAACGGCTTGGCCTGCGCGTGCAGAACATCGTGGAATACCTCTTCCGAGTCAGGGATCGAAGCCGATCAATGAGCAGCGACAGTAGGGGCGCAGCCGCGGCGTTGCGAGGTAATGCTTTCCGAGGATCGGAAGGCTTGACACGTACACAATGGAAGCGTTATTGGACACCTATTTTCGGTCGACCGGGCGAAACATAATCTGCCGCCCCGCTTTTCGCTCGCCGTGAGCAGAACCCAGATAACGCCACGATTTCCACATATCGGAAAGGACTGTCGCCCAGCGGCACCGCCGCGCCGTGTTACCGTCCCCGGCGTGGAAGCTTCCGGAGTGCAGACCGTCGCCCGTGCCCTGTCTGTGCTGGACTGCTTCCGCGGCGGCGAGGAACGCGGCGTATCAGAGATCGCCCGCCGGCAAGGCCTGGCGGTCAGCACCACCCACCGGCTATTGAGCGCCCTCGTGCAGGCCGGATTCCTCGACAAGAACGAAACCTCGAGCCGCTACCGCATGGGCAGCGCCCTAGCCGAATACGGCCAGATCGCCTACCGACAGCACCGCATCTACCTGGCCGAACCCAGCCTCGAACAGCTCGCCGCCACCACCGGCGCCAGCGCCTCGGTCGCAATCCGCCACAGCATCCACGCCGTGCTGCTGGGCACCAGCCGCTGGCGCGACAGCGACGGCCACCGCCTCATGGGCGTTCGACTTCCCCTGCACGCCAGCGCCCTGGGCAAAGCTTTGCTCGCCTGGTCCGACGCCCCTGACGACTTCCTGACCACCCTGCCCTACGACGAAGGCACCGCCCGCTCGGTCTCCACCCCCGCCGAACTGCGAGAAGAACTCACCCGCACCCGATCCCGCGGCTACGCCTACAACGACGAAGAACTCGACCCCGACTTCCGCACCATCGGCCTGCCCATCCTCACCCCCACCGGCGACGCCCGCTTCGCCCTCGGCCTGCGCGGCCCCACCACCCTCATGATCCCCGAGCGCCTCCCGTTCCTCGTCGAGCTGGCCAAAGTGACAGCCGCTGAGATCGCCGCCCGCTTCGCCGCAGATCAGACCGGCGAATGACACCCGAACATAGTGCCGTGCAAGGTATCTATGAGGTTCCTTGTCAGAGGTTGAACCGGTACCGAGCCGTCGACGACCGCTCCAGCAGGTCCGGACGCGCGCCGCGTGGCGGTCGGTCTCACGACAGCACGCCCGGTCGCCACTGCAACATCGGCGCGTCCCCTCCTCAAAAGATCGGCCCACAGACTCTCGGACGACGAAAATCCTTGTGATCAAGCTGATTTCATCTCGCCGTTCGGGAACAGGCGCGCACGCACGCAGGTTGCCCCTGGCATGACTCTCGGAATTGCGCTCGCTGCCTCGAATTCGGGCAACTATGTCGACCAGATCGTGGCGCAGGCCCGCTCGGTCGCCGAGCTGGGTATCGGGTCGGTGTGGTTCGGACAGCGGATGGATTACGACTCCCCCGCCCTCGCCGCCATCGTGGGCCGGGAGGTGCCGGGCGTACAGGTCGGCACCTCGGCCATCCCCGTGGTCGGGCGCCATCCGCTGCTTGTTTCCTCTCAGGCGCAGACCGCCCAAGCCGCGACGCACGGGCGCTATCATCTGGGTCTGGCCGTCGGTTCGACGCTCGCCGCCAGTGCGTTCGGCACATCCTTCGATCGGCCCATTACCCGCTTGCGCGAGTTCCTCACCGCGCTGCGGGAATTGCTCGACACGGGCACCGCCGGCTTCCACGGCGAACTGCTGACGGTCACACCGCCACTGCCGACCACGGTTCCCGGGGCAGAACCACGCGTACCGGTGTTGGTGGCCGCGATGGGGCCGCAAGCACTACGCGTCACCGGCGAACTCGCCGACGGCACCCTGCCGTATCTGGCGGGCCCGAAGACCTTGAGCGAGCACATCGTGCCGGTGATCACGAAGACGTCGGAAACCGCACCGCGCATCGTCGCCTTCGTACCGGCAGTCGTCACCTCCGATGTCGAGGGCACCCGTGCGACGGCGGTGCAACAGCTGGCGTTCTACGAGCAGGTGCCGTCCTATCGCCGGGTCATCGAACTCGAAGGTGCCTCGCGGGCAGCCGAACTGGCACTCATCGGCGACGAGGAAACCATCGCCGCCGGAATCCAGCGCTACTACGACGCAGGCGCCACCGAGGTCGTGCTGACCTCCACGGATCTGGCCGGCCCGGACGATCAGCACCGCACCTGGACGCTGGCCGGGGCACTCGCGGGCGACCGGGCCGACTCCTCGACGGCTGCAGCCCTGCCCGCGGAGTAGCACCGCACCATCCCGAGATCAGCCCCGGCGCACCCGCGCACGGCGGCGCGACCAGTGTACTGACTACCCGCTGCGTGACTTCGGGCGAAACGGCACTGCCGCACACCTCCTGAAATCGCAAATGGCAAGTGTGGACGAGGTGCTATTCCGTCGCCGTCAGCGTCTGCTGAGGCGGGTGATAAGCCCGTGCACATGCGCCTCGGCCGCCATACGTGCGTCCTGTGCATGTCCGGATTCGAGGGCATCGACAATGCGTCGATGTTCGCGCAAGGCGACGCGGCGGTTGAGTTCGGAACGCCAGAGATCGCCGCGGTAGAGGTGGGTCTTGGCTTCTAGGCGGGCGAGTTCGTCGGCGAGCGGGCGGTTGCCCGCGCAGTCCCGGATGAATGTGTGGAATTCCAGGTCGAGCTCGGTGTCGCGGGCCGGGTCGGCCGCGCAGCGCAAGTTCTCCTCCTGTGCGGTCAGGATGGTCGCGAGCTTTGCCAGATCGGATTCGGTGAGTGTGGTGGCGGCCGTCGCGGCGGCCAGACCGTCCAGCACCGCGCGGACCGCGAGGACGTCGCGCACCTGCTCGTCGTCGATGGCTGCGACCCGGGCGCCCGCATGCGGGACATTCACGGCCAGCCCCTCATAGATGAGCTGCTGGACGGCCTCGCGCACCGGGCTCCGGCTCACACCGAGCCGGGCGGCCAGGGCCGGAACACTGAGCGGCGTACCCGGCTCCAGCTCGCCGGACAGGACCAACTGCCGCACCTGCCGGTGCACGGATGCGCCGAGCAGCGCGGACGTAGTCGCCGCGTCGGAGTCGGTCATCGCAGTCGGTCCTAATCAGTGAGCAGGATGCGTTCTCGCCCGGGCTCGTGTTCCCGGGGTCGGTCGTTCGTCTTCGGTGGTGAAGTTACCCTTGCGGCCGGTAGTTGGCCTGCACGCGCTGGGCGAGGAAGTCGGCGGCGGTCACCGGCGGGTACTTGCGGCGCGGCCCCTGGATGACGGCGTTGCGGTCGGCCTGGGCGAAGTAGGCGATGCTGTAGCGGTCGCCCTGGTACTCGCCCGCGCCTGGGCTGCGGACACGGTGGAAGTTCGACGGCAGTTCGTCATCGCTCCAGCGGGTGAGCATGTCACCGATATTGCAGGTGATCAGTGCGGACGACGGGGTTATCGACGTCCATTGCTGCTCCTGCATCTCCTTGCCTGGGCAGACCTGCAGGCCACCCTGCCCATCCCGCTGGAAAAGCAGTGTCAGACAGTCGAAGTCGGTGTGCGCACCCGCACGCCAGCGACCCGGCACGCCCTGGAGTTCTGCCGGAACAGCGAAGTAGTGCAGCAGCCGCAGCGTGCTCTGATACTGCGCGGATTCCGGATCATGAGCCTTGGTGAAGTGATTGCGGTCCAGGCCGAGGCGGTCGGCGAAGCAGGAGAGTACGCGCATCGCGACAGTCCACGCCCGATACTCGAAATCGAGTATGTCGGTGCGGAATTCGACCAACTCCGCTTCGCTCGGCCACAGCTCGGCCATATGCGGGCGGGTGATCTGGTAGGACTCCTTCTGATCGGGCACGCCGATGGACGGGCGCACCTGACTCAGGCTCTCCCAGCCGGCGTTATTCGCCTTGACCAGTGGATATCGCGCCTTGGTCGACTCCGGGAGCGCGAAAAACGCTGCGGTGCGGGCGAATACATTGTCGATCTGGTGCTGCGGGATGCCGTGCCCGGAGAGCTGGAAGAAGCCGATCTCGGTGGCCGCGGCCCATAGCTGGTCGGTGATCTCGGCGCGGCGGTCCGCGAAATCGGTCAGGTCGATGACGCGGATATCGCGGGCGTCGGTCTCCACGCCGAGGCCGCCCATCTGCTGCTCGCGGGATACCTCGGACAGGTCGTAGCTGGCGGTCATTGTCAGTCCTTGTCTGCGTGGGGGTCTCAGCTGCCGACGTTGATCGTCGGATCGAGGAATTCCTTGGTGACGATGTCTTCGGCGCGCAGGTTGTTCGGTATATCCGCGCCGCCGCGACGCAGGATCGGGGCGAATTCGTCGATCACCCGCTGCACCCTGGCCTCGTCGAAACTGCCGATCACACCGTCGGTGTCGTTGCCGATGAGACCGCCGTCGATGAGCGTCTTCGAGCCGTAGGCGGCGAGCTCGGCACTGTCGGCGTCGACGTGGTAACCGCGGCCGAGCAGGCCGAAGATCGGGCCGGAGTCGGTCTCCGGTTCGACAGAGGTGGCGGCTCGCGCCGCGATACCGACCATCAGCAGGCTTCTTTCAGTGAGCGGGAGGCCCGCGCGACCAGTTCGGTGATCGCGGGATCGAAGCGCAGCTCACGACCGCGCGGGTAGGGCAGATCAACATCGATCACCTCGTGCACGCGGCTGGGCCTGGCGGACATGACGACCACCGTCGAGGCGAGGAAGACCGCCTCGGACACCGAGTGCGTGATGAACAGCGCGGTGAAACCGTTGTCCTGGTAAAGCCGCAACAGTTCTTCCTGCATGTTCAGCCGGGCCAACTCGTCGAGCGCGCCGAACGGTTCGTCGAGCAGCAGCAACCGCGGTTCCAGCGACAACGCCCTGGCCAGCGAGACACGATGCGCATGCCGCCGGAGAGTTGACTGGGCAGGCAGTTCGCGAAGTTGGCCAGTCCAACTGCGGCGAGTGCGCGAGTTGCCCACTCACGGCGCGTCTTTCGATCGATCCCCCGCAGCTCAGCCGAGAGTTCCACGCTACGCGAAACCTTCCGCCACGGCAGCAGAGTGGCCTCCTGAAAGATGAAGCCGCTCGAATCATTCTGCACCGCAACAGTTCCCGAGCTGAACCTGTTCGAGTCCGGCGGCCAGACGCAGCAGCGTCGACTTGCCGCAGCCGGAAGGGCCTACGACGGCGACGAATTCGCCCTGCCGGATATCGAGGCCGACCTCCTCGATGGCGACGGTTCCCTCGGCGCCGCCGAATCGTTTGTGCGCGTTGGCGAAAGACACCTCCATGTCCGAGAGCAGCGTCCGGGCAACGGCGTCGCGCACCACGTCGTGCAATGTCTCAGAGAGTTTCACCGTGCTTGACCTTCTCCCGTGGAGCACTCGCATTGCGTGCAATAAGTGCGCATCATCAGTTTCACAGAACTGAATTACATGCAATGTGTCTCGAGTTTCGAGCTGATTAACTATGGCCGCATGGCACAGAGACGCCGCGTGAGCGAGCCGGTATCCACCCGCGTGCTGACGCCGTCGCGAATAACCGGTTCCCCGTCCACCCACACCGTGTCCACCACGCGCGGTGAGGCTGCGGTCAGCAAGGTGGCGCCGGGATCGCGCACCGGTAGGCAGGCGAAATCGCGGTCGAATCGGATCAGCGAGAAGTCGGCAGGGTCTCCCACCGCGAGCCCGGGCGCGGTCGACGAGCGCCCGAGTGCGCGGTTCGCTCCGCAGGTGGCCAGCCGCATCATTGCGTCGAAGTCCAGGATGTCGGCGCGCCTGCGGGTGACGCGCTGCAGGTAGGAGCCCATGCGCAGGGCGAGCAGCATGTCCTGGGTGTCGTTGCTCGCGGCGCCGTCCACGCCGAGGCCGACATCGATTCCGGCGCCGAGCATCTCCAACACGGGTGCGGCGCCGCTGCCGAGTCGCATATTGCTCAGCGGATTGTAGGAAACGGCCACGCCGCGGTCGGCGAATACCGCGCGGCCGTCGGCGTCCAGATCGACGCAGTGCACCGCCAGGGTCCGGTCCCAGAGGAATCCGCCGACATCGAGGTACTCCACCGCCGAGCGGCCTGCATGCAATCGGCACATATCCTCGTCGGTGGAGGTCTCCAGTACATGTATCGAGACCGTCTTGCCGGTCCGCTGGGCGTACTCGCGCGCGGCGGCCATGCCGTCGGGGGTCAGACAGCGCGGGTTGGGGATCGCGAGCGCGGTGCCGATGCGCGAGCCGGTCAGCCGGGCGTCAAGGTCATCGATATGGGCGAAAACCTCTGGCAGCGGCTGCATCAGGCGCGGATCGATGCCCCATTTCCGGGTGACGTCGGCGCGGTCGGCGACACCGCGGCCGAGGATTACGCGGATACCCAGTTCGTCCAGTGCCCGAATCATGGCGTCGTGCACGGCTTCCGAGCGATTCGGCCACATGTGCTCGACCACGGTGGTAACACCGCTGCGGAGTAACTCCAAGCCACCCGCGAGCGCGGAGAGATAGGTCTGCTCGGCCGTGGCGGCGACGGTGCGCTCCCCCACGCACCGCAACCATTCCAGCAGCGGAAGCCCCTCGCCGATGCCGCGGAGCACGGCCTGCTGCAGATGGGTGTGGGTATTGACGAAACCCGGAATCAGATGGCCGCCATTGCCATCGACGCACGGCAGTTCACGGTGGTCGGCACCCGCGGCCGCTCCGATCGCGGTGATGGCTCCATCCAGCACGACGACGTCCTGACCGGACAGCCACTGAGCGCCGGTTCCGGCGCGCTGGTAGACGGTGACATTGCTGATGACAGACGAATAGGGCCGATTGGGAACCACGCGACATTCCTCCTGGAAATGCGGCTGGTTCGCCCGCCTGGATTCGACGGCCCCGTCGTCCGTTTCAGCCATGAACGACGTGCGAGCCAGCGTAGCGGCCCCGAATTTCCGAAGCGTTAAACCCCGACCGAGCCCAACCTCGAACCGCACCGATCAGGGCCGCAGATCCGCCCTACCTCGAGGATCTCGACCTGGGACTCTAAGAGCCGTAGATATGTCCTTTTGCGGGTGGCGAAGGCGTCCAACCCGATCGTGACGATCCTGCCTTTCGCCTGCATCGCATGGCCATGCGCCAACTACCGTCTCGCCGCTGGGGACGAGCCAAGCAATACAGTCGGTTTCGAGCTGACCGTACACGGCATCAGCTATCGGCAGCGAGATTTGCGTTGCAGTACTGAGTGTTTCGGACCGGCGGCAAATTCAATGACCCGGCGCGGACCCGAAGCCTGTTGCCAGAGTGCGGATATCCGCCTCGGACAGCCCCGTGGGCGTGCCACGATGGACGAGATCGGCGAATCCTCCGTCATCCGCCATCACTGTGATCGTGTACAGCCGCTCGGTGCCGGAGGTGTTCAGAATGCGGTGTTCGGATCCCGGTTGCAGGATCAGTACGTCGCCCGCGCCGAGGTCGACGGCGTGGTTGTCGCTGTGTGCGCGGGCGGTGCCGGCCAGCACGATGAAGATTTCGGCCGAATCCTCATGGGAGTTCAGTGGTTGCGCACCGCCCGGCTCCCAGATTTCGAGGAATACGCTTGCGCTGGAGCCGTGTTCGGGTCCAGCGAGCGTGCACAGCCGTACCGTGTCCGCGGGTGAGATGAGAGCTGCCGACAGGTCGGCGAGGTGTCGTACGACGGGAGGTGCCCCAGCCATATCGGATCCTTTCGGGTAGATGTCGCTATCGCCGCGGAACGCGGTTCAGCCGACGGGTGGTGTGAGCAGGGTGACCGGGCCGCAGTCGTGGCGGGTTACCGGCTGGCCGAGCATGTCGCGGCCCGGCACAGCGATCGTTGTTCCCTCCAGCATCGCCGCCGCGGCGTGGGCGACCTCGCCAGCCGCGCTGGCCGGTAGTTCGCAGATAAGGTTGTGGGCGGCCAGAATTCGGGTGATCGGGAGCCTCGACAGGCGGTGCGTCGATTCGGCGAACCGGACTGGATCGGCTCCGGCGCCGTGCAGCCAGTGGGCGGCGGCGAGCACCGTGTCACCCGAGAGCAGCGTGCCGGTGGTGTGGTCGAACAGGCACAGGGTGTCCGGCGCATGGCCGGGCGTGTGCAGTACCTCGAACTGTCGTCCACCCAGGTCGATGATTTCGCCGTCGGCCAGCGCCCGGCTGATCGGGGTCGGCGGTATCGCCCACTTCGTCAGGTCCGGCAGCGGGCGTAACCGACCGACCCGCGCCAGGGTGAAGAAATACTGGGCATCCAGCAGGGCGAACCGGTCGAACTCCGCGACCACCCGCGACATGGCGGCGGCATATGTACGAAGGAACGCTGGATCGGCGGCGGTGTGCAGGCACCCGGAATTCGGGTCCGCAGCCGTGGGGTGCGCGGCGAAGTCGATAACGTCGACCTGCGCGGCGAGGTCGGCATTGCCGCCGCGGTGATCGATGTGATGATGCGACGACACCACCAACACCGGCAGCGCCGTCAACGCCTGCACCACTTGGGATATCGGGGCGATGCCGAGCCCGGAATCGAACAGCAGCGCCGTGTGTTCGCCGATCACGAGGTAGCTGGCGACATGCCCGGGTTCGTTGATCAGGTGGATGCCCTCCCCGATGTCTCGAACGTGGAACCAGGACTCCGCTTCGGCACAGAAGGTGGGAGCTCGTGAGGCCACCGCAGCTCCTCGAATGTTGATGACAGTTACATTTGCGAATGTAACTGCGGCGCGTTTCCGGGAGGTAAAGGTTGCGGACCGACCATCGAACGGAGCGAAGGTCGCAGTCCATCAACCGGTCGCGGCGAAAAGGTTCACAACAGCGTTACGCGGACAATGTTCATCACATCAACATTCATGGCTACCGTCTGACCGGTGATCTCTCCCTTCGATGACCTCGACGCCGATCTACGTTCGGCATTCGCACGGTATGAAAGAGCCTTGATGGCCAACGATCTCGCCGAACTGGACGCCGCATTCGCCGACGGTCCTCGGCCGATCCGCAGCGATCCGGCAACCGCGCTGGTCGGCCACGACGCGATCGCCGAGTTCCGGGCCGGGCGAGCCGGAGCACCGACCCGCTTCCTCGTGCGGGTATATGTGCGCAGACTCGGCCCCGAAGCCTCGGCGATCGTCGCGGAGACCCGCCGAACGAACGGTTCACAGGGTGTCCAAACCCAAGTCTGGGAGCGCGACAGCGGCGGTCGATGGGCCGTCACCGTGGCGCATGTATCCGGCGGTCCCGCGCCCACCGACGGCAGCACGGTCAGCCCCGACTCATCGATTTGGCGTGTCGCGCCGGGCGAGGCCCCGCTCGTACGCGGCGGCCCAGGACCGCTCCGCGATGCGCGGGTGGCCGTCAAAGATCTGTTCGCGGTGGCCGGCCACGCGATCGGAGCGGGGAACCCGACCTGGCTGGCGGCAGCGCCGGTGGAGACTCGCCACGCCGCGGCGGTATCCGCATTGCTGGCGGCAGGGGCCGATATCACGGGTATCGCGACCACCGACGAGCTGGCATTCTCACTTGCGGGCTCCAATATTCACTACGGCGCGACACCGAATCCGGTTGCGGCGCACCGAGTCAGCGGCGGGTCGAGCAGCGGTCCGGCAGCCGCGGTCGCCGCCGGGTTCGCCGATATCGGCCTCGGCACCGACACCGCGGGCTCGATTCGCGTCCCGGCATCATATTGCGGGCTCTACGGTCTACGCACGACCCACGGGGTGGTCGCGCGGACGGGTCTGGTGGGTTTGGCACCGAGCTTCGATACCGTGGGCCTGCTCACCCGCGATGCGACGTTGCTCGCCCGGGCGGGCGGGGCGCTGCTGCCGAATCAAGAAGTACATCCGGTCACCAGGATGGTGGTGGCACCGGAACTGGTCGATCTGCTGGATCCTGCCGCACGCGAATCTTTTTGGGCTGCGGTGCAGGCACTGGCGCTGCGCGATGCGGCCGCTGGAAACGTATTGCCACCGCCGGAGACGATCGCGCTCGACTACCCCGACGGCGCCGGGCTCGACACGGTTCTCATGGCATTCCGCACGGTTCAGGCCGCCGAGGCGTGGCGCTCGCACGGTACCTTCGTGTCCGCTCAGCCGACCGCGTTGGCGCCCGATGTCGCCGCTCGATTCCACGTCGGCCGCGAGATCGACGCCGCAACCGAGACCGAGGCGCGCGGTCTGCTCGACGACATGAGCACCCGGCTGCGGCGGATGCTTCCCCCCGGCGTCGTCCTCGCGCTGCCCGCCGCCTCGTCGGCGGCTCCACGCCGAGACTCCTCGTCAGCGGACGTGGAAGCGGTGCGGCAGCAGACATTGCGACTGACCTGCCTCGCGTCGCTCGCAGGACTGCCCGCGTTGTCGATGCCCCACCTCCGGGCGGGAAACCTGCCGGTCGGGTTGTGCCTGCTGGCCGGACCAGGACAGGACTCCACCCTGCTCACCTTCGCCATTCCACCTTTCGACCGACAGGACCACACCTGATGTCCCGAAACTCCTGGTCACTGTCCGGCGACCATGCGGATCTGCGTCGCCCCATCCATCCGCCACACTCGCTGGAGCTCGATGCTCTGCCGCAACGGGTGAGCATCGATCTCGCGCGCACCGCGTTGATCGTCATCGACCTCCAGAACGACTTCTGTCATGTCGACGGGTGGCTTGCGCGCATCGGAGTGGACGTCTCGCCCGCACGTGCGGCCGTCGATACCCTGCGGACCGCGCTGCCGGCCGTGCGCGGAGCCGACATCCCGGTCGTGTGGGTGAATTGGGGCAACCGGCCCGACCGGGCCAATCTGCCGCCCGGTGTGCTGCACGTCTACGATCCTGCTGGCACTGGCGTCGGAATCGGCAGTGCGGCAACCGCTTCGAGCACCGCAGTGCTCGAAGCGGGCAGCTGGGGCGCGGACGTAGTCGACGATCTCCAGATCGCGCCAGCAGACATTCGCGTCGACAAGTACCGGATGAGTGGATTCGTCGATACGGTTCTGGATTCCGTGCTCCGCAACCTGCGGGTCGACACCCTGCTGTTCGCTGGCGTGAACGCCGATCAATGTGTGTTGTCGACATTGATGGACGCCGCGAACATCGGCTACGACGTGGTGCTGCTCACCGATGCGGTGGCCACCACCTCACCCGAATACTGTATGGAGGCAACGACGTACAACGTCCGACAGTGTTTCGGGTTCACCGCGACCGCCGCGGACCTCGTCCGCGGACTCACCTCAGCGTCTAGTGCGTTGATCACGAACGTCCGCCGGGTTCGGTGATACGCCGCCGCCGGGTTCCGGCAACGGTCCGGCGGCGGCCGCCGGGTTCCGGCAACGGTCCGGGAGTCCGTGACTCTCGACGGCGGTAGTTGCTGTCGGGAGTGTGGGGTTGGTCTGCGCCGGAACCGGTTCGGGCCTGTCGGCTGAGCGACGCGGAAGGTCGACGGCCGCAGCCACCAGCATTCTTGACCTACGGGTCAATAACATTTAGAGTCATCGCATGGGCAGGCCACGGAACTTCGAAACCGATACCGTGGTCGAGCGCGCAATGGAGGAATTCTGGACCCACGGGTACGCCGGTACCTCTCCCGCGCAACTCGCCGAGGCCACCGGCGTCGGCAAGGGCAGCCTGTACCACACGTTCGGCAGCAAACGGCAACTGTTCGACCAGGCATTGGCCCGCTACGGACGGATGGGCGTGGAGCACGCCGAGGAGTTGCTGTTCCAACCGGGAAGCGCCCGCGAATGCATCGGCGCATACCTGCGTCAGACCGTGGATTCCGATGTCGCACAGCCGGTTCGGCGGGGCTGCATGGTCGTGAACACGGCCGCCGAGCTCGGTGGCCACGACGAGGAGATCACCCGAGCCCTGCGTGGCATCGAGGATGGTATCGTCGCCGTGCTGGCCGCCCGGATCGAACAGGGCCGACGCGACGGCGACGTCGGCCCCGACGTCGATGCGCGGGCCACGGCCGAGTTCCTGCTCAATACCAGCGTCGGCCTGCGCATCATGACCAAGACCCGCGACACCGAAGTGCTGTATCGCACCATCGACGTCGCCCTGACCGCCCTCTGACCGATCCGCCACGTTGCGGTGGCTTTCGCATACCCGAGTTTTTGACCTGTAGTTCAAGAAAGGAAGTCTCCATGGATCTCGAATTGACCGGCAAGACCGCCGTCGTCACCGGAGCGAGCCGCGGCATCGGCCTGGCCGTCGCCGAGACCTTGTCCGCCGCGGGCGCGCGCGTGGTCGGCGCTGCCCGCACCATCACACCCGAACTCGAAAAGGCCACCGTGGCCACCGCTTCGGTGGATCTGAGCTCGCAAGACGGCGCCACTGCGCTCGTGGACACCGCGCTGAAAGAGCTCGGCGGCATCGACATCCTGATCAACAACGTTGGTGGCGGCGACGCCGACCAACTGACGCTGGGCGGATTCCTCGACAGTACCGACGATCAGTGGCGGCACTTCCTGGATGTCAACCTGTTCAGCGCCGTCTGGGCGACCCGTGCAGCCCTGCCCAGCCTGCTCGACCGTCGCGGCGCGATCGTGAACGTCTCCTCGATCAACGCACATCTCCCGTCCGCCGGGCCAGTCGGCTACAGCGAGGCCAAGGCCGCGCTCACCGCCTTCGGCAAGCGCCTGAGCGAGGAGTTCGGTCCCCAGGGAGTCCGCGTCAACACGGTCTCGCCGGGTGTGGTCGGCACCCGGATCTGGCGCGGTTCCGAATGGGTCGGCGCGAAACTCGCCGCCGCACAGGGCATCTCGCACGAACAGCTGCTGGCGGCGCTGCCGGACCAGTTCGACATCGCCTCGCGCCGAATCTCCGAACCGGAAGAGGTCGCGGCCCTCGTGGCGTTCCTGGTCTCGGGCAAGGCTACCAACATCGTCGGAGCCGACCTCGTCATCGACGGCGGGACCATCAAGACCAGCTGACCCCCTGCATCAGGACATCGCGCGGCCGGCGCGTTGGCCGCCTTCGCCCCGGTGCGGCGACGGCGGCCCCAGCGGCTGGATAAGGGCAGCCCCAGCGGCCCGGCACCGCCGCTGCGTTCGTGCCGCCGAAATTCGATGCCGGACATTCAGCGCTTCACAGTTCGAGTACCAATCGTGCTCCAGCGCAGCGTGATACGCAGATCATCATGGACTCGCCCTCGGCGCGTTCCTCCGGCGACAGCACAGAGTCGCGGTGGTCGACCTCCCCGCTCACCACGCCCGTCTCGCAGGTACCGCAGGTCCCTTCCCGGCATGACGAGAGTGCGACCACGCCGCTTTCCTCGGCCACCTCGAGTATTGATCGGGTCGCCGGAACCGTGAGCGTCAGCCCCGACATCGCGAGGGACACCTCGAACGGGACCGCGGCGGACTCCGCGATATCTCGCGCGACGAACCGCTCGGCGAACACATCGACCGCCTCGAGTCCCGCGCAAGCGTCCTCGGCGGCGGCAATCAAACCTGCTGGACCGCAGGCCAGTACCGCGGTTCCCGGCGTCGAATCGGCGAGGAGTGCCGCCATATCCAGGCGTCCCGCACGCGCCGAGTAATGCAGCAGGACCGCATCGCCGTAATGTTCGCGTAGATCACGCAGGTAAGCCATGGCCGACTCGTCACGGCCGGTGTATATCAGCCGCCAAGGCCGCCCGCTGCGCTGCGCGGCGGCGGCGAGCGCGAGCATCGGCGTGATCCCGATACCTCCGGCGATCAGCACGTAGCCGAGCGCACGCACGAGCGGAAAGTGGTTGCGCGGCGGCCGGATCGAGGCCGTTGCGCCGATCGACAGGAGTTGGTGGGCCCGGACCGAACCACCGCGCCCATGCGCCTCGCGCAGTACCGCGATCCGATACAGCATGGTGTCGCCGGGATCGGAAACCAGCGAGTACTGCCGGACGATCCCGTCGCCGAGCAGTAGGTCGATGTGTGCCCCCGCCTGCCACGGCGGTAGCCGGTCACCGTGCGGGTGGCCGAGGGTGAACTCGTCGATATTCTCGGCCACTCGGCGGCGGTCGCGTACGACGACGGCGATGGAGTCGGAATCATTCATCAGGGCCTCCAGGAAATACGGGCCCCGCCTAGTTATTGGTCCCAGCCACGGGAATCCGCCTCGCGCCCAGCCGCTTTCACGACAATCAGCCTGGCATGCGGGCCGTCCACCACACGCCACCGGTGTGGTGTGCCGCCAGTGTAGTAGAGGCTGTCACCGTCGGCGAGTCGCGCGTGGCCATGGTCACCGAGGTCGACCACGATCGCGCCCTCGACGACGTACACCCACTCGTCCTCGTCGTGCTCGAAGTAGGGGCCGAACTCGGCGTGCACGTCGACGAATTCTTGCGGG
This sequence comes from Nocardia vinacea, assembly GCF_035920345.1. Lineage (NCBI taxonomy): Bacteria > Bacillati > Actinomycetota > Actinomycetes > Mycobacteriales > Nocardiaceae > Nocardia > Nocardia vinacea. The sequence goes on from NZ_CP109149.1 coordinate 2,812,551, forward strand.
TAGAACGATGCGCGCCCGTGCACCAGCAGCCGGGTCGAGCCCTCCTCCTGCCCCGATCTGGCGATACCCCGCGGCAGCTGGACGCCCTCGTGGGAGCGGATCACCTGGCCCTCGGCGGTCCCTTCGGCGTCCTCGCCGCCGCGGGTGTCCGCCGCCAGCATCAGTTCGACCTGGGTGGTTCCCAGTGCTTCGGCGATGCGAGCCAGCGTCAGCATGCTCGGCCGTGCCAGGCCACGTTCGAGCTGACTGAGGAACGGATGCGAGATCTGCGCCTGCTCGGCCAGTCGGACCAGGGTGAGTCCGCGATCACGCCTACGGCGGCGGATCTCGGCCCCGAGCATGGTTTGCGCGTCGTCGGGCGGCTTTTTGGTCACGTTCTCCACCTTCATATCCCACCACCGATAGTCGAAGTGCGTCACGGACGGGCACCCGCACGCTAGACCACCCGTTGTCGCGTCGGCGAATTAACAAGACCGTAGCTGGCTCGTTCATCTACCCGAAACAAGGCGGCTGAATAGTGCTAAATGTTGATCACATCAACATTAGCTCTATCCGTAACGTCTCGCCGACCAGCCACGAGCGGGCCACCACGACCTGTTTCTCTCTCGAAGGACCTCCATGGATCATCCGCTACCGCAGCGTGTTTCGCGCCTGTGCGGGGCAACCTTGCCCGACGGCTCGGTGGTCGATCTCGACATCGGACGCGACGGCGGGCATTCGCTGGTGACCGCGGTTCGCCCGAGCGCACCGGACCGGATCGGCGAAACCTCCGACGCATCAATAGATCTGAGCGGTTTCGTGCTGTTGACCGCACCCGCCGAGCCACACGCACACCTGGACAAGGCGCTGAGCTGGGATGTGCTCACGCCGACCTTCGGCAATCTCGGAGCGGCGATCGACACATGGCGCCAGGGCAGTGCCGAACTGACCGAGGAGTCTTTCCGCAGTCGGGCAACCGCGGCGGCATCGGCCCTGTTGCGCAACGGCACGACCGCCATTCGGTCGCACGTCGATATCCTCGGTGGCACGGACCCGATGCGCGGTATCCGCGCGGTGCATAGCGTACGCAGGCGATTGTCCGGGCTCGTCGACATCGAGATCGTGGCGTTGACACCCCCGGCGGCCGATCCCGGACTGCTCCACGCGGCCCTGGACGCGGGCGCCGACTTGATCGGTGGCGCACCGCATATCGCGCCGGACCCGATCGCCGAACTCACCCGGCTACTCGACATTGCCGAGGCCCGCGGAGTCGGCGCCGACCTACACGTCGACGAGTTCTTGTGCGGCGACCACCACACACTCGCCCACTTCGCCGAGCGGGTCGCCGGGTGGCCCGCCGCCCGGACGCGCACCGCTGGGCACTGCTGCCGGCTCGGCACTATGGCCGCGGACGAACTGGACGCGCTGCTGGCCACGGTGGCGCGCAGTGGCGTGGGGATCGTCAGCCTGCCCATCACCAATTTGTATCTGCAGGGCTGGGATGACCCGGTCGCTATGCCGCGCGGATTGACCGCGCTCGCCGCGCTGCTCGACGCGGGCATCCCCGTCGCGGCCGGTGCCGACAATGTCCGCGATCCGTTCAACCCGATCGGCCGCAGTGACGCACTCGAAACGGCCGCACTGCTGATCACGGCCGGTCATCTGGCGCCGGAAGTGGCCGTGCACTTGGTTACCGACGGTGCGCGCGCGGTGCTCGGCCTGCCCGAGGCCGGCGCGAAACCCGGTGCCCGCGCGGAATTTCTCGCCGTACGCGGCAGCAGTCTGCTCGATGTTGTCGCGAACGCACCTGCCGACCGGATCGTCATCCGCGACGGCGCGATCGTGTCCATCAGCCGAACCGACCATCGCACAGCCGATTTCGCAGTACTGGAGGTCTGATGTCCAGCATGCCAACCATGAGCGCCGCCCCGCCCCGCCCCGGCAGTCAGGTGCTCGGATTCGAATCGACCGAACTCACCTATCCCAACGGCACGGTCGCGCTCTCGGGTGTCGATCTGACAGTCCGGGCCGGTGAATTCGTCAGCGTCGTCGGGCCCTCTGGATGCGGGAAGTCGACGCTGCTTCGCATCGCCTCCGGCCTGGAGTCCGCGACCGGGGGTTACACCCAGGTCGGCGCGAATCGGATCGGCTATGTGTTCCAGGACGCCACCCTGCTGCCATGGCGCTCGGTGCGCGACAATGTTGCGCTACTGGCCGAACTCGATCACATGGCCAAGTCCGAACGCTATCGCCGTGCCGACGATGCCATCGAGTTGGTCGGTCTCGCGGGGTTCGCCGATCACCTGCCGCGCATGCTCTCCGGTGGTATGCGGATGCGGGTGTCGCTGGCTCGTTCGCTCACCGTCGATCCCGAGTTGTTCTTATTCGATGAACCTTTCGGCGCACTGGATGAGATCACGCGGCAGCGGCTCGGCGACGAGATCACCGAACTGTTCGACGACCGCCGCTTCGCTGGCCTGTTCATCACGCATTCGGTGACCGAGGCCGTGTACCTCTCGACCCGCGTCGCGGTGATGTCGGGCAGGCCGGGCCGAATCGTCGAGGAGATCGACGTTCCGTTCGACTTCCCGCGCCGACCGGATATCCGCTTCACCCCCGAGTTCACCGCACTCGCGAGCCGAGTCTCGCAGGCGCTGCGAGGAAGTCACGCATGAGCATCGAAACAGCCACTGCCGCAACGGTATCCGAATCAGTTGTGGCCACCGCTGCGGCGCGCACGTTCAAACTGCGTACGGTCCTTGCTCCGCTCGCGGTCCTGGCCATGGTGATCGGCGCCTGGTACCTGGTGACCTACACGGTGCTGGCGCCGTCGCGCCGGTTTCTGATGCCGCCGCCGCACAAAGTGGTGACCGAGGGACTGCTCGGTCCGGCGGCGCCGAATATGTGGGACGCGTTGCAGCGGACCGCGACCGTGGCGTTCACCGGTCTGGTGATCGCCGTGGCCCTCGGGATCGTCTGGGCGGTGCTGATGGCGCAAGCTGGTTGGGCGGAGATTGCTCTGTTTCCGTATGCGGTTGTGCTGCAGTGTATTCCGATCCTGGCATTGGTTCCGCTGATCGGGTTCTGGTTCGGTTTCGGATTCACCGCGCGGGTGTTCGTCTGCGTGCTGATCGCCCTGTTCCCGGTGGTGTCGAACACCCTGTTCGGGCTGAAATCGGTGGACAAGGGCCTGCGGGAATTGTTCGCGCTGCGTGCCACTGGCCGGATGACGGTGCTGCGCAAGCTCGAGTTCCCGGCCGCGATGCCCGCCATTTTCGCCGGTGTCCGGATCTCGGCCGGGCTCGCGGTGGTCGGCGCGATCGTCGGCGACTTCTTCTTCAAGCAGGGCGATCCCGGCATCGGCATCCTGATCGACAACTACCGATCCCGGCTGCAGTCGCCCGAGTTGTTCGCCTCGATCCTGCTGGCCTCCGGCCTCGGCGTCGTAGTTTTCGCGTTCTTCAGCTGGCTGTCTCGCCGGCTGGTCGGCGCTTGGTACGACTCCGCCCGCAACTGAAATCCCACCCTGCCACTGCGCCCCTTTGGGAGAAACATGAGAACACTTAGTCTGCCGCGTTCGGCCCGCGTGACCGTATCGGCGACCGTCATCGGCCTCGCCGTACTGACCGGCTGTGCCCAAACTGATAGCCCAACAGCAACTTCCGGTTACAGCGGCCCGATCGGCGCGATCGACTTGAAGCAGGTCTGCCCGACGAAAATCGTGGTGCAGAGCGATTGGAACCCGGAGGCCGAACATGGCAGCCTCTATCAACTACTCGGTCCGAACCCGGCGATCGACGCCGCGGGCAAGAAGGTCACCGGTCCGCTTTTCGCCCACGGCGAGTACACCGGGGTGGACCTGGAGATCCGCGCCGGTGGCCCCGCGATCGGATTCCAGACCGTGACATCGCAGATGTATCAGGACGACTCGATCATGCTCGGCTTCGTCGACACCGACCAGTCCATCCAGTCCGCGGCCACCAACCCGACCACGGGCGTCTTCGCACCGCTGGAGATCAACCCGCAGATGATCATGTGGGATCCGGCGACCTATCCGAATGTGCACTCCATCAGCGACCTGAAGGCCGCGAAGGCGACCGTGTTGTACTTCCAGGGCGCTGCCTACATGGACTATCTGACCGGTGCCGGCATTCTCGACAAGAGTCAGGTGGACGGCAGCTACGACGGCACACCGGCCAACTTCGTCGCTGCCGGTGGCGCCAAGGCGCAACAGGGGTTCATCAGCGCCGAACCCTATCTCTACGAACAGAAGATCCCCCAATGGCACAAGCCGGTGGCCTACCAGCTGCTGCACGACTCCGGATACCCAGAGTACAAGTCCGCGCTCGCGGTCCGGTCCGGCAAGCTGGAGGCCGATTCGGCGTGCCTGCAACGCCTTGTTCCGGTGATGCAGCAAGCCGAGCTCGACTATTTCGCCGATCCGGCCACGGCCAACGATCTGATCGTGCAGGCAGTCGACAAGTACGACACCGGCTGGGTATACGACGCGGGCAACGCGGCCTTTGCGACGAAGCGGATGCGCGAGGCCGGTGTGGTCGGCAACGGCGGCAATGCCACGGTCGGTGATTTCGACGCCGCGCGAGTTCAGCGGGTCATCGACATCACCCGGCCGATCTACACCGAGCAGAAAGTCTCGGTCCCCCAAGGACTGACGACCGAACAGATCGCGACGGACCGATTCATCGATCCCAAGATCGGATTCGCGTCGTGACCGCCGCCATGCTCGAGGCCGGTGATCGTCCCGACTTCGGCCCCGAGCACCTCGACGGTCTGGTCGATGACCTGCTCGCGCTGCTCGGCCCGCGCAGCGTGAGCACCCTCGACCGCGCCCTGGACCGCGCCTCCCGTGACGGGTCGGGGATGAGCCCGATCCTCTCGGCCCAGCAACCCCTCGGGCGGCCGGACGCGGTGTGTTATCCGAAGACGGCCCAACAGGTTCCGGCGATTGTGCGGGCCGCGGTGCGTCGCGGCGTACCGATCACCGCGCGCGGCAAGGGCACCGGCAATTACGGCCAGGTGGTGCCCCGCTTCGGCGGCCTTGTCATGGACATGACCTCGCTGGCCGGTATCCGGGACCTCACCGACACCACCATCACCGCGGAGGCGGGCGCCAGGATGATCAACCTGGAGCAGGCCGCGTGGGATGCCGGACGGCAGCTCTGGATGTACCCGTCGACCGCGCAATCCACCCTCGGCGGATTTCTGGCCGGTGGATCCGCCGGCACGGGCACCATCGTGCACGGCCGCAACCACATGGGTTTCGTGGAATCCGTCGATGTCGTCTACGGCCACGAGGATGCCGAACTTCTGCACCTCGAAGGTGCTGCGGCACAACCGATGGTGCATACCTACGGGGTGGCGGGGATCATCGTTTCGGCCACGGTCCGGTTGGAACCACTGCAAGACTGGAAGTGCGTGTACGCCAGCTTCGGGTCCCATCACGAGGCCTTCCCGGCCGCCATGCGCGCCGCGTCGATCGAACCGAAGCCGCGGCTGTTGTCCGCCGATGGTGCGACGATCGTCGACGCACTGCCGTCGGACCCCGCGTTGGTGCACGGCAGGGCGAGTGTCCGCGGCATCGTCGACGCCGCGGCGCTCGAGGAGACGGTTGCGGTGCTGGAGGCCGGTGGCGGCCGGATCGAGGCGGTGCGCGAGGGGCTGGCGCAGACGATGCGGTTGAGCACTCTCTCTTACAACCACCCGACCTGGTGGCTGCAGAAAGCCGTGCCGGACACCTACTTTCACATGGAATGCCAAGGCGACGCGCTCGTCACCCGGCTGCGGGAGGTGGAGGACGTCTATGACGGCGGGATGCTGCACTTGGAGGTCGGGCACCAGACCATGTTCGGGATGATCAACGGCGTCTACCGCGATTCCGAACAGGTATTCGCGGGGGTGCCCGCGCTGGAGGCGCTCGGCGTCGGTGTGCATTCGCCGCACCAGTCCTATGTCGATCTCGACGCCGATCGGGTCCGGGCGCTGGCGCGCAGCACCGATCCGAAGGGTCTGCTCAATCCAGGAAGGTGGCAGCGGTGACGACATCCACCCGGCACTTCGCCGATCTGACCACGGCCGAAGTCTCCGAGGCGCTGAGCCGCGACTCCGTGCTCGTGCTGCCCACCGGAGCGATCGAACCGCACGGCCCACATCTGCCGCTGCGCACCGATCTGGTAATGGCCGAGGCCGTTTCCGGCGCCGCGGTCGATCGCGCCGCCGCCGAGGGCAACGACGTATGGTTGCTGCCCGCATTGGGCTACACCAAGTCCGACGAGCATGCCAATCTGCCCGGCGCGATGTGGTTGCAGGCGGAGACGATGATGCGCGTCGTGGTCGACCTGGGGCGCAGCATCGCCGCGACTCCGGCGCGGCGGGTGTTGTTCGTCAACTGTCACGGCGGCAACTCGGCCTTGCTCGAGGTGGCGCTACGTGAATTGCGCCGCCGATTCGACCTGCAGACCTTCCTCTACGCATCGCCTGCCCGGCCGGGGCCGACCGAGGAGGGTTTCGGCATCCACGCCGGATGGGCCGAGACGTCGATGATGCTGCACCTGCGCCCCGATCTCGTCGATATGACCAAGGCGAAAGCCGCTGTACCGCACTCGATCGCGGGCCACAAGCACGTCGGATTCGGTAAACCGGTCCGATTCGGTTGGCTCGCCGACGATTTCGCCGAGTCCGGCGTGATCGGCGATCCGACCGGTGCGGATGCCGCGTTCGGCGCCGAACTATTCGAGGGCACAGTCGATTCCCTGGTGCAGGCCATCCCGGAGGTCAGCACCTTCGATCCCGGACGCGTCGGATGACCGTACTGACAATCAAGAATGCGACGCTGCTGCCCGTCGGGGGAGATCGCGAGTGGTTGCGCGGCTGGATGACCGTCGATGCCGACGGCCGGATATCCGGTGTCGGAGAAGGAGATCCGCCTGCTACGGGTGGTGAGGTCCACGACGTGGCGGGCGCCATGGTCGGGCCCGGCTTCGTCTCCGCGCACAGCCATATCTACACCGGGGGGATGCGCGGTGTCGCCGCCAACAGCACGCTTTACCCGTGGGTCACCCGCAACACCGAGATGCTGCTCGCCGCAGGCGCCGAGGACCTGTACTGGCTCACCCTGGCCGGGTCGTTCGACTTTCTCGCCAACGGCATCACCTCGGCCTACAACTTCACCCAGAGCCGGGTGCTGGCGCTGTTCGACTACACCTCCTCGAGTATGAAAGCGGCCGCTGTTCGGCCGCTCGAGTTTCTCACCCGCCAGATCGACGCCACCAGCGACGCGGGCATCCGATTCGTCGCCAGCGTCCGGCTCGACGACGAGCAACTGCCCGAAGACGAAGCGCTCGGGGCCTTCGGTGCGGTGATGGATTACGCGAAAACGACTGTGCCGCCGAATCTTTACCTGGGGGGCTCGGTCTACGGATCCGTACAGTGGTCGACCTCACCTGCCACCGCCGAGCGTGAACGCACCATGATGGACCGTCACGGCGTCACCAACCAAGCCCATTTCGTCGAAACCGCGGAACAACTCGACATCCAGCAAGCCAAGTTCGACTGGTACGACGAAGCCGGAGTCCTCGGCCCGGATTTCGCGTTCGGCCACTTCGTCCATCCCACCGACCGAATGATCGACCGCGCGGCTCAGACCGGATGCGCCATGGTGTGGCAGCCGATGTCCAACGGCCGCCTCGGATCCGGGATCGCCGATATACCAAGGATCTTGGCCACCGGCATGCGTGTGGGGATCGGGCTGGACGATCAATCGTGCACCGACTTGTCCGACCCCTTCGAAAACATGCGCACCGGCCTGTACACCCAACGCGCGCTGCACAGCGACGCAGCCGTCCTGACACCGGCACAGATGCTCCGACTGCACACACTCGGCGCGGCATCGGCCATCGGCGCAGCAGACCGAATCGGCTCGCTGGAGGTCGGAAAATACGCGGACTTCATCATCGTCGATCCGTTCGACCCCGACACTGGACCAGTCTGGGATCCGGTCGCCACCTACGTCTTGGCCTGCTCGACACGCAACTTGCGTGCGGTGTACGTCGGCGGGCACTGCGCATGGGCCGGTAGCCGCTCGACCCATCCGCTCGCCGATCAGGCCACTCGCGAACTGCACCAACGAATGGTCCGAGTAGCGGCGGTCAATGGCTTTCACCCAGCCCTTCGGTCACAGACCCACCACTAGCCCGGCATTGGTCACTGCCCACGGCGGCAGGGCGGACCTGATCTCGTCGTTCTCCTGGATCGTCGCCCACCTCGGGCTCCCCGTACTCGAGGCGACCTGAGCGGACTACTGGGCCCGCAAACCGATTGCGGGGTCGATGAATTGGTTGGTAACCAGGTCCGCGGCGGTGACGCCGTCGGGAACCTGCTGACTACGACCGCGCAGCGTATCGGTCACGGCGGTGATGACGCGGTCGACCCGGGCGGTGTCGAAATTGCCGAGGGTGTCATCGGTTCCGTTTCCGACGATCTTCTCCGCGAGCTGAACCTTCACCGAGTTCGCATTGCCTGCGGCGGTGATCGGCGGACCGTCCGGAATGGTCTGCGCGATGCGCAGCAGTGCCTGATTCGTCGGCTCCGGGTTGGTCACGTAATCGACCTCGGCCTGTTGCAGTTTCGGGACCAGCTTGGTCAGGCACGGACTCAGTTCGGCGAGTTTGTCACTGCGGACCGACCATTGGTGCGGGTAGATCTCGTAGCCCGCCTTGTGCACGAGCAGGTAGTTCGTCGGCTCGAGCCAGCCCTTGACATCGTGTTCCCAGCGGTAGGGCTCATTGGAGACATAACCCTGCTGCATCACCTTGCCGCGCTCGGCGACGAACCGGCTCGGCGTCCCGTCGAAGGACGCGTCGGCTTGTTCGGGCCGTACGTAGCCCTTGGCGATCAGGTAGTCCATGTAGATCTTGCCCTCGCTGTACACGACGGGCGCCCCGGTCGCGGCCACGTCGTTCCAGGACTCGACATGATAGCTCGCGGGATCCCACATCACGATCTGCGGATTGATATCGAGAGATGCGAAAACGCCAGTGACGTTGAACTTTCCGCGCGCCTGCAGCGCCTCGTCGGTCGGAATCATGCCGAGGGTGATGCTGGCGTCCTGATACATCTGCGCCGGAACCGGCTGCCCACCGAGGAACGGACCGCCCAGGCGCACTTCGACATTGACGCCGGTGTCGCCGAGTGGGCCGGAGTAGGCGCCCTTCTTGACGTCGACGGTGCCATCGGGTCCGACCAGTTGGAAGGAAGCGGCACGTTCCGGTGTTGCGTACCAGTCCGTTTGGATCACGACGGTCGAGGGGCAGACGCCCGCGAGTTCGCCCTTGCCGCTCGGCGCGGGCGTCGAGGTGGCACCGCTACAGGCGGTGAGCAGTGCGGTGCCGGACAGCGCGGCAACGGCGAGGAGGCATTTCTTCACGGGATTTCCTTGGGGTCGAGCGGGTTCGGAGCAGAGCGATGCGAGTCGGGGTTACCTACCGCGACGGACACCATGTGCGCGGTCGACGCGCCCGGCGAGGAAGTCGAAGCACCAGAAGAGGATCAGACCCACCAGCGAGGACAGCAGTAGCGCCGTGAGCAACTCCTCGGTGGCCAGGCGCTGGCGGTAGACATCGATCATGCGGCCGATGCCCGGCTGGCCCTGACGAAAGAAGAAGTCGGCGACGATCGAGCCGATCACCGCCATCCCACCGGAGATCTTGAACCCGGAGATCATGGCCGGAAGCGCTGCGGGCAGTTGCAGTTTCAGCAGGCGCTGCCAGCGATTGGCGCCGTGCAGGGTGAACAGATCGTGTTCGGCCACGGCCACCGATTTGAGGCCGAACAGCGTGTTGGTGATGATCGGGAACAACGCCACCATCACGCATACGATCACGCGACTGCCGAACTCGTAGCCGAACCAGAAACCGAACAGCGGCACCACCGCGAGGATCGGAATGGTCTGCAGGATCACCGCATACGGATACAGCGAATACTCGGCCCACCGCGCCTGACTCATGAGCACCGCGAACCCCACTCCGAGCACGATGGCGATGCCGAGCCCGACCAGCGCCACCTGCACCGTCGACCACAGCGCGGTCAGAATCTCGGTGCGCGCCACCGAATCCAGCAGACCGTGCGAGACGACGGCCTCGGGTGCGGGCAGCAGGAATCGCGACTCTTCGGCCAGCAGAAAGTGACTCGCGATCGACCACAGCGCGATGACCATGACGAAAACGACGACCGGTGCGATGATGCGAATCGGTGCGATCGGCATGTGCCAGTACCGTTTCCGAGTGGCCGATTCGATCTGACTCGCGGTCGCCTCTGCGACCGGACCCGCAGTGGCGGCGGTCATGCGGCAACCGCCTGTCCGGAGCCGCGCAGCGCGGCGGACACATCGGCGGCGATATCGGCGAACTCGGCCGTATACCGCAGCTCCGGTGCGCGTGGAAAGCCCAGTGGTACCGGAATATCGGCGCACACCCGGCCCGGCTGCCCGGTCAGCACGACGATCCGGGTGGACATGAAGACCGCCTCGGCTACCGAATGGGTGACGAACACGCCGGCGAAACCATCACGGCGGAACAGCGTCCCGACCTCCTCGTTGAGCCGCTGGCGGGTGATCTCGTCCAGCGCGCCGAAGGGTTCGTCGAACAGGAACAGTTCGGGCCGCACGGTGAGGGCGCGCGCGATGGAGGCGCGCATCCGCATACCGCCGGAAAGCTGTGCGGGCTTGTGCTTCTCGAACCCGGCGAGACCGACCCGCTCGATGGCGTCGCGGGCGGCAGCCCGCCGGGTCGCCTTGTCCACGCCCGCGAGTTCGGCGGGCAGTTCGACATTGCGCAGTACACTGCGCCACGGCAGCAGGGTCGACTCCTGGAATACATAGCCGAGCTGGGCCGTCGCGACGTCGACAGTGCCCGCGGTGGCCCGCTCGAAACCGGCGGCCAGCCGCAGCAGTGTGGACTTACCGCAGCCGGACGGGCCGACCAGTGACACGAATTCACCACCGCGAATAGCGATGTCGATGTCGGCGAGCGCCTGGGTGCCGTTCTCGAAGGTCAGGGATACGCCGCGAAACGCAAGGGCCGGTGCGGCATCCGCGGGACTGCGGTCGGCAGCGGTCGTATACGCAGATGCACCCTGCGTCGTCGACGCTGGAGAAGCGGTTGTGCTCATGAACTAGTTCTATCGGCAGGTGATTGCCGAACGCGGTCGGCGCGATTACGCGCCTGTTTCGTATACAATCTACTTCTCGGTAACGACCACACCGTCGTGGACGACGATCCGGCCACGTTTGAGCACCAGTTTGCGAGGCGGCAGCGCGACCACCGCGGCCGCCGGTGTCGGTGCGTCGACGACGAGCAGATCGGCCGGTGCTCCGGCCATGAGCCCGTAGTCATCGAGTCCGAGAACCATTGCGCCACCGTAGGTTCCGGCGAGCAAGGCCAACTCGATCTCGGTATCAGCGACCAGCCGGTCCCGATACGCGACGCTGTTGATCCGACGCAGCATGTCGCCGTCGCCATACGGGGTCCACAGATCCCGCACACCGTCATTTCCCAGCGCGAGGGTGGCGCCCGCGTCGTGCATGACCCGCACCGGCACGACCGGCGCCTCGCCGACCGCGCACGTCACCATGGAAACACCTGCCTCGGCGAGGTTTTCGGCGACTCGCCGCTGCTCATCGGGTGCGAGGGCCCCCATCGCGTACGCGTGGCTGATCGTGACCCGCCCCGCCAGGCCGGTAGCGCGGGTGCGCTCGATGATGAGGTCGAATTCCCAAGCGCCGAGGGCGCCGCCGTCGTGCAGGTGGATGTCTATCTTCGCGCCGTGGCGTTCCGCGAGGCCGAAGATCACATCGAGCTGCCCCACCGGATCCCGGTCATAGCCCGCCGGATCGAGACCACCGACGACCTCGACACCGTCCGCGAGCGCCGACGCCATCAACTCGGCGGTCCCCGGCCGGGTCAGCAGCCCGCCTTGGGGGAACGCGACCAACTCGACATCCACCCGATCCGCGTGCCGCGCGGCGGCTTCCCGCACCGCTTCCACACCGCCCAAACCGACCTCCGGATCGATATCGATGTGGCTGCGCACCTGCGTGGTGCCCCCGCTGATCATGGCGTCCAACAGATTTGCGGCGTAGTCCGCGCTGGGCAGGCCGAGTTCGGCCCGCCGGCCCTCACCATTCGCGATGCGCCCGGGCAGGGTCCGGCCACCGGTGTTGGGTACCCATGCGCCGCCGAACAGCGTCTTGTCCAGATGGCAGTGCGTATCGACCAGGCCCGGAAGTACCAGCGCGCCGGCCAGATCGATGATCTCGACGTCCGGCGCTTCCAGAGCGGGCGCGATCTTCGCGATCCGTCCATCGACGATGAGGATATCCGCGGTGTCGATCGACAGCCCAGGAATCCAGGGGCGTCCGCCTCGCAGCAGCAGGTTGTTCATTGAGAGTCCTCTCGGTATTCAGGGTGAGTAGTCAGCTGAGCAGCATCGTTGCCCCCGCACCCACGCCGAAGATGATGACCACGGCGCGGAAAGCGTTGGGGTGCAGCCGTCGCCGCCGCAGGGCCGCCGCACCACCGAAATAGCCGGGCCAGCCCGACACCGAATTGGTCACCGTGGCGGCGACCGGCGGCAGTCCCGTGGCGAGCAGTGCGGGAAATGAGAGCGCCTCCGGCAACGGCGTTGCATACCCCGCGCCGAAACCCGCGATGAGCAGTAGGGCCAGATGTGGGAGATCCATCCATGAAGTCCTTCCAACGGGTCCACGAAGACGGCCGCGGCCGAAATAGGCGGCGCGGCACGAGACTCCGGCGATCAGCCCAGCAATTCGGCAGTGGCCAGCAGAGATTCGTCCCGACCTGGAGCCGCCAGCGGGGAGAGTCCCAGCGGTAGCCCGTCGATCGCGGCGACCGGCACGCTCGAGGCGGGAGCACCGCAGACTGGCGCGAGACACGTGAGCCGCACGACGGCGGTCGGCTGTGGCCCAGCCCGTCCGGCTGTGGGCGAGTTCGTCGGCGTGTGTCTTGCCGATCACCGTGAACGCGCTGCGCAACCGTGCGACTGCGACCGGATCACGAGCGGGCAGCTCACGTGTGGTCAGCCATTTCGGGTGGCCCGCACCTGTCGGCATCCCTGCCACATCGATGACATCTTTGACCGCCAGACGCTGTCCGGCCGGTGCCGAGTCCACCGGCAACCAGGGCACGAATCCGTTCACGACGCCACCGCGCCGCGCTCGGACGCGGAGAACCGGATGCACTCGCTCACAGCCCCTCCAAATGGCTCTTGCTGATACAGCAGTGCACGCCCTTCACCACATCCACTACCTGGGAGATTCGGAAATCCGCTGCGGCACTGAGGTACGCGAGCGCGACGGCCGGGGGTATCCGATAGCGCGCACCGAGGAACGTGATGGCATTGCGGGTGGCCTGTTTCACCGCCTCGTCCAGATCGGTGTCCAGGCCGAGCAGCAAGTGGTCGGTCGCGGTCTCCGCATACGGAAGAGCCAGGGCGGCAGCCATTTTCCGCGCCCCAGGATCGGCGTGCAGTGTCAGTCGCACGGTGGCGCGCAGCGGGGCCTCGAAGGCGGTGAGCGCGACTTCACCGTCTCCCATCGCGAAATGCGGGTCACCCGCGTAGAACATCGCGCCCGGCACCTGAACCGGAAGGTAAAGCCGCGCACCGACTCCCAGCATCCGCACATCGATATTCCCGCCGTGCGGGCCAGGCGGCACCGAATGCACAGCCTGTTTGGTGGCCGCGGCCACGCCCATGATGCCGAGGAAGGGGTCGAGCGGAAAGCGCAGCGCACGACCGTCACCGATATCTATCACCCCGCGCTCGGCCGCATCGACGGTGGCGATCGTGCACACCGGCGGCACCGGACCATCCGGATCGTGGTCCCCCCGCTGCGGAAATTCGCCCGGCAGTGCACCTTTGCCATGCCGATTACTGATGACGCCGTAGGGCGCGCGCCGCAGCAGTTCGAGCACCTCGACCTCGAGCACATCGCCGGGGCGCGCACCGCGCACCGCGATCGGGCCGGTCACCACATGCGGCCCGTGCACGCTCGGGTCGTGTACGACCGAGCGCGCCACCTCGGCGGTGTCAGCCAGGATCTCCGTGATCCCACTCGCCGCGAAGAAGGCCGCCGGATCCCGGCCCTGGTCCTCGAGTATGCCTTCGTGGCTGATGGTGTCCAAACACACAGCCGTACCGGAGTCCACTGTGATCACCGGCTTGGCGAGGGAATTCGGCAGCAGTCCCCAGGAGATCCGGTCGGGATCTGCGGGAAGGTATATGTCTGTGGAGCGGGCACCGGCACGCGACTGTAGTAAATTCATGGCATCCGATCCGACGGTTGAGGAGTGGATCGTATACAACCACTGCTCTCGGTCGTCCGCCACCGCTAGCGACTGCTTGCAGGTCGCTCGAAAAGATCGGCTGGCGACTGCTTGCAGGTCGCTCGAACAACACCACCCAGCGCGCTGTGGGAGCCATGTGAGCAGCACCACCCGGCGAATGACTCCGCAACAAGTGTGCCGAGCCATCCGCGACGACATCATCCGCGGCGTCTTCGCGCCCGGCCAACGCCTCACCGAGGACACCCTCGCCGAGCGCTACGGCGTATCCCGAGTTCCGGTGCGCGAGGCGCTACGCACCCTGGAGGCCGAGGGTTTCGCCTGGTCGCGCCCATACGCCGGGACTTTCGTCGCCGAACTGACCGAGGCCGACGCCGCCGATCTGCTCGAAATCCGCGCCCTGCTCGAACCGCTGTGCGCGGGCCGCGCCGCCGTACGCCGCACCGCGGAGCAACTCGGCAGGCTCAAGGAACTCACCGCACTCGGCCAGGACGCCGTGCGCGACGGACGGTTCGACGAGCTCACGCGACTCAACAGCCGCTTCCACGAGGTACTCGCCGAGGCGTCGGGCAGCACCCTGCTCAGCCAGCTGATCACCCAGCTCAGCTGGAAGATCGCCTGGGTATACGCGGTCGAATTGCCCAGGCGCGCCGAGGATTCCTGGCACGAGCACGAGGAGATCTGCGCCGCACTCGACGCGGGCGATCCGGAGCGCGCCACCCAGGTGGTCGCCGCACATATCGCCCACGCCACCTCGGCATATCGGCGCCGCGACCGCGCCGCCGATCCAGCGGCGCAACAGGATCCGTAACCCAGACGTCGCATTTCTCGCGGCGGAACGAAACACGAGGGTCGTATACAACCTTTGTCCCGTTCTTCTCCCGGAGGTTGCCCATGGTGGATCTGCTGCTGCGCGACGCCCGCATCGCCGACGACGCGGCCCTGGTCGACATTGTCATCGACCAAGGCGTCATCATGCAGCTCGACCACCTACCGCCCGGGCGTGCCGACCACGAAATCGACTGCGCCGGACGCGTCGTCATCCCGGGACTTATCGAATCACACCTGCACCTGGACAAGGCACTGCTCGATCGCGAACGACCGAACCTCGATGGCACCCTGGCCGGGGCGATCGCGGTCACCGGCGAACTCAAGCGCACCTTCACCCGCGCGTCGATCCGCGACCGGGCGCGGCGCGTTCTCGACCTGGCGATCACCAACGGCACCACCACGATTCGCGCCCATCCCGACGTCGACCCGATCATCGGACTGCTCGGTGTCGAGGCACTACTCGACCTGCGTGAGGAGTATCGCGGCAGAATCGATCTGCAGATCGTCGCCTTTCCGCAGGAAGGCATCCTGCGTGCCCCCGGCACCATCGACCTGCTGCGCGAAAGCCTGCGTCGCGGCGCAGATGTCATCGGCGGCTGCGCCTACAACGAAGCGACCGTCGCCGACTGCCGTCGCCATATCGATCTCATCTTCGAACTGGCCGCCGAATTCGACGTCCCGATCGATATCCACGCCGATTTCGCCGACGACGCGACCGATCCCCGCTTCGCGCTCGCCGACTACATCGCCGAGGTCACCGAGCGCACCGGCATGCGAGGCCGAGTTGCGTTGGGCCACATGACTTCCCTGGCTGGTCAGCCACCGAGGCAGCGACGCGAAACCCTGAACCGTCTGGCCGCAGCAGGCATCGCGGTCGTCCCGCTGCCCGCCACCGACATACATCTCGGCGGCCGCGCTGATACCACAAATATCCGCCGTGGCATCGCACCGGTCCGTGAGCTCTGGGACGCGGGCATCACCACCGCGTACTCCTCCAACAACATTCGCAATGCGTTCACCCCCTACGGCAACGCCGACCTCCTCGACATCGGCCTGTTCCTGGCCCAGACCAGCCACCTTTCCACTCCCGCCGAGCTGACCCGGATCCTGACCATGGCCACCACCCAGGCCGCCGCCGTCATCGGGATCGCTGATCGCTACGGCATCCGCCCCGGCGCCGCCGCGGATCTCGTCGTCCTGTCCACCCATCGCGTCGCCGATGCCCTACTCGACCGCCCGGACCGCTGCTACGTCATCAAATCGGGCCGGATAGTCGCGCGTACCACGCGAACCCACGAACTGCTGCCCGCTGCCGATCCACCGGCACGGCAGCCACTGGCCAGCTGACATGCGCCGCACAGCGATTCAGCCCAGCGAATCCGCTTCTCGAGACAGCCGCGTAGCCGGCGTAACGCGACACGAACTCCCAGTGGCGGAGTCCTCGGCCGGAAGCATCATGGACGACCAGGAATGGCGGACCGCTTCAGCACGTGGTCGCTTTGATCCCGCGCCGGCGCAACCAGGGGGTTTCCGGTCGTGGGCCGGTTGATGCGCGGGACACCGCGGCGGATGCCTGCGAGGGGTCTGCTGGCGCATCTGGATTCACGGTTGGAACCGCGACGGTGGTCGCTGGTGCGGGTGCGCCGTCGCGTCATCCCAAGACCTGCGGTCACCGTGCGCCGGCGAAGTAGCGGTATGTGCTGTCGAGCTATTCGGCGTCCGGTGTGCTGGCGTGCTTCTGAAGAAGCGTGGCTGCTGCTTGGGCGACCTTCTCGGGCGCTTGGTCGGCAGAGAGGACAGCGCCCCGCTCGGCGGATTCAAGTGGTTCGAGCGCGGCTAATTGGGAATCGAGTAGGGACAGGGGCATGTAATGGCCGTGGCGATGGGCCATACGCTCGATCAGTTGCTCACGGTCGGCGGTCAAGAGCAGAAAGAACACCGTTGATGCGGAGGCCCGCAGTATCTCGCGGTAGCGTCGTTTGAGCGCCGAGCACGCGACCACGCCACCGGTGCCTGCTGTGTCGCGATCGTGCAGCCAGCGACCGACGGCGGCGAGCCAGGGCTCGCGATCGGAGTCATCCAGTGGGAGACCCGAGGACATCTTGGCGACGTTGCCAGGTGTGTGGAAGTCGTTCGCGTCGGCGAACGGGACGCCGAGCCGGGTTGCTAGTAGGCAAGCGATTGTTGTTTTCCCCGTCCCGGAAACTCCCAGTCGAGGAGCGCAATGGTTCCTCGAACGTACGGAGTTGAAAGACCATGAGCCGCAAGATCATCGGCGGTGCCATACTGGCGCTGGCCATCACCACCACCCGCCGTCACCGGTCTCCCCCGCACCACCGCGCCCGCCGCCGCGGCCCCCACCTGCGATAACGCCGACGACCCGGTGCACGGCTACCAGTACTTCGCGAACAAGTACCCCAACAACGGCCTCGGCGCCATGTTCGCCCTGAACGACCAGTTCGACAAGATCGAGCACGCCGTCTTCTGCCTCACCAACATCGAACGCGCCAATGCCGGTGTCCCCGAGCTGAAATGGAGCGACGACTTGCGCAGCAGCGCAGCTGATTTCGCCCGCCACGCCGAGGGGCGCCAATGGTGGACCGACGGAGCGAACTCTCACGACGATCCCGACCTCGCCGGTGTCCCGGTGGACACCCAGATCCAGCGCCGCGTGAAGTCCTACAACCCCTGCACCTACTACCAGGGCGATGGCCACGACGTGAACCGCTGGTCGGAGAACACCTACGCAGGCTGGGGCTCGAACACCTTCACCACCGCCCGAGCAGCCGTCACCTGGTGGATGAACAGCCCCACCCACAAGGCCAACATCCTCGACCGCAACGTCACCAAGCTCGGTGCAGGTGTCCGCGCCGGCGCCGCCCGCCCCGGCTTCGACACCACCGACCCCGCCGGCATCTTCGTCCAGCAATTCATCTCCTGCAGCTGACTTCCCAGGCCTTTCAGCGATTCCATCCGTCGTCACGGCCGATTCAGCAGGACGCGGCCCGGTCGAGCAGCAGCGTCCGCTCGGCCTCGTTACTGGTCATCGCCGCGGCCCGTTCGAACTCCGAGCGTGCCTCGTCACGACGCTCGAGCTTGAGCAGCAGATCACCCCGGACGGCAGGCAGCAGGTGGTAGCCGCGCAGCGCGGTGAGGGCGGACAGCTCATCGACGATGGCCAGCGCGGCTGTGGGTCCGTCGGCCATCGACACCGCGACGGCCCGGTTCAGCTCGACCACCGGCGAGCCGGTCAGTGCGCTGAGTTCGTGATAGAGCTCGGCGATGCGGTGCCAGTCGGTAACAGGTGCGCTCATCGCGCGGGCGTGACAGGCGGCGATCGAGGCCTGCAACACGTAGGACCCGCGTCCGCCGAGGTGTTCGGCCCGCCGCAGCGCACCCTCGGCATGTGTGATGAGCAACCGGTCCCAGCGGGTCCGGTCCTGACGGTCCAGCGGCACCGGCCGGCCGCCGGCGTCGGTTCGGGCCCGCAGCCGCGACGCCTGGAACTCCATCAGCGCCACCAGTGCGTGCGGCTCCGGTTCGTCGGGTGCGAGCGCCGCGAGCATCCGACGAACCGCATGGCCTCCGCACACAGCTCTGCACGCATCCAGGAATCGCCGCTGGTGGCGGCGTATCCCTCGTTGAAGACGAGGTAGACGACCTCGAGCACCGAGGCCAGCCGTGCGGTCAGCTCGTCGCCGACCGGAACCTCGAACCGGACCCCCGCGTTCGACAACGTCTTCTTCGCTCGCGAAATCCGCTGACCGAGCGTGGTGGGCGGGATCAGGAAGGCGTGGGCTATCTCGTCGGTGGACAGTCCCGCCACCGTCTTGAGCGTGAGCGCCACCCGTGCGTCGCGGCCGAGCACCGGGTGGCACGCGGTGAACATCAACCGCAGGACATCATCGCCGACGTGCCTGTCGAATTCGATCGCGTCCATCGGATCCTCGCCCTCAGGCGTCTCGCGGGCGAGCAGTGCGAGCTTGCGCTCCAGGTTCACCTGGCGGCGGACTGTGTCGACCGCGCGACGGCGGGCGACAGCCAGCAGCCAGGCGCCCGGCTTGTCCGGAACGCCCGACTCGGGCCACTGCTCCAGCGCCGCGATCAGCGCATCCTGGGCCAAGTCCTCGGCCAAGCCCAGGTCGTTCACGATTCGCGCCAGGGAGGCGGTCAACCGCGCCGACTCGATCCGCCAGACCGCCTCCACGGTCCGCCGGGTCGCACTCGTCACCCGATGCCCTCGGCCCTACAAGCCCGGTCTTCTCACGCCTCGCGCAGCTCGGGCGTCAACGCCTCGCCGAAGTCCTCCGCGGTGTATAACGGCCGTACCTCGACGACACCATTGCGGATCGGGGCGCGGCGGACCCACTCGAGCGCCTCCTCGAGCGAGGACACCTCCCAGATCTGGTAGCCGGCGATCAGCTCCTTGGTTTCGGCGAACGGCCCGTCGAGCACCGACGAGCCGCCCTTCTCGTCGAAGGCCACCCGCTTGCCGGCCGAGCTCGGCTTCAGGCCGTCACCGGCCAGCACCACGCCGGCCTTGGCAAGCTCTTCATTGAAGGCCTCCATATCGGCGAACTCCTCGGTGGTGGGCGGGACCCCGCGCTCGGTGTCCTCGGTCGCCTTCCCCAGAATCATGACTCGCATGTGATTGCTCCTTAGCCGTCGCCGGGGCCGACCCACCGTTCGCGGACCGTCTCCACCCTGACTCACCCCTACGTCGAACGGCAAGCCGCGGTTTCGACATCGACACCGAGAAATTTCTGCGCCCTGGGATCTTCGTAACCGATGGCTCCGCTCGTCTATGAGGAACGATCCCGCCGCTGCACCACTGATCCAACCGGCAAGTGGACACCACTTCCCAAGTCCGGCATCGACGCCAGCCCAGCCGCGTCCCTCGATCGGCGAAGCCGATCCCGGCTTCGCCGTCAGTGGTCGGTCATCAGCTGACCGTCGACCACGGTTCCGCAGCACGAATGCGACTCGCTGCGAGACCGGCAGCGCTCGAGGTACGGCGGTGCGACAACAGTTGTCGAGCACGGTCACCGCCATCCAAGACATGACCTGCGGGTTCGGCGGATCGTTGATGATCGGCGCTCGTCGCGCGCCAACTGGTCGGCGGCTGAATACTCGTGCGATGTCCTGCCGTCGCAGCTACCAGCGGAACGCGACTGAGAGAAGCCGCCGGAAACACCCTTGGCGAGACAGTCCCCGATCGAATCGCCGGGGCGGCTCAGTGGCGCACACCCTATGGTCGCGTTCGAGTTGGCTGATCGAGTGCGGGGCGGCTGGTTGTGTCGGTTGTGTGCTGCGGGTATCCGCGGGCGATCAGAGCTGCTCGGAGGTGCCAGATACCGGAGAGTTTGGATGGGTCGAAGCCGGTGAGTTGGCCGATTCTCTTGAGTCGGTAGTCGACGGTGTTGGTGTGTACGTGCAGCGACTGGGCGGTGCGTCGGCGGGTGAGGTTGTGGCTGAAGTGTCGTTGCAGTGTTTCGAGGAGTTCGGGGTGTTCGTCGAGTGGGGTCAAAATTGTGCGAAGCCATTCCAGACCAGGGCCCGGGCGGGTGAGCTGGTATTCCATCGCGAGTTGATCGAAGCGATATAGTCCGCGCGCATACTGCAGCCGCTGCACCATGTCGAGGAGTTCGTGTGCTTGGTCGGTGGCGCCCGGAATACGGGAGGTCGGGGCGGTGACGACCGTGGCGGTGATGGGAACCTGTGCGGCGCATGACAATTCATCGATCAACGCGTCGAGGTCTTCGTTGGGCACCAGTGTCGCGGGTAGCAGGATCGTGCCGCCGTCGACGCTGAGTAGTGAAAGCGCATTGCCGGTGTACTTTTTGGCGAGCTCCGCTTGTATACGCCGAAGTTTGCGTCGTGCAACGACTTTGGTATCCAGGCGCGGGTTGTGTTCCTCCGGGTGTGCCGGGATGGCCACGGCGAGAACCCAATAGGATTCGGCGATCTCTATGCCGCACTCGCGCGCCATGGTAGAGGTGGAGTTGCCGCCGAGCAGAGCTGAGGTGAGCGTGTGCGCGGCGGTGTGGTGGTCGCTGACCACGGCCCGCAACTCCTTGACGTAGGCGCGGGAGACGGTGGCGGTGATTGTGTCGAGGATTTCGAGCAGTCGCCGGCTGGCCGACTTGATACTGTCGAAGTCCGCGGCCGTCGCGTCGGCGAGGACCAGGTCGAAGCCGAGCTTGAACCCTTCGTGCACCGCGTGGTGGATGGTGTCGATCGGTATGCCTTCGCGAGCCCAGCCCTCGGCGGCAGTCCGTAGTTTCTGGGTCCGCTCGGGGCCATCGGAACCGTCGAGCATGCTCACGGCGAGCTCGAGGCAGGTCCGGGTGATCGTGGTGATATCGCCATTGAGCGCCTCGCCGGGCAACGTCCGGCACGGAACGATGTGCTCGACGAAGTGGCCGACCATTTTCCGCGATAGTGTCCGGACGTCTTTCAACGGCGATGTGACGGGCTGGCCCGAAACGATCAAGTCCCGACGGGCTGAACTGGCGATGGTCATTGTGACTCCCTTCCATCCCCGCAGCGTGGCGAAGCACATAACGGTAACGCGGCGATCGCCGGTATCGGTCCGGCTATCTACGCTTCTGGGATTTGGGGAATGGAGTTGATCACGCCGCTGTGATCAACCACAGATCTGAAGGCGCCATCCCTGGATACGCGGTCGCTGGACTGGTCAAACGTCCGGTTGGCATCGCGTATCCGCAATACGTTGGCCGAGTTCGCCGAGCACACGCCACCGGGCCGAGATCGTAGGGAAGGTTCACAATCGAGACAGCGCTCGGTTCGTTCGATCACTGAAATGAGCCGGTCAGCGCGAAGCCGCAGCTATCAGCCCGTACCGTCGATGCTTGAAGAGCGGCGGAGGGAGCGCCATGGCAGTGGACCCGCACGACGAACGCCGAACAGCGGGCGCAACATCCGCCCACAACGGACGCCCTCGACATACCGTCGCGGACCGAGTTCTCAAGGCCGGCATCGAACGTGCGCTCGTCGTATTCGACGCCGCCGAAGCCTCGGGTGCCCTCACATTCGATTGGTTCGAGCACGCCGCGACCCGCTGCGCACAGGACGGAATCCCGATCGAGACTGTCCACGCAGTGGTCACCGAAAGTGTGAAATCGGCGTTGGGTCGACTTGGTTCGGCCACCGACGTCGTCGACGGCGGACGGGAAGTCGGGCTCGAACAAATCGCTCCCCTGAGTATCCTCGACCAGCTCATCGCCGTCGTCTCGCGCGCCTATGCCGGACCGTCGGTGGCATAGCCGGAGGGCTGGCGGGCCTCGGTTCCGGTGAGCAGCCGTTTGAGGATCCGCGATCGTGGTTCGCTCCGGCACCGGCGGGCGCCCGTCAGTGTTGTAGCGCGGAATATCGGAATGCAGGTACTGGACGAGTTTCCAGGTCGCCGTCTACGAACAGTGCCGACAAGCGGTGTCGCGGAACGATCTCCTCGGACTGCAGCCCGGAAAGACAACCCGCAGTCGTTGCGGCTGCATGGTCGACCTGTCCCTGCGGACATGTCACAGGTACCGGGTCGAGTGCGATGCGATGATCCGATAGCCGGGATGCTGGGCAGACACCGCCGCTGCGGCATGGCTGCGAGAACGTCGAGGCCTGGCACGACTTCGATTGGCGTGCAGGTGAACTCGCATCCAATCGGTCAGACGGTGACCGGTGCGGTGGCGTCCTGGTCGGCCATCTGGCTGATGCCATCGGCGGTGACCTCCAGCACGCAGGCAGTGGAGATATCGAAGAACAGGCCCGACACCGTCAGGCCGCGCTCCGCGACGGCCCCGCGCATAACTGGATGATGCTGCAGGGTCTCCAGCTGCACGGCGACGTTCACCATGCTCAGCTGAGCGGCCTCGTCGTAGCCCGCGGCCGTCGCGGCCAACCGCACCGGGTGCTCGGCCCGGTAAGCGTCCAGGCTGGGCCGGGCATGGGCGAGCCAGGCATCCAGCCTCGGTCCGGCGGAGGTGCCGGCGAGCAGCGCCTTCATCTTCAGGCGTCGTATCGGTGTCGGTGGACATATTTCTCCTTCACCAGGCCGGTGGGCCGGCCCCAGTTTGTCGAACATGTTCTCCAGGCATCGAAAGCAGCTGCCGGACAACGATGTCCGAGACCTCGATGTCCAGCAGCCTCTCAGGCGTGAGGAGTTTCCAAGATCAAAGTACTGGCAGCAGCACAACGAAAAACGGGCCAGGCGAATGTTTGTGACCGACACTATTCCGAACGGTAGCGTTTTCGGTGCCGCCACAACGCGTCTCGGACGGAGTGACCGGGCTTCGATGGACCCGAGAGGCCCACAGAGCGCAAGCACAAGCGTAGATGCCACGGAAGCTGAAGTGGCGCAGCATGCCCTCGTAGCCGACCCCGAGATTACCCGACGGCTGCGACGAAAGACCACAATTGATCTACAGAATTCTCGTGTGTATTCACAACACGGCTGTTTTCGTGAATACCGCGGAATTATTGGGCATATCCACGAAAACTCCGCAAACACATAATCTGAGAACCCAAATTCTTGCCGACTGCGGGCAGCGGTCCCGCGGGGCGTGGTCTGATTGGGCCGCCTCGAGTTCGGGGCTTGTCACGTAGCACAATTGAGGATGACTGTATGAATTCAAGAATTATCCGTCGACTCGCCATATTCGCGTTCGCACTGCCCGCAATCGCGTTGAGCGGCGGTACAGCCTCGGCAGCAGCCGCCACGGCCACTCCGGTCGGTGGCTCGGTGGAATTGTGTATTCCCATCCCCCTTGGCTCGGCCGAGAACACCTTCTGCCTGCCTATCGGCTAGTTCGAGTTGGGTGCGGCGGTGGCGAGACCGTTCATGGCTAGCAGGATTCTGTTTCCAGTTCGGAGTCGCCACCGTCGCGCGGCATCGGTGGAGTTCACCGGGTGGCAAGTGTCGGCTCGCGGACGCAGTAGCGTCGGTTGCGGGCCATACCGGGTAGTGCGCTACTGGTTGAAAGCTGTTGTCACGCTGAATGTTCGACCTGACAGTGCCTGATATGCGCCCGGCACTGGTCGAGCTCGCTTCTTTGGAGAAGGGGCAGTTCCGCAGCGTCGCGGAACGTGTCGGCAGTGGGTGGCCCTGACCGGGGTGGCAACCGATTTTGCCGCTCCGGTCTGCTGAGGCCGATCGTACGCGATGGCGGTATCCGACCAAACGTGTTGCCGTCCACCGGAGTCGTGACGGAAACAGGCTCTGGCGCATCAGTGATCCGTGTAGGTGTCAGAGATCGACCTGTCCAGCGGCAACGAGCATGGCGCCCTGGCAAGCGCCAGCCCAGTTCGTCAGCGGGCCGCCGTCGCCACAGCGGGCCAGCAGTGCAGTGGCTCTGGCCAGACGTTGCGCAGGAACCCAGTCAGCGACGGGCCAAATCGCTGCGGTGGCTTTGTCGAGAATCCTGGTTCTCGTCACAGTCAGCGCTTGGCGAGGTCCAAGGCGCCCGGGAAGGCAGGTACTGGTCCACGCACCAGTCGCGCGTGATGCCCACCAGCGACGCTGCAGCGCGGGCGCGGTGATCACGCCCGTGCGGACCTCGCCATCGGCCTCCACTGCGATCAGGGTGCTCCACTCCGCCCGCCCGATCGAGAAGTTACCGGTGCCATCAATCGGGTCGATCACCCAGCACCGGGCCGCATTGCCGTGCCCGCCGAACTCCTCCCCGACGACGCAATCCTGGGGACGAGCGCTGGCGAGCCGATCCCGGATGACTTGCTCAACCTCACGATCAGCGGCCGTGACGGGGCTACCGTCGGCTTTGCGTTGCGTTCCGACGTTTCCAGCCGAGAAGAACTGCATCGAGATGCGGTCGGCAACATCGGCCAGATGCTGAGCAAGCAGGAGATCGTCTATCGGCGACACACGTATCAAATTCTAGAAACCCCCAGTGGGCCAGGAAGATTCGCTGGCTAGATCGTGCACTCTAGCCGGAACTTCGGCAACCGAGCAGGCCGGAAACCGCCCCCGAGCACCTCGATCAACCTGACCTTGACGATTCCACCTGATCACGAAAAGTGTGCCTGATCCAGTATTCAGCTGCCGTTGACAAGGACCTGGGTCTTCGTCCGGCATTCGGCAATATCGTATGTTGAGTACACCGCCGGAAGCCGTCTGAGCCAACCGATCTGAAGCGAGCTCGGATGGCTAGGCTCACGCCCACCGCGAGCTATCACCGGGCATTGTCGAGGCTATTGGCTCAGTTCGATGAATGGGAAGACATCCCGAAACCGTTGCAGGACGTCTGGTCTCCGCTGCAGTATCCGGAGGGCCGTCGGTCGGCTGACCGGCGAATCGAAAACATCCATCCCGTTGGGGGCGCTTCGATGCGCCGCAACCTTTGATCGGGCAGGTTCGGTGTCGACTTCGTCGAGGAATCTTGGGTCCAGAGCCAGCCCGTGCCGACGGGGTCCTTCGCCTCGAGGTCTGTAGTCCACACGGTGATGGTCGGCCAAAAAGGATCAGCGTCTGTCCTTTCGGGGCCAGACGCCATCGCGGGGCCTGGCAACTCCGCCGGTTGAACGGTTACTCGAATCCGGTGTGCGCCCATGTCGATCGCGTCGGTTCTTGTGTGGATCCCAATTCATGGCGATGGCCGCGCTCGTCAGCAACGTCGCGACAATGGCTACCACGACCAACTCGGTCAGCATGTCGTCCCACTTTCCGTCGACCCGGACTATGCCGGGGTATTACGCCACGACCTCGATGGCCCAGGGGTATTGATCGTTCAGACGGGAAGTTACAGCTCTACCAGCAGATTTCCGGCCTCGGCTGGACTTGTCACACTCTGGTTCCGGTCTATGGGTGACGGCGCACATATCGGACTGTGTGGACGGGATATGGCGAGCCGGGCCCTGGAGACGGATTTCTCGCCGAGTGCCAGCACGTGCGGGGATCGTTCCAGACGCCCGAATCTCATAGCAGCGCAACCGAAGCCGGACAGACAAGGGGGTCATCGACGGTGCCGATGATCAGTTCTCGGCCACTGAGACTGCCGCCGAACATGCTCGTGCACATCGGAATCGACCCGGTCGCGCCGCTCCCCGCGGCCACGTGGATCCAGAGCTGCGGCCGCGATACCCAGCAACACCAGTACGACGATGACGCCCACGATAGATCCGCCGATCAACAACAACCGTTTCCCATTCCCTCGACAGGTGCGTGGCGCGAACACCGCCACCGGTGATCTGATAGTCCTTGCGGCACAAATACTTTCATGCCACTCCTACACAAACCAACCCTACAAGCGCGGACCAGCCAGCCGAGCTCGGTCACCACGGGTCCCGAGGATCCTGAAGCCCCCGCAGCCGCGAAGTGAGCAGAGACTCCCGAAGCCGTCCCCAGAAGCCACAGTGCCCGATCGCACCAGCCCGCAACCTCATTACCGGCGCGAACTGACCGGTGATACGAAATGTGTTGTCGCGCGGGGGTTTCAGGGTGGAGTCGCGGGTGCGATGAAATCCATCTCGATCACGAATTCTGTTGTGCATCATACTTTTGACACACGCTTCATCAACAGTATATGAAAACTACTGTCGGACAGTCGGTTTGATGTGCTCAAACAGGTGGACGGTCATGAATCGTCTATCCGAAGGAGTCGGGACTGACCGCGCCGCCGCGCCGCGTCGCCGGATTTCGCCGAGGCTGGTCGTGGCAGCACTTCGGCCCCGGTGCAGCGTCCTCGACTGTGGATCGAGGCTGGTCGAGCCTATCGCGGCGCGCCCCGCTCCGTAGGGGCCCGGTCCCGGATGTCGGGGGCTTGAATGGCTTCGAGCTCGCCGGAACTCGCCGGCTGGTGCTGGTGTGCTCAGTGCGTCGATCGCCCGGCTGGATTCGTCGACACCGTTGCAAGCCACCGATGTTCCGGATGACGCCTTGGCGCTACTGCAGCTGACGTCGGGATCCACCGGCAGCCCGAAAGGTCCAAGGAAACAGCCATGCCAGCTCGCGGCACCCTCGGCACCGCCGAGCACGGGGGTCTCGTCGTTGTTCGCGACAGTGTGGTCAGCCTGATATGCGCGGGTTGGTTACCGCAGGACGATTGTTCGGCGGGATCGCGCGCGCCGCGCTGGCGATAGCGCCGGTCGTCGTGCACGCGATGCTCGCCGGTATCGGTGTCACCATCGCGCTGCAGCAGGTGCACGTGCTGTTGGGCGGCTCGTCGCGCGGCCCGGCTTTCGAGAACATCACCGAGCTGCCCGGTCAGCTGCTGAACCTGCACGGTGACAACTTCGTGGTCGGCGTGGTCGTCATCGGCTTCATCGTCGCCTGGCGTTGGGTGCCGGAGCGGGTGCGGCTGATCCCGGGCCCGCTGGTGGCGGTGCTCGTGGGTACGGTGCTGTCGCTGGTGCTGCCCGGCGATCCGGAGCGCATCAAGATCGACGGTTCGCTGTTCGACGCGATCGGCCTGCCCGGCCTGCCCGGCGGCAGCGGTCGACGCCGGCTGCATCGCCGAACTCCTCGTTTGCGCAGGTCTTGTCGGAGAGCTTGCCGTCCAGCGAACTGCATAAGGTAGACGAAGCGCTCGATCTGCTGGAGAGAATTGCCTACGGGTGATCTTCCCATGCCCCGGACCGGCTTGCGGCGAGCGAACGCTTGGCCGATAGAGTGCGCAGGCCAAGCGGCAGGCACTGTTGATCGGGACCGAATGCGAGCGGCTCCCATTGTCGAGCATCGAACCGATCCGACGGTCTGGGCGCGTGACACCATCAGATCCCTCGATGTCATCGACGCCGAAGTGGTGTTGATCGGTCCCCCCTTCGACAGCGCGGCGACCATCCTCGCCGAGCACGTGCACAGTGCTGGCGGTCTAGGGGATCGGGCGTGGCGACACCTCGATGGTGGCCAAGGGCAGCGCCGAGCTCCACAATCCGTATGCCACCACGGGCGGCCCCATGCCACACCGATCACAGCGATGTCCCGGATGAGCAGCCGGTTGACCTTGACCGTGGGGATCTCGCCAGCGGTGAACCCCACGACCAGCAGCCGCCCCTCCGGCTTCAAACAGCGCAGCGAGTCGGTGAACCGGTCCCCACCTACCGGGTCGAGAACGAGGCACAACTCAGAGATGAATTCCTCCCACCCCGGATCACCGAGATTCTTCACATACGAACCACGCAGATAACCCACCATGCGCCGCAAATCATCCCAATTATGGTGATAGGCGTTGCAGCACTCCGGGGTCAGGAACACCCGCCGCGCCACATTCCGCTCCCCCTTTACGAAACCCGGGCACAGTGCCTCATACGACTTATTGTGCGCAAGCACGTCATAACGCGGACTCAACACCACACCCGGCAAAGGTTCCAGATGATCCAGAATCACCTGAAGTTCTTCTGGCAGAGCAGTTCCCGCGTGCGCAGTCGGCACCGTCGGCACATCCGCCAACCGATACAAGTGCGCCTTCTCCGCAGCATCCAACGACAACGTACGTGCAACCGAATTCAACACCTGCACACTGATATTGATATTTCTGCCCTGCTCGAGCCAGGAGAACCACGGAAAGAGATATCGATGGACAACCCCGCCGCAGAAGCGTAAAAGCGAGGCTCAGAACCAGTTTCCATGACGGCGCACCGCAAAGTCCGACGTATAGCTTGCTCGGTGTGATCAGCAGCGTGTTGCGATAACGGCGCACGGTAAACCCGAGAAAGTCGAAGCCCTCGTCGAGGCAGGTGATGCGTGTCTTGTCCTCGTTGAGGGCCAGTGCTCTCGGCGCGAGCCCTGCGGCGAGCTGAGCTTTGATCTGCTCAGCCTGCTGCCTGGAGTGACAGAGGGCGACCAGGTCGTCGGCATATCTGATCAGCACCGGCGAATTCCGGTGCGCCGCAGCGCTTTAGGGCCGATGCGGTCGTATCGAGCTGGGGCGGAATATTCCATCCCATGCGAGGCCACGTTCGGCAATAACGGGCTGACCTCGCCGTTATTGGCCAATGTCTATCTGTCCGTGCTGGATCGGCATTTCGCGCGGACCCGGGACGAACAGATGAGTCCGCCTTGGCGGCGGCAGTATCGCCGCCGGACGGGCCGACCGAACTACCGGCTGATTCGCTATGCCGATAATTTCGTCGTGCTGGTGCACGGCACGAAATCCGAAGCAGAAGACCTGAAGTCGCAGATCTCGGTCCTGTTGGCCGGGCGGTTGAAGATGACTCTCTCGGACGAGAAGACCCACATCAACGACGGATTCATATCCTCGGCTTCCACATCCAGGCGAAGCCCCGAGGCGGCGGCCGTCGTGTCGTGCTCACCATCCCGTCCAAGAACGTGTTGGCGTCGGTGATGCACAAGATCAAGACACTGACGAAGCGGGCACCACCTCGCTGCCTGAGGGGAAGCTCGACCATTCTTGCCATTGTTGGGAACATTTTGATGTGAGAATGCTCTATCTGCAAGGGCGCTCAGCGCCATGTGAAGCGATCGGGGGCGCGGGGTGCAGGTCGAAAGGTTCGCCGACTCGAAGTCGATCCAGGCCAGCACGCCGCCAGCACCCCCCCATCCATGGCACTGAGATGCTCACCGTTGCAAGGCAATAGCCGCAACAGATGGCAATCGAGGCTGCGATTCCGGCTTGGTGCACCATTCGGTCTGCCCGTGACCAAGCCGTGGTCCACGTGTCTCGAAGTCGCCAGCAGGGGTGACAGCAGATAACAGATGTGTTGCACCGCAAGATATTTCGCATCATCGGGTCGGCCGCAGCGGTAGCGCGGACGCCGGATTCCATCAGTGGCCGAGTTATGGATGCCGTTGCCGAGCCGTAATCGCTCGGATCCACTGGCAGGTCGAGAAGTGTTGCCCCAGAACGCCGATGTTGTCTTCACTGGTTTCTCACTACCGGGAACCGCGCGGGCAGAGGCAATACGTCACCTGTCACGGTTTCGAGGGTTGTCATATGAATCCACGCTGAACGTTGCGGACGCTTCGACACCTGGGCGGTCCGGGGGAGCAACACCCAAAGAAGACTGTTCGGTATATACCCAGGGTATGATCCGTGCGCGTGCCGACGGCGCAGGACACGGCCACGCAATGATGAGGATTTTGCGTGTTGGAGGTGGGCGGCCTATGCGGTCCCGGTCTATGGAGGACGTGCGGGACTGGCTCATTTCCAGAATGGGCGAGCTGAGCCAGGTGAACCCCGCCGCGATCGACGGACGCGAGCCGTTCACCCGCTACGGGCTCGATTCGCGGACTTTGACCATGCTTGCCGGTGAGCTGAGTGCGGCAACCGGCCAACCGGTGTCGCCGACCCAAATGTGGGCGCATCCGACACCGATTGCATTGGCACACTGGCTGATCGGGACCAGGTCGGAGCCACTGCAACAGTATGAGGCACCGGGTTCGGAGCCACAGCCGATCGCTATCGTCGGTCTCGCCTGCCGCTTCCCCGGAGCTCCGGACGCGGCGGCGTACTGGCGACTGCTCAGCACCGGTTCGGACGCGCTCACCGAACCCCCGGACGGGCGGTGGGCCGGGGACGGTCCCCCACGCGGCGGGTTCATCGATGGGATAGACAAGTTCGATCCCGAGTTCTTCGGCATCTCTCCGCGCGAGGCTCCACACATCGATCCGCAGCAAAGGTTGATGCTCGAATTGATGCAGGAAGCCCTTGATGACGCGGGTATTCCGGTAGGCGGTCTCGGCGGCAGCCGGACCGGTGTGTTCGTCGGCGCGATGTGGAGCGAGTACGGGGCGGGAATTCGCGCCGACCCGGATCTGGTCACCGAACACACGTTGGCCGGAGGCGATCCGAGCATCATTCCCGCCCGATTGTCGTACACGCTGGGTGCACGCGGACCGAGCCTGCTGGTGAACACCGCGTGCTCATCGTCACTGGTCGCCGTGCACCTCGCGGCGCAGAGCCTGCGGGCGGGCGAGTGTGACATCGCGCTGGCCGGTGGTGTGAGTCTGATGCTGGCGCAGGATACGGTGCATGCGCTCGCACGGCTCGGGGCGCTGGCACCGGACGGGCGTTCCAAGGCGTTCGATGCGCGCGCCGATGGGTACGGCCGTGGCGAGGGCGCCGGGATGATCGTGCTGAAGCCATTGGACCGGGCGTTGGCCCACGGCAATCCGATTCACGGTGTCATCAAGGGCAGCGCAGTAAATCACGATGGGTTCACCAATGGCCTGACCGCGCCGAGCTTGCTGGCCCAGGAGTCCTTGCTGCGCAGCGCGTATCGGCGAGCGGGCGTTGCGCCGTCCGAGGTCGGGTACGTTGAAGCGCACGGGACGGGAACGGCGCTCGGTGATCCGATCGAGGCGAGCGCGCTGGCCACTGTGCTCGGCGCGGAGCGGGCGCCTGACCGGCTGCTGCCGATCGGTTCGGTCAAGAGCGCGATCGGGCATCTCGAACCGGCGGCCGGGATCGCCGGGCTGATCAAGGTGCTGCTGGCGATGCGGCATCGCACGCTGCCGCCCTCCGGCCAGTTCGCGCAAGCCAGTCCGCACATCCCCTTCGAGGAATGGGGCTTGCGGATACTTTCGCGGCCGGAGAAGTGGCGAGGCGACGCCGGAGGCCGCCGCCTCGCTGGGGTGAGTGCATTCGGGTTCGGCGGGACGAACTGTCACGTGATCCTCGAAAGCGGCGAAAACGCTCCGATCCACCTGCTGCCGCTCGCCGCGGACAGCGAGGACGGCCTTCGTGTCGTCGTGCGTGACCTGGCGACTGTTCGGGACCGGGCATCGCTGGCCCGGTTGTGTGCTTCCCCCTCGGCGAAGGCGGAAGGCTCGCACCGGCTTGCGCTGTCGGTGCGCGACCCCGATGATCTCGCGGCTGCCAGCGAGAAGTTCAACAGCGGCTACACCGGAGCCGGAATCAGCACGGGAACAGTCGAAAAAGACCCGCCGAGAATCACATTCCTGTTCGGCGGGCAGGGATCACAGTGGACCGGAATGGGCGCGTGGCTGCTACGTGAGCCCACATTCCGGTCAGCGATCAACCGGTGTGAGACCGCGCTGCGCCGGCACGTCGACTGGTCCCTCACCCAGTTGCTGACCTCGGCCGACCAGAGCTGGATCGAGCGCACCGAGCTCGCCCAACCTGCAATTTTCGCGATGCAGGTCGCGCTGACCGAGCTGTGGCGATCAAAGGGAGTCGAGCCCGATGCCGTCGCCGGGATGAGCATGGGTGAGGTGGCCGCCGCGCACGTCGCCGGTGCGCTCAGCCTCGACGACGCTGTGTTGATCATGTGTCGGCGCGCCACGTTGGCGGGCAACCTCTCCGGTCACGGCGCTATGGCCCTACTAGATCTGTCCGTTGCGGACACGAACGAACTGATGTCCCGACACAGGGGCCGGGTGTGGGTCGCAGGCGAGGCCGGACCGGAATCCACTGTGGTCTCGGGTAACCGAGAGACCATCGAGGCAGTGCGGCACGAACTCGCTGGGCGATCGATCGGGTCGGCTCTGATCAGGGTCGACTACGCCTCGCACAGTCCCTATGTGGATCCGATACTGCCCGGTTTGCGGGACGCGCTCGCGAATGTGCGGCCTGGCGAGACCCGAATACCGTTCTATTCCTCGGTCACCGGTGAGCGGATGGAGGGCACGCAGTTGGTCGCCGAGCACTGGGTGCGCACCGAACGCGAGCCGTGGCGATTCCGAAACACGATGGAATGCTTGCTTGCCGACGACAGTCACATCTTCATCGACGTCGACCCGCATCCGATTCTCGCCCCGGTGGTCGAGCAGAACGGTGGCCGGGCGCTGCCGACATTGCGACGAGGCGACCGCGACTGCTCGACGCTGATCGATTCGCTCGGTGCGCTCTACGTCCGAGGCGCCGCCCGGCCCCCCGTGCCGGACCACGGCCGGACGGAGTTGCTGGTGCTTTCCGCTCGATCGCGTGATTCCCTGTTCGCATCGGCGAACGACATGGCGCGCAAGCTCATCAGCGACGATGGAACCGCCCTGGGTGACCTGTGTTATACGGCGGCCGCCAGGCGGGACCATCACGAACACCGCCTCGCTGTGACGGGTTCGTCGCCGAATGAGCTGGCCGACTCCTTGCGCGCCACAGTCGGGGGCAGCATGCCGAGCAACACGTGGATGGGCACCGTGGAGCATGGCGAGCGGCGCCGGACGGTGTTCGTGTGCTCCGGTCAGGGTTCGCAATGGATCGGAATGGGCCGAAACCTGTTGACCGAACCGGTCTTCCGCGCCGCCGTCGAGGAATGCGACGAATTGCTGCGGCCACTGACCCGTTGGTCGCTGACCGACGAGCTCACCGCATCGCCGGAACACAGCCGCCTGCACCTCACCGCGGTCGCGCAACCCGCGCTGTTCGCAATCCAGGTGGGGGTCATTCGGCTGTGGCAGGCATGGGGACTCGTGCCGGACGCTGTTATCGGCCACAGTGTCGGCGAGGTCACCGCAGCGTATGTGGCCGGGGCACTGTCTCTCGCCGAATCGGTCGACGTGGTATATCACCGCAGCCGGTCGATGCACGCCGCGGTGGTGCCCGGGGAGGGCGGCATGGCTTCGGTCGAACTGCCTGCCGAGCGGTTGCTCGGCAGGCTGCGGGAATACCGGGGGGAAGTGGCGATCGCAGCGGTCAACGATCCGTATTCGACGGTCGTCTCGGGCAGTGACTCCGCACTGGCGGACTTGCTCGGACGGCTGCGTCGCGACGGCGTCGCTTTCCGTGAACTCCGGGTCGGTTACGCCTTCCACAGCGCGCAGATGGATCCGGCCGCGGATGACTTGTCCCAGGCACTCGGCACACTTGCGCCCGAGCCGAACCGGTTGCCCGTCTACAGCACAGTTTCCGGGAAGCTCGCTGACGATCAGCGATTCGACTCGGACTACTGGAGGCGAAACGTCCGGCAAACCGTACGGTTTGCGGATGCGATGGACGCGGCGATCTCCGACGGGTACCGAGTTTTCCTGGAGATCGGCCCGCATCCGGTCCTGATGGAAAATATCCAACGATGTTTTGCCGCCCGCAGCATCGATGGTTACGTCTTCGGTTCATTGCGCAGGGACGAGGACGACCTGTCGTCGCTGCGGCGCGCCGCCGGCGCGCTGTATGCGGCCGGTTGCGCGCCGGACTTCGATCGGCTCCTGGGTACTGGTCGAGTCGTGTCGCTGCCGGCGTATCCGTGGCAGCGAAAGCGGTACTGGCTCGCGGCGGACCGGCGCGCTGTCCTGTCCCGCACTGCCGAAGGTCACCCCCTGCTCGGTCCCGGTCTGGTCTCGGCGGTCGAGCACGGAACCCGGTACTGGCACCGCGCTCTGGACCCGGCACACCTGCCGTATCTGGCCGACCTCACGGTGGGCGGGAGCGTTGTGCTTTCCGCGGCCACCTTCGCCGAAATGGCGTTGGCTGCGGCCGCGGAGGCCTATGAGACCACGGATATCGCCGTTACTCGGCTGACGTTCGAACGCTTGCTGGAGCTGACCGCCGCGGTGTCGCCCACGACCCAGACGGTGATCAGCACCCGGGACGAACTCTTCCAGATGTTCAGCCGCCGTGGTCCGGACTGGGTGCGGCATGCGCTGGCCACCGTCGGCCCAGACACTGGTACGCCGCACGTGCACGAACAGCCGGCTTCGATCCGGAAGCGCTGCACGACGCGCCGGGACGGCGCCGAGCACTATCGGGCACTGGCCAGAGCGGGACTGGATATCGGCGAGCACCTGAGTGGGGTCTCCGAGTTATGGTTCGGCCAGGACGAGGTGCTGGCGAGGGTCATCCCGCCGACACCGTCTCGCCGTGCCGATTACCGCGTCCATCCCCCGGTGCTCGATGCTGGTCTGCAGGCGCTGATCGCCCTGTGCAACGGTTCGTCAGGCAGTTATGTGGTGACCGAGATCGGCCGGTTGCGGGTGTATCGGGCGCCGACCGGCCCGGTCTGGGCGCACGGCCGATCGGCCGGTCCGGGTGGTGACCTCTACCTGCTCGACGACGACGGCCGGGTGCTGGTGGAAGTCGAGGGCGTGCGTCTGAGCTCGCTCTCGCCCTCCGATCCGGATCCGGCTGCCGATTGCCTCTACACCGTGGAATGGCGCGAAGTCCCGCACCGAGAATCATTGCGACAGCGGATCGGGCCGTGGATCGTGTTCGCGGGTGAGGACGCCCTCGGCACCGAACTCGCGGACGCGTTACGTGCGCGAAACATTCCCTGCGATCTTAAGACCGACCGGGCACTCAGCTCTGCCACGACCGAGTCGCTGCGCACCGTTCTTCCCGGACAACCACCTGCCGGGGTGGTGCACATCGGCAGTCTCGGCGCCTCCAGTGCGAGCGCGCTGGCCGAGGCGCTGACCGGAATGGGATGGCGGGACCGGCCACGACTGTGGCTGCTGACCCGTGCCGCACAGGCAGTCGGCGCGGATACCACTCCGGTCAGCGTCGACCAAGCGTCTCTGTGGGGACTCGGCAGGACGATAGGGCTCGACTGTCCTACGCTGTCCGTCACGCGAGTGGACCTCACGGCGCGGCCGACGCCCGATGAAGTGGCCACACTGGCAACAGAATTGCTCAGCGACGACCGGGATACCGATGTCGCCCTGCGTCCCCACGGCCGGTTCGTCGCCAGGCTGGTTCGGGTGCCCGAGGCCGCTGAGCGGGCGGCGCAGTTGCAGTCAGACGGCACATATCTGATTGTCTGCGGGGCCACGGCATCAGCCGAGCCGTATGCCCAGTGGATGACCGACTGCGGCGCGCGCAACATCGTGATCTTGGGCCGGGCCGCTGCCATCGGGCCGATCGACGTCCCGGGGGCCGGGGTGCTGACCGTCGACACATACGACATCGGCGATCATGAGATGAGCTCCCTGATCGACGAGATCGAAACCGCCGCAGGCCCATTGCGCGGGCTGATCCACACAGGGAATGGTGACAGCGCATGGCGGTGGCACCAGCACACACTCGATCGCAGGCTCGATTTCTTCATACTCTGCTCCTCGGTCGCCGCATTGTTCGGTCGCCCGGGTGACGCACCGGACAGTGCTCGGCTGGATGCCATCGCCCACCACCGCCGTGCCCTGGGCCTGCCCGCACTGAGCTTGCATGTCGCGCGGGCAGACACAGCGGCACAAGGCATCGCCGAAGCGCCCGCGAGGAGTCTCACGCGGGCGTTGGATCGTGGTATCGGCTCGAATCTCGGTCGGCTCGCAGTCATGGATCCGAACCTCCAACACTGGTTCGAGTCGTACCCCGGAGCGGCCGGCGCGCCCTTTTTCGATGCGGTCGAAAGCAGGGCCCCGGACAGACCTACCGCATTCGCCGCCAGGCTGGCCGCGGCCAGTGTCTCCGAACGAGGCGCGCTGCTCGAGGAGCACCTGACGCACCAGCTTTCCCTGACGCTGCAACGAGATCCAGTGAACCTGAGCCGGAGGGCGACGTTCCAGGGCATGGGCATGGGGTCGATCATGGCGGTGGAGCTACGCAACCGGCTGGAGTCCACGCTCGGCATCCGGTTGTCGGTCGCGCTGCTGTTCACCTACTCCACCGTCGCCGCGCTCGCGGAGTTCATCGCGGATGAACTTGCGGTGACGCAACCCTCGGCGCGGCAACCGGATTCGGAATCGGAGGACGAGCCATCCCGGATGGCGGACCTCGATCTACTCTCGGACGCCGAAGCCGAGGCCATGCTGCTGGACAGCATCCGGCTCGTCGAACAGGAACTGGGCAATGACTGAGCAGCCGTCGGTGAAGCAGGCTCTGACGGCCATCCGAACGCTGCAGGCACGGTTGGACCGCGAACTGCTGGCGAAGACCGAGCCGATCGCCGTCATCGGCATGAGTTGCCGGGTGCCCGGCGGCGGCACTAGCCCGGACGAGTTCTGGCGGCTGATCGACGGTGGCGTCGACGCCATCAGCGACGTGCCACCGGACCGGTGGGCAGCCGACGACGGCGCCACCGCGAGCCGCTGGGGCGGCTTCCTGTCCGGTGTGGACCGATTCGACCCAGCCTTCTTCGGTATATCGCCTCGTGAAGCCGAGGCGATGGACCCCCAGCAACGCCTGCTGCTGGAAGTGACCTGGGAGGCGCTGGAACAGGCGGGACGGGCCCTGCCGGAGCAGTTGAACGGCTCGCGAACCGGTGTGTTCGCCGGCGTCGTCGTCACCGATTACGACCGGCTCAGCGTCGGCAAGCGCGATATCTACACCGTGACCGGCAACGGGCACTCGTTCCCCGCCGGACGGCTGTCGTATGTGCTCGGGTTGCAGGGGCCGAGCATGGTGGTGGACACGGCGTGTTCGTCGTCGCTGGTCGCGGTGCATCTCGCGGTGCAGAGCCTGCGATCCGGCGAGAGCACGATGGCGCTGGCCGGTGGTGTCAACGTGATGCTGGCCAGAGACATGACCGACAT
Organism: Nocardia vinacea; assembly: GCF_035920345.1. Lineage (NCBI taxonomy): Bacteria > Bacillati > Actinomycetota > Actinomycetes > Mycobacteriales > Nocardiaceae > Nocardia > Nocardia vinacea. The sequence continues at coordinate 2,850,084 of NZ_CP109149.1, forward strand.
GATGGCCAGCTCTCGCGCACTGTCCGACGACGGGCGGTGCAAGACCTTCGACGCGTTGGCCGATGGCTACGTCCGCGGTGAGGGATGCGGGATGCTGGTCCTCAAACGTCTGTCCGTCGCGGTGGCAGATGGCGATCCGGTGCTCGCCGTGATCCGTGGGTCCGCGGTGAACTCCGACGGCCGTTCATCCGGGCTGACCGCGCCGAACGTGTCCGCGCAGAAAGCGTTGCTACGTCAGGCATTGCGCAACGCGCGCGCCGACGCGGCGGATATCGGCTATGTCGAAACACACGGCACCGGAACGCCCCTGGGTGATCCGATCGAAGTGGATGCGCTCATCGATGTGATCGGAAAGCCGAGGGAGGACGGCTCACACTGCGTGCTCGGTGCGGTGAAGACCAACATCGGTCATCTCGAGGCGGCTGCCGGGGTGATCGGGTTGATCAAGGCCGTGCTCGCGTTGCGCTGGGAGCGTATTCCGGCGAACGTGCATTTGCACACGCTGAATCCCCGGATCGACCTCGACGGAACCGCTCTGGTGCTGCCGAGAGAACCGGTCCCGTGGCCGAGACGCGACGGTGTGACGCGGATGGCGGGAGTCAGCTCGTTCGGTATCAGCGGGACGAACGCACACGTCATCGTCGCTGATCCGCCGGAGCGAGTCGAACCTCCCGTAGCTGCGCCCACCTCAGGGTCCGCCCTGGTACCGATTTCCGCGCGCGACGCACAGGGGCTGATCGAACTTGTCGCAGCGTTCCGGACGACGCTGGCCGACAGGCAGGCCGAGATCGCCGATATCGCCTACACCGCGGCCGTCCGTAGACACCATCACGAACACCGTGCCGCACTGGTGGTGTCCGCAGACGGACAACTGCAGCTGGTGTCTGGTACCCAACCTGCCCAACGGCACCGGACCGTGTTCGTATTTCCCGGACAGGGCTCGCAGTGGCTCGGTATGGGCCGCGCGCTGTTCGACAGTGAGCCGGTGTTCCGCTCGGCTGTCGAGGCGTGCGACGACGCGATCCGCGACGAAGCGCAATGGTCGGTCATTGCTGAACTGACCGCCGATCCGTCCGAGTCCCGGCTGAACCGGATCGACATCGTCCAGCCTGTGCTGTTCGCGATGGAGGTCGGCTTGGCAGCGTTGTGGCGATCGAAGGGCATCGAGCCCGACGCGGTCATCGGCCACAGCTTGGGCGAGGTGGCCGCCGCGCACGTGGCCGGCGCGCTCTCCCTGACGGACGCGGCGCGAATCATCGTCCGCCGCAGCCGGTTACTGCGCACACTGACCGGACGCGGCGCGATGGCGCAGGTAGAGCTGCCGTTCGAGGAGGCGAACGCGGCGCTTTCGGAGTGGGCGGACCGGGTGTCGATCGCGGCGAGCAACAGTGCGCGTTCGACTGTGCTGTCTGGTGCTCCGGACGCGCTGGACGAGATCGTGGCCCAGCTGACCGATGCCGGGGTGTTCTGCCGCCGAATCAAGGTCGAGGTCGCCGCGCACAGCCCGCAAGTCGACGCAATCACCGATGAGCTCGGCCGTGAACTGGGTGTACTGGAACCGAAGGCCGCCGCGGTGCCGATGTGGTCCACCGTGCTCGGAAGTTTCTGCGGCGGCGCCGAACTGGATGCCGCCTACTGGGTCCGCAATCTACGAGAACCCGTGCTGTTCTCCGAGGCGGTCCGCGAACAGATTGCGGCGGGCCCGACGGTATTCGTCGAGTTGAGTCCGCACCCGATCCTACTGACTTCGATAGAAGAGGACGGCGGCACGGTCGTCGCGTCAGGTCGTCGCGGACACGACGAACGCGAGATATTCCTCGGATCGCTTGCCGCGCTGTATGTCCGGGGCAGCCGGGTCGACTGGCCCGCGCTGCACCCCGGCGGCGGGCGCTGCGTACCGCTACCCGCTTATCCGTGGCGGCGCGAACGTTACTGGGTGGACCGGACGCCGGTCCACCCAGAGCAACGCGGACACCCGTTTCTCGGCGAGCCGGTCAGCCTCGCGACCTCGCCGGGGACTCGGATCTGGGAGCGGGAACTGCATCTGCCCTATCTGGCCGACCACACCGTCGACGGTGTGGTCGTGTTCCCGGCGTCGGGCTATGTGGAGATGGCGCTGTACGCCTCCGGGCGATCATCGGTTCTGAATGATCTCGTATTCGAACGTATGACAATTCTCGGCAGCGACGGCTCCGGCCACTTCCAACTCATCGAGGACGCCGACGGCTTCCGGGTATATGCCCGCGCAGACAATTCCGAGCCGTGGGTGCGCTGTGCACATGGGACGATCGGCCGTGCCGACGACGGACCACCTCCGGCCGAGCCGCTGACGTCGGTGCGGGACCGCTGTCGCACCGAGGTCACTGCGGACGAGCACTACGCGCGATATGCCGGGCGAACCATCGACTACGGCCCGGCCTTTCGTGGCGTGCAACGAATCTGGACCGGTGCGGGTGAGAGCATCGCGGCGATCGAGCTTGCGGAGTCGTCCACGGGGTACGTCTGCCACCCGGCCCTGCTGGACGCCTGCTTCCAGGTCCTCGGCGGTGTTCTGCTCGACCGGCTGCCGACCGGAGGAATCGTTCCGGCGCGGATCGATCGGCTTCGAGTGCACGGGCCGATCGGTCGACGGGTGTGGGTACACGCGCGCGCAAGGTCCACCGAACACTGTGGTGATCTGCTGGTGCTCGACGAGGACGGCACCGTGCTGATCGAGGTCGAGGGGCTCACGGTGGCCGAGCTCGCCGAACCGGATCCGTACCGAGACTGGCTCTACCGAGTGGATTGGGCCGCGGGGAAACGTCTCGTAGCGCCGGATCGGCGCGACGGGGCTGCCGGTACCTGGCTGGTGCTCGCCGATTCCTCCGGCGTCGGCAGCGCCCTGGCCGCACTGCTCGAACAACGCGGCCGAACCTGCGTCCTGGTCGGCAAGGACGACATCGACGTTGCCGACGATGAAGCCTGGAACGCACTGCTGGACAACGTCGCCCAGGGCGAACCGGGCTGTGCCGGTGTGGTGCACCTGTGGAGCCTGAATACCACCGACACCGAATACGTCACCGCCGATACCCTGACCGAGGATCAGCACACCACCGGGCTCAGCACGGTGCGCCTGGTCCGCGCGCTCGCTCGCCTGGGCCTGCGGGACCATCCCCGCTTGTGGCTGGTCACCCGAGGAGCGCAGCAGGTAGGCCGCGAACCGGTTGCGGTGTCCCAAGCTCCGCTGTGGGGACTGGCAAGGACATTGAGCGTCGAGCATCCCGAACTGGAATGCACCCGGGTGGACCTCGACTCGGAGTGGACGCTCACTCGTTGCGCCGCGGAACTCCTTCCCGAACTCGTCGCATCAGATCGCGAAGACGAAATCGCGCTGCGCGAGGAAGGGCGGAAGCTCGCCAGGCTGGTACGGACCCGGTTCGACTGCGGGAATGCCGAGCCGGCGCTGACCGGCGGGACATACCTGATCAGCGGTGGGCTCGGTGGGCTCGGTATCGGCCTGGCACGCTGGCTGGCAACCCGGGGGGCGCAGCACCTCGTGCTGGCCGGACGGCACGAACCGGGTCCGGACGCACAGGCGAGGATCGCCGAGCTCAGGCGCGATGGTGTCGAGGTGGTGGTGGCGCGCGCGGACGTCACCCGGCGCGCGGACGTCGCCAGGGTGCTCGCCGATATCGACGACCGGATGCCACCACTGCGCGGAGTGCTGCACACGGCCATGGTGCTCGACGATCGGACCATTCTGGGACTGGATGCCGAACGATTCGATCGGGTCCTGGCACCCAAGGTCCGCGGCGCGTGGAACCTGCACGAACTGACCGGGGACCGGGAACTGGACTTCTTCGTCATGTACTCCTCAGCGTCGGCTGTGCTCGGCTCACCGGGACAGGCGAGCTACGCGGCCGCCAACGCATTTCTGGGCGGGCTCGCGCGGCATCGGGAATGCAGTGGCAGAACGGCATTGTGCGTGGACTGGGGGCTGTACTCGCAGGACGGAATCATGGCGAGGCGCGAGTCGGAAGGGCAGCGACTCGCGCACCGGGGGGTCGGCACCATCACCCCTGCGCAAGGTGTGGACATCCTGGGTCGCCTGCTGGGCGGCAGCGCCAGCCAGGTCGTGGCGGCGAATCTCGATCTGCGGCAATGGCTCGCGTTCTACCCGTCTCTGGCCGGTGCGTCGCTGTACGCCGAACTCGACGACGACAACCGCGGGAACACCAGTGGACGGCCGACCGAGTTCGTGGACCGGCTGCGCGTGGCCGCCGCTGCCGAACGCCCGAGTTTGATCGACACCGTCGTGACCGGACAACTCAGCCAGGTCCTGCACCTCGACCCAGCTCTGATCGACCGGAAAGCGCCGCTGACCACCATGGGCGTCGACTCGCTGATGGCGCTCGAACTACGGAATCGGCTCGAATCCGCACTAGGCGTACGACTGTCGGCGACGCTGCTGTACAGCGCGCCGACAGTGCTCGCGCTGACCGGACAGCTACTCGACGCGCTCGGCATGGCCGAGCCGCAGGCGACCACCGGCCAACTAGATGAACTCGGAGATCTGGACATGGACGATCTGCTGGCGCAGATCGACGATTCGATAAACCGGCTCGAAGAGGGGGAGTTGACGTGAACATCGCCGACGAGCAACGTTATCGCACACAGCTCGTGAAAGCCGCTTCCGCGCTGCGCACGATGGAAGCCGAGGTCGTGCGGCTGCGGCGACAGCACACCGAAGCTATTGCGGTAATCGGCATGGGCTGCCGTTTCCCGGGTGGCGCCGACGACCCCGAAGCATTCTGGACACTGCTCTCCGACGGTGTCGACACAGTGTCCCAACGACCCGACCGTGCCACCGGTGACGCTGGAGCAACCGGTGCTTTCCTGCCCTCGGTGGACGGATTCGACGGGGCGTTCTTCGGGATAGCCCCGCAGGAAGCCGACGCGCTGGATCCACAGCATCGGCTGCTGCTCGAGGTCGCCTGGGAGGCGCTGGAAGACGCCGGAGTGGCGACCGAGCGGCTGGCCGGCAGCCGAACCGGCGTCTTCGTAGGGATGAGCAGCAACGACTACCTGCTGCTCAGCGCGCGTTCCGGCGCAATGAGCGGCTATACCGGCACCGGAACGGCCCACAGTTTCGGCGCGGGTCGGTTGTCGTACCTGCTCGGGCTGTGTGGGCCGAGTCTCGCGGTTGACACCGCGTGCTCATCATCGCTGGTCGCGGTACATCTTGCGATCCGGAGCCTGCGGACCGGGGAAAGCTCCCTCGCCCTGGCCGGTGGGGTGAATCTCGTTCTGGACGAAGCGGTGACCGAGATGATCAGCGATCTACAAGCGCTGTCGCCGGATGGCCGGTGCCGTAGCTTCGACGCCCGTGCGAACGGGTTCGTCCGCGGCGAGGGCTGCGGAATCGTTGTGCTGAAGAGGCTCTCCGATGCACTGGCCGACGGCGATCGAGTACTGGCAGTCCTGCAGGGTTCGGCAATGAACTCCGACGGTCGCTCGGCCGGGCTGACCGCACCCAATCCACTGGCGCAGCGGGACCTGCTGCGCCAGGCGTTCGCCGATGCCCAGGTGCGCCCCGTCGATATCGGGTATGTGGAGACCCATGGAACCGGCACCGCACTCGGAGACCCGGTCGAGATCGAGGCACTGGCCGAGGTTTTCGGCGAGGGGGACGCTAACAGTGGCGGTTGCGTACTGGGTGCGGTCAAGACCAACATCGGACATCTCGAGGCCGCCGCGGGCATCGCCGGACTGATCAAGGCGGTACTGGCCTTGCAGTACGCGGAAATCCCCCGCAACCTGCACTTCAGCACGCTCAATCCGAGGATTTCCCTGACCGGAACACCTTTCGTCATCCCGACGAAGACCATCGCGTGGCCGGAGGGCGAGAAGCCGCGGATCGTGGGTGTCAGTTCGTTCGGTATGAGCGGCACCAACGCGCATGTCGTCGTCGCCGAGGCGCCCACGGTCGAGCAGCTGCCGCCGCGGGGCGGACCGGTCCTGCTCCCGCTGTCGGCGCGCAGCCCGTCGGCACTGATCGAGTTGGCTATCGCACACGCGAATGTCCTGGAGCGGGAAGATGATCCGTGCGATGTCGCCTATACGGCGGGAGCCCGGCGTGATCATCACGAATGGCGGACCGCAGTAGTTGGTGCCTCCGGTGCCGAACTGGCCGAGCACCTGCACGCATTCGTGCGCGACGGTGCCACCCGGGCCCGAGCCACGGCACCCACGATCACCTACGTCTTCTCCGGGCAGGGGGCGCAGTGGATCGGTATGGGTCGCGAGCTGCAGGGCAGTGAACCGATTTTCCGCGCCGCACTCGAAGAATGCGACCGATTGGTCGCGGAGCACACATCGTTATCGTTGCTCGCGGAACTGGCTGCGCCAGAAGGCGAATCGAGGTTACACCGCACGGAGATCGCCCAACCCGCGCTGTTCGCATGCCAGATTGCGCTGTCGGCCCTGCTCGCGTCGTGGGGCATTCGGCCCGACGCAGTCATCGGGCACAGTGTTGGTGAGATCGCCGCCGCGCATGTCGCGGGTGCGCTGAGCCTGGCGGAAGCCATCAGGATCGTGGTATCGAGAGGACGCCTCATGGCGCCGGCCGACGGTTCGGGGGCGATGGTTGCAGTCGCGCTGGGGCCGGATGAGATCGCGAACGTTATTGCCGGATCGAACACTTCGGTCGTGGTGGCAGCGATCAACGACGCCCGGTCCGTCGTACTGTCCGGCTCGGTGGACGAGTTGCACACCGTGCTCAACCCGCTCCAGCGGCGAGACGTCCACTGCCGCTGGTTGCCGGGCGGCTACGCATTCCACTCACGTTCCATGGCCCCGATGGCCACAGAGCTCGAGAAGGAACTCGCCGCGGTAGAGTGCGGCCCCACAACGTGCCCCATGTACAGCACGGTGGGCGGAGACCGGATCGCCGGAAGCGAATTGACCGGCGATTATTGGGCGAACAACGTCCGGCAGCCGGTCCGATTCGCTGACGCTGTGCACGCCGCAGCCCGCGATAGGCAGCAGATCTTCCTCGAGATAGCGCCGCATTCCGTGCTCTCCGGCCATATCGCGAACTGTCTCGGCACAGCAGCTGCAATCCCGACGTTGCGCAGAGAGCGCCCGGAACAACGCAGCCTGCTCAACTCGATTGCCGAGCTCTACACCGCGGGCTATCCAGTGGACTTCGCCCGGCTATACCCGGATCGGCGCCGGGTCGCAACGTTGCCGCGCTATCCATGGCAGCGCAAACGTCATTGGCTCGACGCACCGGCACCGCCCAGCGAACAGGTGGCCGTCGTGCCGGCGCACTGGGTCGATGAACTGATCGGGTTGCCGAACGGCGATCGGGAGGCCGCGATCGAGGCAGCAGTACGCCGGGACACAGCGGCCTTACTCCAGCTACCTTCGCCCTCGGACGTCCCGATGGACGGCAAGTTCATGGCACTCGGCATGGATTCCCTGATGGCCGTGCAGCTGCGACACGAACTCGCGGCGCGAACCGGACTCGCTCTGCCGTCGACGCTCGCCTTCGATCATCAGACCCCGAGGGCGGTCACCCGGTATCTGTTGAAAGTGCTCACGGAGTACACAAAGGACGAAACATAATGAAGGTGTACGGGACGGCCACCAGCGCCTGCACCCACAAGGTACTGATGGTCCTGGCCGAGAAGAATCAGCACGCCGAGCTGGTCGAGGTGAGTGTTCTCCAAGGGCAGGACAAGTCGCCGGAGCACCGGAAACTCCAGCCGTTCGGTGAGATTCCGGTACTGGAGGACGATGGGTTCCTGCTGTACGAATCGCGGGCTATCATCCGCTATCTGGACCATCGGTTGCCGGGCCCGGCACTGACACCGGACGACCTCAGGCTGCGCGGGCTGATGGAACAGTGGATCAGCATCGAGCAGAGCTACGTCAGCGGACCGGTGTGGGACCTCGTCCGCGCCGGCCCTGTGTACGAGATCATCCGCCGCAGCCCGGGCGCGAAATTCCTTCCGCCACCACCAGATCGGAACGCCATCGCTGCGGCGCGCGGTGAGCTGGCAACCGCGTTCGACGTCGCGGACGCCACGCTGGCCAGGCAGCAATTCCTTGCCGGACCCGAGTTCTCGCTCGCCGAGGTGACCTGGCTGCCCTACTTGCAGTATCTCGTCGCCTCCAACGGTGCAGACCTGATCGACGCGCGACCGAACCTTGCGCGCTGGTGGCGAGAGATCAGTGACAGGCCCACCTGGCGCCGGGTCGGACAAGTGCTGGAGCGGCCCGAGTGAACCGGTTCGACCTGTGGGGTGAACAGATGCGTGTCGATCCCCTGCCGACACTGGCGCGGATGCGGTCCGAGGCGCCGATCATCCGCCTGTTCAACCCGCACCAGCAAGCACCCGAGTGGCGTGTGACCCGCTACGCCGACGTCGTCGAACTGCTCCGCGACAATCGTTTCAGCAAGGACAAGCGGAAGCTGTCCGACGCGGCGCGATCCAGGTACTTCCGGGTGACCGAATTCGACCAGCTGGACAAGCACATGCTCTACGCCGATCCCCCGGAGCACACAAGATTGCGTGCCCTGGTCGCCAAGGCGTTCACTCCGCACCGGATCATCGAGCTCCGTCCATACGTCGCCGCAGCCACCGACAGGCTGCTGAACCAGGCCGAGCAGCAGGACTCGGTGGACCTGCTCGATGCACTGGCCTTCCGGCTGCCGATCACCGTCCTAGCCGAGCTGATCGGGATACCGATCGAAGACCAGGAGCGGTTCCGGGAGTGGACCAGGATCCTGATCGCTCCGCCGTCGGAGGGAGATTTCGACGCGCTGCGCACCATGGCGATCGAGTTCCAGCAGTATCTCGAGGAATTCCTCGAGGTACGCCGCCGACAGCGCCGCGACGACCTCACCAGTGCGTTGATCGAGGCGCAGACTCATCGTGACCGGCTGTCGCCGGTGGAACTGATGAGCATGATCTTCTTGCTCATCGCCGCGGGTTTCGAAACGACGGGAAACCTCATCGGCAACGCGGCGTGGGCGCTGCTACGGAATCCCGCGGAACTGATGCGGCTGCGTGCCACACCAGCGCTCATCGAACCGGCGATCGAGGAGGTGGTGCGATACTGCCCTCCGGTGAAGAACAGCACCGGAGCCTTTTCGCTGACCGATGTCGAGTTCCGGGGCACGGTCATTCCGGCCGAGGAATTGGTCGTCGCGTCGCTGCTGTCGGCACATCATGATGACGCGCAGTTTCCCGAACCCGAACGGTTCGACATCACCCGAACACCGAACCGGCACTTGGGGTTCGGCCTCGGACCGCACTTCTGCCTCGGGGCCTCACTGGCAAGACTGGAGGCGACGGTCGCGATCAGCGCCGTGGTGCGGCGCTTCCCCCGACTGGAGTTCGCGGTCGATCCCGATACATTGCGATGGAAGGATGGCGTATTCGTGCACGGCCTGGAGCAACTTCCCGTGACCTGGGGGATACGATGACGATCCTGGTGCGGCAGGCGACGTTGGACGACATGGACGAGATCATGGCTGTCGAGCAAGACTGGGAGGAATCTCAGCGAGCGAGCCGTGACCAGATGACAGCTCGCCTTCGTGCGTATCCCGAGGGGTTCTGGATCTTCGAGCAGCACGGCGAGGTCGTCGGCACCTTGATGGGCTTCCCCATGCGGTATGAGGCGGACCGCATTTCCGAACTCAGCGATTGGGACACGGTGACCGGTCACGGTTACTATCCGGTCATCGATCTGGACACCGCGAACGCCATCTACCTGGCTTCCGGCTCATTGAAGCGCACCGCACGCGGCGGCACAGCATACGCGGTGATGATGGAAACCCCAGTCGAGCTGGCCGAGCGCTACGGACTGGATTATGTCCTCACCGGAGCAAAGATCCCCGGCTACGACGCATACTGCCGCCGATTCGGCGAGATCGACGCCCCCGACTACGTGTTACGCACACTCGGCGGCTGCCTGGTCGATCCCTTCTTGGAGATGTACCGAGGGCACAACTATCTGGTGCCCGACCGAAGCCACATCGTCCCCAACTACTATCCGGACCCGCCAAGCCGCGATTACGGCGCGATCGTGGTGCGGAGCGTGCGGGACTCGCCCGCTCGAGGCTGAATCGCGTCCCCCATCAGCCCGGCAGGCAGCTGCAGCAAGCTGATGGTTCTGCAACACGGCAGCCATGCGCGGTGCGTGAGGCTCACGCCGGTCACGGTGCTGCGGCTGGTCTGCATCGGTGTGGTGTCTTTGATTCCGAACCACGACAGCGAACCCAACGAACCGCCCACTACCCCGCCGCAGCGTGATACTGCTCGCGATGCTCGATCCACGGACGTTGGCGCTGTTCCTCACTCATCGCCAACAACTCACGCAACTTCCCCCACGCCACCTCATCAACCGGGGTATAGATCTGCATCCACGCATGGGGCAACGACGGCAGCGACATGCTCGTCAAGAACATCTCCAACTCCCCCACCGCCAAATTACGGATCTGCTTCGTCCGACTCGCCGGAACCGCCACATCATTACGAGCCCACAACGAAGCGAAAGTCTCACTCTCCGCACACAACTCAGAGATGAATTCCTCCCAACCCGGATCACCGAGATTCTTCACATACGAACCACGCAGATAACCCACCATGCGCCGCAAATCATCCCAATTATGGTGATAGGCGTTGCAGCACTCCGGGGTCAGGAACACCCGCCGCGCCACATTCCGCTCCCCCTTTACGAAACCCGGGCACAGTGCCTCATACGACTTATTGTGCGCAAGCACGTCATAACGCGGACTCAACACCACACCCGGCAAAGGTTCCAGATGATCCAGAATCACCTGAAGTTCTTCTGGCAGAGCAGTTCCCGCGTGCGCAGTCGGCACCGTCGGCACATCCGCCAACCGATACAAGTGCGCCTTCTCCGCAGCATCCAACGACAACGTCCGCGCAACCGAATTCAACACCTGCACACTGACATTGATGTTGCGACCTTGTTCTAGCCAGGAGAACCACGGAAAGAGGTACCGATGAGCAACGTTACCGCCGAAGCACAAAGACGCAGCTCAGACACACATTCCGCGTGGTGGCACTCCCAAGTCTGCCGTATAGCCGACTTAACGCGACACGAACCCTCAGTGGCGATTCCTTGGCCAACAGCTTCATGGACGACCGGGAAACGCAAACCATTTCAGCACCTGCTGTGACATAGACATGATCAGCGTGCCGTCCACCACCACCGCGTCCATACGACGCATGCAGCAGATCGCTGTAGCGCCGGCATGCGCAGGCGAGCCACAGACCGAACCGACATGGTCGGGACACAGTCCTCGGCTCACGTACAGTCCGCCGCAGAGCAGACTGGGCGGACCGGCTCGATGTTCCGCGTCGCTTGACAACAAGAGTCGATCCCCGAACCCGCGACCAATGGATTCGCAGTCTACGGCGGACAAGACGATTCGACCGGATTCGGCTACGTTCGATTTCACCGGTTTCGCTGCACGAATATTCCAATAGAGCGAGGACCTGGAATGTGTTGATATTCGATCGATTTCGGTCGTATTCGAATGAAAAAAGAGAGTAAATGGCGACCACCTGATCGATAACTGTGGAGCCACCGCTCGCTCGCACCCTCAATCCATCGTTGCCTCGGTCTAGCTCTGCATAGACGAGCAATCACTCTGCTATCCAATCAGTCCCAGGGCGCGGCATGCAACGACTTCAGGTATTTCCGAAACCCCTTCCGTCACAGTCCCAATCAATGGCCAGCCGGATTGGATTATCCCCGCGTGCGCGGGGAGCACTCCTTGGGGGACTCATGGTCAAGCTCAACGCTCGGATCATCCCCGCGTGCGGGGGTACGGTCGAAAGCGTCGGCGCGGGAGTCGAATCCGTCATGGCAGCCATCGGCGACCGCAATGTCGCTGCCGTCGTATGCACCCACGGGCACAATGACCACGTCACCTTCGCCCCACAACTCGCCGAAGACGCCTATGCACCCGTCCTGGTGCACCCCGGAGACGATCCGCTCTGGCAGCTGACCCATCCGGGCCAGTCCTACTGGGCGCTCACCGATCAACAGCGCATCGCCATCGTGGGAACGCACATGCACGTCATCCACGCGCCCGGGCATTCACCGGGCTCGGTGTGCCTGTACCTCCCCGAAGCCGACACACTCTTCTCCGGCGACACCCTGTTCGCGGGCGGACCCGGAGCCACCGGCCGGTCGTTCTCGGATTTCCCCACCATCATCAGTTCCATCCGCGACCGCCTGCTCACACTCCCAGAGCACACCCGCGTCTACACCGGCCACGGTGACGGTACGACCATCGGCACCGAAGCACCCCACCTAGCGGAGTGGATCGCCCGCGGATACTAATATCCTTAAGCGCCCCTATATGTTCCGAGAGGAAGCGACTCCCTGACGCCCTGAGTCACGGGGTGCCACCGAACGTCTACTCGGACTTCGAAACTTCCGGATCGATACCAGTGGTACGGAATCGGCCGCGATAGCCGCCCGGTGAGACACCGAGGTGGCGGCGGAAGACCCGCCGCATCGTCTCCGCCGAGCCGAATCCGGCCTGGCGCGCCACGGAGTCCTGGCTGCCGTCAGTGGTCACCATCAGCCGCTTAGCTGCCTCCAGCCTGGTCAGCTCCACATAACGCGCCGGCGTCGTACCCACCTCGTCGTGGAACAGCCGAGCGAGGTGACGCTCACTCATAGCCGCGCGGGCGGCCATCGCGGCGGTGGAATGGTCGGCGGCCGGATCGAGGACCACCGCGTCGAGAAGCTGGCGCAGACCACGAGTGGTCGTGACACCCGCCTCCGACCAGACGCTGAACTGTGCCTGCCCGCCTGGACGCTGCAAAAATACGACCATCCACCGGGCAACCCTCCGGGCGATATCGGTGCCGTAGTCATTCTCCACGATCGCGAGTGCCATATCGGTGCCCGCGCTGATGCCAGCACCAGTGATAAAGGGCCCGTCCTGCACGAACAACGCGTCCGGTTCCACCACGACGCGGGGGTAGTCGCGGGCGAGTTGCGCGCAATGTGCCCAGTGCGTGGTCGCGCGACGCCCGTCCAGCATCCCCAGTGCGGCCAGCAGGAACGCGCCCGTGCACACCGAGGCGATCCGTAGCGCTCGGGGTGCCAGTTCGCGAACCATCGCGAGTGCCTCGGGGACGGTGTCTGGCGTGAGTTCCTCGGGTATGTCGTGCGCTGCGGCCGTGAAGGCGAAGTCGGCCGGCACCCCGCCCGGCACCAGCAACGTGTCGATGGCAGCGGGTGCGTCGGCTACCGAGATGTCGGCGCTGAGCCGGGTGAAAGCGGTCGTTCCGACCGGCTGCCCGGTCGGCGAGGCGAGCAGCACCCGGTAGCGGGCTCCGAAGTCGTTGGCGCGGGCAAAGATCTCCAGTGGCGCCGCCACGTCCTGCAACGTCACCTTGTCGTACAGCGCGAACACAACTGTCCGTTCGGTCTTCGCGGCAGCGATGGGCCGACTCAGCAACCTGGTCTCCTCACTTCTTGTCCGAAATCGTGGCTCGCCTGTCTGCCACAGCCCTTGGCCGCAGCTGCGCCAGAGCCGAAAATTGCAACCGAATAGATCGACTCGAATTGCGAACTCCGGACCATCAGACTACCGGGGATCTAATTGAATTCTGACCTGCACACTAATCGACCGAAAGCCCCGGCGCCACTCGGCCGTCAGCGCAGAACCAGTTGAATAACAGCCGCCCGTCGAGCCTGATCAGCAGGCCTCGCGGCGGCTTTTTGTGCTCAATATCGAATTCGCACTAACTAAGTCTTTGAAACAATTCTTTCAATCACAGTTAACTGCCGCGAAATAATTCGACCGGAGTCTATTCATACCCAACAACATTACGTCCGCCTCTTTTGTGCGGCTCCAAAGGAAGCTCATAAATCATCATGCGACAATTAGATGCCCTGTCGATCAGTATCGGCGTGCTCGGGGGGACCGCTACGCTGATCACCGCAACCGTCCTGACCGTTCCGGTCTGGGTAATCTTCATCGCCTGGGCCTCTTTCTTCATTCTCGGGGCAGGTACCGCTGGCCTGAAGAAGTCGATCGCCTCGAACCTGGTCGGCATCGCCATCGCCTCACTCACACTGCTGGCCATCCACGCACTGGGTGGCGGCACCGCCGTCGCCGCGATCGCGGTCGGCGTCGGCAGCGCCGCAATGGTGCAGGCATCCAAGATCGAGCTGTTGTCGAAACTCCCCGCCATAGTGTGGGGCTTCGCTTCCACCGTAGGCACGGTGGCTGCCACCGGCTACGGAATCACCACCGCATCCATCAGCAACCCGGCACTCGTCACGGCGCTGGCCATGGTCCTCGGGGCGCTTTTCGGCATCGCCTCGGAGTACTGGGGAGCCGCCATGACGGCACACCCAGCCAGCGGACCGGTCGCCGAGGTACTACCGGAAGGGCAGTAATGAAACTCCAACACCACCTGGGCGGACTGGAAAACCTCGGCCCGGTCCAGTACGAACCTCGCGTCTTCGTCGAGGAATGGGAGAAACGGATCTTCGGCATCCACGTGGCCATGATGGGATTGAGCAACCATCTGGGCGATGCCGGGCCCAAGTACCCGATCACCGAGGTTCCCACCACCTTCTCCTCCACTTGGACCTGGGCGGACCTGCGCAAGGGCGCCGAAGCGATGCACCCCTTCGCCTACTTCCAGTACCGCTACTACGAGAAGTGGCTCGGCGGGATCAGCGGATTCTTCGTCTCCCAGGGTTACATCACCAATGAGGAACTCGAGGCGAAGACCGCCGAATACCTGAAGAACCCGGCCCTGCCGACCACCGAAGGCGGGAACCAGCGGATCGACGACCAGGTCATCCGGTATCTGCACGAAGGCGACTCCCCTCGCCAAGGGCCGGCGCGGTCCCCGGACTTCGCCGTCGGTGACCGAGTGACCGTCAAGAATGTGCCGCCGACCGATCACACCCGACTTCCGGGCAACCTGCGCGGGCGCTCCGGCACGGTCCAGCGCGTCTTCGAAGGCAATTACGGCTACTTCTGCTCCACCGGCCCAGACGGTATCGGGGAGCCCATGCCGGTTTACATCGTGCGTTTCGAACCCACCGATATCTGGGGCGAACTCGCCGAACCAGGAGCCGTCCTCTACGGCGAGCTCTACCAGGCCTACCTCACACCCGCGACCGAGGACCAACAATGACAATGCAGTTCGGCTACCCCGACAACCGTGAAGCCGCCAATGCGGCCCGCGTCCGCGCACTCGAATCCCTTCTCATCGAGAAGCGGGTGATGACCGACTCCACCGTCGACAAGGTGCTCGGATACTTCGAGACCGATATGACGCCTCTCAACGGCGCCACCATCGTGGCGCACGCGTGGACCGATCCCGAATTCGCGCAACGACTCGTCGACAACACCCCGGCGGCCATCTCCGAACTCGACCTCCCCGTTGGCATGGACGGCGCCGAGGGCGAACACCTGCAGGCCGTGGCCAATACCCCAGGCGTGCACAACCTGGTCATCTGCACCCTGTGCTCGTGCTTCCCATGGCCGGTCCTCGGCCTGCCGCCGTACTGGTACAAGGATCCGACCTTCCGCGCCCGCGCTGCCCGCGAACCCCGCGTGGTGCTGCGGGAACTCGGCCTTGATCTGGATCCGTCGGTCGAACTCCGGGTGTGGGACAGCAGCGGTCACTCGCGCTGGTTTGTGATTCCGGAGCGGCCCGCGGGAACCGAGGGCCTGAGCGAGAAGGAGCTCGCCGCCCTCGTCACGACCGAATCCATGATCGGCATCGCCGAAGTTCCTGCTCCCGCCGCCTGACCACCTACAAACTTAGGGAGACCGTCATGGAGTCATCCACGACTACCACACCCCTGCACGAATCCTGCGTCACCGACGCGGACGCGCCCACCTTCGACGCCGAATGGGAACGCCGCGCGTTCGGCGTCGCCGTCGCCCTGTCGGAATTCGGGCACTATCCCTGGGATGCTTTCCAACAGCGGCTCATCTCCGAGATCGGGTTCTGGGAAACCACGCCCGAACCGGGGGACTGGCAGTACTACGACCACTGGCTCGCCGCGCTCGAGCGTGTACTCGTGGACCACGGCCTGGTGTCCGAGGACGAATTACGCGCCCGCCTCGGGGCGTAGCCCCGCAATCCCGCCACCACCGTATCCGCAGCGTTCCGGCGCTGCGGATACGGCAATACCCGCACACCGCTCACGTCGGCATCGTCGGTGCCGCCCTGCCAAGGACACCCGCTTGACCACCACGACCCTCATGTCCACCGGCCGCTGGACTCACGGTGAACGGCTGCGCATCACCGGCATCGTCGGTGTCATCACCGCGCTGCACATCATCGGCTGGAGTCTCTACATCTTCTACGCTAGCGGCCCGGCGGGCGCCGGCGCCTTCGCCGGAGCCGGAACCCTCGCCTACACCCTCGGCATTCGGCACGCCTTCGACGCGGACCATATCGCGGCCATCGACGACACCACGAGACTGATGATGCACCGCGGACGCCGACCGATCGGCGTCGGCTTCTTCTTCGCCATGGGCCATTCCACCGTGGTCCTCGTCCTGGCATTCATCGTCGCACTCGCCGCAGGTGCTGCCGGATCCGGTGTCGACACCTTCCGCCATATCGGCGGAGTAGTCTCTCAGCTGGTCTCCATCGTGTTCTTGCTGCTCGTCGCCGTGTTGAATGTGCTTGTGCTGACCGGCATCATCGGTCTGTGGCGACGCATGACCGCAGGGCGGTTGGACCACCACGAACTCGAACTACAGCTGCTGAACCGGGGCCTGCTCAACCGCGTTCTCGGCCGTCGAGCCCGAGAACTTGTCCGGTCTTCGTGGCATATGTATCCGATCGGGATCCTGTTCGGCCTCGGCCTGGAGACCGCCAGCGAGGTCACCCTGCTCGCATTGTCAGCCAGCACCGCATCTCACGGACCCGATATCCCCATGCTGGCGGTACTGTCGCTCCCCTTGCTCTTCGCCGCGGGCATGAGCGCGTTCGATACCGCCGACAGCATGCTGATGACGCGCCTCTACTCCTGGGCCCATCGCATCCCGGCCAGGCGGCTCTACTACAACATCGCCACCACCGGAATGACCGTGGCCGTCGCCGCCTTCATCGCCAGTGTCTACGTCGCCGGGCTGATCGCCGACGGCACCGGGGACGGCGGCCTCTTGGCCGCCTACGGTTCTCTCTCGGACCACTTCGAGATGCTCGGCTACATCGTCGTCGCGATCTTCGCGGTTTCGTGGCTCGCCGCAGCCGCCATCTGGCATTTTCGCGGACTGGGCGACAGGTACGACGACCGTCAGGGGAACCGCGACCCCGCACACTAGAACTCACGGTCGAGGGCGAACTTCGGGACTCGGACCGTGATCAGCGTGCCTTCGCCTGGAGCCGTTTCCACGACGAGACCGAAGGCGCTCCCGTAGATCTGCCGCAGGCGCACATCGACATTCCGCAGTCCGACATGCACGCTTTCCAGCTCTCCGGCTAGCACAGCGCGAACACGATCCGGGTTCATGCCGATCCCATCGTCTTCGACCGTGATGATCGTCAGAACACCCTCATCATGCGCCGTGAGTGACACCGAGCCGCGACCGCCACCCGACTCGATTCCGTGGCGAACCGCGTTCTCTATCAACGGTTGAATGCTCAGATGAGGGATCCTGGTAGCCAGGGATTCCGGGCTGGCCTCGATGTGCACGGTGAGACGCTCGCCGTAGCGCGCGCGCTCGAGCAGCAGGTAGCTCTCGATGGCGTGGAGTTCGTCCGCGAAAGTGGTGAACGTACCGCGTTCTCCGTACCAGTACCGCGTGAAGCTCGCGAACTCGGTGATCAGAGCGCGGGCTCGCTCGGGGTCGGTGATGGTGAACGAGGCGATCACGTTGAGCGCGTTGTAAATAAAGTGGGGTCGAATCTGCGCTTTGAGCGCCAGCAGCTGAGCGTGGGTCGTCGACGCACGCGCTGCACCGAGTTCGTGTGCGGCGAGCTGGGTTTCCACACAACGCGCGATGTCCTGGACCGTTCGGATCACGCTCTTGTCGACTGCCGGATGCGTGACGAGCAACGCCCCTACCGTCACGCCTTCGACGACAAGGCCGACTCCGATAAGACCAGGACGGATTTCGGAAGCATCCCCATCGAGGACGCTCGGATCCCCTGTCGCTTCCTCGATGAGGCCGAGTTCGTCACCTCGGATGGCGCGCGTGCCCAAGCGTCCGATCAAGCCTACCCCGGTCCAACCGAGGAACTGGCGGATTCGGTCGAGCGAGTCCAGGGCGGCGCGACTGTCGATCCCTTCGGAAAATCCGGATATAGCCCGGACCAGCTCCATATCGGGAGCAGACACCGCTACTCGCCGTGCATGACGATTGGCCACCAATATGCCTAGCCCGGCCCCGCCGGCAATGCCGACGATGGCAATCAGGAGTATGAGCGAACCTGTTTCAATCGACGTCATAGCGATACTCCGACACGTCTGTTCGCGATCGTGAATACTCCGGGCTGTGCAGCTGAGCGAGGAATCGTTCGCCCGCATCGGACCGGTGGGAGCTCGCGACCTGTAGCTGAGACACGGCCAGCATCACCACGAAGGCAAGGGGCGCGCTCCACCCACCAGGTTGAGCCATTAGATCTCCCGCTACACCGGCCGGTCGGCCGAGCGCGTAGTGGCCGATCGCGGCGCCGACAACAGCGGCGCCGCCGACCAGCATGCCCGCGGCAACGCCCGCGGAGGTAACCGCACGTGACCAGATCGCCAGAACAAGCATTGGAAAGAGCGTGGAGGCCGACAACGCGAAGACATATCCGACTGTCTCCGTCAGTCGAGAGGAACTAGTCACAAGCGCGATGACGAGTGTCATTACGGTGGCGGCGATTGCGGCGCGACGGAATCCGCGCACGTCCGCGCCGAACACGTCCTGGCTGACCACGCCTGCCATCGTGACGATCAGGCCCGATGATGTGGCGAGGAAGGTGCTGAATGCCCCAGCGGCGACGATCGCGGTGAGCACCTCGCCCAGCGTTCCGCCGACGATCGCACCGGGCAGTCGGAGCACGAGCGTATCCGTCCGGTCACCGGCGGTGGCGTCCGACGCGAACCACCGACCCAGGACACCGTAGGCGAGCGGCAGGAGGTAGAACGTGCCGACCAGCACCACGACGATCGCCAGTGTGCGCTGCGCGGTACGACTGTCGCGGCTTGTGCATAGCCGGACGAGAACGTGTGGCAGACCTGCTGTACCGAGTAGCACCGATGCTAGTAGTGAGATCGACCAGTATGCGCTGTGGGCCGGCTCGTCGATGACCCTGTGCATGGCCGACGAATCGGATGCGGTGCCACGGCGCAGCACAATGACGATCATGAAGATCAAGGGGATCAACAGACTAACGACTTTGAACCCATACTGAACACCTTGTGCGAGCGTGATCGAGCGCATCCCGCCCGCCGCGACGGTGGCGGCGACCACGGTCGCCACCACTACCGGGCCGATCCAGCCCGGGACGCCACCGACCGATCGCGCGATCAGCGCGGCGGCATGGAGTTGGGGGACTATATAGATACTGCAAATCAGTACGACCACGACAGAAGTAATATGCCGCACCCGCATCGAGTCGAAACGGGCCTGAGCGAAATCCGATACCGTGTATGCGTTCGACCGCCGCAGCGAAGAAGCGACGAATATCAGCATCACCAGAAATCCGGCCGTATAACCGCTTACCAATAACAGCGCTTCACCGGAGCTGTCGAGCATCAAACCGGCGATCCCGAAAAAGCTGGCTGCCGCAAGAAACTCACCACTTATCGCTGATGCATTCCACCATGGTCGCACCGATCGCGAAGCGACGAAAAAATCACTGGTCGATCGGGTGATACGTAACCCGCGCAGACCGACGACAAGGGTGCAGGCGATAACCAGCCCGATTGCGCTTGCGGTGAATACCGCCATCATCATCGATCCGTGTCTTTCGTGAACAACCAGGCATCGTCGATCCGATCGCTGGCCACCCGAAACCATCGGACGCACCCGAGCGTCGCGACGAACACTTCCGCGCACATCAGGAGGGTTCGCAGTGGAAGGCCGAGATAATCGATTCCGCGCAGCGGCGTCAGGATCGCGCTCGCGGCAAGTAATACGACGTATACGAATGCGACGGTCAGCGACAAACGCCGCCGATTGGCCAGCAGCTTCAGGCCTTGCTCCTGGGACAGCGCTCCTTCGGGCGTGTCCATTCGGCGCAGGAGAGCGCCGAGGTCGATGTCGGTCTTGGTCGTCGGCGCGGTGACCCGGACCCTGCGCGTCCCTCCGAACCGAGCATGGGGCGGGCGACCGGGATCACTCATCGGCCTGACCGGATCCGATTGACCTGGAGCATGCTTCGAAGAAGTGGAACGCTCCGGCGGCTCACCGGCAGGCGGACAGGCCCGACCGTCACCGAACCCGTGACTCCCTGGAAATGCACCTGATCCACATGCCGAAGCGAAACCAGATAGGACCGGTGGATCCGCACGAAGCCGTCGCTTTCCCATTGCTCTGCGAGCGTAGACATCGGAATTCGCACCAAGTAGTCCGAATCCGCAGTGAAGAGACGTACATAATCCCCTGATGCCTCCGCGTACCGCACCTCCTCCAGCTTGATCATGCGGCTGAAACTCCCCTGATCCACGGTGACGAGCTGCGGATCCGGCGACAGCGGGGCGCGGGATCCCGCCAACCTGCCCACCGTCTCGGCGAGTCGCCGTTCGGACACCGGCTTTAGTAGATAGTCGGCGGCCTTCAACTCGAACGCCTTGACGGCCAGGGTGTCGTCTGCCGTCACGAACACCACCGCGGGCGGCTCGGTGAACCGGTTCAGGACCCGCGCCAGATCCAGACCGGTCAGAGACGGCATATGGATGTCGAGGAATATCGCGTCCACGTGGTGTTCCTGCAGCACTCGGAGAGCTTCGTTCACGGAGGTCGCGGAGAAGATTCGTCCGATCCGGCCATCGCGATCGAGGAAATGGACCATCGCGTCGACCGCGGGCTTTTCGTCATCGACAACCAGAACATCGAGCAGGCCGATCATGAGCTCAGGATATGTCCGTCGCCATGTGTATGGGTGTCCGAATCACGGCCGCACCCCGATCACGATTCTTGCGGTCGTAGATCGCATTCCACGGTCGGACCTTTTCGAATGCCGCACTGGCCTCGATAACGTCGAGATCTCCGTGCGGGCGTCCGGTGATCTGGATCCCCATGGGCAATCCGGATGTCATGATGATCGGCACCGATGCGCTGGGGTTGCCTGTGAAATTGGTCAGGTATGCCATACACCACCCGATAAGTGGGTCGACCGGCTGTCCTTCGATCTCCGATGGCCCCTGGGTGAATCCGTCCAGCGCGTTGGGCACCGGGGGGTGCGCGACAGTCGGGGCGATGAGCAGGTCAATTGACTGGAATGCGCGTTCGAAGGCGCCGAAAACTCCGGAGCGGACGGTCTGGTCCCGCACCAACTCTCGAACTGTCATCGAACCGACGACGTCCACCCACCGCATCATGAGGTCGGGCAGTTCCTCAGGGCACTGGGTTCGTACGTCGATTCCGCGCGCCGCCAAGGCATCGATGATCGAGCAAGTACCGATTGCGGTCAAGCGGCTCCACACATCGCTCAACTGTGCCTGTGTGTAGGGCAGTTGAAGGTCGACTTCGACGACCTTTGCGCCGAGACTGCCCAGCACGGACACGGCTCGATCGAATCCTTCGCGGATTTCGGCGTGGACCGGATAGATCCCGTAGTCCACTGTCACGCCTATTCGCACCCCGTCCAGGCCAGTGGTGCGGCCTCTGTCGTGGGCCGCCAGGAAATCGAGTCGGCCCGGGAGGGCGGCTGGATCTCCGCTGTCGTAACCCTGCAGGGTCGCCATTACGAGCGCCGCGTCTTCCACCGTTCGAGTTATCGGTCCCTCGAAGAAGTACGGACTGGGCCCGAAGTAGTTCGGGCGCGCCGGGAACGGCGCTCGTCCCGGGGTGGGCTGGAAACCGTACGCACCGCACCACGCGGACGGGATCCGGATCGAACCGCCGACATCTGTGGCGCCGGCAACCGGGACGTATCCGGCGGCCACCACGGCCGCGCTGCCGCCCGAGGACCCGCCGGCGTTCAGCCGCGGGTCGTGCGGATTGCGGCAGGGGCCGAACGCTTTGCTGTCGGTGGTGCCGCGAAACCCGAAGACCGCGCTGTTCGTGGTGCCCAGCAGGATCGCGTCCGCGGCTTCCATTCGGCGTGGATAGTTCGTCGTGTGCTGCGCGAGGTCGCCGCGCAGAACGCTCAACCCCGAGGAGTGCGGCCAGCCCTTCTTGGAACTGAACGAGTCCTTGGTGAGGGTGGGCACGCCGGCCAGTGCCCCGACCTCGTCTCCGCGGCCGATCCGATCTTGGAGCTTGCGTGCCCTCATTCGGGCCTCGTCGTACGCGGTGAAAACGACCGCGTTGATAACGGTATCGGATTCCTGGATGCGCTCAATCGCCGCCTCGACCGTGTCCGTCGCGGACACTTCCCCCTTTCGGACGAGGTCTGCGGTGCGTCGGGCGGATAGCCGTCCTAGCTCCGCGGCGTCCCGTGTGTTCATCTCGAAGACTCCATGTCGTTCGTCGGGTGATTCTCGATTGTTCAGTGCTCGACGGCCGGCTCGGCACCGATCCCTGTCAGCGAACGAACGTCCATCTCTGCTGTCTTGGCGGGATCCGCAGGGGCGTGGTCGAGGATCGAGCCGATCCAACCGAGCAAGAAGGCCAGCGGGATGGACACGATTCCCGGGTTGTTCAACGGGAAGACCGCGAAATTGACGCTGGAAAGCAAGGAGGTGGGTGTGCCGGAGGCGACCGGCGAGATGATGATCAACAGCAGCGACGACCCCAACCCGCCGTACATGCTGAGCAGGGCACCCCTGGTAGTGAAACGCTTCCAGTACAAGGA
This sequence comes from Nocardia vinacea, assembly GCF_035920345.1. NCBI lineage: Bacteria > Bacillati > Actinomycetota > Actinomycetes > Mycobacteriales > Nocardiaceae > Nocardia > Nocardia vinacea. The sequence continues at coordinate 2,873,063 of NZ_CP109149.1, forward strand.
GTACAGGATCGTGGGCAGATTCGCGCTCGCCGCGATCGCGAACGCCAGCGCAATAAGGAACGCGACGTTCTGGTCTTTGGCGGCGATGCCACCGATGATGGCCGCCACCCCTATCACGATCACGGTGCAGCGAGCGGCCTTTACCTCCTTCACGGAGTCGACCTTTCCGCGGCGAATCACGTTCGCGTACACGTCATGTGCGAACGACGCCGCCGCCGTGATGGTAAGTCCAGCAACGACCGCGAGGAGCGTGGCGAACGCGACCGCAGAGATGAACCCGAGAAGCAGTGGGCCGCCGAGGTCGTACGCCAAGAGCGTGACCGCGGAATTGACGCCACCGGGGGCGGCCAGAATCCGCTTCGACCCGACGATCGCGGCGGCGCCGTAGCCGAGGACGAGCGTGAAGACATAGAACAGGCCGATCATGAAGATCGAGTACACGACCGACTTACGGGCGTCCCGAGCGGTCGGCACGGTATAGAACCGCATCAGGACGTGGGGCAGGGCGGCAGTGCCGAGGACGAGCGCGACGGCGAGGGAGATGAAGTCCACCTTCGAGGTTCCCGAGGCGCCGTACCGGTTGCCTGGCTCGAGGAGGTTGAACCCGCTTTCCTGACCCTTCACGACTGCCGCACCGAGCATGTCGGAGAAATTGAATCCGTATAGAACGAGCACCCACACGCTCATGACGCCCGCCCCGCCTATCAGCAGGACCGCTTTGATGATCTGCACCCACGTGGTGCCCTTCATCCCGCCGATCAGGACGTAGACGATCATGAGCGCACCGACGACGGCGATGACGAGACCCTGCCCGAGATCGCTGCCTATACCCAGTAGCAGCGATACCAACGCTCCTGCGCCGGCCATTTGCGCCAGGAGGTAGAAGAAGCAGACGGTCAATGTTCCGAGGGCGGCCGCAGTACGAACCGGGCGCTCACGCAGTCGGAATGACAGCACGTCGGCCATCGTGAACTTGCCGGCGTTGCGCACGAGTTCGGCCACAAGCAGCAACGCGACCAGCCACGCCACCAGAAAACCGATCGAGTAGAGGAACCCGTCGTACCCGTACACCGCGATAGCTCCGACCACGCCCATCAGCGAAGCCGCCCCGAGGTAGTCACCGCTGATCGCCAGCCCGTTCTGACCACCTGTGAACGATCGCCCACCAGCGTAGTAGTCGGCCGCCGTTCGGTTACCTCGCGAAACCCGGAGAACGATCCCGAACGACACCGCGACAAACACACCGAAGATGGCCATATTCAGGATAGGATTCACGTTCTCACCCGACGTCGCGGCCAGAATGCCGGTCATCGCACATCCTCCGCAATGTCGGAACGAACGAATGACTGCGTCGCAGGCACATAGTGGACGACTGGCAGGTCCGCTCGAAGCCGGCTGGACCGGGGGTCGAGAACACGATTCGCGTACGCCACATACGTGAGGGTGACGACGAATGTCATGATGATTTGAAGGAACCCGAGAACTAGGCCCATGGTGATATTTCCGAGAACCGTGATCGACATGAAGCTGTGCGCGAATGCGGCGAGAGTTATGTAAGCGCCGTATCCACCAAGGGCCGCCACCGTCACCGGAAAAACGAATCGGTGATGCAGGGATTTGAGCGATCTGAATTCGGGGGAATCCTGAATCTCAGCGAAATCGCAGAACCGCGACTCATGGCCGGCAGAGGCGGCGTCGAATGGTGATGACATTACGATTCCTTTTGTTGTCGACGCGGTTCGGATCCCGCACGCCGATATGTGATCCCCAACACTTCCAACACGGCCTGCGCTATGGCGCACGACACGTGATCCGTTCGGCAAAGCGGCCGACCGGCGCGCCGAGCGGATGCGATACCACGACGAGCGGGCGAGCGGCGTCGACGAGTCCGCCGCCATCTCCACCGAGACCCGACTGATGACCACCGCCGGCACGAATCGGGCGGCAGCGACTACCTCGTCGGCACTCTCGGCGTGCACCGAGAAGATCCGGTGGCCCCTGTCACGCAGACGGTGGGAACCGCGCCGACGACACCACCGGCGCGATCCGCACCCCTATCGTGATGGCGAACTCCTACCGGCTCCCACCCGACCCGACAACCCTGGACGATTCCGATCCTGACCTGCTCGTCTACACCCGTGAATCTGGCGCCAATCAACTCGGCCTGCAAACCAAGCTGGCCGCGATCGAACACGGTGAAGCGGCCGCGGTGTTCGGCACCGGGATGGCCGCCTTGCACGCCGCCTTGCGACCATGTGATCGTCTCGAACGTCGTCTACATGCGAGCCTGGGGTCTGTTCGACGCGCTGCTACCGGCCAAACTCGGTATCGAGGTTGATTTCGTCGACATCACCGACCTCGACGCCGTACGGGCGGTCGTGCGCCCCAACACCCGGCTGATTCACACCGCGGCCATCGCCAATCCTGATCTCCGCGTAGCCGAGATCGCCGCACTGGCCGAGATCGCGCACGCTGATGGTGCGCTGCTGACCGTCGACTCGACCTTCACAACCCCGCCCATGTTGCGGCGGCTGGACCTCGGCGCCGATCTGGTTGCTCACTCGTACGTACCGGGCATCGGCAACGCAGCAGGTGATGACCACGCGTGCCAGGTCGGCCTCGGTCGTATCGGGGTGTCGTTGCTCGAGATCCTTTGGGCAGATGACGAATCCGCTGATCGTCACCTCGCGGCCGTCGAGGGAATGGTTGGAATCCAGCAGCGCCCGGTTGACTAGATCCACGACCGGCGCGTTCGGTGCGGGATCGGTGGGCAGTGGTGGGAACGGCCACTGCTTCGGTGCCGCCGCAGGCGAATCGCGCGGCACGACCTGGACCGGAGAGCTGGCCACGGCGGCGCTCGCGCCGAGTGCGGGTGGGGCGATGAGCAGCAGTGCGACGGCGGGGATAAGCAGCAGCCAGTGGGAGCGGCCGCTGCCGTGCGCCACCGCGCGATACCCGACCAGGCGATCGACAACCTGTTCGCGGCGTTGCGCAGCCACCGGGATCGGGCATTGGTGGCGTTCTATCTGTCCTCAGGTGTGCGGGCTTCGGAGCTACTCGGGATGCGGTTGATCGATGTCGACGCTGGGCGTCGCACCATCAAGGTCGTCTCCAAGGGCAGTCGGGAGCTGGCCGAGGTGCCCGCTTCTGCGGATGCGTTCGCGTGGCTGGCGTTGTATCTGATGGAGGCCGCCCAACAAAGTTGGCTGGCCAATGGCCTGGTCTGGCACACGCTGCGAAGCCCGTACCGGCCGTTGAACTATCACGCGACGCGGGCGGTGCTGATGCGCGCGAACGCCCTGCTCGGCACGAATCACTCCCTGCACGATCTGCGCCACACCCCGGCGACCCGCATGGTCGATGATCCAGTGTTCACTCTCGTCGACGTGCAAACGATCCTGCGCCACGCCTCGATCTCCACCACCTTGCTCTACACCCGGCCGCGACTGGAGGACCTCATCGCCAAGGTCAGGATTGCCATCCGTCAGTTCGGCTGCACCACAGCGTCACAGACGTACCGTCAGTCTGGGAATTGCTCACGCAGAGCGGTTTTGCGAAACTTGCCGGTAGCCGTGCGCGGAATCGCGGAGACGAACTCGAATCGTTCCGGCACTTGCCATTTCGCGAAGGCGCTCAAGAGATGCTCTCGGAGTGCGGCAGGTGCGACGGTGTGCCCGATCCGGGGCACCACGACCGCAACTGGACGCTCGCCCCATCGAGGGTCGGCGACCGCAATTACCGCCGCCTCCGCTACGGCTGGGTGATTCATCAGGTGGTTTTCCAGGTCGACTGAGGAGATCCATTCGCCTCCGGATTTCACCAGGTCCTTCACCCGGTCGCAGATGCGGATACTCCCTCGTCCATCGATGCGTACGACATCACCTGTGCGAAACCAGCCATCAGCGGTGAAGCTGTCGGCACCCCTGCCGTTGTGGTAGCCCCGGGCAACCCAAGGCCCTCGTACTTCGAGTTCACCGACCGCTGTGTCGTCCCAATCGATCGGAGCGCCGGTGTCGTCGACCGCGCGGATCTCGATCAGCGGAAGAGCCCTGCCCTGCCTGGTTCTATACGCGTACCGAGCGTCGGGATCGTCATCGATCTCGAGTTCGCGCGGTAGCCGCGAAGTCGCTCCCAAGGGCGCCAGCTCCGTCATCCCCCACGCTTGAATCACTTCCAAGCCGTGCTTGTCGTAACCTTCGAGCATCGAGCGTGGAACAGCAGCTCCCCCAACGATCAGCCGGTTCAGTCGTGACAGATCCCACCGATGCGGATCCGCGTCGAGGGCGGCCAGCATGTCCATCCACACCGTGGGAACGCCAGCCGTCACGGTAACGTGCTCGCTCGCCAGCAAGTCAAGAATGTTCGCGGGATCAAGCAGAGGTCCGGGAAAGATGATCGACGCACCAACAAGTGCAGCTGCATACGGCAAGCCCCAGGCGTTTGCGTGGAACATCGGAACCACCGGAAGAACGGTGTCTTGCATCGAGATCCCGACGACGTCCGGTAACGCTGCGGCCATCGAGTGAAGGACGAGGGCGCGGTGCGAGTAGACGACGCCTTTGGGGCGTCCTGTTGTGCCTGAGGTGTAGCACATTACCGCCGCGCTACGCTCGTCGACCGCTGGCCAAACCATTGGTTCTGCTGTCGCGATGCAGGATTCGTAGGCAATCGTTCCGTCGGGAACCGGCTCGCCCGACGTGACAACGATGACATGGTTGAAGGAGTGGGTTTTGATGATGCTTGAAGCGACATCCCATAGCGATTCATCCACGACAAGTACCGAGTCGCCGGCGTCGTCAGCGATGAACGCTAGTTCGTCTGGGTGCAGTCGTGGATTGAGGGTATGCAGGGTCGCGCCCATCGCCGGCACGGCGAAGTACAACTCGAGATGTTCGGTTTGATTCCATAGCAGCGTGGCCACCAGGTCCCCCGGGGCGACTCCGAGGTCGGCGAGAGAAGTCGCAAGACATCTTGCGCGACGGGCACATTCGCCGAGATTGGACCTCACGATACGACCGTCTGGTCGGCGCATAACCACGTCAGCGTCGGTAAACAACTGCGCACGTTCGACCAAAGTGGTCAGCAATAAGGGGTGCTCGTCCATCGTGAGTGCGTTGATCATCGTCTTTTCTTCTCTCGTCAGCGGGTGACATCTATGCATCGACGACTGTGTAGAGGGAACCGGTTGCGGCGGCTGTAGTACGTCGCCACAACTACAGCGGCCGAAATCGTTTGCACTTCAGGTCTGCGTCGAGAAATGGAAGTCTCGCCGCAGTGGGTCTAGTCCAGGACGGCCGACTGAACGAGGTCGGCATAACGCTGGTGCCGTTCAGAGCTGTGCGAGTCTTCCATCAGGCCTGCGGACAGAAAGACGTAGGAGATGTCACGGGCCGGATCGACCCAAAAGCACGTGGAGCCCGAACCTACTCCACCGAACGTTCCTGGCGAAGAGAGAAGCCCGAACGCATGGACGAAGGCTGCGGGTCCTCGAACGTAGAAGCCCAGTCCCAGGTTCGCCGGAGATTCGGGCCATCCGCGCTGTTGGCGGGTGTAATCCCACATACTGTTCGGGAGATCACCTGTCGCCACGGTGGTGGCAAGCCGCAGGATTGCCGGACTCAGCACGCGGACACCGTCGAGTTCACCGCCGCGACGCAAGGCCTCGGCGAATCGGAGCCAGTCCGTCGCGGTAGTAAACGCGCCACCTGCCGGAATCTCGACCCCCTCGATCGCCGACGCGACAGCGACACCCTCCAGCATCGCGGGATCGAACAGGGCGGACCCGCGGTCACGGACGATCACGGGAACCGCCCGGTCGGCCAGGTCTGCCCGCAGCCCAGCACCGAGTGAGGTGTCGGACATGCCGAGTGGTTCGAGCAAGTCGTCGTTCAAGATTCGACCGAACGTACGGCTGCCGCCGTCCACTCGGCGCACGATCTCGGCGAGGACACTATGTCCGACCACCGCCGAATAGCTGATGGTCGTCCCGGGAACCGACTGTGGAACCATCTTGCACACAGCAGCAGTGGTCGCCTGGATGTCGCCCAATACTTCCGGTGGAAGAGGCGCGCCCAGGGGCAGCCCTGCCTTGTGCAACAGCAGATCGGCAATGGTGGTGTTGCCCTTGCCGTTTGCCGCGTATTCGGGAATGACCTCGCGGACTTGCGTAGTGAAGGAGATCTGACCGCGATCGATGAATTGGAGCACTGCGGCGTTGGTCATCGTCTTGAACATGGACAGCGTGACGAAGACCGAGTCGAGTTGTATTGGGCGCCCGGCTGCCCGGTCGGCATATCCGATCGCCTCGTGGAGAATGACCTCACCACGCCGGGCGACCAGTACCACTGCCCCGTCGTATTTCTCGGCGTCGATGTCGGACTTGATGGCCGCCGGAAGAAGCGATAGACGTTCCGCGTCGACGCCGAGTGATTGTGTGGCAGTGGTCATGTTGGACTCCTCAGTTGTTGAAATCACTGGCTCCGCAGTCCAACTCGCTTGTCCAGCTGTTGAACGTGGCCGCGATTCGTCGGCAGAATCAGGATGATGCACATCATCCTGATTGTCAATCGCCAAATGGGCTGCAACACCGACCACTTCCGGCGCACATCGCCTGACACGGCACGATCCCTTGGGCAACCGCGACACAACCCCTTGCAGGGGCAATGGCGCGGCCACATCCGGAGACGTACTCACATTCGGGTGCGGCCATAGCGAATCTCGAAGGCTCGAACAGCCCAACGACGACAACGGCGGACCTCATGCCGCCCATGCCGGCGACGTGATCAGCCCGAGCCGATTCGACCGATTTCGCTACTGGTGCGGACGGCGGCCCCGAACGGGTGGACCGGACCTACGAACACAGAAGCCGATGCGCCGAAGTGGCGAGCCTTCCTCACCATCTGCACTGATAGGCGATCCCGAATCCGCTACCCAACTCGCACGCCCGGCGGTCGAGCGGCGCCGCAGGGGCGTCCATTGACAATCAAGATGATGTGCATCATCCTGATTGCAGATCGCCACATGCGCTGCACTCCGCTTCGGGGTGCGCAGCGCCCGAGAATGAAGGAATCCTTCGGATGACCGAATCATTGACCCAGTTCACGATCACCGAGGCAGCGACGGGATATTGGAGGGTGACGTTCAACAATCCGCCAATCAACTTGTCGGATACCGACACCCTCCTCGAGCTACAGCGTGTCGTCGGTCTCATCGAGTCCGACGACACGTTGCGGGTCGTTGTGTTCGACAGTGCTGACCCCGACTTCTTCATCAATCACTACGACGTCTCCCGGTTCGCCGAATTCCCCTTGGCGCCCGGGCCGACTGGTCTGCCGACGTTCATCGACACCACGACACGGCTGGCCACCTCCCCGGTGGTAACCATCGCGTCCATTCGCGGTCGCACACGCGGCGGGGGGTCTGAGATCGCCCTGGCATGTGACATGCGTTTCGCCAGTCTGGAGCGAGCGATCTTCGCGCAGATCGAAGTCGGGGCGGGGGTCTTCCCGGGAGGTGGCGGCATCGAGCGCCTGCCTCTGCTCGTCGGACGGGCCAGGGCACTCGAAATCGTCCTCGGCAGTGACGACTTCGACGCAGCAACCGCGGAGAACTACGGCTGGGTGAACCGCGCGTTCCCCGACGACGAGCTCGACGCCTACGTCGACAACCTTGCCAGGCGCATCGCGTCGTTCGACAAGCCTGCGCTCGCTGAGGCCAAGCGGTTGATCAACCGCAACACATTGCCGTCCGCTGAGGATCTGGTGCAGACACAAGACGCATTCCTCGACGCATTCTCCTGGCCTACTGTGCAGCAGAGGGGGGCCCGAATCCGTCGTCGAGCAGGCGAAGTGGGTCCCGACTTCGAAGCACGCTTCGGCCATCACCTCGGCGAGCTTGGCGGTGACGCCAATTGACGACCCAGAGCGGCTCACCTGAGTACGGCCACAGCCATGGCGTACGTTCGGCTGCACAGGGTAAATGCTAAGTTCGCCGGCATCAGACTGATGTCGGATCAGGCTCGGAGGTCTATTCGTGGGTAGTTCGCAGGCCGACAAGGCGGCAAGCCACGACCGCATCGTCAACATCGCTGCGACCCGAATGCGCCGTAGTGGCATCAACGGCGTCGGGGTAGCAGAGGTGATGCAGGAAGCCGGCCTGACCCATGGTGGCTTCTACCGACATTTCAAGTCCCGAGAGGAATTGGTCGCTGCCGCGGTGGAGCGCGCCTTGGTCCAGGGAAGTGCGCGGACTATGGGCGCGGCCGAGGAAGGCGGCAGACGGGCGTTCGAGGCGATCGTCGACGACTACCTAAGTCATGCCCACCGCGCCCATCCCGAGGCCGGATGCGCGGTGGCCGGGTTGGCTCAAGATATTTCGCGCGCGGATGATCGAACCCGCCTGGCTTACGGTCACCAAGTCGAGCAGTATCTTGAGCTTTTCGCCGGGTTGACACCGAGTTCGGACGCCGCTGCCGATCGACGTCGCGCCTGCTTAGTGCTCAGCGCGCTGGTCGGCGCCATTGCCATGGCGCGAGCCGTCAGCGACGTCGACTTCTCCGATGACATCCTCTCCGAGACTGCGGCGGCACTCAAGGAGCTCTAGACTTGCCAAGTTCAGAGAAGGATCCAGTCGAACTTCACTTCGTAGGCCCACCGCTCATCGTCGCTGGGCAGCACCCCCGACGCTGCCAGCATCGCCGCATATCGCGGCAGTTTCGTCACCGGGACATCGCCACCATCGCCGGACCTTCCGCGAACCCCAATACTTCTGGCAAACCTGCAGCTTAACTCGCCGGTTTGGTTCGATCAGTGCTGCGGAGACCGGTTTGCGCTGGTGGTGCGGTGGCGGCGGGTGAGTTCGGCGGCGTAGGTGTCGCCGCTGGCGTCGGCGAGTTTGCCCCACCGGATCGCAGTGGTGACCGACAGTCCCAGCAGGTCGGCCAGCACTTTGGCGGGCAGGACGGCGGCGTGCTCGGCCAGGGCGGTGTTGCGTCCGGCGCGGCTGGGCACGCCGATGCGGCCAAGTCGTGCCGCCAGTGCGCTCGGGTGCATGGCGGTGCCGGGCAGCCCGGCGGGGAGCAGCCAGCGATTGTCGTCGTCGCGGTGGCCGAGCGCGGCCTTGCCCCGGCGGGTGGCGGCCAGCTCGACAAGCAGCCCGTCCAGGGGGTTCGGAACGGTCAGGGGCTGGCGGCCGAGCCGCAGCGCTACCTGGTCGCCGGTGTCGGTGACATCGGTCGTGGTGAGGCGCACGATCCGGGCGACGGTCTGGCCGTAGAGCAGGATGAGCAGGCCCGCGACGCGGTCACCGGTGGTGAGGCTGGTGTCGTGCAGCAGGCGCCGCGCGAGCTGCCAGCGGTGTTCGCCGTCGCCGAACACGATCCGGTGCTCACGCTGGGGCGGTGCCGCGATGACCAGGCGGGCGGTGTGGCCACGGGTGCCGCACCAGGTGAGGAAGTGGTGGGCGCGGCGCGGCATGTGCCCGCACCGCCGGCACCACGCATCGATGTCGGCCTGGCTGCAGGTGCGCAGGCTCCGGTCGCGGGCCTGTAGCCAGGCTATGAGTTTGACCGCGCTTTTCACCTCACCACAGATGCTGGCCACCGACGGCGGTGTCGCCGGTGACGAATGAGCCCACCTTGCCACCGACTGTATCCCCACAGACCATGACCTCGACACGATCCACACCCACGGCAGCGAACCCAACGAACCGCCCACTACCCCGCAGCAGCATGATACTGCTCGCGATGCTCGATCCAAGGCCGTTGGCGCTCTTCCTCACTCATCGCCAACAACTCACCCAACTTCACCCACGCCGCCTCATCGACCGGGGTATAGATCTGCATCCACGCATGCGGAAGCGAGGGCAGAGACATGCTCGTCAAGAACATCTCCAACTCCCCAACCGCCAAATTACGAATCTGCTTCGTCCGACTCGCCGGAACCGCAACATCATTACGAGCCCACAACGACGCGAAAGTCTCACTCTCGGCACATAATTCAGCGATGAAATCTTCCCACCCGGGATCGCCGAGGTTCTTCGCATACGAACCCCGCAGATAACCGACCATGCGCCGCAAGTCATCCCAATTGTGGTGATAGGTGTTGCAGCACTCCGGAGTCAGGAACACCCGACGGGCCACATTACGCTCGCCCTTGACGAAACCCGGGCACAATGCCTCATAGGACTTGTTGTGCGCCAACACGTCATAGCGTGGGCTGAGCACGACACCCGGCAACGGTTCCAGATGATCCAAAATCACCTGAAGCTCCTCCGGCAGAGCGGTGCCCGCGTGCGCGGTCGGCACGGTCGGCACATCCGCAAGTCGATAAAGATGCGCCTTCTCCGCAGCATCCAACGACAACGTCCGCGCAACCGAATTCAACACCTGCACACTGACATTGATATTTCTGCCTTGTTCAAGCCAGGTGTACCAGGTGATGCCGATGCCGGCGAGTTGCGCGACCTCTTCGCGGCGTAGACCGGGGGTCCGGCGGCGTGGGCCGGGTGGCAGGCCGACGTCATCGGGGGTGATCCGCGCGCGGCGGGACTTCAGGAAGGCGCCCAATTCGGCGCGGCGCGCCTTGCGTACCGCGCGAACATCAACAACATCAGCCATGCAGCGATCATCCCGGATCCCGCTAGTGGTATCCAGGTGCTATCAGTAATAGTTTCAGTGTGAGCGCATGTCGCGCAGGACGTCCCGTGCTCGGTCGAATACGGCCAGTGGCGGGCTCATCACGAGGTTCGCCAGGCCGGTCTCGCCCGCATGGGGGTGCGGCCGGGTCGGGGCGAGTCTCTCGGCGGCGCGCACCATGCCGGCCCAGCGTTCGAGTTGGTTGACCGAGAACTGTTTGAGCAGGAAGGGGAATTCCTCGGTCTCCTCATGTGCGGCGTGTGCGGAGACCTTATCGGCGAATACGGCGAGCTTCGCATCGAAATCGGGATGGTCGACGCCCATGTCGTACAGTTCGGCCAGTGCGTGCTTCACCGCGTTTTCCTCGGCCAATCTGGGGCCGATGATGTCGTCGGCGCCGAAAGCCGCGCGCCGCGCCACCGCATGCACAACCTCCTCCTCGGCGGTTTCGTGTACCGCGAGTAGGCGCACCAACTCGGTGAACAGTTCCCGCTTATCGTCCTGACCCGATTTCACCTTCTCGAGCAGGCGCCGGATCTGCTCGTGCTGGTCGGTCAGCAAATCGATCACATTCTGATCCAGCTTTCCCATCGTGCACCTCATTTCTGCGGCGGGGTACTACACATCTTCCTCCGAAGGCCGACCAGCGCGCCACGGGCAAACTCGCCACCGAACCGTTTCCTACCTGCACCCCTGGGTAGGTCGGCAATATGGACCATACCGGAGCACCTTTACTCGATGCCCTTGCCGAATACCGTGAGCTGGGCCGATACGGTTTCACCCCGCCCGGCCACCGACAGGGCCGCGGCGCGGACGAACGCGTGCGGCGCATCCTCGGCGCCGAGACATTCGGTTCGGATGTCCTCGGCAACAGTGGACTCGACGACCGCAAGGCAAGCGGTGGCTATCTGGCGCGTGCCGAGGAGTTGATGGCCGATGCGGTCGGCGCCGACTATGCGTTCTTCTCGACCTGCGGTAGTTCACTGTCGGTCAAGGCGGCGATGATGGCGGTCGCGGGCGGCTCACCGGGGCTGCTCGTGGCGCGCGACAGCCACAAGTCGATCGTCGCCGGTTTGATCTTCTCCGGTGTGCAGCCGCGCTGGATCACCCCGCGCTGGGATACCGAGCGGCACCTGTCCCATCCGCCGTCGCCCGAGCAGATCCGCGAAACCTGGGAGCGCCATCCGGATGCGGCGGGGGCCTTGATCGTCAGCCCGAGTCCGTACGGAACGTGCGCAGATATCCGGGGTATCGCCGAGGTGTGCCATGACCGCGGGAAGCCGCTCATCGTGGATGAGGCGTGGGGCGCGCATCTGCCGTTCCACGACGAATTGCCCACGTGGGCAATGGATGCGGGCGCGGATGTCTGTGTGGTCAGCGTGCACAAGATGGGCAGTGGATTCGAGCAGGGTTCGGTCTTCCACCTGCAGGGCGACCTGGTCGAACGCGAACGTCTATCGGCATGCGCCGATCTGTTGATGACCACCAGCCCGAATGTCATGGTGTATGCGGCATTGGACGGGTGGCGCCGCCAGATGGTCGAGCACGGTAACGAATTGCTCAGCGCCGCATTGAAATTGGCCGGACAACTACGCGCCGATATCGAGAACATTCCGGGATTGCACGTACTGGAGGACGAGCTGCTCGGCGCCGAGGCCTCGCACGACCTGGACCGGATGCAGGTCCTCATCGATGTCGGCGAGCTCGGGCTGTCCGGCTATCAGTGTGCCGACTGGCTGCGGGAGAACGCGCGCATCGACGTCGGACTCAGCGATCACCGCCGGATCATGGCGACACTGTCGATGGCCGATGATGAGTCCACCACCCGGCGGCTGCTCGATGCACTGCTGTCACTGAGCGCGGCGGCCCCGGAAATTCCTGCGCCGGAACCGATTCGACTTCCCGATCCGCAAGACCTCGAACTCGAAACCACGATGCTCCCCCGTGACGCGTTCTTCGGGGCCGTCGATACGGTCGAGATGAAGTCCGCTGCCGGGCGGATTGTCGCCGAGCAGCTCACACCGTATCCGCCCGGCATACCGGTCGCGGTGCCCGGGGAGCGGCTGAACGAGGCCGTGATCGACTACCTGGTCACCGGGGTTCGCGCCGGAATGATGGTGCCGGACGCCGCCGACAGTTCGATGCGGACGGTCCGGGCGGTCGCGGACTGACGCGCCGAATCAACTCGGCTCCGGCCTGCGGAACAGAGTGAGCGTCCCGGGGCGGCTGGTGAAGGTGAAGTCGTTGGCGCGGTGATCGACCTCGCCGTCGGTGGCCAGGGCGACCGGGCCACCGTCGACGTGCACGGTTAGCCGGTCGACGCGGCGGTTGACGTAGGTCGCGGAGCGGTCGAGGGTGCCGGTGAGGGTGGCCCAGATCAGGCGGGTTCGGGAAAACGGCAGGTCCGCGCGCAGATATCGGATGTCGAGGGTGCCGTGGCGCAGTGCGGGACGCGACATCGGGATCTGGTCGGCGGGGCGGTAGTGGCCGTTGCCGACGAACAGCATCCAGATCGCGGTGCGAGTACCGTCGATGGTCGTCGGTAGCGGCTGGGCCCGAAACAGTACGCGCACCATGGCGATTCCCGCGGCGGGCCATTTGCCCAGGCGCGGCTCCCAGTGTTCGCGGAAGCGGACGAAGTCGGGATAGCCGCCGAGGCTTGCGGTATTGACGAAAGTGCGCGGCGCGAGTCCGTCGGATCGCACCTCGGCGGTATCGGTTCGGACCGCGTCGCCGGATTCCAGTGCGGCCAGGGTGTGCTCGGGGTGTTCCACTCCGGTATCGCGGGCGAAATGGTTGAGGGTGCCACCGGCGAATACCGCCAGTGGCAGCCGATGTTCGACCGCCGCGGCCGCGACGGCCGAAACTGTTCCGTCCCCGCCGAATACGCCGAGTGCGGCGACATCGTGGCGGCGGGCGCGTTCGTCGAGCTGGGCGGTGAGGTCTTCGGTCACCGCCAAAACCTCAGCGGCGGGCAAGTTTTCGTGTAGTAACTGCAGTTGCTCCGAGCCGGCGCCGCCGCCCGAATCCGTATTGACCACGAGCAGCAGCCCGAATCCGTTGTGCATTGCGGTGGTTCGTTCATGCGGGCCCAATTCGGCGGGCTCATCGTCGCGCTGCGCCCACCAGCGTCGGGTACCGAGAGCGATCGCACTGCCCAATGCCGCGCCCGCGATCACATCGGAGGGCCAATGCACGCCGATGTGCACGCGCGAGTAGCCGACAGCCGCGGCTATCGGTGCGACAACGACCGCTGCGGCCGGAGATTCGAGGGCGACGCCGGTTGCGAAGGCAGCCGCGGAGGCGGAGTGGCCGGAGGGGAACGAGGAGGATACCGGCGGTTTCACCAGCCGTCGCACGAAGGGCACCGACTCGTCCGGCGGTCGGCGGCGCGGAAACAGCGGCTTCGCAATGCCGTTTGCCACCGAACTGGCCAGCGCCACCGAGAGGAGCCCGCGCACGGCCGCCCGTCGCGGTGCTCGGCCGCCCATCGACATCAGCGCCGCCACGACCAGCCACAGGCGACTGTGGTCGGCGCTCATGCTCAATGCCCGCAGGAACCGATCGGCGGGGGTCGGCCGCACCCGCGCGCTGCGCGCCACCAGCCACGCGTCCACGTGACCCGAGAGCTTCCGTGACCGCTTGCGCATGTCCACAGGCTATTCCGGCCGGGTGCGGTCAGCCACGGCAGTGCCCGCCGCAACCCTCGCTTCAGCCCGTTGAACTGCGATAACACCGATCAGCCTTGACACATATACACTATAAAGGAATCATCTGATTCCACTGGAATCGCCCGATTCCAATGGGCGCGGACTCGTTCGGAGGAGTGCAGATGGATCAGCCGACGACGCGACCCGACCATGTGCCGATCGTTGTGATAGGCGCCGGGTTCGCGGGTATCGGATTGGCGGTGAAACTGCGAGAGGCGGGTTTCCGCGACTTCGTCATCCTCGAACGCGGCTCCGACCTCGGTGGCACCTGGAGCGCCAACACCTACCCCGGTTGTGCGTGCGACGTGCCTTCGATGCTGTATTCGTATTCCTTCGCCCCGAATCCGAATTGGTCCCGCCGCTACGGCACCCAGCCGGAGATCCTCGACTACTTGCGTGGCGTGGCGAACAAATACGATGTACCGCAACATATTCGCTACAACACGGAGGTACTCGACGCCGCGTGGGACGAAGCAGCCGGACGGTGGCGCATCCGTACCGGGCAGGGGCAATTGACCGCGGATGTATTGGTTTCGGGGATCGGACCGTTCAGCGAGGCACAAATCCCCAGCGTGCCAGGTATCGCGAATTTCACCGGCACTCAGTTCCATTCGCTGCACTGGGATCACGACCACGATCTAACCGGTGAGCGGGTCGCAGTGATCGGCACCGGCGCGTCCGCGGTGCAGTTCATTCCGGAGATCCAGCCCATGGTGGAACGGCTCACGATCTTCCAGCGTTCCGCCCCGTGGATCGTGCCTCGCATGGACTGGGCGACCAGCACCGTCGAGCGCAGACTCCTGCGCCGGATGCCATTGCTGGGCAAGACGATCCGCGCTGCGTACTTCACCGGCATCGAAGGATTCGGGCTGGTCGGGTTCGTGGACAAGCGGTTCCGTCATCCGTTCGAGGCACTGGGCCGACTGCAGCTGCGCCGCCAGGTTCCCGATCCGCGACTGCGCCGAAAGCTGATGCCCGACTACATGATCGGTTGCAAACGCGCGATCTTCTCGGACGCCTACTATCCCGCGCTGTCCAAGCCCAACGTCGAGGTGGAGACCGCCGGGATCACCGAGGTCCGGCCGCGATCGATCGTCACCGCGGACGGCACCGAACACGAGGTCGACACGATCATCTGGGGCACCGGATTCGGCGTGCCACCACGGATATTCGAGGCCATCCACGACACCGGGGGACGCACCCTCGCCCAGCTGTATCGTGAACGCCCACAGAGCTATCTCGGCACCACCGTCACCGGATTTCCGAACTTCTTCACCACCCTCGGCCCGTTCGGCGCGGCCGGAAACCAGTCGGCGATCTTCATGATCGAGGCGCAGATCCGCTATATCGTGGACGCGGTAAAGCATATGCGCGACAACGGACTTCGCCGTATCGAGGTGCGACCGCAGGTGCAGCGGGACTTCGTCGAGGAGATGGAGCAGCGCAGCCGCGACACGGTATGGGTCACCGGTGGCTGCCGCAGCTACTATCAGACCGCCGACGGCCATCACAATGCCGGGCTGTACCCGAACTGGAGCTTCGAATACGCCAGGCGCACCATGCGATTCGATTCCGACGCCTACCTGATCGAGGCATCATGAACCTGTTGCGGCTGCTGCCGACCAACGACACCTTCGACGTGGCCGACAAGGTGGTGGTGATCACCGGCGCCGGACGCGGCATCGGTGCGGAACTGGCGCAAATCCTGCACCGCCGCCGCGCGCGGGTCGTCATGCTCGACCTGGACGAGGCCAAAGTCCACACTGCGGCGTCGCGATTGGGGTCACGCGCGGTCCCGCTGCGCGCCGATGTCGCCGACCGCGACAGCATGGTCGCCGCCATGGCGACGGTCCGTGACCGCTTCGGCCGTATCGATCTCGTGGTCGCCAATGCCGGTATCACCCCCACGCCCGCCACCCTACGCACGATGGACCCCGCCGATTTCGACCGGGTCATCGGGGTCAACCTGACCGGTGTCTTCAACACCGTACGACCGGTCCTCGACGATATCGTCGCCACCCGCGGCCATGTCGTCGTGGTCTCCTCCTGCGCCGCGTTCGCGCCCGGCATGGGTGGCTCGCCGTACATGATCAGCAAGGCCGGGGTCGAACAGCTCGGCCGCGCGCTGCGGGTCGAACTCGCCGCATCCGGCGCCAGCGCGGGAGTCGCCTATTTCGGCATTGTCGACACCGCCATGACTCACCACACGCTCGACGACGACGAATTCGGTCGCGCCGCTGACGCCATGCTGCCCTGGCCGCTCAACCAGCGCATCAGCGCCGCTCAGGCCGCACTGGCCGTCGCCGACGGCATCGCCCAGCGCGCCCCGCGCACCATCGCACCCCGCGTCTGGGAGCCCTACGCCCTGCTGCGCGGTGCCATCAATGTGCTGATGGACCAGTACCTCAGTACCGACGAACAGCTGCGGATCCTGCTCCGCAAGCTGGAACAACGCCCGCGCAGCGAGTCCAACGGCGCATGACATGATCCAACCCGTGACTTCGTCAGCCAGCACCTGGCGCGGCAGCACCATGGCCAGCCGCGCCGCCGAGCGCCGCGTACAACTCGTGCGCGCCGGCTACGCGCTGCTCGGCGGCGAGGGCGCGGCGGCGACCACCATGCGGGCGGTGTGCCGTGAAGCGGGCCTGAGCCTGCGCTACTTCTACGAGAACTTCGCCGATCGCGAAGCCCTGTTCATCGAGATCTACGACCAGACCGCACACGGGCTCGTCGACGCCGTCACCACGCGGCTGGCCGACGCACCCGACGACGAAACCGCCCGTGCCCGCGCGGCTTTCGACGCGGCAGCGCAGTACTTCGCGGACGATCCGCGCCGCGGGCGGATCATGTTCCGCGAAACCCTCGCCGATGACACCCTGCGCGCCCACGGCGCCGATGTACTCCCCGCCTTCGTCACGCTCGTCGCCGCGCAACTGGCACCGAAGCGGGCCGCGCGCTTCACTGCCGCACCGGGCCGGATTCCGCTGCCGGTCAGCGCGATATCCGGCGCACTCGTCGCACTATTCCTCGATTGGCTCGACGGCGATGTCGAGGCAAATCGCGACGAGGTGGTCGACTACGCCACTCGACTCACCATCACCATTCTCGAGCTCACCTGACTACAGCAGTCCACGCAACCGCAGATCGCTGACGTACTTGTCGATTAGCGCGGGTGTCAGATGCGGAATATCATGCTCGGCACCGACTTTCGCGGCTTGTACGGCAGCGGTGAAACCCATTGCCGGAAGCGCGGCGCCAGGGAACGGCCGACCGGGTCGGCTGTAAGCGTGCAGCAGCGGAAGCAGCGAGGCCTGGCGCTGTTTCTCGGGGAGGCCGCGCAGTGCGGTTTCGAATCGGCTGAACCATTCCTGATAGTCGTCGATCCGCCGGATGGGGTGGCCGGATTCGATGAGCCAGTCGACGAATTCGTCGAGGGAGATGCCGTCGTCGTGTGGATTGAGGACATCGAAGGTGTGGAAATCGGTGCGCGCCTGGGTGCCGATGGCGGTGATCGATTCGGCGGTGAAGTCGACGGGCAGGCCGTCGTAGTGTGCGCGTTGGCGCTTGCCGTCGGCATCGGTCTCATAGAAGGAGTACGGGGCGATGCCGGTGGCCACCAGACTCAGCAGCAGTCGGGTGAACATGTCCGGAATATTGAGCTGGCCGCCGAATCGGCTGTGCGCCAGGATCATATCGGATCGGAAGACGGCGACCGGAAGTCCGCACAGATCGTGCGCTTCCCGCAGCAGGACCTCCCCCGCCCATTTGCTGTTGCCGTAGCCGTTGGCGTAGCTGTCGTCGATGGCACGCGTGGGGCTGATTTCGCGGATGTCGCCGTCCTCCTCGAAGGACGATGGCTGGATCTGGGCGGCGACGGCCACGGTGGACAGATATGTGACGGGCTTGATCCGCGTGGTGATGGCCAGGCGGATGAGTTCCGCGGTACCGACGACATTGGGGCCGAACAGCTGGTTGTAGGGCAGGACGTGGTTGACCAGCGCGGCGGGATGCACGATCAGATCGACAGTGTCGGCCAGCCGATGCCAGGTCGCATCGTCCAGGCCGAGATTCGGCTCGCCGATATCACCGGGCAGCACTTCGAGGCGGCGGGCCGCCAGCTCGCGGTAGTGCCGCAGCAGGTCCGGATCACCGCTGTCGAAGGCATCGTCGAGCCGTTTCCGTGCTGCTGCAGCGTCTTTGCCGCGGATGATGCAGATGAGTGTGCCGTCCGTGTTGTCGAGTCGCTCGAGCCATTCCAAGCACAGGAAGCGGCCGAGGTAACCGTTAGCACCCGTCAGCAGTACCGTTTGCGCCTCGGTCGTGTGCGGGAGAGTCGTTGCGGCGGAAAGTGTTTGCGCGTCGATGAACTTGTCCAGTGTCAGTTCATCGGCCCGCGCGACGCCGCCGTGTGTATGGACCGCGGCGAAGGTGGGCCGGATCGCGCCGGCCCCCTGCGCCGACTCGACATACTGCGCCAACTCGCGCAATCCGTTGGCCGGGCTGACGATCACGCCCACCGGTACCTCGACGGCGAAGATATCGCGCAGCAGATTCGAATACGACAGCGCCGACAGGGAATCGCCGCCCAGATCGGTGAAATGCGCATCCGGGCGCAGATCAGTTGCCGCGCAACCGAGCAATGCACGCGCGGCCCGGCTCACGGTTTCCAGAACCGGCAGGTCGGCGGCTTCGCGGCGCAGTGCGAGCAGTTCGTTCGTCTGCCCTTCGGCCAGCTCGGCGTACAGCTGCTGCAGCCGCTCGCCGTAGCGCTCGATCAACTTGGGACGCAACAACTTGCCGATGCCGGAGAGCAGACCGTTTTCGGTAGTGAAAGGTTCGGTTTCGATGAGGAAATCGCGCGGGATCTCATACGACTCGAGATCGGCCTCCTTGGCGATGCGCTGCAGCGAATCACTCAGTGCTGCCTTGGAATCGGCGCTGCGCAGCGTGTCCTCGGTCGGAACGATCACCGCGAGCAGGTAGGCGCGCTCACTGCTGCCGTATACGAAGATCTGCTCGAGCAGCGGGCTGCTGGCATATACGGCTTCCAGGTGTGCGACCGCGACGAATTCGCCTTGGGAAAGCTTCAGCACATTATTGCGACGGTCGAGGTAGACGAGTTCATCGGGTTGAAGTTCGGCCACGATGTCACCGGTCCGGTAGAAACCGTCCGCGTCGAAGATCTCCGCGGTGACCTCGGGACGCTTGTAGTAGCCGGGAATCATGGTGCTGGTCTTCAGCAGCAGCTCACCGCGCGGATGCGGCTGGTCGGTACCGAAATATCCCAGCTCCGGCACGTCCACCAGCTTGTAGTCGAGCACGGGTGGACGGTGGATCACATTGTCGACCATGACGGCGCCGCCCGCCTCGGTCGAACCGTAGCCATCGTGCAGGTCCATCTCGATGACCGATTCCATGAATGTCTTCATCTCGGCCGCAAGTGGCGCACTGCCGACGATGGGCGATAGGAATCGGCCGCCCAGGAAGTCCTCGCGCAGTTCGGTTTTCACCGCACGGTCGAGTTCGGCGCGGTCGATATCCGGTTCGGCGCGACGTTCCATTTCGCTCTGATAGCGCTGGAAGACCATATCGCATACGCGTGGCACGAAGAACATCTCCGTCGGCCGGACGAGGCCGATATCCTCGAAAAGCGTCGAAATATCGCTCTTGGCCGTGAAATACGCGGTGCCGCCGCGGGCCAGCACGCCGTAGAGCGACATGCGTCCGGCCATATGGCTCATCGGCATGTAGTTCAGGCCGATCCCCCCGACCTCCGGCTGGGCCAACCACATCGCGGTTACCAACCGGCTGGTGTACATCGCGCCCTTGGGAGTTCCGGTGCTGCCGGAGGTGTAGATCAGCAGCTCCAAAGCGTCGTCGTCGGGTACGAACAGCGGCGCGGGCGGCAGGGTACGGCCACGTTCGAGTACCGACTCCAGCGATTCCACCACTATCGGAGTGTTCGCCAGGCGATCGCGGGCGGATTCGAATGCGCCGCGCTGATCATCGTCCTCGGGGTGGTAATCGAAGACCACGAGGCGTTCCGGCGCCGGGCCCGCGAGCACGCATTCCACTGCGGTAGTGAGGGTTTCGGGAGTCGCGGCGAGGATGCGTGGTTCGGTCTCGGCAATGATCGCCGACAATTGCTTCGGTGCCGCACCTGCCTGCAGCGGCACGGCAACCGCGCCGAGATACAGACAGGCCAGATCGAGTGTGGTGTAGTCGCTGCTGGTGAAGCCTAGTGTGGCGATGAAGTCGCCCGCTTCGATGGGGTTGTCGGGGTTGTGATGCCAGGCTGCGGCGATCGCACCGACGCGCGCCCACAACTCGCCGTAAGTGATGGTGCCGAATTCGGGCAGCGGTCGCAGCGTGCGCCGCCCGGACTCGTCAGTGGTGGGTTCGAGGACCCGGTGCCCGAGCGCGGGACGATCGGCGTAGGCCGCCATGACCGTCGCCACGATCTGTGATGGCCGCATTTCGGGTTCTCGGATCGCGGCGAAAGTCTCCGGTTTCGGTCGCGCGTTGCGAATGTCCGGATAGGTGGCGTACAGGTCGGCGATGCGATTCACGACCTGTTCCATCCGCGTATCAATAATCATGGCCAGCCTCCTTCGATCGCATGTCGACCGTCGGTTGTTCTGTTCAGATTGAAGACGCCTGTATCCAGTAACACGTTAGCCTGGCTAAATATTCCAGGGCGGTCCATATTCGGCAACGGGCCTGGCCATATCATTGCGCCGCGCGGCGCTTTGCGATGCTGAAACCATGACGATCCCGCTTCCCGATCTTGTCGAGACGCTGCTCGGTGGTCCACTCTCCATTGTTACCGCGGGCGATCCGGTGCTGCGCACGCCGGCCGCGCGCTACGACGGACAGCTGACGCAGACGCAATTGGATCGCCTGGTGCGGGCTATGCGGGAGACGATGCATGCCGCCCCTGGTGTCGGACTGGCCGCCCCGCAAGTCGGGATACCGCTGCGGCTGGCCGTGCTGGAGGATCCGGCCGAAGTGACCGACGATGTGCGCGCGGTCCGCGGACGGGTCCCGCTACCGTTCCGAGTTCTGGTCAACCCGACCTACGAACCCATCGGCGACGCATGCGCCGCATTCTTCGAGGGGTGCCTGAGCGTTCCGGGCTGGCAGGCCGTCGTCGCGCGCCACGCCCACGTGCGCCTGCGCGGACAGGACGAGCGCGGCCGCGAACTGGACGAGGAAGTCTCCGGCTGGCCCGCCCGTATCGTCCAACACGAAACCGACCACCTCGATGGCACCCTCTACATCGATCGCGCCATCACCCGCTCCCTGACCTCCGCCCAAACCCTCATCGACCGCTGGTCCCAGCCGACCCCCGCCGCCGCAGCCGACGCCCTGGGCTTCGACCTCCCCTGAACTCGCGGCTCGTCGACGGGGTCATTCGGTCGTAGCGCGGCGGGAGTCGCATGAGCTGCACGGGCCGCTCGCCGAGCGAGCGCTGGCGCAGCGGCGGCTGGACGCGGTGATTCGGCGGCCACAGCTGGAAGTCAGTACGACGGCCGAACCGTGCTGAACGGATCGCCCGCTGCCTGCGATGCTGTGGGCAGCAGGGCGAAGAGCTGACTGTTGATCGATCGCAATGGCGCAGTTTCGTCGCGGTCCAAGGCAGCCCGGCCCTGCGCGATGAGGCGATCGGCGTGTGGCGGGCTGCTCATCTCGGCTCGGCGGGCGGCGAGATGGTGAAAGAGCTCGACCTGCAGAACACCTGCGCGATCGAGCACCTGACCGATGAGGCGGCCGAGGTCGTTCGTGTGCTGGCGCAGCGACCTCGAGTCACGTGTGTCGATAGCTTCTTCGATCGCGAGCGTCGCCACCCGCATCGCGGCGGCGTCGTCGGTATTCCCGTGCGCGGCAACGATATCGGTGGCCTCGACGCAGGCCGAGCGAGCTTCGGCGACGAGTTCGGGCCATTGCAGCGCGTCCTCGGCTTCGTCGAGGGCGGCGTGCAACTCGCGCACCATGGCGTCGCAACCTTGTGCGGCGTCGGTGTCGTCGCGGGCGGCGGCGAGCCGCTGTTCGACCGTCTCCGTTCGGCCCGCCGCGTCGACCCGCATGAGCACCATGCCGGCGACCGGATCGCCCGCCTGCCCCTGACGGGATCGCAACGACGCCAATCGTTCCCGGATCTCACTCACTCGGTCGGCGAGTTCGTTGTGGGTGGGCACCGTCTCGGACTCGAGGTCGGCGACCTGGTCGAACTCCTCGTCCAGCATCGGCACATAGGCGCGGGCGGTCACCAGCCGCGACGAGTCGATCTCCACGATGAACTCGATGTCCGAGCCGAGGGGCAACGGCCGCGAGACCTGCTGCGCGCGCACCTCGAGGCAGCCGACCTGCCGATTCCGATCCGCTCTCGGCTGTTCGCCTTCGAGAATCGGGATCCGGATCACGCCGCTCGCGACGCCGGGCCCGATGGTTGTCGTGGTGTGCAACTTGGTGCGGCAGCGCACCGGCAAGGTGGCGCCTTTGGGAGCGAGCGACAGCAACGTATTGTCCGCGAGGCCGATTCCGATGGAATGGATCAGCGGTTGCTCGGTCTGCACCGCGCCGACGGTGTAGGTGAACGTGTCGGGGCCGACCTGGCGGCGGTTACCGAACGCATCGCTCAACCACACTTGAAACGTGTTGAGACGCCCACGCTCTGCGAGCACCCGCGTGGCGAAGGTGCCGTCCGCCGCGACCGGGAGGCGGCCGCTGTGCCACGGCGGGCGGGACTCGGGATTGCCGAATTCGATGGAAAGACCGCGGTCGGCCGGTTCGATGCTGCCGCGGATCAGCGGGTCGGGGTCCGGTCCGACCGGGTGGTAGTCCAGCGTGAGCGTAAAGCCGCCGTGCACGACGGGTGCCGAAACGGTCTCGTAGCGTTGCGTTCCCGCGAAGATTGCGGCACCGCGAGCGACGACCGTGAGCGGATCCTGGGTGTGATCGAGTGAAATACCCAGCCCGGAGTCCGGGTCCGCGAGGTAGTCGCGAACAAACGGCGACAGCGTCGGCCCGCCGACGAGGACCACGCGTTCGATATCGCCGCGGCCCAGGTTCTTCTCGGCCAGTGCTCGTCGGCACAACTCGACCGTGCGCGCGAGCACCGGAGCAGTGAGTCGCTCGAGATCGGCGCGGCGCAACTCGAACTCGAACTCGTAGCGGCGCAACCCATCCGGGCCGACAAGGTCGGCGACAATCTCGGTACCGACCTGGCGAGACAGGCGGATCTTGGCACGTTCGGCCTCGAGCTTGAGCGTATTCAATGTCGCCCGCCAGCGGGCGTCGCCGCGTCGCACATCGAGCCCGTGCCGCTTCGCAAGGGCAGGCAGCAGCAGCTTCTCGATGATCCGCCAGTCGATGTCCTTGCCGCCCAGATGATTATTGCCGGCGTGCGTGACAATGCTGAACTCGCCGTCCCGCAGCCGGACAACGGCCGCGTCGAACGTGCCGCCACCGAGGTCGTAGACCAACCAGCGCACGCCGTCCGCACTCGACTGGAACCCGTGGGCCATCGCCGCCGCGGCCGGCTCCTGCAACAACGGAATCTGCCGCAGTCCGGCGAGTTCGGCCGCATGGCGGGTCGCATGGCAAGCATTCAGATCGAACGCGGCGGGCACCGTAATCACCGCGGCGTCCACGTTGTCACCGAGCCGCTGCGTCACGTCCGCTCGCAGCGACTTCAGCACCTCCGCCGACAATTCCTCCGCGCTGAGGCCCCGATCGGAACCGGCGAAGCGCTTGACGGTGCCGGCAAACCCCATGTGCCGCTTGAACTCCATCGCCGTGTTGTCCGGGTCTATTTCCGCCTTGTCCTTCGCCGCCCGGCCGACCTGCAGCGAGCCGTGCCTGCTGATCCAGACTGCCGACGGCGTGATGTCACCGTCTTCGTTGTTCTTGACGATCTCGGTGTCGACGCCGCGCAGCACGGCGATCGCACTGTTGGTGGTACCGAGGTCGATACCGAAATTGATTGCATTCACGATGTGCCTCCCACGGGCATGCCGACGATCACCTCGCCGGTCTGGATGAGTACGCCGCGCAGATACACGCTCGGCCGTAGCGTCTCCACAACTGTCGCCCGGTCGATGCCCGGCATCTCTTGCGCGGCAACCACTTCCAGCCGCTGACCAGCGACGAACTCGGCACCGCCGTGATCCTGCACGTCGACACCGGCCTCGGCGAGATGTTCGAGCGTGGTCCGGATCTGGCGCCGTAGCGGCCGCAGTTCGGTCTCGTCGAGCCTGCGGTTCGCCCGCCACTGTGCAGTCGCGATCGCGGCGACGACGTCGGGTGTGAGCACACCGCAGCGGTGCTCCGGTTCGGGCGCAGGCGGATTCAGGCGTGCGTGCAGCACCGCGACCAATCTGCGGGCCGCCGAAACCACGCTGTCGGGTATCACTTTCGCACTTCCATGACCGCCAACACGCGAGCGTCCATGAGTTCCCGCGCGACAGCCGGATGCTCTCGCATGCGTGCGTCGATCCCTCGCGCACGTCCCCCGGCAATCCACGTTCCTGCATAAGCGACAGCGAAGACACCGAGCGCGGGAATATATACGCCCGAACCGATTACGCCGAGCAATCCGAGCACCGGAACGATGGTCACGAGGGCCAGGAGCATCGTGAGCATGATCAGGTTCATCGCACCGAGGATCGGCGATATGCGATTCCACGCCCGCTGACACGACGGACATCGTTCGATATCCACCACCTGTTCGGTGAGCGTGCGCCTTCGCACCAGCCGCACCCGGGCCACGGATTCCAATGAGCTCAACTGACCACAGAACCAACAGCACTGGCGCAGTTCATGCCCGATCGTCGCAGCCATACGCGCCGCGCCGATGAGAAACCGCGTGTCACCGGTCGCCGCGAGTGCCTCCGCCCGGCGCAACAACGCGTCTGCGCGCCGCGAGTCGCACATAGCCGTCAAGCGCATCGAGACAGCAGTGACGATGGCCAGCACGACGTTGTCACAGCTCTCGTCGAATTCTTCCGGCGGCATGCTCGGAATTTCGGCGAGCAGATAAAGCACGTCTTCCGCCGAATCCAACAGTGTCGCAACATCTCTCAACTCGTGATCGGGTCGACCATCGACGGGAGCGCGCATCTCGTCACAGAGCGTGCGGAGCTCGTTGCTCAGGAACGTGCCCCGGTCTACGTCGATATCGCGGATAGCCACGGCATTGCTGGTGAGTGACCGTGCCTGTGCCAGCAGCCGCGCGCACGAACTGGCGGCGCCCGTTTCATTACCGTAGGCAGCGATGCACCATCGTGCGGTGGCGGCGATCTCGTCACAGAGTGTCGCCACCTTCGCGCGGCCGGGCGCCTTGCCAATGACCCGGGCCAAGTGTTCGGCTTGCGCGATCAGCTGCTGGGCGATTACCAATCCTCGCCGGTGATCCACCGTGACCTCGTCCTGTGCCGCGGCGGCGCGTCGCCGGATGTCGTCGAGCACGGGCTGAATCGCTCTCGCGATCTCGGCACCGGCCAGCCGCTCGTCGGCGGATGCCATCTGCACGGTCGCACGCATCTGATTCGCGGCCGCCGATTCGTCGCCACGTTCGATGGCGCGGGCGAACAGGGCGGCGTTGACCGAAACCAACAGCGTCGGCAGCAGCCGCCGCAACTGGTCGACGAAGTCGGGGCGGATCTCCGGCTCGTCCAACTGCAGAATCCGGTCGTGCACATAGTCCCAACCGGCCTCATCGCCGGCGGCTTCATGCCAGCGCAACCGCACACCTGCCCAGTCGACCTCGTCCGCTGGATCGGCCAGGGCCTTTGCGTGCGCATCGACCGCGCGATTATGCGCGTCGTAACCCGGCCAGTGCCAAAAGAATTCGTCGATGATCCGGCGCATCGGGTCGCCCAGTTGCCGACACGCCTCGGCGATTTGCTCGTCGCCTCGCATCTCCTCGGCGCGTCGACGGACCGCACGGCCCGATGCCGTGATGTCCAGGTCGGCTAGTCGAAAACTATTGTGCTGGTACATCTGCGGGCCGATGAAACGGCGCATGCCCGTCTCGTAGCCTGCCTCGGCCGTTGGAATCATCGTTCGCCCTATGCTCGAGGCTGTGCCGGACGATAATCGAGCCAAAGCTTGGTCGCCGGAACCGCGGCAAGGATGAGCGTGATAATCGCTGGTGTCTGGACGACGAGCGTGGCCAGTATCGAAGGACCGACTTTCAATCGGACCGTGCTGTCATCGCCAAATCCGGCAATTGCCATATACGCGAGCATGATCCAGCCGACCGAGATGTTGGTGATGCACGCTGCCAGCACGAGCGACCGGCCCTGGATCCTTCTGCGGAACAGCTGGACGGCTCCCGCTGCCAGCAGGGCTCCGACAGCAAGCCCGAAGAGACCGATGAGGGCGATCGTCGGCTTGAACCACGATGGCCACTCGCCGTCGATGCCGGCATCGGCTGGTGTCGATCCGAGCACCAGGCCCGCGAGAATGACTCCGAACAGGTGTGATGCGGCACCGAGGCCGGCCAGTACACCTGCTGTGAGAGCAGTGAAGCCCCGGGGCGGATTGCCGGAAAGCTGTTGAGGTGTTGCCGAATCAGGTTTCATACCCCCCTCAACCCCGGGAGGGTGCAAAAGGTTGTGCCGAATTCGAACCCAACCTTTTCATGCACATTTCTGTTGTAGTCGAGTAGGACACGGAAGGGCGGTTCAGATGAGCACCACAGACGATGGCGACTGGGTTCGTGACGTTGCGCTCATCGCGCTACTAGGCGCGGTGCTGCAGGACTGTGCGCGAGAACCGCTGTCATTGCTCGCGAGCGCTCCTGAGACGTCGGTCATTCGGATCGGGCGAGGCGGCGCCGATTCGGCGCGGCCGTTCGATGAACTGCTCGTCGAGGCATACGAATCGGCCAAGGACATGCTGCTCGCTTGGGTAACGAAACAGGTCGGGAGCCGCACCGACGCGGAAGACATCGTCCAGACCGCGTTTATGCGCGTCTACGCCGCGCGTCCCGATATCACCGATCCCGAGGAGCTGCGCCGCTACATCTGGACCGCCGCGAAGAACCTGACCCGCGATAGCTGGCGGCGAGCCGCGAACGAACGCGACCGTCTCGATCCCGATGGCGAGACCAGGATCGCGCAGCTGGCAGACGGCGCCGGACTCGCCTTCGACGACGTGATCGCGTTGCGGCACATGCTGATCGCCGCGCTGAACGCCGTCCCCGCCCGCGAGCGCCAGGCAGTGGTTGTGCGCGCGTTCGAGGGAAACACCTATGCCGAAACGGCCGCGATCATGGGCGTGGGAGACGGAACTGTGAAGGCCTACGTGCACGCCGCACTCAAACGGCTGCGGGCAAATATCGAAGCGGCTTGATACACCATCGAATTCAACACTCGAGCGTTACCCGCTCGAGCACGGCGGCTTGCTATCGACGCCGCGTGCGAGCTCGTCGCGTTCGGCGTCTGTGTAGTCGCGATTGCTGATCGCGCACAGCCGTTGCTGAATGTTGTTGCGGTCGAGATTGATTCGGATCGGGCCGAGGTCCGAAAGACCGATGAGCGTCGTTCCGATGAGCTTCCACACCGTGGTGGATCCAGGCACGTTGAACTTCGTGTTGGTGCCCGTCCGGGTGTCCCACACTTCCACTTCGGACTTGTTGCCGAGAACGACAAGACCGTCCGGTGACCAGCCGGCGACAACGGAGTCACGCGGTACCGGTGGTATGTCCAACTTCGCCGTTTCGCCAGTGGCGGTGTTCCAGCGGAACAACGCCCCTTGCTCA
Source organism: Nocardia vinacea (assembly GCF_035920345.1). Taxonomy (NCBI): domain Bacteria; kingdom Bacillati; phylum Actinomycetota; class Actinomycetes; order Mycobacteriales; family Nocardiaceae; genus Nocardia; species Nocardia vinacea. The sequence goes on from NZ_CP109149.1 coordinate 2,901,174, forward strand.
TCCCGGACCATTACCTCGGCGTGCCCTGGATTCATATGGACACTCGCCACACGCGAACCCTGTGGAACGAACGAGCGAATCAGCGCGCCGGTCTCGAGATTCCACAGCTGCAGAGACGCGGTGGCAACGTTGACAACTACCGAGTCTGTCGACGCATAACCGACGAGGGTCGACGCTTGTGCGGTAATCCGTAAATCCTCGAGGTTCTTGCTGAGCAGGACCTGACCACCGATCTGTCGACCGTCGCCGATGCGCCAGCGGGTGATGGCGCCCGCGTACAGCGCGGCTATTTCGTCGTCGGTGCGGATGGCGAAGGTTATGAACGACTGATGTGTCGGATCCAATCCCGAGGGCGTCGGGAGCTGTATCCGACTTGTCTCGTCGAAGTCCGGCATGAGCACAACGGCAACATTCGAAGGGCCGGTCCACATCATGGCGTGCCGCCCATCTGGGGTGAAGGCGAGCATCGCGTGCGGCCACACGCGAAGCGTGAAACCGGGCAGGTCGTAGACAAGACGCATCGACTTCAGGTCGATGACTTCGAACGTTTCACCGCGATCGCTCGCGACATAACGACCGTCGGGACTCCACAGGGATGTGACAGCGTCGGGCGTGATCTCGGGCCAATCAGGGTTGGACTCCGCTGCCGCCGCGTATCGCTCGATCCCGTTGGTCGCCGCTTGGATCAACAAGGGACCGCCCGAGGTCAGATGCACCGCGGGGGCGACCGCCTCGGAACTGTATCGAACCTGGACCTGATAAAGGCGTCCAGTCGCAACGTGGACAAGCTTTGCGATCCCGAACGCATCCCTGTCCCCTACGTGGTATTCGATCGCGAATTGGCCTGTGCTGTCGAGCCGGATCGATCCGCAGCTGCCGAGACCCACGCTGCGAAGCTGCGCACCGTCGGCGCCGCGAATGATCAGCGTCTTCGCGTCATCGGCGCATTCGATTGTCAGGCCGTCCGGTGTGACGGCGTGTCCTCGCCATTCACGAACTGGCCGACCGCTTCTCAGATCGTAAATGACCTGGTGATCTTTGAAATCGACGTCCGTCTCCGTAAGCCACAGTGTCTCGTTCACGGAGTCGACTCGTTCGACCTTCCGTGTCGGCATGCCATCGGCAGGAAGATCAGGGAGCCTACGAGGTTGTCCCGACAGGTCATATCGTTCGACGACATCGGGATCGCCGAAATAGGTGCCATGCTCCCGCTTCGGATCGACAGAAATGAACAACTGTCTGCCATCGTCGGAGAACTTCGGGACGAGCGCCGTTCTTCCCACGACATCCGCACCGTCGGGACGAACAGTGACCGGACCGGATCGCGTCGACACGTCCCACAGCGTGATGCCGCCACGATCGTTGAAGACCGCAAGTTTGCCGCCATCGGGGCTCACGCGTGCACTGATGACATTCGGCACTGTAGCCACCCGCCATGGCGACGGCGGTCCGGTAAGAAATCCCGTCCAGACCGTGATATCGCCATTCGATTCGGCAGTTGCCAAGATCGACGCATCCGCACTGAAGACCATTGACTTCGCATCGGACCACAGCTCGTTGTACGCGACCTCCAATGAGCCCAGCCGAACCTGCTGGAGCAGCTGATCCGCTCGAACATCCGCATTGTCCGGGGCGAATCGTCCTGCGGCTTGCACGAATTGGAGCGCCCCCGACGGATCGGTGTTGCCGAGAACTTCCGATTGCTGAGCGAGGTTGATTCCCGCCTGCTCGCGTAACTGTGCTGTCCGCTCCTGACTGGTGCGATAGGCGACGACCGCGGTGCCGGAGGCGACAAGGGCGAGTACGGTGACCACCGCGGTGAAGGTCCACAAGCGCCGCACCTCGCGTCGGCGGAGTCGGCGGGACGCGGCGATGTATAGCCGATGCGCTGCAGGGACTTCGGGTTTGCGCTTGTCGACCCAGTCGAGCGCATCCTCCAGAGCTCTGCCGTGCAGTAGCGCGCCGTTGTCGTGCTCGGATAGTTCCCACTTCTGGCGGTCCCGCTCGAGTTGCTGCTGCCAGGCGCGGAAGTCGCGGTCGTCCTGCAGCCAGCCGCGCAGCCGCGACCAGTTGTCGATGAGGGCCTGGTGAGCCAGTTCGACGGTATCGGTTCCGTGCGGATCTCGACCAACGACGACCAGCCGATCGCGCGCCAATCGACCAGCGACACTGCGCAATTCAGGAAAATCACCCATCGACACCACGGACCGGACGAAACCCCCTCCGCTCGAAGCGGGAGCAGCGAGCAGCTTCAGTAGGCGCTGCACGTCGAACGCTTCGAGCGGGTCGGTGAACTGGGCCAGCACGCGGTCAGCGCGGTCGGTGAAGAAACCTGTTGCGCGGCCTGCTTTTTCGTAGTCCTCGACGGTAATCGCCGCGCCGGCGCGGCGATCCCACAGTTGCGTCAATGTCGACTCGAGCAGTGGCAGCGCGCCCGGCTCGCCCACCGTGTCGTCCACGAGACGCTCGACGAGCGCCGGCTGCAGATCGACTCCAGGCGCACGGGCGGCGGGCCGTTGGATGGCGTCGCGGAGCTGGTCACGCCCCATCGGTGCGAGCGCCACCGTCGCCCCGTCGAGAAATCCGGCGAGCTCCGCGTCGATCAGGTTGTTCAGCGCATCCCAACGCAACGTGAGCAGAATTCGGATGCGCCCTTCGGTATCGGCGCGAGTGAGCTCCATCAGCCATTGCAGCACCGCACGCGCGTGCTCCGGCGCGGTCGCGGCCAGGTCCTCGAACTGATCCGCGAACAGCACCAGGCCCTCCGGCGGCACGCCCTCGAGCAACCGCGCCACCGAGTCGTCGGCGGTCCCCGGTTCGCGCGCCGCCTGCTCCGCCAGCAGCATCGAGAGCTGGCCGCCATCTGGTAGGTCGAATCGTGGAGTAACCGCACGGACAACCGTTGTGGCCGAATCACCCGGCGACACCTCGCCGGCGAGCCGGAAGCTCGCGATCTGCCGCCCCTGTGCGCGGAGCCGGGGGATCACCCCCGCCCGGATGAGCGAGGATTTGCCGGTGCCCGACGGTCCGGCCACCGCGACGAGCGGTCGCTGCCGCAGTGCCGCCGACACCCGGTCGATGTCGTCGTCTCGACCGTAGAAGTAGTCCGCGTGTTCCTCGTCGAACGGCTCCAGCCCACGATAGGGATTCGGGACGAACGAGGGGTCCATGCCGAGTACTTCGGCGATCGGGATCATGAACGCGGTCCCGGTGTACCCACGCGGGTCGGCAACCGCCGCCATCCCCACCACCGCGTCTGTTCCGCTGTCCCACACCGGCGCACCGCTGAACCCCCGCGTGATCGGCTGACCGCCGACCCGCTGCAGCTGCAGCCAGCCGGTACCCTGCCGTTCCCGGAACTCGCCCGACGCCCAGACACCGTCGGGCAACTCCGCGGGAAAGCCGAACATCCGGAACTCACGCCCCCACGGGTCATGGGCTCGCCAAAACGGCGGCGGCGCAATCGAATCGCCTACGGCGTCGTCCAGCTCCAGGATCGCGATATCACCTCGACCGTCCCCGGCGATCGGGGTCCACCGGCGCACCCGCGCACGCCGCGGCCCGATTGACGGCTGCAACGGAAAGTCCACCGCTACGATCGATTCCGGCGGCTGCACATCGTTTGGATCGGTACCGGCCGCGAACGCGATCACGTGCGCACACGTCGCGACGATGTTCGGGCCGACCAGGAACCCTGCGCCGACGACCTGACCTGCGGTCGTGCAGATCCGCGCATGCGCCGAGCCGAACCGAGCGACAGCGCTCGAACCACCTGCAGTCATGGTCCCTCTCCCTGAGTACGCGAACGAACATATCCCGGCACAACGGAGCTCGAGATCGAAAGCGATATCGTCCGTGAACATCTCGCCGGGCTTCGTCGACCTTCGTCGCGTCCACCGGTCGCTATCCAGGTGTTGCCAGTACCAGTGTTATCGGACTCCTGTTACTGGTGTCGGATCGGTTGCAAGCTCATGACATGACTCAGACCTTGCAGCCTGGTAACGCTGCGGCCACGTCGGCCGTTGCGGGATCGGCAGTTCAACCCGCCGTGTTCGGTGCGCGGCAGACCATCGCGGTGCTCGCGGTGTTGCTCACCGGGCAGTTCATGGCGGTACTCGATGCCTCGATCGTGAATGTTGCCATTCCTTCTATTCGTACTTCGTTGCATACCAGTGGATCCGCGCTGCAGTTGATCGTCGCGGGTTATGTGATCGCCTATGCCGTGCTGCTCGTGACCGGTGCGCGATTGGGTGATCGGTTCACTCAGCGTCACACCTTCATCACCGGGCTCGCGGTGTTCACTGTTGCCTCGCTGGCCTGCGGGTTGGCATGGAATGAGTTCTCGCTCATCGCATTCCGGTTCCTGCAGGGCGCGGGCGCTGCGGCGATGATTCCGCAGATCATGACCATGATCCAGCGGAATTTCACCGGCAATGCCAGGGCCAAGGCGCTCAGTGCGTACTCGGCGATCATTTCCGGCGGTATGGTCGTCGGTCAGGTGGCGGGCGGATTGATCGTCAATGCCGACCTTTTCGGGAGTAGCTGGCGCGGTGTATTCCTGGTGAATGTGCCGATCGGTGCGGTGCTTCTGCTGATCGCGCCGCGGGTATTGCCCACTGCCACCGCGCGATTCGATCGGAAACTCGATCTCGCAGGTCTGACCATGCTCACCGTCTCGGTGCTGCTGCTCGTGTTGCCCCTGATGCTGGGGCATGAGCAGGACTGGCCGCTGTGGACATGGATCATGTTGGGCACCAGCGTGATCGGTGTCGGATTGTTCGTGGCGATCGAGCGGGCGGTCGCGGCACGCGACGGTGAACCGCTGTTCGCGCAGCGGGTGCTGAAGTCTCCGGGGCTGGCGCTCACCGCGGGCACGCTGTTCACGATCATGGCGACCTTCGGGGGCTGGATGTTCGTCATGGCGATACACCTGCAGAGCACTCTCGGCTACACCGCACTGCACGCGGGTCTGCTGTTCATCCCGATGGGCGTGACCTTCGCGCTGGCCAGTTTGAACTGGGAGCGCATCCCACATCGCCTGCACGCCACCATGATTCCATTCGGCCTGGTCGTCGGCGCGGCCACCATGGTGGCGCTGGGCATGATGCTGCGCAACGGCGCCGACTTCGGGCCGCTGCCGCTGGTCGTCTTCGGGACCCAGGGCATCGGTTTCGGCCTGGCCTTCAGCCCGCTGATGACCCGCACCCTGGCCAGGATTCCGATGGCCCTTGCGGCCGATGCCAGCGGCATTCTGGTGACCAGTGTGCAACTCGGCATCGTGGTCGGGATCGCGTGCTTCGGAACGGTATTCCTCGGCCTCGCGGGCAGTACGGTGCTTTCGGCCGCACATGCGTTGGGCGGCACCGCGATTGCCGAGGGCGTTACGGTGTTGGTCGCCGCGGTACTGTCTGCCCGCGCCGCACGGTAAGGACAACCGATCCCGGATTCGCTCGGAGGCGAATCCGGGATCACCGCTATCTCGCGATCGTCGGCTTTCGGATCATCGCGACGCAAATCATGGCGGTGGCGGTCAAGTTTGACGATCGTCATACCAATGAGCGGAAATGTCTTCGCGGTGGGCATCGAATTGGATGGCGAGGGATATCACCCGGCCGCGTGGCGGCGGGCCGCACATGCGCCCGACCAGTTGCTCACCGGCAATACGCTGCGCAAACGGGTAAGTGCGGCCGAGAATGCCGGTTTCACCCTCGCCACCTTCGACGATTCGATCCTGCCGCCCACAGAGCATCCGGCGGGGCGGATCGACGGGGTAACGCGGGCTTCGTTCGTCGCGGCGACGACCAGCACCATCGGGCTGGTGGCAACGGTCGCGACCACCTACGCGGAGCCGTTCCACACATCGTCACAACTGGCCACGCTCGATTACGCCTCGCGTGGGCGCGGCGGGTGGATCGCCACGACCGATCCCGCTGCCGCCACCACCTGGGGACGACCGCCGCGCACTACCGAAGCGGAACTCGCACGCGAACAATGGGATTCGATCGAGGTCGCGCGTCGGCTGTGGGATTCGTGGGAAGACGACGCCGTGGTACGCGACTATGCGGCGAGCCGATTCCTGGATCGAGACAAGCTGCACTACATCGACTTCAGCGGTGAAACGTTCTCGGTGAAGGGACCGGCGATCGCGCCTCGGCCGCCGCAGGGACAGGTGGTCGTCTTCGCACATGACACCGGTGATGCCGACGTCATCCTGGTCACCGGAACCGACCTCGCTCAAACCCTCGCCGCGGCCGACCACGCGCGGGCCACCGGTGCACTGGTGTTCGCGGAACTCGATGTCGCCCTGGATATTCCGGATGCAACCGCCGCCGCACGCCTTGCCGACCTGGACAAGTACACGGCCGCGAATCGCACCGAGCGCCTGGCCTTCGCGGGCTCCCCTGCCGAACTCGTCCGCCTCATCACCGAACTCGTACGCCATGTCGACGGCGTGCGCCTGCATCCGGCCGTCATCGACGAAGACCTCCCGGCGCTGGCGCGCTACGTCCTGCCCGCCCTCTTCCGCGCCGGTGTCGCCCACCGTCCGGTGCCGGGTTCGACCCTGCGCGCCAATCTCGGCCTGGAGCGGCCGATCAACCGTTATGCGAAGGATCAGCACTGATGACAGACGTTCCGTTTCCCGACGCACAGGTTCATTTCGGCGTTTTCTTCCAGGGCGTCAACCACAGCACCATCTGGTCGGATTCGAGCAGCGGCTCGCAGATCGACTTCGAAACCTTCCGGCATATCGTCACCACGGCCGAGCGCGGACTATTCGACGCATTCTTCCTCGGTGAGGGCCTGCGCCTACGCGAACAGAACGGAAAGCTCCTCGATACCGATATCGCCGGGCGTCCCGACGCCATTGCCCAGTTGGCGGCGCTGGCCGGGATCACCAGCCGGATCGGTCTGGTCGCCACCCAGAACACCACCTACAACGAACCCGCCGATCTCGCCCGCCGACTCGCGGGCCTGGATCTGCTGTCCGGCGGCCGAGCGGGCTGGAACGCGGTCACCACCGACAATGCGTGGACCGGTGCGAATTTCCGGCGCGGCGGCTTCCTCGACCACGCGCAGCGCTACGAGCGCGCGGGCGAATTCATCCGGACGGCCCGCGAGATCTGGGATGCCTGGGCCGACAATGCGATCGCGACCTCGCGCCACGATACCGATTGGGCCGCATCGGATTCGGTACGGACGGTGACCCGCGACAACGAGCACTTCCAAGTCTCGATCACGCCGACCCTGCCGCGCAGCGCACAGGGCCATCCGGTGATCTTCCAGGCCGGTGATTCATCCGCGGGCCGCGATTTCGCAGCGGCGCATGCCGAGGTCATCTTCTCCAGGCACGGAACACATTTCGACGCCGCGCTCGCATTCGCGAACGATATTCGGGTACGCCTGGAACGCGCGGGCCGGCCGGCCGACGACATCAAGATCCTGCCCGGCACCCAGATCGTATTGGCGGAGCGGGAATCCGAGGTCGAGGAGAAGGCGCGCTGGGTGCTGGAGGGCCAATTCACCGGACAGACCGCGCTTTCCCTGGTCGGGCAGGTGTGGGGTCGCGATCTGTCGGATCTCGATCCGGACGGCCCCTTGCCCGCGGACGACCCACAGCCCCAAGTGATTTCGGGCGAGCGCGGCGCACAGCGCGACGGTCAGGATCCGGTGGCGATCGCCCGGGAGTGGCGGGCGCTCGCCGAGGCCAAGAATCTGTCGCTACGCCAGGTCGCCATCGAGACCTCGCAGCGGTCCGGATTCGCCGGGACACCGAGTCAGGTCGCCGACGAGCTCACCCGCTGGGTCCGCCACGGCGCGACCCACGGGTTCAATATCTCGCCATATCTGGTGCCCACCGGACTCGACGAGATCGTCGACTGGCTGATTCCCGAATTGCAGGAACGCGGGTCGTATCGCACCGAGTACACGGGCAACACCCTGCGCGAACATCTCGGCCTGCGACCGCCGCTGACCAGGCGCAGATAACCGGGTCCGATCCGCGAAACATAGCCCGTTTGTCACCGAAACCGAACCCGAGGCCGCGTCCTACTCGTATGTTTGCCGTACGCAGTGCAGATCGGAGTGGGACAGTGCAAGCAGGGGTTACCGCGGATTATGTGATCGTCGGCTCCGGATCGGCCGGCGCGGTCCTGGCCAACCGGCTCAGCGTCGATCCGAATGTGTCGGTGGTGGTACTGGAAGCCGGACCGCCGGATAAGAACAAGTTCGCCCATATTCCAGCTGCATTCGCGAAGCTGTTCCGCTCGGAGGTGGATTGGGACTACCTCACCGAACCGCAGCCCGAGCTGAAGAATCGGCAGATCTACTGGCCGAGAGGCAAAATGTTCGGCGGATCATCGTCGATGAACGCGATGATGTGGGTGCGCGGATTCCGTGCCGACTACGACGAGTGGGCATTGCTGGCCGGAGACGAGTGGGGTTTCGCGGCGGCGGTCGAGCAGTTCCGCAAGATCGAGACGGTCGAGGACGCCCAGTATCCGGATGAGGGCGCGACCGGGCCACTGCATATTTCGCGCCAGCGCAGTCCGCGCACATTGACCGCGGCGTATTTGGCCGCGGTCAAGGAATCCGGATTCCTTGTGGAGCCACCGAACCGGCCGCAGCCGGCAGGTTTCAGCGAGACCATGGTCACCCAGCGCGGCGGCAGGCGGTGGAGTACGGCCGATGGGTATCTGAAGCCCGCGATGCGCCGTGCGAATCTCACCCTGTATGCCGACGCGCTCGCGTCGCGGATCATCTTCGAGACCTCACCGACCGGAAGGCCGCGCGCGACCGGTGTGGAGTACCGCAAGGACGGCATCGCGCAGACGGTGTCCGCCAGGCGCGAGGTGGTGCTCTGCGGTGGTGCGATCAACAGCCCGCAACTGCTCATGCTCTCGGGTATCGGCGATGAGGACGAGCTGGCGCGCCATCACATTCCGCTTGTGCACCATGCGCCCGAGGTGGGCGCCAATTTGCAGGACCACCTGGTTGCGGCGCTCGGCTACGGTGTCGAATCCGATTCGCTGTTCACGGCGGAGAAGCCACGTCAGCTGCTCGATTATCTGATCCGGCACCGCGGCATGCTCACCTCCAATGTCGGTGAGGCCTACGGGTTCATCCGCAGCCGATCCGATCTCGAATTGCCGGATCTGGAGCTGATTTTCGCGCCCGCGCCGTTCTTCTACGAAGGTCTCGTGGATCCGACCGAGCACGGGGTCGTGCTGGCGACGGTGCTGTTGCGGCCGCACAGTCGCGGCCGGATCTCGCTGGGTTCCGGTGATCCCACCGCCAAACCGGTCATCGACCCGCGCTATCTCTCCGATAGCGGTGGCGCGGACCGGACCGCGATCATGTCTGGTTTGCGTGTGTGCGCCGAACTGGCCGTGGCTCCGGCCCTGAAGGCGGTACTCGGGCCGCTGATCTATCCTCCGCAGGCTCCGGCCGAGCTCGAGGCCGCGATGGAATTGACACTGAACGGCTACTCGCACACCCTGTATCACCCGGTCGGCACCTGCCGGATGGGTGCCGATGCGGGAAGTGTTGTGACGCCGCGACTGGAAGTGCGTGGGGTGCAAGGACTCCGCGTCGCGGACGCGTCGGTGATGCCGTTGCTGATTCGCGGGCACACGCATGCGCCGAGCGTGTTCATCGGTGAGCAGGCGGCTCAGTTCATCTTGCGTGGTTAGCGCGCTGCAGTAGGCGAAGGCTCGATCGGCCGCGTTGCCGGGCTGGATCCTCAGGACTCGGCGTGTCCGCGGGAATGTGCCGGGCGGACAAGGGAATCTGTGGCCTGGGGATCTGCACTGCAAAATAGGGCTGGCAATGGCATCGAGTGCAATATCACATTGCATGCAGGTGCGCATAACATGCTGTGCCGCACCGGATGTCGAATAGCCCACTGGCCGACTGGTGTGCCGCCGCTGTGCTCGCTTCGTCGAGGCGAATTATCTGGTCGCTGCCGAAGGGTGGTGCGTGGGCACCTGGCAAGACGATGACACCCAGCGGGACAGCGGCACCCAGCAGCACCCGGCGGCGCGACGACACCCAGCAACTCGACAGCATCCGGCAGCGCAGTAGCACCCGGCGGCGCAGTAGCACCCGGCGGCGCAGCGGCGCCCGGCAGCGCAGCGGCCTCGATCGGGGGCACGGAGGCATGGCGAGTCAGGCGTAGGCGAACAGGGCGAGGGAGGCTGTGGACAGGATCAGGTATGGCAGGGGGTAAACGATGTCGGTGTACCACTTGGCTCGGATGATGGTGATTTCTGCACCGAGGAAGTACAGGACCAAGCAGAGTGCGGCGGCGAGGCCAAGTGGCGGGATGGCCAGGCCGATCAAGAGGCCGAGGCCGCCGAGGGCTTTCAGGATGGCCAGTGGGTTGAGGGTCCATTGTGGGAGGCCGTAGCCGCGCATCATCTCGCGCACCTGATCCGCCTTGACGATATCGAAGCCGGTGGCGCCGAATGCGGCTGCGGCGGCAAGGATGGTGACGACGACATATGCGACAGACATAGGGACTACCCTCCGGGTATCTGGGTTCTGCGGGTCTGCGATCGTGGGTGGGGCACCCGATCGCCTTATTCACGTGACGGATGCCGACCGCGAAAGGTGACCGATGCACGCACAGGAATTGTTGGCGCGACGATTCGAGACGCACCGCGATCACCTGCACGCGGTCGCCTACCGGATGCTCGGGTCGGCCAGTGAAGCCGAGGACGCGGTGCAGGAGGCCTGGCTGCGGCTGGACCGCTCCGACACGAGCGAGGTCGAGAATCTGGCGGGCTGGTTGACCACGGTGGTCTCCCGGATCTGTCTCGATATGCTGCGCTCGCGGACCGCCCGGCGCGAGGATCCGATCGATCGGATCGCCGAATTCCGGGACGCCGCCGATGACCGCGATCCGGAAAGTGAAGCGGTGCTGATCGATTCGGTCGGGCGCGCGTTACTGGTGGTGCTGGATACGCTCGGTCCGGATGAGCGGGTGGCGTTCGTGTTGCACGATATGTTCGCCGTTCCCTTCGATCAGATCGCGCCGATCGTGGGGCGCACCAGCGCCGCCACCAAGAAGCTCGCCAGCCGGGCTCGGACCCGGGCGCACGGCGATGCGAGCGCGTCCACCGCCGAACTCGCGCAGCAGCGCCATGTCGTGGATGCCTTCCTCGCCGCTGCCCGCAGCGGTGATCTCGACGCACTGCTCGCGGTCCTCGCACCCGATGTGGTGCGTACGGCCGATCCGGCCGCGCTGCCCTCGGGTATGGCGCCGGTCGCGCGGGGTGCGCAGGCAGTGGCCCGCGAGACCGTCATTCTGCGCCGCCGCTCCCGGGTCGCTGCGCTCGCGCTGGTCGACGGCGCGGTCGGCATCATTGTCGCCCCGCGCGGCAAACTGCTGCTCGCGCTTGCGGTTACCGTCGCGGACCACCGAATCGCGGGCTACGAGGTGATCGCCGATCCGGCCCGCCTGCGGCAGCTCGACCTGGCCGTACTCCCCGAATTTCCCTGAACGAGCGGAATTCAGGTCGCCACGCATGAGCCATCGACAACGCCGCCTGGGCAGTTCATGCGGTGGTCGCGGCGAGCCGGTGCGAGCGGGCCACGTGATCCGCCGACGACCGCGTCTTCCGGTGCAGGCATCAATCGTGGCCCGAAGGCATCGGCAGCCGAAGGCTCCCCATCAGTCGCAGACGGCCCCGAAGGACGCTGAGCCCACCAGCTTCGAGTATTTGGCGAGCACGCCACGGGTGTACCGCGACGGCAAAGGTTTCCAGCCTTCGCGGCGGCGGTCGAGTTCTTCGGGGGCGACGAGAAGGTCGAGGGTGCCTGCGGCGACGTCGAGACGGATCTGGTCGCCATCGTGGACAAAGGCGATCGGCCCAGCATCGACCGCCTCGGGAGCGACATGGCCGACGCAGAGACCGGTGGTGCCGCCGGAGAAGCGTCCGTCGGTGAGCAGCAGCACGTCCTTGCCGAGGCCCGCGCCCTTGATGGCCGCGGTGATCGCCAGCATCTCGCGCATACCGGGACCGCCCTTGGGCCCCTCGTAGCGGATGACCACCACATCGCCCGCAGTGATCGTGCCGTCCTCGAGCGCGTCCATCGCCGACCGCTCGCGATCGAAAACCCGTGCTGTACCGGTGAATACGTCGGAATCGAAACCTGCCGACTTGACCACCGCGCCGCCGGGCGCGAGCGATCCGGCGAGAATCGTGATGCCACCGGTCGGGTGGATCGGAGATGTCATGGCCCGCACCACTTTTCCGTCGGGATCCGGCGGAGCGATGGTGGCGAGGTTCTCCGCGACCGTGCGACCGGTGACGGTCAGGCAGTCGCCGTGTAGCAGTCCGGCATCGAGCAGCGCCTTCATCATCACCGGCACGCCGCCGATCCGGTCGACATCCGTCATCACATGTCGCCCGAAGGGCTTCACATCGGCGAGGTGCGGCACCCGGCGGCCGATGCGCGCGAAATCCTCGAGTGCCAGATCAACTTTTGCGTCGTGGGCGATCGCGAGCAGATGCAGCACGGCATTGGTGGAGCCGCCGAATGCCATCACCACCGCAATCGCGTTCTCGAAGGCCTCCTTGGTGAGGATGTCGGCCGTCGTGATTCCCCGCCGCAGCAATTCCACCACCGCCTCACCGCTGCGCCGCGCGTAGCCGTCGCGGCGCCGATCGGTCGCGGGCGGTGCCGCACTGCCGGGCAGCGACATACCCAATGCCTCGGCCGCGCTCGCCATGGTGTTGGCGGTGTACATGCCGCCGCAGGCGCCCTCACCTGGACAGATGGCCCGTTCGATGGCGTCCACGTCCGCACGGCTCATCAAACCGCGCGAGCAGGCGCCGACCGCCTCGAACGCGTCGATGATCGTCACTTCGCGCTCACTGCCATCGCTGAGTTTCGCGATACCGGGCAGGATCGAGCCCGCGTACAGGAACACACTCGCCAGGTTCAGCCGCGCCGCCGCCATCAGCATGCCGGGCAAGGATTTATCGCATCCGGCCAGCAGCACCGAACCGTCGAGCCGCTCGGCCTGCATCACGGTTTCCACGCTGTCGGCGATCACCTCCCGGGATACCAGGGAGAAATGCATGCCCTCATGTCCCATGGAGATGCCGTCGGATACCGAAATGGTTCCGAATTCCATCGGATACCCGCCGCCCGCGAACACCCCCTCCTTGCACGCCTTGGCAAGCCGGTCCAGCGACAGATTGCACGGCGTGATCTCGTTCCACGAGGAGGCCACCCCGATCTGCGACTTCCCCCAGTCGCCGTCGTCCATACCGACCGCCCGCAGCATGCCACGCGCGGCCGTCTTCTCCAGACCATCGGTGACATCGCGACTACGCGGCTTGATATCGGGACCGTTCGGATCATTGACCATGGCCACATCATTCCCGCCCGGATCGCCGAGCGCCGCCGACCACGCCGATCACCGCGTCGATTATCACCGACCGCCGACCAAGATCAGGTGGAGCTGGTGGAGAGGGCTACTCGGGCGATGCCGCCGTGGATTCCACCTGATCTTGATTTCTCATTTGGGCGGCCTAGCCTCGGACGCTCGCGAAACCCATGGGCGGGGTGGGTGATGGGCCTGTGCGTAGGACCGGGCGGAAGTCGGGTAGGGCGGGCAGGACATCGGCATTGCGGGCGGCGTAGCAGCGCACGCGTGGGAGTGCGCGGGTGACCTCGGCCCGTTCCACCGGTTCGGCATCGATGAAACCGATGGTGTCCAGTTCCAAACCGAGGGTGTGCGCGATCCGCGATAGCGAAGCCGATTTGCGGCCCCAGCCGATCTCGACGGCCGAGAACATGTCGTAGAGCCCGTGCCGGTAGAGCTTTTTGAGGGTGAGGTCGCGGTCGCTGCGGCTGGCTACGGCGTGCCAGATGCCGCGCTCGCTGAGCTTCAGCAGCGTGCGCAGGGCGGCGGGGCGTGGTGCGCCGCTGGTCGCGTCGCAGACGACACCATCCCAGAGGGTGTTGTCCAATTCCCAGACAAGACATCTCAGAGCCGGTGCCATCGCCTGCCCCTATCGGTTGGTCATCGCTGCCTCTCCTGCCATGTCGTCGGCAGATGGGCTACTGCGAAAACCATCCAGCGAACGGCACGTACCGGACAAGCCCCCGCTTTCTTGGGAGCCCGTGCGGCCGAGGTGATACTACCGGCACTGCCCGTGCATGCTCCTGTCAAAGGCCGTAGTAGCGGCGAACGAGCCGTTCGTAGACCCGAGCGGGCGTGAATCGCCGGGTCCAGAACGAGAGCCGAACGTCGCTGCCGCACAGGTAGGTTTGGCGCGGTTCGGACGCTTCCAGGATTGTCCGCACCTTCCTGGCTACCATCTCCGCGGATTGTCCGTGCTCCAGATATCCGGTGACGCGCCCCAGCACCGAAGTCCGATCCGGCGTGTATGCCTCGATCGGATCGGCAACGCGCGCAGCCGAATCGATGATCGGGGTGACCGTCCACCCCGGCGCGAGGACCGAGACGTGGATGCCGAAGCCCGCGGTCTCCATCCGCATCGCCTCACCGAGACGTTCGATGGCCGCCTTGGTGGCCGAATACCAGCCGCCATAGGGTTCGGCGATCGCGCCCGCACCGGAGCTCACCACGATTACCCGGCCGTGCCCCTGCGCACGCATGATCGGCAGCACTTCGCGCAGCACGCGGTGGGTGCCGATCACATTGGTATCGATGAGTGCGGCCGCCTCGTCCGGATCGGTCTCCTCCACCGAACCGACAATGCCGTAGGCGGCGAAGGTGACGACCGCATCGATGCGGCCGTGCCGTGCGTGCACGGATTTCACCCAACTCCGCACCGCCTCGGAATCGCGGACATCGACCGCACTCACGCCATCCCGCGCGATCTTGTCGCTGCCCGCGACCGTATAGCCGCCGCGCGCGAGGTATTCGACGGTCGCCGCGCCCATACCGTTGGCGGCCCCGGTCACCAGGACAACGGTCACGGCGCACACACCTGCAGCACGCGCGGCAGCACCTCTAACCGGGCCGATTCCACAATCGTGATCTCGCCGTCCAATTCGAGCGGTGCGGGTGCGGCGGGCCGCAGTTCCACCGCGGTGTCGCGACGGCAGGTGGCCAGCGCCGAACCCCTGAACTTGCCGCGGTAGAGACCTGCGATGAGCCCCAGGATCCGTGCCCGTCCGGCGGCTTCCCAGATATTCACGTCGAACATGCCGTCCCCGCGGGTGACCGGTGTGTCGTAGTACATGCCACCGGCGAAGTGCACGCTCTTGAGCACACCGACATTCGTGATCGGTGCGGTGTGCACCCAGTCGGATCCGCGCAGTTGGATGGCGAGTGGCTTGTGGGTGGCGATATTGCTCAGCGCGGTGGCGATAATGGCCGCCTCGACATTGCGGGATTTGAGCCAACCGATCAGCCCGCGCGCATTGTTGAACGAATGATTGCCTGCCGCAACGAGTCCCATGCTCGCATTGAGCAGGAAGTATCGGACTGTTCGGGTGCCGTCCGCGAGCAGCATGGTGGCCTTGCCGACATCGACGAGCTCGGGTGTGCCGAGCCGAACCGGGATATCGGCGATACTGGTTCGCACCGGTTTGTGGAAGTCGTTGGAACTGCCGAGACCGATCGCGCCGAGTGCGACCGATTCCGCCCCGTGTCGCGGTCGGTCGGTCGCCGGGTCCATGATCGCGTTGAGGACCAGGTTGACCATGCCGTCGCCGCCCGCTGCCACGATCACCTCAGCTGGATCCGACTCGAGGCTCGCCTGGACCAGTTTCATGGCTTGTTCTGCGTCACTGGGCATTTCGACGGTGAGATCGGTATTCCGTTCGCGTAGCACGCCTTCTACCGGCCGCCACCGCTGCAGCGCGGTCCCG
Organism: Nocardia vinacea; assembly: GCF_035920345.1. NCBI lineage: Bacteria > Bacillati > Actinomycetota > Actinomycetes > Mycobacteriales > Nocardiaceae > Nocardia > Nocardia vinacea. The sequence goes on from NZ_CP109149.1 coordinate 2,917,029, forward strand.
GCATTGGACTGTGGATTCAGGACGACGAGCATGATTTCTCCTCGATACCCAGCCACTCGCGCAGCCGAGGCCAATCCCCCGTACTTACAAGGCCCGAATATTCGTGTGGAACAGCCGATTTCGGCACACTCACCAGGAATACGGGGATCCCGAGAAGTGCCGCCGGTGCGTCGTTGGCGGCGTCGTTGCCGATCATCACGCACTCCCCCGGTTCCGCGCCGAGCCGGTCGAGCAGTTCTCGGTAGAACTCGTTGCTTGGTTTCGAGTGGCGCATGTTCTCGCCGCTGGTGCGGAAGGTGAACACGGACGGGTCGTAGCCGCCCCAGCCGAGCCGGGTGGTGACGGTGCTGTCCGGCCACAGCGGGTTGGTCGCAATGACCTGTACCGTGCCCGATTCCTGGAGCCGGGTCACCGTATCCAGCGCCAACGGCTCCGGTGGAAAGCAACCACGCAGGCGCGGAAAACCTGTCTCCGCCAGGCTCTTCAGTTGACTCGCCACCGCGTCAGGTGCGACCCGCAGCCGCTCGGCGAGCAGTCGGACCATCAGGTCGGTGTTGGTGTGCTCGCTGTCGTTGGCCCGAACCTGCTCGAGCACGCCGGGCAGAACACGCAGAAAACGATGCGGTGGGGTCAACCCGCGAAATGCCTGCGCGGCCACCAGCGGCATCAGCGCCTTGAACCGGCGCCGATGCAACCCCACCAAGGTGCCGTCAAGGTCCCACAGCACTGTGCGGTTCATTCCTGACTGTCCAGTACCGCTTGGAGATCGGTGCGGGTCAGGCCCAGTTGGGCCGCGTATTCGTCGATGCCGGGACGTTCGGTCGCAGTCGTACCGATTCCGGCCCGGCTCGCCAGCTCCGAACCGTACGCGGCACCGAGATCGAAGACGGTCTTGGCCAGAGCCGCCGGAAACAGCCAGCGGCCGAGGTCGCGCTGGAAAACGCGAGTCAACCGGTAGGGGGCGGAGATTCGCGCGCCGAGATCGGCTAGCGGCGCCGGCTCGCGCAGCGAACTCATCTTGCGCGCTTCGTCACCGGGCGCCAGCAGCAGATCCGACCACAGGCGGCCGAAGCGGTCGCGCTTCTCGCTCGCGAGCGCGGTCATATTGAATTCGGTGTAGGCCTTTTCGATGCGTGAGGTGTGGGTGGAGCGGCTGCGCAGCAGGACATGGATATCGGCGGTTTTGCGCGCGGTGTCGTAGCGGGTGAAGCGGTTGATCCTCGGTGCGATCCGGCTGATCAATGCCGCGGACTCCGGTTCGGGCACGAGCCGATCGGCCAGCGAAAAGGCGTGGTACATCAGGCTCTCGCTGCCCGCCTTGGCGATTTCACCGGCCAGCAGGTCGTAGTCGAGGTCATCGGCGTAGCGGGCCAGGTTCCAGATGTCGGCGAGTTCGCGTACACCGGTCTTGTAGTAGGGCAGGTGGATGCCGAGGTGGTGCAGGTTGTCTTCGTGCGACATAGCCCAGGCGGGCACACCGTAGAAGTCGATGCGCCGCACGCGCTTCCAGATCGCGGTGTAGTCGACGGTGTACGGAGCCAGCGGGGTGATCAGGCCCCAGTGCGTGCCGACGACAAGGGATCCGTCGCGGGAAACGAACGACGGCAGGTGGTGTGAGCGTTCGGCGCGGACCTTAGGGGCCTTGCCCAGCAGTTCGGAAGTGGCGAAAAGTCCCATCTCCCGGTGGATCTCGATGACGGTGTCCACCTGATCGAGTTCTATGAGGATGTCCAGGTCGTTCATGCGCTTGTAGCGCGGATCGTGGTAGATCTCCGCCGAGAACAACATGCCCTTGAGCACGACGCAGCGCACGCCGCGTTCGTCGAAGCGGCGCAACAGTTCCCTGGCACCGGCCAGGCGCCGATCGTTCACGGCGGCAATGTGATCGGTCACGCTGGCGAAATGTGCTCGCACCAGTTCGGGAACGAGGTGGTAGAGCTCCTCGGATTCCAAGCGGCGCTGCACCAGTGGGATGGTCGCATTGAGCTTGGCGAGTTCGAAAACCTCTGACCAGTCGGTGATCTCGTGGGCGAGCTTCGCCAATGCGGCTCGCTCGTCCTGACTCGGGTCGGCGAGCGCCGCGTGCACGAGCAGGCGTTCGGAAGCCGTGCCGCCCGCGGCGATTTCGGTTCCGGTCATATCAGCGGATTCCTTCTTCGATCGTGCCGATTTGTTCGGGATGGAAGGCGAAGCGGCGAGCCACGGCCGAGATCTTCTCCAGCGCGAAATCCAGCTGATCGCGACTGAGCGTGGCCATCATGCTGACCCGCAGTCGCTGCTGTTCGCGTGGGACGGCCGGGAATTCGACGCCGTTGACGAATACACCCTCCGCGTGCAGCGCCGCAACGACCTCGGCGACGGCGAGGTGCTGCGGCACCAGGATCGGGATGATCGCGGTCTGCGGATCGACCGCAAAACCCATTCGACGCAGTTCCCGCACGAAGTAGTCGACATTGTCGTGCAGTTGGCGGACTCGCTCCGGATGCGCATCGATGAAATCGATGGCGGCGAGTACCGAGGCGACGACCGCGGGGGCCAGCGATGCCGAGAACATGTACGAGCGCGCGAAGAACCGCAGTGTGTCCACCAGATCCTTCGACCCGGCCACGAAACCGCCGGTGGTGGCGAACACCTTCGAGAAGGTGCCCATGTACAGCTCGACCGATCCGGCCCCCATGCCGAAATGTTCGGCGGTGCCGTGGCCGTTCGTCCCGAGCACACCGGTGCCGTGCGCGTCGTCGATGGCCAGCCAGGCTCCGAACGAATCGCACAGCGCCCGAATCTCCGGCAGCGGTGCGATATCGCCGTCCATCGAATACACGCCCTCGACGGCGACCACGATATTCGCGCCCGGATTGCGCCAGCGGATCTGCATGAGCCGGTGCCGAAGATGCCGAAGATCGTTGTGCTCGAAGGCCATCGAGCGGACCCGCCCCAGTTGGATGCCGTCATAGAGGCTGGCATGGCTCTGCTCGTCGTAGAGCAGGATGTCGCCCTTGCGCAGCAGGCCGGTCACCCAGCCCACATTGGCGGCGTAGCCGGAGGAGAACACCAGCGCGGATTCGCAGCCCTTGGTCTCGGCGAGGCGTTCTTCCAGCCGCCGGTGCACCGAAGTGGTGCCGTTGAGCAGTGGCGGTCCGCCATGGCCGACACCGAATTCGCGCACAGCCCGGACGGCGGCCTCGACGATCTCCGGTTCGTTGCCGAGGCCGAGGTAGTTGTTCGACCCCAACATGATCAGGTCGCGGACTGCGCCCCCGTCGGGATCGCGGACCTGTACGACCGGACCCGCAGGCCCGGTGATCTCACGCAGGACGAATCCGGTGCCGCGCGCGTTCGCGACATAGGGCCGGAATTCCTCGAAGCGCTGTTCGAAAGTGTGCGCGGCGGGATCGAGGTAGTGCTCGAGGCTGAAGTTCTCGCCGTGCGCGGTCTCGTGCGGTGCTGCTGCGGTGGATGTCATGAGGTGTGTTCCTGAACGATGGTTGCGGTCCCGGCCTTGCCGTCGAGAATCAGCACATCCCCGCTGGCGACCAGCCGGGTGACGCCCGGAACGCCGACGACGGTGGGAATGCCGAGTTCACGGCCGATAATGGCGGTATGGGAAAGCGGGCTGCCCTTCTCGCTGACCAATCCCCCGGCCGCCACCATCAGGAAGACCCAACCGGGATCGGTACTGGCTGCGACGAGGATCTGACCGTCGACGACCACATCCGGTTCCGGCGTGGTCAACACCAGTGCCGGAGCTTCGACTCGGCCCGGCGCGCAACCGATTCCGTGCAGCACACTGCCGGAATCGCCGATGGGAGCCGGATGGTCGAAGGCCGGATCGTTGATGCCGACGGCCGCGATTCCTGCCGTGACGATCCGTGACGGCAGTTGCTCGATGCGCCAGCGCTCATGATCGCTCTTGCGTGTGGCGACCGTGCGCGCCGCATCGGTATCGACAGCGGTCCCGCGGGTAAGAGCCGCGATCTCCTCGTAGGTGAGCCAGAAGATGTCGCGCGGATCCTCGAGCAGTCCGGCCGCGTGCATCTGCCTGCCGTATTCCCGGAATACCCGTTTCACCAGGCCGAAGGAGCGGCTGCGACCCAGCCGCATATTCTCGCGCTGTTTCACATGCTCGCGTGCCCGGCCGAGTGCGAACCGGAATGCCAACCGTTGCGGGAGCTTTCCACGGAACAACCTGGCCGCGGTGCGCTCCGCGTCGCGCCGGATCTGCTTCTCGCGCGCCGCCATTTCGTCGATGTTCTGACCGCCACGCAGGTAGTTCCGCAGCATAGGAACCAGTCGCTCCGGATGTTCGCCGAGCGGATCGGTTTCCAGCTTCAGCTCGTCGACGGTCCGGTCGCCGAACAGGGCGATATGCCGCAGGCATGCACCGCGGAAATCGGCGAACTCCGGCTGCGCCAGAGCTTTCCACACTTCGTGCGGTTCCAGTGGCCCCTCGAACAGCTCACGCAGCGCGGCATCCGCCCGGACCGTTGCGGTCAGTGCGAGCGCCGAGCGGACCGGGTCGACACTGTCGACACCTTCTTCGCCGCAGAACAATTCATTGCGCAGTGTGATGGCGGCCGGCTCGGTGAGGCCTTCGCGTTCCAGCAGCAGACCCACGACGTGGAACATCTGCTGGGCCAGAAAGTCATTGAAGATCTGCACCGCGTAGGCGGGTACGAGTTCGTGCAGGCAGCGTTCCATCCACTCCAGTAGTGCTTCCGGATCCCGTTCCCGCTCCGGTGTTTCCGGGTCGAGCCGGTGGTCCAGATCGGTGGTGAAGGCCTGGAGTTCGGTGAAGAACGCGCGCAGCCGCCGCGGTAGCCGCAGCCAGCCGACGGTGATGATGGCGGCGATACGCAAGCGCAGCAGATACATCTTCGCCCGTGCCGGCCCGCGTTTCGGCGCGGCGGGCCGCTGGTAGCGGTTCTCGATATTGAGTGCCGCCTCCCAGGCTTCGATGGCGAACTCCATGCCCGGTATCTGCAGGAACAGCCGGTACCAGTTGCTGATGTTGTAGTAGATGCGGCCGTGTGCGGTACCGACCAAATAGGGGTACAGGCTCGCGGCATTGCGGTCGACGATGGCGTCGGTTGCGCCGAAATCCTTGTGGCAGGCACGGAACACCTGCTCATAGGCGTTCCGCAGGATCGAGAAGGTCAGCGGGCTGGACAGACCGGGATAGGACTCGGCGACATTCACATTGTCGAAAATGGTTTCGCGGGCACCGGTCGCGGTGATCGGGCGGGCCTGGAGCAGGTACAGCACGCCCTCGGCGTCATAGGCCCATTCGACATCCTGTGGCGCGCCGAAGGCCTCGGCCAATCCCGTTGCGGTATCGACGAGTTCGACTACCTGCGCGTCGGTGAGTGCCGGATCGGTGACGGCGGCGATCTGCTCGATGACCGTGCCGGAACCATCGGCCGCAACCACGACCCGGCTCTGCTTCTCCGCCACAGAACGGGACACGATCGTGCACGCGGCGGTGTCGACGAAATAGGTATCGCACTCCACGGTTCCGGCAACCACACCTTCGCCCAGACCTAGTGCCGCCGAGACGACGGCCTCGCCCGGGTCACCGGTCTGCGGGTTGCAGCTGAAGGCGACGCCCGAGACCGCGCTGTCGATCAGCGCCTGCACCAGGACGGCACAGTCGATCTCGGTGTTGTCCAGTCCACGGTGTGCTCGGTAGAACAGTGACCGCTCCGAGTAGGCCGAGGCGAGCACTTCCAGCACCGCCGCCGATACGTCCGCCGGGGCGACATTCAGCAGGGTATCGAGTTGGCCCGCGAAGGAGTCCGTCGCCGAATCCTCACCGCTCACGGAGGAACGCACAGCCAGCCGAGCACCGGATTGTGGTGTGCGATCAACGATTTCGCGCACGTCCGCGCCCAGCTCGGTGTCGATATCCGCTGGGATCGGCTGAGCAAGGATGATCGTGCGGATCTCCTCCGACGCCGCACGCAACGATGCCGGAACGGTGTGATCGAGCGAATCCAGCGCGTCGGCGATGGAGCCACGGATCGGTTCGAGGATGCGCGCACACGCGGCGGCATTCAGCACCACGAACGGTGGCACCCGGTAGCCAGCCGCTACGAGCCTGCCGAGATTCGCTGCCTTGGCGCCCACTTGCGGCGCCATCGTCGCATCGGCGGCCAGTGCGGTATCGCTGACGGTGGTTCCGGTCATTGCGCGGCCTCCTGCATGGTCGTGGCCGTCGGCACCGCGGGCGCACGCCGGGTGAGCCGCACGAGTACCGGATCGGGGGTATTGGAGATCTCCGGGTTCTCCCGCACCCGCATCCCGTTGACGAGTTCGATGTCGTAGCGGGCCAACAGCATTGCGATGCCCACCCGCACCTCCATCAGCGCCATATGTTGGCCGACGCACAGATGTGCGCCCCAGCCGAACGGGAAGTAGCGGTACGGCGGGCGCGCCTTGGTCTGTTCCTTGGTGAACCGGTCCGGATCGAAGGTCAGTGGTGAATCCCAGAATTCGGGGAAGCGGTGGTTCACGAACGGGCTGATCACCACGATCGCGCCCGGTTGCAGATCGAAGCGGTCGAAGCTGTCCGGTTCGACGGCGGTGCGGCTGAATGCCCACGCGGGTGGATGCAGACGCATGGCCTCGTCGATCGCGCGCCCGGTCAGCTCCAGCGCGGGCAGCGCCCGGTCGACACCGTCGGTCAGTGCGAGGGCGATATCGATCTCGTCGCGTACCCGCGCGAGCACCGCCGGGTTGTGGGCCAGCTCGTACATGGTCCATGCCATCGCGCCGCCGGTGGTTTCGTGTCCGGCGAGCAGGAAGGTGAGCACTTCGTGACGCAGTTGCGCGTCATCCATGGCGTGCCCGGCGTCATCGCGGGCCGCGAGCAATCGGGCCAGCAGGGAAGTCGCTTCGGCATCGGCTTCTCGGTGACGCTGGATGACGCTGTCCACCACGCGATGTAGTCGTTCGCGAACACCCTGGAAGCGGCGATTGGCCGGGATCGGCACGTTCGGCGGGACTTGGATGGGTGCGGCCATATGCCGCATTACCCACGAAACACCCCCGCGCACATCGTCTTCGATCTGGGGCAGTACACCGTCGATATCGGAGCCCATGACCGCGCGGCACACCACATCGGCCGCGAAACCCATCACCTCGGGGACCAGGTCGAAGGCCGCGCCCGTCGCGGCGTACGCATCGAGGCGATCGAGCATCCGCTGTCCGCACTCGACCATCAGCGGAATCTCGGTATCGACGTGGCGGCGGGAGAATGCGGGTTTGATCAAGGCGCGCTGACGTTTCCAGAGTTCACCGCCGCTGGTCAGGAGCCCAGGGCCGAGCAGGTAGTTCAGACTCTGATAGCTGATGCCCTTCTCGTACTTGGCCGCGTTGGTGACCAACACCTGATTGATGTGCTCCGGCTCGACGAGCAGATGCATCTGCTGATGCACCAGCCGCAGCCGGACGCTGCCGCCGTGCGCGACGGCCTGCTCGTAGAACAGCGCGAGCGGGTCGGCGCGGTAGTCCGGATACGCACCCAGCGGATGTCGCAGCGCCGGACCGCCGAGCCTGCGGCCGCGTTCGCTCATGCCGCGCCTCCGGCACCGACCAGATCGTCCTCGGCCAGGAACAGCCGCCTGGCCTCGGCGCGCTGCACCTTGCCGCTCGTGGTCTTCGGAATGCTGCGCGGCGGCACCACCCGAACCCCAGCGGGCAGCACACCGGTGCGCTTGCTCACCGCGACCCGCACCGCTCGGCGCAACGCATCGTGTTCGGTCGCCTCCGCACCCGATTCGACAATGAGATGCAGTTCCTCCGAGAGCCCTCGGGTATCGGCATGACCGACGGCCGCGACGCCACCGAGGCGCACACCCGCGACTTCCTGTGCGGCGAGCTCGAAATCGGTGGGCAGGTAGTTCGCGCCGCGGATGATGATCAGGTCCTTATGCCTGCCGGTGATGCGCAGCCGGCCGTCGCGCAGGTAGCCGATATCGCCGGTGTCCCACCAGCCGTCCCGAGTGGCGGCCGCGGTCTCTTCGGGCAGCCGGAAGTAACCGATGGTCATCGATGGGCCGCGGAATTGAATGCGGCCGACCACGTCCGAACCGCACACCGCGCCGTCCTCGTCGACGATGCGTACCTCGGTACCGGGCAGCGGTGCGCCGCAGTCGACGATATGCATCACATCGCGGTCGTCTTCCGGAATGTCCAGGGCCACACCTTTTCCGGTGAGCGCCCGGCGCGACACCGAGTCGTAGGCGACCGGCGCGTGCGGGCGATTCACGGTGACCGCGAGGGATGCCTCGGCCATGCCGTAGCAGGGCACCAATGCATTCTTCGGCAGTCCCCAGGCCGCGAACCGGTCGACGAAACTCTGCACGGTCGGCGGATGGATCGGCTCCGCGCCGCAGAACAGGAACCGCCAGCTCGACAGATCGACGCCGTCGAGTTCGGCGTCGGTAACCCGGGCGGCCGCATATCCGTATGCGAAATTCGGTGCCGCCGTGAATGTTCCGCGATACCGGCTGACCGCACGCAGCCAATCCCCCGGACTGCGCAGGAATCGGCTCGGCGGCATGAGCACCGCGTCGATGCCACGGAATACCGGCGTCAGGAATCCGCCGATCAGCCCCATATCGTGGTGTAGCGGCAGCCAGCCGACCCAGGTGTCACCCACTCCCATCGCGGCGGCCTGTGCGATCTGTTCGCAGTTGGCGGCCAGATTCGCGTGGGTGATCTGCACACCTTTCGGTGTGCCCGTCGAACCGGAGGTCGCCTGGATGAACGCCAGATCTCCCGGTTCGGGAAGTCTGGGCGCCAACGTCGGCGCGTCCGGCGAACAGGCCCAGGCGTGCAGCACATCGCCATCGATGGCGGCCATGGTGTCCGGCAGTGCTCCCCCTGCGAGCACCGACCGCGTCGCGACAACCGCCGCGGGTTCCAGATAGCCGAGCAGCCGAGTGAACTTGTCGCGGAAGATATCCGCCGAACCGAACCCGCTCGGTGTCGCCACCGCGGTCGGCACCGCGCCGAGCATCAGCGCACCGAAGAACGCCGTGACGAACTCCGGCGAGGTGGGCAGACACAGCATCACCCGATCTCCCGGCTCGACCCCCTCGGCGGACAGTGCGGCCGCGGTGCGTCCCGCGGCGGCCGCGAGATCTTCGTGTCGCCAGGCGATTTCACCGTCGGCGTCGCCGCGCTCCGGAACGAAAATCGTGGACGGTGCCGATGCGCCACGCTCGGCGTTGGCCATTAGCGCATGCACGATCGTCGGATGCTGGGGAACCAATTCCGTCACTGTTCACCCCGTACGTATCGCACGATCTCGCCGACCGTATTCAACTGCGCCGCAGCGTCTTCCGGTATGACGATGCCGAATGCCTGCTCCAGCTGAATGGTCAGCTCGATCGCGGTCGGCGAATCCAATCCGTAGTCGATCAATTGCGCGGACGCGTCGATCTCGTCCGCCGAAACCCACAGCACCTCACCGACAATGGCGCGCACCCGCGCCTCGGTCTCGGTGGCCGGGGTATCTGCCTGTGTACTCACCCGAGTAACTTCCCTTCCGTCACGCAGGCGCGGACCGACTCCTCGAGATCGACGCCGTCGCCGGTGTCGATGCGGTGGAATCCCACTTCGGGGAAGGCCGCCGCGAGGGTGTCGCGCACCTGTAGATATCCGTCACGCAGGGCTCCGAGCCGCTCTGCTGTTTCATGGGCCTCCTTCGGCCCGTTCCCCGAACGTTCCGCACACCGTGCCGCTGCCTGTTCCGGCGGTGCGTCCAGCCAGAGCACCGCGTCGGGCAGGGTGGTGCGAAAACGGTCGGCGAAGCCGGGAACGGATTCGGTCACATCCCGGCACACCAGATCCGCGATCTCCGACAGCAGCTCCCAGATATCCGGGGAACTGCCCAGACGCGTGGATTCCGACCCCTGCCAGGCGAGGATGTCGTCGAACGTGCCCGGCCGGTGGCGTTCCAGCACGGCGGTGATCTCCTCGGCGCGATCGTGACCGTTCCATTCGGGGCGGGCCAGCGCGACATACAGCGGCCCGTAGACCAGCAATTCGATCAGCGGATGCCGTTCGAATACCAGCACATCCGGTGACCAGGTGGTCAGGAAGTGCCGCTCCACCGGACCGAACAGCGTCATCTGCAGATACATCGCGGTGGCCTTCATTTCCAGGCTGCCGATTTCATCGCATCCGACGCTGAAGGCCTTGAGCTGCTCGGACAGATCCGTCAGCGGCACATTCCGGGTGTTGTGGAAGTCCGGACAGGTCATCGAGGCGAAAGCACCTGCGCCCGGAGCCAATTCGCGCAGCCGTGCCATGACCGAGGACTTGCCGGCACCGTCGATGCCGACAATCGCGACGCGACGGGTCACCGGTCGTCCTCCCGCAGTTGGGCGAGCACAGCCTTCGTGATGTCGGCGGGTGTATCGGTGCCGTCCAGACGGATCCAGCCGAACTCCTCCGACAACGCTTCCAGCGCATCGTGACTGCGCCGCTGAAAGGCCAGGAAGGTCTCCTCGTCGCCGTAGCCGCTCTCGTAGTCGCTGCGCAACTGCTTGCGCCCCAACGCATCCTGCGGACTAACCGCGAGGTAGAAGGTGCGGTCCGGTTCCGGGAATCCCGACGCCAGCTTGCGCAGCACCGCCGGATCGCCGCCGTGTGCGACCTCGGTGGCGAAGTACTTGTACCAGTAGGCATTTGCCAGCAGGATGTCCGGGCCGCGTTCGGCGGCGAGGTCGAAGGACAGCTGCATGGCATGGAACAGGAAGTGCGCGCGACTCAGCGGCGACAGCAGTTTCAGGTAGCCGTAGATCTCGGCCGGACTGCGCCACGGCAGCTTCGAGGAGACCTTCGGATCCAGGAATGCGTCCCAAATGGTCACGGCGGCAACGCTTTGGCCCTGCGCCTCGAATTCCGCGGCGATGCGGGCCACCTGGGTGGTCTTACCCGATCCGTCGGCACCGGCGATGCAGATCAGGCGTTTGCGTGCGGTCAGTGGTTCATCCGTTCTGGCGGCCGCCGGGCGTGGGCGCTCCGGGGGCGGTGGCATGGGTTCGGTGGGTCGCAATGGCACTGCAGGCTTCGGCGGGGCGGGCTCATTCGGCTCACTGATCGGCAGCTCGTCGGGGACCGGCCACTCGTCGGGGACCGGGCGCTCGTCGGGGACCGGGCGCTCGTCGGGGACCGGCCGCAGACGCTCCCGCGACCGCTCGGGATCTGTGACGACATCGAGTTCCTGCCCGTTGTCCGAACCGGACGGCGGCGCAACCGGCTCGGACGAGACCACGGTCTCCAGCACGCTGATGACCCCCGCACCGCCATCGACCCGGATCCGCTGACCCGAGCGGATCGCGGTCGTCGCACCCGCGACATTCAGCACCGCTGGTATGCCGTATTCGCGTCCGATGACCGCCGCGTGCGAGAGCATCCCGCCCACCTCGGTCACCACGGCGGAAACCAGCCCGAGCGCGGGCGTCCACCCGGGATCGGTGAACCGAGTCACGAGGATGTCCCCTTCGCGCAGCTGGTCGATATCGGCCAGCGAAGTGATCACCCGAGCGGTGCCCTCCGCGATGCCCGGACTGCAACCCAGCCCGGTCAGATCGCCGTCGCCGATCTCGCGGACCGCGCCCACGGTGACACCACCACCCAGCTCATGCGGTGGCACCAGATCCCGATAGCCCGCGTAAACCGCACGGCGATAAGCGATCTGCGGTGCGAGCGTCGAGATATCCGCCCGCCCGGCCGCGAGATCACACAGCTCGTGGATAGACAGCTGGAACACATCATCGGCCTGCTCGAGCGTCCCCGCCGCAGCCAGGCGCACCCCGGCCTCCACGACATACGCGCGCACAATGGCATAGCACTGCGAGGAAAACTCCCGCATGCGTTCGCGCGCAACGAGATATCGGCGCATCCGCTCGATATGCTTATCCAATGCCTTGGCGTGTTTCACCCGCGCCAGCGGCTTGGCCCGCACCCGGGCGCGCACCGCGGCGAGTTCGTTTTCGTAGCGTTTGCGCTGATCCACCAGCGTCACATCGGGGTCCGCGGGCGGGGTGCCGTGTTCGAGCATGACCGCGATCATCGAGCGCACCCGCTCGGGCGCCTCCGACCAGCGCGGGCTGGTGAGATCCAGTTCCGCGTCGGCGTGGAAGCCCTGCTCGTCGAGGAAGGCATCGAGCGCCTTCGTCCATTCGGAACTGTCCAGGCCGTGATCGCCTGCCACCCTGTGCAATTCGACGATGCCGCGCTGCAGCTGCATATGGCTGATATCGGCGAGCCCGCCCATCAAGTCGATGGCCGCGGTGGTCCCGTCGGTCGCGGCATCCACCTTGTCGAGCAGTTGCTTGAAGTCGGTCTGGACGCTGGAGTTGTTGTAGATGGTGGTGAAGTAGGTGCGCTCGGTGGCGGCGTGGAAGGTGAGCAGGCAGTCCACCAGATCCGCGACGAAGGTGGCCTCGTCGGTGTGCGGCAGTTCGCGTACTCGCTCGCGCCACACCGCGTATTTCGCGGGCCATTCCGCCGCGAACGCATCGACCGCCGCCAGTTGATCCTGGTAGCTCTTCTGCACGGCCAGCGCCGCGGGCAGCGCCTTGGCAATGGTCTTCGCATTCGTCGGAGTGCGGTGCGGACCGTGGGGCCCGTAGTCGTTGAGCACACCGAGGTCGTCGTCGAAATGCTGCTCGTCGAAGCCGGGAATGCGGAAGAAGCACTTCTTCACCGCGCTGACATTCCAGTAGGCGCGGCCGTAGTACATGGCCATCCAGTCCGGTTCCGCGCCCGGTTCGGCGAGCTTCAACCGTTCGAAGAACTGCTGCATCGAGTACTGGAAGGCGTTGTCGTACAACGAGAACATCATCGGCGTGCAGACCCGCGCCGAGACGCCGCCGTCGCGCAGATCCGCGTCGGAGAACTGGTCGATATCGGTGCGCCAGCTGATCGCGGTAATGGCTCGCGCTTGTAGCAGCCACAGTTTCCCGTCGCCGTCGACGGCCCATTCGATGTCCTGCGGGCGGTGCCGGTGCGCCTGCACCGAGAGCATGAGGGCCGCGAGTTCCGCTGTGGCGGTGGCATTCAGCTCGACATCCTCATCGCCCGCGTCCCGCTCGACCACGGTGCCGTCGAACAGTCGCAGCGTGTATCTGGTCGGTGTGACCTGTCCGGAGACGAGTCGTTCGCCGAGTCCCCGGCAGGCTTCGACGACCGCGTGGTCCTCGATGCCGGTGAGCGCGTCGATGCTGAAACCGACACCGGCACAACGCGCGTCGACCATGCGCTGCACCAGAACGGCGACCGACGCGTCGGCCTCGTGATAGCCGCGCCGGGCCAGGTAGGTGCGAACTCGCTCGTTGTGCACCGATTCTCGGCACTGCTCGATATGAACGCGCAAGGCCGCGACATCGGTGATATCGAGGTACGATTCGTACTGACCGGCAAAACTCGCGTCGTCGAGGTCTTCGAGCACGCCACTCGAACGCGCGGCGACCGGGAAGCCGCCCAGCGCTCGTACCCAGCCGGTCAGATCGTCATCGGATACTTCGGCCAGGTCGAGATCGGGTGTGACGACGAATCCGGGCGGCACCTCGAATCCGGCCACGATCAATTCGTGCAGGGTGCCCGCCTTGCCGCCGGCGCGGTCCGGTGCGAAATCGGCCGCACCGAGGAACATCGGGACGGGGGTGGCTGCGGTGGGAGTTTCGGACACGGTTGGAGCTCCTGTCGGAAGCAGAACCGGGCGCACATCGTGACGGGCGGCCAGGTCGCGGGCGGCACGCACGCCTGCCGCGGTCAGGCCGCCGTAGGACGGACTCGCGGTGCGCGGTTCGAAACCGAGTAGAACGGTTTCGGCCATACACGCGTAGACGACCCCGGCGGGCAGCCCGGTTTCGGGAAACGGGGGTGTCTGGCCGAGCGGCAGCGCCATGCGCCCGCCGGAGACCAGGGTGATATTCGGTTGCTGGGGCACCGCAAGATCCACATCGCCGGGGACCGCGAGATCGACCACGAGCACCGGATGGTCGTCGGCCAGTACTTCGGCGGTGACCACCGGCACGGCCGAATTCGTGGCGGTGAGGACGATGCGACAGGTACGCAGGGCGGTCAGGTCCTCACTGACCGTCACCGCGCCGGGCAGGCCCGCGGCCACCCGCTCGAGCCGGGACGCCGATCCGGCGCGCCCGACGAGGGTCACCGAATCCGCGAGCGGCGCAAGCAGTTCCGCCATCACGGCACCGATATTGCCGAGCGCGCCGAGGATGCCGATCCGGCGCCGGCCCGGTTCGAGGCGGGCGAGTTCGGCACGAACCACCTCGTAGGCGCAGGCCGCGGTGAGCGAATTGCCCGAGGTCACCTTGACGGTGTCCTCCACGATATCGCGCGAGGCGTCGGTGACGATAGACGTGTACCCGCCGAGTCCGATTACGCTGGCGCCCAAGGCAATTGCCTGCTCCACTGCCTCCAGCACAAGATCACGCAACCAAGCGCGATGTCCGGCGCGCTGGCATTCGATGATCTGCTCGGCCGAAATCGGCACCGCGATCAGGCATACCTCGACCACGGCGCCGGTCGGCGACGTGACGAGCTGTCTGGTCAGTTCGAAGGGTTCGGCCACCCCGCGCAGCCGTTCGAACAGTGCGGCGAATTGGCCGTCGGACCATTCGGCCAACTCCGGTGCGAATCTGCGCAGATCCGCGGCATCGGGCAGATTGGCCAGGAACACCACCCTGGTCGGGGCGTTCCAATCGCGGGCGACGTCGTGGGTGCGCCGCCGCGATGGTGATCGGCGTTCCGGCACCGGCCAATTCGTAGTGACCGGTGCGGCCAAGTGTGCGAGCAGCCGGACGTAGTCGCCGCGGTGCAGCAGTGCGGCTAGATCGTCGAGCGCTGCCGTCAGTCGATCGAGCTCCGCGTCGGCGAGGAAGGCCGAGGGCTGGATCCGCAGTGTCGTTGGTGCGGAAAGCGTTGGCAGCATACGGATCCGGTGGACGTGCAGCAGATACCCCGCCACCACGTATCCGAACAGCTCCGGATCGCAGATCTCGCGCAGCAGCGCGGATGCCGGTTCCAGTGGCGACAGTTCGATGCCCTGCAGCAACCCGCGCCCCCGCACGGCGACGATCTCCTTGGGCCAGCGCCGTGCCACCGCCTCGAGCCGGGAGCGCAGCCGCGCGCCGGTATCGCAGATGCGGATCTGGTTGTCCCGCAGCAGGTCCAGCGCGGCGTCGGCAACCGCGCAGGACAGATCGTCATCGGCGAACGTCGATGTGTGGTAGCGGCCGAAGTCGGCGATCGAGCGCTGCCGGTCGACCAGCAGCGCCGAGATCTTCACCAGCCCGCCGCCCAGCGATTTCGAGAGCAGGTAGTAGTCCGCGCTCACCTGCGACGGTGACGAGGCGAGGAAGGTTCCGGTGCGCCCCATGCCCGACTGGATCTCGTCGAATACCAGGGCCGCCGTGTGCCGATCGGCCAACTCCCGCAATGCCCGCAGGGTCGCGGCCGGAACCTCGCGGACGCCGCCCTCACCCTGGATCGGCTCGGCGAATACCGCGGCGATCGGCGAAATCCTGGTCCATGACCGCACCGGCCGACCCGTGCCGTCGAAGATAATCCGGCATACCGGCCGCAGTTCATCGGCGAACGCATTCGCCACCGCGTCCGGTTCCCACGTGGCGAGCCTGCGCCGCTCGGGACCAGGCACCACCAGGTCCGCGGGCGTATCGGCGTGCTCGGTCAGGGCGAACGCACCGGCGGTCTTGCCGTGGAAGGCACCGGTCAACGAGACGAAAACCGGTCCGCGCCGCTGCAATTCGTCGACCTCGCGCAGCGATTCGGTGAGAATCTCCGCGACCGATCGGCCATCGTCGTCGGATCCGTTGTCGCCAACGGTAATCGGACGAACATCGTGCAGACCGTCGCGCCGAACCCGGCGCAGGGTGCGCCGCAGTTCGGTCTCGAGATCGCCGAGGTCGCGGGCGTGCGCCACCGCCGCATGCCGGATCGCCGCCTCCACCGCATCGGCACCGGTGGACCCGAACGTCACCACGTATTCGCGACCGCTCCCGGCGGCCACCGCCTCCGAAAGCCTTCGGGCAAGCCGCGCGGCCCCGGGCCGGACACTGCCCTGGGAGACGAACGGCGCCTGCTGATTCAGCCGGGCCGTCGCCACCCGCACCAGCGCCGGATGGTTGTGCCCGAACAGCGCCGCACCGAAACCGCCGACAAGATCCAATACTCGAGTGCCATCCGGCCGGATCAGATGGTCACTTTCAGCACCCACATACACGACATCCAGGTGGCAGGCACGTAGCAGCCGAGCCAGTCCGGGGCGGTTGTGCCGGGCGAAATCATCGAATAATTCGTCTTCGGAAACAATGGCGGAAGAATTTATTTGTTCCGAAAACACAACACCTGCCGACACGATCTATGCCCCGATACCAGAGTGCCGGTCGGCGGCAGACTTGGCGACCACACAGTCGATTACGTCGCGCGCGGTGTGCAGTGTCGCAGCCTCCGCATCGGAGATCTCGATACCGAACGTGCGCTCGAGTTCGATGACGAGTTCGGCCGACCGGACCGAGTCCAAGCCATAATCCAGCAACGGCGTATTCACATCGATCGACGGGACCTGCAATCCTCGCGAAAAGAGTCCGCGCACCCGTGTGCCGACATCGTTCAACCCGGTCATCGCACGTCCTCCCACGCGCTCGAACCTACCGCGTCTGCAGTGCGCGCGACGCGGGTACAGAACATCGACTCCGTCGCGTAAACCATGAATCTTTGCTGCTCAGCGCGGAATCCAGCGTCAGCCGGGACTGCGATCACTTGCCCTCCGATACGGCAATCAGGACTGCCACGTCCAATATCTCGTCCATGCGCACAACTGTTGGCAATCACAGTGGTGCATGCACACATCTGTACACCGCTGATTTACGACTGGCAATGCGAATAGCGCCGACTCAGAGCCGGTTCGAACTTTCAGCAACTATTGCGCTAATGCAGCCAGACAATGTACGCAAAACTCGGATACACCCACCGAAAATGGGGCCCGACGAGTCAGCGTCTGAGACAATCCGTTCCTCTATTCGCGGTCACAGACAATTCGTCAATTCGACTATCGGTCGCGGCACGGGACCATTTATCAATATATTCGCTGTTCATACCCGGTTCACTGAGCGGACAGCAGAGTTTCCGAACCGACCTATCGGTACTTTTGTTTTGAATTGATCGCTAACATATTCCCGAGTCGAATGCAAAGTCGCGTAACCGCGTTTTTACGTCATGCAGCCGGACACGCACAGCATCCGAACTCCCGGCTAACTTCTGGTCCCAGCGGCGGATGTGACGGCTCTCATTACCCGCCGGTAGCCCCTCTGAAGCACTGTGACCGGTCACAAGCGCCCGACCACCCGGGTAGCGCACTCTCACAGAACCAAGCGAACCGGTCCACACCTCACCTCGCACGGTTACTGTGAATGCTCCACACAGCTACACCCGTGGCCAAAAAGGAGTCGCCAATGTCCGTCGACCACTCGACCAGGCCGACCCTGACCCTTTCGGGCAAGCCGATGTCGTCCCCGCTCAAGGACGTCCGCGCGCTGTCCCGACAGATGGTCGGCCACTTCGTGGACAACGTCATCCCGTGCGCGACGATGCCGGGGGAAGCCATCACCGGCGACTTCACCGCCAGCACCCGCGTCTGCCTCGAGATCGCGGTCAGCATGCTCGACGGCAAGGACATCCCGGAGAAGGTGCAGCGGCTCGAGGACCATGCCGCGGGCTGGGCCCGCGAGGGCGTGCCGATCGACACCATCCTGCATTCCATCCACGAGGGCTTCCAGATGGGCCTCGAACTGGTGGTTTCCAGTGCGACGATCAAGGATTACGACAATCTCGTCGACGGCGCCAAGATGGTCATCGAACTGCTCGACAAGCTCACCTCGGCGATCTCGGTGGCCTACATCCGCGAGCTGCGCGCCGTCGTCAGCGAGCACCACACCGCCGTGCACACCCTCACCTCCGCGCTGCTCGGCGGCCACAGCACCTCGACCATGGCCCGCGAATGCGGCATCGCCATCGCGGAGTCGTACGACGTTCTCGCCGTTGCCATTCCACCCCATCGCGACGAGCACAATCCGATGCTCGACGCCCAAGTGGTGGCCCGGCGCAAGTTGCGTCGGCTGCAGGCCGAACTCGCCACGCAATGCGGTGCGAGCGCGCTGTCGCTGCTGAGTGTGGACGGCGGCACCGTGCTGATCCCCTCGGCCCAATTCGACAACGAAGAGTTCGACGCCGTGGTGGCCAGGCTCTCGCACGCCGCGCAGGTCGGCATTACGGCGACCATGGTCGTGGCCACGCCGGAACAGATTCCGAACGCCGCCGACCAGGCTCACGAACTCCTCGACATGGTGCAACGGCTGCAGGCGGTGGCCGGGCTGTACCGCTTCGACGAACTCGCCCTCGAATACCAGCTCACCCGGCCGGGCCCGGGCCGCGAATACCTCGGTTCGCTGCTGGATCCGCTGGACGAACACCCCGAACTGCTGGAGACCCTGCAGCGCCACATCGCCAATAACCTCAACCGCCAGCGCACCGCCCGGGTGCTGCACGTGCACACCAATACCGTCGACTACCGACTCAAGCGCATCGGACAACTCACCGGCTTCGATCCGTCACAGCCGTCGGGGCTCTGGTATCTGCGCTCCGCCTTGGTCGCGCGCACATACCGAACCTGACACCGACGCAATCAGGAGGGAATGCCAAGCCCCGCGGCCAGCACGGGCCACGAAGTCTTCAGTGCCTCTTGCCAATAGCCCCACGAGTGCGTCCCGGTGGGCTGGAAGTCGTAGGTGGCGGGGATGCCCAGCCGATCCAGTTCGGTGCGCAGGTTCTGGGTGCACCAGTTCACCGCCGATTCGATGACACCGCCGATCACCAGCTGGTTGAAGAACCCGCGCGGCCCGGGCTGCATATGACTGCCGTTGTAGCGGTCATACATGCCAGGAACACCCGTCCCCGTCGAGATGAACAGGTGGATGCCGCGCAACTGCTCGGCATGCAGGTACGGGTCGTTGGCCGCCCACATCGGATCATTCGGCGGCCCATACATATTCACCGTATCGCCCCCGCCCCATCCCTCCACCGCAAGCTTCACGAACTGCTGCCCGATCGGATCGCTGATCTGGGCGCAACCGCTGTAGGCCGCAACCGCCTGGTACAGACCGGGTTTCGCGATCGGCAACTGCAAAACCGATGTGCCCGAGGTGGACAGCCCCGCGATCGCGTTGATGCCGGTGGTACCGAGTTCGGCATCGATCAGCGGCGGCAACTCCTCGGTGAGGAACGTCTTCCATTTGTACAGACCGAGTTTCGGATCCGGCGCACGCCAGTCGGTGTAGTAGCTCCACTTGCCACCCACCGGCTGAACCACATTCACGTCTTTATCGGCAAGGAACTTCAGCACATCGGTGTTCTTCTGCCAGGTCGCACTGTCCTGCCCACCCCCACCACCATTGAGCAGATACAACGTGGGCCGCGGCGTCGACCGATCTGCCGGACGCAGCACCTTCACCATGATGTCTTGCTGCATAGCAGCGGAATACACCCGCAACTGCACCGTGCGATCATCCTCGGCCCACGATCCGGTGATCGACGACGGCGCATCAGCATTCGCGGCCGACGGTACCGCAACCACACCCACAGTGAACATCGCCGCCAGCGCCGCCAGCGCGTGCAGCCAAGGGCAGCAACGTATTTCACCCCTCGATCGGCCCGAATCAGCAACCGACGCAGCCGTCCGTCCGGCGGGACTTCGCTTCATTGTTCACATCCTCCAGAACCCTGGCGTTCGTCGACTCGCACCGTTTGTACTCGTCAGCGGCACAGAAACTGCGCCAACGCTAAAACCGGAGAAGAACGATGTTCCGCAAACATCGGCCGGAACTGGACACCTCACGAATGCGTCCGACACCCCTAGGGATACGACACAACCCGCGATACACGCCACCGTTCTCGGCGTCCGCTGGCACCCTGGCCAGCACAAAGGCCCAACGTTCGGTGTGACAACACCGGTCAGCGTTCCGCTGCCACGTCGACGCGTTCGACACGGCTCGGGCTGTACAGCCCGGCCGCCCACACCGCCACGGCGATGTAGAGCACCTGTTCAGGTATCCGAATCCACAGCGGGGATGCCGGCGCACCGTTGAACGGGATGTCGGATACGGCGGCGTAGATGTTGGCGGGCAGCAGGGTGACGAACAGTGCGGCCAAGCCGATCCCGGCGGGTCGACGGGTTCTGGTGAGGACGAGACCGAGCGCGCCGAGCAGTTCCAGCACACCGGTCAGGTACACCATGAAACTCGGAAATGGCACGAATGGCGGCACCATCGGCAGCAGATCACTGTGGGTGGGAGCGGGTCCGCTCGCGAGGCTGTCGGGAAGGAAATGTGTTGTGCCGGTGAGCACCAGCATCGCCGCGAGCGCATACGCCGCGCACGTCACCCAGTCGGTGAATCGAGTGGCTCCCAGTAGACCCGCCAGGCGCAGCCCGAGCAGCACGATCAGGAGAAAGATCAGGGTTTCCATTTATGTCTCCGCATAGGTGGGTTGGTTCGGTATCGGTCGGTATGCCGGGAGGAATCGGATGATCAGGTAGCCGAGTACGCCGAGCGGCGCGAACAAGATCGTGAACAGCAGCAGTACGCTGATCGGCACGGGATGGATGCCGCGTTCGCGGCTGTCGAAGTAGATCCAGCGGCCCAGAAAAAGATCGAATCCGACGAAGTGCGCCCACGCCGCGGCCGCGCCCGTACTGCCGGCGAGAATTGTTTGCAGCCCAGGCAGGTTCGGGTTGGCAAGAGCGGACAGGAACGGCCCGAACTCCGGTAGCACCAGCGTCGCGTAGATCAGCAGCGGCGGCGCGCATATCAGCGGTGACGCGACGATGGTTGGCGTTCGGCGCCACCGCGGCGCCAGAATCATCAGTGCCCAGAAGGGCACGGCCGGCCAGAAGGTGAGGTCGAATAGCGCACGGGTCATCGAGTCGCTCCGATCGCGGTCAGCGGATCGGGTGACGGATGCGTAAATCGCGGTCGGCGCCGAATGATCATCGTGGCCGATCCGGTTGCAGCAGTGGCGATTACAGCGAGTGCCAACAGTGTCGGTTTGTCCGGATGCACCACGGATTGTCCGCGCAGCGCCTGCCAGGTCAGCACGGCGAGCAGGCCACCGAAGGTTGCTGCCGCGACGGTCACGAGCGCTGCCCTGGATCGGGCCGATCGAAAAGCAGGGATTCGGCGGGCACCGAATTCCAGGGCGATGACGACCAGTGGAAGCAGTTGCACCGCATGCATTCCGAGAAAATGCGGGATGCGTAGGTCACCACCGGTGGTGCTCCAGCCGAGAATCGGCAGGCCCGGTCCGCCGTCGGGCAGGCCGACGGTGTGCGCGCCTTGGATGGCGCTGCCGGTCTCGCGTTGGGCCGGGGTCGGCACCACCATGAGCATCCCCAGCGCCGCGCCGATCAGCGACAGTGCGGCGCCGTAGCGGATCGCGGCGTTGCGTGCCGGATCCGGCGTGGGGTTGCGGAACAGAACCAGCGATACGACCAGCGTCGCGGCCCAGACCACGACTATGGACAGCCCCATGGTGTCCCAGAGCACTGCATTGAGCGGAGTAGTGAAGTTGAAGTGGCTGGTGGTGCCGCGCACGATTTGGGTCACGATGACGGCCAGTTCCACACCGAGACCGACGGCCGCCACCGTGCCCGCCCACCAGGCGATCCGCCGCCAGCGGGTGAGCTGGGCGATGAGCCAGGCCCAGGTAACCGCGTAGATCAGCACCGAGAGCGCGAATTTCACCGCCTTGGCCCAGATCGGCAGTCCGGTGAGCACGCGATCGTCGACGATCAGGCCCCCGATCGAGAAGAGAACAAGCAGCGCCATCGCGATGGCGAGCAGCATCAGTGGGCGATGCCATTGCAGAGCGGTCATGTCGTGTCCTTCGGCAGGAACTCGTCAGGTGTTTATGTGGTGTTCGGTGGCACGGGACCAGCCGGGGTCGCCGTGGCGGATGAAGCCGATCCAGCGCTCGCGCATGTCCTCGACCAGGGCATGCGGCCGCTCGCCCATGAGCATCGGTGCGTGCGCCCACGCTGCCGCACTACCGAGCAGGAACGGCAGTTCCAAGCAGTGACAGGCGCCGAAGGGGCTGCCCGCGGGATGCCAGTCGAATCGGTAGAGCCATGCACTATTTCCTTGCGCGGCAAGGGTTTCCGCCAAACGCAAGGTAGGAGCACGGAACAGTTGGTGGGTCACAGTGTCGGCTGCGTCGGCGACCATCGCCGCCGCCTCGTCCTTTGTCGTTCCCAGCAGGACCTCGATGCCCGCCGCAGAGACCGACCGCACCAAGTCGTCGCTGACGAGAACACCATCGGCGACCAGCTGATACGGCGGAGCCGCACCACCGACCCGCGCCGCGACCGCATACTGCGCCGAGAGCAGCTCGGCCACCGGAGCGTCGAACAATCGCCGCTGCTCGTCCGGCGCAAGACCCAACTCGCTCAACAGCATTCGCCCGGCCGCCAGCGCGTCCTCGGGTGACGCGGGCGGGATACCCACAGGGGTGCTCTGCAGGATCGCACGCCGGAAAAGTCCGGCGGTTCCGGCGAGCATCGCGAGTATCGAGAGCGCCCCGCCGGATTGCCCGGCAGCGGTGACCTGCGCCGGATCCCCGCCGAACGCGGCGATGTTGTCCCGCACCCACTCCAGTGCGGCCAGTTGGTCGAGCAATCCGAGATTGCCTTCGCTCACCCCGGGCAGGCACAGATATCCGAGAACACCGAGCCGATAGTTGATCGTCACGACCACGATGTCGCCGTGCTCGGCCAATTCCGCACCGTCGTACCAGGCCAATCCGCCCGAGCCGCTGGTGAATCCGCCGCCGTGCAAGAAGACCAGCACCGGATGACCGGACCCGGCCGGTGCCCAAACATTCAGCGACAGACAGTCTTCGGCCTGGGCAACCGTGAACCGACCCATGACGCGCTCCAGCCGTGACGCCAACTGCGGTGCGGCCGGGCCGATCTCTACACTGTCGCGGATGCCCGGCCATGGCGCCGGAGCGCGCGGCGCGCCGAACCGCTCGGCAGTCGCGAAAGGGATACCGCGGAATGCGGTTACCGCACCGTCGACACTCCCCCTGACCTTCCCCCCGGCAGTCTCGACGATCATTGCGCGACGAATGCCAGTCCGGCGCCGTATGCGTCGCGCGCGGACACAAAGAACCCCGCCGCGGTCGTGCGAGTCGGCGTGCCACCGCTTTCCACAATCCGACGCGCGTGGTCGACATCATCGACCCGGATGGTCATCGCCGCGAAGTACGACGACGCAGGCACCGGCTCGCCGGGCAGCACCTGGCCGGCGTCCGACGCCCGAACGAACTCCAGCCGAACCTCTTTGTGCGCCAGCACCGTCAACGAACCCTCGATGCTCGGATCGACCGCTACGATGCGGCGGTAGCGGTCGACGATCTCGTCGAACTCGGTGTCGGCGGCCACGATCGTCACCGCCGCGATCCCGCGCGCCCCGTTCGGATGGTCGAGATACCGTGGCTGGTGCACATATTCGCGGGTCAGGTGCTGGGAGATGCCGAGCAGACCCTCGGACGTGCTGCGCGGGTCGATGTGCACCGTGCGGGCGCGCATGGTCCGCACGCCGTCCTCGGTGTCGACGTCACGTTCCAGCTCGAGCACACCGGAAGCGGGGAGCCCGGCTTCGATGAGCTGCGCGCTGACCACAGCGGCCTCGTCGGTCTCCAGATTGAGAATCCGGAATCCATCCGGCAGCGGCTTCGCGTGCCACGGGTCCGGCGCCGCGGCATCGACGATGCCGAACAATTCGATGTACGAGCCGCCGAACACCGCGCATTCGTTGGCGGTGCACCCCAGAATCGCCGGTTCACCCGGCCGCTGGCTCATCAGGTGTCGCGACCGCGGCGTCAAGGTGAATCCGAAGGACCGGTATCTACTCGTCATCGCATCGAAGTCATTGCCCTTGAGACCGGTGTGGTGGATGGCTCCGATGTACCGCTGGCCCATGTCGTCGTTCATGTGAACGACCCTGCTGGAACACAGCGTCGAAGACCGCTTATCGGGCGGTCGACGCCGTTTTCGGACATCTATCTACCCTGATCGGGTGGATTCGGACACCCTCGACGATCTCGACCTGCAACTGCTGCACGCACTACAGATCGACGGCCGCGCCGCGTACAGCACAATCGCCCAGGTACTGGGGGTTTCCTCGCGCACCGTGGCCCGTCGATACGGCCGCCTGCGCAGCAACGGACTCGTCCGAGTCACCGGCGTTGCCGCCGCGGGGCCGATCGCTACCGCCGAGTGGATCGTCCGAATCACGGTACGAGCCAGTGCCGCCACTACGCTGGCTCGCGCCCTCGCCCAGCGACCGGACACCGCCTGGGTGACGGTGGTGGACAGCGGCACCGAAATCGTGTGCATCTTCCGCATTCCCGACGACGGCCCGGCACCGCTGGCCGGACTCGCCCGACACGGGGATATCCTCGATATCTCCGCGCACCGGCTCCTGCACCACTTCATGAACCGCCGCTGGCGCGGCCGCACCTCCGCGCTGACCACCGCGCAAATCGAGGCACTGCAACCACCGGATACCGCCGCGACACAGTCTCTATCGCTGACCGAGCTCGACCACCGGCTGCTCGCCGCCCTATCACTCGACGGCCGTACCGCCTACCCCGATCTCGCCCGCCGCGTCGGCTGGTCCGAAACAGCGATCCGGCGTCGACTCGATGAGCTTCGACGCGCCGGGATCCTGCGGTTCAGCGTCGAAATCGACCCCGCCGCATTCGGTTTCACCGTCTCCTGCGTGATCTGGATGAGCGTAGTACCACATCAGCTCCAGACTGTGGCGACAGCCTTGGCTTCCGACTTCGAGGCAGCATTCATCGGCGCCACCACCGGCGAGCACAATCTGATCGAGATCGCGGTATTCCGCAAGTCCGCAGAGCTGTACGCCTACCTCACCGAGCGGATCACCACACTGGACGGCATCGAACGCATGGAGACCACACCGATCGCGTCCTACACCAAGCGCGATGCCCAAATATTTCGTTAGTCGTTCGGCGAAGGTCGTTTACTGCGGCATCGCGCCTACCGTCACGTTGGTGTCGATGATTCCGAACACCTCGCCCTGTGGCGCCGAGACCATTGCCATCCGACCGGCGGGCGAGTCGGAGGCGGGCATCAGTACCCTCGCGCCGAGTTCGGCAGCCCGCGTCAACCCGGCGTCGACATCGTCGAACTGGAACCAGGTCAGCCAGTAGCTCGGCATAGGCTCGCCGGGCATCACGGTGTCGTCGTTCATGCCGCCGACGGGCTGTTCGCCGCCGCGCGGGGTGAACATCGCGTAGATCATGTTCTTGCCGTCGCCGACGTCTGCGTAGGTGAAACCGAAGACATCGGCGTAGAACTTCTTCGCGGTGTCGAGCTGCCGGGTGTGCAGTTCGTTCCAGCAGTAGGCGCCGTGCTCGTTGTGGACGGCTGCGCCGTTGTGCGCACGGGCCTGCCAGATGCCGAATGCCGCGCCGACGGTATCGACCCCGATGAACATGCGCCCGGCGTCGAGCACGTCGAAAGGCGGCATGACCACCTGGCCGCCCGCCGCGCCCACCTTCTCGGCAATCGCGTCGGCATTATCGGCGGCGAGATAGGTCGTCCATACCGAGGGCATCCCGGCCTGCGGCTTGGGGCCGATCCCCGCGACAGCCTGCCCGCCCTTCATCCCCATCAGATATCCGCCGGCCTCGTCCCCGCCGCCTTCGATGGTCCAGCCGAACAGATCGGCGTAGAACTCGCTCGCCTTCACCGCATCGTCGACCTGGCAGTCGACCCAACACGGGGTGCCCTCGGACCAAGGTGTGCTTCGAACAGGCATCGATATCTCCGTTCACTCGTCGGTTGCCTACGGTCGCGGGCGGCGTACCTATCCCACCCGAGATGGTGCCGATCACACTGCCGTCTAGTAGTGAACCAGCATCTCCTCGCCGGTGTCCCGGAGTTCGCTGAACGTTTACCACCACCGCCCGCACCGGGTCCGGACATCCGAATGCCCACCGGCCGATTGTGCGGAATCGGCTCGGTGGGCACGCCGCCACGCGCCTGCACCGCCCGGAAAACGGAGGCGGGGTAGGAATCCGTATCACCGGGACGGGGTCGCGTGGCGGTGGGCGCACCCGCCGAACAGGCTCGGGGAGTCAGGGTTCGTCCTGTTCGGCCGCGGCGCACGCTTACTCGGATGTCACAGCTTGCCACCACCGCCGATCAACCACGGGTTGAAAGCGCATTCCAGATTCGGATGACCGGCCGGGTCGAGCGCGTTGAGCGCGATCGACAGCGCGCGCGGCGAGTACATCATCGTCAGGTGGTCGGACAGGTCCTGTTCGCAACCGTCCTGCAGGGTGATGTTGTGGACCGTCGCGCCCGGACCGGCCTTCAGGAAGGTCAGGTCGTAGGGGTTGGTGACCTCGTCGTAGCGAGTTCCGACCACGGTGTAGTCGACGCCGGGGACGGTGTCGCCGTTGGCGTTGAGCTGGTTCACGAAATCCGAGCCGATGGTCTGCTGGATGCCCGCGTGACCGACGAAGATCTCGATGAAGCCGAGAATGTCGATACCGAAGTTATTGATGGCCCGGCCCAATGCGCCGATGCCGTCGAGGCTGGTGCCGTGGTGGGTGGCGCCCAAGGTGACCAGATTCTTCACCTTGGCCGCACCACCCTCGAACTTGGTGTACCAGTTCGCCAACGAACCGCCCTGCGAGTGGGCGACGATATCGACCTCGGACGCGCCGGTCGCGGCGAGTACTCGATCGACGAAGGCCGCGACCTGTTTGGCCGAATCCTGGATGTAGCCGGTGCCCATCACACCGGGCAGCACCGATCCGAGACCGCCGCCTTCCAGCAGGTTCGAACGTCCGTAGTTGAAGGTGAAGACGCAGAAGCCCGCATCCTTCATCGGCTGGCCCATGTAGGCGAACCCGTTGTAGGCGTTCATCCACGTGCCGTGCAGTGCGACTACCGGGCGCGGATGTTCGGCGGTCGGTTTGCAGTTCCAGTCATTGGTGCCGGGCGGCGCGACATCGGGATTCAGCAGACCGTAGCCGAACGCGGCCAGCCACGCTGTGCTCGGCGGGCCGTAACCCACTGTGTCACTGGCGTATCCGCCCGACGATCCGGAGCTGCTACCGGAGCCGCCGTAGCAATCACCGGAGCCATTGCCCGATCCCGCACCGCTGCCCGAGGTGCAGGCCGAACCCGAACTGCCCGCGCTGCCGGAATCGGCGACCGGCGCCGCCTTCCGGCCCGCAGCGATGTAGTCGGCCAGTGTCTGCTCCGTGGGCGCCGGATCGGGATTCGCATTGGCTGCGACCCCGGTCATACTCATGGCGAGCACCGAGACGCCCATCATCACCGCGGCGCTGACCGACCGACCGCATCTACTTCGTTTCATGACATGCCTTCCTGGAGAACGACAGCGTTCGAGTCGCAGCGCCGAGGTATGTCGGTCGACGGCACTGAAACTGCGCCAACGCTAAAGCCGGGTGTCGGTGAAACCCATGGGACGGCAAGGTAACTGGATACCTCACCAAACGGGTTTGTCTCCGTTAGGGTTGCGGCACAATCACGGTTTTCCGGTGCCGCAGTATCGGCCACAATTCGCGCGATCCAATTCGGTGAATTATCCAGATCACCAACGGATCACGAGGAATTCGGAACATTTGGGACGACCATGGTTCCACGTTTTCCCGCCGTCGTCGGCCACCCGACGGCTAATGAGTGGAGCCGCCATGTTCGATCCGATCGAATCCACCGTCCGCTTCGGCCGCGGCACCGCGCGGATGACCGCGGGGATCCTGCTCGGCGCCGCGACGGTGGCGGCGGCATTGCTGCACAGCCCGCCCGCGGTCGCGGATGCGGGAAGCTCGGCCGAGCGGCCGCAGGGGATGCTGTTCGGTTGGCCGCCAACCGAACCCGGACCGTCGGCACAGCCGCTCGGCTTCCGCGGACCGCAGACCGCGATCGTGGTGCTCGGGTACGGACTGCTCCCCGACGGCGAAATGCGACCGGAGTTGATCAGTCGACTGCACGCCGGGTATCTGCAGGCCCTGCTGGCTCCCCTGTCGCCGATCATCGTGACCGGCGGCAATCCGCGCAATGGAGTCACCGAGGCGCGGGTGATGGCGGATTGGCTTATCGGACACGGCATTCCGGCCGAGCGCGTCCATATCGAGGCCGAGGCGGTGTCAACCGCCCAGAATGCCGAACGTTCGGCTCGGATCATGCACGATATCGGCATGCGCGACGCCGTGGTGGTGACCTCCGCCGACCATATCGACCGGGCCGCAGCCCTTTTCGGCGATGCCGGAGTAGCCGTCGTCGCCACGGTCACTCCCGAAAAGGTACCGCCGCTCGTTTGGGAGTTCGGGCCCAGATCCTGAGCCGCACCACATCCCGCAACACAGGAGCGAATATGAACAACAGCGCCGTCGATGCCGCTGCCGACCCAGCCGACCGTGCCCGCGCATTACTCGACCATCGATATCGATCCGCCACCACCTACGAGGTCGGACGGGAAAAGATCCGTGAATTCGCCCGCGCGATACAGGATTTCCACCCCGCACACTGGAATGAGGCGGCGGCCGCGCAGCTCGGCTTCGACGGTTTGATCGCCCCTCCCACATTCTCCTCGATAATCCTGCTCCGGGTCCACCGCGAAATACTCGATACCCTCATCACCGGCTACGATTCGCACCGGATTCTGCACGCGGACCAGGTGCTCGATATCGGCAGGCCGCTGGTCGCCGGCGACCGGATCACCTGTGATGTCTATTTCGAATCATTCCGGCATTTCGCCGATTACGACGTGCTCGCGGTCAAGAGCGTATTGACCGATCAGCACGGCGAAGTGGTGCAGACCGGGTCGACGGCTCTGCTGGCGCGCACCGGGCCCGAGGGCGCGGGATCGGCGGAGCGGGTCGGCCGGATCGCCATGCACTCCCCCGATGCGCCGGGTATGCCCGGCGTCATTGTTCCGGGCGAGGGCGACGGTATCGTGGCACCGATCTCGCCCCGCATACCGCGCACCACGGTCGATTTCGAATCACTTTCGGTCGGTACGGAGTTGCCGGCCCGGGTGGTACATCTGTCGCGCGGTGATCTGGTCAACTATGCCGGGGTAACCGGTGATACCAATCCGGTGCTGTTCAGTGAGCAGGCCGCCAACGCGACCGGTCTGCCGACCGTCGTCGCCCCCGGCATGCTCAAACTCGGCCTGGCCGCCGGCTACCTCGGTGGCTGGCTCGGTGATCCGGCGGCTGCCACCCGATTCCGCGCCCAGTTCGCGCATTACACGCACTATCTGCATATTCCGCCGCTACAGGCCAGCGCCATCGAATTCCGTGGTCGGATAACCTCACTCGATCCGCGTCGCCGCATGGCCACGGTCGCGCTGGATGCAAGGTCGCACGGCCGTAGGCTTTTCGGCTACGCCGCCGCGGAAGTCCTGTTCCCGGAGCGGGATTGAAGTCCCGGCCCGGGGACGGCAGCCGGCGGGGTGGACAAGCGCAGCTGCGCGAGTCTGCGATGTGAGTCCAGCCGCGCGGCGCGGTCGTAAGTGCTGGTGTGGACCAGGATTTCGTCCGCACCGGTGCGTGCGACCAAGGCTTCCAATGCCTCCGCGACCTCGTCCTCGGTGCCGTGGATATGGTCGCGCAGCGACTCGTCGAAGATCCGGCGTCCCCGGTCGGTCATCGTCATGGATTCGATCTCCGCGGGCGGAATCAGCACCGGAAACTCACCGCGCGTACGGGAATACGCGCTCGACCACGCCTCGGGCAGCAACAGCCGATGCGCTTCCTCGGTCGAATCGGCGATCACCACCGCACCGGATACGACGACATACGGTTCGGATCCCCATGGCGTCGGGCGAAAGTGCACGCGATAGCGGTCTATCGCCTCGACCATGCGGTCCGGTCCGCCGATCGAGGCGATGACCAGCGGCAAGCCGAAACGCGCAGCCCGCTCCGCACCGGAGCCGGTCGCCAGCAGGAATGCGGGTACCCGCAACCCCTCCGCAGGCCAAGCGTGCACACCCGACTTGCCGCGCGTGAAGTATTCGAGAACATCGGTGAGCTGCTGATCGAAATCGTCGGCATCGCTCTTGCCGTGTCCGAGCGCCCGTCGCACCCCATCGGTGAAACCCACCGAGCGCCCGAGTCCCATATCGATCCGCCCCGGGTACAGCGATTCCAGGACACCGAATTGCTCGGCAACGACCAATGGTTGATGGTTCGGCAGCATCACCCCGCCGGTCCCGATTCGGATCCGCGAAGTCACCGCAGCGGCAGCCGCGGCCAGCACGGTTGGAGCCGAGCCCGCGACGCCGGGCACACTATGGTGCTCCGACACCCAGAACCGGTGATATCCCCAATCCTCGGCCAGGCGCGCGAACTCCACGGTCTCCCGGAGTGCCTCCGGATGGCTCTGTCCGCGTCGGACGCGCGAACGATCCAGAATCGAAAACCGCACCTCATCGAGTCCTGAAGTCATATCAGTGTCAACACCCCGGGCCCCGCCGCATTCCACGGCGCGGATCGTTGTGGATGGAACAATGGAAATCACACCTGCGTAACCCGGTAGCCGGTCCTGCGGTCGTCGACGCGTATCGCGGCTCGGCACGAACGTCGAGCTCGACGTGGAGGCGCGAATGTCCCGGATCGGCCAGTTATTCCGACGTGTGAGCCGTCGCACCGCCATTCTGTTGGGTATCGCGCTAGCGGCGGTCATCATGTTGGCGGCAACAGCGGTGCTGGTCGCGGTGCATCACACCGATCGAGTTGCGAGTGGTGCATGTCCGGATGATCCATCGGCGTCGGCTCCCGGCTGGGCGCTGTCGAACGATGAGGTGGACGTGCCGATCGATGCACATCCGTTCGTCGGGAACGGCTATCTCGGATTGCGTGTGCCACCGCGCGGCATGGGATACACGGCGACCGATGAGCCAACCGGCTGGCCGCTCTACACGCCCGCATACGATGGCGCTTTCGTCGCCGGCCTCTATGCGCACACGCCGGGTGTGGCCGACAACCGCGAGGTCGCCGCGGCCATTCCGAACTGGTCCGGATTGCTGGTCGGTGTCGGCGAGCACACCTATTCGCCGGCCACACCCGCTGCTCAGATCTCGAACTTCACGCAAACACTGCACCTGCGCTGTGGACTGGTGCGGACCCGGCTGACCTGGAGCGCCCCCGATGGCAAGGCCACCGATCTGGTCTACGACGTGCTCACCGACCAGGTGGATCAGCATGTCGGCGCGGTGCACGTCACGGTGATGCCGCATTGGTCGGGCGAGATGGTCGTCTCCGATCTCGTCGAC
Organism: Nocardia vinacea; assembly: GCF_035920345.1. NCBI lineage: Bacteria > Bacillati > Actinomycetota > Actinomycetes > Mycobacteriales > Nocardiaceae > Nocardia > Nocardia vinacea. Next base: position 2,948,486 of record NZ_CP109149.1, read on the forward strand.
GGCGCCGGGGCGCGACGGGTCAGCCAGTCCGAGGTGGGCGCTCGCGATGATGACACCATTCGGGTCGGATTCCGTACCGACGGCACCGATGTCGGCGGCGAGATCGTCTCCGTGCTGCGGCCGGGAGCGGGTATCGCTTCGAACGCGATTCAGCCGATGCCACCGGGCCGCGATCTCAGTGCGCGCCAGGATGTTCGGTTTCCGGTGCGCGACGGAGGCACGTATCAGTTGACGAAGTTCGTCGGGGTCGATACCACCCGTACGTCTCCTGATCCGGCGGCGACCGCGTTCGAGTCGGCACAGCGGGCCGTGTGGACGGGGTGGGCGAACCTGCTCGCCGAAACATCCGCGGCCTGGCGGGCGCGGTGGCGCGGTGATATCGAGGTTCCCGGTCAACCCGATGTGCAGACCTGGACGCGCGGTGCGCTGTATTCGCTGTATTCGAGCACGAACTCCCAACAGGACAACAGCATTTCGCCCGTCGGGCTCAGTAGCGACAACTACGGGGGCGCGGTGTTCTGGGATGCGGATATCTGGATGTTCCCCGGGTTGTTGCAGTTCGCACCGGAATTGGCGAAATCCGTGGTGGACTACCGCTTTCGGACATTGTCCGCCGCCCAGGCGAACGCCCAGCGGCTCGGCTACCGCGGCGCCTTCTATCCGTGGACCAGTGCGAGCCGTGGCGATCTCGACGAATGCCACAGCTGGGATCCGCCGCACTGCCTGACGCAGATCCATCTGCAAGGCGATGCGTCCTTGGCGGCCTGGCAGTACTACGCGGCCACCGGCGATACCGGCTACCTGCGCGAACGCGGCTGGCCCGTGCTGCGCGCGCTCGCCGAATTCTGGGCCTCGCGGGTGACGCGCAACGACGACGGCAGCTACTCGATTCGCAATGTCGCGGGTCCCGACGAGTACAGCAACGGGGTGAACGACGCGGTCTACACCAATGCTGTCGCCGCCCTCGCCCTGCGCAATGCCACCCGCGCGGCCGAGATTCTGGGCGTACCGCACCGGCCCGAGTGGACCGCGATCGCCGATGGGCTGCGCATGCCGTTCGATCGCAACCAACGGATCTTCGTCCAATTCGACGGCTATACAGGCACTCCCATCAAACAGGCGGACACCGTGCTGCTGATCTATCCCCTGGACTGGCCGATGCCGCCGGATGTGGCGGCCAATGTGCTCGAATACTATTCGGAGCGAACCGATCCCGACGGTCCCGCGATGACAGATTCGGTGCACGCCATCGACGCGGCCACAATCGGCGTCCCCGGCTGCGCCACCGACACCTTCCTCGAGCGTGCCGCGCGCCCGTTCGTCCGCGCCCCCTTCGGCCAGTTCACCGAGGCCCGCGGCGCCAAGGTCGGAGCGAAGGACCCGCTCGCCGGTGCGCCCGCCTTCACATTCGTCACCGCGGCAGGCGGCTTCCTGCAGACCTTCACCAACGGCCTACTCGGCCTGCGCTTCGAGACCGACGAAATCCGGATCGCCCCAACCCTTCCGCCCGAACTACCCGACGGCCTCACCATCCGTGGAATCCACTGGCAGGGCCGAACTTTCGACGCCACCATCGGCCCCGACGAAACCGAACTCACCTTGACCGACGGCCAACCGCTACAGGTCCGAACCGATACCGAAACCCACCGCCTCGACAGCGCACTGACCGTCCCGACCCGCCGCCCCGACCGGACCCCCACCGACAACCTAGCCCGCTGCAAACCGGTCACCACCAGCTCCGACGAACCCGGCAAATACGCCGAAGCCGCCGTAGACGGCACTCCCGCCACCAGCTGGTCCCCCAACACCCCCACCGCCAGCCTCACCGTCGACCTGGGACAGGAAACCCACATCGCCCGAATCGTCCCGCACTGGGCCGCCCCCACCCCAACCACATTCACCGCCTCCCCCGACAACCACACCTGGACCCCGATCACCCCCGACCCAACCACGGGCACCCTCCCCACCCCACTCTCAACCCGCTACATCCGCCTGGAACTCACCACCCCAATCCCCCACCCCACCCTCCGAGAACTCGAAATCACCGGCCCCCGAACCTGATCCGTGCCCCTAGGCGCAGCTGGTCAAGCGATCACCATGCATCGGTGGCGGCATCGGCCGAGAGCCGACTACACCTTTCCCGCGATCCCGCGGGCCAATCGGTCCCGCAGTTCGGCCGCATGCCGCTCGGCTCCGGCGGCGCATTGTCCGCGCAGCCGCGCGAGATAGACGAGCTGATCGAGCACCGGCTGCTTCGGATACAGCCCGCGTTCCTCGGGCATATAACCGAACGAACGCCGAAGCAATCCGCACCAGCTCAGGATTGCCGCGTGAATCAGTGCGGGTCCGGAAGGCCGAGCGCCGGGGCGAGCACGCGCCAAGCCCTCGGCAGTTGGGCCTCGAAATCGGGCCAGGTGTGCATACCCGTCGGAGCGTAGTCGACGGTGGCCGGGATATTCAGCTCGGCCAGTCGTGCCGCGAAGCGTTCGGTGCACGAGCGCGCACCGGCCTCGAGGGCCAGGCCCCCGCCCGCCGTCTTCAAGGCTTCACCGAGGTCGGACGCACGCGATACCGCGACGAGGTCGGCATCGGTCGGCAGACCGGTCGCCGCGGCCAGGTAGATCGAGGTGCCGCGCAGCTGCGGTGCGCCGAGCAGGCTGTCGTGCGCACTCCACTCCGGCGATCCGGGTGGGCCCCAGAGATTTTCGACATTGCCACCGCGCGACGCGACGGTGATCGTGGTGACCGCCCGACCGAGATCGTCTGCGGTGGAATAACATCCACTCATTCCCGCGACCGCACGGTAACGCCCCGGATTCCGCTGGGCCAGCATCATGGCCGCCTGTGCACCCATCGATACACCCGCGATCGCCCGCCGCCCATCGGTTTTCAGATACGACTCGATAATCGGCGGCAGCTCGGCGGTGAGAAAGGTTTCCCAGCGGTTGACCCCGAGGGTGGCGTCGCGTCGCAACCAGTCGCTGTACATGCTCCCGGTGCCGCCGCTGGTCAACACCACATCGACCGGTTTATCCGCGAAGAACTCCGCCGCACGCCCCTTGGTCAGCCACCCCGAGACCGCCTCGCCGTCGACGCCATCGAGCAGATACAGCAACGGATGCGGTCCGGAACCGCTGCCGCGCAACACATCCACCGTAATGACCCGACGCATGGCGGCCGAGGCGATGGCGAAACGTTCGTGCCGCGGCCCGACCGTCTCGATGCTGATCGTTCCGGTCCGCGTCATGGCCGGATCGACGGCGGGCGGATCCGCGAGGGCAGGCACGCCCGCCAGCGCGGCGATGAGGGCCATCGCCGCCGCAGTGATCGGTGCTCGAAGACTCATGGTACGACGGCGGATCGCTCTGCCTGTCTGGCCGCGGCCCGGTCGCGCTGCTCCTCGAAACGTGTTGCCTTGACGGCCAATTCATCGAGGTATGCGCCGAGCTCGTCGCGGGCGCGTTCGCCGTCGTCGGACAGATCGGTGCGCTCGAAGACATTCCAGGCGCGCAACACCGGCCGCAACACGACATCCAGATGCTGGCGCAAGTCGTAGATGCCGTTCTTGGCCAGTACCACCGCATTTCGCCGGAAGTTGGGCTGGGTGAGTCCGGGCATCTGGAACCGCGTGACGATATCGGTGACCGCACGCATGGCCTCGTCGGGTGCGAGGTCGAGGGCGGCGGCGCTGAGGTTGCGGTAGAAGATCATATGCAGGTTCTCGTCGGCGGCAATCCGTTGCAGCATACGCTCGGCGATGGGCTCATTACAGGCGGCGCCGGTATTTCTGTGACTTATTCTGGTCGCCAGTTCCTGCAATGTTACATATGCGACCGAACGCAGGAACTGCGCCCCCTTCTCCGGCTTCGCGACACCCGTCGTCATATGCGCCATTCTGGCCTGTTCCAGTGCCACCGGATCCACCGCGCGAGTGACCACCAGATAATCGCGCATGACGATCGCATGCCGGTTTTCCTCCGCGGTCCAGCGCCCGACCCAGGTGCCCCAGACACCGTCCAGTGAGAACGACTCCGAGATCTCCCGGTGATAGGACGGCAGATTGTCCTCGGTGAGCAGGTTGGTCACCATGGCGGTGCGCGCGACCTGCGACAGCCGAGATTGCTCCGGATCCCAATCGATGCCGCCCATGGCGGCGAAATTCCGGCCGTCGTCCCACGGCACATAATCGTGCGGGTGCCATGCCTTGGCCTTGCGCAGATGCTCGTCGAGATGACGTTCGGCGACGGGCTCCAGTTCGCGCAGAATGTCGAGATCGGTCAACGCGGTCGTCACACGTGCTCCTCTGTTCACCCCTGAATCGACGATAAGCTGGCCTGTTCAGGCCGAACGGGTGATTCGTCGATCATTGGGCGAGGTGACGACAGCTCGACGATTTGGCTGGAAACCGTCACAACCCGGCAGATCGGCCAGCCGATAGAGCCCTGGCGCCCGGCCTTCGGCGAGGAGTCGGGCGAGCCGTTCCTGTGCCGAGCCTGCCAGTTCGGGAATCCGAGCGGTCTCCCCGGAGGCCACCACTGCGGTCAGCGGTACCTCGGCAGCCTCGCTGACCAGCTCGAGTACCTCCGGAGTGAGGGCGAGTGGTGCAATGGCGGATACCTCGTCGATCGGCACCAGGACCGTGCCGCCCTCGTCGGACAGCAGCGACAGTGCCCGGGAACCGAGCGGCATCGCCAGTGCCGCCTGGACCCGGCGCAACTTACGGCGGGCCGCGGATGGCGCGCCTGGACCGCGTCTTCGCTCGTCCGGATGTGCGGGAATCGCGAGGGCGACGACCTGATAAGACGCGGCGACGCTGACACCGGCGCGCCCGGCCAGCCGTGCGACGCCGTGCCCGCTGAGCAGCGCCGATACCAGAGTCTGCGCGGCGGTCTGCTGTTCGCGGGCGACCTGGCGATGTTCGTCCAGATAGGCCGTGGACGTCGCCGTCGTCACCATTTCCAGCACGCGCACGATCAATCCGGCCGCGGCCGCCACCTGATCGGCCTCCTCGTCCGCTGCCTGTTCGGCGAGGAATTCCAGCCCCGCGCGCACACCGTCGTGATAGGCGTCCAGCACAGTTTCCAGCGCCACCCCCTCGCGGGCCCACCGCGCGGCCGATCCGGTGATCACCCCGGGCTGCTCGGCAGCCGGATCCAACCGCGGTTCCAGCACTTGCGCAGCCTCCGCCAAGCAGGTGCGTGTGATAGTACCGAGATCTCCGCGCTGCGTGCGCCGGGCCTGAAAAGTCAAATGTTCGACCAGTTTCGATTCCAGGCTCTTTCTGCCCGAACCAGCCTGTTTGCCCACCATGACTTTGAAAGGCTAGTGGCGTTCGGACCGAAATCGCATACCTGGTGCGGTAATTAGGAAAGTCATCACACCGCGACGACCAGCTTGGACGAAATCACAAGCAGCGGAGCGATTCTCGGTCCAATATTTCCGGTCATTCGGATGACCGGATATAGTCGGCGAGACCGGTGCTCCACGGGGACACTGACGCGGGTGCGCCACCCGGTGCGACGGCTGTAACGCCCGGCGACGATCCACCGACGGCACCGAGGACGGCACACCCAGCGGACCGGTGAGCCGTCCCATGACTAAAGTTGAGTCCCTGTGCTGCGGGTCCTACACCCGATAGCATCGAGCGCCTTGTACCGTTCGGTGAATCCGGACAGTACAAGGCGACTAGTTCGAAGGATGGCACCCTATATGAGCGGCACGCGAGAAAAGCTCGAGGAACTCCGGGACATCCTGGAGCTCGCCGAGGAACCCGCTGGCGAGACCGGCATCGCGAAACGCAAGAACAAGGGCATACCGAGTGCGCGCGAGCGCGTGCGCATGCTGCTGGACCAGGGCTCCTTCGTGGAAATGGGCGCGCTGGTGCGGCAACCGGGCAGCACCGACGGCATGTACGGCGACGGTGTGGTGACCGGCCGCGGTTACATCGACGGCCGGCCGGTCGTCGTCATCGCCCACGACCAGACCGTGCACGGCGGTTCGGTCGGCGAGATGTTCGGCCGAAAGGTCGCCGCCGCAATGGAATTCGCGCAGGAGAACGCCTGCCCGGTGGTGTCTGTCAACGATTCCGGCGGCGCCCGCATCCAGGAGGCGGTGACCTCGCTGGCCTGGTACGCACTGATGTGCCGACGCCAGGAGGACCTGTCCGGCTTCGTGCCGATGGTCGCGGTCATGCTCGGCAAATGCGCGGCCGGTTCGGTCTACGGCCCGGTCAATATGGATGTGCTGGTCGCGACCGAGAAGTCGTACATGTTCGTCACCGGTCCGGAGGTGATCAAGGGCGTGACGGGCGAGGTGGTCAGCGCCGACGATCTCGGTGGCGCTGCCGCCCTGCAGGCCAATGGCACGGTGCACCATGTCGCGGCCGACGAGCAGGCCGCCTTCGACTGGGTCCGCAGCTATCTGAGCTACCTGCCGTCGAGCTGCCTCGAACAGGCTCCGGTGGTGAATCCGGGACTGGAGCCCGAAACCACGGAACACGACCTCGAGCTGAACTCGATCATTCCGGATTCCGACCGGTCCGGTTACGACATGCACGAGGTGCTGCTGCGAATCTTCGACGACGGCGATTTCCACGAGATCAGCGCTGGTACCGCCGCGAATCTGATCACCGGATTCGCCAGGGTCGACGGTCGCAGTGTGGGCGTGGTCGCCAATCAGCCGCAGGTGCTCGGCGGCGCGCTGGACGGACTGTGCTCGGATAAGGCGGCATATTTCATCCGGCTGTGCGACGCCTTCGGCCTGCCGCTGATCTTCGTCGTCGACACCCCGGGTGTGCTGCCCGGTCTCGAAGAGGAACGCAACGGCGTCATCAAGCGCGGCGGCCGGTTCTTCCGCGCGGTCATCGAGGCCACGGTGCCGATCGTCTCGATCGTGACACGCAAGGCCTACGGCGGCGGCTATGCGGTGATGGGCTGCAAACCGCTGGGCGCGGACCTGGCGCTGGCCTGGCCCACGGCACAGATCGCGGTCATGGGTGCCGAGAGCATGGTCGGCATCATCGGCCGCAGGCAGCTGGAGGCGACCCCGCCCGACCAGCGCGCCACCGTGCGCCAGCAGATGATCGACTTCTACAACGCCACCGTGGCCACTCCGTGGACCGCGGCCGAACGCGGCTACATCGACGCCGTCGTCGAACCGTCGCAGACCCGTCTGGAGATCCGCAGGGCGCTGCGCCTGCTGCGGGAGAAGGGCGCGGTAAGGAAGCACAACCCGCGCAAGCACAGCCTCTTCCCGGTCTAGTCGTCGGCCCGTTTGTGTTGTGTCACAGCACAAACGGGTATCGGTGGTGTGATATCAGATGTTCGTTCGCTCGTCGCGCGGCCCGATACCGCTCTGCCCTAACGTCATCCGTGCCCGACCCGTGTTCGCCGCACGACGGCCGGGTACGCGGCGTGCCCACCGAGAGTGTCCCTACCCACTCCGAGTGGGCGCGCCGCACTTGAAAACTAGGCCTGATCCGGACGCGTCCCGTGGTTGCCCCAAATGCGTTCCACCGTGGCCCATTCGGTCTCCCACAACCGGGCCCTGCGCCGATCGAGCGCGCGGCGCAGCAGTGCGTATCCGCAGCCGAAGCAGACCGCGATCCCGAAGACCATGCCGGTGGTGATCAGCAATGCCTTGCTCAGTGCCCGGGTGTCCGACGGCGGCTCGGTGACCTTGCCCGTGCCGTCGAGCCAAATCTTCACCGTGGCACCGGCTTTCATCACTCCGGTGGCCTGGTAGTCGCTGGTATGCGTGACACCGTCGGCGTCGCGCCATTGCACCCGAGCCGGGGTGATGGGCGCGTAGAGCGGCGCTTTGCCGACCTCGAGCACGGTCGCGTCGACCTCGTGTAACTGCGCCGCTTCGGCCCGCGCGATGCGGTCTTCGGTCTGGTAGATCCGGCCGCCGACCGCCATCGACAGCAGCGGGGCGATGATCAGGAACAACAGTGTGAGCACCGCGGCGACCACCAATTGCAGGCGATCCTCGCGGCGGCGCATCGGATTTCGATCCAAGCCGACCCGGCGGCAGGTGCGGCGGACAACGCACGGTGACCCGGTTGCTGCGGTCATGACGATGACACCTCGCTCTGGAATTCAGCTGTCAGCCCGTTAAGGGTGTCGAAGAATGTGTCGACGAGATCGGGGAGTCCATCGGTGTCCGAACCCGCGCCCCAGACCTGTAGTGCGGCGATGAGCAGGCCGGTCCCGGCAGCGACGGCTGCCTCCGGACGCCGGTCCACCGCGGGATCGACATCGAGTCTGGCGGCGATGATCCGCACGGATTCGCGCTGCCCCTCGAGACGGATGCGCTGATAGCCCGCGGCCAGCGTCGGTTCCGCCTCGAAGAGTTGGAACAGCGCCCAGCGCCGAGCCAGGCGCGCCCCTTTCGCACCGGTGTGTTCGGTGGCCAGCCAGTCGTGCAAGGCATTGCGGTAGGCGACCAGCGGCGACTCGCCCAGGGGGCGGCGGCACAGCGCCTCGTTGAACAGGTGCACGTCCTGGTCGATTTCACCGAGTACGGCATCCTCGATGGAGGAGAAATGACGACTGAAGGTCCGCCGGGTGACCCCGGCGCGTTCCGCGATGTCCTCGACGGCCACCGAACCCAACCCACGCTCGTTGAGCAGGTCGAATGCGGCGCGCGACATTGCCGCGCGACTGCGGAGCGTCCGCAGCCGACGGCCGTCGAGGTCGACTTCGTCGTCGATACCCATATCGGCAGTCTACGCCCTATTGTCCCACCGGGACATTAGTTCGGTGTGATTCGTATCAGGGCTTTCGTGCCAGCCCGGTGACGATGAGCTGCTCCCAGACGGTGAGCTCGCGCCCGGAGCTGCCAACCGACGCTGCGTCACCGGCCGCCACGTCCGGCCGCCACTGCGCCGACGGGACGATATCGGGTTCGAGGACTTCGAGGTCGCCGAAGAGGACGCGGATCTCCTCGGTATCGCGCCAGCGGCCGCGGCCGAAGGTGGCCTGCAGCTTCTGTTCGGCCGCGGTGGTCTCCGGATTGTGCCCGGATCGGAAGTGCGTGATCAATACGTGACTGCCGGAAGGAATCTGGTCGTTCCAGAAGCGCACCACAGCAGCCGGATCCTCGTCGTCGTTGAAGTGGTGCAGGATCGAACTGAAGATGACGCCGACGGGCTGGTCGAAATCGATCAGCCGCACAACATCCGGATGATCGCGGATCGATTTGGGATCGCGAGCGTCGGCCTGGATCACCGTGGTGTTCTTATCGGTAGCCAGCAGCGCGCGACCGTGTGCGAGCACAATCGGATCATTGTCGACGTAGACCACCCGAGCGTCGGCGGCGTACCGCTTCGCGACCTGATGCACATTGTCGGCCGTCGGCAGGCCGCTGCCGAAGTCGATGAACTGCCACATGCCCGCCCGGGCCATGTCGCGCACCCCGCGGATCAGCGCCTGCCTGCTGGTGAAGGCGATCGCCACCGAACCAGGCAGGTTCACCTTGAAGTGATCACCGATCTCCTGGTCGACGAGGTAGTTGTCCTTACCGCCGAGCAGATAGTCATAGACCCTGGCGATACTCGGTTTGCTCTGATCGATCTCCCGGTCGAGCCGAGTTGGCGGCGCAGCATCGTCGGTCATTGTCAACACCTTCGTCCACGGGACCTGTGCGGTTCCTATCCTATGAGACCCGGCATCACACCGTACGCACTTGACGAACCCGACGTGGCACCGCACCACGCCGAGTTCGATTGTCCCGCTTATTGTTTTCGGCGCATCACCGCGAATCGCCCAGCGCGGCCGGGTGATCGAGCGTCTCCGGATGCCGTTCGCACAGGGCGCGCAGCAATCCCGGGGTGTACTCCGGTGGCGCGGCATGCACCGATAGTTGATTGGCCACCGCGCGATACGCGTCGAGGTCGGCGGTCTTGTCCAGATACAGCGCACTGGTGAGTTGCTGCAGATAAACGATGTCGGGAAGATCGGCTTCGGCGAAGCGCAACATGGTGAACGCACCGTCGGCCAACGCCGGACCGCCGACATGATCCGGCAGCACCTGCACGGTGACGTGCGGCTCCTCGGTGATGCGCAGCAAATATTCGAGCTGAGCCCGCCACACCCTCGACCCGCCGATCGGCCGACGCAACGCCGCCTCCTCGACGATCAGCCACAGCTGCGGTGGATGCGGGCGGCGCAAGATCTCTTGACGGCGCAACCGCAGCGCGACCCGCCGCGCAATCGCCTCCGCCGATTCGGCCGGATGCGCCAGGGCCAGCAATGCCCGTGCATAGTCGGCGGTCTGCAGCAGCTCGGGTATCGCCCTCGGCTCGTAGCCGCGGATCAGCTTGGCGGCCTGCTCGAGTCCGAGATAGGTGTCGAACCACTTCGGCAACCAATCGCTGTCGCGATGCCACCAGCCCGAGGCGTTGGCCTGGCGCGCGAGCTCCCTGAACTCCTCGCGCTCCTCCGGGTCGGTGACACCGTAGAGCGTAAGCAGATCGAGCAGATCGCGTTCCCGGAAACCGGTGCGCCCCAATTCGAGTCGGCTGATCTTGGAATGCGAACCGCGGATCGCCTCGCCCGCATCCTCGCGGGAGATGTCACAGGTCTCGCGCAACCGTCGCATCCGGCTGCCGAGCATCATCCGCAGCACGGTCGGTCCACCGTCGGCAGCAGGGTTCTTGCCGGAAAATGAATGTCGCACTTCCGAAGCACGCATTCGATGAGTCTGCCATGAAATAGCCGCAACTCTCTAGAACCAAAATGCCCTATTTCCACAAGTATTCGTACATCTGCAAGTACATTCCGCAATATCTGCGGCCCAGCTTCGGTTCAGCGCAGCAGCACCTCCGCGCTGGCCCGACCGAACAGCTTGCGCCCGTCGGAGACTGCCGTGAGCGCGATGGTCGCCGCGCGACGATCCGGATCCAGCGCCTTGACCCGGCCGTGGAATTCGACCTCGCACTGCCGGGTGGCCGAGACCGGGGCGAATCCGGCGAACCGCACACCGTATTCGGCGATCGCGGCCGGATCGCCGAGCCAGTCGGTGAGATAGCTCGCGCCGAGACCCATGGTCAGCAGGCCGTGCGAGACCACACCGGGCAGTCCCGCGGCGATCGCAACATGCTCACTGAAGTGGATCGGATTCGAATCACCGGATACCCCAGCGTAATTCACCAGATCACCGCGCGAGAGCGGGACGACGCGGGTCGGCAGTTCGGTACCGACCTGCAGCTCGTCGAACGCGATGCCGCACGGCACCCGCACCGGGGGCTCGTCCAGACCGTCCTCGGGCAACACCTCGTCGAAGCATTCGACGATGCCGCCATCCAACGCATGCTCCGGCCGCCGGGTCGCGTCCTGCCGTTGGCGCAGCGCCTCGCCGCTCATGATGACGCCGTCGACCGCGGTAGCCAGTTCGGTGGCGACCTCGGCGCCGGTGTGGGCCACCACGGTGGTGTGCGCGGTCTGCAGCAGTTCCTTGTACTGGTTGGTGAACACATTCCGGATGACCATGAAGTCCATATCGCCGAACTGCCGGAACGATTCGACATAGGTGTCGCAGCGCAGTTGGTCACCGGCGACGAGCGGCCGGTGCGCCCGGATGCTCTGCTCGGTCTGCAGCACCTGGCTGATGTCGTAGCCGGTCAGCACCGAATCGAACATCTTGCGCTGGAGCAGCAGCAAGATGATCGAGGAAAACGTGGGCGGTGCGATGAGCCCATCGAAGCCGAGCTCCCATGCCGCGTCCTCATGCCAGTGCGCGGGGTGGAAGTCCCGAACCGCACGGGCGAATTCGCGAATTTTCTCCCGTCCGACCTCGTAATGGTCGGACATCCGATAGTGGCGCCCCACCATCGCGCTAGCTTGTTCGGATCCACTCAAAACCGTCACGTTTCATACATCGCGACCCCGATACCAGGTGCAACACCAATAGCTCATTGCCATAAGTCTCTCAACATTCATCGGGCGCCGCCACCCCCTGCAGGCGCTGATCCAGCCAGATCATCGCCTCCGGATAGCCGACACCGCCGGCGATGATGTGTTCACCGAGGACGCTGCGATACACCGCCGAGACACCGAGGCCGCACTGCTCCTGGTAGAGGTTGCGCGCGCCCTCGGCCGGAATCCAGAATTCCTGCTCACCGTTGTAGATGTAGAGCGGTGTCGCGGACTTCATGCCCGGCATGCGCGTCACGTCGTAGATCTCGGTGGCGACCTCGGAATGCAGCGGATCCGGGATCTTGGCGGCGATATCGATGGGCAGCATCAGCAACCCGACCGCACCGAATACACTGCCGCACAAGTCTTTCAGCGGTGACGTCGCCGCCCACTGCGCCAGGTTGTTCATGCTGGCCAGGATCTCCGGGCGCTCCCGGCCGACGCCGAAAGTCGCGGCCAGGAAGACCCCCGAGGCGAGGTTGCCGTTCATGCTGCGCCCGAGGATTTCGTAGTCGGCGGGCACACCGCCGAGCGCGGCACCGACGATCGATCCGGCCAATTCCGGAGCGTAGCTGTCGATCAGCTTCACCGCCCCCTTGGTGGCGATGGCGCCACCGGAGTAGCCGGTCATACCGAATCGGCTGTCGCCGAATTCATCGGGGCGCAATCCGCGCACCGCGCGGATGGCATCGAGCACGGCATGTCCGGCGACATAGGGCTCCGCGTAGGCCATCCACGGTCCCTCGTGATCCGGAATCAGCACCGCGTATCCGCGCAATGCCGCCAATTGCGTTGTAGGCGGCAGGAAGTCGGTGATGCTGGTATTGCGTGACCAACCGTGCGAGAAGGTGTAGCCGGGAGTGCAGTCCCGACCCAGCGCATCGATCGGGAGGTTGTTCACCACGACCGGTCGGCTACCCGGACCAGGCCATGCGGTGGCCGGAATGATCAATGTCGCAGTGGCATACGAGGCCGTGTCGCGCGAATCGGTGGTGCGGTATTTCAGCAGCAGCGCCTGCCGAATCGGCACCAATACCAGCGGCGCGGCCGTCGCGCTGACATCGCGCACCTCCACGAGCTCGCCGGGCGCGTAATCTTCCAGATTCGCCGGCCACGCGTCGAAGGTCGGATCACCGATGGCGCTCGGCGCCGAGGCCTGGCGCAGGGCGGCTAGCGCCGAGGACAGGGTGGTGGCCTCCTGCACCGGACCGGACAGATGCGGCCCGACAGTGATCGGCGGCGGCGGGATGACGCTATCGATCCACTTCTGCAGATCCGGCAATATCGAACCGGCATCGGTTGGGATCGGCAACGCGGGCAGGCCGGGAATAGCGGGCGGCGGTTCGGCCGACGCCTCCCCCATCGCGACCGGACACACGAGCAACAGCACGAAAACGATGACACGCAGGCACTTCATTTGGCACACGCCCCAGGGTGCGACGTCGGGTTCCCTGGCGCCCGGGTTTATGGTGCCTTCGACCCCGAAATGCCCCTGAGTGCCGAGGCCAGAAAGTCAGGCTAACCGAGGGAACTCGCGCGGATACCCCGCCGTGCTCGAGTTGTGTGTGTCACGTCGCCGAATCGCAACAATCCGAGCCGAATCCGCTTGTCCAGCAACACGGATCCGGCTCGGTCGTGCTCCGGCATCCGCCGGATCGCACCAGTTCGTGCTCATTCTCAACAGTTGCTCGGCGCTACCTCCCCTCGGAATCGCGCGTCCAACCAATTCAGCGCCGTCGGAATGCCCAGGACCGCGGCGGTGAGATGGTCGGGTACCGGGATCTGCTCGGACTGCACCCGCGCCCCGGCCGCGCACCAGCGCTTATCGGTATTCACCACCGCATCGACGGGAATGAGTCCGTCGATCGGCGAATGCCATTCGAAGATCGGCGTTTTCGGCACACCGTCGTAGAGTTCGAGGCTGTTCTCCTCGACCACCGCGCGTGCGGTGGCATCGTTGATCATCGAGGTCGACTTCGCGAAGTCCAGTGCCCCGCGCCCCGCGCCCGTGGCCAGGATGTCATTGGTGCAGCTATTGGCGATCGCAGTCCGTGCGACGAGGCCGCGCTCGTTGAGTTGGTCGCTGAGCGGGAAGCGGTCGGGATACTCCCGCTCCAGGCCGAGCCCGGCCGCAAGGGCGAGCCCGAAGACCGGATGCGAGTTGAGGCCGAGGGTCTCCAGCATGGTCACCAGATTCATCGGCACACCGCCCATCGCGGCCCCGGCGATCTCCACGTCCGGCGCGTACTCGGGCGCCAGCGCGGCCGCCCATGCGGTAGCCATGCCGCCGCCGGAGTACCCGACCATCGAGACCGGGCTCTTTTGCACCTGCAATTCGGCGACCTGCTTCACCGCTCGGATACCGTCGAGGGTGATCATGCCGCCCAATTTGGCCGCGCCGTAGGCGAAATTCGGACCGAGGTGGTCCGGCAGCGCGACGCTCCAGCCGCGCGAGAGCAGCGCATTCCAGCCCGGCGCCTCTCGGACGATGAGGTTCGGATCGCCGGTGTAGAGCACCCGCGACACCGAGCACTCGGCGCCGAGGCCATTGATGATGTGCTGATAGGAGAGCAGGGGGCCGTCGGGGGCGTGTGCCTTCGGAGTGAGCACCGTGGTGGTCGCCGCGATCGGCTGACCTTCGGAGCTGGTGGAACGGAAGCGCACGACGGTGACGGTGGTATCCGGGAAGATCGCCAGCGGGGGCATCACCCGCGTCGCGATCACATCACCGGGTTTCTTATCCGCCAGATCGGGCGGGGTCGCGTAAAAGGGATCGGGATCAGGGGTGGGGTACAGAGGTGTGGTGTGGGCGGCGCCTGCCGCCGCCGTCAGCACCATCAGCAGACCGATCGTCATGGCCAGCGACTGCTTGCCGATCGTTCGAATCACGGCGCCGACTGCGCGAATCGGTCTACGTAGGGCCTGTCTCATCGACGTATTGCCTCCGGGAGAGAGTTTGGTCCGACGTTGGGAACATAGTCGACGGCGATCGTCGCGAAGGCAAAGGGCAAGCGAAATGTTTTGAGAAATCACAACTCTCGGGTGCGCAAACCGTGGTCGGCGGTCCGGCGCCTTCGTGACTGTCTCCGATCGCGAGGTGTCGTGTCTGTGACATGTCCAGCCGATCGGCCGGACCATGTTCTGCACCATGGTGCGTGACTTACCGTCACACCTATCGACGCGGCGAGTCGAGTCGAGTCGTAAGGAGACGGTGGCATGGACGGCACTGTGAAATCTGGAACGGATTCCCCCGAGCGAAACTCGGCGTATCCGATGGATATCCAGGAGCCACCGACGCGACGGGTCACCGTCTACTTCGACGGTCCGACCTCCGAGGACGCACTCGTGCTCGAGTACGCCGCTACCCGTACCGAGGCCTGGGAATTCACCTCGGCCGCGCTCAACGCCGGGCTCACCGTGACGGTCGACAGCAAGGTGCGACCGGGACTGCGCCGACTGCCGTGCCGCTCGCTGTGGCACTCACCGTGACCGCGGCGTCGCTGCCGTAAACCGTCGCTGCTGTCAAACACTGGGCTGCCACATCCCGGTATGGCTGATGCGCCGCCGCACGATGACTACTCTCGGATGGTGGACACCATGCGGGAGGATCGACGTTGACCCAGCGGAATACCGAATGGGCACGATGGGGTGCCGCGCTGCTGTGCTGCGGCGCGCTGGTCCCGGCCATCGCGGCGTGCGGCTCCGACGAGACACCGTCGGCCGTAACGACAACCACGACGACGCCCACGGCCGCGCCCGTATCCACCAGCCCCCTCGCCGCGCTGCCGAGCGTCGATCCCTACGCAGGTATGCCGCTCATCGACCACACCACCTGGACCGAGGGCGTCGACGGTGCTCGCCTGCTGGTCTACCCCACCGAGGCCGGACGGCGCGAGGCCTTCCCCGATACCGAGGAACGGGCCTGGCAGGAGGTGCTCACGCACTCCCCCGACGCCGATACGGCCGGTATGCGTGACCAGTTCGTCTGTCACTGGGTCTGGGCCCGCATGGTGCAGCCCAACAAGGAGAGCTGGAATCTGGAACCCTGGCGTCCGGCCGTGGGCTATCAGGCCACCGTCCAGGCATCGTGTAATCCCGGAGGACCCGAACGCTGACCATTTCGAGCGATCTGCAAGCAATCGCTACGGCCTGAAAGGACCCCAAATGCGCGTCGTCATCGCAGGCGGACACGGGAAGATCGCGCTACTGCTCGGCGAAATACTCACCGGGCGCGGCGACGAGGTCGAGAGCCTGATCCGCAATGCCGACCATGCGGACGAGGTCGCGGCCACCGGCGCGCGACCGGTCGTCTTCGATCTCGAGCACAGCACGGTGGCCGAGCTCGCCGCCGTCGTAAAGGGTTCCGATGCGGTGATTTTCGCCGCAGGCGCCGGGGCGGGCAGCGGAACGGCCCGCAAGTACACGGTGGACAAGGGCGGTTCGGTGCTGTTGGCCGATGCCGCCGAGGCGGCCGGCGTCCGGCGGTTCGTGCAGATCTCCACGATGGGCGCGGGTAAGCCGCCTGCCCCCGGCACCGATGAGGTCTGGGCCGCCTATATCGACGCCAAGACCCAGGCCGAGGACGATCTGCGCGCCCGCGATCTCGATTGGACGATCCTGCGCCCCGGCCGGCTGCTCGATACCGCCGCGACCGACCGAGTCTTACTGAGCACGCCACCACTACCCTTCGGCAGCATCGCCCGGGCCGATGTCGCCGCCGTCCTCGCCGAAATTCTGCACGCGGCACAGACCACGCACACCACTTTGGAGCTCGTCGCAGGCGACATTTCGGTAACGCACGCGGTCTCCGAGATCGGTAGCCAGTCGGTCGCCGAAGGCGGTGCCACACTTACCGATTGATATTTTTCGCCGCTAGATTGGAGAACATAGCCGTGTTCAGCCGTATCACTTCCCTGAAGCTGCGACCCGGATCCCGCGGTGAATTCCTCGATGTGGTCAGTCGAAGTGCCGCCGCATCGGTGCGCGAGGAACCCGGTTGCCTGCGATTCGATGTGTGCGCCGACCGGGTTGATCCGCACCGGTTTTTCCTCTACCAGGTCTATATCGATGAGGAGGCCGCCGAAGCGCACCGTTTCACCGAGCATTTCCTGGCCTGGCGCTGCGCGGCCGACCGATATGTGGAGCCCGGCACTCAAGTTCACTACAGCACCGATGTCGTGATCAATGCGAAATGATCGCGCCGAATTAGCCCCGCATCCGCGCCGGTTCGCGGATGATTAGCAGGTGCGAAAACCTAACTGCGAAGGCACAATCGATCGTGCAGATGTGCTTGCATATGAAAGGCACACCGACCTAAACTCAGTCCCGCAAGGCATTACAGGGGACAACCAGGGGAGGCCGCGTGGGTGAACCAAGGGCGGATGTCGCCAGAGGTTTGCTGCCGCCAGACGTCAGGGGCGTTCGAATGGACCAACCACTTCACGGCGGCCGGCTCGGAATCGCCGAAGCCGCACTGGCCGACCAGCCAGCGAACGGTATAACAACTATGAGCACACCGTCGACCCGAAGCGGACAACGCAGTACCGCGTACTCGCGAGAAACCGCAGTCGCCTTCGTCATCGATGCCGTCGAGTCAACCGGTGCGGCCACTCGACATGATTTCGATATCGACCGGATCGTCACCACCGCGCACGCGATGGCCGACGACTGGGACCTAGAGACCCTGCAGCCGACGACCTTCTGGCGCATCGCCTCCAGCTTCATCAAGCAGTAACCGGCAAGCGCCGACCACTGCGGCCAATGATGTAGCAGCGCAACCGAATTGCGTTACGCCTCGGTCGGCGATGCCCACTGTGCCGTATAGGCCCGCAGTGCGACCTTGGCCTCGCGCAACAGATTCGGATCGCCGTCGGGATCGGATCGGAATGCCTCCTGCAGGACCGCATCGCCCATGAGATGGGCGGCGCGGCAGGCGATATCGAGTCCTTCGATATCGGCGACGGCGCCTTGGGCGAGCATGACCTCCCGCAGCGTCACCGCCATCCGGCGTTTGTGCTCGCGATCGGCTGCCCGGGCAGCCTCGTTGAAATCCTTGCCGAACCACAGCGCGCGGAAGCCCGGCTCGTCCCGGTAGACCTGGGCGAACGCGTCCACCAGCACGCCGATCGGATCGTCCCAGCGCTCGGCGCGCGCGAGCTCGAGCAGCAGGGCGGCCTTGGCCTCCAATTGCTCGATATAGGCCGCGGCGAGGGTTTCGATGACGGCCTCGCGATCCGGCAAGTACTGATACAGCGAGCCAACCGAAATCCGTGCCGCCGCAGCCACTCTGATCATGGTCAGCGCCTCGACGCCCTCCGTGGCGATCAGGCGATCGGCCACCTCGAGCACCCGCGCCAACCGCTCCCGGCTGCGCGCCTGAATCGGCACGCGGCGCAGGCCCGCCTCGGGTAGTGCACGGATCGGCACGGATTACCTCCGAACGTAATGTGAATCATATTCAGGTTTGGGTAGAGTATCCGGATGACCACCATCGCACCAACCGAACGCGCCGAGGTAGCGGCGGCCTGTCAGCGCCTGGCCGCACAGGGGCTGCTGATCGGCACCGCGGGCAATGTGAGCCTGCGGTGCGGTGATCTGGTCGCCGTCACGGCCACCGGTGCGGTGCTGGCGGAGGTCATAGCCGACGACGTCACGGTGGTCGACCTGGCGGGTCAGGTGGTCGCGGGACGCTACGCGCCGACCTCCGAATTGGGTTTGCATCTCGACGTCTATCGCACCTACGCCACGCAGGCAGTCGTGCACACCCATGCGCCCAAGGCGACGGCCATCGCCTGTGTGCTCGACGAACTGCCGGTCATCCATTACCAGCAGCTGCTGCTCGGCGGTGCGACCAGGGTCGCCCCGTTCCATCCCTTCGGCACCGTCGAACTCGCGGATGCGGTGCGAACGGCGTTGCAGGGCAGGCAGTCCGCGTTGCTGGCCAATCACGGCGCGGTCACCATCGGCGCATCGCTGGACGACGCCGCTGAATCCGCACTGCTGCTGGAATGGGCCTGCGCGCTGTATCTGGACGCGATGACGATCGGCAGGCCGCGCGAACTCACCGAACAGCAGCAGGCCGCGGTCGTCGAGGTGGCACTGCGCACCGGATACGGGACCCGCAAACCGCTGGATAAGGACACCGAATGAACGTAATCGCCTTGGGCGCACATGTTTTGGATATCCTGGTCCGCCCTGTCGCGGCCATACCGGACGGGCAGCAGACCGCACTGGTCGAGGACATCCGCATCACCGCGGCGGGTACGGCCGCAGGTACCGCGCTGACACTGGCCAAACTCGGCGCGAGCGTGCGGACCGCGGGTGCGATCGGAGCGGACACCTCCGGCGATATCCTGCTCGGGCTGCTCGCCAAGGCGGGCATCGATACGAAACTGGTCGTGCGCAAGGAAGATCAGCCCACCTCGTCGTCGGTGCTGCCGATCCGCCCCAATGGCGAGCGTCCCAGCCTGCATCTGTTGGGTGCCAACCCCTTCTACACCCTCGACGATGTCGATTGGACCGCGATCGCCGCCGCCGACCATCTGCACCTCGGCGGTCCGGAACTGATCGGTGCGGCAAATGCGGCGCGAATCCTGCGGCACGCCAAGGACAATGGCGTCAGCACCTCCGTCGATCTGATCGCACCCGGCGCACTCGGTAGCCTCGACGCCATCGCCGAAGTCCTCCCGCATACCGACTACTTCCTCCCGAATGACGAACAGGTGCTCGGCTTCACCGGCACCACCGACCTGGTGGCGGGTTGCGAGGTGCTCGAGGACGCGGGCGCTTGCATCCTGGCGGTTACGCGGGGCGCCGACGGCGCCCTACTCGTCGGCCCCGACAACTATCAGGACATTCCCGCGTTCGCCGTCGACGTCGTCGACACCACCGGGTGCGGTGATGCCTTCTCCGCCGGTTTCATCCGTGCGATCGCACTGGGCCGGAATCTGCGTGCCGCGGCGATCCTCGGCAATGCGGTCGCCGCACTGGTCGCCCGCGGACTCGGTAGCGACCACGGGGATTTCGATCTCGCCGCCGTGGATGCGTTCGCAGCCGAAACACCCACTATCGACCCGAACAAGCCGGGTCGATAGCGATATTCAGGCGTTCTTGGCGTACTCGGCGAGGATCTTCAGCGACTCGCCGGGCGCCTCGGCTTGCACACTCAGGCGGTCCATGACCGAGAGGTACAGCGCCAGATCCTGTTTCCGATCCAGGTACAGCGCACTGGTGAGATGTTCGAGATAGACGATGTCGGGCAGCTCGGTCTCGGCGAAACGCAAGATGCTGAACGAGCTACCCGCAGCGGCGTGTTCGCCCGCCGAGTACGGCAGGACCTGCACCGTGACATTCGGAAGTTCCGCCAGCTCGATGAGGTGTTCCATCTGCTCGCGGTGCACCCGCGAGCCACCGACCGGCCGATGCAGCGCGGCCTCGTCGATGATCGCCCAGATGATCGGCGGCTCGGCTCGGCGCAGCACCTCCTGCCGACGGATGCGGACCTGCACGCGGCGGTCCATATCGGCGTCCTCGTACCCGAGTGACATTACGGCCCTGGCATATTCGGGCGTCTGCAGCAACCCGGGCACCAGGTGCGCCTCATAGGTACGGATCTTGGTCGCGGCCTGCTCCAAGCCGAGGTAGGTGCCGAACCAGGACGGCAGCAGATCGCTGTAGCGATGCCACCAGCCTGGTTCGTTCGCCTGCCTGGCCAGATCCAGGAAACGCTCCCGCTCCTCGGCGTCGGTGACGCCATATAAAGTCAACAGATCGCGGATATCGCGTTCCTTGAATCCGGTGCGCCCCAACTCGAGACGACTGATCTTGGCGTGTGAACCGCGGATGGCGTCACCTGCGGCCTCACGAGTGATGCCATTCTTCACCCGCAGGTCACGCAACTGCCCGCCCAGCGCGATCCGCAATACGGTCGGACCACGTTCCACTACAACCGATTGCACACGACCGTCGTCATCGGGTTTTGCGATCATGAAGTCATCTCCGATACTCGGGTTTGACCACAGTGTGTCACAAATACCACGTTTCGAAACACACCGCACCGATCGCCTATGTTACCGCTCAGCTAGTCAGGTCGTCGAACTCCCCGGCCTTCGCGCCGCGCACGAACGCGTCGATCTCCGGTCGAGTGTAGAACAGGATGCCACCTTCCGGGTCGCGTGAATTGCGAACGGCGATCGAACCATCCGACGCCTCGGCGACCTCGACGCAGTTACCGCCCGACGGACCGCTGAACGAGCTCTTGCGCCACGCGCCTTTGATCTTGGGTGTACCGGTGTCGAACATCTTCCCCACTCCTCGGCTGCTTCCAGTGTGAGATGTACGCTCGAGCGGCTTTGCAGATGCGCGCTCAAACGTTCTTGCATTTGCACCTACATCTGCAAGATAGCACGAAGCTCCCTCATGCGGCACAAAAGAATTCAGACCTGCCGGTCCCCTTCGTGACCCCTGTTCAACGCGTTACGCGAGTGCTGTACGCGGCTGCGCCCGCTGCGCCGGAAATGCGTGACCGACTACTCGATCCCGCAGCTCGATTCGATACGAATCTTGTACTGTCACAGTGCACATCGGCCGTGCCAGCCAATCGCGACACCCGCCGCCTGAGCAGTCCGGTTCACCGTTTATCAGCTCGCCGAGGAGTCCAGCCCATGTCCGACGATCAAACCCCGCTCATCCGGACCGACATCCCGCATTCCGCGCGCATCTGGAACTACTGGATGGGCGGCAAGGACTATTACGAAATCGACCGGATCGCCGGTGATGCCGGCGTCGAGGTGGATCCGGACATCACCACCATGGCCGTGCAATCGCGTCAGTTCCTCATTCGCGCGGTGCGTTACCTGGCGGGCGAGGAGGGCATCCGCCAGTTCCTCGATATCGGCACCGGCCTGCCGACCATGCAGAACACCCATGAGGTCGCCCAGGGCGTCGCGCCCGACTCGAAGGTCGTCTATGTCGACAACGATCCTCTGGTCCTCACCATGGCGCGGGCGCTGCTCACCAGCACCACACCCGAGGGCGTAACCACTTACGTCGATTGCGATTACCACGATCCGGAGCAGATCCTCGCCGACGCCCGCAACGTGCTCAATTTCAATGAGCCGATCGGCGTGATGTTCATGGGCGTGCTCGGCCACGCCAAGTCCTACGACGAGTTGCTGCGCATCGTGCACACGGTGCTCGCCGCGGTGCCGTCGGGCAGCTTCCTGGTCATGTGGGACGGCACCGACGACAGCAAGGAGTATGTGACGCTGTGTGAGAACTACACCGGCACCGGCGGCGCACCCTATGTTCCCCGACCCCAGGCCGAAATCCGTGCCGTATTCGACGGTTTGGAACTGGTCGAGCCCGGATTCGTATCGATCACCCAGTGGCGCACCGATGCTGCCGAGGTCGGCGAGGCCCGGCCGATCTCCGCGTACGGCTCGGTCGCGCGCAAGCCCTGAAGCGCAAGCGGCACAACGGCGGTCATCGGCCACTCGGTCGACGACCACCGTTCATTTATCTATTGGTCGTTCGTGCAAATGTACTTGCATCTGTAAGTGCCGACAGCCTAAACTCGGAACCAGAATCGGGGAGTTACGCAGGGAGTTCGCGCCGGCGTCACCACAACCACCTCCCCATCCGGCAGACGCGAGGGGCGGTCGAGATGAGTACGCCATTCCGAACTCCGCGCGGGGCCACGATCGCCGGCGGATCCGGGATCGATACCCTGCGGCAATGCTCGGCGCCGGAGCATGCGCCACTCGATTGCGGTGTCGAACCGCGCGGCCTCACCTATCGGCAGGCCCGCGAGATCCTGCACTTGCACGAGGTGCACGGCCCGCAGTGCCGCCAGTGGCTTGCCGCCGCGGCCTACCTCTCCGCCGGACTGGACGACGAATAACGTTCGACCCCAACGGCTCCACTGGCACAGCCCCAAATCGCTTCGCACGCAGCGATGTTCGTACAGGTGTACTTGCATCTGTACGACACGCCGCTCTAAACTCTTGCGCGACAAGGGAGTTTCGCAGCCGAGGGCCCGTGCCGCTGTCGTCACCGGGATCTCTCGGCGCCAGAGCCACAGGGGGCATTCGCATGAATCCACCACGCGCTGCCGGTCGACTCGGGATCGCCGATGTCGCCGCGGCCTACGGCACCGACGCATTGCAGCGACGCATCGCCGAACTGCGAGCCAGTGGCCAGCACTACGCCGCCATCGCAATCGAACACGAAATCCGCAGCGGCGCAGTGGTAATCGATGCGGAGCTGCGGAATCAGCAAGGCGCAGCCTAGATTCCGCTGCCCCCGCCATTGAATCGGGGGTTCAAGGCGCACACGAGGTTCGGTTGTGCGGCCGGTCGAGTGCTCGCAGCGCAATGGATACCGTGCGCGGCGAGTACATCGTCGTCAGGTGATCGAGCATGTCCTCATCGCAGCCGTCCTGGAGGATGACGTCGTGCACCGTCGCATCTGGATCCGCGGCACGACGGCGCAGGCCGATCACACGCAAACGTCAGCCCAGGCCGATGTTAAGACGGCTGGTCACGGATTTTCGACAACTCGCGCCGGGCGCCGGAGCTTCCCACCACTGCACATGGCCCGCATGCGGACAATGCACAACGTTGCCGCGCCGCAATAGATTTCGCGTAGTCTTCCCTGGTTCATAACCATTTCGTATAGTGATGCAACGATTCGGGCGCAGATCTATCACGTCCGATGTGGCACTGGAGCGACGCGTATGACCTTCTCCGCGCTGGATCTGTCCGTCGACCCGACGGACCCTGTCCTAGAGATCGGCGGCCAGCCCGCGTCGATTCCCCTACTCAATACCGACCGCGTCGCCTCGCGCATGGTCGGTTACTTCGCGACCTGTATGGCGCCGTGTCGCACGCTGCCCGGCGAGCAGCTACGCGGCGATGTCACCAAGCTGACCCGCAGCTGCCTGGCATTGGCCGCCGAAATGTTCGACAAGCGTACGGTTCCCGGCGAGGAACGGCTCGGCGAGGTCAGGGAGGCGGCGGCGCAATGGGCCCGCGAGGCGGTACCGCTGGGCACCATCCTGCGCGCTTACCACGAGGGGCTGCGCATCGCATTCGGACTGGTGACCGCGCGCGCCAAGGCCGACGATATCGATGAACTGCTGGTTGCCACCGACCTCATGCTCGAACTCCTGGAGGCGATCACCGCGGCGGTTTCGGACGCCTACGTCGAAGAACAGCATCTCGTCGCGCGCGAACACCAGACCGCGACGCAGACGCTGGCTTCGGCGCTGCTGAGCGGTCGCGGCAGTTCCGCACTCGCCCGCCAGGCCGGCATCCCGATCGCCGACTCGTATCAGGTGGTCGCGCTATCGATTCCCGAACATCCGGACGAGCGCGATCCACGCGTCGACAGCCATGTCGCCGCCCGCAGGAAACTGCGCCGCCTGCAATCGGAACTGGCCACCACCTTCGAATCCCGGGTGCTCGCGCTGCTGAGCACCAAGGGCGGCACGCTACTGGTCCCGATCGAGGACGATGCACCGGTCCTGACCGCCGAAACACTGCAACTGCTCGCCGAATCCGCCGAGGTCGCACTCACCGCCACGCTGGTCACCAGCGAGACCGACCAGATACCCGACGCCGCCGATCAGGCCCACGAACTACTCAATCTGGTGCGGGTCGGCGGACGCAATCCTGGCCTGTACCAGATGGCCGACCTGGCCGTGGAGTACCAGCTCACCCGGGGTGGCCCGGCCACTCGACGCATCGCGACCATTCTCGATCCGCTCGACGCCCATCCCGAACTGTTCGACACCATGCGCGCCTACCTGGGCAACGATATGAATCGCCAGCTCACGGCGCGCCAGCTCTATGTCCACCCGAATACCGTCGATTACCGGCTACGCCGCATCGCCCAGCTGACCTCGATCGATCTGGCCACCTCGGCAGGCATCTCACAGGCCGCCATCGCCCTGCTCGCGCGCGATCTGGACCGCAGCGTCGCCCGACGGCTGTAGATTCAGCCTGATGCGGATTTGTGCTGGTCACGAGATCACAAAGGCGTCATCCTAGTAGTGCTGCGACCTCTGGATGGTGGAATATGCGAATAGCGGAGATCTTGCACAGGAAGGGCAGCGACGTGGCAACCGTCGCACCCGAGACCACGGTACGGACCCTGCTCGGCACGCTCGCCGAGCACAATATCGGGGCGGTGGTGGTATCGCCGGACGGCAACCGGATCGCCGGCATTGTCTCCGAGCGCGATGTGGTGCGCAGTCTGCACGCGCGCGGCGCCGCGCTGCTCGATACGCCCGTCGCGGAGATCATGACCGTCGATGTGCGCACCTGCGCGCCTGACGACCTGGTCGACGGACTGCGCGGCACCATGACCGAGCACCGCGTCCGACACCTGCCCGTGGTCCGCGACGGCCACCTGATCGGCATCGTCAGCATCGGCGATGTGGTCAAGAGCGCGATCTCCGAACTGGCCACCGAACGTCAGCATCTGGTCGAGTACGTACAGGGGCAGTACTGAACTGTCGCGGATATCCGCGACAGGGCCCTTGGTAGCTGCGGCTTGCCGAAAGACGTTGGCTACGAGAATCCTTCGAAGTCGTCACCGAAAGTGCGTATCGTTGGTGGCGTCCAGCGCGGTTCTCGGAGGGAGCGGCACCTTGCGGTCACCTGCGTCCGGGACGCACCTAGCCCGACCGGCCACCACCCGGTCCGCCCCGCGGATACCGGTGCCGTCGCCCCCCGCGACTGTGCGCGGACTCTTTCCGGCGCTGGCCGAATCCACGGAAATCTATTTGGACAGCGCGGCCACCACGCAGAAGCCGCTGCCGGTCATCGAGACCATCCACCGCTATCACACCTCGCGTACCGCCAACGCCGGTCGCGGAACCTACCCGTGGGCTACCAACCTCACCACCCGCCTGACCCGGGTCCGCGATCGCATGGCGACCTTCATCGGCGCCGAATCGCCCGCGGAGGTCGTCTTCACCGGCGGCGCGACCGCGGCGCTCAATGCCGTCGCATTGTCCTGGGGGCTGGCCGAACTCGATGACGGCGACGAAATCCTCTACAACCCACGCGATCACGCCTCGAATGTGCATCCGTGGCACCATCTGCGTCAGATGCTCGCCCGCTTCGGTCGGCGCATCGAACTGGTCCCCTACCGGGTGACCGAACTCGGCGAAGCCGATACCGCCGACATCCTGGCCAAGGTTGGGCCGCGCACCCGGCTGATCACCACCAGCCATCTGCACCACGTCTTCGGCGGACTCACCACGCTCGAGGAGTTGCGCGGCAAACTCGACCCCCGGATTCTGCTGTGCTTCGACTGCAGTCAGAGCGGTGGGCATATGCCGCTGGATGTGACCGAACTCGGCGCCGACTTCGCGATCTTCGCCGCGCACAAGATGTTCGGCGCGCCAGGCACCGGAATCCTCTACTGCCACCGCAGAGTTCACGATCGGCTGCTGCCGTTCCTGCCCGGCGGCAATACCGGGGTCGACCTCACCGACGCGGGATTGACCTCGACCGGCATGCCGGACCTGCTCGAGGGCGGCACCCAGAACATTCCGGGCATCCTGGCTCTCGGCAGCGCACTGGAGGTGCTGGAATCGCTGGATGTCGGCGTGATCGCCGCACACAATCGCGAATTGACGCTGCGGCTCATCGACAATCTACGTCCGGTGCCCGGGCTGGAATTCCTGCCCGGTCCGGCGCATGCGCCGTGCGCGATCGGCTACGGCATCGTGTCCTTCACGCTCGCAGGCATTTCCGCGACCGATCTCGGATTCGTATTGAGCGAGTTGGGTTTTCTGGTCCGCACCGGCTTACACTGCTCACCCCGAGCTGGCGACGACGCCATGGACTCGGTACGGGTCAGCACGCACATCTACAACACCGTCGAGGAGATCGACCGGTTCGCGACCTGCGTCAAGACGATTGCCGAGGAGGTCACATGAGAATGGACGACACCCCGCGCTATGACCGGCGGGCGGCGTCCCGGGTTCTGGCGGGCCTGGCCCAACCTGGATTGTTCACCACTCCCATCACGGTCCCGTCGAGTCGACATATCGAATACACCTGCGCCACACTGCGTCCCGAGCCCGACAGTCACCTCACCTATTCGCAGCGGCTGTACCTGCAGCAGTTCATGCGGCCGTGCCAGCCCGCGCAGGTCACCAGCGCGACACACCGCATCGCCTGGACCGATAGCGACGGCGTCCCCAATACCGGGCACTTCCGCGCCGACGGCCTCGGCCCGTTGGTGCCCATCGCCATGCGCGAAGCCGTACTGGTGCTGTGGCATGCGCTCGCCGCGAATTCCGCACTGACACAACGGATCGACTGCCTCGGCCCGCGCGAACACGCGGCGCTCGACGGGACCACCACCGATCACGATCCGATCGAAATCTTCCGCGTCGGCATCGAGGCCACCGGACGTGCACTGGCCCAGCACGCACTGCTGGCGCGGCAGACGCACTATCGCAGTGCCACCGAATTCGCCAGGGGCATACACGATTCCGGCATCTTCTCGGCGGTCGCCACCCGCTGGTTCTGGGAACTGCAAGCCTCCACCTACCGGCGCGGCATGATCCCGGTGACGCTGGCCGCCCAACCCGACGGCACGGTGCGCTACACCGCCGACACGGTGGCGACGCTGCGCGCGATGAAGGACGCCACCATCGAGGACGCGCATGCGGTGATGCGGCGAGCGACCCGGGTCGAGGGACTGAGCGTCGACGCGGCCATCGCCAAATACCACGACGATCTCGATCTCATCTCCCGCCAGTACGCGCTGCTGCCCGCCAATACCCGACCCTCTTGTCTGGCTGCCATGCCACATCATCTCGGCGGCGGGCACTACACGCTGTTGCCGCTGGTGGTGGACAAGTTCGTCGAGATCTTCGAACAGCTCGCCGAGCGGATCCGGATCACCGAGACGAGCACGGAGCTGGACGAACTGACCGCCGACGCGCCTGCCAGCGCCGAGGATCGGATCTTCTACGTGCCGGATATGAGCTGTCAGCATTGTGTCCGCACGATCACCGGGGTGCTGGAGACGATGGGCATCAAGGTGATCGAGATAGATCTGCCCAGTAAACGGGTGGTCGCCGAATTCCGCAGTCCGCGCAATCGGGCCCGCGCCTTCGAGTCGATCCGCGACGGCGGCTACAACCCGGTGGCCGAGAAACCGGCGCGAACCGCATTGGCGTCCACGCGGTCCCAGCCCACGGAAACCGCCGTATGACGGCACCGCTACCGGCGCTACCCGCGAAGATCCATCCGCTGGTGCGCGCCTTTTTCGATACCCGCGATGCCGTCGAGGAGACGCTGATTCGCTTCGGATCCCCGATCCACCTGGTGTTTCCACAGGTCTACGCGGAGAACCTGAAACAGTTGCGCGCCGTACTCGACAGCAGGGGCGCGCGCTACCGAATCTGCTACGCGCACAAGGTGAATCAATCCAGAGCCCTGGTACGCACCGCCGAACATGCTGGTATCGCCATCGATGTCGCTTCCCCGCAGGAGTTGGCCAGTGCCATCGGGGCCGGATTCGGTCCGATGCGGATCGAGGTGACCGGGCCGAAAGGTGAAGCGTTCCTGCGTGATCTGATCGACTGCGGTGTCACCATCAATGTCGACAATCTGTGGGAGCTGCGGCGGATCACCGAATTGGCCGGTGACCGCGCGAGAGTTCCGGTGCTGCTGCGGGTTTCCGGATTCGACGAGACAGCGGTGAGCCGGTTCGGTGTGCCGCTGGCCCATGTGGACCAGGCCCTGGATCTGCTGTCGGCCAATCGCCGGCGAATCACGTTCCTCGGCTTCGCCTTTCATATCGACTCCGGTGACGCCGCGGAACGCATCCGAGCCATCGACGCCTGCCTCGAGCTGGTCGAGCGCGCCTACGGCCGCGGACTCGGCCCGTCGGTGCTGAATATCGGCGGCGGCTTCCGACAGGTGTTCACCGCCGACGCGGACCGATTCGACGGGTACGTGCGGGCGCTGCGCGAATCGCTGCTCGGCCGCGGCGAATCGATGAGCTGGTCGAACAATACCTTCGGCTATCACGTGGATGATGGTGCGGTGCACGGAATTCCGGTCTTCCACAAGTACGCGAACACCGTGCCCGCGACTGCGATGTTGAACGATCTGCTCGGCGCGCCGCTGGAGCGACACGGTGGCCGCACCGTGGCCCAGGTGGCCGGCGACAATATGCTCGATATCTGGTTGGAGCCGGGCAAGGCGCTGGTCGATCATGCGGGGGTGACTGTGTCACGGGTGGAGTTCGTCAAGGAACTCGCCGATGGCACAGTGCTGGTGAATCTGGATCTGAGCCGGGATCAGGTGACCCCGGCGGATCAGGAGGTCATGGTCGATCCGGTGATCCTGCCGAGTGTCGTGCATATGCCGAGCAGCGCTCCCGTTCGCAACGCCGTACCTGGCGATGACGTAACCCCGCTGCGCAGCGCCGCCGACACCACGCCGACCTTGCGTCCGGTGGTCGAATCCGGGCCGGTCGGTGTGTATTTCGCCGGACGCCTGTGCCTGGAACGCGACCTGATCACCAATCACAAAGTCTGGCTACCCGAGTGCCCGCGCCAGGGCGATCTGGTGGTGTTCCCGAATACCGGCGCCTATCACATGGACCTGTCCGCGGCCTCGGCGTCCATGCACGCACTGCCCGCGAAACTCGCTGTCGTGCACCGCGCGGGCAGTTTCCAGGTCTACCGCGATACCGATTACGAACCGCTCATACCCGTCGGTCTGCCGCCACCGCGCCGCACTCCCCCGCGCGGCCCGCGTCGTCCGCTGCCGCGCCGACCCTCCGGAGCGCCATAGTGCGCTACGACCACATCACCGAGCTGATCGGCAATACGCCGCTGCTGCGGCTGGACCCGACCGTGCACGGCCTGGCCAATGTCGAGCTATACGCGAAACTGGAGTCGCACAATCCCTTCGGCTCGGTCAAGGACCGGGTGGCCTGGGGCATGATCCGCGACGATCTCGACGAGATCCGTGCGAGCGGGCAGACACTCATCGAGGCGTCGAGCGGCAATACCGCCAAGGCGCTGCGCATTCTCGGCGTGATACACGGCATCGGCCTGCGCGCGGTGACCAATCGGATCAAGGTTTCCGAAGTGCGAGATCTGCTGCAGCTGTTCGGCACCGAGATCGTGGAGTTGCCCGGGCTGTCCGAATGTCCGGATCCGACCACACCGAACGATGTGTATTCGGTGATCGAGGCGACCATGTCCAAGGAGCCGGGCGCCTACCATCACGCCTCGCAGTACACCAATGAGAAGAATATCGAGGCGCATCACCACGGTACCGGCCGCGAGATCCATGAGGATCTGGCCGCCGACGACATCACCCGCGTCGACTATCTGATCGGTGGGCTCGGCACCACCGGTTCCACCCGAGGCACCGCCACCTATCTGCGCAAGCACAATCCCGAATTGCGTTGTATCGCCGTGGTTTCCGATCGGTCGGACTTCATACCCGGTATCCGCTCGGAGAGCGAGATGTGGGATGTCGGGCTGTTCCAACCCGATTTCTACGACCGTATCGTCACCATCGATTCCACCCGCGCGGTGGATGCCACCCTGGCGCTGGCCACCGGGTACGGCATCCTGGCCGGTCCGACCAGCGGCGCGAGCTATGCCGCCGCGCTGGAAATCCTTGGTGAGCAGGCACTTTCATCGAACGAACCGGTGGTCGCGGTCTTCATCGTCTGTGATCGGCTCGAGCCGTACCTGTCCTATATCAAGAAGCGCAAGCCGGGGCTCTTCGACCGCGCCGATCGCCGCCGTGCACCCACCCCGGCCGAACTCGCGGCGACACCGGCCGTGTCCCCACAGGAATTGGCCGAACTGGACCGCACCGCCCGGCCCACCATCGTGGACACCCGCGGCGCGATGGCCTATCGCATCGGCCATGTGCCGGGCGCGATCAATATCCGCGACGACCAACTCGACGATATGTTCACCCACGGCATCCCGTTCTCCCGATCGCGCCCACTGGTCTTCGTCTGTCCGGTCGGCGAACTATCGCTGCGCTTCGCCGCCATCGCCCGCCAGGACGGCTTCGACGCCAGCAGCCTCGGCGGCGGGATCGTCGCCTGGCGCGATGCCGGATTCGCGCTCGAACGCGGCAACTGATCCCGATCGGTGTGGCCCAGCCCTGAGCCGGTCATTGCGGCCAGGCATTAGTGTGGGCGGGTGCAAAAAGGCCAGGAATCAGTTGACGATGCCGGTCCTCGGATCTGGGGCGGTACGACGCTCACCGAACGTCGAGAGGCACGCCGCTCCGCGCTGCTCGAGGCCGCGCTCGACCTGATCGGAGAATCGGGCGCGGGCGGTGTCACCATGCGCGCGGTATGCCGACGCGCCAATCTCACCGACCGGTACTTCTACGAGAGTTTCGCCAGCCGCGACGAACTGCTGGATGTGCTCTACCGGCAGGTCGCCGACGAATTCCTGGAACCGATGACGGCGTTCGCCGCCGCCGATCCCTCCCGCGACCGGGTGCTGTCGGAGATCCTCGTCGACAAGGTGCTCGCCGATCCGCGCAAGTCCCGGCTGTTCCTGGTCGAACCGTACTCGAGTACCGGCCTCGGCCAGACCACCATCGCGGTCATGCCGGTCTTCACCAAGGTCCTGCAGGACCACCTGTTCGCTCATATCGATGATCCGGTGCGGCGCAGACTGGCCGCGCTCACCATGGCCAGCGGTAACGCGGGCATGTTCTCGGCGTGGTTGAACGGATCGCTGCGCGCCACCCGCGAGCAGGTGATCGACCACTGCGTGGCCACGCTCGCCGCCTACCGTTCGCTCTACCAGTCCTGATTCGGTCCGCATTCGGCTCCCGCGCAGCGCGATTGGACGTTGCGCGGCGCACACCGGGTTGCGAGGCCGGCCACGCGGGTGTTTACTTGCCAACGCAAGGTGCCGATCGTTCGCTGAGGCTCCTTCACGGATATAGGCCAGCGACCCCGAACGTCGAGAGACGCCCCGGGTCAGGACAGATCTCCCCGGCCTAAGGGGTGATCCCGATTGGCTCCCGATGTAGTCGGGTTCACGCCGTGAAGTGCCAAAGGTCTTACGAGGAGAGGCTTTGACCGGTGGTTTTATCGGATTCCTCTGATGTGCTCTGCGACGTTGGCACACGACGTCCGGCTGTGCCGTGCGTCCGATCGAAGGAAGGAGGTGAGCCGGATGTCCGGCGGTGATAGTTCCAGACCCCCGTTAGCCGAATATTCACCCGGCGACACCTCCGCAGCGGCGCTCCGGCACGGGTCCAGTCCGTAGCCTGCTGTTCGATGGTGCGCTTGACCTGGTCAGGGAGTGCGTGATGTCAACGGTAGAGATGATCCTGCGGCTGCTGGCCGGTGTCGGCTTGGGCGCGGTGATCGGATTCGAGCGGCAGTATCGGGCCAGGATGGCGGGGCTGCGCACCAATGCGCTCGTTGCGGCAGGTGCGACACTGTTCGTCCTGCTCTCTGCGCACGGTTTCCACGGCGGTACCGCCGATCCGACCCGGGTGGCCGCGCAGATCGTCTCCGGTATCGGTTTCCTCGGCGCGGGTGTGATCATCCGCGACGGTTTGAATGTGCGCGGGCTCAATACCGCTGCGACACTGTGGTGTTCGGCCGCCGTCGGCGCGCTGGCCGGTGCGGGCATGTTCACCACTGCTGCCGCGGGCGCGGTGGCGGTAATGGTGGTCAATATCGCGCTGCGCGCCGCCGGGCGTGCGGTGGACCGCCAGCCCGATGCCGCCGCAGAACAACCCGCGTCCTACGTGTTCGTCGCGGTGACCAACGATGAGCAGGAAGCCCAAGTACGGGCACTGCTGGTTCAGGCGTTGACCCGCACCGACTTTCGACTGCTCTCGGTGTCCAGCGCGAATACCGAAATCCCGGGTCGAGTGGAGGTACGCGCCGAACTCACCGGTGACCAGCGCGACGACCGGCAGATGGAATCGGCAGTGAGTCGGCTCAGCCTGGAACCATCGGTGACCAGTGTCGGCTGGCATATTTCGGTCGACGACACCGCGGACGGAGCTCGGGCATGACTCCGCTGCGCTCCTATCTCTCTCGGGATGCCCTCGATCGGCCACGCAATCGGCGGGCGGATGTGGTGGTGTTCGTCGGTGCGGCAGTCCTGATCTGGGCAATCGTGCGGATCTCGACGAGTATTGCGGTGCCGTTCGACGAAACCACAACTGCGAGACGAACTGCGCGTGCTCGACGGGATCGACCTACGACTGCGCAGCGGTGAGATCGTCGCGCTGCTGTGGCGTCCGGATTCGGGCAAGTCCACGCTGCTGCGCATTACCGCCGGACTCATCGCACCGTCCAGCGGCCACGTCCGCTATCGCGGTACCGAACTCAACCGGCCAGGGTGTGAAACCACCCAGCCATCGGCAATCAAGATCCGACCGGTGGGTTCAATGCGCTGTGTGCGGCGGCGAACGTCTCAATTGCCGGTACCCGAACCGTGACCGCGGAGCTCGCTGGCCGGTCCGCAAATCCCTGCACTCTTCCTGCCCGACACCGTCATCCGGCGCTGGGGGCTACGCCACTGCGCCGCCGCCGAAGTCGTGCAGAAGCTGCTCGGACACGCCAGCATCAGCACCACCGTCGACACCTACACCGGGATGCGGGCGGCCCGATCCACGAACACGAGGCGTGGCTCGGCGAGATCGCAGGATCGATCTGACGTTGTCCTTCTTGCGGCAAAAGCGCTCGGAGACAGAGCGATTGGCCGGGTGGCACCCGCCAGGTCCGTCATGATCGCCCTGGCGCCACCGCCCAGCAGGGGCTAGGAGAACGAACCCAACGCCCTTGCGGGACAGCCCGGATCGGTGGTCCCGCAAGGCAGCGCCTCACCTCAGCGGGGCCATCCACGGGACTGCGTTGTGAGCAAAGCTCTGCTTGACCGGCACCAGGTCGGCATGATCATCCAAGGCCGTGATCGTGACCCCCACCATGCCGGCTTCATCCCCCTTGGACGCGACCGAGGAACCGCGCTTCGGACAGAACCCGCGGCAGATCTGCGGGAAGGTCTCGAACCAGGTCGGTTCCCCGCCCGGACCGGTCCACGCGAATCCTTCCTCCGGGAACGACACCCACGACATTACCGGGGCGCCTGAAAGCCTCTGGCAGTGCTCGCACGAGCACAGATGAGGGAAGTCCGGGTCGCCGGTCGCGGAGAAACGGATATTGCCGCAGAGACAGCCGCCGTTCACATCGCTCCTTCTTGCTGGACACCATGTCGTTTCATCCAAGGCCGCGCGTTGTTGATCAACGACACCCGACGCTCGGCAAGGCCTTCGCCGTCGCGGCACCGAGCAGACATGGTCACTCTGTCACACAGCCGACGGCGAGTTCGCTTGCATAGTGCAGAGCAGCTTGTGTGAGATGTTCGCTTCTGCGGCCGGACCCAGCGCAATGGCCCAGGCTGGAAGAGATCCGCGACAATCTCCAAGTCCGCATCATCGAGGCCGAACGCGAGGGCCGGCTCGGCTAAGTCGAGGGCCTCAGGTCAGCTACAGCGGCGTCAAGGACAAGCTCGCCCAGATCAACACCACCCGTGTTTGGTCAGCTGAGCGGCGGTTCCATGTCGGCGATGTCGCCTGGGGATGGCACTCGATCTCCAGTGCACAGACGGTGTTTCGCGTGTCGATTTGGGAGGAACACGGCGTGGTGCTGGCGTGGGCATGGGTGGAGCTGCCCGGCCACGTCGAGTTCCTCGTCGATCCGGACGCTGTCGAGCTGCTGCCCCAGCTGCTCGACTGGTTCGAGACGGTGGCCACAGGCCCCGCGCTGTCGTGTCAGGTGATGGAGGGCGATCGTCACCAGCGTCGGGCGTTGACTCAGCGCGGCTACACGGCGCAGGAAGCTGGGCCGTTTTTCCGCCGCCATGTCCACGATCTGGCAGGCCTCCCAGCGCCGTCACTGCCGGATGGGTTCGCGATCAGCCATGTCGCCAGCGGCGACGCCGAACGGCGGGCGGCCGTGCACCGCGCCGGCTGGTCCGACTTCGGCTCCCGCCTCACCACAGAGAGCTACCGCAACGTCATGGCCGCCTACCCCTACCGCAAGCAGACCGACCTCGTCGTCCTCGCACCCGACGGCGAGTGGGTGGCCTCGGCACTGGGCTGGTACGACGAGATCAACAAGGTCGGCCTCGTCGAGCCGGTCTCCTGCGCTCCCGCGTTCAGAGGCATCGGTCTGGCCAAAGCAGTCAATATCGCCCTCCTACATGCATTCCGATCACTCGGAGCGACCCAGTCGGCGATCCTGCCCCGCGGCGACCAGGCATACCCGGTGCCAGCGCGCCTTTATCAGTCCATCGGCTACCAGCCCGGCCCCCGCACCCTGCACTACGCGCGGAACTGATCCATCCAGTGTGCCGCACAGCCCGCGTTGGTCAGCCACGACCAGTGCCGATCTACAAGCCAGTCGAGCGCCTATGCCCGACGGCCACACATCCGGCCGAGCGCCCTGACAACACAACAGCTGGCCCTGCTCCTCCAGGTACTCGCGGACAGCGAGCAGGCAGCTCAGGTAGTCATTATCAACCGACCCGAACGCGCCCTGAGACCATCGTGGACCCACCCGCCGATCTGCCCCCGATACCCTCGACCCCATGATCATCTGGCTGAACGGAACCTTCGGCGCCGGAAAAACCACCACCGCAACAGAATTGACTACCCTGCTACCCGGGTCGCGGATCTTCGACACCGAGGAAGTCGGGCTCATGCTCCGCCACGTCCTCGGCACCGAAACCGTCCGGGACTTCCAGGATTGGCAGCCCTGGCGAGGACTGGTCGTGGCCGCAGCCACACAGATCCTCGACTACGTCGGCGGTGTCCTGGTCATTCCCCAATCCGTTCTCGTCCACCAATACTGGCAGGAGATCCGCACCGGCCTCGAAACCGCGAGCGTCCCACTGCATCACTTCGTTCTCCACGCCGAACGCGACGAACTGCTCCGCCGCATCGAAACCGACCCCACAAAACCGAACTCAACATGGCGCCTCGAGCGCCTCGACGACTACGACGCCGCCCGTTCCTGGCACAGCCAGGAAGCACACGTCATCGACACTACCGACTTGCAGCCACGCCGGGTCGCGAAACTGGTTGCCACACAAGCTGATCAAACCCGAACAATAGCGACGGATCGACATCCGACGAACTGACGACACTGCAACGGACACTTGCCTCAAAATCACCGAGATTCACCGGACCCCCGACGTCTCACGAAGTTGAGGCACCGCACCTCACGGCTGAACGCTGCCTCATGATCAACGCGACAGGACAGATCGCTCCAGCTGAGTGGGTTGTGTGGATAAGCAACTGACGTTCGTTCGTTGCGGACCCTGATGGATAGCTTCAGTGAGGAGGCCTCCGAGAACTGTCGGCGAGCACGCTGGGGACGTGCACGTCGCTGCCGAATGTGACTGCGCGCCCGGCTTCTTCGCATCATCATTGCGGGTGTCCGTCGATATCCGGTATGAAGAGAAATTGCTTCGGCCGATCGGCTGGACTCCCGCACACGTTCGCGGGCTGACCCTTGGGGTGCTGCCCGAGCTGGCGACGGCCGCGACGGACCGAAGCAAAGCGGACGGGAATGGTCCGGTATCCGCCGCCCGACTCTATTACGCTGATGCCGGACGCGGGAATGACGTGGAAGTGCGGGTGACTGGGTTGTCGGATCTGCTGCTTGGTGTCGACATGGGTACGGGCAGCACCAAGGGGGTGCTGACAACCAGCGACGGCAGGATCCTCGCGACGGCGGTCCGAAAACACGGCATGAGCCTTCCTCGGCCGGGCTGGGCAGAGGTAGATGCAGAGACCATCTGGTGGGGCGATCTGGTCGAGGTATGCCGGGAACTCGTTCCCCATATCGCAGAGCATCGTCTAGCCGGCATATGCGTCAGTGGCGTCGGTCCGTGCCTGCTGCTGTGTGACCAGGATTTGCGCCCGGTCCGGTCGGCGATTCTCTACGGAATCGACATGCGGGCTACGGCGGAGATAACTGAACTCACTGACCGACTCGGTGCCGACAAAGTGCTGCAGCGTTGCGGTAAAGCTCTGTCGACGCAAGCAGTGGGACCGAAAATGCTGTGGGTGGCGCGGAACGAGCCCGACGTGTGGCAACGGGCCACCCGGTGGTACAACTCCAGCTCATATGCCGTCGCAAAACTGACCGGGTCCTACGTGCTCGACCACCATACGGCCAGCCAGAGTGACCCGCTGTACGACCTGCGCGGACAGGATTGGGCGCAGGATTGGATCGGCGATATCGTCGGGCATCTCGAGATGCCGCAGATCGTTTGGCCACATGAGGTTGTTGGCGCGATAACGTCAGCGGCCGCACAGGAGACGGGTCTGCCCGCCGGGACTCCCGTCTGCGCGGGGACCGTCGACGCCTGGAGTGAGGCTTTCAGCGCCGGGGTGCGGCGACCCGGGGACGTGATGCTGATGTACGGCTCGACGATGTTCTTCGTCCAGGTTCTTCCTACCCTCCAAACCCACCCGCTGCTATGGACAACCTCTGGCATCGAGCCGGGGCAGTTCACGCTCGCCGCGGGAATGTCGACCTCGGGGTCGCTCACGTCATGGGTTCAGCAGTTGACCGGGGACGTGCCGTTCGAACAGCTCATCGCCGAGGCGGCGGCTGTGCCGCCTGGATCCGACGGCCTGGTACTCCTGCCGTACTTCGCTGGTGAGCGCACGCCGATCTTCGACCCGAGAGCGCGTGGCGTCGTCGCCGGACTCAGTCTGCGGCACGGGCGGGGCCATCTCTTCCGTGCTGCATACGAGGGCATCGCCTACGGCATCCGGCAGATCATCGAGTTTCTCGACAGCGAGCAGACCCCGATCGAACGGCTCGTGGCTGTCGGCGGCGGAACGCAGGGTGGCTTGTGGACTCAGATCGTGAGCGACGTCGTCGGCCGACCCCAGGTGGTACCGACCCAAACCGTGGGCGCGAGCTACGGCGACGCGCTGCTCGCCGCGATCGGAACCGGCCTGGTTCCACCGGAGACCGACTGGGCGACCGTCGGCCAGCTCATCGAACCGAACCCCCGCACCCGGGCACTTTACGACGACCTGTTCGGCGTCTACGACAGCTTGTACGGAGCGACGAAGCCGCTCGTGCACACGCTGTCCGCCATCCAGGAGTCCCCATTCACCGAGTGACTCCGCACATGCCGGACGGATGTTCGCGCGACGTGCAAGTCGGGCCGCAATCGGCCCTACTCACATCTCCGGAGGATGTTCCTCATGCCTGTCCGTGCGAGACGCGGGATCGGCGCGCCAATGAATCGATGAGTACCGCCAGGGCAAGGACAGCGCCGGTGATCATGAACCGTGGGGCCGACGACAGATTCAGCAATGTCAATCCATTCGAGATGGACTGGATCACGAGGATTCCCAGCAGGGCTGAATACGCTGATCCTCGACCACCGAACAGGCTTGTACCGCCGATGACAGCTGCGGCGATGGCGTTGAGATTGACGTCGCCGGTGCCGGCACTCTGGCTGGCCGAGGCCAGCCGGGCCGCCATGAAAATACCTCCGAGCGCCGCGAGCGTGCCGGTGAGGACGAAGGCAGACGTATAGACCCGGTTGACGTTGATACCGGCCCGACGCGCGGCCTCGACGCTGCCGCCGACCGCGAACATGTGCCTTCCCCAGTGGGTCCGGGTCAGGGCATAGTTTGCCACCACGACCGCGATGACGAAGACCATGAACATCCACGGCACTCCATTGTCCTGGTTGAGATACCAGGTGGCGGCGAGGAAGACGACCAGGAGCGCACCGCTCTTGATCAGCCGGGACTGCACGGACGGCCGGGATAGATTGGCCCGTGCTCGTTCTCGGATGTTCGCCAGACCCGCGACGAGCACGCCGACCGCAGCGACGACGCAGATTATATAAGCCACAGCGGGTGGGAGGAACTGCTGCTGGCCGAAGGTCACCAGCTGCGAACCGTACGGGAGGTTGATCGACCCGTGGCTGCCGAGCAGCTGAAGCTGAAGTCCGAGGAAGGCGAGCAGGCCGGCCAGAGTCACAACGAAGCTCGGCATACCGAATCGCGTATAGACCAGTGAATAGAGCAGCCCGATCAGCGCACCGCTGAGCAGCGCCGCTAGGACAGCCACCGGCATAGGCCAGCCCTTGTTGACCCACAGAACCCCGAGGAACGCCGCCGAGAGACCACTCAAGGAACCCACCGACAGGTCGATCTCCCCGAGAATCAGGACCAGCACGATGCCCAGGGAGATCATTCCGACGGCCGCACTGTCGTACAACAGATTGACCAGGTTCGTCGAGGTAAGGAAGACCGGATTCAGGGTCTGGAACACAACGGCGATGCCGACCAGACCGACGAGGACAGGGAGCGGTCCCAGATCACCGGAGCGCACGCGGCGACCGAATCCGGTGATCATCCCGCCGACGCCGCCCACACCGACGGTTACTCGGCTGTCCTGGCGGTCGAGTTCAGTGCGCTCGGCCGCCTCGGACTCCGTAGACGTTTCCGTCTGACTCATGACAGCTCCTCTGCGGTGTTCGCAACAGCCGCGTTGACCTCGACCGCTCGCCGGGCCGATCGACGAGCGACGACGTTGTCCGTGGCGCCCGTGATTGCCGCGACAAGCTCGTGGTTGCTCACATCCGGACCGAAGGTTCCGTTGTTGCGGCCGAGCCGGAGCACCACGATCCTGTCCGCGACCGCCCGAACGTCCTCCATGTTGTGACTGATCATGATGATGCCGAGCCCCTTGGCGCGCACCCGTTCGATCAGGTTGAGGACTTCCGCGGTTTGCGCCACCCCCAGGGCGGCAGTCGGCTCGTCGAGCATGATTAGCCGGGGGTTGACCAGCAGTGACCGGGCGATAGCGACGGTTTGGCGCTGACCACCTGACAGCGACGCGATGGGGACGCGAACGCTCGGGATCCGAGCCGATAGCTCCCCGAGGAGCTCCCAGGACCGAGTCTCCATCTCGACCTCGCTGAGCCGCGTCCTACCGAGCTCTCGACCGAGAAACAGGTTGGCGACGACGTCGAGGTTCTCACAGAGCGCGAGATCCTGGAAAACGGTAGCGATGCCGAGTTCGAGTGCCGCGTTCGGCGAGGGAATTGTGACGGGCTTCCCGTCGAAGAAGAGCTCACCGGAGTCGGGCTGATGGACACCGGACAGGACCTTGACCAGGGTGGACTTACCGGCCCCGTTATCGCCGACGAGGGCGACCACCTCGCCGGCGTGGACTTCCATGTCGATGTCGGTCAGCGCGGAGACCGCGCCGAAAGTCTTGCCGATACCGCGAAGGCTGAGCACCGGCGTCGTAGACGATGTTGCCGTGGCTGTCATAAGAACTCTATCGATGGCGTGAAGGCGGTTTCAGGAGATCCCCAGTGCCGTGCATCCGGTGGCATAGGCACCAGTGCACAGCTCCGCTGCGGTGTTGATCTTGGCGTCGACGATGTCAGCCTTCAGGTTGTCCCGTGTGACGACCTTCGGCACGAAGAGCATGGTCGGGGCCTTGAAGACGGTTGTCAGGTTGCCGCCACCGACGGCCTCGACCTGCTTGCCCTCGACGAGATCGACGACGACTTCAGCTGCTGCGGCAGCAACTATCTCGCTCGGCTTGGAGATCGTGTTGTACTGGTCACCCGAGATCACGAGCTGGAGCCCGGCATTGGTTGCGTCGTTGCCGGTAACCGGCGGGATAGGCTTGACGTTCGCGGCCTTCAACGCGGCAATGGCACCACCGGCCGTCCCGTCGTTGGCCGCGACGATCCCACCGATCTGGCCCCCGAACCGCGAGACCTGGCCCGCGACCCACTGCTGAGCAGCGGTCGGCTCCCAGTCCGGGGTGTCGTACTCGGCGAGCGTCGCATACCCGCCGCTGGCGAGGCCTTCGTGGATGCCCTTCTTGATCAAACCTGCTGCCGCGTCCGTCGGTGAGCCGTTGACTTCCAGGATCCCCTTGTCGGTCGGGACGCCGGTGTCCTTCATGTGCTTGACGAGCGATTCGGCGATCGCCTTGCCGATGGCCTCGTTGTCGAAGGACACGTAGTAATCGACCTTCGCGTCCGGGATGGGCCGATCGTAGGCAACGACCTTGATTCCCCTGGCCTGAGCACGTGACACCATCGAGGCCGCGGCGGTGGAGTCGACCGGATCGATCACGATGGCCTTGACGCCCTGCGAGATGGCGGCGTCGAACTGCTGCTGCTGCTTGGCTGCGTCAGCGTTGGCGTTGTTGTAGAGCGCCGTACAGCTCGCGCACAACTTGCTGAGCGCAGCCTTGAAGCCCGGCGCATCGTGCTGCTCATACCTGGTCGATGCCTGGTCCGGCATGAGGAAGGCGACCTTCGCGCCATCGATACCGCCGGTAGCGGTTTTGGCGTTCTTACCCGAGCTACACGCCGCGAGCGGCAGGGTGAGGGCAATAGCGAGGACAACGGCGGCCCGGGTCGTCTTGATAACGTTCATAACGATGTCTTTTCCGATCTGATGTGATGTCCGGGTGGCAGTGGGCGACCATGGTTCGGCCAGTCGCGAGCCGATCGTTTCCGTCAGCCTGAGCCGACCGATCAGGGAATGAGTGAGACCTTGATCGACTCCTTGCCCGACGCGACGAGGTCGAGTCCGCGCGCAAACTCCGCAATCGGCAGCTGGTGGGTGCAGATGTCGTCGAGCGGGAGCTTGCCGCCCTCGATGAGCCGGATCGCAGCAGGCCAGCAATTCGGTCCCAGATGGGCTCCGCGCACGTCGAGTTCCTTGTCATCGCTGATGATCGTCCAATCGACGGTCACCGCCTCCTTGAAGACGCTGTATTCGATGAAGCGACCGAGCTTGCGCAGCAGGTTGAGGCCCTGGATCACCGCCGACGGGTGCCCGGTCGCCTCGAGGTAGACATCGGCGCCATAACCACCGGTAAGTTCTCGAACGCGGGCAACGGGATCTTGCTTGCTGATGTCTATCGTCATCGTGGCCCCGGCGCGCGCCGCAAGCTCCAGCTTGCGCGGCTCCATGTCCAGAGCAATGACCTGGGCCGGAGACTTCGCCGCCGCACCCGCGACCATGCCGAGGCCGATGGGCCCGCACCCGGCGACGACAACCACATCGGAGAACGTGATGTCGGCCCGTTCGACGGCGTGGAGTGCGCAAGACAGCGGCTCCGCGAAGGCCGCGTGCGCAGGGGGAATGTCAGCGCTGATCCGATGGACCAGAGAACCCTGCGTGATGACCATGTACTCCTGCATGCCGCCGTGGGTTGCGCGCTTGAAGCCGTAGATGTCGTGCACCTGACACATGTGGTAGTTGCCCTCGGCACAGTAGCGGCAGTTCCAGCACGGAACGATCTGCTCGACGACAATGCGATCGCCGACCTCGACGCCCCAGCGCTCGCGAGCGGCATCGTCGAGCTCGACGATCCGCCCGGTGATCTCATGCCCCGGTACGACCTCCGTCTCCGCCCATGCCGCCCGGTTTTCGTCACCCCAGAACTTCGATGCGCCGTGGTAGCACTTCAGGTCGCTCGCGCAAATGCCGACGGCCTCGACGCGGATGAGTGCCTCTCCTGGTCTCCGCGACGGGACCGGTAGCTTCTCCAGCCGGTAATCAGCGGGACCGTGACACACGACTGCCTGCATCGTGTCACCAGCGCAAACGCCTGATCGGGTGCGTTGTCGATCAGTCACGAGGGACTCCTTCTGCCTGCCACCTCCCGAGGGAGGCGTGTTCTATGTCACTATAGACATCGGTGAACAAATGTACAGCACAAATGTTCAGACCCGATCGAATACTCTGAACATCTGCACACCGATTTGCACGGAAGGAGGATGCCGATGAGAGACCGAGCAGCCGGGAGTATCGATGCGGGCGCCCGCCGTCGGTTTCCTTCGGGGCTGGTGTACCAGGCGGCGCGGCTGTACTACCTGGACAACGCGACTCAGGCCGAGATCGCACACCAAATCGGCACCAGCCGTGCGACCGTGAGTCGTCTCCTCGCCGAGGCGCGCGAGACCGGCATCGTCCAGGTCACAGTCCGTAACCCGGAGAAGCGGGCACTGACCGACCTCGAGCATGATCTCCGCCAGGCGCTCGGACTAACTGCGGCATACGTGACACCGGAGTCCCCAGGCGTCGAATTGGGGACGCTGCTCGCTCCCCGCGTCGCCGACGCGCTCGCCGAATCGCAACTGCGCCCCGGAGACACGCTTCTAGTGTCAACCGGCGCAACGGTATTCGCGGTCGCACGTCACGATCTCCCACCGCTGCCCGGCGTCGTCCTGTGCCCGACAGTCGGCGGTATCGAAGAGCCGGAGGCGCACTACCAGTCGAACGAGATCACGCGGGCGCTGGCGCTGCGGGTCGGCGGAGTCCCCGTCATGCTGTACGCCCCCGCCATGCCGACCCCGACCCTGCACGAAGCGTTGATGAGCGACCCACAGATCCAACGGGTCCAGCAACTGTGGCGGTCCGCGCGCGCCGCACTACT
This sequence comes from Nocardia vinacea, assembly GCF_035920345.1. NCBI lineage: Bacteria > Bacillati > Actinomycetota > Actinomycetes > Mycobacteriales > Nocardiaceae > Nocardia > Nocardia vinacea. Next base: position 2,991,916 of record NZ_CP109149.1, read on the forward strand.
TGGAATCGGTGCTCCACCGCTGCACCGATCGTCGCTGCCGAGCGTCATCTCGGCGCGGGAGGCAACGCTCGAGCACGCCGTCGGTGACATTTGCGCCCGGCCCTACGGACCTGACGGAGCGCCGATCGAGTCCAGTGGGTTCGAGCGCCTCATCGCCATCCCGCTAGAGGACCTCCCGCGCATTCCGCACACAATCGGCGTGGCCATCGGCCAAGACAAGGTGGATTCCATCCTCGTGGCAGCTCGCGCCGGCTACGTGAACACCCTCGTGACCGACAGCCCGACGGCGGAGGGTCTCCTCAGAGCGGCTGCCGTCAGATAGACGACCGCCACGACTCCCCCACGACCGGCACAGCACCCCCATCACGAGGCTACCGCCGGGGCACGACCGACCTAGCGGTAGCGCGGGTTCGTGTTGTGCCATTCGAACGAGCCGCCCATCCAATCGCGAACGCCGCGCATGAACAGCTGGAGCTCGGGGGAGGGGATGGCGCGCAGGGCGCGATGGTCGGCTTCGAACTGGTGCACCATCCGGTTGTGCAGGTCGACGGTGACCTCGGTCGCTTCGGCCAGCGAGCACCCACGATCGGCGGCGATCTGCAGCACCATATTGCTGACGGGTACTTCGTCGGCGGCATCCTTCTTGATCGAGAACAGGTCGTTGACCAGGACGGCGGCGGTACCCGCGCGGAACACGGCCTGCCGGACCCGATCGTCGTAGAAGAGGTTCGCGGGCAGCTCGTACCCGGCGACGGGGTCGATCAGGGTCATCGAGGTGTAGAAGGTGTCGTGCTGGCGGGCGGCGAGATATTCCCACGCGGAAGGTGATTCGCCGGTGTGTCGCCACGCGGCGTAGGCGGTCCAGGACACGAACATCGTGAACGTCGCGTAGCAGGCGCGCTGCACCTGCCCCGGGGTGGCGTGGGCGCGCAGATTCGCGATCGCGGAACCGAAAGCACGCAGCACCTTGTCTTCCCGCAGCACCTCCTCCAGCGGAGTGGTGAACTCGCCCGCGTCGGGCAACGGATCCAAGGCCGCCATCGCCAAGGTGAGTCGTTGCGGCAGCCGGGTCGGGTCCGCGCCGAGCGCCGAATCGTCGGCGTAGTAGTCGTCGGCCATCCACCAGGCGGTGTTCATCTGGGCCGGGACCAGCAGTCGGTCGGGGTCGTCGGAATCGGTGTGGGTCAGCATGACCAGCCGTCCGTAGCCGGTCCGGCGCAGCTTCTCGAGCTCCTCGTCGGTGAACCCGATCGACTCCGCCCACGTGGTGAGGCGATCGTCGATCCGGTCGGCGAGGTTGTCATCGATCCGGGTGGCGGGCGGGCAGTACAGTGGCGGCGCGGAACCGTCACCCCAGGCAAGTTCTCGGTAGGGCTCGATCTCGGCCGTCGCGTGCCGGAACGGTATCCGAAACGCGCTCTCGCCCAGGGGAGTTCCAGTGCCGCGAAGGTGCCGTAAGCCGGCGCCGGGCAGTGTGGCCGCCGGCATCGCGCCGGGCGCGGGTGGTGCCGTCGGTTCGGGCTCGGACCGGGTCATCGTCGAGAAGTGCGCGGCGAGTTCGGTGCCCAGGCCATGAGGCCCGGCCAGAAGGTTCGTGAGTCGTTCACCGGGCGGTTCCGGCTTGTCGGTAACCGTGTCGCGGTGGCTGGTCTGGTCGTTGTCGAGACTTGTCACAGCACTTCTCCCGTCGCAGGGGTCCATAGATGGAGACAGCACGATGCACTCAAAACGACTATCGGCCGTCTCGCCCAGTGCCGCAGTCGATTGCGTGATTCCGGTGGATTCGACACGCCGGGCCGAGCAGGTCCCAGCGGTTCCCGGACATGTCCAGGAAGACAGCAACCCGTCCGTAGTGCTCGCTGCGAGGATCACTGACAAAATCCACTCCCGCCGAGGTCATCCGCCGATCAGCGCGGTGGAATCCCGGTGATGTGCTGCTAACCGAGATCGGCAGCCGCTTCACCACCGCCGAAATCCAGGAGAGCAAGCGGATCTTCGCCGAACAGGCCCGCCACCGCGCCCCACTGGTGCGCACCATCTGCAAGGGCCTGGCGGGCAGCCGCGACGGCAGCCTGCGCGCCGGATTCTTCGTCGACCTGCTGCGCCGCGGTTTCGGACCGGAAGACGCCCGCCGCCAACTGGATACCGCGATCGGCTGGGGGCGCTACGCCGAGTTGTCCGACTACGATACCGATTCCGACCGGATCGCCGCCGATCCCGCCGCGCAGCTCAGATCAGCGTGAAGACGAATTCGAACAGCCCTATCACCCAGGACATCGAACCGCATAGCGTCGTAACGATTCTGCTCAACACCCGAGGCCGGAGAATAGACCGGCACTGCGCTAGCCGACGCCTCCGGCGGCTGGCGCAAGCATCGGTGGTGCGATCGCCGCGGATGCACCCGCACATGCTCAGGCACACGTTCGTCACCACCATGCTCGACGTCGGTGTAGACCGGCGCGATGTGCAGATCGCCGCCCACCACGCCGACCCCCGCACCACCGTGCGCTACGACCGACCTCGCACGAATCTGGATCGGCACCCGAACTACATCCTGGCCGCCTACATGGCTCCTGGCACAGACATCTCAACACGCACAACCTTGCCGATGACCGTTTGGAGACACCCGGCATGCAGCTGCGGGCGAGACCTGCCGCGGCTCGACCATCCTGCAGAGCGGGTAGCTATGGCGTGTTCTGGTTGAGAATCCGGGTGGTCGGTCTACGTGTGCCAATTCGGGCGTCGTTATCCGCCTGAAGTCCGGTGCCGATGGGCGGGCTGCACCGGCGGCGGGCACCATCAGGCCGCGCGCTCACTATCGGCACGGCGGTGGCACAGTGAACCAGAGGCGGGCCCGAGCGAAGAGGAACAGACCATGAGCGGACGTACCCCCAGCCAGTGGGAAGAGCTCACTGCTGCCGACCCGGCGCATTCGACGTGGTACGTGGAGCGGTTCCGAGCAATGGCGGCCGAAGGCACGGATATTGTCGGGGAGGCGCGGCTGGTCGACGCGATGCTCGACCGCAGTGGCCGAGTCCTGGATGCGGGGTGCGGTCCGGGGCGTGTGGGTGCCTACCTGCACCGAGCTGGCCACGTCGTGGTCGGCGTCGACGTCGACCCTGTGTTGATCGCTGCGGCGGAGCAGGACTATCCCGGTCCGACCTGGATAGTCGGCGATCTCGCCGAACTGGACTTACCGGGCCGTGGAATCGCCGGCGACTTTGATGTCATCGTGTGTGCGGGGAACGTGATGACATTTCTGGCGCCGTCCACCCGGGAAGCGGTGCTGGCCGGGTTCGCCCGCCATCTCGCCCCAGCCGGTCGGGTGGTTGTGGGGTTCGGCGCCGATCGTGGTTACGAGTTCCCGCAGTTCCTGGCAGACGCCGAGGACGCCGGACTCACGGTGGATTTGCGGCTATCGACGTGGGATCTACGTCCATTTACCGACGAGTCCGACTTTCTAGTGGCGGTGTTCTCGCGCGCAGATTGAAGCCTGCCTAGGTGGCTGGTGTCGAACGCGCCTGTCGGCGCGGTGATGCCGCCGGGCTGGTATGTCGTGGTTGGTTGACGGCGGCTGGCGGTGACTGTGCCAGGATTGTCGTATCAGGCTGTGTCCGTGGTGATTTGGGCTTTGTCTGTGGTGCGCCCGGAATGTCAGGCGGCGGCTGTGGTCCATCCGCTGGTGCTGTAGCCGATCCCGAGGACGGCGAGGCGGGCGAGGTTGTGCGCGGCGGCGAGCAGCCCGAAGTCGGCACTGATCTTGGCTTGTCCACGCAGACGAGCGCGGCGTCCGCCGTGGCGGCGGCGCATCAGGTGCCCGATTTTGCGTTCCACCTTGGGGCGGGTCGCGCGGTAGGCGGCCTTCCAGGCCGGGTTCAGCTGCCGGGCGCGGGCGGTGGCCAGGTATTTTTCGTGGGCTCCGACGGTAATCGTGCGCCCGCCGGCCGCCGTTGTGCACTGCGCGCGCAGCGGGCACCCGGTGCAGGCGGCACCGAAGTAGGCGGCGCCGGTGTGGCGGCCGGTGCGGGCCGCGATCGTCGCGGTGACTCCAGCCGGGCAGGTCACCGTGCGGTGGTCCAGGTCGATGCTGAACCGGTCCTTGGAGAAATGCCCTTTCACCGACGGCGACGGCTGCACCTTGATCTGGTTGCCAATCCCGTTGTCGTCCAACCGTTTCAGCAACCCTCCCGCCCCGTATGCGGCATCACCGAAAACCACCACCCCACCCTCTTCGGCTTCGGCTTCGGCTTCGGCTTCGGCTTCGGCTTCGGCTTCGGCTTCGGCTTCGGCTTCGGCTTCGGCTTCGGCTTCGGCTTCGGCTTCGGCTTCGGCTTCGGCTTCGGCTTCGGCTTCGGCTTCGGCTTCGGCTTCGGCTTCGGCTTCGGCTTCGGAGGGCAGTATGTCGGCGAGCAGGCCGGTGGCGGCGTCGGCGTCGCTGCTGTTGCCGGGGGTGACAGTGGTGGCGGTGATGATCTCGCTATCGGGGTCGACGGCGATATGGCCTTTGTAGCCGTCGAATCCGCGGGCGCTGGTCTTGTGCCCGTGGCGGGTCTCGGGATCAACGGTCGAGATCACCCGGTCGGCTGCCGTGCCGCGCACGATCCGGAAGTTCCCGTCGTCATCGGTGGTGATGTCCTGGCCGAGCACGGTCGCCAGCAGTTGTGCGGCCTTGCCGACACGCTCGTCGAGATCCAGCCCGTCCAGCAGCGTCAGCATCGCCGACCCGTCACGGGCACGGGAATCGATCAACTGCTCACGAGCGGTCTCGTCGTCCCAGTCGATCATGGGTTTCGCAGTGCCTGTGTAGTCGTCGTCGCTGGTGATCGCCGCCCGCAATGCCGCAGCCAGTTCGGCGCCGACGGCCGCGAGCAGGCCACGGATCGCCGACCGGATCAAGGTGATGGTGTCCATCGTGGCGACCGCGTCATAGAGCGGGGTCGAGTCCAGCACCCGTTTACGACCCACCAAACCAGCCTGGCGCGCCACCTCCAGCACGGCGTCGAAGATGCGGTTGGGCCGCTGCGAGCGGGCCAGCCGGGCCCGCATGTCAACCAGCACCGTGTGCACGAATCCCGGATAGTCGAAATCCAAGCCACCGGCGGCGTATTTCCAGCGGGCATCGAACGCGAACCGTTCCACCGCTTCCCGATCCGAGAGCCCCTCGATGCGTTGCAGCACCATCACCACCGCCACGATCATCGGCGGCACCGAACGCCGCCCGACATCGGTGAACAGGTCGGCGAACATCTCATCCGGGAACAACTGGAAGCAATCACGGTGCAGTACACCGTAAATCGAGCCCTCCGCCACACGACCCTCGCAGAAGTTCGCGGTCGACCGCAACAAATCCGCCTGCCTCGGCGACTGCCCCAACGTCACCCGATCATTCTGCTCGAGCCGGGCCGTCACCGCACGAAAAACACCAGCCACCTAGGGCGCGTCCTCAATCGGTGTGAGGGGTCTGCTTCGATCTCGGTTGCGGTGCGTAGGCATGAGTTGACTGATGAGCAGTGGCAGGTTGTGGAGTCGTTGTTGCCGCCGTCGGGCGTGAAGGAGCGTTCGCGGGTTGATGATCGGCGGGTGGTCAACGGGAACCCTTCCGCAGGTAGCCGAAGTCCTCGTAGTACTCGATGTACTGATGCCCGCCGTCCGTCATGGACCCCACGCTGCGCAGGTCCTCCGCGAGGAGCGCTCGGCTCTCCCGGTCCCCCACCAGCAGCAGGACCCGGTGCTGCTCGACGACCTGGACGAGCAGCCGAGGACCAGCGTCCGAGCGGACTTCGACAGCCGCGAGATCCTCGGTCTCGAACCTCCCCTCGCCCCGGGCCACCACGGCGGCCAGACCTTCGAACTCCTCCGCAGAACCGCTGACGTCGACCATGCCGTCGCTGAACTCCTCGACCCTCATAACCTATCGCCGGGCCGGGGTCGATGCCGAGTTCGTCGTCCAGTGTGGTCCGTAGCTGCCGGACCGCGCCGAGTGCGTCGGATTGCCGCCCGCTCAGATACAGCGCGGTGATCAGCTTCTCCCACAATGGTTCTCGCAAAGGATGCGCCCCCGAGCAGGGCGAGTTCGGCCGCGACGGCGTCCGCGCGCGATATCGGCCGAGGCCCGCGCCTCGATGACACCGACCCGTTCATCGTCGAGCGCAGCGGCGTAGGCGGCGGCGTAGGCGGCGGCGAATCCGAGCCCGCGCAGATCCGACAGCACCGGGCCACGCCACTGTTCCAGTGCGCTCGACAGCGCTTCGGCGGCCATGGTGAAGCGACCCGCCGCCAGTTCCCGCAGGCCCGCTTCCTTGCGTGCCCGGAACCGCTGCACATCACTGGCCCATCGGCGACCGTGATCCGGTGCCGACCTGGGCAAGTACACCGCGAACGTCGAGTCCGGCAGCACGCAGCGGTTTGCGCAGAATCGAGGGGATAGCGTGCAGACTCACCCGCACATCCGAGGGCGGACTCTCCTCCACACCGCCTACACCAGCGCGTCCACCGAGACCGGATGATTGGCATTAATCACCAGATACGCCAGCACCGCGCGCTGTTTCGGCCCGCCGACCGGCTGCGCGACGCCATCGATCGATAGCTGCACCGGCCCGAGCACACCGAATTGCGCCCACATTTCGGCCGTCGTCGCACTTATTACGACTGGGCCGGCCGCTGGCCCGCAAGAACATTAACGCCAACCCGGCTCGGCTACCCGCCGGACCGGGCGCGCCAGTACTCCAGGTTGCTTCGGGTGAGCAGGGTATGCGGATGGTCGGGTCCGAGGACGCGGATCTGATCGGCGAGCAGTGGCTCCAATTCGGTAATGGCGGCGCCGATATCACCCGCCTCGCCATAGCAGCCCGCGAGGCAATTGCGGGTGTGCAGGGTATCCGGATGATCCGGCCCGAGAATGCGCAACTGATCCGTCCGCAGGGCGGCGTATTCGGTAATGGCCCTGGTCGTTTCACCGCTCTCCCGCCGCCAGCGCGCCATACTGATGCGGGTGCGCAGGGTCTGGGCGTCATCAGGGCCGAGGATGCGGACCTGGTCGACGAGCAGCAGTTCGAATTCGGTGAAGGCGCGGACCAGCTCGCCCGCCATGGCGCGGGAACGCGCGAGATGCAGTCGGGTGCGCAGGGTTTGCGGGTCGACGGGACCGAGGATGCGCTCCTGATCGGCGATCAGCTGTTCGAATTCGATGACAGCGCGGCGCAGACTGCCGCGTTCACTGCGCCAGTAGGCCAGGCTGTTTCGCGCGCGCAACGTCCACGGGTGGTCGGTGCCGAGGATGCGGGCGTGATCGATGACGAGCCGTTCGAAATCCGCGACCGTCCGCTCGAGCTGGCCCATATGACCGCGCCAATCCGCGATGTCGTAGCGGGTGGTGACGGTATCGAGATCATCCGCGCCGAGTACCCGCGTCTGATCGCGGGCCAGCGCTTCCAATTCGGTGACGGCGGTGGCGAATTCGCCGCTGCGACCACGGCAGTTCGCGAGATGGTTGCGAACCAGCAGCGTGACCCGATGATCCGGACCCATGGCGGCGGTGAAGCTCGGCAGCCAGGCCACCCACAGATCCCGATTGTCCACCACGCGTGTGGTTTCCAGCGATTCCAGGTAGCCGAAGGCGGCCGCCGCGGCGCCATAGGCCAGGTAGTGGCGCACCGCCGCACCACGGGCATAGTCGGCAACGCGTTCGGTGGTGCCCGCCTCGATGGCCGAGATCACCGCCCGGTGCGCATCCTCACTGTGCACGCCTAGACGGTCGCATTCATCGGCCAGTCCGGGGAGCAGCGCGGCATGGGCGATACCGAGCGATTCGTCGGCCGTACCGGGGCGACTGCGCGTGACCAGCACACCCAAACCCACTGTGAGATCGCGGATGCCGGCAATGCTCACCTCGGCCCCGAGTTCACGCATCGCCGCATCCAGCAGTTCCAGCGGCAGCACCGGACCGACACCTGCCGCGACCAGCACACCGAGGACCGCGCCGATCCCCCAGGTATAGGCGACATTCGGTGCGATATCCGGTCCATCTCCCGCTGCGGCGCGGATGGCCGCGCCGACCCGCAACGCCACCAGACCGTCGACACCGACATCCTCGGCAACCACCCGATCGGTGACCTCGTCGGCGACCTCGGCCAGCAATCCGGCCAACAGCCAGCCCGCTGCAGCAGCAGGGGAATCGGCACGCGCCATTGGTGTTTCGGCCAACCGCGCATCGATCCAGCCGACCCATTCCTGCTCGTCGACGGCGGCACGCTCATACCCCGCAGATTCCACAATCGCGGCGATATCCTCGGCCACCGGCTCGGCGACGACGATCCGATGCATATGCCGCAGTTCCGAATCGTTCTCGAAGCCGAGCCCCTCCCGGATGCCCACGATCACCCGGACGTGCGCGAGCTCCGGTCGCCGGGTCAACTCGGCGACCGCGGCCACCAGCAGTCGCTGGGTGCCCTGTTCCGGTTCGTTCAATCCGTCCACGACAATGGTGACCCGTCGACCCCATCCGCCCAGGTCCGCCAGCGGTTGTCGCACCTCGACATCGAAAACATCGGGTGCGGTGACACTGTGCCGGGCCAGGCTCCGCGCCGCCGCGACCGCAGCACGGAAGCCGGGCAGTCGAGTGCTCAACTGCGCGGACAACTCGGCGGCGACCGCCTCGATGGAACTGCTGACGGTCAAAAATACTGCGGCCGTGATGTATTCGGGTGCGACGGGCAGGGTGTCGACCAGGCTCGGCCGGATGAGCATTGCCAGTAGTGTCGATTTGCCCACGCCGGGCGGTCCGATCACCCCGCGCAACCGGTAGCTGCCCGATCCGACGATATCGTCGAGCGTCTCGCGCACGGCCGGGGTCAGTAGCAGTCTGCGGGTGAGTTGATCGACGAAACCAGCTGCCGGACGGCCGGTTACGGCGTCGCGGTGACGGGCGATATTCGGCACCAGCCACAGGCCGGGATCACCGCCATCGGCCGCGGATACCGTGCCCGAGGTGAACGACAGATGTTCCGGCTGCTGCCGGGTGCACGCAGCGGCGATCGGATCGACCAGATCCGACGGCAGCAGATTCTCCCCGCGCGCGGGCAGTCCGACCGCGAAGGTGGACAGCAGCGTTCGGGTGAAGCAGCCCGCGTAAGCGGGACCGTCACCGGCGGCGACAAGTAACTCCATCCGGCCCGCCGCCCTCGACAGCAAGTCGGTCCAGCGGCGGGCCGCACCGAGCACGCCCTGTTCGGTCTCACACGCGTCGACGAGGACCACCAACCCGTCCAGCGCCGATCGGTTCAACCGCTCCCGAATCTCCTGTGTCAGATGGAAGGCCGTATGCGAGTTCGGCACCGCGGGCGAATCGTGGCCGAGCAGAAAGAAGTCCTCCGCGCTGGTCGCGGTGCCGTGTCCGACGAATCCGATCAGCAGCGTCGCCTGCTCTCGCGCCGCCGCGTCGAAAGCCTCATCCACCGCCGTAACCAGCTGTGCAACTGTCGGATTCAGCACCGGGCCCGGCACCTCCGTCGCCGCCCGCCAGCCGCCGGATCCGGTCAATGTCCCATACAGACCCGTCGCCAACTCATCGGTGAACCCCAGTTCCCCCAGTGCCTCGCACTCGGACCCGACTACCAGGGCGAGCCTTCCTCCCATTTCAGCACCACCGTTCCCACCGTCGACTCCCCGACGACCCTCGACACCCCGACACGGGGCCGTAGCGACTGCTTGCAGGTCGCTCGAAAAGGTCGGCCCTGCGTGGTAGGAAGGTACCCGAAGGCACATCGGGGCAAATGACAACGGGGGCGGCTGATGGCGGCGATAGTGCTGGCGCACGGGATCGCACAGGAGCAGTACGGTGCGGATCTACTGGAAGCGCAATGGCTTCCGGCGCTGGCGGCTGGTGTCCGTACGGCCGGCTACGGCGAACTCGCGGATCAGCTGTGGCGCGGCCAACGCCCGGGCATGCTCGAGGTTCGAATGGCGTTCTACGGCAATGCCTTTCTCGATCCCGGCGCTCAAGGCGGCGGCGGACCGGTCGGTACCGAGGATGCCGAACTCACCGAGCAGATCGCCGAGGCGTGGTTGGCGACGGCGGCCGAGCAGGCGGCCGATCAACGCGATCGGCTGGAAGCGCAACGCTACCTGGACAATTCCGCGCTCGGCACCGAGGGCGCACAGGGTTTCGGCCGCAAGGCCAGACCTGCGGCGAATGCGCTGACCAAGCTGAAGTGGTTCGCGCCCTTCGGTTTCGGGATGGCGGGCAAATTCGTCAACCGGTCACTGGCCCAGGTCAGCAGATATCTGGCCGAAGATGCGGTGCGTGCCTACGCGCAGCAACAGGTGCTCGACCTGATCGGTCCGGAGACCCGGCTCGTCATCGGACATTCGCTCGGCTCGGTGGTCGCCTATGAGGCACTGCATCGGACCGATCAGCCCGCGGCGCTGGTCACCCTGGGTTCGCCGCTGGCGTTGCAGTCCATCATCTACCCGCTGCTGCGCCCGCAGCCGCCCACGGTGCCCGCCGCGCTCACCCGCTGGGAGAATTTGGCCGATCGTGACGATATCGTCGCGGCGCATCTGGATCTGGCGCCCTATTTCCCGCCTGCACCGGGACGCGATGTGGTGCCGACGACCCATCCCGAACTCGACAATGGCTCCAGTCCGCACGATGCCACGCACTATCTCACCAAGAAGTCGGTCGGGCGCATCATCGCCGAGTCCCTCTCGTAACCGGAGCTATTCCGAATCGCGCGTACGCTGACAGCTCTGGCACCGAGTGCGAGGAGTTCACCGCGATGACCGACCCCGTGCAAGGTTTGACGGGTACGCTCACCTCGCCGATCCGGGGCCCCGGAATGCTCGGCGAAGTATTGGTTGCGATTCGTGGGGGCACGGAGATATATATCGCGCGGGCGGCCGAGCCGATCTCGGCCGGCGAAACCGTCCTGATCATCGCGGTACAGCCGGGCCGCATCGTCGATGTGGTGCCGTGGATTCCGCTCGAACCCGTCCCGGTCGACGATATCTGACACCGCGACCGAAGTTATGAACTGCTAGGGAGGCACAGTGCTGGGTTATCACGTTCCGGATCCTGACGAGGCGATGCTGGTCAGCGGCGGTACGAGCAAGGACAACGCGCCCTTCGGCGTCGTCATCGGACGAGGCAAGTGGGTGATGCCGTTCTTCCGCAAGGTGAGCTATCTGTCGCTGGCCATGTTCGAGGCCGAGATCAAGGAACGCTGCGTCACCAAGCAGGCCATCCAGCTCGAGGTGCGGGCAGTGATCGCGTTCAAGGTCGCCAACGACACCCAGTCGATCGTCAATGCGGCCCAACGCTTTCTGTCCGAACAGGAGCGGGAGATGTCGGTGCTGACCGGACGCATCTTCTCCGGACACCTGCGCTCGATCGTCGGCTCGATGACGGTCGAGGAGATCATCCGCGAACGCCAGCGGCTGGCCGACGAGGTACTGGTGGCCTCCAAGGTGGAGATGGGCAATATCGGCCTGTGGGTGGATTCGTTCCAAATCCAATCCATCGATGACGGCAATCTGGGGTACATCACCGCACTGGCCGCACCGCACAACGCGGCCGTGCAGCGCGATGCGCAGATCGCGCAATCACAGGCCGCGCAGCGTGCCGCCGAGGCTGAACAGGAATCGCTGCGCCGCCGAGCCGAATATCAGCGTGAGACCGCTATTCTCCAGGCGCAGTATCAGCAGGATATCGATAAGGCCAATGCCGAAGCGGCACAGGCCGGTCCGCTGGCCGAGGCCAAGGCGATGCAGGAGGTGCTCACCGCGCAGGCCGAACAGGCACGCAAAGAGGCCGAGTTGCGTGAGCAGCAGTTGCAGGCCGAAGTCGTGAAACCCGCTCGGGCCGAAGCGGAACGGGTACGCATCCTCGCCGAGGCCGAGGCCGATCGGACCCGGATCCAGGCCGACGCGGCGGCCTCGAACAACCGGATCGCCTTGGACCAGTTGCTGATCGAGCAGCTGCCGGAAATCGTCAAGCAGGCCTCCAACGGCCTGGCGAACGCCAACCTGACGGTGCTCAACGGACCCGATGGAGTCGGCGAATTGGTCAACGGAATGGTCGGTCAGGGCCTCACTGTATTCAACTCGTTACAAAAGGCGCTTTCATCCAACGACGGGGATAATGCGAGCTAAGGTGGCCGAGTAGCGACGGCGCGAGGAGCGGGTGTTGGTGTCCATCGGGAAATTGGTGTCGTTCGACAGTTCGCGGGGATTCGGGTTCATTCGGCCCGACGATGGTGGCCCGGATGTGTTCGTTCATGTGAACGACATCGGACTGGACGAGGATGAACTGCGCCAGGGGCGGGTGTTCGAATTCGATGTGACCGAGGGTGATCGTGGTCCGAAGGCGGTCAACCTCACCGTGGTCGGCGGTCAACCACTACCACCCGCTCCTCGGCACAAAAAAGACAGATCCGGCTCCGGCCAACTGACCGCCACCGAACACAAACGCCTGATCACCGAGCTACTACTGGACGCAAGCCCCGCCCTCACCGCCGGTGAGATCCTCACCATCCGCGACCGCCTCACCGCCTTCGCCGATCAGCACGGCTGGCTGGAATAGCGCGCAAGCTCCCCCGCCTCCCCGGGCCTTCAGGCGCCAGACTCAGGTGCCACAAAAATTGCGTTGGCGCCTGACGGCAAGATGTAAGTCGAGTTGGCCCGTCCCCGGTGAGTTACCCATGCTCGCATCTGATCTGTTGTCGCGTGGTCGGCCACCTTCTCGGCACTTCGGGCGGTCCAGGCGAGGTTCACGACCTTGTCGGACCGGCGTTCTACGATCAAGCCACAGCCCCCGGCCGCACCGATGAATCTGCGTCGACTGCGACGTCGATATGGGTGAGAGAACGGACCCCCGAGGAGGATGGTGTGGACTTACCCGTGATGCCGCCCGTCAGGCCGATGCTGGCGAAAACGGCGCCCTCGGTGCCGCACGAGCCGGGCCTGAGTTACGAACCGAAATGGGACGGCTTTCGCTGCGTGGTGTTCCGCGACGGCGACGAAGTGGAACTCGGTTCCCGCAACGACCGCCCCCTCACCCGCTATTTTCCCGAGGTCGCCGAACTACTGCAGGCGGCGCTGCCGAATAAATGCGTGGTGGACGGTGAAATCGTGGTGGTCACCGATGAGGGACTCGATTTCGACACCCTGCAGAACCGGTTACATCCGGCGGCCTCGCGGGTCAACAAGTTGGCCAAGGAAACGCCGGCCAGCTTCGTCGCCTTCGATCTGCTCGCTCTCGGCGACAAGGATCTGACCGGTGAGCCGTTCGCCGAACGCCGACGGCTGCTGGAGACCATTCTCGATACCGAACTCGCCCGGGTGCATCTGACCCCGATCACCCAGGATCCCGCCGTCGCCGAGGACTGGTTCACCCGCTTCGAGGGTGCGGGTTTCGACGGTGTCATGGTCAAGTCCAACGAGCTGGCGTATCTGCAGGACAAGCGGGTGATGCTCAAGGTCAAACACGAGCGCACCGCGGACTGCGTGGTGGCCGGTTTCCGCTGGCACAAGGACGGCGAGGGCGTCGGTTCGCTGCTGCTCGGACTCTTCGACGACGAGGGCAATATGCATCATGTCGGAGTCGCGAGCAGTTTCACCGCGGCCAAACGCAAGTCGCTGGTGGATGAGCTGAAACCGTTGCGGGAGAACGCATTGGCGAATCATCCGTGGCGGGAATGGGCCGATGCCGCGGCGCAGGCGAAGGCCGATGGCAAGATGCCGGGCGGGGTGAGCCGGTGGACCGGCGGCAAGGATCTGTCCTGGGAGGCGCTGCGTCCGGAGTTGGTCGCCGAGGTCCGCTACGAACATGTGCAGTCGGGCCGATTGCGGCACGGCGGCAGGCTGGTGCGCTTCCGGTCCGATCGCACACCGGAATCGTGTACCTACGCCCAGCTCGACGAGGTCGCACCGGCCGAATTGAGCGCCATCTTCACCGAAGCCCGGGGGCAATGATGACCGGGTCGGTCGATATCGAGGTGGACGGCAGAACCGTCGCCATCAGCAATCCGAACAAGGTCTACTTCACCAAACGCGGTGAGACGAAACTCGATCTGGTGCGGTACTACCAGGCCGTGGCCGAACCATTCCTGCAGGTGGTGCGCGATCGGCCGCTGCTGCTGGAGCGGTATCCCGATGGGGCGTCCGGTAAGTCATGGTTCCAGAAGCGGGTGCCGAAATCCGCACCGGATTGGCTGCACACCGTCGAGGTCGCCACGCCCAACGGCACCACCAGCGACGCCCTGGTTGCCCACGATCTCGCGCACATTCTGTGGGCGGTGAACCAGGGCTGCCTCGGCTTCCACGTCTGGCCCAATCACGTCGACGATCTGAATATCGCCGATGAGCTGCGCATCGACCTGGATCCCTCGCCGGGCATCACCTTCGACGATCTCGTGCACGCCGCCGTACTCACCCGTGAGCTGTTCACCGAACTCGGCATCGACTCCCGCATCAAGACCTCCGGCTCGCGTGGATTGCATATTTACGTTGCGCTGGAACCGAAATGGGACGGCTATCAGGTGCGCGCGGCCGCGGTCGCGCTGGCTCGCGAACTGGAGCGGCGGCATCCGGATGAGATCACCGCGCAGTGGTGGAAGGAGGAGCGCGGCAACCGCGTCTTCGTCGACTTCAACCAAAATGCGCCGCACAAAACGGTTTTCGGCGCATGGTGTGTGCGACCGAAGGTCGGCGCGCAGGTCTCCACGCCGATCGCCTGGTCCGATCTGGATACCGTTGCCCCCGAGGAATTGACCATCGCCACCGTCCCCGCGCGGCTGGCCGAATCCGGTGACCCGTGGGCGGACCGACCGGCCCAATCCATCGAGCCGCTGCTGAAAATGTCGGAGCGGGATATGGCATCCGGGCTCATGGACGCACCGTGGCCGCCGCAATATCCCAAGATGCCGAACGAGCCGCCCCGGGTACAGCCGAGCCGGGCCAAGAAGCCGGAAAAGGAAAGCTAGCTACCGGGAGGCTATTCGGTCCAGAGCACCCAGGCTTTGCTCTCACACGTCAGTGCGCGCCCATCCGCGGTGCGGGCACTCTTCGTCGAACCGTCGCATTTGGTCCCCGGCTCCGCGACAGTGCCGCCGACGGTGTACGGACCGTTCCACTGGTAGACGCCGCCGCCGGCCAGGCACAGCAGGGTGTTGCCGTCGGCCCCCGTGCCGATGCGGCCCGGCTCGGTGCACACCGCGCCCTTCTTCGGGGGCACCTGGCTCGTCGGCGCCGCGGCCGAGGTGGCCGGAGGGTCGACGACGGTCGGCGCCACCGAGGGCTGCGGGATGGCGGTCTGGGCGATGGTGGAGGGCGGGGCGACACTCGATACGACCGGGGTCCGGTTCACCCCGGACAGCGCGTCGGAGAAGTTGCTGCCGGACAGCACGACGTATCCGGCGACAGCGACCACCTCGATCACACCGAGCAGCAGTGCGCACACCGCCATCGTCTTGCCACGCGGATGGCTGAAGGCGATGAACCCGAAGACGATCGCGACCGGAACGAGGCCGAGCAGCGCGGCCACCAATGCGACGATCGCATACGGGTTGACGATGGGCGGAACCTCGACCCGTAGGCGACCGGCCCGGGTAGCACGCCGGGCCGGCGGCTCGACCTCCGGCCAGCGGTCGTTGGGATCCGGATCCGGATCCGGCCACCGGCCGATCGCTCCGGTTTCCGCCTCGTACTCCTCCGGCTGTGCCTCCGGCCAGCGCTCGCGCTCACGGTTATCCGTCCGTGCCATCCAGGTCCCTCTTCCACACCACCAAACCGCGCAGGAACCTCGAACTGCCCGGACCCGCCCCGATACCGACAAAGGATAGGGGCCGACAGCCGCAACATCATCCGAAACGGCCGATCAATTGTCATCAAACCGTAATCGCGAACGCCGCCATGTCAACTCGGCCTCTACTCGGCCCCGGTGCGACCGGATTCGGCACAGCGCGATTCGTGCACCGGAGTAACAAACCGGCAAACACCACTCGCGCCACGCGCCGTCGAGGTACATGCTGGTCTCGGGACCGAGCCATGCGGTGACGTCAGCAGAGGAGGGATGCATGCGCGGTGAATCCGGTTCGAAAGGACAACAAGGGCGGCCGTGGCATTCCCACGCGGGCGATCTACTCGGTGACGACTACAACGTGCCCGGCATCATTCTGTGCGCGCTCGGCATCGTCGCCATGGCGTGCACACTCACCGCGGCCGGTTACGGCTTCATCGGCTGGACCCAGATCGGTGCGATAGTGACCGCCGCACTGTGGATCTCCGGAATCGGCGCACTGCTGGTCGAGCACCGCCGCGAGGAAGTGATCGAGCGGAAGTACGGCCGCAACGGGCACGCCCCCGGGCATGTGCGGCGCGTCCGCTACAGCGCCACCGAGCGCAGGATCGCGCCGGGTGAAAGGCCTTGGGAATTGCCGAAATAGCCCACGCCGCACAGTTAGTGCCCGGGATCCACCTTCGGCATGGTTTCGGTCACCAGTGTCATCAGCATGTCGGACAGCAGCGCGTGCACCTGCTCGCGGGTGAGGGCGCCGCGGGTGATCCATTCTCGGCCCGCGACTTTCACCAACCCACCGAATGCGCGGACCATGGCGCGCAATTGCGCACTGTGCGCCGAATCCGCGCGCCCGACCATCAGCAGCATCCGCTCGGCGGCCGCGTCATCGGCCTGATCCAGGATCTGCTGCACCTCGGGATCGTCACCTACGCCCTCGTGACTGGTCACCTTGACCCAGGTGCTGCCGTGTTCGGAGATCACATCCAGCAGCCAGTGCACACTCGCATCGACGCGTTCGCGATCGGTGCCGGTCGGCGCGACCATATCGTCCAGGCGCGGCAGGGTAACCATCCGGCGCACGACCGCGAGATACAGGTCGCGCTTATTGCCGAAGTAATGGTTGATCAGCCCGCGCGCGACCCCGGCACGCTGCGCGAGTTCCGCGGTGGAAACCGCCGCGTAGGGCCGCTCGCCGAACATGTCGATCGCACACTCCAGGATCTGTGCGCGTCGCTCGTCCGGTTCCAGCCTGCGCCTGCGTGGCTGCGCCTCGGTGTCGTTTCGAGCGACCGGCAAGCGATCGCTAGCGGTGACCTCAGAGTGACCTGGCAATGAGATCCTTCATAACCTCGTTGCTGCCCGCGAGGATGCGCAGCACGCGGGCACCGGTGTAGAGCTGGGAAATCGGATACTCCGTCATGTAGCCGTAGCCGCCGAACAGTTGCAGGCAGCGATCGACCACAATACCGAGTTGGTCGGTCAACCAATACTTCGACATCGCAGCCGTGGGAATATCCAGTTCGCCGCGCAGATGTTTGCCGATGCAGTCGTCGAGGAAGATCCGGCTGACCTTGGCGATGGTCGCGCATTCGGCCATCTCGAATTTGGTGTTCTGCATCGCGAACAGCGGCTTACCGAAGGCCTCGCGCCCCTTGGTGTAGTCGACGGTCAACTGCACCGCCTTCTCCATCATTGCGACAGCGATGATGCCGGTGACCAATCGTTCCTGGGCCAGCAGCTGCATCATCTGATAGAAGCCCTGGCCCTCGGCCTCGCCGAGCAGATTCGAGGCGGGCACGCGTAGTCCGTCGAAGAACAGCTCCGCGGTGTCCTGGGCCTTGCCGCCGATCTTGTTCAGAATGCGGCCGCGCTTGAAGCCTGGAGTGTCGTCACCCACCTCGGCAAAGATCAGCGAAACGCCCGCCGCGCCCCTGGTCGGATCGGTCTTGGCGGCGATGAGGATGCCGTCGCAGAGCCAGCCGTTGGTGATGAAGATCTTCGAGCCGGTGATGACGTATTCGTCGCCCTCGCGGACCGCACGGGTCTTGATGTTCTGCAGATCCGAGCCGGTGCCCGGTTCGGTCATGCCGATGGAGAGCACCATTTCGCCGGTCGCGGCCTTGGGCAGCACCCGCCGCTTGAGGTCTTCGGTACCGAAGTGCTGGATATAAGGCGCGATGATCGAGGTGTGCACGGCCATACCCATCGAGCCGTCACCCGCGAAGGCCTGTTCCTCGATGATGGCGGCCTCGTGCGCGAAAGTGCCGCCGCCGCCGCCGTATTCGGTCGGGGTCGCGGTACACAGCAGGCCGAGTTCGCCGGCCCGGTTGTACAGGGCGCGGTCGGGATGTCCCTGCGCGACGAACTTCTCCTCGTGCGGGACGACCTCCTTTTCGAAAAAATTTCGCGCCAGTTCCCGGACTGCCTCGACCTCGTCGTCACTCCATACCGCGCGTGCCATCGCAGAAATCCTTTGCTCGGTGTCGAATTGCGGTACTCACGGGGCCCCTGCGTGGTCACGCAAGCTACCGCCTGCGGGCCCGTCGCTCCTGCCGCGGGCGCGGGCCTGTCGCACCCGCGTCTCGTCATCAGATTGGCGCACTATTGGCATAATGTCAACAAAGCGAGGACGAGGCTGGTCGAGGCGTCCGTGGCCCGAATCCCGAAGGAGGCATGCGGGTGGTCACACCCGGGATGACTGCACCGGCGGTAACGGCGAACAGATAGAAGTTCCAGCGCGTCGCACTGACTCACAGCGATAAGTTGCGGCGATTTCGCACCGTCAGGTGGCGCTGATGACGGGGATTCAGCCCGGGGTGCAGGGCCTACAATCGTATGGTATGGATGTCAGGCGCCGGGAAGGTGTAGGCAGCCTACCCGCTGTTACCTACAGCTTTATCGGTCGAGACCGCGAGCTGGAGAAGATCAGTACCCTACTGCTGGGCCCAGCCCGGTTGATCACCCTCACCGGCCCCGGTGGCATCGGGAAGACTCGTCTGGCCGTCGAAGCGTTGCGCCGTTGCGGTAAAACCGAAGCCAGGAAAACACGAGCGTGCTGGGTGCGATTGGCTCGACTGACTCCGGATTCGGATTCGACCGCGGTCGCGGAAGAAGTCGCCCATGCAGTGATCGAGGCGGATTTCTCCGGGCGATCGGCCTGGGACGCCTTGGTCGACACCCTCACCCCAACCGACACCACCGGACGTGCCACGCACACCGTGCTGGTGCTCGACAACTGCGAGCACGTACTCTCCGGTGTCGGGCCCCTGATCGCCGACCTCATCGAGACGGTACCGGGGCTGAGCATCGTGGCCACCAGCCGAGAACCCATCGGCTGGCTCGACGAACACCTGATCACCGTTCCGCCGCTATCGCAGCGCGAGGCCCTGGCCCTATTTCGGCAACGCGCCGAACTCACCGAACATCCCGTCACCGGCAAAGACCAGACCACCACCGCCGCCGAGATCTGCCACCACGTCCACAACCATCCCCTCTACATCCAGTTGGCCGCCGCACGCCTGCTTCGCCAACCGTTGGCCGCGATTCTGCACGGGCTCACCGGCCACGCTGATGACACTCGACTGAGTTGGTCGCATGGCCCCCGCGTGGGCGCCGACCCGCGCCATCGAGGAGTCGTCGACGTCATCTCCTGGTCCTACGAGCTGTGCAGCGACAAGGAACGTCTGCTCTTCGACCGCCTGTCGGTGTTCGCCGCCGGCTACGACACCAATCCCGACGACACCACAGAGGCTGCACCGGATGTGGGTGCCGAACTGGACGCCATCGAGACAATCTGCTGCGACGACGAAACCAGCGATACCCAAGTGCCCCTGACCCGGCAGGAGATCGAGGGCCTGCTCGAGCGGCTTGTCGATCAATCGTTGGTCACGACGCACAGGACGGCGACCACGGTGCGGTATTCACTAGTGGAGAGCCTGCGGGTATTCGCCCAGCAGCGACTGCGCCAGCGCTCCACCGCCGCGGTGGACGAACCCACTCGCTTGGCCCAGCGGCACTGCCGCTACTACCACGACAGGATCGCCTACGCCGCAGCCAACTGGTTCGATCCCGAAGGGCAAGCCCTGGTGGACTGGGCCCGGACGGTCTGGGCCAACACCCTCACCGCGATAGAAACCAGCATCACCACCCCGGGCCGAGCCGGAGACGGTCTGGAGATCTGTCTCGGGCTGATCACACTGCAGGTGTGCTTCACCAGCGGCTCCGTACGAGAAATACGCCAATGGACCCTACGCTGCCTCGACGCCACCCGGGCAGCAACCCCGCAACCCATCGAACTCCAGATCGGGGCCATGGCCACCATCGCATGGCTCGCCACGCTCCAAGGCACCCACGAGGATGCCGAACAGCTGCTCGATGACTGCGTTTCCGCCTGCATCCCCGACCCAGACATCAGGCGGAACTGGCGAGACACCGCCGAGACCGACATCGGGCTGCCCGCTCCAGTCGAATTCGCATGGGGTGCGGAGCTCATATTCGCGCGCCGTGACGCCCGCGCCATCACCGTCCTGAGCCGAGCCAGAGATAAATTCGAGGCCTACGGCGACCACGGCGCCGCCTCAATGAACGAGCTGTTCGCTGCCCTGGCCGCGGGCATGCTGGGAACCGCGCTGCAAGCCCACGAGATCACTCAGCGTTACCTCGAGCGCGCGACCATTTCCGGAATTCCATGGGAAAGGGCTTGCGCCGACCTCGCCAGGGCGGCAGCCCTGACCCTACACGGCAACCCCACCGATGCACTGGCTCTCGAACGATCCTCGCTGGCGTATCACCTCGCCACCAACGAGCAATGGGCCGCGGTGTGGTTGGTGCAATACCGCACCTGGTCATTGGCGCACATCATCACCAACTCGATCGTGGCCGGAAAACCCGACCGCAAGAAACTGATTGCCCTGGCCACCGAAATCGCCCACTTGGCCGGCGGCACCACAACCCTACGAGCCAAGCTCGGCATCGACTTCAAGGCGTCTGGTCCCCTCTTCGACGAATCCGAAAAAGCTATCGCTGTCGCCCGCCAGGTACTGGGGCCCGACGCCTTCGCTGCGGCAGAAACCCGAGGCATGCGTCTGCGTCCGGAACGAAACGAAGTGCAACGGCTGGCACTGGGCACACTGACCATCGATACTGCAGCGGACGCGGCCGCCACATCGCACTGGTACGAATTGACCCGGACCGAACAACAGGTCGCGATCCTGGCCGCGGCCGGGTGGACCAACATCGACATTGCCTTTCGCCGTGGAAAGTCGTCCCGCACTGTCGACGCCCAAATCGCGGCGATTTTCCATAAACTGGCCATCACTTCACGTGCGGACATATCCGAGCACATCCCCAGTGGATTCACCGACCAGGTCCGAGGTGAAGCTGCCCGACGACCGCGCTGACAGCAGGGACTGTCGAGACCGGCGAATCCGATCTCGGTCCGACCTGCCCGATCCTCGTGGTCAGCGAACTCGCCACCCTCCCCTGATATGAACATACCGGCGAGGACGACGAACCCGTCGCGGACGTACGCGATCAGCTCGTCCAGCTAACGGCGTGTGGTGTCATTCCCGGAGGCCATGTCGGTGAAGGTGTGTTCGACGTCGATGCCGTCGAGTTGGCGGACGGACGGTGTTCTGAACGACCCGGCTCCCCTCACATATCGGCATTCTTCGAGGTCAGCCTCCCGGCCACCCCAGTGATACTTGCGTTCGCGAGCCCTGCTGATGCCTTTCCATAGGTATAGCCCACGTCCATTACCGATGCGGGGTCTATACCCACGGCCCATGCTGGTTGCCGTGCAGAAGACGAAGGTCTGGGCGACGCCGTCAGCAGACCTTCAACCACACAATGTTGCGACGGCCGAGCTCGACTTCATTGCCGAGTCGACGGCGAACAGGTGCGTATATGCCGCCCTGCGATGACAAATCCATCCCGGCTGACCGAAGTGTAATCTCCCGTGGCCGACCGACCGGAAACCGAATCATCCCATGACAACTGCACTATTACCTCTTGCATACGGATACTTGCGCGACGATTTGCTCCGTGACCGGGACCGGAATTCGAGCGAAGACAGACTGCGGGACACTGCCAGGTCACTCGGCTACGAGCTGGGCGCCGTGTTTTGCGAGCCCCCACCGCGGAACGCGACACTGCCCCCGGCGTTCGTCGATCTCGTCCAGGAATGCCGGCGAGCCGAGGCACACGCAGTGATAACCCTGCGTGGACACATGTCGGATATGTCGGTGTGTCGGATGGTCCTGCTGGCGGTCCTCGAAGTGCGAGCCGGTGCCGCAGTGCACGAAGTCGATTTGTGACGCGTCCGCAGCGAGGTACGGCCACGGGGTATGGAACGTCCACCCATGAGCCGACTTGCAGGGTCGACAGCAGCCGCCGGACCCTGCGTCCGGTCACCGAGTCTGGTCGATCGCAGCCGGCACCAGCGCTGA
Organism: Nocardia vinacea; assembly: GCF_035920345.1. Lineage (NCBI taxonomy): Bacteria > Bacillati > Actinomycetota > Actinomycetes > Mycobacteriales > Nocardiaceae > Nocardia > Nocardia vinacea. The sequence goes on from NZ_CP109149.1 coordinate 3,014,155, forward strand.
TCGCCACTCATCAGGTCAAGAGGGGCCGAACCACATCCTGGCAGAATGCGGATCAGCCGGTCGGCCGCTGGGCCTGGTTGGCGGCCGCGAGCGAGGTGAAGATCGGGATATCTGGATCGGCCGAGATGCCTTGTCGGCGCAGGAATCCATCGACCAGACCCCAGACGAATTCGGTTGCCTGCTCGACGAATTCGGCGGTGCCGTCGGGACGGCGGGGATCCGCGTCACCCAGCCACAGGTCGGTGATCGCGACGACCACGCCGACGACCGCGCGGGCCAGATAGTCGATACCGGAGGCATCGATCGGAATGGATTCGGCGATCTCACGTGCCTGGGCGGCGACGCGGCTCGCGGCCGCGCGGCCGAGATCGAATTGCAGTACCGAACCGTCGGAGTGCTGGGTGACGTGCGCCTGGCCGAGGAACCGAAAGACGTTGGGGTGCTGGAGAATACTGTCGGCATAGCCGGCGAGCACGCGGCGCAGCGCGACCCGGGGCGGTTGCAGCATCAGCGTCAGATCGTTGCCCGCACCGGCGGCGACGGAACCGGCCATCCGGTCGCCGATTTCGGTGTAGAGATCGGCCTTATCGGCGAACTGGCGGTACAGCCGCGGTTTGGTGATCCGGGCTTCGCGGGCGATGTCGTCCATACTGGGGCGCGGACCGTCCCGGTCGATCACCCGAATGGCGGCGTCGACGATCTCCTCGCGGGTGATCGTCCGCGGCGCTGATCTGGCAGATCTGTCCGAACGGGGCATGGCCGGAGCATACACGTACCGGCGGTACGCCCTGTTGAGCCGGAATTGCCCTGGGTTATGGGTGACCGACCTCATAGCCGGGCGCGGTTTCAATCCATTGCTTCGGGCAATACGTACTGTCAGTATCGGATCACGTACCGGCGGTACACGCGGCACCCAGCGCATCGATCGAGGCAAGCAGATGACCGAACAGCTCGACTCCCCCGACCCGACCGGCATCCAGCGCCCACACCGCCGCTCCACGGTGCCCGGCGCGAATGGTGAGCTGGCCGTCTTCGAATGGGGCGATCGCAGCGCGGAACCGCTCGTCTTGGTGCACGGGCTGTCCGATACCCATCTGGTCTGGTCCGCGGTGGCGACGCTGCTGGCCGACGGCTTCCGGGTCATCGCCTATGACGTGCGCGGGCACGGTGTATCGGCGAAACCCGGTGTGCCGCAGGACTATCGACTCGATCACCTGGCCGAGGATTTCTTCGCGCTGATCGATGCGATCAGTCCGAAGCGGCCGGTGCACGTCTGTGGACACGGCTGGGGTGCGGTGCAGGTGTGGGAGGCGGTCTGCGATCCACGCGCCAATACCCGGATCGCCTCGTTCACCGCCGTCGCGGGTCCGAATCTCGATCACGTCGGCATAACACTGCGCGAATTGGCCGGTCAACCGCGCCGAGCGCTGGAGCTGATCGCCGACCGGAAATTCTGGCGGCACGGAGTCGGAACGGCCCAGACCGCGGCGCGACGGATCGCCTATCCGCCGCGGGTGCGTACCTGGTTGATCGAACAGCTCGGCGGCATTGCCCGGATGTACGCTCCGATCGCTCCGACCTGGCGCACGGATCTGGCCGCCGGCGCACAGATCGCCATGGCCAACCTGGCGCATCATCTGCTGCGGCCGCGTGAGCGCACCACCGCGGTTCCGGTGCAACTCGTCGTGGACACCACCGACGTGCTGGTGCCCCCGTTCCTCTACTACGGCAGCGCACGTTGGGTGGATCGACTGTGGCGCTGCCCGATTCCGGCCGATCACTGGCTGCCGGTGACCGAGCCGCTGCTCGTCGCCGAGGCCATCGCGAACTTCGTCGAGGATCTGCGCGCGGCGAACGCCAGCATCCCGCAGTGACCACGCAGATCCCACCAGCGGTGGGTGGCCGGGAAATCGGACGGGGTGGTACTTTGCGCGCATGACCGGACCGGGGGAACAACAAAACCAGCCCAACGACGCGTGGTGGGCGCAGGAACAGCCGCAGCAGCAAGGACCGCAGTATTCACAATCGGATCCGACGATGGTCGGGCAGCCGGGGTATCAGCTGCCGTCGCAGCCCGCGGTTCCGGTGGTGGGACCGCAAGGCCAAGCCGAGCAGCAGCCCGCTGATCCGACGATGGTTCGGCAGTCGTTCGATCAGCCGGGGGCCGCGCCCGCCGGATACCAATCAGGGACTGGATATCAGCAACCGGGATACCACCAGTCCTCGCCTGGATATCCGCAGCCGGGAACGCCGCAGGCCGCGCCTGGATTCCCGCAGGCCGGAGCGCCACAAGTCACACCCGCCGGATACCAATCGGGGACCGGATACCAGCAACCGGGATACCACCAGTCCTCGCCTGGATATCCGCAGCCGGGAACGCCGCAGGCCGCGCCTGGATTCCCGCAGGGAGGGGCGCCACAATCCACACCCGGATTCCCGCAAGCCGGAGCACCGCAGTCCGCACCGGGATTCCCGCAGCCCGGGTTCCAGCAACCCGCGCCCGGATTCCCGCAGGGCGCATCGGGTTTCCAACAGCCCGGATTACAGCAACAGGCACCCGGATATCAGCAGCCGCCCAAATCCGGTGGCAAAGGCTGGCTTTGGGCGCTCGGCGCGGTCGTCATCACCTCCGCCGTATGGGCGGGGGCGATGTTCGCGATCGGCGCCTTCGATGCGGGCAAGGCCGATATCAGCAAGGACGCTGATCTGCGCGGCTACAAGTACATCGCAAATCTCTGCGATATCACCGACACCTCGCCCTACACCACTGCGGGCTTCACGCTGTCGAAGACCGATTCCTCGGGCAATACCTACCCGAAGCACGACGGTTCCAAGCACGCGGCGGTAGATACGATGGGGTGCGATGTCCGCTTCACCCCGTCCGGATCGAGCGAGAAGTACGACTACGCCTCGATCTACACCAGCGCGCAGGTGCACAAGCAGACCAATCCGGGACCGGAGTTCACCGCATCGTACGAGACCTGGACCCAGAGCGAATACGGCAAGGACGCGAAGGTCGACAAGATCTCCGGACTCGGCGACGAGGCGTATCTGATCACCGGTAAGCACAAATCGGACGATCCGACAGCCGATGTCTCACTGGCTATGCGCGACGGCTGGGCCACCTACCACATCAGCTGGTCGCAGTATTCGTCCAGTTCGTCGAAGTCTTCGGGCAAGATCCTCAGCGCGTCCGAGGTCACCGATCTGCTGAAGAAGACGGCTACCTCGACCATGAGCAAGCTGCGCAAATAGACGGCGTCCGGTCGGTGCGGGACCGCCCGCGCCGACCGGTCCGCATTCGAATGCGACAATGACTGGGTCAACCTCCCAGTTCACGAAGGATAAACCCGCATTCCGATGGTCGAGAACACCGCGTCGACGTCTACCGCCCCAGCGCCGAGCGGCACCGCCATCGACCCCGATGAGCTGGCGATCTGCCTGCGGGTGCTGGAGCAAGCCGGGCAGTTGGACAAGGACGATCCGGCGTCGGTCAAGGTGCAGCGCGCCGTCGGCCATATGTTCAAGAAATTGAAGCAGCGCAAGCGAACCGTGGCCAGGGATGCGGTCGCCGAGGCGGACCGAGCGGTGGTCGCGGCGACCGCGACCGGATCGCCGAATCGGATCGATGACGAAACCGCGGGCATTCCGCTGGCCTCGAATGCGGCGGGTGCGAGCGCGGGCACGCTGTTCCGGCCGCGGCCCTGCTATATCTGCAAACAGCGCTACACCCGCGTCGATGCGTTCTATCACCAGCTCTGCCCGGACTGCGCGGCCAGCAGCCATGCGAAACGAGACGCCCGTACCGATCTTGGCGGACGGCGTGCCCTGCTGACCGGCGGTCGCGCCAAGATCGGCATGTACATCGCGCTGCGGCTACTGCGCGACGGTGCGCACACCACCGTCACCACCCGCTTCCCGAACGATGCGATCCGCCGCTTCGCCGCCATGGACGACAGCGCCGACTGGCTGCACCGGCTGCGCATCGTCGGCATTGATCTGCGGGATCCGGCGCAGGTCGTCGCGCTCGCCGATGATGTCGCGGCACAGGGACCACTGGATATCCTGATCAACAATGCCGCCCAGACCGTGCGCCGCTCCCCCGGTGCGTACAGCGCGCTGGTCGAGGCCGAATCCGGTCCGCTGCCCGCGGGTGCGCTGCCGGATGTGGTGACCTTCGGTAAGACCATGCAGGCGCACCCCACCGCACTCACCGCATCCCTGACCCCGACGCTGTCCTCGGTCGATGTGGCGGAGCTGGCGCTGGTCGCGGGATCGGCCACGCCGGAACGCATTTCGCGCGGTATCGCCATCGACGCCGGTGGTCTGGTGCCGGATCTCGCCCACACCAACAGCTGGGTGCAGACCGTCGCCGAGGTGGATCCGACCGAACTCCTCGAGGTCCAGCTGTGCAATTCGGTGGCGCCGTTCATTCTGGTTTCCCGCCTGCGCCCGGCAATGGCCGCCGCCGCGGCCCGCCGCAAATACGTCGTGAACGTCTCCGCGATGGAGGGCCAATTCTCCCGCGCGTACAAGGGTGCGGGCCACCCCCATACGAATATGGCCAAGGCCGCGCTGAATATGTTGACCCGCACCAGCGCCCGCGAAATGTTCGAACAGGACGCCATCCTCATGACGGCCGTGGACACCGGCTGGATCACCGACGAACGCCCGCACTACACCAAACTCCGCCTCGCCGAAGAGGGCTTCCACGCGCCGCTGGACCTGGTGGACGGCGCCGCCCGCGTCTACGACCCCATCGTCCAAGGCGAAACCGGCACCGACCTCTACGGCTGCTTCCTCAAGGACTACCAACCCTCGCCCTGGTGATCCAATGGGGCCGAGCCCGCACGCATCCAGCGCTACGCTGGGCATATGCTGTATCGGCTGCTGGCCGATGCCACCGCCGCGGTGCATTTCGTATTCGTGGCGTACGTGGTGGTCGGCGGGTTCGTGGCGTGGCGGTGGCCGCGCACCATCTGGCTGCATCTGATCGCGTTCGGGTGGGGATTCAGCACGGTGCTGTTCGGATACGATTGTCCGCTCACGTATTTGGAGAATTGGGCGCGGCATCGGGCCGGGATGGCGGGGCTGCCGCCGAGCGGGTTCATCGACCATTATCTGACCGGGGTGATCTACCCGCAGAGTGCGCTGGGATTGGTGCGCGGGCTGGTCGCGGCGTGCGTGGTGGTGTCGTGGGTGGGCTATGTGTGGAGGGTGCGGGCGATGAGGTCGGCGACCTCGGAGACCTTGTCATCCAGGTAGAAGTGACCGCCGGGGAACACCTTGTACTCGAAGGAACCTGTGGTGTGCTCGCACCATTCCTCGGCCTGCTCCGGCCTCATTGTCGGGTCTTCGGTGCTGACCAGCGCCGACACAGCGCAGGACAGCGGTGCGCCCTCGCGGTAGCGGTAGGTCTCGATGGCCTGGTAGTCGCTGCGCACCGCGGGCAGTACCAGTTCGGCGAGGCTCGGTTCGGCGCGCAGGATCTGGACGGACGCGGGATCGGTCGCCAGGCGCTCCAGATCACCGATCAGATCGTCGTCGGAGCCGAGATGCAGCCGGCCCTGCTCGACGAAAGTCGGTGCGGGACGACCGGATACGAACAGCACGGTGAGCGGTTGCCCCTTGTGTTCCAGGCGGCGTGCGGTTTCGAAGGCCACGGTCGCACCCATGCTGTGGCCGAACAGCGAAAGTTGTTCCACCGGGCCCTGATTCAGCACCTCATCCACGATTCGATCGACGAGGGTGTCCATATCGCCGATGGTGGACTCACCGAGCCGGTCCTGCCGCCCCGGATACTGCACGGCCGCAACGGCAACGCCGTTGTCGAAGCATTCGGCCAGTGCCCGATATGCCGTGACCGCTCCCCCACCCGGCGGGAAACACAGCAGTTGATGGCTCGGCGCGGGATGCGCGCGCAAAACCCGCAGCCAGTCCGTCGCGGCAATGGCCTTGCCCACGTCGCTCTCCTTCACCCGAGATATGTGCCGTACCAATCCAGGACCCGCTGCCACACCTCTGCGGCGGCGGTCGGGTTGTAGCGCGGTCCGGTGTCGTTGAAGAAGGCGTGGTCCGCATTCGGTGCGACATAGATCTCATGGGTGAGGCCCGCCCGATCCAGGGCCGCTTCCGCGGTGGGGCGCGAGGCGATCACCCGCTCGTCCTTGGCGGCGTAAATTCCGAGTACCGCAGCCTTCGAACCGGACAGATCCCCGTTCTCCGGGAAGGGGCCGTAAAACGGTGTCGCCGCAGCGAGTTTCGGCGTTCCCGCGGCCAACAGCAGCCAGACCAGACCGCCGCCGAAGCAGAATCCGGTGGTGCCGATCTTCTTTCCCGGCACCCGGCGTTCCAACTCGGCAATCCCGGCCTGCAGATCGGCGGTGAACTGTGCCGGCGCGATCTTGCCGAGTTCGGCGGTGGCCGCCGCCGGATCGGTGAAGGCGGCGGTACCGCCGAGTTCGGACAGCAGGTCGACCGCGAGTGCGGAGTATCCGGCACCCGCGAAACGTCCTGTCACCGAACGGATATGGTCGGTGAGACCCTTGTTCTCATGGATGACGAGTAGGCTGCCGCGCGGCTCTGGCGCGGCCGCCCATGCGGCTTGTAGCTGGCGACCCTCCGGTCCGGGAAAGGTGATCGCGGTGGCCGGGACCGCGCCGCTGGTACCCGGCGGGGCCGACGAGGCCGCGGGTTTCGAGCCCGTCGACGCGGTATTCGCCTGGTCGCCGCTACTGGAGCAGGCGGCGAGCAATGCGACCGCGGCGGTGGCGGCGACCCCGAGCATTCCTAGTCGGCGCAGCGCTTCCCGGCGGCCGATCAACCCGTCGGCATGGTCGGTGGCTATCTCTTCGGCGATATAACGCTGCAGCGGCGTCATGGCCCCGACCCTACTACTGCGGCGCAACAACTACTCTCGATCTCGTGATTGCGCACGAACAGCTGGTCCGCGACTACGAGGCCGGAATCGGTGTACCGGCCTCCGGCACCGTCCCCGCCGCCGATCCGGGCAGCTGTTTGGCTGCGGCGCTGCCGGTTTGGGCGCTGGCCGCCGGATCGGTGGCCGCGGTGACAGCGGCGGCGAACCGAATCCGCGACGCACACCACCTGAATCCGGTGCTGCACCGACTGGATCCGGTCCGGATCACCGCCGCCTTCTGCAGTGAACGCCTGCTGCGCGTCGGCGGTGCGCCCGCCAAGATATTCGCCGATCTGTCGGGATTCTTTCCCACCTTCGACGGCTGGGTCCGCACCCACGCCAACTATCCGCATCATCGCGCGCGATTGCTCGCCTCGCTCGGACTGCCCGACGACGCCCCCGTCGATCTTGCGGTCGCGCAGATGGCGATGAGCCGGGCCCGCGATATCGAGGAACATGCGGCCGCGCACGGCGCCATCGCGGTCCAGGTGCGTAGCGAGCAGGAGTGGGCGGACAGCCCACAGGGCCAGGCCGCCGCATCGGGTCCGCTGGTGGCGATCGACACCCGGATCGACCGTGGCGAACTCGGCCTGCCGATCGGTGCATCCCCATTGCAGCCGTTGCGCGGGGTCCGGGTACTCGATCTCACCCGGGTGATCGCCGGACCCGTCGCGACCAGAACCCTGGCGCTGCTCGGCGCCGAGGTGCTGCGGATCGACCCGCCGCACCTACCCGAGATCCCATGGCAATACCACGACACCTGCCAAGGCAAGCGCTCCACGCTGCTCGATCTGCACCGGCACATGCCGCTGGTCAACGAGCTGCTCGCCGCGGCCGATGTGCTGATCACCGGATATCGACCCGGTGTACTGGAAAACGCCGGCCTCACCGCCGCCCGTCGTCCCGGTCTCGTACACGGCCGGATATCGGCATGGGGCGAATCCGGCCCGTGGGGTCGGCGGCGCGGATTCGACAGCATCGTGCAGGCCGCAGCCGGTATTTCGGTCGTCGAGGGCGCACCCGCGGTGCCGGGGACGCTGCCCGCGCAGGCACTCGACCACGCCTCCGGCTATCTGCTCGCCGCCGGGGTGATCGACGCGCTGGTCGCCCGCGCACATGACGGTATCGGCCGCGATGTCCGAGTCGCATTGGCGCGCACCGCGTCCTGGCTGCTCACCGCGCCCGACCGGACCCCGCGTCATCCGCAGGCCGCGCCGCCGAGTCCGATGGCGGCGGTCACCCACGGCAATGTCACAACCGCCGCGCCGGTGCTCGCCGAATATCCGGACTACGCGTGGCCCGCACCGCGGTACGGCGCGGACCGGCCGATGTGGCCTCTGCACACCCGATAGAACTCACACTGTTCGCCGGCAGGCACTGCCCGATCAGGACTCGCCGGCCAGGGCCGCAATGGCCTTGGCCAGTCGCGCGCCGTCGGGCAGATTCCCGCCGCGGGTGATCGTCCACAGGATGCCGAGGCCCTGCGTCAGCACGAAGTACAGCTCGCCTATCGCCTGGGCGGTGTCCGCATCGAGATCAGGACGGGATTCCCTGAGCGCTCGACCGATGTCCTCGTATGCACCGTTGAGGCTTTCGTCCATGAACGTCCGCGATTCCGGCGTCCGCGCGACGCGTACCAGATTCTCCAGACTGGCCAGCATGCCGTCCCGGTTGTCCTCGAAGACCTGCGGCATCGCGTTCCACATCTGCGTGAACGCCTCGAGCGGCGGCTGCCCACCGCCTGCGCGGATCAAGGCCTCCATCCGATCGCCGATATCGTTGCCGAGCGCCTCCGCGAGCGCCTCGGTGATCAGCCGATCCTTCGAGCCGAAGTGGTAGCCGATCGCGGCCAGGCTGACACCCGCTGCCGCCGCGATATCGCGCGCGGTCGTCTTCGCCACGCCACGTTCGATGATGGCCTTACGCGCTCCCGCCAATAGATCTTCTCGGTTTCCCATGACCTCAGCTTACACTCGACTCAGACATTTGTACTAGACATTCGTGCCAACCACGTGTTAGACATACGTCTGACACATTCGTTCGAGCGATTGGCCCGGTCATGATCAAATCCCCCCACATCCTCATCAGCGGCGGCGGCATCGCAGGCAACGCACTCGCACTGCAATTGCTGCGGGCGGGCATCCGAACCACCGTCGTCGAGCGCGCTCCGAAGCCACGCCCGGGTGGGCAGGCCGTGGACCTGCGCGGCCCGAGCCGCGAAGTCGCCGAGCAGATGGGACTCATGCCGGGCATCCGCAAGTACCAGCTCGACGAGCGCGGCATGGCCTACGTCGACGAAAGTGGCCGAGAGTTCGCCCGGATGCCCGCGGAGATGTTCGACGGCAAGGGTCCGGTGGCCGAAATCGAAATCACCCGAGGCGATTTGAATCAGGTACTGCTCACCGAACTGGCCAGTACGGCCGGTGAACTCGATTACCGCTACGACGAATGGATCGCGGCGCTGCGTCAGGACGACACCGGCGTCGAGGTCGACTTCGCGTCCGGGCGCACCGAACGTTTCGATCTGGTCGTCGGCGCGGACGGTGTGCACTCGGCAACCCGGCAGCTGGCCTTCGGACCGGAGGAGCAGTTCGTCACCTATCTCGGCGGCTACATGTCGTTCTTCACCATTCCGACCCCCGCCGGAACCGAGCCGGGCTGGTTCAAGATGCATATGGTGCCCAGTGCCGGGATCGGGATTCGACCGGATGCCGATCCGGCCACCTCGAAGGCGATCATCACCCTGCGCACCGAGGCCGATCCGGCGCTGCGCCGAGATGTCGCGGCGCAGCAGCGGCTCATCCACGACATGCTGGCCGAGGCCGGATGGGAGACCCCGGCCGTGCTCGACGCGATGACTACGACCCCGGACTTCTATTTCGACATGCTGGCGCGCGTCGATATGCCGTCGCTGTCGACCGGGCGGGTCACGCTGCTCGGCGACTCCGGCTTCTGTGGCTCCCCGATGACCGGTATGGGCACTGCCATGGCCATCGTCGGCGCGTACGTCCTGGCCGGTGAAATCGCGGCGGCGCCAGATGATCTCGCGACAGCACTGACCCGCTACGAGGAGGTCGTCACACCTTTCCTGGACAAGGCCAAGGAGCTGCCCGGTGGCGGTATCAAGATGATGCTGCCCACCTCTCGCCTCGGCACACGGATGGCCCGCACGAGCATGAAGGTCATGACCTCGCGGGTGATGCGTCCGGTAATGCTGCGGATGATGTCGAGTACCGACGACTACGTGCTGCCCACCTACTGAGCCATCCCGGTCCGCTCGCTAGGCTCGACTGGTGCGGCAGAAGATCGTCATGGACGTCGATACCGGGATCGATGATTCACTCGCGCTGCTCTACCTGCTCGCCTCCCCGGAGGCCGAGATCGTGGGAATCGCCGCCACCGCGGGCAATGTGTCCGCACCGCAGGTGGCGGCGAACAATCTCGCCTGGCTGGATGTGTGCCGCGCACCCGATATCGAGGTCGCGCTGGGTGCCGCGGAACCGCTCGCGATCCCGCTGCGCACCACCGAGGACACACATGGGCCGCAGGGGGTCGGATATGCGGAACTGCCGCAATCCGCTCGGCCGATCTCGGCCCGGTCGGCGGCCGAGATGTGGGTCGATCTGGTGCGCGGGGCTCCCGGCGAGATCATCGGGCTCTGCACGGGACCGCTGACGAATCTGGCGCTCGCCCTTCGCCTCGAGCCCCGGCTGCCACTACTGCTGCGGCGGCTGGTGATCATGGGCGGAGCCTTCAATCACCCCGGCAACACCACGCCGACCAATGAATGGAATGTGCACGTGGATCCGGAGGCGGCCAAGGAGGTCTTCGACGCCTTCTCCGCCGCCCCCGCCGATCGGCGGCCGATCGTGTGCGCGCTCGATATCACCGAGACCATCGAGATGCGGCCCAAGCATGTGGCGCAGCTCGCCGAACGCGCGGGGAGTCTGCCCGCGGAGCTGGTTTCGGAGACCGATCCGCCGGAGGCCAGGTCGGCGACGAGTAATCCGATCGTGCGTTACTTCACCGATGCGGTCCGCTTCTACTTCGATTTCCACAAGCTCTACGACCAGGGCTATCTCGCGCATATGCACGATCCGTTCGCGGCGGCCGTCGCGCTGGATCCGTCGCTCGCCATAACGCGACCGGCCACTGTCGATGTCGAACTCGTCGGCGCCATCACCCGGGCCACCACGGTGGCGGACTGGGCGGGCATGTGGGGCCGAGAACCCAACGCCGACATCGTGGTCGGCACCGACCCGGAGGTGTTCTTCGAGCGACTGATCACCAGGGTCGGTGACTTCGCGCGGTCGGTATACCCGCAGGAGGCTGCTCGATGATCGGTGACAGCGACGACAATACCTACCTGACCGATTTCCGCACCCGGCTGGACCTGCCCGGAATCATCGACGTCCATACACATTTCATGCCGGAACAGGTCATGGCCAAGGTGTGGGCGTACTTCGATTCGGCCGGTCCGCTGGTCGGCCGGGAGTGGCCGATCGCCTACCGCGACGATGAGCAGGTCCGTTTGAAGACATTGCGCGGCTTCGGTGTTCGCGCGTTCACCTCGCTGGTGTATCCGCACAAGCCGGATATGGCGGCGTGGCTCAACGAATGGACCGCCGATTTCGCCGAACGCACCCCGGACTGCCTGCACACGGCGACGTTCTATCCCGAACATTACGCAGACAGTTATGTGGAGGCGGCGATCGAGCGCGGTGCCCGGGTGTTCAAGGTGCATGTGCAGGTCGGCGATTTCCATCCCGGCGATCCGTTGTTGAACCCGGTGTGGGGCATGCTCGAGGACGCCGGGATACCGGTGCTGATCCACTGCGGCTCCGGACCCGCGCCCGGCGAGTACACCGGACCGGAGCCCATTGCCGGTCTACTGCAACGCTATCCGCGCCTACAGCTGATCATCGCGCATATGGGCACACCCGAGTACTCCGAATTCCTCGATCTCGCCGAGGAGTACCCGGGTGTATACCTGGACACGACGATGGTGTGGACCGATTTCACCGAGGCCACCGCACCCTTTCCGACCGCCGAGCACAGCAGGCTGCGCTCGTTGAGCGACCGCATCCTGTTCGGTAGCGACTTTCCGAATATCCCTTACTCCTACGGGCATTCGATCAGTGCGCTCGAGCGCCTGGAGCTGGGTGATTCCTGGCTGCGGCAGGTCTGCTACCGAAATGCCGCACGGCTCTTCGAAATCGCGTGAATCTCACACCGATGCGACGGTGAACCTGGTCCGCCGGTGCGCGGGCCGCTCGGCCTCGTCGAGCAGCGCTACCGCGAAATCCGCCATGGATATCGCCGAGACTCCGTCGGCATTCGTGAGCAGTTCATCCGTGCCGAGCCGGTAGGCGCCGGTTCGCCGACCCGGCACCAGTTCGGCGGGCGGGCTCAGGTACGTCCAGTCGGCGGCGGTCTCGGCGCGGCAGATGGCGAGTTGATCGGCGCAGGCGCGGGCGATGGCACGCAATTCGACCGGGAAATCCGGGCTTTCATGCAACGTCAGCGCATCGGCGCCGGGTACGAGCAGGGTGGCCGCGCCGCCGACCACCAGCAGACGCGCGCTGGTGCGCGCCAACCCTGATAACAGCACGGAGGTGATGGCAGGCAGTTCGTGTTCGCGACCGGGTGCTGGACGGGTCGCGGTGATCACGAGGTCCTGTCCGGCGCTCAGCGATACGACATCGTCGAGGTTCGCCGCATCACCCGTGCGCAACGTCGCCGCGGCGGGTACCGCACCAGCCCGCGCGAGGTCGCGGACCACCGCGGTGACTTCGTGCCCACGGTCCAGTGCCTCGGCTACCACTCGGCTGCCCACATCGCCCGCCGCTCCGAATACGGTGATACGCATAATGATTCGCCTTCCGTCCGGATCTGGATCAATTACTCGGCCCTAAGGAACATAGCTTAGCGTTAAGCAATTCCCGCCTATGAGATACCTCACCGCTGAGGTATTCGCTAGGCTGCGGTCGTGACAGATCATGTCGAACGGGTGCTCGATCAATGGCGCGTACAGCGTCCCGACCTGGACGTCTCACCGATGGCCGTCCTCGGCAGATTGACCAGACTGTCCCAGGTGGTCGGCGCCGAGCTACGCAAGACCTTCGCCGCGCACGGACTCGACGCCGCCTCCTTCGATGTGCTCGCCACCCTGCGGCGCAGCGACCCACCCCATCGCCTCACCCCCACCGAACTCATGCGTTCGGCCATGATCACCTCAGGCGGTGTCACCCAACGTCTGGACCGCCTGGAGGAACGCGGCCTCGTCACCCGCGCGCGCAGCGAACGCGATGGGCGGGGCGTGCACGTCACCCTCACCGATGCGGGGCGCGAACTCATCGATGCGGCACTCCCCGACCACGTCGACACCGAGGCTCGCCTGCTCGAACCCCTCACGCCCGCACAGCGCAAGCAACTCGCGACCGCCCTGCGCACCCTGCTCGAGGCCCACGGCGATTCGGTCTGACGTACTAGGCGACAACCCCGCGGCACTGCGGCGGCGGGGCTGTCGCCACCTCAACTGTCGAAGGCGTCGAGAAGCTGTTCGGCGGCCAGTGCGGCGGTCAATGTTCCGTCGCGCACCTGCTTCTCCACTTGTGCGCGAAGGGCTTTGACGCTCGGATTCTCCGCGAGGCGGCGCAGCAGTTGGTCGTGCACCATGGTCCAGGTCCAGTCGACCTGTTGGCGACGCCGCTTTTCGGCGAATTCACCCGCCTCTGTGAGCACCCGGCGGTGTTCGAGGACGGTATCCCAGAACTTGTCCAGCCCATGGCCTTCCAGACCGCTCATGGTAAGTACCGGCGGGCGCCAGAGCGCGTCGTGCGGATGAATGAGGCGCAGCGCCCCGGCCAATTCGCGGGCGGCGGCCTTGGCCTCGATCTCGTGCTTGCCGTCGGCCTTGTTCACCGCAACCAGGTCGGCGAGTTCCAGGACGCCTTTCTTGATGCCCTGCAACTGATCTCCGGTGCGAGCCAGGGTCAGAAAACAGAACACGTCGACCATATTCGCGACCGTCACCTCGGACTGGCCGACACCGACGGTCTCCACCAGGATGACGTCGTAGCCCGCGGCCTCGAGCACCACAATGGTCTCGCGGGTCGCCTTGGCGACACCACCGAGGGTGCCCGCGGTCGGCGACGGACGGATATAGGCGTTGCGCTCCAACGACAGTCGCGCCATGCGGGTCTTGTCACCCAGGATGGAGCCGCCGGTGCGAGTGGAGGACGGGTCGACGGCCAGCACCGCGACCCGATGCCCCTTGCCGATCAGATCCATACCGAGCGCATCGATGAACGTCGACTTGCCTACGCCGGGAACACCGGTGATACCGACACGATTCGAAGTGACCGTATCGGTCGGCGGGGTCAGCTGCAGCAGTAGCCGCTGAGCCAACTCCCGATGGTCGGCCCTGGTCGACTCGACCAGGGTGATCGCCCGCGCCACGGCGGCCCGCTCCTGAGAGCGAACCGCCTGCGCGAGTGCGTCGACATCAATGACGCGCTGACGCCCGACCGTCGCCCGACCGCCACCCTCCGTGGGATCGCTGCGCGATGCTGAAGTCATCGGCCGCTGCCGCCGCCGATCTCGTGACCGAGTTCGCCAGCCAACTTCTTCAGCAGATCGATCGCCGCGTCGGCGATCACGGTGCCCGGCGGGAAGATCGCGGCCGCACCCGCCGCGTACAGCTCCTCGAAGTCATCGGGCGGGATGACGCCGCCGACGATGACCATGATGTCGGGTCGCCCGACATCGGCCAGTGCCTGCCGCAGGGCGGGCACCAGCGTGAGGTGGCCGGCCGCCAGCGAGGACACACCGACGACGTGCACGTCGTTATCGGCCGCCTGCTGCGCCACCTCTTCCGGGGTCTGGAACAGCGGGCCCACATCGACGTCGAAGCCGAGGTCGGCGAAGGCCGTGGCGATCACCTTCTGACCTCGGTCGTGCCCGTCCTGGCCCATCTTGGCGACCAGGATGCGCGGGCGCCGCCCCTCCGCCTCGGCGAATTCCTCGACGAGTTCGATCGCCTTGCTGATATTGGTCACGTTCCCGGCCTCGTCGCGGTACACACCGGAGAGCGTACGGATCTCGGCCTGGTGGCGGCCGTACACCTTTTCCAGCGCATCGGAGATCTCACCGACGGTGGCCTTGGCGCGCGCGGCATTGATGGCAAGCGCGAGCAGGTTGTTCTCCATGCCACCCTCCGAAGAGGCTGCCGCACGGGACAATTCGGCCAGCGCCCGTTCCACCTCGGCCGAATCGCGTTCGGCGCGAAGCCGGTTCAGCTTCTCGATCTGTTCGGCGCGCACCCGCGAATTCTCGACCTTGAGGACCTCGACCTGCTGATCCTCTTCGACCTGGTACTTGTTCACGCCGATCACCGGCTGCTGACCGGTATCGATGCGCGCCTGCGTGCGGGCGGCCGCCTCCTCGATGCGCAGCTTCGGGATGCCCTCGCCGATCGCCTGCGCCATACCGCCGTGCGCTTCGACCTCGGCGATATGCGCGCGGGCACGGTTGGCCAGCTGGTGGGTGAGCCATTCCACGTAGTACGAACCGCCCCAAGGGTCGATCGGGCGCGTGGTGTTGGACTCCTGCTGAATCAGCAGCTGGGTATTGCGGGCGATGCGCGCGGAGAAGTCCGTCGGCAGGGCCAGCGCCTCGTCGAGGGCATTGGTGTGCAGCGACTGAGTGTGGCCCTGGGTCGCGGCCATCGCCTCGATGCAGGTACGCGCCACATTGTTGTAGGCGTCCTGCGCGGTCAGCGACCAACCCGAGGTCTGCGAATGCGTCCGCAGCGACAGCGATTTCGCGCTCTTCGGCTCGAACTTCGCGACCAGCTCACTCCAGAGCAGCCGTCCCGCACGGAGTTTGGCGACCTCCATGAAGAAGTTCATGCCGATGGCCCAGAAGAACGACAGTCGCGGCGCGAACTTGTCGACCTCCATGCCCGCGGCGATACCCGCACGAATGTACTCGACGCCGTCGGCGAGGGTGTAGGCCAATTCCAGATCGGCCGTGGCTCCGGCCTCCTGGATGTGGTAGCCGGAGATGGAGATCGAGTTGAACTTCGGCATCTTCGCGCTGGTGTAGGCAAAGATATCGGAGATGATCCGCATCGAGGGCTTGGGCGGGTAGATGTAGGTATTGCGGACCATGAACTCCTTCAGAATGTCGTTCTGAATGGTTCCGGCCAGCTGTTCCGGTGCGACGCCCTGCTCCTCGGCCGCGACCACGTACAGCGCGAGGATCGGCAGCACCGCACCGTTCATGGTCATCGACACCGAGACCTGATCCAGCGGGATGTGGTCGAAGAGCTGACGCATGTCGAGGATGGAATCAATGGCCACACCGGCCATCCCGACGTCACCCTGGACGCGCGGGTGATCGGAGTCGTAGCCGCGGTGGGTGGCCAGGTCGAAGGCGACCGACAGACCCTTCTGTCCCGCCTGCAGATTGCGGCGGTAGAAGGCATTCGAATCCGCGGCGGTGGAGAAGCCCGCGTACTGGCGAATGGTCCACGGCTGGTTCACATACATCGTCGGGTACGGACCGCGCAGGAACGGCGCGATGCCCGGCACGCTGTCGAGCGGATATCCTTCGTCCGCGATGGCATCGCGATCGGCCTTGGTGAAAACCGGTGGCACGTCGATACCTTCGGGCGTCGACCACACCAGCTGTTCGGGGGTGTAGTTGTTCGCCTCGGCGGCGGCGCGCACGTAGGCGTCGACCTGCGCGGAGTCGACGTCGGCGGGTTCGGCCGGACGTTCGGACAGCGGCACCTCGGCGAAACTACCGATCCGGTGCTCGATGCCGCCCGGCTCGTCGATTTCGCCCGGCTTGTCGATATGACTCAATGTCATCAGGCTCCCACCTTCTCCAGCAGGTCGGACAGTGCGGCCACCGCATCGATGCGGGCCGCGAGATAACCGTCGGGGCGCTGCGCGCCGCTCAGGTCGGCGACGGCCCTTTCCGCACCGGCCAGCAGCACCGTCTCGATTCCGGCGGCCCGCAACTGCTCGGCAGCCGGGCCCGCCTGCTCGGCGTAACGCTTGTCCGAACCACATAATACGGCGATCGTGGCACCGGATTCGGTTGCCGCCGTACCGATTCCGGTCACCTCCAGGGGACCGGGGTTGATCGACTCGATGCCGCCCGAGGCCAGCAGGTTCGCGATGAAGGTGACCCGAACATTGTGTTCGGCCACCGTCCCGAGCGGCACCAGCAGCGCACGCGGTCGAGCACCATTGGCCGCGAGGTAGGCATCCGAGCGGTTGCGCAGCGCCTCGAAGGCGGCACCGTAGCGAACCACCTGTCCGGGCCGGCGCGCGGCCTCGGACAGCGGCTGCTCGGCGAGGTTCGGGAATTCGTTGACACCGGTGACCGCCGTCTTACGGTGTGCCACATCGGCATCCCGGGCCGACCTGGTCACGGCGATCCGCTCGGCGAGCAGGCCGGAGTCCAGTGCGGCCAGGTAACCGCCCGCGGCCTCGAGCTCCTGCATGAACTCCCATGCCTTGGCGGCGAGTGCGGCGGTGAGATCCTCGACGTACCAGGAACCGGCGCCCGGATCCTGCACATGACCGAGATGCGACTCCTCGAGCAGCAGCAGCTGGGTATTGCGAGCCATGCGGTCGGCGAACGACTTCGAGACGCCGAGTTCACCGGGCGGCAACGCCGAATCGAAGGACAGCACCGTAACCGTTTCCGCGCCACCGACTCCCGCGCCGAAGGCCGCGAGGGTGGTGCGCAGCATATTCACCCACGGGTCACGCTGGGTCATCATCGCCGCGGAGGTCACCGCATGCTGCGGCGCATCACCGAATGCGGGTGCGCCGCACACATGCGCGACACGGGCCCAGAGCTGGCGGGCCGCACGGAATTTCGCGATAGTGGCGAACTGGTCGTCGGTCGCGGCGAAGCGAAACTCCAACTGCTCGAAGGCATCCGCGATGTCCTGACCGGCTTCGGCGAGTGCCCGCAGGTAGGCCAGGCCGGCGGCCACCGCCGCACCGAGCTCCTGCGCGTCCGAGGCACCCACATCGTGAAAGACGGTGCCGTCCACCGTGATAGCGCGCACCGTCTCAGGACGCTGCACCGCCTCACCGGCCAGGGCGATGGCCTCCGCCAGTTCGATATCGGCGGTACCGGCGAAGCGACTGGTGAGCGGGGCCGCGCCCAGCGCGACTCGAATTTCGGTCCGGTCCGCCACCTGGTAATCGTCGAGCTGCGCGAAGACTTGTTGTGCCGCTGCGGAAACCGCGTCACCTGCGGCGAGTGTCAGCGGCGCCAGTTCGAACAGCAGACCCGACAGCGCCGCGGGCAGTTCGGCCACCGGCACACCGCGCTCGCCCGCGCCGAGCCACAGTGCACTGATCCCGTTCTCCAGCGCGGCCAGGATCTCGCGATTCGCCGCGGCGCCGTCGGCCGCGCCGATGAAGGCGCTGACATACCAGCCGCGATGCACATCCCTGGTGGCGTCGCGGCCACGGACGAAGGGATATTCGCCCGGCAACGGCAGTTCGGGCCGCTCATCCCCGCGGGTGTACAGCGGGGCGATGGTCAGACCGTCGTAGGTCTGTTCCTCGAGCAGCTTTTCTGGCTCCTCCGGAAGTTCGGCGACGTCGACCCTGCGGGCCTTCGCCAGTACCCCCGCCACGCCCTTGCGCCATGCGGCGTAATCGGGCACCGGCTCTGAAGCAATCGGCATAGCTGCTGTTCCTCTTCTCCTCGACGCACACATCGCGTGCGCCCGAAACCGTTGCATTCGCCCAGCTCAGCGAGCACATCGGTTAACGAGCATTCGTCCCGTTTCCTTCGATGCTAGCGGCAGCTCCGCGGCCGGTTGACCGTGGCCGCCACTACCAACCGGTAACCTTGCCCGGTGCTCAGGCTCATCCGTGACCCACGCATCCTCGCCCTGCTCGTCGGTGGCGCGGCGCTGTTCACCGCCGCCATACTGGTCCCACTACCGACACCGCAGCAGATGCAGGACTGGGCCACCTCGATCGGCCCGATCTTCCCACTGCTGTTCTTCGTGGTCCATGCGCTGGTCACGGTGGCCCCGGTCCCGCGGACCGTGCTGACGGTGAGCGCGGGCGTTCTGTTCGGCCCCGCGCTCGGCATCGTTCTGGCCGCCTCGGCGACCACGGTCAGCGCCGCACTGGCGATTCTGCTCGTCCGCGCGCTGGATCGCGATCGAGTGGCCGCCCACCTCACCCATCCGGCGGTCCGGTCCATCGATGAACGCCTCGAACGCCGCGGCTGGCTCGCAGTCGGCTCGCTACGCCTGATCGCCTTCGCCCCGTTCTCGGTGATCAACTACTGCTGCGCCCTCTCCTCGATCCGCTTCTGGCCCTACCTGATCGCTACCGTCATCGGCATCCTCCCGGGGACCATCGGCACTGTCATCCTGGGCGATGCCCTCACCGGCCGTACCCACCCCGGCATGCTCGTAGTCTCCGGGGCGCTCATCGCCATCGGCATCATCGGTTTGATCATCGATGCGCGCTGGACGCAAACCCACGAGCCGGATCTCGAGACCACCCCGGTCACCGTGACCGACTGACGCCCCAGCGTGCCGGGCGGTGTATGCACGCCTTGCGTCGATTCCGGTTTGCGGTTGCGCGCGGATGGCTAACCCGCAACAGCAACGACCGCTCGAAGGGAGGTGACGAACGATGGTGGTACACGCAGTCGAACCAGGGCCGAATGGCAATAACCACGACAACTGGAATCAAGACCCCCGCGAAGATCTAGCCGACGACGTCATCCGACCGTGGGGCCGATGACAACCTGAGCTAATCCACGGTCAACTCGATCGGGATGGCGAAGACATCGACCATCGCGCCATTGCGCAATACCGTCACCGGCATCGAGACCCCGATGGCGTCGCCGAAGAGTTGGCGTTGGATGCCCTGGGCGTCGGTCACTTCGGAGCGGGCGACGCTGAGTACGAGGTCGCCGCGGCGCAGCCCCGCGTGATCGGCGGGGCCGCCGCGGACGACTTCGACGATGCGGACACCGGCATGTTGGCCGGTCCGGGCGGCGACGGATGCGGGCAGTGGGGCCGGAACACCGACCAGGCCGAGATAGGCGCGGCGCACGCGGCCGTCTTTCAGCAGGGTGCTGATGATGCGGCGAGTGGTGGCATTGATCGGGATCGCGAGACCGAGTCCGACGCCCGCGACCGCCGTGTTGATACCGACCACCCGCCCCGATGAATTTGCAAGTGCACCACCGGAATTGCCCGGATTCAGGGCGGCATCGGTCTGGATCACGTCTTCGATCACCCGACCGGCCCGGCGGGAGGCGACTGGGACAGCTCGCCCCAGCGCGCTCACCACGCCCGCGGTCACGGAGCCCGCCAACCCCAGCGGACTCCCGACCGCCACCACCAATTGGCCGACCACCAGCTTGTCCGCATCGCCGAGCACCACCGCACCCGGCGCACCGGCGCGGGCACGCAGCACCGCGAGATCGGAGAGCGGATCGATGCCGACGACGTCGACGCGTGACTCCACACCGTCCGCGAACACCACATCGCCGCTACTCGCCGAGCCGACCACATGCGCGTTGGTCAGCAGGAATCCGTCATCGGTGAAGACCACCGCGGATCCGCTCCCCCGCCGGGTTCGCATGCTCGCCACATGCGGTGTGACCGACGCCGCGACGGCGATGACCGACCGCGAGTACGCGTCCATCGCCGATTCGTCCAGATCGTGTTGCCTCGTGGCGTCTTCCGGACCCGACAACGGGATCGACTCGTCGTCCACGCTGACCACCATCCTGCTCATCGGGCGCACTCGATATCTAGGCCGCCCTCTCCAGCATCCTCCGTCAAGCGGTCCGGTGCAGCGTGTTCGCCACAGGCGCAACCGGATTCATCCGACGTTCACCAACGCCCGCCGATCCGGCGCGAGACACCGCGTTCATACCAATCCGCGCATCAAGTCTTGCCTCAACCGTCTGGGACAGTAGAGCGCTCGCGCCCCGCCGCCGCGCAGCACCTGCCCGGCCATCGCCCGGCCGAGCTGGTGCGCGCGAACCACGCGGTTGGTGGAGATTCGGTCGGGCACACCCATGGTGGTTGCCGCCCGAGCGCGATGTCAACGGGCCCGGAAATCCCCTGTCCCGGCCCGGGATTCGACTACGCGCCCGGCACTCGATCCAGGAAGCCGTGCACACCGATGATCCGGCCGTCCTCGGCGAGGGTGATCACATCGGTCCCGGCGACCGGTGCGCTCCCGTCGGCCGAAACCAGCTCCCAGGAGAACCGGGCGGTGCTGTGGTGCCCGTCGACGGCACCGAGCTGCCGGAATTCGAAGCCGGGGAACTGCTGGTGCACGCCTCCGATGGCCGCGGTCAGTTGCTCGTGTCCGGCGACATCGGCCAGCGGATCGGTGTAGAAACCGTCCTCGCGCCAGGCCGCGGCCACCGCCTTCGCGCGCACCTCGTCATCGGTGGCATTCCATGCCGTGAAGTAGCGCCGCACCGCATCCTCGTACTGAGACATAGCGAATCATCCTCTGCTGGAAGGTATTTCGGTCCCGCCGGAAAGCTCCGGCGGATACCTCAACCTTGCCCGCTGCCGATCACGGAGTCGATTACGCGCGAGGTAAGGATCAGCGCGCGAACCACCGCGGCCACTGATGGCCGCGCTCCCACACCGTGTCCCCGGCGACCACGACCAGATCGCAGATCTCGGTGACCGCGCGACGCGACGCCCAGATGTGCTCTCTGCTCGGCACGATGACCGCATGCGCACCGCAGCGCACGATGGCCGCGAGCAGGCGGGCGACCGGATCGCCCTGCGGACCCACCTTCATCGAGACCAGCTCGTATCCCATTCGAGCCGCGCAGCAGCGGGTGGCCCGCAGATCGTGATCCACCATGGATCCCGAAATATCCCACCGCACGAACCCGATCGCCCACGGTTTGATCGCCACCCCGTTGCCAAGTGACCCCGTTTCGCTTGCCAACCGCCCGACAACCTCCCATGGTTCCGACCCGCTCATGTCACCAACCCTGTCTGCCAGCACCCACCCTGAACGGTAGAAAATCGGCCGGGCGCGGCACCATGGTTTTGCGGGGATTTGCGGAAATTGTTGACCCATATGGCGCTGACCGGTGACGATTATGTGCAGCCAGCGCAATACCCACGCGAGACGAGGCCACTCTGATGCGTATACAACTGCTCGGCGGACCCACCAACAACACCGGCTCGCCCCGGCTGTGGATCGATGAGGATCGACATCTATATCTCGTGCAGGGGTACCGGGTGGCCCATGACGCGAACCGCGTCGAAATACCGCATATGCTGCTCGGCTGGCTGCAGCCAGGCACGTACATCGGCGCTCCGCTGCTCGATTCCGGGCACGGTTCCTTCACCCTCGCCGGACAGCCGATCACCGATCCGGATGCCTTGGCGCATATGCGGATTCCCGAGCACGAAACCGCGGTCGCGGTCCCGGTCGGACAGAGCCCGTGGGAATGGTAATGCAATGCTCTTCTTCAGCATCGAGGAAACCAACGATCTCATTCGCGAAACCCGAAGCGACGCTTTCCATCTCGAGGTATCCGATGATCACTCCCAGGTCTCCGACGAGACCGAACCGATGCGCCGCGTGCTCGCGGGCCTACCGCCGTTCGAGGAGGAGTCCTATCCGCCGTCGTGGCGGGCCTGGGAGGAGCTCACCAGCGAGGTCGCCGGACGCGGTGTGCCGATCCGGCGCGTACGGGTGGTCTCGGAGCCGCTCACCGAATACGTGCGATTCCTGCACGCACTCACCGATCGCAACCAGCGCTACGGCGAGGACATCCGCTGGCTGCCAAGGCATCTCGCCGATCCCTCGGAATACACCGATGACGAATGGTGGCTACTCGACGAGACGGTCGCCTTTACCATCTTCACCAAGACCGGCGATCTGGCGGGGGCCGCGGTGACCACCGACCCCGTGCTGGTCGCACGCTGCACGACAGTACGAGATACACTGTGGAACAAAGCAATTCCGCACCACGACTATATGCCCGGCGGGCGGAGTGGATGACCGGTGTCGAGCAGTCCCGGCAAGCCTTCGGGGCACGCTTACGTGAACTGCGCAAGGCCGCACATCTGACCGGTGTGCAGCTCGCCGCCGACGCGGGCTGGCATTCGGCCAAGGTGTCGCGCATCGAACACGGTAAACAGACGCCGAGCGATAGCGATCTTGCCGAATGGTGCAGACTGTGCGGCGCCGAACTGCTGCTGCCGGATCTGCGAGCGGCACTGGCGAATATCGAGGCGCTCTGGCAGGAGTGGCGGCGCATCGCCGCGACCGGACATGCCCAGCAGCAGCGCCGCCGCATCGAGTTGGAGGCGCGCGCCACCACCATCCGCAATTTCGAGAACGCGGTCGTCCCCGGCCTGTTGCAGACCGAACCCTATGCCAGAGCCGTGCTGGAGACATGTATCGACTTCGTCGGCGGTATCGACGATATCGATCGCGCGGTGGCGGCGCGGATCGCGCGCCAACGGATTCTGCACCACGGCACCCATCGGATCAGCATCCTGTTGGCCGAACAGGCGCTCTACACCACGGTCGGCGATAACGAGGTGATGGCCGGTCAGCTCGAACGTCTCATCGATGTGATGCCGCTGCCCCGGCTCGCGCTCGGCATCATTCCGCGGACGGCCGATTTCCTTTACACCACAACATGTTTCGTACTGCTCGACAAACGCATCGCGGAGGTCGAGACCATCTCGGCGGGTCTCACCATCACGCAGCCACGGGAACTCGCGTACTACGAGAAGACCTGGGCGGCGCTGCACCGGCAGGCTCGGTACGGCGAAGCCGCCCGAGCCATAATCACCGATGCGCTGAAGCTGAGGTTGACGCAGCTGTAGTTACAGTGCCGCACGGAGTTTCGCGGCATTCTCGTAATCGCGCTGCCATTCGGGGCCGGTCGGGGCGAGGATGACGCGTTCGACTCCGGCGTCCCGGTGGGCGGCAAGCAGGTCGATGGCGGCGGAGTGATCAGTGGGAAGTGCAGGAGCCACCACGGTCACCGGAGGTACCGGTCGATCGAATTGTGTTGCCAGTGCCCGTAATTCGTCGAAGTCGGCGGCCAACTGGTCCAGGCCCGGCTGCAGTGTGATCCAGCCGTCGGCGTATTCGGCCGCCCGCCGCCGCGCCCGAGTCCCATTGCCCGCCACCAGGACCGGCGGCATCGCCGATCCGGGTGCCAGCGCCACGTCGACGCCGTTGACCATTGCGGTCGAACCGGTGACGAGATCGGGCAGTACCCGCAGTGCCTCATCGGTGCGCCGACCGCGGTTCTCGAATGTCGTACCGGCCGCGCGCCAACCGATATCGCCGTGCGCCGGATTTCCGGTGCCGACACCGAGCAGCAACCGGTTCTCCGATACATACTGCAGCGTGCTGATCTGCTTGGCCGCCCACGCCACCGGGCGCAGCGCGAGCAGCATGACGTTGTAGCCGATCCGGATCCGGTCGGTGACGGCCGCCGCGGTCGCGAGCGTCACAGTGCTGTCCAACATGGGCGCGCTGGCCACGAGATGGTCGGTGGACCACACGGATTCGAGGTCGAGTTGTTCGGCGAGGCGGGCGGCGGCCCGTACATCGCCGAGGATCGGATGTGCCGGATCGGGGGTGGAGGTCGGGAGGATCACGCCGATATCGAAGGTCATGAGCACAACATTAGGAACGAGTCGTGAGCGTTCCCATGGCTCGATCGCTCAGCCCCATGCCCGCAACGCTCATTTCGTCGCGGCAGCCTGCTCGGCGGGTTTGCGGTGCAAGCCCTTCCGGTCGTAGTACACGGTCACCACCGCGCCGACGACCAGGCCGATACCCAGACCGAGCACCGCCATCCAGCTGCCGCGCGCGAGCCCTGCAGCGCTGTTCGCATTGAAGTAGAGGATGGCGCGCAGCCCGAGAAAGACCTGATGCATGGGCTCGAAGGTGGCCAGCCACTCGAAGTACGCCGGCGTCGCTTCGATGGGCACGCTACCGCCCGAGGAGGGCAGGCCGAGCACGATGAACAGGATCAGATTGACCAGCAGACCCGCGGTGCCGAGCGCGGCCAGCACCGACAGCGCGGTCACCCCGACCGCGATAATCGCGAGCACGCAATACAGGAACAGCGCGAGCGGGTGATCGAGCGGCACATCCAATGCCGCTGCGACACCGAGGAATACCGCGGAGACGATCGGCGCGGTGACGATCAGGATCGCCCACTTCAACAGCAGGGTGCGGAAGCGGGAGATCGGCGCGGTCGGATAGTGCACGTACCACGGGCCGTACTCGGTCGGTGCGAAACCGAGGGCGGAATCGGTCATGGCGTGAATGATCATCGCACCGGTGAATCCGGCAAGCAGCACCATGATCGTGTAGAAGAACGCGGACAAACCCTGTCCGGTGCCGTCGGGCAGCGGCCGGTACGGATCGACCACCACCTGGATCGGATGGGCGAGCATCAATTGACTGGCACCCGCAAGCTGTGGCGCTTGGCCGCCCCCGGCAGGTTGCAGCTGGGTCTGCACGGTATCGGTAAGTTGTTTGCCCACCGTCTCGTCGACGCGAGTCAGCGCCTGATCGGCAATACGCTGCATGACCCCGGTGGCGAAACTGCCCGCCCGAGGGTTCGTGTGCACCGTGATGATCGGCTGTTCGACCTTGCCCGGCACCACACCGGCCGCGCCGAGAATGGCCAGCCGCTTGGTGAAGTCACTGGGGATGACGATCGCACCGTAGACCTTGCCCTGGCTCAGTTGCCGTTGCGCCTCGGCGAATCCGACAACCCGCAGGTCGATCTTGTCGGTGGGCAGGTTCGCGACGAGTGCGTCGGTGATCTGATTACCGACATTGGTGGGCTTGCCGCCGAGGGTATCGCCGTCGTCCTGATTGACCAGTGCGACAGGGAAATCGTGCAGGTTCTTGGCCGGATTGACCACGTATGCCAGATACATCGTGGCCAGCAGTGACATGAGCAGGGTGACCACGGCGATCGGGGCGATCCAGGCCCGTGGCCGCAGATGGCGGGCGGCGGTTCCGGCAATCGTCATGGGCGCACGGTAATCCGTCACGGCGGTGTTTCGGTACCGATCCGGCGTCTGTCGGTTGCTGCTCACACCGTGGTACCGACACCCATCACGGAGACCACGATCACAATCTCAGCGCCGCCAACCCTTGCGTTTGATGTAGACCAGCGGAATCACCGCCGCCACCAGGGTCATCACCGTGGTGGCGAGAAAGCCGTGCTCCCATTCCAATTCGGGCATCCAGGTGAAGTTCATGCCGTAGAAGGTCGCGATGAGGGCCGGATTGCAGCGCCACCACCCGAGCCCTGGCCCGCTCCGCAAATGCCGGATCACCATCGAATACGGTCTGCGCCGCCTTGTACAAGCCGTCAGTGCCGAAACCGCCGACGTATCGCCGCTCAGCTCATCGTGACGCCAGCGCACCCCGGGATGCTCATCCCCGATATTGGATCATCATCCCGAACTGAGTCCCCCAGTCCGCCAAGTGATTCTGTCGAATCACCACAGCCTCCCGCCCACTTCGCCACCGCAAGCGTCCCATTCGACTGGAAGTCCGCGCGCTCGGAACGTCGCACCATCGGATCCGTCCCCAACAGCGCCGAGCCCGACCGATCGCCGCGGTCACAGCCCCGGCAACCCGATCGAGCAGCGGCATACCCCGAAATCAGCCACGCGCAGTCCCTCCTGTCTTTGTGGACCGTGAGTATGCAGCGCACCCACTGCCTCGCCGAACCATTTTTCGCTGCCGACGCCGACCGGGCCCCTGAGCAGGCAGCAGTGCCGAAACCGCCCTGCCTGCGGACCGGCCGGTAGCCTCGACGGGTGGCCGAGGGCCTCGGTGTTCGAAGAAGGGAGCCGATGTGACCGCGTTCCGTGTGCGTAGCGGACTGGCCGTGCTGGCTGCCGCAGGACTGCTGACCGGCTGTTCCGATAAGGCCGCGCCGGACGCCCAACCGGCCTCTACCCCGACGGCCAGCTCATTGGCGAACTGCACACCGCTGACCGAAGAGCAGATCAGCCGCGCCGCGCAGGCCGACACCCTCACCACCGACCACCGTCCGCCGCTCTGCGTCTGGCGCGCACAGCGTGGCGCCGATGAATCCGATCTGACCTTCACCTACATCGACCGCGAATCGCTCCAGCAGACATGGCAGCGGGCCGAGAACGACGGTTTCCAGACCGAACATCTGACGATCACCGAACAGATCTTCGGCGCGACCGTCACCGCGACCGGCTTCTACATCCGCAATCCACACGATCCAGGTGACTGCTCGGTCGCAGCCGCGGACAACGGCACTATCGTCTGGCGCGTCCAAAACCATTCCCACACAACAACACCCGACCCCTGCGCCATCGCACTCCAATTGGCAACGCTGACCATCGATCTCGCGCCCTAGGCATCGAACAAAGCACCCCGTACCTCGACGAGATCCGGGGTGCCTGTGGTTCACCGACTACTGCGACGGCGGCTGCCAGGGCTGCCCCTGCGGCCCGTCCGGGCGATACGGCGGCTGATGCGGCGGAATCTGATTGGGCGGGGTCTCCTGCTGCGCTGGCATGACCGGCTGGTGCGGGGACAATTGGGTCCGGGTCACCGGGGTCGCCACGCCCTCGACCGATGCCCGGGCATCGGCCTCCGCGGCGCGCACCGCCTGTTCGATGGCCGGATCGCGGGCCGTATCGAACCAGCCCTCGACATCGGAATCGTCCTCCGGCTTGCTCTCCACATCGTCGGCCGGGGCGGGCTCGTAGCGGAATACGCCGTCCTCGCCCTTGGTCGCGAAGTTCTGGGCGAAGCCCTCGAGCGCCTTGCCGAAATCGCTCGGCACCAGCCACACCTTATTCGCGTCACCACGCGCGACCAGCGGCAGGGTCTGCATGTACTGGTAGGCAAGTAGTTCCGGCGTCGGCTTGCCGGATTTGATTGCGGCGAAAACCTTTTCGATGGCCTTGGCCTGTCCCTGCGCGTTCAGGTAGGCGGCGGCACGCTCACCCTGGGCGCGCAGAATCCGGCTCTGCCGTTCACCTTCGGCCGCCAGGATCGAGGACTGCTTGGCGCCCTCGGCGGAGAGAATCTGCGCCTGCTTGGCGCCCTCGGCCGTCTTGATCTGCGATTCGCGGGTGCCCTCCGCGGTGAGGATCATGGCGCGCTTCTCGCGGTCGGCCTTCATCTGCTTCTCCATCGACTCCTGGATCGACGGCGGCGGATCGATGCTCTTGAGTTCGACCCGCGCGACGCGCAGCCCCCACCGGCCGGTGGCCTCGTCGAGCACCCCGCGTAGCTGACCGTTGATCTGATCGCGGGAGGTCAGCGTCTGCTCCAGGGTCATGCCGCCGACCACATTGCGCAGGGTGGTAACGGTGAGCTGTTCGACGGCCGCGATGTAGTTGCTGATCTCGTACACCGCCGCCTGCGGGCTCGTCACCTGGAAGTACACGACGGTGTCGATATGCAGGGTCAGGTTGTCCTCGGTGATCACCGGCTGCGGCGGGAAGGACACCACCCGCTCGCGCAGATCGACCTTCGCGCGGATCCGGTCGGCGAAAGGCACCAGGAACGTCAGCTGGCCGGAGACTGTGCGCGAATATCGGCCTAGTCGCTCGATGACGGCCGCCTCCGCCTGTGGCACCAGGGCGATCGACTTGAAGACCACCACCACGACCAACAGCACCAGCACGGCGGCAACGATGAGCACAGCCATTTACGGCTCCTTCCAGACGACGGCGGTCGCGCCGTCGATCTTCATGACGTACACCGTGGTTCCTTTCGGATACTCGACCGTCGAATCGAACGGCCGCGCGGTCCACTCTTCGCCACCGATTTTGACCAAGCCGCTGTGCGCGGCGACCGACTCCAGCACCAGCGCCTGCTTACCCGGCAGCGCATCGACATTCGTCGGGATCGGCGGCGGAGTTCCGAAGCGGCGCCGCAGAACTGGTCGCACCCCGAGCAGCAGCACCAGCGCCAGCACCGCGAAGACCACGGCGTCGGCGACCAGCCCGGTATCGGCCACCGCACCGACTCCCGCGGTGCCGAGCGCGGCGACGCCCAACATCAGCAGCGTGAGGTCCCCGGTGAGCATCTCCGCCGCCGCGAGCAGCAGGCCCGCGACCAGCCAAACGATTGCGGCCACAGCCCCACTGTAGTGGTCCGAACCACTTCTGTGGCGCGACAAACCCAAGATCACCGGCGGCGGTTCGACGCGCCCCATGCCGTGCTGCTCAGCCATCGAAACCGAAATGACTGTGCGCCTGATGATTTCGAGCGAAACAGGACGCAGCGGCAATCCGCTGAACCAATCCGGCTCCGCATCCGTAATCGCAACGACATCGCGTACGAAGGACGAGGAACCTGGCATGTTTCGGAGATCACGCACCGTCATTTCGGCTGCCTGCGTCGCGGTAATCGGTCTGCTGGCCGGGTGCGGCATCACCGGTATCCCGGTCGCGGCCGAACCCGATGTTCGCAAGCTGGAGATCGGCGATTATCCGGTCGACAAATACCGCTACGACCAGGACTCGCACGGCAATGGCGCACTGCTGGAAGGCATTCGGATGGCCGAGGCGGTGGTACCGACAAGCCGCATCGATCCGAAATTGACCTTCGGTGTGCTCGGTGGCGTCGTATCCGATAACCAGGAGGCGGCCGACTACTACACCGGCAGCGCGTCGATACCGGTGCTCGAGCGACGCAAGATGCTGGTGGCCTACGGCGCGGTCGGGGCAGACCGGCCCTATGAGCCGTTCCAGATCGATCAGCGCGGCCCCGGACCGGACGTCACCATCATCTCGCAGCTGCTGATGCGCTTCCCGAACGCGACCGAGGCCGAACAGGCAGCACGCGAACTCGAAGCCGCCGACTTCGCGGTCTCACCCGATCAGAACAAGCGGCTCGAGCTGGACAAATATCCCAATGCCCACACCCACTGGCGGCCCGATGTCGCCAATATCGGATCCTTCATCGCCGACAAGGAATTCGTCCTGCAGGTATTCATCCAGCGGCCCAAGGCCGATGAACGCGATCTACTGGGCTGGCTCGGCAACACCTTCGACGCCGAACTCGCCGTCGTCGACAAATTCCGGGCCACCCCCGTGGACCAGCTCGACGACTTGAAGGTCGATCCGGACGGGCTGTTGGCCCGCGCTGTCGTCCGCGACCGCCGCAACCACACGCTCGACCTGCGCGAATTCAGTGTGTACGGCCCGGCCATCGTCGTGCACACCGCCACGAATCAGGCCACCGCGCAGCGGATGATCGACGAAACCGGGCTGGACGCCTGGGCGATCGCGGACGACACCATCGTCTATCGAGTGCGCGACGAGGCCTCGGGGCCGCACCTGGTCAACGAGCTCATCGCGCGCTCCGGTGACGAATACGATCCGATCGATGCGCCAAGGGATGTGCCCGGCGCGATCTGCCAGCGGCTCAATCGGCGTGGCGATACCGATAAGCAGTTCGAGCACAGCTGCTACGTCACCTATAAGCGCTATGTCGCGAACGTCAACGGCGATAACGAAGCCGACGTTCGGCAGCAGGTGGCGGCGCAGTATGCGCTGTTCGCCAATAGTCTGTGACCGGCACACCAACTCGCTTGCGCCGCAACCCGAACCGGCGGTGCTATTTTCGGGCGGGTGAGCGGGCGTGAAATGTATGGCGGCGATATCTTCTCCGGACATTCGCGATCGAAGAAGCGAACCGTGCCGACGGTGGTCGCCGAACGCGACCTCGTGGTGGAGGATGCGGCGACCGGATTCTGCGGTGCCGTGGTCGGATTCGATCGCAGCTATGACGGCGAATTCGTCAAGTTGGAGGATGCGCGCGGTGCCGTGCGGCTATTCGCATTGCGCGAGGCCGCATTCCTGATCGACGGTGCACCCGTCACGCTGGTCCGGCCCAAGGCCGCGGCGCCGAAGAAGCCGACCCGGTCGGCGTCGGGTTCGACTCGGGTGGAGGGGCTGCGCGCGCAGGTCGCGAAGACGAGCAGGATCTGGGTGGAGGGCGTCCACGATGCCGCATTGGTGGAGCGGGTCTGGGGGCACGATCTGCGGGTCGAGGGCGTGGTCGTCGAACATCTCGAGGGTTTGGACAATCTGGCCGAGTGGCTGACCGAATTCGCGCCCGGACCGGGTCGGCGGGTCGGTGTGCTGGTCGACCATCTGGTCACCGGTTCCAAGGAAACCCAGCTGACCACCGGCCTCGGTAAGTATGTGCTGGTCACCGGGCATCCCTATATCGATGTCTGGCAGGCTGTGCGTCCTGCGGCGGTCGGTATCGAGGCGTGGCCGGAGGTGCCGCGCGGCGAGGATTGGAAGACCGGCATCTGCCGTCGGCTCGGCTGGGGCACACCGCAGGAGGGGTGGCGGCGGGTCTTTAACGCGGTCGAATCCTTCCGCGATCTGGAATCCCCCCTGATCGGCGCGGTGGAGCGGCTCATCGACTTCGTCACCGAACCGGAGTGACCATCGCTATCGGGTCCATTCGCTGAAATCATGTCCCACTCCGCGGTATTCGGCCCGCACGCCAACGGCGGCGGCGCGCCCGCCGTTGTGGTACTCGCGGTACCGGGCGGCGGATCGATGCGCGCAGCTCACCGGGGTATCCGGCATGGACGCCCCCGAGTCGCAACCCTCCTTTATGCTCGATAATTATGTGCTCTCCTAGTGCCACGCTGACGGTGTGGGCCGGCTCCTGGCTGGCCGGTTGCAGCGCGCCCGACGACATCCTCGAGGCGCTGTACGCCTGGGCGCCGCGGCACACCATCGCCGCAGGCGATCCGTTGACCGGCGGCCGCGACGACCTGCCGTGGTCTTCTCGCGACAATCTGTCCGGCACCGGAGTCATGGCGCTGCTCAAGGTGATTCGCGAGGCGATGACACAACCCGGTGCGCAGCTGCGCTTGGTGCTGCCGGTGCCCGGCGATGTGCGCGGACTGCCCACTGGAACAGCCTTCGCCGCTGATGCGATCGAGGCGGGCGAGGGAATGTTGTTCGGCGTACCGGGCGAGGAGGGCACCGGATTGATCCCGCAGTGGCCCGACGACGACACGCTGCAGTGGACCGTCTACAGCACCCCGAT
The DNA here is from genome assembly GCF_035920345.1 of Nocardia vinacea. Lineage (NCBI taxonomy): Bacteria > Bacillati > Actinomycetota > Actinomycetes > Mycobacteriales > Nocardiaceae > Nocardia > Nocardia vinacea. Next base: position 3,046,207 of record NZ_CP109149.1, read on the forward strand.
TCCGGCCGCGCCGGGACAGGATATGTCGCTCGGCGAGGCGGAACACACGATGCGCGAAGCGGTACGCGACGCCGCCGACGCCCTCATGCGCCTGCACACCACCGCCGCGGGCGCGACCGTCGATTCCGACCCCCGCGAACTCATCGAGGCCGAGCTCGCGGATTACTCCCGCCACGATTATCCGGATTCGATCCCGTTGCGCGCCAGGCGAATCCTCGACAGCGCCGACCACGTCGCCGCCATCCTCACTGTCGCCCAACGCGAACCGGCCTCCTCCCCGACCTCCGCCACCGCCATCGGGGCCCAGGAAGACCTCCTACGTCCATTGTGGGATGCGATCCGCGCTGCCAGGTTGGTGGCGGTGCACGCCGCGGCCCGAGGCAATTCGTAAATCAACGACGGTCGACGCATGCGGGGCCGCCGGTCCCTGAAGGCGCGAGAACGCCGGCGTCCTCTGGTTGAATAGGCGGACCGATCGCCTAAATCATCCGGGAGGCGGCATGATCCGTATACCTCGCATTGCCGCGACTGTGACCGCCGCATTCCTCATCGGTCTCGGCGCGCCCGCCGTTCCCGCCACGGCGATCGTGGGCGGAAATACCATCGAGGCGAGCGCCTACCCGTGGCTCGCCGCCATCGGCAGCCCGTTGTACTTCCCCCGGCCCTCCGGGCAATTCTGCGGCGGTGCGCTCATCGCCCCCGATCGGGTTGTGACAGCGGCGCACTGCGTCGAGTTGGCCCGGCTGCTGCCGCAGGCGATCACCGTAACCTTCGGCCGCACCGACCTGCGCTCGCACGACGGAGTCACCGTGGGGGTCAAGGAGATTCGCATCCACCCGGACTTCCGGGAAACCGATTTCGAGGGCGAGAGCGTGCACCACAATGATCTCGCGATCCTCATCCTCGACGAGCCGAGGCCGGGGCCGTTCCTGGAAATCGCCGCGCCACAACGTGATCCGCGCGCATACGGCGACACCGCGACCATCGTCGGCTGGGGCGCGACCAGCGAGAACGACACGTCGAATACGCTCCTGCGCTCCGCCACCGTCCCGATCGTCCCGAACACCACGTGCGCCGCCGCCTTTGGCTCCGCGTTCGACCCCGCCGATATGTTTTGCGCCGGATCCACCGACGCCGACACCGCCGAATACGACAGCGGCGACCCACTTCTCGCCTCGGGCCGCCTGCTCGGCCTCACCTCTTGGGGTAAGGGCAGCGCCCGCCCAGGATTCCCCGGCGTCTACGCCTACCTCACCGACCTGAGCTTCTGACCGTCACCCGACTCCGCTATCCCAATGGACCGACGGTTGACGCCCACGGAAACGTCTTCATCGCCGATCTCACCAACCGGGTGCCAGAGCTGGTGGCCGGGGCGAACACCGCGATAAAGCTTGCCTGAACTGGTCACCCGATCGGCGTTCGTGTCGACGATGTGTATTCGGCGGCGGTGCTGCCGACGGCAACCCATCCGGACCCGTCGGGAGTGTCGCCGCAATCGTCGGTCACCTCGCGATACCGATCGCCAGCAACCCGCCAGCACAAGCACGGACCCGTCGTATACTCACCTCATGGCGGATAAACCGTCCTCGACGGATTCCCTCCCGGCACCGGTTCTTGTGGTGCACACGAGGGACCGGGTCTATCGGCTACGCGCCGGAGATGCATACAACGTCGGTCGCGATCCGGCAGCCGACATTGTGGTGAGCGATCCACGCGTATCTTCGTTACACGCCGTTCTCGAGCAGGGTGCGGACGGTTGGGAAATCGAGGACGCGGGCAGCCTGAACGGCACCTTTTTCGACGGTCACCGCGTCGCGCGGATGCTGATCGACCATGACGAGACGTTCCAGCTCGGTCACGCCGTGGACGGCGAGCAGTTGGCCTGTTCCATAGAGGGACAAGAAGGACAACCCGGCGCCGAATCCTATGACGATATCGGGGGAGACACGATGGTCGTCCCCGATCCCGGCTACAACGTCGAGGATGACGCAACGATCACGAAGTTCCAGGAGGGTCGGCCCCGGCAAGTTTCGCGATCGTCATCTTCGGTGACCCGCCCCAGCGCGGTTGTCCAGATCACCTCGCCCACGCTTCGGATCGGACGCGCGGCCGACAACGACATAGTCGCGCATGACCTCATGCTCTCCCGCCATCACGCCGAGCTGCGCACGATCGACGACGGCAGGTACCGGATCGTCGACCTCGACAGCCACAACGGCACCTACGTCAACGGCCACCGGATCGACGCCGCGGACCTGTCCGAATCCGATTTGATCGGCATGGGGCACACCACGTTCCGGCTGGTCGGCGACGAGCTGCGCGAGTTCGTCGACACCGGTGACGTGTCGATCTCGGTGCAGAACCTCACCGTGCGGACCCCTGAGGGCAAGGTGCTCCTCGACAGGGTGGGCTTCCCTATCTCGCAGCGCTCGCTTGTCGGGGTCATCGGGCCCAGCGGAGCGGGCAAGTCGACGCTGCTCGGCGCGGTCACCGGGTTGCGGCCGGCGACGGAGGGGACGGTCCGCTACGACGGACGCGACCTGTACACCAACTACGACGAACTCCGGCACCGGATCGGGCTGGTCCCGCAGGAGGACATCCTGCACAACCAGCTTCCGACGCGGCGCGCGCTGCTCTACGCGGCCGAGCTGCGCTTCCCCGGTGACACACGCAGCGAGGAGCGCGAGCAGCGGGTCGACGAGGTCCTCGACGAACTCGGCTTGGCGCGGCACGCCGATACCCGCATCGATAAGCTCTCGGGCGGTCAGCGCAAACGCGTGAGCGTCGCAGTGGAGTTGCTGACCAAACCGTCTCTGTTGTTTCTCGACGAACCGACCTCCGGCCTCGACCCGGGCCTGGACAAAACGGTCATGGAAATGCTGTCCGAACTGGCACACGACGGGCGGACCGTCATCGTCGTTACGCACAGTGTGGCGAATCTCGATTCCTGCGACCGCCTGCTGGTCCTGGTGCCCGGCGGTCGGCTGGCCTATTACGGGCCGCCCGAGGAGGGGCTGCAGCAGTTCGCACAGCGCACTTGGGCCGAGGTGTTCCAGGCATTCGACCGCGAGGAAGACCGCGATTGGGCCGGTGAGTTCCAGACGTCGTTACGCTTCGAGAACTACGTGGCGGTCGGACTGACCGACGATGTCGGCCCAGCGGAAGTGCACCCACCGGCCCCGCCGCCCGCGCAGCAGTCCAAGCTTGCCCAGCTCAGTACCTTGTGCCGGCGATATCTGGCGGTGATCGCCTCGGACCGAAGCTATATGGCGCTCCTCGGCGTGATGCCCATACTTCTGGGTGGCTTGATCGCTGCAGTGCCGTCGGGCGAGGGATTCGCCGGGCCGGCGGGATCCAACGTCGACGCCCCGACCAAGCTCATGGTTTTGGCGTTCGCGGCCTGCTTCGTCGGCACCGGCAACTCGATTCGCGAGATCGTCAAGGAGCAGACGATCTATCGCAGAGAACGCGCGGCAGGCCTGTCAGCAGGGGTCTATCTGATGTCGAAACTGCTGGTCCTGGGCGTGATCACCACGCTTCAGGCGGCGGTGTTGGTCCTGATCGGAACCATCGGCGTGGATATGCCGCCCAAGGGGCTTTTCACGATCGTCGAGCTGGAGCTGATCCTGGCGATGGCGCTGCTCGGCATCGCATCGCTGGCATTGGGCTTACTGGTGTCGGTGTCGGTGAACACCTCGGAGAAGACACTGCCGCTGCTGATTGTGCTGTCGATGGCACAACTGGTGCTCACCGGCGGGCTGGTGCGGCTCCCCGGCACACTCGGCCTAGAGCAACTGGCCTACATATCGCCATCCCGTTGGGGGTTCGGTGCAGGAGCCGCCACCCTCGACCTCGACACCCTCTCACCGCACACGGGCGCAGCCGACCCGCTGTGGAAACACACCATCGGCACGTGGCTGCTCGACATGGGAGTCGTCGCCGGGCTAGGGGCCGTCTTCGTCGCGCTGGCGTGGTACCGCCTTTATCAGCTGCGTCCACGGCGACGCGGTGCCCGCAAGGCGAGGCTTTGACGCCCAGTGACGCAACCCGGCGGCTCTGGTTCGCTCGCCGAGCGCAGTCGAAACGCGGCACGACACGCCCTGCGGCACCGCCATATGTCTTCCTCGACGGATCTCGATTACCTCAGAAGCTAGCTGGACGCGGCACTAGGTTGCCGCAGCAGGGCGACGCGGCGGGGTGCAGCAGTCGATTGCACAGGGGGCACCGTTGACGGTGCAGCCGTAGCCTGGAATGTCGCCGAGTCGGCGTGGCGATTTACCGGTCAGGTGCTCGTTGATCAGTTCGACGACCAACCGGGCGAAGCGGGGGTCCGTGCCGGGGGTAGCGGCCCTGGCGAACGCCATGCCGAGTTCCTCGGCCTTCTCCCTGGCTTCGTTGTCCAGATCCCAGATGACCTCGAGATGATCGGAGACGAACCCGACCGGGCAGACCACGACCGCATCCACGCCCTTGCCGGACAGATCCTCGAGATGATCGACGATATCCGGATCGAGCCAAGGGATCCGCGGTGGCCCGGAGCGGGACTGCCACACCAAGTCATAATCGGCGAATCCCGTTGCAGCGGCACATAATCGGGCTGCCTCGGCGACCTGACGACTGTACAGACGGCCACCATCGGCAGGCGGTCCCGCGGAAATATCGGCCGACACCGGTATCGAATGCGCGGTGAAAACCAGCCGAGCACCTTCCCGGCGCTCGGCCGGAAGCGAATCCACCGCGGCACGAATCGCCGCCGCAAACGCCTCGATCAACAGCGGATGATCGAAGTACTGCCGCAACTTCACCAGTTCCGGCGCATCCGGCCCGAAAGCCGCACGCGCCCTTGCGATGTCCTCGTCGTACTGCAGACAGCCGGAGTATCCCCCCCATGCCGAGGTCGGGAACACCAATGCCGACCGCACACCGTCGGCCGCCATGCGCGCGACGGTGTCCTCGACCATCGGATCCCAGTTGCGGTTACCGAAGTACACCGGCAATTCGATTCCGACACCAGCCAATTCGCGCTCCACCGCGGCGATGATGTCGCGGTTGAGCGCATTGATCGGGGAGACACCGCCGAAGTGCAGGTAGTGCTGCGCGACCTCGTCGAGACGCTCGCGCGGCACACCCCGCCCCCGAGTGACGTTCTCCAGGAACGGCATCACGTCCTCGGGCCGCTCGGGACCGCCGAACGACAGCAGCAGCAGGGCGTCGGCGGCCCGAACCACGGTGTCTCCCTTCGGATTACCTCAGTTGATCGACATATTCTCCGGGAACCAGGTGTTGTGGCTGGCTCCGCCGTCGACGTAGATGATCGAACCGGTGGTGCCCGGCAACCAGTCCGAGAGCAGCGTGACGATCGACTTCGCCACCACGGTCGGATCGTCGACGTCCCAGCCGATCGGCGACGCGCCGTCCCAGTAGGTGTTGAGCTGGTTCAGCTTGGCGGCATCGTCGGTCGCAGTGCCCGCGATGGCCTTGGCCGCGAGGGTCTTGATCGGGCCCGCGGCGATCAGATTCGAGCGAATCCGCTTGGCGGTGCCGACCTCGCGCGCCACATACCGGTTCACCGACTCCAGCGCGGCCTTGGCCACACCCATCCAGTTGTAGAACGGCATCGCGGTGCGCGGATCGAAATCCATGCCGACGAGCGAACCGCCCTCGTTCATCACCGGCAGCACGGCGCGGGCCAGCGAGGCGTAGCTCCAGGCCGAGATCTCGAAGGCTTTGGCCGCATCCGGACCGGGACCGTCCAGGAACGGACGCGCCTCCGGGCCCATCAGCGTGCGCGGCGCGAAGGCGATCGAATGCAGCACACCGTCGAGGCCGTCCGGCGCGAGCTCACGGACCTTATCGGCCAGCGCGACCAGATCCTCCTCGTTGGTGACATCGAGCGGGATGGCCGGGGCGACCTCTTGCGGCAGCCGCTTGGCGATCCGATCGATCAACCGCAGCCGCTCCGGAATGCCGGTGATGATCACCTTCGCGCCCTGCTCCTGCGCGACCGCCGCCGCGTGGAACGCGATCGACGAATCGGTGATGATGCCGGTGATCAGGATGGTCTTGCCTTCGAGCAATCCGCCCATGGGTTTTCGGTTCTCCTGTAGTCGAAGTTCAACTGGTTACACGACCGCCGAACACGCCGGCTGTCGGTTGGGTCAGTGGCCCATGCCCATGCCGCCGTCGACCGGGATCACCGCGCCGGACACGTAGCGCGAATCCTCGGAAGCGAGGAAGCTGACCACGGCCGCGACATCCTCGGGCTCGCCGAGCCGCTGCAGCGGAATGAATTTCTTCGCCATATCGCGCAGATCGTCGGGCAGCTCAGCGGTCATATCGGTCTCGATGAAGCCGGGCGCGACGACATTGGCGGTGATCGAACGCGAACCGAGTTCACGGGTGACCGAGCGAGCCAGACCGATGACACCGGCCTTGGACGCGGCGTAGTTGATCTGTCCGGCCTGACCGGCAAGACCGACCACGGAGCCGAGGAAGATCATACGTCCCCAGCGTGCCCGCAGCATGGCGCGGTTGGCCCGCTTCGCGCAGCGGAACGCACCGGTCAGATTCGCATCGATGACCTTGGTGAACTGCTCCTCGCTCATCCGCATCAGCAGGGTGTCGTCGGTGATGCCCGCATTGGCGACCAGCACCTCGACCGCCCCCTGATGCTGCTCCACTTCGGTGAAGGCAGCATCGACCGAATCACTGTCCGTCACATCGCATTTCACACCGAACAGACCGTCCGGAACCCCCGAACCACGATGCGTGACGGCCACCTTGTGCCCGTCGGCAAGCAGACGCTGTGCGACCGCGAGTCCGATACCGCGGTTGCCACCGGTCACCAGGACCGACCGGGATGTGATGTTCGACATGAGGACCAACCTATCTGTTCGGGTTCGTGCGCCACGCCCGGGCCACACATAGTGCTCTATATAGAACCGGGCGCGTCGCGACGGCAGGCATTGACGACTACGGCAGGCGTTGACGATAGAGCAAGCCGATAACTACACCGGCAGCGACAACGAGCATGCCGAGCAAAAGCCATGGTCTGCTGGCATCGCCCCTGGTCATCTCGTAACCGATCTGCTCTTCGAGCGTGTCGTAGACCGCGGTCAACTCGGTCAGGCTCGAGGCGGTATAGAAATCGCCGCCGGAGAGTTTGGCGATCTCGCGCAACGCATCGTCGTCGACAGGCACCTTGACGCGCTGGGCACCTTTACCGTCCTGGTCCGGAATCTCCACCGTGCCCCATGAGGTGCCGAACGAAATCGTCGACACCGGAACACCTTTGTTCTTGGCAAGGCGGGCCGCGGTGAAACCGTGCCGTGGATTGTCGACATCCTTGTCGTCGGGCACGGTCTGCTTACCGTCGGACATCAGCACGATGCGTGCGGGCGGCGGCGTTTCCGCACCACCGAGCACGGTGGCGATGGTGTCGATCGACTGCAGCGCGGTGAGAATGCCCTCACCGGTGGCGGTACGCTCGGCGAGTTTGATGTTGTCGATTGCCGCCTTGACGGCCTCGCGGTTCGTCGTCGGCGGCACCATCACCGAGGCGGTGCCCGCGAAGGTGACGAAGCCGAGATTGATACCGGGCGGCAGCCCGTCGACGAATTCCTTACCGGCCTTCTGCGCCACCTTCAGGCGCGACGGCGGCACATCGGTCGCCTCCATGGACAGCGAAACGTCCATCACCAGAACGACTGTCGCGCGATTGCGCGGCACCTTCTTGACCGCCGTCGGCCCCGCGGCCGCGATGGTGAGGAACACCAGACCGACCAGCATCAGCGCGATCGGCACATGCCGCATCGGACTCGGCCGCGACGGGGCGACCTTTTCCAGCAGCTCCATATTGGTGAACTGCAGCATGTGCCGGTGGCGGCTGCGCTGAACGAGGATGTAGCCCAACGCAATCAGCACGACCACGGCAAGGAAACCGAGCCAGATCAGCGCGGTGAAATGCGAAATACTCACTGGCGCGGCGCCCGTCCGCTCGGGGCGCCGAATGCGTGGCGCCGGGTGGACACGAACCGGACGACGTCGGAGATCCAGTCCCGATCGGTCTGCAGGGTGAGCACCGGTGCGCCGCAACTGCGCAGGGCTTGTTCGACCTGAACGCGATGACGCTCGGCAGCGGCCGCGAAATCGGCGCGCAGTGAAGGCGTCACACTGAATTCGCGGGTGCGCCCGGTCTCGGGATCGTGCAGCACCACATCACCCACATCGGGCAGCGACAGATCGCGTGGATCGAGCACCTCCACCGCGAGCAGATCGTGGCGCGCGGAGATGGCGCGCAGTGAGCGCTGCCAATTGATATCACCGAGGAAGTCGCTGATGACCACCGCGAGTCCGCGCTTGCGCTGCGGGCGGCGCAGCGATTCGATCGCCTCGCGCAGATCGCCGCGCACACCGTCAGGGGCATGCGGCGTCGTCGCGATCTCACGCAGCATCGACTGCGCGTGCACTCGGCCGCTGCGCGCGGGAATGCGGGTCAACTGCTCACCGGTCGCGACGACCGCGCCGATTCGATTGCCGCCGCCGCTGGTGAGGTGGGTGATCGCCGCAGCGGCCGCGACGGCCAGATCGCGCTTCTGACACAGCGCGGTGCCGAAGTCGAGGCTGGCCGACAGGTCGACCACCATCCAGGTCTCGAGTTCCCGGTCCGCGATCATCTGCCGCACATGCGGATGGGTGGTGCGGGCGGTGACCGACCAATCCATCTGGCGCACATCGTCGCCCGGCTGATAGGTCCTGGCCTCGCCCGGCTCTGAGCCGGGGCCTGGAATCAAGCCGAGGTGATCGCCGTGCAGAACACCGTCGAGCCGACGACGGACGGTCAGTTCCAGCGTTCTGAGCGCCGCCGTCAGCTTGGGGTCGGACAGTTCGCCCGATCGGAAAGACGGTGGTGCATGTGGAGACATCGGCACTGGTGGAACCGGATCCGATGCCGAGGTCACTTCGGCTGATTATTGCCGGCGGCCGGAGACATCTGCGCGACCGGCGGCTGCGGCACCGCATCCTGGGGGGCGGGCGGCTGCGGGATCGGCGGCTGTGCGCCGTGCGGACCCATGGCGGGCGGCGCGGCCGGAACGGGTGCGGCCGACGGCTGCACCCCTGCTCCATGGGGGGCGACCGCCTGCGGCGCGACCTGCGGCAGGCCGACGGTCTGCAGCACGCGCTTGATCACATCGTCAGGGCTGATCTCATCGGCGAGCGCGTCGTAGGACAGCACCAGACGGTGGCGCAGCACATCAGGAATAACCTCCACGACATCCTGCGGCACCACATAGTCGCGGCCGCGGATGAGCGCGACGGCGCGGGCCGCGGCGATGATGCCGAGGCTGGCGCGCGGCGAGGCGCCGTAGGCGATCCAGCTCGCCACATCCTGCATGCCGAATTCGCCGGGCTTGCGGGTCGCCGCGATCACCCGGACCACGTAGTCGACCAGCGCATGGTGCACGAACGTATTCGCGGCCACCCGCTGCAGGCGGATCAGCTCGGACGGCTCGAGGATCGGCTTGGCCTCCGGCGGGGTGACACCCATCCGGTAGATGATCTCGCGCTCTTCCTCCACCGACGGGTAGTCGACGACGACCTTGAACAGGAAGCGGTCGCGCTGCGCCTCGGGCAGCGGGTACACGCCCTCGCTCTCGATCGGGTTCTGAGTCGCCATGACCAGGAACGGGTCGGGCATCGGGTAGGTCTTGCCGCCGATCGACACATGCCGCTCGGCCATCACCTCGAGCAGTGCGGACTGCACCTTGGCCGGCGCGCGGTTGATCTCGTCGGCGAGAACGAAGTTCGCGACGACCGGGCCGAGTTCGGTATCGAATTCCTCGCGGCCCTGGCGGTAGATGCGGGTACCGATCAAGTCGGTGGGCACCAGATCGGGGGTGAACTGGACGCGGGCGAACGAACCACCGACCACCCTGGCGAAGGTCTCCACCGCAAGGGTTTTGGCGATACCTGGCACACCCTCGAGCAGTACGTGGCCGCGTGCGAGCACCCCGACGAGCAGCCGTTCGACGAGCCGATCCTGGCCGACGATAACGCGCTTGACCTCGTATATCGCCTTCTCCAGGGTCTGGACGTCACGCTCCAGGGTGCTGGGTGCGGGAGCAGCGGCCTCTTTCGCCAAGCTTGCCCCGCTCACACCGTCCGTCGAAGTCACCAACATCCCCGCTTTCGCTTTGGTCCTGTGCGTGCTGCCACAACTATTCCAGGTAATGGCCGCATATGCCGCAACCGGACCCGAGATCATGGCAAATCAACAGGTTCGCGGTCGGGTTCGGGGCGTGCGGCCCAGCCTGGGGGTTACCGGACGAGCCTAGGGGTTACGAGACGATCCGCACCGCGTACGGCATGATGCCGCCTTCGCGCACCGGCGACACCCGTACCACCTCGCCGGATTGCGGCGCCTCCACCATCTTCCCGTTTCCGAGGTAGAGCGCAACATGTTCGCTGCCGTTCGGCCCCCAGAACAGCATGTCGCCGCGGCTGCGCTCGTCGACAGGCACTCTGGTGCCCGCGTTGTATTGATAGCCGCTGTAGTGCGGCAGTGAGACGCCGATACCCGCGAAGGCGTAGATCATCAGACCCGAGCAGTCGAAGCCGACTTTGTTGTAATCGCCGTAGCTGTCGGCGACACCGCCGTCGCGGATGCCGAGGGTCGGGCCGTCCTCGTCGCCACCGCCCCAGGCATAGACGACGCCCAGCTGCGACATGGCCCTATCGACCACGGTTTCGATCGCCTCGGCGCCGCCGATGGACGGCATGGTCGGCCCGGTGGCGCGCGGCCTGGTCTGGCGCGGCGGCGGCGAATCCTCCATCTGGATATGCGGCCGCCTACCCTCGCCCGCCTGCGCCGCGCGGTCCTTGGCGGCCTGGTCCTGGGCCGCACGAGCCGCGGCGGCCGCGGCGGCCGCGCGGATGGCGGCCTCCTCGGCCTTGCGCTGTTCGTCCCAGGCCAGATAGACCTCGCGTTGGCCTTGCAGCCCGGCCACATTCGCGCGCGCCTGGTCGAGGCGGCCCTGCGCCACCGTGCGCTCGCGGAGTAGGCCCTCCCGCTGCGCCGCCTGCTGATCCTGTTCAGCCTGCACCGCGGCGACGGCGTTTTCGGCGTCGATCTTCTTCTGTTCGGCCACCGCGGCGGCCGCGTCGGCGGCCGATTTCGCTTGGCGCGCACTGGCATTCCTATTGCCCTGTGCTATCTGGGCGCGGCGCAACGCGTCGAGCACCGACTGCTGATTCTTCGATACCAGCGTGAACACCTGGGCCCGGCTGAGAGCGACATCCGGTGTGGCCGAGGACAGATAGGTGACCATCGAGGTCGCGGCGGGCCGGGTGTACGCCTGCACCGCGAACTCGTCGAAATTGCGCCTGGCCTGGTCGACTTGGGTTCCGGCGGTGCTCAGTTCGCGTTGGGTCTGCACCACCGCGGCCGCGGCGGCGTCGGCGGCGTCGCGGGCGTCCTGCAGATCGACGAGGGCCTTGTTTACCTCTTCGCGCTTCTGGGCGATCGCGGCGTCGAGTTCGTGCAGCTTCTGATCCGTCACCGCGACCTGGTTGATCAGCGCGCCGACCTCGGCAACTCTGGTGTCGACTTGCGCTCCCGCGTCGGCGATCTGGCTATCGCTCGGGTTGGGTGGGGCAGACGGCACCGCGGCGACCGGTCCGGCCGTGACGAGCACGGCGGCAGCGACCAGCAACCCCAGAGCGACCCACAGCGGACGCCGAGAACCGGCAACGCCGTTGTTGCGCATCGCACCTCCCAAGGACCCGACCAGGCTTAACCTCACGAGCCCCCTGCGAACCATCACGCTCAGTGGTGCACAGATAGCTCTCTGAACACTCTTTCCCCATCAGTAACCATTCGAACCGTACGACACATCATTCACCAAAGAAACTCTGGCAACAGAACTACAGCCGCGTAATTTGGCAGTTGCCGAGAAATAGCCGTACAGGTACGAGGATTCAGCCGGAAAAACAAACCGACCGACAGGAAAAGTAACTGAGCGGATACTCGCTACGAGGTGAGATCCCGGTCGTCGCCGCGACCCGAAACCTCGACCGGCACAGCCCGCCCGGCAGAACGGCGGGACTTCACCCAGTAGAGTCCCCCGACCACCACCGCCGTGCCTACAAGCAACACACTGGTGGTCACGGTCCAGGAGAACGTCTGCGGCCGCTCCAGCTGATCGACGAAAAGCTGCGCCGCCTGCGCCGAATGCCCCTGCGTGCTCTTGGACAGGTCCTCGGCCCGCTCGAGCTTCACCCGGCTGATCGAATCGCTGTAGGTGCCGACCCAGTCGTCGCTCAGTACCACCACGGTTCCGTGCTCGGTCTTGCCGACCTCGGTGGCGAGGTCACGTAAATTGGAGTCGTGGCCTGGATTACCGGGAATCACCACGATGCTGAGCTCGATGCCGTGGGCACGAGCATCGGCGACGACCGCCTCGAGTGCGTCCTGATCCTTACCCTTCGGCGTGGCCACATGATTGTCGACCACATCCTCCTTGATCTGGGTCAACGTCTTGTCGTCGATACCAGGGGGGAGTTCGGCGCGCATAGGCGTGAACACCGAGGTGTGCGAGACGGTCATCTTCCATCCGGTCTGTCGAGCCGCATCGGCACGCGAGGCGACGGGCATCCAACACTGCAGGGGAACCGGTGCAGGCCCACCGGTCACCCCGAACAACTCGAAAGCACAGTACGCGACGGAGTGTCGGACCACCTTCGGACGGCGCGTTCAACGGCACCCGCGCGTTTCACAGGACAAGCGTACTGTTAGGATCGAGGCTGCGAGGAACCAGTACGTTCCAGCGCTGGGACCCTCCGAACACGTAACCGTAGCGACTGCCTGCAAGTCGCTCGAAAAAACCAGCCGCGGGCACAGCCCCGCCCGCGGCAACCCTCACAGACGAGTGGAGCTGACGTGACGACAAGTATCGATACTTTCGGCGCCAAGGGCACCCTCGAGGTCGGAAGCAACTCCTACGAGATCTTCCGTCTCTCGGCCGTGCCCGGTACCGAAAAACTCCCCTACGCACTGAAGGTCCTCGCGGAGAATCTGCTCCGCACCGAGGACGGCGCCAACATCACCGCCGATCACATCCGCGCCATCGCGAGCTGGGATCCGTCGGCTCAGCCGAACACCGAGATCCAGTTCACCCCGGCCCGCGTGATCATGCAGGACTTCACCGGTGTGCCCTGCATCGTCGACCTGGCCACCATGCGCGAGGCCGTCACCACCCTCGGCGGCGACCCGAGCAAGGTCAACCCGCTCTCCCCCGCCGACATGGTCATCGACCACTCGGTCATCCTCGACGTGTTCGGCCGCGCCGACGCCCTCGAGCGCAACGTCGACCTGGAGTACCAGCGCAACGGCGAGCGCTACCAGTTCCTGCGCTGGGGCCAGGGCGCCTTCGACGATTTCAAGGTCGTCCCGCCGGGCGTCGGCATCGTGCACCAGGTCAACATCGAATACCTGGCCCCCACGGTCATGGTCCGCAACGGCCAGGCCTACCCCGACACCTGCGTCGGCACCGACTCGCACACCACCATGGTCAACGGCCTGGGCGTACTGGGTTGGGGCGTAGGCGGTATCGAGGCCGAGGCGGCCATGCTGGGGCAGCCGGTCTCCATGCTCATCCCGCGCGTCGTCGGCTTCAAGCTGACCGGTGAGATCAAGCCGGGCGTGACCGCCACCGACGTGGTGCTCACCGTCACCGATATGCTGCGCAAGCACGGTGTGGTCGGCAAGTTCGTCGAGTTCTACGGTAAGGGCGTCGCCGAGGTGCCGCTGGCCAACCGGGCCACCCTGGGCAACATGAGCCCCGAATTCGGTTCCACCGCAGCGATCTTCCCGATCGACGGCGAGACCATCAACTACCTGCGCCTCACCGGCCGCACCGACGAGCAGCTCGCGCTGGTCGAGGCGTACGCCAAGGAACAGGGCCTCTGGCACGACGCCGACGACGAGCCCGCCTACTCGGAGTACCTCGAGCTGGACCTGAGCACCGTGGTGCCGTCCATCGCCGGTCCGAAGCGTCCGCAGGACCGAATCCTGTTGTCGGACTCCAAGACCGCGTTCCGCAAGGACATCCACAACTACACCAACGACGCGGAGTCCGGCCCGGCCGCCGCCACCCCGCACACGCATCTGGATGAGGCCATCGAGGAGTCCTTCCCGGCCTCGGATCCGGCCGTGCTGTCCTTCGCCGACGACGACGCGATCCTGCCGTCCGCCGCCAACGGCAGTGTCGGCCGTCCGTCCAAGCCGGTCAAGGTCTCCGATCCGGAGCGCGGTGACTTCGTGCTCGATCACGGCGCGGTCGTGGTCGCGGGTATCACCTCCTGCACCAACACCTCCAACCCGTCGGTCATGCTGGGCGCGGCCCTGCTGGCTCGTAACGCGGTCGAGAAGGGCCTGTCCTCCAAGCCGTGGGTCAAGACCAACATGGCCCCGGGCTCGCAGGTCGTCTCCGACTACTACGAGAAGGCCGGTCTGTGGCCGTACCTGGAGAAGCTGGGCTTCTACGTGGGCGGTTACGGCTGCACCACCTGCATCGGTAACACCGGTCCGCTGCCGGAGGAGATCTCCAAGGCGATCAACGACAACGATCTGTCGGTCACCGCCGTGCTGTCCGGTAACCGCAACTTCGAGGGTCGTATCTCCCCCGACGTGAAGATGAACTACCTGGCCTCGCCACCGCTGGTCATCGCGTACGCGCTCGCGGGCACCATGGACTTCGACTTCGAGACCGACGCCCTGGGCAAGGACACCGACGGCAACGACGTCTTCCTGAAGGACATCTGGCCGTCCCCGCAGGAGATCGACGACACCATCAAGTCGGCGATCAGCCGGGATATGTTCACCAAGTCCTACGCCACCGTCTTCCAGGGCGACGAGCGCTGGCAGGGCCTGAACACCCCTGAGGGCAACACCTTCGCGTGGGACGAGAACTCGACCTACGTCCGCAAGGCGCCGTACTTCGACGGCATGGATATGGAGCCGGCTCCGGTCGAGGACATCAAGGGCGCGCGCGTACTCGCGCTGCTCGGTGACTCGGTCACCACCGACCACATCTCCCCGGCCGGTCCGATCAAGCCGGGCACCCCGGCCGCGCAGTACCTCGACTCGCACGGCGTGGAGCGCAAGGACTACAACTCCCTGGGCTCGCGTCGCGGTAACCATGAGGTGATGATCCGCGGCACCTTCGCCAACATCCGGCTGCGCAACCAGCTGCTCGACGATGTCTCGGGCGGTTACACCCGCGACTTCACCCAGGACGGTGGCCCGCAGGCGTTCATCTACGACGCCTCGCAGAACTACCAGGCCGCGGGCATCCCGCTTGTCGTGCTGGGCGGTAAGGAGTACGGCTCGGGTTCCTCGCGTGACTGGGCCGCCAAGGGCACCTCGCTGCTGGGTGTGAAGGCCGTCATCACCGAGTCCTTCGAGCGCATCCACCGCTCGAACCTCATTGGTATGGGTGTCATTCCGCTGCAGTTCCCGGCCGGCGAGTCGGCCGCGTCGCTGAAGCTGGACGGCACCGAGACCTTCGATATCGAGGGCATCACCAAGCTGAACGAGGGTGCGACTCCGAAGACCCTGAAGGTCACCGCCACCAAGGAGAACGGTGATGTCGTCAGCTTCGACGCGGTGGTCCGGATCGACACCCCCGGTGAGGCCGACTACTACCGCAACGGTGGCATCCTGCAGTACGTGCTGCGCAACATGATTCGCGGCTGAACGACTGTGCTGTAGTAGGTCCGCGCACCGCGTCACCCGCGGTGCGCGGACCTCTTCACATTGCATTGCCCGCTTCGCTCGGAGGAGCCCGCCGAAATGCCCAAAGTCAGTGATGATCACCTCGCCGCCCGGCGTAGTCAGATTCTGGACGGGGCGCGGGCCTGTTTCGCCGAGTACGGGTACGACGGTGCGACCGTGCGCCGCCTGGAAGAGGGCATCGGCCTGTCTCGCGGCGCGATCTTCCACCACTTCCGGGACAAGGACGCCCTGTTTCTCGCGCTGGCCCAAGAAGATGCCGACCGCATGGCCGATGTCGCGGCCAATCAGGGGCTGGTGCAGGTCATGCGCGATATGCTCGCCCACCCGGAGCAATTCAATTGGCTCGGAACCCGTTTGGAGATCGCGCGCCGCCTGCGCACCGATCCGGAATTCCGCGCGAGCTGGACCCAGCGCTCCGCCGAACTGACCGCCGCCACCCTGGCCCGCCTGGAACGCCGCAAGGCCGCAGGCGCCCTACGCGACGACGTCCCCACCGACGTCCTCCTCGGCTACCTCGACCTCGTCCTCGACGGCCTCATCGCCCGCATAGCGTCCGGCCACACCAACGAAAACCTCTCCGCCGTACTGGATCTCGTAGAAGCCTCGGTCCGCCGCAAGGAGTGAGTCAGTTGCGGCATCCCCGCGCGGACCGTCCGGCAGCGGCGCGGAATCCATCGAGCGACCAGTTCCAGGATTGCCGGCAGCCGCCGCACACGACGACACCGTCCAACCACGGATGCTTCACGGAATGCGGAATCTCGACAACAATCGTCGACATGGAACTGAACGGAGCACGCGTCCTGATCACCGGCGCGACGGGCGGGATCGGGGTCGCGATCGCCGCCGCGGTCACCGCACGGGGCGCGAACGTAGTGCTGTCCGGACGGCGTGCCGAAGCGCTCGACCAGGTCGCGACCCGGTTCGGCGCGCTGGCGGTGGTCGCGGACCTCGCCGTCCCGGGTGGTGCCGAGAAGCTGCTCGAGGAGGCCGGTGACCTCGATGTCGTCATCGCCAATGCCGCTCTGCCCGGTTCGGGCGACCTACTCGACTATTCGCTGACCGAGATCGATCGCGCGCTGGAGGTCAATCTGCGTGCCCCCATCGTGCTTGCGCGCCTCGCCGGTGCGCAGATGGCCGAACGCGGCAAGGGCCATCTGGTCTTCATCAACTCCCTGTCCGGCAAGGCCGCATCCGGTAAGGCGGCGATGTACAACGCGACCAAATTCGGACTGCGCGGCTTCGCCTTGGCCTTGCGCGCCGACCTGCAGAGCCGCGGCATCGGTGTCTCCTCGATCTACCCCGGATTCGTCAGGGACGCGGGCATGTTCATCAAATCCGGCGCGGCCCTACCACAGGGCGTCGGCACCCGAAGCCCGGAAGACGTCGCGAACGCCGTGGTCCGAGCGATCGAACGGAACATCGCCGAAACCGACGTAGCCCCCCTCCCGGTCCGCTTCGGCGCGACATTGGCCCTGATCGCCCCCAATCTCTCAGCCCGTGTCCAGCGTCTCTTCGGCGCCGACAAGGTAATGACCGACCTAGCCGCTGGTCACCGCGATATGCGCTGAGCCCTACGACGGGATGCGACGCATTCCCGCAATACACCGTCGCCTCGATCTTCGTCGGCGGCGCAAAAGCCGGTCGTCAGCATGTACGAGCTGGTCAGTGCTTGGACAGACGACTGAATACGATGCTGGCGCTGGCGAATCCGAGGGTGCAGAGCACGGCGCACCAGAGGAGGGCGAGGGGGGCGTTGTGGCCGGTGTCGTGGGAGTTCAGGAGTCCGCGCACGGTTTCGATGATGGGGGTGGCGGGTTGGTAGTCGGCGAAGCCGCGCAGCCAGTGCGGCATGGTGGTGGTTTGGACGAAGGCGCTGCTGATGTAGGGGATGAACATGATGGCGTAGGTGAGGCCGCCGGCGGCTTCCGGATTCTTGGCGACCAGGCCGAGGGCGACGGCGATCCAGGAGATGGCGGTGACGAACAGGGTGATTACCGCGAGGGCCGCCAGCCAGCCGAATGGTCCGGCCTGGGGACGGTAGCCGAGTGCGAGCGCCACCGTGACCGCGATCGCGATGGCCGCGAGATTGCGGACAGCGCCCTCGGCGACATGGCCGGCGAGCACGGCCTGACGAAACATCGGCAGGGTACGGAAGCGGTCGATGCTGCCCCTTGTCATGTCCGTGGAGACGGCGGTGGCGGTGATCGATGAGCCGAAACCCGTGCACAGCAACATGATTCCGGGCACCACATAGTCGAGATAGGGTCCGCCGACATCGATGGCGCCGCCGAAGACGTAGGTGAACAGCAACATCACCAGAATCGGCATGAGCAGCGAAATAATCAGGGTGTCGCGGCTGCGCAGGGTGTGCCGGGTACAGCGGCGGAACATGACGAGGGTGTCGGCGAAGACGTCGGTCACCGGGCGGCGGCTTCGACGATATCGGCGGTGCGGGCGGCGGCGTCCTCGGTGCTCAGCGTCTTCGCGAATTCCGCTGCGCGGGAGCGGCGTTCGGGCGTCAGCAGCGACGCGACGCCTTGTTCCAGCCGAGCCTCGGTCAGTCGCGTGAACGGCAGATGCGCCCCCACCCCGAGGCGCTCGACCTGCCCGCCCCACATTGGTTGTTCGAACGACACCGAGCACACCAGCGTCGGCAATCCGGCGCGCAGACTCTCGAACAGCGTTCCGATACCGCCGTGATGCACCGCCGCGGCGCAATGCGGAAAAACCAGATCGTGCGCGAACGGACCGACAACCTTTACATTCGGCCCCGCCTGCGCATCGGCAATATCCAGATCACTCCACCCCGCGCTGACCAATGCACGCACACCCAAACGAGCAGACACTTCGGTAACCATCGCCAGCACTGAGGCCGTGTCCCGAATGGGCATACTGCCGAATCCGAAGAAAACCGGCGGCGCCCCCGCCTCGATCCACGACAGAATGCCCGCGTGGTCGCCGGCCAGATCACCGACGGCCTCGCGGGCGGCGGGATCGAGCGTCAGAAATCCGGTGAAAGGCCTGCGTTCATCCCATTGTTCGGGCAGTCCTGGAACCAATGCCGGATCGTAGATCTGCACCTCGGGAACATGCGCACGCGCCAATACCGCTGCGGTACTCGCTCGCGATTTCGGCAGCCCGAGAGTCGCGCGTAGATCGTTGAGATAACGCATGAACACCACCCGGCGCAGATTCTCCGCGACCGCCCACGTCGCACGATTAACAGCCGCAGGCGGATTCCACCGCGGCGGCAGCGCACCCGGAAACGGATATGCGCCATTACTGCGGCAGGGAAAATAATGCAGGCTGACCAGCGGAACCCCCATTGCCTCCGCAACCG
This sequence comes from Nocardia vinacea, assembly GCF_035920345.1. Taxonomy (NCBI): domain Bacteria; kingdom Bacillati; phylum Actinomycetota; class Actinomycetes; order Mycobacteriales; family Nocardiaceae; genus Nocardia; species Nocardia vinacea. The sequence continues at coordinate 3,065,340 of NZ_CP109149.1, forward strand.
AACCGGCCCGATCCTCGGTGACGGTGCTCGCCACGATCAGATCCGCACCCGTGCAAACGTCGATGACTTCTCGATTCATCTGCTGGGCATAGTCGGCCATCTGCCGGGCTACCAATTGCATGAGCCGCAGGGTGTTGCCCGCCGCCAGCGCCCGCTGTCCGGCATCCGAACTGTAAAGCTGCTGCACATCCGGTCCGCAGGTGACCGCGGCAAGCCCAGTGGCCGTGGCGAATTCGACCAGATTCGGCGGCGCCCCGAGCAGCACATCGTGGCCGCGACGGCGCAGCTCGAGTCCCAGCGCCACGACGGGCTGGACATCACCGCGGGTTCCGGTGAGCGGAATCGCTATTTTCACGGCGGCTCTTTCGGTATCGGGTCCCCTGACGACGCCGACCGGATATTCCACAGAATTAAGGGCTCCGCACGGCGGCGATGTGTCAGTACAGTGCCATTGTGCACATAGCGATGTTCATGGACTACCACCCGGCCACCCTCGGTGGGGTCCAGACCGCGGTCGCTTCGCTGTGCCGTGGACTCGAACGCGCAGGTCACCGCGTCACCATGTTCGTCGCGCCGCAGCCGGGCGCCGGCGAGCTGCCGAATGTGGTGCCGCTGCGCGCCGCAGGTGGTCTCGCAGTGAACGGATTCCCCGTTGTGCTGCCGACAAAGCACAATGCCGAACTCATCGACGCCGCCTTCGCCGCACGCGGCCCGATCGACCTCGTGCACAGCCACACCACCTACGGTGTCGCCATCGCCGGCATGAAAGCCGCACGGCGACACCGGATTCCGCTGATCCATACGGCCCAGAGCCGCGACGACGCGTTCATCGAGAACACCTCGCCCGCACCGTATTCGGCGGCGCTGGCCCTGCGCGCCCTGCACGGCCGGTTCGTACCGCACGATCAGCACATGCCGCACCGCGCCGAAAGCCGTGCGGCACGCCATGCCTGGTGGACGATCGTCGGTCAGGCCCAGGTCGCGGATCGGGTCATCGCGCCGACCCGGCACTTCGCTGACCAACTGCTCGCCCACGGTCTGACCCGGCCGCTTCGGGTGGTATCCAACGGTGTCGATGACGAACTCATCGAAAACACCAGCGGCACACAGATCTTCGAGCACGCGATCGACGCGCCATTGCGGTTGATCTGGTGTGGGCGGCTGTCGGCCGAGAAGCGGCTCCTCGCTGCGATCGAGGCCATGCGGCATCTCGACGACTGCACACTCGACGTCTACGGTGACGGCGACCTGCAGGTCCAGGCGGCCGCCGCAATCACCGAATATCGACTCACGGACCGAATCCGTTTGCACGGCAGGGCCACTCAGGCCGAATGCCTCGCTGCCATGTCCGAAGGCGACGCACTGCTGTTCCCCTCCAACGGTTTCGATACACAGGGCATGGTCCTGCTGGAGGCGGTGGCGGTCGGCCTGCCGATCATCTACTGCGATCCCGATCTCGACGAATCGGTGCCTGCCGGTGGCGGCATTCGCACCGCCGATCCGTCGCCGGTCGCGATCGCCGACACCATCGCCGAGCTCGACGCCGATCGCAACGCGCTCGCGGAAATGCGCCAGATCCTCGGCAAATACAGCGACTCGGTGCTCCAGTCACAGCACATCGGGAGCGTGCTCGAAATCTATCGACAGGCTCGGGCCGAGTCCGCGCGCAGCCCGGAACTGGTCATGCCGCAATCGCTTTCGGAAGTACCTACCGCACCTGGTCAATTGCCACTGGTCGGCCACAGTCTGCAGGCCCTGCGCGACGCTCCGGGCTTCGTCACCTCACTGGCCGATCTCGGCCCGATCGTGCGCCTGCGATTCGGCCAGAAGACCGGATATCTGCTCACCACACCGGACCTCGTCCGCGAGGTCGGGCTCGGCGATGCCGAACTCAATCGGGATGATCTGCGTGAGGCCATCGAGGATGTCGCGGGCGGATCCGTCAATGTTCTGCGCGGTGCGGAACACAAGCTGCGGCGTCGCATGATCTCGCCCGCGCTGCGGCAGAGCCGGCTCGCCGAATACACGCGGTCGGCGGCCGATATCGCCGAAACCTGGTCGGCGGGACTGCCTTCGGGCGGACGCGTGAATCTCATGGACGAGGCGCACGGCCTGATCCTCGACACGGTCTCCTCGACACTGTTCACCGCCGAGTTCAGCGATCACGCACGCCGCGAGATCCGGGACAGCGTCCCATGGCTGCTCAGTCAGGTCATTCTGCGCACCGCGCTCCCCCCGCAGGTGCGCCGACTTCGGCTCATTTCGAACTGGCGCTGGCGCACCAAGGCTCGCCACCTGCGCACCGCTATCGGGGCTGTCATCACCGAATACCGCCGCCGCGACGAGGATTTCAACGATGTGGTTTCGGCGCTCATCCGACACACCGACAGCGAGACCGGCGCGACGCTGTCCGATGAGCACATCATCGACGAAGCGATCCTCATGCTGGCCGGTGGCGTCGGCTCGATGGCATCGCTTACCGGCTGGCTCTGGCACGAGGTCATGCGCCGCCCGCACATCGGCGAGCGGTTATATGCCGAACTCGATTCCGTCGTCGGATCGGGCCCGGTCCGCGCCGATCATCTCGGAGCGCTTCCCTACCTGAAACAGGTTGTGGCAGAGACACTTCGGTTCTGGGGGCCATGGATCAGCGCGGGCACCGCCGACGGCGACGTCACCATCGGCGGACTCACCGTTCCGGACGGCACGGCAATCATGTTCTCCCCCTACCTGGTTCAGCACAACAAGCGCTACTACGCCGACCCGGAGTCCTTCGACCCGGATCGCTGGTCGCCCGAACGCGCCGCCGATATCGACAAGAAGGCCAACCTCTCGTTCGGCGTCGGCCGTCGCCGCTGCCTCGGCGACCATTTCGCCATGATCGAGATCGGCCTCGCCGCCGCCGCGCTGTTGGCCCGCTGGCGCCCGACACCCGACCCGAACTACACGGTGCGCGCCTCCAATCGAGACTTCGTCCTTTCTCCCTCAGCGCTGCCGGTTACGCTGCAACCGCGTTGAATACTTGCTTGGAGTGCACTCCAGGTCGCTAGCGTGAGTCACATGAGCAAAGTTTGGTTCATCACCGGAGTCTCACGAGGATTCGGCCGTGAATGGGCACTCGCCGCATTGGAACGCGGCGATCAAGTGGCCGGCACGGCGCGCGATACCAGCACACTCGACGATCTCGTCGCGAAGTATCCGGATACCTTCCTGCCGCTGCGCCTGGACGTCACCGATCGGGACGGCGATTTCGCCGCGGTACAGCAGGCCGCCGAGCGATTCGGGCGGCTCGATATCGTGATCAACAATGCCGGCTACGGCCAGTTCGGCATGATCGAGGAACTCAGCGAGGACGAGTTCCGCGCACAATTGGAAACCAACGTCTTCGGCGCACTGTGGGTCACCCAGGCGGCGCTGCCGATCCTGCGGGGCCAGGGCAGCGGCCACATCATCCAGGTGTCGAGCATCGGCGGCATCGCCGCGTTCCAGAACCTGGGCGCATATCACGCGTCGAAGTGGGCGCTCGAAGGTTTCTCCCAGGCGCTCGCCCAGGAGGTAGCACCCTTCGGCATCCACGTCACCCTGATCGAACCGGGCGGATTCGGCACCGACTGGGGCGGCCCCTCGGCGCAGCATGCCACCCCGCTCCCGGCCTACGATTCGGCCAGGGCCGCCCGAGCCGCCCAGCGTTCGGCGGTGCGCCAGGGCGATCCCGCCGCCACTCGCACCGCCATCCTCGCGGTCGTCGACGCGCCCGAACCGCCGCTGCGCATTTTCCTCGGCGAGGTCCCGCTGACCGTCGCCACCGCAGAATACGAATCCCGCCTCGCGCTCTGGCGCGAGTGGCAGCCCATCTCCGCTGCCGCACAGGGGGATTGAGCCGTCACCTCTAGTGCGACGCCGCCGGGGAGAGTGGGGATGATGGTGGACCCATCCCCGGCGGCGCCGACTATCCGAGACCGCGCCCTCGCCGGCCGACGGCGCGGGTACAGGTCGAACCGGGACGAGCTGAAAATAGGCCCACCCGTCCGGAATTCCCGAACTTCAGGTACGAAACCACCCCGAGCGGGTCAGTAGTTGGCGTTCAGATAGTCGGCGGCATGGGTCGTCCACAGGACATTCGTGCCGGGCATATTGTGTCCCGAGTAGAGAACATGCTGACCGTCCGGCCACGGCGTCAGATAGCCGATGACACCGTTGACCGCGGTCGCATAGCGATCGAGATTGCCGATCGGATCGTTCATCAGGAAACGCAGCAGCTCGGCGAAGATCAGCGGAGCCACATTCCCGATGCGGGCGCCCTCGACGAACGAGAACGGCGAGATGCCGACATCGATCACCCGCAGCGGCGAGTCGCCCGGTGACGCGGTGATGATATCGCCCGGATTCGCGTACTCCTTGACATCGAGTGCGGGCCAGGCGCCGCGCTCCCCGTGCAGGCCGTAAGTCGTTGCCGGACACAGATTGCCGACCGACTGACCACGTTTGCGCAGGGGGTTCGCGATATTGACGGCGAAGGCGATTTCCAGGGGCGAGCCGTCGGTGTTCTTGTACTTGCCCGACCGCACCCCCTCCAGAATTTTGCTCGCGCAGATACTTCCGAGCGAATAGCTCAACAGGCCGCAGACATTCGGCGAGTCCTGAATCGCCTTCACGCCCGCCGCGACACCGAGCCGGATCGAGGTATCCAGCGACGGGCCCCATAGATCCGGGCTCGGCCCGACCGAGGCGGGCCAATTCGGCTCGAAGGCGGTGAAACGGCCGGGATCAAGCAGTTTCGTGACATCGTGCAGCATGCCGGCGGGTGTCCCATTGGTATTCCGCGGCTCACCCGTGCCGCGGAGGGTGATGATGTCGATCATCACCCCATGGTGAATGCATGACCGGCCCAGCACCCGAGTAGCGAACTACCCTATTTCGCGCCGCCCTCGAGGCTGCCGAGCAGTACCCGGGCGATCCGATCCAGGTCGCGGCGATCCTTCGCCGAAAGCACCGACAACATCCTGGTTTCGTTCTCGGTATGCGCGGTGACGACTTTGTCGATCAGTGCGCGGCCCGCCTCGGTGAGCACCACTCTGATGGCGCGGCGATCCTCCGCATCCGCGCTGCGCCGGACCAACCCCGCCGACTCCAGACGGTCGAGCCGCCCGGTCATTCCGGCGCGCGACAGCATCAGCGTGTCGGCGAGCACCGACGGGTTCAATTCGAACGGCTCGCCCGAACGACGCAGTGCGGCAAGCACATCGAACTCGCCGCGCTGCAGCCCATGCGAGATGAAGACCGCCTCGATATCCCGCTGCGCGACCACGAGCAGCCGACCCAGCCGCCCGATCACGCCCATCGCCTCCAGCTCGAGGTCCGGCCGCTCCCGCCGCCACTGCTCGACGATCGCATCCACCGGATCCTGTCCCGCCTGCCCGAGCCTTTTGCCAGTCGTACCTGCCGCGACAGTGTCGTTGCGGGCCGACGGTTGAGTGCCTGGCGGGGTTCTGGGCGTACCCGGCGAGTTACCCATGTGCCTGCGAAATCAGTTGTCGCGTCTCAGCCATGGACAACATTCTATTCGCTGGGATATAGTTCGCTAGCGAATTATATTTCAGCGAACCACTTGGAGACCGTCATGAACGCCACTGCCGACCGCCCTTTCGCCATCCGCCAGCCGCAGGATGCCGAGACCCTGGTGACCCCCTCGGTCACCATGCGCCTGCTCATCGACTCGAACGAAGCGGGCGGCGCGGTCAGCCACCTGGAGGTCAATATGGACAAGGGCGCAGACGGCGCGGCACCGCACTACCACACCAAGTCGGACGAGCTGTTCTACGTCGCCGACGGCGAACTGCAGGTACTGGCCGGGGACAAGATCGTCACCGTCGGAGCGGGCGGGTCGATCGTCGTCCCCAAGCGCATGCCGCACGCCTTCGGTGCCGCCCCGGACAGCTCCGCGCGGATCCTGATCGCCCTGATGCCCGCGGTGGAGCGCTTCGGCTACTTCCGCCTGCTCGACCGGCTGGTCAAGGGCGAGGCCACCTTCGAAGAACTGGCGGCATCGCAGGAGGAATACGACAACTGGTTCGTCGAGTCGCCCGAATGGTGGGCCGAGCGCAACGCGAACCGGAATTTGTGAAAGCATACCCTCGGCCATCTGAATCAGGCTGTGTATCTGCAGTACGCCGAGCACGCCCGCTGGGAACTGCTGCAGGCGGCCGGAATCGGCGGCGAGAAGCTGATCTCCGGCGGCATCGGCCCGGTCGTGCTGGAAACCAACATCAAGTATCGGCGCGAACTGCGCGGCGGCGACGAGGTCGCGGTCACCTGCGAATTCCAGTGGGACGGCGGGAAGATCTTCCGAATCCACCAGGAGATGCGCAAGCTCGACGGTACTGTCGCAGCAGAGGTCGAGGTGGTACTCGGCATCATGGATCTCACCGCACGCAAACTGGTCGCCGATCCCGGCGAACGCTTGCGCGCCCTCGCCGAACAACCGGATCTGCTCGGACTCTGAACCGCGGCGGGCAGATCCGCGCCAACGGATGCACGGCCGCCAATCCCGGGCAATATCGACCGCACGGAACCGTTCGGAAGTAGCTCAACGATTGCCGGAGCCCGTTCGGGCCGATACCGAAAATCTTTCGGCGCTAGCGCATCCCGAGCCGAAATCTGGTTTGCCAGCGGCGGTCAAATCTCGCGATCCGGACCGTGCGAGACCCCTTGCGCGATATGATCCAGTTCCCGCTCGGGGGTCCTGGCAAATCGCGAGCAGATCGGAGCGCTCACTATGACCGACGCAATCCACCTCCCCGGTACCGGGCCGGCGGGTGACCGCGTCCCCGCGTTGCAGGGACTGCTGGTGGCCGAGTCGGAACGAGATTTCACGGTCAGAGTGACCGAAGGAACCTGGACCTTCCGCCGCGACGATGTACTTCGGGTCCTCGACTGGACCGACAGCGCGACCACCGAGCGTGACGGCCGTCCGGTACTGATGGATATCCGCCCCGGCGCCACCGCCGATTTCACCCGCCGCCTGCGCATCGACCTCGTCGACCGGCCGATGACGCTGGCCGAGGAACCCTCCGCGGCACTGGGAGATGAAGCGCTGCAACAACTCACCGCATCTTGGGCCGACAGCCTGCAGCTCGCCGAATGCCCGGGCACCAGCGGAGCGACCTTCACCTACTGCCAAACCAAATCGCTCGCGACAAGCGACGACGGCATAAACTGCGACAGCCTCGACTGAACAGGACTGCGCATGGCGGCGCGCCGGACAGGTTCGGTCCTCATCGTCTCCGAATCCGATGATCTGCACGGCACCGCGATGGCGGCGACGTTGCGAGAACACCACGGGCTCAGCCCGATTCAGCTCGATCTGCGCGACTTCCCGCGCGAATCCGGAAGTTTCCGGCTCGATCGGCACGGTACTGCGCGATCGCTGTCGCATGTGATCGGACTCGACGACGTCCGCTCGGTCTGGTGGCGCAGACCGCATCCCGCACAGGTTCCGGCTGGCGTGCGCGCCTCGGACGACGCCTATCGCCAAGCCGAATGCGACGGCTTCATCCAGGGCCTGCTGTGGTCGATTCCGGCGTACTGGGTCAACGATCCCGGCGCCGATCGCACCGCGAGCCGCAAAATCGTGCAGTTGGAGACCGCACGGCGAGCCGGTTTCGTCATCCCGGAAACGCTCATCACCAATGATCCGGACGAAGCGCGAAGCTTCGTCGAATCACGTTCGGGCTCGGTTGTTTACAAGCGAACCGGCACCGGACGAGCCGAATTCGCCGAAACCCGAATAATTGCCAAGGCCGACTTCGGCCGCCTCGCGGGCATCCGCTCCGCGCCGACCACCTTCCAGGACTACGTCGAGGCACAGTGCGATCTGCGTGTGGTGTGGATGGACGGCGTCGAATGGGCGGTGCGCATCGACTCGCAGTCCGGCGTCGGCCGGGTGGATTCCCGGCTGGACACCACGGTCGACTTCGTACCGGAGCATCTGCCCGCCTCGGTCAGCAAGTCGCTGGCCACGCTGATGGGCGCACTCGGCCTGAGCTTCGGCGTGCTGGATCTACGCCTCGGCCTCGACGGCGAGTACTACTTCCTCGAGGTCAACCCACAGGGCCAGTTCGCGTATCTGGAGATCAAGACGGGCCTGCCGATGTTCCGCAGCCTCGCCAACCTGCTGGTCAACGGCGACGGCGCGGTGCCGGGCTATTAGCACGCACGGTCTCGCTCGGTGTCGGCGAAATCCATTCGCCGACACCGGGATTCAGATCCAGGAACGCTACTGGCTCTTGCGGCGGTTCGCACCGCCGCGACTGCGGAGTTGCACGTGCGACTCCACCAGCACGTTGTGGACGAAACCGTAGGAGCGGCCGGTCGACCGGGCCAGCGATCGGATGCTGGCTCCCGCCTCGTACTGCTTCTTCAGCTGGGTTTGCAAACGGTCGCGTGATTTCCCCGTGACGCGTGTGCCCTTACCCAGTGTGGCCTTGACTTGTGTGGGCCTGTCGCTCATGGCTTCCTCCGAGTCGCCGAGCCGCGTCATTCCAGGCTAGACACTCGGGAAGCTGTGATCAACGGGTCTTTGTGATGAATATCACCGGAGGCCGAATTCGAGAGAGTGAAAACCTACCGCCCACAACGAAACTCCGCCAAGATCACCCCGATCAGGCCAGCTGAATCAGCTCCAAATATTCTGCCGACCAGTGGTCTTCCTGGCCGTCCGGCAGCAAGATCACCCGCTCCGGCGACAGCGCCTCGGCAGCGCCCGGGTCGTGGGTGACCAGGACGACCGCGCCCGCGTAGGTGCGCAGCGCGTCGAGGACCTGCTCACGCGAGATCGGGTCGAGGTTATTGGTCGGCTCGTCCAGCAGCAGCACATTGGCCGCCGAGGAGACCAGCCCTGCCAGCGCGAGACGGGTCTTCTCACCGCCGGAGAGGGTGCCTGCGGGCTGCTCCAGCTGCGGTCCGGAGAACATGAACGCACCGAGCAGTCCGCGCAGCTCCTGCTCCCCCGCATCCGGCGCGGCATGGCGGATGTTCTCCCACACTGTGGCCTGATCGTCGAGGGTGTCGTGCTCCTGGGCGAAGTAACCGACCTTGAGCCCGTGACCGGGCACGAGACCGCCCGCCGTCGGCGTCTCCACCCCGGCGAGCAGGCGCAGCAGCGTGGTCTTGCCCGCGCCGTTGAGACCGAGCACTACGACGCGGCTGCCGCGGTCGATGGCCAGATCGACGCCGGTAAAGATTTCCAGCGAGCCGTAGACCTTGGTCAGGTTCTCGGCCATCAGCGGGGTCTTGCCGCAGGTGGCGGGTTCGGGGAATTTGATCCGCGCGACCTTGTCGGCCACCCGCACCTCGTCGAGTTCAGCCATCAAGCGGTCCGCTCGCTTGGCCATATTCTGTGCCGCAGTGGCTTTCGTGGCCTTGGCGCCGAGTTTGGCGGCTTGGGCGCGCAGGGCGCTGGCCTTCTTCTCGGCATTGGCACGTTCGCGGCGGCGGCGCTGTTCATCGGTGGCACGCGCGTCCAAATATTTCTGCCAGCCCATGTTGTAGACGTCGGCCTCACCGCGCACCGCGTCCAGGAACCAGACCTTGTTCACCACATCGCCGAGCAGTTCGACATCGTGGCTGATCACGATCAGGCCGCCGTCGTGGTTCTGCAGGAAGCCGCGCAGCCAGGTGATGGAGTCGGCGTCGAGGTGGTTGGTCGGCTCGTCGAGCAGCAGGATGGTGTCCGAGCGCCCGCCGCTGCCGTCGGAGGCGGCGAACAGGATGCGCGCCAACTCGATTCGGCGTCGCTGACCACCGGAGAGCGTGCGCAGCGCCTGGCCGAGTACCCGATCGGGCAGGCCGAGGCTATTGCAGATGCGCGCCGCTTCGCTCTCGGCCACATAGCCGCCGAGCGCCGAGAAGCGTTCCTCCAACCGACCGTATTTGCGCACCGCCTTCTCGCGTTCGGCGTCATCGACCACCTCGGCCATCAGCGCCTGCTGCTTCTCCATATCGCGCAGCAGGGTGTCCAGGCCGCGGGCGGAGAGCACGCGATCGCGGGCGAGCACGTCCAGATTGCCCTCGCGCGGATCCTGCGGGAGATACCCGATATCGCTGGAGCGCAAAATCTTTCCGGCGTAGGGCTCACCTTCGCCCGCCAGAATGCGCAGCGTGGTCGTCTTGCCCGCGCCATTGCGTCCGACCAGTCCGATCCGGTCGCCGGCCTGCACCCGCAGCGCAGGTCCGGGGGCCGACAGCAGGGTGCGGACTCCGGCCCGGACCTCCAGGTCCGTCGCGGTGATCACAGGCTTCTCCTACGGGTACGTGGTGCTGATCGGTTGCTTGCTCGATTGTGCGACGCGAACACGCACAAGAACCACCGATTTTACCTGGCTCCAGAGGTGCTTCCGACACCCCCGATCCAGGTGTGACCGCGCTAACTCTCCGCAGGGCCGCAAGTACCGCCCTGCGATGTCGTGGGGGCCGCGTAGCTGGCTGGGTGCGGATGCCAGCGCCTCAGTAGCCCTTCGCAGCCGCGCGAGGATTGGCCTGATCGACGTTCGCCGCCAGATTGGAGCCATCCGCACTTACGTCGTAGCGGTGCATCACATAGTTCATGCTGGCTGCGATATTGGCTGTCGGATCGGTGATATTCGACGACGTTCCGGCCACGTGATAGGACGAAAACGTGCCGGGAATCGTCTGGGTCAGGCCTTGCGAAGCGTGTCCGGCGGCGGCATTGGAGTCCCAGTTGTTGATGGCACCTGCCCTGAATCCCGATTCTCGCTCGATAAGGGTCATGTACCCCTCGGTCCACCTCGCGCGGGCGGCGGGGTCGGTGATGCCCAGAGCGTCCAGCGCCTTCCCGATGTAGTATCTGACCTGGTCCTCACTGAGCTTGTTCTCCCCGCCACCACCCGTCGTAGCGGTGACCGGCTCGGTGTACGGGCTCTTGGAGCCGGAGTAGTTGCCGCCGCCGCCCCCGCCGCCCGCTGACGTCGGGCTGTAGTTGTTCCCCGCGGGGGCCGCCGGGTCGTCCACACCACCGCGAAGTTCATCCATCTCGGCGTGCGCTTCCGACACGTGCTCCGCCGTTGTGGTGACAGCCTTGTCGATGCTGCCTATTGCACTCAACTGCAACCCGATGTTGGGGTTCTGCGGCACACTGGCGATGATCCCCTTGACCGTGCCCACCAGACTCTCGACTTCGGTGTAGATCGTATTCGCCAGATCGGCCGATTTCTGCGCCATACCCGCGATACCGACGATCTTCGTATCCAACGAGTTCAAATCGTCCCGGTATTTCGTAGCGTCACTTTGCTGGGCGTCGTACTTCGTGACGAGATCGCCAGACTTCAGCTGCGACTCCCCAAGGCCATCCAGCCCCTCGACCGTAATCGACTTCGCCGAGCCATCGCCCACCCCCTTCACCAACTTCGTCAGCACCACCTCGAAATGGCTGATGAAGGCGTTGAGGATAGGTGCATCCGGGCGCGACGGCAGCGATGTGTCGACAGCAGCCATATCCCACCTTCCGCCGATACCTGTTTCGGCAGCTTAATCGCAGCTAGGCGCCATGCCCTGACCACCGGGTCCCCGCCGGTGGGAACAGTCTTTCCGGGTCGAGATCGCGCAAAACCGACCGGGTCCACTCGGCGGATTTCAACAGCGGTAGCGTGCCATCACATGACGACCGATCTGTTGGGCAAGAGCGCACTCGTTTCCGGAGCCAGCCGGGGCATCGGGAAGGCGGTTGCGGCGGAGTTGCTGCGTCGCGGTGCCAATGTGCTGATCACCGCCCGCAAGCCGGAACCGCTCGAGGAGGCGGCCACCGAGCTGCGGGCGCTCGGTTATCGAGGCGAGGTCAGCGCGCTGGCGGGCAATTCGGGTGATCCGGACAGCCGGGCCGCCGCGGTGGGGCGCGTGGTCTCGGAATTCGGCTCATTGGACATCCTGATCAACAACACCGGTATCAATCCGGTCTACGGCTCGCTCATGGATGCCGATCTGGAGGCGGTGCGCAAGATCTTCGACGTCAATGTCGTCGCCGCACTCGGCTACGTGCAGGAGGCATACAAGGCGTGGATGCGCGATCACGGCGGTGCGGTGGTGAATGTGGCCAGTGTCGCCGGCCTGCGTTCGACGGGCGTGATCGCGGCGTACGGCGCGTCCAAGGCCGCGCTGATCCGGCTCACCGACGAACTGGCCTGGCAGCTGGGCCCGAATATCCGGGTGAACGCGGTGGCGCCGGGCGTGATCAAGACGAAGTTCGCCGATGCGCTGTACTCGGCGGATGAGGAGCGGGCCGCGAGCGTGTACCCGATGAAGCGGCTCGGCGCGCCGGAGGATGTCGCGCAGCTGATCAGATTCCTGGTGTCGGACGAAGCCAAGTGGATCACCGGTGAGACTATCCGCGTCGATGGTGGATTGCTGTCGACCGGCGGAATCTGATACGTCCGAGGCAATCCGCTGACCAGCGGCGGAACCTCAACCGTCCCAATAGGATCGATGGCCGTGCGGCGAATCCGCACGGCCATCGGACTATCTACACGCTGGCGGGCTGGCGCAGATCGTCCCGGTGCGGCAGGGGCGGGGCGGACGGTCCTTCGTCGAATCCGAAACGCTCGTGCAGCTTTTCGAGCGGGCCGGGTGCCCACCAGTTCCAGTCGCCGAGCAGTTTCATCACCGCGGGCAGCAGGAAGCCGCGGATCAAAGTCGCATCAACCAGTACCGCCAGCGGCAGGCCGATGCCGAAGGACTTCATGAAGGTGATGTCCGAGGCCAGGAATCCCAGGAACACCAAGGAGATCAGGACCGCTGCGGCGGTGACGATCCGGCCGATCTTTTCCAGGCCATGGGCAACGGCCGATTCGTTCTTGCCGGTGCGTTCGTACTCTTCGAGAATCCGGGACAGCAGGAATACCTGGTAATCCATGGCCAGACCGAAGGCCACACCGAACAGCATGACCGGCACGGTCGGCGGCAGATCGCCGGTCACGGTGAAATCGAGCAGGCCGGACAGGTGCCCGTCCTGGAAGATCCAGACCAGCGCGCCGAAAGTCGCGGTGAGGCTCAGGGCGCTGAGCACGATTGCGACCAGCGGCAGCACCACGCTGCCGGTCAGCAGAAACAGCACGACCAGCATGATGATCACAACGTAGGCCAGCGCCAGGGGCAGCGCCGAGGTCACCGCATCGAGGGAATCGGCGCTCGCGGCCGCGATACCGCCGACCAACCGCTGTGCGGGTGCGGGCACTGCGCGCAACTTCTTGGCCACCCGATCCAGCAGTGCCGGATCGCTGGTGTCCGGTGTCACCGAAAGGTATGCGGCGTCCTTGGTTTCGAAGCGCGCGTGCTGTGCCATGGCCGGGGCGAGCTGCCCGCCGTGGGCGTAGCTGCCGGTGGCGGTGTCGACGCGACGGACATTGTCGACTTCGGAGAGCTTCCTGGCGTAGGCATCCAGGTCGGACTTGCTGTCTGGAAGTACGACGAACAGTCCGTTGGTGTCGGTGGCGGCGAACTCACGCTGGATGGTCTCGGTGATCTGCCGGTTGTTCATCGACTCCGGCAATGCCCGCTCGTCGGGGAAGCCGAGTTTCACACCGAGGAACGGGGTCCCGAGCAGCAGCAGGAAGGCCGCGACCGCCAGACCGATCGGCACCGGCTTCCGCATCACGAATACCGCGAGCCGATGCCAGAACCCCTCACCGGGCGCCGGACGCTGCGGACGGAAGAACCAGCCGAGTTGACCGCGATCGATGCGACTGCCGAGCAGCAGCAGAATCGCGGGCAGCACCGTCAGCGAAACCGTCGCGGCGATCGCGGCAACGGCCAGACCCGCATAACCCATGGACCGCACCGCGAGCAGTGGGAAGAACAACAGGCCCGACAGCGCGACCGCAACGGTGACCGCCGAGAAGGCCACGGTGCGTCCGGCCGAGCGCATGGTCGCGGCGACGGCCGGACCGGTCGCGGCGCCTGCGGCCAATTCGTCGCGGTAGCGGCTGATGATCAGCAGGCTGTAGTCGATCGCCAGGCCGAGGCCGAGCAGAGTGGCGACATTGGTCGCGGTCGCGGCGAGATCGGTGACCAGGGCGATCAGCCACAGAGCGCCCATGGTGATCATCACGGTCACCGCTGCGACGACCAGCGGCAGGCTGGCCGCGACCAGACCGCCGAATACGAACAGCAGGGCGATCAGCGTGATCGGGAACGCGATGGATTCGCCGAGTACGGCGTCCTTCTCGCTCTGCTGCACCGTCTCGTGCAACAACATCGCGTAACCGCCGACGCGCACCTGCACCGGCCCGTGCTTGCCGCCGTAGCGGTCCGCCAGACCGCCGATCTTCTGGTCGACCGCACCCTCCTCGCCGAGAATGCTCGCCACTATCAGCCCCGACTTGCCGTCGGCGCTGCGCAGCGCAGGCGACTTGTCCATCCAGTACGACATGACACCCGCAACACCCGGCTCATCCTTCAGCTTCAGCGCCAATTTCACTGCGGCCGTTGCCGATTCGGGATCGTCGACCGAGGTGTCGCTGTGCACCAGCAGCACGAAGTTCGGCGGCGCCTGACCGAAGGCATCGCGCAAAATCTCGGTGGCCCGGCTGGATTCGCCGCCGGGATCGCTGTAGCCACCGCCCTGCACTTTGTCGAACAACGTCGAGCTGAGCATCGCCATTATCAGCGCGAGACCGGCGAAGACGCCGAGAATCCATTTTGCGCGCCGCGTAGCGACTGCTTGCACGTCGCTCGAAATGGTCAGCTTGGTCAGTTCGAACACCGCCACACCCTCATCACTCGTTAAGCCGCCCCGCGTTCGCTCCCTGACGAATCCGCGACGTGCCCGGTTTGCACCTGCCTGGCCACCACTCGCATCGGCAGATACTTCGGGTGCACCAGGGCGCCGATCACCGTCTCTTGCACCGCGATACCGGGCATCGGGCGCAGGCACCAGCGCCCGCCGATCGTAGCAACCTGCAGGGCAACCTCGGTGAGCGAGAACACATTTCCCGGACACTGCCGGGTGCCCATACCGAACGGCAGGTACGCGCCCTTGGGCCGGGACTCCATTGCCGCAGGCAGCCAGCGGTCCGGGTCGAATTCATCGGGATTCGGGAAGATGGCCGGATCCCGGTGCACCGCAACAGGACACACCAGCAACATGGCACCCTTCGGCAATGCCTTGCCGCCGAGTTCATAGTTCGCGGGCACATCGCGGACGGTCAGCCACGGCGAGTACATGCGCAGGGTCTCGGTGACGATCCGCTTGGTCAGATCGAGCCGACCGAGATCGGCGAATTCGGCCGGGCGACCACCCAGCACCGCATCGATCTCGGCGTGGAAAGCGGCCTCCAGCTCGGGATTTCGGCCCAGCTCGTGGAATACCCAGGACAGCGTCATCCCGGTTGCCTCGGTGCCGCCGACCAGGAAGTTGATCAGCTCGTCGTGCACCTGGGCATCGGTGAGCGCGACACCGTCCTCATCACGGGCCTTGATCAGGGTGTCCAGCAAGTCGCCATGATCCAGGTTCGGGTCGGCGGCCAGGTCCGCACGGTAAGCGGCGATGATCTTGCTGGTCGCCGACTTCATACCGGCCACAAGCCCTTCGAAGCGGCGATTGCTGGGCAGTGGCAGCTTGTCGATCCAGGCCGGGCGGGTGACGCGGCGGGCGAGCAGCGTCATGACCGGTGTGAGCATCTCGTGGATTTCCGCGCCGGTCTCCGCGCCGAGGTCGCCGCTGAACAGCGCCCCCGCGACGGTGCGTAGCGCCAGGTCGTGCATCTCGGTATCGACGACCACCATTTGACCGTCACGCCAGGCATCGGCCTGTTCCGCGCCCAGACGCGTCATCACGGTGGCGTACTGCGCAATGCGGCCGCGAGCGAAGGCCGGAGCGATCATTCGGCGTTCCCGCTTGTGCTGGGGGCCCGACAGCACGGTGACCCCAGCGCCGAGCAGCGCCTCCGCGCGATCGATCATGGAACCCTGATCGGACAGGCCGACGAAGGCTTCGCGGATCAGGTCCGGTTCGGTGACGACGTAGGTGTCGTAACCCGGAATCTTCACCCGCACCACGGGTCCGAGGTCCGACAGCGTCTGCAGGAAGCGGTACGGCCTGCGCGCGAGGCGGTGTGAATGGCCGATGAGGGGCAGGGCCCCCGGTGCGGTCGGCACCGCATTCGTGCCGGTCGGGCGGGTGGCGAGCCGGGTGGTCATCATGCGAGTCTCCTAGGCGTGGATCGACTTTCGCGCACTCGATCGAGGGGTCGGTTGGTCATCCGCGAGCGATGACGGCGTCGACGCCGCCGAGCTGTCCGACCCAGTCGACGTAGGCCGCCAGTCCGTCGGCCAGCGAGACCGCCGGCGCGTAGCCGAAATCCCGGGTGGCCGCGCTGGTGTCGTAGGTACTGGAAACAGTCAATGCCGCGGTGGTCCAACTGGACAGCGGCGGCGCGTAGCGCTCCTTGATCGCCGGCACTCGCCATATGGTGTCGAAAACCGCGATGGCGGCGTCGAATACCGGTTTGGGAATGGTCCGGGTGGGCGGCGTCAGGTCCAGAGCGACGGCGAGGTCCTCGACGAACTTCCACAGATCGACATCCTCGGGATCGGCGAGGAAGTAGGCATTGCCCGCGACCTGATCCGAGCGCGCCGCCTGCAGACAAGCCTGCGCGGCATGCTCGCAGTATGTGATCGACACCATGACGTTCTTGCCGCCGGAGAGGTCGGGCAGCTTGCCGGACTTCAACTTTCGCAGCAGCAGCGTCATCCAACCCGAGGAACGCGGTCCCCAGATCATTCGCGGTCGCAGCGCACAGGTCACGAAATCCGGGGTGTTGCCGGCCAGGACGAGCTGTTCGGCGGCGGCCTTGGTCTCCACGTACAGGCTCTTCGGAGCGGTCACGTACGGCTCGGACTCGTCGATGCCGAAGCGGTCGGTGTCATAGGAGGTCGCCACCGAGGGGCTGCTGACGAAGACGAATCGGCCGACACCGGCCTCCTGTGCAGCCTTCATCAGCCGCCGGGTGCCCTCGACATTGGCCTCCCAGAACTGCGCCCGGCTGCCGACCTCGGCGACCAGTCCAGCGCTGTGATAGACCACATCGACGCCCTTACACGCGGTGACCAGCGATTCGTAGTCGCCGAGATCGCCTGCCACCGTTTCGAGTTCGGGCACCATCGACAGGTAGCCGAGATCGCTCGACGGCCGGACGATGGCACGTAGCTCATCACCGGCCGCCACGGCGGCGTCGACGATATGGCTGCCGAGGAATCCGGTTGCCCCGGTGACCAAAGCCTTCATGGCGTCATACCCTTTCCGGCCCATACGGCCAATTCCTCGCGCCCGATCTTGGCGTTGTGCCTGATGTCGACCGGGAACCCGGGATGGGCGCGGAATACCTTGATGGACCTGGTGAATTCGCGCCCGCGCGCGATGGACCACAGTTCCCGCTGAACCCGTGGAATCTCGGATTCCGCCACCCCGGACCGCAGTTCGAAGCACAGCACCGGGATCTGTGCCCCCGGCTCACCGACACCGACGAGCGCGGTGCGGTGCACATCCGGGTGGGTGTTGAAGATCTGCTCGCACTGCACAGTGAACAGGTCACCGGCCGCGGTGCGGACCCGCTGCGCCGTGCGGCCACAGAACCACAGCCGACCGGACTCGTCCTGCCAGGCCAGATCACCGACGCGATGCCAACGGCGCACCGTGCCGTCCGGGCGGGTTTCGTCGATCTTGTTGCGGGCATCGGCGGCCGGGTTGCGGTGATAAGCGGTGCTGACTTGCGCACCGGCGGCGACGATTTCGCCGATCTCCCCCGGTGGCAGCACGAGGTCGTCGCGCCAGGTGGGGATTTCGTCATCGGAGACGGCAATGATCCGTACTCTTGTATCGCTGTCGGATTCCGCGATCGGGCGGCCGACGCAGGTGCCCGCGCCCTCGGCGGTCTGCTTGCGGGTTTCGTCGAGTTCGGACCATTCGAGGGTGGTCAGCGGCAATGCCTCGGTCGCACCGTAGGTGGTGAAGACGCGCGCGGACTCACCGAGAGCGGCCCTAACCCCCACCAGCGCATCGAGGTTCGCGGGCGCGCCCATCGAGATGATCCGAACCAGACTCGGCAGCGTAATCCCGGTTCTTGTCAGATATTCGCCGAGCGGACCGAGCAGGGCGGGGGATGCGGTGACATCGGTGGCCTGGAAACTCTGGACCACATCGGTGAGCAGTGCCGGATCGGCCTTGGACACCCGCACCGGATCGACCGGCCCGAGCACCACATGCGCACCCTGCAGCAGATCGAAGATGCCGAACAGCGGTACCGAGGTGAGCGAGACGAAACCCGTTGGGCGGCCGTGCAACTGCTCGATCACCCGCAGTGAGGCGGCGAATCCGGCCCGGGTGAACTCCACCCCCTTGGCCGGTCCGGTACTGCCGGTGGTGAAGGCGATCATCAGCAGATCGTCGGGCGCATGGGTGATTTCGGGTGCAGCCGCACCAGGCGTTTGTCGCATGGCGAGCAAGGTGTGCCCACCCCAGAACGAGCGTCCAACCGACACATGCACCCGCACCGAACGGAAGGTGCGCCGCGCCGCCAGTCGCACCAGATGCGCCAGCGGTATGCCGATGAACGCCTCCGCACCGACACTGCGGAAGCAATGCAGCATGCGGCGCACACCCATACCCGGATCCACCACCACCGGCACCGCACCGACCCGGAACAGCGCGAAGATCACCGCGAACAGATCAGGATCGGGTTTGACCATGACAATGGTCTTGACGCCCTTGCTGATTCCGATCCGTTCGAAGGCCGCGGCATAGGCCTCGACCCGCGCGCCGAGTTCGGCGAAGGTCAGCACCGCGAATCCGAGATCCGCTGCGCGCCCGGCACGTTCGGGATGCGCGACGGTCGGATAGCTGATGGCGGGCAGGTCGGCGCGCTGCCGGATCTGGTGCGCCAGCAGCGCGCTCAGATCTGCGGGCTCCTGACTCACCCCGCACCGCCGGCGGGAACGGTGTAGCTCACGCAGCCGGCGATCGGACCGGATCCCGCGGCGACCAGGAGCAATTCGTCGCCGGCCGACAGTTCACCGGCCCCGAGCAACTGGTGGTAGCCGATGATCAAACCCGAGCTGCCCGCGTCCAGGTCGCCGGTCGCGGCCTGATGCGCTCGGGCGAAACCGAATTCGCTCGCCAGGGTGGCCGCGAAGTCGGGCACCGGGTTATTGGTGACCAGCACGCGCTGCCCCTCCGGCCGTTCGGCCAGGTACGGGCGGACCGCGGCAAACGCTGCGCCGCTGACCAGTTCGGCGTAGTCGTCGGCGACATCGACGGTGATCGAGCGCTGTCCGTCGTTACCCATCGCCTTCAGATCGAGGTACCCGGCGACACCTGGATGGGTGCCGGCCGCGCGCGGCAGCGGTGCCGGGATGTGCACGCGATCGAAGCCGGTGCCCTCATCGATCCCCTTGGTCACCAGCAATGCGGCACCGACCGCTGCGTAGCGGAAGTCGGCCGGTGCGTGTCCGATGCCGCCGGGGTGTGCGTCGCTGCCGACGATCAGCACCCGCTCGACCGTGCCGTTCTCCAGCAGCGCACCCGCGGCCTGCAATGCGTTGAGCACGCCGCAGGCCCCATTGCGCAGATCGAGCGAGAAACCCGCCCGCGACGAGCCGACCTGGTAGTCCAGGTGCATCCCCAGTTCCTTCTGGATCAGAGCGGCATTGGACGGTTCGACGATATTGCTGTCGCGGTAGACGCCGACATTGATCAGCACGTCGATATCGTTCGGTTCGACGCCCGCCCCCGAAAGGCACTCCCCGGCCGCCCGCACGGCGTGGTCGATGGAACCCAGGGTGGGGTCGGCGCTGACGGCGGACCGCCGAATAATGAACGTCATTTCATCCCACCAATGCGCTGATAGTTGCCGAAAGGACACCGAAGACCATTCCGGAGGCCGTCGGCACGAAACAGATTTTGGTCCCCTTCGGGATCTCGCCTCGGGAAATATAGTCGTGCAGCACCAAGAAATGCGTACTCGCCCCGGTGTTGCCATACTTTTCGACGGTCGCCAACCGCGGCGGCATCTCGGTGCCGTGAATCTTGCTGCCGGATTCGGCGAGCTTCTCGGTGAATCCGACGCCGAGCTGGTGGAACACGATGAAGTCGAACTTCTCGTCGGCGAATGTGGTGCCGCGCTTTGCGAGGATATCGCTATGGAATTTCGCCCATGTTTCCCGGCGCGGCGCGGCTTGCATGGTGAGATTGTCGGTCAACATGATCATGTTCTCGCTGGCATCGCTCGGTTTGGCAATACACAATGGCGAGTACTCGGCGCAGGTCGTCAGATCGACGTAGTGCAGCACGTCTTCTTCGTCCACCGCGGGGTCCAGAATGACCGCGACCGCGGCATCCGCGAGAGTGAGTGCGGCGAACTGCGGATCGCGCGCATCGATGGCCTCGGCGAGTGCCCCCTCGGTCACCGGCGAGATCACCTCGGGCGTGACGACCATGCCATTGCGCACCGCACCCGCGCGAATCAGATTGTCCAGCAGATAGATTCCGGTCATGGTGCCGCCGCAGGCATTCGCCACGTCATAACCGGAGGCATTGACCGCGCCGATGCGCCGGGCGATCTCCTGGGATGCCGACGGTTCGAAGACCATATGGAATCCGTCGTGCACGGTGGTGCCGCCACAGATGATGATATCCAGGTCGGCGGCGTCCAATCCGGACTTCGCCAGCGCGTCCTGCGCGGCCCGCGCGCCGAGGGTGAGGGTGTCCTCGCTGGTGCGGTCAACCATATAGCGATGACCGATGCCGGTAATTCGCTCGACGTCGAACTCGCCGCCGCTCGTCATCCGACTCAGTACTTCCGAAGTGGTGTATTCGCCGACCGGAAGGGCGGCTCCCAGGGCGCGTAATCGGGAAGAATTCACCGTAGCGGTCCTTTCGACAGAGACGGGCAGCAGGAACTCCCCGGCTGGCACGACAATGGCCGCGGGCAGATGATGCGGGAATTCCGTTCCACGCGATCGCGAGAACAGAAGGTTCCGAAATCAACATTGATTTCGGCAATCGGATCCGGATTGCCCGACCCTGGGCAATCCGTTCGACAACGCCGAGCATACGGCGCACCGGACAATGTGACCAGCCAGATGACAGCACGGTGCTACTGGTGAGTCACATCGTTGCTGGAAAAGCGAGATCTGACATGATCGCATTATGAAGAATGTCACCGTCGATATCCGTGAACTATCACAGCGCAACGGTGACTCGACCACCCGACAGTAAGCTCCGCACGACCGACGAACCACGCCGACCACGAAGGGGCTCGCCCTGCACACCACCGAACTCGCTGTGCCACACCGACATCCGCGTTCCGCATGGGAACAGTGATGACCACCGACCTCATCGTCTGCGGCCTCGGCCCCGCCGGTCGCGCACTCACACACCGCTGTCTCGCGCACGGAATGTCGGTCACCGCAATCGATCCGGTGCCGGATCGTCGCTGGTCGGCAACGTATGCGGGGTGGTACGACGAACTGCCGGGATGGCTGGATCCGTCGGTCCTCGCCACTACCTTGGAGCATCCGACGGCCTGGGGTACGAGGTCGCATCGACTCGAACGAACCTATGTCGTCTTCGACTCCGCACGGTTGCGGGATTCGCTGAATCTCGACGGTGCACAAATAGTTACCGATCGGGTTGTCGAAATTCGGCACAACACAGTGACTTTGGCTTCGGAAACAATATTCAGCGCAAATCGTGTTATCGACGCACGAGGAATTGCCCGCTCTCCCGAGCTCGCCGAACAAACCGCGTACGGCGTGGTTGTGCGACGCGACGCCGACATCGAACCCCTGTTCATGGACTGGCGCACGGACAACGGCGCGAAACCCGATGCGCCACGGTCGTTTCTGTACGCGGTGCCGCTCAGCGCGGAGACGATGTTGCTGGAGGAGACCTGTCTCGCCGGGCGCCCCGCCCTCGATACCGCGGTGCTGCGCGACCGCCTGCACCACCGGTTGCGCTCGCGCGGAATCGAACTCACCGGCACCGAACCGATCGAGCGCGTGCGTTTCCCGGTGCAGGGCGGCCACCCCGGACAGCGACGATTCGGCGCAGCGGGCGCATTCACCCATCCCGCAACGGGTTACAGCGTCACTGCCTCGCTCGCCGCCGCCGACACTGTCGCCCGCGATGTGTCGGCATGGCCTGCCCAGGCACGAGCGGTACACGCGTTGCGGTCGGCGGGTCTGCGCGCGCTGCTCGCGTTGCCGCCCGCCGACCTTCCCGTCTTCTTCGATGCCTTCTTCACCCTGCCACCGGAACTGCAACGGGCCTATCTGTCGGGCCGCACCGATCTCGGCGGCACTGTCGCCGCCATGCGCACCCTCTACGCCACCCTGCCCGCACCGCTGCGTCGGCGCGTCGCGACCGCGACACTCGGGATTCCGATTCGCTCGCCTATTCGAATTGGTTCGTCCATGATGGGGTAATGGCACGAGCTATCTGGAAGGGCTCGATTGCGTTCGGGCTGGTAAACGTCCCTGTCAAGGTGTACACGGCCACCGAGGACCACGACATTCGGTTCCACCAGGTGCATGCCAAGGACGGTGGCCGGATCAAATACGACCGCGTCTGCACGGTCTGCGGCAAGTCCGTGCAGTACGCCGATATCGATAAGGCATATGAATCCCCTGAGGGAGACAAGGTCATCCTGACCGACGAGGACTTCTCGAAACTGCCCGCCGCCGAGAAGCACGAGATTCCGGTGCTGCAGTTCGTACCCAACGATCAGATCGACCCGATCCTGTTCGAGAAGAGCTACTACCTCGAACCCGACTCGAACACACCCAAGGCCTACGTGCTGCTGGCGACCACGCTGGAGCGCATCGATCGGACCGCGCTCGTACATTTCACGCTCCGGCAGAAGACGCGGCTCTCGGCATTGCGGGTGCGCGACGGCGTACTGGTACTGCAGACGCTGCTATGGCCCGATGAGGTCCGTGCCGTCGATTTCGAATCTCTGGACGGTGTCGCCGAGCCGAAGCCGCAGGAGATCAAGATGGCCGAGACGCTGGTCGAGACCATGTCCGACGATTTCGATCCCGAGCAGTACACCGACGAGTACCAGATCGAGCTGCAGAAGGTGCTCGACGAGGCCATCGCCAGCGGCACCGGGAAGGTGGTCAGTCAGCCCGAAGAGGCGCCCGCCGCGATGGACGCCGAGGTCGTCGACCTGGTGGCCGCCCTGCAACGCAGTCTGGAGGCCAGTGGGCGGCGGACCGCGGAGAGTTCCGGCAAGGCAGCCGCCGAGCCCAAGGCCAAGGCGGCACCGGCGAAGAAGGCGACCAAGTCTGCGGCCACCAAATCTGCGGCGAAGAAGACCACCGCCAAGCCCGCCAAGAAGACCGCGAAGAAGGCGGCCGCCCGCAAGGGCGCATAGCCATCTACCCGCACACTCCTGGCAAACTTGCGACATGGACCCGCCGTAGCGTTCGTCCCGATGGGCCTCGGCCATCTACGCCAGGTGCTCGATCTGGGTTACGAGGTATTCGAGGGAGGCGCTGTTCGCGCGCGGCGCATGGTCACCGATGTCGAGGAGCGCAATACCGCCTCTGCGACGCTGATGACGCGCAATGGGTTCCTCCCGCGGCATCGGTGACACTGTTCGTCCGTCCGAATCCGAATGAGCTCGAACTGGATTCCACGGACGACGCCCTGCTCCGCGGTGCCGCCGGGCACGAAGCGGGCGCTGATCCGCCGCGGCCGACTGGCCGGTGAGGGGCGGGGCGCCCGCTAACCCGGATCAGAACATGCCGTGCGGAAGCTGGTCGGCGTCGGGCACCGGTTGTACGACATCCCAGTGCTCGGTGACAACGCCGTCGACCAGCCGCCAGATATCCACCACCGCCACGCCGCGGGCATCGTCGGGCGCGATCATGTGGTAGTGCACGACGGCATATTCGTCATCGGTGATAACCCGTTTGATTTCCAGTCGGGCGGCGGCCACCGGCGCGTTCGCGATGAACTCGATGAAGGCGTCGCGGCCGGACGGATTGCCCGGACTGTGCTCGATGAAGTTCTCGTGCAACAGGTCTCGCAGTACCTCGATATTGCCCGCACTGAACTCGGCGAGGCCGTGCAGTAAAAGATCCCTATTGCGGGTTGCCAGGTTGTTCGTCATGGCGGTAACCGTCGCAATCGCACGGTAAGCCTGTCGATTACCAGGCATGTAATGGCGGCTGCCCGCGTGGTGTGGTGATACTGACCGGGTGGATAGCGAACGCCCCGTCGGGGCGCTGCTGCGCGAGTGGCGGCTGCGGCGCAGACTGAGCCAGCTCGAATTGTCCGTGCAGTCGGGCATCTCGACGCGGCATGTGAGTTTCGTGGAGACCGGACGCACCATTCCCAGCCCAGGGATGGTCGAGCGGTTCGCCGAACATCTGGGCATCCCGTTGCGCGAACGCAATCGGCTGCTGGTCGCGGCCGGATACGCCCCGACGTACCGGCATCGCACACTCGACGATCCGGATCTTGCGCAGGCGCGCGCCGCGGTCCGGCGCGTACTCGATGCCCACGAACCGTTTCCCGCGCTGGCCATCGATCAACGGTGGAATCTGTTGTTCGCGAACACGGCGGCGGAGGTGTTCTTCGAGGGTGTGGCCGCGGAGCTGTTGGAGCCGCCGATCAACATGATGCGAATCGGTCTGCATCCCAAGGGGTTCGCGCCGCGCGTGCGAAATATCGATCAGGTGCGCGGGTTCCTGCTGCCTCGGCTCGCGCGGCAGGCGGCGCTGTCCGGAGATCCCGAATTGGTCGCGCTCCATGCGGAATTGAGGGTGTTCGCATCGGAAGGCGTTTTTCCGCAGGTGGATCCGTCCGAGGTCGCGCTGCTCATCCATCTCGACCACCGCGGCACGCAGCTGTCGCTGTTCAATACGATCATGCGGTTCGGCGCGGCCTTCGATGTGACGCTCGATGAGATCGCCATCGAGTCCTACTTTCCTGCCGATCAAACCACCAGTGCCTACCTGCACTCATTTGCCAGGTGATCGTCAGGACTCGGCGGCTCGCGCTTTGCCTTCTTCGAAGAAATCGAGGAGGGCGGCGGCGTTGTTCACCTCCTCGCGCGAGCGCAGCGCGCCGAACGAGGCATTCCAGAATTCGCCGGTGCGCGGCGTCCATGGGCCGACATAGGCGTACGGACCCGGATGCGCCGAATCACCCGGTGACACACCGTAATTGACCTCATTGAGGGTGCTGGACAGATCGAAATGCTCTGGCCACAGCACCGGAATGGCATCGGGTGCAGTGCAGCGCAGCGTCGAATCCCCGAGCGTGAACCAGTCCGCGATGAGCGCCGCCGCCTCCGGATCGACAGCGAGTTGGTCACCGGGGTCGACTCCGGTGGTATCGGCGTAGACGTTCGCCGGTGCCTCCGGTTCAAAGCCCGCGGCGGCGGCGACCTTGTCGAAGGTGCCCGCGAGCGCGGCCCGGCCCTCCGGCCACACCAGATCGGTGCCGACCACAGAGACCGGCCACTGCGCACCGCCGAAACCACCGTGCACCACCCGTAGCCGGATGGTCCCGAAGCGCCGATATTGTGGGCCCGCGATCAACAACTCCCCCACCGCGTGCAGCGCGAGCCGGGTGTCCCGATACGTGATGTCGTCCACCCGGAAATCATCGCCGCTGCGGGCCGCCCGCGCTGGTGAATCGCACCAGCGGAATCAGGACGGATGCGCGATGACCAGATCAGCAAATTCTGATTGCTGTCGCCTATCATCAAGATGTTGTCGTGGGAAGGACACTGCCGTGGAATTCCGAGTGCCGGTCATCGATATCTCGTCTTATATCGGCGATGGCGCCCCGGCCGAACGCCGGGCCGTTGCCCGCGCAATCGACGCCGCCGCGAGCACCGTCGGCTTTATGCAGATCACCGGCCACGCCATCCCACAACCGGTGCTCGACGACTTCGCGGCCGCACTCGACAGCTTCTTCGACCTCGAACCGGCGACCAAACAGGGCTATCGCACCCCGCCCGAAATCAATCGCGGCTACTCACCGCCCAAGAGCGAGAGCCTCAGCCTGAGCCTCGGCGTCGCATCCGCTACCCGCATGAACGATTACTTCGAGGCATTCAATGTGGGCATCCCCGCGGCCGCCTATCCGGAGGTCGAGTTGTCCGCGCGCGACTACGCCGAAAATCTCTGGCCGACAGAGGTTCCCGGCTTCCGCGCACCCGTGGAGACCTATTTCGCACACGCCGCGCGGATCGCGCGAACCCTCACCACCATCTTCGCCGACGCCCTCGAACTGGCGCCGGGCTACTTCACCAGGTTCACCGACCACTCCCTCGACGTCCTGCGGATGAACAACTACGCGCTGCCGCCGGGCACCGTGGATCTCGACGACGAACTCACCGGTATGGGCGAACACACCGACTACGGCATCGTCACCGTCTTGTGGGCGGACCAGGTCCCCGGTCTCCAGGTCGTCGGCGCCGATAACCGTTGGCACGATGTACAACCCGCCGACAACGCCCTGCTGGTCAATCTCGGCGACGTGATGGCGCGCTGGACCAACGAACGCTGGCTCTCCACCCTGCACCGCGTCATGCCGCCGATCGCCGACGGCACCATCCAAAGACGCCGCAGCGCAGCCTTTTTCCACGACGGCAATCCGGACGCCGTCATCGAAACACTCCCCTCCTGCCTCGGCGAGGGAAGTAAATACGCCCCGATCACCGTCGCCGAACACCTGCGCACGAAACTCGCCGGTTCCCGTGCCCTGCAACCCAATACCGATGCCACTCGCGAGGCGGCACGGGTCCTCGCCGCGGCAAGCACCGAACGCACTCCGGAGTGAGCGCCACTCACTTGCGGAATTCGGTCTCCAGCTCGGCCAGTGCGGCCTGCAGATCTGCCGCATCATTCGTCTTGAAGATGCCCTGGAATCCGGCCTCCGCACGGATGGCGGCCTCGACCTCGGGATCGTGGTAAAGCTTCACCAGCGCAAGCAGTTTCGGGTTGTCCCTATCTTCGGCCCGCGCCGCGAAAATATTGATGTACTGCTTTAGTTCCGGGCGTTCCGGGTCGTCGGTGAAGATGGTCTCGTTCTTGGTGAGACCCGCGGGACGAGCGAAGGTGTCGTCGACGAACGCTGCATCGACACTCTCCAGAGATTGCGCGGTCAAGGTCGGATCGATGGTCTTCAGCGTCACCCGCGATGCGTCGGTGTCCACATCCTCGATCTTCGAATCCCAACTCGCACCGCCCTTCAGCACGATCAGTCCGGCGGCGGCCAAGCCGAGCAGCGGGCGAACCTGATTGGCCGGGTTATTGCTCAGGGTGATCTGGCCGCCCTTCGGGATCTCCGCCACCGACTTGTGCTTGCGCGAATACAGCGTGAGCGGGTAGATCTCGGTCGCGCCGATCGGCACCAGGGTGTCGTTGTTGCGGACGTTGTAGTTCGCCAGGTACCGCACGTGCTGGAACTTGTTGAGATCGATCCGACGTTGTGCCAGTGCGGGATTCGGCTGGTTGTAGTCGGTGAAATTGACGAATTCCACGGCGATGCCCTGCTCGGCAGCCTTCTTCTTGTAGACATCCCAATGCGGCAGCGAGATGTCGTTCACGCCGATGCGCACGACATCGCCATGGTGCTCCCGACCACACGCGACCCCGCCGGCGGCCAGGGCAAGAAGCAGGGGAATCACCAGAACACGGCGCAGCAGTCGCATTGCAGGCAACCTAGACGCTCGTCCAATTAGTTGCCAGGGTTTCGCTCAGCACAATCCAAACCGTTGTCCGCCCCCTTGGCGCATCGCTTGGATTATCGGGTTCATATTGCGACAAGCATTCGGGAGCACGAGTGAAATTCCATCGGGTACTGGCGATCCCGGTCCTGGTAGCCACCGCGGCCCTCACCCTGACGGCGTGCGGCGACAACAAGGCTTCCGCCGACAACGTAGTGCGCATCGGCACCACCGACAAGGACCACGCCTGGGACGTATTCGAGGAGAAGGCGAAGGCACAGGGGATCAACCTGCGGATCACCAACTTCTCCGACTACAAGCAGCCGAATCTCGCACTGTCGCAAAAGCAGATCGATCTCAATCTGTTCCAGCATCTGCAGTTTCTCGGCGCCTACAACGTGGCCAATAACGACACCCTGACGCCGATCGCCTCGACCTATATCGTGCCGCTCGGGCTCTACTCCAAGAAGCACAAGTCGCTCGCGGATCTGCCACAGGCCGCCGAGATCGCGATCCCGAACGATCCGACCAATCAGGCGCGAGCGCTGTTCGTCCTGCAAGCTGCCGGTTTGCTGAAGCTCTCCGGTGACAGCAAGGCGCCGACCCCCGCCGATATCGATAAGGGTGCGTCCAAGGTCAAGGTGACCCCGGTCGATGCGGCGCAGACCGCGCTCTCGCTGGCCTCGGTCGACGGATCGATCATCAACAACACCTTCCTCGATCGTTCCGGCATCGACCCGAATTCGGCTCTCTACAAGGATGATCCGAAGAATCCGGCGGCCGAGCCGTACATCAATGTCGTGGTGTCCAGGGCCGAGGACAAGAACAACGAGCTCTACCAGAAAGTGGCCCAGCTCTGGCACGATCCGGAGGTGCAGCAGGCGCACGCCGAGGTCACCAAAAACACGGCGGTCGAAGTAAAGCGCAGCGGTCCCGAGTTGGAGCAGATCCTGGCCAGGGTGCAGCAGACCATCAAAGACGGCAAGTGAGCGAGCAAACGGTCCCTGCGGTCGAATTCCGGTCGGTCACGAAGGTTTTCGGCAAGGGCGCTGATCAGCAGGTCGCGCTCGACGATATCGACCTGCGCATCGAACAGGGCGAGATCTTCGGTGTGATCGGCTATTCCGGCGCGGGCAAGAGCACGCTGGTCCGGCTGATCAATGCATTGGAGAAGCCGACCACCGGCACCATCGAGGTCGCCGGCACGCCCGTCACAGGTGTGCGGGAGGCCGAGGTGCGCCGCATCCGCCGGGATATCGGCATGGTGTTCCAGCAGTTCAACCTGTTCCGATCGCGCACGGCCGCAGGCAATATCGAGTATCCGCTCAAGGTCGCGGGCTGGAAGCGCGCCGAGCGCAAGGCACGGGTGAAGGAGTTGCTGGAGTTCGTCGGGCTCACCGACAAGGCCCGCAGCTATCCGGATCAGCTGTCGGGCGGTCAGAAGCAGCGGGTCGGCATCGCGCGGGCACTGGCGACCTCACCGTCACTGCTGCTCGCCGATGAATCGACCTCGGCGCTGGATCCGGAGACCACCGGTGAGGTGCTGCGGCTGCTGAAGAAGATCAATCGCGAACTCGGTGTCACCATTGTGGTGATCACCCACGAGATGGATGTGATCCGCGCGGTGGCCGATCGGGTTGCGGTGCTCGCGGAGGGCAAGATTGTCGAATTGGCCAGCACCTTCGAGGTTTTCGCTACCCCGCAGGCGGCGCCGACACAGTCGTTCGTCGAGACCGTGCTCCACAATCGGCCCGACGCCGAAGAACTGCGGCGACTCGGTGAGCTGCACGGCGGACGGTTGGTCACCGTGGATATCGATGACAAGCATGGGATCGGTGCGGCACTGGCCGCCGCCGCGCATGCGGGTGTCGAGTTCGAGGTGGTGTACGGCGGGGTAAGTACGTTGCAGGACAAGACGTTCGGCAGCGTGACGCTGGCATTGCACGGTTCGGATGACGATGTGGACACGGTGGTCGAAGAGCTCGATCGCCGCTAGCGACTGCTCGCAGGTCGCTCGAAACGATCTGCGTCGGCTGAAGGGGTAACTCGTGCATACGGATTGGGACAAACTCCGGCCGGTACTGACCGAGGCCATCGGCACCACCATCTATCTGGTGCTGCTCACGTTCGTGGTCGGCGGATTGATCGGGCTGTTCCTCGGCACCGCCCTCTACACCACCCGCAAGGGCGGGCTGCTGGCGAATGCGCCGATCAATGTGCTGCTCAATGTGTTGGTGAATGTGGTCCGGCCGATTCCGTTCGTCATTCTGCTGGCGGCGCTCGGTCCGGTCACCCTAGAAGTGGTCGGGACGACGATCGGTACGGAGGCCGCTGCCTTCGTCATGATCGTGGCGGCATCCTTCGGTATCGCTCGGATCGTGGAGCAGAATCTGGTCACGGTGGATCCGGGCGTCATCGAGGCGGCCAGGGCGGTCGGCGCCGGGCCGCTGCGGATCATTCTGACACTGCTGATCCCGGAAGCGTTGGGGCCCTTGGTGCTCGGCTACACCTTCGTGGTGATCGCCATCGTCGACATGTCCGCCATGGCGGGCACGGTCGGCGGCGGCGGGCTCGGTGATTTCGCGCTGGTCTACGGATACCAGCGCTTCGACTGGCAGGTCACCCTGGTCGCGACACTGATCATTATCGTCGGCGTGCAGGGGATTCAGTTCCTGGGCAATATCATTGCCCGAAAGGTGCTGCGCCGCTGATCCCTCGGCGCGGCCACAACCAGGTGCGCTCTCGACGCCGATCGCGTCGAGAGCGCGCTCGGTTCTTCCGTCAGCTCGCGTTCGCGGTGCACTGCGAATCGACGATGCGCGGTTCGCGCGGCACCGAACTGCCGAAGTTCAGCAGCGGCGGCGGTGCGGTCGGCCCGGCGTTCGCGATCGCCTGCTGCTCGGCCTCGGCCCGTGTCGGCGCCCAGGCCCAGCCCAGATGATCATCGCCATTGCGGGCCACGGCCGCGCACGCATTGGCGAATTGCACGATGACATGGCAGCTGGACAGTCCGCACTGCTGCACCGCGGCACGGTCCGAATCCGTCCAGTTCGAGTAGTTGTACGCCCATCCGAGGGTCGCGTCGCCGCGCGACGAGACCGAAATCGCCAATGAGCCGTAGAGGCCATCGTCCGCCTGTGCGGTGCCGGCACCGGCGGCGACGAACGCACCCGCGGACGCGGCCACCAGACCCATGGCAGCCTTGGACGATAGTGACATGTGTTGCGCTCCCCAGTTCCGAAAATAGCTTCGGATCGAAATCCTGACCGTTCCGATCCCAATTGTCCAAATCTTTGTATCACCAGAGCTGGACAACCGTCGGTCAGCGATCCCCCAGCGCCACGGCTCCTCTTGCCGCCAACGCCGACGAGCCCCACGGCGGCACCACATCTCGCCAGTCCGCCGGCCAATTCGCCAGCGCGACAACCATCATGATCACCAGATGAATCGGCGCCGAGGTGCCCTGCCAGAACGGGGCGTCATCGATGAGATGTGTGGTCACCGCCCCGGTCAGCACCAGTACCAGCGTGGCCGCGCCGAGGAATCTGCTCTCCCGCCGCGGAAGCACCAGCAGCACAGCCGCGATCAACTCCAGCCCACCAACCACGAACCGCATATTCGGATGAAATCCCCACTCCGCGAACTTCTCCGAATAGGCAGGCCCGAAAAACGTAGACCCGGGCCAGAACTTGGTTGCGAAGCCGACGAAGAACTCGAATCCGAGAAACCAGTAGAGCCCGGTACGTATCCGAGCCGACCGCAAGCGTTGCGACATGTTCCCTCTTCCGCAGGTCATCCACCGCTATGCGGCGGCGACGGACATCTGCCCGCCACCGCTATGACCAGGCCCGACCGGGAAATGTGACGGCGGGCGCGGCGCTGGCCTCTCGACTATGCGAGAGCCGGATCGACAAGCAATCATCGTCACCGGTGGCAGCCGCGGCATCGGTACCGACCCGTGAGCGTCGCTGGTATCCGCGATCAGTCATCGATGACAGTGTCTTCCAGACTGGGGTCGTAGTCGTCGAGTTCGGGGTCGTAGGAGTCATGCACCGTCGCTGCTGCTCTGCCGACGCGCCGACGTAGTCACACCTTTTGTCGCCAAAACCCTGCTCTTTGAGTGCCTTTCACATTCTCACGGGACCTCTGCAATGAATACCGTTGTGGGGTCGACTGTGCAGGCGAGACGGAGGGTGACCTCGATGCTGGTTGTCAACGAAGGGTCGACGCAACGATCCGAACAGTGCGTGCTCGATTGGATACGGACTTGGAACGGCCAACACGTCATTGTGGGGCTTGCTGTTTCGGGGTATCCCATACCCGACCGCGACCCGAATGACGCGGCGCGGCAGATGGACGTGGTGGTCATTACGCCGCGCGCTGTGGTCGTGATCGAAGTCCAGGAGATCACTTCCGAGGTGACCGGCGGGGTGCTGTCGGTGCGGGCCGACGGGCGCTGGCAGCTGTCCGGATTCGATGGGGAGCCGGTTCCCCGCCACGACAGTGATCCATTCGGCCAGGTGGCGAGCAATGTGTACCTCTTGAGCCAAGTGGTACGCAGACGCCACCCCGACGCCCTCGTCGACGGGCTGATCGTGGTCGTGCCGCCCCGAGAAGCGACCATCACACTGGATATCGAATCCCGAAAGCCCGGCGGCACCATGGTCCTCGACTCGTCGGCGGGGTTGCGTGCCTGGTTCCTTCGAACAGCGAACCGGAAGCTGATCTGGACTGCCGAGCAGGCGTACGAACTGCTCGGCGAGCTCGGCCTATCGCATGCGGTAACGGTCGAAGAGCTTGTGGCCGAAGGATTTCCGTCGCAAAGCAGACGACCTGAACGGCCCGCATCGAAGGTGCTGGTGCAAGCCCATGCGTCCTCCGCGCTCGGCGCCGTCGAACTTCCCGACGACGGTCGCATGCCATCGGAGGTGTCACCTTCCGGGGCTGCATACCCGCCATGGCTTCCGACCGACATCGCCGAGGAGCCGTCGGAGAGCGTGGCACCATCGCGGCTCGTAGTCGATACCGATATGGAGCCGCACGCCCAGGTATCCGCGCTGCCGCCGGAGCCGGTGGACCATCCGGATGCGATACAGGCGCAGTCGGCTCCGCAGTTGTCGTCGGCATTCACCGACCGATGGTCGTCCTGGATCGAGTCCGATGGGTCGTCGGACGAGCCTCGGTCCCGCCGTGACCTCGACCGTCGAGGTCGTCCGCACCGAGAGCCACGCCTGCGGAACTGGCTGCCGACCCCACCGAATTTTGTGGCAACGGCGGCACCACACCTGTCGAAGGCGAAGCTTCAGCCTTCGACGCCGGCTGGGCCGGAACCTCGATCGGCGGAAGGGCCGCGGCATTGGACCGCGACCGGATCGGGGTCGCTGACAGACATTGAGCCGCAATCATTGTCGACAGCACCGGCCCAGCCTTCGGCGATGGTTGGGGCGCAACCGGTATCGGAGCACGAGCCACCACGTTCATCGGCGGTTGGATCGGAACCACCGACGATGGCCGATAGGCTGCCTGCGCGCTCGTTGCGGCCGGGCAGCGCGCCCGTCGCACAGCGTTCGTATCAGGCTTCGACTCCTCGGCTGGCGTCCGTGGTGCGCCTCTGCGTTGCCACCGTGGTCGCCAAGGGGATGAAGCTCATCGCGGGCCTGCCGCAACTGCTCGCGACGGTGGTGGTGGTCGGGGTGATTGTCGGCACGATCTGGTTACTTGTGTCCGAAGGTATGCACCCGAAACCTGCTGTCGTCGAGCCCCGCCAGGAATCGAGCACCGAGCCGGCTGTGCTGCCGCAACTACCAGCCCCGCCCCAGCCACCTGCGGCGGAGTGCTTCCCATTCCAACAGCAGTGCTGATCGGCGCGAGCCACGCACTGTGCTAGTGCGTGGCTCGTCATGGTCCGTGCGACAAGCTGGGCGCCGCAGCCGTATTCGCGGTGCTAGACCGTGAACCCCAAGGCGCGGAGTTGCTCGCGGCCGTCTTCGGTGATCTTGTCGGGGCCCCACGGGGGCATCCAGACCCAGTTGATCTTGAGGTCCTCGGCCAGGCCGGAACGGACGAGGGCGTTGCGGGACTGATCCTCGATGACATCGGTCAGCGGGCAGGCCGCCGAGGTGAGGGTCATATCGAGGGTGACGATATTGTCCTGGTCGACGCTCATACCGTAGACCAAGCCGAGGTCGACAACATTGATGCCGAGTTCGGGGTCGACGACGTCGCGCATCGCCTCCTCGATGTCCTCGAGTTGCTTGATGTCCTCGGCCGAAAGTTCGACCTGCTCGGCCGTTTCGGTGACTGGTGTCTCACTCATGACGTTTTTCCATTCGTGGAGATGTCGCTGCCCATGATCCGCTTGGCCTCTTCCGCGGAGGTTATCCGGATCACCGCATCCTTGAACGCCAGCCAGCCGAGCAGCGCGCATTTGACCCGCGCCGGATACTTGGACACTCCGCCCAGCGCGATACCGTCGCCGATCATGTCCTCGTCGCCCTCGACGGTGCCGCGGCTGGAGATCATCTCGTTGTACGAGTCGACGACCTTCAGCGCCTGCTGCACCGGCAATCCGATCACCTGATCGGTGAGGATCGAGGTGGCGGCCTGACTGATCGAACAGCCCTGACCGTCGTAGGAGACATCGGCGACATCACCGTTGTCGTCGAGCTGGACGCGCAGGGTCACCTCGTCACCGCAGGTCGGGTTGACGTGGTGCACCTCGGCGCCGAACGGCTCCCGCAGCCCGCGGTGATGCGGGTGCTTGTAGTGATCCAGGATCACTTCCTGGTACATCTGCTCCATGCGCATGTCTTATGCAACTCCGAAGAAGCTCTGGGCCTTCCGCACGGCGGCTACCAGCTGGTCTACCTCATCCAGGGTGTTGTAAACCGCGAACGACGCACGGGCCGTCGCTTGCACGCCGAGGCGGCGCATCAGCGGCCACGCGCAGTGGTGGCCCACTCGCACGGCGACACCCTCGTCGTCCAGAATCTGCCCGACGTCATGGGCGTGGATGCCGTCGACCACGAACGACACCGCGCCGCCGCGGTCGATGTTCTCGGTCGGGCCGACGATCCGCACGCCCGCGATCGCGGCGAGTCCGTCCAGCGCCGCACCGGTGAGCGCATGTTCATGTGCCGCAACGGCTTCCATACCGATCGCTTCGAGATACCGCACGGCCGCGCCCAATCCGACCACCTGCGAGGTCATCGGCACACCGGCCTCGAAACGCTGCGGCGGCGGTGCGTAGGTGCTGCCCTCCATGGTGACGGTCTCGATCATCGAACCGCCGGTGATGAACGGCGGGGTCTCCGCGAACAGCGCGCGCCGCCCGTAGAGCACACCGACACCGGACGGTCCGAGCATCTTGTGCCCGGAGAACGCGGCGAAGTCGACGCCGAGTTCACGGAAGTTCACCGGCATATGCGGCACCGACTGGCAGGCATCCAGCACGGTGAGCGCGCCGACTTCCTTTGCCCGACGGACCAATTCGGCGACATCGGTGACCGCACCGGTCACATTCGACTGGTGCGTGAACGCGACAACCTTGGTGGCGGGCGACAATTCGAGTGAATCGAGATCGATGCGGCCGTCATCGGTGATGCCGTACCACTTCAGCGTCGCGCCGGTGCGGCGCGCGAGCTCCTGCCACGGCACGAGATTCGCGTGGTGTTCCAGCTCGGTGATGACGATCTCGTCGCCGCGGCCCACGTGGTACGGGAACCGGCTGTCGGCGAACGAGTAGGTCACCAAGTTCAGCGATTCGGTCGCGTTCTTGGTGAACACGATCTCATCCGCGTCCACTCCGACGAACCGGCCGATATCGGCGCGGGCGCCCTCGTACGCGTCGGTCGCCTCCTCGGCCAGCTGGTGCGCACCGCGGTGCACCGCCGAATTGCTCTCGGTCAGGAACTTCCGTTCCGCGTCGAGTACCGCGAGCGGACGCTGCGAGGTCGCGCCGGAGTCCAGGTACACCAACGGTTTCCCGTCCCGAACCGTGCGGTTCAGGATCGGGAAGTCGGCCCGGATGCGGGCGACGTCGAGGGTGCGGACCGTGGCGGTCATATCAGGCTCCAGCGGTAGCGGACTCGGGGATGGCAGTCGGCGAAGCCGACGGGGTGTGTGAGCTTTGCGTGAAGCGGACGTAGCCATTGGCGTCGAGTTCCTCGGCCAGCTCGGCGCCGCCCTCGGCGACGATGCGGCCGCCGACGAATACGTGCACGAATTCGGGCTGGATGTAGCGCAGGATGCGGGTGTAGTGCGTGATCAGCAGCACACCACCGTTCTCGCGCTCCTTGTAGCGGTTGACGCCCTCGGAGACGATGCGCAGCGCGTCGACGTCCAGGCCGGAGTCGGTTTCGTCCAGGATCGCGATCTTCGGCTTGAGCAGACCCAGCTGCAGGATCTCGTGACGCTTCTTCTCACCGCCGGAGAAGCCCTCGTTCACGCTGCGATCGGCGAAGGCGGCGTCGATCTCCAGCTCGTTCATCGACTCCTTCACCTCCTTGACCCAGGTGCGCAGCTTGGGGGCCTCACCGCGGACCGCGGTGGCGGCGGTGCGCAGGAAGTTCGACATCGAGACACCGGGCACCTCGACCGGGTACTGCATGGCCAGGAACAGGCCCGCCCGCGCCCGCTCGTCGACGGACATCGCGAGGACGTCCTCGCCGTCGAGGGTGATCGAACCGGAGGTCACCGTGTACTTCGGGTGTCCGGCGATCGCGTACGACAGAGTCGACTTGCCGGAGCCGTTCGGGCCCATGATCGCGTGCGTCTCACCGGAGGAGATGGTGAGGTTCACGCCCGTAAGGATTTTGATGGGCTCGCCGGACTCGTCCGGGTTGGCGACCTCGACGTGCAGGTCCTTGATTTCCAGGGTGGTCATCGAATTCGAGTTCCTTTGTGGGGGTAAGTGGTTCGGGTGTCAGACGCCGATCGCGGCGAGTTCGGCCTCGATGGCCGCCTCCAGCCGCTCCCGGATCTCGGGGACCGCGATTTTCTGGATGATCTCGTGGAAGAAGCCGCGCACTACCAGACGGCGGGCCGCATCCTCCGGAATACCGCGAGCGCGCAGGTAGAACAGCTGCTCGTCGTCGAAACGACCGGTCGCCGATGCGTGTCCGGCGCCGACGATCTCGCCGGTCTCGATCTCCAGGTTCGGCACCGAATCGGCGCGCGCGCCGTCGGTGAGCACCAGGTTGCGGTTCACCTCGAAGGTGTCGGTGCCCTCGGCGGCGGCGCGGATGAGCACGTCACCGACCCACACCGTGCGGGCATCGCCCTTGGGCGAATGCGGATCGCCCTGCAGCGCACCCTTGTACAGCACATTCGACTTGCAGTGCGGAACCGCGTGATCGATGAGCAGGCGCTGCTCGAAGTGCTGACCGGCATCGGCGAAGTAGAGGCCGAGCAGTTCGGCGTCGCCGCCGGGACCGTCGTAACGAACGTTCGCGGTGAGGCGCACCAGATCGCCGCCCAGTGTCACCGCGATATGCCGCAGGGTCGCGTCGCGACCGAGCTCGGCATGGTGCGCGGTGGTGTTCACGGCGTCGTCGGCCCAGTCCTGGACCGCGACGACGGTCAGCTTCGCACTGTCACCCAGCACGAATTCGACATTCTCGGCGTAGGTTCCGCTGCCACGCTGATCGATGACCACGGTGGCGACGGCGAAATTGCCGAGGCGAATCTGCAGGTGCCCGTAGGCGGTCTTGCCCTCGCCGGGACCGGTGACCGTGACGATCACCGCCTCGGCGACCTCGGTCTCCGCGCCGACCGACACGACCGTCGCCGACTCGAAGCCCGAATATGCCTGGGCGGCAACACGATCCGACGGCACACCGGCCGCACCGAGACGAGAGTCGGTGCGCGCCACCGTCTCCACGTGCACACCGGCGACCGAGGAGACCTCGACCGTGGCCTTGCCGTCGCGGACCGCGGTGCCGTCGTGCAGACCGCGCAGTCGACGCAGCGGGGTGAACCGCCACGCCTCGTCCTTGCCCGAAGGCACCTCGAAGGCGTTCACGTCGTAGGAGGTGAAGACCTCACCCTTGTTGGTCGCGGCCCCTGCGCCCGGGTTCTGAATCGGCTTAGCCGTGGGGTTCTCGCCCTCGACCGCTCCAATTACACCAGTCGCCATCAGCCAACGGCCCCTTCCATCTGCAGCTCGATGAGCCGGTTCAGTTCCAATGCGTATTCCATCGGGAGTTCCTTGGCGATCGGCTCGACGAAGCCGCGCACGACCATCGCCATGGCCTCGTCCTCGGTGAGGCCGCGGCTCATCAGGTAGAACAGCTGGTCCTCGGACACCTTCGAGACGGTGGCCTCATGGCCCATCGTCACGTCGTCCTCGCGGATATCGACGTACGGGTAGGTGTCGGAACGACTGATCGTATCGACCAGCAGCGCATCACATTTCACGGTCGACTTGGAACCGTGTGCGCCCTTGTTGACCTGAACCAGACCGCGGTAGGAGGCCCGGCCGCCACCGCGCGCCACCGACTTGCTGATGATGGTGGACGAGGTGTGCGGCGCCAGGTGCAGCATCTTCGCGCCGGTGTCCTGGTGCTGGCCGGGACCGGCGAAGGCCACCGACAGGACCTCACCACGGGCGTGCTCACCGGTCATCCAGACCGCCGGGTACTTCATGGTGACCTTGGAGCCGATATTGCCGTCGACCCATTCCATGGTCGCGCCCGCCTCGGCCTTGGCCCGCTTGGTGACCAGGTTGTAGACGTTGTTCGACCAGTTCTGGATGGTGGTGTAGCGGCAGCGGCCGCCCTTCTTCACGATGATCTCGACCACCGCGGAGTGCAGCGAATCGGACTTGTAGATCGGCGCGGTGCAGCCCTCGACGTAGTGCACGTAGGCGCCCTCGTCGACGATGATCAGGGTCCGCTCGAACTGACCCATATTCTCGGTATTGATCCGGAAGTAGGCCTGCAGCGGAATATCGACGTGCACGCCCGGCGGCACGTAGATGAACGAACCACCCGACCACACGGCGGTATTCAGCGCGGAGAACTTGTTGTCACCGGCCGGGATCACCGAGCCGAAGTACTGCTCGAAGATCTCCGGATGCTCGCGCAGACCGGTGTCGGTGTCCAGGAAGATGACCCCCTGCTTCTCGAGGTCCTCGCGGATCGAGTGGTAGACGACCTCCGACTCGTACTGCGCGGCGACACCGGCGACCAGGCGCTGCTTCTCCGCCTCCGGGATGCCGAGCTTGTCGTAGGTGTTCTTGATGTCCTCGGGCAGGTCTTCCCAGCTCTCGGCCTGCTTCTCGCTGGAGCGCACGAAGTACTTGATGTTGTCGAAGTCGATACCGTCGAGGTTGGAGCCCCAACTCGGCATCGGCTTGCGATCGAAGATGCGCAATGCCTTTAGCCGGTGCTCGAGCATCCAATCGGTCTCGTTCTTCTTGGCCGAGATGTCGCGGACGACAGCCTCGGACAGGCCTCGTTGCGCACTGGCACCGGCCACATCCGAATCGGCCCAGCCGTAACCGTATTTGCCCAGGGAAGCAATGGTTTCTTCCTGAGTGAGCGGTTGCACCTGGTCGGTGGTCGTCGTCATTCGGCACTCCTTCCGGAGTCGTTCGTACGTACCACTGCGGGCTGTGCAGCGGTTTTATGGGAAGCGTTATCGGTGATAGGGAGAACGAACAGCGGCACATGGGTAGTGCACGCGCAGTCGCCATTGGCGATCGTCGCAAGTCGCTGCACGTGGGTTCCGAGCAGGTCCCGGAAAGCCTCGAGTTCGGCCTCGCACAACTGTGGGAATTCCTCGGCGACGTGGGCCACCGGGCAGTGGTGCTGGCAGATCTGCACGCCCGCGCCGACCTTGCGGGTGGACGCGGCGAATCCGGCGTCGGTGAAGGCCTCGGCGATCTCGTCCGCCTTGGCGGTGGTGGTCTCGGGGGTGTGTTCGGCGACCGGTTCGATGCCCTCGACGATGGTCCGCGCCCGCTTGCGCGCGAAATCGGCAATCGCCTGCTCCCCGCCGATCTCACCCAGCTGGCGAAGGGCCGCACCGGCCAGATCGTCGTAGGCGTGGCCGAGCCGTCCCCGGCCGACGGCCGTCAGCTGATATTGCTTGGCGGGACGGCCGCGACCCTTCTGCTGCCACGGCGCCGAGCGGCTGGCCCGCGCCTGACCGGATTCGATCAGGGCGTCCAGGTGCCGACGGACGCCGGCCGGCGTCAGGCCGAGCTTGGTGCCGATCGCGGTCGCGGTGATCGGGCCCTCTTCGAGCAGCAGCTGAACCACGGCGGCGCGAGTATGTCCTTCACCGCCCGTGACCAGGGGCGCGGGCGCAGCAACAGACCCGGCACCGGTACGGCGACCGGCCCCTCGATCCTCGTCGTGCGGTAAACCCACGGTTTTCACAACACCAGTGTGACGGAATTAGTTCCCGGAATCTAATAAGGGTGCCCTGAGTTGAACGGGCCGATGACCTGCACGGGAGCGCCTTTCCCGCGACGTTCGGATGCAACACGTTCGCCACCTGCGGGTCTCGTGCCACGGCCGGCCCGGGCACCCAACGAAATTACGAGTGCGATTTAGGCCACACCTCGGTGACGGAAATCCGTCAGCGCACCGTGACCACCTTCATCTGCACCTGATAGCGGGGTCGATTCGAACTTCCGGGGCCACGCCTGCGCTTGGGTCCGAACGTAGCGCGACCTGCCCCGCGGTCGGTTCCGCGGGCACCGGATACGCCGGTGGTATCGGCTACGCTGACCGCGTGATGTCAGGCGAACACGGCGAACCAGGTGTCGAACGCAGCCGGTCGACCACCCTGATTCGCCTGCGTCGGACCGCGCCCATCAGCACCGCCGTTGCGCTGGGGCGCCGGATCATCGGTCTGGATGTCCCGCCCGACCACACCGTCGGCGACACCCTGCACATCAACGAACCCGAAGCCGCCGAACTCAACCCGCAGGAGACCGCACAACTGCGTCGCGTCCGTCTCCTGGGCGCGACGGGTGCGGTCATGATGGCCATCGGCGCGCTCGGTCTCGGCGCCCAGCCCACGCTGCAGAATCCGACCTACGGCAAGGCGATTCTCGGGCTGCCCGCGCGCGTGCACAATTCGGGACTGGCGACGACCATGGTCGGCACGGTCATCGTCATGTTGGCCTGGCTGCTGCTCGGCCGATTCGCACTCGGCTTGCAGTCCAACCGCATTCGCCGCATCAGCCGATCACAACTCGACCGCACACTGCTGCTGTGGATCATCCCGCTGTCGGTCGCACCGCCGATGTTCAGCCAGGATGTCTATTCCTATCTGGCCCAGGGTGAGATCGCGGCGAGCGGACTCGATCCCTATGACGTCGGCCCGGTACAGGGACTCGGCCAGGACCATATTCTGACGCGCAGCGTCCCCAATATCTGGCAGAATTCGCCCGCGCCATACGGCCCCCTCTCGATTTGGCTGGGCAAGGGCATCGCCGAAATCGTCGGCGACAATATGCTCGCCGGAGTGCTGCTGCACCGAATGCTGGCGTTGCTCGGCGTGGCCTGCATCGTTTGGGCACTGCCGCGACTGGCACAGCGCTGTCGGGTATCGCCGGTGGCCGCATTGTGGCTCGGCGCCGTGAACCCACTGGTGATATTCCACCTGGTATCCGGTGTACACAACGAGGCCATGATGCTCGGCCTGATGCTGGTCGGATTGGAATATTGTCTGGCGGCCCTGAGCAATATCGGACCGATGCGTGGACACACACTCGTGCTGCTCTTATCGGGCACCACCCTGATAGCGCTGTCCGCCATGGTCAAGATTCCGTCGATGCTGGCACTGGCATTCGTGTGGATGGCATTGAGCCGAAAATGGGGCGGTGATTGGCGTGCCGTGCTCAGATCCGCGCTATTCCTCGGCTGCGTCACCGGTACCGTCATGCTCGCGGTATGCCTGGGCAGCGGTCTCGGTTTCGGCTGGATAGACACCCTGACCATGGCCAACTCGGTGCGCAGCTGGATGTCGCTACCCACCGCGCTCGGGGTCGTCACCGGATTCGGCGGCGTTCTACTGGGATTGGGCGACCACACCACCGCCCTGTTGAGCATCACCCGACCGATCGCGGCGCTCGCGGCCTCGCTGATCGTGGTGCGGCTGATGGTGGCCACCTGGCGCGGACGGCTGCATCCGGTCGGTGCGCTCGGCGTCGCCTTCGGCGCGGTCGTCCTGCTGTTCCCGGTGGTGCAGCCTTGGTATCTGCTCTGGGGCATCGTCCCGCTGGCGGCGTGGGCCAGCCGACCCGCCTTCCGGGTCCCGGCCACGATCGCCTCGGCGGCGATCAGCGTCATGCTCATGCCTTCCGGCAGCGAAATCCAGCCTTTCGTCCTTATCTATGCGGCCTGCATCACCATCCTCACCTGCACGCTGATGATCCTCGCCACCCGCAAGTCGCTGCCGTGGCGGCTACACCACCTCGGCGCCGACACCGCGCCCACCGCCGCCGGTCCTTCCGGACCGCAGAGTTGACGAGACAGGGGTGTCGTCCGGGTCACATCCGTCGACGGCTTACGGTGTGACACCGTGAGGGAGCGAAGCGAGCGAACAATGGGCACAGCACCCTTGGACGCGACGGAGCCGAGCACCGAGGCGCGATGGTGACCGCAGCCTCGGAACCCGCCGTCTGTATCGACGGCGTCGTCAAACGTTACGGCGAGACCACCGCCGTCGCCGGGATCAGCTTCGCGGTCGAACGGGCACAGGTGCTGGCCCTGCTCGGCCCGAACGGCGCGGGCAAGACCACGACGGTCGAAATGTGCGAGGGGTTCAAAACCCCGGATGCCGGGTCGGTCCGGGTCCTCGGACTCGATCCGATCGCCGACTCCGACCGGTTGCGGCCGCGCATCGGCGTCATGCTGCAGGGCGGTGGCGCGTACCCGGGTGCGCGCGCGGGCGAGATGCTCGATCTGGTCGCCGCCTACTCGGCCGATCCGCTCGATCCCGAGTGGTTGCTGAAAACCCTTGGCCTGCAGGACAACCGACGCACTCCGTACCGGCGGCTGTCCGGCGGCCAGCAGCAGCGGCTCGCCCTGGCCTGCGCACTGGTCGGGAAGCCGGAGATCGTCTTCCTCGACGAACCGACCGCGGGCCTGGACGCGCAGGCCCGGCTCATCGTGTGGGAGCTGATC
The DNA here is from genome assembly GCF_035920345.1 of Nocardia vinacea. Classification (NCBI taxonomy): domain Bacteria; kingdom Bacillati; phylum Actinomycetota; class Actinomycetes; order Mycobacteriales; family Nocardiaceae; genus Nocardia; species Nocardia vinacea. The sequence continues at coordinate 3,108,235 of NZ_CP109149.1, forward strand.
GACGCGCTGCGCCGTGACGGGGTCACGGTGCTGCTCACCACGCACATGATGGACGAGGCCGAGCAACTGGCCGACCAACTGGTGATCATCGATCACGGACAGATCGTCGCCTCCGGAACACCCGCCGAGGTCACCGCACAGGGCGCGGCCGGTCAACTGCGCTTCACCGCCCCGCCGAAACTCGATCTGCGGCTGCTGAAAACCGCTCTGCCGGAAGGCTTCTCGCCGCGCGAGACGATGCCGGGACAGTATCTGGTCGAGGGTGAGATCGATCCGCAGGTACTGGCGACGGTGACCGCGTGGTGTGCGCAGCAGAATGTGCTGGCCACCGATATCCGAATCGATCAGCGTCGCCTCGAGGACGTCTTCCTGGAACTCACCGGACGGGACCTACGCGGATGAATCAGCCAGATCTCGCCGGGAACCGCTTCGCGCCGGGCACTTTCACCCCCGATCCGCGCCCGAGCAGCCGCCTCGCCATGATGACCGCGCAGACCCGGCTCGAACTGATCCTGTTGCTGCGCAATGGCGAACAGCTGCTGCTCACCATGTTCATTCCGATCACGCTGCTGGTCGGGTTGAGTCTGTTGCCGTTCGGGGACCTCGGCGAGGACCGGGTCGACAAGATCGTGCCCGCGGTCATGATGGTCGCGGTCATGTCGACCGCCTTCACCGGACAGGCGATCGCGGTCGGATTCGACCGGCGCTACGGTGCGCTCAAACGCCTCGGCGCGACCCCACTCCCCCGCTGGGGCATTGTGGCGGGCAAGAGCGCCGCGGTGCTGATCGTTGTGGTGATGCAGGCAATTCTGTTGGGAGCCATCGGATTCGCGCTCGGCTGGCGACCGGAACTCGCCGGGCTCGCGCTCGGCGCGCTGGTGATCGCGCTCGGCACAGCCACTTTCGCGGCAATGGGTCTGCTGCTCGGCGGCACGCTCAAGGCGGAGATCGTGCTGGCGCTGGCGAATATCCTGTGGTTTGTCATGCTCGGCATTGCGAGCATCGTGTTCGCATCCGACGACCTGCCTTCGGCGGTGAATGTGCTCGTGCGGTTGGTGCCGTCCGGGGCGCTGGCCGTCACGCTGGAAGACGCCATGCGCACCAGCATCGACTGGTTCGGCATCGCCGCCCTCGCCGCATGGGGTGGGATCTCCGGCTTCCTCGCCACCCGCTTCTTCCGCTTCGACTAGCCCGCTCGAGATCGCGGCGGGGCCTCTCGATCGATGTCGCCGAGGCGTCCGCCCGATCTCGATCGGCGGCAACGACGGAATGTAGTAGACCGGGTGCGGGTGGTTGAAGTGGCCCGGCTACGATCGTTGGGTGCTGTATCGCGCATTCCTGCGACTCGTCGATCTGCTCCCGCTGCCCTCGTTGCGGGTGCAGCGCTTGATCGCCATCGCGGTCATCGTCTCCCAGGCGGGTATCGCCGTCACCGGTGCGATCGTGCGGGTCACGGCGTCCGGACTCGGATGCCCGACCTGGCCGCAGTGCTTCCCGGGCAGCTTCACCCCGACCGGTGTGGCCGAGGTTCCGGTGCTGCATCAGACCGTCGAATTCAGCAACCGCATGCTGACCTTCGCGGTGACGCTGTGCGCGGCGCTCATCGTGCTCGCCGTCACCCGCGCCCGCCGCCGTCGCGAGGTGCTGGTGTACGCGTGGTTGATGCCGGGCGGGACGGTGCTGCAGGCGATTATCGGCGGTATCACCGTGCGCACCGGTCTGCTGTGGTGGACGGTGTCGGTGCATCTGCTGGCGTCGATGCTGATGGTGTGGGTCGCGGTGGTCATGTTCGCGAAGGTCAGCGAACCCGATGACGGCATCGAAGTGATCCAGGCGCCCGGGCCGCTGCGCTGGCTCACCGGGCTGAGCGGGGTCGCGCTCGCCGGGGTCCTCATCGCGGGGACGCTGGTCACCGGCGCCGGACCGCATGCGGGCGATAAGAGCATCGAACGACCGGTCGAACGCCTCCAGGTCGAGATCGTCACCCTGGTGCATCTGCACTCGCAGCTGCTCGTCGGCTATCTCGCACTGCTCATCGGCTTGGCCTTCGGCCTCTTCGCCGTCGGCATCACCCCCGCCGTCCGTACCCGCCTGTTCGTCCTGCTCGGCTTGGTCTGCGCCCAGTCCCTGGTCGGCGTCGTACAGTACTTCACCGACGTGCCCGCCGCCCTGGTCGCGACCCACGTCGGCGGCGCCGCAGCCTGCACCGCCGCTACCGCCGCCCTCTGGGCTTCCCTGCGCACCCGCGAACGCGTCACAGCGTCGGTCTCCGACTCCGCCGAACAGTTGGCATAGCGCACACTGTTCCGATGCGCCCTTCAGCGTCGAGTACCGAAGCGCCACAACCGTTCCCGGATATCGAGCCGTATGAGGTCGGACTCCTCGAAGTCGGCGACGGAAACCAGGTCTATTGGGAGACCAGCGGCAACCCGCACGGTAAGCCCGCGCTCGTAGTGCACGGCGGACCGGGCAGCGGCGGCCAGCGCGGATCGCGAAAGTTGTTCGATCCCAACGTGTATCGAGTCGTTCTCTTCGACCAGCGCGGATGCGGGGAGAGTCTGCCGCATGCCTCGGACCCCACTGTCGATATGGCGCACAACACCACTGACCATCTGATCGCGGATATCGAGCGGCTGCGCGAGCACCTCGGGATCGAACGGTGGCTGCTGTACGGCGGCTCGTGGGGATCGACCTTGATCCTGGCGTATGCGCAGCGATATCCGGAGCGGGTCAGCGCGGTTGTGCTCGTCGGCGTCACGATGACGCGCCCAGAGGAGATCGAGTGGCTGTATCACGGTGTCGCGCGATTGTTGCCTGGCGAGTGGGAGGCATTCCGGAATGGGGTGCCCCCGGGCGAGCGCGACGGAAACCTGGTTGCGGCCTACAACCGCCTGATCAACAGCCCGGACGCGGACGTGCGCACCAAGGCCGCCCGAGAGTGGTGTGCCTGGGAGGATGCGATCATCGCGCATGAGAACCTCGGCAATCCGGGGCAGTACAGCGCGAAGCCGGATGACGCGATGCTCGCTATGGTCCGGATCTGCACGCATTACTTCGCCAATGCCGCCTGGCTCGAGGATGGCGTACTGCTACGTGAGGCACACAAGCTCGCGGGAATTCCCGCCGTGTTGATCCACGGCCGCCTCGACCTGTCCGGACCTCTCTACACCGCTTGGCAATTGGCGCGGGCCTGGCCCAGTGCGGAGCTGCGGGTCATCGAGGATTCCGGCCATACCGGCAGCCCGGCCATGCGCAACGCGATACTCGAAGCATTGGCCCGCTTCGGCAGTAGCGAATGGTCCGATGATCGGATGCAATTCGGCGGCGAGCGCGGCTAACCTGGCAGGCATGCCGGTCACCGTCCTTGTGCCAGATGATTATGGAGTCGGGGTATTGGCCCGGCTCGATGAGATTCGCCCGGTGCGGTATTCGCCCGGCGAACCGCTGCCCGCGGGGGCGGAGTTGGCGGAGGTGCTGGTTCCGGCGTTTCTGGCTCGGCCCGATTCGATCGATATGGCCGGGTTGCCGAAGTTGCGGTTGGTGCAGATGCTGACGGCCGGGGCCGAACGGTGGATCGGTCGGCTGCCGGATGGGGTGCTGCTGTCGAATGCGCGGGGGGCGCATGGTGGCAGTTCCGCGGAGTGGGTGGTTGCGGCGCTGCTCACGATTTATCGCGAGCTGACGGAGTTCGCCGATTTGCGGCGCGAGCAGCGCTGGTATCAGCATCGGACGGATACGTTGGCGGGTAAGCGGATCCTCGGCATCGGCGCGGGTGATCTCGGTATCGAATTGCGCCGCAGGGTCGAGGCTTTCGATGCGACCTTGACGCTGGTCGGCACGACCGCCCGCGACGGTGTGCACGGTGTCGACGAATTGCCGTGGCTGCTCAGCGAATTCGATGCCGTCGTGCTGATGGTTCCGGTGACCGATCAGACTATCGGCATGGTCGATGCCGAATTCCTGGCCAAGATGGCCGACGGCGCGGTACTGGTGAATGTCGCGCGTGGACCGATCGTGCGGACCGAAGCGCTACTGGCCGAACTAGTTTCGGGACGATTGCGCGCAGCCCTTGATGTCACCGACCCGGAGCCCCTTCCGCCCGAGCATCCGCTCTGGACAGCGCCCGGGCTGTTGCTGACACCGCATGTCGCGGGAAGTAGCCGAGGCAGTCTCGAACGCGCCTACGCCGTTGTCGCTGCGGAGATCGCCCGATACACGGCTGGTCAATTACCGAAAAACCTTGTGCGCGGGGATTATTGAATCGCTCACGGATGAACGATCGCTACGCGAACCGCGGCCGAGTGACGCGCGCGAGTGTTCGGATCAAAGCATCCGATGCCAGTTGCCCGCGTTCGATGCGCAACCCCGCATAGCAGGGATCGCCGTTCTCGACGAGCCCGACGATCGTCGGCTCATCCAATTGCTCCGCGGCGAACGCATATATCTGCTCCAACTTCGGCACGATCAGACCGTAATCGAGCGCCCGCGCCACGCGTCCCTCGAGCGCGAGCACACCATCGACGGACATATTCGCCAGCGGATACACCTCGGGAAAAACATTCCGCAGGTCGAGGAACAGGCGGACCGAGCTGCGGCGCGGATCGGCCGACCAGCCGCCGAGGGCCCCGAACCGGCCGAGCGCCAGCGTCGGCCGCGCCACCATGACGTGGGTGAACAGCACGCGCATGAGTGTCACATTGATCATCAACCGCTCGGCGGGCAATTCGGCCGCCGCCAACTCCTGATGTTCCAGATAACCGGCGACGATGCTGCGATTGTGCGCCCGGTACCACGCCGCGGGCGAAGGGGCGATGAGAAATTCGAGCCACAGCCGGGCACCGGGCGTCGACGCATCGCGGGCATCGGCATGATGCAGCAGCGCGGCCTCCAGTTTGTCGTGCAGTAAGCGGTCGTTGATTGCCCGCCACCACGGGCTGCCGGTCTCGGAGTGCAGCACACCGCGCGCGAGTTCCCACTGCAGAAAGGCGATTTCGGCCCGACGGTAGGCGCGGAGTTCCGGCGGATAGAAGCTCTCGGCGAGCGCGACGCGGTGCTGCGCGTCGGCATGCGCGGCGCCGACCCGCCGAGCCGCCAACTCGCTCGCCTTATCCGCGTTCATCGTCCCCTACCTTACGATCCGGACGCCTCCCACACCCGCAACCAGAGACCCATCATTATTCCGATATCTCTTACAGGCGATCCTATTGGTGCTTCGATGAATGTGTGCCTAACGTCGATATCGTGACGAACTGACACCCTGCATATGCAACGTCAGCACGTCGACCAATCCCCTGATCAGGAGGCACACGATGTCGAAGGTTCTTTTCGTCATGACCGGCGTCGACTATTGGACACTCGCCGATGGCACGAAACATCCGACCGGCTACTGGGCCGAAGAGGTCGTGGCTCCATATAAGGCCATCAAGGCGGCGGGTCACGAGATTGTGGTGGCCACTCCCGACGGCGTCGTACCGACGGTCGACCAGGGCAGTCTCGCACCCGAGGTCAACGGCGGTGCGGACGGTGCCGCGGAGATCGCCGAGACCCTGGCCGATGCGGCAGAACTGCGCAGCCCGATCCGGCTCGAGGATGTCGACCTGGCCGAATACGACGCCGTGTACTACCCGGGCGGACACGGCCCGATGGAAGATCTGTCGGTGAATGCCGACTCCGGCGCCCTGCTCAATGCCGCGCTGGCCTCGGGCAAACCGCTGGGTGTCGTCTGCCACGCGCCCGCCGCGCTGCTCGCGACCGCCATCGACGGCGATTCCCCGTTCGTCGGCTACCAGGTCACCGGATTCACCAATGCCGAAGAGGCACAAGCCGGATTCGCCGATAAGGCCAAGTGGCTGCTGCAGGATCGGCTGGTCGAGCTCGGCGTCGATTTCCGCGAGGGCGAGCCGTGGGCCCCGCATATCGAGGTCGATCGCAATCTCTACACCGGCCAGAATCCCGCCTCGTCGGCACCGCTGGCCGCAGCGATCGTCAAAGCGCTGGGCTGACTCGAGACCTGGGCTGACTCGAGACCTGGGCTGACTCGAGACCGCTCGCCGATGCCAAGGCCCGCCAAGCGGCCGTCGAAATGGCAACGCGCGTCGCACAACTCGAAGCACAGCAGAAGGAACAGCAACTGCAGGTCGAGATCCGCAAGCCGGCGGATGCCGATGCCTTTCGCCAGACCACCCTCGCCGCGGCGGGCCGTGACGCGCGGACCAGCCAGGCCGAGGCCGAGGCCGAGGAGACCCGTTTGCGCGCGGAAGCCGCTGCGGCACAGACGAAAATGCAGGCACTCGCCGAGGCCGAGGCGATCAAACTCCGGGCCGCCGCCCAAGGCCGAGGCCACCCGGCTCACCAGTCAGGCGAGTCGGCGGCGATCCTCGACCGTCTCGCCGCCGACGCCCGAAGTACCCTTCGGTAAGGGCCGTTGGCCCCTTGTTCGACATTCGGTGTCTCTGCGACCGTGATACGTCCGATCGTCGGCAAGCGGAAAGCGAACTCGCCGTGACATCGCTGTTGTGGATCGCGCTGCCCTATGGCGCGTTCGTGTCGTTCGTGCTCGGTCACATCTGGCGCTACCGGCGCGACGGTTTCCGCAGCTATACCAGTTATCCGGAGATGGACCGTAGCCAACGGTTCGGATCGACGGCATTTCGGTCCGGGGTGTGCCTCATAGTCCTCACCCGCCTGATCAATGTAATCACCACCGAACCACACGCCCGACCCTCCGGTGCGCTGCACGTGGTCACCATGATCGTGCAGATCGGCGGTGTCGCCGCGGCCGCGGTCGGGGCGGTGTTGCTGTTCCTACCGGATCTGATCACCGGCCCGTCGCGTCCCGTGATCACCCCGCTGGACCGCATCACGTTCCCGGCCCTGACGGCCGCGCTGCTGTCCGGAGTGATCATCGAATACGATCCGACCACGGTGGCCCGCGAATATCGAACCGGCGAAACGCTTTTCGCGTGGTTCCGCTCGCTGGTCACCATCGATCCGTATCCCGAGGCCATGCAGCATGCACCGCTCATCTACCAGGCGCGGGGATTGATCCTGCTGCTGATCCTCGGCATCTGGCCCTTCACCCGGCTCGCGGGCATCTTCGCGGGCCCGGTCGCGCGGCTGGTCCTGCGCCCTGTCCCACGCCGGACTCGCGAACTGGACGGCGCGACCATGGAAGCCTGAACAGCTCAGTTCTCGTTGCGCGCCTTGGGAAAACGGGTCTGCCGGGCGACCCAACCGGCCATCTTGGCCCAGTGCCCCTTGCGCGGCGTGACCACCGAGATCAGCTCGCGGTCCCATTCATCGGCCTCGGTCAGGCCGTTGATGGTCTCGACCAATTCCTTGGCGGTCGCCAGATCGTCGACCACGCGGTCACCAAGGACACCGTCGGAGCCGACCAGGGTGACGCGCACGCCCGCGCGGCCGATCGGCTGCAGTACAGCGGTGGCGGAGCCGCCGTGCTCGGCGACGAATCCCTTGACTGAATCCACTAGGGAACCCGACAGCTGCACTGGGGCGGTGGCGGCTTGAACACTCATGGCGGTTAGTTTACTGACCGGTACGTTCGGGTCCAGACCCCTTGGGTGTAGAACGGATCTCATGCGCGCTATTCAGGTTTCCGAGCACGGCGGTCCCGAAGTCCTGAACTACGTCGAGGTGCCGGATCCGCAGATCGGTCCGGATCAGCTGCTCATCGACACCCAGGCGATCGGCATCAACTTCATCGATACCTATATCCGCACCGGCCGCTACCCGCAGGCGGTGCCCTATATTCCCGGCGCCGAGGGCACCGGTGTGGTGGCCGAGGTCGGCGCGAATGTGACCGAATTCGCAGTCGGCGACCGGGTCGCCTGGGCGGCCGCACCCGGCAGCTATGCCCAGCGGGTCGCCGTACCGGCGGCGGTCGCGGTCAAGGTGCCCGACGGTGTCGACGCACCGGTCGCCGCCTCGGCGCTGCTGCAGGGTATGACCGCGCACTACCTGATCGAATCGATCTACAAGCCCGAACCCGGCGAGACCGTGCTGGTGCACGCGGGCGCGGGCGGCGTCGGTCTTATACTCACTCAGCTCGCCGTCGCGCGCGGGGTGCGGGTGATCACCACCGTTTCCTCGGACGCGAAGGAAAAACTGTCCCGTGAGGCGGGCGCGAGCGAAGTACTGCGTTACAGCGATGATCTCGCCGATCAGGTTCGCGCACGCACCGAGGGCGTCGGCGTCGCGGCCGTATACGACGGTGTCGGCGCGGCCACCTTCGAGGCCAGCCTCGCATCTCTGCGGGTGCGCGGCATGCTGGCCCTCTTCGGCGCGGCCAGCGGCCCGGTACCGCCCTTCGATCTGCAGCGCCTCAACCCGGCAGGGTCGCTGTTCGTCACCCGCCCCACGCTGGTGCACTACACCCGCGACCGTGCCGAATTGCTCTGGCGCGCAACCGATATCCTCACCGCGATCGCCGACGGAACGCTGCATGTACGGATCGGTGCCACGTATCCGCTGGCCGAAGCCGAGCAGGCGCACCGCGATCTCGAAGGCCGCAAGACCACCGGCTCGATCGTCCTGCTGCCGTAACCACACGCCAACGGCCGTGCACCGGCGCGGCCGTTGGCACCTGGAATCCATTGCCCAGCAGCACGATCGCACCCCCGCCACTGACGAGCCGGTCTCGCTGCCCGACAGCCCGAATCGCGCTTCCGGCCGCTGCCGAGCCGGTTTCCGCCGTCCGGCAACCAGATCCGCCGAATCAGTAGTCCTGCCCGGTCAGACCACGATAAATGAACCGCGTCAAACCCTCGATCGCCTGTTCATCCGTCAGCGTGACGGAACCGTCCTCGACCGCCGCCAACATCCCCTGGGTGACCTGGAACATCATCGCCAGACTGGCATCGACACTGCTCGGCAGCCGTAATCCCTTGTCGGCCAGGCCATCCAGATGATCGGCGATATCCGCGCGCTGTTCGACCCCGAACTGTCCGAGCGCCCGAGCGAAATCCTCGCTGACGATCGCCGCCTGAGCAATCGCGCGCATCACCGCCCCATGTTCCCGAGAGAAGGACCAATACCCGGCGATGTGATACCGCACCGCCTCCGGATCACTGAAATCGGATTTGTGTTCGGGCTGCTCCGCGCGCTCGTCTCCGGCGCTCGCCAGATCGTTCAGCAGCGCCTGGAGTAGCTCCTCCTTGCTCGCGAAGTGGTTGTAGAACGACCCGGCCGCGCGCCCAGCGGCCGCCGTGATGTCGGTGATCTTGGTGTTCAAGTAGCCGCGTTCGGCGAACACCCGCCGCGCCGCATCCTTCAGTGCCTGTTCGGTCTCTGCGGACTTTTCCCGGCGACTCGACGTCACTCACACCACCTCCTTGACACGAAAACCTATCAATCCCCATACTGAATGCAGATTCAGTGAATTTCAATTCAGATTGGTGAAGGTCATGAAAGCAGCAGTCCTGCGCAGCGCAGGCGAAAGTCCTGTGTATGCCGACTTCGACGAGCCGGAGGTGACCGAAGGCCGGGAGCTGGTCGAGCTGGTGGCGGCAGGCATTCATCCGATCGTTCGATCGCTGGCGGCCGGTACGCACTACGGCAGCACCGACGCCTATCCCCTGATCCCAGGCATCGACGCGGTGGCGCGCACCACCGACGGCGCGCTCGTCTACACCGGTTTCCCACAGGCTCCTTACGGCACGCTGGCCGAACGCATGGCGGTGCCCGCGCGGATGCGGATTCCGCTCCCGACCGGCGCCGATCCCGCGCGAATCGCCGGTGGACTCAACCCCGGGTTGTCCTCGTGGCTGGCCCTGCGCGAGCGCCGCTACGCACTGCCCAACCAGCACCTCGGCACCGTGCTGATCCTCGGCGCCACCGGGGCAGCAGGTCTGCTGGCCGTGCAGAACGCCTTCGTGCTCGGCGCGGACCGGGTGATCGCCGCCGGACGCAATCCGTCGGCACTCGAGCGGGCGGCGGGATACGGCGCGACCACGGTCACGCTGCAGGACGCCAAGGACGCCACCGCGTCGGCGCTGGCCGAGGCGATCGGGACCGTGGCGCCGAGCCTGGTGCTCGACTATGTGTGGGGCACACCGGCCGAGGCCGCCTTCGCGGCGCTCGGACGCCAAGGCCTGACCGAGGACGACGCAGATATCGCGTACATCCAGATCGGCGCCACCGCGGGTGCCGAGGCGGCCGTTCCGGCCGCGCTGTTGCGCAGCCGTCGCATCGCGATCTCCGGTAGCGGGGCCGGATCCGCGTCGGTGCAGTCGATCCTGGCCGCAATCCCCGAGTACATGCAGTTGATCGCCGATGGCCGGTTGGACACCGCGGTGCAGGAGTTCCCGCTCTCGAAGATCGAAGAGGCTTGGGCCGCCGCGCAATTCGGCGCCACCCGGGCAGTCGTCGTCCCGGATTGATCTATCGACGGTAACCAACCAACGCAATTCGGTACGGAGATATAGTGCACGACCAAACGCAAGTACTCATCGCAGGCGCCGGACCCACCGGCCTCACCCTCGCCATCGACTTGGCCCGCCGCAATATTCCGGTGCGCATCATCGACCGGGCCACCGAATTCTTCGCGGGATCGCGCGGCGACGGTATCCAGCCGCGCACGCTCGAGGTTTTCGACGACCTCGGCGTGCTGGATGCGGTCCGCCGGGCCGGATCACCGTCACCAGTGATCCGCGCGTACTTCGGCGGTGAATTCGCGGGCGAACATCGGATGGCCGAACCAGTCGAGCCGACGCCATCGGTCCCCTACCCCAACCTCTGGGTGCTCGGGCAGTCGCGGACCGAGGCGATCCTGCGTGACCGGCTCGCGGAGTTCGGCGTGCGGGTCGAACTCGCCACGGCGCTGGTCACTTTCGAACAGGACGAGACGGGCGTCAGCGTCCAATTGGCGCACGACGGTGTCATCGAGGCGTTGCGTGTCGCCTATCTGGTCGGCGCGGACGGCGGGAAAAGCACCGTCCGTAAGACGCTCGGCATTCCGTTCGAAGGCACCACCGACGATTCGATCCGAGTGTTGCTGGGCGATGTCGGTGCCGATGCGCTCGATCACGCCTACGGCTACTGGTTCGCCGCGGCCGGTCGGCCGATGGAGGGAATCATGTTGTCCCCGTTGCCCGGTGGCAGCCAGTTCCAATTCGGTGCGCCATTGGACACCGACGCCGAGCCCACCCTCGAGGTGCTGCAGAAGTTCGTCGACCGCTATGCCGGAAATCTGGATATCGTCCTGACCGATCTCACCTGGGCGACAGTATGGCGGCCGAATATTCGTCTGGCGCAACGATTCCGAGAGGGTCGGGTATTCCTCACGGGCGACGCCGCACATGTGCATCCGCCCACCGGCGGACAGGGCATGAACACCGGTATCCAGGATGCCTACAACCTCGGCTGGAAGCTCGCCGCCGCGGTCGCGGGCGACGAATCACTGCTGGACAGTTACGAATCCGAACGCCGCACAGTAGCCGCACGGGTGCTCGGGATCAGTACCGAACTGCTGGACAAGCTGGTCGACGGTGCCGAGGACGCCATGCAGCGCGGTGCGGAGACACGTCAATTGGATATCAGCTACCGAGATCGCGCCGACCACGGCGTGCTCGTCGCCGGTGATCGCGCACCCGACGCACCGGTCAAAGATGCCGAGGGGCGGCCGATTCGACTGTTCGACCTGTTCCGCGGACCGCATGCGACGCTGCTGTCATTCGGTGAAACCGACGTACCGCCCGAGCCCGGTGTCGAGGTGTACACGGTGATCTGCCCCGGCGACAAGGCGACTGGACAGCACGTCGTGGATGTCGACGGTCACGCCTTCACCGCCTATGACGCGGTCGATGGCACCACCGTCCTCGTCCGGCCCGACGGATATATCGGCTGATTCAGCCGAAGAAGCTGCCGATCGTGTCCCACCCGAGCACCGAATCCACCGCGAGACCACAGAACACCACGGCCAGATAGTTGTTGGACTGCAGGAACAGTCGCAACGGCTTCACCGATTCACCGCGCCGCACACCGGAGTACAGCTGGTGCGCCATGAGCAGGAACCACGCTCCGGCCACCAGTGCGACGGCCGCGTAGACCACACCGGTAGCGGGGACCAGCGCGAGAGTGGTGAGCACGGTGAGCCAGGTGTAGATGACGATCTGCTTGGTGACGGCCTGCTCGGTGGCCACGACCGGCAGCATCGGCACGCCGGCCGCGCGGTAGTCCTCCTTGTAGCGCATGGCCAAAGCCCAGGTGTGCGGCGGCGTCCAGAAGAAGATGACACCGAACAGCGCGATCGCGGGCCAGCCGATATTTCCGGTCGCCGCCGACCAGCCGACCAGCGCGGGCATACATCCGGCCGCGCCGCCCCACACCACATTCTGCGAGGTCCGGCGCTTGAGACCGAGGGTGTACACGAAGACGTAGAACAGGATCGTCGCGACGACCAGCAGGCCGCTGAGCAGATTCGCCTGCCACCACAGCCAGGCGAACGACCCGATACCGAGCGTGACACCGAAGACGAAGGCGTGCGAAGTCGGCACGGCCTCCCTGGCCAGCGGCCGCTTCGCCGTCCGCTTCATCACCTTGTCGATATCGGCGTCGGCGACGCAGTTGAGCGTATTGGCGCTCGCGGCGCCCATCCAACCGCCGAACAGCGTGACCAGGATCAGCCGGATATCGACATGGCCGCGATCGGCCAGCAGCATCGTCGGAATCGTCGCGACCAGCAGCAGCTCGATGACGCGCGGCTTGGTCAACGCGATATAGGCGAGGGGTCGCCGCAGTAGTCGGGACAGCAGGCCGTCGCCGGTCAACCGGTCGGCCAGCGCCGTCGCGGAGGAGCCGTGTGCACCATTGCCACCCGGCTGTTGCCCAATCCGCACTATCTCTCCTCGCACGCTGTGCATCGCATCCGGCATGGAACCACCACCGCGCTCCCCTGCTCGAGCTGGTGCGAGGCGGCAACTACTACACACGATGGTAGACCCAGCCGCACAGCCTTCTTTCCATAGCCCCCTCGCTCCGGCACGCTGTCGAAGCGATTCGACACCTGAACTAAGCCGGGTTCCTCACATGCCGGTCATCGGGCACATCTAGGGTAGTTGGGGTAAACCCGGTTCGCATTCCACAGCTGCCGTGCGCGCACCCCTCCGCCACCGTCGACGAAACAATGTCAGGAGAACCTCGGTCGTGTCAGTCACAGACGACATCCGCGCCCTCACTCAGCCGCATCACCCGGACGACTGGACGGATCTGGACACCAAGGCCGTCGACACCGTTCGGGTTCTAGCCGCCGATTCGGTGCAGAACGCCGGGAACGGGCACCCCGGCACCGCGATGAGCCTCGCACCGCTGGCCTACACGCTCTACCAGCGCACCATGCGCCTGGACCCGAGCGATCCGAGCTGGGTCGGCCGGGACCGCTTCGTACTGTCCTGCGGTCACTCCAGCATCACCCAGTACATTCAGCTCTACTTGGCCGGATACGGTCTGGAGCTGAACGATCTCGAGCACCTGCGCAAGTGGGGCTCGCTCACCCCGGGCCACCCCGAATTCCGCCACACCGACGGCGTCGAGATCACCACCGGCCCGCTGGGTCAGGGTCTGGCCTCCGCGGTCGGTATGGCGATGGCGGCACGGCGCGAGCGCGGTCTGTTCGACCCGGACGCCGCACCGGGCACCAGCCCGTTCGACCACTTCATCTACGTCATCACCTCCGACGGCGATATGGAGGAGGGCGTCACCTCCGAAGCCTCCTCGCTCGCGGGCACCCAGCAGTTGGGCAACCTGGTCGTGATCTACGACGACAACAAGATCTCCATCGAGGACGACACCACCATCGCCTTCACCGAGGATGTCGCCGAGCGCTACGCGGCCTACGGCTGGCACGTGCAGGTGGTCGAGGGCGGCGAGGACGTCGTCGCCATCGAGGCGGCGCTGGCTGCGGCCAAGGCGGAGACCGGTAAGCCATCGATAATCGTACTGCGCACCATCATCGGCTTCCCCGCCCCGAACAAGATGAACACCGGCGCCGCGCACGGTGCCGCACTCGGCGCCGACGAGGTGGCCGCCACCAAGAAGATCCTCGGCTTCGACCCGGAAAAGAACTTCCAGGTCGACGACGATGTCATCGCGCACACCCGCAAGGTCATCGAGCGCGGCCAGCAGGCGCATGCGGCCTGGCAGCAGCAGTTCGACGCGTGGGCCGCCGCGAACCCGCAGAACAAGGCGCTGTTCGATCGGCTCGCCAAGCGTGAGCTGCCCGCCGGCTGGGCCGCGAATCTGCCGACCTACGAGGCGGATCCGAAGGGTATGGCCACCCGCAAGGCGTCCGGCAAGGTGCTGGCCGCGCTGGCGCCGGTGCTGCCGGAACTGTGGGGCGGTTCGGCCGACCTCGCCGAATCCAACAACACCACTATGCCCGACACGCCGAGCTTCGGTCCGGAGTCGATCTCGACCGGTATGTGGAAGGCCAACCCGTACGGCCGCACCCTGCACTTCGGTGTGCGCGAGCACGCCATGGGCGCGATCCTGAACGGCATCGCCCTGCACGGCCCGACCCGTCCGTACGGCGGCACCTTCCTGGTCTTCTCCGACTACATGCGCCCGGCCGTGCGCCTGGCGGCGCTGATGCGGGTACCCGCGATCTACGTGTGGACGCACGACTCCATCGGTCTCGGCGAAGACGGCCCGACGCATCAGCCGATCGAACATCTGGCCGCGCTGCGCGCGATCCCGGGTCTGAACGTGGTCCGCCCCGGCGACGCCAACGAGACCACATACGCCTGGCGCACCATCCTCGAGCGCGACAGCAGCGAGCACACCTCGCACTTCTCGGTCTCCGAACCGGCACACCAGGACGGGCCGTCCGCGCTCACACTGACCCGCCAGGATCTGCCGATCCAGGAGGGCACCAGCTACGAGGGCGTCAAGAAGGGCGGCTACGTGCTGGCCGAGGCGTCCACCGGCACTCCGCAGATAATCCTGATCGCGACCGGATCCGAGCTCCAACTCGCGGTCGCCGCGCGCACTACGCTGGAGGCGCAGGGCATCGGTACCCGCGTGGTGTCGATGCCGTGTGTGGAGTGGTTCGACGCGCAGGACAAGGCATATCGGGACGAGGTGCTGCCGCCGACAGTCGCCGCTCGCGTGGCCGTCGAGGCCGGTATCGCGATGCCGTGGTACCGGTTCACCGGTGACTCGGGCGAGATCGTTTCGATCGAGCACTTCGGTGCCTCGGCCGATTTCAAGACCCTGTTCCGCGAGTTCGGCATCACCGCGGAAGCTGTAGTCGCTGCCGCGCAACGCACGCTGGAAAACGTGAAGGGATAAGAGCTAATGGCACAGAACGAAAACGTCGCCGCCCTCTCCGCCGCGGGCGTCTCGGTGTGGCTCGATGATCTGTCGCGGGACCGGATCCAGTCCGGGAACCTGGCAGAGCTCATCGAAACCCGCAGCGTCGTCGGCGTCACCACCAATCCGACCATCTTCCAGGGTGCCCTGAGCCAGGGCCACGCCTACGACGGCCAGGTGAAAGAGCTTGCCGCCCAAGGCGCGGATGTGGATTCCGCGATCCGGACCATCACCACCGACGATGTGCGTGCGGCCTGCGACGTGCTGGCCGGCGTCTACGAGTCCAGCAACGGTGTCGACGGCCGGGTCTCCATCGAGGTGGACCCGCGCCTGGCCTTCGACGCCGAGCAGACGGTCGCGCAGGCCATCGACCTGTGGAAGACGGTGGATCGGCCCAACCTGTTCATCAAAATTCCGGCCACCGAGGCGGGCCTGCCCGCGATCACCCGGGTGATCGCCGAGGGCATCAGCGTCAACGTGACCCTGATCTTCTCGGTCAAGCGCTACCGCCAGGTGATGGGCGCCTACCTCGACGGTCTGCGCGGAGCCAAGGCCACCAGCCACGATCTGGCCAAGATCCATTCGGTCGCTTCGTTCTTCGTCTCCCGCGTGGACACCGAGATCGATAAGCGACTCGAAACGATCGGTACACCGGAAGCGCTGGCACTGCGCGGACAGGCGGGGGTCGCCAACGCGCGCCTGGCCTACGCCGAATACCAGGATGTCTTCGACGGTGGAGCGCACACCTCGACCTACACGCATCTGGCCGCCTCCGGTGCGAATCGGCAACGGCCGCTGTGGGCTTCGACCGGTGTGAAGAATCCGGAGTACTCGGACACGCTGTATGTCACCGAACTCGTCGCGCCGAATACGGTGAACACGCTGCCGGAGAAGACCCTCGAGGCGGTCGCCGATCACGGCGAGATCCGTGGCGACGCCGTCAGCGGTACCGCCGCGGCCGCGCAGGAGGTCTTCGACAAGCTCACCGCGGTCGGCATCGACCTCGACGACGTCTTCGACGTACTCGAGCGCGAGGGTGTGGAAAAGTTCGAGAAGTCGTGGGAGGAGCTGCTTTCCGCCACGGCAGGCGAACTGGCCAAGTCCGGGGATAACTGACCCGATGGCCGGCACTCAGACGAATACCTGGAAGAACCCGCTCCGCGACGAGCGGGATAAGCGGGTCCCCCGCATAGCGGGACCGTGCAGCATGGTGATCTTCGGCGTCACCGGCGATCTGTCCCGGAAGAAACTGATGCCGGCCATCTACGATCTGTCGAACCGGGGGCTGCTGCCCCCGGGCTTCGCACTGGTCGGCTTCGCCCGCCGGGACTACGCGGACGAGGACTTCGCGAATGTCGTGCTCGACGCGGTAAAAGCACACGCACGCACACCATTTCGGCAGGAGGTCTGGGACCACCTCGCCGAGGGCATCCGATTCGTACAGGGCTCCTTCGACGACGATTCCGCCTTCGCCAAACTCGCCGACGTCCTGGCGAAGCTGGACAAGGACCGCGGCACCGGCGGCAATCACGCCTTCTACCTGTCGATTCCGCCGAATATGTTCCCGGTGGTGCTCGATCAGCTCTCCGAGCACAAACTGGCCCAACCGACGAAAACCAATGGCGAGGGCCGCAAGCCGTGGCGCCGGGTAGTGATCGAGAAGCCGTTCGGCCACGATCTGGACAGCGCGGTCGAACTCAACGCATTGGTCAACCGGGTGTTCCCGGAAGAGACGGTATTCCGCATCGATCACTATCTCGGCAAGGAGACGGTGCAGAACATCCTGGCGCTGCGCTTCGCCAACCAGCTCTACGAACCGATCTGGAATGCCAATTACGTCGACCATGTGCAGATCACCATGGCCGAGGACATCGGATTGGGCGGGCGCGCAGGCTATTACGACGGTATCGGCGCGGCCCGCGATGTCATCCAGAACCACCTGCTGCAGTTGCTCGCGCTGACTGCCATGGAGGAGCCGATCAGCTTCGAGCCCAAGCAGTTGCAGGCGGAGAAGATCAAGGTGCTCTCGGCGACCAAACTCGTCGAGCCTCTCGATGAAACCACTGCGCGCGGACAGTACGCGGAAGGCTGGCAGGGCGGCGAGCATGTGGTCGGACTGCTCGATGAGGAGGGTTTCGACCCGCAATCGCGCACCGAGACCTACGCTGCGATCACCCTCGAGGTCGACACCCGACGCTGGGCTGGTGTGCCGTTCTACCTGCGCACCGGAAAACGCTTGGGCCGCAGGGTGACCGAGATCGCGGTGGTGTTCAAGCGAGCACCGCATCTGCCGTTCGACCAGACCATGACCGAGGATCTCGGGCAGAACGCACTGGTCATCCGGGTGCAGCCCGATGAGGGCATTACCACCCGCTTCGGTTCGAAGGTGCCGGGGTCGAGCATGGAAGTGCGCGATGTCAATATGGATTTCAGCTACGGCGAGGCGTTCACCGAATCCTCCCCCGAGGCCTACGAACGCCTGATCCTCGATGTGCTGCTCGGGGTGCCGTCCCTGTTCCCGGTGAACGCGGAGGTCGAATTGTCCTGGCGCATCCTGGATCCGGTGCTCGAGCACTGGACCGCCGACGGTAAACCCGAACAGTACGAGGCGGGGACCTGGGGTCCGGCCTCGGCCGATGAGATGGTGGCCCGCACCGGGCGCGAATGGCGGCGGCCATGATCGTCGATATGCCGCAGACCACCACCGGCGAGGTCACCAAACGCCTGGTGCGCCTTCGGGAGAGCAATGGTGTGATCACCATGGGCCGGGTGCTGACTCTGGTCGTGTGCACGCTGGACAGCTCCGAGGCCGAAGACGCCATCGACGCCGCCAATGACGCCAGCCGCGAACATCCCTGTCGCGTGGTTGTTTTGGCGCGGGGGGATCGCGAGGCCGAGACCCGATTGGATGCCCAGATCCGCGTCGGCGGCGATGCGGGTGCGGCCGAGGTGATAGTGCTGCGGCTGCAGGGTGATCTGATCAACCACGAGAGCAGCGTCGTCATCCCGTTCCTGCTGCCGGACACACCGGTGGTGGCGTGGTGGCCGCGTGGTGCCCCGGAGTTCCCGTCCAAGGATTCGGTGGGACGCTTGGCGACTCGCCGCATCACCGACGCCACCTTCGCCGCCGATCCGCAGGCGACGATCAAGAAACGCCTCGGCTCCTACGCCTCCGGGGATACCGATCTGGCGTGGAGTCGCATCACCTACTGGCGGGCGCTCTTGGCGGCCGCCATGGACGAACCGCCGTTCGAGCCGGTGGATTCGGTGATCATCTCCGGACTGCGCGAAGAACCCGCGCTGGATATGCTCGCGGGCTGGTTGGCCGCCCGGCTCGACTGTCCGGTGCGTCGCCGCTCGGGTGCGCTGCGCGTGGAGGTACGTCGCCCGACGGTGTCGATCGCGATCGAGCGGCCGCAGACCGGGCGCACCGCGACGCTGACCCGCACCGGTGACCCGGATCAGCGAATCGCCTTGGCGCGCCGAGAAACTCGCGACTGCCTCGCCGAGGAGCTGCGACGGCTGGATGCCGACGAGATCTATGCCGAGGCGCTCGCCGGAATCGAGAAGGTGACCTATGAGTGAGCGCGCGAACTTTCCCGCGAACACCGTCGAAGTACACAACGACACCGATGCCTTGATCGCCGCCGCGGCCACGCGATTCGTCGCGGTCGTGGTGGCGGCGCAGGCGGCACGTGGCTCCGCATCGGTGGTGTTGACCGGCGGTGGGACCGGGATCGGACTGTTGGAATCGGTCCGCAAGACACCCGGCGATATCGACTGGTCGCTGCTCGATGTGTTCTGGGGTGACGAGCGATTCGTGCCCGCGGGCGATTCGGAGCGCAATGATCTGCAGGCGCGGCAGGCGCTGCTGGATCATGTGCCGGTTGATCCGTCGCGGGTGCATCCGGTTGCCACCTCCGATGGTGAGTATCCGGATCCGGTCGAAGCCGCCGCCGAGTATGCGGCGGCGGTGCACGCGCACCTGGCCGAGCACGGGGCCTTCGATCTGCATCTGCTCGGTATGGGCGGCGAGGGCCATGTGAATTCGCTGTTCCCGGATACCGATGCGGTGCGGGAACAGCACGAACTCGTTGTCGCGGTGCCGGATTCGCCGAAGCCGCCGCCGGTGCGGGTCACGCTGACGCTGCCCGCGGTGCGGCACAGTCGCCATGTTGTGCTGGTTGTCGGTGGTGCCGCCAAGGCCGAAGCCGTTGCCGCGGCGGTTGCCGGTGCGGATCCGGTGGAGATTCCCGCGGCGGGTGCCGTCGGGTCGGAATCCACTACATGGCTGTTGGATCGGGACGCCGCCGCGGCTTTGCCGGGTACCGCGAGCTAACTCAGCAGCTGCTGCGCGGTCGCGCCGAGGACCAGTTCACGCACGTGTGGTGAGCGGGTGGCGCGTTCGACGGTGGTGCGCGCGACGACCGGGTCGCCGTAGGGGGCATCCGAGCCGAAGAGGGTACGCTCGGGAATTTCGGCTATGGCCAGGCGGACCGCGAAAACGATACTGGCAGTGGACAGTTCGAGGTACATATTCGGGGTGTCGCGAACCAGTTCGATTGCGTCCATCCAGTGCGCTCCGCCGAGTTGGGATACCACGAGCGGCACGCGGGGGTAGCGTCGCGCGAGGTCGGTCAGGGTGCGCAGGTCGGCGGCGGTCGTGGGTGCGGCGCCGTGGACGACGACAGGGAGTCGATCGTGGTCGGTGGCGGCACGGAGTACCGGCTCGATCAGGGCCGCTTGGTCCGGCGGCGGGGTCAACTCACCGATGCCGCGCAGTCCGCGCCCGACTACGTCGCGTTCGACGATCGCGTCGGCATCGGGCGTGTCGAGTGGTACCGAGGCGAATCCGATGAAGCGGTCCGGGTAGGCGGCGATTGCGGCATCGAGTTCGCGCCGGGCTGTTTCTCGGCCGAGGGCGCCGCCGCCCGCGAGAGCCTGCGTCAGTAGGTCCATCTCTTCGCGTAGTTCGGTGAGGTTTCCGGCTCGTTCGGGATGCGGTCGGGTCATGAACAGAATGGTCTTGTCCACGCCTGCCTCGTCGAGCACCGCGATGTGATCGGTGAGCGGGTCGTGGACGTGGCTGTGTGCGTCGATGATCAACGTTTCTCCTGACGGAATCGAGTTGCAGGCTCGAGTGTTGATCCCTGACACCATGGGAAGGTCAAATCATGCTGATCGGTGAGCTGGCCAGCCGTACCGGCACCAGTGAGCGGCTGCTGCGGTATTACGAGCGGGTCGGGTTGCTGTCGGCCGAACGCCGCCACAATGGGTATCGCGAGTACGACGCGGATGCCGAGCGGCGTGTCGGGCAGATTCGCGCTTTGCTCGCGGCGGGACTCTCGACCCGGGTGATCGGGCAGTTGCTGCCGTGCGCTGTCGACGACGGCGCGTTGCGGGCCTGTCCTGGCGTGTTGCCCGCGCTGCGGGATCGGCTGGCGGAGTTGGATCGTCGGGCCGTTGAGCTCGATACCGCTCGCGATCTGCTGCGGCGGACGATCGAGGAGACCGAGCAGTCAGGCTGATGCTGTGCACCATTCTGACCGCAGCCGATAAATCCGCGATTCGGCACCGGGGTACTCGGAGAAGTTTCTCGCAACTACCGCGGTGATCAGAATACTTTCGGAAATAGCGCCGAAATCAGGTCCCCGGAGCAGCGTTTGTCGGAGATGATCACAGCGTGACCGAACAGCGAGTCGACCTCGAGGAGCGGTTCCGGGCCGAGCTATCGGCGCTGGAGCCGCGGCCCAGCCGTCCTATCGAACAGCCGGTCGAGGATGTCGGACTCACCGGAGCCCAGTGCCTGGACCTGTTCGAATCACAGGCGACCAGTAGGCATCTCGATCTCGCAGCGCGCCGGTTGGGCAGCGCCAAGCGCGGCTATTACAGCATCGGGTCATCAGGGCACGAGGGCAATGCGGCGGTGGCGGCGGCCCTGCGCCCGACCGATCCGGCGCTGCTGCACTATCGCTCCGGGGCATTCTTCGTGCACCGGGCCAGGCAGGTGCCCGGTCTCGACCCGATCCGGGATGTGCTGCTCGGCATGGTCGCGGCGGCCGCCGAGCCGATATCCGGCGGCCGACACAAGGTTTTCGGCAGCAAACCGGCTGCGGTGATCCCGCAGACCTCCACCATCGCATCACATCTGCCGCGCGCCGTCGGCCTCGCCTTCGCGATCGAGCGCGCGGCACGGCTCGGCGTCGCCTGCGAATGGCCCTCGGATTCAGTGGTGCTCTGCAGTTTCGGCGATGCGTCGGCCAATCACTCCACCGCCGCCGGCGCCATCAATGCCGCGATTCACACTGCACGGCAAGGGGTTCCGCTGCCGCTGCTGTTCGTGTGCGAGGACAATGGCATCGGCATCAGCGTTCCGACCCCGCCCGGCTGGATCGAACAGTCCTACGGCATCCGCCTCGGGCTGCAGTATTTCGACGCGGACGGCAGCGATCTCCTCGATGCCGCGACAACCGCGACGCAGGTGGTCGACTGGGTGCGCGAACACCGCAAGCCCGCCTTTCTCCACCTGAGCACCGTACGACTCATGGGACACGCCGGATCCGATGTCGAATCCGCCTACCGCAGCCCCACCGATATCACCGCCGACCTGCGCCGCGACCCGGTGATTGCAACCGGCCGCCTCCTGGTCACTTCCGGTATCGCCACCCCGACCGAAGTCATCGCACGCTACGACGAAATCGGCGGACGAGTCGCTGCCATGGCCGAATTGGTTTGTCGCGAACCGAAATTGACTTCCGCCT
Organism: Nocardia vinacea; assembly: GCF_035920345.1. Taxonomy (NCBI): domain Bacteria; kingdom Bacillati; phylum Actinomycetota; class Actinomycetes; order Mycobacteriales; family Nocardiaceae; genus Nocardia; species Nocardia vinacea. The sequence goes on from NZ_CP109149.1 coordinate 3,130,320, forward strand.
CTGCGGTGATGGCCCCGTTGGTCTCGCCGCATCCGGACCTGGTCCAGGCCGATGTGTTGCGTCGAGGACACACAGTTGCACAGGGTGATTCGGTGACGTTGGCGCAGGCGATCAATCAGACGCTCGCCGCACTGCTCGACCGGGACAACGACGTCCTGGTATTCGGCGAGGATGTCGGGCGCAAGGGCGGCGTGTACGGCGTCACCAAGGGGCTACAGAAGCAGTTCGGAGTGCGCCGCGTCTTCGATACGCTGCTCGACGAACAGAGCGTGCTGGGCACGGCTCTGGGTGCCGGGCTCGCGGGATTCGTGCCGATTCCGGAGATCCAGTATCTCGCCTACGTGCACAACGCCGCGGACCAGTTGCGCGGAGAAGCCGCCACACTGTCGTACTTCTCCCAGGGGCAATACCGGAATCCGATGGTCGTCCGCATTGCCGGTTATGGCTATCAGAAGGGGTTCGGCGGCCACTTCCACAACGACAATTCCATTGCGGCACTGCGCGATATCCCGGGCTTGATCATCGCCTCTCCCGCTCGCGCCGATGATGCCGCCGCCATGCTGCGCACCTGCGTCTCCGCCGCCCGCGTGGACGGCCGCGTCTGCATCTATCTCGAGCCCATTGCCCTCTACCACACCCGCGACCTGCACCGCCCCGGCGATAATGCCTGGCTTGCAACACCTTCCGATACCGACCACATCGCCATCGGCCACGCCCGCGTCTACGGCGACGGCAGCGACCTCACCATCGTCACCTTCGCCAATGGGGTCCCCATGAGTCTGCGTGTAGCCCAACGCCTCTCGGATCGCGGCATCCGAGCCCGCGTTCTCGACCTCCGCTGGCTCTCCCCCCTCCCCCTCGACGACTTACTCGACCACGCCCGCGCCACCGGCCGAGTCCTCATCGCCGACGAAACCCGCCACACGGGCGGTGTCTCCGAATCCCTCTGCACAGCCCTGATCGACGCCGGTTTCAACGGCCCCGTAACCCGCGTAACCAGCGAAGACTCCTTCATCCCCCTGGGCCCGGCCGCCACTACCGTCCTCCTCGACGAATCCCGAATCGAATCCGCAGCCACGAAACTCGTCACCCGCTAACCGTCCGGGACCGCGCGTCACTCGCCGACCCCTCATATCGGCGAGTACCGCGCGCCCGCTGGAACCGTTATCGCCGCAACCTCAGCACCGCTTCCAAGATTTCTCGCATCGACGGCCGAAACCTGTTGTGCGGCTCGTGGATCCAGCGCCGAAATCCGCGCCGCTCGTCAGCCGGAGACGGCAGCACAATGTATTTCGACGCGACGCCGACATTCCAGCGCAGCAGCGCGGGCGTCAGACTCTCCGGACACGGTCCGGACGGTCCGGTCAGAAAGGTCCACCGCCGCGACGCCGGATGCTCTATCACCGGCCCCAACGGCCCTTGCTGCTCCGCGACGACTTCCGTTGCCAGCCTCGAGGGCATCATCACCGCGCTGACAGGTCCGGTCTGCACGATGATCCGTGTCTCGGTCTCGGGCATGATCACTGCGGGCAGTCCCAGATCGCGTTGGTAGTGCCGACAGCGCTGCGCGGTTGCCTCTGCGCTACTGGGCATTTCGCACCATCCGACGATCGTTCGTGGCTGTCGTCATCCGACCCCCTCAAACCGCGACGCAGGGGACGGTCCTCGATGACACCCACTGCCTCGGCGTGCCGTGATATCTTTGGTGTGGTAATGCTAGCGTGATTATCACGCTCCAGGAAGTGAATCGGATGAGTAGCGTCGGACGATACGCTGGGGAGCCATGGGAACTCGATTACGGACCGCGCGAAAATTGTTGCTGGGACGCGAGATCGAGCATATGGTCCGCACCGCGGGTGTCAGCCAGACCGAGGCCGGCAAAATCATCGAGTCGACCCAGAGCCGAATCAACCAGCTTATCAACGGAGTCGGCGCCATCAGCGTCGGCGATCTCGAACTCCTCACGACCACACTGGGTTTCACCGATCCGGGTTATATCGAGACGCTCAAGGAACTGCGCCGCGACAACCACAAGCGCGGCTTTTGGACCACCGGCCATCGCCGCGCCTACGTCGAGGACCTGCGACTGCTCGTCGATCTGGAGGCGCATGCCAGCCTGTTGCGCACCGCCGAGGCGGAGATCATGCCGGGACTCGTCCAGTGCGAGTCCTACATTCGCGCACTGCACGAACCGGTTACTCCGGTCGCGGCCGACCGCGTCACCGTCGAGGAATCGGTGCAGGCGCGGCTGGCCCGGCAACAGGTCCTGACCGAGGCGAACCCGCCGGAATTCCGCGCGATCCTGTCCGAATCCTGTCTGCGCCGCGAATACGGCGGGCGCGAGGTGATGCTCGAACAACTCGAACATCTGTCGAATCTGTCCAGACGGCCCAACATCCTGATCCAGGTCCTGCCATTCACCGTCACCACCCGCGGGGCGGGGATGGAGGACCGGTACACCCTGGTCCGGGTGCCGTCGCCGGGCGCGGCGGGTGACCTCGAGATGGCGATCGTGGAGAGCCAGGGCGATATCCGCTACATCGATGACAAACCCGCGGTGGCCGCCCGCGAAACCGTATGGTCCCGGCTCAGCGCGGCCGCTCTCGGCGCCGCGGACTCCCGCAAATTCATCGAGCACGTCGCACGATCGTTCCGCCGCAAGACATTCACCAGCACTTGACGAATCAGGAGCACCCGAATGCCCGCCGACTTCGAGCCCCGTGAAATTGATGCGAGCCGACCATCCGCCGCTCGCATGTATCACTACTACCTGTCCGGGGAAGCCGTCTTCGAGGTCGACAAGATCTTCGGTGAGCGACTGTTCGAAATACTGCCATTCCTCGATGTGTGGGCGCATCACAACCGCGGATTCCTGCGTCGCGCAACACGATTCATGGTGGAGCAGGGCATCCGGCAATTCCTCGATATCGGTTCCGGACTCCCCACCGTCGGCAATACGCACGAGGTCGCGAGGGAATCCGCGCCGGATTCGCGGGTGGTCTATGTCGACAACGATCTGGAGGCGGTCAATCGCGCCCACGACCTTCTGCTGCACGGCGGTGCCCTCGACAACACCGCCATCGTCGAGGCCGATCTGCGTTATCCCGACCTGATTCTGGACCATCCGGATACCCGGCGGCTGATCGACTTCGGGCAGCCGCTCGGTCTCTTGATCGTCAGCGTCTGGCCGTTCGTGCCCGACACCGACCAGCCGCACGAGCTGATGGCGCGACTACGCGACCGGCTCCCCTCGGGCAGTTATGCCGCGATGACCCATGTGTCCCTGGACGACGCAGGTTCGGAGATCAAGCAGCAAATGGCTGCCGCCGCCGCACTTTACGACGAGACCTCCGATCCGGTGTCCTTGCGCACCCGCGCCCAGTTCACCGCGCTCTACCACGGCCTGGACCTGGTCGAACCCGGTATCGCCTACGCACCGGACTGGCGCCCGGACCAACCGGTCGACCTGGAAGATACGGCGCGGCCGTGTAATTTCGCCGCCGTTGGCTATAAGCCTTAATGGACGAGCAACGGGTCTGCCAACCCCGTGCGACTCCTGCTTTACCCGTTGAAAGGACATGCAATGACGCAGCCCACCTTCACCGTCGCCGAATTCCGCAAGGCGACCTTCAGCTCGCCCAACCAGAATTGCGTGCGCATCGCACGTAAGAACGGGTGGACTGCGGTCTGGGACGACAAGCTCGCCGACGAGCGATACACGCCCGGAATGTCGTTGCCCGACAACGAAATTCTCGTCTTCACCGACGAGCAGTTCGACGTTTTCCAGGCCGGAGTGCGGGCGGGGCGCGTCGAGGATCGCCATCTGGCGATATCGCGCCGCGACGGCGGATACGTTTTCCGCGCCGCCATTCCCCAGCCGATCGATGGCGTGGAGCTACTCTTCGATCAGGATGAGTTCGATGCCTTCCGACAGGGTGTGCTGAACAACGAATTCGATTGCGCGCGATTCATCGCGGCCTGAGATGTCGGGTCTCAGAATTCGTGGCGGAATCGCAGAATGTTTGGGAGGCGACGTGGCGGATCCGCCACGGTTCTGAGATTCCCGAACTACATCCTTGCCCGAACCGCGGGTGATCGCGCTGGCTGGGCGACCGGTTGCTTGGTCGTGTTCAGTCACCTTCAGCCCGGTTGAAAGAACTCGAGCATTCTCCGGCTGGCGTCCGGCGACATCAGCAATTCCTGCATGTCCGCGGACATCCGGGCGGCAGCGCTGGTGCGTTCGAACATCTCGCGTTCGTATTCTTTGACGGCGGCGGGATAGTCGTCCGGGTGCGCGGCCAGTGCGCGGCCGAGTAGGGCGCCGTCGAGCAGCGCCATATTGGCGCCTTCCCCCACCGGCGGCATCAGGTGCGCGGCATCGCCGAGCAGCGTGACGCTTGGTGTCGATGGCCAGGTCAGGCCGACCGGGAGAGTGGTGATCGACCGTGGCAGGACCGTGTCGTCGCAGGCTGCGATCAGTGCGGTGAACCGTGAGTCCCAGCCGGCAAACAGCTCGATCAGCCGCGCCCGGGCGGCGGCCGGGTCGTCGAACGCGATCCCGCTCGTGGCGAACCAGTCCTCGGCGGTGTTGTAGAAGCTGAGGCCGATCCGAACGCGGCCGTCGCCGTTGCGCTGCGCTGCCAGGGATTGTCCGTTGCCGAGCACCCAGTAGTTGCCGCGACCGACCATCGCCGCGAGGTCGGGGTGGGTGCGATCGATGTCGGGAATACCGACCTCGACGACGTTCTGGCCGATATGCGCCGGGCGGGCGTCGGTGAGCAGCGCGCGCACCCGGGACTGCGCGCCGTCCGCGCCGACCAGCAGGTCATACGTCGCACTGCTGCCGTCGGCGAAGTGCAGCACGCCGTTGTCAGCGGACTCGAACGCGCGCCCCCAGCGCACCGCGTGTTCAGGAAGCGAGTCCAGCAGCAGGTTGCGCAGATCGGCACGGTCCACCTCGGGTCGCTCGAGCGGGGCGCCCTCGGGTGTGTCCTCCTGCAGCAGCAGGGTGCCGTCCGACTCCAGAAGCCGCATGTCCTGACCCTCACCACGGGCAATCGCGTAGAACTGGTCAATCAGACCGGCCTCGCGCAGCGCCCGCTGCCCGGAGTGGATGTCGAGCATGCCGCCCTGACCGCGCGCACCACGCGACGATTCACGTTCATACACCACGGCGTCGATGGCGTTCACGTGCAGCACCCGGGCAAGGGCCAAGCCACCCAAGCCGGCTCCGACAATGGCGATGGCCATAGCTATCCTCGATTCACTGTATCACCCAATACACTGTATCACTCCTAACGCTGTATTGTCGTCGGCATGTTGGTGTGGGAGCGGCCGGAGCCGCCGGATCGACCGACGCCGGCCCCGCTGAGCCGGGAGCGGATCGTCCGAGCAGCGATCCAACTCGCCGATGCGGACGGCCTGGACGCGGTGTCGCTGCGCAAGGTCGCCGCGGCGCTGGACGTCGGACCGATGCGGCTGTATGGCTACATCGCCACCAAGGAGGAGTTGCTCGACCTGGTGGTCGATGCGGTCTACGCGGAGATCAGGCCGACCGGAGACGGTTGGCGCGAGGTGCTGCGTTCCCTCGCCGAAACCATCCGGCAGGCCGCCCACCAGCACGAATGGTTCGCCGACCTGCTCGGCGGGCGGCCCCAGCTCGGGCCGAACACGCTGGCCAGCGGAGAGGCGGTGCTGGCCGCGATGGGCGGCGTCGACCTGGACACTGTCGTGCCGGCGGTCGCCGCGGTCAATGCTTACGTGATCGGCGCGGTACGCCGGGAGATCACCGAGCGGCGCGCCGAGCGGGTCTCCGGGATGGACCAGAAGCAGTGGCAGGCCACCTTCGGGCCTTATCTGCAGCGAACCTTCGCCACCGGCCGATTTCCCGCGCTGGCCTCGGTCGTCCACGATGGCCCCCACCTGGACGCCGACCAAACCTTCTGGACCGGCCTCGATTTCCTCCTCGACGGCATCGAAGCCCGCATCTCGAGCTGACGCGCGGCCGAGGGCCAGACGAGGGCCACCCACGGCACCAGCTCGCCGCTGACGCATTGAGAAGACACAACCTCATCAAAACTGAAGAAATGCCACGGAACTGAGATTCAAGCCGCATTACATCCCGTGAGACAACCGAAGGATCCAGTGGTGAGCGGAGATCAACATGTCACGCGATCCGAGACCCCTACATGAGATCTGTCCCGGTGGCGCCGACCGATCCGACACGCGGTAGCCGCGACTTCCGGTGAATCCGATTCGGCGGCGCCACCGGGGAAATACAGTGGACATACGGTGACCAGCGGCGAAAGGGCACGGCTATGACCACGATGTCCATGCTCGGCGAGGTACGACCCGAACACGATCGGGCGATCGAGGAGGGCCGGGTACTACTGCACTTTCTGCGGTCGTTCCGCATGCCCGCACTCGACGTATGGTCCGCCTGCGCCGAACGCCGGCAATTGGATCGCTGGTTCGGCAAGGTCACCGGCGGCAATGGCAACCTGACCATCGAACCGTTCGACGGTCCGGTCCCCGGCCCCATCGCAATCCGCGTCGAAGACTGCCGCGCGCCACATGATCTGGTGATCCACATCGACGGCGGCATCCTCGAACTGCATATGACCCAGGTGGGCGTCGTCACCAATCTCGAACTGATCCGCCGCCACATCTGCCCCGCCGACGCCTGCTCGGTCGGCCCGCGCTGGCAGTACCTGCTGGATCGGCTCACCGCCTACCTGGACCGACGCCCCCTCCCCAGCTGGGCCGACTACCCCGAATTGACCAACGAATACCGCTGACCCGGCTATTGCGTGAGGGCCGGATTCGGGACCAGGTCGCGGAGGTGGCTCGTGATCAGAGCGTTGACCTCGTCGGTGCGTTCCAACTGCACGAGGTGACCCGCGTCCGCGATCTTGGTGACGGCGCGCAGATCGGGAACGTTCGCACGGAGAGTTGCGAGCGGGTCGCGCCCGCTGAAGCCCTCCATATCCGGATCTCGGTCGCCGTAGAGGAAATACGTCGGAACGGAGATCTCGGCGTCGGCGAATTCGGCGGTGAGTTCCCAGTTCCGATCGAGCACGCGGTACCAGTTGAGACCGCCGGTGAAGCCGGTGCGCTCGAAATCCTGTGCCAGGGTGTCGAATTCGGCGATGGAGAACCACCGCCACGGCAGCAGCGGGGCTTCGGGGAGAACGTCGAGGTAGCCGGCGCCCTCGGCCGGGAAGCGCCAGGTGTCGAGATAGTGGTAGTCGGCGCTGAGCGAGTAGTAGACGCGAGCCAGGAATTCCCTTGTGCGGCCGCCCAGTTCGGCATCGGCCACGCCCGGCTTCTGGAAATAGTCCAGATGCAGGAAGTGACGCTGAGCGGCCTTGGCCCATAGCTGCGATGGCGCGCGCGGCGGCCGCGGGGCGAACGGATTATTGAGCACGATGACACCGCTCACCCGCTCCGGCGCGCGCAACGCCAACTCCCACACCAGCGCGGCCCCGAAATCCAAGCCGACGAAGACCGCCTGCTCGGCGTCCATGTCATCGAGTAGGCAGAGCAGATCGCCGATAACGGCGCGGTTGGTGTAGTCGCCGATATCGGTAGGTACATCCGTACGCCCATATCCGCGCAAATCCGGCGCAACGGCTCGGTAGCCCGCTGCGGCGACGGCCGCGAGCTGGCGATGCCACATGAACCAGGTATGCGGAAAGCCGTGGCAGAAGATCACCGGATGCCCTTCGCCCTGCTCGGCGACATGCATGCGAATGCCGTTGCTCGTAACGAACCGATGGATCAATTCCACTACGGCCTCCAATAGCTAGAACGTGTTCTTGTTTCACGGTAATGTCCCGGGATCGTGAACGGAATACCTCAGGTTCTAGGCGGCCGGGTCGCGGTGGTGACCGGCGCGAGCCGCGGCATCGGCAAGGGCATCGCGTTGGAGTTGGGTGCGGCGGGGGCCACCGTCTTCGTCACCGGGCGCTCGGCCGCACCCGGACGCCTGCCGGGGACCGTGCACGCGACCGCGGCCGAGATCGACCTGCTCGGCGGCGTCGGGGTTCCGGTCGTCTGCGATCACCGCGACGACGATGCGGTCGAGCGACTATTCGAGCGGATCCGCAACGAGCACGGGCGACTCGATGTACTGGTGAACAACGTCTACAACGCCCCCGCTGCCGCACGCTGGCTGGGCAAACCGTTCTGGGAGGTGCCGCCGCAGGCCTGGGATGAGACATTCGACGTCGGCCTGCGATCACATTACGTCGCAAGCGTTTTCGCGGCCCCCCTGCTGATCGAATCGGCGGGCCTGATCGCCAATATCTCCTCCCCCGGCGCCGAGCGCTATATGCACAACGCGGTATACGGCGTCGCCAAGGCCGCGCTGGACCGGCTCACCTCGGATATGGCCGACGATCTCGCCGAGTCGGGCGTCACGGTGGTCTCACTGTGGCCCGGAATCGTCGACACCGAACTGCTGCAAATGGTTCCACGCGATAAGGACGGCCGCCGCGTCGTCACGCTGCCCGGTGAGGGCACCTACGACCTCGACAACGCCGAATCCCCCCGCTTTCCGGGCCGTGCCGTCGTCGCGCTGGCCGCCGATCCGGACCGCAGCCAACGCTCCGGATCGGCTTGGCGCATAGCGGATCTCGCCGAAGAGTACGGTTTCACCGACGTCGACGGCCGCATCCCGCGCAACGACTGAGATTCAGACCAGCATCAGGAAACGCTGCACCGATCGCAACGGCGTCGGCTTGATCCGCCAGGTCAGATAGATATGCGAGCGCGGCGCATCCACGATGTCGACATAGACCACGCCCGGATGCGGTGCCCGAGAGCGCGCCAGCACCGGCACTATCCCGATACCGCGTTCGGCCGCGACGAGTTCGATCCACTCGTCGAAATTCGTGCAGGTGATGACGGTGCGATTCGGATCGGGCGAGTCCCACGATTCGGCATTGGTGGTGCCGGAAACGGTATTGGCCACCAGCGGAAAGTGTGCGAGATCGGCCCAGCGCACCTCGACCGCGGTTGCCAGCGGCGAATGCACTGAAACCGCCAGAACTCGCTGCTCCGAACCTATTTCGCGGGATTCGAGATGGTGCGGCAGCCAGATATCGTTGCGGTGGATGGCGATATCGATCGAACGGTCGTCGAGCGCCGCCATCGGATCCTCCACGCGGCGTAGCGAAATCCGGCCGCCAAGCGCCTCGTAGCGGGTGCGGATCGCGGCGAACCAGGCATCGGGCAGCAGCCAAGAGAATCCGACCTCGATCGTGGCGCGCATGCGCAGATCCGCCTGGACGGTCTCGATATCGCCGATGATGCGTCTGCTGTGTTCGAGTAGCTCGGCTCCCTCGTCGGTCAAATCGAAGCGCCGGGACGTGCGCTCGATCAACCGGCATTCGACCAGGCGCTCCAACTGCTGGATGGTTCGGGTCAGCGCGGGCTGGCTGAGGTGCAACCGGGCGGCGGCGCGGGTGTAGTTCGCTTCCTCGCAGAGCGCGACGTATGCCCGCAGGTGCCGCACCTCGATATCCATGCGTCGAGCGTATACATCGTGCACAGAAAGCATTTCACAGGCTTGTCAGCGGACCATACCGTCGGATCTTGTGACCGCATCAGCTCTCCTCGACACCCCGCGCCGCACCCTGGCACCGGCACTCGCCGCAGGTGCGGGCCTCGCCGGCGCCGTCGGTGTCGGGCGCTTCGCCTACACACCGCTGCTGCCCGCGATGGTGGACGCGCACCGCATCGATGCCCACGATGGCGCGCTCATCGCCGCCGCCAACTATTCGGGCTATCTCGCGGGCGCGGTGCTACTCGCACGTCGTCCGGATATGAACAGCCGCAATATTTTTCGCACTTCGGCTGCGATCCTGGTGGTCAGTGAAGCATTGGTCGTATTGCCCGGCCCGACCGTGATACCCGCGCTGCTTCGATTGATCGCGGGGTTGGCCAGCGCGGTGATCTTCGTCGGCTGCGCGGGCGCGATCGCTCGACTCGGTGGCCGCGCGCACGCTGCGGGCATCGCCTTCGGCGGGGTCGGCTCGGGTATCGCGCTCACCGGATTGCTCGCGCTGGCCGCGCAGCCGGTCTTGTCCTGGCAGGGTCTGTGGCTCGGCGCCGCCGGATTGACCGCCTTACTACTGCTGCCCGCCTTCCGACTGGATATTCACGGCGGGCGGAGCGCCGAGGTGGTCCATGCGAAACCTAAAAGCACGGCTTGGCGCGCGCTGCTCATCTCCTACTCGCTCGAAGGCGTCGGCTATATCGTGATCGGCACCTTCTTGGTCGCCGCCGTCGGCGCACACAACGCCACCGTGGGCTCGGCGATGTGGGTGATCGTCGGCGCGGCTGCCGCACCGGCGGTGCTCTGGAGCATTGCCGCACATCGCTGGACACCGACGACCGCCCTGGTCTTCGGGCTACTCGCGCAGTGCGCCTCGTCGGCCCTGCTCGCCTGGTCGACGACCATGTGGTCGGCGGTTATCGCGGCGGCGCTGTTCGGCGGGACGTTCATGGGTATCTGCATGCTCGCGATCCAGATCGGCATCGAATTGACCGACCACCGGGCCGCGGCCACACTCACCGCAGGCTACGGCGCCGGGCAGATGCTGGGGCCCCTGGTCGTCGCACCGGTAATCGGCGACGGCTATGCGATGGCCTTCGTGATCGCGACCCTCGTGCTGGCGGCGGCGACAGCGGCAGCCGTCATCGTCGCCAGGCAACTCAAGCGAACTTGATCTCCAGGCCGATGCCGAGGATGGCGATGAGCCAGATCATGCCGGTGAAGATGGTGATGCGGTCGAGATTCTTCTCGACGACAGTCGAACCCGACAGGCTGGATTGCACACCGCCACCAAACAAGCTGGACAGACCTCCACCCTTGGCACGGTGCAGCAGCACCAGCAGCACCAGCAGCACGCTGGTGACGATCAGGAGGATATCCAGGAACATCCGCATGCCGGACAGTCTATGGGTGCGCGCCGGTACCGGCATAATCGCCCCGGCTCGACGCGACCTACGGTGTGTCCACCGCGACCAGGTGCGTGGTGGTGTCCTGGCCGATCATGAACTCCGCGACGGCGCGCTCGCGCAGTTGGTCCTGGGCGGTGAGCCGCACCTGATGCTGGTGCATATGCTCAGACCAGGAACGCACCACGAACGCCTCGACATAGCGATCGACCACCCCGACGTCGCGATACAGCCGCCATTCCATCGCGCCGGTGCGCTGCATGGACCGTCCGACGAACACCATCGCGGCCAGGAATTCGTCGACCTTCTCCGGCGGGACATCGTAGGTGCGCAACACCAGCACGGGGCCGTCCTCGGGATCCGGTTCGACCACGAGCTGCGGTTCCGGCCAGAAGGCACTCGGGCTCAGATCCATTTCCTCCGCATTGTGGCGGATCGGTAGCCAGACCGAACTCAGCGCGGAGCCTGCCAACAGCACAGCGGCCGCCAGCAGTGCGGTCACCGGCCCCACCGCACCCGCGACCAGACCCCACACCAGCGAACCGAGTGCCTGGCCGCCCATGAACACCAGCATGTACACCGACAACCCGCGCGCCCGCACCCATGCGGGCAGCAGCAATTGCATGGTCGAGTTCATCGTCGACATCGCGAGCAGCCAGGCAAATCCCGCCCCGACCACCAGCACCAGCACCACCGGCACACTGTGTAGCACCGCCGCACCCGCCGAGGCGATGCCGAACAGAACCGCGGCCGCGGTCAAGCGCTGCGTGGGTGTCAACAGCGCACGGACCCGACCCAAGCCGACCGCACCCGTCACCGCGCCGAGCCCGAGCGCGCCGAGCAGCAGGCCGTAGCCCGATGAGGACAAACCGAGTTCGTCGCGGGCGATGACCGGAAGCAGCGCCCACACCGCGCTCGCCGGCGCTATGAACAGAATCGAGCGCAACAGCACCCGCCGGATCGCGGGCGCGGCGCGAATGAACCGGGTGCCCGCCTGCAGCGCCGCCAGCGGACGTTCACTGGGCAGCTTTTGTTCCTTCGCCGGTCTTCGCCAGCTGAGCAGCACCGTCACGATGCCGACGAACGACACCGCGTTCAGCGCGAACACCAGCGTCGGTCCGGACACCGAGACCAGTACGCCCGCGATGGCGGGTCCGACCGCGCGCCCGATATTGATATTCATACTGCCCAGCGCTGCAGCGGACGGAATCTGTTCGCGTGCAACGAGTTCCGGCTGAATCGCCTGCCAAGACGGCGCCGTCAACGCCTGCCCGCACCCGAGCAGGAACAGCAACGTCAACAGCACGCCCGGAGTGGTGTGCCCGGTCGCTGTCGACACCGCGAGCACGGCCGCCAACACCGCCATCGCCGACTGTGCCCCGACCAACAACCTGCGGCGATCCAACAGATCCGCCAACACCCCCGACGGAATCGACAACAGCATCACCGGCAATGTCGTCGCCGTCTGCACGAATGCCACCAACGTCGCAGCATTGGGCGCATCGACCAGAATCCACTGCGCCCCAACGGTTTGCATCCAGGTACCCAGATTCGAGACCAACTGCGCGATCCAGAGCGCCCGATAGATTCGCGACCGTAACGGCGCCCAGGTGGATACAGGTGTCGTCGCATCGGCAGTGGTCACTGGCCCGAGCATAGCGACGGGTCGAACTACGTGCCGTTCACCATTAGTGCGAATATGGTGACTATGACCTCGGCACGGCTCGGGTCGATGCGGTGGCAGGCCGGGGCGACTGGTGGTCGACGAGCGGGATCGGCCGCCGCAGATCGACCATGGTCGCCAGCGGGATCGGATGTTCACGCTCGATGATCGGCCCGACTTCCGGTGCGCCGATCGAGACCGACACAGTGCAGTCACCAGGTCCCAACGCCGCCAGCATGCCATCACGAACGGTTGCCACGAGTGGTCGAACCAGCACCGTGACACAGAGTTCGAGCTCGAATTCGCCCACCTGGCTGCCGTCGACGGTTACCTCGAGGCGCGGACAGTAGCTCCGAGTGACCTCGTGTTCGAACAACTCGACCTGTTCGACTCCGCCGGCGCGGGTTCGCATCGCCGCACTGTGCAGCCGCTGGTAGCGACGCCAACCCGCGACCGCGACCCCGCCGAGATCAACCTCGAGCAACCCGTCCACCGCCCTGGCCACCTCACGCAGCGCCGCCGACCGCAGGACCTCGGTAGCGACCGGTGTTCTGCGCAAAGCCAGTTGCTCGACACCGCTCGCGCCCAGGCGCTCGGCCAACTCCCCCTCGACGACCTCACGCTCCACCTGCCCGAACAATACCGCCCGAGCCGTGATCGATATCGGCCTCGTCATCGCGAAACCTCCCTGATGTGCAGCTGCGGCTCACCGACACTCAGCCGAACGTGAACAGCCGGAACAGTGGGGCGCATGAATTCCCGAATATGAATCGACCGCCGCAGGTCCCCGGCCACCTGCACGCGTACCAACGGCGGGCGCGGATCACGGTGGTACGCGCGCGACCGATCGGCTGCCTTACGCCGCTGGCGCAGTACGAGCGTCGCCACACCGACGGCGAAGAGTAACAAGCCGATTCCCAACACTGCACCGAAGTGGTTGCCCCGCTGCGGATCGTCCACCGCTGACCCTGCGGTCGGCGCGTCAGATGTTTCCGCGACAGCTGCTTGTGTGGTGGTCGTCGTGATCGGCTCGGTGGTCGTCGTGATCGGCTTGGTGGTGGTAGTCGTGCCGGAGCGAGGATCGATCGTGATCTGCCGGACTGCAGATGCCTCGCCACAGGCGGCGCTGATCGTCTGGGGGCCGGTTGCGGCCTGATTGGACACGGCAATGGAAGTGGCGAACACCCCCTGGGAGACCGACGCGTTCTGCGGCGAACCGGACCAGCTCGGGGTAAGCCGGATCACGTTACACGGCCAGTAACTGCCGTTCACTGTGATCTGTGTGCCGCGTTCCGCGCGGGTCGGCGCAACGTTGAAAGTGGGATCGGGACGCGGACAAGACTCCCCCACCGCCGTGCGAGCCGTAGTGCACGGCCCCGCCTGTCCGGTGATCGGCGTAGGCGAGGTTGTCGTAGGCGCCGACACCGCCAGCGGTACCGCCACCACGCCGAGCACACCCGCCGCGGCCACCGCGACAAGGAACGCTCGTGCCTCGCTTCTCATAACCACCTCTCCGAAACGCCGATCGCCCAGCAACGATCCGTGCTCCGGAATCAAGTCTGTGCCCGCCCCCACACACCGACACGAGTAACCCACTACCTGTTTCGACGGTCGCACCCGCCCAACGGCCAGCCGATTTGCGCGGTTTCCAGCGGCAACGGCCGTACCATCGGCTACATGTCGGCTACAACGGTGCGCGTCGGGATTTTTCTGGCTATGGCGGCCGGTCTGGTGGCCGGGTGTTCGGGGGACGATGAGAAGGAGAACAAACCGGCGGGGTCGCCGATGGGACGCACTTTTGTCTCGACCGGGGTCGAGGGGCAGCAGATTCCGGGCGGCGGACCGATGACGCTCACCTTCGCCGATGGCAAGATCTCGGCGAACTCCGGCTGCAATACGGCCGATGGCACGGTGGATCTGACCGATGGGATCCTGCATATCGGCACGCTCTCGAGCACCCTGATGGCCTGTCCGGATGAACGCAGCCAGGCCGATAGCTGGCAGGACAAAGTGCTGATGTCGCTACCCAAATGGCGGGTCGACGATTCGACACTGACGCTGACCGGAAAGGAAACAACGGTCACGTTGCTGGACAAGAAGATCGCTCAACCCGATAAACCGCTCATCGGCACGACATGGATCGTCTCCGCCCTGATGACGCCCGATGCGCAGATCCGTTCCCAGACGCTGGACGATGTGAAGCCGACGCTCACCATCGCGGCGGACGGCGCGGTCGTCGGCAGCGCGGGATGCAATCGCATGACCGGTCACGCCACCGCATCGCCCACCGCCAACGGCCCGGACGTCACGTTCCAGATCGGCACCACGAAGATGGCGTGCGCGCCGGAGATCATGGAGGTCGAGCAGGCGGTGCTGAAGGCCCTCGACGGCAAGACAACGGCGACCATCGACGCGGACAATCTGATCCTGCGCAATACCAACCGCTTCGGCCTGACCCTGCGCGCGGCATAGCCGTGAACCAAAACGCCTCCCGCACAACGGATCTCCGTCACCCGGACCGCAAACGCACCTGGCATACCGAGATCGGTCCGTGGCCGGATCTTCCGTCCGCCCATATCGAGAAGCTGCCCGCGCCGCCGTCCCCGGTAACCCTCGTCCGCTACGCCGAGCTCTACACCGCCGCTGGCCGCATCCGCCGCACCGAACACGGCGGCTCGGATATGGATACCGTCACCGCGCTACTCGCCGCGCGAGACGAATTCCTGCACACCACCTTCACTTTGGGTTTTATCGACCCCGACGGCGCACTCCTGGCCGAATGCTCGGTCGGCATCTCCGATACCACAGCCAGGCTGTACATCGTGCACGCCACCAAGCAGCCCGCAGAACTCGCCCACCTCCTGCGCGGCACCCTGTACCGGTTGCACGTGCACTATCCGGACGTGCGGACCGCCGAAGTCTCGATGGACCCGCACGACGAACCTTTGGAGCTGGCGCTCACCGCCAGCGGTTTCATAGTGAACCACCTCTGATCCCGACTACTTCCGCGTCAGGATCACCCGGTCCGCAATTCGCTCCGCCTCCCCGGGCGGGAGCGAATTAGAGCTCCATGGTCACCCGATCGGCCGACTCCAGCTTGATCACCGTCCGCATCGGAATCGTCTTGCCGATGAATTGCGGACCGAGCACACCCGGATCGGTGAACTCCCCCGCCACCTCGATGCCGGCGGCGCTGCCGCTGGCCTTGGTGCCCTTGTAGGTCATCATCATCGGCGTCACGCTGTCCACCGTCGACCATTCGTAGCGGTCGTCGGTCGGCGAATAGCCGAGAGTGCCGAGCCGGTAGTACGGCTTGCCGCCGAAGGTGCCCTCGGCTTCCACGCGAATCAGCCCGGCAACACGCGATCGGGCGTGCTACCGGGCTGATTCGAACATTCACCCGTCAGGGCAGCGGACCACCCGCGGCAATCGCGGACAGCGTGGCGAATTCGTCGCCCTTGAGCGACGCACCGCCGACAAGCGCGCCGTCGATATCGGTCTGCGCGACCAACTCGCCCACGTTCTTGGCATTCACCGAGCCGCCGTAGAGCACCCGCACACCCGCCGCGACCTCGGCCGAGGCCAGTTCGACGAGTTCCGCGCGAATCGCACCGCAGACTTCCTGCGCGTCGGCGGGGGTGGCGACCTTACCGGTGCCGATGGCCCAGACCGGCTCGTAGGCGATGACGATCTTCGAAATCTCTTCGGCCGTCAGACCTTTGAGCGAGCCACGCAACTGCTCGAGGTTGTACTCGACGTGGGTCTTCGCCTCGCGGACATTGAGACCCTCACCGATGCACACGATCGGGGTGATCCCGTACTTCAGCGCCTGCTTGGTCTTGGCCAGCACGGTGGCATCGTCCTCGGAGTGGTACTGCCGCCGCTCCGAATGGCCGACAACCGCGAAGGTGCAACCCAGTTTGGCCAGCATGGCACCGCTGATCTCACCGGTGTACGCGCCCTCGTCGTGGGTCGACACATCCTGCGCACCATAGGTGAGCAGCAGCTTGTCACCCTCGACAAGGGTCTGCACGCTGCGGATGTCGGTGAACGGCGGGATGACCGCGACGTCGACCTTCGCGAAGTACTTCTCCGGCAGCGCGAAGGCGATCTTCTGCACCAGGGCGATGGCCTCGAGGTGGTTGAGGTTCATCTTCCAGTTGCCCGCGATGAGCGGTTTGCGTGCCATGGTTCAGTCCTCCAGTACCGCGATGCCGGGCAGTTCCTTGCCCTCGAGGTATTCCAGGGATGCCCCGCCACCAGTGGAGATGTGCGAGAAACCGTCCTCGGGCAGGCCGAGCGCGCGGACGGCCGCGGCCGAATCGCCACCGCCGACAACGGTGAAAGCACCCTTGCCCGTCGCGGTCACAATCGCCTCGGCGACACCCCGGGTACCCGCGGCGAAGTTCTCGAACTCGAATACGCCCATCGGGCCGTTCCAGAACACCGTCTTCGCCTCGGTGAGTAGTACCGCGAACCGGTCCACCGACTCGGGACCGACATCCAATCCGAGCCAGCCGTCCGGAATCTCGTGGGCGGGCACCACCTTCGAATCCGCGTCGGCCGCGAACTTATCCGCGACGACGATATCGCGCGGCAGGTGGATGACATCCGCGTAGCGCTCCAGCAGGCCCTTGCAGGTCTCGATCATCTCCTCCTGCAGCAGCGAGCCGCCGACCGAAAGCCCCTGTGCGGCAAGGAAGGTGAAGCACATGCCGCCGCCGATCACCAGGGTGTCGACCTTGGGTGCGAGTGCCTCGATGACGGCCAGCTTGTCGGAGACCTTGGAGCCGCCGAGCACGACCGCGTACGGGCGCTCCGAGTTCTCGGTCAGCTTGGCAAGCACCTCGACCTCGGCGGCGACCAGCGTGCCCGCGTAGTGCGGCAGCAGCTTGGCCACGTCGTAGACCGAAGCCTGCTTGCGGTGCACCACACCGAAGCCGTCGGAGACGAACGCGCCATCATCGCCGACCAACTCGACCAGGGCCGCGGCCAATTTGGCCCGCTCGCCGTCGTCCTTGCTGGTCTCACGCGGATCGAAGCGCACGTTCTCCAGCAGCAGTACATCGCCGTCGGTGAGGCCCTCCGAGCGCGACAACGCGTCGTAGCCGACGACGTCACCGGCCAGCTGGACATTGCGGCCGAGCAGCTCGGCCAACTTCACCGCGACCGGGGCAAGGGAGAATTTCGGGTCCGGCTCACCCTTCGGACGGCCGAGATGCGCCGTGACGACCACCTTGGCGCCGGCCTCGACCAGCGCCTTCAGCGTCGGCACCGAGGCGATGATGCGCCCCGGATCGGTGATCTCGCCGTTCTCGTCGAGGGGGACGTTCAGATCGGAGCGCACGAGTACGCCCCGACCCTCGACACCCTCGCTCAGCAGGTCCTGGAGTGTCTTGACTGCCATGCGCGTCAGAGCGACTTGCCGACGAGGCCGATGAGGTCGGCCAGGCGGTTGGAGTAGCCCCACTCGTTGTCGTACCAGGAGTACACCTTCACCTGGTCGTCGATGACCTTGGTCAGCGGCGCGTCGAAGATCGACGAGTGCGGGTCGGTGACGATATCGCTGGACACGATCGGGTCCACGCTGTACTTCAGGATGCCCTTGAGCGGGCCATCGGCGGCGGCCTTGAACGCGGCGTTGATCTCCTCGACCGTGGCCTTCTTGGCCAGATCCGCGGTCAGGTCGGTGATCGAACCGGTGGGGATCGGGACGCGCAGCGAGTAGCCGTCCAGCTTGCCGTTCAGCTCGGGCAGCACCAGGCCGATGGCCTTGGCGGCGCCGGTGCTGGTCGGCACGATGTTCAGCGCGGCAGCGCGGGCACGGCGCAGATCCTTGTGCGGGCCGTCCTGCAGGTTCTGGTCCTGGGTGTAGGCGTGGATGGTGGTCATCAGACCCTTGACGATGCCGAACTCGTCATTGAGGACCTTCGCCAGCGGGCCGAGGCAGTTGGTGGTGCAGGAGGCGTTGGAGATGATGTTCTGGCTGCCGTCGTACTTGTCGTCGTTGACACCCATGACGACGGTGAGGTCCTCGCCCTTGGCGGGCGCGGAGATGATGACCTTCTTGGCGCCGGCGGCGATGTGGCCCTTGGCCTTGGTCGCGTCGGTGAAGATGCCGGTGGATTCGACGACCACGTCGACACCCAGGTCACCCCACGGCAGGGCGGCCGGGCCCTCCTTGATGGCCAGCGCCTTGATCCGCTGCTCGCCGACGACGATGGTGTCGTCACCGTCCAGCGACACGTCCTGCGGCAGGCGGCCGAGGATCGAGTCGTACTTCAGCAGCGTAGCGAGGGTCGCGTTGTCGGTGAGGTCGTTGACCGCGACGATCTCGATGTCGGTGGTGCCGAGCGCCTTCTGCGCCTCCACCGCCCGGAAGAAGTTACGTCCGATACGGCCGAAGCCGTTGATACCAACCCGGACAGTCACGTTATCGCTCCTCAGCTTTCAAGCGGATTCATTCCGATGCCATAACCACACTAGTGCCCGGCCGTACTCTCTCCGACACGTACCTGGCATTCGTGAGGACGCGGGACCTGCGCAGACGCCCGTACGTGTGGTTTCAGCGCACTAATCCGCCGTCCACACCCTTGTTTCGGCTCACCATGGAACCCGGTGCTCACCCGACCCAGATGCGGCCCGAGCAGGTCCGACACGCGCGACCGCGGCGGCCTGCGCGCCGGACCTCGGACCGTAAGCCGGGTGGACAGCCCGGCCTCGGAAAATACGAATCGCCGCCCATCCGGACGGCGATTCGCCTCACGCTTCGTCGAGCAGTTCGGCGGTGACGGCCGATTCGGTATCGGGTACGCCCAACTCCTTGGCCCGGCGGTCCGCCATCGACAGCAGCCGTCGAATTCGGCCTGCCACAGCGTCTTTCGTCATCGGCGGATCAGCGAGCTGGCCGAGTTCCTCCAGTGACGCCTGGCGGTGCTGCACCCGCAGCTTGCCCGCCGCGGCCAAATGGTCGGGCACCTCGTCGCCCAGAATCTCCAGTGCACGTTCGACTCTCGCGGCGGCGGCGACCGCGGCACGGGCCGATCGGCGCAGGTTGGCGTCGTCGAAATTGGCCAGGCGGTTCGCCGTGGCCCGCACCTCGCGCCGCAGCCTGCGCTCCTCCCAGACGATCCGGGTGTCCTGCGCACCCATCCGAGTCAGCAGTGCGCCGATGGCCTCGCCGTCGCGCACCACGACCCGATCAGTGCCGCGCACCTCACGCGCCTTGGCGGTGATGCCGAGCCGGCGCGCCGCACCGACGAGTGCCAGCGCGGCCTCCGGACCGGGGCAGCTGACCTCGAGCGCCGAGGAGCGACCCGGTTCGGTGAGCGAGCCGTGTGCGAGAAACGCTCCGCGCCAAGCGGCTTCGGCATCACCGATGCTGCCGCCGACCACCTGCGCGGGCAGACCGCGCACCGGACGGCCGCGCACATCGAGCAGGCCGGTCTGTCTGGCCAGCGCCTCGCCCTCCTTGGATACCCGCACCACATAGCGCGAGGTCTTGCGCAAACCGCCCGCGCCGAGCACGTGCACATCGGAGCCGTAGCCGTACAGCTCGAAGATCTCGCGCCGTAGCCGGCGCGCGATGGAACCCATATCCACCTCGGCCTCGACGATCACCCGCCCGCCGACGATGTGCAGGCCGCCCGCAAACCGCAGCAGCGCAGACAATTCCGCCTTGCGAGAACTCACCTGCGAGACCGTGAGCCTGCTCAGCTCGTCCTTCACTTCGGCTGTCATCGCCACGAGACGCGCTCCTTTCCACCCAACCCGGAACGCACATCCTGACCCATGTGCCGTCCCTCGACTCGAAGCCCTGCCATATGTGGCCGAGGTTGCCGGATCAGCTGATCCAGTGCGGCGGCAAGCTTTCCGGGGTGATGCCGGTCGGTTCCCGCTTCGGCGACATCGGAGAAGGTTACTCGCGCCCGCAATTGTTCGGCAGCCCTGGCCACATGTTCTCTTTCGCGACCCTCCGGCACCGACCCGGAATCGACCAGTACCTCGTCGACCACGAATTCCGGTGCGTGCTGGGACAATACATGTAGATGGCGTTCCGCGGAGAAACCCGCCGTTTCTCCGGGCTCCGCAGCCAGATTCAGCACCAGGACCTTGCGTGCTCTGGTATAGACCAGCGCGTCACGCAATTCGGGCACGAGCACATGCGGAATCACGCTGGTGAACCAGGAACCCGGGCCGAGCACAACGACATCGGCGTGTTCGATGGCCGAGGTTGCCTCCGGACTGGCGGGCGGATCGGACGGAATCAGCCGCACCCGCCGCACCTTGCCCGGGGTCGTCGCGATGGCGACCTGGCCACGGATGCAGCGGCTCACCCGCGGATCCGCTTCCAGACCAGAAACATCCGCCTCGATATCGAGGGCGATGGGCGACATCGGCAGCACCCGTCCGGTGATTCGCAACATCTTGGCGACCTCGTCTAGCGCGGCGACCGGATCGCCGAGCACCTCGGTCAGTCCCGCGAGGATCAGATTGCCGACCGAATGTCCGGCCAGCGCGCCGGTGCCGCCGAAGCGATGCTGCACGGTGCGCGTCCACACATCGTCACTGTCCGCGGCGAGCGCCGCGAGGGCCATGCGCAGATCGCCGGGCGGTGGCACACCGAGCTCGGCACGCAGTCTGCCCGATGACCCGCCGTCATCGGCGACGGTCACCACCGCACTGATCTTTCTGGTCAGCCGCCGCACCGCGGTGAGCGTCGCGTACAGCCCGTGCCCGCCACCGAGCGCAACTATGGCGGGATCCGATTCCCACCCCGTCATTCGCGCCCCAGATCCCGATGCACAACCCGCACGACATCGGCCGGACCGGATTTCTCCGTCTCCGAGCCGACCAGTTCGCCGAGCGCCTCGGCTATCGCCACGCTGCGGTGTTTACCTCCGGTGCAGCCCACTGCCACCGTCATGTATCGCTTCCCCTCTTGGCGGTAACCATTCGTCGTCAGGTCGACCAGGTGGTGGCAGGTGCTCAAGTAATCGGCCGCGCCGGGACGCGACAATACATACTCGCTGACCACGGTCTCCTGTCCCGAATGTTCCCGAAGTTCCGGTATCCAATGCGGATTGGGTAGAAAACGCACATCCAACACCATGTCCGCATCGAGTGGAACCCCATACTTGAATCCGAACGACTGCACCGTCAGCTGCAGTGCGGTGGGCGCGCCGCCGCCGTAGGCCTCCTCCAGCTTGCGGTGCAGCTGGTGGATCGAGAGTTCGGTCGTGTCGATCACCAGGTCGGCCGCCGTTTTCACGGCGGAAAGGCGGATCCGTTCGGCAGCGATGCCCGCCGAGAGCGTACCGTCGGCGCTTTCACTCTGCAGCGGGTGGCGTCGGCGCGCGAAGCCGAAGCGCCGGATCAGCACGTCATCGGACGCCTCGAGGAACAGGATCCTGGTCGGCACGCCCGCGGAGCGCAGCTGATCGGTGACGGCCGAAAGATCGCCGGTGAAGAAGCGACTGCGCACGTCCATGACCAGCGCGAGCCTGCGGATCGGTGGTTCGGCGGAGGCGCCGAGTTCGACCATCCGCCCGATCAGCTCGGGCGGCAGATTATCGGTGACATACCAGCCGAGATCTTCGAGTACACGGGCCGCGGTACCGCGACCCGCGCCGGATAGGCCGGTCACGATGACCACCTCGACCTTTGGCTGCGCTGGGTTGCCGTCGCCGCGTTCGACAGGTGCGCCGAGGGTGCCCGCGGGGCCGGTCCGCCCAGCGGTCGACCGCGGGCTGCCCGCACTGTTGTTCGATTCGACGCGTGTCATGTCCTACCGGATCTGTGTCAGGGTGCCTGTCGATCATCCCGCACCGGTTCCGGTATCGGGCGCAGACACACAACGTAGGTGTCTTATTCCTCCCGCAATGCGGCCAAAACGGCCTTCGCGGTCGCCACACCGATGCCGGGCACCTCGGTGATCTGCTCGACCGTGGCCTCCTTCAGTTTGGCGACCGACCCGAAATGGGTGACGAGCGCGGTCCGGCGGGACTCGCCGAGGCCGCGCACCGAGTCCAGTGCGGACGCGGTCATCCGACGGGAGCGTTTGCTGCGGTGGAAGGTGATGGCGAAGCGGTGCGCTTCGTCGCGCACCCGTTGCAGCAGATACAGCGACTCACTGTTGCGCGGCATGATCACCGGATCGCTCTCCCCCGGCACCCACACCTCCTCCAGCCGTTTGGCCAGGCCGATCACCGCGACATCGGTGATGCCGAGTTCGTCGAGGACCTCCGCGGCGGCCGCGACCTGGGGTGCGCCGCCGTCGACCACATAGAGATTGGGTGGATAGGCGAATCTGCGCGGGCGGCCCGTGCGTGGGTCGACGCCGGGGCGTGAAGTGAGTTCGAGGTCGTCGTCTACGTGTCCGTTTTCCGGACCAGCTGTCAGCTCCTCGGCCTCCAGTTCGTCCCGCTCGCGGCGCAGACGATAGAACCGCCGTCTGGTCACCTCCGCGATGCTGCCGACATCGTCGGAGCGGCCCTCACCCGCGGCCTCTTTGATCGCATAGTGGCGATACTCGGACTTGCGCGGCAGGCCGTCCTCGAACACCACCAGCGAAGCCACCACATCGGTGCCCTGCACGTGGCTGATATCCACACACTCGATTCGTAGCGGCGCGCTGTCCAGATCGAGGGCATCTTGAATGTCTTGCAGTGCAGCGGATCTCGAGGTCAGATCGCCCGCACGCTTGAGTTTGTGCTGGGCCAGCGCCTCCATCGCATTGCGCTGCACGGTTTCGGCGAGCGCCTTCTTGTCACCGCGCTGCGGCACCCGCAGCCGCACCGCCGAGCCGCGCAGTCTGCTCAGCCATTCCTCCACCTGTTCGGCATCGGCGGGCAGTTCCGGCACCAGCACCTCGCGCGGCACCGCGGTGGCCGGTTGTTCGGCCTCGCCCTGTTCGGCCTCGCCCTGTTCGGCCTCGCCCTGTTCGGCCTGTGCGGCCTGCTCGCCGTAGAACTGGGTGAGGAACTGCTCGACCAGTGCGGCGACCTCGCCACCGGCCTCCTGCCCGTCGATGGCGTCGCCGGATTTGTCGACCACCCAGCCGCGCTGACCGCGCACCCGGCCGTCGCGGACGTGGAAGATCTGGACCGCCACCTCGAGCTCATCGATGGCGAAGGCGACCACATCGGCGTCGGTGCCGGTGCCGAGGACGACGGCCTGCTTCTCCAGTGCCCGCCGCAGCGCCTGAACGTCGTCGCGGAGCCGGGCGGCGGTTTCGAAGTCCAGATCCTCGGCGGCGTCGTGCATCCGGCGCTCCAAGTCGCGCACCATGCGATCGGTGCGCCCGGCCAGGAAGTCGCAGAAGTCCTCGACGATCCGGCGATGCTCATCGGCATCGACGCGGCCGATGCACGGGGCCGAGCATTTGTCGATATAGCCGAGCAGACAAGGCCGCCCGATCTGGTTGTGCCGCTTGAAGACTCCGTTGGAGCAGGTGCGCGCGGGGAAGACCCGCAGCAGCAGATCCAGGGTTTCCCGAATGGCCCAGGCGTGCGCGTACGGCCCGAAGTACCGTACCCCCTTCTTGCGTGCGCCGCGATAGACGAACAGCCGCGGGTATTCCTCGTTCAGGGTGACCGCCAGCACCGGATACGACTTGTCGTCCCGATACCGCACGTTGAATCGCGGATCGAACTCCTTGATCCAGTTGTATTCCAGCTGAAGGGCTTCCACCTCGGTGGAGACCACGGTCCATTCGACGCTGGCCGCCGTCGTGACCATCTGCTTGGTTCGCGGATGCAGCGACGCCACATCGGCGAAGTACGAATTCAACCTGCTGCGCAGGCTCTTGGCCTTGCCGACATAGATCACACGCCCGTGCGCGTCCCGGAATTTGTAGACACCGGGTTCAACGGGAATCGTGCCCGGCTTCGGCCGGTAGGTCGCGGGATCTGCCACGAATCCAAGCCTATCGACCGGCTCCGACACATCCGCACGGGCGCGGCTCAGCCGAAGCGGCGGGCACTGGCGACGATCGCGTCGCACAGCGCCTGCTCCGGCGCGGACAGGGTCGTACGCCGCCGCATCAGCACGAATTCGAGGTCGCCGAGCACCGGAAGCCGCGGGTCGGCGAGCACGCACAGACCGTCCGGGATCAGGGTTTCGGCATGCACGATGACGCCGAGACCGGCGAGGACCGCAGCGCGCAAGCCGAGCTGACTGTCGCTGGTACAGGTCACACGCCAGGTGCGGACGTCGCGTTCGAGAGCCTGCAGTGCGATGCGGCGGGTGAGGCTGGGTGGCGGATAGGTCACCAGCGGGACCGGATCGTCGAATTCCGTTGTGGCCGAACGGCCCGCCCACACCAGGCGGTCACGCCACAACAGTTCGCCGTGCCGTTCACCGGGCAGGCGTTTGCCGACGACCAGGTCGAGTTCACCGGTCTCCATGCGGGTTTTGAGGTTTTCGCTCAGGCCGACGGTGAGTTCCAGATCGACCCCCGGATGGGTGCGCTGGAATTCCAGGAGTACGTCGGGGAGTTCACGGGCCATCACATCATCGGAGGCGCCGAGCCGGATCAGGCCGGTGAGGGTGGAGTCGGAGAAGTAGCGCTCGGCCTGGCCCTGCGCGTCGAGGATGGTGCGGGCGAAGCCGACCATGGCCGCACCGTCGGCGGTCAGCGCGAGATTGCGCGTATCGCGGCGGAACAATTCGCGCCCTACGGCCTTCTCCAATCGGGCAATGTGGCCGCTGATGGTGGACTGACGCAGGCCGAGGATCCGACCGGCGGCGGTGAATCCGCCCGCGCGCTCGACGGCAAGGAAGGTGCGCAGCAGTTCGGGTTCGAACACACCCCAATTATCACGGTTTGCGTTTACAGATATCAATCTGAACGCCTTTCGCGTTCAATTGGCCGAGTCGTACGGTCTACTGGTGAAGTTGCTCGCCAAACTCCGGATCGATGCGTTCATGCTGGGCATCCTGGCCAGCGTCGCGGTGGCCGCGCTGCTGCCCGCGCGGGGTGTCGCGGCCGATACGCTCGACTGGATCACCAAGATCGCGATCGGTGTGCTGTTCCTGCTCTACGGCGCCCGGCTCGAGCCTCGTGAGGCACTGGCAGGATTGCGGCATTGGCGGTTGCATTCGACGGCGCTGGCGGTGACCTATCTGATCTTCCCGCTGATCGGGCTGGCGCTGCACGCGCTGGTGCCATCGGTACTGACCGACGATCTCTACACCGGCGTGCTGTTCCTGTGTCTGGTGCCGTCGACCGTGCAGTCATCGATCGCCTTCACCTCGATTGCCCGCGGGAATGTGGCGGGCGCGGTGGTCAGCGCGTCGCTGTCGAATCTGATCGGCGTCTTCGCGACCCCGTTACTGGTCATGCTGCTGATGGACACCACCGGCAACGCAACCGTCTCCCCCACCGCGATCCTCGCGATCGTCGTTCAGTTGCTGCTGCCGTTCCTGGCGGGCCAACTCTTGCGGCCCCGGATGACCTGGCTGCTGCGGCATACCACGGTGACCAGGGCCGTCGATCGCGGTTCGGTCTATCTCGTCGTCTATGCCGCCTTCAGCGCGGGCATGGTGGAACACATCTGGAGCGGCATTTCGCCGCGGGCGCTACTGGCAATCGTCGCGGTTTGCGCCGGCATTCTCGCCGTAGTCCTGACGATTACCACCTTCGGCAGTCGCCTCCTTGGTTTCGCCCGCCCCGATCAGATCGTCACCGTGTTCTGCGGTTCGAAGAAGAGCTTGGCCACCGGTCTCCCCATGGCCTCGGTCCTGTTCGCGGGACATCCGGTCGGCTTGATCGTGTTGCCGCTCATGGTCTTCCACCAGATCCAATTGCTGACCTGCACTGTGCTCGCTCAGCGCTACGCGCGATCAGCACAGTCCGATCTCGCGGCAGCCGAGCCATCCGTACAACCGGCCTGATCCGAGCTGTTCACCACTCGGCGTCGGCAATCCGAATATCGAACCACGCCTTGGCTTCCGGTCGCGACAGCTGGTAGAGGATCGTCGCCGATGCGCCCAGCGTGAAGAGGACGACGACCAGCCGGGCCAAGTCCGGGACAGCCTCGACGTGAATCCTCAGTACCGCGACGGACTGCAGCATGACCGAAACAATCGCGACGCGGCGTACCCGCGGCCCACGACCGAGGGCCAGCACCGCGAGGCCGAGCACCCAACTGCAGCCGAATTGCAGCGCTGCGGATCTGGCCGCCTCGTCCCCGGCGATCAGACCCATGACGACCGGATACGCGAGGCCGAAGCCCGCGAGTCCAAATGCGGCCTCTCTGGCCGCGCGGACCGATTCGGGCGGGCCGGCCGGCCGCGCCGTCCGCACGGCCGACGATTCGAAATATGCCTCGGCATCATCCATGGCCACTCCCCGTCGAGCTTGCGCACCGCAATGTGGTGGGCGTCACAGCAAGCTAATTCAGTTCGGGGGACTCGGCATTCAGGAACAGCAGAGTGTGTCGTAGGTCACATACCGAACATTAGGCCAGTTCGTGTCGCCGCAGTACCTCGAGCAGACCTTCGGCGCGCTCCACCGTCGGCAACGGATCGACCAGCGCGAAACCGCAGCCCGCCGCGACCGCGCCGCCATCGGCCTCGGCACTGTCGCCGACCATGAGCGCCGATTCGGGACGCACACCGAGTTGTTCCACCGCGGCCCGGAAGATCCGCGGATCCGGCTTCACCGCACCGACTTCGAACGACAGCGTGTGCGCGGCGACGAGCCGATCCCAACCGTTGGCGGCGAACGCCGGGCGAATATCGAAGGCGATATTGCTCACTACAGCGACCGGGATACCCTGTGCCGCCAGGACTTTCAGGACGGCGTCGGTGTCCGGATACGGCGTCCACGCCAGCGGGTCCAGCATCCAGTCATAGAGCTGCTCGATCAGCGCTGATGTCGGCACCCCGGCTTGTCGCAGCACCTCGTAGTAGGCCATGCGGTGCATTGCCGGATCCAGATCCCGCCGCTCCCAGGCGAGCCGCCCCGCGGCATCGAAGACTGCACCGTGGCCGACGGGCGTCGTCATCCGATCCAGGATCGCAGCCTGCTGCGACCGGTCCAGGGGTTTGTTATCTGCCCCGACCATATCGGCCCAGGTTTCATCGGGTTCCAGCCGGAACAGCGTGCCGGAGAAGTCGAAAAGAACTGCCTCGATCGCCACCGGGCCAGCCTACCGATTGCGACGGTTGTCCTTAAGGGCGAGCGGATTGGCTTCAGCGCCAATTCCGCTGAGAATCCCGCACCGAATGGGCGGTCAATGCAATTGCCCGCTAACCGTTTTCGCTGAACTCACCAGCGCTGGGAGCCCACAGCGTCGGATTTCACGCGACGCTCGCCGATCGGCGATACAGTGCCGTCCATGAGTGGCACGCGAAGAACCTGGGTCAGCGCCGCGGCGGCGCTCACGCTCATCGTCGGCGTTGTCAGCGGATGTTCATCCGACGACACACCGGCGAACGCGGCGTGTAGTGCGACGCCGAACGGGACCCCGGTGGTCGCGACCTCAGCGGGTGCGACTCCAGGCGCGACCAAGGATCTGAGCACCAATCCCGAGATCGCGACCGGCTATCGGTCCGATATGACGGCGGTGCGCACCAAGACCTACGCGGTGTCCACGGCCAACCCGGTCTCTACCAAGGCCGCCTGTGAGGTGCTGAGCAACGGCGGCACGGCCGCGGATGCACTCATTGCGGCGCAGATGGTGCTCGGGTTGGTGGAGCCGCAGGCCTCCGGTATCGGTGGCGGCTCGTTCATGCTCTATTACGACGCGGCCAGCAAGAGTGTGGAGGCATACGACGGTCGGGAGATCGCCCCAGCGGCGGCGACCGAGAATTATCTGCGCTGGGTCAGCGATACCGATCGGACCGAGCCGAAGCCGAGTGCCCGTGCGAGCGGACGCTCGATCGGCGTGCCCGGCGTCTTGCGCATGCTGGAACTGGCGCATCGCGACCATGGCAAGACCGCTTGGCGGGACCTCTTCGACCCGGCCATCGGACTGGCCGATCGCGGCTTCCCGATCAGTCCGCGCCTGGCCGGTCAGATCGCCGAATCCGCCAAGGATCTCGCGGTGGACGAGTCCGCGAAGGCCTACTTCCTCAATCCGGACGGCACCCCGAAACGGGCCGACACCCTACTGACCAACCCGGCAATGTCCAAGACCTTGAACGCCATTGCCACCGACGGCGCGAATGCCTTCTACACCGGCGCGATCGCCCACGACATCGTCGACGCGGCCGGATCCACTGCAGGGGGGCGCACCCCGAGCCTCATCACCGCCAACGACCTCGCCGGATATCAGGCCAAGAAGCGGACCGCGCTCTGCACGAGCTACCGCACGCACGAGATCTGCGGTATGCCGAGCCCGTCCTCGGGCGGCATCACCGTCGCGGCCACCCTCGGCATTCTGGAGAACTTCGACCTGTCCGCGCTGAAGCCGGACAATATCGACCGCAACGGCGGCAAGCCGAAGGCCGAAGCGGTGCATCTGATCTCGGAGGCCGAGCGGCTCGCCTACGCCGACCGGAACAAGTACGTCGCCGATACGGATTTCATTCCGCTGCCGGGTAATTCACCGCAGACCCTGCTGAACAAGGACTATCTGAAGCAGCGCGCCGGTCTCATCGATCCCGGCCACAGCATGGGCACCGCGCAGCCGGGCGATTTCGGCCCGGTGCCACTCGGTGTCGGCCCGCAGCCGCCCGAGCACGGCACCAGCCATATCTCGGTCGTCGATAAGTACGGCAATGCCGCCTCGATGACCACCACGGTCGAATCGGCCTTCGGATCGTTCCATCTCGTCGACGGATTCGTGCTGAACAACCAGCTCACCGACTTCTCCGCCGATCCACTCGGCACCGACGGCGCCCCCGTCGCCAATCGCGTGCAGCCGGGTAAGCGGCCGCGCAGCTCGATGAGCCCGACCCTGGTCTTCGACCACAATGCCGACGGCTCCCGCGGCGATCTGACTCAGGTCGCCGGCTCCCCCGGCGGTTCGGTGATCATCCAGTTCGTCGTGAAAGCCCTTGTCGGCGTGCTGGATTGGGGCCTGGACCCGCAGCAGGCGGTCTCTGCGGTCGCCTTCGGCGCCGGAAACACTCCGGCCACCGGCGTAGGCGGCGAACATCCCGCCATCAACGCCATCGACAACGGCGATCACGACCCACTGGTCCTACGCCTGCGCGAACTCGGCCACCAGGTCTCGGTCGCCCCCCAATCCAGCGGTCTCAGCGCACTGCAACGCGACGGTACCGAAGGCTGGATCGGCGGTGCGGATCCCAGACGCGAAGGCGCCGTCCT
Source organism: Nocardia vinacea (assembly GCF_035920345.1). NCBI lineage: Bacteria > Bacillati > Actinomycetota > Actinomycetes > Mycobacteriales > Nocardiaceae > Nocardia > Nocardia vinacea. The sequence continues at coordinate 3,160,229 of NZ_CP109149.1, forward strand.
CGGCGACACCCGCTAACCCGCGGTGCTCTATCCGGTCTACCGCATCGGATAGAGCACCGGCCGCCGCCGAGCGCCGGGTCGCCCTGCGCGAATCTCAGAACAGCGGTAACGCTTTTCGGCGGCGAACCGCAATCGGCCAGAAGTAGGTCATGAGCGGATCGTCAGCGAATGCCTCGGCGACATGCTGACATCCGGCTGCCGACTACTCCTCGGCGGCGGTGTATTTCGCGCCGAGTGCGCGCAGCTCATCCAGGGCCTCGACGGCGCGTTGCTTGTCGTTGGAACGGATCGCCATGAGGGGGACGTAGTCGTCGTCGACCAGCTCGAGGCGGGCCCAGGACTTTCGGTCCGGGAAGGAGACGCCGCGGATGTACTCCCAGGGGAATTCGGTGTCACCCAGGATGTTCCGCACCGAGATGCCGCGCTTGCCGACACGGATGCGCGGCCGGGTCAGCAGGAGTACCGCCGCCGCACCGAGCACGCCGATGCCGATCATCGCGAACTGGTCCGCGAGGCGGAAGTTCACACCGGTCGAACCGTGGCGCAACAGGATGCCGCCCGCGGTGAAACCAGCGACGAGCAGCACCGCCACAGTCCATGCGGTCCGCACCGCGCGATGCGGCCGCACCTCGAGCTCCCACTCGCCGGAGCCCGATTCGGCAGCCGCGGCCGGGCCTCTACGCCAGATGCGAACGACCGGCATGGTCTACGGCCGCAGCGCGCGCAGCGTCAGCGCGGCATCGAGTGCTGCCGCGGCGGCCTGTTCGCCCTTGTTCTCAGCGGAGCCCGGCAATCCGGCCCTGTCCAGCGCCTCCGCCTCGTTATTGGTGGTCAGCACACCGTTGGCCACGGGCGTACCCGCATCGAGCGACACCCGAGTAAGACCGGCGGTCACCGCATCACAGACATATTCGAAATGCGGTGTGCCACCGCGGATCACCACACCGAGCGCGACCACCGCGTCATGTGAGCGGGCCAATTCCTGAGCGACCACCGGAAGTTCCATCGCGCCCGCGCACCGGACCACGGTGATGTGCTCGACGCCCGCGTCCTTGGCCACCTGCTCCGCATTCGCGACCAGTGTGTCGCAGATCTGGGTGTGCCAGCGCGAGGCTACGATGCCGAGCTTCAGATCCTTGGCATCCGACAGCTCGAAGCTGGGTACGCCAGTGCCACTCATGCCTGCGACTCGCTGACGCTCGGCTCCGGCATGCGCGATGCGCGCTGTGACATGGTTCGCTCGCTGCGCTCGCTCACTGGTGTCCTTTCCAGGCTGCGTCGAGGTGAGAAATCACTGGGCGGTCTCGCCGAGATCGAGTTCATCCAGCCCGATCAGGTCGTGCCCCATCCGGTCCCGCTTGGTGCGCAGGTACCGCAGGTTCTCGGCGTTGGCGCGCAACGGCATCGGCACCCGCTCGGTGATCTTCAGCCCGTAGCCGTCCAGTCCGACTCGCTTGGCCGGATTGTTGGTGAGCAGGCGCATCGACCGAATCCCGAGATCCACCAGTATCTGTGCGCCGGTGCCGTAGTCGCGGGCGTCGGCGGGCAGACCGAGCTGCAGATTCGCGTCGACCGTGTCGTGGCCCGAATCCTGCAGCTGGTATGCCTGCAGCTTGTGCATCAGCCCGATGCCGCGCCCCTCGTGTCCGCGCATGTAGAGCACCACACCGCGCCCCTCCTGGGCCACCATCTCCAGTGCGGCGTCCAGCTGCGGACCACAATCGCAGCGCAGCGAACCGAAGACATCACCGGTGAGGCATTCGGAATGCACCCGCACCAGCACATCGTCGCCGTCATCGATATCGCCGCGCACCAGCGCGACATGTTCGACATCGTCGTAAATGCTCTGATAGCCGACGGCCTTGAATTCGCCGTGCGCCGTTGGGATCCTGGCCTCGGCGACCCGAATGACCTGCTTCTCGTGCTTGCGCCGCCAGGCGATCATTTCCGCGATGGAGATCAGCGCCAAGTTGTGCTCGTCGGCGAAGACGCGCAGTTCCTCGGTGCGGGCCATATGGCCCTCGTCCTTCTGGCTGACGATCTCGCAGATGACACCGGCGGGCTGCAATCCAGCCATCCGCGCCAGATCGACCGCGGCCTCGGTGTGCCCGGGACGACGCAGCACGCCGCCCTCCTTGGCGCGCAACGGAACCACGTGACCGGGCCGGGTCAGATCGTCGGCCTTGGCGTTCGGATCGGCGAGTAGTCGCATGGTGGTGGCACGGTCGGCGCCGGAGATACCGGTGGTGATGCCCTCTCTGGCATCGACCGAAACTGTGTAGGCGGTGCCGTGCTTGTCCTGGTTCTGCGCGTACATCGGCGGCAGGCCGAGCCGATCGCAGTCCTCACCCGTGAGCGGCACACAGATATAACCCGAGGTGTAGCGAATCATGAAGGCGACCAGCTCGGGGGTCGCCTTTTCCGCCGCGAAGATGAGGTCGCCCTCGTTCTCACGGTCCTCGTCGTCGACGACGACGACCGCCTTACCGGCAGCGATATCGGCGACTGCGCGCTCGATGGTGTCGAACCTGGTCACGTCTGTTGTGCTCCATCTCGAAATAGGTGCCCCCATACAGTACTGTGCTCAACCTGCCGCACCTGCGGCGCGGCGTGTTCGCGGCCCCCTGCTGTCTCGCGTCCGAGCGGTCGAGACATACGACTGCGCCGTATGCGCTTCAGCCACTCGGCTGTGTTCGGTGGCAGCGCCTTCGGCGCGGCCGCGAGCCGGGCCGCGAACGGTCGCTCGCAAAACTCGCTCCGTGGTGGCCGCCGGGGCGCGAGCGGCAAGTTCAGCACAGCGTCTACTCGCCGTCAGCCGCGCTGTTGGAGGCGTTCGACGTACTTGGCGATGACATCGACTTCCAGGTTCACCTTGGTACCGACGGCGGCGGCACCGAGGTTCGTCATGGACAGGGTGGTCGGGATCAGCGAGACCTCGAACCAGTCGCGATTGCCGTCGGTGGCGGGCGCGTCGGCGATGCCGAGGCCCGAGACGGTCAGCGAGATGCCGTCGACGGTGATCGAACCCTTCTCCACTACATAGCGGGCGATCGCGTCGGGCAGCGAGATCCGCACGACCTCCCAGTTCTCCGAGGGCGTGCGCGCGAGCACGGTGCCGGTGCCGTCGACGTGGCCCTGCACCAAGTGGCCGCCGAGCCTGCTGTTCAGCGCGGCCGCACGCTCGAGATTCACCCGCGAACCCGTGCCGAGTCCGCCGATGCTGGAGCGGTTCAGCGTCTCCTGCATCACGTCCACGGTGAACGAATCGCCGTCGACCACGTCGACAACGGTCAGGCAGACGCCGTTGACGGCGATCGAATCACCGTGTCCGGCATCGGAAGTGACCAGCTTGCCCCGGATCGTCAGCCGAGCGGCATCGGCCAGCTCTTCGGTGGCCACGATCTCGCCGAGTTCCTCGACGATGCCTGTGAACATGCCTTGACTCCCTGTCGCGTCGTTTCTACGGTTGCCGAACAGCCGGGATCCGGCGACTATTCCCGTCGGTACGCCGATCCCTCCTCAGCCTAACGACGCCGGGTCGTAGACGACACTGCGGTTCCAACCAACGGTCGGTCGATACCGTGGCTCGGCAAGTCCCCGGGAAAGCAGACCGCAGGGCACCTCAGGCCGCGCCGAACCAGCGGCAATTATTTTTCGAAGCGAAATAGTGCACTGCCGCGCGAAAAAGTCGCCGCTTCCCCGCCGACGACATTTATTCATTCCTATTTTCGTGACCACACGAATGGATTTCATCCATCGCACATAGAGTCGAACGGGTAGATATACCCAGTCGAGACACACTTACACCAAAACCTTGCGCGGGCCTGAAAATGGTCGCAAGATTGTTATGTAGCCGATTCCTATCGTTCAACTTCGACTCGAGCAGTTCAGTGCGGAACGGTTCGACCCGGCCCGACGCGGTCCGGCGAGTTCGACCCAGGGAAATCCACCACTCCGAGGAAGCTGGATACAGCAGTGGGTCAAATCAGGTTCGACACTAATGGGGGTGTTGCGTGACCACTCTTGTCGATTCGACGCTGGAAGTTCGCTGTGTGCAGTACCGGCGTGAATTCCATATGCAGGCATCGATCGACCCGACGTCCCGCCGCATCCTCCTCCATATCGGCACCCATTACGGCGCTATAACGATGCCCGCAGAGCTGGGCGAACAGGTGCAGCAGCAGCTCGCCCAGGCGCAGATCGCGGCACCGGTGGTGCACCATCCGCGAGCCAGGCGCTGGACCTTCATCACCGGCCCCGCCCGGCCCGATACCCTCAGCGCGGCCATCTCCGCCGAGCTGTTCCGGCTCTACGCGACCGTCGCCTGCACCGGGAGCCAGGTCGTGCTGCCCTCACCGGATGACGAACGCACCGGCTATCGCACGTGGATCCAGCCGCCGGAGAACGCGACGACCCTGCCACCACTCAGCGCGGTGATCGAGGCGACGCGTGCCAACGGCAGCCGGAAAGTGCCCGCCCGCTAGGAGATTCGCGTCCTAGGAGCTGCGCAGTGCCGCGGCCTGCTGCCGCAGCTTTTCCACGGCCGCACCCGGATCGGCGGTGTTGTAGACCGCAGATCCGGCGACGAAACAATCGATGCCCGCTTCCGCGGCGGCCTCGATCGTGTCGGCATTGATGCCACCGTCGATTTCCACGATCAACCGCAGTTCGCCCGCGTCCACCAGTCGACGCACGATCCGCGCCTTTTCCAGCACACCCGCAATGAACGACTGTCCGCCGAAGCCCGGCTCCACGCTCATCACCAGCAATGTGTCGAAGTCGCGCAGGATTTCCAGATACGGCTCGATCGGCGTATTCGGCTTCACCGAAAGACCGGCCTTGGCGCCGGCCGCGCGAATATCGCGCGCGACAGCGATCGGATCGTCGGTCGCCTCGGCATGGAAAGTGACGTTGTACGCACCCGCCTCCGCGTAGGGCGGAGCCCAGCGGGCCGGATCCTCGATCATCAGATGGCAGTCGAGCGGAATGTCGGTGGCCTTCAACAGACTTTCGACCACGGGGAGTCCGAGAGTGAGATTCGGCACGAAGTGTGCGTCCATCACATCGACATGCAACCAATCCGCACCATGCACTGCATTCGCCTCATCCGCGAGGCGTGCGAAGTCGGCGGAGAGGATGGACGGGGCGATCATCGGCGTGGTAGGGCGCGTAAACGTCGAAGAGGACACATCGCGGGAGCTTACCGGTACCTAGGGTTGCTCCGGCCGGGAGTGGGTAGCCTGCATAGGGTGATCAACATTTCGGCGGAACAGGGGCTCTACAGCACCCCGGTGGAGATTCGGGTGGCTGCGTCGGTGACGCAGCTGCCGATCGTGCGCGGGCTCGCCGAAACACTGGTGCTGCTCAGCGATTTCACCCTCGACGAGGTGGCCGACATCCGGCTGGCCGTGGACGAGGTGTGCTCGACGCTGATCGCGGTCGCAGCACCGGCGACCAGCCTGCACTGCCGGTTCACCGTGGGTGACACCGAATTGCTCGTCAAGGTCACCGGCCTCGCCGGGACGGAGGGGCTGCCGGATCAGCGCAGCTTCGGCTGGCATGTGCTGCGCACCCTCACCGATGAAGTACAAGCGACACAGGACCCATTCGACTCGGCCGCATCCGGATATCCGACGACGGTGGAGTTCCGTCGGGTCCGGGGGAAAGCGTAGTGGCGGACGAGAAAACCGTGTCCAACGCCGAGCGGGACGACGACGCCGAACCCGTGCTGACCGAAGAGGCCGCCGAGGAAGTCGAAACCCTCCAAGCGTCCGGTGCGGGTTACGACGATGTCGGCGCGCTGTTCGAGCAGCTCGCCGCCAGCAAACCGGGTACCGCGCGGCATACCGCATTGCGTGCCGAGCTGATCAGCCGGTGCATTCCGCTCGCGGATCACATCGCCCGCAAATTCAGTGGGCGCGGTGAGCCGTTCGACGATCTCACGCAGGTGGCGCGGGTCGGTTTGGTGCACGCGGTGGACCGTTTCGATGTTTCGCGCGGCTCGAACTTCCTGTCATTCGCGGTGCCGACGATCATGGGTGAGGTGCGTCGCTATTTTCGCGACAACACCTGGGCCATGCGGGTACCGAGACGGGTGAAGGAGACTCATCTGCGCATCGGCGCGGCCATCGACGCACTCTCACAATCCCTCGGCCGCTCGCCAACCGCGAAAGAGATTGCGGCCGAACTCGATGTGGATCCCGACGAGGTGACCCAGGCCGTCATCGCGGGCAACGCCTACCAGCCGAGCTCCATCGACGCCGCCTCACTTGGCCGCGATACCGAGGCATCGCTGCTGGACACCCTCGGCGAGGAGGAATCCCAATTCGACCGGGTGGAAGAGTATGTCGCGATCCGTCCGCTGCTCGCCGGACTTCCGGAACGCGAACGCCGTATCCTCACCATGCGGTTCTTCGAGTCGATGACGCAGACCCAGATCGCCCAGCGCATGGGTATCTCGCAGATGCACGTCTCGCGCATTCTCGCAAAAACCCTTGCCCGCCTGCGCGAACAGTCAGCCCGCGACTGAACGGAGTCAGTGCGCCTGCTGTTTCCGGAGTTTCGCGGGCGCCGACAACCACCAGGCGGCGTCGAGCAGCTCGCGGAGTTGATCGGGCTCGATCCGGTCGAGGTCGATGAGGATGTAGGGATATCCGTCATAGTGCGGGGTGGTGTAGAAGGCCGGGTCACCGGAGGCGAGCATGGCCTCCTTCTCCACCATCTCGCACAGCAGCACGAGTCCCCCCTCGGCCTCCGACCGCAACCGCGCGAACCCCTTACCGCTCACCTTCAGCGCGGGACTGCGCCACCACGTCGATTCCGCCACCTCGGGAAGTTCGGTCGCCAGCACCACCACCTGTGCCCATGTCATCGCCATGCGATCAGTCTGCGCCGCCGACCTGCCCGAGTCTTGGACGAATGTCGCCTCGGAGTGTGGACTTGCGGCGGTCTTTTCGGGCCGACCGATGCAGGACCCGCCGATGTTGATGCGGCACACGTGCGGCGAGTCCATGAGGATGCGCGACAAACCGCATGTGGTCCGCTACCAGGCCGACTGCCAAATCGCCCCTGGCAGGTTGCCAGAGGCGTCTCGGATCACGTGCTACTCGAGAGGCTTGCGCAAGGCGGCGAGGAACATTGCGTCGGTGCCGTGGCGGTGGGGCCAGAGTTGGGCGCCTGGGCCATCGCCGATATCGGGGACGCCGGGGAGGAGGTCGCGGGTGTCGAGTTGGATGGCGCCGGTGCGCCGGGCAGCGTCGACGACAACCGCGACGGTCTCCAAGAGGTGTGGGGAGCAGGTCGAGTAGAGGACGACGCCGCCGGGGCGCAGGAGATCCCACGCGGCGGCGAGGAGTTCGCGTTGCAGGACGACCAGTTCGGCGACGTCGGCGGGCGTACGCCGCCAGCGGGCCTCCGGGCGGCGACGCAGTGCGCCGAGGCCGGTACACGGGGCGTCTACGAGGATCCGGTCGTAGCCAGGAGTGAGGCCGCTATTGCGGCCGTCGGCGACGTGCACGTCCACCGGTAGGTCGTGAACGGTCTTGCGGACCAGCTCGGCGCGGTGTTCGGCCGGTTCGACCGCGTCCACCCGATGGCCGTCGATTGCGGCGATCGCGCCGAGCAGAGCCGCCTTGCCGCCGGGTCCGGCGCACAGGTCGAGCCAACGGCCGTTGTCCGGACCATCCAGTTCCGCGCGGGTCAGCGCGAGTGCGACGAGTTGACTGCCCTCGTCCTGTACTGCCGCCATACCCTCGCGGACCGGCTCCAGCTTGCCGGGATCGCCGCCGCCGTCGAGGTAGACCGCGTACGGCGACCACTTGCCCTCTTCGCCGCCCGTCACCAGGGCCAGTTCCTCGGCGGTGATATCGCCGGGACGAGCCACCAGATGCACGATCGGACGAGCATCGTCGGCTGCCAGCACGTCCCGCAGCTCCCCGGCACGCGCGCCGAGCGCATCCGCGAACGCCTGCGCGATCCACACCGGATGCGCGAATTCGAATGCCAACCGGCCCACCGGATCTCGCGGCGCGAGTTCATCCACCCACTCGTCGACGGACTTCTCCCCCGCCCGCCGCAGCACGGCATTCACGAAACCTGCTTTGCCCGCGCCGAATTCCGTGCGAGCCAATGCCACCGACGTATCCACCGCCGCATGCGCCCCGATCCGGGTACGCAGCAACTGATACACCCCGAGCCGCAGCACATCCAGCAGCGGCCCATCGATCTCGTCAACCGGCCGCCCAGCACCCGCCGCGATCACTGCATCCAGCAGCCCGAGCGAACGGCAGGACCCGTAGGTCAGTTCAGTCGCCAACGCCGCATCCCGCCCCGAAATCCGCCGCTCCCGCAGCAGACCTGGCAGCACAAGATTCGCGTAAGCCTCCCGCTCCCGCACCGCCCGCAACACATCCCGCGCCGCAAGCCGCACCGGATCGCCGTGTGCTGCCGAATCCTTTTGCCGCCCACGACCTTTCGTTGCATCGACACGCCTGTCCGAAGCGCCACCGGCTCGGCCTGCCGTTGCAGCCGAACCCCGCGCACGATTCGAACGCCGCTCATCACCACCCGCAGCCTGTCGCCCCTCGTTCGACCCGGCCGAACCGGACTTCGCCGGACGGTTGGCCCGCCGCTGCCCACTGGACGCCGCATCGCCACGCCTCGCCGGATCGTCCTTCCCGCCGGCTCCACCGCCCTGCCATCCACCGCGCACCGAGCCTTTGCCCTGCGCCGAGCCCGAGCCTTTGCGCCGCGACAAACCGTCCCCCGATGATGCGGACTTGCGCTGATCGGTCATATTCCGCCGCTCTGATTGGGTCCGCGGCGCAGCGCCGCGGATCTGGTCGGTGCGCCACGGTCGGGCTTCGTCGTCGCGCCGGATGGACTGCGAATTCTTCTGTTGTGCACCACTTTTCGCTGACGTCGCGCGGGCGAGCCAACCAGCGTCGACGGCGGACTTGCGATTCGGCGTGGTCACTCGACCACCGCGCCGGCCTGCAGGCGCGCACCGCGGGCCCAGTCGAGGGCCGACATCATGCGTTTGCCTTGCGGCTGAACCTGATCGAGACGGACCGCTGTGGTTGCGGTGCCGACGAACACGCCGGACTTGCGGACCTCGATCGTCCGTTCCGGCACGACTTCCTCGACCATCTCGACGGGACCGACCTTCAAGCGGGTGCCGTTCACCTCGGTCCAGGCACCGGGTGCGGGGGTGACCGAGCGAATGCGGCGGTTGATCGCCAGCGCGGGCTGATCCCAGCGGATATGCCCGGCCTCGACCGGCACCTTGGGTGCATAGGAAACACCGTCTTGCGCTTGTGGAACCGCTTGCAGCGTCCCGTCTTCCACGCCGTCGAGCGTCTTCTCGAGCAGCACCGCCCCGGTCTTCGCGAGCCGGTCGAGCAGCGCGCCCGCGGTATCGGTCACCGCGATCTTTTCGGTCACCACGCCGAACACCGGGCCGGTGTCCAGGCCCGCCTCGATCTGGAACGTGGACGCGCCGGTGATCTCGTCGCCCGCGTCGATCGCCGCCTGCACCGGAGCCGCGCCACGCCACGCGGGCAGCAGCGAGAAGTGCAGATTGATCCAGCCGAAGCGCGGAATATCGAGCACCTGCTGCGGCAGCAGCGCACCGTAGGCCACGACCGGACAGCAGTCGGGCGCCAGTTCGGTGAGCCGCTCGATGAATTCGGGCTCGGCCGGGCGCCGCGGCGTCAGCACGGGAATGCCGTGCTCATCGGCGAGCCGCCCGACCGGCGACCGCTGCACTTTGCGTCCGCGCCCCGCGATGGCATCGGGGCGGGTCAGCACGGCGAGCACCTCGTGCCGCTCCGAATCGATGAAACGCTGCAGCGACGGGACCGCCGGTTCCGGTGTGCCCGCGAAGACAATGCGCATCAGCGACCCCGTCCGAACGGTCCGGCCTCGGTCGAGCCGAGCGCACGCGAACTGCGCACGGTGATACCCGCGCTGAACCAATCGGATTCGCGAATGGTGCGCATCGCTTCCTTGCGCTGCGCGGGATCGAGCCGATCGATGAACAGCACACCGTCCAAATGATCGGTCTCGTGCTGTACGCAGCGGGCCAGCAGGCCCTCGGCCGCGAATTCTACCGGCTTACCGTTCACATCGACACCGGCGGCCCGCACCCGCAGCGCGCGGCGCGTGTCATAGCGCAGCCCGGGAATCGACAGGCAGCCCTCGGGCCCGACCTGCTCCTCCGCACCCACTACCTCATAGGTCGGATTGATCAGATGTCCCCTGGCGTCCTCGGTGTCGTACACGAAAACCCGCAGACCGACACCGATCTGCGGCGCTGCCATCCCGACCCCGCCGTCATCGTGCATGGTCTCGGTCAGGTCGGTGACCAACTGCCGCAGCTCACGATCGAATTCGGTGACCTCCGCCGCACGTGATCGCAGGATGGGATCGCCGAAGAGGCGAACGGGCTGAATGGTCACGGTGGCGGCTCCCCAAAACGATGAACACGGTCGATTCATTCTAGAGAGCGACATCGTTCACACCGATCTCCCCGACCGAATGGGAAAAAGCTGGTAGAACTCCAGTGCGGTCCGGGCGGGGTGTTCACCCCTCCGCCCGGCCGCCCGTGCTTGTCAAGGTTATTTCCGGCTTGTTTCCGAGCACGCTGAACGTCGACCGCGTCGCCGAACCGACGTAGCGTCGATGGGGTGATTGTTCCTGAGCACCTGCCGACCACTGTCGGCGAGTTGCGCGCGGGCGGCCATCTGCCGCGCAGCGTGAAGTCCGAGATTCGCGAGAACCTGTTGTCCCGGTTGGGTTCCGGCGATGATCCGTGGCCGGGCATCGTCGGCTTCGATCGGACCGTCCTGCCGCAGCTGGAACGTGCGCTGCTGGCCGGCCACGATGTCGTACTGCTCGGCGAGCGCGGTCAGGGCAAGACCCGGCTGCTGCGCACCATGATCGGCCTGCTCGACGAATGGACACCGGTCATCGCGGGTACCGAATTGGGCGAGCATCCGCTCGCGCCGATCAGCCCGGCCGGTCGCCGATTGGCCGAGGAGTTGGGCGACGACCTGCCGGTCACCTGGCGGCACCGCTCGGAGCGCTACGCGGAGAAGCTCGCAACCCCGGACACCTCGGTCGGTGACCTGATCGGTGATGTCGATCCGGTCAAGGTGGCCGAGGGCCGCAGCCTCGGCGATCCCGAAACCATCCACTTCGGGCTCGTACCGCGCGCCCACCGCGGCATCGTGGCCATCAACGAACTGCCCGATCTCGCCGAACGCATCCAGGTCGCGCTGCTGAATGTGATGGAGGAGCGCGATATCCAGGTCCGTGGTTACACCCTCCGACTACCCCTCGACGTGCTGCTCGTCGCTACCGCCAACCCCGAGGATTACACCAACCGCGGCCGGATCATCACCCCGCTGAAGGACCGGTTCGGCGCTGAGATCCGCACCCACTACCCACTGAGCGTGTCGGCCGAGGTGGCGCTGGTCCGGCAGGAGGCCGAACTGGTGGCCGAGGTCGGCGACCCGCTGATCGAGGTGCTGGCCAGGTTCGTGCGGCATCTGCGCGAATCGTCCGCGATCGACCAGCGCTCCGGCGTATCCGCGCGATTCGCGGTGGCCGCCGCCGAGACGGTGGCAGCTGCCGCACTACGCAGATCGGCGCTGACCGGTGAGCGTCCCGCGGTCGCGCGACCCGTCGACCTCGAATCCGTACCCGCGGTATTGCGCGGCAAGCTGGAATTCGAATCCGGGGAGGAAGGGCGTGAGCAGGAGCATCTCACGCACCTGATGCGGCGTTCGTTCGCCGAGGCCGGGAGTGCGCTGCTCGGTGGGCTGAATCTGCGGCCGTTGGCGGAGGCGGTCGGCGACGGCCATCTGGTCACCACCGGCGAGCGCATCCCAGGTAAGGATGTGCTGTCCGCGTTGCCGGAACTGCCTGTCCTGCACGAGGTCGCACGTCGACTCGGCGTCGGCGCCGACGAACCGCCGGCCCGGATCGCGTCGGCGGTCGAATTCGCGCTGGAAGCCCTCTACCTGGCTCGTCAGATAGCCAAGGATTCTGACGACGGCGTCGCGGTGTACGGCTCATGACCGCCCCCGACCGCTACGCCTACGGGCCCTATCACGACGGACCCGATCCACTGGCGCCTCCGCTCGATCTGCGCGAGGCGCTGGACCAGATCGGGCGCGACGTGATGGAGGGCAGCTCCCCCCGCACCGCACTGGAGGAGTTGCTGCGCCGCGGTATGCGCGAAATGCGGGGGCTGGATGAGCTCACCCGGCAGGTGTGGCAGCGCCGCGCCGAGATCAGTAGACGACACCGACTGGACGGCACCCTGCAACAGGTCCGTGAACTGCTGGAGCAGGCTCTGAAAGCCGAGCGCCGCGAACTGTTTCCGGATCCCGCCGACGACGCCAGGTTTGCCGAGGCACAGCTGGACGCATTGCCGCCGAGCACCGCGGCGGCCGTCAACGAGCTCGCCGATTACCAGTGGCGATCCGAGACCGGCAGGGAGAACTACCAGAAGATCCGTGAGCTGCTCGGTCAGGAACTGCTCGAATCCCGGTTCCAGGGCATGAAACAGGCCCTGGAGAACACCACTCCCGAGGATGTCGAGCACGTCGGACGGATGCTGTCCGATCTGAACGACCTGCTCGCGGCACATGCACGTGGCGAGGACACCGAACAGCAATTCGCCGAATTCATGGCCGAGCACGGCGAATTCTTCCCGGAGAATCCGCGCAATACCGATGAGCTGATCGACGCGCTCGCCGCCAGGTCCGCCGCCGCACAGCGCATGTTGAACTCGATGTCCGCCGAGCAGCAGGCCGAACTGGCCGAGCTGATCGGGCAGGCATTCGGCGATCCGCGCATCGCCCAGCAGGTCGCCGCCCTCGACGCCGCGCTGCGGGCGCTGCGGCCGGGCGAGGACTGGGACTCCGCCCAGCGGTTTCGCGGCAACGATCCGTTGGGCCTCGGTGCGGGCACCCAAGCCCTGCAGGATCTCGCCGAACTCGACGCGCTGGCCGAACAGCTCAGCCAGTCCTATCCGGGCGCCAGCCTCGAGGATATCGATCTGGACGCCTTGGCCCGCCAGCTCGGCGACGACGCGAGCGTGGATGCCGCCCGGCTGGCCGAACTGGAACGCGAACTGCGCAGACAGGGCGTATTCGAACGGGCACCGGACGGCTCACTTCGGTTGACGCCCAAGGCTTTACGACGGCTCGGTGAGACCGCGCTGCGCGATGTGATTGGGCAGTTGCGGTCCCGACGCGGCGAGCGCGATACCCGGTTGGCCGGTGCGGCGGGCGAGCCGACCGGCGCCACCCGGGCATGGCAGTTCGGCGATACCGAACCGTGGGACGTACCGAGGACCGTGCGCAATGCGGTGCTGCGGTCGATGTCGGTCGGCCGTCGCGATGTCACGCTCGACGTGTCCGATGTCGAGATCATGGAAACCGAACAGCGCTCCCGTGCCGCTGTTGCGCTCTGCGTCGACACCTCGTGGTCGATGGTGCAGGAGGGCAGATGGCTGCCGATGAAGCGCACTGCCCTCGCGGTACATCAGCTGATCAGCACCCGGTTCCGCTCCGACGCACTGAGCCTGATCACCTTCGGCCGGCACGCCGCCACCGTCGATATCGGCGAACTGACTGCGCTGGAAGGCGTTTGGGAACAGGGCACCAACCTGCACCACGCATTGCTGCTGGCCGCACGCCATCTGCGCAGACATCCGGACGCGGTGCCCGTCGTGCTCGTCGTGACCGATGGCGAGCCGACCGCTCACCTGGAACCGAACGGTGCGGCGCACTTCAATTGGCCGACCGCACCGCGCACCCTGGCCGTGACAATGGCCCAGGTCGACGCCCTCGCCAAACTCGGTGCATCGGTCACCGTCTTCATGCTCGGCGAGGACCCGAGCCTGGCCGCATTCGTCGATTTGGTGGCCCGCCGCAGCGGCGGTCGCGTCGTTGCCCCGGACCTGGACGGACTCGGCGCCGCCGTGGTCAGCGACTACCTGCACGGCAGGCGCGGTTGATCCGCTAGTCGTTGACCACGACCACCTTTCCCGTGGCGTGGCCTTCCTCCTGGTAGCGCACGGCCGCAGGTATTTCGGTGAATGGATAGGTCTGGTCTATGCCCGGACTGATCTTTGCGTCCTCGATGAGCTCGGTAAGCGCCCTGAGGTTTCCCTTCCTTGTTCGCCACGACAGCGACATCGCCTCGACCCCGAGCAGTTCCGCCAACCGACACATCGTCAGCGCTTCGATACCACTCTTGTCAGCGACGCCGATCGCCGTGGAAAGTACTCGCATCCGGCTCAACGGGATTCGAGACTCGACTTCGGCCGCCACCTACGCATCCGCCCATATGGCGTAAGTCCGGCATGGACAGCTGAGTCGGGCGGCGGGTCGATATCTCCGCCCGGTCGCCCGAACTGCGGCCGTCAGGAATGTCCGGCGATGATGACCTCGGGAATGCCGGTGCCGAGCGGCACCTCTCGACACGTCGGAGCCGGTGCGTGGACCGGGTCCAGCGTTTTCAGCAACAGCTCCTGCACGAATGGGTCGTAGACCATGTGGAAGTGACCGGTCTGGTCAACCGCGCATTCGTCCTGCAGTGCGATGTTCTCCACGTTCGGGCCGTGCAGTGCAATGTTGCTGAACGGCTGGATCATCTCGTCGACGCGGCTGCCGATGGTCACGTAGTGCGGGCCGGGCACGGTGTCACCGCCCGCATTCAGTTCGACCATCAGCGACGACCCCTGCACCTGCTGCACCGCCGCGAGTGACGTGACCTGCGCGAAGGCCTGCAGCACACCCGGAATCGACTGCGCCATCGGCACCAGTCCGTACATCACCCCGCCGTAGCTCGGCGATGCGAGGCCGATCCACCGACCGACCTTCGGCGCACCACCGAGCTTGTTCACGTAGTAGCGAGTGACGTTGGCGCCCTGGGAAAATCCGACGATATCGACCTGGGCGGCATTGGTGGCGGCCAGCACCTGGTCGACGAATGCGCCGAACTGGTAGGCGCTCACCCACATATCCTCGGTGCCCCAGGTGTCTTTGCCGGGTGCACCGCCGTAGTTGAGTGCGAAGACACAGAAGCCGAGCGCCGAGATCTGCGGGCCGATGGCCGCCCAGTCGGAGTACGCCGAGGAATCGGTGCCGTGCGCCAGGACGACCGGGCGGGGATGCTCGGCGGTCGGCTTGCAGTCGAAGTTGTTGGTACCAGCCGGGGCCACGTTCTTGTGCGCCTTCTGATACACCGCCGCGGCCAGATGGTCCGATTGGGACGGACCGATTTGGGTGGGTACATCCGGCGGACGATATCCGGCGATCTGGCCACTCACTGGCGCAGGATCAGCTGGTTCGGCACCCGCTATGGGTGCCGCACCGGAGCCGAAGAAGACGGCTCCGGCCAAGACACCGGCAGACACCACTCGCCTGAACTGTGATACTCCCCAACCCCACTGACCACTCGGCTGTTCCATATCACAATGATGTACCCGATCCGCTCGAAAAGTGCACGCTCGGGCGATGTTTCACATTGCCATCACTTTTCGGGGGCATCGTCCTCGGCGAGAATGCGGTATAGCGATTTACGCGCCTCGGTGAGCACCTCCGCGGCCCGAGCCGCCTGCTGCGGAGTGCCCGCCGCCGCGACCTGAGCGGCCGCACCCATTAACTGCCCGATAAGCGCGCGCAGATCCATCGCCTGGGTGCCGACGTCCTCCTTGACATCGGCCCAGGGATCGCCGAGTTCGTCCCGATGCTCGGCGACGTAGGTCTCGCCCGCGTCGGTCAGCTTCGCGGTCTTACGACCGGCGACCTTCTCGATGAGGACCAGACCCTCGTCCTCGAGCTGTGCGAGCGCCGGGTAGATGGATCCCGGGCTCGGGCGCCAGACATCGTCGCTGCGCTCCCTGATCTGCTGGATCAGCTCGTAGCCGTGCATCGGACGCTCGGTGAGCAGCAACAACACCGCGGCACGCACGTCACCGCGCCTGCCCCGGCCACCGCGGCCGCGCCCACGTCCGAATCCCGGACCGAAACCGGGTCCGAAACCTGGACCGAAGCCCGGTCCGAACTCGGGCCCGAAACCGTGCCGCCCACCGCGGCGATGCTGGCGACGACCGGCGTCACCCTCGTCGTGCCCCGGCTTCCGCCAGCGGCCACGACCTCTGAATTCTCCGTATTCGATGTTTTCCATGTCAGCCTCCTTGGGCTCTCGTGTATATCTCACGCTATCGACGATATATCGGCAATGCATCGCACGCAAGAGTGATGGACAACACGAACCGACCGAGCGCTCCGAAACGAGGAGCGGGCCGCACATCGGTCGATGTGCAGCCCGCGTAGGGACTTGTCACATGAGCGGGTGGCACTCGTGGAGCAAGTCACCACCGAATGTCACGCGGCAAGTCGAAGCGTTGGGTGGCGGTCGGCACCCAATTCCCATGGAAGCCCGACGGAACACGGCGCGGCAGTCGGACACTCGCCATCGTCTCCAGCGTCTCGGCGTCGAGGATCGCCAGTTCACTGTGGTCGGCATCGCGGACGTAGCCCATCAGCACGCCCACATCCTCGCCAGAATCCGCTGCGGACGGCCGGAAAACGAAATCCCCCAACTCTGAACGCAATGACGCCGTTGCGGAGTACTGGCAATGATGGGCAAGCATCCAGCTACCAGTTATGGCGCAAGCGAATCGATCCAGCGCTCGAGCCGTTGCCCCTCGGTCACCATGAGTTCCGGATCGCGGAAGGTATTGGCCAGCAACGAGATCCCCTGGTAGGCGGCGAACAGCGCCACCGCGAGCTCCCCCGCATCCACACGACCCATAGCCGTGAACTGCTGTTCGATCCAGTCGAGCAGCGTGCGAATACTCGCCGCCGATGCCAACTCCAGGCCGTCGCCACGTTTACCCAGCTCCGAGGCCAAAGTTCCAGTGGGGCAACCGAATTGCACGGCGCGGTCACGCTGGTCGACCCAGCCGCGGACCAGCGCCTTCAGCCGGTCTCGCGGCTCGCCGTACTGCTCGAGCACCGTGATCAACTCCTGCAGTGTCTGCGCATGCGCGCCGAGCGCCGCCTCGACCAGCTGATCCTTGGTCTTGAAGTAGTAGTACACATTGCCGAGCGGAACCTCGGCGACCCGCGCAATATCGGCGATGGTCGTCTTCTCGACACCCTGCTCGTGGAACACCTGGGCGGCCGCGGCGGCGAGGCGTTCACGCTTGCCCGCCTTGGGCGTCGCGCGCCGCCCTTCGACCGAGTTAGTCATGCAACTAACTATAGACAAGCGTCGGATCCATCGGCTACGTTCGTTTAAGTCAGCCAACTAACTCAGGAGTGAATGTGATCGTAGTGACCGGAGCGACCGGCAATATCGGACGCACCCTCGT
This sequence comes from Nocardia vinacea, assembly GCF_035920345.1. Lineage (NCBI taxonomy): Bacteria > Bacillati > Actinomycetota > Actinomycetes > Mycobacteriales > Nocardiaceae > Nocardia > Nocardia vinacea. Next base: position 3,177,627 of record NZ_CP109149.1, read on the forward strand.
GCGGCACCTCGCCGCCGCCGGTGAGCAGGTGATCGCCGTATCCCGCGGCAATCAGGACATCGTCGTGCCCGATGGGGTGCGGCATCGGCGGGCCGATCTTGCCGATCCCGAAAGCCTCTCCCCCGCAGTCGAAAACGCGGATGCGCTCTTCCTGCTGCTGACCGGACCACAGCTGGTGACCGGACCGGATCCGGCGCGGTTCGTCGAGGTCGCCGCGGCGGGTGGGGTCAAGAAGGTGGTGCTGCTGTCGTCGCAGGCGACGGGTACCCGGCCCGGACTGCCCTCACATGCGCGACTGCATGCGTTCGAGTCCGCGCTGCAGCGATCGGAGTTGGACTGGACGATTCTGCGGCCGACCGGATTCTTCTCCAACACCTACGCGTGGATCGAGTCGATCCGGGCCGAGCAGGTGATTGCCGCCCCCTTCGCCGATACCGCACTGCCCGCCATCGATCCCGAAGATATCGCCGAGGTCGCCGCAACCGTATTGCGCACGGACGGCCATTCCGGACGCACCTATGAACTGACCGGTCCCGCCGCGATCAGTCCGCGCCAACAGGCCCATGCCGTCGAAGAGGCGCTGGGAATCTCGCTGCGGTTTGTCGAATTGACCCGTGAGCAGGCGCGTTCCGGCATGTTGCGATTCATGCCGGAGGATGTGGCGGATGGCACGCTCGATATCCTCGGCACGCCGACGCCTGCCGAGCAGCAGGTCAGCACCGATGCCGAACAGGTGCTCGGGCGGCCGGCGACCTCGTATGCCGAATGGGCGCAACGCAATCGCGCCATCTTCGGCTAACCCTGGCCAGCAACTCGAATCTGCCGTTCGCCCTTGCGATCTCGCACATCGACGCCGCGGGCGAGCAGCTGGGCATGACGAGTACCGGCAAACCTTTTGCCGATGCCGCCGACACAGGCGTCTCAGTGGTGGTGGTCATGCCGGCTGAGGGTCTGCACGGTGGTTGGGTCGTTCGGAATGGTCGTCATGGTGTCCTCTCGTAGTGTCTGGTGCCGGGCAGCGTCGTACGACGTCCTACGACGCTCACCAGAACAGACGCGCCATCCGGTCGAAATTCATCGCCCTCGGCAGCCGGTACGGACCACGCCGGACTGACAAGTTCACAGACCGCGCTCTTACTGTTCGCGCCCGTTCTGCGCGAGTTGGACGTGGTCGTCGGCGACGGTGAGCGCCAGGCTCTCGTTGGGGCTCAGCCGATGTCGACCGGGTCGATTTGGACGCGGAGGGGAGCGTCGGAGCGGTGGGTGCTGCGGACGGCCTGGGCGGCGGTGAGAGCGCGGGCGAGGGCTGCGCCGGAGGTGCGGTCTACCCGCAGGAGCATGCGTTCGACTTCGGCGGGGGTATCGCCGCTGTCGAAGGGTTTGCGGGCGCCGGGTGGGAGAGGCACTGGGCCGAGGAGGTTGACGTTGTCGGGAAGCTTTGCGGCGGAAAGCAATTCGCTGATGGAGTCGGGGGTACCGTCGATGGCGGCCATGCGGACGGCGGGTGGAAAGCCGACCTCGGCGCGGCTGGCCACCTCGGCGCGGGCATGGCCGACCGGATCCCAGCGCAGTAGCGCCTGGACGGTAGGTAGCGAAGGTTCGGCCATGACGATGACCTGGCCGTGATTGCGCACCAGGGTGGCCGCCGACATCCAGCGGCGCAGAGTGTCCTCGGCGGCGCGCAGGTCCGCGCGGCTCAGCAGCGCCCAACCGTCGAGCAGCAGTGCGACGCCGTAGCCGCCACGCAGCACCGGTTCGGCGCCGACGGTCGCCACGATCACCTGCGGTCCCGGCTCCACCGTGTCGAGTACCGCGCCGCCGCTGGATCCGCGAATCGGTACGCCGGGAAAAGCCCGACCGAGTTCCTCAGCGGTTCGGACCGCACCGATCACCACCGCACGTAGCGCTCTGGAAGCACAAGCCGGACAGCGGAATGCGGCCTCGGTGATACCGCACCAACGGCACGCTGGACTGTGCGCGGTCTCGCCGCGATGCCCAGCTCGCCCGTCCGGCAAGGAAAGTGGGCCATTGCAGTGCCGACATCGTGCGGGCGTACGGCATTTCGCGCAGGCCAGCGCAGGAATGTATCCCCGCCGCGGCACCTGCACCAGCACTGCGGCACCTTCATTGAGCGCAGACCGCGCGGCAGCGTAACCAACGGCGGGAATGCGGACCGCTCGCGCGACCGGGTCACGCTCCATCGCGATATCTGAGTCACCCGGTGCGCTGATGCGCGGGGAAAATTTGCGCACCACAGCACGATCGGCGACCAGATCGTGCGCCCACCCCGAATCCACCACCGCCTGGATCTCCGCCGTCCGCGCGAATCCGGCCGCGACGAATGCCGCCCCGGCCTCATGTGCCCGCAGCATCGCGACCTCGCGCGCATGCGAATACGGCGCTCTGGGCTCGGCATAGGTGTCGTCGCCGTCGTCCCAGATCGCGATCAACCCGAGATCAACCGCAGGAGCGAACACCGCACTGCGTGTCCCGACAATCACCCGTGCGGTCCCACGCAATGCTGCCAACCACCGTCGATACCGCGCGGCCGGCCCCAACCCGGCAGCCAACCCGACCGCCGAATCCCCCACCAGCCGAACACATTCCGCCAGTACCCGATCCAGATCCCGTTGATCCGGGACCATCAGAATCGCACTGCGTCCCCGGCCGACGACAACCGCCGCCAACTCCGCCAACCGCCGCGGCCAATCCTCCCCCGGCACCGCCTGCCACCCCGCCCGCACCCCTTTCCCCTGCCCCAGCGCCGACACAAACGCCGCCCCATGGATATACCGCTCCCAAGGCCGCAGTTCCCCACCGTCCGGCAAACCGGTGTCGCCCGAATCAGCCAGCACCGCAGCAACATTCGCCGATTCAGCAGCAACGACAGCGCGCTCACCCACCGCCGCGTCAGCACCCTCCGATTCCGCCTCACCTCGTCCGTGGGCGGCAGCGACAGAACCGGCACCGTCCTGCGCTGCCGACGTCACGGCACCAGAATCCGCCACCGATTCGACCGAATCCGCTGATAGCGACTCCGATCCAGCACCGGCAGCCATCACATGATCGGCCGATCGCGAGGGCACCGGAGCCGCAGTAGGGAACCGATCGCGAACGTCGACCGCCTCGTCCTCGCCAGCCACCGTCGGCGCATCGACGGAATGGTCGAGCGCCGCGACCGTATCAACGGACGCGGCGAAATCGTCGGCGAGATCGCTATCAAGCGGCGCATGCAAGGTGCCGGATGCGCGAGCTCGCCCGCGCGAAGGTGCCGCCTGCGTCGTGCGACTCGCAGACCGACCGGAGCCGTCATCAGTCGATTCGGTCGAATCCTCCTGCGGTCCTTCGGGTTCAGCCGACTTCTTCGAACCGCCGTTCTCGGTGCGCGCATGTCGGGGCGGAATCGCGAGCCGCAGGACATCCGCGCGGGTCCCTGCGTAGCGGGCAGCTACGGCGGTGGCCAGTTTCAGGATTTCCGGGGTCAGGACGCGTTCGGCGGAGACCACGCGTTCGAGTTTGACCATTTTCCCGGTGTGGTCGCTGTGAGACAGGCGGGCCAGCAGATACCCGTCGACGAGTCGCCCCGCGAAACGGATGCGGACCCGGACTCCGGGTTGGGCGATTTCGTCCAGCTCGAGGGGGACCAGATAGTCGAAGTCGCGGTCCAGGTGGGCAGGCGACAGCAGCGGGAGCACCCGGGCGATCGGGTGTCCCGCTGCTGTCGAATCGTGCGTCGCCGTGGCTCCGGCACCTGCGGAAGCCATGGCGGTGAGGTCCGCTGTGGGTTCGTGCACGCGGGCCCGATATACCTACAGGCCGACGGCCGCGCGCAGCTTATCGGCGCGCATCAGGCAGAGCCTCCCAGGGCAGGTCAGCGTATCCATATCCGCTACTCCTACAGACCGATGGCCGCACGCAGCTTATCGGCGCGGTCGGTGTGTTCCCATGGCAGGTCGACGTCGGTGCGGCCGAAGTGGCCGTACGCGGCGGTCGGCGCGTAGATCGGGCGCAGCAGGTCGAGGTCGCGGATGATCGCGCCGGGGCGCAGGTCGAAGACCTCGGTGATGGCCGTGGCGATGCGCGCCGGATCGACCTTCTCGGTACCGAAGGTCTCGACGAACAGACCGACTGGTGCGGCCTTGCCGATGGCGTAGGCGACCTGGACCTCGACCCGCTCGGCGAGTTCGGCCGCGACGACATTCTTGGCAACCCAGCGCATGGCGTAGGCGGCCGAGCGGTCCACCTTCGACGGATCCTTACCGGAGAACGCGCCACCACCGTGACGAGCCATGCCGCCGTAGGTGTCGACGATGATCTTGCGGCCGGTCAGGCCCGCATCACCCATCGGACCACCGAGAACGAACTTGCCGGTCGGGTTCACCAGCAGGCGGATATCGGAGACATCCAGCGGCGCGGGCAGATCAAGATCGGCGAGCACCACGTCGACGACCTTCTCGCGGATATCCGGTGCCAGCAAGTTGTCCAGGTCGATATCGGCGGCGTGCTGCGTGGAGATCACGACCGTATCCAGGCGGACCGGACGGTCGCCGTCGTATTCGATGGTGACCTGGGTCTTACCATCGGGACGCAGGTACGGCAGCACACCCGACTTGCGAACCTCGGTCAGCCGACGCGAGAGCCGGTGCGCAAGCGCGATCGGCAGCGGCATCAGCTCAGGTGTGTCGGTGTTGGCATAGCCGAACATCAGGCCCTGGTCGCCGGCGCCCTGCCGCTCGATGTCGTCATCCGATCCGGCGGTACGCGCCTCGTGCGAGGTGTCGACGCCCTGTGCAATATCCGGCGACTGTGCGCCGATCGCAATATTCACACCGCAGGAATTTCCGTCGAAACCCTTTGCGGACGAGTCGTATCCGATTTCCAGAACCTTTTCGCGGACGATTTTCGGAATATCCGCATAAGCCGACGTGGTGACCTCACCCGCGACGTGCACCTGGCCGGTGGTCACGAGAGTTTCCACCGCGACCCGGCTGCGCGGATCCGCCGCGAGCAGGGCGTCGAGGATGGAATCGCTGATGGCGTCACAGATCTTGTCCGGATGACCTTCGGTCACGGACTCACTGGTGAAAAGGCGGCTGCCAGACGTGGGCACAGTTCTTCCCTCTCCCTCAACGGGTTACTCGTATCGGATTGCGACGGTAACGCGATGCGGCCACCGCACAACCCTTCATTCAGACTATTCCAAACCACCGACGCGACGGGGTTGACGACAGGCAACTGTCTCAGACTATTGAAATCCGTCGATATGTCGGGCCGGGGCTCCAGCCTCCAACACATCGACCAGTCCGGGTTGCGGTCGACAACAGCCTAACCATCACGCGGCGGTGTATCCACCGGACATCCTCGATGCACAGCACAAACCAAGCGTCACAATGGGTCTCAGCGCAGCAGCGGACCGAGCGCGTCCAGCACCCGGCTCGCGAGCAATGCCTTCGATCCATGGTCTAGCGCCTGTTCGGTGCCGTCGGCACCGAGCAGCCAGCCGTCGTTGGTGTCGACCTCGAACGCCTTGCCCTCGCCGACCGCGTTCACGACCAGCAGGTCACAGCCCTTGCGCGCCAGTTTGGCCCGCGCGTGCGTGAGCACATCGCCGTGCTCGTCACCGGTCTCGGCGGCGAACCCGACGATCGCGGTTCCGGGTAGCTGACCATCACGTCGCGACTGAACGAGTCCGGCGAGAATATCGTCGGTCTTGGTCAGCGGGATCACGTCGGGCTCGTGTGCGCCCTTCTTGATCTTGGCCGCGGCCACGGTGGTCGGCCGGAAGTCGGCGACGGCCGCGGCCATGATCACCGCGTCCGCACCGGGCGCATGCTTCTCGACGGCGGTCTTGAGCTGTTCGGCGGTGGTGATGTGCACGAGGTCGACGGCGGCGGGTGCGGCCATCTCGATCGTATTGCCCGCGATCAACGTGACGTGGGCGCCGCGCTGCGCGGCGACCCTGGCCAATGCGTAGCCCTGCTTGCCGGAGCTGCGATTGCCGAGGAAACGTACCGGATCCAGCGGTTCCCTGGTGCCGCCCGCGGTGATCACCACGCGGCGGCCCGCCAGATCACGCGGGATGGCGTCGGCGCGTTCCAGCAGCAACGTCGCCAGCCCGAAGATCTCCTCGGGCTCGGGCAACCGGCCGGGCCCGGTATCGGTACCGGTCAACCGGCCCGACGCGGGTTCCATGACGATCGCACCGTGCGCGCGTAGCGTCGCGACATTGGCGATGGTGGCCGGATGCTCCCACATCTCGGTATGCATCGCGGGCGCGAACAACACCGGACATCGGGCCGTCAGCAAGGTGGCGGTGAGTAGATCGTCGGCGCGGCCCTGTGCGGCGCGCGCCATCAGATCGGCGGTCGCCGGGGCGATGACCACAAGGTCCGCCTCCTGGCCCAACCGCACATGCGGCACCTCGGGGACATCGGTGAACACATCGGTGTGCACCGGGTTCCCGGACAGCGCCTCGAAGGTTGCCTTACCGACGAACTGCAGCGCCGACTCGGTGGGGATCACCCGTACCTGGTGCCCGGTCTCGGTGAACCGGCGCACGATCGAACAGGCCTTATAGGCGGCGATCCCTCCGCCGACGCCGACGACGATCCGTGTGGTCACTACGCCTCCGGCCTAGATGTGGTTGTTACTCGCCTTCGGAGTGCTCGAGCAGGTCGGAGTGGATCTCACGCATCGCGACCGACAGCGGCTTCTCCTGCAGACCGGGCTCGACCAGCGGGCCGACGTATTCGAGGATGCCGTCGCCGAGCTGGTTGTAGTAGTCGTTGATCTGACGGGCCCGCTTGGCCGCGTAGATCACCAGCGCGTACTTGGACGAGGTGCGCTCGAGCAACTCGTCGATCGGCGGGTTGGTGAGGCCGACCGGAGTGTCGTATGCGGGCGCGGGCTTGATGTCCGTACTGCTCACTGAGAGGGCTCCTGCGGGGATCGGTTCTTCGGGCTGGGTGGTTTTTCCGAGAGTGCGGGTCACGAACTCGAATTTGTGCTAACGAACAACGATACCAACTGCTCACAGGCGCTGGTCACCTCGTCGTTCACTATGACGGTGTCGAACTCGTCACAGGCCGCCAATTCCGTCCTGGCGGTCTCCAACCTGCGGGCGATCACCTCGGGTGATTCGGTACCCCGCGCGGTCAGCCGGGAAACCAATTCCTCCCAGCTGGGCGGGGCGAGAAATACCAGCAGCCCCTCCGGCATGGCCTTGCGCACCGACCGCGCGCCCTCGAGGTCCACCTCGACGAGCACCGGCAGGCCAGCGGCTAGTGCGTCACGCACCGGTTTCGCCGGAGTACCCGAACGCTGTAGTCCCCCGTGGATATCTGCCCACTCGAGGAGTTCGCCCGCCGCGATCATGGCGTCGAACTCCTCCCGGGACACGAACCGGTAGTCGCGGCCGTCGACCTCCCCGGGCCGGGGGGCCCGGGTTGTCGCCGACACGCTGAAAACCAGTTGGGGCAGCCGCTCGCGGACGCAGCGGACCACGGTCGACTTGCCCACGGCCGAGGGGCCGACCAGTACAACCAGTCGACCCTTCCGCGTGTGTTCGACCACCTTGGTGGTCAGGCGAAGTCGAATCGGGCGAGCAGCGCCTTGCGCTGCCGATCACCCAGTCCGCGCAGACGCCGGGTGGGGGCGATCTCCAGCTCGCTCATGATCTCCGCCGCCTTGACCTTGCCCACCTTGGGCAGGGCCTCCAGCAGCGCCGACACCTTCATCTTGCCGAGGATCTCGTCGGATTCGGCATCGGTGAGGACCTGCTTCAGGTCGGTGCCGCCACGCTTCAGGCGCTCCTTGAGCTCCGCCCGAGCACGGCGAGCGGCAGCCGCCTTCTCCAAAGCAGCGGCGCGCTGCTCGTCAGTCAGCTGGGGAAGGGCCACGGTTCCTCCGTCTCATCGTTCATTGCATCAACTCCTGCCGGTAACCCAGCAGTCTCAGCGACCGTACCCACGACGTTGCCCGATTGCGAACCCACCCCCCAGGTCAGCGCATGATTCGCCGATGTCGTAAGGGTGGGCCCGGCGGGATGCGCGCAGCGCGTCGATCGCTGCGGTGATCCTACCGCCGAAATCTCGAAATGCCCCGCTAGCAGGGCTTTTTCGTGCTGAAAGCGGGTTAGCGGAGTGGTTGCGGCGCCAACCTGCATCGGACCAGCAACCGGTCACGTGTCCGACCTGGAACTTTCTCGGATTTTTCCGCGTGTCGCGTTGTTCTTGCGCGTGTCGGAGGCTGGAAATGACCGATTTCGGGCTTCCGTACCTACCGAAACCGACGCCGGTCGCGGACCGCCACAAAATCCTGACATCCGCCTGCACCGGAGCGCGACGAGCGCGAACGGCACTCTGTGCCGGTCCAGTTGGCTCCGTGATCGATCAGGATGCCGCCCCGGCCACCGGTGTGCCGGATGGCAGGGAAATCGGCGCAGCGGGCCGCACAGCTGTTCGATATGACACGTCATCCGCGTTCAACGTGCCCTCCCCTGCCCGGAACGCGAAATGGACCGACGCCGAAGCGTCGGTCCATTGCAATCGTCACCCGTCATCGCTGCAGGAAAGCGAACTCCTCTTGCAGCGCGCTCACCTTGGCACGCAGTGCCGACACGGACGGACCGGCGCCGAGGACCTCGCGCGAAACAGTCGGCACCGCGGCGTGCAACGACTGCTCCGGCACCAGCTCACGCACGGTTTCCGGACCGCCACCCTGCGCGCCGACGCCCGGCATCAGGATCGGGCCGTTGAGCTCCGTGAGATCGGGCGCTTCGGTGAGGGTGGCGCCGAGCACAATGCCGACGGAGCCGAATTCCTGGCCCGCATTGCACTGCGCCGCCGCATCGACCATGGTCTGCGCGATCGTGCGACCGTCCGACGCCACTGCCCGTTGCACCTGCGCACCTTCGGGATTCGAAGTGGCGGCGAGTACGAAGACACCGCGCCCGTTCGCCTCCGCGAGCGTCAAAGCCGGTGCGAGGGAACCGAATCCGAGATATGGCGACACCGTCACCGCATCCGAGCCGAGCGGGCCGTCGGCGAGCCAGGTCCGCGCGTAGGCATCCATGGTCGAGCCGATATCGCCGCGCTTGGCATCGGCGAGCACTAGGGTGCCCGAGGCGCGCAGCACCTCGATGGTGCGCTCGAGCACCGCGATTCCGCCGGAACCGTAGGCCTCGAAGAAGGCGACCTGCGGTTTGATCAGCGCGACCCGGCCGTCCAAGGCCTCGACGCAGATCTCGGCGAATGCCTCGACACCGTCGACATCGTCGGTGAGACCCCACGATCCGAGCAGGCCGGGATGCGGATCGATGCCGACGCACAGTGGCCCGAAATGCCCCATGGCGTGCTGCAATCGGGCACCGAAGGTCTTCATCGCACCGTCTCCTTCGTCAGCCACGCAGCACCGAATGCAGTTCCTGAAGCGAGCGCACCCCGATGCCACCGTTGATGCTCGCCTCGATGCCCTGCACGGCCGCGGCCGCACCCTGCACCGTGGTGATGCACGGGATGTTCACACCGACCGCCGCCGTACGGATCTCGTAGCCGTCCACCCGCGGACCGGAGTTGCCATAGGGGGTGTTGAACACCATGTCGACCTCGCCGTCGCGGATCTGCTCCACGATGGTCGGCTGGTCGGCCGGCCCCTGCTCGGAATGCTTGCGCACCTGTTCGCACGGAATTCCGTTGCGGCGCAGCATTTCCGCGGTGCCCTCGGTGGCCAGGATGCGGAACCCGAGGTCATTGAGACGCTTGACCGGGAATACCATGGCGCGCTTGTCCCGGTTGGCGATCGAGACGAAGACGGTGCCCTCTGTCGGCAGCGAACCGTAGGCCGCGGCCTGGCTCTTGGCGAAGGCGGTGCCGAAATCGGCGTCGATGCCCATGACCTCACCGGTGGACTTCATCTCCGGCGAGAGCAGCGAATCCACACCGCTGCCGTCGGCCTTGCGGAACCGGTGGAACGGCAGCACCGCCTCCTTCACCGCGACGGGCGCGTCGAGCGGCACGTGGCCGCCGTCGCCCTCGGCGGGCAGCATGCCCTCCTTACGCAGTTCGGCGATGGTGGCGCCCATGGTGATCCGGGCGGCCGCCTTGGCCAGCGGCACCGCGGTGGCCTTGGAGACGAACGGAACCGTGCGGCTCGCCCGCGGATTCGCCTCGAGTACGTAGAGCACATCGTCCTTGAGCGCGTACTGCACATTGAGCAGGCCCTTGACGCCGATGCCCTTGGCCAGCGCGATAGTGGAGCGGCGCACCGCCTCGATATCGCTGCGGCCCAAGGTGATCGGCGGCAGTGCACAGGCGGAGTCGCCGGAGTGGATGCCCGCCTCTTCGATGTGCTCCATCACACCGCCGAGGTAGACCTCGTCACCGTCGCAGAGCGCGTCCACGTCGATCTCGATGGCGTCTTCCAGGAAGCGGTCGACCAGCACCGGATGTTCCGGGCTGAGTTCGGTGGCCCGGGAGATGTAGCCCTCGAGCGAGGCCTCGTCGTAGACGATCTCCATACCGCGTCCGCCGAGCACGTAGGACGGACGCACCAGCACCGGGTAGCCGATGCCGGCGGCGATCTTCTTGGCCTGCGCGAAAGTGGTCGCGGTGCCGTACTTCGGCGCGGGCAGGCCCGCAGCGACCAGCACGTCACCGAACTCGCCGCGATCCTCGGCCAGGTCGATGGCGGCGGCGCTGGTGCCGACCACCGGCACACCGGCGTCGGTGAGGCGCTGCGCCAGCCCCAGCGGGGTCTGGCCACCGAGTTGCACGATTACACCGGCGACGGTGCCGGACTCGGTTTCGGCGTGGTAGACCTCGAGCACATCCTCGAAGGTCAGCGGCTCGAAGTAGAGCCGGTCCGCGGTGTCGTAGTCGGTGGAGACGGTCTCCGGATTACAGTTGACCATGACGGTCTCGTATCCGGCCTGCGAAAGCGTCTGCGCCGCATGGACACACGAGTAATCGAACTCGATACCCTGGCCGATCCGGTTCGGGCCCGAACCCAGGATGATCACCTTGTCGCGTTCACGCTGCGGCGAGACCTCCGACTCGGCGGCGGGATCGAGCTCGTAGGTCGAGTAGTGATACGGCGTTTTGGCCTCGAACTCTGCGGCGCAGGTGTCGACGGTCTTGAAGACCGGACGGATACCGAGCCGATGACGCAGTGCACGTACGCCGGTCTCACCCGCCAATTCCGGTCGCAGCGCCGCGATCTGGCGATCGGACAGACCGTAGTGCTTGGCGCGGCGCAGCAGCGGCTCGTCGAGTACGGGTGCGTCGATGACCTCTCGGCGCAGCTCGACCAGTCCGGCCACCTCGGCGACGAACCAGGGGTCGATGCCGGAGGCCGCGGCAACGTCCTCGATGCTCGCGCCCAGCCGCAGCGCCCGCTCGACCTGGTAGATGCGCCCCTCGGTCGGGGTGCGCAGGTCTTCGAGGATGGTTTCGGTATCGGTCCAGTTGCCGTCGTCCTGGGTCCAGAAGCCAGCGGCCTTGGTCTCCAGCGAGCGCAGCACCTTGCCGAGTGCCTCGGCGAAGTTGCGACCCAGCGACATCGCCTCGCCGACCGACTTCATGGTGGTGGTCAGCGTGGCGTCGGCGCCGGGGAACTTCTCGAAGGCGAAGCGCGGCGCCTTGACGACCACATAGTCCAGGGTCGGCTCGAAACAGGCCGGGGTTTCCTTGGTGATGTCGTTGACGATCTCGTCCAGGGTGTAGCCGATGGCCAGCTTGGCGGCGATCTTGGCGATCGGGAAACCCGTTGCCTTGGAAGCCAATGCGGACGAGCGCGAGACGCGCGGGTTCATCTCGATGACGATCAGGCGTCCGTCGGCCGGATTAACCGCGAACTGGATATTGCAGCCACCGGTATCGACCCCGACCTCGCGCAGGATGTCGATGCCCAGGTCGCGCAACCGCTGATATTCGCGGTCGGTGAGGGTCATCGCGGGTGCGACGGTGACCGAATCACCGGTGTGCACACCCATCGGATCCACATTCTCGATCGAGCAGACCACCACGACATTGTCGCGGCCGTCGCGCATCAGCTCGAGTTCGTATTCCTTCCAACCCAGGATGGATTCCTCGATTAGCACATTGGCGGTCGGCGAGGCGGCCAAGCCGCCGCCCGCGATGCGATCGAGGTCCTCGTCGTTGTAGGCCATGCCGGAGCCGAGACCACCCATGGTGAACGACGGCCGCACGACCACCGGAAAGCCCAGTTCAGTGACAGTTTCGCGCACCTCGTCCATGGTGTGGCAGACCCGCGAGCGCGCGCTCTCGCCGCCGACCTTGGCGACGATGTCCTTGAACTTCTGCCGGTCTTCACCGCGCTGGATGGCCTCGAAATCGGCGCCGATCAGCTCGACGTTGTACTTCTGCAGCACTCCACGCTCGTGCAGGGCGACCGCGGTATTCAGCGCGGTCTGCCCACCCAGGGTGGCGAGAATGGCGTCGGGGCGCTCCTTTTCGATGACCTTCTCGACGAACTCCGGCGTAATCGGTTCCACATAGGTGGAATCGGCGAACTCCGGGTCGGTCATGATGGTCGCCGGGTTGGAGTTCACCAGCGATACCCGCAGACCCTCGGCCCGCAGCACCCGGCACGCCTGGGTGCCGGAGTAGTCGAATTCGCAGGCCTGGCCGATGACGATCGGGCCGGAGCCGATCACCAGGATGTGCTTCAGATCCTCGCGGCGAGGCATCAGGCTCCTTCCATGAGACCGGCGAAACGGTCGAAGAGATAGGCGGCGTCATGGGGTCCGGCGGCGGCCTCCGGGTGATACTGCACCGAGAATGCGCGGCCGTCGACCAGGCGCACGCCCTCGACGGTGCCGTCATTGGCGCACACATGGCTGACCTCGGCCTTGCCGAACGGGGTGTCGAACTGTTCGCCCTGTTCACCTTCCAGCGCGAAGCCATGGTTCTGCGCGGTGATCGAGATCCTGCCGGTCTCGTGTTCGACGACCGGGATATTGATGCCGCGGTGGCCGAACTTCATCTTGTAGGTCTTGCGGCCGAAGGCGCGGCCGAGGATCTGATTGCCGAAGCAGATGCCGAACAGCGGCAGCCCCTTCTCCAGCACACCCTGGGTGATCGCGACCGCACCGTCCTGGGTGGCCGGATCGCCCGGACCGTTGGACAGGAAAACGCCGTTGGGCTTCAACTCCAAGATCTGGTCCAGCGAGACCGTCGACGGAACCACATGTACCCGCATGCCGCGCTGGGCGAACATGCGCGGGGTATTGGTCTTGATGCCGAGGTCGACCGCGACGACGGTGAAGCGCGGGTCACCGTTCGGTTCGATCGTGTACAGCGAATCTGTGCTGACCTCCTCGGCCAGATCCGCGCCGAGCATCGAAGGCTGTCCGTTGACCCGGGCCAGCAGTTCGTCTGCGTCGGCGAGCGCCGAGCCGGAGAAGATGCCCGCTTTCATCGAGCCGCGGGTGCGCAGGTGACGCACCAGCGCGCGGGTGTCGATACCCGCGATGCCGACGATCTGCTGGCGGTCCAGCTGGTCCTGCAGGGTGCCGGTCGAGCGCCAGTTCGATGCGACGCGCGAGGCGTCGCGGACCGCGTATCCGGCGACCCAGATCTTGCCGGATTCGTCGTCCTCGTCGTTCCAGCCGGTATTGCCGATCTGCGGGGCCGTGGCCACCACGATCTGGCGGTGGTAGCTGGGGTCGGTGAGGGTCTCCTGGTACCCGGTCATCGCGGTGCAGAACACCGCCTCACCGAGTGTTTCGCCCACGGCGCCGAAGGCCGTGCCGCGGAAAACCCGGCCGTCCTCCAGTACAAGCGCTGCTGCTTCTTGTGGCCCACCCGCCGCCCGGCCACCACCCCTCATCGAATCGCTCCGCGATCCTGTGTTCATTCGTCGTCTCCCGTCATCGCCCTGGCCCACGCCGGGTACACCGTCTTGTCGTCACCTCGGAAACCGGTATCTATCTCGGTTCCGGTCGGCAGCTTCCAGCGAATTACCAGCACACCATCTTCCGTCATCACCTTGCCCGCGTGTCCGCGTTCGGTCCGCACGGCGGTAATGGATTCCTGCGGAATCCAGATCACCGTCGCACCGTCGCGCTCGAGCAGAATCCCCCGTTCGAACCGCGTGAGTTCCGCTGTGGCCCGGAAACCCAGGTCGCCCACCGCGATCCGGTCCTGCCAGCTCGGCGCGATGGTGCTGCCGAGATACAGTCCGGTGGTCGGCTCGAGGACCTGAGCGCCGAGATCACCCGGCACATGCGGTAGTTCGCCGATGCGCGCCTCCTGACGCGCGGCTCGGTTCTGCCAGCCCCGGTACATCAGCCAGACGCACAGAACGAACAGTGCGATCAGCCCGACCACCAACAGCACTCTCATTTACGAACCTCCACCGCCTTGCCCTCACGGGCGGTTACCCGGCCTCGGAGCAACGTCGTTGTCACCCGAGCCGGAAACGTCATGTCCTCGAACGGCGTGTTGTTCGAAATGCTGGCGAGTTCGGCGGCCCGCACCGTCCAGGTCGCCTCCGGGGCGACCAGCGTGAGGTTGGCCGGTTCGCCGACCTCGATCGGGCGACCATGGCCGTCGAGTCCGACGATTTCGGCCGGACGCTCGCTCATCACGCGGGCGACACCGCGCCAATCCAGCAGACCGGGTTCGACCATGGTCTGCACGATGATCGACAGCGCGGTCTCCAAGCCGAGCATGCCGGGGCGGGCGGCGGCGAATTCGCAGCACTTGTCCTGTTCGGCGTGCGGGGCGTGGTCGGTGGCGACACAGTCGAGGATCCCCTCGGCGAGTGCCTGCCGCAGCGCGATGGTGTCGGAGACCTCGCGCAGCGGCGGGTTCACCTTATTGACCGCGTCGTAGGTCTCCAGGCGCGAGTCGTCGAGCAGCAGATGGTGCGGGGTGACCTCGGCGGTGATCGAAATACCTTGGGCCTTGGCCCATTTCACCAGCTCGACGGTACCGGCGGTGGAGGCGTGGCAGATGTGCACGCGGGCATCTGCGTCGCGGGCCAGCAGTGCGTCGCGGGCCACGATCGACTCTTCCGCGGCGCGCGGCCAACCGGCCAGCCCCAGGCGGGCCGCGGTCGGACCTTCGTGCGCGACAGCGTCTTTGGTCAGGCGCGGCTCTTCGGCATGCTGTGCGATCAAGACGCCGAGGGAGTTCGAGTACTCCAGTGCGCGGCGCATGAGCAGCGGGTCGTAGACGCAGTGGCCGTCGTCGGAGAACATGCGCACCGCGCCGACACCGGCGGCCATGGTGCCCATTTCGGCGAGTTGCTTGCCTTCCAGGCCGACCGTGACCGCACCCACCGGGTACACGTCGACCAGGCCGACCTCCTGACCGCGCCGCCACACGTGATCGGTGACGACCACCGAATCGGCGACCGGGTTGGTATTGGCCATGGCGAAGACCGCGGTGTAACCGCCGAGTGCCGCTGCGGCGGAACCGGTTTCGATGGTTTCGGTGTCCTCGCGGCCGGGTTCGCGCAGATGGGTGTGCAGATCCACGAAGCCGGGCAGCAGGATCTGGCCCTGCGCGTCGATAACCTCGGCGTCGATAATGCCGAGATCGGTTCCGATGGCGGCGATCAGGCCGTCACGCACGAGTACGTCGACCGGCTCGCCCTCGCCGTACGGCCGAACACCCTTGAGCAGCAGACTCATGCCACTGCCTCCTGGGTACCGACCAGCAGCCGGAACAGCACGGCCATCCGCATATGCACTCCGTTCGTCACCTGTTGCAGGATCGCCGCCTGCGGGGAATCCGCCACCGGCGAGGCGATTTCCATGCCGCGCAGCATCGGACCCGGATGCAGGACGACCGCGTTCTCGTCCAGCAGTGCGAGCCTGCGCTCGGAAAGTCCGTAGCTGACCGAATATTCGCGGGCCGACGGGAAGAAGCCGCCGTTCATCCGCTCCTGCTGTACCCGCAGCATGAGCACCGCGTCGGCGCCGGGCAATTCGGCGTCGAGCGAAGGCGAGATCCGGGCGGGCCAGAGGTCCGCGCCGACCGGCAGCAGCGTGCGCGGCGCGACCAGCACCACCTCGGCGCCAAGGGTATTGAGCAGGAAGACATTCGAGCGCGCGACTCGGCTGTGCAGGATATCGCCGACGATGACGATCCGCTTGCCCTCGATATCGCCGAGGCGCTGACGCAGGGTCAGCGCGTCCAGCAGCGCCTGCGTGGGGTGCTGGTGGGTGCCGTCACCGGCGTTGATGATGGCCGGGCCCGGCCGACCCTCGGCGACCGCCCAGCCATCCATCCAGCGCGCGATCTGATGCGCCGCACCGGAGGCCGGGTGCCGGACGATGAGCGCATCGGCGCCCGCCGCATGCAAAGTCAGCGCGGTGTCACGCAGTGATTCGCCCTTGGCGACCGAGGAACTACTCGCGCTGACATTGATCACATCGGCGCTCATCCACTTGCCCGCGACCTCGAACGAGACCCGGGTACGAGTCGAGTTCTCGTAGAAGACGGTCATCACGGTGCGGCCGCGCAGCGTCGGCAGCTTCTTGACCTCCCGGCCCAACAGCGCCTGTTCGAAGCGTTCGGCCTCGTCGAGCAATTCGGTGGCGGTGGCACGATCGAGGTCGGTCACCGTCAGCAGATGCCTCACGACCCCGCCTCGCTGACACTCGCTCCGGCGAGCCGGTTCACTGCGCTTCCTCCTGATGCAAATAGACGCCGTCGCGGCCGTCGTGTTCGGTGAGCAATACAGAAATGTCCTCGCTGCGGGAGGTCGGCACGTTCTTGCCGACGAAATCCGCGCGGATGGGGAGTTCGCGATGGCCGCGGTCGATGAGCACCGCGAGTTGGACGGCGCGGGGGCGGCCGAGATCGCGCAGACCGTCGAGGGCGGAGCGCACGGTGCGGCCGGAGAAGAGCACGTCGTCGACCAGGACCACGAGTGCGTCCTCGATGCCGCCCTCGGGCACCGAGGTCCGCTCGAGCGGACGGTGCGGTCGGCTGCGGAGATCGTCGCGATAGAGGGTGATGTCGAGCGAGCCGAGTGCCGGGCGGACGCCGGAGAACTCCTCGATCTTGTCGGTGAGTCGCGCGGCCAGGGTGGTGCCACGGGTGGGAATGCCGATCAGCACCACGCGCGGTGCGTCCGGCTCGCCCGCATCGACGGCGGTCTTTTCGATGATCTGATGCGCGATGCGCGCGATGGTCCGGCCGACGTCGGAGGGAGACAGCAATTCGCGTCCCGCGCTCACCCACTCCGGGGTGTGTCGCTGCGACGTTTCGGCAGCGCCGGACTTGGCGGCCCGTTCCTCGGGCACGGCCATGCCGACCTCCTTCCCCGCCTCACCGGACGGTCCGTTAAAGGATGTCTTTACGGCATGCAGCCTAGCAGCGCCGTTTGCACCGCTTTAACCAGGCATATCCCGCTGTGAGCGGGGCCACGCGCGGTTCGGGACACTCCGGGCATTCCCGGCGGTTTAGGCTTCGCGGACCGCGATGACGACTCCGATGTCCGGATCGTTCAAAGCGACGGGCCGGCCCAGTGCGGCGACCATATCGTCCCAGCTACGGAATTCGGTACGCCAGCCGTGTTCGTCCAGCCAGGTTCTGGCGTCGGCGCCGAGGCCGGTGCGCGGGCGATCCGCGCCGTCGTCACCACGGACCAGGCATTCGAGTTCGGCGTACGGCCGGGCATTTTCGTCGACGGCGAAGCGGCTGACGCCGAAACGGCTTCCCGGAGCGGATAATTCGGTCAGTGTGGTGACCACGTGCAAAGCGTGTTCGTGGGTCAGGTAGCCCAGGACACCCTCGTCTACCCAGTGCGTGGGCAGGTCCGGCCGAAATCCGTGCTCCCCGAGCAGCTTTGCCCAGTCTTCGCGCAGATCGATGGCGAGCACCGCGCGGCCGCAGCGAGGTTCTGCATGCGCCGCGGCGAGGACCGGTTCCTTGAATGCGAAGAGCTCCGGCAGATCGATCTCGAATACTCGAACGTCGGCGGGCAGAGCCATGCGGAATGCCCTGGTGTCCAAGCCGGCACCGATCAGCACGATCTGGCGTATCCCCTTTTCGACCGCCTCGGCGACGCGGTCATCGACGAGCCGGACGCCGACCGTGCGGCCTTCGAAGAACATGTCCGCGACCTCTTCCAGCCGCGCCCAGCGCTCGGCTCCGCCGTCGATCTCGCAGTAGTCGCGGCGTGCGGCGTCGACGAACAGTTGCGCGAGCGGATCGTCGTACAGGCGGTCCGTGCCCACCGATTCCCTCGCCCGGATGACCGCGACACCGATCGCGGTCAATGCGACACCGGCCGTCGGCGCCTTCGGATCTGTTTCGGTCATTGCTGCCTCCCCAATAGATAACTTGTCGCCCGGCTAGCAGTTCGGGCACAGCAAAGACGCTAGGCTTCCACTAGCCGGTCGTCAAGCAAAAATTGGAAGGACGCCATGGACGGACGTCGCAGCGATACGCGCGAGCGGATTCGTACTGTCGCAATGGAATTGTTCTCCGAGCGCGGCTACGAGAAGACCTCTCTGCGCGAGATCGCCGACCGCCTCGGCGTCACCAAAGCCGCGCTGTACTACCACTTCCGAACCAAGGAAGACATCGTCGCGAGCCTCTCCGACGACCTGCGCCGCGGCATCGACGACATCGTGACCTGGGCGGAGGGCGCCCCACCCGGCGCGGAACGAGCCAACGAAATCCTCAGCCGCTACGGCGCGCTGCTGCACGGCATCGGCCGGAGCATGGTCCGCTTCTGGCACGAGAACCAGCCGGCCTTCCGTCAGCTCGACTTCGGCTCGAGCATGCGCTACCAGTTCCGCGTGCTCGCTGACCTGATGGCCGGTCCGGACCAGCCGCCGCTCGCCGTCTTCCGCGCGCGCGAAGCCCTGCTCGCCATCAGCTGGAGCACCGCCATGATGGGCGATCTTCCGCTCACCGACGACGAGTGCTACGCCGCGGCCGTCGATATCGCGCGCGACATTCTCACCAAGAATTGAATGACCGTTTCTCGCTAGCACATATGTTCGATAGCGCGTAGATTCGACGGCATGCCGACACCGCTGCAGGGATCATTGCTCGACGGGTTCGGAGACATCGAGGTGAGCGGGCTCGATGGTGTGCGCCGGACGGCGTTGAGTCATGGAGCCTGGGTGGATGTGCTGCCCGGATGGTTGTCGGGGGCGGATGTGCTGTTCGAACGGTTGGTCGACCGAGTGCCGTGGCAGGCGGAGCGGCGGCCGATGTACGACCGGGTGGTGGATGTGCCGCGGCTGCTGTGTTTCTACGAGGAGAGCGCGGAGTTACCGGATCCAGCGTTGGACGAGGCACGGGACGCACTGACCGCGCACTACCGCGAGGAACTCGGTGAACCGTTCCGCACGGCCGGGTTGTGCTACTACCGCGACGGACGCGACAGCGTGGCCTGGCACGGCGATACCTTCGGGCGCGGCGCGACCGACGACACCATGGTCGCCATCGTTTCGATCGGTGCGCCACGAGCCCTACTGCTGCGACCGCGAGGTGGCGGCGCGAGTCTTCGTTTTCAGGTGGGACATGGCGATCTGCTGGTCATGGGGGGCTCATGCCAGCGCACCTGGGAACACGCCGTACCGAAGACGCGCAGACCGACCGGGCCGCGAATCAGCATTCAATTCCGACCGCGAGGCGTGCGCTGACTACGCAGCGGTGCGACGGCTTGTTGACCTCAACCACGGTTGAGATAAGAAGCTGATCTCCATGAGCGCAACGACAATTCAGCCCGTGGTAGCGGACACCACGGTCGATCACACCGACGACATTGCGGCGATCGAACAGATCATCGCCAATGTCGAAACCGCGTACAACACCAACGATGCCGAACTCATGACCGCCGATTTCACCGCCAATGCGGCGGTGGTCAATGCGGTCGGTGCGCTCATGGTCGGGAACGGCGCACTGCTGGAGGCGAATCGGCAGGGGCTGACGGGATTTCTGAAGGATCAGTATGTCCGCTACGAGATCGCCGACATCGTATTCCTGCGGCCCGATATCGCGATCGCGCACAAGCTCGCCCGGGCGACCACGGCCGAGGGCGAGCTGATCGATATCGATCACGCGATGATCGCGCTGTACGTCCTGGTCAAAGAGAACGGTCGGTGGTGGACCGCGGCGCGGCAGAACACACTGGTCCCGCAGACGAAGTAACCGTCAGTTCAGGGGCGTGGCGAGCCGTTCCTCGCGCGTTGGGAAACGACGGCGACGAACGGTCGCGCCGTGCGACCAGATTGCCCGCTGGACCTCCTCCTTCGAGGCACATCCGTCGAATCGGACGAGCACTTCGGCGCGGGCCTGACGTGCGATATTCACCTTCCGGCGGTATTGCCGGAAAATCTGCACCTCGCCATTGCGGTCCTCGTCCAGGTATTCGTAATCCATGCCGTAGTAGGCGTAGGTTCCGAGGGTCGCGAGCGAGGTTGCCCAGGATCGCAGCTGATCACGCGCACCGAAGATCGTGACCATGCCGCCGATGCGGTCGATCCGTTCCCATCCGGTCGGTATATCGGCGAAACTCCACTCGCGCTCCCCCGGCCCCTTCGCGCGCCACTCCTGCAGCTGGGCCACCGCGGCATCCAGACCGAATGTCTGCCAGCGCACCGTGCCCTGCGAACGGTCGCGAAACGGCAGTTGCCTGCGCAAAGCGACGGCTGCGGCCCGGGTGAAGACGGTCAGGTCGGCGGGGACCAGCACAATCGGATCCGACGGCGCGGCGTCGAACGGATTGGGATCCAGATGCGCCGGATCGATGACCACGAGCGTGCCCGGCCGCCGCTGATAGGCCAGGCCCCATAGCAGTCGAGCCAGCATCCGCGCACCACGCCAATCGGAGAGCACATGCCAGGTCTCGTGGAAATGGTTGGTGGCGAAACGGAAATCGCTGCCGGGGCGCAGGCTCAGCACCGTATACACCCGACCGTCGAGGACCATGGTGCGTCGATGCAGTTTCGCCATATTGTCGGTGGCCGAACCGGGGCGCGGCCGTTTGTTCTGCGCGGCCACGTTCACCTCCAGTTCTGCCTCGCGTGTATTCCAGGAGACCACGGCCGCCACCACGGGGCAACGGATTATTTTCGCGCGGTTGAACAGTTGTCCAGAGCACAGCGGTGCGCGGCCTCCACCGATAGATTGGCCATATGAGCAATCCTGGGGCGGGGGTTTTGGCCGTGATGCCGCTGCATACGATCAGCGAGGTCTACGGCGAAAGCGGACTGCGCGAACGACTACTGCTGGAAATCGCCGAACTATCCGATACCGAACGGCTCACCGAGGCCTTGGACCTGGCCACCGAACTGCACCGCGAGGATCGTTACGGCCGCGAACCGTATCTGAGTCACCTACTGCGCGTTGCGATTCGGATCGTCAGCCACTACGAGGTGCGGGATCCGGATGTCGTCGCGGCCGGGCTGCTGCACGATTCGGTCGAGGATCACCCGGTCGAACTGGCCGGCGCGCGTCCCGGTTCGCCTACCGATGCCGCCCTCGCCGAACTCTCGGCCCGGTTCGGCACCCGGGTCGCCGAACTCGTCGCCGCCGTCACCAATCCGGAACCGGATCCGGATAGCGATCGGCAAGCGCAATACCGCGAACACGTGGCGGCCAATCTCGATCGGGCGCCGTGGGCCCGAATCGTCAAACTCTCCGACTTCACCGACAACGGCGTCGGCATCCTCTACGCCGACGGACCGGCGATGCGCAAACTCGCCACCAAGTACCGCCCGCTCACCGATATCTACCGCGACCTCGTCACCCGCCCGGATACCCCGCTCGCCGAGCACGTCAAACGGCGTATCCTGCACCAGCTCGACAGCGCCGACGAACGTTTCGACGCCATTCTCGCCAGGGACTAGGGCCCGCGCAGCACCGATTCGACAAGTTCACGAACCGCTGCGAGCAGCCGTTCGGTCTCTCCCGCACGAGCCAGTCGCGGCACCTGTTCGCCACCCAATGCGCCGAACAGCAGCCTGCCGACCACCTCGGCATCCAGGTCCGGGCGGGCCTCCCGCAACAGCGCGGTGATGTGCGCATCCCAGAATTCGTGGATTTCGGCGGCACGTGGATGCGGCGGGCCCTGCAGGTAGGCGACCGTCACCTCGATGTTGTCGGTCATCATTCGCACGAAGCCGTCGAAGAAGGCCAGCAGTCGCTCCCCGGCCGGCGCCCCTGGACCCAGCGGCGGCGGTCCGCTCCGGACGGCATCCATCAAGGCGAAGGTGCTCTCGGCGATCATCTCGTGCAGTAATCCGGCGCGATTGCCGAAGCGGTGGAAGATCGTGCCCTTACCGACCCCGGCGGCCGCTGCGACGCGATCCATGGTGAGTGCGTCGGCGCCGTGTTCGGCGAGCAGCGCGGCCGTCGCGGCCAGGATCGCCTGCCGGTTACGCGCGGCATCCGCCCGTTCCCTCGGGCGTTCGTCGGTCATTCCACCACCTTCATTGACAACTTGACCGTCGGTCCATATTGTTCGAGACATCTGGACCGACAGTCAAGTTATGGAGTTATCGATGAAGGCAATAGTAATGACGGGCGTCGGCGGACCCGAGGTCCTGGTCGCCCAGGATGTCGCCGTACCGCATCCGGGCCCCGGCGAACTGGTGATCCGTGCCGAGGCGATTCCGGTGCTGTTCCCGGAGACCAAACTGCGCTCAGGCGAGTTCCCGATGCCTGTCGAAACACCGGTGGTCTTCGGTTTCCAGGCCGCCGGAGCGGTCGTCGAGGTCGGGGACGGGGTCGACCCGGCATTGCTCGGCAGACGGGTCACGGTGGCCACCGCAGGATTCGGGTCCTACGCCGAATTCGTCTGCGCACCAGCACCTTCCGTGATCGTGATTCCGGACGCTCTCTCGTCGGAAGACGCGGCGGCTGTCCTGATGGACGGATCGGTGGCACTGCCCCTGCTCGCGACCGCGGCGCTCACGGGCACCGAAACCGTCCTGATCGAAGCCGCCGCAACAGGAGTCGGCAGCGCACTCACCCAACTCGCCAAGGAATTCGGCGCCGCGCGCGTCATCGCAACCGCTGGCGGCCCTGAAAAGTCCGCGCGAGCACTGGCGTTGGGCGCGGACGAGGTCATCGACCACAACGCGCCGGACTGGCCGGCCCGTCTGCGCGAAACCCTCGACGGCACAACGCTCGACGTCGTCTTCGATTCGATCGGCGGCGGCACCGCCCGAGACCTGCTGGCAGCCATGACCCCGATGCGCGGCCGAATCCTCAGCTACGGCTGGCTCTCGGGAGCCCCAGCCCACATATCTACAACAGACCTACTCCCCCACGGCCTCACCCTCACCGCCTGCGCCGGCCCGGCCTGGCTCGCCGAGGTATCCCGCTCCGGTGCCGCTGCCCTCGACCGAGCCACCACCGGAACCCTCACTCCCCGAATCGATTCCGTTCTCCCCCTCGACGAAGCCGCCAAGGCCCACCAGCTCATCGAGCAGCGCTCCCCCATCGGCAAGATCGTCCTGCGCCCCTGACTCGCATATATCAGCTCAGCCCCGGAATGCGCTCAGGGTAGGCCGGTGCGTACACCTGCGGCACCACATATCACCGCTGCCAACAATCTGACGGCCCGATGGTGTGCCGCCGCAGTTACGAACGACTTCGTGCTGTCGGGCGCGGGCCTGTTGCCGCTGCTCGCATTTACTCGCCTCCGCAGCCGAAGATTCCGCCGGTACCCGAAGCGAAATACCATGTGACCGTTGATGTTTCCCGTGGACCATCAAGTGCACAGACTGCATGGTTGCACTGAGTGCATCCACCGACCGCGTCAGGCACGGCGGGCGAAAGCGGGGGCGTGTTCTGGGAGTATGCCTCGGGCGATCAGGAATGGGGGGACGGTGCGGAGGACTGGGATTCGGCGCAGGATGCGTAGTGGCAACGGAGTCGTTGCGGCATTGGCGATATCGATTCGGCCGGACAGGGCCGGACGGAATACGGCGGCGTGCAGGATGCGTTGCAGGCCCTGGGTGACGACGGTCGGGAGGGTGCGGCGACGCTGCACCCTGGCCAGGTCGCGGGTGGTCAGGGTGCCCGAAGTCAGGGGTGGGGCAAGGATTCTCGCGGTAGCGACGGCGTCTTGAATGGCCAGGTTGATGCCGACTCCACCGGCGGGTGACATGGCGTGGGCGGCGTCGCCGATGCAGAGCAGGCCGTCGGTGTACCACTTGGTCAGGCGGTCCAGTTTCACGTCGAGTAGTTTCACCTCGTCCCAGTCCCGCACCGCATCCTCCCGATCACGCAACCATGGTGCCGAATCGGCCATGCTGCGCACGATTTCGGTGACCGGACCGCGCCGGGCCGCCGCATCGCCGCCCTTGGCGATGAGGGTCGCGACCTGCCAATAGTCACCGCGGTCGAACATGACAGCGGCGCGGTGGGCGCTGAGCAGTCCGATCAAACCGACGGGGTCGATATCGGTGCGCGGCAAGCGGAACCACCACGCATCCATCGGTGTCGGCCAACTTCGTGAGCCGAGTCCGACCTCGGCCCGGAGCACCGAGTCACGGCCGTCGCAGGCCACGGTCAGATCGGCGCGGATTGCGCCGGTTTCGCCGTCTCTGGTCCGGTAGGCGACACCGGCGACCCGGCCGTCCTCTCGAATCACCGCTGTCGCTTCGGTATTCATCCGCAGCCGGAAGCTCGGCTCCCGATCGGCCGCACCGGCCAACAGGTCCAGCAGATCCCACTGCGGCACCATCGCGATGTATTTGTGCGTACCCGGCAGGTGTTCCAAGGTGAACACCGTCTGCACCGACCCTCGGATCGGCAGCTGGATCTGCTGCAGCTTGCGCGCGGGCAGTTTCGCGAACTCCGCACCGAGACCCAGTTCATCGAGCAGGTCCAGGGTCGTCGGATGTACTGTGTCACCGCGGAAGTCGCGCAGGAAGTCCTTGTGTTTCTCCAGGACGGTGACATCGATACCGGCGCGGGCCAGCAGCAGCCCGAGCACCATACCGGCCGGTCCACCACCAACCACCAGACACGTCGTACGTTCCATTACCCCGACCTCCCTCCGTGCGCACGCGCCGGACGGACATTCCGCGGGCGCGGATGTAGCGGTTTCCCTGGGCCGACTTCAATGGTATGCCGCACAGCCGAGCACAAGGCCCGTAACCGTTGCGTCAGCGATCGGATCAGCGACGCAGAACGAAAAAGTACGGCTCGGTCATCCCTCGCATATTCATCACCCCGAGCAGCGTATCGATATCCACCCGACGGAAGTGGTCGATGATCGGCAGATGGTCGTAAACCATCGCGGCACTCACGGCACCGCGGTATTCGATATCGCGCAAACGTGCTGTCGGCCTGCGTGTTCGGATCGCCGGAGCGAGGACGGGCAGCAGCCTCCGCGCGGTTTGCACGCCCGCGAGCGGCACCCTACCGGCCAGACCGAGCGGCACCCGCCGCGGATCGACCGCGAAGATATTTCCCGATTCGTCGGCGAACAACAGTGGATGCACCGACTCCGGATCATCGAACTGCTTGCCGTACCAGCCCGAAGCGACCAACACCCCGGCCATCGGATGCCCGGTATCCAGTTCCTCGCCCCGCCAGCGGCCGACGGTCACCTCCGCGACCCTGGCCGCGGGCAATCCATCGAACAGCTCCCACGCCCGCTCCGTCGTGCATCCACCATCGAGCAAGTCCGCCAGATCGGACTGCGCGCTCTTATTCTCGGCCACGACCGATCCCCTTCTCGACAGCAACGTTGCGAGGATAAGGCTATCAACCTCTCATTCGGTCGACTCAGAAGGGCGCGTCGGCTGCCAACTGCCCCACTTCGGGCAGGTAGGGGTCGAGTTCGCCGGATTCGAACCGCGACATGCCGATGACATGCCAGAACTGGCCGGCGATATTGCCCTCGAATTTGTATCGGCCATCGGGAGCGAGGGCCGCCCATCCTTCGGGCAGACCCAGCAAGATGGCACGAATCGACGGCGTGCCATCCTCCGGCCGCGACCACAGCAGGATGTTGCCGTCATCACCGCCGCTGGCCAGCAGCTTGCCGGACGGATCGAAGCTGAGCGACCAGACCCGGCGCTTATGCCCTTCGAGGGTATGCAGATGACGTCCGGATGCCATGTCCCACAATCGAACAACCAGATCATCGCCTCCGGTCGCCAATGTGCCGGTGCGCGAATCGACCGCGGCCGTCCAGAGCCTGCCGGTGTGCCGGGTCAGCGTATGCAGCGCATCGCCGGATTCGATATCCCAGATGCGGGCAGTGGTATCCCAGGACACGCTGGCGAGGTGGTCCTCGTGGAAGGCCACCGAATACACGCGGTCCCGATGTCCGTGCAATGCGCGCAGGAACCGTCCGGAGCGCACGTCCCACAGCCGCACCACCGAATCGTCGCAGCCGGTGGCCATCAGCGCACCGTCGGCACTGAATGCGATCGAGCGCACCCGGCCGCGATGTTCGGCGCAGACGGCGTGCAGTGCACCGGTGGTGCGCACCCAGATGATCACCGTGTCGTCGTCATTGGCGGTGGCCACATAGTCGCCGGTCGGGTCGAAGGCAGCGGCCCAGATCGGCGCGGATTCGACATTGATATGGCGTTCGTACAGGTCGGCGTCGAGGTTGAACAAGCTGAGCCGACCGTCATTGACGACGAGGCCTAGCTGATGGCTGCCGAGCTCGCTGAATATCGCCGATTCGAAGGTGAGCAGGCGGTCTTCGCTGCCGATCAATCGGCGAACCAACCGCCCGGTCACCGGATCCCACAGTCGAACCACACCGTCGTTACCCACGCCGGAGAGCAGGGTACCGTCCGCATTGAAGCTGACCGTGCGAACCTGGCGGCCGTGGCCGGTGAGCGTGTGTTTGCAGGTACCGGTTACCGGATCCCAGAGCCGGGTGGTGAATTGGTCGTCGGTAATGGCCAATTGGGTACCGTCCGGGCGAAAGGCGAACGGCCAGATCGAGCCGGTATGCGCGGTGAGGCGGTGTCGCAACTCCCCGGTCTCGCTGTCGCGCAGACAGACCAGTCCGGCGCTGTCGCCCGAGGCGAGCAGTTCACCCGCCGGATCGAAGGTGAGCCAGTAGATGGCCGCAGTGTGTTCGGTGAGCGACTGCCGTTCCGCACCGGTCTCCACATCCCACAGACGCAGTCCCCCATCGGTATCCCCGCTCGCCACAATCGGCAGGCTGGGGTGGAACGTCACGGTATAGACCCGCCCGGTATGACCGGGTAAGTCGCGAATCTTCCGACAACTCAACGGATCCCACAGCGCGAGTGTGCCGTCGACGCCACCGACCGCGAGCAGTTCACCGGTGGGATTGAACGCCACTCGGAATACCGAGCCGGACGCGCCGCTGAATTCGCCGCTCTCCCTGCCACTTTCGGTATCCCACAGCCGCACGGTGCCATCCCGGTAGGAAGCCGCGACCAGCGGTCCGCGAATATCCAAGCTGTAGATTAGTTCCCGGCCGCCACCGGCGGGGCGGCATTCGTGTCGCAGTTCGCCGCTCGGCAACGTCCACAGCCGCAGCACGCCGTCGGCGTCACCGGTGGCCAGCAGATCACCGGCGGGACTCAGCACCACCGGCCACGGCCAGTTCTTGTGCCCCAACAGGATTCGGCGCAGTTCACCGGTGGCGGCATCCCAGATGGCCACGGTGCCGTCGCCGGATCCGGTCACCAGCACCGTACCGGTGAACGCCACCGCGAACGTCCGTGCCCGGTGCGTCTGCAAGGTGCGCAGCGGTCTTCCGGTTTCGGCATCGCAGATGAGTACGCCGCCGTCATCACTGCCGATGGCCAGCGTGCCGCCGTCCGGGTTGTAGGCGACCGGCTGCGGCAGTCGGCCGTGTCTGGCGTGGAAGCCGTGCCGGACTCCGATTGCGGCAGGCGCGAATTCGGTCTGCGCCGCGACTCCGGGTACCCACGCCGCACCGTACAGATCGGTGCCGGTCGGGGTGCCGGTGACCTCGATGAGTGCCGCCCGGGACCAGCGGCTGCCGCTGGCCCGCGATCCGGTCAGATCGGTATGCACCAGGCGGGCGCGGGTGAGATCGGCCTCGCCCAGATCCGCGCCGACCAGGCTGGCCTCGTCGAGTCGAGAGCCGACCAACCGCGCACCGTTCAGGACGGCACGGTCGAGGTTCGTGCCGACCAACCGGGCACCGCTGAGATCCGCCCCGGTGAGATCGACATCGCGCAGGTCCCGATACGACAGATCCTCCCCCGCCAGACTCGCACCGCGCAGATCCGCGGTCGGTGCGGTGCGCAGCCGCGTCGCCACCCGAATGGCATTGGTGCGCGAGACTTCGTCGGCCGCCTGGTCGGCGAGTACACCCTCGGCCCAGGTGCGCAGTGCCCGGTTGTCGGCGAGATCACAGAGGAAGTCGATCGAGAGTTGGGATAGCGGCGATTGGGTCAACTGGGCGGGTGCGAGGGTGCCGACCTCGAATTGTTCGGCAATGTGGTTGGCCACCAGCCATTCCATTACCGACGAATGGATGAAGCCGAACAGGTTGTCCTCGGTGCGCACCAACAGGCTGCCGGAGCCGATGGCGTGCGCCGATTGCTGCACCGACATTCGACTCGATCCGGTCAGCTCGGCCAAACCCGCTGCCACCTCGGTCAATTCGGACAGCCGCAGATACGGCTCGTCGGTTTCCCAGACGCGCAGCGCGAATGCCGTGACACCGAGCCACAATTCGTGCAGGCGCAGCCCGGGCAGCGCACCAGCCACGCCCGCGGTGCGGTCGGCCTCGTAGGTCAGCCACGACTCCAGGATTTCCCGGTACAGCCCGGCCGGACCCACCGCCTGTTTCGCGCCCGCCGCGGCCCGTAGCCGCCGCTCGTCCAGATCGGCGATGAACCCGAGCATCCTGGGATTCTGTGCCAGTCCGAGCAGATCCTCGATACCGGTGATCAACCCCATTCTGGCGTCGGCGCGGCGGATATCGCCGCCGTAGCGGTTGGTCAGGAAGGCGTGTATCTGCGTGGGCGCGAAATCCTCGATGCCCACGATGCGCCGATCCTGCAGCACACCGACGCGTTCGCCGAGGGCGGTCAGCACCTGGGCGCGGGATTCGAAGTGCTGGGTGCGGCTGGCCACGATGATCTTGGCTTTGCCGACGGCCGCCTGCAGCAGGGTTTCGAGATGGTCGGCGGCGAAGTCGTAACTGATCCGGGTGACGAGTTCGTCGAAGCCGTCGAACAGCAACACCACCCGACCCTCGCGCAGCATGTAGTGCAGCGCCTTCAGATCGATCCGATCCTCGCCGTGATTGGCCAGATGTGCGGCGACCAGACCGTCGACCGAATGGGTTTTGTCCAGGGCCCGCAGGTCGATCAGGATCGGAATCAGCGCGGGCATGGTTTCGGTGATGCGGCGGGCCAACTCGCGTAGCGCGAAGGTTTTTCCGCGTCCGAAATCACCGAGTATGAGGATGAATCGGCCGTGGTCGGCCGCGATCACCTTCATCAGTTCGCCGACCAGATCGTCGCGGATCTGCTGGTCACCGTGTTCGAGGATCCGGAAGCGCTGCGGCACATACAGATCCGGCGGATAGGTGCGGTCCGCACGCAACTGCGCGGCCTGGTGCGTGAGGTAGTTGTCCAGATCGAGCAGGCCCTGGAATTCGGTGAAGCTGCGCACCCGCAGACCGTGGCTGGCCGCCTCCTCGCGTAGCGAACGCGGCGGCGCCGCACCGCGATACACGAGTTCGGATCCGTATTCCGGATCGTGACCGAGGAAATCCTCCACCACCTGCCTGGTCATGTCACCGACATGCACGCCCACGCGCCACTGGGCGATGACCTCGTCGTCCTCCCTGGTGATCAGCAGATGCGGCGGCTCCACCTCGACGCGCCGGACTTTCGCACCGGGATAACGGGTTTCGCACACCTCGGCGACGCGCTCGAGCAGCCGCCCATGCGGATCGACCGCCGGAGTCTCCGCGGGCGGTTCCGGGAGCTCGGGCTCGTCCGGTCCGAGGAGTTCGGGCTGTTTGGCCGTCGGCAGCGCCGCGGTCACCTTCAGCCAATCGAATTCGAGTTGTGCGGTGGACTCACCACGTCCGGAGAAACGCGCCAGGCCGGCGGCGGTGAGCTGGATGATCTCGTCGCGGCCCGGAGCGGCCGCGGGCAGGACGGGCAGCGTGTCGTCGAGCCGATCCAGATGCGGACCACCGGGTCCCGGACCGTGCAGCAGCAGGTTCAACCGGCCGCCGAGCAACCGGGACAGCGTATCTGCGTCGCGCAGCAGGTCCGGATCATGGGCGGGCGTGCCGGCGCCGGGCAGCGGATCGTGCCGGACGACACCGAGGCGCAACCAACCGTTCTCCTCGAACGGGCGCAGCCGCTCGGCGAACCAGGACGCCTGTGGTTCGCCGATCCGGCCGTAATCGTCCTCGGGCAGGTGGGTCGCGGCCATGGTCGAGTTCAATCCGGCGACCACCACCCGCAGTTCGGGAATCGGGAACAGCGTCCACGGCTGTCCGATATCGAAGACGAGGTGATCCAGCCCCTGATACAGCGCACCGAACATCCGCGCGTACTGCTCGAGCTTCGGGAAGTACGGCGGCTGTGGTTTGCGGTCCCGGGCCTCGCAGCTCAGGAAATACGCGTGGCAGGCCGGTTTGGAGACATCGTGATTGCCGGGCACCACGATCAGCCGCTCCGGACCGAGACCGAGCAGCGTTCGCAATCCGCTCAGGAAGGTCAGCGCCTCGTCGACCTCGCGCGGACGGCCGGATTCGGTCATATCCCCGGAGACCACGATCAAATCCGGTTTGGCCACACCCTGATTCACCAGATGGGTGACATTGGCGTGGATGCGCGCCTGCAATTCGGCCGCGGTGCCCGGCTCGTCCGGCGCGAGCAGCCCACGACCGAACCGCGGACCGGCCACATGCAGCACCGAGACGCTGGTGCGCGGCTCCTCATGATCGGTGGCACCCGGAAACGCAGGGGCCGCAACCGGTGTGCGACGCGGCAGCACGGATTCGGGCGTGTCCGTGATGGTTTCGACGGCGAACCGGTCTGGACCGTCGTGCGGAAAGCCCGGTTCCGACGGCGGCTTCGCCCGCCCCGCGAGCAGATGTCCGACCCGCTCCAAAAGGGTTCGGCGCGCCTCCTCGGCGGTGGACACCCGCACCAGGTCGAGATAGGTGATGGTGGCGAGCAGACCCTCGAGCGTGCATTCGGCGATACGCACCGGCATCAGCTTGCCCGGATCGGTGCGGTAGGCCGCCTGCCACTCCATGGTTCCGTAGTAGGAACCGAGATAGTTCTCCGACAGCACCACCAGCACCACCGCCGAATCACGAACACCGCGATCCATGAAATCGATGAAGTTGGTGCCGGGCACGAAATCCCAGGCCTGGATGAGGGTGCTGTAGCCCGCGGTCTCCAACTGCCAGGCCAACCATGTGGCCCATCGCTCGTCGGCCGGTGAATAACTGATGAAGAAGTCCCGCCGCCCGCCCGAAGTCACAGCATCAGTATGCCCCGATGGGTCGCCACGCCAAACGGCAGAAGATCATTACGACGCGTACCGAATGCGGAAGTGCCCCAGCCGATATGCTGCATGATGGGACATGTGTCCGAACAACAGGTCGATTCCGCTGCGGAGAACCCGCCGTCGAGTGCCCTGGTGTCCGCGCCGCCGAGATGGGGGCTGAGCACGCTGGATTGGGTCCGGCTCGGACTATTCGCGGCCGGACTGCTGTGTGTGGTGACCGGATTGCTGCCGCGCGCCGAGGCCGCCGACAATATGCGCCGAATCGGGCCGCTGCTGCTGTTCCTGTGCAGTGTGATCATTCTCGCCGAGCTGACGCGGCAGGCGAAGGTGTTCGATGTGATCGCACACCGCCTGGCCATACTCGGGCGCGGCTACTATCCGGCGTTGTTCCTGCTCTGCGTGCTTTTCGCAGCGGCGACAACGATTCTGCTCAATCTCGATACGACTGCGGTATTGCTGACTCCGGTCATGCTCGCGCTGGCGGTTCCGGCTCGCATTCCGCCACTGCCGTTGGCGATGACCACGCTCTGGCTGGCCAATACTGCGAGCCTGCTGCTTCCGGTCTCGAATCTCACCAATCTGCTTGCCGCCGACCGGGTTGCGCTGCGCGCCACGGATTTCGCGGCACGGATGTGGGCGCCGCAGCTCGTGTCGATCGCGGCGACCATGGTGTGCCTCTGGGTCTGGTACTGGCGGCGCGGTCGACGTGAAACCGATCGGTATGTACCGCCGGAGCCGATTCGTCCGGAGAACGCCAGGGAGCGCACGCTGCTCTACACGACGGCAGGCGCGTGTCTGCTGTTCATTCTTGCGATCCCGTTCGTGGGTGATCGGATCGGTATCGCCGCCACCCTGGCCGCCGCCATCGCGGTGGTCGCCTTCGCGATCTTCGACCGTTCGTCGCTGCGACTATCGCTGATCCCGTGGCAGTTGCTGGTTTTCGTGGTCGGGTTGTTCCTGGTGGTGCCGACATTGAGCCGGTTCGGGCTCGCCGATGTCATGCAAGCGCTGATCGGGCACGACTCCGGAGTAGTCGGGGCGTACCGTGCGGCGGGCGCCGGCGCCGGATTGTCCAATGTGGCCAATAATCTTCCGGCTTACACCGCAGGTGAGGCGGTGGTGTCCGAGGAGAATCGAAATCAGTTGCTGGCCTTGCTCATCGGCACCAACGTCGGGCCGATCGTAACGCCGTGGGCGTCGCTGGCGACGCTGCTGTGCCTGGAGTTCTGCCGCACCCATGGTGTTCGGGTGCCGATGCCGAGGTTCGTGCTCACCGGGCTGGGGCTCGCGGTTGTCGCTACGACTGGTGCCGTCGCTGTGCTGCTGGCGACCGGATAGGTGGATCAATTGGTTCGATCGCCCATTCCGCAACCAAAGGCGCGGGATCAGCGCAGGAATGGGCGCTCAGGCCGATCCCCTCAGCCCCGGCAGCCCCGTCACACTCACCTCGGCGGCGGCCTTCACCAGCAAAGCCAGCTCCGGCAGCATTTCAGCGCTGGCGGCAATGAAGTTCACTTCACCGCCTGGGAGGTCGAGGTGATCGTTGAGCGGTGCGCCGTCGAAATCGGTGATGTGGATACCGGATTCACCGGCCAGCAGGGTGCCCGCGGGCAGGTCGACCAAACCCGCTCGGTAACCGACGAATCCGTCGATATCGCCGCGGCACAGCATGACCCAGCAGAGCAGCGGAGACCACAGTTGGATCAGGCGACGGGAACCGGATTCCAGGGCCAGGCGCAGGCCGCGTGCCGTGGTGTCGGTGCGAGTCACCGGATAGCCCTGCAGCCAGGCCAGGGTCGGAGCGGATTCGGAGGAACGGTGCGGCGGTCGCCAGAGCGGGCCGTCCGGCCCGGTGGCGCCGGATCCGCGCACGGCGGACCAGGTGCGGTCGGCCAACGGTTCGTGGACGATGCCGAGCATCGGAACTCCGTTGTGGCACAGGGCGATACCGATTGTGCAGACGGGCAGGCCGATGGCGATGTTATTGGTGCCATCGAGCGGGTCGACGACCCAGCACCAGGAATCGTCAACGCCATGAAGCCCGGATTCCTCGGCGAGGATGCGGTGGTGCGGAAAGGCGCGGCGGATATGGCCGACGATGATATGTTCCGCGAGCAGGTCCAGGTCGGTGACCAGATCACCGCTGGCGTCCTTGGTGCGGACGGTGAGTGATCCGGCCAGACCCTCCCGGATCTCCCGGCCCGCCTCGATCGCCGCCGCCCTGGCCACCTCGGCAGCGGTCGTCAGGACGGTGTCCAGCCGGTCGAAGGCGCTGATCGGATCCAGATCGGCCAGCGCCGGACCATCCGGTGGCAGCACCAGGTTCGCTACGTCGCCTGCTCGCATCGGTCCTCCAGTTGTTCCGGCAGGGTGGGCTCCTGCAGGTGGTCGAGCACCGTTTGCGCGGCGCGCCGGGTTTCGCTCGGGGTGCAACCGGTTCGGTGCACCCAGTGGTCGGCGGTGGCGAGGGTGCCGAGGGATCGGTCCGGTCGGCCGCGACGAACCTCGCCGAGCACCACGGTGGCCGCCTCGCCCCGCACATCGGAGAGGTGAAATACCCCGTGTGGCAGGGTATATACCTCGCCTGCACGGAAATGTTCACTGGATCGAATGCGATAGCGGACCATACGCTCGGTCGCACGCACCACATCACCGTCGGCGCCACTATGAATTTCGAAGATGCGATGGGTTGCCCGGTCCGCAGAGCTCTCCACTTCGAGTATCTCGTTGCCGACCTCGCCGTACAAGACCACGCTGAGCAGATCCCAGCTGTGCGCGTGCATCGCCGAGGTCGTCGGACACGACCGCAGCCCATCGGTCCAGACGTGCACGCAGACGCCGAGTCCGCCGTCGCGCCACGCGGGAAAACACAAGAACCCCAACGGATGCCGGACCGCGCCGATGTCGATGCGACCGTCGAGCACTCCCGTCATGAAATCACGAGCCCAGCGTTGCACCGCGGGCCCCGCCGCATCGGAGCCGATCAGCGTTCGTAGTCGGGCATAGTCGTTCATTCAGTACGGATTCCTCGGCTGCAGTGCGCGTCGCACGATATCGGCGACATCGCGATCGGTATAGGAAGCCGGTAGCGCGAGACCGAGCAGATCGAACAGCGCACGAGTCTGATCGACCGACGGCTCGTCGGCGAGCGCGAGTTCCTCGCTCCGGCTCAGCGGCACCTGTCTGGCCTGCTTGAAACTGGCCACGAGCTCCCGGTTGAAGTCCCGGTAGTAGGGCTTGTCCCGTTCGAACATCAGGGCCGGAGTATTCGGATTGTCCTGCGTGACAATGACGCAACTCGACGAGAGGTCCCAGCGGAATGTCGTCATCACCATCGAGAGTCCGACATCGATGGTCAGGAAGGTGAACCGCTGCCGGTACCAGCACGCCGCGAGCACCGTCGCGAAGGACTCCTTGCGGGTCCGCTCGGTGGTCCACAATTCGCCGGTGCGGTCGGCCTCGGGCACCAGCGAGGAGCGAAACTGCGCGTAGGTCTTGCACAAGGTTTCATTGGTCGGATCCAGCACCTCCACCTGGATCCGCAGCGGACGCTGTTCGCGGCGCGCGTTCTCCACGCATTCACGCAGTGTGACGGCCCGCAGATAGGTTCCGGTGCCCCCTTTGAACAGCCACTGTTCGGTACCGCGGCGCGCGAGCGTATGCGCATGCCCGATCTCCGGACCGTACAGCAGCTGTACCGAGTTCGAATCCTGAATGGCCTTGGCGGACAAATGCCGATCACGCAGCAACGTGGTGGCCAGCAAACCGAGCACCAGCAGGATGACCGCGTTGATCAGATCCGCATCGAAGAAGCCGATATCGATCAGCGAGATCACACCGAAGATGACCGCGAGAACCAGGGCGACGAGACCGTCGATATTGTTCCGCAGCCAGATCAGCACCCGTGCCATATGTTTTCGGCCTCCCCTAGGGTTTCTACCCAGGATAGGTGCACCTGTGTCGACGCAGCGAGCGAACGGTCAAGTCCCGCTGGCGGGTCGGTGTGTGACGGCGTCCAGTCGAGCGGCGAGGATACGGCGGGCGCGATCGTAGGGCGCCGATTCGCCGAACAGCAGCGCATCCTGGGCCGCGGTGCGTGCGATGGCGTCGAGTTCGAAGGCGAGGTCGGCGGGCTCGTTATCGGGGACGATCTCGCCGAGGCCGATGGCCTCGGCAATGGTGGTTTCGTAGAGCCGCAACCAGTCTCGGCGCGATGCGGCCACGGCGTCGTGCACGCGCCCGGGGCGGGCGTCGAACTCCGCGACGGCGGACAGAAAGAAGCAGCCGCCGCTGAAGTACGGCTTCGCGGCATAGTCCAACCAGCACTCACCGAGTGCCCGGACCCGGCGAATACCAACGGGTGCACGTCGCGCGGGTTTCACCACATGTGCGACGAAGACCTCGACGGCCGCGCGGACGGTCGCGAGCTGGAGTTCTTCCTTGGAACCGAAGTGCGCGAAAACGCCGCTCTTGCTGAGGTCGAGTTCGGTCGCCAAACGCCGCACGGACAGGCTTTCCAGACCTTCGACCGAGGCGATATCCATGGCGCGGTCGAGGATGACGCGCCGAGATCGCTCACCGCGCTCTAAACGCTTGTCGACCTTGGCTTCTACGGTCATCGGCACCCACCTTTCGTCCGAAGGTCGACCATAGTTGACGGACGGTCGTCCCAATTGTTTCACACTGAATTAGCTTGATCAACCACCTATTCGGCAGCATTGACAGAACCTAAGGCAAAAGGTAATAGTACGTCCGTCCACTTAGTTCGAGACCTATATCGCTGATCTACGCCGTAATCAGCATCCTCCGACGACAACTGGATAGGCGATTCTCGATGCTGAGTCGGCATATGACCAGCGGCTCAGCGCCCTGCTCGTACCTAGGACGGGCGTCCATATTCTTCAGTGAGAGGACCGATCATGCGCGCTATTCAACAGGAGCACTGGGGCGGGCCGGACACCATGCGACTCGCGGAGATCGCGCGCCCGACACCGCTACCCACCGAAGTGCTGGTGAAAGTCGTTGCAGCGGGGGTCAATCCGATCGACTATTTCAGCCGGGAAGGGCAAGCGTACGTCCAAGCATTGACGCTGCCTTTCGTCAACGGCTGGGATGTCGCCGGAATCGTCGAGGAGGTCGGCTACGGGGTGACCCGCTTCCGACCCGGCGACCGGGTGTACGGCATGCCGTGGTTTCCGCGCGCGGCGGGGGCCTACGCGGAATATGTGACCGCGCCATCGCACCAATTCGCGCCCATGCCGACGGGTTCGAGTTTCACCGAGGCCGCGGCCCTGCCGTTGGCCGCGCTCACGGCCTGGCAGATGCTTGTCGATATCGGGGAAGTCGCACCTGGACAGCGTGTTCTGGTATCCGCCGCAGCAGGTGGCGTCGGCCACCTCGCCGTGCAGATCGCAAAGTCGTTCGGGGCCTATGTGATCGGTTCTGCACGCGCGGCCAAACACGACTTCCTCGCCGCACTCGGCGCCGACGAGACCATCGACTACACGACGACCGATGTGGCCGCGACCGTCCGCGAGGTCGATATCGCGATCCAGATGCACGGCGGCGAACCGGCGCTGCGCATGCTCGAAACCTTGCGTCCCGGTGGCATTCTCGTCAACGCACAGGCTGCGTGGACACCTGGAATGGCCAAGCGTGCGACCGAACTCGGCGTACGCGCCAGCGGCTACCTGGTGGAACCCGACCGCGCCGACCTCGAAGCACTGACCGACCTGGTCGAGAAGGGGCAGCTGCGCCCACACGTGGAATCGGTACTGCCGCTGGAGCAGGCAGCCGAAGCGCACCGTCTGATCGAACAGGGCCGAACCACCGGGAAGATCGTCCTCACCGTGAGTGAGCCAGGCCACGTGCCGGAAGCTTGACCTCGAGTGCGGTTGAGGAACCAGGATCGACTGTGCCCAGGTTCGCCGAATGCGGCGCACACCATCCGTCGGTGCGCGCCGCGGAGCCGGGCACACCCGATTCCGCGAGACGGTCCTCGCGGTTCGCTCCCGCTGGGCCAGTACACCCACCAGCGGGAGCTCGGGACGGCTATGGCACCGGATCGTGATAGGCCCTGAAATGTCAACAGCCGCATACCATTTCGGTATGCGGCTGGGCCATCGACAATCAGGCGGAGACCGCGATCTCCCACTCGTACACGGTGAGCTCCGAGGAACCGGTGGTGTGCACCGGGTCGGTGAACGCGATTTCCCTTGCGGCTTCGAGACTTTCGGCGTTGATCACATACGCACCGCCGGTGCCGTCGGTGAACCGACCGCTCTCGACCAACTGCCCGCGCTCGAGCAATTCGTTCAGGAACTGCTTGTGCGGTTCGATCACGGCCGGGTCGAACGACGGCTTGCGCATCGCCATGACCAGGTACTTGTTGATCACGCCTGCGACTCCGGACGCGGTGCCCTGGTCGCCGCGGCGGCCGCGCGCACCTGCGGGGCGACCAGCACGACCTGGCCGAGCACACCGTTGACGAATCCGGGCGAATCGTCGGTGGACAGTTCCTTGGCCAACTCCACCGCCTCGTCGACCGCGACGACCGGCGGAACATCGTTGGCGTGGAACAACTCCCATACCGCGATCCGCAGGATGGCCCGATCGACGGCGGGCAGCCGGGACAGCTCCCAGTCCTTGAGGTAGGACTCGATGGTGCCGTCCACCCGATCCAGATCGTCGGCGACGCCCTCGACCAGGGTGCGGGTGTAGGCATGCACCGGGGCGACCGCCTGGTCCTGGGTGGCCAGCTCGGCCCGCTCGGTGAGCAGGTCGGCCGCGTCCACATCGCGGGCCTCCGCCTCGAAGAGCAGATCGACCGCCCGGCGGCGGGCCTTGTGGCGCGCGCCGAGCTTCTTGAACGTGGACTTCTTGTCTATGGGCTGTTCCGCCACAGCAGTCATTATCCCTGTTCGCAGTGTCTGATGGCGGCAGCAGCGGGTCCCTGCGTGGTTACGCTGCGCTACCGCCTCCGGGCCCGTCGCTACTACCGCGGAGCGGGCGATCAGGCGTTCACGCGGCCGAGGTAGCTGCCGTCGCGCGAATCGATGCGCAGCTTGTCGCCGGTGTTGATGAACAGCGGGACCTGCACCTCGGCGCCGGTCTCGAGGGTGGCGGGCTTGGTGCCGCCGGTGGAGCGGTCGCCCTGCAGGCCGATGTCGGTGTGCTGCACCTGGAGCTCGACGGTGACCGGCAGCTCGACGTAGAGCGGCGCGCCCTCGTGGGTGGCGACCTGAACGATCATGTTCTCCAGCAGGAACCGGGCGCCGGGGCCGATGGTCTCCTCGGAGATGGAGATCTGGTCGAAGGTCTCGCCGTCCATGAAGACGTAATCCGAGCCGTCGTGGTACAGGTACGTCATATCGCGACGGTCGACGGTCGCGGTCTCCACCTTGACGCCCGCGTTGAAGGTCTTGTCGACGACCTTGCCGGACAGCACGTTCTTCAGCTTGGTCCGCACGAAGGCAGGGCCCTTACCCGGCTTGACATGCTGGAATTCGATGATCTGCTGGAGCTGACCGTCGATCTTCAGCACGAGGCCGTTCTTGAAGTCGCTGGTGTCCGCCACTGTTCTCGGATCTCCTAGTTCTGGATATGCGGTCTCGGTGACCGGCGTCATTCGACGACGGTCAGGTCTTTGCTGGTGTTGGTGAGCAGATCCGGGCCCCCCTCGCGCA
This sequence comes from Nocardia vinacea, assembly GCF_035920345.1. NCBI lineage: Bacteria > Bacillati > Actinomycetota > Actinomycetes > Mycobacteriales > Nocardiaceae > Nocardia > Nocardia vinacea. Next base: position 3,216,781 of record NZ_CP109149.1, read on the forward strand.
CCACGAGCGTGTCCTCGATCCGGACGCCGCCGCGGCCGGGGAAGTACACACCTGGTTCGACGGTCACCGCCACGCCAGACAGAAGTGTACCGGTTCCGGTTTTGGCGATTCCGGGCGCTTCGTGGATCTGCAGTCCGACACCGTGTCCGAGGCCGTGCACGAACAGCTTTCCGTGTCCGGCCGCCTCGATCACCGCACGTGCGGCCGCATCCACGTCGGTGACCGGCGCGCCGGGCTTCAGCGCCTCGCGTCCGGCCCGCTGCGCCGCCTCGACCAGCGCGTACACCTCCCGGTGCCAGTCGGATGCGGCGCCGAGTACGAAGGTGCGGGTCATATCGGAGTGGTAGCCGCCGACCACGGCGCCGAAGTCGATCTTGACGAAATCGCCGGTAGCCAGGACCGCCCCGGTGGGCCGGTGATGCGGAATGGCGGAGTTCGCACCCGTCGCCACGATGGTCTCGAAGGCGACCGCATCGGCGCCGTGTTCGAACATCGCCCATTCCAGATCCCTGGCGACCTGGCGTTCGGTACGGCCGGGGCGCAAACCGCCGCGTTCCAGCAGGGTCGCCAACCCGGCGTCACCCGCGGCGCAGGCGGCACGCAACTGTTCGATCTCGTAGGCGTCCTTGACCATGCGCAGCTGTTCGACCAGCCCCGGAGTGGCGACGAATTCCAAACCGGTCTTCTGTTCGATGAATCCGCGATGCTGGTCAACGGTGACGATATGGCTCTCGTAACCGACCCGGCCGAGCTGCCACTCCCCCGCGAGCTCCACGATGCGTCGGGCGGTCGCCCTGGCAATTTCGGCGCGCAGATCCGGCACCTGCTCGGCGACCTGGCTCAGATAGCGCCCGTCGGTGCCGATCACGGTGCGCTCCTCTGAATTACGGATATCCCAGGAGGTCACCAGTAGTGCGGCATTGGACCCGGTGAATCCGGTCAGGTACCTGATGTTCACCGGATCGGTGACCAACAGCGCGTCGACCTCGTTCTCCACCAGCAGACTGCGCAGTGCGCTGCGGCGCCCTGCGTAGTCGGGCCCAGGGCCCGCGTGATCAGCAGACATATCTCAAAACTACCGCCGACACGCCGTAGATCCCGCATAAAACACCGGTTTACCGGTATTCGAGCGAGGCGATCGATGTTCACATATCGATCGGTTGTCCCCAATCCGGGATCCGGGGCTGCATCCGCGACCGGGGGCGGACGAGGCTGAAAGCCATGTCCCCCATCGCTTTTGCCCTGCTGGTGGCTTGGTGCTCGGTGCTCACCGTCTTCGATATCCGGCGGCGCCGACTGCCCAACGCATTCACCGTTTCCGGCGCGGTGATCATCTTCGGATATGCGCTGTTCACAACACAATTCACAGCCGCGGTGGTCGGTTCGATCTTGTTGGCGATGCCCTATCTATTGGTGCACTTGATCGCGCCGACCACACTCGGGGCGGGTGATGTGAAACTGGCCGTCGGGCTCGGCGCGGTCGCCGCGCTCGGCGGTGCGCAGGTATGGGTGCGGGCGGCCCTCGTCGCACCCGTTCTGACCGCGGCATTCGGACTCGCCGTATTGGCCCACTGGCGGATTCGGTCCGGTGCTGATCGGGCCGGACCGCACGCGCTTCCCCATGGGCCCGCCATGTGTGTCGCGACGGCGCTGAGCCTGGCGGCGGCGTATGGCTAGCCGATGCCGCGACGCGGCCGCGCCGGTCATCACGGCGGGCCGCGTGCCGGAGCAGCCCCGCCGACATGGGAAGATGGACAGCGTGTTGCGCTGGATAACTGCCGGAGAATCCCATGGTCCCGCTCTTGTCACCATCCTCGAGGGGATGGTGGCCGGTGTCGAGGTGACGTCCGACGAGATCTCCGCACAGTTGGCGCGCCGTCGGCTCGGGTACGGGCGCGGCGCCCGGATGAAGTTCGAGGCCGATAAGGTCACCGTCATCGGCGGTGTGCGGCACGGGCGCACCATGGGCGGACCGGTGGCCATCGAGATCGCGAACTCCGAGTGGCCGAAGTGGACCACGGTTATGTCCGCGGATCCGGTGGACGAGAGCGAACTCGCCGATATGGCCCGCAACGCACCGCTGACCCGGCCGCGGCCCGGCCATGCCGACTACGCGGGCATGCTCAAGTACAACTTCGACGACGCCCGCAATGTTTTGGAGCGGGCCAGCGCCCGTGAGACCGCCGCGCGCGTCGCTGCGGGCACGGTCGCCAGGAATTTCCTGCGCCAGGCCTTCGGCGTCGAGGTCATCTCGCATGTCGTCTCGATCGGCACTGCCGCCAACACCACCGGCATCGCGCCGACCGCCGCCGACCTGACCGCGATCGACGAGAGTCCGGTGCGCGCGTTCGACAAGGACGCCGAGGCCGCGATGATCACCGAGATCGAGGCCGCCAAGAAGGACGGCGACACCCTCGGTGGTGTGGTCGAAGTGGTCGTGGACGGACTACCGGTTGGATTGGGGTCGTTCATCAGCGGCGCGGATCGGCTGGATTCGCGGCTCGCGGGCGCGCTCATGGGGATTCAGGCGATCAAGGGCGTCGAGGTCGGCGACGGTTTCGAAACCGCGCGCCGTCGCGGCAGCCAGGCACATGACGAGATGAAGCCGGGACCGGACGGCGTGCTGCGCTCGACCAACCGCGCCGGTGGTCTCGAGGGCGGTATGACCAATGGCGAGCCGCTGCGCGTGCGCGCCGCGATGAAGCCGATCTCGACGGTGCCGCGCGCGCTGTCCACGGTCGATATGACCACCGGCGAGGAGGCCGTCGCCATCCACCAGCGCTCGGATGTCTGTGCCGTGCCCGCTGCGGGTGTGGTCGCCGAGTCCATGGTCGCGCTGGTCGTCGCACAGGCCGCGCTGGAGAAGTTCGGCGGTGATTCACTGGTCGAGACCGTCGACAACATCACCAGCTACGTCAAGCGCATCGGCACCCGACCACACGTGCCGCAATGATCGTGCAGTCCGATCCTCGCGCACCGCGCGTGGTACTGGTCGGACCGCCGGGGGCGGGGAAGTCGACGATCGGCCGCAAGCTCGCCAGGGAACTCGGTGTCGAGCTCTACGACACCGACGCCGGAATCGAGCGCGAGACCGGACGAACCATCCCGGAGATCTTCACCGAGGACGGCGAACCGGAATTCCGCCGGATCGAGGAGCAGGTGGTGCGCCGCGCCATCCTCGCCGAACGCGGTGTGGTCTCGCTCGGCGGTGGGGCCGTGCTGTCCAAGGACACCAGGGAGCTGCTGCGCAATCGCACCGTGGTGTATCTGGAAATCAGTGTGGCCGAAGGACTTCGACGCACCGGCGCGAGCACGCAGCGACCACTGCTCAACGGTGCGGATCCGGGTGCGAAATATCGCGAGCTGATGCGCAAGCGCAGACCGCTGTACCGGGAGGTCGCCACGGTGCGGGTGCGCACCGACGGTCGCAGTCCGGGTCGGGTGGTGCGGATGATCATGGCGAAGCTGGGCATGGAATCGGTACTGCCGCAAGAAGCGGAGCCCGACTCGAGCGGAACTACGCCGGATGTCGCAGCGCCGAAACCGCAGGGCAGCAATAGATCCCGAGCCCGGCGCGCCGCCAGGGCCCGGGCGGCCGCACGTCGCCGGGCCGCCGCCGCACAGGCGGACGGCGCCGAATCCGCAGCGACCGAGCGGATCAAGCGCACCGGCAAGATCACCGCGGCCGGCCGGATCACGACCGATACCGCAACAGTCGATCGCCCCAAGCCCACCGGCAAAATCGCCAACGGCCGTACCGGTTCCGAAGGATCCGGTGACCCAGCGACACCCGGAAGCCGGTCCCGCCGCACCCGGGCCCGTCGCGCCCGCGCGCGAGCGCTCAAACAATCAGCACGCACAGAATCGGAGCCGAGTACACGTGAGTGAGCGAAGCGAGCGACCCAACAGCCCAGCTGAGCAGCAGCCGACCAGCCCGACCGAGCCGAGTCGCATCGAGGTCCGCACCGCCGACCCGTATTCGGTGATCATCGGCCGCGGCCTGCTCGGCGAGCTCGTCGAGTCGGTCGTCGGCGCGACTACCGGCGTGCGCACCGTTGCGATCTTCCATCAGCCGCCGCTGGCCGAAACCGCCGAGGTGGTGCGCAAGGCCTTGGCCGACAAGGGTATCGATGCGCACCGCGTCGAAATCCCGGATGCCGAGGCGGGTAAGGATCTGGCCGTGGCCGGCTTCTGCTGGGAGGTGCTCGGCCGCATCGGCCTGACCCGCAATGACGTCGTGGTATCGCTCGGCGGCGGTGCGGCGACAGATCTGGCCGGATTCGTCGCTGCCACCTGGATGCGCGGGGTGCATATCGTGCATGTGCCGACCACGCTGCTGGCCATGGTCGACGCGGCCGTCGGCGGTAAGACCGGTATCAACACAGAGGCGGGTAAGAATCTCGTCGGCAGCTTCCATGAACCTGCCGCGGTGCTGGTGGATCTGGCGACCCTGGAGACGGTGCCGCGCAACGAGATCGTCGCGGGCATGGCCGAGATCATCAAGGCCGGTTTCATCGCCGACCCGGTGATCCTGGACCTGGTGGAGCGCGATCCTGAGGCCGCACTCGACCCGACCGGCGATGTGCTGCCCGAATTGATCCGTCGCGCCATCCAGGTGAAGGCCGATGTCGTTGCCGCCGATCTCAAGGAAGCCAGCCTGCGCGAGATCCTCAACTACGGCCACACCCTCGGCCATGCCATCGAGCGCCGCGAGCGTTACCGGTGGCGGCACGGTGCGGCCGTCTCGGTGGGTCTGGTCTTCGCCGCCGAACTCGGTCGCCTCGCCGGTCGCCTCGACGATGCCACCGCCGACCGCCATCGCAGCGTCCTGGCCAGCGTCGGCCTGCCGACCAGCTACGACGCCGACGCCCTCCCACAACTCCTCGACGCCATGCAGACCGATAAGAAGACCCGCTCCGGTGTGCTGCGCTTCGTGGTCCTCGACGGCCTCGCCAAGCCCGGCCGCCTCGAAGGCCCGGACCCCACCCTGCTGGCCGCCGCCTACTCGGCCATCGCCCGCGAGGACAGCGCCAGCAGCGGCGCGATCCTGCTGTAGTCGCGAACAGCGAAGCGGCGCATCCGATTCGGTCGGATGCGCCGCTTTCGTTTCACGATCTCGGCCGCAGGCACAATGCCGACGACATCGGCCCCGCCCGCTGCATGGGCGAACTGAGCACCTGAACAGGACTGCGGCCAATCCGGAAAAACGAAGGCGACCCTCCGGCCGTATCGGCCGATGAAGGTCGCCTCCAATCGAATTCGCCAGCGGCTATGCGGGAGTCGCGGCGGCGCCAGGTGCCTGGGGTGCGGACCGATTAGCGGACTTGTTGATCTGGCGGTCGGCGATGATGCGGCCGATGCCGATGCCGATGAGGCCCGGAATGAAGACCAGCAGGACGATGAAGGACGCGCCCGCCGTCAGTTCGAAGAGCAGGCCGTTATCGCCGAGATCGAAGCGGGGCAGCCAGTCGAGCAGCCACGAAACCGCACCGCTGCCCAGACCCGCAGCAGCCGCAGTCTTCAGCCACAGGATGGTGAGGTCGGAGCCGTGCTCCGGATCCGGATGGACCTCACGGTCCTTGCGGCCATCCAGCACACCCCAGAACACCACCGCGGCGAGCAACACCACCAGGCACAGCGGTCGCATCCAACTGCCCTGGGTCGGCCAGTACACCATCGCGAATCCCAGCGCGGCACGCAGGAAAACGACCAGCGCACCGAGCCCGATGGCCCGCAACACCCAACCATTCATGGTCAACACCATAGCCTCGAGTCGGCCGGATCCAAATGAGAACCGGTTACAGATTTATCGCCGCGGCCATTTCCGCGTGTGGAGCCGGGCGGCCGGTGAACTGTTCGACCTGCCCGTAGGCCTGGTTCAGCAGCATCTCCAGCCCGCCCACCACGGTGTGCTCCGCCCGCGCGACCGCAACGGCCAGCGGCGTCGGCCACGGCTTGTAGATCGCATCGAGCACCACCGGGGCTGCCGCCACCGCCTCGGCGACGACCGCGGCCGCCTCGGCCGGGATAGTGCTCACCACGGCACCGGCATCCGCGCACGCCGCGCGCAATGCGTCTTTGTCGAAGCCGATCACGGCGGTGGTCATACCGAGCCGCTCCGCGAGATCCACTGCGTTGCGCGCTCTTCCGGCATCGCGGGCGACAACGGTCACCGCCTTCGCACCGAGTTCGGACAACGCGAGCAGCGCCGGACGCGCGGTTCCGCCCGCACCGAGTACGACAGCCTCGGCCAACTCGCCGACACCACCGCCGCGCAACGCGCCGAGCACACCGTCGACGTCGGTGCAGTCGGCACGCCAACCCTGCGAACCGATCCGAACCAAGGTGTTCGCCGAGCCCACCAGTACCGCACGCTCGGTGCGTTCGCTCGCATATGCCAGCGCGGCTTCTTTACCCGGCATGGTCACCGAAAGCCCGACCCATTCCGGCCCGAGCCCATCGACCAGACCGGGCAACTCCTCGGCCGAACATTCGATCCGCTCATAGGTCCAATCGAGCCCGAGCGCACGGTAGGCCGCCAGATGCAGCTGCGGCGAACGCGAATGCGCGATCGGCTTACCGAGCACGGCCGCCTTGCGGGTTTCCGTCATCGCCTCACCGCCCACTGTCGAGAATTCCGCTCTGCCTGGCCTTTTCGATATTGCGCAGATGTTCGCTGTAACTCTCGGTGAACAAGGTGGTCCCCTGTTTGTCGACAGTCACGAAGTACAACCACGTCCCCGGCTCCGGATTCTCGACGGCGCGCAACGCATTCAACGATGGCGCGGAGATCGGGGTCGCCGGCAGTCCCGGCATGGCGTAGGTGTTCCACGGCGTGCGCTTGGCACGGTCGGCGTCGGTGGTTGCGACCTCGGTGCGGTCCAGTGCGTAGTTCACCGTCGAGTCGAACTGCAGTGGCTGGTTGTCCGCGAGCCGGTTCACGATCACCCGCGCCACCTTTCCCATATCCTGCGGCAGCGCTTCGCGCTCCACCAGCGAGGCGGCGATCAGGGCCTGGTACGGATTCAGCTTCGTCTCGGCGCCGGACTGCAGCAGACCGGTCGACTCGTAGCTGCGCGCACTCGCACTCACCAGCTGTTTCAGAATCTGCTCCGGCGTACCACTGGGATCGAAATCCCAGGTACCCGCGGCGATAAGACCTTCCAGCTGCCTGCCGCGGTCCGGTACGTCACGCACCCGCTGCTCGGCCCAACTCGGCACGCCGAGGGCGGTCAGATCCGCACCCGCACCGGCGGCATCGAGCTGGTCGTAGGTGATGCATTTCTGATTCGTACCGGTGCCGACGCAGCTGGCGTCGGCGATCTTGCGGTAGATGCCGTCCTTGCGCGAGCCGGTATTCACGTCCTGCTGGTCGTGCAGCTGCCGTCCCTCGGAGACGACCAGATTGCCGACCCGCGAACTCTTGCCGAGCAGTGCCGTCACCGCCTGCGTGGACGGGCTGTGACTCGGGATCGCGTAGTAGCCGGGCTGCACCGAATTCATATTCGAATTGCGCATGGCCGCTTGGAAGAAGGCCTCACTGCTCGCGACAATGCCCTTCTTGTGCATCTCCTCCGCGATCTGGTTCGACGTATCGCCCGGATGGACCTGCACCACCACCAGCGGTCCGACCGGACCCGCGAAATCCTCGGGTGCGCCGAACATCTTGACCACTTTCATCCCCGCGAATACCGCGGCACCGGCGAACAGCGCCACGAATAGCGCACCGATCAGCCACAGATTCCGGCGGCGCTTCTTGCGCTCGGCGGCCTTGCGGGAGGCCACCCGGGACCGTCGCCCGCGCGAGGGCGCACTGCGCCGACGCTCCGAGCGGGACTCCGCACGCTCCTCGTCTGTCCGACTCCCGCCGCGCTCGGACCTGGTGCGCCCCGACCGCGCGGACGCGGCACCGGAGCGTCCGCCACCCGACTCGTCACCGCGGGACCGCCGTGGCTCCGCTCCCTCGGCCCGCTGCGGACGCCCACGCCGCGGTTCCACGCGCTCGGCCCGCTGCGGGGCCGCACGCCGCGAACGCTCGGCCTCGAGTACCTCGTCGTGATCTTCGTCGGTGTAGCGCGGAATGACCGTGGTGTCGTCGTCGTAGTCCTCCCATGCTTGGTCGTTTCGCCGGTAACGCCGCTCAGCCTCGCGCTGACGGAAACGTTCCTCGGCTCGCGCCCATCGATCCGTCATGCACCGTCTCCGGAATCAGACGCCGCTTCGGCCGACTTCAACACCGCACTCCGTTCGTCCAACCATCCCTGCAGGATCGCTACGGCGGCCGCCTGATCGATCACCTGCCGCTGGCCACGCGCGCGAACTCCACTGTCCCGCAATGCACGTGCAGCTGACACCGTAGTCAAACGTTCGTCGGAAAGTCGGATAGGCACAGGTGCTATGACTGCGCGCAAACGCTCCGCGAACGCCATCGCCGCATCGGCTGCGGTCCCCTTTTCCCCGCGCAATGTCCGTGGCAGACCGACGATGACCTCGACGGCCTCGTATTCCCGCACAATTTCGGCAATTCTGGAAATGTCGCTTGCCGGTCCGGGTGCGCGCTTATTCGGCTTCGCGCGCGCCACCGTTTCCACGGGCGTGGCGAGCATGCCGTTCGGGTCGCTGGAGGCGACCCCGATTCGGACACTGCCGACATCGATGCCGATCCGCCTGCCGCGGCCGGGATCGGTGTCGGGCGAGGGACGATGACTCTCCGAGTCGCCCATCACCCGGCGAGTTCGGCCACCCGGGCACGGACCGAGGCCAGACCGACTTCGATACCCGAGGGGTCCGAACCGGCGCCCTGCGCCATCTCCGGCTTGCCGCCGCCGCGACCGGAAATGCTCGCGCCGAAGCTGGCGACCAGGTCTCCGGCCTTGAAGCCGAGATCCTGCGCGCTCCTGTTGACCGTCACGACGAAGGGCACCTTGCCATCGGCATTGCCGAGCAGCACGACGACCGCAGGTTCGGTGCCGAACCGGCCACGGATATCGGTGGCGAGGGTGCGCAGATCACCGGCGGTGACACCTTCGGGCGCGGCCGCGGCCACCAGCAGCACGCTGCCGACCCGCTCGGCCTCGTCCACGAACTTGGCCGCCGAGGCGAGCACCGTAGCGATCTTGGTGCGCTCGAGCTCCTTCTCGGCCACCTTCAGCCGCTCCACGAGCTGCTCGACGCGCGCCGGCACCTCCTCCGAAGGCACCTTCAGCGAGGACGCGACACCGGCCAGCAGCGCACGCTCCTTTGCCAGATACCTATATGAGTCCAGGCCGACGAAGGCCTCCACACGTCGCTTACCGGAACCGATCGCCGATTCGCCGAGCACGGTGATCGGGCCGATCTGCGAGGAATGCTGTACGTGTGTACCACCGCACAGCTCCATCGAGAACGGTCCGCCGATCTCCACCACGCGCACCTCGTCGCCGTAGTTCTCGCCGAACAGCGCGAGCGCGCCCATCTGCTTGGCTTTGGGCAGATCAGTGACGAAGGTGTTCACGGGGAAGTCCGAGCCGACCCCGTCGTTGGAGACGGCCTCGATATCGGCCTTCTGCTGTTCGGAGAGCTGGCCCTGCCAGTTGAAGTCGAAACGCAGATAGCCGGGCTTGTTCAGCGAACCGGCCTGCACGGCGTTCGGGCCGAGCACCTGCCGCAGCGCGGCATGCACCATATGCGTGCCGGAGTGGCCCTGGGTGGCGCCGTGGCGCCAGGCCGGATCGGCTTGCGCGAGCACGACATCACCCTCGGTGATCTGGCCCTGTTCGACCGTGGTCTTGTGCACCCACAGCTTCTTGGCGATCTTCTGCACATCGTTGACGCGTAGTTTGAGGCCCTGCGCCGTAATGGTGCCGCGATCGGCGATCTGACCACCGGACTCCGCGTACAGCGGGCTGCGGTCCAGGATCACCTCGACATCCTGGCCGATGGTGGCGGTCGGCACCCGGACACCGTCGGCGATCAACGCGAGGACGTGCGCCTCGGAGGTCAGCTCGTCGAAACCGGTGAATTCCGTTGCGCCGCGATCGACCAACTCCTTGTAGATGGACAGGTCGGCATGTCCGTGCTTGCGTGCCTGCGCATCCTCCTTGGCCATCTTCCGCTGTTCGGCCATGAGCGAGCGGAAGCCCTCCTCGTCGACCGACAGTCCGGCCTCGGCTGCCATCTCGAGGGTCAGCTCGATCGGGAAGCCGTAGGTGTCGTGCAGTTTGAAGGCATCCGAACCCGGAATGGTCTTGCCGCCCTTGGCCGCAACCTCATCGACGGCATCGGCGAACAGCCGGGAGCCGGTATTGAGCGTCTTGAGGAACGCGGTCTCCTCACCCACCGCGACATTCTCGATCCGCGCGAAGTCGGTGGCCAGTTCCGGATACGACGGCGACATCAGCTCGCCGACGACCTTCATGAACTCGCCGATCACCGGCTTGTCCGCGCCGAGCAGTCGGGCCGAGCGCACGATCCGGCGCAGCAGACGGCGCAGCACATAGCCACGGCCCTCGTTGCCTGGGTTGACACCGTCGGCGATCAGCATGGCCGAGGTGCGGGCATGGTCGGCGATGACGCGGAAGCGGCGGTCGTCCTCGTGTTCGACGCCGTAGGACCGGCCGGTCAACTCTTCGGCCTTATCGATGATCGGGCGCAGCAGGTCGGTCTCGTAGACGTTGTCGACGCCCTGCAGCAGCAGCGCGATGCGCTCGACGCCCATACCGGTATCGATATTCTTCTTGGGCAGCGATCCGACCGGCGGGTAGCCGAGCTTGGGGCTCTGCTCACCGCGGATGTCCTGCATGAAGACCAGATTCCAGATCTCCAGGTAGCGGTCCTCGTCGGCGACCGGGCCGCCGTCCCCGCCGTATTCGGGGCCGCGGTCGTAGTAGATCTCCGAACACGGGCCGCCCGGGCCGGGCACACCCATATCCCAGTAGTTGTCCTTGCCGTCGCGGAACTGGATCCGCTCCTTCGGGATGCCCGCGACCCGGTGCCAGATCTCGGCGGCCTCCGGGTCGGATTCGTAGGCCGTCACCCAGATCCGCTCCGGATCGAAGCCGTAGCCGCCGTCCTCCTGCGACTTGCTGATCAACTCCCAGGCGAGGGTGATGGCGCCCTCCTTGAAGTAGTCACCGAAGGAGAAGTTGCCCGCCATCTGGAAGAAGGTGTTGTGCCGGGTGGTGACGCCGACCTCTTCAATATCGCCGGTGCGGACGCATTTCTGCACACTGGTCGCGCGCGCGAACGGCGGCGCCTCTTGGCCCAAGAAATACGGCTTGAACTGAACCATGCCCGCGTTGACGAACAACAGGGTCGGGTCGGCCAGGATCAGCGAGGCACTGGGCACCTCGGTGTGTCCGGCACGGACAAAATGGTCCAGGAATCGCCGTCGGATCTCGTGGGTCTGCACAGATATCCAGCCTACCGGTGCCCCGCATCCCCTTTTTCAGCGACCGGGGTGGTCCACGTCCGCTGACGGGGCCGCCCCGGAACCGGTCTGCGGCGAAGTGAGCGTTTATCGTCCACGGACGATTCTGCGCAGCTTCTCGACGCGGCGTTGGATATCGCGTTCGACGCCGTGGTCGGTCGGGGTGTAGTAGTCGCGCCCGACGATTTCGTCGGGCGGATACTGTTGGGCCAGTACGCCGTCCGGGTCGTCGTGCGGGTATTTGTAGCCCTGGGCGTTGCCGAGGGCGGCGGCTCCTGCGTAGTGGCCGTCGCGTAGGTGTGCCGGGACCGCACCCGCCTTGCCTGCCGAAATATCGGCGAGCGCGGCACCGAGCGCGGCGGGCACAGCACCGGATTTGGGGGCCGTGGCCAGGTGAATGGTCGCGTGGGTCAGGGTGAGTTGGGCCTCGGGCATGCCGATCAGCTGCACGACGTGTGCCGCCGCGACCGCGGTCTGTAGCGCCATCGGATCGGCCATGCCGATATCCTCGCTCGCCGAAATCACCAGGCGGCGGGCGATAAAACGAGGATCCTCGCCCGCGCTGAGCATGCGAGCCAGATAGTGCAGTGCCGCATCGACATCCGAACCGCGAATGGATTTGATGAAGGCACTCACCACGTCGTAGTGCTGGTCACCGGCACGGTCGTAGCGCACGGCCGCCTTGTCCACGCTGGCCTCGACCAGATCCACATCGACGGTGCCGTCCAACGAGGATTCCGCCGATGCCTCCAGCGCGGTGAGCGCCCGGCGCGCGTCGCCACCCGCGATCCGCACGATGTGCTCGAGCGCGGCCTCGGTCACCGTGTACGCGCCGCCGTAACCACGCGGGTCCGCGAGCGCACGATCGAGCACCAGCCGGATATCAGCCGCGGTGAGCGACTGCAATTGCAGTACCAGCGAGCGCGACAGCAGCGGCGAGACCACCGAGAACGACGGATTCTCGGTCGTCGCGCCGACCAGCAGCACGATCCGGTTCTCCACCGCGGCCAGCAACGCGTCCTGCTGGGTCTTGGAGAAGCGGTGCACCTCGTCGATGAACAGCACGGTCTGCTCGCCCGCGGTGAGTCGGCGGCGGGCCACATCGATGACCGCGCGCACCTCCTTCACCCCGGCCGACAAGGCCGACAGCGCCTCGAAGCGCCGACCGGTGGCCTGCGAAATCAACGACGCCAGCGTCGTCTTGCCGGTTCCCGGCGGTCCGTACAGCAGCACCGACGCCGCGCCCGAACCATCGATCAACCGCCGCAGCGGCGAGCCGGGTCCGAGCAGATGCTGTTGGCCGACCACCTCATCCAATGTCGCGGGCCGCATCCGCACCGCCAGCGGCGCACCGGCATCGCGGCGCACGACACTGTCGATGGAGTGTCCGGTCGGCACCTCGTCGCCGGGCACGTCGAATAAGCCTTCGCTCACAACGAGCACGTTACCGAGGGGGACCGACACCTCCCCAACGCTGCATGCGCCGAAGGTCCGGAACGGGCGTCGATTTGCCTGCCGACCGTGGATCGGCTGTGATCGCAGCCGTGGCTGAAAACGTCGTCGTTCCAGATTCCGAGCCGTTCGCTCGACGCACTCTGCTGAAGGCTGGTGCCGCGGCGACCGTCGCCGCGATCGCGATCGCCACGCCCGCCCGCCCGCGCCGAGGGTCCGATATTCCGCCACGGCGTGGCCTCGGGTGATCCACTGCCGAACGGCGTGATCATCTGGCCGGTCGCCTGATAGCTCGGCAGGGTCTGCATTGGCACGACTTGCGAGACTCCGCGCGATTCCAGGAGCAGAATTTTTCTCACGAAAGGTTGTCGATTTCCGTCGAGCTCGATCGTCGGAACGAATACGACGGCCCGATCGGCGGGCCGACGCAACCCGAAGGAGCGAGATCATGAGCCAGTACCTGGTGCTGATTTACGAAGACGAAAACGCGTACGCGACCGCATCGGAGCAGGTCATGGGCGAGGTCTATCAGGCACACGTGACCTTCCAGGAGATCGCGGGCGACGCCGTGCAGGGCGGCAACGCCCTCCAGCCGACCGCCACCGCCACCTCCATCCGGCAGAAGGACGACGGCGATTTCACCGTGACCGACGCCCCGTTCGCCGAGGCCAAGGAAGCGCTCGGCGGCTACTACCTGATCGAGGCCGCGGATCTGGACGCCGCGATCGCAGTCGCCAAGCAGGTGCCTGCCCGATTCGGCGGCGTCGAGGTGCGCCCGATCATGACCTTCGACTAGCCCTGTGCCGATCGATACCGATGCGGCTGCCGCCGTCGACCAGGCGCACCGTCGCGAATGGGCCTTCGTGCTCGCCGCGACGGTGCGGCTGGTCCGCGATTTCGACCTCGCCGAGGAATGCGTCCAGGACGCCTACGCTCGGGCACTCACCGAGTGGTCCGCGCACGGCGTTCCCGCCAAGCCCGGCGCCTGGCTGACCACCGTTGCCCGCCGCCGCGGTCTCGACCTGCTGCGCCGCGATTCGAGCATGCGGCGCGCACTGCCCACGCTGGTCACCGACCAGGCCGGCGACACCGCCGATCTCGCACTCGCGGAACTGGATTCGGCATCCGCCATTCCCGACGACCGGTTGCGTCTGATCAGCACCTGCTGCCACCCGGCACTGGCCCGCGAGGCCCGGGTGGCGCTGACCCTGCGTCTGGTCTGCGGTGTCACCACCGCCGAGGTCGCTCGCGCCTTCCTCACCAGCGAATCGACCATGGCGGCCCGAATTACACGCGCCAAGAAGAAGATTGCGGTGGCGCGCATTCCGTATCGGGTGCCGTCGGTGCGTGAACTCCCGGACCGGCTCGATGCCATCTGCGCGGTCATCCATCTGCTGTTCACCACCGGCCACACCGCGCCGTCGGGTAACGCGCTTGTTCGTGCCGATCTGGTCGAACGGGCGCTCCAACTTGCACGAATGATGCATGCGCTCGTCCCGGACGACCCTTCCGTCACCGGCCTCCTGGCCCTGATCCTGCTCACTGACGCGCGGCGCGCCGCCCGCGTGGATGCCGAAGGGCGCCTGTGTACTCTCGAACACCAAGACCGCTCCCGCTGGGATCGCGCGGCCATCGCCGAGGGTATTGCCTTGGTGAAAACTGCCCTGCCACATACGGATCGGTACACCCTGCAGGCCGCCATCGCCGCCGTGCACGACGAGGCACCGTCCTGGGCGGAAACCGACTGGCGTGAGATCACCGGCCTGTACGTACTCCTGCTCCGAATCTGGCCGGCACCAGTGGCGCGCCTCAATCACGCGGTAGCAGTGGGCCTTTCCGGCAATCCGACACGAGCGCTCGCCCTACTCGACGCTCTCGCCGCCGAACCGTCCCTCGCCACCTACGGCTACCTCGAAGCCTCCCGCGCGGCCTTTCTTACCCAATTGGGCCGCACCACCGAAGCCGCCCGAGCCTATGAATCCGCGCTACTCCTAACCGAAAACACCATGGAACGAGCCCACCTCGAATCCCGCCTATCCGACCTCACGGCCTGACGCAGCCGAGTAGGAGCGCGAGGTCTCCTGTTCTCACACGTACCGATAACCCCACACCCCTATGTACTGGCCACAAAAGGTACGCGGACGACGGAGTCGCGTCGACTACGCCGGGTCCCAAGCTAACGCAGGCCCGAAACCTATTCCGACCAGCGCTCTTCGAGCATCGCCGACACATCCTCGGCGAAATCCCCGACTGCGTCGTCGCCGGTGCATCGCGCGTCTTCCGCCAGGGCGGCCCAGCGATTGATCAGGGCTTCCGAGCGCGGAACGGAGAGGCCGTGTTCGCGGGCGGCGGCGATGCGGGTGTGGTCGGCGGGCAGGAACCAGTAGGTGGTGAGCCAGACCCAGATGAGGCGGGCTTCCAGGATACGTTCGGCGAGTACCGCGTCGTCGGCCAGGGCGGGCCAGACGCCGACGACCTCGGCCCGCCACGCTTCCACCATTTGCTGGGCGCGCTCGCGGGACAGTTCGAAGTCGCACAGGCAGCCGGGGAAGGACACCAGCGCGTAGGCGATGTCGAGGGTGGCATCGCGGTAGCCACCCCATTCGTAGTCGAGGAAGCGTGCGCCCTCTTCGTTGAGGATGACGTTGTCCGGGCACAGGTCAGAGGGGCTGAATGCGCGGAAGCGACCCGCGGAGAACAGGCGATTGCCTCGAACGATCCGCTCGGCGATCTCACCGGGAACCTCGATGCCGAGTTCGCGCTGCAGCATGCCGGGCACCTCGGAGATGGCGGCCTCGGCCTGTTGCGCGATGCCGTCGACCCGGTGTACCACGTCCACCCTGCGCAGCAGCGCGACGAAATCCGCTTCGCGCCCGACGGTTGCCGCATGCATCCGACCCAGCGCCTGCGCGAAAGCCATGAGCGCGTTGCGCGTCGCCGGTTCCGCACCGGATTGCAACACCTGTGTCATCCGGGCGTTCTCCCCGAGATCACTCAGGACGAGCAGCCGGTCCGGGAGGCTGTGCGCGATCACGTATGCGCCGGGCCGCTGTTCGCGGCTGAGCGCGGTAGTGAACTGATACGACACGGCCTCGCGTAGAAACGCGGAGTCGATGCTGGCGACGCCGGGCGCTAGACCACCCGTCGTGCGGTCCGCCGCGGATCCGCGAACCTGCTTGACGATAAGCGTCCGGGGCAGGGAGAAGGCGTTCTCTGAAACACGCACGCGTAGGACCGTGGTCCTACCACTACCGCTGAGTTCCATCGGATCGCTCAGCTTTACCGGAGCACCCATTCGCTTTGTGAGCAACTGCTGTGCTGCGGACACGACTTCGGCGGCGCGTTCGGCCAATAGTGCGGTCATCGCTAATCAAGCTACTCGCACCGGGTCACTTCTAGCGAGCGGTTACACAACCTTTCCGCGTCGTTCGGCGTGTCTGCGTCAAGGTTGCGGAACGGGCGCTGGTTGCTTGACACCATTGCGGCTGTCCGGTTTTCTCATCGTCAACTGCCGTGCGCCACACCGCAAACCAGTTGCGTCGAAAGGTCTGCAGACAATGTCCGACTCACCGTCGCCCAAGCCGAACGAACCAACTGGCTCGCCCGAACGGAGCAGCGGCGCGCCCGACGAAGGTGACGGCGAACAGTTCGCCGCGCGTCCGGGTCAGCACGAAGGTCCGAATCCGCAACCGACGGAACCGACGGAACCGAGCACCGGACCAGGCAGGCACGAGATGGCCGGACGCGCGGGCTACCCACAGTTCGAGGGTCCCGGCGCGGCGCAGTACGGCAGTGAACCGGTGGAGCCGCCACCGCCGGTCGGCGCGCCCGGACAGCCGGGACAGCCGAGCTATGGCCCACCGGGAACCGGTCCCGGCTCGGCGCATCCCGCACCGATGCCCCCTGGCGCGATGCCGCCCGGAGCTGCTGGAACGGTCCCGCCGGGTGCGATGCAACCCGGCTTCGATCCGGCCGGCTCAGCAGCGCCCGGCCTGGCGAAGCCCGGTGCCGTACCTCCCGGCGCAATGCCGCCTGGCGCAACGCAACCCGGCATCGAACCGGCCGGCACGATGCCTCCCCCCGGCGCAATCCCTCCGGGCGCTCAGCCCGGCGCGCCGACCTACGGCTACCAATCCGCCCCCGGCGCGCCGACAACCCTCGATGTCGGCAATGCCCTGAGCTACGGCTGGGAGAAGTTCCGCGCGAATTTCGGCCCCTGGCTGGCCGTTACCGCGGTCGGCGTGATCATCTATCTCGCCTTCGTGCTCATCGTCCAGGCCGTGCAACCGAATTCCCTGTTCGGTCTGTTGCTGATCTTCCTTGTGGTCATGGTCGCGATCTGGCTGCTGCAGGCCGCCATGATCCGCGGCGCCCTCTACGAAACCGATGGCAACAAACCGACTTTCGCGTCCTACTTCCATTTCGTGAATGCGGGCAATGTCCTCTTGACAGCCCTGCTCGCCTTCGCGCTCACCTGGATCGGCGCGGCGCTGTGCTTCGTGCCCGGTCTGATCGCCGGATTCCTGTGCATGTTCTCACTGCACTTCGTCGTCGATCAAGAACAGGGTCCGTTCGACGCGATCAAGTCCAGCGCGACGCTGGTCATCGCCAATATCGGGCAGGTGCTGCTACTCGGCCTCGCCGTGCTGGTCATCACCTTTGTCGCCACCCTGCTGTGCGGCTTCGGCCTGCTGGTCGCCGGACCGGTGTGCACGATCGCGGTGACCTACGCCTACCGGGCACTCACCGGCGGCACCGTGTCCGTGTCCTAGCCTTCGGTGCGCTGGGCGGATCTGCTCCCAGCGCACCGGAACATCGGCCCCGCAACAGAATTGGCGGTCACTTCGAGGGCAGTGACCGCATCCACCACCACTGCTTGAACCGGGCGATCGGTCCCCCCTCGCTACCCGCTCGCGGGCGCAGCGCCAGCACGAGTACCCCGGCCGTGACAATGCCGGCCAGGTTCACGGCGAGCTGCCCCGCCGACATGAACGCGACATGCCACTCCCCCAGAGTCGCCGCGATCACCGCGAATCCGGCCGCGGGGACGGTGGTGACCGAGATGAACACACCGACCAGTGCCGCCGATTTCGCGGTCACCACCGCCAGCATGCCCGCCGCACCCGCCAGCAGCGCGACCACCAGTGAGAACGGCCCGACCTCATAGATGAAGTCGACATTCTCGATGGCTTCCACCCCGGTCAGCGTGATCCAGCCGAACTGCTCCCACAGCAAGGTCGCCAACAGCGTGATGACCATCGCCACGGGAAATGCCACCAGCAGCGCGACAGCCGACTTGCGAGCAAGCAGGAAATCGCGGCGCCACAGCCCCACCGAAAAGGCTGCCAGCGGCCCGAATTCCGGCCCGACCACCATCGCGCCGACGATCGTCACCGATGAGTCGGTGGCCACGCCGACGGCCGCGAGCAGGCAGGCGATGGTGAGGAAGGCGACGAAGGTCAGTGTCAGCGAGGACTCCTCATGAGTCTGGGCGAGCAGTTCCTCCCACACCACGGCATCGGTCGGATCGCCCGGAGCCTTCTCGACCGCCCGCTCACCCGCATCAGAGATCACCGTCTCGACGGGGCCGAGCGTGATGCCGCCGGTGTGTTTGATGCCGAGCGTGGTCAGATCGGCGAGCACATCATTGGCGGCCTCACGCGCGACATCGGCCTGGATCAGATCACCGACGGGCTCGACGGCGACACCGCGCGCCAGCGTCACATGCGTGACGCCCGGGTCGGCACTCAGCACCGCCATCACCTTGTCGGTGCGTTCGGGCGGGCTGATCATGCGCAAGTGCAGCAACGGGACCCCTCGTGGTCGGCGTCGATGCGACAGCATCGACGATATTGACCAAAAAGTACCGTTCAGGCGACCGCCTCGCTATCCCGCAAGACCGACCCGCACCGTATTCGTCATGCCGACCGATGACGGTCGAAAGTGGGTCCGACCGCGTCCGCCGCGAACGTCCGGCCTACTCGGCGGCGCCCTTCGCGTCGCCGTCGTCCTTCTTCTCGGGCTTGAAGTCCAGGCCCGCTTCCTTGCGCTGCTGCGCGGTGATCGGCGCGGGCGCATCGGTCAGCGGATCCACACCGCCACCCGTCTTCGGGAAGGCGATGACCTCACGGATCGAATCCATCCCGGCCAGCAGCGCGGTGATCCGGTCCCAGCCGAAGGCGATACCGCCGTGTGGCGGGGCGCCGTAGGAGAACGCGTCGAGCAGGAAGCCGAACTTCTCCTGCGCCTCGTCGTGCCCGATGCCCATCACGTTGAAGACGCGCTCCTGCACATCGCGACGATGGATACGGATGCTGCCGCCGCCGATCTCGTTGCCGTTGCAGACGATGTCGTAGGCGTAGGCCAGGGCCGAGCCCGGGTCGGTGTCGAAGGTGTCGAGCGACTCCGGCTTGGGTGAGGTGAACGCATGGTGCACCGCGGTCCATGCCGAATGACCAAGTGCCACATCGCCACTCGCGGTCGCCTCGGCGGCGGGTTCGAACATCGGCGCATCCACGATCCACACGAACGCCCACGCGTTCTCATCGATCAGACCGCATTTGCGCGCGACCTCGCCCCGCGCCGCACCGAGCAGCGCGCGCTGCGCCTTGGCCGGGCCCGCGGCGAAGAACACACAGTCACCCGGTACCGCGCCGACATGCTTCGCCAGGCCCTCGCGCTCGGATTCGCTGAGGTTCTTGGCGACCGGACCGCCGAGCGTGCCGTCCTCCTGCACCAGCACATACGCCAGCCCCTTGGCGCCGCGCTGCTTGGCCCAGTCCTGCCAGGCGTCGAGCTGACGCCGCGGCTGGCTCGCGCCACCTGGCATCACGACCGCGCCCACGTACTCCGCCTGGAACACCCGGAACGGGGTCTCCTTGAAATATTCGGTGCATTCGGTGATCTCGACACCGAAGCGCAGGTCCGGCTTATCGCTACCGAAGCGACGCATCGCCTCCGCGTAGGTCATATGCGGAATCGGGAACGGGATCTCGTAGCCGACCAGTTTCCACAGCGCTTCCAGGATTTCCTCGGCGACCAGGATCACGTCCTCCTGGCGCACGAAGCTCATCTCGAGGTCGAGCTGGGTGAATTCGGGCTGGCGATCGGCGCGGAAGTCCTCGTCGCGGTAGCAGCGCGCGATCTGGTAGTACCGCTCGATACCGGCGACCATCAGCAGCTGCTTGAACAGCTGCGGGCTCTGCGGCAGCGCATAGAAGCTGCCCGGCTGCAGACGCGCGGGCACCAGGAAGTCGCGGGCGCCCTCGGGCGTCGACCGGGTCATCGTCGGGGTTTCGACCTCGATGAATTCATGACGAGCCAGAACCGTGCGGGCGGCCGCGTTGACCTTCGAGCGCAGCCGGATGGCCTTACCCGGCGCCTCGCGGCGCAGGTCGAGATAGCGGTACTTGAGGCGGGCCTCGTCACCGGGCTGCTCGTCGAGCTGGAACGGCAGCGGCGCACTCTCGTTGAGCACCTCGAGCTCGGTGACGTTGACCTCGATGGAACCGGTCGGCAGCTCCGGGTTCTCGTTGCCGTCGGGCCGCTGCTCGACCACACCGGTGACCTGCACGCAGAATTCGGCGCGCAGTTTGTGCGCCTGCGCCGCGGGCTCGCCCTCGCGGAACACCGCCTGCGCCACACCCGACGCATCGCGCAGATCGATGAAGATCACGCCACCGTGGTCACGACGCCGGGCCACCCAGCCGGTGAGGGTGACGGTCTGACCGGCGTGCTCGCTTCGCAGCGAACCAGCCAAGTGGGTGCGCAGCACGGGATTCCTTTCGACGAATGTGACACCGGCAGGGCGATCCGGTGCGGTTGCCATCGTAGTGAGACACATATCCCGAGAGGAAACCGATATCGCCGCCCCGCGTGCGAAGCTGTAGACATCAGGTCATCGGTCCGCAGGTTTGGGCCGAAACCGGGCAGTACCGCACACGTTCCCACCAGGGTGCGAGTCTTACGAGCGCCGTTCGCGGCGCGTCTCGCATCCGAGTGGCCGAAGCGCAGCGCCGCAGGCGCGAGTCTCGGCCGCTCGGGATGCGAGACAACAGGGGGCCGCGAACACGCGGCGCCGCAGGCGCCGCAAATCCAACACAGAAAGCGAAGCAGATGACCTTCAACGAAGGCCTCCAGATCGACCCGGATCGGGCTTCATCCGGCGGCGGACCCGGGATGGGCGGCAAGCTCGCTCTCGGCGGTGGTGCCGGGGGTCTCATCCTGCTGGTAGTCGGCCTGTTGCTCGGTGGGGATCCCGGTTCGCTGCTCGGACAGTTGAACGGCAGCGAGAGCAGCACTGTGCAGCCCGGCACCGCGGGCACGCCCGCGCACTGCAAGACCGGCGCGGACGCCAATAAGTACGTCGACTGCCGGGTGGTGCTCACCGCCCAGAGCCTCGACGCGGTGTGGGCGGCACAGCTGCCACAGCAGACCGGCAAGAAGTATTCGAAGCCGAAATTGGTGTTGTTCTCCGGCGCGGTCTCGACCGGTTGTGGCAATGCGACCAGCGCGGTCGGCCCGTTCTACTGCCCCTCCGACCGGACCGCCTACTTCGACACCGCCTTCTTCCAGGAACTGGTCGACCGCTTCGGTTCCAGCGGCGGCCCGCTCGCCCAGGAGTACGTGGTGGCGCACGAGGTCGGCCACCACATCCAGAATCTGCTCGGCGATATCGGTCGGGCCCAACAGGATCCGCGCGGACCGGAATCCGGCGCGGTGCGCACCGAACTACAGGCCGACTGCTACGCGGGCATCTGGGCCCACTTCGCCGACAAGCAGCCCGCCCCCGGCACCGATCAACCGTTCCTGAAAGCCCTGTCCGACAACGATATCCGTGACGCCCTCTCTGCCGCGTCCGCCGTCGGCGACGACCGGATACAGCGTGCCGCCCAGGGGCGCGTCAACCCGGAGGCCTGGACCCACGGGTCCTCGGACCAACGGCAGAAATGGTTTCTCACCGGCTACAAAATCGGTCAGGTCCAAGCATGCGACACGTACTCGGCCGCCGACCTGAACAACCCGTCGGCCTTACGCTGATCGCCGACGGATGGTCGATAATCGATGCCAGTTGGACTGTGGCACAGCGTAGATAGGGATTTCATGCGGATAACAAAGTCGGCACTGCTGTTTCTCGTCGTAGCGCTTGCGGGTAGCTGGGGTGTCGCCTCCGCCGAACCCGCTGCCGACGCACCACAACCGCCCGCCACGGCACTGCTGACACTCACCACCATCCCGAGCGGTTGGTCCGAACGGGTCGACCTGCGCCCGTTGCTGCAGATCTACGCCGACGGCCATGCGGTCCAACAGCCCGACGCCGCATCCACCACTCGCGCCGCCGACACCCCGCCGCAGCGGCTCACCGGCACCATCCCCACCGACGTGCTGAATGCCGCACTTGCGGAAACCAAATCACTCGCCGCCCTCGACCTCGGCATGCCCAGCGCCACCGACCAGGGCACCCAGATCATCGACCTCATGCCTACACCGCCCGACCAGGACGTCCATATCCTCATGTACGCCCCCGACGCGACCGAGAACCTCTCCTCCGACCAACAAGCCAACCGCAAACGCTTCACCGACCTCTATCGCAAACTCATCGACGCCTTCACCCGAGACCACTGAGCCGGTTGCCGACCTCGGTAGCGATGGCCACGAGGAACGTTGCGCGCTTCGGTATCCGCCAGGCCTGAGGTACCGCAACACCGTTCGGACGTATGCACAGCTAGAACGCCGATGCCCCCACTCGAAATCGAGCGGGGGCATTGCGGAACTCTTTCGGACTAGAACTGGTCCTGTTCGTAGTCCGAGCTGACCAATTCATCCGGGTGGGTCGCGCCGATTACGTCCGGGGTGGACTCACCGAGTGGCCCGGTGAGGTCATCGTTGCCGGTGCGGCTCTGGTACGGGTCCACATTGCGCGTGTGCTCGTCGTCGTTGCCGCCGCGTTGGCCGGTGGCACCGGGGCTGCCGCCCATGAAGGAACTCCCCGAGCTCGCCGCGCTGGTCGACGTACCCGTGCCCAAGGATGTGCCGGACAGGCCCGAGACCCGGCTGATGGGTGACACGGTGCTGCCCGGCGTGCCGGTCACCTTCTGCGTCGACGGCGAGCCCGACGTGCTCGGCGAACCGGAACGGCTTCCGACGCCGCTCATGCCCGAGATCCCCGAGGTAGTGTGCCCGGCATTGGTCGATGCCGCCGTGGTAGACGTGCTCGGCGACCCGGAGGTGCTGGAACCGTCCAACAGGCCGGCGGCATTGGTCGACGCATCCTGCGCGACCGACTGCGCCTGTTCCATGATCGGCTCGCCGATGTTCTGCATGACCGCCTGCGCGACCTCCTGCGGCGCGGGCAGACCGCTGGTCCCGAGGAGCTGGTTGACCACACCGGTCAGCTCGGCGGTCTTCCCAGCCAGGTCACCGCGGGTGGCATTGGCTACCGCGACGGCCGATCCGAGATGTTCGGTCGCGGTCGCAATGAGCGCGGCCTGACCGGGCGGCGTCAGCGCCACCGGCACGAGTGCGGTTGCCTGCGTGGCGAATTCGCTCGCGATACCCAACAGCTGCGCATTGCCCTGCTGCACCACCGCGGCGGCCCGCTGGGTGAGTTCGGAGATATCGATACCGCGCTGACTGGTGTCCTGCCCCTGGGTCTGCGCGGTGTTGCTGGCGGCCTGCGCCTCGCGGGACGACTGGCCCTGCCACAGCTGCTCGACGGTCTGCAGACCACCCTTGCCGACCGATACCGCGGCCTCGATGATCTTGGATGACTGACTGAGAATCGCGGTCGGGTCGAAGGCTCCGATGACGCCGGTGCCGAAGCTGTTGAGCAGCTCCAGGATCGGCTGGAACAGCGTGTCGATTCCGGGAATCCCGGGAATCGATAGCCCCTGCATCAGCGCCGCGACCGGATCAGACGGAATATTCGTCGCCGCTGCGGCCGCCGCCGCTCCCTGGTTGCTCGCCCCGCCGAGCGCACTGCTCACCGCACTCTGTGCCTGTTGCGCCGCGCTCTGCGCCGCCTGCACCACCGGCGCCGCCGCATGGCTGATCGCGGTCTGCGCATCGGTAAGCGCCTGCGACACATCGGGCGGCACCACACCGGACAGAATCGCGCTCGCGTCGGGGGTCGAATTCCCGTTGAGCCCCGGCATACTCGCTGGCATGGTCCCCAGCTGCGGCGAATCCTCGGTGATCTTGCGCGCGAGTACGAATTCGGGCGCCTCGATCGGCGGCAGATCCGCCGGCAACTGCGGCAGCGACAGATCGCTCAATCCCTGCGACACGTTCTGCAGTGTGTCGACGGCGGTGTTCTGCGTCGCGATCACGGCCTCTTCGATCGCCACGCTCTGCTGATCAGGTGCGATCACGCCGGTCGCGCCGGTATCCATCGGTCTCATGCCCCGCCTCCGACCTGGTCGGCGATCGCGTTCAGTACGCCCGCGTTGCCGAAGTCGGTGGTGTCGAACGCGCTGGCCGCGGTGAACGCGGACTTCGAGAGCTTGTCGTATTTGGCCGACAGATCATTGATGTCCTTGGCCTGCAACACCTGTGCCGCTGCGAACGCCACCAGATAATCGGCGCCGATCAGGCCGAATACCGGCGTGAGCGCCGCAACGTTCTGCACGGCATCGAAATTGCCCGCTCCCGCGATCTCGCCGGCGACCCCGGCATTGGTCGCCGCGAATGCTCGGACCGCATCGGTCTCCACCGAGAGATCAGCCATCGAGTTGCACCCCCCAAATCGTCGTGAACTGTAGTTCCGTGTTCATAGCGTCGATCAACATCTACTCCCTGCCCGCACCGGCAGCTCGGCTGCGATCGGACCCCTGCGCAGCTGCGAGTCGGTACCGGCGCCGCTGCGGTTGCGCTCAATATAGCGGACCCCACCGG
This sequence comes from Nocardia vinacea, assembly GCF_035920345.1. Classification (NCBI taxonomy): domain Bacteria; kingdom Bacillati; phylum Actinomycetota; class Actinomycetes; order Mycobacteriales; family Nocardiaceae; genus Nocardia; species Nocardia vinacea. The sequence goes on from NZ_CP109149.1 coordinate 3,241,532, forward strand.
CAAGTTTCGAGCCCAACGCGACCACCGGAAAGGAACTGGAACAGGTTGCAAATTAGAACAAGTTCTATATTCTCGATCGCATGAAGGTCGCAGTGACCGGCGCAGCCGGCTACCTTGGCACGAATCTGCTCAGCCTGCTGGTCGAACGAGGACACGAGGTCACAGCAATCGATCGCGTCGTTCCGGAGCAGCGGACGGACCCGAACGTCACCTGGGTCTCCGGCAATGTGCTCGACCCCGAATCCATGCGCACCGTGCTCGCCGGCGCGGAGATCGTCTACCACCTCGTCGCCGTGATCACCCTTGCCGAGCAGCACGACCTGGCATGGAAGGTCAATACCGAGGGTGTGCGCGTCGTCGCCGAGGCGGCCTTGGATCTGGGCGTGCGTCGCATGGTGCACGCGAGCTCCATTCACGCCTTCAACCAGTACACCTGCGGCGGCCGCATCGATGAGACCTCGGTGCGTTCGACCGATCCCAGCCTGCCCGTCTACGACCGCTCCAAATGGGCGGGCGAAATCGAACTGCGCAAGGTGATCGAACAGGGACTGGACGCGGTGATCTGCAATCCCACCGGCGTCTTCGGCCCGCTCGACTACAGCACGCCGCTGTCCAGGATCAACCGCACCCTCAAAGACGCCGCCCGCGGGCGGGTACCCGCGATGATCGGCGGCGGCTTCGATCTGGTCGACGTCCGCGACGTCGCGAAGGGCCTGATCCTGGCCGGCGAGCGAGGCCGGACCGGCGAGAACTACCTGCTCGGCGGTTCCATGATCTCCATGCTCGACCTGTGTCGCACCGCGGCGGAGTGCGGTGGCAAGAAGGGACCGAAGTTCTCCATCTCGCCCAAGGTCGTCAACGGCTTGATTCCGGTGCTCGAACCGATCGGCAAACTGTTCAAGACCGATATCGTGTCGAAGGCCGCACTCGGCGCGCTCGTCTCCGCCCCGATCGTCGACCACGGCAAAGCGGAGCGCGAAATCGGTTATCAACCGAGGGCCATCGATGAGACCGTGCGCGATCTGGTGAGCTTCTTCACCGATCCGAAGCAGCTCACCACGCCCGACGCCCGACAGATCGCTTGACACTCTTTAGAACACATGTTCGACTGACGGGGTGCGGTGGCAAAGCCAAACCCTGGATGCCGACGATGGCGCCCTGCCCGGTCTCGACCGGGCGGGTTTCGTGCGCACCGTACAGACTCCCGAATTCGAGGGCATCACGTTCCACGAGGTGCTGTGCAAGAGCGCACTGAACAAGATGCCTGAGGCGTCGAATCTGCCGTTCCATTGGACAATCAATCCGATGCGCGGCTGTTCACATGCCTGCCGCTACTGTTTCGCGCGTCCCACGCACGAGTATCTGGACCTGGACGCGGGCCGGGATTTCGATTCGCAGATCGTGGTGAAGACCAATATCGCCGCGGTGCTACGCAAGGAACTCGGTCGGCGGTCCTGGCATCACGAACCGGTCGCGCTGGGCACAAATACCGATCCGTATCAACGGGCCGAGGGCCGATATCGGTTGATGCCCGGCATCATTCGCGCACTGACCGATTCCGGCACACCGTTCTCCATTCTCACCAAGGGCACGCTGCTGCGCCGGGATATGCCGCTGCTCACGGCGGCGGCGCGCAAGGTCCGGGTGAGCATCGCCGTCTCCATCGCGATCCTGGATATGGATCTGCACCACAGCCTGGAATCGGGTACGCCATCGCCCAAGGCGCGGCTGGAGATGGTGCGGGCGCTGGCCGATGCCGGGTTCGAGGTGAATGTGATGGTCGCGCCGGTGATTCCATATCTCACCGACAGCCGCGCCCACCTGGACGCATTATTCGGTGCGATCGCCGAGGCCGGGGCGGTATCGGTGGTCGCATTCCCGATGCATCTGCGCGGCGCCACCCGTGGCTGGTTCCTGAGTTGGCTGGCCGAGGCGCATCCAGCGCTGGTGCGCCGCTATCGCCAGCTCTATGGCCGCGGCGCCTATGTGACGCCGGAATATGCGTCCTGGCTACGCGAGCGGGCGCAACCACTGCTCCAGCAACACGGCCTCACCCGCGAGCACACCGCGGAGCCGCAGGCACAACCCCCGGCACCGCTACCCGACGACACGCAGCTGGCGCTCTTCGCGTAGAGCATTTCACAAGCAATTCCCGCACACGGCGGAGTAGGTTGGCCAATGGCACCTCCCATCGGACGAGGAAGTGAAGCAGGCATATGGTTTCCGACCAAAGTGATGTCGGCACAGCGAAATTGGAAAAGGTCGTAATTCGGTTCGCCGGGGACTCCGGTGACGGAATGCAGCTCACCGGTGATCGCTTCACACACGAGGCGGCCGCATTCGGCAACGACCTCGCCACCCAGCCCAACTTCCCGGCCGAAATCCGGGCGCCACAGGGCACGCTGCCCGGCGTCTCGTCCTTCCAGATCCAGATCGCCGATTACGACATCCTCACCGCGGGCGACCAGCCCGATGTGCTGGTCGCGATGAATCCCGCCGCACTGAAGTCCAATATGGAGGACCTGCCGCGCGGTGCCACCCTCATCGTGAACACCGACGAGTTCACCAAACGCAATCTCGGCAAGGTCGGCTACACCACCGATCCGCTCGACGACGACACACTGAGCGATTTCGTGGTCCACCGCGTGCCGATGACCTCACTCACCCTCGGTGCGACCGAGCCGACCGGTGTCGGCAAGAAGGACGCTCAGCGCGCGAAGAATATGTTCGCGCTCGGCCTGCTGTCCTGGATGTACGGACGCCCGATCGGCGGCACCGAACGCTTCCTGCGCGAGAAGTTCGCCGCGAAACCGGATATCGCCGAGGCGAATCTGCTCGCCTTCCGCGCGGGCTGGAACTACGGCGAGACCACCGAAAGCTTCGCGACCACCTTCGAGGTGGCCCCGGCCAAACTGCCGCCGGGCACCTACCGTCAGATCACCGGCAATACCGCGCTCGCCTACGGCCTCGTCACCGCGGGGCAATTATCCGGGTTGCCGGTCTTTCTCGGCACCTATCCGATCACGCCCGCCTCCGACATCCTGCACGAACTCAGTAAGCACAAGAATTTCGGCGTTACCACCTTCCAGGCCGAGGACGAGATCGCGGGCATCGGCGCGGCCCTCGGCGCATCGCTCGGCGGCGCGCTCGGCGTCACCAGCACCTCCGGCCCCGGTCTGGCGCTCAAGAGCGAAACCATCGGGCTGGCGGTGATGACGGAACTGCCGTTGGTGATCGTCGACGTGCAGCGCGGCGGACCGTCCACCGGACTGCCGACCAAGACCGAACAGGCCGATCTACTGCAGGCGCTCTACGGCCGCAACGGGGAATCGCCGGTCGCCGTGCTCGCGCCGCGCTCCCCCGCCGACTGCTTCGCCATCGCGGTGGAGGCGGCCCGCATCGCCCTCACCTACCGCACGCCGGTGCTGTTGCTTTCCGACGGCTCGATCGCCAATGGCTCTGAGCCGTGGTCGATTCCGCAGGTTACCGAACTGGAGCCGATCGATCCGCGCTTCGAACCCGAGGCCGAGGAGGGCACGCCGTTTCAGCCCTACTCCCGTGATCCCGATACTCTCGCCAGGCCGCTCGCGGTGCCGGGCACCGCCGGTCGCGCGCACCGGATCGGTGGACTGGAGAAGGCCGATGGCAGCGGCAATATCTCCTATGAGCCCGGCAACCACGAACTGATGGTTCGCCTGCGACAGGCCAAGATCGATGGCATCACTGTCCCCGATCTCGAGGTCGACGATCCGGACGGGCGGGCCGAACTCCTGCTGATCGGCTGGGGCAGTTCCTTCGGGCCGATCGGCGAGGCGTGTCGGCGCGCGCGCCGTCGCGGCGTCCCGGTCGCGCAGGCGCATCTGCGATATCTGAATCCATTGCCCGCCAACCTCGACACCGTGCTGCGGAGCTATCGGATGGTTGTCGCACCGGAAATGAACGGCGGTCAGCTGGCCATGCTGCTGCGGGCAAAGTATCTGGTGGACGTGCAACCGTGGACGAAGATCGCGGGCACGGCATTCTCCGCACAGGAACTCGTCGGGGTGATCGATGCGGCACTGGACGGGTCGATCGAAGATATGGAACACGACAAGGCGTTCGCGGCCCGGGCGCGGGCCACGTACTCGGCTGGGGGTAACTGATGACGATCGTCGAAACCTCGCTCGTCGGAACAGATCTGGGTCTCACCGGACTGTCGGGAGTACCGTCCGCGGACGGGCCGCAGAAAGTCAAGGACTTCACCTCCGATCAGGAGGTGCGCTGGTGCCCCGGTTGCGGTGACTACGTGATCCTGGCGACCGTGCGCGGCTTCCTCGCCGAACTCGGATTGCGCAGGGAGAACCTGATGTTCGTCTCCGGGATCGGCTGCTCGAGCCGGTTCCCGTACTACCTCGAGGCCTATGGCATCCACTCCATCCACGGCCGTGCGCCCGCTATCGCGACGGGGCTTGCGGTGACCCGACCGGATCTGTCGGTGTGGGTGGTGACCGGTGACGGTGACGCGCTGTCGATCGGCGGCAACCACCTGATCCATGCCCTGCGCCGCAATGTGAATATGACAATCCTGCTGTTCAACAACCGGATCTACGGACTCACCAAGGGGCAGTACTCCCCCACCTCCGAAGAGGGCAAGATCACCAAGTCGACGCCGATGGGGTCGGTCGACCATCCGTTCAACACGCTGTCGGTCGCGCTCGGCGCGGAAGCCAGCTTCGCCGCGCGCGCTCTGGATTCCGATCGGGCGGGCCTCACCGAGGTGTTGCGCGCCGCCGCCGAACACCGCGGGACCTCGTTCGTGGAGATCCTGCAGGACTGCCCGATCTTCAACGACGGTTCCTTCGATGTGCTGCGCAAGGGCGATGCCGAATCGCGCCTCATCCCGCTGCACCACGGTCAGCCGATCCGTTTCGGCGCCGATGGCGAATTCGCCGTGGTGCGTGCCGGTTTCGGGCTCGCGGTGGTGCGCACCGACGAGGTCGAAGAGTCCGAGATCATCGTGCACGACGCCTACACCGACAATCCGGAGTACGCCTACGCGCTCTCGCGCCTGTCCGATCAGGACCTCGGCCACGTGGTCACCGGCATCTTCCGCAATGTCACCCGACCCACCTACGACGATGCGGTTCGCACCCAAACCGCCATGGCGCGGGAACGCAAACCGGTACAAGAGGACTCGCTGCAATCCCTGCTCAATGGTTCGGAAACCTGGACCATCAGCTAGGCAGGCCGAGCCGATCGGCGAGCGTGCCGAGGATGCGGTGTAGGTCGGCACGCTCGGCGGCGGTGAGATCCGCGGTGGTCTCGGCGTCGATCGCATGTGCGGCGTCGAGGCATTTACGCAGTAGTGCGCGGCCGTGGGGGGTCAAGCACAGGTTTTGACGGCGGCGATCCTCCGGATCCCGCAGCCGTTCGATGGCCCCGAAGGACTCCAGGTGGTCGGCCAGTGCGACGACCAGACTCGGCGCGACGCGCAGTATCTGCGCCATCTCCATCTGCGATGTCTTGCCGTTGGCCGCCAACACATTCAGCATTCCGGCGTGTTTCGGCTTGAGACCGAGACTCGACACATCGGCGCTGAAGCGGTCGGTCAGGAACGCACCCAGCAGTCCGAGCCGGAAGGTGATGGTCTCCGGCAGCTTTTCCGCCTTGACGTTCTTCATATCCAGCATAATACTGACCCTAAACCATTCAGAGTCTGAACGATTTAGGGAGTGAAAGATGCAGGGCGAGAAGCTCACCAGATCCGCGATCATCGTCAATGCGGTCGGCGCGAGTGTCGCCGTGGCATTCAGCGTCGCGGCGCTCGTCGACCCAACCCTGGCGATAACCGGCAGCGCGGACTCGCCTGGTGTCGATTTGTATGCCCAGGCCTACACTGTCCGTGCCATCCCGCTGGGCGCCGCACTGCTGTTCAGCCTGATGAGCCGCCGCAAGCGCGCTCTCCTACCGCTGCTGACCGTGTCCGGTGCGGTACAGCTCGGCGACGTCGCCATCGGTGCTACCCAGGGAGTTCCAGGCATGATGGTCGGCGGCAGCGTGCTCGCGCTCATTCATCTCGCCACCGCGGGTCAATTGGCCCTCGGCAGGAGTCGGTCCGCGACAGCCGCAGCCTGAGCGACGACTACGGACATGAGTCAGACGTGCTTGGCGAAGCCGAGGTCGATGACGGCGTCGCGTTCCTGTTCGAGTTCCGCGACGCTGGCCTCGATGCGGGCGCGGGAGAATTCGTCGAGGTCCAGGCTTTCGACGATCGAGTATTCGCCGTCCGCGCAGGTGACGGGGAACGAGGTGATGAGGCCTTCAGGAATGCCGTAGGAGCCGTCGGAGGGGACGGCCATAGAGGTCCAGTCGTCGGTGTGGGTGCCGAGGTACCAGTCGTGGATGTGGTCGATGGCGGCGCTGGCCGCGCTGGCGGCCGAGGAGGCGCCGCGGGCCTGGATAATGGCAGTGCCGCGCTGTTGGACGGTGGGGATGAATTCCTCGCGCACCCAGCCTTGATCGACGAGTTCGCGGGCGGGGCGGCCCGCGATGGTGGCGTGGGTGATATCCGGATACTGCGTCGCGGAGTGGTTGCCCCAGATGGCGACGCGGGCGATATCGGCGGCGGGCGCGCCGGTCTTCTTGGCCAGCTGCGCTATGGCGCGGTTGTGGTCGAGGCGGGTCATCGCGGTGAATCGCTCGGCCGGGACGTCCGGGGCATTGCTCATGGCGATGAAGGCGTTGGTATTGGCCGGATTTCCGACCACTAGCACCTTGACGTCGTCGGCGGCGCTGGCGTTGATCGCGTGGCCCTGTTCGGTGAAGATCGGGCCGTTGGCGGCCAGCAGGTCCGAGCGCTCCATCCCCGCGGTCCGTGGCCGGGCACCGACCAGCAGCGCGACATTCGCGCCCTCGAACCCGATCCACGGATCGTCACTGATGTCGATCGACTCGAGCAGCGGAAACGCACCGTCCTCGAGCTCCATCGCCACACCCTCCAGCGACGCCACCGCCGCCGGAATCTCCAGCAACCGCAGCCGCACCGGCGTCTCGGACCCCAGCAGCGCACCGGACGCGATCCGGAACAGCAGGCCGTAGGCGATCTGCCCCGCACCTCCGGTTACGGCAACGGTCACGGGCGCGGTCCGAGCAGCGGTGCTCACGAGAAACTCCTTGCGATAGACGGACACTCGATCCCCACCCTAACGACTCTCACGGCCCCCGAACCCCCGTGGTGAGCTACGCGACAATCACCCCGTCGCACCCATCCAACCTCCCCAGCTAACAACAAGCGCCCCGCCAACGGCGCGGCCCCGGCTGTCCGGTCGCCCCCCTGTCCGACTACCCGGTCAAGACCGGGTCCCGGGCTACCACGGTCGACCAAAGCCCGCCCCGGGACTGTCCCGATCGCGGCACCGCGCTCAGCCGCAGGGACACCCACAACGACTGCGCACCCGGCAGCTGTTCAGCGTATTGCGCAACCGTAGATCGCATGCAATCGCGCATGGCATGCCGATTCGTAAGTCGCACAACTCGACTCGCGTATCAACACAGTCCCGCGACTTCCTGATCGGTCAGGACGATCGGCGACACATAGTCCTTCGCCCGAGCCAGGCGAGCAGCACGGTACAGCGGCCGCTCCTCCAGTCCGGCATCTCGGGCCTCGGCGCGCAGTTGGTGGACGAGCATGGTCGATACCGCTACGGCCGCTGCGAGTTCGCTGGCAGCCAGGGCGTCGGCCAGTTTGCGGAGGCCGAGCAGGTGGAGTTCGCGACCGCTGCCCGCATCGGTGTACATCGCGAGCGGCACGAGCTGTGACTCGACGCCTGCGGTCACCCGCAGGACGATGCGGCTCAAACGGGCCGGAAAGACGAGAATCTCGACGCCGTTGGCGGCCGCGATATCGACCTGACGCTCCCCGATCACCCGCCGCGCGTGAATCGTGGTGCCGGCCAACCACATCCGCCGACGGCGCAGCGCGATGGCGTAGGCGACGGTGGGTGCACCGACGACGAGACCGATCGCGATCGCGATCGGCCACGGCACCAGCAGCGCCGCGAGCAATGCGGCACCGATACCCACCCCTACCGCGGCGAGGGCGAGTCGCCGCAGCATGGGTGCGTAAGTCTCGGGCGCGACGAGATCGAGGCCGACCGACGGAACCGGTTGGGCTGCACCGGGATTCGTGGGTTCTACCGGCACGGCTGCCCATTCGTCGTGGTGCGGGTGTACCCCGGCACCGTACTACTCGCCCGAGCGCAAAGCGGTCGCGACGGCGGCCACCGTCTCGTCCAGTGGGATCTGACGCTGTTCACCGGTGGCCATATCCTTCAGGCCGATGGTGTTCTCGGCCAGATCACGGTCACCGAGGACCAAGGTGAATTTGGCACCGGACTTATCCGCGGCCTTCAGCGACCCCTTGACGCTTCGACCGCCGTAGGCCAGATCGACCCGAATGCCCGCCGCCCGCAACTGTGCCGCGAGCACGACCAACCGCTGCTTGGCCGCATCGCCGAGTGATACGCCGTAGACCTCGCACCGCGCCGGATCGCCCGCCGACTTGCCCTCGGCCTGCAGCGCCAGAATGGTGCGGTCCACACCGAGTCCGAATCCGATGCCGGACAGCGGTTGTCCGCCCAGTTCGGCCATGAGCCCGTCGTAGCGTCCGCCGCCGCCGATCCCCGATTGCGCCCCGAGACCGTCGTGCACGAATTCGAAGGTCGTCTTCGTGTAGTAGTCCAGGCCGCGCACCATCCTCGGATTCACCACGTAGGGCACGCCGAGCGCGTCGAGATAACCGAGCACCTGCTCGAAGTGCGTCTTCGCCGACTCCGACAGGTGATCGATCATCAGCGGCGCATTCGCGGTCATCTCGCGCACCTCGGGCCGCTTATCGTCGAGCACCCGCAGCGGATTCAACTGCGCCCTCCGCTTGGTCTCCTCGTCCAGCGGCAGCCCGAATAGGAACTCCTGCAACAGCTCTCGATACTGTGGACGACAGGTCTCGTCACCGAGCGAGGTGATCTCCAGCCGGAAGCCATCCAACCCGAGTTCGCGATATCCGGCGTCCGCGATCGCGATCACCTCGGCATCCAGCGCCGGATCATCGATTCCGATCGCCTCGACGCCGACCTGCTGCAACTGCCGGTACCGACCGGCCTGCGGGCGCTCATAGCGGAAGAACGGACCCGAGTACACCAGCTTCACCGGCAATTGTCCCCGGTCGAGCCCGTGTTCGATGACCGCACGCATGACACCCGCGGTGCCCTCCGGCCGCAGCGTGACGCTGCGCTCGCCGCGGTCGGCGAAGGTGTACATCTCCTTGGTCACCACATCGGTGGATTCACCGACGCCCCGCGCGAACAAGGCGGTGTCCTCGAAGATCGGCAGCTCCACATGCCCGTACCCGGCGAGTCGGGCGGCACGGATCAAGCCGTCGCGCACCGCGACGAACTCGGCCGAACCGGGTGGCACGTAATCCGGAACCCCCTTTGGGGCGGAGAAGCTGCTGGTCTTGGTCACGATGGTCCAGTTTCCACCACTACGGCCCGTCAAGTCCAACCGGTTTGCCGCCGCTAGCGACTGCTTGCACGTCGCTCGAAAGGATCAGCTCGTTTATACGGCGTCACGACTGGTCGAAATGGCCTGCTGAGCAGTCTCAGAAATAGATGGCACAATCCTGTGCCGTACGTAACGGATACGGGAGGAACGTGGTAGTGCCGAGCAACGAACAGCGACGGGCAGCGGCCAAACGCAAGCTGGAGCGCCAGCTGGCCAACCGGGCCGATCGGGTGCGCAAGCGCAAGCGACTCACGATCGCCGGATCGGCGCTCGGCGTGGTGGTCGTGGCGGCAGCGGCCGTCGGCGTCTACTTCCTGACCAAGAGTGACGATAAGCCCGCGGCCATCAGCTGCGACTACCGCGACAGTCAAAAGCCCGCGGATAAGCAGGTGAACAAGCCGCGCACCAGCGGCATCGAGAACACCGGCGACAATGCGAGTCTCAGCGTCAGCATGGAGACCTCTCAGGGCCCCATCGGCCTCAGCCTGGACAATGCCAAGGCGCCGTGCACCGTCAACAGCTTCGCGAGCCTGGCCGGTCAGGGCTACTTCGACAACACCACTTGCCACCGCATGACCGCGGACGAGGGCCTGAAGGTGCTGCAGTGCGGTGACCCGACCGGCACCGGCACCGGCGGTCCCGGCTACCAGTTCGACAACGAGTACCCGACCAATCGGTACAACCCCGCCGACCCCGCATTGCAGCAGCCCATGGACTACAAGCGCGGCACGTTGGCCATGGCCAACGCGGGACCGGATCCCGTCACCGGCGGCGGCACCAACGGCAGTCAGTTCTTCATCGTCTACGGCGATTCGCAACTGCCGCCGAACTACACCATCTTCGGCACCGTCGATCCGGACAGCATGGGCACGTTGGACAAGATCGCCGCAGGCGGTCAGGACAACTCCAACGGACAGGGCGACGGCAAGCCCAATCTCCCCGTAACCATCCAGTCGGTCCGCATCGACTGAGCCGGCCCTTTCGAGCGACCTGCAAGCAGTCGCTACGACACGCCCGATCCGAATACTCGCTTCGTTCGGACCCGCTGCGCACAATGAGCAGCGGGCCCGAACTACCTTCCCGAACCAGCCAGGGTAGGCGACCCTAATCGTTCGGTTAGGGTGCGCTAAGACCGGAGATCCTCCGAAGCTTTCCCGTACCCGCCGGAATTGTGCGATATATGCTGTTAAGCGGCACGCCCACACGGTTGGCGCCGAGCTTTCTCGGGTAATCTCGAATAAAGGAGAACGCGAAGCGTAGTCATCCCCTGCCGGACGATCCCAACCGGGAATGCCACGCTACGAGTTCTCTGGGTGTCCACGTTTGCAGGCGGGGCACCGGCGCGGCGGACTACAGTCCGACGTGGCGGCGTCCGTGACGAAGCACCACAACATCCATAGTGATCACTGCAGCATCGGGGAGCAGCCATGTCCGAGGAACTGGACGACATCGGCCGGGAAACCGCGGCCATGATGAAGACCGCATTGCAGCTTGCGACCCTTGTCGCACTGCGGACCCGTGAGCGTGGTCAGAAGGAAGCCGAAGCCCGCGTCAAGGTCACCGAGGCCCGCATCAAGGAGGCCCGGGAACTGCAGATCCGTGAGGCCCGCGACGCCAAGGCGAAGGACCCACGCAATCTCGAACTGGCCCGGATGGTCGAGAAATCAGTTCCGGCCCAGGGTATTTCATTGGAGAAAGATCGTTTCTCCGCACAGGCCGAGGCCAGCCGGATGGCCGCGACGGCGTCGGCTCAGTCCAAACCGCTCGTTCGCTACGACTCCCAGGAACGTCGGATGGCGATCGCGGCGCATCTCGCCCGGATCGGTATCGCACCGGAACTGGCGGCAGTGCGGATGCTCATCGAGGTAGGTCAGGGGCAACCGCCCGAAGAGGCCGTACGTATTCGCGACGAAGCCGCCCGCGCGGCCGGCGCACGAGGTCGGGAACAGGACGCACGCGGTTTGGAACGCGTCCGACAGTAGCTGGATCCCGACGCCGGAAACCGAAAACGCCCGCTGAAATCAGCGGGCGTTTCGACGTTTTCGGCTCCTAGACGCGAAAATCGCCGATGGTCGGATCGCCGAAAAGCCCCTGGGTGGGGGACTTCAGCGGCAGTGGGCTCAGCATGTCCTTGTGGCCGTTGCGCACACTGCAGTACTTGAACGGTCCGCGGGGATCGAAGAGTTTGGTCATATGCGGATCCGCGTGGTCGAGGAACCAGATGCTCAATCCGGTGCTCGGCTCGAGCCGATAGTGCTCCCATGCGCGCCAGAGCGCATCTAGTCGCGCCACCGCCTCGGCATGCTTCCACCACTCCGGGCACCAGACCGTTTCACTGATATCGGTGACCTGACGCCGGTACACCAGGCCGAGGTAGTTCTCGACGAAGTCCACCACATTGCTGTAGATCATGGGCTGTTGCTGCTGTTCAGTCACAGCTCCACCTCGATCGCGCTCGGCTCCGCTGCGACTGGCCGTGCTGTGTCTATGGTTCCCTCGCTACGCTCGGTCACAGTGGCCGAACCTCCTCGATTTGACCGTATTCGGGTGGCGGAGCAGCCTTGGTCAGGTTGGGCGAGCCGAGCAGGTCGGCGATCTCGGTCTTACGCCCCGGAAGATGGTGCGAGATCGACTTCTTCACGTCGTCAGCGTAGTCGCCCTCCCACCAGGGCACGGTACGCACGAGCACTGCGGGCTGGCCGGAGGTGAAGACGATCGCGCGGCTCTGTGGCAGGGTCGCCAGCGCGTTCACGGTGAATGTCTTGGACGAACCGAGTGAACGCGAATAACTCTTGCCGCCTTTGGATTCCGAGACCGAGGACGAGATCGCGTCGTATTCGCCGATCGCCTCGGAGCGGTCGCGCAGGAAGTTCATATCGTCGACGCCCGGACCGAGCACCTTGATATTGGCCGCCGACCACAGCGCCAGCATGCCGTCGTCACCCCAGCAGCGCGCACCCTGGGCCCAGGACTGCAGCACCGTCATCACCACGATGCCGCGTGAACCGAAGTGACTGTACTGCTTGGGCAAATCCTTCCAGCGCACCACATTCGCCGCCTCGTCCAGGACCGCGAGCATCGGGATCGGCAACCGTCCGCCGGGCGAATGCGTGGCCTTGCGCATGGCCACATCGACCACGGCCTCGGTGAGCGCACTGACCAGCGGCGCCGCCGAACCGCGGCCCTCGAGCGAGAGGCTGTAGAGCGTGCCGTTGTTCTCGATGAATTCGAGTTCGTCGAACTGCAAGCGGTTGTCGCCCGGCAGGATCCACGGGTGCACATTGGACAACTGCAGGCAGCGGATCATTTTCTTCGCGGTGCCGAAAATGCCGCTCTTGGTGCGCGGATCGGCGTTGTACTGCATCGCGAGGCCCGAGGCGGTGTAGTGCTTACTCGAATTGCGCAGCAGCTCGATGGGTTCGGAGTCGTTGGGATTGGTCACCCAGTCCCAGACCTGGACGATCGGGCGACCACCGAGCGCGGCCGCCAGGAACAGCCCGGCGAGCAGATCCTCGGCCTCCGGGTCGAAGAACACATCGCCCTTGGCATCGGAGCCGCTGTCGGCATCGGCGAAGTGTCCGGCCAGACGCGCGGCCCGCATCTCCGCACCGTCGTGATATGCGTCCACCCAGGCAAGCGGATCCCAGAACCAGGTCGGCTCCTCCCCCGCGACGCCCTGCGGGTCGAAGACGAAGGTGCGACTTCCCTTGGCCTCGCGCACATCTCGGGTCGCATCGACCACATCGCGCTTATTCGAGGTGGACAGGACCGGTCCGATGGCAGTCAGGATGGCCGGGATCACCCGCGAGGTCGATTTGCCCTGACGCGGACCCCAGATGTCCAGGTGCAGATCCTCATACGAGCCGTAGAGCATCACCCCATCGGCAACACCGAAGCCGATCGGCACGCCCGGGCTGTCGTTGTAGCCGAGCCGGACGCCGAGCATTTCGGCCTTCGCCCGAACCCCGGCCTCGGTGAGCGATTTTATGGCGCTGCCGCTCCCCATCACATCGGCCTTGTCGTCCACGGAGAGCCGACCGACCGATCGACGTGCGGCGAGCCGCTTGCGCACCACCACATAGGCAACGATCGCGCCGATGACGAGCAGCACGATCACCGTTGAGGCGCGCGGCCAGTGCAGTTTCCCCCTGATCAGATCGGCGACGATCGCGATCGGGTTGATCGGAATGTCCTGCGGGGTGACAGCCATCGCGTTGCCGAGATGCAGGGCGATCCACAGGGTTCCGAGAGTCGCGAAACCGGCGTAGATCATGTAGAGGGCGATATCGGGTCCGACCACGGCCGGATCCTGCACCTTCTTCTTTTTCGCCATGTCTGCCTCCTGTTAGGACCTAGCTATGTGGTTGTCGCTGGTGCGGGTTCAGCGGAACGCGTCGAGACGCCAACCGTCCGATATGCGCACCACGGTCGCGATCACCGTTGCGGGCGGCAGGGATTCCTTGCGCCCGTTCGGGTAGACGACCGTTTGCTCGATCCCGATCTTGAACTGTTGGACGTTCGGATCGGCGCTCGCGGGCGGGCGCTCACCCGACGCGAAGGTGAACGCTTCGATATGTGCCTGCGCCTTGGCCCAGTCCGCCCACTGCAGCGTCGCTTTCGGTGTCTCGATCGCGGTCGGCGTGCTGTCCAGCATGCGGATCAGGCTGGGCCCCAACCATTTCCGCGCCCGCGACAACGAAGCACCTTGAGCCTCGGTGACGGGCTGCCAGGAGTAGATCTCCTTCAGCGCGGCCACCGCGACGCCGTCGGGCGTCACCGGATCGGGTGCGGGCACCCCCTCCAGCAATCGGGTCGTGGACGTGGGCGGCTGCGGCGCACCGGAACCCGACTCCCGACCGCACCCCGCAACCGATATCACGACGCTCACCACCAGCATCACCACCAGTTTCGCGCGTGCAGTGTTCGATTTGCGGCGTTCGCGGGCCCCTTCGTGGTCACGCTCCGCTACCGCCTCCGGGACCGTCGCTCGCACCGCCGTGTTATTCAAGGCTAGCCGCCGGGACCGACACTTGTGCGGTCCAATCGCCGCACGTACTTCGGCGTGTTCGCCGGCCGCGGTATCGATTGTCGTCACAGCACCCTCCTCCCGCGGCCGTCACCCGGCACCGCGACCTCGGTCACGCCACTGGAATGCCCGTATGCGGCGGGCACGGATTGGATCATTCGACTGTTGCCGGAATAGATTCCGACCTCGGCGGGGCCGCGCGGGCCGAATGAGCTGAACACCAGATCACCGGGTTGCAGCTTGCTCAGCGGTACTTCGACGCCCGCCTCCCACTGCTGTTCGGCGGTCCGCGGCAAAGTCACCGAGCCCGACGATGCCGCGAACACCGCGGCCGAAGTGAGACCGGGACCGTCCATGCCGCCGCCGCTCGGCCCCTGTGGGCCACCGCCACCCCAGACGTACGGCGTGCCGAGCCATTGCTGCGCCGCCTGGACGACCTGAACGCCGCCCGCCCCCTCCTGCGGAGTGAAGCGGCCATTGGAACCCTGCGCGCGGTATTGCGCTTCCATCGCAAGGATATTCGCGACGTACGGCTGGGTTTCGGCGTAGTGCGCGGCCACCTGGTTCGGCATGCCGCCGGAGGCGAGTACCGCGCCCTCGCCGGCGTTGTAGGCGGCCAGGGTCAATGCGACGACATCGCCCTGCACGCGGCCCTGGGACTCCCACGCCGTGATCTTGTGCGCGAGCGCGCACATATAACGGCCCTGACCGATGATCGCGTCGCCGTCGTCCCATACGCTCGCGACGCCATTGCCGTCGGCATCGATGACATAGGGCTGACCGTCATCGGGATCAATACTGGCCGCGGTGCCGGGCAGGAACTGGGCCAGACCCTGCGCGCCTGCGGGAGAGGATGCACCGCGCCGGAATCCGGACTCCTGCCTGCCCTGTGCGGCCAGCAGCGACGGGGTGATCTGCGGACAGATGGAACCCGCACGGCGATACCAGATCTCGAGTTCCTGCGGCACCTTGCCCGCGGCCAGCGCACCACCCGCGGTGCCGAAGCCGCGGTTACAGCGCGGATCGGACGAGAAGGCCTGCGCGCCACCGACATTCGGGGTCGGTGCGCCGTCGAGCCAGGGCAGCGGGTCGATTTGCCGACCACCGGTGAAGCGTCCGCCCGGCACGATCTCGAAATGCAGGTGCGGGCCGCTGGATTCACCCGCCGAACCGACCTGCGCGATGGGCTGACCAGCGACGACGGTATCGCCGACGTGCACATGCACGCCGCTGTCCCACATATGGCCGTACACCGCGGAATATGCGCGGCCGTTGGTGTCGACGGAATCGACGACGATCCAGTTGCCGAAACCCGAAGCGGGACCGGCCGCTACAACGCGTCCATCGGACACCGAATAAATGGTGGTGCCGTCGGCCGCAGCGAAGTCGACGCCCTTATGGGTGCCGCCGCGCGCGCCGAATACGTCCGACACGGTGAAGGTGCCGGTGGCCAGCGGCAGCGTCCGGTGGATCGGGCCGACGCCCGCGGCCAGCGACGGCGCACCCGTCGCGGTCGAATGGGCTTGGGTGGCGGTCGGATTGCCGGTCGTACGCATGGGAGTGGGGCTGCCCGCGACGCGGGAATTACCCGGCGCGTATCCGCCGAGCGGCGCCAGCATAGTCGACGATACGAGCACCGAAGTGCCCTCGCAGGCGTCGTCCACGGCGGGCATCACGATGACGACCACCAGGGTCATCAGCCCGAGTACGCTCGTCAGCGCCAGGTAGAGGAGGGTCCGCCCGGTCACCGCATCCCCGGCAGTGCCGAACGACTGCGGACCGAACCGAAAAAGTTCACGTTCGCCGCCGAGATTCGTTGAGGGTGTCGGCCAGGGTGCGGTTCATCTCCGCGGCGGCGGCCAATTGTTGTTGTAGCAGTGCGACTTTGCGGCGCAGCGCCGTCGCGTCCAGGCGCTCGAGACTCGGTCCCTCGGCGGCGCGCACCCAGTTGCGCACCGAGTTGGTATGCACGCCGATCTGCTCGGCGACCACCCGGCAGGCCTCCGATTCGCTGCGTAGTTTGCCGGTAAGTGCAATGACCTGCTCGACCGCTGCCTTGCGCACCTCCGGCGACACTCTCCGATAGGACCGGTGCGGCATCATGCGCCCCACCTCCCACAGCCATCCATCGGTCTCGAAAGCTGTGTTTTTTCGAGCGACCTGCGAGCAGTCGCAAGCGCGAGCCCCCTCATGCGGCACTCCCACTGGGGGAATCGCCACCACGCGAAGTCGACTCGGTGAACTCGGAGAAGCGCTGGTTGGTTTCGTGGATCCCACTCTCCTTCTCGGACAAGGTGAATTCCATATGGAACGGGATGCCGGGGCGGCGATCCTCACCGATCTTCAGTAGGAATTTGCCGGTACCCGGCGGCGACGGGCGCAGCTGACCAGGCTTGAGCGCCTCGCCCGTCAGCGCTTGCGGTGCGGACCATCCGGTCACCATCTCCTCCTCGGCGGATGTGAACGGAACCACACTGTCCAGGCGCTTGATCTCCTCGCCGGGCAGCGCGCCGAATATCTTGGCGCGGGCGCGTTCGAGGAAGCCCAGCGCCTTCGCGATGGCGGCTTCCGATCCCAGTGCTTGCAGGTCCTTGATGGTGTGGCTGATCATGATCAGCGCGGTGGCGATGGTGCGCTGCAGACGGGTCAGCTCATCGACCCGGTCGACCATGAAGTCGCCGAGGCCGAGCACCTGCCACAGCTCGTCCATCACTACCTGGAAATAGCGCTGCGGGCCGAGTTTCGCGTCGGCGAGCACATGCGCGGCCTCCACGGAGGCGAAACCGTCGGCCCAGCAGGCCAGCATCACCGCGGCCTTGAGCTTCTTATCGCCGGTGGGGATATGGGATACGTCGATGCAGACCGCGACCGCGCTGGTATCGATCGGAACGGTGGTCTGCCCGTTGAAGATCGCGCCGAACGGGCCCTGGGTCAGGGCGCGCAGCGAGCGGCGCAGGCCCTTGATGGCCACCTGGTATTCGTTCGGATCATCGGCGCCGGCGTCTAGCTGCAATTCGTCACCGCCGGCGACGATCACCTCGAGCAGGTTCTCCATGATGGGCGGTTGGTCGGGCGTATAACCGCTGCCCGGTCGGTAGAGGATGCGCAGCGCGGTGGCGATCAGCGTCTCCTCGTAGTCGCGCACCCGTGCGCCGCGTACGAGCTCGACCAGACCGGCGATGAGCGTGACCTGACGGGCGCGCAGATCCTGCAGCACCTGAAGTTGCAGTGCCGGAAGCTCGTCCAGCATCGGCACGACCGAACCGAGCACACCGGCGGCGAGCGGGTTGAGCTTGCCGTGGCCGTAGCCGAGGTCGATCACCTGGCCGCCGACCAGTTCGACCAACTTGCGGTAGTCCGGTTTCACGTCGGCCAGGATCAGCGGGGTGATGCCCTGCGCGATCCCGCCGAGCACGATCCGGCGCACCAGCGAGGACTTACCGAAACCGTTGAGCCCCAGCACGAAAAGGCTGGGCGCGGTGATGAAGCTGCCGCGCAGGAACCAGTTCATCGGGTCGAAGCAGACCGGGGCGCCGGTATGCAGATGCGAACCGAGCGGGGTGCCGATCAACGGCGCACCCGCGCCGACCGACCACGGCCACAGACCCGCCACCTGGGCGGTGGTGGCCCGATATTCGACCGGGCGGCCCACGACATTCATCCGGCCGCCGCCTGGACCCATATAGCCGCGATCGGTGAGTTGGGCTGTGCTGCGGTCGAATCCGTCTTCGAAGACCTGTTCGGCGCGCGCCGCGTAATTGCGGCGGCGGATATCGTCGGTGCGGATCCGGAAGGTCGCGAAGGCCGCCCGCAGGCCGGTGCCCTCACGACTGATCTGCTCGAGTTTGGCCCTGGTCGCATCGTCGAGCAGCGCCGGACCCGACTGTTTGCGCTTGTCCGACCTCGCTTTTGCGCGACGGGCGGCCTTGTCCATCTGCGGGGTGCCCATGGCGCGGTCGGCGGTGTAGTCGACCTTGGCCGCGCGCTGTGCCTCGCGACTCGTCCGCGAGCCATTGCGTTCCGGTCGTGCCACCCGTTCCCCCCGTGCCGGTCGTTGCGGTGCGCCATCGCGCGGGCGAGCGGTCCGGGCGCCGTCGGGACGTCCACGCTCGGTCGAAGTCCGTTCCCCGCGGCCGTTTTCGGGCCTGATGCGCCCGCGGTCCGGATGCGGCCGATCGGCACGGCCACCGTCCGCGGCTGCGGCGCCGGGGCGCGCCCGCCGCTCGGCTGCATCGCGCGACGGCCGCCGCTCCCGATCGGACGTTTCGCCGATGCCGGTCCGCTCGCCGCCGCTCACCCCCGCCGGGCCCCGCGTGGACCGCCGATCCCGGTCGGGCATCTCCTCGATGCCCGAGCGCTCGACCCGGCCCCCGGTGGGCCGCTGAGCGTGTTCGTCCGCCGGCCGCTCCCTTGCCGCGTCCTCGGGACGCCGCTTGCGGCGCACCGGCACCTCGTCCCGTTCGCGCACGGGTGGCTCGTACTCACGTGCCATGTAATGCTCACCCCGCCAAGGCTTTCGGAATTGTCGCGTGTTCCGGCAGGATCACCCCACAACCGAGCGAGGCCGCGAAGGCCGCCGCCTGGTAGCGGTAGCACCGCCGGATCTTCAACCGCGCCTGCGTGGACAGGTCGCGGGTAATGGCTTCGATGCGTGGCAGATCACCGCGCAGGGGCTCGGTGATGGTCACCAGCGCACCGAAGCGGGTCACACCGTGACCCCGGGCTTGTTCCTCACGGGCCTGCTGGGTGGCGCCCACCCGCAGGGTCGCGGCCGCCGAGACGACACCGCGTTCACTCTGCTGGGCCACCAGCGCGTTCTTGAAATCGTCGTCGACGATTTCGGCGGCGTCGGCGGCCGAATGCGGACGGTACACGATGGCGATGCGCTTGCGCGGCACTTCGGGATTCGGCGCGAGCAGCCGTTGCAGCACTCGCTCGTCCACCGCGCCCTCGGGTGCCGCGTCCATCTCCCAGGTGACCGAACGGCCACCGTCGTGCACCAGATGATCCCACTTCTCGTCGTGCGAAACCGGTCCGGCATCGGCCCAATCCAGTCCATGCCCCTCGGGTTCGCCCGAGGCGACCTCGAGGTCGGCCTGCGAGGCAGGGTCGTAGCTGCGCCGTATGAACGAGATGACCTCATCAGCCGACATCGGCTGCGCGCGCACACCTGCCTCGGCCATCGCGGCACAGATTCCGGGGAGCCTGCGCCCGATCTCGACGGCCTCCTCGGCCGGATTCTTGCGGCGCTCAGCGGTGGTCGCCTTGAAGGTGATCGCAACGCGCGGCAGCAACTGCACCCGTTCCTGCGGCAACTCGGTGGCGAGTTCGTACATCACCTGCTGCGCCAGCTCCGGCGCTTCCGGACGGGTGATGGTCGAGACCTCGGTCAGCAGCCGGTTACCCGTCTCGGGCACGGTATCGATCACCGGGACGACCGCGACGATGTCACTGGTCTGGCCGACCGAAGCGAGAAAAGTACCCCAGGCCGAGACCCAGCGATCGATGACCGGCTGGTCCACCGCCTCGTGCCCCTGCGGCCAAGCCCGCAAAACCACTGTGTACTGGGCGAATTGCGGTAGGTGGATCATGCCGAAGCTGTAGCCGCCCGCATCGATGCCCTCGTAGAGCTTGGACGGCGCGAGCAGACCGGGTAGCCGCGTGACACCGCCCGGAATCCGCGAGAACCGGCCGCCGCGATACACATGCTCTCCGCGGTTGCGTGAGCGCATCCAGTTGAACATCATCAATCCGTTCTCGTATCCAGAGCGGCCCCCCGTCCGCCACACCAGTGGAACCATCACGACAACACCGGTGCCGCCCACGATCAGACCCCATTTGAAGCCGCCGACCATGGCGCAGATAAGGGCCGTGATCACGACGACGAAGCCGATGACGGTCTCTTCCCAGCGCAGACCGAAAAGGCCTGCGCTGCGCGGCTTCTGCCACAGCCCGTACGAGCGGCGCTCGTAGGTATCGCTCGTCGTCATCGTCATCGCGGAATGGTGCTCCTCCCGAGGTCGGGCGAACGGTTCGCCCAGCGGTCGCCCGCCACATCACCCATGGCTTCATCGGCTCGGTTCAGCGGCGCGGATGCCGCACGGGCCACGCCGATCGCACCCGCCGCCCTCGACGCACCGGACGGTACTCCCGCCCCGCCCTGCGGGACGGAGGCGCGCGGAGGTCCGCCCGCCGCTGCGCCACTGCCACCGCCGCCGCCGCGTGGCGGGGCCGGGCGCGGCGCGCCACCGCCGCCGCGCGGACCGCCCGCACCACCCGGTGGACGCGGACCGGTGGAGGTACCGCTGACGTAACCCGCCGATCCCGGCGCGGCGCTCTTCGTCGCGACGGCCTTGGTGCCCATCGCACCCAAAGCGCCCACCGCGAGCAAGGTTCCGCCCGCCGCGGTGAGACCGGAACCACCACTACCCACGATCGCGACCGCCGGCGTGACCAACCGCATCAATGCGGGCAGCACGAACGCGACGCTGCACAGCAGCACGATGGCGACCAACATCCGTTGGGCCTGTTCACCTTCGGGCAGTCCGCCGGTATCGGTCAGCGAATCCACATGGCCCGCGGTGGTGAACGCGATCATATAGACGATGGCGGCCACCGGCTTCCAGAGCATGAACGCGATGATCCAGCCGATCAGCTTCTGATACGACTGTTTACCGATATTCATCCCGGATGCGGCCGCGGCCAATGGCAGCACACCCGCCGCGATGATCAGCAGACCCTGACGCACGATGGCGAGCACAATCTGTGCCAGTGCGCCGAGCAGTCCGACGATCGCGATGATCAACACCAGACCCGGCGAGAATGCCTGCAGCTTACTGGTTTTCACCATCAGCTCGGCCAGATCCTTGGCGTTGCCATTGGTCGAATCATTGATGATCCACTCGGAGAAGCGATCCGAGGCCTGAGTGCCCGCGACGATGACGGCGCCGAGCATCCAGGAACTGAAAACCACCCGCGTGAACATGCGGAACGATTCGGCCGCCTCATTCATGACGGCGCCGCGTCTGGCCTCGGCCAATCTGGCGCCGGACAATATCACCGAGGCTATGAGCAGCAATATCTGCGCTTGATAGGTGTAGTCGTTGATCTTGACGAACAACGAACCCGAATCGCTGGCCGCCTCGTTGGGGACCTTCATCCAGAAGGTCAACGCGAGGATGATGGCCTCACCGAGGCCGTTCATCAACGAATCGACGACCTTGCCGAAGGTCGAATCCCAGGCCTTGTCCTTGACCGCGTTCGCGGCGCTGCCCGGGTGCGAGGCGGCATTGCCCGCCTTGCATACCGCCGACGCGGCGTCACCGAGAGAGACGCCCGGCAGCCCGACATTGTCGAGGGTGTCGTGCAGTTCGTTGCACGTATCGTCGAAACCGTACGTCTGGCCATAGGCCACCGTCGGCGTCGCGATCATCACTGTGAAGATGACCGCGAATATCGTGAGTACACGCCTCACCATTGTGTCCACCCCTCGATGCTTCGCAGGGAATCGATCTGGACTTGCTGCTGTCCGCTCACCGCAGTGAGCTTCCAATCGCCGTCGCGCCATATCACTGCCAGGCGCATGCCGACCCATGTTGGTTGACCATCAGCTGTTTCTCGGGCCTTTCTCGCAAACTGGATGATCGCGGAATCTTCGGTATAGCTTTCGATTCGGAACGCATCCGAAGCGAACAGCAAGGGGCTCAACTTATCCGGCAGTCGATCCGAGACCTTGCCCTCGGCGACGAGTCGGTCGTAGTCGGCCAGGTATTGCGGGGTGACCTCGACCAGCCGCAGCAGAAGATCACGATCACGCGGGTTGGCGTTGGTGCGCCAGTAGATCTGTTCGGCAGCCAGGGCCGCGCCCTGTGGGGTGTGGGCGAATCCGACAGCGGCCTTACCGTCGACGCGCGCTGGGCCGTCGGAGGTGGAGAACCGCACTACGGGTCCGCCGAATACCCGCTGCCACACGCCTTGTCCGCTCGCGGGCTGCGGTGCCGCGGTCAGCCAGGTCGATGCGCCCGGCTGCTGCTGCACGGCCGGATTCTGTTCCAGCGCAGTGCCGATGCCGTTGTCGGGCATATCCACGCGGCGGCCGAACATATCGACTTCTGGGTTCCCGAACCCGGACACTGCGGTGCCGGGCACATTCTCCGAACTCGTGCCGGTCTTCGATACCTGGTCACCCCCGGCGGCATTGTCTCGCATCGCGACCACGGTCACGGCGACCGCGACGACCACGGCAAGCAATGCGCCGACGCCCAGCATCGCGAGCGGCGAACGTTTGCCTGCCGGACCGGATCCGGGCCCCATGGTCACCATTTGGTCCACCCGTTCAACGACTCGACGTATTCGGTCTGCGGGTTATTGGAGGTCGCCGGCTTCAGCCGCCAGTCTCCCGCATCCCAGATCATCACCAATCGCAGGGCCGCCCACAGCTGCTTGCCATCGACCACCTGGCCACGGGTTGCCAACTGGATGATCGCCAAATCGTCCGCATAGTTCTCGACCTTGAACGCGTCCGAGGCGACGAAATACTTTGTCACCTTCTCCGGCTGCTGTTCCGGGAGTTTGTCCTGGGACAGGGCCTTGTCGTAGGCGGCGATCTGCTGGGCCGAGACGCGGACCTGGCGGACATAGAGGTCGCGGTCGGCGGGGCGGGCGTTGAGGCGGTAGGTGATCTGGGCCGCGGCGAGCACCGCACCCTGCGGGGTGTGCGAATAGCCCACGGCCAGACCGTCTTCGATGTGGGTCGGTCCGTCGGAGGTGGAGAACGGGACCGAAGCGCCGTAGACGCGCTGCCAACCGTGCGGTGCGGTGGTGCCCTCGGGTGCCGCGGTCAGCCAGTCTGCGTCCGACGGCCTGCGCTGCCGAGTCGGATCCTGCAGAAGTGGTTGTCCGGCAGGGTTGTTCGGAATATCGACGCGCCTGCCGAGGATATCCACCTCGGGGGTCGCGAAGCCCTCACCGCCGGAATTGGCTGCGGCGGCGGCCTTGTCGCCACCAGAACCCGAATCGTCCCGGCTCACGTACACGAATACGCCGACGACCACGATGAGCACCAGCACAGCAGCGGACGCGATGACACCGAAGGAGACGCGATCGCGGGCGTACGACTCCTTCTCGCTCATGACTCCACCTCGCCGGCGCTCGGCTCCGTCATGAGCGAAGCACGCTGCGACATGATTCGCTCGCTGCGCTCGCTCATGCCGGTGCCTCCAATTTCACTATTTCCGTGGGCAATTCATCGACCGCCTCGATGGGGCGCGCGGTCGAGTCGGGATCCGGCAGTCTTAATCTCCAGTCGTTGCCGAACCATTCGACAGTGGTGTGGTTCACCGCCTTCGAGTTGTCCGAATATTCGGTATAGACGTCGACGGCGGAGGCCGCATCGGTGTAGCCGGTGATCTTGTATCCGAGCACTCTCGGCGCATATTCGGGCGTGGCCGGACCGGTGAGCGAGAGCTGCACCCGGCTGACCGCCCACTCGTCTCTGGCCTTGTTCGGCACCACCTCTTGGCGCACGATATCGGCCCATTGACTGTCGGCGGCCACCGACAATCGCACCGTGTGCACGATCGCCGCCAAGGCGGCACCGATCGGCGAATGCTCGAAACCCGTTGCAGCGCCGTCGGATACCTGCTTCGGGCCCTGGTCGGCACTCGGGAGCGCCACGCCCTGGAACGGCTGCCACCGCACATGGGTCGGCGCGGCCGTCAGGTTCGGGCCGGAATCACCGTCACCGCCGTTGCAGCCGACCGCCGCCAATAGCAGGGCAGCACCGAACGCACCGGCGGCGGGCTTGCGAATACCGCGCCGCCACACGCCGGGTTGCTCCCGCACAACTGTGGAAATCATCCCAGGGCCGTCCCCATCCCCGTTCACGTCGGCAGGAACGCCAACGCGATCCCCGAGGCCGTGCTCGCCACAGCCGCCCCGAGCAGACTCATCAATACACCGTGCGAGGCGTCGTTCATCGCCAGGTCGCTCCGGAACGCGATCCACAGGCGGCCCGCGGAGACGATCATCCACGCCAGGCACACCAGCAGTACGAACCAGAGCAGCCAGTTCAGCAGCTGCATCAGCGGTTGCAGCACTTCGGCGGGCATCTGCTTGTAAGCAAGCAGTTCCGCCGCCGACATTCGCACGGTAGCCATCGCCGACATCAAGTCCCGATGACGGCGTTCATGATGGTGCCCGCGCTCGTCGCGACGACGCCGCCGATCATGGCTCCGGCCACCATCTTCGGCGATTCGAGCCCACCACCGGTCCACTTCTCCCACGCGAATTTGCCACCCGCGTAGGTGATTCCGCAGATACCGGAGAGCAACACGAACCAGGTGAGATAGCGGACCAGCTGCAGGATCTTCTCCGAGCCGGGAGGCGCTTCCGGTGTCGGGTTACCGACCTGAGCCAGGACAGTGCCGTACGTGTCCTGCACGGCAAGGAGAATCATGCTCATCGGCTGCCTTTCTTGGTAGTGGCGGTCAACGGTGGTCCTCGTCGAAAGGTGCACTGCTGTCGAGGTTTTCGCGCACGACCGCAACGATATCGGCCCCGAGCTCCCGGATCTCGAGCGGAACTTCCTCTAGCGGGTCGATCCTCTTTTTCTTCTGCGGTATCTCGTCGCCCGGGGTCCAGATCGGCAGGCTCTCCGGTTCGACGAGGGTCCATTCCTCGTACCACGGGACCTGCCAGACCTGACCGGCCAGGGAGCCGACCACATCGCGGTAGCGGCGGATTTCGGCGGGCATGCGCCCGGGACGAGCCGCGACCGTGATCAGTCCGAGGACCTCACAGGAGCCGGCGAAACCCGAATGATGTTGGCGCAGAAGATCATGCGCGCGAGTGAGTCCGGCAATGGTCTCGCGAGCCACCAGGACGACGAAGGGCGATTCGCGGTCGAAGACGCCGGGCCAGCGCCGGCCCGAATCCGCCGCAGGCGCAAGCACACGCGCGAGGCTACTGGCTCCGGCACCGCCGTGCACACCTAGCAGCCACCACAGCGGCGCCCGACCGACGCCGGGTACGGGACGGTCCCAAATGGGCGCGCGACGGGACTCCGGTGGGGCGACCACACCGGCCTGGGCGGCTTCGGACTGGCGACGAAGTTTCATGGCGGCCGTCATGATGCCACTCCGGCGAGCAGCCGCCCATAAGCCCGGCGCGTCTCCGAAGCCAGTGATGCGTGGCGAACGAGTTCACCGCGCGCCAGATGCGGATCGTAGGGAATCTCCCTGATGTCACGAACCCAGCCGGAAAGGTGCTCGCGCAAATGATCGGCAACATGCGAGTCCGCACCGGGGAGCTGGTGTGAGACAACGATTGTGGTATCGCCGACGATGCCGGCGCCTTGCCCCTCGGCCGAATCGCCGAACTGGTCGTCGAGCCATTCCAGGGTCACCCGCAGTCGGTTCGCGGCATCGGCGCGCGCCGGAATGGCAAGTACCAGAGCGACATCCGCGTCATCCAGCAATGGTCTCAGCTGCCGTCCGGCAATCGGGTTGCCGCCGTCGTAGACGGCGGTGTACCCGGCGTCATAGATCGCGCGCGCAACTGTGAGATATGTGGCACGCCGACGCAGTGGCGCGGCGTCGCGCCAGAGCAGTCCGATGCCCGAACTCGCCTGCGACAGACACTCCTTCAACGGCGCCGGCTCATCGTTGCCGCGACCGTACAACCACGATTGCAGGCTGATCGGATGCAGGTGCTCATCGGCCCCGCGTAGCGCCAGATCGCTGCCCGCCGCAGTGGCGTCCACCGCCACCGTCGAGGTGCCCGTCGTGCCGAGTTCACCGGCCAAGCCCAAGGCCGTGGTCGTGGTTCCCGCACCACCACAGCCACCGACCACCAGAATCGAACGCTGCGCCGGTTCCGCGGATTCGCTGTCTCCGCCCTTACGCCGCAGACGCACCACCGGAGCCTTCGAAGGCGCGTGCCGGTCCGACGGATCACCCTCATCGGGCGCCTCGTCGAGCCAGCGGCTCCAGTCGTCTCCCATCGCTATCAGCTCTCCCTATTCATCCGGCCGCGACGCTCGTGATGAGCGTGTGGCCGTCGACCACCACCGTGGTGACGGTCTGCTTGTTGTACGTGGCGGGCGCGCCGCCGGGTCGGTACTCGGTGACCTCGACCGAATACCGGTCGTCGGTGATCGTCTGGATCCGCACGCAGTGCGTGGTGCCCAGCGGAATGGTGTCGATGCCGTGCTGGATCACCGTGGCCGAGGAGATATTCGAATCCGGGGCGACCACCGCCCGGACCCGCTCGCCGGAGCGTTCCACGTAGTAGGCGTATTGGAACGCCAGGATCACGTCCGGTCCGGAGTCGGTGCCGCCGGGTTCGGCACTGCGCACGATGCGGTCGCCGCGTTCGGTCGGACAGTCGGCGATGCCACGGGATTGGACACTGCCCGCGGTGAATTGCATCGAGGGCACGACCGGCGCGGCGGCGCGATCACCGGACGAGCGCAGGAGCAACACCGCGCCCGCGGCGGCTGCGGCCAACAGCAGTACGGCCACTACGAGCACCGCGATCACCCGGGCCCGGCGCGCGGCCGGATGATCGCGCGCCTCCTGGCGCAGTGCGCGCGTCACGCGAGTCGACCGTTCACGCGGAACCTGGTCGTGGTCGTCGTCCTCCGGCCACGGGAACTGTACAAGTTCGCCGTCGCGCGGACCGATGTAGTCGTCGTCGGGACCGGGGGCGCGTCCGGCCACCCAATCCGACCACCCACCGGTGAATTCGCTGCGACCGGAGGCCAGATCGGCGGGCACCTCGTTGCGTGCGCGCACCTCGTCGGGATCCTCCTCGCGAATGTAGTGCGGAAACCGGGGCGCTCCGTCCTCGTCACCGGGATCCAGCAATCCCGGCTCGTCGGGGTTCGGGGCCGCTACCCCCGTCTCCGGCTCCAGCGCGCCGTACCAGCGCGACAGCTGTTTGTACGACTTCAACATTCCCCCATTCCCGCAGAGCGAGGCACATGCATAATCGGACCCTCTCTGCGATCAGTTCGTGGAGAACGGGTAGGTGTTGTTTACGGTGCCGGGTACTACGGTGGGCGGAGTCGACGTCGCGCCGCCGGATGAGGTGCCATCGGCTCCTGTCCCGAACGGAAATTGTCCCGTACCGGACGAATTCGGCGGGGTCGACGCGCCGGAACTTTCTCCGAAGAATCCGGTGGTCGATTTCGTGCTGCCACCGATAGGCGCAGCTCCGCTGCCATATTTATCGGCCAGATCGTGTGCCGCCGCGGCGAACCAGTCCGCAACGAATCGGGTGGGTGTATCACCGGTCGCGGTGACCGCCGCCGTGCTGTAGACGCCGTGGCGCTGCACGGTATCCCAATAGCGCACCCAGGTAGTCACATTGAGCAGTTCGCTGTTATCGGTGATGTTCTGCACCACCGCGTCGAAGGCCTGAGTTACCAATCGTGCACCGGTCGTCGGCGGCACCAACTGCGGAATCGCGCCCAGCAATTTCGTGCCGAATAGCAGGATTCCGGAGACCGGATCGGCCAAACCCGCGGTGACCAGTTGGCTGATATTAGCCGAGCTGATGACCGACTTGACCACCGTCGCGACCGCGTTGAGTCCGATCATGCCGACCTTCAGCAACGCCTGCAGTGCCGCGGGAATATTCAACGGCGTGCGCGGATCGGCGGCATCGGCCAAGCGCTGCGAAATCGACTTCTGTGGTGAAATCGACAAATTCGCGAGTGAGTTGCCCTGAACATCTTCATTGACAACTTTGGTGGCGGTCTTGATAGACGTGTACGCCAGTGCCTGGGAAATCGAAACCAATGACGCGATCGGGTCGCCGCCACTCAACTTGGACTGGCCCGCAATAGATGCCACTGCCTTCAGAATCGGCGCGCCTTCCGGTGCATCGCACGCGAGATCGCCTGCAGCACAGAAACTCGCGACACGCCCGGTGAGCGCGGCGAAATTGGGGGCTTTATCGCGTTCCGGCCCGATTCCGCCGCCGCTCGCCGGCTCCTGTGGCAGTGCCGCGATGGAGCCGACCCCGTCCCCCGAGGTGCCCGGCGCGGGGTCCGGCGTCGCCTTGCCCGGCGAGCCGGGAAACAGCGGCGCACCGGGATTGCGGGTCGGATCGGCGAACAAGGCGACCGCAGCGACCTTCTCGGGCGGGATCACGCCATGGCCCTGGCCGACCTCCTGGGCGAACATCGAGGCCACATGCGCGCCTTGCGAATAGCCCACGATCGCGAAGCGGGTCTCGGTGCAGCGGGCCGCGACATCCCGGGCCATCGAGCGCAGCCGGAGCAGTCCGCCGATCACCGACTCCGCATACGACACCGTGCCACCGGCGGTCGCGCCGCCGAAACCGGATTCGTATGGGACATAGGCGCGGTCGACCAGGCTGGGATCGGCCTTGGCCAACATCGGCATGAAGACCGTGGAGAGCATGCCGGTATCGGTGGTCGGCGCGGCATCTGGTGACGATTCGCCTGTGCCCTGAATTCCCAAGGCGTACAATGCCGGACACGTACCGATGGCGATGTTGGTCGTCGGGCCTGCGGAATCGGACGGTTCCGCCACGGCGGTCCCCGCGGTCGCCACAGCAACGGCGAATGCGATCAGCATTCCCGAGATCCGTGCCGTGTAGTTCATCATAGCGATCCGCAATCAATTCGTGTTGCCGCAGCTAACCTAAACGCCATGAAACGCAATAGACCGTAACAGATTCCGACTCTTGCTGCGGCTTCGACGAAAAGTTTGCGCGAACCACCGAGTGGCGCATGGCAGTTCACGGCGTGCCACCCTGGATTTTCCAACAAGTTTCCGACGGCGAAAATCACCCTGCAACCGGTCGGCGACCCTACAACGACTCGAATCATCATCCTGGACTTCGCATTCCAGCGAACGCCGAACCACACGGCAGACAACCGCAACTTTCCATGCGGGTACGCCGGCTATGTCCAGCGAGGTTGACGGGGTGCGGTTCTAGGTGGCCGAGGTCACCCGGTAGACGTCGTAGACGCCCTCCACATTGCGCACCACATTCAGCAAGTGACCGAGGTGTTTCGGATCGCCCATCTCGAAGGTGAACTTGCTGATCGCAACCCGGTCGCCGTGCGTGGCGACCGAGGCGGACAGGATATTCACCTTCTCATCGGCGAGCACCTTGGTCACATCCGACAGCAGTCGGGTGCGGTCGAGTGCCTCGATCTGGATGGCGACCAGGAAGACCGAGGACGGCGAGGGCGCCCACTCCACGTCGATGATGCGCTCGGCCTGTTCGCGCAGGGAACCTGCGTTGGTGCAGTCGGTACGGTGCACGCTCACCGCGCCACCCCGGGTCACGAAGCCCATGATCTCGTCACCGGGGACGGGGGTGCAGCACTTGGCCAGCTTCGCCACCGTGCCCGACGCGCCGGGGATCAGCACTCCCGCGTCACCGGTCACGCGCTGTCGGCTCGGCGTCGTCGACGGGGTCGAGCGCTCGGCGAGCTCGTTCTCGACATCACCGATGCCACCGAGTTGCGCCATCAACCGCTGCACGACGTGGTGCGCGGACACCTGGTGCTCACCGACGGCGGTGTAGAGGGTGGAGATGTCGGTGTAGTGCAGTTCGTGCGCGACGGCGGTCATCGCGTCCACGCTCATCAACCGCTGCAGCGGCAGCCCTACGCGGCGGACCTCCTTGGAGATCTGCTCCTTACCGCTTTCCAGGGCCTCTTCGCGGCGTTCCTTGGCGAACCACTGCCGGATCTTGGCCTTGGCGCGCGGGGAGACCACGAAGTTCTGCCAGTCGCGGCTGGGTCCTGCGTTCTGCGCCTTCGAGGTGAATACCTCGACGACCTCACCGTTTTCGAGCTGACGTTCCAGTGCGACCAGCCGGCCGTTGACCCGCGCGCCGATGCAGCGGTGCCCGACCTCGGTATGCACGGCGTACGCGAAATCGACCGGAGTCGACTTCTGCGGCAACGTGATCACATCGCCTTTCGGGGTGAACACGAAGATCTCCGGTGACTTCAGGTCGAAGCGCAGCGACTCCAGGAATTCGGCCGGGTCGGCGGCCTCGCGCTGCCAGTCGAGCAGTTGACGCATCCACGCCATATCGTCGACTTCGGTGGAGTCGTTGGAATGCTTGCCGCGGGTCTCCTTGTAGCGCCAGTGCGCGGCGATGCCGAATTCGGCGGTGCGGTGCATGTCCTGGGTGCGGATCTGCACTTCCAGCGGCTTACCGTCGGGGCCGACGACCGTGGTGTGCAGCGACTGGTAGACGCCATAGCGCGGCTGGGCGATGTAGTCCTTGAACCGGCCCGCCATCGGCTGCCACAGCGAATGCACGACACCGACCGCCGCATAGCAGTCGCGCACCTCGTCGCACAGGATGCGGATGCCGACCAGGTCGTGGATATCGTCGAAGTCCTTACCCTTGACGATCATCTTCTGGTAGATCGACCAGTAGTGCTTGGGTCGCCCCTCGACGATCGCGTTGATCCGCGATGCCGCAAGCGTATTCACGATTTCCGCGCGCACCCGCGCCAGGTAGGTATCGCGCGACGGCGCCCGGTCGGCGACCAGGCGCACGATCTCGTCGTACTTCTTCGGGTGCAGAATCGCGAACGCGAGGTCCTCGAGCTCCCATTTGACCGTGGCCATACCGAGGCGGTGCGCCAGCGGCGCGATCACCTCGAGAGTCTCCTTGGCCTTCTTCGCCTGCTTCTCCGGCGGCAGGAAGCGCATGGTGCGCATGTTGTGCAGGCGGTCGGCCACCTTGATCACCAAAACGCGCGGGTCGCGCGCCATCGCGATGATCATCTTGCGGATGGTCTCGGCCTCGGCGGCGGCACCCAGGTTGACCTTGTCGAGTTTGGTGACACCGTCGACCAGATGCGCGACCTCGGCGCCGAAGTCCTCGGTCAGCTGCTCGAGCGAGTAGCCGGTGTCCTCCACGGTGTCGTGCAACAGCGCCGCGACCAGCGTGGTGGTGTCCATGCCGAGTTCGGCGAGGATATTGGCGACCGCGAGCGGGTGGGTGATGTAGGGATCACCGGACTTGCGGAACTGGTGGGCGTGGCGCTCGTCGGCGACGTCGAAAGCGCGCTGCAGCAGCGTGAGATTCGCCTTTGGATACAGCTCGCGGTGCACGCTCGCCAATGGTTCGAGCACCGGTTTGACCGCCGCTATACCGCGCTGGCCGGTCATGCGCCGGGCCAGGCGGGCGCGCACCCGCCGCGAGGCGGAGGTCGGGACCGCTGCCGTGGTCCCGGGCTGCCGCGCCGGTGCGGCACTGCCGCTCATCTGCGGTTTCGGCGTGCTCACATCCGAGGCGGCCGCACCATTCGACTGCGGGGCACCTGCCGATTGCTCGACATTCGCCTCGCCCAGATGCTGAGTCATGCCACCACCTCTCCACGCCGCGATCGGACCACAGTATCCGACCGCTGCAACCGCCCAGACCACAACTTTAGTCCGCGCGCAGGTCACCTGCCCGATCCGAGGTTGCCGAGTCGGAAATGCCCCGGTTATGCGGGTGAATTGCGGCGCTGGCGATCGTATGCGGCGACAACGAGCGGAGTGCGCGAAAGGTGCCCTATCGGCTGGTAAAAGGTTCAACGGGCTGGCGGATGCGCGATTGTCCGTCGAAGTCCGGGTCGAGCGGGGCGTGGAAGATATCCAGCACGGTGGGGGTGATATCGACCAGCGAGAAGCTGGAACTGGTCGCGCCCGCGAGGAAGTTCGGGCCGCGGGCGATGACGAAACTGGCTGTCTCGTCGGGGGTTTGGCCGCCGTGGCCGCCCTTGGGCCGGTGGCCGTGGTCGGTGGTGACCAGGATGGTCCAGCGTTCGGCGGGGTTGGCGCGAGCGCGAGCGTCCACGGCGGCGACTATGCGGCCGACGAGGGCGTCGATGCGGGTGACGGCATCGCGGTATTCACTGGACGCGCCGCCGTGCTGGTGGCCGGCTCGGTCGACCTGGTCGAGGTGGGTGAAGAGGAATTCAGGGGCGTATTTGGTGATGGCGGTGACGACGCTGTCGGCGGTGGCGGCGTCGGTGGCGCTTTCGTTGTCGTCATCGGGGACGAGCGGGGTGGAGATGACGACGTCGGCGCGTGGATCGCCGCTGGCCGTCATGGTGGCGATCTGATCCCAGGTGGCGATGGACTGGGTTTTGAGGGTCGGATCGTGGCGTTCGAGGCGGGTGAAGACCGTCGGATATTTCGCGAACGGGGTGGCGTCGAAGTTGTTGTCGGTGATGCCGTGTTTGCTGCCCCAGACGCCGGTGAGCACGGTGGCCCAGGACGGGCCGGAGATGGAGATATGCGGGGCGATGGAGCCGCGGCCGAGTGTGCCTTCGGCGCTGAGCCGCAACAGGTTCGGCGCCCGCACCTCCTCGATCTTGCGGTACATCGTGCCGTCGAGTCCGATGAGGACGACCTTGTCGGCTTGGGGGCCGGCCTGCGCACGTCCGGCGGTGAGGATGGTCGAAACGGCCGCGACGGCAACGGCTCCGGAGAAGAGTTGCCTGCGTGCGAGGGACGTGGTGGCTACGGTTCGCGCGCTCATATCCCGAACGATCCGGTACGACAGTGCCTTTCGGTAGCGCACCGAGTGAGTGTTCATGGACGTTTCATCGGTCTCGCCATTACCGGTCGCCTTGCTGAACAACCACCGAACTTGCGATAGCCAATAACTATTCATACTGCTCACGGATGCGTATCGGTGAGATGAACAGCAGAAGCCGGTTGACACGCCGTCCAGCGTGTGGCTGGCTGACCGCCATGTCCCCCGCTACACCCCTTCGGATCGCCGCCGTCGCGGATCTGCATATGCGCGACGCCGTCGCGGGACGTTTCCGCCCGGACTTCCTGCGACTGAACGCCGATGTGCTGCTGCTGGGCGGCGATCTCACCGAGGGCGGTGGGCCGCACGAAACGGATCTGCTGTGCGCCGAGATCGCCGGACTCGCCATGCCGGTGGTCGCGGTGCTCGGCAATCACGATCACGATCGGCGGCTCGGGTACCGCATCGCGGCCATGCTCACCGCACTCGGCGTGCATGTGCTCGACGGCGATGCGATCACGCTCGAACTGCGCGGGCGGCAGGTCGGTATCGCCGGTGTGATGGGTGGCAGCGGTGGATTTCCCGACTACCCGGGCACACCCGACGAGGGCAGCGTTGAGCACCGTGCCCGAATGCGGCGCGGGCCGTTGGACGCACTGCGGCTGCGTCAGGCGCTGGATTCGCTGGAGTGCGAAACTCGAATCGCCGTGATGCATTTCGCGCCGATCATCGACACGCTTGCGGGTGAACCGCCGAAGATCTATCCGGGGTTGGGCTGTCACGATCTAGGTGCCGCCGTGGACGCGGGCGGTGCGGTGCTGGCGATTCATGGACATGCGCACGGAGGCACGGAATTCGGACGCACTGCGGGTGGGGTGCCGGTGCGGAATGTGTCCTATCCGGTGCTCGGACGCACGTACGCGGTTTATGAGGTGTAAGGCGCTCGCCGTAGACCTGCCGGTACGTTCTACCGCATGACGATCGCTCGGTCGCTGCTACTGTTCGCCATTGCCGCACTCGCCGAGATCGGCGGCGCCTGGCTGGTCTGGCAGGGCTGGCGTGAACATCGCGGGCTGCTCTGGATCGCGGCAGGCGTACTCGCACTCGGTGCCTACGGCTTCGTCGCCACCTTCCAACCGGACCCGAACTTCGGCCGCATCCTGGCCGCCTACGGTGGCGTTTTCGTGGCCGGCTCCCTCGCCTGGGGCATGATCGTCGACAAATTCCACCCCGACCGCTGGGACTACCTCGGCGCCGTCCTCTGCCTCCTCGGCGTGGCCGTCATCATGTACGCCCCACGCGACTGAACACCGCTGCGTGGAAGACGTTGACGCGGTGCGTTATTCGTCGGGGGTGAAGGCCCAGACGGCGGCGGGGCGACCGGTGGCTTTGACGCGGCGGCGTTCGGTGGTGCGTTCCAGGCCGGAGATGGCGGCCAGGATGCGGTTCAGGTTCGCCGGGTCGGGGCGGGCGCCGAGGACGGAGGAGCTGAGTTCGACCGCGCGGGTCGCCGGGAATTCGTCGCCGGTCAGCGCTCTGGTGAAAACCATATCCTTCCAGAGCAGACGGGCCAGCAGGCCGCGAGCGGCATCGACGATGCGATTGTGGTCGAAGGCCAATGCGGGCACCGCATCGAACGAAACCCATTGCGCGGGCCCCTCATGCGGCCCGACCACCGCCCACATGGCGATGGACAGCGTCGGCCCGCGCGGGTCGCGATTGGGTTGGTCGAAGGTCACCAACTGCCCGACTGCCCCGATCGCCGCTTCCGGCACTCCCAACTTGGTATGCACCGCCCGCCGCGCCGCCGCGACCAACCGCTCCCCCCGCCCGAGCAGTACCCCCGGCAGCGCCAACTGCCCGGTGAACGGCTCCATCTCCCGCGTTGCGATACCCACGGTCACCCCGGCATCGTCGGCCCAGAACCGCAATGCCACCACATCAACCGAAACCACGGATTGCTCCACGCCACCCCATCCTGCCGCACCCCGGCCGGCTTCGACCGAGTGGCACACCAACGAAGTCCTAGGCAGCGGCGACGACCCGGGTCGGGATCCGGTTGCGACGGTCCGGGCCATCTGCGGTCAGGACTATCGGGGCGCCGAGTTGACGTTCCAGCCACAGCACCGGGTCGGTTGGCACCGCAGTCAGGATCGGGTCGGCCGTGGTCAGCAGGGCGGTGAGGTCCTGTTGGTGGTCGAGGTCTTGCCAGCGGCCCGGTTCGAGGCGGTCGATTGCCCCGCGCGGAGTCGCGTATCCCGTTGCGGCGTAGCCGGTTCCGGGTACGCCGAGGTGGGTGAGAGCGATGCCGTCGATGCCCCCGGAGACCTCGATGGCGTAGCGAAGCAGGATGGGGTCGAGGTGGCCGCGTCGGAAGTGGCCCTGGTAGCGGCCGGTGGTGTTGTGGGGTTCGGGGATGGTCATGGCGGGGTCTTCGGTGGGGAAGGGGCCCGCGCCGTGGCGGGTCATGTAGGTGCGGGTGACGCCGAGTGTGTAAGCGGGGGTGTCGATTTCGGTGAGCAGGGCGCGGGCGTTGCGCGGTTCGACGGTGGACCAGGTGGTGTGCGGGTGGAAGCCGCGCCATTCGTCGAGGAGAACGCCTTGTGCGCCTTCGAAAATCAGGCGCCCGCGTTGCGCTGAGCGAACGAGTTCGGCGCCGTCGACGATCCGTACGGCGGCGGCGAATTCCCGGTACATATCGACCAGATCGCGAATCGCTTCGTAGCGGTGCGTGCTCGGCGCGATCAGCGGCCCGTAGTGTGCCGCCATCGCCTGCAGTTTGGCGTACAGCACGTCGGGGCGCAGGCAGTCCGAGACAGTCGGCGCATCGTATTCGAGTGCGTAACTCGCTGTTTCGCCGATGCCGCGACCGCAGGAACCGTGCCGCGAGGAACCCCTCGCATCCTCGCGCGCACGGTTGGCGGCGATATGGATCGGGGTCGTGAGCAAGGCTCGACCGTCGATCCGCAAGAGCGACAGCGGATCCCGCACACCGAGTGCCGCCAGTTGCCGCGACTCACTCGCCAGCGCGATCGGCTCGACCAGCGTGTGCCGCGAGAGCAGTGTCGGCACACCGGAAAAGGTTCCGGATCCGAACTGGGCGAAGGTGTGATGGCGACCGTCGGCGATCACATTGTGCGCGGCCTGCGCACCGCCGTTGAATCGCACGACCGCCGATACGTCCAGCCCCGCTTCCGGTGAGCACAGCCAATCGACGGTCGCTCCCTTCCCCGCATCCCCGAACCCGAGGTCGAGCACGATAATGTGCGACGAAATCACCTTTCACCCCTTGCCTTTCCATTGATGCGTTCGAAAGCGCGGACATTCGACCCGAGCCGCGGTGGCTGCGCACCGTGATTCGGCCCTGTGCACCGCCATCCGCGTGCCACCGCCGCGTCGGTCACAGGCTCAGCGCGGCAGATCAGCAGCGTGCCCGCGCGATAGCCGTCCGGGGCCACACCCCCATCGGAGCAGCACTCCAACACTTGCCGGATTCAGCTCTGCCCCCGCGACAGGGCGCGGATACTCGGTCCCGCCTTGATGCCCAACGCCTTTCCGACCGAATCGGCCTCCGCTATCGACCCCACGTCACGCAGATCCGCGAGTCCGGCATGCACGTCGATGCGGTCTTCTTCCAGCCCGATGG
Source organism: Nocardia vinacea (assembly GCF_035920345.1). Lineage (NCBI taxonomy): Bacteria > Bacillati > Actinomycetota > Actinomycetes > Mycobacteriales > Nocardiaceae > Nocardia > Nocardia vinacea. The sequence goes on from NZ_CP109149.1 coordinate 3,278,278, forward strand.
TGAGTGCTATGAGCTCACAGACCGCGGCGGGATCGTCGAGCTTCATGAAGTTCTGGCCGAGCAATCCCCGCCAGTGCTCGGCGATCTCGGGATCGTCGAAGTAGTTCGACTGGTTCGGCAGGATGTAGTACACATGCCAGCGCTGGGCCAGTTCCCGATAGATCGATGCGACCTCGATATCGGTGCGCACGTGATCGCCGATGACGCCGCGGATATGGCGGCCCGCCAGCTTCGCCTTGTTCAGCTCGTCGCCGATGATGAACAGGTAGCCGCGCTTCCCGCGCCGCTCCCATGCGTCGGTCGCGACATGGGTGGCCATGAAATACGCGGCCAGTTCATAACTTTCGGACTTCTGTCCGCCGCCACCACCCTCCAACAGGATATTGCGCAACTGCTCGTCCATCCGGTTGTCGGATTCGAACTGCCCGACCTGCAGCGGCACGCGGTCGGTATCGGCGTCGCCGATGGCGCCGAACATGATCTGCGGATCCGCCGCGTAGCCCTTGCGCTGCAGCAGCCCGTGCAATTTGCCGAGCTTGTCCTGCATGATCCGCGGCACCCGCCCCATCGATCCGGTGACGTCGAACAGCACCGCGATCGGCAGCGAGTTGCCGTGCTCGACCGAATCCCGGCATTCGCGCACGGTGACGCCGAGCGGTTCGAGCGCGGGATGCGCCCGCCAATCCGAATACGGCCGACCCTGCATCTCCGCCGTGTATCCGAAATCGTCCAGACCTCGACCGGCACGGAAGGTCTTGGCCGCGCGGTAGGCGGTGTCGTCCCAATGTCCGTATCCCATGTCGTCACTTCCTCTCGTGAGCTTAGTTTTAGTGTAGAAGACTAAAACTCGGCTCGTCAAGAGTCCGCTGGTCAGGACCAAGATCATCGAACCGGCGGAAGCCGCTCAGGCCTCTTGCCGCTCGCGCTTGTGCGCCTCACGCGCCAGCGCCCGGTCGCGCTGCTCCTCGAACTTGAGCACATCCTTGCCGAGCTGCTCGAGGAATAAGCCGAGCTCCTCGCGCGCCTGCTCACCGCGGGCCCCGAAGTCGTTGCGCTCGAAGATATTCCACTTGCGCAGCACCGGCGTGATGACCTCCTCGAGGTGCTGGCGCAGATCGTAGATGCCGTGTTTGGCCATCAGCACGCTGTTGCGACGCCAGTTCGGCATGCCCGCCCCCGGCATCTGGAAGTTGCGAATGATCGCGGAGATCGCTAACAGCGCCTGGTCCGGAGCCAGATCGATGGCCGCACCGCAGAGGTTGCGGTAGAAGACCATGTGCAGGTTCTCGTCGGCGGAAATGCGCTGCAGCATCCGGTCGGCGACCGCGTCGTTGCAGACCCGGCCGGTATTGCGGTGGCTGACCCTGGTCGCCAGTTCCTGGAAAGTCACGTAGGCGACACCGGGTAGGAATCCGTTGTCGTCCACCCCGGTCGGGTGCTGCACCCCGGCTGTCATACAGACCAACCGCGCATGTTCCAGCGCCACCGGGTCCACCCCGCGGGTGACGACGAGATAGTCACGCATGACGGTCCCGTGCCGGTTCTCCTCGGCGGTCCACCGCCCTACCCAGGTGCCCCAGGCGCCGTCCTGGGAGAAGGATTCGGCGATCAGTCGGTGATAAGACGGCAGATTGTCCTCGGTCAGCAGATTGGTGACCATCGCGGCTTTGGCCAGTTCACTCAACTGGGACTGCGCTGGCTCCCAATCGATTCCGCCCATCTCGGCGAAATTGCGGCCTTGGTCCCACGGCACATAGTCGTGCGGGTGCCAGTTCTTGGCTATCGATAGGTGGCGGTTGAGATTTTGTTCGGCAACGGGTTCGAGTTCGGTCAGCAACTCCAGCTGTGTCAAGGTACGTGTCACGATCGGATTCCTGTCATCGGATCAGGGGCTCTCCTCCAGAGTGCCCCCATTGCCGGGCCACCGAAATCCCCTGCGGCTAATTCGTTTCACCGAAGGCGTGATGGCTCACTACTAATTGATCGCGAAGACGTGCCGACACGGTATCGGTGCGGACGGCGTGGCGAATACCGAATCTGCTGGGGTCCGATCTACCCCGAGGTCGCAATCCAGCCGGCGATATCGGAGACAACCTGTCGATCAACATGTTGCGCCGGTCCGTACTCCGCCGGAGTCGAAGGACCCACACCCGGAAAGAACAAGTGGTTATCGGCGTCGTACACCCGGATCGTCACCTCCGCCCGATCGGTCAGACCGGCCCGCCACCGCGACAAGTCGTCATCGACAGTGACCTGGTAATCCCGCCCACCCTGCAGGATGAACATCGGCTTACCCAGCGTCGCAGCTACCGCGACCGGGTCGTAGTCCCGCAAATCCAACCAATACGACGCAGGCAGCCCGAGGGGCAGTTCACTGGCCGGAGTCGACATCGTCAGCGCATTGTCGACCAATTGCGCCTGCCGAACGATCGCCTCGATCGCGGCCTGCGCGGCGACGCCACCATCGGGCTCCAAGGCGGCGAGGTAGCGCGTGACCCGCACCGCGGCCCAGTGCATCGGCGAGGCGTCACCGGCCAGGACGATCAACCCCGCCACCGCCGCTTCCGCGGCCGCGACCCGTGGCGCGACTTTCCCACCCATGCTGTGCCCCAGCACGAAGACCCGATCCGCATCGATAGCCGAGTTCGCACGCAGCGCCCGCACGGCCGCGACCGCGTGCGGCACGTATTCGTCGGTCATGGTGAACGATTCGAGCGCCGCGACCGCACCGGCATGCGCATGAGTGACCTTGTCGAAACGCAACACCGCGATCCCGCGGCCGGCCAGTCCCCACGCAATATCCGCGAGCGGCTTATTGGAACCCGTCGTCATATCACGGTCGAACGGTCCCCCACCCGCGAGCAGCACAACCGCCGGGCACGGCCGGGGGCTCCGCGGCAGGCTGATGGTGCCCTGAACGACGAACGGCGGTTGCCCGATCGACACCTGCTCGTCGTCGAAGGACTCCGGCTCGGCGTAATCGGGTGGCTGCCACGGCGCGGCGGGCGGCGTCAGTTGCAGGCCGGTGAGGCGATCCGTTTCGTCGATTGTCATCCCGACCACAACCTCGCCATGTTCGAGTCGCACGGGCACGCGCACCACCCCGGCCGCACGCACCGCGGCACCCACCTCGGCCACCGATCCGTACCGATCGACGATCGATTCCCAAGCGGCACCCAGCTTTTCGGCCGATGCCAGCGCTTGCAGTTGCGCCGCGAACATCGCGTGCACCTGCGCATACCGACCGGAGCACAGGTGCTCGACCACTTCGATGCCGGTGCGAGTGGGTGCGATCGACGACATCGAATCCTCCTGCTCTCCGGGCAAATCAGCCGGGATTAATCTCAACTTTGCGAACAGTATCAGAGATGAGAACATTGCTCCATGGACCCGATGGAGCTACTCGCCCACCCCGTGCGACTGCGGATCGTGCATGCCCTCGCCGGGGGCAGCGTGCTGACAACCGCACAGCTCAGCGCCCGCATGCCCGATATCTCGAAGGCCACCGTGTACCGGCATGTAGACCTGCTCGCCGACCACGACATCCTCGAAGTGGCCCGGGAACAACGAGTGCGTGGTGTGGTGGAACGCGGCTACCGCCTGCGACGCGAGCGCGCGGTGGTCGATGCCGAAACCGGGACGCCCGCCGACCATCGCCGGATCTTCCCCATCGCCATGGCCACCTTGCTGGCCGAATTCCAGGCCTACCTGCAAAGCGATGACGCAGACCCGGTCGGCGATCTGGTCGGCTATCGCCAGCATGCGGTATGGCTCAGCCGCGACGAACTCACCGAACTCATCACCGACCTGCGGGCAGCGATCCTGCCCCGACTGTCCAATGCGGCGACCGAAGACCGCGTGCCGTACCTGCTGAGCCCGATCCTCTTTCCGCTGGCCCAGGCACTGGAGGGCGACGGGACGTGACGCCGACCGGATACAAGTCACTGTCCGGTAATCGGCTCAGGCGGCCGACACCAGAGCCACCGCGGCGACCGTCTCGATAATGCAGTAGAACCAGTTGGGGTAGAAGGCGACTCGCTCATCGAGTATCGCGGATACGATGCGGCCGAACGCCATTCCCCCCAGTGCGGCACCGATGGTAACCATGATTCCGGTGCGCAGGGCTCCGTCGTGGGTGGCCGCGACCGCCAGCATCGCCGCCATCGCGAGACCGAATCCGCCATAGACGGCACGGATCTCGTAGCGCGCCTCGGTTTGCTCGAGACGAATGCCGAAGGGGCGGATCAGTGCTGCGGGGGCCGCGAGGGCATACACACCCATCGCGAGGAAGAACACGCCGATGACGGTATTGACGGCAATTGCCAAGGGAATCTCCTGTTCGAGTCGGAAGGCCAGCTTGCTCGACCAGAGCGCGCACCCGCTTCCACAAACGTGCGGTCAGTCCCCGTTGTAGTGCAGCGAGCGCCAGGCTTCGATCGCCCAATCCAATTGCGTCCCGGGAACACTGATCGTGACGAGCAGCAATTCACCATTGCGGCGACTGGCGATCCCCTGCACGCCGACCTCGTCACCGTCCTCCGAGGGCAACCACCATCCGTCACCGGGACCACCGCTGACCGGTTCGCCGCGATGACCCGCGGTCGCATTAGCACCGTATTGCAGCATCGCGGCCGGTGGCGGCCCGGTTTTCGGGTCGCCGACGCGCAGGATGGTGATCTCGATCTGGCGGGTGCCGTCCCAGGCCCACCACCGATCGCCATCCCAGCCGTAGGTGAAATCGCCGGGAATCCGCAGGCTCCACCCCGATACCGGTGTGGTGTGCACCGGGCGGCGACGGTAGCCGAGCGCCACCTGGTCCGCCGCGGCGGCCCGCGCGGACAGATCGGTGGGCGCACCCGCCGCGATGGCGGCCGAATCCGCGAGCAGCAGCCGTAATTCGTGCCAGGCCGCCCACGGCAGCTCCAGCGCCGCGTCGAGCCGGTGCGCCTCGGCGAGCAAGGCATCGGCCTGATGCAGTGCGGGCGTGTCGTCGGCGTCCGATGGTGCCCGCCAACGCACGTCGTTCCACATGATGCCGATCGCGGTATTGCGAATCGTCGGCGCGGTCCAACCGTCCTCCCACCACGGAAAGAACGCGCGCGCGGCCGCCTCGTCGCCATCGCGGACGGCCTGGAACCAGTCGCGATCGCGCGGCCCCAACCAGCTCGCGGCCAGCCCGTCGTAGTCGAAACGGTCACTGCCGAGCGACAATCCGATCGAAACCCACGCATCCTCCGCCGGAACTTCGGTCAGGACCGTTTCCGCGAGACTGCGGATCCACACCAGATAGTCGTGTTCGACCTCGGCGCGGTCATCGCCCAATCCGAGCGGATCCTCGGTCCCCTCGTCCCACACGATGTCGAATCGCCGACCCATTTCGTGCAGCACCGCCGCGACGTGCCGGTGATAGCCCGGCCCGGCCGACGCACAACCCGCGCTCACCACCACCTGCCCGTGCGCCGCACGCAGATCGACAGGTTCGGCCGCCGGATGCAGCACGGCCAGCAGGCGATCTCCGGAGACCTCCACCGATTTCCGCAGTGGCGCCGACGTGGCGGTCCAGTCGACCCGCGCACCAGCCGGGCCGGTCAGCAGCCACTCCCCCACCTGATCGAGGAAGTCCGCGGTGGGCGCGCGACATACCCCCGCCGCGTGCAACTCGATTCCCATGGATACACATCCTTGTGTCCGCGTTCCGGCGGCGAAAGTCAGGACCCTACACCTACTCTGCGGACGTGGGACCGAGCGGTTACTGCTCGACGAGCCGCCGACAGCCGTCCCGACCGCCGGGCAGACCCACGGTATCGAGCCAGCGTTCGAGTTGACCGAGCTGCCAGAGATCATCGATCTCCACCAGTACCGCGAGGAACGACAGCTGGGCGGCGGACAGCTCCGATCCGACGCCTACGGTATCCGGAAAGGCTCTGTGCAGGAAGGAAATACAGTCGTAGTGCACGGTGCTCGGATTCGCCGCCCACGCGGCTTCGATCGCGGCGGGCAGCAGCGTCTCGAAATCATCGACACGGCTGACGAGTTCGCGGATGACATCGTGGCGCAGCCAGCCGTCCTGTCCGGGCAGATGGCGATCGAACCACCGGTCGATGACCTCCGGATGCTCCAGCGCGGCAAGCAGTTCGTCGGTGGCACGCTGTTCGGCGGCGAATGCAGGCGCGAGGGCGGCGCAGGTGCGCACACCGGGATGGGCATCGGCGAGCAGTTGCTCCGGACGGCCGCCGTTCAGGCCGGAAATCCGTGCGGCAGTGGCTCGTTCGACCGGATCCGACATGGCCGGCGCGATCTCGTCCAGCCGCTGCAGCAGCGCGGCCCGCTTCTCGGCATAGGCCGGATGCGCGGTGAGTTCGATCATCGCGCGCAGCGCGGCCATGCGCACCATCACATCCGGATCGTCGAACAGGGGCGCGACCGCCTCGATCACGCCGGGAACAACTGCGCGACAAGCGATCTCGTCCCTGGCCCGCATTGCCGCCCGGAATTCGTGGTCATCGATGGCGGCCAGCAAGCCCGGTGGCGTCGGAACATGCTCCACTAGAAGGGCATTCGCGGGATCGGGCCCCAATTCCAGTAGCCCGGCGCGCCGATTCGCCTTGACGCGCTGCAGATCCTCTTCGGTACGACCGGATGGATAGGCCTCGGCGTACAACTGCTCATCGGAGATCCCCGAACAACACCCCTGCGCGAAGACCTCGAGATAGTCCAGCAGCGCGACGCGCAACGGTCGCGGGCCCGGATCCCACGGCAGTATGTCCTCGACCTTCATCTCGGTATGCGGACGCGCCAGCAGTTCGGCCACGATCGCGACGAACGGCGCGGTCGCGGAGTACACACTGCCCTGATGCAATAGCGCGGCGTCGAGATAGCCGACCGCGTCGACACAGGACTCGGCATCACCGTCCATCAGCGCCCGCAGGTGCGCCGGAGCATCCGCCGCCGGGCCGTAAGCATGTTCCAGCTCGGCCCAATCGACATCGGCTATCGCCCGCAACACCGGATCCATCGGATTGATCATGCTGCAGCCGAGCACGTCGATCAACTCGAGCGAAACACTTGCGTTACCCGAACCTACGGCGCCGGTTCCAGATGATCGCCGATCAGCATGGTTCCCGGTCCACGCTGTGCGCCGGGACCATGCTGCCAGTCCACATTGTCGGCGGTGAGCGGCGCGCCGCAGTCACGGCAGACCACTACCCCGGACGTGGGATGTCCGCAATCGCGATGCACGACCAGCGCGGGCGGCCCCGCAGGCCCGGCGAGCCACTTATCGCCCCACGTGATGAGCATCGTGAGCACCGGATACAGATCGCGCCCCTGCTCGGTGAGCACATATTCGTGGCGCACCGGATTCGTTTGATAGGCCCTGGCCTGGACGATCCCGTACTGCCGCAACGCATCCAGACGCGCGGTCAGGACATTGGAGGCGATGCCCAGATCGCGGCGGATGTCCTCGAACCGGTTCACCCCGACGAACAGGTCGCGCAGGATCAAAGGCGTCCACCGCTCCCCGACCACGTCGAGCGTTCGCGCGATCGAGCACACAATGTCGGACATGGCAGCTTTTGGCACCCACCCATCGTAGTCCATTGCTTTTTGCAAGTGACTCCACTACGTTGCGAAACAACCAACTGTGAAGGGGTGATCGAGACATGTCCGATGCTGTGGCGCGGTTTCGCGAGGCGACGGAGGCCAGCGATTTCGATGCGCTGATAACGACCCTCACACCCGATGCCGCGCTGACCTCTCCGGTCTCCGGCAGGTTGGTCTTCCGCGGTCACCAGGATCTGCGCATCCTGCTGGCCGCGGCGTACGGCAGCCTCGGCGGGCTGCGCTGGACCGAGCACATCGGCGAGGGTGCGCGCCGAGTTCTGCTCGCCGAGGCCGCCGTCGGACCATTCCGGATGACCGAGGCCATGATCCTCGAATTGGCCGCCGACGGCCGCATCCGCCGGCTCGAACCACACCTGCGGCCCTGGCTCCCGCTGACCCTGCTTGCGGTGAAGCTGGCGCCGCGCCTACTTCGTCATCCGGGCGTCATGCGGCGCGCGCTGTCACGTTTCGACCAACCCGTCGCCGGTTAGTTCGAGACGTCTGGTCACCCCGATGTCGTCGAGGAAACGAGGGTCGTGGCTGACGACGATCAGTGCGCCCTCGTAGTTGGCCAGGGCCTGGGTGAGGTGGTCGAGGCTGGGCAGGTCGAGGTTATTGGTGGGCTCGTCGAGCAGCAGCAGCTTCGGGGCCGGATCGGCGAGCAGGAGCATAGCCAGGGCCGCGCGCAGGCGTTCACCGCCGGACAGCGCCGCCGCCGCGACGTCGGCGTCAGCGCCGCGGAACAGGAAGCGGGCCAGTTGGGCTCGGATCCGTTCGGCGGCCACATGTGGTGCGGTCGCGGCGACATTCTCGAAGACCGTGCGTTGCTCGTCGAAGATGTCGAGGCGCTGTGGCAGTATGCGCCACGGCACCTGCGGCGGTTCGGCGGCGATGCGGTGCAGCAGTGTGGTTTTGCCCGCGCCGTTGCGGCCGGTCAGTGCGCTCCGCTCCGGACCGGAGACCCGCAATGTCACGGTCGGACCGCACGCCAATTCCACCTCCTCGAGATTGATGACGTCCTGGCCCGGGTAGAGCCGGGTGTCCGGCAGGTCGATGCGGATCTGCCGGTCGTCGCGCAACAGGTCCTCGGCCTGCTGCAGCTGCTCCTTCGCGGTGTCCAGCTTTTCGATGTGGTTATTGCGCAGCTTGCCCGCCGACACCTGCGCCGCCCGCTTGCGTGCGCCCATGACGATCTTCGGCTCACGTTTGTTCTCGAACATCTTCTGCCCGTAGCGCGCTCGGCGATCGAGTTTGATCCGGGTGTCGACCAGCTCGCGTGCCTGTTTGCGAACGTCACTGCGCGCGTCCCGGATTGCGGCGCGCGCCACCTCCTGCTCCGCGTCGACGATCCGCTCGTATTCACTGAAATTGCCGCCGAACAAACGTAATTCACCCTGACGCAATTCGGCGATAGTGGACATCCGCTCCAGCAGCTCGCGGTCGTGGCTGACCGTGAGGACGGTGCCGGAGAACTGGGCGACGACCTCGTAGAGCCGTTGACGGGCAACGTGATCCAGGTTGTTGGTCGGCTCGTCGAGCAGCAGCACGTCCGGATCGCGCAGCAGCTCGGCGACCAGGCCGAGCAGCACCGTCTCGCCGCCCGAGAGGGTTTCCAGACGGCGGTCCAGCTGTTCGGTCGAGTCGGCGAGGTAGTGCAGGCCCAGTCGGCCGAGCAGCGCGATGGCACTCTCCTCGACATCCCACTGCGCGCCGACGATCTCGAAGTCGGACTCGTCGCCGAGGCCGGACTCGATGCGGTGCAATGCCTTTCGTGTCTCGGCGATGCCCAGCACCGCGTCGACGCGCTGACCGTCGCCGAGGCCGAGATCTTGGCGCAGATAGCCCAGCCGCCCGGTGACCGTGATCGAACCGCGCGCCGGTACAAGCTCACCCGCGATCAGCCGCAGCAGGGTGGACTTGCCCGCACCGTTGCCGCCGACCAGGCCGAGGTGGCCGGGGCCGAGCACCGAGTCCAGACCGTCGAAGACGGGTGTGCCATCGGGCCAGGAGAAAGTGAGATCGGAAAGAGACAGATTGGTCATGTGGACCCCAGAGGTTGCGCGGAATGCGGCGCACAGGATGCGGGCCGCCCGAGTGGCTACCTCATGAGAGCAACGACATGACTCCGATCAACGGGGATGAGACCCTTCTAGATTAAACACATCCGCGAATGTCGCGCCACTGATATTTCGATCACACGCTGTGTCCGGAACGCCGCGGCGGCTCCGATCTATGTGTGAAACACCGTGGATTCGCCGCGCCTGATCGGTCACGTCTCGAATCTCGGTGATCCAGGTATCCACATACGCGTCGGCGGCCTCCCCCCGAGGCCGACTTGCAGCGACCGATGGCCGAACGACCTAGACCCGCACCACCGAACTCAACGGGTAATCGCCCTGGCGATCCCGACCATTGAGGAAACTCAACTCCAGAACCACTGCGGCCGCTATGATTTCGGCACCGGCGGCCTGGAACAGCTCCGCGGCGGCAGCCAACGTGCCGCCCGTGGCCAGCACATCGTCGAGCAGCAGAATGCGCCGCCCCTTCAGCTCGACACCGTCGGCCGGAATCTCTAGCGATGCGGTGCCGTACTCGAGGCTGTACTCACGCGAGATGACCGGCGGCGGCAACTTCCCGGCCTTGCGCACCGCCATGACACCGGTCCCCAGCGTCGCGGCAACGCCGGCCCCGAGGATGAAGCCGCGAGCGTCTACGCCCGCAACCAGGTCGGCATCGGGCGCGCACGCCGCGAGGCAGTCGATGACGGCCCGGAAACCCTCCGGATCGGCAAAGACCGGCGTGAGATCGGCGAAGCGAATGCCGGGAGAGGGGAAATCGTCGCGCCAGCGGGTCAGGCGTTCGACCAGTTCGGCCGCCTTCCCGGTCCGCTCGGCTAGGACGTCGTCCGATTCCACCGCCGCATGCTTGCTCATCGACACCTCTCCATGGTTACTCACCCACCAACACCTGTCACCGCTTCAACACCCAGCGGTCCATGTTCCAGCCGGTGCCCGCCTGGGTGGGCCCGGCTATGCCGTTCTGCAGACCGTTGCCGAACGCGATGGTGCGGGGCGTGACGAACAACGGAATGCTCGGCATCTCCGCCCACAGCAGGTTCTCGGCCTCGGTGCGCAGATTCAGCGTTGTGGTCGAGTTGTCGTCGCCCGCAAGCTGATCGGTGATCGAATCGTAGCGGCCGTTACCGAAGCGACCGAAATTGATCCCGCTACCGGTGCGCAACGCGCTGGTAGCAGCCACGCCGGTCTCGGATCCGGCCGGACCCGGGGCCGATGCGGTGCTGCCGAGGACGGCGTCGACTTTGCCCTCGGTGAGCTGAGACGGCGTGAAATCGGCGGATCCGGCATCCACCACATTGATACCGGCCGGTTTGCATGCGTCAGCGATCATCTGCACGGTCTGAGCGCGCCGATCGTCCGGCTTCACATATCCGATCCGAATAGTCGGCTTGGCCGCACCGGCGCTCGCGGCCGCCGCGGTCGCATCACCGCCGCGGTACTTGTCGGCCGCACCGATCACGTTCGGGTAATACAGCGAATCCTGCTGTGTGATACGAGAATTCAGCACCGCCGTGCCGAGTCCGGTCTTCGGCGCATCCTTGGCCTTGCCGAGCTTGTCGAACAGGTCCTGGCGCGGCACACAAAATGCGAAACCGCGCCGCGCGTCGGCCGAGGCGAACACCCCCGAAGTAGCGAGCACCAACTGCTCGGCACCGCGCCCGGGCACGGTCCGCACCGAAAAACCGTCCAGATTGATGTCTTTCACCGATCCCGCGCCGATATCGATGACCCCGACCGCATTGTCGCCGACCTTCGCCTTCAGATCGGCGGTCTTCGGATAGACCACGATCCGCCCGGTCTCAGGCTTATTGCCCCACCAGCGCTCGTTCGCCACGAGAACCAGCCCGTCCTTGGCGGAGTAGGAATCGATCCGATACGGCCCCGACGACGGGAACCGCGAAATGTCGACCTTGTCCGCGCCGATCGTCCACCCGTTGTTCCAGAAGTCGGCGATCCGCTGCAGCGCGGCCTGATCACCGGACTGCACGGCCGTCACCACATTCGGCACATTCGCCACCCGAGCGGCGACATGCGCGGGCATCAACTCACCCGCGGTGAACAGGTGGCGCCACGGCAGGTAGTGGTGGTCGGCGCGGAACACGACGGTGGCGTCCTTGGATCCCGGCTGACAGTCCACCCGTTCGATATCGGCGTATCCGGCGGTGCTCGCGGCGTCGAAGAGCGGAACCTGGCCGCGGTCACCGGCTTTGGTGTAGCGGCCGCTGCGCGCCGCCCAGGCGAGCACCAGATCGTCACATGACGTCGGCACGCCGTCGGAGTACACCCCGTCCGCATTGAGCCGGTACTGCACCGTCTGCGCCTCGCCCGGCACCTCTTTCGCGGTGCCGACATCGGTGTCCGCGACCTGCTGACCGTCCGGTCCGGTGTAGAAGAACCCGGTCAGCACCCGCGCGAACACCGCATCCGAGCCGCTACTCGCACCGAGCGTGGTAGCGCCGTTGTAGGTGGCGATCACCGCGTCGACGGCATAGCCGATGGAAGGCACCTGGTTCTGGCTGGAGCACCCGGCCATCACCGTGGCGACCACGGTGCCCGCAGCCACCGCTCCGATCAGACGTGCCGCTAGCGACTGCTTCATATATGCAAACCCCTGCCCGTCGGCTGTCAGTGCCTGCGCTTGTTCCGCTTTCCGCTCGGCCGTGCGCCCGGGCGCGGAGCCTGTCCAGGTTCCCGCACGGGACGCGCACCCGGCTCCCGGCCGGTCGCCGCGACCGCGCGCCGCTCCGCCTCGGCTCCCGCACGCGCCGACGCCACTCCGGCCCGCTTGTTGAGCACCTTCTTGGTGTGCGCCGCGACCGGACCCCACCGCTCCTTGATCGACACCAGCAGCGGCACCGCGAAGAAGATCGACGAATACGCGCCGACGATCATGCCGACCAGCTGCACCAGCGCCAGATCCTTCAGCGTGCCGACGCCGAGCAGCCACACCGCGATCACCAGCATGCCGACAATAGGCAGGATGCCGATGACCGTGGTGTTGATCGAACGCATCAAGGTCTGGTTCGCCGCGAGATTCGCCTGTTCGGCATAGGTGCGCCGGGTCGTATTGACCACACCGCGGGTGTTCTCCTCGACCTTGTCGAAGACGACGACATTGTCGTAGAGCACGTAACCGAGGATGGTCAACAGACCGATCACCGCGGCGGGTGTCACCTCGAAGCCGACCAGCGAGTAGATGCCCGCCGTGACGATCATGTTGAAGAACAGCGAGGCGATCGCCGCGATCGACATATCCCGTTCGAATCGGATCGCGATATAGACCATGGTGAGCGCGATGAACACGACCAGCGCGATCAACGCCTTCTTGGTGATCTCGCTACCCCAGGTCTCGCTGATCTCGGCGATGCTGATCGCATTGCGCGAAACGTTGCCGTCCTTGTCCTTCGGCTGGAAGGCATTGAACAGCGCGGTCTGCAGCGCGTCGGTCTGGGTGGCGCTCAGCGTGTCCGAGCGAACCTGGATGGTCTCCGCCGAGCCTGATCCGACCTTCTGCACCGTCACCGGGGCGTGGCCGATGGTCTGGGAGTAGATGTCCTCGACCTTCTGCGTGGTGGCCGTCCCCGCCGCGGGCAGCTGGATGCGCGAACCGCCCGCGAAGTCGATGCCGAGGGTGAATCCGCGAATTCCGATGCTCAGCAACGAGATCAGCACGAAGGCCGCGGTCAGCCCGTAGTAGAAACGTCGCCGACTGACGATCTTGAATCCGCCGGTACCCGTGTAGAGGCGCTCGAAGATGCTGTGCTTGGGCATCTCGAAATCGTTCACCTCGTCGGCGAACGGCTCCAGGGTCGAGTTCGTCATCGTGCCGTCTCCTTAACCAGCGCCTCGCCGGCCCTGCGCTCCCTGGCCACTTCCTGAATCGCACCGAGCCCGTTGACCGACGGCTTCGCCCAGAACGACGAGCGCGAGGCCAGCATCATCAGCGGCGCGGTCACCAGATAGAGCACGATCACGTCGAGGACGGTGGTGATACCGAGGGTGAACGCGAAGCCCTTCACCTGACCGGCGGCCAGGATGTAGAGCACCACCGAGGCGATGAGGCTGACGGTCTTGCCGGAGAGGTTGGTGCGCTGGGCCCGCTGCCAACCGCGCGGCACCGCCGAACGGAAGCTGCGCCCCTCGCGCATTTCATCCTTGATGCGTTCGAAGAACACCACGAAGGAGTCGGCGGTCAGACCGATACCGATGATCAGACCCGCGATACCGGCCAGATCCAGTGTGAATCCGATCCAACGGCCGAGCAGCACGATGATGCCGTATACCGCGATACCCGAGGCGATCAGCGAGAATCCGGCGAGGAAGCCGAGCATCCGGTAGTAGAGCAGGCAGTACAGCAGCACCACCGCGAGACCGATCGCACCCGCGAGCAGACCCGCGCGCAGCGAGGACAGACCCAGCGTCGCCGAAACCGTCTCGGCTTCGGAGGTCTGGAACGACAGCGGCAGCGAACCGTACTTCAGGGTGTTCGCGAGTTCCTTGGCGCTGGCCGCGGTGAAGCTACCGGAGATGGTGGTACGACCGCCCTGCTGCGGACCGGACTGCACGACCGGCGCGCTGACCACCTTCGAGTCGAGTACGAACGCGACCCGCTTGTTGATGTACTCACCAGTCAGCGAGGCCCACGCATCACTGCCACCGGATTTGAATTCGAGGTTCACCTCATGGCGCGCCTGCTGCTGGTTGAGCCCGGAGGTGGCGTCCTTGATCTCCTGGCCGTCGATGCGGCTCTTGTCCAGCAGCAAGATTTCCTTGCCGTCGGTGGAGCAGGTGACCAGTGGCAGATTCGGATCGTCGTTACCGGCGAGCGGATCGGACTTATTGCAGTCCATCGCGGCCATCGCGGCCTGCTGCACCGTGGCATCGGTGCTCTGCCTGGTCGCCTTGGCGTCCGCGATCTCCTTCTTCGCCTGCTCCTGCGGCGTCAGACCGCCGGGCGGAGCCGGCGGCGAGGTCGGGGCCTGCGCGGGGAAGACGCGCGGCTGCGGGGTCGACTCCGCCGCGGGCGCGGACTCCGTGGTCGGCACCGCCTCGGTGGTGGGCGCGGGCTGGGTCGGCACGGTGCCATCGGGGTTGAGCTGGGTGGTATCCGGCACAGTGCCCGGCGTCGCCGTCCCCGCGGTACCCGTCTGTGGCGTGGCCTTACCGCCGACCGCGGGCACCGCCGACAGCACCGGACGGATGTAGAGCTTGGCTGTTGTCGCCAGCGCCTTGGCCTGGCCACCGTCGTCACCCGGAACCGTGATCACCAGGTTGTCGCCGTCGATGACGACCTCGGAGCCCGAGACACCGAGGCCGTTGACGCGGTTCTCGATGATCGTCTGCGCCCGGCGCAGGCTGTCCTGGCTGGGCTTGCTGCCGTCGGGGGTCCGCGCGGTCAACGTGACGCGCGTACCACCCTGCAGGTCGATGCCGAGCTTGGGGGTCGGGGAATGGTCACCGGTGAAGAACACCAGCGCATAGATCACGGCCAGCAGCACGGCGTAGACGCCGAGCAACCGGAGCGGATGCGCCGATCCCTGGGAAGGTGGCACAGTTCGTCATCTCCTAGGCGGAAGTCGAGGTGGAACAGGCGGGCGCGCACGGCCGAGCACCCGGACGGATGGCCCGCGGCGATCTGCAGCACGCGGGCAGGCCCTTTCGAGCGACCTGCAAGCAATCGCTACGGGCCGGTAACCCGATCAGTCTTTGGTCAGCCGGGTCTCGGTCTGCTCCGCGGACTCCTCGACGAGACCGGCCTCGGTCTCGTCGGTCACGGTCTCATCCGTGGTCTCGTCCTCGGTGCGCACATCGCGGATGGCCTGACGCAGCCACGTGGTGACGACGTCCTCGGCGATCTCGAGATCGACCGTGGTGTCGTCGAGATCGACCACGGTTCCGTACAGACCCGACGTGGTGGTGACCTGATCGCCGACCTTCAGGCTTTCCTGCATGGACGTGACCTTCTCGGCCTCGCGCTTCTGGCGGCGCACACCGAGGAACATGGGCACGAGCAGGGCTACCAGTAGGAGCGGAAACAGAAGTTCCATCGTCGAAGTCAGTCCCTAGTCTGTGGGTGGGAATGGGCTATTACCCCAACAGTCTGCCAGCTCATGTCGTCACCACCACACCGGCACACCATTGACGTCCCGGAATCCGGATCTCGAGCCACTCCGGGACAGCACGAACCCCGCGATCGAGCGACGGTCGCGGGGCTGCGCAATGGGGCGTTCTAGGCGGTCTTGCCATAGGTGTAGTCGTCGAGCGGGAAGCTGACCGCCTCGCGGTGGGCATTGACGGTGCTGGTCGGACGCAGTAGCGCGGCCTCGCCGTGCTGGTTGAAGTAGTAGCTGCGCGCGGTCGCGCAGTCACCGCCGTAGAACACCGAGGAACCCAACTTCTCGGTGACGCGGTCCAGGAACCGGGTGTTGGCCTGCTCGGTCACCTCGAAGGTGGTCTCGCCGCGCCGGAACATCTCACCGAGCAACCGGCCCATGTGCTTCATCTGGGCCTCGATGGTGGTGAAGTAGGACAGGCCGCTGTAGGAGTACGGGCTGTTGAGGCTGAGGAAGTTCGGGAACTTCGGCACGGTGATGCCCTCGTAGGCCTGGAAACGGTTGTCGCGCCAGAACTTTCCGAGGTTGACGCCGTCGCGGCCGATGATCTCGATGGCCGGGAAGTTCACATCCCACAGGTTGAAGCCGGTGGCCAAAATCAGGGTATCGATCTCGGTTTTGTTTCCGTCGGCGGTGACGATGCCATCGGCCTCGATGTGATCGATCGAATTGGTCTCCAACCGGACATTGGGCTGGTTGAACGTCTTGAAGTATTGGTTGGAGAAGGTGGGGCGCTTGCAGCCGAAGTCGTAGTGCGGGGTGAGCTGCTTGCGAATCTCCTTATCGCGCACCTGGGCCCGCAGATGCGCCTTGGCGAGTACGCCCGCGGCCATATTCAGCGGCTTGGCCTGCTTGAAGTGCAGTACGCCGACCACCATGAGCGCCTCGAGCATGCTGGTGTTGACCAGCCGCGCGGCCTTCTGAGTGGCCGGCACGCGCGCGAACAGCTTCTGCACCGGCGCGGGAATCGCGGTGTCGATCTTCGGCACGACCCAGATCGGGGTGCGCTGGAACACGGTGAGTTCCTTGGTCTTCTTCGCGGCCTCGGGAATCAGCTGCACGGCGGTGGCGCCGGTGCCGATAATGGCGGCCTTGCGACCCGAGAGGTCGAAATCGTCCTCCCACGCGGTGGTGTGGATGATCTTGCCCGCGAAGGAATCGATGCCGGGAAACGGCGGCGTGTAGGGCTGGGACAGGAAGCCGGTGGCGGTGAGAAGGTAACGGCCGGTGACGGTTTCACCGCCCGCGATGGAGACGACCCAGTGCTGGTGCTCCTCGTCCCACCGCGCGCCGTCCACCACGGTGCCGAAACGCATCCGGCGACGCAGCCCATACTTGTCGGCGACGTGGGCGGCGTACTTCTTGAGCTCCTTGCCCGGCGCGAACAGACGCGTCCAATACGGGTTGGGCTCAAAGGAATACGAGTAGGTCACCGAGGCGATATCGACCGCGAGACCCGGGTAGTGATTGACATGCCAGGTGCCGCCCAGGTCGTCCTCCCGCTCCAGAATGACGAAATTGCTCAGACCCAGCCGGTCGAGCTCGATACCCGCTCCCATGCCGCCGAATCCCGCACCGATCACGACCGCGTCGTATTGAGGCGCCACGTCGAACCTCCTGCTTTAAACATTCCATCGGGAATGTAGGAACCATTCCTCACGGAATGACACATCATTCCGTTTGTGAACACCGTATCATCGGACAGGTGACGAAGCCATCCACGCGTGCGCCCCGCCCAGCGGCCGGAAATGCGATCCAGCGACGCAAGGCCGAACTGCGGCAGGAAATCATCGACACCGCCTTCGTCTGCTTCGCCGAGAAGGGCTATCACGCCACCGGCATCGCCGATATCGCCAATGAGTTGGGCATCGGCCACGGCACCTTCTACCGGTACTTCAGCAATAAGCGCGAGATCATCGACGTGGTCATCGACGATCTGGCCGCCCGGATCATCGAGGCGCTCGGCACCGACAACGCGCCTGACGCCGCCACCTCCCTTGACGAATATCGCGCCCAGATCGACCGCATCGGCGCCGCGCTCACCCGGATCCTCGTGGACGACCGCCGGGTCGCCCAACTGCTGCTGTTCCATGCCACCGGCATCGACGACGAACTCACCGCCAGGCTCTACGGTCTGCTCGATATGGCCGACGCGCTCACCGCGGGCTATCTGTCGCACGGCGTCGAACTCGGTTATCTGCGTGCGGATCTCGACACCAAGTACACCGCCAAGGCGGTGACCGGCATGCTGCTCGCGGGCATCGTCCACGGGCTGCGCAATCCGGACGAGGCCGCGGTGCAGGAGTTGAACGAGGCGATCCGGCGGCTGCTGATCGACGGCGTGCGCAGGGACTGAAAACCGGCAAATCTCCAGCGGCTACCTGAGCAGATTCCCGCTAGGGTGGGACCCGGATCGACCGGCCAACAGGGGCACAACGTGTTCGGCAGAGACCGCCTAGTTCGAAAAAACCGCATTCGACGCGAGCAGGGCAGCGACCCTGGAACAATATCGCGGGTGACCCCCGACGACGTGAGCCGAATCCACTTCGCCATGCCACCTCTGGGGCACCGCGGCTACCATGCCGATGAGGTCGACGCGTTCCTGGAACTGGTCTCAGCGACGTTGGCCGGTCAAGGTGTGCTGACCTCCGACGATATCCGGCACGTCGCCTTCGACGCCCCCCGCTTCGGCGGCCGCGGCTATCAGGCCGATCAGGTCGATGAATTCCTGGACCGGGTCCGCGTGGAACTGGAATTCCGGCAGCGCGGCTCCCGCCCGGTCCCCGCTGGCGGCAATGGTTCCGGCCCCGCCACACTGCTCAGCCCCGACGATGTGCACCGCATGCAGTTCACCCAGGCCGCTGTCGGCCGCCGCGGCTACGACATCGAGGAAGTGGACGCCTTCCTCGACTTGGTCGCCGCCACCCTCGCCCACGGCGCCCCCGGCAGCTTGACCGTCACCGACGTCCGCGCCGTCCGCTTCACCGAGGCCCGCCTCGGCACACGCGGCTACACCCGCGACGAGGTAGACGCCTTCCTGGACCTCGTCGTCACCGCCCTCGAACACAATCACCGCTAGAAATCAAGATCAGGTGGAATCCATGGCGGCATCGCCGAGTAGCCACCGCAACCAGTTCCACCTGATCTTGATCCAGTGCCCGGTGCGGGGGTTAGTCGAAGAGGTCGAGGGTGGGGTGGGGTTCGCGGCCTCGGACTTGGATGGAGCCGAAGACTAGGTCGGGGGGTGGGATGAGGCCGAGGTGTTGCCAGGCGGTGGCGGTGGCGACGCGGCCGCGTGGGGTGCGGGCGACCATGCCTGCGCGGACGAGGAACGGCTCGCAGACTTCTTCGACGGTCGCGGCCTCCTCCCCGACGGCGACCGCGAGGGTCGAAACACCAACGGGCCCACCGCCGAAGCTTCGGACCAGCGCGCCGAGGACGGCGCGGTCGAGGCGGTCCAGGCCGAGGACATCCACGTCGTAGACCTCTAGTGCGGCCTGAGCGATGGGACGGGTGATCACGCCGTCGGCGCGGACCTCGGCGTAGTCGCGGACGCGGCGCAGCAGGCGATTTGCGATGCGGGGGGTGCCACGGGAGCGGCCCGCGATCTCGGCGGCGGCATCGCGGTCGATCGCGACACCGAGAATATGAGCCGAGCGCAGCAGAATGCGCAGGAGTTCTTCGGGATCGTAGAAATCCATATGGCCGGTGAAGCCGAAGCGGTCGCGCAGCGGACCGGTGAGCGCACCGGAGCGGGTGGTCGCGCCGACCAAGGTGAACGGTGCGATATCCAGCGGAATCGATGTTGCCCCCGGCCCTTTCCCGACGACCACGTCGACGCGGAAATCCTCCATGGCGAGGTAGAGCATCTCCTCGGCGGGCCGGGCGATCCGGTGGATCTCATCGATGAACAGCACATCGCCCTCGACCAGGTTGCTCAGCATCGCGGCGAGATCGCCCGCGCGTTCCAACGCCGGACCGGACGTAATTCGCAGTGCCGTACCGAGTTCGGCGGCGATGATCATCGCCATACTGGTCTTGCCGAGCCCGGGCGGACCGGACAGCAGCACATGGTCCGGGGTACCGCCGCGCTGTTTGGCGCCGCGCAGCACGAGCGCGAGCTGTTCACGGACGCGCGGCTGGCCGATGAAATCGTCCAGGGACTTCGGGCGCAGACTGGCCTCGATATCACCATCGGACTTGAGATAGCTTGCGCTGACCTGGGATTCGGCGTCCGGTTCGGGATCGTAATCCATGACGTCTTACCGATTCTTCCCCAGCGAGCCGAGCGCCGCCCGCAGCGCCTTCGACGTATCGGCGGCGGGATTTTCGGCGAGTACCGCGTCGACCGCGGGTTCGGCCTGTTTGACCGGGAATCCGAGTCCGACCAGTGCCTCGACAACCTGCTCGCGCACCGGTGTGAGCACCGGCGTCGGCGTACTGCCGGGCGGACCCGCCTGCACCGGAACAAGATTCACCTTGTCACGCAACTCGACAACCATGCGCTCGGCCCCGCGCTTGCCGATGCCGGGCACCCGGGTCAGCGCCGCGACATTGCTCTCCGCCAGCGCCTTGCGCAGCGCCTCGGGCTCGAGCACCGCCAACACCGCCATGGCCAGCCGGGGCCCGACTCCGGAGACGGTCTGCAAAAGGCCGAACAGGTCACGGGATTCGGTATCGGCGAATCCGAACAGCGTCATCGAATCCTCGCGCACGATCATCGCCGTGAACAGCCGGGATTCCTCGCCGCGGGTCAGGGTGGACAGCGTCGCGGGGGTGACATTGAGCCGATAGCCCACGCCCGCCGCCTCGATCACGACATGATCGAGCGCGATCTCGAGCACCTCACCGCGTACCGACGCGATCACCCGCGCACCACCTTCCGTTGTTCGGCAAGCCGCTGTGTATACCGCCGTTGTGCCTCGGCGGCGCGCGCCTCGGCCTCGGCCATCCGTGCCATCAGCGGCGCCCGCCAACAATGACAGATCGCCAGGGCCAGCGCATCGGCCGCATCCGCCGGTTTCGGCGCGACCTGGAGGCCGAGGATACGCGTCACCATTGCGGTCACCTGTGCCTTGTCCGCGGTGCCGTTGCCGGTGACGGCGGCCTTCACTTCACTCGGGGTATGGAAGGCCACGGGTATCCCTCGGCGCGCGGCGGCCAGGGCGATCACGCCGCCTGCCTGGGCGGTGCCCATCGCGGTGCGCACATTGTGTTGCGCGAACACCCGCTCGATCGCGACCGCGTCGGGTTTGTGCGTATCCATCCAGTGGTCGGCGACGTCGGCGACGCCCATCAGCCGGTGTGCCAGATCCATATCCGCGGGGGTGCGCACCACGTCGACGTCGAGCGCCGTCACCTTCCGCCCCAGCCCGCCCTCGACGATGCTGAGGCCGCACCGGGTGAGTCCCGGGTCGACGCCCATCACCCGCACACGATCCCCTCTCGAAGGCACGAACAACTGTTCGAGAGTCTAGTGGACGGGCACCTACCGTTCACCAACGACACGGTGCCCGCCCGGGATTCGGCTAGTCGAACGAGTGGTAGCAGCTCACATACGCGTAGGTGCCGGAGTCCGAATCCTCGACGACTACCTTGCCGTCCTGCAGGATGCGGCAGGTCACCGTGCCGCCGTTGGATCCGCTGACGGTCGCCGAAACCCGGCCCGTGCGGACGTATCCGGTCACGGTCACGGCCTTGGTCCACGGCAGCGGTGCATCGTTGGCATTGGCGGTATCGAAATCGCCACTGTTGTAGGAGATATCGGCGGTGCCGGAGCCCGAGACCTCGTAAGTGATCGAGGTTTCCTTCTTCGACTCCTTGTCGAGCCGGTAGGCGATGGATCCGAATACCGCCACGCAGCCGCCGACGGTGAGCACGATCGCGAGGAAGACGCCGCCGAGCACCCACGGCCACACCGGCTTGCCCTTCGGCGGCTGCGGCGGATATCCCGGGTAGCCCGGATACCCCTGCCCCGGATACTGCGGCGGTGGTTGATAAGTCATGTGCACCCCTCCTGAATCCTGCACGACCAGCTATTGGACCTTACCGGACAAGACTGTTCGGAGCCCGATTCACCTGTGCGGTTATCGACCCGCGATCGACCAGCGTTTCATGGGCGCCCAGGTTTACTGGAGCGAATTCACAGGCTTTCTCGAGGAACGGTCTCGACAATGCCGTAGGTGCCCGTAGTCCGTGCCCCGCTAGCCGCACCCGCGACCCCCGTGACACCGCCACCACCGCGGCTGCCTTCGGCGAATCTGAATCCGAACTATCAGAACGGCTTTCATCACGGCATATCGCTGCTGCACGGCTGGCTGCCGGTGACCGTCGAATTGGTCGCGGTGGCCGCGTTGGTCCTGGCGATCGGCTGGCGGACCCGGCGCTGGCGGTTGGTGCTGCTGCCGGTCTGCGTGGTGCTCGGTGCGGCGGGCGCGGTGGCCGCGTGGGCGTATGTGAACGACCAGGGGCTGGCCTCGGATCCGGCGCCGGTCGAGTTGTGGGCCTGTGTCGGCGTCGCGGTCGCGGCGATCGCGGTCGCCGGGCTCGGCTGGCGCGGTGCCAGGTGGTGGCGGCGTGGCGTCTCGGTGCTCGCCATACCGCTCGCCCTGTTGAGTACCGGCATCGTGCTCAATCAGTGGGTGGGCTACTACCCCACCGTGCAGTCCGCCTGGAGTGCGCTCACCGCGGGTCCGCTGCCGAATCAGACCGATATCGATGCGCTGCCCGGACTCCGCAATACCGATGTCAGCACCGGCAAGATCGTGCCGGTGCAGATTCCGGACGCGGGCAGCGGTTTTCCGCATCGAACCGAATATGTGTACTTGCCACCGGCCTGGTTCGCCGGTCCGACGCCGCCGGCACTGCCGGTCGTCATGATGATCGGCGGCGAATTCAATACGCCCGCCGACTGGATCCGCAGCGGTCAGATCATGCCCGAGGTGGACAAGTTCACCGCCGCCAACGGTGGCCGCGCCCCGATCCTCGTCTTCGTCGATTCCAGCGGCAGTTTCAACAATGACACCGAATGCGTGAACGGTCCGCGCGGCGATGCCGCCGACCATCTGACCCGAGATGTGCCCAGCTATCTGGAATCTCGCTTCGGCGCCTCGGCGGATCCGGCGAACTGGGCGGTGGTCGGCTGGTCCATGGGCGGCACCTGTGCGGTCGATCTGGCGGTCATGCACCCCGAATTGGTGCGCACCTTCGTCGATATCGCGGGCGATCTCGGCCCGGCCTCGGGCAATAAGGAACAAACGATCCGAAGGCTTTTCGGCGGCGACGCCGATCGCTGGGCCGCCTTCGATCCGCTCACCGTTATGGCCGAACACGGTCCCTACACCGGTATGGCGGGTCTGTTCGACGATCTCGCCCCACCCAAATCCGGTCCGGGATCCCATGGTGCACGCCAACAATCCGCGGCCGCCGACGACGACAACGTAGGCATGGGCGGTCATGACGGAGTCTTCGACACCGGTGAGGTCGGCGCCGCCGAAAAGCTGTGCGACGCAGGCCACGAAGTCGGCATCGATTGCACCATTCACACCACCCAGGGTGGCCACACATGGCAATTCGCCTCGGCCGCGTTCACCTCGTCGTTCCCCTGGATCGTCGCCCGTGTCGGTCTCCCGGTGCCCGACGCGACCTGAAACCGATTGCGCGGTCGATGAATTGAGCCGCGCTCAGCCCAGGACCTCGGCCGGGACGACCGACTCGGCGCGGAAGGTTCGGCGATAGGCCAGCGGTGATACGCCGATGGAATCGTGCAGGTGTTGGCGTAGTGAGCTCCCGGTGGCGAAGCCGACCTCGCCCGCGATGCGGTCCACGGTCATATCGGTCGATTCGAGTAGCTGGCGGGCGCGGAAGACGCGCTGTTGGATGAGCCAGCGGCCCGGGCTCATGCCGACTTCGTCGCGGAAGCGACGGGCGAAGGTGCGCTTGCTCATTCGGGCCTGGACGGCGAGATCGTCCATGGTCAAAGGCAATCGGAGATTCTCGAGGGCCCAGTGTCTGGCGGCGGCGGTACCCGCCGAGGTCGACGGCGGCACCGGCTGTTCGATGTATTGGGCCTGGCCGCCATCACGCCACGGCGGCACGACGCAGCGGCGCGCCACCGTATTCGCGACGGCACTGCCGTGATCGCGGCGCACCAGGTGCAGACAGAGATCTATGCCTGCCGCCGCGCCCGCCGACGTGAGCACGTCATCGTCGTCGACGTAGAGGACATCGGTATTCAGTAGCACCCGCGGAAAGGTGCGCCGGAACAGTTCGGCCACATTCCAGTGCGTCGTCGCCGGACGACCGTCGAGCAATCCGGCGGCTGCGGTCACGAATGCGCCGGTACAGATCGACACGATGCGGGTGCCCGGTCGGATGCGTGCGAATGCCGCGGCCACCGGGGGCGGCAGCGCGCCATCGAGCGTCATATCGATATCGCAGGCCGGTATGACCACGGTGTCGGCGGTCGCCAGCGCCCGGCTGTCGTGTTGGACAGCAATGGCGAAATCGGCTCGGCTCGGTACCGGTGCGCCATCGATCGAGCAAGTGCTCACCTCGTACAGATCCGCGACGGTGCCGAAGACGCGGTTCGGAATGCCGAGTTCGAACGGATACACCCCGTCCAATGCGAGCACGACCACCCGATGTCGCGCCGAGTGCCCATCCGAGGTACCGACCATGGCACGATCATATCGAATATTGGCAATCGTGCCATTTCCTTGTGACGCCGCCGACGGCAGGCTGAACGACATGAACGACACCACCATGCGCGCGATCAGCCAAGATCTAATCGGCGGCCCTGAGGTCCTGACCGAAGTCGAACTGCCCATCCCGACGCCCGGACCCGGCGAAATCCTGGTCCGGGCGCAGGCAGCCGGTCTCAACCCGACCGATTGGCGGCATCGCGGCGCCTCCGGACTCTTCCTCGGCGAACCGCCGTTCGTGCTGGGATGGGATGTATCGGGCGACGTGGTGGCCACGGGTATCGGGGTCACTCTGTTCGAGCCGGGCGACGCGGTCTTCGGCATGCTCCCCTACCCCTACGGACACGGCGCATTCGCCGAATACGTCGTGGGCCCTGCCCGCGCCTTCGCCCCGAAACCGGTGAACCTGGACCATATTCAGGCCGCGGCCATCCCCCTGGCCGCCCTCACCGCCTGGCAGGCCCTCGTCGACACCGCGAAACTGCAAGCTGGACAACGCATCCTGATCCATGCGGCAGCGGGTGGCGTCGGACACTTCGCCGTTCAGATCGCCAAGACGCGCGGCGCGTACGTCATCGGCACCGCGAGCGCGGCCAACCACGAATTCCTGCGCGAAATCGGTGCGGACGAGACGATCGATTACCGCACAACCGATTTCACCGAGGCGGTACACGGTGTCGATGTCGTGCTGGATTCGATAGATGACGAGAACAGCCTGCGCTCCCTGCGGACGCTCCGCCCCGGCGGCCTACTGGTCTCGCTGCGCGCCTTCGGCGCGATCGAATTGGCCACCGAGGCAAAGCGATTGGGAGTCCGGGCCGTGCGCATGCTGGTGGAGGACGATCACGCCGGAATGATCGCGCTCGCGGAACTCGCCGAATCCGGGGCGCTGCGCCCGACCGTCGCCGGGGTCTTCCCGTTCGAAGAGGCGGCGAAGGCGCACGCACTCGGCGAAACCGGCCGCACTGTAGGCAAATTGGTGCTCACGGTGCCGTGAACGACAGTCAGCGTTTCTTGCCGTGACTGATCAGTAGGTCGGCGCCCCACCAGGTCATGCGTCCGGCGATCGCCACGTATAGGAAGATCGCGAAGTACACCAGGCTCGCGCCGTAGTCGGCAGCCCAGCCGGGCATCCGGTTCACCGTCGCGAATGCGGCGATGAGCAGGATCAGTCCGGTCGCGACCGCGAGCGGGGCGAGGGTGATGTTCAGGTCGGTTGAATCGCCGGGATGCTCGTCGGCAAGGGATCGACGCATGATGGCTGGTCTCTTTCCGGGGCGGGACAAGTTCTCGGTGCGCAGGAGCCTGATCGGGCGGCCGCAGCGGTCTGTCGCGGCCCTCGATTCGTAAATCAGCAATCGAACCGCAATCGTTACACCGCAGGCAATCGACAGCTGCGACCAGTTGCTCCGAATCCAGGAAATACGGTTAGCTAACTTGCGGCAACCATTAATCGGTCGTATCGGACTCCGTCGGGCGCGGCATTGGAATTCCCTCCAGGACCACGCGGCCGTTCGGCCGCGTTTGTGGCGTGCATCACATCCGAGACCTACCATCCGAAGGATGAGCAATGTTGTGAAGGCTGTCCTAGAAGGTGGGCCGAGAGACTTGCCCGCTCGCATCGTTCCGATCACGCCGCCCGGCGTCGAGCTCAAAGTCGAATACCGCGGCGGATACGAGCACTTCAAGGTCACCAATCGGGAGGCCGATACGCCCGAGGGGCGGCTGCGGGTCTACGAATGGTCCGATCGGACACGAATCGCGGAATAACCAGTTCACGCCGGGTGCGAAACGCACTCGGGGCGGTCCGCATCGCTGCGAACCGCCCCGAGGCACTGGTCGATGATGGTGCGTCAGTCCTGTTCCAACTGGGAGCCGACCTCGTCGGAGATGTCCACGTTGGTGTACACGTTCTGTACATCGTCGCTGTCTTCGAGCGCGTCGACCAACTTGAATACCTTGCGCGCGCCGTCGATGTCGACGGCGACCGATACCGACGGCTGGAAGCCGGATTCGGCGGAGTCGTAATCGATTCCGGCGTCCTGCAGCGCCTTGCGCACCGGGATCAGATCCGACGGTTCGCTGACGACTTCGAAGGAATCACCGAGGTCGTTGACCTCCTCGGCGCCCGCGTCGAGCACGGCGAGCAGCACATCGTCCTCGGACAGCCCGTTCTTCTCCAGGGTCACGATGCCCTTGCGGTGGAACAGGTAGGAAACCGAACCCGGATCAGCCATATTGCCGCCATTGCGGGTCATCGCCACACGCACCTCGCCGGCGGCGCGGTTGCGGTTGTCGGTAAGGCATTCGATCAGCACCGCGACACCATTGGGGCCGTAGCCCTCGTACATGATGGTCTGCCAGTCGGCGCCGCCGGCCTCTTCACCGCCGCCGCGCTTGCGGGCACGCTCGATGTTGTCGTTCGGAACCGACGACTTCTTCGCCTTCTGGATGGCGTCGTACAGCGTCGGATTGCCCGCCGGGTCACTGCCACCCGTGCGGGCCGCCACCTCGATGTTCTTGATCAACTTGGCGAAGAGCTTGCCGCGCTTCGCGTCGATCCCCGCCTTCTTGTGCTTGGTGGTGGCCCATTTGGAGTGGCCGCTCATTCCCTACTTCCTCCAGTCGACAGCACGTCTGATCGTGCGCACGGTACCCGCACCGGCCGGGTAGACAACTCTCTCAGCCTACTCGTCCGGTTACGGCCAGTTCCTGTGGGCGACTACTCGGCGGCGCGAACCAGATCGACGAACATCCGATGCACCCGCAAATCGCCGGTGACCTCGGGATGGAACGACGTCGCGACCACCTTGCCCTGCCGCACCGCGACAATGCGCCCGGCGGCGGGGCCACTGGGAACCGTGGCCAGCACCTCGACGCCCGCGCCGACCCGCTCCACCCACGGCGCCCGGATGAATACCGCGCGCACCGGACCGTCGGTCAGGCCCGCGAAGTCCAGATCGGTCTCGAACGAGTCGACCTGACGGCCGAAAGCATTGCGCCGCACCGTCATATCGATACCGGACAGATGCTTCGCGTCAGGGCGAGTGTCGAGCACTTCGGATGCGAGCAGGATCATCCCGGCGCAGGATCCGAAGGCGGGCATACCTTCCCGCAGCCGCGCGCGCACCGGTTCGAGGAGTTCGAAGACCTCCAGCAGCTTGCTGATGGCGGTCGACTCGCCGCCGGGCAGCACCAGCGCATCCACCGCGGCGAGCTCGGACGCGCGGCGTACCAGCACCGGTTGCGCGCCGCATTCCGCGAGTGCCGCGACATGTTCGCGCACGTCACCCTGCAGGGCCAGCACACCGATGATGGGCCGGTCGGGACTGTGCTGCGCGCCCGTTGCGGGCGAGGCGACCGATGCGTTCACGCCATGAGCTTACGAGGCGCGGCGCTGTGGCCCTGCTCACGGTGGCTGTCAACGTTGCGTCAAGACCGGGTTCATTCGCCCGAAAGCGGTCGACACTCACAGATGTGATTACCGTACTGATGGCCTCCTACCGGCAGGTGATCGCGGCCTTCCCCGACGGCGCGTGGCTCATCGTGCTGGTGCTGCCCGCGCTCGGTATGGAGCGAATCCGCGGCGCCTACACCAGAATCGGCGGCTGCCGCGGCAATGGCGCGATCCCGGACCAGCCCCAGGCCACGGGCATCGCGATCGTGGTGCCGATCTCCGAGGTCTCCGAACTCAGCCGCGAGGCGCTCTCGGCCGCCATGTCCATCGGCAAAGACATTGTCGCCGTGCATGTTTGCCTGCCCGGGGAATCGGTCAAGGTGTTCACCAAGGCCTGGGAGGCGTGGCATCCCGAGGTCCGGTTGGTCCTGCTCGAGGACAGCGATGCCACCGTCGGCGGACCCGTCGCCCGCTATGTCCGTGCGAATTTCGCCGGACGACGCAAGGTCGTCGTCATCGCAGAGATCGATCCGCCGGGCGGCTGGGACCGGGTGCTGCCCAGCCACCGCAGCGACGAACTCGAGCGCGAACTCCGTCGGATGACCGACACGGTGGTCTGCCACCTGCGCGTGCAGATGGTCTGAGCCCGACGCGGCTCATCCAGCCGCGGTGGTGTGGGTCGGCCACGCCAACGCCACCGGGTCGATCCGGGTCAGCTGGTGAATTTGCAGCTCTGGTAACCGGAGCTCACATAGGTGCTGGTGCCCGGGTCGAGGTAGATCGAATCCCCTTGGCCGTCCGTCCGGGCATACAGCCAGACCGTTGCATTCGTCTGGTTGTCCGCCGCTCCCCGGCCGATAGCTATGTTGTAGGTCCGGTACTCGTCCGGATTATCGATCCGATCCGAATAGCCCGATCCGTTCTGGTAGGAAAAGCTCCCGACAGCCACATTCCTGCCTCCATTCTTGACGCATTGAAACCGTCGTTCCTGGTCGGCGACTTCTTTGCGCGGCAGTCTACGAGCCGCCCGAACAAATACAGACCGTTCGGCATTTCCCAATACTGGGAAAAGCGTGCGATTTGGACGCTCACTCCCCGCGTAGTGTGCGAATCAAGCCCTCTTGCACAACCGCCGCCACCAACTCGCCCTCGCGGTTGAAAATCTTGCCGCCGGTCAGTGCCCGGCCGAAACCCGCAGACGGGGACGACTGGTCGTAGAGCAGCCACTCGTCGGCACGGAACGGACGCAGGAACCACATGGCGTGATCGAGCGAGGCGTTCTGCGTCGGCTCATCGGGGTGGGTGACCTTCGAGGAACCGAGCAGGGTCATATCGCTCATGTAGGCGAGGGTGCAGACGTGCACGACCGGGTCGTCGGGCAGCGGATGCCGGTAGCGGAACCACACCTGCTGCGGGGAGACGACGCCGTCGCGGCGGGTCACCACATCCTGCGGCACGGTGCGGATATCCCAATGCTCCCATTCGCGCATGGCCCACAGCCGCTCGGGGCTCATCGTCGTGCTCGCGTCGGGCAGCTCATCCGGCCCCTGCACCGACGGCATCTCGTCCTGATGTTCCGGACCCGCGTCACCGACGTGGAACGACGCCGACATGGTGAAGATCGCGGCGCCGTCCTGTACGCCGGTGACCCGGCGGGTACAGAAGGACCGGCCGTCACGGATCCGCTCGACGAGGTACACGGTCCGCTCTTCCGGATTTCCGGGCCGCAGGAAGTACCCGTGCAGCGAATGCACCTGGAACCGAGGTTCCACCGTCCGTACCGCCGCCACCAGCGCCTGGCCGGCAACCTGGCCGCCGAACGTGCGTACGAGCTGGGTCTTGGTGGACGCGCCACGGAAGATGTCCCGCTCGAGCCGCTCGATCTCCAGCGCCTCTTCGATTGTCGCCATGGGGCCGAGATTATCCCGAGCACCGATGCGACCTGTCGGTGACCTCTTGGCTATGGCCGCGTCCGCCGCCCAGAACGGCGTTCGACAGCGCGGTTTGATGGAATGGATCGGTGCCGTATTTCGATCCGATCACCCGGGACGGACTCGTCGAACTCATCACCAACCGCATCCGCGAGCTCGACGGGCGGACGCTGGTCGCCATCGACGGAGCCGACGCGGCCGAACCCGTGGCGATCGCGGACCGCATCGCCATAGCACTACGCGACATCGGCCGCGCCGCCGAGGTCGTCTCGCTGCACGGCTACATCCGCCCAGCCTCGCTCCGCATGGAATTCGGCCGCACCGACGAATTGTCTTACCGCACTGCCTGGTTCGACTACGCCGCACTCGACCGCGAAGTCATCCGGGCGCTGCGCCACGACGGAAGCTGGCTCTCCGCGCTCTGGGACGAGGACCGCGACCGCTCGGCCCGCTCCCCCATCCGCACCGCCGCCGCGGGCACAGTCTTGCTCGTCGCTGGTCCCATGCTTTCGGGCCGCGGCCTCGACTTCGATCTGATCGCCCACCTCGACATGTCCGAACCCGCACTCCACCGCCGCACCCCACCCGACGACCGGTGGACCATCCCCGCCCTCCTCCGCCACAACCGCGACAACCCCAGCACCCCAACCTTTTTCATTCGCTGGGACCACCCCGATCGTCCGGCGCTCCGAATAGACGACACCGAATAGACGACACCGCCCGCCGGTAGTCGTACCCCCGAGAACACTGGCCGCCCCTCCCCTCCTTTGCAATTTTGTTGGGAAACAGACATTTCCGTGTTTCGAGGCTAAATTACATAGTTAAATGCGCATATCTTCGTATCAGCATGAATTTTGCTGGAGCACAAGCCACCTTTTCGCGATCCGCTACGGGAGCCAGCAGGCGGATGCGAATCCCTGGAAAGAGCACGGCTCTTCGCGATGAGAGACGCTGCGAGGTGGCGAGCAAGATGCTCGCCACCTCGAATCACCCACTCCCCCGGCCGAACCCGCTGCGGCCGGGAACCGGGACTAGCCGCAGGCCGTCGACTGCTGACCGAGGTTACTCAACATGGTGCAGGACCAGCTCTTTTCGACCTTCCACTTGCCGTCCTCGGCAACGAAGGGCACGTCGACGATGTTCTCCTGGCCGTTGACGGTGAACTTCGCCTTGGCATTGAGTGCGTCGCCGAAGGCATTCACCTCGGTGACCTCGGCCTTGGCGCCCGCCTGCTGGAAGGCCTGCGCCAGGCGGTTGGGCAGTTCCGGATCGGCCTGCGCACCCTGCACCAGATCCAACTTCTCCGAACTCGGCACCGACGGGTCCAGCGCGCGGAGCAATTGGGCGTTGAGGTCGGCGACGCTCGGGGTCGGCGGGAGGTTCGCATTCGACTTCGTGACGCTGGTCGAGGTCTTGGTCGGTGTGGTCGCGGTCTTCGAGTCGTCGCTGCCACATGCCGACAGGCTGAGGGCGGCCACGGCGGCCAGTCCCGCGATCGCGACACGTCCGGTCTTACGAAGCTTCAACTGATCATCCTTTGCCATTCGGACAGGTCCGTGACCCCGACGGTGCCGCGCCAATTGCCCGCGCGGCCGCCGACGTGCACCGAATTCCGAAGCTAGCCACCAACTCTGTGGCGGGCATAAGACAACTGTGAGGGCCGCGACAGCTTCTCCCTCATCGCGCAGAACGAGCAACGCCCGCGGCAGTGGATCAAGCAATCCCGGTGCCGCGGGCGTCGATTCGATTCAGCGGTAGATCACCAACCGCGCTCGGCCAGCCGGTGATCGACCGGCAGCTCCTCGACATTGATGCCGACCATGGCCTCGCCCAGACCGCGCGAAACCTTGGCGAGCACATCCGGGTCGTCGTAGAACGTAGTCGCCTTGACGATGGCGGCAGCGCGTTCGGCCGGATTGCCGGACTTGAAGATGCCAGAACCGACGAAGACACCCTCGGCGCCGAGCTGCATCATCATCGCGGCGTCGGCGGGGGTGGCGATACCGCCCGCGGTGAACAGCACGACCGGCAGCTTGCCGGTCTGCGCGACCTCGCGCACCAGCTCGTACGGCGCCTGCAGCTCCTTGGCGGCGACGAACAGCTCGTCCTCGGGCAGCGACGACAGCTTGCGGATCTCGGCACGAATCTTGCGCATGTGGGTAGTGGCATTGGAGACGTCGCCGGTGCCCGCCTCACCCTTCGAGCGAATCATGGCCGCGCCCTCGGTGATCCGGCGCAGCGCCTCGCCCAGGTTGGTGGCACCGCACACGAACGGCACGGTGAAGTTCCACTTGTCGATGTGGTTGGCGTAGTCGGCGGGGGTCAGCACCTCGGATTCGTCGATGTAGTCGACGCCGAGGCTCTGCAGGATCTGCGCCTCTACGAAGTGGCCGATACGCGCCTTGGCCATGACCGGAATCGAGACGGCGGAGATGATGCCGTCGATCATGTCCGGATCGCTCATCCGGGAGACGCCGCCCTGTGCGCGGATATCGGCCGGAACACGCTCCAGGGCCATCACCGCAACCGCGCCGGCGTCCTCGGCGATCTTGGCCTGCTCTGGGGTGACGACATCCATGATCACCCCGCCCTTGAGCATCTCGGCCATCCCGCGCTTCACGCGGGCGGTGCCGATGGTGTTGGTGGTCTCGGGCGTGGTCACGGCAAACTCCTGAGTCATGTGCGCCAATCGGGTCGCTTGGAACTAACGCCACCGATTCTAGGCGGGCCGATCAGGCCACTTGATAGCCAGTTGGACACCACTGGCCTTGCCGCGACCAGCGGGTCCGCGTCCGGTCGGCAACCACTGGACCGGTCGCGAGACGGTTCCGTCGGGCCGACGCAAGTCTTGCGCCGCCCCGACGAACACCCGACAGGAACTACAGCGGGCCGACTACCAGCAACTGGGCCCAATACCCCGCGGCATCGGAACCCAACAACGGCAATAGGAAATCGAACAACAGGTAGGACATGTACTGCTTACCTTCCACACGCCAACGGACCATCTCACTGCAGTGGAAGTACCACCAGAACTCCCCGGTAGCGCTCCCCCACCAGCACTACCCAGGCGGCAGCAATCCAGTCGCGACGCTATCACGATCGTGAAACACATCACAGCCGAAAGATCCACGCGCGCACCCTGATCGCAGGCGTGGGAGGTTGATCGGCCCGAGCACCCATTCTCGCGCCGATGCTGTGGGAAGCCGCGCAATCGAGGCAGGAATGGGCGCTCAGGCAGCCCCCCGATCACCGAATAGACCGCACCTCGGGATGGGAGTCACCCGACGCGGCTTTGGCAGCTTCGGGAAGCAATTGGTCCAGGTGGTAGGGGTAAACGGTCTCGCCGGTGTGGTCCAGGGTGACGATGTCCGACCCGGTGCACCACTTGTGGTCGGTGATGCTGCGTCGCTCGACCGCCGTGAGATTGCCCGGCTTCGGGTCGAAGGCCGGGACACGCAGGGCGAAGAACAACTCCTCGGCCCGGATGAGTTCGCCATCGAACGGGAATACCGCGACCCGCCGCCAGATGGGACCGCGCAGGGCGGTCGGATCCGCGGTGTGCCCCGTCTCCTCCCAGAGCTCTCGCACCGCCGCACTGCGCAGGGTCTCCCCCGGTTCCACGCCGCCGCCGATGGTGAACCAGAAGGAGACGTCGGGTGTTTTGGGGTCGTTGCCGCGCATGAGCAGCACGCGGTCCTGTTCGTCGAGCAACACCACGCGCGCCGAGGTGCGGACCGTATCGACGACCAGGCCGGTCGATGCGGCCGGGGTGGCGCGTTCGCTGATCTCGAAATATGTCGGCAGCGGCGCGGTACCGCCCAGGTGCAGGATGCGGACCGGGCGGCGGGTGCGCAGGGCGAGGGTGTCGCGCACCGCGTCGTTGTGGAAGCGACGCGCGATCAGCACTCGAGCCTCGGCATCGGCGAGTTCGGCGACCTGCTGTGGGCGCAACTGGGCGATGTCGATCGCGGAAAGCGCTGCCGAGAGCTGATTTTCGATGGTTTCACGGTCGGCACGGCCCGCCCGCTCGGCCCGATCGGCGAGTGTGCTGAGCCGTTTGGCCTGCTCGACCAGCGCGGAATCGGCAGTCGGGCCCGCGATGGCCACGGCGACCGACCTGGCCACCACCGCCCGTCGCGCCAACGCACCGTCGAGGGCCTGCCAGGACTGATCCGACCGCACGTGCAACCGGTCGAGCCGGTTCGCCGTCGAAGCCGCCCAAAGACCGATCGCGACGACGACCGCGACGATGAGCGCGAGTACGAGAACCGTTGTGGCGGAGAACGTAATCATCCAGCAGCCCTCACCGTGCTATTGATCATCCGGCGGCCCGCACGCGCGTATCCCCCACCGTGACGGTTTCGTAGACCCGCAGGATCTGTTCGGCGACCACCGGCCAGTCGTATTCGCTGACCACCTGATTGGCGGTGTGGATCAGGGCTTCGCGGCGCACATCGTCGGTGAGCAGGGTGTCCAGCGCGGCGGCAAGTCGAACCGAATCCCCTACCGGGACGAGCATTCCCGCCGTGCCATCGCGCAAGACCCGGCGGAAGGCGTCCAATTCGCTTGCCACCACGGCGGTTCCGGCCGCCATTGCCTCGATCAGGATGATGCCGAAGCTCTCCCCACCGAGATTCGGCGCGACGTACACATCCGCGCTGCGCATCGCCGAAGCCTTCTCCTCGTCCGACACCTGACCGAGGAAACGCAGATGCCGGGCGAGCGGCCCGGCTTCGCGGCGCAGCCGCTCCTCGTCACCGCGCCCGACGATGAGGATCTCGACATCAGGATGTCTGCGCACCAATTCAGGCAGCGCACCGAGCAGGACTTCCATCCCCTTGCGCGGTTCGTCGTAGCGACCGAGGAACAGCACTGTTCCGCCCGCGCGCGGATATCCGGGCAGCATCGGAGCCCGCGCGAAGGCGGGCACGGCGACGCCGTTGGGGATTTCGACCGCATCCGAACCGAGCGCCTCCACCTGCCAGCGCCGCGCCAGCTCGGAGACCGCGATCCGGCCGCTGATCTTCTCGTGATAGGGCCGCAGCACACCCTGAAAGGTGCTCAGCACCAATGATTTCGTGGTCGAGGTGTGGAAGGTGGCCACGATCGGCCCCTCGGCGATCTTCAGCGCGAGCATGGACAGGCTCGGCGCGTTCGGTTCGTGGATGTGCAGCACATCGAAGTCGTTGCCATCGATCCAGCGCCGAATCCTGGTGTAGGCCATGGGACCGAAGGACAACCGGGCGACCGAACCGTTGTACGGAATCGCCACCGCGCGACCGGCCGACACCACGAAATCCGGCAGCGGCGTGTCCTCCGATGCGGGGGCGAGCACGCTCACCTTGTGGCCGCGTTCGATGAATACCCGCGCCAATTCTACGACATGGGCCTGCACACCACCGGGGACATCGAACGAATAGGGGCAGACCATGCCGATTTTCATGGTGTCTTCTCCCCTTTGGCGCTGTCCAACCCGGCCTGCGCCGCGGCGATCCTGGCCTGCCGCTCCGCCGAAAGGTCCTGCTCCCATTGTGGCTGCAACATATGCCAATCGGCGGGATGCTCGGCGATATTGGCCGCGAACCGGTCGGCCAGCGCCTGGGTGACCGACGCGACACCGTCCGAAACATCCAGCGGTGCTTCGGTCTTCATCCCCCAACCCTCGCGACCATCGGCATCGACGGTGAACCACAAGTGCACCGGAATCAGCGCCGCACCTGTCTCGATGGCCAGCTTCGCCGCGCCCGCGGGCAACCAAGTGCGCTCGCCGTACATGGTCACCGGGACACCTTTACCTGTCAGATCCCGCTCGCCCATCAGGCATACGACATTGTTCGCGCGCAGGCGGGCGGCCAGCGCGGTGAACGGCGGCTGCTCACCACCGGTCAGCGGGAATACCTCGAAACCCAAGCTCTCCCGGTAGGCGACGAACCGCTCGAACAGCGATTCCGGCTTCAACCGTTCCGCGACGGTCGCGAGGGTGCCGCTGTGGCTGACCAACCAGACCCCGGCCGCATCCCAGTTTCCGGAGTGCGGCAGCGCAAGCACCACACCGCGTCCCCGCGCCAGGGCGGCGTCCAGATTCTCCACGCCCTCCACGAGCGAACCGGTCAGTGCCGAGTGATCCATCGTCGGCAGTCGGAAGGCTTCGCGCCAGTAGCGGGCGTAGGAACGCATGCTCGCGCGGATCAGTTCGTCGGGCACCTCGGCCGGAGTCACACCGAGCACGCGAGCGAGATTGCGCCGCAACTGATTCGACTCACCACCGGCACGGAAGGCGCGATTCGCCTTGTCCGCGACCCGATTACCGCCCCAATCGAAGGCCCGCCGCGCCGTCGATTCGGGCAGCGCCCGCACAACCCGCCAACCCGCGGCATAGGCCCAATCCGTCAGTCCGGACTTGATCCGCGAGCCGACGCCTTCGGACTGGGAACTCACGACTGCGCCTCGCTGGCGCTCGGCTCCGTCGTATGCACTGCACGCTGGCACATGTTTCCCTCGCTTCGCTCGGTCACGAGGGCAACTCCGTCGCGTCCGCCGGATTCTGCGGCGCGGGCGGAATCACGTCCCGCGCGCCCGGCGATTTCCGGACCGCCAGCACCCGCTGGAACACCGTGATAATGCTCAACACCGCCAGAATCCACATCGCCACGTGCACGGCCCAGGTCAGCCATTCGATCCCCCAATACCCGCCGATTCCGGTGAATCCGGCACCGACCAACACAATGATCAGCCGATCCGGCCGCTCGATGAGTCCACCGTCCGCGGATAGGCCACTGGCCTCGGCGCGCGCCTTCGCGTACGAAATCACCTGGGAGGTAACCAGAACCACCAGGGTTGCGAAGAACAGCGGCCTACTGTTCTCGTGATACACCGCCCACCAGGCCAACCCGGCGAAAATGGCGCCGTCGGCGACACGGTCGCACGTGGCATCGAGCACCGCACCGTATTTCGTGCCGCCGCCGCGCGCTCTCGCCATGGCGCCGTCGAGCATGTCGAACATGACGAACAGCCAGATCACTATGGTTCCCCAGAACAGATGTCCGGTGGGGAACAAGGTGACCGCGGCCGTGATCGACGCGACGGTGCCGATCACCGTCACCGCATCGGGGGTGAGTCCGGTACTGACAAGCGCTCTGCCCAGCGGCGCAGTCGCTTTGGAGAACGTCTCGCGGCCGAAGAAGCTGAGCACCCTACTCGACTTCCTTCCACGCCGCCGAGAGCAGCGCCCGAGTTTCCCGCAGCAACTGCGGCATGACCTTCACACCACCGACGACGGTGATGAAGTTGGCGTCCCCGCCCCAGCGCGGCACGATGTGCTGATGCAGATGGTCGGCAAGTGAACCACCTGCCACCCCACCGAGATTCAGGCCGACATTGAAACCGTGCGGCCGCGAGACCCGCTTCATCACCCGAATCGCCTGCTGGGTGAACAACATCAGTTCGGCGCTCTCCTCGAGCGTCAGATCCTCGAGGTTGGCCACCTTGCGGTAGGGCACCACCATCATGTGCCCCGGGTTGTACGGATACAGATTCAGTACCGCATAGACGTGCTCGCCACGGGCGATGACGAGACCGTCCTCATCCGACATCTTCGGAATATCCGTAAACGGATGGCCCGTGGTGTCTTTGGGATTGGCGGTGGCGGCCTCGGCGATATAGGACATCCGGTACGGCGTCCACAGCCGCTGCAACCGATCCGGCTCACCGGCACCGGAATCCACGATGCTCCCCTGTTCGTCCGAGTCCGCGTTCAAATCCACGAGCCCGTCCGGCACCGTGCGCTCAGTCATGCTCTGTCCGATCTGGTATGTGCGGGGGCCCTCCGTGGTTACACCCGCTGCCTCCTCCGGGCCCTGACTGCTCATACCGGGCCCTTCACCACAAAACCCTCGGCGGTCGGCGAGGCGTTCTCCCGGTTCGCGATCCATTCCACGATCGTGGCCACCGCGGCGGCGACCGGCACGCCGTTGACCTGGGTGCCGTCGCGGAAGCGGAAGCTGACCGCGCCCGCGTTCACATCGCGCTCACCGGCGAGCAGCATGAACGGGATCTTCTGCGCGGTGTTGTTGAAGATCTTCTTCTGCATCCGGTCGTCGCTGCGATCGACCTGCGCGCGGATACCCGCGTCCTGCAGCTGCTCGATGACCGAATCCAGATGCGGCGCAAAGGTTTCCGCGACCGGGATGCCGACGACCTGGACCGGCGAGAGCCAGGCCGGGAAGGCGCCGGCGTAATGCTCGGTGAGCACGCCGAAGAAGCGTTCGATGGAACCGAACAGTGCGCGGTGGATCATTACCGGCCGCTGCTTGGTGCCGTCGGAAGCGGTGTATTCCAGGTTGAAGCGCTCGGGCAGGTTGAAGTCGAGCTGGATGGTCGACATCTGCCAGGTGCGACCGAGCGCATCCTTGGCCTGTACGGAGATCTTCGGGCCGTAGAAGGCCGCGCCGCCCGGATCCGGGACCAGCTCCAGTCCGGAGTCGGTGGCCACCTTACGCAGGGTCTCGGTGGCCTCCTCCCACATCTCCTCGGAGCCGACGAACTTCTTCGGATCCTTGGTGGACAGCTCGAGGTAGAAGTCGTCGAGGCCGTAGTCGGCGAGCAGGCCGAGCACGAATTGCAGCGTGCTGGTCAGCTCGGCGTGCATCTGCTCCTTGGTGCAGTAGATGTGCGCATCGTCCTGCGTCATGCCGCGCACCCGGGTCAGGCCGTGCACGACACCGGACTTCTCGTAGCGGTAAACCGAGCCGAATTCGAACATCCGCAGCGGCAGCTCCCGATAGGACCGGCCGCGCGAGCGGAAGATCAGGTTGTGCATCGGGCAGTTCATCGGCTTGACGTAGTAGTCCTGGCCGGGCTTGCGGACGGTGCCGTCCTCGTTGAGTTCGGCGTCCAGATGCATGGCCGGGAACATGCCGTCCTTGTACCAGTCCAGGTGACCGGAGACCTCGAACAGATGTCCCTTGGTGATGTGCGGTGTATTGACGAACTCATAGCCCGCGGCGACGTGGCGGCGGCGTGAGTACTCCTCGAGTTCCTTGCGGATGATGCCGCCCTTGGGGTGGAACACCGGCAGACCGGAGCCGAGTTCGTCCGGGAAGCTGAACAGATCCAGCTCCAGACCGAGTTTGCGGTGGTCACGGCGCTCGGCCTCTTCGAGCAGGTGCAGATGCTCGTCGAGGGCCTCCTGCGATTCCCAGGCGGTGCCGTAGATGCGCTGCAGATCCTCGCGGTTCTGGTCGCCGCGCCAGTAGGCGGCGGAGCTGCGGGTCAGCTTGAAGGCGGGGATGAATTTGGTGGTCGGGATGTGCGGACCGCGGCACAGATCGCCCCAGACCTTTTCGCCGGTGCGCGGGTCCAGGTTGTCGTAGATAGTCAGCTCTTTACCGCCGACCTCCATGACCTCCGGATCGTCGATACCGGACTTATCGCTGATCAGCTCGAGCTTGAACGGCTCCTTGGCCAGTTCGACGCGCGCGTCATCGACCTCGACCACCCGTCGCGAAAACCGCTGCGCGCCTTTGACGATCTTCTTCATCCGGGATTCCAGCTTGGCCAGATCCTCCGGGGTGAACGGCCGGTCGACCTGGAAGTCGTAGTAGAAGCCGTCCTTGATGGGCGGGCCGATGCCGAGCTTGGCCTCCGGGAACTCCTGCTGCACGGCCTGGGCCAGCACATGCGCGGCCGAATGCCGGACTACGCTGCGGCCGTCCTCGGTATTGGCGGCGACCGGCTCGACCTCGACATCGGTGTCCGGGGTCCAGGACAGATCCTTGAGCCCCTCCGCATCGCGCACCACGACGATGGTGTCGGGCCCCTTCGTCGGCAGCCCCGCCTCGCGCACCGCGGCACCCGCCGTCGTCCCGGCCGGCACCCGAACGAGGGCGACAGGGCTGATAGGTGCTGAGGTGGTCACGGCGAGAGACTCCTTGGCGTTCGCTGGCGGGCGTGTTCCCGCGCTGGTGCGGGCGGTTGCCCACGGGTCATCGTCGGAGGCGAATTGCTCCGGCGCGACCATGCTATCGGCACCCTGGCGGCCCCGCGTCGATGGACTCGGATCGCCGCGTCGCGGGTCGACCGGTGCCGTTGCGCGAGACCAGAACGTGACATCCGGCATTCGTGCCCTATTCACTCGAAAAATGCGCGCACAGCCCATCGCGGATGGTCAGGTACGCCGCGTGGGACGCCGAATACCTTGCGGGCGATCAGCTTTCGGCGGCGAGCCGAGCCAGGAGCGCCTTGCGTTCGGCGGCGGGCCGCTTCGGGCAGCTGGTGCACATTTCGCAGCCGGGCACCTCGAAGACCAGGCAGCACGAGATCCGGCGGACAAAGGTCCGCCCGTCGACATCCACGAACCGCGGAACCGGCAGCTTTCCACCGACCTCGCCCGCGAGCCGCGCCCCGGCCTCGGAATTCCCCGCGTCGAGGGCCCGGTTCCCGATGGCATCGGCGGCAATCGCCCAGAGTGACGGCACTCCCGCACCGGAGACCGTCGCCACTGGGCCGATCACGGCCGCCAAGGTCTCCCGCAACGCCTTCGCGCAGGCATGGCCGAGCGCGGGGTCGGACTCGTGCGCTGCACCGCTGTCACCGTCGAGACCATGCCCTACGCCCGCACCTGCGACGGGGTGGATGAGGACTCGTTCTATGCCGCCGTCCGGGCGGACCTCGCAGTCGAGGCGGTCCAGGAACGGCTCCGGCGCGGGTTCCTCGTTCGCGTAGGCGCGTGCGAGCTGTTCGACCAGTGCCGATGCGACCATGCACCACCAGAGCGTGCCGGAGACGCGCGGTTCGGTGGCACCCCAGGAGCGTCCCATTTCCGCGATGCGTGCCGACAGCCAGTCCGGTTCGGTCAGGGTGCGGCCGGGGACCGTGTTCACCATTTCAGGGGACTGCGCAACCACTGCCATTCGACTCCGATCCAGCCGCCGACCAACCCGAATGTTCCCAATACCCACAGTGTTGCGAGAACCAGCGCAAAGGTCACCACTGCCGCGAACACCCGCATGGCCGGGCCCCGTGCGGAGTACCACGCCATACCCTGCCGGTACTTGTCACGCAGCCAACCGAGCGCCCGGCGCGCCCAGGCGAATTCGGTGGCGAGAATGCCAAGTCCGGCGAATACGATCGCCCAGCCGGGGCCGGGATAGGGAATCGCCAGGATTCCGACGACCAGCACCGCGATGCCGACCACCGCGACCCCGATCCGGTAGGCGAGGTTCAGCGTAGGCCGCGCGGCCAGCCGGGTACGGAAGGCGCGCCATCCGGTGCGCGTGGGTTCGGATTCCAACTCGACACTCATCTCCATCAGCCTACGAGCGACATGCGTGGACCCGCCCGAGCGAGGTCGGACGGGTCCAGCTGTCATCGGCTCAGACGAGTTCCGGCGTGACCCGCGCGCCGTTGTCGTCGATATGAGCGAGGCCGTTCACGGTCACCTCGATGACGCGCGCGCTGGCGATATCGAAGAACAATCCCGATACCGTCACGTCACGCTCGGTCATCGCCGCACGCACCGCGGGATGCCGGTGCAGAGTTTCCAACTGCACGGCCACATTGACCATGCTCAGCTGGTCGACCTCGCCGAATCCAGCGGCCGCGGCCGCCTGTGCCACCGGGTGCCCGAGCTGGAACTGCTCCAGGCTCGGATGGGCATGGGCGAGCCAGGGTTCGATACCCGGTCCAGTGTCGGCCCCGGAATGCAGCGCCTTCATCGCTCCGCACGACGAATGCCCGCACACCACGATGGACCGCACATTCAATTCGTTGAGCGCGAAGACGAGTGCGGCCTCCACCGACGCGTCTCCGCTGTCCGGCACCAGATTGCCCACATTGCGCACCGTGAACATGTCACCGGGTCCGCTGTTGGTGATGACGTTCGGAACCACTCGGGAGTCCGCGCAGGTCAGGAAGAAGGTATCGGGATCCTGACGGTCACGCAGTTCGTCCAGATGCGGCCGCACCACATGGGCGTGGCTGCGATGGTAGGCGGCCACACCCGAGGTCACCCGGTCGGCATTCGCGTCGTCACCGCGCCACGGGCCGAGGATCTCGTCGAGCACCGCACGCCCGAATCCGCGGGCCGGCGGACCCGCGGTCGCGTGCGCCATCCGCGCACTGCCGATTTCCACGAAATCGACTGCGCCGCCGGCGCTTTCCTGCTGCCGCACCCAGTCTTCGATGGCTTCGAAGGCGGCATGGTCGAGGAAGTCGACCGTCATCTCGACGGTGACGTCCACGCCTGCGGGCACTTTCGCGAATTCCGCGGACAGCTTCGGCAGCGCGAGGAAGGTGCAGGAGCCGTCGATGGTCAGCAGCCAGCGCTGCGAACCGGGAATCTGCGTGGCCGCCACGGCAACTCGCACGACGCGCCACAGCAGCAGACCGAAAGCCAGTGCCAGACCGATGATTACGCCTTCCAGCAGATTAAGGAAGACCACGCTGACGATGGTGACGGCATAGATGAGCAGATCGCCGGTGCGCCTGGCCATCTTGATGTGGGCCAGCTTCACCAGCTGAATACCGATGACGATCAGCAGACCAGCGAGCGCGGACTTCGGAATCTGCTGCACCACCCCGGCCAGGACGACCGAGAACAGCAGAATCCAGCAGCCGTGCAGTATCGCCGAAGCGCGGCTGCGGGCACCCGCCTGCACATTGGTGGCACTGCGCACGATCACGCCGGTGACCGGCAGACCGCCTAGTAGACCCGAGAGCACATTGGCCGAGCCCTGACCGATCAGCTCACGGTCGAAATTGGTGCGCTTACCGGTATGCATCTTGTCCACGGCCACCGCCGATAGCAGACTCTCGACGCTGGCGATGAGCGCGACGGTCAGAATCATCAGCGCCACCGCGGACCAGTTGCCGCTGGGGATCTGCGGCAGTCCGATGGCGTCGAACAGCGAGCCGTTCAACACGATTCGCTCGGCCTCGAAGGGCAGCACCAGCGACAACACCGTACCGACCAAGACCGCTACCAGCGGTCCCGGCACCACCCGCACCTTGGCGGGCACCCGGCGCCAGCCGAGCATGATCGCGATGACCACCGCGCCGATGATTGCGTCATCGCCGTGCAGCGACAACAGTTGCGACGGCAACTGGGTGATGTTGTTCCAGGCGGAACTATGCGAGGACCCACCGAGCAGCACGTGAACCTGTTGCAGCGCAATGGTTATGCCGATGCCCGCGAGCATCGCGTGCACCACCACCGGCGCGACGGCCAACGCGGCCCGCGCAATCCGGCTGAGCCCGAATAGGATTTGCAGCACACCGGCCGCGACGACAATGAACGTGGTTGTCCGCCAGCCGAATTGGTTGATGGATTCGGCGACGACCACGGTCAGACCCGCGGCGGGTCCGCTGACCTGCAGGATCGAACCGCCGAGCGTGCCCGCGACGATGCCACCGATGACGGCGGCGATGAGTCCGGCGGCGACGGGCGCGCCGGAGGCGACAGCGATGCCGAGGGACAGCGGCAACGCGACCAGGAAGACCACGATAGAGGACGGCAGATCGTGGCGCAGGATCGATGTCAATCGATCGGACAGAGGTTCGGAACTGCGATGGCCCTTGCCCTGTTCAGTGGGCGGTAACGGTGGTGCGGCTACAGCGCTATCAATAGCCATTGACTTCTCCTTCGCCGACTCGGCGCGAACGCCGAGGTCGGTTGACGATCAACATGTCCAACAGGGCACAGACCGCGAACCGGCATCTCGCGGTGAAGCAGTTCCCGACACGACAGCGGGTCGAGAGGTAAATCGCATTAAGGCTATTAGTAAAGGCTTAGCAAAGCCTGAGAAGTTGTCGAAAAGTGCCCGGATCCATACCTCCGAATCGATGTGAAACGCGACACATCCGTGCCGAGTTCGCCTGTCGGGCCGAATCATTCGGCCCGACAGCACGCGACTAGACGGGCTCGGCGGCGATGCCCCGCACATCGGCCAACTCATCGAACGCTTCGACCGTCAACTCGTCATCGAACTCGGCAATACCGCCCATGGTCACCTCGATGACTCGGGCGGTCGCGAGATCGAAGAACAGTCCGGACACCGCCACGCCCCGTTCCTCGATCCCGCGCCGGACCACAGGGTGGGCATGCAGCCGCTCCAGTTGCAGTGCCACATTCACCATGCCGAGCTGGTCGACCGGCCCGAATCCGGCCGATGCCGCGGCACCGGCGACCGGATGTCCGAGCCGGAACCGGTCCAGGCTGGGCCGCGCGTAAGCGAGCCAGTCGCCCAGCCCCGGCCCCGTGTGAACCTCTCGGTGCAGTGCGTCCATCGCCCCGCAACCGGAGTGCCCGCAGACTACAACCGCCCGCACGTCCAACTTCTCCAGCGCGTAGACCAGCGCGGCCTCCACCGAGACATCGCTGCCACCGGACGGGACCAGATTGCCCACGTTGCGGACGGTGAACAGATCCCCCGGCCCGCTATTGGTGATGACATTCGGCACGATGCGGGCATCGGCGCAGGTCAGAAAGAACGTGTCGGCGTCGGGCCGGTTGCGCAATCCGTGGAGATGGGGACGCATCAGATGGGCGTGGCCGCGGTGATAGGCGGCGATACCGGCGGCGATCGGATCCGCCCGATTACCCGTCCGCCGCCACGGCCCGATGACCTCATCGATGACCTGGCGGGAGCGCCCACGCTCTGGCGGGCCCGCCACCGCGGTCGCCATCCGCGCGCTGCCGATTTCCACGAAATCGACTGTGCCACCGGCGGCCTCACGGAGACCGGCCCAGTCGGCGATCAGCTCATAGGAGGCGTGGTCGAGGAAGTCGACCGTCATCTCGATGGTCACGTCCACGTCGGCGGGGACCTTCGCCAGCTCAGCGGTGAGCTTGGGCAGCGCGAGGAAGGTGCAGGTGCCATCGATGGTGATCAGCCAGCGGCGGGCATCGGCCACCGGTTCGGCGTGGATGCTCACCCGCACTACCCGCCACAGCAGCAGGCCGAAGGCGAGTACGAGCCCGATCACCATGCCTTGCAACAGGTTCAGGAACACCACGCCCAGTACCG
This sequence comes from Nocardia vinacea, assembly GCF_035920345.1. Lineage (NCBI taxonomy): Bacteria > Bacillati > Actinomycetota > Actinomycetes > Mycobacteriales > Nocardiaceae > Nocardia > Nocardia vinacea. The sequence continues at coordinate 3,323,124 of NZ_CP109149.1, forward strand.
TGGCGACGTAGACGAACAGATCGCCGTTGCGCCGAGCCAACCGGATATGGGCCAGCTTCACCAGTTGTACGCCGATGAGGATGAGCAGCCCCGCAAGGGCCGCCTTGGGAATCTGCTGCACCAACCCGGCCAGCGCGACCGCGAACAGCAGGATCCACACCCCGTGCAGCACCGTCGCGGCCCTGGTCCGCGCCCCGGCATGGGCATTGGTAATGCTGCGGACGATCACGGCCGCGATCGGCAGCCCCCCGAGCAGACCCGACACCACATTGGCCGAGCCCTGCCCGATCAGCTCGCGGTCGAAATTGGTTCGATGGTCGGGACGCGACTTGTCCACCGCGACCGCCGAGAGCAGGCTCTCCACACTGGCAATCAGCGCGACCGTCACCATGGCCATCGCGACGGCGAACCAACTGCCGGACGGGATCGCGGGCAAACCGATGGAATCGAGCAGCGACCCGTTCAGCACGACACGCTCGACATGGGTCGGCAGTATCAGCGAAAGGATCGTGGCGACCACCACGGCAACGAGCGGCCCCGGCACGACGCGGATCGAGCGCGGGAGGAACTTCCAGCTGATCAGGATGACGATCACCACCAGACCGACGAACAGATCGCCGCGATGCACCGACATCAACTGATGAGGCAGCTGGGTGAGGCTGGCGAACGACGAACTCAGCGAGTTGCCGCCGAGCAGAATATGGACCTGCTGCAGGGCGATGATCACGCCGATACCGGCGAGCATCGCATGGACCACGACCGGTGCGATGGCGAGCGCGCCGCGCGCAACGCGACTGAGCCCGAACAGAATCTGCAATAGGCCCGCGCCGATAGTTATGAAACAGGTAGCGGCCCAACCGAATTGGTGCACGCTCTCGGCGACGACAACGGTAAGACTGGCCGTCGGCCCGCTGACCTGGACGGCCGAGCCACCTAGTAGACCGGCGACGACACCACCGACGACGGCGGCGATGAGGCCCGCAGCGACCGGAGCACCGGAGGCGACCGCGATACCAAGCGAAAGTGGTAGTGCGACAAGGAAAACCACGACAGAGGCGGGTAGGTCATGGCGGCCGACCGCGGCGAGACTCACTGGAAGACTTGCGCGAAGCGGCGACGTCCGTGGTACGGGATCGGTGTCGGTGGACATTATTCTCCTTCGCCGAAACGGCGTGGAGCCGATCGGTTCATCGGTCGAACATGTACTGGCATCGAAAGCGAGCGGCGGGCGAAGCTTTCCGAGAACGCTGGGTGCTACATCTGCTCTGCATGGAGCAGCTTCGTGAAGCGGTGACCCATGACGCGAAGGCCAGGCGCAATAGTAAAGACTTCGCAAAGCACATGGAAAGGCTTATGTTGCAAATGAGGCCAACTGCTATCAAAATGTGACCCGAGTCACAGCATGGCAAAGGGGATCCCGAGTCGGGTCGGTCGGAGATTCGGCGAATACTGCGCCGATAAGAAAGAAGGTCGGGCACTCGTAGTGCACCGACCTTGTCCAGTGGGTGGTCCCAGCTGGTTTCGAACCAGCGACCTTCCGCGTGTGAGGCGGAAGTACTCGCAATTCAGGCACTGGTCACTCCCTTCATTTTCCCTGGTAGATAGACTGTTTGACGTCTGAATCAGTCTGGATCAATTTATTGCAGGCTACAGTCATAGGCCACACTTGGTCAACACAAGTGGCATCGAGCCGAGGGATAGAAATGGAACTACGAGACGGCCAGTGGATCGCGTCGGTTGAGGTGACCGCCGAGACGAAAGCGGATCTCATCAAGCGCGTCGCTGCGGTCAAGCGCACCCTCAAACAGATCGACAAGGAACGCGAACGGGCGCGCCGAGAGAAGGGCGAAGGCGGGCTGTATAAGCGCGGAGACGGGATGTGGGTCGGGCGTGTCGAGCTGCCTCCCGGGCCGGACGGGAAGCGCCGGCGAAGCAAGCCTGTCTACTCCAAGGATCACGCGACCGCGGTCAACAAGCTCAACAAGCTTCGCGAGGACATCGCGAAGGGCATGGACCAACTGGACAAGACGCTCACCGTGGAGGCGTGGTTGCTGCGGTGGATCGACGAGATCGCCAAGCCCCGGATGCGTCCCCACGCGTGGAAGTCATACCGCTCGGCGATCAACACCCGCATCATCCCGGCGATCGGCCCGAAGAAGCTGGCACAGCTGCGACCCGAACATGTCCGGCACATGCACAAGTGGATCCTCGAATCGACCTACACAGGTCGCGACCCGGAGACCGGTGAGAAGAAGCAGATCCCGTACAGCACGCGCAGCGTGGAGGAAGCGCACAACGTGCTGAGTGCAGCACTGGGCGACGCAGTCTCCGAAGGTATCGCTCACCGCAACGTCGCCGAGTTGGTCACCAAACCTCAAGTGCTGTCGGAGTCGCACGGCGCGCTGACTTCCGCTGAGGCTCGCTCCGTGTTGCTGGCGGCGATGGGCGAAGGCGACAGCCTGGTCACGCGCTGGGCGGCAGGGCTCATGCTCGGCGGGCGCCAAGGCGAAATCCTCGGATTGCAGTGGGACCGTGTCGATTTAGAGAAAGGCACACTCGATCTCGCATGGCAGCTGGAATGGCTGCCGCTCAAACCGGGCGCAGACTCCGAAGACCCAAAGCGGTTCGATGTGCGGGCAGGGTTCGAGCACATCCCGCTCTGGAAGGGCGCCGCACTGACCCGCCCGAAGACCACCAAGTCGGCCCGACTCGTGCCGCTGCCCGCTCCCCTGGCGGCAATCCTCAAGGTCTACCGAGAAAAGTGGGAGCCGAATCCCTGGAACCTCTGCTGGTGCTCTGACCGGGGGACGCCGATCTCTGACGTCGCCGACCGCAACGGCTGGAAGGCAGCACAGAAGGCGGCGAAAGTCGCCAAACCTGTTGATGTCCACGCGATGCGGGGTACGACGGCGACGCTCCTTCTGGAAGCTGGTGTCGACGCGAAGGTGATCCAAGCGATCCTCGGTCACGCGAGCGTGGTCACGACCCGTGGTTACCAGCAAGTCGACCTCACCCTTGCGCGTCAGGCGCTCGGCAACTTGGACGCGCTGCTCGCGATCGAGGAGTGAGTAGGGAACACGCCACCAAGGTGCTGAAGAAGAACGCTTACACCTTCAGGAACTCGGCGACATCGTTGATATCCCCTCAAGACGAAGGGTCGATGAGTCGTCGTTCTTGAAGACCGACCACACCACGGTCATGTACGCCGGAAAGAAGGCCCGCAAGAAGATGACTGAGTTCTTCCACAACGTGCACACCGTTGCATCGCCGAAGACTTCCTCCGATATGTCTGCCCATAACCGGGACTTGGCCATGGAGAGTTCTACGAAGTCACCGCGTGCCCGAAGACGTTACGAGCAGACATCCAGCACACTTGCGACACCAGTGAAGTCAAGGACGGCTACGGCCCGCAACTACGTGCTGCCGCGCGGGTCGGACAACGTCAACGAGCTGAAGCACATGTTCGAGCTGCTGAAGTCGCACCATCATCAACTCAATTCTCGATCTCTACGGCCGCAGCGAACCCTCCGACCCGGTCACCGTCGCCGGGGCCTGGACGCAAGGGGAAATTCAAACGCATCGGCGGCCCACTTTACCTCGCGTGCCTCTACCCCAAACGGTGCCCACCGCCGCCAACGCGGGCTACGCCGAAATCGTCGCCAAAAAGGCGATCCTCAAGGACATCTAACCGACGGAAGGCGTGGTCAGCGCTTCGCAGTCTCGCCCACGATGCGATAGATAGTGTTTCGGCCAATCCCTGTCAAAATATGGATCCTGTGGACGTTGACGCCCGCATCGTATGCCTGCCTCACGAGCGAATCGCGCCGCTCGTAGTTCTCGCGCCAGTCCGTTAGTGCAGCTTCGGCGGCCTCCGAGCCTAGCTTCATGTACTCAACGGTACATGTATCGAGCGGTACAGTCCAATTCGGTAGCCACGAGTTGACTGCTCCAAATTGAGCATGTATCGTTTGGAGCAGTCAAGGAGACGAGCGCACCGAATCACATTCGGCGGTAAGGAGAGACGTCGGTCCCTAAATACATAATCAATCAAGCACAGTGGAGCAGCACCAGCCTCCGGCCAAAGAGTTCGGTGCCGCCCCACCCGTACAAGCCCGAACCGCTCCAAACGAGGAGAAGCAACCCGAGCATGAGCAAGCCTACCGTTGAACGCCTCCGAGGCGTAGACGCCGCCCCCTCGGACGTCACAGTCAGTATGAAGCCGTTCGCAGTGACACAGAAGACCGTGAGCGACCTCATCGGCATTTCCATCCCATCCGTCAGCCGAGAAATCCGCGCTGGCCGACTGGCTGCACGCTATTACGGCGCGACCGTCCTCGTGGACTACGAATCGGTCGAAAGGTTCTGGCGTTCCCTGCCGAGCGAAAAGGTTGTTGACCGCGAGTGCGCCGCGAATCGGCGCCACGCGGAGGCCGCCTGACCGGCCTTCCGGGCTCGTCAACTTCTCTCACCACCGCCAATCGGCTCCCCCTCGACGCCGATCTCGCGGTGCCGCAACTGGATTCGTGGCCGACGCAGCCCGGTCCAGCCCCCTCACCCACCCGCAACCATTGCGAGTTCCTCAACGCACCCAGGAGAAACCAATGACCGCCGCGAAGAACGTCGTTGTTCAATTCGCCACCGAACTCGGTTTCGGCTCGCCCGCCGAATACGCCTTCGCCCACCTCCCCGTCGAGTTGAAGCGGGCGTCGGGTGAACAAATCATCCAGGAAATCAAGGGCCGCAAGCCCGCCCGGCTCACCGCTGAAGTCGACATCGCCTCGGATGGGTTCGCCACTATCCGACCTCGCATGGGCTACACGCCGGATGATTTGATCCGCATCCTCGGAGTCGCGGCCGACGCAACCGAAGTCGAATCCTTCACGAACACCACGATCGAAGTCCTCGACGAGTTCTGAGCCACGTAACGAAAGAAGCTGGACGCGACTGCCATTCGCGTCCAGCTCTGGGATTTCCGTTTGCCTGCCCGCAAAAGCAGACCAACCCATCCGAATATCGGGGGAAGTTTTGGAAGACGAGATTCAGAATAGCAAGGCGACCAGCGGTTTTCAAGCCCGCGAATCCGTTCCCACGCAATTGCGTCGTCGCCGCGCCGCTTCTCGCCGTATGCCTGGCGGCGACGCGTGGCCGCGCCAATACGCCCGCCCTCACCGACGCAACAGCCACCAACTGGAGGCGTGGCAGGCCGCTGCCGACACGATCACCGCTGCCGGTCTCGCGCCGGTGATCCCGCTCGATGTGCAGCGTGCCATGCGATCCCGCGCCACCCGACCCAACACCGGAGGAATGGAGGCTGCTGCGTGAGCGTCCAGGCAACCCGATGGGCTGCGCGGAAGGTGCTGATCGAGGACGGCACCTTGAAGTGCGTGCTGATGATCATGGCCGACGTTGCTGGCCCACGCGGCGAGGGAGTGTGGCTGTCTCAGGAAACCCTGGCTTTGCGGACCGGGTTCACCGACCGCACTATCCGGCGCTCGCTCGAAAAACTCAAGGCACTCGGTCTAATCAAGCCAGGAAACCCCGAACTTGTCGCACATCTCGCCAAGGATGAGCGCCCCCTTGTTTGGAATCTGAATCTCACTCGCACGATCGACCAAGGTGAAGTGCACCGCAAGCCACGAAAGCTGAGCAAGAAATCCGCCATACCCCAGGACACTGAGTCCAAAAAGGACCGGACACTGAGTCCAGAAGGACCGGACAGTGAGTCCAAAACCCCCGGACTCACTGTCCTACAAAGCGTTAGTGAAGCGTTAGTAGAAGCAAACGACGCTCGCGAAGTTCGCCAGTCACCACTACTCACCGTCGTTCCCGATCCAGTCGAGATGGCCGACGAAGCCGAACCATTCGAAGAGTTCTGGGACGCGTATCCCAAGCATGCGAAGCGCGATGAAGCCCGTGCCGAGTGGGACAGCGCGATCGAAGAAGGCGCCGACCCTCAAACGGTGATCGACGCAGCCCGCCGTTTCGCCGCCGACCCCGAAACCCAGCGACTAATGAACACACCCAAAGAACGCCGCTTCATGCCGTACGCGCGGACATGGCTGAACGACCGCGCCTGGAAGGACTGGAGCACGCCGCTCCGCGCCGTCTCCGGCGACAGCTACACCCCCCAAACCCCGCGACCCATAAACCCCAACTGGCAAGAAATCTGAGGACGAAACCAGTGACTGATGTCAACAGCTACGACTTCACCGCCGAGCAAGCCCTCATCGGCGCCGTCATGCTCGCCCCCGAAGCGGCAGCCACACACTTCCTCGGCATCCGCCCCGAAGACTGGTACACCCCAGTCTTCCGAGACGTCGCGGTCATCATTCGCAGCCTCATGGCCGACCGTAAACCAGTCGACCCCACAACCGTGCTCATCGAAGCCCAGAACCGTGGGCTCGCGGGCCGGAAGATTCCGCCAACCGTGCTCATCGAAGCCCACCAGGCGGCAGCGGTCCCCGCTTCCGTGCCCGTCCTCGCCGAGCGCATCCGAAACCTCTCCGCCGCACGGAAACTCTCCGAGGCCGGAATTCGTGTTGCACAACGCATGGACAGCGCCTGGACGTCAGGTGCGGATCGCGCCGACATCGACGCTGCGCTCGCCGAAATGCGGCGCGCCTGCGACGAAGCCGAGCAGATCGCCGCCGACCCCACCAGCAACCCGCCCACGCCGATGGGCGACTTCCTCGCCCAATCGTCGCAGCACAACTGGATCGTGCCCGGACTTCTCGAACACATGGACCGCATCATCCTCACGGGAGCCGAGGGCGGCGGCAAATCGGTCCTCTGTACCCAGATCGCATGCACGCTCGCTGCGGGATTGCATCCCTTCACTGGGAACCCTCTCGGCCGCGACGGCTACCGCGCACGAGTGCTCGTCATCGACTGCGAAAACTCGCCCGCCCAATCCCGGCGCCGCTACCAGTGGGTCACGCGAATGGTTAACGACCGCAGGGCCAACCACGGGCTCACCGCAGTCGACTGGAACGACGCCATGTCCATCGAAGTACGGCCCGCCGGCATCGACCTGCGCACCGGGGACGACACGGCCTGGCTGGAACGCGCCATCGCTGACACCAATCCCGACCTCCTCGTCCTCGGCCCCCTCTACAAGCTCCACCGAATGAACCCGAACGAAGAACAACCCGCCCGAGACGTCGTCTGGGTACTCGACGGACTCCGCGAACGCTACGGCTTCGCACTCCTCACAGAAGCGCACGCAGGCAAAGCAACCACCGGTGACGGCCGCCGCAACATGTCACCGATTGGCGCTAGCCTCTGGCTCCGATGGAGCGAATTCGGATTCGGGCTCGCCCGCGCCGCAGACGACCCCGGCAAAGGCCGCGCCGAAATCGTCGACGTCGTGTCCTGGCGTGGATCCCGAGAAGAACGCGACTGGCCCTCGAAACTTCAGCACTCGCCGATTCTCCCGTGGATGCCCGCGGATCCGGACTACTACGACCAGGTAAGGAAGTCGCAGTGAGCGTCGCGCCACCGCCCAACGACGGGCACACCATCGTCCGCGTCGTCGAAGCCTTCGCGCGCCACTGGCCCCACCTGAAACCGCCAATATTCCGGGCCGCGGACGTTCTGCCGCTGCTGCACGGCGACGACCGCGAATACACCGCAGCATCGGCCCTCCTAGAGGCGGGCAGAGTCTGGTACCCGGACGGCGAAAGTCCCTGAACCAGTAGAGACACCAGATCAAACCATCCCAACCCATCCACACCAACCCGGAGGCAACAGATGCCTAACCCCCTGCCATCCAACACCGATTCCGCGCAGCAGGACGAGCCCGGCCGATGCCCGATCTGCCTTCACCCCGGATGCACGGACTGCACCAGCTTTACGCGGTTCGTAGAGCACTTCGGCGATCTCACCGAACCGACCGGCGTATGGGTCGTCGCCGGAACCAGTTGGGGCTATGAAGGCCCCGGCTACGTGATCCCCTACCCCAACCAGTTCGAAGCGTTGCAGGCCGCGAATGAAACCGACTACCACCGCGCCCGGTTCGTGCCGTACGGGACCGACCTCAACGACGTCATGAACGGACGCGTCAACCCAGCCACACCGCAACACGAGCACGCCCCGAGTTGCCCCATCTGTCAGCGCGCGGCCTGACATCACCCCGAACCTCCTGCCCGTGCAGACCATTCCGACGACCGATGCCCACAGCCAGTCGCAGCCGGTGGGCACCCGTCTATCGGTCATCTACTCCGGGAGGCTGTAGTCCCAACTGTTGTGCCCTCGGCCCGGCGTCGTCCAGGTAATGCGGAGACCCGCCTTGCCGACACTGATCTTGCGCTTGATCTTCAGGTCGAAGTGCTCGCCCGGACCGCGCGACGTCGTCACGGCGTTCTCGTGGATTTCGGCCGAGCTGACCGGCTTCAGCTCGACATTGCCGATCGGCGTCAGCGTGATCATCACAGCCTGTTCGCCGGTGTTGTTCGCGAAGCGAAACAAGCCATCGGACGGACTATCCACTGCCCAAGGTTCCACGTACAGCTCCTCTGATGTTGGTTGAAGCATTGATAGATACGCGGCCTACATCGCCCCCGATTCATTGCCGTTACCGGCTGACCGGCGTGTTGTTTCATACGGCGCGCCTCATGGATACCAAGCACGCATCGGATAGTCGACCGCTCGCAAATCCGAGATTGCATCCATCAAATAGAATTGATCTTGGGCAAAATACCGCCCACACGCCGGGGAAAATTCACCACAACCCGGTTCCCGAGGCAAGGTTCAATCGCATGCCTAACACCAACCATCAACATGAATGCCGTCGCGGAGGAAAATGCCAAAACCGCTACCGCGACACCGAAGGCCACATGCACGGCGCAGCAATCGAAGACGCCGGGAAACTCTGCCGAAACTGCGAAGAACACGCCTTCAACGCCATCCGAAAACTCGCAGACGACTACCAAGCCCTCGCACAGGCATCCACCAACCCAACCGGCACCCGAACCAATGAGCCGCGCGTGAAACGCACGCCAGGCCACGCAGTACCGATCAACTTGAACGCGTACGAGCTGATGGCACGAATCGACGACGAACTGTTGCGATGGGCATTACGGCTCGATCGCGACCTCGACGACTTCCCAACCAATCCGCAAAAACGCGTCAACCGATGCCTCACCTCGCTATCCGTACGCCTCGGCACACTCATCGACCAGCCCACCCACCTCTTCGATGCGCTACTCCCCCACTACGAAGGGGGCGATTACCTCGGCCGCGAAGCCCTCGATGGCGTCGGAGCCGTAATACGGCTCGCCAACTACCATCGACACGCACAACAGATCCTCGGCCTCACCGAGACAACAATCTCCTATCTCACCGTCGAAACCTGCCACGTCTGCGGGCAACGCAAACTCATAGCCCAGCACGAACAGGAACTCATTAGCTGCCGCAACTGCGGCAACGTGTGGGACCAAGACGAATTCACGCGCCTGAACAACCCGCTCGCCGCATGACCAGACGCAGCAACCTCGAATGGGCTCGCGACATCGCCCGCATCTACCGCAACGCCCTACGCGCTGCAGCCCCGGACAAGTGCACCGAACTCGACGAGCTAGCACGCGCGCGCGGACAAAAATGGATCGCACCCACCGAACTACCCGCCGAAGCGGTAGAAGCCGCCCTAGAAGCCGAACTACCGCCAAAACAGATCGAAGAATACTTCGCCGTCCCCGCCTCGACTCTCTACGCCTGGGCGTCAAAAGGTCTATTAACCAACCGCGGACGGAAGGGCGCACCGCTCTATCTCGTGTCGGAAATTCTAGCCGTGGAGGCGCGTAACCGTGCAGCATGACCTTCCATCATCCGGAACACGATTTGACTCTTCCGGTAAGATAAAAACAGCCCTGGATTCCCCCATGCCAAAAACGGCTACGGGTCGACAGAAACGCCGGACCACACCATCTGAATACACTATCGTCCGAGCAATCCACCCAGCCAGTCGGCAATTCATTTGCGCTGATAGAAGCGCTATTCACACTCCATGGGGAATCAATCTCCCTCCTCACGGCGGGTTGGTGAATCGCCTCCGGGACGCGAGTTCCTTTGCGTCCCGGAGGCGAGCGGGCAACAGCCTTCAACCACAGAGTGGCACCGTTCACGGCCTCGAAATTCGGGCAGAAATCGCCCCAAAACAGTCTACGTGACCAAGATCACAATCAATTCTTGCTGCGGTACGAAAGAGGCCAAATGACCCGTCGACGCGACCAATGGGCAACAGCAACATGCCGTCAAGAACCACACCAAGAATGGGCGCGACAAAACCACGGATCATTCTGGGACTTCTGCATCGACGGCGAGAAAACCAAAGCCCGGCAGCAACGCCACACCAAAGCGGCCGAATACTGCCTCAGCTGCCCGCTGCGCACCCAATGCGAGCAATACCACCAACAGCTCTCCCACGAAGCCGGACAGACCATCGTCGGCATCTGGGCAGGACGCTTGTTCACCGACAAACCGAATGCCCACTCCAGCAACATCATTGCCGCATAGCCAAAGCCGCCCGCGGCGAAGCTACTACCCTCACCGCAACCAAGCTGCGGAGGAGGCACCATGCTGGAACGCGAGTGGCTCACACCTCGCCAAGTCGCTGCCCTTACCGGGTACTCGCCGAAGACGTTGTCGAACTGGCGTCACATGAACCCGCAGAAGGGGCCGAAGTGCTTCAAGGTGCACGGCCAATACCGGTATCTACGTGACGACGTCCGCGAATGGATGGAGCGGCAAGTCAAGGGCTGCCCGGCAACATGCCAGAAGTATTGCGGCAACTGCGATATGAAGGAACCCTTCTAATGCCGAAATTCGCGAATCGCGTCACCCTCGATCTCGCAACCAAGAAGCTGTACGTCGATGACGTCGAGTTTCCCTGGTACATCAATGAAGACGGACCAACCATCAACAACCTTCCCCCTTCGGTCTATGTGCCGTCCGTGACGGTGACGTTCTTCCCGAAGGACGTCGAGGTGGATTCGACAAACAAGAAGCTGTTGGTCGACGGACAGGAATTCCCCTGGCTGATCAGTGAGAAGGGGCCGATCGTCAACAACCTCGACGCGCCCGATGGACTCCCCAGCGTGACCCTCACATTCTTCGTGCGCGACGTCGAGGTGATCCCCGAGAACCCGGAGCAGACCAATGAGGCCGCTGCGTAAGCACCTGGCCAACCGGCTCACCCGAATCGCCAATCGCATCTACCCATGGCACATGCGATTCGACGGCACACAGCCGCTAGACCTGATCATCTTCTGATGCGCAGCCGGATACAAGACCTCATCGACGCAGTCATCCTGCGCATCATCCAGGCATTGATCCGCCTAACCCACATCTCCTAACCAGAGGAACACACGACATGAGCATCGACCTCGACACCATCACCAGCGTCATCCGCATCATCCTCAGCATCCTCGAACTGTTCAGCTGATGACCCGCAAAACCCCAGCCGCGCAACCGGATCCACACACCGCAGACGAGCAAGCCGTCACCGACGCAGCCACCGCAGTCGACCAGCGTGCCGACCAGGACGACCCAGCCGAGACCGACCCGGCCCCACTGCGGCCGACCGTCTACATCGCCTGACCACCACATGAGCCGTCGTTGGGGATCTGGTCGGACCAGCACAGCCGAACACCAGAGCTGGGCGCGACAGGTCAAGGCCCGCGACTACTACCGTTGTGCGGTCTGCGGCTATCAGGGCAGACCACATGCCGGCGACGTGGAAGCCGACCACATCATCCCGACATATCGAGGTGGAACAACCACACTCGACAACGGGCAAACACTCTGCAAGCCACACCATCGAGCCAAGACCGAGGTCGAACGTCTTGCAGCCATTGAGGAACGCAACCAGCGTGGTCGACGACCCGCCGAACTGCACCCCAGTGAGCAACCCCGCCGCAAGCCCCTGGGGGAATGCCCCCTGGCCGGTCCCCAGCCGCCCCCAGGGGCATAGCAGGACCGCCCATGCGTGCGGGAGCTTCGGCATTTGCCCAGGTCAGAGGCTCGACCTCGGCTGACCGGCTCGACCGCATAGCAGTTGCTCGACATACACCCAGGTCAGGCTAGGTAATTCGTAACACGACCCTGGTATGCTGATGGCGTGGCAATCAGGCGATGCGATCAGTGCGGGGGTCCGCTCGGGCCGATGGGTGCCCGCGGGCGTAGTGCGTCTTATTGCTCGAATGCGTGTCGACAGAAGGCGTATCGGGCGCGGCGCCCGCAGGTTCCGGCCGAGTTGTTGAAGCGGGATCGGTGGGTGCTGTGGAAGCCGGTTCGTCGGCAGGGTCGGTTCACGAAGATGCCTGTGAGGGTGGATGGTTCGCCTGCGTCGAGCACGAACCCGGCTACGTGGGCGCCACATTCGAAGGTCGCCCGCGCCGAGCGTCGCGGCTTCGTGCTTGGCGACGGCATCGGCTGCGTTGACTTGGATCACTGCCTGGTCGGTGGTGTGCCGACTGCGGCTGCGCGTGCGTTCCTCGCTGCGCTACCGCCCACCTACATTGAGATCTCCCCCTCTGGTGATGGCCTGCATGTGTGGGGCCTGCTGCCTGAAGGGCGTGGCCGTGTGCGCAACGTGAACGGCCTGTCGACCGAGGCGTACAGCACCGGTCGCTTCATCACTATCACCGGTCTGCCTTTTAAGGGCTCGGTGCCGCATCTCGCGGATCTGACTGCGCTGGGGCTTATCGGCCTCGGCTGATATCCCAGCTCACTGCCGCAACGGGGGTGGGCGATTCCCGAAACGGGGAGTACCCACATGTCCGATTCTGATTCTTCGGCGTCTATGCCGATTCCTTCCCCCGATGGTTTGGGGCCGAGCGGTTTGGCCTTGTGGTTCGGCATCGCGAACGATTTCGAGCTGCGTGCGGATGAGCTGCGGATTCTCGAAGACGCTTGCTGCGAAGCCGATTTGATCGACGCCCTCGCGGCGCGTCTCGCCAACGAAGACCTGCTCATCGAGGGCAGCCAAGGGCAGACGGTTATCAATCCTCTGGTCGGCGAACTGCGTATGCATCGAAGCGTGTTGTCGACTCTGGTGGGTCGTCTGCACCTCGACGACAGCGCTGACGATTCGCCAGAACATCTGTCCGACAAGATGCGCGGGCTCGCCAATAAGCGATGGCACAAGGGTGGCGCGTAAGCGCACCGCGGCACTGATCGTCTCCCCCGAAGCTCACTACACCACTCGAATCGACTGGTACCGCGACGAACTCGTGCGCAGGCTCCCCCCGCAAGACCTGATGTGGGAGCCGATCAAGATCGGCCCAACCTGGCAGTGGGATCCGGCAACGGGTTGGCTGTTGCCGGAACGTACGCTGGGTTGGCGCGTGCTGGCCTGGTGCGGGTACTGGCTGCGCGACAAGCACGGGCAAGACTGGCAATTCACTCTCGAACAAGCGCGTTTCATCTTGTGGCTGTTTGCCCTCGACGAGAATGGCGATTTCCTTTATCCGTCTGCGGTTTTGCAGCGCCTGAAGGGCCACGGCAAGGATCCTCTTGCGGCTTGTCTTGCGATGGCGGCGATGTTCGCTGAGGTGACATTCGATCATTTCGATGTCAAGGGTGAGCCGGTGGGACGTGAAGAGTCTGCGGCCTGGGTGCAAGTTGTTGCGGTCAGCGAGAAGCAGACCGCTAATACGATGGGCCTGTTTCCGTCGTTGATTCCTCTGGAGACACGGAAGCATTTCGGTATCCAGATAAACTCTCTTACCGTATTTGGTCTGAATGGGACTCGCCGAATTGAGGCCGTCACGAGTAACCCTCTGTCAATTGAGGGCGGCCGACCGACCATGGTGATTCGGAATGAGACACAGAACTGGCAAAAGTCCAATCGCGGATTTGAGATGGCTGGAGCGCTCGACGGCAATGCCGCGAAGTCTGAGACTGTGGCGCGAGTGCTGGATATCTGCAATGCCCATCGCAGTAATGAAGAGTCTGTTGGGCGGCAGATGCGAGAGGACTATGACAAGTCGGTTGCGAATCCTGATTTGGCGGTGGCTGAATTGGGTTTGCTGTACGACAGTTTGGAAGCTCCCGCTGATGCGCCCCTGACGGGCGAGGATGCGCCCGAGGTTTTGCGTGCTGTCCGCGGCGATTCTGTTTGGCTTGATATCAGGCCGAAGGGGTCGATTGTCAAGTCGATCATCAAGCCGGGTAACTCGGCGAGCGAGTCACGCCGCAAGTGGTACAACCAGGTGCTTTCCAATGATGAGGATTGGATGCAGTACCCGGACTGCTGGGCGAATATGGTTTTGCCGCAGGTGGTTGGCCCAGATGAACCGATAGTGATGTTCTTCGATGGCTCGAAGAGTGACGATGCTACCGCGTTGATCGCTTGCCGAATCAGCGACGGCTACATTTTCACGCTCGGCATTTGGGAGCGCCCGCCGCGTAGCCCTGATGATTGGAAGCAAGACCGCGAGAAAGTGGATCGGACAGTCCGTCAGGCTTTCGGCGATTACACCATTGTCGGGTTCTGGGCTGACCTTTCCCATGCTCGCGATGATGAGAGCGGCGAACAGTATTGGCGCCCGTACGCCGATAGGTGGGCTACCGACTTTGCGCGGGAGCTAGCCAATTTGCCTGCGGTCAACACTGGGCATCGTCGGCATCTCGTGTCTTGGGACATGAGCGGATACACCCAGCAGAGCATGTTTGTTGAAGAAGCTGAGCTATTCATTACGGCGGTTTCCGAAGAACAGTTCAAGCACGATGGAAATAAATTGCTTGAACAGCATGTCAAGAACGCGAAGCGCAATCAGACGAAACATGGTGTTTCTCTGACGAAAGAGCACAGGGAAAGCCGGCGGAAGATCGATGCCGCAGTTTGCGCAGTCGGTGCCCGTCTGATGCGGCGAATGTGGTTAGCGCGAACCCCAACTAAGAAACGCCCGCCCGGTAAGGGACGCGTACGAGTCATGGACTGAATGAGGAGGTGTACGCGCTTTGCCAGTGAATTTTTCAAGCCTGCTGTCGCCTCTGCAACCCTTGCCCGAACCTGCAACTGACTTCACTTTCATGGTGAAAGACACCGCATCGGCATTGTCGCCTGAAGAAGCGGCGTTAGCTTCGCATCTAGGGCGTCGCCTCTTCGATGAGCGTGCCGAGATGATCATGTCGGGTCTGTACTTCGAGGGCCTGGAGCCGATCACTACCCTGGGCATCGCTATTCCCCCTGAATTGCAATGGCTGCGCTCGATTCTCGGTTGGCCTGAGATCGGTGTCACCGCGTTGAATGAGCGTCTTGCAGTACAGGGTTTCCGGTTGCCGTCATCGACGGAGACTGTCGCCGATCTGTGGGATGTCTGGGCTGCAAACAACCTCGCCGAAGAATCGCCGCTGGCGCATCTCGACGCAATGGTCTACGGGCGTTGCCCGATAGTCATCGGCGCCCGTGAGGGTGGCGGGCAACCGGTCATCACGATCGAGTCGCCGTTCGACATGATCGTGCATTGGGACCCGCGGCGGCGTGCCGCGACTGCGGCCCTGCAAACCTACATCGACACCGATCCGACCAGCGAGCACTACTTCCGTCAGCGCGCGGCCTTGTACGTCGTCGGGTCGACCGTCCATTTGGTGCGTGGCGAAAAGGGTTGGGAAGTCACGGATCGTGATGACCACAAGTGGCTGCCGATGCTGCCCGTAGTGCAGTTGGTCAACCGGCCGCGTGTCCGTCAACGGTGCGGCGCGTCCGAGATCACTCATGCTTGGCGGAACACGGTCGACCGGGCTGCCCGGAACATGTGCGCTATGGAGGTCTCGCGGGAGATCAACGCGGCCCCACCCCGGTACATCATCGCTGCTGCCGAGTCCGCGTTTCAGAACGCTGACGGCACCAGCAAGACGGCGTGGCAAACCTACATCGGTCGCATCCTCGCCCTCGAAGCCGACGAGCACGGGAACCTGCCGCAGGTAGGCACTTTCGATGCGGTGAGCCCTGAGCCGTTCACAAAGCTGCACGACATAGACGCCAGGCAGATGTCAGCACTGACCGGGCTGCCCCCGCAGTACCTCGGCATCCTGTCTGACGGCAACCCCGCCTCTGCGGATGCGATTCGGATTTCCGACTTCAGGTTGAAGACCCGCGCGGACCAGAAGGCGACGGGGTTCGGTGGCCGTTGGGAGGAAGCGCAGCGGATCGCACTCTACATCCGTGATCGGAAGCTTCCCCCGGATGCGAATCGGATGGAAACCGACTGGGCGCCAACGGGTATTCCTACGCCCGCCGCTGACACCGATGCGGTGACCAAGCAGATTCAGGCGAAGATGATTCCACCGGAGTCGGATGTCGCTTTGGAGAGGGTCGGGTATTCGGCGCTGGAGCGGGAGCGCATCAATGCTGATCGTCGCGCGGCGCGTGGCCGCAAGGATATCGCCGATTTGATGGGTGCCCTGAACCCGCAACCGGAGTTGCCACCCAGCTCGGAACAGACGGCTGCCTGATGGCTACGACGGCAGAGGTCGAAGAGTACTCGGCTGCGACGAAGGCTCTCGTTGCTGTTGCCGGGGCGCGGCTCGCGACGTTCATGGCGACGGCGCCGGCGCCGGATGCGTTGGCTGACTTCTATACGGAGTTGCTGCGAGCGGCGGGCCGCGGCGCGGCGTCGATCGCTGCCGACTTCTATGACGATATGCGCGCGAAGTCGCGTGCGCGTCGTGGGTTCAAAGCGGTAGCGGCTGAACCGATTCCGGTCGAGCAGGCACGTCGAGTCGTTGCGTGGGCGTCCGCGCCCCGGCCCCGGTTGTGGACACCGCCGGGCAGCGACTCGGAGTTGTCCACGCCGGATCACGGCGCCGAAGACGGCATCGTTGCCGATGGGCTCGGTGACTCCGCGGGTGATTCGATTCGCTCGAATGCGCAGGTAAACCCTGATTCCTTGGTGGATACGCCCGAGGTTCCTGATGCGGAAGACGCCGCGGGCGATACACCCGAGTTGGAGGAGCCGACTCCGGAGGAGATCGCGAGTCGACTCACTCGATCGTCGCAACGCCTGATCATGCAACCGGCGCGGGACACTATCGTCGAATCTGTCGAGGGCGATCCGGCAGACGCCCAATGGGCGCGCGTCCCGCAAGGCGAGGTCACCTGTGCGTTCTGTCTGGTGATGGCGTCGCGTGGCGCGGTGTACAGCTCGCGCGCCGCTGCGTCGCAGGTCATCGGGCGGCGTGGACGCACCCGAGGGAAACGCAAACTCGGCGACTCATATCACGACGATTGCGATTGCCAGGCTGTGCCGTTCTGGGATGACGACGAGTATCCCGAGCATTACGACCCGGATGCGCTGTATCAGCAGTACACCGACGCCCGTGACGCTGTGCGCTCCGGGGACCTGAAGACGATTCTGGCTGAGCTTCGCCGCCAGCAGGGGATCCACTAGTTCTTTCCGCCACCGAAACGGTTGCGGACAAACCCGAAACGGGAGCAGTACCAACATGTCTGAAGACAACATCACCCCCACCGCTGAAGCCGATCAGGCGAGTACCGCCGCCGTGGACTCCCCGCCTACCGACACTCCTGGCGATGGCGTTCCGCAGTCGACCGAAACGGTCGAAGAGCTTCAAGCGAAGCTGGCGAAGTACAAGGACATCGCCAGCACTCAGGAGAAGCGCGCCAAGGAGAACGCTGTCAAGGCCAAGCAGTTCGATGAACTGACTTCGGCGCAGATGTCGGAGTTGGAGCGTGCACAGGATGAGGCGAAACGCTTCGCTGCCCAGGCCGAAAGCTTCCGCGATCGCGCGGTTGTCGGTGAGGCGAAATCCCTTGCCGCGGAATTCGCCAACCCGGCTATCGCGGTCAAGTTACTCGGCGACTTGACGGGCTACGTCGACGATCAGGGCGAGATCGACTCGGCTCGATTGAAGACCGATCTCGACGAATTGCTGAAGCGTGAACCGTATCTCGCTCGCGTCCAGCAACCGGCGGGGATGCGGCCGAACCCGGCTCAGGGGCAGTCCGGTAACCCGTCGTTGACTCCGTCGCAGCGGGTGCAGGAGAGCGAGCGCGCTGGCGACTGGGCGCAGGCGAAGGCCGTCAAGGCTGACATGTTGCTGCAACTCAGTCAGCAAACCAAACACTGATCAGGCGGGCACGTTTGGCCTGCCCAGACAATCCAACGATAAGGAGTAGCTAAATGGCTACTGTCAGCGGGCAGGGAACCGTTTTCAACCTGCCGAATTACACAGGCGAGCTGTACCAGGTTGCGCCTTCCGACACCCCGTTCCTGTCTGCCATCGGCGGCCTGACCGGTGGGGCAACCACCAACTCGGTCGAGTTCGAGTGGCAGACCGAAGACCTGGAGTCGACCAGCGTAAACAACTCGAAAGTTGAAGGCGCGGCTGCGCCGACCGCTTCGGGTGTCTCGCGGGCAAACGTCTCCAACGTGGTCGAGATCCATCAGGAAGCCATCGAGGTCAGCTACACCAAGCAGGCAGCGGTTGGCCTGCACGCGGGCATCAACAACGAAGAGGCCAATCCGGTTCGCGATGAGCTGAGCCGACAGATTGACCTGAAGCTGCGCAAGGTTGCGGTCGACGTCGAAAAGTCGTTCCTCACCGGCGTTTACGCCAAGCCGGGTACGAATGCGACCCCGCGCACCACCCGCGGCATCCTGACCGCGATCACCACCAACGTGTTCGCCAACGGCGGTACCCCGCGCGCAATCTCGAAGGCGATCGTCGACAACGCCCTGTCGGCGATGTTCACCGCGGGTTCGACCCTGAATCAGGCGTCGACCGTGTTCATGGTTGGTCCGGCGCAGAAGATCGCGCTGTCGAACCTGTACGCGACTGCGACCCTGAACCAGCCGACTCAGACCCGCAATATCGGCGGTGTCGCTGTCGACACGATCGTGACCGACTTCGGCACCTTCGGTGTGATGCTCAACCGCTGGATGCCTACCGGCCAGATCGGCATCCTCGACCTGGCGGTGTGCCGCCCGGTGTGGCTCGCCACTCCCAACGGCACTCTCTTCGTCGAGCCGCTGGCCAAGACCGGTGCGAGCACCAAATATCAGCTGTACGGCGAGGTCGGCTTGGAGTACGGCCCGGAGGTCTACCACGGCGCCATCAAGGATCTGAGCTGATGGCAGTTGTCGTTTTCCACGCGACTCACGGCGTGGAGTTCTCCGAGGATGGCACGGATCCGTGGGCGAAGTTCGTGCTCGACAACGAATCGACCGGCCTGGTCAACGGCGTCACCCGGCGCGTCTACCGCTTCGAGACGAGCGACGCGAAGGTAGCGGCCCGGCTGCGCAAGGTCGAGGACTACGGAATCACCGAGGTCAAGGCCGACAAGCCTTCCCCGGTTCCCGAGCAGTGATGGTGAGGGGGCGGCATGGCTGACTTCGCGACATCCACTGATCTGGAAGCGTTGTGGCGTCCCCTCGACGATGACGAGGAGGAACGGGCGACCGTTCTCCTCGGCTACGTCGCGGCGCTGATCAGGTCCGAGTGGCCCGACATCGACGACCGCATTGCCAGCTACGCCGAGGATCCGCGGCCGGCGAATGCACTTGATCCCACGATCCCGAAGTTCGTTTCGGTCACTGCGGTCAAGCGCGCCTTGATCGGTGGGACCAGCGGTGGCGATGGCGTGTCTTCAGAGATGAAGGTCGGCGGCCCGTACACGCAGCAGACCACGTACTCGAATCCGATGGGCAACCTGTATCTGACCGCGACCGAGCGCCGTCAGTTGTCTCCTGGTGGAACGCGCCGTAAGGCGTTCACCATCAACCCTCTCGCTGAGGATGTGGGCACCCGTATGCCTTGGTGGGGTTGGGAGCCGCAATCGTGAGTTTCCTGCCTACACCGTGGACAGTCCTGTATCACGAACGCACCGCGAATGGTGTTGATCCTCACCGTAATCCGGCGACGTTCACGCCAGCAGTCGACCAGGACGGCACGCCCGTTCGGGTCTACGGCTGGTATACGCCAACGTTCGACGATCCGTTCATCGCGGGTCACCCGGATCGCGTCAATATCTCCGTCCTGCTGCTCACCCCGCCCGGCTTCTCCCCCACCGATCGCAGCCTGATCGACCTTCCCTCTGGACCAGCGGGACGGTTCGAAGTTGCCGGCGGAGTACGGGACTACAACTACGGCCCTCATGGCTTCCAACCTGGCGGGGTCGTAGCACTGCGAAAGGTGGTGGGGTAGATGGCACGTCGCGACGAACCCCGCATCGTGTGGCGATACCCAGACGCGTTCCAGGAGATCCGCAACCTGGAGAAGCTGAAAGACGTCCTGCACGACTACGCCAAGGTCGGCTCTGCTGCAGCGGGCGAGGGCTTCATTGCTCGCGCCGGGCATCAGACGACTCGTGCTCGTGCAGCGGTTATCGCCGCGCATCCGCACGCTCGTAACCGTGAGGCACGCGACCATATTCTGATGGGTCGTGCCCTCGACGCGATGCAGGCGTATCGGCCATGAACCCGGCAGTCATCTTCGGTGACATCGAGGTTGCGCTTGCCGACCATCTGGCGGCAGTTCTGGCCGACCGCGGCGTATCTGTTCCGGTGGTGAATGCGGTTCCCGCTGAACGTCCTACGCGCTTCGTGCGTGTGGCTCGCATCGGCGGGTTGACCGGCAATCTCGTCACTGATCGGCCGCGGGTTGTCGCCGAATGCAACGACACTCTTGGTACCGGCGCCCACGATTTGGGGGCGCTGGTGCGGGCACTGATCGGTGCCATCGCTCCGGGCTATGTGGGGTCGGTGTGGGTCGACAAGGTCAAAGACCTTGGACTCATCTCCAGCCCTGATCCCGACACCAATACACCGCGCTACATCGTCACAGCTGAGCTGTTCACGACCGGCACGGCACTCCCCGACTAGCTTCTTCACTTCCCCTGGGCCTGCGCAAATCCCCAAGGGAGACAACAACAATGGCTGTTAATGACGTCACCAAGATCGGTGCGGGCACTCCGAATACCGTGACCGGCGGCATCCTCGTCGCACCCATCGGCACCGCTCTGCCGACCACTGTCGCGGCCACCCCGAACGTCGCGTTCAAGCCTCTCGGCTTCGTGTCCGAAGACGGCGTCGAACCCAAGGGCGAACGCACCGTCAACGTCATCAAAGATTGGAATGCCGACGACATTGCCCAATTGCAGAACGGGCACAGCGTGCGATTCGGTTTTACGCTCTACGCCTATTGGGATGCCGATGTCCTGCAGGAAGTGTTCGGCCCCGAGAACGTGACTGTCACCGCGGCGACCAGCACGACCGGCACCCTGATCACCGTCAACGAGACGGGTTCGGTCCTGCCGCTGCGGTCGTGGATCTTCGACATGGCTAACGGTCTGCGCAAGAAGCGGATCGTGCTGCCCAACGCCAAGATCACCGAGACCACCGAGCGGTCGTTCGTCGCTGGCGAGCTGGCTGGTTTCAACGTCGTGGTCGACGCATTCAAGGACACCGCCGGCAAGAAGACGTATCGGTATTTCGACGACGGCGTGTTCTCCGCGTAATCCCCCCTTCTCCGGCAGCGGCCGGTTTCCCCCTATGCGCAGGCCCCTGGCCGCTGCCGGGCTCGCTCAGCGTGCCCGAAAAAACCCTGCGCTTCAACAACTTTGAAAGAGGTCTGCGCACATGGCTGCGAAGAAGGCAACCACACCCGTCAAGGACGACTTCGTCGAGGAGATCAACGGCGTCGAGGTACGGCTTCCGTCACTCACCTATTTGAAGCCCGGTCTGATCCGCAAGATCCGGCGCCTCGGCGAAACCGACGCCGCCTACACCCTGCTCGAACTCTCGCTCTCCGAAGAGGGCCTGGCCGCCATCGACGAGATGGACCCCGCCGAGTTCGAGGACCTGTTGCGTCGTTGGCGTGACCACTCCGGGGTGACGTTGGGGGAATCCTGAGCCTGGATGCTCTCATCGAGGAGCACCCCCAGGCGATCAAGGCCAACCTCATTACCCGTGGTCTGCGACTGCGCCAGCTCGGCACTGATGCGCTGACCTGGGACGACTTCGCCGCAGTCGTATCCACTCTCAACACATCCGATTCCGCATTGTTTCGAGCCCTTCATCCGGAGGGCTGGATGTGGGGTCTCAACGAACAGTTGCTCGCCGCGAGCGTCGACACCCTCAATCTCCTGTTCTGGGCGAAGACCGAGGGCGCACGCAAAGGCACCGGCCGGCCGAAACCTATTCCGCGGCCAGGCATCACACCACCAGTAGACGAGATCTTCGGCGAGCCCACGTCCATGTCGATCGACGAAATGAAGCGCTGGCTTGGATGGGAGGCGAAGTAAATGACCGATCCCGGACCCGGACAAGCTGTCGAAGTCGGCGCCGCATATCTCTCCATCATCGGCGAGACTGACAAGCTCGGGCGGGCCATCAAGGACCAGCTCAAACAGTCGCAGGCGCACGCACGTGCGAATCCGATCAGCGTCAAGGCGACCGCCAATGTCGAGCTGAGAAGCACTGCCGCCGAACGCAATACGTTCGTCGCTGAACTCAACAGGCGGCTCAAGGACCGTCGCATCCTCGTCTATTTGACCCCGGTCATCGACGAGCAGGCATTGCGGAACCGGCTCAACAACATGCCCGAGGGCCGCATCAAGCTGGGCCTCGACGTGTCGGCAGCGGAGATGAATCGGTTCATCACCGACTTGCGACGCAGGTTGCGCGACGCGGACTTCACCATCCCGGTCCGAATGGACTTGTCCAACGAGGCAGCGTTCCGGGCGCGCATGGAAGACCTGACGCGCGGTCGGACAGTCGATGTCGACGTCGATGTCGACTCCAACGGCTTGGACCGGCTCAAGTCGTTGTCATCTCTTGGTGGTCTCACCAAGGGTGCGCTCGGATTGTCGGCCGCCGGCGCTGGTATCGCGGCGATCGGTGGTGCCGCTGGTGCCGCATTGGGGGCTATTAGTGCCCTTGGTGTCGGTATCGCCGCTCTCGGTCCGGCTGCTGCCGCTGCTGGAGCGACCGTCGCCGTTGGTTTGCAGGGTGTGGGTGACGCGTTCAAGGCGCTGTCAGCTGCCGAGGATTCCGCTGGTTCGGATGGTGCGGCGCAAGCGAAAGCTGTTGCTGCAGCGCAGGAACAGGTGCAGACCGCGCTTGAAGGCGTGGAGACGGCACAGCGCAATCTCGCTGACGCACAGAAGGATGCGCACGATGCACAGTCCAATCTCGCGCAGGCGTATAAGGACGCAGCCGACGAACTGGAGGACTACCAGTTCAAGCTGAAGGATGCCGCCCTCAGTGAGAAAGAGGCGGCGCTAGCGGTCAAAGAAGCTCGCGACGAGCTGGCCAAAGCCAGGCCACAGGACCGCGAGAAGGCGACACTGCGTTTGCAGCGTGCCGAGCTTCGATACCAAGAGGCTGTCGAGAAGAACAAAGACACGCAAGAGGCTGCGGCTGACGCGCAGGCCAAGGGCATCGAGGGCAGCGACAAGGTCGTTGCTGCGAAAGACCGTGTCGCACAGGCAGATCAGAAGGTCGCTGACGCGCAGACCGCAGTAACCAAGGCCAATGAACAGGTCGCGAAGGCGCAGCAGGCGGTTGCCGATGCGGCGAACTCGTCGTCGTCTTCGCAGGACAAAGCTGCCGAAGCGCTGGCGAAACTCAGCCCGAACGCGCAGGCGTTCGTGTTGGCGACGCGTGATCTTGCCCCGGCGTGGAAAGACTTGCGTGGCGCTGTCCAGGACAACCTGTTCGATGGTGCGGCGCAAGGGATTACCGAGCTTGCTACCGCAGCGTTGCCCACGCTGAAGACTGGCATGGTCGATGTGGCTGGGTCCGTGAACGGGCTGACCAAGCAGTTCGCCGCGTTCTGGGCCGCGCCGCAGAATCTCGCCGGGATTCAAAGCATTTTCGCGGGCACGAAGTCGTTTATCGACGGCCTCGGTCCTGGCCTGCAGCAGGCAACCACCGGGTTCCTGTCTCTGGGGCAGGCGTTCGAGCCGGTCGCGAACCAGGTTGGCGCTCAGTTCGCTGGGATGCTCGGTCAGATCGGTCAGTCGTTTACGGATGCATTCGCCAATGGCTCACTGACACAGCTGATTTCGACGTTCGGCGACACCTTGCAGGGCTTGGGCGAGGGCCTGAATCCGTTGATTGATGGCCTGATTCAGATCGGCAATATCGTCGGTCCCACCCTCGGCCCGCTTTTCAAGGCGCTTGGCGAATCTATCGGGGCGCTGGCCCCGTCGCTCGGTCAGATCGGTGCGACGTTCGCAACGACGCTGACCGCGCTGATGCCGGATCTGACGAAGTTCATCGACGCGTTGCTGACCGGGCTCCAGCCTGTGTTGCCGGTGATCGGCGATCTTCTGCGCAGTGTCATGACGGCGTTGACTCCGCTGATCGGGCCGATGAGCCAGATCGCGCAGGTCGTGGGAACTGCACTTGCACAGGCGATTACGGCGTTGGCCCCCGCGATCGGTCCTCTCGGTGACGCGTTCGCCAGCCTGGTGACTGCGGTGGCTCCGATCCTGCCGGTACTGGCTCAGGTCATCGCCGGACTCGTCCAGGCTTTGGCACCGGCGCTGACCACCATCTTCAACGCGCTCGGACCGGTGATCAAGCAGTGGGCAGACTTGATGCTGCCCGTGTTCGAACAACTGCAACCGATCCTGGCAGACGTCGCAAAGAAGATCGCTGATGCGCTGGTATCGGCATTGAATCAGCTGGCGCCGTATCTGCCTAGCATCGCGAAGAGCTTCGGCGACCTGATCACCGCGATTGCGCCTTTGCTGCCGCAGCTCATCGACATCGGCGTGAGCTTGCTTCCGCCGCTGCTGGATCTGTTCATCGCGATTCTGCCGCAACTGCTCAAGCTCATCGACGCTTTCACCTGGCTCGTGTCGAATGTGATTGAGCCGCTGGTTCTTCCAGCGCTGAAGCAGATGGCGGACAGTTTCGGTAGTCAACTGCAGTTCGCTGCCGACGCTGTGACTACTGCACGCGACGTCATCGGCGGTGCGGTCGACAAGATCGGTGAATTCTTCACTGATGTCGGCGCGACCATCGGGGCGGCATGGGACGGCGTCGTGCATGGAATCGCGGTCGCGGTCAAGAAGATCGGTGAACTGCTCCAACAGGTCAAGATCCCTGACTGGGTGCCCGGCGTAGGCGGTAAGGGCGCAGGTTCCCTCGGCGATTCGCTAGTCAAGTGGGCAGATGCACACATGGCCACCGGCGGTTTGCTGAGCGGAAAGGGCACCGGCACAAGCGATTCGATGTTGATCGCGGCATCGACCGGTGAGTTCGTCGTGAACGCAGCCGCTACCGCGAAGACACTGCCGTTGCTGCAGGCGATCAACAGCGGTTGGGTGCCGAGTGCGGACTTCTTGCACGGGATGGTTCCGGGTTTCCGGGACGGCGGACCCGTGCCCGGCAAGGACTTCGCCGTGTCGATGGACTCGGCCACCTATCTCATGGGTGGTTTCAACCGGTCCCAAATCGATTGCAGCGGAATCGTATCCGCCACCGTCAACGACGCCCTCGGGCTGCCGCCGTTCTCCGGCCGCATGTCCACCGTCAACGAAGGCAAATGGTTGGCGGACAAGGGCGCACTGCCCGGCCTGGGTGGGCCCGGCGATATCTCGATCTCCTGGTTCGACCGCGGCGGCGGTGCCAATGGGCATACCGCACTGACGCTGGGTGACGGCACGAACGTCGAGAGCAACGGCTCTGAAGGCGTTGTCATCGGCGGCAAGGTCGGTGCTGGGGACAGCATGTTCGACCAGCATGCACACATCCCCGCGTCACTGCTACGCGGCGGGGACATCGGCGGACCCGCGACCGGCGCGGGGGCTGGCTCGACCGGTCGCCCCGGCAAGCTCGGGGGCAGCACAGGTGGTGCTGGCGGGTCCGGTACGTCCGGTGGCAGCGGCGGATCAAACAGCGGTGGTTCCGGCGGGTCGGCGGCGGCGAGCAATGTGTTCGTCACTAACTGGCCTACCTCGCTGGGTGTGGGATCGTCCGGCACTAGCAATTCGATCACTCCTGCTACCACCCCGGGAGAATTGTCTTCCACCGAGTTCGGGCCTACCCCAACTCCGTTGGCAACTTCTTCTGGTGCCGAGCAAGGCACACACCCGCTTGCGAACCTGCCTATCCCCGGTGCGGCGGAACTGTTCAACGGTCCGGCGCCCTGGTACATGGCGGCTACCCCTGAGCAGGCGATGAGCAATCTCGGTACCCAGGCCGCGAGCCTGGCGCAGTCCGGCATTGAGGACGTCACCGGGTTCTTCCAAAACAACTGGAAAGAACTCCTGAACAGCGGGTTGGCGGTCGCGGGTATCGGCGCAACCGGTGGCGGCGGCACGGTCAACAACAACTGGAACATCTCGGGCACCGACCCGATGGGGGCCGCTGCCGCGGTCGACCGGGTCTATCGACGACGCACGTTGGCGACACAACGGTCAGGGGGGTTCGGTCGATGAATCCACTCCTACAAATCGAGACCACCAAGATCGTGGTCTGGGATATCCACGGCCGCGTCTGGCATCTGCACGGTGTCGGCGCGGGCAAGGAAGGGGTCCGCCTCACCCGGCAGTCCGGGTACATGTTCGCACCAGTTCAACTGCTGGTGTCCGAAGGCGCACGCCAAGACGGCGCCACGTTCCTGCGGTCGGTGCGTTCGAAAAAGGAATGGGACTTCGTTGTCCTGCTCCGCGCTGATTCCGTTCGCGGATTCCACGCCGTCCACGATGCATGGCATCGCGGTTGGTCGACCGACATCCCTTGCAAGGTCGGATATTTCACGCGGCATCAAGGCTGGCGGTACCAGTTGGTGCAGCTCGATAACGCACCGGAACCACTCGGTGACATCGACCCGACCCGCAACCGGGCGATCGAATACCAGATGTCCGCGGCGGCAATGGATCCGCTGGCACGGCACCTGATCGAGACCGAGGTTTGGGTCAACGCCGATGGCCTCGGTGAGGGAATCGTGCGAGGGCGCAACGCCGCCGATCAACCCGCCTGGGCGCGGTACACCATGAACGGACCCGGCAGGTACGCGATCCAGGATCCGAACTTCGGCGACACCTTGCGGATCGTGGAAACCCCGCTACTCGCGGGCGGCGAAGAGCTACGCATCGACACCCATCCCCGGCATCGCACCGCCCGCGTGTACTCCGACGCCAACCCTGACGGGGACAACGTGTGGGGGAAGTTGGCCGGACGCCACTGGTTCCAGCCGCTTCCGGCCTGGTCATCCACAGAGATCATCGTGCGCGTCACCGAGGGCGCGACCCTGGAATCGACCGTACGTATTGATGTCACCTCGCGATCGTCGAGGCCGTTCTGATGGCGTGGGATCACAAAGCCGCGGCGCAGCGGCTGGACCTGCTGGAGCGCGCCGACCAGGCATATCTAGCCGATCAGACTGTGCTGGTTCGGTATTGGGACAAGTTCTTGCAAGAGGTCGGCGAGGAAGGCGCCTATTCCTCGCTGCAGTTCACCCGCACCAAGAACGGCGCGGGTGGGTTGAAGATGTCGATTCCTCGCGTGGACATGGTGCATTACGCGCACGTCTTCCAGAACGTCGACGGCGAGGACGCGACGATCCCGATCACGGTGAACACCAAGGCGTACCGGTGGGACGGCTACATCACCAAAGCGTCGGTTGTCAGGGATGAAAACGGCACCGAGACAGTAGATATAGAAGCGATCCACTGCTGGCAGCACATCGCCACAACCGCCTGCTGGGCCTCACCGTTCGCTCCGATTTTGGCACAATTTCCGCGCCACATGATCTTGTTCGGGCCTGCCTGCACTATCTCCCTTCTCTATCTCGCCGTTAACCTGATCCGCCTGCAAGCCGCGTTCTGGACCATCCCTGATAGGTGGCTGGATGCCCCGGATTGGGCGCAGGTCGGCAACGCTTTGTGGCCGATTGCTGTTGTGCCGGTTGATGTTCTGCGCGATACCTCCCCGTGGCGTGCAGCATCGGCCCGGTTCGACATGGCCGATCAGCTGATCTTGCCGATGCTCGAAGACACCGGCGTCATGCTGGATGCCTTCTTCTACCTGCCCGACGAGGACGAGCAACCAGCCCCGGAATGGTATTACCTGGACCGCCCGACCGTGGTCCTCAAGGCGGTCGACAAGTCGGCGGTGACCGGCCCGACCGGGACCCTGCTCGACGGGTTCGTTCGGATGATCGAGGAGTGGACCGATGACACCACCCCGGTCCGCTACCCGGCGTTCAACGCCCAATCCGAATACGAGGCCGTGTATTCCAGCAACGGCCCGCTCGGCACGGTCCGGTCCTTTCCCTGGGTTTGGTACCTGGAGGGTGAGTACACCGGAATCGGCTCGTCCGAGATAGCGCTACACAAACCCCTGGCCACCTCGGTGATCGTCGGCGGCAAGTCCCCCGGATGGGTGAACGCCGCCATCGAAATCGCCATGAAAAATCTGCTGGCGTGGATCGGTCTGCTGATCGGCCTGCCCGGTCTGGACAGCCTGTATCAGGGGCAGCTCGACGATGTGTTCCTGGCGTGGTTCTCCTATGAGGACGCCGGACGTACCCAGCGCGCAGGGCCGTTCGCGTTCCGCGAGCACGTCGTCACCAACAGTTCGAAAGCCTTCACCCTCGATGGCGTCATGACCGGGCGCCGCGGTCTGCACCAGACCCGCGGCTACACATCGAAGAAAGTCAGTGTCGGTGACGGCGCCCCCTACCAGATCGGGCGCGATTTCGATCTCGGGGACCAGATCGGATTCGCCGTTGGCGAGCAAGCATTCTGCGACTACGTCACCGAGTTGACGTTCACCGACGACCGGAAAACCGCAGCCCGCTGGGACGTCACCGTAGGAGACGGCTCCGACGAAGAGGACTCGGTCGTCAAGGCATGGGACCGCCTCGGCCAGATGGCCCAAGCCGTCCGCACTTTGTTCACCGATGTCGGCGCCGACCTCGACTTGATCATTTTTTAGGAGAGGTCTCTTGGATGTTTCGTTCTCTGCCCACATTTCGGTCGACGAGGATATCGACCTGGATGGCCTGCCGATCCTGACTGCCACCGTCACCCCCGCCAGCGAGGCTGCCGCGCTGCCTTTGCCCGCCGGGCCCGCAGGGCCGACCGGTCCGACTGGTGGACCGCGCACGACGTTCCGCAAGATGGGCGCTATTGCTAACTCGGCCGCCCGCCCCGGCGGCCTGACGGCAGATGATCGTGGCAAGTGGTGGCATCGCCTCGACACCGACGGCATGGATTTCTGGACCGGAACAACCTGGGTGCATTCGCCCGGTGCGGTTGGTGCACAAGGCCCAGCTGCTGCCGCGACCACGATCACCCCGACCACCACCCACGATCCTGCCCTCACCGTTCCCGCTGTCCGGTTCACCGGCCCGGGGCCTGCGCTCGGGCTGGCGGTCACCGTGCCCGCCGGACTGCAGGGCGCCCAAGGTCCCGCCGGGGATTCGGGATCCATTTCCACCGCAACGGATTTCGATTCCACGATCGGACCGGCGCAGCGCGGGATATTCGCTTGGGCTGCTGGTGCCCGTAAGTGGAAGGTGCAGCCCGCTCCGAACGGCTTCGGCAGCTGGAGTTGGTGGGATACCGACTTCTCGGCCGACACACAGACCGCGGTCGAACGCCTCACCGCCGGAACGTTCGCGCTGCCCGCGTTGCCGTTCGCGTATCGGCCGATGGTGTGGGGGCGGTTGTCGATCTACTGCCAGGACGGGCAGAACGCCGACGCCGAGATTCGGGTCAGGCTCGGATCCGAGACCGGGGCGATGGTCGGTGCCGGTGCGGGTGTGCGCTACGACGGCGGCTATCTGCTGACCGCGTTCTCACCCGCTATCGGTGACTCCACCACCAAACCGATCTCACCGACCTCGACGTTGGCGAGCGTGCCTGCCTACACCGCAACCAACCTCGTCGTGAACGTCGAACGCATCGGGCAAACCACGACCGGCGAGATCGGTTTCCAACGTTCGCGCGCTTCACTGACCGTGTGGGCGCAACCGATCTAGGGGAAGTGACATGTCTACTATCGCAGAGTATTTCGCGTCCACACTGATGCGAGGAATCAACGAAGGCATCGGCACCAGCGGGGTCGTGCAGTCCTTCGCGGGTGTTCCCGCGGACGGGGCATTGGAGCTACCTGTTGGCGCCACCGGCCCAACCGGGGAGCAAGGCTCCGCCGCACCACCGTTCCGTTGGGAAGGCGACATCGCCGATCCTGCTGCTCTGACCGCGCTCGCTCCCGATCTGGGTCCTGCCCAGGCGGGCAAGGCGTGGCGCGTCGAATCCACCAACACGGTGATGTTTTGGAACGGGTCGTCGTTCGATGCGTTCCCGGACGGGTTCGGTGCAGCCGGACCCGATGGGTCCGCGAATACATTGAGCATCGGCACGGTCACCACAGGCACCGCCGGATCCGACCTCGTCATCTCCGTGACCGGTACCCCGCCCACGCAAACGATGAACCTCACCATCCCCCGCGGTGTACAAGGCGTGAAAGGCGCTACCGGCGGACCTGGCCCGATCCGGGAAGCCACCGACTATCAGGAGTCCGCCACCCCCGTCGATGGTGCGATGCCGATGTGGTCGGCCTCGGCGGGCAAGTGGCAGCCCACCCCCGCGCCCGGCTGGCGCGGTCCATGGACGATCACCGAAACCACCGCATGGGATGGCGGTTCCGCGTTCGCCGCCAGCGTCACCAACGTGTCCACCAACCCGAACACCATCGCCATCGTCAACATCCCCGCCCAGGATGTCGCGTGGCGC
The DNA here is from genome assembly GCF_035920345.1 of Nocardia vinacea. NCBI lineage: Bacteria > Bacillati > Actinomycetota > Actinomycetes > Mycobacteriales > Nocardiaceae > Nocardia > Nocardia vinacea. The sequence continues at coordinate 3,353,848 of NZ_CP109149.1, forward strand.
CCGATGGTCCTCGGAGGCGCCCAGGTCCGTAGCGCCTCCGGCATCCGTCTCGACCTTGAAGCGTGCATCGGGTCCGCTGCCGGGCAAGTCGTCGCGGTCGGCTCCGGGGTTCCCGACGCGGTGTGGGCATACAACCAGCTGCTACCCCAATACCAAACCTCGGCGCTGACCCCAGCCAGCTCAACAGGCACCATCGCCGCCGGGGTCGCGGGCGCGATCTATCTGGTGCTGCGCCGCAACCTGGGCTCTGGAAACTACAGCTACTCAAGGCAATACGCGCACGTTGCCGTGTGGGCGGTGCCAGTGACAGGAGCGCCGTGATGAGCACTGTCTATGACGCCGATGTCACCATCACCATGCGGGGTGTCAGCGACCCGGTAGGACTGCCCTACACCGTGAATCCGCTCGACCTCACCGACCGTGAAGCCGTGATCGAGATACGCGAAGGCGACGAAGGCGAACCCGGTGTGCAGGGAGAGCCCGCATGGCCATGGATCTGGCAGGGTGATGCCGCGAATTTCGCTGTCCTGGAAGGGTTTTCCCTCACTACTGCTGACGCCCGCAAGGCGTGGCGGGTAGTGGATGAGAACGCTATCTATCTATGGACGGGCGTGGACTGGGTACGTTTCACCGACGCGTTCGACGCACCGGGTAGGCAAGGCCCGGCGAATGTCTTGTCCGGTGTGGGTGTGGCCGGTGCTGTCGGGTCTTCTGCGGCAGCGGCGTTGACCGGGACCGCACCGAACCAGCAGTTGCAGATCACATTTCCGCGAGGCGCAACCGGTGTTACCGGTGATGCGGGGACAGCAGGCGCGATAGCTGATGCCGAAGATGTCGCAGATCTCACCGACGCCCGTGACGGGTCCGTCCTGACATGGGATTCAAGCGATGCTGTGTGGAGGGCCGCACCGAATCCGAAACTCGGTGGGCCATGGGCGATTGCGGGTTCCCAGTTCGCTGCCGCATCCAACGTCAGTGCCGAATCGAGGACGGTCGCGACGATGACGATCCCCGCTCAGCCGGTCGCGTGGCGCCCGATCATCATCTCCGGGCAGATCAACGTCAAAGTCCAAATCGTCAGCGCAATCGATGACACCCGCATCATCGCCGAGATCCGGCTGGGTTCGGCCACCGGCCCTGTCGTCGGGTTCGGAATGCCTTTGGGCGCCACCAACAACAGCAACATCCTGCTCTGCCCACGGTGGGAACAGGCGATCACACCGGACTCCACACACGCCACCGTCGCCCAGAACCAGACCGCAACTCTCTACGTCGTGCTCACCCGCGTCGCTGGGGTCGGCACCTACACCGTCATCAACCAGGGCGCCCAGCTGCTCGTGATGGCTCAAGCACTCAAGGAGCAGCCGTGAGCGACGGCCCCGAAATCGTCGAGCAGATCATCACCCGCGCGGGCCGCGAACTCGATGAGCAGCTGTACCAGGCCAGCGGTGTTGAAGGTGTTGCAGTCACCGAGAAGTGGCGCGAGTTCATGCAGATGGCTCTGAATGGTCGCCTCCCCAATCTCGGGGACGTACCAGAAGTCGATCCGCAGGTGCGGGCGCTGGCCGAAGACTTGGCGGTGATCCACCTCCCCGATTGGCTGAATCCGGCTGGACGCAAGCTGGCTGAGCCGACGACCGTGCAAACCCAGCAGGCTCCACGCATCGCCCAATACCTCATCGACCGCGGATGGCGGCATCACCCTGAACTCGAAACCGTGCGATGGCGCCCCACTCCCGGCGGGCCACCCGGTGTTTATGACCGGGGACTGCACATTCACCCGGACGAGGACGGCAACTGGCCGGACCCGGATCCGGAGGGGTTCTACGACATCAGCGAGATCGAAGTCAGCCAATTGGAGGACGGCACGTGGGCCGCACGCCATCCGCGTGACCTCGCGTTCCAGGCGTCCACGAAATCCGAAGCGTACGCGGGACTCGTCAATGTGCTGCGCCGCAAGATCGAGGAGGCCAAGAACGCATGACCGAACACGTCTTGTCCTACGACCGCAGCATCGTCCCGCAAGAGACGCCGTACTGGTGTGGACCGGCATCGACTCAGGTGGTGTTGTCCGGGCGCGGCATCACCGTCACCGAACAGGACATGGCCAATGCGCTCGGCACCACCGGCAGCGGCACCAACCACATCGGCCTGATCACTCCGGTCCTGTGCTCGTTCCTCGGCAACGTGTATGTCACCCGGCAGATGCCGCAGGATCCGCCGACGCCGGCGCAGATCGAGCAGTTATGGGACGACATCGTTGCATCGATCGATGCCGGATACGGGATCGTCGCGAACATCGTTGCGCCGGAATCGAATTACCCGATCGGTGTGAAGGGATCGGCGAGTCCCGCCTACTCCGGTGGCGACGTGTACCACTACATCGCGCTCATGGGTTACGACTCCGATGAGCGCGCGGTGTGGGTGGCCGACTCCGGGTTCCGGCCGTTCGGGTATTGGATCGGTTTCGCGCAGCTCGCGAGTCTCATTCCGCCGAAGGGGTATTCGTGCGCGCCGCTGGGCTCGCTGGACACCGCGGTGTGGGACGAGATCGCTACACAGCTGATGGGGCCGCGAGCATGACCATCTACGGCATCGACATCTCAGGCTGGCAGCGAGGGATCAACCTCGATCAGGTTGCGGGCGATGGTTTCGAAGCGGTCATCGCTAAGGCCACAGAGGGCGCGGACTACACGAGTCCGGCCTACCTCGAACAGAAGGCCGACGCGCAGCGGAATCGCCTGCGGTTCATGGCTTATCACTACGTCAAGGTAGGCCAGGCAGGCGCACAGGTCGACAACTACGAGCGGGTCGAACCGGACCGCGGCGTGCCGGTGATGCTCGACCACGAACTCAACTCCGGCGGCGCCGATGTACTGCGGGCGGTGCGCGATGAATTCGCGCGCCGCGGCTACACAGTGGCGCTGATCTACCTGCCGCGCTGGTACTGGGACGGCCACATCGGATCTCCGGATCTGAGCGGGCTACCTCCGCTGATGGCATCCAGCTACGGCAGCGATCAACCCGGCTATGCCTCCGTCCTCTACCCGGGCGACGGACACAACGGATGGAACAGCTACGGCGGCAACGCCGTCGAGATCCTCCAGTTCACCCAGCGTGCCCGCGCCGGCGGGCGCGAGATCGATGCATGGGCATTCCGCGGAACCGAATCCGAACTCGACGCGCTGTTCAGCGCAAACAAGGAGAACATCATGTCCGACGCCCAAGACGTCGCCACCCAATTGTTAGGCCCCGACCGCCAGGGTTGGAAGATCCTCGGCCGCGCCGTCGAGACCGATCCCAAGCGTGACCGCTACCTGGTCGAAGCGGTCGCGGTGATCCTCACCCAGATCGCGGGCGGCCCCGGTTTCGAAGGTTGGGAACAGCTCGGCGACGGCCCCGACAGCTCTGTCCCGCGCCGCACGCTCGTCGATGGCGTCGCTCACGTGATCCGCCAGAACGAGCAGATCCTTGCCGCGCTGGCCGCGAAGGCGGCCCAGTGATGCGCGGGCTCGTCGACTCGATCCGCATCTGGCTCGCCGGGGAACCGCTGGCCGCCCGTGTCGGCCCGGCCTTGCTGCTGATCGTCGGCTACCTGGTCACCCGCGGTGTGGTCGATAACGATCTCGGCCAGCTGATCGCAGCGGTTGTGACCGTACTGCTCGGCGGTGGCGCAGTCGCTGCGACACGTGCACTGGTCACCCCGGTCCGTGATGACAGCGAGCGCCGCTGATGGAGTGGTTCAACGCCGAGCTGATCCAGGCCATCGGCATCGCCATCGCGACGGTGATCGGCGCTGTGACCGCTTGGCAGGCACGGCAAGTCAAGCAGTTGCAGGCCAGGGTGGCGAGTCTGGAAACCCAGATGGCCACCGAGCGCGGCAAGTTCCGCAAAGCCGTACGCGTCATTCGCGGGATGCAGCACTACATAGATGACCTTTGTGCGGCGATGCGTCGCGCAGGGCAGGACCCGCCGCCGAATCCTGTGGTAATTCCTACCGAGTTGGAGGAGGAGATTTAATGGCTGATCTGGCTCCATTGAAGTACGGGCGCGTGGTCGGCCGGTTCCTCGCCAATGTCGCTGATGGTCCCGACATCAACGACAGCCCAGAGTTTCCGCCGCTCACTGGTTCGGTCACCTTCACCGCCGAGGCCCCAAAGATTCTGGTTGCCGAGGCAGTGCCGGACCCTGCGACCTACGTTCAGTTGCCTAAGTATTACAAGGTCAGCTTGGATGAGTTCGGGTATCTGACGTGGCGTGGTGGGCGTGGTGTCCGCCTCGTCGCACCCAATGCCGACACCAACCCCAACGAGTGGACGTGGCGGGTGAGTTTCGACCTCTCGTATGAGGGTGATCCCGTCCCGATCTCCCCGTTCTCGTTCGTCGTACCGGAGTACACGCCCGGACCCGATGAGGAGAATCCTGACGAGGGTGCGGTGGGTCTGGTTGATCTAACCCTGGTGTCTCCGGTGCCGGCGAGCGAAGGCAACGCGATCGTGCGTGGCCTGTCCCTCGACAATGTCACCCTTGAAGGTGACGACCTGATCTTCATCCTCGATAACGGGGAAGAGCTTCCACCTGTCACAGTGCCCGCGATCGAAGCAGCTACTGATGCTGCTGCGGCAGCCGCGGCAAGCCAGTCCGCTGCCGCGAGTTCCGCGACCTCAGCACTGAACGCGGTCAACAGCTTCGACCTCGACATCGGCACTGTCACCACCGGCGCGGCAGGTTCATCCGCCTCGGCCAGCGTCCACGGCGGACCGCCCGCCTGGACAGTGGATCTCACAATCCCGCGTGGCGACACCGGCGCGACCGGCCCCGCAGCGCCGGACGCCACGAGCAGCGTGAAGGGCATCCTGCAACTGACCGGTGATCTGGGCGGTACCGCCGCGAGCCCGACCGTGCCCGGTCTGGCATCGAAGGCGCCGACGTCGCGCACGATCAGCACGACCGCCCCGTTGACCGGCGGTGGGGATCTGTCTGCGGACCGGACCTTGGCCGTTTCGGATGCCACGACCAGCGCCAAAGGTGTTGTGCAACTGGCGGGAATCCTCGCCGGCACCGCAGCGTCCCCAGCATTCAACGCTGCAGCGTTCGGCACATCCAGTTCTACCGCCTGCGTCGGCAACGACTCTCGCCTATCCGACGCCCGCACCCCTACCGCAGCCGGTCAGGTGTACGACTTCACGATCAAGTCGCATTCCGGAGCCCGCGCCAGCGGAGCAGGCAACGTCATCCCCGAAGGTGTGCGCATCGAACGCGCCATCAGCATCTCAGCGGTCACGTTTCGCGGGGAGACAGCGGGCACCGGCAACCTCGTCGTCGAACTCCGCAAGAACGGCAGCAACACGGGAATGCCTGCCGCATCAACGATCTCGGCAGCCAACCATGCCGCTGACACTGTCGTCACTTCGGGCGGCCCGTGGTCTGTCGCGGCAGGGGATCGGATCACCGTCCAGATCACCACGGCGGATAGCCCGGCAGGCACCGGGCTGCAGGTGAGTATCAAGGCGGTCACCACATGATGTTCGTGGTGGCGGGCGGCCCGGTTTTCCTGCCTTCCGGGATGACCAAGAACGGCACCCAGACCACGACCAGCAGCTTCGCGGATATCACCTCGTGGACGGCGGACACCAGCAACTATCCGGGTTCGTCGGTGTCGAGCAACGCGCTTGTTGCACAGGGCTCGAAGACTGGCGCGACGTTGACCGCTAACATCCCATTCTCTGGCGGCGGCTACGCGTTTAGCGGCGGGGGTACCCAGGTGCGCATCCTGGTCAACGGGACGGTGGTCGCGACCGGCACGGCGGTGGCAGCAAACTCAGGTACCGCGACGTGCACTACAACCCAGAACATCACCGCAGGCGACCTGGTGAAGGTGCAGATACTCGCGACTCTTTACTCACCGCAGCCCACAGTCACCGCAGGCACCGGCACCTACGTGCGCATCACCTGACATCAGACACGCCGAAACGTCGACGCGCCCCGACCTTTACCAGTCGGGGCGCGTCACTCGTTTCAGATCCCTATTCGTGGTGTTCGACGATCCTGCCATCCGGATACTCGGTCACGACGCGGCCATCAGGGAAATGTTCGACCGTCCGGCCGTCGAGGAAGCGAGCTCGATTGCGGACCTCCCGGAAGCTCTCGCTATCCATCGTTGCCCTCAACTGCGCGGTGATCTGGTCCAGGTCGATCCCCATACGTTGCAGCTCTGCCGCGGGCACCGTATCGAGGTCACCGACGATGGCGAGGAACAGGTGCTCGACGCCCACATAGCCGTCACGCTGGCCAAGTTCTTCGGCGGCGGCGATGATCTGATCGACTTCCGGTGTGCGGGGAATATCGTTCATGAAACCCCATCTCCTGTTCAGGTGCCGAGGACTTCATACCACTTAAAGTACGTCTGCCCCATCTCGGTTATCTGCATGCACTTCCATTTCCGCCAGCCCTTGCCCGCCCATGTCTTGACGCCAGCTCCCTTGTTGAGCCGGGAACAAGACAGCTTCGGACTCCCGTCCGGATTCGCCTCTGATTCTGGCCAGTTCGCGGAGTCGCTACCTTTGCACGCGCTGTTGTCGTTGTTAGGGTCGACGTGCCCGAACAGACACGGCCCGTTGACCGGAGTCGGTGCCGCGTCGGCTGGCGGGGTGATCGCACCGAACATCGATGCGGTGATCGCGCACGCCGCGAGGGCGGCTCTGATGATCTTCACTTGTTTCCTCCATCAGGGATTCCAAGAAGACGGCCCGACCCTCACGCACGAGGGTCGGGCCGCTTTTGGTGTTCACAGCTACTACTTGTGACTCGGCGGCAGTTATCGCCCCCACGGCCGAATCACGTCGTCACCTCGGTCTTCGCGAGGGTCTTGATTCCAGTTGTCGTGGCTGTTGCCATCTGGTCCTGGGTCCTCCACTCGTGCCACCATCTTGTTGGTCACCTCCCTTCGAGCGTCGTTGCTTTCAGCGGGGGTTATGCACCGTCCACGTCGACAAACCGAAACGGAGCGTGTGGCGCGTAGGTCTCTGCGGGGCAGACTGTGTTCAGCTCGCACTGCTGCACAAGTCGTTTCGGTACTTGGCCGCCGAAGTGTTCGAGGCTCGGCGCGATCACCGCGTCGACATCAAGCGCCTGGACCACGTTCACCAACCGTCCCTCTGGGTCGACGGTCTCGGCACCGAATGTCACGGTCTTGGCAAGGTCGTAGCCGAGACGTTTTGCGCGGCTGCGTATTTGAATCTCATCCCAGTCTTGGGAGACACCCGAGATGTCCTTGCGCAGGTAACCGATCGCGGTAGGTGTTGCCCTCACTGGCCTGCCCCGTTCGTGCTCACGGTGACTGCGCCGTTGCGCGGCAGGAATTCTCGGTATGGCTGTGCATTGATCAGCGACCGACCGCGAGCGGTGATCCGCCACCCGACCGGGACTGTTCGAGAACCATGGGCGAGACCGGAATCGGCGAGCCCTTGCAGCGCAGCGCGCGTAGCTGCCTCGGCGCGTCCAGCGTGGCCGCACAGTTCGCGCACGGTCAGCGTGCGCGCGGGTTCCTGAATCGCGAGTGCGGCTAACACCTTGGCCTGTGTCTCAGTGAGGGCCATGGCGCACCCCCTCATGTGGTTCACAGCGCCGGGACGACTGTGCGAGCACGGGCGGATCTGCCCACTGGCGTACCGCACCCGCGAACAGCTCGACCACATCGGCCGGTGCACCGCTATAGGGACCGGGCGGGCCGACCAGAGGATCGCGTTGCGGCAGTTTTGAATTAGGCATGAACGGCATTGGCTGTACCCGCCTCGGTGTTCGTTCGGTTTGGCAGGCCGCCCGGCGCCGAGGGCTCTTAGGCATCACCCCGGCGCCGGGTGCCCGACAATGACGGTAAGAATCCGGAGGCATGCTCGTCCAGGCTCATGCTCGAAAATGCTCGAAGTCGATTGTTCCTCTGCACAACAAGCATTTGGAGAGGAACATGGAATCTGCGTGAGCATAGGTACGCATACAGCGATTGGAGAACCAGGCCATGCGGTTACAGTTTCTCGGCAAGGGCGGAACCACTGGAGGCGGATGCCCCAGCCTCTACGCCACCGACCAAGACACCTACGTCGTACAAGGATGGAAAACCGATTCAGCCGGAACCGTCGAGATCCCACACCTGTTGCTCGGTTTCGCGCTCCCGGACACGTTCGTCGGGGTGCCGATGACCGACACCGGCCGCGGCACCTTCACTCTCGAAGGGAGCCCGGTCACCGACCCGGACGTACTCAGGGGACTGGACATCTACGACGACGAAACGTGCATCGAGGTTCCGAAGGCAGAGAGGATATTCTACGGTGCAACTCGTGCAGGATGAGGCGTTCAACCGCCTATTCCACTCCTGCCAGCGGGAGGCGTTCCACCTGGAAGTTCAGGACACCTACGAGACTCCAGAGGAGTCCGAGCCGTTCCGGAAGTTCCTTCAGGACGAACCCGACGACTATGCATGGTTCCAACCGTGGCTCGACCACGTGCGGGACGTGACCAGTCGCGGTGTGGCCGTGAACCGTGCCCGCGTGGTGACCGAACCTCACACCGACTACACGCGCTTCGCGAAGGCAGTGGCGCGGTTCAACGCTGAAGCCGGCGAGGACGTTCGCTACCTGCCGCGGCACTTGATCGCCTCGGCCGAGCTGACCGTCGATGACTGGTGGTTGTTCGATGACACGGTGCTGGCGTACACGATCTTCGAGCCGTCGGGCCGTTGGGTCGGTGCCGCAGTCACGACCGATCCTCGGCTGGTCGACTACTGCCGAGGCGTAAAAGAGCGTGTCTGGGCGCTCGCTACCCCTCTCGCGGAGTACTCCCGCCAGTGAGTGATTCGCTTCACCAACTGCGCGAAGCTCTCGGAGGCCGACTCCGAGAGCTTCGCCTCAACTCGGGGCGGACCGGCACGGAACTCGCCAACCTCGCAGGCTGGCACCAAACCAAGGTGTCAAAGATCGAGTACGGGAAAACCAAACCGACCGACGCCGACATTCGCACTTGGTGCGAGCACACAAACTCCGTGGACCAGGTGCCGGATCTCATCGCGACCGTCCGCAACATAGAGGCGTCCTACTTGGAGTGGCGCCGAGTGCTTGGAACCGGCACGAAACGGCGGCAGCAGGCTTCGATCAAGTTGGAAGCCGAGACGCAGCTGATGCGTTGGTATGAGCCGGTTCTGATCCCAGGCTTGCTACAGACTGCCGAATACGCGGAAGAGATCATGCGCAATGTGATCGAGTTCCAGGGCATACCCAATGACCTCGAAGATGGCGTATCGAAGCGGATGGAACGCCAACAAATCCTGTACCAGCGCAAGCATCGGTTTCACTTCGTGATCGGAGAACAGGCGCTACGGACGACTGTCGGCGACGACCGGATCATGACTGGACAACTGGATCGCCTGCTCGCCGTGCTGGGCATGCCGCGGGTGCTGTTCGGGATCGTGCCCGCCGAAACCCGCTACCAAGTACCAATATCGAACTTCATCATGTTCGACGATCGCACAGTGATGGTCGAAAACGTGACAGCCGAACTCACGATTACCCAGCCACGGGAGGTCGCCACATACGGGCGCGCATTCGACGTCTTGGCGAAGCAGTCCGTGAACGGCAACGCTGCTCGCGCCTTGATATCAGCGGCCCTCGAACGGCGAGCCAAGTCCGGCTGACGCCGACGCTCATCCGCCGGGCATGCGAGAGCCCGATCCGGAAGGGGACCGGATCGGGCTCTCAGCTGGAGGCTACGCGCTCAGATCGTGCCAGTGCAGTTGACGACCGCGTACTTGCCGGTAGCGGTTTTCTCGTCTTTCACCTTGCCGTCCACGATGATCCGGCACGTCACACTGGTCCCCTTCGTTTGGGCACCCAACCCGATGACTGCGAAGGTCGAGTTGTTGGTGACGATCTTCGACCACGGCGCGGTCGCGCTTGTCTCCTGCTGCAAGTCGGAGTTCTCGTCGAAGTAGGTGACGCTGTTGAGTCCGTCCGAGTCGGAGACGATCTCGTACACCACCGTCTTGCCCTTGCCGGTCGGCGGCTTCGCGCTCAACGGCGGTATCGAGGTGGCAGGAATATCGGCGGCGGCCGACTGGATGGATGAGTTCGCGGCGTCGACAGCTTTGCTCACCTCATGGCCGGCAGTGCCGACGAGGGCGACGCAGCCACCGAAAAGCAGTACCACTACCCCGAGTAGCACCCATGGCCACACCTTCCGCTTCCGAGGCGGTCGCGGGTACTGCCCGTACGGCGGTGGCTGCTGCCCGTAGGGCGGCTGCGGCGGCTGCTGGGGAGGGTAGGGCTGGTTCGGTCCGGTCATGTTGTCCCCCTTGAGGGTTGGGTAGGCGAGGGTGGGTGATCCCCCGTGATGGCAGCCCGGTTGCGGGCTGTTGGCTGCACATCCGCGAGCAGCCATGTCTTGTTACGCGGATCACGGCGTGTCCGATCGACACGCACCGCATTTCACTGAATGTCGACGGGCTTGCCGTCGACGAGTTGCTGAAGGTGACCACCGTTGCGGGCCAACCACTTCCGCATCGGCTCCATCGCATCCAATGCAAGCCCGATCTCGTGGTCGAAGATGTGGCGCTGTTCGTCGGGCACATCGAACCGGAGCATGAACGTGGTCATCGCACCACCCGCAACGGCTTCTCCCCCAACGCGATCCCGTCCAACCATTCGAGGACACTGGCCCATCCCTCCACGCGGATCCGTGCGTCGATCGCCCGGCACACCGCAAGGTCCACGCCGCCACGCGTCATCGACAGCACAGCTTCACCGCGAACGCGCCAGCGTTCGCCGACGTGGTCCGGGTAGCTGACATGATCGCGGGCGAACTCGGGCCACACCCCCGGGAAGAACTCGGCGCGGTCGATGTCCTCGTTCAGCCACACCAGGACCGCAACGGCTTCACTGAGTGCGGTATGTGACCGGGCGGGCCGAACTCTGGCGACGTCGATGCTCGGGAAGTCTTCGGCGAGCGAGGCAGTGAGCGTCAGCATCTGCTGCCAAGTCGGTCCGTCAGTCCAGTGGATATGCCATGCACGACCGCTATCGCCGACGCTGTCGTGATAGTCGAGACGCACGGTGGTTCGGGTTCGCGCGGACAGCTGGGAAGCGAGCTGGCGGGCGTGACGAGAGCGGTTGGCGCTCATCAGAGAACCACCAACCCAAGCATGTGACTAACATCACACCAAAGGAGGCGGGAGGGTGGGTGGGGAACGATCGACGTTGTGCCCACAAAGGCGGCAGCGGCCTCAAAAAATGGGCCATAGGCTACAGTTTTGGCCACACCAGTTAGACACGAGAAAGGCTCCGACCAAGCGGATTGCTGGTCAGAGCCTATTTCTTCCGTGGTCCCAGCTGGTTTCGAACCAGCGACCTTCCGCGTGTGAGGCGGACGCTCTCCCGCTGAGCTATGGGACCGAACTTGGCGTTCGAGCGGCGGCGGAGCAGCCGTTCGAACGAGATGGAACCTTAGCACGCACTACCAGCGTCCCACCAAATCGCCACCCCGACACGGGTGATCGGCCTTCGACCTCTGCGGCCAGCGTTGCTGTGCGGTCGTGAATTGCGAAGTGGTGCAGCAGGTCCCGGAGGAGCCATCCACACGAATGATCCGAGCACGTTTGCCCGTGGGTGCGCGTTACCCAACCTCGCGAACAACACCGATGTAATTCAACTTCAGGCCCTTCTACCAGCGGATTTGTAGGTTGCGCCGAACGTCGGCTAATGTTCTGTCTCGCACCACGGAGGGCCGCAAGCCCCCCGGAGACGCAAATGCGGATGTAGCGCAGCTGGTAGCGCATCACCTTGCCAAGGTGAGGGTCGCGGGTTCGAATCCCGTCATCCGCTCGAGGAGTAGGGCCAGGCAATAATAAAGCCTTCCCCCTTCGCATGGTGGAGTGGCCGAGTGGTGAGGCAACGGCCTGCAAAGCCGTGCACACGGGTTCGATTCCCGTCTCCACCTCGCGCGATTAGCTCAGCGGGAGAGCGCTTCCCTGACACGGAAGAGGTCACTGGTTCAATCCCAGTATCGCGCACCACCGTTTTACCAGGTCAGCCCCGGTTCTCACCGGGGCTGATTTTGTTTGTGCCCACCGCTCGGCCTTCAGAAGCTGGTGTTGGTGCCGCCTGGACGGCGTGACATGGTCTAGACGCAGTTGGCCAATGCGCACTCAGGTTCCACTATGGAACCGCGGAGTGACGACACCGGCTCTAGTCCCCCGCCCAGGTGATACATGGGCCCTGATGCGCGTCACGGCGCCTCACCACGTCCCTGGCGGCTACCCGAATACGCGAACTCGCGCAGTTGCCGGATGGTTTTCGGGACTATCTCGACCTCGGCGGGATGATTGATCATCGGGTCGAAGTAGTCGGTGCGGTGCTCACCCTCGGCCAGCCGCAGGTTGATTTCGGCGAGTTTGCGGGTCGGGCCGCCGATCGGGCTGCTGATCAGATCGAAATGCACCTCGTGCCCGCGCAGGTATTCTTCGAGTGCTTCGATGGAGGCGGATTTCGGTTGTGCCGCATCGGGTTCGGCGAATACCCAGGTGGTCCTACCATTGCCGAAACGGTAAGGCATCACGCCGCCGTACCTGGCGCGGGCCCAGCCCGTCGCGACGGTGATCACGAACCGCCCGACCGTACTACGGCCCGTGGTCGCAAGAGCGAAGTCCCACGGCTTGTCGTCGCGATCCAGGACGCGAAAGGCGAGCCCGAGCACATCGGGGATGGGCCCCGGCAGCCCGGTGCCCTTCGACAGGCGGGCGATGACGGCCCGTTCACCGCTGCCGAACAGGTTCTCGAACTCGTATTCGGCGTGCAGCCGACCCGACAGGTGCAGTCCGTCGGGATGGAAAACCCGCGCATGCCGGAGCCTGGCCCCGGCTGCGAACGCGCTTCGCACAACTGCGGCAGATAAATCGACCATGGCGAGTCCTCCGAGGTAGACGACGTGTCGTCTCCCGGTTGCCCCGCGCGCAGCCGGATAAACGGCAGGCGGTCTCGAGGCGGCGATGGCCCGATCCGGAACCACTTCGATGTCGCGCCGCCGAACGACGCGTGACCGTGACGACGAGCAACGCGACCTCAGCGGCTCCTCGAGCGTACGAACGACGCAGGTCCTGCCGATGTCAATGGACTAGGTGGTCGGCCCAGGGGGCTGGGAGGGCGGTGCTGGATATGTCGGCGATTTCCTGTAGGCGTGAAGTGGGGATTCCTAAGCGGCTCAGTTGGATCAGGCCCTGGGAGATCACGATGATGTGGGCGCTGAGGGCCGAGAGAGTGGCGGGGTCGGCGTTGTCCGGCGCAGCGACTCGTAGGCGGTCGGCCACGCCTTCTTCCATGGCGGTGGTGGTGCGGGTGCCGATGGTGGCGACTTCGGGGATGCGGGTGCCGAGTTGGGCGATGCTGTTGATCATGAGGCAGCCGCGGCGGTCGGGGTGGGCGGCGCAGTCGTCGATGACTGCTCGGAAGAGGGCGCGGACGGCGGCGCGCGGTGAGCCGGGCGCGGACGTGACGACCTCGCGGACGAAGCGTGCGCGGCGTTCGCAGTAGCGCTCGAAGGCGGTGAGGAACAGGCCGCGTTTATTGCCGTAAGCGGCGTAGATGCTGCCGTTCCCGACGCCGGTCGCGCGGGATACATCCTCCACCGATGTTTCGTCGAAACCCTTCGACCAGAACAACTCCGTCGCGGCATCGAGCATGTTCGACTCATCGAACTGTCGTGGCCGTCCCATGCGCTCACCGTACCAACCAGGTCGTGATGTCGAGCACCTCACTTGTTCTGGAGGCATGCCTCCATAATACTGGTTGACATGTCCGCAAAATTCGGTGGTACGGCCCGCAGGCGAGTCGGTGTGCTGGTTTTCGACAGCGTCAAGATGCTCGACTTCGTCGGTCCCGCGGAGGTATTCGTCGAGGCGAACCAGTCGGTGGCCGGTTATGAGGTGGTACTCGTTTCGGCCGACGGCAAGGACGTGCACACCTCGATCGGCGCGCGCACGCAGGTAAGCTGCGCGGCGGCCGACGCGGGTCGCTTCGACACCGTGGTGATTCCAGGCAGCGAGTTGCCCGTGGAAAAATTCGCGACTCCCGAGGTGCTGGCGGCGGCACGGCACCTGTCCTCGCATACCCGGCGGACCGCGTCGATCTGCAGCGGCGCGTTCGTCCTGGCCCAACTCGGACTGCTCGACGGCAGGCGGGCGACGACCCATTGGAAATTCACCGGCGACCTGGCGCGCCGGTTCCCATCCGTACTGGTGGAACCGGATGCGATTTTCGTGCGCGACGGCAACCTCTACAGTTCGGCCGGTGTCGCGGCCGGTGTGGATCTCGCGCTGGCGCTGGTCGAGGAGGATCATGGTGCCGATGTCGCCCGACGGGTGGCACAGTCACTGGTGGTGCATATGCAGCGTGCCGGTGGACAGTCGCAGTTCTCGGCATCACTGAGCGGGCCCGCGCCTCGCAGTCCGCTGCTGCGCGGGGTCGTAGATCTGATCTGCGCGGACCCCACGTACCCGCATACCGTGCAGAGCCTCGCCGCGCACGCACGCGTCAGCGTCCGACATCTGACCCGGCTGTTCCGCACGGAGCTCCAACGTTCGCCCGCGGAGTATGTAGCGTTCATCCGGTTCGGGGTGGCCAGGGATATGTTGCACGCCGGACGCAGCGTGACCGAGGCGGCGATGGCCGCCGGATACGGCAATAGCGAGGCATTGCGGCGGGCGTTCGTGGCGCGGCTCGGCATTTCGCCGCGCAAGTATCAGCAGCGGTTCCGGACGACCGGTTCGCTCGTGGGAGCCGAACTCGCAGCGGTGGTGTCCTGATCGGAGGTATTTCCGGCCGGTGAAGGGGGGCGCTGGCGCCGGGAAGCAGCGGAAACTGCTGTCGGCACAGCGTCATATCGAGAAAGGACCGCGATGTCCCCCGCGTCAACCCCCACACTTGTCCTCGTGCACGGCGCCTTCGCCGATGCGTCGAGTTGGTCGCCGGTCACCCAGCGGCTGCTCGACCAGGGCTACCGGGTCGTGGCACCGCCGGTGTTCAACCGCAGCCTGTCCGGCGATGCCGCCTACATCCGGGCGGTCGTCGAGCAGATCGATGGCCCGGTACTACTGGCCGGGCATTCCTACGGCGGCGCGGTGATCACCGTCGCCGGTGTTGCCGAGAATGTCGTCGGCCTCGTCTACGTGTCGGGCTACGCGTTGGAGGAAGGCGAGAGCCTCGGCCAATTGCAGGGCCGGTTCCCGGATTCCGAGCTGGCGGCACATCTGGTCTACACCTCGTACCCGGTCGACGGCGAAACGACCGGAACCGATGTTTCCGTTGAAATCGAAGCGTTCCCAGCCATTTTCGCGGACGGCGTCGACGCGGTGACGGCGCGGGTGCTCGCGGTGTCGCAGCGACCGCTGTCGGCGACGGCGTTCGGTGAGCCCGCCGCCGTGGCGGCCTGGAAGACCAGGCCCGCCTGGGGAATTGTGTCCAGCGCCGATCGCACCATCAATCCGGATGTCGAGCGTTATGGCTATGAACGGGCCGGGCTGCGGGCGGTCGTCGAGATGGACGCACCGCACCTGGTGATGCAGACCCATCCGGACCGGGTCGCGTCGGTCATCACCGACGCGATCGCCGAATTGTCCTGATCCACAACACAAGGGAAAGGCACTACCATGTCAGGTAATCCGTTGGGCATCTCGCTCGAGCAGGCAGCGCAGGAGTTCGTCGACGCCACCTCGCAGCCGCCGTTCCTCTACCAGCTCGCCCCGGAGGAGGGGCGCAAGGCCGTGGATTCGGTGCAGGATTCGCCGATTTTCAAGCCGGAGATCGACGAGGAGTGGGTCACGGTCGACGGCGGTCCGACCGGGTCGGTGCGGGCGCGCATCGTCAAGCCGCAGGGTGTCACCGAGGTACTGCCCGTGATCGTCTACACCCATGGCGCGGGTTGGGTTTTCGGCGATGCACACACCCACGACCGGCTCGTGCGCGATCTCGCCGTCGGGGTGCGCGCGGCCGTTGTTTTTCCCGAATACGATCGCTCGCCGGAGGTGCGGTACCCGGTGGCCAACGAACAGTCCTACCGGGTCGCCCAGTGGGTTACGACCGACGGCGCCGAGCACGGTCTCGACGCGTCTCGGATCGCGGTCGCGGGTGATTCGGTCGGCGGCAATATGGCCATCGCGCTGACACTCATGGCGAAGGAGCGCGGCGACCTCTCGTTCGCGCAGCAGGTGCTGTTCTACCCGGTGACCGACGCCAACTTCGACACCGGTTCGTACCAGCGGTTCGCCGAGGGTTACTTCCTGACTCGCGCAGGGATGCAATGGTTCTGGGATCAGTACACCACCAGCGCCGAAGACCGTGCGCAGATCACCGTGTCGCCGCTGCGAGCCGGCACCGAGCAGTTGAGCGGGCTGCCGCCCGCGCTGGTCATCACCGCCGAGGCGGATGTGTTGCGCGATGAGGGCGAAGCCTTCGCCGGCAAGCTGCGCGCGGCGGGCGTGCCGGTGACGCAGGTGCGCTACGGGGGGATCATCCACGACTTCGTCATGGTGAACGCGATGCACGATACCCATGCCGCCAAAGCCGCTGTCGCACAGGCGGTTGCGACGCTGAAGGCCGCCCTGCACACAGCGTGATGACACTTCGTCCGCAAACAGATCAGGAGAAATCTATGACCGCTCCAACCATTGTGCTCGTCCACGGCGCGTTCGCCGATTCCTCCAGTTGAAACGGCGTCATCGAACGCCTACGCGCACAAGGACATTCCGTCATCGCCGCCGCAAATCCGCTGCGCGGCCTCGACAGTGACGCCGCTTACATCGCGACGGTCGTCGACGGCATCGAGGGCCGGTGCGTGCTCGTCGGACACTCTTACGGTGGCAGCGTCATCACCGTGGCGGCCGAGGGAAAGGCCGATGTCACCGCATTGGTTTACATTGCCGCGTTCATTCCCGACGAGAACGAGAGCGCGCTGCAGCTGAGCGACAAGTTCCCCGGCTCCACCTTGGGGGCAGCCACCCGTCCCACGAGCTACCCCCTGTCCGACGGGAGCACCGGCACCGAACTCTATATCCGCCAGGAGGAGTTCCACCGGCAGTTCGCCGCCGATGTTCCGGCGGAAACGGCTGAGCTGATGGCCACGACACAGCGGCCGGTCGCCCTTGCCGCGCTGCAGGAGACTGCTTCCGCGGCCGCATGGAAGTCGGTGTCCGCGTTCGCATTGCTGACCACCGACGATAAGAACATCCCCATCGAGGCGCAGCGGTTCATGGCCGAACGCGCCGGGGCCGACACCGTCGAAATCTCCGCATCGCATGCGGTCTCGGTATCCGAGCCCGAGGCGGTCGCCGACCTCATCGTCCGCGCGGTCGAGCGCTAGTACGCCTCGAACCGACTCGCGCCGCGAGGAATCGCGGCGCGAGTCGGGGTCAGGTCGGTGCGGTGTCGGGAGGTCGGGTTCGGCGGCGGTGCGCGGTGTCGATGATGCCTTCCAAAGGGCGGCCCTGGCTGATGGTGAGGACGGTTTGGGCTAATTGGGTGCAGGTGTCGTCGACGGCTCGGCGGGCGCGGTCGCGTTGAGCGGTGATGGTGGCGTATATGAGGGCGGTCAGCGCGACCGAGCCGTTGAAGGCCTGCAGGGTGATCATTTTGGCGGTCAGGTCGAGGCCGGTGAAGGCCGGGAAGTCGCGGGCCACGGCGACGATGGCGACGGTCGAGGCGATGAGGGCACAAGGCAGGGCGCCGGCGAGGTGGAAGCGCATCGCGGCCCAGATCAGGAAGGGGAAGACCAGGAAGAGCAGGTTTGCCGACACCACGGTGGCCGATACCGCGACGACGGATGTGCCCGCCGCCAGCATCGCGGCCTCGATGACCCGTAATGGGCTGAGGGCCTTGGGTATGCGAATACCTTTACCGACGAGGATGAGCGGTGCGATCAGGAGTACGCCCATGGCGTCGCCGGTCCACCACACCAACCAGGCGCCCCAGAAACCGTGTGCGGAAACCGCACCGGCCACGAGCAGAGTGACGGTACCGAGCGTTGCGCTGATCAGCATTGCGGCGAGGGCACCGAGGAAAACGAGTTCGAGTACGTCACGTACGCCGACGAAATCGCCGCGGAACCCGACCCTTTTCAGCAGCAGGTACGCGACCACCGGAGCGGCCGTGTTGCCGAGGGCGATCATGAGGACGGCAGGAAGCGTCGGCCCGAGCAAGGCATTCACCGCCAACGCGCCCAGCGTGACGCCAGGCCAGGCACGCAGGCCGAATAGGAACAGACATGCGAGGGCGACCCCGGTCGGCGGCCACAGCGGCGTGACTTGATCGCCGACCAAAGCCAAACACAACCCGACCTCGGCAGCCGCAAAATACGCGACCGCCGCGACAATGATCCACAGCGCCAACTCGGCGTTGCTGCGGAAACGACCCACGACGTGAGCATAGAACCGTTTCCCTCGACGATCAGGAATATCGACGACGGCCCGGACAGCGAGGCCGAGCTGACAGACACCGATGGGCCCGATTCGGCGGCCGATCGATGGGATGGGCCGGGTTGTCGGTGGTCGGCGTTAGGCTACGGCGCACATGTCGAGTGGAGCCGAGTCGTGGTCAGGGGTCGCAGGTGACGGCAAGCGAGGCCGATGGGCGGGATCGGGCCGCTGACTATGCCGATCCCGAGGTGCTGGACGATATTGCCGGGGATGTGTCGTTCGATCTCGAGGAGATCAACGAGCTATTGGGGGAATTGATCGAGATGCGGGGGGATCGCAAGCGGCGCGATGCCGACATCGTGGGGTTTCGGCTCGGGGTGAGCGGGGAGGCGCCGGAGACGTTGGCGCGGATCGGTGCTCGATTCGATCTGTCGCGGGATCGGGCTCGACAGTTGCATACCCGGGCGGTGGCGCAGATTCTGCGGGAAGCGCAGCTGAGTGGACATCGGGCGGCCGAGGTCTTCGGGACGCGGTACCCGGTGGGGGCACGAGATCAGCAGTTGGTACGGGCGCTGTTGGTGGAGACCTATGCGACGGATGGCGATCTGGCTGCCAACGAGTTGGCTTATCTGAAGCTGCGGCTGGCGGGGCATGCGGGCGAGGATGCCAAGCGGGTCGCCGGATATGTCATGCAGCGGATCATGGCGTGGCAGAAGAAGACGAACCGGCGGTTGGCGAAACTGCACGAGCCGCTCGCGACGAGTGAGCTGAATTCATGGTTGGGACAGGTCGATTGGCCCGCCTCCGCACCAGACCCCGCTCCCCTGCCGAACGCCTCCGCGCGCACCGTCGACGGCGACGACGAAGGACGCGGGCGGTTCTATCTCGACAAGGTCGGACGCGATATCGGGTTCGATTCCGGCTTGGAGGCTCGGCTGCTTCAGACGGTGAACGCGAGCGATCTGGTCGAGACATTCCAGGAACAACCGAGTGCGGTCACCTTCGAAATAGACGGTACGGAGCGAATCTACTACCCCACCATCACCGCACGGCTGGCCGATGGCCGCGTCGTCCTGATCGATGTCGAACCGCTGGGACATGTCGGCTTTCACATCAATCGGATCAAGTCGGCGGCAGGTCGCGCACATGCGCATGCCAACGGCTGGGGCTGGCTGGTGTGGACCGGCAGCAGGATCGGGATCCCAGATCTATTGCGGCGCAAGGTAGCTGCGGAGGCCGAGAGTCGACTGTGGGAGTTGGTCGAGCGCGGACCGGTGTACTGGTCCGCGTTGCGGCAGTTGCGTGCGGAGGTCGAGCTGGATCTGCTCGACCTGATCGCGCTGGTGCTGCGCAACGAATGGCGTTGGGACCGTGCGCCGTTCCGGTTGACCGGCAACCACCCAGCTGACCGGCTCAGCGCACGAACATCGCTCCTGCGATGAATGTCACGATCAGCATCATCGCGCAATAGGTGATCAGCTGCCAGTGACCGATCGCCTTCTGCAGACTCACGATGGTGGCACGCAGGCTGGCGTCGATGCGGTGGTGGTTGTCGAGCTTGCGCTTGACCTCGGCCAGCGAGTCCGCGCGCGCCTGTGCGGACTCCTCGGCGCGTTCCAGCCGGGTGGCGAGCTTCATGATCTGTTTCTGCTTGTCCCGCACGGATTTTCGGGACACGGCCAAGGTGGTGCGTTGGTTGACCAACTCCTGGCGCTGCCGAGCGATGACGCTGGCCTGCGTCCTCGTGTGGTGTTCCCAGTCGGTCACGGTGGCCCATCCTCCTGTCATCACATCGCGGTAGCCCCACGCGATTTCGCCCCGCACCCAGCCGTACAGGAAATCGCGCAGTTCATAGGGCTCACGGCGCGGCAGGACGACCGCGCTGTTCGAAGCGTCCAACATGCCCTCTTCGGCCCGGTAATCGCAGGCGGGCGGCGCGAAGTCGGCGATGCCGAGCGCCGGCAGATGCCCGACCCAATAGCCCGGCGGGCACAGCCACAGCACCCCGTCACATCCGGAAGTGCGCAGCCGTGTCGTGTGGTGCTGCGCCGATTCCCGATCCAGCGGGCCGGTACGGACCTCGATGGCATACTGCCGATCACCGCTGCGCCAGAGCACGTCCACCGGGACGTCACCCACCCGGCGGTCCACCTCGGCCACCTCCGCACCGTAGGACGCGAGCCGACCGCACAGCCAATACTTCAGCCGCTGGATATCCCATTGCGCGGCGGCACATTCCGGACATGTGCAGCCGTATCCCCCTGCCCCCACCGCTCCGCCGACGAGTGCGCGACCATCCGGCACCCGGGTGTCCGCGACGCGACCGTCCGACAATCCCAATTCGGCGAGCATCGCCCGACGCCCGCACGCCCGCTCGACGCGCTGCTTCGTTCTCACGCGACCTCACCCCTGCCCAAAACCACCGCAGGTCAAGTACGACCTACGCCATAGATCAAGAGTGCGTCAGCTTTGGCCCGCCCGCCAGCCCCCTATACCCCGCGCTCGGGTGCGCCACAACCCGCGAACACGCTCTGACCAGCCGATGTGCGCTGTCTCACAACCGATTTCATTGCGACACGCGAGAGCATTGCCACAGTTATTCCGGTGATTGATAGTTGCGGCCATTCCTGGGACACGGCCGATACCGCCGAACGAGCGAACGAAAGCCGCCACGTAACCGGACGAAAGGTACACAGCGCGGCCACGGCCGGTCCTCGAACCGCGTCGGTACCGATCGACAGATAGAATCGGCCGGCCACGAGCGGAGTTTCGGGCGATACGGGGAAGAAGGTATGGGATGGACCACGACGAGCGGAGTGGCGAATCGATCGGCGCACTCTTGTCGAGTCTCGCGACGACCCTGCGCGAGGTGAGCAATAAACTCGACGCGGTCGCCGCCCACGTGGATGACGACCGTAACCTGGCCGGTCGCCTGGCCAAGTTGGAGGCGTGGGCTTTCCGTACCGGGGAGGATGTTTCGAAGATCGGGTCACGGTTGGAGCAGGTCGTCACCGTCGAGCCCAGTGACGAACCGGCCGAACCCGCGCTGCGGCTCCGCCCGGAGCCCGCGCCCGCGACCAGGGAACGGCGCGAACCGATTCCGTCACGTCGCGACCGCCTCGATGCCGCCAACGGGCGAGCCGACACCACGAGCGCGGACACCGAGACCGGACACAACAACCTCCCGGACAGCACCACCGTGCTCAGCGAAACGCCGACCGGACGCAACAACCGCCCCGACACCACCGGAACCGACGAGCGCCTCGAGCCCAAGACCGGCCGCAACGAGCTCGTCACGCCGACGACCGGAGCCAACGGGCGCCTAGCGACCCCGGCGGGACGTCTGGACGCCACGACCGGGCGCAACGAGCGGCTGAAAGCGCCCGAAGACATCGCGGCCCGTCCCGCACGGACCGATTTCACCGCGCCGATCACCCGCACCGAACACCTCGAACCCTTCGGCCCCGCAACGCCCAACGACTCCCTCTCCCTCCCCTCACGGACACCGCAGCTCGTGCCGCCCGCGGCCCCCCCGACCTACCGCAGCGAACCGCTCTCCGCACCCACCTCGCGCCCCGAATGGCTCGACTCGGCCACAACCGCAGGCACCGAACCTTCCGCGCCGACCTACACCAACTCCCAACCCGCGACCACCGGCGACCGGCTCGACTACGGCTCGATCGGCTCGAGTAACGGCCGCCTGGAGCCGCTCACCTCCCCGCCGCGCAACGGCTACGAATCCCCAACGCCCACAACCCGTCCCGACACCGGTATGACCGCACCACGCACCGAGGACAACGGCGCGCTGACCCCTGGCGCGCACCGCGCGGGCACCGGCGAGGACACCTCACACGTCGACAAGCTGCAGGCCATGCTCGACGAACTCAAGCGCAACCCGCACGGCCCCTTCGGTCGCCCGGAACCGTCCGCCGCGCCGAACGAACTACCCGGCGTGGACCCGAACTTCGCGATCCGCACCGAGGGCTGAGCAGCTCACTGGCCCGGACGGGTCCAGCCCGCAGAGGGTGCCGCGGATCAATTCGCGTAGCCATCGGTGACCGTTGTCGGCAGTATTGCGGGGGTGCCACGCCATGGCGATGGCGATTTCGGGGAGGGGCAGGGGGATTTCGAAGGCGCACAAGCCGAGTGCGGTGCGCGTTGTCGCAGTGAGGGCGGCGGGGACGGGGCAGATCAGATCGCCGGAGCGGACCGCCAGCAGGGCGCTGGTGAGGTCGGGTACGGTGGCCACGACGCGGCGAGTGCGGCCGTGCAGGGCCAGGCGGTCATCGATGGGCCCGCGGGCGCGACCCCGGCGGGAGATACCTAGGTGGGCAGCAGCGGCGAACCGCGCCACCGTCACACGGTCGGTGATCAGCGGATGTTCCGGTGCGGCAACGCCGATCACGCGGTCGCGCAATACCCGCTGCACGGTGGTCTCGGGATCGGTGTGCTCGATTACGCCGACCTCGATATCGACGCGACCGTCACGCAGCGCGGCGGCGCCATCATCGCGATCCGGGAGCAGGTGCAGTGTCACGCCGGGCGCCTGTGCGCGGACGGCGGCCAGCAGCGGCGTCGCCAATTCCCCGAGGACCGGATCGCCCGCCTGCACCGCGAAGTCGCGCTTCAGCGTGGTCGGGTCGAGTGCGCCGCGCGGGGTGAGCAGCGTCCGTCCCCGCTCCACCAGAACGCTTACCTCGTAACGCAATTCGAGTGCGCGCGGCGTCGGCACCAGATTGCGGCCCGCGCGCACCAGGAGCGGATCGCCTAGCGCATGACGCAGCCGGGCCAGCGTTCGGCTCATTGCGGGCGCCGAAGTGTGTAGCTGCTCGGCGGCCTGGGTGACGCTGTTGGTGTCCAGCAGCGCATCCAGGGCAACCAGCAGATTCATGTCGAGGGCGTCCACTCCTGGATTATCCAGAATGGAAAGACTGGTAGCCAACATTGCATTGGTGATAATCCGTCGCGTCGACCTCGACGTGCTGTCCCGCCCGACCGTCGCCTCTCGCCGAAAGGGCTGCACACCCAAGCGACGCCGGTCACATTTTGAACTTCTTCGACTCGAAACCCACAGTTGCACTGGGTAAATCGATGTGCTCCGCCGAGGAACGGACTCTGCTCCGATCCCGCATCCCTCCGGCGACAACGATCACCAGGGCCATTGTCCGGCAAGAGCCGAGAGATCCCCTCCCCCGATGATCGTCGACGTCGATCGAACCTGTGCCTGCGCCATACGCAACACCGTGTCCGACCTACAACACGTGAGCGCCGAGGAGAACCCCGGCAATCCCCGGGCGCACTCCGAGCAATCGACCTACGGCGTGCGCTGTTCCGCGGAGACCTGAGGCGCCATTTCCGGCGCCGCTGTCACCACCGGCCCCTTCGACCGCTCCGCGAGCCCACGATATGAAGACGGCTTGATCATCCGGAACCATTGTGCCGCACGGGTTCTGCGCGGCAGCCGGAATTTCAGGTCGGCGAGCATCTCGTCGATATTGTGGATCGAGAACGGGGTGATGGCGCCGCCGTGCGCGTGATGGCCGCCCGTGCGTTCGGCCATCCAGCGCAGGCGCTCATCGACGTGCGCGGTCATCTCCTCCTGCGTCGGCAGGGCGAGGCGGCCACGCAACAGTGCGGCGGTCCAGTGCGCGCCGACCTCGGCGCTGAGCGTGCTGATGACCGAGGAGTTGTACCCGACGAAGCTCAGATTCGGCACGCCGATCGGCAGGATCTGCCGGTACAGGCGGAAATTGCCCTCGTCGTCGGTGAGCTGACGCTGTACGTACGGGGTGAGGAACGGCACCCGCTGGTGGAATCCGGTGGCGCAGATGACGATGTCGGCCTGCAAGGTCGTACCATTCGACAGTCGCACCTGGTTCGCGGCCATCTCGGTGATGGTGCTGTCCCGGTGCACCGCGATCAGTCCCATCCCCACCCGCTCGAAGAAATCATCGGTGACCAGGCTGACCGTGCTCTCCGCGATGTCCTCGAAGCGCCCCTCCGGCACCAGCCCCAGCTCGCGCAGATGCGACTTCTTGGTGGCGAGTTCCTGGATCACATCGAGGTTGCTGTCGCGGAAGCTGTGCCCAGAACCGTGCAGGAACCGTTCGATCCGCCCGAGCTCCTGATAGCGGAAGTGCGCCTCCCCCAGCCTGGTCAGCATCAGCCGTTCGTAGTCGACCAGCCCGCGCCCCAATTTGCGCGGCATCTTCCACAGCAGTCGGCGGGCGACCACATTCGTCGAGGCCGCGACGTGACTGACCGCCTCGGCGATATCGCAGGCCGACTTGCCATAGCCGACCACCACGACAGACTTGCCGCGCGCCCACTCGACATCCAGGAACTCCGAGGCGTGCCCGATCTGCCCGCCCGCCTGCCGGAACCGCTCGGCGCCCGGAAAGTCGGGCACCGCGGGCTCACTGAATATTCCGTTGGCGATGACCAGATGGTCGCAGGAGGTGCGGTGGACACCGATGTGGTCGCGGATCTCCAGCAACCAACCACTGTCGACCGGATCGGCCGCGACCACCTCGGTGCCGAGGCGCAGGCTCTCGCCGAAGCCGAAGTGCCGCACGTACCCGTCGAGGTACTGCTGCATCTGCTGCCCGTCCGGCACGCGTGGATAGTCGTCGGGCATCGGGAAGTCGGAGAAGTGATATGTGTGTTTGCTGTTCTGTGCGCGCAGGCCGGGATACCGGCGCGTCGCACTCCACACTCCGCCCACGTCCGGGGTCCGATCGAATATTTCGACCGGAAAACCCTCCTGGCGCAACACCTTCGCGCAGGCGAGGCCTGCGATGCCCGCACCTACGATTGCGATGCGGTTCCCGCTCGTCATGGCACGGAGATTACGTCGCTCGCGCGAATGCGGCAAAGCCTCGGTGCGATTTCACGAAGTTGAACGGGGAGTGACTACAATCCTGGCCTTGTCGCGCGGCACGGTGGTGATATTGCGCACCCGTCCGCGCTCGCGTTTCGCCCCCTCGGGCGGGGCGAGGGTGTACCGGGACAGGATCTCGCGTAGCACCGTGGTGCCCTCCATCAGCGAGAATCCGGCGCCGATGCAGCGGCGCACGCCGCCGCCGAAGGGCAGCCAGGTATTCGGTTCGACCTCACCGTCGAGGAAGCGCGAAGGACGGAAGGTCCAGGTGTCGGGATAGTTGGCCGGGCTGTGGTGCGCCAGCAGGATCGAACAGCTGACCACGGTGCCCGCAGGCAGCTCCCAGCCGCCGATGGTCATATCCCTGGTGAGCTTGCGGACCGCGCCGGGAATGACGGTGCGCATCCGCATCGCCTCCTTCATGACGGCCTCGAGCGACTTGTCGTCATCGATGCGGACCGCTTCGTGGGCGTCGCGTTGTACCTGCGGGTTGACCGAGAGTTCGTGCAGCGCCCAGGACAGCGCGGCCGCGGTGGTTTCGTGACCGGCGAGCAGCAGGGTGATGAGTTGATCGCGCAGTTCGGGGTCGGTGAGGGGCGGATCGGACTCGGTATCGCCGCCCGCCTGCAGCAACCGGGACAGGACGTCGGCGCGTTCGGCCAGGTCGGGGGCGGCGCGCCGGGCCGTGATCTCGGCGTACAGCAGATCATCGATGGCGGCCATATCGGCATGGAAGGACTTCCACGGTGGATACTTCTGCAGCGCAGGTTTCATCAGGCCGATGTACTGCAGCGGGCCGATATCGACGATGCGCCCCAGGCGCGGTGCGAGCGCGGACCGAGTGCGCTCATCGGTGACGCCGAAGACCACCCGCATGATCACCTCGAGGGTGAGCGCGTTCATCCGGTCGAGGGTGATGACCGTCGAACCGGGCCGCCAGCGGTCGACCTCCGCGGCCGCGATCTCGGCGACCAGATCCCGATAGCCGCGCAAGGCCGCGCCATTGAATGCGGGCATGAGCAATCGGCGGGCCCTGGCGTGTTCGGCCTCGTCGGTCATCAGCACCGAATGCTCGCCCATCACCGGGCCGAGGATCTGATTGCCTTCGCCCGCGTGCAGGTCGCGTGGGTCGCCCGCGAAGATCTCCTTGAGGTGTTCGGGGCGGGTGAATACGACGAGGTTCTGTGCGAACGGCGGCACATGCAGCGAGAAGACGTCGCCGTAGCGCCGCCGCACCGGGGGCAGCACCTGGGCGCGGTTACGGATGTACAGCAGGCCCTGCAGAAATGCGGGTATCGGCGGACCGGGTGGATACGCCGCAGTCATCGCTTCCCTCCGCATCCGGCGCCGGACGCATCGTTACGCCCGGTTCTCTGCACTGTTCCACAGTTGTCCGGCGTGACGGAAGACCCTGGGGCACAACGCCTGATCAGCGGGGCAGTCCGCGGTTCTGCGCACTACCCCGAACGCCGGACTCAACGTAGGGCGGGCGCCCCTGCCAATTCCACGGGCAGATCCTGCAAGCCCCGGATGAGCATGCTCTCCCGCCAACGCAATTCCCCACCGTCGGCCGCCAAGCGCAGATCTGGATACTGCTCGACCAACCTCGTGATCGCGATACGCGCCTCCAGCCGAGCCAGCCCGGCACCGAGGCAGTAGTGGATGCCGTGGCCGAACGCCAAGTGGCCCGATGTGGAGCGCTGCGGGTCGAACTCTGCGGCGTCGCCGAAGTGCCGTTCGTCGTGGTTGGCCGAACCCAGTGCGACGAGCACCATCTCGCCCGCGGGAATCTCGATGCCGCCCAGCGTGAGCGGTTCGGTCGTGTAGCGCAAGGTCGCGACGTTCACCGGACCGTCGTAGCGCAGCATCTCCTCGATCAGGGCGGGCACCGCCTCGGTATTCCCGTGCAGCGCACGATAGCGCGCCGGATCCGACAGCAGGGTGAGCACGGTATTGCCGATCAGATTGACCGTGGTCTCGTGACCCGCGACCAGGATGAGGAACACCATGGAGATCAGCTCGTCATCGGTGAGACGGTCACCGTCGGCATTGGCGGCGATCAGGTCCGAGACGAGATCCTCCCCCAGCCCCTCGGCCCGCCGCCGCGTGATCAGCTGCTCGAAATAGTCGGCGATGGCATCGGTCGCGTGCCGGACCTCCTCCAGGGTCGCGGACGACAGCTCGACGATGATGCGCGACCACTCCCGGAAATCCGCGCGATCGGCCACCGGCACACCGAGTAGTTCGCAGATGACGGTGATGGGCAGCGGAAACGCGTACTCCGACAATAGATCCACCGGGCCCGCGGCGTCCGCGGCGATCCGGTCCAGGAGTTCGTCGGCGATCGCCAGCACGCGCGGGGCCAGCACCTCGATCCGGGCGGGCGCGAATGCAGGGGCGACCAGTCGGCGCAGCCGAGCATGTCCCGGTGGATCGGTATTCAGTAGGTGGTAGCTGATCCGGGTATTCACCGCGCCGACGCCGGTGTCACCGGTGCGCAGACCACGGGCCTTGCGGCTGGCGTCGGTGCGCGGATCCTTGCGGATGGCAGGATGACGCAGCACCTCACGGGCGACGTCCAGATCCACCACCAGCCAGGCGCGGACGCCGGTATTCAACTCGATGGGGTGTACCGAGCCTTCGGCGCGCAGCTCTTCATAGAAGGCATACGGTGTACGAAAGAAGTCCTGCGGCAGCTTTCTCATTCGACGGCCCTTCCCCGTTCGCGAGTTGTCTTGCGCCCCTTCGATAGTGGCACGCGATAACGATCTCGACCACCCGCGCGTCGACCGTAGCGACCGAACCTGACCAAAGGACGACCGTCGCGTGCACCGCATCCGACGAAAGGATGACCACGACGGCCTCTCCAGGCACGGCCACGGCCGGGCCGATACTCTCCGCAGATGGGATCGATTTCTCCCGTCCTGCGCGGAGCCCGGATCGCGAATTCGTTCGCCTTCGGGTTGCAGGGCTTTTTCTTCGCGGTGGTGCTCACCGAACTGCCCCAGCAGAAGGATCGCTTCGACCTGTCCGATGGTCTGATCGCCGGTTCGGTGGTGCTGGTTTCGATCCTCGCCGGCGTCGGCAGCGTGGCCGCCGAGCAGGTGGCCACGCGGTGGTCGAGCCGGGTCACGGTGCGGATCGGACTGCTGGGAATCACGGTCACCGGATGCGCCATCGCGCTCGCCCCGAATATCCCTGTGCTGGCGATCGCACTCGGGTGTTATGGAATCGCGGTCGGCATCGTCGATGCGAGCACGAATATGCAGGGTGTATTCATTCAGCACAGGTACGGGAAATTCATCCTGTCCTCGTTCTACGGGGCGTGGAGCGCCGGATCGATCCTCGGCGCGCTGTTCGTATCCGCCTGCGAGGTATTGGATGTCACGCTGCGCGAATCGTTGTTGGCGGCGGCGGGCGTAGTTCTCGTGGTCGGGTTGGTGACCGGCCCACGCCTGCTCGGCGCCGCGGAGGCCGAGTCCGGCCCGGCGGAGGTGACCGAAAGCGAACCCTCAGCATCCCGGATGGTTCCGCTGCGCATGTATCTCGCCTTCGGCATCGCGGCATCGCTCGTGTTCGCGATCGATCTCGCCGTCAGCAACTGGTCGGCCTTGTATCTGAAGGAGGATCTGCTCGCCAGTTCTTCCACCGCGGCGTTGGCATTGGCGGTCTATCAGTGTGCGTCGCTGGCCGCCAGACTGAGCGGGGATCTGTGGGTGCGGCGGCTCGGCGGACGCCGGGTGGTGCGCATCGCGGGGGCGATCGGCGTGCTCGGACTCGCCGTCGCGGTGGTCGCGCCCGGGCCGGTTATCGCGATCGTCGGCTTCCTGGTCGGCGGTTTCGGTACCGGCGTCGTCGCACCGCTGTGCTTCAGCGAGGCCGGACAACTGACCAGCGGACGGCAACTCGACGCACTGATCGCGCGCATGAATCTGTTCAACTACGTGGGCACACTCGTCGGCGGCGGGCTGGTCGGCGCGATTGCCGCCGGGTTCGGACATCGGATCGGTTTCGTGATCCCCGTCCTGTTCATGGCAATCGTTATCGGACTCGCGCGTGTATTCCATTCCCGTTCCGAACCGGATGAGCTTTCCGCGTCGAACGGAGGCCATGCTGTACTGGACACATGAGCAACATCCCAGTCACCGTCGACCGGGCCGGATTATGGGACGCCGAGGCCCTCAGTGACGTTGCGGCCGCGACCTTTCCGCTCGCCTGTCCACCACACGCCACCGGGGACGATATCGAGATTTTCATCGCCGAGGCGCTCTCCGGTGAACGCTTCGGCGAATATCTGACCGACCCTTCCCGGATCGTGCTAAAGGCGGTCGCGGGCGGCGATATCGTCGGCTACGCGATGTTGCACTACGGTGACCCGGCCGATCCCGACGTCGCCAAGGCCGTCGACCTGCGGCC
Source organism: Nocardia vinacea (assembly GCF_035920345.1). Taxonomy (NCBI): domain Bacteria; kingdom Bacillati; phylum Actinomycetota; class Actinomycetes; order Mycobacteriales; family Nocardiaceae; genus Nocardia; species Nocardia vinacea. The sequence continues at coordinate 3,383,589 of NZ_CP109149.1, forward strand.
GGCCGTCGAGATCAGCAAGATGTACGTACTGCCCGGCCACCATGGCGTCGGTGTGTCGAAGGCACTGATGAACGCCTCGCTGGAGCAGGCCCGCGAGGAGGCGGTTGCCGGGGTGTGGCTCGGGGTCAACAAGGAGAATGAGCGCGCCCAGCGGTTCTATCTCAAGCACGGGTTCGAGCGAGTCGGCACCAAGACCTTCACCGTGGGTAGCCAGTTGCATCACGATTTCGTTATGCGCCGGGTTTTCTGACCGGCTCAGGCCACGAACTCGACCAACGCCGCATGGAAGTTCGGATCCACGACGGCCATCAGGTGATCGCCGGGCACGATCCGCAATGTTGCGTCGGGCAGTGCGGCCGCGAGGCGATCGGGCTCGGCGGCGAACGGATCCTTATCGCCCGCCAGTACCAGGCTCGGCATGGTGATCTCGGCCAGGGTCTTTATCGGCTCGTCATCCAGGCCGGTCGCGACCGCCTCGATGGCATCGCGGTCGGCGCGCACCGCGTCGGCGAGGATCCGGAACATCATCGCGATCGGTGGTGTGCCCGCGCCGTCACCGCGCATGGCGGCGCGCAGATCGTCGATATCGATGACGCGCCGGTCGACGCCGCCGCAATCGAGCACACCGGAGCCGATGCCGCCCACAGCCAGCTTGCGCACCCGCTCATCCGCTCCCGCCACCAGCAGCGAGATGATCGCGCCCATCGAATAACCCACTTGCACAACATCATCGAAGCCCAGCTCGTCGTAGAGCGCGCTGACGTCGCGCGCCATCCCCGCCCATGAATACCGCGCCGGATCATGGGGTTTCTCGGAACGACCGTGTCCACGCGCATCCAGTGACACCACGGTGTGCCCGGCGGCCTGCAGGGCGCCGACCACCCCGGTGGCCATCCAGTTGGCATTCGTATCGGCCACTACCCCGTGTTGCAGTACAACCGGGATGCCTTCGCCGTCCCACACGCGGTAGTTGAGCTCCAGTCCGTCCCAGGTCTTGAACGTCGTCATGACCGGATCGTAGCCCGCCCCAAGTTTGACAAGTTCTTCTAGTTCAGTCTTTACTGAACACATCAGTCCTTGCGGAACATACAGGAACTAGAAGACTTCTCGAAGGAGCATCATGACCATCGCCGCGGTCCGCACCGAGGGCCTGACCAAGCACTACGGCAAGCATGTCGCACTCACCGATCTGAATCTCGAGGTCGGCCAGGGCGAGGTGTTCGGGTTTCTCGGGCCCAACGGTGCGGGAAAGTCCACCACCATCCGCATCCTGCTGGATCTGATCCGACCGACTTCGGGCCGTGTCGAGCTGTTCGGCGTCGAGCCACGCGTCGGCGATGCGCAATTACGCAGGCGCATCGGTTACCTGCCGGGCGAACTCGAGATCGAGGGTCGCAATACCGCTCGTGAACTGCTCGCCTTCCTCGCCGATCTGCGCGGCGATGTCGCACCGAATCGGATCACCGACCTGGCCGATCTGCTCGATCTGGACCTGTCGAAGAAGGTCGGCGCGATGTCCAAGGGCAATAAGCAGAAGGTCGGCATTATCGCCGCCTTCATGCACAACCCGGATCTACTGATTCTCGACGAACCCACCTCCGGACTGGATCCGCTACTGCAGCAACGCTTTCTGGATCTCGTCGGCGCGGCCAAACGCAACGGACAGACGGTGTTCATGTCCTCGCACATTCTCAGCGAGGTGCAGCAGACCGCCGATCGGGCGGTCATCATGCGTGCCGGCAAACTGCTCGGCACCGAGAATGTCGAGGATCTGCGCAGGCGTTCGCCGCGCTCGGTCGAATTGGTCTTCGGCGCGGACATTTTCGGCGACGACTTCGCCGGACTGCCCGGTGTGCGCGATCTGACCGTCGACGGAAAAACCTTGCGCTGCACCACCGAAGGCGAGGTCGACACGCTCTTCAAGATGGCCGCGAAATACCAACTGGTGAGCGTTCTGTCCACCGAACCGGATCTCGAACAGATCTTCTTCAGCCGCTACGGCCGCTGATCAAACGTCATCCGAATCATTGATCGCACAGGAGAAGTAGTCATGACTCGCTCGGTCTTCACGCAGACCTTGAAGGAACAGCGGCGCAGCCTGATCGGCTGGTCGATCGGCTTCGCCGTCATCCCGATGATGTATCTGCCGTCCTACCAGTCGCTGAAGGAGCAGGGCTCGCTCGATATCAAGCAGAACACGATGTACGAGGCCATGGGCGTCAGCGATTTCGCCAGCGCCAGTGGATATTTGAACGCGACGGTGTACTCGCTGATGGGTCTGCTGCTGATGCTGATCTTCGCGGTCACCTTCGCGAGCCGTTCGGTGGCGCAGGAGGAGTACGGGATGCTGGATCTGCTTCTCGCACAACCGATCAACCGGAGGAATCTGCTGCTACAGCGATTCGCCGCACTGGCCGTGCAGACCGCGATCGCCACCACCGTGCTCACCCTGAGCGTTATCGCCGGGGCCGAGCAGGGTGGGCTGGAGGTACCCACCGGCAATATCGTGGCCGCAAGTGCCGGGCTCGGATTGCTGGCACTGGCCGTCGGCGCGATCACACTCCTGGTCGGCGCGGCCACCGGAAAGCGTTCGGTGACACTGGGTTCGGCGTCGCTGATCGCGGTGGCGGGCTATCTGGCCAATAACCTCGGCGGTGATTTCGTGCGCAAGCTGTCACCCTTCTACTGGGCCAATGGGGGCGCGCCGCTGGTGCATGGCTGGAACGGCATCCACCTGGTGGTGCTGGTCGTCGCGGCCACGGTCGCCCTGGTGCTGGCGCTGAGCGCCTTCGATCGCCGCGATCTGGCGGTCTGATCGACCGATACGGGGCGGGCCGACACGGTCCGCCCCGTTTACCGCTCTCCGCATTCTGGAAGGGATACTTCTCCGATGGGCACCACCGACAACGAGCAGACAACCGGACCGACTCCGGAAAAGTTGGCATTCGTCGAGGATTTCGCGCTCGTACTGGAGCGGATGGGCCTCGTCCGGATGACGGGTCGGGCCGCGGGGTGGTTGCTGGTCAGCGATCCGCCGGAGCAGACCTTCGGCCAGATCGCCGATGCGCTGCAGGCCTCCAAGGGTTCCATCTCGTCGGCATTGAAGACGCTGGTCACCATGCGCTGGGTGGACAAGATCTCCAAGCCGGGCGATCGCAAGGACTACTACTCGATCCGGCCCGGAATTCTGCCGGAGCTGACCCGTCAGCAGAGCGGCATGTACACCGACCTCACCAATATGACCGCGCGCGGGCTCGCACTATTCGACGACCCGAATGGTGCTGACGCCGAACGGGTTCGGGATATGCACGAGTTCTTCGTGTGGATGGGCAAGGAACTGCCCGCGCTGATCGATCGGTGGTATGCCGAGCATCCCTCCTGAATCAGGCCAGCAGCTTCACCTTCAGTGCCGCGACATCGGTGGCCGACAGCTTCAATCCCGCACGGACATAATTGTCGAAACTGCCGTAGCTCTGGTTCGCCTGGTCGAAGGCGGCATCCAGCCATGCGGCCGAGACGCCGTTGAGCGGATCGTTCGGGCTGGCATTGCGGTACTGGTTGGACAGCAGGTAATCCTGCGTGACGGTGTCGCGGTCCACGCCGAGGATGGTCAGCAGGACCGCGGAGGTCCAGCCGGTGCGGTCCTTGCCCGCAGTGCAGTGGAAGAGTACGGCGCCGTCGGTGTCGATGATGTCGCGTAGCACCGAGGCGAAGGCCTCGTTCGCGCCGGGCGCGGTGATGAATGCGCGGTACAGGTCATTGCCACCGGTGAGGGTGATGACCAGGGTTTGCGGCGGAGCCTGACCGATGACGTCGTTCCAGTTCGCGACCGCACCAGCGGGGAGGCCGTCGCCCGCAATGGTCCGCTCGTAGACGGTGCGCAGATCGTCGACCACGCGCACCTGACGGTCGGTCAGTACGGCCAGATCGGCCGGAGTCGCATTGTTGAGCTGACCGGTGCGGTAAACCAACCCGGTGCGCACCCAGTGTCCGTCGGCGGTGCGGTAGCCGCCCGCGTCACGGCCGTTCTGCACGCCCTGCAGGTTCAGCGCGCGGTCGAAGGTGACCGGATCGGCGACGCTGACCGGGTCGGCCGGTGCGACGCCTGCCACCGGCCCGAAGGCGACGGTCAGACCGGCAGCCAGTGCGACCTGAACTCGAACGGAACGACGGACCACGACGGTTCCAATCATCGGCGTACACGACCCCCGTCCTCATCGACCGACACACAATCAAGTGAAGTATGAGTTGGTCAACTTTCCTGCTCGTATCGGGCCCGTAGGTCCGTCCTCGACAGTTACGCCGCAACCTCGAAGCGCGAAAGCGCGAGCAGACGCGAAATCGCACGCAGGTACTTCTTGCGGTAACCACCGTCGAGCATCTCCTTGGAGAAGATCTCGTCCAGCTTCGCACCCGAAACCGTCACCGGAACGCTCGCGTCGTACAGCCGGTCGGCCAGTACCACGATCCGCAGCGCGACCGCCTGATCGGTCACCGGATGCACATTCGAAATGAATACCGACGGCACCCCGGAGATCAGCGCACCGTACTTCGACGGGTGCAGTGTGCTCAGATGCTTCAGCAGCGCGTCGAATTCATCGAGCGTGGAACCCGGTGTGGCAGAAGCACGTTCGGTGAGCAGCTCCGGCGAGGTGGGTTCGGGAGCGGGCGGCAGATCGCGGTGCCGGTAGTCCGGACCGTCGACACGCACGGCCTCGAAGATCGAACCGAGCTTCTTGATCTCGCGCAGGAAATCCTGAGCGGCGAAGCGGCCCTCCCCGAGCTGGCCGGGCAGGGTGTTGGAGGTGGCGGCAATGGAGACACCACGCGCGGACAGCTCGGTCAGCAGCCGCGAGACCAGCATGGTGTCGCCGGGATCGTCGAGTTCGAATTCGTCGATGCACAGCACGCTGTTCGCCGCGAGCCGCTCGACGGCATTGTTGAAGCCGAGTGCGCCAACCAGATTGGTGAGTTCACCGAAGGTGCCGAAGGATTTCGGCGCGGGCGCGCTGTGGAAGATGGAGGCCAGCAGGTGGGTCTTACCGACGCCGAAGCCGCCGTCGAGGTAGAGCCCGGCGCCGCTGATCGGCTTCTTCTTCCCGAACAAGCTCTTCTTGTTTGCCGCCTGATGGATCTTGGCGACCTGACCGGCGAAATCCTCCGCCTTGCGGACCGCGGCCGCCTGAGTCGGCTCCTTGGGATCGGGAATGTAGGAGGCGAAACTGACCTCGTCGAACATGGGCGGTGGCACCATCTGGGCGACCAACTGGTCCGCCGGAACCTCCGGATGGCGATCGACAAGGCACTCTTGCATGCTGGAAGCCTAATGACGTGGTGTGATCTTTCTTCATGCAGCGTATCCACAATGCGATCCAGCTCACAGGACTGAGCCGGGACGAGCTCGCCGACCTGTACGCCTACCCCACCGAACTCGAGGCCCCTTGGGTCCGCGCCAATTTCGTCTCCAGCATCGACGGCTCGGCCACCAGCGACAATGTCTCCGAAGGCCTCGGGACCCCCGCTGACAAAACCGTCTTCATGCTGTTGCGCCAATTGGCCGATGTGATCGTGATCGGTGCGGGTACCGCGCGGGCGGAGAACTACGGCGGCGCCGGGACGGACCCGGTCTTCCGGCACGCCCTTTACGACCGCGGCATCGGCGGGCATCGCGACGGTGCACCGCCACCGATCGCCGTGGTCACGGCGAGCGCTTCGCTGGAGCCGGGCGCGCGGCTGTTCACCGATACCAAAGTTCCGACGCTGATCATTACGACCAGCACCGCACCGGAGGATCGCAAACAGCAACTCGCCGATGCAGGCGCGCACGTCATCGAGGCGGGCGGTGTCGCTATCACCCCGCAGGGCCTGCTCAACACACTCACCGACCTCGGGCTGCAGCGCGTGCTGTGCGAGGGCGGTCCGCATCTGTTCGGTGAGCTGCTGGAGGCGGATGCCGTCGACGAACTGTGCATCACCACCGCGCCGATCCTGGTGGGCGGTACCGCGCGCCGAATCTCGCTGTCGGCACACGAGTTCCGGGTACCGATGGTGCGCAGGCATATCCTGCTCGACGATGACGGCACCATGCTGACCCGCTGGACCCGTTCATGAACAAACCGCATGAACCTGGCAGGCTGTAGCGCATGCGCTGGACTCGGGCCGTCGTGCTGGCATCGACACTCTCGATCATGATCGCCGGATGCGGTGCGGGACCTTCCGATCGCCCTGGCGTCGCCGTCGAGCGCGCGCCGCAGGGCGGAGCGGGTCCGCACCCGACCACGGTCATCGCGCCGCCGCCGGATGCCGGTGTCCCCAAAACCGATCTGACCTGGCGCGATTGCACCACACCCACGCTAGACCTACTCGGCCTCGGCCCCGCGCCGTCCGGCCTGGTCCTGGACTGCGCCGAATACACCACCCCGATCGATTCGACCGGCGGTGTGCTCGGCAACTTCCGCACCGGCGCCATGCGGGCACGGCTGCCGCAGACCCCGACCGATGTCGCGCCGCTGGTCATCACCTCCGGCGCGGACCGCTCCTCCACCGCGACACTTGCCGGGCTCGCCGTCGGCGCGGGCAACGGGCTGCTGGCCGGCCGCCCGATTGTCGCCGTGGACCGGCGCGGCCTCGGCACCTCGCAACCGATCGACTGCATGACCGCCGAGTCCCGCCGCGGCCTGGCCGATAACGGGCAATTCGGGCCGGGCGCAAGCGATCCCGTCGAAGCGGTGACCGGATTCAGCCAGGACGCCACCATCGCCTGCCGCGACTTCCTGCAGCCCTATGAGGGCACCTTCGACGCACCGCACGCCGCCGATGACATCGAGCAGTTGCGCAGGCAGTGGCAGGTCGATCGGATCGACCTGCTCGGTTCGGGCAACGGTGCGAAGGTCGCGCTCAGCTACGCGCGCAAATTCGGCGACCACCTGGCGCGCCTGGTGCTGGACTCACCGGAGGCCGTCGGCACCGATGCTGTCACCCGCACCGAACAGCGCGTCCAGGGCGCGGAGGCGGCGGTGACGGCATTCGCCCAGCGTTGTACGGGAGTCGGCTGCTCACTCGGTACCGACCCACGTGCGGCGATCATCGATCTGGTGCGGAAAGCGAGCAGCGGCGGGCTCGGTGATATCTCCGCGAATGCGCTGCTGACCGGGTTGTCGGGCTTCCTGGCCGGTCCGCGCGACCAATCCGCACATATCGCCGAACTCGCCGACGCGCTCTCGGCCGCCGGGCGCGGCGATCGCGGCCCGCTCGGGACGCTGATCCAGCGCGAAACCGCCGCCACCGCAGCCGACGGTCAGTTCGTCAACCGTTGCACCGATAACCAGCTGCCGCCGAGCCCCACCAAGGCCAAGGAGCTCGCGGACACCTGGGGTACCAAATATCCGGTTTTCGGCAGGTCAGCCGCCATCGGGATGATGGAATGCGTCGCGTGGCCGGTCAGCGCCGCGCCGCCGCTGCCGGAGAAGCTGGACCTGCCGGTTCTCGTGCTCGGTGGGGTCGCGGATCCGTTGGTCGGCGATGGCGGTCAAGCCTCGGTGACCGGTGCGCTCGGCGCCGCGGGCGCGCGCAAGTCCGCGATCGCCTGGCAGGGTTGGGGACATCCGGTTTTCGCTCATTCCAGTTGTGCGCAGCGGGCTCTCACCGACTATCTGAAGGACGCGAAACTGCCTGCTGATGGCACCGCTTGCCCCGCATGAGCGAGCGCATCAAGAGGCACGGCCCCTTTAGGGGGATGACGGAGCCGAGCGCCAGCGAGGCGCAGTCACATGGGCGAGCGCAGCGAGCGCATCAAAAGGCACAGCCCCTTTAGGGGGGATGACGGAGCCGAGCGCCAGCGAGGCGCAGTCATTCCCCCTAACCTCGGCGCGCCAGGTAGGTCCCGGCAACCGACGCATGCGGATCCGGTGTACCGTGCCCCAGTGTTACTTCGACAGCTCGAGCCTCGCACTGCTCGCACCACCGCCGAGGTGATCAAGTTCGCACTCTGGCCCCTTGCGGTCATGACTGTGCTCAACCGGGTCTTCATCAAGGCAGTCAACGGGTTCATCACCGATGACTTCAAACCGGTCTACAACGCGTCGCTGGCATTCCTCAACCACCGACCGGTGTACACCGCGAATTACAATCTGGTGGATCCGCACTACTTGTATCCCCCGAGCGGCACGCTGCTGATCGCGCCTCTGGCGCTGATCGATCCGGAGAAGTCGCGCTGGTGCTTCATCCTGCTGAATGCCGCCGCCATCATCCTGGCCTGGTACCTGCTGCTCAAGCTGTTCAAGTTCACGGTGTCGTCGGTGGCGGCGCCGGCCCTGCTGCTGGCCATGTTCAGCTCCGAAACCGTCATCAACACACTGGTTTTCACCAATGTGAACGGATGCGTGCTGCTGGCCGAGGTGGCCTTCATCATGTTGCTGCTCGCGCGGCGGGATCTGTGGGCCGGTGCGATATTGGGTTTGAGTATCGCGGTGAAACCGACGCTCGCACCGCTGCTGCTGATCGCGGCGGCGCGCGGGCAGTGGAAGGTGTTCTACACCGCTATCGGTGTCCCGGTCGCGCTTACCGCTGTTGCCTGGCCGCTGTCGAAGGACGCGGACAAGTTCTTCACCCGTACGGCGCGCTACATCTTCGAGTCCCGGGACTACTTCAACAGCGCGATCGTCGGCAATGCCGCATATTACGGTCTGCCGCTGTGGCTGACCTGGGGCATTCGCATCGTGATGGGCGTGGTGGTGGCCATCTCGCTGTGGCTGCTGTACCGCTACTGCCGCGAGGACGAACTGTTCTTCGTGACGACTTCGTCCGGTGTGCTGATGACCGCGTCGTTCCTGCTGTCCTCACTGGGGCAGATGTACTACTCGATGATGCTGTTCCCGCTGCTGATGTCGGTCGTGCTGCGCAATTCGGTGCTGCGGAACTGGCCGGCGTGGCTGGCGGTCTTCGGATTCATGTCCTACGACAAGTGGCTCTCGGACCGCTGGCAGGGCTTCGGGCGCAATCTGGAGTATCTGCGCATCACCTTCGGCTGGGGTCTGCTGCTGATCGTCATCACGTGTGTGCTCGGCGATCGGTATCTGGCAGCGCGGCGGGAAGGTCGGCTGCAGTTCGGAATCGATCCGGAGTGGATGCGCTCGGCGCCGGATTCGCGGGATGCCGCCGAGGACGCGCCGCTGGTGGTCGAGCCGGAGACGGTATACGAAAGCACTCCCGGCGAGGCGACGAACGGCAGCGAATTGCTCGATGAACCGCGTGCAGGTGCACTCAAGTAGCGACCGGGCGGTCGGCGCAGGCGTCGAAAACCTATTAGCGTGGAGCAATGAGTTCTGACGCCGACACGTCCCTACCCGCGCCCCGGATCCAGCTGACCCCACAGGAGTGGAAGGCCAAGCTGAATCCGGAGGAATACGCGGTGCTGCGACAAGCCGCGACCGAACGTCCGTTCATCGGCGAGTACACCGACACCAAGACCGAGGGCGTCTATGTGTGCCGGGCGTGTGGGGCCGAATTGTTCCGCAGCACCGAGAAATTCGATTCGCATTGCGGCTGGCCGTCGTTCTTCGACCCGGCGAAGTCGGAGGCGGTCATTCTGCGCTCCGACGACACACTGGGCATGCACCGGGTCGAAGTGCTGTGCGCGAACTGCCACAGCCACCTCGGCCACGTTTTCGAGGGCGAGGGATACAACACGCCCACCGATAAGCGCTATTGCATCAACTCCATCGCCCTGCAACTGCACCCCTCGGGCAGTGCAGCTGAGTAGAACGACTGCGGCGCTGAGCGAAAGATACAGACCGACCGGCTTGTTGCGCATGCCCCGAAAAACTGGGGCATGCGCAATCGGTCAGTAGCTCAGGGCAGCGCGGCGATGAGTTTTTCGATTTCGACGCGGGGGCCGGTGAAGAAGGGGACCTCCTCGCGCACATGCAGGCGGGCCTCGGTGGCGCGCAGGTCACGCATGAGGTCGACGATGCGGTGCAGTTCCGGGGCCTCGAAGGCGAGGATCCACTCGTAGTCGCCGAGAGCGAAGGAGCTGACGGTGTTGGCGCGCACATCCGGGTAGCCGCGTGCGGCCTTGCCGTGGTCGGCGAGCATCTTGCGGCGCTCGTCGTCGGGCAGCAAATACCACTCGTAGGAGCGCACGAACGGGTAGACGCAGATGTAGTTGCCCGGATCCTCACCGGCCAGGAATGCCGGAATGTGGCTCTTGTTGAATTCGGCGGGCCGATGCAGCGCCACATTGCTCCAGACCGGGGCGCTGACCCGGCCCAGTTCGGTGGTGCGCCGGAAATCCGCGTACGCCGACTGCAGATCCTCGACCCGCTCGGCGTGCGACCAGATCATGAAATCGGCATCGGCGCGCATCCCCGCGACGTCATAGATGCCGCGAACCACGACATCACGCTCGGCGAGCCCTTCGAAGAACGCTCGCGCCTCCTTGATGGCTGCCTCACGGTCGTCCCCCAGCACCCCCGGCTGCACCTGGAATACCGAGAACATCAGGTAGCGGATGGTGGAATTGAGTGCTTGATAGTCGAGTCGCGCCATGATTCCTATCGTGCCACTGCGGCGAATCGATGCATCCGTGCGGGCCGTTCCCGACGCGGATGCGTGCGCCGTATCTCCGCGATTACGCGCGTCGTCGCGCCCATCGAATACATGTCGTTCGATCTGACTGGCGAGCACGCAGCGTGTGGCGCGGTGCCGATCAGGTCGCTGCGGCTCAGGCCAGAGCACTCACCCGGAAGTCGCAGTGCGTGGCGCTGCGGGGTCAGGAGGTAGTACGGGTCAGGGCGGTGGCTATGCGGTGGGCGGCGGCGGTGCCGGAGGCTACGCAGGCGGGGACGCCGACGCCGTGGAGGTAGGCGCCTGCTATCGCGAGGCCCTCGAAATCGGCTGTGGTGGATTCGATTTCGGTTATGCGGTCGAGGTGACCGGGGGCGTATTGGGCGAGACCGCCGGGCCAGCGTTGAACCACGGCCGAGATCGGTTCGATGGTGGCACCGGTGACGGTGGCGAGGTCTTCGGTGGCGGCGGTGACGAGTTCGGCGTCGGACCAACTCTGGCTGGAGTCGTCGCCGAATTTGCCGAACGAGGCTCGGACGGCGGCGGTTTCACGTTCGGCGAGATGGGTCCACTTGCGGCTCGACAGGGTGAACGCCTTGGCACGCAAGGGTTCTCCGGTGGCAACCAGGATGCCGGAGTTCTGCGGCAGCGCGGTGTCGCGTGGAAGAGCAAGGGCCACAACGACAGACGAGGACAGTTCGATGCCGGCGGCGGCCGACGCGGCGGCGGGCGCGAAGGAGCGCAGCAGATTCGCGGTCACGGGGGCCGGGGTGGCGAGCACCACCGCGTCCACCGCGCCGATCGGTTCGAGTACCCAGCCGTGGGTCGCGCGGGTCAGGTGGGTGGCCGAGGTCGCGGTGATGAATTCCGCCGCGGACTCGAGGGCCAATGCGTCGAGGAGCACCTGGTAACCGTCGCGAAGCCCGCCGAAAACCGGCGCGTTCGAGGGCGGCGGCATCGCGGCGGTGACCGCCTGGGTGAGGCTCGACGCGCCGTTGTCGAGTGCGGCGGCCAGGGTCGGCAGTGTGGCACGCACCCCGATCGAGCGCGAACTGCCCGCATAGACGCCACCGAGCAGCGGATCGACGCTGCGCTCGGCGACCTGCACACCGAAACGGTCGGCGACCAGACTGTATACGTCGATATCAGCGTCCGGGTACCAGGCCAGCGGCCGCCGCGCCTCCGCATCGATCCGCTCGAGCGTCTCGGCATCGACCAACCCGCGCATCGACTCGGCATCCGACGGAATGCCCATCAACGTGCGTTCCGGCAGCGGATGCGCGCTGCCCTGCGCCCAGACCAACGGCCGCAACCCGGCGGGCACCACCAACTGCGACTCCAGCCCGAGCTCGCGCAGCAGCGCGGGCACCTCCGGCCGCCGCCCGACGAACGCCTCCGCCCCGAGATCCAAAGGCTCCCCGGCCAATTCGCCGGTATACAGAATCCCGCCAAGCCGCGCGCCCCGATCGATGACCACGATCTCCGCATGCGCCCCCAGCAGCCCCCGTAACCGGTACGCCGCGACAAGCCCGCTGATCCCGCCACCGACCACCGCGATTCTCATGTCGCGACCGTAGCCCGCCACCGGATCCGCACCGACCACACCCCTCACCTTCGTGACCGAGCACACGGTCGGCGCCCCGAGTCCGAGCACCGGGCGGGTGTTTCAACGGTCGCCGCGCAACTGCGCCCGGATCTCCGGCTTGAGCACTTTGCCGATTTTCGAGCGCGGCAGATCAGGCCAGATCTCCACCTGTTTGGGAGTTTTCACCCCGCCGAGGCGCGCCTTGGTGTGCTCGCGCAGTTCGTCGTCGGTCGCGGTGTGACCAGGATGCAATTGGACGACAGCGGTGACCCGCTCGCCCCATTTATCGTCGGGCAGCCCGATAACCGCGCAGTCCTGGACCGCCGGATGGGTCAGCAGCGCCTGTTCGACCTCGGCGGAGTACACGTTGAATCCGCCCGTGATGATCATGTCCTTGGCTCGGTCGACGACGTAGAGGTAGTTGTCGGCATCGAGGTAACCGATGTCCCCGGTGTGATGCCAGCCGTACCGCGATACCTCGGCGGTCGCATCCGGATTCTTGTGGTATCCGGCCATCACCAGCGGACCCCTGACCACGATTTCGCCGCGCTCACCCGAGGGAAGCAGCCGGCCCTCGGCATCCATGATTGCCACCTGGGTGAGCGGGGTCGGCCGTCCGGCCGATGACAGTCGTTCGGTGGCGATCGAGCCGTCGGGACGGAAATGATCTTTCGGCGCCAGCGTAGCAACCATCATGGGCGCTTCGGACTGTCCGAACAGCTGACCCATGACCGGGCCGATCCGGTCCAGCGCCGCGGCCAGCCGGGCCGTCGACATCGGAGCAGCGCCGTACCAAAGGCACTGCAGCGAACCGAGATTCGCTTCCGGCAGCGCCGGATGATCCAGCAGCATGTAGATCAGTGTCGGCGGCAGGAAGGTGTGGGTGATCCGGTGCCTCTCGATCAACGTGAGAAATTCACCGAGATCCGGGGCGGGCATCACCACGATCTCACCGCCGAGGGTCAGGATCGGAAAACACAGCACGCCCGCCGCGTGAGTCAGGGGTGCCAGCGCCAGGTAGCGGGGCCGAAGTTCGAATGGATAACTCATCAGGGTCAGTGCGGTCATCGCCTCGATATTGTGGCCGGTGAGCCGGACCCCCTTCGGCCGTCCGGTCGTGCCACCGGTGCCGACCAGCATGGCGAGTTCGTCGATCGGCTCGACCTGCGTTGGATCGGCCGGACATTCGCGCACCCAGTCTTCGAAACATGTTGCTTCGGCGGCGTTTCCGTCCAAACAGACCAGAGTCCGCAGCCCGGGTAGTTGCGGTGCGATGGCCGAAACGAGTGGTGCGAAAGCGGATTGGAATATCAGGCAGGTGCAGTCGAAAAGGTCGAGCAGTTCCCGATTCTCCGCAGCCTCGTTGCGTGGATTGATCGGACACCACACCGCCCCGGCGCGGGCGATGCCGAAAACGCAGGCGAAGGCCAGTGTGTCGTTCGCCGACAGGATCGCGACCCGCTCGCCGGGCCGGATGCCGGATCGCGCCAGTGCCCCGGCGATGCGCCACGACAACTGTTGCACCTGCGCATAGGTCAGCGTGCGCCCGTTCATGGTCAGGCAGGGCGCGGCGGCGCCGAGTGAAGCGCCCTTGTCGAGATAGTCGGTCAAACGCACGGCAATCCTCTATGGAAGCTGTTGTGGAAGTGGCCGATTCGGGCCACGGGCAGCGCGGTCCACCCGTGGCCCGAGGCCGTGATCAACGGTGCACGTTCAGGACCGGTTCACTGACCAACCCGAAACCGCGCAGTACTCCGAGCAGTTCCCGATGACCGAAGGCCTGGCACGCCGAGGCGAACCCGGTTCGTTTCGGCGGCGTCTGTAGCAACGCATTCGCGGCAAACGCCTGCAGCAGGCCGGTCTGCTTGTAGTTGCAGTTCCCGTAGATCACACAGTGGGCACGCGCCAGCGGTCCGGACGCGTGCACGGAATCGAGCGAGGTGTTGATGCGCGGATTCTCCCGTGGCGGCATCTCGTCGCGCACCAGTGCGGCCTGTTCGGCCAGGACGCGGTATTTCTCCTGCACCGGAAGGTCTTTGACCTGCTCGACAACCGCCTGCACGATCTGCGGCACGCCCTGCATCAACGGCCGGTTGAAAACGCCGCCGAGCACCTTCACATTCGCGACCCGCGGATCGCGCTTGAACCACACCGGATGTGAGGTACCACCCCAGGGCAGTGCGAGCCCGATCTCGTGTTGGCCGGGCACCACCACGTCGTAGAGTCCGCCGTCCGCAGGCCACTCCACATACTGGTTCTGTTCGAGGTAGTAGGCCTTGGACAGCGCGGCGTTGACCAGGATCGTCTTAGTGGACGCGACCGTCGGGAAGCCCTTCCAGAAGACCTGGATATCGAGTGTGTCCAGACCGGGGGTTTCCAGGCAGATATTCGCCGCGATCTCGCCGGTGGTGTACATCTGCGCCACGCCCGGCGCGAGCAGCAGTCCGCGCGCGGCCATCTCGGCGCCGTACTGCTCATCGCAGTCGATCAGCCAATCCTGTTCGCCGGTGGTGTCGAGGTAGTGGGTCCCCGCTGCCACGCAGGCCTGTACCACCTCGTGGCCGTATTGTGCGAACGGGCCGACAGTGTTGCAGACAACCCCGGCGCCACGAAACAGCTCGGTCAGCGTTGCGACCTCGTGCGCAACCTCCACGACCTCGTGTTCCACGGTGTCGATACCGGGAATCTTGTCGATCGCCTCCTGCAACCGGGTCTTGTCCCGGCCCGCGGCGACGAACGGAATATTGAATTCGCGAAGGTATTCACAGACCAGACGGCCGGTGTATCCGGATGCGCCGTAGACGACGACGGGCTTATCGGTGCTCATGAGATCTCGAACCTTTCGTTGTCGCAGTACTCACATGCCCATGCCGCCATCGACCGGCAGACCAGCACCGGTGATGAAGCGCGCGGCATCGGAGGCGAGGAACACCACTGCGTCGGCCATATCGGCAACCTCGCCGAGCCGTCCCTGCGGCGTCTGTTCGATGACCGCATCGACGGCGGCTTCCGCACTGGGGAACAAGCCGATCCGGGCAACATCACCGGCCAACTGGGCACCCATCTCGGTCGGGACGAGTCCGGGGTATACGCAATTCACCCGCACGCCGTAGCCGAGCTTCCCGGACTCCATCGCCGCGACCCTGGTGAGCCGATCCACCGCGGACTTGGTCGCCGAATACACCGAAATACCGGGAAAGGCGATGGTCGCGGCGACCGAGGCGATATTCACGATGGCGCCACCGCGCCCCGCCGCGCCGCCGGGCCGCATCGCTCGTAACGCGTGTTTGATGCCCAATGCGGTGCCGAGCACATTCACCTCGAGCATCCGGCGCACTTCTTCCGGATCGAGATCGACTACGAGGCTGGTGATTTCGACACCGGCGTTGTTCACCACGATGTCCAGGCCACCGAGCGTCGCGACGGTATCGGTGACCGCCTGCGCCCAGTTCGTGTCATCGGTGATATCGAGCGGCACGAATTCGGCCGTGGCGCCGCCGGCCCGCAACGCTTCTACGGTCTCCTTACCGAGATCCTCGCGCACATCGCCGATCGCGACCGCCGCTCCGGCGCGGGCCAGCGCCTCGGCCATACCCGCGCCGAGTCCTCGCGCACCACCGGTTACCAGGGCCGTTCGCCCGGTCAGGTCGTACCCACTCATCCGCCATCTCCTCCTCGAGATCTGTCCATTCGGCTTTCGCGTTCGACTGATCGAATGCGACGTGGATCACAGTGTGCGCGCATCCTTGACGACCGTCAAGCTTTTCTTTGACAGTCGTCAAGTTTTTCTTGCACGATCGTCAAATCAGCTGGTCGCCCGTACCGGATACCGCGATACACTGGGCGAATTCACACGAGCGGTGACGGAGAGAAGCCACAATGACCGAAATCGTCGAGACCAGGCGGGATCGAATCGCGCGCCGACAGGTCGACAAGTTCGGCGAGCGGCGCGCACAGCTGGCTGCCGCCGCGCTGCACACTCTCGCCGAACTCGGCTATGCCCGGACCAGCCTGCGGGAGATCGCACAGAAATCCGAGTTCACCCACGGCGTGCTGCACTACTACTTCAACGACAAGGTCGAGCTGATCACCCACGCGGTGCGGCAATACGAGCAGGTGTGCGTCACCCGTTACGACGACATCGTCGCCGCCGCGACAACGGCCGAACAGCTCCGGCACGACTTCGGCGCGGCAATGGCGGCCACGCTGGACGCCGACGCACCACTACACCGGCTCTGGTACGACTTGCGCAACCAGAGTCTGTTCGAGGAGTCCTTTCGCGATGACGTGCTCGAAATCGACGGCCACCGCGAGGAGATGATCCGCAACGTCGTCGACCGCTTCGCCGAGCTGTCGGGTCGACCGCTCCTGGTCCCCTCCGCCACGGCCTACGCCATCTTCGACGGCCTCTTCCAACAGGCGCTGCTGCGCAACCTCGCCGGACACAGCGATGCCGTCGACACGCTCGCCATCGAAGCCGCCGCCTTGCTCGACGTGGTGATCGGACAACGCAAGCCCTAGTCGGAATTGCACTGTTGCACAGCCCTTTACGGTCGCAGATAGGGCGCAATCTGCGCGACGCGTCCGTTAGGTCATTCGTTTGCGGAGGGTGGTCAAGGCGCACCGGGAATGATCAGGTCCACATGGTCGCGCGTGTTGTCGGTTGCGAAGTGGGCGTCTTCGGCGGCCATCCACTGCTCCCATAAGGGCAGGGTGTGGGCACCATCGCGTTCGAGACCGCGTGCCAGACGCACCGCGCGCGGGGTGTCGATCCAGACCGCCAGCGACAGCCGAGCGCGGACGGCGGCGCGGGCCGAGGAGACGCCTTCGAGGATGAGCACTCCCCCGGGCGCGACATCATGCCATTCGGCCAAAGTCCGCTTGTCCCAGTCGTATCGCTGATACCGACCAGGACGGCCCTGGGCGATCGGTTCGAGCACCTGCTCCTCGAGCCGCGTCCACCACGGAAGTTCGTTGTTTCCGTCCGCGAAGTCGTCGGTGTGCACTACCTGCGCAGTGCACAGCCCCGCCAAATACGCTGCAAATGTCGACTTTCCGGCCCCGCCTGGTCCGTCCACCGCCACCAGGCGGGTCGAACCGAGTCGCGGCGAGCTGGTGGCGACCCGACCCGCGATCTCGTCGGGGGCCGGACTCCGCCCTGGCGACACAGGTCGAGGATCCTCACCCACGACTAGTCGGTCACAGTTCGTGGACGAGTTGCACCAGGGCGGTCAGCACGCCCGGGTCGGTATCGGGCAGCACACCGTGTCCGAGGTTGAAGATATGACCGGCCGCACCCATGGTGATCGCCTCATCGGCCTCGTGTGCGATGCGCCGCGCCTCGGCCTCGACGGCAGCGGATCCGGCGAACAGCACAGCGGGATCCAGGTTGCCTTGCAATGCTTTTCCGGGTCCGACCCGACGCACCGCCTCGGTCAGCGGCACCCGCCAATCGACGCCGACGACATCGGCGCCCGCCTCGGCCATCGCACCGAGCAACTCACCGGTCCCGACCCCGAAGTGGATCCGCGGCACCCCGGCCGCGGCGACCTCCGCGAATACCCGCTCCGAATGCGGCAGCACGAATTCGCGATAGTCGGCCAGCGAGAGCGCACCGGCCCACGAATCGAACAACTGCACGGCGTCCACACCAGCGGCCAACTGTGCCTGCAGGAAGGCGATGGTGATATCGGTCAGGACGCCGAGCAGCTCGTGCCAGGTCGCCGGGTCGGCGTGCATCATCGCCTTGGTGCGCTCATGGTTCTTACTCGGCCCACCCTCGACCAGATACGACGCGAGCGTGAACGGCGCACCGGCGAATCCGATCAGCGGCGTATCGCCGAGCGCGTCGGTCAGCAGCTTCACCCCGTCGGTCACCGCGCCCACCTCCTCGGGCCGCAGCCGCGGCAGTGCGCGCACATCCGCGATGGTCCGCACCGGCGAGGCGATCACCGGCCCGACGCCGGCCACGATATCGAGATCGATACCGGCGGCCTTCAGCGGAACGACGATGTCGGAGAACAAGATCGCCGCATCGACACCGTGGCGCCGGATCGGCTGCATGGTGATCTCACACACCAACTCCGGGTCGAAGCAGGACTCCAGCATGCCGATGCCCTTGCGCAGTTCCCGGTACTCGGGCAGCGACCGTCCGGCCTGCCGCATGAACCACACCGGACGACGGCTCGGTGCGGCGCCGGTGGCGGCGGCCAGGAACGGGGCATCGGTCAACCGGCGACGGGTTTGAGTGCTCATCACCGACTATCGTATGCGGCCCGCAAGGCCCTCTAGCGGCGCGCCTCCGACTGCGCCGGGCCCGCAAGGTCTACCGTCGCATCCGTGACACCGCTCGACTTCCGCGACGGAGCCGCACCGACCGAAGGACCCAACGGCGAGCCAGCTCAATTTCGCGCCGCGGTCGATGCGATGGGCACCGCGACCGTGCACCCTCGAATCGAGCTGGCACCGATCCGACCCCCACAACGCCTGGCACCCTTTTCGTACGCACTAGGCGCGGAAGTCAAACACCCCGAAACCAATGTGGTGCCGGTCGATTCCGAGGGCGACGCCTTCGGCAGGCTGATCCTGCTGCACGATCCCGAGGGCGCCGAGGCCTGGCACGGTATCTTCCGCTTGGTCGCCTACATCCAGGCCGACATCGATGCGGCACTGGCCACCGACCCGCTGCTGCCCGAGGTCGCCTGGAGCTGGCTGGTAGACGCGCTGGAAACCCGTGGCGAACCGTTCACCGCGCTCGGCGGCACCGTCACCTCCACCAGTTCGGTGCGCTTCGGCGATATCGCCGGACCACCGCGCGCACACCAATTGGAGCTGCGCGCCTCCTGGACCGCGATGACCACCGATATGCGCCCGCACGTGGAAGGCTTCTGCGAAGTGCTGGCCTACGCGGCCGGTTTGCCGCCCGCCGGAATCACCCATCTGCGCCCGGAGTCGTATACCAGCAACGACCACACCTGATCGCCACGTAAAGTTCAGGTTTATGTCGGTAGCAGACGAGTCCGAGCAAAGCAACACGCCACCAGAAAGCACGGCTGAGCCGCTGCTCATGCCCGCCGACGGTGTGCCCCCCGTGCTCGTTACCGCAGCAGAGGTCGCCGACGCCGCCGCTCGGCTCGCGGTGGGCACCGGTCCACTGGCCGTCGATGCCGAACGCGCCTCCGGTTTCCGGTACTCGGCGCGCGCCTACCTGATCCAGTTGCGGCGCGCGGGTTCGGGCAGTTTCCTGATCGATCCGATTCCGGTCGCCGATGCGCTCGAACCGCTGGCCGCCGCGATCAACGATCTGGAGTGGGTGCTGCATTCGGCGGACCAGGATCTACCTGGACTCGCCGAACTCGGTCTGCGGCCTGCGCGACTGTTCGACACCGAATTGGGTGGCAGGCTGGCCGGTTTCGAGCGCGTCGGACTGGCGGCCATGGTGGAGCGGCTGCTCGGCCGTGCGCTGCGCAAGGGTCACGGTGCGGCCGACTGGTCGACCCGACCGCTGCCCGACGATTGGCTGAACTACGCGGCGCTCGATGTCGAATTGCTGCTCGAGCTGCGTGACGAGGTTGCTGCCTCGCTCGACGCCCAGCACAAGACCGATTGGGCCGCACAGGAATTCGAGCATGTCCGGATCACCGAACCCGGTACGCCGAAGGCCGACCGCTGGCGGCGCACCTCCGGCATCCACACCCTGCGCCGCACCCGCCAGCTGGCCATCGTGCGCGAACTGTGGACCACCAGGGATACCCTCGCCCGCACCCGCGACGTCGCCCCGGCCCGCATCCTCCCGGATGCCGCCATCATCGCCGCCGCGAATGCCGAACCGCGCACCATCGCCCAACTGCGCACCCTGCCGGTCTTCGGCGGGCCACGCCAACGCCGCTACTCCCGCGACTGGCTCGCCGCCGTGGATCGCGGCCGCACCCTCCCCGACACCGAACTACCACCCCTGACCCAACCGTTCGAGGGACCGCCCCCGGTGAACCGCTGGGAGCGCCGCGATCCGGCCGCCGCCGCCCGCCTGGTTCGAGCACGCGCGGCGATGGGCGAACTGTCCACCGAGTACGCGATTCCGGTGGAGAATCTGCTCTCCCCCGACCTGGTGCGCCGCTTGTGCTGGGACGGGCTCCCCGATTACGACCGTGTGGGCGAGCTCGACGACCTATCCGCCGCGATCGACGGATTCCTCAAGTCGGGCGGCGCCCGACCCTGGCAGCGCGAACTCGCGGTTTCCCGACTCGCCGTCGCCCTGACCCCAACCCCCGAGTAGGCCGAACTCGGCGTTCAGGACGAGGTCGCGACGGCGGTCTCGACGGTTTGCTTGAAGACCTGCAGGCCGTGCTCCATGGACGCGCCGAATGCGTCGGCGAGTTCGTGCGGCAGGGTGTCGTGAATCCAGACGAAGCGGCTGCCGTCGGCGTGCGGGAAAACCTGCATGGACGAGTTGTCGTGCTCCGGGGTGACGCTCCCGCCGACGATCGAGAACACGATCCGGCGTTCGGCTTCGTCGAGTGCGATGAACCGTTCGTGCATGACCGTGCCATTCGCGAAGGTGACGATGCGCAGGTCCGGACCGTCGAGGGTGCTGCCGGTGACGAAGCCGGGCGCCATTCGGACCGGACCCTGCGCGAAGTCGCCGATGATCGCCCATAACTCCTCGGCGGGCGCCTCGACAATGATCTCCCTCTTGACCGATCCCATGACTGATC
This sequence comes from Nocardia vinacea, assembly GCF_035920345.1. Lineage (NCBI taxonomy): Bacteria > Bacillati > Actinomycetota > Actinomycetes > Mycobacteriales > Nocardiaceae > Nocardia > Nocardia vinacea. The sequence continues at coordinate 3,404,451 of NZ_CP109149.1, forward strand.
CTCCTGTGCCGGAGCGGAGTCTCCGCTCGGGATAACTTCTGTTACCGAAACGGTAGTTAGGTAACCAGCCACCGTCAATGGGCGGTTACTATTGATCTCATGTCCGACACAGTCGATGCCGCACCTGCGGCGCTCGCTCGTCTGGTGGAATTCGTCAATACCCGCCGCGCGGATGGCGACGCCATCGGCACACCCGAGCAATTGACGAGTTGGCTCCGCACACATGCATTGCTGCCCGAGGGCTCAGCCGATACGGCCGGACAACAGCGAACCGCCCGAGTCCGGGAGGGGCTGCGCGCCCTACTCGCCACGAACAATGCCGAACCCGTCACCAGCCCCCGTCCGGACGGTCTGAACCCAGCGGCCCGCACCGAACTCGCCACGCTCACCGCGGCGCTGCCACTCACTCTGGACGTGACCAGCACCCCACCCCGCTTGGTCCCGCACACCAACGACCGCGTCGACCACGCCCTGGCCACCCTGCTCGCCGACGTCGCCACCGCCGTCGCAGCAGGCACCTGGTCACGCCTCAAGACCTGCCGAGAACCGAGCTGCCGCTGGGCCTTCTACGATCATTCCCGCAACCGCGGCCGCACCTGGTGCTCGATGGATGTCTGCGGCAATCGCGTGAAAGTCCGTGCCTCCCACCGCCGTAACACAGCACGATAGTCGCAGTCGCGCAGGCTATCGCCTATGGGACGGCGGCCAGAGCGTGCCGAAGCCGACCGGCACCGAGGAATCCGTCAATCGATCCCTGTGATCACCGGTCGAAAGCACCAATGATGGTGCCGCCCAGCGCCAGTCGGCACCGGAGTGACAACCCCCGACTCAGCGTGCGTCGAGCCAGCCCGAGATTCGGCGGGCGATATCGGTAGCCGTCAGTCCGAGCTCTTCGTGCACCTCGTTGCGAGACGCATGGTCCAGGAAGTGTTGCGGCACACCGAGATCGCGGGTCGGCACATCCAAGCCCGCACTGCGCAAGCGCGCGGAAACGGTGGACCCGATGCCGCCGTGCAGACCGCCGTCCTCCAGAGTCACTACGAGACGGTAGTTTTCGGCGAGTTTGACGACGGTATCGGAAACCGGCAGCACCCACCGCGGATCGATGGCCGTGACCGAAATACCTTCTGGCTCCAGCAGATCCGCGACCGCGACAGCGGTCGACGCGAAGGGGCCGACCGCGACCAGCAGTACATCACCGCGCTGGGCTCGAGTAGAGCCGCCCTCACGCTCGGCCAGCCGCAGCACATCGACCCCATCTAGCCGCTCGACCGCCGAAATATCCTCGGCCACACTGCCCTTCGGAAAGCGGATGGCGGTCGGTCCGTCGCTCACCGCGAGCGCCTCGGCCAACTCCTCACGCAATGTCGCCGCATCACGCGGGGCCGCAACGCGCATGCCGGGAATGATGCCGAGCACCGACAGATCCCACATGCCATTGTGCGAGGCACCGTCCGGACCGGTGATTCCGGCGCGATCCAGCACCACCGTCACCGGCTGCTTCAGCAGCGCGACATCCATCAGCAACTGGTCGAAGGCGCGGTTGAGGAACGTCGAGTAGATCGCCACCACTGGATGCATGCCGCCGAGGGCGAGTCCGGCCGCCGAGGCCATCGCATGCTGTTCGGCGATGCCGACATCGAACATCCGCTCCGGGAAACGCTCCCCGAATGCCGCCAGACCGGTCGGTCCGGGCATGGCCGCGGTGATCGCGACGATATCGTCGCGCTTCTCCGCATGCGCGATCAGCTCCTGGGAGAACACCGAGGTCCAGCCGAGCGCCTTGGGGCCGCCGAGCGGGCGGCCGGTGAGCGGATCGATCGGATCACAGGCGTGCATCTGGTCGGCGACGTGGTTCTCGGCGTGCGAGTAGCCGCGCCCCTTCTGCGTCACCACGTGCACGACCACCGGCCCGCCGAAATCCTTCGCGCGACGCAGTGCCGCCTCCAATGCGACGGTGTCGTGGCCATCCACCGGCCCGACGTACTTCAGCCCGAGATCGCTGAACAGCTCCTGCGGACTCACCGCATCCTTGATCCCGGCCTTCACCGCATGCACCATCGAGTACGCGGATTCACCGACGCGCGGAATGCTTTTGAGGATCCGCTTCCCCGCATCCAGCGCATGCTCATAGGCGGGCTGAGTGCGCAGCGCGGTCAACCGGTCGGCGAGCCCACCGATGGTCGGCGCGTAGGAGCGCCCGTTGTCGTTGACTACCACGACGACGGGCCGGTCCGGCGCCGCGGCGATATTGTTCAGCGCCTCCCAGCACATGCCCCCGGTGAGTGCACCGTCGCCGACGACCGCGACCACATGCCGGTTCTGCCCGGTCAGGGCGAAGGCCTTCGCCAGACCGTCGGCATAGGACAGTGAGGCCGAGGCGTGCGAAGACTCGACCCAGTCGTGGGCGCTCTCGGCTCGGCTCGGGTAGCCGGACAATCCACCCTGCTTGCGCAGCGTGTCGAACTGATCCTTGCGACCGGTGAGGATCTTGTGCACGTAGGCCTGATGCCCGGTGTCGAAGATCAACGGATCGGCCGGCGAGTCGAAGATCCGGTGTAGTGCGATGGTCAGCTCGACCACGCCGAGATTGGGGCCGAGGTGCCCGCCGGTGACGGCGACCTTCTGCACCAGGAACTCGCGAATCTCCTCCGCCAGTTCACCCAATTCGGCAACGGTCAGCCGTCGCAGGTCTGCGGGCGTATCGACCCGGGAAAGCACTCCCACCTGAACTCGCTCCCTCCGGATAGCGCATCTGATCCGATCAGTCTACGGAGCCGCGCCAGTGGCTCCGCACGACAATGCCCCGCCACCAGCCGACTTCGCGTGGAAGTGTGAGCCTCCACACGAATCGCCAGCCCATCCGAAGACAAGCTCGGGCGGACGAGTTCGCCGGTCCACCTTAGAGCGTATCTGAGGACTCGGACGGAATCGTGAGGCAAGTCGGTCACCCGGGTTCGCCGTCGCAGTCGGTGGCCTGTGTCACACTCGCCGGTGATGAGCCGCCACACCACGTTCCGGTACTGCATCGACCCCACCGTCGAGCAGCAAGCCGTGCTCGCCCGCCATGCCGGAGCGGCGCGCTTCGCATTCAACACCTGCCTCGACATCGTGAAAACCGCGCTCACCCAACGGAAATCCGACCCCGACCATTCGGTGCCGTGGACCGGATTCAGCTTGATCAACGCATTCAACGGGTGGAAGAAAACCGAAGCCGCCGGGCGGGTGATCGCTGTCGCTCCGGACGGGGTCGCCGAGGTCGCAGTGACCGAGCTGGCCTGGCGCACGCAGGTACGTCAGCAGGTGTTCGAAGAAGCCGCCGTCGACTGCGGGCACGCCTTGGCCGCGTTCGCCGACTCCCGCACCGGAAAACGCAAAGGCAGACGCGTCGGATTCCCCCGGATCAACGGAATTCAGACACGCTGTGAAACCGATGAAGTCAGAGAGAGAAGAGGAGAGCGCCGTGAGCAAGAAGAAGTCCCACGACACCGCGGGCACGGTCACCACCTTCGGGTCCGGCAGCGCCCGCGCCACCCCGGATCTGATGCGCGTCACCATCTCCATCGAAACCCGGGCCGGCAAGGTCGCGCTCGCCTACGGCCAGGCTGGTGAGCGCGTCGCCGCCGTCACCGATTCGCTGCGCTCCGATGGCGTTCTCGGCACCGATATCGCCACCAGCGGACTGTCGGTGCGCACCGAAACCGTCTGGCTCGAAGGCGGTGGTTCCAAGATCACCGGTTACGTCGCGACCACCGACCTCACCGTTGTGCTGCGCGATATCGGCGAAACGGCCGATCCGGGACCCGCCACGATCATCGCCGACTGTGTCGACGCCGGTGGTGACGATGTCCGCCTCGGCGGCCTCAATCTCGGTTTCGCCGATCAGGAAAGCCTGCTGATCCGCGCCCGCGATGCCGCCTGGGACAACGCCCTCGCAAAGGCTGAGCAGTATGCGGGCCGTGCTCGGCGGACCCTCGGCCCGGTTCTCGAAATCACCGAGAACGCCACCTCCGCTCCGCCCACCACCCCCCGGCTGATGGCCATGTCGGCCCCGATGAACGAGTCGTACGGCGGCGCTCCGGTTCCGGTCGAACTCGGCGAATCCGAAATCTCGGCGACCATCCGCGCGACCTGGCAGCTCGACTGATTTCATCTGACCTAACGCTTGCTTGGGTATAGTGAGGGCCTCATCGCGTCTGATCAGGAGTCCGCATGTCGTTCGTGCTCATCGAGAAACCGCGACCGCAGGTCGCGCTGGTCACACTCAATCGGCCGGATCGGATGAACGCGATGGCCTTCGACGTGATGATCCCGCTGCGCGAGGCCCTCGAAACGGTCAGTGCCGATAACGATGTGCGGGTCGTGGTGCTCACCGGCGCGGGCGAGGGCTTCTGCTCCGGTGCGGATCTGCAGAGCGCGGGCCGGATTCCCAATACCGAAGGTCTGACCAAGACCAGCGTTGCGCGGCGCTCGATGGATCTGCTCAACGATGTAATGATCACGCTGCGGCGGATGAACCAACCGGTCATCGGCGCGATCAACGGTGCGGCGATCGGCGGTGGCTTCTGTCTCAGCGTCGCCACCGATATCCGAATCGCGGGCGAGGACGCCTACTTTCGCGCGGCGGGCATCAATAACGGCCTCACCTCAGCAGAATTGGGTATCAGCTATCTGCTGCCGCGCGCCATCGGCGCCTCGCGCGCCTTCGAAATCATGTTGTCGGGCCGGGATGTCGACGCGGTCGAGGCCGAACGGATCGGCCTCGTCTCGCGCGTCGTGCCCACCGCCAAACTCCTCGATACCTGCTACGACCTGGCCGAACAGATCATCAGCTTCAGCCGCGTCGGCACCGAGCTCACCAAACGCATGCTGTGGAGCGGTATGGAGGCCGGCGGGTTCGAATCCCATATGCAACACGAGGGCATGTCCCAGCTCTACGTCCGCCTCACCACCGAGAATTTCGACGAAGCCATCCGTGCGCGGCGCGACCGGCGGCCACCGATATACGAAGACTGACCTTCACGAGCGGCGGTCTATGCCACGGCGCTGTTGATGATGCTGACTCCGATGCTCGGGGTGCTGGCGGTATGGCGCTATCGCGGGCGGTCCTGGGGTGAGTTGGTTTCCGAAACCGGACTGACGCTGGGTGCCCGGCCGCGGCGAACGGTTGGGCTGGTCGTGGCAACGTGGCTCGGTGCGCCGCTGTTCCTCGCGGTCGCATTCGGTCTCAGCGCCGTATTCGGTTTGTATTCCTTCGAATTCACTTCCGCCGAAACCGTCGCCGCACTTGTGCTGAACAGCTTGGCGGCCAGTGTTCTCGGCACCGTGGTCTTCGCCCTCGGCGAGGAGATCGGTTGGCGCGGCTGGATGCTGCCGCAGCTCGCGCGGCGCTTCGGTCTGGCCAGCGGACTGCTCATCACCGGTGTGGTCTGGGCGCTGCGGCACACGAATTACCGTGCGAATTCCACCTGATCTTGATCCGGACTGTGCTGTGCGCCAGGGTATTACGGGTCTCAACGCTCCAGGAGGGCGAGGCATTCGACATGGTGGGTGGCTGGGAAGGCGTCGAAGGCGCGCAGATCAGCGAGGTGGTAGCCCGCCGATTGGTAGAGGCCGAGGTCGCGGGCGAATGAGGCCGGATCGCAACCGATATGGATGATGCGGGAGGGGCCGCTGGTGGTGACGGCGGTGACGACCTCCTTGCCCGCGCCCGCGCGGGGTGGATCCAAGACGACCACCTCCGGGGCGGCGCTGCTGGCGTGTTCGGCCAGCCAGTGCTCGACACGCTGGGTGCGCAGATCCAGCCAGGGCAGATCGCGCAGCGCGGCACTACCGTCGGCGACCGCGGACCGCGTCGATTCCACCGCGAGCACCGAACCGGTCTGACCGACCTGTCCGGCCAGTCGGGCCGCGAAAACCCCTACGCCGCTGTACAGATCCCACGCCCGCTCCCCGTGACCGAGCCCCGCCCACCCGGCGACCACATCCGAATAACATTGCGCCGCACCATGATGTGCCTGCCAGAACCCGGTCGCCGCGAGCTCCCACCGCCGCCCGGCCACATACTCGACCGTCCGACCGCTACCGCCCATCACCCATTCGTCCCGAGCCGCATGCGTCGCAGCCCGGCGCGCCGCCGCCCGCCGCCGAACCCCCTCTCCCCCAGCCGATCCGGACGAATCGCTGCCTCGCGAACCTTCGCCGCCGAACTCATCACGACGAGACCGATCCCGACGCCTGCCCCGATCGCCGCCGCGACCCCACTCGCCATCGTGCCCCGGTTCTGCACCACGACGACTCCGACCATCCGTATCGCCGGGCAGGGCCCGAGAGCCGTCGCCGTCATCGATACGCCGCCATTCCGATCCGCCCCGACGACCTTCGTCGTCGTGTCCACGGGCACCGGTCCGCGGCGACTCGCTGCCGGGCCCCCGCTCGGCGGCTCGACGCTTTCCGGAACGCCGGTCTGTCTCCCGCCTGCCACGCCGATCCCCACCTCGCATCGAAGGCCGTTCAGACTCAGCACGTCCCGCAACCGCAGACGGAGCCAACTCGACGATGTGCCGCATCCCATCGCCGTCGACCGCGACCACCAGATCCGCGCCGGGGGTCCACATTCGGTCCGCGATGCCGTCCATCGCACCCGGAACCGGTTGGGGGCAGCGCAGATCGGTGATCACCTCGGTGCTGCGGTACCCGTGCACTCCGGCTCGGCCCTCGGCGTCAACGGCCAAGCGGACGCGGGTGCGCCAGCCGCCGGTGGCGTCGGCCGGATGTCCGGCGATCGGCTCCACAGTGATATCGCGTTCGATTCCGGCGATGCGGCGCAACTGCTCCGCGACCACTGCCGCCTTCAGCGCCCGCTGCGCGGCGGGGGTGGCGAAGGAGAAATCGCAGCAGCCCGCGCCACCGGGGCCGGAGACAGGACAAGTGGCGGGAACGCGATCCGGGGATGCCTCCAGAATCTCGATCGCATCGGCTCGGCAGAACGAACCCCCGCGATCCTCGGTGACCCGCACTCGAACCAGTTCATCGGGCAGCCCTTGTCGTACGAAGACCACCCGGCCCTCGTGCCGCGCGACGCAGAATCCGCCGTGCCCGGGCGGCCCGAGCCGCACCTGGAAAGTGTTCGAACGCCAGTCGGTCACCCTCGGTCCTCGTACCCGCGCCGCACCGCACCCGGCGCATTCACCACACCGGCCTGCCTTGCCTTCGCGGACGACGTCAACTGCCACGGCACACTCGTCACCATGACACCCGGCTCGAACAGCAACCTGCCCTTGAGCCGCAACGCGCTCTGGTTGTGCAGAATCTGCTCCCACCAGTGTCCGACAACGTATTCCGGAATGAATACGGTCACCACATCGCGCGGCGAATCGCGCCGCACCCGCTTGACGTAATCCAGTACCGGCTTGGTGATTTCGCGATACGGCGATTCGATCACCTTGAGCGGCACCGTGATATCGCTGCGCTCCCACTCCCGCACCAGCGCCCTGGTGTCGGCCTCGTCGACGTTCACCGTCACCGCCTCCAAAGTATCGGGGCGGGTGGCGCGCGCGTAGGCCAGCGCCCGGCGCGTCGGCAGATGCAGTTTGGACACCAGCACGATCGAATGCGACCGACTCGGCAGTACGCCGTCCCATTCGTGCTCATCGAGTTCGCGGGAAACCGAATCGTAGTGCCGCCGAATGAGTTTCATCACAACGAAGATCGCCACCATGGTGCAGATCGCGATCCAGGCACCGGCGAAGAACTTGGTGATCAACACGATGACCAGCACCGTCCCGGTGGCACTCAGCCCGATTGCGTTGATCACCCGCGAACGCTTCATCCGCGCCCGCTGCGACGGATCGGTTTCGGTGCGCAACAACCGGGTCCAGTGCCGCAGCATGCCGGTCTGGCTGAGCACAAACGACACGAACACCCCGACGATGTACAGCTGGATGAGCTTGGTCACCTCGGCGCCGAACACCACGACGAATGCGACGGCCGCACCCGAGAGGAACAGAATGCCGTTGCTGAACGCCAACCGGTCGCCACGGGTGTGCAACTGCCGTGGCAGGTAACGGTCCTGCGCCAGAATCGAACCCAGCACCGGGAAGCCGTTGAACGCGGTATTCGCGGCGAGCACCAGGATCAAGGCGGTCACCGTGGTGATGAAGAAGAAGCCGATCGGGAAGCCGTGGAACACGGTCTCGGCCAGCTGGGCGATGAGCGTCTTCTGGTGGTAGTCCGCGGGCGCGCCGATCAACTCGGATTCGTTGTGCGCGTATACGATCCCGATCTTCTGGGCCAGGACGATGATGCCCATGAGCAGTGCGATCGCGATACTGCCGAGCATCAGCAGCGTGGTCGCGGCGTTGCGCGACTTGGGTTTCCGGAATGCGGGCACACCATTGCTGATCGCCTCGACACCGGTCAGCGCGGCACAGCCGGAGGAGAACGACCGCGCGATCAGGAAGGCGAACGCGAGCCCGTATAGGTGCTCCTCCTCGGCATTGAGCTGGAAGCCCGCCGATTCGGCACGCAGGTCGTCGCCGAGTACGAAGATGCGGAACAGCCCCCACCCCAGCATCGCGAACATGCCCAAGATGAAGGCGTAGGTCGGAATCGCGAAGGCGACACCCGATTCCCGGATGCCGCGCAGATTGATCGATGTCAGCACGACGATGGCGACGACCGCGAACAACACCTTGTGCGTGGCGACGAACGGAATCGCGGACCCGATATTCGACGCCGCCGAGGAGATCGATACCGCCACGGTGAGCACATAGTCGACAAGCAGCGCACTGCCGACGGTGAGCCCGGCATTGGGCCCGAGATTCGTGGTGGCGACCTCGTAGTCACCGCCGCCCGAGGGGTAGGCATGCACATTCTGCCGATAGCTGGCGACCACCACCGCCATCACGAATGAGACGGCCAGACCAACCCAGGGCGCATAGACGTAGGCAGAAATGCCTGCGACCGAAAGAACAAGGAAGATTTCCTCCGGGGCGTAGGCCACCGAAGACATAGCATCGGAGGCGAACACCGGGAGTGCGATTCGCTTCGGCAGCAGGGTATGGCCCAGCGCATCGCTACGGAAAGGCCTGCCCAGCAGCAAACGTTTGGCTGCCGTCGTCAACTTGGACACTGGAGCGAGCATAGATCCCCGCAGGATGGAGCGCTCCCTCGGCCGGTTCGCGTCGTATGTTTGGTTGACAGGCGGAGGGGAAATTGGGCCATGGAAACATCTGGCGGGTACGGTTCGATGCCGAGGTAAGCAAACCGAACGCCCCGCGGCGTGAGCTCCCGCCCCGGAGGAGGAAGCTTGCGTAACCACGCAGGGCCTGCGAGTGCCGCCAATTGAACACAGTTTCCAGGAACGAGGTTGCGGTGTACGTAGTGATCATGGGTTGCGGACGGGTCGGCTCATCGCTGGCACGCGCCCTGGTCCGGGTCGGCCATGAGGTCACCGTGATCGACCGGGACCACAGCGCCTTCCTGCGCCTCGGCGAGGACTTTCCAGGCGAGCGGGTGGTCGGAGTCGGCTTCGACCGGGATGTGCTGACCCGCGCGGGAATCGAGCGGGCCGACGCCTTCGCCGCGGTCTCCTCCGGCGACAACTCCAACATCATCTCCGCGCGGGTGGCCCGGGAAATGTTCGGTGTGGAGCGCGTGGTCGCGCGCATCTACGACGCCAAACGCGCCGCCGTCTACGAGCGCCTCGGCATTCCGACCATCGCCACCGTGCCGTGGACCACCGACCGCTTCCTCACCACGCTGATCGGGGACGGCGGCACCACCACCTGGCGCGATCCGACGGGCACCGTGGCGGTAGCCCAGTTGACGCTGCACGAGGAGTGGTACGGGCGCACCGTGCGCGATCTGGAACGCAACGTGGGCGCCAGGGTCGCCTTCATCATCCGGTTCGGTCAGGGCCTGCTCCCCGAGAGCAAGACCGTGGTCCAAGCCGACGACGTCGTCTATGTCGCAGCCACCTCCGGCTCCGTCGGCGAGGCCGTCGCCTTGGCCGGTAAGCCCCCAGCAAGCGAGGACTGAACATGAAAGTGGCGATCGCCGGAGCCGGCGCCGTCGGCCGATCGATAGCAAGGGAGCTATTGCGCGGCGGCCATCGGGTGATGCTGCTCGAGCGCCAGCTCGACCACATCGACCCCGCCGCCATCCCGGATGCCGTGTGGGTCCATGCCGACGCGTGCGAACTCGCGCTGCTGGAGGACGCGGGTCTGCAGACCTACGAGGTCGTCATCGCCGCCACCGGTGACGATAAGACGAATCTGGTGCACAGCCTGCTCGCCAAGACCGAATTCGGCGTGCGCCGGGTGGTGGCGCGGGTCAACGACCCACGCAATGAATGGCTCTTCGATGCGTCCTGGGGCGTCGATGTCGCGGTGTCGACGCCGCGGCTGCTTGCCTCGCTGGTGGAAGAGGCGGTCTCGGTCGGCGATCTGGTCCGGTTGATGACGCTGCGGCAGGGTCAGGCCAATCTGGTCGAGATCACCCTGCCCAGCGATACCGCCTTGGCGGGCAAGCCGGTGCGGACACTCACCCTGCCGCGCGACGCCGCCCTGGTGACGATTCTGCGTGGCGGCCGGGTGATCGTGCCGCAGCCCGACGACCCCTTCGAGGGCGATGACGAGTTGTTGTTCGTGACCTCCGTGGAGGCCGAGGAAGACCTGCGGGTGGCGCTGGCCACGCACGGTATCAAACCCTGACTCCCCGACAAGGCTGATACGGATCAGCGCCTGTCCGACCTCAGGATGCGGCCGCGAGCTGCGCGCGCAGCTTGTTCAGCGCGCGGTGCTGCATCACCCGAACCACGCCGGGACTGGTGCCGATGGCCTCGGCGGTCTGCGCCGCGGTCCAGCCGAGCATGATCCGCATCACCAGCACCTCGCGGTGCGCGGGTGCCAGGATCTTCATCAATTCCCGGGTGGCCTCGCGACGTTCGGACGCGATCGCCCACTCCTCCGGGCCTGCGGCGGTCGATGCCATATCGGGCACCTGGTCGACCGGGTACGTCGGGTGCAGCTGCGAACGCCGGAACGCGTCGGCCACCTTATTGGCCGCGATGCCGTAGACGAAGGCCAGGAATGACTTGCCCTGATCGCGGTAGCGCGGAATGGCGTTGACGGTGGCCAGCAGGATCTCCTGCACCACATCGTCGGCCGTGACGTGCAGATGTGCGGTATTGCCAAGGCGCGCACCGCAATACCGGCGCACGAGTGGGTGGACCAGCCGGATGATCTCGGTGACCGCCGCACGATCGCCCGCGGCTGCCGGACCGATCAACTTATCCAGTTCGGCCGATACCCGGCGGCTCTCCGACAGGGCGGGGTTGTGGTGGGCCTGGTTCTTCGACAGTGTCGCAATGCTGTGCTCGGTAGCCAACTTCCGAGTCCTTCCTCGCCGATCGTGCTTTTTTGCTTGCACTGATCGTCTGATGAACTCGGTCGCCTAACCAGGCACCCCAGGGTGCGTACTCCCCCACCTCTGGCGGCGATTCGTTAACACCCCAGCGGAATTCGGGGCGGGAATCCTAGGCCGTTTCGGCGGCCGTACCCCGGCGCACCGGCAGATGTCCGGCCCGGCGTACCGCCCACACGGTGACAGCCAGCGCGACGGCGGTCAGCGGCCAGCCCATGGCGATGCGCGCGAAGGCCAGCCAGCCGGTGCGATCGGTGTCGTAGAGCTGTGACTGCACCAGATAGCGCGCGCCGAATACGATCACCCAGGTGGTGGTCGCCAGGTCGTAGAGGCGCACGACGCGACGGTCGGACCGCCATTCGGTGCCGTGGCCGTTGAGCACACCCCAGATCACGCCGACCAGCGGCCAGCGCACCAGCATCGACACCAGGAACACCCCGGCGTAGACCAGGCTGGTGTAGATGCCGAACAGGAAGAAACCCTTCGCCTCACCCATGCGGTAGGCGATTAACGCACAGATGCCCACCCCGAGGAAGCCCGAGATCGCGGGCTGGATGGGGCTGCGCCGCACCAGCCGCCACACCAGAATCGCGGCGGCCACGCCGAGTGCCGACCAGATCGCCACAGTGAGCCCGGCAAAGGTGTTCACGGGCACGAAAACCAGCACCGGCAGCGTCGAGTAGATCAGGCCGCTGAAGCCGCCCAACTGCTCGAGGAGGGTTTGTTCGGCCTCTTCGGTTTCGGCGTCGACAGAGCGATCTACGACGTCGGACGGGCCCGCGTCGATCGGCTCACGACCTCGGGTGTGGATCTCGGCGGCGTTCTCGTTGCTCGATGGCATACGTCAGCTGTTCTCACGCAATTCGTAGTAGGGGTTGTAGATCACCTTACGACCATCCCGGTCACCCACACGACCGCGGACGAGGATCTTGCGTCCCGGTTCGATACCGGGAATACGGCGGCGGCCGATCCACACCAGACTGATGGCATCGGTGCCGTCGAAGAATTCTGCCTGAACACTGGCGCCGACAGACTTCGGACACGCCTCGACACTGCGTAGTCGGCCGAGCATGGTCGCCTCGTCACCGCGCTGACAGTCCGAGGCCCGGCAAGCACCCGACGCATCAGCAGATTCGGCGAGTTCCTCGGCGTCCAACTGATCGATATCCTCGGTCAGCCTGCGGCTCAGACGACGAAAATAACCTGAGGCGGCGGATGACATTTGACGCTCTCCTGCGTGGAGCAAGACGACGTGGGTCCCACGCCATCATGGTTGTTCCGGTAACGACCGGCTTAAGGCCGTATACCCGCCACTGTAGATGGGCAACCCTCCCCCCGCTACGCTCGGACCGGTGTTCGACTCCCCACATTTCGCGCCGGACCGCAGCGGCCGCGCCCTGATCGCCGTGGCGTTGCCGGGAACGGGTTCGGATGCCGACTTCGCCCGCCGCGCCTTCGGACCGGCTTGTGCGGCACGCGGAATCGAATTCATCGCCGTCGAACCCGACCCGTGCGGAGTGGTTGCCGGGTACCGGGCGGCGCTCGACGAGGCTGCCGGGCGCGGCCCGGTCCTGGCCACCGGGATCTCCCTCGGCGCGGCGGTCGCACTCGAATGGGCGGCTGAACATCCCGGGGCAGCAACCGGCGTAGTGGCGGCGCTACCAGCCTGGACCGGTCCCGATACCGCCGCCTGCCCGGCCGCGCTCAGCGCCGCCGCCACCGCGGCCCAGTTGCGTGCGGACGGGCTCGACGCGGTGGTCGAACGCATGCGCGCGAGCAGCCCGCGCTGGCTCGCCGACGCGCTCACCCAGTCCTGGCATTCGCAGTGGCCGCGGCTGCCCGAGGCGCTGCAGGAGGCCGCCGACTACAAATGGCCCGATGCGGAACGACTCGGCACCGTCGAGGTGCCCGTCACCATCGTCACCGCCGTCGACGATCCGGTGCACCCGCTGTCGGTCGCCGAAGAATGGGGCGAGCTGATCCCGCGCGCCGAGCTGATCCGGATTACCCTCGATGAACTCGGCGCGAATCCCGCGATCCTCGGAAACGCGGGACTCGCGGCGTTCTAGTTCAGCCCGAGCTGCTGCATGGCGGAGCCGTCCGCACCGCGGCGCGGTTCATTCGGCATACGCGGCGGGACCAGCGGCTGGGGTGTGGGCTGGACCGCGGCCTGCTGTGCGGCCATTGCCTGCTGCTGTGCGTCCACCTGCGCTTGATGCGCGGCGGCCAGCTGCTCGGCCAGCTCCGGTGGCAGCACGACGGCCAGCGGTTCGCGCACCGGCATCGGATCGTCGCCGCGCCGAATCACGGTCTCGGTCAAGATCGCTCGCGCGGCCCGCACCAGCGGCCCACCGTCATCGGCGGCGCCCTGCGGACCCGCTGCCACCAGCCGCACCATCCATCGCGGACCATCCACCCCGATGAAGCGCAGGTCCGCGCCCTCGGTGATGGCGAGCAGTTCCCGGCCCCACGGTCCGGTCTCCACCGCGACCCTGGCGCCGTCCTTGCGTAGCGATTCGGCCAGATCCGCTGCCACCGAACGCCATTGGCCCGCCGATTTGGGCGCGGCATAGGCCGCGACAGTGATCCGACCGTGTTCGGTCGCCAGGTGCACCGCCTGCGGCGTGCCGTCCGGGGTCATCTCGACCTGTAATTGGCCGCCCGGCGGCACCGGCAGGATCACCGAACCCAGATCGAGGCGCTGATCGGAGACATTGTCCAGCAGCTCGGCCACCTCGTCGTAGTCGTACGGGCCGGATTTGAGCATGTCCACGTCATCGTCGTAGTCGTGCTCGTCGTACTCGGGTTCGGCGTACTCGGGTTCGGCGTACTCGGGTTCGGCGTCGTAGCGTGCGGCGACGTAATCGGCCGGGACGATCGGATTCTCGTCGGTGATCGGATCGATGATGGGGTTCTCGTCGGTGATCGGCTCATCGTCGTAACCCGCGTCGCCGTAGGCGGCGTACTCGCCGTATTCGTCGGCGTAATCGTCGTCGTACCGGTCCTCGGCGTATTCGTCACGTCCGCCGGACTTGCGTCTCTTCCCGAACATGCCGGTCATGCCTCCTTGCCGAGAGTGGCCGCCTCGTCGGCCGACGCGGCCAGACTGGCGTGGCCACCGCTCGACCCGTAACCGCCCGCACCCCGCGTGGTGTCGTCGAGTACGTCGACCTCCACGAAATCGACCAGTTCCACCCGCTGCACCAGCAGCTGCGCGATCCGATCCCCGCGACGCAATTCGATCGGGGTGCGCGGATCGTGATTGATCAGGCACACCTTGATTTCGCCCCGATAGCCCGCATCGACGGTGCCCGGCGTATTCACCACGGACAGACCGGTTTTCGCGGCGAGTCCGGACCTGGGATGGATCAGGCCGACCGTGCCGACCGGCAGTGCGACCGCAACACCGGTGCCGACCAGCACGCGCTCCCCCGGTTCGATGATGACGTCCTCTGTAGTGCACAGGTCCACGCCCGCGTCTCCGTGGTGGGCACGCGTTGGCACTGGGATGCCGGGATCGAGCCGCAGCAAAGGTATGGGTGAAAGGGCGCTCATGACTGCGCCTCGCTGACGCTCGGCTCCGTCATGACCGCCCGGGCGGCTGTGTTGATTAATCGCTCGCTGCGCTCGCTCACGTTCACCGAGCCTACGCGTACGCCCTCGACCTCAGTGAATTAGTGTTGAGTCGTGTCGGACCAGCCCAACCCAGTGACTATGGACGAACAAAAGCGAAGCTTCGAGCCCTACCGCGAGCGCCTGTGGGTGCCGCTGTGGTGGTGGCCGATCGCGTTCGCCATCGCCGGGTTGCTGGCCGCCGAAATCCATATGGGCGCACCGGGTCTGCGCGCCTGGTTGCCCTACGCGTTGCTGTTTCCGGTGCCGGTGTGGGTGCTGCTGTGGCTGAGCCGTCATCGGGTGGAGGTCGCCCAGGACGGCTCCGGCATCCGCGAACTCCGTGCCGATCGCGCGCATCTGCCGGTGAACTTCGTGGCCAGATCGGCCACGGTGGCCCCCACCGCCAAGAGTGCGGCGCTGGGCCGCCAGCTCGACCCCGCCGCCTATGTCCAGCATCGGCCATGGGTGGGGCCGATGGTGCTACTTGTACTCGACGACCCGGACGACCCGACGCCGTACTGGTTGATCAGTACGCGCCGGCCGGACCGGGTCTTGGCCGCGCTTGGCATACCTGGCTGAGGCCGGGCGTGCCGAGCGCGGGCTGACCGTTGATCTCGGCTGGAGATCAGATCTCGCGCCGGAGATCAGGCTGCACAGTCCATGCAGATCAGCTGACCGCCACTCTCACTGGCCAGCCTGCTCCGGTGATGGACCAGGAAACAGCTGGAACAGGTGAACTCGTCGGCCTGCTTCGGGATCACCCGAACTGTCAGGACTTCCTCGGACAAGTCCGCGCCGGGAAGCTCGAACGACTCCGCGGTATCGGATTCGTCGATATCCACGACGGCGGACTGTGCCTCGTTGCGACGAGCCTTCAGCTCCTCCAGCGAATCTTCCGACACTTCGTCGGATTCAGTGCGCCTCGGTGCGTCATAGTCGGTTGCCATGTCGTCTTCCCCTCGTCCTTACTCCGTATATCCCGGACCGGGCCACTCACACCGATTCCCTCGGAATCGGAATGACCAGCACCGCCCCGCCGGTGGTGCACGTCACACGTACACCGGTCCCCTATCAGGGCGGATCATGCGGACCCACCTTTGATAGCGCTCGGTAAACGCAGGACATGCCCTTCTTGTTCCCGCGACCGACCACCGTTTTGGGCTGCGATGTTTCGATCTGGGCCGCCAGACAATAGCGGACGCCGCGGCAAAAGTCGCAATCAAAACACAGACGATTCGAAACTGAGGGGTAATCGACACCAACCGTGAACTCGCCGAGACCTTACGCACTAGTGCGGACACATTTTCGTAGAGTATGCACGTGGTTTCACTCATCACCGAAGGCAGCGCAACGGATCGAACGGGTCAACCCTTCCTCCGGCGACGCAACCAGCCATGGTTGATCCTGGTCGGCGTCCTACTCCTGATCTGCACCGTAGTGTGGATCAAGGCCCTGACCACCGAGGACAGCAGCGGAACCGCGATGGCGTGCAATTCGCCGAGCCCGGCCACCGACGCGAAATCGCCCCAACCGGCCCCGATGGGGCAGCGGGTGGGCCAGTCGCGGCTGACCGACGTCGAACCGGCGGCGCTGGCCTCGTCGAAGGTCCGCGTGCTGAACGCGAACAGCAAGAGCGGTCAGGCCTCGCACATCGCGTCGGCGCTCGGCGATCTGGGCTTCGCGAGCGGGCCGGGACAGCAATTCGGTAACGATCCGGTTTATGTCAACGGCGACCTGAACTGCACCGGCCAGATCCGCTTCGGCGTGAACGGCCGACCGGCCGCCGCCTCGGTCCAGTTGGTCGCGCCGTGCGCCGAGCTGATCGAGGATCAGCGCAACGACGACACCGTGGACCTGGTGCTCGGTTCGGTCTTCGGCGAATCGCTGCGGCCGAGCCCCGATGCCGAGGAGGTGCTGAAATCGCTGAAGAATCCGGCACCGGGCGGATCGACGTCCATTGATCCCAAACTGCTGTCCGCAGCGCGCACGGCACGCTGCTGACCTCCTGAACCGACCTTCATCGCCCCGGTATGCCGCTTCGGCAAACCGGGGCGATCCGTTTTCAAGCGTCCGGGATCGCGGTGGTCGCGCCGACACGCTCGAGCAGTTCGGTCAATTCGTTCGCGACTCCCGGTGCGGCGGCAACGACCAACTCACCTGCCGCACCTGGGCTGGTGGCCGCGGGCAAGCGCAGCGCCGCACCCGCCTCCGCGGCGATCAAAGCGCCCGCCGCCCAGTCCCACGCGTTGAGTCCGTGTTCGTAGTACGCGTCGACGCGGCCCTCGGCGACGAAGCACAGATCCAGTGCCGCCGCGCCGAGGCGGCGGATATCGCGGATTTCCGGCAGGATCTGCGCGATCAGCTCCGCCTGCCTGGCCCTGCGGTGTTTGCCGTACGCGAATCCGGTGGACACCAAGGCCATCGCCGCCGATCGCACCGGCGTGCAGCGCAGATGTTCCACGGCGCCGTCACCGGTCACCTTCGTGGCTCCCATCCGCAGTCCGGCGCTGTAGGTGGCCGCCCGCGCGACATCGACCACCGCGCCGGCGACGGGTTGTCCATCGCGCACCGCGGCCACCGAAATCGCATAGCCCGGAATGCCGTACAGAAAGTTCACGGTGCCGTCGATCGGGTCCACCACCCAGTGCACGGTTTCCTCGCCACCGTCGATCAGGCTGCCGCCGCCCTCCTCACCGAGGATCGGATCGCCGGGGCGCGCTTCATCGAGTAGGCGCCGGATCAGATCCTCGGTCTCGGTATCGACGATCGTCACCGGATCGGTCGGGTGGCCTTTGGCCTGCACGACCCCGTCGCGCGCACCCTCCGGACCGAATACCTCGGGCCGACGCGAGCGCACATGCGCGGCCGCGGTTTCGGCGAGTTGGACCGCGATCCGGCGCAATTCGGCAACATCCTCGGATGGCGTCGCGGGCGGGCGGGCGGTAACTGACACTCTGGTCTCCGGCATGCCCCCATGCCATCACACATCCTCGGCGAACGGGAACCGATGCCCGGCCATTACTCTTGTCGTGCACGACACAACGCCGTCGTCGGGCACATCACCGCATGCTCCGCGGCCAGCCGGTGGTGAGCTCCTGTGCGGCGGCGTGTTCACACATCGGCCAGCACAGGGAACGAGGGAACGTCATGTCCGCTCGGGGGCACGCATTCGGTATCGATATCGGTGGCAGCGGCGTCAAGGGCGCCGCGGTGGATCTGGCCACCGGAGCATTGGTCCATGAGCGGATAAAGATTCTGACACCGCATCCCTCGACACCGCAGGCGGTCGCCGACGCGGTCGCCAAACTGGTCGCCCAGGCCGATTGGGACGGCCCGGTCGGCATCACACTGCCCTCGGTCGTGCTGGAAGGCGTCGCGCAGACGGCCGCCAATATCGACAAGGCGTGGATCGGCACCGACGCGCGGGCGCTGTTCTCCGCCGCCCTCGACGGCCGCGCCGTCACCGTGCTCAACGACGCCGACGCGGCCGGTCTGGCCGAAGATCACTACGGCGCGGCAAAGGAATTCGACGGTCTGGTGGTGCTGCTGACCTTCGGCACCGGCATCGGCTCCGCGCTGCTGTTCCACGGCACGCTGGTGCCCAATACCGAACTCGGCCACCTGGAGATCGGTGGCATGGAGACCGAACACCGCGCCGCCGCTTCGATCAAGGATCGCGACGGCCTGACCTACGAGCAGTGGGCCGCCCAGGTCAGCATTGTGCTCAGCGGCCTGGAGAATTTGTTCTGGCCGAAGGTCTTCGTCGCAGGTGGCGGCATCAGCCGCGATGCCGAACAATGGATTCCATTGCTCACCAACCGAACCCAGGTGATTCCGGCCCGACTGGAGAACACCGCGGGCATCGTGGGGGCGGCCATGGCCATCGATGCGGGCATCGCACCGTAGACGCGCGGAGAGTGCGGCATTAGCCGTTGCCGGGATCGTGCCGTAGGTACCCTGGTTCGATCGTTACAATGGAACGTACTCCGGCCGCGAGCCGGAAACCCCAGACCCGGCGCTCAGCCGGTGAAACCCGACAGACCGCTCCGCCGGAACACCACTCTGGCGTGACGCCGCACGAGACCGTCACGAAAGGGCGTACGTGGTAGCCACGACCCGTCAGACCGCCGAATCGGCCGATGCCGACTCCGCAGATGTAACCGAAGCACGGCCGGTCCGCAAGGCTGCCGCGAAGAAGGCCCCGGCCAAGAAGGCCGCTGCCAAGAAGGCTCCGGCCAAGAAGGCCGCCGCCGCGAAGGCGACGAAGGGCCCGGCCAAGAAGGCCGGGCCGAAGAAGGCCGGACCGGACGGCGAACCCGGCGGCGACGAGAACATCGAGGCCGAGGAGCTCGACATCGAGGATCTCGGCGATCTCGAGGTCTCCGAGGACGATCTCGCCGACGAGGCCGAGGAACTGGTCGAGGAAGTCGCCGAGGAGACCGGGGCCGACGAACCGACCGCCGCGGACAAGGCCTCCGGCGACTTCGTCTGGGACGAGGAGGAATCCGAGGCGCTGCGCCAGGCCCGCAAGGATGCCGAGCTCACCGCATCGGCCGACTCGGTGCGTGCCTACCTCAAGCAGATCGGCAAGGTCGCACTGCTCAACGCCGAGGAAGAGGTCGAACTCGCCAAGCGGATCGAGGCCGGCCTCTACGCGGCGGAGAAGGTGCGCGAATTCGCCGAGCAGGGTGAGAAGCTGCCGGTCGCGATGCGCCGCGACTACACCTGGATCGTGCGCGACGGCAACCGCGCCAAGAACCATCTGCTGGAAGCGAACCTGCGTCTGGTGGTCTCGCTGGCCAAGCGCTACACCGGCCGCGGTATGGCATTCCTGGACCTGATCCAGGAGGGCAACCTCGGTCTGATCCGCGCGGTGGAGAAGTTCGACTACACCAAGGGCTACAAGTTCTCCACGTACGCCACCTGGTGGATCCGGCAGGCCATCACCCGCGCCATGGCCGATCAGGCCCGCACCATCCGCATCCCGGTGCATATGGTCGAGGTCATCAACAAGCTCGGCCGCATCCAGCGCGAGCTGCTCCAGGATCTGGGCCGCGAGCCCACCCCGGAGGAGCTGGCCAAGGAAATGGACATCACGCCGGAGAAGGTCCTCGAGATCCAGCAGTACGCGCGTGAGCCCATCTCGCTGGACCAGACCATCGGCGATGAGGGCGACAGCCAACTCGGCGACTTCATCGAGGACTCCGAGGCGGTCGTCGCGGTGGACGCGGTGAGCTTCACGCTGCTGCAGGATCAGCTGCAGTCGGTGCTGGAGACGCTGTCCGAGCGCGAGGCGGGTGTGGTCCGGCTGCGCTTCGGCCTGACCGACGGCCAGCCGCGCACCCTCGACGAGATCGGTCAGGTCTACGGGGTCACCCGTGAGCGCATCCGGCAGATCGAGTCGAAGACCATGAGCAAGTTGCGCCACCCGAGCCGCTCACAGGTCCTGCGCGACTACCTCGACTAGTTCGTTCTGCTCGATTTTTCCGAAGCGCCCGCGCCTGACAGCGCGGGCGCTTCGTTTTTCGCAACCGGCCTTCTTGTCGTTCGGTCAACCGGCAACTCTGCCCGCATTCGCTCCGCCTACGGCCCCGCTATCGTCGAATCCGGCTGCACCCATTGGGGTTTTCAACCGTATCGAGCCGAATTGCCTCCGCAACAGTCACTTTCGGCGTTGTGCCGCGCAACCGATCAGCCATGGGGCGGCAACCGAGACAGCGTCCGGCTCGCTAACCAATTCGGGTTTCAATCAAACCTAAAAGTGACCGAAACCACTTATACGAAACCAGATTTCGGCTCCCATGGGGTCGACGGCTGTCGTATCGTCTGACCCGCTGTTATTTCAATCGCCGATGCTCTTTTTTCGGCAGTGGGGGCGTGCGTGCTCGACATCTACCATTTCAGTTACGGACTACTGACCCCGCTGCTGGCCTACACCATGTCGGTCACCGGATGCCTGCTCGGCTTGCAGTGCGCCGCACGCGCCCGCAGCGGCAAGGATCGGATCGGCTGGCTGCTCGGCGCGGCCGTCGCCATCGGCGGGACCGGCATCTGGGTCATGCATTTCATTGCGATGCTGGGCTTTTCGATCCGCGGCACCGAGATCCGGTACGACATTCCGCTTACCCTGATCAGCGCGATCACCGCGATAGCCGTGGTCGGCATCGGGCTGTTCATCGTAGTCAAACCCGAACCGTCGCTGCGCGGCCTGCTGGCCGGAGGTGCGATCACCGGCCTCGGCGTCGGGGCTATGCATTACATGGGCATGTATGCGATGAAGTCGAATGCGATGATCAGCTATGACGCGCGGCGGGTCGGGCTGTCGATGGCCATTGCGGTGGTGGCGGCGACGGTTGCGCTCTGGTTCACGTTGCGGGTCAAGGGATTTTTCGCGACCATCGGCGCCGGACTGATCATGGGTGTGGCCGTTTGCGGCATGCATTACACCGGGATGTCGGCGATGCATGCGCACACCGGAGATATGCATACCCCCGAAGGGACCGGCGCCATGGAGCTGATCGCGCCGATCATCGTCGTGATAAGTGTGGTGACGATGCTGCTGCTCATCAGCGTCAGCCTGACCGAGATCGATCGCAGCGTAGAACTGCCGCCGCTGCGCATCACACCGCGCGCCAAACCCGATCCGCTACCGCCGCTGCCACCGGTGGAACCGCAGATACTGCCGACCGCGTACTGGCCGACGCGGACCGAGGTACCGCGCCACTGAACCCGTCGAAATCGCCTGTGCGACAAGCTCCCAGGACGACCCCACCGGGCTATGCAGACTCAGTCCCTGGTCGGCCAGTAGCGCGCCGGGCGCGGTCCGCGCGCACCGTCGTAGGCCGGATCCTCGACATCGGTAATGCCGATATGCAGTAGCAGCATCATGGTGACCATGCCGACGCCGACCGTCAGCGGAGTCAGCAGTTGGGTCGCGCCCGCGCCCGCGGGTGGGTGCATGTGATGGCCGTTCTGCACATGCATCGCGAACATACCGGTGTAGTGCATGCCGCAGACCGCGACGCCCATCACCAGCGCCGCGCCGATGGTGGCCAGCGTGCCGCGGATATGCAGCGCGAACCAGAGCGCCGCCGTCGCGGCGATCACCGCGATCACCATGGACAGCAACACTATTCGTCCGTCGTATTCGATGACCGCATCGGATTTCATCGCATACATGCCGGAATAGTGCATGGCGCCGACGCCGACGCCGGTGATCGCACCGCCGATGTACAGCGCCACCGGCTCCAATCCAGGCAGCTGCGCGACCCGTAATCCGATCCACACCACCGCCATCGCGATCACCGCGCTGAGCAGGGTGATCGGCACGTCGTAGCGGATCGATGCGCCGTGGATCGAAAAGCCCAGCATGGCAATGAAATGCATGACCCAGATACCGGTGCCGCCGATCGCGACGGCCGCGGCGACGAGCCATCCGGCGTGGCCGCTACCGGCCCGCGCCCGAACCACGCACCGCAGTCCCAGCAATGATCCGGTGAATGACATCAGATAAGCGACAACCGGCGTGAGCAACCCGTGGCTGAAGTGATCGATTTCCAGCACGCGAACTCCCTCGTTGGGCGGACGTCGACCGTCATCGGGACAGCGCGAGCCCGCCCGCTTGTCAAGAACCAGCAGGTAGACGATTTACAGTACTACTGTCCGCTAAATTTGGCATGGGATGAATCCGGCCAGTGAGACAGCGCCCGCTATCCGGCGGCGATCAGCTGTGCCCCATGCATACCGAACGGTCCGCCGCCGCCGAATCCCACCGATAGCCACTTCCGGCAATCGATCAGCACTGATATTGCTGGGGCACAATGGATCTCGTGAATTCGCCAGGCAACAACAGGTGTTCGCACATTTGCAAGAACAGCACGGCAATTTCGGTACGCATGCCGAGTCTCATTGCGGCCCAGAGCCGCCGAGCCGGATCAGGCTCAGTCGCCAACTGGACTTGACCGGCGTCATGTGCTCGCGGCGGGTCTGCAGAATTCGCGTGCAACTTGCCGAAGTTGCAGGAGCACGCGGCAGCGCATCGCCAGTTGCCAGATCGGGTGACAGCGCGTCGCCAGTGCGACGGCCAGTGCACGCAGCGGCGAGGACAACGGTCCGACCGGCAAGCACTCGGCCGACCTCGTGGTCGGCGGACCAATTCTGCGGAGCCGACGATGCCCCGGGTGTGAATCGACGTTACGGCGAAAAGACCAGCTCAGGTGAGCCAGGACACAGACCGGGCGGGTCTACGGGCAGAAGTGCTTCGGAACCGGCAGACTTGTGCATGTGGTTGCCCCCACTTTGCGCCGAATCCACTCCCCCTGGACGCAGACCGTCGACCTCGGTGACGAGTTGCGTGCGGTCTGGTCGTGGGCGCGTCGGCCCCGATTGGTGCGCCGACTGCTGCCCGAACTGCGCCAACACCTGTCCGGCGCACCGGCCAGCACGGCCTACGCGTTTACGTTGTTCATCACCTGGTGGACGCTGCGCGGGGTCGGCGATTCGGTGGAGCGCAGGCTGATCTTCTCGGCCTCCACCAACCTCTACAACATGCAGCACAACCCGATCCAGGTGCTGGTGGCGTCGGCGTTCTGGACCCAGGGGCAATTTCCGTGGGTCACCATCGCGGAGATTCTGGTCGTCATGGGCTTCGCCGAACGCTGGCTCGGCACCAGTCGCTGGATTCTGCTGTTCGCGACCGGACATATCGGCGCGACGCTGCTCACCGTCACCGCCATCGACCATGCCATCGACCACCACGTCATCCCCGTGCGTGTGCAGTATGCGGCGGACGTCGGCACCAGCTACGGGTTCACTGCGGTTTTGGCGGCCATGGCGTTCCACTTCCGCGGTATGGTCCGCGCGCTGTGGGCGGGTGTCATCGTCGTATTCCTCGGCTCGGCACTGCTGATCGGACCGACCTTCACCGACTACGGGCATATGTGCGCGGCCCTGATCGGTTTGGCGGTCGGATTCGTCGCGTCTACTTTCTGGCGGCGCATCGAACGCCTGCGTGCCGAACGCGAGGCGACTTCCGCCGCGCCGACAACGGTATCGACGAATCCGCTTGCGGCGTCCCGAATTCCCGCGGCCGGCGCCGATACCGGGACGAGTTCCGTTGTGGCGCAGCCGCTATCCGGTGCTGACGGCGGGGCTGAAGCGGCGCTGCACCATGCCGATTGCCGGTTCGACGACGCGGGCCGCGATCGGACCGAGCACCGCCATCAGTAGCACATAGGCCGAGGCGAGTGCGGCGAGTTGACCGTCGACCCCGCCCATGCCCACCGCCAAACCCGCAATGACAATGGAGAATTCACCGCGCGCCACCAGTGCGGCGCCCGCTCGCGCCCGGCCCATCCGGCGGATGCCCTGCCGACTCGCCGCCCACCAGCCGGTCGCGACCTTGGTCACCACCGTCACCACCGCGAGCAGAATCGCCCAGCCCAGCACCGGTGGAATGGCCCCGGGATCGGTACTGAGTCCGAAGGCCACGAAGAAGATGGCCGCGAACAGATCCCGGATCGGTTCCAGCAATTTCGTCGCCTCGCGCGCGGTCGAACCGGAGATCGCGATGCCGAGCAAGAACGCGCCGACTGCCGCCGAAACATTCAGCGCCGATGCCAGCCCGGCGACCAGCAGCGCCGCGCCCAGCAGCTTCAACAGGAATACCTCGCGGTCGGCGCTGTCCACGATGGCCGAGACGTACCGGCCGTACCGCAGCGCGACGACCAAGACGACGGTGACCGTGGCCAGGGCCAGACCGAGCACGGTCAGCCCGCTCAGCAAGCTCGTACCGGCCAGGATCGCGGTGAGGATCGGCAGATACATCGCCATCGCGAGATCCTCGAAAACCAGAATCGACAGGATGACCGGGGTTTCCCGGTTACCGAGGCGGCCGAGGTCGTTGAGCACCTTGGCGACGATGCCCGAGGACGAGATGTAGGTGACGCCGGCCAGGGTGATGGCTCCGGTCATCCCCCAGCCGAGTAGCAAGGCGACCACCGCGCCGGGCGTCGCGTTCGCGACGATATCGACCAGGCCCGCGGCCCAGGAGCGCCGCAATCCGGTCACCAATTCGGCCGCGGTGTACTCGAGGCCGAGCAGTAACAACAGCAGCACCACGCCGATTTCGCCTGCGATATGGCCGAATTCGTTCGCGGCGCCCAGTTGGATGAATCCGCCCTGGCCGAAGGCCAGCCCACCGAGCAGGTATAGCGGAATCGGGGACATACCGAAGCGAGCCGCCACTCTCCCGAGCATGCCGAGTGCGAATAACACCGCCCCGAGCTCGATAAGGGCGAGCGCGGTTTCGTTCACGCTCTCACCCGTGCGTCAGGATCTTCGCGGCCGCGTCCAGACCGTCGGGGGTACCGACGACCACGAGTATGTCATCGGCGGTGAAGGTGAAGTCCGGTCCCGGTGAGGGGTGCAGCTGCCCCGCGCGCATCACCGCGACGATGGAAGCCTTGGTGCGCGTGCGCATTCCGGTCTCGCCGAGGGTGCGGCCCTCGTACGGCGAATCCTCGGCGATGGGTAGCTGGCGGGTGGTGATCCCGGGTAGGTCGCGGTGATCCTCGCGTAGCTTCGCCACCAGCTGCGGCGAGCCGAGTAGGTTGGCGAGCACCGCGGCCTCGTCGGGAGTCAGCGGTACTTGCGCGGCGCAGGAGTCCGGGTCATCGGGTTTGGAGACGATCAGATCGATGCCGCCGTCGCGGTGATCGACCACACCGACTCGGCGGCCCGACCGCAGCTGGAAGTCTTTGCGTACCCCGATCCCGGGTAGGGCGGTGACATCGACGTTCACACCTCCACCCTAACCGGCAAAAGCGGCTGACCGCCCAACAGCCCACCGACCACGCTGACCGTTTCGATCGACCTGCAAGCAATCGCTACGGCGCAATGCCTGCGATCACCGATGCCCAACCCGTGACGCTGTCGGCATGCCCTGGTATCGGATCACCCGTCAGCGTCGCGGCGGGCGGGATCCGCTACGTGGGTCATCAAATCGACCCGGACTCATTCCTTCGGCGGACCCGGTGGCGCTGGAGCATGTGCTGTGATGGGGCGATGCGACGGCAGTGGGATGCTTTGTCGGCGACCACGCAGGACGCGCTGGTCGCCGCCTTCGCGCTCGTACTCGGCGCCGCGCTCTATCTGACCGGCTTGTTCGAGATGGCCAGTGACCTGAGCCGCCATCCGTCGCTGCCGGTGCGGTTCGGGGTGCTCGCGCTGATCTGCGTGGCAAGCTTCCTGCGGCGTCGCATGCCGATGTCGGCGCTCGGTATCGGGCTGATCCCGTTCGCCATCGATTGCGCACTCGGTCCGACGGTGCCGGTCTGGCTCATCTATTCGGATCTGATCTATGCGGGTGTGCTGTATGCCGCGCCCGCGCGCTCGCGCTGGCTGGTCACGGTTTGCGGGGTGGTCTCGGCCGTACTGACCGTGCTGGCGCTCGTGCTCGGCGACTGGCGGGTCGCGGTGATCACCATCGCCGCGCTGTTCGCCTTCGTCGCGACGCCGCTGTGGTGGGCGCTGTCGGTGCGCGGGCACAAGGAGATCGCCGAGGCCGAACGCAAACGCGCGCAGGCGATGACACTGGTCGCCGAATTGGATCGGCGCGCCGCCATCGCCGACGAACGCAAGACGATGGCGCGCGATCTGCACGATGTGATTGCCGGACACCTGTCGGCCATCGCCATCCAATCGGAAGCGGCGCTCGGGGTGTTGGCCCGGCAGGAAACCGATCCCACTGTCGCCGGGATCGTTTCGTCGATCCGGTCCAATAGTGTCAGCGCGCTGCAGGAGATGCGCACCATGATCGGTCTGCTGCAGCGCGACGACGGCGCCGAGGACGATGCGGCCGCGCCGCGCAAACTGGCTCAGCTGCCGATTCTCGTCGACGCGGCCCGCGCCGCCGGAATCACCGTGCGCGTGCGGGATTCGCTGAACGGGACGGCGCTGCCGAGCGCGGTCGACCAGGCCGCCTACCGAATCGTCCAGGAAGCACTGACGAATGCCATGAAACACGCACCGGGACAGGAGGTCGATATCGACGTGCGTACGGAGGCAACGAATCTGGCTCTCTCGGTGCGCAATCCCACGGTACCGGTGCGCAATCGACCACCCGACGACGCGCGCCACAGTGGTCTGATGAATATGCGGGAACGAGCCGCGGCGCTCGGCGGCACCTTCACCGCCGGACCCGGCGCCAACGGCTGGGAAGTCCTTGCACGACTGCCGATCTCGACGACGGAGGTGTCATGATCCGGGTACTGATCGCCGATGACCACGGCGCGATCCGGGCCGGACTGCGGATGATCCTGGAGACCGCCGAGGGCATCGAAGTGGTCGGTGAGGCCGCCGACGGCGATATCGCGGTGGCACAGGCCAAGGCGCTGCGCCCGGATGTGGTGCTGATGGATGTGCGCATGCCGGGCGTCGACGGCATCACCGCCACCGGCCGCATCACCGACGCCGGCCTGGCAAGGGTGCTCATCCTGACGACCTTCGACCTGGACGAGTACGTCTTCCGGACGCTGCGCGCCGGCGCGTCCGGCTTCGTGCTGAAATCCGCGTCGGGACAGGCACTTGTCGATGCGGTGCGCGCGGTGGCCGCGGGTGACGGCGTGCTCGCGCCCGAGGTGACCGCCGCGGTGATCAATGCGTTCGCCTCGACCGAAGGCGATCCGAGCCGGCCCGCGCCGGACGGCCTGGACGAGCTGACCGAACGCGAACGCGAGGTGCTCGACTGTCTCGGCGACGGTCTGTCCAATGCGCAGATCGCCACCCGGTTGTTCATCGGCGAGACAACAGTCAAAACACATGTCTCACGTGTACTCACCAAACTCGGTGTGCGGTCTCGCGTTCAGGCCGCCATCGTGGCGCGCGAGGCCAGGGAGCGGTAGGTCAGGACGCCGGAAAGTTCGGGTCGAGCGCGGCGAAGGTGCCGTCCGCCCCGGGCTGGTAGTCGACTACGGCGGTGACCGCGCCGACCGGCAGCGGACCGTACAGATGTGGGAACAGCATCGATTCCGGATCAGTGGGCACGCCCGGTTCCCATTTCACCGGCGCGCCGACGCGGGCCGGATCGATGCGTAGCAGCACCATGTCACGCCGACCGGCGAACAGTCGGTTGGCGGGCAGATGCGCCTGCTGTGGCGTGGACAGATGGATGAACCCGATCTCCTCGAACGACTCCGGGCGGTACTCGCCGGTTTGCCGCGCGGTCAGCCATTCGGCGAGTGTGCAAATGTGAACGAGCGTGTGAGTGTCATGGATCACGGGTAATCTCCCGGTAGACAACTGGATAGGCCTGTTCGTGATCGTGGTCGAGTGGAGTTCGATACGTAACCGGAGATGTTCGCCAGTAGCGAAATCCCAGGTGGTGTTATCGAAAACACACAGAATCACTTCCGGGAACAAAGCCCCCGTCCCGAACGTCTGACAGAGTAGTCATACCCCTGCTGGGAAGTAGCGGTAGCGAGCCCGCGGAGTGACCACGGGCCCCACACCAGGTGAACGGACTGTAGTGCCGGGAGCCAGGACGGAGGAGTCATGCCAGGAACCCTGACAAGCACCCCACTGACCGCGGTCGATCGTTGCGACCGTTGCGGTGCTGCCGCACGAGTTCGTGCCGTATTGCCCGCAGGTGGCGAGTTGCTCTTCTGCCAGCACCACGCGAATGAACACATGGATCGCTTGCGTGAGCTCGAAGCCGTGATCGATACGGAATCGGCTCCCGCGCTCTGACCAGTCCTCGCGTCCCGACACAACAGCATCGAACAACAGAACATCGCTGATAGACGACAGCGGGCGACCTACAGGTCGCCCGCTGTCGGCGTTTCCGGTCCCGCTGCTCCGGACAGGATGCCGTCGAGCAGTTTTCCCAGACCGAAGGCGAAGTCGCCCGCCGGGTCCGACGGCGCTTGATAGCGTTCGCCTACCGCCGCACCGACCCGCGAGGCGATCGGGAACTCCTCGACCGACATGACCTCGGTCAGCAGCGGACCGTGCTGCTCCCACCACTGCGCGTCGGTCAGCTCCGCTGTACTGCGGATTCCGGCGATCGCCATCCGCGCATTGCCGGTCGCGAATTCCGACAGCACGGCGATCACCCGATCCATAGCCAGATCGGATAACCCGATCCCCTCGATCGCGGCCAGCTGCCGTTCATATCGGCGCATCCGGCCCGGACCGAGCACCAACCGCCACGGTGGCACCTCGAGCATC
The DNA here is from genome assembly GCF_035920345.1 of Nocardia vinacea. Taxonomy (NCBI): domain Bacteria; kingdom Bacillati; phylum Actinomycetota; class Actinomycetes; order Mycobacteriales; family Nocardiaceae; genus Nocardia; species Nocardia vinacea. Next base: position 3,433,719 of record NZ_CP109149.1, read on the forward strand.
CACGGGTGCGCGATCAGTTCCGCGCGGACCTGTTCGGCGATCGCGGACATTCGGTCACGGACCGGGAGATCGGCCGGGACGGGTACGTCCTCCAGTGCGACCGTGTCGACCATCAACACAGTCAAAGCCTCCTTGCTCGGCACATAGGTATAGAGGCTCATCGGGCGCAGGCCGAGTTCGGCGGCGACCGCTCGGATCGACACCTTTTCGTACCCCTCCCGATCGGCGAGGGCGATCGCGGCGACGACAACCTCATCGACACTCACCGTCTGCTTCGGTCCGCGCCCACCGGATCGCGGCGGCACAGCATGTCGCCAGAGCAGGCTCATCAACTGTTTCGCCTGGTCGGTCACGTGGTCCTCTCGGAATTAATTCGGTACGCTGTACGTTGTTATAATACTCCGTACACCATACGACGATCTAGGGGACCGTTCTGCCCAGCACACAGGCCACCTACCTGCCCGACCGCCACATGTTCGCGCTGTGGACTTGGAACGGATCCGCGCCCGGCCACGCGCCCGACGGCGATCAAGAAGCACTCTCTCTAGCAGTGCCGACGGGTCCGGACGGCGCGATCGAGGTCACGGATGTCGATTGCACACTCGTTGATACCGACGAGCTGTTGCATCTGGACCTCGGTGACCCGGGCCCGTCCGTACACGCTTGGCGTGCGGTGCTGCGGGACGGAGTCGAACCGTGCGATGCGCAGACGCATGCGGATACCAAATCTTCCGGTGCACACCCGCCTGGACACTCGGCCGACACCCGATCCGCCGATGCAGCCTTCGAAGCCGCTGCGACAACGCGGACGCAGGTGGCCGACGCTTCGACTGATCAGCTGGGCGGCATACAGGCGCGGTCCGAGTCGGTGGGTCCAGGCGATACGGTGTTGCTGCCGATCGCCGCGCACGCGGTGCCCGATGCCGCCGGGACGTCGATCGTGTCCGCCGAGCGTGCTGCGCGGGTGTTGCGTGAAACACGGTGTGTCGGGGCGGAATTGCGGGCGGGGCTGAAGGCGGAGCTGCGGCCCTATCAAGTGCGGGGCGCAGGCTGGTTGCACGAGACCGTCGCGGCACACGGCGGGGCGGTATTGGCCGATGAGATGGGTCTCGGTAAGACGGTGCAGACCATCGGTTTTCTGCTCGGGCGGGCCGGGGGTGGGGCGCAGCTCGTGGTTTGTCCGACGTCATTGGTCGGGAACTGGGCGCACGAGATCACGCGGTTCGCGCCGGGCCTGCGGCCGGTGGTGTGGCGTGGGGGTGCGGTCACAGATGAGGCCGGGACCGTTGTGGTGACCGGGTATCCGATGTTGCGGCTGCACGGTGCTGTGTTGGCCGATCAATCCTGGGCGACAGTCGTTTTCGATGAGGCGCAGGCGTTGAAGAATCCGCGCACCCAGGTGTCCAAGGCAGCGCGGGCATTGACGGCGGAGGCGAAGGTCGCGCTGACGGGTACGCCGGTGGAGAACCATCTCGAGGAGCTGTGGGCGCTGCTGAATCTGGTGGCGCCGCGGCTGTTCGGGCATCGCACCCAGTTCCGCCGTCGATTCGTCCGGCCGATCCACGAGGGTTCGGCGGCCGCAGCGGGCCGACTGCGCGATGCGCTCGAACCGGTGCTGCTGGCGCGCAAGAAGGCTCAGGTCGCCGCATCGCTGCCCGCGAAGATCCACAGCGATCTGCTCTGTGATCTGACCACCGAACAGGAACGGCTCTACGACCAACTGCTCGACAAGGCGATCGATGACGGCTTCGGCCACGGCGCGCAACGGCAGAGCCGAGTGCTCGCCGCATTGACCGCTCTCAAGCAGGTCTGCAACCATCCGGGACTGATCACCGGTGAGCTGGACGAATTGGCGGGCCGGTCCGGAAAGCTGGACCTGTGCTCCGATATCGTGGCCAATAATCTCGAAACCGGTGACCCGACACTGATATTCACCCAGTATCGCGCCACCGGTGACCTGCTGGTCCGCCACCTGCACGAGCAGTTCGGGCTGCGGGCGCCGTTCTTCCACGGCGGACTGAATCAGGCCGAGCGTGCCGAGATCGTTTCGGGTTTCCAGGCCGAAGACGGTCCGCCCGTGTTGATCCTGAGTCTGCGCGCCGCAGGCACCGGTCTCACCCTGACGCGTGCCGCCGATGTCATCCACTTCGACCGCTGGTGGAATCCGGCCGTCGAAGCCCAGGCCTCCGACCGGGTGCACCGCATCGGCCAGACCCGCACCGTCACCATCACCACCCTGACCTCGGGCACCACCGTCGAGGAGCACATCGCGGGCATGCACGACCGCAAATCCGCCCTCGCGGACCTCAACGATTCGGCCGGGATCGCCGCACTGGCCCGCCTCGACGACGACCAGCTCATCGAGATCCTGCGCCGCAAGAGGGAGAACTGATGACGGACAACGAATTCGGATACACGGCATGGGGCATGGACTGGGTCCGGCTCGCCGAACCCCTGCGCCAGACCCGACCCGACCCGCTGCTCCCCCGTGCCCGCAGCATTGCCCGCAACAACGGTGTCCAGGCGACCATCGAAGGGCGCATCGTGCGCGCCGCCATCCACCGCGGTGGGCAGGCCTCGGTAACCCACCTCGAAGTCGCGCCGCTTTCCCGTTCAGCCATCATCGCGATCGCCGAAATCATCCCGGATACAACAGTTCTCACCGACGAAATGCACCGAGCGCTGGTCGACGCCGGCATGCGCCCGGCACCCGGCCCGGCCGGGACGGACTGCTCCTGTTCGGCTCGCACCGCCCGCTGCGTGCACGTTCTCGCGGTGTTCTACGACATGGCCCGCCGCGTGGACGAGAACCCTCGCCTGGCGCTGGAGATCCAGGGCTATTTCCAAGCGGCACCGGAGGATTCGACAGCGCCGGTCGAGTCACCCCGCTGGACCCCGATCAATGCACTGGATCCTGCGGACTACTTCGAGGCCGCAATAGCGGTGCGCTGAAAGGATTCACTCGGGGCGACGGGCACGGAAGCGGAAACTTCCTGCGCCGGTTTCGATCTCGACGTCGTTGAAACCGGCTCGGGTGAGCCGGTCGGCGGCGTGCTCCGGCGGTACCGGCACGCAGGTGTCGCCGAGGTGCAGCAGGCGGAATACGCGGCCGTCGAGGCCGTCGCTGCCTGCGAATACACCGCCAGGCCGCAGGACACGCAGGGCTTCGCCGAAAAGAGCGTCCTGTGCTCCGACAGTGGGTACGTGGTGCAGCATCGTGAAGCACACGACCGAGTCGAATTGTCTTGGGGGCAAGGGCATATCCGCGCCGTCGCCCTCGATCACCGTCATCGCGGCGCCATGCCGGGTGCGCAGCCGATCGACGAGCACCGGATCGATCTCGACACCGGTCAGCTCGCTGGTGCGCTCTCGCAAGGCGCGGATATTGGCGCCGTAGCCGGGGCCGATCTCGAGTGCGGACGCACCGAGGTCGAGACCGGACAGCGCCCACGGGACGATCCGCGTCGTACTCGTACGCTCCCACGCCGCCGATCGGCACATCAATTTGTGTACGTAGTTCATCGCCATGCGATTCACGCTAGGAGCGGCCAGCTGTGACCACGACAGGCTACGGTGACAAGTTGTGTCGCGAAACGGCCAAGTCTTGGCGCCCCAACCCGGGACATCCCAGCCGAACGACGGATCCATGGTATTCCCGGCCGCGATCGGAGATACCGCCATGGCCTTCGGCGCGGGCGTCATGTCCGCGGGCTACTGGTTCGACACCCATGAACATCCGCAGCACCAAATCGCCTGGGCGGCAAGGGGTGTCATCGCCGTCGAAATCGGCGACGGATACTGGGTGCTGCCACCCACCCGCGCCCTGTGGATCCCCGGCGGCACCCGCCATCGAACCGGAACCACCCAGGGCGCGACCATGCGCGGCATCTTCGTGGCACCCGATCGATGCCCGGTCTCATTGACCACCCCGACGATGCTGCGAGTATCGCCATTGCTGCGCGAACTGTTCGACCATCTCACCGGGCCCGACACCGCCCTTGCGGGAGACCCTGATCGACTGGAGCACCTCGGTGGGACTCCGATCAGCGCCCGACCGCTCACGGACGCTCGAACTGAGGGGACCGCCGCGGCCCCGACTTCGAATCCCGACGAGGACATCGCCGCCGCACGACGTGAACGCGCGGAGGCGGTCATATTCGACCTGCTCGAGCCGGTCGACGTGATTCCCGTCGGCGCCCGCCGACCGGCGGATGCCCGAGCCGGACAGGTCGCCGACGCCCTGACCCGCAATCCCGCCGACCCCCGCACCCTCGCCGAATTCGCCGCCGATGCCGCAACCAGCCCCCGCACCCTGGCCCGTCTATTCCTCGTCGAAACCGGAATCTCCTTCGGCCAGTGGCGAACCCAGATCCGGCTAGCCGCCTCCCTCCCCCTGCTCGCCGAGGGCCTGCCGATCGCCCGCATCGCGGGCCGCGTCGGCTACGCCACCCCGAGCGCCTACGTGGCCGCCTTCCGCCGCACCGTCGGCGTCTCCCCCGGCCGTTACTTCACTGGGTAATCGCGCTGCGGAGTCAGGCGTTGGTGCCGCCGTCGACGGTGAAGGTCGCTCCGGTGATGCTGCGGCCGGAGGGGCCGGCGAGGAAGGTTACGGTGGCGGCGATGTCGTCGGTGGTGCCGAAGCGGCCGAGCGCGGTCAGGTTGATCTGGTGCGAGGCGTGGTCGCCGTCGGCCGGGTTCATATCGGTGTCGGTGGAGCCGGGCTGCACCAGGTTGACCGTGATGTTGCGCGGACCGAGTTCACGCGCAAGGGCTTTCGTGAATCCGTTGAGTGCGGATTTGCTCAGGTTGTACAGCGCGAGTCCACCGAATGCGGCGCGCTCGGACAGGTTGCTGCCGATGCTGATGATCCGCCCGCCCTCGGCCATATGCTCGACCGCCGCCTGCGAACCGACGAACGCCGCCCGCGCGTGGATATTGAGCGCGCGGTCGATCTCCTCGACGGTGAACTCCTCGAACGGCTTGGCCGGGAAGATGCCCGCGTTATTGACCAGCACGTCGAGCCTGCCGAGTTCGGCCGCGGCCCGATGCACCGCCGCGACGACCGCGCCCGCGTCGGCGCTGTCGGCTTGGACGGCGATCGCGCGCCGCCCCAACGCTTCCGCTTCGGCGACCACCGATTTCGCCTGCAGTTCGTTGTGCTGGTAGGTCAGTGCCACATCCGCGCCCGCGGTGGCCAGGTGCCGCACGATCGCCGCTCCGATCCCCCGGCTGCCCCCGGTCACCAGCGCAACTTTGCCCGTCAGATCCGCCATCGCAACTCCTCCTAATTCTGTGTCGATCAGTACATAAATAGCTAAGCGCATGGGCGACGACGGCGTCAAGGGGTATATTTAACGATCGACACAGAAAGGAACGGGCCATGGCCGAACGTGGGCGCCCGCGCGCATTCGACCGCGAGGTCGCGCTGCGTCGCGCCATGGAGGTGTTCTGGGAGCACGGCTACGAGGGCTCGTCGATGAGCGATCTCACCGCGGCGATGGGCATCAACTCACCGAGCCTGTACGCCGCCTTCGGCGGCAAGGAAGAGCTGTTCCGCGCGGCTGTCGGTCTGTACGGCGAGGCCGAAGGCGGCTACACCGTACGTGCCCTGCGCGAGGAACCCACCGCCCGCGCCAGCATCGAAGCCATGTTGCGCGACAACGCCACTGCCTATACCCACGAGGACAAACCGCACGGCTGCATGGTCGTGCTGGCGGGCTCCACCTACACCACCCGCAGCGAAACCATCCGCGACTTCCTGGTCGAAAAGCGCCGCGAGACAACCGCAGACATCCGCGAACGCCTGGATCGCGGTGTCGCGGAAGGTGATCTACCTCCGGACACCAATACTGCGGCCCTCGCCAGCTTCTACACAACGGTCCTGTACGGCCTGTCGATCCGCGCCCGCGACGGCGCTTCGCACACCGAACTCACCCAATCCATCGACTGTGCCATGGCAGCATGGCCCGCATCGGCCATCACACGCTGATCGCAGCGGTTACTTACGGCGCAGGGCGGCGATGCGCTCACCGAGTTGGTCCGCGGTGGCCAATGCCGTTGGCGGACCACCGCATTCGCGGCGCAACTCACCGTGGATCACACCGTGCGGCTTGCCGGTGCGATGGTGGTGCATGGCGACCAGGCTGTTGAGCTCGCGCCGCAACTCACCGAGCTTGTCCGCGGTCGCGACCCGCTCGGCGGCCGAGGCGACCTGCGGACCAGGATCGGGCGTCGCGGGTTCACCTCGTTCGGCGAGTTGCTTCGACTGACGTTCACGCAGCAGCGCCCGCATCTGCTCCGCGTCCAACAGCCCGGGAATCCCGAGGTAGTCCGCCTCCTCGGCACTGCCCGCGAAAGTGGCTGTGCCGAAGGAGGATCCGTCGTAGATCACCTGGTCGAGTTCGGCGTCCGCGGCGAGTGCGACGAAGGGCTTCTCGTCCTCGCCCGGCTCGTCCTTCTGCTTGTTCGCGTCGATCAGCAGTTCGTCTTCGAGGCCGTTCTGCTCGCGGTGCGGCTTGCCGATGACGTGATCGCGCTGCAGTTCCAGCTGCGCAGCCAGATCGAGCAGCACCGGCACCGACGGCAGGAACACGCTGGCGGTCTCGCCTGGCTTGCGCGCACGCACGAACCGGCCGATGGCCTGGGCGAAGTACAGCGGTGTCGAGGCACTGGTCGCATAGACGCCGACGGCGAGGCGCGGCACGTCGACGCCCTCGGACACCATACGGACCGCGACCATCCACGGCTGGGTGTTCTTGCTGAATTCGGCGATCCGGTCCGAGGAGGACGGATCGTCCGAGAGCACCACCGCGGGCCGCTCGCCCGAGATGTGCTCCAGCAGTTCGGCGTAATCGCGGGCCCGCTCCTGATCGGTGGCGATCACCAGACCACCAGCATCGGGCATACCGGTCGCACGCAGCTGGCGCAGCCGGGTGTCCGCGGCGACCAGCACCTTGGACATCCAGTCGCCAGCCGGATCCAGCGCGGTGCGCCACGCACGGGCGGTGTGTTCCGCGCTCAGCGGCTCCCCGAGGCGGGCCGAATACTCCTCGCCCGCGCTGTCGCGCCAGTGCGCCTCACCGGAATACGCCAGGAAGACGACTGGCCGGACGACGCCGTCGGCCAATGCCTCCGCGTAGCCGTAGGTGTGGTCGGCGCGCGAGCGCGGGAAACCGGCCTCATCGGGTTCGTAAATGATGAACGGAATCTGGCTGTCATCGCTGCGGAACGGGGTGCCGGTCAGCGCGAGCCGGCGGGTGGCGTCACCGAATGCCTCGGCGGTCGCCTCACCCCAGGACTTCGCATCGCCCGCATGGTGGATCTCGTCGAGAATCACCAGCGTTCTGCGTCTTTCGGTGCGGACACGGTGCCGCGCGGGATGCGAGGCGATCTGCGCGTAGGTGACCACGACGCCGTGATAGTCGCCGGAGGTCGCACCGGTCGCGTTGGAGAAGCGCGAATCCAGCTGGATGCCCACGCGGGCGGCGGATTGGGACCACTGATGTTTGAGGTGTTCGGTCGGGGCGACCACGGTGACCTGGTCGACGGTGCGGTCGGCCAGCAGTTCTGCCGCGACCCGCAGTGCGAAGGTGGTCTTACCCGCACCCGGCGTCGCCACCGCGAGGAAGTCCCTCGGCTTGGTCGACAAGTACTTCATCAGGGCCCGGCGCTGCCAGGCGCGTAGCGAACCACCTGGGGAACCCGCGGCGCTCGATCTTTGCGAATCGCCCGGTGTTTCCGCTTCTCCCGCCACAGCGGCGCCACCCGACACAGTCACGAAGACGACCCTAGCTGTCCCCCATGGCGTGTCGCCAAACCGACGCGGCGTGGGCGACGGGCGTCACACGCCGAACCGTGCGCCACGCCGTGTTCATCTGCTTCCCATCGACGCGATGCCATGGCAAACCGGAACAATATGCTCGGATGCGCGATGCTGTTAGGCATCATGACCGATGAAAGTGCTCTACCGCGCCGCACCCCGGGGACCGGCGACCAGCCGATCCACAGCGGCGGAGGCGGCGCGGAACCCACCGCGGCGACCTATGCCCGCAAGGCCGCAACGCGGGTTGCGCATGCCGCGCGACAGAGTGGCAAACTCGTCCTGCGGGTGGCATCGAAGTCGTGGAACGATTCGATTTTCACCAAATCAGCTGCCGCGGCGTTCTGGCAGACGATGTCGCTGGCGCCGCTGCTGCTCGGGGTGCTCGGTAGCCTCGGTTACGTCGGGGAATGGTTCGGACCCGACACCGTGGAGATCGTCGAGCAGAAGATCATCGCATTCAGCCGTGACCTGTTCAGTTCCAGTGTGGTGAGCGATCTGATCGAACCTACCGTCACCGATGTGCTGGGTCGCGGACGCGCCGCCTTCGTCTCGGTGGGGTTCATATTGTCGCTGTGGGCCGGATCATCGGCGATGTCGACCTTCGTGGATTCGATCGTCGAGGCACACGGACAGAAGGATGCCCGGCATCCGGTGTGGCAGCGCATCTTCGCGTTGCTGCTGTATGTGCTGTTCCTGGTGGTAGCGGTGTTCCTGCTGCCGCTGATCGCGCTGGGTCCGACATTGATCGGACGGGTGCTGCCGGATTCGTGGCGGGAACCCGGGTTGCGGCTGATCGACTCGTTCTATTACCCGGGTGTCGGCCTAGTACTGATCATCGGGCTCACCACGCTGTACAAGCTGGCACTGCACAAATCGCTGCCGTGGCACCGCTTGTTCGGCGGGGCGTTGGTCGCGGGCGTGTTCTTCATGGCCGCCAGCGAGGGTCTGCGCCGCTACCTGGCCTGGGTTACCAGGACCGGCATCAGCTACGGCGCGCTCGCCACGCCGATCGCGTTCCTGCTGTTCACGTTCTTCCTGGGCTTCGCGGTCATCCTCGGCGCCGAATTCAATGCCGCGGTGCAGGAATTCTGGCCCGCTCGCAGCACCCGCATCGACCAGGTGAAGGAATGGTTGTCCAATCAGTTGGGCGGGGACGACTCCGACACCGACCAGGATGATCCGGGCACAGCGAAGCCCCCGAACCCGCCGGAGGCTCAGGGGCCGATCGAGCGGACAGACAACAACGGCGCCGATGCCGACCGGGCACGACTCAGCGCGCCCGGCGAACCGTCACCGGCGTCGGCTCAGTCGCCCTTGCGCAAGCCGTCGTAGACCTTCTTGCACTCAGGGCAGACCGGCGAACCGGGCTTCGCCGAGCGCGTCACCGGAAAGACCTCACCGCATAGGGCGACCACATGGGTGCCCATGACGGCACTCTCGGCGATCTTGTCCTTCTTCACGTAGTGGAAGAACTTCGGGGTGTCGTCGCCCGTCGTCTCGTCGGTGGTCGTATCCGGGCGAACCAGAGTGTCGGTACTCACGCATTCCATGATGCCGCATCCTCGCGAGCTCGGCTGATGACGGTCGGTGTTCGTCGAGCTGACCAGGCCATGTGCGGTGCGCCCTCGACAGTGGAAGACTCAGGGGTATGCAGCAGTACGGCGACTCCTCCGACGCCGACGACATCGGCAGCGGTGATCGCCCGGACGTGACAGTGCCGACGCCACCCCGCAAGTCCACCGGCTACTTCCCCGGCAATGACGAGAAGCACCCGGTGCTGATCACCGAGGCCGCGCCGTCACTGGAAGATCAGCACCGCGCCAGAGTTCGCCGCTACACCATCATCATGGCGTTCCGCATCCCCTGCCTGATCCTGGCCGCGATCGCCTACAGCGCCTTCAGCAACGCACTGCTCTCGATCCTGATCATCACCGCCTCGATCCCCCTCCCCTGGATCGCCGTCCTCATCGCCAACGACCGCCCGCCGCGCCGCAAGGACGAACCCAGCCGTTGGGACCGCCCCCGCACCGCCATCGAATCCCGACCACACCGCGCCATCGACTCCTGACGCCGGCCCGGGACCTCGGGGTAGGCAACCAGAAAGACACCCGCGCCTCCATCACGCTGGCACCGCCACGCCGATCCCGAGCTGGACGAGCGATCTGTAGGCAAACATCGAGAGCGCCCTGCCATGAGCGCATTGCAGACGATTAGGTGCGCGCGGCCGTCGGGGTACAGGCCGGTGCGCCCAGCATCGATGCGGTTCGGGGGTCGATATTGTCGCTACGGCGGCCATGCGGCGGCCGAGGGCGGTGGTGGTCGGCGCTGGATTCAGGGGTGGCGACGGATGCCTGCGGACATCAGGGCCGCGGCGGCGCAGAGGGCGCCGGCGATGTACCAGGCGAGGTTGTAGGAGCCTTGGACGTCGCGGATGACGCCGGCGCCGGTGGCGGCTATGGCGGAGCCGATCTGGTGGGAGGCGAAGACCCAGCCGAAAGCGACGGGGCCGTCGGCGCCGAAGAGTTCGCGGCAGAGCATCACCGTGGGCGGGACGGTGGCGATCCAGTCCAGGCCGTAGAAGATGATGAACACCCACATGCTCGGCTGCGTGTCCGGCGCGAACAGCGACGGCAGGATCAGCAGCGACAGTCCGCGCAGCGTGTAGTAGCCGACCAGCAGGTAGCGGGGGTCGGCGCGGTCGGTGAGCCAGCCGGAGAAGATGGTGCCCGCAACATCGAAGATGCCGACCAGTGCCAGCAGACCGGCGGCGGTGGTCGGCGGCATGCCGTGATCGTGTGCGGCACTGACGAAGTGGGTGCCGACCAGGCCGTTGGTCGATGCGCCACAGATCGCGAATCCGCCTGCGAGCAGCCAGAATCCGGGACTGCGTGCGATCGTGGTCAAGACCGTCAGCGCACGGGTCGCACCGCCGGTCGCCTGCACGCGCAGTCCAACTGTGCTACCGGGTTCGGCACCGTACGCGGAAACGCCTGCGTCACTGGGGAAGTCGCGGATGAACAGCAGGACCAGCGGCACCACCGCCAGTGCGACAATCGCGACGATCAGCGAGGGCACCCGCCAACCGTGCTCATGCGCCACCGCAGACACCACCGGCAGGAAGATCAGCTGCCCGGTCGCACCCGCCGCGGTGAGCACGCCGGTCACCAGCCCGCGCTGACGCACAAACCAGCGACCGGTGATCGTCGCCACGAACGGCATGGACATCGATCCGACACCGACTCCGACCAAGAGCCCCCAGGTCGCCACCAAATGCCAAGGCTGGGTCATGAATACGGTGAGCCCGCTACCCGCCGCGACCAGCACCAGCGCGCATGCCACCACCCGGCGAATACCGAATCGGTCCATCAGCGCCGCCGCGAACGGCGAAATCAGCCCGTACAGCAGCAGATTCAGCGAGACCGCGGCACCGATGGTGCCATGGGACCAGCCGAACTCCTCGTGCAGCGGATCCAGCAGCACACTCGGCACCGACCGGAACGCCGCCGCTCCCAACAGCGCGATGAATCCCACACCGGCGACGATCCAGGCGGGGTGCAGCCGCCTCGGCACGGAATCGACAGGTACCGGAGGCGTCTGCAGTTCAGTCACCCGCTGAGCGTGCCGGAATTTCGCCCATCGAACGAGTGGCCGGAATGCCATAAACCGCCAAGATCGTGCCAGTTACGGCCGATCCGAAACCGGCTCGACAGCATCGCGGGCGACACCTACTGTGTGGCGGGGGTAAGCGACGGGAACTCTCTCAGCGCCAGTGATGTGCGACACATCCGCGCCAACCGGGCGCGGGCGCCGCCGAATCGCCGGAAAATGCGACAACTGTATGCCGGCTGCGGCGCGGGGACTCCCGCCAGGAAACAGGAGAAAGCATGATTCGGTGGGTCTGGGCCTTCCTCGACCGCCCGACGCAACGTTTCGACGAATGCGCGACATTCTGGTCGACGATCACCGACACCCAACTCTCGCCGCGACGCGGCGAGAACGACGAATTCCTCACGCTCCTACCTGATCCCGCACTGTTCGCCGATGCGGGCGTCAAGATGCAGGCGGTGACCGGACTCGGCCGGGTACACCTCGATTTCGACGTCGACGATGTCACCGCCGCGGTCCGCGTCGCACTCGACCTCGACGCCGAACTGGTCGCCAACCACAAGAGCTACGCCGTGCTGCGCTCACCGGGCGGTCAGATCTTCTGCTTCACCCCCAGCGTCCGCGCGAAGGGCACTCCCGCCCCGGCCGTCCGCGCCCCGGACGGCACTTTCACCCGCCTCGACCAGGTCTGCCTCGATATCGGCCCGACCGACCACGCCGCCGAATCCCGCTTCTGGACCACTCTCACCAACTGGGACCTCACCCAGGGCCGCCTGCCCGAATTCGCCCGGCTGCGCGCGAAAGCACCGATGCCTGTACAGCTGCTGCTGCAGCGCCTCGGCGAGGACCGACCCGCCGGCGCGCACATCGACCTCGCCTCCGCGGATATCGACGCCACCGCCGCCTGGCACAAGTCCCTCGGCGCGACACTGGTCGAGCGCCATGAGCAATGGATCGTCATGTCCGATCCGGCCGACGCGCCCTACTGCATTACCGGCCGCGACCCGAACGGCGTCTGAGATCGCACGCTGTCCAAGTGACACGACGAGCACGTTTCGGTTGCCGGCGTGTCGCGGTGGCAGAGTACCGGTGTGCCTACCAATCAGACGACCACCGGATCGCTGCTCACCGCGCTGTGCCCCGATCTGCGGGCCGCGCTGACCCGCGTCGGCTACGACGCCGACACGCTGCTGGAAGTGCTCGGCGCCGACGCGCACGCCGCACTGGGCCGGTCCGAACCGGTACCGGTGCGTCGCGCCGCTCGCCGAGCGGGCGCACTCGGAACCCTGATCCGCCTGTTGCTGCTCGGTGACGCACTGCCCGAACGCGAGGTCGCGGCCGCACTGGCACCGGTGGAGATCGACCGCGCGGTAGCCGCCGGCCTGCTCGCCCGCGACGGCGACGATGTGCGCGCGGCCCTGGACCTGCGTCCGCTCGACGCGGGCGAGGGCACCCGCTGGATCCTGTCCGACCTCGACGATTCGATGTTCCGGCGCACCCTGACCGAGGATCACGTGCTCGGCGTCGGCCATGCCTCCCTGTCGCTGTTGCGCGCCACCCCCACCCGCCGCGTTGGTTCGGTCCTGGACCTGGGCACCGGCTGTGGTGTCCAGGCCGTCCACGCCGCCGCGTACGCGAATCGGGTGACCGCGACCGACGTGAACCCGCGCGCCCTGTGGCTGGCCGAGGCGACGGCCGCACTCAACGGACTCGATATCGAACTTCTGGCCGGTTCCTGGTTCGAGCCGGTGGCCGGTCGCCGCTTCGACCAGGTGGTGGCCAATCCGCCGTTCGTCGTCGGCCCCGCCCGCATCGAACACACCTACCGCGACTCCGGCCTCGCCCTCGACGGCGCAAGCGAATTGGTGATCTCGCAAGCACCCGCCCTGCTCGCCCCCGGTGGCACCGCCGCGATGCTGGCGGCGTGGGTGCATGTGGACGGCGAGGACTGGCGCCAACGCGTCTCGTCCTGGCTGCCCGCGCACGGCGTCGATGCCTGGGTAGTCCAACGCGATGTCGCCGATCCGGCCCTCTATGTCGGAACATGGCTGCGTGACGCGGGTTTGGATCCGCGCGACCCGGCCGCACAGGAGCGCGCCGAACAGTGGCTCGACGCCTTCACCGCCGCCGGTGTCGAGGGCATCGGCTTCGACTTCGTCTACCTGCACGCCATCGACGGTCCGACCGAACTGCTCGCCGAGGACCTGACGCACGGCTTCGACGATCCGCTCGGCGCCGAGGCCACCGCGTATTTCGCGCGCGCGGCCTGGTTGCGCCGCGCCGCCGCCGAGGAAAATCTCGCCTGGTCAACACGTTTCGTGGTCGATCCGGCAACCGCGCTGGAGCGGGTCTATCTGCACAGCGAATTAGGTTGGGAGCAGCAGGTCGCGCGGCTACACCGCGGCGACGGTCCGCGCTGGCAGCACGAGGTGGATGAGTCCACCATCGCACTCGTCGCGGGAATGCGCGCCGAGGGTTTGCCGTTACAAGAGCTGATAGAACTGCTCGCGCTCGCCGACGGATCGGGCGAAGTGACCGAGGAGTTCGCAGCCGACGCATTATCCGTGGTGGCCGGATTGGTTCGCCACGGTTTGGTGCGGCCTGTGTAACGAAGCGGCAACCGCTCGCATCCCATCGGACGCTTCGCGCACGGGCTCTTCCGACAGGGTGGGGTTCTCAGGAACTTCTCAGACGCGAGTGATGGAAACCGCAGTTCAGAGCGGTTTATCGGAGCAGTAGCGGGGAACTTTCTACTTGTCGGGTCCGTTATTCGGAGTGAGACACCACCGACAGGAGGCAAGTCATGACAAGCCCCGCCACCACTCGTGTGCGCACCAGCGATTCGGACCTCGACGCCCAGAGCCCTGCCGCCGACCTGGTACGTGTGTACCTGAACGGGATCGGCCGTACCGCACTGCTCACGGCAGCCGACGAGGTCGAGCTGGCCAGGCGTATCGAGGCGGGCCTCTATGCGCAGCATCTGCTGGAGACCGGCAAACGACTGTCGGCCACCCGCAAACGCGATTTGGCCGCCATCGTTCGCGAAGGCCAGGCCGCGCGCTCGCATCTGCTCGAAGCCAACCTCCGGCTCGTGGTCTCCCTCGCCAAGCGCTACACCGGCCGCGGTATGCCGCTGCTGGACCTGATCCAGGAGGGCAACCTCGGCCTGATCAGGGCAATGGAGAAGTTCGACTACGCCAAGGGATTCAAGTTCTCCACCTATGCCACGTGGTGGATTCGTCAGGCCATCACCCGCGGTATGGCCGATCAGAGCCGCACTATCCGCCTCCCCGTGCATCTGGTCGAGCAGGTCAACAAGCTGGCCAGGATCAAGCGGGAACTGCATCAGCAGCTCGGTCGCGAGGCCACCGATGCCGAACTCGCCAACGAGTCCGGCATTCCGGTCGACAAGATCTCTGATCTGCTCGACCACAGCCGCGACCCGGTAAGCCTGGATATGCCGGTCGGCAATGACGAAGAGGCCCCGCTGGGCGACTTCATCGAGGACTCCGAGGCCACCTCGGCCGAATCCGCCGTGATCGCCGGGCTCCTGCACCACGATGTGCGCAGCGTGCTCGCCACCCTGGACGAGCGCGAACAGCAGGTCATCCGGTTGCGCTTCGGCCTGGACGACGGCCAGCCGCGCACCCTCGATCAGATCGGCAAGCTCTTCGGGCTCTCCCGCGAGCGTGTTCGTCAGATCGAGCGTGAGGTCATGTCGAAGCTGCGCAAGGGAGAGCGGGCCGACCGCCTGCGCGCCTACGCCAGCTGATTCCCGCAATAACTCGTGCCGGTGATCCCGGCACGTGCCCATGGCGCCGGACTACTCCGAGGTAGGTTCCGGCGTCCGACTTGGTGACCCTCGACGGTCACCTCGAAACGCCGACCGGTGACCGCGCGTCCCGCCCCCTCCGGGTTCGCGCGAGCCGGTCGGCGAACCCCATTCAATCCCCGCCGAGTCCGTCGTCGACCGCGACGTTCTCTGGTTTCAGTTCGAGTGCGGAATTCTCGGCCTGCAGATCGAGCAGGATCGCGAAATTCTCCTGCACTCGGCCGCTGCCGACGCATCTGCACGCCACGGCGGCCAGGGTGCCCCAGGCGCTGAATCCGGCGCTTGGAGCGGGGATGACGCGAAGTGGGGTCGGTGCGGCGGCCGCTTAGTATTTCTGCAATGCAGGGACCCACACTCCGGGATGTGGCCAAAGCGGCCGGTGTGCACACTGCCACGGCTTCGCGCGCCTTGAACCCGAACGCCCGCGCCTTGGTGAATCCGGAGACGGCGCGGCGGGTGCTGCGGGCGGCCGAAACGCTCGGCTATCGACCGAATCCGATTGCCAGAAGTCTGAAGACCGCGAAGTACCCTCATCGTCAATACCGACGACCGGCCCGAACGCGAGCGGGCGCAGATCACCTCGCTGCGCTCGCGCCAGGCCGAAGGTCTGATCATTGCCACCGCGCTGCTGAAACATCCGCTGCTGCAACAGTTGCACGAGCAGCGCGTGCCGATGGTGCTGGTCACCGCCGCACCGAGGAACTCGCCGGCGGATCCGTCGCCGCCGATGACGCGGCGGGCATCGGGCTCGCCGTCAAGCATCTCGTCGAGCTGGGCCACCGCCGGATCCTGCACCTCGCAGGCCCGCAGACCAACTCCACCGGTGTCGAGCGTCTGCGCGCCTTCCGCACCGCCGCTCGCGAACACGAGGCTCTTCGAGCCACCTGCTCAACCCCGCCGCTGACCGGTGCGCCCGCGACGGTGCTGGTGCTGATGCCCCCGGGGACCGCCGCGATCCCTACGCACCGCGCACCACCGACCGAACCGGTCCGTGCGCTACCCGGTCGGCGATTCGCATCAGCCGACGCGAGACCGCGCGCCGATGAGTGCAGCCGGTCACCGCCGCGCTGACCGGCCAACACCAGCAACTCGCACAGCTCCGCGATTACGTCGACTAGCGCCGATGCTCTCGGGCGCGGCCCGTACACTGCTCACGATTGATCTGGCTCATGCGCTGCCCGGCGGCGATTCGCACCTGACGCGGGACTGCGCGCGAGTGCAGCAGATTGGTGCGTTGAGCGGCTCGGGGGTCGTACGGCCCGGGGCGGCGGCGAGCTGCGAGAGCTCAGCCGAGGCGGCGGGGGCCGGTGTCGAAGCGGCTGGGTTGGGGGCCGAAGCGGGCTCGGGCGTAGAGGATTGCGGCGGCGTTGGCGGAGGCGAGGACGGGGTCGAAGGATAGTTCGCGGATTTCGGGGAGGTCGTCGAATAGGGCCGAGACGCGTTGGACCAGTTCGACAAGCGCAGGTTTGTCGACGCGGGGGCTGGCGGGGGTGCCGGAGAGGAGTGGGGCGGCGCGAGGGGCGTCGATGAGGGCGGTCGCCTCGTCGGCGGTGAGTGGGAGGGCACGGTAGGCGCGGTCGCCGAGGAGTTCGATGATCATGCCGGACAGCCCGAATTCGATAACCGAGCCGAAGGACGGGTCGTCCTGCACCCGCAGCACACAGCCGACGCCGGGGCTGGCCATCTTCTGGATGTGCACGGCGGGATCACCGCATAGTTCCGCCAGATGCGAATACGCCTGGCGCACAGCTTCAGACCGCCACAGGTCCAGCCGGACCCCACTGAGATCCGGTCGGCGCCGCCACATTTCGCCGGTCGCCTTGGCCGCGACCGGGTAGCCGAGTTCTTCGGCCGCCGCCACTGCCTCGTCGGCGCTGCGGACCTCGCGGAATTCGACGACGCGAATTCCATAGCAGTCCAACAGGTCCACTGCTTCCAGATCGGTGAGCCAACGCCCGTCGGATTCGCGCATCCAGCCCGCGACCAGCCGCTCGGCCCGTTCCGCGTCGATGCCCGCCGGACGCACCACGGTCGACACCGGTTTCGTGCGCCATTGCGCGTATCGGTGCGCCCTGGCCAGTGCCCGTGCGGCCCGCTCGGGATCCGGATAGGACGGTATCGAGCCGCGCACCGCCGTACCGCCCGGACCGCGCATGGCGAGTAGGTTCGGGATCCCTTGCTCAGCAACGAAAGTGGTGAGAATGGGTTTCGCCGCATCGGGCACGGCCGCTGCGGCCTCGCGAATGGCATCGGCGAATCCGGCCATCCGCAGCGGCACCGGCGGCGCGAAAACCACGATAACCGCGTCGATCTCGTCCGAGCGCAGCGCGGCGACCACCGCGTCCAGATAGGCGCCGGGCGTCGCGTCGGGCCCCAGGTTCACCGGATCGCCGATCGACTCCTCGTCCACCACACGCTCGGTCGGGCGCGGTCGCCGAACATTGTCGAACGGCACCGCGGCTGGACGTCGGACCTCGAGACCCTCACCACGTGCGGCATCGACGGCCAGCCAGTTCAGCGCCGCGCTATTGCCGATTACGGCGACCCGAGGACCCGCAGGCAGCGGCTGATAGCCCAGCAGCGCCGCACAGTCGAACAGCTCCGAAATCGAGTCGACCTGAACGATTCCCGACTGCGCGAACAGGTCCCGCACGATCGATCGGTCCATATCGCCGGTCGGCTGGGCCCGCGCGGCCAACCGCCCACTGCTCACCGCGACGATCGGTTTACTCCGCGCGACCCGACGCGCGATCCGGGAAAATTTGCGCGGATTACCGAAGCTCTCCAGATACAGCAGGATCACATCGGTGGCGGAGTCGGTGTCCCAGTATTGCAGCAGGTCGTTGCCGGACACATCCGCGCGATTACCCGCCGAGACGAAGGTCGACAACCCGAGGTTGCGCGCGGCGGCCTCACCTAGGATGGCCGCACCCAACGGCCCGGATTGACAGAAGAATCCGATGCGCCCGGGCCCAGGCAGTACCGAAGCCAGGGTCGCGTTCAACGAAACCGAGGCATCGGTATTGGCGATGCCGAGCGCGCTCGGCCCGACCACCCGCATCCCGTGTCCACGTGCCGCGGCAACCAACTCGTGTTCGGCAGCCACACCGCCATCACCGGTCTCCCCGAAGCCCGCGGTGAGCACGACCAACCCCTTGACGCCCTTGGCCATACAGTCGTCCAGAACAGAGCTGATCGCCTCCGGAGGCACGGCAACCACCGCGAGATCCACCTCATCGGGAATATCGCGCACCGTTGGGTAAGCCCGTACCCCACGCACCGATCGCCGGTTCGGATTGACCGGGAACACCGGACCTTGGAATACCCCAGAAAGCAGATTGGCCAAGATCACTCCGCCGACCCGGGCCGGGCCCACAGTGGCGCCGATCACCGCGACCGAACGCGGCGCGAGCAGATTGCCGACACTGCGCGCCTCGGAGGCGCGTTCGCGCGAATCCCGCACCGAGAGCAGTGCCTCGGTGGGATCGATGGCGAATTCCAGATGCAGCACCGAACCGTCCCTGGCACGCTCCACCTGATAGCCCGCGTCACGGAATACGGTGACCATCACGGTGTTCTCGGCGAGCACTTCCGCGACGAACGTCTCGATCTTGTTCTCCGCGGCCGCACCCGCCAGATGTTCGAGCAGGATGGAACCGAGCCCGCGTCCCTGATGCTCGTCGGCCACCACGAATGCGACTTCGGCGGCGCGCGGTCCGGTGCGGTCGGTCAGCAGTTCGTAGCGGCCGACCGCGATGATTGCCTCACCCAGTACCAGCAGCAGTCCGACCCGGTCGTGGTGGTCGACGTGGGTGGAGCGGTACAGATCCTTGGGCGAAATACGCGGGTACGGACCGAAGTAGCGCAGGTATCGGGAGCGATCCGACAGTGCTGTGTGGAACTCCTGCAGGCGCTCGGCGTCATCGGGCGTGATCGGGCGCAGACGTACCACGCCACCGTCCGAGGCGAGTACATCGGCGAACCAGTGCTGTGGCGGTGGAGGCGGTACCGCGGGCGTACTCGAGGAATCCGGGACGGGCGGGTTCTCAGTCACGGGGGTCCTCCGGATCAAGGCCGAGTAACCCGAAGGTGGCTCGGCGCGTAGCCAATACGGCCGTATCGATAGCGCGTTGCGCGCGGTCGGTGCGCGCGTCCCCAGTTTCCCCCGTGCCGCCGGGACCATCCCACGGGCGGTAGGCGGTATCACCACCGTCACCCATGGTGCGCGGCGGATCGACGGACGGCGCCGCAGACTGGATCATATCGATCCAGTCCTGCGGCACCGCGGTTTTCGGTGCGATGGTGCGATCCAGCGCGGTCGCCAGCAGATGCGTCCAGGCGCGCGGCACCACCCGCACCAGGCCGTAGCCACCGCCGCCGACGGCGAGCCAACGGCCTTCGGCGTATTCGTCGGCCAGATCGCGCATGGCGATAAAGGCGGCGCGTTGACCGTCGACGGTCAGTTCCATATCGGCGAGTGGGTCCTCCCGATGGGTGTCGACACCGCATTGGCTGACCACGATCTGCGGCCGGAACGCCGCCAGCGCACCGGGCACGATCGCGTGAAAGCCGCGCAGCCACTGCGGATCCCGGGTGCCCGGCAGGACCGCCAGATTGATCGCGGTGCCCTCGGCGGCGCCGTGGCCGGTCTCCTCCGGCCAGCCGGTATTGGGCCACAGCGTGGCCGGATGCTGATGAATCGAGATCGTCAGCACTCGGGGGTCGGCGTAAAAAGCGCGCTGCACACCGTCACCGTGATGCACGTCGACATCGATGTAGGCGATCCGATCGAATCCGTTGTCCAGCAGCCAGGAGACGGCCACGGCCGCATCGTTGTAGATGCAGAATCCGGCCGCCGAATCCGGCATCGCGTGGTGCATGCCACCACCGATGCTCACTGCGCGCCGGGTGCGCCCCTGGGCTATCTCGCGTGCCGCAGTCAATGTGCCGCCGACGATCACCGAGGCCGCCTGATGCATCCGCGGGAACACCGGATTATCCGGTGAGCCGAGACCGTACGGCGGTGCGAGCGGCGCACCCGCGGGCGGTGTGGCCTGTTCGACGGCCTCGATGTAGTCCGCGGTATGGATGCGCAGCAAATCGGATACTTCGGCCCGCTCGGGCACCAATCGCTCGATACCGTCGAGTAATCCGAGACTTTCCGCCAGGGCCATGGTGAACTGCAGGCGCGCCGGTTTCATGGGGTGCTCCGGCGTCCATGCGTAGTCGAGGAAGCGGTCGGTCCAGACAACCGTGCCGGATCGCGCCTCGAGATCACCTTCGTCGAGCGGCGCGGACTGTTCGCCGTGCGGTGCAGTGGCCATGCTCGCAACGCTACGCGGGAAGGTAACGGCCCCGTTGGACGTTGGTATGCAGTAGAAATACATGCAAGAGCGAATACGGTGACAGGCCGTGCGCCGACAGAATTCCCACAGCGCAGTCACGGGTGTAACGCGAAACCACGCGGCACACGGGGGTGCCGACGTGCGTGGGTAGAATTCGTGCCGACGAAGGGGTAACAGGTGAAGGATCTGGTCGACACCACGGAGATGTACCTCCGTACCATCTACGACCTCGAGGAAGAGGGCGTGGTGCCCCTGCGTGCGCGCATCGCCGAGCGCCTCGAGCAGAGTGGCCCGACGGTCAGCCAGACCGTCGCGCGGATGGAACGCGATGGTCTGCTGCTGGTCGCCGGTGACCGCCATCTCGAACTGACCGACAAGGGCCGCAGCATGGCGGTCGCGGTCATGCGCAAACATCGCCTCGCCGAGCGGCTGCTCGTGGACATTATCGGGCTCGACTGGCAGAACGTGCACGCCGAGGCGTGCCGCTGGGAACACGTCATGAGCGAGGATGTCGAGCGGCGGCTGGTCGAGGTGCTCAACCACCCGACCACCTCCCCCTACGGCAACCCGATCCCGGGCCTGGACGAGCTGGGCCTCGCCCCGCAGAGCGGCGCCGACGAGACCCTGGTGCGGCTGTCGGATCTGCCGCACGGCCAGGTGCACGCGGTCGTGGTGCGTCGCCTCGCCGAGCACATCCAGACCGATCCCGAGGTCATCGGCCAGCTGCGGGAGGCCGGCGTGGTGCCCGACGCGCGCGTGACGGTCGAGACCAAACCTGGTTCGGTGGTCATCACCGTGCCCGGCCACGAGGGTTTCGAGCTCTCGGACGAAATGTCCCACGCCGTCCAGGTGAAGTTGGTCTGAGGCGTGAAACTTCTGGTCACGGGTGGCGCGGGCTATGTCGGTGGCGTCTGCGCGCAGGTTCTGCTCGAATCGGGGCACGAGATCGTGGTGGTCGACGATCTGTCGACCGGCAATGCAGAGGGCGTGCCGACCGAGGCGCGATTCGTCGAGGGTGATGTCGCGGTCGCCGCGCCCGCTCTGCTCGAGGCCGAATCCTTCGACGGTGTCCTGCATTTCGCGGCGCAGTCGCTGGTCGGTGAGTCGGTGCAGCAGCCGGAGAAGTACTGGCACGGCAATGTGGTGAAGACGCTCGAGTTGCTGGAGGCGATGCGCCGCACCGAGACGCCGCGGCTGGTCTTCTCCTCGACCGCGGCCGTGTACGGCGAACCCGAACGAGTACCGATCACCGAGGACGCGCCGACCCGGCCGACCAACCCCTACGGCGCCTCCAAACTGGCCATCGACCACGCCATCACCTCCTATTCGATCGCACACGGTCTCGCCGCGACCAGCCTGCGCTACTTCAACGTCGCGGGCGCCTACGGCGGCCTCGGCGAAAACCGGGTGGTGGAAACCCATCTCATCCCCCTCGTGCTCCAGGTCGCCCTCGGTCATCGCAAGGCGATCTCGGTCTTCGGCGCCGACTGGCCCACACCCGACGGCACCGCGGTCCGCGATTACATCCACATTCGCGACCTCGCCGACGCCCACCTGCTGGCCCTCGGCTCCGCCGAATCCGGCACACATCGCATCTTCAATCTCGGCAGCGGCACCGGTTTCTCGGTCCGCGAGGTGATTTCGGCCTGCGAGCGCGTCACCGGCCTGCCCATCGCAGCCCAGGACGCACCGCGTCGTGCCGGCGACCCGGCCACGCTGATCGCGTCCAGCGACCGCGCCATCACCGACCTCGGCTGGCAGCCCAAGCACAACGATCTGGACGAAATCGTCGCCGATGCTTGGGAATTCCTGCGTCACCTCGGTCCGCTGGCACACAGCGCGAAGTAAGCCGACGCACCATCGAGCGCAGCCACATGGTGGTGCCGCATTTGCCACGACCACCATGTGACTCGCCAACTCACCTCTGACCACCCGAGAACGCGAACGGGCTCACCGGACAACCGGCCCCAAGTCGATACCGAGGTCCGCGGCAATGCCGAGCCCGCAGTAGGCAAGGCGGCGGAGCGTATCCGGACGCATCCCGGTGCGCAGTGAGATCTCGAGCAAACTCGCCATGGAATGGGCGGGATCGGCTTCCAAAGCCGCCTGCAGTGCGACGCCGGCAAGCGGCCCGTCACCGCGGATGTAAGCGCTGTAGCCGAGAAGTGTCGCCGCATCGGCACGGTCGCTGCCCGACAGTGCATGCGTCAGCGCCACCCAGAGGGTTTCCGCAGGGGCGGCGTGGTCTCCGACGGCCAGCCCGAACAGCGAGTCGCGCACCGTCCGATCACGCAGTGCCGCGGCCAGTTCCGCGTATTCCTGGGCGGTGAGGGCCACACCGGAGTCGATGTTGGCGATCTGCCACAGCACATGTTCGAGTGCCCGCCGGTGGTATCCGTCGGGATCACCGCGCCGGACAGCCGCCGCGTACCGCTCGTGCGCGAGAGCGAAAGCGCTGTCCAGATGTACCGCGACCTGGTGCACCAGTTCCTCATCCGGTGCGACCAGAGCGGTCAGCTCCGAACGGGTTCCCCGGATCGGCCGCCCTTCGAGCACATGCGCCACGGTCACCATCGACGTGGCCGGATCCGGCAGCGTCCCATGGTGATTCGCATCGAGCAGACTCCACCACCGCTGATCCGCCTCGATGGCGCGCACCGCCCAGGCGCCCTCGAGGTACACCTCGGCGCGCGCCAGTCGGCGCGCGAACGCCGCGATGAGCGTGCCCCACGGTCCCGTGCTCCCCGCACCGTTTCGGCGCGTGCGCCGCGGTTCGCGCACCCGGTCATCGACGATTACCGCGAGTACTTCCGTCGCCCCCTCTGCGGCACAGATGTGCGAAACACACTCCGCATATGCCGCCGCGAGCCCCCGCCGACTCCCGCCTTCCTGATCCAAATCGAACCGCACCACCGCATCGATGATCGGACTCTGCTCCGCATCGGTCGCGCCCCGCAGCACCGCCACCACCAGCGACCGCTCCGGCACGAATCCGACTATGGCGGGGACCGCCACAATCAATTCACCGGGATCGTCGACATGCAGTGAATCCCCTGGGATCCGATCCCCGAATTCCGGGGGCGGTTCCGCACAGATTCCCGGGCGCGGCTCTTTCCCGAAACCTCGTGTGCATTCCGACAATTCGTCGTCGACATCAGGGTCGAAGAAGGACACCGAATCAATTCGGGCCGAGACCTTGTCCACAGGCCACGTGCGATATGCATGCGCCCCAACGCTATCGCGCGCTGGTTCATCGAAACGCGGCGCAGGGACAATGTCACTCGAATACGCGATGGCGTGCGAGCCCTCTGTTTCGTCGACGACATGCACCCCGCGATCCGCTGACCCCGGAGTAACACCTGGATGCCCAGCGGCTCGATAGTCCGCCGGCTTGTCGGTACCTATCCCGGCGCCGTCACACGGATGCGCGATATCGCGCCGGCCCGGATCGCTGACACCCGACGAGTGGGCGGATTTGCGGAGGTGAACGGCGGGGCTTGGGCAAAAACCGGTGCGCGGCGATGCACCATCGCCTGGATCTCCGAGGGCGGGAGCGGGATTCGTGGAAGTCGTCATGCATCGAGGGTGCGCTCACCCACCTCGAAGCCCGGGACACTGACCTGGGAATATCGCGGGATCGAATTGCCCTGTGGAAAACACTTGGACTGTGGACGAATCGGGAATCGGACACGAATACGGCGACGACTATGTCGGTGCCACCTGCTACTGTCCGCCCGCAAGCTCCAGCCACCGTGCGGTGGAGGCCACCGCATTCACCCCTGCTTCACTTGCCGCACCGCCGTCGTGAACAGCTCGCCCAATGCCGCCGTATCTGGCTTCTCAGCGCCGAATGTCATGTACGTCACCGTGATTCGCACATCGGCGACCTGCCCGGTGAGTGTCTGCATCGACTGCGTCAGCCCGGCCGCGCTCACCTGCGGTGCCACCGTGCGGCGCAGCGCGAGCGTGTCGTCGGCATCGATCGGCAGCGGCGCTTGCAGTTCGGTGGTCACCGTCGTCGTCGCACCCGCTCGGCTCACGTGCACCTGCTGACACCGCTTCAACTGGTCACGCAACGCCGACAACGGCTGTCCGGTCCTGGTCAACTCCACGGTCATCGTGGCACGCGTATCGTTGTCGGTGCCCACCGCGACGGCCGTCTGATTCGGACCGAATTGCTGAGCGGGCGGGACACATCCGTCGGGTTGCACCGTAGAACCGCGCCCGACCCCGGTCAGATCCCCCGCCGCCTGCGCGGCCGCCTCCGGTGGCAGCACGACCGCCTCGTATCTGGCCGGGAACTGCGCAAGATCGGGCAGCAGCGTCGAAAGCTGTGCCGTCACATACTGGGTCCCCGCACTCGGACCGGAGGCGACCGGATGTCCGGTCACCGTCGACGCGCAGCCGGCGAGCAGCACCGCGCCGGCGGCGAGGGGCACCCAACCCGATACCCCGAATCCGCGTGGTCCCCTGCGCGTCGAATTCGGCACAGTCACCGCTCCACTGTGCCAAACTCCCCGTGCCCGCCCGCGATGCCACGCCGATTCTTCGAGCGACCGGGAATGTGCGGGGCAGCACCGATGTTGCCCACTCCTATGGGTCGGTGTCGCCCGTGGCAGCGTTTGTCGGGGCCATGGGGGACAATGGACAGTGGTTGACCGCCGCGAATTGCCCAACAGGCCTGTGACCCTGGAAGCTCGCATCGGTGAACCGCGCAGGAAGGAGACGCGATGGACCACGAGTCGCGAATGTATGAGTTGGAGTTCCCAGCTCCGCAGCTGTCGAACGACGATGGCTTGGGTCCGGTCCTGGTACATGGACTGGAGGGCTTCACCGATGCCGGGCAGGCGGTGCGGCTGGCCACGACGCACCTGCGCGAGAGTCTCGAGAGCGAGCTGGTCGCCTCGTTCGATGTCGACGAGTTGCTGGACTACCGCTCGCGTCGTCCGCTGATGACGTTCAAGACCGACCATTTCTCGGAATACGCCGAACCCGAGCTGAATCTCTGGGCGCTGCGTGATACCGCGGGCACCCCATTCTTGCTGCTGTCCGGGCTGGAACCGGATCTGCGCTGGGAGAAATTCACCACCGCGGTGCGTCTGCTCGCCGAACAGCTCGGTGTGCGGCGCAGCATCGGACTGAGTGCCATCCCGATGGCGATCCCGCATACCCGCCCGCTCGGCATAACCGCGCACTCCTCCGACCGCGACCTCATCGCCGACCATCAGCGCTGGCCGGGCGAACTACAGGTGCCGGGCAGCGCGTCCTCGCTGCTGGAGTACCGGATGGCCCAGCACGGTCACGAATCCGTCGGGTTCTCGGTGCATGTGCCGCACTACCTCGCGCAGACCGCCTACCCCGAGGCCGCGCAGACCCTGCTCGAGCACGTCGCCGACAACGCGGGCCTGGAATTCCCGCTGGCTGCGCTCGGTGAGGCCGCCGCGCGGGTGCGCGAGCAGGTCAACGAGCACATCGCGGGGAATTCCGAGGTCGAAACCGTGGTGCACGCGCTCGAGCGCCAGTACGACAGCTTCGTCTCCGCGCAGGAACGCCAGTCGAGCCTGCTGGTCGGCGATGGTGAACTGCCCAGCGGCGACGAATTGGGCGCCGAATTCGAGCGCTTCCTGGCCGAGCAGGGCGGCTACGACGGCGACGAGGACGAACAGTCCAACTGATCCGATCACCCTGACGGGGCCGTAGACGGCTGCCCGTAGGGTGGTCGGAGTGGATCTGACCGAACTGCTGGAGATACCGGGAACCGACGCCGACGCGCTCTATGAATCCTTCGGGGAGTGGGCGGCCGAGCAGGGCACCCCGCTGTATCCGGCGCAGGACGAGGCGCTACTGGAATTGGCGTCCGGATCCAATGTCATCCTGGCCACCCCCACCGGATCCGGTAAATCCCTTGTCGCGGTCGGCGCGCATTTGTTCGCGTTGACCCGCGGCCTGCGCACCTACTACACCGCGCCCATCAAAGCGCTGGTCAGCGAGAAATTCTTCGCCCTGTGCGAGGTTTTCGGCGCGGACCGGGTCGGTATGGTGACCGGTGACGCGGCGGTGAATCCGGAGGCGCCGATCATCTGCGCCACCGCCGAGATCCTGGCGAATATGGCGCTGCGCGAGGGCACGGCCGCTGATGTCGGCCAGGTTGTGATGGACGAATTCCACTTCTACGCCGATCCGGACCGCGGCTGGGCCTGGCAGGTACCGCTGCTGGAACTCCCGCGCGCCCAATTCCTGCTCATGTCGGCCACTCTGGGCGAGGTCGACTTCTTCGCCGCCGATCTGAAACGCCGCACCGGCAATCCGACCGCCATTGTCGCGGGCACCGAACGTCCTGTCCCACTGAGCTTTTCCTACGCGCGCACCCCGATCACCGAAACCCTGGAAGATCTCGTCACGACCAACCAGTCGCCGGTGTACGTCGTGCATTTCACCCAGGCCGCCGCATTGGAACGCGCGCAGGCGCTGACCAGCGTCAACTTTGCCACGCGCGCCGAAAAGGACGCCATCGCAACGGCACTGGGCGATTTCCGCTTCTCCTCCGGATTCGGCAAGACCCTGTCCCGGCTGATCCGCCACGGTATCGGCGTACATCACGCGGGCATGCTGCCCAAGTACCGCCGCCTGGTGGAGCGCCTCGCCCAGGACGGTCTGCTGAAGGTGGTGTGCGGCACCGACACTCTCGGCGTCGGCATCAACGTGCCGATCCGCACGGTACTGCTCACCGGCCTGACCAAATTCGACGGTGTGCGCACCCGCAGGCTCAAGGCCCGCGAATTCCATCAGATCGCGGGCCGGGCGGGCCGGGCGGGCTACGACACCATGGGCACCGTTGTCGTGCAGGCGCCCGACCATGAAGTGGAGAACACCCGGCTGCTGGCCAAGGCGGGCGACGATCCGAAGAAGCAGCGCAAGGTGGTGCGCCGCAAGCCGCCGGAGGGCTTCGTCTCCTGGAGCGAGGAGACCTTCGACCGGCTC
Source organism: Nocardia vinacea (assembly GCF_035920345.1). NCBI lineage: Bacteria > Bacillati > Actinomycetota > Actinomycetes > Mycobacteriales > Nocardiaceae > Nocardia > Nocardia vinacea. The sequence goes on from NZ_CP109149.1 coordinate 3,461,305, forward strand.
GTCACCGCCAGCCCCGAACCGATGGTGTCGCGCTTCAACGTGACGAACTCCATGCTGCTCAATGTGATCGCCCGACCGGGCAATTGCTTCGACGCCATGCGCCATCTGCTGGAGGACAATCACGAGCCCCGCCCCGCGCAACGCCGCCACATCCTGCGCGCCATCCGCCTGTATCGCGCGCTGCGCGATGCCGGTGTGGTGCAACAGCTTCCCGAACCCGACGCACAGGGCCGCCGCGCCAGGCTCACCGTCGACCTGCAGCGCGATTTCGCCCTCGACCAGCCCCTGTCCCCCTTCGCCCTCGCCGCGCTCGACCTGCTCGACAAGGACGCCCCCGGCTACACCCTCGACGTCATCTCCCTCATCGAATCGACGCTCGAAGATCCGCGCCAGCTGCTGATGGCCCAGCAGCACAAGGCTCGCGGCCAGGCGATCAACGAGATGAAGGCCGACGGCATCGAATACGACGAGCGCATGGAGCTGCTGGAAGAGGTCACCTGGCCCAAACCGCTGGCCGAGCTGATCGAACCCGCCTTCGAGACCTACCGGGCCGGGCACCCCTGGATGTCGGAATTCGCGCCGTCCCCCAAATCGGTCGTCCGCGACATGATCGAACGCTCGATGACCTTCGCCGAGCTGATCTCGCATTACGAGCTGGCCCGCTCCGAGGGGGTGGTGCTGCGCTATCTCGCCGACGCCTACCGCGCGCTGCGACGCACGGTCCCGGAATCCGCGCGCACCGAAGATCTCGACGATATGACCGAATGGCTGGGTGAGCTTGTGCGCCAAGTGGATTCGAGCCTGCTCGACGAATGGGAGCAGCTCACCAATCCGGGCGCGGAGACCGATGCCGATCAGCTCGCCTTCGGCGCGGAAACGGTGCGGCCGATCTCGGCCAATGAGCGCGCGTTCAAGGTGATGATCCGCAATGCCATGTTCCGTCGCGTCGAACTCGCCGCGCTGCGCCGCTGGGGGGCGCTCGCCGAGCTGGGCACCGGACCGGACTGGGCGGCCGAGCTGACGCCCTACTTCGACGAGTACGAAAGCATCGGCACCGGCCCGGATGCTCGCGGTCCGCAGCTGTTCCAGGTGGAACAACGCCCCGGTTTCTGGCAGGTGCGCCAGGTGCTCGACGATCCCGCCGGGGACCACGGCTGGGCGCTGGCGGCGGTGGTCGATCTCGCCGAGTCCGATGCTGCGGGCGAGGTCGTATTCGACGAGGTCACGGTAGTCGCAGGGTGATCATGATCAAGGTGTCGTCAACGAGTTGGTTACCAGGGGCATTGCGCTGATACTCTCTCGCGCGGTGCCCGAACGACGGCCGACCCCCAAACGACGGAGAGTTCCCTTAGATTGACCGGTTCAAACCTGCCCGAATCGCCCTATCTGGCCATCCACCCAGAGCGGGTGCGCGAGAACTATCGCGCACTCCAGGCCGCGGTACCAGGAGCCCGAATACGCTTCGCGGTCAAGGCGAGTCCGGTCCCGGAACTCATCCGTCTGCTCGACCGTCACGGCGCGGAGTTCGACGTCGCCAGTGTCGGTGAGATCGACCTGTGCCTGCGCGAGGGCGTCGCCCCGGCCCGCATGTGCTACGGGAACCCGATCAAGAAGGCCACCCACATCGCTGCCGCCTACGCCGCGGGCGTGCGCCGCTATGCGTTCGACACCGAGGACGATCTGCTGCGCATCGTCGAGCACGCGCCGGGCTCGGAAGTCGAGTGCCGGTTCCTGTCCTCGGCGCCGCAGTCGACGACTCCCTTCGGCACCAAATTCGGCTGCTCCCCCACCGAGGCGCTGCGCCTGCTGGTGCGCGCCCGCGATCTCGGACTGATCGTCGGGGGTCCGTACTTCCACGTCGGCTCCCAGCAGACCGACCCGCGGGCCTGGCGCATCGGCATCGAACAGGCGGGCCGCATCGTGGCAGCGTTGGCGGATAAAGATATTCCGGTGCGCTCGGTGAATATCGGTGGCGGCCTGCCCATTTCGTACGTCGAGGCGGCACCCGCACTCGATGATATCGGCGCCGTCATCGCGGCCGCCACCGCCGAATTCCTGCCCGAGACCGCCGGACTCGTCATCGAGCCCGGCCGCGCGCTCGTAGGTTCGGCGGGCACCATTCACGCCGAGGTCATCGGCGTGCGCATAGCGCCGGACGGACGGCGCTGGGTGTATCTCGACATCGGCCGCTACAACGGCATGGCCGAGACCGAGAACGAGTACATCGCATACCGCTTCGTCACCGAACGTGACGGAGATCCCGTGGACGAGGCGGTGGTGGCCGGACCGACCTGCGATGGCGACGATGTACTGTATCAACGCACGAAGGTCCTTCTTCCGACCTCGTTGCGAGCCGGTGATCGCATCCAGATCCTCGATACCGGCGCCTATACCGCGAGCTATTCGTCGGTGTCCTTCAATGGTTTTCCGCCCTTGACCGTTCATGTCTCGGGCGCTGAGCGAGAGTGAGTTTGCCTATGACGGCGGAATTCACCGGCTGGCATGTGCTGGCCGAGTTCGGTGGTGTCGACGTAGATCTCTGCGACGATCTCGAACGACTCGAATCGGCGTTGCGCGAGTCTCTGATCGCGGCGGGCGTCACCATCTGCGATGTCGTACACAAGAAGTTCGATCCGCAGGGGGTGACCGTCCTCGCGCTGTTGTCGGAGTCCCACGCCTCGATTCACACTTATCCGGAGTCCGGCGACATCTTTGTCGATGTATTCACCTGCGGAAGTATCGGCGCCGGCGCGTCGAAGGCCGTCGAACTACTGCGAGATAAGTTGTCTCCCAAGGATGTTCGCATGCAGGTCATCCAACGCGGGCACGGCTCGACGCGGATCGAGGAGCCGGTGGGCAATGGCCTGACCCGCATCTGGGATCTGCACGAGGTCATCGTCGACACCCATACTCCGTTCCAGCACATGGTGATCGCGCGCACCGAACAGGGCATCAGCCTGTTCTCCGACGACGATCGCCAGTCCACGGAGTTCTCCCAGCTGACCTATCACGAGGCGATGATGGTCCCGGCCTTCGCGCTGGCCGCGAAGCTGGACAAGGTGCTGATCATCGGGTCGGGTGAGGGTGTGGCCAGCCAGATGTCGGTCGCCGCGGGCGCGACGCTGGTGGATCACGTCGATATCGACCAGCGCGAGGTCGAGTTGTGCGCCGAGCACTTGCCCTACGGCTACACCAGCGACGAACTGGCCGCCGCGGTGAAGGGCGAGGGCCCGGTCGAAGTGCACTATGCCGACGGCTGGGACTTCCTTGCCAACGCGAACGAGGCGGGCACCCGCTACGACGTCATAGTCATCGATCTGCCCGATGAGCGGGTCGAGGACGCGCAGCACAACCGGCTCTACGAGTCGGAGTTCCTGTCGCGATGTCGGGCGCTGCTCGCACCCGGCGGCGTGCTCAGCGCACAGGCCGGATGCGCGACGATGTGGCGCAACGAGACGCTGAAGCGGTCCTGGAAGCGCTTCCACGAGCAGTTCGACACCGTGGTGCAGTATGGCAGCGATGAGCACGAGTGGACCTTCCTGTTCGGGATGAACGAGCGAATCGATGACCCGGTGCAGGCAATGACCGATCGACTGGTCACGCTGCCCTACCGCGCCGAGACGATCGATGCGCGGGCGCTTGTCCGCGGCGCGATCGAGCCGCACGCGCTGCGCGTTTAGCAGCACTCTCGAATCGCACCGGCTCCCAAGGGTTTCCCTTCGAGCCGGTGCGGTTCGGCGTTCGGTTACGTGCTCGTGTGTTCGATCGGACTCGGCTTTCCGGACTTGTGGCCGGGCGCTCGAGCCTGCGGCTGCTTGCGCCAGTCCTCGACATTCATCCCGCCGATACCCCAATCGGTCAGCTCGACCTCGTCGATCACGACGAACGTTGTCGCCGGGTCCTTCCCGAGGACCTCGCGCAGCAGATCGGTCACACCCTTGATCAGTTGGGTCTTCTGCTCGCGCGTCACGCCCTCGTTCGTGACTTTGATATTGACGTATGGCACTACGCGGCCCTTCCCGAGATGAATCCGCCGTCGACGGGGAAGATGTGGCCGGTGGTGAAGGCTGCGTCCGCGAGATACAGCACCGCTGCGGTGGTTTCGCTCACCTCACCGATTCGGTTGAGCAAAGCCAGTCGGCCCGAGGCGCTTTCGTCGCCGTCACCGAACAGTGGCGTGCGAATGATACCGGGAGCGACGGCATTGACCCGGATGCCGTCCGCGGCGAGTTCCGCGGCCAGGCTCGTGGTCAACGCGTGGACGCCGCCCTTGCTGACCAGTCCGGCCGATGCGGGCAGCCCCGCGAGCGCGTGGTTGATCAGCACCGTTCCGATATTGACAATGCTGCCACCGCTTTTCTGCGCTTGCAGCTGACGCACGACGGCCTGTGTGGTGAAGTAAGTGCCTTTCAGGTTGCCGTTCAGGTAACTGTCCAGATCCGCCTCGGTGACATCGACGAACGGCTTGGCCCCGAAGATCCCGGCATTGTTCACCAGCACATCGACTCGCCCGAAACGTTCCACAGCAAGGCGCACGAGCTCGGAACCCGTTGTGGGCGTACCGATATCACCGGCGAATACCGCCAACTGTGATGGCGCGCCCAACGAATCCGCGACCGCCGCGAGCTTGTCCGCATCCCGTCCGTTGAGCACGACATTGTCGCCACGCGCCACGAAGGCCCGAGCGCTATCGCGCCCGATCCCACTGGAGGATCCGGTGACGATGACCGTCTTGACCATATTCTTCTCTCTTCCTCGTGATACTTACCGATACGACCGGTCGTCTTGGAACAGGTACGCGGCCGGCAAGGCCTGCAATATCTAAAGGTCAGGGCCGAAAGTAGTCATCCAGCAGTCGGCGCAAACACTTGTGCAGCGGTTCGAGCGAGCGCTCGATCTTCATCCTGATCACCGCGCCCTCCCACGATTCCAACAGCAGATCAGCCAATTCCGTGGCGTCGATATCGTCGCGAATCGTCCCGAGCTCCTGCGCCCGCCGCAGCGCCGCCGCCACCCCATCGCGCCAGGAATTCCAAGCCCCCGCCAAGGATTCCCGCAGCACCTCACTGCCCTCGAGTTCGCCGCCGAGGTTCGCGATCAGGCATCCACCGGTGAACTCCGCCCGCACGAAATCATCCATGAGCCGCCCGAAGAACGCTCGCAACCCGGCGACCGGGTCCGACGAACTCCCGAGCGCCTCGGCCAAATTCCGCTGCACACACAGCGAATGGTGGTCGATGATCGCCTGCCCGAAACTCTCTTTGCTATCGAAGTAGTTGTAGAACGAACCCTTCGGTACGCCGACCGCATCCAGGATCTGCTTGATTCCGGTCCCGTGATAGCCGTTCGTCAGGAACCCGGCAGCTCCCTGTTCCACCAGAAGCCGTCGAGTGTCATCACTGCGTCGAGGTCTCGCCACGGAGTTAATATATGACCGGTCGTCTTGGAATGGCAAATTCGGCTTGGTTCAGAGCAGCCGTCGCCACTCGGCGCACCGAGCCACGAACGTACCCAGATGCTCGGCGGCAAAGCGCTCGGCATACCAATCATCCTGCGCGACAACGGAAGTCCACACGTACGTCCACACCGACATCGCCGGACCGGGCCGAACCCGCCGCAACTCGTACTCGTCATCCTCGAACGCATCCAGCACCGCCCACTCCCCCGTGTCGAGCCCCGACAACACCACACCTCGCGCAATCCCACCTCTGGCGGGCACCAACCCGGGATACACCCGCCCCGGCAGTGCCGCCGCCCGCCACCCGGTCAGCTCCGCCGCCACCAATTCCGGACACCGCCCGATCAACTCGACCAGCACCTCCGGAAACTGCAATGTTCCGTAGACGAACAGCTGATCGCCATTCGCGATCGAGCGACCAAGCCGCTGGCCCGGCTCGGTCGACACATTGGCACCCGACTCATCCACCGTGCACCCTTTCAACTGCCTACCAGCGGAGATTACGCCCAACGATCCGACGCAGGTCACCATCCGGCCCGCTGACCGGCAGCCGGTCTGGACCGTCGACCTCCCGTTCGGCACCACGAGGAAACCGCTCTGCCGGTCCCCGGCGCCTTCGTCCGCATCGCTAGCGCGCATATCGCGAATCGCTCTGTCGGACTGCACAGCCCGGATACCGCCTACCAGGACATGGCGGCCGTGATCGCCACCACCCAACCAACGCCGACCATTCGATAGACCTGCGTTGGAACTGGGGTGGTTACTCACCCGACAAACAATTCACCGGAAGCGTCGAGGTGGCCGGATGCTCCGACCGAGCCACCGCCGCCGACGCCCACCCGAGCGCTACCTCACCCCGAATGCCATAGCCCTGCGGCGCCGACTCCGCACCGAACTCGAAACCTGCGAATAGCCTTCACACGAACGCGTGGCTATTGCGTACGCACCACTCCGCGAACGTTCGCGGACTTCTGCCGAGCAGCTCACGCACTGTGTCGGTGCGGAATCCCACCGTATCGGCGCGCATCAGCTCGAACCCCTCGATGATCGCCGCCGCCAGCGCCGGTGGTGCACCGCCCGGGTAGCGGGATTCCAAAGCCTCCTGCGGTGTGGCCGCCTCGTGCACATCGATGGCGCGACCGATCGTGCGGGCGATGGTCGCGACTTGTTCTGCGACAGTGCAGGTTTCCGCGCCGGTGAGGGTGTATGTCATGCCGTGGTGACCGTCGCCGGTGAGCACCTCGGCCGCCACCGCGGCGATATCGGCGGGGTCGATCGGGGCGTAGCGACCGGGTCCGGTGGGGTCGAGAACCGTGCCGCCGGAGCGGATCGTCTGCGCCCACGCCAGCGCATTCGTCATGAATCCACCGGGCCGCAGCACGGTCACCGGTATGCCGGATTCGGCGACGACCCGCTCGCGCTCGACATGCCACCGCCCCATGGCCGGTACCGGATCGCCCATCGCATTGAACGACGACAACTGCACGATATGCCCTACTCCGGCCGCTCGCGCCGCGTTCACCGCATCGACGGTGTGTGCCAGGCCGATGCCGGGCACCAGCAGGAACAGCGCTTCGGCACCGTCGAATGCAGGCGCGAGGGTCGCCGGATCGTCCAGATCGCCGACGATCAACTCACCTCCGCCCGGATCCGCGGCACGAGCCGGATCGCGCACGAGAACACGGAATTCCGCACCTCTGGCCGCGAGTTCGCCGACGAGTTCACGACCGATATTTCCGGTGCCACCGGTGACCACTATCATCAGATCTCCATATCGTTAGCCGTCTAACGAAATGGAACGTTAGACGGCTAACGATCTATTCGTCAATCGCCAAGGAGATCCGACCCGTGCCCGAGTTCCTCGACCTACACGGCCGCAGTTCGAAGGTGCTGCGCGCACTTGCCGACCGCGAAATGCGCACGCACGGACTGCATCTGGGCCAGAATTACGTCCTGGCCCTACTGTGGGAGCAGGATGGGCGCACTCCGGGCGAGGTCGCCGCGGCGTTGAACGTCACCACCCCGACCGTCGTCAAAATGGCCACCCGCATGAACGCCGCGGAGCTGCTGGAGCGCCGTCGCGACGACCACGACAACCGCCTCGTCCGCCTCTGGCTCACCGATAAGGGACGCGCCCTTCAACAGCCGATCGAGGCACAGCGACAAGCCTTGGAGGACAAGGTGACCGCCGAGCTCACCCCCACCGAACGCCGTTACCTCATGAGCGCACTGCGCAAGATCCACCGCACCGCAACCGAACTCCTCGGCGACGCCGCACCCTGATCCCGCGGCCTCAGTTCACTCCGGGCCGCTGGGACCGAATGATCTGCGCCAGCCGTTCGTAATCGTCCGCGCGCGCCGTCGACGCGCGAAACGCCAGACCGAGCGTGCGCCCCGGAGCGGGGGCGGCGAAATGCGCGGTTTCCAATGTGCCGCGCGCGGTTTCGGCCGCCACCGCCATCTCCGGAATCAACGTCACCCCGAGACCGCCTGCGACACACTGGACCACGGTCGCCAGCGAAGCCGCACGGGTATCGCCGACCGCACCCGGATGGGCGTCGGCGGAGCGGCAGAATTCCAGGGTCTGATCACGCAGGCAGTGACCCTCGTCGAGCAGTAGCAGCGGCAGCGCGTCCAAGGTGGCGGGTGCGATATCGGTGCGCCCGGCCAGCTCGTGACCGCGCGGAGTCACCAGGACGAATTCCTCGGTGTACAGCGGGATCTCGACGAGTCCAGGCGCTTCGGTCGGCAGCGCGAGCAGCGCCACATCCAGGACGCCGGTGCGCAATCCCTCCAGCAGCCGGGCGGTTTGGTCCTCGACCACCTGGGGATTCAAAGCGGGCAATTCCTTGCGCAATTCGGGCAGCAGATCCGGCAGCACATACGGGGCAACCGTCGGAATGATGCCGATCCGCAGGGTGCCGCCCAGGCTGTCACCGGTCGCCGAGGCGACGAATCGATCGGCCGCCTCGAGGGTCGCGGTCGCCTGCGGCAGCAGCCGCATACCCGCGGCGGTGACGAGCACCCGCCGGGTGCTGCGCTCGATCAGCTGCAGCCCGAGCCCGTGTTCCAATGCGGCCAGTGCCTGCGATAACGTGGGCTGGCTCACACTGAGCCGCGCGGCCGCTGTGCCGAAGTGGCGGTACTCCGCGACCGCTACGAACGCACGCAGCTGCGACAGGGTCGGCTGATAAGTCTGATCAGTCACGCCTATCAGTGTAGTGCGACTGATCACGTTTACCTTTCACCGGCCTTTGGGCAAGATCACCAGTGAGCTTTTCGATCCACTCGCTCTAGCAAACCGACTGACGAGGAGACAAGCATGGCTTTGCTGACCATCGGCGACCAATTCCCGGCATACAACCTCACCGCGGTGATCGGCGGTGACCTGTCGAAGGTCGACGCTCAGCAGCCTGACGACTACTTCACCCGCATCACCTCCGACGACCACGCCGGCAAGTGGCGCATCGTCTTCTTCTGGCCCAAGGACTTCACCTTCGTGTGCCCGACCGAGATCGCCGCCTTCGGCAAGCTCAACGAGGAGTTCGAGGACCGCGACGCGCAGGTGCTCGGCGCCTCGGTCGACAACGAGTTCGTGCACTTCCAGTGGCGCGCCCAGCACGAGGATCTCAAGACCCTCCCCTTCCCGATGCTGAGCGACCTCAAGCGTGAATTGGCTTCCGCCACCGGCGTTCTCAACGCCGACGGCGTCGCCGACCGCGCCACCTTCATCATCGACCCGAACAACGAGATCCAGTTCGTCTCGGTGACCGCGGGTTCGGTCGGCCGCAATGTCGACGAGGTGCTGCGCGTGCTGGACGCACTGCAGTCCGATGAGCTCTGCGCCTGCAACTGGAAGAAGGGCGACCCGACCATCAACGCGGGCGAACTGCTCGCCGCAAGCGTCTGAGCATTATCCGAACCACCTGAAAACCCCCGAACGAGAAGAGGATTCGCCGAATGAGCATTGAGACCCTGAAGAACTCTCTTCCCGAGTACGCAAAGGACCTCAAGCTCAATCTGTCGTCCATCGCACGCACCACCGTGCTGAACGAACAGCAGCTGTGGGGCACGCTGCTCGCGTCGGCGGCCGCGACCCGGTCGGCGACGACGCTGCGGGAAATCGCCGAGGAAGCCGCGGACAATCTGTCGGCGGAGGCCTACAACGCCGCACTCGGCGCCGCCTCGATCATGGGCATGAACAATGTGTTCTACCGGGGCAAAGCGTTTCTGGAGGGCCGCTACGACGATCTGCGTGCCGGTCTGCGGATGAACATCATCGGCAACCCGGGTGTCGACAAGGCCGATTTCGAGCTGTGGTCGTTCGCGGTCTCCTCGATCAACGGCTGTGCGCACTGCCTGGAGGCGCACGAGAAGACCCTGCGCGAGGCGGGCGTCTCGCGTGAGGTGATCTTCGAATCGCTGCGCGCGGCCGCGATCGTCTCCGGTGTCGGCCAGGCCGTGCAATCCACGGAAACGCTGGCCACCGCCGCGGTCTGATATATCGCCGGAAAACGCAACGGCCCCGTCCGAGTGGACGGGGCCGTTGTCGTTTCCGCGCCGACCGGCACGTGTCGGAGCGGCTCGCTAGCCTGTCCGCGATACGCACCTCGTGAACAAGGGAGCAGGCCGATGGCTGTCCGCACGCCGCCGACCGATGAGGACATCTGGGTGGTACCCGCCGCCTGGTGGTCGAAAACCGATCCGTTCCGCGGCCGATGGCCCGCACGCAGGATTGCCGTGAATGCGGCTGCGGCACAGACCGTCTCCGACAAATTGGCACAGTCCGCGGATCGGATCCGCGCCATCCTGAGCCATTCCGCCTCGCACAAGGTGCTCACCGAGCGGGGTGCGCGATACCTGGAAGACCGGCGTGCCGACCCGCTCGGCGCGGCCGTGTGCGCCGCGATCGGCATGGACGCGATGCTTTGGGATGCCGACGCCCTCGGCCGCTACTACGACGACCACGCGGATCTGGCCGATTATCTGGTCGCAACCCACGGTCTCGGCTGTGCCGTGGCGACCGTGGCCGCACTCAGCGGCATCTGCGCGGAAGCATCGGATACCTGGGGCGGGCAATCGAATCGCTTTGTGGTTTCGCGTCCCTGCGATCCGCCCGCCACCCTGGTCCGCCGATTGCGCACCCTGCTGGCCGCCGCCGGGGAGATGGATTACGCCGACGCCCTGGACCAGGCACGGCAGCTGCGCCGCGGATCGCTCTCGATCCGGTTGCTCACCTCGTACCTGTTCCCCACCGAACAGGACTGGGTCACAAACAATCTCGCCGATCCGAAACTCACCGACGGCTTCGGATCGATCTTCCTGCTCGCCTCGGTAACCGATTCGGCGCACGCGCACCGAATCCTCGATCTGCTCGGCTGGCATTGGCATCTGCTGCGCGACAACAAATCGCTGATCTACAGTGTCGCAGCACATCTCGGCGCCGACGCCGCCTCGGTCCTCACTCGACTGTGGGAGGCGGGTCAGGGCAACAGCTCCGCACCGGGACCGGAAACCCTGTCGCGCATCCTCGCCCACCTCCCCGCTGACGAAGCGATGGACTTCCTGGCCGGGCATTCGTGGCGCAATGTGACCGCTGCGGCGCTGCTCGCCTCGACCGAACGGTTTCCAGCCCGTGCCATGCGTGTGCTCGGTACACGGACCGCCCAGCAGGAGAACGCCGCCGACTTCTGCCAGCACGTCCGCCGCTATCCCGAACTCGCCGTCGCCATGCGCGATGAACTGCCCGAATCCGCACAGCAGTTGATCACCGAGAGTCTGCCCGAAGAGCAGACGGTCGATACGACTCCCGCCCAACTGGTTCCCGCGATCCTGAGCACACCGCCATGGCAACGACCGCCCCGTAAGCCTGTTGCCGCCGTAGCACTCGAAGTTCCTGGGGATATTGATATTTCGTGGCTCGATGGCGAACGGGAGAAATGGCTCGACACCGTCGGCACGCTGTCCGAGGACGAGATACGCGAGCGGCTGGAGCGCATTCCGCCCGGCAATGATTTTCTCAATGACTGGACACTGGACGCACTCGCCCAGGCTGACTTTTCGATCGCGGAACCGTATCTGCGCACCAGCACCGTGGGGTGGGGACTCTGGTCCGCCACTCCCCTGCTCGCACTCACCGCAAAACACGGTGCCGCTACGCATGATCTGGTCATCGACACTGTCACGAAGCGACCGCGCGACCACGCTGCCGCGATCGCCCCTTTCGAAAGCCCGGCCGCCGCCGAACTGGTCGTGGACTGGCTGCGCCTGCGCTCGCGCCGCCGGATCGCGCTGGACTGGTTGCGCCGCCATCCCGCCTACGCCGCGACCGCGTTCATTCCGGGAGCGATCGGCAAGGCGCGCAAGGCGAGACGCACCCATGCCGCGGCTCTGCGCACCCTCGTCACACTCGGTTACACCGATGCCGTCATTGCCGCCGCGGCCGCATATGACGCCACCGCTGCGGTGCGCGAATTGCTCGATACCGATCCCGCCGAGATCGTGCCTGCGCGAATTCCCGTTCTCCCGCAATGGTTGTCGATTTCGGAGCTGCCCGCGATCGGGCTGGCCGACGGCCACGCGCTGCCGCCCGGGGCGGTCGCCGATCTCGTTACGTTGATGATGATGTCGGAACCCGGAGCGCCGCATGCCGCGCTGGCACGGGTTCGCGACGACTGCGACGCGTCGAGTCTGGCCGCTGCGGCCGGTGCGATCCACAGCCAGTGGACCAGGGCGGGCGCGCCGTCGAAGGACACCTGGGTCTGGGAAGCGCTGGCTGCCTTGGGAAATGACGAGACCGTCGATGAGCTGCTGCCGAATATCCTTTGGAACGGGGCCAAGGACAATGCGCTCGACACCCTCGCCGCCATCGGTACCGACCACGCCTTGTCGGCACTGATCACATTGCACGAGAAGGGCCGGAACGCGGCGGTCCGGGATGCGGCGCAGACCCGGGTAACCGATGTCGCGGACGAATTGGGTTTGAGCGAGGATCAACTCGCCGACCGCCTGGTTTCCGATCTCGGCCTGCGCCCCGACGGTACGGCGCTGCTGGACTTCGGGCCGCGCCAATTCGTGCTCGGCTTCGATGAACAGCTGCGCCCCACCATTACCGGTACCGACGGCACCCGCTACAAGGCACTACCCAAGGCCGGAGTGCACGACGACGAGTACTCGGCCGCCGATGCGAACGCGACGTATCGCTCGATCCGCAAGTCGGTCAAGAAGTTCGCCGCCGATCAGATCCGGCGGCTCGAACGCGCCATGGTCACCGAACGCCGCTTCACCCTGGACGAACTGCGCACCCTGTTCATCGCACATCCGGTGCGCATCAACGTGACTCGCCGACTGATCTGGGCGACCTATCGCGACGACCAGGTGCTCGACTCGTTCCGCATCGCCGAAGACAACACCTTCGCCGATGCCGACGACGCCACACTCGAAGTCGCCGAGGATGTCGTCGTCGGAATTGCACATCCCCTCCACCTGGGCACCGAACTGACCGCCGCGTGGGCCGATGTGCTCGCCGATTACGAACTCCTGCAACCATTTTCACAGATCGCCCGGGAGGTGCACCATCCGGATCCGGAACTGCTCGCCAGTTCCTCCGTGCCGACTCCTGCGAATGCAACTGTTCCTCTCGGCCGTATCCACGGCCTGACCGATCGCGGCTGGAATCCACCAGAACGCGGCGACGGCGGTCGCATCGATACCTTCGACAAGCGGCTGCCGAACGACCGGGTTTTCAATATCGGGATCGATCCGGGCATGGAGCCGTTCGACTCGGTCGCGCCTGTGCACGAGCTCAGGTACGCCGCGCTTACCGGACACAATGGCCCCACCTTCGCCGACCTCAGCCCGGTGACCGTGTCGGAAATCCTGCGTGATCTCGCCTGGCTCTGCGGCCCGCATTGACAGCACTTCCTGGACGGACACAACAGGCAAATAGGCACATCAGATGCGGGCTCGTCCCGGACGCAAACTCTGCGGCGGCGCATGAATCACTTCTCGAAGGCCGGTAGGCTCGCGAACATGGGCACACACGGTGAACCAGAGGTCATCGGAACGCGGGTCGAGGTCGTGCGCGTTTTCACGGACCCGACCGGGCGGGGTGGCAACGAGCTCGGCATCGCTCGCGCCGCCGATGTCGCCGAGGTCGACCACCAGGCGCTGGCGGCGAAGGCGGGGTACAGCGAGACCGTCGTTGTCGAGGACCCCGTCGACGAGGTAGCCAAGGTGCGGATCTACACCCCCGCGGTGGAGCTGCCCTTCGCCGGGCATCCGTCGGTGGGCACCGCGTGGTGGTTCGCCGAGCAGGGCCAGCCGGTGCGGACTCTGCAAGTGTCGGCAGGTGCGGTCGCCGTCGAACTGACCGACGGCCTCGTCTGGATCAAGGCACGCGGCGAATGGGCCCCGGATTTCACCTTCCACCAGCTCGAAGATCTCGACGCGCTGGCAAATCTGCGCCCCGACGATTTCACCACCGGCTCGCATTACCTCTGGACCTGGACCGACGAGCACCGCGGCGCCCTGCGCTCCCGCATGTTCGCCCCCGCCATGGGCGTCCCCGAGGACGAAGCCACCGGAGCCGCCGCCGTCGCCCTCACCGCTCTGCTGCGCCGCAGCCTGATCATCACCCAGGGCAAGGGCTCACAGATCTTCACCGAATGGGACTCCGACGGTTGGGTCCGGCTCGGCGGCCGCGTCGTCGCCGACTCGGTCGTCCACCTCTAGGCCGCGAGTATCCGACGGTACGTCCGCTCGGACTGCTGACCAGAGCTGAGACTCCGCGCGAACTCTTTGGACCGCAGGTGGGACGACCTATTCCGGTTGCGGATGGCGGCCGGAATCGGAGACTAGTTCGGCGAGACGGCGCAGCAGCGTGACGAGCTGGACCCGTTCGGTGGGCATAAACGCCTCGTAGGCCCGGAGCTGGCGCTCGCGCAGCCGGGTCCGGAGCAAAGCGAGCCGCTCGGCGCCATCGTCGGTGAGGCTGACCAGGACTCGCCGCTCGTCCTCCGGGGATCGGCGGCGCACGACGACGCCCTTCGCCTCCAGTTGCTGCAACATGCGGGTGGCGGTGGGCACGCTGACATCCGCGTTGCTCGCCAGTCGTCCCACCGGGATGTCCGCCTCCCCGGCCAGCGGTTCCAGGAGTGCGACCTGGGCCAGGGAGAGTCCACCGATCTGCTCGGCGTCCACCAGCACCTCATCCCGCCTGTCTACCGGGATGCAATGGACCGTCATGGGGAGACGGCCGGGGGTTGGCCCACACCCGCTGGGATGCCGAGAGTGCGATCGCGATGATGGACCACCGGTCGATCGCGACCGGCATCCTCTCGATCAGCTCACCGGGCACCCACTTCGGCGACGACGCGGAGGCCCGCGCGATCACCCGCGACGTCAACGAGTACAGCGCGGAGCTGACCAAGGACCGGCCCGACCGCTTCGGGTTCTTCGCGAGCCTCCCGCTACCGGACATCGAGGGCGCGATCACCGAAACCTCCTACGCGCTGGACGAACTGCACGCCAACGGTGTGGCGCTGCTATCCAACTACTACGGCCGCTACCTCGGCCACAAGGAGTTCGAGCCACTCTGGGCCGAGCTCGACACTCGCGCCGCGGTGGTTTTCATCCACCCCACTGCCCCGCCGATGCCGATGCTGGAGGGCATGCCGAGTTCCCTGCTGGACAGCTACGAGGGCTTCGAACCCGGCCAGCTCGATGCGATCAATCGCGGTAGCGCCGAGGCCCTATTCCCCCGTCTCGCAGCAGCCTGATCAGACAGCGACGCGGGCGGCCTATCCGGAGACGGCGGCGATCAGCATGTAGGCCGTGCCGAGGTCCATGACGATATGCGGCACGATCGCGGATGTCAGTGCGCGGGTGACGAAGTAAGCCGACCGCTGCGGGCCGGTTCGGCTGCCGATCGGGTGGCCGAGCCAGCGCCGGCAACGGCCGGTACTCGCCGCGACGATCAAGGCGAGCGCATCGGCGGTGAAGAGCGCGGTCAGTGTCAGCGCCGGTCCGGGGGCCGGCCCGTCGGCGTGCATGCCCGCACTGTGTCCCGCGATCGAGTACAGCATGGCAGCCGCGACGGCGATGTGATATCCGACGGCGATGATTCGATCGTCGGGTAGCACACGAGTTGTATTGCACCACTGCACAATTCGATCTACCAGTAAAGCCGCGAAGACGATGATGAGCGCGATCAGCACACCGCGCAGCACCACCGGATCCGCTCCCATCGGAAAGATCAGCATCGCAAGCATGACCATGCACATGATCAGATGGGCGGCGTCGGACTCGTGACATGCCGCCGCATTCATGCCGCGCGAATCTGCTTGCAGGCGAACGGGTTCGGCCCTACCGACGCCATCCGGTGCCGCCAATCGCCCGAGCACCACCGCGCCCGCGACCAGAAACGCCACCACGACCGCCCACCGCAAGGCGGCATACTCCTGCGCGAACTCCACCACACCCACCTCCCGACCCAGCTCTTCCCCTCCATGCTCGCACCCCAACCCCCTCACCCGCCGCCCTTTCCCCACACCCCTCCGACACAGACCCCAGGCCCCGCTGGACGGATGATCACGTGGAAACCATGGCGGCAAATCGCGAAAAGCCCCCGCCACCAGTTCCACCTGATCTTGATCGCTAGCGCACGATGCTGGGGCGGAGGCGCTCGGTGGCGGCGCGGGCGAAGCGGCCCGGCGAGATGCCGCGCCATTGTTTGAAGGCGTTGGAGAAGCTCGGGGCGCCGGAATAGCCCATCCGGTAGGCGACATCTTCGACGGTGAGACCGGTGGCGAGTAGTTCCTCGGCGAGGGTGCCGTAGGTTTCGACGCACAGTCGGCGGTATGAGGTGCCCTCGTCGGCTAGTCGGCGACGCATTGTGCGCAGGCTCATGTGCAGGCGTTCGGCCACATCCTCCTGGGTGATGCGGCCGTTCATCTGATGTAGCAGCACCTCGCGCACCGATCCGGCAAGGCCCTGCTGCAAACCTCGGCGTTGCAGCAGGTCGGCGCACTGTTCCTCGAACATCAGCGCGGTGAGCGGGCTGGCATTGGGCATCGGTCGATCGATATCGGTGGCGTCGAAGACCGCGAGCTGCAGCTCCGGGGATTCGATGCTGGGAATCTCGAATTGCTCCAGTATCGGCCGCATTCGGGACAGCAGCCCACCGGCGACCTCGGCCCGCACCACCGGCGGCGGCACCCCGAACACCAGATACCAGTTGTAGAGCAGGGCCGCCACATCTCGTTCGGCGAGAAAGGCACGCAGATCCGCGGGCAGATCCCGGTCGTCGCCGTAGAGCCAGACCTCGTCGCCGTGATAGACGTGCCAAGCCCGCGCGAACGAGGTCATCATGCTGAAGTAGCGCATCGCGACATCGATGGCCGAACGCATAGTCGGACTGCTCAGCACCGCCATACCGAGTACGCCGTGGGTGGTGATGCGCGTGCGCATACCCGCCTCGAAGCCCAGGCCCGGTTGGTCGTCGAGCAAAGTGACGAGATTGCGGACGAGTAGAAGTTCCTGTGCCGCAGTGATCTCCGCGCCGGGCGTTTTCAACACCACCGGACCGATACCGGTGCCGCACAGGAGGTCCGCGCGCGTCAGATTGTGATCATCGGCGAGCTCGGCAAGGATCGCCGCATTCGCCACCGACCGCCGCCACTCCCAAGAGGCCACGGATACATCGTGAGCGCTGCTGGCCGATACTCGCAAGGTTTTGGCCGGACATCGTATATACCAAGCGAGTTCGGCTCGAGCTGACCGGTATGCGCAATCTCATGACCCGATATCGCATGGCAACCGCACTATTGCATATCTACCGTCATAGCTATCGTCGAGCGAAGACCAAGGTAGGCGAGAACAACATGCCGAGAAAGCCCCTTGTCGGTACGCGCGTCGCGATTACGGGCGGCACCTACGGTATCGGTAAGGAGACCGCATTGGCCTTCCTGGCCGCCGGTGCCGATGTGGCGATCGGTGACGCGGACACCGGCAAAGTGCGTGCAATCACCGCCCAGCTCAACCGGATTCATGGTGCCGACGCCGTCGGCCTTCCTGTCGCGGTCACCGACGGCGTGCGTTTCGCCGAATTCCTCGCGATCGCCGAACACAGGCTGGGCGGTCTCGATGTCGTGGTGAATGCCGCCGACATCGAACCAATCGGTTCGTTCCTAGCCGGATCCGATCACGAATCGGATCGGCAGATCGACATCAATCTCCGTGCGGTGATCACCGGATCCCGGCTCGCCGGAATGCGTTTCGTCCAACAGGGCCACGGACATATCGTCAATATCGGTTCGGCCATCGGCGTCACGGCCGCACTCGGCGCCGCGGTGTATTGCGCGACCAAACATGCGGTGGTCGGACTCGGCACCGCACTGCACCGCGGACTCGCCGAGCAGGGTGTACTGGTCAGCACCATCGCGCCCGGTTACGCACCCGATCCGGAAGCGGTGGCGGACGCGATCGTCGACTGTGTCGAACACCGGCGCGGCGGACTCGTGGTGGTGCCGCCGACGGGGTGGTTGCGTACCGCGATGCCGGATCCGGCGCAGTTGCGTCATACGATGCGACGGATGCTCGGCAGTATGTGAGCCGTCAGGCCGGGAGCTCCCGCAGGACCCGTTTGAGTACCTTCCCGGTGGGGTTGCGCGGGAGCTCGTCGACGAACAGCACGTCACGCGGGACCTTGAAGCGGGCCAGATGCGTCTTCACGTGCTCGCGCACCTCGTCCTCGGTGAGCGAATGCCCTTCGCGGACAACGACTACCACGCGCAGGCGCTGGCCGTATCGATCGTCCTGGACCCCGAATGCGCTGACCTCCGCCACTGCCGGATGCGCGGCGAGCAGTTCCTCGACCTCGCCCGGAAAGACGTTCTCGCCGCCGGAGACGATCATGTCGTCATCGCGTCCGTCGATGAAAAGTCTTCCGGCACTGTCGAAATGGCCGACATCGCCGGTGGACATCAGCGGTCCGATGCGCGCCTTGTCGCCACCGCCGGTGTAGCCCTCGAATTGGTAGTTGTTGCCGACGAAGATGCGTCCGGTCGTGCCGGGACTTACCTCTCGGTCGTTGTCGTCGAAGATCTTCACGGTGGTACCGGGCACCGGAGAGCCGACGCAGCCGGGCTCGACAGCCAGATCCGCAGGTGTCGCAATAGTCGCGTAGGCCACCTCCGTGGACCCGTAAACGTTGTACACCACCGGCCCGAATGCGTCGGTCACCCGGATACACAGGTCGGCACCCAGCTGCGAGCCCGCGACGAAGATGATCCGCAACCGCGAAAGATCGCACTCAGCAATAGCTTTCGGTCCAGCGTCGACGAGTCGCCGCAGCATCACCGGCACCGCGACCATGGCCGTGGCACCGTGGCGGTCCAGACTGTCCAGCACCTCCTGGGGATCGAAGCGCCGCCGGATCACCAGCGTGGAACCGAAGCCGACCGCGAGGACGGCGTGCGCGAACCCGAGCGTATGGAATAGCGGCGCAGGGCATTCGGTGATTTCACGGGCACGGAACGGCACTTTGCCGAGGATGGCGCCCAGCGGTGACAGTGAGGCAGGCTCGCTGCTGCGCGGCGCACCTTTCGGGGTGCCGGTCGTCCCGCTGGTCAGCAGGATGATGCGGGCGGCGGTGCGCGGCTTACGCGGTGGTGTCCGCGCCGCACCCGCGATCAGATTGTCGATGGTGTCGACGCCCGGTTTATCGGCCCAGGCACGGTAGCGGCCCCGACGCGGCGTGAAATCGCCGAGCATACTTGCGTATTCGTCGTCGAAGATCAGCAGATCGGCGCCCTCGCGGGTCACCACCTCGCGCAGTTGCGGCGCCGCGAAATCGGTATTGAGCAGGATGATTCGCGCACCGCATTTCGCGGCGGCGAAGACCGCGTAGTGGAAGCCGCGGTGGTTGCGCGCCAGGATGGCGACACCCTCGCCGTCCCGCAGTCCACGCGCCCGCCAGGCATTCGCGAGCGCGGTGCTGCGCTCGTCGAGTTCACGAAAACTGACGCGGCCGAGTTCATCGATGATGGCGGCGCGATCGCGATAGCGCAGAGCGGCAACCGTTGTCAGCCCGCCCAGCAGTCCGGAGCGCAGCACCGCGGCACCCATGAGGGCGAGTCGATCCGGACGTTCGGGGGTCGCGAGTCCGGCACGCACCGTCAACGCGGCGTAATAGGTCTCATCGGCGGCCCGACGCGCCGCAGCCGCGGCCAGCGCCCCGACCTTGTTCGCAAACTTCATGATTCGATCCTGACGCCAATCTCGCCGAACCGCTCGCCGACCCGAACCCCTTCGGCCGCAGCCGGTTCTGACACCGCGGCCGTGCGGCCGATTCGCCTGAACACGGCGTCGCGCCCCGCTCTGCTGGCCACGGCGCCCAGGGGTACCGGCAGTCGGCGCGGCCCAGTCAGAGCACGATCCGTGCGCGGCGCGTACTTCTCGAGTATCGGCATCGTTGTCCACCTAGGTGAGGGCGAGTGCCCTCACAGTAAAGGGTCTCCGGCGAATTCGTCGAGCACCGACCCAGACAGCAGGACCGACGCAGGCACGATCCATGATGGACGGATGTCCAGCGATATCGGCGACCCCCTACCGACCTCAACCGCACCGGCTGCCGTGCTGCGGATCGTCGTCGATGATGTGTCCGGTCCCGAAGTCGCTGCCCTGCTCACCCAGCATCTGGCCGAGATGTACGACAACTCGCCCGAAGACAGCGTGCACGCCCTGGACCTGGATGCGCTCCGTGGACCGAACGTCACCTTCTGGAGCGCCTGGGAGGACGACGAACTCGCTGGTTGCGGCGCACTCAAACAACTCGCCCCCACCCACGGCGAGATCAAGTCGATGCGCACCGCCACCGATCGCACCGGCCGCGGCATCGCCTCGGCCCTGCTGCACCATGTCATCGCCGAGGCCCGCGCACGCAATTACCAGCGACTCAGCCTGGAGACGGGAGCATCCGACTACTTCGCCCCCGCACTGCGGCTCTACGCCCGCCATGGCTTCGAGATCTGCGCGCCCTTCGCCGACTACGTCGAGGATCCGCACAGCGTCTTCATGACGCGCACCCTCTGACGCCACACGCCGGAGAGGACCTTCAGCGCGCCGGATTCGGATCATCGACGCCGAGTGGAACTGACCGTCAGCCCGCGTTGATCGCGGTGATCAGCGTGCGATTGGCCGCCGTTCGCGTCGTGATGATCTGCGTGAAGGTCTGCGGCTGCTCGCCTGGAAGCTGCTGGGTCAGCCGGACCTCCCAATGCGCCTCCCCCGCATCGCTACCCGCGCGGGTGATCTGCACACAGTAGAGGGTGCCGATCGGTACCTGGTTGATTCCGCGCTGAATCTGGTCGGCGGCGGGCACATTCGCATCGTTGGCGACTACGCCGCGCGCGGCGAATCCGGAACGCTGCACATAGTAGGCACGTTCGAACGCGAGGATCGCCGACGGCCCATCGCTGGTGCCGCCGGGATCGGTGCCGGAGATGACATCACCGGTGCGCCGCTGTTCGCAGCCCGGCGTGGCGACCGCGGAAGGTTGGTCACCGGGTGCCGGGGTCGCTGAGGGGCGCCCGGCAGTCCCCTGGGCAACCGCCTGCGTCGTCGCGGCGGCAGGTCGCTTGTGATTGCCCGAACCGCCGAAGACGAACATCACCACCGATACCACTGCCAACACGACACCGAGCACGATCAGCACCGCGACGACTCGGTTGCCGCCACCTGTCGGTTGCGAATCGCGACGGCGCGGCGGATGCCGCAGTGCCGGACCGGGATTGCCGCCGGACCGATCGATGATCGTCGGTACGACGGAACTGGTCTCCGCCGGTAGCTCGGACTCGGCTTCGACCGCGCGCGTCGGAGGCCGACTGCGATTCGCCTCCGGTGGCGCCGCCGCGGGGCGCTGCGGTTCGAGCCACTCCTGCCAATCCCCGGCCGGCCGAGGACGGCGCGGCCGCTCGGGTGGATCGAGCGCATCGGCCAGCGGTGTCCGGGGCTGGCCCGAACCGAGGCGTACGGTCGGACGGCGGCGCCGCTTCGGGGTCGGAGCGGCGGGCCGGACCATGGGCAGCCCGGTGTCGAACGGATTGCCCTGGTTCTGGCTCGAGGAGCCGGAATCAGAGCTCGTCATTGTCGAATTCGCCGATCACCGCAGGCGGGACGGTCGCCAATACGGTCGGCACGGTGACGCCGAGTTGACCGTCGCGCGGTCGACGGTCCTCATCCGACTGCGATGACGGCGGCATCGCCAGACCACCGGTGGTGCCGGGTTGATTTGTCGGTTCCGGCCCAGACGGGCGCGATGGCGGCGCGTCCGCGCTCGCGGCCGGTGCCTGCGGCCCCGGTGCGGGCGCGGGTTTCGTCGCGGTCGGGCCGTCCAGGTTGGGCGGGATCACCGAGTTGGTTCCGATATTCGGCGCGGGCTTGGACGACTGCCCAGATCCGCCACCGAAGTCGATGACATTCGTGGGCTTGCTCGCGCTGTCACCGCCCGTGGGCGAATTCGTGGTGCTGCCCGGATGGATGAGTTCGGGAATCGCCTTATCGATGACCTTATCTGCGGACGCGGCCACGGTGTCCATGGCGTGCGTGCCGACTTCGGCGATCTTGTCGATGAGGTGGGTGCCGATATTGACTCCGGCATCGATGGCTGCGGTGCCGACCGATACGCCCGCGTTGATCAGGTACTGCTGCAATTGGAGTTGGGCAGCCTGCACCGGATCCAGTGGCGTCGTTGTGGTCACGCCCGCCGTGGTCACGCCGTTCGTCGTGCCCGGCACGACCGTCTGCTGGGTGGTGCCGACACCCTGTGGCGTGGTTACCGTGAGCGGCCCCATCGCATCCAACCGCGCAGTGTGGTCATCCATTTCCGACTGCGCCGTGCTGACCGCGGTGACCGCGTCGCGCAACGCCTGGGTCGCCCGCGCGATTACCGCGTCGGAATCCGAGGACGCACTCGCGGTGCTCATGATCTGCTTGGCGTCGCGACGGAAGTCCGCGATGATCTGATCCACCTTCTGCGCGGCGCGGGCGCTGGTGGCATGGGCGTCGCCGAGCACCGACAGGTACTCGGGTCCGCGATCGGTGATATCACCGATCTGAGTTTGCGTGGTGCGCAATGCCGGAACGGCATCATCGGCGGCGCGGGAGGTCCATGTCGATTCGAGGGCGTGCAGGCCCTCGCGGTGCGGGCCCTCGGCATCGGCGGCCTGGGTGGACGCGGTGGACAGCGCGTTGACGACGGA
Source organism: Nocardia vinacea (assembly GCF_035920345.1). NCBI lineage: Bacteria > Bacillati > Actinomycetota > Actinomycetes > Mycobacteriales > Nocardiaceae > Nocardia > Nocardia vinacea. Next base: position 3,484,024 of record NZ_CP109149.1, read on the forward strand.
CTGGTCCGGAGTCGCGACGCCGCTGCCGAGCGAAGCGCGCAATTGCAGCAGCGGCTCGACCAGCGCCGCTACGATCGGCGGATCCGCATTCGGATCAACGGGCGTGCTGGCGGGAGTATCGGAGGCGTTGTTCGTGGGCCGCCGTCGAAGCAGTCGTCTCATGGCAGCGCCTCTCCTTGCCGGGCAAGAGCGCCCGCGGAATCGACATCGATACCCTGCATGTCCGCGCTGTAGTCGCGCAGCACCTGCCCGTAGGCGGCGACCAGTTGCCCTGCGGTCGAGAGCGCCTGCACGTGTTCATTCACCTTCTCGGTGAACCGGGCCACGAATCCGGCACCGACCTGACCGAGGTCGGCGGCCAGCCGCTCGGGATTCACGGCGCCACCCGCGACCTCCGACGCCGAGGCCAGTTGTTGCGACACCGTATTCGCGATCGTGGTGTAGGCGGCCATCGCCGCCGGGTCGAGCTTCAGCGCGTCCACTGTTCCCCCTTAATACGGAAACCAATCTGTCGCGTCACATTTCGACACTCCGAGCGTACTTGGGACCCGGGCAATGCGCGCGCGGATCCTTTCGTTCCGTTGGAGTCTATGCCGCCGGATCCGTCGCTTATGCCGACATCGGTCCGGTTCCGCAGATACCGAGGTCGAATGCGGAAATGATCACTTTCACCTCGCGCCGGTTCTATGCTTGTGGCGACGGAGTTGGTCCCATCATCACCCTGGCGATCCCCGCGCAGGGTGCCGGCAAGGGTTAGAGGGGGCAGGAGCGTGAAGAACAGCAAACGTTTTCGAAACTGGTCGGTCAGATCCGCTTTACTCGTAGGTGCCGTTTCCGCAGGTCTCCTGATGGCGGGGACGGTACAGGCCGAGCCGTTGTGGCCCGGTGGACCGGATATCGGCACACCGGCGATCATCCCGCCGGTTCCGATCGTCGCACCGTGTGGCACCACCGCACGCATGTGCATGCGGCTGTCGACGAACGAGGCCTGGCTGATGGACAACGGCAAGGTCACCTACGGTCCGACCCCGATTTCGCACGGGCGGCCGGGATATGAGACACCACCCGGCGTCTTCAAGGTCGCCTTCAAGCGGGAAGACTTCTGGAGCACCATGCACAACGCTCCGATGAAGTGGGCGGTCTTCTTCAACGGCGATATCGCCACCCATATCGGCCCCATCGAGGAGCAGTCGCACGGCTGCATCCGGATGACCCCCGAGGGCGCCGAAGCGACCTACCGCTACCTCAACCCCGGTGACGTGGTCGAAGTCGTACCCTGACACCGGATTTGCGCATGAAAGGCCCGGGCGGATTCCGCCCGGACCTTCTCATATCCTCCTCGCCTGCCTCAGTTTTCTCCGACGAGCTGCGGATCCGCGTCTTCTTCCATTACCGCCTCGCCGCGGGCGACCATGCCCGCTTCATCGGCGAGCTTCATATGGGGAATGAACAGCGCGAGCACGAAGGCGATTACCGCGCCTGGGATCAGGTACCAGAAGCCGGGGACCAAGGCGTCCACGTAGGCGCCGACGATGGCGTCATGTAGGCCGTCGGGTAGATGCTTGACCACCGAGGGCACCAACGCGCCTGGATCCAGCTTCGCCGCTGCGGCTTCGGGCCCGTGGGAGACGAAGACATCGGTGAGGCCCTCGGTCAAACGGTTGGTGAAGATGGAGCCGAAAATCGCCACGCCCAGTGCGCCGCCCATTTCACGGAAATAGTTGTTGGCGCTGGTGGCGGTGCCGATTTGGTCGGGGGCCACGGCATTCTGGACGACCAGGACGATGATCTGCATGATCAGGCCGAGGCCCGCACCCATGACGAACAGCATGGCGGAGACGACCCACATCGGGGTGTCCGCGTCCAGGCGGGTCAACCAGAGCATGTCCACGAACATCAAAACCGCGCCGAGGGGCGGATAGAGCTTGTAGCGGCCGGTTTTGGTGATCATCGTCATCGAGGCGATCAATGCGATCATCAGACCGACCATCATCGGAATCAGCAGCAGACCCGATACCGAAGCCGAAGCGCCCGTTGCCATTTGAAGATAGGTCGGGATAAAGGCGAGGGCGGCGAACATCACCAGGCCGACCACGAAGCCGATCGCGGAGGTCAGCACGAAGGTGCGATTGCGGAACAACCACAGCGGCAGCATCGGCTCCTCCGCGCGCGCCTCCACCAGCACGAAGGCAGCGACCACCACGACGAACGCCGCGATCATGGTGACCATAACCGTTGAGCCCCAAGCGTATTGCTTGCCGCCCCAGTCGGTGATCAGGATCAGCAGCGTGGTCGCGGCCGACATCAACACCACACCGAGATAGTCGGGCCGGGTCTTGGGCCGGTGGCTGGGGATGCTCAAGTAGCGGAAGGCGATGAACAGTGCGGCAATTCCGATCGGCACATTGATCCAGAAGCACCAGCGCCAGCCGAGATGGTCGGCGAAGAAACCGCCGAGCAGCGGTCCCGCGACCGAGGTGATGCCGAAGACCGCGCCCATCGGGGCCATATATTTGCCGCGATCCTTGGCGGGCACCACATCGGCGATGATGGCCTGCGCCAGAATCATCAGACCACCACCGCCGACGCCCTGCAGGCCGCGGAAGGTGATGAACTCCCAGAAACTCGTCGACGCGGCGGCGCCGATGGAGGCCACTGTGAAGATCGTGATGGCGAACAGGAACGGCCAGCGCCGCCCGAACAGATCGCCGAATTTGCCGTAGATCGGCATCATGATGGTGGTCGCGAGCAGATATGACGTTGCGGTCCAAGCCATATGGGAGATGCCGCCCAGATCGCCGACGATGGTCGGCATCGCGGTGCCGACGATGGTCTGGTCCAGGCTGGCCAGGAACATCCCCGCGATCAGCGCGCCGAAGATGAGCCAGATCCGCTTCTGGGTCAGGACAATCGGCGCGGGCGGCGATTCAGCTGTGATGGTCATCTCTTGCGTCTCTCTTTCCTGCCGTCATGCTGTTCGAACAGCCGCGCGGCCATTGCGCAGTGTTCGCGTACTGCCGCCGCCAGCGACACAGTCGGATCTCCGACCGTGGTCATCGCTGCCCGCGTGGTGATGTTCGTCATGAATCCCGCTGCCAGACCGGCGAATTCGGGCGCTACGGCACTGCCGAGCCGAGCCGAGAGCAGGTCGATCATCACGCTCTGCAAGCGGGCGCCCGAGGCGACGAAGGCCGCGAGCACCCGCGGCTCGGTCTTGATGATCTCGGTAACCAGCGCGATGCCCTCGCGCACCTCGGTTTCGGATTCGAAGCCGTGCACGAACAACCAGGTGAGATCGTCCATCAGCACGCCACTCGGCCCGCCCGCGATGAACTGCTCGCGCAACTCCGGTGTGCCGATCTCGCCGATCGGACCGACTACCGCATCCATTTTCGTCTCGTAGTAGTTGAAGAACGTGCGGGGCGAGACCCCGACCGCTCTCGCGATGTCCTCGACGGTCGTCGCGTCCAACCCGTGCTCGACCGCGAGCCGTCGTGCGGCGAGACAGAGATCGAGCTCGGTCTGGCGTTTCTTCTGCTCCCGCAACCCGATCGGGCGCTCGTCCTTGGACATGTCCGCCAAAGTAGCACAAACTGCAATTTTTCAGAAACTGCAAGTTCGGGCGCATGCGGCTCGCAGCCGAGAGACCCCGGCCCGGACAGCTCCGAGCTGTGAACAATCCGCTGCCCATTCGGAAGCGAATCGCCGGCTACGCGCAACCCGAGCGAGCGTCGTCCCACGAATTGGCCCGATGCGCGAATCTCCTTGGCAGGAAGGAGAATTAGCGCACCCTGCGCGCCCAGTTAACTCCGATATAACTCAAGATTCATCGACTTGATACTGAATTTTGGATAGTGTTGATATTGCCTACAGCGAGGTGGGATTTCGAGAACTCACGTCGGTCGGGGGGATAACGCCCGTAGGAGAACTCCAGGTGAAGTATCCAGTGTGCGCTCGCGTGTTAGGTCCATTGACGCTTGCCCTCAATAACCACAACGCAACGCCGACAGCACAGAAACAACGCCAACTACTCGCCTTACTACTCGTCAGACACGACACTGTCGTTCCGGTAACAACGCTGGTCGAAGAGCTGTGGAACGACGATCCACCACGCAGCGCCGTCACTGTCGTGCAGACCTATGTACTGGGAATTCGAAAGAAGATGGCCGAGCAGCTCGGCATCGGGCAGTCCGAGGTGGCCGAACGATTTCTCCGGACACGCAGTAAGGGGTATTCGTTCGATGTCAAGGACTGCGTCTTCGATTTGCGCGACTATCAGAGCATGTCCGAGGCCGCGCGCTGTGCCGCCAAGGCAGGCGACGACTATCGCGCGGTAGATCTGTTCACCGCCGCGGAGGCGCTGTGGAGCGGTCCGGCGCTGGTCGATGTGGAGGGCGGTATCCCGCTCGCCGCGGAGATCTCGCATCTGGATCACCTGCGGCTGACCAATATCGAGCTGCGCGTCGAGGCCGAACTGCGGCTCGGTCGATATCGCGAAGTCTCCCCTGACCTGGCCCGACTCACCATGCAGCACCCGCTGCACGAGCGGCTGCAGGCGTACTACATGTTCGCACTGAGTCGTGCGGGCCAGCGCGCCCGCGCGCTGGAGTCCTACCAGCAGTTCAGCAGGTCGATGCAGCGCGAGCTCGGCCTCGATCCATGCCAGAAGCTGCAGAAATTGCATCGGGATATCCTCGCCGCCTCCGATGTATCGGTCAGTGCCATGCTCAACAGCCGTCACGCGGGATACCTCATCGGCTGGTACTCCCCCGAATTCCGCGCGGCTCGAGCAGAACCCGCCTAATCCGCTCGCAATAACTCGTCCACCAGCGCGGTCGAATGCGTCGCCGACCGCATGGCCGGGTGGTCGAGTACTTCCCGCAGAAAATCCCGGGTCGTCTCGACGCGCGCACCCGAAATCCGGAATTCGGCCAGGGCTCGCCGCATGCGCGCGAGCGCCTGGTCCCGGTCCGGCGCCCATACGATCAGTTTGGCAAGTAGCGAATCGTAATGCGGTGGGATCGAATATCCGGCGTGCACATGCGTATCGACACGAACGAACGGACCACCGGGGGGAGTGAATTCGGCCACAATTCCGGGTGCCGGTGCGAATTCAGCAGCCGGGTCCTCGGCATTGATGCGGCATTCAATTGCCGCACCACGCAGGAAAATATCGTGCTGCGCGATGCTGAGCGATTGCCCTGCCGCGATATAGATCTGCTCGGCAACCAAATCGATACCGGTAACCATTTCTGTCACCGGATGTTCGACCTGGATTCGGCAGTTCACCTCCATAAAATAGTAATGCCCCTGCCGATCCACCAGAAATTCCACGGTTCCGGCGCCGACGTACCCGGCTTCCAGCACCCCGTCCACCGCGGATTTGCCCATCCGCGCCGCGAGCCCCTCCGGCAGCCGCGGCGCGGGCGATTCCTCGATGAGCTTCTGGTGCCTGCGCTGCACCGAGCAGTCGCGTTCACCGAGGTGCACACCGTTGCCGTAGCCATCGCACAACACCTGGATCTCGACGTGCCGGGCGCCCTCGAGGTACTTCTCCAGATAGACTCGACTGTCCCCGAACAACATTCGCGCGGTCGCCCGCGTCTCCTGATAGGCGCGTGGGAACGCCGCACTGTCGCGTACCACCTGCATCCCGCGCCCGCCGCCACCCGCGGCGGCCTTGATGATCACCGGGTACCCGATCGAGTCGGCCAGTGCGTGCGCATCCTCGGGTTCGAGCGGATCCAGACTGCCCGGCAGCAGCGGTAGCCCCGCCTTGGCCATCAGGGTGCGTGCCGACTGCTTATCACCGAGTTGGGCCATCACATCGGCGGGCGGACCGATCAGGGTGACACCCGCCGCGCGGCAGGCATCCGCGAAATCCGGTGACTCCGAAAGGAATCCGTAGCCGGGATGGATCGCATCGGCGCCGGTCGTCTCAGCCGCGGCGAGTACGGCGGCCGCATTGAGATAGCTGCGTTTGGCCGCGGCCGGCCCGATCTGCACCGATTCGTCGGCAAACTGCACGACGGCCGACTCCGCGTCGGCGACCGAATGTACCGCTACGGTGCGCACCCCGAGTTCCCGGCAGGTGCGCGCGACCCGCAGCGCGATCTCGCCGCGATTGGCGATAAGAATCTTCTCGAACATGGTGTCCCGCACTCTCCTACGCCACCGACCGAACCGGAACCTGCTGCCGCGCACCGAACCGTCGGAACCGGGCGCGCCGCTCGGCGGCGAGGTCTTCGCCGCCACAACCGGTCAACTCGCGCAGGCTCGCCGCCAGCGCACGATGCAGTTGGTTCGCCGCCGCCAGCGGTGCCGCACCCACATCGTCGCCGGGTTCGGGCAGCACCGCATCCACGATGCCCAGCCGCAGCAGGTCACCGGCCGTAAGTGACAGCGCGGCAGCGGCTTTCGGTGCCGCAGCCGGATCGTTCCATACGATGGCCGCGCATCCTTCCGGGCTGATCACCGAATATGTACCGTTGGCGAACATCAGCACCCGATTGGCGACGCCGAGCGCCAACGCGCCGCCGCTGCCGCCCTCCCCGATCACCACGCTGATCACCGGCACCCGCAGTGCGGACATCAGCCGGATATTCTCCGCGATCACCACCGCCTGCCCCTGCTCCTCGGCGGTCGCGCCGGGATAAGCGCCGGGAGTGTCGATCAACGTGATCACCGGCAGCCCGAGCTTTTCGGCGAAACGCATGAGCCGTGCGGACTTTCGGTAGCCCGCCGGAGTCGGCATACCGAAGTTGCGCGCCATCAACTCCTTCGGCTCACGCCCCTTCTGATGTCCGATTACCACGACCGGCTGGTCACCGAGCCATGCGGTTCCGCCGACGATGGCCGGGCAGTTCCCCGAGATGCGGTCCCCGCGCAACTCCTGGAAGCCTTCGAAGGCCAGGGCGAAGTAATCGAGCGCGGTCGGTCTGCTCGGCGTGCGCGCCCGCCGAACCTGCGCCCAGGGATCGCTGTCGGGAACCCGAGCCGGGTCGGTGATGGTTCCCGCGTCCAACTCGGTCACCGCATCGCCGGTCGGATCGACCGGACCGGCCACTCGCAGCAGGGACCCGAGTGCCTGGCGCAATCCGGCGCGCGGCACGATCATATCGATCAGCCCGCGCTCCAACAGGAATTCGGCGGTCTGGAACTTCGGCGGCAGTTCTTGACGGATCGTCTGTTCGATCACCCGGCGACCAGCGAAGCCCAGCCGCGCCCCCGGTTCGGCGATCAGCACATCCGACAGCGTGGCGAACGACGCCGCGACCCCACCGTAGGTCGGGTCGGTGATCAGTGTGATGGTGAGGATGCCCGCGCGGTCCAGCTGTTCCAGCGCCGCACTTGTTTTCGCCATCTGCATCAGCGACAGCGGTCCCTCCTGCATTCGTGCGCCACCCGAGGCGGTGACGATGAGCAGCGGAATCCGTTCGGCGAGCGCGGTTTCCGCGGCCGCGGTGATCATCTCGCCGACCGCGGTGCCCAGACTGCCACCGAGGAACCGGAAATCCATGGCCGCGATGATCACCGGATTGCCGTCGACAGCCGCGAACGCGCACAGCACGGCATCGTGCATGCCAGTGCGCGCCCGGGCGGCGGCGAGCCGGTCCGGATAGGGCTTGGTATCGGTGAAGGTCAGCGGATCGTCGTCGGTGGGGATGACGGCGAGCGGTTCGAACCGGCCCTCGTCGGCGAGCTGGGCGATGCGCTGCTCGGCCGGGATCGGGGTGTGTCTGCCGCATTCGCCGCAGACACCGAGGTCGCGGGCGAATCGCTTGCCGTACAGCGGAATCAGACAGGCCGGGCAGAGTACCCAGTCCGCGGCACCGTCCAGGCCGTGTGCTGACTTCATCACGCGTGTCTCCTGTGCTCGGGGAAGGTGCGACCCAGCCTGCGCGCACCCGCTAGAGAACAGCTCGACTCCGGCGCTCGAGTCAGGTTCGAGGACCGCCTTCGATGCTTGACCCCACGATCGAAGGGAGATAACGCCATGAACCCCAACGCATCCGGTGGTGCGGTATGAGCCGCCGCGTTGTCGTCACCGGACTAGGTGTCCGCGCGCCCGGCGGTTCGGGTAAGGACAAGTTCTGGAAACTGCTGTCCGAGGGCCGTACCGCGACGCGCCGGATTTCATTCTTCGACCCCACGCCCTACCGGTCCCAGGTGGCGGGCGAGGCCGATTTCGACCCGATTCAGGAAGGGTTGTCGCCCAGGGAAATTCGCCGTATGGACCGAGCGGTGCAGTTCGCCGTGGTGTGCGGACGGGAGGCGGTGGCCGATAGCGGCATCGATATCGGATCGCTGGATCCGCACCGGCTCGGCGTCAGCCTCGGCAGCGCGGTCGCCGCGGCGACCAGCCTGGAGCAGGAGTATCTCGTGCTGTCGGATTCCGGTAAGAACTGGCTGGTCGACCAGACCTACCTGTCCCCGCACATGTTCGACTACATGGTGCCGAGCGTAATGCCCGCCGAGGTGGCCTGGAGTGTGGGCGCGGAAGGGCCGGTCGCCATGGTCTCCAACGGCTGCACCTCCGGGTTGGATTCGGTCGGCCACGCCGTGCAGTTGATCCGCGAGGGTTCGGCCGATGTGATGCTGGCCGGCGCGGCGGATACCCCGATTACGCCGATCGTGGTGGCTTGCTTCGATGCGATCAAGGCCACCACCTCCCGCAATGACGATGCCGAACATGCCTCCCGACCGTTCGACAACTCGCGCAATGGCTTCGTGCTCGCGGAGGGGGCGGCGCTGTTCGTACTGGAGGAGTACGAGAGCGCGCGCAAGCGGGGCGCGCGTATCTACGCCGAGATCACCGGCTACGCCACGCGCTGCAACGCCTACCACATGACCGGCCTCAAGGCCGACGGCCGGGAGATGGCCGAGGCGATCCGGGTCGCACTGGACGAATCGCGCATCGACCCCACCGGCGTGAATTACATCAACGCGCACGGTTCGGGCACCCGGCAGAACGATCGGCACGAGACCGCCGCCGTAAAGCGCAGTCTCGGCCAGCACGCCTACGCGACGCCGATGAGCTCCATCAAATCGATGGTCGGCCACTCGCTGGGCGCCATCGGTTCGGTCGAGATCGCCGCCTCCCTGCTTGCGCTGGAATACCAGGTGGTGCCGCCGACTGCGAATCTGCACGAAGCCGACCCGGAGTGCGATCTGGACTATGTGCCGCTCACCGCGCGCCAGCACCGGATGGACACCGTGCTCACCGTCGGTAGCGGATTCGGTGGCTTCCAGAGCGCGATGGTGTTGCGTAAACCCCAGGCGGTGGCGGCATGATCCTGGTTACCGGTATGGGCGTGCTCGCGCCGAATGGCCTCGGCGTCGAGCGCTTCTGGGATGCGGTGTTGGATGGCCACAGTGGTATCGCACCGCTGACCCGGTTCGACACCAACCGCAGCACCGCGCGATTGGCCGGACAGGTCGCCGATTTCGATGCGGCCGAACATCTGCCGAGCCGATTGCTGCCGCAGACCGATATTTCGACGCGGATGGCGTTGGTGGCCGCGCAGTGGGCCCTGGACGACGCCAAGGTCGATACGGCGGCACTGACCGACTACGACATGGGTGTGGTCACCGGAAATGCCTCCGGCGGTTTCGAATTCACCCATCGCGAGTTCAATAAGCTGTGGTCGCGCGGTTCCGAGCATGTGAGCGTCTACGAGTCGTTCGCCTGGTTCTACGCGGTGAATACCGGGCAGATCTCGATCCGGCACGGTATGCGCGGGCCGAGCAGTGCGCTGGTCGCCGAACAGGCGGGCGGTTTGGACGCGGTCGGGCACGCCCGCCGGACGGTCAACCGCGGCACCCCGCTGGTGGTCACCGGCGGCGTGGATTCCGCGCTCGATCCCTGGGGCTGGGCCTCACATCTGGCCAGCGGCGAGGTCAGCACGTCGGACGCGCCGGAGCGTGCCTATCTGCCATTCGACACCGCAGCGGCCGGATATGTGCCGGGTGAGGGCGGTGCGATGCTGGTGGTCGAGGACGCCACGGCGGCCCGTGCCCGCGGCGTTCCGAAGGTGCATGGCGAAATCGCCGGGTACGCTTCGACATTCGATCCGGCGCCGGATTCGGGAAGACCCTCGGGTCTGCGCCGCGCCGCGGAACTCGCACTCGCCGACGCCGGTATGGGACCGGGCGATATCGATATCGTCTTCGCCGATGCGGCGGGTGTACCCGACCGCGATCGGGACGAGGCGGCGGCCATCGAGGCCATCTTCGGCGCCGGTGGCGTCCCGGTCACGGCGTCGAAACCGCTGACCGGACGGCTGTTCTCGGGCGCGGGCCCGCTCGACATCGTGACCGCACTGCTGTCCATACGCGATTCGGTGATTCCGCCGACCGCCTACACCACCACCCTCGCCGAGGACTACCGGATCGATCTGGTTCTCGGCGCACCGCGGCCCGCCACCGTCGGCGGCGCCCTCGTCCTGGCCCGTGGCCGTTGGGGTTTCAACTCCGCGGTCGTCGTGCGCGCTGTCGACCAAACCTAGGGAGCCGATCATGACCATGACAATTACCGAATTACGCCGGATCCTTGTGGAATGCGCGGGCGGCGATGATATCGCCGAAGATATCGCCGGACTCGACTTCGAACAGCTCGGCTACGACTCCCTGGCGCTCATCGAAACGGCCTCGCGGATCCAACGCGATTTCGGCGTGCTGATCCCGGAGGAACAGCTCATCGATGTCACGACGCCGCAGGAGCTGGTCGATATCGTCAATAGCCAATTGCGCGGTGCTGCATGAATACACAGGTGATGAGCCACACCAAGGTGGTGCAGGCGCCGCCAGAGGTCGTCTACGCCCTGGTCGCGGATGTGACCAAATGGCCGGTGATCTTCGCGCCGAGCGTGCTGGTGCGTCATCTGCACCGCGGACCCGATGAGGAGCGGTTCCGGTTGTGGGCCACCGTCAATGGTGAGGTGAAGAATTGGACCTCCCGGCGGGTGCTCGATGCGGCGCAACGGCGCATCGTCTTCGAACAGGAGCGCAGTCACGCACCGATCGCGTCCATGGGCGGCGGCTGGTCGTTCCGCGAAATCGATCCCGGCACAACGAAGGTCACCCTCGACCACCGCTTCACCGTGGTGGACGGCGCCGATCCGGATCTGGTGGCGGGCGCGGTGGATCGCAATAGCGAGACAGAGTTGGCCGCGTTGGCTCATATCGCAGAGCTGGGACATCCGGTCGACGAGGTGGTGCACACCTTCGAAGACGCCGTCTCGCTCGATATTGCGGCGGCCGAGGCATACGACTTCATCTACCACAGCGAGCGCTGGCCCGAACACGTCCCGCACGTCGGCAGGATCGAACTCGACGAGGACGCCGATGGTGTGCAGCTGATGGAGATGGATACCGTTACCGCGGGCGGTATTCCGCACACCACCAAATCGGTGCGCGTCTGCGTCACCGACGAGCGGATCGATTACAAGCAGCTGCTGCCGCCTGCCATGCTCTTCGGGCACAGCGGCGCATGGGAATTCGCGGACGGTCCGGACGGTGCGGTGGTGACGGCACGGCACACAGTTGCGATCAATCCGGTTGCCGCCCGCGAAGTCCTCGGGGCCGATACCGATCTCGCCGATGCGCGCGCATATCTCACCGAAGCGCTGTCGACCAACAGCCGCAATACCCTGCTGTGCGCGGTGCGGTATGCCGAGTCCGTGAAGTCACCGACATGACCGCCACCGAACCACCGATGGTGGCCGGGGGCCCGGTCGTGCGCGAAATCGCCGACCGGGTCTACGCGTACACGCACAGTCGAGGCGGCTGGTGTGTCAGCAATGCGGGCGTGCTGGCGGGGCCGGGCGGGGCGGTGGTGATCGATACGCTGGCGACCGAGGGACGCACCCGCGCGCTGGTCGAATTCGTCGACGGCCTCGATATCGGTCCGGCCAGAACGATTGTCAACACCCACCATCACGGCGACCACAATTTCGGCAATCACCTCTTCGGGCCCACCGCGGTCGTCATCGGCCACGATCGGATCCGGCCGGAGATGATCGAGACCGGACTCGCGCTGACCGAACTGTGGCCGCAGGTGCAGTGGGGCGATGTGCGAGTAACCCTGCCCAGCATCACCTTCAGCGGCCGCGTGACCCTGCATATCGGCGAACGGCGCGTCGAACTATTCCACCTCGGACCGGCCGCGCACACCACCAATGATGTGGTGGCGTGGCTGCCCGAGGAGAAGGTGCTCTTCGCCGGAGATCTGGTGATGTCGGGGGCCGCGCCGTTCTGCCTGATGGGATCGGTCAGCGGGACGATAAACGCGATCAGCAGGCTAGCCGAACTGGGCGCGGAAACTGTGGTGTCCGGGCACGGTCCGGTGACCGGACCCGAGATCTTCGAGCAGACATTGCGATATCTGCGGTGGGTGCAGGAGCTGGCCGCCGAGGGCCGCTCCCTCGGACTCACCCCGCTGGCCATCGCGCTCGAGGCCGATCACGGTGAATTCGCCGATCTGGTCGACGAAGAGCGCATAGTCGGCAATCTGTACCGCGCCGATGCGGAGTGGGCGGGCGGTCCGATCGGCGAGCCGCTGGATGTGCTGTCGATTTTCGGCGAGATGATCGTGTACAACCACGGGCAGGTGCCGACATGTCTGGCGTGACAACCGAATCGGTGCGGGTCTGCGTGGTCGGCGGCGGACCGGCCGGGCTGATGACCGGTCTAGTGCTCGCCCGATCGGGCGTGGAAGTGCTTGTGTTGGAAAAGCATCCGGACTTCCTGCGCGACTTCCGCGGTGACACCGTGCACCCATCCACTCTCCGGGCGATCGACGAACTCGGGCTGGCCACCGAATTCCTCGCGCTACCGCACGTCGAACTGCCACAGCTGCCGATGGCCACCGCGAGTGGGCCGGTGATCTTCGCCGACTTCCGCTCGCTCCCAGGCGGTTTCCCGTTCGTGGCATTTATGCCGCAGTGGGATGTGCTGAACTTCCTGGCCGAGGCCGGTGGGCGGTACCCGGGCTTCCGCTTGATCCAGCGGGCCGAGGTCACCGAACTCATCCAGGAGCACGACACCGTGGTCGGCGCACGGGTACGCACACCCGAGGGACCTCTCGAGGTCCGGTCCCAGTTGGTGATCGCCGCGGATGGACGCAATTCGATTGTGCGCGGCGGCCTGCTGGAGGTCGCGGCCGGCGCGGCGCCGATGGACGTGCTGTGGTTCCGGGTCAGCAAACCCGACGGCGAGCGGCTGCCTACCGTGCGCAGCGGCAATGGCTTCTTCATCGTCTGCATCGACCGCGGCGACTACCTGCAGGTCGCCTACATGATCCCGAAGGGCGGATTCGCGACTGTGAAGGCCGCCGGACTCGCCGACTTCCGTGCCGACCTCGCCGCGATCTATCCGAGCCTCACCGAGCATCTGGCGGCCGAGATCCGCACCTGGGATGACGTGAAACCCCTTGATGTGCGGGTGGATCGGCTACGGCGCTGGTACCGGCCCGGCCTCCTCGCGATCGGCGATGCGGCCCATGCCATGTCGCCCGCGGGCGGAGTCGGCATCAATCTCGCGGTACAGGACGCGATCGCGACCGCCCGGCTGCTCGCGCCCATCCTCGGCACGGGTGCTCGACCGAGCGTCGCACAATTGCGCGCCGTGCAGAGCAGGCGTGAATTCCCCATGCGCGTAGTCCAATTCGCGCAACTGCGGCTGCTGTCGGATCTCTATCCGAATGCCGGACGACCGGGCACCGACAGGCCACTGCTGGTACGTCTGCTGCGGCGCTTTCCCCGGCTACCCCGTTTGGTGGCCCGGGTGATCGGGCTCGGCATCCGGCCCGAACATGTGCCACCGGTGGCCGATGTCGCCGGAACCGTCACTGCCCTAACGAAATTCAGGGAGAACTGATCGTGTCGACATATCTGCTCGTGCATGGCGCATTTCACGGCGGCTGGGCCTGGCAGCGGGTGCTGCCGCTGCTCGAGGACGCCGGACATCGTGTGCTGGCCCCGTCGCTTGTCGGCCTCGGCGACCGCGCCGATCTCTTGACCCCGGATGTCGGCCTGGATACCCACGTCGAGGATCTGGTCGGCCTGCTCACCTCCGCGGATCTCACCGACGTCGTCCTGGTCGGGCACAGCTACGCGAGCATCGTGGTGACCGCGGTCGCCGACGCCGTCCCCGACCGCATCGCCGAACTCGTCTATATCGACACCTTCGTCCCGCGCGACGGTGAGGCGGTCGCCGACATCATGCCCGGTATGGTCGATGCCTTCGCCGCCGCGGCCACCGAATACGGCGATGGCTGGCGCGTACCGCCGCAGACCGAGCCGATGGGCGACGGCGGCCTGTACGGCATCACCGAGGAACCCGATTTGAGCTGGGCCGCCTCGATGATGACCGCACAGTCGCTCGAGACTTTCCAACAGCGCATGCTGCTCACGAATCCCATTGCGCTGGCGGATATTCCGGTGACACACGTGTATTGCAGCGAGGGCGGCGAAGCCTACAAGGCCATGCGCGCCGCCATGCCGCGCACCCTGCCGCCCGCCGACCTGCCGCCCGGCCGTCTGCACGTGCTGCCGACCGGGCACGACTGCATGATCACCATGCCGCGCGAATTGGCCGGGCACCTCCTGGCATTGGCACCGCGGACAACGCTTGCCTAATGCAGGACACCGTAGGTCGCCGCAAGGGTGAACCCGTGCGCTCCGGTCTCGCAGGTCACCGTGCCCTGGTAGCCGATGCCGCAGGTGGTGCCACCGACGGCGACCTTCTGCCCCTCCGGCAGCACCTGCGCGCCACCCGGGTAGGTAAAGGTGGGTTGGTCGGCCGTCAGGAAATGGGCCGCTTCCACGGTCGACGAACGCACCTGGTTCGTGCCCGGCGGTGCGTCGATCGGCACCGCATCGCATCCGGCCGGGCCGTCCAGGAAGAATCCGCAGTTGCGGCCGTCGGGCGACCGGAAGAAGACGGCGCCCTTGTAGTGCGGGTCGTCGACCAGATATCCGGTCTCGTCCACCGGTGTCAGCTGATCGAGCCCATTGGGGTCGGCGGCTGCCGGGCCGGCGGCGGTCGCCACGGCGGCAATGGCGAGTGGTACCAGGGTCGACAGAGCGAACAGCTGCGAGCGATCGAACACGATGCGCCTCCTTGGTCGTCATCCGACGGAACCCCATGACGTTAGCGGTGAATCCGCGCGATAGCCATTGCCTCTCGATGACGAAACAGTTTGCCGCCCAGCCGGATCGGGTCAGGATTCGGCCGCGTCGTACGCGGCGCGGGCGGCGAGTACTTCGCTGAGATGTGCGCTCGACCAGTCGACGATGCTCGCGAAGACCGGGGTCAGGGTGACCGCGAGCGGGGTGGCTTCGTACTCGACGCGGGGTGGCACCTCGGCGTGGTAGGTGCGGGACACCAGTCCGTCGCGTTCCAGCTGGCGCAGGCGCTGGGTCAGCACCTTGGGGGTGAGGCCAGGGATGCGCTGTTCGAGTTCGGTGAAGCGCAGTCGGCCGTCATGGGTCAGCACCCAGAGCACCTGGGTGGACCACCGGCCGAAAACGAGGTCGATCACCGGGGTGATCGGACACGGATCGACGGCGGCCGGCCCACTCGCCGCCCGACCACCACCCCTCATCGAATCGCTACGCGATGCCTGCCTCATTGGTCCTCACTTTCCACTTGGTAAGTACTATACTTTGGAAAGTACTGTGAAGCCAGGGGTCGTGAGCGAGCACCACCGCGAACGAAAACCGAAGGGAACACAGTCATGACAACGGCATCCGTGGACGGACGCATCGATCTGCCGCGCCGCTCCGGCGACCGGCCGCGCACCCGGGCACACAATCCACATCAGCAGCTCAACCAGCTAGCGCCACCGGATCTGCAGGAAACCCTGTGGTCGCGGATGACCACGCTGAACGGCGTGCTGCTCGGCCGCAGCGGCGTTTCGCTGCCCGATACCCGGGCGCTGCATCTGCGCCCGACGATCGCCAAAGGACCGGGCGAGGCATATCTGGTCGGCACCGAATTCGCCCATCTACACGGATACGACGACGGCAGCCTGCACATGTGCCTGCCGAAAGATATTGCGGCCGAGGCGATCACGCAGGGCTGGGCGGAATTGCATCCCATGGCGCGGCAGCGTTTTCTGCCGCAGACGCTGGTAATGGTCTACGGGCCACGCGATCTCGACGAACTCGAGATGGTCTGGCGACTGGTGCGGATCAGCCACGGTTTCGCGCGTGGGGCGGCTACAGCGTGATTAGAGCGGCGGCCGCCATCGTGGGAGACATGAACGCCACCGATCTCGTCGGAACCTGGGAATTGCTGTCCTACTTCGATATCGACGAACACGATGCGACCAGCACCGGGCCACTGGGTGACGCACCGCGCGGCCTGCTGATCTACGGCGCGCACGGCTATATGTCGGTGAGCATGATGCGCACCGACGCAGCGACGGGCACACCGCCCTTCATGGGTTATGCGGGAACCTGGCGCAGGCGCGGCGCGGAGATGGTGCACGCGATCACCGTGTGCTCCAACCCGGCCTGGGCCGATACCGAACAGGTGCGCCAGATGTCGCTGAACGGCGACGTCCTCACGCTCATCGGAGCCGCACGGGTCGACGGGCGGATGCAGCGCCGGGTGCTGACCTGGCGCCGCTCCTGCCCGCCGTCCTGAAATCGCCTGTTATTCAGGCGAATACGAGAATAAGGGCTCATCGAATTGGACCGGTTCGTTGTTTTCCTTGAGTATCTCGGTGATCACGCCGCCAGCCTGCGCGGTCACCGGGATCATCAACTTCATCGCCTCCACGATGGCGATCTGCTGTCCGGCCGTCACCCGGTCGCCCACCTCTACGAAGGGGGCCGCGCCCGGTTCCTGGCCGCGATAGAACACCCCGACACTCGGTGCGCGGAAGACCGCACCGAGTGCCGGCTCATCGGGCGCGGCCGGGGTTTCCACCGCTCCCCCTGCCACTTCGGGGGCCACGCCGAGCGGTGCTGCCGAGACCTGCCATTCGGCCTCGATCGTCACCTCACCCACCTGGACACGCAGCGCGCTCGGCTGCTGCGGAAAACCCGCGAGCAGTTGCAGCGCACCCGTCTGGATCGCCTCGAGGATCCGCAGATACTCGTCGTGCCCGGTTGCGCCGTCGAGCGCACCCGATGTGTTCTCCTCCACTGCGGTCATTGCCCAGGCCTCTCAGTAATTGCCAAGTCCGCCACAGACATTCAGCGCCTGCGCGGTGACCGCGCCCGCGCCGGGGCCGATCAGATAGTCGACCATCGCCGCGACCTCGAACGGCTGCACGTAGCGTCCGATCGGCACACGTGCGCTCACCCGGGCGTGCACCTCGTCGGTATCCACACCCCACAGACCGGAGTAGACCTCCCGAACCCGTTCGGCCATCGGGGTTTCCACGAAACCCGGGCACACCGCGTTCACCGTGATCCCGGTCTTGGCCAGTTCCAGTCCGAGCGCCTTGGTGAAGCCGACCACGCCGTGTTTGGAGGCCGAATACGGCGCACCGTGTACGACACCCTGTTTGCCGCCGGTGGAGGCGATATTCACGATGCGGCCGCTGCCGCGCTCGAGCATGCCGCCCGCGGTCAGCGCTGCCTTGGTCATCAGGAAGACGCTGTTGAGGTTGGTATTGATCACGTCGAACCACAGCTCGTCGGTGACTTCCGCGGTGACGCCGCCGCCGCTGCGTCCCGCATTGTTGACCAGGATGTCGACCGGGCCATAGCGCCGCACGCCCGCGTCGACATATTCACGGATCTGCGCGGCATCGACGACATCGCAGACCGTGCCGTCGACCTCGTGACCGTCGTCCTGCAGGCTCTTGACCGTATCGGTCAACTTCTGCTGATCGCGAGCGCAGATGAACACCGCGATGCCCTGGGCCGCCAGGCTTTTGGTGATCTCCAGGCCCATACCGCTGGTCGCTCCGGTGACCAGCGCGACGCGCTGACTTTCCGCCATGACTCCTCCATCGGTCTTTCCGTACTCGCCGGGCTTTTCGACCTCCAGACTCGTCGCGGGTCCTATAGCCCCGGTCAACCCGCGCGCGGCTCGAGCCAGTCTCTAGCGGCATCGGCGACCGTTGCGTCCAGCCGCGCCCCGCCGCAACCAAGGAGCCACCATGACCACCGTCGCCAGCCGCACCGAGTTGTACGCCGAGGTCCAGCAGTTCTACGCCGATCAGATGCAGCGGCTGGACAACCGCGACATCCCGGGATACGCCGAAACCTTCACCGAGGATGCGGAATTCGAACACACACCGGGCCGGCCACCGGCCCGGACCAGGGCGGGCATCGTCTCGGACCTGGTCGAATTCCACAAGCGTTTCGAGGCTGATCCGATGCAGCGCAGGCACTGGTTCAACATGATCAACCTGCAGCCGCAGGACGATGGAACCATCGTCTCCACCGCCTACTGCCTCGTGGTCAAGATCCGGCCGAACAGCAAGCCCGAAATCGCGCCGAGCTGCGTCGTACACGACGTGCTCGTCCGGGTGGAGGGCAATCTGCTGACCCGGTCCCGGCGCGTCGCCCATGACTGATTCCGCTGTCCCCGACGATATTTCGAGGAGTACCACGTGAACACCGTGCAGCCAGAAACCCTGTTGACCCTTGCCGCCGAAGCCCAGGACCTGTTGTTCCGGGAGGCGCGCACCGCGAACACCTTCACCGACGCACCGGTCACCGACGACCAGATCCGCGATATCTACGAACTGATCAAATACGGCCCCACATCGATGAATCAGCAGCCGCTGCGCATCGTCCTGGTTCGCAGCCCGGAGGCACGGGCCCGCCTGGTCACCCACATGATCGACAACAACAAGCCCAAGACCGCGGCCGCACCCCTGACCGCAATCCTGGCCGCCGACTTGAACTTCCACGAAAACCTGCCGAAGGTCTTCCCGCACGCCCCCGAAGCCATGGACTATTTCGCCGACCGGGGCTACCGCGCCGAATCGGCCCGCTTCAACGCCCTCATCCAAACCGGTTACTTCATCCTCGGCATCCGCGCGGCCGGTCTCGCCGCAGGTCCCATGAACGGTTTCGATGCCGAGGGTCTCGACAAGGACTTCTTCCCCGACGGCACCCACAGCGCACTGGTCGTGGTCAACATCGGCATCCCGGGCACCGACGCCTGGTTCCCCCGCTCCCCCCGCCTGACCTACGACGAGGTCGTCACCACCGTCTAGACGACCCCCGCCGGCGAGTGGCAGGCGCGCCACTCGTCGGCGACACCAGGGCGGGAACATACCTCACCAGCGCGATCGCCCTAGCTGGTCAGACGATCACCATGCGTTGTTGGCGGCATAGGCCGATAACACCAGCGCATGGTGACCCTCTGTCCGAATTGGTGCAGGCTCGGCAGATCAGCAGCCCGGGCGTGTCGGCTCATCCCAGGGCACGGGTGAAGCCCTCGACGAGTTCGTCGACTTGGGCGTCGGTCATGACGAAGGATGGGGAGATCTGCATCGCGCCCTGACCTGCTGCACGTCCCGAAATACCGTTGGCTCGTAGAGTTTTGACCAGCGGGAGACCTTCGGCGGGATCGGCCAGTTGGATCGCGGCCACAGCGCCGAGGCCGCTGCGGACCTCGGCGACGCGGGGGTGATCCGCGAGGGGCGCGAGCTTTTCGTGGAGGGTGGATTCCAGGCGCTTCGCTTCGGCGAGGAGGTTTTCACGTTCGATGATGGCGAGGTTGGCGAGGGCTGCGGCGGCGGCGCCGGCGTGGCCGCCGTAGGTGTAGCCGTGGCGCCACCAGACGCCGCCGCGGAAGAAGGGGTCGGCGATGTGGGGTGCGATGAAGACCGCGCCCATCGGGACGTAGCCGGAGGTGAGGCCCTTTGCGGTGGTCATGAGATCGGGTTCGAGCTCGAAACGGGTTGCGGCGAACCAGGATCCGCCGATGCGGCCGAAGCCGGTGACGACCTCGTCGACGACGAAGAGGATGTCGTGATCGCGGCAGATGCGGCGGACCTCGGTGAGGTAGTCGTCCGGCGGCAAGTAGATCCCGCCCGCGCCGATGATGGGTTCGCAGAAGAAGGCCGCGATGCGCTCCGCGCCGATCTCCTCGATGAGCGCGAGTAGCGCCTTCGCATCGTCCCATTCGACGGTGCGGGCATCTGCCATCAGCTCGCCGTAGCCCTCGCGGTTGACCGGTATTCCCGCCAAAGCCGTTCCCGCGATATGCATTCCGTGATACGCGCGCTGTCTGCCGACCACAATGGTCTTGTCCGGCCGTCCCAGCTCGTGCCAGTAGCGGCGGGCGAGCTTGGCCGCGGTGTCCACCGAATCCGAGCCGCCGGAGGTGAAGAAGATCTTGCTGCCCGGCACCGGTGCGATGCTCGCCAACTTCTCCGCCAACTCCTGTGTGGCGGGTTCGGCGAAATCACCGAAGTTCGAATAGTGCGCGACCGTGCGCAGCTGTGCGGCGACCGCATCCGCGATCTCGGCGCGTCCGTGCCCGACATTGGTGAACCACAGCCCGGCCGTCGCGTCCAGATACCTGGTGCCCGCCTGGTCGTAGATGTAGGCACCCGCACCGCGTGCCACGACGAACGCGCCATCGCGTTCGACAGCACCCATGTCGGCGAACCCGTGCCATAGCGCGCCCATGTCAACCACCTCTATTCGACAACCACGTCACTTCGTCGCTCCCCGGCTCGTCCGCACCGCGCCGGCGGCCGCACAGCGCACCGAGCGCGGCCACCGCGACGACGAGTAGCGCGAATCCGATGACCAGGACCACCAGGCCCATCGCCATCGACACATAGCCCTGATGCCGTGGATCGAGGAACGGGTACGGATACCAGTCGACGATCGGCCCACGAATGAGGGTGTACGCGCCGTAGCCGAGCGGGTAGACCAGCCAGCACGCGATCAGCCGCCCGGAAATACCGAGAGCGACCGGTGCCAGCACCCAGTCCACGATCATCACCATAGGCATGATGCGCTGCAGCACGTCATCCACCCACCCCTGTTCATCTCCCACCGGGATATGCGACAGCAGCACCGCGTACACGATGCCGATGATGAGCAGATACAGCGTGGCCGCACCGCGCACCAACTGCCAGTGTCGATCACGCGGATCGAACAGCGCCCCGACCAGCAGTACGAGCAAACCGAGGAGATTCGCCTGATCGGTGAAGAGGTTCAGATCACCGGCCTGAACCGAGCCGTTCTGCAGCAGTCCGACGATGAGCGCGACCAGGCCGAGTACCGCGAACGCGACCCGAAGCCACCGTATCCACCAAGGAGAAATCGCGACGGCGCGCATGCCGCGATTGTTGCACGGACGGTGGCATGCACTCCGCGGTAACGCGGATCTGGTCGGCGGAGCGGAGCTGTTTCGTCACCATTCATCCACTGGCACACCTGTTTCCGACAACCAACCGCGACACGAAATTCAGACCGGCAGAGTCGTTGCTGATCACGCGGGACGAGCGAACGATCGACGCCTTCGGGACCGATCTACACGACCGTGAACACCGGATACCGTCCTTCCGAGCGGGATTCGCGCAAGCGGATGCGGAAGACGCACGACTCCACGGGATCTGGCCTACTTCAGCCCGTCGAGCCGTTCACTGATCCGGTGGCGGCCGACTCAGGAGGTCACCAAGCGAATCTGCTCGACTTCAGGAGCTGGTCAGGCGGTTGAGATCGGCTCGCGTCGCCGGTCGACCAGTGCGCCGAGAGCGGCGACGGCCAGTAGGGCGAAGACGCCGGTGAGGATGACCAGGCCGATGACGAGGGAGACGTCGCCCTGTTCGCGGGGGTCGATGAACGGGTACGGATACCAGTCGACGATGGGCCGCGGATGAGGGTGTGCGCGCCGTAGACGACCGGGTAGATGAGCCAGCCGCCGATCAGTGCGTGGCTGATGCCCAGGGTCACCGGGACCAGGATCCAGTTCAGGACCATGACGATCGGCAGGATGCGGTGCAGGATGTCGTTGATCCATCGGTCGGTGAGCATGACGTCGACCTTGGCGAGCAGGACGGCGTAGACGACGCCGGTGATCAGCAGGTAGAGGGTGGCGGCGCCGCGAATCGCCTGCCAGCGGCGGGCGCGGATCGCCCCGATCTCGTCGATTCTTCCCACATCAGGACCGCTCCGAGCGGCGAGCCGAGCAGCGCGACAGCACAGTGTCGCCGGCCGCACCGCCGGTGTGCTGAACGGATGCCCACGCCCGACTCGGATTCGACGCGCCGGTTTCGCTACCCTGGTGAACGCAATGACCAGGACAGCCGACGTGAATCTTCGCGAGCTTCGGACCCGCCTGGCCGCCGTAACCCTCCGCGATGAACACCGGTTGCGCCGCAACCTGGACCGGGCCCGCGGCGGCGATCTCACCGGCATCACGGCCGAGATCGCGGCGGCCGAGCAGCGCGTCGAGGCCCGCCGCGCCGCGGTACCCGAAATCCGCTATCCGGAGCAGCTACCGGTCTCCGCACGCCGCGACGATATCGCCAAGGCGATCCTGGACAACCAGGTCGTCATCGTCGCCGGTGAGACCGGATCGGGTAAGACCACCCAGATTCCGAAGATCTGCCTGGAACTCGGCCGTGGCATCCGCGGCACCATCGGCCACACCCAGCCGCGCCGTCTGGCCGCGCGCACGGTCGCCGAGCGCATCGCCGAGGAGTTGGGCACCGAACTGGGCGATGTCGTCGGCTACACCGTGCGTTTCACCGACCATGCCTCGGATCGCACACTCGTCAAGCTGATGACCGACGGCATCCTGCTCGCCGAAATCCAGCGCGACCGGCTGCTGCGCCGCTACGACACGCTCATTATCGACGAGGCGCACGAACGCAGCCTCAATATCGACTTCCTGCTCGGCTACCTGAAGCAATTGCTGCCGCGCCGACCGGATCTCAAGGTGATCATCACCTCGGCGACCATCGATCCGGAATTGTTCGCCAGGCACTTTGCGCAGCAAACAAATGACCCGAGCGCGGACGATTCAGGGATTCCCGCACCGATTGTCGAAGTATCCGGCCGTTCCTATCCGGTCGAAATCCGGTACCGGCCGCTATCGCTGGAGCTACCCGTCGCCACCGATGACGACGACGAGGACACCCGGATCGTCGACCGCGACCCGGTCGACGCCATCGGTGACGCGGTGCGGGAACTCTTCGCCGAGGGCGACGGTGACGTGCTGGTCTTCCTATCCGGCGAACGCGAGATCCGCGACGCCGCGGATGCGTTGCGCGACCTACAGATTCCGCGCACCGAGATACTGCCGCTCTACGCGCGCCTGTCCACGGCCGAACAGCATCGCGTCTTCGCCCCGCATCCGGGGCGACGAGTTGTGCTGGCCACCAATGTCGCCGAGACCTCGCTGACCGTCCCCGGCATCCGCTATGTCGTCGATCCCGGCACCGCGCGCATATCACGCTATTCGATGCGCACCAAGGTGCAGCGCCTGCCCATCGAAGAGGTCTCGCAGGCCTCGGCGCGCCAGCGCGCGGGACGCTGTGGCCGCGTCGCCGACGGCATCTGCATCCGCCTGTACTCCGAGGACGATTTCGAATCCCGGCCCGCCTTCACCGAACCGGAGATCCTGCGGACCAATCTGGCCGCCGTCATTCTGCAGATGACCGCGCTCGGACTCGGCGATATCGAGAAGTTCCCCTTCGTGGAGGCGCCCGACCGCAGGGCTATTCGCGACGGTGTCGCGCTCCTGGAGGAATTGGGCGCGCTTGCACCGCGCGCAACCGCGAAACCCGCTCGGCAGCAGGCTGATTCAACGACGCAAGAAGTTGCCGCCACCGATAGCACTGGGCGAGCGGACCAGGTGCCGGACACGACATTGACGCTTACGCCTACCGGCCGCGAAATGGCACAGATACCGGTGGATCCGCGAATGGCGCGCATGCTGGTCGAAGCCCACCGCAATGGCGTGCTCGCCGATGTGCTGATCATTGTTGCCGCACTGTCCATTCAGGATGTGCGCGAACGTCCCGCGGACCATCAGCAGGCCGCGGACACCAAGCATGCCCGCTTCGTGGTCGACGGCTCGGATTTCCTGGCTTACCTGCGGTTGTGGGAGTACCTGACCGAACAGCGGAAGTCGCTGTCGTCCAATCAGTTCCGGCGCATGTGCCGGGACGAGTTCCTGCACTATCTGCGGATTCGGGAGTGGCAGGATCTGCACGGGCAGCTGCGGACGATCACGCGGGGGCTCGGGTGGTCGGCGAGCGGCGACGGTTCGGACGGCACCGAAAGCGGTTCGCGCCGTGAGCGATCCGCCGCGGATAGTCGCGATTCGGAACGTGGACAGCGCAAGTCCGATTCAGCTCGCGCGACGGCGAACCGCGGCCGCGACAACACCGACGCTTCGAAACCACCGGCCGCCGGAGACGATGGCACACCATGGGATTCGACCGCCATCCATCAGGCCCTGCTGGCGGGCATGCTCTCCCACATCGGCGTCCGTGAGGCCGAGACCCGCGAATTCCTCGGTGCCCGCAATGCCAAATTCATGATCTTCCCCGGATCTTCGATGGCGAAGAAGCCGCCCCGCTGGGTGATGGCGGCCGAACTGGTCGAAACCTCCCGGCTCTGGGGCCGGATGGCGGCGCGGGTGGAGCCGGAGTGGGCCGAGCGCCTGGCCGGAGATCTGGTGAAACGCACCTACTCCGAACCGCATTGGTCATCCAAGCGCGGCGCGGCGCGCGCCTATGAGCGGGTGACGCTGTACGGCGTACCGCTGGTGGTCAGCCGTGCCGTCGACTACGGCCGGATCGATCCGGAACTGTCGCGCGAGCTGTTCATCCGGCATGCTCTCGTACAGGGTGAGTGGCAGACCCGGCACGAATTCTTCCACCGCAATCGCGAACTCCTCGACGATGTCGCCGATTTGGAGCACCGCGCCCGCCGCCGCGACATCCTCGTCGACGATGAGGTGCTGTTCGAGTTCTACGACAAGCGCATCCCGGCCGATATCGTTTCGGTGCGCCACTTCGACAGCTGGTGGCGCACCGCGAAGCGCAAAGATCCCGCGCTGCTGGACTTCTCGACCGATACCGTGGTCAATGACGCCGCGGCGACGCTCGACCCGACCGCATTCCCGGACGCTTGGCGCCAGGGCGAGTTGAGCTTCCCGCTCACCTATCAATTCGAGCCGGGCAATGACGATGACGGTGTCACCGTGCGGATCCCGGTCGAGCAGCTGGCACATGTGCGTGCCGTGGGCTTCGACTGGCTGGTCCCCGGTATGCGCGACGAATTGGCCACCGCGCTGATCAAGACGCTGCCCAAGGCTCTGCGCCGCACCGTCGTTCCCGCACCGGACTTCGCCGCGGCCGCACTCGCCGCGCTCACGCCGCGCGCCGAGCCCCTGCGCACCGGCCTGGCCAGGGAGCTGTCGCGGCTCGGTTCGGTCACCATCGCACCGAGGGATCTCGACCCCGCCGCGCTTCCGGACCACCTGCGCATGACCTTCGCCGCGATCGCTGCCAGCGGTCAGGTGCTGGCGCGCGGGAAGAATCTCGCCCAGTTGAAAACCCAGCTGTCCGAGCAGGTTTCGGCCTCGGTCGCCCGCGCGACCGCGGGTGCGGAACGTGCCCCCGCCACCGTGTGGACCTCGGAATCACTGGGGACGGTCGAGCCGACGGTGCGCAGCGAGGTGGCCGGACAGACGGTCACCGGTTACCCGGCGCTGGTCCCCGAGGGCGAGGGTGTCGCGGTGCGCGTCCTGAGCTCCCCCGCCGAGCAGGCCGCCGCCATGCGGGCGGGCACGCGCGCACTGGTGTCGAGCGCCATTCCCACCTCGGTCCGCACCGTCACGGCGAGTCTGCCACCGCGGGATCGGCTTGCGCTGAGCCAGAATCCGTACGGCTCGCTCGACGCGCTCATCGAGGACTGCCGCGCCGCCGCCGCGGACGAACTGATCGCCGCCGCCGGTGGGCCGGTGCGCAGTCCGAGCCAGTTCGACGCTTTGGTCGCGAAGATCCGCCCCGACTTCGTGTCCGCCGTTGCCCGCATCGTACGCCTGGTAGTGCCGGTGTTGGCTGGGGCGCACCAGGTTTCATCCGCGCTCACCGACACCGCCGAACGCGATATCGCCGACGATGTCCGCCAGCAACTCGACGACCTGATCTTCCCCGGTTTCGTCTCGGAGTGGGGCAGCGCTCGGCTGCGCGAACTCCCCCGCTACCTGGCGGCCGCCCACACCCGCCTGGAGTCGCTACCCGGCTCCGCGGTCCGCGACCGCCAGGGCATGGTCGAAATCGACCGCGCACTCACCGCCTACGACCGCCTCGTCAATGCCCTGCCCGAAACCCGCAAGCACGCGCAAGATGTCACCGAAATCTGGTGGATGATCGAGGAATTCCGCGTCAGCCTCTTCGCCCAGAAGCTCGGGACGCCGTACCCGGTCTCCACCAAACGCATCGAAAAAGCCATCGCCGCCATCCGCCGCTGACCCACCGCAGCCGTGCGACGGCTGCCAGAGCGCACATCAGCACCCGTTTGTCGCGATCCGCACCCCTTGTGTGCGCCCCCAGGATGCGGATCCCCGGCAAAGGGGTGGCGACAGTTTCGAGGCGCTCGCTGAGCTCGCGAGAGCGCGCGGGACCGATAGTTCTGGGGGCGTGACCGGAGCGTGCGCGCGGCGATACAGTCGCCAGGACATGGTCGCATGCGCCGGTATCGCGGACGCAGACTGCGCGTCGGTTCGGCCGTCCGGCGCGAATCTCGAAAGAGGCATTCGCTATGCGGAAATCCCTCGCGCCGATCCTCACCGCCTGTGCCGTCGCGCTCGCCCCGATGGCGACCGCTTCCGCGGACACACAGGCACCACAGCCCGCGTCGGTGCGCACCGACACCGATGTGCTGCGACAGCTGGTTCGGCTGCTCGACACCGGATCGGTCACCATCTGCCCCGGACAGGCCATGGGCAGCTTCGGCTGCTCGTGCCCGCCGGGGATCTGCCTCTGACCACCGGATCAGTCGGCGGCGGCGGCGACCGTCGCTTCCTCGCGATGCTTGCGCAGGTCGGCGATTTCGCGTTCGAAATCGTCGGCGGAGGTAAAGGAGCGGTAGACCGAGGCGAAACGCAGGTAGGCCACCTCGTCCAGATCGCGCAGCGGGCCGAGGATTGCCAGGCCGACCTCGTGGCTGGGCACCTCGGGCGAACCCGTGGCGCGCACCGCGTCCTCCACCTGCTGGGCCAGCATGTTCAGGGCGTCTTCGGCGACCTCGCGGCCCTGGCAGGCGCGACGAACACCACGGATCACCTTCTCCCGGGAGAACGGTTCGGTGACGCCGCTGCGCTTGACCACGGATAGGATCGCGGTCTCGACGGTGGTGAATCGTCTCCCACACTGCGGGCAGGAACGCCGGCGGCGGATGGCCGCGCCTTCCTCGGCCTCACGCGAGTCGACGACCCGCGAGTCGGGGTGTCGGCAGTAGGGGCAATGCATCCGAGAGATCCTTCGTCGATGCGCGCGCCCGCGTCCGAATCGGCTCCGGTTCGCCAGTCCCGATCCGGCGAGCACGTGTACAGGGGTCTAGACCGATACGTCGATATCAGGTCCAGGATACCCGGGAGGGGTCACCAACCGTCTCACACGTCCCAACTACCCCGTCGACCGATGCTCAGCCGAGTTGCCACTGCGTCGTCAGATCGGCGATCAGATCCGGAATGCGCGCGATCATCCGGCCGTGCGCGAGCTTGCTCCAGAACGATTCACCCAGCACCACCTCGGCGAATGGCCGGTTGCTCTCCATATCGATGTGGCGCAGCACCAGATCGCGGGTGATGTAGGCCCAGCGGGTATCGCGGTCGGCCCAGTTGAAGTCCGGCAGCGGTGTGCGCAGCGAGACGGTGCGTCCCGCGATATCCGCGCTGACGGTGGCGGGCGCGAAAACACCGGGTGCGCGCACGCCGGGGACTGCGGGCTTGCCGGCCACCGTGCTCACATAGGTCATGACCCGGCCCATCGCGCCGCGGCCCGCCGAGGTGGCATCCCATTGGTCGGCGATGACACGGTTCTGCTCACGATCGGTCATCCGGATGAGCGCGTCCACATATCCGTCGCGGGTATTCGAATCGATCGACTGCCAGGCGGTGCGGATATCGGCATCGATCACCCCGGCCGCATACATTTCGTCGATTCCGGCCATCCCCAGTGCGGCATACGCCTCGTGCATCGGGACCAGATCGGTGAAGATGTGCTTCTGCATGATCATCAGCCGGGTCTGGTACCAAGCGACATCCTCGACGCTCAGCCGCGAACCCTCGGTGGCGAGCAGCCGGATATCGGCGGGCAACCCGGCCACCAATTCCGGTGGGGTGCCGCGCAACAGGTCGGCGACCGCGTCGCCGAGTTGATGGATGCCCGGTACGTCGAGCACCAGCCCGACATCGCTGAGGTCGAAGAACCCCGATGCGAAGGAGCCGCCCGCAATTCCGGCAAGGCCCGCCCACCAGTACTCCTGATGCTGGTTCGCCAGCCGGAAGTAGTTGACGTACACCTGGCAGAAGGTGCGCTGGTTGGCACGCACGCCGAGCGCCGGATCCCAGGCCGCGAGGTCGATATCGGCATTGCGGGTCGAGACCACCAGCCAATACTGGTGCAGCAGTGTGGCATAGCGGCTCGGCGCCACCCCAGCGGCCCTGGCCTGGTCGAGCGCCACACGCAACGTCGACTCGTCCAGCGGTAGTGCGGGATTCAGACCACCGCCGCCTGCCCCGTCTCCGTTGAGCGCGGGTAAATCCAGGTACGCCTCGTATGCGGGTGCCGCCTGTGCGGCCGGAATCATGGTGAGCCCGAAGATAAGACAGGCCAGCAGCCCGGCGATCCGGGCGAGCAGACGGACGGCGAGTGCGGCGGTGGAGCGATGCGTCATTGCGTGGTGTCCCGAAATCGATCGTCGGCAAGAGTTGCCTAGGTCACGTTTTCAGGCACAGTAACAACATGTTCTAGTTTGCAATCGACAATTTCGGCCACGCTTCGTGGCGGATCGACCGGTCGCCATCCGCCACACCGACTTTCGACGAGCTACCGCGGCACACCGACTCCCACGCCGTCCGGAACCGACTGCTGTTCGACCACAGCGGGCACCGTCGTCGAGGTCTCGCCGCCGAAAGTTCCGGCGCGCCAATGCGCCAACCCGATCAAAGCCGTCACCGCCAGCGCGCTCAGCAGCGCGGACACCGCGAGCACGGCGAAACCGACCTGCGCCTGTTCGATCCGCTCCATCGGATGCGGCCCCCGCGCCCGACGTAGTGCGGGCGTTCGAACAGGACCGCGGTCGTACAGCACCACCGCACCGTCGGGCCGAGTGTCGCGCGGACGCCGATCCGTCACGACGCGCGCGGACTCCAGGGCGCGCACGCCACCGCGATGCGGACGCTGCACGCGCGGAACGGATTCGAAGCCGAGATCGACGTCGGCCTCGTCCTCGAGGTCGGTGCTCAGGGCGCTGATCGCTGTGCTCATCGGACAAACCTCCGTGAAGGGGTGTTGGTGGCTGCTCAGGTATGTCACGAGACGATGGGGGTAGCTGTTCGATCAAATGTTCGAAGAACTTGTGTTCGATTTCTACCACGCTCAACCGACAAAGTCAGCAGAAAACGCCGACATGCCTCGAACAGATGTTTGATACATCGGCGTGACCGGACTAGATTCGGTAGACGAAATCAATGGACACAGAAGGGCGGTTGCGGTGAGCCACACAGACGACACGGGCAACGAGAGCGGAGTTGGCAACGACCCGTCCGGTATCGGGGCGGATCTCACCGTGCGTCAGCGCAAAGTTCTGGAGGTCATCCGCACCTCGGTGAGCGAGCGCGGCTACCCGCCGAGCATCCGCGAGATCGGCGATGCGGTCGGACTCACCTCCACCTCGTCGGTCGCCCATCAACTGCGCACCCTCGAGCGCAAGGGCTATCTGCGCCGCGACCCGAATCGCCCACGCGCCGTTGACGTTCGCGGTCTCGACGAGGCGGTGCGCGCGGTGACCAGCCTGCCCACCACCGAGGATGTCGAGACCGGCAGGCCGGTCCCGACCTTCGTGCCCGTCCTGGGCCGGATCGCCGCCGGTGGCCCGATCCTGGCCGAGCAGGCGGTGGAGGATGTCTTCCCGCTGCCGCGCGAACTGGTCGGCGACGGATCGCTGTTCCTGCTCAAGGTCGTCGGTGAATCGATGGTCGACGCCGCGATCTGCGATGGTGACTGGGTGGTCGTGCGCCAGCAGAATGTCGCCGATAACGGCGATATCGTGGCCGCGATGATCGAGGGCGAGGCGACGGTGAAGACGTTCAAGCGCACCGGCAAGAATGTCTGGCTCATGCCGCACAATCCGCTGTTCGAACCGATTCCGGGTAATGACGCGCAGATCCTCGGCAAGGTCGTCACGGTCATCCGCAAGATCTGACCCCAGTTTCGCGTGATCTGGCCCAGCTCAGCGCGGCAGCATAGGTTTCCAGAAGTCGGCTCGGTGGTCGGCGGCGTAGGAGTCGATGAGCCGGTTTCCGCTGGGCCGGAAAGACATGACCAACGGTGCGGCCGGGTCGTAGGCCGGGATCGGTTCGAGACCGGCCGGATCCGGGCGCGCTTCGATGGTGAATCGGGTCCAGTACCTTCGCATCTCGGCGGCGAGGCGCTGTTGGTCCGGTGTCTGGACGGCGCCGTAGAGCCAGCCGAGGTCGCGCAGGCTCCACAGTGACGCCAATTCGCTGGCGTGATATGCGCCCAGCGGGAAGGTATTCGGCGGGCCGAGCGGCGCCGGGTCGTCGAAGGAGTAGGTGTAGGTGGGCGTGCGCGGTCCGAGCCCGTCGTATTCGACTACCAGCATGGTGAGGAACCGATCGGTCCAGGCGCGTGACAGTGCGAGTGCGGGCTCCGGATAGGCGGCGACCGGATACGTCAGTTCGACGCGGTCGAGTTGCTCCGGCGTCAGGTCGGGCATGGCGGCGGACAGTGCGTCGCGGTATCCGGCGGCAGTCAGCGGCCTGCCAAGGGGCACACCGTATTTCATGTACACCCATAGTGACATCTCGTCGTTGTTCGCCCCGACGAGCGTGGGCACATCGGCGAAAGCGCCGTTGCGCACGGCCGCCTGTGGCCCGGACGGCAGGAACCGGCCCCCGAATACCGTTGCGGTGATGGAATCGTTCACCAGCGTATCGACAGGCAGCGCGCGCAGGCACGCCGCGGTATCGGGTCCGGCGCACCCGATACGTGCGGCGTACGCGTCACCATCGGCCATCGCCGTCGCGGCGGGCACACCGGGGCTGCACGGTCCGCTCTCCATGATCGCGGCCCGGAACAGCCCGCGCGAGCTAGGCGCGGCCATCTGGGTGCATACAGAGGTCGCACCGGCCGATTCGCCCGCCAGCGTCACGCGCTCCGGATCACCACCGAATGCCGCGATATTGCGCCGCACCCAGCGCAATGCGGCCTGCTGATCCAGATAGCCGTAATTCCCGGCCCCGGCGCCTTCATCGAGCGCAGAGGCGGCGAGGAAACCGAGCGTGCCGAGCCGGTAGTTGATCGTGACCACGATCAGATCACCGTCCCCGTGCGCGATCAGCGGCTCGGCGCCGTAGACGTCGCCGGAGCCGGTGACAAAACTGCCGCCGTGGATCCAGACCAGCACCGGTAGCCCACCACCGTCGGCGGGCAGGTTGCGCGGCGTCGAAACATTCAGATACAGACAATCTTCCGACTTCGTCGGGTTCGCACCGACCACCCCGAAAAAGTCGTTGTCCTGCGGGCAGCTCGGCCCGGCCACGGTGGCATCCCGAACACCGGGCCACGGTGCGGCCGGAGCCGGGGGCCGCCACCGCAACTCACCTACCGGCGGGGCCGCATAAGGAATGCCCGCGAACAGTCGATGCTCCGCGGCCACGATGCCGCGCAACTCACCGGTCTCGACGGTGACGAGATCTGCGGCGACCGGCTCGGCGGGCGCCGGTCCGGCCACACCGATCAGCACGATGACGGCCGCGGGGATAGCGAACCAACCCCGAGCTGTGCCGCGAAACCAGCCTCCCGTTGTCACCCGACGATGCTTGCGCACGCGCCCACGCTAACTACCTGCACCGCCGCAGCGGGCGGCAATTCCGAAAGTGACCCTTGCCACACGCGGTACGTGAGCGTACCGTTGTGTTGGTACGAAGATGTACCACGCTGGGAGGTGCCGTATGACCACGGTGAAATTGCCCGACGGGCCGACGAGTCCGGCCTTCTTACAGGCCATCGAGGTGATGGCGAGCCGCACCCGCGCATGGCGCAGATTGCACCAGCGGTACGGCTCGGCATTCACGGTCTACCTACCGCGCTTCGGGCGGATCGTGGTGCTGTCCGAGCCGGCCGAGGTGAAGGCGCTGTTCACCGCGAGCTCCGACGTGGCCGATAACGTCGATATCAATCTCGGGCAGTTCCTGGGTCCCGGCTCACTGTTCGCGCTGCGCGGCGCCGAACATCGTAAGCAGCGAAAATTGCTCACTCCGCCGTTCCACGGTCGTCGCCTCGCGGTGTACGAGACGCTGATCGAGGAGGAGACGGTGCGCGAGCTGGCCACCTGGCCGCAAGGCCGGGAGTTCGCGACGATGGACTCGATGATGCGGATCACCCTGAATGTGATCTTGCGCGCCGTATTCGGCGCCGAGGGCAAGGAATTCGACGAACTGCGCGAGCTGCTGCCCAAACTGGTGCTGGTCGGATCGGCGCTCGCGGCACTGCCGGTGCCGCAAAGGTTCTTGGGGCGGTACGGTCCATGGGCCCGCTTCGCCGCACACCGCCGCAACTACGACGAGATCGTCGGCAGGCTCATCGACCGCGCCGCCGCCGATGAGCACCTCGCCGACCGCGACGATGTGCTGGCGATGATGCTGCAGGCCCGCTACGACGACGGCACCGCGATGACCCGCAGCGAGATCGCCGACGAACTGCTCACCCTGCTCACTGCCGGTCACGAAACCACGGCGACCACCCTGTCGTGGACCGTCGAGCGGCTGCGCAGACATCCGGAAGTGTTGCGGCGCTTGGTCGACGAGGTCGACGAAGGCGGTTCGGCACTGCGTGAGGCCACCCTGCTGGAGGTGCAGCGGGTGCGTCCGGTCATCGACTCGACGGTCCGCAAGATCCGCGCGGAGTCGATGCAGCTGGGTCGGTGGACGCTGCCCGAAGGGCAGAATGTGCTGGTCAGCATTCGGCTCATGCACGACAACGAGGAGCTGTTCCCGAATGCCCGCGCTTTCGATCCGGATCGTTTCGTCGGTGTCCGGCCGGGGACCTTCAGCTGGATTCCGTTCGGCGGCGGCGCCCGGCGTTGCATCGGTGCGGCCTTCGCCACTATGGAGATGAATGTCGTATTGCGCACGCTGCTGCGGGATTTCACGCTCGAGCCGACCGACGCGCCCGATGAGCGCACGCACTTCCGCGGTGTCGCGCTGGTGCCCGCGAAGAAGGGCCGCGCCGTGGTGTACCGCCGCGTGCCCCGGCCCATCACGGCCGAGGCCAGGGCCGAACAGGTGACGGCATGAGCGAGCATTTCGCCGATGTGGGCCACGGCGTCACCCTCGCCTACGATCGCCTCGGTGACGGCGGCACCCCGTTGCTGCTCGTCGCCGGACTCGGTCAGCAACTGCACGACTGGCCCGACGGTCTCTGTGAACTGCTCGTCGCGCGCGGCTACGACGTCATCCGCTTCGACAATCGTGATGTCGGCAGGTCGACGCACTTCGACTTCCCGCCGCCTGGCCCGCTCGATTTCCTGCGAAAGCGTTGGCACACAGCGCAATACGACCTCTCGGATATGGCCGACGACACGGTTGGTCTGCTCGATGCCTTGGAGCTGAGCTCCGCGCATGTGGTCGGGATGTCGCTCGGCGGGATGATCGCGCAGACGGTCGCCGCCCGCTATCCGGCCCGGGTCACCTCGCTGACCTCGATCATGTCGACCACGGGTGCGGCACGGGTCGGGCGTCCGGCCCTGTCGACCTGGCGGCTGATGTTCGGCCGACCGGCCCGCACCCGGATCGAACACATCGACCGCTCGGTGCGCATGTACCGCCACATCTGCTCGCACGGCTATCCGTTCGACGAGCAGGCGGTGCGCGCCGCTGCGGCGACGACCTGGGACCGCGATCCCCATCCGGCACCGGGCGTCGGCCGTCAACTCGCCGGCATCCTCAAATCCGGTGACCGCACCGCGGAACTCGCCACCGTCGTCGCCCCGACGCTGATCCTGCACGGTGACCGCGACCTGATGGTGAATCCGACCGGCGGCACCGTCACGGCGAGCGCCATTCCGGGTGCGCGGCTGCACACCCTGCCCGGCATGGGCCACGACCTGCCCGTCGGCGTCCGGCAGACGCTCACCGACCTCATCGACACCCATATCCGCACCGCCAGGAGCACCGATGCCCCGCACCGCTAGGCCGCTGTCCGGCCGTCCCGCCATGATCACCGGCGCCGCCTCCGGCATCGGTCGCAGTCTCGCCCAATTGCTTTCGCGCCGTGGGTCGCCCGTGGCGATCGCCGATATCGACGAGGTCGGCCTGAAGCAGACGGCCGCCACCCTGACCGGTCCGGTGCTCATCCGCGTGCTCGACGTCCGCGATGCCGCCGACCAACTCGCCTTCGCCGCCGAGGTCGAGGACTGGCTGACCGAACCGTTGGCGGCGGTATTCAACAATGCCGGTGTGGCGGTGAGCTCGTCGGTACTGGACGCGGTTCCGGAAGACGATGAATGGCTGCGGCAGATCAACTTCGACGGCGTGGTCAATGGCACCCGCGCGTTTCTGCCCATCCTTGTCGAACAGGACCAGGGCGTCATCGTGAATACCTCCAGCGTATTCGGACTGCTCGGCATGCCGAATCAAAGTGCTTACTGCGCAGCCAAATTCGCGGTGCGTGGATTCACCGACGCACTGCGCCAGGAACTTCGGGGCACCGGGGTATCCGCGGTGAATGTGCACCCGGGAGGTATCACCACCAACATCGCGCGCAATGCCCGGATGCGCAAAGACCCCGAGGGCCTCGGCCGTTCGCATGAGCAGATGGCGGCGGAGTTCGAGGCGATCACGTTGACCTCGCCGGACAAGGCGGCCGAAATCATCTGTCGCGGAGTCGAACGCGGAAAGTCGCGCATTCTGGTCGGGCCGGATGCCTACGTGTTCGACGCACTCGCACGCATAGCGCCGACTCACTACTACGACATATTCGCGGTGCTGGAGCGGCAGCTGCGGGCCCGCGCGAAGGCGGGAGTGACGGTATGAAAGCATCGGGCAGCGATTCGATGAGGGGTGGTGGCCGGGAGACGGGTGGGCCAGAGCATTTCGATGTGCTGATCATCGGTGCCGGTCTCTCCGGTATCGGCGCGGCGCACCATCTGCAGACGGCCTTCCCCAAGCGCAGCTACGCAATTCTGGAGGCGCGCACGGCAATCGGGGGCACCTGGGATCTGTTCCGCTATCCGGGGGTGCGTTCGGATTCCGATATGCACACCCTCGGTTACCGTTTCCGACCATGGACACAGGCCGCGGCCATCGCCGACGGGCCATCTATCCTCGACTACATCCGTGATACCGCGTCCGAAGCCGGTATCGATCGCCGAATCCGCTTTGGGCACAAGGTCATCGGCGCATCCTGGTCGACCGAGGCGGCGCAGTGGACGGTGACGGCGGAACACGACGGCACCACCTCGACATACACCTGCGGCTTCCTGTACGTGTGCAGCGGTTACTACCGCTACGACCACGGCTACACCCCCGGGTTCGCCGGAATCGAGGATTTCCGTGGGCAACTCGTACACCCGCAGCAGTGGCCCGCCGACCTGGACTATGCGGGTAAGCGAGTCGTCGTGATCGGCAGCGGGGCCACCGCGGTGACCCTGGTTCCGGCCATGGCCGAGACGGCAGCCCAGGTGACCATGCTGCAGCGCTCCCCCACCTACATCATGTCCGTGCCCACCGAGGACGCGGTGGCGATCCGCCTGCGCGAACGGCTCGGACCCCAGCGGGCCTACACGATCACCCGCTGGAAGAACGTGCTGATCGGCACGCTCATCTACCAACTCAGCCAGCGTCGTCCCCGCATGATGCGCGACTTCATCCGCAAGCAGACAGCCGCGCAACTGCCGACCGGATACGAGGTGGACGTCCACTTCAAACCGACCTACAACCCGTGGGATCAGCGGCTCTGCCTGGTGCCGGACGGGGATCTCTTCCATGCGATCCGGGCCGGGCGCGCCGCCGTGGTCACCGACCGCATCGAGAAGTTCACCAGCGACGGCCTGCGTCTGGCCTCGGGCGCCGACCTTCCTGCCGATATCGTGGTGACGGCCACCGGTTTGCAATTGCTCGCCTTCGGCGGGATCGAATTCAGCGTCGACGGCCGGGCCATCCCACTGCCCGAAACCATGGCCTACAAGGGGATGATGCTGAGCGGCGTCCCCAACTTCGCCTTCACCATCGGCTACACCAATGCGTCCTGGACGTTGAAGGCGGATCTGGTGGGCGAATTCGTGTGCCGGTTGCTGCGGCATATGGACGACAACGGCTATGACCAGTGCACGCCGTGGCCGGATCCGAGTATCGCCCCGGAGCCCCTGCTGAACTTCCGATCCGGCTACGTCCAGCGCTCCATCGACCACTTTCCCAGGGCCGGATCGCGACGGCCCTGGCGATTGGGTATGAACTACGCCCACGACGTGCTCGCACTGCGCCACGGACGGCTCGAGGACGGCACCATCCGGTTCGCGAGCCGGGCCGCCGCACCCGATCATATTCCGGTGCGTGTGAGGTCATGATCGCAGTGGCGGCGGGGCGAACTAACCTGATTCTCGTGACCCGCGCCGAGCCCACCGCCAGTATCACCACCGAGGCCACGCCGGAATCCGCATTCCGGCGTCGGCTCCTCGATGCGATGGCCGAGGCCGTGCGTGATCGCGGTTATCGCGAAACGACCGTGGCCGATGTGGTCCGCAACGCGCGCACGTCCCGTCGTACCTTCTACCAACATTTCGACAGCAAACAGGACTGTTTCATCGCGCTGCTCGCCGAGCGCAACAATGAGACGATCCAGCAGATCTACGATGCCGTCGATCCGGCCGCGCCCTGGCGCACCCAGGTCCGGCAGGCTATCGAGGCCTGGATCCACGCATCCGATCAGGACACGTCGATCACCCTCGCCTGGATTCGGGACATCCCCGCGCTCGGCGACGCCGCCCGCCAGGTCCAGCACGACGCGGGCGAGGCCTTCATCAATCTGATCCAAAGCCTCACCGCCACACCGGGATTCGAGGCGCCCGGACTGCATCCGCCGACGCGTCAGATGGCGACCATCCTCTACGGTGGTTACCGCGAACTCATCGCCTCCACGGTCGAAGCGGGCAAGGACATCCGCGACATCATCGACGTCGCCGTCGATACGGCCATCGCCCTGGTCGGCCCGCGCTACGAGCCGCCGGGCTAGTCCTTCACGGCCGTGAACTGTGCCAGCGCGCCATTGCACACCAGCTCGGCCTCGCGCAGGCCCGCCGCGGCGATCCAACCCGACAGCTCGGCCGCGGTACCGGACGGACCGAATACGCCCATCGTCCGCATCACCCGCATGTGCAAGTCGAAACGCGGCCGGACTCCGCGCACCACACAACTGCCGACCAGCCGTCCACCCGGCGCGAGCACCCGGGCGAGCGAGGCGACCGCGGCGGCCGGATCCGGCATACAGTGCAGGCCTGCAAAACTCACCACTAGATCGAATTCGCCGGTGGCAAAGGGCAGGTCGACCACATCCGCGCGCACATAGTCGATACCGGACAACCCGGCGCGCTCGGCCGCGCGACGCGCCGCCCCGAGCTGATCATCCGAAATGTCCGCGGCCACATAGCGGAGCTTGCGATCGGGTGCGAGTCGACGCAGGGTCACGCCGCCGCCGACCGGCAGATCAAGCAGCGCGGAACCCTCCGGCAGTTGGTTGACGACATCCATCGCCGCATACATCCGACGGGTGTCACAGCCCCACATCACCTGTCCGGCGGGCCGGGCCACCTGCGGATGGTCGAGCACGAAGTCGTATACCGGAGCCCCGAGATTTCCCCAGACTCTGCTCTGCCACACTTCACGGACGTCGGGCACTGTCGTCTCCTCTTCGCGCGGTGGGAGTCCAGGCTAGGCCGGAGGTCATCGGCGCGCCAAGGCTTTCGCCGATACGCTCTGCTTCGTCAGCGCGGCAGCTGCGGCAGCACGGCGGCCGCGACAGCGCGGGTCACCGCAGGCTTCGGGCTCTGCACCGTGACAATCGGCACGAGGCGTGCGCTGCGGCGGTCCTGCACACCCGAGAATTCTTCTCCGACAACGAGATCGACGACCGTATCGCCGTGACGTTCGTACTCGAAACCGGTGTACCTGTCGTACTCCTGCTGCCGCGCCTGCACGGGAATCGTTGCGCGCTCACGGTATTCGAAGCCGATCTCGACTCGGGCACCGTCCGCCGTCAGGGTGCACTTGTCGTTCATCTGCCCCTCCCAGGTGAATTCGACGCGATGGTCGGGCTCGAGGTGGGGAACAACCACGCAGGGCGTGGCCATACCGGTGAGGGCAGTGATCGCGGTGTCAGGTGAGGTGCCCTGTTTCGGTTGCCGCGCGACATTGGCCAGCATGCTGCGCACCAGTGGTTCCCCCGGTGAACAGGCTTGTGTGCCGGACGCCGTCGATACCGTCAGGATCGCCTGCACGGACGTTCCGTAGGGAATGAAATAGTCGCAGCCGTTCTCCCCCAGCTCGGCGCGTTCCTGCGACGACAGGCCCGTATAGCGGTCGGCGCGGTGTACCTGCTTACCGTCGATCTCCACGACCTCTGCCTGCCTGGGCGACCTGGACAGCCACGTCGGGCCGATGAACCACATCACCTCGGCGCCACCCCGCTCGGGCCCACCGCCGACCACGGCGTCACAGACCGACGGACCACTCGAGACTCCGACCTGGAGATCATTGCCCAGCGACGCCAATAGCTGCCGGTCGACCAACGCACACGGATCGATGGCCCGACTCCAGGTCAGCGCCTCCTGACGCGACTGCGGCACGTCAACAATGTTGGGCGACAACGCATCCCGTGACGACGGCTGACTCTGACACGCCGCGACCGCGATCAACAGCGCACCGACCAGCGCCACCCGACGATGCACGGAAACCTTTTCTCCCTCGGCCGATCGAATGCCGCGTCACCGTACCAGAAATCCACAACCCGCCCTGGTCGTCGCGGCGCCGCAAGGCGATACGCATGCACTACGATCAGCTAGCCATGCGTGCGGAAATCGAGATGGTCGCGCTTCCCGCGGGGCGGGTGACGCTGTCGGATCGGCGGACCCAGCGGAGTTGGGTGGTCGAGGTGGCGGGCTTTCGGCTGGCGGCGTCTTCGACTACCCAGTCGCAGTATGAGCAGGTCACCGGTGAGCTGCCGAGTGCCGCTCGGGGTGACCGGCTGCCGGTCGAGGGTGTCTCGTGGTTCGATGCGATCCGGTTCTGCAATGGCCTGTCATTGGAGGCGGGTTTGCCGCCCGCGTATCGCGTGCACGACGACGAGGTCGAGTGGGATGCCGATAGCGACGGGTACCGGCTGCCGACCGAGGCCGAGTGGGAGTATGCGTGCCGGGCGGGTACTTCGGGGCCGCGATATGGCGAGCTCGACGAAATCGCCTGGTATCGGGGGAATTCCGCAGAGCAGGTGCACGAGGTCGGCGGCAAGCTGCCCAACGCCTGGGGCCTGTACGACATGCTCGGCAACGTCTGGGATTGGTGCTGGGACATTTACGACGCCCAGGTGTACGACTCGTATCGGGTGCTACGCGGTGGCGGCTGGTCCGACGAGAAGTGGAGTTGCCGAGCCTCGGTGCGACGGCGCAGCCATCCGACCTACCGGATCGACGATGTCGGATTCCGGGTCGCGCGTTCGATATTCGCCTGAGCGGTCGCCTTATCGCTTGCCGCCCAAGAACTTCGGCAGCTTGCGCCTGCCGCGCCCGTCGAGCGCACGCATCAATCCTGCCACCACGCGCAAGCGCCCACGCGAGGCCGGATACCACATCAGCTCACGCTTCATCGCCGGTACGCGCGGCACCGTAATCGCTTGCTGGCGACAGTATTTCCGGATTCCGGCGGCCCCGCCCCACCGCGCGCC
Source organism: Nocardia vinacea (assembly GCF_035920345.1). Classification (NCBI taxonomy): domain Bacteria; kingdom Bacillati; phylum Actinomycetota; class Actinomycetes; order Mycobacteriales; family Nocardiaceae; genus Nocardia; species Nocardia vinacea. Next base: position 3,524,162 of record NZ_CP109149.1, read on the forward strand.
GATCCCGGAATCCTTCCACCCGCCCATCGGCAGCGCGAAGCTGAACAGATTCGCGAAAGCGTCGTTGACATTGACCGCACCGGCTTCCAGCCGCCGCGCCACCCGCTCGCCGCGCTTGCGGTCTCTTGTCCAGACCGTGGCCGAGAGCCCGTAGACCGAATCATTGGCCAGGCGCACCGCCTCGTCCTCGTCGGCGACCTTCAGCACCGGAATGGTCGGGCCGAATGTCTCCTCGCTGATGCACGCCATCGAATGGTCCACATCCACCAGCACGGTCGGTTCGAAGAAGGTGCCGACCCCGGTCGCCTTGCCACCGGTGGTGATCCGCGCACCCGCGGCCACCGCCTGCTCGACATGGCGTGCCACGATATCGCGCTGGGCCTCGGTCGCCATCGCCCCGATATCGAAAGCGAACCCGCGCCCGTCGTGTCCCTGCCGCAACTTGCGCACCTGTTCGGTCAGGCTGGTCACGAACTCGTCGTAGACCGGCGCCTCGACATACACCCGCTCGATCGAGATACAGACCTGACCGGAATTGAACAGTCCGCCATAGGCGATGCCCGCCGCGGCCCGCTCGATATCAGCATCCGCGAGGACGATCGCCGGATCCTTGCCGCCGAGTTCCAGGCTGTACGGGGTCAGGGTCGCCCCGCAGGCGGCGGCGATCGCCTTACCGGTCTTGGTGGACCCGGTGAACTGGACATAATCCACCGCCTCGACAACCGCGCGGCCGGTATCTCCGCGCCCGGTCGACACCGCGAAGATCGGCGGCGCACCGATCTCGGCCCACCCGCGCGCCAGCGCGACCGCACTCAACGGCGTGACCTCCGACGGCTTGACCAGCACCGCGGCACCAGCCATCAGCGCGGGCAGCGCATCGAAGCACACATTGAGCAGCGGAAAGTTCCACGGCGTAATGATCCCGACCACTGGATGCGGCCGATATGTCTTGACCAGTCGCTTGGTCCGGCCGAGCGGACTGTGCGGAGCCGGATGCTCATCGAGCAGGAATTTCGCGGCATTGCGCGCCCAGTATTTGATCAGATTGACCGCAGCGGGCACCTCGATCTCCGCGTCGTAGCGGGTCTTACCGGTTTCGGACTGGACCACATCGGTGAGCTCGTCGGAATTATCGATCAGCCAATCCTGCAGCCGAAACAGCCATTCGGCGCGCTTATCCGGACCGATCGCCTCCCATTCCGGCTGGAACAGGCGCAATTCGCGCACTGTCGCGGCCACCGACGCACTCGATTCGTCGGGCACCCGGCCGGTGACGCTGCCGTCGGCCGGATTGCGTACCTCGATCTCGACCTGCTGTTCCGCCGTACTCATCCGGCTCACCTCCTGTGCTGTGCCCCACCCTCCAGCGTGGCATTTCCGCCGGCGTGGCACCGGGTGTTCCGATTTTCCTGCGATGGAGAAGAAAGGATTGATATCTTCCGCCAATAGCAAGACGCGACCGGCTTCGACGAGGATGCAGTTCAGTGTTCGATTGGGATCTCCTGCGTAGTACATCCAGCGTGCATGTGCTGATGCAACTGGCGCAGGAACGCGGCATGTCGCCGGAAGTCTGTCTAGAGGGCACGAAGCTGGCGCCCGAGGCGGTAAGCGATCCCGATGCCGAAGTGACGGCGCGGCAAGAGGTGCGCGTCGTGCGGAATCTGCTCGCGCGATGCGGCGCTGAACCCGGATTGGGCGTCGAGGCCGGGAACCGCTATCACTTATCGCTGTACGGGCCATGGGGGCTGGCGCTGCTCAGCAGTCGCACGGTGCGCGAGGTGATCGAGGTTTCGCTGCGCTATGTCGATTCGGCCTTCGTGTTCGGTCGGTTGACCTTCGAGGAGGGACCGGCCGAGTCGCGGCTCATCTTCGACGATTCGGAGATTCCGGAGGATGTGCGCGCCTTCCTGACCGAGCGCGTCATCACCGGTATCCAGTCCATCGGCCGGGAACGGTTCTCCGCGGGTGTACCCGCCACCCGGATCAGCTTCCGCCATTCCGCTCCGGCGGATACGACGCGCTACCGCACCGTCTTCGGTGTCGAGCCGGAATTCGACGCGGCGGTCAACGAATTGGCCTTCGACAGTTCGTATCTCGATGTCGCGCTGCCGCAGGCCAACGAATGGGCGCGCGGGACATGCGAACAACTGTGCCGCGATCTGCTCACCGCCCGCCGCGCCCGCACCGGTATCGCCGGTTCGGTGCGTGACCTGCTGGTCCGGAATCCGGGTGAGATTCCGGACCAAATCGCCGTCGCCGCAGCGCTTTTCATGAGCCCGCGCACGCTGTCTCGCCGCCTGCGCGACGAAGACACCTCCTTCCGCAACCTCCTCGACGAGGTACGCCAGATGATGTCGGAGGAACTGCTCAGCCACACCGATATGACCACCGAACAGGTGGCCGCCCGACTGGGCTACGCCGAAGCCGCATCCTTCATCCGCGCCTTCCGCCGCTGGCAAGGCTGTCCGCCACAGGAATTCCGAGCCCGCGGGACACTCGTCGCAACCAGGTGAACCGTTGACCATGCGCTGGTGGCGGTAAACGTCGAGGACGCTCATCTCAGTCCATTCTCGACCGACTCGCGTTGGCGTGGATGATGGCGGATAGCCAGGGAGTCAGGCCGGGGGCGAGGGTGTCGAAGAAGGTGGTGTAGTTCGGGTCGGAGAGGTAGGTGCGGGCGATGCAGATGTGCATAGCGGGGGTGCAGTCGAAGTAGGCGTCGATGGAGCCGCGGTGGCGTTCGGCGAGGGCGTTGGCTTCGTCGCTGCCGGGGAGCACACCCGCGCGGTAGGCGGCAGCGAGGTCGGCGTTGAGTGCGTCGACGGTGTCGGCGATCTGTTGCCAGTCCTCGGCGGTCCGGTCCGCGGCGCGTTCGGCGTACTGCGCCCACTCGGCGGTGTCACCCCAGCGGTCATGGGCCTGCGCGGTCCACGTGGGTTGCCAGTGCGCGCCGAAGATCTCGACCTGCTCCTCGGCGGAGAGCCGGATTCCGGATTCTCTGGCCTCGATCAAGCGGTCCATGCCATCCGCCATCCGTTGCAGGCGCGCGGCGCGCTCGCGGAGTTCGTCACGCTGCCGCCGCAGCGATGACGTCGCATCGATGGCAGGTGCGTCCAGGACCGTCTTGATCTCATCGAGGGGTACGCCCAGCTCACGGTAGATGAGCACGCGATCGACGCGGGCGAGGTCCGCACTCGTGTAGAGCCGGTACCCGGCGTCGGTGCGCTCGGTCGGGCATACGAGCCCGATCGCATCCCAATGGTGCAGCGTCCGGATCGTGACGCCCATGCGCGCGGCAGCCGCACCGACGGTGAGACCGGCATCGGCCTGATCAGTCACACCGTCCAGTCTGGCAGGCGCGCTCATGCCGGCGGTTCCCCGATCCCGATGGACCGCAAATGCTCGGCCTCGGCACTGTTCGCATCGTACGGTCGCGCCGCCGTCATGATCACCCGCGTGTTGTCCGGCGTTCGGATCTCCAGATCCACCGTATTCCACGGCATCGGCCGCGGACCGGACGTGCAACCGGGCAGCAGTTGCTCACATGCGGCCGCGATCTCGTCGAGCTGGCTCAGCACGCAGGCGAAGCTCACGCTCAGTTCGGTTGCCGCCGCGGCCTGGTCAGCGGATACGAGCAGGACATCCTGGAACGCCCAGCGCCGCAGATGGGTGAGTCGGCCGGGGATGGAGAACAGGTCGAAGAAGCCGAGTCCACGCGTCCAGAAGTCCACCGACGCGACCAGATCGGCCGTGGGCACCGTGACGAACATCGGCATCCCGTAGAGGCCGCGGAAAAGTTCCGGCGCCACGGCGTCGAGGGCTGGTACGGGAACCGGACTGATATCGAATGCTGGGTAAGTTTCGCTCACCGCCACATCGTCGAGCCTGACGTAACGTCAGGGTCAAATCACGGCCCCGCTGGACCGAGATGGGCGAACCGATCGAACGGCGAAAGACGCTATGCCCCACGGAAGAACAGGTAGTCGAACAGGGCCAGAATTCGGTCGATGCCGAATTCACCGGGATGGTCGAGCACCAGGCGCGCCGCGGTTTGGATGGTGCCCTGTACGACCTGGGCCAATACATCCGGATCCACGCCATCGGCATCGGGCTCGTCCGCCAGCCACAGTCCGAGTGCATGCCGCAGTGGTACGCGCAATTCGTCGCGAGCTGCGGCGACCCGTTCCCGCAGTACCGGCGGCACACCGTCGATCGGGAAGTACACCAGCCGCCAGGTGTCGGGCATCGAGCAGACTTCGGTCAGGAAGTGGCCGAGCATCGCGGGCAGCTGTTCCGGTGCGGCGGTGCCGAATTCGGGTGTCGTGGCGTTCTCGGCGACCGAGCGGGCCACTGCCGCCGCCATGCGAGCAGTCTCGCGTTCGATGAGCGCCTCGAGCAGTTCGTCACGGCTCCCGAAGGAGTCGTAGACGACCGGCCTGGTCACCCCGCCACGCGCGGCGACGGCGGCGATGCTCACGCTGCTGAACCCCACCTCCGCCACAATCCGCAACGCCGCGTCGAGTAGTTGCTCACGTCGGTCCGCCGGCTGAAGTCGCTTGGCGTACTTGCGTTTAGTCGATTGCTCAGGGGGCGCTGCTTGTTTCGCATCGGTCATCGCTACTTCTCCCCGACTCCGGCGGCGGCGACCGCCCGGCGCGCCACCCAGCGCAATGTCTTGGATACCGCCTCGCGCCGTTGCGCGCCGTTCTCAGCGAGCACCAGCCTCGCACCGGTCTCGCTCGCACTGATCACCGCGTGGCTCAACAACTCTTCGTCCATATCTCGCTCGGTGAGCGCGGCGATCAGCGCGAGCACCGCTCGACTGCGCTCCCGCAACGCTTCGCGGCCGCGATCCACCCGTTCGTGCGCGGTTTCGGGTAGGCCATCGCCGGGCATGAGCACGAATCGCCAGCTCTGCGGCGCGGCCGCGACGAGGTCGAGAAAGATATCGACGGCATCGGCCGAGACGTCCGCCGCGATCGCGGCCAGATCCGCGCCCTCCTGGAATACCGGAGTCGCCTCGGCCGCCATGGCCAGCACCCGTTCTTCCTCGCGATCGAGCAGGGCCTCGAATAGTTCGTCCCTATCACCGAATTCGGCGTACAGCGCGGGGCGGGTAACACCCCCCGCTCGCGCGATCGCATGCATGCTGGCGCCGGCGTAGCCCTCGCGCACGATCAGGTCCCGTGCCGCGTCGAGAATGTCGTCGCGTCGTGTTGACAATTACCCTCCAACGTCGGCTGACGGACACCTGTTTCAGATTTGCTTCCGGCTGGGCCAGTGTACGCATTTCGCTCGCGCCCGCCGCGAATTCGGCTTCCCAGCGCGCGAATAACGCACCGGCGCAAGGGGTGCGTGGAATTTGCTCCCGTTGCATTCGGTGCGTCCGCAATCCATCGGTGGCATTGGCCTGGAACGCGAGCAGCATGTCGCCGATGACATCCGAGCGGGCCAGCAGCGTAGCCGCGAGCAGATCCGTAGTGTAGTTCGACTCGATCCGGCGGAATCGCACTCTTACCCAACGGTTTCTGCCCGGTCGGTGACATGGCCACATAGTGGCCGCCGACAACGGGTGCGCGGCGGCGGTAATGCTGCTCGGTGGTTGCGGTTTCGATCCGTCGTCGGTGCCGGTGCCGGTGCCTGGTGCCTCGGTGGCGGGTCCGACCTATCAGGTCCGGATCGAATACGCGAATGCGCTGAATCTGCCGAAGCAGGCCAAGGTGGTGGCCAATGGCGCCCGGATCGGCAGACTGCGCAGCGTCACAGTGGTCGATCCGTCCGCCCGGGACAGCGGCCGGATCGACGCCACCGTCGATATCTCCAGCTCGGTGCAGCTGCCGACGACAACCACCGCCACCCGTGGCATGCTCGTGTCATAGGTGATTTCCGACCGGAAGGCGGGTGCGATGCCCGAATCAGCCCCATGACCGAGACCGTGTGGTACGCGTCATACGGCTCGAATATGCATCTGAGCCGCCTGCGCTGCTACCTCGCCGGCGGCACACCCGGCGGCGGCGCGATCACGCTCCCCGGCTGCCGCCACGGGGCCGAACCGCTGCGCTCGGTACCGCTGACGCTGCCCGGCCTGCAATATTTCGCCACCGAATCCCTGACCTGGACCGGCGGCCGAGCCTTCTACGATCCCGACGCCGCCGGTGAAACCGCCGCCCGCGCCCATCTGGTCACCATCGACCAGTTCTGCGATATCGCCGCCCAGGAGATGTACAGAACCCCCGGAACCGACCTGGACCTCCGCGAAGCAATCACCCACGGCCGCTTGACACTCGGTCCCGGTCGCTACGAAACCCTGGTCTGCACTGGCACTTTCGAAGGCCATCCGGTCCTCACCATCACCGCACCTTGGCGCTATACCGACCTGCCCGGCAACCCGCCGTCAGCCGCCTACATACACCACCTCGCCGCCGGCCTCACCGAATCCCACGCGTGGACAGTCGAAGAGATCGCGAACTACATCGCCACCCGCCCCGGCGCGGAACTCGGCTGGACCGCCGCGACCATCGCCACCGTGCTGGGTCAGGCCACGCGAATTGATGCGGAAACGATCGCGCCGTCCCGAACGACGTAATAGCCCGCGAAAGTGCGGTAGGTGCCATCGGATTGCCGGGCGGACAGCCGGATGTGGATGGTGTCGCCCTCTTCCGAGGTGATCGTCACCGCATCATGGTCCGTGGTGGTCAGGCCGGCCACGAAATCGTCGTAGCCGGAGTCGAGATTGTGGCCGCCGAGCGCCCACGCCTGCGGATAGTCGCGACGGTTGATCGCGTCGAAATAGGCGTAAACGACGGCGGCGGAGGCGGATACCACTGCCGCGACGGTGGTCGGCGGCACGCTGGTCGTTGTCGTCGCCGGGGTGCGAGCGCCGAGCGCTTCCACCACCGGGACCGTGGAAGCGCTCGGCGTCGCGGACGGCCCCGACCGGCCGTCGGACGGGGTGAGTACGAGCACCAACGAGACGGCGGTGGCGAGTGCCGCCGGCAACAGCACCGGCGCGCACACAAAAGATGCTCTCGGAGTGGGCCGTTCAGGTTGCCGAGGCGCCAGATTGGTGCCGCAGCCGGTGCAGAACCGGCGTGCGGTATCGGTCGGTTCGCTTCCACAGTTCCAGCACACCTGCGCACCGCACGAAGTGCAGTGCCGCTGCCAGGTCCCGGGGAGCGGGCCCCCGCATTTCCAGCATGTCGCCATGAGAACCGCCGGGCACCGTCGCGTCGCTCAGCCGCCGAGGATCGAGGTGGCGGCGGCCTCCAGGGCCGTCACCACCCCGACCAGCGAGCCGATGCCGACCACCGCCCTGGCGACGGCATGCAAGAGCCCGACGAGCAGATGACGGTTCGGGCGATCCCTTTCGGCCTCGGCGCGGGCCTGTTCGACCGCGGCGACGATATCGTCGCGATCACCCATGCCTTCGGTGGCCGTGCCGATGACGCTCAGCAGTTCGGTCAGCGCGTCGCGGAGTTCGGGCAGATTCGTCGGGGCCGCCGCATGGCGCGGACCATTGGTATTGGTGACCGTCGCATCGTGTCCGCCGATCGCCGATCGGGACAGCCGCGCATCGCCGCCGATGGTGACTCCGGTGTTCTTGTCCATGGGTGCCTTCCTGTGCCACTGGGTTGTGGGTCTTATCGTTCGGCCGCGTCGCCGGCCGTAGCGTTCACCGTCGTCGCGGTCGAACCGCCGATCGACGAATTGAGCAGCGTCGCATCGCCGCTGATGGTCACACTGTTATTGGTGATCTGTTCGCCGCGCCGCAGCAGTTCGTCGGGATCGATGTTCTTCTCCACGAGGAAGGCGGCCAGTGTCTCGAAGACCCGCTTCTCCAGGATCTTGGTGTACATCTCCTGGTCGAGCAGCTGGAAGTAGCGGTGGTAGCCGATCGACCTGCCACGCTTATCGACGCGCAGATCACTGGCCGCCTCCCGAATGCTCAGCAGTGCACCGTGATCGAAGGTGAAGACCTGGCTGATCTCGTTCTGCTGACGCGCCAGCTTCCGTCGCCTGCGCACGTCCGCGAAGCCCTGGTACATCACATTCGGCACGGCACGCAGCCACATGCGCGGCAGCCGGAGGAGACTGCGCCACAGCAGTTTCAGCAGTTGGCGCGGACGCGGGCGCAACAGCAGTTCGTCGACTTCGTGATAGGCCCTGTGCAGCGGCGGCACCATGCAGTACGTGGACTCCACGAACAGCGAGGTAGAGCTGGCGGCCAGCCGCAGGAATCCGGACCACGCCAATTCACCGTCCCAGCCGATGATTTCGGTGGTCAGATAGGGCCGGGCGCGATCCTCTGGCGCGAGCATCAGCGCTTCGACCGTGGACTCCGGAACCCGGTCGAGTGGGCGACCCAGCGCATCCGGCAGGAAGCGCTGATCGTGATGAATATCGTTGCCGTTGACGAACAATCGGTTGTAGACGTCGAGATTCGGCACGTCGAGTTGGGCGATCTGCTTGCGCAGCCGTTCATTCAGTTCGGTGACGGTGAATTCCTGGATCGGCGCAGCGCCATTGCGCGCCTTGGTGATGTCCAGCGCCATCGACCACGCGCCGAGCGGAAATCCGTGCCCGAGGAATGGCTGATAACCGTGGTACACCGTGACGTTGCCGCCCGCGTACGCCGCCACATGCTCGATTTCGCCGCGAACCGCCGCCAGATGCGGCACCGGTGCACGCGAAGCCCGAAAGACGCCGCGCCGCAATGTATGTGCGGTTCGCCCCCAGCGTGCCGCATACGCCTCGGCGAAAACCACCACCCAGGCGAGCACGATGGCGAATATCGCCAGCTTCGACAACAGCGCGAACGGATTGAGGACGTTCAGGTAGCTGAGCGCGCCACCGGGCTCGACGCCGAGGAATTGGTTGCCGATCAGCAAGACCAGCACAGTGAACAGCGCCAGATCACGGATCAGATGCCGGGTCCGTGCGGCCACCGCATGTTTGGCCACCGCGACCAGATCGACACCGGGTGAACGAGCGACCGATCGCAGCGGTTCTTCCAACACCTTCTCGACCACCTCGGTGGCGAGCACACTGTCCAAATGGACAGCCGCGCAAAGATACCGGGTGGCCTCGTCACGACGCAGCGGACCGGGTCCGGTCGGCTGTGTCCTCCCCTCCGCAGGATCCACTCGGCGCGAGGGCGCTCCACAGCTCCCGCAGAACGCGTAGTCATCGGGGTTCGTATGGTCACACTCTGGGCATTGCACACCGGTAGCCAAACATTTCACAGGGGTCGTTTCCTGGAAATTCACTGTGCTGTACCGCAATTCGCCTGCACACGACCACGGCGGGTGTAAGAATCACCCGATGAGCCTGGGTGCGGGCAATATGTTGCTCGAACGGGATATGGGGCACCTGCGAATACTGGTGGCCTCGCCGCTGGGTCGGGTCATCGAGCCGGTACTGAAACAAGCATTCGCTGGTTCGACCATCGCGGTGGCGCTGGACCGGCAGGCCGTGCGGCGCGAGGTCGTGCACCAGGTCCGCTTCGACGTGGTGATCACCGACCTGATCTGGAACGATCCGGCGCTGGAGTACAGCTTCGACGGCCTGGATGTGCTGGATATGCTGGGTTCGGCGCAACGCCAGGCCGCGGTGCTGATGGCGGCGCAGGGGCACAGCATGGAGCGCGACCATCTGGACGAAGCACTGCTCAGGTCTTCGGAATTGGCCGGTTTCTATTCGAAATCCTCTGGCGTCCCGGCATTGTTGGAGGCGATTCTCCCAGCGGCGACCGGACGACGGCCGCATCTCGAGCCGCTGCCGACCACACCGCCCCCGCTGTATCGGCTGTTCCAGGGACAGCGCGGTGAGACGGCCGCGCGGCTGGCCGGAGCCATTGCCGCGGGCCGCGCCACAGATGCCGTTTCACTGGCCAAGGCCGCGCGGGTCGGTCTCAATACCGCCAATAAGGTGGCCAGCGTCTATATCGGGCCGATCGTGCTCGAACGCGGCGAGCACGATCCCGAGTTACCGCTGACCGCCAATGCGATCTATCGGTGGTGCGGCGTGCACGCGCATTACCTGCTCAGCTGGTGCCGCCGCAACGGTCACGACGACGTACTCACGGCTGACACACCGAGCAGCAGTGCGTCGAGATCCACCCGATAGCGCCCGGAACGCAGCCCACCACCGCACGCGATCAAACGCGCGGCCAGTGCGCCCACGGCGCCGGCCATGGTCGCCGCGGTGCCGAGCTGCGGCCAGGTCGGCAACGTATGGCCCACCTGGGTGAGCGAATAGCGCAGCCGCGAGGTGAGTCCGCCGCCGACTATGGCACCGACCAGACGCGACCGCCGGGCCGGATCGCCGAGTTCGGCGAGCGACCAGTGCGCCGCGAACTCGACACGGCCGTGCAGGATCGGATAGGCCGGGTCGAGGTCGTAGCGTTCGATATCGAGCAGCACATTGTCGCCGTTGTCGGTGACCATGACGACCGGGATTCCGGCTGCCTTCGCGCGTCGTCGGATATCGAATTTCATCGGCAGATCGTCCATTTCCTCGAGTAGCACGGCCAACCGCTCGGTGCCGTGCCCGCCGAGGAAGTCGTCCGCGAACTCGGGCACATAGCCGTGCGAGAAGGCATCGATCCGGGTGTAGGGATCGACCTCCAGCGTGCGGCGTTGCGCGAGCGTCAGTTTCGGCTCGCCCAGATCGCAGACCGAGGCAGCCAAGCGGTTGAGATTCGTCGTGCCGAGGGTGTCGCGTTCGGCGAGACGGAAGCGTCGCGCGCCGGTCAGCGAGCAGACCGAGAGCGCCGCCGCGCCGACACTCAGCCCGGCGATGCCGATCAAAGTCTCCGACCAGGTTCGCTGCTCGTGCGTTTCGATCAGGAATCGGTTGCGGGCCGTGCGCAGTCGCCAGAAGAGTTCGGCATCGGGCAACTTCACCACGGTTCGACGCCAAGGAAAAACGATATAGCGGGCGACCGGTCCGCTACGGCGCAGCGACGCAATGTGATTCGCCATATCCGCTCGTGCCTGCCGCGTGGCGGCAACGAGCCGGGGATGGTCGAGAGCGACCAGTTCGGGTAGGCATCCGTCCCATGCATCGACGTAGCGGAATCCGGAGCCGGGTGCGAGCAATTCCGCGATCCGTGCGGAATCGTTTGCAGGGTGCAGTATCTCGATCATGCCGCACGCTCCGTCCAGCGATGTTTGATATCGGCTTCGAATCCGGCCGATGCGAAGGGCCGCAGGTTGATCTCGGGCTCGGCGGCCGCGCCCAGCCCCCGGTGCAGGCGGCGGTATTCGGTGTTCGTGCGTTCCAGCGCATCCACGACCGCGCGCCGCAGCCGCACCTCGAACCCCTCGATCGGGTGCGTGCCCGCGCGCAATTCGACCCGCAGAGTGAGGGTCTGCTCGAACTGCCTGCCGGTGCTGGTGGCGAGTACGAACTTTCCGGTCACCGTCGGGGCTATATCCGGATGTTCCAAGGCCATTCGCACGCTGTCCGGGTAGATCTTCAGCGCGTAGAAGGACGCGGCGATATCGGTACGCCGGTGCAGAGCCAGGAATTTGCACGACTCGGTTGAGGTGGTAATCGGAATTTCGTTGTCACCGACCAGATCCGCGAGCTCGGTGGCCGAGAACAGCGCACCCTGATCGTTGATGCGGTAGCGCACCAACGGGATCGCGGTGTCGACCGTGAACAGGAAGCGCTGCTCGGCATCGAGTTCGGCGAACCGATAGTCGGTATCGTATTCGACCAGGGTGGGCTGGATTTCGTCCGCGCCGAACAATTCCCCGCCGAGGAGACGTTGTCGCGCGGCCAATCGGCGCACAGCGATGGTGGTCGCGGTCTCGTGGCCCATGATGCCCCCATCTGCTGTGCCGTAGATCAGGCAGGTCGCGGTGGGGTCGCCGGATTTGCCGATCCGCCGCAGCACCCAGTCACGCCAGTTCTCGCTGATCGCCTCTCCCGCCAACAGGATTCGCAGATCCTGACCCAGCACCTCTTCGGGCGCGCGGTCCAGCACATCCTTGATGAACGGCGGATAGCCCGCGAGCACCACTTGGTCGTAGTGCGGGCCGAGCGTCGCGATATTGTCCAGAATCGCTTCGGCGTCGATGCCGGGGGCGATGACCGAGAGTCGATGGCCGCGGCGGCGCAGCATCAGCGCACCGGTGTAGGTGTAGGTGCCGCCGATCCAGTTGCCCATGGCGAAGCCGATCACCAGCAGCGTCGAACGACGCTGGGATACGAAGCACTGCTGGAAGATCCGCGCGTAAAGTTCTGTGCTCTCGTCGAGGGAGGCGATATCGCGCGGCCAATAGGTCGGGCGGCCGGTGGAACCGGAACTCGTGGACCACGTTCCCGCCCTGGTGATATCGCCGCGCCAGACGAGCGCGTCGAGCGGATATTTGTGCAGATAGTTCTCTTTCGTCATGGCGGGCACATTGGCGAAATCGGCGAGGGTGTGGATATCGGCGGGGTAGACGCCGTGCGCGGCGAGGAAGTCCGCATAAGCGGGAACCTGCCGAGCAGCACGGTGGAAAACACCGAGCGCACGTTGGAATCCCGGTGTCGGGTCCGGTTTCACGGTTGGCAGAGGTATCGACATGATGGTTGTCCCTGAGTCGGAAGTAGTGCTCCGCAATCGTCCGACCTGGGATAACGCCATGCGGAACAGTCCATACAAGGTCCATACAGGCGCTGCGCGGCGGGTCAGCGTGTCGAACAGAGCGGTCGGGATGGCACCCCGGGTAGGTAGCGCTGCCACTCGACCGAGCTCAGTCCGGTGCTGCCGCTATCGCACAGCGCATCGGCGACACGGTCCGGATCGGTCGCCCACAGCCGCACGACCTTATCGGGACCGGCGCCGATGAGCAGTTGGCCGCCCAGTGCGTAGCCCGCGTCGTTGACCCGGCCGGTGTATGCGGTCAGCACGGCGACGCGGCGTGGCCTATCCGGATCGATGACATCCCAGATCCAGATATCGCTGCCCTCACCGCCACCGACAACGTAGCGGCCGTCGGGGCTGAAGTTCACCGTGATGATCGGGTCGGGCGGCCCGTCGAGCGTGCCGAGGTTGCGGGGGTTTTCAGGATCGGACAGGTCGTAGAGTCGGGCGGTGTGGTCGGTGCTGCCCGCGACGATGACTTGATTCTGCGGGCTGAAGGCTACCGAGGCCACGTCGTTGTCGAAACCTTTGAGCGACGGCAGTTCCCGCGGCGGTCGGCCGCGCTCGCGGATGTCCCAGATGCGAACGACGTCATCGGTGGTTGCTATGGCGAGCAGGGTGCCGGTCGAGTCGATGGCGACCAGATTCGGCAACGCCTTTTTCAGATCGAGGGCGGCGATGGGCTGTGGGGTGTTCGGGTCCGTGAGGTTCCACACCGTTGCGATCGGATTGTCCTGTCCGACGACCGCGAGTACGGATCCGTCGGGGCTGAAGGCGATCGCGGCCACTATGCCCTCGACCGCGTCGATCGGTTGCCCGAGCCGATGCGGCTGACGGGGATCACGGACATCCCAGAGATAGATGTGGCCGGTGCGGGTGCCGATGGCGGCGCGGGAGCCGTCGGCGGAGAACGCAACGGCACCGCAGGTCTTTTCGTCATCGCCTACCCCGAGCACCGGGTAGTCGATCGGTGTGGCCGGATCGGTGATATCCCAGATGCGGGGACGACTGTCGCCCGCGCCGGTTCCGGTGAGGAATCGGGTGCCGGTGCGCTCGATCGGTGTCTGATAGATGGTGCTCTGGGCACCGCGCAGCAGCGGGCCGGGCAGCGGCCACAGGTGTGCCACGCCGGTCTCGTCACCGGTGACGACCATGCGTCCACCGAGCGCGTAGCGCACCGAGACGACGATCGCGAGATTCGGCAGAATCAGCTCGGGCTCAATCGATTCGGTGGTGGTATTCCAGATGCGGGTGCTGTGATCGGAACTGCCCGCGGCGAGTCGGGATCCGTCGGGGCTGAAGATCAGATCGTTGATGTAGCTGTCGAATCCACGCAATCTGGGCAACTCGGTGGGTGCGGCCGGATCGTCGAGGCGCCAGCGCAACACTTCCCGCGATCGGCCGCCCGCGACAAGGGTTTTGCTGTCGGGGCTGAACCGCAGCGCCAACGCCTGCGCGGTGGAACCGTCTCGAGCGCGGTCGAAGACCTGCTCTGCATCGGTTCCACTGTGACGCCAGATCCGCACCGACGCTTCGGGTCCCGCCGCGGCCAGCATTGTGCCGTCCGGGCTGAATGCCACAACAGGCGAACCGGCCGGCAGGACGAGCGTGGGCAAGGCGACCGGGTGGGCGGGATCGGCGATATCCCATCTGGCCAGGCCGGTATCGGTGGTGCCCGCGGCGAGTTGGCGTCGGTCCGGGCTGAATGCCACACCGGTGTAGGTGACTCCGGAACTTTCCACGGTCGAAAGCAGATGCGGTGCACGCGGATCCGCGATATTCCACAGCTCGATCCGCCCGGCGGTGATCCTGACGAGGACATCGTCACCCGGACCGATCTCCAACACCATCGGCTGCGGCCCCGGCGGTCCCGCGGGTGCCGGGATCTGACCGACCTCGGTCGCCGGGGTAATGCCGCCACTCACCTGGTTCAGACTGACCGTCGCATCCACGGCACCAATGGCCAGCAGCGTGCCGCGAGAATCGGTGGTGACGACCGTGCGCCCCTCGTGTTCCCCGACGAACCGCACCGGAGTGTGCACGGCGCTCGAATCCAATAGCGCCGAACGCGCTTCCAGCGTCGGCTCGACCCGATAGGCCGCCAAGGCGAGTTGCGCCGACAATGCGGGATCCTTGTCCCGCAATCGAACCGCCTGCAATGCGATCTGCCGGGACATCGCGTCATCGCGCGCCTGCGCGGCACTCTGCTGCTGGGTGTAGGCCGCCAGTGCAAGCACGAGGGCAACCACCGAGGCCGTCGCCAGTGCCGCGACCAGCCGCTGCAGGATGCGGGTGCGGCGGCGCTGGGCAAGGATCGCGGCCTGCTGTTCGACGGAGCTGGCGGCGAGATAGTCGCGTTCGCGCTGATTCAGGTCGCGGTGGTGACCGCCGGTGCTCGCCCACTCCTGCGCCAGCGGCAGCCTTGCCGGGCCGAGCAATTCGCCCGGATCGCAACCACTGTCGTGCCAGACCTGGGTGGCGTGGGTGAGTCTGCGGTGCACGATGAGGCCACCGCGATCACTGTCCACCCAGTCCGACAATCGGTTCCACGCGCCGATGATGGCCTCGTGGGTGATCTCGACGGTCTCCTCCTCACAGGTGAGCAGGCGCTGGGCGCAGAAGCGATCGATCACGGCATTGACGTCGGCGGCGGTGTCGTCGTCGAAGAACAGTTCCGAACGATGCACCCGCCGACGGGTCACGCTCTCCTCGTCGATGGTCACCAATCGCAGGAAGGTGCGGCGCGCGATCTGACGTTGCGGGGTGGTGAGATCGGAATAGACTGCGTCGGCGCTGCGTTGGATTGCTCCCCCGATCCGTCCCACCGCGTTGTAGTCGAGGACGGTCATCCGCCGCCGGGTGCCGCGCTGCCAGGTCTGCAACAGTGCGTGCGAAAGCAGCGGCAGGGCACCCGCATCGTGTGCCGCGCGGGAGCCATGCGGTGCGAGTTCGAGCAGCAGCAACTGCACCAGGTCTCCGTCCACGGTCCAGCCCGCTTTGCGCGCCGGTTCGACGATGACCTCGCGGACGCCACCACTGCTCAGCGGCCGGACCAGCACCGCGTTCGCGGCCAGCGCATCGTGCAGTACCGATTCCTCGGCGGCGTGCCGGTAGAAGTCAGCGCGCAGGCCGAGCACGAAAACCGTTCGGGTGCCCTGGTGGTCGGCGATCGCCTCCAGGAAAGCGGCCCGCTGCACCTCGTCCCCGCATTGGGTCCAGGTCTCCTCGAACTGATCGAGTACGACGACCTCGGTCTCTTCGAGTTCACGCAGTGCGTCCAGCGGATGTGTGCCCGGCAGCGCGACACCGGCGGTGAGTCCCTCCTCCTGCAGCGCGGGCAACAGACCCGCCGATAACAAGGAGGATTTGCCGGATCCCGACGCACCGATGACGAACATAATGCGCGGTCGCCCCCGCGAGCGCAGCAGTACATCGACCTTGCCCACCAATTCCGCGGTGAGTTCGGCGCGTCCGAAAAACCAACCGGCATCATCGAATCGGAACGGCTCCAGCCCCCGATACGGACTCTCGTCATCGCGGCGGCGACGCCCGGTGGTACCGCGCACCCGACGGACCGCGGTCAGCCAGGGCTCCTGTTCCGCCCGTGCGTCGATGCCGCAGACGGCGAGTACCGCGCGAAACATCTTCTCATTGCCGTCGGTCGGAACATGTTGTCCCGCAAACCATCCGCTGAGCGTGCCCTGCGGACATCCCGAAAGTTCCACGGTCTGACGGACAGTCAGCTCCGCCGCGACGCGCAAGGCCGACAGCGCAGCGGCGAATTCTTCGCGAGTTCGAATTTCCGCGGGATCGAGCCCCCCGGCCCACCCTCCTACCACGCTCTGACCATAGGGATTTCGCGCGCAAAGCCGAAAGGGCCGTAGGGACCTTGAATTGACTACTACCGACCCTGCCCCGGCTGGTCACCCGCTGCCTGACAGCGCATATTCCGTTGCTGCCCTTGGGACCCCGGCCCTAACCGGCGTTGTCCGCGATGCGGAGGATTTCGTCGACGATCAGATCGGGTTCGGTGAACATGATGAGGTGACCCGAGCGCTCGGCCTCGACGAGTCGGCCGTTGGGGAAGGCGGCGGCGGTGCGGCGGTGGGCGGCGGTCAGTGCGGTTCGGGTGGTCTTGTCGAGTCGCGGAAGTTTCGTGCCGGTGATGACGCTGACATGCACCATGCCGAGCTCGTGCGGCTGGTCGCGGAGGTTTCGCAGACCTGCGCTGAATTGGTCCTGTTCGGCGAGCATGGTGCGCGCGGCACGCGGGGTGAAATCCTCGGCGCGGTGATCGGCGGCGATATCGGCGGGCTGTTTACCGCCGATCCGGCTACCGAGCAGGCGGTAGAGACCCGAGCGAGCGAGTTTGGGCAGCAGGGCCCTGGTCATCGCGTACCGCTTCTCCGCCGAGGGTAGGAAATACAGTTCGCAGTTCTCGTCGCTCTGATCGACCAGCACGATTCCCTGGATGCGGGCCGGATCCGCGGTCGCGGCGACCCGGACGATGGGGCCGCCCCAGCTGTGTCCGACGAGGATGAAGGGACCATCCCCCAGCTCCGCCAGCACCGCGGCGAGGTCGTCGGCCATCCGGGTGAGGGTGCGTGGGTTCGGATCGTCATCGCTGCGACCGCTCCCGGCACGATCGTAGACAACGGCGCGTACACGCTCGGCCACGACCGGCTGCACCAACCCCCAGATCGACCGGGAGAAACCCATACCCGATTCGAAAACCACGGTCGGCCCGACGGTTCCGCGCACCATGTAGTGCAGTCGACGGCCATCGGATGTGGTCGCGAATGCGCTCGTACCGAAGGTGTGCTCCTGCCCGAGGGCCTGCTCCGTCACTGTGCCCAACCTACCTTCTCCTCGCCCTTCGAGCCGCGGTGGCCCGATAACAGGACTAGACAACTTCGGCCGGTGGCGCAACAGGCTCGATTGCCCAGCCGCAGACCGGAGCCTGCGGCTGGAACGCGAAACTGGTTGGTATCAGCTCAGTTTCAGCGAACGCCCGATGATTTCCTTCATGATTTCGGTGGTGCCGCCGTAGATGGTCTGGACGCGGGCGTCCATGTAGGCCCTGGCGATCGGGTATTCCTTCATGTAGCCGTACCCGCCGTGCAACTGCAGGCAGCGATCGATGAGGTAGAGCTGCTCCTCGGTGCTCCACCACTTGGCCATGGCGGCATCCTCGACAGACAGCTTGCCCGCGTTGAGGTCCTCGATGAAGCGGTCGACCAGGACGCGGACGGCGGTGGTCTTGGTGGCCAGTTCGGCCAGCACGAAGCGGGTGTTCTGCAGGGCGCCGATCGGCTTGCCGAAGGCCTTGCGATCACGCACGTACTGGATGGTCATCTCCAGGCAGGCTTCCATGGCCGCGGCCGCCATGACGGCGATCGACAGGCGTTCCTGCGGCAGATTGTTCATCAGGTGGATGAAGCCCATGCCCTCGGTGCCGAGCAGGTTCTTACCCGGAACGCGAACATCGGTGAAGCTCAGTTCGGCGGTGTCCTGCGCCTTGAGGCCGAGCTTGTCGAGGTTGCGGCCGCGTTCGAAACCGGGCATGCCGCGTTCCACGACGAGCAGGCTGAAGCCCATCGCGCCCTTCTCCGGATCGGTCTGGGCGACCACGATGACGATATCGGAGTTGATGCCGTTGGTGATAAAGGTCTTGGCGCCGTTGAGGATCCAGTCGTCGCCGTCACGGACCGCGCGGGTCTTGATGCCCTGGAGGTCGGAGCCGGTGCCCGGTTCGGTCATCGCGATGGCGGTGATGATCTCGCCGGAACAGAAGCCGGGCAGCCAGCGCTGCTTCTGCTCATCGTTGGCGAGTTCGACCAGATAAGGCGCGATTACATCGTTGTGCAGGGCGAAGCCGAGGCCGGAATACTGGCCGCGCACCGACTCCTCGGCGACGATCGCGTTGTAGCGGAAATCCTTGACCCCGCCGCCGCCGTACTCCTCCGGCATGGCCATGCCGAGGAATCCCTGTTTACCGGCCTCGAGCCAGACCGCGCGGTCGACAATGCCCTGCTCTTCCCACTTCGCGTGATTCGGCGCGACGTGCTGATCGAGAAACTTGCGGAACGACTCCCGGAACAGCTCGTGTTCGGGTTCGAACAGTGTGCGCTCCACGCCAACCTCCTAGTGACCCCACGGCCGGTCCACACCGACCCGTCGTTGCTACATACGGTACCCGGAACGAGAACCATCGTTTACTTCTGGGCCAGAAATCGTAGTCTCACCTGGACCGGCGGAGGTGGTTCGGCAAGTCGATCGGCAAACACGGAGGTGCACTGAGCGCCCGTTCCCGTCGGGATGTCCGGGGGGATCCAGGCAAACGCGACCGGAATGGGCACTCAGCGCATCGACCTAGGCAGGCAATCCCAGCCCCTGCGCGAGCACGGGCCACGACGCCTTCAGCGCGTCTTCCCAGTAGCCCCAGGAGTGGGTGCCGGTGGGTTGGAAATCGTAGGTGGCGGGGATGCCGAGTTGGTTCAGGCGGGTCTGCAGGTTGTGTGTGCAGTAGTTGGTTGCGGCTTCGAGTGCGCCGCCGACGGCGACCTGGTTGGCGAGGCCGCCGGCGCCGGGCAGGGCGTGCTGGCCGTTGAGAGTGTCCCATTGGCCGGGGATACCGGTGCCGTCGGAGATGAACAGGTTCAGGCCACGCAGTTGGTCGGCATGCATGTACGGGTCGTTCGCGGCCCACATCGGATCACCTTGCGGTCCATACATATTCGCCGAATGACCGCCGCCCGCAGCGATAACTGCGTTCACGAAGTTGTAGCCGACCGGGTCGGAAATCTGCGCGCAACCGCTGTAGGCGGCCACCGATTTGTAGAGGCCCGGTGCGGCGATGGGCAATTGCAGTACCGAAGTACCCGACATCGAGAGGCCCGCAATCGCATTGGTGCCGTTCGCGCCGAGTCCGCTATCGATGAGCGGGGGCAATTCTTCGGCGAGGAAGGTCTTCCACATGTTCACGCCGAGCTCAGGGTCGGTGCCGCGCCAGTCGGTGTAGTAGCTCCATTTGCCGCCGACCGGGGTGACCACATTCACATCCTTGTCGTCGAAGAACTGCGCGGCATCGGTCTGCGCCTGCCAGGTCGCCGAATCCTCGCCGCCGCCCGCACCATTGAGCAGATACAGCGTCGGGCGCGGTACGGAGGTATCGGCCGGGCGCTGCACTTGGATCTCGATGTTCTTACCCATGGCGGCCGAGTACACCTGCAGGGTCAGATTGCGGTTGTCGCGCACCGCGACATCGGCGACATACGAGCCATCGGTCGAGCTCAACGAGGCGAGCAGTTTGCCGGACGTGATGACCGGATCGGCGACGGGAGCCGCGGACGCGAGAAAGCCACCCGATGCGGCTGGAAATCCCACCAGAACTGCTGCTACACCCGCTACCGCCGCCATACGTACTCTCGTTCCAGCCATTCGGCCAAGGTATGGAGAGTTACTGACAAATAACTGAGAGCAGACTCAGAACAGACTGCGCAGTCGACCGAACAGGGTGCGACCCGGATCACGATCGCGCTCGCTGAACAGGAACTTCAGTTCCTCCTCCAACTCCTTGCGCACTACGTCACGAAGTTCCACCGCGGCGGCATGCATATCGGGCGCATCACGCCACGGCGTCGGATCGATCGGCGCACCGGCGGAGAAGTAGAAGCGCTCGGGACGCGGGATGCCGGTCGGTCCGATGCCGCGGATCAGCGGCGGGGTCAGGTCCCGGTTCAGGCCGAGCGCCTCGACGGCCCAGCGCAGCGGTCGCATGACCGGATGGTCGCCGTCGAAAACGATGTCGTAGGCATCGTCGACACCGATCATCGCCACCGGCACGATCGGCGCGCCCGCCTCGATCGCCATATGCGCGAAGCCGGAGCGACCCTCCCACTTGAGGACGTACTTCTCGTTCTTGCGGCGCACCGCCTCTCGACCGCCGCCCGGGAACACGATGACGGCCTCGCCGCGGGCCAGCAGCGCCAGGCAGTTGCGGCGGTTGCCGCGCACCGTGCCGAAGTGGTGCAGCAGTTGACGAATGCCGGGCACATTGATGAGCACATTCTCGGCCAGCCCGCGGATCAGTCGACCGCGCCTGCGCAACACCTCGGGCAGCAACAGCGGTGCATCGATACCACCCATCAGATTGTGGTTGCCGACCAGCAGCACCGGCCCCTCCGCCGGAATATTCTCCAGGCCGTAGAACCGCGGACTCGTCCACGCACGCAGCGGCGCGAGCAGTGTGTCGAGCACCCGCATATCGGTATCGGTGAGCGAAACCGACAGTGGCGCACCATCACTCAGCCCCGACGCGGCGAGCGACGAATCACCGGAGCGCCGATCACCCGAATCGGCCGCACCGGAGTGGTCATGCGACATTTAACCCTCCTGATGTCGATTCGATGACGATAGCGCAACGAATTCGCCTGTGTTGCACCGGATGTGCCGGGCATATGCGACCGACCGGCCGGTCCGCGACCGAATCGGGCCGGCTCCGGTGCGCCGTGTGGCCCGCAACCGCGATCGGCGACCGCTCACCAGTCCTCGCGGCCCACGATTCGACGGAACGTCGGCACACCATTGCTGCGCGCCCCGTCAACGGCACTGCGTCCGACTGGTCCACTCGATGCAGTGCCCGAAAACGACTCGACGGCCGATCGAGACCACAGCTCAGTGCGCGACACCATCGGCGTCGGGCGAACCCGCACCGTCCGGCTCGGACGATCCGCCGGCGTGCGCAAACGGTGACAGCGCCGCCGCCAGTGCGTGCGGAACGCGGGCGCGCACCCGGGTGCCGCCCTCCTCGTGCTCGGAGGTGGTGATGCGGCCGTCCGCGTGGATGCGGGCGAGCAGATCGCCACGGGTATAGGGCAGCAGCACACTGATTTCGACGTCGAGGCCGCCGAGCACCTCGGCAAGGCGCTCGCGCAGCTCGGTGATGCCGGTGCCCTTGTGCGCCGAAACGTAGGACGCGTCGGGCAGCATCGCGCGCAGCCGAGTGAGCTCGACCGGGTCGACCGCATCGATCTTGTTGACCACCAACAGCTCCGCCGGCGCCGGTGACCCCGACTGCTTGATCACATCGGTGATCACCTCGCGGACCGCCTTGATCTGTTCAGCGGGTAGCGAGTCAGAGCCGTCGACCACGTGCAGCAGCAGATCCGCGCCGGTGACCTCCTCCAGGGTGGACCGGAACGCCTCGACCAACTGAGTCGGCAGATGCCGCACAAATCCGACGGTATCGGTGAAGACGACCTCGCGGCCGTCGTCCAGTTCGGCACGGCGGGTGGTCGGATCCAGGGTCGCGAACAGTGCGTCCTGGACCAGCAGACCCGCGCCGGTCAGCGCGTTCATCAGGCTGGATTTGCCCGCGTTGGTGTAGCCGACGATGGCGACCGACGGGATGCCGCTGGAAGTGCGACGGGCCCGCTTGGTATCGCGTGCGGTCTTCATCTCGCGAATCTCGCGGCGCAACTTGGCCATTCGCTCGCGAATGCGGCGACGATCGGTTTCGATCTTGGTCTCACCCGGACCACGCAGACCCACACCGCCGCCATTGCCGCCCGCGCGACCACCGGCCTGCCGGGACATGGACTCACCCCAACCGCGCAGTCGCGGCAGCATGTATTCCATCTGGGCCAGCGATACCTGCGCCTTACCCTCGCTGGAGGTGGCGTGCTGGGCGAAGATGTCCAGGATCAGTGCGGTCCGGTCGATCACCTTGACCTTGACGACCTTCTCCAGCGCGGTCAGCTGGGCCGGGGTCAGTTCACCGTCGCAGATCACGGTATCGGCGCCGGTTTCGAGTACCACGGCGCGCAGTTCGTCGGCCTTACCGGAACCGATATAGGTGGCCGGATCCGGCTTGTCGCGACGCTGGATCAGTCCTTCCAGCACCTCCGAACCCGCGGTTTCGGCGAGTGCGGCCAGTTCGGCCATGCTCGCCTCGGCCTGTGTCGCGGTGCCCGTGGTCCAGACCCCGACGAGCACGACCCGCTCCAGTCGCAGCTGGCGGTACTCGACCTCGGTGATATCGGTGAGCTCGGTCGACAGACCCGCGACACGCCGCAGCGAGGAGCGCTCGTCGAGCTGCATCTCGCCGACAGTCGGATCAGCGGTCCACCCGGACCGCCGCATCCGCGCGGCGTGCTCGGCGACTACATCGCCGGTGTCTTCCGTCGTGTCCTCGACGGCCTCGACGTGGTCATCGTCGTCGTCGGCCGGAGTGAATTCAAAAGTCTTCGATTTCGTCATACATCATCCATGCTGCCACGAGTACTGACCGATGCGCACTCGGTTATCCCTGGACACGGCCGAGGCCGGTCCCGGCTGCTGCACAGCGAGGCGTATCAGCGAGCTCAGCTCGGTGAATGCGACGACCACCAGTCTTCGGCAATCCGACCCGTCGCAACCAGCACCGACGGTCCGCGCAACCAAGCCGCACCCTCGGCGAGGCGGACGGTGACCGCACCACCGAGCACCCGGACGCGCGCCTCACCGGTGTCGGTGGCGATGCGGAAACCGTCGGCGGCCAGCGCGGCCGCCGCGGCAGCGACGGTTCCGGTTCCGCAGGAACGGGTTTCGCCGACGCCGCGTTCGTAGACGCGCATATCGACCGCGCCGTCGACCAATCCGGTCAGGATCTCGACATTCACGCCCTGCGGGAACAGATCCGGGTCGAAGCCGGGTGCGACGGTGAGATCGAGTTTGGCGAGCGCGTCCACGGACAGGTTCGCATCGACGCAGGCCAGGTGCGGATTGCCGACGTCGATGCCGATGCCGGGCAGCGCCCAACCACCGATGGTCGCGTTCGAGGAACCGAGCTCGCGAACGATGCCCATCCCCACGGTTACCTCGCCATCGGCAGGCCCACCGGAATGCACCGTGACCGGACGCGCCCCCGCGCGACTACCGACGACGTACTCGGTACGCGATTCGAGCCCCTTTGCCGCCAGGTAGTGCGCGAATACCCGCACGCCGTTGCCACACATCTCGGCGATCGAGCCGTCGGCATTGCGGTAGTCCATGAACCAGTCGGTATCGGCGATACCCTCGGGAATCTCGGCAAGCACACCCGCGTCCCGCAGCGTGCCCGCGCGCGCCACCCGCAGCACACCATCCGCGCCGAGTCCGCGGCGACGATCGCACAGCGCGGCGACCCGGTCCGGCGTCAGGTCCAGTCGGACCTCCGGATCGGGCAGCACCACGAAATCGTTCTCGGTGCCGTGGCCCTTGGTGAACTCGATATCCGACACGCGCATCCTCCCTGCTTATCGTCCTCGAACCAACGTACGGCGCTGCCGCGAAATTTCGTACAGCGCGACCGCGGCGGCCGAGGGCGCACCGAGCGAGCTGGCGGTGCCACCCATCGGGATATAGACCATATCGTCACAGGCCTCCTGCCAGGCCGCGCTCATGCCGCTGGTCTCATTGCCGACGACCAGGATCGTCGCCTCGGCGAAGTCGTAGTCGAAGACCGCGTCCGCGCCGTTCTCATCGGTGCCGACAATGCGGGTCGGGATGCCGCGCTGGATCTGCCGGTCGCGGAATTCGAGCACCTGCGCGGGCCCGGCCGCCCGGAAGATCGGCATGACGAATAGCGAACCGGTGGATGCGCGGACCGCCTGCGGATCGTATTGGTCGGCACCGTGACCGGTGACGATGATGCCGCTGGCACCGAAGGCGTCGGCGGAGCGGATGAGCGTGCCGAGGTTGCCGGGCGAGTTGGGGCGATCGAAAACCACCACGACAGGTGGCGCGGTGTCACCGGGTTCGCCAGGCTCGAAGGTGTCGAGCTCGGGTTGCCTGGATATCGCGACGGCCACCAATTCCGGTATGCTGGTGGACTTTTCGCCGAGTTCGGCCATCAGCTCCGGAACCAGGCCGACCTGCTGCACGCCGCTGGTCTCCAGTAGTTCGCGGGCCCAATTCGACAGCTCCGGCGCGCCGAGGCGGTAGAGCATCGTCTCCAGCGGCCAGTCGTTGGCGATCGCTTGAGTGATCGGGCGCACGCCCTGCACCAGGAAGCGGCCGTCGCGGTGGCGCTTGGTCCGGTTGTTCAGATACGCCTGCCACACCTGGACCGAGGCATTGCGGGTACTCACACGACGTGTCACTGCGGGATCCGTTCCTTCTCTAGCAGGGACAACGCGGTCGCGACCAGACCGGGATCGGCGCCGTCCACCCACCGCACCCTGGGATCGCGGCGGAACCACGAGCGCTGCCGCCGGACATAGCGCCGGGTGCCGATCAGGGTGCGTTCCTGCGCGTGGTTCAGGTCGTATTCGTTGTCCAGGTAGGACAGGACTTGTGCGTAGCCGATCGCCCGGCGCGCCGTGACGCCCTCGCGCAGACCTTTATCGATCAGTCCGCGGACCTCGTCGACGAGACCGGCCTCGAACATCAGCGCGGTGCGCCGTTCGATGCGCGCGTCGAGTTCGGCAGTGTCGCGGTCCACTCCGATGATCACGGTGTCCCAGCGTGGTTTTCCGATGACCGGCGCCGAGGCCGCGAAGGGGCGCCCGGTGAGTTCGACGACCTCGAGCGCACGCACCATGCGGCGGCCGTCGGTGGGCAGGATGGTCGCCGCGGCCGCCGGATCGGCCGCTCGCAATGCCTCGTGCACCGCACCGACGCCACGCTCGGCCAGCAGTCCCTCCCAGCGCGCACGGACCGTCGGATCGGTGGCCGGAAATTCCCAATCATCCAGCAGCGCTTGGACATACATCATCGAGCCGCCGACGATGATCGGCGTGCGGCCGCGCGCCATGATCTCGCGTACGTCCACGCTGGCCGCGGCCTGATAAGCGGCGACGGTGGCGGTTTCGGTGACCTCGAGGACATCGAGTTGGTGGTGCGGGATGTCCCGGCGTTCGGCGGGCAGGAGTTTCGCGGTGCCGACGTCCATGCCGCGATAGAGCTGCATTGCATCGATATTCACGATTTCGCCGCCGAGTCGTTCGGCGAGATCGAGGCCGAGGTCGGATTTGCCGGTGGCGGTGGGTCCGACGACGGCGATCGGCGTTGTCACCGATCACCTCCCGATGTGCGCCAGATACTCACCTGATAGCCGACGCCGAACGGGGCATCGCTGTACAGGGTTTCGACGGATGGGGCGACCGAATCGGCGGCGAAAAGTCCGGCGAGCACCTGATAGGCCGCGCGGCCGGATAGCACGAGTTCGGCGCACAAGGCCGGATCCAGGGCGAGCAGTCCGGCGGTATCGCCGTCGGCCAGCGCACGGTCCAGTTCGCGCTGCACGTCGGCGGCGCGCTCGTCGAGGTAGCCCGGTGCCTCGAGGGTCAGGGTCGCCGCGCCGTCCGCGACGACGAGAACGCCCGCCTCCTCGGGCGAATCGTCCAGGGCGGAACGCAACTGCGCACCGATCCGGGCGCATTCGTCGGCGGGTGTGTCGACGGCGACGAGAGTCGTCGTGGCCAGCGCCTCCGGTGCGACCTGACCACGCAACCACCCGGCAATCAGGGCGGCCAGCGGCTGCTGTGGATCCGCTGCGCCGGACGTGTGCCGCGATCGCGACAGCGCGTCCGCCGAAAGCCCTACCTGTACGTCCGCACCGAAACCGCGGAAGGTGCCGACCGCATCCGGTCCGACGACCTGCGCCGCCGCGCCCACACCCACGACGGTCCAGTTCCGAGTCGTCGCGGCCAACGCGCCGACCGCAGCGAGTGCGGCCGCGCGCAACACCGCGGGCGCGTCAACGGAATCCGACCCGGCCGCGTGCGCGAGACCGCCGCAGAGCTCGGGCACCAGGATCGGCGGCGACGGGACCAGGGCCGCAATGGAGAACACGCCGTAACCGTAGTCGTTCGCCGAATGCGCGATCCACAGCACCGCTGCGGCGTCCGCAACGTCGGGGTTCGAGTGTCTCTGCCGCAAACTCGGCCGAGATTGATAGTGTTCGAGGTGCTACAACCCAGGTCATCACGGGTTGATTTCCCTGGGAATCATCAGTCGGAGGGTATTGATCGATGGTTTACAGGGCTCGGACCGGGTTCAATGGAGTGAGCTAGGGCGTAACCAGGCAGCCGTGACGCGCGGCAGGGACGAGGAGCAATGAGCGAGAGCAACGGAACGGCGAAAGCGACCCCCGGCAGCACGCCGCGCCCCTCGGATTCCCCGAAGGCCGCCGTGCCTAAACCCTCCGCCGCCCCGAAACCAGCCGCGGCCCCCAAACCGGGCGGGTCTGCGGCCCATCCCAAGCCGCATGCGGTCAAACCGGCCCCGGGGCAGGCCGCGCAGCAGCATCCGCATCCGGTCATCGTCCCGACTGCCAGCGATCCCAGTGCGTGGGGTCGCGTCGACGACGACGGCACCGCATGGGTGAAGACCGCCGAGGGCGAGCGCGTCGTCGGATCCTGGCAGGCCGGCGACGCCGCCGAGGGACTGGCGCACTTCGGCCGTCGGTTCGACGATCTGGCCACCGAGGTAGCGCTGCTCGAGGCGCGACTGGCCGCCGGGGCAGATGCCCGCAAGACCAAGGCGGCCGCGGTCGCCATCGCCGAATCGCTGCCTACCGCGGCGGTCATCGGCGATGTCGAGGGGCTCGGCCAGCGACTGCAGGCCATTGCCGAACACTCCGAAGAGGCGGCGGTCCACGCCAAGGAGGAGAAGGAAAAGGCCAGGCACGAGCACACCGAGCGCAAGGAAGCACTCTGCGCCGAGGCCGAAAAGATCGCCACCGAATCCACGCAGTGGAAGGCCGCGGGCGATCGGCTGCGGGAAATCCTGGACGAGTGGAAGTCCATCCGCGGCGTGGACCGCAAGGTCGACGATGCATTGTGGAAGCGCTACTCCAAGGCGCGTGAGGCGTTCAACCGCCGTCGCGGCGCACACTTCGCCGAACTCGACCGCGAACGCGCGGCCGCGAAGTCGCGCAAGGAAGAACTCTGCGTGCGCGCCGAGGAACTTTCCGGCTCCACCGACTGGGTCGGCACCGCCGGTGTGTTCCGCGATCTACTCGCCGAGTGGAAGGCCGCGGGCCGGGCGCCACGTGAGGCCGACGAGGCGCTGTGGCGGCGTTTCAAGAGCGCCCAGGACGTATTCTTCGCCGCGCGCAATGCCGCCGTCTCGGAGCGCGACGCCGAATTCGAGCAGAACGCCGCCGCCAAGGAAGAACTGCTGCAAGCCTACGGACACATCGATCCCGCCACCGGTCTGGACGCCGCCCGCGCCGCCCTGCGCGAACTCCAGGACAAATGGGACGCGATCGGCAAGGTCCCACGCGAACGCATCCAGGAACTCGAAGGCAAACTCCGCACCATCGAAAAGCGCGTTCGCGACGCGGCCGACGCCCAATGGCGCCGCACCGATCCCGAGGCCATGGCCCGAGCCGCCCAATTCCGCGAACGAGTCGCCCAATTCGAGGAACAGGCCGCCAAGGCAACCGCGGCAGGCAACAAGCGCGATGCGGAGAAGGCACTGGAGCAAGCCAAACAGTGGCGTGAGTGGGCCGAGGCCGCAGAAGGCGCAGTCAGCAACCGCTGATCCTGTACCGCCATGCGCTGGCGCGGATCGCTTCGGTCGGCTGCGCGAGCGCTTTACGAACTCGGGTGTGATCGGCACCTGGCCGTCGATGCGACCCTCTCGCAGGCGAGACAGCGTGGCATCCAGGCACCTTGGAGGCCAGCGCCGCGTGTCTTCCGCAGCTTGATCTCGGGCTCTCGCGGGATAATGCCCGTCTCCGGAGGTACCTCTCACGAAATCTGTATCGGCGGAACGGATTCGCCGCGACGGCAAGTGAGATCCTCGGCGGCGGCCAGATCGCCGGAGCCGTCAGATCGAGGCCGATCACCACGAAATCGTCCAGCGGGCAACAGATCCAATGCTCGCCAGTGCGACACTGAGGTTCGGCCGGACGCCCTACCTATGCGGCGGATGAGGCGATACTGACCGGGTCGCCGGGAAAGTGCATCCTCGAGCGTAGGGGTGCGCTGTTAGGAGTCGCCGGTGAGGCGGCGGCGGTCACGTTCCTCGGCGGCGGCTGCGGCGTTGCGGCGCTGTTCCTCTGCGGCAAGTTGCAGGGCGGTGCGGCTCCAGACGACGCGGATCCAGTGGAAGGTCAGCACGATGATGGCGATGGCGCCGAGGATTAGGCCGACACCTGGGCCTGCGCCGTGGTAGTTGCCGAGGCCGGGGGTCTGGCGGTGCCAGATCGAGAAGACGCCGAAGACGCTGCCGATCGCGGAACCGGCGACCGCGATCCAGGCGAGGACCCAACGGCGGGTCATCAGCGCCAGCAGTGAGAAGCCGATGCCGAAGAGGACGGCGAACCAGACGAAGATCCGCGACGGCAGACCGATGTGCTCGGCGCGCGCGGCATCGGTGCCGAGCAGAACATCGAATCCGCGCGCACCGCCCGCATGTGACAACACGAGCGAAAACAGCAGCAGGAAAACCGCACCCGCGACCACCATCGCGCGCACCCCGGGGTCGATCTCCCCCGCAATGCGCCGCTCGACGGCGTCGAGATCGTCCTTGAACTGCTCGAAGCCATTACTGCTCTCGACCGAGTTCACTGCGCCCTCGTCTCCTTCGGCTGATCCCTGCTCCGCTGCCTTACCCGCATCCACTGTGCCATCACCGCCCCCATCCCCCGCAGCCACCCCACTACGTCCGGTAGTACTCGCATTCCTCGCACCAGATCGCGAGTCCGCGGCATCCTGGCCGGGTCCCGAATCCGTCGCGCCACCCTCGCCTCCCCGCGAACCCGCAGCGCCCACGCCCGATCCCGAATCCGCGCCACCCTTGCCCGCACTCGAATCCGCGCCGATCTCGCCGGGTCCTGAATCCGCGCCAACCTTGCGTCCACGCGAGTCCGAAGGGCCTTCGCCCGGTCCTGAGTCCTCCCCAACACGCGAATCCACGCAGCCTTCGCCCGCATTCGAGGCACCGCTGTGGTCGCCCTTGGGATCGCCCGCACGCGTCCTACCGGCTCCGAGCGAATTCATCTCGGGTGAGCTCGGCGCGACCTCGCGGCGTGCACCGCTCAGCGCGGCACTCTCACCTGCACGGTCCCCGCGATCAGCCTGCGCACCAGGCGAATCCGACTCGAGCCCACCAGGTGCGGGGTCCGCTCCCCCAGCACGCGTCAGATCGTCGTCACCCGACCGGGGACTCATGCGCCGCAGCCGGTTGAGCAGCCTGAGGCGACGGGTTCGGGCGCGGGAGCGCCGATGCGGGGGAGGCCGAGGCCGACTCCGATGGGGTCGGTTTTGGGGGTGATTCCGCGTTCGTGGGCGTCGCCTGCGCGGGTGCGGCGGTGGGTTTTGATGGGGGCGTCGGCGATCAGGTGATGCGGGGCCGCTTCAGTGATGTCGACGGTGATGATGTCGCCGGGGCGGATCTTTTCCGCAGCGCCTTCAGGGCGGAAGTGCACGAGTCGGCCGTCGCGGGCGCGGCCGCTCATGCGGGCGGTCGCTGCGTTCTTCTTGCCCGCACCCTCGGCGACTAGCAGTTCGACCTCGGTGCCGACAAGCGCCTTGTTCGCACCGAGGGAGATCTCCTCCTGCAGCGCGATGAGCCGCTCGTAGCGCTCCTGCACCACCACCTTGGGCAGTTGGTCGGGCATATCCGCGGCGGGTGTGCCGGGACGCTTGGAGTACTGGAAGGTGTAGGCGCTGGTGAACCGCGCCTGCCGGACCACATCCAGGGTCTCCTGGAAATCCTCCTCGGTCTCGCCGGGGAAGCCGACGATGATGTCGGTGGTGATCGCGGCATGCGGCATCGCGGCCCGCACCTTCTCGATGATGCCGAGGTAGCGCGCCTTGCGGTAGGACCGGCGCATCGCCTTCAGCACCCGATCCGAACCGGACTGCAGCGGCATATGCAGCTGCGGGCAGACATTCGGCGTCTCGGCCATCGCCTCGATCACGTCATCGGTGAATTCGGCCGGATGCGGCGAGGTGAAGCGCACTCGCTCCAGCCCATCGATGCGCCCGGCCGCGCGCAGCAGTTTGGCGAAGGCACCGCGGTCACGCGTCTCGTCGGGATCGGCGAAGGACGCACCGTAGGAGTTCACGTTCTGGCCGAGCAGCGTGACTTCCAGGACGCCCTGGTCGACCAGCGCCTGCACCTCGGCGAGCACATCGCCCGGACGGCGGTCGACCTCCTTGCCGCGCAGCGACGGCACGATGCAGAACGTGCAGGTGTTATTGCAGCCCACCGAGATCGAAACCCAACCGGCATAGGCGGATTCGCGCTTGGCGGGCAGGCTCGACGGGAATGCCTCCAGCGATTCCAGAATCTCCACCTGTGCCTCGGCATTGTGCCGCGCGCGTTCCAGCAGCACCGGCAGCGATCCGATGTTGTGTGTGCCGAATACCACATCGACCCACGGCGCCTTGCGCACGACGGTGTCGCGGTCCTTCTGCGCCAGGCAGCCGCCGACGGCGATCTGCATGCCCGGCCGGTCGGCCTTGATCGGGGCGAGGTGGCCGAGAGTGCCGTAGAGCTTGTTGTCGGCGTTCTCGCGCACCGCGCAGGTATTGAAGACGACGAGGTCGGCCGTCGCACCCGGCGCGGCCTTCACATAACCCGCATCCTCGAGCAGGCCCGACAAGCGTTCGGAATCGTGCACGTTCATCTGGCAACCGAAGGTGCGGACCTCGTAACTGCGTGCGCCGTCCGCGGCCGCAGGGGCGGGAGACAACACTGCCTGTCCGATCGAATCCACCCGTCCAGGGTACGGGGGTGCGCAACGCGGGTTTTCAGCGCATCGGCGCAGGCTCCGGGCCCCGGCCGGGTCGCATCGGAAGGGTTACGGCGCTGTGTCGTATCGGCGCGGCGTGACGGTGTGTCGCCGAAACCCGGGCAAATCGCCGTTTTCCGCTTAAGGTCTTGGACCATGACCGACGACGCCACCACGCCCGACACAATCGGGTTGGCCAAAACCGGGGCAGCTAGTTCTGATGAGGGCAGTACCGCTACGAGCGCGCCGATGATTTCGATGCGCAATGTGGAAAAGCACTTCGGTGACCTCCATGTGCTGCGCGATATCAACCTCGAAGTCCCCAAGGGACAGGTCGTCATCGTTCTCGGCCCCTCGGGGTCCGGGAAGTCGACGCTGTGCCGCACCATCAACCGATTGGAGCCGATCGACTCCGGCGATATCGCCATCGACGGCGTACCACTGCCCGCCGAGGGCCGCGCGCTCGCCGCACTGCGCGCCGATGTCGGCATGGTGTTCCAATCGTTCAACCTCTTCGCGCACAAGACGATCGTCGAGAACGTGATGCTCGCGCCGCTGAAGGTCCGCAAGGTGAAAAAGGAGGGCGCCCGCAAGCGCGCGATGGAACTGCTCGAGCGTGTCGGGATCGCCAATCAGGCCGATAAGTATCCGGCGCAGCTCTCCGGCGGCCAGCAGCAGCGCGTGGCGATCGCCCGCGCGCTGGCGATGAGCCCGAAGGTGATGCTGTTCGACGAGCCGACCTCGGCGCTGGACCCGGAGATGGTCAACGAGGTGCTCGACGTCATGGTGTCGCTGGCCAAGGAGGGGATGACGATGCTGGTCGTCACCCATGAGATGGGCTTCGCACGCAAGGCGGGCAACCGGGTGCTCTTCATGGCGGACGGGCTGATCGTCGAGGACGACACACCCGAGGTGTTCTTCACTGCGCCGAAGTCCGACCGTGCCAAGGACTTCCTCGGCAAGATTCTGAGCCACTGAACCGAGCAATCACCGCAAACGTAAAGACCTCGGCCACCGAAATCACCAGAGGGAGAAGGAACACGATGAGGATCAACCGTTCGCTTCGACTCGGCATCGGGGCGATAGCCCTGACGCTGGCCGCCACCACCGCCGCCTGTGGCGGGGGTAGCGACAAGTCCGCACTCGACAACGCCAAGGACGGAAAGCTCACCGTCGGCATCAAATTCGACCAGCCGGGCCTCGGCCTGCGCAACAAAGACGGCTCCTACAGCGGCTTCGACGTCGAGGTCGCCAAGTACGTCGCGGGCAAGCTCGGTGTGAAGCCGGAGAACATCACGTTCAAGGAGTCCCCATCCGGTCAGCGCGAGACGCTGATCGAGAACGGTCAGGTCGACTACATCGTCGCGACCTACTCGATCAACGATGCGCGTAAGCAGAAGGTCGACTTCGCCGGGCCGTATTACGTTGCGGGCCAGGCGCTTTTGGTGAAGGCCGACAACTCCGGCATCAACGGTCCCGATGATCTGAAGGGTAAGAAGGTCTGCTCGGTGAAGGGCTCCACCCCGGCCCAGAACATCGAGAAGAACTACCCCGCCACGCAGTTGCAGACCAACGACACCTACTCGCTGTGCCTCGAGGGCCTGCAGGCCGGTTCGTACGACGCGGTGACCACCGATGACATCATCCTGGCCGGTTACGCCGCGCAGAGCGCGGGCACGTTCAAGGTCGTCGGCAAACCGTTCACCACAGAGAACTACGGCATCGGCCTGAAGAAGGGCGATAAAGAGTTGCGTGACAAGGTCAACGACGCGATCGAGGCCATGATCGCCGACGGGTCCTGGAAGAAGGCGTTCGACTCCACGGTCGGCGTCTCCGGCTACCAGGCGCCCACGCCGCCGACGGTGAACCGGTACTGAGATACGTGATCGGGTGGCCTGCACGGGCCACCCGATCTCTTGGCTACGAGCAACCTGTACATCGCGCGCGGAAGGACGATCTCCGGCCGCCGCACAATCCGATCGGAGGGACGCGAGCACAGTGTTCGACCTGATCTCGAGGTATGACGTCCTCGGCGCCTTCTGGGTGACCATCAAACTGGCCGCGTCGTCGGCGGTCCTCGCCCTGATCCTGGGCACATTCGTCGCCGCGATGCGCGTGTCCCCCGTGCCGGTCGCCCGTTTTCTCGGCGCCGCCTACGTCACCATCTTCCGCAATACCCCGCTGACGCTGATCATCGTGTTCTGCTCACTGGGCCTCTACTCCACCATGGGCTGGAAGCTCGCACCGGAGGGCCCGAACTCGCTGGCGCAGAACAACTTCCGTTACGCCGTACTCGGACTCAGCATCTACACAGCGGCATTCGTGTGCGAGTCTTTGCGCTCGGGCATCAACACCGTGCCGATGGGCCAGTCCGAGGCGGGCCGCTCACTGGGCTTCACCTTTACGCAGAATCTGCGAATCGTGGTGCTGCCGCAGGCATTCCGCTCGGTCATCGCCCCGTTGGGCAGCGTGCTGATCGCGCTCACCAAGAACTCGACGATCGCCTCGGCGATCGGCGTCGCCGAGGCCGCGACCCTGATGGCCAAGATGAACGAGAACGAGGCCGCTCTGATCACCATCGGCTTCATCTTCGCACTCGGCTTCGTAATCCTGACCCTGCCGACCGGCCTGCTGTTCGGCTGGCTGGCCAAGCGATTCGAGGTGGCTCGATGAGTGCTTCGGTTCTTTTCGATGCGCCGGGGCCCCGCGCGCGCATTCGAAATCAAATCTATTCCGTCATCGCGATTGTCGCGGTGCTGGCACTCGGCTGGGTGTTCTACCGCGGCTTCGCCGATAAGGGCCAGTTCACCGCGGAGAAGTGGAAGCCGTTCATCGAGGCGGACGTCTGGAAGACCTATCTGCTGCCCGGCCTGCGCGGCACCCTGATCGCGGCGCTGCTGTCGATTGTGTTCGCGCTGGTGATCGGCATGGTCTTCGGCATCCTTCGCCTGTCGGATCACCGGGTGGTGCGCTGGGTGGCGGGAGCGATCGTCGAAGTGGCCCGGGCCATTCCGGTGCTGATCCTGATGATCTTCCTGTTCTACGTCTTCTCCGATTACAAGGTGTTCAAGGTCGATCAGCTTGCGCTGTGGGCCGTGGTGATCGCGCTGACGGTCTACAACGGTTCGGTCATCGCCGAAATCGTGCGAGCCGGCATCAAATCGCTGCCGAAGGGGCAGACCGAGGCCGCGGTGGCGCTGGGTCTGCGCAAGGGGCAGCTGATGCGGTTGATCCTGCTGCCGCAGGCGATTACCGCCATGCTGCCCGCCTTGATCTCGCAAATGGTTGTGGCGCTGAAGGATTCGGCGCTCGGTTACCAGATCACGTACCTCGAGATCGTGCGTCAGGGCTCGCAACTCGGTGCGGCCGAACGCAACACGGTGCCCGCGCTGATGGTCGTCGCCGTCGTGATGATTCTGCTGAACAGCACGTTGACGATCGTGGCCAATAAGCTGGAGCAGCGGTTGCGCTCGCGCAAGCGGACCAAGGGTGCCGGCGTCGTGGCGGCCGACTCGATTCTGGCCGATGCGACTCCGGGGATGGATATCACGCAGAAGCCGTGAGTCCGTGGCCTAACGGGTCTGAGCGCGCACCTTCGCCCGAATCCAGCTGAGATCGCCAGATTTCGCGGGAACGTGCACGCTCAGACCCATTTCGGGCTGACTCGGCTTTCGCACACGCAGTATCGGGGGCGTGCGGCTGATACCAAGCGCGTGCAGATTCCAGTGTGCAGCGGTTGGGTTATCGTCGCGTCGATCGGGTGAGTGGCGCGCAATCGGTCGCGGTAATCAGGACGAGAGCACTGGTGGCGCGGAGGCTTTCACCCCCTTTTGGGACGGCCGCACACCCGGTATGCGCGGGTGTGCGGCCGTCACAGGGGGTGCGGGAGCCCAGCGTATGCGCGGGGCACGTCGATCAGGTGGTTGGTGATCAGGACGAGTGCACGGTGCTGCGGAGTTCTTCGGTTTCGGAGTGCGAGGCAGCGGTGAAAGTTTCGGCGGGTATTGCGGATTCGGGTGGGTAGGTGGCCGCTGCTACGGCGGTGGCTGCGCGGACGAAGGCCGCTACCGCGGGTGAGTGGCAGTTTTGCGGCCAGGCTATCGCGAGGGCCGTTGGTTTGAGGTCGGCGACAGGGCGGTAGGCGATCCCGGGGCGGGGGTGGCGGCGAGCGACCGAGGTGGGCGGGAACCAGATGATGTTGCCCAGTTCGACCAAGTTGAACAGCTGCGCCAGATCCAGGACCGGACGTGGGGGTTCGGGAGGCGGGGCGAGGCCGTCGCGGTCGGCGGGAGTTCCGTCGGGGAGCGTTCGACCGGCCAGGTCGGCAAGGCACAGGGTGGTCCGGGCGGCGAGCGGATCGGATGCGGCCAGCGCGACCAGGCGGGGTTCGGTGAGCAGCGGTTCGACATCCAGACCACGGTCGTCGAATGGGGTGGCCAGGAGGGCGACATCTGCGCGGCCCTGACGAAGGGCCGGGACCTGCTCGCCCCGACCGCCCAACATCAACTCCACCGGAACTGCCGCGTCCTCGAGGTGATATGTCTCGAAGATCTGTGGCAGGAGTCCGGCGTCGTAGTCGGCTTTGAGCGCGAGCCGTAGCCCCGGTGCGGGCCTGCCGACGTGCCGGGCACGCTCAGCAGCCGCCGCGACGGCATCGAGTGCGGTCCGCGCGTCGCGGAGCAAGGTCTCGCCGGGCGGGGTGAGCACGACGTGTCGGGTGGTGCGCTCGAAAAGTTGAACGCCCAGCTGACGTTCCAGTTCCCGGATCGCCCGCGAGAGGGGTGGTTGCGCCATCCCCAGTCGGTCGGCTGCGCGTCCGAAATGCAGTTCCTCGGCGACGGCCACGAAGTATCGGAGTTGCCGAACCTCCAGATCACTCATATCCCCACGGTATCAACGCTTATCGAATCGGTCCTTCAGGTTCGGTGCCGCGCCGACTTGACTGGCCAGTGCCAAATCACTCGAGCAGAGGTTGTCATGATCGTTGTTACTACCCCTACCGGCGCCATCGGCCGTCAGGTCCTCCCCCATCTCCTCGACCGCGGCGCGCCGGTCCGCGTTATCGTGCGTGATCCAGCACGCCTGCCCGCGCACATCCGCGAGCACGTCGAAGTCGTAACCGGATCGCATAGCGATATTGATGTGGTCACCCAGGCGTTCGCCGACGCCGACGCCGTGTTCTGGTTGCTGCCCCCCGTCCATCGTGGCGCGAGCCTCGAAGCCGCGGTTCTGGACTTCACACGGCCCGCGTGCGAGGCATTCAAGAGTCAGGGTGTCGAGCGAGTGGTCGGAGTCTCATCCATCGGTCGCGGGTCAGCGGTGGTCGGGAACGCCGGACTGGTCACGGCGTCGCTGGCCATGGACGATCTGATTGCGAGTACCGGCGTGAGCTACCGAGCGCTGGCGATGCCCTCGTTCATGGATAATCTGCTTCGCCAAGTCGAAGTAATCAAGACTCAGGGCATATTCTTCGCACCGCTGTCCCCCGATCTGAAACGCCCCACCTGCGCAACCCGCGATATCGCCGCCGTCGCCGCCGAACTGCTGCTCGACGACTCGTGGAGTGGATACGACAGCGTCCCTGTACTCGGCCCAGAGGACTTGTCCAACAACGACATGGCGCAAATCATGTCCGAAGTGCTCGGCCGCCCGATCCGCTTCCAACAAGTCTCCGGCGAGGCCTACAAGACCACAATGCTCGAATCCGGCATGTCCGAGGCCATGGCCCAGGGCATGTACGACATGCTGGAGGCAAAGGAGAACGGCCTCGACAACGCCGAACCCCGCACCCCCCAATCCACAACCCCCACCACCTTCCGCCAATGGTGCGAAGAAGTTCTCACCCCCGCCCTTCAGCTCTAACCACTGAAGCCAGTCCGCAGCCCGAGCCGGCCCCTGTTCACCACGCACACGCGCGGCCGCACATGTGCCTCGAGCAAGAGTCACGTGGGCGACCAAGACCTCACGCAGGTGGGCGGGGCGTGCTGCCAGGCTCAGTCGAGGTCCGGCGTGTCGAACTGGGCCTGTGCGAGTTCGGCTTTCACGACGGTGAAGGCTGTGGATTGGTTGTAGCCGCGGCGGGCGAGCATGGAGACGAGGCGGCGGATCGTTTTGTCGCGGTCCAGGTTTGTGGGCATGGTGCGTAGTTTGCGCCGGACCAGTTCGGTGGCGCGTTGTTCCTCGTCGTCGGCGGTGATGGCGTCGAGGGCGCAGGCGGCGTCGGATTGGGAGACGCCTTTGCGGCGAAGTTCTTGGGCAAGAGCTTGTTTGCCCTTGCCGGAGAATGTGTGGCGGGACTGGACCCATTGTTCCGCGAAGGCGGCATCGTCGATCAGGCCGACCTCGGTGAAGCGGTCCAGGGCGCGTTCGGTGATTTCAGGCGTAAAGCCCTTGGCCGCGAGACGCTGCGCCAGTTCGGCACGGCTGCGGGCGCGGACGGCGAGCAGGCGAAGACACGCCTCCTTCGCCTGCTCGACCGTCCCGCCTTGGGGAGTGCGCTCCACACGGGACCGGTTCGCACCGGTGCCAGTCGAGGACGCACCTTCCTCGGATCCGGCCGCCACCGGATCCGCCCATCGGCCTTCGGAACTCTGTAAGTCAGCCGAGTGGGAGTCGTTGCGCCGGAATTCGTTCCGGCGCCCGCGACCGCGCCGGGACCCAGTCGAGCGCACCCGCTGCGGATCGGGCGCGCTCGACCGAGTTCCCATGATGTCCGAATCGGCCAAACCACCTTCGGCCAACCGGACCCGCCTATCCCCCTGCCCCCTCCCCCGAAACCCCGATCCCTCCGAATCCCCCTCGAGCCACTGGCCCCGGCCCGACTCGTGCTCGTCCGAGTGGAAATCCACAGCCTCCGACTCGATCTCGGACCGCCGACCACGGCTCCGCTGGGAACCACCCGACCGGAGCCCGGCAGCCCCTGCGGACTGCTGGACTCGCCTGGACTCAGGCTCGCCCACCTGGAAACCAGCGGCTTCCGAACCGCCCTCGGACCAGTGCACCCGCCCTGGTTCGGGCTCGCCCGAACCGGATCCGGCGGGGGTTGAGATGGGTGGGCGGCCTGAGGCGGAGAGTAGTTCGTTCAGGCGGTGGCGGGCCTCGGTTACCGGGTCGGGCCGCGTTGTATCGGGTGCGGGCCCGGTGGGGTGTGGGGCTGGGCGCCGAGGGGGCATCGGATCAGAAGTCGGCGGGGACCTCGGCGGCCGCGCCGTCGGCGGTCACGTCGGCGCCGATGCCGAGCTTTTCCTTGATCTTCTTCTCGACCTCGTCGCGGACGTCGGTGTTCTCCAGCAGGAACTTGCGGGCGTTCTCCTTGCCCTGGCCGAGCTGGTCGCCCTCGTAGGTGTACCAGGAGCCGGACTTGCGGATGAAGCCCTGCTCGACACCCATATCGATGAGCGAGCCCTCCTTGGAAATGCCATGGCCGTAGAGGATGTCGAATTCGGCCTGCTTGAACGGCGGCGAGACCTTGTTCTTCACGACCTTCACGCGGGTGCGGTTGCCGACCGCATCGCTGCCGTCCTTGAGCGTCTCGATGCGGCGCACATCCAGGCGCACCGAAGCGTAGAACTTCAACGCCTTACCACCGGTCGTGGTCTCGGGCGAACCGAACATCACACCGATCTTCTCGCGCAGCTGATTGATGAAGATGGCGGTGGTGCCGGAGTTGTTCAGCGCACCGGTCATCTTGCGCAGCGCCTGGCTCATCAGGCGCGCCTGCAGACCAACGTGGCTGTCACCCATCTCGCCCTCGATTTCGGCGCGCGGTACCAGCGCGGCCACCGAGTCGATGACGATGATGTCGATCGCGCCCGAACGCACCAGCATGTCGGCGATTTCCAGCGCCTGCTCACCGGTGTCGGGCTGGGAGACGAGCAGTGCGTCGGTGTCGACGCCCAGCTTGCGGGCGTAGTCGGGATCGAGCGCGTGCTCGGCGTCGATGAAGGCGGCGACACCGCCCGCGGCCTGGGCATTGGCCACCGCGTGCAGTGCGACGGTCGTCTTACCCGAGGACTCCGGGCCGTAGACCTCGACGATGCGGCCGCGCGGCAGACCGCCGATACCGAGCGCCACGTCCAGGGCG
The DNA here is from genome assembly GCF_035920345.1 of Nocardia vinacea. NCBI lineage: Bacteria > Bacillati > Actinomycetota > Actinomycetes > Mycobacteriales > Nocardiaceae > Nocardia > Nocardia vinacea. The sequence goes on from NZ_CP109149.1 coordinate 3,563,594, forward strand.
ATGGATCCGGTCGGGATCACCGAGATGGGCTGGCGGGCCTCCTCGCCGAGACGCATGACCGCGCCCTTGCCGAAGCTCTTCTCGACCTGAGCCAGCGCCAGCTCGAGCGCCTTATCACGGTCGTACGCCTGTGGTGCCATATCCTGATCCCCTTCTCGACGGGTAAGTCTCGTTCTTGGTTGGCGCCCACATTAGAGGGCGGCACCGACAAGTTCTGACGACCAGCCTAGACGAACAGATGTTCGAGTCAAGCGACGCGCCCGACAACACGCGCCGCGAACTTCCCGACCACAGCAACCGCCGCGCTACGGCCGATCGCAGCCCCTTTCTGAGCGCCGAACACCCCCATCACCGCCCCAGCGAAATCCGATCACTGTCCAGCAACGTCTGCGCCTGCTTGTACACCCGCAACGCGGGCGTCACCTCCACATCCGTGATCCCGTCGAGCGCACCCAGCCGCTGCGTGACGTACCGGTAGAGGTGTGCGGTATCGCGGCACATCAACGACGCCATCAGATTGGTCGGCCCCGTGGTCGCGGCAATGAAAACGATCTCCGGATGGGTCGCCATCGCGGTGCCCACGGCCTCGAGATCCGCCGGTCGCGTGCGTAGCCACAGCGCCGCCCGCACGGCGTACCCCATCCGTTCGATCGCGAAATCGAGATCGAAATACAGCACCCGGGATTCGACTAGTTCGGCCATGCGGCGCGCCACTTTCGTCGCGGTCCAACCGATTTCGGTGGCGATCTGGGCGTACGGCGCGCGACCGTCACGACCGAGCAGTGCCAGCATCGCCTCGTCCTGCGCCGAAAGTTCCACCGGCGCTTCCGGTCCCGTATCGGCCCGCCACAGCGGCCGCGGGCCGAGTTCGCGCAGTTGCGCCGCGGTGAACAGGTGCCCGAAATGCGGCCATTCCTCGTCGAGCGGGAAGCGGTGGATCACCTCATGGGCGGTCAGTCCGATCACCTGACTGGCCTGAGGCAACGTCTGCATCAACAACTTGTCGCGCCGCTCGACCGAGCGCGGCCTGCTCACGCACGTCACCTCGGATCCGGTGGACAGCAGGGTGACCCAGCTCAGATCCGGAAAGCGGGCCAGCGATTCGGCCAGCCGCGCCGCCTTGTCCGGAGTGGATCGGAGCCGGATCACCCAGCGCGCATGCCCGAGCGGCACCGTGTTGACCTGCCCCGCCACATGCAGGATGCCGCGCTGCCGCAGCGATCGGTAGCGCCGCGCCACCGTCTGCTCCGAAACCCCGAGGATCGCGCCGAGCTTGGCGAACGGGATGCGCGCATCGGTCACCAGCGCGTGCAGGATCTGCTTCTCGAGGACATCGAGTACGGAGGAATCCGCGCCGTCTTCGGATTGCATAGGAGGAATCTAACGCACATGACCACGTGACTATGTGGATATCAACGCCTGGCGCACCCTGAGTGTCGATATCATTCGAATCGCCTCGGAGGCTCCCGTGAGGAAATGGCTGCCCTTATTCGCCGCGTGCCTGGGCACGCTGATGCTGCTCATCGACGTCACCATCGTCAATGTCGCGCTGCCCGACATCGCCGCCGATCTCGGCACCGGTCTGTCCGGACTGCAGTGGGTAATGGACGGATACGCGCTCGCGCTGGCCGCGCTGCTGCTGGTGCTCGGTTCGCTGGCCGATCGGGTCGGCGCGAAATGCGCCTATCTCGCCGGACTCGTCGTTTTCGCGATCGCATCGCTGATCTGCGGGATCGCCGATACCTCGGCGAGCCTCATTGCGGCGCGCGCACTTCAGGGCATCGGCGGGGCCGCGATGTTTGCGACCACACTGTCGCTGCTGCACTCCACCTACACCGGCCGTGATCGGGGTGTCGCCTTCGGCATCTGGGGTGCGGTGTCGGGTGCGGCGGCCGGAATCGGTGTGGTGCTCGGCGGTGTGCTCACCGAGGCACTGTCTTGGCGGTGGATCTTCTTCGTCAATCTGCCGATCGCGGTACTGGCGATCGTGTTGACCGCCATCGTGTTCCAGCCGTCGCCGCGGCAGGCGGATCGGGTCATCGATGTGCCGGGCATGCTCGCGTTCGCGACCGCCGCGACGGCGGTCACCTACGGCGTCATCCGCGGCGGCGAACACGGCTGGTCCGATGGCCCTACGCTGCTCGCCCTGACGCTCGGCGCGGTCGCACTGCTGGCCTTCGTATTCGTCGAATCCCACAGTGCGGCAGCGATGTTCCCGCTGGCACTGCTCGGCAATCGCAACTTCGGGGCGACCCTTGTCTCCGCGTCCGGCCAGACGTTCGCCGCCTTCGCCGCCACACCCCTGATTTCGCTCTGGCTGCAGCAGCAGTTGCATATGTCACCCATGCACGCCGGACTGGCCATGCTGCCGATGGCGGCGACAGCGTTCGTGGTCGCCGGCGCATTCGGCAAACTGCTGCACGACGTTTCGCCGAAGTGGACGATCGGAGCGGGTCTGGTGCTGGTCGGCATCGGCACCGGCCTGCTCACGATCATCGATACCGAATCATCTTGGGCCGCACTGGTTCCTGGATTCGTGGTGATCGGTGCCGGGATCGGCGTCAACGCACCTGCGCTGGTCGCGGTGGGGATGGCGGCGGTGCCGCCGCAGCAAGGCGGGATCGCCGCGGGCGCGGTGAATACCGCACGACAGCTCGGCCTCGCTCTCGGAGTCGCGGTGCTGGGCACCGTATTCCGCGAAGTCGCCGACGACAGTCACCCGATGACATTGTCGCGGTTCGTGGATGGGTTGGATGCGGCATTCAGTGTCGCGGCCGGAGTCGGAATCGTATTCGGGGTGATCGCATTCGGACTGTTCCACCGTCAGCGACATGCTGCCGATGCCGCGGTTCAGCCCGAGACCGTCGCCGCCTGAGCCCCACCGGCGCGACCATCAGGCATGGCCGGGCACCCCATACACCAACCGGGCACCCGCACGTGGGATGCCCGGTCTGGCAACGGGTGCCCGGTACCTGCCGATTACTGCTGCGGCAGAACGGATTCGTCGCCTTCCGGGCGCAGGCCCGGGATGCGACGGTCGGATTCGTCGATGCGGACATCGTTGATGCTGGCCTCGCGCCGCGACATCAGGCCTTCCGGGGTGAACTCCCACTGCTCATTGCCGTAACTGCGCCACCACTGGCCGGATTCGTCATGCCATTCGTACTGGAAGCGGACCGCGATGCGGTTGCCTTCGAATGCCCAGAGATCCTTACGCAGTGCGTAACCGTTTTCGATGGACCACTTTCGGGTGAGAAATTCGACGATGGCGGCGCGACCGGTGAAGAACTCGTCACGATTGCGCCACACCGAATCCTCGGTGTAGGCGGCGGCGACGCGCTCGGGATCCCTGGTGTTCCAGGCATTCTCGGCGGCGCGCACCTTGGCCTTGGCGGATTCCCGGTCGAATGGTGGCAGCGGAGGTCGCATTTGCAATTCTCTTCTCGGGGATCGGGGTCAGGGGTTGACCGGGGAAAGTTCGGCGGGACCCCAGCGGAGGGGGCCCGCGCCGTGGATTTCGATCACTTCCGTAATGGTGAAGTCGATCGAGCACTGAGCTCCGGCGGTGAAGGTTTCCGGCGCCCAGGACAATTCGGCGGTTCCGGTGAGTTGGAGGGTTCCGCCGGTGGTCCACTCCGGGATCAGGATGCCGCAACGTGGGTTCACCGCGATGTTCCCGAGTGTCATGAACATCGAATTCCCCTGGTAATCCGGCCATCTCAGCCGAGTCGGCGAAAGCACCTGCAGGAAGCCGGGATTCCCGCCACGGTGGGAGGCGTCGGCATTGCCGTCGGTATCCGCGGTGGCGGCGAAGAAGGCGTCCGCCGCGGCGATCAGTGCACGCTGCCGCGCATCGAGTTCCGTGCCGTGCCGGGGCGCTGGTAGGTCGATATCGGGGCGATACGATTCGATTTGCCTGCGCGAGATGTACTTCGGGCAGTTCGAATACACCTGCTCGACGGTAATCCGTAGCCCCGCCTCCGCCGGAGCAGCGAATCCGTTGACGCGCATTCGCCTGCGCCGCTCAGGCTGTAGCGCGATCATGCCGATCCGGGCAGGGCGGGCAAGTGCTTCGTGTAGCGGATCTCCCGCTGCCGGAAATGCATCGATTGCGATCGTCTCGGCATCGACGACGTGCACGAATCCCGGCGACCCGACCACCGCGCCTGCCCACATCCGTCCGTCGAGGTCCGCAGCCGCGATCACGACCATCGGCTGCTCCGCCAGGAAACCCGCCGCGATATCCGGGATGTCGGCACGAATCATCCGTCCCACCCGGTCGGCGATATGCGCCTGGCCCATTCGCTGCTGCACGGCGACCTCGCCCGAATGAAAGTGAGACATCACGGTGTTCAACAGCATCCGGGCTCAGAAGAATCCACACGTCGGGGCGGCACCGCTGGGCGCGGGAGCGGATTCGGCGCCCGTGGGTGCGTAGATCTCGAGGCGGATACCGTCGGGGTCGACGAAGAAGATGCCCCCCGAGGCGACACCCTCGCCATGTGCGACCACCCCGTCGTGGGCGAAGCTCACCGAGAGTTCACGCAGCAGCGCCTCGATCGAACGCACCTGTTCGATGGTGTCGACATGGAACGAAAGATGGTGCAGACCAGGGGTTTCGGTGGAGAACGCGCCGTCGGACTGCTGCCAGAGGGTCAGCACTAGCTTGCCGTTTGCGCCGAGGAAGGCCCACCGCTTTTCGTCGTCGTCGGCGCTGGCCGCGAGCTGCTCGAAACCGAATGCACGGCGATAGAAGTCCACCGATCGGTCCAGGTCGGAGACGTTCAGGCCGATGTGTCCGGTGGCCAGTTCGGGCGCGATGGCTGTGGTCATCGTGATCCTCCTCGGAATTTGTAACCGCTCTAAGCAGATGTACCAGTTAGAACATAACTAGAAGCCGGAAGACAGTCAACCTCTAAAATCTAGTTAACTGGTTAGAACGGCGGTGGTTGCCTTGGCAACGAAAGGAAGATCGTTACCCTCAGGTATGCCCGATCCACGCCCCCACGTCGGTGAACCGCTGGCACTCGACCTGCTGAACACCCGGTGGATCCAGGACGGACCACAGGATCTGCTCACCGATGTCGCAGGCTTGGGCATATGGCTGACCTCAGCCGGACTCGACGCTCGCGCGAATGCCGACGAGCGGACCCTGCAGGCGATACTCGCCGCCCGTACTGCCATCTACGACACCGTGAAACACACCTCACACACCGCGCTCAACGAGATCCTCGACCACGGCCGGATCCGACGCATGCTGACCGACACCGGCCCCGCCGAAATCGTCGACGTACCCGAAACCACCTGGCTCCCCGGCTGGCTCGCCGCCGACAACCTGCTGCGACTACTGGCCGAGGCGCCCGACCGGATCCGCCAGTGCGCCCATCCGGACTGCGTCCTGTTCTTCTACGACACCTCGAAAAACGGCACCCGCCGATGGCATTCGATGGCGACCTGTGGCAACCGCACCAAGGCCGCACGCCACTACGCGAAAAAAGCCTGAGCTCAGAAGAGTTCGTCGAGCGTCCGGTAGTAGCCCAGTCGCCGCCGGTCCGGCTCGGCGAGCCCATAGGCGGCGTAGAACGCGCTCAATTCGTCGGTACCGAAGTCCTCGCGCAGGTCGCGCTCGACCAGGGCCAGATCGCGGTACCGATCCGCAATACCCAAACCGCCGACGTCGATCAGTAGACCGCCGCCCAGCACATTGGACGGGGTGAAATCACCATGCGCGACAACGAGATCCTCCTCCGGCGGACGTTCGGCGAGCAGTCGTTGGTAGATCTGTTCCGGCGTCAGCCCTCGATTGTCGTCGTCGAAGTCGTCGACATCGACCAAACCCTCGAGCACACGGCGCCGCGCCTGGGCCAGCATCACATCCAACCTGCCGTCGAACGGGCACTCGGCAACGGGAATGTCATGCAGACGCCGCAGCAGCGAGCCCATGACCGCGCCCACCGATTCTGTCGGTTCAGCAGCCAGACTCGGCAGACCCGCGTCGGCGAGAACCAGCACATCCTCTTCGAACACAGCAACGTCGGGTAGCTGAATCCCTTTGCCCTGCAACCAATTCAGCCGCGCATACTCGGCCGCGGCCTTCGGTCCCCGCTTCACCCAGTACGCACCGTCGACGTGCGCGACATCGCCGCTCATTCCCTCGTGTTCCTCCGACCACGCGGGGTCCTCACCCAGCACCGCGGCGACCTTCGGCGGCAATGTCGTCGGCAGATCATCGAGCAGGTCGAGGGTGGAGCAGGTGGCTTCGATCAGCTCGGCATCCCCCTCGACGACGCGCAGTTTCAACGCCTCGGTGAGCCGCGCCCTGGCCTCGGGGAGTCTGCCCTGTTCGGCAAGGGCCTTGCCCAGGTGCTGCAGCGCGAAGGAGAGCACCTCGGAGTCGTCGGCCCGGTCCACGGCTCGGCGATACAGCGTTTCGGCGGTGACGGTGTCACCCCAATAGCGGTAGACATCACCGAGGTTGATCCAGACCGACATCCGGCGATAGTCACTATCGGCGAGTTCGAGGGCGCGATCGAGGTGATCGAGGGCCTCGACGTAGCGGCCGAGCAGCATCAGCTCGATGCCGATCTTGCGGAATTCGGCGAAGTCGACGGGCCGCGCGGTCGCAACGCGAGCGGCCAGCTGCGCATGATCGATGGGGATCATGCGCAGCCGCTCGTCGAAGCGGTATCCGTGATCGCTCACCAGCGTGATCTCGGTACGTCGAAGTCGGCGCAGAGCGCGCGCCACACGTCACGCGGGTCGAGGCCCGCCTCGATGGCGGCGACGCCCGTCCGCCCGCCCAATGCCGGGATGGTGTGGTCCCTGAGCAGCGCATCGCCGCGGGACACACCGAACTCGGTGTGCAACAGCTCCTGGAACTCGGTCAACCGCACCGTATTCAAGATACTCGCGCCGCTGGGAGCCTTCACTCGGGCCGTTCGATTGGCGTCAGCGCATTTCCTGCGCGAATTCCGCAGAATCAGCTCAGGAACGGGTGAACAGGCCAAACCCCTCTAGTGGGTCCGCACGCTGAGAACTTCGCGGCAGATACGGATCGGGTCGGCGACTTGCCCGATACCTACTGCCGCTCGTTGCGCCGCGGCCGTGTAGTCGGGGGTGTTGAGCAGATCGAGGACCGCGGTACGCACCGCATCGGCAGTCAACGGGCGGACCAGGATCGAACTACCTTGGCGGGCAGCGCGATTGGCGAGTTCCCATTGGTCGCCGCCGCCGGGGACCGTCACGATGGGCACACCCGCGAGCAGGGATTTCGCGAGCAGACCGTGGCCGCCGCCGCCCACCACGACCGACGCGTGGGTGAGCAGTTCGTCCTGACGACCGAGTCCGGCCGTTGCCCATGGCGGCAGGTCGGCGGGCGGGGTGTCGAGCATCGAAATGGCCACCCGGACGCCCACTCCGTCCAATGCGGCGAGCACGGTTTCGACCATGCCCGCGACACCTGTATGCGCGGTCGACGGTGCGACCATGACCAGCGGCTCATCGCCGAGCGGTGGCTCGAGGATTTCAGGAGTCGGCTCCCACAGCAGTGGGCCGACGACGTGGGTGTGCTCAGGCCAGTCGGGGCGCGGCACCTCGAGGGCGGGCAGGGTGGCGATCAGGCGGGCCGCCGGGCCCGGATCGGTACCGGGCAATCCGACACTTTCGCGGGCCTGCTCGCGCTGACGCAGACCGTTGCGAACGGCACGGGCGGTCATGGTGCGCAACACGCCGTCACGCAGGCGGCCGCGCACCCCCTCCCCCGGCGCGAGGCCACTTCCGATGGGCGGCAACGCTTTCGACGGTAGATACAGCGGATGCGGCGACAGCTCGACCCACGGCACCCCGAGCCGCTCGGCAGCCATCCCGCCGCCCGCGGTCAGCACATCCGACACCACGAGCTCCGGCAGCATCGCGCTCAGATCGGGCAGGATTTCGGTCGAGATATGCGCCGCACGCTCATGAATGCGCTGACCGGCATCATTGTCGTCGTCGACCGTGCGCGGCGCGAGCCCCTTGAGTCTGCGCACCGCGATGCCCGCCTGCCTGGCGGCGTCGAACCAACGCGGTCCGGTGAACAGCACCGGATCATCACCGGCGGCCAGGAAGCGTTCGCACAGCGCCAGCGCCGGAAACGCATGGCCGGGATCCGGCCCGGCAACAACGGCAACACGCATGCGGCCAGCCTGCCACATCGATCTCAGAACTCGGTGCGGCACGGACCGGGTTCGGGCGAGCACCCAATGCGGCATGAATTCCGAACCGATCCCGATTTCACCGCCGCCCTCGCCCTCCGCCGCGCCGACGACGCGGGCAAAGTGGGCGGCCTTCGAGTCGCCTCCGTCGAGTCCTGGCGTCCAGTGATCGAACGAGTCGCCGGCACCCACTGACCCAACCGATTTCAACACTCCCCTACCCATCCGTTACCCTTGCTCAGCAACACCCGTCCGGGTGGCGGAATGGCAGACGCGCTAGCTTGAGGTGCTAGTGCCCTTTATCGGGCGTGGGGGTTCAAGTCCCCCTCCGGACACCTAATTGTGGCATTTATGCCCCCAAAATCGGGTCCGGGCATCGCCTGGACACCCTGTCCTGGCCGTACACCGTCACCTGCGGGTTTGCTCCATTCGGCGGTGGTCGATGTGACCGATGACACATTATCTCCGCTGATACCTTCCTTCTCCGCCATCGGGCTCGGCGGTGGCGATGGCGGCGGAATCGGTGCCGGTCTGCCGATGGCGAGCATCGAGCAACCACCAGCACACACCGCGGTGTACAGCGTGCGGCCGGTCGACACCAACGGGCGCGTGGTCGACAAAGCCGTTCTAGCAGCGCTGGATTGGCACCCGGGTGACCTCCTGTCGTGGCGGATCGCCGCAGGGCTGATCGTGATCACCCGGCCCGGCTACGGCCGCCGCGGGGTCACCAAGCATGGGCATCTGTCCTTGCCCGCCCATGCACGGCGCGCCGCGGGCATCCAACATCACGACAGGGTCCTGTTGGCCGCCGATCCTGATCAACGCCTGCTGGTGGTTTTCCCACCGCATGTCCTCGACGAGATGGCCGCTCAGCGCTTCTGCGAGGGGGTAAGGCGATGAGCGCGCGCAGCGACGCCGACATCGCCGCGGTCCGGATGATGATGGAGCGGCTCGATCTCACCGTCGCCGAGCTCAGTGACGACACCGGTCGGGCCACAAGCGTGCCGACCTTCGGTGACTACATCCCAGTCGTCGCCGACAGCATGCCCGCGAGCCGGACTCGCGACCACTACCAGACATACTGGACCAAGATTCTTGCCCAGCCAGGGTGGGCCGAGCGGGCATTGAACGAGCCGACTCCCGTGGAGCTGCAGCGGTTGTGCGAGGTGATCAAGACCCAGCGACTGATCCGCCGCAACGGGCGAGACGGACGGGAAGTCGTCCGCCACGTCATCGACGCGTTGCGCCGGGTCTACAAGCACGCCGAAGACAACCGGATCATCGACCCACGCGACAACCCGGCCGCGAGGCTGACCAAACCCCGGCGCACCCGATCCAATCGGCGTGCACTGCCCGAAGACATCCTCACCGAGATCAACCGCGTCGCCGCTACCACCGGCAACGACCCGCAGCTCGACACCCTGCTGCTGCGCCTGCACACCGAAACCGCCTGCCGCCGTGGCGGTGCACTGGCCTTGCGTCCTCGAGATCTCGATCCCGTGCAGTCGGTGATTCTCTTACGGGAGAAAGGCGGCACCGAACAATGGCAGCCGGTCTCCCCCACACTGATGCGCGCGCTGTGCCGCCACGCCGAACAACGCGGAGCCGCACCGAACGAGCAACTGCTCCGTGCCCGCAACGGCAAGCCCATCACTCGCCGTCGCTACAACTACCTGTTCGAGCGTCTCGGCCGATATCTGCCCTGGGTCATCACCCACGGCATCTCCATCCACTGGCTGCGCCACACCACAACCACCTGGGTCGAGCGCCGCTACGGCGGCGCGATCGCACGCGAGTTCGCCCGCCATGGCCTCGGCAGCGCCGGACCCACCGGTGTCTACACCACGGCAACAATCAACGAAGTCGCATCCGCGCTCGCCCACCTCACCGGGGAACCCCACCCCCTCGCCACAACGGACACGCCGGCAAAGAAGAACCATATGACGACATAACCGACGCGGTCAGGCAGATGGTCTGCCCCGCGGCCGGCGATAGCCACTGGGACGAACTCTTCGACATTGGTCCACAGCGAATGCCGCTCCTCGGGGCAACCCCAGGATATGTGCTGCCACGATCCGTGTTTCGAGCATCACCCCACCGCGCGCACCGCAGGCAGTTCACCGGCGCGACCTCACCCATGACAGACCCGTTTCGAGCGGCGCTTCCAGCCGCTCCCAACAGTCGCCCCAGGGCTTCATTTCACCGATCGTGCAGGACAAGACACAAGCCATACGCGCGACAACATCAGGGTCTGGGACCGCGTGCAGCTGGATCGCCCGAATCCGCCTCAGCCCACAGCCCTCAGCTAGGAAGGGACACCAATGCATCAGCACGCCAATACCTCTCGACAGCGGGTCGCTGAAGGTGTTGGATACCTCACAGAGCTTTCGTTGCAGGTATCAGCACCACAAACGCGCCGCTACAGCGCGACGGCTTGGGAGGGGGTCCCCCGCATGGACATCGACCTCACGTGTCCACACTGCCGCCAGCTCGACTCGGTTCAGAGTGTGCCCGCGTTGAATGCGGACGGTGTGTCGACCAGCTCCGGAACGGACGTCTATTCCGGCGTTGGTGTGGCTTCAACCGGCCTGGTCCCCGTCTTCGGTACTGCCACGGTTGAGCGCACTCACACCACAACACTGGCACGGAGTCTGGCCCGCGAGCCCGCACGTACTCCAGCCGGGCGCCTGACCTTCTTTGCGCTTGTGCTGCTGTTGCCAGCGATGTGCTGGATCGTTCCGGCAATCATCTCGGTCGCCGATCCGTATCCCGGCGTATCACCGTGGGTCGCGGCTCTTTCCACCGTGATCTTCTTCGTCGTCCTGACGACGCCTGGCGGCCTCCTGCTCAGCGTTGCTGTACGTCGTATTCGCCGCAACGGGAAGGTCGTACGAGGACGTCGGCGCGCTCACGCCGTATGGCAAGCCGGTTTCTACTGCCATCGGTGCGGTGTCGCGTTCTGGCCCTTGTCTCCAGCGCCGGGCATTCCGTCACGGCAAGCCTTCGCGCCGCAGCACTTCCGGTGGTTCGTGTGGAACGCCGGTGGTTACGCGAGCGCCTGAATCCAACATCGAGTCGGAAGAGGTGGTCGGCGTGGCGGTCGGCTTCGGTGATGGGCTCGCCGACATTGTGCCGCCCATTGCGCGTGCGGCGGTGATCAGTTGCCGGGCTTGTTTGACGCTGATTTCGAGCAGATCAGCGACGTCTTCGTCGGTTTGATCTTGGTCACGGATCACTGCGGCGGCAACAGCTTGGTCGGTGCAGTGGCGGGCGATCTCCTCAGTGGCTCGTGATTCGACTGCGCTGATCTGCTGGCGCAGCGCCTGGATTTCTTGGTCACGCTTGGCTTCACACGTCGTGATCGCCTGCCAATCGATGAGGTACCGCTTCACCGCGTCGGTGATCGCTCGCTCCCGCTGACGTGCCTGTTCTCGGCGTTCACGAATACGCGCACGCGAGCGTTCCAGGCGCTCAAGGGTTTCCGGGGATCGAACTGTCCGCGGTGACCGCGGCGGATGACGCGACGACATGGCCGACCTCCTAGTCGGGTCTGCCTGCTGATTCTCCCGCCATCGATCATACTCCCGCACTCGCGCGGCAAGTCTCGGTCGTATTCGAACGATGATCTGTCGAATTCGATTCCTGCGCCTCGCCCAAGCTGGCGACGAGTGCTCCAGCACTTGTGATCTGGTCGCCGCAGTCTTGCCGCTCAGCTAACCCGGTTTACGCCTGATCCAGATCGCGAGCAAATTCCGAGCCAGATCCAGGCGTTATCTATCCGCTCAGGTTGGCGAGCAGAAAGTCACGGGCGACGCCGGAGGCTCGTTGAAACTCCTCGTACACCGCGAAGTGCGGGCCGGGGATCAGCGCCAGTTGTTTGGGTTCCAGTGCCTCGGCGTAGCTCTGCAACGCGATATCGGCGGATGTCAGAGTGTCCTGCTCGGCGATCACCATCAGCAACGGTGTCGGAGATACGCGCCGTAGGAACGCTTCCGGGGCGTAGGACTGGAATTTATCGATGCTGGAGAGGGTGACCTCGTTGCGCCAGGTCGGGACTTGCGGCCCATTGGCCATCAACCAGTTGTAGACCTCGATGCCGGGCATGGCGACGAGCCAAGTTGATACCGTCCTGGGGCCGCGCGTCCTTGGGAGGGCTCCGCCGGCGCGAATCCACCCTGGAGACTAAGCATCCTGGCGTTGAGCAGGGCATGCGCTGCGGCAATCCCGTTGCCCGCGGCCGTCGCGGTCTGCGCTGCCTTCGCGTCGAAGCGTCGCGCGTCCAGTCGTCCGGCGTCGTAATGCACCCAACCTGTGGCGGCCATGATCTCACCCGCTCGCCTACCTCTAGGCAAGCTGGAGGGTTGAGAACGCCAGAACAGAGGCGGAAAAACCGCCTCTGACCTGGTCGGGCTGACAGGATTTGAACCTGCGACCACCTGACCCCCAGGACTGGGAATCGGCTATTTGCGCACGTCTAGCACGTTCTGCCGGTTGTCCGAAAGTTCGTGTGTTCTGCGGATGTTCAGTGCCGCGCATGACGTGTGGTCCCCAAATGGTCCCCACACTGCCAGGCATGGGCGAGGCGCCTGGTCAGTCCGAATCCCGCGGTGGTCCCTATGTCGGGCAAGCAGCGAAGGTCCATGATTGTCGTCGTTGCTGTTGTCACGAGTGTTCACCCAGTCCGCAGGCCAACTTGGCCCCCAGCAATGGCGATCTGTCGTCCAGGCACGTCGCGCACGTTGTGCGCGTCCGCCCCCCTCGCATGTAGGACGTTTGGCCCTACCAGTCCCCACCACTAGGCCCAAGCTGCCGTCCTAGGCGTGCGAGATGTAGCGAGTCCCTGTGGTGATGATGTGGACGCAAAGCTTTGTGGAATCGAGTGACGCACACTAAGTTTTCCGAGTGTGCGTCCAATCACAACTGAGGTGCTCGAGAAGCTGAAGATCGCGGATTCGCTTGTGCGCGTCGCGCGCACACAACGCAACCTTGTCCCCTCAGAACCCGGCTGGGAACAGCTGACAGTCAATAATGCCACGATTACACGTGTCGAACGGTACATCAAATCCCTTTGTCGCGGAGGCATGGAACTAGCAACAGAGCGTGAGCTAACGGCACGGAAACCCGGTCATGGAGTGCGGCCAGTCGCCTTCTGGGGCATCAAGGAACAGGTACTATACGATGCGCTAACAGCTGCCGCATTGCAGACTCTTCCTGTTGTAGACCGAAGCGTAGCGAAATATATCGAATTCATTGAATCGCCAGTTTCCTACGCTCGAGAAATTCAGCCCGACAAGAAGACCACCAATGCCAACAAGGTGCTGTTCTTTGTATTCGACTCCGAGGTAAAGTATGTTGTCAAGTCCGATCTGACGTCTTTCTATCAGTTCATCGACCACTCAATCCTTGCTGATGAACTCATATCTCAGGGTGCCGATTTCGATATAGTTTCCCACCTTATCGATTTGATTTCCGAGGTCACTGGGCGCCCATTGGGACTACCCCAGCTGTACCATGCATCGGACCGACTTTCGGAGGTTTACATCGACCAAGTTGAGCGAGCCCTTCTCCGGAAAGGCTTCGCCGTATGGCGCTTCAACGATGACTTCAGAATCGCATGTAAGAACTTTTCCGAAGCGATTGCGGCAATCGAGGCACTCGACAGCGCGGCCAGATCGGTGGGGCTTGCAATAAACGAGTTGAAAACCTTCACATATCAATTCTCGACATATTTCTTGAGTACGTACGATATCGACAAGTTGCCCGAAGGTGGGATAATTTCACTGGATGATGTTGAGGCTGCTGCTGGTGACTACACCGACGATTTCAGCGAAGCTCCAGATTCTGCTCTTGCTTTCATTCAATCGACCAACCTTACCGGAGAAAACGACGGCCTAGATCTGAAAAACGCGGATCGCGACGACGTTCGCCGAATCCGGCGTGCTTTAGATTCATTGGCGCAGGACCAGAACGCAGAAGCCTTCGACTCCATTGAGCTTCTGATCAGTTTCGTTCCCTCACTAACCCCAGATCTAATCAAATACATGATGGCCGCCGGCTCTGGGGATCATCGAATACGAGCGGGTGAGATTCTTGATTCCATAATCGAATCAGTCTCGCTGAATAGTTGGCAACAGGTGTGGCTGATCGAGGCACTCCGAGCTCTTGACCTTCTATCCGATGCAGACCCAAGCTCTATAGCGAGTCGATTAACATGGGTTCAGAAGTGCTTTGCTACTGGTAAAGAGCCATTGAGAGGGGCCGCATTCTGGGCACTGGCGGCCTCTTCAAACCTGGAAGTAGTAGAAACTGTGGCAGAAGCCATGGACGCCCCTGAAGCGGTGAAGTCTCTATACCTGGCCGGTGTAAGAGACCGTTTGCCAATCAACCCAACGATGCAAGAAGGGAATGCAGTTTCAGGGCTGCGCGAAACCGATGACATAACCCGGGCTCTTCTGGCTTCATGACATCACTGCGGAAAGTTCCTTGGGATGTTACCGAGGAAGCGTTGAGACTCCTGAACCTTACGGTCGCTGACTTTGCGTCTCTTCCGCCTGTCAAGGGTGGCCGATGGTCCGGCGCATCAGGTGCGGCAAAGTGGGCGAGATTCGATCCACGTCAGATTCGTTTTCAGAGTCAGTATCTGCGAATGGTCAGTATCGTCGAAGCTTACGTCGATACAGTGTCTGAGGCTTTGTTCGATCGTCGGGTCGAATCTCTTGATTCATTCTTCAAAAACTTGGCTGTGGCCATTCAAGATATATCGTCAGCCAGCTGGAATGAGCGCAAAAATTGCTTCAAGGCCCATCACGGATTCAGCCTACAGAGTTGCTCTGGATGGAGCGAGTTCGATCGAGCAATCGACGTTCGAAACTCTATTGCGCACGGCCTTGGTGTAGTAACAAAGAAGCAATTGGACTCGAATAAGGATAAGAAGATACGCTTGGCAAAGGTTAAGATTACAGACGGGAGAATTGAAGTGACCAAAGATTCGTTACGGGTCTGCTCAACTGCCTGCGCAATGCTAATAAAATCAATTGACGACAATCTGCCACACCCATGATCAGAAAGAATTAGGTAAGCAACCACAGCCTAGCCCCATGTTTCAAACTGCGCGGCTTCGTGACTAATCGATGCGACTTGAGCGCTCCGCGCGTGCAGACTCCGAGCATCACATGAATCCGAGCGGACGGACGCCCGCAGATGGACCTCCGTGTGCAGGTCGGAGGCTTACAACGACGTACACCTCGAAGTAGAGCTCGGACTACCACCTGAGTGTTTGCAGACGTTGGTGGGATTAGTGAAGCGACCTGACCTGCTGTTTCGATGTTGGTGGGGTTGGATGATCGCTGGCTCTGATCGAAAGTGCTGCGTACCCTCTGCGTACCTGCACAGGGAATGACGCTCGGCCCCACTCTCCTGCAGCTGGCCTAGCGAGGGCAGCCAGTGTTCGTTTCGCCCGATCCAGCGCATCACCAAAAACGGATGGCTGCGACTCAGCGAATTTCGCAAGGATCTTCACTGCTTCGGTCGCGGCCTGCAGTGCCACAAGCCCACCCATTTATCAGATTTGGTTGTCCTGGGAACAGTAGCCTCCCGGCGCCCGCTCGGAGCACCGGTTTCTTGTACATGCCGCCGCGGTCTGTCCGGTCGCAGCCAGCTCAAGCATGAGTTGCGTGCGGATGGCGTGACCAGTGTCGCGAACATCGTCACGGCGTTCCGGTCAGTGCGGAACGATCGTCTTCGTGAGTGGACAAGTGGAGGCGGACGAGGTTGCGTCGTGGGTGGAACGACTTACCGCGGCAGCTGAGCGGGGTGAAGTACTCGATCTTGCAGAAGAGTTTGCCTCTGATTCGGCCGGTGGCGCCTACTGGGTGCCCGAGCGGCGGATTCCGGCTGCCGCGCTGCGCACAGTCCTGATCAACCGGAACCTTGCTGTCGATCCTCATGGAATCCGAATCCATGGCGCTCTGATCACCGGGGCGGTCGATCTGGAAAACGTCAAGTTCGAGCACCCTGTACACCTCACGACATGCCTCATCGAGGATCACGTCGATCTTGCCGGTGCGACGTTAAAGGAACTATCCCTCAGCGGTTCTCACATCAGGTCGCTTGGTCTAGCTCATGCGACGATCACCGGCAACCTGTTCGCCGACAGGCTCACCGCCACTGGGGAGATCAACGCCATTGGCGCAACCATCGGCGGGCAGCTCTCGCTAAGGGGTGCCGGTCTCTCTAACCCTGATGGCATCACGCTGAACCTCGCTGGTGCGACAATCACCGGCGGTCTTTTCATCCGAGACAGGTTTACCGCTGCCGGGCAGATCCGCGCCATCGGCGCAACCATCGGCGGGCAACTCTCGCTGAAGGGCGCCAGTCTCGTCAATCTCAATGGCATCGCACTGAACCTCGACGGCGTCACGGTCACCGGCAACCTGTTCGCCGACGACGGGTTCACCGCGACAGGGGAAGTCCGCGCAATCGGCGCGAACATAGGGGAGCTCTCGTTGAAGGGTGCCAGTCTCGTCAATTCCGACGGTGTCGCACTGAACCTCGATCGGGCGACGGTCACCGGCAACCTGTTCGCCGACGACGGGTTCACCGCGACAGGGGAAGTCCGCGCAATTGGCGCAACCATCGGCGGGCAGCTTTTGCTGAAAGGCGCCAGTCTTGCCAATCCCGGCAGCTACGCCTTGTCCCTCGACGGCGCGGCGATCGCCGACAGCCTGGTTGCCCGCGACGGGTTCACCGCGACAGGGGAAGTCCGCGCAATCGGCGCGAAGGTGGGGGGACAGCTTTCACTGACTGGCGCCAGTCTCGCCAACCCCGCAGGCGTTGCACTCAACCTCGATAGTGCAACGATCGCTGGAGACTTGTTCGCTGACAAGCTCACCGCGACAGGGGAAGTCCGCGCAATTGGCGCAAATGTCGGCGGACAGCTCGCACTGAACGATGCCAGCCTTGCAAACCCTGACGGCAAGGCCATTAACCTTGAGTCTTGTGTCATTACAAGACTTAGGTTGATACCAGCTTGCGTTGACGGGACGGTCGACCTGACCCGGGCCACGATCACTGATCTGCGGACATCATCGAAGTCTTTGCCACTTGGGCGACTGATCGCGACCGGTTGGCAGATCACCGACGTACACGGATTGATCCGCACCGACCGAGGTGCCGTGACAGCATGGCTGAAGTCGACCCCTGCTGGACACGAGTTCACCGCCCAACCCTGGCACGCACTGGCTGCGGTCTATGACCGCAACGGACATCCGGCCGATGCGCGCCGCCTCCAATTCACCGCCGCAAACCAAACCACCGCACACGCCCCCTGGTCGACGAAACTGCTGCGCTGGATGTACCTGGCGCTGGCCGGGCACGGCTACTACCCACTGTTGGCTGCCCTGTGGCTCGCGGGAGCCCTGCTGCTCGGGACGTTCATCGCCGACCACAACACGGAACATTTCGTCCCCACCGACCGGACCGCCGCAAACAAGGCCGCAGCCGTTCAAGCCACCGAAACCTCCACGCCCCAACTTCAATCGATCACCGCAGCCGAGTCCTGCGCCCGATACCCCGACTATCCGTGTTTCAACGCCTTCAGCTACGCCCTCGCAGGCGTCGTCCCCGCCGCGACCGGAGCAACCAAAGCTGACTGGACCATCAGCTCCACCGCGCCCACCGCCCTTACTCTCAGCATTCCGGCCCTACGCATCCTGGGCTGGATCTTCACCGCCGTTCTCCTTGCCGGCGTCACCGGACTACTCCGCAAAGGCTAGTTGTGCTATCTCGTGAGATTGGTGTCGACAGGCGGGCGTTTGGGTAGATCGTCGGTCTCATGGACCAGCCAGCGCAGGAACGCCACCACGTGTGCGTTCAGATTCGAGTCGACCTGCGCGACAGCTGCTTTGGCGCGTTCGTGTAGATCCGGGTCGGGTCGAGCTGCGTTAGATTATGTGCGCATCTGACCTACTCCGCCATTGACTCGAACGTGACCGATGCGCCATCGACCGCAATCAGGCCGACCACGTCAGGAGGGCTCGCCAGGAGCTGCAGGAGACGGCGGACGACCGACATAGCTTCGGTCCGCGACTTGATGCCTTTTGTCAGTTCCAAACTGGTCCGATCATGTGTGAACCAAGTGGCCGACACACCGTAGCTCTCGGCCTTGTCTCGGTAGCCCTCGCTGGTCGTGACCGCAACCGCGATTACCTCGTCCCCGCGGACCCATACTTCCCGGCGACCGCTGCTCTCGATCCGGAGCCAGACACTGCTCGACATCTTCTTACCTCCCCTGTAGCGCGAAACCGTTACGGCACAACACTACTGACTGGAACAGGGTCTTTGTTGCGTATCTAAGTTGGGCCTACTCGCCGTACGGAAAGTGGGGGAGTCGATAATCTGGGCGTGCAGGTAGCTCATCGGTGTCTCGAATGAACCAGCGCAGGAACGCAATAACATGCTCCCGATAGGTTGAATCGACCGCCTGAAGGGCTTGCTCGACCCGTTCCTTTAGCTCACTGTCCAACGTCAGCGACACGGCCGGGTTGCGGTTGCGCTTGGGGGTGGACGGGACAATTTTCAACTCTTCGCGCCGGGTTCCGGGACGAACAGCTATTCCGGGGTCGGGGTAACTTCGACTGGCCTGGTTCCGGTGTTCGGCACTGCCACTGTAGAGCGTACTCACACAACGGCACTCGCGGCGAGTCTGTCGCGAGAGCCAGCCCGCACCCCCGGCAGGGCTCCTGACCTTCATCGCGCTGGGATTGCTCTTGCCAGCAATATGCTGGGTAGGGACGGCACTCGTCTCGATCGTCAATCCGGCTCCTGGGGAGTCGCGATGGATCACCGCGCTAGCGATGGTCGTCTTCTTCGCGATGCTGGCGGCGCCCGGGGCCGTCCCGCTCACCATTGCGGTGTGCCGTATTCGTCGCAACGGCAAAGTCGTACGGGGACCGGCGCAAGGCGCATACGGTGTGGCAAGCCGGTTTCTATTGCCATCGGTGCGGCTTTGCGTTCTGGCCCTACTCACCAGCACCGGGTATCCCCTCCCGGCAGGCTCTCGCGCCGCAGCACTTCCGCTGGCACGTGTGGAACGCCGGTGGCTACGCCAACGCCTGAAACCTCGCACCGGGAAGCTGGCAGAAATCCGCACACCGCAATCGACCGACCTGCCGCCACCGTTCGATATTCCTCGCAACTGTGGAGTCCGAAATAGGCTCTCTGATCCGCGTGGTTGCGGGTGGGGTGAGCGTGTTCGGCATCCTCGATATCGGTGTGGATGGCGACCCGACCAAAGCCATCGCCTGAATCGCTCCGGTGAGTCCGGAGACCTACTTGTGTGACAGCCCGGCCGGTTGCCAGGCTGGGTTCTGAGCGTAATAGGCGGCCTCCATTTCGGCGGGCGGGATGTCCCCGCAGTACTGATAGAGGCGCCGGTGATTGAACCAATCGATGTTCATATTCAAGAAAGGGTGGTGGTGACTGTGGTGACGATTCCCATACCGCTGAGGAAGGCACCGTGTTGGAGGGCGCGGTCCGTGGTGACGGCACCTATGAAGTGATGGTGGGGGTGAAAAAAGCTGTCGGGCATTGGCGTTGGGCTCGCAGCCTGGGGATGTGGATCGTGGTGTCCTCCCGGGATCGCCAGCCTAAGCAGTTCGTCATCGACGCCGCCGCGAAGGCGTTGCGGGATGCCGGGTTCGACGTCGAGATCCAGATCGATCGCACCGCGCGCCCGCCCCTGCTTGCCGAAGGTGACCGCGCTGTACGCCAGGTCGACCGGGTGCAGGCGTTGCAGGACAAGGCGTCCCGCAAGGACGCGGAAGCTGTCGCTGCCGATGCGGCGCACGAGCGTGCTTGAACTGGTGGAGTGCCGGTATTCCAAACGTGCGCTATTCCGGTCCACACGGCGACTATCATCGCGAAACGGTCTCTGCAAGACCACATTCGGCTCCCGGCTGCGGTATGTGGTGCAGCTCAGGTCCTGCTACAGCGTGCTGCTGGTTAACGCGGCCGGGCGGCCACTACAGTGGAGCGCCACAGTGAGCGGTCTCGGTCAGATTGGATATGGCTGCACCGTGTTGGAGCGGGTGCATTCGCTCTTCGCTATTCGAGACTGCGGATGATTCGATGAGGAGGTGGGAGGGGTGAGCGGTGTCGATGCGGCAGGTGGGTTCGCCTATCAACACGCTCAGGCGGTGCTTCGGATCCTCGACCTCGCGGCAGACGCAAATCTCGGATTCGTTCGTGTAGAGGCCACGAACGACGTGATCGACATCGAGACATACACGATTGACGGCAGCCTGGTGTCGGCCGCGCAGTTCAAGCGTCGGGATCGGCGATACACCTGGGGCAAAGGCGAACTCGTCGCAGAACTTTCTCGATGGTCGGAGTTGGGTTGTGCCTATCCCGACGCGTACTACGCTTTCGTGACTGACGGAAGGCTCGGCCCGACCGGACGAGAGGTGCAGCAGGCCATCGAGGCCGCAGGTGCCGGCGACGCCAGCCAGCTGCGGACTCTGGAGCAGGAACATGGGGTGCCGCTCGACTTCGATGTCTGCCGACGGGCAACCATCGTCGCCGATACACCCGGATTCGACACGCTGATCGACTCAGCGGCACGCCGCGCAGCAGGTCTGCTCCCCCACGTCTCAAGTGAAATGGAGGCAGAAGAGCGATCGGTCGGCGTTGTGCTAGAGATTCTCCGGATCGTGGTAGGCCGTAGCGGTGAGACGGACCCGCAGGCACGCATCGTCACCAGAGCCGAAGTCGTCAGCCTGCTCGGTGACCGAGTCGAGTACGTACCGACTGTTACGTGGTCGGATGAACTGAAACACGTATTCACTACCGCAGTTCAACAGTCGCCCCCACCTGGCATGGTCCTGAATTGCCTGAGGATTGCCCCCCAGTCCGCCGCAGACACGCCGGACGCGGCGGTGCCTGTGCAGCTTGTCGCCGCCGCGGTCACCGGGCGGACACCTCTTCTGAGTGGACCGACCGGCACGGGGAAGACCACCGTGTTGCACCACATACAGAACGCCGCCGCACAACAGGGACAGGTCGTGATCGTCGTCGACGCCGAGGCCTATGTCCGACAACGTCTCGGCTCACTGGTCGCGCACGGAATCAATACCCCCGAATTCGCTGGCGCCTACTCCGCGACAGGAGTCCAAGCGCTCAAGGATCCAACTGTTGTCCTCGTCATCGACGGAGTCTCGGAGATTCCGAAACCCGACCGCGATGCGCTGGCCGAGGAGCTTCGACAGCTGCTGGCTTCCGATAGCCGTGCTGGCCTGGTGCTCGTAGGAAGGGACGCGACAGTCCTTCGGTCTGTGCTTCCCAGCCACGCGCCATCGATCCGCGTGGGCATTGAGCCGTTGAATCGCAAGCGCCGCATCAAGCTGCTGAAGACCATCGCAGGCGATGGGTCTAACGACCGGATCATCGGCGAACTTGTAGCCCAGGTCGAGCATGCTCTTGCAGGAGCGGCCGATAATCCGCAACTGTTCGTCGTTGGTATCACACTCGTTCTTGAGGGACACGTATTCACAGACCCGGCGTCGATGTATCAGAGCTACGTCCGCGCCACGGCCGAAAGAAACGGGTACCCAGGCGTCACTGTTCTAGAGACAGGATTGGGAATGGCGTTCGCCGCCTTGGCAGGCCAGGGACGCCGATACTGCGAGGCAATCGAGTGGACCGAAGTCATCGAACGAGCCTCCAACGCCCTCGCAGAACGCGGCGAGGACATCACAGCCCGCGACCTCCGTTCGTTCGGCTTCGAAAGCGGACTGGTCGTGCGCTCGACCGGAGACACGGTCCGGGCACTGCACGACTCCTTCGCCGACTATCTCGCCGCAGTCGCATACAAGCGCCGGCTGGCCTCGTTGCCGACCGCACTGACCGGCGACGATCGCACACGAATCGAGTTCTACGCCGAACTCGCCGGAATCGACACAGCCTTGGCAGACTTGATCACCAAGAACCTCCCATTCCTGGTTCCCAAATTGTGCTCACGCGAGAATCAGTCGCCGGATCCTGTGCGCTGGTATGAAGCCACTCGCAGCTACATCGACCGATTCTTGCCCATGAATCAGCAACCACCACGCATCGCGTATTGGAGTAGCGCAGATCGCCTGGTCGTCACTATTGATGGAGACGTCGAAGGCTGGCTCGGCGAGCAGTCCATCGACAACATCGGCATAAATGGATTCACTTTCCACGCCGAACGAGGTCCACTGACCGTTGCGACGCGGATCTGGGAACAAAGGATGCACTCGATTCTGGATACCCACCACCAACGTCCCGATGCCGTGCCGACATCCGACACCGAGACGGTCGACATCCTCGACCGCTACTCGGCGTCCCTGATCGAGTCTGTGCACGAACTGGTCGGCCAGACCGCACCCGCATGTCATGAGACAGACCTCCAGACCGCGATCGGCGCCACGCGCATCCAGTTTCTACTCAGCGAGACACAAAAACCTCAATCTCAACGCAACCGGCCTCTGAGGTATCGATTCATCGACAACGGAACTGCTCCTACCGTCCTCCGCGGGCCGGACACGGTGCACGAGGATGTATGGACCGGGTACGGATTTCTCGACTCGTTCCTGGCCGGTACTCATGGCAGAGCAAAGGACATCGTGACCGATGCGATCAACGATCTCGCCGGGATGAAATGGCTGTGACACTGGATATGCCCTGCAATCCACTGATGAACTCATAGAGGAGGGCCGTTGTCGACCAAGAAGGTCTGGGACGCAACCCGATCGCTTGCCGAACTCTGGCGGGAAAGTGAGACCATACAACAGTTGCGTACGCAACTGCCAGAAAACAACTCCTCCGTCGAAGGCATCCCTGAGATGCTTCGCAATATCGACGCCAGCACAAGCCTTGTCTCGACCGAACCTCTGTTACCGAACAAATGGGGTCCGATGGGTGCGGCGTTGCCCCTCGTCAACCTTCAAACGCCCGGCGCGGCCGACTTTCTGACCAAGATGCAGGCTGTGGGGTTCGCTGCTGAATGCAACACCGCGTGGTTGCGATCGCGCCTCCGTGGATATCCCTTGATCCCCGTTCCTCAATTGGCCGCGAATACCCATCTAACATCGCCCGAGGTCAGCCCTGGCCTCGGCTGGCGTCGGGAAGCTCTGCAAGGTGGCCTGCAATTCGACTCGACCCCACGTGGGGTCTCCCAGCTACTCGCACTGCGACAACAGGACCACGATCGCGCAGCACGCGAACTGGCCGACGCCCTGACGACCGCGCCGGAATGGCTGGCATTCAGCGAACTTTTCTCAACCTTAACCGAAGGAGACCGTCAACAACTTGCCCACGCTCGACAAAGACTCAAGCCGCTCATATCCGCCGAGGCCGTGGACCGCCATGATCCAGAACGGATGATGCGGCGTTACCACTACCGCCGCGATCGAGTCATGGAGGTGGTCAGTCAACTCGACGGACAGGCCGCCGAGTTCACCCGCTCCTTCGATAATGTCAACAGCCTTATCAATCTTGCGTCACTGAACGTGCTCGGTCAACTCGTCGCATATCACGGACCAGTCGAACTTACGAACGTCACGGATCTTGAGCGACATGGCCGCACCATCCGTTTCCGTTCGACCGACCCGCTGCGGCCAGCAGCACTCGTTCGGATCGCAGACCCACTGACACCAGACGCTGCGATGATCACTGACATGGAAATGCACGGCGATGAAACGGGACTGGTAGTCCAATCTTTCGGAGCAGAGGTACTCGTTGGTGCCAGGTCTTTCTGAGGTATCTACCGCCCGTGCGTTTGTCTTCACAATTCGCGCTACCTGATTTCGAATGCGCGTTCATTGACGATCGTCCTCCGACGCCAATATTCGAGATCGAAGCATTTCGGGCCACATCCAACGGACAATCCATGAAAGCGACCACGAAGAAACACAACAGAAGGGCTCGAAACTGTGCAACTCAGGCAGATCCAGCAGTAACGCGGCGAATTTGATCCGCCAGCCCACGCTGTTCAGTGGTCGACCTCGGATCAGTCGACTGGTTTGGGTTCGTCTTCGGCAGCGGCGAGGTATCCGGCCCAGCTGGCCCCCGCCTGTTGTATCAGACGCAACATTGATGCCGCAAGACCTCAGAGAGGCTGCTAAACCCCGCAACTGATAGTCTCGGCAACGTTCGCCGCACCCGACCGACGAGGACGGACAGGCGTCGCCCGGTCGACGGAGATGCATCAGATGCAATTCCGCCTAATTTCAGGCGTTGCCGCCGGGTGGTGAGCCGGTCAAGATCGGCCATCACTCCGAACGCCGTCACCGTCGCGCGATCGAGAAGACGTGGGATGCGTTGGGCCGGTCGGTGCAGGCGGGCCGGGACGCCGATCACGCGCATGATCGCGCCGACGCGGCGGCGCGAACCACCGATCACCGCTACGCCCCACGCACCGTGGCCAATCGTATCGAGGCCCTAGAGGCCGAGCAGCGCGGCGATCAACGCACCCTCGACGGTCACACCCGGGTGATTTCGAGAACCGCCGACGGTGAGGTCCAATACGGCGAAACCCACTCCCCCGCAACGGGTGAGTACCGGCAGCGAGTCCTGGACCGCATGGCGCAACGCCGCGATGAGATCACCTACTGGCATCAGCTCCGCGATCAACAGATCGCCGACGGCCTCACCCCCGGCTGGGGACCCGCGGATTTCAGCGTCGGTGACTTCGTCCGCGTCGGTGGCAGGTCACTCGCGTGAACACGAAATCGGTGTCGGTGGCCAACATTCCGCAACCGCGCACGCCGCTGCACACCATCCTCGACAAGCGGACCTGTCATCGTGAGGTCACCACCGACTACACCGTGCGCTACCACGAGATCACTGCTGTGATGACTGAACCCGAAGCCCGCGACCGGTTCCCGGATGTCTTCGAGGACTTCGACGCGAGCCCGTTGCCGCCGCGTCCGAAACGCTGTGGTGGGAAGACCAAACTCGGCCACCACCGCGGCCCGCAGTCCGATCGCTGGTACTGGGAAATCGACGGCCTCGAATACGCCGCAGTGTGGGCGCACCCCGACCGCTGGTATGCCACCCCACCAGAGCCGGTCACCGACCCGGGAGTGGTCCGGGTGAGCGCGCAGCGCCGCGAACCGTGCCGATTACGCGGTGAACCGATCGAGCTGCCGGTCACCGAGTTCCCGGTGTCCGGGCCGGTGTGCTGGCGCGAACAGGTCCACAACCAGGTCCGCGTCATCGTCGAGGCCCGCACCTACCTGCCCGCCGCCGCAGCCTGAAAACAAACTCTGTCACCGCCGCCCCGCACCCGCATGGGTGCGGGGCGGGCTCGTCGATCCCACGAAGGAGCTGCTCGCCATGTCCGCACACCAGCCGCCACGACCAGTGCCGCCGGAGTTCCTCGCCCAGCGGCGCACCACCCTGTCCTCGAACCCGAACTCCTGGCGGGCGTGGCTGAGCTGTGGCGAGGTCGCCGACGGACCCGGAGCAGACCGATGACCCGGGTGCCGGCGTTCGAGCAGTACACCGCCGCGATGCGGAACCGGAGCGCGGAGTTGTTGTGTTTCGAGGCCATCGGCTACGTGCGTGGCTGGTGCGACGCGCGTGGGGTCGGTGCTGGGGAGGCGATCGATTTCGGGCATGCCTTCGCCGTACTCGTCGCCGCGGGCGGTTCGCGCCCGAATATCGCCGACGCTTGGACCAACTGGTGCCACGGCCGCGACATCGGCGTCGGCCCCGAGTGCGAATGCACCCGGCCCTCAGCCCTCCACCCCTGAACCCGGCCTCGCTACCGCAGTCGTCACCACCGACTTCGCCGACACCACGAGTCGCGCGCCACCGCCGGTCGCGGGCAGCGATCACCCAGATCGAGCAGCCATTCTCCGGCCCCGTCCGGGCACCCAACTGAACACACCCCGTCATCGGGAGGAAACCCGGATTCGTCATGCCCGCTCCAGCATTCGCCGTCAGCGCCTACACCAACTCCACCGCTACGGATCCTCCTACACCCGGTCCTCCAGCAATGACGCACCCATCCGTGGGCAGGTGTCCGCCGGGATGAGCGAGCACCATCCGATGGTGGATGGCATCACCGAGGCCCGGCCGATGGTGGTGCTGCAGTTCTTCAGTCTGGTCGTCGAGGAGGAGCGCCTCGGCAATCCCCGCGTCACCGCCCGGTTCGAACCGGGCGCGGCGCTACCGCGCGGGTGTGTCTGGACGAACCCGGATATCTGAGCGTGCATCTGGGGTATCCGCTGGCCACTGCCGACGCGGACATCCGTGAAGCTGGTGTCCGACACCGTCACCAAGATCACCGGTGAATTCCTCACCGATGACCGCGCCGCCCGCTATCGGCACTGGGCCGCCGAGCAGCGCCGCCAGAACGCCGCCCGCGACCTGGAGGCCATTCAAGGCCTTGAGCAACTGGCATTTCGCCGCCACGCTACGGCCCGCGCGGAGGTCGACGCGTCGTGGGCGCTGGTGGCCGCACTGCGCCAGCAGCAGTAACCCGCACGGCGGCCCAGGCCTGCACTCACCTGCTCTGGAATCCGTATCTGTCTGTGCGAGAGGAGTTTTGACTTATGTCGATCGCTACCTGGGTGCGTCACGCCGAGTTGGGGGATCTGGTCGGGTTGCTGAATGCTCAGCATGCCGCGAAACTCGATGTCGTCGCCCCGGCATCGGCGTTGCGTGCCAGTGATGGTCTGCTGCAACTCTCCGGGGTCGAACCGGTCCTGGATGAGCGGGGTTTCACCCTCGTCGACGGCCTCTACCGGCCCACCGCCGCCGCCGACTCCCACCTCGGGTCCAAGCTCAAGATCCCCGTCGGGTATCTCAAGTGGTTGCGCGAGGAGTCCCGCACCGATCTCTACGACGCCAACATCAACGGCCTGCTGCATGGCTGCAACGCCCCGCGCCTGCCCAGCACCGGTGATGACCGGTCGTTTCTGCTACGGCTGTTCACCTCCGGTGTCCCCGACGAGCCCGGGATTCTGCGGGCAGTGTTGTCGGATCGCTACGGGATCATCGACAACCTCGACGTCCTCACCGCCGTCTTGGAAGGTATCCGCCAAGCGGATGCGGATGTGTCTGTGCGTTCGTGTGATCTGACCGAGTCCTCCATGCATTGCAAGGTGTACTCGCCGAAGGTGCGGGCGCTGGCACCGGGTTTCCTGGCGAATTATCGGACCCCGTTCGGCAATCCCGACCTCGAGGCCGAACGCCGCCGCGCCACAGGGGAACTGGCGCGGTGGCGCCCGGTCGCGGCCCGCGAAGGCCACGGCTATCGGCCCGGCAGCGAGCCGATCGTGTTCGCCGGGTTCCGGTTCTCCAACTCCGAGATCGGACACCACGCAGTCACATTGAAACCGGAACTGGTCGTCCAGATTTGCGGCAACGGACTCACCTTACCGATGTTCGCCTACACCAAACGCCATATCGGGGACCGCCTCGACGTAGGCGGAAGCTGGTCACAGGACACCTACCGCAAACGCCTCGCGGTGATCACCGCGGAAACCCGCGACAAGGTCGCCGAATGGCTGTCCCCCGAATTTCTGGCCGCCCGTGTCACCGAGTTGGAGCGGCACGCCGCGACTCCGGTCGCGCACCCCGAACGCACCATCGAAGTCGTGTCCAAGAAGTTGGGGTTCACCGACGACGAACGCAGCGGGATCCTCGACCATTTCATCGCCGGCGGTCAGCTCACCGCCGCCGGCATCGCCAACGCCGTCACCAGCTACTCCCAAACCATTCCCGATGCCGACCGCGCCGACACCCTGGACGACCTTGCCCTGCAAGCGATGTCCCTCGTCTGAACCACTAGCGCCACAGGCCCAGCACGCCCGGTCGGCCGGATCTAGTCGTTGTTTTCCCTCACCCATCCCCTGGGGCCCTTGGCGGCCCAAACCCACAAGGAGGTTGTTTCCGCATGCCCGAAACCATGACCCTCACCCGCACCGAGTTCGACAGTGCCGAACATTTCGGTATCGCCGGAACCGTCACCGCACTCGGTGAAACCACCGTCACCCGCTGGCGCGAGCAGCACCCGGACTGGAAAGCCAAGCATTGGCGCTACAGCGACCCCGACCAGCACGGCGCGCGGTTCCTGCACCCGATCAACGTCGCAGCCCGCACCAAGAACTAACCCTCGCAACCAAATCCACCGCACCGCCATGCCCTCGAGCGGCCCGCCACCAGTTCACACCTGTCATATCCGTTCTCAGGTAGGCACCGACCAGTCCAAAGCTGGCCGGTGCCTACCTGTTTCACGATAGGAGCCATATTCGATGTCGCACGACACCGACACACCCACCCCCGACACCATCGATACCGACACAACCATCACCATCGACGACACGGCACCCGACGCCAGTGACGTCGCCGCCGAGTCCGACAGCGCGGTCCCCGCCGCGCCGGGGGCGGGTCAGGGGCCGACGATGGATCCCGCCGAACTCCACATCGACGAAAACGTGCGCAAGACCTTCCGGCTCGAAGACCACCCCGATGTCACCGAATCCATCCGTGAGCACGGTGTGAAGAACCCGATCAAGGTGATCCGGATGCCCGACGGACGACATGTCGTGCGCGACGGGCAAGTCCGTACCCTGACCGCGCTGGCGTTCGAACAGTCCGAGGTGCCGGTGTGGGTCACCGACTTCGATACCTCGGTCGATGCCAACGAAGCAGAGATCGACCGGGTCCTCGAACAGATCTATGTCAACGACCGCCGCATCCCGCTCACCGACGGCGACCGTGCCGCCGGTATCGCGCTGGCCCTGGACCTCGGTGCCACCGTCACCCGGGTCGGCAAAGCCCTGCAGACCAAACGCGACGACGTCAAACGTGCGGGAAAGATCGGAACCTCCGCCACCGCACGCGGATTGGTCGACGAGGGCCAATACGACCTCGAACAGGCCGCTCTCATCGCCGAATACGACAACCTCGGCGACACCGACGCCGTCGAACGACTCACCCGCGCCAACCGCAACTGGTTCTCCTACGAAGCCAACCGAATCGCGCAAGACCGCACCCAAGCACGCGCCTACCTGGCCACGGCACTGCCCTACGCCGAGACCGGGATCGGGATCCTCACCGATTACCCCGCCGACGGACAATTCACCGACAACGGGCCGCTCGTGCTGGCAGCGGATCTGGTCGACGCCGACGGCACCGCGGTCGATACCGGTCATATCAATGCCAACCCCGGATTGTGGCTGGTGTGGTTGGAGATCAGCGAGGACATGGTGTGGGTCGAAGTCGACACCGGCGCCCTCGTCGACCCTGACACCGTGGACTGGGACACCCGCGAGCACCCCAATACCGAACCCGCCGAAGGGCGGCTGCGCCATGCCCGCGAGGTCGAGCAGCGCGAACAGGTACTCGCCGAATACTTCCTGCCGCGGGACCGGCTGGAGGCGGCCGGGCTGCGGGAGCGCGAGAGGGACACCGACACCAATGCCAGTGCCACTGCCGGTGCCGGTGCCGGTGCCGACGGCACCGACACCCGCGACGCCTGCCAGGACGAACAAGACGGCCACAATGGGGGCGACGAGCTCGCTACCGCGCGTCGCGCTGCGGCGGAAGCCGCCGCGCAGGCCCAGTCGGAGGCGCGGGAGCAGGAGCGGTTGGCCAGGCGGCGGGTCCGCGAGCTCAACAAGCAGGGGTTGGCGGCCAAGACCACCCGAACCGAGTTCGTGACGCGGCTGTTGACGCGCAAGACCCCACCGGCGCAGGCTCCGGTGTTCCTTGCCCAGGCGTTGGTCGCCGACAGTGGGCTACTGAGCGAGTACCACGCTTTCAGTACGGCCCTGGAACTGTTGGGCATCAAGGGTTTCCGCGCTCGTGACGAGGTGCTCGCCGACCTCGACACAGTGAAACCGGCCCGCGCCCAGGTGATCGTGCTCGCGCTCGTCCTCGGTGCCTACGAAAGCCGATGCGAGAAGACTCTGTGGCGCTACGCCGACCGCGGCGTGCGCCGCTACCTGAAATTCCTCAGCCAGCTCGGCCACTCGCTCGTGCCCGTCGAACTCGCCGCCCTCGGCGAGGTCAACTCCGACGACATCGACATCGACACCGCCGCAACCGAACCCGACGAGCCGCAGCAGGCCGACGCCGCCTGACCAACCTCCTCGGCCACCCCGGCATGCCGGTGCGCGCCTCGTTCATCACCGCGCGCGTACCGGCATGCCTGGGGTTGTCCTTCCTTCGAACATGTAGGAGGTCCATCCCGTGACCGCTGTCCTGGATCTGCGGGCGGTGGCGTTTGCTGCCGCCGCCCGCGGCTGGCCGGTGTTCCCGCTACGCCCGGGTGGGAAGAAGCCGGCGATCAAACGCTGGCCCGACCTGGCCAGCACCGACGACGATCTCATCCACCGCTGGTGGGGTTACAACCCGCGCTACAACGTCGCGATCCAGACCGGCCCGCCCAGTGGGCTGCACGTCATCGATCTCGATCCACGCCACATGAGCCCACCCGCTCACGACCTCACCGACGCCCTGGCCCGGCTCACTGACCATCTGCCCCAGCCCGCGCCACCGACGCTGACCATCGCCACCCCAGCTGGCTGGCACCTGTACTTCCGTGCCCCGAACGAGCCGATATTGCGGTGCACGGTGGCACGCATCGGCGACGGTATCGATTCCCGCGGGCACGGCGGCTACATCGTCGCCCCCGGATCCCGTACGCCCCACGGGGATTACACCGTTGCCGAGAACCGGCCGGTCGCCGATCTTCCCGGCATGCTGATCGCTCTACTCCTGCCGCCCCCGCCGCCTCCGCCACCGACCGGTGGCTGGAATAGGTCGGTGGCGGTCGCGCCGGATTCGTATCTGGCGGCGATCCTGGCCGGGGAAGCCGAGCGAGTCGCTCGCGCGCGGGTGCACCTGCGCAACCACACCCTGTTCCGGTCAGCGTTGGTCCTCGGTCGGCTGGTGGCCGCCGACGAAGTCAGCGAAAACGACGCCCGCACCGTCCTGTTCGATGCCGCCGCGGCCCACATCGGTGTCGAGGGATTCACCGCCGCCGAAGCGCACCGCACCGTCAGCAACGGATTCCGCTACAGCCGCGCACGCCCCCGACGGCTGCGCCACTAAATCCCCTGCCATCGGATCAGGAGGTCCCGCTGTGCCCGAGTATTACGTCCGCTGGGAGATCGACGTCAGCGCTGACGATCCGCTCTCGGCCGCGTTCGCGGCGTTCGACATCTATCGTGCGCCCGACTCGACAACCACTGTTTTCGACGTCATCGAACCCGACGGCCACACCTACCGCGTCGACCTCGACGATGCCCCGATCACAGCACACCTGATCAGGAAACGCCCGCACCAAGGACCGGTGGCGCAGCGTCTGGCCCCGATACTGCCCGCGCGGGCGCGCCGCTGGGCTACCGCCTAGTGCACTGCGGTGTCCACCGTCCCTGCAGCAGTACAGCTGATCACCCGAATCCCGCCACACCTCGAACTCGTCCACGCCCAGATAGGCGGGACGGCGGGCCCGCACGATGAACCCTCTGCGGTCGTCGTCGATCGCGATCGCCTCACCC
The DNA here is from genome assembly GCF_035920345.1 of Nocardia vinacea. Lineage (NCBI taxonomy): Bacteria > Bacillati > Actinomycetota > Actinomycetes > Mycobacteriales > Nocardiaceae > Nocardia > Nocardia vinacea. The sequence continues at coordinate 3,595,323 of NZ_CP109149.1, forward strand.
TCGGCACGGCAAGGTCCGACGCCCTCCCTCGCCATGACCGGGCTTCCCACCTCACCGGGCATCGCCTGAGCGGGAACGACTTTCACTCCACCGCAACGCCCATTCCGCCTGGATAGGTGCGGGCCGCCCGCTGACCCTCACCACCGGTCGAGCCACACCCACCGGGCGCGTGCACCCCTGATCCGCCCCGCCGGGAGGCCACTGCTGCTCCTGCCGCGGCATCGACCCAACCGGTCGCATTCCTCGAGCCGAGAGGCCGGGCCCGGCACGGCCTACCCCCGGCGAATCGCACCTACCACCGACATCATTCCGAAGGAGACGAAAACCCATGCCCGACAACACCGACGACGCCGAGTGGCCAGCCAGCACCGATACGCACTCCGCCTCCGACCAGACCGACGAGAACCACACGGCCGCGGACAGATTGCATGTCGATGATCCCGGGCAATTGATTGTCGCGGTGCCCGCGATGGTCGGGTTCGTACCACAGCGGTCCCTGGTAGTCGCTGTCCTGCGGGATGCACCGAATCCGGGCCACAGTCCGATCATCGACGCGGTGCTGCGCTTCGATCTGCAACCCGACGGCGGCCCTCGGCGTGGTCTGGCCGCGGCATACGCACAGCCAGTGGCGCAGATCTGTGCCACAGAGGGGGCCTCGCAGGTGCTCGCGGTAATCGTCGATGATCGGGTGCGCGAACCACGTCCCACCCGCAGACACGGCGCGGTGAGTACCGGGCCGTGGGCCGCGCTCATCGCCGCGTTCGCGCGGCGGCTCGCACAGCAGGAGGTGTTCCTCGAGGGCGCGTGGGCCGTACGCGCGATCGAGGCGCAGCAGCGGTGGTGGAGCCTGCTGGAGGCGAATCGTCGTGGGGTACTGCCGGACCCGGCCGCATCGATGGTCACCTTGGCGCACGTGCTCAACGGACGCCCGATCCGCGGCGACCGCTCGGAGCTGACCGATCTGGTAACCCCCGATGGCGAACTGGTCCAGCAGGTGACGGCTCATCTCGACAGCGCCCACACTCTCGTGCACGAACGCTACGAGACGGCGGTCCGGCGTGGTGATCCCGACGGATATCACCGGCGCGCACTCGAACTCGTGTTGTGGCAGATCGCCGACACCGACTCCGGTGGGGCGCTCACCGCCCCGGCATGCGCAGAACTGGCCGCGGCACTGCGCGATCGGACCGTGCGCGACTCGCTGTTCGCCCTAGCCGTCGGCGAGCACGCCGCCGCCGCGGAAAACCTGTGGGCCACACTGACGCGAGCATTGCCGGGCAGCGACCGTGCCGATGCCGCAACACTTCTCGCCTACAGCGCCTACCTCCGCGGCGACGGCCCCCTCGCGGGCGTCGCCCTCCAGGCCGCCCTCGACGCCGACCCCACACACTCCATGGCGACCCTGCTGGCGACAGCGCTACACACCGGGATGCGCCCTGACATCCTGCGCCGGTTGGCCTGTCGCGGTCTGGGGATCGCCGCCGACCTCGGCATCGACCTCGGCACCGATCCGATGAGCTGTGCGGCTCCAGACCACACCGCACTGTAGTGATCGGTAGCGCCGCCGAGCTCGTGGCGTGGATCCGCGCGAACCTGCCCGCGCTGGATGAGGACCGGTTCGAACCCTGGCACACCGGATCCCCGGCACCCGGCGCGCTCACAGCGCGTATCGAGGTGCGCATTCACACACCCGCAGCCCGTGACCGCGTCACCAGCATCACCCTCACCGCCACACCCGTCGGCGACCTTCCCTCCTGATCACCGCCGTCGACGCCACGACCCGCACACATCCCTGACCCCCACACCGTGCGCCGTGGTCGCACACCACATCCCCCGCGAATAGTGAAGGAGCACCCCCCATGGCCGGAGACACCGTCATCACCGTGATAGGCAACTTGACCGCCGCCCCGGAACTTCGTTTCACCCCGAATGGTGTTGCGGTCGCCGATTTCACCGTCGCCTCCACACCACGCTACCCCGACCGCAACACCGGGGAGTGGAAAGACGGGGAGGCGTTGTTCCTGCGCTGCAACCTCTGGCGCGAGGCCGCGGAGAATGCCGCGGAGACGTTGATTAAGCTTGACCAGGGGCTCGCGTGTCATTGTGACTGGCCGTCTGAAGCAGCGCCGCTGGCAGACCCCCGACGGCCAGAACCGCACCGTCGTTGAGCTCGAAGTCGACGAGCTCGGCCCGTCATTGCGCTATGCCACGGCGAAAGTCAACCGAGTCAAACGTGGCACAGGCGGCGACAACGGCTTCGGACGCTCGGACGCTCGCCCGAATTCCGATGACCGGTCCGGCGAACTGGTCGGCGCAGCAGCCACCAGTCGCACCGGCGGGACCGACGATCCGTGGGCGGTGAACGGCGCGGGCTCCTTCGGCGGCGGCACCGGCAACGACGACCCCCAGTTCTGAATCTACCTCCTCAACACACGATGCCCGGCGGTAGCCGCCGGGCACCGTGTCGCCCGCCGAAACGAATCCCGCTCTATCCATTCCACTTTCGTGATCAGGAGCCGATGTGACTACCTCCTCTGCCTCCCGCACCGCGATCGCGGTGACCCCGTTGCTATCCGATATCGCTGCCCTCGCCGAGCTGATCGACACCGAACCGTATCGGGCGCGCCTGGAGTTCCGCCAAGCGCTCAACGACGTCACTGCCGAAGACTGGGCGTTTCTCGGACTCATCCACCGAGCCTTCGCCCACAGCCCGAAAACAGCGCTGGCACGGGTGGTCTCGATCGCACGCGCCCGCATCGGCGCGCCCGAGGTCGAAACCGGTGAGATCACCGACGGTGATACCGGCCTGTACGCGACCGCTGACGCCGTCGAGGTACCGATGGAAGTCGAACTCGCTCGGTGGACGCGGACCTCGGTCCGTGATCTCGCCGACGACCTTCGCCTGCACGCGATCCCGACCACAGCGACCGATGCGGCACGGACCGCGCCCGAGGCGATAGCGCGCCGCCGCGCCCGCCACACGCCCCGACCTATCGGGACCGTGATGCTGCGCCACCGCGCCCGCGACGAACGCAGCGCCGCACGCCGCCGCCGCGGCGAAGCAGACGCCGATGCCTACTTCGCGGACCGTCCGCTGTTGGTGGCCTGACCCCGGTCTCACGAAGGAAGAACACAAGAGGGTCAGGTGGGGTGTCCGGGGTGTTCGTCTGGTCGAGCGCCCCGCCTGACTGAAGGGCTACCAGGGTGGCGTCCGCCGCGCCTGCGTGCCCGCGCCCGTGCGTGCACGAATTTCCCTCCGGCGCGACGCCCAGCGGTTCGGGTGTGGGTTGGGTTGTGTGCGCGGGAAATTCGCGCCCACCCAATTTTGGCGCGTTCCCTCCGCCGCGTCGCACGCCACGCTGGTCGATCGCCCTTCAGGCGGGTCACCCGACCAGCCGCCCACCCCTCGTGTTGCGAAAAAGCGCACGCGATCTCCCGGGGTGGGTTTCCTTTTTCCTCGCGAGACAGGACATTCGTCATGCCCAGTGCTTTCCTCGATGCTCTGTTCCACCTGGACCGGCTCTTCCACGTCGACAGCCCGCGCCTCGCGCGCGAGATGTTCCCCGACGTGCTCGCTCTCGCCACCGCCGAGGAACGTGCGTTCCTCGACGAGCTCACCGACACCTTCACCCGCTACCCGTTCCAGACCGCGCACAAACGGCTCGACGCGATGTGGAAGACAGCCGACGCCGAACGCCGGGAGCTGATCAACCTCTGCGCCCCCGACACCGACCCCGGCCTGCACACCCGGCAGCTGCCCGAGATCGTCGAGGTCTCCTACACCGCCGCCGAACTCCCACCGATGCCGGTGCGTGAGCGCTACCGGCCGCTGATCACCCACCGCGTCCCAGCGCGAGCCACCGACTCCGCCCGCCTCGCCCCCGACAAGGTCGCCGCGCGCACGCAGGCCCGCCCGGTTCCGACGCTGAGTATTCCTGGGGATCACCGTGCCCACCTGCTGCCGTATGCGATCGCGACCGAGGCGATGATCACCGGGTACGTGACCGGCAGCATGTTCACCGACGGCACCACCATCCCCGACCCCGACGCCGCGCCCGAACCGCCGCAGCGCCCGATCGAGGTTCCGGTACCCGATCCCGACTCCGAAGAGGAACGCGCGAAGCGCCAGCGCCGTCGCCATGCCCGCGACCACGCCGAAGCCACCGAACTCTGGGACCGCGTCTACCTCAACTACGTTGCGGGCCAGTACGACACCGAGCACCGCGCCGCCTGGAAGGACCGCCGCGACGGCGAGCACACCGACCAGACGTTGGACGAACGCACCAGCGACTACTTCGACAGCCACGACGACACCGCGCCGCGGGGTCCGCGTTCGCGCCGACGCGGTCACGGCGGTGCGCCCCGGCGGGGCGGTCGGATCACCGAGGACGAGGCGAAGGCGTTCGCCGATGCCCGCACCGGGTTGCGGGTGCGTGACGACGCACGACCGGAGATCCCGATCCAGGGCAACGGCCTGGACTACGACGACGCCGCGATGGTCCCGGTCATGGGATGGCGGTGCGTGTCCTGCTTCATCGAACGCCCCATGACCGACCAGCGCCCCATCCACATCCGCGACGGACAGCTGGTCTCCGATGACGGGCTCTGCGATTCCTGCCGCGCCGACGGACATCCTGGGGTCCCGCCGCTGCCCAAGGAGTTCACCACCGCGGACTTCGTGATCTCTCGTTGTGAATTCCTCGCCGCCACCTACCCTGCCGCCGCGCACGCCCTGATCGTCGAAGTCTGGCACCGGGCGGCACCGCACCCGATCTGCCGCCACATCACCCGCTTCCTCGCCACCCATCCCGAGCTGACCCCGAACCCGGCCAAGCCGCTCCAGCTCGCCAGCGAGGTTGCCGCCACCGATGCAGCACCGCGTCCCCGCGCCACCGGGCGGAAGGGGCGGGTGAGGTTGGGCGCCGATCAGCGTCACGGCCGCTGCGATGGCTGCACCCGCCACGCCGTCATCCACGCCGACAACTACTGCCTCACCTGCCGCATCGACCTCGGCCTCACCCCCGCCCGCCCCCGTCAGTCGCAGGCGGCCTGACCCGACATCCAGCTGCCTCCCCTTGATCGCCGGTCCGCCGTGGCTGCCTCGCGCCCACGGCGGACCGGTCCACCACCCCAACATCTCAGGAGCCCACCTGATGCACCGATACCCGACCGGGCTACGCCGCCTCACCCGAATGCTGCACCGCGCGGTCACACCACACCGGCGCACCGTCACCGTGCGCGTGTTCCTCAACCACGCCCCGCACTCCCTGCTGCACGGCTACACCCCCTCCGCGCCGCTGGCCCTCGCCTACGAGTACGCCATCTCGACCGAAGGTCCCGCGGCCGACGCGGTGATCCTCGAGCGCGCCTTCGCCGCGTTCAACGGCCACCCCGAGCACCCCGACGACCACGCCCACGCCGACGCGTGGACCGACAAACGACTGCGGTCGCTGTCGGTCGGCGACGTCGTCGCCATCGACGACCGCCACTACGCCTGCGAGTCCGCCGGGCGGACGCGCATCACCGCACCACTCACCTGAGCGCTCGCACCGCCGACGGCCAAGGGCCGGGACCACGCACATGGATCCGGCCCCACTCACCAGCCCCCTCGCGACCACCATGTCTCCTCACTCTTCACCCCACCGCTTCTCCACGCATCACTCTCATCCACCCACCCGCATACCTCACTCACCTCCTATACACTTCTTCTTCTACTACTCACCTACTCCTCCCTCTTTATCTCTTTCTCACAAGCAAACCTCTTTCATCCAGGGTAACGATTTGGTAACGACCTGGGGATTTGCTTAATTTGACTAAAAAATAGTCAAATCCAACCCATTGCGGTAATCGCCTGATTCGTGCCTGATGGATATATGACCGCGACAATTCATAAAGTCGTGGCAGGCAATGGCTATCAGTATTACCTGCGTAATGTCGCCGCGAACGATGATCCCGCTCGCGGCCGGTCCAGCCTGGCCGACTACTACTCCGCTCACGGGGAGGCACCAGGGCGCTGGCACGGCACCGGCCTGGGGTCTCTGGGCATCACCACAGGCGATGAAGTCACCGAGGAGCAGATGAAATCGCTGTTCGGTTTGGGTCGTCATCCCAACGCCGACGTGATCGAAACCTCGGTCTATGACGAACAGATCCGCCTCGGCGCGAAACACAAAGATGCTGCCCGCGCCGCCGATAAAGCCTCTCGTCTGGGTAACCCGTTTCGTGTTTATGCCGAGGTTTCCGAGTTCCGGAAACGGTGCGCGCAGGCATTCGAGCAACACAATATTGTGCGCGGTTCAGACCCGCACGACGCCATTCCCGACACTGAACGGGCGCGGATTCGCACCACTGTCGCGACACAAATGTTCACCGAAACATACGACCGTGCGCCATTGAATGAGCGTGAATTGTCGGGGTGGGTGGCACAGAACTCTCGCCCGAACACGACCGCGGTCGCCGGTTTCGACATCACGTTCTCGCCGGTGAAGTCGGTGTCGGTGCTGTGGGCTCTGGCGCCGCGCGCGGTCGCGGAGAAGATCGAGGCCGCACACCAGGCCGCGATCGGTGACGCACTCGCTTGGCTCGAGCAGCATGCGGTGTTCACCCGGTTGGGGCGCAACGGGATCCGGCAGGTCGATGTCGAGGGCATCGTCGCGGCTGCATTCACCCACCGCGACAGCCGCGCCGGGGACCCGGACCTGCACACCCACGTCCTGATCGCCAACCGGGTCCGCGCCCTGGACGGGCGTTGGCGCACCCTCTACGGTGGCGCGATCTACCAGGCGGTGGTCACCGTGTCCGAGATCTACAACACCCGCCTGGAGCACCACCTCGAAGATCTCGTCGGTGTGGAGTTCACCGAACGCGCCGGAACCGATCCCACCAAACGGCCGATCCGCGAAATCGTCGGCATCCCACCCCGGTTGATCGAGGCGTGGTCACGGCGCGAAGCCGCGATCAAAGTGCGTTTGGGCGAGCTCACCGCCGACTTCCAACACCAGTTCGGCCGCGAACCCGTCCCCGGCGAAATCTATGACCTCGCCCAGCGCGCCACCCTGGAAACCCGCCCCGCCAAACACCACCTACGCTCACTGGCCGAACAACGCACCAGCTGGCGGGCCGAAGCCGTCGCGCTGCTCGGCGGCCGGGAAACGCTGTCGCGGATAGTCGTGGCGGCGTTGAATCCGATTCGTGCGCCGCGTGTTCCGGTGTCGGCGCAGTGGATCGCGCACACCGCCGAGCGCGTGCTGGAGGTGGTGGCGGAGCATCGAGCGACCTGGCGGCCCAACAATGTGCGCGCCGAAGTCGAGCGGCAGATCCGCGGCCGCATCCGAGGCCAGGATTGGCAACAGGCCACCGAAGCCGTCTTGACCGAGGCACTCTCACCGGCACAGTCGATCGGACGCGGCGACCCCGATATCGCGGACGTACCCGAATTGCGTACGGTGCCTGAGCTGTTGCGTCGTCGCGACGGCTCCAGCGTCTATACGGCCGCAGGCTCGCAGCTGTATACCTCGGCGCACACGTTGTCGGTGGAAAAGCAGCTGATCGAGCTGTCGGTGCAGTCCGGCGCCCGCCAACTCACCCCCGATACCGTGGCTGCGGCGGTGCGCGACTACAACACGCTGCACCCGGATAGGCCGTTGAATGCCGGGCAGGTCAGTGTGATCGAAGGATTCGCGACCTCGGGATTACGAGTGCATACCGCCAACGCCCCCGCCGGATCGGGCAAGACGACCGCGATGGCTGTGCTCACCGACGCCTGGCACACCAGCGGCGGGCAAGTCCTCGGTCTGGCACCCACCGCGTCAGCCGCCGCGGTGCTCGGGGAATCGATCGGCGCCCGGGTCGAGACCGTCGACAAGGTCCTCGACGTGTTATCGCGTCACACACCGCGCCCGGACAACCCGGCTTTGGACCGCGATGTCCCGCCGCCGCTGCCGCAATGGGTGCTGCAAATCGACTCCGACACGTTGGTCATCGTCGACGAGCACGTCAAACTCGGCAACCTCAAACGGCTTCGGCTGCTGCGGTTTCTGGCTTCTCGTGGTGCGACGGTCCGCTGTATCGGCGACGATCAGCAACTGCCCGCGATCGAGGCCGGCGGCGCGGACGCGGACATGAACGCTGCCGCTCCCGAGCACACCCTGACCCTGACCCACGTCGTGCGGTTCGCCTCGACGGCCGAGGCGACGGCCAGTTTGCAGTTGCGCGAAGGCGATCCGGCCGCTCTGGGCTGGTATCTCGACAATGCTCGCGTGCACGCGGGCCACCTGGGTGCGACCCAGGATGACACCTACACCGCCTGGGCTGCTGACCATCTCGCGGGCCGCGAGGCGATCATGCTGGCCGCAAACCACGAGGTGGTCAAAGCGCTCAACGCTCGCGCCCGCACCGATCGCATCACCCGCAGCGGCGGCACCGTAGGCGCGGAATGTGTGCTCGCCGACGGCTTGGTTGCGTCGGTCGGTGACACGATCCGCACCCGCCGCAACAATCCACGCCTACGTTTGGGCGCACACGACTGGGTGCGCAACGGTTACACCTGGACCGTCACCGCCGTTCACGACGACGGCAGCCTGACCGCAACGCATCTACGTTCCGGGGAAAAACGCGGTGCGAGTGTGCGGCTTCCCGCCGACTATGTGACCGCGCATGTGCGCCTCGGGTACGCCACAACGATCGATTCCGCGCAGGGAATCACCGCCGATACCTGTCACATCGCGCTCACCGGAGGTGAATCCCGGCAGCAGCTTTACGTCGCACTCACTCGCGGTGTGTACGCGAACCACGCCTACATTCCGACCGCGTTGGACGGCAGTGAGGGCTCGTTCTGGAGTGAACCGGCGGTGTTTCCGCGCACCGCCGTCGAAGTTTTGCTGCGCATCCTGGGCCGCGACGGCGCACAAAAATCGGCACACACCCAACTACGCGACGCGCTCGACCCGCGGATCCGGATCGGGCGCGCCCTCGATATCTACCTCGACGCGCTCGGTGTCGCCGCCGAAAATGCCCTCGGCACTGAGCGTCTAGATCGTCTGGACGCCGCCGCGGAAGCTCTGCGCCCGCACCTCACCGACAGCCCCGCCTACCCTGTTTTGCGTCAGCATCTGGCGATGATCGCGCTGTCCGGGCACGACCCGATCGAGGCCCTGCACACCGCCGCACGTCTGCGGGAACTCGACACCGCCGATGATGTTGCCGCGGTGTTGGATTGGCGTCTGGACCCCTCCGGCGCGCATTCCACCGGCGCCGGACCGCTGCCGTGGGCACAAGGAATCCCGCGCGGTCTGCGCGAGGATCTCGACTCCACACAAGTCACCCCGCGTGCCCGCATCGTCGGCGACCTCGCGTCCCAGATCCGCCGCGACAGCCATCAGTGGACTCCGGTCACAGCGCCGCACTGGGCCCGACCGCTCGTCGGCACCGATCCGGAGCTGCTCGGCGACCTCGCGGTCTGGCGCGCCAGCCTGCACATCGACGACCGCGACATGCGCCCCACCGGAGCACCCCGCTACGGCGCGCTCGAACGTGAACACCAACAACTCCTCGACGCCCGCGTCACTGACGCGCTCGGCGATATCGGTCTGCCGGTGAACAAGTGGGCCGCCACCGTGCAGCGGTTGGAGGCCCGCGTCGTGACCGACCCGTATTGGCCCGTTCTCGCGGACAAGATCGAAGTCGCCTCCCGCGCGGGAATCGACATCGAAACCCGGCTCACCGACGCCTCGGCGCTGCGGCCGCTGCCCGATCAGATGCCCGCCGCCGCGCTGTGGTCGCGCCTGGAGTTGGAACCCTCCGCACTCGACACCGGCCGCGGACACCGCAACCTGCGCCCGGACTGGATCACCGATCTGCGCGCTGTTCTCGGTGACGAGGCCGCCGACCGGGTCACCGCCGACCCGGCATGGCCGCGTGTGGTCGCTGCGATCGACCGCGCGACCGGCACCGACTGGACGCCCCAGCAACTACTCGCCACCGCGCACGAACTGCTCCTCGCCGCCCAACCCGACGACACCCCCGGCTTACGCCCCGACCAACTCGCCAGCGCGCTGGCCTGGCGCATCGACGCACTCCTGCACCACACACCCACCCCACACACCAACGCTCCCACCGCCGACGCGCCTGGTCGCGCGGATTCGCCCGAGTCCACCACGCCCCCTGTTGCACCACCGCAACCCGAATACAACCAGGAAGGCCGCCAGACAATGCCCCCCGAACCCGTGTCACTACCGGCCTCCGAGGTAGACATCGGAACTGAAACCGACGCCGCTGAGTTCCCCGAACGTATTCGCGAGGTGGCCGAACTGTTCCGCACCGGCCAGATCGCTGTCGGCGTCGATGCGTTCGGCGAGCTCGCCGATATCGCTACCGATGAACAACACACCGTCCTCGCTGACATCGCAGAAACTCTGTACCGCAATGCCTTTCCCGTCGCTCGCGCACGGTTGCGGTGGGCTGCCGAGCGTCTCCCTGAGCATCGGGCACTCATCGAGGCATGCACACCGACCAGCGACCCGCACGTCTACCAAACCCCCACCCGCCCAGCCGAACCCGGCTACCAGCGCGACCGACACCGCGAAGTCGCCCGCGACCACCCTGACCACATCAACCCCAATGCACGCCGCGAACAACTCACCGACGCACAGATCGCTGCCCGCCAAGCCGACCAGGGCTACCACGACACCCGCGCCGACATCGACGACCAGCCCCACGACAACGTAGTTCCGGATGGAGTTCTGCATCACTACTACCGCGAGGTGTTACCCGATGCGCGCCCGAAGCACCGCCCACTCGATTACGACCGCGCCGCCCTTCCCGACACGCGCGGATTGGGCTGTGTCGCCTGTGGTCTGGAACGCACCCGCACCGACGCCTCCCCGGTGCCGCCGCGCCGTGCCGACGACGGGCTATGCGGCGAATGCCGCGACCGCAATCAGCACGGCATCCCCGACCACGATCCCGCCGACCACATCGCCGCACGCTGCGCCCACATCGCCGCCACCAAACCCCCCGCCGCCGCGCGCGCGATGCTGCGCCGCGACTGGCGTGCCAGCCCCAACCCAGCCCACCGGGCCGCGATCGAAGCCTGGCTCCACGACCACCCACTCCCGAACACCACCCAGCCATCGCGACGCACCGACCCAGCCACCGCCGACCCAGTGCTGGACAATCCGCTCTACCTGCTCACCGACACTCAACTCGACGAGCACATCGCCCAACTACACCAACGCCTCGCCCTCGCCGACACCGACACCATCCTGTTCAACCCACCCCAGCACCCACCCGATAATCAGCCAGACCCAGACGATCTCGCCCGCCGCCACACCGCAGCACAACAGGCGATCCGCGACGCCCACACCGCCGACCAGCAACTCCACACCGCCGCCAAAGCGTTCCACGCCGTCGCGACCGAACTCCACCAAGCCCGCACCGATCTCGACGCCACACCCACCTACCGACGCGGCCAACGCCGCACACTCCCGGCCCTCATCGACACCCTGATCGCCGAACAAACTACACGCAGCCGCGAACACAGCACCGCACGAGCCGCCGCACGCCAGGCAAAACGTGACGCCATCCTGCTCGCCGGCACCCCCGACGGCTGGGACAAACTCCTGAACACCGCCCCTGAACACACACCAGACACCGACCAACACCACACCGAAGCAGGAACCGACACCGGCGAGGAAGTCCGGACCCGCATCGCCGACATCAACCAACAACTCGAGGAATACCGCGCCGAACAACACCGCCGCCGCAACCTCACAGAGACCCAGCTAGCGCACGAACAACACCATCGACAGCACGCCGAACCGGCAGACGAATTCGGCTATGAGATCAGCACCGACCACGCCGAGGCTGTCAATTACCTTCCATACGATGACCTCGGACTGTAGGCAGATTCTGTTGATGCAGTGAAAGGTGACGCAGAATGCCAGGATTTGTGTCAGCAATGTCAGCATCTCGCGGCGCTGCTGTCGGCATCTATGACACTAAACCTTTTGGTAATCCGTTGACCTGACACCATTTTCGCGCAGACCATGACATCTATGGATGTCAGCAATAGCCGCCCCAAGGCGCTTCGTCTGCCGCAGTTCCGCGTCACGCTGAACGCGCGGTGCGGCCGGGCCTGCTTCTTCTGTCGCCCGTCCGGTGAGGCCGTCGCCACCGCCGCGGGCAGTGAACTGCCCGTCGATCACCTCATTGCCGTTGCCAAAGTGATTCGCTCGGCCGGGATCACCAGCATCAAGCTGACTGGCGGTGATCCAGCCCTATACGACCCCCTTGAACTCGCGGTGCGGCGTCTACGAGGCGAGGCCGGTTTCGAGGAGATCGAGATCATCTCGCGGCATCCTCGTATCGGTGAGCGAGCCGAACACCTTGCCGCCCTAGGGGTGACACAGTTCAACATGAGCATCGATACCTTGGATCCGCAGTTGCATCACGAACTGTGCGGCGTCGACGATCTACCCCAGGTGATCGGTGCACTGCAGCGCTGCGTCCAGACCGGCGTGCCGGTCAAGGTCAATACGGTGGTCATGGGCGGCATCAACGACGACGAGATAGAGCAGCTCGCCGATTTCTGCGCGCACAACGGCATCCGGACCCTCAAGTTGCTCGACGTCATCAAGGATCTGGACGAGGGCGCAGAGAGTTTTGCCCGGCGCTTGGCGATCAAGCGGCGCAAGACCCTTCGCGATCTGTACACGCCGCTGGAGGTGTTCTCCGAGCGTTTCGCGGCCCAGGCGGTGAAGCGTGAAGTGATCAGCCAGGGCGGCCTCGGGCATCCGATGACGGCGACCACGCTGCCGACCGGATTGAAGCTGATGCTGAAGGACAGCAAGGCGGGTGCGTGGTACGGCTCGGTGTGTGATGGCTGCCCGTTCTACCCGTGTCACGACGCGCTGATGGCGCTTCGCCTCACTGCGGATCTGCGGTTGCAGTATTGCCTTCTGCGCCAGGACAATACGCTCGATCTACAAGGGGTGATCGGTGACGAAGAGCGCCTACGGGCCGCTGTTCTCCCGGCGTTGGCACCGTATACGCAGGCGACATTCCGGACGCCGGTGCGGCTGAAGCTGGAGGTGGGGGCATGACGAGCTTTCTTGGGCTACCGGGCAAGCGTCCGCTGGTGATTTTGTTGTACCCCAAGGTCGATCATGAGAAGGACTACGTCTACTTCTGGATGCCATTCTCATTGCTGACATTGGCCAAACCACTGATGGACGATGACTTGGCCGATGTGGTGTTGTTCGACGGCAACCAGCACAGCGCGGCCGACTGGGAGCGCCTGCTGAATGAACACCTAGACCGGACGCTCTGCATCGGGGTCAGCATCATGACCGGCGGTGGGCAGATTGGGCACGCGCTGGAGCTGGTAAAGATAGCCAAAGAACGAAGCAACTGTCCGCCAGTGGTTTTCGGCGGACCTCACGTTAACGTTCTGCCTGATCAGACGGCCCGCCATGAGCTGGTTGATGCCGTTCTGGTTGGGCCGGGACAGAATTCGATGCCTGCGTTCGTCACCGCGCTTCGAGACAAAGCGAATTGGGAGGATGTGCCCGGCCTGATCACCCGTCGTGGTACGGAGTTGGTCCGCGGGCCGGTCAATCCGCCCCGTACCGGCTTGATGGGCCATTACCCCTGGCATCTGCTCGATGTTGAGAAGTACGTGCGTGATGACCCGACCGTGGCGCCGCGGACGCTGAATTACATCAGCTCCCAAGGCTGCGTCTACAAGTGCCAGTTCTGCTACGAGCTGACCTACCAACGCAAATACAGTGCGATGGCGGCCGATGGGCTGGTGGCGGACATTGACGACTTGCGGCGGCGGTATGGCCTCAATGGCATCAAGTTCTACGATGCCGACTGGTTCGTCAATCTGCGCCGTGCTGCAGCGTTCTGCGAGGGTGTGATCGAGGGCGAGCTGGACATCCGGTGGGCGGCCTCAATCAATCCGAATGACATCCTGAAAGCGCGGCGGGCCGGTATTCCTCTGCTGGAGCTGGTAGCGAAGAGTGGCGGCTCGCGCCTGCTTATGGGGATCGAGTCGGGGAATGAGCGGGTGCTGCGCGACGTGGTGCGAAAGGAGGTCACGCGCGACCAAATCCGTGAGGTGACAGCGGATATTGCGGGGCATGGCCTACTTGGGTCATACACCTTTATCGTCGGCTTTCCGGGCGAACAGGACGACGAGGTGGACGACACCTACAGCCTGATCGAAGAGCTGCGCCAACTGGAGCCCACACCGGAGACACGGGTGCATCTGTTCGCGCCCTACCCGGGCACGCCGCTGTACGAAGATGCGGTGCGGGCCGGCTTCGAACCACCCTCGACGCTCGAAAATTGGTCGCATTTCGACTACTACGACTCCCAGACACCGTGGACCTCGGCCGCTACGGTGGCACGGGCACGGGCCGCCACCCAGATGCGGCTGCGGCCAAAAGCAGTCCTACAGGGTTGAACTCGTTCTCACGATTCGCCCGTCTGTCCACAACAATTTGGAATCTTGGAGGCAACTTCTATGGCCGAAGCCATCCTTCCTCGCGCGCTCAAGTCCGGTGACCGCGTCGGCATCGTCACTTCGTCGGCACCGGAGCCATTCACTGATCCTGAATGGTTCGAGCGCGGCCTGACTGCGCTCAAGGCTGCGGGCTTTGACGTTGCGGTGGCACCCACCGCGACCCAAGGGTTCGGCTATCGGGCCGCGCCGGAACAACAGGTGTTGGCCGATCTTGATGCCTTCGTGCGTGATCCTGCGACCAAGGGCATCATCTTCGCCGGTGGCGGCAAGAACTCCAACCGCCTGCTCGGCGGACTCGACCTCGGCGCACTGGCCCAGCACCCGAAAGTCATTGTCGGGGTGAGCGATCCGACCGTGCTGCTCAATGCCATCACCGCCCAGACAGGTCTCATTACCTTTCACGGTCCCTCGGTGGTCTGGGATTGGGGCACTGAGCAGTTGAACGAGTTGACCGCGTCGCACTTCGTACAGACTGTTGGTGGCCAGAAAGAGGCGGGCCGCTTCGACGGCTCCTCGCTGCGGGTCCTGCGGCGAGGCCACGCCGAAGGGCATCTCGTCGCCGGATGCTTGTCCGCGGTACGCAACCTGCTCGGCACGCCGTTCGAGCCGAACTGGGACGGCGCGATCCTGGCATGGGAAGACGTAAGCAAGCCGATTGAGCTGCTTGATGCCACGCTGACGCATTTTCGGGATCTGGAAGTGCTGGACAAGATTTCGGGCATGGTCGTTGGCGAACTGGTCAACTGCGAAGATTCGCGCGGCTGGGGTGTCGAGGCCATGCTGCACGACCTGACTGACGACTACGACTTCCCGATCCTGACCGGACTGCCCTTCGGGCACACCAGCACCAAGTACACCCTGCCCATTGGCGCGCAGGTGCGGATCGACACCGGCGATGCGTCACCGCTGCAAGTCGTCGGTCCGTGGGTCAGCAAATAACCAAGTAGCACAGGAAAAGTGGGGGTATCCCATGACCGTTCTCACCAGCAGCGACCGGCAGCAGTACGGCCGGTTCCTGCATCACCACAAGCAGGAGCGCGAACTGGCCACTCGCCGCCTGCACTTCATTCAGGCCGTCCGGGACTATCTGCGATCCAAGGGATACCAGGAGACCCCGGTGCCGGTGCTGACCCACTATCCGGAAAGCGCACCGATCGGACAATTCGAAACGCGCGACCCGATCAGCGGTGAAGGCTACTACCTGCGGCACTCAGCCGAGGAGTTCCTGCGTCGGCTGGTGGTGGCCATCGAGCGCGTCTTTGATCTCGGCCCGGTTATGCGGGCCGAAACTCCGGATGCCATGCGAGCGGTGGAGTTCGTCATGTTGCAGTCGGCCGCCCGCAGCATCAGCGTGGGTGAGGGCATCGAGCTGGTTGTCGGGTTGGTGCAGAGCGCCATTCAATCCGCCTTCGGTACCCAGCAGGGTGAATACGTCGATCTGAGCAAGATCACCATCAAGCGGTTCGACGAGGCGGTCGCCGAGCAGCTCGGTTTGGACATCGAGCTGCCGGACATCGAGCTGCTTCCCACTGCCCGCAAGTGGCTTGCCGATCACCAGCTCGCGGCCGATGGCACCGACTGGGAAGTGGCCGAGGCATTCATGAAGCACGCCATCGAGCTGCGGCAGCAACAGCCCACCGTGCTGACCGACTTCCCAGCTATTCTCAAGCACAACAGTCAGGTCGACCCGGCATCCGGTCGTGCCCAACGCTTCTCGCTCATCGTTGATGGCATCGAGTGTGCTGATGGTGGATTGAAGCTGCGCACCAGTGACGACTATCGCTCCATGGTCGACGCCAATGCCGCACTGCGCACCCAACTGTTCGGTACGCCGATCGACGACGGCCCCACCGATTTCTACGCCGACGTCGACACCGACCCGTGTGACGTTGTCACGTTCGGCCTTGGGATCGACCGGGTGCTGGCCGTCTTCACCGGCCGATCGATTCACGATCTGCAACTCTTCCCCTACCACTAGGAGCTGCGTACATGGACGCGTTGCCCGAGTTCCGCGCGGTCGTCATTCGCGAGAGCCTGATCGGCGGTGACCTGCCGGCCGATCTTCGCGAAGCCGCAGCACGCGAGTATCCGCACCTGTTGGATGAGGTCACGCCGATCAGCATCATCGAGTTCCCGGTTGCTGCCGACGTCGCGCTACAGGTCACTATGCAGCTGGCCGAGGTCCTGCTGCCGGAAAAGTACTACGCCCACCTGGTCTCCGAGGGAGAGATGCTGATCGCTTTCCCAAATACCGCCTACCGCCTGAGCCGTAACGACGAACGCGGCGAACAGCAGGCCCAGGCCATCGGTCGCGTCTTCGGCATCCCGGACGAGCAGATGCGCTTCCTGGAGATGTTCGAAGTCGATCATCCCGACGCCCCCGCGCTCGCGGCGGAATGACCGCAGCACGCCTCGCTGTGGTCGCGGGCGCCAGCGGCGCGATCGGCTCGGCAGTCACTAGCCAGCTTGCCGAGGCCGGCTGGTCGGTGATCGCCACCTATCGAAAGCAGCAGCCCGATCCGATCCACGGCGTCACCTGGGTGCGCTTCGACGGCACCCGCGATGACGAAACCGAACAACTCCGCACGGCGATCCAGGCCGCCCTGCGGCCGGTCTCCGCAATCATCTGCTGCATCGGTGCGCCGTCTTCCAAACGGCGCATCGCTGATACGCCCGGAGCCGAATTCGACGCGGTGTTCGCGTCCAATGTCACTGCCGTGGTGCGCTTCTGGCAGATAGTTGGTCATTCGGCTCGGGTGGGGAAAGCCGGTGTCGTGGTGCTGGGATCCAGCGCCACCGAGACCCTGCGGCCAGGCAACGGCGCATACAGCGCGGCTAAGGCCGGACTGGAGGCCCTGGTTGCCACGCTGGCCGTCGAAGAGGCGGAGCACGGCGTCCGGGTCAATCTCGTCGCACCGTCACTGGTGGACTCACCGCTGGCCGAATCCATCTTGGCTCTGAAAGGTGTGACCGACCCGGTTGCGTACTACCAGGCTCTGCCGTGGGGCCGAGCATTGACGACAGACGAGGTGGCCTCGGTTGCCATCGATATCGCGACCACGCCACACTGGCGCTATGCCAGTGGTCAGGTGGTGCGGCTCGCGGTGCGTGGTGAATGACCACGACTAAACGCCACGCCCGCCAGGTGGGCATCGTCCATTTGCTGCGCTCCCGCGAGTGGGTCTCGGCTGCATCCTTGGCACAACGATTCGAGGTTGCCCCGCGCACCATCTACCGGGATATCGAGGAACTGTGCGCGGCCGGCGTCCCGATCGAATCCGTGCCCGGGCCAGAGGGCGGATATCGGTTGGCGTCTGATCAGCCACTGTCACCCCTGACGCTGGAAGCGGATGAAGCGCTCAAGCTCTACGTGATCAGTCTGCTCGACCGATCAGACGATGCCGCCACCACGACCGGCATCGAGGGTTTCACCAACGCCTACTCCCGGGAGGCATTGCGCCGGTTGAGCCAGCGCATCTATTTCGACACCGCCGACTGGTACTGGAAGGACGAAGGCTCCGGTCACCTGCCGGTGGTTCGCCAGGCGCTGCTCACCGGCACCGCAGTCAAGATGAGCACCCGCGTCAAAGGCACCAATGAGCCCGCTACCTCGATCGTCAAGCCGTACGGCATCATTTGGAAGTCCGGTGAGTGGTTCCTTGTCGCCGCTCCGATCGATGAGCAGCCGGAACGCTACCGGCTCAACCTGGTCGACCAGCTCAGCCCGACCGACTTGCGCTTTTCCTATCCCGAACAGTTCCAGCTGCGCGAGTGGTGGGCCGACGAAATGGAGGCGTACGGCAAGGGCGAGGTGCTCGTTCAGCTCCGCGTCGCACCCACCGCCCGCGACGAAATGGCAAGGCTGACACTAAAATCCAACTCCAAGCTCATCAGTACCCCAGACGGGGGATTGACCATCAAGCTGTACGTCGATCGTTGGGAGTGGCTGATTCCGCTCGTCACCAGCTACGGCGCCGACGTGCTAATCGAAGAGCCCGAAGCATTGCGCCACGCAGTCATCGCGCACCTAGCGCGGGCGCTTGACGCGTATGACCAGGCAGTTTTCAATAAGGACAGCGGCCCGGAGAGTGAGCGGAGCAGCTACCGCAACGACGATTCCCGACTTCGCTCCACCCGCGGACGCGCATCCATCGGAGACCTCCATGCCTGAGCCCACCACCCTGAACCACACCGACACTCTGCTGCTTGCGGTCAAGCAGCCCTTTCACTTTCGTTACACACTGTGGAAGCCGTCCCACTTCGCCACCGATCTAGAACAACACAGCCGGGACACCAGCTGGCGCACCTTCCGCGTCGGCGAACGGATCTGCGGTGTGGTCATGACCATGGACAGCGACGACATCCTCCGCGCTGAAGTATTCAGCGATTCCGGCTGGACCGACGCTGACCGGGATCGCCTGAGCACCCGCCTGATTCACTCCTACGGCCTCAGTGAGGACATCTCCGCTTTCGTCGCCGAGGCCGAACGTGTGCCACAGATGGCCGCACCGCTGTCAGAATTGGCCGGGATGCGGCAAAGCTGCCCCGAGAACCTGTTTGAGATCGCCATCATTTCGCTGCTGCTCCAAAACGCCACCATAGCGCGCACCACGCAGATGATGACCAACCTGCTCGACCACTACGGCCACCTCGCCACCTTCGACGGCGTCACACTCAAGGCGTTCTTCACCCCGGCAGATATCGCCGGGATCGATGAAGCCGTCTTCCGGGAGCGCGACCGACTTGGATACCGCGCCAAGTACATTGGCCGCTTCGCCGAGTTCTTCACCAACCATGACCCGGACGAAGTCGATCACGCTTCTAAGGCCGAGCTGATGACGAAATTCCAAACGATCAAGGGGGTCGGACCGTACACGGCGGCGATCATCGCCGGGTCCGCCGTCCGCGACCCCTCAGCCCTCGGTCTGGACGTCTGGAACCGCAAGATTCTCGCCCAGCGTTTCCTCGACCTAGATGACGCCGAAGTCCCTATCGTCCAAGCCAAGATGAGCGAACTGTTTCCTGGATACGAAGGGCTCGCCGGCCTGTACGTGATCGAGGACGTCTATCGGCAGCAGGCGGTGGTGGCGTTGGTGGGTGAGATCGAGTCAGCCCCAGACCGGTGGACCAGGAAGTAATCCGGCTTCGGCGAGTCCAACTCGTCGCTCTAGCGTGTTCGAACTCCTAGTCGGATCATCCCTGGTATGGAGTTGAGCGAGGCATGGCTGACGTACTTCGAAGTTGTTGCGCTCGTTGCTGGAGCCATATTGGCGCTGCTGTTCGTCGGTCTGCAGGTGGGGTTTGAACGATGGAACAACACGGCGCTCCGCATCTATGTCGCGGCAACCACCCTGTTAGAGCTCGCATCTCCTCTGACGATCAGCATGTTCGCTCTGCTACCCGGCAATCGGTGGTGGCTTGCCTGCTTCATCGTGGCGGCGATCGGCTTGTCCTCGGTCGTCGGGCACGGGGTGGTTTATGGCATGGATTGGTACGGCAGGAAACAGATCAAGTTTCTTGATCACTTTCAAATGTGGGCAAGCGTTGCTATCTCTACGACCGTATACACACTGGTGCTCTTGTCCGGACTCTGGAGGGACGATCCGACGTGGTTGGTTGTCGCCGGATATGCATGCATCTGGCTGATCATCTCGGGAATGTTTGAGTCGTGGTTGTTGGTGACGCTACCGACGGACGGCGTTGCGCCTGGGCATGTCGCTGCCGACGTGAAGCCCGGCGTAGCCCAGCCAGTTGAAATAAGACTAAAGGAAAGCCCACCGTCGCTCTCTCCGATGCTCGCGGCGGTTGGCGGCGCAACCGCCGTGGTCCTTGCGCTGGGAGCTGTTCGAATGCGGCTGGGCAGCAAGCAAGTTCACGATCGTTAGGCACTGCATAGTCGCCTAAGGTCGCCGCATCCCCGGATCTTTGGGCGGCAGTGTCCGCCGCCGCTCGGCCTTCACTACGGGCAACACATCTGTGTCATCGTCTCTCCCGGGTTCGTCGTCATACCACGACCACCGCGTCCGCCGCTCCGGCCTTCGGATTGGGGGCGCGGGTGCGTCATCCACACGCTCGTCAGGCGGTTCCTCATCGATGTCCCAGACGTCGTGTCTCGGTATATTCCCCACCGCGTGCCGCCCTTGCCGCTCCGTTGTCTTCCACCAGTACCCCAGCCGAAAGCCCAGCACGCCAGCAAATATCAACGATGCGAGCCACGGAATGATGACGAGGGGTGTGGGCATCGGTCAGTCCGACGTCCCGGCGGTGTCTTGGCCGGTATCCCAGCCGTCAGCCTCCGCTTCCAGCACAAACACCGCCACCTGAAGATGGACCAGGCAATCGTCGGGTCGGTGATGACGGTGGATGAAGCGCAGTTCGACAGCGCGCCGGACAGTCAGATCCATCAGATGGGCGTGACACCAGCGTTCAGCCAATTTGCCGTCAGCTTCGACAAAGACCTTTTGCTCCAACGGCTCTGGCATCGTCATTGCCCTGCGTGGTCGGCGATGGCGTCGCTGCCGCTATCCCCATCTGAGGTCTTGACCAGCCTGCGGACATCGCCAGAGCTGACATTCGGTCGCACTGTACGAGGCGGCAAATCATCCGTCGCTTTCTCCGGCAGCCGCACCGTTCCTGCACGTACGTCCTCGACCAACTGGTCGAATGCCTTGCACTGCTTGAGCAATGCTGCAGCATCACGTTCGCCGTGGGCGGGGTCGTGCTGCCGCAGGGCGTAGAGCAAATACTTCCAAGCCAGCCAATAGACCATCTCGCCGTATGACGACGGATTCATCGGGGCGCTGTCCTCGACGGTGATCTCCCGGACGTGTTCACCGGCCTCTTGGTCGATGAGGAAGGTCAATACCGACAGTTGCTCGTGGAAAATATGGGGAACATTGCGGCGCTGGTGGTAGATCAGGCGCAGGATGCCGATGTACTGCTGAGCGCAGCGCAGCATGACTGTTGTTGGTTCTTCTGCACCACTGAAGACCCGCAGGAAGCGTCCAGCATCTGGCAGCGGCTGGTCGGGCTGGGCCTCGACGGGTGGGAGCGAGAAGACGAGCGGCTTCTCCGGGGGATAGCCCATCACGAAGTGACTCGGCGACTGAGCATCTGGCGGCACAGGTGAGGTGTCCCTTCAGGTTTCGAGCGTGGATGGTCTGCGCGGCTGCGGCGCAGGATGGAAAAATGTCAGTCCCAAAGCTGGGCGCACGGCAGCGGAAGAAGATCCACTGTGACTTCGTCATCGACCGTCACGGTGAACTCCGGAAAGCCCTGGGCCAGTTCGTCGGCGACGTTGGCGGCTTGCTCGGCCGAAGCAGAAAAGTCCAGCTTCAGAGCGCCGGACTCGATGTGGATGTGCCGGATACGGCGCGGTGGACGGCGTGCCCGGACAGGCAGAAGCGGTGCCATCGCTGGTCACCGCCCGACTACGAACTGCTGACCAAATTCGATCGCGGCCACGAGGCAGTCGTAGCCCTGGCAGAGCTGCGCCAATTGAGTTGCCTCGGGTGGCTCCTCATCCGTCGCCACGGCGTCTAGCACCTGTACCCAGAGGTCGGCCATCCGGGCGACCAGTGCCCCAATACTTTCCGTTTGCACGACCATGACCGGGGTGTTCTCGGGGACGTCGTCGATCGGGACCGGTGGTGGCGTCGCCGGTGCCACGAGCGCCTGCTGCTGGTCGACGGCATCGTCAATGACGGCGGTCAGGATGTCGCAATTGGCACGGGCTGAAACCAGCTCTGAGGCAGCCTGTTGCAGTTCGTAATGCCCGATCTGCTCGTCCGCCAGGGCGAGTAGCGCGTGCCGGTGCTGCCGCTGGCAAACCACCAAGTCGACCGCCGTATCCACGATGTCACTGCCGTGAAGTTGCCATACCCTAGCGAAGGCCGCCAACAGCAGCTCGCTCGACGGCAAGGCCATATCTGGCGCCCATTCCGGGATCGTCTCGATTGGAGCATCGCCCGTGGTGCTCGACGGACGACCTTCCGGAGTGCCGCTATCAGGCACGCTGGTCATGGACGATCACCGCGGCTTACTCGTGCTGAGCACCATCCGGCCGGCCTCGACCAGGACGTCCTGAGCTGCTGCCTTGCGCGGGCAAATCTTTGCCCGGCAGGCAATATGGATCTGCAAAATGTCGTGCGCTTGTGCCGGGGTGAATGGAAGCATCGGCGCAGCGTGAGCAGCGGAATCGCACAGCGCGATGAGTTGATACATGGCAAGGGAATTCGTGGTGGCCACCGGGATCTCCGTTTCGGGTACAGCGGGAGGGATAGGGCGGTGCCCGGCACCGGGGGCTTTCGCCACCGGCCTGCCACTGTGGCGGGCTAGTGCGCCGGACGAGGGGTAACGGCGTCGGCCCGGTGCCGGGTACCGTGGTTGACCGTAAGCCCCGCAAAAAGCCAGCTAGGCAGCTAAATTACGGGTTCCGTTTGGAATATACGAAAAGGCGTATATTCTTCGGTGCGAACGCATTTCGGGTAGACAGCCAGGGGAAATCAGCCGACAATCGGGGATGCTGGAAATGCATATGACGACCGGCGAAGTTATCCGACGGATACGCAAATCCATCGGCATGACCCAGAACGAGCTGGGAGAGCTGATCAACTTCTCTCAGCCCGCAATTTCGGGCTTGGAGCGTGGTGGCCCCGCCGCATACGACATTCGCGTCTTACGGCACGTGGCGCGTGCGCTTCAGGTTCCGCTGGCCATACTGGTAGTGGAGTCGGACGAGGAGGCAGACGTGGACCGTCGCAACTTCTTCAGAGCAGGGGCACTCGGCAGCGCTGGAGCCGCCATGATTGCGGCGACCGGATCCATTCATGCGGGATCGGCATCAGCGGTGAAAGTCGGTGCCAGCGACGTGGCCGGGATCAGCGATAGCATCAACGAGATTCACGAGCTTGACCTGCTGGTAGGCGGCGACCGACTCTGTGTCCTTGCGGCTGGGCAGGTGCGATACGTCAAGCAACTGCTGGACGCGGGCACCTTTACCGAAAACGTTGGCCGACAACTCGCCACGGCGACCGCCGAAATGATGACCGCTGCTGGTTGGGTGCACTACGACGCCGATCGCCGGGACGACGCACGTGGCTTCTACGCCGACGCAGTCCATACGGCGAATGAAGCTGGTGATGGCATCGCAGCTGCCCATGCCCTAATGAATGCCAGCATCATTGACCTCGACACGGCTGGCTTAGTGCAGGGAGCCGCCAGCGGGCATCAGCCACGCCCGCAGAAGGCGGCACATTTAGCACAGGCAGCCCAGAATGCCGCCCGCCGTAACGGTGGCCCGAAAGTACGTGCGTTAGGGGCGCTCCGCGAAGCCCAGGCGCAGGGCGTTATCGACAAGACAGCGATGCACAAGGCCATCGCCCGCGCACACCGGGCGTACGAATCCGGCCGGGGATACGACCCTGACTGGGTCTACTTGCCAGAAGCAGAGATGAACGGGCTCAGTGGCATCGCCTACATGTTCGCGGGCCAATACCCTCAGGCTGAGGAAGCCTTGCAGGCTGCCATCGACGCGTCTGCTGAGTGGCCTCGCGAGCGGACCGGCTGGCAGCTGTATCTGGCGCACACCTTCATCGAGGCCGGTGACCCCGCGAAGGCGTGTTCACTGCTCACAGATAACTTCAGCACAATCGGTACCGTGGCCTCCACCCGCCTGCAGCGAAAGCTAGACACAATTGCGGCCGCAGTTCAGCCGCATGCTGCTGTACCCGAAGTGAAGACGTTTTTGGGAATGCGGGCATCCCGGGTCTGAGGAGTAGTGGCGCCGTTGTCATTCTGGCGTCGGAGTGTGTGAGTTCGACACCCCACCCAGTCTGCGAACTAGCGTACGAACTCCTGAATACGTTGTCGGTAACAGCGATTTCGGAGGTGTTGACGCAGACTGAGCGCTCGTCGTCGTCGACGACGAGCCCTCGGCTTCCAGCAGCTATGGTCATCTCCTGGTCCTTAACTCACGCCAGGCTAGGCGGCCGCCCTTGAGCGTGCTCTACATCGGCGTGCCGCGGACAAGCGTGAAGCGGAGTTAGTACGAGGCGAGCAACTCGTAAAGCTCGCGGCCTCGCTCCGGCAACTGTCCCAGCGGCTGGCCAGCTTCGTATGGGACTGGACTGGGCCATCCTTTGCCGCATACCGCGCTGTCCGAATCTGCCAAGCTGCGTT
The DNA here is from genome assembly GCF_035920345.1 of Nocardia vinacea. NCBI lineage: Bacteria > Bacillati > Actinomycetota > Actinomycetes > Mycobacteriales > Nocardiaceae > Nocardia > Nocardia vinacea. The sequence continues at coordinate 3,620,029 of NZ_CP109149.1, forward strand.
GCGCAAGGAGCAGACCTGTTGCGGCCCATGGTATCTGGCGCTCCGCGAATATGGCATGTTCGGTCAGCGTCTGCGGAGGCCGGGACGAGTTCGACACCTTCTGACATTTTCGGCCTACCAGCATTCGGATTGCCACACCCGTTCGCCGCTGGCGCCGACGGTGACGCGGCCGAGTTGCACGTCGGCGAAGTGAATTCCGAAACCGAGAGTGTCAGGTTGCGTGAGTTGGTCGATCAGTCGACAAGCTGTGGCCGTGGATTCGGCGGGGTCGTCATCGGCGGCGGCGTTCAGTTCAGGGTGGGTGATCTGGAGTGGGGTTTGCATGGCGTCGCCGAAGACGATCAGCCTGTGGCTGGGCGAGGTGATCTCGTAGGCGAGGTGGCCGAGGCTGTGTCCGGGGGTAGCGAGTGCGCGCACTCCCGGGAAGATCTCTTCGCCGTCAGCGATGGTGTTGACGTGGGCGGTGAAGACGTTGAGCATTTCCGGGTTGATCCCGTCGGTGACCGTGAGATCGCGGTGGGCCCATTCGGTGTCTCCGACCAGGACCGGGATATCGGCGAACGGACTGACGGTGGTCGCGGGCACGGATTGCCATAGCCAGCCGATGTGATCCAGATGCAGGTGGCTGACGGCGATCAGTTCGGCATCGGCCGGGGTTTTGCCTGCGGTGGCGAGGCTGGTGAGTAGCTGCCCGCCGCGCATCAGCCCGTAGGGCGTGGGAATGGCGAGTGGTCCGAAGCCGGTGTCGATGAGCATGGTCCGGTTGCGGTGCTCGATCAGCAGCGCGCCGATACTGGCGACCAGGTATCCGTCTGGGTTGATCAGATGCGCGTGCTCGGCCAGGATCTGGTCGTCGGAGTCGGGCAGCCACAGGCGGGGGTCGAGCAGAGCGATCCCGTCGGGTAGGTAGGTGATGCGGTGATCACCCAACTGGTGGCGGTGGGTTGTCGCGGGGCGGGTGAAGTGGTCCAGGCTCACGGTCACGGTGGAGACTCCTGTCGTATGGGTGTGGGACGGACGTGGGAGGCGGGGCGCGGCATCGGGGCGACCGTGACGTTTGTGGGCTCTGGGACGGCGCTGGTCACGACGGCCTGGTGGCTGTGTCATGGCGTGAACGGGCAGGCTGTCGTGGTCGCCGACTGCTCGGCAGCGACGACGCTGGTGGTGCCGACGTTCGATGAATGCATGTTGCCTCGCTTGAAAGTTGTTGGTGGACAACGGCTACCGTCCGCTACAGGTCGGGTCCGGCGTTCGGGTACGCGTCGACGACGGCGCAATCACCGCTGTCGAGCTCGGCTGAGGCGTCCCATCCGTACGCGGTGCCCGGTATCGCGACGGTGATCACTGACTCGATCTCGGTTCCGGTGTCGGTGTCGTTCGTGGCTGCCGCGTCGAGGCTGTGGCGAGCGCGGTCGATCAGCGCCTGTGGCGTTGGGGGTTGTTCGGTGTCGCCTGCTGGGGTGTCGGTGCCGCGATCTGTACTGCGCAGGCTCTTCAGTGAGCGCCGCACGCTGGCGGCGATGGCAGGGGCGGTGTAGGTGCGCCAGGCAGCGTTGAGGTCATCGAGGCTGTAGTGCCGGTAGGTCTGGACCCTTCGATCGAGGTACCTGCTGGCGGTGTTGAATACGCGGGCGCGCTCTTTGCCGTCCATGCCGAGCGAGGTGGCGGTGGCCGCAGCGCGTGTCCACAGTGCGTCCATATTGCGTCGTAGCTGTTCACCGGCAGCAGGTTCCGGGCCAGTGCTGATGCCATTGGATGCGAGTCGATGCTGGCGAGCGACGGTGATAGCGGCCATGTCGGCGAGCTGTCGGGTGTCCTGGACAACCCGCTTGGCGCTTCGGCGTCGTGTCGGCGATCGTGTTGGGGGCAGCAGTAGTTCGTCGGTCCATGCACGCCCGGATCGCCCGGCCGCGCGGGCTTGGTCGACCCAGCCCGCGGGCATACCGTCTGCGCGGGCGCGGATCTCGGTCAGGTCCCGATCGCGATCGACTTCAGCGATATGGTCGAGCAACTGGCGGCCCTCCGCGGAGCGCGGCGTGATGTCCGGTAGGGCTTGGCGCAGCCGCTCGCCGAGGGCGGCGAGGTGATGGATCTGGCGTAGGAGCGCGGCCTGCTCGGTCGGGATATCGCGGATCCGCAGCGGCGAGGTCGGGCCTGTCACGGCTCGGCCTCTTGCCACATAGGTGCCGCCGCAGCTACGTCAATCTGTGCGGCGCTCCAGGGTTCGGTGCCCGTTGAGTCGCTGAATATCGGTGCGTCCATGACTGTTTCGGCATCGGCGCTATAGATGGGGCTCGCGGCATCGACTGCGGCGTCGATGGCCGCACCCGCTGTGGCCGCCGACAGGAACAGCGGTGTCGGGGGCGTGAGCGCGGCACTGATCGCGGACTTGAGCGCCTCGTGGGAGGGCAGCGCTACTGCGGCGTCGATCGCGATCCCGGCCTCGGCCAGCGCGCGGGCTTGCAGTGCGTCGGTACGGGTGTCGGTGCGTGCCACTTGATGCCAGCGCTGCGCAAGACCCTCGACCGGGACACCGTCGAGCATCGCCACCCCTGCGGCCACCCAGTCGCCTTCGGCGCCCCACAACTGGTGGGCCTGTTCAGTATTGACCCCGAGCAGGTTCGCCACACCTGCGGTCCTGGCCCGCAATACCTGCAGGTTGTGATCGAATCGTGCGCTCGACCCGTCCTCGGTTCTGGCTGCGATCGGGCTGTAGGCGGCGGACAGGGCGGTCCATTCGCGCAGGCGCTGCACCTGAGTGTCGAGGCCACCGAGGATCTCGTCCCAGTTCAATGGCTCCGGTGTGCGCAGGTAGAGGTCGGGGTTCCACCGCATTGCTCGGTCACCGCGCTCGCGGACGTGATCGACCCACGCGCGCGGCACCCCACCAGCGAGTGCGACATCGGACAATGCTTCCCGCAGCGTCGCGCGGTTGTGGAAGACCTCGAACCAGGACGGCGGTGGACGTTGCCCGCTGTGTTGCTCGTACTGGGCCGCCTCGGCCAGCATCGTGGTGACTATCACCGACTGGATCTGCAGGGACCGCAGCACCTGCACCTGCGGGCGCGTCGGCGTGATCACAACCCCGGGCCTCCCGCCGCACCATTGACTGCGAAGGCTCGGAAGTCGGGGCCGAATCCCAGGTGCTCGATTGCGGTTTTCGCACCGGGGGCACCGAACCACGCGGCGGGGATGGGTTCGGTACGCAGTCCGGGTATATCGAGGTGCTGGTCGGGAGTACAGCGGTGAAGCGGGCCATTGGCGGCGTCGAGGATGTAGCGCATGTGGGAGTCGATATGGCGCACGAACAGCCCACTCATCGCGGACTTGTCCTCCGCCAGGCGCGCTGCCTCGAAGACCGCGTGCAGGCCGCCGAAGCGGACCGCGACCCCTTGGTGGCGCCACCACTGCCTACACCAGCTGTACTGGCCTTCACGATTCGAGCCCGCGATCCGCACCGCGGTAACCGGCAGCAACCAGTCCTGCACGAACTCGCTGTAATGAGCGAACCGCGGCGGTGGCTTCTTCGGCTCCTGCTCCTCGCCCTCGGGTGCGGCCTCGGGTGGGCGGTTCGCGGAGGTGAACCACCCCACTGGGACGGGGTCGAATGGCAACGAGGGTGTGGGCAGGTGGGTGGTGCGGGTGCAGCGGTGCAGCGGACCGTTGGCGGCGTCGAGGATGACTTTGAAGTGGGCGTCGAGGTGTGAGAGCAGGAACGTGCTGAGGCTGGTGGCGGTCTGTGCGCGTCGTTGGGCCTCGAATGCGGTGTGCAGGTGCGCGAACCGCACGGCGACGCCGCGGTGGGCCCACCACTTGCTGCACCAGGTGTAGGTGTTCTCCCGGTTCGCTTCGGCCAACCGGACGTTGATCGTGGGCAGCAGCCACTTTTCGGTGAACACGGTGAAATGCCGGTATGCCGGTGGCATCGGCTTCTTCTTGCCCGCCGCCGCGCTCATGACCGCTGACCACCGTCTGCCGGATCGTCGTCCACAGGCTCAGCAGCCCCAGTGATCTGGTAGGCGGTTTTCTCGAAGCGCTCCAGTGATGTGCGGATCAGGGGTGCGTATTCGGTGTTGGACCACCAGATCTTGTGCACGACTACCGGTCCGTGGTTCGGGAGTCGTACCAGGGCACGGTCTTTGGGCAGTGCTGCCAGCAGGGCGACGTCGAGGATGGGTTCGGGGCGCCAGGTCAGGGTGCGGTTGACTCCCCCGGCGCCGTGGCTGCGGGACCGGTCGGCCACATCGTGGGGGCCGGTCATCGCCGACCAGTGTTCGAGGTAGTCGACCGCGGCGATCCCGCCGCCGTAGACCTCGATGGATTGGGCGCGCATCGTTTTGAGACCGTTTGCGCCCCACAGGTCTTCGCCTTGTTCGAGGACTTGCAAGATGGTGATGAGGATGATGCCGCAGCCACCGGCATAGGTGTAATAGGACGGCAGCTCCGAGATGCGGGCGCAGTTGGCGGCCTCGTCGAGCACCCCCAGCAGCGGCACCGCCAGCCGCCCATCCGGGCGTGCCCGCGCCGCCTCGAGCCCAGCCTCGAGGATCTGGCCGACCAGCGCCGCGGTCAACGGTGTGGCTCCGTCGGGACCGGCCATCGACAGCGCATATAGCGTGTCCGTGGAGGTGACGAATTCGGCGGGTTTGAACTCCGGCAGGCTGTGGGTCGGGTCCTGTTCGGTCTTGTCGATGACGACGCGGGTTTTGCGGGTCTTCTTGTCGGTTTCCTCCCGTACCGCCAGGAGCTGGCGTCGTGGTGGGGTGACCAGCCGCGCGTAGCCTTCGTCGGACAGGACGTTCAAATACCGCCTGGCCATGTCGAATAGGCCGTCGCGTTGGCGGGCGTAGAGGGCTTGGGATTCGATGATGCGTTCGGCTGGCCGATGGTGACCGTAGTGACGCAGGATCAACGCCGGGGTTTGATCTTGATCTCTGCCCAGCCATTCCGCCACATGCAGCAAATCCCCGCCCGCGCACGCCGCGGCAAACATGTACAGGCTCAGAAGTTCTTGAGCGCCACCGTCGAAATAGGAATCCACTCGGGCGTTGGCGGCCTGCGACACCGACCCGGAGGCGGCCGAGACGAAGAACCCCGCCAGCTTTCGGGCCGCGGGTAAGTTCGTGACCTGGGTGAGCAGGTTGACCCAGAACCCGCACTCGATCGTGCCGGTGACCGCTTGCAGATCACACAGCCAGATCCGGCCTCGCTGTTCGCGCCCATAGACGGTGTGCCGGTACAGGTCCGGTCGGATCGAGGTGGCCAGGCACGGCCCCCAGGCGGCCAGAACCGCAGGCACCGCCCAGACCATCGTCTTGCCGGTGCGGGCGCCGGCTGCCAGTGTCACGCACATTTCGGCCGGTACGAATAGCTCGACGCCGCCGATCACTGTCTTTCCTAGTGGCGGGCCCTTGAGGGCTTGGATCGCTGGGTCGGCGTCACGGAGAAGTCGCTGGTTGGCGAGCGCGTTATCACTCGCGCGGGCCAACCGAATCGCCGCGGGTCGTTGCATCGTGCGCGCGGCCGCGTCGATCTCGTTACGGGCGCTCAATGCCCGCCAGCCCGCGATAACCAACGCTGCTCCCGCGGCGGTGAAGACGACAGCCAGCACGCTGGCTTGCCACGGCCAACGGTGTTGGCCCGCAACGACTTCCAGCAGCGCGGTCACCGGATGGCCGGTGACCGGCAGTCCGGCCCACCAGCTGCCCAGGCTCAACGCCGCCCACAACTCCAGCGCGAAGGCCACCAACAGCAGAAACATCAGCAGCAGCGTGGTTTCCTCGCCCAGGCCGCGTTTGGTGCGGCGACGGGTCTCTCGTGTCGAGATCATGATCAAGGTCCTCCAAGTGGGTGTAAAGGATTGGGGTGAAACGGTTTTCACAGCGCAACGTCGGCGTCCACGCTGTGGGTGCGGTGGGTGGTCGCAAGGTCTTCCTCGACGCCGTCGGCGGTGCCCCATTCGGCGAACTCCGCGCCGGGCAGAGCGGCCGCAGTGGCGTCGTCGATGGCCGCGCCACCGCCTCGATCGGTGTTAGCGAGCCCGTGATAGGTGTTGTCGAACCCGTCGGCCACGGCTTCGGAGACAGCTGGGTCACGTTCCGGCTGTGGGTTGGACTCCAGCTGCGGGTCGCCGGTGTGTTCGTGCTGGTAGGTGCCGTCGCGTCCTGCCCGGATGGCGGCTTCGATATCGGCGGACGCGACACCGGCGTCTGCGGCGTCGACGCGGGCGGTGCGGGCCGCCGCGAGTAGCGATTCCAGGCGTGCGATGTGGGCTTGGTCCTGTTCGGGTGAGCCATCCCAATGTTCGGACTGCCAGGTGTGTTCGGCGGTGAGATCCTGGAGTCGGCGTAATGCGGCGCGCTGGCGTGCGGCGCGTTCGTCGGCGCCGGTGTCGAGGTCGCCGAGTTCTTCCTCGGCCGCGAGCAGCTCATCGGTTTCGGCGATGATCGCGTCGACCTCGGCCAATGTGCGCAGTTCCGGGCCGCGGCCGCCGAGGGCTCGGTCGAGCAGGCTGGTGCGCTCGGCGTCGCGTTCGGCGGAGTGCTCGGGGGGCTGCCAGCGCACGCGGTCTTGATCGGAGCCGGTGATGGTGGTTTCGATGTGGCCGGTGACTTCGGCGGCTTGGCGAAGGTTGCGCCACACCAGAGCGTCGACACCGAGTTCGCCGGCGGCTTTGGCTTGGTCGATGCGGGTGTAGGCGGCGCGGGTGGCTTCGGGTCGAAGCTCCCACCCTGAGACCGCGGCTTGTAGTTGTTCCCACTGTCTGCGGTGCTCGATGGATTCGTGGCGGCCCCACTGGGCGGCCAGCTCATCGGCCTGGGTGGTGAATTCTTGCTTCTGTTCGGGTGTTTCGGCGAACGGCGCGAACATGCGCAGTTGGTAGTAGCGGGTGAAATCGGCCCGGATCTGGGCCTGGTGGAATCGGCTGCGTCGTGGTAGTAGGCCGGATCGGTGGCTGCGTGCCGTGGTTCTGGCCAGCTCATCGCGCGGCCCATTCGGATGTGGTGGACATCGACTTCCTCTGGTGAGGGAAGGGCGTGTACCGCAAACCGGTTATCGACGGTGCGGCGGTGTTCGGATGTCCCCTGGCAGTGCGGTTTCGGCGCCTCCGGTCAGTACCCGTGACCGGTGCGTCGACGAAAAACGATTGCTGCGAATACCTTCTGGTGGATCAGTGATCGGCGCAGGGTTGGATTGGTGAGTTCGGCTAGTAAGGTTCGGTGCCCAGGTCGATCTGGTGGTGCGGGTTGGTGGTCTGGTCGCCGTGGTCGGGTTCGCTGTCCCAGCTGTGGGCGCCTTCGGGGAGGGCGGCGTCGATGGCGTCGGTGATGGCGGTGGGCTCGGCGTTGTGATCGGATTCGCTGGCGGCGTTGTTGATGGCCGCGTCGACGAATTCCGCGCGCAGCGACGCGGTGGCGGCGGCGATCATGTGTTGCGGTGTCGGTGGGATAACCTGCGCGCCAGCGATGGGGGTGCCGGTATCGGGGTCGGTAGGAACATAGGGCGGAATCGCTAGGTCGGTGCGCACAGTTGCGTAGGAGTTCCATTCGTTGACCAGCGTCAATTCGTCATAGGTTGCGAGATTGACCGCGAGCTGTCGCCGGACGCCTTCGGCGACCGGCCCCCACAGTTCGCCCGCCTCGGTGGCGGTGATCTGCGCGGCGTGCGCCAGAGCGGTCACTCGTTCGTGGTAGAGCTGCATGTTCTGTGCGAACTGCGCCGCCGCGATGGGATTGGTCGCGAAACTCCACCGTCCAGTAGCGATGCGGTCCGCGCGGGCCGCGGACAGCCCAGCCATCCGTTCCAGATGCCACAGATCCAGCGACAGCATGTCGACGTAGAAGTCCTGGGCAGCGTTGTCGCGTAACGGGTTTTGTCGCACCCCGGCATCCACGCGCGGGCGAGTGCTCTGGATGCCGAGTTCGCGCGCGTCCTCGATCCAGGCCGGTTCGATCCCGGCGGTGAGCGCGGTCTGTTCGGCCTGCTCCCGCTGGGCTTCCAACCCATCCAGATGCGTTTGCCACGCCGTGCGCGGATTGTCATCGACGGTGAGGGCTTCGAAGTTCTCCCACCCGCCATCCAGGATGCGGGTGTGTTCAGCGGCCAGCAGCCGGATCCGCAGCAGCAACTGCGCCTGCCATTCGACCACCGACTGCGGCGGCAAAAACTCTGGTTCGGGAGTCGTCATCGTCGTCGCGCCTCACCGCTCGAACCCGACCGACGCCCCGGGTTCGGGAGGACGAATATCGGGTTCCGACGCTGGTTCGCTATCCCATTCCGCTGCTACATCGAGCGGCAACGCGGCGTCGACGGCAGCGCCGATACTCGGGTCGGTACTCGCTTCACTCGGTATTCCGGTGAGGGCTTGGGTGGCTCGTTCGATGAGTTCGGGCGGCGTCGGGGGCGGCGCCACATTGGGGTCCTGTATCCGGTCGGCGGCGAGGTTGTCGACGCTGCGCCAGGCTTCGTGTTCTATCCCACGCCAGGTATAGGCACGCCATCGTTCGTGCAGAGCGGCGTCACCATAGCGGTGCACAGTCGCTGCCACCAACTGCGTCCACCCCGCCTGGCCGCGGCCCCACAACTCGGCCCCCTCGTCACTGGTCAAACCGATGACATGGCCGGTGTCGTACGCGCGGGACCACAGGGCGACCATGTTCCGGTCGAACTGTTCGTGTGCCTGCGGGTCAGGCGGGAATCGTCCGTCCGCGCCGCGGAGTCGGTGGGCGACATTGATCGCGGCCATGTGCTCGAGCTGCCATACGTCGTTGGCGATTCCTTCGACCATATGGGCGCGTACGGGGTCCTCGCCGTGGCGCATGGTGGGTGGGGAATTCACGCTGTCGCCCCATCGCAGTCCCCGCTCTCCCATCTCCCGCGCCTCAGCGATCGCCGCGGGCGGAACACCAACGGCGCTGGCATGGATCTCTATCTCGTGACGATCGGCGGCCAGCGCTCGCAGGTGGGTACGCCAGGTCTGCAGCGGGATTTCGCCGCCGCCATAATGGGGTTCGTAGCTCGGGTGCCCCCGTAACAGGAGCTGCATGTGGTCGGCGGAGGCGTTCTGGATGCGTTCGAGCAGCCGCAACTTCCAGCTGGGCTGGCCCTCCATCCCGGGTATCGGTTCACTCATGCTTGTCCCTTTCCTGAAAGAGATTGGTATTCGGTCGTTTCCGGCTTCCAGAGGCTGCCGAGATCGACGGTCATGGTTCGTGTCCGTGGTCGACCTCGGCCACCGCCGACGCGGGCGTCGGATCGGTCGTGGTGTCGGCCGGTTCGAGTGCTGCGGGCGGGTCGCCGGTCAGACCAGCGGCCTCGATCGCGGCGTTGATTCCCGCGGCATCGGGGTCCCGGTCGGGGTCGGTGACCGTCAGCTGCGCTGAACGTCGGTCGAGTGTGGTGAGGGCGTCGGCGGCGAGTGAGACCATGTGGTCCGGGGAGATCGGCATCTGGGTGGTGATGTCGTCGTGGGTGATTCCGGCGGTTTGCAGCACGATCACCGGCATCGTGATGGCGGTGAAGTCGGTGCCTGCCACCTGGTTCCAGCGCGCCGCGAGCTGCTGGTCGCTGTGTGTGGCGAACTTTGCGGCGACCGCGGTCGACCAGTGCTGGGCGCCGCGCTGCCAGATCTGGTGGCGTTCTTCTTCGCTCAAGGTCAAGGCGTACGAGACCGCGCCGAGGCGCTGCCAGGTCATCCCCATCACCCGCCGAAACCGTGCCACTGCATCGCGGTTCAGCTCGCCGCGGCGGGTGTAGGCGGCGGCCACGCCCGCCATATCCTGCAAGCCGCGTACCTCGATGCCCAACGCGTCGGTCAGTGCGGTCCGGTCGACCTGTCCCGACCCGAGCAGCGCTTGCCCCGGCTGCCACTGCCCGCCACGCTCGCCCGCGGCGCGGACGTAGTCGACCCATGGCTTCGGCACCCCGACCGCCAACGCCACATCCTCGAGCTGTTCGCGCGAACCCTCGCCGATACGCAACTGCTGCAACACTTCTGGCGGTGGGCTTGCGTGTCCGGCGTGACGAGCGTGCGCGAGGCGCTGCTGGTTGTCGTAGGCCAGGTTCTGCACGGCTTTGAGCAGATGCGCCTGCAGCGGAGTCGGGGTGTCCATCTCACCGGCCCCCGCCGCCGGGTAGCCGCACCGCTGGCCTCCTGGTTTCGCTGGTCATGGCTCGGTCGCCAGCATCGGTGCCAGTACCACCGGACCCGAGAGCGGTTCGGCATCCAGATCGACATCCATGGCCTCGGTGAGGCCCTCGCTGGTGGCTCCGGTGGCGTCGATCGCCTCCCCGATCACCGCTCCCTGCTCGGGCTCGCTGTCCGCATCGCCGGACAGATCAGCGAAGTCGTGGGCGAGGTGGGTGGCGAAACTGAGTTCCTCGGTGAGACCGACAATGTCCTCGATTCCCACCGACGACCTGGCCTGCTCCCCAACCCCCACGTCGAAGTCATCGAAGTCGCCGAAGTCTTCGACGATGGTGGCGTCGATGATTTCGGCGTCGGTGCCGGTGTCCGCAACGAGCGTCGCGTCGACGACCTCGGTGTAGTCGGTGCCGGTGTCTTCGGCGAATCGCTCGTCGTAGGCATCAGCATCGCGTTCATGTTGGTCGGACAACCCTTCCGCGGCTTTGGCGGCGGCGAACGCGGCTGCCGACGCCTTCGCTTCGCCGGATTCCCCCTGCGCGGTCAGGGTGTCACTGAAACCCGCTGCACGGCGGCGGATCTTGATCATCAGTTTCTTGAGTTTGACGTCGAGGTCGTGCAGCTCGACCGCACGCTCCTCCCGGTTGGTCAGGTGTTTGCGTTCAAGCTTTCCTGCCTTGTTTCGGCGCGACAGATCAGCATCGGCACGCTGGATTTGGCGCCACTTCTGCCACTGCTCCATCTGGTGTGCTTGCCCACCGCGCTCGATGCGGGCGCGCACCTCATCGACCCTGGCGGAGTTGAAATCGCTCTTGTGGCCCGCTTCTTCCACGGCATCGATCACCCGGAGCCGGTGTTCGATGAACGAGCGCCACTCTTTGGCGTTCGCGTGGCGAACCCGCTGCTCGGACTCCGTCTTCGACCGCGCTTCCCCACCTCGCCCACGCATCAGCGCGGCGGTGGTGTGCGCGGTTTGCAACGCTTGAACGAAACCCTGGCGCATCGCCTGACTGGATTCTTCGACGGGATCTCCACTCATGGCAGAACCCCCAATTCGGATAACACCCACGCCGATCCCGCCGTGGTGCGGGTGGCGTGGGCGTACACCGCCCACCTGATCGGCGGCTGGTCACCCGGTTGCAGGTCCACACCCAGCACGCGGCTGGCCGTGGTCGCGGTGTCGGTGGGATGGTCGTCGCTGGTGATGCGAGCCGACGTGGTGATCACGGTGGCAGCGGTACGCCACTGCTGCCATTGCGTCGGGCTCACTGGCGCCCACACCAGGGAAGCGGATTCGGCGCGGTCGGCGAATCCGGGATCCATCAACACCCGCGCGGTACGAAACGCCACCCGCGCATCGGTTTGCTCGCTGGGCCGATAACCGAACACGGTGCTCACGGTCGCGGTCAGTACAGCTTCGGCCGAACACGGGTCCACCGTGTCAAAGGGTGGGGCGAAACTCGCTGTCCTGCACCGTGTTGCGTCGTTGGCGGCGGGGTGGGGTGGGTTCGCGGCGCAGGCTGCGGTTACGGCAGCGAGGGAGACAGCTGCGGTCAGGACTTTTGTTGGGGTCATGCCGACTCCCGGGATGGGTGTAGGAGGCCGCCGAGGTCGGTGGTGGACCAGTCGATGGCCTCGTGGCGGTCGCATTGTTCGGCGGCCGGGTTGTGCACTGGTTCGCTCACCACGTCCAGCACCAGCGCGGCGGTGCGGGCGGCGTGGTGCAGGTTCTCGACGTCGATGCCGCGGGTGCGGGCCAGGATCAGATGCAGGGTGGCCGCCTGGGCACCCCATTGGGTGCGGGCTTGCCCGGCCAGCCAGATCGCTTGTCGCGCTGAGGCTTCCGCAGCCGCGGCACCGGTGGCGATGACGGTGTCGCTGGCAAACCGGTCGTGCCAGATGACGCGCCCGTCACCGCGGCACACGGTGAAGGCGTCCATGGTAGCGGCCGACCACAGCATCAGCCGCGGCCCCCGCACCGCCATCGCCACCAGCCGCTGATCGGCGCTGCGGCGAGCGGCTTCGATCTGACGCAATCCTTCGTAGTCGATCCCGGCCTCGACCATCAATGCGGTCAGAAATCGCTCGAAGGCGCGGCCGTCGGTGAACTTGTGCTCGACCGCGACCCGATCGAATTGGCGGGTACTGGTGAACCCGTGCAGCTCGGCCGCACGCACACGCACGACCATCTCCGGTGTGACACCAGAGTGCGGGGCCGCTACTGTCGGTGTGGTTTTCATTCTCGTCCTCCCGGGGTGGTGTCGAGGGGTGAAGGGGCGGGTTTGCTGTAGCGGCGCACGGCCATCCGTTCTCCGTCGAACACCGATAACGCAGTGAGAGTGACGTTTTGGCCGCTTTGCGGGCTGTGTAACAGCAGGTCGCGGCCTTGAGCGTCGCGGCCGTAGTAGATGCCGACGTGATGGGAATCCGTATCGCCTGGCGCGGTGAAAAAGATCAGATCCCCCGGTGCGCGCTCGGCATAGGGCACCGGTTGGGCGCTGGGGTGGTCCTGTTGGGCTTGGGTGTAGTGCGGCAACCGGATTCGCCCGCCCGAGGCCTGATAGATCGCATATAGGGTCAGACCCGAGCAGTCGAACCCGCCGCTGGTCGGACCATTGGTGTCGCCGCCGCCCCATACATACGGGGTGCCGATCCATTTCATCGCCGCCTCGATGACCGCGCGACCGAAGGCACTGGCGTGCGCGGGTAGTGGCGTCCCGGATCCGTTCGGCCCGCACCCGGCGGGTGAGGACCCGCCGGGGGTGGAGGGCATCGAGGCGGTATCGATGTCGGCGAACATCAGATAGAGCCGTTGCGCTAAATCCAGTTGCGCTCCATAGGCATTGGGTGCGGATTGTTCGATCGCTTGCGCCAGGTCGGCCGGTGACATGTGGGCGGCGGCGGGCCCGAGTTGCGCGGCGTGGTCGTAGAACCAGTTGATTTGGTAGATCGGGTTCATCAAGGTGGCGATACCGACCGATCCCCAGACACTGGCCCGCATCTGGTGCGGACCGACCGAGTCGTGGTCGTAGCCCAGGCCGTCGTTGCTGTAGTTCAGCGATTCCGGCACCGCGGGGTTGGCCAGGTTGCGGAAGGTGGATTCAGTGGCGGCGGCGGCCAGTTCGGCGATGATCATGTTCTGTGTCATGCCGCGTTGTTTGCCGATCGCGACACCGTTGCGGGCCAGCTGTAACTGGCGCTCCGACAGCCCCGCCACCGATTGTCCGGTGGCACCCCTGACTCCGGCGGCACTGTTGGCCAGTGGGGCTGCACACGAACGGGCCGAGTCGACGCCGACAACGATCAGCAGTAGTATGATGAACGCGATCGGTAGCGAGATCGCCGTCGCGATCACGGTTTTCGAGGTATCCATCACCTACTCGCTTCCCCTGCTGCGGGCAGATTGTCGAAGCGGCGGTTGGTGTTGTGGATGTCGGCGGCGCGCTCGGTGGGGGTGAATACCAGCCGGAACGGGATGCCGGGTTCGTTGGCTTCACCGGTTTTGAGCAGGAAACAGCCTGTGCCCGGTGGGGTTTCGCGGCGTGAGGGGTCCAGGTCGTCATCGGAGGGTGGCCGAGGAGCCGCCCACGAGGTGACCAGGCGTTTCTCGGTATCAGTGATACCGACCGCAGCACGGATGCGATCGATCTCCTCTGGCCCCACCGGACCGATCAGCTTCGCCCGAGCTCGCTCGAAGAACCCGAGGGCTTTGGCTTGCGCGGCAGGCGAATCGAAGCTCGACAGGTCCTTGATCGTGTGGCTGCACATGATCAACCCAGTGCCCAGGACACGGTTGAGTCGGGTGAGGGCATCGACGCGATCGACCATGAATTCGCCCACGCCGAGCACACGCCAGATCTCGTCCATGACGACTTCGAACGTGCGTGGCGGGGCGAGTCCGGCATCAGCGAGTGCGTGGGCGGCGGCGACCGCGCCGAAACCCTCGCTCCAGCAGACCATCAGCACTGCCGCCAAGAGCTTGGTGTCGCCTTCAGGTATGCGGCTGACGTCCACACACACTGCGGGGCTGGCCAGATCTAGGCGGGTGGTGGTCGGCCCGTTGAAGATCGCGCCGAACGGTCCTTCGACCAGCGCGCGCAGGGACCGGCGCAGGGTTTTGGTGCTGGCGCGGTAGGCGGGTTCGTCGTCTTCTTCGGCGAACTGGCGCAGTTGGTCGCCACCGCCGGAAATGACCTCGAGCAAGTTCGACAGAATCGGCGGGTGTTCGTAGCTGAAACCCCCTGCGGGGCTGTAGAGTTCGCGCAGCCCGGCGGCGAGCAGTACTTCTTCGTAGTCAGCGACGCGGGATCCGCGCACGAGCTCGATGAGCCCGGCAACGATGTTGACCTGCCCGGCCTCCACGCGCGCGGTGACCTGGCGCCGCTGGTCGGGGTCGGCGAGTCGCGCCACCACAGCACCGAGCGCGCCGACATCCAGGGGGTTGATGGTGCCGTGCCCATAACCGACGTCGACGACCTGCCCGCCGAGTTCCACGACAAGGTCGCGGTAGTCGGGTTTGGTGTCACCCATGCACAGCACGGTTTCCCCGGCCACGACCGCGCCGGTCACCATGCGCCGGATCAGACTGGATTTGCCGAAACCATTGAGCGCCAGCACGAACGCGATCGGGGCGGTGATGAAGCCGCGCAGAAACCAGCTCATCGGGTCGAAATGCACGGGCGCGCCGGTGATGTAGTGCGCACCGACCGGGGTGCCAACGGTGGGGGCGCTGGCACCGACGGTGAAGGGCCACAGCCCGCCCACTTGCACGGTCGTCGCGCGCCATTCCGGCATGCCGGGCACGACCGCGGCGCGGCCACCGCCGAGCCCGCGATAGCCGCGATCGGTCAGCGCCAGCAGCGATCGGTCGAAGCCCTCGCGGCCGGTTTCCTCCCCGCGACCGGCCGCGGTCGCCCGGCGATGATCATCGCTGGATATCGCCAGCCGTGCCCGCCAACCACGCAGGCCAGACTTGGCGGCAGACGCCTCGATCGCGGCGCGCGCCTGCGGTGTGAGAACGCGGACACCGGCGATTGTTTCGGTGCGGGTGGGGCGAGATCTCTTGGGGCGCTGGGTGTTCATGCCAGTTCCCCATCACTCAGGTTCGACTGGTGGCGAGCAGTGGCGGTGAGCCGCAGACCAGGGGCCTTAACCGTGATACGTGCTGCGATCGGCGTGTTGAGGTTGTCTCGGCTTTTCTGAAGTGGTCTCATGTTTCTCGATCTCCTTCCACGTCGGGTGAAGGCGAGGTGTGTCAGTTGGGCATCGCGGCGGTCCGGGATCTGCGGTCGGCTCGGCCAGCTGCCTCGGCCGAGGAGTTGGAACGGTTCGAGACCGATGTGCTGGCCGAGTTCGTGCTCGCGCGCTCGGCAGCGGGGCTGGCCGATGCAACGATCCGGGGTGACCTGAGCAATCTCGAACAGATGCGGACCTGGTTCGGTCGCCCGTTGTGGGAGATGGAGCCACCAGACGCGGACACCTACTTCGGGCGGGTGCTGCGCGGGTCGCCGAGCGGCACGAGGTTGGCCCGTTGTGCGGCGTTGTCGGTGTACTTCGAGTTCCTCGAGCTTCGGCACAAGGTCGAGTTGCATGCGATGACCGGCCGGGTGGTGGAATGCCCGATCGATGAGATGAACCGCCCTCGTGGCCACAAGGACACCAGGGTGCGGATCCCGCCGCTGCGCGAGGAAGTCCAAACCTTGTTCGCGGGGTGGGCGCAGGAGCTGGCGACGTGCAGGAAGTTCGCTCCGGCCGCCCGGAACTACACCGCGTCGCGCCTGATGGCCGATGTCGGGTTGCGGATCAACGAGGCCCGCCATCTCGATCTCGACGACATTCGTTGGGAGCTGGGGTATTTCGGCAAGCTCCATGTCCGCGTCGGCAAAGGCGCGCGAGGGTCGGGACCGCGGCAACGGATGGTGCCCTTGCTCAACGGCGCCGACCGCACCCTGCGCTGGTATGTCGAGGACGTGTGGGGACAGTTCAGCGACGATCACACCCGCCCAGGCGCACCGCTGCTGCCCTCCGAACGCATCAACGCGGACGGAACGCGAAATCGCGTCGGCTACAACGCCTTGCGTCGCAGTTTGGCCGAGGCGACGCGGGCGCATCTGCCAACGTGGATAGGGCGGATGTCGCCGCACGTGCTGCGCCACTACTGCGCCTCGCAACTGTACTTGGACGGCGTGGACCTGATCTCGATCCAGGAGATGTATGGCCATGCCTGGGTGACCACCACGATGAAATACGTTCACGTGCACCGAAGCCGGATCGAGGACGCCTGGATCGCCGGTCAACAACGCGTCGGCACGCGCTTGAAGGGACTGATGTGAATGCGCTGGAATCTGCGCCTGGCCGCGGCCAACCGCGGTATCTGGCAAGCCTCGCAGATGCAACGCCTGCTGGCCGAGCACGGCCTGGTCATCTCCGCCGGCAAGATGTCGCACCTGTGGTCGGGCCAGCCCGCCTCGATCAAGCTCGCCGATCTGGACGTGGTCTGCGTCGTGCTGGGTTGTGACATCGGCGAACTGCTGATCCCGGAACCGGACTCGGTGTCGCGTCCCGACTCCGGCAGCGACAACGACGTGCAGGCTGCGGCACAACAATCTCGCCCCAGGGTGGTGCCCCGCCGCCGGGACGGGCGTTCGATGCCGCCGACCTGAGCGATGGCCGCCCGAGATGGTGCCCGGCCGCCGATCGCGCGCTCGGTGACCAGTTGCTCCGAATGCCTGGCATGGGGCCCGACCTACGCTCAGGGCGTGTGCCTGGCCTGCTACAACTTCGCTGTCGGCTATCGCCGACCCGTGGGCAACTGTTCGGCTTGCCACCGCTGGGTCGCCCTCAGGAATGGCTACTGCCGCCTGTGCTGGTGCCAGGCCAGGCTCGACCGGGCCGCCACCGCCGAAAACGCTCGCGACAGAGCCATTCTCGCTCCCTATGCAGCGAAAGTCCGCTACCACCAGCTGTTTCTGGCCGACCTCTATCAGCCCCACGCGCCACCGCCGACAACGCCGCGACAACGCGGGGCCAAGGGGCGTCGGCCAAGACAAGCACCGCCGGCAGCATCCCGCCCTAGTCTCGACTCCGCGCAGCTGCTGTTGTTGACAGACCTGCCCCGCACCTATCGGCGTGGCCGTGTCGACCTGAGAAAGGGGCGTCGGCCAAGACAAGCACCGCCGGCAGCATCCCGCCCTAGTCTCGACTCCGCGCAGCTGCTGTTGTTGACAGACCTGCCCCGCACCTATCGGCGTGGCCGTGTCGACCTGAGATCGGATGCCGCGCCGGACAATCCGTGGCTGGCCTGGGCCCTGCACCTGTCCTGGACAATGGCCGAGGCACACGGCTTCCCCCATGAACAGCGCCGAGCACTCGATCGGAACCTGGTCATGCTGTTGGCCACGCACGCCGACGGCGACCTCGTGCGGGTCTCGCAGTTCCACCGGCTGATCTGCCGTCAGGGTGGCGGCGCGCTCGTCCACGTCATCGACATCTTGTCGATGATGGGGATCCTCCTCGACGACCGACCCACGGTGTTCGATAGCTGGCTCGACGCCAAACTCGACGGCCTCGCCCCGGCGATCGCCCACCAGGCCGAACGCTGGGTTCGCACCCTGCACGAAGGCGGGCCCCGCCAGCACCGCCGCACACCCGCGACCGCGATGGCCTACTTCAACGGGGTCCGACCCGCGCTGCAAGCTTGGTCGGCCAGCCACGATCACCTGCGCGAGATCACCCGTGACGAGGTCCTCGCCTATCTCGCCGATCTGCACGGCGAGCCGAGGATGCTCGCGTTGGGAGGGTTGCGGTCGCTGTTCATCTGGGCCAAACGCAACGGCGTGGTCTTCCAGAACCCCTGCGCCCGCATCCGGCACACACCACGAGTCCGACGGATCTGGCAACCACTGTCCGACGACGAGATGACTGCCGCGCTGCGCGCCGCCGACACCCCACCCTCGCGTCTGTGTGTCGCCCTGGCCGCCATCTACGGCGCCCGGCCCGGACAGATCCGGGCCCTGCTGCTCGACGATGTGGACTTGGGCAACCGGCGCATCACCATCGGCGGCCGCAACCTCCCGATCGACGAGATCACCGCCACGGTACTGCGCCAATGGCTCGACCACCGGCGCAGCCGCTGGCCACGCACCGCGAACCCGCACCTGCTCATCAGCAAGGAAACCGGACTGCGCACCGGACCGGTCAGCACCGCGTTCCTGCCGAACCTGCGCGGCCTGACAGCGACCCTGGAACGACTGCGCATCGACCGCAAACTCGAGGAAGCCATCAACTGCGGCGCGGACCCACTGCATCTGTCGGTGATGTTCGCGATCTCCGACACCAACGCGATCCGGTGGGCCACCAACGCCAGGCAACTGCTGACCGACCCTCACACCGCCGGCCCGCCAGGTTCCACACCAACCCGAGCACCCACCCTCCCGGATGCCGGTGGAGCGCACTCGGGTTCCCTCTGAAGACGCTTCAGTTTCCGTGAACCCGTTCAATTCGACACCCGGTTGGAGATGGAGGTGTGCTCCGGCAAGATCAACCCGATCCCGAGGCTCGCGGCGAATGCGGCGGCTTGTGTGCCGTAGCAGCGGCGCACCCCTAACCGGGAGGCAGCGGCCATCGCTTTCACCGACGCCTCGATCCCAGGTAAGTCCCCATCGAGGTGATCGGTGACCGTCACCAGCACCCCGAACCGCGTCAACCCCGCCCCACGCGCCTGCTCCTCTCGGGCGGCTTGGGTATTGCCGACCCGGATCCGCGCCGAAGCCGAGGCGATTCCGCGTTCGGTCTGCTCGGCCGCGACCGCGTCACGAAAGTCGGAGTCGACCAACGTGGTTGCCTCGGCGGCCGAATGCAACCGGTACACGATCGCCACCCGCTTGCGCGGCACGTCGGCGCGCGGGCGCAGTAACTCCTCGAGCACAGTTTCCATGACCGCCCCGCGTGGGGCGGCGTCCATTTCCCAGGTGATCGAGCAGGCGCCGTCGTGTAGGTAGTGATCCCAGCGGTCCCTATGCGCCAGTGGCCCGACCGAATCCCACGACTGTGTACGGATAATCTCGACACCGGCGGCTTCGACATCACGTTGGGAGGCAAGGTCGTAGCGGGTGCGCACCAACCCGAGGACCTCCCACGCCTGCAACGGTGTCGCCGGAAGCCCCGCACGGGCCAGCTGGGACAGGACTCCTTGCAGGCGTTGCCCGATCTCGCGGGCCTGCTCGGCCTCATCACGACGGATACGGCCCTTACCGATCGCGCGGTAGGTGATCGCGATCCGCGCCTCGATCCGCACCCCGACCCCACCGACATCGGCGGCGGCTTCCCGCATCACCGCCTTCGCATAAGCCGGGGCATCCGGGCGCACCAGGCGGGCGACCTCCCATGCCTGCCTGAGCCGGGTCTCGACCACGTTGTCCAACACCGCGGTCACCGCGACAACTTCCCCACCGCGACTCTGCGTCGCCAGGAACTGGCCATATCCTTCGACCCAGGCGTCGATCTGAGTTTGGTCGACCAACTCTTTGCCACGTGGGATCACCCGCAGCACGACAGCGTAGTGATCGCTGCGGCGGATATGGATCATCGCGAAGCGTTTCCCACCCGCCGTCTCGTACTCCGAGAGCCGCGAATCCGCCAGCAACCCAGGAAGTTTCGCGACTCCCGGGATTTTGGAGAACCGGCCGGCCTGGTAGACGTGCTCACCGCGGGCCGCGGCAGCGGCGAACTGGATACGCAGCACGGCGATCTCCCAGCCGGTGCGGCCGTTACGGGTGATCGCCAGCGGCGTGAACACCAGTGCCGAGGCCACGACCAAGCTCGCCGCCATCGACAGCGACCGGGTGATCATGAACCCGACCATCACCATGATGATCAAGCCCAGCCCGAGCATGGACACACCCCAGGTCAACCCGAAGAACCCGGCCGAGCGAGGGCGTTCCCAACGGCCATACATGCGTGTGGTCATCGCCGAACCTCCCCCGGCCCCAACGCATCCGGATCCAGACCGCCCTCCGTGGCGTCTCGCGTCTGGCTCTTGAGGGCCGACGCCCCCTGCTGCCCCAGTTGCGCACCCAACGCGACCGCACCGGCCACGCCGCCAGCAGCACCGGCCGCCTCCCCGCCGCTGCCCGCACCCGCCGCGTTCGACGACTTCGATGCCGCGGCTTCTGGTGGCGGTGCACCGCCACCATTCGAACCCCCGCCCGAGCCACCGGGGGCGACCCCTGATGAGGTGTCCGCCCCCGAGGCGGAGGAACCATTGCCGCCAGTACCACCGCTGCCGTCGGGCATCGGTCGACCCCCTCCGCCACCACCGCCTCCTGGAGATGGGTCCTTGGGTGGTGATGCGCCGCCAGGGTCGTTCTCGCCTTCGCTGACCTTGCGGCCTCCCGAACGGTCGCCCAGCGATGCCATCGCTATACCTGCGCCGCCGCCTGCCAGCACTGCCGCCGCGCCGCCCCCGCCGCCGAGTGTCGCCACCGCGGGTGCGACCAGCCGGATCAGCGCGGGCAAAACAATCACCGTCATGACCAGCAAGATCAAACCTAGGAGCACCAGCTGTGGATCCTGCTGATCACGCCCGGCCACGGTGAACGCCATCGCATAGATCAACGCCCCGACCGGCTTCCACAACACGAACGCCAGCGACCAACTCAACAGACGCTTGTATGCCTGGAAACCCGGCCCTGTCCCAGAAGCAGCCGCCGCGATCGGGATAACAGCGACGACCAGGATCAGCAAGGCTTGCCGCAGCACCAGCATCACCAGCTGTATGAGCATGCTGATGATCCCGAGGAGGAACAGCACGAACAAAACACCAGTTCCCAATCCGGAGTTGTTCGTCCTGAGATCGAACTTGGTCAGCTCAGCGACGATGTTGTGGGCGTCGCCTCGGGACGAGTCGAAGATCACCCACTCGGCAAAGGCGTCACCAGCACGAGTTCCGGCGGTGATGACCGCAGCGAAGGCCATCGAGGCGAACACCGCCCGGCCCAACATCAGCACGCTTTCCTGTGCCTCACCAGCGACCCCACCGCGCTTGGCCAGCGCGAGCCGTGCCGCCGCGAACATGATTCCGCAGGTGAGCAGCAGCACCTGCAGGCCGCTGGTGTATTCCCGGATGCCCGACAGCGTCGGTCCGAGTCCTCCTTGGTTATCGGTCAGTTGCGGTGAGGGCAGCGCGGTCCACCAGGTCATGACGAACCGCAGGATGTTGCTGAAGCTCTCCGCGAATTGCGCGACTATGTCGTCGAGGGCCGAGCCCGCCGCGTCGGAGGCGGCCTGTCCGAGTTGTTCGCATGCTTGTTGCGGCCCCAGCGGCATCTCGCAGACATCGGGGATGGGCAGCTGGGTTCGCCATGTCGTGATCGCAATGACCGGAGTACCGGCGATGGCAATATCGGTCACGACAGGCCCTTCCAGTATCCGAATCCGGTCAGAGAAGAGGCGGAAGTGCCTGGGCCCCAGAGTGTTTCGATATCGTCTGGTACTCGTACATGCCAGTCGCCGTCGATCCATGCCATCGGCCAGGTCGAGATCGTGTAACCGATGTCGTTGTGCGTGGCGAACTGCACCAGCGCGAGGTCGTCGCGGTAGCCAGGCTGGATCCGGACGCCGTCGGGGACCACGACGTAGCGGGCAGCGTCACGAGTGCGCTCGCGGGAGCGGGCGAACCGGTCGAGTAGCGCTTGGCCGCCGCCGTAGTAGCGTTCCCGCACTACGTGCTGCCATACACCCTCGGGCGCAGCTAGAGCGCGGGCGAGCGCATCGGCGGCGGCCAGTGCCGCGCCTTGCGGGGTGTGGGCGAATCCTGTTGCGATGCCGTCGGATATGCGGGCGGGTCCGTCGCTGCCCGATGCCGGCAGTGCCGCGCCGCCCCAGCCGCGCTGCCACTGCATCCGGGCGGGTGGGGTGGTCAGGTAGGCCGGGCTGGCAGGGTCGGTGCGGGTGCTCGGATCTTGCGCAAGCGCGACACCGGATTCGTCGTGGGGCACTTCCAGGCGGTTGCCGAACAGGTCGGTGGTCGGCGGCAGCGGAATTGTGGTCGGCGGCAGGTCGGGAAACGTTCGCTCTGTTGGCGCTGGGGCGCTGCCGGGGTCGGCGGGGATGTCGCCAGGGCTGGTGTTGGTGATGGTGAGTACGAACACCGCGATCACCACGGCGGTGATACCGGCGAGCAGGATGATCAGCAGGCGATAGGATCTCATGAGTTGGGCTCCTCAGCGCGGGGTGAACGAGACGATGTCGGCGGGGAGCACCGCGGCGGTGGTGACCAGGGGCAATGTCGCGTTGCCGGGTAGGTGCAGCCGCCAGTCCCCGCCTTGCCACAGGACGTGGGCGTTGTTGCGGGTGATGGAGTTGTCGGGGTGGATGGTGTAGATGTCGACGTCGGTGGCGTCGAGGGTGTAGTGGGCGATCACGTAGCCCGCGACTTTCGGTGCGCCGCTGGTGATCGGTGCGGTGATCGAAATCTGGGCGCGGGCAGTTGCCCAGGTGTCGCGCCCAGGGCCCTCGGCGAGCATGCGCTGGCCGACCGTGGGCCACTGACTGTCGGTGCCGATCGACATCCGCACCGTCGAGTGGATCGCCGCCAGCGCCGCACCTACCGGTGAGCGGTCGAATCCGCTGGCTACCGGTCCTTCGATGCGCTCAGGGCCTTGGTCAGCGACTGGTAGATCCACGCCTTGGAAGCTCTGCCAGCGCAATCCGGTTGGCGCGGTGACGGTTACGGTGGCGCTCGGCTGTGCGGATCCGTTGGCGTCCTGGCCACTGCAGGCGAGCAGGCCCGCGACGGCGAGCGCTCCGGTGAACGCGAGCAGTGCCACGACGCCGATCCGGTGTGCGCGCAAGGGGTTCACGGGGTCGGTCTCCTTCGTCCGGTCAGGTGGGCAGGACGGTGATGGCGATGGAGCTGGCCGACCCGAGCAGAGCCGCGCCCAGCAGTGCGCCGAGGAGTCCTTCGACGCTTTCTTCGCGGTACATGCGGATCGCGAGCAGCCCGCCGACCCACACCGCGCGGGCGATGCACAGCAGCAGCACGAACCACATCAGATAGCCCAGCAGTTGAGTCAGCGGCGAAAGCACCTGCACGGGAAGAGGTTTAGCGATCACAGCGCGCCGCCGTGCTGTTGTTGGGTGCGGTAGGCGACCTCGAGCGCGGCCAGGATCGGCTCGCAGGCTTTGCCCGGCTCGACGTAGGGCAGGGAATGTCCGGCGTCGGGGACGCTGTCGTAGTCGCCCCAGATCCGTTCGGCCAGATGCTGGGATCTGCTCGGGGCGACGACCGGGTCGAGCTGCCCGGTCAGTACCCAGGACGGGACAGCCCGCAAAACGCTGGCTGCCTCACCCGTCAGAGTCGCGCCGCCGTAGACGGCGAGGTCGGCGAGCATCGCGTCGAGGTTCTCGAGGCGCGTCGCGCCACCGATGGCGTCGAACGGGCTGCGGCGCGGCGCCCGGTAGCGCAGCGGCGGCTCGAACAGATAGGTGGTCAGTTCCCCGAGCAGCTGACGCGCTGCGCGTCGGGAGCGTCTTCCCTCGACGTGGATGTCATCCGTTGGGCGCCAAGGGAACTCGGGGCAGCCGTTGAAAAACACGATGCCCGCCAAGGCACGGGCACGGTGCGGGTACTGCTCGGCCCATGCCTGCACCAGCAGCGATGCCACCGAGTGCGCGACCAGCACGACCGCTCCGTGAGCGTGGGCGAGGACCGTGTCGAGGTCATCGACCAGCGTCGGCAATATGGCTCGGGCCCCGGGGGCCGAATGCTCGGATGTGCCGTGTGCGCGCTGGTCGTAGACGATCTGGGCGATCCCGCCGTCGAGCCGTTGGTGCAGGCACTCGGTCAGCGGCGTCCAGTAGGTGGAGTCGGTGAGCAGGGCGTGGACGTAGACCACACTCGCCGGAGGATGCGCCGGGCCGAGGCGTGCGGCCGAGAGCCGCAGCCCGTCGGGGGCCGCGATGGTGACCGGACTCGCGTCGCGATGATGGGCCGAGCGATGTTCGCGTGTGGTGTGCGCCGCGGGTGGGAACCGGGTGTCGGCTCTCCAGGCACCGGGTGTGGCTGGCGACGGTTGGGGATGAATCGGGAAGTGGCGCATGGGTTATGCGCCTCCGGTGACGACGGCGTTCATGATCGTTCCGGCGCTGGTGGCGATGATGCCGCCGACCAGAGCGCCGAGGATGATCTTGGGGGATTCGACCGCGCCGCCGTGGAATCGTTCCCACCCGAATTTCCCGCCGGCGTAGATCAGCGACGCGATTCCGGCGAGCATGACGATCCAGGACAGATAGTTGACGAGGTTGATCAACTTGTCCGCGCCAGGCGGCGCTATAGGGGTGGGTTTGATTTCTTGGGCGAGCACGGTGATCGCCTCGCCGACCGCGTAGGCGGTGGTCATGGCGTTTTCTCCGAATCGGGTTGTGCAGCAATCGAACGAGTGGCTGCGAGATGGGTGATGATCTGGGTTCCGGCGCGGTGCACGTCGGCGGGGACCGCATCGCGCAGCCCTGATCGGCGCGGTGGCGGTGGGTCGAATGGCACATACTCGGCGAGTTCGGTCAGTTCACAGACGACGAGTTCGTCGTGCCAGCCGATCTCGTAGACGTCGGCGACCAACTCGGCGACCACAGCGCGATACCGGCGCACCACAGCGGGTACCTTTCCCGGGCGAGCCGCGGTGAGGACCAGCCCGATCACCTCCACCCCGTCGGGTGTCAGACAGGCGTGCCATTCGCGGAGGCGTTCGGCGGCTGCGGTGAGTCCGGGCATGCACAGGCGGGCTGCGATGATGACGTGCTGGGTGGTGCGCGGTGATCCGGGCCAGGCCAGCCCGGTGTCGGCCGCCGGTGCCCACCACCGCGCCAGCGTCGAGGTTGCGGCACCGCCATGCGCACCGAGCACCGCGAACAGCGGTGGATGGGCACCTGTGGTCGGCAACGGTGTCTCCCGCACCGAAGCCAACTGTTCCGGTGCGGTGATGGTGCCCGGATCGAGACGCTGCCCTCGGTCGCGGTGGTCTCGGTGTAGGTGCAGCGGTGTGGCCATCGCTCAGCCCCGCTTCTGAATGTTGGTGATGACCACGTCGTCCGAGGTGTGCCCGACGTTGATCAACTGCAGGTAGTCGATGCGCTGTCCATCGGGATGCTGTGCGACCAGATGTACTTCCGCGGTGCCCTCGGCGATCGGGGTGATCGCCACACAGTGGCTGGTTCCGGTCGGGGTCGAGGCGATGCCCGCTGCCAGCCCCTCGAGGGTGAGACCAGCCTCGGGGGCGACCAGCCCCAAGGCGGTTTCGGCGCTGCGCTGTCGGTAGTAGGCATGCTCGAAAGCCGCGATAACCCCTTGCAGGCTGTGGGTGTCACCAGCGGTGTCGGTGACGGTCTGCCCCGACAGCCCGGTGCATGCCCCACCGGTTGGTGGGGTCATTGTCGGGGGGCTCGCGGTCGCCGTGGGGATCACCGCGGTCGTGTCCGGATGGTCAGCGATCGAGCTGATTCCCACAGCGATCAGCGCGGCGGCTATACCGAGTGCGCCGGTAAGCCCGATCCATACCCGCCGTGGTATGCCCGAGTGTGTTCCGCCGCTGGCGGGTTGTGGGGTGTGCTGTCTGATCCACTGCCATTCGGTGCCGCGCTCAGGGTTCGCGTCGCCGGTGGCGGGCGAGATGGTTTGCAGGGCAACGGGTTCGCCGCGATGCAGCCAGCCGCCACCATGCCCAATGTCGATATCAGTTTGGGTGTTGGGCATTTCGGTTCTCACCTCCTTGATGTGGTTGGCGGGCGGAGTGGGGGCCCTTCGGGCGGGCGGCCAGGGGAGAATCAGCCGACAAGGTTGTGGGTACGTCGGGCGGATTCGGGCTCCGCCCGAAGGGGTCTAGGGGCCAGTACTCGACGTCGGGCCCGCTGGTGTCACGGCACTGGTGCTGGGGGTGGGTGGTGTGATCGTCGAGCGGGTGGCGGATTGTGCTGGGGCTGAAGCGATCCCGGTGGCGGCGAGGTCGCCGGCCAGGGCGGTGAACCAGTCGGCGGTGGCGCGCAGCGCTGAGTGCCCGGTTTGTGTGGCGGCCACGGTTTGGTAGGAGCCGTGGCGGCCGGTGGTGTCGCTGTATTTGGCGGAGCTGGCCAGGGTGTAGAGCTCGCTGTGGTCGCTGATGGTGCTGGTGATCGCGTCGAAGGCTTGATTGATCCAGCGACTGGCGCTCTGTGGCGGTATCAACTCCACGACCGCCGCGGCGAGCTTGGTGCCCAACGCCGCGATCGCCGCCCACGGATTGGACATACCGACAGTCGCCAGCTCGGCAACCGTCGCTGGTGTGAATACCTTCTGCGCCACCGAGACGACCGCCCCGAGCCCGATTGTGCCGAGCTTCATCAGTGCTGAGAGGGCGTCGGCAGGTGCTGGTTGTGTGGCGGTCGGACTGGACGCTTCGGCTAGGCGTTGGCCGAGAGATTTGCTGGGTTCGTAGGACAGCTGATCGAGGCTGGTGCCGCGCAGGTCCTCGTTGACCACATTCACTGCCGTCGTGTAGACCGTCGCCGACAACGCCTGCGCGACAGTCGAAATCGCGGCAATAGGATCTCGCAGATCCGACCGTGCAGCGATGTTGGCCACCGTGGTGACCAGCGGGCTTCCAGCCGGTGCGTCGCAGGTAGCGTCACCTGCTACACACAGATCCGCGATTCGCCCGACCAACGTTCCGTACCCGCTCGACCCCGCCGGGGCGGCAATCCCTATACCGGTCAGCGCTGGATTGCTCAGCGTGATCGAGGCGACCTTCTCCCCCGTCGTACCAGGCGCCGCCGCGGGAGTAGTCGCCTGGGGCAGACTGGGCAATACAGAGGTATTCGCCACGCGAGTCGGGTTGGCCAGCAACGCAATTCCAGCGACTCGGTCTGCACCGACCTGAGCGCTGCCGGCTCCGACTCGTTGGGCGAAGGTCGAGACTGCGGCCGCGCCCTGTGCGTAGCCGACTGCGGCGATCTTGGTATGGGGACAGCGCGTCAGGACCTCGGCGGCCATCTGTTCCAGGCGCTCCGAGGCGGCGGTGATCGCGGCGTCGTAGGGCAGGGCCTTCCCATCGGCTGTCTGGCCGTAGGGGACGTAGGCGCGCTGCACGAGGTCCCCCGCGGCAGCGGCCAGCGGACCGAAGACCTGGCCCAACGCCCCGGAGTCGCTGACGATCCCGGCCTCCGGGGCTCCCTCCTCACTGCCCTGCACCCCCAGCACATACAGGCTGGGGCACTTCGCTCCGAGAGGGACACCGTCATCGGCGTTCACTGTGCTGACACCGGCCACAGACACGATGATCGACATCAGTGCCATCGCGGCGGCGCACCGCAACGTCCGAGTCCTGACAATGCGGGGATGCATGAGATTTCACCTCGATCTCTGCTGATTTGGGGCCTGCCCGCACCCCGGCGAGGGGTTCGCAGGTGCGGGCAGGCGATTCAGGTGGTCTGCGGGCTCGGTGGTGCCGGGCGCGTGGTGTGGTCGGGTCGGCGGGCCAAGTAGTGGGCCAGCTGCGCGATGGCTTCGGGAGCGCCGTCAGTGGCGGTGCCGCTGTGGCTGTTCGGGTATTCCCGCCAGTTCAAATCGACTCCGAGAGAGCGGTATTCGGCGAACAGGTTGCGTCCCATCGCTACCGGTACTATGGCGTCCTCGGTGCCGTGGTAGAGGTGCACGGGTACCTCCGGGGTCGCGTAGCCGCTGGTCTCGTTGGCCAGCACGTATCGCCAGATGGGGTCGTTCCAGGGGTCGGCGCGTTCGCACCAGTGTCCAAGCGGCTGGTTGCGATAGGTGACCAGCAGCGCCGCCGCGTCGAGTTCTCGAGCGTGCTCGACAGCGCGGTGTCCCTCGTCGGTGAGTAGATGGTCTACCGGCAGATGGGTATACGCGCGCGCCAGCCCGATCAGCCCGGCCAACGCCAGCCCCGACCACGGCCCGCCATCGATCTCACTGATCAGCGCCCCGGGATCGGCCACGACAGCACCGGCAGCGACCCCCCGCAGATCCAGGTCCGATGCATACCGGGGATGCTGCTCGGCAGCCCAAATCGCCGCGCGCCCACCATCGGCGTACCCCCACACCGCGCACGGCGCGCTCGAAGAGTCCAGGTCCGGCAGCGTGCCCACCGCGCGGGCGAGGTCAAGCACAGCGTGCGCGGCGGCACGACCGGCCAGGAACATGTGCGGCCCCAACCCGGTGATGCCCAAGCACTGCCCGTCGGGCACCGCGACCGTCCAGCCGCGCTCGAGTGCGCTGGCTATGAACCCGGATTCCGGTTCGGTCCCCTCCCCCGCCAGCAGCTGCGACGGCGCACACCGCCCACCGAGACCGTGGAATTCCGTGCAGTACACCAGGATCGGGCTGGGGCCAGCGGTGTCTGGCCGGTCCGGTGTGATCACAATCCCCGACGCCGGGATGGGGCCGTTGGACGCGGTGCGGGTGGCATAGACGAGCTGCCACGCACGCTTCGCGCCGGGCAGCCCCGGGGTGGCTACGCTGCGGCACCGCTGGATCTCCCCCGGCTGGGGGGTGAAGTCGATTTCGGGGATGCTGTAGAAATCATCGATGGTGGTGGGGTCGGTCATTATCGGCTCCCGGCGATGTCGTGGGCGAGGGCGACCATCCAGGCGATACCCGAGTTGAGTTGGCCGTTGATGGCGTAGTTGTTGTGTCGGGCGACGGTGTCGGCGTAGCGGACCCAGATCGCAGGATTGAGCAGGTCGGCGTTGTCGGCGACGAGCCCACCCCACGCCATGCCGAGTTGGTCGACGAGCTTGGGAACCAACCCGATCGGGTTCGCCGCGACGGTGGCGGTGATCTCGCTCCACCGCGCGCCCGCCGCGCCGATCTGCTCCGGGTTCGGGCCGGGTTTACGGGGATCGGCAGCCTCGATCAACCGGGCAGCCAAACCCAACTGCGGGGCATAGTCGACATCGCCCGCGCGGACCTGAAAGTCATTGAGCACCACAGTCGTCCAGGCATCACCGATTGCAGCGGTGAGCAAGGTATTCAGTGATCCGATGGCGGCAACAGGGTCACGCAGGTCGGCTTGGGCGGCGATCTCGGCACCCACGCGCAGCAGCGCCGCCCGATCCGGTGCCGAACAAGCCAGGTCACCGTCGGTGCAGATGTCGGCAACACGACCTGTCAGTGCGCCGTAGCTGGTCGCGCCGTCGGCGATGCCGCCGCCACCGGCGGGCGGGTTGGAGATCTGCACCGCCGACACCGCCGCCCCGCTGGTGCCAGGCGCGGGGTCGGGTCCTGTCTGGCCCGGGCGGCCGGGGAAGATCGGCGCGTCCGGTGCGCGGTCGGGATGGGCATACAGTGCGATGCCAGCGATACGATCCGGCGCGACCGGCCCGACGCCCGCGCCGACATCCCGAGCAAACAACGACATCGCCTGCGCACCTTGGGAATAGCCGATCCCGGCGATCATCGTGCTGGGGCAGGTCTCGGCGATCTGGGAGGCAGCAGCGTCGAGGTGGGTACGGGCATCGGTCACCGACACCACATACGGGTCAGGCCCACCACCGGGGACCGCGCCACCGAACCCAGCGCCGTAGGGAATGTAGCTGCGCTGCACCAGACCGGGAGCGGCCGAAAGTACCGGCGCGATGAGCGCGCCAACGACTCCGGTGTCAGCGAGCAGGTCTGCGGTTGGCGAGGATTGCCCGGTGCCCTGGACGCCGAGCAAATACAGCGCGGGGCACCCGGATAGCGGCACGGCCTCAGCTGATCCGGGGGCAGTAGTGACCCCGGCCAAGCCCAGCATGGCAGCGGCGGCTACCGCCGCGGCAAGGACACGTGCGCGGTTGTTCTCCTCTGCGGTCATGGCTGCCCGACTCCGACTCCAGCGCCGAACCCGGCACCAACCGTGCCCGCAGCGACCGCACCGACGACAGCGGCAGGGATACCGGCCGCGGCGGCACCCACGAACGCACCGGCCGCGGCGCCAAGCGCTGTTCCGGCCACGCCGGATGTCACCGTGCCGATGATCGGCACCGCCACAACCGTGCCGAGCGCGGCTCCGGCGATTCCGCCGATGGTGCCGCCGATCAGGCCACCGACCACCGCTCCAGCAGCAGCTACCGGCGCTCCCACGATCGCGGCGCCTGCGGCGCCACCGATTCCGGCACCAGCCAGGGTGGCGCCGCTGACACGGTCCGACCGTCCAGCTGGGATGCCGATCGAGTCCAACGCGGTCGCGACCTGAGCTTCGGCACCAGCGGCAGTGTCGTTGATGACATCCGCGCATTCCGCAGGCAGCCAGTCCGGGCGCGGGGTCTGCCACTGCCCGATACGAATCGTGTTCTCCGGCGGCTCAATCGGTGCTACTGGGGCTACGGGCGCGGGCAGATGCAATTCGTCGATCCGTATCGGCTCCACCGGCTCCTCCGGCGGTGGAGCTGGACGCGGGGTCGCCTCATTCCGGATCTCTGGCGGCTGCGAGTAGTACACCGGCGGCGCTGGCTGCGGCGGCGCTGGTTCAGGCTCCGGCGAAGGCGGCGGCAGGGTGGTTGTGCCGGGCTGCGCGGGGCTGGTGACACCGGGCTGGTCGGCGATTGCGAAGAGACCCTCGACGGCACTGGCTGTCCCCGCACAGGTGGCCAGCACTATAGCCGCGGGTATCGCACCCGCGAGGAGGACACGGCTGCCTCGCCCGATGCTGCTGCACAAATGATTTCGCCCTTGCACAGCACCTGCTTCAATTCGGTGATCAGGTATGCGGTGGCAGGGAATTCTGGTGGATTCGAGCATGCCAAATAACCCTTCGTCGTGAAGGCGGGGAATAGTGATTTACGACCCCGAATGCGCGGGGCGGACGCTGTTCGAGGTGCCTCCCAGCAGCGAATACGCTTCTGGGAGGCGGCTTCTCAACTCTTGCGTGTCAGATGAAGGGGGCGATGAGCGCCAGCGCCTGTGCTGCTACGGACAGGCCACTCGACAGTAGCGACAGAGCGTAATTCGCCCATCCGAGTATCACGTAGGGATCCATCTCTTTCCTTTCGAACGGCGTGGACTTGCATGTCCATCAAAAGCCTTGAAAGACAGAGAAATCCAGAGCTCGAACGCACCTAGATTGCGTTAACGCGCGCTGCGTAAAACTGCAAAGGGCTTCTAAGCGCAGCGTTTGCCAAAGGTTTTACGCAGCAAGCGTCAACACAATTTTCGAGACGGTTGGGGCGCCGAGTCCTCTAGCCTTCCTCCGTGACGTCATCTTCGTTGTGCCCCGAGCGAACCTCCTGGCGATGCGGCGGCTGCACACCGGCATGCACTGGCTGGCACTACGTGAGATTGAGCACATGTCGTCGCGCTACCCATGGCGAGCGAGACCGATGCGGTCGATGACTCGGAGTCTGAGTTCGAAATGCTGTTCTGAAGGCCGCACCTGCGGACACCAGCGTCGTCGCCAGTAGCGACTCCAGCACGGCGACGGTGCCGACGTACCCGCCAGACCGAATTATGTTTCAGCACTGGCACTTTGGTGTACTTTTGGATGACTTCCATATGTCGCTAGGGGGCAACGGGGCCGCGTCTAGGTGGCTGGTTGGTCGGCAACATGGATCGGAGCAGTGTTATGCATGTCCATCATCTGGACGCTGGAGGTACCAGGCCTTTCGGTGGGCGGTTGATCGATGGTCGTCCGGGCGTTCTGCGGAGGGCCGTGGGGGCGTGCCACTGCCTGCTGATCGAGCATGCGACGGGATTGGCGTTGGTGGACACCGGCTACGGGGAGCAGGCCATGGTTCGACCTGATGTTTGGGTGGGCCAGAAGCTTGTCCGCCGGACCAACCCACTGCTCGACAACCCAATTGCCAAACAGGTAGAGGCACTGGGGTTCGCGCGCACCGATGTTCGCGACATCATCGTGACGCATTTGGACTTGGATCATGCGGGGGGTCTTGCGGACTTTCCGGCAGCGATCGTCCACGTCCACCAAGCCGAGCTCGATGCTGCGACAGGGAGCCGGCAGATGCGGTACCGGCCCATACAGTTCGAGCACGGACCCAAGTGGAACACCTACGCCGACTCCGACAGTAGCGACGAGAATTGGCTCGGATTCAGGGCGGTGCGCGAGTTGACAGGGCTGCCGCAAGGAATCCTGATGATCCCGTTGGCAGGACATACACGCGGGCATGTCGGGGTTGCGGTCGACACCGGAAAGGGGTGGTTTCTCCACGCTGGAGACGCCTACTCCTATCACGGCCAGATGGCGAACAATCCGTCCATGCCACTGGGGGCCCGCATATTTCAGTGGTCTGTTGACACTCAACGCCAGCAACGGGTCGACAATCAGAAGCGACTCCGGGAACTGGTACGCGATCATCGAGACGAGGTAACCGTCTTCTCGTCGCACTGCGCGTCCGAGTTCCAGCGATTGAGTACCGCAACCCGTTGATATAGCTGAAGGTACCGACGAAAGTTCACCGTTGCGCTCCCCATGCACGAGCAGCATCCTGCACTGCGCGCTAAGAAATTAACGATCCCTGGCCATTCCCCCAGACCCCGGTGCGCGGTTGCGGCAACTTGATCGGACCGCCGGTGCGGCGGCCAACACGAACACAAACCTCGGATGTTCGCTTCTCGCACAAGGACTGCTGGACATCTGCGCTACAGATAGCGCTACACCGCCATGGCTAGTGGACCGTCGACTGAGGTCAGGTGGTAGACCCACCACGGTCTAAATGGCAGCTCACTGGCATCGATAGACACCCACATCTGGTACTCCTCACCGGTATCGGCGTCCCTGATGACTGAGTACTCGAGAGACCGGGCCGGTGTCGCCAAGCTTTTCGGTAGTTCGGAATTCCAGAAGTCATCCCACTCCGGCACGTGGCGACAAGCATCGACGACGGCGTCGACTTCATGTTGTGGCACGATCCCCCGCGACATGAGCTTGAGTCCTTGTGTCATCAAGTGCGTCTCGAACCTCCAATTCACCAGCACCCGGCGAGCAATCGGCTCGTTCACCATCCACTCGATGATGTTGCGGCCCGGCGTCAATCCAGGAAATGCCTTGAGGTACTTACTATTTGCGGCCTTCACCCTGAACAGAGGCACCTCCTGAAGGCATGCCGGCCCCGGGTACGCCTCCAGAATCCGCAAATCCCGGGGCAGCAATGGGGCATCCACACCAAGGTGCGACGGTATGAGGTTGGTACGCGTGAGAGCCAGAATCGTTCGGCCCCACCAAACCGGTAGAGCCAAAGCTCCAACAATGGCTTCGAACGACTCGATGCTCAACGAACGCGTGCCGTTCTCGACCTTCTTGATCTGATCACCACTCAGGCCGACAAGACTGCCAAGGTCTTCGGGTCGATCCAGCCCGATCTCTATCCGGCGCGCTCTCAACCATTGCCCGACGGCCTTAGACATCTCTTCCAAAGTTCTTCTCCCCCTCGCGGATAGCCCCAGGACACGTTGTCCCCGTAGTGATCTTGACGGTCACCGCCCGGATGTCAAGACTCGGTCCATGGACCTCAAAACGAACCGCTCAGCCTACCTGAGTCCTCCCCACGACGGAAGGCAGCCGACAGACGAGGAGCTACCCCTGACTCGACACTCCCGTCACCACGGGCCCAACAAGCCCAGATACACACCGCAACAACATCTCCCGACCCTACCCACCACATTGCGCCTAATCCGAGATCACCTGCGACTATCCCGCGTCACCGCCCACGCACGACACGGGATCAGCCCCTCCTACCTCAGCCAAATCGAGCGTGGCGAACGCACCCCATCCATCGAGACACTCGAAATGATCATCGCCGGTTACAAACTCACACCGGTTCTGGCGCGTCACCTATGGGACCTACGGACTCCCGCACAGGATCTCCCGGCAGTGGAGAACCTTCGTCAGTGCGTCAGCGAGAATGTCGGACTCATGGCCTACCTCCATGACCTCGAAGTACGGGGAGTACTCGCGGCCTACGTGGATCCAATGTGGAATGTACTGGCCTGCAACGGATTATTCTGGTCACTCGCACCTGACCTCAATGAAACCAAGTGCATCCCGGCATGGCTGTTCAGCCCGATCGCCCGGACCGTCCTCCTCCAATGGCGTAGCGAGGCCGCCTACTCCGTCGCCACCATCAAAGGCGCTCTCGCACGGTACCGCGGCAGCGAACAAGCACATGCCCTCATACGACGGCTTCACTCCGACAAGGACTTTCAAGAATTGTGGTCCGGCACCATCGACGTCGCCTACGGCCGTGACACCAACCACCTCCTGCACGCGCGTAACCCCGCGACCGAGGAACTGGGCAGCTACCGCCTCTGCGTGGCGGACGTGACACAAAATCAGCACGTTCAGCTGATCACCGCGATCCGGACTCGCTACTCCGGCCCCAAGTTCTCCCAACCACACTGAAGGAGCCGGCGGCGAGCTCGCTGACCGGGCTCACCCGTCGACGGAACGTATTCAAGGGACTGTTGTGACGCTCCTGCGCGGGGCGGGAATCCTGCCTGCCTGCTGGGCCATCTCGGGAGAGGCTGTGCACGAAAGTTGACAGTCGAGACCATGGTCGGTCCCATGTGCTGCGTCCCGCGGGATCAGTCGTTGCGTTCCAGGCATCGTGGGTGTAGACCGGCATATCCGGAGTCCGGCAATTGCTGCAGGCCGGAGTCGACGACGTCGTCGGCACCCTCATGGACGAGAACATCAGGCCGCCGGCGCCGCCCACGGCCGGCGACTCGATGAAGCCGAACCGGCGACGACGGTCGGCGAACTCGGCAGGCAGCTGACCCGGCGCACCACACTCTACGACGTCCTCCTCGACCCACCCACGCTTTGCGGCCCACGCTGCTCGCCCGGCAACCGAGATGGCATTCGGCATGAAAACAGCAGGAAGACGGCCTCGTCGGCATCAGTCCCGGCGGCACCCCGGGCTCGGCTTCATCGGCATGGCTTTTCTCTGGACAGTCGTTCGCGTTTCGCCCGCTCCGAGGACGCGTACAGAGTGGCCGGATCACCCGGTCGGCGTGGAACGATCTCGCCGATCGTTCAAAGGGATGACCCAGTCCGACACCTTCAACCGTGTGCGGGTCGGCTCCGCTCGGCGACCCAGGCGGCGATCTGGGCGCGGGAGCTGAATCCGAGTTTGGTCAGGATGTGTTCGACGTGTCCCTCAGCGGTGCGCAGCGAGATGACCAGGCGGGTGGCGATGGCCCTGTTGGTCAGGCCGTCGGCGACGAGGTCGGCAACCTCCTGCTCCCGTCTGGTCAGCTTCGCCGGATCAGCAGCCGCGGCCCTTGGTTGCTCTCCTAGGGCGTAGTCGGTCGCGGCGTCGAGATCGAGTGCGGCGCCTTCGCGGTAGGCGGCCTCGAAGGATCGCTGGCTGAGCGTGCGACGGACGGCTCGCTCGCAGTCCTCATGGTGGACCGCCAGGCCCGCAAACAGTATGGAAGAGCCGCCAATCGCCTGAGATAGTGCCTGCGCGGCGCCCAGCAACACCGAGGCGCGTCGCGCGCTGCCCTCGGCGCCGACAACCCAAGCCAGACCTTCCAGGGCTATCGCGGCCATGAGCAGGTCTTTCTGTTGTCTGGCCAGCTGCAGCTCCTGCCGCAGCAGCTGCAGCGCACGGTCGCGATCACCCTGGCGCCACGCGGCAATCGCCGCCCCCCACAAGGCATATGACCGATGTGCGGATTCGCCGTGGGATTCGATGATCGCGAGGGCCTTCTCGAAGTACGAGAGAGCTGCTGCGCTGTCCTCCCGGAATGTGTGCACCCATCCGAGCCCGAGCAGGGCCCAGACCTGCCCGTAGACCTCACCTTGTGCAGTGAACGTCTCGAGGGCCGCCTCCGTGGGAGCGCGGGCGCGCGCAGAGTCAGCGATGCGGACCGCGTGCAGACCTTGGGTGAGGTTCACGAACGCGTGCACGATCGGATGCTCGGTCTGTTCGGCGAGCGCCTGCGCCTGCCTGAGCAGTGCGGATGCTGCGGGGAGATCGTCCTGGGATTCGGTCACCAGGCTGGCGCGCCACAGTGCCTTGGCGCGTGCGGGCGTGGCAGTGGCGGGTGCGCCGGCGAGGGCGCGGTCGAGCCAGTGCCGAGCCTCACTGAGCTGGCTTCGGGAGAACCAGAACAGTTGCAGGGCTGCCGCGAACGACAACGCGGCGTCGGATCCTGCTCGGGTGTCGGTCAGGCAGAAGTCCAATGCCTCGCGCAGGTTCGGTTGTTCGCGGTCGAGGCGGGCGATCCAGTCGAGTTGTCGAGGGCTGATCCAATCGGCCTCGGCGTCCTCGGCGAGCTGCCGATACCAGTCCAGGTGCCGGCGCCGCAATTCCAGGTATTCGCCGGCTTCGTCGAGTTTGTCGCGGCCGTAGTCACGGACCGTCTCGAGCAGCCGGAACCGCACCACCGACTCCGACTCCTCGCGATTCAAGATGGACTTTTCGACCAGGGCGGTGAGCACATCGAGCAGATCCTGTGCTCCGAGGTCGTCTCGACACACCTGTTCGGCGGCGTCGAGTTCGAAACTGCCGGCGAATACCGACAGCTGGGCCCACACCTGCTGTTCGGCCGGGGTGCACAGCGAGTGACTCCAGTCGATGCACCACTGCAGGGTCTGCTGGCGGCTCGGCGCGCTGCGGCTGCCGCGGGTGAGCAGCGCGTACCGGTCGGTGAGCCGTTGCAGGATCTGTTCGGGTGACAGTGCTGGCAGCCGGGCTGCCGCCAACTCGATGGCCAGCGGCAGCCCGTCGAGGTGGCGGCAGATCTCGGCTACCGCGGCGAGGTTGTCCTTGGTGAGCGCAAAGCCGGGCACCGCGGCGGCGGCTCGTTCGACGAACAGGCTGACCGCGTCGTAGCGGGGCGCACCCCGCAGCGACGGTTCCCGATCTGGATCGGGAACCGTCAGCGGCCGCACCCGCAGTACGGATTCCCCGCCGATGCCCAGCGGCTCGCGGCTGGTGGCGAGGATCCGCAGCCCCGGGCACGCCCGCAGCAGAGTCTCGGCAACCTTCGCTGCCGCATCCACGATTTGTTCGCAATTGTCGAGCACCAGCAGC
This sequence comes from Nocardia vinacea, assembly GCF_035920345.1. Lineage (NCBI taxonomy): Bacteria > Bacillati > Actinomycetota > Actinomycetes > Mycobacteriales > Nocardiaceae > Nocardia > Nocardia vinacea. Next base: position 3,657,191 of record NZ_CP109149.1, read on the forward strand.
AACTGCTTTGGCGCCAGATATTCGATCAGCACATCGAGCACCGACTGTCCCCGCGGACGCAACCCCACAGCGGCAGCGATCACCCCCGGCAGCAGGCCACCATCGTGCAGCTCGCTGAGCTCGACCAACCACACCCCGTCAGTGAAGTCGCGTCGCGCACCGGTCGCGACCCGCAACGCCAGCCGGGTCTTGCCCACCCCACCGATCCCGGTCAACGTCACCAGCCGCGAGCTCGCCAGCAGGCTCTTGGCCTCGGTCAATTCGGCGCGGCGGCCGACGAAGCTCGTCAGCTCCAGAGGAAGAGACGCCTGTGCGCTGACCCACGAACCAGACGGTGCGGGCCCCCGAACCGGCGAGCGGCCGGTGGCAAGTGGAATCAATGGAATCGGGGTTCTGTCTGGCTGCTCGGCACCCGTTGTGATCCGCACCGCCATCTCATCGACCGGCCACCCGCGCTCGACCTGCAGTTGCTGCAACTGCTCGCCGAAGGCCGCCGCGGCGGGCCGCTGCTCGGGAGCGCGGGCCATGGCATGTTCGATTGCGGTCGAGATCTCTTCGTCGATGCTGTGCTCGCGCAGATTCGGCGTCGGCTGCGTGGTGATCCGCAGAAACTGGGCCACCATCTGCTCCCCGCTGCGTCGCTCGAACGCCGCATGCCCGGTCAACGCGGCGAACAAGGTAGCGCCCAGACCATAGACATCGGCCGCCGCGGTCGGCTGTTCTCCCGCCAGCACCTCCGGTGCGGTGAACGCCGGCGAACCCGTTATCGTGCCCGTGGCGGTACGAAATCCGTCGGCGATACGCGCGATCCCGAAATCGGTCAGTGCCGGCTCACCGTAATCGGTGATCAGGATGTTGGCGGGCTTAACATCCCGATGCACGATGCCGAGCCGGTGCGCGGTCTCCAGCGCCCCGGCAACCTTCACCCCCACTTGCAACGACTCCTGCACCGACAGCGGACCGTAACGACGGATTCGGGCGTCGAGGGAATCCTGCGGATAGTAGGGCATCACCAGATAGGGCAGACCGGATGCGGTGGTGCCGACCTGCAGTACTGCCACGATGTTCGGGTGCCCGGTCAGCCGGCCCATCGCCCGCTGCTCCCGAACAAACCGCTCCCGGTTGCCCTCCGCGAGGTCGGCGGTCAGAATCTTGACCGCCACAGTCCGATCCAAGGCCGTCTGGGAGCACCGATACACCACGCCGAAGCCGCCGCGACCGATCTCCTCGGCGTCGGCGAATCCAGCTTCCGCCAGCTCCACCGGGACCGTGGAGATCACCTCGCGCTGAGTTTTGAACGAGTCGATTTCACCCATATACAGGTCCTGCTCGATGGTGTACCTCAGCATATAGCGCCAGACCAGTGCAGTGGCGTCGCCCTTGGCCCCCGTATCTGCAGCCAACTGAGGGTCTGTCCTGACCTGCAATATTTTGGGGCACGCGTGTCGGCAAGAGTGCTAGCTGGTGGGGTCGATTCCCGCGGTCGGGCGGGTGCTTGGCGGGTAGTGGCCGATGATCCCGCTGTTGGCTTTTCCGCAGGCGCCGTTGGCGAAGTTGATCCATGGTCCGGCACCGGCCGACCCGCTCGTTCGGGTGCCCGACCGCGATCTCGTCTATGTGGAATCCGTCGACGAGGCAGTCGCCGGAATCGACGACGGCGCAACGGTTCTCGTCCCCTGGACGATGGTCGACGCGGCGGCCGTGGCCATGACGGGGCCGAAATTCCGGGCGGTCTTGCGGTAGACCAGGTTGCCCAGGGTGTCGGCGCGATGGGCGCTGATCAGTGCGACATCACCCTTGATCGGGTATTCGAGAACGTATGTGCGCCCGTCGATTTCGCGGATCTCCTTGCCCTCGGCCAGCGGTGTGCCGACCCCGGTCGGGCAGAAGAACGCACCGATGCCCGCACCCGCCGGCGCGCATTCGCTCGGCGAGATTGCCCTGTGGGACGACCTCGAGTTCGACCTCGCCCGCGCGGTACAGCGTGTCGAAGACATACGAGTCGGTCTGTCGTGGGAAGGAGCAGATCACTTTCCGGACCCGACCGGCCTGCAACAGGGCGGCCAGCCCGACCTCACCGTTGCCCGCGTTGTTCGAGACGATGGTCAGATCCTTCGCGCCCTGGCGGATGAGCCCGTCGATGTTGATTGTTCAGCAGCAGACTCGGTGATCGCCGTGGGTGCAGTGTTGGTAGCAGCCGGCGTCGCATCCTTTCGTGTGCGGAACAGCGTCACCGGGGAGGCCATGCCCAGGGACTGATGTGGGCGTTGGGTGTTGTAGCTGTGCACCCATTCATCGAGGGCGGGCTGCGCGGCTTCGATTGTGGCAAATGGCCCCACTTCGTCGAGCAGTTCGCGTCGCAGCGTTCGGTGGAACCGCTCGATCTTGCCGGTGGTCGTCGGTGATCGCCGTTTCGTCAGGCGGGCGCTGATGCCGTGCTCGCGGCAGGTGCGCTCGAAGAGCACCTCGACGGGTAGCGGGCGGGTGAACCTGCCGGTGAACTGCTTACCGCTGTCGGTGAGGACTTCGAAGGGAACGCCCCATCGCCCCATCGCGGCGACGAACGCTGCGCACACGGCCACACCGGAAGGCTTCTCGAGCACGGTGGCGACGACGATGAATCGTGAGTGGTCGTCGATCCCGGTCAAGATCTTGCATTCGCGACCTCCTACCAGAAAGATCCCTCCGACCAGGTCGAGCTGCCACAGGTGCATCGGAGCTTCGCGTTCCCACCGCTTGTAGATTCGTTTGTGTTGCTGTTCTTGAGGATTGATCAGTTCGTTCCTGGTAAGGGCTCGGTGGACAGGGCACGATTGCCGAGTTCCTGTCGCAGCTCGTGCGCGATGCGGCGTGCTCCCCACCGGCGGTGCTGTCGGCGCATCTCACAGACGGACGCTTCGATCACGGGGTGCGTGCGGCGCACAGCATGGTGGCAACGATCGCGACCGGGACAGCTACAGTTCCGCTAGGTGATTGCGCGTGAGGCTCACCGGTGATGGTGACCTCCGATGTCGGGACGCCTCCGGCAAGGGTGCGCGCTGCACTTCCATCGGTCCACCCGAGGCTGTTAACTTGAAGATTCTGGGATCGTATCCCCCGCAGGGTTCGACGGACCTGCGGAGTTGGCCACCGTGGCGGTGAGGTCAGGGGGTTTCCCGCGTCGTCGGTAGCGTCAAGTCGACCCTGCGGCGAGGACGTTCACCAACTCGTCCGCCCATTCGGCGTCGATCGCTGTGCGCCGGCAGCCCGGCGCCAGAAGACAGCCGCGGTGGCGGTATCCGGCATCGATCGAAGTTGTGCTTCCGCTATGCCGTCGCCTCGAGCCGAGGCGCCGCGTTGTCGTTACGGATGACAGGGAACAGGTTGGGTCAGGTCTTCATCCCTGCCGCGGCGGGAGTCATGTTGTCCAGCACAGGTATCGGGGCAGCGTTCGTCACGACGGGAGCTTTGTTGTCCGCCGCGGCAGCATCGACGTGGCGCGCTCATCCTGACACCGCCGCACCCAGAACCCGCATCGAGAAAGACTGGGCAAGTACAACTCAGCCGTTTCCAAGGTCGAAGTCGAGGCTTTCCACCAGCACTCCGAATGCACGGTCAGTCCGGCGCTGCAGCCTCTTCCCGGCCCAGTAGTCATAGTCGAATGGGACGTAGGTCGACGCGAGGCCCGCAACACCCTCCGCGATGTACCAGCCGACCTCCGCGATCAGCCATATGGTGTTGGATTTCGTCATCACGTAGCTACCTCAATTGTCGAATGAGTAATTCGGTGAGTTGGCGATGGGCCGGCGCGACCACGACGCCAGGAATGCAGGCTCGACGACAACGTCCATGTCAAAGGCTCTGATGATCTGAATGTCCTGCCGGCCCACCGTGCTCGAACTCAGTTGCGGCGCTGAGCTTTCCAGTCGTGTCGACGTGCCTCGCGGATCGCCGGCGCTTCTGGGCCCGGAACGACGGTGTTGCGGATCGTGCCGAGTGTCGCGACGGTCATCTCGACCACGTCGCCGGGCTGGAGTGGCTCCGGCGTGCGCGTACCGGAGCGACCCCACAACTCACCGAGACATCCGCCATTGCCGAGGGTTCCGGATCCGAGGACGTCTCCGGCCCTGACCCACGTCCCGCGTGACGCTTGTGCCAGAAGTTCGTCGAACGACCAGCTCATGTTGCGCAGGTTGTCCCGGCCGATGACTGTGCCGTTCACCGACACAGTCCCGTCGAGGTCCAAGAGGCCGTCGGCAGTCAGAAATGGATCGAGTTCATCGGCTGTGACGAGGAACGGGCCGAGCGTGGTAGCGAAATCCTTGCCCTTGGCCGGGCCGAGGCCGACCTTCATCTCCCCGGCTTGGAGGTCTCGAGCCGACCAGTCGTTGAAGATCGTGTAGCCGAAGATGTAGTCCCGAGCCTCTGCCGGTGTGACGGACGATCCGTCCCGCGACACGATGGCTGCGACCTCGAGTTCGTAGTCCATCACCTGGCATCCCGGTGGCACGGCTACGTCGTCATGGGCACCGATCATCGCGTAGGGATTACTGAAGTAGAAGACTGGTCTCTTGTACCACTCGGGCTCGACTTCGGCCGCAGCCGCCATCGATCGGCCGGCCCCAACGATGTGCTCTTCGAAGGCTGCGAAGTCGCGCACTGTGGGGGGCTCTATCGGCGGGAGCAGCCGCACCGCAGTGAGATCGACGGGACGTCTACCCAGTGCGGCGGCCCCGGCTTCGAAGGCGACCGGGAGTCCGGCGCGAACAAGCTCGAGGATCGTGGTCTGCCGGTCGAACGCGTGCAGGCCGTCGTCGCTGGCGACGCCGGTCGTGACCTGACCATCCTGAACCCACGTGGCGAAACGCATGGGTGAAGCTCCTATCGTGTTGGTACGCGGGCTCAGCCCGCCGGTCGAGTCACTTGATCGCGACGGGGTTGACCGGCGCACCGACGGCGCCCGTCACCGGAATGGGCGCGGCAGTCAAGAAGAAGTCGAAGATCCCGTCGGAGGCGCAGTCTGCGGCAAGCTTGTCGAGATCCCACATCTCCCCGATGAAAAGCCCCATGTGCGGGATCACGACCTGGTGCAGCGGTTGGAAGGCGTTCTCGAATTCGTTGGGGCGGACTTCGAAGCCCCACGTATCGGTGGCGATCGCGGCGACCTCCCGGTCGTGGAGCCAACCCGCGGTCGTGAAGGACAACCCGGGGGCGGCACCGCCGGCGTAGCTGCCCCATCCGTCGCGACGGACCCGGGACAGCTGCCCGGTGCGGACGAGCATGATGTCGCCACGCCCGACGACGGACGATTCCCCCTGCGCGGAGATGGTGTTCTCCAGGTCCTCGACGGTGATCGCGTAGCCGTCGGGCAGCTCCCCGTCTTCCCTGAGCGCGCGACCCACGTCGAGCAGCACGCCGCGCCCTGCGATGCGGTCGGCCACGGTCTCGATGCCCGTCAGAAGATCGCCCTCGCTGGTGACGACCTTGGACGCGGGACGTCCGTTGTAGGCGACACCGTGGTCGAAGATGTGGCCCAGCCCGTCCCACTGGGTGGAGGCTTGCAGCGGCATCACCACGTAGTCATCGGCACCGCCGAAGCCGTGCGGCATATCGGGTTCACCGAATTCAGCATCGAGGCCGCTGACCAGCATGGTGTGCACCGGGTTGTTGCGCTTTCGCCAGCCGTGCTGCGGGCCGTTTGCGTCGAAGCTCTGGGCGAGCGAGAAGGCAGCGCCCCGACGAATTCTGGAGGCACCCTCGACCCGCTTCGCGTCATCGAGGAAGTTCATGGTGCCCAGCACGTCGTCGTCGCCCCACCGTCCCCAGTTCGAGCAGCGCGATGCGGCTTCGGCGATAGCGTCCTCGGCGGCGGGACTGTAGAAGGGACTGTTCGTGTCGACGTTGCGAGTCTCGGCAACGGCGTTGGTGTCGGGCATGTGGGATCCTCACCAGATTGATGGGCGGACAATGCAATCGGCTGGCTTGGGTACTAACCAGTCGGTTGCGGGACCATGGCCGCGAAGGTGTCGGTGACCCAATCAGCGATGTAGGCGCCGACGTGGGGGAGGTGATCGATCCCGATGTGCTCGGCACCGCCCTCCTGCCGGGTGAAGATGCGAAGGTCGCGAGAGGGTGCGTTCACCGCCTGCTCATAGGACCGGTGCGCGTACTCCAAGGGAATTTGCCGATCGTTCTCGCCGTGCACGATCAGGAACGGCACCGTGATCTTGTCGACGACGCCATCGAGGTGAATCGAGTCGGCGAACTCGATGAACTCGTCGAGATCGTCATAGCCCCAGACCCATTTGACATGGTCCCAGTAGTGCGGCACCGGGTGCTCGCCCTCGCGGTCGAGCCGACGCCGCTGCACGGCACCCCAGTTGTGGTTGGCTCCCCAGGCGACGCACAGGGCGAAGCGCTTCTCGAAGGCCGCGACCCGGGGCGAGTAATAGCCGCCCAACGACCAGCCCACGACCCCCATCCGGGCGGTATCGACATCATTTCTGGCCGTCAGCCAGTCGACGACCCAGCTGGCCCAGGTCTCGGACTCGCGGCGTGCGATCAGACCTTGTAGCCGAAGTGCCTCCCCGGAGCCGGGTTGGTCGAGCATGAGACACGAAATACCCCGATCTGCCAACTCGGCCCAGAATCCCGAGATGTACATGTGTTCCTTGGTCGAGTCCAGGCCGTTGATGAGCATGATGACCGGAGCCGGCCCGTCCGACGTCGCCGGTGCCGCCGAGAAATAACCGGGCAGTGTCGTGTCCTCGAATGGGATGGCAACCCGGGTGATGCTGTGGTCACGAAGGTCGAATCCTTTCTGAGCCAGCTCCAGCACCCGGCGGTAGATGGACACGCGGTCGGGGTGACCCGCGGAGAGCATCCGCTCGGCGGTGCACAGATAATTCGTGGCACGGGCATAGATCCCGCCGGCGGTCCGATCGTGGCCCGCCTTCTCCGCGGCCCGAGCCGACTCCACCAGCGAATCCGTGAGGTCGGTCCAGACCTTCAGGAACTCGCCCGTGCCGGCATCGCTACCTCCTTTCGCGGCCTCGAGCAGCGGGCGGCAAGCGCGGTCGACCTCGTCGATCCGGCCGCCGGAGTTCATAGCGCCTACCACGGACATGTTCCAGACGTAGTTGCCCGGGAAGTATTCGAACATCAGGCTCTCTCTGTTGCGTGAAATTCGGGTGTGGGGTGGGGTGCTCAGGCGCCCGGCATCGTGGCGAGAAGTTCGGGGATACTCATCAGTGCCCGGTTCAGGGCGCCCGAATCCGCCAAAACCGTCTGTCCGGTCATGACTGTGTTGTGTCGTGACGCCAGGAATGCGTAGAGCGGGCCGTACTCCTCCGGCGAGGGCATGTGCTGAAGCGGAGCCAGCCACTCGAACTGCTGTCGGAAAGCGTCAGCCGGTATGTCGGACTGTAGGGAATTCTGCAGATCGAGTGCGGCAGGTCCGCGCAGCTGACTGTTCGCGATACCGGTCGGTGCAACCGCGTTGACGCGGACTCGGGGTGCGAACTCGAAGGACATCTGATTGACCAGGGCGCGAATGGCACCCTTGCTCGCGGTGTAGGCCACTCCTCCCCCGTCGGCGGCGAACGCCGCCTGCGAGCAGGTCAACACGACAGCACCCCCTTCGGCCTCGAGCAGGTCGAGGAAGATCCGTGCGGTCAGGACGTAGCCCTTGACGTTGATACTGAAGACTTCGTCGAGGAGGGTGTCGACACGCTCCACCGGGATGTCGGCCAATCGCACGTTGCCGTCCCAGATGCCCTGGGCTCCCACGATCGTCGTCAGCCGGCCGAAGCGCCCGACGATCTCGTCGCGGCAACGCGTCAGGTCGGAGATGCTGCGGACGTCGCCCTGTACCACCAGTACGTCGTCGCCGAACTCTTCCCGGAGCGTCGCGACTTTCTTTTCGTCGTATTCGAACAGTGCCAGCGTGGCGCCCTCGTCACGGAAGTACCGGGCGATGCCGAGTCCGAGGCCGGAGCCTGAGCCGGTGATGAGAACGACGTGGTCGTCGAGAAGTTGCATAGTTGTAGTCCTTTTTGGGATGTGGCTGGCATGACATGTGGCGTGAATCGAGCCTGCCGACACCGATCAACGGACGGCTGAAGGGGCCTGATCGGGGTTCGACGCGTGCGCGAGAGCGAGGGCCTCGTCCCAGGTGCCGCCTCGAGCGAGGATCTTGCGATAGCCTCGCAACGACCGTGCGAGCCCACTGGCGAACACGGAGTGGAACTCACCGCCTCGGCCGAACAGGACCAGGAATTCGTCGGTGAACAGCGATCCCTCCGCGACGTAGATCTCGTCACCGGGGGACCGCCGCCCGTAGCTGTGGAACCGATGTCCGAACTGATCGCTCCAGAAGTAGGGCACGCCGCCGAAGGACTCGTCGGTGCCGCGGGCGATGTTGAGCCCTACGTGCCTGCCCTTCTCGACGGCGTGTGTCCAGTGCTCGATACGCAACGGCTCGCGGAACATCGGGTGATCGGAACGGGCGACGTCACCGGCCGCCCACACTCCGGGCACGTTTGTTCTACCCGCCGCGTCGGTGAGCACTCCTCTGTCCAGCGCGACACCCGAGCCGAGAAGCCAATCCGCGTCTGGGTCGACCCCGATGCCGGCGACCACGTAGGAGCTCTGATGCGTCGAGCCGTCCGCCAAGTGCAGCGTGTAGGCGCCCAGTCCACCCGTCACGGACGTGACAGCACTCGACATCTTCAACCGGACACCGTGCTTGGCGTGCAGGTCGGCGATCACCTGGCCGAGCTCGGGCCCGACGATGGTGTCCAAAGGTCGCTCGGTGTCGTGCACGACCGTGATGGATACACCGTGGGCGGTGAGTCCAGCTGCGATCTCGAGCCCGATGAGACCCGCGCCGACGACGGTCACGTCCCCGTGGCGGGCGGCTGCCCGCCGTAGCGCACTGAGATCCTCCGGGGTCCGGAGAACCGGAAGCGCTTCACCGTCGACCGTGGTGAGTACCCGTGGGCGACCACCGCACGCCAGAACAACGGCGTCCCACGGCAGCGTTTCACCGTGATCGGTGATCACGTATTTGCGATCGACGTCGAGACCCACCGCTCGGTGCCCGAGCATGAGCGAAATACGGTTCTCACTGATTCTCTCTGCCGAGCGAATCTCGAGAAGCTCCGGCTCACCACGGCCGAGAAGCAAGCCCTTCGACAGCGTCGGGCGGTCATAGGGATGGTGCAGTTCGGAGCCCAGGACGGTGATCCGACCCTCGAACCCGCCCTCACGCAATCCATCGGCTGCCGCCAGGCCCGCCGCCGACGCCCCTACCACGACGACATTGTCGGTCTCCAACAGCGCGGCCGTCACGTCGGCCCGGGACCTTGGAGGATGGCTTGGGCCGGGCACGCTCGTACCGCCTCTGCGAGGTCGTCGACATCATCGGGATCGACGTCGTGACGCAGCAGGACCGCCGCTGGGGCGTCTGCCGGAAGATCGAAGACATCGGGCAAAATGCTCGTGCAGATCCCATAGGAACGACACCGGACGCTGTCCAAACGGACGACGGTCTGGTCACTCATCGAAACAATCCTTTGCTCACAGAAACAGTCCGAGGTTGGGAGTGGCGATCGCAACTTCGGTCAAGAGGATCTCCCTGCGCAGAAGTCGTGGCCCGTCCGCCGTAAGGCGGAGTTCGTCGTTGCGCCGGTAGGGGATGAGGTCGAAGTGCGGATCGATACCCCGCTGGCGATATAGCAACACGGCACTCGAGACCGAAATGACGTCGTCTTTATCGGTTCGTCTGGCCAAGATCGACCCGACGAGGCGCATCGTGCGCGACGGCGGAATTTCCGAGTACGCCTGGGAAGTAGCCAGACGATCGATGCGTAGACGTACGTGCGCCAAGGTGTCGCGGACCCGATACGCGGCACGATTGACCTCGTCCGATCGCTTTTCGGTTGCCTGCCTGATCGGGATCGTATAGAGCAGTTCGGGGTCCAGGAGCTGGAACCATTCTTCTTCGTTGGCTTCGTCCAACAACTTCGATTCGAGAGCCAAGAACTGGGTCGCAGTGTTCTGCAGTTCGAGGTCTGCCAGGGGGCTCAGGTGGGCAGCAGTGGGCGCGTTCTCGGTGGTCTCGATGGTGGTCATCACGCGGACCGCCCGTCGCTCGTCGCGGATGACGAGTCGCCACGCATGGCGGCAAGCCAGTGCTTGTAGAAATCCAATTGAGCGAATTCCCCGAAACCGGTGGGCCGTTTGATGCCCGGGCCGTGATAGTTGGGGTCCGGCGCGGTGTCGACCGTGGTCCGACCGGCCTGCTCGAAGTTGAAACTCAAGTTTTCGCGTTGCATCCACGCGCTTTTCGCCGCGCGGGCGGAACCCTCCCAGGCGACGGTGTCATCCGTTTCGAATGTGCCGGCAGATCCGAAAAGCAACTGGCCCGTCACGTAGGCATCGAGCTGCTCCTGGTCACTCTGGCACTCGTAAACGAATTGCCAGTTCCACAGCTCCATCTTGCCCGGGGCGATGGGCTGCCACACCCGGAAAGTGGTGACGACCGCTGAAGGGCCGCCGGGAACCGTAGGGGCGAAGGCGCGGAGGTAACTGAAGTTCGGAAAGATGTTGCCGATCGTCGGCGGGTTGGTCTCGAGGACGTACCGCTGAGCGTCGTCGAGGACCGAGAGATCGAACTGAGCGACAGTTTCCGGTGAATAGCCCCACAGCGGCATGCCGATTTGCGCCCACGGAAAACCGAGCGTCGCGTGGCCGCCGCCAAGGTCGTACGAGTGCATCATCTCGGCGTTGGCGCTTGTACCCTGGATCATCCCCACCTCTTCGTTGCTGAAGTGCAAGGTGTCGACGTGGTAGGCATCACCGGAGAAGTTTTCGGCGCCGGCTTTCCAGTCCGCGTTGATCTGATATCTCTCGGGCGGGCCGGCCACCTTCATGCCGCCGGGCGCCAACTTCACCAGGATGTCGAGCATCCAGCCTCCCCCGCCCAGATACTCGTCGAGCGACGGACCTTCCTGCGCTAGCGACGCGAAGATGAAGCCGGACCGGACGTCGACCCGTGGGGCCCTCTTCAAACCCCATTCCTTCGGGTCCAGCCGCGTTCCGTACGCCGCGCGCATGTGAGGCGTGCCGACGAGGTCGCCGTTGTTGGAGTAGGTCCAGCCGTGGTATGGGCACTTGAAGAAGCGCGAATTTCCGGAGTCGGTTTGGCACACCTGGGTGCCGCGGTGGCGGCAGTAGTTGGACAACACGTTGATGTCACCCTTGCCATCGCGCGTGACGATCACGGGATCGAGGCCTATGCGGCGCTGGACGAAGTCACCAGCCTTCGGGATTTCGCTCTCGTGCGCGACAAAGACCCAGCAGGTGCCGAAGACTTGGTCCATTTCAGCGCGGAAGATCGCCTCGTTGTTCCAGATCTCGGCCGGTACCCGATTCTTCTCGAGCTCCGTCTCGACACGGTCGAGGATCGGCGTGACTTCCGACGCGAGGGTGGGTGTGATGACAGTCATGTAACTCCTTACAAGCACCGGGCGGACCGATATGACGCCAGTGATAGTTGGCCCATCGTATGACCGCGATCACAGTGGTTGGCCCATCGTATGACCGCGCTCACAGTGTCGGAAGGCGTAACTTTCGATGCCCGACAATTGATGGCATCGATGGAAGACCACACTCGAGCCAGCGCCAAGAGAGGCTCGGATCCACGCCGGTATCGATGTCGTCGATGGTCGAGCATTCACGGAAATTGTTTGTCGCGAATCGCAGGTCGTCTTAACGTGACGTTGGCGCAGCGGATCTCCCGCATATCCGTGTTCGCGGGACGCCGAGACCCCGATGAGGTGGTTCCAATGAATCGATTCGAACGCATCAGTCATGCCGGTGGCAGACACGTTGCACGCTCGGCGCACCTCCGGGCGCGCACGCTCAACCTCAGGGCCTCCGCCTCATGACGCTATTACTCGACGACCAGGCCGTCCGAAATTCATTCGGCTGGGGACGGGCAATCGATGCACTCCGCGCTGCGTACGCCGGCGATGTTGCAAACTCCCGCTATCCGGAACGGTCGATGGCTCGCGGTGACGCCAGCTGGCTCCGTACGCTCACCGGGGTATCGGCCGACAACGGTCTCATGGGTGCCAAACACATCGCTGCATCCATGAAGACCCGTCAGGTGTCCTACCTGATTCCCCTGTTCGACGAGCACACCGCTGAGCTGGTGGCTTTGATGGACGGCCAGTCGATCACCGGATTCCGCACCGCCGCCACCTCGGCGCTCGCCGCTAAGCTGTTGGCGAGCCCCGGCGACCTCGACGTTGCCATCATCGGCTCCGGCTTCGAAGCCGGGAAGCACCTGAGCGCCATCGCCGCAGCACGCGCCCTGTCCTCGGTCAGCGTCTGGAGCCCCCGTGAGGAAAGCCGGTCTCGGTTCGTCGCAGATTTCCATGATTCGGACCTGCCCGTCAGCGCAGCCCACGATGCCGAGAGTGCAGTCGCAGCAGCCAATCTGGTGATTTGCGCGGCCCGTTCGCGCGATGAGTCACCCACCGTCCGGGGTGCCTGGCTCCGGCCCGGAACCACCGTTGTCTCCGTCGGATCGACCCTCCCCGAACAACACGAGGTCGATGTCGAACTGATGGATCGCGCCGAGCTGATCGTTGCCGACATGGTCGACGAGGTTTTGCACGACACCGGGGATGCACTGGCGGCCAAAGCAGCCGGCGTCGATCTGGGGTCGAAAACCATCTCACTGGCAGACCTCGTGGCGAATCGGCATCCGGGCCGCACGAGTGGCGACCAGATCTTGTTGTACAAGTCGGTGGGCTCAGCGGTGCAGGACATCGCCGTCGCGGCGATGTGTCTGGCCGAGGCCCGGCACCGTGGACTCGGAGTCCCGCTCCCCATCTCGATCCCGACCGTTCGGAAATAAGGGTGCACCGATGAATTTTCTCCAGACCGCACAGAGATCCAGCCACGGTCTCGCCGACCCCTCACTGTCCAGGTCATCCTCCTACGTCGACGGGCAGTGGCTCACCCGCGACGGCGGCGAACGACTCGTGGTGCACAACCCCTCCACCGGTGAACCAATCGCCGATCTGCCGTCGTCCGGCGCGGACGAGACCCAGCTCGCCGTCGCCGCTGCACAACGCGCATTGCCCGCATGGCGCGGACTGTCCGGCAAGGAGCGCTCGAAAATCATGCGTCGGTGGTTCGAGCTGGTCCGGGACAACACCGAGGACCTGGCGCGGCTCATCGTTCTCGAAGAAGGCAAGCCCCTGGCCGAAGCGGTCGGCGAGATGAACTACGCGGCGTCCTTCATCGAGTGGTTCGGTGAGGAGGCCAAACGCGTGCGCGGCGATATCTTTCCCGCTCCCGAGTCGTCTCGACGAGTCGTGGTGCTCCGGGAGCCGATCGGTGTGTGCGCTGCCATCACACCGTGGAACTTCCCAGCCGCCATGATCACTCGCAAGGCTGCTCCCGCACTCGCCGCCGGGTGCACGATGGTGGTCAAGCCCGCCGAGCAGACGCCGCTGACAGCACTGGCCCTCGCCGAGCTCGCTGAACGAGCCGGCGTGCCGGCTGGAGTGCTCAGCATCGTGGTCGGCAATGCGCACGAAATCGGACCGGTGCTGACCGGCAACCCCATCGTCCGCAAGGTCAGTTTCACGGGGTCGACCGAGGTTGGTCGGCTCCTGCTCGCTCAATCGGCGGAAACCGTCAAGAAGACCTCGATGGAGCTCGGCGGCAATGCACCGGTCCTCGTCTTCGACGACACCGATCTCGATCAGGCGGTCGCCGGCGTGATCGCCACCAAGTACCGCAATACGGGCCAGGCCTGCATCAGCGCCAACCGGGTCTATGTCCAGTCGGGTATCTACGATCGGTTCGCCGAAGCGTTGACACGCAAGGTCGAGGGCCTCGTGGTCGGTGACGGATTCGACGCAGGTGTCCAGCAGGGTCCGCTCATCGACGTCGACGCGGTCACGAAGGTCGAGGAGCACGTGGCCGACGCGGCCAGCCTGGGTGCGCGTGTGCTCTGCGGCGGTCGGCGTCACGATCGCGGCGGCTTGTTCTTTGAACCGACGGTTCTGGCCGATGTCGACTCCACGATGCGCATCACACGCGAGGAGACATTCGGACCCGTGACCCCGCTCATCCGGTTCGAGCACGAATCCGATGCGATCCGCATGGCCAACGACACCGAGTTCGGGCTGGCCGCATACCTCTTCACCCGCGACGCTGAGCGTACGTGGCGGGTCAGCGCGGCTCTCGAGGCGGGAATGATCGGCATCAACACCGGCCTCATCTCCAACGAGATCGCGCCCTTCGGTGGCGTGAAGCAGTCGGGTCTGGGCCGAGAGGGATCGGTCTACGGAATCGACGAGTACATGGAAATGAAATACCTCGCATGGGAGAGCGCTGGAGCGTCGTAGAAATCGCTTCCTGAACAGAAACAACTTGGCCCTTGAACAACCCCCCGAGAGGAAAACACCATGGCTGCTTACACCCGCACCGAGGCCCGCGAATGGGCCCGCGAGAAGCTCATCGGCGCCGTCAACTGCACCATCCCGTCGTTCACGAGCGACCTGAAATCCATCAACGAGGCAGGCATCCGCCACGACATCCGTCTCGCGAAGGAACACGGCTTCCTCGGGACGCTGGGCGTCTCCGAGGTCAACATCACCCTGCCGGAATACCTGGAATTCCTGCGCATCATCCGCGATGAGGCCGGCACGGACTTCGTCGTCGTGCACCACGGAAGCTGGAGCACTCTCGCCGACAACATCGAGGCCGTTCGCGGCGCCGAGGAGGCCGGCGCAGATCTCGTGCTGCTGTCGTACCCGCCGAACTTCTACCCGGAGTCGGAAGAGGAGGTCTACCGATATACGAAGGCGGTGTGTGACGCCACCAATCTCGCCGTCATCGTCTTCCCGATGTATCTGTGGGGATTCAGTCCACGAATCCACCCGTCGGACATCCCCAGCCGCCTCATCCGTCGCCTGCTCGACGATTGCCACAACATCGCCGTCATCAAAGCTGAAGGCGGGTTTCCCTACATCCAGGGAATCATCGAGTGCCACCGTCTGTTCGGCGACGAAGTCGTCATCTCTGTACCCATCGAGGCCGATCTGATCCCCCTGTCACAGGTGATGCCCATTCAGCTCTCGGCAACCAGTGACCACGAGTTCTACGGGCCCATCATTCCGCGGGTGATGAACCTGCTCGCCGACGGCAAGCACGACGACGCGGCAGAACTGTTTTGGCAAACGCATCCTGCGCGCAAGGCCAAGGCGGCCCTGGCGCCGACGCTCAATGGTGGCGCGTTCATCAACCGCCAGGCGTGGAAGTTCCAAGGCTGGTTACAGGGATACAACGGTGGTCCGCTGCGTCAGCCCACCCAACGAATCCACGACGGTCAAATGCTCGCTCTCCGCAAGGGTCTCATCGACTCCGGCCTCGACCCGTCCATGGACCCGCTCCGCGAATTCTTCGTAGGCCGCAACCCGGCCTGACGCGCGCAATCAGCGCTAAGGCGTAGCCACCAGTTTGGCTGCTTGCGTCCGCAGTCGGTCACGGAACCACGCCTGGGCAGGATCCCCATCGAGGCGGCGCAGCCAGATGAGCGTTTCGGTGATCGGTTCTAGCTGCATGGGTGGATCGATGAACTGCAGATTGGCGGCCTTGGCCATGCGTGTCGCGAGTGTCCGCGGGATCAGCGTCACCAATGTGGTGTCGCGCAACATGAAGGGGGCCACGGCGATGCTGGTACTGACCTCGACTCTGCGCGGTATGCCTAGGACATCGAGGTTCGTGTCCCCCAAAGAGGGCCGCCCGTCCTCGAAGGTTGCCGCAAGGTAGGGCATGGCGCTGAACTCCTCGACCGTCATCGCCGAACGGACCGCGCCGTTGGCGGCATCGGCAGCCAGCACGTAGCGATCGCGATAGAGCACCTCGCGACGGACGTCGTCTCTCCAGAGAGCGGGGAACGACGAGATGACCTCTCGAGGCAGCACGATCACGTCGACACGTCCGCGAAGCATCTCAGCGGGAATGTCAATCGAGACCGTTCGAATCTGCACACGGATGTTCGGGTACGTCGACGAGATCTCGACCAGCAGCGGGTGAAGAAGCGCGGCCGCCGCGAAATCGCTGGCGACCACAGAAAACGCATGCTCATCGACCTTCGGGTCGAACGAGCCCAGGGAGGACAACGTCACCTGGAGTTCGGCCAACGTGCTGCTCACCGAGCTGGTCAGTGCGTTCGCGAGTGGGGTGGCGATCATCGTTCGGCCCTGCCGCACCAAAATTGGATCCTTGAAGAGCCTGCGCAGCCGCGCCAGGGTCGAGCTCATCGCAGATTGTCCGATCATCAGGCGCGCAGCCGCCCCGGTGACGCTCCGTTCGGACATCAACGCCTCGAACGCGACCAGCAAGTTGAGATCGACACGGCCCAGCTGTGCCAGAGAAGGGTGTGGCGAAGAGCCGGTTTCGGACACGATCGGCCTATTCACCGGGCGACGCCCGGCATCGGAGACCACGTTTTCCGGGAGGCGATATCAACGAGCCGTTCTCGGAGCCAGCGATGACTGGGGTCGTCGTCGTTCCGATCCGCCCACATCATGGCCTCGGTAATCGGCTCCAGCGGCATGGGCGGCGTGAGCAACTTCAACCGGGCCCCCTCGGCGACCGCCGACGCCAAACTGGCGGGAAGAACGGTGACGAGTGGTGTGTCGCGCAGCACGAACGGTGCAAGGCCGAAACCCGTAGTCACCTCCAGCCGCCGCGGAATGCCGAGTCGGTTCAGTTGCGTCTCGACGAGCGTGGGGGAATGTCCGTTGCTGCTTGCGAGATAGGGCAGCGACGAAAACTGTTCGAGCGTGATCTCGCGCGAGACCAGCGGGTTGGCCGCATCGACGGCGATGACGTAGGGGTCGCTGTACAGCGTCTGGTAACCGAAGGAATCGGTGATCGAGTCCGCGGCCAGCGGAACGATCGTCAGATCCACGGTGTCGGCTGTCATGTCGTGGAGGAAGGTCGCAGAAACCGGTTGGATGCGCAGCTCGACGTGCGGCGCTGCATTCCGTAGCTCGACCAGCAGGGGCTGGAGTACGGCCAGGGCAGCGTACTCACTCGCCATCACAGTGAAGCTGCGACGGTCCCGTTCAGGGTCGAAGACGGGCGGTTCGGTCAGAATCGAATTGAATCGACTCAGCGCCTCTCGCACCGGAACCACGAGAGCCTCCGCCAAAGGAGTCGGGAACATGGTCCGGCCCCGGCGCTCGAGCACCGGATCGTCGAGCAACGCCCGCAACCTCGACAACGTCGAACTCATCGCCGACTGTCCGACCGAAAGTCGGCGCGCAGCAGCCGTCACATTCTGCTCGGACATGAGCACATCGAACGCCACGAGGAGGTTCAGATCGACCTGCCGAAGATCCATGGGCTGATGGTAGGCCGTCGAATTGATCGGGTCGATAGCAAAGCATCGCCAAACATTGTTGGTGCCACGTGATCGACGCCACTACCGTTACTTCAACGGCGTCCGACCCGGGATGCAGTAAAGAGGTGAGGAGTTCACCGATGGCTTCCGGATTCAGTCCGATCACGCATTTGCGGCACGTCGGTCTTGCCGTGCCGAACTACGACCAGGCTGTGGAGTTCTACACGAAGGTGTGGGGTCTGCTGCCAATAGCCAACGATTCGGGGGTGACGTTCTTCGCGACGCCCGCTGATCCAGAGCACTACATCCTGCGCATACGAGAGGACCGACTGAAGCGTCTCGACCTCATTTCGTTTGGAGCACAGTCGATCGGTGAGGTCGACCTCCTGGCTGAGCGTCTGGGACGAGCAGGGGTGAAGATCAATCGCGACCCGGCCGTGATGACGACCCCCGGCGGTGGGTACGGCTTGCGGTTCTTCGACTTGGACGGTCGTCTCATCGAGGTGTCTGCAGACGTGGAGCAGCGCCCGTTCCGGTTGCTCGAGGAACGGGAGTCGATACCCCGGAAACTGAGCCACGTGGTGATCAATTCGACGGACGTCCAGAAGACCAAGGCGTTCTACGAAACGCATCTCGGATTCCGATTGTCGGACTGGTTGGGCGATCTGATGTGCTTCATGCGCAGCAGTTCGCAGCACCACATTCTGGCGATCTCACGGGCGCCGTCCACATCGTTGAACCACATCTCGTTCGAGATGCGAGGGCTCGACGAATACATGCGCGGCACGGGCCGGATGATCCGCAGTGGCTACCGGCCGCTGTGGGGCCCGGGTCGCCACGGCGCCGGCGACAATACATTCTCCTACTTCCTCGATCCGCTGGAAAATGTTATCGAGTACACGACCGAACTCGAAATCGTCGATGAAAACACTTGGGAGCCATCGGTATACGATCCGACCCGTTCGGAGACACAGGATCAGTGGGGCACCGGTGGAGCCATGACCGAGGTAATGCTCCCGGTCATGCTGAAACAGCGCGACGACGTCGGACTCTGGACCCCCTCACCGGTCTAGCGGGCGCGCATCATCGTGGTCCATCAACTCCACCCACAGCCTACGAAAGAGAACATTGTGTCTGATCTCGACGGGAAGGTCGCTGTCATCACCGGCGGTGCCAACGGCATCGGCCTGGCCTGCGCGCAGAAGCTGAGCGACGAGGGGGCGAAGATCGTGATCGCCGACATCGATCTCACGGCGGCCGAAAAGCGAGCCGAAGAACTCCCGACGGACTCACTCGGCGTCCAGCTCGACGTCCGAGACTCCGCCTCCGCCAACGAATTGGCCTCGACGGTGCTGCGCAAATACGGTCGGGTCGACGTCCTCGTGAACAACGCGGGAATGAACATCGGAGCCCGCAACACCGTTGACGTCACCGACGAGGAATACGACCTTCTCATGTCGATCAACGTGCGGGGCACCTTCACGACGACTCGGGCACTTCTGCCGGCTCTCATCGAGCAGCGCGGCGGCAGCATCGTCAACATGTCATCGATTTGCGGCCAACGAGGCGTCGCCCTGATTGCGGCCTACTGCGCATCGAAGTTCGCCATCGTCGGGATGACCAAAAGCTTCGCAGCCGAACTCGCCCAGTACGACATCACCGTCAACTCCGTACACCCCGGCATCGTGGCCACCGATCTGCACGACAAGGTGGTGAAAGAATTCAGTGGGCTCAATGGCCTCAGCTTCGAAGAAGGATGGGAAGGCTTCGCTTCGAGGATCCCGCTCGGCCGATTACAGACCACCGAGGACATCGGCGACATGGTGGCATTCCTTGCGTCCGATAAAGCTCGGAACATCACCGGATCAGAGTTCAACGTCGACGGTGGCCTCCTGGTGTCCTGACCCAGGTTGCGCTCGAAACCCATTATATGCACCTCAACGGCTGAGCAGGAGCCATGGACACATATCACGACACCGATGTCGTCATCGTCGGGGCCGGCCCCACCGGCCTGATGTTGGCAAACATTCTCGGGATGTACGGACAACGAGTCACTGTTCTGGAAGCGATGAGTTCGCTCATCGACTACCCGCGAGGCGTGGGACTGGACGACGAATCGTTCCGCACTATTCAGACCGTGGGCCTCGTAGACACCGTCCGCCCGCACACCAGCCCGCAGCACATCATGCGGCTGGTCAACGGCGCCGGAAAAGTCATGCTGGTCAACAACCCGCAAACCGAGGAGTTCGGCTGGGAGCGCAAGCACTCCTTCATCCAGCCCGAGGTGGACCGCGCGCTCTACGACGGCCTCGCGCGTTTCGATCACGTCCAGGTTCTATTCGACCACCGCGTCGAGTACGTCGAAGAAGACGCTGGCGGCGTCACTGCCCTCGCCCTCGCGACCTCGGCCGACGGACAGGTCACGCAGCACCGTGTCCGCGGCCGCTACCTCGTCGGCTGTGAGGGCGGGAAGTCGCCGACGCGCAAGCGGCTGGGAGTGACGTTCGAAGGAGAGTCGCCGTCGACGCGCTGGCTGGTCGTCGACGTGAACAACGACCCACTCGGCACGCCCAACGTCTTCCTCGGCGCCGATCCCCGGCGACCGTACGTCTCAATCGGGCTGCCGCACGCCGTTCGCCGCTGGGAATTCATGCTCCACGACGACGAAACCGAGGACCAGGTCACCGATCCGGCGTATGTCAACGAACTTCTCGCCGCACACGTCCCGAACCCGGCTGGGCTCGAATTCATTCGCCGACGCGTCTTCACCCACCACGGTCGCGTGGCCTCCAACTTCCGACGCGGCCGCCAACTCGTCGCGGGCGACGCCGCGCATCTGATGCCGGTGTGGATGGGGCAGGGTTGGAACTCGGGAATCCGCGACGCCACCAACCTCGGCTGGAAGCTCGCCACGGTTCTTTCGGGCCAGGCAGGCGACGATCTGCTCGACACCTACACCACCGAACGCAAGGATCACGCAAAGGCGATGGTGGACCTGTCCCTCACCTTCGGCAACGTCATCAGGATCACCAATCCTGTTGCTGCGCTTGCCCGTGACGCCACATCGTCGATCCTCAACAGATTTCCGCAGATCAAGAGCTACTTCGCGGAGATGCGCTTCAAGCCCATGCCGCGCTATACCCAGGGTGTGCTCGCCGATCCCTCTGACTGCACGTCCGGTCGTGCAGGCGCCACCATCACCAGCCGGCTGATCCCGGTGCGGACCGCGAACACCACTGTCTCCCCTGTTGGAGTCCAGTTCCCGCAGCCGAGGGTGACCACGGGGGACGCGTCGGGCATTCTGTTGGACGACGCGATCGGGAACTGGTGGTCGGTGATCGTATGGGGAAACAGTCCCAAAGACGTTCTGCCGCTGGATGCTCTCCGGAAGCTCGACGCACTGGGGGCGCGACTGGTGGCAGTTGTGCCCGAGACTCAGCGCGAGTGGGCGCATCAGCACATGGATCCAGACGTACTGGTGTTGGGAGACCACAGCGGGCGGCTCAAGAAGTGGTTCGACGACCGACCTACGCCGTTGGTATTCCTACGTCCCGACCGTTTCGTGGCAGGCGCATGCCTGACCCAGAACGCACCGGCCACCCTCGACGCGATCCTGGCGTCGATGTCGTTCGTGAAGACGTCGCCCACAGAGTCTTCACAACATCGTCACCGCCGCAGTCTGATCACGGCCCACACCCACACCGAAGGAACACCATGACCGGCACCACCATCCCCGACTACACCACCGATCCGTTCTTCGGTCTACAGGACCGGTGGATCGAGACTGCACCAGGCGAGATCACGCACTACCACGAGCTCGGCGAAGGAACCCCCATCCTCTTCCTCCACGGATCTGGCACCGGGGTCACGGCCGCGGCGAACTGGTGGCTCAACCTGCCTGCCATCAGCGAGCACGGCCGTTGCATCGCAATCGATTCCATCGGATACGGTCAAAGCGTCGTCGCGGACGGTACCGAGTACGGCATCAAGGAATGGGTCCGGCACGCGGTCAGAGTCCTCGATGCCATCGGGATCGAGAAGACATGGATCGTCGGAAATTCGCTCGGCGGGTGGCTGGCCTTCCAGTTCGCGATCGACTTTCCGGAGCGTCTGCTGGGCATCGTATCGATGGGCACCGGTGGCGCGAAGTTGACGGGAGCTCTTGCCGGACACTCCAATCCGACGCTCACCGAAGAAGGAATTCGCAAGACACTCGAACTCTTCGTCGTCGACAAGTCGCTCGTCACCGATGAACTTGTCGCGCTGCGTTACCAGTCCGCACTCAACGACACCGCGTCCGACCGTTTGGCCGACGTCGTCGCGGCCCGTGACCGCGATCGACACGAACTGCCCCTCGACTTCGATGTGCTAGCCACGCTGGAGATTCCGGTGTTGCTGATCCACGGCGTGCAGGATGTCGTGATCCCGGTGTCGCGTACGTGGGAACTGCTCAATCTCGTTCCGCATGCCGACGCGCACATCTTCAGCCAGTGCGGCCACTGGTCGCAGGTCGAACGCGCGGAGGACTTCAACACAGTCATCACCCGATACCTGGCCTCGCACGGCGTCGGACACTGAGGAAACCGTCATGCCACACGCACTGCTCTGCATGTCGCACAGCCCGCTCCTGCATCACGTGGACCCACCGGAGGACGTCAAGGCCTCGGTTGACGCCGCATTCGAGCAAGCCCGCGCCTTTGTCCGCGACTTTGCCCCCGATCTTGTGGTCAACTTCGGGCCGGATCACTACAACGGATTCTTCTACGACCTGATGCCACCGTTCTGTATCGGGTACAGGGCGCGCGGCACCGGCGACTACGACTCGTTCGCAGGCGAACTGAACGTCCCGACCGATGTCGCCGAAGCACTCGCCGAGCATGTCATCGACCGCGGGATCGACGTGGCGATCTCTCGGCAGATGGAGGTCGACCACGGTGCCGTTCAGCCGATGGAAATCATCTTCGGCGACGTAGCGCCCGTGCCGGTCGTCCCGATCTTCGTCAACTCGGTGGCACGGCCGTTCGTAAAGATATCGCGTGTTCGTGCCTTCGGCCAGGCTGTGGGCGAGTACTTCGCGTCGTCGAACAGCCGGATCCTGTTCATCGGATCCGGCGGGTTGTCGCACGACCCTCCAATACCCCAAATCGCCACGGCCACCGAGGCACAGCGCAAGCTGCTCACCGACGGCCGAAACCCCACGCCCGAAGCCCGCGCCGCGCGTCAGACTCGCGTGATCGACACAGCTCGCGCGTTCGCCGCCGGTGACGCCGACATCATGGATCTCAATCCCGACTGGGATCGCGCGTTTCTCGACGTATGCCGCTCCGGTCGCGTCGAGAACTTCGACGGCTACAGCGCCGAGGAGATGGACGCAGTGGCCGGCCATTCAGCACACGAGGTGCGCAACTGGGTGTCCGCGTATTCGGCATTGGCCGCGTGTGGGGACTACCGGGTGACCTACGAGTTCTATCGGCCTATCAAGGAGTACATCGCGGGGTTCGGGATCACCACCGCCGTACTCGCCAACGAACCAATCTGACAACGTCAAGACTTTCAGCCTCATGACAAGATAGTGTGGCCGACGAGCAGTACGGCACAGCACGCAGCCACCACGGTCCAGTTCGCCGGGACCCGGGTGCTCATCTCCAGATCGTCAGCGATCTTCACTTGCACGCACTTGAGTGACATCAGCCATTATGGCAATCGCAAGTGCCCGGCGCTCAGCCCTTGTACGCGCTCAATTCGGCGGCAGCGTCCAGCATGTCGGCGACTACCCGTCGGACTAGTTCTTCGGATGCGCTGATGAGTACGACGCAAGCTGCGGGCTCGTCGTCGGGTCGGGCCAGCGGAACGCCGAGTCCCCAGTATCCGGGCTCGACCTCGCCGTAGCCGATGACATAACCGTCGCTCCGCGCGGCGTCGTCGGAGAAGTACAACGCGTGCACATCGAATGGGAACGGTACCGAGGCGCTCCCCAATTCGCGGACACGGTCCATCGGTTCGAGCCGCCGCGTCATACCGATCTTGACCACATCCGGGCCGAATGCGCCGCGGTTGCTGATCACGTAAACATAGCCAGCGCGAATATTGGCACGCCGATAGTCGTTCTGTGCGATGGCCTGGTCGAGTTCGCCCAACTTGTCTCGAATACGCTGAGCCTCTTCATCGGTGCGGCCGGCCAGGGAGTCGAGCACGTTCTGATAATGCGCTCGTTCCTTATCGAGCTTCTCCCTCTGCACGGCCAGTTCCTGCTCAACCTTGCGTTCCTCTCGGAGACGCGCGCTCCTCACGCTGAGCGAGTTTTTCTTCCTGCACCTTCATCATGTAGTCGGCTGTGAGCTCGAGTTCTGCGACCCGGAGCCTGTGATAGTCCTCGGCGACATGCATCTGCATCATGTCTCCGAGCTTGGCGATCGTGGCGGCAGCCTTGTCCAGACGGCTTACGGCCGTCGCAAGGTTTCCAGCCCGGATGGTACGAACACAGATGTCGGCCTCGGCGTTATAGGCGCGCAGCATGAGCTTCGACAGATCTGAAGTCATCTTGCGGCCTTTGGCGAGAGAATTGTTGAAGCTGAACATGTCCGACGCGACTACGGCCTCTCCCCCGACGACCGCCGCCTTGATCTCGTCACGAACCGCGGCCAACCGTTCACGGAATTGCTCCGCGTTCTCCAGGGGGTGCTGGTAGGTGTAGATGCCCACCTCCTGCAACACGATCCGGTCGTCGGTCTCCACCACGCCAGTCGTCACCGACCCCGAAGCCGTGGCCAGTGAGGCGCCCTGTCGCGCAGCGTGCAATAGTGCCTCGTCGCGTTCGTGCTCGACCACTCTGAGCCGATCCAGCAAATCGTTGAGCTCGCGCTCTTTGGCGACCAGGGTGGTTCGGAGAGCCCGAATAGTGTCGTCTGGGCCTGTCATCGTGTCCTGCACACTTGATCGCAGACAATTTGCTTCCGATAGGTACTCACCCGCGAACTCCCCGCGTGTTGCCCACCGGTACCAGGTCGTGGGGATTCTTCGAAATTGGATGGGCTCGTCGGTGCGGCTCGACCACCTACGGTGTTCATCGTGACTTGGTAGTGACACCGCTCTCAGGGGGTCGGAGTTCGTCGAGCAGCGCCAATCCCGCCTGCGCCCACGCGATCTCTCCCTCAGCTCGACGGAGCAGGCCCTCGTAGGCGAACACCTTGAACCGGACGATGGTCGCCGCGTCGGAGGCGGGCATCCTGTCAAGCCGCGGTTGCACAGGTGAGTCGATGCCGGTCTTGAGCGCTTCGATCAACCTCGACCAACGCTCCACCAGGGTCGCGTAGTGCGCGAGGTGTGAGGTCAATTGCGCACGCGCCGCATCCCGATCGGCCCACTCGAAGTAGGCGGCCTTCAGGTGATGCGCGTCACGAAATTCGCCGTAGGGTAGCGGGGCGTTCATCCACGCCCGGAACGACTCCGTCCCGGCCGGCGTGATCGAGTACAGCGTCTTGCGCCCGCGATCACGCCAGGGGATCTGCTCGCCGACGATGAGGCCCTCGGCTTCCATCTGGCGGAGCTCTGGGTAGATCTGAGAGCTACTCGCGTGCCAGACGAACTCGGTCGATCCGAGGTACTGCTTGTAGAGCTCGTAACCCGTCATCTCCCGGCCGGTGAAGAGCGCGAGCAGCGCGTATCGAAGACTCATGGTGAGGTGAGTGTATAGAGCCACCCCGCCGACGGGCGTGAGCGGGACTCAGAGATCGAGGACGAGTCGCGACCCCTGCGACCGGGAGACGCAGATCATCATGCAGTCGTTGGCTGCACGCTCGGGCGCGGAGAGCACGCTGTCACGGTGGTCGACGTCCCCGTCGATGACCGCTGTCTCGCATGCGCCACAGGTACCTTCTCCGCACGAGGACGCCGCGAAAACACCGGCGGCGTTCACGCGCTCGAGAACGGATTCGCCAGGCTCGATCGACAAAATCAGACCCGAGCGCGCCAGCTCGACGTCAAAGGCGGTGTCGCCATCCGCGTCCACCTCGACGGGCGTGAATCTCTCCGAGTGGATTGTCGCTCCCGCCCCTCCGCGTTCGCAGGCTGCATAGACCGCGTCGATGAGTGGCGGGGGTCCGCAGACGTAGACGCCCGCTCTCGCATCGATGCCGTCGAGGAGCTTCTCGAGCGGGAGCAAGCCGTGGGAGTCCTGCGGCCACAGGATCACTCGGTCGCCGAATCTGGCCAAAAGTTCCTGCGAATAGGCCATGCTCGAAGCGGACCGGCCCCCGTAGAGAAGCCGCCAGTTGAGCCCCAGGCGGTCGGCGTCGCGCAGCATCGGCACCATCGGCGTGATGCCGATCCCGCCTGCGATGAGGATGACGTCGGGTTCCGCATCGAACTCGAAGTGGTTACGCGGCTCGCTCGTCTCCAGTACGTGGCCGACCTGCAGCTGTTCGTGTACGTACGCCGATCCACCGCGACTCGCAGGTTCGCGGAGCACCGCGATCCGCCAATCTCGGGCGTCGGCCTCACCGGTTAGAGAGTACTGGCGGGTCATCCCGGGCGAGAGGTGGAGGTCGACGTGTGCACCGGGCGACCAGTGCGGGAGTTCGAGCCCGTTCTTCGCCGAGAGCGTGACCTCGCGGACGCCCGCCCCGACGTCTCGGATCGCGGAGACGATCACGGTGTGGCCGTTCACGACGTCACCCGCGGCCGGAAGGTGACGGGCACGACCTTCATCGACATGACGTCGCCGCGACCCGACCAACCGATGTCGCCACCGAGCGAGATGTCGACGTCGGCATCCAGGAGCGCATTGATCGCACTCGTGAGCTCCAGGCGTGCGAGCGGCGCGCCGAGGCACACGTGGGTGCCATGCCCGAACCCGAGGTGATCATTGCCGGTCCGGTCCAGGCGGACCTCCTCCGCGTGGTCGAAGTGTCGCTCGTCTCGGTTCGCCGAGGCGAATGCCATTCCGACCACATCGCCCTTCTTGATCTTCTGGCCGCGGAGCTCGACGTCCTTCGTGGCGTTGCGGGCGAAGATACTCACGGGCGAGGACAGCCGGATGATCTCCTCGATCGCGAGCGGGATACGCCTGCGATCCTCGCGGAGGAACTCGATTGTGTCGGGCCGTGAGGCAAAGAGCCAGAAAGCGTACGAGAGTGCCGAGGCGGTCGTCTCGTGACCCGCAACCAGTAAAAGCAGCACAAAGCCGAAGATCTCGTCGTCGGTGAGGCCACGGCCATCGGCGTCGGCGTCCATGAGCTGTGAGATGAGGTCGTCAGCCCGCTGCTCGCGCCGCCGAGCGATGAGGCCCGTGACGTAATCGCGGAATTCCGCGGATGCCCGCTGGGCCGCCTTCTCGTCGCGGACGTTGCCCTCGAAGGCGCGGTGAACGAGATCGACCCACAGCTCGTGGTCCTCCGGAGGCAGACCGACGAACGTTGCGAGCGTGGTTGCTGACATGTGCTCGGAGAACTCGGAGGGGATGTTGCCCTCTCCTCGCTCGAACATCGGAGCAAGCAGCTCTCGGGCGAGCTGCGCCAACTGCCCGGCGAACGAGTTCACTCGCCGAGGCGAGAACACCGGCCGAACGTACGAGCGGTATCGGGTGTGCTCCGGAGGGTCGGATTCGAGGGGCAGGTAGGGAAGCGTCCGCGAAACGCCTGTTGGAATGAGCAAGGTCCCGACGACGCTCGACGTGAACGTCTCCCAGTCCTTGATGATCGCGAGGATGTCGTCGTACTGCGTCACCAACCAGTACCCGTCGTACCGGTCGCTGTGTAGCACGGGACATTCGCTTCGGAGCGTTTCATAGGTCGCCCAGGGGTTCGCGATGAATGCTGGATCGTGATGGTCGAACTGGCCGTGCTCGTCCTCGCCGACCATGTGCTGCACGGGGCACCCGTTTGAAGAGTCGCTCATCCCAGGCTCCTTTCACCTCAACGGAACTGACAAGACCGACATATCTAAGGTCTTACATATGTCTCTTCAGACTAAGTGACTCGTGTCACGGTGTCCAACCCTTGGTCCCGGGCAGAGCCGGCGCCCCCGTTTGCTGCCCCGATCGTCGCCTCAGGTACCGCCCGACCGATGTGACAGGCTGCGGCGGTCATCGACCAGTCCTCGGGCGAACGATGCCGAAGGCGGTCCAGCGCGCAGTCGACGAGTTCGCCGCCACCATCGACGACGTGCGCCCGGCGGTCGGGCTGCGGAAGGAGTTCCTCGACGAGTCCGGGGTCGACCGCTATGCGCCGGCGGCGTCGGGCCACCCGTCCGGGTCGACGCTCATCTACTTCCCGGGCAGGGCGCCGAGGGGCGTGCTGCTTCGATTATCGGCTGTCCTGTGAGCCTCATTTCGGCGGCACGAGCGACTGAGAATTTCGCTAGGACCAGGCTCGAGGATCCTGCCATTCTGTTGGAATCGCCCGGTAGTTTGTGTGAGTGGCCGGAGCCTACTTCGTGTTGAGATGGAGCACTACCGGCGACGATCGAGTGACGAGCAGCCCCTATAAGCAACCCACCTAGCCTCGGCGGTGGGCTGCCCAGTCATGTCGGCGTCCCTCATGAATCTGTGGAGCAGGTGGTCCCGCGACTACCACATTGCGGATCGAGCCCAGAACGTCGACTGTCATTTCCACGACGTCTCCGGGCTGAAGCGGCGACGGGTCGCGTTCCCCCGATCGTCCCCAAATTTCGCCAAGGCACCCGCCGTTACCAACCGTGCCGGACCCAAGGACATCGCCCGACCTGACCCATGTGCCCCGCGAGGCCTGCGCCACAAGCTCATCAAATGTCCAGCTCATGTTCCGTAGGTTGTCACGGCCAATCACTGTCCCGTTTAGTGAGACTGTGGCTTCGAGATCGAGGAAGCCGTCCGACGTTCGGAACTCGTCGATTTCGTCGGCGGTGACGAGGAAGGGCCCGAGGGTGGTGGCAAAGTCTTTCGCCTTTGTCGGACCGAGGCCAACTTTCATCTCGCGTGTCTGGATGTCGCGAGCGGACCAGTCGTTGAAGATTGTGTAGCCGAAAATATGGCTTCTCGCGTCATGAGGAGCGACCGACGAGCCATCCCCCGAGATGACGGCGGCAACCTCCAACTCATAATCGAGCACGTCGCAGCCGGGGGGGACGGCAACATCGTCGTAAGCCCCGATCATTGCGTATGGGTTGCTGAAGTAGAAGACCGGCGCCTCGTACCACTCTGGGATGACCCCGCCTTCGCCCGTCACCAGCCGGGAGACGCCGTCAATATGTTCCGCGAACGCAGCAAAGTCCCGCACCGTCGGCGGATTGAGAGGCGGCAGCAGCCGCGCGGCTTCGAACGTGATGGGAGAGGAGCGCAACGCTGCTGTCCCAGCCTCGAGTGCTGCAGGTAGGCCCTGGCGGACGATTTCCAAGATGGGCCGCTGATCGGCGAACGCATGGAGACCGTCCGGGCCAGCGACTCCGGTCGTGACGGTGCCATCAATTTCCCACGTGGCGAATCGCATGGAACGGACTCTTCTCCCTAGCTGTGTGACGCGTGAATACGAATGTCGGCTACTTGATCGCGACCGGGTTGACCGGTGCCCCGACGGCTGCCGTCACAGGAAGGGGGCCGCCGTCAGGAAGAACTCGTAAATCCCGTCCGCGGCGCAGTCCTCAGCCAACTTGTCGAAGTCCCACATCTCGCCGATGAACAGTCCCATGTGTGGGATGACGACCTGGTGCAGGGGCTGGAAGGCATCGGGAAACTCGTTCGGCCGCACTTCGAACCCCCAGGTGTCAGTCGCGACGCCGGCGATTTCGCGACCATGGAGCCACTCGGCTGTCGTAAAGGACAGCCCCGGCGCGGCGCCGCCGGCGTAGGTTCCCCAACCATCCCGACGGGCACGGGACAGTTGCCCTGTCCGGACGAGCATGATGTCGCCTCGACCGACCGCCGATCTCTCCCCTTGAAGATCGATCGTCCGCTCGAGGTCATCTACCGTTATGGCATAACCGTCGGTGAGTTCGCCATCCGAACCTATTGCACGCCCGACGTCCAAGAGCACCCCGCGCCCAGCGATGCGATCGGCGACGGTCTCGATACCCGTCACCAGATCCCCGTCGCTAGTGACGACCTGGGACGCGCGACGTCCGTTGTACGCCTCGCCATGATCGAAGACGTGCCCCAAGCCATCCCACTGCGTCGACGCTTGAAGCGGGGTGACGATATAGTCATCCGCTCCACCCCAACCATGTGGCAACCCCTGCGCGCCAAACTCTGCATCCAGACCTGTCGCCAACATGGTATGTACCGGGTTGTTGCGTTGACGCCACCCCGTTTGGGGACCGTCGCTGTTGAAGCCCTGTGCGAGAGAGAACGCCGCGCCCCGGCGGACGAGCCCGGCTCCCTCGCGCCGCTTGTCGTCGTTCAGGAAATTCATCGTTCCGAGGACATCTTCAGCGCCCCAACGACCCCGATTTGAAACCCGCGACGCCATTTCGGCAATTGCGACTTCCACGTCAGAGTTGAGGCTTGAGTTGGAGCTGTCTACCTGCGACATGAGTCCGTCCTGAAAAGTAGTGTCAAGCGCTGCGCCATCTGCGGCAAGGCCGTCAACCGGCGACCTCGGCAGAGAGCGCGGCTGACGTGTGGGTTGAGTCTGTGGCCGCGAACGTGTCGCTCACCCAGTCCGCGATGTAGGTGCACATGGCGGGAAGGTGGTCGAGGCCGATGTGCTCGGCGCCACCCTCCTCGCGGGTGAAGATCCGTAGATCGCGAGACGGTGCGTTCACGGCCTGATCGTATGAGCGATGCGCATATGCGACCGGGATCTGTCGGTCGTTCTCGCCATGGACGATGAGGAAGGGGACGGTGATCTCCGAGACCACGCCATCCAGATGGATCGAGTCGGCGAAAGCGATGAACTCGTCGAGGTCGTCGTACCCCCACACCCACTTGACGTGATCCCAGTAGTGGGGGACGGGGTTTTCGCCTTCTCGCTCGAGCCTGCGACGCTGGACCGCGCCCCAGTTGTGGTTGGCACCCCATGCCACGCACAGCGAAAAGCGCTTCTCGAAGGCGGCGACCCGCGGGGCGTAGTACCCCCCGAGAGACCAGCCAACGACCCCCATCTTGGCGGGGTCCACGTCCTTACGTGTTTCCAGCCAGTCGACTACCCACTTGCCCCACGTCTCGGATTCCCGCACCGCGACGAGGCCCTGCAGTCGTAGGGCCTCGCCCGTTCCGGGCTGGTCGAGCATCAGGCAGGAGATGCCGCGTGCCGCCAGCTCAGACCAGAAGCCGGACGAGTACATGAGCTCTTTGGTGGAATCCAGGCCGTTGAGGAGCACGATGACGGGGGCGGGGCCGTTCTGACTTTCCGGGGCCGCGGAGAAGTACGCGGGGAGCGTGGTCTCGCCGAACGGGATGGCCACCCTGGACACGTTGTAGTCGCGCAGGTCAAACGCCTTTTGCGTGAGATCGAGCACACGCTGGTAGGTAGTCAGACGATCGGGGTGACCGGCGGGGAGCATGCGCTCGGCCGTGGACAAATAGTTGGATGCGCGCGCATACATTCCCCCGGCTGAGAGAGAATGCCCATCCCGCTCGGCCTGCTCGGCCTGGCCCGCCACGGAGTCGGTGAGGTCGGTCCACGCGCGCAAGAACTGGTCGGTGCCGGCATCACTGCCGCCTTTCGCCGCCTCGAGCAGCGGTCGACACGCGCGGTCCACCTCATCGATCTGACCGCCCGCGTTGAGCGCGCCGACCACAGCAAGATTCCAGACATAATTGCCCGGGAAGTACTCAAACATCGACTGTTCCTATCTTGGTCCGGTAACTCAGGCCTTGGGCATCCGCTTGATCAGGTCGCCCATGCTTATCAACGCACGATTGAGGGCTCCCTGATCGGCGATGACGGTCTGACCTGTCATGATCTGGTTCTGCCGTGAGGCGAGGAACGCGTAGAGGGGGCCATACTCCTCGGGGTCGGGCAAGTGCTGCATGGGGGCCAGCCACTCGAACTGCTCGCGGAAAACGTCGGCGGAATCTGACTGTTTCGAGTCTTGAAGGTGGAGCGTCTCCGGACCTCGGAGTTCGCTCTTGCCGATTCCTGTCGGCGCTACTGCGTTCACCCTGATCTCGGGCGCGAATTCGAAGGAAAGTTGATTGACCAGGCTCGTCACGGCGCCCTTGCTCGCGGTGTAGACGATGCCGCCTCCGTCAGCTGCATATGCCGCCTGCGACGCGGTGAGCACGATCGCTCCGCGATCGGCTCGTAGGAGTTCGAGGAATACCTTTGCGGTGAGCATGTAGCCCTTGACGTTCACGCCAAAGACCTCGTCGAAAAGCGCGTCAATATGCTCAGCCGTCATATCCTCGACACGGACGACTCCATCGGAGATGCCCTGCGTTCCTACCACTGCGGACAAGCGGCCGAACCGCTCGACGATGACATCACGGCAGTGCTGCAAATCCGCAACGCTGCGAACGTCCCCAACGACCGCGAGAACTCGATCACCGAACTCCGCTTGAAGGGCCTTCACCTTATTCACGTCGTACTCGAGGACGATCACCTGCGCGCCGATATCGGTGAAGTAGCGGGTAAGGCCCAGCCCTAACCCCGATCCCCCTCCCGTGACAAGTACCACATGGTCATCGAGTGTGACCGGCTGACCAACGTTCATAGGAACAGGCCGAGATTGGGGGTAGCAAGGCTGACCTCAGTCAGGATGATCTCCCGGCTCAACAGCCGCAACCCCTCGGCCGTGGACCGGAGAGTGTCATAGCGCCTGTAGGGCAGGAGATCGAAGTGCGGATCGATGCCGCGCTGTCGGTAGAGCAGCACCGCGCTGCGTACGGCTACCACGTCGGGGCGATCGGTTTCTTCTATATCGATGGACCCGACCATCCGCATGGTACGAGACGGGGGAACTTCCGAATACGCCATACCAGTCGCGAGCCGGTCGAGGCGTATGCGGACATGAGCCTTGGTCTCTTTGGTGCGGTAGCCCGAGCGGTCGATCTCGTTGGAGCGTGGCTCGGTCGCCTGACGTATTGGGATGAAGAGCTCGTACTCATCGTCTAGAGTGCCGTACCACTCCTCCTCCTGACCCTCGTCAAGAAGTCGCGCTTCGCGCGCCAGGAACTGGGTCACGTTCTCTCTGAGCAGCACGCGGTCTGCGGTGTCGATAGAGCCGGCGGCGTTCATTGCCCCTCCTTACGAGCCGGGTTCAGCTGGCCGTCGATGCCGTCTCGCATGACATTGGCCCACTGCCTGTAGAAGTGCAGCTGGTTCATTTCCCCGAAGCCTGTGTTTCGTTTGATCCCGGGACCGGTCCAGTTCGGGTCGTTTTCGCGGTCAATCGGGCTGCGCTTGCTCTGATCGAAGTTGAAAGCGAACTGCTCCCGCTTCATCCACGGGCTCTTGGCGGCGCGCGGAGCTCCTTCCCAGGCGACGGTGTCGTCAGTCTCGAAGATGCCCGCGGAGCCAAAAGTGAACTGCCCCAGTTGTTGGGCTGCCTCCACTTCCTCCGGTGTCTGGAAGTCCCACACGAACTGCCAGTTCCAAATCTCGAGGACCCCGGGAGCGACGGGTTGCCATTGCCGGAAGCTCGTGAGGATCGTCGGAGGTGTCCCCGGGGGTATCGCCGCGGCGATCCGGATGAAGCTCAGGTTCGGGAAGATCGTTCCCGTTGCCGGCGGCTCGTGGTTCAGGACGAACATCTGTGTCTCGTCCATCTCCGACAGGTCGAACTTCTCAGTGATTTCTGGCGGGTATCCCCACAAGACGTATCCGGGGTGGATCACCTTCGTCCAGGTATGGCCGTTGAAGGCGTGCCCGTTGTCCATCTCGTAGGTAACGGAGATGGCGGTGTTCGCCTGAAAGCCCTGCGCCAGCCCGATCTCCTCTACACTCCAGTGCAGCGAATCGATGTGGTAGGTGTCGCCGGCGAAGTTCTCAGCAGCGGTCTTCCAATCGGCCTTCACCTGATAGCGCTCCGGGGGCCCAGCCACACGCAGACCCTTGGGGTGCAGACCTACCACCAGATCGAACATCCAGCCCGCTCCACCGAGATACTCATCGAGGCTGGGACCATCGGCAGCGAGTGACGCAAAGATGAAGCCGTGCCGGGACTCGACGCGGGGAGCCTTGAAAAGACCGAACTTCTTCGGGTCCATCCGCTCACCGTAGGCATCCTGCACGTGGGGCGTGCCTACGAGGTCACCGTTATTGGAGTAGGTCCACCCGTGGTACGGGCACTTGAAGAATCGCGAATTGCCGGCGTCGGTCTGGCAGACCTGAGTCCCGCGGTGCCGGCAATAGTTGGAGAGCACGTTGATGTCTCCGCCACCGCCTCTGGTGACGATAACCGGGTCAATTCCGATGCGGCGCTGAACGAAGTCGCCCTTATTCGGAATCTCGCTCTCATGCGCGACGAACACCCAGCAGCTGCCGAAGATGTTGTCCATCTCGCGTTGGAAGATCCCCAGATCGTTATAGATCTCAACCGGGATGGCGCCCTCCTCGATCGATGATGTGACTCGCTCGATCAGTTCGTCTGTGGGTATGGACGGTTGTTTGTCGATCAGTGTCATTGCCACTCCGTTGTGTCACTGATGGTGCTCGGGATTCGCTTTAGGTGTCGTGCGGGCTTATATGGCGTCATTCGAAACAGTCGGCGAGCGTTGGCATCGAGGAGCTCGGCCATATTCGCGACCTCGGACGTCGAGCTGCTGTCCCATCCGCCGAAGTTCGACCCGTAGACGAGGTGATCGACGTTGGCGACCTCCAGCAGAAGATCGAGCGTATGTGGCGAATGCACGTGCGTGTCGAACCACAATCGGCTCAAACCTTCACGGGCCTGTTCCGCTGAGATGGGAGCGCCAGGAAGACGGAGCGAGTCAAAGATCCGACCCGCGATCGCGGGAAATGCACCACCGCCGTGAGGGATCAGCACGTCCAGCTTGGGGTGTCTGTCGAGCACTCCGCCGAGAATGAGGGAAGTGACCGTCAACGTTTCCTCGATGGGGTACCCGATGGTCACGTTTCCGAGCCATCGGTTCAGCCGCGAGTCGCCAGGAGGGCCATCCACCCCAGGCACGATCGAGTGGATCAGCAGGGGGACATCCAGTTGTTCGTGCGCCGCGTACAGATCGTCCAGCTCCGGGTCGTCAAGATTGACCCGCGCGTTGGATCCGATATACCCGCCGACAAACCCCCGCTTGACGTTGCGGTGCAACTCATCGATCGCCACCGAAATGTCCTGGGCCGGGAGCGCCGCAAACGCACGAAGCAGACCCGGTGCCTTCCCAACCATTTCAGCTGTGAGATCGTTGGCTTCCCGCAGGAAGGGCACAGCCACTGCCGCCGGCGCCTCGTGGAAGAGCCAAAGCGGAGAGAGCGACAACACCTGAGTGGTGATGCCCGCGGGCTCAATCGCCGCGACCCGCGATTCCATGACGGGTGCGAATGAATCATTCGCGCCGATGGCGAACGAGTACCCTCCTGTCACGACCTCGAACTGCCCCGGCGCGAACTCGCGTACGGCCGGACCATACGGGCCGGCTTTCCCGAGGAGCTCATCAAAAAAGACGTGAGCGTGACTGTCGATCATTGGATAGCCGAGACTGGGGTCTGTTCAGATTCGCCGTCTGCCGCGGGATGAAACGGCCGGATCGATGTTTGGGGGGCGAGGGGGCGGAAATGATGTCCCCAGATCTCGTTCTTTGCGCCCGCGGATTTGTTGTAGTAGCGGACCGTCCAAGAATTCTCGTCTTCGACGACAAGCGAGTCGGCGCCGTACTCGAGATCGAAACCGCTCGGAGTGCGCACATAGAACGACATCTGCTCATCCCCCGCGTGGCGCCCCATCGTCGAACTGAGCTCGTAGTCGCTCGCTTCGACTAGGTCGTATGCGCGCCCCACGTCGTCGAAGTCGTGCGCCTCGACCATGAGATGCTGCAATCCGATAAGGCCGTCCGGCGCGCCGGGCATCTCCCACAAGGCAAGGCTGTGATGGCGTGGATTGAGACGCAAGAATGACATCACGCCGAATCCGGTGTCGACCACGTCTGTCACCCGGAACCCGAGGATATCCCGGTAGAAGGCATATGCACCTTCGAGCGAGGGGACCACGACCACGATGTGGCCAGCCCCCTGAGCGCCGGTGATGAAACCGGTAGTCGCCCGCCGACCTCTGAACGTGCGGTCCAAGTACGTCTGGCCCGTGAATACCTCAAGAGGCAATCCGTAAGGATCGGTGAAGGTCGCCAGCTGCTGGACACTTCGCTCGCGGGCAAGCTCTTCGGAGCCCTCAGCAACAGAAATACCGTGTGAGCGAAGGTGGTCGACGAACGAGCGGAGTTCCTGCTGGTCTCGAATCTCCCATCCGATGTAGGCGATGCGATCATCTGGACCTGGATGCAGCTGCAGGCGGTACGCACGGTCATCCCAGCGAATACGGAGCGAGCCGTCCACCTGCGGAGAGGTTTCAAATCCGATAATTTCGGACGCCAACGGTTCCCATTCGTCGATCCGGGGAGTCTGGAATCCGACATAACCCAGGCTGTGGAGACGTGCCATTACACCGTTCCGATCGTTCGTGCGCCGTACCAACGGACAGAGCC
The DNA here is from genome assembly GCF_035920345.1 of Nocardia vinacea. Classification (NCBI taxonomy): domain Bacteria; kingdom Bacillati; phylum Actinomycetota; class Actinomycetes; order Mycobacteriales; family Nocardiaceae; genus Nocardia; species Nocardia vinacea. The sequence continues at coordinate 3,693,178 of NZ_CP109149.1, forward strand.
GTCGTATCCCTCCACAGCGAGCTCCTCCGCCACTAGGTCCACAAGAACAGCGTGGACAACGGCCTCGGGAAGCTGGAGGCTCGCGGCGATGTCCGAGGCCAAGCCCGGCGCCTCGCTCAGCATTACGACCAGGGTCTCGCGTAATGTTCGCTGATCTGACGGGTCTAACGGCGTCGAAGGATCAACGGCCTGTCGTTCAAGGGTTCTGGTCATCATCGACTCTCTTGCTCAGCGCGGCCGGTTGCTAATCGGCGAGGGGCCACTTCCCGATGACGCTAGGCCGACTCCCGCTTCGCTTCAAACAATGATTTGCGATCGTCATATATCAGCTTGGTTGATGTAACAGATTCGCGGCACTACAGTGCATGCATGGATCTGCGCCGCGTCGACCTCAATCTTCTCGTCGCGTTTGATGCGCTGATGGTCGACCGAAATGTAACTTCCGCGGCTAGCCGCCTGTCCGTCGGCCAGCCCGCAATGAGCGCTACCCTGAAGCGGCTTCGAAGACTCTTCGATGATCCGATTCTCGAGCGCCGAGGCAGGAACATGGTGGCCACTCCGCTTGCGGCGTCCCTTGTGAGTCCGGTCCGCCAGCTACTCGCGGATACGGAGCTGCTTCTGCGTTCACGCCGACACTTCGATCCGGCGACCGATGCGCGGATGTTCACAATCATGGCAAGTGAGTACAGCACGATCACCCTGCTTCATCCTCTGATGACCACCCTCCGCACCGACGCACCCAACGTCCGCATTCGCGTCGTGCCCGTCAGTGCAAGGATCGAAGAGCCTCTAGCAAACAGCGACCTCGACCTCGTACTCTCCCCGCCCGAGACGGTCAGCGCTGCGGAGATGAGATCGCTCGCGCACGAGCGCCTGTTCGTTGACACCTATGTCGTGGCACTCGACCGCAAGCATCCCGATGTCGGGGAGCAACTCACCCTTGAGCAGTTCAGTGATCTGCCCTATCTCGCGATCACATTCGGCGATACTTACGCCCTGGTCGAAGGTCAACTGGATCGACTCGGCGTCCCCCGCAGAACCGAAGTTGCCACCGGATTTGGCACTGCTCCATTCCTGCTGCAGGACACACGATTGATCATGCTTATGCCGAGCACTCCCGCTCGCATGGTTGCGCGTCGTGTCGGACTCCGCCTGCTCGAACCCCCCATGCCCTTGGCAGAGGTCTCCGAGGCGATGTATTGGCACCCCAGCTACACAGAGGAGTCTGGCCATCTCTGGCTGCGATCGAAGCTCCGCGACGCGGCTCAACAGGCTGGAGAATTCCGACGTACATCGAATTCTGATATCAAATAGATTGATTCTCTGTCATCGACGGACATAGCTTGTATCGATTTCATTCGGCGCCATAAACTTTGCGGAACTGGGCGCTGGCCGTCCGGTTGGGTAGTCAGAGGTGCAAAGGAGCTCAGATGACCGTCGAACCTGCAGCCCGGATGGGCAGTGATTTCAAGTGACCGAGCAATTCGAAATCCATCTCGACACCACCCGCTGCCGGGCGTACGGAGTCTGTGTGAGTGTCATGCCCGAGGTGTTCGAGACACCCCCGGGTAGCCCCGTCGCAGTACTCAAGGTCCACGCCGTCGACGCGTCGGAGGAAGAGGATCTGGACGAAGCCATCCGCTATTGCCCCGCCCAGGCTCTCGCTAAGCGCCCTCTCGAGTCGATCTCATGACACCCCACGAAGGAATCCTCATCGTTGGAGGTTCTGCGGCCGGGTTGAGCGCCGCAGATGGGCTTCGAGAAGGCGGTTATCAGGGACCGGTCACCGTACTGAATGAGGAAACTCGCGCGCCCTACGATCGACCAACGGTCTCGAAGGGACTTCTGGTGGGCGAAGGAGCACCGGAATTCATGGACCTCCGAAGCACCGAGAGGCTCGAGGAAACCAACATCACGCTTCGGAGCGGGGAGACCGCCGTGGGGCTCGATATCGACCGCCACTATCTCATCACCATGAACGGCGAGCCGATGCCGTGGGAGTCGATCATCATCGCCACAGGCGCGCGAGCTCGTACAATTCGCACCACGGATGGCAAACCGCTTCCCGTGCTGCGAACGGCATCCGATCTGAACGCGCTTCGCGCTGCGTTGACGGTCCATCGGCGGATCGCCCTCGTCGGAGCCGGCTTCATCGGTCTTGAAGTCGCCAGCGGACTGGCCGAGAGCGGTGTCATCGTAGACGTGTTCGACAACAAGCGTCTTCCTCTCGAACCGCTTATCGGCCCGGAAATCGCGGGATTTCTCCAAGAGCTCCATGCGAGCCACGGTGTGAATATGCACGGCGACATCACGCTGAGCGCGATCACCGGCGACGAAGGCGAGTACGTCCTGCACTTCAGTGACGGCTCATCACATCAGACTCCCCTCGTCTTGGTTGGAATTGGAGTCGAACCGAACGTGGACTGGCTCGTCAACTCGGGCGTGGAGCTCAGCGACGGCGTCGTCACCGATGAGTTTGGACGCACAAACGTGGCGAATGTGTGGGCCGCAGGTGATGTCGCGGCACTCGAACACCCGCTCCTTGAGTCCCGGTCGCGGGTCGAGCACTGGACCCATGCCATCGAGCACGGCCGACGCGTTGGGCTCAACATCGCGCGAGGTGATCTGGTCCCATTCACCACTCCCCCATACTTCTGGAGCGATCAGTACGGGATGCGCTTCCACTCCTACGGCAGGCGCCGACCCGAAGACGATGTTGTCTTTGTTAAAGGATCGCCGAGCCAAGAAAACTTCCTGGCGCTATTCGGCTCTCACGGCGAATTCCACGGTCTCTTCTCCAACGGATACGAGCAGCTCCTCCGCCCCTACCGAAAGTTGCTCGAACGAGGAGCTTCTTTCGACGAAGCCTGCACGCACATAACAGCGAGATAGGTGGATTAGCTCTTCTGCCCCCCGCTTCGAGATTGATCACGATGCGTCGACTGAGATCCGAGCGCTCGGCCAGTTGGAGCTGACTGAGACCGACCTCGACCCGGAGCCGCTTCACGGGTTTATCCCTGTAATTGTCGTAGCCCGCGCCCCGAACGCGGACTGCGAGATCGAGCTCAACTGCAGAGACCTTCGCGATCGGGCGTCCCAAAATTATCCATCTGCACTTCGACCTTGAGATCCGTCTGACCGATGGTAGGGTCCTGGCCGCTGCGCTAGAGGAAACACCGAAACGCACGCAGACTGTTCGAATCGATTGCTCGCTGCCGGAGTGGCTGCACTGGAAGTGAGACGCACCGCTCGAACGCTTCCGGCTCTCGAAGGACTCAGACCCTCTTTCAATTTGGTTTTCCGTCATTTGACGAAACGCGTATCACCGAACCACTGGAACGTTCCGCTCAAGAAAGCGGATCTGGTCGCGAATCACTGTCTCGAACGGTTCCCCCACGTAGATATCGAAATGTCCTGCCCGGTAATGGCGGACCTCCCCGTGAACTGCCTGGGCGGCGTATCGATCGGTCTCCCCCGACGGCGTGACGCTGTCGCCATCGCAGATGCAGAAGAGGATCGGTGTACGAACATCTTTGGCGCGGCGGCCGGGTATGTACCGGGGCACTTGGAACATGACACGGGCCGGGACCTGGCTGCGCCAGTTCGTCAGGCCGGAATCCGCGATGAGCAAATCGAAACCAGGCTTCGAGTCGGGAGCTGTCATCACCGCGACTTCTCCGGGCTCCCCGACCACTTCGACTCGCACGGGCTCCTTGCCCCGTCGAGCTGCACACCAGTCCTGAACTGCGCGACCCATGAGTCTCAGAAGCGTGAAGAAGGGCATCCGCTTACCCGCTGCGAAGCCGTCCGTGAACGGGCACTGCGCAATCGTCGCCGCGATGCGCGGATCGTCGGCCGCGGTCACTGTGACGTGGCCGCCCGCGAACGAGGTTCCCCACAGAACGACGCGGTCGGGATCAGCCTCCGGCACTGTTCTGGCGTAGGCGACCGCACTTCGGTAGTCCTCGAGCTCGCGATCCACGTCGATCAGCTCACGTGGTTCGCCGCTGCTGGCACCAAAATGCCGGTAGTCGAATACGAGGCAGGCGTAGCCCCGTTTCACAAAACGCTCGGCGTATTTGTCGAGTCCCATCTCTTTGATGCCACCGAAACCGTGGGCCATGACGATGATGGGAACACGTGTGAAAACCGTTGCAACCGTCGGCAGGTAAAGCCATGCCTGACATTCGCCGTCACCCGAAAAGAAACGCACGTCTTGCCGCGCCGTGGTTGCCTCCGCCATATCGGCTCTCCTGAGTTCGTCGTTGATCTGCGCAGTCGTAGGCCCAGGTGAACAGTGCATTCATCCTGGGTGGGGCCAGGGGTCAGGGTGGCGATGGCCACCCCGGCCAGGAGCGGGGTGGGCCACCGGTGTTCGTCGGGAAATCAGCTTCCGGGCGTGAGCTGCTTTTCACCGACGAGATCGAGGGCGATATCGACGATCATGTCTTCCTGGCCGCCGACGAGCCGTCGACGACCGACCTCCAGAAGCAGGGTCCGAGCGTCGACGCCATAGCGCTGGGCGGCCAGCTCAGCGTGGCGGAGGAACGAGGAGTACACACCGCCGTAGCCGAGGGTGAGAGTTTCGCGGTCGACTTGGACCGGTCGGTCACGGAGCGGGCGCACGAGGTCGTCGGCGGCGTCCTGCAGGGCGAAGAGATCGCAGTTGTGTTGCCAACCTTTGATATTCGCGACCGCGATGAAAGGTTCGATCGGGCAGTTTCCCGCACCGGCCCCCTGGCCGGCGAGGGAGGCGTCGACGCGAGTGACACCCTCTTCCACGGCAACGGCGCTGTTGGCCACCGACAGCGACAGGTTTTCGTGGGCGTGGATGCCGATCTGGGTGTCGGCGTCGAGTACGTCGCGGTAGGCGCGGATGCGCTCCCGCACGTCGTCCATTGTCAGTCGGCCACCGGAGTCGGTGACGTAGACGCATTGTGCGCCATACGATTCCATCAGCTTGGCCTGGGCCGCTAGCTCCTTCGGCTCGGCCATATGACTCATCATCAGGAATCCGGACACGTCCATGCCGAGTTCCCGGGCGGTGCCGATGTGCTGGGCGGAGATGTCGGCCTCGGTGCAGTGGGTGGCGATCCGCACCGATCGCACCCCCAGGTCGTGGGCGCGCTTCAGTTCCGCGATGGTGCCGATGCCGGGCAGCAGCAGGGTGGTGAGCACGGCGTCGCCGATGTTGGCGGCGGCGGCCTCGATCCATTCCCAGTCGGTGTGGCTGCCGGGGCCGTAGTTGACCGAGCCGCCCGCGAGCCCGTCACCGTGGGCGACTTCGATGGCGTCGACGCCTGCGGCGGCCAGCGCCGCCACGATGGGGCCGACGTCAGCGGGGTCGATGCGGTGACGGATGGCATGCATGCCGTCACGGAGGGTGACGTCTTGGATGTAGAGCTGGCGGGTCATCGTGCAGCCTCCGTGGCGAGACGCGAATCAGCGTCGGCGGCAGTTGTTTTGCGTCGAGCGATGGACTCCGCGACGCGCAGCGCCGCGGAGGTCATGATGTCGAGGTTCCCGGCGTAGGCGGGCAGGTAGTGGGCCGCGCCTTCGACTTCGAGGAACACCGAAACCCGAGTGGTCACCGGCCCCGCACCGGCGGGCACCAAGGTGTTGACCGGCTCGTCCGCCGGAATTGGGGTGAACTGGACTTCCTGCTTGAGCCGGTAACCGGGCACGTATTGGGATACCCGGTCAGCCATTTCAGCGATCGAGGCCCGGATCGCGTCGTGGTCGGCGTCGCCGATGAGGCAGAAGACGGTGTCACGCATGATCAGCGGCGGTTCGGCTGGATTCAGGATGATAATCGCTTTGCCGCGCGCCGCTCCGCCGACGGTTTCGATGGCGTGGGAGGTGGTTTCGGTGAATTCGTCGATGTTCGCGCGGGTGCCGGGCCCGGCGGATTTCGACGAGATGGAAGCGACGATTTCCGCATAGTGCACCGGCGTGACAGCGGAGACTGCCGCGACCATGGGGATCGTCGCCTGTCCGCCGCAGGTGACCATGTTGACATTGCTCACCCCGGCGTCGAGGTGCTCGTCCAGGTTGACAGGCGGTACCACGAACGGGCCGATCGCGGCCGGGGTGAGGTCGATCAATGTCTTGCCGTACGGCGCAAGCTTTTTCGCGTTCGCGATGTGCGCCTTGGCCGAGGTCGCATCGAACACGATCTCGATGTCGTCGAAGCCGGGCAGGCTGGTCAGCCCGTCGACCCCCTCATGAGTCGCGGGCACCTTCAGGCGCTTGGCCCGGGCCAGACCATCCGATTCGGGGTCGATGCCGACCATCGCCCCCATCTCGAGGGTGTCGGACAGGCGCAGGATCTTGATCATCAGATCGGTGCCGATATTGCCGGAGCCGATGATGGCCACCTTGGTCTTGGTCATTGCCCCTCCTTCGGGGAGAACGTGGCGGACACCGAACCGAGCGGGCCGATGTCGGCACGAATGCGGGTGCCGGGCGGGGCGGGAACCATGGGGCCGAGCGCACCGGAGAGGATGATCTGCCCGGCACGCAAGGGGTTTCCGTACTCGCGGGCGGTGCGAGCCAACCAGGCCAGGGCGTTGAGCGGGTCGCCGAGGCAGGCCGCGCCTGTCCCCTCGGACACGAGCTCGTCGTCGGCGTACATCCGCATGGTCACTTCGCGCGGGGTGAACTCGTCCAACGTGAGCCGCGTCTCGGCCAGCACGAACAGTCCGCTGGAAGCGTTGTCGGCCACGGTGTCGCTGATGGTGATGTCCCAGTCCGCGATGCGGGAGTCCACGATCTCGAGCGCGGCCACCGCGTAGTCCACCGCGGCGCGGATCTGTGCGTCGTCCAGTTCGCCTTCGGCCATATCCGATTTCAGCACGAAGGCGACCTCGGCCTCCGCCTTCGGCTGCAGCAGCTTCCGCGAAGGAATCTCGGCCGCACCGGAGACGTCCATGTCGGCGAGCAGCACGCCGAAGTCCGGCTGGTCGACACCGAGCTGCTGTTGCACCGCGGGAGATGTGAGTCCGATCTTCCGGCCGACGACGACACCGCCTGCCGCTTCACGGCGGCGAATCAGCTCTTCCTGAACGGCGTAGGCGAGTGCGATGTCGCCTACGCCGATCAGGTCACGCACCGGCGGGACCGGCCGCAGTTCGCGGATCGCGCCGGTGATGCGGTCGGCAGCCAATCCGACGATGTTCGCGTCGATTTCGGTTGTGCTCATGGTGGTTTCACGTCCTTCCGATAGCTGCCGGGCCGATCATGCCCGGGGCAAACCCGGGCTGCCAGTCAGCTGTTCCGCTGTGCGGTACGCCCGCCCGAAACGCCGAATCGAATTCTCGAGATGTGCCCCGACGAGGGCGTTGAACTCTTGCGGGTCCTCCACGTTTGCGAGATGCCCGCAGCCGACCAGAGTCCGCAGGATCGCGCCTGGCACCGCCTCGGCGACTCCGCGCACCAGCGACGGAGGCGTCACCCGATCCAGCTCGCCCGCCAGCACCAGGGTCGGCGCGGTGATGCGAGGCAGCAATATCGCGGCGTTGTGTGCGGCCAAAGCTTCGCAGCAGGCGGCATAGTCGGCGGGGTTCATCGTCGAGAGCGTCAGCAGTGACGACGCGTATACGTCGGGTGCGCGCCGGGCGAAACCCGGCGCGAAGCGCCGATCCGCGGTGCGGCGAACGATCTCGATGAAACCATGTGTGCGCACGTACAGCGCGCGGGACCGCCAAAAGTCGGAGTCGTAACTCGGTGCGGGACACGCGATCACAGCTCCGACCACCCGGTCTTGCCAGATTCCTGCCAGAGCCTGTGCGACCGCGCCACCCAAGCTGAGGCCCACCACAGAGAAGCGGTCCACGCCCAGCGCGTCCAGTAGCGTCACTACCTGATCCGCGAATCCCCGCACTGTGCAGCGGTCATGCGGGACCGCGGTGCGGCCGTGGCCGGGCAGGTCCACCGCAATCGTCCGGTAGTGGCGGCCGAACGCCTGCAGCTGGGGTTCCCACATCTCGAGGTTGGTGCCCAGCGATCCGAGGAACACGACCGCGGGTGCGCCGGTCAGGCCGTTGTCGCTGTAGTGCGGGTACTTCATCGACGCCGTGCCGTCGTTACCGCGAAGCCGGCGATCCAAGCCGGAATCGCCTCGTAGAAGCGGTGATTCATCTCGTACTCGCCACCGGCGGCGAGGGCCGCGTACGCCGCGATCCAGGTACGCACTTCGTGTGCGGAGCCGCCACCGTGCTCTGCCATACCCTCCACGGTCCAGTCGTCGAGTTCCGCGAGGGCGCCGGTTTGGAGCACGTCGAGCAGGTGATTGTCCCAATCCGGATTGATCGGGATCATCGTCGAGGTTCCGGCGACGTAGTCACGGCCAGCCTGCACGACTCGTTCCTCGCCCTTGGCACGCTGGACCGGCGTGGGCGGATGGCCTTCGATGAGTGCGTCGGCCACGCGCGGTGGTGCGCCATCCAGCACCGGCACGGGCGGATCATGGGAAAGCCCACCGGAGGCCAGGTATAGCACCCGGAGGCCGAGCTCGTTGGCCGTGTCGCCGATGGCGGTGCCCAGGGCCCGGATCCGGTGCACCGGACCCAGCGGCGTCGCCACCCCGTTGACGAACACCGGTACGACCGGCACCTCGGCGATTCCGCCGAACAGCATCTCCAACGGCTGGACGAAGCCGTGGTCGACGGTCATTCTCGACGACACGGTCAGATCGATGCCCCGATCGAGCACCCCTCGCGCGATGAGCTTGGCAGCACCGGAGTCCACTGACAGCGGCCCGGCGGTGGTGCCGAAATCGCCGACCGCGTGTGCCTCGGTGGCCAGGCAGAACGGCGGCATCTCCTTGTAGAAGAAGCCGTTGTAATGGTCGGGCGCGAAGAGCACCACAAGTTCCGGATCGAATGCCTGGATGAATTCTCTTGCGGCCGTGACGGCCTCGCCGACGCGGGCGAGTACATCCGGCTCGGGGTCGTTCTTGCCGATGAGTGGCGAATGGGACAGCCCCACAGCTGCTGCGGTCATGAGTGGTACCTCGGAGGTGAGTAGTGCCGGGCGGTCAATGCGCCGTAGCGGGAGGATTGATGACGACCTTGCCGGTGAGCTCGCCGTCGATCATGAGCTGGAAGCCCTTGTGAATATCGGTGAGCGGGAACGTCCGATCGATGACGGGGCGCACGCCGGTGGACTCCATCATGCGCAGCATGGATACCAATTCACCTCGGGTGCAGCCCGTGGAACCGAGAATGCGCTGCTGCAGATAGAAGATCCGTGCGAGATCGGCCGGCGGCTGGGCACCGCTGGTCGCCCCGGCAACGACGACCGCTCCGCCGGGCCGCAATGAGCGCAACGAGTGCTCCCACGTCGCCGCGCCAACGGTCTCGATGACAACGTCGACCTTTTCGGGCAGCCGCTCACCGCTCGGGACAGCCACGTGTGCACCCCACGCCAGAGCCTCGCGCCGCTTCGCGGCGCTGCGGCTGGTCGCGTAGACCACGGCACCCGCACCGACGGCGAGTTTGATTGCAGCAGAGGCGACTCCCCCGCCGGCGCCCTGCACGAGCACCCGGTCCCCCGCGCGAATGCCCGCCTTGGTGAACAACATCCGGTATGCGGTCGTCCACGCGACGGGCAGACAAGCCGCCTCCTCGAAGGACAGCCACGTCGGCTTCGGCACGAGGTTGCGTGTCGGAACGGTGAGGAATTCGGCGAACGTGCCGTCGTGAAGTTCCGACATCAACGCCCGGTTCGGGTCCAGCGTTTCGTCGCCATCGCCCGCGTCCGGATCAGCGATCACGGGGTGGACGATCACTTCGTTACCGGCGGCGTCGTAACCCACCGCATCACAGCCGAGGATGATGGGCAGCCGTTCGGGTGGATGGCCGACACCGCGCAGTGTCCACAGATCGTGCATGTTCAGCGATGTCGCCACCACGCGGACGAGCGTCCACCCGGGCTTCGGGATAGGGACGGGAATATCGCGCACTACCAATCCTGAGAGCGGATCGGTAGCACTCTGTGCGATTGCCTGTGCTGCGAGCATGCCAGCCACGGTCGCGTGCGAGGCCCGTCGCTTCATAGCGCGCGTGCCGTCCAATGGAACGAGGTGGGAGGATCCGACATCACGGCTATCGTTGCCTGGACGCATGTGCCGCCCTGCGGCACGTGCGGTGGAGATCGGCCCGGCCCGACCGCTTCCCTGGTACACATGACCTCCACCATCGAACCCGCCACCGGCCGCGAAGCCGCATGTGCCACACCGTGTGGCGCATTGCGCCGCCCAGCCGCGCTGGTCCGCAACATCGATGTCTCGGGGCTGGTCGACAGCGACACCGGCCTGCTGGATCGGGCCATATTCACCGACGAGCAGTTGTACCGGCAGGAGCTGAGGCGCGTCTTCGCTCCGAACTGGCTGTTCCTCGCGCACATCGACCAGTTCCACAAACCGGGCGATTTCTTCACCACCTACATGGGCGAGGACCCGGTCATCGTCACGATGGACAAGGACCGGCGCATCCGCGCCTACCTGAATTCCTGCCGCCACCGCGGTGCCCGTGTCTGCCGCGCCGATGAAGGGGCGACCCGCAACTTCACCTGCACCTATCACGGCTGGGCCTACGATCTCGACGGCAAGCTCGTCTCGATCCCGAACAAGGACGGCTATCCGGAATCGTTCGACACCAAGGACTGGGGCCTGGTCGAGGTGCCGCACGTAGAGACCTACCGCGGGCTGATCTTCGGCACCTGGAATCCCCAGCCCTCGCCGCTGCGTGACTATCTCGGCGATATGGCCTGGTATCTCGACGCCATGCTGGACCACGACGACGAAGGCACCGTGATCGTCGGCGGCGTGCACAAATGGGTGTTGGAGGGCAACTGGAAGCTGGCAGCCGAGCAGTTCGCCACCGACTGGTACCACGTCAACATGAGCCACGCCTCGGCGCTGATGGTGTTGTCCCCCACCAAGAATCCCAAGAACGAGATCGTGCACCGCACGGGTCGTCAGTTCCTCGATCCGAACGGGCACGGCGCGGGTTTCCCGGTGCATGCGAAGAACCGGTTCAACGCCCAGAAGGTCCACGAGTGGATCGACTATGACGCGCTGCGCGAGCGTCTCGGCGAGGCCCGGGTGGAGGGACCGCTCACCGATGGCCATGCCACGGTCTTCCCGAACTTCTCCTACCTCCCGGTGATCGGCACCATCCGCGTCTGGCATCCCAAGGGGCCCGACCGGATGGAGGTGTGGTCCTGGACCGTGGTCGACAAGTCGATGCCGCCGGAAGTGCGTGAGGCACAGCGGCTGTACAACCTGCGAACCTTCGGCCCCAGCGGCATCTTCGAGCAGGACGACGGTGAGAACTGGAGCGAGGTGCAGGCGATCTCGCACGGCTTCATCACCAACTCGGTGCCCCTGAACTACCAGATGGGGATCGGCTCCGAGCGAGAGGATGGCCGCCACCCCGGCACCACCAGCGAACTGTACAGCGACGCGGCTGGCCGGGCCTTCTACGGCCGCTGGCGCGACCTGATGAACACCCCGGCCTGGCACGAGAAGGAAACCCGATGAGCAGCAATGGAATCCGCGTCGCGGCATTGGACGAGATCCCGGTGGGCGAGGGTATCGCGATCGGCAAGGCCGTCACCGGCACCGACGACGACGTCGCGCTCCTGCGCGACGACGATGGCAGCGTCTACGCCCTCGATGACACCTGCCCGCACGAGATCGCGTCCCTCGCCGAAGGCTGGGTCGAGGGCGGATTCGTGGAATGCCCAATGCATTCGAGCAAGTTCTGTCTGAAAAGCGGCGAGGTGCAATGCCTCCCAGCTACCCGGGATGCGCGTCCGCACCGCGTCGAAGTCCGCGACGGCGAGGTCTACCTGTTCCCGAACGAGGCGCCATGATCGGCAGCGTCGTGATCGTCGGCGGCGGCATCGCGGGTGTCAGTACCGCCGCCTCACTCCGCACGGGGGGATTCGTCGGCGACGTCACTATCGTGGACACCGGTGAGTTTCCCTATGACCGGCCGCCGCTGTCCAAGGACTTCCTCAGCGGCGCCAAACAGCTCACCGAGATCGCATTGCAAACGCCGCAGTGGTATGACGACAACAAGATTCGACTAATTCCAGCAAGCAAGGTCACCGCATTGCACACTTCCACCGGTGAGGTGGAGCTGTTCGACGGCACGGCGATCACCGCCGACCGGGTCGTGCTCGCCACCGGCGGCAGTGCCGCTCGTCCCCCGATTCCAGACAGCACCAGCACCCGGGTACACGTGCTCCGCACAGCCGACGACGCGACGCGGCTGCGAGCCGCCTTGACGCCCGGCGCCCGGGTGCTGGTTGTCGGCGCGGGTTTGATCGGGGCCGAAGTCGCCTCCACCGCAGTCGATCTCGGATGCGAGGTCACACTCGTAGACCCGGTCCGCCCGCCGTTGACGGTAGCCGTCGGCGCCGAGATCGCCCAATGGATGCATGAGCAGCACAGCGCCCGCGGTATCCGCACCATACGTGCCGGTGTGCAGACGTTGCGCGACAACGCTTCCGGCATCGAGGCACTGCTGACCGGAACCGACCGGACCGACAACTTCGACGTGGTCGTCCTCGGTGTAGGTATGGCACCCGAGACCAGGCTCGCAGAGGCCGCCGGACTCGACGTCGACCGGGGCATCGTCGTCGACCACACGCAGACCACCTCCAATCCCGCAGTGCTCGCGGTCGGCGACCCCGCCCGCACCCGCCGCGACGGGGACCTGTCGCCACGCACTGAGCATTGGGAAGCCGCACAGCGTGACGGTCAGCGCGCCGCGGCGACCATCCTCGGCATCGCCGCGCCGGCCGACAGTGCCTCATGGTTCTGGACCGACCGCCACCACCGGCACATCGAGGTTGTCGGCGCGCTGGGCGGAGCCGAGCGCACCGTACTGCGCGGCGCACTCGGCGATCCCGCTTTCGCTGCCTTCGGCCTGGTTGGTGACCGGATCATCGGTGCGGTCGGTGTCGACGATTCCGCGGCGGTCCGTGCGGCGCGCCGCCTCATCGATCGCGGAATCGCCGTGGATCCGGACCGGCTCGCGGACCCGTCGGTCGGGCTTCGAACACTACTGCGCGGATGATGTGCCGTTCTGCGGCACAACGGCTTCGGCGGTCTCCTGAAGAAGGGATGGAATAACAGCGTGAGCACCACGACAGCGCAGTCGCTCGCCGGACAACGAGCAGACCGCGATATCCACTTCGAGGTCGAACAGTTCTACTACTTCGAGGCAGAGCTGCTCGACGACGGCCGGTTCACCGACTGGCTGGAGTTGCTCGCCGACGACCTCGACTACTGGATGCCCACCCGCACCAACCGGCTACGACGGCAGCAGGCCCTGTCGATCGCCGCGCGCGGTGAGGCCGCCTATTACGACGAGTCCAAGGAAAGCCTGGCCTGGCGCATCCGCCGTTTCGACTCAGGCATGGCATGGGCCGAGGACCCGCCCTCGCGCACCCGACACATGATCACCAATGTGGTTGTGCACCACGTCGATCCGAATGAGCACGCGGGCTTCACCGCCGACGACCTGCTCGTTCGGTCGGCATTCCTCGTCTACCGCAACCGGCTCGAACGCGAGGAGAACACCTTCGCGGGTGGGCGTACCGACATCCTGCGCCGCGACGAGGCCGGGCTGCGAGTGGCCCGCCGCACCATCCTGCTGGACCAGAACATCCTGCAGGCCAAGAACATATCCACCTTCTTCTAACGGGAGGAACCCGATCGTGTCCACCACAGAACTCGATACCACCGTGCAGCAGAACGACGTTCAGCTCACTCACCACACCGTCGCGACCACGCTCGGTCCGATCGCCGTCGCCGAGGCGGGATCGGGCCCGGTGCTGGTCATGCTGCACGGCGGCGGCCCGGGGGCGTCCGGAGTCAGCAACTATCACCAGAACCTGGCCGCGCTGGCCACCCGCTTCCGCGTGATCCTGCCCGACCAGCCTGGATTCGGCGGCAGCTACCGGCCCGACGAGGCCGCGCTCGACGCGCGCTCGATCACGCAGATCACCGTCGACGCCCTCTTCCAGACCCTGGACTCGCTCGGCATCGACCGGTTCAATCTGCTCGGCAACAGCCTCGGCGGTGCGGCCGCGATCGCCATGGCGCAGTCGCAGCCCGAGCGGATCTCCGGTCTGGTGCTCATGGCCCCCGGCGGCGGCTGGCTGCCGTTCGGCCCTACTCCGACCGAGGGCCAGAAGGAGATGTTCCGCTACTACAACAGCGGCGGGCCCAGCGAGAAGAAGATGGCCAACTTCATCCGCACCATGGTCTTCGACCACAAACAGTTCGGTGCGGAGGTGATCAAGGCCCGCTACGAGGCGTCGCTGGACGACAGCCACATCGAGTTCTACCACCGCTACAACGCCGCCTTCGCGAAACGCCACGGCATGGATCCGCTCTGGCGCGAACTGCACAAGATCAAGGCACCGACCCTGCTGCTGTGGGGCCGCGATGACCGGACGATCACCCTCGACGGCGCACAGATCATGCTCAAGAACATCCGCAACGTGCAGCTGCATGTCTTCGGCGACTGCGGGCATTGGGTACAGCTGGAACGCGCACGCGAATTCGAACGACTCGTCGGCGACTTCCTGGCGGATCTGGCATGAGCGGCTGGCTCGACGGCTACGTCGCACTCATCACCGGCGGCGGCTCCGGCATCGGTCGCGCCGTGGCGGAACGCTTTGTCGCCGAAGGCGCTTCGGTCACGATAGTTGGCCGGGACCTCGACCGGCTGAAGGAGGTATGCGCGAACTCGCCGGACCGATCCCGCATGCACGCCGTACAGGCCGATGTCCGCGATTCCGAGCAGCTCCACGCGGCCGTCGGCGAAACCGTGACCGAATTCGGCAAACTCGACACCCTGGTGACGAACGCCGGTATCTGGGACTACCAGCGCCAGCTCACCAGGCTGACCGCCGAGGAGCTGTCCGCCACATTCGACGAGTTGTTCGCGATCAACGTCAAGGGCTACATGCTGGCCGCCGAGGCCGCCTGGCGCGAACTGGTGAAGACGCGCGGCAGCATCATCATGACCTTGTCCAACGCCTCTTTCTATGTCGCCGGAGGGGGACCGATCTACACGGCGAGCAAGCATGCCTGTCTGGGTCTGATGCGCGAACTCGCCTACGAACTGGCACCGAAGGTACGCGTCAACGGCGTCGCCTGCGGCGGCATGAACACCGACCTGCGCGGACCGGAATCCCTTGCCCTGCGCGATCGTTCGATAGCGACGTCGTTCGCCAAGCGGACCGCCGATACGCCGCCGCCCCCCATTCCGCTGCACGACTCCAGCACCGATCCCCGTGACTTCACCGGTTCCTATGTGCTGCTCGCGTCCCGTGAACAGAGCGGCCCCATCACCGGCCAGGCAATCGAGGTCGACGGTGGCATCCGAGTGCGCGGTTTCGCCAGCGCAGCCGGCGGCGACCACCTCTGACACGCCCGGCCGCGAGCCAAAGGAGTTTCGATGACCATGACGCATCCGGTGAGTCCCGGTGCCACAGTAGATGTCAATCCAGCATCCGCGATCGCGGTGACCGCCCACCACCACCCGGGCAAACTCGCGATCCGGTATGCGGGAGGCGATCTCACCTTCGCGCAGCTCGACGTTCGAGCCGCACGACTCGCAGCCGCCCTCGCCGACCGCGGTGTGGGCGCCGGAGACCGGATCGCCTATCTCGGCCTCAACAGTCCCGCGTTCCTGATCACCATGCTCGCCGCCTTCCGATTGGGTGCCATCTTCGTGCCCGTCAACTTCCGTCTCGCCGAGCCGGAGTTGGGCGCGGTGCTGCGCGGCAGCGGCGCCATCGCCGCGGTCTGTGAGCCCAGTCATCGTGAGTTGTTGGACGCGGTGCGGCATGAAACCGCTGTGCGTCTCCTTCTGCTCGTCGACGACGACACCGAAGTGCCGGCGGAGGGCTCGCCTCTGGGGTGGGAGCCTTGGAGCCCGCTACTCACCACCATGAGAAAGCCGACGACAGTCCCGCTACGACGGGTTTTCGACCAGCCCGCGATCCTCATGTTCACTTCCGGCACAACCGGATTCCCCAAAGGCGTGATTCTCACCTACGGCAATCTATGGTGGAACGGGATCAACGTCGATTCTCGTCTCGACACCCGTCGCGGAGACGTTACCCACGCCGCCGCCCCGCTGTTCCATATCGGCGGCCTCAACGCACTGGCACTGCGCACGTTGGTCCGCGGGGGCACATTGGTGATCCGCCGCGGCTTCGAACCTGTTGTTTTTCTTCGCGATCTGATCGACTTCGAGGTCAATTCGTTTTTCGCGGTTCCAGCCATGCTCGCCGCGCTGGCACGGGTGCCCGAGTTGGCTCGCACAGCGCTCCCCCATCTGCGCACCATTGTGGTGGCCGGAGCTCCGGTCCCGACGTCTCTCATCGAACACTATGCAGCACTGGGGATCACGTTGCAGCAGGCGTGGGGATTGACCGAAACCGCGCCCTTCGCAACCCATCTCCCCGCCGAGTTCACCGAGGCGAAGATCGGTTCCGCAGGAATCCCCATGCCCCACACCGAGGTCAGGGTTGTCGACCCAACGAATACCCCCGTACCGGCTGGCAGTGCCGGTGAAGTCGTGGTGCGTGGCCCCAACGTCACACCGGGGTACTGGAACAACCCGGCGGCGACCGGTGCGGCCTTCGACTGGGAGGGATGGTTCCACTCCGGGGACATCGGATACCTCGACGAGGACGGCTTCCTCTACATCGTCGACCGGCTCAAGGACATGATTGTCAGCGGCGGCGAGAACATCTATCCCGCCGAAGTCGAACGAGCGCTGGCCGATCTGCCCGGCATTCTCGATGTCGCCGTGATCGGCACACCCGATGATCAGTGGGGTGAGACCGTCACGGCCGTCATCAGCTGCGCGGCGGGGACCGAGCTCACGCTCGAGGATGTCCGGCAGCACACGGCGTCGAAACTCGCACGGTACAAACTTCCTCGGCGGTTGCATGTTGTCGAAACCGTGCCGCGCAACGCCTCCGGAAAGCTCGACAAGGTCAGGATCCGGCATCTGATCGACAAGGAAGTGCGACCATGACCACGCCCCCCGTTCCAATCCTGGAATTGCCGGATCCGTGGACGTTCGCCATCCAAGACCGCTCGCGTACAATTCTTCTCGCCGAAATCTGCCGCACGCCCGACTTCCGCGCGTCTGTCGAGCTGGAACGTTGCGTGGCGGGGCGACTACGCAACGCCTATCCGGTCGGATCTCACGACCTCGAGATCCGGATCAGCGACGGTGACCCGCAAGAGAAGATGGACACGCTCCGAGTGCTCACCTCCGCCGTCCAGGCCGCGGATTCCCAGTGCCGCAAGGTCATTTTCGCGGTGCCAACCGACGATCCGAGCACCCTGGAATACGCGCGGGCAGCAGGATTCCGCTACGTCGTCGACGTCGACCTGCCCGACATCGAACTCCGTGTGCTGGTTGCGGAACCAGATTGGGTCACCGCCGTCGACATGGACCTCGACCACGTGCCGGGCACGTGATTCGCTCCCGACCGCGAGCCCGGCGTCCAGTGGACGGACACGCCCCAGAGCGATACTGCTGGCTCGCTTTGGTCACGAGCCTGCTGATGATCGTCCTGGCGATGTTCGCATTGCTGCTACCAGGGTCCGCGCACCGGCCTGGTCAGTCCGGCACGGTCATCGGAACCCCCGGCCGGTGCGAGCCCTCGTGCACCGTGGGACCGAACTGACGCACTTGTGGATACGTCGTCACCATGTGAGCGACCACGCGGTCAGTCAGGCAGACATAGCAGTGAGGCACATCACCCGGAAACCGAACGAAATCACCAGCGACCAAGTCGACCGAGTCGCTGATAGGCCCAGTGCGCAATTTGCCGGTGATCACATAGAGGTGATGCAGGGTGCCAGGGGCGTGCGGCTCGATCGTGGTCGATTGCTGCCTGTCCCGCTCCAGCCGCAGCACGAGCGTCCGCACATAGCCCGAACCGTAGGTCTCGTCGAGCATGCGCTCGGACCGGTTCATCGACTCGAACCATTCCGCTTCACTCGCCCGCTGGACATAGACGGGGGTACCCCATTCGGTCAGCAGTCGACGCACCGACACATCCAGCGCGGCGCCCAGTAACGCCAGCGTCTCCACGGTGGGATTGCCGACTCCCTGTTCGATCTTGGACAGGGTCTGTTTCGACAACCCGGAACGACGGGCTAGTTCGCCGATGGACATGGCCCGCTCACGGCGATACCGACGGACGTTCCGAGCCACCAGCTCGTTCTCGTCGATCTTGCCGTCACTTTTGATGTACATGTCGTCATTGTTGACGAACAGACGGTCAACTTCCACTAGGGGCCGGCTGAGAGTGTGTGCGATAGCAGATGGCCAATCGCCGATCACGAATCGACCGGGTGACCGTGGTACCGGATTCCACAAGCGAGCAGCCGCGTTCGAACCGAAACGTACCCGCGACCGCACCCTGAGCGCGATCCCGGCAACCGCCGTCACTCTTGATGAACCGGGTTGTCCTTGCCTCTGATTCAGCGACGGTCCCGCGCCGCCGCGATCGCCCGCGCGCTCCGGATCTCCGCCATCGTGAGTGCGGGCTCAACAGCCGGAGCGGCCGGGTACCGCATTCCATCCAACAGCAACGCCAGATAGCGCCGCCAGTTGCCCGGCCGCACAGCCCTGGTGAAGGCCGCGACGGAGTGCACCATCGTGATCGATGCCAGAACATCGGCCGGGGCGAGATCCGCTCGCACTGCACCGTCGGCCCGGGCCCGGTCCACCAAGTTCTCCAGAACCGGCGCGACGGCCGCTTCGAAGCGCGCGAAGGTCCTTGCGCCGTCGGCCGATTCGCTCATGGCAGCGGCCAGTCCCCGGTTTCCTGCCACGAGCTCACAGGTTCGCTCGAGCAGGCCCGCCAACCCCGACCATGGATCCGGATTCCGGTCGGCCGCCGCGGCAGCCGCCTCCAATCGAGTGACGTATCCGCCGGTGATCTCGGCGATCAACTCGGATTTGTTCGCGAACCGCCGGTACACAGTCCCCACTCCGACCTCCGCGGCGGCGGCCACATCGTCGAGCGTGACATCCAATCCACGTTCGGAGAACAGGCGGTCCCCCGCGGCGAGTATCTTGGCGTGATTTCGTGCCGCGTCGGATCGCATGCGGCGGGCGCTCGGCGAAGATTCCGAAGTGGTCATACATCCGAGCATCTCACGTGCCGCACTGGGCTGAATGTGTGGTCGGACACCTGATCACGTACAGATCGTCACTTTTAATATGCCAGTCGTCATTATTGACGAACGGCCCGCCAGTTTGCATGATTGTCATATATAAGTGCCGAGGCGGTGTATCAGATTGGACACCAGCCGTTAGCCGGAGGAACTCACAATGACCACGTCCTTTGCCGATCCGGTCCGCGACGATCGCGCCGCCGTCGACAAGGCCATCAGCCTGCTGGTCGCCTTCGGAGACCAGGCCAGCACCGGTGTCGGTGTCAGTGAGCTCGCCCGGCGCGCAGATCTTTCCAAATCGACGGCCTTCCGGGTGCTCGGGATGCTCGAGCGAAACGGCGTGGTCGAACGTATCGGCACCGGCTACCGGCTCGGAGCTCGGCTGCATCAGCTGGGCCAGGCGGTGTACTCGCCCGAGCATGAGCGCGTCCGGGACCTGCTGCTGCCGTTCCTGACCGACCTGTACGAGATGACCCGTCACACAGTGCATCTGGCGGCCCTGCACGACACCGACGTCGTGTACCTGGCCAAGCTATACGGACATCGCACGATCCCGGCTCCCTCGCGAATCGGCGGGCGGCTCCCCGCGCACGCGACCGCTGTCGGGAAGATCTTGCTCGCGTACGATTCCCACACCGCCGCCAGGGTTATCGCAGGAGGGCTCCCAGCCCTCACTTCCCATACCCGTACCGATCCGGATCGCCTCGCGGACGAGCTCGCGACCATCCGCGCGAACGGCATCGCCGACGACGATCAGGAAAGCCGCCTCGGGCTGGTGTGCTTGGCCGCACCGGTTTTCGACTCCCGGGGCCGCGCGATCGCCGCTCTCTCCGTAGCCGGACGACATGGCCGGTTCGACAGCCGCCGACTGGAGCACGCACTGCGCCGCGTCTGCGCATCCGCCTCCCAGACGCTCGCCCGGGCGCAGCTGCCTCGCACGGCATGATCTCGAACCGCGGTCATGCCGATACCGCAGATCAGCTCCCCCGCGGCCATTCCTGGCAGCCATCGCCGTTTCTGTTCCTCGGTGCCGAACTCGACCAGGTAGGGCGGACACACATCGGAGTGGATGCTGAAGCATGAGGCGATTCCCAGGCTCAGTGACGAAATCTCCTCCGCGACAATGGTACTGAATCGGAATTCATCAGCTCCGGCACCGCCGTACTGTTCCGGTATCGCCAGGCCGAGCAGCCCCTGTGTCCCGGCTTCCTTCCAGATGTCACGCGGAATCGTCTTGTCCGCCAGCATCTGTTCATGCCGAGGCTGCAGGACCCGGCCGACGAATCCTCGCACCGAATCCCGGAAGTCGTCATGGTCGGTGTCATAGATCGTGCGTCGCATTGTGCTCCCTATTGCTGCCGCGACCGCCCCTCACAGGCCACGGCTATTGTCAGAGTTGAGATTTGGTGTGCCGCGCCATCCACGCGGCGATCTGTGCCCGGGACGTGAACCCCAGTTTCCCGAGGATCCGCTCGATGTGGCCGTCGGCCGTTCGCTTCGAGATGACCAACCGCTGCGCGATCTCACGGTTCGACAGACCGCTCTCGACGAGAGCGGCCACCTCGAGTTCCCGCTTGGTCAACGGCTGCGCCGCCACGCGCGATCCGCCGACGGTGTGTTCCTCCGGTCCCAGTCCTAGCTCGATAACGTCACCGAGATCCCGAATGCGGTCGGCGGACCGACCGCGTTCCGGCGTCAACCATTCCGAACGCGGCGGGGGTGTGGCGCTCGAGGGATTCGGACAGCTGCGGGCCGAAGGCGTCCAGGGACGTCCCCAGCGAACGCCACACATGCCCGGCGGCAGCGGCCAATCCGGCCGCCCGCTCGGCCTGGCCACGGTCATAAGCCACCCAGGCCAGCAGATATGGGCCACAATCTGATGCTCGAGCCCGGCTGGGCCGATGTCGCCGATCGAATCCACGAGTGGTTGATCGAGCAACACGCGAAGAACTCCAAGAACGGTGAAATCACGTGCACTCCAAGCCCGCCGAACAACCCCAGCTCGCCCGCCGGTCGCATCGGATGAACCATGCGGAGCGGCATGCCGCGGTCCTCGGTGACCGTGCGGCGATCCGGTTCAATGGGACGACCGCGACCTGGGTGCAGCTACGCGACCGGATCCATCGGCTGGCGCGGGGATTCTCGTCTCGGGGTGTCGGGTTCGGTGACCGCGTTGCCCTCGTCGCGGGGAACCGCCCCGAGTTTGTCGAAATCATCCTCGCCGCAAACCTTCTCGGCGCCATAGCGGTGCCGATCAACTTCCGCCTGACCGGACCCGAGGTGGCCTACATCCTGGCCGACTCCGGCGCGAAGATCGTTGTCGGGGACGAACTGGGAACCCCGATCGTCGCCGCCGCGGTGCAGGAGTTCGACGAAGGCCCCTGGGTGATCACCACCGGAGTCGATGGCACCGAGCGGCCCACGTCCATCGGCGAAAGGCACCAAAAGTGTCCCCTCGCCGAATACCCAGCGCAGCAACGACGATATCACCGCACTCGGAGCCCCCGCACTGGTCCTGGGAGTCGTACTGATCGTCGCGGGAGGCGCCGCTGTACTGCCGGCACGGACTTGGCCACGCGACTACGGCGTGCTGTTGGTCATCCTTGCCTACGGCCGCTACATGAGTCTCGCCGGTTCGTTGCCCATGTGGGGCTTCCGCTTGACCTCGAGGCCACGCACCGCAGTCCTACCCGCCCTGAATGTCGTTGTGGGCGTGTCGATTGCCGTCAATGACGGTTGCGGGCCCGGTCAGCGTCGATGCACAGTACCGATAGCAGTATGGCTCAGAAGTGGTGTCCGACCTACGAAACGTCACTCTGGCAGCCACGCTCCCGGTCGCCCACAACACGAGACCGGCACCACACTGGACAACATTCTGATCAGCGATTCCGCCCATGCCACAACCCGTTTGAAGCAGGCAACAGACCGAAACCGAACCAACCGACAGAACGCGACAACGGTCCCACTCAGCTACTTCCACCGCAGTACCGAAAATCGTTACAAATCAACAGAATACAGACATTGCAACTTCACCGGCGACTCTATGCTATGCTCCAGCGAACCGAAATAGCCTCCACTTGAACACCAATCCGCGTCATCGATGACAGAGATTCGTGATCAAGTCCCCTCTCGCGCACGGATCTGCAACATTTTTGTTGGATATCGGTGCCGTGTGTGCGAGTGCAATCGCACACACGGAGGTTGACCTGTGATTCTCTGCTCTGACCTGCGCCGATATGTGGCGCATCTGCCGGAAATCGACTCTGCGGCACCCTCGGGAATGTTTGCTGGCGGGGGTGATCGACGGTGATCACGCCCGTCGTCCCGCACAGCGAGGCGTGGTTGTGGCCGTTGATCATCGAAGGGTCGATGGCGCAATCCACCGTCGCACTGTTGGCCCTCGCCCACTCCACTCACGGCGACGAGCATCCGTACGCTACCGGCCACGTTGTGGACGACTCCCCCGCACAGCACACCGACCGAGCAATCACCGAAAACACAGCCCAGGCTCCGCAAGCGGCACCGAACGTGATCCCAGGCGTGCACACGCCATCGCACACTTCCGTCGATGCCCGCCAAGACCTTTCCGATCTGGCTGCGCGGTTGTGCCCGGTGGCGGCGGCTGGGTTTGGGGAGCCCTACAGTTCTGAGGTAATACGATCTTGGCCTTGGACGACTCCCGACCGCTGGGACCTCACCGGCGCCGTGGTCTGCCAGATCGGCGTCGCGATCATCATGTACGCACCACGCCCCGCCTGACCTCGATCTGGCCAGCGACTGCAGCACCACACGTGTCATGATCTGCTACAGTCTGCGCGAAAGCCACTGAGCTGCAAATACTCTCCCGAATCGGCAGTCGCCGCCCGGAAGATCCCCAGAGAAGTGATGACAGGCACCACCCGTCACTACAGCTGGTAATTCGCTTCGATAACCAGCCGCCCACCCGAAAACCGCAGGTCGTCCCCCATTCCCATGTTCGACACGCCCCGCCGAAGGCGCAACCCCGCGCCCCTGGCAGTCGCTCCGAGAATGCTCAGGATAACTGCAGGTCGGCGACGAATGCGAGGTTGGGGATATGGGTCAGCTCCCCCTCCCGACTTGGACCCCAACGAGAATCGGACGAGGATGCGGACCTGCTGAAAGCACACCCACTCAAAGTTGCCGAAAGTCGCTGGGGGCAGGAGGTCCTTGGCGTGCCACGCTAAGACACGCCGGAATGTAGCGGCCAACGCGTCCTCCGACGACCGGGTTAAACACTTCCACAGCCACGGTTTCGTTGCGGTACCTGTACCTGGGCCAGCACTTCCGACCGTCGGTGGCAGTGTCGCACAACCGACGCTGGCAGGGACCGCGCACACCCGCAGTTGTGGCGCAAACGGCCAGAATCGGCTTTTATGGATGCTGGGAGAATCAGTAGGCAGGGTGCGAAAGAAGTGCCCCATGTCTTCGATGTTGGACTTCTGGCTTTTCGCCGCCGTCCTCCCCGAGATTAAACCCAGGTGCGGATTTCGGGTGAGTCCTCTGCTCCGTTACAGCCAAACCCCGCCGATGACGGGCCGATGTGCTGCGGATTCGGCGAGGAACGCCAGACTACGAGCGCTGAGACCTCACAGCTTCTCGCAGGTAGGTTGGCAGGCTGGGCAAAGGTTGAATCTCTCGATCTTCAGCGGTGTGATCACCGCGGTCATGGCTGGAGCCGATCAGTGACTGGGCGGCCGTGTGCGAGTGACGATGGCCCGCAAGACATGCCGGGTTCAAGCTCGTCGCCAAGCGATCTGCAACGCGAGCCGGTCACTGGGTTGTTCGAAGGGTTGTACCAATCCGTCGCTGCCCGTCCGGGACGGTCGAAAGCGCTGGCGGACTTCGTGTTCCCGGCTGCTCTGGACGAGGCACCGATCGCACCCCTCTACTGTTCGGTCACGACCATCGACAACCGAGGCCGGCTCGCTGCCAGATCTGCAGTAAGAGTGCTGGGTTGGGCTCCAGGGCAACCGCTTTCGATGGACGTAGAGCGCGGCGTGGTAAAGGTTCGGCGCTCGCGCGATGGCCAGCCGCTCCAACAACGCAGGTTTCTGATACTTCCATCCGATATCCGCAACAAGTGTCGGCTGTATGCGGGTGATCGGGTGTTGATAGCCGTGTCCCTCGCCGATGAGGTACTCGTGGTGTACCCGCCCCGGATGTTGACGGCGGCGCTGTGGGCGTACTTCCCGGACCCGTGGCAGCAAGGGCGATGAAAGACGCCGAGGTGGCCGAACTGCTGCAAGCGATCTCGCGGCTGGGCTTGACGGTCGTAGGAAAGGATGTCACAGCGGCGGGTGTCGAGGTGCCGACGTTCGGTGAGTTCGTTCCTCGGGTGTCGTGCGCTGTGCCGGTGTTGCAGCGGGAGAGCTACACAACTTACTGGCGAATTCTCGTGGTCGAGTGGGGTCACCGGCGTTTGAGCGAGCCGACGCCCACCGAGATCCTTCATCTGATGAATCGGCACAAGGCCAACGCCGTGGTCAGGTCGAATTGGCGTGGAGGTACGGGCGCGGCCAGGAACTTCCTGCACGCGGTGCGGTGTTTGTACCGCTTCGCCGAGATGGACAGCTTGATTGCTCCGGCGGACAACCCCGCGGCCAAGGTCCCGATGCCGCGGAAGCTGGAAAGCAGCCGTCACGCTTTGACTCCAGAGCAGGTTTCCGATCTGGGGCGCGTCGCGTCTGAAACGGGCAACGATGTCGAGTTGGACGCTCTGATCGTGCGCCTGCACATCGAGACGGCATGCCGCCGTGAAGCCGCGCTCAAACTGCGTCTGGACGAGTTGAGCGCTGGCGATTGCACCGTCCTGCTGCATCACAAAGGCGGCGTGGACGCGTGGCATCCTGTGACTCCCCTGCTCATGCGCAGACTCGTCGAACATGTCGAGACCCGAGGCGGAAGTTCCGCGAAAGCCCAGCACCGAGTGCTGCGAACCCGCGGCGGGAACCCGATCACCGGTCGACGCTACGACAACCTCCACGGCCGGTTCCGCCGGTATCTGCCCTGGGCTGACGCGAAAGGTGTGACCGTGCACTGGCTACGGCATACCACCTTGACTTTTGTCGAGCGAGAGTTCGGGGAAGCGGTTGCACGCCGGTATGCGGCCCACCGAGACCCGGGCACGACTGCGACACCGATCTACACGAAGGCATCCCTGGTCGAATGCGCGGAAGCGCTGGTCGCAGTCACCGGGCAACCGCATCCACTTGCCCGTAGCGAACGCACTTCGACAGCGCTGCAGGCCCACGAAGAGAAGGGACACGAAAAAGGGGTATGGTGATCGCATGTACACGAAAAGTGTGCATAAATACCACATTTCGAGTGTCCTGGTCCCCCTCCGGACACAGACAGTCCGCCAACACGTGGCCGTGGGTTCGTTTCGGTCGTAACTGCGTGGGCGTCGTGGTTGGCTCGCTCTGTCGGAACTTCCACGGATCGGGTACGGGAACTGAAGTCCGGCTGCAGATTGATCCCTGGCGAGACAAACGCGGCGACCTCCTCGGAGTCCAACACGTAGCGCACTGCCAGACCCGACCCCCAAGAGTGGCCCAGCACCACCCAGCTATCGATCCCGCGGCTCGGCGCACTGCCTCGATATCGGCGACACGCCCCGCGCCAGGCGCCATAAAAGTTGGGGCCGAGTGACCAACGCCCGCAGGGGCATCGCGATCCCTCAGACGGGATACGTACTGGTTCGGCGGCTGGTTCCGGGGTGCGGTAGCGGTCAACGCGGCGGCGGCTTGTGTAGCGGCGGAAAGTGTTTCGATCGGCCAGGCCCGATCACGCATCGACACCGGACGGTGTCGCTTCCAGTCTGCGACGCCCGATGGCCGCCAACCACCCTCGACCCGCTACAGCGGTGATCTCACTGACGGGCCCTCGGTCTGATTGGCGGAAGAGTAGGATTTTTTTTCCGCAGAGCAGTGCGGGTGTAGCGGCGTTTTCGGCGCTCGAAGCACTGAGGATGATCGGCGATTTATACGTTGCGCGGTGTGATGCCGCGACGGTGTGTCGATTTGTGAGCTACAGGTTCGCCGCGCTCGGTCACTGCCCCGGATTTCCACACACATCGGAGGTCGGGAGATGAATACCTCACAGTCGAAACTGACAACAGATTCGGGTATTCCGGTTGAAAGCGACGAGTTTTCGCTGACTGTCGGTCCCGGAGGCCCGATTCTGCTGCAGGATGCCTATCTGATCGAGCAGATGGCTCAGTTCAACCGGGAGCGGATCACAGAGCGGCAGCCGCACGCCAAGGGCAGCGGCGCGTTCGGCCGGTTCGAGGTCACCCGTGACCTCAGTGCCTATACCAAAGCGGCGGTGTTCCAGCCGGGCACCTCGACCCGATTGGTGGCCAGATTCTCGCAGGTGGCCGGGGAGCGCGGATACCCCGACACAGTGCGGGACCTGCGGGGGTTCGCGCTGAAGTTCTACACCAGCGAAGGCAACTACGACATGGTCGGCAACGCCACGCCGATCTTCTTCGTGAAGGACCCGCTGCACTTCCAGCATTTCATCCGTTCGCAGAAGCGCCGTGCCGACAACAACCTGCGCGACAACGACATGCAGTGGGACTTCTGGACGCTGCTGCCCGAAACCGCGCACCAGGTGATCTGGCTGATGGGCGACCGCGGTATACCGCGTACGTGGCGGCACATGAACGGCTACAGCTCGCATGCGTACATGTGGATCAACGCCACGGGCGAGCGGTTCTGGGTGAAGTATCAATTCAAGACAGATCAGGGCATCCAGTGCTACACCCAGACCGAAGCCGACCTGCTCGCCGGGACCGACCCCGACTACCACACCCGTGATTTGTTCGAGGCGATCGAGCACGGCGAGCACCCGAGCTGGACGCTGTTTGTGCAGATCATGGCCTTCGATGATGCCGCAGGCTATCGGTTCAACCCATTCGACCTGACCAAGGTGTGGCCGCACGGCGACTACCCACTCATCGAGGTCGGACGGCTGACCCTGGACCGCAACCCGGTCGACAATCACACTCAAATCGAGCAGCTCGCCTTCCAGCCCAACAATCTGGTCCCAGGTATCGGGCCGAGCCCGGACCGGATGCTGCTGGCGCGCCTGTTCTCCTACGCCGACGCGCACCGCGCCCGGCTAGGCGTGAACTACGAGCAAATCCCGGTCAACGCACCGGTCGTGCCCGTGCACACCTACAGCAAAGACGGCATGATGCGGATCCAGAACCGCACCGACCCGGTTTATGCACCCAATTCCAAGGGCGGACCGCGCGCCGACAGCGAGCACTACCCACCCGCCAGTTGGTACACAGACGGCGACATCATGCGTACCGCCTATGAACGACACCGCGAAGACGACGATTGGGGCCAAGCGGGAACCCTCGTCCGCACCGTGATGGATGCTGCAGCACGCGATCGCCTCGTCGACAACATCGTGAGCCACCTGCTGGCCGGCGTGACCGAGCCGGTCCTGAAACGTGTCTTCGAATACCTGCGCAACGTCGACACCAGCCTGGGTGACCGAGTCGAACACGACGTTCACGCACACAAAGGTGTCCACGCGGCCAAGTCCTGATCACAGCCGCATCGACCTGAGGCGCATCGCAGGCAAGGAGTCCAGGCGATCGCCCGCGATAAGTGAACCGCTCCGGATCCGGCATCGATACCAGTGGCGCAGGCGGCGGAAAGGCAAGGTGGCGAGTGCAAGGCAGCAATGATTCCGGCCATCGAGACGAGTCGGACACGCAGCCCGACCACGGTGCCGATCCCGCACCGGATCGGTGGCTGAACAGGGTCACGCTCACCCGGCGAAGTGCGCTGATGGGGATGACGACGGTGGCCGGTGTCGCCGCGGTGGACGTCGGTGCGTTTGCCTTCGCGGGCGGCTGGCTGCGGCCCGACGCGCTGACACCCGCACGGTTCGTCGACCGGTTCGAACATGCGTACGGGCGTCACGACGGTTTCCGGCGCAACCATGCCAAGGGCCTCAGCGCCAGCGGGACCTTCCAAAGCAACGGTGCCGGTACCGCGGTGTGCAAGTCGACCGTGTTCAAAGCCGGGACGGTTCCGGTGATCGGCCGGTTTTCGCTTTCCGGCGGACTGCCCGATCAGCCCGACAAACCGGACACGGTTCGCGGCCTGGCACTGCTGTTCTTGCCGCCCGGTGGCCAACAGTGGCGCACCGCGATGGTCAACATCCCGGTCTTCGTCGACAGCACACCGCAGGGATTCTACGAACGACTGCTCGCCACCAAGCCGGTGCCGGAGACCGGCAAGCCTGACCCGCAGCTGATGGCCGCGTTTTTGGCCCGCCACCCCGAGTCCGCCGCCGCCATGAAGATCATCAACCAGTCCCCGCCCAGTTCGGGGTTCGCCAACAGCACCTTTCACGGGCTCAACGCGTTTCATTTCACCAACGACACGGGCGCCACCGCTCCCGTCCGCTGGGTGGCAGTCCCGCTACAAAACGGTCAGCCCACCGGTGCCCCGCCGTCGGCACAGAACGACTACCTGTTCGACGCCCTGATCGAAGCGGTAGCACGCGGCCCGCTGAGCTGGCGGCTGATCCTGACCATCGGCGGCCCCGAGGACCCGACCAACGATGCCACCAAGCGGTGGCCGGATTCACGGCCCACGATCGACGCCGGCACCATCACGATCAACGCCGTCCAGACCGAGGCTGCAGGAAACGCACGCGACATCAACTTCGACCCGACTGTATTACCCGACGGCATCGCCGTATCCGACGATCCGCTGCTGAGCGCGCGCTCTGCCGTCTACGCCCGCTCATTCACCCGCCGCGCCGCTGAGCCCAAGCGACCCAGCGAGGTCAACGTCGCCCAGGTGCGCGATGAGCGATAAGCCCGGCCGCTTCACCCTTCTTTCGAGACTGTTCCACTGGTCGATGGCAGCAATGGTCATCGCCCAACTGCTCCTCGGCGTCACCATGGTGGCGTCGCTGAGCTACTACCCCCTGCTGCTGGCCATCCACCGACCGCTCGGCATCACGATCCTCGTTTTCGCGGTGGTGCGGTTGGTGAATCGACTCACGCATCGGCCGCCGCCATTCCTGGCCACGATGAGCCGCCGGGAACGCAAGATCGCGACGTGGTCGGAATATCTGCTGTACGCGCTACTGCTCGTGCAACCCCTGATCGGCTGGGCAATGCTCGCGGCGGCCCGCTACCCGATCATCCTCTTCGGGCCGCTCCACCTTCCCGGCATCGCGCCGCACAACATCACCCTGTACGCCGTGCTGCGAATCGGCCACTCAATTCTCGCGTTCCTGCTCTTCTTGACCTTTACCGCTCACATGAGTGCAGTCCTGTTTCATACCCTCGTGCTGCGCGACCGGCTCATCGACCGTATGGCACTGTGGCCGACCAAGTCTGCAGCCGCAGCGGATCACCAGGCCTGAGCTGGGCAGGATCACGAGGCGCCGACGGCTTCGGCGTCCACTGCTGCGATCCGGCCGCACTCGCGGCAGCTGGACTAAATGAAGCCGATTGCGGCCAGCCCGTCGACGATCGGACCGGCCGTGTCGGTCAGCATCAGCCGTGAGCCGACCAATACTCCGAGGACCACCGCGAGCATCGCGACGGCAATGCCGACGCCCCGAAGGAATCGCCAGTCGAACATGTCCGCCACCCTAGTCTCGAGACCGGGCGTGCGCTCTGACCGAATTCAGGAACGACCGACTTCGGAGCAATCCGCCTGCCACTTCAACAATGCGGTAGGTGCCTTCGCCTGCGAGGCAGCGTGCCGACAGCCGGCCTTGCGGGATCGACGCGGCGACGACGTTGGGGCGAGCGCAAGGGCCTCGTCGCGGGACGTGGTCGCTGATGGGGACACCGGACCACTCTGCGCTGAGTCCGGTGAGCAATCGCTGCCGGTGTAGGACGCTGCAGCGGCAGCCGACACGAGCTGTGGCGGCAGTTGAAATTGTGCGCGATGCAGGGCTTGTACGAGGCCGCCGACGGCACCTACCAGGTCCTTGGGCTCGATTTGTCCAAGTAGGCCGGACGGTCAGAACTGTGGCAAGTCCTCCCACTCGCTCGACAGCCGGGCAGACCACGCCGGTTTGCGGCGGCCGAGCCGGGCGCGCATTCCTTCCGCGGCGTCGGGGGTGCCCATGACCCGCAGGTGCAGTTCGGTTTCGAGCTCGGCGACGCGGGTGGGGTCGTAGCCGTGGATCGCGGTGTCCCACAGCAGTCGTTTGCTCAAAGCCGCGGACATCGGCGCGACATTTGCGGCCATGTCGGCGGCCATCGCGAGAGCGGCGGGCAGCACGTCGGCGGCGGGTAGGCAGCGGGTGGCGAGGCCGAGTCGCACTGCTTCCGGGCCGTCGAAAGTCCGTCCCGACAACAGGATGTCGGCCGCGACCGACATCCCCGCGACCTTGGCCACGGTCCAGTGCGCCATCGCGTCGGGCACGACGCCGAGGCGCACCTGGGGAATGGCGTAGCGGGCGGCGTCTGCGACCAGGCGGATGTCGGCCTGCATCGCCAGGGTCAGCCCGATGCCGATCGCGTGCCCGTTTACCGCGGCGATCACCGGTTTTCGCAGGGCGAAGGCGGGCGGGTCGACCGGTGACGCGGAAAATGCCGCGCTGTCGGGCTTTTCGAACGTCGTCGCACCGCCGCCCAGATCCGCTCCGGCGCAGAAGGCCGGGGCGGCGCCGGTCAGCACGATGACCCGGACATCGTCGTCGGCATTCAGATCGCGGTACGCCCGGCCGAGCGCGCGCCCCATCGCGGCGGTGAAGGCATTGCGGCGCTCGGGCCGGTCCAATGTCACCACCGCGACGCCGTCGGCGATGTCGATCCGCACGTCGCTCATGCCTGCGCCTCGCTGACGCTCGGCTCCGGCATGACCGACCTTGTCGGCTGTGTTGATGTTCGCTCGCTGCGCTCGCTCATGCGACCTGCAATTGCGCGACCAGGTCCCTGATGTGTGCGTCGGCGACGGCGTAACCCGGGAAATAGCAACAGATCCGGTCGGCGACGGCACCGAAGCGCGCCATGATCCCGGCGGCGCATTCTTCGGGCGTGCCGTAGACGGCGAGTGTCTCCAGCATCCGGTGATCGATCAGTTCGGTCATCGCGGTGACCTGGCCGCGCTTGGACAGCGTGTTCAGTTCGGGCTGGAGCTCACCCCAGCCCTCGACATCGAGGACCGGACGGTAGGCGGGCGTCGATCCGTAGAAGGCGAGCAGCCGGCGGACGCCGACGGCGGCGGCCTCGAGTTCGCCGGCGGTCCGGCCCATCGCGACGATCACCTGTGGATAGATCGCCAGCTCCGCGGCATCGCGACCGGCGCGCGCCAGGCCCTCGGCGATGGCAGGCTGGGTGCGCTCGGCGAAATGCCTGACACTGTTGAACGGCATGACCAGTAGCCCGTCGGCCACCTCGGCCGCGGTTCTGGTCATGATCGGGCCGAGCGCGCCGAGGCAGATCTCCGGCACACCATAGGGATTGGTGCCGGGGTCGAAGGTGGGCGGCATCAGGGTGTGCCGGGTGAATTCGCCCTCGAAGCGCAGTGGCGTGCCGTGCTGCCAGGAGCCGAGAATGGCCTTGACCGCCAGCACCGCTTCCCGCATCCGTGCCGCCGGCTGCGACCACTGGCCGCCGTACCGCTTGTCGATGTGCGCGCGGGTCTGCGAACCCAGGCCCAGCCGGAACCGGCCGCGGCTGAGCAGATGCAGATCGTAGGCTGCATGCGCCAGGTGCACGGGGCTGCGCGGGAGAGCGATGGCGACGTTGGTCATCAGGTCGACGGGTTCGGCGCCGGTCGCCGCCAGGGTCAGCGGCAGGAAGACATCGTGGGGCCCTTCGAAGGTGAACAGGCCGTCGGCGCCGCACGCGATCAATTCGGCTGCCCGCGAGACGGCTTCGTCGGGACGACCGTTCAGCTGGAGATCGATCTTCATTGTTCCGCCGTCCTACCCGCGGCCACCAGCGCGTACAGCGCGTCGGCCATTCTCGACACGAACAGCTCGGCCTCCTCGCTGCCACGCGAGAGCGCGTGGAATGTCGTTGTCCCCGCGAGTATTTCGAAGACGAGTTCGGCATCGGCGCCGGGGGCGATCCGGCCGTCGTCGACCGCGCCGCCGAGCAGCTCGGCGAACGCCTTGCGCACCGGTGCCCCGATCGCCAGCAGCCGCCGCCGCGCCTCCTCCGTCTGCGAATCGGCCAGCAGGCCCGGCACTCCGGCTCGCGCGGCGGGACTGTCCGCGCGAGCGAGGAAGATCCGCACCCAGGTCGCCAGGTCGGCCCGCAGGTCCCCGGTCGGCTCGGGCGGCGCGTGCCCGCCCGGACCGTGAATGGCCTCCTCCAGCAGGGCCTGCCGAGTCGGCCAGCGCCGATAGATCGCAGGCGAGTTCACGCCGGCACGCTTGGCGATCGCCACGATCGTGGTCTGCGGGTACCCCACTTCGGCCAGCAACTGCCGTGCCGCGATGAGCACGGCGAGGTCTTTGTCGGCATCACGCGGCCGACCGGGACGCGGCGAGGTCTCCGAGGTCATAATTACATAGTAACCTGTAACGTTATTATCTCTGTTCGGGTGGGACCCGGCCGATTGCCCGAAAGCCCCGACACTGGCAGGGTGTCGCCGTGGACCCCCTGTTCTCGCCGCTGCGCGTCAGATCGCTGACGCTGCCCAACCGCATCGTCATGTCCCCCATGACCCGGCGGCACTCGCCGGCCGGAGTACCCGGCGCCGACGTCGCCGCCTACTACCGCAGGCGAGCCGACGGCGGCACCGGGCTGGTCACCACCGAGGGCATCGGGATCGATCACCCGACGGCGGTCGACTGTGTGAAAGTGCCTCGGCTGCACGGTGAATCGGCGCTGGCCGGATGGCGCCACGTGGTCGACGGTGTGCACGAGGCGGGCGGCCGGATCGTGCCGCAGCTCTGGCACGTCGGCCCGCTGTGGGGTGCGATGAGTGCGGTGGACCCGACACCGACCCCGCTCCGGCCGTCCGGGCTGTGGGGCCGGGTCGGCCGCACCGGATACCCGCAGCGGTACCTGACCTGGGCCACCACCCCGACCGCCGCGATGACCGAGCGCGACATCGAGGACGTCATCGCCGCCTACGTACGCTCGGCGCGCAATGCCGTCGACGTCGGCTTCGACGGCATCGCCCTGCACGCGGGCCACGGCTACCTCCTCGACGCGTTCCTCTGGGACGCCACCAACCAGCGCACCGACCACTGGGGCGGCGACCTGCGCCGACGGACGAACTTTCCGGTCGAAGTGGTGCGCGCGGTCCGCCGCGCGATCGGCCCCGACCTGCCGATCTTCTACCGGTTCTCCCAGCACAAGCAGCAGGACTACACCGCCCGCATCGCCCGCACCCCGGACGAGCTAGCCGTGATCCTCACCGCCCTGGTCGAGGCGGGCGTCGACGTTCTCGACGCCAGCACCCACCGTTTCGACCAGCCCGCCTTCGACGGCAGCGACCTGACCCTGGCCGGTTGGGCCAAGAAGCTGACCGGGGCGCCGAGCATGGCCGTCGGCAGCATCGGTCTGAGTAAGTCGTTGCGCGAGAACGGCATTCCCGAACCCGCATCGCTCGACGAGGTGTACCGGCGGTTGTCGGACGAGGAGTTCGATCTGGTCGCGATCGGCCGCCTCCATCTGGCCGACCCGGCCCTGGCCCATACCCTCCGCTCCGGCGGCCCGCTCCCCGCGTTCGACCGTGAGCGTCACGCGGGCGTGCTGTTCTGATCCATGATCCACGGCCTAGGGGTCGCGGAGCAGCTGCTCGATCCCTGCAGCGCAGAACGCGGTCACATCGATCTCCGGCGGTAGCTGTAGCCGGTGCGCCATCCGCAGCAGCGGGATACTGAGCAGGACGGCCGCCAGTATCTCGTTGTAGCGCAGGTTGCGCACCGTCATCCCGCTGCGTTGCTCGTAGCGAGCGATCGTTTCCTCCCGGGTGGGTGTTCCCGGAAGTCGTTCGGTGTCCTGGTATTCCGAGCACGCCCAATCCAGGAACAGCATCCAGGCGAGGTCGGCCTCGTGGTCGCCGATGTAGGCGATCTCCCAGTTGAGGACACCCGTGACCCGGAATTCGCTGTCGTAGAGGATGTTCGACATTCGGGCGTCGCCCCAGCAGAGGGTGACGTGCTCGGGCTCGTAGAGGTTGGCCCGCAACCATTCGGTCGCGCGGCGCAGGGCGGGCGGCTGGGTGTCCGACGCCCACGCCGGCGCGGACTCGATGTAGCCGATGAGCTGTTCGAGCGGAGCTGCGCCGAACTGGGGGAACGCCAGGAAGTCCAGATTCAGCGCACGCCAGTCGAGTTGATGGATCTGGGCGATGGTGTCGACAGGCCCCCACCACATCCGGGCCCACTCTTCCGGCTCGGCGTCGAAGTACAGCCCGGCGCAGTGATAGGACGGCAGATCGCCGGGCGCGCTGCCCTCGATGCTGTCCATCACGAAATACGGACTGCCGAGCGCGGTTCCCTCACGGTCGAGCCAGCGGACGGTGGGAACGGCGATGGGGGGTATCGGCGAGCCGTCGCATGACCAGCACCTGCCGCAGCAGGTCGTAGTCGGGAAACAGCGCCACCTCGGGGGGAGGACCGTCACGCCCCCTCTATTTGCCGATGACCAGCAGTTTTCGGTGTTGCAGGAGGTTGGCGTACTGGTCGATTCCCCCTACCGACATGAACCCCTGGCGCACCCGCCTCGGTGAGCCAGCAGCCGAACGGACGTCCCAAGTGCAGGCGAATCGCGTGGCAGACTGCTCAGATCAATAATTCGAGGCCGAAACCAACCCGGGGCATCAAATGGGTCCAGAAGGACCAGCGGTCATCCCAACCGAGTACGTCACTCGCGCTTCCGAGCAGAGGGAGCGGATCTCCATAGGTCAGGCCGTAATGCAGGTACCGGCTGTTGTATGCGCAGTTGGGCCACTCGGCGCCGATATGATTCGCAGCTAGGTTGATCATCTATACGGATCGTCGTGAGCAAGCCTGAGCAGCAATCGCTTTGGGCTTGCATCATGATCGAGGGGTGTCATATGAGCGCTGTCTGGGCAAGCGTCGTTGCTGTTGTCGGCACACTGCTCGGCTCGTTTACTACATACGGGTTTCAGCGACGAAATGCCATCAGAGCAGAGGACATTGCACGCGCTGAACGTCTTCGGCAAGAGCGGATAGCGGCCTACAGTGAGTGCGCGGGAGCGCTTGCGGACCTGAGGCGAGGTCTTGTGACTCTTTGGCTCCGAAAGTCCGACTCCGGCGATACCGCTGCGGCGTACGGAGAGGCCGACCGGCTCGGGAGTCTTGCACACGCCGCGAAGCTGCGTCTGGAGCTGGTGTCCGCGCGTCCCGAGCCACTGCTGGACGCAGCGGCGGCCCAGGTCAACGATCTGATCAAGGCCGAGAACTTGCCAGATCTCAGATCCCGGGAGCGCGCGGTGGAGGGTGCCTTGTCCGCGTTCATAGCAGACGCGGCGGCGCGACTCCTGACTGATTACCACGGCGGCGTAAGCAGGCGCTGAACGGCCGCTTACCGAGCGGTTTTCCGCCGTTCACAGCCTGCGCGAGATTCGGCCGGACGGTCAGCTTCTGAGACAACGGCTGCCCCGCCGGACGACGGACAGCCACCAACGGGGCGACGGATACAGACAAGCGGGCATGTCGACGGCTTCTGATAGTCGTATCCCGTACCAACCGTCAACAACGCCTCACAGCATGAGGACTTGACTCAAGGGACTCAAACGCCGTCTGGCCGACCATGTTTGGCGCATCATGATCGCCGACGAACAACACCACACGATCGGGGCGGGCTCCGCAGGACAGTCGAGGGCGAGTACGAAATCCTGCGCGGCCGGCTCAACCCCGCACACCAACACTTCGGATCAGTCACTTCCGGAACCCGCCACCGAACAGGCTACGACCAAACCCGCTCCAGCAGCTTGACAAACACAGAGGAACGAACCCCCGCCTGGCCAGGATCGGCTTCCCCGGTGCCCGGCAAGTTCTCGAAGTCGAGCGCACCCGAACCAGCGGCCGCAAGATCAGCGGGGCGAGATCATCGCCCAACTCGAGGTGCCGACGCTAACCGATGGCACGGTAGACACGCTTGGCGCACGTGCGCTCACCTCCGAACACACGCTCCTGCCCACTGTGCTGCAGCAGATAGCTCGCGGACGAAGGGCACAGGTGCACTGGTCACACTGCGGGGATCACTCGCACCCGAGGGCGCGGTCATCAAAGCAGCGGCGGCGTCACCACATCGCGGGGCCCTCTCGCACTCGTGTGCAACGGCGATCGCATTCGCCTCGATGTACCCAACCGCACCGTTGATCTCCTCGTCGACGATGAGGAACTCGACATACGCCGTACCCGACCTGGTGCTGCACCTCCAGCATGATCGGGGGGAGCGATGCGACCGGACGCGAAACCCAGCCCAGCCGGGGCGTCAGGGGCGGGTTGAGTTGATGGGCGCTTGGGCGGCGTCCGTGCCCCAGCTGGCCAGGAGACACAGCGCCTCCGCCGACGGCGAGCCCGGTTCCGCGTGGTAGACACACAGGTACTGCTCCGCGTCGTCCGGGAGGTACAACGTCTCGTACGCCAGGGTCAGCTCACCGACCAGAGGGTGCCGCATCCGCTTCACACCATGCCCCTTTTCCTTCACGTCATGCGTGGCCCACAGCCGCCGGAACTCCTCGCTCTTGACCGATAGTTCCCCCACCAGCGCCGACAGCTCCGGGTCGTCCGGATGCTGGCCCGCGTACAGCCGCAGATAGCTGACCATGTCGGACGCCTTGGAATCCCAGTCCAGGAACAGCCGCCGGTAGTCGGGAGAAAGAAAGGTCAGCCGCGCCCAATTGCGTTCGGCGTGCGGCAGCTGCCCCCAGTCGCCGAAGAGCGCCGCCGCCATCTGGTTCCAGGCGAGGATCTCCGACCGCGCCCCGGCCACGTACGCGGGCATCCTGTCCATCGACTCCAGCAGTTGCTGCAACGTGACCCGCACCTGCTGCTGCTTGGGTGCCCGATACTTGCGCCGCAGTTGCTTGGGCTTGGCGAGGTGGGTCAGGTGCGCGTGCTCGGCGTCGGTCAGCCGCAGGGCGCGCGCGATCGAGTCGAGCACCTCCGCCGACACATTGCGCCCGTTGCCCTGCTCCAGCCGTGTGTAGTAAGCCACCGAGACCCCGGCCAGCTGAGCCAGTTCCTCGCGACGCAGGCCCGGCACCCGCCGGTGCCGCCCTTGCCAGGGAATCCCTACGTCACCCGGCTCGAGCCGGGCCCGGCGCGTACGCAAGAACTCGCTGAGCTCGGCGCGCTGGTCCAGGCCGTCGGAGTGGGCGGCCTGAGCGTCGTCCGGGGCAGGATTGTCGCTCATGCTCTCCAGTATTCCCGGTCGTACGACTACGAGCCTGATCCTGTCAGTGGTAGGACCACTGGACGTACGCAAAGCATGGCCTAGGCGAGTGCCGGTTCGTCCAGCACGCTGGAAGCCATGACCACCACTGTTGCCGCATATGCCGCGCCCAGCGCCAAGGCTCCGCTGGAGCGCACCACCATCGAGCGCCGCACGCTCGGCGAGCACGACGTACTGATCGCCATCAAGTTCGCCGGGATCTGCCACTCCGACATTCACCAGGCCCGTGCGGGCTGGGGTGAGGCCATCTTCCCGATGGTCCCGGGGCACGAGATCGCCGGCGTCGTCGAGGCGGTCGGTTCCGGTGTGACGAAGTTCAAGGTCGGCGACCGCGTCGGCGTCGGCTGCATGGTCGACTCCTGCCGCGAATGCGAGCCCTGCCGCAACGGCCAGGAGCAGCACTGTGTGCAGGGAAATGTGCAGACCTACAACGGCATCGGCAAGGACGGCGAACCCACCTACGGCGGCTACTCACAGAAGGTCGTCGTCGCCGAGGCATTCACCGTACGCATCCCCGAGGGCCTCCCCCTCGACGTCGCGGCGCCGCTGCTGTGCGCCGGCATCACCACGTACTCCCCGCTCAAGCACTGGGGCGCCGGCCCCGGCAAGAAGGTCGCTGTGATCGGCCTGGGCGGCCTGGGACATATGGGCGTCAAGATCGCCCACGCTCTCGGCGCGGAAGTCACCGTCCTGTCGCAGTCGCTGCGCAAGAAGGACGACGGCCTGAAGCTGGGCGCCGACCACTACTACGCCACCAGCGATCCGAAAACGTTCGAGGAGCTGGCCGGTTCCTTCGACATCATCCTCTCCACGGTGTCCGCGCCGCTGAACTTCGGCGCCTACCTGAGCCTGCTGAAGACGGCCGGCGCGCTGGTGAACGTGGGCGCTCCCGAGGAACCCATCTCGCTGAACCTGTTCTCGCTGATCGGGGGCGCCAAGATCCTCGCCGGCTCCATGATCGGCGGCATCGCCGAGACCCAGGAGATGCTCGACTTCTGCGCCGAGCACGGCCTGGGCGCAGAAATCGAGCTGATCGAGGCGAGCCAGATCAACGAAGCGTACGAACGGGTCGACAACTCGGACGTGCGCTACCGCTTCGTGATCGACACGGCCACGATCTGATCGACACCTCGTTGGTCGGGGGCGCACTCACCGTGCCATCGGCCTGATCCCACGGGTAATCGAAGCCCTCCTCGGGCTCCGGCAACATCGCGCACAGAGATCGCCGGATCCCAGGAGGGCTCGCCATGTCCGCGGACGCTTGGTTACGCTTCGTCCTCCCCTGATTTCTCGTCCTTCTATGCCGCACATAGGGCGCACCGAAAGTCGGCTATGCGCTATCGGATGCCCTGGATCACTACACCCGCCGGCCCATCCGAAGAATCCGATACAAACCAGAATGCAAACCGTGGGGTTTCCGCGGGGCTGGGCCAAATAGAAACAGGTCAGGACCGGCACAATACCGGTCCTGACCTGCTATTTTGAGTGGATCTAAGGGGACTCGAACCCTCTGACCCCCACTCAGGAGTTCGAGTTATCTCATGATCACCGCTCGGTCCACCTATGGATGGTAATCGGGTCCGATCACCAATCGCCCGCCCGAACACCGCAGGTCGTCTCCGTTCCCGTGTTCGACACGCCCCGCCGGAAACACGAACCTGCGGCAACCGGACCAGAACCGTCACGCCACCTCTATTTGCCGATGACCAGAAGTTTTCGGTGTCGCAGCAGGTTGGCGTACTGGTCGATACCCCCTCTGGACACAGAGCTGTGGCATTTATGCCCCCAAAACCAGGTCAGGGCATCGCCACGACACATTATCTCCGCTGATCCCTTCCTGGTCCTGTTGGCCGCCGATCCTGATCAACGCCTGCTGGTGGTTTTCCCACCGCATGTCCTCGACGAGATGGCCGCTCGCCGCTTCTGCGAGGGGGTAGGCCGATGAGCATGCGCAGCGACGCCCACGTCAACCCAGACGATTCCGGCCATTGCCGAGATCGGCCGAGGCCGCCGACACCGCGTCGAGCAGCTCCGCGGTCAGCTCGTCGAGATGCTCGCTTGTGCTCTCGATGCCGGGAAGGACGACTGAGACCGCCAGGGGCAACGGGTCTCCGGCGGCGAATACGGGCGCCGCGACGGACACAATGCCGGGAATGACACCACCTGTCGTGACTGTGAAACCCTGTTGACGCGTGGTGTCCTGAGCGGCCAGAACGCGCTGATCGTCCCAGTCGGGCGCGGTAGACATCTCGCGATCGCACAACTCGCGCGTGAGCGAAACCGGCAGGTAGGCGAGAAAGATCTGGCCTACCGACGAGGACAGCAGCGGCAAGGTTGCGCCGACCCGCACAGTGAGCGGGAGCGGGCGCGTTCCGTACGCCCAACTCACGACGATCGGGCCTTGATCTCCCCACACCGCAACGTTCACTGAATGTCCGGTACGGTTTCGCAGCGCCTCGGCGTGGCTGCTCGTCACAGCCACTTCATTCGTCCGGCGCAGCGACTCCGCTCCGAGGCGGCGCATCGCCGGACCGAAATCGTAGAGCCCCGAAGAAGATTCCTGGGATGTCAAACCCGCACGACCGAGGCTGACGAGATAGCGGTGCACCTTGCTCGGCGCCATCTCGCTGGCTTGCGCAAGCGTCGACAAGCCCATCGGGCCACCACCTGCCGACAAGGCCTCGAGTACTCGCATCGCGATCTCGACGGACTGGATGCCGGTTCGTCCGTCCACCCGCCCCTGTTCGTCATGGTCCTCGACTGTCACATGTGCAGCATAGGCAACCCGCGATGAATTCACCATTGCGAAGTCCATTTCTCTATGTTTAACTCACCTCGCCACGTTTTGTGATCTAGGACATATCCGATGCAGAGAGTGGCCTGTATCCGTGCCCCGCCAGCAGGCGAAGTGACTACCGCACCGTCGGCGTCGGCACCCCTCGCGGCCACTGCTGCGCCACCACGAAGGAGTCGAGATGAAACTGATCGGGCTGGAAGAACACTTTGTGACACCCGAATTGGTGGGATACGGCAACTCGACGGCCTCGATCGCGCAACCCGCCGCGTGGGCCGAGGCATCCCGCCGACTCCTCGACCTCACCGAGGAGCGGATTGTCGAGATGGACGCCGCCGGTCTCGACATGCAGGTGCTTTCCCTCAACTCACCCGGCATACAAGCCGAAGCGGACGCGGGGAACGCTGTGCGTCAGACGATCACCGTCAATGACTTCCTCGCCGGCGTCATCGCGGAGCACCCAGACCGCTTCTCAGGTTTCGCCGCCCTACCGCTGCAGGATCCGGTGGCCGCGGCAGCAGAACTCGAACGTGCCGTCACGCAACTCGGCCTCAAAGGTGCACTGGTCAACGCGCATACTCAGGGCCGATACCTCGACGACCCAACGATGCGCGTGGTGTGGGAACGCGCTGAGGCGCTGGATGTCCCGCTCTACCTCCACCCGGCCAACGGTGTCGACACCTCGCATGTCTTCAGTGGCCATCCGGAACTGGTGGGACCGATGTGGAGCTGGGGTGTCGACACGGCCACGCATGTACTGCGGCTGATCTTCGGCGGCGTCTTCGATGACTTTCCGAAAGCGAAGCTGCTACTCGGCCACATGGGTGAGGGGCTGGCGTTCGTGCTGTGGCGGATGGACTCGCGCTGGAGCTTCCACGCCCACCATGGCATCGAGCTGGCCAAGGGGGTTCCGTCGGCGTATCTGAAGGACAACCTCTACATCACCACGAGCGGCGTGTGTTCGGCACCGCCTCTGCTGGCCGCGCTGCTCGCACTCGGGCCCGAGCACATCCTATTCGGTACCGATTATCCGTTCGAGTCCATCGAGACCGCGACCGATTTCCTCCGCAGCGCCCCGATCAGCGACGCGGACCGCGCCAAGATCGGGCATCTCAATGCCGAACGGCTGCTGCATCTCGACGTCGCCGCGCCCGCACCGGCACTCGTCTGAAGGGGCCGACAGCGATGACGACCAAGGCTGAATACGACGTCGCGGTGATCGGGTACGGGCCGGTCGGTATGGTCACCGCCGCACTGCTCGGACGGTCCGGACACCGGGTGGTTGTGCTCGAGCGCTACGCGACCCTTTACAACCGTCCCCGTGCCGCGATCTTCGATGACGAAACGATGCGCACGTTCGACCGGCTCGGGATTGCCAACAGCCTCGAACCGAAGATGCACCGGCAGACCAGCTACGAATGGCGCAACGGCTCCGGCGAACTGCTGATCGAGCATTCCTTCGCCGAGATCGGCAGGCAGGGTTGGGCCGAGTGGTACATGATGTATCAACCCGATCTCGAGGATGCACTCGACGCATGTGTCCGATTACTGCCGAATGTGACGGTCC
This sequence comes from Nocardia vinacea, assembly GCF_035920345.1. NCBI lineage: Bacteria > Bacillati > Actinomycetota > Actinomycetes > Mycobacteriales > Nocardiaceae > Nocardia > Nocardia vinacea. The sequence continues at coordinate 3,735,185 of NZ_CP109149.1, forward strand.
GGATGAACACCCCGGTCACGGGTATCGAACAAGCTTCGGACCAGGTGGCACTCACACTGTCGAACGGTGCCGCGCCGGTCACTGCGACGTACGTCGTAGCCTGCGACGGCGGCAACAGCTTCACTCGCGAGTTCCTCGACATCGGACAAGAGGACTACGGCTTCTCCGAACCCTGGATGGTCTGCGACTTCCGCCTGACCGGTGGCGCCGCCCCACCGAAGGCACGTCAGGTGTGCGACCCGGTCCAGCCGATCTCGGTGATCGCACTCGGACATGAACATCACCGCTTCAGCTTCATGCTCGATTCGGAGGAGTCCTTCGCGACCGAATCGGATCCGGAATCCGTGTGGCGGCGAGTCGCCGCATACCTCACACCCGATCAGGCCGAACTGATTCGCGCGGCGACATACACCTTCCGGTCACTGGTGGCGCAGCGCTGGCGTATCGAGCGGGTACTGCTGGCCGGCGACGCCGCCCACCAGATGCCGCCCTTCCTCGGCCAAGGCATGTGCTCCGGTATTCGCGACGCCCAGAATATCGCCTTCAAGCTGGACGCGGTTCTCGCCGGTATCGACTCCGACATACTCGACACCTACCAGAGCGAGCGGGAGCCGCACGTGCGCGCCGTAATCGAGAAGGGCATCGAACTCGGACGGATCCAGACCGTTCGTGATCCGAAGCTCGCCGCTGAACGCGACGCCCGATTGCTCGCCCAGCGCGCCGAAATGCACGTTCCAGAGAAGCTCCGGTTCCCCGGCCTCGGCCCGGGCCTACGCACCGACACCCCCCAGGCCGGCTACTTGATGCCGCAAGGGATGGTTGCTGCCGAACAACGGAAAGGCCGTTTCGACGAGATCGTCGGAACCGGATTCGTCCTTCTTGTCGACGAACGGCACGGCAACTCGGCTCCGCCGCCGCATGCCGACCTGCGCGTGGTCACACTCGGCGTCGACATCGACGACACCGACGACGGCACCTACACCTCCTGGTTCGACGAGCACAGCTGTGCAGCGGTGCTCTGGCGACCGGACTTCTACATCTATGGCACGGCATCGACGGCCGCGGACATTTCGGCTCTGGTGAACACACTGGAGTCCGCTCTGCGGCCCGTCGAATCACTTGTGCCCACCGGAACAGCGTGAGAGAGCCACAATGAAACCTCAGACCTCCACAGGCCGCATGCTGGTTGTCGCTTGGATCGTGGCGATGCTGGAAGGGTTCGACCTGTCGGTGTACGGCGTCACCATCCCATCGTTGGTCGGTACGAAATCTCTCGGAATCGGGCCATCCGAGGCAGGGCATATCGGGTCATTGGTAGGAATCGGCATGCTGGTCGGAGCCGCCGCTGCCGGCGCGATCGTGCACCGTTTCGGCCCGCGCAGATTGCTGATCGTCAGCACGATTCTGTTCTCGGTAGGCATGCTGGTATCCACACTGGCCGTCGACGTCGCATGGTTCGGTGGGGGCCGGCTCATCGTCGGACTCGGCCTGGGTGTGGTTCTGCCAACACTCAACGCCTATGTCGCCGACCTCAGCGTGCCGGGCCGGCGCAGTAGGCACATCACGCTGATGATGAGTGGCTATGCGGCAGGTGCCATGCTCGCCCCGGTGCTGGGAGCGGCGCTCTTGCCCAGCTCGTCCTTCCGCTGGCTGTATGTCATCGGAGTGGTGCCCGCACTGATCGCGGTGCCGCTGCTGGTTGGGCTACCGGAGAGCCCACTGCACCTGCGCCGGATCGGCCGGCTCGATGCCGCCGCACCTATCGAACAGCGATTCGGGCTGTCGAGCGCGGCGCTGGCTGCGGCCGACGAGGCCACTGGTAGCAAGGTCGCAGACCCGGGCCGCTGGTTCGGACTCCGCGAACTGCTTGTCGGTGGTCGGACGTTGCCCACCTGCATGTTCTGGATGATGTCATTTTGCGGACTGTTGCTCGTGTTCGGGATCAGCGCCTGGCTGCCATCGATCATGCGGGCGGCCGGGTACTCCCTCGGCTCGGCGCTGCTGCAAACAGCGGCGATGTGGTCCGGAGTCTTCGTCGGCGTGATCATCGGGGGACACGTCGCAGACACCCTCGGCCCGAAACGCGTTGTGGTATCGGCCTTCCTCGTCGGGACGGTCAGCTTGATGCTGATGAGCCTCGGGCCGGCGACTCCACTGCTGTTCGTGCTGATGTTCATCAGCGGTTTCGGCTTCATCGGCTCACAGATCCTCGGCAACGCCTTCATCGTCACGACCTATCCCGACGACCTCCGTGGCAACGGCCTGGCCTGGGCCTTGTCGGTGGGACGGTTCGGGGCGATCGTGGGCCCGACACTCGGTGCCTTCGTATTGGAGAGAGCCAGCGCGGTGGAATGGAACTTCTACACCTTCGCCTTCGTCGGCGTAATCGGAGCTGCCGCGGCGGCAGCGGTCCCCCGCGTCGTGAACCAGCGAACCGCGGGACGCAGCCTGATCGAGGTACGCGACGCTGGACCGGCGAATTTGGCCGGCTGACCGGCGCATCGATTCACGGCCGCAGACTGGTCATCCGGCCGCCCCATGCCGCCGCTGGCCGTCGATCAACTGAAAGTTGGTTACCTACATGATCATCTCTTTCGATCACATCACTCTCGGACAGCGTGTGTTGTTCGGATCGGGACGCGCCGCCGACAACCTCGCGGCGGAAGTCGACCGTCTCGGCGCGGAACACGTCATGGTCATCGCATCGCCGTCCGAAGTCACAGTCGCGCATCAGGTCACACGCAATATCAACGTGGCCGTCCGGCACGACGACGTGGCGCCACACGTCCCGATCGCCACCGCGGACAAGGCTCGCGCCGTGGCGTCGGACAGCGGTGCGGATCTGATCGTCTGCATCGGCGGGGGATCGACGACCGGCCTCGCCAAAGCGGTCGCGATGACCACTGGGCTGCCGATCGTCGCGGTCCCCACCACCTATGCCGGATCCGAGGCCACCAACGTCTGGGGCCTGACCGAGTCCGCCCGCAAGACCACCGGGGTCGACGACACGGTCCTGCCGGTGACGGTGATCTACGACGCGACCCTGACCTTGTCGTTGCCGGTAGAGTTGTCGATCGCATCCGGGCTCAACGGCATGGCGCACTGCATCGACTCGATGTGGGCGCCGCGCACGGACCCGATCAACCGGGCCCTCGCAACCGAAGGTATTCGCGCACTCGCCGACGGTCTCCCTGTGGTGAAGAACGACCCGCAGGACCTGGCGGGGAGAGAACAGGCACTCTACGGGGCCTACCTGTCCGCAGTGGCGTTCGCATCCGCCGGATCCGGTCTGCACCACAAGATCTGCCATGTTCTCGGCGGGGCCTACAACCTGCCACACGCCCAAACCCACGCCACCGTCCTGCCGTACGTCCTCGCCTTCAACGCTCCAGCAGCGCCGGAAGCCGAGTCCCACATCGCCGCGGCATTCGGCACCACGACCGCCGGAGCTGGCCTGACTGCCCTGCGCGACACACTGGACGCGCCCCGCGCATTGAAGGACTACGGCCTGCGGGAGGAGAACATTCCCGAGGCCGTGGAGTTGATCCTGCCCGTCGTTCCAGACTCCAACCCCCGGCCGGTCACAGCCGCTGACCTCGAACAACTTCTGCGTGCCGCCCAAGCCGGCGACACGTCCGTTCTGTGAGAGGAACACCGAGCATGCACGCCACCAGCACCCACATCTCCGCTGCGCAGACTGCGGTCGAAGACCAGCTCGTCGACACCGTGGTCGCCTCGTTCGACGCCACCCCCGACGCACGGCTCAAGCAGGTGATGCAGTCACTGACCCGGCACCTGCACGCGTTCATCCGGGACGTGCGCTTGACCGAGGCCGAATGGAACACCGCGATCGAGTTCCTCACCGCCGCCGGCCATATCACCGACGACAAAAGACAGGAGTTCGTGCTCCTGTCCGATGTACTCGGTGCCTCCATGCAGACCATCGCCGTGAACAACCAGACGTACAAAGGTGCCACAGAGGCCACAGTCTTCGGGCCGTTCTTCGTCGCCGACGCCCCCGAGATTCCGCTCGGCGGGGACATCAGCGGCGGGGCCGCCGGCCAACCGTGCTGGGTCGAAGGCACTGTCACCGACACCGACGGTAACCCCGTGCCCGGTGCGCGAATCGAGGTTTGGGAGTGCGATGAAGACGGGTTCTACGACGTCCAGTACCCCGACGAGCGGATCGCCGGGCGCGCACGCCTGTACTCGGATGCCAATGGGGAGTATCGGTTCTGGGGCCTGACACCTGTCCCGTATCCCATTCCGGGCGATGGTCCGGTCGGCGCGATGCTCGCAGCGGTCGGACGCTCACCGGTACGCGTTTCACATCTGCACTTCATGGTCAACGCGGAGGGGCTACGCACCCTGGTCACACACATCTTCGTCGACGGCGACCCGCAGATCGAGGTCGGCGACAGCGTCTTCGGCGTCAAGGATTCGCTGATCACGGAGTTTGTGCAGCAGCCTCCCGGCACACCCACCCCGGACGGTCACGACCTCGGCAGCAAATCCTGGGCCCGGGCGCGCTTCGACATCGTTCTCGCACCCGCCGGGGTGTAACGCACTAAGGTAGCTCCGGCGGCCCGCAGGGCGCCGGCGTCACGGGATGGGCTGCGGCGGGGAACTCAGAAACAGGACAGCGGCTATTCGGTGGTCTGGTGCGGCGGGGACATTGTGCGCTTTGCGTACTTCGAGGGCTGGCCGGCACGGCACCGACATCGAACTCATGCGCGACAGCGGCGGCAGCATCATCAACTTCGGGTCGGCGGAAACACGAACCTGCGGCAACCGGACCAGAACCGTCACGCCACCTCTATTTGCCGATGACCAGCAGTTTTCGGTGTCGCAGTAGGTTGGCGTACTGGTCGGTACCCCCTCCGGACACAGACACTACGCACACGGGCGGTCGTGGGTTGGATTCAACCGCGACCGCCCGTGTTTCGTGGTAGTCAGTTTCAGGCCGAGCTGCCGTACGGTGACCCCTACATCGCACAGGGTGCCGATCGCAACTGGCCGCGCACGGATACCAAAAGCCTGTCGTCGCAAGCGAACACAGCGGTCCAGTGCCGATGGAATTCCCTGACGATACGTCCAGGTGCCGACGATCGTTGCCACCGGTGTTCAGGAGAGCCTGTCGAAAATGTAGGTGAGGGTCAGGACGCCGGGGCGGGCCTCTATGGCATGTCCGGACAGCCCGGCGAGATCGGCCGTGCCCGAGTGCGGCACCACGGTGCCGAAGGTGCTTCGGTCGTCGCCGTCGGCCAGGCCGCCATGTTGGATCACGAAGGTGCCCTGCCGGCCCTCCAGGGTCGTGTTGATGTGCTCGGAGGCGACGTAGCCTGCGCCCGTGGCGCCCTGTGCGGTGAGAACCTCGGCGACCCCAGTTCCCTCCAGAGCGCCTCGGTAGGTTTTGCGGATCACGATCCTGGTCTGTTTCGGGCCTTCGTCCGGCTCGTGATAGGGAACCTCGTCCCAGCTGTCGATCTCGAACTCCGCCTGGATCGTTCGCGGCACCGTGTAGTCCGCCGTGGGCTCGGTGCCCCACGCGACCAGTTGCATCACGATGCCGTTGGGGTCGGTGACCTGGAACAGCCGTTCACCCCGGGGTTCCTCGCGCAGCGGCATGGTGATGGTTGCGCCCGCAGCGCGCAGGCGTTCATGCTCGCCCTCGATCCCGGTCACCGTGAAGGCCAGGATCATGCCGGTCGCACGCTGGTCGCGTTGGTGTGCGGGCAGGACGTCGATCCCGCGTCGCAGCAGGACGATGTCAGCTGCCGCGTCGTCCCGGGTCAGGGACACAAAGCCTTCGGCGGCGCGCGCTTGCTGGTAGCCGAAATGGGTGGTAAGGAAATCGCGGGAAGCGGCCACGTCGTCGACGGTCAGCGAGATGGTGGTTGCGGTGATGTTCAACGTTGTGTCCTCTGTATGGGGTACGCGGACGGTCGCAGCCGCCAGCGATCCTCGCTCTCGAACTGCCCTGGTCCTTCGGTGACGACTCAGGCGGATTCGAGGATCAGGCGGATTTCGATCGTCTCCGGAGTGGGGAGCGTCTTGGCCAGTTCGACGGCTTCCGCATGGTCGGCGACATCGAACACGAACCAACCGCCGAGGGTCTCCTCGCCGACGTACGCGGGTCCCACGGTCGCTGTGGGCGATCCGTCGGCCGCCCTGCGGACGGTCACCGGGGTGGTGTGCTCGGTATCGAAGGCCTCGCCGCCGACCAGTTTGCCCGCGGCCGCGACCTGGCCGATCCAAGTCTCATATGCCTCCCGGTAGGCGTCCCGGTCAGCCTGGATCTGGCGGCGTGACTCGTCCGTCTCGAAGATCACGAGCGCGTACTTCATGAAGGGTTCTTCTCCTGGGTCAGGCGGTGATGCGGGCGAGTGCCCCGGTTTCGAGGGCTGTCCACATGGCACGGTCGGGGCCGAGGGTGATGCCGTGCGGCTCGGCGCCGGGGGTGGGCAGGTCGTGTGTTTCGATCACAGCGTCCGGCGTGATGGTGCCGACACGGTTGCCGCCCCATTCGGTGAACCACAGGGTGTGGTCAAGGCCGGGGGTGATGGCGTGCGGTCGGCCGGAGCGGTCGGGTAGCGGGAACTCGGTCACGGTGCCGTCGGTGGTGATCCGGCCGATCTGCCCCGCGGCGATCTCAACGAACCACAGTGCACCGTCGGGTCCCGCGGTCATCCCGACCGGTGCGGCTGCCTCGGTCGGGAGCGGGTGCACAGTCACGGTGCCGTCCATGCCGATGCGGCCGATGGCGTTGGCCTGGTTCATTGTGAACCACATTCCGCCGTCCGGGCCCACGGTGATGGCGGACGGGAACGCCCCGGTGGCCGAAAGCGGGAACTCCGTGACCTCACCATCGGTGGTGATCCGGCCTATGCGGTCAGCGGCGGTCTCGGTGAACCACAGCGCCCCGTCGGGACCGGCTGCGATGCCGAACGGTCCGCACTGCGCCGTCGGTAACGCGAACTCCCGGACCGCACCGTCGGTGGTGATCCGGCCGATCCGGTGTGCCTGGTACTCGGTGAACCAGAGCGCACCGTCCGGGCCGGGTGTGATGATCGTCGGCCCACAGCCTGGGTCGAGTTGATGGTTCTCCGGCTCGCCGCCCGGCGCCAGCCGACCGATATGTCCACTGTGAACCAGCGTGTACCAGAGCGCGCTGTCCGGCCCGGTGGTGATCGCGTACGGCCCGTCGCCGGTCACGCTGTACTCCTCGATCGATACCCGTGTCATACGGCCTTCTCCAGTCCGTGCTCGGCGGCTGTGCGGGCGATGTCGGCGGGGGTACCGGCCATGATGGTGCGGGCGTGCTCGGTGACGAACTCCACCGGCCAGTCCCACCAGGCCGCGCGGCCCAGCGCCGCGACGTCGGCGGCGTCGAAACGCTGCCGGATCGGACGCGCCGGGTTGCCGCCGACGATCGTGTACGGCGGTACGTCCGCGGTGACCACCGCACCGGCCGCCACGATGGCGCCATCGCCGATGGTCACGCCGGGCATGACGATGGCCTGATAGCCGAACCAGACGTCGTTGCCGACCACAGTGTCGCCACGACTGGGCATGCCGGTGACGAGGTCGAGGGTTTGCTCGGCCCATTCGCCGCCGAACATGGTGAACGGGAAGGTGGACACGCCCATCGTCGGGTGTTCGGCGCCGGCCATCAGGAACCGCGTGCCGGCGGCGATCGCGCAGTACTTGCCGATGACCAGCCGTTCCGAGCCGTAGGCGTAGAGCACGTTGCGGTGCTCGAACTCCGTCGCGCCGTCCGGATCGTCGTAGTAGGTAAACTCCCCCACCGCGATCTTCGGCGAGCTGACCAGCGGTTTGAGGAACACCACCCGCTCATGGGCCGGTAACGGGTGGCGGGTCATCGGATCAGGTATCAAGGTTGAGCTCCTGGTGACGGGATCGGCGCGGGCACGGGATCGAGGAAGCCGTAGACACGGCGCAAGCGGGCCCGCTCGGTGACCATGACGACCAGCCCGATGATCACGGGAGGGCCATCGGCCGGTGCTAGTTCTCGGGTGAGGCGTACCACATGGTGGTGGCTGTCGACGCTCCCGGCCATGCGGTACACCAGACCGGGGAACTGCCGCTGGGCGGTGGCCACCACGTCCTCGATGGCGTCGCGGCCCTCGGCGGCCACGATCGGGTCGATGTAGCCGGCGTCGTCGGTCCAGAGCTCGTCGACGAGCACTCGACGCCTGGCCGGGTCGCGCTCGTTCCAGCTCGCCAGGTACCGCCTGACCAGCTCGTCGATGTCGGACATGGTCGATCTCCCTCGGCTCTCGTGCTCCGGTGATCAAGCTACGTCGGGGAACGGCGTGCGGAATCTGTCACATCCAGGTAATCCGGCCCGGGCGTCACCGGTCGGCTTAAGTACTGTCGCCGCATGCTGCACGGACGAGTGGAGGAGGTATCGGTCATCGATCGGCTGTTGGCGGACTGCCGCACCGGTCGCAGTGGGTGCCTGCTCATCACCGGCGAGCCGGGGATAGGCAAGACCGCGCTGCTCGAGTACGCGGCGTCGAGGGCCGACGGGCTGCGGGTCGTGCGCAGCACCGGGGTCGAGTCCGAGGCGCACCTACCGTTCGCCGGCCTGCACCTGCTGCTGCGCACGGCCCTCGGCCGGACCGACGCCCTGCCCGCGCCGCAGGCACGTGCCCTGCGCGGGGCCTTCGGGCTCGCCCCAGCCGAACCGGGCGACCGCATGCTGGTCGGCCTCGCCGTGCTCTCCCTCATCGGCGAGTTCGCCGACGGTGGCTCCGTGCTGTGTCTCGTCGACGACGCGCAGTGGCTGGACCGGGCATCCGCAGAGGCCTTGCTGTTCGCCGCGCGCCGTCTCGACGCCGAGGGCGTCGCGTTGATCATCGCCGCCCGGGCGGGCTTCGCCGCGCCAGGACTCGCCCAGATGTCACTGACCGGGCTCGACGCGCCCGCCGCCGCCGGACTGCTGGCCGAGCACGCCGCCACGCTGTCCCCCGCCGACCGGTACCGGGTGCTGGCCGAAGCGCAGGGCAACCCGCTCGCCCTCCTCGAACTACCGGCCGCCCTCGCCGCCGGCCAGCCGATCACCGCAGGTCGAGTCCTGCCCATGACGGACACGGTCCAGGCGGCGTTTCTCGACCAGGTGCGGCGGCTACCCGAGCCCAGCCAGCACCTACTGCTCGTCGCGGCCACCGAGGACACCGGCAACCGCGACGTCGTCCTACGCGCGGCCGACACCCTCGGCTGCCGCCCGACGGACCTGGTGCCGGCGGAAACGGCGCGGCTGATCCGGGTGGACAACCACACCGTGCGCTTTCGCCATCCCCTCGTGCGGTCGGCCATCTACCAGGCGGCACCGGTCAGCCTCCGCCTCGTCGTGCACACCGCCCTCGCCGACGCCCTCGACCAGCCGGACGACGCCGACCGGCGCGCCTGGCACCACGCCGTGGTCGCCACCGGACCTGACGATCACGTGGCCACAGAACTCGAGAGCACCGCCCAGCGAGCCGCCGCACGCAGTGGATACGCCGCCGCGGCGGCAGCCTACGAACGGGCCGCACAGCTGACACCACCGGGCGCGGACCGGGCACGCCGACTCGTGCTGGCCGCCGAAGCGGCCGCCGAGGAAGGCGACATCGAACGCATGACGGAACTCGCCGGCCACGGCGTCACGAGCACAGACGACCCCGCCCTCACCGTCCGCGCCATCCGGGTGCGAGCCACTGCGGCGTTTCATGTCGGCTCGCTCAGCACGGCCCGCCGGCTGCTTACCGAGGCAGCCGCGCTCACCCACGTCAGCAACCCGTCACTGGCCGGTCACATACTGCTCGATGCGGTGCACGCCGCCTGGTACCTCGGAGAACACGAGATCGCGGACACCGTGGAACGGCTGGACGTGCTCTCGTTGCCGCCCGACGACCCACTCACCCACGTCGCCCGCCTGCTGACCTGCGTCGTACGATCCGCGATCGGACAGGGTAGCCGGGACCCCGAGGCACTTACACAACAGATCGCGGACGCCCAGCGGACCGGGTTCGGTGGGCCGCACGACACGATCCTCGTCGGCGCCACCAGCCTGCAGGTCGCCGGCCAGGACACCGAGGCACACCGGGTGGCCCACGAACTGCTCACCCAATGCCGTGACCAGGGATGGATCGGCCGCACACCACCGGTACTTGCCTGCGTCGCCAGAGCGCTGACCTTCCTCAGCCGGCACACCGACGCCTGGGACGAGGCGACCCAGGGACTGCAGATCGCACAGGAGCTCGGACACCGGCAGTGGATCGCCGAAACCAGCGGCGTACTGGCCTACCTGGCCGCGGCGGCGGGCGACGAGCGACGCTGCCACGCCTTCGCCGACGACGCGCTCACCGCGCCGGAACTCGGCTCGCCCGCACCGGGCATGTCCTGGGCACAGTGGGCACTGGCGTTGCTCGACCTCGGGCACGCCCGCTGGGATTCCGCCCTCACCCGGCTGACGATCCTGCACACCGGACCGGTGCGACATCAGCTCCCCGGCCTGCGCAGCATCCCTGACCTGGTCGAGGCGTCGGTCCGACTCGGCCGTCCGGCCGTCGCCCGCGAACCGCTCGCCCGGCTCACCGATTGGGCACACCAAGCCAGGCAGCCATGGATCGACGCGCACGTCCACCGCTGCCGCGCACTGCTCGCACCAGAAGCCGACGCCGCGGAGCTGTACGAGACGGCACTGCGGCTACACCCCGACGACCGACAGTTCGAACGCGCGCGAACCGCGCTGCTCTACGGCGAATGGCTGCGCCGCGCGCGCCGCAAGTCCGATGCCAGGGCTCACCTCCGTGACGCCCACGAGACGTTTCGCAGGCTCGGCGCCATGCCCTGGGCCGAACGAGCCCGCGCCGAGCGGGACGCGACCGGAGAAGTCGTACCGAAACCCGAGACAGCGGACGGCGCGCTGGCCGTACTCACCCCACAGGAGCGCAAGACCATCCGACTCGCCGCACGCGGACTCTCCAACCGGGACATCGCAGCACAGCTGTTCCTAAGCCCACGCACCGTCGGGTACCACCTCTATAAGGCATTCCCCAAACTCGGCATCACCGCCCGAACCGAACTCGCTGCCCTCGAACTCACAGACACCTGACCATGACTCCAACCGGAACATCGCCGATTGACCGATGTCGAAGACGCGTCCGCATACCTCCATGAGGGCCGCATCAGCGACCTCACCGGACAGCTCTACGACCCGAGGGCAACCAGCTCATCGACGAAACGCCAAGCTGCGAAGCCTTCTCACCACACTCAATCAGAACCTGACCAGGGCCAACAACGAGAACCGCTCCCTCCGGCGATCCTTCGAAGGCGCACGCGCCAACGTCAAACGCGAACGCAACCTCACCCAGATCTTCTGTCAGTGATGCCTAGCGGTCCCGAGGCACAGCCGCGCAGGGGCTCGAGGTGCTGCAGCTATTCGGTGAGTCTATTGCGGTGCGGTTCAAGGAAATTCACCACCATGGCGGCGATCAGACCGCGCGGTGCACGACGTCGATCATGGTTTCCGACGCGCGGGCCGCAACGGGCCGTGGTGGCGTGCGGTCCACGAGACCGCAGCCGCGAGCTGAGGCCGCGGTTACGTGTCGCGGGTCTCCTTCATGCTGTCGCCATCGTCCTCGACTGGCGTGTCGGGACACACCGCCACGTCACCCCGTTACCGTGCGGGGGTCGACCACAAAGGACTGCCCGGCGGCTGGCGGGTAAGAGTTCCCTTGGCAGCCGGGTACTGGCGTAGCCCGATTGAGAGGATCTGGACCTTGAGCGATCTTTCTCGCCGTGACCTGCTCAGGACATCGGCCGCCGCTGGCGTCGGAGCAGTCGTTGTCTCGAGCCTGACGGCCGCAGACACACCGGATATTGCGGACGCGAGCGCCCCGGGAAGTGTGGCCGCGGGCCACCCGAGTAAAAGCCCGGGAAGCCCGCCGGCGGCGCTGACCGGCCACATCGTCCGCCCCGGTGACGCGTCGTACACGGATGCGCGACTCGGCTGGGACCAGCTCTTTTCTCACTATCCGCTGGTGATCGCCTTCGCACAGGAAACCCAGGACGTAGTGAACGCCCTGACGTGGGCGCGGCAGCACAACATCGCGCTGCGGGTGCGCAGCGGCCGCCACGCCCTCGAAGGCTGGTCGAACCTCGACGACGGCATCGTAATCGACGTCAGCCAGCTGAAGTCGGTACAGATCGACCCTGGCGCTCGTAGCGCGACGGTCGGTGCCGGGCTGAACCAACTGGAAGCGGTAACGACGCTCGCGAAGCAGAACCTTGCGGTCACAACCGGGAGCGAGGGCAGCGTGAGCTTGTGTGGTGCGACGCTCGGCGGTGGCCTCGGGCCCCTCAACCGCTGGCTCGGCATGGCCTGCGACAGCCTGATGGCGGCCGAGGTCGTCGTCCCGTCGGGTCACGACTGCGCCAAAGTGATCAACGCGGACTTGCAGCACCACTCGGACCTGCTCTGGGCGCTTCGCGGGGCGGGAAACGGCAACTTCGGGATCGTCACACAACTCACCTATAAGGTGTATCCGCTCGAGCATCTCGCCTATGTGCAGGCGACATGGGATGGACTTGGGGACCTGTACGGGGTCTTCGAAGCGTGGCAGCATACGGTACCGTCCGCCGACAGCCGTCTGGGATCCGAGCTCGAGATCCACAAGTCCCAGATTCTGCTGTCCGCGTGGCTTGTGGAGGGGGCAGCGGCACAGGCCACAGAGATGCTGGCTCCGATCCTGTCGGTCGGCACGCCCGATATCACGGTGCAGGTCGGTAACTGGGGCGACTTCTTTGCGGGAGCCCAGGTCCCGCTCGCGCAAGAGCCCGCGAACTGGAAGTTCTTCTCGGAGTTCGTCAAAGAGCGGTTCCCGAAGAAGGCGATCGACATCATCGGCGACTTCATGCGAAACGCTCCCACAGAGGAGAGCAACTACTTCGTCGATGCCTTCGGTGGGGCGATCAAGCGGGAGCCCCCCGGCGGCACGGCGTTCGCGCATCGCGACGCGCTTTTCTACGGCGAGATCGGCGCAGCCTGGGGGACTCGTTCAACACAACCAGGCGTCGGCGACCCGCTCACCTCGCAGGCCCAGGCCTGGACCGCCGAGTTCAGCCAGGCGCTGCGGCCCTACGCGGACGGCGCCTACGTCAACGTGCCGGACGTCGGAATGCAAGAGTGGGAGACCGCCTACTGGGGAAGACAGCACTTCGAGCGGCTGCGCAGGATCAAGGCGAAGTACGACCCCCACAACGTCTTCCAGTACGAGCAGAGCATCCCGCCCGCGTAACACTGATCGACAGTTCGCCGCTGCTCCCCAACCCCCGGGTGGCCGTCAGCGCCACCGCTATTTGCCGATGACCAGCAGTTTTCGATGTTGCAGGAGGTTGGCGTACTGGTCGATACCCTCTCCGGACACCAGTGCTAACCACACACCGGTCAGCTGACGCAACGGTGATTTGCCGTTTGGGGTCGTAGCGGATCTCCAGGTTCAATGCCTCGTCGAGCGCGATCCTGTCCTGTGGTGCGCCTGCATCGAGCACGGCGGCCATATCTCCCAGCGAATTGATCATCATCTCGATCTGGGTAGCGGTCAGCGGGACCGTGTGCGCTATCTGATCCATTCACTTTGCGCGATTGCCTCGTCGGCCTGCGCGGCGTTCATGGCGTCGACGAGCGATTGGGGTCCACCCCGGCTTCGATGGCGCCCAGGTGGCGTTACAGCTTGGTTTCGGCGGTGTTTATCTTGGCGCGCAGCATCTTTCGGCGCACCTGCAACCCGGCTGACCAGCACACACCGCACCTACGAAACGAAGGGACCAACCACTCCGAACCCGTGGAACCCGGCAGCCAACCCGCTGACCGGGCCACCCACGTTTGCCCATACGCTGCTGATCAACAGCGAAAACCCAATCCCGATCAGGCCGACACGCCACCCACGAGAGAAATCGAGGTTAGGTCCCGACAGTTCCCCGTGCCGTCGCTTGGTGCTCACCGAACCGGCTATCGATCGGCTGCAAATTTTTTGGTCAGCTCGGTTAGGAATTGAACGGATTTGCGTTTGTCGTCGTCTGTCAGGTGGAGGTCACCGTTAGCCGTCTGGGTTTCGGTATCCCGGATCTCGAGAATTGCGTTCCACGTATTGATGCGGGTAGCGAACCGTACCGTGTCCGGATATATGTCTTTATCTGTTCGCAGGTCGTACACCCATACTGCCTCGCCCAGCTCTGGCGTCTTCACGAATCCACGGCGGCCCCATGTTGGGTCCGCATCGTCCGGTGCGTTTTGCACCACGTAACTCCCAATCGGGTTCTGCCCCTGGGCGAGTGTGCACACTCCACCGTGAACAAGGACGGTGCCTGTCGAGAGGATTAAGTCGGTGGCTCGCACTTCGACGGCGTGCAACTCGGTTGTGAAGAAGTTCTTCACAACATCGCACAGCTCGCCCTGCGTCATTGCCGGTCGAGCCTGAGACGACACGGGTGTTGCAGCGGGCTGCGACGAGGAGCATCCCGCTGCCAAGGCCAGGGCGGCAGTGGCGACCACGGTTAGCAAGCCAATCCTCACTGAGGCACCGTCCAATCCGACTTGTCCCCGTCTTTCGTCGACGCGTCGCCGATTGCTTCCCGGATTCCTTCGATTCCAGTCCCGTAGGAAGATTTGACACCACTGGGCCACTTATTGTCAGGCAAACCCTTTTGAATCTCCACGATCTGCGATATCTTGTTACCTTCAATCATATTAGTCTTGGCGGCATCCCCCATAGTCTTCACAATACCGATAATGAAGGCCCTTGCAGCCTCAACCACCTTTACCAACTCCTGCGCAACCGAGAGCGCGCCCGAGAACGATATGGATAGCATACTCTTGACGCTGCTGAAAAAGCCGTCCTCAACCTTAGAGATCAACTCCTGCACTTTCGTGGCGATCTCGCCGTATAGAGTCAACTCCGCCGCAGCAATCATTTCCAAGCCGCCTGCGATTTTGTCAAATTCTAGCGGTAAGCTGTCCAATGCAGGCTGTTGCCTGGTTGTGCGCATTTCTTCGTACCTGGTAGCCGCATCACCCGACCACTCAGAGAGCTTGGTGTCAACGAAGTCGCCTCCTGCTGCGACCAGGTTATTCCTGAGGTTGCGCCACTCATTCGCGACGTCGATGAACTTGACCGGAACATCTAGATCGGGTTCGAGTTTCTTGAGCTTCTCCCAGGTTTCACGAATGGCATTATTCGCCTTGTCACGTTCGGCCCAAATCTCATCGACGGCATCTTCAACCGACCCGGTCAATACCCCCACGGGATTGTTGACGGCACCGGCATACCCGTTTGCTCGAACAAGCTTGACGAGATGCCCGCAGCCTGAGTCCACCTTCGCCGGCAGATCTCCCACTTCGATTACCTTCGCACGAAGATACGATGACTTTTCGAGCAAGCTTTGCCGGTTATCTGCGGCTGTCATATCTCCCCCTCGAGCTTTACCAGCTTTCCTTTACTAGCGAGGTCTTCCGCTTCATACGTATCGGCCGCGGATTTAAGGACTTTGCCGATATCCTCGAAAACGGTGACACCTTCATTCAACCTGTCTCGGAAGTAGCCAGGGGCCGGTTGATACTTCGACAGGGCTTCCGCGAACGTGCCCGCTTCTGACGCAGTGATTTCAAGCTTTTTGGTTGTCTCCACTCCCGCCTCGAGGTTGCTGGCAGCTTCACCCCAGCTGGTGGCAGCCAATCT
Source organism: Nocardia vinacea (assembly GCF_035920345.1). Taxonomy (NCBI): domain Bacteria; kingdom Bacillati; phylum Actinomycetota; class Actinomycetes; order Mycobacteriales; family Nocardiaceae; genus Nocardia; species Nocardia vinacea. The sequence continues at coordinate 3,750,931 of NZ_CP109149.1, forward strand.
CATCGCGCGCAGGTTAAGTGTCAGCTTATCTGCCATCACCCATCCGTTCTTCTAGGAGCCGCAGCCGATGGTGGTCCAACTGATATTCCAGATCATCGTCTGCATAACGTGAATAGTCTCCCCGTACGATGCGCTTTGGGCGCATGGAACGGATCTGATCGGCGCACCACAGGATTTCGTCTACGATCCGATCGGGCTGCGCGGTCGCTGCCCAATCATTTCGCACCTCGATCGACAGCAGTCGGGATACGTCAGCGGTCAGCCTGACGGGATGTTGTCCGTGAAATATGACTTGACCCGATGCTTGGAAGTGGCCGCTGTTGATCATGCTGCTGGACGCGATGCTGTATTCCTCCCAGGTCCGAGTCTCGAGCAACACCATCAGAATTGTCCGGTGATCCGGGATCGCTGCCTCCGAAATTTCTTGCGGAGTCGGCCGACGACCAGATGCGTACAACTGGTCTATACGCTTTTCCACAGCGGCTCTGTAGGCCGCCATAAGTTCGGCGCCTACCTCATGGGGAGCAACATAGCGGCTCCACTGCGGACGAATCAGAATGCGGATTGGAAGGCATCCGCGGTCGAGTTCCATTGAGGCGAAGGATGACCCGATACGGGTTGGAGTTGCGGATGAGTCAGCCGCCACAAAGGGGGCCTCAGCCCGTGGCGGCGTCGACTTGGTGACGGCCGGTGATGGTTTCGGCTCGACAGGAGGTGGCACCGAAACAGGTTGCGCGGCGTTGGACCTCCTCGGTCCAAGTGGCTCTTCGTCCCAGTACTCATCGGGGTCGTCGAGTGATTGAAGTATCCCCCCGCCGCCATCACGTCCCCTCATAGCCTTCTACCCGCTGCGCGGGACAGTGTCCTTCTGTGATTTGAACTGACATCGCACCCCTCCTGCAGTTGGCCACACCCAACCGCGACGACTGCCTGTCAGCCTCTCGGGCGTCGTCCGGTTTGTCAAGGTGACGATGATCTTTCTTATCCCTGAAATTGCCTGGCCGCCAGGGTGATTGGTACTCCAACAGCCGTGCAGCGCGAGACACCGAACCATCATCGTTGACGTGAGCTGTTGGGGCGCTTGACATCTGGTAGGTCTCTCCCGGCTCATCAGGCGCTTACCAGGTCCCGTGTGCAAATTGCTCGCCGGTGTCCTGCTGGCGAATTCTTGCTCGGTCGATCCAAGTCGTGAATATGGCGGCCAAATCCGTTGGTGCTGTGGGGCGGATAGTGATGTGGTAGTGCGGGTTTCGGTGTAGCGGCCGTCGTCGGTGATGTCGTACCACTGCACGGCGTTGGTTGCGTCGACGCGGCTGTGGAAGGCCGGGATACTTTCGCTGTAGCAGTTTGCTTGTGGCCGGCGCGGCCTTGGAAAAAGAGCGTGTGGGGTTTGTGAGGTGGGTCGATCGGGCTGTTTCTTTTCCCGGCATCGTGGCCGGATCTTGCCCGACGGCCATTCGAGAGGAATCGGCTGAACCACTGGCAGGCGATCAAGGATCGCTCGAGCCGAACAGGAAAAGTGTTGCCGCGTTGACCGCAAAAGGAAGCGCCGTCCGGCCGGTCGCTGCATACAGGCATTCGTCGGGAGCTCGCCGCCACAGGGGCACACGTTCAGCGCGGCGGTATGGGGGCGGGAGCTTGGACTCGAACCTCGTCCAGCGGCACGCGTTCGCCGCGGCGGGTCTACAACTCGAACCAGACGCGCTTGTCACGCGGAACGATAGAGGGGGTGGAAGATTTGGGTACTGGCGACCGGCAGTCAGCGCTGGAAATAGGCGGGCAGGCAGGCGATGTGCGCCCCGCCAGTCGCCAGCGGTCAGGCGTTCCCTGGGATGTCTCCGCCCAGTGCACCCGTGAGGTAGTGCTGCACAGTCGGCGCGATCAGGCGGATGACCTGCTCTGAGGGGATATCGGCGATGCGGTCGATCGCCCAGACGTTACGCGTCATCGCCAGACCCACGATCTGCGTGGCGACCAGATCTGCGCGCAGCTCGGCCTCGTCGTGGGCAAGGCTCGCCGACACGACCTGCAAGACGAGCGCGGAGCAGACGGAGCGGAGGCGCTCCACGGCGAAGGGTTCGTGACTTGCCGCGATGATGATCGAGCGCAGGACCTCCGAGGTGGCCGGGTCGTCCCACATGCGCAGCGCCGCCTCCACGAAGGCTCGCCCGCGCTCCTCCAGCGGCACCTGGGCGGCCTCGGCAATGCCCGCACCGAAGGCATCCGGCGGTTCCAGCGCCGCCTTCAGCAGTCCCGTCTTGTTGGAGAAGTCGTAGTTCACCAGGGTGGGATCCACATCGGCGGCCTGAGCCACCAACCGCAATGAGGTCCCGTTGTAGCCCCGCTCGGCGAAGGACTTGCGGGCCGCCCTCAGGATGCGGTCCGCCTGCGCGCCACGTTCCCCACTCGGACCCCTTCCTGCCCCTATCGATCTAGCAAACTCGCTGCATGCGCGACAGAGCGGTGGCACACCTGCGGTTTTCTGCAATGACTCCCACAATCCCCTATACATAGTTAACCGACTGTGCGTAAACTGTGACCAAGCTGATATCAAAAGACGACCGGGAAGGTCGGCAGCCCTGTAGGCGCTAGGTCGAAACGACTGCACGTCCCACAAGTTGCCCACTAGGTCGGCGAGCAGAAGTCCGCAACCGGCTCGCGATCTGCAGGCTTACCCTCTCGTCATCATATTGAAGATTGGCCCCCCGCGACGCGGCGGCGGACAGACGGTAGCCGCGATTTAGTGACGTTATCGAACAGTTGAGCGTTTCCACAACACCAGAACTGCTGCATCGGCGAGCCTCAGCGGCTCTTCCTGGGTCCGCGCTACCGAACACGTTGCCGGAAACCCGATCCCCCTGTCCGAGAAACCGATCCGCAAGATCACTACCGCCACGAAGGAACTGCAATGCGCAAGAATGTCGAAGACGCACTACATCAGGATTTCAATCGCTGGAGCGAACTGGTCGACCGCGCCGCACACGCGGATAACGAAGTCGAAAGAGAGAAACCCGCCTTGGCTGCGGCAGAGCTGGAAATGAAGTGGATCCGCACCGCCGCCGAAGAATGGAGAACACTGCACGACCAATGGTGGGAAAGAATCGACCGGCCGCGAACAAGTGTGAAGTCCGAATACGCTCTGCTTTGATTGTGTGACTGGTGTTGCGGTAGTGGTCGCCGACCACGCCTTGCTCACCGGCTTACTCACCACATCTACGTCACCGAGTCCGGGCGGGCGCGCTTGGCAGAGGCGCGCATAGCCGTCGCCCGCCGTGAGTTCCGAAATGGAAGCCGTCTTCACGCCTGAGCAACGAGGGCGATCCGCGACTGACTCGAAGGTATCTCCGAAGCGTGCCCCTGGCCCCATCGACCCTAATGTGCTGCCGGGGACAACAAATTGGCGAAGGCCGCCGCGACTGGCCATCTATCTCCGCGAGTCACAGCAGCTCAGTGGCCACTTCATGCGCACCCAACCAGGGTAGGAGCTGAACACGCCGCCGGACCATCGCGGCATTCCGAATTGCAGTGGTACAACCGACATACGCCGCACGCTCACCAGGAGCTGACGAGTCAGACGGAGAGGTCACTGAGTTGGCGCCACAGCTGGTCGGCGGTGCGCGTGTTGCGATGTGCGACGTACGCGGTCCATGCCCAACCGACGATCGACACGGAATACCAGTACAGCCGCCAGTCTGTCGGGTGCAGACCGCTTCCGAGACCTATGGCGAGCAGCACCATGAATAGCGCGGCGAACCCGGTGTAGAGCGCGCGCCGGCGCGAGGCTGCATCCTGTGCCTGTTCGAGGCGCGGGATCCATGATTCGGCGGTCGCGTCCGGGGGGAGCTCGCGGGCCTTCAATGCGCGGCCGATTTCACGATTCGCGCCTTTGTCGGCAGATTCGAATACTCGGACAGGACGCATGTATCGCCACGCGAGCACGGATCCGACAACGGCCGGTACGAGCATGAGCACGATGATGACCACGACCATGATTCACCTACCCGCAGTGTGGGCAAGATGGTCGAGGACTGTGCCCGCGAACCGCCATTGGAGGTGGATCGTGGTGAGGTTGACGGCCGAAGCGGCAAGCGCGAGCAAATAGACATAAAGCAGCGTATTGCTCGCGGCCGGATTCGTTGCGATCTCGGTGATCAGCAGCGCCGCCCAAAGCGCGGTGAGTGCGATGAACGGGCCACGCAGCCGTATCGGACGTGCCTGCGCGTAAACGAGATGCGGCCCATTCGGGAGAAGGACCAGGCTGCGACGCCGCTCCGGAATCACCAACCAGCGCACCAGCAGCCCGGCGATGACTGCAGTCAGCACAGTAACGGCGATGAGATGCAAAGAATACCTGTCTTTCCTCGTGCGAGACTTCGTCGACCTGCATGAATAGATTCGGTCACGTACGCAGTTAGCGATAGCCACCCATGGGTGGACATCGGCCCACCTCACAGGGCTTCTCCAACAAGAATCGATTTCCGGGCAGCTGGAGTTCGCACCACCTACCGCCCGAACCGCTGCTGATCTACCGGGTAGCGGGCTAGCGGTCATCGTCGTTGTTGACGGTCACACCGTGAGGACCATGCGGTAGCGGGCCCGTCCCTGTTCCATTGCGGCATATGCCTCGGCGGCCTGATCCAGGGGCCGTTCCTGGATTCGCGTGCGCACGCCGGATTGGACCGCGAATTGCATCGTTTCCTCGATATCGGGCGCAGTGCCGGAGGCGTGGCCGGTGATGCTCAGCCCGCGAGTGATCAGCTGCATCGGGCTGATCGGTAGTGGCTCGGCGGAGACACCAACGGCGATGAGCTCGCCGCGCGGTAGTAGCCCACCGACCGTTTCGGCCATGGCTGTAGCGCTGCCCACAGTTCCCAGAACAACCGACACACCGCCGAGCCCCCGCAGCGCTTCGCTGACGTCGCCGGCGGTCGAGTCGATGTAGTGGTGGGCGCCTAGCGCGCGGGCGTCCTCGGCTCTTCCCGCACCGCGGGCGATCGCAATCGTTTCGAAGCCCATAGCGTGGGCGAACTGCACGCCGAGGTGGCCCAATCCGCCGATACCCAGTATGGCGACGCGGTCGCCGGGTACCGCCTGGGTTTCGCGAAGCGCGTGGTAGGTGGTGACTCCGGCACAACCCATCGGCGCGGCCTCGGCCAGAGAAAGCGCATCAGGGATTCGGGCCAGCGCATTGGCCGGTACAGTCACCGACTCGGCATATCCGCCGGGGTACTGCCAGCTGGGGACCTGCATGTTCGCGCAGTGGATGAAGTCGCCTTTCCGGCATGGGACGCACTTGCCGCAGTGCCCACCGAACCAGCCCACAGCGACACGGTCTCCGACGACGTAATTGTCGACATCGGCGCCGAGCTCGGCGATCGTTCCGGCGATCTCGTGCCCCGGGGTCAGCGGCCACGACATGTTTGGGAACGCGCCGCTGATGAACGCACGGTCGGTGCCGCAGATCCCGCACGCCGAGACTGCGAGGCGTACATGGTTGCGAGGCGGTGAGGTCGTTTCGACATCGACCAGTTTCAATGCCGCACCGGCGGACTGCACGTGAACAGCCTGATGAGTAGACATCGGTATCCTCGCATTTCCTGGGGAGCGGCGGCGTCTGGAACCTCACCACAACGGGACCGAGGCGGCGGCGCCGGCAATTCTCGAACGGTATCGGGCACCAGATGAAAAATCGGTTTTCATGGTTTGTCTTTTGTTGCCGTCGGCAACCCCTGCCATCGACGCTGCTGTCGCGTTCAACGACGGTGCCAGCGGCACCCTGGTCACGTAGAGCTACCTTGCCGTGCCACTTTTGTATCGGCCGGCTGACAGATCGTCATCCACCCTGCGCGGCGTCGCACGCCCAGTGCAATGGACACCGGCCCAAAACGATGCCGTGAGAATCATACGTTCGCCGAGGCGGTACCGAGGTGTAACGCGACGTGTCCTTGCCGGCCTCACCATGCACCCAGCGCACGGCCGACGGCTGCTCCGCATCGCGGCCTCGAGCGTGTTCGCCGAACATGCCGCGCCCGGCCTCATCGACCGGTTCGCGGCGCGGGCGAAGGGTCTGTAGGTCGAGCTGAGTGTGCGTCCCACCAGCCAGTTCCGCGGCTTGATCGGGACCTGCGCGGTGGATATCGCGCTGGGGCCTGGGCAGGACGACGCTGCCGCCCTCGGAGTGGTACGCGACCACCCTGCCACCCGACATCCGCCAGCCCGCGGTGTCGGAACTGCTGCGGTTCATCACCACCCCGCGCTGCATCCGGGCGATGATCCGCGGGTCGGGGTCGGCGTCACTCGGTTCCGCCCGAAAGTGCATGTGACGCTGTGGAGTTGAACGCGGGCGCCGCGCGGAGTATCGGCGGGGCCGACCAAAATATGTGCCGGGAGCTCGCGGCAGGATCCCAATCCGGAATGGCTCAGTGGGATGTCGTGGATCCCAACGGATGCAATGACCAAGGCACCGCCTCGACCGGGACGGTCGCAGCGGATCTGTCCATCCGGCTCGTCTTGGATCCGGTCGTGAATTCGGGATCGGTCCCGATGATGACGCGGCCTTCGCTATTGACCAGCACTACCCGCTGATCGAATGCCTGGAATCGCGGTAGCAAGGCCTGCTCGATCGCGGCGACCGGCACATCGGCACCGGCGATTCCGAGAAATGTTCCCGACGTGATCGTGACCGGTGTCGAGAATGTGCAAACGTACTCGTCGGTGCACGCGTAATCGAGGTGTGGCCCTTGTACCCATCGCCGACCCTGGTCGCGCGGAACCGTGAACCAGTCCATTTTGGTGTAGTCGTAGAAGTATTCACTATCGGGATTCAATTCGAGGATCAGGCGCTGCCCGTCCGGAAGCCACCATTCCAGATGTCGGGGGCGATCGGTGAGAACGCCGTCGGCCATCACGACACCTGCTCCGTTGAACAGTTTTCCGCGCCGCTCGAGCTCGCCGAGAATGGTCTCGCACAGCGGTGCCAGATCGGTCGACCGGGGAGCGAGCCGCGGCCTCTCGGGGAGCCCCTTCCAGAGGGCTGTCAGCGCGGTCCCGATGGTTGTCAGCGACAGGTAGATCTCGTCGGCCAGTTTTGTGACGGAATCAGCGAGCGACTCGATGGTCGCTGGGGCGGGAACGTTATCGGTATCCCTCATCGATCACTGAGCTCCAAGCGTAAAGCGACGAGGCGGCGGATGCGTGACTCCGTCTGCGATTCTGCCAGTTCTCTCGCCCGGGCATCGTCTTCTCGTTCGATGGCGTCCACCAGGTCACGATGGGCGGTCGCCTCGGCCGTCGGCTCCAGTTCCAGCCGCGGCAGCCAGAGCAGGGCAGAGAGCTCGGCCTGCAGACCGACCTCGGCGCGGGTAAGCCGGGTGGACTGCGCGCACACCGCCATCTCGATATGAAAGCGGCTGTCGGCCCGGCGTGCCGAGACGAGGTCAGCGCTCTCCTTCAGCCGGTCGGCCAGCGCCCGGAGCCGGGCTATATCGGCCTGCAACCCGCGGCGCGCGGCAAACACAGCGACCGCTCCGGTGACGGCGAAGTGCTCATCCCCCAGATCGCGCAGTTCCTGGATGCTCATCTGTTGCAGCCGCGCCAGCGAGGTGTTCTCGAAGACCTCCGCCGAAGCACTGATGAAGCTACCGCCCCCGCGCCCGCGCTTGGTGTGGACGATGCCCTGCTGCCGAAGTACGACCAGCGCCTCTCGCAGAGTCATCGTCGACACACCCAACTGGTTGGCGAGATCGGTCTCGCTCGGCAACTGCTGGCCGTCGACCATCACACCGAGGCTGATCGCCGCAGACAGCCGCTGGACCACTGCCTCGGTTTTCGGACCGCCGCCCTCGAGCGGTGACAGCACGGCACCGAGCGCGGTCAATCCGACCCTCTTCTGCTGGGACAACACGACTCCTGGGGTGGCGTGCACGTAACACGATTCTAGCCAACTAACACTTGAAATATGAACTATGAAGTTAGAAGAGATCGGCTATCCGACCGGCGTTGCTCACCGGACTATCGGCCGACGAGGTGCGAGCGGGGTGGGACGGCGGGGCTCAACGCAATCTTCACTGGCGCTATTGAACTATGAACTCTAATGTCTTATGTTAAATGCCGGGTGAATCGCCCCACCCCTCGACGCGCCGGCGTCACGATCGAAGTAGGAATCCCCATGCCCGAGAATCCGACCTGGTCCAGGGAGCACCTCCGGTGGCGCACCCGTGGCCGTGCCGAGTTGCCAGCCGAGATGGTGGCGCACGGCCGGACGCGTCCGGTTGACAGCGGTCGCCGTATGCACGAGGTAAGCGTGCGGAGACGGGGTATCGAAGATGGATGAGAATCTTCGTCGCACGGAGGTCGATGGATTCTGTGTGACGTGGCGCTTGGTTCAGCATCATCTGATCGCAATTGTCGCCGTGGGCAAGGCATCCGACGCTTCGCAGATTGCATCCTTCTGCCCGAGCAACTATCCGGATCTCGTGCGGGCGCGAGAACTCTTTCCGGAACTGGCGAGACTGTGGGATGCGGTCCGCCGCGAATTCTGGACGAATCTCATTCCGCCGTTGCCTCTGGCAGCCAGAAAGCGGGTATTGGCATAACGCCACCGCTCACCCGCTGCGGAATTGGCCATGCACCGCGTCCACCGCCAGTTCCCCACAGAGCGTTCGAGGCGCGGACGACGAGTGCGCGTTCGGCGCCGAGGGCTGAGCAGCGCATCGACGATACGACGCCGATCCGGCGCACCTGATGACTGAAACCGTGAGCTGACGATCGAGGTAGTTGGATAGTTCGAACTGCTGCCCGCCGCTATGCCGGACAGCAATCACATTCCGGGAGGAATTGGCTTCGATCCACCGACTACCCACCGGCCGTTCGCTGCCCGTCTATGATCACTGCGAACGCTCACGCACCAACGGGTATCGGAGCGAACAATGAACGATACGGACAGTGAATCGTCGGCTGACGGCCGCGTCTCCCCCTCACGAAGATCCCGCAACGGACCAACAAAATCGGTCACAACCCGAGACGGCCGTCAGCTCAGTTATCTCGAAGTCGGAGATCCGCATGGTCCGCTCGTTATCCATAATCATGGTGGACCCAGTAGCAGGATCGAGGCACGCTTCTTCGCAGATTCCGCAACGAAGAAGCGGTTACGACTCGTATGTGTCGACCGTCCCGGAATAGGACAGTCCAGTCCGCAAAAAGCACGAACGTACGCCGGCTGGGCCGACGACATGACAGCGATCGCTGATGCGTTGGGATGCAACGAATTCGGCGTGACCGGCTGGTCGGAGGGTGGTCCATGGGCACTTGCGGCAGCTGCGTATATCGATCCGCTTCGACTGCGCCACGTCAGCAGCATCGCAGGTGGCAGCTACGGAGCATTCGGTGACAATTGGGCAGCAGAGTACCTCTCCAAAGTCGACGCGCTGGGGGGATCCCTCGCACTGCGCTGCACACCTGGCTTTCGCCTCATGTACGCAATCCTCGGCATAACAGCAAAACGCTTCCGCAAGCCCTACCTCGAACAAGCCCGGAAAGCCGTCAACGACTACGACCGGCAGATCTTGCTTCAGCGGAACTTTGCAAGCGACTTCTCCGAAGCGAGCGCCGAATGCTTCGCACAAAGTTCCGACGGACTGGTCCGCGACAGTGAACTCCTATATCGGAATTGGGCTTTCGACGTGACAACAATCGAACGACGAGTCCACATGTGGCAAGGAACGGATGACCGACTGGTCCCGGATCCCATAAATAAAGCGGTGGCCGACCGAATGCCTGGGTCGGTATGGCATCCAGTCGAGGGGGCCGGGCACTTTGTCGCTGTCGGATCGGCGGACGAATGGTTCGGAATCGCGGCCGAGGAACTGCGGGCGTAGTGCCTCGAGCCTGAACTGCGGAAACGCAGAGAATCGCTATTGCGATCGTCGTCATCGATGAATGGGAAAGCGAAGATCCTCAGCGAAGCTTCGCCAATGATGACCTGGGGCATCAGACGGTGGGGATCGTCAGCTGAGGTTGCGGTGGAGCCCTGAGGTGGGGCGCCACCGCAATCCGTTCTGCGGCTGGCTACTCGTCTGCGAAACATCAACCAAGCCAGCCGGTCTCGAACCGGCGGACAAGGAACAAGCCGAGGTTTACTTCGGCGGCGGGACTACGGGTGTGAGGAGCAGCCGTCCCGTGGCGCCGACGCCTTCTTCGAGTCCGCGCTCGGTCATACGGCGGAGCATGCTGTTGTTGCGTTGCATCCAGAGCGCCTGCGTCGTGGCCCAGGCGGCGTCCCTGGCGTGGGCGATGCTGAAGCTGCACAGGATGTGCTTCAGTGTCTCGGCGTCCTTGGTGGTCAGCTTGAGCAACTGGGGCTCGTATTCCGCGCGGACCTCGGCCTCTACCCTGGCCAGCAGCTCATTGACCTTCAGATAGTCGGCGTGCACCGGTTTGGTGTCGGGAGTGATGGACCGCTCCTTGCAGGTCATCACAACTGCCATCGGCAAATCGTGGTTGATGTGGGCATTCATGCCCGCCAACGCGAACTGGAGTGGCCACACGGTGCGGTTGGGCCGGGAATCGAAGACCGGCTGCCAGACCGGATTCGGCCACTTGCCGCCCTTGTCGGCGTCGACCGCGTCGAAATACAGCTGCGCGAACACCACATCGAGGCGTTCGACGAATTCGGAGTCGGCGAAGAATCCCTCGGTGATCTGTTGACCGACCAATTCGGTGACGCGCAAATACATGTTGTTGAAGCACGCGACGCCGTCGCGTGGATCGAGTTCGTCCTTGATGTCGTGCATTCGCCGGATGACCTCGGCGACGGGACCGGGAATTTGAACCGTTGTCACGATCTCCTCCTCTACAGTCCTCGGCACGGCGGAGTTACTGCCGGCGCGGTTGATCGAGCCCTTCCGGTTACCAAGGTATCGCTGGGCGAACGACCATGAGCAGCAACGGATTACTTCGGACAAACATCATGGAATCACTACCCGACGCCGGCCGGACCCAGCCTTGTCGGCAGCCAGGCCACCAGTCAGCTCCTGCCCGTGGCTGCGTGCGCCGCTGATCTCGGAGAGCAGGAAAACCCCGAGCAGGCCCTTGGCCAGCACGATCGGTTGCGATGCTCGAAAAGGTAGTTTGCGCGAACCAGTCCATGGTTACTGCTAGGAGGATGCCGGTGCCGACGACGCCACCGGCTCACGATCAGGGCTGGAGACCAGCCTGCGGGAAATGCAGTCCGCCACTTACCTCGGCCTACTGCGACGACAGCGGAAGGAATCCGACACATGCTGATGCTCACCCCCAATGCCATCGAGGCAGTTCGCACCATCACCTCCGCGAACGGCACGCCGACGGATGCCGGGCTGCGGATCTCCACAACGGATGGCGCCGAGACGATGTCGCTCGCCATCGCCGCGGGCCCGGCCGAGCAGGATCAGGTCCTGACCGCGGAGGGGTCGCGGATCTTCCTGGACGAGCAAGCCGCCGCCTTCCTGGACGACAAGATCCTCGACACCGAACTGGACCCGAACGGCCAGGGCACCTTCGTCCTGGCCCAGCAGGACCAAGGCACGACCGGCCTGTAGTCCGGATCGGGGGATCAGAACCGGCTAATTCTGCGGCAAGCCCCAGCAGGGGTAATCACGGCCGGCATCAACGAGGCCGACGCTTTGCGGTGTGCGGCAGATGACGTGTGGTTTGTGGCGATAATCCACAACCAAATGCAGAGTCGCAGCCTTGTCACCGGTGAACGTCTGATGGCATTGGGAACAATGGCACACATTGTGCGCGCTCAACGGCCACCAGCAGCGACATCCCCGGCATTTCACCGTCTCCGGCGATCTCGTATTCATGATCACTCACCCACTTGCGCAACCCGGATGCGGGCCGCCATCATCCTCGGCCGTACCCGCAGGATAGACCGTCGCAGCGCTCAGGCATCAATACGTGTCGGCGGCCGACCGGGATTTCGCGATGCGGTACTTCACGCCGGTCGGCTTCTCGGAGCCGCGGCCCAGAGCCGCTTCTGCAGCTCCTATGGCGTAGGACCGGTCCTCGATGTCACGAGATCGCCGCCTCCCGGTCATCGTCGCAATGCTGGTGTGGTGGCTCCAGGTCCCGGGACGGAAGTTCCCGGGACCTGCTCGATGGTCAAAGATTGAGCGCTACTCCGGTTCTGACGGTGAAGCTCGGCAGATCCTGGAGCGAGACGGTCGCCTCACCCGGTCCTGCAGATACCAGCGACCGGCCGCCTCATCGCCGTGCACGGTGATCTCCGGATGATTTACCCGATGCTCGGTGAGGACGGCCGTGCCGAGGGCCGACCGCATGAACTCGACCAGATCGTCGCGATTGGCAAACCTGAGATTGCCGCCCTGGTGGCCGTCTTCGCCGTAGTCGCCGATGACGTCCTCGGTAAGAGTGTCGGCCAAGACGTCCCATGCCTTGGTGTCGATGGCATACAGATAGCGGTATTTGACCTGTTCGATCGCCTCGATGTCGCCCATTGACCGATCCTCCTCAGCCCCGGTCCCAGCGGTCGTAGCCGCTGGCCGCTACCGCCTGGCTGAGCGCAGTCTCTTTTCCATGCCGGCAACGCTACGGCGGGTGCACGCAGCTCCGATCCCACGTTTCCGCTCGACGAGACGACTTGGGAGGCAAGGAATTAAGAGCGATGTCTGCAGGTGGGCTGAGGGGAGCTCTCAGATGAGGCTCTTGTTTTTGCGGATGCGCCGGCGCAGGTCTCGCATCAGCCCATAGGTGGGGGCGAAGCGCAGGAAGCGTGGGATGAAGCGGTTGACGAAGCCGACGAACAGGAAGAGGTGTTCGAAGCGGCGTTGATCGGCATCGGTCCATTCGACTTGGAGTTGTTCCTTGAAATACGGCGCCAGAAATCCGATCGTCAAGAACTTCAACAGATTTCGGAACGGCAGCCGCAGATACCAGTGGATCATGCGGAGGTTGAGCAGATCATCCAGGTAGGCGCGGACCTTGTCGTCGAGGACGGCGTGGCTGCTCGCCTCGTTCCAGTAGCGGTCGAAGTCCTTGCGGGTGGCGGGCCACATATCTTTGGTGACCTGCACACCGGTCGCCAGGGTGGAAGCGGTCTGATAGAACTGCTCGGCCTGCTCATCGTTCATCTTGCCGTGCAACAACTGGTAGGTGTCTTCGAAGCCGATGAAAAGGCAAGCGGCGACCCACTTTTGGAGATCACGGTTGAAGGCGTTGTACTTGACCGGACTATCGGGCCCCGACCGCACTTGACGGTGCGCGACGTTGATCGCCTCCCGATAGGCATCGATCTCATCCTGGGTGCCCAGGATCGCCACCGCCAGATACTGCGTGGTGGTCCTGGCCCGCTTCCACGGGTGCACCATCAGCGCGCCGGACTCCACTCGGCTCTCCGAAACGCCATAGCCGACACCGGGTCGCGCCATCTGCATCACCACATTGGCGGCGGCACCCGCGAAATTCCAGAAATCCAGTGCGTCAGCGAGTTTCAGCGGCCGCTTGGTCTGCGAGCGATGGATGGCCGGAATATGGATCCGGGTTTCCTCGGTGGTCAGTGGCACCGGCATGGGCAGCGGTTGAGCGGTGGCGGTCATCGGATTCCTTCCGTTGTCGGGCTCTGCAGAGGTCGAGTGAGACGTGGATGTACGTTCTGTCGTTCTTCTCCCCCGCCCTGGCGCCGGACGACCGTGCAGTTCCTTCTCCGGCTAACAAGAGGTCAAAGCACCATGAATACACAGTAACTTACTGACGGCAAATACACTGGCCAACAGCGAAAACTGCGCGTTATTTCGAGTGTTGACTGGTCGTTGCCAACACGCACTCGCTATGTTCGCTCACGAATATTGAGTAACATCATTAATCGGGAATCGACAAGCCACGATCACGCGCCGGGCAGTCGCGATCGGCTCCATGCGAGGGGTGGTCCAGCATCGCCGATCCAGCGAATCCCTTGGCCGACGCGGAGGTGTGGGCTATCGACGAGCTCGACAGGGCGCGCTCAGTGTGAGAAGTGCACGGGCACAACCGATATCGAGTATCGAAACGGCGCTCAGTGGCTGAGGAGGTCCTTGTAGGCTTCGAGGATGCCGCGGATGGATGGCGTCACGAGCAGTTCACCGTCCAGCGGTGCCCAGACATAATCGGCGTGGGCGGAGAGGACGATCGGGCTGGTGGCTGCTACCTCTACGGCGAAATGCAAGCGCCGCACCGGTTTTCCGGCCGGCGACAGGTAGTCGAAGTCCCCGATGTGGTGGCCGATGCCGGTGACGGTCAGGCCGGTCTCTTCGCGGACTCCGCGAATCAATGCGGCGGAGACCGATTCGCCGGGTTCCACGGTGGCACCCGGAAGCTTGCGGGTCAGCGGGAGCGGTCCTGTGCTGTGGGCCTCCAGCAGCAACACTTCCCCGCCCCGGTCGATGATCGCACCGACTCGCAGACCAACACCATCACGTTCGCCGCGCGGAAGCGCCTCATCGAACATCGATACCGACATCGGCGGACTCACCAGCCTTCGGTCGGGCGGACGCGCCGCGTTCGTGTGAAAGCAATCATCCCAATATTAACGTGACGTGCCCGCCGCAGGACAGCAGGCACCAGAGGTGTGTTCGTGCAATTGATTTCGCCCGGTTGCCCCGCCGACCGGACGCACCCCCCTCCGCCGCTTTTCAACCGTATGGTTTCAAGTATTGAACGCACTGGTTTCCATAACTAGTCCCCGGCGTTCGTGGTGTCCGGAACCGACGCTCACCTCTAGTTGATACAGCGACTATTGGCTGCCGCTTGTCGGTAGCTCGAGATTGTCTGCTTCTGTATCGTCGTGTCTGCACTCACCGCCGGGTGGCGGACGTTTCGACGCGAACGGCCGTGCAGCGGATGGTGCCGGGAGGGTTCGAAGTAGTCGTTAGGGTCCACGAAGTGTTGTCGCGCAACGGTAGCTCGGAATGAACGACGGAGAGGGGCGTAGGTGGCGACAGCTGCGCAATTGCGAGCAGTGCTGGCGGTATTGCAGGCCGACGTGGAAAGAACCGCTTCCGGCTGGTCGGCCGAACCGCCCGTCGAACGCGCCGAGCTAGCGGGTCGGCTACACGGTTTGATCAGTAGTGAGCTGCGGGACTTGGTTGTCCAGGACCCACTGGGGGGGCAGTACATGGGCCACTGGTCGATGGCCGCGACTGCGGAGCAAGACGCCGTAGGTGATGTGTCGGTGCAGGCGCAGTTCGACGCACGGTGGCTGCGTCACCACATCGCCACACTGGCCTCCCGCAATGCCCCGACCCCCGTGCCCGCGCTACTGGCTGCGGCCGTTCAGGCCGTCGACGCCGCCACTACTTTGCTGGCGCTGGCGCGCGATCCCCGCGGCGAGGGCAGTCAGGCCGCGTGGCAGGCGGTAATCGACGATCTCGCGATCGCATTCCATCTGGTCAACGACGAACATGACGCCGTCACACAGCCGATCCGCTCAGTGCCGGCACCTGACGATCACCGGTTCCGGGCGCCGAGATCGGCGGACCGGAACCGGTGACGATGTCAGTCGTCTTCCGGGGTGTCGGTATAACGCTGTAGGTACAGCTGCTCGCCCAGCTTCTCGATCAGGTCGAGTTCGGTCTCCAGATAGTCGACGTGCGATTCCTCATCCTCGAGAATGGACTCGAAGATGCGCGCGGAGGTGGCATCACCGCGTGAGCGCATCAGCTCGATACCGCCGCGCAGCCGGTCCACGGCCTCCATCTCGATCTTCAGATCGGCCCGCAACTGTTCGGGGACGGTCTGGCCGATGCGCAGCGGGTTGAGCTTCTGGTAGTTCGGCAGCCCCTCGAGGAAGAGGATGCGATCGGTGAGCACCTCCGCATGCTTCATCTCATCGATGGACTCGTGGCGGGTGTGCTTGGCAAGTTTGGTGAAACCCCAGTTCTCCTGCATCTTTGCATGCAGGAAGTACTGATTGATCGCCGTGAGTTCGGCTGTCAGCTGCTCATTGAGCAGCGCGATGATTTCCTTATCGCCATCCATGGCTGCGATCGTGTCACAGCTCACAATCGGCGAACCGGTAAGGACGGCCTATCGTGTCGGACTACGCCGCGGAGGTCTCGACCTCCTGGAGGGGCGCAGCGCAAGCTCGGCCAACCACCTCGGAAAGGCGCCGGGTACAGCTACCGCAGCCGGGCTTCCAGCCGCACGCCTTTTTGACCTGCGCGGTCGAGCTGGCTCCGGCGGCGACACAGCTGTGCACGTCCGATTCGGAGACGGCGTTGCAGATACAGACGTACACGATGCCTCATTGTGCGAGCGGAACAGTTCACGAGGTTAGCCTCATCTAAAGAGGTAAGCCTCCCCTAATGTATAGCACCCTCATGCCGATTCCTGTCAATAGCCTCTCGGCACTATTCGAGGCGATGATCCCACCCTTACCGGATGCGGCGGACGAGGCGGGCTCGCTCGAAGAGACCGAGCAGTTGCTGTGCCTCCGCTTTGGACAGTTCGGGCGCCGCGGTGAGTACGTCGGCTACGTCCAGCGAGACTCCGGTCGGCGGCTGGTTCACCGACCGGCACGCGGGTAGGTAGCTTCGGTCGAGTTGCACGGTCGTGGTCGAAGTGTCGCGGAAGCCGTAGGCGGTCACGGAGATTCCGGCGGTTTCGGCGTGGGTGGTGTCGACGTGCAGTGCGCATTGCCCGGCTCGGACAAAGACAATTTCGGGGGTCAGCCAGACCTGGCAACCAGCGCGGCTGCTCCGGCACGGCCGCTGCGACAGCTCACCGCGGCATCCGATCGCGGCGGCTTCAGCCTCGCGGTGACCGACCGGGGATACACCATGCTCATCGGCGGTATCGGACGCGAGATCGACGAGATCTTTCCACTGCGGCCGGGAGTACTGCTGCCTTTGGTCAGCACCAATCTCGCCAAACTCCTCAGATCACACGGCGCGCTGACACTCTGAGCGGATATGAGGCGGCCGGTCCTTGCCGCATTGCGATATGACAGCTACGCGGCGACTCACCCGACCGCCGCGGCATCAGTGCCCCTACGCACCACCGTCACGTATGGACGGGTACGGCCGACAGACGGGTCCGAGCCGTCTCGTACTCCTCGATGAGGCGGTCGATGACGGCGGCGGCCGGACGTACCGCGTCGACGTTGCCGATGCCATGACCGGCACCCCAAACATCGCGCCAGGCCTTCGCATCCTTGGCGCTGCCGTCGGCGAAATTCATTGCCGCGGAGTCGGATCCGGGTAGCGCATCGGGGTCGAGTCCGGCGGCGAGGATGCTGCCGCGCAGGTAGTTGCCGTGCACGCCGGTGAAGAGGTTGCTGTAGATGATGTCGGAGGCGGTTGAATCGACGATCATCTGCTTGTAGTCGGGTTCCGCGTTCGCCTCGTCGGTGGCGATGAACATCGACCCGACGTAGGCGAAGTCGGCACCCGCCGCCTGGGCGGCCAATACCGAGTTGCCGTGCGCGATCGATCCGGACAGCACAAGCGGTCCGTCGAACCAACTCCGGATCTCCTGGACCAATGCGAATGGCGACTGCGTTCCCGCGTGACCGCCCGCGCCCGCCGCCACGGCGATGAGTCCGTCGGCGCCCTTGTCGACGGCTTTGCGGGCGAAGACATTGTTGATCACGTCGTGCAGCACGATGCCGCCGTAGGCGTGGATGCGTTCGTTGACCTCCGGCCGAGCGCCTAGCGAGGTGATCACGATGGGGACGCGGAATTCCTCGACCACCGCGAGATCGTGCTCGAGCCGATCGCTGGTCTTGTGCACGATCAGGTTCACGGCGTACGGCGCACTCGGCGTCTGCGGATGTTGGGCATCGAATTCCGCCAGTGCCTGGGTGATCCGGGTGAGCCAGTGCCGCAGTTCTGATTCCGGGCGTGCATTGAGTGAGGGGAACGACCCGACTATGCCCGAGGTCGACTGGGCGATGACCAACTCCGGATTCGACACGATGAACATCGGGGACGCGATAACGGGCAGACGCAGTCGGTCACACAGGACGGGCGGCACGCTCATGGAATCTCCTCGAACACGGCCGGAGGTTGGGAATGCGCTGATCGGGACGGCCGCGACGGAAATCAGGATACTTTATTACGCAATAGGACCGGCGTCGTCGGGCCGAATCCTCGAATATCCGCAGGTTCCAGTGCTGTGAGGTCGAAGTCGGGATGCCCGGCGAGCGCCTCGGCCACCGTGGGTGCGACCAGCACGGTATTCGGTTCGGTGCGTACCGTGAGCCGATTCGCCAAATTCACCGTGGTGCCGAAGACATCACCCAGGTGCCGGGCCACCGGCCCCAACGCCAAACCCACCCGCAGGCCGCGGATATCGGCATCGTCTTCGAAGGCCGCGATCAGCCCGGTGGCGATATGCGCGAGGGCCGCGGCGTTATCGGCAGTGAACAGCACCTCGTCGCCGAGCATTTTGACGACGTCACCACCACAGTCGACGACGATCTCGGTGACGCGATATTCGAATCGTGCGATGATGCGCGTCAGCTCGATATCGGAGCGATCCCGGCTCAGTTCCGTGAAATCGACGATGTCGGCGAAGCCCACGCCCGATACGGCCGACGTGGACTCGTCGGCCTCGGGCATGGCCACCGCGACGCTCAACTGGCGACGCCAGATCTGCCCGAGCAACCACTGAACCTCCGAGGTCCGGTCCGTCAGGACTCGGACCGCCTCGGCGCGCCCGATACCATTCGCACCCGACCGGCTGGTGACGATCTCCACCTGCAACTGCGCCAGATGTGCGATGGAGCGACTCAACACCCGGGCCAACCGCAGCGAATCGGGTTCGGCCACCGCACCTTCGGCGACGAACCCAGTCATCATGCGCAGCATCTCGATATCGGATTCGGTGAATTCGAGATCGGCCGCACCCGCGGCCGGATAACCGAGCGCGCACCAGTACCGGCGCGCCCGAGCGAGCGGTACCCCGGCGGCGGCCGCAGCCTGTGCGGCGGTGTAGCGCGGAGCGGCGGTCACAGCAGGGAATATCCGCCGTCGACCGTAATCGTCGTGCCCGTGACATAGGCCGAGGATTCGGCGGCCAGGAACAGATAGATGCCGGGCAGGTCGGCGGGAGTTCCCCAGCGCCCGAGGGCGGTATGGCCGACGATATCGTTCTCACGCTCGGCATCTCGGTGCCAGTGCGCTCCCATCCCGGTGTCGAACCAGCCGAGCGCGACCGCGTTGACGGTGATCGCACGTGGTCCGAGTTCCTGCGCCAGGGCCTGAACCAGGGCGTGGGCACCGCTTTTGGAGGCCGCGTACGCGGAAAGTCCGGCCCGAGGCCGCTGACCGATGACCGAACCGGTGACGATGATCCGACCGCCCTCCCCCATCACCGATGCCGCCGCACGCGCGCCGAGGAAGGTCCCGGTCAGGTTCACGTCGATGATGTCGCGCCATACGGCGGGCTTGGTCTGTGTCACCGTCGAAACCTCCGGTGACACACCAGCATTGCAGATCCACACGTCCACGCCACCGAAGCGCTCGACCATGCGTTCGGCGACGGTGTCGTTGAACTCGTCGTCGCGCACATCACCCGCACACACCAGCGGGTCTCCGTGCAGCGAGTCGGCCACCTCGCGCAGCGCGTGCTCCGACCGCGCGACCAATCCCAGCTGCGCCCCCGCGGCGTCGAAGGCGGTCGCGAGCACCCGTCCCAAGCCGCGTCCGGCGCCGGTAATGACTACGCGTCGCCCCGATACGTCGGCATGCCCCATACCCATTGCATCTCACCGTCCATCCACCGATAAATTCTTCGACCGGTCGGTACACTATACTGCGCGAACGTAGCACACAAACGGAGGCATCGAATAGTGAGCAGCAATCCAGCACCCGCCAAGGTCGGGCTCGAGCCGCATCCCGCCGACGAGCGACTGGCCATCCTGCGCATCGAGCGCCATCCGGTGAACGCGCTCGACCAGGAGATGTGGGATCTGCTCGAAACCGTTGCGGCGGAACTGCACAGCAGCACCACCTATCGGGCTGTCGTGATCACCGGCGGCGAACACTTCGCGGCCGGTGCCGACGTGAAGGAGATGCTCGGCCTGTCCCCTGAGGCATTCGGACGGCGAAACCGGGTGCTGCAACAAGCATTTCACGCCCTGGCAACGGCTCCGCAGATCACGATCGCGGCGATCAACGGCTACGCGCTGGGCGGCGGCTGCGAGCTGGCGCTGGCCGCCGACTTCCGCATCGGCGGTCGCGGCGCCGTCCTCGGCCTGCCCGAGATCACGCTCGGGATCATGCCCGGCTCCGGTGGTACACAACGTCTTTCGCGGATCGCCGGACTCGCTGGAGCAAAGGATCTGATCCTCACCGGACGCCTCGTGCGCGCGGAGGAGGCCCTGCGCATCGGCCTCATCGATCAACTGCTCGACGACGCCGAAGTGTTCGACGCCGCCGTCGAGCGAGGGCTCTCGTACGCCCGCGGCCCGCTCGCACTCAGGTACGCGAAGCAGGCGATCGATAACGGGTTCGGCCTGCCGATCGAGGACGGGCTGGCACTGGAAGCCGATCTGATCACCCGATGCTTCGCAAGCGAGGACGGACAGCGCGGTCTGCGCAGCTTCGTCCAGGACGGCCCGCGAAAAGCAACCTTCCAGGGCCGGTGACTTTCATTGTATGTACTGACCGATTGGTCTAAAATACGGTGACCGGGGCCACGGATCGACAATGAAGTACGACAGGAGTCGCGAATGAGTGAGTTGAGTTTCGAGGGCCGCGTCGCGGTGGTTACCGGCGCGGGTCGCGGCATCGGCCGGGCCCACGCCCGGCTCCTGGCCGAACGCGGGGCGAGCGTCGTTGTCAACGACCTCGGTGGATCGATCGAGGGCGACGGCGCCGACACCACACCGGCCCAAGCGGTCGTCGACGGCATCACCGCGGCCGGTGGTTCGGCCATCGCCGACGGCAACGACGTCTCGACACCGGCCGGGGCCCAGGCGATCATCGACTCCGCGGTAGAGCGGTTCGGCCGCATCGACATCCTGATCAACAACGCGGGCATCGTCAGGTATGCGGGCCTGCCCGACGTCGAACTGGACAATGTCGAGCGGCACCTCGCGGTACATCTGCTCGGCTCGTTCAACACCATGAAGGCCGCCTGGCCGCATTTCTCGAGCCAGAGCTATGGCCGGGTCGTGCTGACCACCTCGAGCGGCATCTTCGGCATGGACGTCAACCTGCCGTACGCGACGGCGAAGGCGGGACTCATCGGCCTGGCACGCAGCGCGAAACTGGCCGGTGAACCGCACGGGATCAAGGTGAATCTGCTTGCGCCCGCGGCCTACACCCGCATGGCCGGTGGCGATCCCGACAGCGACGAGAACGCCGCGGCCGCCGCGGCGGCCATGCCATCGGAGTCGGTGGCACCGATGGCCGCCTTCCTGGCCCACGAAAGCTGCCCGGTCAACGGCGAGATCTACACCGCGGGAGCGGGCCGGTTCGCGCGACTGTTCCTGGCCTCGACGGAAGGCTATCTCGCACAGGGCCCGGCCACGATCGAGGATGTCGCCGCACACTGGGCGGCGATCAATGACGAGACCGGCTATTACGTGCCGACGGATCTGATGGATTGGTCCGGCACATTCCTGAAGCATCAGTTCGCTCAGATGAGCGCAGACACGACGTCATAGGGCGATAGGCAGCAGCCCGTCGCTTGCCGCACCCGAGGGAGAGGGCGGTGAGCGACGGGCTTCCTAGTGTTCGAGCCCCTTCGCGAGCAGCACACCGAGCACGGAACGGCCGTGCGCCAGTTCGGCTTCGGCCGCCGCCTCGTCGATCCGCTCGATCAGAATTCCGTTCAAGAAGATCTCGCAATAGAAGCGGGCGAGCTCGTCCACCTGCAGATCCGGGCGCCGACCCACCCACTGATATGTGTAGTTGTGCAGGTTCAGGTACGCGAGGGTGGTGAGCTCCAGATCCCGCACCCGCAGCTTGCCCTGCCGATGCCCATCGGCGAGCACATCGCGGATCTGTGACTCGAAACGCTGGCGCTTGGCCCGGAATCGAATGCGGTATTCACCCTGCAGTTGATGGTGCTCGTGCAGAAAGACCCACACATGATCTTGCCGGTGCACGATCTGGCGCAGTAGCGATTCCGAGAGCAATCGCAGACGGGTCTGGAAGCCGATATCCAGCCGGACGATCGCCGAGGCCTCGATGAGCAGTGGATCCATCACGCGGTCGTGGATCTCGGCCAGCAACTCTTCTTTGGAACCGATGTAGTAGTACAGCGCACCGCGGGCCAGTCCGGCGGCGGTGCCGATATCGGCGACCCCGGTGCTCGCATAGCCGTTCTTCGAGAAGAGCTCGACGGCGACATCCACCACTTGCTCCCGCTTGCGGTAGTAGCGGGCGGTTTTCGCGCGTTCCGTACGCGTTGTAGGCATCGCGGCGCTCCCTTCCTTCGAGCGAAACAGTTCGGTGCAGGTCAGGCATAGCGCCTCACCTGCACCGAACCGAATCTGGAATCCGGCGACCCGCGTCAGACGGTCGCGACCGGGGTCAGCGGGCTGCCCATCGTCCCGGGCAGGCGCAGTGGCGGCGCAGTCAGCAGGAAGCGGCTGCGCTCGTGTTCGCGCAGCCAGGTCGCCAGTTCCTCGGTGTACCAGAGCTCACCCAGCGGGATGCCGAGCTTGAAAAGGCAGAGGTTGTGGATCGGCAGCAGCGTGTGCGGCGTCTCGCTGTCGGGCGCCCAGCCCTCGACCGCATAGTTGTCCGAGACGAGCGCCGAGATCTGCGATTCGGCGATCCACTCCAGCAGCGACTCATCCGTCGCGTCGAGGTAGGGATACATGGCCTGGATCTCGGGTCCCGGGTTCTTCTCCCAGGCGAGAACCTGGGTGGCGAAGCCAGTGTGCAGCAGGAGCATGTCGCCCGGTTCCACGACGACGTTGTCCTTCGCCATGATGTCTTTGAGCATCTTCAAATCGACCGGCTGCCAGTCGCTTCCGAGGTGCGACACGTCGATCAGTACGCCGCGGCCCTGCATGCCGTGCGCGGCCATGTGCTCGCAGCCGAGGTGCTTGGCGAAGGAAACACTTCCGCTGCCGTCCCCCTTGGCGTCCTCCTGTGGACCGACGATATCGGTCCCGGGGCGAAATCCGTTGTAGTACACCGGTTCCGCGACACCGTCGCCGTCCGCATCGAACAATGCGCCCTGATGCGCCAGCGAGTCCCACTGCGTCGAATACTGCAGCCAGAGCGTCACGACATCGTCGCTCCACAGATCGATGAAGCTGGGGGCGATCTTGTCGCGCGCGACGACGTTGTAGAAGGTGTCCTGGTTGTGCGCCAGATCCTCGGTCGGCCGAAGGATCGGCGGATACCGACGCTGGTTCAGCGCGGTACCGCCCGGGTAGTCCAGCGGCAGGCTCAGGCTGAAGGTAATGCCGTGTTCGACCTCGCGCACCCCCTGCAGAACCTTCTCCGGGGTGAGCAGGTTGACCCGCCCCAACTCATCGTCGTCGCCGAAATCGCCCCAGTTCGAGCCGGGCGGGCGTTGCTTCCACCGTTTGGTCACGGGTTGCTCCTATCTCTCTTACATCACGTAGGTGATCTTGCGGTGCTGGAAAAGCCACGAGGCGCCATCGTGACGCAGGGTGTCCTCGTAACGGCCCGCGATCAGCACAGCCCAACCCGATTCGCCACGCTGCAGGAAGACCAGGTCGCTGTTCGCGGTCGCCTCGTCCTCGGTCCAGGATGTGATGACGGTGTTGGCCACCAGGTGCCGTTGCGGTTGGGTGGGCACCATTCCGGCAAAGACCTGACGGATGGCTTCGTGGCCCTCGAACGTGCCGACGCCCATGATCTCGCTGACGCCGTCGGGGCAGAACAGCGCGACGATGTCGTCGGTGCGTCCATCGTCGAGCGCATGCGCGTACGCGGCGATGGCGTTGTGGACCCCGTGCGCGACCTGCGCCTGGGTGGACTCGCTCATTGATTCTCCAAAGATGTTCTGGTTCCGGCAGATTCGCCGTTTCTAGGTCAGGTAGGTCGTCTTGCGATGCTGGAACAGCCAGGCTCCGTCGCTGCGGCGCAGCGTGTCCTCGTATCGACCGACGACCTGCACTGCCCACCCCGCCTCGCCGCGCTGAAAGAAGGCCACGTCGCTGACGGCCGTCGCCTCGTCCGCGGTCACGGCGGTGATCAGGGTGTTGGCGACGAGGTGACGCTGCGGCGCTGTCGGCGCCCAGCCCTCGAATGCCGCCCGCAGCGCGTCCTGACCGCTGATCGGGTCCATGCCCGGAATCTCGAGCACCCCGTCGGGCGCATACAGGGCGACGATTTCATCGGCCTGTCCCGCGTCCTGCGCCTGCGTGTGGGCGCCGATCGCCGCACGCACGCCGGCCGCGATCCGGGCTTCGGTGGATTCGCTCATTTTCTCTCCATCTTCGAACGGAACTGCCTGCTAGATCGCTTTACGCGGCCGCTTCCTCGACCTTGGACAAGATGAATGTCGAGTACTCGTTCGCGGCGAGTTCAGCGATCAGCCGCTGTAGGTTGGGCCGCCCGGTCGGATTCAGCAGCTGCTTGACCGCCTTGCCGGGAATGTTCGACCCGTAGAAATAGCTGCTCTCCAAGAACAGCGACCCGCTGCCGTTGACCGTTTCGGTCCACTCCGCCTCCGCGGCGGGGTCCACCTCGATGACCTCGTAGCCGTTGTCGCGTGCGTGCACCAGCGCCCCGATGACGCAATCCACCTGGTCACCGGCGTAACGCGGGTTGTTGCCGAGTGCGCCGTGCGGCCCGCCGGGGAAGAAGAAGTTCGGGAAACCGGCCGTCGCGACGCCCAGGTAGGTATTGGGCCCCTCCGCCCAATACTCCTCGAGCGCAAGACCATCGCGGCCGCGGACGCCGAGCCGATTGAGCGCACCGGTGCCGAAGTCGTAGCCGGTCGCCCAGATGATGGTGTCGATTTCACGCAGGCCTTCGGCGGTCTCGATTCCGGTCTCGGTGATGCGGACGATCGGGGTCTCTTTGAGCGCGACGAGCGAAACGTTCGGCTTGTTGTAGGCCTCGAAGTAGCCGGTCACGAACGGTGGACGCCGACCGGCGTAGATGTGGTCCTTCGGGACCAGTTTGTCGGCCGTCGCGGGATCGGTGACGATGCCGCGGATCTTGTCCGCGATGAATTCGCAGAACTCCTTGTTCACTTCGGGATTGGTCGTGAAGTCGATGTAGTTTTCGGTCAGCTTCGTGAAACCCGGGCTGTTCCACATCTTTTCGAAGAACGCCTGCCGCTGTTCGGCCGTATCGTCGGTCGAAAAGCGGCTGGGCAGCGCATGCAGGAATCCGCTCGGCGAGGTGTTCAGGGTCTCGCGGATCCGTTCGAAGTCGGCCTTGATCTCGGCCCGCTCCACCGGGGTGAGCGGGGCGTTGTTCAGCGGCGTGCACCAGTCCGGCGTCCGCTGGTACACCGTCAGCGAGCCGACCTGGTCGGCGATGGCCGGAACGATCTGCACGCCACTGGATCCGGTGCCGATGATGGCGACGCGCTTACCGGTGAAATCGACTGGTGTCTTCGGCCAGCGACCGGTGTGATGCTGTTCGCCGCCGAACACCTCGCGTCCGGACACCTCCGGAATGAACGGCACCGACAGCACCCCGGTCGCGGCGACGAGGAAGCGTGCGCGATGCTCGGCGCCATCATCCGTGCGCACCGTCCAGATACCGGCCGACTCGTCGAATTCCGCGGCGGTCACCCGGACGCCGAACCGGATGTGGCGGCGCAGATCGAATCGGTCCACCACGAAGTTGAAGTAGCGTTCGTTCTCCGGCTGGCCGGTGAACCGCTCCGACCACTCCCACTCCTCCCACAGTTCCTTGGAGAACAGGTAGCCGTAGGTGTAGCTCTCGGAGTCGAAACGCGCCTCGGGATAGCGGTTCCAGTACCAGGTCCCGCCGACGCCGTCGCCCGCCTCGAGCAGCTGCACCGAAAAGCCCTCCTCGCGGGCCCGGTACAGCTGATAGATGCCCGTCACGCCCGCGCCGACCACCAGGACGTCGACCGCGTCAGCCGTCGTACCAGCGGCGTTCGCCGATCCACTCATACGTTCTCCAATCTCGAATGGGTCGCCTGCTGCACGACGCCAAAGATGTTTCGACCGGTCGGTCTATGACGTTGGTCACGAGACTAGAGCCGAATCCGATCGGAATCAACAGCGCCCCCGTCCGAACATTTCGCACGCAGGGACGCTGCCCACTCATTGATTGTACCGACCGATTGTTCTAACATTGCCGACAATCAGTAGCACAACGGAATGCGATGGGAGTCGCTGATGACAACCAAGGACACCGACTTGCGCACCGAGGGTCTCGCGGCGATGCGCGCGGCCCTGCCCGGCGCCTTTCCCGAGGGCGATATCGACCTGCGCGACGGTCAGCTCGGTGAAGATCTCGTCGAGATCGGCCTGGTCAGTGTGTGGGCCCAGCTGTGGGGCCGGGAGGGACTCACCCCACGCGATCGCAGCCTGGTCACGCTCGGCATCCTGATCGCGCTCGGGTCCGAGACCGAGTTCGGCCACCACGTCCGAATCGGCTTGACCAACGGACTGACCAAGGACGAGATCGCCGAGGTCATCTACCACGCCAGCGGCTATGCCGGATTCCCGCGCGCGACTGCGGCACGCACCGCCGCCCGGGCCGCGCTGGGTGAATCGACACCGGGCGAATAACCCGGCCCGGCAACCGATTTCGACGCAAAGGAACGAATATGTCACTCGCAGGCAAGATCGCCGTCGTCACCGGCGGCGGTAGCGGGATCGGCCAGTCCATCGCGACCGTACTCGCAGCCAAGGGCGCCGCGGTCGCGATCTGGGATCTGAACCTGGAGAACGCCGAGAAGACCGTCGCCTCGATCCGCGAATCGGGCGGCACCGCCATCGCGGTCGTCGGCGATGCGGCCGATGCCGATGCCATCGCAGCGTCGGCGGCCCGCACCCACGCCGAGCTCGGACCCGTCACCGTGCTGGTCAACAATGCCGGAATCACCACGTACGAGCCCTTCACGAGCTTGGCCGAGGAATCCTGGGATCGCATGATCGGGATCAATCTCAAGGGCCCCTTCCTGGTCACGAAGGCGCTGATCCCCGACATGCTCGCGGCTGGATGGGGCCGGATCATCAATATCTCCTCATCATCCGCGCAGACCGGAGCCCCCGGCATGGCCCACTACGCGGCCTCCAAGGGCGGCGTGATCGGCCTGACGAAGGCGTTGGCGGTCGAGTTCATCGAACAGGGAATCACCGTCAACCACGTTCCGCCCGGATTCATCGACACCCCACTGACCCGCCAGACCATCGACGTGGAGGCAGCAGCGGCGCATATGCCGATGAAGCGGGCCGGGCAGCCGGAGGAGATCGGCCACGCGGTCGCCTACCTCGCCTCCGAGGAAGCCGGTTACGTCACGGGACAGACGCTCAGTGTGAACGGCGGGCGCTACCTGTTCTGACAACTCGACCCGCTGATGAAGCCGGGCTCGCGGCCGGATGGATTCGCCTCCAGGTGGGAGCGCTCGACACTCCCGCTGTCGAAGTCATCGTGCGAGCGCTGGACCGTGTCCCGGTCCACTGACAACGCGACGTGCCCGGAGCGGCCGTGCTCCGGGCACGCGAGCGCGGGTCAGACGCCCTCCGGGACCTCCGCGAGCTTCTTGGACTTGTCGAAACCGACGATGTCGGCGAGGGTGCCGCCCAGGATGGCGGCGCGATCCTCGTCGGGAACGCCCTCGAAATTCTCGGCAATGCATTCGGCGCTGCCGCGGAAAGTTCCCTCCGCATGCGGGTAGTCGTTGCCCCACATGATGGTCGTCAATCCGGTGATGTGCCGGGCCTTGACCGCGGTCGGGTCATCGGCGAACTGGACGTGGATCTGACGCTGCACATACTCACTCGGCTCGAGCGGCCACGGCCACTTCGCATTGATATTGAACAGCCGTCCCATGGTCGGCTGATCCTTCGGCGAGCGAGTGTCGTCCCAGAAGCCGAGCCACCAGTCCGGGTCCTGGCCGGTGCCCGTCCGCCACGACCGGTCCATCATGCCCAGGTACGAAACGAGCCATCCCGCGCTGTACTCGACCAGGTTGAAGTGCAGATTCGGAAAGCGTTCACAGACCCCGCCGCCGACCAGATCGGCGATGATGCCCTGTGGGATCGCGGAGGCGGTATTGCCCCGCCGCCCATGGTCCGGCCCGCCACCATATCGTCGGTGAGCTGGCCCTTGCCCATATTGACGGCCATCATCAGACCTTTGACGGTCACCGCCGTCTCCGAGGTTTCTTCCTTGACCGAAACCCCGCCGGTGGCGACATGGAAGAACACCGGCATTCCGTTCGCCTGCGCGGCCGCCCAGATCGGGTCGTAATGCCGTGACCAGTACGGCACCGGCGGCAACTCGGGCAGCAGGATGGCCCCGAGTCCGGCGCGGGCGCAGCGCTCGATCTCGGCGACCGCGTCCGGGACATCGGTGACGGGGATGGCGGCGGTCGGGCGCATCCGGTCCTTGTACCGGAGATAGCGCTCGACAATGTAATCGTTGTAGACGCGCGCATGCGCCATCGACAACTCGTGGTCATCGGTGAACAGCACGAACAGCGACAGATTCGGGAACATGACGGCGGCGTCGACGCCATCGATATTCATATCCCGCAGGATGTGCTCCGGCTCGCCATCCGGAGTCGGTCCGGCGGTCTGCCGGTACTTCGAAATGGTCCAGCCGTCGAAGCCGATCGTGTGCAGTTTCTTGAACTCGGTGTGTCCACCCGGCACGATCGGCTCGTCGAGCGTGAATTCCTCTTCCCAGAGCGCCCGTTCCCGAAGATGTACGGGCAGCCGGGTTTTGAACAGGTCGACCGGTTCGATGATGTGCGAGTCACCGGAGGCGACGAACTCCTTGAACATGCGGTACCTCTCTCGTCCCTCGATGCGCTGGTGGCAATCGGTTCAGGGATCCGCATCCAAGGTTACTTGTACCGGTCGGTCCAGTCTTGGAAATGAGGGCACTAATCGCTACCAGGCAACCGGCAGTTCGTAGATGCCGTAGGCGAGCGAATCACCCTTGAACCGCAACTGGTCGAAGTCGACTCCCAGCCGCAGCGTCGGGATGCGACGGTAGAGGGTGCCGAATACGACCTCGAGTTCGATGCGCGCGAGCTGCTGGCCGATGCACTGGTGTGGGCCCCAGCCGAACGCATGGTGGTGGCGCGCCTCGCGCAGGAGATCCAGCTTGTCGGGCTCAGGGAAGGCCACCGGGTCGAAATTGGCCGCGGGCAACGAACTGATGATGCCCTCCCCCGCGCGGATCGTCTGTCCTTCGACCTCGATATCTTCGGTGGCGATGCGCCGCTGAAGCAGATGCGGGATGGTCAGATAGCGCAGCAGTTCCTCGACCGCGCCCGCGATGACCTTCTTATCCTCGGTTTCGCGCAGCAGTGCCAGCTGGTCCGGATTCTCCAGCAGCAGCGCGGTCGCGAGCGTGATCATATTCGCGCTGGTCTCGTGACCGGCGATGAGCATGATCATGCTCATGATGGTGGCGCCGGGCATATCGAGCTCGCCCGCCTTGACCCGCGCCGCGAGGTCCGAGACAACGTCCTCTTCGGGCTTTTCCATCTTGGCCACGATCAGCTTGCCCAGGTAGGCGCCGAGGGCCGCATTCGAGGCGTTGTTCTCCTCCGGAGTCACCTCCCGACCGTTGGTGATCTTGGCGTGTGCTTCGAAGAAGTCGTGATCCTCGTACGGCACGCCGAGGAGTTCGCAGATCATCAGCGACGGCAGCGGCAGCGAGAGCGCCTCCACCAGATCGGTCGGATTCGGGCCCGCCAGCATCTTGTCGATGAGGTCATCGGTGACCCGCTGGATCGCCGGGCGAACCTTCTCCATCCGCCCGCGGGTAAACGAATTCGTCAGCATCCGGCGCAATCGCGCATGCTCAGGCCCATCGGTGTCGAAGAGCGTCTTCGGCCGGTCGTGGATCGTCTCGGCGATGGCCGGGGTCATATACGGAAATCCGGGCAGATGATCGTTGGCGCTGACCCGCGGATCGGCCATGACCTGCCGCTGGGCGGCGTGCGAGGCGATGAGCCACGGGGTTCGACCGTCCCAGGTACGCACCCGCGAGAGCGGGAGACCGGCGGTATGCAGCTCACGCAATTCCGGCGGAGGCAGGAACGGGCACTTGGCATCTCGCGGCGTCGGGTATTCGGGGATATCCACGGTCTCGGTCATGATCGGCTCTCCTTGGGTCGACATTTCATTCCTCGATGGAGATCGCCATCGCGGGACAAACGGCCGCCGCCTGACGGACGTCATCGGCCTGTTCGGCCGATGGGTGTTCGTTCAGCAGCACCACGATGCCGTCCTCGTCACGCTGGTCGAACACCTCGACAGCGGCGGCAACGCATTGTCCGGCCGCGACACACTTGTCTTCGTCGATGACAACCTTCATCGGGTCTCTCCTGGTCTTTCGTGAATTGGGCTGGGGCTGAAGGCGATCAGGGCCGAGGGCTGGTTGCCGCGAGACTCGGGAGCGCATCGACGATCTCCTGTCGGCGCAGGCGAGTCTGCTTGGGCATATTCCAGCCGAGGACTCCGGTGACGACACCCGCGTCGCGGTACCGCGCGACGAACCGTCCGGTCGCCGGGTCACCGTCGACGATGTCGACCTCGGCACCGATGGGGAGCCTGCCGTGCACCTGGATCTTCACGTCGAATTGATCGGTCCAGAAGTAGGGCACCGGCACATAGGGGTGGTCCTCCCCCATGATCACACCGGCGACGGCCGCGGCCTGCTCGGTGGCATTGGTCCGGTTCTCCAGACGGATCAGCCCGCCGAACTGCTCGTGATGCCACCGGGCCAGATCGCCGACAGCGTATATTCCCTCGGCGGCGCGGCAGCGGGAATCGCAGACCACACCGTTATCGAGTTGCAGCCCACTGTCTTTCAGCCAGTCGGTCGCCGGGGCCGCGCCGATCGCGACGACCACTACGTCGGCGGGTAGCACCTCCCCGGTGCCGAGTCGCACCCCGGTAACCCGACCGTCCGCACCGTCCAAGCCGACGACACCGGTGCCCAGTCGCAGCCGCACACCGCGCTCGGTGTGCAAGTCCGCCAACAGTTTCGACACCATCGGGCCGACCTGCAAAGCCATGGGGGCCGGCTGCGGACCGGTCATCGTCACGTCCAGCCCGAGTGTGCGTGCGGTGGCGGCGATTTCGGCACCGAGGACGCCCTCACCGACGACGACCAACCGCGAGCTGATCAGTAGGTCCGCTCGTAGCGCCAGCGCGTCGTCGAGGGTGCGCAATACGTGCACACCGATCAGGTCATCCTGTCCGGGCAATGTCCGCGCCCGCACCCCCGTGGCGAGTACGACCGCGTCCGCCCGCAATTCGTGTCCGGCAGCAGTGCGTACGGTTCGGGTCGTCGGATCCAACCCCGTCGCCCCGGCCCCGAGTATGAATTCGGCATCCAACGCCGCCAGCATCTCCTGCTTGCGCAGCGCGGCCCGATCCGGCTCCCACGCGCCCGCAAGCACCTGCTTGGACAGCGGCGGCCGATCGTAAGGCGCATGCCGCTCATCGCCGAGCACCGTTATCGGGCCTTGAAAGCCCTTGCGCCGCAGCGATTCCACCGTCGACAGTCCGGCCGCCGACGCACCGACCACCAGCACCCGTTCCGGCGCGGTCATGCGACTGCCTCGCGAACAAACCTCATCTACGACTCCCGTTCGACTGCCTCGTGCCCGGCGACAATCGAATGTTAGACCTATCGGTCGGTACAATCAAGGTTGGCCGCCGGACCCGCGACACAGATCGGGCTCGGCCGCAGTCGACCGGCCGAACCCGACAAAAGAGTGAACCTATTTCCTGGACGCGACCTGCACGGCGGCATACGCGCCGACGTCGACGAGCAGGTCGATGCCATTGAGAAAACTCGCCTGATCTGGCTACACCCTCGCCGACTCATCGGACGGCCACGCGGTGGCGGTATTCGACCGGGGTGCAGCCCGCGAAGGTGCGGAAGGCGCGGCTGAAAGCGCTCGCGCTGCCGAAGCCGACCGACATGGCGACCTCCAGGATGTTCACACCCGGCTGCGCCAATGCGACCATGGCTCGGATCAGCCTGGCCTGTACCAGGAAGTCCCGCCAAATCATGCCGGTGGCGCTGCGGAATCGTCTGCGCAGGGTGCGCTCGGAGATATTCAACGCGGCACAGACGTCCTCGGCGGCGACGGTTGCCAGATGCTGTGCGGCAATGTTTCGAGTTGCTGTTCGACGAACTCGGCCTGCGCCGACCCGAGTACGTCACCACGAAAGAGCAACTGGGTGAACTGGATTCGGCCTTCGACAGTAGGCTCGGCTTCTACGGGTCCTATCTGTCGGGGGCCAAGCTGTTCCAGCAGACCACGCACGACCGAGCGCTGCATTTCGAATTCGACGATATGACCCTGCTCCGCTACATCCGGTGGTATCTGCGGCATATCGGTGACACCGGGCAGGTGGGCGGGGATGTCGCGGCGGCCGTGTGAGCGAATCAAGCAGGACCGTCGCGCAATACGCGCTTGAGCACCTTCCCGGAAGGGGTTCTCGGCAAGGTGTCGATGCATTCGATCTCCGCGGGCACTTTGTATTTGGCCAAGCGGGTGCGACAGAAATCCTTCAGCGCCTCGGCGTCGAAGTGGCTGCCCGCACGCAACACGACGAATGCCTTCGGCACTTCGCCCCAGCGCGGATGGGGCATACCGACGACCGCCGCCTCGACGACGTCGGGGTTTTCGTACAGCACCCGCTCGACCTCCGGGGTGGCGATATTCTCCCCGCCCGAGACGATCATGTCCTTCTTGCGGTCCTCGATGTAGAGGTAGCCGTCTTCGTCGAGGCGGCCGATGTCTCCGGTGTGGAACCACCCGTTGCGCAGGGCCGAGCGGGTGGCCGCCTCGTCCCGCCAGTAGCCGGAGGTCACCTTGGGCCCCCGGATGACGATCTCGCCGAGTTGTCCGGCCGGAACACGGGTATCGCCCTCGTCGACAATGGCGACCTCGACATCGGCCACCGGGCGCCCGACGGAGCCGACCTTCGTTCGCATGTGCTCGGCGTCGTTGACGGTATCGCCGGAGACGGTTTCGGTGAGGCCGTACGCGTCGGCGAACCAGGCACCCGGGAACGCATCGGCGATCCGGTCGAGCAGCGGGATGGGCATCTTCTCGCCACCGCCGGTGATGAAGCGGATCGATGAGGTGTCGCGATCAGCGATATCGGGCAGTTGCAGCAGGCCGTTCATCATCGACGGCGCCAGCCAGACATTGGTCGGGCGCAGCTGTTCGATCGCGTCCATCACCGCGACGGCGTCGAAACGGCGGATCAGGCTCAGTCGGCCACCGGCGTGGAAAGTGGCCAGACCCGGCAGGTCCATTCCGCCCACGTGGTAGAGGGGACCGCACACCAGGGTGTTGTCCGCGGCGGTCAGCGAGAACTCGAGGATGTGCGCGAGGTTTTTCCAGGTCAGATTCTGATGCGAGATCATCACACCCTTCGGGCGCGAGGTCGTGCCCGAGGTGTACATAAGTCGTTGCAGCGCATCGGGTTGCACATCGACGACGTCGGTCGTCCGGCCGATATTCGGTCCGACCAGCGCGTCGTATTCCAGCCACGACGGATCCGGCGCGGCATCCAGCGTCACGCGGTGTCGCAACTGCGGCAAGGACGAGGCCAATGCATCGATGCCAGTCGTGAACTCCGACTCCGTCACGATGGCGCCGGCGTTCGAGTGCTCGAGAATGTACTGCCATTCCGCCGGGGACAACCGATAGTTGAGCGGCATGATCGCGGCGCCGATGTGATTGGCCGCGAGCATGGTTTCCACGAATTCGACCCGGTTGTACAACAGTACGGCGACGATATCGCCCGCGTCGACTCCCAGTTCACGCAGTGCGAGGGCCAGCGCATGCACTCGGGTGCGCAGCTCGGCGTAGGTCAGGGCCCGATCGCCTTCGGACAGTGCGATTTCGGCTGCGTATTGTTGCGCGTTCCGGTCGAACACGGCGGCGAAGTTGTACATTCACGGGCCTTCGCTGTGAAGAGGAAGCTGAAAGTTTTCTGTACCGGTCAGACTAATCAACTGTGGCGCGGCAGACAACCATTGACGACGGTTCCGCCACATCACGGCAATGAGTAGCCACCGTCGACAACCAGGGAATGCCCGGTGACCCAACGGGATTCATCGCTGGCGAGATAGACGACCGCGCCGGTGATGTCGGCGGGTGCGCCGAATCCGAGCGGATGCTTGGCCTCGATCGCATTCATCGCCTCGGCGGGCA
Source organism: Nocardia vinacea (assembly GCF_035920345.1). Taxonomy (NCBI): domain Bacteria; kingdom Bacillati; phylum Actinomycetota; class Actinomycetes; order Mycobacteriales; family Nocardiaceae; genus Nocardia; species Nocardia vinacea. The sequence continues at coordinate 3,785,260 of NZ_CP109149.1, forward strand.
GGCCGTCGTGCACGGCCGTCGGAAAGGTGCCGGGACATACGGCGTTGACCCGAATCCCCTCCTTGGCGTATTCGAGTGCGGCGACCCGGGTCAGGTGGATCACTCCGGCCTTCGACGCGCAGTAGGGCGCGGCATACGCCCAAGCGGTCAACCCGCCGACGGAGGCGATATTGACTATGGAGACATTCGCCTTCTTGCGCAGTGCGCGGGCGACGGCGCGGATGCCGTGGAACGTGCCGGTCAAGTTGACCGACATCGTGCGCTGCCAGTCCTCGGTGGACAGATGGTGGATGCGGGCGTTCGGCGACACGATGCCCGCGGTATTCACCAGCACATCGACAGTGCCGCTGCGCTCGACGGCGGACCGGATGAGCGCGTCGAATTCGTCGCCGTCGGCGACGTCCAGCCGTTCGGTTTCCACGGCAATTCCCTTGGCGCGCAACGTATCCGCCAGCGACGCCATGGCATCGACATCGAGGTCGGCAAGGACGAGATCGCGAATCCCCTCCTCGGCGCAGCGCAGCGCCACCGCCGAGCCGAGCGCGCCGCCCGCGCCGGTCACCACCGCGGTCTTGCCTTCGAGCCTCGAACCCATGTCGGCCTCCCATGTCGGGACAGTGAATTAATTAGAACACTCGGTATACAAAACCAAAACCGCAAATCTGTCAAGGTCTCGCGCGCCGACCCCGGAAACGCCGAACGCCGCGTTGGACAACACGTGGTTGTCGAACGCGGCGTTCGGGTCGGTCAGTGCTAGGCGGTACTCGCCGCTGTCTGCGCCTCGACCTGCGCCTCCAGCGCCTCGAGATCGCATTTGCCATCGGCGAAGCCATTGAAGAGCGTGTGGCAGTAGGACTTCGACAGGAATTTCGCATCCCATCGCTTATCCGGATCCAGCCACTGATAGGTGCGGTTGTGCATATTGAGAAACTGCAGCATGGCCAGGGTCGGATCGGCCTTGCGCAGCGATCCGTCATCCATCGCGTCGACCAGCAGCGACCGCACGACGTGCTCGACTTCTTTGCGCTTCTCGAGCATGCGGGACAGATTCTCGCCGGTCAGTTGGCGATAGTCGTGTTCGTACACCCAGATATGGTCCAGGCGCTCGAAGATGACGTTCAGCAATTCCTCGGACAACAACCGCAGTTTGACCAGTGGCGGCGCATCCAACCCTTGGATACGCGCGGCGACGACCAGCAACGGGTCGAGAACCCGCCCCTGGATTTCGACGAGCAGATTTTCCTTGGAGCCGATGTAGTAGTACAGCGCGCCCTTGGCCAAGCCGACCGTTTCGCCGATCTCGATGATCCCGGTCGCCGCATAGCCCTTTTTCGCGAATAGCGCCGCGGCCGTATCGATGATTTCCTGCCGCTTGACCTCGTAGGCGGGTCCGTGTCCTGGTGGTCGAGCCATCTCATCCCTCCCGCGGTCGCGTGCGAACCGAGTATACGCAGAGTGAACGGTCGGTAGAAACTTCCGTGTCGGTGTCTGTCACGGGTGGGCGTCCAGGGATTCGCGAATCGCGGCCTCGATGCGCGCCTCGTCGGGCAGCCAGATCTGCTCCAGCGCCGGAGTGTACGGCGCGGGTGTCGCTCCGGCGGTCACCCGGATCACCGGCGCGTCCAGGTACCAGAATCCCTCGCGGACGGCGCGGGCGGCCAGTTCGGCGCCGACACCGAATTCACCGACGGCCTGGTGGACGACCACCAGACGATTCGTCTTGCGCAGCGAGGTCAGGACGGTATCGAAGTCCAGGGGACTGATGGTCCGCAGATCGATGACCTCGACCTCGATGCCCTCGGCGGACAGGCGATCGGCGACAGCGAGGCAGTCGTACATCATCTTCGAATACGACACCACGGTCGCATCTACGCCTGGTCGTCGCACGATCGCCTTGCCGAGGGGCACAAGGTGATCCGCCGACGGCTCGGGCCCCTTCTTGCCGTACAGCAGGCGGTTCTCGATGAAGATCACCGGATTGGGATCCTGGATCGCGGCCCGCAACAAGCCATAGGTGTCGGCCGGAGTCGACGGCATCACCACCGTCAACCCGGGGATATGGGCGAGCAGACCCTCGAGGCTCTGGGAATGCTGACTGCCGGAGGATTTGCCCGCGCCGAACTGGGTGCGCACAACCAGGGGCATGGTGACCGCGCCGCCGGTCATGAAGCGCAATTTGGCCGCCTGGTTCATCAATTGATCCAGGCAGACGCCGATGAAGTCGAAGTACATCAGTTCGACGACCGGGCGGTAGCCCGCCATCGCCGCGCCCACCGCGGTCCCCATGATCGCGCTTTCGGAAATCGGGGTGTCGCGGACGCGGCCCGGGAATTTGTCGGCCAGACCGCGCGTCAAACCGTAGACATTGCCACCTTTTCCGACATCGATACCCGCCAGGAAGACGGTCGGATCTTCTTCGAGCTCGCGGGTCAGCGCATTGGTGATCGCATGCATGATCTTCAGCGTTCCGCCGGTCGGGGTCGCCGGCTCCGGTATTTCGGCACGTGGCGTGGTGACGAAATCGCCGACCGTCTCGGCAGCGGGATACGGTGCGGCGGTGGCCTGTTCGATCGCGTGCTCGATCACGACATCGACCTCGCGCTCGACGACAGCCAGTTGCTCGGCCAGGCCGCGCCCGCGCATGGTGTCGGCGAGCAGGACCAGCGGATCGCGCTTCTTCCATTCGGCGAGTTCTTCGGCGTCCCGGTAGCTTTCGGGATCGCCCTCGTAGTGCCCGTGCCAGCGGTAGGTGGTGGCCTCGACGATCATCGGGCCCGCGCCGGCGCGCAGCCGCGCAACCAGCTCGCGCTGTAGCGCCGCGACCTGCACGACATCGTTGCCGTCCACCCCGTGGTATTCGACGCCGTAGCCCGCCGCGCGCTCGCGCAGGGTCGCCCGGTGCTGGTCGGCCGCCGCGGAGAATTCGGAGTAGCCGTTGTTCTCGCAGAAGAAGATGACGGGCAGGTCCCACACCGCGGCCAGGTTGACCGATTCATGGAACACGCCCTGTGCGATGGCGCCGTCGCCGAAGAAGGCGACGACCACGCCGCCTCCCCGGCGCAGCTGGGCGGCGGTACCGGCGCCGACCGCGATCGGGAGGCCCGCGCCCACAATGCCGTTCGCACCGAAGATGCCCTTGCGCGGATCCGCGATGTGCATCGACCCGCCGCGGCCCTTGCAGGTTCCGGTCTCCTTGCCCATCAGCTCGGCGAACATGCCGTCGACATCGAGACCCTTGGCGATGCAGTGGCCGTGCCCGCGATGGGTCGAGGTCACCACATCCCGGTCGTCCAGTGGCCAGCAGGCGCCGACCGCGGAGGCCTCCTGCCCGATGGAAAGGTGCAGGAATCCGGGTATCCGGCTGTCGCGGTAGAGCCGGGCGGCGTGCTCTTCGAACCGCCGAATCGTCAGCATTCTCCGGTACATCTCGGTCAGCGTCGCCGCATTCCCCGAGTCCGTTGTCCGCAAGTTGGATTCAGTCATTGTCATGGATTTCTCACCGATCGCTCGACGGCCTCGCACTCGGTGCGACTGTTGACGCGCGGCACCGATAGTCAATATTATACCGAGTGTTCGAAAAAACAAGAGTCGCTGTTGGCGACCAGATGACAGGACGGACTCGCTATGGATCTAGACCTGCCCGCCGAGGCGATCGAGCTACAGAAGCTGTGCCGTGACTTCGCCGAACGGGAGATCGAGCCGCACGCCGAGTCCTGGTCGGAGCAGGAACGATTCCCGTCCGAGGTCTTCCTGAAAATGGGCGAGTTGGACCTGACCGGGCTGCTCGTCGCCCCCGAGTACGGTGGCACCGATGCCGGGTTCGTCTCCTACGTAGCCGCCATGGAAATGATCGGCGCGGCGGACCAGTCGCTGGCCGCCTGCTGGAACGCCCACTCCACCATCGCCTCACTCCCCCTGGCCACCTTCGGCACCGCGGAACAGAAGGCGAAATGGCTTACACCGCTCGCGAGCGGTACCCATATCGGCGCCTTCGGACTGACGGAACCGACCGCGGGCTCGGATGCGGCCGGAATCCGGACCACCGCAAAGCGCGACGGTGACGGATGGCTCATCAACGGCACCAAAATGTTCATCACCAATGCGGGCACCGAGATCAGCCTCGGTGTCACGATTCTCGCGGTGACCGGTACCGACGACGACGGAACCAGAAGGTACGGAACGTTTTTCGTGCCGACCGGCACACCGGGCTACACCGTCGGGCATCCGATGAAGAAGCTCGGCTGGCATGCGATGGATTCGCGGGAGCTGATTTTCGACGATTGCTGGATTCCGGGCGAGAACCTGATCGGCGACGAGGGCAACGGGCTGCGGCAGTTCCTCGACGTGCTCGACGGCGGCCGCATCAGCGTTGCCGCATTGGCGCTGTCACTGGCCCAAGAGGCGCTCGATCTCGCGGCCACCCACGCGTCCCAGCGCGAGCAGTTCGGCAAGCCGCTCTCGGCATTCCAGGCGGTACAGCACAAGCTCGCCGATATGGCCACCGAGGTCGAAGCGGCCCGCGCCCTCGTCTATCGCGCCGCGTGGCTCGCCGACCAGGGCAGGCCGTTCGGCCAGGCGGCGGCCATGGCCAAGTTGTACGCCTCCGAGGTGGCCAATCGCGCGGCCAGTGCCAGCGTCCAGATCCACGGCGGATACGGCTATATGCGCGAGTCGAAGATCTCGCGCTTCTATGCCGATGCCAAGATCCTCGAAATCGGCGAGGGCACCAATGAGATTCAGCGCAATGTGATCGCGCGGTATGTGGCGCGCTCGGCGCGAGCCTGAAAGCGGTGGGTGGGCAGCCGACCACTGCCCACCCGGTCAGCAAGTCGGCAGCGTCAGAAAGCTGGCAGCTGGGGGCGCTTCCTGACGTAACCACCGGCGTCGACGCGCATCTGCATGCCGGTGACCCACCGGGATTCCTCGGAAATCAGATAGAGCACGGCGTCGGCGATGTCCTCGGGTTCGACGTAGGGGTTGCCCATACCGGTGGTCGCGGGGAAGGAGACCAGGGCGTCCTCGCGCGTCGGATTCTCCAGATCGGGCCGGAACGAGCGGTACATGAGCTCGTTGTTGAGCATGTCGGTATTGACATTCGTCGGGTGCACCGCATTGGCCCTGATCTGCCGGGATGCGAGCACGGTCGCGAGATCGTGGATGAAGGCCGCGACGGTGCGCTTGGCAAAGGAGTAACCGAGGCCCCCGGGACCGTTGGCCGGATTGTCGACGCTCGCCGGAATCAGTGCGGCAAGCGATCCGGTCGCGACGATCGAGGCCCCCGCCTTCAGATGCGGCAGGGCGGCCTCTACGGCGTGGACGACGCCGTTGAAGTCGACGGTGATGGCGTCGATGAAGGCCAGCGCACTGTCCTGCGGACCCAACGGGGCGATACCGGCTTGTGCCACAACGCCATCGAGCCTGCCGAATTCGGCAACACCCTCGGCCACAGCGGCCTTCAATGCGGCTGGGTCGCGCACATCGGCCTTGCGGGCGACGATGCGCCGCCCGAGCTTATCCACCAGGCGGGCGGTTTCGTCGAGATCATCCTGGCTCGCCAATGCATAACCGTTGGTGGGGATGTTCTCGCACAGATCGACGGCAATGATGTCGGCGCCCTCCTCCGCGAGCCGCAGCGCGTGTGCGCGCCCCTGACCGCGGGCGGCTCCGGTTATGAAGACGACTTTGTCCTGTACTCGACCCATTGTGGCTTCCTTCCATCGACTCTCGCGGCGCGGCGGGACGCTCGAATGCGGGCGCGGATCTACTCCGGCGCTGCCGTGGACACGGCGCGGCCGCACGATCCCGGCGAGCTGGTGCCATGAGCATAGTGAGTTCGACGGTAAATGGGTAGACTGAATTTTGCTTGATTAGTTGACGGAGGCACAGTTTCCGCTGAGTGAGAAGTAATCAGGTGTACACAATAAGTGGAGTGATATAGAGTTATGTGCCAGCACACAGCTGGCTTCGGCTCTGCGCTGCGTATGTCGAGGGCGGAGCAAGCCCATTTGCGGGACCTGCTCCGACGCGCCGCGATCTGGACGAGGGAGCACAAGATGCCATTGCAGCCATGGATGAAGCTGCTGTCGACCGATGACCACCTGATCGAGCCCCCGCGCCTGTGGGTGGACCGGTTGCCCACGAAATACCGGGAGGCCGGTCCGCGGATCGTGGAGCAGGCTCGCGAGGGCAACGCCGCACCCGCGGAGGTGTGGACCTACGAGGGTCGCGTCTATCCGTACATCGGCCTCAATGCCGTTGCGGGTAAGAAGCCCGAAGAGTTCGGCACCGAGCCGACCCGCTACGACGAGATGATCCCGGGCTGCTACGACCCAAAGGCCCGCCTGCGCGATATGGACCTCGATGGCGTCTGGGGTGCGCTGTGCTTCCCGTCGTTCCCACGCTTCGCTGGCACGGTATTCCTGGAGGGCCGGGACAAGGAACTCGCACTGCTGTCTGTGCAGGCGTGGAACGATTTCGTGCTCGACGAGTGGTGCACGGCGGGTCCGGCCGACCGCCTCATCCCGCTGAGCATTCTGCCGCTGTGGGATGTGCAGGCGTGCGTCGCGGAGATCCATCGGGTCGCAGCCAAGGGCTCGAAGGCGATTTCCTTCCCGGAGAATCCGGAGCCACTCGGGTTGCCGTCGTTCTACACCGATCATTGGGATCCGATGTTCTCCGCGCTCGAGGAGACCGATATCCCGCTGTGCCTGCACTTCGGCACCTCGGGTAAACCGCCGAAGACCTCCGAGGAGGCCCCGTTCGCGGTGACCATCTCGCTGTTCGGCTGCAACTCCATGTTCGCCACCGCGGACCTGTTGTTCTCGCCGGTGTTCCACCGGCACCCCAAGCTGAAGGTCGGTTTGTCCGAAGGCGGCATCGGCTGGATGCCGTACATGTTGGAGCGGATGGACGGGACGTGGGAGCGGCACCGCTTCTACCAGAACATCAATCAGGATGTGCGGCCGTCGGACCTGTTCAAGAAGCATTTCCACGGCTGCTTCATCGACGACCGGTTCGGCATCGAGGTGCGCCACCACATCGGCGTCGAGCGCATCACGTGGGAATGCGACTACCCGCACTCGGACTCGTACTGGCCCAAGAGCCGTGCCTACGCGGCCGAAGTGCTCGCCGACGTACCGGACGACGAAGTGCACCAGATGGTCGAGCTCAACACCCGTCGGCTCTACAACCTTCCGGCATGAGAGGTCAGGCCCGGAGGCGGCAGCGCAGCGTAACCACGCAGGGCCCCGATCATGCCGCAGGAGGTACAGCATGAGTCGCAAGCCCGAGTCGGAGCGCTCCGACTGGACGGAACTGGACCTGCTGACCCGCGAGGAGGCCTATGGCCGCCTGCAGGAGGAGATCGGCGAGGTGGAGGCGCGGCTGCCCGAACTCGGTGCGGCCGACGCCGCCGAGCGTGAGCTGCTCGAAACGCGGCTGCGCGCGCTACGCGAGGCCGCCGCCGACCTACTCGGATCCTGACCGGCCACGTCGGTCAGTGACGCGAAAAGCATTGCACAACAATGGAACTGAGGTTGGTATGGGGCGTGCAGAGGGCAAGGTCGCACTCATCACCGGAGCTGGGCGCGGCCAGGGCCGCTCGCATGCGGTGCGGCTGGCGGAAGAGGGGGCGGCCGTCGTGATCACCGATGTCTGCCAGGAGATCAGCCAGGCGCTGCCCTATCCGCTGGCGACGAAGGAACAGCTCGAGGAGACCGCGAAACTGGTCGAGGCCGTCGGCGGCCGGTGCGTCACCCTCCAGGCCGATGTGCGCTCGCTCAGCGATATGCGGGCCGCGGTCGACGCGGCGACGGCCGAATTCGGTCACCTCGACACGATTGTCGCCAATGCCGGAGTGATGAGTACCGGTCGCGCCTGGGAATTGTCCGAGGAGGAGTGGGACGTGACCATGGACGTCAACCTCAAGGGCGTGTGGAATACCGTGCGTGCCGCCGTGCCCGGCATGATCGCCGCCGATGCGGGCGGATCGATCATCATCACCAGCTCGGCGGCGGGTATCCGGGGCCATGTGCCCTACGCCCATTATGTGGCGAGCAAGCACGGCGTGGTCGGCCTGATGAAGGCGCTGTCCAATGAGCTCGCCAAGCACCGGATCCGGGTGAACACCGTGCATCCCACCGGCGTCAGCGACACCGGCATCACGGTCGGCGTGCCGATGGAGGAGCTGAAGGAACGCGAGCCGCTGTTCGCGCTGGCCGCGATGAATACGCTGCACACGCACGTCGAGCCGCGGGATATCTCGAATGCCGTGCTGTTCCTCGCTTCCGACGAGGCGCGGTACGTGACGGGACTGCAGTTCACCGTCGACGCGGGGTCTACCACCAAGCCATGAGCGAGCTCCCGACGATCGGATTCCTGGGGGCGGGCCGTATCGGTGAACCGATGGCGCAGCACTTGCTCGCGGCTGGCCACCGGGTCCGCCTGTATACCCGGCGCGCGGAGGTCGGCGAGCGGCTCGCCGGAGCCGGAGCCGAACTCGTCGACCGGGTGCGTGATATCGCGGACGCCGACGTCGTCGTCAGCTGTCTGTTCAGTGATGCCCAGGTGCTCGAGGTGCTGCCCGAAGTCGTGGGAGCCATGCGCGCGGACGCGATTCTCATCTCGCACACCACCGGAACGCCGACGACGCTGAGTCGACTCGACGAGTTCTCACCCACCGGCAAGGCCCCGATCGTGGACGGACCATTCAGTGGGACAGCGGATTCGGCACGCGCCGGACGGCTCGTGGTCTACCTCGGCGGCGAGCCCGAACATGTGGCGACGGCACGTCAGGTGGTGCGGGCCTATGCCGATCCCGTCATCACGACGGGCGCGCGCGGTACGGCGCTGCTGGTGAAGCTGCTCAACAATCTGCTGTTCGCGACGATCTCGCAGGTGACATTGCGCGGTCTCGCGGCAGGTCGATCGGTGGGCATCGAGGACAGCGCCTTGCTCGAAGCCCTCGCGGTCAGCGCCGGTGGCAGCAATGCGGGGCGTCATATCGCCGCCGTCGGCAGCCCCGATCAGTATGCCGAAACCGTCGGTCCTTTCCTGCGCAAGGATCTGGCGGCCTGCCGGGAAGTCGCGGCCGAAGTGGGCGTCGACCTCTCGGACCTGCTGGCCATCGCCTACGCCGGGCCGATGAATCTCGGCGAAATCTCTACTCTCGAGAACGGAGTTGTTCGATGAAAATCACGATCGACAGTTCGCTGTGTTCCGGACACGCCCGGTGTGCGGCCGCGGCACCGGAGTTGTTCGAACTCGATGACGACGGTTACGCCCTGCCTTTCGCAGGTGAGTTGCCCGCGGATCTCGAGGATGCGGCGCGCGAGGGCGAAATGGCCTGTCCGGAACGCGCCATCACCATCGAGTGACACCGTTCCCGTACTCAGCGCCCCGTCGAGAACCTGCCGCAGGTCTCTGAACGGGGCGCTCGTGCTCGACTGCCGGCCGCTAGGCGTTGTTGAGGTACGCGAGTACCGCCAGCACCCGGCGATGTCCGCTATCTGTCGTCGGCAGGCCGAGCTTCTGGAAGACATTGCCGATGTGCTTGCTCACCGCACGTTCGGTGACGACGAGTGTCTCGGCGATGGTCGCGTTGTCGTGCCCGGCCGCCATCAATTCCAGCACCTCGCGCTCCCGCGGAGTCAGCGAGTCCAGGGGCGAATTCCGGCGGCGGGTGAGCAATTGGCTCACCACCTCCGGGTCGAGTGCGGTGCCGCCGGCCGCGACCCGGTCCAGTGCCTCCAGGAATTCGTCGACGCGCCCCACCCGATCCTTGAGTAGATAGCCGACCCCGCTGGCCCCGCCACCGAGCAATTCGGCGGCATAGGACTCCTCGACGTACTGCGAGAGCACGAGCACCGGCAATCCGGGCAGCTCCTTGCGCGCGGCCAGCGCGGCCCGCAGCCCCTCGTCCCGGAAGGCCGGTGGCAGCCGGACATCGAGTACGGCGATATCCGGGCGGTGGGTAAGCAATGCGGGCAGAATCTCCGGCCCGCTGCCCGCCACGGCCACGACCTCGTGTCCGGCCGAGGTCAGCAACAGGACGAGTCCTTCCCGTAGCAGGGCGTTGTCCTCGGCCATCACCACACGCACGGCAATTCCACCTCGATTTCGGTAGGGCCCCCGACGGGGCTTGTCACAGTAAAGGTTCCGTCGAGCGCGGCGACCCGACGCTGCATTCCGAGCACACCGGACCCCGCCGCCTGGGAACCGTTGCCCCGCAACATATCCTCGACTCCGCCCCGCCCCTCGTCGCGCACCGACACGCGTAACCCGTTGTGTATCCGCATGATTCGGACCTCGGCCCGCTCGGACCGGCTGTGTTTGGCCACATTGGTCAATGCCTCGGCGACGACGAAATATGCCGCCGCCTCCACTGCCGCCGGGGCCCGCGGCCCCTGCGACACCTCGTCCACGTCCACGGTGACGTCGAGACCGCTGTCGGTCGCGAGTGCCAGAATGGCTCCGGCTAGACCGCGGTCAGTGAGGATCGGCGGGTGGATCACCCGCACGATGTGGCGCAGTTCGGTCAGCGCTTCCTCGGTCAGTTGCTGCGCCTCGTCGAGCAGCTTGCGCGCGTTCGCTGGATCGCGTTCCATCGCGCGTTTCGCCAGACCGATCCGCATGGACAGCGATACCAACCGCGCCTGCGTGCCGTCGTGCAGATCGCGTTCGATCCGGCGCAGTTCGGCGCCGTGTGCGGCGATCGCGCTGGCCCGGGTCTCCGTCAGCTCGTCGACCCGGGCCGCGAGCCATGCCTTGGGCGGGGGGCGCAACAGCGACCGCGACCAGTTGGCGTCCAGATCGGCCAGTCGACCGATCAGCGGGAGTACCAACGCTTTTCGGCCGAGCAGACCGCACCACACCCCGTCGACGGGCAAACCGATCAGCCACAGCGGTATCGCCAAATAGGCCAGGGCGCCGTAGAAGTAGTAGGCCAGCATCCAGCGCAGGTCGGCGAGCGTCGTCGGGTCGCGCACGACCGCGCGCAGGCTCTGCCGTAGCGGGCCGCCGATCGGCGAATACACCTCGGGGACGGTGCGGCCCGTCCAAGCCGCCACCTGGCGCCGCTTACTGCCCGCGAACTGGCGCACCAGCTGGGCCGTCACCGGCACCATCCCGATACCGATCAGCGACAGCGCACCGGCCAGCGTCAGCAACAGCATCGAGATGAACAGGTACGAGCCGAAGGCCAGTGCCGCGGCATTGGCCAGCTGCGCGGTTGCCCGCGCCGCATGTCGCACCGTTTTCCGCATGTGACCAGGCTATGCGACGCGATGCCCGCTGACGGTGTAGCGCGGTACCGCTGAGGGGTGTAGCCAGGTACACCCCGACTTCGGGACCGCACTCCCTCGTTGCGGCGAGCGGCAGACGGAATCGTTGACGCCAGACGTTAACCGATCTCGAAGGAATCGCCATGAAGTCCGTACAGACGCTGCTTTCCGCGAAGCCCACCCTCTGGTTCCTGTTCCTGTTCAACCTCGGCATCGCGCTGGCGGTCGGCTTCGAACCGGTGGCCGACAGCCTCGGCCTCGAAGGTGTCCAGCAGACAGTCACCAGCGTCGGCATGGGTCTGGTCTCGCTGGGTGCGGGCGCCGCCCTGCTGCGCAGGCGCCTGCAGCTCGTCTGATCCGAACCACGAGACCTACGAAAGAGAGTCAGCCATGCATGTTCCCGAGAGCGTACTGATAGTCGGCGCCTCGGCGGCCGGCCTGTCCACGGCGGAAGCCTTGCTGCGCAACGGATATCAGGGCAGCATCACCATCCTCGGCGCCGAACCCGAACTCCCCTACGACCGGCCGCCGCTGTCCAAGCAGATCCTGGCCGGCGCCTGGGAACCCGAGAAGGCGCAACTGCGCCCCACCACGCAGCTGGTCGCGATGCCGATGGACCTGGTCCTCGGCGAGACCGCGGTCGCCCTCGACCCTGTCAACCACATCGTGCACGCCGAATCCGGGCTGTCCGTACAGGCCGACGCCGTCGTGATCGCCACCGGGGTGCGCGCCCGCACCCTGCCCGGCGTGGACGCCCTGGCCGGTGTGCACGTGCTGCGCACCCTCGAAGACGCAGTCGCCCTGCGCGCGGACCTGCTGCGCGCCACTCGGCTCGTGGTGGTCGGTGAAGGTGTGCTGGGCTCCGAAATCGCCGCCACCGCAAGGACTATGGGCCTGGACGTCACCGTGGTCGGCCCACTGTTGGCGCCCATGGCCGGACAACTCGGCCCGGTGATCGCGCCCCTGCTCGGCGATCTGCACACCGAACGCGGGGTGCGGTTGCGGCTCGGCACCGGAGTCAGCGGGTTCATCCACGACGGCGCCCGGGTCGGTGGCGTACGGCTGGACACCGGTGAGGAACTGCCCGCCGATGTCGTGGTGGTCGCGGTCGGCGCGGTCCCGGCGACCGATTGGCTGACCGACAGCGGACTGACGCTGGACAACGGCGTGGTGTGCGACTCCTATTGCCGTGCGGCCCAAGGTGTTTACGCCGCGGGTGACGTCGCCCGCTGGCATGACGACCACGTGGGCGGCCTGGTCCGGATGGAGAACCGCACCAACGCCACCGAACAGGCCGCCACGGTCGCCGCCAATCTGCTCGGCGCCGAACAGCCCTACACCCCGGTCCCCTACTTCTGGACCGATCAGTTCGACACCAAGATCCAAGTCCACGGCACCCTCCCGACCGGAGCGGACGTGGAGATCGTGGACGGTTCCACCGACGCGCGCAGATTCGTCGCCCGCTACACCCTCGACGGCCGAGTCACCGGCGTCGTCGGCTGGAACATGCCCAAACAGACCCGCCTGCGCAGGCAGGAAATCATCGACGCCCGGTCGGTCGCGACCAGTCGGCACTGACAGCGAGGAGCATCCCATGAAAGTCACCATCGACGAAGACAAGTGCGTCGCCTGCGGGCAGTGCGTAGCCGTCGCCCCCGAGGTCTTCGACCAGCGCGACGAGGACGGAATCGTCATCCTGCTCGACACGAACCCGCCCGATGACCAGGCCGCCGACGTCCGGGAAGCCGCCGCGGTCTGCCCGGCACTCGTCATCACCATCCAGGAATAGCCGTCCGCGAAAGGAAAACCCATGTCCGAGTTCATGATTACCGCGGACCTGCCCGAATTCCCGATGGCGCGGACCACGGGCTGCCCGTTCGGGCCGCCGCAGCGGCAGCGTGAACTGCAGGCCGCGAAACCGCTGTCCCGGGTGCGGATCTGGGATGGGAGCACACACTGGTTCGTCACCGGCCACGCCGAACAGCGGGTGGTCCTGTCCGACCCGCGATTCAGCGCCGACGAGCGTCGTCCCGGCTTCCCCCATCAGAACCAGGGCATGGCCGAAACCGTCGACCATCGCCCGCTGACCATCTTCAATTCCGATGCCCCGGAACACAGCCGGTTCCGCAGGCTGATGACCTTTCCGTTCACCGTCAAGCGGGTCGAGGCGCTGCGTCCGGCGATCCAGCGGATCACCGATGACTTGATCGACGATATGTTGGCGGGCCCGAACCCGACCGATCTGGTCAACGCGCTGGCGCTGCCCCTGCCGTCGCTGATGATCTGCGAATTGCTCGGCGTCCCTTATGAAGACAAGGAGTTCTTCCACCGGCACGCGGGAGTCGCCGTCGACCGCAATGCCACGCCGGAAGAGAACGCGCGCTCGGCCACGGAAATTTTGGAATACCTCGCCGCGCTCATCAGCGCACGGATGGATTCCCCCGGCCAAGGCTGGATCTCCGAGCTCGCCGAGCGGGTCGCGGCCGGGGAGGTCACCGTGCACGAGGCCGCGCAGATGGGCGTCGTACTGCTCATCGCCGGACACGACACCAGCGCGAATATGATCGCCCTCGGCACCCTGGCGCTGCTGCAGAATCCGGAGCAGCTCGCGGTATTCCGCGACAGCGACGATCCGAAGGTCATCGCGGGCGGCGTCGAGGAGATGCTGCGCTATCTGTCCATCGCCCAGCACGGACTGCGTCGAATCGCGGTGGCAGACATCGAGGTCGGCGGCGAGGTCATCCGCGCAGGCGACGGCATCGTCGTGCCGCTGCCGGTAGCCAACTGGGATCCGGATGTCTTTCCCGAACCCGAATCGCTCGACCTGCACCGACAGGCGCGCCACCATCACGCCTTCGGGTTCGGCATCCACCAGTGCGTCGGGCAGCAGTTGGCCCGGGTGGAACTGCAGGTCGTCTACGGCACGCTCTACCGCCGCATCCCCACCCTCCGGCTGGCCACCACCTTCGACGACATCGAATTCAAAGAAGACCACTTCGCCCACGGCGTCCACGCACTACCGGTCACCTGGTAGCTCACGAAAGGCATTGATCACCATGACAAATGAACTGACCGGCAAGGTTGCCATCGTCACCGGCGGCGCATCGGGAATCGGGCGCTCGACTGTCGACAAATTCGTCGAAGAGGGCGCCCGCGTCGTCATCGCCGATATCAATTCCGAACAGGGTGCCGCCGTGGCCGCCGAGTACGGGCCGGAGGTGCTGTTCAAGCAGACCGACGTCGCGGATTCCGCGCAGATCGAAGAGCTGATCGCCGACACGGTGGCGCAATTCGGCGGACTGCACATCATGCTGAACAACGCGGGCGTTCCGACCGCTATGTACCCGCATTTCCTCGACGATCCGCTCGACGAATTCCACCGTGTGATGGCGGTCGACCTGCTCGGCGTCATGCTCGGCACCCAGCACGCGGCCCGGCATATGGCCGCCAACGGCGGCGGCTCGATCATCAATACCACCTCCATCGGCGGCATTCGAGCGGGCGCGGGCGAGGCGACCTATCGCGCGGCGAAGGCCGGTGTCATCCACTTCACCAAATGCGCCGCCATCGACCTCGCCGGTTACGGCATCCGGGTGAATTGCATTGCGCCGGGCGCGATTCCGACCCCGATCATGGGCAGCACACTCGCCCATATCGCCGGCGGTGACGACATGACCCAGCAGTTACGCGAGGCCATCAAGACCATCCGGCCGCTGCGACGGGATGGCTCGGCCACCGATATCGCCGAGGCCACCGTCTTCCTCATCGCCGAGGCCACCGTCTTCCTCGCCGGTGATCGGTCCGGCTACATTACCGGCACGGTATTGCCGGTCGACGGCGGCATCGTCGCGGGCCATGCGATGAATTCCCTCGCCGACATCGTCGAAAATCGAGCCGACGCCCTCACGGCGTGACCGCCTCGAAAGTGGTGGCACGGTGGTGCCACTCCTGTGCGATGCGGTTCAGCCAGCAGTCATGTCGAGGACGATCTTTCCGGTGGTGCGGCGTTCGGCCACGTCGGTCAACGCGGTGGCGATATCGGTGAGTGGATGGACGTGGGAGACGAGTGGACGCATCCCGTCGCGAACCATCGCGGCGAGCGCGCGATCACCCTCTGCCACAGCATCTTTGGCGTACTGCCGCAACATCCGAATCTCGAAACCCCGCACGGTCGCTTCTTTGAGCAGTACGAGATTCAGCGGAATGCTGGGAATCTTCCCATCGGCGTAGCCGACCGTGACGAACCGGCCACCGCGCCGCAGTCCGCGCAGAGCGGCCTCCGAGTAGTCACCGCCCACTGGATCGATCACCAGATGGACACCTTCGCCGCCGGTCACTTCGCGCAACCGCTTCTTCAGATCCTCACGGACATAATCGATTCCGGCCTCGGCGCCGAGCTTGCGCGCGACCACGAGCCGATCCTCGCTCGACGCGGCCGCGATGATATGCAACCCCAGCCGGGTGCCGACATCGACTGTGGCCGAGCCGACCCCGCCGGCGGCGCCGAGCACGACCGCCCACTCCCCCGCTTTTCCCTCGCCGATGGTGACCAGCGAGTGGTAGGCGGTGGCGTAGGTGACGTGGAACGCGGCGGCGTGGACCATATCGAGACCGTCCGGAATCGGGCGCAAACCCGTGGCGGGCACCACGATCTGTTCGGCGAACGCACCGGTGAATGCGGCTCCGGCCACCGGCGAACCCACCGGCGGACCCGTCACCCCGGGCCCCAAAGCCGTTATGACACCGGCGAATTCACTGCCGGGCGTGAAGGGCAGCGGTGCCGATACCTGATATCGATTCGCGATGACCAGCACATCCGGGTAGTTGACCGCGGCGGCATGCACCCGGATCAGCACTTCGCCGGGACCGGGCTGGGGATCGTCGAGCTCGACGACCGAGAGTCCGCCGGGCGCACCGTATTCGGTGCAGCGCGCCGCCCTCATCGGGTCCGCCCAACCGACGGCATCGCCGGGTCGCGTGGCAGGCCGAGCACCTGTTCGGCGATGGTATTGCGTTGGATCTCCGCGGTTCCCGCACCGATCGTCGAGGCCCGGGTGCGCAGAAAGCCCCACACCCAGCGGCCGCGCTGTACGGCGTGCGGATCGCGCCGACCGAGCACACCGTAGGCGCCGAGCATATCGACGGCGAATTCGTGCAGGTCTTGTTCGAAGGTCACGATGAACAACCGCGATGTGGACGACGCGGGCCCGGGCTCCCCCTTGGCCATGATGTCGGCGATCGTGCGCATTCCGGTCAGCCGCATGATCGATACCCGGATCTCGAAGTCCGCCAATCGATCACGCACCAGGGGGTCCGCGGTCGCCCCGCGCTCGTGCGCCAGCTCGATCAGCTCGTCGAGTACCCGCCGGTACATCGCGGCCTGGTTCATCGCCCCGGCCGCGCGCTCATGGCCCAGGCTGGTGCGCACCAGCGGCCACCCGCCGTTCTCTGTGCCGACCCGGTTGGCGACCGGCACCCGCACATCACTGAAGAAGATCTCGCAGAAATGCTCGTCTCCGGTCAGATCTCGCAGCGGCCGCACACTCACGCCGGGCGCGTGCGCATCGATCAGCAGATAGCTGATCCCCTCCTGCCGCGAGCCCGGCGGACCGGTGCGGACCAGGGTGAAGATGATGTCGGCGATATCGGCCGCGCTGTTCCACACCTTCTGCCCGTTGACCACATATGCCGCGTCGGGATCATCGGGACCGCCGCCCTCGAGCCGCGCCGAGGTGCGCAGCGCGGGCAGATCCGATCCGGCGCCCGGCTCGGAATAACCCTGCGCCCAAACCATATCGCCGCGCAACATCGGAGCCAGGAAGCGCTGCTTCTGCTCGGCCGTGCCGTATTTGATGATCGTCGGTGCGGCGATGCCGAGCCCGGTCCCCAGCGGACCCGGGACCCGGGCCCGCGCGTACTCCTCCTGATAGATCACCTGACGCCCGAAGCTCAGGCCCATCCCACCGTATTCCCGCGGCCAGCTCGGACCGGCGTATCCGGCGTCGAAAAGCGTTGCCAGCCAGGCCTTCTGCCAGGCCAGCCGCGCGGCCGGATCCTTGGGCCGACGGCCGGGATGATGGTCGGTCAGGAACGCCCGCAGGCGCGCCCGGAACTCCTCATCGGTCTCGACCTGCTCCTCGGTGAACGTGAGAGTCACCTGGCTCCTCCATGGTTGCGATCGATGCGGCGGTCAGCGCGGGGCCATGCGGATGGCGCCGTCGAGCCGGATGGTCTGGCCGTTGAGGTAGGGGTTCTCCAGCATCTCGACGGCCAGACGGGCGTAGTCGTCGCCGTCACCGAGACGCTTGGGATGTGGCACCGTGGCGGCCAGGCCTTCGCGGATGTCGTCGCGCAGCCGGGCGAGCATGGGGGTGTCCATGATGCCCGGCGCGATGGTGTTCACCCGAATCTGCCAGCTGGCCAGATCCCGGGCTCCGACCAAGGTGATACCGTGCACACCCGCCTTGGAGGCGGTGTAGGAGGTCTGCCCGATCTGGCCGTCGAATGCGGCGACCGATGCGGTGAGGACGATGGAACCGCGGTCGCCGTCGACGATTTCGTTCGCCGCCATGCGGGCGGCGGCCAGGCGCAGCACGTTGTAGGTGCCGATCAGATTGATCCGCACGACCTCGGCGAAGGTCGCCAGGTCACCGGGGGTGCGGTCGCGGTCGATGATCCGGACCCGGTCGCCGCCGCGGCCGGCGCAGTGCACGACGAAACGCAACGGACCGCTCTTTTCGGCGGCATCGAGGGCGGCGGAGATCTCGGCCTCGTCGGTGACATCCGCGCGAACGAACTGTGCCGCGTCGCCGAGTTCGGCGACGGCCTTGGCGCCCTGCTCCTCGGAGATGTCGGCGAGGACGACGCGCCCGCCACGGTCGATGATCCGACGCGCGGTGGCCAGGCCGAGCCCGGAGGCGCCGCCGGTGACCAGTGCCGAGGAACCGTCGATGTGCATACCAAACTCCTTATAAGCCAAGGGATTTACTGATGATGGTCTTCATGACCTCGCTGGTGCCGCCGTAGATGCGGCTCACCCGCGCGTCGGCGTAGAGCCGGGCGATCGGGGATTCGAGGATGTAGCCGTAGCCGCCGTGCAGTTGCAGGCAGCGGTCGACCACACGGCCCTGCATCTCGGTGCAGAACAGCTTGGTCTTGGCCGCGTCGACGGGACTCAACTCGCCGGCGACCAATGCCGTGATGGCCGCGTCGAGCATGGTCTGGGCGGCCTCGACCTCGGCAGCGATGGCCGCGAGCTCGAATTTGGTGTTCTGGAAGTGCGCGACCGGTTTACCGAATACGGTCCGGTCCCGGACGTAGGTGATGGTCATCTCGAGCGCGGCCCTGGCCTGCGCGACCGCGCCGACCGAGATGGCCAGCCGCTCCTGCGCCAGATTGCGGCCGAGGTAGGAGAATGCCTCGCCTTCCGCGCCGAGCAGATTGGCGACGGGGACGCGCACATCGGCGAAGGACAGCTCGACGGTGTCCTGCACGGTGAGACCGAGTTTGTCGAGTTTGCGTCCGACGGTGAAGCCCGGCATCCCCTTCTCCACCACCAGCAGGGAAAGGCCGGCGCGGCGATTGTCCGGATCGGTGCTGGTCCGTGCGACGACGATGACCAAGTCGGCGTGGTAGCCACCGGTGATGAAGGTCTTGGCTCCGTTGAGCACGTAATGGTCGCCGTCGCGAACCGCCTTGGTCGCGACACCCGCCAGATCCGAACCGGTACCCGGTTCGCTCATCGCGATCGCGGTGTAGAACTCCCCCGAGGCCAGGCCGGGGAACCAGCGGGACCGCTGGGCATCGTCGGCCAAGCCCAGGAAGTACGGGACGACGATATCGAGGTGGGTGCGCAGGCCACCGAGCGTCACGCCCGCCCGCGCGCACTCCTCCTGGAGCACCACGTTGTAGCGGTAGTCGTCCTGACCCCCACCGCCGTATTCCTCCGCAATGGCGGTGCCGATGATGCCGAGCTTGCCCAGCGAGGTGAACAGTTCACGGGGCACCAGGCCCGCGTCGCGCCACTGCTCGTACTCCGGGACCACCTCGCGGGCGAGATAGTCGCGGACCAAGAGGCGGAAGTCCTCATGGTCCTGGGTGAACAGCGTCCGGCGCATCCGGTTACCTCCTCGTAGCGAGCGCGTCGCCAGGGCCGCCAAGGGCCGCCGCGACGAATTCAGTATACGCATTCATTCGGAAAATTAGCCAAATTAAGTATACTGTTCTGAATCGAACGGCCCGAGAGCGGCGCCGATCGACGGCCAGTGCGAAGGAGAAGATGTGTCGGACGAAGTGCTTGTGGAGCGCCGTGGCGCGGTCCAGGTCATAACGATCAATCGCCCGACGGCGAAGAACGCGCTCAATGCCGGCGTCGCGGCCGGGGTGGCCGCCGCAGTCGACGAGCTCGACCAGTCGGACGAGTTATGGGCGGGCGTGCTCACCGGCGCAGGCGGGACGTTCTCGTCCGGAATGGATTTGAAGGCGTGGCTGCGCGGTGAGAGTCCAGCGATCGAGGGCCGCGGCCTGTGCGGGATCACGATGACGCCGCCGCGCAAACCGCTGATCGCCGCGGTCGAGGGTTGGGCCGTCGCCGGTGGCTTCGAACTGCTGCTGGCCTGCGATCTCGTGGTCGCGGCCCGCACCGCGCGCGTCGGTGTGCCCGAGGTGAAGCGGTCGCTGGTCGCGCGCGGCGGCGCCGCGCTGCTGCTGCCGCGGCGGGTGCCGTTCGCGATCGCATTGGAGTTGCTGCTGACCGGTGATCCGATCGGCGCCGAGCGGGCGGCCGAGGTCGGCCTGGTCAACCGGCTCACCGAGGAGGGCGGCGCGCTCGAGGGCGCATTGGCGCTCGCCGAAACGATTACGACGAACGGACCTTTGGCCGTCGCGGCGACCAAAGAGATCGCCCGTTCCAGCGCCGACTGGACCCTGGAGGAGGGCTGGGTCAAGCAGGTCGACATCGCACAGCCGGTGTTCTCCTCCGCCGACGCCGTCGAAGGCGCCACCGCCTTTGCGGAAAAGAGGGCACCGATCTGGAAAGGTCGCTGATGTCCAGCGGACCGCTGGCCGGCTGCCGGGTGGTCGAGCTCGGCGGCATCGGCCCCGGTCCCTTCGCCGGGATGTTCCTCGCCGATCTCGGGGCCGAGGTCGTCCGGGTGGATCGGCCGGAACGCGCCGATGAGCCGGACGTGAGCGGCCCGACCAATGTGACCGATCGCGGGAAGCGGTCGGTGGTGCTCGATCTCAAGCACCCGTCGGGTCCGGCCGCGCTGCTCGACCTGATCGAACGTGCCGACATTTTGATCGAAGGATTTCGTCCCGGCGTCACCGAGCGTCTCGGTATCGGGCCGCACGAATGCCTGGCTCGCAACCCCCGGCTGGTGTACGGCCGGATGACCGGTTGGGGCCAGGATGGCCCGCTGGCCGCCGCGGCCGGGCACGATATCGGTTATATCGCCCTCACGGGGGCGCTCGGTGCGATCGGGTCCGCGGGCGGACCACCGCAGATCCCACTCAATCTGGTCGGCGATTTCGGAGGCGGCGGTTGCTATCTGGTGATCGGGGTGCTTGCCGCGCTGTACGCCGTCGAGCGGACCGGCCGCGGCCAGGTCGTCGACGCGGCCATCGTGGACGGCACCGCGCATCTGCTCGCAAGCACCTTCGCCAAACTGGCCCGTGGCGCGTGGACCGACGAGCGTGGGGTCAATCAATTGGACGGCGGTTGGCCGTTCTATTCCGTCTACGAGACCAAAGACGGTCGGCACATGGCGGTCGGTGCGCTGGAGGCAAAGTTCTACCGGCAGCTGATCGAGCTGCTCGACATCGACATCGACCCGGAACAACAGCACGACCGATCGACCTGGCCGAAGCTGCGAATTTTGTTGGCCGAACGGTTCGCCGAGCGCACCCGCGACGAATGGGCTCAGTTGTTCGAGGGGACCGACGCCTGCGTCGCGCCCGTCCTCGGCCTCACCGAGGCGGCGACCCATCCACACCTGGCCGTACGCGGCAGTGTGATCACCCGAGACGGTGTGGTCCAACCCGCTGCGGCACCGCGGTTTTCGGCCACCCCGGCGCAACCCGGCGCGACCGCACCGGCCATCGGCGCCGACACCCGCGCGGTATTCCAGGATTGGGGTATCGGCAGCGGCGACGAACTCGTCCACAGCGGTGCCGCCAGGCAGGCGAGCCAAGACGCAACCAACACCAGACCGGGTCGCCACCTTGCCGACCCGCAGGACTGAGGAGGTCCATATGAGAGACGCCGTCATCGTTGATGCGGTCCGCACCCCGATCGGTAAGCGCAACGGCACGCTCGGGCCGGTACACGCGGCCGATCTGTCCGCGAAGGTGCTCAATGCGCTGGTGGAGC
Source organism: Nocardia vinacea (assembly GCF_035920345.1). Lineage (NCBI taxonomy): Bacteria > Bacillati > Actinomycetota > Actinomycetes > Mycobacteriales > Nocardiaceae > Nocardia > Nocardia vinacea. The sequence continues at coordinate 3,806,908 of NZ_CP109149.1, forward strand.
GCAATGGGTTCGATCCCGCCACGGTGGACGATGTGGTCTGGGGCTGTGTCACTCAGATCGGCGACCAGTCGAGCAATATCGGCCGGTTCGCCGTACTCGCGGCCGGATGGCCGGAACATGTGCCCGGAGTGACGATCAACCGGGCCTGCGGCTCCAGTCAGCAGGCCGTCGACTCCGCGGCGCACGCCGTCATGGCCGGGCAATACGACCTCGTGGTCGCCGGTGGTGTGGAAACGATGACCCGCGTTCCGCTCGGGTCGCACCGGACCACGGGGCAGCCGTACGGACCCGCCGTGCTGGCTCGCTATGACAACTTCGACTTCAACCAGGGCATCGGCGCCGAGTTGATGGTCGAACGGTGGGGCTTCACCCGTACCCAGCTCGACGAGTTCGCGGCACAGTCGCACGCCAAGGCGGCCGCGGCGATCGACGAGGGCGTCTTCGACGACCACATCGTGCCGATCGAGGTCGACGGGACCAAGTTCACCGTGGACGAAGGACTGCGCCGAGGCACCACGGCAGAGAAGCTGGCCGGGCTGAAGCCGTCGTTCAAGCCCGACGGCGCGATCCACGCTGGCAATTCGTCCCAGATCGCCGACGGTGCGGCCGCACTGCTCATCACAACCACCGAACGGGCACGCGAACTCGGTCTCACGCCGATCGCGCGCTATCACTCCGGTGCGGTAAGCGGCGCGGACCCGATCCTGATGCTGACCGGGCCGATCCCGGCGACGGAGAAGGTGCTGCGCAAGGCTGGACTGTCCATCGACGATATCGGTGCGTTCGAGGTCAACGAGGCGTTCGCGCCGGTCCCGCTGGCCTGGCTCGCCGAAACCGGTGCCGACGCGAAGCGGCTCAACCCGCTCGGCGGTGCGATCGGTGTCGGCCACCCGCTCGGCGGCTCGGGTGCCATTCTGATGACGCGGCTGCTGGCGCAGCTGCGGCGCGAGAACCTGCAGTACGGACTGCAGACCATGTGCGAGGGCGGCGGCACCGCCAACGCGACCATTATCGAACTGCTCCGCTGAATTCGAGGTATCCCACATCATGTCCGCCCCGGATCGCCCGCTACCGCAACCAACACTCGCGAGCGCCGAGTTCTGGCGATCCGGTGCCGACGGCGTCCTCAGAATTTCGCACTGCGCCGACTGCGGACGGTTCTTCCATCCACCGATGCCGGTGTGCCCGTCCTGCCGCGGGCGGGCGGTGTCGCTCGCGCCGACCTCCGGGAAGGCGGTGGTCGTCGGGTTCAGCGTGAACCATCAGACGTGGTTGCCGAAGTTCCCGCCGCCGTACGTAGTAGCGGTGGTCGCGCTCGCCGAGGACGATCGGGCGCGGCTGACCACCAATATCGTCGGGTGCGAGCCGGACGAAGTGCACATCGGAATGCGGGTGCGGGCGCGTTTCGAACAGGTCGATGATCTGTACCTTCCCCTGTTCGAACCGGACCCGGAAACCGAAGCGGCCGAAGGGCCGGGGCCGTTACCTGAGCCGCGCGAGATCCGAAATGCGCTGCGGCCCATGGCTTCCCCACGAAAGTACGAGGACAAGGTCGCACTCACCGGGGTCGGGCAGTCGCAAGTGGGCCGACGGCTCATGGTCGACCCGATCTCGCTGACCGTCGACGCCTGCCTGGCCGCGGTGGCGGACGCCGGACTCGACCTGAGCGAGATCGACGGGCTGTCCACCTATCCGGGAGCCGTCCCCGGCGGTATGAGCGAAGGCGGCATCACGGCTCTCACCGAGGCGCTGCAGCTGACTCCGACCTGGGTCAACGGTGCGCGCGAGGTGCCGGGGCAGATCGGCTCGATCACCGCCGCCATGCTCGCGGTCGCGGCCGGGCTGTGTCGGCATGTGCTGTGTTTCCGCACGGTCTGGGAGGCGTCGCACAGCGTGCTGGTGCGGTCTGGTGAGTGGCATCCAGACGGTGGCCGTGCGAGCGGAATGATGGAGTTTCGGGCTCCCTTCGGTGCCATGTCGGCCGCCCAGTGGATCGGCTGCAACGCTTCGCATTACATGCACCGCTACGGCGTCGGGCGCGAAGCGCTCGGTGCCATCGCGGTCACCGCGCGCGCGGGCGCGGTCCGCAACCCGGAGGCCCTCTATCGCGACCCGCTCACCATCGACGACTACTTCAATGCCCGCATGGTGACCACCCCCTTCGGTCTCTACGACTGCGATGTCCCGTGCGACGGCGCCATCGCGGTGGTGGTCTCGGCCATCGAGACCACCGATGACCGCCCGCACCCACCAGTGCTGGTCGAGGCCGTCGGCACCGCGATCCTGGAACGGCTCAGCTGGGACCAGGACACCCTGAGCCACACCCCGCAGTCCCGCGGCCCATCGGCCCACCTCTGGACCCGCACCGACCTCACCCCCGCCGACGTGGACGTCGCCCTCCTCTACGACGGCTTCACGTTCAACGCCCTGTCCTGGATCGAGGGTCTCGGCTTCTGCGGCCCCGGCGAGGCAACCGATTTCATCGCAGGCGGCAAAACCATCGCCCTCGACGGTCCCCTCCCCCTCAACCCCCACGGCGGACAACTCTCGGCCGGCCGCCTCCACGGCTACGGCTTCGTCCGCGAGGCAATGCTGCAACTGCGCGGCGCCGCCCACGGCCGTCAGGTCGATGACGCCCAGCTGGCAGTAGTCACCGCAGGCGGCGGCGTCCCTTCCGGCGCAATGCTTTTGAAGAGGGCATAGCAGTCAGCGCTGAGACTCCTCATACGCCTTCATCAGTTCGCGGCGCAGGATTTTGCCGCTGGGCAGGCGGGGTACGGGTTCGAAGGAGATTGATTTCGGGCATTTGTAGTGGCCGAGATGTTCGCGGCAGTAGGCGATCAGGGCTGCGGCGAGGTCCGGGCCCGGGGTCGCTGTGGCGGCGGGTTGGACGACGGCGTGGACGCGTTGGCCGAATTCGGGGTCTGGGATGCCGATTACGGCTACGTCGTCGACCGCGGGGTGCAGGGTCAGGGTGTCCTCGATTTCTCGGGGGTAGATGTTGACGCCGCCGGAGAGGATCAGGTCTGTGCGGCGGCCGGACAGGTAGAGGTAGCCCTCCTCGTCTACGTATCCGAGGTCGCCGAGGGTGTTCCAGCCTTTGTCGTTGTATGCGCTCGCCGTCTTGTCCGGGTCGCGGTGGTAGGAGAATTGGCCGGCATCGCCGAACCAGATGGTTCCGATTTCACCCGGCTTCAGTTCATTGCCTTCGTCGTCGCAGATGTGCGGGATGCCGCGCAGTGGTTTGCCGACCGAGCCCTTGTGGGTCACCCAGGTCTGGGTGTCGATCATGCAGAATCCGGTGCCCTCGGTGCCGCCGTAGAACTCCACCAGCTTCGGTCCGAACCAGTCGATCATCTGCTCTTTCACCTCGACCGGGCATTGGGCTGCGGAGTGCACGACCGCGCGCAGACCGGATACGTCGTAGCGCGCCCGAACCGTCTCTGGGAGTTTGAGCATGCGCACGAACATGGTCGGCACGAACTGGCCGTGGGTCACGCCGTGCCGTTCGATCAACCGCAGTGCGTGCTCGGCGTCGAATTTCTCCATCACCACGGCTGTTCCGCCGTTGCGGATGGTGCCGATGGTCCAGGCGAGCGGCGCGGCGTGATAGAGCGGGCCAGGACTGAGATAAACGGTGTCCCGGCCGAAGCCGAAGGCTGCGGCCATCCGGTGGTCGATCGGCAATCCCGCGCCGAAGGGCAGCCCGGAGATCTCGGGCAGGATCCCCTTCGGACGGCCGGTCGTGCCGGACGAGTAGAACATGTAGTAACCCTCGGTCTCGTGCTCGATCGGGTCGATCGGACAGCCCGCGACCGCGTTGTCGAGGCTCCGCACCCCGGATACGTCGCCGGTGACGATCCGCTCGAGTCCGGGCAGCGCGCCACCGATCGCCGCGGCCGAATCCTCCAGGGCCGGCGCGGAAAGCAGAACGCGGGCTTCGCAATTCTCGACGATGTAGATCGCCTCAGACTCGGACAGATGCCAATTCACCGGGGTGTAGAACAGGCCCGACCGCTGGGCGGCGAACACGATCGGGAACATATCGATCGTGTTGTCGAACAGCAACGCAATGTGGTCGCCCGCGCGCAATCCACGCGCCCGCAGCATCCGCGCGATCTGGTTCGACCTGGCTTCGAGCTCGCGGAAGGTCAGTGTGTCACCCGAACCGCCCATGATGATCGCGGGCTTGTCCGCCAGTCCCACCGCCAGTGTTGTGAGCTGCATCGCTCGCTCCTGATAGTTCGATTCCGTTGTCCCGGTTCAGCTTTGCCGCACCCTTGATCCAGCGTGGTCACCTGGACCGGGCAGTCGATATCGTGCGACAGTAGTTTCGTCACCGGTGCGGCGAAGTACGACCGGAATTACCTGCGGTGCAGTGGTCTCGTAGTGCGTTAGCACCGCGCGGCTCGCCACCCGCGCAATTAGAGTATCCTTAATCGACACTTTGCATCAAGGATCGCTGGGAATCCACGCGGCAACTGATCGAACGGCCTACCGGAACGCTGAGAGGTTCTCCGAAACCCATCCTTGAAAGGTTCGGCCGGGAGTCAAGCGATCTTCCAGATCAGTCGGGTCGACCGTGTGCCGAGTCGGCTATCGAATCACCCTGGCGTCCACCGGGTTCGGGGGTGACGATTCGTTCGACCAGTCGCTCCCAACCATCAGCCAATTGCTTTCGCGCGTGCGCGATATCGGCCGCGGTTGTGGCGTGAAGATAGAGCAGGACGGGGGCTTCCAAGGCCGCGGTCAGCTGGATGGCAAGGATGTCGGTATCCGGAATGTCCGCGCGCGCCTGGTTCAGCAGCATGCGGACGTGGAATTGGGAGATAGTGGCCGCTCCGACCGGGATCGGCTGGTTGGCGTCCAGGGATGCGCGGGCGATCGCGATGTGGTCGAACAGGAAGTCCAGGCGAGCTCGGCCGTAGGCGATCAATCGGTGGATCGGGTCGACGCCGGGGCCCAGTGGTGGCGGGCCCGACAGTACCGATTGCTGGAAGGCTTTTTCGTCCTCGTCCATCAGGGCGTGGAAGATGCCCGCCTTGGTCCGGAATCGGCGGAATACCGTGCCCTTGCCGAGTCCGGCACGTTCGGCCAATCCATCCATCGTGACTTTTTCGACGCCGAGTTCGTCGACCAACTGGCGCGCCACATCCAGCAGATGTCGTCGATTACGTGCGGCATCGCCGCGTTCGTTACGCGGCAGGCCAAGGTGTAGCGCGGTCGGTTCCACGAGTTCCAAGTTACCGCCGGGAATGAAAGCGGGGTAAAGTCCGCTTTTGATTCTGTTCGTGTTTGCCCGCTCACCGCCCTCCGGCCGAGCGATTGACTAGGAGTTCTCGATGAACGTCTTCCTCTGGATCCTGCAGGGCCTGTTGGCCGTGGTCTTGGTGGCCGCCGGTGCCGGGAAACTCGCCCAGCCGCGCGAAAAACTCGCCGCCAAAATGTCCTGGGTCGAGAGCTACACCGACCAGCAGGTGAAGGCGATCGGCGCGGTCGAGGTGGTGGGCGGACTCGGCCTCGTGCTGCCCGCGCTCACCGGAATCGTCCCGGTACTCACCCCGATCGCCGCGGTCGGCGTCGCGATCATCATGATCGGCGCCGCCCTGACGCACGCGCGCCGCAACGAATGGGCCGAAATCGCGCCCAGCGTGGTGCTGTTCGTACTCGCCGCCGTGATTGCGTGGGGCCGGTTCGGCCCTTACGCGTTCTGACGCCACCAGCTGATCGCGAGCGGATGCGCGGCTACCGCTAGCCGCGCATCCGTTCGCGCAGCACGAACTTCTGCACCTTGCCCGCGGCCGTTCGGGGCAGTTCGTCGACGATGACGAGCCGCTCGGGTGTCTTCTGCCGCGCCAAACCGGTTCGGGCGAAATGGCTTCCGATTTCGTCGAGATCCAGCGCGCAATCCGGGCGCAGCACGACAACGGCACAGACCCGCTCGCCGTAGCGCTCATCCGGTAAGCCCACCGCGGCCGCCTCGGCCACCGCCGGGTGCTGCGCGAGGACGTCCTCGACCTCCTTCGCGGAGATGTTCTCCCCGCCGCGAACGATGATGTCCTTCTTGCGGTCGGTGATCGTCAGACAGCCGTCGGCGTCGAGGCGGCCGATATCGCCGGTGCGGAACCAGCCGCCCGGCAGGAACGCCGCGGCGTCCAGTTCCGGGTCGGTGTAGCCGAGGAACAGCTCGCCACCCCGGGTGACGATTTCACCCTCCGGCACATCCATGCCGTCCTCGTCCACGAGGCGCACCTGGTTGCCATGGGTCACGCGCCCGTCGGTGTCGGCCCGCTTGATCAGCGGATCCGACGGTCGCCCCGAACTGATGGTGGGATGCTCGCTGGAACCGTAGGAACGGAATGCGGCGATACCGGCGCGATCGGCACGAGTTATGAGCGCGGGCGCTACCCCGGCTGCGCCGACGAGGAACTCACGCAATGTCGCGAGGGAGGCGGTGCCGCGGTCGCGTTCGTCGAGCAGTCCGGCCAGGTATATCGGTGCGCCGACACCGGACGTCAGGGCGTATTCGTCGACCAGCGCGGCTGCCCGAGCGGCCTGCCAGGCATCGAGTACGACGGTCTCGTCGCCGTGGATCACGATACGCAAGAGCCCGAGCAGTCCGGCGACGTGTCCGGCGGGGAACAACGCCAGATGCCGTGCCGCATGCCCGCTTTCGCGCAGTGTCAGTTGCGAATCCAGCTCGGCCAGCAGTGACGCATGCGAGTGCTGTACGCCCTTCGGATCGGCCGTCGTCCCCGAGGTGAAGACGAGCAAGGCACGATCCGACGGGCGCACCTCGGGGCGCAGGTAGGGGTGGTCGGTGAGATCGCCGAACGGGATCATCCCCTCCGCAGCCTGCTCATCCACCACGACAACACGTAGCCCAGGCAGTTCGCCGAGGCTCGCGATCATTGCCGCATGGTCGCGACCGCGACGGACACCGGGCACCACGAGTACACGCGCCCCGGACCGCCGGAGTATGAAGTCGAGTTCCCTTGTGCCGTAGCTCAATACGATCGGCAGCAGCACCGCACCGCACAGTGTGACGGCTGTCTGCGCGACCGCGCCCTCGTACCAGTTCGGCAGCTGCACGGCGACGATATCGCCCGGCCCCACCCCGAGCCCCTGCAGCGCACCCGCCACCCGCGTCGCGTCGGACACCAACTCACCGAGTGTCGTCGAAACCGTCCGCTCGGTTCCGGCGAAAACCACCGGCACTCCACCGTGCTCGGCGGCGCCGCGCTCGATCTCCGAAATCAGCGTCCGGATCTCGCCGGTTGTCACCGGGATTCCCGGGGTAGCCCCAATCCCCGCTCCGCGACCTGTGTCCGCAGGATCTCGTTCGCACCACCGGCGATCGTGTAGGCACGCGAATACAGGTGCGCGTCCTGCCACCAGCCCGCCGCCACCGCATCCGGGTCGGCCTCGGTCAGCAGCCCGTCCGTGCCCTGCAGCCGCATCCCGAATTCGACCAGGTCGTAATTGAGTTCGCTGAAGAAGATCTTCCCGATCGGGGCGTCGGCGGGCTGTTCGGTGTGATGCAGCATCCGGGACTGGGCGAGGCCGACCATTGCCGCGTTGACATACACCCGTGTGGCGAGCTCACCGATCGCCTGCCGCGTGGCGGAATCCTCCAGTGCGGGCACGCCGCCGACCGATGTCGCACCGGCCAGCCGCAACAGATCGTCGAGCGCGGCGAACAACTCCACCCCGCGCGCGGCCACGCCGGAGCGCTCGTGTCCGAGGCTGCTCATCGCCACCCGCCAGCCGTCGTCCACCCGACCGATCACATTCGCCACCGGAATCCGGACACCGTCGAGGAAGACCTCGTTGAAATCGGTGGTCCCGGTGATCTCGCGCAGCGGCCGGATGTCGACGCCCGGACTGCGCATATCGAGCGCAAATGCCGTGATGCCCTTGTGTTTCGGCGCATCGCGGTCGGTGCGCGCGAGCAGATATCCCATATCGGCGTGCTGCCCGTTGGTGGTCCAGACCTTCTGGCCGTCGATGACGAATACCGCGTCATCGCCTTCACCCTCGAGCCGCGCCCGCGTCTGCAATGCCGCCAGATCACTGCCCGCACCCGGCTCGCTGAACAGCTGGCACCACACGTCTTCGCAGGTACGGATGCGGGGCAGGAAGCGCGCCTGCTGCTCGTCGGTGCCGAAGTCGATCACCGCGGCCGAGGCGAGCGCGGCCGCGCCGATCGGCTGCCAGGTGCGGGCGCGGGTGATCTCTTCGACGACGATGAACGGTTCGAGCGGATGCGCGTCTGGCCGGCCGCCGTATTCGGCGGGCCAGTTGATGCCGAGGAAGCCCGCGTCGAACAGCTTCGCGGTCCACTCGCGGATCGCAGGCATGAGTTCGGGCTCAGGCGCGCGCACACCGGTGTGGGTCTTGATTCCCGGCGCGTGCTCGGCGACGAATGCCCGCACCTTCTTCCGGAACGCTTCGAGTTCCGGCGTGGACTCCAGCTGCATCGCTATCTACTCCTCATCGTCGGGCACCACGACCTCGCGATGGGGCCACTCTAACCCACTGTTCAACCAACGATTCGCGCCATTCTCCGCGATACATCTTGAACGAACACTCAAAAGAGTATACTCCATATCACATGAAAGGATCTGCGATGAGTACGACCCTCGAGCCCGAGCAGGTATCGGCGGGCCACCCACTCACCGGCTGCCGCGCCGTGGTGACCGGGGCGGCCACCGGAGTCGGCGCCGCGGCCGTCGCCGCATTCCTGGACGCCGGCGCCAGTGTCGTCGGCCTCTTCCACCACACGCCACCGCCGGACGAGTTGAAGGGGCGCTGCGACTGGTTGTCCTGCGACGCGCGCGACCGCGCTTCCGTCGACGCCGCCTTCGAATCGGCGACGGCGATCCTCGGCGGACTGGATATCCTGTTGCACGCGGCGGGCGTCTGGCAGCCGAGCACCCCGGAGACGCTGACCGATGACGAGTTCGATTTCGTCCTCGACGCCAATCTCCGGACCACGATCCTCACCAACCAGGCCGCGTTCGCGCGCATGCGCGACGCCGGCGGGCGAATCATCAATCTCGGTTCGGGCGAGGCGATTCGCGGGAATCCGCTCGCACCGCACTACGCGGCGGCAAAGGCCGGTGTGCAGGCGTGGACCAGGTCCGCGGCCGCGGCGTGGGGAAGGTTCGACGTTACCGTGAACGCGCTCGCACCAGCGGTCGAGACGCCCGGCACCGAACGGTTCCGGGAGCATCTCGGGCCCGCGGGTTCGGCCGCGCTCGCCGAGCGCCTGCGGGAGACCATCCCGTTGCGCGGCGAACTCGGTGATCCGTATGCCGACCTCGGGCCGGTCATGGTATTCCTGGCCGGACCGGGATCGCGCTATATGACCGGCCAGTTGATCGCGGTCAGCGGTGGATTGCAGATGCTGGGCGCTTGATGCCCGGTGAGTGAGTGACAAACAGTGGCCCTAATCCCGTCACTCACCACTTTCCCCCGCACGTCGCACGCACTTTTGGCCAACCGGCCAGTAGACTGAGGATCCGCAAAGTCCGCATTGAGGAGTTGGCCCATAGTGACTGCCGTCGACGTCGAGCCCGCCGACAGCGAGCAGGACTCCGACCTCACCACCGTCGAGACCTACGCAGTCGAGACCTACGCACCGGTCGGCAAACTCGCGGCCCAGATCGCCCATCGTATCGAGGCGGATGTGATGCGCCGCGGCTGGCCGGTGGGCGAGTCCTTGGGATCCGAGGTGGACCTGCGCGAACGCTTCGGGGTCAGCCGCGCGGTACTGCGCGAGGCGGTGCGGCTGGTCGAACATCACCAGGTCGCCAAGATGCGGCGCGGTCCCAATGGCGGCCTGTTCATCTGCGCTCCTGATGCGGGCCCGGCGACGCGAGCCATGGTGATCTACCTCGAGTACGTCGGCACCAGTGTGTCGGACCTGCTGCAGGCCCGGTTATTGCTCGAGCCGATCGCGGCGGGGCTGGCCGCGGAACGGATCACCGAAGAGGGTATCGATACCCTGCGCACGGCCCTCGAATACGAGGTCCGCCATGCCGACGAACCCGGAGTTCAGTCGCAGGATCCGCTGCATCCGATGCTGGGTGAATTATCCGGAAATCCGGTGCTGCACTTGTTCATCGATGTGCTGACCCGCCTCACCGCACGATATGCGAACACCTCGCGCCGACTCTCGAAGGCCGAGATTCTGAGCTCCAAGGAGACCTCGCGCATCGCGCATCGGGCCATCATCGATGCCGTCATCGATGGCGACGGCGCGCGGGCGCAGACGGATCTGACCGCACATCTGGAGTCGGTGGCCGCCTGGATCGAAAAGCACCGGGTACGTCGCGGACCGCGGGTCGCGGGCAATGTGATCGAGCCCGAAATGGTCGAGGGGCCGCGGGCGAAGCTCGCCGAAGTCGTCGCCGCCAGGATCCACGACGATATCGCCGCGCGCGGCTGGCAGGTCGGCATGGTGCTCGGCTCGGAGACCGATATGCTCGCCCGCTACGGGATCAGCCGAGCGGTGCTGCGCGAGGCCGTCCGTCTGCTCGAATACCACGCGGTCGCCCAGATGCGCCGCGGACCGGGCGGTGGACTGGTGGTCACCGAGCCCGAACCGCAGGCCAGCATCGACACGATGGCGCTGTTCCTCGAATACGAAGGCGTCACCGCGGACGATCTGCGAATCGTCCGCAATGCCATCGAACTCGGCATCGTCGCCCGGGTGACCGCCCGCTACGCCGACGGCGATAACGAAGTGGCGCAACGTCTCGCGGCGGCGGTCCGGTGGCCGACCGAGGGTCCGGCCGACGACCCGCGCAAGGCCGACCTCTTCCACACCGAGTTGGCCGATTTGGCCGGCAATCCGGTACTTTCGCTGTTCCTGTCGATCATCACCGAACTGTTCCGCCGCCACGCGGCCGGACATGATCAGCCGCTGCCCGGTGACACCGCCGCCGAGGAGGTCGAGCACGTGCACCAGCTCATCCTCGACGCGATCGTCCAGGGCGACGCCGGAATCGCCCGGCACCGCATGCGCCGCCACCTCGACGCACTCGCTCCTTGGTGGCACTGAACCTCCAGCCGGACCGAACTCCTCAGCGCCACTGAAGTTTCGACGACCGGGACGCCGACCACTGGCGTTGCCCGCGTCCCGGCCGCCGGGTCCGGCTCAACCGCTGACGCTGAACCGGGCCAGTTCGTGGGCCACCATGCCGTCCAGATCCGGGGCGGGTGGTGCGGGCAGTTCGACGGCGTGGTCCCGCGTCGGCAACAGCACGACGGCGGTACCGGGTGTGGTGATCTCACCCCGCTGGTTCTCGCAGCGCACCTCGAGGTGAATCTCGTTGCGCCCGTCCACCTGTCGCTTGTCGACGACCGTGCCGCGCACCCAGGTGGTATCGCCGATGTAATTGAATTTGCGGTGCTCGCAGCGCAGTTTCCACAGCCAGCCGTCGTCGCCGACCCAGTCGGTGAGCAGATGGCACAGCCAGGTCTCGCGCATGCCGCCGTAGTCGTAGGAGTTCGGCAGCCCGAGTTCCTGTGCCCGCGCGGGTTCCCAGTGCAGGCGCTGCACGGTATCCGGAATGTTCAACCCGTTGGCCGGGTACAGGCCCGGGGCCTTGCGCCGGATATTCGCGGCGATCTTGAATGCGCCCGGCGGGGTGAGCTGCATACCCCAGCCCAGATGCCAGACGACCACATCGGTGGTGGTCAGCGGCCCTTTCACCTTGGGCTGCAGCACCTCGCCGACCGCCACGTCCTCCCAGTAGCGCGGTTCGGCGCCGCGCCTGGTCTCGGCCGCGTACGCCGCGTCGATTTCGGCGAGTTGTGCTGGCGTATACGGGGTTTGCTCCAGTTTCTCTTTGGCCCGCTTATTCGAGGTGTGCCGCTCGGCATTGATCCAGGTGCCGCGCCGCACAGCGTGCATCTCACCGGATCCGTTGGTGTACAGGTAATCCTGGGTGACGTGCGCGGTGCGGCCGCCGAAGCCGCTGCGCTTGGGCTGGACGCCGACCTGAGTCTGCAGCACCCGGCTGCGGTCACCGAGGCGCAGCGGCTGCCACCACTCGAATTCCATCACCGCCTGATAGGAGCCCAGCCCGGCGAAGGGGTCACCCTTCAGCAGTGCCTTGGTTTCGGCGTCCGGCTTCGGTGCGGCATCCTCGCCCATCGTGTAGAGGAAGGTCGGCGGCGCGATCAGGGAACCCCAGCGGGTCTGCGCCGCGTAGTCCGGATCGCAGTACAGCGGATTGTCGTCGCCGTAGCCGAATGCGAAGTGGCGCACCCCATCCCAGGTCACCTGGTAGTTGTGCGGCGGATTGCGCTGGGGATTCGGTATGCCGAGACGGCGGCGGGACCGCTCGATCGCCTGGTCGGTCAGCACACCGAACTGTTCAGCGGGCTTGTCCTCGGTGCTCGTCACAGATCCTCCTCGATCGTTGCGGTCAGGCCGTCGTGCGTTCGGCGAGTCGGGCTCGCACGATATCCAGTAGCTCCACGCGGCTCACTTTGCTCGACGGTGTGCGCGGCAATGCGTCGAGCACGAGGATGTGCGCGGGCACTTCGTAGGGCATCAGCTGAGTACGGCAGAGGGCGACGAGTTCGGCAACCGCGGGCGGCGTGCGTCCGGGTTCGACTTCGACCGCCGCCACCGGCACCGAGCCGAGCCGCGGATCGGGCAGACCGGCGACGGCTGCCTCCCGCACCGCGTCGTGCGCTTCGAGCACGCGCTGGACCGTCTCCGGCTGCACCTTGAAGCCGCCGCGGATGATGGCGTCATCGGCGCGCCCTTCGATCCACAGGAAGCCGTCCGCGTCGATCCGGGCCAGATCACTGGTGCGCACCCACACCGTGCCGCCCTGCGCGGTCTGCTCGGTGCGGACCTCGAGCCGTCCGGTCTGCCCGGTCGGCAGTTCGCTGCCGTTCTCGTCTGTCACCCGGAGCTCGACGCCGTCCAGGGCGCGGCCGGTACTGCCGACCTTGCGATCCCACCACTGCTCGTGCATCGGCAGCGTCCACCCGGCGACCGCACCGGCGAATTCGGTTGCGCCATATGTCATCAGGACGCGCAGACCGTATTTCTGAAAGAACGCGTCGGCGAGTTCCGGCGGGCAGGGCGCGGTGCCGGAAGTGACCACCTGCAGGCTCGCCAACCGCTGCTTCGGCACATCGGCCTCCAGCACGGTGCGCAGCGCCGCGGGCACCAAGCTGACCGCTCGCAGTTCGTGGCGTTCCACCGCACGCAGCCACGGCTCCAGGGCGAATTTGGACATGAGGATCATCCGGCGGCCGGTGGCCAGGCAGGCCAGTGCCCGCCACAGTCCGCCGATATGCACCAGCGGCGCGGATACCAGTGCCGCCGACCGCGTCAGCAGCCGACCCGGCTTCGGCGTCTGCCCGCCCGAAGCGAGCGCCTGGTCGAGCTGTCCGACCCGCAGGTGCACCCGCTTCGGCGGACCGGTCGTGCCGGAGGTGAGCATTTCGACGGCCACGCCCGGATTGGCCGGTGCGTCGGGTGCGGCGGTTCCACCCGCCGGACGCAGTGCCCCGTCCGCGCCGAGTTCCACAGCGAGGCCGTGCGCGGTCACCGCGGCGAGTACGCCCGTACGAGCCAGCGCCTCCGCCCCGGCGATAACGACGGGGAGCTCGCAGCGGGCGATATCGGCCGCGAGTCGGGCCGCGGGCTGCAGCGGACTGAGCATCACCACACAGCGCCCGGAGGCGATCACGGCGGCGACCACCGCGACATGTTCGGGCCGGTTCTCCAACACCACGCCCACGCGCGCGTCGGCATGCAGACCCGCGGTATCGAGCACACCGTTCACCGTCCGCGCCGTCTCCTGGACCATGCCCCAGGTCCACCAGCGCTCCTCGTGCTCGATGGCCTCGGCATCGGCGGGCGCCTCGGCGAGCAACAGGGACAGTCGGTCGCGAATTCCCATGTGATCAGCCTTTCGGAAGGCCGAGCACCTGCTCGGCGAGAACGTTGGTCATGGTGTTCGACTCCGTGCGATAACGCCGCATCGGGCCGTCGCTCGGACCACTCCGTGTGCGCGGAGATCGAGTCCACGAGCTCACCGTCGAGATAAGAGTACACTGATTTATTGGATCGAACAGACAACCGGGGAGCCTGATAGATCACATCCGTGACGTGAACATGGAGCTGTCGGCTACAGAATCTCCCCTCTGTGCCGCACGATTCGAGCATTGTTCAGTCAATCGCAACGCCAGGTCGGATGGCGGCGAACTGATGCGACACACCAACGCGCTATCGCTCAGCGATCTATTTCAGGGCACCGATATGGCGGGCGACCAACTATTGCGCCGATGTCTATCTGCGAGTCGCTACGAGAAGACTTGGCGCAGTGCGGATTCCAGGCCGGGGCGAACACCGTCGGCGCCCCCCGGCCCGAACCGCTCAGATACCGACGAGGTCGGCCAGCCGCGCCCGATGCGAAGCCGGGCCGCCGAACAGCTGCTCGGACGACTTCGCGCGCTTCAGATACAGGTGCGCGTCATGCTCCCAGGTGTATCCGATGCCGCCATGGATCTGGATGTTCTCCTTGGCCGCATGGGTGCCGACCTGCGAGCAGTACGCCGCCGCCAATGCCGCGGCCGTCGGCAGCTCGGTCGAACCGGCGGCCGCCACGGTCGCGGCATGGTAGGCGGCCGAGCGTGCGGCCTCCACCTCGAGCAGCATGTCCGCGCACTTGTGTTTGACGGCCTGGAATGAGCCGATCGGCCGGTCGAACTGAACCCGGATCTTGGCGTATTCGACCGCGGCGTCCAGACATGCCTGCGCCACACCGACCTGCTCGGCGGCCAGCGCGACGACCGCGAGATCGAGAACGCCCTGCAGGTATGCCGACGCATCAGTAGGTGGGCTGATCCGTTGCGCCACAGCGTCGTTCAGGTCGATCTTGGCCAGACGGCGGGTCGGATCGAGTGTCTCCAACCGGGTTCTGGTCACCCCGGCCGCAGTTCCGTTCACAGCGAACAGTCCGACTCCGGCCTCGCCGCCTGCCACGACGAGCAGCAGGTCGGCCGAGTCGCCGTCGACGACGAACATTTTGGTGCCGGACAGAGTCCAGGTCTCGCCCACCCGCGTCGCCACGGTGGTGACGTCCGCGAGCCGCCACGAGCCGCTCTCCTCGGCCAGCGCCAGTGTCGCGGTCAGCGACCCGTCGGCGAGCGCGGGCAGCCAGCGCGCCTTGGCCGCCTCGTCACCGCAAGTGGCGAGCGCCTGACCGGCGAGTGCGACCGTCGCGAAATACGGCGACGGCAACAGCGCTCGCCCCATCTCCTCGAGCACGATGCCCAGCTCGACCGGTCCGCCGTCGGAACCGCCGTACTCCTCCGGCAGTGCCAGGCCGTGCAGGCCGAGTTGCTCGGCCATCTGCTGCCACACCGCGGGATCGTGACCGGGTTCGGTTTCCATCCAGTGCCGCACCGCCGCGCTCGGCGATTTGTCCGCCAGGAATCTCCGCACGGTAGCGCGGAGTTCTTCCTGCTCCGCCGTGAACGAGAAGGCCATCACTGCAGCTTCGAGCGCAGGTAGACGTCGAAATCGGGCATCCGCGACCGGTCCACGATCTCGAGCCGCACACCCGAAGGCGACAGGTGATAGGCGAAGATCGACGGCTCGCCGTCGACCACCGCGCAGGCTTCCAAGGCGAACCCCGCCGCCGCCAACCGCTTCGATGTGGTCGCGACGTCATCGCAGAAGTAACCGAGATGGTGCGTCGCGACGTGCGGCGGCGCCGCCGTCCACGGCGTCCCGGGGATCTCCTGCACCAGTTCGATGTGCGGGGCGTCGAGCGAATACGTGAAGCTGAGCTGCATCACCCGCTCACCGTCGGCCAGCCGGACCGGCACCTCGACGGTCTGGGTCGCGGTCCACCGGTAGCCCGCGAGCTCGGTCATCCGTGTCTTCCATGCCTCGATGTCCGGCACCACGATCCCGGTGTGGTAGAGATCCGCAGCGCGAAGTATTTGTGTCACAGTGGAATTCGTCATGGCGGTCACCACTCCAATCGCAGCGACTGGATGCCGTACATATTGCCGTGCTGCGAAAGCTCCTGTCCGTCCACGATCCGATACTCCGGAATCCGCTTGTGCCACTCCTCGACCGCGACATTGAGCTCCAAGCGCGCCAGATGCGAGCCGAGGCAACGGTGCGGACCCGAGCCGAAGGCGATGTGGTTGGTCGCGGTGCGGTGCAGATCCACCTCCAGCGGATTCTCGAACCGCTCGGGATCGCGATTGGTGACCGCCAGCGGCAGCATCACCATCTCGCCCGCCTTGACCGGGCAACCACCGATCTCGGTGTCCTGCATAGCTTTCCGCGCGGGCACCACGAACGAGTAGACGCGCAGGATCTCCTCGACGCTCATCGCGATCAGCGACGGGTCGGCGATGATCGCTTCGCGCTGCTCCGGATGGGTGGCGAAGTGATAAAGGGCCCAGCCGATGGAGATCGGGACCGTATCGAAGCCCGCCTGGAACAGCAGAATGCAGAATGCGTGCATATCCGCATCGCTGATCGGCTCGCCATCGATCTCGTAATCCAGTGCACGCGAGAGCAGATCGTCGCGCGGGGCCTCGCGCCGCAGTGCGATCTGCTCGTCGAAGTAGTCCGACACGGCCCGCATCGCGGCGAGTTGTCTGGCCCCCTCCGGATCCTCGTCATAGGGCAGGTGCAGCATGTCGTGCACCCAGTCCAGGAAGATGGGCAGATCCGCCTCGGGCAGGCCGACCAGCCGCATGAAGATGATGGTCGGGAACCGGCGGGCGAATTCGTCCAGGACATCGGCACTGCCGCTGTCCTCGAGCTGATCGATCAGCTCGATCGCGACCTGCCGGATCTCCTCCTCTCGGGCGGCGATGGTCTTCGGGGAGAAGTCATTGCCGAGCAGTCGCCGCCATTTCGTGTGCACAGGCGGATCGAGCATCTCCGGAATCCACAGGAAACGGGGATTCGGCTCGAGCGCGGTCACCGAGGTGTTCGAGAAGGTTCGCCAGTCCTGCAGCGCCTCCTGCACCGCCCGGCCCTCCGTGACGACCCAGTATCCGCGCGCGATGGTGCTGCGGAATCCGGAATGGGTGCGGGCGACTTCATCCCATCGCTGCTGATGACTCAGGACCGGACCGCCGAGCCGGTTGTCGAAGTGATACGCGGGGACACCCTCGTAGGTGCCCTCGGGCTCGAGCGCAGTACTCATGACTGCGCCTCGCTGTCGCCCGGCTCCGTCATGACCACTGACGTGGCTGTGCCTATTGCTCGCTCGCTCATCGCTGATCCTCTCTGGAAGGCCGCCGCGCCGGGCGCTGTATTCGCGTCTCCGCGGGCCGGTGGGCGTTGCGACCGCACCCGTGCCGCGTCGCAGCCTCGTAGTACGTCATGCGCATACCGTGACCCGGCATGCCTCGACTCGTCGTGCTGGTCCAATATACCGGCCAGCCCTTATTTCGTAACCTCTTTTGCCTAGCGTCGACGAATTCTTGCTCGTCACCCTCTGAAACAACTCGCAATTAGCAGCCTATTTGATGGCGGATGCGAGTCGGGGCGCTATCCCATGGGATGGACGTTCAGCTTCGAAGAGGACACTTTTCCTTCCGCATGCCTGCGATGCGGAAGCGATCAGGTGACCGCGCCGTCGATCTTCAGCGCGATCAGCTCCTCCTCGGTGAGACCGATCTCGAGCAGGACCTCGTCGGTGTGTTCGGCGAATTGCGGTGCCCGCGTGAGAGTTACCGGCGTCTCGTCGAACTGGACCGGGTTGGCGACCAGTTCACGATCGACGCCGTCGGCATCGACGACCGAGGCGATCAGATCGTTGGCACGCAGCGACGGATCCTGACCGACCTCCCACGCGTTCTGCACCGCCGCCCACTGCCCTTCCCCACTGCCGAGGATCTCGACCCACTCGGCGAACGGCCGCGCCGCGATGATCTCGGCGACGAGCTCGGCGGCCTGCGCCGCATTGGACATCAGCTTCTCGGTGTTGTCGAAGCGTTCGTCGGCGGCCAATTCCTCGCGACCTGCCAGCCTGCAGAACTCGGGCCAGTAGCGGCCGGGCTGCAGCATCGACAATTCGAGCCACCGCTGGTCCGAGGTGCGGTACGCCCCGATGAGCGGATTCGTGGCCGAACCGTGCCGCGGCGGCGAATTCACCGGCAGCGGACCACCGTTCATCAATGCGAGATTGACCGTGAACTGCGTGGCCCAGGCGCCGACGCCGAGCAGCGAGACGTCCACCACGGACGGCTCCCCCGTCATCTTGCGCGAGTAGAGCGCGGCCGCGATACCACCGGCGATGGTCATGCCACCGATCGAATCGCCGTAGGCGCCCGCTGGCATTCGGGTCATCCGGTCGGCGCCGGGCGGGGTCACCCCGGCGGCGCTGCCGCCGCGCGCCCAGAATGCCGTGCTGTCGTAGCCGCCCTTGGTCGCCTCCGCGCCGCGCACACCGAAGCCACTGCCCCGCACGTAGATGATGTCCGGATTGATCGCGCGCACGTCCTCGAGATCGATCCGCAGTTTCGCTCGCGCCTCCGGCAGGAAGTTTGTGAGGAATACGTCGCTGTTGCGGATCAACTCCTCCAGCACCCGGCGCGCGGACGGCTTCTCCAGTGCGAGACCGACACTGCGTTTGCCTCGGTTCGGTCCCTCCATGATCGGGAAGAAGGACGACCCGGCACTGTTCGCCTCGTAACCGAGCACCCGGACCAGTCCGCGCTGGGCATCACCGCGTTCCGCGTGCTCGATCTTGATCACGTCGGCGCCCCAGTCCGCGAGCACCGCACCCGCCGCCGGGACGAAGGTGAATTGCGCGACCTCGAGTACGCGCACGCCCTGCATCGGTTTGTGCATCGAACCAGCTCCTCTTAGCGTCGGTATTTGAAGAAGAGTATCCGCTATTCAACGGACACCACAAGGTTGTGCAGGGTCAGACCGCATCGGTCACCCCTGGTTTCGGTGGCACGATCCAGGCCACGAGATGCTCGACATCCGCGGCCGTCGGCACCCGTTCGGTCCACAGGAACTGCTCCATGACGGCGAAGATCGCACAGGCTGCGACCAGGGCGTCGCGGTCCGGATCCGGGCTCCCACCCGCACCGAGCGGCACCGCGAGCAGTTCGGCAATGCGGCGGCGCAGTTCGACACCGCCGAAGGCCGATCGCCCATCACGGGAGGTATTCCGCAGCACCGCCCGGGTCGTCGCGGCTACCTCGGGATCGGCCGCCTGCTTGAAAACCACCTGAACACAGGCCCTGATCTGGTCGACCGGGTCGGTGTGCCGAGCGCATCGGCGGCGGATATGGCCGAGCAACCGCCTGGCCCCGTCGTCGGCGATCGCGGCCATGAGATCGTCCTTGCTCCGGAATGCCCGGTAGAAGGCATCGTTGGAAACCCTTGCCCGGCGGACGATCTCGACGATTCGCGGATTCCCGCCCGGATCGGCCCGCATCAACTCCATGCCCGCGTCGAGCAGGCGGCGCACTTCATCCCGCGCGATCGCGTACCGATCTCCCGTACGCCGCCGCACCGCCCGGGCCACCAGGGATTCGCCGCCGACGGGGTCGTCCTCGACGTGTGGACTCGTCATGTAAAAGAGTGTACTGTTCGGATACCGATTCACCAGAATCGTTTTCTTGCACGGTGGTATGGCGTTCTGTCGAACGGAGTGGGCATGGCCGATGGGTCACAGGTGGTAGGACCGAAAGTGGGTATTGCCGATCCCGCCGATATCGCGCATCGCGCGGCCGCGGCGATCGGCCGTCCATTGCACGACCTGACGCAGCTGACCGGCGGTACCTCGAGCCTCACCTACTCGGCCGTGACCGACGAGCGGGTTCGCGTCGTAGTCAAGGTCGCCCCGCCGGGTCTCGAACCCGTCCGGAACCGGGATGTGCTGCGCCAAGCCCGCGCACTCACCGCACTCGCCGAGGTGCCCGATGTGGCCGTACCGAAGGTACTCGGTTCCGACGTCGGCGCACCGCCGGAGATCCCGCCGCTGTTCGTCATGTCCTTCGCGGACGGCGAAGGTTACGAACCCCGCCATATCGCGCGCGAACGTCGCCCCGCTCCGAACGAGGTGCGCGCGCGGGCCGCGGCGGCCGCCCGTATGCTGGCGGCCCTGCACACCGTCGGGCCCGCCGAATTGGGCATCGACGAACCCGCGGTCGCCCTCGGCACCGAGGTCGAGCGGTGGCAGCGGGCCTTCGCCACCTGCGCGCTCGAACCGGACGCGGAGCTCGACGAAGTCAAGTGCCGGACTCTGCTCACCGCAGCGATTCCGAAGCCACTGCCGCCCGCGCTCCTGCACGGTGACTGGCGGCTGGGCAATATGCAGTGCGTCGGGACCGAGATCCGGGCGGTGATCGACTGGGAGATCTGGTCGGTCGGCGATCCGCGCCTGGACCTGGCGTGGCTGCGCCTGATGTCCGATCCCGCCCATCCGACGGCCGTCGCGCCCGTAGCCCCGACGCTCGAACCCGACGAACTACTCGCCGCGTACGAGGCGGCGCGCGGCACACCGGTCGCGGACCTCGGCTGGTTCGACGCCCTGGTCCGCTACAAACAGGCTGCCGCATCCGCGCTGCTGGTCAAGAACGCTGAGCGCCGCGGCCAGGTCACCGAGCGGGTGGAACGGATGCGCCACGGCATCCCGCCATTGCTCACGGCCGCCCGCACCTACCTCACCCACTGATCCCTTTCGGAGGACCGATGCTGGATTTCACGATCGAACCCGAATTCCAGGCCAAGCTGGACTGGGCCGCGGGGTTCGTGCGCAAGGAGGTCGAGCCGCTCGACCTGCTGTTCCCGCACGGCGGCGACCCGTACGACACCGGTAACGAAAAGGCCCGCGCGATCCTGCGGCCGTTGCAGCAGCAGGTCCGGGCGCAGGGCCTGTGGGCCTGTCACCTCGGACCCGAACTGGGCGGGCCGGGCTACGGTCAGGTCAAGCTCGCCTACCTCAACGAGATTCTGGGCCGGTCCTATTGGGCGCCAACGGTTTTCGGCACCGCCGCACCGGACACCGGTAATGCGGAGATCCTGGCCATGTTCGGCACCGAGGAGCAGAAGGCCCGCTACCTGCAGCCGCTGCTCGACGGCGAGATCGTCTCCACCTTCTCGATGACCGAACCGCAGGCGGGCGCCGACCCCAAGGAGTTCGTGTGTCGCGCCTGGCGCGACGGGGACGAATGGGTGATCGACGGCGAGAAGTGGTTCTCCTCCAATGCCAGGTACGCGTCATTCCTCATCGTCATGGCCGTCACCGATCCGGACGCGCCGCCGCACGCCCGTATGTCGATGCTGATCGTGCCCGCCGAGACGCCCGGCATCGAGATCAAGCGCAATGTCGGCACCATGGATGAACGCGACGCCCTCGACGAGGGCATCCACGGCTATATCCGCTACCACCAGGTCCGGGTCCCGCTCGACGCCATGCTCGGCGCACCCGGCGAGGGCTTCAAGGTCGCCCAGGCCCGCCTCGGCGGTGGCCGCGTCCACCACGCCATGCGCACCGTGGGCAAATGCACCCGTGCCTTCGACATGATGTGCGAGCGCGCGATCTCCCGCCGCACCCAAGGCACCCTGCTCGCCGATAAGCAGGCGGTACAGCAGTTCATCGCGGACTCCTGGATCGAATTGCAGCAGTACCGATTGCTGGTGCTGAACACCGCTTGGATCATCGACACCCAGCCGCACGGCGCCGCCCGCACGCAGATCGCGATGTGCAAGGTCGCGATGGCGAAGGTGCTGCACGACATCATCCAGCGCGCGCTGCACCTGCACGGCTCGCTCGGCACCACCAATGAACTGCCGCTGGCGAAGTGGTGGATGGCCGCCCCGAATCTCGCCCTGGCCGATGGCCCGACCGAGGTGCACCGCACCACGGTCGCCAAGCAGATGCTGAAGAAGTACCGGCCCGCCGAGGGACTGTTCCCCAGCGAACACATCCCACCGAAGCTCGAGGATGCGCGAAAGCGCTACGCGCACATCATCAATGACGACAGCCTCAGCGGCGGGGTGAACGCATGACGGCGGAACTGTTCGATCTGTCCGGCAAGGTCGCGCTGGTCACCGGCGGCAGCCGGGGCCTCGGCCTGGAAATGGTGCGCGCCTTCGCCGCCGCCGGCGCGGACGTGGTGATCACCAGCCGCAAGCTCGACGCCTGCGAGGTGGTCGCCAAGGAGGTCCGCGAACTGGGCAGGCGCGCACTGCCGTTCGCCGCGCATGTCGGCCACTGGGACGACCTCGGCCGACTCACCGACGCGGCCTACGAGGAGTTCGGCAAGGTCGACATCCTGGTCAACAATGCGGGTATGTCGCCGCTGGCGCCGTCCTCGGAGGAGACCAGCGAAGAGCTGTTCGACAAGGTGATCGGGGTCAATTTCAAGGGCCCGTTCCGGCTCGCGTCGCTGATCGGGCGGCGCATGGCCGACGGCGACGGCGGCTCGATCATCAATATCTCCTCCTCGGGAGCACTGCTGCCGCAACCACGATTCGGCCCTTACGCCGGAGCCAAGGCCGCCCTGAATGTGCTGACCACTGTCTTCGCCCAGGAATACGGTCCGAAGGTGCGGGTCAACACCATCTCGGCGGGGCCGTTCCTCACCGATATCTCCAAGGCCTGGGCGGAGGAGAAGCGACACATCACCCGTAGTGCGCTCGGCAGGCCGGGTAAGCCGGAGGAGATCATCAGCACCGCGCTGTATCTCGCCAGCGACGCCTCCAGCTACACCACCGACGCACTGATCCGGGTGGACGGCGGGTTGTACTGAAGGCTGATCCGATTACCGGACAGCGCAATTGGCATTCTCAGTGGAGAATAATGTCGATCTTGGACCGAAAGGTGATCTCATGCCATTGACCGAAATAGATGCGAACACCGCGCTGGTCGTCGTCGACCTGCAGGATGCGGTGGTAGCGCTGCCGACCGCGCATTCCGCGAAGTCGATTGTCGAGCAGTCGATCCGGCTGGCCGACGCGTTCCGGAAACGCGACCTCCCGGTCGTGATCGTGACAGCGGCCGGTGTCGCACCCGGCCGCACCGAGGCGAGCCGCGGTGGCGGGGCGGGCCGCCAGTCCGACAGTTCGGCCGCGAGCTCGGCGGCCGAGGCCGTCGCGCTGCTGTCCGAGTTGGGGCCGCGGCCGGGTGACCACACCGTGATAAAACGGGTCTGGGGCGCGTTCCACGACCCCGCGCTCGCGGCGTGGCTGCGCGAACACGACGTCACCCAGGTCGTGGTTACCGGTATCGCCACCAGTATGGGCGTCGAATCGACCGCGCGTGGCGCGCACGAGTACGGCTTCAACGTCACGATCGCCACCGACGCGGTTACCGATCTGGATCAGGAAGATCACGACTACGTGCTGCGCAGGGTGTTTCCCAAGATCGCCGAAACCGGTACCACCGACGAGATACTCGCCCTACTCGACAGGACCCCGATCAGCGCATGAATCTCGCCGAGACCGCGGCCTGGACCAAGCTCCGGACCCACCGGGGCGACCTGCGCGAAACCCGGCTGCGCGAATTGTTCGACCGGGAACCGGGGCGCGGACCGGCGATGACCATCGAGCACAGCGGCCTGGTACTGGACTACTCCAAGAATCTGCTCACCGCCGAAACCCTGGACCTACTCATCGAATTGGCCGATGAGCGCGAACTCGGGACCGGCATCCGCGCCATGTTCACCGGCGAGGCGATCAACACCACCGAGCAGCGTCCCGCACTGCATACCGCGCTGCGCGCACCCGCGGCGCGCAGTATCGAGGTCGGCGGGCGCAACGTGGTCACCGACATACGAACCGTCCTGGACCGGATGAGCGCATTCGCCGAGCGGGTGCGCTCCGGGCAGTGGCGCGGCGCGACCGGTGCGCCGATCCGGGCGGTGGTCAATATCGGTATCGGCGGGTCCGACCTAGGACCCGCCATGGCCTATCAAGCCTTGCGCGAATTCGCCTCCGAGACATTGGATGTCCGGTTCGTCGCCAATATCGACGGCCACGACATCAGCCGCACCCTGCACCACCTCGATCCGGCCACCACCCTGTTCGTGGTGTCGTCGAAAACCTTCACCACGATCGAAACCCTGACCAACGCCCGCACCGCCCGCGAATGGCTACTGGCCGCGCTCGACGAGCCCGCCGCCATCGCCCGGCATTTCGTCGCGGTATCGACCAATGCCCGCGAGGTCGCCGCGTTCGGTATCGACCCGGCCAATATGTTCGAGTTCTGGGACTGGGTCGGCGGCCGGTATTCGCTGCATTCGGCGATCGGTCTATCGCTCATGCTCGCCATCGGTCCGGACAACTTCCGCGGCATGCTCGCCGGAGCGCATTCGATCGACGAGCACTTCCGCACCGCCCCACCGCGACAGAATATTCCGATACTGCTCGGACTCATCGGGGTCTGGTATCGCAACTTCTGGCACGCCCATACCCACGCCGTGCTTCCCTATGACCAGCGGCTGTCCCGACTGCCTGCCTACCTGCAACAGCTGGATATGGAGAGCAACGGCAAATCCGTTGACCACCAAGGCAATCCGATCGGCTACGACACCGCGCCGATCGTGTGGGGCGAACCGGGTACCAACGGCCAACACGCCTTCTATCAACTCCTGCACCAGGGCACCACGACCGTGCCCGCCGACTTCATCGGAGTGCTGCGCCCGCGGCACGATCTGACCGAGCACCACGACCTGCTCATGGCCAACCTGTTCGCACAGACCGAAGCCCTGGCCTTCGGCAGCGCCGATGACACCGGTCCACTGCGGGGCCATCGCGACTTCCGGGGAAACCGGCCGAGCAACACCCTCTTGCTACGCCACCTCACCCCGTACACGCTCGGCCAACTCATCGCCGTCTACGAGCACAAGATCTTCACCCAGGGCTGGATCTGGGGCATAAACTCCTTCGACCAATGGGGCGTCGAACTCGGAAAGGTCCTCGCCACAAAGATTTACGCCGAACTCACCACCGATCAGCCGAGTGCACACGACAGTTCGACAACCGCCCTGGTCAACCGGTATCGGCACGCCCGCAAGTAACCGCCGGATCCACCCGCACCGACCGCAATCGCCGCAGCCCGCCGAGTGCGCCGAGTGCGCCGAGTGCGCCGAGTGCGCCGAGTGCGCCGAGTGCGCCGAGTGCGCCGAGTGCGCCGACGGTATCGCTGCTGTTTCGTGGCTGTCGACCCGCATCGTGAACGCGGCGCCCGCGATGGTGCTCGACATCGACGTTCCGATGGTGTGAATCACCGCGTCCGAGCATCGGCGTGACCGATCCATATCGATGCTGTCTACATCGGTATCAGCCCAACAGTTCCATCGCCTCGTGCAGCAGGACGGGCAGTGCGGGCAGCATGCGTTGGTGCATGTCGTTCCACTGGCCGGATTTGCGGCCGCGTTTGATCAGCAATGCGGTTGCGGCGGACTCCTTGTATTTGGTGAGCGCCTCGAACCACGGTAGGTCCGGCAGTGCGGCACCGCGCGCCTCCTGGTAGGCGTCGACCAGTTCGGCCTTGCTCGGCATCCCGGTCGGCTCATCGGAGACCGATGCCGGATGCGCGGCCTCGTCGGTGAAGAAGCTCAGCCAGCTCACGTCGATCCGGGGGTCGCCGAGGGACCAGATTTCCCAGTCGATGATCGAGGTGATGTGATCCGCTTCGCACAGTGTGTTGCCGAGCCGGTAGTCACCGTGGGTGAAGACCGGTGTCATGGCGGCGGGCACGGTGGCGTGCAGGCGGTCCGCGACCGCTTCGTAGCCGGTCCGCAGATCGTCCGATACGGTGGTGAAAGCCCTTGTCCAGCGGTCGATCTCAGCACCGAGGGTAACCACCGGCTCGGTCGCGAGCGCGGTGTGCTCTGGGTTCACTCGATGCAGATCGGCGAGCATTCCGGCCGCGTCCAAGGCACGGGTCCGAACCTGGTCGGCCGGCACCGTGCCGCGCGGCACGAGCACCGGTTCGACACAGGTGCCGGGTACCAGGTTCATGGCGACGAACGGCGGGACCGTCGGCGGTGCGCCCGCGTCGTGGAACAGAACCTTCGGCACGCGCACCCCGGGTCGATCCGCCAGCGCTTCCATGATCCGGGCCTGGCGCAGTACATCTCGATTGCGGACCGGCGCCAGGCCCGGGGGCGACACCTTCAGCACGACGCGCTCGTATTCGGTTGGGGCACCGGATAATTTGGCCACGTAGGTCAGGCTCGATGTCCCGCCGGTGAGTGGTTCGACACCAACTACAGTCGCACCGGGTACCCAGCCACTGACCGCGATCGCGGTGCGCGCGGTCAGCTGCCGCACCAACTCCGGACTATTCGCGACAATGTTCATGCCCACTCACCCTTGTCATTTCGTCGGTACGATCGGCGGACCATATGTACCGGTTCGCGTTTCAGCGACAGTGCTCACGACGACGTTGCTGCGCCTCCGGGCAATGCTCTGGGCGAGAAGGCGTTTCGCGCCCGAGGCCGGTGCGGCGGCGATCAGATCGCAGGTGCCCTCGGCACGGATGCGCGCATTCTGGTCATCTCGGCGGCACGATCGACCGTTCGTTTCCGCACTGCTCACTCCGGAACCGGGGCAAGCGATGTCCTCACGACTCACGCACCCGATCGCTTTGTACGCGCAACGCCTCGGCGGTCTGCGTGCGCTGCTCTCCGGTGAAGAATCCGTGGTGCCGTTCGCTTTCCACCGCGATGTAGTCCGCCAGCTCGGTGCGTTCGGCCAGTAGGAAATTCGCCTCGAGGGTCCGCAGGACGGCGGGCCTACGCGCCGCGAGTTCGCGCACCAAATCGGCGACCTCATGATCGAATTCGTCGTCGGGAAACACCCGGGAGACGAATCCGATGGCACGGACCTCGTCCGCGGTCAGCTTGCGCGGGAGGAAGCACAGGTCCCGCGCCGACGCCGCTCCGAGTGCCCGCGCCAATGTCCACGGCAGGCCGAGTTCACCGGACACACCGGCCTGCAGGAACGCCGTCGCGAATCGGGCACCTGCCGCGGCGACGCGCAGGTCGCATGCCGCGGCCCAGGCGAATCCCGGGCCCGCGCAGGCTCCGTTCACCGCGGCGAGGGTCAACTGCGGCATCTCGTACAGCAGGGTCGCCGACTGATACACCTCGAGCGGCGGCAGCACGGCGGACCCGCCCGCCCCGGCGCGGTTCAGATCCGCACCGGGGCAGAACGTCGAACCGTTTCCGGTCAGCACCACCACGGCGAGCGCTTCGTCCCGGCTCAATTCGGTCAGCACGGAATGCATCTCGATGAGAAGCTCCGGAATCACCGTGTTGCGTGCTTCCGGCCGATCGAAGCGCACCCACGCGACGGGCCCCTCGATCGTGACATCGAGGGTGCTCGACCCCGATACCGGTCCCGGTTGGTTGGTGCTCACCCTGCGGTCGGCTGCCGATCGGCCGTCAGCGCCGCGACGATGTCCCGGCGCACCAGCTTGCCGGTCGCGGTGCGCGGCAGTTCCGGCCAGTACGTGATGCGATCGGGAGTCTTGGAGCCGCGCAATGTCTTTCGCACCTCGGCGCGCAATTGTTCGGCATCGACGTCCACCCCGCTGCGAGGGACGACAACGGCCTCGATCCGCTGGCCCCACTCCTCGTCGAGCACACCGACGACGACCGCGTCGAGCACATCCGGATGCCGCAGCAGGACGTCCTCGATCTCGGCGGGCGCGATATTCTCCGCGCCGCGGATGATGGTGTCGTCGACCCGGCCCTCGATGTAGAGATAGCCGTCGGCATCCACGCGGCCGTGGTCACGAGTGTGGAAGAAGCCCCGTTCGTCGACCGAGGCACGGTGCCCGGCGTATTCACCGGAGACCTGTTCGCCACGCACCCAGATCTGGCCCGGCTCTCCCGCCGCGGCGAGCGCACCGGATTCGGCGCGAACCTCGAGCTCGATACCGGGCACCGGTCGACCGGCCGAGCCGATGCGGGCGCGCACCGCGGGATCGTCGCTGGCGACGGCCGCGCGATGCTCCTCGGGCCCCAGCACCGAGATCGTGGACGAGGTCTCCGTCAACCCGTAGGCATTGACGAAATCGACATGCGGCCACTCCCGCAGTGCGGTCTCGATCACCCGCACCGGCATCTTGGCGCCGCCGTAGGCGAGCGAACGCAACGACGGGACCGAGCGGTCGAGCCCGTCACCGTCCATGATCCGGGCAAGCATGGTCGGAACGACCATCGCATTCGTTATCCGCTGCTCGCGCACGAGTTCGAGCCACTGCTGCGGCGTGAACTGTTCGAGGGTGAGCACCCGACGCCCGGCATACAGGTTCGTCAAAACGTTGGACACGGCCGCGATGTGGTACGGCGGCACGCTCATCAGCGCGGCCTCATCGGCGTCCGCACCCGCGAATTCCACCGTGCCGAGCACATACGACACCAAGTTGTGGTGCCGCAGGACCACACCCTTCGGCGCGGAGGTCGTGCCGCTGGTGTAAATCAACACCGCCGGTGTTTCGGGCGCGGCCGGAACCTCGGCACCATCGTCGACACCGGCATCCGCCGCGGAAGCGATCCACTCTTCCGGGCTCCGCACCGACAGCCCCGCCCGGCGCAATGCCTCGGCCTGTTCGGGATCGGCGATACCGAGTGCGCGTGGATGATTCGCCAATAACGCGTCCAGTTGCTCCGCGCCGAGGCGGTAGTTCACCGGCACCAACGGCACACCCGCCTGGGCCGCCGCGAACAGCGCGATCGGGAAGGCCGGACCGTTGACAGCGAGGTACACGATCGCGTCGGCACCGGCCGCACGGACCACCCGCGCACCGCCGGCGGCCAGTTCGCGCAGCCGCGCCGGCGTGAGTTCCTCGGCCGTCCGCCCGACCACGATTCGGTCGCCGAAACCGTCGGCGGCCATATCCAACAGCATCGCTACGTTCATCGATGCGCTCTCAGTCCGAGGCCGGCAGCGGCTTGGCGTTCTTGAGCGGCAACGCGACACCGTTCACCGCCAGCGTGCCCTGACCCGCCTTCGTGCAGAGCAGTTCCACACCGAGTTCCTCATCGGCGTAGCGCTTGCCGAGCTGCGAACCGCCGAGCTGTTCGGGATCGGCGGTGCCGGCGGGGACGCCGCCGGGGCCCTTCGGATCGACCATCGCCGCCCCGCCACAGGTGATCTCCAGATCGGCCTGCGGAGCGCGTACGACGATGACCGTCGTCGTGTCGGCCGTGCTGGCGAGCGTCTGCCCCACGCGTGGCTTCATCGCAACTTCCTCCGTGGATCTCGTCGTGCCATCTCGCCCCGACCGCCGTCGTCACGAACACATCCGGACGACCGAGACCAGAGAAGAGTATACGACTTATCTAGAATCTGCAGCAGCCCAAGGGTCGGGCCGCGCGGCACTATTGCTTGTCTACCACATATTAAGCGGTTCGAATCGGACCACGACCAGCGCGAAGCCGAATGTCGCCGACAGAACAATTTGTTACACTCTAATCCGGTCACTCTCCGGAGGGCCGCATTCAGCCGACCCACGAACATCGGAGTTTCCGGATGGAGCTGAAAACCGTCCTGTTCGACCTGACCGACCATGTCGCGACGATCACCCTGAACCGACCGGAAGCCATGAACAGCTTCAACCAGGAGATGCTCGAGGACTTCGATCGCATCTGGCAGCGAGTGAAGTTCGATGACGATATCCGTGTCGTCGTGCTGCGCGGTGCGGGCGACCGCGCATTCTGCACCGGTATGGACGTCAAGCAGGGCATCGACCGCCATACCAATGTCTGGTCGCAGACCGATCCCGGCGAGAAGTTGTCGCCGAAGCTCAACCAGGTGTGGAAACCGCTGGTCTGCGCGGTGCACGGAATGGCGGCCGGGGGCGCGTTCTACTGGCTGAACGAGGCCGACATCATCATCTGTGCAGAGGACGCGAGCTTCTTCGACCCGCATGTCAGCTATGGGCTGACCGCGGCGCTGGAACCGATCGGGCTCGCGCGCCGCATTCCGCTGGGCGAGACATTGCGCATCGCGCTGCTCGGCCTCGACGAGCGCCTGTCCCCTGAGCGCGCCATGCAGATCGGCCTGGTCAGCGAGATACTGCCGCGCGATCAGCTCTGGGATCGCGCCGACGAGATCGCCCGCATCATCGCCGCCAAACCACCGGCCGCGATCCAGGGTACGGTCCGGGCGATCTGGGAGTCGTTGGATGCCACCCGCACCCAGGCACTGCGCACCGGCCTGTCCTACACCCAGATCGGCAACCCCATCGGCAAAGCCGAAATCGACCGCGCCGCGGTGCCCCGCAGCAAATGGACAATGCGCTGACGCGCATCCACCACCGATCAGACTGTCCAAGAGGAGAATTCGATGAAGTTCGGCATGCCGTGGCCCGGCCGCGACGTCGGGAAGGAGGCCGAGCAGGCCGGTGTGGAAGCCTTCTGCACCGGTGACTTCGTCGACCACGACGCCTACCTCACCGTGGCCGAGATCGTCGCCAATACCGAACGCGCGCTGGTCGGTCCGGCCATCGCCTACGCCTTCGCCCGCACCCCGTACGCGCACGCCACCGCCATGCGGCAGCTGCACGCGCAAGCACCGGGCCGACTGTTCCTCGGCCTCGGCACCGCCGCCTTCCGGATCAACCGCGACTGGTTCGGCGTCCCCGCCGATCGCCCGGTCGACCGAATCGCCGAGACCATCGATGTGGTGCGCGCCTGGCTGCACGCGGAGAACGGTGAGAAGATCCAGTACTCCGGGGAGTTCTATTCGATAGACGCCGATGTCCGGGCCCCGGTGCTCGGCCGGCTCGAAATCCCGGTGCTGCTCGCGGGATTCAACAGCCGGATGGCCGCCACCGCGGGCCGGGTCGGCGACGGTGTGATCGGCCACGGCCTGTTCACCCGCACCTGGTGGAACGATATCGTTCGCCCCGCCGTCAACCGTGGTGCGGCCGCTAGCGATCGGCGCCCACTCGAACACGGCTGGATCATCACCGCCATCGATGACAACGCACCGGAACGCGCCATCGCCGACGCCAGGCGCATGATCGCCTTCTATCTCACCGTCAAGACCTACGACCCCTACGTCGCCCATCACGGTTGGGAAAGCCCTGTCGCACAACTGCGGTCGGCATTCCGGGCGGGCGATACCGACGGTATGGTCCAGGCGGTCACCGACGAGATGCTCGCCGAGATCGCGCTCTGCGGTACCACCGCCGACGCTCGTGCGGCCCTCGCGCGCCGCGCCGACGCCCTGCCCCACGATGTCGGCTACTTCGCCCCGCCCTCGTATCTGGTGAGTCCCAAACGTCGTGCCGCGTATGCCCATTCCAGCCTCGCCCTGATAGGCACCACACCCTGAGAAAAGGCGGCCGCGTTTGCACGCGGCCGCCCTCGACTCGGTCAGTGCGTCAATACCGGAGCCTCGACATCCTGCGCGACAGGTGCCGGCAGTTGCTCGATCTTGCGGGGCAGCAGCACAGCGAGGAGCGCGCCGATGGCGCAGGCCACCGCGCCGATCAGGAACGCGACCTGGAATCCCTTATCCGTGTAGAGCACCGCGCCATGGGTCATTTCGAGCGGGATCGGCGCGACATAGGAGTTGTTCAGCACGGTGAACGCGAGCACAGGCAGGACCGCCGCGATGACACTCTGCGCGGCACCCGCGATACTCGCCGTGCTGGCTTGCAACTGCGGCGGAACCGCCTCGATCAACAGATTCGGAACCGATGCGTAGCCCAGTCCCATACCGGTGCCCGCTATACCCGCGAACACGAGCAGCAGCGCCTTGTCGTCATGCTTTACCGCGATGAGCACGAAAGCGAGCGCGAACAGCAGCAGGCCGACGATCATCAGCAACCGCGGGCGAACACTGCGACCGACCAGAATGCCGACCACCACACCGCCGACCACGACCATGCCGCCGATCGGCGCCTGGAAGATCGCGAATCCCTTTGCGCTGACACCGAATCCGTAGCCCAGTCCGACGGCGGCGGGCGTCATCACCATCATCGGCAGCAGAATGGTGATGAGCGCACTGCAGCCGTAGCACATTCCGGAACCGATGGAGATCAGCAATACCGGCCGCCTGCGCAGCACATCCAGATCGAGCAGCGGGTCGCGCACGATCCCGGCCGAAACCAACCAGGCCACCACCAACACAGCGCCGCCGACAAGGTAGGCGAGCGTAGAACCGGTCGTCCACCCCCAGGAGGGACCGAAGCTGAGCGCGACGAGTATGCCCGCGATGCCGGAACCGAGCAGCAGCGCGCCGGCGAAGTCGATCCGCGACCGCACCCGCACGGCGGATTCGTCGGTGGTGAGCGCGACCAGGGTGCCGAACACCGCGAGCCCGATCACGAACAACCAGAAGATGCTCCGGAACCCGAAATCGTCGAGCAGCCAGCCGGTGAGGAACGGCGCCGGTATCGCGATGAGCCCCAAACCGCTGGTGGTAACGCTGACCGCGAGCGCGACCGTCTTCTTCGGGAACACATCCCGGATCAGCGAGTAGGCCAGGAAGACACACGGCGTGAGCACCCCCATCAACGCCCGGCCGGCGATCAGTATCGCGTAGCTGGTCGCGACCGCGGAAACCAGCGCGCCGAGCACCGAGACGGCGACGCAGGCCAGCAATATCTTCCGCTTGCCGTACATATCGGCCAGCTTGCCGAGCAGCGGACCCGTCACCGCCCCGACCAGCAGGAATGCCGTCAGCAGCCAAGCACCCTGAGTCGTCTGGAAATGCACGGAGATTTCCGGCGCCGCCATCGCGACCATCATGTAGCTGAGGGTGAGTATCTCGAGGGTCAGCACGATCGAGGCCAGGGAAAGCACCAGCCGCGGCGTCCATGTCTGTGCGGCATCCGGCGTCCGTGCGACATCGGGCGATTCATCGAATTGCATTGCAGGGCTCATCGAACGAGTCCTTTCGGGGGCTGCCACGGAGCTCTCGTTTCCGACTCGCACCGAGCAATCGAGCCGTGGCTTTGGTTTGGTGATCGCGTTCGCCCTGCTCGGAGTGGGGCGAAGACGTAAGCGACAGCACACCCCCTGTGTGTCGGGTCACACAATCGCACTTTCCACTCAGCGGCAATTGGACAAACGACTCAGCCAGTTCGGCTATTCAGTACACTTTTAAGGCGTGGTGTGCGGGCAGCGCCGCAGGTGAGCCTGCCCAGAAGACCGACGCAGATCCGGCAATCAGGAGACCGAACATGACCACGGCGTACTCGTTCTCGACGCAGCTCTATATCGACGGGCACCGCACCGACGGCGAATCGGACGAGCTCATCAGTGTGCGCAATCCCGCGACGGAGGAGACGATCGCCTACGTCCCGCAGGCCACGATCCCGGACGTGCGTCGCGCTATCACGGCCGCGCGCAAGGCATTCGACGAAGGTCCCTGGCCGCGGATGAAGCCCGCAGAGCGGGCCGCGGTGCTGCTGCGCATGGCCGAGGAGATGGAGCGCCGCCTGCCCGAGCTCGTTGCAGTCAATATGGCCGAGGCGGGTTCGGTCCGCTCGTTGGCCGAGACCCTGCAGACCCGGGTGCCGGTGGCCCATCTGCGCGATATGGCCGAGCGCGTCATGCCGACCTTCGCGTGGGAACGCCCGATGGAACCCACGATCGCCGCTGGTATCGGCATCTCCCAGGGACAGATCCGGCGCGAGGGCTTCGGGGTCTGCGCGCTGATCGCGGCTTATAACTTCCCGTTCTTCCTCAGCATGATGAAGGTGATCCCCGCCCTGGCCGCGGGATGCACCGCCGTGCTGAAGCCCGCGCCGACCACCCCGCTGGAATCCTTGTTGATCGGTGACTTCGCCGACGCCGCCGGTCTGCCGCCGGGCGTGCTGAATATCGTGACCGGCGATATCGACGCGGGCCAGGAGCTGACCACCAATCCCATGGTGGACCTGGTCAGCTTCACGGGATCGGACACCGTCGGACGGATGGTCTACGCACAGGCCGCGAGCTCGATCAAAAAGGTCGTGCTCGAACTCGGCGGAAAGTCCGCGAATATCGTCCGCGCCGATGCCGACCTCGACGGGGCGGTCCGGTCCGCACTCATGGGCATCACGGCGCACGCCGGCCAAGGCTGCTCGATCCTGACCCGCACGATCGTGCACGAATCCGTCCACGATGAACTTGTCGCGCGGCTGCGCGTCGCTCTCGCCGGTGTCCGGGTCGGCGATCCGGCGCACGAATCCACCACAATGGGTCCGTTGATCACCGCGGCGCAGCGGGAGAAGGTCGAGAAGCTGATCCGCGTGGGCGAGGAGGAGGGCGCGCGGATCGTCAGCGGTGGCGGACGTCCGGCCGGCCTGGACAAGGGCTACTTCGTGGAGCCGACCCTCTTCGTCGATGTCGACAATTCGATGACAATCGCGCAGACGGAGTTCTTCGGCCCGGTCGGCGTCGTCATCCCCTTCCGCACCGACGACGAGGCGGTCCGCATCGCGAACGACAGCCCCTATGGTTTGGCCGGCGCAGTCTGGAGTGCCGACACCAAGGCCGCCTACGAGATCGCGACGCGCGTTCGCGCGGGCGGCATAGCGATCAACGGCGGCAGTGCGGGGGTCAACCCGCGTTCGCCGTTCGGCGGATACAAGCAGAGCGGAATCGGCCGGGAATGGGGCGAATTCGGTCTCGACGAATTCCTGCAGACCAAGGCCATCAGCTGGGCCGCCCGCTGATCGGCCCGGCTCGACTGTCTCCGTGCCTGTTACGCTCCGCCATGTAGTCACTGGTGCAGGGGGCGAGGACACGAAAGAACCGGGATGAATGCAGACGTAGCCGCAGCGGTCAGCGAACTGTTGCCAACGCTCGCCGAAAGGGCGGCGCTGGTCGACGAGACCGGTGAGATACCGGCGGAGACGATGACCGATTTGATCGGTGCAGGCGTCTTCGGGCTGCTGCGACCGAAATCCCAGGGCGGGCTGGAGGCCGACCCGCTGGATTTCTATGACGCGGTCCGCGCAGTCGCCACCGCGTGCGGCTCGACCGGATGGGTGACGTCGGTACTCGGCCTGACCCCTTGGCATGTGGCACTGTTCGACGAGCGCGCGCAACGTGATGTGTGGTCGGAGGATCCGGACGCATTGATCTGCTCGTCCTACGCGCCGGTCGGCAGATTCGTTCCGGTCGCCGGAGGATACGAAGTCAGCGGCCATTGGCGATTCGCCAGCGGATGCGCGCATTCGTCGTGGGCGCTGCTCGGTGGCACCATCGTGGCCGAGAACGGCCAGCCGGTGGATATGGTCAGCGGGCTGGTGCCCTGCGCCGACTATCGGATGTCGAAGGTGTGGGATGCGGCCGGACTGCGCGGCGCGGGCAGCGATGATCTGTACGCCGAGCGGATTTTCGTCCCGGAACACCGCGTAACGCGGTTCTACGACATCGCTTTGCTACAGAGCCCGGGGCATAAGGCCAATCCCGGCCCGCTCTACCGGATGCCGTACGGCACCATGTACACCTACGCGAACAGCTCACCGATGGTAGGGATGGCGCAGGGCTGCCTCGACGTCTTTCTTTCGCGGATGCGAGACAGTAACCGGCTCAGTTTCGGTGGCGGCAGTATCACCCCCGACCAGCCGACCGCGGCGGCGCGGGCCAGCGCGGAAATCGACGCGGCCATCCTGCAGATGAGCCGGAGCCTGCGCGATTTGTACGAGTGCGTTTGTAGGCGACAGGACATTCCGCTCGAGCTGCGGTTGCGAGCCCGTCGTGATCAAGCCCTAGGCGCCGAACGCGCGTTGACGTCGATCGACCTGGTGTTCGCGGCGACCGGCGGAATGCTGCTGCGCCGCCGCAACGCGATCGAGCGGGCCTGGCGCGACGCGCATATCGCGGGCATTCACGCGTCCAACGATGTCGGCACGGCGCTGACGCTGTTCGGGCGCGGAACGTTCGGATTGCCGGTCGACGACATGATGGTCTGAGTCCGAATCCGGACCCGGGTCACCACCAGCCGACGAGACGATCCATCAGCAGCGTCGCACTCGCGAGATAGTCGCCGTACCCACCCCGGAAAAAGAGCAGCGGTGTCCGCACCGACTCGATATTCAGATTGCTGACCCGGCCGACGACCAAATAGTGGTCGCCGATCTCGACGACCTGTACGAGCGTGCAGTCGACCCATGCCACGATGCCGTCCAGCACCGGATTGCCGAGCGGTGACGGTGTCCAGGACACGCCCTCGAACCGGTCCGAGCCCCGAGCCGACAACCGGCGTGAGGTCGGTTCCTGGTTGCCGGCGAGCGCGTTGGCGCAGAATCGGCCCGCCTCCTGGATCATCGACAGCGTCGACGAGGTCCGGTTCACCAGGAAAGACACCAATGGTGGCTCGAGCGAAACCGAAGTGAAGGTGCCGACGATCAACCCGTGCGGACACCCGTCCGATGCCGTGGTGGTAATCGCGACAACACTCGTCGGAAAATGACCGAGCACATCACGGAAGCGCCTGGCGCCCATCGACACCGGATCGGGAAGCGGACTCATAGGGGTCCTCACCTCTCTTGCGGAAAAATCGAGCCGACGGCCGACTGGAACGCAAGTTTGGTCAGGAAACGGGGTGGACCTGTTGTGCTTTCCGCTCAGCGGAAAACGGCCTGGCTGCGTGCGGGGAGCTCAGAACCACTCGCCGCGCTCGCCCAGAGCGACGATTCGTCCGACGGTCTCGGTGAGTGCCGGGGTCTGCGGCTCATCCGGCACGGCGACGGTTTCGAAGCGCGCCGAATGTTTGCGCGCGGTGTCACCCATCAGCTTTTCCGATATCGCGTGCGCGGTATTGGCGACCAGGGGCGCCAGCCGCTCGAGCGGTGCTCGCACGTCGCCGACGAGTGAGATCCCGCCGACCGGTCCCTTGGGACCGCGGACCGCCGCACCGACGCAGGCGACCTGCTGGAAGCATTCGCCGCGTTCGAAGGCCAGACCGCGGCGCGCACGAATGCGAATCAGCTCCTGATGCAGGACCTCGAGATCGCCGATGCTGTGCGCGGTCCGCTTGACCAGGACATCGCGGTACAGATCGTCGATCTGTTCCGGCGACAGCCACGCCAGCATGCTCTTTCCGACGGCCGTGCAGTGCGCGGGTACCCGGCCACCGACGACCGAAGGCACCTGGACCGCGGCCTTGCCACCGAACTTGTCCACGTAGTACGCCTCGGTGCCGTCCAGAACAGCCAGGTGCACCACCATCTCCGTGCGCACCGACAGGTTGTGCAGGAGCGGGAACGCCGCTGTCCGCAACGCGCCGTGCCCCTCTTCCCGGCCACCGAACCCGAGTGCCCGTTGACCGAGGCCGTAGTCACGACCGTTGCGCTCGAGCCACCGCAGCCGAACCAGTTGTTCCAGGATTCGATGGGTCGTCGAGCGCGGCAGATTGCTGTGTCCGGCGACGTCCTCGAGCGAGAGCCGGATCTGCGGCCCACCGAACGAATCCATGATCAGAGTCATTCGTTCCACCATCGACGGTGGCGACTCTTGCCGTTCGGAGGTGGCGACCGCATTGTCATTCACCACTGAGGCCATTGGCCAGCCTCCTTCTTGGAGCTTGAACCTCAGGCGCGAGTGTAGCGAAAGATGGCCGCTCTGTAACGGCGATATCGGAATTAAGTTTCCTCTTTAAGGCTGATATCGCCGATGTCGATCGGTCCGCCGCAGGCCGCGCCGAGCAGGCCCGAGAAATCGACGCCTGAATCGGTCAATGCGGCTCTGCAGGCGGCGACGTCCTTGTGCAAAAAGGGAGCGACCGCGGCGGCGAAGGATTCGGAGCCGCCGCGGTCTGCGATATAACGCCCGGCCGTCGTACCGCCGCTGCTGATCGCGAGCGCTTCGAGCATTACACCTTCGTCGATCCCAACCCCGCGGCCTAATGTCAGACCTTGCAGGGTCAGCTGCGAGACCGCGGCGAACAGCAGGTTGTTGATCAACTTCACCCGCAGCGCCGACCCCCGTCCACCGGTTTCGATGACGGTTCCGGCGTAGCAATCGACGACCCGACGCGCGATCGAGACATGTTCGGGCGTGCCGCCGAGGAAAACCACCAGCTTGCCCGCACGCACCGCCTCCGGTGTGCCGCTGAATGTCGCGTCCACGACCGCGGCCTGTCCGGTCGGCGCGAACCGGTCCAGACTGTGCAGCACCTCCGGCGTCCCGGTGGTGTGCGACAGCAGGACCGTGCCGTCGGCCATCGCTGCGACGACTTCGGGCAGCAGGGTGGATATCTGGTCGTCGCCGAACAAACAGCTGACCACGACATCCGCGGCCGCGATATCCCGGATTCGGTCGACGGGCTCCGCGCCGAGTGCCGCCAGCCGGTCCCGTACTTCCGGCCGCCGCGCGTACAGCCGGACCCGGTGCCCCGCCGCTAGTAGTCGCTCCACCATCGCCGCACCGATGCGTCCTGCGCCGATGAATCCGATCGTCAGTGCCGTCATGATCGGTTCCGTCGCTCCCGCACGATATCGAGAAGTTCCATCCGGCTCACCTTGCTCGACGGCGTTCGTGGCAGCTGGTCCAGGACCACGACGTGCACCGGCACTTCGTACGGCAGCAGGTGTGCGCGACAGAGCGCGACGAGTTCATCGCTGTCGGGAGGTATCAGTCCCGGTTCGATTTCGATCGCGGCCACGGGCACATGTCCGAGCCGAGCGTCGGGCAGTCCGGCCACCGCGGCCTCACGCACCGCCACATGCGACTCCAGCACCCGCTTGACGATCTCCGGCTGGACCTTGAAGCCACCACGGATGATGGCGTCGTCGGCACGTCCGTCGATCCAGAGGAAGCCATCGACATCGATCCGCGCCAGATCGCTGGTCTGGACCCACTCTCCGGCGCCTTCCGCGGTCTGCGCGGTGCGGACCTCGAGCCGTCCGGTCGCCCAACCGCCGAGCTCGACGCCATCCTCGCCGGTCACCCGCAACTCCACGCCAGGAAAGGCGCGACCGGCACTGCCTGCCTTCAGGTCCCACCACTGTTCGTGCAGCGCCAGCGTCCAGCCGGCCACCGCGCCCGCGAATTCGGTTGCCCCATAGGTCATGAGCACCGGGATGCCATACGTGCGAAAGAAGGAGTCCGCCAACTCTTTCGGGCACGGCGCGGTCCCGGAGGTGACGACCTGCAGGCTCGCCAGTCGCTCTCGCGACACCCCGGAATCGAGCACGGCCCGCAGTGCCGCGGGCACCAGGCTCACGGCCCGCAACCGATGCCGCTCCACGGCGCTTACCCATGGTTCCAAGACGAACTTGGGCATGAGAATCATCCGCCGCCCCATGGCGAGGCAGGCCAGTGCCCGCCACAGGCCGCCGATATGCACGAGCGGCGCGTTCACCAGTACCGCTGACCGGGACAGCAACCGGTCTCCCCGCGCCGTCTGCCCACCGGAAGTCAGCGCCTGATCCAACTGCTCGGTGCGCAGATGCACCCGCTTGGGCACACCGGTCGTCCCCGAGGTCAGCATTTCCACGACGGTTCCCGGATTGGTCACGGCGGAGGCACGGACCTGGCCGCCCATTCGCCGCACCGAGCCGTCGTCCCGCAGTTCCAGGGCGATACCGGCGGCCGTGGCGGCATCGAGCACGCCGTCACGGGCGAGCAGCTCGGATCCGCACACGACCGCGGGCAGATCACACGCGATGATGTCGGCGGCCAGCCGCGGCGCCGGCTGCAGCGGAGCGAGCAGCACGACGCATCGACCGGACGCGATCAGCGCGGCGACCACCGCGACATGTTCGGGCCGGTTCTCCAGGACCACACCGACTCGGGAGCCCGCACCTAGACCGGCGGATTCCAGCGCATCGACGACCGAGCGCGCAGTCGCCTGGATCCGCCCCCAGGTCCACCAGATCTCCTCGTGCTCGATCGCTTCGGCGTCGGCCGGAGCCTCGGCAAGCAGCCGGGTCAGCTGGTCGCGAATTCCCACGTGGGTAATGCCTTTCGACGGTCCGAGTCCCACTCGGCGTGAATATGGTCGTATCGTCATGCACCGGCCCGGCCGTGGTTCACCACTCGAGGCGCAGGGACATCAGGCCGTACATGTTTCCGGTCTGCTCGAGCTGCTGTCCCGGGGCGATCCGGTAGTCCGGAATTCGCTTGTGCCACTCCTCCATCGCGACATTCAGCTCCAGTCGAGCCAGGTGCGAGCCCAAGCAGCGGTGCGGTCCCGAACCGAAGGCGATGTGGTTGTTCGTGGTGCGCTGCAGATCCACCTCGAGCGGATTGTCGAACCGCTCGGCGTCCCGGTTGCTCACCGCGAGCGGCAGCATCACCATGTCCCCTGACTTCACCGGACAGCCGCCGATCTCGGTGTCCCGCATTGCCTTTCGTGCCGGAATGACGAACGAATAGACACGCAGGACTTCCTCGACGCCATTGGCGATCAGCGACGGGTCGGCGACGATGGCCGCGCGATCCTCGTGGTGCGCGGCGAAGTGGTACATGGCCCAGCCGATGGCGATGGGGACCGTGTCGAAGCCCGCCTGGAACATCAGGATGCAGAACGCGTGCATATCGGCGTCGCTGAGCAGCTCGCCATCGATCCGCCAGCTCATCATGCGCGACAGCAGATCATCGCGCGGCGCGTCGCGACGCAGCGCGATCTGCTCTTCGAAATAGGCCGACGCGGCGGCCATCGCGGCAAGTTGCCGACGGTGGTCGGGATCCTCGGCGTGCGGCAGGTGCAGCATCTCGT
This sequence comes from Nocardia vinacea, assembly GCF_035920345.1. Taxonomy (NCBI): domain Bacteria; kingdom Bacillati; phylum Actinomycetota; class Actinomycetes; order Mycobacteriales; family Nocardiaceae; genus Nocardia; species Nocardia vinacea. The sequence goes on from NZ_CP109149.1 coordinate 3,847,571, forward strand.
GCACCCATTCCAGGAATTGGTCCAGGTCCTGCTCGGGCAGGCCCATCAGCCGCATGAAGATCAGGGTCGGGAACCTGCGCGCGAACTCGTCGAGGACGTCCGCGCCACCCTTGGGCAGCAGCCGGTCGATCATGTCCGCCGCGATCTTCCGGATCTCCGGCTCGCGGGTAGCGACCCACTTGGGCCCGAACTCGCCGCCCAACAGCCGCCGCCACTTGGTGTGCAGCGGCGGATCCAGCATCTCGGGAATCCACAGGAACTTCGGATTCGGCTCGAGGACCGTCACCGAGGTGCTGGAGAACGTCCGCCAGTCCTGTAGCGCCTCTTGGATCGCCTGGCCGTCCGTGATGACCCAATAACCCTGTGCGACAGTGCTTCTGAACGCGGAGTGGGTGCTGGCGAGTTGATCCCACTGCTCATGATGGCTCAGCAGTGAACCGGATAGTCGATTGTCGAAATAGTAAGCAGGCACACCCTCATGGGTGCCTTTGGACTCGAGTGTCATGCTGATCACGGTTCCTCTCGTTGGTCACAATCCGGCCGACGGTGTGGTCGACAGGAACGCGCCGCCAGGACCGACATCGAGCGCCTCGCCGTACCACGTCTGCCCCCACTGCAATTCGGGGATCTTCCACTCGAGCGCCTGCCAGTCCGGATCCATGATCAGGTACCCGCCGGAGTAGAGCTCGACGCGGTGACCGGAGCCAGGATCGTGGATGTAGAGATACATCGCCTGACCGATACCGTGCTTGCCCGGACCGTGCCCGAAGTCGATCTCGAGATCACGGATCTCGTCCGCAGCCCGCAGAATGTCGTGGAAGTTCTCGATATTGAACGCCACGTGGTGGAACGCCCCGTTTTTCTCCTCCCCGTTGACACCGATCGCGATGTCGTGCACCTGGGGCGTCACCGACAGCCACGAGGCGAGGATGGTTTCCGGGAACTGCGGGATCATCGCGAACTCCCGGCGCTTGAACCCCAACGCATTGCGCAACCAGCCCTCGGCCTGGTTCACCGTAGTCGGACTGCACTGCACGTTCAGATGGTCCAGCCGCCGGACGCCGAAGCCGCGGCGGCGTGAAGAGTTGCTGAGCAGTTTCGAGCGCAATTCCGGTGGTGCGACCGGCTTTTCGATGTCGTAGTACAGCTCGAATGGATGCTCACTACCTGGCACCAGGAAGCGGAGCGCGGTGCCGCGGCCGAGTTCGTGATCGACAGGCAGCTCGACCGCCTCGATCTCCGCCTCGGTCAGCTGCTTGTGGAACAGCTCGACATCCTGCGGCCGTTTCACCCGGAAGCTGTAACTGTTCACCCGCGCCTCGTCCTGCTGGGTGAGTACCAGCGAGTGGTGCACCAGTTCCTGGTACCCGCGCAGATAGGCCACACCGTCGGATTCGGCGACCACCTCCATACCCAGCAGGTCCCGGAAGAACCAGATCGAACGCCGCAGATCCGGCGTCCCCAGGTTCAGGCCACCGGCGTGGGCAATCTGCGGGCCGGGATCGTAGTCGTGCGAACCAGCCATGCGAGCTCTCCTTCGAGTCGGATTGTCCTGCTGGCTGGCAAGTTTGAGCAGGAACCGGGCGCCGGATGCCGGACTTTCCGAACAATGAGACGCACCGGCTTCCGACGAGCCGCCGCGGACGGCTCCCCCACCACGACCGGCGCCATCCCGCTCAGCGGAATCCCGCACTCGACCCGACATCGTCGGCCGCACACTCGACGGACCCTCGATCCCCCATGACCGGTCGCTTCGCTGCCGCACGGTCCGGAGCCGCCGCAACCGACCGCGCGAGCTATCGACACAGCGAAACAAGGAGACAGCAATGCCCGCTGACCAGGAAACCTACGATGTCGTGGTAGTCGGCTCCGGCGGCGGTGGCCTGATCGGCGCCTATGCGGCCGCCGCCCGTGGGCTGCGCACACTGGTACTGGAGAAGACCGCGCTGATCGGTGGCACGACGTCGTATTCCGGTGCGGGACTGTGGTTTCCGGGCAGCGCCCCGATCTCGCGCGCGGGCATCGAGGATGATCCCGAGGGCGCCCGCACCTACCTGCGCGACGTTGTCGCCGACAAGTCGCGCGAACCGCTGCAGGACGCCTACCTGCGGACCGCGCCCCAACTGATCGATGACCTCGAGCAGAACCCGCTGTTCGGAACCTTCGCCTACCAACCCGTGCCCGAATACTTCTACGGGCGTCCCGGATCGACCGCCACCGGGCGAACCGTATTCCCGCAGGAGATTTCGGTCGCCGAACTCGGGGAGCTCGCCCCGCTCATCCGTCGCTCCGTCCCCCAAGAACGCTGGGGTATCGACGAAGGGCCGGTGCTCGTCGGCGGCCGCGCACTGATCGGCCGGACGCTGAAGGCATTCCTGGCAACGGGCAACGGCTCCTACCTGCTCGAGACCGCCCTCACCGACCTGCTGGTCGAGGACGGCCGGGTCACCGGTGTGGTGGCGGTCAGCGGCGGCGAGCGCCGCACATTCCGCGCGACCCGCGGCGTAATCCTGGCCGCCGGCGGCTTCGAGCACAACCGTGAGATGCGCGAGCAGTATTCACCCGTGCCGCTCACCGGCGAATGGTCCCATGGCGCGCCGGAGAACACCGGTGACGCGATCCTGGCCGGCCGCGCGATCGGCGCGGCCACCGACCTGCTCGACGAGGCCTGGTACGTCCCCGGTGTGGTGCAGCCCGACGGTCGGCCCGTCTTCCATACCGGCACCCGCGGCGGGATCTGGGTCAATGCCGAGGGCGAGCGCTTCATGAACGAGACGCAGCCCTACGACCGCGCCGGGCACGAAATGGCCCGGCTGCAACGCGATACCGGTATTACGCACAGCACCGCGTATTGGATATTCGACCACCGGCAGCTCGAACGCGACGGCTTCGGCGGCGACCCGGAGCAGCCGGTGCGTCCGGAGTGGTTCGCGTCCGCCGCCTTGCGCCGCGCCGACACCCTCGAAGAATTGGCCGAACTGATCGGCGTGCCGCCGGAGAAACTGCGCAAGTCGATCGAGGAGTACAACGGCTATTCGAAGTCCGGTGTCGACGAGCGTTTCCACCGCGGCGAGGCGCCGTGGGACCAGATGTTCCAGTACATCGTCGGTTACCCGGCCGATCCCCGGCAGAACTACCTCGTGCCGCTGGCGACCGACCTCGCCAACCCGCTGCTCATCCCCGTCGACACCCCGCCCTACTACGCGGCCACCGTCGTACTGTCCGATATCGGAACCAAGGGTGGTCTCGTGACCGACGAGCACGCCCGCGTACTCCGCTCGGACGCAACGCCGATCGAAGGTCTCTACGCGACCGGCAACACCATGGCCGCAATGTCCGGCAGCGCGTACCCCGGCGCCGGAACACCGATCGGTTCGAGTCTCGTCTTCGCCTATCTCGCCGCACTCGACCTCGCCGGTGCCGCATCAAACGAATAGGAGTCGGCCATGACCCGAGTAGCCACACCCACCGAATCGACCCTGTCGGGAAGGTCTTTCCTGCCTGCCACACTCGAGGTCGCGCTGCGTTGTCCGGCCCGGTCCGACTACATCGAACTGCGCTTCGCGACCTCGGCAGGGTCGTGGCAATGGTGCTTCCCCGAACCACAGCACCGATACGCCGACCCGAGCGCCGCCACCTCGATCGCGCTGGCATTCGGGCGGTACGGCGCCCAGGCTCATCTGATTCGAGCAGGCGGACTCGGCCCCGCGCTCCCGAGCTCCGCGGCCCTGCCGCTGATCCTCGCCGACGCCCGAATCCTGGTCGAGCGCCGGCTGATCACCCCCGGTTTGTTGGCAACTCCAGTTAGTAAAGGGCCTGCCGCATAGAAATCCAACGCAGTCCTCGTGCGGGTTCAGGGCTCAGGACTCAGCCCGTCTTTCGAGCGCGTTGCGGATGAGTTCTCGGGCTGCCTCGCCGGTCACCGATTGACCGGCGAGGATATCGAATGTCCGATGGTATACCTTGATCTCTCGCGGCTGCGTAATGTTCAGCTCCGCCGCGATGCCTTCAACCAAGACCATTTTGGAATCGAACATCAAGAAACTAGTTGTAGCCGTTTCGAATGGCGCCATGAACGGAATAATCCCGAGCGTTATCCGTGGCATACCTTGAACGGCCAACAATCTATCCATTTGACCGATCATGGTCTGATCGTCCCCCACAGTGGTGTACAAAGCTTGTTCAGCGATGACGAAATGGAACAAGTGATCGCGCTGGTACAAGATTGCTTGGCGCTCCATGCGCTTGGACACGCCCTGATCCAAGTCATCGGGTATCTGCTGGAATTCGATAACCTTCCGTAAAATCCCGGAAGCATAATCCGCGGTTTGGAGCAGTCCAGGGATAAGGACTGGTTCATACCATCGGAGTATGCGTGCCTCGGATTCCCATTTGATCGAAGCTTGTTGCCGCCGCTTGGTGCCGGTACCGAGAATCTTTCGCCATTCGAGGTACGCGGAGTCTATGTTTTGCCGGGTAGCGAGCAGGTCCGCTAGCTGGTCTTCGGCTTCGCAGTCTCGGCAATACGCGGATATATCATCATGCGATGGCTTGATTCTGCCGTATTCGATTTTTGAAACTTTGCTAGGGTCCCAACCGTTACGGCGTGCGAGTTCAGCGCCCGACAAGTGGGCGGTAAAGCGAATCTCTCGAAGACGTGCCCCGAGAGATTCGCGTTGCTGGTGTACAGAATCGGTCACGGCGTGACGTACTCCGAATAAGGTACAGCCAAAGACCGGAACCGTTCTTTTAGCCCTTGACAGTAAGCGGCAATGTGCGGGTCGGTGGTTACCGCCCCGTACCAGCCCCCGAACTCTCCGAATGCGGAGAATATGACCAGCTCGTCATCGAACAGCCAGAAATCGTCCGGTGGAACTTCCCCGGCGTCGTGCCGGGGCAGGTACCGGATGTCCTCCCCAGCCTTGGTGTTGAGTTCGGCTGCGGCCATAGAGAATCGGGTGTAGTCGGTGTGTGGCTCCGTGACAATACGAACCCGCGTAACCGCTACTCCCCGGCCGGTCGTTTCCTGTATCAGGTTCGTCCAGTCCTGGAACCAGGCGTAGTCATCTGGTTCACCCGCGAGGAACCTCCGCAGTGGTTCGTTCTCGTACGGCTCGGCATAGGAGTCGAGCACTTCGAGATGGAACGCTTCCCGCTTGCAGGTCCGGAGCAGATCCGGAAAACCCTCATCGGGCACTAGCCGCACCGTAGAACGTCCTTTCTAGCTTCGGGACCTCGATAGCCGTTTCATCGTCGGCCAGGTCGAGCCGACTCAGTGTCTCGTCATCCGTGATCGGTCGACCGGTCAGCCGGAACGTACCCCGGCCGGTGTCGGTCAAGGTCGCACCGATGAACGTATCCGGCTCCAAAAAGCCGAGCAGTAGGTGAGGCAGCTCAACGGTATCGGTCCGGTCTGTCTTCCATGCTTGGACGACGTACCCGCCAGGGTCGTTCACCAGCAACGTAGGGCATCCGTTGTTGGTGCTTCCGCCTTTGCCTAGAAAACGTAACGACATCGCTGTACCTCCCTGTTACGACGTGCACGAGGTTGCACATACTTATCCGATTGTGGCTCAGCGATGCTTGCTGTGCAGTGGGAATCTTTGATCCGTGCACGATTGAGCATGATCGTGGACCGGTGCCCTAGCAGGTCCTAGCGTCTGAGCTGGCCCCCGTGGCATGTGACACCAACCGGTCACGGGGTGCCTTCCAAGGATGCGGCCGAGCCGAGGAGACACCCGTGTTGAACAGTCGACAGCCACAGCCTGATTGTGTTCTGCCGCACCGAAACCCGTTCGTCGGCCCACCACGGCCCGAGCTTCAAGGATGGTGGCAACCACCTCCAGCCGAAGTGATCGAACTGTTCGTCGTTGCGGTCAACCAGTGGAGCTACCAGGCCGATTCCGAAGAATCGTCCAACGGGGAGGCGTGATGCGCCGACATGGGTTGCGGACCACGCAAACCGAGAACGGTCACAAGGTCGCGGTGTGGCAGTTGGTAGCGCGTACGCCGCGTGTCCTGCGCGTGCAGCTTCCTGCGGAGCATTTCACCGCTTACCGGGTACCGTCTAATACACCGCTCTACGGAGCCCAACCGGGCACGATCATGTTCGACGCGTATCCGGATTTGGCCGACGCTCGGGAGATGCTTCCGCAGCACGAAGACCTGTGGAACGTTCTGCGCGATGAATACTGGGCTGTGCTGCTCAGTAAAACCGATCTCCCAAATCCGTTGGGGGCGTAGAGATGCCATCCGATCTCGTTCCGTCTCGTTCGCGGGAGATAGCGCCATCCGTACAGGCGTTGCTCGCGCAGTTCCACGAAGAGACTCAACAGAAACTCGCGCTCGCCCCAGCGGACAGCGCACCCCTGTTTCAGGGGGCAGACGGCTCGCTGATTCGTGGCATTCGAGGATTTCGCCAGCGACGGGCTGGTGGCCAGTTCATGCGCGCGACTACATCGAGAACCTGGCCTTCACCGTGACCGAGGACCTGCGCGTGCTGGCGGTCGTGCGATCGACCGCGTCCTCAACCCGATCGACAACCACTGGTTCGAATGCTGGAACGAGGGCGACCCGTTCCCGACGAGCTGCGTGCCGAGCTCGACAGTCACCGCGCCGCGCTCAGCTGATCGTTGGAAGCCTCGGTTCAGAACTTGCCGGTGTGGTGTTCGATTCGGTGCCCGAGTTGGGTGGCGAATTCGGTGATGAAGTCCTCGGTGAGGGGCGGCCAACCCCAGAAGTCGAAGGCGAGGGTGCCCAGGGCGAAGTCGTCTGCCCATTGCCAGGTGGTGATGGGGCCCGGTGTGGTGCAGGAGGGGCAGATCGCTGAGCCGGTGCCTGTTTGTTTCCAGGCGTCGATCGCGTCCGAGAACGGCTGCCATACGGCGGGATCGGCTTGCCATTGCTGCGGGTAGTCGATGATCACGGTGGTGGCCTGGCAGCGTGGGCATACTGCGGAGGCCGGTTCGATGCCGCCCTGGCCAGGATAGTGGTCGTGGCGGCCGACGATGACGGCGACGGGGCCGGGGATCCAGTCGGCGCCCCATTCATGGGTGATCTGCGGCCAGTCGGGGCCTGGGACATAGCCTTCGTCGACCTGGAGGCTGTACATCGCCTCGCGTGAAGTCTCGCGAAGCAGCCATCGTCGCGACACCATCCAGTCCACCATGTGCTCGGCCAGCGTGCTCGCGTCGGCCGAGGTCACATCGAGGTCGACGATTCGTTCGAAATAGTTACCCACACCCGCATCCTGCCACCGAGGACCGACGCCCGTACCCGAGTCAGCGGGGCACCGAGTGGCCTTCATCTGATCGCTGAACAAAAACGTTTCACGGCAACATGATTCGACTGTTAGCGTCGCCATCGGTGAGTACTTCGTCATCTCTTGCGAGGTCGGTGCCGAGATCGATGCGATCGACAGCACGATGATCGAACTCCCGCGGGTTCGTCGGCGGTGGCGATGTCGTTGAAGCCGAAGGTGGCGCGTAGCGGGCGTTGAACTCGGCGGCCGCCTGGAAGAATCAGATGCTCGCCGACCGTCGTGACGAACTCGGCCACGCCCGCACCGAGGTGTCGGCCGATGCCGTTGCAGCCCTCGATTGCCCAGACTCGATCGGTGAATCGTTGTGTGGCGTTGAGCATTTGCGCGTATCCGACGGTGTCGTGGCATATCGGCCGGTGGCCAGAATCCGTCCGGTCTTGTCGATGATTTCGATGGTGGCCGAGCGTTCGTGTGGATCCATTCCGACGATGACGGTCATCGGTGTTCCGCCCTGGACGGCAATCGTGGTGTCCGTGCGGGAGGGCACCGCTAGTTCGAGCCTGGGCAGACCCCTTTCCAGCCACTCCCCGCACGGCACCCGGTGGAAGGCAAGCCAATTAGAGAGCCACACCAATACCGATGGTGGGCAGCCGCATGAGGGAGCACCCCACCGGGCACCTGGACAAATCCTGGCCGGGATCGGGTCCTGACACCAGTCTCTAACTAGCCGCATACCGAGCGAACGATCCGAGCTGACGCTTGGGTGTCTGCGCGGGTGGTCTCCGATGTGCCAGCGGAGCGCCGATCGCCGACAACTTGGTGGAATCGGTAGGTCAAGCCATGGTCTTCACCCGCCGAACGCCTATCGGCACGATCCGAATCGCTGGCCCTTCGACCATCAGAGTGTTCGGGTTGCGGAGCGTTAGGCCCGGCGGCATATCGTGTCGACCAACCGGCATCGATGGAAGCAATCCGGCTCGCCGGAGTGTCGGATGGTGTCGACGGTCAGTCCGATGCTGGGAGCGGCTTGGCCGCCTTGAGCTCCAGTGCCTCGCCATCGATGGCGGGAATACCGGGACCTGGCTTGGTGCAGAGTAATTCGACTGTTGCGTCGGCGTTGGTGTAGCGCTTGCCTATTGCGGTGCCGCCGTTGGAGGTGGCCGGGGCGGCGGTGCCGTTCTTTTCCGCTGCGGAGAGCACCGCGGGGGCGCCGCCGATGGTGAGTTCGATCGGGGCCGCGGGGACTTTGACGACGATCAGTTCTGTCGAATCGACGGAGCTGTAGACGCGTGTGCCGGGCTTCAGGGATAGTGCCATGGGGTTTCTTACCTCTCTAAGGTGCGCTCAGGTCCTCTAGCACGAGCCTGCGCAGTAGCTTTCCGGTGTCGGTGTGCGGCAACGACTCTCGGAAGACGATCATTTCCGGGGTCTTCGAGCCGCGCAGGCGTGACCGCACGAGGGTGCGCAACTCTTCGTCGGTTGCGACGGCGCCCGCGCGGAGCACTACCGCTGCGGCGAGGGTCTGGCCCCATTCGTCGCTCGGTGGGCCGACGACGCACGCTTGGGCGACTGCAGGGTGGGACAGTAGGACTTCTTCGATCTCGGCGGGGGCGATATTCTCGCCGCCTCGGATGATCGTGTCGTCGGCTCTGCCCTCGATATAGAGGTATCCGTCGGCATCGACATGGCCCTTGTCTCGGGTGCAAAACCAGCCGTCGGCGTCGAGCAGGCTGCCTGTGGCGTATTCACCGGAGATCTGGTCGCCGCGTAGGAAGATGATGCCCGACTTGCCTGGGGGCAGTGCTCGGCCGTCGTCGTCGCGGATCTCGATCTCGACTGTCGGCAGTACCTGACCGGCCGACGAGAGCCGGGCCCGGATCAGTGGGTCATCGGAAAGCAGTGCGGCTCGGTGGTCTTCGGGGCCGAGGACGGCGATCGTCGACGCCGTTTCGGTCAAACCGTAGGCGTTGACGAATCCGACCTTCGGGAATCGCGTAAGTGCCTCGCGCAGTACGCGTTCGGATACTTTCGCGCCGCCGTACGAGAGGGAACGTAGCGTCGGGAGGTCCGCAGTGCCGAGTCCGGCCACCGTGTCCACAATCCGCGCCAGCATCGTCGGCACCACCATCGCGTTTGTCACGTCTTCCGCGCGGACCGTGTCGAGCCAAACGAGCGGATCGAAGGCACGCAGGTACACCAGTCGACGGCCCGCGAACAGATTCGACAGCATATTGGCCACGCCGGCGACATGGTAGGGCGGCACCGACACCAGCACCGCCTCTTCGGCACCGGCACTGCCGAATTCGACGGTGCTCAGCAGGTAGGCCATCAGGTGGCGATGCCGCAGCAGCGCCGACTTCGGGGCCGCCGTGGTGCCGCTGGTGTACAGCACGACCGCCACGTCGTCGTCGTCGATCGGCGGATCCGCGGGTGGCGGGTCGGCGGGGAGTCCCGCCAGCCAATCGTCGAATAGGAGCACCTGCCCGCCGGCCGTCACTCGCGGCGCCGTCACGGCGTCCGCCAATACGAGAGCCTCGGGCTGCCGTTCGATCAAGCTGTTCAGCTGGGTGTCGTCCAACCGGTAGTTCACCGGGACGAACGGCACCCCCGCGCACGCCGCGGCCAAGAGTGCCACCGGCAGCAGCGGATGGTTCTCCCCCGTGTACACCAGCGCCGGGAACGCATGTAACGTCGCCGCGCCACGCTTGGCGAGCACGCCCAGATCGGCACCGGTGACCCGCCGCTCGGCATCGCCGAGCAGCACCCGGTCGGCAAAGCCCGACTCGATCATCTCGACCATCGACGAGAGATGCACATTACCTCCGCAGGGTCAGATCAGTGTCCGTGCGAACGCCGCGCGGAGCGGGCGGCCGGTCGCCGGAACAAATTGTGACGCAACAACCTTCATCATTCGGAGTGTTCTCGGCCGGGAGACTCACACGCGTGATTCGCCGCCGCGTACCCGAATACCGCCGAGGCGGCGATACTCGCCCCGGCGCCGAGGTACCTGCGGCCCATCACGGATGCGGTGCAGTTGCCGGTGGCATACAAACCGCTGATCGGCTCCCCCTCGGCGTTCAATACCCGGGAGAACTCGTCACAGAGCAGTCCACCGCTGGTGCCGATATCTCCGGGGTACAGCGCGGCCGCGTAGAACGGCCCCTTCTCGATCGGCCCCAGGCTGGGATTCGGCTGGTGGGTGCGGTCGCCATAGAACCGCTCGTGGTCGCCCTCGCCGCGATGGAAGTCTTCATCGACGCCGGTTTCGGCGAATCCATTGAAACGGCTGACCGTCTCCAACAGCGAATCGGCGGGGATACCGCATTGGCGCGCAAGGTCTTCCAGCGTCTCGCCGCGTTTCAGCACACCGCCGGTGATCAACTTCTTCGGTGTCCAGCCTGCGGGAGCCATCCCGAACGGATAGCTGGCCCGGTGGCGGGAATCGATGATGAGCCATGACGGAATAGCGCCGCCGGACTCGCGGTGATGGGCATACATCCGCTGGCCCGCCTCCTGATAGGAGCACGCCTCGTTGAAATAGCGTCGGCCTTGCGCGTCGACGATGAGCGATCCCGGCTTGCACCGCTCGGAAAGGCACATGCCGGGGGTGCCGTCGGGCATAATCCACGACGGCATCCACCACGCCTCGTCCAGCATGTCCGTGGCGGCTCCGAGATCCATCGCGAGCCGGATCGCGTCTCCGGTGTCGCCCGGGTTTGCCGAGGTCCAGTCGGCACCGATGGGCTGCCCGTCCGAATACTCCTTGCGCATCGTCTCGTTGCGGGCGAAACCACCGGCGGCGAGCAGGATTCCGTCCCGCGCACGCACGCGCACAGCTCCTCCGTCGCGCTGGATGACCGCGCCCACGACCCGGCCGTCCTCGACGACGAGGTCGGTGAGCGCGGACTCGCGCCAGATCGGAACCTGCCGCCGCAGCAGCGCGTCGACCAACCGGGCGATCAATGCTGCCCCATTGGCCGCCAACTGCCGTCCGCGAAGGCGCCCCCCGACAGTGCGCCTTCCGACCCTGGCCATCGTGGCCATACCGATTCGGGTCCGCATCAACGACATCGGCGCCGCCTCCACGGTGTAGATCACCATGCCGCCGGCGAAGCCGGGCCGGATCCGGTCACGCCAGGCACCGAGTTTCTTCTTATCGAAGATCTCCGGTTCGATGGATCTGCCCCGGGCGGATCCGCCTTCGCAGCCCCGGACTCCGGCGTAGTAATCGCTATACCCTTCGCACCGACGGAATTTCAGGCCCTCGGATTCGAGGAATTCGACCATGTCGATCCCCGAATGGAGGTAGGCCAGTCGCCGCGCAGGAGACGATGCCCGACCCGCGTCACCGACAACTGTGTCGAAGTACCGCAGCGCGTCCTCGAGTGAGTCGGGCACGCCATCGCGCTGCATGAGTGGATTGTTGGGCAACCACAGCACACCACCCGACATGCAGGTCGATCCGCCGACCAGATCGGACTTCTCCACGACGAGAACATCTTTGCCGAGGGCCCTGGCACGCAGTGCGCCCACGACCCCGGCACCGCTCCCGACGACCAGGAAGTCGGTCGTAAGGTCCCAGTCGTTCATCGATGTCATCACTTCCCCTTGCCCATCGCGGGCGCCCGCCCGATGACGCCGTCGGCCTCGAGCGCGGCGATTTCGGATTCACCGAATCCGAGTCCCGCCAGCACTTCCTGGTTGTGCTCCCCCAACAACGGCGCGTGGCGCGTGTGCCACCGTTCGGGGCCGTCCGACAGCGTGAACGGCACTGTGCTGTGCCGGACCGTCGGGTTCACCGGATGCTCGACGTACTCGTAGAAGCCGCGCGACTCGAGCTGCGGCAGTTCGGCGACGCGATGCGGCTGCATGACTTTGCCCACCGGAACTCCGGCGTCCCAAAGGATTTGGACGATCTCCCCCGCGCTGCGCTGCCCACACCACGCGGCGAGATTCTTGTCGATGAGGTCGTGCTGCTCGCGACGCCCGCTGGCGGTGGACAGCTGCGACTCCATCGCCCAGTCCGGCCGACCTATCGCATCGCGTAGACCAGACCATTGCTCATCGGTGGCCACCGCGACCGCGACCCAGGAGTCGTTGCCGCCGTATTCGTCGATATCGGCGGTCCGGTAGAGGTTTTGCGGTGCCGCCTCCGGTCCCCGATTACCGTCGCGCACAAGGAGTTGCCCGTAGGCGGAGTGCTCGATCACCTGTTCGGCGGCGACATTCATTGCGGCGTCCACCATCGCCGCCTCGACGAGCATGCCCGCGCCGGTACGCCGCCGATGTTCCAGCGCGAGCAGCAGCGCATTGAGGGCGTGCAGACCGGCATTCGGATCGCCGATCGAGAACGGCTCGACCGGGTTCTGATCGGGATGCCCGGTCAACCAGGTGAGTCCGGACGCATCCTCGATGATGTAGGCGAAGGCCGGGTTGTCCCGCCACGGCCCGTCGAGGCCGAATCCCGGCATCCGGACCATGATCGCGTCGGGGTGCAGGCTGCGCACCTTCTCGTAGTCGAGCCCGATCTGCTCGAGCACCCGCGGGGTGTAGTTCTCGACGATCACATCGCAGCTCTGGATCAGCCGGTGCAGCACCTCGATCCCGCGCTCGCTCCGGAAGTCCAGTGTGACGCTCTTCTTATTCGTGTTCAGGCTCGAGAAGATCGGCGAGCGTTCCCACCACTGTTCCTCGCTGAGCGGGACACCGGCGATGAGCCGGGTTCCATCGGGGCGAGTGGTCGACTCGACGTGGATCACTTCGGCGCCGAGCATGGCGAGCAAGTGTGTGCAGGACGGCCCGGCCCAGAAGGCGGTCATATCCAGCACGCGAAGTCCGTTGAAGGGCAACCCTTTCGCGGTGTCTCGTCGAGCTACCGGGGGTGTGGCGCGATATCGTTCCCCGTGCTCGTCGAGGCGCGGGGCGGGGCTAGGTGCGGGCGGTGGCTCGGATCCCAAGCGGAACGGCGGCGCGGGTTGGGTGTAACCGTCGCGTGGGTTGGCCACGAATGATCCGCGTGCCCGGTAATGCTCCATCTCGGCGATGTTCTCGCCATTGGCTACCAGGGAATTGGGAATTCTGAAAGCCGTCGCCAGTTCCCGGATTTCCTCGACAGTGTGCTCGGCGAACCACGGGGCGATCTCACTCGCCAGGTCGCCCGCCCGCCCGCTGATCGAGAACGGCGCGCTCTCATCGATCCACTCCGGATGCCCGACCATCGCGCACAGGTCGAACCACTGCTGCGCGGTCCCGCACCCGACAGCCACCATTCCGTCCTTGGCGCTGGCCACCCCAGGCACCATGAGCCCTCGTCCTGGCCGCATCAACCGACCGAGCGCCTCGAAGAATGTGACGGAATAGTAAGTGAGACTGAGAATCTGGCTCTCGAGTACGGACAGGTCGACCAGCTCGCCCACGCCGGTGTCGAGGGTCCGCACCCGCGATGCCAGGGTGCCGGCCGCGGCATATGCCCCGGCAACCCACTCGCCGATCCGGCCTCCGACATAGACCGGAGCACGGTCCGGCGCGCCGCGACCGAGCCCGATGATCCCGCCCGACCACGCCTGCAGCGTGAACTCGGTAGCCGGTCGGTCCTGCCAGGGACCGTGCAGACCGAATGGGGTGATCGCGGTGACCGTCAGATGGGGATGCCGGTCATGAATGGCTTCCGGAGTGAACGACGGATGCTCCGCGACACTCGATCCGCGACTCCAGACCACCGCGTCTGCCCCCGCCAACAGTCGGTCCACGAAGTCGATCTCATCCGGATCGGCGACGACACTGTGCTTCGAGCACGCGAGGAAACCGAACAGCGCACCGTCGGCGCCGGAGGCAATTTCGGCGTGCGACGCCGACCAGCTTCGCAGCCGATCACCCTCCGGCGCTTCGACTTTGACGACCTCAGCACCGGCATCGGCCAGCAGCTTCGTACAATAAGCCCCGGCGATCCCACTGGAGAAATCGACGACCACGTAACCATCGAGCGGTTCCACGAGCTAGTCCTTCCGCTCCCGAGCGCGCTTGCTCAGCCGCCATTCCGGCGGAAATTTGCTGTCGTTGTCCTTGACCGCGTTATTGATTCCGCGATTCATGGCCTGCTCGAACATCATGTCTTCGGCGTCGGGCGCCGCGAAGCCGCCGACCGTTTCGAAAAGTCCGCTGATCATGCTGCCCAGATATTCGCCCTGGTACTGCTTCATGAACTCGAAGAAGGACTTCTGCATGAACACGGTGTCCGTCGGCCGGTTGCTGGCACAGGCCTGTGCGTATTTGTCCACTTCCGCTTCCAGCTGGTCCCTCGGGACGACGCTGTTGAGGAAGTTGCACTGGTACATTTCGGCGGCGGTGAACGCCCGCCCGGTGAACACCATCTCCTGGAATTTGCGCAGACCCATGGTCTGCGCCCACCACCACATCCGCGGCGCCCACCCGACGTAACGGAAGGCCGGATGCCCGAACAGCGCGTCGTCGGAGGAGATCACCAGATCGGCATCGGCGGCCTGATAGAAGTGCCACCCGTAGCAGTAGCCCTTCACCTCCAGGATGCTGATCTTCTTGAAATCCTGGAGGCTGCGAATTCCGGAGTGGGAGTTGGCATACCACGAGCTGAGCGTCGCGCCGTGCCGGAACGACCCCTGGGGCGGATAGGTGACTTCATCGGCGCCGATGCGGAATTCGGCGAGCTTCGGCCCCTGATCGGGGCTGGTGTGCGCCGCCATGAACTCCGGCAGGTCGGCACCGGTGCCGAGATCATCACCCTCGCCACGGATTACGAGCACCTTGACGTCGTCGTCGACACTGGCGCGGTGCAACAGGTCGGCATAGCGCACCCGGGCGGCGATGGTCGGCGCATTGAGGTGGTCGGGCCGGTTGAACGTGATCGTGGCGATCTTGGTCTTTGGATCCTTCGCGTAGAGGATGATTTCCTCGGCCGAAGGCACGGACTCACTCATGCGACGCTCCGATCGCGAGGCCCGCGTTGCTGTTCCACGACGGGCCGGAGGTCAGCACCTCGGGTCCGTCTGCTGTGATCAGCACCATCTCCCGTCCGAAGACTGCGCCGATGCCCTGCTCCCAGACGTAGCCGGTGACCGCGAGCACCATCCCGGGTTCCAGGTGCTCCGCGGCGGCGGTGGCCGGAAGTTGTCGCGACACAACGGGCGCATCGAACCCCAGCCCCAGTGCATGGGCCACCGGCAGCGGCGGCAACGGTTCACCGGCAGCCTCG
The DNA here is from genome assembly GCF_035920345.1 of Nocardia vinacea. Taxonomy (NCBI): domain Bacteria; kingdom Bacillati; phylum Actinomycetota; class Actinomycetes; order Mycobacteriales; family Nocardiaceae; genus Nocardia; species Nocardia vinacea. Next base: position 3,863,059 of record NZ_CP109149.1, read on the forward strand.
TAAGCGCTGAGGAATTCGGAGGCGAGCCGACCCGGCCGACAGGCGGCGAGCAGGCGCGACCACAGCTGATCCCACCGCTCGTAGAGGGCACTTGTGCCGTCCTTCGGCGCCCAGGTCGGCCAGGTCCGGCCGATCTGGGCGATGTAGCCGTTGCCGATGACGCCCGCGGAGAAGGCCACCAGGTCACCGGCCTGCGCGCGCCGGTCACCGGACGCGCGCCGCCACGGGTGGTCCGGTGCGGTCACCCACGCGGCGTCCTGGGTGGCCGGGGTACTCATCCCTCCGGCCGCCATCGCCTGCAACATCACTCCGGTCAGGGTCTTCTCGGTGACGCCGGGCCGCAGTTCGGCAACCGCCGCCGCCAGGCCCGCTTCCGCGATGCGGATCGAATCCCGAAGCACCACAATTTCTTCGGGAGTCTTGATCCGCCGGGCGGCACGCATGGCCTGCTCGCCGTCGACCAGTTCCGCCTGGGGAAATGCCATCGGCAGGAACTGGGAGAACAGCGGGGACAGGGCATCCGTACCCACCCGCCTGGCGGTGGCGGCACCGCCGATCTGGCGCAGCACCCCCATGAGGTTGAGCGGATTCCACATGATCCCGTACAGGTTTTCGTGCGGAATGTCCTCGGGAACGCCTTCGTCCCAGGTGCTCAACAGATGAATGTCGCCGGTTTCGCGGACGAGGACGCATCCGGGACCGAACGGCCTGGTCCCCGCGGTCCACAGCTGCGGTGTGCCGGTGACATAGCGGATATTGGCCTGCCTGCCCAGTACGAGCAGGTCGAGGTCGTGGGCTTCCATCTGGGCCAGTACGCGCGCCCGTCGCCCGAGACGGAGTGCGCGTTCGTCGGCCAGGATTTCAGTTGCCATAGGGGGCGTAGGTGTAGTCGGTCAACGGAATGAAGCCTTCCTCGGTGATCACGATGATCTCCTCGCTGCGATAGCCCCCGGTGCCGTCCTCCCACACCACCGGTTCCAGCACCACTACCGTGCCCGGTGCGAGGACGAAGTTCTTGTCGAAGTCTTCGCCCAGGTCCGTGCCGATCATGGGCATCTCGGCGGGGCCGACGCCGATACCGTGCCCCAGATAGAAGTGGGGCAGCCAGGGCTTTTCGCCGCCATTGGCGTCGATGGCCGCCCTGGCCAGTTCATTCAGCGAGGCTCCGGCGCGGGTCACCGCGAGCACCGCGTCCAGGATCTCCCGCCATCTGGTGAATTGCGCCTGCTGCCTCGGGGTGGGGTCCTGACCAACCACCCAGGTCCGGCCGAAGTCGGAGCAGTACCCGCCGTAGCTGATGCTCACGTCGGTCCACAGGACATCGCCGCGCGCCAGCTCCCGTTCGGTCGTAAGCAAAGGCAACGCAAGATCGTCGTGTACCGTCCAGACGCCTTCTGCCTTGCTTTCCGGCATGACCTGCCAGATGGGGTCGAGAATATTGGCGGTGGCGCCGAGTTCGAACGCCCGCCGCACGAAGGCCGCCGAGAGGTCGATCTGCCGGATTCCGGGTGCCAGCGCCGCGTGGACATCGACCATCGCGGTGTCGGTTATCCGGCACGCCGTGCGAATGCAGGCCAGCTCGTCCTGGGTCTTGACCAATTTGGCCGCGCTGAGCACCAGGGCGGCGTCGGTGAGCGACCCGGACGGGAACAATTTCCGCTCCGCGCGTCGCATCGCACCCGTGGACTGGTCCACGGCCACCCTCGCCCCGCTGGGGACGAGCTCGGCCAGGATCCGCGCGAAATCCGTTACACCTTCGTCGAATTCGAGATAGACGGGTCCGTGGACATAGTCCGCGGGCAACTCCGTTTCGGTGGCCGCGCCCTCACGGAAGGGCATGAACAAATGCGGCCACTCGTCGTCCGCCAGGACCACCGCGACCGGGCACTCAATATGCGACAGACCGGCGTCGCCGAGCGGCCAACTCGCTCCGGTCGCATACATGACGGATTGATCTTCGAGCAGAACCAGCGCATCCACGCCCTGCTCCGCCATCGCCGCCCGTAACCGAGCTCCGGTTTCGCGCCGCATGCGGGCGCGATCCGGTACGTCCGGAATCCGGATCGAAGTCCCTACCGCTGTCGGAGAATTAGTCATTCGATACCCAGGAACTTCTTGATGTTGCCGCTGACGATTTGTGCTGCCTTTTCCGGGCCGACCGCGTCGATTACCAGCTGCAGCGACTTCTCCGAATAGCCGAAAGTGCTTTCGTTGTGCGGATAGTCGGTGGACCACATCACGTTGTCCACGCCGATCTGGTCGATCAGCTGCAAGCCGAGCGGATCCACCATGAACGCGGCACTCATGTGCTTGTTCCAGTAGTAGCGGACGTCGTGCTTCAGTTTCGGCTCGCACATGTGCAGGTAGGACGCGTACAGATGTTCGCCGTCCTGCAGTGCCGAGGGAACCCAGGAAATCCCGCCCTCGAACCAGCCGATCCGAAGTTTCGGATGCCGGTCCAGGATGCCGGAGAAGATGTACCTGGAAAACATCTCCCGGAAGGAGTCGACATTGACCATCATCCCGACCACGAGGGTATTGAACTCGCAGGGAGCCTTGAGCCCGGTCTCCCCGATGTGATGGGAAATGGGCACGCCCGACGCTTCGATCTCGTCCCACACCGGGTCCATCGCCGTACTGGCGTAGTCGATCTGGTTGCCGTCGGCGTCCGTACCCGGGTTGAGCGGCAGCAGGAAAGTCTTGAGCCCCAACGACTTCAGCTCTTCCAGGGTCCGCCGCGTACCGGCCGGATCCCACCAGTTGATCAGCCCCGCGGCGTAGAACCGCCCCTTGGAGCGCTCCTGCAGGCCCGCCATGTACTGGTTGTAGATCCGGAACAAACGCTCGCGCATTTCCTTGTCGGAATGGAAGAACAGCGCCAAGACGGCGTTCGGAAACGCCAGTTCCTTGTAGACGCCGTCTTCGGCAAGCTGCTGAATACGGGCCTCGAGGTTGCCGCTGGCCGCGCCGACGAGGTCGTCGTACTGCATCAGGACGGCACTGAATTCGGGCGGCAAGAATGAATGTCCGGCCGCGCCGACCTGATAGGCACCTTCCTCATACCAGATCCGCGGCGCCTGAGCCTTCAGCTCCTCGGGAAGGTACTGGAAGAAAATATCGTCCGAGAGGGAGATGTGATTATCCGCCGACCACACCTCCGTCCCCGGGGGAAGACCAACGTCGCCCGTGGCGTTACCTTGCCTGTCCTTCGGCGCACCGTAGCCCTCGGGTGGATACAGCGAGACGTTCTTCGTCGGGCTTGACATCACTTGCCTCCCATGCATTTCTTATCGGAATTGGTCACCATTCGACCGGCAATTCGTAGACCCCATAGGCCAGCCGGTCGTGCTTGAAATCGACCCGGTCGATCGTCGTCGCCAGGCGCAGCGTCGGAATTCGGCGGAACAACGTCTGGAAGACGATCTGCAATTCCGCACGGGCGAGCTGCTGGCCGACACACTGATGCCGCCCGTGCCCGAATGCCATGTGCTGGTTCGCATTCGCGCGGTCGGAATCCAGCCGGCCCGGCTCCTGGAAGGTGTTGGGGTCCCAGTTCGCCGGGGCGAGGTCGATGATGATGCCCTCGTCGGCGCGGATCACCTCGCCACCGATCTCGATGTCCTCCATGGCGACCCGCCGCTGCCCGGTGTGGATGATGCTGAGGTAACGCAGCAATTCCTCGATGGCATTGGCGAGCACCTTCGGATCGTCGGTGTCACGAACAACCGCCAGCTGTTCGGGATGCTCCAGCAAGGCGAGGGTGCCGAGACCGATCATGTTGCCGGTGGTCTCGTGACCCGCGAAGAGCAGGCCGACGCCCTGCATGGCGGCTTCCCATCGATCGATCTCACCGGCCTTGACCCGTTCCGCCAGATCGGAAATCGCGTCCTCGGCGGGATTCTCGGCCTTGGCATCCACCAGATCGGCCAGGTAATTGATCATCTCGACGACGTTGGCCTGTGTCTCCTCGGCCGTGTTGTTTCGACCGAGTCCGACGTTGCTGCGGTCCTGGAAGAATTCGTGATCCTCGTAGGGCACGCCGAGCAGTTCACTGATGACCAGAGAAGGCACGGGCAATGCCAGCGCCGCCACAAGGTCGGCCGGACGCGGTCCGGCGAGCATGGCATCGATATGCTCGTCGGTGATCTTCTGAATCGCCGACCGCAGTGCCTCGACGCGCTTGAGGGCGAAGGGCTTGGTCAGCATTCTGCGATGTCGGGCATGTTCGTCGAGATCCCGATTGAATACCGATCCCGGACGCACGGTCGACATGGCCCGCATACCTTCGTTCCAGTGCGGAAATCCGGGGCGACGGTCGTCGACGCTGACTCGCGGATCGTAGAACAGGGCTTTCGCTTCGGCGTATCCGGTGATCAACCACGGCGTGCTGCCATCCCAGATCCGCACTCGGCTGAGCGGATTCGCCGCGGCGAGTTCGAGCTCCAGGGGCGGCGGCGCGAAGGGGCAGCGCATCGAGCGCTCCATCGGATACTGGGGCACGGCGGCGTCGGTCGCGGTTCCGCTCGGTGTATCGGACATGAGTCTCCGTCATTCCTCGATATTGATGGCGCGCGCGGGGCAGGCCGCAGCTGCCTGATGGACGTCGTCGGCCCGGTCCGGCGCCGGATGTTCGTTCAGCAATACGACGACGCCGTCCTCGTCGCGTTGGTCGAATACGTCGCCCGCGTACAGCGCGCACTGACCGTTGGCGAGGCATTTGTCTTGGTCGGCAATCACTTTCATCGAAGGTCCTTGACTTGGCTCTTCATGCCCGCGACGGTGCCACCGTCGACCGGCAGGATCGTGCCCGTCACATACGCCGACCGGTCGCTGCCGAAATACAGCGCGGCCTCGGCGACATCGCGAGCTTCGCCGTCTCGCCGCAGCGGTTTGGTATTTCGCATGATCTCGCGGGCGGCGCCGACAAACCTGTCGGCGTCCTCCGCACTCATGTTCGCGACGGCCGAGGCGAGCAGGGATGTCGGAATGTTTCCGGGTGCGATGCAATTGATTCGGATATCGGCGGCGGCGAATTCCATCGCGGCCGATTTGGTGAAATGTATAACCGCCGCTTTGGATGCGCGATACGACATCACGCTGGCGCCCGCCTGAACCCCGCCGATCGAAGAGACATTGATGATCGAGCCGCCCCCGTTGGCAACCATATGGCGTGCCGCTTCCCGCGTCCCCGCCATTACACCGAGCAGGTTGACACCGAGCACCTGATGGAAATCGGCGAGGTCGTCGTCGAGGAATCCGGCATGCATCGCGCCGGAAATGCCCGCGTTGTTGACCATGATGTCGAGACCGCCGAATCGCTCGACGGCGGTGGCGACCATTTGGGTGACCTGCTCGGGATCCGCGACATCGGTCTTGGTGAAGATGACGTCTGCGCCGAGGCGTTCGGCCAGCTGTTCACCGCCATCCGAATCCCGGTCGGCGATGACGACCCGGGCGCCTTCGGCCGCGAACAGCTCGACAATGGCCGCACCGATTCCAGCCGCGCCGCCGGTAACGATGGCGACTTTGCCAGCTAATTCATTCACCACAGCGTGTATGCCTTTCGTCGACGGCCGAATGAGCATCGGCGACCCGCTGCCGCCCGATACTCGGTGTGTGATACGAAAAATCTTGGACAACAACGGATCCCATGCAGACTGGTCGAGTTTCACCAGGCGCTGCGCTCAGGGCCGATGCTATTGACCGCACGAATTTCACGGGTCGCCGTCTCACTCAGTAGAAAACCGAGTTACCGACCCGTATCGCGGCGATCAACAGCCGGCCGGAGCGCCGCCCTGCAACTTCAGCAGACCGCAGAAGGTCGCCGCGGCGACCTTCCACTTCCCGTCGACGCTGATGGCCTTGCCCGCCTGATTCGGCAGGGCCGGGTTGCCGTTGATCAGGACGCTGTAGGTGACCGAGGCATGCGTGCTGTCGTCGAGTTTCACAGTGGACACCGTCGCCGTGGAACCGGCGGTCATCGGATTGCTCGCCTGCGCCTCCAGCGTCGGGGCGAAGGTCGAACCGTTCTCCACGAGACCGGCTTTCGTGTCGGCGGAGGTCTTGCCGTCGAAGAATGCGACGAAGACGTCGGTGATTTCCTTGACCGCCGGGTCGTTCGAATCGGCCTGCGCGGAAGTGGCCTGCGCCGCCGGGGCGCTCGTCGCCGTCGTGGTGGTGCTCGCGGAGTCGTCGTTCGAGCTGGAACAACCGATGACAGTTGCCGAAACCACTGCCATGGCCCCGGCGGCGGCCAGTACACGGCGAACGAACAGATGGGTCATAGTGCGTCCTTGTGAAGGGGGGTGTGTTGGAAGACACATGAAAGCCCTCGATGACGCGTCGCATATCCGTTGTTCCGCTCAGCGGGCAAAGCGTGCTCGTAGCTCATCGGTGCGACAGCGCTGAGTGCGACAACCACTACCGCCGCGCCCCGGTCTCGACCGCATCACCAAAGGTCGCCGCACGGATATGCACGAATTTCCGGTGAGTAGGACGAATGCGCGGACGACGGATGCGACCTCATATCGTCCGCCGCCAAGAGCCGCCTCATGTGACTCCCATCTCATCGTTTCTCCCCCTGGAGCGTTCTATGTCCGCTACCACCACTCCTCCACCGGATGAAGTCGACCTCGCCGTCGATACCGGTCGGCTCGAGAACGCCTCGCGCCTTCGCATCTACACGGTGCTCGCGCTCATCGTGCTGATGACCGAGGTCGTCCCCGTTCAGTACACGATGATCACCCCGGCACTGCACGATATGAGCGCCACCTTCCCCGACGTCGGGGCCAACATCAACTGGGTGGTCATCTTGATCGGCCTGGTCGGTGCCTCCGCGACACCGCTGCTGGGCAAGATGAGCGACATCTGGGGCAAGAAGCGGTTGTTCGTGGCGTGCGGCGTGCTGTTCGTCGTCGGCTCGTTGATCGACGCAGTCACCGACAACTGGACGCTGTTCCTGATCGGACGTGGTCTGCAGGCGTTCGCCGTCGCCAGCCAGTTCATTGCCTTCGGCCTGATCCGGGATCTGATGCCGCGGCGGTTCGTGGCGACCGCGCTCGGCTTCGTCGGCGCCGGGATCGGTATTGCCGCTGCGATAGCGCCGGTGATCGGCGGTGTGATGCTCGACCACTTCTCCTGGCGGTCGTTGTTCTGGGGTCTGGGCGGTTTCACCGCCGTGATGACGCTGCTCGTCGTGCTCGTAGTCCCGGAATCGAAGCTGCGGGTACGCGATCGGATCGATCCCTTCGGCGCGGTGCTGCTGTCCGCCGGTACGCTGCTGGTTCTGCTCTACCTGGACAACGGCCAAAGCTGGGGTTGGGGCCGCGCAACCAGCATCGCCTGGCTGGTTGGCGGACTACTGCTGCTGGCACTTTTCTTCGTGGTGGAAACCCGAGTGAGCCGCCCGATGGTCGACCTGCGGCTGTTGTTGAACCCCAAGGTCAGCATGGTGCTGCTGATGTCCTTCTTCGGCGTCGGCATCATCGCGATACAGCCGCTGACGCTGGCGTACATGACCCAGACCCCGAATGCCGACGGGCTGCGCGACCAGGTCGCACAGGGTGTCGTGGCCAAAGCCCATGAGATGACCGGAGCTACGCTCCCGGTCGACATGGTGAAGGTGGTCCTCGATCCCAGCTACAGCTACGGCAACGGCTTCACCATGTTGCAGTACGCGCTCCATGTCGGACTCTGGGCCGGGCTCGTCGCCGTCATCGCCGGCCCACTCGGCGGCTGGCTGGCGCACCGATACGGCGCCCGCATTCCGGCGATCCTCGGCTTCGCCGTCAACGTGGTCGCGGGCGTTGGCTACCTCCTGGTCGACTACAGCTGGGCCACCTATTCGGTGTTCTACGCGCTGTCCGGGATCGGGTTCGGCTTCTTCTACGCCGCCGTGGCCAATCTCGTCGTCGATGCGGTACCACAGGAACAGCAAGGCATCAGTACCGGCATGCTCGGTGTCACCATCAACCTCGGCACGTCGGTCTCCCTCGCCGTGGTCACTGCCTTGCTCAACAACAACCCGATCAAGGCGAGCATCGACGTCATGGGCAACCACGTCGTCCAGCCGATACCGCAGGTGTTCGGCGACAGCGGCTACACCCAGACTTTCTGGCTCGCGCTGGGCACCGCTGTGATCGCACTGGTCCTGGCGGTGATGCTGCGGCACGGCCGGGCAGCGGCGCGCGGCGGCGCCGACCACACCGAATAACTCACTCCCGCAACACAATCCCCCGCCGACGGCCGTCACCCATCGTGCCCACGCCTTGTCGGCGGGCCCAGACCTCCCGCGGATGTCGTCAACTCCCTGCACTCACCGACATCCGCGGGAGGTCCCCCGAACCCCCGCGCGCGCGAAATCCACTGCCGCGGGCCGGTATTCCTCCTCTCAACGTCCCGCGGGATTCGCCGCGGGAGCTCCCCGACACCCCGCGCGCGAAATCCACTGCCGCGCGGGCCGGTATTCGTCCTCTCAACATCCTGCGGGATTCGCCGCGGGAGCTCCCCGACACCCCGCGCGCGAAATCCACTGTCGCGCGGGCCGGTATTCCTTGCTCTCAACATCCCCGCGGGGATCCGATCCGATCCCCGCGATCAGGAGGTCGATCAAACATGTCCGCATTCACGCGCCGGTCGTTTCTCGGTGGCGCCGCCGGTGCCGCAGTCGCATTGGCGGGTACGGGAATTGCCGCCGGTGGCAGCGGTATCGCGACAAATATGAGGAGTGTCCCGCTCGTCCGCGAAGACCATCGGGTCATCGTGATCGGGACCGGATTCGGCGGCGGCGTCACCGCGCTGCGCCTAGCCCAGGCCGGAGTCCCGGTCTTGATGCTGGAGCGCGGATTACGATGGCCGACAGGTCCGAATGCGGAGACGTTCCCGCACGCCACGTCTCCGGATAAGCGCATTCTCTGGTACGAGTCCGCGCCGGAGCTGTTCGGTAAGCCGGTGGCGTTCGACCCCTACGCCGGACTGCTCGAGACGGTATCAGGCGAGAATATGACAGCGCTGTGCGCGGCCGGTGTCGGCGGCGGATCCCTTGTGTACCAAGGCATGTCGCTGCAGCCGTCGCAGGCCGCATTCGCCACGCAGTTCCCGGACGGTCTGGATTGGCCGACGATGAACCGGGTCCACTATCCGCGCGTCGCGCAGATGTTGAAGCTCGCGGTCGCCCCGGACGAACTGATCGCCAGTCCGAACTATCAGGCCGTCCGGGTCTTCGAACAACATGTACGCAAGGCCGGTTTGCCGGTGTCGAAGATTCCGATGCCGATCGACTGGAATTACGCGCTCGCCGAACTCCGTGGCGAGATGAAGCCCTCCTATACCAATGGCGACGGTGCGCTCGGTGTGAACAACGGCGGAAAACACTCCGTCGACGTCACCTATATCGCCGCGGCGGAGGCGACCGGCAAGGTGCAGGTCGAAATACTCCACCACGTCACCGAGGTCGAACGCGCCAGGGACGGACGGTGGACCGTCTACGTCGACCGGACCGACTCCTCCGGCACCGTGCTGGAGAACAAGATCCTCACCGCGGGCACGCTGGTCATGGCCGCCGGAAGCCTCAACACCACCAAACTGCTGGTGCGAGCCAAAGCGAAGGGAACCATCCCGGACCTGCCGGACGCACTCGGCGCCGGGTGGGGCACCAACGCCGACCGCATCTACACCTGGACCTGCCTCGACAGCGATCTCGGCTACCCCCAGGGCGGACCGGTCGTCTACGGCAGCCTGAACTGGGACGATCCCACGAAAGCGGCCACGGTCATCCAGGCATCGATCCCACCGGCGGGCGTGGATGCGCGCACCACCATGCTGGTCGGCTACGGCGTCAGCAACGCCCGCGGACGCTTCGTATACGACTCGGGCAAGGACGAGGCAGTGCTGCGCTGGCCCAAAGAAGGAGACGCGGCGATCCAGAACGGCGCCATCGGTCCGCTGGTGCAGAAGATCGCCGGCCCGGCAAGCGTTCTCGTCGATACGAACCTGGCAGTCCCCTCCACTTGGCACGCGCTCGGCGGTGCGAATATGGGCCCGGTCTGCGATCTGGAAGGCCGCGTGCACGGGCAGCGCGGACTCTATGTCCTCGACGGCGCGCTGATCCCGGGCAACAGCGCGGCCTGCAACCCATCGATGACCATCGCGGCCGTCGCCGAACGCGCACTCGACCACATAGTTGCGCAAGACGTCGGTTCGATCATCTGACCCCCTTCGGCGGGGTCGCTCCTCAGCGGGCGACCCCGCCGATCCGTTAGTGGACGCGCCCGTTGCGCACCGACGAGAGCGCGTCGAATGCTTCATCGAGCAACTCCGCCAGATCGAGTTCGCCATTGGATGCCGACCAGCGCTCGACGGCGATATTCAGGCAACTCGTCGCGGCGGCGACCTTGATCTCCACCGAGATGGGGACCGGTCCCGATACGCCTGCCCGCTCGGCCAGCGCCGCAGTGAGGGCGGGTCGCCAACTGTGCTGCTTCTCCAGCTGCCGCCCGGACAACTCCGGGGTGTCGAAGATGAGTCGCGTCATGGCGAGCGCGGCGACCGGGTCCTGCAGATAGAACTCGATGACCCCTCCCAGCGCCCGGCGCAACGCCGTCCAGTCGTCCTCTTCGGCGGGCCGGGCACGCAGCGCGTCCGCGAACTGGTCGGCGTGGGCGTCGAAGGCGCTCAGCACCGCTTCCTCCTTGCTGCCGAAGTAGCGCAGGAGAGTGCTGCGGGATACCCCGGCAGCCGCGGCCATGTCATCCACGGTGACGTTGTGGAACCCCCGCTCACGGGTCAGTTCATAGGCGACCTGTGCGAGGTCGGCTCGCACTGCGGCGCGGGCGATCATTCTCGTGCGCTTGGTTCCGCTCATGGGCATGACGCTACCCTTTGCAATTCAGTGACAGAACTGAGTTCTGCGAGCTAGTCTGACACTCAGTCTCACCAATGAGGCTAAGTCTCTACTCGCGCCGGTGCGCGGAACTGTCAAGAAAGCAAGGTGTCAACGTGTCGGATTTCTTCGTCGTATCGGGCGATACGCACATCATCGAGCCGGTCGACCTGTACAAAACCCGGCTGCCCAAACATCTGCGGGACCGCGCCCTCTGGGAGGAGGAGTTCACCCTCGACGAGCCGATCGTGGCGGGCGGACACACCGAGTTCAAGAAGCTGCACACGGTCGGGTTCGACGGTTGGACCATCTCCAAGTACCGGCAGCTCGGCGGGCGGACACCGGACGGCGAGCCGGAGAACGTCATCCGGGATATGGATCTCGATGGCGTCGACGCCTCGGTGATGTTCCCGAACCTGTCGCTGTTCGTCCTGTTCACCGACGACCACGAGCTGTCGATGGCGCACGCGCGGGCGTGGAACGACTATCTCGTCGAACGGTATCTCCCGCACAAGGATCGGATGCGCCCGACGGCGGCGATCCCGCTCACCGACATTCCGGACGCGGTCGCCGAGATCGAGCGATGTGCGCGCATGGGATTGGGAGCCGTCCTGCTGCCGGAGATCCCGCCCCTGCCCTACTGGTCGCGGGAGTACGACCCGGTGTGGGCGGCCGCTCAGGCGCACGGGTTGCCGGTGTTCTTCCACGTCGCCACCGGCGGGGTGATGGTCAAGGAGTCGGTGTCCGAAACGGCGACGACCGTCAAAGGCCTGATGACGGCCATGAATATGGGGAAGGGACAGCTGACCGACGATATGGTCGCGGGCCGGACCATGGGCGGCGGGAACACCGCATCGGCCAGCCCGCAGGCCATCATCGCCGCCCTCATCGGCGGCGGTGTCTGCGAACGATTTCCGAACCTGCACTTCAACCTCACCGAGTTCGGCGCGGGCTGGCTGGTCTCGTTCATGGGCATGATGGACAAATCCTGGCGGACCGGCATCGGCCAGGACGCCGATTGGTGGCTCGGGTTCTGGGACGACTCTCGCCCGCCGAACGACCAGCCGACCATGGGACGACTGTTCGCCATCAACGGGAAATGGCCCTACCCGCTCGCGCCCAGCGAATACCTCCAGCGTCAGATCCATGTGCAGTTCGCGGACGACCCAGTGGCCGTCAAGGCCCGCCACATCACCGGGATGTCGACCGTCATCTGGGGCAACGACTACCCGCACGCGGAAGGCACCTTCCGCAGTAGCAAGGAATGCATCGACTTCAACTTCGACGGGGTTCCCGACGACGAGCGGGCGATCATCCTCGGCGGCACTCTGGCCGATGTCGTGGGCTTCGACAAGAGCGTGAAGAAGGCCCCGGTCAACGTCGCCTGACTGGTCAGCGCCCCCGCCACTGCGGTGGGCGCTTTTCCAGGAATGCGGCAACGCCTTCTTTCAAGTCTTCGCTGCGCATTACCCGCGCCACGGCTTCGGCGGTGGCGTCCCAACCGTCTGCATCGGCCGCGTCGTACTGAGACGCGATCGCCGCCAGTGTCGCCCCGACCGCCACGGGTGACGAGGCGCAAACGTCATCGGCGAGTTCCAGTGCCGCATCGAGTGCGCGGCCGGGTTCGGTAACGCGATTCACCAGCCCGAGCTGGTGCGCGCGTTCGGCGTCGAATACGGCGCCGGTGATCAATAGCTCCTTGGCGACGTGCAGGGGCAGGGCGCGCAGTGTGCGGAAGAGCGCGCCCGAGGAGGCGACCACACCGCGCCGGGTCTCCGGAAGTGCGAAACGGGCGGTGCGCGAAGCGACTACGAGATCGCAGGCGAGGACGATCTCGAGACCACCGCCGTAGGCCGGTCCCTCGACCGCCGCGATCAGTGGTTTCGCCCGGCGACGGCGAATGATGCCGTACTCCCCGCCCCGTTCGGTGCCGCCGCCCGCACCGTCCCTCAGGTCGGTGCCCGCCGAGAACACCGATGCGGTTCCCGTCAGCACTGCGACCCAGAGCGTCGGATCGTCGTCGAGCAGGTTCAGCGCCGCGTCGATACCCTCGGCAACCGCTCGATCGATGGCATTGCGTTTCTCCTCGCGGTTGATCCGAACCACGAGCACCCGGCCCCGTCGTTCTTGGCGAACAGTCATCGTATCGACCCGATCGCGGGGATCGCTGCGGCCGAGCCGGTCGCGCCTTTCATACTGAAATCCTATCGACGTTCTGCACAATGAGGGCACCTTTATACAGCTTTTACCAGCAAGTTAGTCGAATTATTGTAATTAGTACACGCTATTAGCTAACGTGACCGAAGCCGGTGGCATGACCTGGCGTCGTCGGCATCATCGTCACCTGGAACGGACCGGTCATCTCCCTCGGCATGAAGGTCGTACCGGCGCTGGCGGCCGGAAATTGCGTCGTGGTGAAACCCTCGGAGTTCACCCCCTTCTCCCCTGATCTGTTCGCGCAACTGCTGCGGGAAGCCGGTGTGCCGCAAGGAGTTTGCACCATACTGACCGGTGGCCCGGAGGCTGGAGCCGCCCTGGTTCGGCATCCGAAGGTGGCGAAGGTGAGTTTCGCCGGCGGGCCCGTCGCGGCACGCCAGATCATGCACGCGTGTGCCGACCAGCTCAAACCCGCAGTGCTGGAGTTGGGCGGTAAGACCGCGAGCCTTGTGTTCCCGGACGCCGGAGACCTCGACGCCGTGGCCAACCGTGCTGTGCGCGACTGCATCGGAGTACTGGCAGGCCAAGGCTGTGCCGTGCCGAGCCGTCTGATCGTGCACGAGGACATCCACGACGAGATGGTCGAACGGGTAACCGCCATCGCGGCCACCTACAAGGTGGGCGATCCGTTCGATCCGGAGGTCAAGGTCGGACCGCTCATCAATGCCGCCGCTGTCGAGCGGGTCTGCGGCATGCTCGACCGCGTCCGGCGTGATGGTGCGGGCCGAATCGTGCTGGGCGGCAGCAAGGCAGGCGGCGACCTCGCGGACAAGAACTTCGTGGAGCCGACGATCATCGTCGATACCGATCCCGACCACGAGATCGCACAGACGGAGATCTTCGGCCCGGTACTGCTGATCTTCAAGTTCTCGACCGATGACGAGGCGGTCGCGTTGGCCAACAGCACGCCCTACGGGCTCGGCGCGAATATCCAGTCGACGAATCTCATAGGGAAGGCGGGCGGGCCGGGATCGACGAATTCCTGCGCTACAAGACGGTTTCCATCATCGAGCCGGAGTAGACCGAAAGGGGCCGAGGCAATACCTCGGCCCCTTTTCTATGTACACCTCAAGCCGCAGTGGCGTCACCGAGATAACCGCGCAGCAGTTCGTCACCGGCTTGGTCGGCGGCACCCGACCAGGCGATCCGCCCGCGCTGCAGGATGAGGCAGTGGTCGGCGAAAGCCAGTGCGCGACTGGCGAACTGCTCGATCATGATCACCGTGACACCGGCCGCCCTGGCCCGCTGCAGGCTCTCGAAGACCACATCGACCATCTTCGGCGCCAGGCCGAGCGACATCTCGTCGGCGATCACCAACCGCGGTTCGACCATCAGCGCCCTGGCCAGCGACAGCATCTGCTGTTCGCCGCCGGACAGGGTGCCTGCGGCCTGACGCTGCCGTTGCTGCAGCACAGGAAAGATCTCGAAGGCATGATCGATGGCCACGGCCCTGCGCCGCCGGTCGGCCGCCGTGGCCATGCGCAGATTCTCCAGCACGGTCAGGGTCGGGAACACGCCGCGGCCTTCGGGCAGATGTACGAGGCCTGCGCGCCGAATCCGGTCCGGCGTCGCGCCGGTGATATCGCGGCCGTCGAGTTCGACGGTTCCGTCCACCGGTGCGACGAGCCCGGACAGCGCCCTGGCCAGGGTGCTTTTTCCGGAACCGTTCGGCCCGAGCACGGCGAGCGCGCTGTTCGGGTGCACATCGAAGGTCACGCCCTGCAGTGCCTGCGCGGCACCGTAGCGGACGCTCAGGTCGCGGACGGCGAGCAGGGAAGACGTGGTGGTCATGCCGAGGTCCTTTCCTCGTCGGGGCCCGCGCCCAGGTACGCGGCGCGCACGGCCGGATCCGCACGGACCTCGGCCGGGGTTCCTTCGCTGATCTTGACGCCGAAGTCGAGCACATGGACGACATCGCTGAGCCCGAGCACCAGATCGACATCGTGCTCGACCAGCAGCAGCGATACGCCGTGGTCGGCCACGACACGGGTGAATGTGCCCGCGAGCTCATCGGTTTCGCGCGCGTCCAGCCCCGACGACGGTTCGTCCAGCAGTAGCACATTCGGATCGACGGCCAGTGCCCTGGCGATCTCGACGAGCCGACTGGTGCCCAGCGGCAGTCCGGCCACCGGCAGATCGGCGTGCCCGGTCAGTTGCAGTGCGGCGAGGATCTCGTCGACCCGCCGGTCCTCGTCGGCGGGGGCTCGGCGGAAACCGCCCGCCGTCACGAGGTCGGTCCACATCCGGCTGCGTGCGTGCCGGAGCCGGTAGCCGAGCACCACGTGTTCGCGGACGGTCAGTCCGGGGAAGAGCTCCGGATGCTGGAAGGTACGAGCGAGGCCGCGCCGGGCCCGCGACTGCGCACTCGCCTTGGTGACGTCGTGCCCGTCCATCAGGACGGCGCCGGAGCTCGGTTTCAGCAGTCCGGACAGCACCGCGAACAAGGTGCTCTTACCTGCGCCGTTGGGGCCGACGAGACCGACGATGGATGCAGGCGGGACCTGGAGGTCGACGTCGTTGAGGGCGACGAGCCCACCGAAGCGGACGGTCACACCTTTGGCCTCGATCCGCGGTGGGGTTGGGTCGGTGGTCATGCCAGGTCTCCCGGGGTCAGCTGTGGTTCCTCGACGCGCTCGCGGGATCGCTCCGCAGCCGGTGTCGTCTCGGAACCCTTTGTTGCCTTTGATATTTCGGAGCTTTCGACGGCGGGCCGTCGGCGCTGCCACCAACGAATGACATCGTCGAGTTGCCGCGCGTGCATCGCGACGATCCCGTCCGGATTGCGGGCGAGCATGATCGCGCCGAAACCGAACATGATGACCGGGATCTCCGCCCAACTCGTCGGCAGATAGGTCTGGAACACGCTGGGCAGCACGGCGAAGGCCACCCCCGCGACCAACGCGCCCATGATCGACCGTGAGCCCAGGGTGACCAGAACGGCCAGCCAGACCAGACCGGTGAACGCGTTGAACGAATCGGGCAGCGCCGACTGGTAATTCAGCGCGAGGAATCCGCCGCCGATCGCCGCGACGAACGTGGCAAGGGCCGATACCAGCACCTTGATCGGAAGAATGCTCAGGCCAAGCGTGCGCGAGCCGGGTTCGCTCCACCGGACCGCGGTCACCGCGAGTCCCGCGGTCGAACGCCGCAGATTGACCACGAGCAGACCGAGCCCGACGAACACCACCAGGGCGAGCAGAGCGAATGTCGCGTTGTCCGCGGCCCATTCGGGGCGCGGCATATAGATGCCCTGGCCGGAGTTGTAGAACCGGTCCCGCATGAAGATCAGGTTCTGGGCGAGCAGGCCGAAGGTCAGCGTGACCAGGGCAACGTACAGGTTGCCCAGGCGGATGGTGAGCAATCCGAGGATCACCCCGATCGGCACGATGCACAGCGCACTGACCAGGACCGCCACCAGCGGCGACCATCCGGAGTTCGTGGTCAGATCGGCCGCGAAGATGGCACCCATCCCCGCGAAAGTGATCTGACACAGCCAGATCATGCCGCCCTCACCGGTGACCAGCGTGAACGACAGCAGCGCGATCGCGAGCGCGATACCCGCACCGACCAGACCGGCCCAGAAGTCCTCGAGGACCAGGGGTAGTACCGCCACGATGACCAACGTGACCACGCCCGCGACGAGTGCGGCCGTCGGTCGGGTCCGGCCGGTGCGTGTCCCGCCCGAGCTACCAGGCGCTCCGGCATTCGCCGTGCGGATCGCGCGATCGAGCGCGCCGCCCGCCGTGGTATCGCCGGCCTGTCCACGCACCGCGTAGTACAGCAGGAAGACCAGCATGAACATGAACGGGATGCTGGGCACGATCTGCGCCGAGAACGGGCTCTGCGGATCGAGGTAACGCTGGATGACATTGGTGACCACACCCATGGCGAGCGCGACCGAGACCGCCATCGGCAGACTGCGCAGCCGGGCCGCGACCACCGCCGCGAAGGCGGCTGACATCAAGGAAGTCATGCCCTCGACCGTGAGTCCCGCGGTCGGGGCGACGAGCACCCCCGCGAGTCCGGCCAACAGTGCACTGAATGCCCACACGCCGAGCGACACCCGGGTCGGGCTGACTCCGGACATCGCGGTCAGCGCCTCGGAGTCGACCAAGGCCCGAACCCGCAGGCCGATATCGGTATACCGCAGCAGACCGGTGCCGACGAGCAGAACCACTGCCAGGCCCGTATAGGTGATCACCTGGTTCATATCGACGACCGCCCCGAATACATGGAATATCCGCAGCGGTTGGGGAGCCAGGCCGGGTGCCGTGGTGTTCACCAAGTGTCCCAGCACCAGGTTGACCAGCGGTGGCAATGCGACCGAAAGGCCGATCGTCGCGACGATCTTGACCAGCGGCGAGCGCAATCGCAGGTAGCGGAAAAGCAGCACGTAGAGCGCGATGCCGAGAGCCGGGCCGAACAGCCCGATCGCGACGACGGCCGCGAGCGGCATCGACCACCCGTGTTCGACGTGCAGGAAGAAGTAGAAGCGGGCGACGGCGAAGGCCATGGCGCCGAAGGCGAAGTTGAAAACGCCCGAGGAAACGTAGGTGACGACCAGCGATGCCGCGGCGATTGCGTAAATCGCTCCGAGGGCTAAGCCGGCGAGAACATAGGAGAGCAACGGTGAGGCCCCTAAAAGTTCGACGCTCTGGAGGTATGGGTAAGAGTGCGCTAATAGAGGGTCATCGTCAAGGATTTTGTCCGGATTCTTCGTGAAAATCGGATACAAAGGGTACTGAATATGCTCCACTGTAGCCCTCAGAGCCGTTCCGGCACCGTAGCTGGATCGGCGATAGCTAGAGGAGTGCAGATGCGCAGAGTCGGTGCGATCGCAGCATGGGTGTGCGCCGCAATGTTTCTTGTTCCTGCGTGCGGCAGCGGCGGCTCCGGCGGCCCGGGCAATACGAGTGGGCCGGTCAAGGTGGGTGTGCTGACCTCGCTCAGCGGCGCCGCGACCGCCAACTACGCAGGTACCGAACCCGGAGTGAAAGCCCGCTTCGCCGCATACCAGGCGGCGAACGGGAAGTGCGCGGCACGCGGCTTCGACGTCGTCATGGGTGATGACCAGTCCACACCGCAGGGCGCGTTGACCGCGGCGCAGAAGTTGGTGCAGCAGGATCACGTCTACGCGGTGCTGCCGGTGAGCACGTACTTCTACGGCGCGGGGCAGTACGCGGGCACCCAGGCGAGCAAGACGCCGTTCCTCGGCGCCGGCTTCGACGGCGGCGAGCAGTGGTTCAACCCGAAGTACGACAATCTCTTCGCCGCGACGGGTGGTACCGACTACAACAAGACCGCGACGACCCTGGGTGACTACTGGAAGAAAATCGGCGGCACCAAGGCCGCCGTGCTCTCCTACAACACCCCGAGTGCCACGAAGTCGGCGGAAGGCGCGGCGCTGTCGGCCGAACACGCAGGGCTGACGCGCGGTTATGTCAACATCCGCATTCCGTTCGGGACCACCGATGTCGGTCCCTACGTCCTCGGCATCAAGGAATCCGGTGCCGATGTGCTGTACGCGCCGGTCATTCCGGACACCGGATTCGCGCTCATGACCGGTCTGCGGCAGGCCGGGGTCGAGATGAAGTCGGTGCTGCTGGCGACCGGCTACGGGGCGGACCTGCTGAAGTCGCCGCCGGCGATCGCGGCGGGCCAAGGCGTCGGTTTCATGACGTCCTTCGCACCGACGGAGATGAATACCGAAGCGACTCGGGCATTTTCGGCGGCACTCAAGCAGCACGCGGGCTCGGAGACCGGTATCCCGTCCTTCTCGATGGCGGTGGGCTGGGTCAGCGCCGACCTGTTGATCGAGGGGCTCGAGAAAGCCGGCTGCAATGCCGGCCAGGAGCAGTTGATGTCCGCGCTGCGCACCGATAAGACCTGGACCGCCGGTGGACTGTTCCCGAAGCCTGCCGATTTCGAGAACCGGGGCTCCTACTCGGTCGGCTCCCCGGGCAACTGCACCTTCATCTCGATCCTGCGCGGCGACAAGTTCGTGCCGGACACGAATGGCGCTCCGGCCTGCGGCGAGCAGATCCCGGATCTGAAGGTCGTGCCGAAGTAGACGTCCCTCCACATCGAAGTCCGAGGGATCCGAAAGAAAAGAGAAATACAGGATGAGGAAGATCGCAGCCGCCGGTGTGTTACTGGCATCCGCGCTCGCCGTTACCGCACCCCCCGGGGCCGCCGCACCACAGGCCGACGACCGTGGCGTGAACTACACGGCGAATGCCACCGACAGATCGACGATCATCACCACCGATGCCGGTTCGATGGCCGTGGAAGACGGGGTATTCAAGATCAAGGCAGCCAATGGGACCACCCTCGCCGGTGCCGAATTGGCTTTCCGGGTAGACGATTTCGTCTTCCCCATCGCTGCGGAGATCAAGGATCGTACCGCGACACTGACACCGCAGTTCGACCAGGAACACGCGGTGTACAAGCCGGTCGCCCTGCCCTACGAGGACCAGGCCCCCTGGAAGACTCAGTACGACCGGGAACAGGCCGCGTTCGGCCGAATGATGGGCACCATCACGATGGGGGCGACAATCGGCAGCATGGTCGGCGGCATCGCCGGCGGGGCTGTCGGCTGTGTGCTGGGCGGCATCGCCGGCGCTACCGTGGCCTCGGCGACCATCGTCGGATTGTTCGGTGCGTTCATTCCCGCCGCAGCCATCGGCTGTATCGGCGGGATCGTGGCCATCGGTGCGCTGGGCACCCTGGCCGGGCAGATCCTGGTGACCGCGCCGATCGCGATCATGGCGGCCATCCAGTACTTCACCACGATCAACTCACCGATGCCCGCACCGAAGTAACCGAATCGGGAAGCCCTGACAGGGACGCCCGCATCGCTACGGCGAGCACTCTGGCCGCCACAACCAGAGTGCTCGCCTGCCCGATGACCCCGATCAGAGCGACCGGCGTAGACGAGAGCCCCGTACCTCGCCACCAGGCGAGGTACGGGGCTCTTGCGAATCCGCCTATGTCAGCGGCGCTCAATCACAGTGGGGGCTGACCACCAGCTGTTGTTCGTCCCAGGGAGTACCACCACCCCAAATGATGCACTCGTCGGAAGGGTGAACCTTCACAGGACCGGCGTAGTACTCACTACGCTCAGTTTGTCGGTTGTCGCACAGTTACTTTCGGTTGGTCCGAGCCGCGAATCGGCGCGCCACGTCCACCACATCCGAGCGCCATCGCAACTTCGCCCGCGCCTCGAGCGCTAGGGCGTGGGCCAGGCTGGTGCCTTCACCGTCGGCAAGCAGTTCGAGTGTCGCCACGACGGCATCCGGGTGGGTGCGGCGGATCAGATCCGCGAGCTCCCAGGCTCGGTCGAGCAGCCGATCGTGTGGGACGACCTCGTTCACCAGCCCCACCGCCAACGCCCGTGCCGCATCGATCCGCTCCCCCGTCAGCATCATCTGACGCGCCAGCCGCACACCCACCGCCCGCGGCAGCAGTGCGCTCATCCCCCACCCCGGCGGCAATCCGATCGCGGCGTGTGTGTCGGCGAAACTCGCATGCTCCGAGGCGATGAGGAACGAACAGGACAGCGCCAATTCCAGTGCGCCCGTGTAGCACAACCCGTTGATGACCCCGAGTACGGGCGTGCGGGCCGCCCGTACCACCGCCGCCGGATCGGTGCGCGCCCCGCGCGGTGATCCGGCGCCATTGCCCAGCGCCTCTTTCAGGTCGATACCCGCCGAGAATGCCGGATCGGTTCCCGTGAGCACGACCAACCGGGTTGCGGCATCGGAATCGGCTGCGCGCATCGCCGCAATCAACCCCCGGCGCATCGTGATCGTCATCGCGTTGCGCACCCGCGGCCGGTCCAGGGTCAGCCACAGCACGCCGTCCACCCAGCGGCAGTCCAGACCCTCCGTACTCAGCTCCTCGGCGTTCAGCCCACCGGCGTCGAGCCGACCGGCACCCAACCCACTGGCACCCAACCCACCGGCACCCAACCCACTGGCGTCCAACCGACCGGCACCCAACCCACTGGCATCCAGCCCTTCGACGCCCAACCCTGCGGCATTCAGCCCCTCAGCGTCCGACCCCGCAGCACCCAGTCCTTCGTCCGACCTCTCGATCACGGCCGCTCAGACCGTCAGGACCAGTGCTGAACCCATGCCGCCGCCCGCGCACATGGCCGCGACCGCAGTACCGCCGCCGCGACGGCGCAATTCATGGGCCAGGGTCACCACCATCCGGGTGCCGGTGGTCGCGATCGGATGGCCGAGGCTGCAACCGCTGCCGAACGGATTGACCCGCTCGGGATCCAGGCCCAAACCCCGAACGGCGGCCACGGTTACCGATGCGAAGGCCTCGTTGATCTCGAACAGATCGACGTCGCCGATGCCGATCCCGGCCCGGTCCAACGCCTTTCGGATCGCCTCGATCGGCGCGAGGCCGGTGCGCACCGGATCGACGCCGACGCTCGCCCACGACCGCACCGTGGCCAGCGGTGCGAGCCCGTGTTCGGCGGCCAGTTCGGAACTGGCGACGACCACCGCGGCCGCACCGTCGTTCAATCCGCTGGAGTTACCGGCGGTGATCGAGAAACCCTCGATCTCCGGATGCAGCGGCTTCAGCGCCGCGAGTTTCGCCATGCTGGAGCCGCGGCGCGGATGTTCATCGACGTCGAAGACCGACACCCCGCCGTCCCGATCGGTGACCTTGACCGGGACGATCTCGTCGAGGAACCGACCGGCATCGATCGCCGCTATGGCCCGCTCGTGCGACCCGAGAGCCCAGGCGTCCATCTCCTCCCGGGACACCCCGGCCAGCCGCGCCGTATTCCAACCGACGAGCATCGCCATATCGTTGCTCGGCGCCTCGGGTGTCGACACATGCGACGGCGAGCTCCACGGGTCTTGCCAGTCGTCGGTACCGGGAATCCGCCGCCGCGAAACGGGAGCGGTCGAGAACGACTGGGTCCCACCGGCGATCACCGCACGATCCATCCCGGCCAGCACGCTCCCGGCGCCGGTCGCGATACTGGCCAATCCGGAAGCGCAGTGCCGGTTGTGCGCCAAGCCGGGAACGTGCGTGAGCCCGGCCTCGATCGCGGCATACCTGGCGATATCGCCGCCACCGGCCACGGATTCGCCGAGCACGACGTCATCGATCAGCTCCGGTGGCAAGCCGCTGCGTTGCGCCGCCTCCCGGACAACGACGGTGGCGAGATCGAAGGCGCTGGTATCACGCAGGGTGCCCTTGCGGGCGGTGCCGATGGCGGTACGGCAGGCGGAGAGCAAAACGGCGTCAGTCATATAATTCGTTGTACTCTATTACCGCGCTGCCTGAAAGATCAGAGGCGAAAAGCGTGGTGAATCTCGACTCGAGATGTAAAAAAGGATACCTTCGCAATGATGTATATGTCTTCGGCATCGGGTGGTGACTGATGAACTTCGAGCTCAGCGACGAGCAGACGATGTTGTGCGCTGCCTCGCGCGACCTACTGTCGGACCGGGCGCCGATCGAGACGTTACGGACCTGGATGGAACGCGACGAAGACGTCGACCCGCAGCTGTGGCGGCTCACCGCCGAGCTCGGTTGGCCCGGCCTGGCTCTACCCGAGGAGCACGGCGGTGCGGGCCAGGGGCTGGTCGAGCTGACACTGGTCGCGGAGGAGATCGGGCGCGGGCTCGGACGCGGCCCGTTTGTCTCGACCGCCGTCGTCGGTGCCGCGATCGCCGCCGCGGGTGCACCCGCACTGCGGGCCGAGGTGCTGCCCGCGCTTGCCGAGGGATCCGGTTGGGCCACTTGGGCTTTCGCTGAACCGCGGGCACCGTGGACGCTGGACGGGCTACAGGCCGAGGCCCGGGGCAACGGGGACGGGTTCATCCTCGATGGGGTCAAGACCGCGGTACAGGATGCGGGCGGTGCGCGTTGGCTGCTGGTCACCGCGCGGCACGAAGGCGTTCCGACATCATTTCTCGTCGACCGGGACAGCGCCGGGGTCACCGTCCGGCGTCAGCAGGTCCTGGATCTGACGCGCGCGTTCTACGAGGTCCGGCTCGAGCAAGTGCACGTCCCGGCCGAGCGCCGCCTCGAGGTCGGAGCCTGCGAGGTGCAATGGCTGCTCGACTACGCCTCGGTGCTGCGATGTGCCGATGCCCTCGGGGTCATGGCGCGCATGCTGGAACTCACCGTCGAATACACCGGGGCCCGCGTGCAGTTCGGTCGGCCGATCGGCACCTTCCAGGCCGTCAAGCACGCGTGCGCCGATATGGCGATGTTCGTGCACGGCGCCCGCGCGGCGACCTACTACGCGGCGATGGCCGCCGATGCCGATGACGCCACGCGCGCCGCATGCGTCGCCGCCTCCTATACCTCCTCCGCCGCCGGGGAGGTCACGGCCCGCGCCCTGCAGTTACACGGTGGTATCGGCTTCACCTGGGAGCACGACCTGCATCTCTACCTGCGCCGAGCCGAGACCGACGCCGTCCTCTACGGCGGCGTCACCGTCCATCGCGACCGGCTGTGCACCCTGCTGCAACAGTCCACCGCATCCGTCTGAGCGAGAAGGAATTCCATGGAAATCAAGGGTAAGAAGGTCGTCGTATTCGGCGGCGCCTCCGGCATGGGCCGGGCCAGTGCCGAACTGCTTGCGGCGCGCGGCGCTGATGTCGCGGTGCTCGACCGTCCCGGTACCGCGGGCGCCGAGGTCGCCGCCGCACTCGGCGCCAGCTTCCACCCCGTCGACATCACCGACTTCGCGGCGACCGAGCAGGCACTCGCCGACGCGGTGGATTCCCTTGGCGGACTGCATGTCTCGATCACCACGGCGGGCGGCGGCAAGGCCAAGCGCACGCTCGGCAAGGAAGGTCCGCACGACCTCGAGACCTTCCGTCAGGTGCTCGACCTCAACGCCGTCGCGACCTTCAACATCAGCAGGCTCGCCGCAGCGCATATGAGCCGCAACGAACCGGAGGATCCCGAGGAGACCGGCGAACGCGGCGTCATCATCAACACCTCGTCTATCGCGGCCTTCGAAGGCCAGATCGGTCAGGTCGCCTATGGCGCCGCCAAGGCCGCCATCGCGGGTATGTGCCTCACCATGGCCCGTGATCTCGGCTCCCTCGGCATTCGGGTGCTCGCTATCGCGCCCAGCCTGTTCGACACCGGTATAACCGTCAAAATCCCGGACGAGATGCGGGCGCAATTGGTCAAGGACGCCGCCTTCCCCAAACGGCTCGGCCGTCCGGAGGAGTACGCCAAACTCGCCCTCGCCATCATCGACAACCCCATGCTCAACGGCCAGTGCCTGCGCCTGGACGCCGGCCAGCGCTTCGCTCCGAGGTGATCGCGGTACCGAACGCGAAAGGTCAAGTCGAGCACCGAATTACGGTGTCTCGTTCGAAGGAGGGACGTGATGTCCGAAAACGAGCATCAGGGCAAGGTCGCGGTCATCACCGGCGGTGGCCGCGGCTTCGGTAAGGCATTCGGCACCGCATTGTCGGAACTGGGCGCGCACGTCGTGCTCGCCGATATCGACGGCGCGGTCGCCACGTCCGCCGCCGCGGAGTTGACCGCGCAGGGCCGCGGTGCGACGGGGGTAGCCTGCGATGTCGCCGACGCCGACGGCGTCGCCGCGATGATGGACGCGGTCACCGAACGCCACGGCGGTATCGACATCCTGGTCAACAATGCGGGCCTGCATGCCGCCTACAACCGGCCGTTCACCGAACTCGGCCTGGCCGCGGTCCGGCGGGTATTCGACGTCAATGTCATGGGCCTGATCAACTGCACGCTCGCGGCGCACAAGGCCATGACCGGGCGGGACGGCGCCTCGATCGTCAATATCTCGTCGTCGGCGGCATACGCCAACCGAACCGTCTATGGCGTCTCCAAGCTCACTGTCCGGGGACTGACCGTCGCCTTCGCCCGTGAGCTCGCCGAGGCGGGTATCCGGGTCAACTCGATCGCGCCGGGCTTGATCCTCACCGATACGGTCCGTGCCCAGTTGTCCGCCGCGGAGGCGGAGCGGGTGCTGAGCGAACAGATCCTGCACCGTGCGGGCGAAGAGCAAGACATTGTCGAGGCACTGCTCTACTTGGTCTCGCCGCGGGCGTCCTTCATTACGGGGGAAACACTCCGTGTGACAGGCGGTTTCGCGCTGTCGGTCTAGCGTTGCGCCGAATTTCCCTGCGCGGCAACAACTGCGGCCGGGTCTCGCAGGAGAAATCGCGAGACCCGGCCGTTCAGTGCTGTCCGGACAGCTACGAGGTCGCCGGCTGAGGCTCTTCGGCTGCCTCGTCGGCTTCCTTCGCGGCGAGTTCGACTTCCTCGCTCTTGATTGCCTTCAGCAGCACCAGCGGCGTGATGACCTTCCAGATGAGGTAGACGATCGCCGGAATGCCCTGGGCCAGGATCCCATTCCACGCGAACGGGCCGGTCTTGTTCAGGAAGACGAAGGCGCCCGAGATGAGCAGGACACCCAGAAGCATGCTGAGGTGCGCGTACCAGCGCGGGAAAATCGGCTTGGCGCGCTGATCGAAGTAGGAAGCGAATCCGATCGACCAGACCTGCAGCACGAAAATGCAGGCGTTGCCCACATACATCAGCCAGAAGATGTCGGTCATCGCGGACAGGACATCGGGGGAATGACTTTCCGGCCGATATGCAGCGGCGGCCAGAATCGCCAAGGGGTAGAAGAAGCCGGTCGGCGCGACGACGCCGGTGGTCAGCTGGACCATCGACAACCAGCCCCAGCCGCCTTCGACCCGCCTCATCTGCATGCTGGTCACGACCACGTATGGATATTCGAATGGCACGGTCAGCACCATGATGGCCACACACAGCAGAATCCCGTGCTGATTCTCGACCAGGAAGTCGCGAACCTCATTCGCGGTCATCGTCGGACTCATGGGCGAGAGCAAGTCGCCGACCCCGTAGGCGACCAGCATCAGTACGAGCACCAGGAATCCGCTCCACGCCGACCAGCGCTGTAATCTGAAATAGATTGATTTTTTCAACGGATCTCCTTCGATCTCTGCACTCATCGCCAGCAATTCCGTCCCAGGGACGAAAGCTCCCCTAGTGTGATGACCCGCACATTCGACCGGCGGCGAACTTCCGCAGAGCGGGATGCCCGCGCAGCCGCCTCAGCGTCCGCGCCGCGTATTCCCGTTCAGCGGCAGCGGCGTGCGAGCCGGTCGTGTTCCGGCTGGAGTACGCGGTGCTCGAGGCGCAGGATTACCGCATGGACAACGATGTAGCCGAGGCGGTGCGCGGGCTGCTGCCGGAACTGGCCGAACGCGCGGCGCAGGTCGACGTGACCGGCGAAATACCGGAACAGACGATGACCGACCTGATCGCCGTCGGCGTCTTTCGGCTGCTGCAACCGAAATGGAGCGGCGGCCTGGAGGCCGACCCGAATCAGTTCTACGACGTGGTCCGGATGATCGCGGGCACCTGCGGCTCCACCGGGTGGGTCGCCTCGGTGCTCGGGGTAGTGCCGTGGCATGTGGCACTTTTCGACGAGCGCGCACAACGCGAGGTGTGGTCCGAAAACCCGAATGCGCTGATCTGTCCGTCCTATGCGCCGGTCGGCCGGTTGACACCGGTCGAAGGGGGCTACGAACTCAGCGGACATTGGCGCTTCGCGTCCGGCTGCGCACACGCGTCATGGGCGGTCCTCGGCGGCACTGTCTATGCCGAGAACGGTGATCCGGTGGATATCGTGTCCGCGCTGGTACCGCGCGCGGATTACCGTATCGACAAGGTGTGGGATTCCGTGGGCCTGCGCGGCACCGGGAGCCATGACCTGCACATCGAGCGCATCTTCGTCCCGGAATACCGGACGACGCGCAACTACGACGTGACCCACCGGCGTGGTCCGGGCCAGAAACTGAATACCGGTCCGCTGTATCGCATGCCGTTCGGAACGATGTACAGCTATTCGGTCACCGCGCCGATGATCGGCTTGGCGGAAGGCTGCCTGGAGAAATTTCTGACGCGTATGCGCAATCTCAACCGACCGAGTTTCGGGGGCGGCAGTCTCAGCACGGACCGGTCCGTGCAGATCGCCGTCGCGCGCGCCGAATCGGATGTCGACGCCGCCGTCCTGCAGCTGCACCGGAACCTGCAGGACCTGTACGAACGTGCGCGCCGCCGCGAGGACATCCCGATGGAGCTGCGGCTGCGAGGCCGCCGGGATCAGGTGTGCGGCACCGAGCGCGCGATCACCGCGATCGATCTGGTTTTCCAGGCCGCGGGCGGCCTGTCACGACGCCGTGGCAATCCGATCGAACGGGCCTGGCGGGATGCGCATACGGGCAGTATCCATGCTGGTAACGATGTCGAATCGTCGCTGGCGCTGTGCGGCCGTGGCTCGTTCGGGTTGTACGTCGACGACATGCTGGTCTGAACAGACAGCGACCCCAATGGCCTGCCCTGCCATTGGGGTCGTCGAATTGTGCACTGGCACAGTCGAATTGCTCACTGGCACATGAGCTCAGGTGACTACCACCCGACGAGCCGGTCCAGTACCAGCGGCGCGCTGGCGAGATAGTCGCCGTACCCGCCGCGGAAGAACAGCAGTGGGGTTCGCACCGACTCCACACGCAGTTCGTGCACCTGCCCGACTACCAGGACATGGTCGCCGATCTCGACGATCTGCGCCACGGTGCAGTCGACCCATGCGACAACCCCATCCAGTACGGGATTGCCCAATGTGGACGGCTGCCACGTCACACCCTGGAACCGGTTGCCGCCCCTGGACGCCATCCGCCGCGACACGTGTTCCTGGTTGCCCGCCAACGCATTCGCGCAGAACCGCCCGGTGTCGCGAATCCGTTGCAGGGTCGAGGAAGACGTGTCCACCAGGAATGACACCAGGGGCGGGTCGAGCGAGACAGAGGTGAACGTCCCGACGACCAACCCGTGCGGCCGCTGATCATCGTCGAGGGTGGTGATCGCGACCACGCTCGTGGGGAAATGGCCGAGCACATCCCGGAAGTGGCGCCCAGTGATCGCCACCACCGTCTCCTGCGTCGATCCGATCTCACTCATAACCATCCTCCCTGACTGTTTGCGTCAGACCATCACGATCATCGACGGCGGCAGCTCGAGCCCCATCTTGACCAGGGAATTCGCGTGGTAGGCCGTGCCGGGGACATGGATCATGTGCTGCAGTGCCATATGCGCGTCGCGCCAGTACCGCTGGATCGGGTTACTGCGCCGACCGGCGTTTCCACCGGAGCGTGCGAAGATCTCGTCCAATGCAGACACCGCCCGCCAGGCGCAGCGGACCTGATTGCGCCGGATATTCGACCGATCCTCCAGCGTGACCGGCTTTCCAGCCTCCACCTGGTCGTAGAGCCGGCTGACGCCGTCGATCAACTGAATCCGCGAGGCCTCGATCTCCGAAGCCGCCTCGCCCGCGGCGTAGAGCGTGTAAGGATCGTCGCGCACCTGGACACCGGTCACGGCAACCCGGTCGCGCTGTTGGGCCAGGTGCACGGCCAGTCCGCCCTCGCAGATCCCGATGACCGCGGCGGTGAGCCCGAGCGGGAACATGGTCGTGAACGGCAGCTTGTACACCGTGTCGGTGAGCCCGCGCTTCTCGGCCGCCGCACCCTGCATGATCTCGTCCTGGACGATGACGTGGTAGTCGGGCAGGAACGCCCCCTCGATCACCACGTCCTTACTGCCGGTACCCGACAGACCGACCACGTCCCAGGAATCCTCGATGATCTTGTAGTCCGCACGCGGGACGACCACATGCAGCACGGTGGGCGGCCCGGCGGGCTTGCCAGTGCCGTCGCCGAGCAGGGCGCCGAGGAAGACCCACTCACAGTGGTCGGTACCCGAGGAGAACGGCCAGCGCCCGCTGAGCCGGTAACCGCCTTCCACTGGATCGGCGACGCCCATCGGCATATAGGGCGAGGCGATCCAGGTGTCCGGGTTCTCGCCCCAAACCTCTTGCGGCAGACGGGGATCCATCTGCGCCATCTCCCACGGATGAACGCCGACGACGCCGCACACCCAGCCCGCGGCGGGGTCGTGCTGCGCGACCGCCATCACGGCTTCGGCGAAGTCGCGCGGGTGCGCTTCATAACCACCGAACTCCTTGGGCTGCAGCAGCCGGATCACCCCGGCAGAGCGCAGCAGTTGGGCGGTCTTATCGCTCAGCTTGCCGAGCTTCTCGTTCTCCTCGGCGAGTGCGGCCAGTTCCGGCCCCAACTCCTCGACACGTTGGACTACTTCGTGTGCCACGACGCACACCTCCTACTCACTGGGAAATTACAGGTGCCGCCGCGACGGACACCGAAAGTGCCGATCTGGCGAGGGGATTCGCTCATTGTGATTCCTTGGTCCATTCGGTCACCACGGACTTTCCGCTCACTGGGAAGACGCATGGTGCACCCGAGTCGGACGAACTATGCGGCGGATGGTTTGCGGGTGAGGAATTCGATCGCGACCCGCTCGAAATCGGACTTCCGCTCGATCTGCACCCAGTGCCCACAGCGGGCGAAGGTGTGCAGTTCGACATCGGGCAGCCAGCGGTTCGCGAAGTGCGCCTGGTCGTAGGGCAGCATTCGGTCGTCGCGGCCCCACAGCATCAGCGTCGGAGTCGTGATGGTGGCGGCCTTGGTCCACAGCGGCGTATACGTCTGACGCAGCTGTGGATTGAACATCGAACCGAAGATCGCCTTCATCCGGTCGATCACACCCTCGGCGGTGGCATTGCGCATGCGTTCGTCGACCAGTTCGTCCGTGATCAGCGCGGGGTTGAACACCATCGCCTTGATCCAGGCGATCATCCGGTCGCGGGTGGGATCGCCGAGGAATTCGAACAGTCGCTGAAACCCCTCGCTGGGGTCGGCCTGGAAGATGCCGACCGAAAGTCCGCCGGAGCCCATGATGGCCATCCGGCGCACCCGTTCGGGATGCAGCGCGGCCAGTTCCGCCACTACCGCTCCGCCCATGGAGTTGCCGATGAACACCGCGGAATCGATGCCGAGGTGATCCATCAGCCGCGCGATCCGCTTCGCGGCGACCACCGGATAGATCTCGTCGAGTTCGGGAAGCGCGCTACCGCCGAAGCCCGGCAGATCGGGCGCGATCACCCGGAACTGCTCGCCGAAAACCGGCAGATTGTGCTGAAAGTTCGACCAGGCACTGACACCGGGACCCGAACCGTGCAACAGAATCAGCGGCTCACCCTCGCCTACCTCGTGGTAGTTGAAGGTAAGCCCATCGACATCAGCGGTCCGCTGCGTCATTTCAGGCCCGCGGACGGCGAGGTCGTGAGGAATCCGGCGCCCGGGCCGACGTCGAGGACGTCGCCGTACCAGGTCTGGCCGTACATCAGCTCGGGCACCTTCCACTCGAGCGCCTGCCAGTCCGGATCCATGATCAGGTACCCGCCGGAGTAGAGCTCGACGCGGTGACCGGAGCCGGGATCGTGGATGTAGAGGTACATTGCCTGACCGATACCGTGCTTGCCCGGACCGTGCCCGAAGTCGATCTCGAGATCACGGATCTCGTCCGCGGCCCGCAGAATGTCGTGGTAGTTCTCGATATTGAAGGCGATGTGATGGAACCGTGCCTTCGCGTCCTCCGCGTTCACGCCGATCGCGATGTCGTGCACCTGCGGTGTCACCGACAGCCAGGACGCCATGATGGTCTCCGGGAACTGCGGAATCATCGCAAATTCACGGCGCTTGAAGCCCAGCGCTTCACGCAGCCACTGCTCGGACTGATTCACCGTGCTCGCGCTGGTCTGCACGTTCAGATGGTCGAGGCGGCGCACGCCGAAGCCGCGACGGCGCGAGCTGTTGCTCGGCAGCTTCGAGCGCAATTCCTCTGGTGCGAGCGGCTTGTCGATGTCGTAGTAGAGCTCGAACGGATGCTCACTACCTGGCACCAGGAAGCGGATCGCGGTGCCGCGGCCGAGTTCGTGCCCGGCGGGCAGTTCGATCGACTCGATCTCCTGCTGCTCGAGCTGCTTGTGGAACAGCTCGACGTCCTGCGGGCGCTGGACCCGGAAACTGTAGGTGTTCACCGTGGCCTCGTCCTGCTGGGTCAGCACGAGCGAGTGGTGGGTGAGCTCCTGGTAGCCGCGCAGATAGGCCACGCCGTCGTCGGTCTGCGCGACGACCTCCATGCCGAGCAGGTCGCGGAAGAACCCCAGCGAACGCTCCAGGTCCGTCGTGCCGAGATTGATGCCACCGGCATGGGCGATCTGCGGGCCGGGATCGTAGTCGTGGGAAAGAGTCATGCAAGCTCTCCTTGAAATCGATTGACGGCCAGGAACGCTAATTCGTGTGGCACCCGCCACTAGGAGAATTTCCGCCCACCGGAAGCGGCGCACTCGCGTCGGCTGGACCGGGCGCTGATTCCGCACAGCGGAAACCGATTCCGGCCCGATAGCCGCAGCCACCACACTCGGGAGGTCTACGCCCCGGGTGACCCAGGTCACTGCCGGGCGATGGCAGGAGATTCGCGGTCCGGAAGCAAGGAGACAGTTATGCCCGCTGACGAGGAAACCTACGACGTCGTGGTCGTCGGGTCCGGAGGAGGGCTGGTCGGCGCTTACGCCGCCGCATCTCGCGGCCTGCGCACACTCGTCATCGAGAAGACCGATCGCTTCGGCGGCACGACCGCCTATTCCGGTGCAGGACTGTGGTTTCCGGGTAGTACCCCGTTGCGGCGCGCGGGCGTCGAGAACGACGTCGAAACTGTGCGCGGCTACCTCCGGGAGATCGTCGACGATCCCTCGCGCGAAGCCCTGCAGGACGCCTACCTGCACACCGGGCCGATACTGATCGACGAACTCGAGCAGAACCCGCAGTTCGGGTCCTTCTTCTACCAGCCCGTGCCCGACTACTTCGCGGAGAAGCCGGGCGCGACGGCCGCGGGCAACACCATCTTCCCGGCCGAGATCGAGGCCGCCGAGCTCGGTGATCTCGCCCCGCTGATCCGCGACCAGCTGCCCATCGAGATCTGGGGCGGAGAGCCGGCACCCGTACTCACCGGCGGCCGCGCCCTCATAGCGCGAACGCTGAAGGCGTTCCTGGAGACCGGGAACGGCTCCTACAAGCTCGAGACCGCGCTCGAGAGCCTGATCGTCGAGGGCGACCGAGTGGTCGGCGTGGAGGCGGTCAGCAAGGGCGAGCGGGTCCGGATTCGCGCTACCCGCGGCGTCATCCTCGCCGCCGGCGGATTCGAGCGCAATCGCGAACTGCGCGAGAAGCACAAGGTCGCCCCGTATCACGGTGACTGGTCCGATGGCGCTCCTGGGAACACCGGCGACGCGCTGCAGGCTGCCGTCGCGATCGGAGCCGCCACCGAGTTGCTGGACCAAGCGTGGTACATCCCCGGTCTCATGCAACCCGGCGGACGACCGGTCTTCCACACCGGTAGCCGCAGCGGCATCTGGGTCAACAGCGCGGGCGAGCGCTTCATGAACGAACTGCTGCCCTACGACCGGGCCGGGCGCGAGATGCTGCGTCTGCACAAGGAGACCGGCGTCGCACACACTCCGTGCCACTGGATCTTCGATCAGCGCCACATCGACCGGGACAGCTTCGGTGGCGACCCGGCCGTGCCGCCCCGCCCGGAGTGGTTCGAATCGGGTGCGCTGCGCAAGGCCGACACCATCGAGGAGTTGGCCGATCTCATCGCGGTGCCCGCCGAGAACCTCCGTAAGTCGATCGAGGAGTTCAACTCCTATGCCGCCGAGGGGGTCGACCAGAAGTTCCACCGTGGCGAGACCGCCTGGGACCAGATGACCCAGTACGTCGTCGGATTCCCCGCCGGACCCGTGATGAGTTACGTGAGTCCACTCGACAACGGCTACCAGAACCCGCTGGTCGCGCCGATCGACACACCGCCCTACTACACCGCCACCATCGCGCTTGCCGATATCGGCACCAAGGGCGGCCTCAAGACCGACGAGCATGCCCGCGTCCTGCGCGCGGACGGCGAGCCGATCGCGGGTCTGTACGCCAGTGGTAACACGATGGCCGCCATGTCCGGCCGGGTGTACCCGGGCGCGGGGACACCGGTCGGCTCTTCTCTGGTCTTCTCGTATCTCGCGGCGCTCGACCTCGCAGGCGCCGCCGTGTGACAGGCGGGTTGATGACCGAGATTGCTTGAGCACGAGCAATATTCAGTAGCCTGAGGCTCGGCCGGGAGCGAACGACTTCCGGCCGATCCCAGGAGCGCCCGGCGGCAAGTAACAGCCGGGATACAGATCAGTATCCTCTTTCGCTAAAAAATTCTCTGTACCGATCTGTATAAATTTCGGCGATTTCCGCCAATCGGGGGTCTTCGCGTGGTTACACTGGCCGCTGAAGTTCGAGTCTCCGAAGTAAGGAGGCGCTGAAATGACCTCGATGTTGAGGATCAGTGAAGCTGCCGACGCCGCAGAGCAGTCTGCGTTATCCCCCTCGCTAGTAGAACGCATGACGTTGATCATGGAATCGTTCGGGGGCGCACAGACGCGCCTCACGCTGGAGGAGGTCAGCGGCCGGACCAACATACCCCGGTCCTCGACCCATCGCATTCTGAAACATCTCGTTCAGCTGCGCTGGTTGGAACGCGACGGCCGGGAGTACGGCCTCGGATCCCTGGCATTGGGTCTCGGCGGCCGAGAAGACGGCCACAACGCATTACGCGCCGCGGCATTCCCGCTGCTGCACGCGCTGGCGGTGCGCACCGAGATGGTCGTACACCTAGCCGTATTGGACGGCACCGATGTCTACTACCTGGATAAATTCGGTGGCCGGGCCGCGGTCGAAATTCCGTCGCGGGTCGGTGGCCGCGCCCCCGCCCACTGCACGGCCATCGGCAAAAGCATGCTCGCGTGGTTGTCACCCGAGCGGGTCGATAAACAGTTCAAGGGCGCGATCCAGAAGCGAACCACCCGAAGCATCAGCGATATCGGGATCCTGCACCAGGAATTGAGCCGGATCCGGGCGCGCAACGGCCTCGCCTTCGAGCGCGGCGAATGCTATTCGCATATCGCCTGTGTCGGTGCGGCGGTGCGCGGGCCGGACGGGCCGATCGGCGCGATATCCATCGTCTGCGACGCCCAGGCCGCACTCGAACGACTGGCGCCGCTGGTCGCCAATACCGCGCACGCGATATCGGAGAAATTGTTCGGCGTCGCGCCGCAGCCGGACCGGCCACGTCACGTACCGGCCACGCCACGGATCGCCCTGCCCAGCGAAGCGCTCGGCGAACTGGTCGCCATGGGCGAGCGGGGCGCGTGGTTCTGAAATAGCGAACAGCAGGTCGATCACGCCCGCATCGTCTTAGCTTCTCGCGACCAACGGAAATTCGGGATCGGCTGGCCCCGCACCACCGGTGCGGGGCCGTCGAATTCCCTTATTCTGCTTGCGCTTTCGGCCGCCAACTCACGGCGAGCAGAACCGCCGCGCCGCCGACGCCACCGATCACCGCGATGGCCGATCCGAGACCACCGTCGAGCGTCGCATCGATGCCGAGCGCGCGATCGAGCGAGGCCTTGCCCGGCCCGATGGCCGCGACACAGGCGGCCACCACAGCAAGCATCAGCACGTACTCGTAGCCGTCCTTGAATACGAAGAAGCCGTTCTTCCGATGCGCGATGACTGCGGCCACCGCCATACTGCCGACGATGAACGCCGCCGCGGGCGCGGTGAGCAGTCCGGCCGCGAAGGCGATTCCGGCCGCCAACTCCCCCGCACCGCTCAATGTCGCATGGACGCGGGGCGGCCGCAGCCCCATCGAGGCGAACCAGCCCGCCGTACCGGCCACACCACCCGGGCCGAACAGGTGGTTATAGCCGTGCGCGGCCATGGTCAGGCCAGCCACCAGCCGGAGCACCAGGATCGCGGCATCGATCGTTGTCATACGAAAAGAGACTCCTCATTGTCGGGATCCGGCTACGAGGTCCACAGCCGCGCACAAGGCAGCGGAAGCAGCCCGTCGTCGAGCTTCGTATCGATGTCGACGTCCACGCCCAATCCCCGCACGGCCGCCGCGAAACATTCGGCGGCCTCCCGGGCGGCGCGGTACTGCAGCGGGGGGTGCCCGTGAAAATGCACTCGGATACGGCACTCGTCACCGCACGGGCGAGACCTCCGCAACGATATCGGGCGCCAGTCGGGCTGACATGCGAGCGCCGTGGGTGAATTGTGTCGAGCCATTGTCGTGTCCTCGCCGTGCAACACATCGATGTGTCCGCTCCTCGCACCGGGATGCCAGGCGAATGAGCGACAGCCAGATTCAGTGCACTCAATATAGACCTCACGGCAGACCCGAAACACGCGAGTGTGATCCACGCCACAAATGTTTTCGAGGGCTACTGCCGACCGGTACCGGCGGGCAGTAACTGCGTCAGAAATGACAGCGGCGTCCGGCGCAGCCCCGGATCGGTACCGATGAGCGCGACGACGGCGGGCTCGATGGCGGCTCCGGCATCGGCCGCCAACCGCGGCAAGCCGAGTTCCGCGCACTGCGCCAACACCGGATCCAGCACAGCGATGGCCTCTTCCAAGCGGTCCGCCGTTGCCAGGCAGCACGCCGATAGCAGTCGCGCCTCCAATAGCGCCCGCGGCCGGCCTTGGCGTTCGAGGCCCCGCACCAACCGCTCGGCCAATACGGTGGCAGTCTCGGTGGCCCCGGCCGAGTGATCCGCCAGTAGCAGCCGTATTGCCGAATCCCACTGGATTTCCGAGGTGAGAATGGTGATTCCATCGCCTTCGGCGCGGTAGGGCGCGAGCCGCTCGAGTGCCGCCGCCTCGTCCGCAGCGATGGGCAGGCCGAGGCGGATTCGCTCGTTGACGATGCGGGCGGCCAAGCGGGGCAGCGCGAGATTGCGGGCCATCTTCGCGCCCTCGGCAAGTCGCTCCCGCGCCGCCCCGAGATCGCCCCGCAGCGCCGCGATCCGCGCGCCGATTCCATAGGTTGCCGATACGAATTCGACCGCTCCGCCCTCGGGCCCCGCCTTGACGCTCTCGTCGAGCAGCGCCGCCGCTTCGTCGAGTTCGCCCCGCCAATAACACAGCGCACCGAGCAGTGCG
This sequence comes from Nocardia vinacea, assembly GCF_035920345.1. Lineage (NCBI taxonomy): Bacteria > Bacillati > Actinomycetota > Actinomycetes > Mycobacteriales > Nocardiaceae > Nocardia > Nocardia vinacea. The sequence goes on from NZ_CP109149.1 coordinate 3,899,185, forward strand.
CCCGTCATACGCGTGATGTAGGAATGGCGACCGGTTTCCAGTGCCAGTGACCGAGCGGTTTCCAAATGCGTCTGTGCCGCCGCGATATCGAGTTGCTCGAAGGCAGCCACACCGGTCAAGCCGTAGCTGTGCAGTAAGCCGGTCGGCCCCTTGACCCGGGCCCGATGCGGCGCGACCCACCGCTGCCACCGGTACACCTCGTCGAAGTCGAACCGATAGAGCGCGGCCGCCGATCCGACTCCCGCCGCGATGGTCGCGATGAACGGGTCGACTACCGACTCGAGCCGATGCGCGACCAGCTCCGGCATTTCGGCGGCTCGGTCGGCGGTGAGCCGGCATGCGGCCCGCGCCAGCGCGGCCTCGAGATGGAGATCGGTGACGTCATCCGCATCCGGCCGATCGGCGCCCAGCACCGCATCGACCCGATCCAAAGCCGCCTCGGCGGCCACCGGCCGCTGCAGCGATATATTGCCCCAAGCCACGAACAGTTGCAGGCGCGCACTCGATACCGCGACCGCGGTCGGCAGTTTGGCAACCAGCCCGAGCAGTGTGGCCGTCCGGGCACTCTCCAGCAGTTCCGTCGCGCGCTCCTCGATCAGGCGCAGCGCACCCGCCGAATCACGGGCGGCCAGTGCGTGATCCACCGCTTCGTTCAACATCGCGTGGTCGGCGAACCAGTCGGCCGCGATGCGGTGCAACCGGACGCATCTGTCGGGATCCTGTTCGGCCAGCCTGCGGCGCAGGAAGTCGCCGAACATACGGTGATAGCGGAACCACTCGAAGTCGTCGCCGACATTGTCCCGGAAGTCGACATTGCGCAGAAACAGATCTCGAGCCTTGACCTGCTGCAACAGCCGTGGAGCCGCCGGGCCGGACAGCGCCTCGGCCAGTCCGGCGCAGATCTTCTCGGTGATCGAGGTCGCCAGCAGAAAGTCCAGCAGGTCCGGATCGAGAGTGTCGAGCACGTTTTCGACGAGATACTCGCCGATCGCCTCATGCCGGCCCGACAGTTGATCGATGAACCCGGCGGGATCACTGCTGCCGCGCAGCGACAGTGAAGCGAGTTGCAGTGCCGCGATCCAGCCTTCGGTCGAGTCGAGCAGTTCGGCGACCTGCGATCTGCCCAGCGTCAGGCGATTGATGTCGAGCAGGAACGCCGTCGATTCGGCATCATCGAATCGCAAGTCGTCGGAATCTATTTCGACCAGTTCGTCGCCGACGCGCATCCGGCTGAGCGGCAATCCCGCACGCGTTCGGCCGGTGACGATCACCCGCAGGTGATGACATCCGTTGTCCAGCAGGAATTCCATGGCGGCGCGGGTACCGGCATCGGTGACGAGGTGCCAGTCGTCGATGACGACGGCTAGCGGCGCACCGCTGTCGTGCACTTCATCGATGAGCGATGCCAGCACGTATCGAGTGGCATCGCTGGAATGCTCCTCCAGCATGGTGACGAGCCCGCCGGCCAGATCCTGGCGAGCCCGGCGAATCGCCTCGACCAGGTGGGCGAGGAACCAGACGACATTGTTGTCGTCGTGGTCGATCGTCAACCACGCGACCGACATCCCTTGTGCAGTAAGAACATCGCGCCACTGCGCAGCCAGTGTGCTCTTGCCGAAGCCCGGCGGCGCGTGGATGAGCAGCAGTCGGCGATTGCCGCCCTCCTGCAGTTTGCGCAGCAGCCGCGGCCGGTCCACCAGGGGGCGGGCCGAGGTCGGCGGACGATATTTGGTCGACGCGACCGGCGGTGGCGCGGTGGTCCGTGGTCCGGTCCCCCGCTGTGCGGGCACCATTATCGGCCCGGACCGCGGTTCGTGCGCGTCGGCGGGCACCGCCATGGCGTCCACATCGAGCCCGCAATTGCGTTGGACATCGCGCAGCAGATATCCGAATTCGACTGCCGTACGCGGCCTTCGGTCCGGATCGGTGGCCATCGCGGCTTCGATCGCGGCGCGGAGTTCGGCGGGGACATCCACTTCGCCCAGGTCGGGCCCGGGTGTCGAGGTGACTCGAACGAAATGCGCGAGCACGGCCTCACCCGTCTGGCGTTCGACGGCCGCGTGCCCGGTCAGCAGGCAGAACATGGTAGCGCCGAGGCCGTAAACGTCCGAAGCCGCGCTCGGCGGCGCACCCCGCAGCACCTCCGGTGCGATGAATGCCGGTGTGCCGGTGATGCGTCCGGCGGAGGTCTCGAATCCCCCGCCGATATGCGCGATGCCGAAGTCCGCCAGTTGCGGCTCCCCGTAATCGGTCACCAGAATGTTCGCGGGCTTCACATCCCGGTGCAGTGTGCCCCTCGCGTGCGCCGCGGCGAGCGCCCCGGCGATCTTCACCCCGATCGACAGCAACTCCTGCCACGGCAGCGGCCCCGTCGCGCGCAATCGCGCATCCAGCGACCCGCGCGAATGGAAGGGCATGACAATGAACGGACGGCCGTCGGCGGTCACATCGGCTTGATGAATCGCAACGATATTGGGGTGACCCGAGAGTCGGCCGAGCGCGTGCTGCTCCCGGACGAACCGCTCCCGTTCGTCACCGCTGATCTCCGAGGTCAGCACCTTGACCGCGACAGTGCGATCGAGCGAGGGCTCCAGACACCGATAGACGACGCCGAAACCCCCACGACCGATCTCCTCGGCATCCTCGAATCCGGCGGCGGTCAGTTCCGCGGCGATTCCGAACCGGATATCGCGCTGGGTATGTTCGTTCTCGTGGTCGGGCATGGCGAATCGGCTAATCGACTGGTGTCGATCTGCGCGAATCCCCGAAGCCGCTATGTCCGACCATGTGATCACCTCTCGAGGCAGAACCGCCGACCCCGACCTGCCGATCATAGTCGGGAAAGCCGAGCTCCGGTGGGGTTGCCGAGGCAGTGCCGGGATTCCGGAAAGCCGTTGCGGGCGCGATCTCCAGGCACTCGAGATCGTTCCGCTCACCGGGATCCGACAGACGCAGTCGCCGGGCGCTCGCTATCGTCCAATATTCGTCATCAACTGACGAAATCCATCGGCAAGGAGTACCGGATGTGCGAGGAACAGGGCATTGCGCACGAGTCCGACCTGGTGATCGCTGACTTGCTGGTGGAAGAGGTCTCGATCGACGGTATGTGCGGCGTCTACTGACGCGAATACACCAGGTCACCGGCCACGATGGTCGCCGCGACGATCTCGGCATCGAGTCGATGGGCGGCCTCGTCCGGCGTTACCGACAGCAGTGTCAGGTCGGCGACCGCGCCCGGTGTGATCCAGCGCGCCGCCGCCGGACTGTCGGGTGCGCCGAAGAACAGTGACAGCGCTTTTGGGACCGACACCGCTTCCGCGGCATGGAATTCCGTCGGCCTATGTACCGCGGCACGCACGACCGACCACGGATCGGGTGCACCGAATGGCGCATCGGACCCGGCTGCGACACCCACCCCGGCATCGACGAGTGAACGCAGCCGCCACAGATCGGGCAGATCCGCCGCGGGCACCTCGTCTCGGTACTGCTCGGCTCGTTCGACCACGAAATGCGGTTGGGTGACGACCGAAACCCGCTGTCTGCGTAACCAATCCAGCGATTCGTGCGGTATCACCGCACCGTGTTCGATCCGATCCCCCGCTCGCACACCGGCCAGGTCCAGTGCGGCCATGGTCAAGATGAACTGCACCCGCGTGACGCAGTGCACCGCGACGGCCCGGCTTGCCGCGTGAATCGCGCGCAGCCGGTCGGCGAATTCGTCGAAGGGGGGCAGATCGAAATCGTCGAGCACGATCTTGGTAGGGCCCAACGTGAAACGTGCGCCGTCGGGCTGCGACACCTCGGGGGGCGCCATGCAGTGCACCCGCTGCACGATCCGCCCGGTTTCGACCGTCTCGGCCAGTTGGTCGATATCGGCTTGCGCGAGTCCCGGGGTCGCGTCGGTGAATCCGGTGATGCCCATTGCCGCTGCGGCGGCACTCACTGCGGCCAGATCCGTTGTGCGCGAGTCGACTCGCTCCCCCATCCAGGAGTCCATCCGGCGCAGCCGCCCGGTCGGCCGCCCGGTCTCGTCGCGTTCCACACCCGGCGCGTCATTGCTGTCCAGACCGACCAGCTCGCATGCCATCGAGTTGAGCTGCCACAGCACACCGGTGCGGTGCTGCACGCGCACGGGACGGTGCGGGAGCATCCGGTCCAGCACCGCACGATCGAGGGGTCCGGCTACCGACTCGTGGTATCCGGTGCCGCGAATCCACTTGCCAGGCAGCAGCTTTCGATCGGCCTCCTGTAGTCGCGCCGCGAACTCGGTTGCGGTGCGCACATGCGGCGGGCCCAGTGGAACAGATTCGTAGGTCGCCGCGAGTGAACGCAGGTGGATGTGGTGGTCGTGCAGTCCGGGCAGCAACCAGCCACCGCCCGCGTAGATCTCGTCCTCGCCCGGCAGGCGACCCAAACCGGTTGCGCATTCGGTGATGACACCGCCGTGGATGCGCACGTCCATCCGGCCAGCACCGAAGACCTCGGCATCACGAATCAACATGAGGCACAACTCGTTTCATGCCGCGCCGCCCAGTTGCGGCACCCGCGGACGCAGCACCCGTTGCGAACGACCGTAGTGCGGGCATTCGACAACCCAATCCGCACCATCGGCAAGCACTCGATGCGGTCCATGGGTGAGCGCGGGGGCCGAGGCAAAGGCGGCGGCAGTGGCGCGCATGGACAGGTCGATCAGCTGTCCTCCGCCACCGAGAACGGCGCAGCATACCGCCAATGCCGCACAGATTCCGGTGAGTGGATCGGCGATGGCGTCACCGCAGAACACCGGCTCGCCCGCATCCCAGCCGACCAGGCCGCCCGCCACCGCCGCATCGTCGCCGAATGCCACGCGCATCGGCTCGGCGCGACCATATCCGGTCAGGCTCAACCAGACCTGTCCGTCGCGATGCACACGGTCCCCGGGAGCCAGGCCCAGTTGAGCCAACGCCCGCGGCCGGGATGCCTCGATCACCACGTCCGCGGTGGACACCAGCTCGCGCAGCGTTTCCTGCCCTGCGGGCGTATGGAAGTCGACGGCGATCTGTTCGTGCCCGCCGTGGAGCCAGTCGAAGAAGCGAGGATCACCGCGGCGTGCGCCATCCGGGCGTCGGGGGCTCTCCACCTTGACCACCCGTGCGCCTGCGCGCCCGAGCAGGTGGGCACACAACGGTCCCGCCCACATCGAGGACAGGTCGACGACCACCGCCCCGTCCAGCCGTGCTCCGAGAACCGGTTCGGCTATCCGTGTTGTCTGCCACGGGAATTGAATGCCCGACGTCGCGGACATGGCGGCTGACGGTCTGGCGACGGGGGGTGCTGCGCCATCGGGCAAGCGAGTGGCGGGGTGCGCGTCGGCAGCCAATGCGTCGGCGGGGTGCGCGGCAGCGGGTAACGCCGCGGCGGGGCCAGCTTCGACAGGCACCGCAGCGACAGAGTCCGCAGCAGCAGGCACCACAGCGGCGCGGTCCGCATCGACAGGCACCGCAGCGGCGCGAGGCGCGATAGCAGGCACCGCAGCCACGGGGTCCGCATCGACAGGTACCGCAGCGGCGTGGGGCGCGGCACCGGACAGCGCAGCGGCAGAGTGCGCGTCGACAGGCGGCCCGGCGGCAGACAGCGCAGCGGCAGGGTACGCAGCGGAGGGCAGCGCGGCGGCGGGAACGCCGAGTAACTGTGCTCGGTCGGCGAGGTCGGTTGCGGTCCACTCGCGGGCGGCCCTGGTGAGCGTCGCCCACGGATCGTCGGACACCGAATCCGCCCCAAGGATCGCAGGCACCGAGTCGATATCGTCTTGGCGGCTCAAGGTGATCGCGCACCAGCCGTCCGAGGTTCGCAGCAATCGACCGGCTCGACCCACAGTCTCCCGACCGCCGCGCCGCAGGTCCAAGAACCCGGCTCGACCGGCCAGTAGCAGCCCTGGATCGGCACGGACCTCGGAGCCGATCTGCGCGGTGATTCGCGCCAGCGCCTCGGTGGCTTCGAGAAGCAGTCCATATGCCGCCGCGGGCGAGATGACGGGAGCGCCATCGGGGCGTCCGGTCAGATCCATGGCGCCGGACGCTGCCCAGGCGAGCGCCGCGCACTCCGGCTGCGTTTCGACCGGGCGCGACAGGACATCGGGCGGGCACAGCGACCGCACCCAATCCCGCAGCACCGCTGCCGTAGCCGAGGTATTCGTGTGCGATCAACTCCTCGTCTGTTCCACCGCGTCGACCATGCCCCACTCGAGCGCGGCCGCCGCGGTCAATCGCTGTTCGGTCAACATCAGCCAGGCGGCGCGCCAGCGGCCGATCCGCCGCGGCACGCTGACGGTACCGCCCGCTCCGGGCACCAGGCCCATCCGCAGTTCCGGGAATGCGAAATAGGTATCGGGGGTGGCGATCACCGTGCCCGCGAATGCGGCCACTTCCGCGCCCGCACCGATGCATGCCCCGTGGGCGCGCACCGTGACCCGGTCCCGGATGCGGTCGATGATCCGCCATGGCGCCCGGTCCAGCCGGACCAGATACGCGGCCACCAGATCCGTCGCCGTACCGAATTCGTCCAGATCGCCGCCGCTGCTGAAAACCGGTCCGGCCCCGTTTATTTCGACGGCCGTGAGCGTGGGATCGAGGTCGGCCAGGCGCACCGCCTCCAGCAGATCCTCACGCAGCCGCATGCTGAGTGCATTGCGTCGCTGCGGGTGATTCAGCGTGATCGTCAGGCGATCGTCGTCGCGGTGCGTCCGGACCAGGGCATGCTCCGGCGGTGTGACTGTGCGCGCCGCGCCGCGCTCGGCCAGCCAACGCTCGAATTCGTTGCCACCGAGGAGCATCGAGTACACCGCCGCCTCCGCCGCCAGCGCGGGCACGGTCGGCAATCGCACCGTCTGGCGCAGCAACTGTCCACACGTGACGGCCGCGCGGGGCGAATGTTGAACCGCCGCCCCCAACAGATCGAGCGCGGCATCGATATCGTCCACCACGACGGCCTGCGGCAACGAGTTCGCCGCGGCATCCGTGGTGAGGGTGAGCGTTGCCGCCTGCAGCAGTGGCGTCAGGCCGGGTGTCGTTGGCCCACGCAGCACCCCGACGACGAGCGGTAGCGCCTGATTCATCCGCTCGGCGGTCCGGGCGATTCGGTCCGGTGTTTCCGTGCCGAATGCGTCCAGCGGGACCACCACCATGGGGGTAGCGGGAGTTCCGTCCGCGGTGAGCTCCACCGCGAACTCGTCGAACAAATCGATCCCCGAATCCGGCATAACTAAAAACTAGCCGCGTCGACGAGAGGGACCAACTGCATCGACGCTCCAGTCGTTCATGGTCGGAACCGACCGGAAAGAGTATACCTAATCTGGTTAGATTAGCTCACGTCCGATTCTCGACCCGGAAGGCCCACAATGACCGATCAGCCCGATGTCCTCGTGGAACGCACCGACACGATCGTGCGGCTGACCCTCAACCGCCCCGAACGGCTCAACGCCCTTACGGCCGACATGATGAACGAGGCCGCGACAGCCGTCGAGAAATTCGGCGACGATCCGACCGTTCGGGTGTTCGTCGTGACCGGCAACGGGCGGGCATTCAGCTCAGGAGCGGATCTTTCCAACTCGGCCAGCAATGGTCCACAGGTCGCGACACTCGATGCGGCGAACCGGTTGATCCGTGCCCTGCGCGCCGCGCCCCAACCGGTGCTCGCGGCGATCAACGGTCCCGCGGTCGGCGTCGGATGTTCACTGGCGCTGGCCGCGGACATCACCGTCGCCCGCGAATCCGCCTACCTCCTGCTCGCCTTCGCCAATGTAGGCCTGATGCCCGATGGCGGTGCCACCGCGATGGTCCCGACGCTGATCGGATATGCCCGCGCCGCCCGCATGGCCATGCTGGCCGAGCGCATTCCCGCACCGCTGGCTGCCGACTGGGGTTTGATCGGCCAGGTAGTGCCCGATACCGACTACGATGCCGAAATCGCGAGGCTGACAACCAAGCTCGCCAACGGACCGACGGCGGCATACACCCGCACCAAGCGCGCATTCAACGCGATGGCCCTCGCCCAACTCGACCAGGCGCTCGACCTGGAACGCGAAGGTCAGTCCGCCCTCTTCGAGACCGCTGATGTCGCCGAGGGCATCGCGGCGTTCAAAGCCAAGCGCACGCCAGGTTTCATCGGCCGCTGAGCGAGTTCGTCAGATACCACAAAAATCTGCGGAACCTGTTCCAGAGGCTTCACAAAAGCCCTGCTCAGCGCGGATAGTGCGGCGCGACTGCGTCATTGACACCGAGGCGGACGACTCGTAGCTTCGGCGGACCGGAACGAGTTCCGGCCCGGCGAAGGGAACTCAGCGTTGATACGGCGTGCGCGGTCAGATCTCTGGTCGACGAAGCAATCATGGTGGCGCGCATCAACTTCGGCGATGGCAGGTGTCGCGGCGGCAGCCGTGCTGGTGCCCGCGCACGCGGAGCCGATCGACGCCGGGCGAACGGAAGTGCCGGCGATCTCGACATCGGCGATCTCCTCGGTCAGCGAATCCGTTGTGACCGTGACGATTCCGCTGCCGGAGTCGGCTGGACCGCATCCGAGCGCCTGCGACCAACTGTCGTATCTGCGCTACCGCGACATAGACGGTCCGCGTCGCTCGGCCGATGCGGACGCCGTTCTGGTCGCCCAGCCCGGCATCTTCGAAGGTGCGGGAGCATTCGACAGCGTCGCCCGTAACACTGTAGCCGCGGCCGCGAAAGTCGGCCGGCACGTGGAATTCTGGGCGCTGGATCGCCGTTCCAACTGCCTCGAGGACCACACCGGAATCCACGCCGCCCTCGCCGACGGAGACGTCCATCGCGCTGTCGACTACTACTACCGCAACGCCGAGATCAACGGTAACCGGTTCGACGGCTATCTGCTCGACGACCGTTCGGCCTGGCTCGCCCACCTCGGCATCGCACAAACCGTGCAGGACGAATTCGACCTGCTCACCGCCGAACTGCCGGATCCCACGGTACGCAGACAGAAGGTGCTGTGCGGCGGCCACTCGCTCGGCGGCATCGTCACCGGCGTATTCGCCGAATGGGATTTCGATGGCGTCGCCGGTGGTGATCAATGCGCGGGCTATTTCGCACTGGACTCCGCGATCGACACCTCACTCTCCGCGCTCAACGGCATCCCGGACATGGTCGATCTGTCCATCGGCGGCCGCGGCTACGATGCCGTGACGGCCGGGCTCGCCATCGGCGCACTCCCGCGAGTGCTTGCGCTACCGGCGGTCATCAACCCGGAGACGATGAACCTGCTCGGCATCGCGGGGCTGGCCGCATATCTGGCGCCGGACACCGAATCCGATCTGGCACACGACATTCCGAACAGCCTCAACCAGGACGCCACCTATCGGGTGCTGATGTCACGCGATGCCGCGACCGCGGCCACCGGCTCGCCATCGGTCCGCGACTTCCGAGTCACCAACGCCGCTGTGCTCGGCGCCTTCCTCGATGCCAACTCCCAGCCACTCGCACTGCTGCAAACCGGGTTCGGATTCTTCGACGGTGCACCGGTAGCCGAGAAGAACTTCCCGGTTCCCGGCGACATCGCCGCGATACCCGCGCTGCACGGACTGACCGGCACCATGCTCGGTCCCGATCGCAAGGCGATCCCGGCAGCCCCCAACGGACCGCTCTACACCTGGCGCGACTACGACCAACTCGCCGATGTCGCCATACCGGTCGACAGCCACGGGGTCCCGTTCACCGATTCCGGACAGGAGGTGACCGACCTGCGGGACCTCTCGCGCAGTCTGGCGGCACAGCCCTTGGACTTCACCGAGTGGTACTTCCCGACGAAACTGGCCGGCGATACCTACCAACTGCACGCCCCCGACATCGCTCGGCACACCACCCATCCCGGCGCCATCGATGCCCACCCCACCATCAATCTGATCGGCGGCTCCGGAATCGCCCTCGCCAGCGGACATCCCGGCCGCGGCAGCACCGTGGTGGCCCCCGGCTACCACCACCTCGACGTACTCACCGCCGCCATGAACCAGAACAACCGGCAACCCGAAATCGTCTCCACCACACTCGCCCAGTTCGCTGTCACTACCACCGGTCCACATTGATCGGAGGTGTACCCAGGTACACCATCGTTTCGGGACCGCACTCCCTGGGCTCGCCCCTCCGGCGAGGGCATCGTTGATGCCAACGAAGTCGTCGGCGTCGTACCGAGCCGACGGTGAATCCAGAGAGGACAGCCAACATGGCAACGATGAAGTCGGTTCAGACCAGCACACCCGGCGCGATCACAGTGGTCGAGGAGCAGCGCCCGACGGCGGGCCCGGCCGATGTGCTGGTACGGATCCGGGCGTGTGGAATCTGCGGCACCGACGCGACCTTCGTGCACATGGGCGGTATGCCGAAGGTGCTCGGGCCGCAGGTCAAGGCCGAGGCCCTGACGCCGGACCAGATGCGGCCGGTGGTGCTCGGCCACGAACCGGCGGGCGAGATCGTCGAGGTCGGCGCCGATGTCACCGGCCTGCGGGTCGGTGATCACGTCGTGGTCAATCCGCAGGCCGCCCCGTCGGGCATCATCGGTTGCGGCGGACCGCTGGGCGGTATGAGCGAATATCTGCTCATCGAGAATGCCGAGGTCGGCTCCAGCGTCGCCATCGTGCCGGATTCCGTGCCCTTCGCCGTGGCCGCGCTCAACGAGCCGATGGCCGTATCGCGGCATGCGGTGAACCGCTCCGAGGCCACGCCGGGTGATAAGGCGATCGTCTTCGGTGCGGGCCCGATCGGGCTCGGTGCGGTGATCTGGCTGAAGCTGCGCGGCGTCGAGCACGTTGTCGTCGCCGATGTGATCGCCTCCCGGCTCGACACCGCCCTCGCGGTGGGCGCGGACGCGGTCATCGACTCCGCCACCGAGGATGTCGCCGCCCGTCTCGGTGAACTGCACGGTTACGGAAGCAACGCCCTCGGCGCACCGCGCCCCGACACCGACATCTACATCGATGCCGCCGGAGTCGCCGCCGTCGTCAACACCGCCCTCGCCACCGGCAAGTGGGGCGCCAAACTGGTCACGGTCGCCGTGCACAAGAGGCCCGAGCCGATCGACCTGGGCGCCATCCTGCGCAACGAGATGACCATCATCGGTTCTCAGGGCTACCCCTCCGAGATCTTCGAGGTCACCCCCGAGATCGCCGAGCACGCGGACCGCTTCGCCCGGCTCATCAGTCACCAGGTCCCCTTCTCCGATGTGCAGAAGGCGTTCGAATTGGCCCTTACCCCGGGCGCGGCGGAAAAAGTGGTCGTCACCTACGAATGAGCCGCAGCCTGCTTCCGCTCGCCGGGATCGGCGCTGGCGGGCCAGGTCCAGCCGAAATAGCATTCTCTGAAATAAGAGAACCATTCTCCTACCTAGCCCCGACCGACAAGGACTGTGCATGACCGAAGTTACGGCGCGGCCATCCGAACACGCCGAACCCACGCTCCGCACCACCGCAGGTGCGGTCCGTGGGCGAAGGGAGCACGGCTTGGTCGTATTCCGCGGGATTCCGTTCGCGCAGCCACCGATCGGTGCCGCACGCTTCGCGGCACCGCAGCCGGTCCCCGAGTGGGCCGGCGTGCGGGATGCCTTCGAGTTCGGCCCACCGCCGCCGCAGGAAACCTCGTTCGGCAACCGCTCCGGCGGTGTCGTCCTACCGAAGGGCGACGACTGGCTCACCGTGAACGTCTGGACACCCGATCCCGACCCGGCTGCCCTTCGGCCGGTGCTGGTGTGGATCTACGGCGGCGCCTACAAGCTCGGTTTCTCCGGCAGCCCCGGCTACGACGCGCAACATATCGCACGCGACGGCGACCACGTGGTCGTCACGCTCAACTACCGGCTCGGTATCGAGGGTTTCGCGCGCATCGACGGCGCACCGGCCAACCGCGGTCTGCTCGACCAGGTCGCCGCCCTCGAGTGGGTGCGCGAGAACATCACCGCGTTCGGCGGGGATCCCGATCAGGTCACTGTCTGCGGGGAATCCGCTGGCGCCGGGTCTATCGCGGCGCTGCTGGCCATGCCGAGCGCGGCCGGACTGTTCCAGCGCGCGATCCTGCAGAGCCTGCCGGGCACGTTTTTCTCCGACGAGCTCGCCACCGATATCGCGACCGCCCTCGCCGCACAAATCGATCTGCGGCCGACGGTCACGGACCTGTCAGGGGTGGATCCATGGCAATTGACCGACGCGGGAGCCAAGGTCGGCGCCTCGATGCGGCAGTATCAGCGATGGGGCGCGGTGGCCCACACCATTACCGCGTTCTCGCCCGTGGTCGACGGTGACGTACTGCCGAAGGCACCGTGGCAAGCGCTCGCGGATGGCTCCGCCCGCGATGTCACGGTGGTCGTCGGGCACAACCGGGACGAATTCCGGCTGTTCCTCGCCCTCGGCGGCCAACTCGGCACGATCGATGACGCACAGGCGGCGCACGCGCTGCAGGTGTTCGGCCCGGGATCCGACGGTGCGCACGCATACCGCACGGCATTTCCGTCCGCCGGACCGGAAGAGCTGTTCGAACTGGTTCAGACGGACTGGCTGTTCCGGATGCCCGCACTACACCTGGCCGATGCCCAGGCAGCAGGCGGTGGCCGTGCTCATCTGTACGAGCTGACCTGGTCCGCGCCGGGCAACGGCGGCGTCCTCGGCGCCTGCCACGGCCTCGACGGACCATTGTTGTTCGCCGCCTTCGGCGCTCAACTCGGCCCGCTGCTCCTCGGTCCCGAACCGTCGGCTGAAGCTCGCGAACTGTCGGCCTATATGCGTACGCGCTGGAGCGGGTTCGTCAGGACCGGCGAACCGGGCTGGGCCGCTTACGATCCGGAGCAGCGCCTGACTCATATCCTCGATGCGAAACCTTCGGTCGTCGCCTACCCCGAGGAAACCTCTCGCAGTCTGTGGCGCGACCACGTCTTCTCGGCGCTGCCACTGCTTGATTAGTGCGCGCTCGGTGCGGTGCTCGCGGCGGTACAGCGCTCACGGCGGGGCCGCACCGAGCTCCTTTCGCCGGTGTCCGTGGCGCAGCCGGCCCGATGATCGGACCGGCTGCGCTACGGCGTGATGGGCTTGCTCGACGACTTACTTGGCGGGTGGCATCGGCGAGTTGATGGTGGTGAAGTACTGCACCGCAGCGGCGATCGCGATCGGGGCGGTAATCAGTATCTGACCGGCCAGAGTGCCGAGGGCGCCGATCGCCAGGATGCCGCCGACGCAGCCGATGGCCGCGGCCGGGATGAAGGCGCCGAACAGACCGACAATGGTGGCCGAGGCCACGGTCGCACCGGCGATGCCGCCGAGTATGCAGCCCACGGCGCCGCCGCCGATCCCGCCGACCATACCGCCGATGGTGGCACCCATGGTGATCGTGCCGATCAGTCGACCGAACGCCGCCTGCTCGCGGTCGTACTGGGTCTTCCACGGCGCCTGATCCTCATACGGCAGCGCCACCGGCTTGTACACCGCATGCGCCACATCGAACTGCGGAGTGAGGGTGGCGGTGCGGCCGGCGATATCGGCGGCGATCGGGAACTCGAAGTCGTCGACCCGGAACTTCAGTTCGGTGCCGGCGAGTACCGCGCCATTGGCCGCCCTGATCTCCAGCACGTCGTCTCGGATACCGATCGAACCCGCATCGGTCGAGATGATGGTCGACTTCTCATTCGTGCTCGCCTGGAAGTTGACCGCACCGGCCTCTTCTCCGGGAGTTGCACCGGCCGTGCCCATTCCGACGCCGAGTGCTGTCGTCACAACAGCCGCCGCCACAGTGAGGTTCCTCATCTTCACGGTAACTTCCTTCTTCCCTACGCGAATCTCTCTCTCCATTGAGAGAATGCCATTCTTACAAGGGATGCGGGCAGTTAGAGGGGTTTTTGCGAATATTCGGCGGCTACTGCTGTCCGGGCAGCAAGGTGAGAAATAGCGCGTGCGCGTCGGCGCACAGTCGGTCGCCGTCGTGCAAGGTCGCGACCAAGAAGATCTTGCGCCCCTCCTGCCGCTCGACTCTGGCGCGGATGGTCAGCTCTGTGTCGAGCGGGGTAATGGACCGATAGTCGACGGTCAGTGAAGCGGTGCGGATCGCCGCCCCCGAATAGGCGACCCCACTCATGCCGAGCACGGTGTCGAAGGCGAGCGCGACATAACCGCCGTGCACCGCCGAATTGCCACCGAGATGGAAGCGGCGAAAGGTAATACGAGCCGACACGCCGTCTCGGTCGGAGCGGTCGACGACGAACGGCGGCAAGGTGATGTTGCCGTTCGCGGGCAGGTCGGGCCGAACCCAACCGGGCACCGACCACTCGTCGACCAGGACCGTGTCGAGCAGGCCGTTGAGCTCCTTCAGCGTGGTGATCGTCTCCAGCGCCACGTCATCGGAGGGGCAGGCCAGTCGCACACGGTCCATCAGGCCGCGAATCTGTTCGATGAACTCCCCGTAGTGCGGACCGCCACGGGAGATATCGGGCGTGCGATCCAGCGACCGAGACCGTGCCGGCCGAAACCCACCTTCGTGGTGCTCTTCGGTGGGTAACGGCTCGAACTGGCTCTCATACATGAGAATTACATTATCGCCCGGCCCTGCCGCACTACAGACCGCCGCCCACCCTACGGAACGGCGGCACCGTCGTGGGTGATCGCCTTTCCGTTCAACTGGTCACCCAGTTGCGCGAGATCGTAGGACTGCCTGGCCAGCCAGAAGCGCAGGAATCCGGTCAGCGAATAGCGCAGGAACAGCGCCGCTCCGACCACGCTCGCGGCCACGCCGCCGAGTGCGAGGGTTATCGCATCGCGTTGTGCCAGTGGGTCTTTGGTGCCGTGCGCCATGAAATAGGACACCACGGCCACCAGCAGGCCGAGCACCATGAGGGTCACTCCGGTGCGCAGCCACAGCACGGCCCGGCCGGCCGCGGGGTCGGGAATCTTGGCTTCGTTGAGTTCGCGGACGAAGCGGTCCGCACGTGTTTCGGTCATTCGGAGCTTCCTAAGTAGAGGGCCGCCAGTTCGTCGCGGATGCTGTCGGGGTGGCCTTGTTTTTCGATGCGACCGCGCACGAGCACGGCCGCGTGGTCGGCGATATCCAGTACCGCCGCGGCGAACTGCTCGACGACCAGGACGGCCACGCCCTGGCGGGCGATTTCGGCGACCTGCTCGTAGAGCTGACCGACCACCAGCGGCGCCAACCCCATCGACAGCTCGTCGAGCATGAGCACCGCCGGATCGGTGGCCAGGCCGCGGGCCAGGGCGAGCATCTGCTGTTCGCCGCCGGACATGGTGCCTGCCGTCTGTTCGGCCCGCTTCCCGAGAATCGGGAAGCGGGTGAAGGCGATCTCCTGGATCTCCTCCCGGGAGCGACCCGTAAAGGTCATCATCAGCAGGTTGTCGCGGACCGACAGATTGGGGAATACGCCGCGTCCCTCCGGGATCAGGCACACCCCGGCCCTGGCCAGGTCGCGTGGGTCGGCACCGGTCATATCGCGTCCGCCCAACCGCAGTTGGCCGGACGCGACCGGATGCACACCGGCGGCGACCTGCAGTGTGGTGGTCTTGCCCGCGCCGTTCGGCCCGAGCAGGGCGACCACCTGCCCCCCGACGACGCTCAGATCGATGCCGTGCAGCACCGTGATCGCGTCATAGGCCGCGCGCACCTCGCGCAGTTCCAATAGCGGGCCGGCGACGAGATCCGGTGTCGCCGGTGCTGTTTCGATGCTGTCCACGGTCATGCCGCCCCCAGATAGGCCGCGAGCACGGTTTCGTCGCGCCGGATCGCCTCGGGTGGACCCGAGGCGATGATCTTGCCGAGGTCGAGTACATAGACCTCGTCACAGACATTCATGACCAACCCCATATCGTGTTCGACCAGCAGTACCGCCGTCCCGTCGGCGGCCAGCGAACGCAGTAGCGCCGCGAATCGTTCGGTCTCGCTGTGGTCCTGACCGGCCGCGGGTTCATCGAGCAGGATGAGCTCGGGTCGCGCGGCCAGTGCCCGGCCCACCTCGATCAAACGGCCGGTCCCCGTCGGTAGCGCGTCGGCACTGCTGTCGGCGACTTCGCGCAGATCCAGCCGTTCGATGATCTCGTCGACAACCCGGGCGGCATGCCGACGCTGTGGCCCGAGTTCCGCGGCGACCAGGAGATTGTCGCGAACGCTCAAGCGGCCGAACAGTTCCAGCCGCTGGAAGGTGCGAGCCATCCCGAGCCGGGCGCGGCGGGCCGTGCCGAGCCGGGTGATATCGCGGCCATTGATCAGCACCCGCCCCGAGGCCGGTTTGCGCAGACCACAGATCACGTCGAAGAACGTGCTCTTGCCTGCACCGTTCGGACCGATCAATCCGGTGACACGACCGGCTTCGGCCACCAACCCCGCGCTGTCGAGCGCGCGGTGGCCGCCGAAGACGACGCTCACATCCTCAACTTGCAGCAGCGGTGGCACGGCTCAGCACCTCCTCGTCCTGGGTCCGCCATGGCCGCCGAATCCCCCACCATTCGACCGGTAGTTCGGGTTCGGCCGGCACGCGCTGCCGCGCGATCCAGACGCGGGCTCCGACGACGACGAGCACCAATCCGAAGAACAAATGCCAGCCGGTGATCACATCAGCCAGTCGAAGCACCCACAGCAGCACCGAGACGACCAGCACCACCGGCATCACCACACGATCGCGGAACATCGGCAGCCATTCCTCCCGCATGGCGGCAATCGCACCCTGACCGAGCATGCCGCCGGCGAAGGCGATACCGCCCAGCGAAGGCAGCACCTGGGACAGGTTCAACAGCGACGGCCAGAGCACCGGAATCACCAGCAGCGGCCCGGCGTAAGCGACGCCGGTGAAGAAGCCGCTGCCGACCGCCCCGAGACCGGCGATCACCACGATCAGGAAGATCGGCAACCCGGAAACCAGGTTGAAGTGATCGGAGGTGACCGCCCGCAACTGCATGCCGTACAGCGCACCGCCGAGTCCGGCGATGGCCGCCGAGAGGGCGAACACCAGTACCTTCGCCATCAGCAGATCGCCGCCGAGGGTCGCGTACGCGGCCTCGCTGTCGCGCATCGCGATCAAACGTCGCCCGAACCGGCTGCGCCGCAGCATCGCTATCGCGAAGCCCGCCGCCGCCAGGCATACCGCCGCGAATACGGTCACCTGGGCGGTGCTGTCGAGATGCAGACCGAACAGTCGTGGCCCGACCAGACTCACCGAACCCTGTTCGAAGAAGTTGATCTCCAGGCCGAATATGTGCACGCTCGGCAAGGTGAATACCCACCGGTCCAGGACGACCGAGAACGCCACTGTCGCCAGGGCCAGATAGACCCCGGACAGCCGGAGCGCGGGCAATGCGATCACCGCACCCACCGCACCCGCGACAGCCATTGCCAGCAGCAATGCCCACCACTGCCCGTCCGCGCCGTACTGGGCATAGATGACCGCTCCGATTCCGGCGATGCTGAGCTGACACAGCGAGATCTGCCCCGCGTATCCGGCCAACGGCACGAACGACAACCCGATCACGCCGAAGGCGAAGATCTGCCCGTAGGTGATCAGATCGGCCTCACCGAGGACCGTGGCCAGCACGACGCCCAGCGCCACGACCACCGCCGCGAAGGCGGCCGATCCCGAAACCGTCGGTAGCGGAACCGGACTGAGCCGCCGATCCCGGCCGCGCAGCCGTCCGTGCGGGAACAGCAGCAGCGCGATGAACAGCAGCAGCGCGGGCGCGGCCAGCCGCAGGCCCGGCAGATATTCGTTCTGTGGCAGATAGCCGGTGAGGTAGCTCTCCAGACAGCCGACCACGATCGCGCCGAGGAAGGTCATCGGCAGGCTGCGCAACCGGCCGAAGATCGCCGCGGTGTAGGCGCTGACGATCAGCAGCGACAGCTGGGGCGCATCGAGCGCGACGGTCGGCGCCACCAAGATGCCGCCGATCGCCGCCAACTCGATGCCCAGAATCCACGCCACTCGGTTCGCCCGCCGCGGGTCGGCGCCGGTCAGACCCACCAGCGCACGATCGTCGACCGTGGCCCGCATCTCCGCACCGGTCCTGGTGCGGTACAACAGGATCCGCAGTCCCACGGCCACCGCGATCGCGACCACCATCGTCAATGCCTGATGCCAGGTGATGGTGACGACCCCGAAGTGCATCGGTCGCTGTTCGGCGAAGAACTTCGGCAGGGTGCGGGCCGTGTTGGGGTCCCACACCCATTGGGCGAGCAGGATCAGACCACTCAGCAGGGCAATGGTCATCACCAACTTCTCCGCGTCGCCGAGGCCCTGGGTAGGGGCCAACGCCCGCGCGAAGACCAAGCCGAACAGCGGTGCGAATACCAACAGCACCGCGGCGATCGCCAACGGCGCTGGCACGCCCCAGCCGATATGCAACTGCCAGTACACGAACGCCGACACCATGCCTGCCGCCCCGTGCGCGAAATTGAATACGCCGGTGGTGGTGTAGGTGAGCACCAGGCCACTGCCGATGATCGCGTAGATCGCCGCGGTGCTCAGCCCGACGATGCCGAAGGCGAGGAATTGCTCCATTGCCGAACGACTCCGCTACTTGAAGTCGCTGATACTGAGACCGACGTCGGCGAGGGTCAGACCCTTGCCGTAGTCGTTCTTGTACACGTAGGCGTTCATATCGCAGCGGTACGGGCCGTTATCGGGCTTGAATTCCGCGGGCTGCTGCCAGCCCTGCGGGGTGGCCTGCACGATGTTGTAGCACTTCGGCAGTGCTGCCCCGGTCGGGCGCATATCCGTCGGCGCCTGGAGACCGCCGGCGGTCCACGCCGTCTCCTTGGTGGCGGCGTCGTAGGCGCACTTGCGGGTCAGCTGATCACCGCAGGTCGCGGCTGACTTGGCGAAAAGCAGCCACGCGGAGAACGCACGCAGTACCGGATAGGTGACATCTTTGCCGGGGGCGTACTTGGCGAACAGGTCCTTCACCAGCTTGACGTCCGGCACCGTCGCGCCCGCCTCGACCGGCGCGATGCCGGCCAGATCGGCGAAATTGCTCTGTCCCGCAAGGGAGTTGCCTGCCAGCTGCAGGAACTGCGAGTTGTAGGCGTTGCTGTTGGCGTCGATCCAGTCCAGCTTGTAATCCATCCCGGTCAGCACATCCTCGAGCTTTGCCAGGCTGCGGAAATCGCCGAGGAAGATCAGCCCCTTGACGCCCTTGCTCTTGATCGACTGCGCGTATGGTGTCCAGTCCGCGACGCCAGTGGCCGGATAGAGCTCGTTGTAGACGACCGAGGCGTTCATCGCGGTCATTGATTCCTGGAATTTGGGCACCATCGCCTTGGTCGATGGCGAATCGCCGGTGATGATGCCGACCGCACCGGCGGAGGCCGGGTAGGTCGTGATCAGCCACTGGTGGTAACCGGTGTAGGGGTTGTAGGGGCGAGAGGCCGACGCGCCGCTGGAGACCTGCAGGTCGGATCCGGTGTTCTTGACATCGACGACCTGCGCCGGGAAGTCCGGCAGCAGGCACTTCAACCGATCCTCGGTGCCGAGCGAATCCAGCGCGGCGCCTCCACCGACCAGCGCGAAGTCCTCGCGGCAGGCCTCGATCATCCGCTGGCGGACTTCCCTGAGCTTCGCATCACGCACGGTGGCCACCACCTTGCGCCCGCCGATACCGCCGGCCGCATTGCACCAGGAGGTGAAAACGTTTGCCGCATCGACGAATTCGGTGTTCTTGGTGAACCCGACGTCACTGAAGACACCGACCTTGATCTCGCCCGCGGTCACGCCCTGCGCGGACGAACTCGACGGCTTAGCGGCCTGGCAGACATTCTTCAGATCACCGAAGTCGCCCGACGCAGTCGAGCTGGTGGTGTTGGTGCCCTCGACTTCCTCACCACCACGACTACAGCCGGCCGCCAGCAGCGCGGCTGCCAGCAGAGCAACGAGTATTCGCTGCGATTTCACGTTTCCTCCTCTACGGACGCCACCGCCGATCCACGATCGGTCGAGGTCACGTCCTTGTTCTTCATCGAGCGGCGGCCCTACCGGATCTGGCGCTCTCGCCGCTGGAAAAGCAGCTTTCCATATTAAGAGAATTAAGTGGACCGAATTGGGAAATGTCGTCTACGTCGACCTTCCGCCCGCACGACCAGATCGGCCCCGCAACAACCCGCCACCACCACCGATTGCCACTGAACGGGAATGAGAATAGGATTCTCACAAACAGTGAAGGAGGATCTCATGTCGGCGCAAACCAAGTTGCCGTACCCGCTGTTCGACGCGGACAACCACCTGTACGAGACCAAGGAAGCACTGACCCGCCACCTGCCCAAGCGGTACGAGGGCATCATCCAGTACGTCGAGGTCAACGGCCGGACCAAGATCGCGGTACGGGGGCAGATCAGCCAGTACATCCCCAATCCCACCTTCTCGGTGGTCGCGCGTCCGGGCGCGATGGAGGATTACTTCAAGAACGGCAACCCGGAGGGCAAGAGCCGCCGCGAGATCTTCGGCGAGCCGATGAAGGCCATCGACGCCTTCCGTGAGCCCGGGCCGCGCCTGGCGCTCATGGACGAGCTGAAGGTCGACCGGAGCTTGATGTTCCCCACCCTGGCCAGCCTGGTGGAGGAGCGCCTGCGTGACGACCCGGAGGCCATCCACGCCATCGTCCACTCGTTGAACCAGTGGATGCACGAGGAATGGTCGTTCAATTACAAGGACCGCATCTTCGCCGTCCCGGTCATCACCCTGCCGATCGTCGAGGAGGCGATAAAGGAGCTGGAGTGGGTCGTCGAGCACGGCGCGAAGGCGATCCTGATTCGCCCCGCTCCGGTGCCCGGCTTCCGCGGCCCGCGCTCGTTCGCGCTGCCGGAATTCGATCCGTTCTGGAAGCGGGTCGTCGAGCTGGGCGTCGCCGTGACCATGCACACCTCCGACAGCGGCTACGCCCGCTACACCCAGGAATGGGACGGCGCCAACGCCGAGATGCTGCCGTTCGTCACCAACGCCTTCAGCATGGTCAACGAATGGCGACCGGTGGAGGACGCCGTGACCTCGTTGCTGACTCACGGTGCTCTGCTGCGGCATCCGGATCTGAAGGTCGCCATCATCGAAAGCGGCGCAGCCTGGCTGGGCCCGCTCATGACCAAACTGAAGGAAACCTTCAAGAAGGCGCCCGAAGGCTTCGGCATGCAGGACCCGATCGAGACCATCAAGCGGCAGATTTTCGTCAGCCCGTTCTACGAGGAGGGCGTGTCCGATCTGATCGATCTCATCGGTGTAGATCAGGTGCTTTTCGGTTCCGACTACCCGCATCCGGAAGGCCTGGCCCAGCCCACAACCTTCGCCGGCATGCTCACCCATCTGCCGGTCGACGACCAAGCCAAGATCATGGGCGGCAATCTGGCGCGTCTTCTCGGCGTATGAGTGGTCAGGCCCGGAGGCGGCAGCGAAGCGTAACCACGCAGGGCCCCGCTCATGCACCGAGTAGGCAAAGCGTATGACCTGGGAGACCATCCCGCAGATGGTCATGAGTGCGGCCGACCGTTTCGGCAGTGCCGAAGCGGTCGTCGACGGATCGTTGCGGATCAGCTTTACCGATCTCGCTGATCGGGTACGCCGGTCCGCGGGCGCCTTCGCGAACGCCGGAGTCGAATCCGGTGACCGAGTGGCGATCTGGGCGCCCAATTCGGCCGAGTGGATCATCGCGGCGTTCGGGTTGCTGAGCGCGGGCGGGGTACTCGTCCCGGTCAACACCCGGTTCAAGGCCGAGGAGGCCGACGATATCGTGCGCCGCAGCGGGGCGAAACTGCTGCTGGTGCAGCAGGGCTTCCTCGGCGTGGAATACGCGGGGCCGGACGGCGTGCCGGTGATCGACCTGAAGTCGGACTTCCTGTCCAGCGGTATGCCGTTCGAACGGCAGGTGCGTGGCACGGATATCGCCGACATCATCTATACCTCGGGCACGACCGGAAAGCCCAAGGGCGTCATGATGAATCATCTGCAGACCCTGCGGCTGTATTCGGAATGGTGCGAGCTGGCCGATCTGCGGGAGGGTGATCGCTATCTGATCGTCAATCCGTTCTTCCACACCTTCGGATACAAGGCCGGGATCATCGCGTCGCTCATCCGCGGCGCGACGATCCTGCCGGTGCCGGTGTTCGATGTCGATCGGGTGCTCGAGCTGGTCGAGCGCGAGCGGGTGACGATGCTGCCCGGTCCGCCGACCCTTTATCACTCGCTGTTGGAGGCCAAGGACCGTTACGAGCTGTCGTCGTTGCGGACAGCGGTCACCGGGGCGGCCGATATTCCGGTCGAACTGATCCGCCGGGTGCACGAGGAGTTGCCGTTCCGATCGATCATGACCGGATACGGGCTCACCGAGGCGGGCACCGCGACGGCGTCGCGCCCCGGCGACACCTTCGAGCAGATCGCGACCACCGTCGGGACCGCCTGCGACGGCATCGAAGTGCGCATCGCCGGTGACGGCGAGGTGCTCGTCCGCGGGTACTCCGTCATGCAGGGCTACCTCGACGATCCCGAGGCAACCGCCGCGGCCATCGACCCCGAGGGCTGGCTGCACACCGGCGACCTCGGCAGCCTGGATTCCGCCGGACGGCTGCGCATCATCGGCCGTAAGAAGGACATGTTCATCGTCGGCGGCTTCAATGCCTATCCGGCCGAGATCGAAGGCGTACTCCTCGAGCATCCGGCCGTCGCCCAGGTGGCGGTGATCGGCGTTCCCGACGAGCGGCTCGGGCAAGTCGGTAAGGCGTTCGTGGTAGCGACCGGCCCGATCTCCGAACAAGAACTGATCAGCTGGGCCAAGGCCCGCATGGCGGGTTACAAGGTCCCGCGTTTCGCGGATTTCCGGGAAGCGCTGCCGTTGAACGCCACCGGGAAGGTGATGAAGGATCAGCTGCGGTAGGCCTACCGCGGATTCCCGATCACCTTCGCCCCGAATTCGGCCAATGTCTCCGGAGCGGCGAAATCGGTGAACCACACGTAGAACCGCTCGACGCCGCGCTCGACGAGGTCGCCGAAGTGTGCGACGAGTTGCGCGGCGTCACCGACGACAAGGCCGTCACCCAGCTGACCGAAGCGCCGAGTGCTGCGCGCGTGAACCTCCGCGGCATCCCGGCCATGGCCGACGAAGCCGACCATCTGCTGGACAGATACCCGCGCCGACCCGATCTCGGGTCGCAGTTCGGTCAGCCGATTCAGTTGCGGCGCAGGCAGATTCCACCAGGTCGCATAGCCGCGCACCAGTTCCAGCAGGGGTGCGCTGGTGCCGCCGATGACAATCGGAATCGGTGTACGCGGTGCCGGTACCTGCACCGGTCCCTCGGTATTCGGTGCGCCCCAATACTGGTGCAGCAGTTCCAGACTGCGCCGCAGCCGATCGCGTCGCGCCGCCGCTCGGTCCCGGGTGATGTCGAATCCCACCAGCTCGTGCGGTACCGAGCCGGCGCCGAGGCCGAGTTCGAATCTGCCGCCCGATGCCTCCTGCAGCGTCACCGCCTCCTTGGCGAGTATCGCCGGATGCCGGAACGAGTCGCACAACACCAGATGTCCGATCCGCAGCCGCTCGGTTCGCGCGGCCACCCAGGCGGCCACGGTCATCGCCTCCCACAGCGGTAGCTGTTCGGCGCCGGGCGCGACCAGATGATCGATGAACGCAATGCCGTCGAACCCGCTGGCCTCGGCCACGCGGGCCCGTTCCACGATGTCGTCGACGCGCAGCTTGATCTGCGGCAAGAACAGAAACCACTCGGGCGTCGGATTTTTCACAGCGCCAGGCCACCGTCGACGGCGACCGTCGCACCGGTCATCGCGCTGCTGTCGGGCCCGGCCAGAAAGGCGAGTACGCCGGCGATCTCACCCGGATCGAGCAACCGTCCGATCGGCTGTTGGCCGGCGAATCCCGTCACGTCGGGCAGCCGGTAAAGACGCGCGATCTCGGCCAGCAGCGCGGTATCGGCGGAGCCGGGACTCACCGCGTTCGCGGTTACCCCGGTACCACCGAGTTCCGCGCCGAGTGCCCGAATCAGCCCTGTCACACCGGCTTTCGCCGCACAGTAGACGGCGAGCTGAGGCAGACCCTTCGTCGCGGCGGCCGAGGCGACTGCCAGGAACCGCCCCGATCGCGGTGCGGGCCGGGCCAGCAGCGCCGGAACGGCCGCCCGCGCCAGATTCACGACCCCACCCAGGCAGACATCCAGGACCGCGCGCTCCTGGTCGATCGGCATCTCCCACAACGGAACTCCACCGGCGATCACCCCTGCCGCTGCGACCACCGCATCCAGCCCGCCCCAAGTACCGACCGCCTCGGCTACCGCGGCCTGCAGCGCAGACGGATCGCGCACGTCGGCGATATACGGTCGCACCGCACCGACCCGGTTCACCCGACTGCCCGCCTCGGTCGCCACCGCGACGAGTTCGCGTTTACTTCCCATCGGATAGGGCAGCGCGGGATCGTCGCTCGCCAGATCCACCGCGAGCACCGACCAGCCCCGAGACGCCAATTCCAGCACCGTCGCCGCCCCGATCCCCCGCGCGGCGCCGGTAACCAGCGCAACCCGCCGATGCTCCGACCGCGAAGTCACGCCGACCTCCGAACCGCCGGATGTTCGACAACCGGTCGACGCCGATGCGAATAATCCTCCGAGGGCGTCGCGGCCAGGCGGTCGATCCCGGCCGGCGCCGAATCACCGTGTCCACCTAAACGTTCCGCATACGCCCCGCTGCTCTGCGGCCTGCGCAGTTCGGTGAACCGTTCCGAGTTGTGCCAGATGGGTTCGAATCCACCTGCGGTACGGATATTTCCGGCGCGGTACCGGTCGTGGTCGGCTAACCCGTAGACATCGCCGACCGGGTCGATCAGACACATCACCGGCCCCGCGCCGTGCACGCTCGAACCCAGCAGCGATTCGCCGTAGCCGGACAGCTGGAAGAACGAATCTCCGGTGAGGACATCCACATCGTGCTCGCGCAGCCAGTCGTCGAGCATCCGCCGCTGGTCCGCCGTCGGGTGCAACTCGTCCCAGGTGTCCGTGCCGCGGCCCGACGGCCGCAACGGGTTCAGTCGCAGCCGCGCACCGAACATATCGGCAATCGCCGAGAGCGCGTCGAGATGGCCGACGTTATGTCTGCTCACGGCGACGGACAGCTCGAATCCATAGACCCCCGACGAAGCGAGCAACTCCATCGCGCGCACCGCCGCCCGGTATGCCCCGGTGCCGCGCACCGCGTCATTGACCGCCTCGGTCGCGCCGTCGAGGCAGATCTGCACGTCGATACTGCCGTTCCCGGCGATCCGCCGCGCGGCATGGGGAGTGATCCGAATTCCATTGGTGGAGAACTTCACTCCGATGTGCTTGGCGGTGGTGTAGTCGACCAGTTCCCAGAAGTCCGGGCGCGCGGTCGGCTCGCCACCGCCGATATCGACGCGGCAAATCCGCATCCGCTCGAATTCGTCGATCAGCGCCTTGCATTCGCCGGTGCTCAGCTCGCGCGGATCGCGGCCGCGACTGCTGGACGAGCAATGGATGCAAGACAGATCGCAGGCGTGGGTCAGCTCCCAGGTCAGGCAGGTCGGCGCGGCGACGGTTTCGCTGGTGTTGTCGATCATGGGGACTCCCGCGTCATTGCTTGCGCCACCGAAGTGGGAAATACTGTTCTCGTCACAGGATAATGACATTCTGTAACGGAAACAAGGAAAGCAGGGCCCATTCGATATCAGGCGACGGCTTCCTCGCCGACGAGGGTGGTGCGGTGCATCAACCGGCGCGAGCTAACCTCATAGTGCTGAGCGCGGTGCAGCATGCCGGTGTTGTCCCACACCACCAGATCGCCGGGCCGCCATTGATGCTGCAGGGCGAACCGCGGCTGGGTCGACCATTCGAGCAACCGATCCAGCAGCGCCCGGCTCTCGTCCGCCGACATGCCGACGACCTGCGCCGCCGTCGCTCCGATCAGCAGCGACTTACGTCCGTTCTTGCGCGTCCACACCAGCGGATGCACCCGGGTCGGCACCTTCGCCCAGGCGGCCCGCTCCCGATCCGTCGGATCCGGGTTGGCCAGCGACTGCGCGTGCGCGAAACTGTGCACCACGCGCAGGGTTTCGAGTTCGGTTCGCTCCGCGTCCGGCAGCGCCGCGTAGGCGGCGAAGGTGTTGGCGAATTCGGTGCCACCGCCGTCGGCGGCAACTTCGAGCGCGGTCAGCAGGGTGGCTTGCTGCGGGACCGCATCGGTCGCGCCATCGATATGCCAGAAGAAGGTGCCCTCCCGATAGGCGGCCAGCACGCTCTTGGCCGGATCACGGGTGATGGCGGATACCTCCGGATGCGCCTTCTCCCCGCCGAACGGCGCGACCACGACCTCACCGAGCAGGCGACTCAGCGCAACGAGCGCGTCGTCGTCGATGTGGGCGTCGCGGTAGATCACCACCCCGTAGCGGTCGAGCGCCGCGCGCAGGTCGTCGGCTACGCGCCGATCGGCGAGTCGCCGGCCGGTCAGGCCGGTGATTTCCAGTCCGATGTGGTCGGTCACGGGGATGGCAGTGACGGTCATATGCGCCTCTTCGGTACGGCAGCACGCGGGTCGATGCCCTTGCATGTGCTGAACAAGTGCCCAAACTTGATTTGTGCATATGCTTAACACCGTGACGGATGACAGGTCAAGAGGCCTCGCGAGCACGGACGAGGCGGCGGCTACGCGCGGCACCGCCCGGGTACGCCGGATCGGCGCGCAGGATTCGACCACCCGACTCGCCATCCTGGATGCCACCGCGCAGATCATGCTCGAGCAGGGACACGCCGCGGCGACGTCACGGCGGGTCGCCGCGCTGGCCGGGGGCAAACCCGCACTGGTGCACTACTACTTTCCGACCATGGACGACCTGTTCCTGGCGGTATTCCGCCGCGGCGCGGAGGCCACTCTGGAGCGGCAGCGCCGAGCCGTGTTCTCCGAGCAGCCGCTGCATGCACTCTGGCAGCTCAGCCGGGAACCGTACGGCACCCGGCTACAGCAGGAATTCATGGCACTGGCCAACCAGCGCCCGGCCATCCGCACCGAAATCGCCGCCTATATCGAACGTTTCCGCGATATCCAGGTGACCGCGCTGACCTTCATCGCCCGAGCCAACGGTCTCGACCTCACCGAGCTACCGCCGGTGGTGATTTCACTGCTCATCGCCAGCGTGTCCGGCGTCATCGCGACCGAGAATGCCGTCGGCGTCACGCTCGGCCACGCCGATCTCATCGCATTCGTCGAGCACTACCTGGACAGGTTCGAGGCGACCGCATCCGAACGCACAACGATCGAGGCCGCGGATTCGTGATCCGCGGCGCGTGCTCAGTCCGAGTTTGAGCGCTAGTTCAGCATCAGGGGCGAGGTAGCGCGCGGCTCCGACAGCTCGTCGTCGATATCCGGTGGGAATTTGTCGACCGCGCCCGCGCGCAGGGTGTATGGTCGACCTCACTGCGAGAGTGGCATTCTCCCAAATGAAGATTGACCATCTCTCCGCTTGTCGAGATCGGGGTGACGCACACCCCCGGCGTCGCACGAACAGCGAGGAGTCACGTGAACATCGACGACATGATCCTGGTGAGCATCGACGACCACGTCGTCGAGCCGCTCGATATGTTCGACGGCCGGGTGCCGAAGAAGTGGGCCGATCTGGCGCCGAAGGTGATCGTCGACGAAAAAGGCGTCGACCGGTGGGTCTACCGCGGGAAACCGACGGGTGTCACCGGGCTCAACGCGGTTGTTTCCTGGCCGCCGGAGGAGTGGGGGTACGACCCGGCCGGTTACGCGGAAATGCGGCCCGGTGTCTACGACATCCACGCCCGCGTACGGGATATGAACGCCAACGGCATCCAGGCCTCGATGTGCTTCCCCACCTTCGCCGGATTCAGCGCCGGCCACCTGAGTCACTTCAAGGACGAGATCACCGTCGCGATGATCCAGGCATACAACGACTGGCATCTCGAGGGCTGGTGCGACATCTACCCCGGCCGGTTCATCCCGAACGCCATTCTGCCGCTGTGGGATCCGCAGTTGGCCGTCGCCGAGATCCAGCGCGTCGCCGCGAAGGGCTTCCGCGGTGTCACGATGGCGGAACTGCCGCACCTGCAGGGCAGTCCCAGCTATTTCGACGAGGACTTCTGGGGACCGGTCTTCGGGGCGCTGAACGAAACCGGTCTGGTCATGAATCTGCATATCGGCACCGGATTCGGGGCGCTCAAGCTGGCGCCGGACGCGCCGATCGACAATCTGATGTGCCTGGCGCCGACGGTCTCCCAGATCACCGTCCAGGATCTGCTGTGGGGTCCGGCATTTCGCAACTACCCCAATCTGAAGGTGGCGCTTTCGGAGGGCGGCATCGGCTGGATCCCGTTCTTCCTGGATCGCTCCGATCGCCACTACACCAACCAGAGGTGGCTGCGGCGCGACTTCGGCGGCAAGCTGCCCAGCGAGGTCTTCCGCGAGCACGTGATCGCCTGCTACGTCACCGACCCGACCGCACTCACCTATCGGGACGCAGTCGGGATGGACATCATCGCGTGGGAATGCGACTACCCGCACTCGGACTCGCTGTGGCCCGACGCACCCGAATTCGTGTTGAAAGAACTGAACGCCGCCCACGCCGACGACACCGATATCAACAAGATCACCTGGCAGAACGCGTGCCGTTTCCTGAATTTCGATCCGTTCGAGCACACCCCGAAGGAGCAGGCCACCGTCGGCGCGCTGCGAGCGAAGGCCGTGGGTTGGGATATCTCGACGACGACGCGGCAGCAATACGCCGAAGCTTATGCCCAGCAAGCGCACTGATCGAGGGACGCGATATGAAGTTGATGGTTTTCTCCCGCCCGCAGCCCGGCCGGGACGAGGAATACAACACCTGGCAGCACGACGTCCATGTCCCCGAGATGCTCGCGATCGATGGCGTGAAATCCTGTACGCGCCATCGCCTGCGGACCACCGGTGATCAGCCCGTGGAATACCTGGCGGTCTATGACATCGATGGCGATATCGACATTGTGATGAAGGAGCTGATCACCCGCTCCAAGGACGGCCGGATGCGGCTCAGCCCGTCGATCGATCCGGCCAACACGCGGATGACGATCTGGGAGCCGATCTGACCGCAGCCCCGGGGCCAGCCCGTGCTCATGGAGCATGCCCTCACTGGATCCTGCCACTGATGTGGCAGATGGAACACTGTCTACGCGGCACAAGCCGTCGCTGGTTGATCAAGTGCAAGCCCTCGGAATACGTCAAGTGCCGGGCAGCGAAACCTGCAGTTCCCGATGCTGCTCGGTCGGCATCGAAAGCACCCGCATCCCGCTCTTGTTCGCCTGTGCCGCAAAGTATTCCGAACGTTCGCGCAGCGTTTCCGGCGCCAGCTCGCGCGCCGGATCGACCGTGAGTCGAATAACCGCGATCCGCATGTCTTCAGAACCCGAGATCGGCGAGCAGCCGCTCGCTTTCGGACCAGAGGCGGGCGGCGGCGGCATCGTCGAGGGCGGCGGGGGCCGGTGTTTCCACCGTCTTCCGGTAGAAGTAACGCCCGCCGTCGCGACCGCCCTCGGGATCGGTGGCCAGCCACATCAGGGTCTCGGCCGGTTCATCCGGAGGCACCGTATCGGCCGCGGCCATATGGGCTCGCATCGCCGCATCGCCGTGTGCGGCGAAGTTACTGGCGACGACACCTGGATGCATGGCCTGCGCGACGATCCGGTCAGGTGCCGCACGTCGCGCCAGTTCGCGGGTGAACAGAATATTGGCGAGTTTCGCCCGGCAGTAGGCGGCTGTCGGGTGAAAGGCGTTCAGGCTCTGCGGATCCGCCCAATCGAACCCCTCGGTCGCACGGTGCGCGCTAGACGATACGGCGAGCACGCGCACCGATCCGGATGGCAGGCCCGCCGCGCTCTTCCGCAGCAGCGGCATCAGTTCTCTGGTCAGCAAGAACGGGGCGAGGTAGTTGGTGGCGAAGGTCGCCTCGGCGCCTTCCACGGTGATGATCTTCCGGTCCCGCACGCCACCCGCGTTGTTGATCAGGACATCCAGACGCGTTGTGCGGCTCGCGATCTCGGCGGCCACGCGCGCCACCTCCGTCATCAGGGTGAAGTCGGCGCGCACCATGTCGAAGCCGCCGCCGCGCGCGGCGGCGGTGATCCGCGTTCGCGCGGCCGCACAACGCTGTCGATCGCGACCGACACCGATCACCTGCCAGCCGCGTGCTACCAGCTTTTCGGCGGTCGACGCGCCGATGCCGGAACTGGCTCCGGTCACAACCGCGACCGGACGATCTGCCTCGAACGTCAAAGTCATTGCCTCTCAGTCATTTCAGCGGGGCCGAAGGCCGTCGAGCAGGAGGCCGACGGTGAATTGGACCCGCTCGTCGAGTTGTTCGGGAGTGGGTGGGCGACCGGCCACGATGGAGCGCACCTGGCCGCCGACGACCATGCTCATGAAGGCGCGGGCGGCCTGCCCGGAGTTGGTCGGCGCGATCGTCCCGGCGGCGATCGCGCGGTCGAGGACACCGGCTACGAAGTCGACCACCGGCCCGGCACTCAGTTCGTAGTTGGCTACGAAGATCTCAGGAAAGCGATAGCTCTCGGTATTGATAATGCGTTGCAGGCGTAGCCCGTTCGGTGTCATCACCTGATCGATGCGCAACCGGGCGACCGCGGTCAGTGTCTCGGCCAGATCGCCGTTGTCGAAGCCGGCGAGCACGTCCGCGGGTACGACCTGTCGCTCGATGGCGCGCCGGACAGCGGCGAGGAACAGCGATGCCTTGTCCGGATAGCGGGCGTAGACGGTGCGTTTGGTCATGTTCACGCGACCGGCGATCATCTCGATCGTCGCCAGCTCGTAGCCGTGCTCCAGGAACAGATCCAGTGCGGTATCGAGCAATTCCTCGTGCCGAGCCTCGGCCTGTGCCCGGGTGGGCCGCCCGGCCGCGCGCCGAATAGGCGGTCCGACCTCGGTCATCTCCACCGCCTCGAAATTGCCGCTTGCGTCATCGTGTCTCCGATCGCTAATAATGATACGCATGAGTTGCCATTTTTCCAGCGGGCAACGTCACCGGGAAGGACTCCCCCGTGAGCTCAGCCATCGAAACCCTGACACGGCTGGCCGATGCCGCCGATCGCTTCGACCACTCCGCCGCCGACCTGCGGGAAACCCAGGTCGCGGCACTCGACGAAAAACTCCGACAGCACCACGACCGGAACAAGCTGCTCGGACACCGCGCGCGGGAAGCCGGTATCACCGAGATCCGCGACCGCGCGGATATGGTGCCGCTGCTGTTCCCGCACTCGGTCTACAAGAGCTATCCGGAAAGCTTTCTGATCGAGGAGAAGTGGGATCGGCTCGGCAAGTGGCTCGGCACCGTATCGCCCTATGCCATCAGCCCGATCGACACCTCGGACATCGCCGATATCGACGACTGGATCGGGCGGCTGCAGGCCGCTGGGCACTACGTCTCCTGTTCCAGCGGAACGACCGGTAAGTCGGCCATGCTGCTCGCCTCGGAGCGGGATATGGAATGGTCGCGCAAGGATACGGTCAATGTCTTCTCCTGGGGCTCGGGTGTGCGGCCCGCACAGGACCGGCGGATGGTCGGGATCGCCGCCACCGCGTCGGTCCCGAAGAACACCGTCATCGCCGCGGCCCAGCAGGCGGCGTTCGGTGATCCGGCCAAAGAGCGTTTCCGCCTGCCTATTCCACCGATCACCGTCGGATCGCTGACCAAAATGGTGGTGCTGCGCAAGAAGATCGCCGACGGCACCGCGCGACCGGAGGAGCTGGCCGATTTCGACCGGACCTCCCGGGAGCGGCAGGAGGCACTCGACAAAGCGATGATCGCCGGTGCTGAGGCGCTCGTGCGATACCGCGCGGACAAGCTCTATATCTCGGGCATGTGGAATGCGCTGTACCAGGTGGCCGCGATCGTGCGGGATATGGGCTACTCCGCCGCGGACTTCCACCCCGACAACTGCCTCTATGTCGGCGGTGGGCTCAAGCGCGCCCAATTGCCGCCGGATTACCAGCAATTCGTCCACCAGACCTTCAATATCCCAGCCGACCGCGACTTCCAGAACTACTCGATGCAAGAACTCAATTCCGGAATGCCCAAGTGCCGCAAGGGCGATCGCTATCACATACCACCATGGGTCGTGCCGTTCATCCTCGACGAGGACGGTGCGACATCGCTGCCGCACGAATCCGGTGAAATCGAAGGCCGCGCCGCATTTTTCGATCTCTCACTGGACGGACGCTGGGGCGGGATCATCACCGGCGACAAGATCGCACTCGATATCGACCCCTGTGCCTGTGGCAACAAGGGGCCGTCGGTGCGCAATGACATCGTCCGATACGCCGATATCAAGGGCGACGACAAGATCGGCTGCGCCGGAACCGTCGACGCGTATGTTCGGGGGCTGTCATGACCATCGCCGACGCCGTTGCTGCCGCGCCGTTCTTCCTGCGCGGCGAATTGCTCGAGGGTGACGACGTCACGCACCGCTCGCGCGATCTGGGCGTCACCTTCGCGACACCGAGCATCCCGATGGACCGCGCGGTGCATCCGCGCGGCGAGGTGCCGCCGCTGCTGAATGTCCCGCTCGCGGAGATCATCGATTTCCTCGTCGAGACCGGCCGTCGGCTGCGGGCCCCCGAAAACCCGTTCGTGCGCGACTGCATCGACCGGATGTCGTCCACCCATGTGCTGCCGCGCGCCGTGCTGCAGGCACAGGTCATGGGTGCGGCGGGCTATCTCGACAAGCGGCTGCTCGAGACCGTGGTCGAACAGAATTTTCCGAACCCGCGGGCGCTGGACGAGTGGATTCCCAAGCGCGACTTCACCGGTCGCCAGAGTTTCGTGCGGGCATTCGCACCCCGGCTGATCCATGTGCTGCCCGGCAACTCCCCCGGCGTCGCGGTGAAATCCATTGCCCACGGCGCACTGGTCAAGGCGGTCAATCTGTTCAAGATGTCCTCGAGTGATCCGTTCACCACGGTCGCGATCCTGCGGACCATGGCCGATATCGATCCCGACCACGCCATTGTGCGGTCGATGTCCGCGCTCTACTGGCGCGGCGGCGACGATACGGTGGAGCGGGTGCTGTACCGGCCGCAGTATTTCGACAAGATCGTCGCCTGGGGTGGCGGCGACGCGATCGATAACGTGATCAAATACCTCGGGCCGGGCTTCCAACTGGTGTCCTTCGACCCGAAGACGTCGATCTCGATGGTCGGCCGGGAGGCCTTCGCCTCGGACGAGGCGCTCGACCGGGCGGCAGAACTTGCCGCCGCCGATGTGATGGTGCTCAACCAGGAGGCCTGCGTCGCAAGCCGTTTCGTCTATGTCGAGGCCGATCAGGACGATGCCGACCGCTTCTGCGCACGGCTGCACGCCCGCATCGTCGACAAGGCCGCCGGATCGGACGACGCCCGACCGCTCGATATCGATTTGCGCGAGCAGATCGACACCCTGATGATGCTCGACGACGAGTTCCAGGTCTGGGGACGGACCGACGGCAAGGGCCTGGTGATCCGTTCCGATGAACCCGTGGACTTCCACCCGATCAACAAGACCGCCAACGTGGTTCGCGTGGACAGCCTCGACACGGCGATGAAATACGTCAATGTGGCGACGCAGACGGTCGGCTTCTTTCCGTTCGACCGGATGGCCGACTACCGCGACCGGTTGGCCAGCGGCGGCGCACAGCGCATCGTCCGCCTCGGCGAAGCCGGACCGAGCACGATCGGCAACCCACACGACGCCATGTACCCGCTGCACCGCTTCGTGCACTGGATGGCGCATGAGGACGGGGTCGCACCGAATTGCTAGTGCCGTGTCCGGATTGCTTCTGCCGTATCGAGCCTTGGGCTCGGAGGGATTCCGTCGAACGCAGTCGAATGGTGGTCGCCCACACCGCATTCGACCGCCATATCACTACCCTCGGCGAGCAGCCGGAGGGATGGCGCGGCAAGCTGCTGGACGAGGCACCAGCTAGGACACCGGGTCGTGGTCGGTGGCGGGGAGCCGCACCGCGACGCGGACCTGGAGCATCAGCGAGCGGGTCGGCAACACCATGGGCGCACCCAGCGCCACCGCCAGCCGCACCGCGACGGCGTGCGCGCCGACCGGCCCCCACCACCAACTCCAGCCGCAGCCGTGCGGGGCGAGAATACGGGCGGTGCTGGTGAAGTCCACGGCCTCGAGCCCGACGGCATCGACGAACAGTCCGCTCAGCGCAATGGATCCGAAGAGCATCGACGGCGAGATCCCATCACAAACCACGTGCACGGTGCCCGCCGCGCCGACACACCGTGCGGCCCGGTCCAACACCGCACGGCGACTCTTCGCGCTGCCCGAAACGAGGGCCACCGCCGCCGGCCTCGCCGTCAAGCGCGGGATCCTTCCAGAATCGTCACCGCCGAAACCGCGGTCGGCCCACCGAGGTTGTGCGCCAGGCCGATCCGCGCACCGTCGACCTGATTGACCGCCGTACCGCGCAACTGCTGGAACAATTCGACGCACTGGGCCACGCCGGTCGCCCCGGGCGGATGTCCCTTGGCCTTCAGGCCGCCACTCGGATTCACCGGCAGCGCGCCGCCGATCTCGGTGACTCCGCTCTCGATCAGTTTCGCGGCCCCGAATCGCTCGGCGAAGCCGAGGTCCTCGTAGCTGATCAGTTCGATACCGGTGAAGAAATCGTGCACCTCGGCGACATCGACATCCGCGGGAGTCAGACCCGCCATCGAGAAGGCCGCCTCGGCGGCTCGCACGGTGGCAGGAAAGGTCGTCATATCCCGCTTGTGCTGGTGCATCACCGAATCCAGGCCGAGGCCGACACCGCGGATCCACACCGGGCGATCGGTGTAGCGATCGACCACATCCGCCGCGGCGAGCACCAGCGCCGCCGCACCATCGCTCTGCGGTGCGCAGTCGTAGAGCCCGAACGGTCCGGCCACGATCGGCGCCGCCAGCGCCTGTTCCAAGCTGATCTCGAAACGCAAGCGGGCCTTGGGATTACGCACACCATGCCGGTGGTTCTTCACCGCGACCATGGCCAAATGCTGTCTGGTCGCGGGCGATTCGTGCAGATATCGGGCCACGTGCAGCGCGAATCCGACGGGCGCGATCAGGCCGAGTGGGTAGTCCCAGGCCATATCGCGCGCCATCGCCTCCCATTCCCACAGCATGTCCTTCTGCGCGGTCTCGCGTAACTTGTCCGCGCCGACGACAAGGGCCACGTCGAAAGCACCGGAGGCGATGCCGAACAGGGCATTGCGCACCGCATCATTGCCTGTCGCACAGGAGTTTTCGACCCGGGTCACCGGCAGATCCGGGAGCCCGAGCGCATCGGCGACAATCCCGGCCGGGAATCCGTCGGTATTGCCCATCGCGCCGAACCAGGCCGCCTGCAGATCGGAGGTGGCCAACCCCTTGTCGATGCTGGCGGCGCATTCGGCGAACGCCATCGGCACCAGATCCTTGACGCCGAGGGCGAAATGCTCGGCGAAGGGCGTCATGCCCGCACCGACGATAGCCACTTCCCTCACTGCGCGACCTCCGGTTCGAATGCGTATCCATAGTCGGGCACCCCCGAGCGCACCGCGACCCGGCGCAGCACCATGCGGCCACGGTCCCCGATCGCCACGGTGCCCGGATCGGCGCCCGTCACCTTCGCCAGCGCCCGCACCCCGACACCGTCGAGTTCGATGATCACCAGGGTGTACGGACTTCTCAGCCCCGGCACCGGTATCGCGACGGTGGCCTCGGTGTACACGGTGCCGGTGCGCGGCAGCGGCACCAGGGTGTAGTCGGTGCTCAGACCGCCGTCCGAGGCGACCCGATAGCGCGGCGGGAAGTCCAGTTCGTCACTGCCGGAGTGTTTTCCGGCCTCCCAGCGCACCTTCGCCTCGAATGCGCGCTCGTAGGCGGCCAGCGAGATCGGAATCTCGGATCCGGGCCACAGGTCGCCTTCGGGCAGCTCTCTGGCCGTCGACTCGCGCCGGTGCAGCACCGCCGTACCGGTGGCCACCGTGATACCGGACAGGCTGGCCTGCTCCACCCCCACCAACAGACCCGTGCTGCCCCATTCGGCCATGGCCGCCAAGGCGAACAGTCCGGCGCTGGCGCCCACCGTCGGCAGCGACGGCGGGCCGCCGAGGCACAGCGCGGCCGCCTGTTTGTCGTCGACCCCGGCCACCGCCACCGGCGTATCCAGCCAGGCCGCCGCCAGCGAGGCCAACAAGCCGCGCGTGTGCAGCAGTCGCGGATCGCCGTAATCGTGCACGGCCCCAACGGCATTACGGGTGCGCACCGGCAGGCTGCGCGCCACCCGGGCGGCGGTGCGCACCTGCAGGCCGTGATCGGAAACCAATGCCGCGGCCGCGCCCGCGGGCTCGGTATCGACCCCGATGATCAGGGTGCGCGGCCGGGCGGAACTGAGTGAGTCGAGGGTGGCGGGCGCGCCGCCGAGCCGCTCGATCACCTCCAGTTCCGGATCCAGCCCGAGCCCCGCCAGCAGGACCGCGGCATTACTGCTTCCCACCAGCGGCAGATCGCGACTGACCACGATCACCCGTTCCACCGGACCGGCGTCGTGCAGCGCGGCACGGCCGGCCTGCACGGCCAGGGTGATCGCGTCCTCGTCGTCACCGAGCACCCGATGGCGCTGGGCGCCCCAGCATGGCAGGTAGGTACCTATCGAAGCGATGTAGGTCATGGGTACTCCAGCGGATTACGTGATCGCACCCGCGGTTTTGAGCGCGATGATGCGGTCCCAGTCCAGGCCGAGTTCGAGCAGGACCTCGTCGGTCTGCGCGGCGAATTCCGGGCCGGGACGCAGGTCGGGAGCGGTGAGATCGAACTGCACCGGACTCGAAACCAGCTGCAGATCACCGGCTTTGCGGACATATTCGTTCGCCTGCACCTGCGGATCGTCGATCGCCTGGAGCGCGTCCTGCACCGGCGCCCACGGCCCGGACAGGGTCGCGAAACGCTCGGTCCACTCGGTGAGCGTGCGGGTGGCGAACACCTCGCGCAAGATCTGCACCGCCGCAGCGGTATTGGTCGCGATCGCGGCGGCATCGGCGAACCGCGGATCCTCCGCGAGGTCCGGCCGGTCGATATGTTGGCAAACGTCGGCCCAGAATTTGCCGGGCTGCAACATGACCAGCGACAGATACCGACCGTCCTTGGTGGCGTACAACCCCGACAGCGGATTCGACGGCGACCCGTGCGATCCGGTCGGGAACGCGCGCAGCGGCTCCCCCATATACGCCGAGAGCGCGATGGTGTGCCCCATCGACCACAGCCCGCTGCTCAGCAGCGACACATCCACGATCGACGGCTCGCCCGTGCGTTCGCGCTTCAGCAGCGCGGCCGCGATGCCGCCCGCCAGATTGGTTCCGGAGATGGTGTCGCCGAATGCCGGACCGGGCGGAGGGATCAGTCCGTCGATATCGGGCGGGGTGATGGTGGCGGCGACGCTGCCGCGGCACCAGTAGGCGGTCATGTCGTAGCCGCCTTTATCGGCCTCCGCGCCGCGCGGGCCGAGACCGCTGCCGCGGGCATAGATGATCTTCGGGTTCACCGCGCGAATGTCGTCGACATCGATACCGAACTTGCTTCGGTGCTGCGGCAGGAAACTGGTCAGGAATACGTCCGCGGTCTTGGCCAGGTCGTGGATCACCGCCCGGCCCTCCGGCACCGACATATCGACCCCGATACTGCGCTTGCCCCGATTGGCATGTTCCACATTGGGATTGGGGTCGCCCTCGACCTTGAACGTGGCGATCTGACGCAGCCCGCGCTGCGGGTCACCGGTGACCGCGTGCTCGACCTTGATCACGTCCGCACCCCAGTCGGAAAGCACGGCGCCCGCAGACGGCACGAACCCGTACATCGCGACCTCGAGGACGCGGATCCCGTCGAGTGGCCCCCCGCTCATGCCGCCACCTCGCTAGCGCTCGGCGGCGTCACGAGCGGGCGCCCGGCTGTGTTGATTGTTCGCTCGCTGCGCTCGCTCATCGGACCGCCGCCGCGAAGGTCTTGATCTCCAGGAATTCCGTCAACCCGTCGACTCCCATCTCCCGGCCGATGCCGGACTGCTTATAACCGCCGAAAGGTGCGTCGGCAGCGAAGTAGTTGCCGCCGTTGATGCTCATGGTGCCGGTGCGGATACGCCGCGCCACCGCCAGCGCCCGCTCCTCGTCGGCGCTGAACACGCCGCCGGACAGGCCGTAGATCGAGTTGTTCGCGATCCGTACGGCATCGTCGTCGTCCTCGTACGGGATCACCGCGAGCACCGGCCCGAAGACCTCCTCCTGGGCGATTTCGCTGTCCGGATCGACACCTGCCAGCAGCGTCGGCTGGTAGAAGAAGCCCGGATCGACCTTCTTGCCACCGGTTACCAGTTGGGCACCCGCCGCCACAGCGCGCTGCACCAAGCCGTCGACCTTGTCGCGCTGGCGCTCGCTGATCAATGGGCCCATATAGGTTTTCGGATCGGCGGGGTCGCCGTAGCGCACGTGCGCGAAGTTCTGCGCGACCAGCTCCACGATCGCGTCGTGGTCCTTGCGCGGCACCAGCAGCCGGGACGTCAACGCACAGCCCTGCCCGGCATGGACGACAATGCTGAACGCCGCGAACTGCGCTGCCGTCCGGTAGTCGGCGTCGTCGAGCACGATCGCGGCCGACTTCCCGCCGAGTTCCAGGAATACCCGCTTCAGCGTCACGCTCGCGGCGGCCATGATCTTGCGTCCCACCGGAGTCGAACCGGTGAAGGTGACCACGTCGACATCGGGATGTGTCGTCATCCGTTCGCCGACGGCCACATCCGAGGAGGTGAGCACATTGACCACACCGGCGGGAATATCGGTGTGGCGCGCGATGAGCTCGCCGATCGCCAGGGTGGCCAGCGGCGTATCCGGTGCACCCTTGAGCACCACCGTGCACCCGGCCGCGAGCGCGGGCGCGAGTTTGGCCAAGGCGAGCTGATGCGGATAGTTGTAGGCCGCGATGGCCGCCACCACACCCGCGGCCTCCTTCTCGACCCAGCGCCGATGGCGCTGACCACGGACTTCGATGTCGTCGAGCTCGTCGGTGAAGGAGAACTTCCGTACCAGCTCGGCGTAATAGCGGACGATCTCGAAGGGGATCTCGAGCTGATTACCGTGCGTGAGCTGCCTGGTCGCGCCGACCTCCGCGATCGTCAGCTCCCGCAGTTCTTCGACGTTATCGCGAAACGCCTGGTAGAGCTGTTCGAGGCAGTGCGCGCGGAATGCGGCGTCGGTGGCCCAGGTCGTGGTGTCGAAGGCCCGCCGGGCCGCGCCGATGGCCGCGTCGGTCTCGGCGCGGCCCGCCTCCGGTGCGTACCCGTACACCTCGCCCGTCGCGGGATTGAGCGAGGCGAGCGTGCGCCCGGTCTCGATCAACTGTCCGTCGACGAGCAGCCGCCGGGTCGGAATCTGCTCCGTCCGGGCGGCCACTTCTTCTTGCACTGACATCCGGTCTCCTCCGCTGCGCAATGGAAACTTCATTCTCGTTAATGGAGAATCATACGTTCATCGCTTGCGCGACTGTAGCAACAATCCCGAAATAGGCAACCAATGTCGCGCGCGGATGACATCGGTGCTCGCACGTCGATTCCCCCCATCACCCGGGAAGTCTTGCGCGTACGATCAACGCGAGAGTACGGTTCTCAACATCCGGAAGGGAGATTCTTGCGTGAAAACCGCTGTGGTCACCGGAGGCGCCTCGGGCATCGGCCTCGGCATTGTCGAGCGCCTGCGCGCCGACGGCCTGCACGTCGCCACCCTCGACCTGAACCCGTCCGCCGAGGACGATTTCGCCTATCAGGCCGATGTGACGAAACCGGACGAGATCGCCGCGGCGTTGACCGATGTGCGCGCGAAGCTGGGTCCGATCACCGTGCTGGTCAATGCCGCCGGAATCGAGAAGTACCGCCGCTTCCAGAACCTCACCTTCGAGGAGTGGCAGCGCATCATCGATGTCAACCTGCACGGCGTATTCCACATGGTCCAAGCCGTACTGCCGGATATGACGGCCGCGAACTGGGGACGCATCGTCAATATCTCCTCCTCCAGTACCCACTCCGGCCAGCCGTTCATGGCGGCGTACGTGGCGGCCAAGTCCGGACTCAACGGCCTCACCAAATCGCTTGCGCTGGAACTGGGGCCGTATGGGATCACCGTCAACGCGGTCCCGCCGGGCTTCATCGATACCCCCATGCTGCGCCGATCCGAGGAGAAGCAGCTGCTCGGCGGAACCATCGAGGAGCACATCCAGCGCACCCCGGTGCGCCGGGTCGGTCGCCCCGCCGATATCGCCGCCGCCTGCTCGTTCCTGATCTCCGAGGACGCCGGCTACATCACCGGACAGATCCTCGGCGTCAACGGCGGCCGTAATACCTGAACCCGTCCGTGCCCCGGCACGGGTGGTGCAGCCCAGAAGAAGTAGGACCGAAAGGAACAGCCGTGGGACGTGTGGAGGGCAAGGTCGCCTTCGTCACCGGAGCCGCGCGAGGCCAGGGCCGTAGCCACGCGGTGAAGCTCGCCGAGGAGGGTGCCGACATCATCGCGGTGGATATCTGCCGTGATATCGAGAGCATCCAGTACTCGCTATCGCGACCGGAGGATCTCGAGGAGACCACCCGTCTCGTCGAGAAAACCGGCCGGCGCATCATCGCCGAACAGGCCGACGTGCGCGACCGAGCGCAACTCGCCGCGGTGATCGAGCGCGGTATCGCCGAATTCGGCCATCTCGACATCGTGGTGGCCCAGGCCGGCATCGCCGGTATGAAGGGCGAACCGCAGTGGCAGGCCTGGACCGATGTCATCGATACCAACCTGATCGGCGTCATCAACGCCGTCCAGGCGGCGCTGCCGCATCTCGGCGCAGGCGCATCGATCATCGCCACCGGCTCGACCGCGGCGCTGATGGAACTGTCGAAGGTCGATCAGCCGGGCAAGGACCCGGGCGGTGTCGCCTATATGGTCGCCAAACGCCTTCTGTCGCAATATATCCACGAGATTGCTACACACTTGGCAGCGGGCAATATTCGCGCCAATGTCGTGCACCCCACCAATTGCAACACCCCCATGCTGCAGAGCGAGCCGATGTACCGGTCGTTCCGCCCGGATCTCGAGCATCCCACCCGCGCCGACGCCGAACCCGCCTTCTTCGTACAGCAGGCCATGCCGGTCCCCTATATCGAGCCGGAGGAGATCAGCAACGCGGTGTTGTTCCTGGCCTCCGACGAGTCCCGTTTCATCACCGGTACCCAGCTGCGGGTCGATGCCGGCGGCTATCTGAAGTGGTACGACTACCGCGTCTGAAGGGAAGAAATACCGTGAAGGTTCGAGTCGATGACGAACGCTGTCAGGGCCACACGCTGTGCGCGATGATCGCCCCGAAAGTGTTCGAACTCAGTGAAATCGACGGGCATTCGTCACCGGTCAGCGAAGACGTTCCCGCCGATCAGCAGGACAACGTCCGCGAGGCCGTCCGGTCCTGCCCCGAGCGGGCGATCTCCAGCACCGAATAGAGGAACCGCCGATGACCGATATCGCATCCGATGCCGAGCGCAGACAGCCGGAATTTCACTTCGATCGACACACCCCGCAATATCGCGGACAGTTCGTCGACATCACCCAGCAGATGCAGAGCGAGTGCCCGGTAGCCTGGACCGAAACCTACGGCGGGCACTGGGTGGCCGCGGGTAACCGCGAAGTGTTCGAACTGGCTCGCTGCCCGCACATCTCCAACGACAACGACCCCAATGGGGAGCGCCGCGGCTACAAGGGGATTTCCATTCCGACGCCGGAACGCGGCCAGGGTATTCGCGCGGGCATCCTGGAAATGGACCCGCCCGAACAGCGGGAACTGCGCTCGGCGCTGAATCCGTATCTGTCCCCAGCGGCGGTGCAGCGCTGGATTCCGTTCGTCGACGAAATCGTGCGCGCCGGCATCGACGAGCAGATCGAAAGCGGCAGCATCGATTTCGTCGACGAGTTGGCCAATATCGTGCCCGCGGTGCTCACCCTCGCGATGCTGGGCATCCCGCTGGACAAGTGGACCATCTACAACGAACCCGCGCACGCCTCGGTGTACACCCCACCGGATTCGCCGGACACCCCGCGGATCGCCGAGATGCACCGCACCATGGGCCTTGACCTGCTGACGAATTATCTGGAGGTCAAACAGAATC
This sequence comes from Nocardia vinacea, assembly GCF_035920345.1. Classification (NCBI taxonomy): domain Bacteria; kingdom Bacillati; phylum Actinomycetota; class Actinomycetes; order Mycobacteriales; family Nocardiaceae; genus Nocardia; species Nocardia vinacea. Next base: position 3,941,385 of record NZ_CP109149.1, read on the forward strand.
CACGGCCGGGCATGCTGCACGCCGTCGCGGAGTCCACCCTGAACGGCGAGCCGATCTCCGATATGGACGCGCTCGGCATGCTCAGCCTCATTATCGGCGGCGGTTTCGACACCACCACCGCGCTCACCGCGCACGCATTGGAATGGCTGTCGGAGAATCCGGATCAGCGCGAATTGCTCAGCCGCGAACGCGATCTCATGCTGGATTCCGCGACCGAGGAGTTCCTGCGCTACTTCACCCCCGCACCGGGTGACGGCCGTACCTTTGCCCAGGATTGCGAGGTCGGGGGCAAGCGGTTCGCCGAGGGTGAGCGGCTGTGGCTGTCGTGGGCGATGGCCAACCGGGATCCCGAGGTGTTCGACAACCCCAATGAGATCGATATGGAACGACGGGGCAATCGGCACTACAGTTTCGGTCTCGGCGTGCATCGCTGCATCGGTTCCAATATGGCGCGCATGGTGTTCAAGCGAATGCTGCTCGCGGTGTTCGACCGGATGCCGGACTATCGCTGTGATCCCGAGGACGCCGTACATTACGACACCATCGGCGTCATCCAGGGCATGCGGCATCTGCCTGCCACCTTCACCCCCGGTCCTCGGCTGGGCGCCGGACTCGACGAAACCCTGGCGAAGCTGCAGCGCGTCTGCGATGAGCAGCGGCTGGCCGAACCGGTCACCGTACGCAAGGGCGACGCCCAGATCTGACGAAAGAGCGAGGAGGCGATATGGGCGAAGCATCGGGACGTCCACTGCCATTGCTCACCCTCGAGAACGAGTTCTTCTGGACCTCGGGGAGCGATGGCACGCTGCGCATACAGGAATGTGAATCCTGTGCGGCACTGATCCATCCACCGCAGCCGGTGTGCCGGTATTGCCGTGGACACGAGATGGGAGTGCGTGCCGTCTCCGGCTTCGCCACACTCGCCGGCTTCACCGTCAACCACCGTTTCGGTGTGCCGGGATTGCCCGCGCCCTACGTCGTGGCGCAGGTAGCGCTCGAGGAGGATCCGCGAGTTCGGCTGACCACCAATGTGATCGACTGCGATCCGGATGCCCTGGTTCTCGGCATGCGGCTCGAGGTGGTCTTCCAACAGGACGACGACGTCTGGCTGCCGCTGTTCCGGCCCGTCGAAACACAGCCGAAACCGGCCCCGCTGCCCGTGGACGATATTGCGCCACAAGAGTTCTGGCGGCACGTGCGGCCTATGGTGCGCTCGGAGAAATTCGAGGACCGGGTCGCGCTCACCGGTATCGGCATGTCGCCGATCGGGCGGCGATTGCAGGTTCCGCCGCTGCGGCTGACCATTCAGGCCTGCGAACGCGCGGTCGCCGACGCCGGATTGACACTCGACGATATCGACGGCCTGTCGACCTATCCCGGCGGCGGCAACATGGGCGGATTCAGCGAGGGCGGTGTCACTGCCCTGGAGTCTGCCCTCGGCATCCGGCCGACCTGGTACAACGGCGGCATCGAAACCTTCGGCCCAGGTGGGGCGGTCATCGCGGCCATGCTCGCGGTCGCGGGCGGGCTGGCCAGGCATGTGTTGTGTTTCCGCACCCTGTGGGAAGCCACCTTCAATGATCTGATGCGCACGGGCAAGATCAAGCCCTCCGGTGGGCGCACACCCGGCTGGATGGCCCCCTTCGGCGCCACCTCGGCGGCACATACCTTGGCGCAGAACGCACAACGGCATTTCCATCGCTATGGCACCACTCGCGAAACCCTCGGCTGGATCGCATTGAATCAGCGCGCGAATGCCGAACTCGAGCCGACCGCGATCTACCGAGATCCGATGACCATGCAGGACTACCTCGAGGCGCGCACGATCACCACCCCGTTCGGGCTCTACGACTGTGATGTGCCCTGCGACGGCGCGATCGCGGTCATCGTCTCGAGCGTGGACGCGGCGCGCGATCTGGCCAAACCACCCGTTCTGGTGGAGGCGGTCGGCACCCAGATCATCGAGCGCATCGAATGGGATCAGAGCACCCTCACTCACGAACCACAGGTGCTCGGCCCGGCCGCGCACTTGTGGACCCGAACCACGTTGCGCCCCACCGACGTAGACGTCGCCGAGTTGTACGACGGCTTCACCTTCAACTGCCTGTCCTGGCTGGAGGCCCTCGGCTTCTGCGGTATCGGCGAGGCCAAGGACTTCCTCGACGGCGGTAAGAACATCGCCCGCGACGGCCTACTCCCGCTCAATACCCACGGTGGCCAGCTCTCGCACGGCCGCACCCACGGTATGGGCCTGCTGCACGAGGCGATCCTGCAGTTGCGCGGTGAAGCCGGTGCGCGTCAGGTCGCCGACGCCCGCATCGGTGTGGTGTCGAGCGGCGGGCTCACCCCCGGTGGGGCAATGCTGCTGCGGAGCGATTCATGACGATTACCGAATCCGATTTCTCCCTGCTCACCGACGACGACCCGATTCCGGTGGTCACCGAGGTCGACGGCATCCCGATGTCCGGGTTGTTGGCCGAGGCGCCGACACCGCGGGCGGTGCTGCTCGCACTGCACGGCGGCGCCACCACCTCGGCGTATTTCGACTGCCCGGACCATCCGCGACTGTCACTGCTGCGGCTGGCCGCCGCGGCCGGATACACCGTGCTGGCTCTGGACCGGCCCGGATACGGCAGCTCGCACACGCATGCCGACGAACTCGCCGACCCACAGCGCCGTGTCGATCTGATGTACGCGGCGGCCGAGCGGCATCTCGGGTCGCGGCCCCGCGGCGCGGGCACCTTCTTGCTCGCCCATTCCGCGGGCAGCGAACTGGCGCTGCGGATGGCGGCCGACGAGCGCGGCCGCGAGTTGCTCGGCCTCGAATTGGCCGGGACCGGATTGGAACATCAGCAGGAGGCCTACGACATCCTGTGGGGACCGGATCCGCAAGGGCGGCGGCGCATGCGGCGCGACGGCGTGCCGGGCGGCGTCACCGAACTGCTGTGGTATCCGGCCCGGCTGTACCCGCCCGAGCTGGTCGGCGGCGCGCGGATCGGGTCCTATGGCCCACGCTACGAAGGGAATTCGGTCGAGGACTGGCCGACGGTCACCTTCCCCACCCTGGCCGCCGAGGTTCGGATTCCGGTGCGGTTCACTGTCGGCGACCACGAACGGGTGTGGCGCAACGACGCCGAGGCACTCGCCGAGGTCGCCAACCGGTTCACCGCCGCGCCCAGGGTCGTGCTCAATGTCCAGCCCAACAGCGGCCACAACCTCAGCATGGGACATACGGCCGCCGCCTACCACCTCGGGCTGCTGGCCTTCGTCGAAGAGGCGGCCGTCGCCCGGAGCACCGGCGAATTCCACGGCCCGGCAATACAATTCAACGGCACCACACGGGAGGTGAACTGATGGACGTCGTCGACGTTGCCATCGCACTCGTGCGACTCGTCGTGGGGGCCACCATGATCGCCCACGGGGTCAATCACTGGGTGGGCGGCGGCAAGATCGCGGGCACCGCGCGCTGGTTCAGCGGCCTCGGACTGCGCGGTGGCGTCCTGCACGCGTGGCTGAGCGTCGTCACCGAAATCGGTGCGGGCGTGCTGTTGATCGTCGGGCTGCTCACCCCGCTGGCGTGTGCGGCGGTCATCTCGGTGATGGCGGTCGCGGGCCTGCTCGCCCACCGCACCAACGGATTCTTCGTATTCAAAGAGGGTTACGAGTATGTGCTCGTGCTCGCGGTCGTTTCGCTGGCGCTGGGGCTGCTCGGTCCCGGGTGGCTGTCCATCGATCACGCCGCCGATATCGAGATAACGGGTTGGGCCGGTGGCGGCATCGCCCTCGGGGTCGGCCTGGTCGCCACCGCGGGCCTGCTCGCCGTGTTCTGGCGGCCCGAAGCGGAAGGCGAAGCGTGATGCGGGTCGGATTCATCGGACTCGGCAGCCAAGGTGCGCCGATGGCACGCCGGATCGTCGACTCCGGATATGAGACAACGCTGTGGGCGCGGCGGCCCGCCTCACTCGAGCCGTTCGCCGATACGGCGGCGAAGGTCGCCGCAGCACCGGCGGAACTGGCAGCCGCGAGCGATCTCGTCTGCCTCTGCGTGGTCGGCGACGCCGACGTCCGCGAAGTCGTGACCGGCGCCGACGGCGTACTGGCGGGCATGGCCGCCGGCACGATCCTCGCCGTGCACAGCACGGTGCATCCGGACACCTGCCGCGATCTCGCAGATATCGCTGTGGCACAGGGGGTTTCGATCATCGACGCACCGGTCAGCGGTGGCGGCGCTGCAGCCGCCGAGGGCCGGTTGCTGGTGATGGTCGGCGGCTCGACCGATATCGTCCAACGCGCTCGCCCGGTATTCGAGACCTACGCCGAGCCCGTCGTCCATCTGGGCCCGCTCGGCGCCGGACAGACCGCCAAGCTGCTCAACAACCTGCTTTTCACCGCGAATCTCGCCACGGCGGCAAGCACTCTCGCGCTCGGTACGTCGATCGGTATCGATCCGACCCGCCTCGGCGAGGTGATCTCGCACGGCACCGCCGACAGCTTCGCGCTCGGTCGTGTCGTCTCCGCGGGCGGCACCCTGGACCGGATCGCCGCACACGCCGGGCCGCTGCTGCGCAAGGATGTCGGTCTGATCGCGGACCTGGCCGCCGCCGCGAGCGCCGAACCCGGCATCGTGCTCGACGCCGCGGACGCGACCCTCGCGATGATCGATCATCCGCGCTGATGCGCGTCGGATTCCTCGGCGCCGGGCGGATGGGGCGTCCCATGGTGGAGCGGCTGGTCCGGGCCGGACATGAAGTGTGCGCGCTCGGCCGGTCGCTCGATGCACGCCGGGCCCTCACCGAGATCGGCGCGCAGGCCGTATCCGCCCCCGCGGCGGTCGGGACCAACGCCGATCTGGTCATCGTGTGCGTCTTCACCGATGAACAGGTTCGAGCGGTATGTCTCGGCACACCGCTGCTCGCCGCCATGCCATCCGGTTCGACTCTCGTCCTGCACACCACCGGCAGTCCGCACACGACGGCGGCCATTGCCGCCGAAGCCATTGCCTCACATGGCATCCAGGTGCTCGACGCGCCCGTCAGCGGCGGCCCACCCGATATCGCGGCCGGGCGGCTCACCCTCTTCGTCGGTGGCCCGGTCGAGACCGTGGACCGGGTCCGGCCCGTGCTGGCCGCCTACGGCGACCCGATTCTGCACGTCGGTCCGCTCGGCGCGGGCCAGCGCGTCAAGTTGGTCAACAATGCCGTATTCGCCGCACAGCTCGGAATACTCACCGCGGCAGTGGATCTCGGGAAACAGCTGGGCGTCGCGGAGACCACCCTGTTGGCCGCGCTGCCGCACGGGAGCGCGGCAAGTCGCGCGCTGACCGGTGTCGCGGGGCGGGGTTCGGTGGCCGAATTCAGCGCATCGGTGGGCGAATTCGTCGGTAAGGATGTCGCGGCGGTCCGGTCGATCGCCGCCGAACTCGGCACCGATCTCGGCCTGCTCGACGCCGCTATCGACAATCGGCACTGACCCGCTGGTGCCGGACTGTCGGCGGCGGCCGAACCGTACTGCACGACAGCTCGTTTCGCGTAGATGAGGCTTCCACGCCAGCCGGACCACAGACGCGACGGCGCCCCGAACCTGCAGCCTGTGCAGGTTCGGGGCGCCGTTCCCAACCACGCCGCGCTGCGCGGGTGAGCGTGATCCGCGGTCTCAGACCCGCGCGGGGACTTCCGCTTCGGTCTGCTCGACCGGACGGGCGGCCATCGCACGACGGACCGGAATGGCCATCGCGACCAATGCCGCCAGCACCGAGACACCACAGCCGATCAAGAACGCGACGCGGAAACCGTCCTCGGTGGGGATGCTGTGACCGCCGACCGTGACGGTCAGCTGTGCGAGCACCGCGCCGACCACGGCCGCGGAGATCGAGGTGCCGATCGAGCGCATCAGGGTGTTGAAGCCGTTGGCGGCGGCGGTCTCCGACTGCGGCACCGCACCCATGATCAGGGCGGGCATGGCGCCGTAGGCGAAACCGACACCCGAGCTGCAGATGATGTTCACGATCAGCAGTCCCCAGGTGCTGCCCATCAGAACCTGCGCGGAGCCGTAGCCGATGGCCATGACGACGGCGCCGACGACAAGGGTGAACTTCGGACCGCGCATTGCCGACAGCTTGGCGCCGACCGGGGAGATCAGCATCATCATGATTCCGGCGGGAGCCATCCACAGCCCCATCGCCATCATCGACTGGCCGAGACCGTAGCCGAGTGAACTCGGCAGCTGCATCAACTGCGGGACACTCAGCTGCAACGCGTACATACCGACGCCGATGGCGACCGTCGCGAGATTGGTGACGAGTACCTGCGGCCGAGCGGTGACCCGCAGGTCGACCAGCGGCTCAACAGTCCGCAGCTCCCACCAACCCCACACCAGCAGCACCGCTACGGCCGCGACGAACAGGCCGAGAATGCTGCCGCTCGTCCAACCCCACGTCGCGCCCTTGGACACGGCGAGCAGCAGCGACACGAGGCCGGCGCCGAGCAGTACCGCACCGAGTCCGTCGAAACGACCCGACGGCCCTTCGGCAATACCCTCCGGGACGATCAGCGTGATCAGCGCGGTGGCGACCGCGACCAGCGCCGCCGCCGCCCAGAACAGCACCCGCCAGTTGCTGTACTCGGTGACCGCCGCCGCCAACGGCAGACCGAGCGCGCCACCGATACCGAGCGAAGAGCTGATCAGTGCGATGGCCGAGCCGAGTCGCTCGGGCGGCAGCACATCCCGCAACAGTGCGACGGCCAGCGGGATGGTGCCGAAGCCGAGGCCCTGCAGGCCGCGGCCGATGATCATCGGCAGCAATGAACCCGCGATGGCACAGACCACCGAGCCGACGATGAGCGGCACGGTCGAGGCGATCACCATCCGGCGCTTGCCGAACATATCGCCGAGGCGTCCGGCGACCGGAGTGGCGACCGCACCCACGAGCAGGGTGACCGTGACCACCCAGGACGTATTGGCCGCCGAGGAATTCAGAATCTGCGGCAACTCGCCGAGCAATGGCACCACGAGCGTCTGCATCAGCGACGCGACGATGCCGGTATAGGCCAGCACGGCCAGGATGGCGCCCGGCCGGACAGCGGAATCAGGCTTGTCCACGCAAATCTCCCTCGGACTCACAACAATCAGCGTGTATCGTACACTACATGTGTATCATGCATTCCACGTGAACAATACACGCACCGTGTGTGATGCACATCTCCGAGGAAGGAAGGCATGGACAAGCGCATACAACTGATCGAGTTCGAGACCTTGCTACTCGGCCACTACCGACTGAGCCCGCAGCATCGGCGCAATGATGACCATCTGGAGCGCAGCTCATATCTGCTACTGAGCCGACTGCGGATCCAGGGCCCGATGTCGCTGCGACAGCTCAGCGACGCCCTGGGATTGGATGTGTCGACGCTGCACCGGCAGACCGCCACACTCCTGCGCACCGGACTCGTCGAACGCATCCCCGACCCCGACGGCGGTATCGCACGCAAGTTCCGCCTCACCCCCGCCGGCGCTCAACGCCTCGACCAGGAGCGCGCCGTCATCACCGAGGTGCTAGCAGCGGTAACCCAGGATTGGACCGCCGACGAGCGCGCCGAATTCGCCCACTACCTAGAACGTTTCAACACCGACATCGAACGCCTACGCGGCCGCACCTGGCCGCGCCCCGCTCCAGCGTCCAGCTATCAAGATCAGGTGGAAACCATGGCGGCATCGCCCGAGTAGCCCCGCCACCAGCTCCACTTGATCTTGATCGCCGCGCGTCGTGTAAACGCCCGGTAGGTCGCTCAGCTGACCAGCGTGTCGTGGCCTTCCCAATACTGGGCGCGCAGTTGGCGTTTGTAGAGCTTGCCGCTGGGATCACGGGGCAATTCGGTGACGAAGTCGACTGTGCGCGGGCATTTGTAGGCGGCTAGTTCCGCGCGGCAGTAGGCGATCAGCTCGGCTGCGAGTTCGGCACCGGCGGCGGCCGGATCGACCAGTTGGACAACGGCTTTCACGGCCTCGCCCATTTCCTCGTCCGGTACGCCGAGCACGGCGACGTCGGCGACCGCGGGATGTGCGGCGAGGACGTTCTCGGCCTCTTGCGGGTAGATATTTACCCCACCGGAGATGATCATGTGGGCTTGCCGATCGGTCAGATACAGATAGCCGTCGGCATCGAGATAGCCCACATCGCCGAGGGTGCGCCACCCCTTCTCATGGGTCACCGACGCGGTCTTCGCGGCATCGTGGTGGTATTCGAAGGGCCGTCCCCCACCGAAATACACCACCCCGACCTGGCCGAGCGGCAACTCCTCGCCATCCGCGCCGACAATGTGACACTCCTGCGCCGGTCTGCCCACCGAACCCGGATGTGCCAGCCACTCCTCGGCGCCGATGTAGGTGTTCCCGACATCCTCGGTCCCGGAGTAGTACTCGCTGACGATCGGTCCCCACCACTGCAGCATCTGCCGTTTCACCGGCACGGGGCACGGCGCCGCCGAGTGGACCACATTCACCAGACTGGAGATGTCGTAGCGTTCGCGTTCGGCCTTCGGCAATCGCAGCAAGCGCACGAACATCGTCGGCACAAGTTGCGCGTGCGTGACCCGATGACGCTCGATCAGCTCCAAACATTGCCGAGGGTCGAAGCGTTCCATCACGATCACGGTCGCGCCGATTCGATGCCACGACATCGAGAACACCAGCGGCGCACCGTGGTACAGCGGTGCGGGCGACAGATACACCGCATCCGCACCGGCGCCGCTCACCAGCAGACCCCGCGCGATCTGCACCGGCGCCGACTCCGGATCGCCGAGCGGAGCGGCAGGCAGTGGTTTGCGAACTCCCTTGGGCTGCCCGGTTGTTCCCGAGGAGTACAGCATCTCCCGGCCTTCGCATTCGTCGGAGCCGAGCGGATGCGGCGATGTCGCCGTCAGTACATCCTCGTACTGTTCGAAACCGACCAGCTCCCCCACCGCCACGATCCGGACCGGGATAGCGGAGAGGTCGAGCTCGGCCACCACCTCAGCCATGGACTCGCTGGTCACCAGCGCGGTGGCGCCGCAGTCGTCCAGGATGTACTGCACCTCACCGGCTTTCAGATGCCGGTTGATCGCGGTGTAGTACAAACCGCAGCGCTGCGCCGCCCACGCGATCTCGAGAAACGGGCGATTGTTCTCCATGAGAATCGCGATGTGGTCGCCGACCGCCAGCCCGCGCGAACGCAGGGCCCTGGCGAACCGGATCGACCGCTGCTCCAACTGGGCATAGGTCACCACCTCGCCACTGGACGCCAGCACGATCGCCGGGCGATCCGGCGACCGATCGGCGTGCCAGCCGGGCGTCATCGGTGCCGCGGTGGTCCGCACAACGTCGTCGCCCGCCACTGGATCACCTTGTCCGGCAATGTGATTCTCGGCCATGGAACAACACTCTTCCTCGAATTCGATGCCGGTCAGCTGAATACAGGCGGCCGCACCGAACCGGTCAACTCGCGGTGATGGCATGCTCCGGGCAGGCCGACACCGCCACCAGGACAGCACTGGCGTGGTCGGCCGGAACCTCGGGAGTTTGCACCTCGGCGTAGCCGTCGTCGTTGAGGGCGAACACCTCCGGGCACAACGACAGGCACACACCGTGTCCGCGACAGCGGTCGGAATCGACCGAGACCTTCATCGGGTACCACCTTCCGCGATATCGAATTCCAGATGCAGCGCGGTCAGGCCGCGCAGGACGAAGGTCGGCACATACTCGTACTCGCGTGCGTCGGCGGCGCCGTGCACCGCTTCGTCGATGCGGATATCGGTCGTGCGGTCCAGCAGCCGCTCGATGGCCACGCGGGCCTCGGCCCTGGCCAGCGGCGCCCCCGGGCAGGTGTGGATGCCACGGCCGAAGGCGATGTGGGTGCGGGCATTCGAGCGCTCGGGGTCGAAGGTCGACGGATCGTCGAAGCGGCGCGGATCCCGGTTGGCGCCACTGTTCACCACCATCAGGGTGGTACCGGCGGGCAGGTCGACCCCGCCGACACCGACCGGCACCTTCGACAAACGGAAGTCGCCCTTGACCGGGCTCTCCATGCGCAGCGCCTCCTCGATGAAATTCGGTATGCGCGAACGGTCCTCGCGCAGCCACCGCTGCAGTTCGGGCTGCTCGGCGAGCAGTTTCAGCGCGGAGCTGAGCAGTCGAACGGTCGTCTCCTGACCGGCCGAGAACAGGTTCGCCGCCACCCGTACGACATCGAGCACCGTGGGTTCGGAGCCGTCCGGGAACACCGTGCTCGCCATGCTGCCGAGCACGTCGCCGCGCGGTTCGCGGCGCCGGTCCTCGATGTAGTCGGCGAACTTGCCGTAGAGGAATTCGATCGGGTTGTGGTGCATGGATTCACCCTCGGTACTGCCGAGGGTGGAGCCCTCCCGGTGCGGGTCGCGCTGCAATGCCTGCAGGAATTCCTCCTGGTCGGCCGCGGGCACGCCGAGCAGGTCGGCGATGACGTACAGCGTGAACGGTCCGGCGAAGTCACGGATGAAGTCGCCGCGGCCGGGTGCGAGGTAGCTGTCGAGCATCCGGTCCGCGAGCGTCCACATCGCGTCCTCGTTCTCCTTGAGGCGCTTCGGGGTGATCAGCCGCATCAGCAGGCCGCGATGCTGGGTGTGCACCGGTGGGTCCAGGGTCGGCAGCTGGTCGCTGAACGGCAGCTTGTCGCGGTGCTCGGCGATCAGCGCATCGATATCGCCCTCCAGCGGCACCGGGAAACCGGGGAACGGACCGGTCACCGAGGTGCAGGAGGAGAAGTGCTCGGTGTCGTTCAGCACCTCGAGCGCCTCGTCGTAGCCGGTCACCATGTACACGCCGTGGTGGTTCTCGCGTGCCACCGGGCACTGCGCCCGCATGGCGTCGAAGTACGGATACGGATCCGCTATGAGCTCCCGCCCGAGAAAGAAATCCATCTTCTCGAAGTCGTTCACCACTGATGGCTCCCTTCGCCACCGCGCGCTCGTCATGGACCTACCGACCGGCACGCGAGAATGCTACTCTCGATAACTGTTGAATCCGATTCTCACATCGGTATGGGAGACCGTCAAATAGGAGACGGCGGCGCGCGGTTTCCGACCAGCGCGTCTCAGCCCGGTGAGCATGTGCTCAGCGGTTGATTCGGAGGACCGAAAATCATGAGTGTCGAGCCGACCGGCGATCAGCGGTTGTTCCAGACGACGACCCGCGAGTTCCTCGACCACACCGTCCCGATCGAGACGGTGCGCGAACTCGCCGATGCCGCATCGGGTTTCGATGACCTGTGGTGGCGGCGGGGCGCGGAGTTGGGCTGGACGGCGATGCTGGTGCCCGAACATCTCGGGGGCGGCTCGATTTCCGGTCAACCGATGACCGAACTCGCGCTGGTGGCCGAGGAGTTCGGTCGCACCTGCGCGCCCGGCCCGTTGATCCCCACCAGTGCCGTACTCGCCGCACTGGCGGCCGCGGGCGATCGGTTCGCCGATGTGATCGCCGAGATCGTCAGCGGGGACGCGATCGCCGCGTGGGCGCTCTATGAGCCCGGCCACGGTTTGGATCTCACCGCCCCCGACACCCGGGCCGAACCCGACGGTACCGGCTACCGGCTCACCGGACTCAAGGACCGCGTCGAAGCCGGTGACCGCGCCGACCTGTTCCTCGTCACCGCACACGGCCCGGATGGCCCGATCCAGCTCCTGGTGCGCGCCGATACCCCGGGCGTGACGGTCACCCCGACCTGGACGCTCGACCTCGTTCGCCGTACCGCCCGGGTCGAGTTCGCGAATGTCTTCGTCGGCGCCGACGCCGTGGTCCAGCAGGGCGAAACCGCCACCGCGGCAGCGCAATCGCAACTGCATATCGCAGCGGCGCTCAGCGCCGCGGAATCGGTCGGCGCCGCCCAGCGCGCCTTCGACGCCACTGTGACCTGGATGTTCGACCGCTACACCTTCGGCCGCCCGCTGGCCTCCTATCAGGCCCTCAAACACCGCATGGCCGATAACAAGACCTGGCTGGAGGCCTGCCATGCGACCGCCCGCGCCGCGGCCGCGGCCATCGACCAAAACCCTTCCACAGCAGCCGAATTCGTCAGCGTCGCCAAATCGTATGTCGGTACGAAGGCGCCGGTGATCGTCCAGGACTGCGTCCAGATCCACGGCGGTATCGGCGTCACCTGGGAACACGACCTGCATCTGTTTCTGCGGCGCGTCACCTACGGCCGGGCCCTGTACGGCACCCCGGAGGAACATCACCGCCGCATCACCGACCTACTCGTTCGGAGCGCCGCATGACCACCGATCTCGAACCAGTCGACAGCTTCCGTGACCGTGCCCGGCGCTGGCTGAAGGAAAACCTTCCGCCCACCACGCAGACCTACACCGGCGCGGACCACGACGAAGTGTGGGATCGCGCGCGCGAACTGCAGCGCATCCTCTCCGACGGCGGCTTCGCCGGTATTTGCTTCCCGAAAGCCTATGGCGGCCAAGGGCTCACAGCCGCCCACCAGCAGGCCTTCACCGAGGAATCGCTCGGCTACGAGATGCCGCTGGTGCTGAATGTGCCGACGCTGGCGATCTGCGCGGCCACCCTGCTCGAGTTGGGCACCGAGGAGCAGAAGCGCACGCATCTGACCGCGGTGCTGCGCGGTGAGGAGATCCTGGCCCAGTTCTTGTCCGAACCGCGTGGCGGCTCGGATCTGGCCGGGCTGACCACCCGCGCCGATCGTGACGGTGCCGAGTGGATCCTCAACGGCTCCAAGATCTGGAGTTCGGGCGCCTATGCCGCCGACTACGGGCTGTGCCTGGCCCGCACCGATTGGGACGTGCCGAAGCACAACGGGCTCACCCTGTTCCTCGTCCCGGTCGCCGCGCCGGGTGTAACTATCCAGCGGATCAAACAGGTCACCGGATCGACCGAGTTCTGCCAGGAGTTCTTCGACGATGTCCGGCTACCCGCCGACGCCGTGATCGGCGAGGTCGGCGACGGCTGGGCGGCGGCGTCGCGGCTGCTGAATCACGAACGGGCCGCCATGGGCGGCACCTCGCCCTACACCAGCGGCCAACGCCCCCACCTCGGCGCGGAGGCCACCACGTTGGTCGACTTGGCGCGCGCGACCGGCCGCCTCGACGATCAACGGGTGCGTGCGGATATCGGGGCGGCCAGGGCCATGATCGTGGTCCGCAACCAGCTCATCGCGCACGTTTCGCACGCCATCGGCACCGGCGCACTGCCGCCCGCTGCCGGATCCATCGTGCGCCTGTTCAGTGCCGAAAATGCCTTGCTGCAAACCGATTCCGCGGTCACGATCGCGGGCGCGGCGGCGGTGACCGGCGATCCGGACGGTCCGGGCATCGGCCAACTCGGCATCGACTATCTGTTCCGCAACGCCTGGAGCCTCGCCGGCGGCAGCACCGAAATGGCCCGCAACATCATCAGCGAACGCGTACTCGGCATGCCCCGCGAACACGCCGCCGACCGCGACGTGCCGTTCAACAAGGTCGAGCGAGGTCGTTGAGTGACGGGTTGGTTCGAACAGCGCAGCGGCCTCGACGGCACCGTGGCCGTGATCACCGGCGGCGCAGGCGGTCTCGGGCAGGCGATCGTGCACGATCTGGTCGCCAACGGTGTCCGGCCCGCAGTCCTCGACCTCGATGCCGAAGCAGCCGAGGCCCTGCGGCACACGATAGCCGACCGCGACGCCCTGGTACAGGTCGGTGACGCCCGTGATCCCGATACGCTGGCGGCACTGTTCGCCGCCGCCGACGAGCGCTGGGGTCGGCTCGACACACTCGTCAATGTCGTCGGCGGCACCTTCCGTGCGCCGTTCACCGACACCACACCGAAGGGCTGGGACGCACTGCTGCGCACCAATCTGCTGCATGTATTCCACGCCTGCGCACTGGCGGCGCCGCGGATGCGGGCCGGTGGGCGCGGCGGCAGCATCGTCAATATCACCACCATCGAAGCGCACCGTGCCGCACCAGGTTTCGCCGTCTACGCCGCCGCGAAGGCGGCCGTCGAACAGTTCGGCCGCACCCTCGCCGTCGAACTCGCACCGGACCGGATCCGGGTCAACAATGTGGCCCCGGACTTCGTGCCGACCCCCAACCTCGCCAGGTTCTCGCACGGCGACGGCGCCATGTCCGATCCGGCCGGGGCCCGGGTCGCCATCCCACTGGGCCGCCCCGGTCAGGTCACCGATGTCTCGAACTGCGTGGTCTTCCTCGCCTCGGCCCTTTCGGCCTACCTCACCGGCACCACCCTGCACCCCGACGGTGGCACCTCGGCATCGGCCGGCTGGTTCAACTGGCCGGATACCGGTTGGGCCAATTACGCTCCGCTGCGCTATCTCCAGAGTTGATCGGGGTGATCGCGCGCAGGCAGAACGCGGTCGTGCGGTCGATATCGGCGGCGGTCGGCTCGACCCGGCGCCAGAGGAAATCGGTCAGACTGCCGACGGTCGCGTGCGCGACGAGCCCGGCATCGAATTCCGGGTCCCGGCTGCCCAATTCGGCGAATGCGCCGTACAGCAGTGTGGCGAGCCGACCGCTCGGCGTGGGCGATCCGGCATCGAGATCCGGGGCCGACCCGCCGGCGTTCCACAGCACCGCTCTGGTCAACGTCGCCGTGGCCTCGGCTGCCTGGGACAGCACCGCCTCGACCCAGCGGCGCACCTGGTCCTCCGGTGTATCCGCCGTGCGCATTCGGCGGCCGGCGTAACGCACCAGGCGCTCGGCGCCATCCTCGATGAGCGCGGATATGAGTGCGTCCTTCGACGGAAAGTGCCGGTAGAAGGCGTCATTGGACAGACCGGCGGCCGCGACGATATCGGCGACACGCGGTCGCGAGGTGGTGTCGCTGGCGCGGATGACGGCCAGTGCGGCATCCAGCAGGCGCCGCACCTCGTCGGCGTAGGTCGCCTCCCGTTTGGCGAGAGCCCGCGCTGCGATGCGGCCCACCACATCGACCTTTGGACCCGCAAGACTATTCTCGCTCACAAGAAGAGTATTCTCAGAATTAGGAGTCGGCGCAAATGCCCGAGCGTGTCCTCACCCTGCAGGGTGCGACGAACTTCCGCGATCTCGGTGGCTATCCGACCGTCTACGGCGGATACACCCGCTGGGGCATGGTCTATCGCTCCGACGCTCCGAACCGGCTCAGCATCGACGACCTCGCCATCATCGAACGCCTGGGGCTGCTGGTCGCCTACGACCTGCGCACCGACGAGGAACGCGACCGGTCCCCCTCGGCCCTGCCCGCCACCGTGCGCCGGATACCGCTCACCATCGGCGGCACCGCCGCCCACACCCGGGCCAATGCCGAGATGATCCGGACCCGGCCCGCCGAAATTCCCGACGACTTCCTTGCCGAAATGTACCGCCGGATGGCCGATTTCGACGCCGGGATATTCGGGCGGATTCTCAACGAGCTAGCTGACGCGGACGGTACACCGGCGCTGATCCATTGCACCGCGGGCAAGGATCGCACCGGCGTCGCCGCCGCATTACTGCTGGCGGCACTCGGTGTCGACGAGACGACGATTCTCGACGACTACGAACTCAGCGCCATCCACTTCACCGACCGGCGCCTGCCGCGCCTACTGGCCCGCCTGCCCGAGGATGTCGACCCCGCACGCTACCGCGCAGTGTTCGGTGCACCGCGACTGGCGATGTCCACCCTGCTCACCACACTGCGGGAACAACACGGCAGTATCGAGGGCTACCTGCGTACCAGGGCCGGGCTATCGCCTTCGACCCTCACCGCGCTGCGCGACCGGCTGGTCCAGTCAGCCGTTTCGTGACTCCGCCTGGTACCCGGCAACGAAGTCGGTGGCCTGCTTGTGCAGATGCCGCAACAGGATCTCCTGGTCATTGAGCGGGAACTCGGTGATCGCCCGTGATTCGAGCATGGTCTGGGTGGCCTCCAGAGTGTTGCAGTCCTGCAGGCCGAATTCCTTGAAGGTGAGCGCGGCCAGTTCCTGACGCAACCGGTCGGTGGCGTTGCGCGCGGGGGCGAAATAGCAGGTGCCCTCGAAGATGTGCTTGTTGTAGGCGGTCGGCCAGTAGTGATACGTCAGGTACCACCCCGGCGCCCACACGACGATCATGAAATTCGGGAAGAAGACATAGGAGTCCAGGCCCCATGCCCGGTGCCGGGCGGGGTTCAGGCCGGGTGGCAGATTGTCCAGCGCGGGGATGTCCGGGCGATCCCAGGCGCCGAAATTGCCGCTGCGCAATACCCTTTCGATCGGCTTGACCATATTCAGGTCCTTCGGCGGCGCCATGCCACCCCACGAGGACACCATGCCGTGCGGCCCGTCCAGTTCGTAGTGCAGCGCCTCGAAGCCGAAGTTCGACAGCTTCGATGACTCACCGGACACGTACTGCTTCGCGTGCAGGATGGGCGCGTGGTAGAACTCGGCGAAGGCGTCGATGTAGAGCTTCCAATTACTGCCGACCTCGGCCCGATACTTGTACACCTCGGTCATCTCCCCGAACGGGTAGCCCGCCAGCCCCTCAGCGAACTTGCCGAGATAGTCGGTCAGCGGCGCGGCATCGTCATCGAGATTGACGAAGATGAAGCCCTCCCACACCTCGCAGCGCACCGACTTCAGGCCGAACCGGCTCTTGTCGAAGTCGAAGAACTCCGGCTCCTGCTGCACGAAGGTGGCCTCGCCCTCGAGGCTGTAGCGCCAGGCGTGGTACTTACAGGTGAACTGTCGGCAGGTACCGGCAGCCTCCTGGCCCGGATAGTCGTCCCAGACCAGCTTGTTGCCGCGATGGCGGCAGACATTGTGGAAAGCGCGAATTTGCTGGTCGTTGTCCTTGACGATGATCAGCGACGTGTTCACCACCGCGAGCTCTTTGGTGAAGTAGCTGCCCTTGCGTGGAAGCTGTTCCACCCGACCGACATTCAGCCAGGTCCGCGCGAAGATCGCCGCACGTTCGAGCTCGTAGTGCTCCGGCGAGATCGAGTCCTCGAACGACACCAGGCCGGTGCCCAGCTCTGGATAGTGCTCCGTCCACGACCCCTCCGCGGGCTTCGCGAAATGCGGCATCTGTAGCTCCCGTCATATCGAATACCGCGGCCAACGGGCCGCCGACACGAGTGAATGCTAGTCGTTCGTAAAGTGAATCGCTAGCCGTTCGTAAAGTAAATGACTTGTCGATCGTCAAGTACAGTCTTAGGCGTCACAATGAGCTCACCGGAAGGAAAGGCATGACGAGGGCAGATGATGTCGTGCGAGAAGCCGACAGTCGGCAACGCCTGATCGACGTCGCGGTAGCACTTTTCATCCGGCACAGCTTTGCCGGGACCTCGCTGCAGATGATCGCCGATGAGCTCGGCTTCACCAAGGCCGCGATCTATTACCACTTCCGCACCCGCGAACAGCTACTCCTCGCCGTGCTGCGGCCACTGCTGCAACAACTCCGGTCGGTGATCGAGACCGCCGAACAGCAGCGCACCGCGCGCGCCCGCGCCGAGTCGATGCTGAACGGTTACGCCGAACTCGTCGCCGCGAGCCGATCGATCGCCGCCGTCGTGACCACCGATCCCAGCGTCATTCGCGTGGTACGTCAGCAACCGGACTGGCGCAAGGTGATCGATCAGCCTGTCGCACTACTGGCCGAGCTCACCCCGGGACCGGATGGTGTCATCGCGGCCACCGCGGTGCTGACCGGTCTGGCCGGTGCTGCGTCCGGCGCACCGAGCGATGTCGACCAGGAGACGCTGAACCGACAGCTGCTCGACATCGGTCGCCGCATACTCGGACTGCGCAGACCGCGAGTCACATAACGCCGCACCATATTTCGAGCCGCCGGCGGTCCGCTGGAGTCCGGGGTCGTGGCGCGTTCGAGCTTGTCGGCTATCGAACCTGCTCGGCCACTGACGTCGGCGCCTCGAAACCGCCGATCTCCTGCTCGAGCAGTTCGGCCAGCCGCAGCGGGGTGCGGTCCTCGAACATCGGACCGATCAGCTGCACCCCCACCGGCAGACCCTCGGGGGACCGGCCCGCAGGTATCGCTGTGGCGGGCAGGCCGGGCATGGTCGCCAGACCGGCCCAGACGAGCTGGTCGGCGAACGGGTAGGCCACGCCGTCGATGTCGATCCGCCGGTCTCCCAGACCGGGGGTGTGGTCGTGCGGGAATGCGGGAGTCGGCGTGATCGGACAGACCACGGCATCGAACTCGGCGAAGAGCTGGCGCCAGCCGTGGCGGTGACGCTCGCGACGGTTGTTGGCCTCGATCCAGTCGCGGTGGCTGAACACCGCGCCGCGCAACCGCGCCGCGTCGAGACCCTCGTCGTCCGCGTTCAGTTCGGCGGCGTGGGTCCGCAACTGCTCATACCGCTCCACGGGATACATTGCCGCGAGGTTCGCCAGCAGCAACTGCGTGTAGAGCGTCGCGGCCTCGGTCAGATCGGGCAGCAACGGACTGTGCCGTTCGACGCGGGCGCCGCCGCCAACGAGCGCGTCGGCGACTCGGTTCACCGCCGCCCGCACAGCGGAGCTGGTTGCAATGAGCGGATGTTCGTCGATAACAAGGACACGAAATTCGGAAAGCTGCTCATGGCGCGCGGCCGGAAGAGCCAAGTCGAATGCGACGCCGAGCGTCAGCGGGTCCGGGCCGGCCATCACGTCCAGCAGCAGTGTGAGGTCTCGTGCGGTGCGCGCCATCGGACCGACGACGGCCAGGTCGCGCTCAGAAGGCAGTGCCGGCGCGGGCGGCGGGACATGTCCGCGGCTCGCCACCAGCCCGTATGACGGCTTATGTGCGTAGACGCCGCAGAAATGCGCGGGGTTGCGCAGCGAACCGCCGATGTCGGAGCCGATGGACAGCGCGCCGAATCCACACGCGAGGGCCGCCGCTGATCCGCCGGAGGATCCGCCCGGAGTGCGGCCGAGATCCCACGGGTTGTTGGTGGTGCCGTAGATCTCGTTGAAGCTCTGCAGATCTCCCAGCATGAACGGCACATTGGTCTTACCGAGCACCACCGCGCCCGCGGCCTTCAGTCGCGACACCTGTACCGCGTCCTCGGCCGGCACATAGTTCTCATAAGGCGGCACGCCCCAGGTCGTGGGCAGCCCGGCCATGTTGTAGGACTCTTTGACCGTCACCGGAATGCCGAGCAGCGGCCGGTCCTCGCCGCGAGCACGCGCCTGGTCGGCATCGCGCGCGGCAGCCCGCGCACGGTCGAAGTCCGGCACACAGATCGCGTTGATCGACTTGTCGTCGTGCTCGATACGGGCGATCGCCTCGTCGGTCAGTTCCACGGAGGTCACCGCACCGGCACGCAACGCAGCCGCAAGTTCTTCGGCCGACCGGAAACTCCACTCCATCAGACCGACCCTACCGGCCCGCCGGATGGGCTGACCTCGGTCCTGTGCGAATTGCGTGGTGACGCTTGATTTTCAGATGGACAGGACACCAGCCCCCGCACCGATTCACCGCGCCCAGCACACTCTCGAACGGCCCAAAGCGCCAGTGATCACCTTTCATGGCTAGCTTTCGGAAAGGACTCCGTTGACCACGACGCTGACCAGCTTTTCGGGAAGGTCCGGCGTTATCGGCCTACCCGTCAGGATCACACGCATCTGGATCGTGGCGAATAGTGGCTCGAGCACATCAATGGCGGCGATTCCGGACTGCACCTCACCGCGGGTGATCGCGCGCTCGACGACAGGCTCCATCGCCCGAAGCCGGGTTTCGAAATACTGCCGTCGCGCCTCGCTCGCCGCGGGGTAGTCCGCCGCGGTGACACTCATTTGCAAAAGCGAACGCCCGACCGGGCTCCCGAGGTAGTCACATGCCTGTTTCATGAGATCGGTCAGATCTTCGCGCAGCGAGCCGTGATCGGGTACGACCAGCGACGCCTCGCTTCGCGTCGTCAGCGCGTCGAGGATCATGCGTTCGCGCGTCTTCCACCGTCGGTAGACCGATGTCTCGTGTATGCCGGCGAGCCGTGCGACGGCCGCGACGGACACAGCGTGTACCGGTGTGCCGTTCATGATTTCCGATAGCACCGCGTTGCGCACAGAAGTAACGATGTCCGGTGTATCGGCGACCTGGGGCACACTGAACTTGTCAGGCATTTTCGCAGTATAACGGCGCTAGCGCATTGTTCCCGCTGCTGGCATTCAATTGAGATTTCACAGAATGGGCCGGAGCTGACCGCACATCGAGCCGGACGGGTTCGGATAAATCACGGACTCGAATTCGACTGCAGGGCAAGCCGATCCGGACGCAATGGCGGAAGTAGTCGCGCGCTGCTGATGGCGCGCCCGATGCTCTGCGCCGTAGTTCGGTCGACCGGTACTCGGCACCGGATGGCACTCGACAGTCGACGACCGGAGCGCTCTCGGCAGGCACTCGCGGTGTCCGTATCCGCGCGCGGGCAGGCTGAGGAATGAGCGGCGTCACTGGCCCTTCCGGCGAATCGGCTTCGCTGCCAACAGGTTTCGATCTCGCGGGCATGCACCGAGCCTACCCTGACTAAAGATGCCTATAGTTACAGAAACTCGTGTTGCGCAGTCGGGCCGACCCGATTATGGTCATATGCAAGTCGACTTGCGCAGCGCCGAGCGGGGCCCGGTGGTGGGGATCCTGAAGCATTTGTTGTGTGTACCTACGGTGACCATGCGACGGGAAACGCTGCGCCTAAAAAGAAAGTCGACTCGAGCGCGACATCGCCGTCGCCGCGTTCGACAATGCTGTCGCTACGTTTATTGCAAACAACTGGCCCGCTGGGGCCGTTCTGCACAGTGAAGGGGAGATTTAAATGAGCCTCGAAACGGACGTGTACGACGATATCGCCGACTACCTGGAAAATCACTACAGCATCGAGGTCGACAAGGTTGACCCATCCGCGACATTCGAGGACGTGGGCCTGGATTCGCTTGGGCTGCTTGGCATTGCGGAGATCTTGGAACGCAAGTACACGATTTCGCTGAACGACGAACGCATCGCAAGCATCAAGACGTTCGGAGAACTCGTCGATGCAGTGCGGTCGCGCTCGGAGGAATCCAGCGCGAAGTCCCTATAACGGACCGAGTGACACAACCAATAGCATTGGAGTTCCGGTGACCGCATACATCACCAGCACTGGACGATTTTTACCAGGCGATCCGGTAACAAACGACGAAATCGAAGACTTTATCGGCAAAGCGGGGAATGCGAGTTCCGCCCTGCGGGACACGATTCTCGCCAATAGTGGTATCAAGACACGCTATTACGCACTGGATCGGGAACAGCAAACTGTGTTCTCGAATACGGAATTGGCCGCTCGGGCGGTGGAGGACGCAGTCGAACGATCGGAGATCGCTGCCGAGGATCTTCAGTTACTCGCCGCCGCCACGACGTTGCCAGACCTGATGGGACCGGGTCACGCGAGTATGGTCCACGGCCGCCTCGCCTATCCGCCCTTCGAGATCGTCACCGCGCACGGCATCTGCAGCTCGGGAATGATGGCGCTGAAGAACGCCTACCTGCAGGTCGCGATCGGCGAGAAGTCGGCCGCCGTCGCGGTCGCCAGTGAGTTCGCTTCCCGTGGCTTCAAGAGCAGCCGCTACAAGCCACTCGAGAGCCGGACGGAGGACGGTTCACTGCCCATGGAGACCGCGTTTCTGCGGTATATGCTCTCCGACGGCGCGGGAGCGGCGGTCGTCCAGGACAAGCCGAGGTCGAACGGGGTGAGCCTGCGTATCGACTGGATTTCGCTGACCTCGTATGCCAATACCGAGAAGGCATGTATGTATTTCGGCAGCGAGTCCAACGATGCCGAGAAGACCTGGATGGACTACGCAGACGCGACCGAGGCCGCGGCAGCGGGCACGCTGGTTGCCCGACAGCGCCTCTCGCTGCTGCCGCATCTGGTCAAGGTCGGCATCGACGAGTACGAGCGGCTACTCAACGCGGGCAAGTTCGACCCGACCACCTTGAAGTGGATTCCGGCGCACTATTCGAGTGAGCGCATGAAGTCGATGGTGCTCGGCGAATTGTCGCGGCGCGACGTGCCACGGCCGGGGCCAGAGGTGTGGTACAGCAACCTCACCCGCGTCGGGAACATCGGTAGCGCAAGCATTTTCGTGATCCTCGACGAGATGCTGCGCGAAGAACTCGTCACACCGGGAGACACCATGCTCTGCATGGTCCCGGAATCGGGCCGTTTCGCGATTTCGTACATGCACCTCACGGCAGTGGACGGCGGCATGAACGCATGAGCACCGCGCCACCGGATCTACCCGTGCGGGAGGTCGGCGCCGAACCCGCTGTGATCGCGGTGTACTGGTACTCGCAGACCGGGCAACTGCGAGAGTGTCTCGAACATTTTCTCGAGCCGCTCGTTGCCGCAGGCTGCGAGGTCCGGTGGGTCGAAGTCACCACCTCCGGTGACTTTCCGTTTCCGTGGTCACTCGGTCGCTTCTTCGGTGTGTTCGCGGAGGCCGCCGATGCCGAGTCGACAGTGGACATCTCCGTCGGAGACGGCAGTCGGCAAGTCGGCGACGACGTGGACTTGGTGCTGGTCGCGCACCAGGTGTGGTATCTGAACCCATCGATCCCGATGCGATCGTTGGTGCGGCGCTACCCCGAGCGGGTGACCGGTCTGCCCGTTGTGCAGTTCATCGCCTGCCGCAATATGTGGGTGTCCGCGGCGGTGAGTATGCGCAGCATGCTGACCGCCGCGGGCGCTCGCCCGGTCGGCGTGATCGCGGTGACGGATACCGCGAATCAACTCGTGTCGCTGTTCACCACCCTGCGGTGGCTGCTGTTGGGACGGCGGGAGGCATCGTTCGGTCTGCGTGCCGCTGGTGTGCCCGATGCCGAGCATCAACGGCTGCGCAGGCTCGGACGACAATTGGTCGAGGCCGGCGCGGACACGCGGGGGCAGATCACCGCGGTGCTGCCCGAGGTATTGGCGCGGGCCGAATCGGCCCGCGAGAATGCCGCGGTAGTAGGTCCGGATCTGTTGGCGGGCACGGCCTTTCGGTTCGCGTCACGGCTGATCCGCCGGTACACCGAACCGGATGGTCTCGGCGAGAAAACAGCACTGGCCGTTTTCGTCGGTGCACTGGGCACGGGGATCGCACTCGGCCTGCCGGTGGCCACGGTGCTGCGCATCGCCTTCCGTCGGCGCGTGGACGCCGCCATCACGAGCTATCTCGACCGCGCGCTGTACGCGGTCGCCGACGACGCTGTGCCGGCCCGGCGCAGACACGAGGTGTGACCATGGCTGTCGACAACTGCGAAGTATTGATCGTCGGTGGTGGTCCGACCGGCCTGATCGCAGCACATCTGTTGGGCCGCAAGGGGATTCGCACTCAGCTGGTGGAGAGCCGATCGAGTGCGTCCACACATCCGCGGGCCACGATGGTCAATGTTCGTACCGCGGAAATACTCCGGGACCTCGAGCTGCTCGGTCCAGCGCAGAAGGTCGGCACCAGCCTGGAGGCGTCCAGCCGGGTCAGTTTCCACACCACCCTGGTCGGCGCTGAGCTCGGCGAGATCGACATGGTAGGAGACGCCGAGAAACTCATGCGGACGGTGTCGGCGAGTCCGGTGCTGCCGCTGATCTGTCCGCAGAACGAGTTACAGACGCTCTTGCTGCGTGAGTTACCCAACTACCCCTCCGTCAGCGTCGAGTCGGGTGTGGAGATCACCGATCTGATCGTCGACCCCGATGGGGTCGGCGCGGTACGAGCGGACAATTCCGCGCTACGCGCTTCCTACGTGGTCCTCGCCGAGGGAATTCACGGTCGGTTGCGTGAGCGCATAGGCATCACAGTCCAGGCCTGCGCACCGCTCGGAACGATGTTGGACATCCATTTCACCGCCGATCTCGGCTCGACGGTCGCAGGCAAGGAGAGCGCCCTGTACTGGGTCATCAACGATGACATACAGGGGGTGCTCATCACCGTCTCGCCGCAGCGCGGTACCTGGCTGCTCGAGCTGACCGGCATCGACATCGACCCATCGGCGATGCCCGACAAAAGCGAATGCGAGCGCCTGGTCCGAATGGCCATCGGTGCGGCCGATATCGACATCACGATCGAGTCGGTCCGGACGTGGGCGATGGGTACGACGGCCGTCGACCGCTGGAGTGACGTCCACCAACGGGTATTCGTGGCAGGCGACGCGGCGCACAGCTTCCCGCCGACCGGTGGCTTCGGCATGAATACCGGCATCCAGGACGCGCACAACCTCGCGTGGAAGCTGCACGGTGTGCTGCGTGGCTGGTCGAGTCCGCGACTGCTGAACACCTACGAACCCGAGCGGCGGCCCGTCGCGGATTTCAACGCCGAGCGCAGCGTGCACAACGCCGTTGCCATGGACGAGTTCTTCACATCGGCACGGTCGCTGATCGGATCCGGAAACGGATCGGGGCCCGAGATCAGCGATGCCGCCGCACTGGCCGACGGCATCGAACGACAACGGCCGCATTTCGACTTCTACGGTCAGGCAAGGGGATTCGTCTACTGCACCGACGAAGACCACCCGCAGCCGGTTGTCGCGGACGTGGTCGAATATCTCCCCAGAGTGATAGTCGGTGCCGTCGCACCTCACGTGTGGCTGGAAGAGGATGGCCGGCGCACGGCTGTCACCGATCTGACCAACGGGGCCTTCGCGCTGCTGACTTCCGTCGAAGCCGCGCCCGAATGGCAGGACTCGTTCGGTGCATGGGCGTCGGTGCTCGGTGACATACCGCTGCGGGTATGGCCGGTGTCCCCGGTACCGCGTCCGGACGCCTTACACGATTTCCGCGACGACGCCATCGGGGTCTTCGGTTTGTCCGACGCGGCGGCGGTCGTCGTGCGTCCCGACGGCCACATCGGCGCGATATTGCCCGGTGCGGATCCGCACGGCGAATTGGCCCGATACCTCAACTCGATACTCGGCGAGAAAGCGGTGACCGCATGACCGACATTTCCCAGGACGACACCTCCGGCGTCGATCCGCAGCTTGCGGCGGATCTGCTCAGCAATGACCGGGGTCGGGTCAAGCGCGCAATCGAGAGCATCTCCGCACAGCGGCTCGCGGACCATCTCGAGACCGACACCGGCACAGCGGGTTTGGTCGCGGCATTCGATTTGATGCCGACGTTCTATCGCGGCGGTATGCCCGAGCGTGCGGTGATTCGCTGGGCCGTGACCCGGCGCTCGCACGGCAAACTCGAACGCGACGTCGAGCTGACCCCCGCCATCTGCACAATCGGTGAAAAGGGCGCCTTCTCCGCGCAACCGGCGGCGACACTTACCGCGCCCGCATCAGCGTTCGTCGCGCTTGCCTGCGGTGCGACGCGCGGTGTCGAGCTGATGTCGCGGGGTGATCTGCGGGTGGCGGGCAACGTGCAGCTCGCGATGAAGATGGAGCGCCTGTTCGATCTCGAGCCGAATGCGACATCGTCATGAGCGCGCCGAGCCTGCCGCGTGCGGTGACCGCCCGGCGCAGGGTCGCCATCACCGGGATCGGTGTGGTGTCGCCGGTGGGAAACTATCCCGGCGTGCTGTGGGACAACCTGCTCGAAGGCCGTTCGGGCGTGGGTCCCGTCACCACGTTCGACGTCTCGAACAAACGGGTTCGGATCGCGGCGACGGTCGATGATTTCGCAGCGACGGACTGGATGGAGCGCAGGGATGCCATCCGGTTCGATCGTTTCTGTCAGCTCGCGATGGCAGCTTCCGACCTGGCACTCAAAGACGCCGGTGAGCTCAGCGCCGATCTGTCCGACGTTGCGGTCATCATCGCCAGCGCACTCGGTGGGGCCGACACGATTCGCGCCACCGTCGGCAACGACCCGGACGGTGAACGGATCCCACCGACCTTCATCCCCGTGTCGATGTCCAACGTCGCCGCCTCGGTAGTGGCCCAACGCCACGATTTCGCGGGGCCGAGCTACGCGCCGAGCAGCGCGTGCGCGTCCTCGGCCGACGCCGTCGGCCAGGGCATGCGGATGATCAGGGACGGATACGCCGACGCGTGCGTTGTCGGCGGATCCGAAGCTTGTGTAAATCCCGTTATCATGGCCGGTTTCGCCAGCATGCGGGCATTGTCGCGGCGCAACGACAGTCCCGAGCAGGCCGCGCGCCCGTTCGACGCCGACCGCGACGGATTCGTGCTGGGCGAGGGCGCGGCGGTGCTGATTCTCGAGGATATGGATCGTGCCCTCGCGCGGGGAGCGACCATATACGCCGAGATCGCGGGCTACGGTCAAACGAATGACAGCCACCATCTGACCGCACCGAGGGCCGATGGTTCCAGTGCCGCCCGGGCGATCCGCATCGCGCTGCGCGACGCGGGCATCGCGACAACCGATGTGGACTACATCAACGCACACGGCACCGGCACGATACTCAACGACCGCGCGGAAATGGCCGCGTTGCGTACTGTTTTCGGTGCTGATCTCGCGAAAACCGTTGTGGCTTCTACCAAATCCATGACCGGCCACCTCCTCGGCGCGGGCGGCGCGTTGGAGGCCGCGATCGCCGCCCTGGCCGTCAAGACATCGATGATCCCACCGTCGGTCAATCTGGACCAGGTGGCCGAGGACTGCACGGGCGCGTCGTTCGTCTCGGCATCGACCGAGTCCGATGTCGCTGCCGTGCTGACGAATTCCTTCGCATTCGGCGGCCACAACTCGTCATTGGTCCTGCGCCGTAACGACCCTTACCGCACCGAGGAGTAGTCCATGGAATTGAAGTTCGAAGGTGAAGTCACCGCGTCATTGCATCCTCCTCGCATGGTGGGCAACACCCCGCACGGAATTCGCATGTTCATCGAGGTCGGTGAGGGAAAGCTGGAGGGTGAGCGCATCAACGGGCGGGTGCTGCCCGGCGGTGGCGACTGGGTGCTGATCGGCACCGACCAGTGGGCGCGCGCCGATGTGCGCGCGCAATTCGAGACCGACGACGGTGCGATCATCTACGCGCAATTCGATGGGCTGATCGAGATGACCGACGCCGTGCAGACAGCGTTCGCGGACGGGGTGCCCACCGCATTCGAGGACCAATACTTCCGGGTACTGCCGCGCCTGGAGACCGGTGATCCCGACTACGAATGGATCAACCAGACGCTTTTCGTCGGTGAGGGCCGATTCACCGAAGGCTTTGGTCTGCAATACCGCTTCTACCGGATCACCTGACCCGACCTGGCCGCCCCGCACAGTGTCACATCCTTCGAATGTCTGAAAGTGAGGTGATCGGCCCGATGAATTCCTCGGATGCCGACTCGTCGTCGCGTGCGATCGACGTCCGGTCGGTGACTGTGCGAAGGAGGCGGAAAACGATCCTCGACGACATCTCGTTCACCGTCGGCCAAGGCTCGGTGACCGGTTTGCTCGGGCCCAGCGGCTGCGGCAAGACAACTCTGATGCGCACCGTCGTCGGCGTACAGAGGTTCTCGTCGGGCACGATCACCGTGCTCGGCCGGCCGGCCGGGCATCGGCGGCTGCGCCGTGACGTCGGCTACGTGACCCAGTCGCCGTCGATCTACGACGATCTGACCGTTCGGCAGAATGTCCGCTACTTCGGGGTGATGTACGGGACGAAGGCCGAGTCGGTGGATCGGGCTATCGAGGACGTCGGGCTGCTCACCTACCGAGACACGCTGGCCGCCAAGCTTTCCGGCGGACAGCGTGCACGGGTGTCGCTGGCGTGCGCGCTGATCGCTCGGCCCAAACTACTGGTGCTCGACGAGCCGACCGTCGGCCTCGACCCGGTGCTGCGCCGTGACCTGTGGGCCTCCTTTCACAGCTTGGCCGATGGCGGCACGACGTTGTTGGTGTCCAGCCACGTGATGGACGAGGCCGAACGCTGTGATCGCCTGCTGCTCATGCGGGAGGGCAGCGTGCTCGCCGACTCCGACCCCGCGGGCTTGCTGCGGCGAACCGGAGCCGACACATTAGAGGGCGCTTTCCTGCGGCTGATCGAGTCCGGCGACGGAGCACGATCGTCCACCACCGTGAATTACGTTGCGACTCATCAGGTTTCCGAAGAGACCCGGCCGGAGGTTTCGTTGTGAATGCCCACATGCTGTTGCACACCACCGCGCGTGTGCTCACCCAGATTCGCCACGACCGCCGCACGGTGGGGCTACTGCTCGTGGTGCCGAGCGTGCTGCTCACCTTGCTGCGCTTCGTCTTCAACGGTCGCCCCGATATCTTCGACCAACTGGGATTGATGCTGCTCGGCATCTTCCCGTATGTGTCGATGTTCATGGTCACCAGCGTCGCCATGCTGCGTGAACGCACCACCGGCACGTTGGAACGACTCATGAGCACGCCACTGTCGAAGATGGATCTATTGCTCGGCTACGGACTGGCCTTCGCCGCGGTCGCCGTGGTGCAGGCGGCGGTTGCGGCTACGGTCGCCTACCAGTTCCTGGGGCTCGAATCGCAGGGGTCCATCGCGGCAGTGCTGCTGATCGTCATCGCGACGGCTGTGCTCGGCTCGTCGACCGGCCTGCTGACCAGTGCGTTCGCGCAATCGGAGTTCCAGGCAATGCAGTTCATGCCCGCGTTGGTGATCCCGCAGCTGCTGCTCTGCGGTCTCGTCTGGCCACGGGAGGAGATGAGCGGTTTCTTGCAGGGACTGAGCAACGTCGTGCCGTTGCGCTATGCCGCGCAGGGTCTCACGGAAATCGGCACGTACCCACACCCGACCACCACGATGTGGATCGACCTGGCTGTCGTGGCAGCGTTCGCCGCGGCCTCCTTGCTCACCGGCGCGGTAACGCTACGCCGACGCAGTTCGTAATCACCACCCGATCCCAGCAGGAGCTTCCACGTGACAGCACTTCGCGTTCTTCGCCGAATACTGCCCGTGCCCACCCAATCCGACGCGCTGTTCGCACGCCGTGGGTTCCCGACCTCGGCACCGATAACCAGCACGCTCGAGCAGGTTGGAGTAGTGGTGATCCGGGGTTTCGAGATGGGCGCAGACATTGCCGAGATCGATGACCTCGCAGCGGCTCTCGACCATATCGACCCGTTCTATCGCAGCCTGGCCTACGAAGGGGCGGTGACCGCGCTCGTCACCCGCGACCTCATCGGCCTTCGGCGGCGACACCTGGCCCGGCAATTCGTCGAGGGCCCGGGTGCCCCACACGCCTATATGGCTTATGTCGGCTATGGGCTGCTGATGCCGCGCCTGCCGAGGTTCCTGTGGCGACGGTGCACGCCGAACCTCGGCGACGATGCGGTGTTGTCGCAGCTGACCTGGCTGGCGGCCGACGGATTCGGTTTCGACGGAGCGTTTTTCCAAACGGCACGATGGATCGATAGGCAGTGGCGGCCCAAGCCGTACTCGTGGGAGGGGGACAGTTCCTACTTCCTGCGCGCAGTCGATCAGGGCGTCGGACGAGCGCTGTACTTCGTCAACGACGCAGACTTGGCGGCGATCGCCGACCGGATCGACCGCATGGATCCACACCGCCGAGCCGACCTGTGGAGCGGCATCGGCGCCGCCATCGCCTACCTCGGCGGGGTCGCGGAGTCCGACGTGCGCACGGCCCAGCGACGCGCCGGGCTCGCGGCCGCGGATATGGCGCAGGGTGCCGCGTTCGCGATCAAGGCCAGGGCGCATGCCGGGTACGTACCGGAATGCTCGGTGTCGGCGGCACGACTGCTCTGTGATCGTGATGTCGATGCGGTCGTCGCGGTTGTCGACGAGACGAGCACTCGATCGTTCAGTACCGGCGAGCCCGGTTATGAGCAATGGCGACGCCGGTTACGTGAGCGCCTCGCGCCACCGACGCTATTGCACGCGGTCGATCAACCACGAGGAGCTTAGATGTCGCGCTTTATCGATGACGTACTGTCCAACAGCACCTCCGACCGTGGCTTCTCCTACGGCGAGCCGGATGCGCTGCGCCGCAAGACGTGGGCGGAGTTGTTGCGGCACAGTCGATGTGCCGCGCAGTCGCTGACCGACCAGGGTGCGTCCATGGGGTCGCGGGTCGCCATCCTCGCCGGTGAACCGGAGGACGTCGTGGTGTCGGTCCTGGCCTGCTGGTTGCTCGGAGCCTCGGCCACCATGCTGCATCAACCGACGCACCGAACCGATCTCACCGTCTGGGCGCGTGACACCGTCAGATCCCTCGACGTCATCGACGCCAAACTGGTGTTGATCGGAACCCCTTTCGACAGCGCGGCGACCATCCTCGCCGAGCACGATGTGCCGAGTGTGTCGATAGCGCGACTCGGCGCGTCGACACCGTTGGAGCCTGCCGATGTTCCGGATGACACCCTGGCGCTACTTCAGCTGACGTCGGGGTCCACCGGTACCCCGAAAGCCGTCGCCATCACCCACGCCAACCTGTACGCCAGCGGCCACGCCATCGCGCGGGCCGCTGATATGGATCCGGCCAGAGAGATCGGTGTGAGCTGGCTTCCGCTGTTCCACGACATGGGCATGGTCGGATTCGTGGCGACGCCGTTGCAGTTGGGGGTGGAGGTTGTGTGTGTGAGTCCGACGCATTTCCTGCGTGCACCGCTGGTATGGATGGATCTCATCACTCGATATCGCGGCACGATGACCGCCGCGCCGAACTTCGCCTACGAGATCGCGGCACGGCGAATGGAGTTGGCTCCGGACGGGGCCTTCGACCTGTCGAGTATGCGGTTCGCATTGAACGGCGCCGAACCGATCGATGCGACCGCAGTCGCGCGATTCGTCGAGGCCGGAGCACGTTTCGGCCTGTCCCCCGGTGCGGTAGTGCCCGCGTACGGTATGGCGGAGGCCACGCTCGCGGTGTCGTTCAGTCCGGTCGGTCTCGGTGTGCGAACCGACGCCGTGCGGCCTGACGCCATCGAGACGGCGGGTTACGCGCAGCCGACCGACGCTGCGGACGCCCGGATGTTTGTGACGCTCGGGAAGCCGGTGACCGGTGTCGAGGCACGGGTGCTGGACGACACCGGAGCACCTGTCAGGCCGCGCACAGTCGGCGAGATCTTCATCTCCGGTGCCGCGGTCACCGATGGTTACTTCACCGAAAACGGTTACAGCTCAGCACGAAACGACCACGGGTTGTTGCCGACCGGCGATCTCGGCTACCTCACCGAATCGGGGGAGATCGTCGTGTGTGGGCGCAAGAAGGACACCATTATCGTCGGGGGCCGCAATATTTTCCCCACCGACATCGAGCGTGCCGCCGCGACGGTGGCGGGTGTCCGACGCGGCAACACGGTCGCCGTGCGACTCGAACCCGGGGAAATCCGTGAGGGTTTCGCGGTCGCCGTCGAGTCCGCCGACTGGAACGATGACAAGCACGTCGCACGCATCCAACGCGAGGTGACCCGCGTCGTCCGCGACGGCGTGGGGGCGACACCACGCTCGGTTGCCGTTGTCGCACCGGGTTCGATCCCGAAGACTCCGTCGGGCAAGGTGCGCCGAACCAACTCCGCCCACCTGATCCGATGATCGGCCGACGCGCCGGTATCGGCATCGCCATGGCCGCCCTGCTGTTGCTGATCGGCGGCACCGCGTGCACCGCGGATGGCGGTCTGCCGCGGCCCGCCCAGTTGCTGCGTAACGCCGCCGCTGCGGCGCGTGCGACGACAAGCGCGCACGTCACCTTGCAACTCAGCGGCGCGCCCCTGAGCGGAGTGAGTGTGCGGGCCATGTCGGCCGACGTTGTCCGTGACGGTGACGCGCGAGCGAAAGGTCAGCTCGTGGTGCCGTCGGCATTCGGTGACGCCCGCCTCGATTTCGTCGAGATCGACTCGACCATCTACACCCGCGACCCCTCGGGGCGATTCGCGTCGGCGCCGCCACAGCAGAACGGGTCGGCAAATCCGTTGCCCACCACGCTGATCGACCCACACCGAGGAGTCGCGAACCTACTGGCATCGATGTCTTCGGTGCAGACCGAGGCCAGGGAGACCATCGGCAACGTCGATGCGTTCCGTGTCACCGGACTGGTAGCGGCCCACGACATCGCGCAGGTGGTCCCGAGCGTCACCACGGACGGAAAATTGACGGTGTGGTTCAAGGTTGGTGGCCGACACGAGCCGGTCGCGACTCGGCTGGTGATCGGTCAGGGGGACCCCGCATCGCAATCCGTGCTCGATGTGACGGTCAGCGACGTCAACCGCCCCGTCCATGTCGCCGATCCCCGCAGCTAGCTCGACATTTCGACAACGGCCATGAACACCGTGACAACGAACGCGCCGCAGCCATTCGGCGGCCGATGGAGGGAATCCGATGGACGACATCACCGAGATCGACCCCGAGCAAGTCTCACCGGGTGAGTTCAAGAACCTCATCACCAGTACCTCCGATGAACAGCTGCGCGCCGCGCTGGCTGACCCGGACTTACGAAGCGCCATGTTCGACACCGTTTTCACGCGCATGCCGGACCGATTGAGTGTCGAGGAGGCACGCGGGGTCGACGCCACTGTGCTGTGGCGAGTAGGACAGACACCCGACGAGTGGCTGGTGACGATTCGCGACGGTGCGTGCACCGTGACGAAGGCGACGGCAGGTGTCAAACCGACGGTGTCGTTGACGCTGGGCGATGTGCTGTTCCTGCGATTACTGTCCGGGCAGGCGTCGGGAACGAAAGCAATGCTTTCTGGCAAGCTGCGCGTCAAGGGTGACCTACTGTTCGCCAGGCGAGTGGAGAAGCTGTTCAACACGGATTAGTCAGGTGTCAGCGTGGAATGGGGCATGAGCGGATATTCAGACGCAGCCCGGCTCCGGCGTCAGTGCTTCATTTGTCCTGCCATCGCCATCAGCGCATCGCGCCGCGGCATCGAGAGAAGCGTCTCGAACGTTGCCCGGTAGTAATCGCTGCTGATGAAGACGGGACCGTTGGGGAGATTCTCCAGGGTGAGTCGCGCTACTTCCTCGGCCGCCATCACTTCGGGCAGAGCCGACATGTCGATGCCTTGATTGGCTGCGGCTTCGGATTCCGTTGCGCCGGGGCATAGGGTCAAGACACTAGCAAATCCGGCTTCGTTATATCGGATGGTTGTGCTGCCGAGCAGACCACCATCCACCGGGTGGGACGACTCATCGTCCGTGCCACCGCGGGGAACGCTTTTCGGCAAATGCTCGCGGACCCTCCTGCGCATCTTCGCTGTGGTAGCAGTATTCGGCCGCGTGCCGTGCGGCTTGCAGAGCGGCCGAACGACCCATCTCAGTGGAGAGCATCACCGTTTCCCGGGCCGCCCGCACCGACAGCGGTGCGCCCGCGAGAACTTCGGCGGCCAACTCGAGTGCGGTCGCCAGCAATTCGGATGGTTCGGCGAGGCGATTGACCAGACCGATCTCATAGGCGCGGTGGGCGGTGATCGGCTTGCCGGTGAGCAGGATTTCCATCATGACCCGCTGCGGGATCATATGAATCAGCGGTGCCGCCCACGGCGCGCTCCGGCCCACCTTGACCTCCGTGATCGCGAAGCGCGCGGTGGTGCTCGCGACACACAGATCGCAGGCCTGGGCGATCATCCAGCCGCCCGCGTAGGCAACGCCATTGACCGCCGCGATGGTGGGTTTGGACAGCTCGATCGTGTCGTACGGGAGCGCGAACATATCGCGCGGCGGCACCCGCATACCGGTTTCCACCATCTCCTTCAGATCGCCGCCCGCGCAGAATGCCTGGTCACCGGCACCGGTGAGAATTGCGATGCGCAGGGCCGGATCTCGCTCGAACCGGTCCCAGGCCGCAGCCAGTCCCGCGCGCACATCGGTGGCCAGGCAGTTGCGGGTCTCCGGTCGGTTCAGCGTGATCACGGCGATGCCATCGCCGCGGGGGTCGAAGAGCACGGCGTCGCTCATTCAGAATCCTCTCTGGGCAATGGCGTGGGCGGCGCGCGCCAGGTCTTCTCGAAAGTCGGGGTGGACGATGGCGATCAGGCGACGTGCACGCTCGGCCAGGGTCCGGCCGCGCAGTTCGGCCGCGCCGAATTCGGTGACGATCACGTCCACATCGCTGCGCGCGGTAGTGACCGGGCCCGCGAGACCGACCGTGATCCGGCTGATGGTGCCGCCTTTGGCGGTCGCGGGCAGCACGATGATGGAATGCCCACCCGGCGACCGCGTCCCGGCGCGCACGAAGTCCACCTGACCGCCGGTACCGCCGAGGTAGGCCGAACCGCTCTGCTCCGCGTTCACCTGGCCGGTGAGATCGACCTCCAGCGCAGAGTTGATCGTCACCAACTTGTCCAGTCGGGCAAGCACTTCCGGATTGTGGGTGTACGACGTCGGGCACATGCGGATACCGAGGTTGCGGTGGGCGAATTCGTACAGTCGCTCGGTGCCGATCAGGGCGCCGGTGATCGACACGCCCCGGTCGATACGCTTGCGCGCATTGGTGACAACACCGGCCTCGACCAGATCGACCAGCCCGTCACCGATCATGCCGGAATGCACGCCGAGATCGCGGCGGTCGTGCAGCAGGCGCAGGATGGCATCCGGCACCGCTCCGACTCCGGTCTGCACAACCGATCCATCCTCGATGAACGCGGCAGCGTGCTCGGCGATGGCCGTGTCGGTCGCACCGATGCGCGCGGGCGGCACCCGCACCGGCGGCCGCGAAACCGTTACGGCGTAGTCGATTTCGGCTGCGGACAGCAGTTCGCCGTGGGTCCACGGCACCTGCTCGTTGACCTCCGCGACCACCACCCGGGCCCGCGCCACGGCCGCGCGGACATAATCGCTGATCAAGCCGAAGCTGTGGTTGCCGCGCGCATCCGCCGGGCCGACCTGAATAAAGGCCACGTTACAGCCGATGATCCCGTCCTCGATGAGCGCGGCAACCTGGCTGACATGGCATGGGATCACGCTGAGCCGGTGTGCGTCGGCCAGCGCGCGCAGCGCACCGATCGCGCCCATGCTCGACAGCGAAAAGCTTTGCGTCGCTCGAGCGGTGAACAGACCGGAGAAGCTGGTCGCGATGAATGCCGACAGCCCGCCGATATCGCCGCCGCCCGCGATCAGCGCCTCGATCAGGGTGGTCGGCTCGCCGCAGGCCTGACCTATGACGATGCGATCGCCGGGACGCAGGAATTCGCGCACATCCAGGTCGGTGTCGGAGATGATCTTCATGCGCGTGCCTCCCCCGCCGCACCGAGCTCGCGGACGATTTCGGCGGTGTGCTCACCGAGCCGGGGCGCCGGACCCGCGACACGACCGGGTGTCCGCGAGAACCAGGTCGGCGGACCGGGGAAACGCACTGCGCCATAGGGAGATTCGACTATCTCGAAGAAATCGGCCGCGCGTAGGTGCGGATTGTCGAACAGTTCGTCGAGGGTGCGGACCGGCGCGGCGGGAATATCGAGGGACCGCAGTAATTCCAGCCACTCCCCCGTCGAACGTTCCCGGAAGGTTTCACCGAGTAGCGCATAGACGGTATCGATCCGGCGGGCCCGCTGTTCGAGTGTGGCGAATTCCGCACTCGCCCAAGATGGTTGCACGGCATCGATGAAGGCGGACCACTGCTTGTCGTTGTACACCAGCGCGGAAATATAGCCGTCGGCGGTGCGGTACGGCTTCCGGTTCGGTGCCACCGCACGGGGATACACCGCGGCACCCAATGGCGGGTCGAACAGCGCGCCGTTGGCATGCTCGACCAATACGAACGCCGCCATGGTCTCGAACATGGCGACCTCCACCTCTTGGCCCGCACCGGTCCGCTCGCGATGGAAAAGCGCCATGACGGTGGCATACAGCGCTGTCAGGCCGGCCACCTTGTCGGCCATGATGGTGCCGACATAGCCTGGCGCACCGGTCAATTGCTCCTGCACGAACGGCAGGCCACATTCGGCTTGGATGGTGTCGTCGTAGGCGGTGAGATTCGCATCCGGTCCGCGGCGGCCGTAACCGTAGCAATTGGTGTAGACGATCGACGGATTCAGCGCGGCGACCGCGGCGTAGTCGAAGCCGAGATCAGCGATCGCCTTGGCGCGCATCGAATGGATGAAAACATCTGCGGTGCGGATTAATTCACGCAGTACGGACCTTCCGTCCGCAGAGCGCAGGTCCAGCACCGCACTGCGCTTACCGCGGTTCACGTTGACGAACACCCCACCCATACCCGATTCGGGTCCGACCGAGATGTAGCGGGTGTTGTCCCCGGCCGGGGGTTCGACCTTGATCACGTCCGCCCCCATATCGGCCATGATCTGAGTGCAGTAGGGCCCCATCACCATTGCCGTGAGATCCACGACTCGCACCCCGGACAACGGACCCGAACGTTCCATCTGCCTCAGCCTCCACGATTCGGCGCGGTCCCCAGAGCACCGCCGGCGTCGACAGACTATAAGATTAATCCTTGCAAGGATAGCAACGATGCTGATATCAAGAGGGCGTGGAAAGTAGCATCGCGCGGGTCCTCGACACCGCGCTTGCCACCCGCCCGGACGCGCCCGCGATCGAGGCGGCCTCGGGTATCTGGTCGTATGCGGAACTCGACGACCAGGCGCGGCGGGCGGCGGGCGCACTGTGGTCGCTCGGTGTGCGCCCCGGCGATCGGGTGGCCGCCTGTCTGCCCAACGATCTGACGATCGTCGCGGCTTTCCATGGCGCGCAACGGATCGGTGCGGTGTGGGCCGGCATCGGTGAGGCGCTGTCCGAGAGCGAACAACAAGATCTCTACGAGCTTTGTGAACCGACGGTCGTACTCGCGGGCCCGCGGTGCCGGTTGACGGCGCCGGAGTGCGTCGACAGCCGACGCTGGGCACAGCTCATCGCTCGGCCCGAGGCGGCTCCAGCGGTCGACCCCGATATCGACGCACCTGCCGCGATCGCCTTCACCAGTGGCACATCCGGGCGACCGAAGGCCGTCGTGCACAGCCAGCGCAATCTGCTGCTGCCGGGCGCCGCGCTGGTCACGACCCGCGGCTGGGGACCCGACCTGCGCAAGGGCGACAGCTTCCCGCTGACGATCCTCAACCTGATGGTGTTGTCCACCCTGCTCACCGCACAGGCCGGTGGTTGCGCGGTGATCATGGATCGCCGCGATGTCGACGGGGTGGCGGAGTGGATCGCCACGCGCCGGGTGACGGTCTGGAACGGTGCTCCCGCACAGCTTTTCGATCTGGCCGGGCGTCCGGAGTTGGATCTGAGCTCGCTACGGGAGGTGTGGAGCGGCGGCAGCGACACTCCGGACCAGTTGCGGATGGCCTTCGCCGCCGCGCACGGTGTCGTGCCGCGGGCCACCTATGGCCTCACCGAAGCACCGACGGTGGTGTCGATCGACCCCGCCGACGGCGCTTGGCGGCCGGGCTCGAGCGGCCGGGTGCTGCCGCAGTACGACGTCGCGGCCTACGACGAGGGCCAACGCCTACCCGCGGGCGAACTCGGCGAACTGGGGCTGTGCGCGACCACGGCCGGGCCGTGGGCGCATCGGTGGCGGCCAATGCTCGGATACTGGGAGTCCGGTGGTCTCCGGTCACTCGAATCCGGCCCGATCGCTACCGGTGATATCGGGACCGTCGACGACGAGGGGTGGCTGACGGTGCTGGATCGCAAGAAGCTGGTGATCATCCGGGGCGGGGCCAATGTCTACCCGCTGGAAGTGGAGCGGGTCATCGGAAGCCATCCGGATGTGGCCAAGGTCGCGGTGTGCCCGGTACCCGACGACCGACTCGGGCAGCGCGTTGCCGCATTGATCGAATCAGCCAGTAATGCAGTCGATTTCGGGGCTCTCACCGATCTGTGCCGGACGACGCTCGCCGGTTACAAGGTGCCGGAGATCTGGTGCCGGGTCGATACCCTGCCGGTCAATGCCATGGGGAAGATCGACCGGACCCGCCTCGTCGAGCTCGTCGACCGGCACCGGAGCATCGGGGAGACCAGGTGACCGGCATGTTCGGTCTCGACGGCAGGGTCGCGATCGTCACCGGCGCCTCGTCCGGCCTCGGCGCGGCGGCGGCGCAATCGCTGGCATCGTTGGGTGCGCGGGTAGCGGTGGTCGCCCGCAGGCACGACCGGCTGGCCGAACTCGCGAAGCGCATCGACGGCATCGCCGTCGCAGGCGACCTGTCCGATCTCGAGCGCGTCGACGGCGTGGTGTCGTCCGTGGTCGAGCAAATGGGTCCACCGGAGATTCTGGTCAATGCCGCCGGAAACCGGTTCACCACCGAACGCGCCGAATCCGAGGCGCTCGATGATGTGCGCGACACCGTGGATCTCAATCTGCTTGCACCATTTGTGTTGGCGCAGCAGGTATTTCCACATATGCGCGCCGTCGGCCGCGGCGCGATTGTCAACGTCTCGTCGATCAGCGGCCGCGTCGGCATCCCCGGCATCCCGCAGGCGTCCTACGCGGCGGCCAAGGCGGGCCTGTCGGGCCTGACCGCCGAACTGGCGGTGCAGTGGGCACGGTATTCGATCCGGGTGAACACCGTCGCGCCCGGCTTTTTCCGCAGCGAGATCACCGACTCGCTCTACGACAGCGAGCGCGGCGCCGAATATCTCCGCCGCAATACCCCACTACCCCAGCAAGCGAGCGCCGACGACATCGTCGGCGCCATCGTGTGGCTCGTCGGCGATGCCGCGAGCTACGTCACCGGTCAGACCATCGTCGTCGACGGCGGCTGGACCGCGCGATGACGGACTCCAGAAAGGATCTCCGCCAATGTTTTCCGCACTGCTGATCGAGAAGGATGAAGCCGGGCAATCAGTTTCGCCGACCAGGTTGGACGAGAGCCGCCTGCCAGACGGAAACGTCACCGTCGAGGTCGCCTACTCCACACTGAATTACAAGGATGCCCTGGCCATTACCGGCGCATCGCCGGTGGTCCGCAAGTTCCCGATGGTGCCCGGTATCGATTTCGCGGGTGTCGTCACGGCGAGCACCCACAGTGCGTGGGCGACCGGCGACAACGTCGTGCTCAACGGGTGGGGTGTCGGCGAAACCCATTGGGGCGGTTTGGCGCAGCGCGCCAGAGTCGACGGGGATTGGCTGGTGCCGCTGCCCGCCGTATTCACCGCCCGGCAAGCGATGGCCATCGGCACAGCCGGTTATACGGCGAGCCTGTGTGTGAACGGGTTGTGGGACCACGGCGTGCGGCCGGACCAGGGCGAAATCCTGGTGACCGGCGCGACGGGCGGTGTCGGCAGTGTCGCGGTCGCCCTGCTGGCGAAGGCGGGCTTCACCGTGGCCGCAGCGACGGGCAAGACCGCGGAGGTCGACTATCTACAGCAACTCGGTGCCGCGACCGTGGTGGACCGGGCCGAACTCACGGCCGGCGGCAAGCCGCTGCAAAAGGAACGCTGGGCGGGTGTCGTCGATGCCGTCGGCAGTCACACCCTGGCAAATGCCTGCGCCCAGACCAGATACGGCGGCGCGGTCGCCGCGTGCGGTCTCGCCGGGGGCATGGACTTTCCGTCGACGGTCGCACCGTTCATTCTGCGCGGGGTAAC
Source organism: Nocardia vinacea (assembly GCF_035920345.1). Classification (NCBI taxonomy): domain Bacteria; kingdom Bacillati; phylum Actinomycetota; class Actinomycetes; order Mycobacteriales; family Nocardiaceae; genus Nocardia; species Nocardia vinacea. Next base: position 3,980,734 of record NZ_CP109149.1, read on the forward strand.
TCTGTTGGGCATCGACAGCGTGCAGGCGACCGAACAGCGGCGTCTCGCGGCCTGGAGCCGCCTGTCGCGCGATCTGGATCCGGCTGCGCTGGAAGCCATCACCCGCGAGATCGCGCTGGGGGATGCGATCGTTTCCGCGGGTCAGCTCATAGCAGGCACGGTGCGTGGCCGCATCGTCGTCGATGTCAATCGGTAATCCGTCACCCTCAGGAGAAGCAGTGAGCGCCAAGGCAACCCCCGAACCCGATGTCATCGAACTCGACCTGTCCGACGTGGAACCCCGTGTCGGACAACCGATCGGCGGTGGACAATTGTGGGAGCCGTGCAGTGCCTCCGACATTCGCCGCTGGGTGATGGCGATGGATTATCCCAATCCGCTGCACTGGGACCACGAATTCGCCGGGGAGTCCCGCTACGGCGGCATCATCGCACCGCAATCCATCGCGGTGGCCCTGGATTACGGACATGGCTGCGCACCCGCGTGCGTCGGACGCATCCCGGGCAGCCATCTGATCTTCGGCGGCGAGGAGTGGTGGTTCTACGGCGCCGCCGTGCGGCCGGGCGATAAGTTGCTCCAGGAGCGGCGTTTTCACGACTACAAGGTGGTCCAGACGAAATTCGCCGGGCCGACCATGTTCCAGCGCGGCGACACCACCCATCGCAACCAGCACGGCACCCTGGTGGCGCGCGAACGGTCCACCTCCATCCGGTATCTCGCCGCCGAGGCGAACAAGCGCGGCATGTACGAGAATCAGGTCGGCGAGGTAAAGCGCTGGAGCGAGCTGGAATTGAACGAAATCGCCGTCCTGCGCCATGAATGGTTGATGTCGAATCGCCTCGGTATTTCACCGCATTTCGACGAGGTCGAGGTGGGCGATACGCTGCCGAGGCGGGTGCTCGGACCGCACAGCATCGCCAGCTTCACCACCGAATACCGGGCCTTCCTGTTCAATATCTGGGGCACGTTCGGCTGGGTGACGCCCGAGGGCGTCGAGGATCCGTGGGTCTACCAGGATCCGGGCTGGACCGAGGGGTTCGCCTTCGACGAGGAGGGCGCCAAGATCGATCCGCGCAAGCGCGACGGTCTGTATGTCGGTCCGTCGCGCGGCCATATCGACGGTGACAAGGCGGGTGCGGTCGGCATGGCACGCGCCTACGGCTACGGCGCGACCATGGGCGCTTGGTGCACCGACTACCTGGCGTACTGGGCGGGCAACGACGGTCTGGTGCGCCACATCAAATCGGATTTCCGTGGACCGGCCTTCGAAGGCGATGTGACCTATTTCGACGCCGAGATCATCGGCAAGGAGGCCATGTCCACGTGGGGCGTGCCGCTGATCCAGATCAAGCTGCGACTGACCAATCAGGACGGCGGTGTGCTGGTGGACAGCACCGCCGAGGTCGAACTGCCGTTGTGAAAGTAGCCCGAGTGAGCAAGCGACCGATGGCCATAGCTGAACCCGCACAACCTGTTTCGATTGCCTCGGGGCCGCCGTTGGACGAGGAGCCCGGCATCGGGGCGCGCACGCTGCCCGGATTTCTGCGCGAGGTGACGCGGCTGTACGGCGATCGCGAGGCGGTGGTGGGGCGCACCGTTCGGTGGAGTTACCGCGAGTTGTGGGAGCGTGCGGTCGAGGTGGCACGCGCGCTGCGTGCGGCCGGGGTCGGGCACGGCGGACGGGTCGGTGTGCTGATGACCAACCGTCCCGAGTGGATCGCGGCGGTGTTCGGCACCTCCCTCGCCGGGGGCGTGGCGGTCACGCTCAGTACCTTTTCGACCGCAGCCGAACTGGAGTATCTGCTCGACGAGTCCGGCGTATCGGTCCTGCTGTTCGAACGCGACGTGGCCGCAAGGGATTTCGCCGCCATCCTGACCGAGTTGGAACCGCGGATCGGCACGGCCGCGCCCGGCGGCTTGCACTCGGTCCGCTTTCCTTTCCTACGCCGTCTTGTCGCAGTCGGAGAACCCGTACCGGACAACGCAATCGAGACCTGGGACGCGTTCCTGGCGCTCGGCCGCACCGAACCGGCCGATGTGATCGAGGCGATCGCGGCTGCGGCGCGGCCGAGCGATACCGCCGTGCTGTTCTTCTCGTCCGGTTCCACCAGCCGCCCCAAGGGCATTCTGAGCGCGCATCGCGGTGTCACGATCCAGATGTGGCGGTTCCGCCGCATGTACGGATTCGTCCCAGCCGACGATGTCCGCTGCTGGACCGCCAACGGATTCTTCTGGTCCGGCAATTTCGCCCTGGCGCTGGGCGCGACGCTCGCCAGCGGTGGTGCCATCGTGCTGCAGCCGACCTTCGACGCCACCGATGCGCTGAACCTCATGCAGGCCGAACGGGTCAACTTCCCCTTCGCCTGGCCGCACCAGTGGGCCCAACTGGAGGCCGCAGCCAACTGGGGCAGCGTGGACTTGAGCAGCATGCGGTTCGTCGACCGCCGCAGCCCATTCGCGCGACACCCAACGGTGTCGAGCCGCTGGGACGAGCCGAATCACGCCTACGGAAATACCGAAACATTCACCATCACAACGGCGTTCCCGGCGAATACGCCTGACGAAACACACGCGGGCAGCAGTGGCGTACCGCTGCCCGGCGTCACGATCAAGATCACCGACCCGATCGCCGGGACCGTCGTGCCCCGAGGCGAACGCGGCGAGATCTGCGTCAAGGGACCCACGCTCATGCTGGGCTATATCGGTACGCCCCTGGACGAGACACTCGACGCCGAGGGTTTCTTCCATACCGGCGACAGCGGCCACCTCGACACCACCGGCCGACTTTTCTGGGAAGGCAGGCTGACCGACATCATCAAAACCGGCGGCGCCAACGTCTCACCATTGGAGGTCGACGAGATACTCGCCACCTATCCCGGAGTCGAAGTCGCCCGAACCGTCGGCGTACCACACGAAACCCTCGGCGAACTCGTGGTGGCATGCATCGTGCCGCACACCGGAATCCACCTCGACACCGAGGAAATCCGCACCTTCGCCAAAGCCCGCCTGGCCAGCTACAAAGTCCCCCGCGCAGTACTGTTCTTCGACGAGGCCGACCTCACCCTCACGGGCAGCGCCAAAATCAAATCCAGCGACCTACGCGAATTGGCGGCCAAACGGCTGGCACAGTAGTCCCCCGTTCAGTCCAACCCGAGATCGAGCTGATTCATGTCCAGGTACATCGCCATATCGACAATCGGGATCGGTTTACGCAGCCACGACCAGTCGACAGCCTCGCTCATGCCGTAAGGCTAGCGTCACCGCTGGTCCCCGCACTCGATCCGCCTCGCGAGTCCGCGGTCGCGACCGCTGCCGAGACGCCCGCCGTATCAACGGTAGCGGGCGGCTATGTGGCGGCGAAGGGCGGCCGGGGAGCCGAACAGCGCACGGTTAAAGGTCGCGCGTTTCAGGTAGCGGTGGATTCCGCTTTCCCAGGTATAGCCGTAGCCGCCGTGCAATTGCATTGCCTTGCCTGTGATTTCGACTGCGGCGGTGCAGGTGTAGGACTTAGCCATCGCGGCCGCGGTAGTCACGTCGAGCCCGACGGGATCGTTTTGCCGCACTGCGGCAGTGTCGAGCTGCGACTGGTCGGCGGCTGCCAGCTGCCGCACTGCGGCGTCGACCAACTGCCGGGCGACGGTGATCTGTACGAGCATGTCCGCGCAGGCGTGTTTCACGGCCTGGAATGAACCGATCGAGCGGCCGAACTGGGTGCGGGTGCGCACGTAGGCGACCGTGGCGGCCAACATGGCCTCGCTGAGACCGAGGCTGTCGCAGGCGATCGCCACGGCCGCTCGATCGTGCAGCCGCCGGATCGCGGTGGATGGGTCGCCGTCGAAGTGCCACACCGCATCGTCCGGCACCGCGATCGCATCGACGGTGACTGTGCCGAAGCTCCGTGTCTCGTCGAGCATCGCTCGGCCCGAGCAGACCAGTCCGGTCGTATCCGCCGCGACGGCGACGATGACCGGTACACCGTCGGGATCCGCGGCGAGCAGGAGCAATCGATCGGCGCCTACTGCGTCGGGCACGAATTCTGCACAGCCGCAAATCGTTTGTCCGCCCGCGCCGCGATCGATCCGGAACGGTGGCGTGGCATCGCAGTCGTCGGGGTTTGCGGTGAATGCCACCGTCGCCATGGCCGTACCGGCGGCCATAACGGACAAAAGTGCGTCCCTGGCAGGTGCGGGGGCGAGCAGCCCACAGACTCCGGCGGCCAGTGCAGCGCCCAGATAGCCGCTGGAGACCACCGCGCGCCCCAACTCCTCCAGCACGATCGCCACCTCGGCGTAAGTGGCTCCGGCACCGTCGAACTCCTCCGGCACCTCCAATCCCAGCCACCCTTGGGCGGCCAGCACGCGAGAGTCGATGCGCTCTCCCGGCCCGACCGTCGCGAGCACGTCGCGGGTAACCGCTCGGAGTTCGTCGTGGATTTCGGTGAAATCCGGTTCGGTGCACACCGTTCCGGCCTTCATGTCGCTGCCGGTTCGCGGGGCAGGCCGAGGCCGCGTTCGCCGATGATGCTGCGCTGGATCTCGCTCGTCCCGCCGGGAATCGTCCATTCCCACGAGCCGATGAAATCGAGCACCCACGCACTGGACTCCCATCCGCCCGACATCGGTTTGCGCAGCACTGTAAGGGCCGCCGTGCCACCGATCTCCGCGCCGAAATCTGTTACCCGTTGCAGTAATTCGCTGTAGAACAGCTTCACGATCGAGGCGTCGGCCGGGCCGACGGTTCCGGCTTCGTGGCGTTGCACCAGGTCGCGGCACAGTGCGCGCAGACCGGCGATCTCGGTTTCGAACCCGGCGAGCCGATCGGCCACCACGGGATCATCGATCGGACGCCGCCCCGTCACGTCCGGCCGGGCGCACGCCTGCAGCAGCCACCGGAACCCGGCGTTGCCGAGTCGTTCGGCCAACTCCAGCATGGTCAATCCGCGCTCGGCACCGAGGGTCTGCTGCGCCACCTGCCAGCCCGCGTGCTCCGCGCCGACCAGTTGGGTGGCAGGAATGCGCACCTCGTCGAGAAAGATCTCGCAGAAGTGCGATTCGCCGGTGGCCTGCCGAATGGGCCGCACATCGATGCCGGGCGTGCACATATCCAGCAGAAAGTACGAAATGCCCTGGCGTTTGGGTGCTTTCGGATCGGTGCGGGCCAGCAGCAGGCACCAGTCGGCGTACTGCCCTCCGCTCGCCCATACCTTCTGTCCGGTCACGAGATAGCTGTCGCCGTCGCGGCGCGCGGTGGTGGTGAGCGCGGCCAGATCTGATCCGGCCGCGGGCTCGGAGAAACCTTGCACCCAGATCTCGCCGTCCAGGATGGCGGGTAGATGTCTGCGGCGCTGTGCCTCGCCGCCCGCTGCCAGCAGCGTCGCCGCCGCATGGTGGATGGCGACGAATGCCAAGACCAGCCGTGGCGCATCGTGTGCGGCGAGTTCCTGATAGAGCACTATCTGCTCGGCGACCGGCATCCCGCCGCCCCACGCCTTCGGCCAATGCGGCACCGCGAAGCCGCCGCCACGCAGTTGCTGGAACCACCACTGCTGAAATGCCACGAATTCCGCTGCTGTACAACCAGTTTGCGTCTGCCGCCAGTCAGCGGGGATGTGCGCTCGGCACCAGTCCCGTACCTCGGCCCGGAAATCGGCCGGATCGCGACCGCCCGCAGTCATCGGGCGACCGATCTCACCGCGTCGGCCACGCACCGTCGTCCCAGCATGCTCGAAGGTTTACGCCGAACCGCCCAGGTCATCGCCGAGCCGCTTTCTGCCGCAGAGCCGATAGCCGGTCACGATGCTCGGCGGACTGCATAGTCACCACCTCGGCGGCGAAACCCGCTTGCAGCGGACCGCCGAGCGCCTTCGAAAGGTACATATTCACAACACGTTTGGTGCTGCGCAGGGCCTCCATCGGCTGGGCGGCCAACCGTTCGGCGAGCAGCCGGGCTTCGGCGAGCAACTGCTCCGGCGGAACGACACGGGTGGCCAGGCCGAGTTGGACCGCGGTAGCCGCATCGATGCGATCGCCGGTGAACAGGTATTCCCTGGAACGCAGAATCGGGGTGAGCAGCGGCCAGAATGCGGCGCCGCCGTCGCCTGCGACCAGGCCCACCGCGACGTGCGGATCGGCCAGATGCGCCCGCTCCGATATGAGCACGACATCGCACAGCACGGCCACGCTCGCCCCCAGCCCCACCGCAGCACCGTTGACGGCGGCGATCACCGGCAGCGGAAAGCGCAGCAACTCCTCGACGATCTGCGCACCCTCGCGGATACTTTCGTCCCGCGCGGCCGGATCGTCGAGAAATGAAGTGATCCAATCCAAATCACCACCGGCACTGAAGGCCCGGCCCGCACCGGTCAGGATCACCACCCGCGCCTCCCGATCCGCCGCCAACTGCCGCCAGACATTGGCCAGCGCCCAGTGCAGCGGGGCGTCGACCGCGTTCGACTCGGCGGGCCGGTTCAGCACAACCGTGCGGATCGGTCCATCGCATTCGATCGTCAGCGCGGCCGGTAGGTCGTACTGCACGTCGCTCACACACCCGTCGGGTCGGAATACAGCCCGGCTAGACCGGCTCGATCGATGCTGCGAGCTAGCAAATCCTCGGTGGCCGAGCGTCCCAGCGGCAGTCGGCAAATCGGCCTGCTGTAACGCGATAACCACGACAGCGCCGACTCGTCGCAGAAACCGAGAGCGCCGTGCAGCTGGTGCGCGACGCGGAAGACGATATCGGCGGCCTCCAATGCGGCCAGCCGCAGCGCGAGCGCGTCGTCGACAACGGCATTGCTACCGGTATCGATGCTCCACAACGCGTACCTGGCCAGCATCTCCACACCCCGGCGCTCGACCTCCGCATCGGTCAACTGGAACTGCACCGCCTGGAACTCTGCGAGCGGACGGCCGAACTGCTCGCGCGTCAGTACATGCGCGCGCGCGAGATCCATTGCACGGTCCAGCATTCCGAGGAGCGTCCAGCAAGGCAGCACCAGCCCCAAAGCCAGCTCGGTCGTAGTGGCCTGGCCGGAGTCGTCCCGGCCTGAAAAGCCCTTGCTGTCAAGCGGATGCACATCCAGCTGTGCGACGAACATTGATTCTCGTGGCGACGAATGCGCCTGCCGCACCGATACTCGCCCGCGCACACCATCCAGTGTCACTGCCCCCCAACGCAAGTCGAGATCCGCCACCGGAGCGGCCGGTTCCCGGCCGTACACCACCACCAGCCCGTCGACATCCACGCCGACCGGCCGTGCCAACCGCTCGGCCACTGGATACGGCAGCGCCCAGTACCCCGCGCTGCGGCACAACGCGGCAGCGGCTTCCAGCTCGGCGACGTCGCGCAAAGGCTCGAGCTCCCAGGCCCCGAGTTCACCGAGCACCGGCGCGATCAGCGTCCGCCGCACCCCGACCTCCCCCTCGGTCCGCCGCACCAGTTCGTCGCCCCCGGCAGCATCCAGCGCCCGCAGCACCTGCCTGCCGAATTCCCGCGCCTCCGAGCAAAGTTCGATATTCACGCCCGCTCCTCCGCCCAGCCGGACACCCGCAGCACCGACTCGCCGCCGCTGGCGGCCTGCAGCGCGCGCAGCACCTGCCCGCCGAATTCCTGCGCCTCCACGCATAGTTCGATTTTCATGCTGCCTCTCCCGCGCGGTCGGACGCCCGCAGCACCAGCCCGTCGTCCCCGACCGCCTGCAGCACCGATCTACCGAATTCCCGCGCCTCCGAACATAGTTCGATTTTCATGCCGCCTCCCCCGCGCGGCCGGGCGCTCGCAGCAGCGACCGTGCCAGCAGAATCCGCTGCATCTCGATACTTCCCGAGGCGACCGTCGCGGCGTTGGCGTACCGCCAGTGATCCTCCACGGCACGTCGGAACCGATGTTGCGCTTGATCATCCGCGGCGGCGAATGCGGCGATCTCGGAAAGCACCGCGGCGCTGTCCTGGTCGAGCCGTGTCACCGCGATGCGATAGGCCGCGGCGTCGCCGGGTGCGACCTGCCCAGCGCTCTGCAGCGACAGGACCTGGTAGGCGAGCAGGCGGGCCCGTCGGCAGTGTGTGAGCAGGCGCGCCCAACTGCCGCGCAGCTCACGGGGCAACTCGTCCCAGCGCTCGCCCAATACCGCGGGCGCGGCCTGCAGCAAGCGTTCACAGCGGGCATATCGGGCAATGCCGACCCGCTCGAAGGCCAGCACTTCCTGCACCACCGGCCAGCCGTCGCCGACTCGGCCGAGCACATCGGCCTCGGTGGCCCGGACGCCGTCGAAGAAGACCTCGTTGAGGTGATGTGGTCCGAGCATGGACCGAATGGGGCGAACCTCGATGCCCGGATCCGACATCGGTAGCAGGAAGACGGTCAACCCCTGCTGCTTGCGCTCCCCCTTCGAGGTCCGCGCGAGCAGGAAACACCACTGCGCCATGGTGGCGTAGGAGGTCCAGATCTTCTGACCGGAGATGCGCCAGCCGTCGCCGTCGCGGCGGGCCGCCGTGCGCAGCGATGCGAGATCGGAACCGGCATCGGGCTCGCTGAAACCCTGGCACCAGATCACCTCGCCGCGTGCGATCGGCGGCAGATGCTTGCGCTGCTGTTCCGGGGTGCCGTGTCGCATGATGGTCGGGCCCACCCAGTTGACGCCCATATATTGCGCACCGCGCGGCTCGTGGTGCGCCCACATCTCTTCCCGGACCACGGTCTGTTCCCATACCGAGGCGCCGCGACCACCGAATTCTTCCGGCCAGGCCAGACACAGCAGACCGCGGTCGGCAAGAATGCGGGAAAACCGCTGGGCGACAGCGAGATCCGCGGGATCGTCGGTGAAAGCGCCGAGAAAGTCCGCGGAGACCTCGGCGGCTACCAGCCGGCGCAGCTCACTGCGTAGCTCGGCGGCGGCCTCACCCATCGTGAAGTCCATACGGCGGACATTACGTCAATCCTCATAAGGATAGCAATATTTGAATGGTCACGAGCCTATGAGTAAACTCCCTGCATGGACGAAAGGCGGCTTGCGTGACGATGGACGAATGGCGGTCCGCGTGACCAACGCCCGGCGCGGCCGGATTCCGCAACGCCGCATCGCGGAGAGCGTCGCCGCGGAGCTGCGCGCACGCATCCTCTCCGGCGACGACGACTACCGGCTCCCCACCCAGGATCAGCTGGTGCAGGATTTCGGTGTCAGCTACCCCTCGATCCGAGAGGCACTGCGAATCCTGGAGACCGAGGGCCTGGTCACCGTCCGTCGTGGCAATGTCGGCGGCGCCGAGGTGCACCGCCCGGACCAATCGTCGGCGGCATATCACCTCGGTCTCGCGCTCCAGGGCGCCCGGGTCACGCTGGGCGATCTCGCCGCGGGCCTGCGGACATTGGAGCCCATGTGCGCCGCCGAATGCGCTCGCCGCGAAGACCGCGCCGAGGTGGTCGTGCCCGCACTCGAGGCCAATATCGAGGCATCCGCGGCATTGATCGGCGAAGGCCTGCCCTTCACCCATACCGCGCGCGACTTCCACGATCTCATCGTCTCTTTCACCCCGAACGCGACGATCCGCTACGTGGTCAGCAGCCTCGTCGCACTGTGGTCGTCGCAGGAGGAGGCGTGGGCCGAGGTACTCACCAAACGCGGTGAATACCCCTCCGCGGCCGAGTCCGAGGAATCCGTTCGCACCCACCGCCGCCTCCTGAAGGAAATCGCGGCCGGACGGGCCGAGGCGGCGGAACGGCTCTATCGGGCCCACCTCACCGCGACCCAAGCATTGGTACTGGAGCGATTCGACAACGGCATCGTCAACGCCACCTCCGACATGGCACGCCAGGCGATCCAGGCCAGTCGGGGACCACGGATCTAGATTTCGCTCAGCGGTGCGGTCATGCGTCGTCGGGCGAATTCGATCCCTTTCGTCACACCGCGGGAAAGGCGATGGATTTGAGCTCGGTGTACTGGTCGAATCCGGCGATGCCGTTCTGGCGTCCCACACCGCTGGCCTTGTATCCGCCGAACGGGGTGTCCGCGCCGTAACCCGCGGTGCCGTTGATGCCGATGAAGCCCGCGCGCAATCGTGCGGCCACGGCAAGTGCGTGCTCCACGGATCCCGACATCACGTTGCCCGCGAGGCCGTACGGGCTGTCGTTGGCTATGCGAACCGCATCGTCCTCGTCGTCGTAGGGAATGACGACCAGCACCGGACCGAAGATCTCTTCCTGGGCGATGGTCATCGAGTTGTCCACATCGACGAAAAGCGTTGGCTCGACGAAGAATCCCCTGTCGAAGCCTTTTGGTTGCTCGGCGCCGCCGACGAGCAGCGTGGCGCCTTCGTCGATGCCGGTCCGGATATAGCCGCGAATGCGGCTGCGTTGCTTATCGGAGATGACCGGACCGCACAGCGTGGCGGGATCCTGCGGGTCGCCCGGTGCGACCCCCTCATACATCGCCTTCAGAATCGCAACCCCCTCGTCATACCTCGACCGCGGCAACAACAGTCGAGTGGGATTGGCGCAGCCCTGGCCGGCGTGCATGCACGGCGCAATACCCATCATGCAGCCCAAGGCCAGGTCGGCGTCCTCCAGGACGATGGTCGCCGACTTGCCGCCGAGCTCGAGGAACAGGCGCTTCATTGTCGCCGCGCCCTTCGCCATGATCCGTTTACCGACGGCGGTGGAACCGGTGAAGGAGATCATGTCGACCTTCCCGGACAGCGTCAGCTCCTCACCGACCAGATGATCCGATGCGGTGACGACATTCACCACACCCGGTGGTATGTCGGTCTTTTCGGCGATCAACCGGCCGAGCCTGGTGGCATTGAACGGGGTGTCCGGTGCGGGCTTCAGCACGACGGTGTTGCCCGTCGCCAGTGCTTGACCGACCTTGTGGATGGTGACCTCGAAGGGGAAGTTCCACGGCACGATCGCGCCGACGACGCCGACCGGCTCACGCCAGACCTGCCTGGTCGTGTGCACGCCCGTGACCGACACCAGGGCATCACCGAGGGAGGTTCGCCACGGATAACTATCGATCAGCTCGGCCGGATACCTGAGCGCATCCGCCAGTGGCGCGTCCAGTTGCGGACCCATCGTGATCGCCCGCGGGCAGCCGGCCTCGAGTATGAGTTCCTCGCGCAATTCCTCCCGCTCGGACTCCAATGCATCCTGCAACTGCAGCAGACAGCGTTGTCGGACGGCATGATCGGTAGACCAGGCCGTTTCGTCGAAGGCTCGGCGGGCCGCATCGATGGCCACCCGCATATCGAGTTCCGACGCGTCGGCGACCGCACCGAGCACCTCCTCGGTGGCGGGGTTGATGTTGTCGAATGTCCCGGCCCGGCCGTCGACGAGCTCCCCGTCGATCAACATCCTCGATTCGAAACGAACCCGGGGATGGGAGCCGGCGGGGTGGGTAAACACAGTGTCAGGCATTTCTCTCGCTCTCATGCGACTGGAGGTCGGCCGGTCGAGGGTGGCTCGCGGCACCGGATCGTGGAATCCCCAGCATCAAACGGGTCAGGTGGTGCAAGGCCACAGTGGGCAGAACGCGACTGGCGATCAACAGCATTCGCGCATCCGGGCCCACTGCGCGGCGTACAAACGGTGCGGTGCCGCCGAGCGCTCGGGCGAGTCCGGCGGCGAACTGTTCCGGCGAGCGGGCCGCGTGCTTCATCGCCGCCCGCCCGCGCCGGTCCATGGTGCGGTGATGGCGGGCGTACGGCCCGTCGAGATCACGGCAATCGGTGGTCCCCGCGTCGGTGATGATGTCGGTGTCGTAGGTGCCCGAGACCAGGACCGTGACACCGACGCCGAACGGCGCGACCTCGATGGCCATCGATTCACCCCATCGCTCGAGTGCCCCCTTGACCGCGGAATACGCTGCCGTAGCGGGCATTCCCCGCACACCGGCCTGGCTGGAAACCAACACGATGCGCCCACGGCCCGCCGCCCGCATCGCAGGTAGGAGCGCCTTGGTGAGTGCCACCGGGCCGAACAGGTTGGTCACGAACATCCGCTCCCACAAGCTCACCGGTGTCTCCTCGACCATTCCGGCCGCGGAGACACCGGCGTTGTGCACCACCGCGTAGGGAGCACCGACCGCACGGACGATGGCAGCCGCGGCCTCCTCGATCGACGACGGGTCGGTCAGGTCGAGCCGAACGCCGATCAAGCGCGGATCACCCTGTTGTGCACCGGTTTTCGCGCGTAACTGATCGAGCCCGGTATCGACGGAACGCATGGCTGCGACAACTCGCCACCCCTGCCGGTAGAGATACGCCGCGGAGGCGAGTCCCAGCCCCCTCGAAGCCCCGGTGATGACAACGCTGCGCGATTCGTTCGGCATAGAACCTCCGTGTCGTTGGCCGCAATCCCAACCTAATATTTGTTCAGACACTAGCGACGGATGGATCGGTCGGTCAATCACTATCGGTCCCATACCATTGCCGCATCGACGAACGGGCGAAAGCGAATTCGTGCAGCTTGCGATAGATCTGATGCTCGGGTTCCTGCATCTCGAGGATCGTCGGACCCTGCAGCGGACGCACGATCGCCTCGTAGCACCGTGTGCTGAAGGTCTTGTTGTCGGTGAATACGGACTTCACCGCGTCGAAGGTATATGCCGAAAAGATCTGCCGGCCGTCTGCCGGATTGTCGAATATGGACATCTCCGGCCACCCCGGATGCACCGCCGCCCGCGCCCGCAAGTCGGCCAGCATCGGATACGGCGACGCATCGCCGTCGGCACCCATGCCCGCATCGAATCTGGCCTGCGCATCCTTGACGCCCTGTGTCAGTTCATCGGCCATCTGACGACTCCTCACAACACCTAACTTTTGTTCGGATCGTAATCGTTCGCAAGGCGATCCATCGACCGTTGACCAAATATCTGTTCAGAGCTACAGTCCGAACGAACGGATGACAAGGAGCGCGGTATGGACATGAACGACTTCGTACTCGTCTCGGTCGACGATCATCTCGTCGAACCGCCGGACATGTTCGACAACCACATCCCCGCCAAGTACAAAAACGACGTGCCCAAGCTCATACAGCGAGCAGACGGCACCGACGCGTGGGTGTTCGAGGGCCAGGAAGCCACCAATGTCGGCCTGAACGCGGTCGCGGGCCGCCCCCCGGACGAGTACGGCGCCGAGCCGACCAAACTCAGCGAGATCCGCGACGGCTGCTACAACATCCACGAGCGCATCCGCGATATGAATGCCAATGGCGTTGCCGCGGCGTTGAATTTCCCGTCCTATCCGCAATTCTGCGGGCAGTACTTCGCCCGCGCCAAGGACAAGGATCTGGGCCTGGCCGTACTGCGCGCCTACAACGACTGGCACATCGACGAGTGGTGCGGCACCTACCCGGGTCGAATGATCCCGCAGGCGCTGCCCCCGATCTGGGATCCGGAACTCATGGCCGAGGAAGTGCGGCGGGTGGCGAAGAAGGGCTGCCACGCCGTGACCTTCTCGGAGAATCCGACCAAACTGAACTATCCGTCACTGCACGACCCGCACTGGGATCCGTTCTGGCAGGCGTGCAGCGACGAGAACACCGTGGTCAACCTGCATATCGGCTCCTCGTCGAGCGTGGTCATCACCTCGATCGACGCACCGGTCGACGTGATGATGACCTTGCAGCCCATGAGCATCGTGCAAGCCGCCGCCGACCTCATCTGGTCGCCGATGCTGCGCAAATTCCCGGATCTGACCTTCGCGCTATCCGAGGGCGGGATCGGCTGGGTGCCGTACTTCCTCGAACGCGTCGACCGGGTGTACAAGATGCACCGCGCGTGGACACACCAGAACTTCGGCGACCGGCTGCCCAGCGAGGTCTTCCTCGAACGCATCGCACTGTGCTTCATCGACGACGGCTTCGGCGTCGAGAACCGGCACAAACTCAACCTCGACATGGTCGCCTGGGAATGCGATTACCCGCATTCGGACTCGACGTGGCCACTGGCTCCGGAGACGCTGGCCGATTACCTCGACGGTGTGCCCGACGACGAGATCGACAGGATCACCCACGCGAATGCGTTGCGGCTGTACTCCTTCGACATGTTCAAGCATCTGTCCAAGCAGGACGCCACGGTCGGCGCACTCCGAGCGCAGGCCGCCGACGTCGACCTGGGATTCCGTTCATCCGAACGCCTCAAGAAGACCGGCACCGATACCGTGACGGTCCTCGACCTGGCCCGGCAACTACCGACGCCGTCGGCTTGAGACCCTCTGCTACCGTTGAACAAACATTGGGTACCCCAGTTTGTCAGGGGCCCCATCACGGCGGCGAGGTGTCGGGGAGGTGCTGTGGCGCGTGGCCAGGGCAAGCCGGCGCAGCGCGATGTGCAGCCGCGCGCCATCGCCGCCCATATCGGCCACGCCTACGACGACGGCACCCGACGCACCGAGATCCTGCAGACCGCCGCATCCCTGATCGCAACATCGGGGCTGCGCACGTCGCTGCAGGAGATCGCCGACGCGTGCGGCATCCTCCCCGGCAGCCTGTACCACCATTTCGAATCCAAGGAAGCCATCCTCGTCGAACTGCTGCGCCGCTATCACGCGGACCTGGACCAGGTCGCGCAGCGGGCACAGGACCGGTTGAATCATCCGGACTCGCGACCGCCTTTCGACCGAATCGTCGAGCTCGGTTCGGCGATCGCGCAGTGCGCGGTCGCCCATCGTGCCGCACTGCAGATGTCGTTCTACGAGGGGCCGAGCTCGAAACCCGAACTCGTCGAATTGACCAGGCAGCGACCGACCGCCGTACTCGAGGCAATGCTGCAAACCCTGCGCGCCGCGAGGTGGAGCGGCTACCTGAGGGCCGATGTCGATCTGCCGATACTGGCCGATCGGATCTGTCAGACGATGCTGCAGGTCGGTTTGGACGTCATCCGGCACAAGGGATCGCCGGATCAGGTGGCCACCTTGTTGTGCCGAATTCTGTTGGAGGGTTTGGCCACACGGCAACACACCGATGCGGAGCTCGACCGTTCCGCCGCCTTCCTCGCCGCCGACGAAGTCGTCCGGAGCTGGTCCGAGGAGAGCGAGCCCGATAACAAGGCGGCTCGTGTCCGCGCGGTCGCGCGGGCCGAATTCGGTCGCCGCGGATATGAGAATACGACCGTCCGCGATATCGCGTCGGCCGCGGGACTCGGCACCGGAACCGTGTACTGGCTGATCGGCTCGAAGGAGGAGCTGCTCGCCTCGATCATGCAGTCCTTCGGCGAGAAGATCGGCCTCGGCTGGACGAATGTCCTGCGGTCGGATGCCTCGGTTGTCGAGAAGCTGGATGCGCTGAGCTGGATCAATACCAACGCGCTCGAGCGTTTCGGTGACGAGTTCCGCATCCAACTGGCATGGATGCGGCAGTCGCCGCCCGACACCCCGAATCCGGGCTGGCTCTTCACAAAGCGGGTGCGACAGATGAAAACATTGCTCGCCGAAGCGATTCGGTCGAATGAGATCAAGGTCGACAGTCCGTCGAACGAGATGCTCGCCCGCTGTGTAATCGTCGTGGGTTGGATCCCGGAGAACATCCTGCGGGATATCGGGACTCACGCATCCCAGATTCACGTCCGCGACACCGTATTGCGCGGCGTCATCGACCGAGCAGGTTGATTCGTAAGAACCGGCAGCGCGGCACCCTGGCCGGTCCACTTTGAACAAATTTTAGGTTGGGAGTCTCCGTGACAACTCCTTTGCGAACGGTTGTCTGGTCGACCGGCGGCGTCGGCTCGATCGCGATCGACGCCATCCGACGACGGCCGGATCTCGAACTCGTTGGCGTGTGGGTCCACTCCACGGACAAGATGGGCAGCGATGTCGGCGAATTGATCGGCGGCGAACCACTCGGCATCACGGCCACCAACGATGCCGACGCCCTGATCGCGCTGCGACCCGACTGCGTCGTGTACGCCGCCAGCGGACCCGAACGCGACGCCGGTGCGGTTCCCGACTACGTCCGGTTACTCGAGGCGGGGATCAATGTCGTATCAACGACTTCCACCAGTTTGGTGTATCCCCCGGCGTACTACTCGCCCGAATGGCGCGACCAACTCGAGGCCGCTGCGAAGTCCGGCAATGCGTCGTTCTATGCGTCCGGCATCTTTCCGGGATTCGGGTCGGATCACCTGGCGTTGCTCTTGGCCACGCAGTCCAAGAAGATCCGATGCGTCAAGGCGACCGAAGTCGCGTTGAACGACCACTACCCGGTGGCCGACGTGATGATGGACGGGATGGGTTTCGGCAGACCGCTGGATTTCGAACCGATGCTCGCGACCCCGGGATTCATCGAAATGGCTTGGCGAGCACCGATCTACCTGATCGCCGAAGGGCTGGGCGTCGAGGTGGAGCAGGTGCACGGAGCGCTCGATCGGCAAACGACGGAGCGAGATATCGAAGTCGCCTTCGGCACGATCGCCGCCGGAACCTGCGGCGCCGTGCGCACCCGAGCCGCGGGCGTCGTGAACGGCCGGGTAGCGATCGTGATCAAGCACATCATCCGGATGTCTCGCGAGGTGGCGCCGGACTGGACGACATCGGAGTTCGATGCCACCTACCGGGTCGACATCGAGGGCGATCCGGATATCCACTGCGCGATGAACCTTGGCGCAGCCGAGGGGCACGGGGCAGGACACGCCGCGATGACCGCGACCGCGATGCGTGTCGTGAACGCCATCCCGTTCGTGGTGGACGCGCGGACCGGGCTGCTCAGTTCCCTCGATATGCCGACCACCCTGCCGCGGCACGCATTCGACTGAACACCACCGAGAACGAGATTCTCGAAACTCAGAATGTCGACTGGTGAAATTCGACCAGTCAAGTATTGCTATCCTTATGAGGATTGAAGTAGCGTGAGCCCACGAAAAGTGGCCTGCGTCACGACAACCGGCCCCGTCCGGCGTGCAGCACCACATCGTGGACATCGACCTTCTCTTCGCATGGGAGGCCCCGCCTTGACTCGAGGGGCGCGCTATACCAGCACCGCACCAGTAACTCTCGCCCCGGGCTGGAGTCTGGAACGACTCACACCGCCGAGCCGACTGTTCGGCGCCAACGGATTACGCACCGGTCCCGACGGCCGCATCTACGTCGCCCAGGTGACCGGCAGCACGATCAGCGCCCTGGACGTCAGCACCGGACAGGTGGAGACCATCAGCGCCAAGGGCGGCGACATCATCGCACCCGATGACGTCGCCTTCGACGACGCGGGCAATCTCTACGCCACCGAGGTGATGGACGGCCGGGTCAGTGCGCGCGGCACCGACGGCCGCAGTCGGCTACTGCGCGATGATCTGCCCAGCGCCAACGGCATCACAGTGCATCAGGGGCGGCTGTTCGTGAACGAATGCCGGGTCGGCGGGCGCCTGATGGAACTGCCGCTCGACGGCAGTGCACCGCGCGTCCTCGTGGAGCACATCGCGATGCCGAATGCCATGGAAGTCGGCCCCGACGGCCTTCTGTACTACCCGGTGATGGGGACCAACGACATCTGGCGCATCGATCCCGAAGGTGGCGAACCCGAACGCGTCGTCGGCGATCTCGGCGTCCCCGACTCGGTGAAATTCGACGCCGAAGGATTCATCGTCTCCACCCAGGTGGCCAGCGGCGAGGTGCTGCGCATCAATCCTCGCAACGGTGAACGCCAGGTGTTGGCCGCCCTGACGCCGGGGCTGGACAATTGCACCTTCGTCGACGGTCGGCTGTTCGTCTCGCACTTCACCGGCGCGATCACCGAAATCCTCGGCGGAGGTGAAACCCGGGAAACGCTTCCGGGCGGCCTGAATTGGCCGCTGGATCTGACCGTCGGCTCCGACGGAATCCTCTATGTCGCCGACGGCACCTACTTCTACTCGCTACCGCCCGGCGCCGAACCGCAGACGGTCGGGATGCTCTTCACACCGGGCTACCCGGGCTTCCTCCGTGGCGTAATCGCCGTCGGCCCAGGCGAATTCATCGTCACCACCGCGAACGGTGAGGTGGGCCGCTACCTGACCGGTGCATCCGAAACCGAAGTGCTGGCCGAGGGATTCGACCAACTCTACGGCGTGGCAGTGGCCCCGGGCGGGGCCGTCGTGACCGCCGAACTCGGCCAGGGACGGGTGCTGTCGATCCGGTCCGGCACGGTCGAGGTGCTGGCTACGGGGCTGAACGAGCCGCTCGGCGTCACCTTCGGCCCGGACGGCACCTGTCTGGTCTCCGAATCCGGTGCGGGACGGATCATTTCGATCACCGGCACCGGGACCGACACGGTGGTAGACGGCCTGGAAAAACCGCAAGGCATCCTCGTCCGCGACGGAGAACTGTTCGTGGTCGACGCCGGAGCCAAAACACTGATCAGTGTCGATCTGACCACCAACGCCCGCCGGATCATCGCCCGTGACCTGCCGGTCGGCGCACCGGCCGGAGTAACGCCCAAACCCCTGCACGGTTTGCCGCCGTTCTCCGGACCGCAGGGACCCTTCGCCGGGATCGCCGCCGGTCCGGATGGCACGCTCTACCTTTCCGCCGACGCCGAGGGCAGTGTCATGGCGCTGCGCCGGACCGAATGAGCCCGTTATGACCAACGCGGACAACGACTTCTTCGGCCTCGGCGGACGCATTGTCATCGTCTCCGGCGCGGGCGGCGGCGGCATCGGCACCGCGGTAACCCGCATGGTCGCCCGGGCCGGGGCCACCGTGCTCGCGGTGAGCCGATCCGCGGAAAATCTCGGTAAGCACGTCGAACCGCTTGCTGCCGAGGGACTTTCGGTCCTGCCGGTGGCGGCCGACGCGTCCACCGACGTCGGCGTCGCCACGGTGCTGGAGCGGGCGCGACAGCTCGACGGCGAACTGTACGGGCTGGTCAATGTCGCAGGCGGCGCCGCGCCGTCGACCTGGATGCCCTCGACCCGGGTGACCCGCGACGACTGGCGGGCCCTGTTCACCCAGAACCTCGAAACGATGTTCTTCATGAGCCAGGCGGTCGCGGCGAAGCTGAAGTCGCGGGGCCGTCCGGGTTCGATCGTCTCGATCTCATCGATCAGCGGTATGAACACCGCGCCGTTCCATATCGCTTACGGCACAGCCAAAGCCGCGCTGGTGGCGGCCACCCGGACCATGGCCGTCGAACTGGCGCTGGACGATATCCGGGTCAATGCCGTCGCCCCCGGCGTGACGGAAACGCCCGCCTCGGGCGCCTATGTCGGCGACGATGCCGAGCGCGACCGCCGGGCCATCGCGATGGGCCGCCGCGGCCGGCCGCATGAACAAGCAGGAGCGATTCTGTTCCTGCTGTCCGAGTTGTCGAGCTACATCACCGGGCAGACGCTGCTCGTGGACGGCGGTCTGAATCTCAAATGGCCCCACCTGGGCGCCGACAATACCTCCCTATTTCTCGAGGACGAGTCGTTCCGCGCGGCAATCACCCACTGACACCAGGAGAATGCCATGACCGAAACCGTCGAGAACGCGCAAGCGGCGGTCGAGCCGTTATCGACGCCGATGACGATCGGCGTGGAAGCGTATCTGTCCGAGCAGTACGCCCGCGCCGAGCGGGACAGGCTGTGGGCCAAGGTGTGGCAACAGGTCTGTCGGGTGGAAGAGATTCCACGGGTCGGTGATTTTCTGACCTACGACATCCTCGACGACTCGTTCATCATCCTGCGCACCGCGCCGGACACCATTCGTGCCTACTACAACGTCTGCGCGCACCGGGGCCGCCGACTGATCGACACCCCGCCGGGCGCGCACGATGCCCGCGGCAGCCGCAAACAGTTCGTCTGCGGTTTCCACGGGTGGCGCTACAACCTGGAGGGCGAGAACACCTTCGTACCGGAACGCGCGGACTGGACCTGCGGGCTGACCGAGCGCAACGATGGGCTGCAGCGAGTCGCGATCGACACCTGGGGCGGCTGGGTCTGGATCAATATGGATCCGGAATGCGAACCGCTGCGGGAGTATCTGGAACCCGCGGCCGGTCTGCTCGACCCCTTCCACCTGGAGAATATGCGCTACCGGTGGCGGCGGTGGCTGACCTTCGACTGCAATTGGAAGGTCGCCTTCGAGGCGTTCATGGAGACCTACCACGTGCCCTACACCCACCCGGAGTTCATGAACTTCGGCAACTTCCTCGGCTGGGGACGGGCCCAGGGCAAGCACAGCAATATCGGCTACGACGCGCCGAAAGGTATGGAGGAGAACCAGGGCAAGCTGCGGATCGGCAGCGGCCCCGACGCTCGACTGTCCACCGCCCAGCTGCAGAACTTCACGTGGGACAACGCCAATACCAACACCACCGAGTCGATGGTCGCCGTCGCCAATCGGCTGGCCGACGAACTGCCCGAAGGCACGCCCGCGACCGAGGTGCTGCGGTATTGGCTGGACACGTGCCGGCGCGAGGATGCCGAGCGCGGCGTGATCTGGCCGACCGTCGACCCCGAAACCGTCGCGAAGAGCGGCACGGCCTGGCAGATCTTTCCCAATTTTCAGATCGGCCATGCGCTGAACAACATGCTGTGCTACCGATTTCGGCCCTACGGCTACGACCCCGATAAATGCATTTTCGAGGCCGCGGTATTCGAACTCTTCCCGGCGGGCGAGGAACCGGAAACGGAGTGGATCTACACACCGGTCGGCGATAAGGACTGGCGGACGGTGCTGCCGCAGGACTTCGACAATATGGCCGCGGTCCAGCAGGGCATGAAGTCGCGCGGTTTCTCCGGCCCCAGACCCAACCCGTATCGCGAACGCACCATCGTCAACCTGCACCACAACTTGGCCAAATATATGGGCACCGGTGAACCGCACGAACTGCGCTGACGCCCGCCCTTTCCGAGATCCCTGTCGACCCGAATCATCAGCAGTAACAAAGGAATTGGCATGCGAGACTGCGCACCCACGCAGACCCCCGAGGTCGATAAATCGGCCCTCAGAGCGAAGTATCTGGTGGAGCGGGACAAACGCCTGCGCCCCGACGGCGGGAACCAGTACCTGCAGGCCGAGAACGAATTCGCGGAGTTCTACGAGGGCGATCCGCACCTCCCGGTCGTGCCGCGGCAGCCGATCAGCGATGACATCGAGGTAGTGGTAATCGGTGGCGGTTTCGCGGGTCTCATCACCGCACACCGCTTACTACAGGCCGGTGTCGCCGACTTCCGCATCATCGAATTGGGCGGCGATTTCGGCGGTGTCTGGTACTGGAACCGCTACCCGGGCATCCAGGTCGACTCGGATTCCTATTGCTATCTCCCGCTGCTCGAGGAAACCGGCTTCATGCCGAAGGAGAAGTTCTCCCACGGCGACGAATGCTTCGAACACGCCCAGCGCATCGGAAAGCATTTCGGCCTCTACGAGAAGGCGATCTTCCATACCCTGATCCGCTCGCTGGCATGGGATGAGCAGCTCGAGCGCTGGCACATCGGCACCAACCGCGGCGATCAGATCCGCGCCCGCTTCGTCGTCATGTGCCAGGGGCCGTACAACCGGCCGAAACTGCCTGGCATTCCCGGCATCACCGACTTCGAGGGGCACACCTTCCACACGGCGCGCTGGGACTATGAGTACACCGGTGGCGACCTGCACGGCGGGTTGGACAGAATCGCCGACAAGCGGATCGCCGTCATCGGCACAGGCGCCAGTGGCGTCCAAGCGATTCCGCACCTCGCGCGCGGTGCCCGACATCTGACCGTTTTCCAGCGGACGCCGTCCTACATCTTCGAACGCGACAACCACCCGACCGATCCCGAGTGGGTGCGGACGCTGCAACCGGGCTGGCGGGCCGAGCGGCAGCGCAACTTCCACAACGCGGCCTTCGCCTTCTACTCCCCCGGCGAACCGGACCTCATCTGCGATGGTTGGACCGAGGTCGCCCGCAACCTGGCCGCCAAGCTGAATCGCGGTAATCGCTGGGCGGAGCTGACGCCCGAGAAGTTCATGGAGTGGAAGGAAGACGAGGACTACCGGGCGATGGAACGGCTCCGGCGGCGCGTCGAGGAGATAGTCCGGGATCCGCAGACAGCGGAAAAGCTGAAGCCGTACTACCGCAATATGTGCAAGCGGCCGGTCTTCAACGACGATTACCTACCGACCTTCAATCGCCCGAACGTCACGCTGGTCGATGTATCGCAGACCAAGGGTGTCGAGCGTATTACCGAAAAGGGAGTTGTCGCAGGCGGTTTCGAGTACGAGGTCGACTGCATCATCTTCGCGAGCGGCTTCGAGATCACCACCGGCCTGGACCGCCAACTCGATATCGAGCCGTTCGCGGGCCGCGAAGGCAAGTCGCTCTACGACCACTGGGGCAAGGGATTCCGCACGCTGCACGGCGTCATGGCGCACGGCTTCCCCAACCACTTCGCCACCGGTTTCATCCAGGGCGGTGTGACCGCGGCGACGACCCTGATGTTCGAGCAGCAGGCCGATCACATCGCCTACATCATCAAAGAGGCGCAGCACCGTAGCGCGACCATCGTGGAGCCGACGGCGGAAGCCGAGGCGGAGTGGGTCCGGACGATCCGGGCGAACGCCTTCGACAACAGCACCTTCGTCATGGAATGCACACCCGGCTACTACAACGCCGAGGGCGAGCCGAACGGGCGTTCGTTCCTCGGTGACCCCTTCTGGGGTGGCTTCTACGTACTCGAGGAGTTGCTGCAGGCCTGGCGCGATGCGGGCGACCTGCGGGGCCTGACGCTGAGCGAGTGACGGCTATCGACCTATCGGGAGAGGAAACCCTTTGTCGGAACTGAGATTCGACGATCGCGTCGCCGTAATCACCGGCGCCGGACGTGGTTTGGGGCGCGCATATGCCGAATTACTCGCCGCCCATGGCGCGAAGGTCGTGGTCAACGATGTCGGCGGCACCGTGCGCGGCGACGACGCCGCGGGCAATGTCGCGGCCGAGGCGGTGCGGGCGATCACCGAGGCCGGTGGCACGGCGGTCGCGTCCACCGATTCGGTCGCCACCCCCGCGGGCGGTCAGGCGATCATCGATACCGCGCTGGATGCCTACGGCCGTATCGACATTCTCATCCACAACGCGGGCAACGTGCGCTACGGCTCATTGACCGAATTGAGCTACGAGGATTTCGATGCCGTTGTGGACGTGCACCTGCGCGGCGCCTTTCACATGGTGCGGGCGGCGTTCCCCCGGATGAGCCAGGCGGGCTACGGCCGAGTGGTACTGACGTCCTCGATCGGCGGCATCTACGGCAACCTGGCGGTCGCCAACTATGCGGTCGCCAAGGCCGGTGTGATCGGACTGTCCAATGTGGTCGCATTGGAGGGGGCTGAGGTCGGCGTCAAATCGAATGTCATCGTTCCGGCCGCGCTGACCCGGCTGGCCGAAGGCCTCGATACCTCTGCCTACCCGGATATGCGTCCCGAGCTGGTGGCACCGACCGTGGGGTGGCTGGCCCACGAATCCTGTTCCGTCAGTGGGGAATTGCTGGTATCAATCGCCGGACGGGTGGCGCGCGCCTATATCGCCGAGACGCCGGGGGTATATCAGCCGTCCTGGACCATCGACGAGGTCGGCGCGCGCATCGACGAGATCCGCGATACCGGGAACTCCTGGGTGCTGCCACCGGTGCCGTCCGCCTTCGGCGAACACATCGGGCGCAGCTTCGCGATGGCAACGGAATGGAAGTGAGCATGAGCGAGCGAACAATCAACACAGCCGTCATGGCGGTCATGCCGGAGCCGAGCGCCAGCGAGGCGCAGGCATGAGCGTCAAGGTTTACGAGCGCATTCTGGACCTGTTCGAGGCCGAAGGAATCAATACCCTGTTCGGCATCCCGGACCCCAACTTCGTGCACCTGTTCCATCGCGCCGAAGAGCGCGGCTGGCAGGTCGTGGCACCGCACCACGAAGAGTCCGCCGGTTTCATGGCCGAGGCGGTCTCGCGGATGACCGGCAAAGCGGCGGTGTGCATCGGCACGCTCGGTCCCGGCGTCGCCAATCTGGCGGGCGCCATGATGTGCGCCAAAGTGGAGAACTCGCCGGTCATCTTCCTCGGCGGACAGCGCGCCCGCATTACCGAGCAGCGGGTACGTCGCGGGCGGATCCAGTTCGTGAAGCAGTCCGGGCTGTTCGAACCGTCGGTGAAGTATGCGGCGAGCATCGAATACGCGGATCAGACCGATGAAATCATCCGGGAGGGCCTGCGCAAGGCACTCAGCGGGACGCCGGGGCCGGTCTATATCGAGTATCCGTCGCACGTCATCACCGAAGAGCTCGACGTCGCACCGGCATTGCTACCCGAGAGGTATCGCCTCGTCGGTCAGACCGCGGGACCGGACAAGATCGCCGCGGCCGTCGAGCTGATCCGCGCGGCGCGGCAGCCGGTCCTGCTTGTCGGCCACGGTGTGCACACCGCCCGCGCGGGTGCTTCGGTCAAGGCACTCGCGGACCTCATGGCGGCACCGGTCATTCAGACCTCCGGTGGCACGTCCTATATCGAGGGTCTCGAGGACCGCACCTTCCCCTATGGCTTCTCGCCGTCGGCGGTCGAAGCCGTGGTGCAATCGGATCTGGCCCTGGCCATCGGCACCGAACTCGGTGAGCCGGTGCATTACGGCCGAGGCCGGCACTGGGTCGCGGGCGAGGCCGACCGCAAGTGGATCCTCGTCGAGCAGGACCCCACCGCGATCGGCGTGAACCGGCCTATCGACGTGCCGCTGGTCGGTGACCTGCGCGCGATCGTCCCGCAATTGGTTGCGGCGCTGCGGGATTCACCGCGCACGGCCTCCCCCGAACTGGCGGGCTGGATCGAGCGGGATGCGGCCCGACTGGCCGAACTCGCCGAGACCGCCCCTTCCGGCGCCTCCCCCGTCCATCCCGCACGCCTGATCGTCGAGGCCACCAAGGCGTTCCCGCCGGAGGGCATCATGGTCCGCGACGGCGGCGCCACCACGATATTCGGCTGGACCTATTCCCAGGCCAAGCCGCACGACGTGATCTGGAACCAGAACTTCGGGCATCTGGGTACCGGCCTGCCCTACGCGGTCGGCGCATCGGTGGCCGAAGGCCGCAAACGTCCGGTCATGCTCATCACCGGAGATTCGTCGTTCCAATTCCAGATCGCCGAGTTGGAGACGGCGGCCCGGCTGAATCTGCCGCTGGTTGTCGTTGTCGGGGTCGACTACGCCTGGGGTCTCGAAGTCGGCGTCTACAAGCGCACTTTCGGCCAGGGATCACTCGAGACAGGCGTGCACTGGAGCACGAGCACCCGCCTGGACAAGGTCGCCGAGGGCTTCGGCTGCTACGGCGAATACGTCGAGCGCGACGAAGATATCGCCCCGGCGATCAAACGGGCCTATGCCAGCGGCAAACCGGGAGTCATCCACGTCGCGGTGGATCCGAAGGCGAATTCGGAGGAGATGCCGAGTTATGACGAGTTCCGCACCTGGTACGCGGAAGGAATGCAGTGATGGGTAGGTATTCGAAGTTCTATATCGACGGGCAGTGGGTCGAGGCGGCGCAGGAACGGACATTCGAGGTCGTCAACCCCGCGACCGAAGAGGTCTGCGGCACAGTCGCATTCGGCTCCGCAGCTGATGTCGACCGCGCGGCCGCGGCCGCCCGTGCGGCGTTCCCCGCGTGGTCGGAAACCGGTGTGCCCGAACGACTGGATGTACTGCGCGCCATCGCGGACGCGTACCAGAAGCGCCGCGACGATCTGGGCGCCGCGCTGACCGAGGAGATGGGCGCGCCGGCCGGGCTGGCGAATGGTTTCCAATTGGACCTCGCGGCCGGTCATCTCGCCAAGGCGATCGAGGTGCTGGAAACCTTCGCTTTCACCGTGCAGCGCGGGCAAACCCTGATCGTCAAGGAGCCGATCGGGGTCTGCGGCCTGATCACACCGTGGAACTGGCCATTGAATCAGATTGCGGTGAAGGTATTTCCAGCCCTGGCGACCGGCTGCACCGCGGTGCTCAAGCCCTCGGAGCAGGCGCCGTTCACCGGGCAGATCTTCGCCGAAATCCTCGATGCCGCAGGAGTTCCCGCCGGTGTGTTCAATCTGGTGCAGGGCGACGGCCCGAACGTCGGCGTGCCGCTGTCGGCACATCCGGATGTCGACCTGATCTCCTTCACCGGTTCCACCCGCGCGGGCATCGATATCGCCCGCAATGCCGCGCCGACAGTCAAGCGAGTGACTCAGGAACTCGGCGGCAAGAGCCCGAACCTCATCCTCGACGACTCCGACTTCGCCGACAATGTCGGCAGGGGCGTATCCGGGGTGATGCTCAACTCCGGCCAAACCTGCAGTGCCACAACGCGTATGCTGGTCCCGCGCAGCCGCATGGCAGAGGCCGTCGAGGCAGCACACGCGGCGGCCGTGCAAGTCACGGTGGGCGATCCGAACGGCGACGCCGCGATCGGACCGGTGGTGTCCGGATCGCAGTTCGACAAGATCCAGGCGCTGATCCAGCAGGGCATCAATGAGGGCGCCACGCTGGTGATCGGCGGCACCGGCCGCCCAGACGGGCTGGACAAGGGCTACTACGTCAAACCCACCGTATTCGCGAATGTCACCAACGATATGACGATCGCCCGCGAGGAGATCTTCGGGCCGGTGCTATCGATTCTCGGCTACAACGACATCGACGACGCCGTGGCGATAGCCAACGACACCGAGTACGGGCTGGCAGGCAATGTGGCGGGTGCGGATCTCGACCGGGCCCGCACTGTCGCCCGCCGCATCCGCGCCGGTTGGGTATCGATCAATGATGCCTTCGACTTCGCCTGCCCGTTCGGCGGTTATCGCAAGAGCGGCAACGGTCGCGAATGGGGCGAATTCGGTTTCGACGAATATCTGGAAATCAAGGGCATTCTCGGATACGCGGACCGGTAGGAGCGATGGATGGCCCCGCTTGTCACGAAGAAGCTGAGTGCGACGGTCGGAGTGGAGATCCTCGACGTCGATGTCGAGCGACTGGTCGGTGACGACGATCTGCCCGCCCGATGTCTCGAACTGCTCGAGCGGCACAGTGTATTGCTGTTTCGCGAATTGCACGCCGGTGACGATGCCCAGGTGGCGTTCGCTCGGAAGTTGGGGCCGCTGGCTCGATTTCCCAATTATCCGAATCCGAACGTCATGATCATCAGCTTCGACCCGGACAATCCGAATGCGAAGTACTACCCCAGCAACGACTACTGGCATATCGACGGAGCCATGGACGAGGTCCCTGCCAAAGCCTCGATCATGAGCGCCCATGTGATCACCGACAAGGGCGGCGAAACGGCATTCGCCAGCACCTACGCCGCCTACGACGCACTGTGCTCGGCGGAGCGGGAGCGCTTCGCCGACCTCCAGGTAATTCACCGGATGGCCCGGATCCAGCGGCTCACCAACCCGAATCCGACGCCTGAGCAGGAGGCGGACTGGGCACGATGGCCCGACCGCGCACATCCGCTGGTGTGGACGCATCGGACGGGCCGAAAGTCGTTGGTATTCGGTGCTTCCGCGTCACATATCGTCGGGATGGAACCCGAGCAGGGCCGAGCACTGCTGGACGATCTGACGGCACGCGCCACCGCGCCCGACCGGGTGTACAAGCACACCTGGTCGGTGGGCGACATGGTGATCTGGGACAACACCGGCCTGATCCATCGGGCCTGCGAATTCGACCGAAACCTGCCGCGCCGGATGCACCGATCCACCGTCGTCGGCGAGGAGTCGATCAAATGAGCTCTCGCACAAGCATTCCCACCCGTACAGCCATCGTCACGGGCGGCGCTTCCGGTATCGGCGGCGCGACCGCCCGTCGTTTGGCGGACGATGGTGTGCTGGTGGCGATCTTCGATCTCGACGGTGCTGCTGCCGAGGCTGCGGCCGCCGCGATCGAGACCGCCGGTGGCCGGGCCATCGGTCTGCCCATCGATGTGGCCGATCGCGCCGCCATCGATGCCGGTGTCGCCGAGGTTCGCGGCAGGCTGGGCAAGCCGACCATTCTGGTGAACAGCGCCGGGGTCACCATCGCCGGCCCCTTCCTCGATATCACCGCCGAGACCTGGAACCGGGTGCTCGCGGTCAACCTCACCGGGACGTTCGACTGCTGCCAGGCGGTGCTGCCGGACATGATCGACGAAGGCTGGGGGCGCATCGTCAATATCTCGTCGTCGAGCATGCATTCGGGTGTTCCCGGTATGGCGGCCTACGTCTCGTCGAAGGCGGGCGTGGTCGGTCTGACCAAAGTGCTGGCACTCGAATACGGCCGAAAAGGCATTACCGTCAACACGATTCCGCCCGGCTTCATAGAAACCCCCATGATGCGCGAGAGTCTGCGTCGAGGGGTATTCGACCTGGACAATCAAGTGGCCGCGACCCCGGTGGGCCGGATCGGCCAGCCCGAGGATATCGCCGCCACCTGCGCGTTCCTGGTAAGTGCCGAGGCCGGCTACATCACCGGTCAGGTCATCGGCGTCAACGGTGGCCGCAATACCTGACCGACTCGAAAGGATTCGACGACTATGGCTCGCATAGCACCGGTCCCCCGCGCGGAATGGTCGGAGGATATGACGGCATTCATTGCCCGATTCCGCAATTCGGTCATCGGCGAGGAACCGGACGACAGTCACCAGAGCGGTACCAATCTGCTCGGCACATTGGCGGGCTATCCGGCATTGACGAAGCCGTTCCTCAGCTTCAACCGGCACCTGCTGACGGAGAACACATTGTCGGTAAGGCAACGGGAGTTGGTCATCCTGCGCGTCGCGCACCTACGGCACTGTGCCTACGAATGGGCACAGCACGCGATCCTTGCCGAACGTGCCGGTATTGCTCCCGAAGAGATCGCCCGCGTGGCGCAGGAAGCTCTTCGGGACTGGTCGCCGGGCGAGCGGGCGCTCTTGGGCGCGACCGACGAATTGCTCGCCGACGGCACGATCGGCGAGGACACCTGGCGCGTTCTCGTGGGTGAGTTCGACGAAAAGCAGCTGATGGACCTGGTCTTCACGGTCGGCACCTATGCTTTGGTAGCCATGGCTTTGCGTTCGTTCGGCGTCGAGCCCGAAACCGAACTCCTCCCGCACCTCCCGAACGGCCACTGAATGCGAGCCATATGCTGAGCGACGAATTCGATACGCAGGCAGATATCGCCGCACCCGCGTGGAATCAGGCGGAACTACAACGCCTGATGGATGTGCAGCCGTCCGGCGCGGGCCGATATCTGGCCCCAGCGCACGGTCCG
This sequence comes from Nocardia vinacea, assembly GCF_035920345.1. Lineage (NCBI taxonomy): Bacteria > Bacillati > Actinomycetota > Actinomycetes > Mycobacteriales > Nocardiaceae > Nocardia > Nocardia vinacea. The sequence continues at coordinate 4,009,878 of NZ_CP109149.1, forward strand.
ACGGCCCGCGATGTGGTCGAAGCCGGACAACTGCTCGGCGACGCGGTGGTGGCAGCGGCCAAACATGTACCGCACCAACGTGTTACCTCGGCATCGATGATCTTCTCGCGCGCGGCCGCACATACGGCCCCGCTCGATATCGAGGTCGATGCGCTGCGATCCGGGCGCACCTTCACCACCGCGCAGGTCACCATCCGCCAGCACGATTCGCCGCGCTGCGCTGGGATCGTGCTGCTCGATTCCGGTGCGCCCGACCTGATTCGCTCGGCGACCCCGATGCCGCAAGTCGATCCGCCGGATCGGCTGCGCCCACTCGCGATTCCGGGCACCGAGGTGGACGGCCGCGATATGCGGGTGGTCGACGATGCCTACGACCCGGATCCGAATCGGGTCGGCCCGCCGGAGTTGTTCGTCTGGACGCGATTTCGCGACGCACCGGAGCACGACTACCTCCACACCGCGCTACTGACCCAGTCCAGCACCCACTGGACGGTGGCCGCCGCGCTGCGCCCGCACGCGGGTTTCGGTGAGGCGATGGCGCATCGGTCGATCTCGACCGGAATCACGATGGCCACTATCACTTTCCACGACGAGGTCGACGTGACGCAGTGGCTGCTGTACGCCACCCGCGTCACCTACGCCGGGCGCGGCCACGCCCAGAGCGAGGGCCAGGTGTATACCGAGGAGGGGGCCGTGGTCGCCTCCTACAGCGTGCACGCGATGGTGCGTGGCCTCGAACCACGCACCACGTCCTCCGTCACACTGCTCTGACCCACAGGAGACCTCTTGGAGCCATCGGGCTATATCGACCGGCCGGACTATCGCGTCGATATCCGGCGCATCCGCAATCTGGTCCGAGTCACTTACGGCGATCGGATTTTCGGCGAGTCGACCGCGAGTCTGCTTGTCGCGGAACAGGATCACGGCATCGTGTGCTACCTGCCCGCTTCCGATGTGCGCTTCGACCTGCTCGTCCCCCACGAACAGACCTCGCGCTGTCCGTTCAAGGGCACGGCGCGGTACTGGCGTCCGGCCGATGGTCCGGATCCGATCGCCTGGGAGTACGCCGAGCCCTATGCGGAGGTCGCGATATTGAGCGGCCACATCGGTTTCTATCAGGATCGGGTCCGCGTCGAGGTCGGCGTGGCGACTCCCGCGGTCAGCCGGTGATTCCCCGGGCCGCGCGTCAGATGTGGTAGTCGTACCACCTGAGGTAACCACCGGCATCCACCCGCATCTGCATACCTGTCACGTAGCGTGATTCGTCCGATGCGAGGAATACCACCATCTCGCTGATGTCCTCGGGCTCCACATAAGGCACCGGCATCACCTGCTGCACCGGGAAGGCCACCTCGGCATCCTCGCGCGTGGGATTCTCCAGATCCGGACGGAACGCGCGATACATGGGCTCGCTGTGCAGCATCGGCGTATTGCAGTTGGTTGGGTGAATGACATTGGCACGAATCTTGCGTGGGCCGAACTGTGCCGCGAACTCGTGCATGTATTGGGACAGCAGGCGTTTGGACAGCGGGTACGCGATACCACCCGGATCGCTGCCGGGGACGTCCAGTTTCTTGGTGTCCATCAAGCCCGCGGTGGAGCCGGTCGCGATAACCGACGCGCCCTCCCCCAGATGCGGCAGTGCCGCCTGAACGGCGTTGATGGTGCCCATCAAATTGGTGGCGATCACGTCGCACCACGCCTGATCCTGCGGTTCGCCCCTCATCCCGGCGATACCCGCCTGGGCGACCACAATATCGAGCTTGCCGAATTCGGCGACACCGCGCTGGACCGCTCGACGCATCTGTTCCGGGTCCCGCACATCGGCTTGGATCGTCAGGATGCGCCCGCCGACCTTCTGCACCAGCCGGGCGGTTTCGTCTAAATCTTCCGGTCGCGCCAAGGCGTATCGTATCGTCTCGATATCGCGACACAGATCGACCGCGACGATATCGGCGCCCTCCTCGGCCAGTCGCACCGCGTGACTTCGCCCTTGGCCGCGGGCCGCACCCGTGACGAATGCGACCTTGCCTGCAACACGCCCCATCTCGATTTCCCTTCGCATAGTTTCGATTTCGATGCCCCCATCTGACTCGTCAGCTTACGGAACGAATATTCGGTTCACAAGTGAACCGAAAGAACCGCGACCGCAATCAAATACCGAGATAGGCATCGACGAGTTCGACAAGTCCCGCCGTCACGGCGGGGTCATCGCTGAGCGGACCGGCAATCGCCGCCAGTGCCGCATCTCGCGGGTGCAGTCCCTCGGCGATGAGTCGGCCGGCCGTGACCAGCACCCGGGTCGAGGCGACCTCACGGAGCCCGACACCGTCGGCGCGGCGGACGGCGTGACCTATCTGCACCAGTCGCGCGGCCGTCTGCGGATCGACACCCGCTTCGGCGGCGACGACCTTCTCCTCCACCTCGATCGGCGGGAAGCCGAGCTCGATGGCGACCATGCGCTGGCGCGTCGAATCCTTCAGATCCTTCAACACACTCTGGTATCCGGGGTTGTAGGACACCACGAGACAGAAACCTTCGGCGGCGTCGAGCGTAACGCCCAGCCGATCGATGGGTAGCTGTCTGCGATGGTCGGCCAGCGGATGGAGCACGACCGTTGTGTCCTGTCGGGCTTCGACGATCTCGTCGAGGTAGCAGATCGCGCCCTCGCGCACCGCGCGCGTCAAAGGTCCGTCCACCCAACGTGTTTCGCCACCGTGCAGCAGGTAGCGGCCGACCAGATCGGCGGTGGTCAAGTCGTCGTGGCAGGCGACGGTGATCAGCGGCCGCCCGACGACGTGTGCCATCGCCTCGACGAATCTCGTTTTCCCACAACCGGTCGGCCCCTTCAGCATGACCGATAAACCCTGCCGGAACGCCGCCCTGAAGACCTGTTCCTCGGTGCCGACCGGCACATAGTAGGGACGTAGCGAAACTGTCATGGGGGTCTCCTCGAGATTGTCTGCTGCCGAAGGTCTGCCGCACGAATTGCGTCGCGGAGTAATGGACCGATAACCGGCACCAGATCGTCCGGCCGGGACACGGTCGCATGTGCGGCGGTTCCGAAGACCCGGCGAAGTGCGGCGAGTTCCGCACCGGCACCGATACTCAGGCACAGACAACCTGTGCCGTGCGTGCGGGCCTCGGCCAAGGCACGCCGCGCGTCCGCCTCCGCATACGGGCCTTCGTAACCGTGGTCGTAGGCGAACCCATCGGAGAGCACGACCAATATGCGACGAGTCGTCCCACCGGAGGCCTCCAATAGTGCGGTGCCGTGCCGGATTACCGCACCCAGGCGCGTATACGCCCCCGGCACGAGCGCGCCTAGACGGCGCAGCGCGGGCAGGTCGAGACGATCGTCGAAACTCTTCACCCGCACCAAACGGACAGCGGAGCGCCCCTGGGAATAGAAGCCGTAGAGTGCGACTCGATTGCCCAGACCGTCGAGCGCGGTGGTGAGCGACGCGGCCGCGGCTCGCTGGAGTTCGTGCACCGATGCTCCGCCGGTGCTCGGCATGGCCGTCGAGCCCGAGACATCGAGCAGGACCAGAACCGCGAGATCGTGTCTGCGCCGGACACTTTCGATATAGACCGCGCCGTCGGGCGTCGCACCGGTCAGGGCATCGACCCGCTCCTCCACGGCCGCGTCCACATCCAGATCGTCACCTTGCGGCCGTCGATGACGGCGCTCCAGGCTCAGGCCCAGGCGGGCCAGCGGTCGATACAGTCCGGGACCGGTGACGAGGACCGGTGTGCCGAGATCGCGCGGATCCAGCTCGGTCACGGTACACCAGTCGGGCCGGTAGCGTCTGCGGCCGAGATCCCATTCCGGGTACGTGATACCGCGATGTCGGATCGCCGGAACCGCAGCACGCAGCGCGGCGGTACCGATCACCGGTCCGGTGCCGCGCAGACGCGCCGCGGCGACCCGCATGACTCGCGGCCGGTCCCCACCGGTGGCGCCGCCCTGCGAGGTGCGGCCGAATCCGATCATGCGCTCGAACAGCCTCGATAGTGCCCCTCGACCACCGACCAGGTCGATGCTCAACGATGGGGCTGCCGAATCGTCTTCGGTTTCGGATTCGGGCTTCCGGCGAGCGGTTTCGTCGTCGACCGGACGTTGCCCGAGAGCCGCCGCGACGACCGGAGGGATTTCCGAGGCAACCGTCAGGCGTTCGGGATGGACAGCACCGAAGCTCCGAGGCGGATCAGGGAGCGGGTCGGCTCCACGCGCGACGGCCAACGATGCCTCAGCCGAACCGGCGCGCCCAGCCAGTTCAGCGTCGACGAACGACTGCACCGACCATGGCAGCGCGAGCCTGTTGGCAGCCAAGGCCCGATGGCCCTCGATCGCCAGGTATCGCCGGGCGAGCGCGGGCCGACGGGCCAGTGGCCGAACGACTTCGGGCGCGAGGCTACCGGCGGCGAGCAACGATGCCTGCACCGCGACAGCAGTGATCTGCTCCCGGAGCGGGGCAGCCGGATCGAGGTGGACGCGGCTGCCGTCGGTCCAGGCGAGCTCGCCGGCCTGAGCCGAGGCCACCTCTAGCGGCCGACCGGCGATACCTGAAGCCAGCAATCCGAATCGGTCCGGGTGCCGCCCGGGATCAGGGCCGACCGCGATCATCCGATTCCCACGGCTCGTTTCGCCGCCGACTCGAATTCGGCAGGCCGAGCTCGCCGCCGACCTCAGCCATTGTTCGCTCCGCAGCGGCCGCCATCCGCGGGCGGGGTCACGGCGGGGCGGCCGGATTGCGCGCTCTCCCAGCCCGCCCAGATCCCGGCGGAGTACGGCCCGGGCTGTCCGGCCTTCTCGTAGAAGCCTTGCGGGTCATACACTTTCGCCTCCGGAAACGGCCATGGACAGGCCACCGATGTAGCGACTCGCGTATCGCGAATGAGCATGAACCCAGCGCCGTAGCAGAGGTAGGCGACGTTCACGATCACGAACATCACCATGAACGCACCCAGCACGGGCCTGCCGCGGAACAGTCGCACACGCAGCGCCATTTTCTCGGCGACGGTACGACCGGTGTCGTCCCGATAGAGCAGCACGCCCGCCGGGATCATCACGACCGTGACGAGCGCCGACTCCCAGATCAGCGGAAACTGGTAAGGCTCACCGGTGAATACCGAACCGAACGGAATGACCTGCGAGTAGATGTACAGCTGAGTCCGGACCAGAAAGCATTCCAGCAGCGCGTCGAAGACGAACCCTATGGCGAGAATCAAGGCGGCCAGGCAGATCAGCGGATGCCGCCAGATGAACGAGCCGGGCGCCCGGCGGGCCTGAATTCGTCGCAGCAGCCAGATGGCCGGAAAGAACGGGCCGAGATAGAAAGTCGCGTAACCGATCACGATGAACGGCTCGACCGTCGGCGACAGCGATACCAGCGGCCAATGCACCGGCCAGTGCCACAGCTGCGGGTTGTAGACGGCGTACGGCGCCCAATTCATGATCGGGTCCTGCCACACGATCGCCGTTGTCACCAGCACCATCAACAGCACCGGGTGGCGCGGATGCCGCCGCCACATGACCACCACCACCGTGATCAGCGCGACCATCATGACGACGGTCCCGATCTGGTGCAGCGTGATCCAGTGGTCCCAGCCGAACAGCGGCCGCACCGGGCGGGGCGCACCGCTCACTTCGGGGTTCGCGATGCGCGGATCGTCTGCACCGCGCCGGGCGTTGGCGGCGATCAACCCGATCACGACGACGATCAACGCCACCACCGCGATCGGCAGCCACCTTCGTGCGGCCTGCCCTCCTGTGACCGGATCCGTTGTGCCGAGCGATGTTTCGCTCGTATCCGATTTCGACGATGTCATGGTTTCAGTCCTCACCGAATCGCGCAACGAGATGCGAATTCTGTCCGTCCGGATCCAATTTGCGGGCAACGAGATAACCGGCGCCCATCCAGCCCCGCCGAGTCCACTTCCCGAAGGAAAGCCGGGTCCCGGGTGCACCCGCGGCGGCGGGCAGCATCTTCACCCGCTCCATGGCCTCCTTCACCCCACGCGGCGACAGCGGATGAGCGTCGGCGAACGCGTGCAGCAGCACGGTCGCGATATCCCGGTTCATCACCGGCACGCAATACTGCGGACGGCGTCCGTAGGCAGTCTCGAATTCGTCCAGGAACCGCTGTCCGACCGCATTTCCCTCGTCGTACTGATCCACACCCGTCCAGCCGAGGAATGCCCTCCACAGCAGCGGATTGATCCAGGCATTCTGGAATGCGGTGCCCATGAAGCGGGGCGGGTCCCAGTCGAGCGCGTGCAGCGCGGGCGTGACCATGGCGACGCCGAATCCGAAGCCGCAGTGCACAATTGCGCTTGCCTTGGCTTCCTGCAGGGTGCGCACCGCGGGGCTGATGTCCTGGGCAGTCTGCGGGATCTGCGCCTCGGCCACGATCCGGATGCCCTGCTCCCGGCACGCGCGGCGAAAGTTCTTGATGTAGCTCTCGCCGACCAGTGACTGTTCGACGAGTGCGCCGACGTCGGTGTGTCCGCCCTTGGCCAGCAGATGCGCCCAGAACACCGGTTCATCGGTCATCGAGCCCTGTGGCAAGGCGAATGTCCACTCGCCGAGCCAGTCGTCGGACCCGGACACATTGATCGCCGGAACGTGGAATCGCCGTTCGATCTCCTCGCGGGTGGGGACCGCATTGTCGGTGATGTGCGGTCCGAAGACCGCCAGGCAGCCCTCGTCGACGAGTTCGCCGTAGGCGTCGATCACCGCCTTAACCGAGCCCTTCGGCAACCCCTCCACCTCGCGGAACACGATCTCGACGGGGCGGTCGATGATGCCCTGCCTGCGGCCCTGTTCGAAGACCAGATCGAATGGGCGGGTCAGATCCGCTCGCATCTCGGGCGGATAGCCCTCCGGGAGTCGGAAGTCGAACAGATAACCGAGTTTGATCGGCTCGGCAGTGCTTTCGTAGGCCACGTCACTCTCCGTCCGCACGGCCATTCTCAGGCCGAACCTAAAATTCGTTCAGAATGTAACGTAGCGGTTCCGGCGCCGTCAACGGATCGATCAGGCCTGCTTGATGCCAATTCCCAAGCGCTACACCTGACCTGGCTGAACGGCCGCGATCGTCCGCAGAGACCGTTGACGGGACCATTCGACTCATTTACGCTGACCCGGAACGAATATTCGGTCAGATGCGAGGAGAAGCCGTGGACACCCCTGTTCGGACCACGACCGACAATGCGAATGCCGACCAGGATCGCCGCGCCGGCGACGACAGCGACTTCGAAGTGTTCGACGATGCCGTCGCGGGCGATGTCCGTGACCCGTACCCGGAGCTGGCCCGCGCCAGGCAAACCAATCCGGTGCAGCGGCTGGACACATCGAACATGCCGCACGCCGACAATCAGGCGGTGTTCTTCGTCTACGGCTACGACGACATACTCGAGGTGCTGCGCGACGGGGCGAAGTTCTCTTCCGGGCACATCATCGACATGCTGCTCGGCGACATCATGGGCAAGCACATCATGCTCGGAATGGACGATCCCGAACATCGTCGCTACCGCGGGCTGGTATCGACCGCGTTCCGGCAGAAAGCGTTGGCGCGCTGGGAAACCGAACTCGTCGGCCCCGTCGCCGACGAACTCATCGATGGCTTCGCCGACCGCGGACGAGCCGAGCTGGTCAAGGAATTCACCTTCCCGTTCCCGACGAAGGTGATCGCGGGCATGCTCGGGCTGCCGCGTGAGGATTACAAGCAGTTCCAGCGCTGGTCGATCGCCATTCTCAGCTTCCACACCCAGCGCGAGCTGGCCGTCGCGGCCTCACAGGAGGTCAAGGAATACCTCGCCATAATTCTCGACGAGCGGCGCCGGTCTCCGCGGGAGGATTTGATCAGCGATCTGGCCCGCGCTGAGCTGGACGGCGAGCGCCTGACCGACGAAGAGATCTTCTCGTTCCTGCGACTGCTGTTGCCCGCCGGTGTCGAGACGACCTACCGCTCTACCGGGAACATGCTGATGGCACTGCTGTCGCGCCCGGCCGAACTCGAAGCGATCCGCACCAATCGCGCGCTCGTGCCACGGGCGATCGAGGAGGTGCTGCGGTATGAGACCCCATTGCTGAACATCACTCGATTGGCCACCCAGGACACCGTGCTGTCAGGTGTTCCCATCCCGGCAGGGTCGACGGTCATGCTCATGCTCGCCGCGGCCAATCGGGACGAGAACCGCTGGCCGGACCCGGACCGCCTCGATATCGTCCGCGCCTCGCGGCCGCATATGTCGTTCGGTCAGGGCGCACATCTGTGCCTCGGAATTCACTTGGCGCGCACGGAAATGCGCGTGGCGCTCAATCGGTTGCTCGATCGCCTGCCCGATCTGCGCCTCGATCCGGACGGCGACGACCCTCATATTCGCGGTCAGGTGTTCCGCTCCCCCACCACGCTGCCCGTCCTGTTCGGGTAGGTCCGCGTGGACTTCTCCCTGCCCGCGCACGTCGAGGAATTCCGAGATGAACTGCGCACCTGGTTGGCCGAGCATTTGACCGATGACATCGTGGCGGCGAGCAAACACATCGGCGACGATCCCGCCGCGTTCGAGATCGTGCGCGATTGGAATCGCACCATGGCCGACGCCGGATGGGGCGCCGTGTCCTGGCCGGAAGAGTACGGCGGTCGTGGGGCGGGCCCGCTGGAGCAGTTGGTCTATGTGGAAGAAACGGTGCGTGCTCGTGCTCCGCTGCCCGTCAATATCATCGGCCTGAACAATATCGGCCCGGCAATCATGCACTACGGGACGCCGGAGCAGAAACGAACGCTGCTCCCGCGCATGGTCCGCGCGGACGATATCTGGTGCCAGGGCATGTCCGAACCCGACTCCGGCTCGGACCTCGCATCGCTGCGCACCCGCGCGCTGCGCGTGGGCGAAGAGTACGTGGTCACCGGTCAGAAGATCTGGACCTCGCTGGCCCAGCGCGCACACTGGTGCCAGCTGTTCGTCCGCACCGATCCGGCCGCCCCCAAACACCAAGGCATTTCGTGCCTCATCGTGAATATGAGACGGCCCGGAATCAAGGTGCGGCCGCTGACCACGCTGACCGGCGAGGCCGAATTCGCCGAGATATTCCTCGATGAGGTACGGGTGCCGCGCACCGCCCTACTCGGTCCGGTGCACCAGGGCTGGCAGGTGGCCACCACCACGCTCGGCCACGAGCGGGCCAATGCCGCCCGGCTGTATTCGGAACTGCAGGTCCGCCTCGACGATCTCGTCGTCGACCTCGACGAGACCGGCGGCGATGGCGACGCCCCCCTGGACGATCCGAACACCCTGCATCGACTCGGGGAGGTGGCAGTACGGATCGCATTTCTCGAAGACCTTTGCCGCCGAGCGGTTTCGGCGGCGATGGCAGGCAGCGACGCGATCGGTTCGGCCAGCCTCGCCAAGACCGTATGGGGCGAGCTGGGCCAAGATCTGGCCACGCTCGGTTTCGATGTGCTCGGTCCGCATGCCGCCGGCGGCAAGTGGGCGAAAATGCGGTTGGCCGCACGCGCCCTGACGATCGCGGGCGGCACCACACAGATCAACAAGAACATCACCGCAACTCGCGCCCTGGGGCTGCCGCACCGATGAACCTCGAATTCACCGAAGAGCAAGTGGCATTACGCGACCTGGTTCGTCGCTTCCTTTCCGAAAAGGCGTCGATCAGCGAACATGTGCGCACGATGCTCGACCATCCCACCGGCACCACGCAGCCGCTGTGGCAGGGCCTGGCCGACCTCGACGTGACCGGCCTGCTCGTCCCGCACGATTACGGCGGCGCAGGCGCCACCATGGTGGAAGCCGGAATCGTGCTCGAAGAAATGGGTCGCGCACTGGATCCGGGGCCGTGGCAATCCACCGCGGTCGCCGCGACCCGAACCCTGGCCCGGCTCAACGCGACCGAGCACGCCGCCGATGTGCTGACAGGCATCGCCGACGGATCGGTGACGGCCACGGTCTGCCTGCCGCACGCACAAGACGTCGTTGCGACCGCGCTCGTTACCGACTCGTTGGTGACCGGCACATTCACCGCAGTACCCGATGCGGCGGCCGCGAACGTGCTGCTGATACCCGTCCCGACGGCAACGCGCATATCGTTGTTCGCCGTCGAAATACCTTCGGCCGGAGTGGAAATCACGCCCCAACCCACCGTGGACCGGACCCGCAAGCAATTTCGGGTGACTCTGGTGAACACGCCCGCTCGACACCTCGGCACCGCGTCGACGACGGGCCTCGCGGCGGTGATCGACGACGTTCTCATCGCATCGGCCGCCGACGCTCTCGGTGCGGCACAACGCATTCTGGAACTGAGCATCGACCATGCGAGGACCCGTCAGCAATTCGGCCGCCCGATCGGCGCATTCCAGGCGGTTCAGCACCTGTGCGTCGACATGTTCGAAACCGTGGAATTGGCTCGCGGCGGCGTGCTGCGCGCACTGTGGGCCGCCGATTTCGCCTCGGACGAGTACCGGCACCTGGCGGCAATCCGGACCAAGGCCTTCGCCGGCCGACTCGCGACCGTCGGCGAAGCCTCGATCCAGATCTTCGGCGGCATCGGCTTCACCTGGGAACACGATGCCCATCTCTACCTGGAGCGGCTGCTGAGCTGGAGCGCGTTCCTCGGTGGACCAGACCGGTACCTGCAGGAGATCGGGTCACACGTCGCCCGGGGCCGTCAACGGACAGCTACACCGCGCAGCACGGTATCGCGTGCGTGAATGAGCGCGGCGCGCTTACCTATCCGACGGACGATTCCCTCGGGCATCCAGGTCAATTCCAGGACGCATCGCGCGGTCAGTTCGGCCGCCGGGTTGGCGAGGCGGATCTCCCCCTGCTCGGCACCGGTGCCGAGCAGGGTCCGCAACTGCCGAAGCACCGCCGGAAACGACATTCCGGGATTGCTCACCTCGGGCGGCGATTGACGTAGCCAGGTCAATTGGATCTTGAACTCGTCATTGAACCGGTCCACGACATTGATGTGCAGCCAGGCCAGGGCGTCGAGCTTCTGGACGGCGGTCGAATCGGAGCTGAGCGCGGCCTCCCAGCCCGCGACGGTCTTCCTCGAAAACGAGCTCATGATCGACGCGAGCAGTTCCTCTTTGGAGCCGACCGCCCGATAGACGGTCCCGATGCTCATGCCCGCGGCCGCGGCGATATCTCGGATCGTGGTGACCTCATAGCCGCGGCGGCCGAATTCCGTCCGCGCGACCTGGCGGATCAAGGCAACCTTGCTATCCGCGTCGGCCTCGTCCGTCTCGTTCCACAGTCGGATGACTCGATCGACCGCGACCAAAGCATCCGACTTATCCAATTCACCGTTTTCCGGCGACGCCGTGGCCACGCCGTGCAGCAGGATCTCGCAGAACAGGTCGGCCACCCGATCGACCGCCGTGTAGCGGTGGAACAAATACAGGCCCACGTGCAGAAACGTCTGGCACATTCGATCGGCGAGCGTCACCAGATCGATACCCGGACGAATGAATCCAATCGACCGCCCGGCGCGCAGCGTCTCCAGCACGGCGAATTCGATCGCCGTCGCACCACGGCTGGTCAACCGCACCAGCTCGAGTCCGGCGCCCGCCGACGGCTCATAGAAGGTGAACTGCAGGGCGGCACTGTTTCGGGCGGCGCATTGCGCGATCGCCTTACCCAGTTCGACGATATTGTCCGGGGTGAATCGGGAACCTTTCAGGCCCGCTAGAGCCGTCTCCGCCACGCGATCGATTTCGGCGTGATAGCGCTGAACCAACTCGACGACGATGGCTTCTTTCGAACCGAAATGGTGATAGAGACTCTGCGGTTTGATACCGCACGCATCCGCTATTTCCTGCAGCGAGGTGCGCAAGCCGGAGGAGGCGAACAGGCGAGAGGCCGTCTCGAGAATTTCATCCTTTCGGCGGCCATCCGTCGACAACGCACCGACGCTCGTTTTATCCCCGTGCCCGACTCTCACTTGCCCGAGCCTACCGGACGATGATTCCGGCTCCTACCCCTGATCGGCTATGTCATCGGATGCCGTAATGGCAAGTGTCGGACAGGAAGCCACCGCCGCTCGGATGTCCGGCCAGGCCTTGTTGTCGGGTGCCGGATCGATAACTCTGGACAGGTCGTCGTCACCGACTTCGAACACGGTCGGCGCGATGGCCGCGCACAGCGCGTGCCCTTCGCATTTCTGCGGATCGACAGATATTTTCATACATATCTCCAAGCGTTTGTGCTCAGACGTACAAGCCGCCATTGACGCCGATGAGTTGCCCGGTGATGAAACCGGCCTGATCGGAGCACAGGAATTCACATGCGGCGGCCACATCCTCGGCGGTTCCGGCGCGACGCACCGGCGTCACCGCGGCAATGGCATCCAAACCGGGGAACCAACCCGCCTTCGTCGCATGGTGTGCCATGGGTGTATCGATAATGGACGGCGGAATGGAGTTCACCGTAATGCCTTTCGGCGCCAACTCGGCGGACAACGCTTTCGTCAAGGCGATCACGCCACCCTTGGACGCAATATAATGAGCCATATTGGCGGCACCGGATTGTGCGCTGGACGACGATATCGTGACAATCCGGCCCCACCCCGCTGCGATCATATCCGGGACGACGGATTGAATGCATGCGAAGGTGCCGGTGAGGTTTACCGCGATAATTCTTTCCCACTGTTTTCTCGTGATGTCGGTGACCGGGGTGTGCTCCTGAACACCCGCGCTGGTGACGATTATCTGCACCGGACCGAATTCGCTGCGGACGCTCGCGATCGCCTCGGCGACCGAAATTTCATCGGCCACGTCCACCGCGTAGGTCAATACCTCGATACCGACAAACCGCAATTCCGCGGCGACCTCGCCGAGCGCCTCGACATCGCGGTCGAACAAAGCCATGCGGTGCGGGCCCCGGGCCAATTGCCGGGCTATTGCCGCCCCGATCCCGGACCCGGCTCCGGTCACAATGGCAACTCGTTTCGCTGCGTCCTGTGTCATCACTCCTCCTCACCGATGCGAAATGCGATCAACCGACCGGGGTGAATTCCACATGCAATGCGCTGAGCCCGCGCAAGATGTACGTCGGCTCGTATGTGTAGCGCCGGGCGTCGGCCGGGCCGTGCTCGGATTCGGAAATCCTGATATCGCGCCAGCGCTGCAGGATCCGCTCGAAGCTGATGCGCGTCTCCATGCGGGCGAGCGGGCCGCCGGGGCAGGTGTGGATGCCGCGTGCGAATGCGATGTGCTCGCGCGCGTTCGCACGGTCGTAACGGAACTCGTGCGGATCCTCGAACCGGCTCGGTTCCCGGTTGGCAGCACCAGGAGCCACCATAACCATGGTCCCGGCCGGAAGGTCGACGCCGCCGAGTTTCGTTGTCGTGCGGGCCAATCGGAAATCGCATTTGACCGGGGCCTCCATGCGCAGGCACTCCTCGACGAAACCCGGAATGACCGAACTGTCCTCCCGCAGTATCTGCTGCAGCTCCGGCCGTTCGGCAAGTATGCGCAGACCGGATGTCATCAGCTTGGCGGTGGTTTCCTGACCGGCGGCGAACAGGAAGGCGGCCAAATGGACGAGTTCGTCGACGGCAGGCAGTGAACCGTCCGGGAATTTCGCAGAGGCCAAAGCGGTCAGCACGTCACCACTCGGGTTGCGGCGGCGCTCCTCGATGTAGGACGTGAACCGGTCGGCGAGAAATTCGAGCGGATTGCCGACCATCGCGTCGCTTTGCACGGCTCCCGGCGGTGTCTGCGACGCGAGTGCCTGCCGAAAGTCCGGATAGTCGCGTTCAGGCACACCGAGCAGATTCGCGATCACCAGCATGGCGAGCGGCTGTGCGTATTCGCGCAGGAATTCGAGCTCGGAGCGGGTGTCGAACTCATCGAGCAGCTGATCGGCCTGCCGCCACATGAATTCCTCGTTCTCCTTCAGCCGCCGCGGCGTGAACAGAGTTTTCAACAGGTCGCGTTGCGCGGTGTGCTCGGGCTGATCGAAGGTCACCATGTGCTCGTGCAGGGGGAATTTCTCCCGATGCTGTTCGATCAGCGGCCCGATATCGTCACCGGCCGGCTCGAATGGCAGCGGCGGGAAGGGACCCGTCGGCGCGACGCAACTCGAGAACACCTGATGGTTGCGGTACACCTCCACCGCCTCGTCATAGCCGGTCACCGCGACGACGCCGTGGTGTGGCTCGCGAAAGACCGGACATTGCGCACGTAACGCGTCGAAGTAGGGGTGCGGATCGACAACGGTCGACATGTCGGTGAAGAAATTGATTTCGTCGGACATGCTCACGGCAGGCTCCTAGCGAGAAAAAGCACCGCACGACCCACCGGCCAGCACGGGAGAACATCCCCGCCGGTCGACGCCATGCTAACCAAGTGCTCAGCATCAATTGCTGAGCACATGCTTAGCACGCGCGGCCGAGCCCGGTCAAGGCATGGAATCCGGCGCGCGGGCTGCCGTCGGCGATCAAGCGGGCGGGTTACTCGGGCTCGACAGGCAGCGGACCGAACCGGTCCAGCTGCCGTTCGACGAACTCCGTCATCGCCGCATGCGCGCTCGTCATCCCGAACCCGTTCTCCAGGACCATGGTTCGAGACACACTCGCCATCACGAACGCCACCACGGCGGCGGGCCACTCGGCGGAGTCGACACCGTAGCGCTCGAGCAGCTTCTCCATCGCCGCGATCTCAGCCTCCCGGAAGCGGCTCGAATAGTCGGCAAGCGCGGTGCGAACCACCTTTCGATGGTTGGCCAGCGCGACGAACTCCGTCGTCAGCGCACCACTGGCCGCCGCCTCCAGGTTGAACTGCCACAGCGCACGCAGCGGATCCGGCGCCTGCAGGGCGGCCGCCTGGCGCTTCAACCCCTCTTCGGCGCGGCGCTGGAAAACCGCGAGAAACAGGTCGTCCATCGTGCGGAAGTAGTAGTAGACGAGCTGATATTTCAGTCCAGCCTTGCGCGCGACACTGCGCGAACTCACTGCGGCATAGCCTTCTTCGAGCATCAACTGCTCGGCCGCATCCAACAGTACGGCGCGATTCTTCGCGTCGGGCGTACCGATCCTCCTCGGCGATGCCATCACAACAACCTCCATAACCCTCGTCATCGACTCGACGTCGACCTCGCCCGCAACTATTGACCGCGCCGGACCCAACATGCTAACCATATGCTCAGCATTATTTGCTGAGCACATGCTTAGCACGGGCCCGTCGGCGGTGGCCACCGTACGCGCGGCAAGCCCCGAATCGAGGTAGACGATGAGCGAAGCCGACGCAATGGAGCAGTTCGTCTTCGCCGCGGTCGCGGACGAGCGGCGGCGAATCGCGGATCTGCTCGACGAATTGGATGAAGCACAGTTGGCGACGCCGAGCCTCTGCGCGGGCTGGGATATCAAGACGGTGGCCGCACACCTGGTCAGTGTGCTCGCCGACAGTTTCTGGACGTTCCAATGGCGGACAGTGCGCCACCGGAGTCTGGCCGCTGGGATCGATGAGCTGGCACGGCGTCGCGCTCGGGAACCGGCCGCGGAGATCGCCGACACACTGCGTCGCTGTGCCGATCGCCCGATCAGTCCGCCACTGTTCGGGCCACTCGACCCGCTGGCCGACATCGTTGTGCACAGCGGCGACATCAGGATCCCGCTCGGCCTGCCCTTCGCTCCGGACCCGCGGCGGGCTGGTCTGGCGCTCGACTTCCTGACCGGACCCTGGCGGATCGGCTTCGTGCCATTGGGCCGACTGCGCGGTATTCGCCTGTGCGCCACCGATATCGATCGGACGTGGGGGCGCGGAGACGAGGTTCGTGGGTCGGCGGCCGCGTTGCTGATGAGCGTCGGCGGCCGCACCGCACTCCTGCACCAACTGGACGGCCCCGCCCTGCCACTGCTGCGCCGCCGGTTGTCCGGCTAGTTCGGCGGATCCGTGAGTATGTGCGGACAGCAGGGCGCAGTGCCGGACATGGATACGCCGAACGGCTCCACCAATTGAGCCGCAGCCAGGCACAGTCCATACAAGAAGGCAGGACCGGGTGTCGCCCGGCCTCCGCAGGCACTTTCCGGATCCGACGCGACGAAAAATACGCACTGAGGGCGAAAGTATCCGCTCAGACCGGCTTCCGGCAGACCTCCGACGCCGTGGGCGGGTCAGCCCCGCGACGTGCGCAGGTCATCGCCGCGACGGTGGTTGCGTGATCGAGGATATCGGTCAGCTCCGATTTCGCGATGTCCCGCAAGGCATTCCGCCGATCAGCACCGAGCAGATCGCGCCGGTACAGGCCGGCCAGCAACCCGGCCGAGAAGGCGTCACCGGCGCCCACGGTGTCGACTACCGGAACTTGTTTGCCCGACCGGTACATCGGCGTCGGGTCCGCGCCGGTCGCGGCGAGGCAGCCGTCGGGGCCGAGGGTCACGACGACCAGGGCGGGTCCGTGCGCGGCCCAGTCCACCAGGATGTCCTCCGGCGCAGTGTGCGGATACAGCCACGCGAGATCCTCGGCGCTGACCTTGATCACGTCGGCGAGCTGCAGCAGCACCTCGATACGCTCGCGGGCGGTGGTGCGAGCCATCAAGTGCGGCCGGAAGTTCGGATCGTAGGAGATCGTCGCCGTCCGCCGGGCCCGTTCCACCAGGCGTAGCAGCGCCGCCGCACCGGGCGGGAGCATCATTGCCAGCGAACCGGTGTGCAGCGCTACCACCGCATCGTCGACGGCGTGCGCCAATTCGGCGTCGGTCCACTGCCAGTCCGCGGTGGCGTCGATGCGGAAGTCGTAGTGCGCCATACCCATCGCATCAACGTCGACCACCGCCAGGGAGGTCGGTTCGGCCGCGGCAACGACATGGTCCAGGCTGATGTCGTTGTCCTGCAGGTATTTTCGAATCTGCCCCCCGAGCGGATCCGTGCCGAGGCGAGCCAGCATGCGCACCGGCGTGCGCAACCGCGCCAGACCCACCGCGACATTGGCCGGACTGCCGCCCGGCACCGCCTGGAATTGCCCCGGCACCCCCGTCGGCATCAGGTCGACGAGCGCCTCACCGGCGACCGCGACGATCCGCTCAGCTGCGGACACGGTGGGTATCCACCTCGGTGCCGGCCATCGCCCCGGTCATGATCGCGACCGCGTCGGACATGGAGAATTCGTGTGGTTCGATCACCGCCACCCGGCGGCCGAGTCGCTGAATGTGCACGCGGTCGGCGATCTCGAACACATTGGGCATATTGTGGCTGATCACGATCACGGCCAGGCCGCGGTCTCGGACCTCGTGAATCAGGTCCAGCACCATACCGGTCTCCTTGACCCCCAGCGCCGCGGTCGGCTCGTCCATGATCACGACATGCCGGGCAAACGCCGCACTGCGCGCGACCGCCACTCCTTGCCGCTGCCCACCGGACAGCGTTTCCACTGCCTGCTTCATGGACCGGATGCCGATCTTCAGATTCGCCATGTGCAGCTGGGATTCTCGAACCATGCGGTCCTTATCGATCATCCGGAACACCGATCCGAGAATGCCGCGGCGGCGGACTTCCCGGCCCAGGAACAGATTGTCGGCGATGTCGAGCGCGGGCGCGACCGCCAGATCCTGGTAGACAGTTTCGATGCCGGCACGTCGAGCGTCGACGGGCCGCCGGAAACGCACCCGCTTGCCGTCGAGGTAGATCTCGCCCTCGTCCGGGATCAGCGCACCCGACAGCGCCTTGATCAGGGTGGATTTCCCGGCGCCGTTGTCGCCTATCACCGCGAGAATCTCGTTCGGATACAGCTCGAAATCCGCCCCGTCGAGGGCGGTGACGTGGCCGTAGCGCTTCACCAATCCCTTCGCCTGCAACACCGGAGCCTGCTGTTCGCTCACTTCTGCCTCCCGCGGTTGAACTGGTCCACGGCCACCGCCGCGATCACCAGGATGCCGGTGATCAGGGTCTGATAGATCGACGGAACTCCCATGAGCTGCAGCCCGTTTCGGATGATGCCGACGATCAGTGCGCCCAGCAGTGTGCCGATGACGCTACCGCGCCCGCCGAACAGGCTGGTGCCGCCCAGCACGACCGCGGTGATCGAGTCGAGGTTGTCGGTCTGCCCCGCGTTCGGGTCGCCGACACCGGTGCGCGCCACCAGCAGCAGCGCCGCGAGGCCGTAGATCAGCCCCGCCGCGGTATATACACCCAGCAGCACTCGCCGCGTGTCGATTCCGCTCAGCCGTGCCGCCTCCGGATTGTTACCGACGGCGTAGACGTGCCGCCCGGCCGCGGTCTGGCGCAGCACATACCAGGCGAGCGCGAACAGCACCAGCATCGCCACGGAACCGTAGGTGATGTCGGTGTCGCCCAGCGGGAACGTCTTGTCGAAGTAGGTGAGCGTGCCGGGCAGACCGGAAATCGTCTGCTCTTCGGAGTAGATGTGCGTGAGGGCGAACGCGATGCCGTAGGTGCCGAGGGTCACGATGAACGGCGGCAGCTTCACCAGACTCACCAAAGAGCCGTTGAGCAAACCGAACCCGGCCGTGAGCGCGAGCCCGAGCACGATCGCCACCAGTGGCGGCAGCCCGGAGTCGACGGCCAATTTGGTGATGGCGATATTGCCCAGCGCCATCACCGCGCCGTTGGACAGGTCGATGCCCGCTGTGAGGATGATCAGTGTCTGGCCGATCGCCAGCGTGCCGACCACCATCACCTGCTGCACGATCAGCGAGAAGTTGCCGCCGGTGAGGAATCGATCGGACTGGGCGGCGAAGAAGACGACGGCGATGATGATCGCCGCGATCGGCCCGAAGTTGGGGATGGCGAGCAGGCGAGTGAGGGTCGACGGTTTCGGCTGCGGCGGTGCCTGCGAACTGGTGGCGGTGCTCATGTGAATCCTTGCTGCTCCTTGCGGTTACGACGGCGAGGCCCCGGCGCTCACCCCCAGCAGTTGTCCAGGCCGAACTGCACGTCCTTGGAGTCCACGCCCGCTTGCGGTTTCGCGGTGATCAGCGTGACTCCGGTATCGGTGTAGCCACTGACCTTCTTGCCGTTCTTGGCGTAATCGACGACCGCCTTCACGCCCTCGGCGGCCATCTTCAGCGGGTACTGCTGCGAGGTCGCCGCGATCTTGCCGTCCTTGACCGCCTGCACACCGCTGCAGCCGCCGTCCACCGACACGATCAGGGCACTGTTCTCCTTGCCCGCGGTCTTCAGCGCGGTGTACGCACCCAGCGCGGACGGCTCGTTGATGGTGTAGACGAGGTTGATGTCGGGATCCTTCTGCAGGCAGGTTTCCATGGCGGTCTGCGCCTTGGCCTGGTCGCCCTGGGCGGGTTGCGCACACACCACATTCGGCGCGGTGACGTCCTGGGTCATGTCCTGAGTGGCCTGGGCCGCGCCGTAGCCGGACAGGAAACCGTTGTGCCGCAACACACCGACGGTGACGCCGGGGTTGAGGTCGATCATTGCGATCTTCACCGGCTTGTCGCCCTCGGCGGCCTTTGCGTACTTGCCGATCAGCTGCCCCGCGGTGAAGTTGTTGGTTGCGAACAGGGCGTCGACGGCGCTCTGCGGGTCGGTCGGGGTGTCCAGCGCGATCACCTGCACCCCCTTGGCGCGCGCCTTCTCGACGGCGGGCACGATCGCCTTGGTGTCGCTGGCGGTGATGAGAATGCCCTTGGCGCCGGCGTTGACCATGTTCTCGATCGCCGTCACCTGGCTGGCGTTGTCCCCGTCGAATTTGCCGGCGGCAGTCAGCAGTTTGACGCCCGCGGCGTCGGCCTCCTTCTGGGCGCCCTCCTTCATCTTGACGAAGAAGGGGTTGGTGTCGGTCTTGGTGATCAGGCCGACCGTGATCTGCCCGGAACTGGAGCCCTTGCCACATGCGGTGGCAGAGAGGGTGAGGGCGCTGACGGCCAGACAGACGGCGGCGAGGCGGACGGCACGAGAGGACATCGATGTGCTCCTGCGATACTGGGATGACAACGTTGTCATGACGATAGAACGTGATCAAGCTCACGTCTAGAGGAATCTCCTAAGATGTTGGCCGAGAACAGCAGCGTTCCACGACACACAGAAGCAG
This sequence comes from Nocardia vinacea, assembly GCF_035920345.1. NCBI lineage: Bacteria > Bacillati > Actinomycetota > Actinomycetes > Mycobacteriales > Nocardiaceae > Nocardia > Nocardia vinacea. Next base: position 4,029,909 of record NZ_CP109149.1, read on the forward strand.
GTGGCGATGTCAGCGTTGTCAGACCGGTTGCCGCGCCGGAGCGCCACCATGCGCGAGGTCGCCGCGCTGGCGGGGGTCAGTATCAAGACAGTGTCGCGGGTGGTGCGCGGCGAGGGCGGCGTTTCGCCGGAACTGGCCGCACGGGTGACCGATGCCGCCGCAATGCTCGACTATCGGCACAATCTCGCCGCCAGCACGCTACGCGGCCACGGCCAGAAGACGGCCGCGATCGGCCTCGTGCTGATGGATGTCGCCAACCCCTACGCATCGGCACTGCATCGCGCGGTCGAGGATTTCGCGCACGGCCGTGGCACTTTGGTGTTCGCGGTCAGCAGCGACGAGGATCCCGACCGGCAGCGGGAAGTCCTCGACGCCCTGCTGTCCCGGCGCGTGGACGGGCTGATCGTGATGCCGGTAGGCGCCGACCACGGCGCGCTGCTCCACGAGCAGAGGCGCGGCACACCCATCGTTTTCGTCGACCGCGCGCCGGCCACCGCTGAAATCGACAGTGTCACCGTCGACAACCACGACGGCGCACGTCGCGCGATCGAGCATCTGGCCGCCCACGGGCACCGGCGGATCGCGTATCTCGGTGACCTGCAGACGATCTGGACCGCCGCCGAACGCTACGCCGGCTACGTCGAGGGTCTGGCCTGCACGGGAATCCCGCTCGACCCCACCCTGATCTGCGCCGACCTGCACTCACCGGAAGTAGCTGAGGCCGCCGCGGACGCCCTGCTGTCTCGCCCCGATCGCCCTACCGCATTGTTCAGCGCGCAGAACCTGGTCACGGTCGGCGCGCTGCGCGCCATCCAAAAACGCGGCCTGCAAACCGAAATCGCGCTCGTCGGCTTCGACGACCTCCCCCTGGCCGAACTCCTCTCCCCCGCCCTGACCGCGGTCACCCAGGACCCATCGAGCATCGGCCGCACCGCCGCCGAAATCCTGTTCACCCGCCTCGACGGCGACATCTCCGCACCCCGGCACGAGGTGATCCCGACTCGTCTTCTCGTTCGCGGGTCCGGGGAAATAGCGGCGCCCGGAATTCGTGCCAACGGCTAGCCGGCATTCCGGCTCCGCGATACGCGTGTCCCGCTCAACGATCCAGCCGTCAACGCGGCTATCGCCGCGGCCTGGGCAACCACCGACTCGGCAAGTCGCCTATAGGTCGGCTACGGCATGAACACAGCCCTCACACGCCGATCCGCGCAATCAGATCCATAGCCCCCGCACCATGCCGAGCCAAACCATGCATGATCGCGAAAAACAGGCGACGCCGTAGTCCCTCCTAAGAGGGCGAATCCCCCTGGCGCTCATCATCTCTCGTGTCGTCGATCCCCTCCTCGCCCGGAATTCGGCCGCCGAACATGCGCCCCAGATCGCCCACAAACGCCCGCTGCGACTCCGGTCCGACCTCTCGAGACCCCATCCGGTAGCGGTTCCGGCCGGCTGCGTCGACGCAGGGGCCTATTCCGTGGTTCCTGTGTTCGGGCCTTGGAGGCGAACAAAGCCTTTGCGGCCGAATGGGCTTCCTCCGACGCGGGCGGCGCAACCGTCAACGCGGGTTGGAACTTCGGCGCGAACGGCACCGGACGCGCCGACCGAATCAGAGCGGTCACATGCGCGGGCATGATCCGCTCCGTCGACACCGCGTAGTGCGCTCCAATCGCCTCCAGTGCGGCATCACGCTGCCAACCAACCTGGTAGCGGCGTCGAGCCCGGTTATCCGGCTAGTCCGGCTCGGCCATCCGGGTTGGACTCGGTGCGGCAGCGGGCGGGGTCCGGCCCCGGCGCCGCCCGGGTGCCAATGCGCCGATGGCGAGTGCGGCGGCCAAGGTCAGGGCCCCGAGAATAGCCGCTGCTTGCCGGACGCCGTGGACGAACGCGGCCTTGGCCGCGTCGGCGAGCGGTTGCGCTTGCGGGCCCAGATGCTCGACCACGGCCAGTGCGCCGACCAGTGAGCCGGAGACCGGACCGCGTAGCTGTTGCGGGAGCATCGGCAGGATCGTCGCGATCTGGCGGCTGTAGCCCGCGGCGAGAATGCTTCCGGCCAAGGCTATTCCGATCGCGGCGCCGACCTCGCGCGATACGTCGTTCACGGCCGCCGCGATGCCGTGCTGGTCGGCAGGCACGCCCGCCATGATCGCGGTGGTGGCGGGCGCCGCTGACAGGCTGATGCCGAGGCTGACGATCAGCAGGGGCCAGACGACATCGAAATAGGTGCCATCGACCGACAAGCGGGCGACCGCAAGGAGCCCGACGCCCAACAGCGCGAGACCGCATAGGGTCTGCAGCCGCAATCCGAATCGCTCGGCGAGCCACGGCGAGATCGGCGAGATGGTCACGAACGGAATCATCATCGGCGCCATGGCCAAAGCCGAGATCAGTGGACGGTAGCCGAGGATCAATTGCAGGAACTGCACGACAAGCATGAACATGCCGAACGAAACCAGGAACTGAATCGCGACGGAGGCAGTCCCGGTGCCGAATCGACGATCGGCGAACAACCGGACGTCGAGCAGCGGATGCGCCACCCGCAGTTCGATCAGCGCGAATGCTACGAGCGACACGATGCCACCGATGGCGGCACCGATCACCAGCGGATGCGACCAGCCGAGCTGCGGCGTCTCGGTTGCCGCCGCCACGATCATGCCGACGCCGATTGCCGAGGTCGCCGTACCCCACGGGTCGAAACCGGGCCGCGCCGATGCGATCGATTCGGGGATGACGCATCCGGTGGCGGCAAGCAGCGCGCTGCATGCGCTCATCGCCGCCATGATCGAAAGCCAGGTCCAGAACTGCAACAGCAGACCGGAAACGAGGATCCCGCCCACTGCGCCCATACCAACGGAACCGGCCCACATCCCGACGGCGACGCCGCGCCTGCGCTCCGGCAATCCGGCGGTGAGCAGCGACAGCGTCGACGGCATCACCAGGGCGGCGCCGACACCGGCCGCCGAACGAGCCGCGATCAGCCATATCGGACCGTCCAACAGCAGCGGCACAGCGGAAAACAGTGCGAACACTCCGAGACCGATAAGCAGCATCCTGCGGCGTCCGTACCGGTCCCCCAATGCGCCGCCGGGCAGCACCAGACAGGCCAGCGCAAGGGTGTAGCCGTCCACGATCCAGGTCAGCTGCTGCTGGGTGGCGCCGGTGGCCGCGGCGATCTCGGGTAACGCGGTGTAGAGCGCGGCCATCGATGCAACGACCAGCGCCACCGCGGCACAGGACAGCATCAGCGCCCACCGTTGCATGACCGATAACCGTGTCGCGGTGGATTCCATGGCCTGCCTACTTGAGCATCATGCCGCCGTCGACCGGTAATGCCACCCCGGTGATATAACGGGCGTCGTCGGAAGCAAGGAACAGCACCGCGTTGCTGATATCTTCCGGCTCCACCCAGGCGATCGGCAGCACGTGGAACATCTGCGCGACCGGGATGAAGTCGTCGACGGTCGGATTCTCCAGATCCGGTCGGAACATGCGGAAGGTGGGCTCGTTCAGCAGCATCGGCGTCGCCACGTTCGTAGGGCAGATCGCGTTTACGCGAATGCTCTTGTCCCCCAACTCCATTGCCAGCGAGCGCATGATGCCGATGACACCGTGCTTGGCGGCGGCGTAGTGGCCGATATTCGGAACGGCGCGCAGGCCGCCGATCGAGCTGGTGAGCACGATCGACCCGCCGCGGCCGCCCGCGACGATATGCGGCACCGAGACCCGGGTGGTCATCCAGACACCGGTCATATTGACGTCGATCATGTCGCGCCAGGTCTGTTCGCTCATCTTGTCCATCGCATCGCCATCGCTGGCCAACCCGGCATTGGCCACCACGATGTCCAGGCGACCCAGTTGTGCGACACCGTCGTCGACCACAGCCTGCATGGTCTCCAGATCGCGCACATCGGCCTCGACGGCGATGATGCGCCTGCCGGTCGCCTCGACCAGCGCGACCGTTTCGGCCAGGTCGTCCGGTGTCGACATCGGAATGGTGACACCGTCGAGCTGCTTACAGACATCGACGACGATGATGTCGGCGCCCTCCTGCGCCAGTTTCACGGCGTGGCTGCGCCCTTGGCCGCGCGCGGCACCCGTGATGAAGGCGACCTTGCCCTCTACTCGTCCGGTCATCGGTATCACTCACTCCCTGGATTCGTGGCCGCCGCCGGCCCGGTGCCGACGGCGAAGCAACAGCAGAACGGTCAGCAGCACAGCGGTGACGGCGATCGCGCCGCAGCGCGCCGCACCGCCCATACCGCTGGCGGCGAGCAGGTCGATCGGTGCCGCGGACGCGCGCGGCGCCGCGACCGCCGCGACCGCGGCGGACTCGGCGCTCGAGGTGTCCTCGACTTTCCCATCGGCCGAAGCGGATTCGGGCTCGACGGGTGCACCGGCGGTGATTTCGGCCGCGAGATTGGTGGCGAAGGTTCCGATAAGTGTGCCCGCGACGTCGGCGAGCGCGCCGCGGCCGAATTGGGCCGGTTTGCCCGTGATCGCCAGCTCGGTTTCGACGAAAACATCTGTCACGCCCGCGTTTTCGACCAGCCTGCAGGTGATCGTCGCCTTCGCGGTGCCGTTACCGCGCGCCTCGCGGCCGCCGCCCTCGAGCACCGCGATCCCGGCCGCCTCGTCCTGCGAGGCGATCTTGATGGTGCCGTTATAGGACAGGGAGACGGGACCGAGTTTGACCTTGATCTTGCCGCGGAAATCGTCGCCGTCGCGCCCGGTGATGGTGGCGCCGGGGACGCAGGGGGCGATCCGCTCCAGGTCGAGCAGCACCTGCCAGGCTTGCGCGGCGGGAGCGGGAATACTGAAGGTGTTCTCGAACTTCATGCGGACTCCTTCGCGATCGATTCCGCAGCCGTACGAACAGCTTTCACGATTCCCTGATATCCGGTGCACCGACATACATTGCCGGACAACGCTTCTCGGATCTCCGCATCGGATGGATCTGGACTTTCCTGCAGGAATGCGGTCACGCTGGTGATGAAACCCGGTGTGCAGAAACCACATTGGAGCCCGTGACAGTCACGGAAGGCGGCCTGGACCGGTGACAGGTGGCCGTCCGGCGATGCGATCCCCTCCACGGTCGTCACCTCCGCACCGTCGGCCTGCACGGCCAGGACCAGGCAGCCACGCACCGCCTGCCCGTCCAGCAATACCGTGCACGCACCGCACACCCCGTGCTCGCAGCCCAGGTGGGTCCCGGTCAGCCCGCATATTTCGCGCAGGTAGTCGGCCAGCGTCAGCCGAGGTGGCACCCGATGGCGCCGGGCCCGCCCGTTGACCCGCACCTCGATATCGATGTCAGTCATTGCTCGCCTCCTCAACGGCGCGGCGCCAGGCGCGCGCCACCATGACTGCCCCTACCCGTTTGCGGTAGTCGGCCGTGCCGTGCAGATCGGATGGCACCGCATCCAACGGTTCCGTCGCCGCATGACCGACCTCGTCGGGAGCGACTTCGGCGATGTCGCGACCGATCAGCTCCCCCTCGAGGGCGGTGGCCCTGCTCGGGGTGGGGCCGAGTCCGAAAAGGCCGATACCGCACCGGTCTATGCGGGAGTCGGCATCGAGGCCGACGGCCACGACAGCACCCGCCAACGCGAAATCGCCACTGCGGCGGGCGAATTCCTCGATCGCGAAACCACACCGGCCGCGTCGCGCCGGAAAGACGATCCCGGTCACCAGTTCGTCGGCGGCCAGTTCGGTGCTCCACATGCCGGTGAAGAAATCCGACGCGGACAGGGTACGGCGCCCGCGCGGCGACTCAGCCTCGATTCGCGCGTCGAGAACCATGGCCACCGCCGGATATTCGGCCGCGGCATCGGCGTGCGCGATCGAGCCGCCTATCGTGCCGCGGTTTCGGATCTGGGCATGACCGATCAGCGGGGTGGCCCGTGCCAGCAGTGGCACCGCTCGGTTGACTTCGGCGGACCGGCCGACCGTGGTGTGGGTGGTCCCCGCGCCGATCCACACCGAGTCCGCGCGCGACTCGATACCGCACAGTTGATCGATGCGGCGCACGTCGACCAGATGCTCGGGGACCGCCAACCTCAGCGCCAGCATCGGCACCAGACTCTGCCCACCGGCGATGAGCTTCGCATCGTCACCGAGTTCGGCGAGCAGCTCGACGGCCGCCATGGTGGAGATCGGCGAATGATATTCGAACGGCGCGGGTTTCATGCCGACACCGTCCCGGTTAGCTCGGCGCGCGCCCGGTCCACCAGTGCCACGATCGCCGCGGGCGAGAGCGGCAGCTGGCCGACTTCCACACCGAACGGCGCCAGGGCATCGACCACGGCATTGATCACCGCGGGCGCGGCCCCGATGGCGCCGCCCTCGCCGACACCCTTGAAACCGCCGGGACCGGGGCTCGGTGTCTCGACATGCCCGACCTCGATGACCGGCACCTCGGTCGCGGTGGGCAGCAGGTAGTCCATGAAGGTTGTGCTGATCGGATTCCCGCTGTCGTCATAGGCGAGGTGCTCGTACAGCGCGCCGCCGATGCCCTGTACGGTGCCGCCGAAGATCTGGCCCTCCACCACATCCGGGTTGATCATCGGCCCGCAGTCCTCGCTGACGATGTAGCGCAGCAATGTCACCGCACCCGTTTCTATGTCGACCTCACAGGTGCACACGTGGGTCGCGTTGGCCCAGATCATCATGTGCGGCGTCCGATATCGGCCGCTGGCCTCCAAGCCCGCGGGCACGCCCGGAGGCAGGTCGTATCCGTTGAAATAGGCGATATCGGCTATCTCGGCCAGCGTCATCGCCACATCGGGCACGCCGCGGACCCACGCACGACCGAGGGTCAACTCCACGTCCTCCACGGGTGCGCCCAGTTTATGCGCGGCAATCGCCACTATCCGCTCGCGCAGCACGGCGGCCGTCTCCGCGATCGCACCGGCCAGCATGGAACCCGACCGGCTGCCGCCGGTGCCGCCACCGAACGGAGTCAGTGCGGTATCACCCTGAATGGTGTGGACATCGGCGATGTCCACACCGAGCGCGTCGGCGGTCAGTTGAACGACCGTGGTCTCCAGACTGTTTCCCGAGGATCCGCCCGAGACATACACATTGACCTTCCCGGAGGGTTCGACCCGGATGGTCGCGCCTTCGGTGCTGTGCAGCGGAGTACCGCCGGTGGTCGGTTCGAGGTAGGTACAGGTGCCGACCCCGAGGTAGCGTCCGTCGGCCCGCGCGCGCCGCTGCTGATCGCGGAAGGCGTCGTAGTCGAGCATGGCCAGTGCCTGCTCGAAGGTCTCGGACGGCGACACATCGGAGTACGGCATGCCATTGGCGTTGAACGTCGGAAACTCGTCCCGCCGCAACATATTTCGTCGTCGCACCGCCACCGGGTCCATGCCCATCCGGCGGGCCGCGGTATCCAGCAGCACCTCACGGGCCACCGACTCGAACTGCCAGGGACCGCGATAGGCGACACGTCCCACGGTGTTCGAATACATCAGCCGCACATCGAATGTCGCGGCAGGCACGCGGTACGGTCCCGGGAACAGCATCCCGACCGGGATGGCGGCCGTCAGCGGTGACGGCGTCGGATAGGCGCCGACATTCTGCACGTAGTCGATGGCGGCGGCGAGGATGGTGCCGTCCGCGTCGAAGGCCATGCGGACGTCACCGTGCTCGTGCCGGGCCATACCGCCCGCCATCAGGTTTTCCTGCCGGTCCTCGATCCATTTCAGCGCCACCGGAAGCTTGCGGGCGGCCAGCACGATACAGACGTCCTCACGCAATGGCGCGGCCTTCAGTCCGAAGCCGCCGCCGGTATCGCGCATGATGACCCGCACGCAATGTTCGGCGATGCCGAGCAGTCGCGCGCAGAAGCCGCGGATCTCATGCGGTACCTGAGTGGATGCCCAGACCGTCAACTCCCCGCTCGGCGCCCACCATTCCGCGACCAGGCCCCGCGTCTCCATCGGCACCGGCGCGTACGCCTGCTGAAAGATCTGCTGCCGCACCACATGTGCCGCCGATTCGAAGATCGGGTCGAGCTCCGCCGCGGGGCGCCCGCTCAGCGCGCCCGCCAGGTTACCGGGAGACTGCGCATGCACGAGTTCGGTGGTTTCGTGTGCTGTTCGGTAGTCGACGACCGGCTCGAGCGGTTCGTAGTCGACGACCACCAACTCGACCGCATCCTCGGCCACATATCGATCGACCGCGATCACAAGGGCGACCGGATCACCGACGAAACGCACCTCGTCCTCGGCCAGCGCCGGCCGCGGCACCGGCGGCAGTCCGGGGGCGTCAAGCGAGTACGAAAACTGGTGCACGCCAGGATTCAGGTCAGCGGCGGTGAACACGGCATACACTCCGTCGAGCGCCAAGGCCTCCGCGACATCGATGCCGAGGATCCGGCCACGCGGGATGGGACTTCGGACGAAGCAGGCGTGCAACATGCCCGGCCGGTGCACATCGTCGACGAATACGCCGGCGCCGGTCACCAATCGGAGATCTTCGACTCTGGGCACCCGGGCGCCGACGAATCCGGCCGACGCTTCGGTCACCTGACCGATAGCGATATCTGTCATCAGGCGGCCCTCCCATTCACTGTTCGGGACGTTTCCGCCACAACCAGGTAAAAGGGCCTTCGGAAACGTTCCGCCGGAAGAAATGTGCACCACGGCGATGAAAATCGAGAAGCGGGTAAAAAGGGCATCACAATCCGTTCGAGATCAACACGGTCCGGCACCCTCGGAGCCGCCAATTGCTGCTGAGGAATTGTCTAGCATCGCGCCGATAACGGTGTCAAGAGTGTAATTTGTCTAGACTGAGAATTATGGTCTCATCTCGGGCACTTGTGATTCTTGCATCTGCTCCTACCGTCGCGCAATGTCGTCGAGAGGGTCGATCATGCGGGAACTGACCGCGTCATTACTGCGCTGGCATGCGACCGGCACGCCTTACGCGGTCGCGACCGTCGTCGGAGTGGCCGGAAGCGCGCCACGGCCGATCGGCGCCGCACTGGCCGTCGACGCCGCAGGCACGGTTATCGGCAGCATCTCGGGCGGCTGTGTCGAGGCCGCCGCATACGATCTGTGCCGCCAAGTCCTGCGCTCGGGCACGCCGATGCGAGCGAGCTTCGGCTATGCCGACGTCGACGCCTTCGCGGTCGGCCTGACCTGCGGCGGCACCATCGATGTGTTCGTCCATCGGGTGTGCGCGGTCGATTATCCGATCGTCGAGGCCGCGCTGCGGCAACCAGGTCCGGTGGCACTGGTCCGCGATCTGGACAGCGGGGCCATGACCACGGTGGATCCGAGCCACACCGTCGGAACGCCACTGGACGCCGCGGTCGTTGCCGAGGTGCGCGCCATGTTGGATATCGGCGCCACCGGCGTACGCCGGATCGGCTGCGGCGGTGCGGAATCGACGATCCTCGTCGAATCTTTCGCGCCGCCACCACGGATGATCGTCTGCGGGGCAACTGATTTCGCCGCGTCGGTGTGCCGGGTGGGCAGCCTGCTCGGCTATCGGGTCACGCTGTGCGACGCGCGCGCGGTATTCGCGACCCGGGATCGTTTCCCGGATGCCGACGAGGTCGTCGTCGGCTGGCCGCACCGGTATCTCGCGGATACCCCGGTCGACGCCAGAACCGTGGTGTGCGTACTCACCCACGACCCGAAATTCGATATCCCACTGCTGGAGATCGCGCTGCGACTGCCGATCGCCTATGTGGGCGCCATGGGTTCGCGCCGAGCCGACGCCGACCGGCGAACGGCGTTGCGCGCGGCCGGCCTCACCGATGCCGAGCTGGCGCGCCTGCATTCCCCGATCGGCCTGGATCTGGGTGGGCGGACCGCCGCCGAGGCCGCCGTCGCCATCGGCGCCGAAATCATCGCGGTCCGCCGCGGCGGATCGACCCGGCCGTTGCACGCCACCGACCGGCCGATCCATCCCGCCGAACCCGGCCGAGGCGCACCGAATGCCTCGGAATTCGATCTCGAAAGCGCTCCCTCGAGTCAGTAACACGGTTACCATGGTAACCGTGTTACAGTTCTCGCGTGAGTCGGACAGCAGCACGGATTCCGTCGCAGAAGATCATCAAGACCGTGCTCGCACTGTTGCAGTCGGACGGCTACGACGCCGTTCAGCTACGCGAGGTAGCACGTCGCGCACACGTATCGCTCGCGACGGTGTACAAGCTGTTCCCCACCCGGGACGCGCTGATCATCGCCGCGGTCCACGAGTGGATGGCCACCAATACCTATCCCGACATCGCCCCGCCCACACCCGAGGAATCGATCGCCGACGGCGTGATACGGATTCTGCGACATGTGTTCCAACCATGGGAGCGCAATCCCACGATGCTCGAAGCGTTCTACCGGGCCAACTCGGCCCCGGGCGGTGCGCGCCTGAGCATCGATGGGTTCGCCACTGTCCTACCGGTAGCCGCGCAGATCTTCGAAGGTGCCGATCCCGATTACATCGAGGACATGACACTGATACTGCCCAACATGGTCTACGCCCTGATCGGGCGGGTCGCGGACAAGACCCTCGATGTCGACGAGATCCTGCCGATACTCGAGCGCACCGTGCGGCGGCTCACCGCGGACAACATCGCCCAGGACCGGGCTGTACGCGAGCGGCGCAACGCCACCGACCAGCCGGAACCGTTGGTTCTGGGTCCGGAGGTCGCCGCGCCGTTCATATACGACCGGAACGCCGACACATCGGCGACGGCGCAGGATGGCGCCGTGCGTCGACCGAACGCGGGCTAGCAGGTCCCGAATCCAGCCTTGCCGTCCGCCGGGGCACCGCGACACCGCGCCCCGACGGCAACGGGAGGTGGTATTTCTGATCGGAAATCCGATCGCTGAACAAAAATAGAAATTACGGCAAACAGGTAACCGAAATTCGGCGGTTATCGAATTCGACGCACCCTCCGGTTTATATGCGGTGAAGGTGCTGATTCAGTACGCCGAAAACAGGAACAAGCAGCCGCGAAAAATATTTGCTCGCACCTATTGACCGGATCTGTGACCGCGCGCACAATCATCGACGTAGCGAGTCGGACCGAAAATCGGATTCGATGTCGAGCAGCATTCTCCGCATTGCGCTGCCACCATAATCCCACGAAAGTGATTTCGCGATCGATGTTGATCCCGCACACTCCCGCGCCCGCCGAATCCGGGCCAGTTCCCGATGCGGTGGCAAACGCAATAGTGACAATTCACTTGGACGGCGCCATAACGTCACAGCCCGGCCGAGCCGACGAGACGGTACTGGAGACCGCGCGCCGTGCCGGGCTGACACCACCGTTTTCCTGCGAGGCAGGCAACTGCGGAACTTGTATGGCCACCCTCGTCGACGGGCGGGTCGCGATGAAGGTGAACGACGCGCTGACCGACGACGACCTCGCGGCCGGCTACATCCTCACCTGCCAGGCCCTGCCCCAGACCACCTCGATCACCGTGCAGTACCCGTGACCTACCGACTCAGGAGCCGACGTTGACCGATTTCGACACCATCGACTACTTCACCGATCCGGCACTCGTGCCCGATCCCTATCCGTACTTCGATCACCTACGCGCCAAGTGCCCCGTCACGCGGGAGCCGCACTACAACGTCCTCGCGGTGACCGGATACGAGGAGGTCTCCCAGGTAATGCGGGACGCCGACACGTTCTCCTCGTGCATCGCGGTGGGCGGCCCGTTCCCGCCGCTGCCGTTCGAGCCCGAGGGCGAGGACATCAGCGCGCAGATCGAGCAGCACCGCACCCAACTGCCCATGTACGAGCACATGGTCACGATGGACCCGCCGCAGCACACCTACGCCCGGTCGGTTCTGAACCGGCTGTTGACACCCGCGCGGCTGAAGGAGAACGAGGAGTTCATGTGGCGGCTGGCCGACCGCCAGCTCGACGAATTCCTGGCCAACGGCCGCTCCGAATTCGTCGCCGAGTACGCGAAACCGTTCTCGCTGTTGGTGATCGCCGACCTGCTCGGTGTTCCGGAGCAGGACCACCAGGAGTTCCGGACCGTGCTCGGCGCCGACCGACCCGGCAGCCAGGTCGGTTCGCTGGACAAGGTAGCGATGGGCATCAATCCCTTGGAGTGGCTCGACGAGAAGTTCAGTGCCTACATCAGCGATCGGCGGCGCGAGCCGCGCGATGATGTGCTGACCTCGCTGGCGCTGGCGAAATATCCGGATGGGTCGACCCCCGAGGTCCTCGATGTGGTCCGTTCGGCGACCTTCGTTTTCGCCGCGGGTCAGGAGACGACCGCCAAGCTGCTCGCCGCCGCGGTCCGCGTGCTCGGTGACGATCCTGAGCTGCAGCGGACACTGCGTGCCGATCGCAGCCGCATCCCGGTCTTCATCGAGGAGACACTGCGCATGCACGCACCGGTCAAGAGCGGCTTCCGGCTCGCCCGCCGGTCCACCGAGGTCGGTGGGGTCGACGTACCGGCCGGATCCACGCTCATGGTCTGCCCCGGTGCGGCCAACCGCGACCCGAGCCGGTTCGAGAACCCGCACGAGTTCCGCCTGGATCGCGCGAACTCCCGCGAGCACATGGCTTTCGGACGCGGTGTGCACTCCTGCCCAGGAGGTCCGCTGGCACGGGTGGAGGGTCGGGTATCGCTGGAACGAATTCTGGATCGGATGCTGGACATCACGATCGATGCGGATGAGCACGGTCCCGCGGACGACCGCCGCTACAGCTATGAGCCGACCTACATCCTGCGCGGGCTCACCGATCTGCACATCCGATTCACGCCGCGAGACGCATCCGCGCCGCGAGAGTGAGTGGATTTCGTGTCGATCATGTTCGAGCCCGACGGCCGAGGCCCCTCCTCGGTTCGCCTGCTGTTGACCGGTGTCTGTTGCGTCGTCGCTATCGCGGCAGCCGCCACCCTGATGGTCGCGAATTCCCGAGGGGCACTGCGCAAGTCCGTGACGGTGACGGCAGTCATGGCGAATGTCGGCGACGGGCTGCCCGCCAAGTCGGATGTGAAATTCCAAGGCGTTCGCGTCGGGTTGGTCACGGCGGTGACCCCCGCCGCCCAGAGCGGAATGAACGATGTCCGCATCGAGCTGGATCCGCATTTCGCGCAGGCGATTCCGGCGACGGTGACCGCGCGGGTGGTACCGAGCAACGTATTCGCGGTGCCCTCGGTGCAACTCGTCTACAACGGTGCGGCACCGGCGCTGGGTTCGGGAGCCCGCATCAGCCAGGATCACAGCCTGGCGACCGTGCGCCTGCAGACCTCGCTCGATCAGCTGCGGCGGATCATCGCCGCGGTCGGTCGGGACGAAACCGATGACGCGGTGGGCATGTTGGCGATCCTCGCCGAAGCCACCAACGGGCGCGGCGCCGGCATCGAGAATGCGGCGGCACGGCTGCGCGATATCGTCGTCGAACTCGACAAGGTCGTCTCGGTGCAGGCGGCGCCGTCCACGCTCGACTCGCTCTCGGCCGCGCTGCGTGAACTCCAGTCGGCGGCACCGGATCTGCTCGACGCCATGCACCAAACGATACTGCCGCTGCAGACGCTCGCACAGCAGCGCGCGAAGCTCACCGCGCTGCTGTCCGGCGGCCTGCACACGCTCGGCACCGTCGGTACCGCACTGGACAACAACACCGACAAAATCATCGATATCACCACGCATATGTCACCTGCCCTCGGCGCATTCGGTGACGGCGCGAGCAGTTTTCCGCAGATCAGTGTTTCGCTCACGCGAATGATCACCGGTTTCACCGGGTTGTGGAATCCGCAGACACAACGGCTTACCCCGCGCGTCATTGTGCAGCTGACACCGAACCGGCAGTACACCTCGGCGGACTGCCCCCGATACGGCGAGCTGGCCGGTCCCAACTGCGCGAGCGCTCCGGCGACACCCGCCCCGGCCGAGGGCTTACCGCCCGGCTTGGATCCGCGCCGCTTCCAACCACCGGCCTCGCTACTCGATAGCGATATCGGGCCGGTCGGCAGTCCCGCCGAACAGGAGCAGATCGCGGACATCCTCGGCGGAAAGCCCAATGCCGCCGCGGACATTCTGTTCGGTCCGCTGGCCCGCGGCGCCAACGTCTCGATCACGCCGGACCCGAGCGGAGGCACCCGATGAGCTATCGCGGATCACTGCTCGTGCTGATCGCTTTCCTGATCAGTTCGGCGCTGCTCAGCTGGTCGGTCGCGGTCACCCTGCAGCGCGGCATCGGCGGCGAGACCACCGAGTACTCCGCGCTGTTCACCAACGTCTCCGGCCTGCGTGTCGGCGATGACGTCCGGATGGCCGGGGTACGGGTCGGGCGGGTCGAATCGGTCGAGTTGGCGGGCACGCTCGCGCGGGTCGGTTTCCGGATCCACACCGATCAGGTGCTCACCGGGAACACCACCGTATCGGTGACGTATCAGAACCTGATCGGTCAGCGCTATCTCGGTGTGGCCATGGGCAACCACGGCGACCCGACCGTACTGAAACCCGGCGCCGAGATTCCGGTCGACCACACCGAGCCGTCGTTCGATATCTCCAAGCTGCTCAACGGTTTCGAGCCGCTGTTCGGCACACTGGACCGGACCGCGGTCGACAACATCACCGCTGCCCTGATCAAGGCTTTGCAGGGCGACAACGGCTCGATCACCATGCTGATCGCGGAGACGACCCGGCTGGCCGAATCGTTCGCCGGGCCGGACGAGGTGCTCGGACAGGTCATCTCGAATCTCGCCACCATCGTCGGCAATCTGGCCCAGCAGAGCGGAAATCTGACCACGGTGATCGACCAGACACGAGCCGTCTTCGAGGGCCTGCAACAACATCAGCGAGCACTGTTCGATTCCGTGGACCAGATCGCGAAGGTAGTCGGCCGAGCGTCGGAGATCGTGGCCGCCGACCAGCCCACCCTGGTCGAATTCCTGACTCGGGAACCCGGATTCACGCAGCACTTCCTGGACAACAAGGCCAAGTTCGAATACCTCGGCTACAACCTGCCACTGATTCTCAAAGGGCTGGCCCGCATCACGCAGGAAGGCGGCTACGTCGACGCCTACATCTGCGAGGTGACCGTGTCGCTCGTGCCGGGCCTGACACCGCTGATTCCGCAAATAGTCGACGCGGTATCCCCCGGCGGGGTTGCCCAACACACCTCCAAGTGCAGGTGAGGCGCATGCGCATACCGTGGAAGCACAACGGCCGCAACCGAATCGGGCGTCGGCAACTCGAAGAACTCAGCAGGCCCTGGCTCGGATTCGCGGCGATCGCGCTGCTGGTAGTCGCGGTCGTCGCCGCACTGGTCGTCAATTCGCTCGATATCGGTGAGCGACGTCTGGAGGCGGATTTCGCACAGGCCGCGCAGCTCGGTGCCGGCGATCAGGTGACGGTGGCGGGTGTGCCGGTCGGCCATGTGGTCGGCCTGCGGTTGGCCGGCGAACACGTGACGGTCACGCTGAGCATCGCCGATAATGTCGCGCTCGGCCCCGCCACGACCGCGTCGATCAAACTCACCACTTTGCTGGGCAATCGGTATGTGGAACTCGCACCGGCCGGTTCCGGTGCGCTGCCGAATGGCCGAATCCCCTTGGCGCAGACCAATGTTCCCTACGATCTGCAGTCGGCCCTGGCCGACGCCACGACCACCTTCACTCAGGTCGATGCCGATAAGGTCGGCCAGGCGCTCACCGAACTGTCCACCCAGCTACAGGGGCTGCCACAGCTGATTCCGTCGGTGATGCAGAACGTCACCACCCTGTCGGGTGTGATCGCGGAACGACGCGGGCAGATCGGCACATTGCTGACCAGCACGAGCCAACTCACCACGGTCATCGAGAATCAACGGGCCGGCCTAGGCGTGCTGTTCGACCAGGGCCGCGACCTGCTGCGGGAGATCGCGGCCAAGCGGCAGTCCATTGCCGCCCTCATCGCAGCCACCAGCAATGTGGTGCGGACACTGCAGCCGATTGTCGTGGACGACCAGCCCGAAATTCAATCCCTGTTCGACAACCTCGGCCAGCTGGTGCAGATGCTCAGCAGGCACGACGACCTGCTGCGCAACATATTGCAGATCCTGCCGGTGCCGTGGCGCAGCTGGGCGGACCTGACCGGCTCCGGGCCGGAACTGGAGGCCAACGCGTCCTCGGGAGCGTTCATCGACTCCTTCATGTGTGCGCTGGTCGGCCGCGCGCAGATCCAGCTGCCCCCCTATTCGGAGGACTGTCGATGAGATCGTTACCCCGTCCCGTCAAACTGGTTCTGGTACTAGCGGCCACCGCGCTGATCGCCGGGGCAGCCAGCGCTCCGCTAGCCCGGCTGAACGAAACCATCACCGTGACAGCGCATTTCGACAGCGCAGCCGGTGTCTTCGTCGGTAATCCGGTGGATGTGCTCGGCATGCGGATCGGTAAGGTCGACCGCGTCGAGCAACGTGGCGCGTATGTCGAAGTGACGATGGGGGTGGACGCCTCGGTGCGGATTCCCGCCGATGTCACGGCGGTGACCGTCTCGGATTCGGTGCTGACCGACCGGCACATCGAACTCACCCCGGTCTACCGCGGCGGACCGACCCTGGCGGACGGGGCGACGCTTGGTACCGATCGCACGAAGACGCCGGTCGAGTTCGACAGTCTGCTGGCCATGGCGGAGAAGCTGTCCACGTCACTGCAGGGCGACGGGCAGGGGCACGGCCCGATCGCCGACGCGGTCGGTGTCGGCGCGGCGGTGGCAACGGACAACGGCGATGAGATCAAGGCCGCGCTGGACCAGCTGTCCCGAGCGCTGCGCATGGGCGACGATCATGGCGTCGCCACCAAGAACGCGATAACCACTCTGGTGCACAATCTGGACTCGCTGTCCGCCGCGGCCGCGCGCAACGACCAGACGATTCGCGAGTTCGGCAGCGGGGTCCGCCAGCTGAGTGAGCTGCTCGCCGAACAGAATCTCGGCACCGGCGACACCGGCGCGAAATTGAACGAAATCCTCACCCGGACAACCGATCTCATGCAGCGCAATCGTGGCGCCCTGTCGAATACGGCGAGCGGTGCGAACGTCATCTTCCAGAGTCTGTCGGATTACAACCGCAACATCGCGGAATTCATGGATCTGTTCCCGCTGGTCGTCGACAACGCCTATGCCGTGATCGACCAGAACGTGGGCGCCGGTCGGGTGCACGTGAATGTGGACAAGATCGTGCTGGACGGGCAGATGGTGAAGCAGGTGTGCAACCTGCTCGACTTGAAACAGCTCGGCTGCAACACCGGGAAATTGTCCGATATGGGGCCGGACTTCGGCATCGTGGCCATGCTGGCCGGAATCGCGGGTTTGCCGAAATGATTACCAGGAAAGCAACTTTCACCAGTGCCGCCGTCGTGCTGCTGTGCACGGTATCGGCGAGCGCTTGTTCGATGGGGCTGGATCGGATGCCGCTGCCCGCGCCATCGGTCGGATCGCACACGTTCACGCTGACGGCCACCTTCGCCAACGCGCTCAACCTCCCGACCAAGGCCAAGGTGAAGGTCGACGGCGCCGATGTCGGAGAGGTCGGGTCCATGACGGCACGCGATTACACCGCCGTGGTCACCCTGCGGATCCGATCCGAGGTGCTGCTACCGACGGGCACGACCGCCGAATTACGGTCGGCCACACCGCTCGGCGATGTATTCGTCGCACTCGATCCGCCACCGAATCCAGCTCCCGGTGCCGCGGTGCTGCACGATGGGGACAGCATTGCGCAATCGTCGACCTCGGCGGCGGCGACGATCGAGGAAGTACTCGCCCGGGCGGCATTGCTGGTCAACGGTGGTGTGATCCGAGATCTGACGAAGGTGATCAACGGTCTCGGCGCCGAATTCGGTGGGCGGGGCGACCGCATGGGTGAGCTGATCGCCCAAACGACCACATTGGTCGGGACGCTCTCGGCACGATCGGACCAGATCCGAGCGGTAGTGCAGGACACCGCAACGCTGACCGCCACCGTGGCCGCGCAACAGTCGGTGGTGAACGATGTGGTGGCCGCCGCGAGCCCGGCCCTGGATGTTGTGGCCGCCAGCACCCAGGACATCGTGGATCTCGCAGCCCAATTGAATCGGATCGCCGGCCAGCTCGCGAAGTTTCCGTCGATCAACGGAACCGGAAAGCGCAGCCTGGTTACCGACCTCAACAATCTCGCCGCCGGACTCAACACCGCCGCGATAGACCCCAACGCCAACCTCGACCCGCTGAACCACACCCTGGCCATCGTCGGTGGCAAGGTAGCCAACGCCGCAGCCGCTACCGCCGACGCCGATATCTATCAGATAGTGCTCGGAGCGGCACCCGACCCGAACTTCCCGGGTAATCCGGAAGCCCGGGTGCCGAGCCAGACCGACTGGGAGAACTTCGCCGGTTCGTTGGCGTACTCGTTGGGCCGGTTGTACGGCCGAGTGATCGGACCGGGACGATGAACCGCCCGGACCCGAATCGGGCCTTCGGCGTCCGCCTGGAGTCGGCGGCGGGCGCGGTCCTCGCAGTCACCGACCGGTTGGTCCGTCATCGACTCGTCTTCTCGCTGGTTGCCCTGGTGGCCACGCTGATAGCGGGAGCGACGTATGTCGTGTTCGGATCGCTCGAGCTGAACCCGTTTGCGTCGACCTACCAGATCCGGGTCCACCTGGCGCAATCCGGTGGTCTGCTGCCCGACCGGGACGTCACCGTGCGCGGTGTCCGCGTCGGCCGAGTGTCTTCGGTCGACATCGTCGACGGTGACGTGGTCGCGGTCGCGTCGATCGAGGCAGGCACCAGGATCCCGACCGACAGTGCGGTCCGGGTGGCCGGATTGTCGATGGCCGGTGAGCAATACCTGGATTTCGTTCCGACTGACTCCGGTGGCCCCTATCTCGCCGGCGGCGCGGTCATCGGCAAGGACCGGACCACAGTGCCGGTGCAGCTGGCACAGTTGCTCGGCGACCTCAACGGCACCATCGCACAACTCGATCCCGACAAACTGCAGGCGATCGTGCACGAGTTGGGCGCGAGTTCGGC
The DNA here is from genome assembly GCF_035920345.1 of Nocardia vinacea. Taxonomy (NCBI): domain Bacteria; kingdom Bacillati; phylum Actinomycetota; class Actinomycetes; order Mycobacteriales; family Nocardiaceae; genus Nocardia; species Nocardia vinacea. Next base: position 4,048,878 of record NZ_CP109149.1, read on the forward strand.
GGCGCCGGAGAAGCTGGCGGCGATCATCGATGGTGGCGCCTTCCTGATCACCACACTCGGTGCGGTACTTCCGCAGACTGTCAGCCTGGTGCACACCAGCGAGGTGGTGCTCGGCACCGCACGCGAGCTCGGACCGGCGCTGGCGGCTACCGCGGCCGATCTCGAACGCACTGCCGCTGGTGTGAATTCGATGACGGGCGGGTTCGACACCCTGCTCGACGTCGGGCCGGAGGCACTGCGGACCATGGACCAGATCATCGCCGACAACTCCCCGACCATGGTCCAACTGCTCGGCAATCTCGCGACCGTGGCCCAGATGTCATACGTGCACGTACCGGCCATCAACAATCTGTTCTTCCCCACGCGGCGGGCCGGCTCCACCGCAGATGCTTTGGGCACCGCATTCCACGACGGCGCGCTCTGGGCGATCGCCAGCATCTATCCACGAAAGCAGTGCGATTACAACCTGCCGCGCCTGCCGGTCACCGTCGCGAACCATCCCGAACCCTACTTGTACACCTACTGCACCGACCCGGATCCGACGCTCGTGCCGCGCGGAGCACGCAACGCGCCACGGCCGCCAGGCGACGACACCGCGCACCCCCCGCCCGGAGTCGATCCGCTGGCGACCGCTGATCCGACACCGCAGGGGCCGCTGTCGATCCCGACACCGTACGGCGGTGCATACGTTCCGGCATATGTACCACCGAAGTAGCAAACCAACAACGAAGGCCAGGAGGTTTCGATGAAGAAATCAGTGCTGGAGACCGAAACCGCTACCGAGACAACCGATTCGGCCGCGGACACCGACGACTCGTCCGTGCCCGAGCAGGAAACGGCCACCGAGACAACCGATTCGGACCAGGTGGCCGATGACTCGCCCGTGAGTGCGGACGCCGCACCACCCTTCTGGCGGCGTCGTTGGGTGCCGCGCGCCGCGGTCGGCGCGATCACCCTCGTCGCGGTATCAGCCTCGGTGCTCGCCTGCGTGCTCGGCTGGAAACTACACGACCGCAACGAGATCGATGCCGCGGCCCGGCAGGCCGCGAGCACCGCGCAGACCTACGCGGTCACACTGACCAGCATCGATTCCCAGAATATCGACCAGAATTTCGCCGCCGTCAGCAGTGGCGCGACCGGCGAATTCAAGGACACCTATACCCAATCCAGCAACCAATTGAAGGCACTGCTGGTGGAGCACAAGGCGGTCAGCAAGGGACGCATCGTGGACTCCAGTATCAAGTCGGCGACCAAGGACCGTGTCCAGGTAATGCTGTTCATCGATCAGGAGGTCACCAACTCGGTGAGCCCCGAGCCACGGATCGATCGCAGCCGCATGGTCATGACGATGCAACGGGTGGGCGAGCGCTGGCTGGCCGGCAAAGTGGATCTGGTGTGATGTGATCGATCAATCCTCGGCACCGTCGCTCACCCGGATCAGGAACTGGGGCCACGGCTATGTACGCCGTCATCCGGTCGCATCGCTGGATACGGTAGGCGCCCAGTTCATTTTGGGTGTGCGTGCCGTGCAGTATCTGGTAATCGACATCGCGACAGGCCGTTTCGCATTCAAGGAGTTCGTGCGGCAGGCCGCTTTCATGATCAAAACCTCCTACCTGCCTACCGTCGCGGTCGCATTGCCCATCAGCGCGACCCTCTCGATTCAATTCGGGCTGATCGCGGGTCAGGTCGGCGCGACCTCGCTGGCCGGCGCGGCCAGCGGTCTCGCGGTCATCCGCCAGGCGGCGCCGGTGGTCACGGCGATGCTGCTTGCGGCGGCGGTCGGTTCGGCGATCTGCGCCGACCTGGGCTCGCGCACCATCCGAGAAGAGATCGACGCACTCGAGGTTATGGGTGTCTCGGTGCTGCGCAAGCTGGTGGTGCCACGGGTGGCCGCCGGAGTGCTTGTCGCGGTCGGGCTGACCGGGCTGAGCGCCTTCGTCGGATTCCTCGCCGGATATATGTTCAATGTCTATGTCCAGGGCGGTACGCCCGGCAGCTTCATCGCCACCTTCTCCTCGTTCGCGCGCATCGGCGATATGTATCTGGCGGTGGTCAAGGCCGTGGTGTTCGGACTGATCGTGACCGTCGTCGCATGCCAGAAGGGATTGAGCACCAAGGGCGGTCCCGGCGGTGTCGCGAATTCGGTCAATGCCACCGTGGTGGCCTCGATCGTGCTGCTCATGGTGGTGAACGTGGGCTTCACCCAGATGTACACGATGCTCTTCCCGCGGCAGGCGCTCTGAGATGGCGGCGCCGTACTATCCGCTGCACTTCAGGCAGGTGCTGCGCGTTGCCAACGCACCGCTGCACGGGGCCATGCGCCTCGGGCATATGGCCATATTCTTCCTGCGCGCGCTCGCCTCCATTCCGATCGTCCTGCGCCACTACCGCAGGGAACTACTGCGCCTGATCTCCGACATCACCTGGGGCAACGGGTCTCTCATCGTCGGCGGCGGTACGGCCGGCATCATTGTCGTGCTCGGCGCGAGCGGCGGTGCACTGGTGGGGATCGAGGGCTACAGCGCACTGAAATTGCTCGGCATCGGCCCAGCGACGGGTCTGGTGTCCGCGACCGCGTCGACCCGCGAACTGGCCCCGATCATGGCTTCCATCGCCTTCGCGTCCCAGGCGGGCTGCAGATTCACCGCGCAACTCGGCGCCATGCGCATCGCCGAGGAGATCGACGCGATGGAAACACTCGCCATCCGGTCCATCCCCTACCTGGTGACCACGCGGCTCATGGCCTCGGTGGCCGCCATCGTTCCGCTTTATCTCGTCTGTCTGGCAATGAATTTCGTCGCGGTCGAGGTGGCCATCGGCGTCGCGGGCAGCCAATCGCCCGGCACCTACGACCACTACTTCCGCATGGTGCTCAGTGCGACCGATGTCGCGTATTCGCTGGCGAAAGCCGTCGTCTTCGTCGTGATCACCACGACCATCCAGTGCTACTTCGGCTACTACTCCGCGGGCGGTCCGGTGGGCGTCGGCATTGCCGCCGGTCGCGCGATGCGCGCCAGCATCACCGTCATGATCTGCGTCAACCTGCTGATGACGCTGGCACTGTGGGGCTTCGACTCGGGAGCGCGAATCAGCGGCTGACCGCTCCGATATCGGCGCCACGATGACCACCATCAGGTCGGCCCAGATGCGGCGGATCAGGCGCCGGTCAGTGTCTGCAGCACCGTGTCGGCCAATTCGGGTCGGCAGATCAGCAGGTCGGGCAGGTAGGGATCGGGGCGGTTGTAACGCAACGGTGTTCCGTCGAGGCGGGATACGTGCAGCCCGGCAGCCGCGGCGACGGCGACCGGGGCACACGAATCCCATTCGTATTGGCCGCCGGAGTGGGCGTAGACGTCGGCGCCGCCACGGACGACGGCCATCGCCTTCGCCCCGGCCGACCCCATCGGGACCGGCGTCGCCGACAGCGCATCCATCAGCTGCGTCACCTGTGCGGAGAGCCTGCTGCGGGATACGGCCACCCGAATGGGTCCGGGCACGGCGGGCGCGAGCTCGGGTGGTCGCCCGGTGTGCAGGACCAATCCCGTGGCCGGCAGCGCCACCGCTCCGGCGACCGGGCGGCCGTCCACCGCGAGGGCGACGTGCACCGCCCAGTCCTGTCGGGGCGGCTCACTGTATTCGCGGGTGCCGTCGAGCGGGTCGACGATCCACACCCGCGAACGTTCCACGCGGGCACGGTCGTCGGGGCTTTCCTCGGACAGTACGGCGTCGCCGGGCCTGGCCTGCCGCAGCCGGTCCAGCAGTAGCGTATTGGCCTGCCGGTCCCCGGCCGCTCCGCCTTGTGATCGGATGGTGAGCAGAAGTTTCCCGGCCGCCTCGGCGAGGGTGGCGGCGAGATCGTGGTCGTCCATGGCTAACCTTCTACCGCAGGGGCGAGTTTCCCCGCCAGGCGCAGGTGTTCGATCACCTGGTCGGCCAGTTCGTCCGGGGTCTGCGTGCCACTGGCATCCAGGTGCAGTTCCGGCGAGACCGGCGTCTCATACCGCGAGTCGATTCCCGTGAAGTTCGCCAGTTCACCGCGACGAGCCTTGGCATACAAGCCTTTTCGGTCCCGGGCCTCGACCACTTCGAGCGGTGCGTCGAGGTGGCGGTGACGGCGGCACCTCGTCCCAGCTATTGAATGCTGCGCCGTCGTGAGAATAAAATTCTCCTAGAATGCGAAGGAGAGTTTCATGCCCAAATGGGATCTGCCCTACCCGCTGTTCGACGCCGACAACCACCTCTACGAGACGAAGGAGGCGCTGACCACCTACCTTCCCAAGCACTACCGCGACGCGGTCAAGTACGTCGAGGTCGACGGTCGCACCAAAATCGCGATCCGCGGCCAGATCAGCGAATACATCCCCAACCCGACCTTCGATGTGGTCGCGCCTCCCGGGGCGATGGAGGAGTACTTCAAGAACGGCAATCCCGAGGGCAAGAGCATGCGCGAGATCTTCGGCAAGCCGATCCGCTCGACGCCCGCCTTCCGCGAACCGGCGCCCCGCCTGGAACTGATGAACGAGCTCCAGATCGACCGCGCCCTGATGTTCCCGACCTTGGCCAGTCTGGTCGAGGAGCGCATGAAGGACGACCCGGAGCTGATCCACGCGGTCGTGCATTCGCTCAACCAGTGGCTGTATGAGACCTGGTCGTTCAACTACTCCGACCGCATCTTCACCGTGCCGGTGATCAGCCTGCCCATCGTGGAGAAGGCGATCGAGGAACTGGAGTGGGTCGTCGAGCGCGGCGCCCGGGCGATCCTGGTCCGGCCGGCACCGGTGCCCGGCGTGCGCGGACCGCGCTCGTTCGCACTGCCGGAATTCGATCCGTTCTGGAAGCGAGTGGTCGAACTGGATGTGCTGGTGACGATGCACTCCTCCGACAGCGGATATTCCCGCTTCGCCTCCGAATGGGACGGCCGCCAGCAGGAGATGCTGCCGTTCGTGACCAACACCTTCAAGATGATCAACGAGTGGCAGCCGATCCGCGACGCGATGGCGTCCTGGGTCTGCCACGGCGCGCTGTTCCGGTTCCCGGAGCTGAAGATCGCGGTCATCGAGAACGGCGCCGAATGGCTGCCCGGACTGCTGGAGACCCTCGCCAAGGTCTACAAGAAGGCCCCGCAGGGCTTCCCGGGCGATCCGGTCGAGGCGGTCAAGAAGATCTACGTCAGCCCGTTCTGGGAGGAGGATCTGGTCGCACTGTCGGATCTCATCGGGGCCGACCATGTGCTGTTCGGATCGGATTATCCGCATCCGGAGGGACTGGCCGAACCCGCCCGCTACGTGAACGAGATCAAGGATCTCCCCTTGGACGACCAGGCGAAGATCATGGGCGGCAACCTCGCCCGGCTGCTGAAGGTGTAGCAATCCCGTTGCCCGCGTTGCTGTTTGCGGCGCGGGCACCAGGGACTAACCGGCTGTCCGCACCGCCGCCATAGCGCCGCCGTCCACGAGCAGGTCGATACCGTTGAGAAAGCTCGCCTGGTCCGACAGCGCGAATGCGACCGCGGCGGCGACTTCGTCCGCGGAACCTCTGCGCCGCAACGGTGTTCGCTGCACCAGCGCCGCCATGCTCGGATGATTGTCGGCTTCCTGGCGGCCCTGCGGAGTGTCGATGATGCCGGGTGAGACCGAGCAGATGCGCGCGCCGACCGGACCGAGGCGCACCGCCTCATGTGCCACGAAGCGGTGCACGCCCCGTTTCGCCCAGCTGTATGCGAGACCGGGATCCTCGACGGCAGGGCCGAGCGCATCGTAGATGCGCTCGAGAAACTTCTCATCGAGCGGATCGTCCACAACCGCGAGGCCGGCCGGGTCCGGCGCGACAGGATCGAGCAGCGGCGCCATCGAAGCGAAACACACCATGGCCGTGCCGGTTACGGCTAACGGGCGCAGCGCCTGCGCGAGCAGCGCCGTCCCGATCAGATCGACGGTGAAGATCCGGCGCCAGTCAGCCATCGTCGGAGAGATACCAGCGGCATGGGCGACAGCTCGCAGTGTGCCGTGCCGATCCACCCGCTCGGCGAGCCGCGCCAGCCCTTCGGCGTCGGTGACGTCGAGCTCCACCGCTTCGACTGTGGCACCGCCATTTTCGGCCAACTGTTCCCGCGCGGCAGCGGCGGCGGCCGCGTCCCGATCCACCAGCAGCAGTACGTCGACCATCTCGGCCAGTCGTTGTGCGCAGGCGTAGCCCATACCGCGACCCGCGCCGGTCGCTATACCCACCGTTGTCATGTGTCGCTCCTCGTGGTCGTGGGTGTGGCCCAGCACTGCGCCAGGCTCGATTCCGCGGCCCGGTCGACAAGTTCCACCCGAAAGCCGTCCGCGCCGCGCAGGAATGCGAAGAACAGCCGCCCGTCGGCGCCGGGCCGGGTGGCCTCGGTGATGTAGCCGTGCCGCACCAGGTCGGCGGCATCGGCGGCCACGTCGTCGGACCAGTACCCGACGTGGTGGAGTCCGGCTGCCCCCGCAGGTTCCCACAGCGTGCCCGCGACACTGCGCACGATCTCGAGGCGCGGCACGGTCGTGGAGTATCGGCATTTCAACTCCAGGACAGCCGTCCGGGTGTCCGGCAGGTCCACCGAGACCGACCCGCCGACCTCCGGCCCCCACTCGTATCCGAGTACGGCCGACAGCGTCGCCACGGTGGCCTCGAAGTCCGCCGCGACGATCCCGATATGGAACTGATCCTCGGCCCTCACGACATGAGCTCCACTCGGCTCGAAATTCCTAGAAGAATTGCATTCCGTATCACGAGAAGCATATTCTCATCATGCGAGAGGAGATGCAATGGCATGGGATTTCGAGACTGACCCGGAGTATCAGAAGAAGCTGGACTGGGCCGACGAGTTCGTGCGCGCGGAAGTCGAACCACTCGATCTGGTCTGGGAGCATGAGCAGTTCGTGCCCCTCGACGGGACACGGCGCAAGGCGATCCAGCCCCTGAAAGAGGAGGTGCGGCGTCAGGGTCTGTGGGCCACACATCTGGGCCCGGACCTCGGCGGCCAGGGCTATGGACAGCTGAAACTGGCCCTGCTGAACGAGATTCTGGGCCGCTCGTCCTGGGCGCCGATCGTATTCGGCTGTCAGGCGCCCGATACCGGCAACGCGGAGATCATCGCCCACTACGGGACGGCCGACCAGAAGCAGCGCTACCTGCAGCCACTGCTGGACGGTGAGCTGTTCTCCAGCTATTCGATGACCGAACCGCAGGCCGGCGCCGATCCGACCCAATTCCAGACCCGGGCGGTGCGCGACGGCGACGACTGGATCATCAACGGCTGGAAGTACTTCTCCTCCAACGCCAGAACCGCCGCATTCCTGATCGTGATGGCCGTAACGAATACGGACGTCAGCCCCTACCAGGGCATGTCGATGTTCCTCGTACCGGCCGACACCCCGGGCATAAATATCGTCCGCAACGTCGGCCTCTACGGCGAGCCGATGAACGACGGCAGCCACGCACTCATCCATTACGAGAACGTGCGCGTGCCCGCCGAATCCCTGCTCGGCGGCGAGGGCCAGGCCTTCGTCATCGCGCAGACCCGCCTCGGCGGCGGCCGCATCCACCATGCGATGCGCACCATCGGGCTCGCACAGAAGGCCATCGACATGATGTGCGAGCGGGCGCTGTCGCGTACCACCGCGGGCAGCAGGTTGGCCGATAAGCAGTTCGTACAGGGCTACATCGCCGATTCCTACGCCCAGCTGGCCCAGTTCCGGCTGTTCGTACTGCACACCGCCTGGAAGATCGACAAGTACAACGACTACAAGAAGGTCCGCAAGGACATTGCCACGGCCAAGATCGTCATGCCGACGGTGCTGCACGATATCGCCTGGCGCGCAATGCAAGTGCACGGAGCCCTGGGCACCACCAACGAGATGCCGTTCTTCCGGATGATCCACGGTGCCGGTGTCATGGGGCTGGCCGACGGGCCGACCGAGGTGCACAAGACCACCGTGGCCAAGCAGGTGCTGCGCGACTACCAGCCCACCGACGGCATGTGGCCCACCGAATGGATTCCCGGAAAGCAGGAAGCCGCCCGGGCGAAGTTCGCCGAATATCTCGAGCACGAAGTAGGGAACCAGTGAGCATCGACACCACCCGGCTCGCCGATTGGATGGACGGCCAGGGCCTGCCCGGTAAGGGCGAACCCCTCGAAACCCGCTTCCTGTCCGGCGGTACCCAGAACGAGATCTATCAGATCCGCCGCGGCGAACACATCAGCGTTCTGCGCATCCCACCTGCCGAGGCGCCCGCCGAACGGGATGCTGGCATTCTGCGCGAGTGGCGGATCATCGAGGCCCTCGACGGCACCGATGTCCCGCATACCGCAGCCGTCGGAGTCTGCACCGACTCCGACGTGCTCGGCCGCACCTTCTACCTGATGGGCTTCGTCGACGGCTGGTCACCGATGGACCATCGCGGCATCTGGCCCGAACCGTTCGACTCCGACCTGCAGGCGCGGGCCGGACTCGGCTACCAGCTGGCCGAGGGAATCGCGTTGCTGTCCAAGGTGGATTGGCAGGCGAGGGGCCTGCAGGATCTGGGACGTCCGGACGGCTACCACGAGCGACAGGTATCGCGGTGGCTGAGCTTCTACGACAAGATCGATGGCGCCCGCACGCTCGACGGCATGGACGTGGCCACCGAATGGCTGCGCACCCACCGCCCGCTGGACTACATCCCCGGCCTGATGCACGGCGACTACCAGTTCGCCAATGTGATGTTCCAACACGGCGGACCGGCGCAGCTCGCGGCGCTGGTGGACTGGGAGATGGGGACGGTCGGCGATCCGAAGCTCGATCTGGGCTGGATGCTGCAGGGGTGGCCGGAGGACACCAGCGATCCTGCCGTTGCCACCAAGGGCTACGCCAATATGCAGTACATGCCCTCGCGTGACCAGATGCTCGCGCACTACGCGCAGGTGTCCGGACGCCAGGTCGACGATATCGACTACTACCTGATCCTGGCCAAGTGGAAGCTGGCCATCGTGCTCGAGCGCGGTTTCCAACGCGCCAAGGGTGACGTCAAGCTTGCGGCGTTCGGACCGATCGTGGTCGACACCATGCGCGCCGCCGCCGAATTGGCCGAGAGTACGGAGTACAAATCATGAGCGAGCGAACGATCGACACAGCCGACCTGTCGGTCATGATGGAGCCGAGCGCCGGCGAGGCGCAGGCATGAGCGACGCGGAGTTCGTACTCGACCGGCACGGCCCGGTCATGGTCGTCCGGCTCAACCGTCCGGATGCGCGAAATGCGTTGACCGGCACCATGATGCGCGGAATCGGCGCGGCGATCATCGCGGCCGAGGCCGATCCGCTGGTGCGGGCCGTAGTGCTCACCGGCACCGGTGATCGCGCCTTCTGCTCCGGAATGGATCTGCGCGCCTTCGCCAGTGGCGAGGACTTCGGCAGCGGCGCGGAAGCCGAGGCCTACGGCCGACTGGCCAAGGGGCAGGTGAGCGTGCCGGTGATCGGCGCGGCCAATGGCAGCGCCGTCGGCGGCGGACTGGAACTACTGCTTGGCTGCGATCTGATCGTGGCGTCCGCGGCGGCGAAATTCGGCTTCCCCGAGGTCAAGCGCGGACTCTTCGCCGGTGGCGGCGGTACCTTCATCGGCACCCGGATCCCGCTCGGCATCGCACTCGAACTGCTGCTGACCGGTGATCTCGTCGACGCCGAGCGCGCCGAGCGGATCGGTCTGGTGAACGCGGTGGCCGAACCGGATGCCGTGTTCTCGACCGCACTGGCCATGGCCGAGCGGATCGCCGCCAACGCGCCACTCGGGCTGGCTGCTTCGAAAGAGCTTGCCCGCCTTGCGGTCTCGGATGCGGCGGCGGCCACCGATCGACTCGGCAAGTGGCAGGCATTGGTATTCGCCAGCGAAGACGCCAAGGAGGGCGCCCGCGCCTTCGCCGAGAAGCGCACGCCGAACTGGCGAGGCCGGTGAGATGCGCGCGGTGATCTGCCCGGCCTACGGGCCGCCGGAGGTCGTGCGCATCGAAGACCGTGCGGCGCCCGCACTCGAATCGGGACAGGTTCGAGTGCGGGTCGGCGCGGCCGCGGTCAATTTCCCGGATGTTCTGGTGATCGCGGGCGAATATCAGATCAAGGTGCCGACACCGTTCGTGCCCGGCAGCGAATTCGCCGGCGCGGTCACCGAAACCGCCGACGACGTCACCGAATTCGCCATCGGCGACCGGGTCACCGGCACCGGGATCGTCGGGGCGTTCGCGGAAGAGGTCACCGCGCCCGCCGCGGGACTCGGCCGCATCCCCGACGGAGTCGACGACCATCGCGCGGCCGCGTTCGGTGTCGCCTACCGGACGGCATATCACACACTGCGTTCGGTGGCCCGGGTGCGGCCCGGGGACCGGCTGCTCGTACTCGGGGCCGGTGGCGGAGTCGGGCTTGCGGCGGTGCAACTCGGGGTACATTTGGGGGCCGAGGTCACAGCCGTCGCGTCCTCCGCCGAAAAGCTCAGTGCCGCAGCCGCTCACGGTGCCGGCGGGCTGATCGACCACACCAGCGGTGACCTGCGCGCGGCGCTGAAGAAAGCACTGCCCGACGGCGCCAACGCCGTCATCGACCCGGTCGGTGGGCGACTATCCGAGCCCGCGCTGCGGTCGCTGCGCCGCGGCGGGCGGTTCGTCACCGTCGGCTTCGCCTCCGGCGAGATTCCGCGGATCCCGCTGAATCTGGTGCTGGTCAAGGGAATACAGATACTCGGCTTCCAATTCCAGGATCTGGATCCCGGCGAATTCCGCCGCAATGAGGACGAATTGCGGGAACTGCTCACCACCGGCCGGGTACTTCCGCATATCAGCGCTGTGTATCCGCTCGCCGAGGCCGCCACCGCACTACGGCAGGTCGCGGACGGCCAGGCCATCGGCAGGATCCTGCTCGATATGAAGGCATAGTCCGAAGCAACGAAACCTATTGACCACCAACTCGAGCCACGCTAACCAGGTCGACGACGTGATCGAGACGTAGCGGAAATGGTGTCGCTGCGCACATCCAACCATGACCGAATCATCGTGGGGCAATATCTGCGCCGAAGCCGCCGTACCCGTGGACGATGCGCCCCTACGCGATGAACTCGTCGATGGAGTCGGCCTCGACGGCGCGCTCGAGCCAGGTGGTCATCTGGTCGAGGTCTGTGCAAGTAGCAATACGGGCACGCATATCCTCAGGTACCGCAAACTCACGCAGTTCCAAGATTCGCAAGATGGACTCGGCCGGACCACTGGCCGCAGCTTTAGCACAGCGTTCAGCACGGCCCGCAGCGCGGATTGCCTGCCACCACTCGGAACGGAAGAACCACGTGGGGGCATTGTCATCAACAACCTCCTGTGCGGTGAGAGCGTCCTACGCGAAGAGATCTTCGATGGATTCGGCCACGAGGACGCGATCGAGCCAGGCGGCCAGTTGATCGAGATCCGTGCAAGCAGCGATTCGGGCATGCGCATCGTCGGGTACCGCAATCCCACGCAGTTCCAGCAGCCGCAAGATGGATTTGGCCTCACCTTTGGCCTCACCTCGAGCAAGGACTTCTTGCCAGTATTCGGAACGGAAGAACGAGGTATCCACGGTCATCAACTGCCTCCAGGTCTGTCCGGCCGGGCCTTTGCCCAATCCGAGTGCGGTGAGTTCGGCAAAGATCACGCGATCGGGTTTATCGATACTGCGCAGTGCGGTGGCCAGCGTGCTCATTATGTCACCGATGACGGAATCGTCGGCGGCGTGCGTGATTGCCGAGAGCGTCGCCAACGGAATATCTTTGATGGCTGCCTCCAGGTCCACCACTGCGGGAACATTGTCCGGGCCGAATACCAGTGGGTGAACGGTGAGACTGGTCCATTGCGGTGGGCCGATGGTGAGTGGCCCACGGGCCCAGGCGGCCGTGGCAGCATCTTGGCAGACGACCAGCAGCACGGGGTGAAGCCGGTATTTGGCGTGCAGATGCGCCAAGTAGTACGCCCAGGCACTTGGTTTCTTCTTGTCGTCGTGCCCCTGAGCTTCGACGAGCAGCAGGAAAGCTCCTTCCGCAGTTTCTACGCGGAGCAGGGTATCGACGCGGCGCTCCAATGGTTCGATCTCCGTGAGATCGGTCGGCAGCAGCGCGACATCGATCGGATCGGGAAACGGCAGGCCCAGATCACGGATCGTGCGGGCGAATACGCCCGGATCCTGCCGAAAGAGGTGATGCATCGCCTCGTGCTGGGAGCTGACCATGCGCGCGACCGTACAGGCAACTATCGCAAGTATGTTCGATACTGCGAAATCGGTCCAGAATCGCCGGAATAGCTTGGGACACGCCGGATGTCGTCCCGTGTCGGTCCTGGACGGATTCCACGGGGCGCCACCGCACAGCTACCCGGCAGATATACGCATTTCAGAAGTCACTCAACCCACCGGAAGCAGATCCGCCGCCAAGTGCTCCCGGGTTTCACTGCAGCGGAACATCTCCACATCCTCGAGCACGTCGACCGGCTGCGCCAATGCCGCCAGTGCCCGTGCCTTGAACGCTCGCGCGGCCACGCTCAGTCGGTGCTGCACTCCCTCGGTCCGGCAATCGAGTTCACTCGGACAGGCGGCGCCCCAGACCGTCACCTCCAACGACCGATCCTCGATATTCTTCAGCACCCCTTGGTGGACCCGCGGATCGGTTTCGAAAACCTTTGCGGCGACCGCGATTCCATTCGGCCACACGCCCGCATCCGATAGCGATGCCATCGAAGTCTCCAGATCCAGTACGGTCGCCCCGAGGATCCGCAGCGGTCGGATATCGGCGACGTCGCCCACGCAGACGGTCACCTCCCACCCGGCCATCGCCCGGTCGAATAGCCAACCTCCCGAGTACCGCACCACATCCGCGATATCGGGGGCGATGACCGCCAGCCGATATCTCAAAGGGTGCTTGCGGGCATGAGCTCGCGCTCGAGCGAGCGGACGTACTCCGTGAATACCCGGTTCAGTGGTATCGAGGGGTCGAGCAGCCATGAGGTTTCCATCCCGTTGAGAAATGCGACTATCTCCACAGCCTTGACGGCAGGGTCCAGATCGGTGCGGTAGCGGCCTGCGCGCTGGCCGCGGCGGATGCCGCCGGCAATGGTGGCGACGGCGGCTCGGTACCGACCGAGCAGGCGATCGTGCAGCGGCGCATCCGGATCGAGATTCTCGACGAGCAGCACGGTGAACATGCCGACCAGATCCGGCGAACGCCGGAAGCGGTCGGCGACGTGTTCGACCTGCTCGATCAGATCGCCTCGGCGGTCGGAATGGAGTTCGTCGTCGGTGTCGCGAGCCTCGAGTACCGCATGCAGCAGTTGTTCCTTGGACTCGAAGTGATGCAGCACCCCGGCCGTACTGACTCCGGCCTCCCGCGCGATCTGCGCCAGCGTCGTATTACGCCAGCCGTTGCGCGTGAGCAGTCGCTGTGCGACGGCGAGAATCTGCAGCTTGCGGTACTCGCCTTTGGCGAGCAACGTCTCATATGGCCGCGGGGTACCGGCTTCGGGATCGGACACCGAACTCCTTCGTTCGATCAACCTACTTAAGACACAGTAGGTTGGTTTCGAGACTGTGACAAGGGTCTCAGATAGCCCAAATTTTGTGCTGAATCACAGGCCGAGAGATTTGGCTATGATCATTTTCATCACTTCACTGGTACCGGCATAGATGCGGGCGACACGCGCATCGGCGTAGAGCCGGGCGATCGGATATTCCGTCATGTAGCCGTAGCCGCCGAACAGTTGTAGGCAGCGATCGACCACCCGCGCCTGCACCTCGGTGCAGAACAGCTTGACCCGCGCGGCATCGGCCCCCGAGAGCTGCCCCTCGACCAATTCCAGCACTGCGCGATCGACCATGGTCTGCGCCGCCTCCACCTCCGTCGACAGCGCGGCCAGCTCGAATTTCGTGTTCTGGTAGGCCGCCACCGGCTGGCCGAAAACCTTGCGCTGCTGCACATATTCGATCGTGGCGGTGATCGCGGACCTGGCCTGCGCCACCGATCCGACGGCAACCGTTATCCGTTCCTGAGCGAGGTTGTGGCCGAGATAGGCGAACGCCTGCCCCTCCGCGCCGAGCCGGTTCGCCACCGGCACGCGCACATTGTCGAATGCCAACTCCACCGTGTCCTGCACCTTGCAGCCGAGCTTGTCCAGGACCCGACCCTTGGTGAACCCGGCTCGGCCGCTTTCCACCACGATCAGGCTCAGGCCGGCGCGCCGGTTGTCCGGATCGGATGACGTGCGGGCCACCACAATCACCAGATCCGCGAGCAGACCACCGGTGATAAATGTCTTGGCGCCGTTGAGTATGTACTCCTCGCCGTCGCGAACCGCGGTGGTCCGCACACCGGCCAGATCGGAGCCGGTGCCCGGCTCGGTCATGGCGATCGCGGTCAGCAGCTTGCCGCCGGCCAGACCCGGAAACCAGCGGTCGCGCTGCTCGGCGTCGGCGTATTCCAAGAAGTAGGGCAGGATCACGTCGATCTGGGTGCGGACGGTACTGAGCGTGACGAGCGCGCGGTAGGCCTCCTCCTGCAGCACGGCGTTGAAACGGTAGTCCCGCATGCCGCCGCCCCCGTATTCCTCGGGGATCGCGGTGCCGAGCAGGCCGAGTTCGCCCATCCGCTCGAAGATTTCGCGTGGCATCTGCCCGGCCCGCTCCCAGTCCGGGTAGTGCGGCACCACCTCCTTATCGATGAATTCGCGGGCCAGCTGCCGGAATGCTTCGTGGTCTGGGGTGAAAATGTCTCGGCGCACGGTCGGCTCCTTCAGTGCACGAGTTCGACGACGGTGGCGTTGGCGGTGCCGCCGCCCTCACACATGGTCTGCAGGCCGTAGCGAATTCCGTTGTCGCGCATGTGGTGGATCATCCGGGTCATCAGTACGGCGCCGGAGCCGCCGAGCGGGTGGCCCAGGGCGATCGCGCCGCCGAGCGGATTGAGCAGGTCCGGGTCGGCCCCGGTTTCGGCCAGCCAGGCCAGCGGGATCGGGGCGAATGCCTCGTTCACTTCGAAGACGCCGACCTCCGACAAACCGATACCGGCCTTGCGCAACACCTTCTCGGTGGCCGGAATCGGACCGGTCAGCATGAGTACCGGATCGGCACCCGTGACCGCGCCTGCCCGATACCACACCAACGGCGTAAGCCCCAACTCGCGCGCCTTTTCCGGGGTCGTCACCAACAGCGCCGCGGCGCCGTCGGAGATCTGCGACGAGTTACCGGCATGGATGACGCCATCGGCCTGGAAGGCGGGTTTCAGCCCGGCCAGTTTCTCGACCGTGCTGCCGGGCCGGATGCCCTCGTCGGCGATCACCGTCCCGGAATCGGTTGCGACGGCAACGATCTGCTCCTCGAACGCGCCGCGGTCCTGAGCTGCGGCGGCCCGTTCGTGCGACAGCACCGAGAACTCATCGAGCCGGGTGCGGTCGAAACCCCATTTCTGCGCGATCAATTCGGCGGAGATGCCCTGGTTGAACGCGAAATCGTCGTAGCGGGCAAGAGCTTTCGGGCCATAGGGCATGCCGTCGGCGCGCGCGGAACCCAGCGGCACCCGGCTCATCACCTCGACGCCGCCCGCGACCACGACCTCCTGTGCACCGGATGCCACCGCCTGCGCGGCGAAATCCAAGGCCTGCTGGCTGGATCCGCAGGCCCGGTTCACCGTGGTGCCCGGAATGGTTTCCGGCCAGCCCGCGGCGAGCACCGCGTAGCGCCCGATATTGCTGGACTGGTCGCCGACCTGGGAGACACAACCCCAGATGACATCGTCGATGACCGCCGGGTCGATGCCCGTGCGGCCCGCCAGCGCATTGAGCACGATCGCCGACAGATCGGCGGGATGCGTACCCGACAGTCCGCCATTGCGTTTGCCGATCGCGGTCCGCACCGCTCCGGCGATCACTACCTCACGCATCTGCTGTACTCCCCTGTTCGGACCGGTCCGCGCCGCGGACCGGTGGTCTGTGCACGGTCCAGCGACCGTCGAACTGCGGTTCTCGTTTCTCGGCGAAAGCCGCGAATGCCTCCGGGGCGTCCGAGGTGGCGAAATTGAGGCCCTGCGCGGCGGCCTCCCCCGCGAGCGCTTCGCGCAAGGTGTGATCGACACCCGCGTTCAGCAGTGCCTTCGTCTGTGCCAGCGCTACCGGCGGGCCAGCCGCCAGCCGCGCGGCGAGATCGGTTACGTAGACATCGATTTCGTCCACAGGGACGACCCAGGTCACCAGGTTCAGTTCCCGCGCCTGTTCGGCGTCGATCATCTCGCCCAGCAATGCCAACCGCTTGGCCTGTTGCAGCCCGACCAGTTTCGGTAGCAGCCACGAGCCGCCCAGATCCAGCGAAAGTCCGCGGCGGGCGAAGATCTGCGAGAAGCGGGATTCGGGCGTGGCGACCACCAGATCGCAGCCGAGCGCCAGATTCCATCCGGCGCCGACGGCAACGCCGCTCACCTTGGCGACCGTCGGCATCGGCAGTTCGTGCAGAAGCAACGCCACGTCGGTCAATGCCCGCATGCGATAGATCGGATGCCCGTTATCGGGCACCGAAATATCGGCGCCGGAACAGAACGCGCCACCGGCTCCGGTGAGCACCAGTGCTCGCACGGTGCGATCGGCCGCGGCGGCCCGCAGCGCATCCGCCAGCGCCTGCCACAGTTCGGCATCGATCGCGTTCTTGCGATGTGGCCGATTCAGGGTCAAAATTCGTACGCCGTCACGATCCTCGGTCAGCAGCGAACTCAGCATGCCCGCTCCGCGGGTTGCCGGTATGCGGGACCGATTGCGC
The DNA here is from genome assembly GCF_035920345.1 of Nocardia vinacea. Taxonomy (NCBI): domain Bacteria; kingdom Bacillati; phylum Actinomycetota; class Actinomycetes; order Mycobacteriales; family Nocardiaceae; genus Nocardia; species Nocardia vinacea. The sequence continues at coordinate 4,065,682 of NZ_CP109149.1, forward strand.
CCGCCGCGCGGAGTTCGGCGATTTCCGCACCGCCGCAGCCGATTTCGGATAACACAGCGTCGGTATGCTCGCCGAGTCCGGGGACCGCGCCCATGGGTGGATCGAATCCGTCGACAATGGCCGGTGGCAGCAGCGACGGGATCGGGCCGGACGGGGTGTCGATGCTGCGCCAGCGATCGCGGGCCGACAGTTGCGGGTGGGCGATGACCTCGCTGGGCAGGTTGTAGCGGGAGTTGCCGATTCCGGCGGCGTCTGCGAGCTCCTGAATCCGGGCGAGATCGTGTCGGGCGCACCAGGATCCGATGGCCTCGTCGAGGAGGTCGCGCCGCTTACAGCGGTCCGGATTGGTGCGCAGGCCCTCGTCGTCGGCCAGGTCAGGACGGTCGATGATGTCGCGGGCCAGCCGCTGCCACTCCCGATCGTTGGTGGTGCCAATCACCACGGTCTGTCCGTCCGCAGTGCGGTAGGCGCCATAGGGCGCGACCGCCGCCGAGCTCATGCCCAGTGGTTGCATATCGATTCCGGAGTGCCTGGCGTAGGTGAGGTGATAGCCCATCACATCGGCCATGGTGTCGAACAGGCTGACCGCGATCGTCGCGCCCGCATCGGATCCCCGACGCTGCCGTCCGCACAGCGATGCCAGAATCGACAGCGCCGCATACTGTCCCGTGATGACATCGGCCATCGGCGGGCCCGGTTTCGCCGGGGCATCCGGATATCCGGTGACCGCGCACACCCCCGATTCGGCCTGCACCAGCAGGTCGTAGGCGCGCTTGTGCGACAGCGGCCCACCCGAGCCGAATCCGTCGATCGATACCGCGATGAGGTCCGGGTGCCGCTCGGCCAGATCCGCCGGTGCCAGACCGAGCCGGTCGGTCGCACCCGGCGCCAGATTCGATACCAGAACCTCGGCCCGATCCAGCAAGCGATGCAGAATCGCCACGCCCGCAGGCGTTTTCAGGTCCAGCGTCACCGATTCCTTGCCGCGGTTGACCCAGACGAAATGCGCCGCCTGCCCCTCGACCACATCGTCGTAATACCGGGCGAAGTCGCCACCGTCCGGATTTTCGATCTTGATCACGCGGGCACCGAAATCGGCGAGTGTCCGGGTGCACATCGGCGCCGACACCGCCTGTTCCAGGGCGACGACGGTAATACCCGCCAACGGTCCCGCTTGCGCCGTATCCGGCATCACATCACCATGCCGCCGTCCACCGGCAGCACCTGCCCGGTGACGAACGAGGCGGCGTCGGAGGCGAGGAAGACGAAGGCGCCGGCCACCTCCGCCGGATCGGCCCAGCGCCGCAATGGAATTCGGTTCAGCATCTGCGCCGCGAACTTGTCGCCGGTGCGAATGGTTTCGGTCATCGGCGTGGCCGCCAGCGGCGCCAGCGCGTTCACCAGGATGTTCTTGCGCGCCAATTCGCGAGCAAGGGATTTGGTGATCCCGATGATGGCCGCCTTGGCCGCGGAGTAGTTGACCTGCCCAAGTGTGCCGACCAGCCCGGCCGACGAGGTGACGTTGATGATGCGCCCGGTGCCGTCGGTCGGCAGGTACGGCAAGGCCGCCTGCGAGCAGTTGAAGGTGCCCAGCGTGTGGATCTCGAACAGTCGCCGCATCGAGTCGACACTGGTATCGGCGAACATGTGCGGATCGGTGACCCCGGCGTTGTTCACCACGATATGCAGTGTGCCGCCGGCCAATTCGGCCGCCTTGGCCGCGGCGGCGTCGGCGGCCGCCCGATCGGACACGTCGAGGGCGAAACTCGCCGCGCTGCCACCGTTTCCGGTGATCTTCTCGGCGACGGCCGCGGCCGCGTCCGCATCGACGTCGGTGACCAGCACCGCCGCGCCCTGCGCGGCGAGGGCCTGTGCCACCGCTGAGCCGATGCCGCCTGCCGCGCCGGTGACCATTGCGGCCCGCCCGGTCAGCTCGAAAAGTCCGTTCTTGGCTGCCATTCGGTAATTTCCTGCCTCTGCTAATAGCTTCTGGGTAGGCCCAGCGTGTGGGAGCCCAGGTAGTTCAGAATCATTTCCTGGCTGATCGGGGCGATCCGCATGACGCGGGCCTCCCGGAAATAGCGGGATACGCTGTATTCCTCGGCGTAACCCATGCCGCCATGGGTCTGCAGCGCCCGGTCGGCGGCGGTGAATCCCGCGTCGGCGCACAGATATTTAGCGGTGTTCGCCTCACGCCCGCACGATTTTCCGTTGTCGTAGAGCCAGGTGGCCTTGCGCAGCACCAATTCCGCGGCATCCAGGTGGGCGAGCGAATCGGCCAGTGGGAATTGGATGCCCTGGTTCATGCCGATCGGCCTGCCGAACACCACTCGCTCCTTGGCGTATTTCGTGGCCCGATCCAGTGCGACCCGCCCCAGCCCCAGTGCTTCGGCGGCGATCAGCATGCGCTCGGGATTCAGGCCGTCGAGCAGATAGCGGAATCCCTTGCCCTCCTCCCCTACTCGGTCCTCGACCGGGATGCGCAGACCGTCGATGAACACCTCGTTGGAGGTGACGGCATTGCGGCCCATCTTCGCGATCGGCCGGATATCGACGTGCGCGCGATCGAGGTCGGTGAGGAACAGCGTCATGCCGTCGGTCTTCTTGGCGACCTCGTCGTAGCGCTGGGTGCGGGTCAGCAGCAGGATCTTCTCCGACTCCATCGCCTTGGAGATCCATACCTTGCGGCCGTTGACGACATAGTGGTCGCCATCGCGACGCGCGAAGGTGGTGATGTGGGTGGTGTCCAGGCCGGCACCGGGTTCGGTGACGCCGAAGCACACGTGCAGATCACCGGTGGCGATTCGCGGCAAGGTCCGCTGTTTCAATTCCGCGGACCCGTGCACGACGACCGGATGCATGCCGAAAATCGACATGTGGATCGAGCTGGCGGCATTCATACCACCGCCCGATCGGGATACCTCCTCGGCCAGCAGCGTGGCCTCGGTGATGCCCAGCCCGTGTCCGCCGTATTCCTCCGGGATGGTGATGCCCAGCCAGCCGCCCTCGGCGATGGCGTTGTAGAACTCGGTCGGGAATTCGTGTGCCTGGTCTTTTTCCATCCAGTACTGGTCGTCGAACTTGCGGCACAGTTCGGCGACCGTGCTGCGGATCAGCCGCTGATCCTCGGTGAGTTCGAAATTCATGCCTCCGACGTTCATGTCGTCGCGCACCAGCAACCCCTTTCAGTCGGAGGCAGGCAGCGCTTTGGCGGCCTTGCGGGTCATCGCGGTCCCGTTGCAGGTCAGCTCGCCGGTGCCCGAGCTGGTGCACAGCAGCTCGACGGTCTCCGCGGCGTCGACATAGCGTTTCCCGATCAACGTGACCGCATCCGCTCCTGCTTTTTTCCCGGGCGGGGCCGAGGCCGCGGGCACCATGGGCGCGCCACCGCACGCGATTTCCGGCCGAGCGTCGGCGGGCGCCCGGACCACCACCACCCGCGTGCCGCATACGGTGCTGGCGAACTGTTCACCGGGACGAATCGGCGCCGTCATGGTGAATCTCCTTTCCACTCGGGCTGACCTCTCCAGTCATTACGCTCTCGCTATCAGAAAACTATATTCTCATTCTAGGAGAATCAACATCCGATCGGAAGATGGGCATGACTGAGCAGCGACGAGCACGGGCGATCGCGATGACCGCCACCGAACGCGACACCTTCCTGCAGAGCCAGCCGATCTGCCGGGTCGCCACCCTCGGCCCCGGCGGACACCCACATACGAGCCCACTGTGGTTCGCCTGGGACGGCACGGCCCTGTGGCTCAACTCGCTGGTGCGCAGCCAGCGGTGGACCGATATCACTCGCGATCCACGGATCAGCGCGATCGTCGACGACGGCGGGACCGACTTCCTCCAGCTGCGCGGCGTCGAACTGCGCGGACGCGCCGAAGTGGTCGGCGAAACGCCGCGCACCGGCACACCGGTCGAGGAGCTCACCGAACCGGAGCGGCTGTTCGCCGACAAGTACATGGGCGGGCAGCCGTTTCGGTACGACGGCCGCCACGGCTGGCTGCGGCTGACGCCGGACCACGTCGTCAGCTGGGATTTCGCCCGGTTACAACCTCGACGTTGACTATCGCATCTGTCCGTGGAAATCTAGTCTTCAGTTTTGGAGAATCTAATTCTCATGAGAGGAGGACAGGAATGCGTCTGCCGCCGTTGCCCGCGGAGCAATGGAACGACCGGACCCGCGACGCCTTCAAGGCGCTACTGCCGCGCGCGATCCGCAATGCGGAAGGGGCAGGCCCCGCCATGGGACCGCTGGCCCGGCACCCGGACCTGACCGAGGCCTATCTCGGATTCAGCGTCTACCTGCTGTTCCGGTCCACGCTGCCGCCCCGGGTGCGCGAGTTGACGATCCTGCGGGTCGCCCACCGGCGCGGCTGTGCCTACGAGTGGGCCCATCATCTGCGGTTCGGCCAGGATGCCGGACTCACCCTCGACGAGATCGAGGCCGTCACCCGCGGTGAGGCCGCCGACGATTTCGACCGCCTCGTCCTCACCGCTGTCGACGAACTCGACGACAAATCCGAACTGTCCGACCAGACCTGGGCGGCACTTGCCGAACGACTCGATGAAAAGCAGCGCATGGATCTGGTTTTCACGGTCGGCGGCTACATCCTGCTGGCCATCGCGCTCAACACCTTCGGCGTACAGCCCGACCCTGAAAGGTAATCCCTTGCCACACTTCACCAAACCGACGGCGGGCAGCTGGACGGAGAACTATCCCGAGCTCGGCACCGAGGTGGTCGACTTCACCGACTCGACCGATCCCCAGTTCTACAAGGACGAACAGGAAGCCATCTTCAAGAAGAGCTGGCTCAATGTCGGCCGGGTGGAGCGGCTGCCCCGCGTCGGCAGCTATTTCACCAGGGAGCTGGCCTGCGTCAACGCCTCGATGATCATCGTCAAGGACCACGATCAGCAAGTGCGGGCCTACTACAACATCTGCAGGCACCGCGGCAACAAACTGGTCTGGGACGACTTCCCGGGCGAGGAGACCGCCGGTAGCTGCCGACAGTTCACCTGCAAATACCACGCCTGGCGCTACAGCCTCGAGGGCGAGGCCACCTTCGTCCAGCAGGAGAAGGAATTCTTCGACCTCGACAAGAGCAAGTTCGGGCTCAAGGCCGTGCGCTGCGAGGTGTGGGAAGGCTTCATCTTCATCAACCTCGACGACGACGCCCAGCCACTGGAGGCGTACCTCGGCGCATGGGCGAAAGGCCTGGAGGGCTACCCCTTCCACGAGATGACCGAGGTCTACAGCTACAAGGCCGAGATCGGCAGCAACTGGAAGCTGTTCATCGATGCCTTCGCCGAGTTCTACCACGCGCCGGTGCTGCATATGAAGCAGGCGGTCAAGGACGAGGCCGACAAGCTGCTCAATGTCGGCTTCGAGGCACTGCACTACGAGTGCTGGACCCCGCATTCGATGGTGTCCTCGTGGGGCGGTATGGCCCCGCCCAAGGACATCAATATGGTCAAGCCGATGGAGCGGGAGCTGCGCAGCGGCCTGTTCGGTCCGTGGGACCGGCCCGATATCGAGGGGCTGGATCCGCTGCCGTCCGGGGTCAACCCCGCCGGCCACAAGGCCTGGGGCATCGACGAATTCGAGGTCTTCCCCAACTTCGGCATCCTCATCTGGGCGCCGGGCTGGTACCTGACCTACCACTACTGGCCGACCGCGGTGAACAAGCACATCTTCGAGGCGAATCTGTACTTCGTGCCGTCGACGAGCGCGCGTGAACGTCTCGGCAAGGAACTGGCGGCGGTCACTTTCAAGGAATACGCGCTGCAGGACGCCAACACCCTCGAAGCGACCCAGACCATGCTCGAGACCGGTGTGATCACCGAATTCCCGCTCAACGACCAGGAAGTGCTGCTGCGCCACCTGCACCTCACCGTTCAGAAGATCGTCAAGGAGTACCGCGATGCCCGAAACAACTGAGAAGGCGCTGCCCGCCGAATTCGCCGACCTGGACCGGTTTTCGGACTGGATCCTGGCCACCGAGCCCGAGCGTTACGCCAAGCGGCTGGCCTCCCCGATGGAGGAGATGCAGGACCTGTACGACACCGTTTTCCCGCGCCTGCAGGCGGCGCTGGACTACTGCGACAAGTTCGAGTGGTCCGACCTGCCCGATGACGCCCGGCACCTGTTCCACCTGCTGCAGTCGCTGGTGATGGTGTCGTTCCCGATCGAGGTGTGGAAGCAGCCGCGGGTGCCCGATTCCGGCGCCGCCTACCTCGACGTGATCAAGGAGCCGGTGGTCTAAACCATGCTGACACTGAAGGCGGCCGGTCTACTCGATATCGACACCGGCGAGATAATCCGACCCGGCATCGTTCGCATCGACGGCGATCGGATCGTCGGCGTCGGCGCGACCGCGGACGACGGCGACGAGGTCATCGATCTCGGTGATGTGGTGCTGCTGCCCGGCCTGATGGATATGGAGGTCAACCTCCTCATGGGCGGTCGCGGCGAGACCGGCCTGGCCTCCAGTGTGAAAGACGATCCGGCACTGCGCATGCTGCGTGCGGTGGGCAATTCCCGCCGCACGCTGCGGGCCGGTTTCACCACCGTGCGCAACCTCGGGCTGTTCGTGAAGACCGGCGGCTACCTGTTGGATGTGGCGCTCGGCAAGGCGATCGACGCGGGCTGGATCGAGGGCCCGCGGATCGTCCCGGCGGGCCACGCGATCACACCCACCGGTGGCCACCTGGATCCGACCATGTTCTCCGCCTTCGCGCCCGACGTGCTGAAGCTGACCCTCGAGGAGGGCATCGCCAACGGCGTCGACGAGGTGCGCAAGGCGGTGCGGTACCAGATCAAGCACGGCGCGCAGCTGATCAAGATCTGCGTCTCCGGTGGCGTCATGTCACTCACCGGAGCTCCTGGGGCGCAACACTATTCGGACGAGGAGCTGCGCGCGATCGTCGACGAGGCGCACCGGCGCGGGCTCAAGGTCGCCGCCCACACGCACGGTGCGGAGGCGGTCAAACATGCCGTCGACGCCGGAATCGACTGCATCGAGCACGGCTTCCTCATCGACGACGAGGCGATCAAGATGATGGTGGCGGCGGGCACCTGGCTGGTGCCGACCACCCGGCTCGCCGATGCGATGGATGTATCCAAGGCGGATCCGGCCTTGCAGGCCAAGGCCGCCGAGATGTTCCCGAAGGCCCGCACCTCGGTCCGGGCGGCCTACGAGGCCGGAGTGAAGATCGCCGTCGGCACCGACGCACCGGCGATCCCGCACGGCCGCAACGCCGACGAATTGGTGGCACTGGTCGATCGCGGCATGAGCCCGATCGATGTCCTGCGCGCGGCCACTGTGCGCGCGGCCGAACTGATCGATGTCACCGACCGTGGACGGCTGGCCGAGGGACAGCTGGCCGACATCATCGGCGTGCCGGGAGATCCGTTGCGCGACATCACCGCCACCCAGAACGTGCGGTTCGTCATGAAAGGCGGCAAGGTCCATGTCCAGAAATGATGATCTGCTGGAGATCCAGCAGCTGCTGGCCCGCTACGCGGTGACGATCACCAAGGGCGATATCGATGGCCTGCTCGCGGTATTCACCCCCGACGGCACCTACAGCGCATTCGGCGACACCTATACCCTCGACCTGTTCCCGGAGCTGGTCGCCGCCGCGCCGAAGGGGCTATTTCTCACGGGCACACCGGTTCTCGATATCGACGGTGACACCGCCGCGGGCACCCAGCCGCTGTGCTTCATCGACCACAGCACCCACGATATGCGCATCGGCTACTACACCGACAGCATCGTGCGAACCGAAGCGGGATGGCGGCTGAAGACGCGCCGGATGACCTTCATCCGCCGCAGCGGCGTGCACGATTCGGGCATCCCACACGCCTTCGAGAACACCCGCGGATGACCATGGACGTGTCCGAATTCCGGTCCGGCGTGCGGGCCTGGCTGGACGAGCACGATCTGTCCCCCGGTCCGGATCATTCGCTGGACGGTCAGGTCGCCCAGTTGGCACGGGTGCGTCGGGCCCTCTATGACGCGGACTGGATGCGCTACGGCTGGCCCGCCGCGATCGGCGGTCTCGGCGGGCCCGCCATGCTCCGCGCGATTCTCGGGGAGGAGGTCGCCACCCGCGACCTGGCCGAGCCGGGACTCTATTCGATGGTCGAAGTGCTTGCGCCCACGATGATTTCGTATGCGCGCCCGGAGCTGGCGGCGGAAATGGTGCCGTTGCTGCTGTCGGGTCGTGAGCAGTGGTGCCAGGGTTTCTCGGAGCCGGGTTCGGGCAGCGACCTCGCCTCGCTGACGACGAAAGCCGTTGCGCGCGGAGATGATTGGGTGGTCAACGGCCAGAAGGTGTGGACCAGTCTGGCCCAGTACTCGGCGCGCTGCGTCCTGCTGACCCGCACGGCACCCGGACACGACGGGATCACCGCGTTCTTCCTCGATATGGACTCCCCCGGCATAACGGTGCGTCCGCTGCGGACGATGCACGGCGTCGACGAATTCGCGGAGGTGTATTTCGACGATGTCGTGGTGCCCGGCGACCGCATGCTCGGGCAGCCCGGCGATGGCTGGCGGGTCGCGATGGATCTGCTCCCGCACGAGCGCTCCACCTGCTTCTGGCACCGCGGCGCCTATCTGTTCACCCGGCTCGACCGCTTGGCGGCCGCGGCCACGGTGGCCGACGATGCCGACCTCGGTGCCGCCTATCTGGCATTGCATACGTTGCGCTGCCGCTCCCGGCTGACCCAGCAGCGGTTGGCCGCCGGCGAGCATCTCGGACCGGAAACTTCGATCGACAAGGTGCTGCTGGCCGGTGCCGAACAGCAACTGTTCGACACCATGCGCGATGTGCTGCCCGGTGCGGTGGAGCTGACCGATCCGGAATTGCGTACCGAATTCCTCTATTCGCGCGCGGCCACCATCTACGGCGGCACGGCCGAGATCCAGCGCAATATCATCGCGCGCCGTCTGCTCGACCTGGGCAAGGAGTAAGCCGTGACCAGCATCGATACCGATACTGCCGAGCTCGAACTGCTCACCGACACGCTGCGCAAGACGATGACGGTGACGTGGGGGCAGCAGCTCGATCGGGCGCTGACCGACCTCGGTTGGCCCGACCTGCTCACCGAAATACCCGACGTGGCAATACCTCTGGTGTTCCGCCTGCTCGGCGAGACCGGTGCGCACGCGCCACTACTCAACGATGTCATCGCCCACGCCGCCGGTACGCCCCTCGGGGCAACGCACCCGCTGCCGTTCGCGGGCGGGTCGTGGGTCGTCTGGGAGCGTGCCGATCGGCCCGGTACCACGGTGGACGAGGAACTCCCCCTGCACCCGGTGCGGACCGGAACCGCTGTCGAGGTGGCGGCCGGTCGCCATGCCCTGGCCTGCTGGCTGCTCGGCAGCAGCCGCGCCATGCTGTCGCTGGCCCGCCGACATGCCTTGGACCGCAAGCAATTCGGTCGTCCCGTCGCGTCGTTCCAGGCGATCCGGCATCGCCTCGCCGAAACGCTGGTCGCCATCGAAGGCGCCGAAGCCACCCTCACGGCCGCCGACGACGATTTCGGCGCGCTGCTGGCCAAGGCCGCCGCCGGACGCGCGGCACTGATCGCGGCCCGACACTGTCAGCAGACACTCGGCGGTATCGGCTTCACCGCCGAACACGACCTACAGCGGCACATCCGTCGCGTCCTGATCCTGGACGGATTGCTGGGCAGCACACGGGAACTCACCCGCGAGGCAGGCACCCGCATCCGCACCGCGGGCGCGGCACCGCGCCTGGTTCACCTGTAGATCCGAACCGCAAACCCCGAGGCGCCCGCCATGAAATTCGCTCCAACCGCGATCGGCTATCTCCGCAGCGATGTATCCGGAATACGGCAGGGGTGGGACGAAACCCAGATCCGGAGCCTAGCCGGGCGTCTCGGCTACAACCTCACCAAAACCGTTGCCTTCAGCGCCAAGACCGACAATCCGGTCGCACAACTGGTCGCCCTGGCTCGGAAGATGAACGCGGACGCGGTAATCGCGCCCGACCTGATCCATTTCGGCGGTGCGATACCGCGCGAACTGGACCAGATCACGGCCGTGATCACCGTCGTCTCAGAAACAATCTGAACCAGATACGAAGGAGTACCAGGTCGCATACGCGGCGAGGCGGTGTCAGCTATGCGCCATGACGAGATCGCGGTAGGGAAGGTCGATCACACGGTGGTCTGCGATTCCGAGTTCGATCTCGACCTGTTCGAGATGGGTAGTTGCTGCGACGGTTTCGGTTGCGGTGACCTCGGTTTCGACGAAGGTTCCGGCTTTGGTGACTGTGTCGATGCTGACCACGATGTCGTCGTGGTGGGGGTGGCGGTAAGTGGTCCGGGCTTTCTCGACACGGACAAGTTCGATCATGCCGATTGCGGTGAGGAGATGGTTGGCGGCCTCGGCCTGGTCGGCGCCGTTGAGGAGCACGTTTGTTTCGCGCTTCGTGATCAGGTCGGCGTGGCTGTGTGTGCTGGCGGTCGACGGCGGCTTGTAGGTGACTTCGGCGAAACCGTCGCGGTGTCGAACCCGAAGGCACTCAACGGGGGTGCGAGTGGCACGGGTCGATGAATCCGGGCAAGGTAGCGGCCCAGGTCGTCGGCGAGATCACTGTCTCCAGATCGCAAACGTCGCATTCGTCGTGTTCAGGCGCTCCGACAACCCGCCGAAGCGGATGGAGCACCCCACACTTCTCGGCCAGATGCTCGCCACCGCCCCAGACCTGAAGAACTTGTGGCTGCAAGTGATTACCGACTACGACATGGAACGCCGCCCACTGATGGGCCTGTCACCGTCGATGACGTTCACCCGCCGCACCGATTCACCGAGCTCCTGGCAACAGGAACGGACATGTCAGCCGTAATCCTTTTCTCCCGCCTGCCGTGTAACCCATTTCCTTCCTTGGTGATTCGGCTGCTTCCAACCAACTCTTCACAAGGCTATTGCCGTTCGGTCACCGTCGCGATGACCGGGAACTTGGTGTTGAGGGTCAGCGCGGAGATCGGTGTGAGGTCCGGGTTGTCGATGGTCAGCTCGAACCGGCTGACTATGGTCGAGAGCGCCAGCTGCATCTCCATCATCGCGAATGCGTTGCCGATGCAGAGGTGTCCGCCCGCGCCGAAGGGCAGCCACAAGTTCCGGTCACGGCCGGCGACCGCGTCGGCGGCGAAGCGGTCCGGGTCGAAGGTATCGGGCCGGTCCCAACACTCGGGGTTTCGGTGCGCGTGGTAGAAGCTGTACATCAGCGGCGTGCCTGCCGGGATGTGGTAGCCCCCGATCTCATCGTCCTCGGCGGCGCGCCGCTGCCCCATCCATGCCGGCGGTTTGAGCCGCAACACCTCCTCGAGTACCTGCTTGCTGTAGGGCAGCGTGGGCAGGTCGGCCAGGGTGGCATGCCTGCCGGTCAAGGCGCTGTAAACGTCATCGCGCAGCCGCTGGTGCACCTCCGGATGCAGTTGCAACAGCAGTATGGCCGACGTCAATGCCGAGGAGCTGGTCTCGTGACCGGCGAAGAGCATGGTGACGACCTCGTCACGCAGTTCCAGGTCCGTGAGTTTCTCGTTGGTATCGGCGTCCGTGGAGTTGATGAGCATAGACAGCAGCCCACCGGTGCCGGAGTCGCGCAAGTCGTCGATCACCTTGTAGACGATGGCATCCATTTCGGCGATCCCGCGCCAGAAACGGCGATGGCTGGGCGTCGGAAACTTCAAGGGAACCAAGGGCATTCGCACGAACTTCCCCAACTCGGCGTTCACCTTCTGCGTCGCGCGGGCGAAGCCGGTGACCTCCGGGCCGTTGGGATCCAATCCGAACAGCGCCCGCACCACGATCCGCAGCGTGAGGTGGCTCATCTGCTCACCGATATCGACCGTCCGTCCGGCGCGGGCGTGTTCGGCCCATTCGTCACACATGGAGTCGATCTCGGCCACCATGATCTCGCTCAGCGCACTGATCTTCTTGTGGTGGAAGGCCGGTTGGACGAGGCGCCGGTTGCGTCTCCACCGGTTGTGGTCGGCGATGGTCGCCAGCCCTCGCCCCACGAACGGCTCGATGATGTCGTACATCTGGGTCTCGCGGGTGAAGTTCGCCATGCGTTCCTGCAAGACGTACTTGATGTGGTGGGGATGGGTGATCCCGACCATGCTCCCGTTGATCAGTTGGAACCGAAAGACGTCGCCGTGGTGGGTCATGGAGTCGGAGAGGAACGAGATCGGGTCGACGACAAAATGTTTGGTATTCCGGAGGCGGCCGGCGACCATCGGGGGCAGGCCGCTGACTGTGGAGGTGGAAGACATGACAATAAGTAGAACCGATCTCCTCGGAATCCGGCTGATTTTCAGTGGTTGTGACTGGAGGCCAACTCCCGCAACAGGTCCCGGCCGGCAAAGCCGCTGGCATTCTCATCGCAGGCGAAAGTGGCGCTGTCGTAACAGATTCCGATGGCAGCGCGCACAGCCTGACTGCGGAACATACCATCGCGGCAAGCCCGGCCATTGCTCCGCTCTTGCTCGATCTGATCGCAAGCGCCCGGTAGCAACGCCACCAGATCGGCAAGCGAGAGATCGTTCTCGCCGCCGAGTGCTCGCCGCCTCGCCTATCTGCCGATTCGACACCGAAACCATCCGCATTCGGCGAAAAGCCATTCCGCCACAACCAGAATCAGCTCCCAGGTCGCCGTCACCCGCACACGCCGCAGTCGACCTACTGCATCTTTTGCTTCATCTCGTCCAGATGCGCCAGAATCGGCAGCCCGGCGTGACTGAGGGCATTGCCGTGGCCGGTCTGGTGCACATCGAAGACCGATTGGATGGCGGCGTAGAAGCCCTGTATGTCCAGCGTTTGATTCACCGCGCGCTTGGCCTGACGCAGCCCGAACGGCGGCATCTTGGCGATCTGCGTGGCCAGCGCGGTGGTCTGCGCATCCAACTCCGCACGAGGCACCACCTTGTTCACCATGCCGACCTGCTCGGCCTCGCGCGCGGTCACCGGACGTCCGGTGAACAGGATCTCCTTGGCCTTGCGCGGGCCCAATTCCCAAGTGTGCCCGTGATATTCGACGCCGCCGATACCCATCAGCACGACCGGATCGGAGAAGAGCGCGTCCTCGGCGGCGACAATGAGATCGCACGGCCAACACAGCAGCAGGCCACCGGAAATACAGCGCCCCTGCACCGCGGCGATGGATGGTTTCGGCACATTCCGCCAGCGCAGCGAATACTCCAGATACCGGCGCGATTCGACGTTGTAGATCATGTCCAGGGTGATCTTGTCCGGTAGCGGCCCGCCCGAGCGCAGATCATGACCGGAGGAGAAATGCTTGCCTTCGGCCCGCAGGACGATCACCGAGACGTCGTCGTCGGCAGCCGCCCGAGCCCATGCCGCATCGAGTTCGTCCAGCAGCTCACCGTTCTGGGCGTTCGCGACCTCGGGACGATTCAGGGTGATGGTCGCGATCTTATCGGCGACGGCGTACAGAATATGCATTGCGAACTCCGCTACCTGGGCAGTCCGAGCACCCGCTCGGCGACGATATTGCGCTGAATTTCGGAAGTGCCGCCGGCGATGGTTCCGGCGAAGCTTCGGACGTACCGCTCGAACCAACTGCTGATGAAATTGTCATTGTTCAGCGGATTGAACGGCGCGGTCATTGCCGGATGGATCAGGCCGTCGGGGCCCTGCGCGGACAGCGCCTGTTCCGAACCGTTCTGCACCGCCTCCGAGCCGAGCAGTTTCAGCACCGACAGCGCGGCCACATCCTGTTGGCCCCGCGCCTCGCGCGCCAGCGCCGCCGACCCGAGCAACCGCAGCGCCTGAGCATCCATGACCAGCGTCGCGTAACGGTCGCGATCGAGGACGGTGCGCGGGTGGAAGTCCTCGATCAACTCCTGCAGCCGGTCGGCGAAACTGAGCCACAGCAGCGTGCGCTCATGTCCGAGCGAACCGTTGGCCACGCCCCAGCCGCCGTGCAGCGGGCCGACCAGATTTTCCGCGGGCACCCGGACGTCCTCGAAGAACACCTCGTTGAAGTCCAGATCGTGCGGGCCACAGATGGAGGCGAACGGTCGCCGGGTCACGCCGGGAGTATCGGTGGGGATCAGCAGCACGCTGATGCCCTTGTGCTTGGGCGCATCCGGATCGGTGCGCACGAAGGTGAGCAGTACGTCGGCGTCGTGTGCACCGGAGGTCCATACCTTCTGCCCGTTGACCACGAAATGATCGCCGTCGCGCACGGCGCGGGTGCGCAGTCCGGCCAGATCCGACCCTGCCCCCGGTTCGCTCATGCCGAGCGCCGCGGTGATCTCGGCACGCAAAATCCTTGCCGCCCAATGCTTCTTCTGCTCCGCGCTGCCGAACGACAGCAGCGAGGCGGCGATGATGCCGAGCCCCTGCGGATTGAAGCTGTGATAGATGCGCCGCTTGGACAGCTCCTCCAAATGCACATACTGCTGCAGGATTCCGGCATTGCGGCCGCCGAATTCCGGTGGGTTGCCGGGCAGCAACCAGCCGTGGTCGAACTGCAGCCGCTGCCATTCCCGCGCCCACGGCGGGACCTCCGCACTGGAGATCGGTCGATCCCGGGCGGCCACCGCCTCGTCGGGCATGAATTCGGTGAGGAAGGCGATGAATTCGGCCCGGAACTCCTCGACCTCGGTATCAAAAGTCAGTCGCACGGTACTCCTCGGCGATCAGCGCCCGGTGCTCGGCCGCGCCGCCGAGCAACAGCTCACCGGCTTTGGCCCGCTTGAGCGCGAACTGCAGGTTGTTTTCCCAGGTAAAGCTCATGGCGCCGAACAACTGCATGCCGCGGCCGAACACCTGCGACTGGCACTCGCCCGCCGCGGCCTTGGCCATCGACGCGGCCAGCCGCCGCCGCGGATCGTTCTCCCGGATCGTCATCGCCGCGAAATATGCCAGGGCGCGGGCTCTTTCGATCGCGATGTGCATATCGGCGGCCTTGTGTTTGACCGCCTGGAACGAGCCGATCGGCACGCCGAACTGCTGTCGATTGCGTACATGCTCGAGCACCATGTCCAGTACCCGTCGACACGCGCCGACCATGGTCAGCGCCATCCCGGTCGTAGCCAGGTGGCGCGCAGGCTGCGGATCGACGCGCAGGTAGCGATCGTCCGGAACCCGCACCTGGACAAAGCTCACTTCGGCGATATGCAGCACCGGATCGAACACGGCTGCGCGCCGCACGGTGACGTCGTCGGCGGGCACCACGAACACCCCGGCCTCGGTCGTGACGGCCAACTGCCGCGCCCGATCGCCGTCGAGCACATGACGCGCGGTGCCGCTCAGCAGCCAGCCATCCCGGTCGCGCACTGCCGATACACCGTCGTACACCGCGGCGCCCGGTTCACCCGTGCGCACGAAATCCGGTGCGAGCGGGGCGAATTGGGTCATGGTGGCCAGATACGGGGTGGGGTCCGTGGCCCGCCCCAACTCCTCCAGCACGATCGCCAGTTCCACCGCGTCGGCCGGGTCGGTCAGCTCCATCCATCCCAGCTCCGCATAGGTGCGCCACAGCCCCTCCGGATCCGCGCCCTTATCGGCAACCTCGCGGATCAGGGTCGGTGGGCACTGCTTGGCGACCACCTCGCGCACGGTTTGCTGCCACAGCAGTTGATCGGAGTCGAACTCCAAAAGCATCCGGCCTGCCTCCTTGCCACTCCGACACACTCCAAAGCTGAGAATATCATTCTCCAGTTCGGAAAGTAAGAGTCTCGCATTTGTTCGCTGACACAGCGTCCAGCCAACACGGACACACCACGTTCTCCGGTACAGTGCATCCATGTTCTCTCTACATGACCGAGGACCGGAGCGCCGGTGACCAGCCCGAGCGAAGAGCCAGCCTGGAAGCAGCGCGCCGTCGAGCGCTCGTTACGGACCGCGAAACTGCGTGCCGAACAGCGCGTTCAGCGCTTCCTCGACGCAGCGCAGGCCATCATCACCGAGAAGGGCAGCACCGACTTCACCGTGCAGGAAGTCGTCGATCGTTCACGCCAGTCGCTGCGGAGTTTCTACCTGCAGTTCGACGGCAAGCACGAGCTGCTGCTCGCCCTCTTCGAAGACGCACTCGTGCGCACCGCCGACCAGTTGCATGCCGCCGCCGATGCCAAGGCCGATCCACTAGAGCGGCTGCAGGTCACCGTCGAGCTGCTGTTCGAGTTGTCCCGGCCCGATCCGGCCGCACAGCGCCCGCTGTTCACCGACTTCGCGCCACAGCTGCTCGTCACGCATCCGGCGCAGGTCAAGGTTGCGCACGCACCGCTGCTCGCGCTGTTCACCGAGCTTATGGAGCAGGCCAAAAAGGCCGATCAGCTGCGCTCGGATGCGAACCCGCGGCGCACCGCCGCGATGGTCATGCAGACGGTCATGTTCATCGCCCAGTCGACCGGCGGCGCCGACGAGGAGACCGTGCACCCGATCACCGCGACCGAGGTCTGGAACTTCTGCGCACACGGCTTCACCAAGGATTGAGAATATTATTCTCAGTTCAGGAGAGTTTCACTTACACTCGGAGGCATGCCCGACCTCTGGAATGATCTTCTCGGCTGTCTCGACCTGACCGCTCGGCCGTCCCTCGACGACGAATCCGTCTTCGAGGGACGCAACCAGCAGCTCGAGTACTACCGCGTCTTCGGCGGGCAGTTGCTCGGGCAGTTCATCCGCGCGGCCGATCTGACCTGCCCGGAGAAATCGGTCAAGTCGTTGCACGCACTGTTCGCCCGCGAGGGCAGGACCGATGAGCCGATCCGCTATCGGGTGCGCCGGCATCACGAAGGCCGCTCCTTCGCCACCGTGACCATCGTCGCCGAGCAGAGCTACGGGGTCGTGGCCACCGCATCGGTGTCGTTGCACGCGGAGGCGGAGGGACCGGAGCATCAGAGCGTGCCCGCCGCTCCCCCACTGCTGAGCGCCGAGCACAAGGTGACGTGGGACCTGCTGCCCTGGGAAACCCGATCCGCCGTCGATCTCGACGACACCGCCTCCGCCCCACCGGAATTCGAGTTCTGGATGCGCACACCGGACGTCGATCCGCAGCTGGCCCCGGCGATCATCGCCTACGCCACCGATCTCAACCTCATCGGCACCGCACTGCGACCGATCGAGGATGTGTGTCAGCGCGGCAACGGCACCGCATTCCATTCGGCGGTGACCTCGCACAGCGTGTGGTTCCACCGACCGTTGCGCACCGACGATTGGTTGTTACTGCGCCAGCACAGCCCGCTCATGGCGGGCAGCCGCTGTTTCGGCCGCGGCGATGTGCTGACCGAGAACGGCCGGTTGGTCGCCTCATACGCGCAAGAAGCCATGGTGCGCTTCCCATCCGAGGTCGCGTGAACCCGTGGTCGTGAATCGAATGGTGATCAAGCGATCCTCCGACGCACCCGGGAACCGGCCGCACCGGGTGGTGCAATGGGCCACCGGGACCATCGGCGCGCGTGCACTGCGCGGGGTCGTCGAGCATCCGAAGATGGAGCTGGTCGGCCTGTTCGTGCACAGCGCGGACAAGGTGGGGCGCGACGCGGGCGAGTTCTGCGATAGCCCGGCCACCGGCGTGCTGGCCACCGATGACATCGAGCGGATCGTCGAACTAGACGCCGACTGCGTGCTCTATATGCCGCTCGTGTTCGACACGGAGGTGGTGATCCGCCTCTTGTCATCGGGCAGCAACGTGGTGACGACGTGCGGCCTTTTCCACCACCCGCCGAGTATGGATCCCGCACTGCGCCAACGCATTCAGCAGGCCTGTGCGCTCGGGGGCACCTCGATCCACAGCACCGGCAGCAGTCCGGGTTTCATCACCGAGGTAGTGCCGCTGGTGCTGTCCTCGATCCAGCGCCGGCTGGACCGGCTGATGATCGACGAGTACGCGGATCTGTCGCAACGCGATTCGCCCGCCATGCTGTTCGACGTCATGGGTTTCGGGCGGCCACCGGGTGATTCCAACACGGCTCGTGCAGAGCATCTGGCCGCGAGTTTCGGCCCGTCACTGCGGTTGGTCGGCGACGCGCTCGGCTGCCCGCTGGATTCGATCGAGGCACACGGTTCGGTGGCGACGGCGCGTGCGACCACCCGGATCGCGGCGGGCACGATCGAGCAGGGAACCGTTGCGGCCCAACGCACTACGGTCTCCGGTCTGGTGGCAGGCGAACCGGTGCTGAGCTTTCGCGCCAATTGGTATTGCACCACTGATATCGAGGCCGATTGGGACCTGCGCGATACCGGATGGCACATATCGGTGGTCGGCGACGCGCCACTGGAGGTCGACCTGCGCTTCCCGATCCCTCTCGAACGCATGGCCGCCGTATCCCCCGCCTATACCGCCAACCGTGCGGTCAATGCGATTCCGGCGGTGTGTGCCGCCGATCCCGGGATTCGGTCGACCCTCGACTTACCGCACATCGCGGCCCTACTCGGCTGAGCGCATCGCGGCCGTACTTCGCGGCGCGCATCACCGCCGCACTTCCCGGCGCGCATCACCGCCGTACGCGGCTGAGTGTTGTCGACCCTGGGCCCCTATCGCCTCGGTATCTATTGCCGCAGTGGCTAATTCGCGTCAGGCGACGGTAATGCCTGCACATCGCGGCGGTAACTCGGCTGAGCGGTTGTCAACTTCACGCGATATCTGTTACCGCTGTGGGCAATTCACGGGTCAGGCGACGGTGATATCGGCCAGCAGCGTGTCTACCCGGGCCCGCGCTCGCGTGGCTACACCGTCGCCAGGAGCCACATGGACGCGACCGGCTTCGATCGCGGCGAGTGCGGACTCGGCAACCTCGCGTGGGGAGAGGATTCCGCCGCGGGCGGCAGCGAGACTGCGCATCGAGGGTGACGCGCCAGCCGGTAGTTCGATCGCACCCAGCGCGGCGGAGTTCTGCCCGAGCGGGGTGTCGACCAACCCAGGGCAAAGCACAGTTGCGCCCAGCGCGGGCGCTACCTGCTTGAGCTCGAGGTCGAGCGTCTCTGTCAGACCGACCACTGCGTGCATTGTGCCGGTGTAGGGGGTGCGGCCGGGCAGCGGGGCGAGGCCGCCGGAGGAGGCGGTGTTGAGGAAATGGCCGGTGCCCTGCTCGATGAGCAACGGCGCAAATGCCTTGACGCCGTGGACGACACCGAGAATCTTGACCCCGATCATCCGCTGCCAGGTGCGCGCGTCCTGATCCCACAGCGGCGCGGCCGGGCACACCACGCCGGCGTTGTTGCAGACCAGATCCACCCGGCCATAGGCCGCAGTGGTGCGCTCGGCCAGCGCGCGCACCGATGCCTCGTCGCTCACATCGGCCACCACGGCCGTGACCTCGGCGCCGCGCAATGATGCCGCCGCCGCGATCAGGCCGTCCTCGCGAATATCGGAGATGACGAGCCGTACCCCGCGCGCGGCGAGCGCCTCGGCCAGGCCGTAGCCGATGCCGCTCGCACCGCCGGTGATCACGGCGACTTGTCCCTCACGTATCAGCATCGGCTACTCCTCTTTGCCGGGTGGTGGGTCGAAATGCCGTCAGAGGCTGAGAACCGATGCCGCCGCGGTACCGGGTGCCCCATAGACCTGGGCATAGCCGACGCGGGGATTACCCGGCACTTGACGCTCGCCCGCCTGGCCGCGCAACTGCAGCACCAGTTCGTACACCTGCCGGATACCGGAGGCGCCGATGGGTTCGCCGTTGGCGATGAGCCCACCATCGGTGTTCACCGGCAGGCGGCCGCCGATCTCGGTCGCCCCCTCGGCGAGCAGCTTCTCCTGGTCGCCGTCGGCGCAGAAACCGTTCTCGGCCATATGGATAACCTCGGCGCCCGCGTCGGTGTCCTGCAGCTGGATCACGTCTACATCCTCGGGTCCGATTCCGGCCGCCTCGAAGGCGGCCCGAGATGCGTACACCGTCGGCGAGACGTCCTCGTCGATGGCCGCCCAGGTGCTGTGCACTTCGTACGCGCCGTAGCGACGCGTACGGATCGCGGTCGAGCGCAGGTACACCGGATTGCTGGTGTAGCGGTGCGCGATATCCCCGCGGCACATGATCACGGCCGCGGCACCCTCGTCGGGCGAGCAGAACATGTACTGGGTCAACGGATAGTTCAGCATCGTCGAGTTCAGGATCTCGTCTTCCGGAATCGGCTTGCGCCGGAGGGCATTCGGATTGAGTGCGCCATTGCGGAAGTTCTTGGCGGCGACCTTGGCCAGGGTGCGCTGGGAGATGCCGTGCTCGTGGAGGTAGCGGTTCGCCTTGATCCCGAAGAACTGGGTGGTGACGAACTGTCCGTTCTCCGCGTACCACGCGGGCAGCCCGAGCTTGGCCGGATCGTCGGTGAACGCACCGCGGGGGTGTTTGTCCATGCCGACCGCGATGCCGATGTCGTATCGTCCGGACCGGATCGCCTCCGCGGTCTGTTCGATCGAACTGGCCGCGGTGGCACAGGCATTGAATACATTGGTGAACGGGATTCCGGTCAGCCCGACCAGCCGGGTCACGGCATCGGGATTGCTGACCTCATAACTGCCGCCGAAGCCGAACTGGATGTCCTTCCACTCGACACCGGCGTCGGTCAGCGCCAATTGGATTGCGTCGGCGCCCATTTCGATGGCCGACTTGGCGAAGCGGCCGAACGGGTGCAGGCCGACGCCGATGATGGCAACGTCGTTCATTCAAATCTCCTCGGTAGCCGTAGCCGCTGTTCAGGCCGGTGCGAAAGCGACCGTGACGACTTCGTTCCCGTCGTCGTCGACATAAAGGGGGACGAAGGCCAGCTCGACATCCATCCCGAAGCGCAGCTCGGCCGGTTCGGCCACGGTCAGCCGGGCCTCCACCCGCACGTCATCGCCCAGCTGGATCAGACCGATCCCGAACGGCTCGAAGCTTTCGGCCGTCTCCTTGCCCGCGTACGGCAGTTTGGGGACGAAGCCCTGGGTGGTCCACGCCACGAGCGTGCCGCGTCGGGGCAACAGCCGTTCGGACATGTCCGGGCCGCTGCAGCGCGGGCAGCGTGGTTGTTTGGGCCAGGTGACCGCGCTGCACGCGGCGCAGCGACTGCCGATCAACTGCGGATTCTCCGCCGGCCACGTCGAGACATCGGGCGCGAGGGCCTTTGCCATGCCGTCCTCCATCAGGTGGAAATCTCATTCTCATAAACTGTATACGCTATTTCCGAAGAAATGCGAACAGTGAGTAGTTGCTCTGCGGCGGTGTACGCGTCCAACTGTCCCGCCGCGACCGAGTCCGCCAATGCCGTCAATGCCGGATCGGTCCGCAAGCGGGTCTGCGCCAGGGACAAAATCTGTGCGCGCGCTCGCGCGGTACGCCGGTCGTGCGTGTCGGTGCGGTGGTGTGCGTCGATCGCGGCCACCAACTCGGCGATGCCGACGCCCTTGGCCGCGACCAGGGTGAGGATCGGGGCGGCGGACTCCTGATGCAGATCCCGCACGGTCTGGTCGGCGCCCTCTCGGTCGGCCTTGTTGACGACCAGGATGTCGGCGACCTCGAGCAGACCCGCTTTCGCGGCCTGAATTGCGTCTCCCGCACCGGGATTCAGAATCACCAGGGTGGGGTCGGCGATCGCGGCGATCTCGATCTCGGACTGTCCGACACCGACCGTTTCGAGCAGGATCAGCTCGTGGCCGAGCGCGCCGAGCAATCGGATGGCGGCGGGCACCGCCGCCGCGAGACCACCCAGATGACCGCGCGTGGCCACCGACCGGATCAGCACATCGGGATCATTGATGTGCTGCGCCATCCGAATTCGATCACCCAGCAGCGCGCCACCGCTGTACGGCGAGGACGGATCGACCGCCAGCACCGCCACCCGCAGGCCCTGCTCGCGGTAGGCGGCGACCAGTGCCGCGATCGTGGTCGATTTACCCGCGCCCGGCGGGCCGGTGACCCCGATGACCCGAACCGGGACCGCGTCGAGCAGCGCGAGCACCTCGTCGCGCCGTGGTCCCTCGACCGCGCTCAGCAACCGCCCCGCGGCCCGCACCGATCCGGCCCGCGCGGCGGCGATGAGCTCCGCAATGGTCCCCACGCGCTACGGAGCCGGAACCTCGATGACGGTGGCCGAACCCATCCCGCCACCCGCGCACAGCGCCGCGATTCCGAAACCGCCACCACGACGCCGCAATTCGTGCACCAGCGTGACGATCATCCTGGCTCCGGTGGCGGCAACCGGATGGCCGAGCGAGCAACCGCTGCCGCTGAAGTTGACCCGATCGGGATCGATATCGAGTGCCTTGGTCGCCGCGATCGGCACCGAGGCGAATGCCTCATTGATCTCGTAGAGACTCACCTCCGACAGCGAAATACCGGCCCTGGCAACGGCCTTGGTGATCGCCTCGATCGGCGCCAGCCCGGTGTCGTGCGGATCTACGCCGACCGAGGCCCACCCGCGGATGATGCCGAGTGCGGGCAATCCGAGCCGGTCGCTTGCGATAGCCAAGGCCGCGGCACCGTCATTAGAGCCCGACGCATTGCCCGCGGTGATGCTGAAGCCCTCGATCTCCGGGTGCAGCACCTTCAATCCGGCCAGCTTTTCCAGACTGGTGTCCCGGCGCGGATGCTCATCGACCGCGAACAGTCCGTGCGGAGTGCCGATCGGCACGATCTCCTCCTTGAACCGGCCCTCGTCGATGGCGGCGATGGCATTGCGGTGCGAGCGAAACGCCCACGCATCCATCTCCGCGCGCGAGATGCCGGACGCCACCGCGGTGTTCCAGCCGACCGTGATCGACATGTCCAGGCAGGGCGCGTCCGGCCGGTCCGGATGGCTCGGCGCGACCCACGGGTCGATCCATTCGTCCGCGCCGACCCGGAAACGCACACGCGGCGCGGTGGATTCGGAATTCACACCACCGGCGATGACGAGTTCGTCCATTCCCGCCCGGATCCCGGCGGCCGCGGTCTGCACGGCGGCCATGCCCGCGGCGCAGTGCCGGTTGTGCGCCACACCGGCGACATTGGTCAGCCCGGCGGTTATCGCCGCGTGCCGTGCCAGCACGCCGCCGCCGTAGCGGCCCTCGCCGAGGACGACATCGTCGATACGGGCCGGGTCGAGGCCCTCGGCGGCCGCGGCGACCACATGCTGGGCCAGGTCGAAGGCATTGGTATCGCGCAGCGTGCCCTTGCGGGCGGTTCCGATCGGAGCGCGCAGGGCGGACACGATGACAGCTTCAGGCATTGGTGTTCTCCATTTCGGTGACGAGGTTGCGGCGCAGCAGTTTTCCGGTTTCGGTCTTGGGCAGTTCGCGGCGGAACACGATGGTGTCGGGCGTCTTCGACGACCGCAGCCGCGTGCGGACCCACTGTTTGATCTCGTCCGGCCGGCCGGACCCGACGAGCACCGCGACCAGCCGCTGCCCCCACTCCGGATCCGGCACCCCGATCACCGCGGCCTCGGTGATGCCCGGATATTCCAGCAGCACGTCCTCGATCTCGGCGGGCGCGATGTTCTCGCCGCCGCGAATGATGGTGTCGTCGGCGCGCCCCTCGATGAACAGATAGCCATCGGCGTCCAGCCGCCCCAGATCCCGGGTGGGGAACCAGCCTTCGGCATCCAGGGCGCTGCGGCCGCCGTATTCACCGGAGATCTGCTCGCCGCGCACGAATACCAGCCCGACCTCCCCCACCCCGGCGGGCTCGCCGGACTCGGCGCGGATCTGGATCTCGATTCCGGGCAGTGGCTGCCCCACGGAGCCGAGTCGATCGCGGACGGCCGGATCGCCCGAGGCGAAGGCCGCACGGTGATCGTCGGGTCCGAGTACCGCGATCGAGGACGCGGTCTCGGTGAGTCCGTACGCATTGACGAAGCCGGTGTCCGGGAACACCCGCAGCGCGTGCTCCAGCACTGGGCGCGGCGTGCGGGAGCCGCCATAGGCGAGACTGGCGAGCGTCGGCACTCCTGCGTCGGCGCCGTCGACGGCCGCGACGATGCGAGCCAGCATGGTCGGCACCAGCATGGCGTGGGTGATCCGTTCGCGCCGAACGGTTTCCAGCCAGCCGGACGCGTCGAACGCCGCCAGGTAAACCACCCGGCGGCCGGAGTAGAGATTCGACAGCAGATTCGTCAGACCCGCGATGTGATAGGGCGGCACCGACACCAGCGCCGCATCGGTCTCGGCCGCACCGCCGAACTCCACGGTGTTCAGCAAGTAGGCCATCAGATGCCGATGCCGCAGCAGCGCCGCCTTGGGTTCGGAGGTGGTGCCACTGGTGTAGATGATCGCGGCGACCGCATTGCCATCCCATGGCGCCTCGAGTTCGGGCGCATCGGCGCCCTCCTCGACCAGGGAGTCGAGGTCCTCGGGCCGCAGCGCCAGTGCCCCTGGATGGCGATCCAGGAGCATGGCCAACTGCTGCTCGCCGAGCCGATAGTTCAGCGGCACGAATGGCACCCCGGCCAGCGCCGCGCCGAAGAGCGCGACCGGATAGGCCAGGTGATTCGCACCCAGATACAGCACGGCGGGGTGCCGCTGGAAGCGGACGGCCGCGCGACGCGCATTGCCGAGCAGGGCGGCGGCGGTCAGCGAGCGATCGCCGACCGTGATCACGGTCCGATCGCCCGCCGATGCGGCCATGTCTAGGATCATGCTGATATTCATGAGAACATTATTCTCTCCATAGGAGAGTGTTAGTTGCAAGAGAGGATTGCGATATGCAGATCATTGGGAGCGCTGCCATCGTCGTCGGCGGCACCGGCGGACTCGGCGAGGCCACCGTGCGTCGCCTGCACGCCGCCGGAGCGAAGGTGGTGGTCGCCGATGTCGCCGACGACAAGGGCAAGGAACTCGAGAAAGAACTCGGCATCCGCTACGTGCACACCGACGCGACCAGCGAGGAGTCGGTGCTCGCGGCCATTGCCGAGGCGGAATCACTTGGACCGCTGCGCATTTCGGTCGACACCCATGGCGGCCCGGCCACCGGCGGCCGCCTCGTCGGCAAGGACGGCTCGCCACTGGCACTCGACGGTTTCCGCACCACCATCGAGTTCTATCTGACCGCCGTATTCAATGTGCTGCGCCTGTCGGCCGCGGCCATCGCCAAGACCGAGGCATTGGATGAGGGCGCCCGCGGTGTCATCGTCAACACCGCCTCGATCGCGGGATACGAGGGCCAGATCGGTCAACTCCCCTATTCGGCGGCCAAGGGCGGCGTCATCGGCATGACCCTGGTGGCGGCCCGTGACCTGTCCCCGCTCGGCATCCGGGTGGTCACCATCGCGCCGGGCACGGTCAACACGCCCGCCTACGGCAAGGCCGCCGACCAGTTGGAGGGCTACTGGGGCCCGCAGGTGCCCTTCCCCAAGCGGATGGGCCGCTCGGTGGAATACGCGCAGTTGGCCCAGTCGATCATCGAGAACGACTACCTCAACGGTGAGATCATCCGGCTCGACGGCGCACTGCGCTTCCCACCGAAATGAACGGGCAACCGTACCCCGGGTTGGGTGAAACACTCAGCGGCAAGGTCGCATTCGTCGCCGGTGCCAGTCGCGGCATCGGTGCGGCGATAGCCGCCGGGTTGGCCGGAGCGGGTGCTGCGGTGGCCGTCGCCGCGCGCTCGGAAACCGAGGGCAAGCTGCCGGGCACCATCGGTTCGGTCGCCGAACGGATCACCGCCGCCGGCGGAACGGCACTGCCGGTGGCGTGCGATGTCACCAGTGAGGAGTCTGTCGAAAATGCCGTGGCCGCAACGGTTTCGGAGTTCGGCGGTATCGATATCCTGGTCGCCAATGCGGGCGTGATGTGGTTGGGTCCGATCGAGACCACACCCCTCAAGCGCTGGCAGCTGTGCATGAATGTCAACCTGACCGGCGTCTTCCTCGCGACCAAGGCCGTCATCCCGCATCTGAAAGCGCGCGGCGGCGGCTCGCTCATCGCGATCACCACCACCGGCGTGGATATGATCCGCGGCGCCAACGCGTACTGGGTGTCCAAGGCCGCCGTCGAACGCCTCTACCTCGGTCTGGCCGCGCAACTGAAGGACGACAACATCGCGGTCAACTGCCTGAGCCCCTCCCGAGTGGTACTGACCGAAGGCTGGCAGGCCGGTGGCGGTGGCCAGGAAATTCCAGCGAACATGGTCGAGCCGCCGGAAACGATCGCCCGTGCCGCGGTGCTGCTGGCGGGCCAGGATGCCGCCGGTATCACCGGCACGGTGCAGCGTTCGGAAGTGCTGATTCCGAGGGGCTGATCGACGCGAGGGCCCCGAAGAAGTATGGTCTTCGGGGCCTTGCGCGGACCTCAACACTCGGCGGCATCGGCACAGAACTCTCGCCCTGGAACATCAGATCCTCGGCTGCGCTGGGCGGTCTTTCCATGCCGTACGAGTTCACGTCGAACTGGTGCCGATTCCAGTGATCCCGACACTGCGGTACACAGATGCGCGATCGCGCGGTGCGAGGTTCTACGTGACCTTCGTGTAGGACAGGTCGAAGTCGGTCTTCCAGGTTCTTCGGTCCTCGGCCAGCTCCCAGCGACCCTGGATCGTCGTCCCATCGTCGGAAAATCTGCCGGTGAATCGCTGGGCGAAAGGTTCGCCGTCGCGGTGCAGCGTCCAGATGCCGTCGGTCAGGGTCATTTCGTACATTCGCTGAACGTCTCGGTCGTCGGTGTAGAGCTGGTAGTAGGTGTCGCTCATGCCATCGCAACCGATGACGGCGACACCGTCGGGAGCCTCGGGCAGGTCGATATGCCAGCGCTGGACCAACAGCGGTGTGCCCGTGAGCCATTCGAAGGTGACGCGGCCCGCACCCGGCCACGGCGGCCCGCCGGGAGGTCCGGCCTGCATCGTCCACTCTCCGACGAAGACCTCCAGGCGCTCGCGTGCCGATTCGTTGGTGGACTGGTTCATCGCGCTCTCCTCTCCGGTGGCTCACTGATATCGACGCCGCGGGACGATCGATTTCATCGGTGACGGAAGAATGACCATTCCCGGCTACCAGTCGGGATCGTCACGATGTGCCCGCGCGGCACCCCTCCGTTGGTGAACGGTCCGAGCCGGATTTCGTAGCTGTCGGTGTCGATCGCGCGATGGACTCGTTTCACGGCGGCGGTATAGGTGTTGTTCGGTGCTGGATACATACGGACCGTGTCGGTGCGATGCATGAACAGGCCGACCGCTGCCACGGTCGTAACGAGCGCTCCCC
Organism: Nocardia vinacea; assembly: GCF_035920345.1. Classification (NCBI taxonomy): domain Bacteria; kingdom Bacillati; phylum Actinomycetota; class Actinomycetes; order Mycobacteriales; family Nocardiaceae; genus Nocardia; species Nocardia vinacea. Next base: position 4,092,846 of record NZ_CP109149.1, read on the forward strand.
GATCAAGGCGAGGATCAATCCCGAGGTGAAATACCGACCGGCTGCCGGCCTGCGGGAGTTCGCTATATCCCGGGGCGGCGTCGGTATCGTCATGGCCTCATCATGTCCCACATATCTGAATCCCTCACGTGATGAACAGGAGGCCGAGGTGGCCGAAACGACGGTGGCCGAGGTGATGGCCGAGCTGGCCGCACTCGAGGACCCGAGGACGCGTGTGGTGAACGAGAAACACGGTGACGGTCACGGTGTGAACCTCAGCAAGCTGCGCGCGCTCGCGAAGCGGCTGAAAACACAGCAGGAACTCGCGCGCCAGCTCTGGGAGACCGATGACACCGCGGCAAAACTACTGGCGACCCTGATCTGCCGCCCGAAGGCGTTCGAGCGTGACGAGTTGGACGTCATGGTGCGCGAGGCGCGCACACCCAAGGTGCACGACTGGCTGGTGAACTACGTGGTGAAGAAGAACCCGCACGCCGAAGAGCTGCGCCTGTCCTGGTTCGCCGATCCGGACCCAGTGGTCGCGAGTGCAGGCTGGGCGTTGACCACCGAACGCGTGGCGAAGCAGCCCGAGAGCCTCGATCTCGCAGGACTACTCGACGTCATCGAGGCACAGATGAAGGACGCCCCGGATCGCCTGCAGTGGGCGATGAACCACTGCCTGGCTCAGATCGGGATCGAGCACGCCGAGCAGCGCGCCCGTGCAATCGACATCGGTGAGCGCTTGAAGGTGCTCGAGGACTACCCGACTCCACCGAACTGCACGTCTCCGTTCGCGCCCATCTGGATCACGGAGATGGTGCGCCGACAGCACGACAAGTAGGAAGGCTCGCGCTCGCGACCTCCGTCAGAACGCGGCAACACGATCAACGGACCGAGATCATACAGATTGGTCAGCTGATCAGGTGGAAACGGTGGCGGCATCGTCCGAGAGGAGCGCGCCGCCAGTTCCACGTGATCACTTGTCCAGCAGTGCATCTCGGATGTCATCAGCCGAATGCGGCATCAGGTGAGTCCTCGAATTGCCCATCCGCTTGCGCCCACGAGATGTAGTCGATGCGAATCGCAACGCCGTGCTGCTGCGTTGGCGGGGCGAATGTCAGCGGCACGGTGCGCGGTAGCGCTCACTCGTAGTCAACGGTGATGGAGTCCGTATCCGGCACGGCCTGACAGGTGAGGACATACCCCTCGGCAAGTTCGTCGTCGGTCAGGGCGTCGTTGCGGCGCAACGTGGCATGACCTTTCGTCACCTTGGCCATGCAGGTGGCGCAGTTACCGGCCTCGCAGGAGAACGGGGGTGTGAGACCGGCGCGGCGGGCGCTGTCGAGCAGGGTTTCGCCGTCCTTGCGCGGAACCGACTTCTTCTTGCCGTTGAGAATGATCGTGACGGTGTTGTCAGTGGTCGCGACGGGGGTGGTGACAGTGGGGGTTTCGACGGTCACGGCGGGGGTTGTGACCGTAGGGGTTTCGACGGCCGCGGGGGTAGCGGACAGCACCGGGGCCGGCGCACCGAATCGTTCGCTGAACACCAGGCCCGGTCCGGGCAGGGCGTTCTCGACCATCTCCATGAAAGCCTCGGGTCCGCAGATATAACTGTCGCCGCCGCCGTCCGCGCCGACGAAATCGCGGATCGCGTCGGGTGTCAGGAAGCCGCCGCCGGCGTCGAGGTGGCGGATCACCTCCAGCCGCCCCGGGTAGCGGTCGACCAGTTCCGCGAGTACCGCCTCGAAGATCACCGACTCCCGATCGCGGTCCGCGCACAGCAGTCGCACCCTCCTGGCGGTGCTCGCCAGCGCGCTCTTGGCCAGCGACAGGATCGGTGTGATGCCGCTGCCGCCGCTGAAACCGAGCAGCGGTGCCTCGGCGGGGCGCAGACAGAATCGGCCCGCCGCCCTGGTCAACTCCAGTTCGTCGCCCTCGACCACGTTGTCGTGCAGCCAGTTCGAGACCTGTCCGCCGGGCACCCGCTTGACCGTGGTCATCAGTTCGCGGTCGGTTTCCGGCGCACTCGACATCGAGTAGGAGCGGAACAGGTCCTTGCCGTCCAGGTGGACTCGGAAGGTGCAGAACTGCCCGGATTGATATGCGATCGGCCCGTCGTGCGGGGCGAGCACATAGGTGCGCGCGTCGGCGCTCTCTTTAACGATCCGCGTTACGGTCGCGCGCTGAAATAACGGGGGTCTCGCCATGAACTGCCTCCTCCTGGTATTAAGATTCTAGTACAAGGAGAATTGTATTCTCTCCGACGAGACGGGATCTTCTCATATGGGGTCGAACGACAGCCGCCGCGGTGCCGCCCCTGCCGCGACCGTGCGCGCCGAACCGGTCGCCCTCGCGTTCGAGGACCGCGGGTACACGTACGGTCAGCTGGATCGGCTGGCGGGGGGTCTGGCCGTGGAGTTGGTGGCGCGGGGTGTTCGCGCCGGGCATCGCGTCGCGCTGATGTCGACGAACCGGCCGGAATTCGTGGTCGCCGTGCTGGCGACCTGGCTACTGGGTGCGACACCTGTCCTGATCAGTCCGGCCTGGAAGCGTGCCGAGGTCGAACATGCCCTGACGCTGACCGAACCGGCGCACGGACTCGGCGATGCGCCGATATTGGCCGAGCTGCTGCCGACGCGCCACCTCGACGATCCGATCACACCGCTGACGCATACCTTCGTGCGACCCGATCCGGAATCCGACGCGGTGCTCGTATTCAGTTCGGGCACTACCGGATTACCGAAGGCGGTGCGGCACACCCACGCCTCGCTCGCCGCCGCGGTGCGGCACTGGACCCGGGTGCTGGAGCTGAACTCCTACGACCGCCTGCAGATCGTCACACCGCCCTCGCACATCCTGGGGCTGCTCAATATCGTCACCGTGCTGGAGGCGGGCGCCTGGATGCGGCTGCACCGGCGCTTCGACCTGGAACGGATGCTGCAGTGCATCGCCGAGGACCGGATCACCATCGAGATGGCTGTCGCGCCAATCGCTCTGGCGCTGGCCGCGCATCCCGAACTCGAGTCCTATGACCTGTCCTCACTGCGCTACATCATGTGGGGCGCAACGCCGGTCACCGCAGCCGTCGCCGAAACCGTCACCGCCCGAACCGGTGTCGGCTGGCTGCCCGCGTACGGAACCACCGAACTGCCGGTCATCGCGTGCAGTCCGATCGGGGACGTGCGGTACGACAGCGTCGGAAAAGCGGCGCCGGGCGCGCGACTGCGGGTGGTGTCGACGGCGACCGGAGAACCGTTGGGCCCGGGCGAGATCGGTGAAATCCAGGCGAAGTCGCCCTCGCTGATGGCGGGTTATCTACCGGCCGAGGCGACAGGCGAAGTCTTCGACGACGGCTGGTACCGGACCGGTGATATCGGCCGCATCGATGCCGACGGCTGGGTCCAGGTGACCGACCGATCCAAGGAAATGATCAAGGTCCGCGGCTTCCAGGTCGCCCCCGCCGAAATCGAGGCCGTGCTGCAGGGACATCCCGCGGTGGGCGACTGCGCGGTGTTCGGCATCGCCGACCCCGGCGATGGGGAAGCGATCGTCGCGGCCGTCGCCCGCACCGCGGCGGTCACCGCCGACGAACTCATCGCACTGGTCGGCGACCGGCTGGCCGGCTACAAGCGACCGCGCGGCGTGGTGTTCGTCCCCGAAATCCCGCGCTTGCCCTCCGGCAAGGTGTTGCGCCGAATTCTCAAGGAGCAGTATGGACGTTCGTCTCACGAGTGAACAGCGACAATTGCGGGACGCCGCCGCGAAATTAGCCGATGACCTCGGCCCCGGCTCGGTACTCGACCTCGACGACGCGGCGCGGGTGACCCGACTGGAGAAAGCGGTCGACCAGACCGGCTGGCGGGCACTGCGTTCGGACGGCGCCTCGGGAGTCGAGGTGGCGATCGTGGCCGAGGAGTTCGGGCGCGGACTGGTAGATGTGCCGTTCCTGGGACCGGTACTGGCCGACGATCTGCGTGGTCCGGCCGATGACGATCAGCGCTGGACCGTCGCTGTGGCGGCTCGGGCGATCGACGCGCAGGGCGCCGACCGGGCGCTGGTGATCGACGACGGCCGGCTGCTCGTCGGCGGGGTCGGTGCCGAACTCCCCGGTGCGGATCTCACCAGGGTCGACGCGGAGCTCATCGGTCGACCCGACTTCCTCGGCGAACTGTCCGCCGATCAGGTGACCCAGTGGCAGGCCTTGGCGCTGGTGGCCACCACCGCCGATCTGGTCGGTGTCGCCCGCGGCGCGCAGTCTCTCGCCGTCGACTACGCAAAAGTCCGTACGCAGTACGGCAATACGATCGGCTCGTATCAAGCGGTCGCGCACCTGCTCGCCGAGAGCCAGGCCCTCATCGAGGGATCGATCAGCGTCGCGCGCCACGCGGCCTGGTCGGTCGACGAATTGCCGCACGCCGAGTCGATGCGGGCGGCGCGGATCGCGAAGCTGTACTGCGCGCGGGCTGCGCGGACGGTATGCGAGACCGCGATTCAAGTGCACGGCGGCATCGGCAACACCTGGGAGTGCCTCGCGCACGTATACCTGCGGCGGGCCCTGACCTCGACCGAATTGTTCCCCGTCAGCCTGGAGGAGATCGACCTTGGACTTTCGTGATGCACCGCAGGAGGCCGAATTCCGGGACCGGCTGCGCGCCTGGCTGACCGAGGTGGCCGGTACCTTTCCGACCTCGGGCGACGAATACTGGGCGCGGCAAGGCGAATGGCATCAGGCGCTCTACGCGGCCGGATTCTTCGGACTGTCGTGGCCGCGAGAATTCGGCGGCCACGACCTTTCACCGGTCTACGACGTCATCCTGGACGAGGAGTTGGCGATCGTCGGGGCGCCGCCGCGGCCCAGCCTCGGCTACCTGGTCGCAGGCCTCGGACGGCACGCGAGCAAGGAACTGCAGCAACGGTTCCTGCCCGGCATGATCAACGGCACCGAGCGCTGGTGCCAGGGCTTCAGCGAGCCGGGAGCGGGTTCGGATCTGGCCGCGCTGACGACCACCGCTACGCGCGAGGGCGACCACTACGTCATCAACGGCCACAAGATCTGGACCAGCTATTCCGATGTCGCCGACTGGTGCCTGCTCTTGGCACGTACCGATCCGGATGCGCCACGGCACAAAGGCATTTCGGCATTCATCATCTCGATGAAGCAGCCGGGTGTGCAGCAGCGGCCATTGCGGATGATCAGCGGGGTGACTCGGGAATTCGGTCAGGTGGAATTCGACGGGGCGATCGTGCCCGCGGATCAGCTGGTCGGGGCGCCCGGGGAGGGCTGGAAGCTGGCGATGACCGTCGTCGGACACGAACGCGAGCCGTCCACCCTGGGATTCGCGGCTCGATACGGAAAACTGGTGCGCCAGTTGGCTGCTCGCGTCGAGGGCACGGCGCCCGAGGAACTCGCCTGGGCGGCGGTGCAGACCGAAATGCTGCGCCTGCACGTGCGGCGCCGGCTCTCCGAACAGCTCGACGGCGTCACCCACGGGCCCGACGGGTCGCTGGACAAACTGCTCATGACCTGGGTCGACCAGGCGGTCGGCCATGCGGCGCTGGCTGTCGGCGGTACCCGCGATCCGGAGCTGCTCGGGTCCTACTTCTACAGCCGCGCACAGAGCGTCATGGGCGGCACCTCGCAGATACAGAAGAACATCATCGCCGCGCGCATCCTGGGATTGGGAGTTTGAAATGTACGACATGCCAGCCGAAATCGATGTCCGTGCCGAGGGACCGGTCCGGATTGTCACGCTGAACCGACCCGATGCCCTCAACGCCGTCAACGATCCGCTGCATGCCGGGCTCGCCCGGCTGTGGCCGCGGCTCAGCGCGGACAGGGGGGCGCGGGTAGCAGTGCTGACCGGCGCGGGCCGGGCCTTCTCCGCGGGCGGCGATTTCACCTACCTCGAAGAACTCAGCCGCGATAGCGATCTACGCGCCAAGACAATTGCTGACGGCCGTGACATCGTGCTCGGCATGGCACGCTGCCGGATCCCGGTGATCGCCGCGGTCAACGGTCCGGCAGTCGGTCTCGGCTGCAGCCTTGTCGCGTTGAGCGACATGGTCTACATCGCCGAAACCGCGTATCTGGCCGATCCGCACGTGCAGGTCGGGTTGGTCGCCGCCGACGGCGGCCCGCTCACCTGGCCCCTGCACACCAGCATGCTGCTGGCCAAGGAATACGCGATCACCGGCGCGCGTATCCCCGCCGTCAGGGCACGCGAGATGGGTCTGGCCAACCACGTCGTCGAAGATCCGGTCGCCGAGGCGCTGGCCTGTGCCCAGCGGATGCTCGAACTTCCGCAGCAGGCGGTGGAGAGCACCAAGCGCGTGCTCAACCTGCAACTCGAGCATGCCGTGCTGGCTACACTCGACTACGCCCTGGCGGCCGAGGATCTGACGTTCCAGAGTGCGGACTTCCGGGCCAACATCGCCAAGCTCACGGCCAAGCGCTGAGGGTTCCGGCAAGGTCCTGTTCAAGCCGCCGTCTCCTGGGCGATGGCGGCCGCGAAGGCGTCCACGTCAGCCTCGGTGGTGTCGAACGAGCACATCCAACGGACCTCGCCGGTGCGTTCGTCCCAGATGTGGAAGCGGAACCGCTTCTGCAGCCGCTCGGTGACCTCCCGGGGCAGTATGGCGAAGACGGCGTTGGCCTGGACCGGCCGGACGATCTCGACGCCGGGCACCGGGGCGACGGCCGTGGCAAGCCGGGCCGCCATCGCGTTGGCGTGCCGGGCATTGCGCAGCCACAGGTCGCCCTCGAGCAGCGCGACGAGCTGCGCCGACACGTACCGCATTTTGGAGGCCAGCTGCAGCGCTGCCTTGCGCAGGTACCGCACGCCACGCACCGCGTCCGGGTTGAGCACCACGATCGCCTCGCCGAGCATCAAGCCATTCTTGGTGCCGCCGAAGGACATCACGTCCACCCCGGCGTCGGTGGTGAACGCGCGCAGCGGCAGGTCGAGCGCGGCGGCCGCATTGGCCAGCCGGGCGCCGTCCACATGCAGCAGCATGCCGCGCTCGCGCGCCAGCGCGCCGATGGCCGCGATCTCGCCAGGCGTGTAGAGGGTGCCGAGCTCAGTGCTTTGGGTGATGGAGACGACCTTGGGCTGGGCGTGGTGCTCCTCGCCGAAGCCCCGCGCGTACCGGTCGAGCAGTTCCGGCGTCAACTTGCCGTCCGGGGTGGGCACCGGGATCAGCTTGAGCCCGGCCACCTTCTCGGGTGCGCCGCACTCGTCCAGGTTGATGTGCGCGGATTCCGGGCAGACCACCGCGCTCCACCGGTCGCACATCGCCTGCAGCCCAACCACGTTGGCGCCGCTGCCGTTGAAGACCGGATAGACATCGGCGCGCTCGCCGAAATGGCCCTTGATCAGCTCGCGCAGCCGAGCGGTGTGGACGTCCGCACCGTAGGCCGACTGGTGGCCCTCGTTGGCAGCCGCCAGCGCCGCCAATACGTCCGGATGCACGGAGGCGTTGTTGTCACTGGCGAACCCGCGTAACGGCTCGCGCTCGGGAAAGGTATCGCTCACTTATCCTCTTCCGTCAGCAGTGGGAAGGCGCCGTTCTCATCGTGGACCTCGCGGCCGGTGAGGGGCGGGTTGAACACGCACACCGCGCGGAAGCGGGTGTGGGCGCGCAAAGTGTGATGCTGATGTGCGTCGACCAGGTACATCACCCCGGGCTCGAGACGGTGCTCTTCACCGGTCTCGTCGTCGACCAGTTCGCCCCGACCCTCGATGACGTAGACGGCCTCGATGTGGTTGGCGTACCACATCTTGATCTCGGTACCCGCGTCCACCACGGTGTCGTTCAAGGAGAAACCGACCTTCTCCTCGGCGAGCACCAGGCGACGGCTATTCCACGTGGGGCCCTTCACTTCTCGCTCGGTGCCGATGATCTCTTTCAGTGAACGGACGATCATGGAGTACGTTTCCTTTATCTCGTGCGTTTCCTGCGAACACTAAGATCATGGCTGCTGGTGCGGCATCCCCGACAGTGGCAGGAACGCCCCCTATCTCTAAGATCGCGCCATGCCTCCCTTGGTAGCTTGAGCTGCGCCACCCACTGAACTCGCCGTGCTCGCGGGAAGCCATATGGTGTAGGTCCACCTCTAGCCTGGTCGGCGGGAACGACGTGGGCAGTTACGAAGCGCAGAAATGCGGCAGAAGCGGACGTCCTGTGCCACAGCGGATCTCGTCGGGTCGACCGCCCCATAAGCAGCAGGCGAGGTGGTGGTCGGACAGGAGTCCGGCGGCGTAGATTTCCGCGGGCTGGCCCGTTTGCGGGGCGATGCCCGCCGACTGATCGCCTTGCCCAGCGGCTCGAACGGGGCGATGACCAGGCCCGCGGCCGAGTGCTGCTACCAGTACTGATGCTGTCTTCCATCGGTATCGGCGATGAAGATGACCGCGTCGGCGCCGTCCAATTCTGCTGGGGTGAGCGGGATGTGGCCGGGCACGATCGGTTCGCCCGGACCGATCGACGGGGGAAGCGCGGAACGCAGGGCCTGTGTCGGGAACAGGGCGCGGCGGCTGGTCGCCTCGGCCAACATGCCCTGGAGGGTACCGAGATCACTGTGGGGGTTGGCGTCGGTTGCCAGGAACGCATAGCGCTCGCCGAGGGTGAGCGCGACGAGCGCTCCAGCGCTTCCCCGGCTCGCCGCGTCCTCGCCGACCGACTGCGTGCGTTGCAGGAGGGCGTTGTGCGCGAACACCAGGCTCGGCCCGCGGCGCTGTTCCTGGGCCACGATCGCGAGCAGGTTCTCGGCCATCATCTCGGCACGCAGGCTGAGCAGGATCGCGATGCGATCAGGGGCGGGGCCGGCCATGGCCGCGTGATAGCGCAGCAGGCCCAGGGCGGTGCGCGCGTGCGCGGCGGCGAGTGCGTAGCCGGTGGGGTCGGCACGGTGCAGGTCGGGTGCCGCGCGGCGCAGCGTGCTGGCGAGGTCGTCGGCGACGATGCGTAGGGCGCGGGCACGGTCGGAGTCGCCGATGGAGGCTGCCGGATCGAACATGGCCGCCGGGTTCGTCCAGTCCGTGTCCTCGCCGAGTAGTGTGTCGAGGTCGTGGACTGATTCGGGCCGCAGCGCCGCGGGCAGATAGTCGTTGATCGAGGACAGCGCACGTCGCGGGCTCGGTGCCCCGGAGTACTCCGTCGGCGCGTCGAAACCGTGGAAGCGAACCCGATCTTGCGGCGCGCGGCCGACATTGTGCGCGCGGAGCCATTCGACGAGTTCGCGGTTGCCCGGCACGGCGCCGAACCCGTGGCTGAACCCGGTCGCGAGCACCGTGTCGATCTCCGCTGTTGCCCCGGCCACGTAGTCATCGACCACGGACGCGGCAAAGACATCGGTCTCCAGCACGATCGACCGGTACCCCCGTTCGACGAGGTGGCCGAGGATTTCGTTGCGCAGCAACGGGAACGCCTCGATCCCGTGGGTCGGCTCGCCGAGGGCGAGCAGGGTCGGCGGCTCGGTCCGCGCGGCGATCAGCTCGTCGAGGGCACGGCCCAGGCCGGCCAGGTCGTCGAGTTGGCGGCCGATCCCACGCAGTGATGCGGCAATAGACATGAACACCCCTTCCGGAAGGAACTACCCTCGACGGTATCGTTGAAGATTCGGGTGAAACTTCCGAAACTTCTACCTGTAGTCCATCGATGAAAGCCTCAATCGGAGGTACCGGCTGCGCCCCATCGACCTCGCCCGAGAGCACGGGTTGTCGGCCCAGGCGATCCGCAACTACGACGATGCAGGCATCCTCCCGCCGACCGAGCGCAGCGATGCCGGTTACCGGCGATACACGCCCCTGCACGCGCGGGCCCTGCGCGCCTTCCTCGCATTACGCGGCGGCCACGGGCACCAGCAGGCAATGGAGATCATGCGCGCGACCAACCGGGGCGACACCGAGTCCGCCTACCGGCTCATCGACGCCACGCACGTCGCGCTGCTCGCCGAACGCAACACCCGCACCGAGGTCGCGACGGCCCTCGACAGCCTGTCCACCACGACACCGCCCCCTGTCAACGGCCGACCGCTGACCGTGGGCGAACTCGCGCGCCGGCTCGGCGTGCACCCGGCGACGCTGCGCACCTGGGAGACCGAGGGCATCCTGCGCCCCGAACGCGACCGGGCAACGGGCTACCGCGAATACGGACCGGACTGCGTGCGCGACGCCGAGATCGCACGACAACTGCGCCGAGGCGGGTACCCGCTGCACCAGGTCGCACAGTTCATCGAGTCGCTCCGAGAGGCGGGCGGGGCGGACGCGTTGAGCGATTTCCTCGACTCCTGGCAGGACCGGGTCACCACGCGCAGCCGCAACCTTCTCGCCGGCGCGGCCCAACTCGACGCCTACCTCGCCCTGCTCGATCAGACGTAGCGAGGGCGGCCGCCCGCAGTCGGCCATCGGCTTTGCTCGCTCGAACGACCGGATCGCGACGTTACGGGATATCCAGGCTGACAGTGCATCCCGGCTGCCCGATCCGCGCCGACACATGGTGCGCGGACTCAGCTTCGGTCGTCCCGACTTATGCCGGGCGATGCTCCTGGACGCGGCGAAGCCATTCGGTGATGAGCGCCTTGACGAGGTCACCCTGCTCGTACGGCAGCGCGTGCCCGGCGCGGTCCAGCACCGCGAATGTGCCGCGGGGATAGTGCTCGACCAGATCCCAATGGCCTGCGAATCCCATTGAGGAGTCTTGGCGGCCGGTGACGATGAGGGTTGGGTTGGGATACGGCGGTCCGTCCTCGGGACCGGGGCTCAGCCGCCAGCGTTCGCCGATCCGCGCCATCGCGCCCTGGTCGGCCAGGGGGATGGCGGGAGCCACATAATGCCGGAACCGCTCTTGCATGGCCGATGTGTGCACCACAAAGTAGCCCTCGAATTCGGTCCGGTCGTCCGGGCTCAGAACGTCGCCGAGGTCGCCTGCGGCATGCACCACCTGGTGTGCGGGTATGTCGCGCGGGTCCTCGATGAGGGGACAGCTGACGGCCAGCCCGATCACCTGGTCACGGCGCCTGTTCGCGACCGCCCTGGCAAAATAGCCGCCGGCGGAATGACCGATGACCAGCAAATCCCGATCACCGATCACAATGTCGACCAACCCGAGGACGAGCTCGACCACATCGTCGGAGCTGTTGATCGTTTCGGGCGCCGGAGTGCGCCCCATACCCGGGAGATCCAGATAAATCCGCCGATAATCAGGTATATCACCGAAGATCGGCTCCATCGTCCCGACCATCTCGCGATGATCCACTCCCGAACCGTGCATCATCAAGATCGGAGTCCCGTTGCCGTATTCGACGTAATGCACGGAAACGCCGTTGACGTTGCACTCCATATCGACACCCTAGTCAGCTGGAAGCGGCAGCAGAGCGCGGTTGCGCATGAGGGCGATCCGCGCAGGTTCACTGAGCGGTGAGGTGCGTCGATACCCAGAACCCCCGCAGCGCGAAGGATGCACCGAAGCACGAGTGATCAAGCGCAGCAACGAGTTACACCGGACGAACATCGAACGAGGGCGCTACACAGGGCCGAGCGCCCAGGCACGGCAGTCGGATTCCGAGAGTAAATGGAAGGGACAGGCTGCGCGCCGCGCGTAGTCGAAAGGTGGCTCGCCACGCCCTCCGACACCGCAATTCGACTGCGCTCGACGGGATGGGTTGCGGGCTGTTGAGTTCGGCGGCGACGGAGTCGAAGTGGTCCGGCCAGATACAGGATTGCGATCCCGAGCGCCTACATCTCGTGCGCGCCGAGCCGGTGCGGCGGTCGACGGCGGCAGGGTCAGCGCGGTGACTCGGAGGCCGAGCCGGACGCGATGTCGTCGGCCAGCGGGGCAATAGCCCCGATGATCTGTTCCACCAGCGCCGTCGGCACCCCGGCGCCGGTCAGCGCATCGGTCAGATGTCCGGCCACGAGGGTGAAATGCTGCATCGTGATGCCACGGCCCTGATGGACCTGCTTCATCGGGGCACCGCTGTAGGGGCCGGGGCCGCCGAGCGCAGCGGAGAAGAACTCGACCTGACGCCCCTGCAACCGAGACATGTTCGTACCGGTGAAGAACGGCGCCAGCTGGTCGTCGGCGAGGACACGGACGTAGAAGTCCTCGACTACCGCCTCGAGCGCCTCCTGTCCCCCGATCTGCTCGTAGATTGTGCTGGGCTCGGCGATCGTGGCCGCCCCGGACTTGGACCTGAACCATGACGTGATATCCATGCATTCAGGACAGCACCGGTCGGTTTCCGCACCGTTAGTCGGCTGTCGCAGTCCGTTTTCCATTCGTAGCCAATATATTTCACGGAACTCACAGCAGGCTGACGCACCTGTGAGCAATGTTTCGAACCTCACTCATCCCGCGGAAACCGTACAGACTCTTCGTGCCCACTCAGGGCACCACGAGCCCCCACGACTACACGTCATGCTCACCCAGCACCGGCGGCGGACCGTATCGCGGCTGGTATCCGGCTATCCGGATCGGACTGCCGATCAGTCGATAATCGCCTACGGTGACGATGGTTTCGGGGGTGGCGGCCAAGGCCTCGGGCAGGGTGCGCACGGCCGCCGCCGGGATGCCGAGTGGGCGCAGGCGAGATTCCCAGCCGGATGCGGTATCGGTGGCCAGGGCTGTGGTTACCGCGGCGAGCACCTCGTCGCGGTGCGCGGCCCGCTCGGCCATTGTCGCGAATCCGTCGACACCGGCCTCGGCGGCGAAGACCTTCCAGAAGCCGTCGTGGGTGATGAACAGCGCCAGGTAGCCGTCGGCGGTCGGAAAGAGCTGTGCTGGAACGTAATACGAATGCGCACCGAACTTTCGGCGTTGCGGCTGTTTGCCGTCGTTGAGATAGGCCGACGCATGGTAGTTCAGCTGCGAGAGCATCACCTCGTACAGCGAGACGTCCACCTGCCCGCCCCGGCCGGAGACGATCTGGGCGAGCAGGCCGAGCGCGGCGGTGAGGCCGGTCGAGTTGTCGGCCGACGAATACCCGGGCAACGTGGGCGGCCCGTGCGGATCGCCCGTCATCGCGGCGATGCCCGTGGCCGCCTGGATCACGTAATCGAAGGCGGGGTCGTCACCGCCGTCCAAGCCGAAACCCGTGATCGCCACACACACGATCCGCTCGTTGAATTGCCGCAGCGACGCATACGTCAGGCCGAGCCGCCGGATCGCCGACGGCTTCAAATTCACCAGCAGCGCATGCGATTCCGCGACGAGTTCGGCCAGCCTGCGCTGTCCGGTCGGGCTGGTCAATTCGAGTCGGATACTGCGCTTGCCGCGATTGAGGCTGGCGAAATAGGAGTCGCCGACCTGCCGCGAGATCTCCCCGTTCGGCGGTTCGATCTTGATCACCTCGGCACCGAGATCGGCAAGCATCATCGTGGCGTAGGGACCGGCGAGCATAGTGCCGACCTCGAGTATCCGGATACCCGCCAGCGGCCCAGCGGCCCCGCCGGATATCGGTCGGCTCACGACTGTGCCTCGCTGGTGCTCGGCTCCGTCGTGCGCCATTGCGCGCTGTGTCGATGGTTCTCTCGCTGGCGCTCGGCTCCGCCATGACCGAGCGATGCTCGGCTGTGTCGATGGTTCACTCGCTGAGGCTCGCTCACCGCAATTCCTTCGCCAGTTCGGCGATCATCTCCCGGGTGCGGCGCTTGGAGGCGATGAGTTCGTCGCGGGTGTCGCCGATGGGCAGCAGCCGCACCGACAGATCCGTGGCGCCGGCGTCGGCGAAGCGCCGCAGTCCCGCCGCGATCGCCCGCTCGTCGCCCGCGACGCAGATATCACCGATATCGCGGGCCGACCCCTGTTCCAGTAGCCGCTGGTAGTTGGGTGAGACCTCGGCCTCGCCGAGAATCCGGTTGGCCCGCGCCTTGGCCTCGTCGACCTCCGACGGCGAGCACAGGCACACCGGCAGCCCGGCGATGATGCGTGGTGCGGGCCGCCCGGCCTCGGCGGCGGCCTTGGTGATTTTCGGGACGACATGGTCGGCCACCGCACGCTCGTCGGCCATCCACAGGATGGTGCCGTCTGCCTGTTCCCCGGCGATGCGCAACATGACCGGTCCGAGTGCGGCGATCAGCACCGGCACCGGCGCTACCGGGCCGAGGTCGAGCGGATTGTGCACGGCGAAGGTGTCGTTTTCGATATCGACCTGGCCGGGCCCGCGCAGACCGGCATTCAATACGTCCAGGTAGTCGCGGGTGTAGGCCGCCGGTTTCGTATAGGGCAGCCCGAGCATGTCCTGCACGATCCAGTGATGCGAGGGTCCGACACCGAGCGCGAGCCGACCACCGGCCGCGGCCTGCGCCGAAAGCGCTTGGCGGGCAAGGGCGATCGGATGCTGTGCCTGCAACGGCACGACCGCGGTGCCCAACTCGATGCGGGTGGTCTTCATACCCATCAAGGCGATGGTGATCAGCGCATCGAAATCGGTGGGTATCTGCGGAATCCACGCGGTGTCCAGCCCCGCGGTTTCGGCCCATTCGATATCGTCGAGCATCCTGCTGAGCTTGCGCGCGGAGTCCCCCTTCTCCGGCCCGATCATCACTCCGATTCGCACGAATTCCTCCAGTTTCCAAGCTCTTTCAGACGACTGCGGCCGCTCAGGATCACGACGGCGTCGAGGTTTCGGTCTCGGGGACGGCAGTCGGCGGAGCCGACGGGGTGGGTGAGCACTCGGGGACGGCAGTCGGCGGAGCCGACGGGGTGGGTGAGCACAGCGCGCGGATCTCGGTGACCAGCGTCTCCAGCGCGGTACCGGTCGGAAAGACCGCGGCAGCACCGGCTTCCAGTAGTCGCGGCACATCCGCCTGCGGGATGGTGCCGCCGACCACCACCGCGATATCCCCGCCGTCAGCGGCCCGCAGCGCGTCCACGACGCGCGTCGTCATAGACACATGGGCGCCGGACAGGATGCTCAAACCGACCACGGCGACGTCTTCCTGCAACGCGATCGACACGATGTCCTCCACACGCTGGCGGATGCCGGTGTAGATGACCTCGAACCCGGCATCGCGCAGGGTGCGGGCGACGATCTTGGCGCCGCGGTCGTGACCGTCCAACCCCGGCTTGGCGACGAGTACGCGTGCGGGCATCAGAACACCACCGGCTGCTGGAATTCGCCCCATACCGATTTCAGTGCGGCGGTCATCTCGCCCACCGTGCAGTACGCGTTGGCGCAGTCGATCAGATTGTGCATCAGGTTTCCGTCTCCTTCGGCGGCATGCGACAAAGCGGTGAGACAGGCACGCACCGCAGCGGGATCGCGTTCGGACTTCACCCGAGCCAGGCGCTCGAGCTGCAATTCCCGTCCCTTGGCGTCGAGTTCGTAGGTGCCGATATCGGGTGCGGGCTCGTCGGAGACGAATCGGTTCACTCCGACCACCGGACGCGAACCCGACTCCACCTCCTGATGCAGCCGATAGGCCTCGTCGGCGATCAGCCCCTGCAGATACCCGTCTTCGATGCAGCGCACCATGCCACCGTGCTGCTCCAGATCGGTCATGATCTCGACGATGCGGGCCTCGGTGGCGTCGGTGAGCGCCTCGACGAAGTAGGAGCCGCCGAGCGGATCGGCCACCCGCGTCACACCGGTCTCATAGGCGAGGATCTGCTGGGTTCGCAGCGCTAGCGTGGCCGACTCCTCGCTCGGCAGCGCGAACGGTTCATCCCACGCGGCGGTGAACATCGACTGCACCCCGCCGAGCACCGAAGCCATCGACTCGTATGCGACCCGCACCAGATTGTTCTGGGCCTGCGGCGCGTACAACGACGCGCCGCCGGCGACACAGCCGAACCGGAACATCGCCGCCTTATCCGTGCTCGCGCCGTAGCGCTCGCGCACCAGGGTGGCCCAACGACGCCGACCCGCACGGTACTTCGCGATCTCCTCGAAAAAGTCGCCGTGGGTGTAGAAGAAGAACGAGATCTGCGGCGCGAATTGATCGATCGTCATCCGGCCGCGTTCCACTACGGTGTCGCAGTAGGTCACGCCGTCGGCGAGGGTGAAGGCCATCTCCTGCACCGCGGTCGCCCCGGCGTCGCGGAAATGCGCGCCCGCCACCGAGATCGCGTTGAACCGTGGCACCTCGGCCGCGCAGAACTCGATTGTGTCGGCGATCAACCGCAGCGACGGTTCCGGCGGCCAGATCCAGGTGCCACGCGAGGCGTATTCCTTGAGGATGTCGTTCTGGATGGTGCCCGTGAGCTTTTCCCGCGGCACGCCCTTTTTCTCCGCGGCTGCCACATAGAACGCCAACAGGATCGCCGCGGTGCCGTTGATGGTGAAGCTGGTGCTGATCTTGTCCAGCGGGATGCCGTCGAAGAGCACCTCGGCGTCGGCGAGCGTGTCGACGGCGACGCCGACCCGGCCGACT
Source organism: Nocardia vinacea (assembly GCF_035920345.1). Classification (NCBI taxonomy): domain Bacteria; kingdom Bacillati; phylum Actinomycetota; class Actinomycetes; order Mycobacteriales; family Nocardiaceae; genus Nocardia; species Nocardia vinacea. The sequence continues at coordinate 4,109,198 of NZ_CP109149.1, forward strand.
TCCTCGCTCACCTCGGGATCGTCGGAGTCGTAGCCGCACTGCGTCGGCAGATCCAGCGCCACCGAAAGTCCGGTGCCGCCTTGGTCGAGCAGATACCGGTAGCGCCGGTTGGATTCCTCCGCGGTGCCGAAGCCCGAGTACTGCCGGAACGTCCACAACCGACCCCGGTAGCCGGAGGCGAAGTTGCCACGCGTGAAGGGATATGCGCCCGGCTGGGGCGGATCGGCACGCCGGTCTTCCGGTCCATAGACCGGCTCGAGCGGGATACCGGACGAGGTCTGCACTTGGTCGTTCATCAGTGAATACGCTACTTGCCAAAAAAGAGAATGCCAATACCATCTGAAGCGAGTGAGTTCTCACAATCCGTTTCCCGAGGAGCACGATGCCCGAGCAGCACCGACCGTTGACCGACCGCACGATGGTGATTTCCGGCGCCAGCCGCGGTATCGGACTGGCCATCGCGGTCGCCGCCGCCCGCCGGGGCGCCAACGTGGTGCTGCTGGCCAAGACGGCCGAACCGCATCCACGGCTGCCCGGCACCGTCTACACGGCGGCCGCCGAAATCGAGGCCGCGGGCGGCAAGGCGGCCGCCGTGGTGGGAGATGTGCGCCGCGAGGAGGATGTGCAGCGGGTGGTGGGCACCGCGCTGGAACGCTTCGGCGGCATCGATATCTGCGTCAACAATGCCAGCGCCATCGCGACCGAGCCGACCGAGCGGTTGTCACCCAAGAAGTTCGATCTGATGATGGACATCAATATCCGCGGCGCCTTCCTGCTGACCCAGTCCTGCGTGCCACACCTACGCAATTCGGCCAACCCGCATGTGTTGACCATCGCGCCACCGGTGAATATGAACCCGCGCTGGCTCGGCGCGCACCCGGTCTACACGCTGTCGAAGTACGGGATGACGCTGCTGTCGCAGGGCTGGGCCGTCGAATACGCCAAGGCCGCAATCGCATTCAACTGCCTGTGGCCCGAGACCTTCATCGCCACCTCCGCGGTGGCCAACCTCGACGACGGCACGAATCAACTCGCGGCCGCGCGCAGTCCGGAGATCATGGCCGACGCCGCGGTCGAGATCGTGTCCCAGCCCGCGCGGGAGATCACCGGCAACTGCTTCATCGACGCCGAGGCACTGGCGCGATTCGGCGGCGTCGAGGACCTGTCCCGCTACGGCGGCGGCGCGCACCCGACACCGGACCTGTTCCTCGACTGATCGCCGAAAGGATTGCCGGATATGACAATCGATCCCGACCAACGGCCGCGCTACGAGGCCGGACTACAGGTCCGCCGCGAGGTCGTCGGCGCCGACTACGTCGACCGGGCGCTGGCGGCCGCCACCGACTTCTCCGAGCCGCTGCAGGATCTGGTCACCGAATACTGTTGGGGTGCGGTGTGGACCCGCCCCGGCCTGGACCGCCGGGCCCGGTCGATGATCACCCTGGCAATGCTGACTTCGCTCAACCGTTCCACAGAATTCGCCACGCACGTGCGCGCCGCATTGACCAACGGCGTCACCCCGGACGAGATCCGGGAGGTGCTGCTGCACGCGACGGTCTATGCCGGTGTCCCGGCCGGAGTCGAAGCCTTCCGAATCGCCGGACCGATCCTGCAGGAGCACGCTGATGCCTGAACGCGCTACCAGGCACATCGCCTTCCTCGGCCTCGGCACCATGGGCGCGCGCATGTCGCGGCGGTTGGTGGCGGCGGGCTTCGACGTCACAGGATTCGACCCGTCCGAGAATGCCCGCGAAGGCTTGGCCGCGGTCGGCGGACGAGTCGCGACCAGCGCCGCCGCAGCCGCCGCCGGAGCCACCCACCTGATTCTCATGCTGCCCAGTTCCGCCGTCGTCGAATCGGTACTCGGTGACGAGCAGGTCCTGGCCGCCCTGGCCTCGGACGCGATCGTGGTCGATATGAGCTCATCTGAACCAGTGTCGACGCGGCGGCTGGCCACCGCATTGGCCGAGCGTCGGATCACGCTGGTCGACGCACCGGTGTCCGGCGGCGTGCGCGGGGCGGCGGACGGTACCCTGACGATCATGGTCGGGGGCCCGGAAGACACTGTCGCCCAAATTGTTTCGGTGCTGGCGCCGCTGGGCAAGGTACGGCGCATAGGTGCATCGGGGGCCGGTCATGCCGTCAAGGCGATCAATAATCTGCTCGCCGCGGTCAACCTGCTCGCCGCCGCCGAGGGGGTCGCGGCCGGACGCCGTTTCGGCCTGGACCCCGCCGTGATCGTGGAGACCATCAATGCCGCCAGCGGCCGCAGTGCCGCAACCGAACTCAAGTTCCCGCAGGCGATTCTGCCGGAAACCTTCGACTCCGGATTCGCGCTCGCACTCATGCTCAAGGACATGCGCATCGCCACCGACTTGGCGGCCTCGCTCGGCATACCGGCCGCACTCGGCGAACGCGCCGTCGAGCTGTGGACGCGCGCCGCGGCCGACCTTGGTCCGAGCGCCGACCAAACCGATATCGCGCGCTGGGCGGACGCGCAGTCCGCAGAACACTAAGGCCTACACCATGAATACGCCCATACGATTCTCGGTCGTCGACGTGCTCCATTACTTCGGCAAATGCCCGCGCTGCGGCTATTCCGCCACCGCCGCGGCGATGATCCAGACCTTCGCCGACGGCGCCACCGAATCGCAACTCGTCGCCACCTGCGGGCAGCCGTGCGGGTGGAGCGGCCCGGTGGCGCTGACCACGATGACCGACGCCCGGTCCAGTTGACTCGGATTCACCACCGTTGCACGGCGGTCGGCGCGGCAATGCCGGCATTCTCCGCGGCCAGCACCGCCGTCGGGATCACAACGACGGCGCGAACGCCCCCGTAGTCGGATTCGGTCAGGCGCACCGAGATGCCGTGCCGAATCCCCAACCGGGCCACCACGAACAGCCCGAGCCGTGAATCCGACGACAGTGTCGCGACGCTGAAATCCGGTGGGGCGGCGAGCACTTCGTTGGCCCGCTCCAGTTCTGAATCCGACATACCCATGCCCTGATCGCTGATCGCCACGACAACGCCCGTCCCGATCAGATTGCCGGTGACATCCACGCGCGACTGCGGTGGCGAGAACGCGGTCGCATTGTCGACCAGTTCGGCAAGTAGATGGATGAGATCGGCCACCACCGCACCGTTGACGAATACCGAGGGCAGTCCGGCGCCGGTGAACACCCGTGCGTATTGAACGGTTTCCGCGATCGCACCTCGGACGAGCTCCCCGAGCGGAACCGGACGTCGCCACTGTCGACCCGGGCGGCCGCCGCCGAGAATTATCAGATTCTCGGCATTGCGGCGCCCGCGGGTGGCGAGATGGTCGAGCTGGAACAGCGTTTCCAGCAGTGCCGGATCCTCCTGTCGCCGTTCGGCCGCGTCGAGGATCTCCAACTGTCGGTGCACGACGATCTGGCTGCGGTGGGCGATATTGCTGAATACCGCGCGCACACCCTCGCGGGTATTCGCCTCGGTGACCGCGGCCGCGACCGCCGCGCCGTGCGCCCGATTGAAAGCCTGGGCGACCTGACCTATCTCGTCGTTACCGAAATCCAACTGTGCGGCTTCGGTTTCCGGGTCGATCCGCACCCCTTCGTTCAGGCGCCGCAACGTCTGCGGCAACCGAACCTCGGCCACCGCAAGTGTTTCCGAGTGCAACCGTTTGAGTCGTCCGATCAATTGGTTGGCCAGCCACAGCGACAACAGGAACGCCAGTACAGCGACCGCACCCAAAACGCCCGCGGCCAGCAACGAGTTGCGAGCGTGCCGGGCACCCGCATCGGCGGCGTACTGTTGGGCCTGCTTGGCGTGCCCCACCCACAGTGTCACCAACTGCTGGCTCACCTCGTCCGCGGCTGCGCGCCACTCCGCGACGCTCATCGGCAACTGCGGCGCACCTACGGGCCGCGCCTCGACGATGGCGCTCTCCATAGCGCTGACCTGCTGCCAGGCCGGGGAAGCGGTGAGGTCCTTTATGCGCTGCGCGTTGGCGGCGTCGAGTACGGTTGCCAATCGCGCGATCTCGACGTGGTAGTAGCTCACCAGGTTGCGGTATTCGGCGAAAAGGGTCGGCGACACATTCTGCGGGTGCACGACAGCCGTGGTCAACGCGCTGGCGCGCGACATGGATTCGACCACGTGCAGCAGACCCATATTTCGGGCGAGGTCGGCGCCGGAGGCCGCGTCCGGAGCAAACTGTCCGATCGTTGCCGAACCCTGGTCCATGCCGTCCAATAGTCGGCTGTAGAAGTCGTAGGCGTCGGCGATCGGTAGCCGACCGGAATCGATGGCACTGCGCAGCTCCGGTAACCGAGCCTTCAACTCGTCGAAGGCCGCCACCGTGTTTCCCATCGCGCTGCCGCCCACACGTTGCAACGCGACTTCGGTGACTGCCAGCGACTTCAGCGCGGAGTCGAACCGTATACGAGCGGTGACCAGCGCACCGGGATCGATGACCCCGCCTGCCAGCTGGGACACCGACAGCAGTCGCTCCTGTTCCACGGCCAGGACCAATTCGCGCGTGGGAGTGAGGTGCGTGTCCAGCGTGCGCGCGAAGTCCTCGGCGTGTCGCCCGTCATTGAACAGGTAGATCGACGTACCCACCCCGAGGCAGATCAGCACAAGGCTGGGTACCAGCGCAATGACAAGAATCCGTGTCCGGATCCCACGGAATCGAGCCTTCACCATCGCGATAATATAACTTACATATTCGAGAATGACATTCTTGATCCATGCCGACCCAGGCACACGGAGGACCCGATGCGATTTATCCTGCATTACCCCGAGACCACCGGCTACGACGGTGACATGCTCGATGTCGGCGCACTGCACGACGTGGCGATCGCGGCCGAACGATCCGGATTCGACGGACTGTCACTGAGCGAGCACCCCGTTCCCGGCGCCCGATGGCTGGCTTCCGGTGGACATCAGACGCTTGATCCGTTCGTCGCACTCGGCTATGTCGCCGGTGTGACCGAACGTCTGCGGCTGATCACTTATCTCGCGGTGCTGCCCTACCGCAATCCGTTCCTGCTGGCGAAGGCGGCTGCAACGCTGGACAAACTGTCGGGCGGGCGCGCGATCATCGGTCTGGGCACGGGTTATCAGAAGAGCGAATTCCACGCCCTCGGAGTCGATTTCGATGAGCGCAACGCACTGTTCGACGAGGCGCTGGACGTGCTGCCACTGCATTGGAGCGGCGAGCCGTTCAGCTATCAGGGCCGCTATTTCAGCGCCCGCGATGTGATCGCCCGGCCGCGGCCGGTGCAGAATCCGATCCCGATCTGGATCGGCGGCAATTCGAAGCTGAGCCGCCGCCGGGTCGCCGCACGCGCACAGGGCTGGATCCCGATGACCGGCGGCGCGGAGCTGAGCACCTCCGCCCGCACACCCGAACTCGGCACGCTCGACCAGCTCGCCGCGAAAATGGCCGAGGTGCGATCGGCGGCCCAGGACGCGGACCGATCCGAGCATATCGATCTGGTGTACTCCTACCCCGACGCGAGCATCGCCACCCCGGCGGTGGATGCCGACCGGCACCGCGAAGCCTTCGCGGCGTTGGCCAAGGCCGGTGTCGACTGGATCGTCGTCTCTTGTCGCACCCGCGAGCCCGGCGCGATATTCGACTTCATCTCGGAATTCGGCGCGACCTACCTGACCGCGCCCGAATCCTAGGCTTCGCCGCCGATCATCGCGGCCGGCTCAGCACGTTATCCGCCGCCGCCCAGTGCTCGTCCGAAACCCAAAGCCGCGCAAAGGCATTCACCGCCTCGGCCGGGGAAACCCCGGACAGCACCCGCTTGATCTCACCCGCGGGCGCGTTGGCCAGCGAGCGAGCCAGTGCCAGCCAGCCTTCCTCGAACGACGCACGGGGCAGCACCCGGTCCACCAGGCCGACGCGTTCGGCCTCGGCGGCGTCGAGCACGGTTCCCGAACCCGCGAGCAGCAGCGCTCGGCTCCGACCGACCAGCGCGCCGAGCCGCTCGGCACCGCCCCAGGCCGGCATGATCGCCAGCGCGACCTGATTGAACGCGATCTTGATGTCGTCGGCGGCGACCCGGATATCCGCGGCGACCGCGACTTCGGCGCCACCACCGAAGGCGTGGCCGTTCATTGCGGCGATCACCGGAGCGGGAAAGTCCGCGAGGCGATCGCAGATGCCCCGCATCCGCCAGGCCATCTGCTCGGCGGCCTCGAGGGTACGAATCGCGCTGAGCTGCTTGAGATCTCCCCCTGAGACGAACGCCTTGTCCCCCGCGCCACGGATAACCAGCGCCCGGGCCCCCTCGGCCGCATCGAGCGCCTTCTCGAGCTGGTCCATCGTCTCCGGCGCGATGGCATTGCGCGCCTGCGGGCGATCGATGGTGACGACCGCAAGCCCGTCGCTCAGCTCGAGTTCCACCATTGTCAGTTCTCCGATCAAGATATTGGCATTCTACTTTCAGGAGAATAGTATATTCGGAGCGGCAGCCCCCGACACTCATCCCGTAACCGCCCGACCGCGCCGCGGGTGTGGCCGACTCGTGCCCGCGCGCCGGGTACTTGGAGTCCATATGCGCACAATCCCCGCCGAACTGGTCAAACGGTACGAAGACGAAGGATGGTGGAACCGCGATTCGCTCGGCGATCTGCTGGCCCGCGGTCTGGCCGCCGCACCCGATGCCCGGTTCCGCGTGCATTCGGCGGTCCGGCCCTATACCGGAACCTTCCGTGACGTCGAACTGGTCGCCCGCCGACTGGCGAAGGGCTTGCACAAGCGGGGAGTCGGTCCCGGTGATGTGGTGGCCTTCCAGCTGCCCAACTGGATGGAGGCCGCCGCGACCTTCTGGGCCGCAACCTTTCTCGGTGCGACCGTGGTTCCGATCGTGCACATCTACGGACCACGGGAAGTCGGCTACATTCTGGGCGCGGTGCGTCCGCGCGCCTTCGTCACCACCGACCGATTCGGTTCGATCGACTACGACCCGGCCGTCTACGCGGATGTGCCGATCGTCGGCGTCGTCGGACGCACCTTCGACGATCTGCTCGATGACGAGCCGTTCACCGGGGTCGTCGAGGTCGACCCGGCCGGTCCGGCGCTGATCGCCTTCACCTCGGGCACTACCCGCGCGCCCAAGGGCGTGATCCACAGCCATCAAACCCTCGGCTGCGAGACCCGCCAGCTGGCCGAGCACTACCCGGCCGACCTCGGCCCGCAGATCACCGCCGCGCCGGTCGGCCATTTCATCGGCATGCTCAATGCCTTCCTCATCCCGATCCGCGACGGCATCGCGGTCAACCTCGTCGACACCTGGAATCCGGCCCAGATCCTGACCCTGATGACCAACTACGGCATCACCGTCGCGGGCGGCGTGCCCTACTACCTGACCAGCCTGGTCGACCATCCCGACTTCACCGCCGAACATCTGCTGCACATGAAGTACGCGGGCATGGGCGGCGCCTCGGTGCCGAGTTCGGTCACCGAGCGGCTGAACGAACTCGGCCTCATCGTCTACCGCTCCTACGGCAGCACCGAACACCCCTCGATCACCGCCTCCGACTGCACCGCCCCGGAGGGCAAACGGCTCTACACCGACGGCGATCCGCAGCCCGGCATCGAGATCCGACTGACCGAGGACGGCGAAATCCTCAGCCGCGGACCGGATCTGTGTCTCGGCTACACCGACGAGGCGCTCACCGCGAAGGCTTTCGACGACGAGGGCTGGTATCACACCGGCGATATCGGCGTACTCGACAACGACGGGTTCCTCACCATTACCGACCGCACCTCCGACCTGATCATCCGCGGCGGTGAGAACATCAGCGCGCTCGAGGTCGAGGAGGTCCTGCTGACCATGCCGGCGGTCGCCGAGGCCGTTGCCGTCGCCGCGCCCGATGCTCGACTCGGCGAGCATGTGGCCGCGGTGGTGCGCCTGCACCCGGGTTCGGACGCCCCGACGCTCGCGGATCTGCAAGCGCATTTCGCGGAGGCGGGCCTGGCCAAGCAGAAGTGGCCGGAACAGCTCGTGGTGGTCGAGGACTTTCCGCGCACCCCGAGCGGCAAAGTGCAGAAGTACCGGATCCGGCAGAGCCTGCGCGAGGCGTGATCAGTGGCTGATGATGGAATGCCGCGGCCACGGACGGCCGTGGTAGCGCTCGATATCGGTGTTGAAGCGTTCGAGATAGGCGGCGAAGGCGGCGACATCGTCGGGCGTCCAGTCGGCCATGATGGTGTCCAGATCGCGAACGCTCTGCGTGCGGTCGGATTCGAGTCGGCTACTTCCCTCGGAGGTGATGCGGAACAGTCGAGCCATGCCGCCCTCGGGATCCGGGATCCGCTCGATCAGCCCCGCACGCATCATCGCGGCGGTTTGCCGACGCAGCGTGGACGCCTCCAACCCCAGTGCGTCGCTGAGCTGACCGATGGACATCGGCCCTTCCCCGTGCAGCCGGTTGAGCAGGGTGTACGCGCTGCGGTCCATGCGACTGGCACCACGCCGAGACGCGAGGCTGTACCGCCCGAGCAGCATGGTCTCGAATTCGATCAAATGCGTGGGCTTGTCCATCCCGACCCTTCCGCCGATGCGCGCGTCACCAATGACGCATTGTGTATCACACAGGGCGCATACCCATACATGTATACTACACGCAGTATGTATTATACACGCCTCATGTTTACTGGGCTCAGCGAAGGTGGGCGGCCGGCCACGACTTATGCGCGATCGAGAACGCAGCGGCAGCTTGCGCGGTCGCCCGCCTGCGCGCGGGAACCCCCGAAAGGCGCGCCTGCTCAGGGCAGGCGCGCCTCCGGTTGGGGCGAGTCAGGAGGTGGGCTGGCTCAGGTCGTAGACCGTCGTGCCGCCGACCGTGATGGCGGTGTAGTGCGCCTTGACCCATGCGGTGATTTCGCTTGCGCTGCTGTTGGATCCGCCGCCGGGGCCACCGCCCATGCCGCCGCCCGCGATGAAGTAGGCGATATCGCCGTTGGCGACATACTGCTGGAATTGCGCCAGCGTCGGTGAATTGTCGCCGCCCGTGAAACCGCCGATCGCCATAATCGAAGCGCCGGTGGACAATTCGAGGCCGCTCGCCGACTGCGAGCCCACCGCCGCTGCGGCCCAACGGGTGTCGGTATTGCGCACCAACTGCTGCAGTTCGGTGTTGGACGAATTCGAGCCGCCCGGTCCGCCGCCGTCACGGTTGGTGGTCGCGTCGGTTCCCGTCTGCTCGGTACCGGTCTGCTCGGTACCCGCTTGTCCAGGTGCCGTGCCGTCGAATGACGGTGCGCCGGTTCCTGATTCGCCGGAACCATCGGGGGCCGCTCCCCCGCCGCCACCCGGTCCGCCCATACCCATCCCCTTACCCGCGACAGCCGGGCCGGAGGTCGGAATGGAACCGGAATGCGCGGTTGACGCAGTCTCGATCGCGTACGCGGTGGTCCCCGCGAGGCCGAACAGCAGTCCGGCGATCGCGACGACGGCGGTGAACCTGCCGAGCTGGTGTGCGCCGACCGCGACGATGGCCGCGACCACGATCGAACCGATCAGCACGATCCAGCGCAGTGCCGGGTACCAGTCGGGTGTGCGATCGAGCAGGATGAAGTTCCAGATACCGGTCGAGGCGGACATGGCCGCGAGTGCGATACGCGCCGTGACGAATTGGCGACCGCGCCACAATTCGACCACCGCGACACCGACCAGCGCCGCGATCGCCGGGGCGAGGGCGACGGTGTAGTACGGGTGCATGGTGCCCTGCATGTAGCTGAATACGACACCGGTGACGAGCAGCCAACCGCCCCACAGCATCAGGCCCGCGCGAGTGCGTCCGGTCCGCGGCGTGCGCCGGGTGAACCACAGACCAGCCACCAGACCGATCAGGGCGGCGGGCAGCAGCCAGGAGATTTCGGTGCCCATCGAATCGCCGAACAAGCGGGTGATCCCGGTGCTGCCGCCGAAGCCGGTGTTGCCACCGCCACCACCGCCACCACCACCGCCGTTGCCTTCGCCGCCGAGGACACGGCCGAGACCGTTGTAGCCGAGCGCGAGGTCGAGCAGGCTGTTGTCGGTCGAGCCGCCGATGTACGGGCGCGAAGCAGCGGGCCACAGGCTGACCAGGGCGACGAACCAGCCACCCGAAATCACCATTGCGACAAAAGCGCCGAGCAGCTTGGCGATACGACGCCAGAAACCGATCGGTGCGGCGACCAGGAACACCAGTCCGAGCGCGGGAAGAACCAGGAAGGCCTGCATCATCTTGGTGAGGAAGCCGAATCCCACTGCCACACCGGCCAATGCGAGCCAGCGGCCGCTGCCGCGCTCGGTGGCGCGGACCGTGCAATACGCGGCGACGACGAGCAGCAGCACCAGCAGTGCGTCCGGGTTGTTGAACCGGAACATCAGTGCCGCAACGGGAGTCACGGCCAGAGCCACACCCGCAAGCAATCCGGCCGCCGGGCCGCTCCACCGGCGCACCGCGGCATACACCAGTCCGACCGACGCCACCCCCATCAGTGCCTGCGGCAGCAGCATGGAGAACGAACTGAAACCGAGCAGCCTGCCGGACAAGCCCATCACCCACAGCGATGCGGGCGGTTTGTCGACGGTGATGGCGTTACCCGAATCCAGCGAACCGAACAGCAGCGCCTTCCAGCTCTGCGTGCCTGCCTGGACCGCAGCCGCGTAGAAGTCGTTGGCCCAACCGGATTTACTGAGTCCCCACAGGTAGAGGACGGCGGTGGCCGCGAGCAAGGTCCACAATCCGGGGCGTGCCCACCGCGGCTGGTCGGGCGGGCCGAACAGCCAGCGAGTCGATCGTTTCGGACGCGTGTCCGCATGCCGCGGACCCGCTGGTTGGGCGTGCCGCACGGGCGGCGCATCGGTCATGGTCATATCGAGTCCCTCTCGTGTAGTCATGGTCAGTGAGTGGCGGTGAGGTCGTAAACCGTGACGCCATCGATCGTCTGGGCGGTGAAGTTGGCCTCGACCCAGGCCGCGATTTCGCTGGCGGCCTGGCTGCCGCCGCTCCCGGATCCGCGCATCCCGCCCATGATCTGGGCGCTGATGAAGTAGTGGATCTTGTGTTGGGCCACATAGTCTTCGAACTCCGACAGCGTGGGTGCCGGGTCGGTGCCGTTGAAGCCGCCGAGGGCCATGACCGGATCACCGGTGGCCAGTTGGTATCCGGCGGCATTGCTGGAGCCGACGACGGCGGCGACCCAGGTGTAGTTGTCGGCGTCGGCGCTCAGTGCCGCGGTTAGGTTCGCGCCCGGTGTGATACCGCCGAACATTCCGCCCATCGGGGCACCGCCACCCGCGCTACTGCCTCCGCCCATGCCGGTTGGCGCACCCGCACCACTGCCGGTCCCGGTCGATGCACCCGCGCCACCGCCGGTCCCGGTCGATACACCCGCGCCACCGCCGGTCCCGGTCGATCCGCCCGCGCCACCGCCTAGCGCACTCGCAGTGCCGTCCTGCGCACCCGTGGCGCCACCTTGCGCACCCGCGCCACCGTCAGTGCGGCCCGGCGCACCCGCGCCACCGTCAGTGCCGCCGGGCCGCCCGCCGCCCGGGAAGGACCGGCCCGCCCCGGCTGGTCCTGCGGACGGAATCGCACCGCTGTGTGTAGTCGCCGCAGTGGCAAGTGAATAGGCACCGGGTGCGGCCAAGCCGACGGCCATGGCGACCGCGAGGACACCAGTCGCAACGGCCTTCGGCAACCGACCGACCACCAGCAGCAATGCCGCCGCTCCGACACCGGCAATCGCGACCACCGGCCCCAGCCACGGCAGCCGGTCGCGGGTCCGTGCGAGCAGGACGCAGGCCAGCACGACCGTCACCACCAGCGCACCGGACAGCATCACCGTCGCCCGAATATCGTTGCGGCGCTGCCACAATAAGCTCGCGCCGACCCCGATTGCGCCCGCGATCGCCGGTGCCAGCGCCACCGTGTAGTACGGGTGCAGGATGCCATTGGCGTAGCTGAACACCACGCCGGTGACGATCAGCCAGCCCAGCCACAGCAATAATGCCGCCCTGGTCGGATCGGTGCGCGGGGCCCGACGGGTGAGCCACAGTCCGGCAACGCCGAGGATCAATGCGGCGGGCAGCAACCAGCCGATCTGGCCGCCCATTTCGGAACCGAACAAACGGGCCCAGCCGACGTCGAAATTCAGGTTCCCGAGGCCACCGGTCTCGTTACCGGTCAACCGGCCGAAACCGTTGTAGCCCAACGCCAATTCGAGCACGCTGTTGTGCTGAGATCCACCGATATAGGGCCGCGACGACGCGGGCCACAGCGTGACAAGCGCCAGATACCATCCTGCGGATACCACCATCGCAAGCACAGCGGCGGCCGATCGAATGATCCTGGTGCGCAGCGGCGCATGCGCGGCGAGCAGATACACCAGCGCGAACGCGGGCAGCACCAGGAACGCCTGCATCATCTTGGCCAGGAAGCCGAAGCCGACCGCGACACCGGCCAGCGGCATCCACCAAGCGCCGCTGTCCTTTTCGATGGCCCGCAGCACGCAATAGGCCGCAACGGTCAGCAGCAGCACCAGCAGCGCGTCCGGATTGTCGAACCGGAACATCAGTGTCGCCGCCGGTGTCAGCGCCAGCACCGCACCGGCCAGCATCCCAGCCCAGTGACCGCTGACGCGGCGCACCGCCGCATACAGCACCGCGACCGCCGCAACGCCCTCGAGCGCCTGCGGCACCAGCAGACTCCAGGAGTTGAAGCCGAACAGCCGCGCCGAAATATCCATCACCCAAAGCGCTGCGGGGGTCTTGTCGACGGTGATCGCATTGGCCGCATCGCTGGAACCGAACAGCATCGCCTTCCAGCTCTGCGATCCGGCCTGCACCGCGGCGGCGTAGAAGTCGTTGGCCCAACCGCTGGCACCGAGATTCCACAGATACAGCAGTGCTGTCGCGCTGAGCAGCACCGCGAGCGATACCCGCCGCCACAGCGGGCCGCGCCCGGATGACCGCGCATCCGATGGCTCGGCCGCCGCGGCGGCAGGAGCTCCCAGCAATGTTGTCGTCATGCTTTGATCGTCGCGGCCCGACGTAGTTGCAAGCTCTGTCGTAACTGTGAGTTCGCTGTGTGGCGCAGCGCTCAGTTCGCGGCGGTGGCACCGGGCAGACGCACGGTGAATTCGGTGCGGCCGGGCGCACTGTCCACGGAGATATCGCCGCCGTGCGCCTTGACGACGGCCGCGACGATCGCCAGCCCGAGACCGGTGCTGCCCGCCCGCCGCGAGCGCGACGAGTCACCGCGCGCAAAACGCTGAAAAACCATCGGCTGCAAGCCTTCCGGGATGCCCGGACCATCGTCGGTCACGCGCCACACCGCTCCCCCGTCGCCGTTGAATTCCAGCGACGTGAGCACCGTGGTGCCGGGACTGGTGTGGACGCGCGCGTTGGTGAGCAGATTGGCGAGCACCTGATGCAGCCGGGCCGCATCACCGGTGGTCACCACCGGCTCGTCGGGCAGCTCCAGATCCCAGCGGTGTTCGGGACCGGCGATATGCGCGTCGCTCACCGCGTCCACCGTCAGCTGGGTCAGATCCACCGGCTCATGCTCGAGCCCCCGTCCGGAATCCAACCGCGCGAGCAACAGCATGTCCTCGACCAAACCCGTCATCCGCCGGGATTCGGAGTCCACCCGGCCCATCGCATAGGCCACCTCGCCCGGCACCTCGGCCCGTTTGCGTTGCGCCAGTTCGGCATAGCCGCGAATGGCGGCCAGCGGGGTGCGCAGTTCGTGACTGGCATCGGCGAGGAATTGCCGGACCCGGGTCTCGCTGTCGTGGCGCGCCGACAACGCGCTGGTGATGTGATCGAGCATCCGGTTCACCGCCGAACCGAGCTGCCCGACCTCGGTGCGCGGATCGGCGTCAGCTGCCGGAACCCGAACGGGCAGTACGACTTCGCCGCGATCGAGTTCCAGATCGGCCACCCGCGCCGCTGTCGCCGCGACTCGATCCAAGGGTGCGAGCGCCTGCCGGATGAGCCAGATTCCGACCGTTATCGCGATGATCGACACGATCGCGGTGACGATCCCCAAGATCAGTAGGACACGCAGCAGCGTGGCGTCGACGGTGGTCAACGGCATACCGGTGACCACGACCTCGCCCGACCATGTCGTATCCGCGACCACTCGATAGCGGCCCTGACCATCGAGCGCGAGAGTGACCGGCTTTCCGTTGGCCGGTACCGCGGTGAGCTGCCGTTGTGCGGCATGCGAGAGCGAACGCTGCGTGCCGTCGCCATCGATTCGGCCCGCCTTGGTGACGCTCCCCTCGTGGACGATGGCGCCGATCGTGTCGGGCTGGATGCCACGCCGGTCCAGGAAGTCCGGTCCCGGACCGGAACCCGATGGCGGCGGAGGTGGCGGTGGCGGCATCGACGGCTGGCCGCTGGGTCGTGGCCCGAGGCTCGGACCGCCGCCGACATCACCGAGTGAACGCTTTTGCACATCGACCAGTTCGGTATCCAGCTGATGCACGAGGAACTGCTGCAATGCGAATTCGGTCACGGCGCCGATACCGACGACCACGATCACCAGCAACAGCACCTGCCCGACCAACAGGCGGGCCCGCAGCGACCAGCGCCGCGGCTTCAGCATCCGGCGCGCCACCTCAGTTCGCGGGCTTGAGGACATATCCGGCGCCGCGCAGGGTGTGGATCATCGGTGCCCGTCCACTGTCGATCTTCTTGCGCAGATACGAGACGTACAGCTCGACGATGTTGGAACGGCCGCCGAAGTCGTAGCTCCACACCCGATCCAGGATCTGCGCCTTGCTCAGCACCCGCTTGGGGTTGCGCATGAAGAACCGCAGCAATTCGAATTCGGTGGAGGTCAGCACGATCAGCTCACCGGCCCGGATGACCTCGTGACTGTCCTCGTCGAGCACCAGATCGCCGACCACCAGCTGCGCGCCGCTGTCCTCGGTGGCCACGCCGGTGCGGCGCAGCAGCGAACGCAGCCGCAGCACCACCTCTTCGATGCTGAAGGGTTTGGTGACGTAGTCGTCGCCGCCCGCGGTCAGTCCGGCGATGCGGTCCTCGATCGAATCCTTTGCGGTCAGCAAGAGCACCGGCAGGTACGGCAGCTGTGCGCGCAGCTTGCGCAGCACCTCGAGCCCGGTCATATCCGGCAGCATCACATCGAGCACCACCACATCCGGGCGGACCTCGCGCGCCTTCGCGACGGCCGTTCGACCATCGCCCGCGGTGCTGACCTCCCACCCCTCGTACCGCAGAGCCATCGACATCATGTCGGCCAGCACGGGCTCGTCGTCGACGACCAGCACGGTGATGGCGCTGCCATCGGCGCGGCGCATGACAACTCGTTCGGCCGGCCCGTTCCCGGCGCTCATCGCGGACATCGTCCTACCATGACCGCGAACGCTGAGGGGTAGCTGTGCCGAAACTATGTGTCAGCTGTGAGCGCACACCCAGCGGATCCAGAACTAGCGCACAGCCGACGCCAAGGTAGGCGGACCAAGGTCGGATCCGAGCATTTATTCGGTCCGCACCCGCAAGGAGCACCATGAGCCACCCCACTCAACAACCGTCATCGGAACCCGACACGGTCTGGGGCGCACCAAAGCCCGCGCAGGCGGGCACCTGGTCCACCAAGAAGACCCTGGCCGCGGTCGGGATCGCTGGAGCGATCGCCGCGGCGGGCGGCGGTGCCATCTACGCGGCATCGTCGTCCAATTCGAACAGCAGCCATGGCCCGGGCGGTCCCGGTGGCATCGGGTTGTCGATGAACGGCGCGTCGGGTCGGTCCGGTCAAGCGGGTGGTCCGGGTTCCGGAACCATGATTCCCGCGGCGCTACACGGGGAGTTCGTCGTCGCCGATAGCAATGGCGGTTACACCACCGAGCTCACCCAGACCGGCACCGTCACCGCTGTGAGCGCGACCTCCATCACCGCCACCAGCATCGACAACTACACCCAGACCTACACCATCTCCGGCGCGACCAGCGCGTCGACGGTGAAAGCCGGGGATGCAGTGAGCATTCGCGCTACCAAGACCGATGGCACCGCCACCGTGACATCGATCACCGCAGGCAATGCGACCGCGCCGGGCGGTATGAGCGGCGCGCCGGGTGCGATGGACGGCGGACCGGGTCAGATGAGCGGTGGACCCGGCCAAGCAGGCGGCAAACCGACCGGATAACCCGTGGACCCGGCCAAGCAGGCGGCAAACCGACCAGATAAACCGTGAACCCCGGCCAGACGGGCGGCAAACCGACCAGATGGGCGGAACATCCGCGGCCGGCGGGGGCGGTGGGCAGAGCCGAACCGGCAACTGATCGGTTCATAGCTGGCACTTAACTTCCGCCAACGAAGGACAAATGTTGGGGCTCAACGATTCTCGGGGTCGGCCCGAAGAAGCGGTCGACGGTTTCGGATCTGATCCGACAACAGGAGGAACGCAGATGAGTTTCACATCGAAGCTGGCAGTGACCGCGGCGGCCGGTGCCGTCGCGCTCGGCATGCTCGGCATCGGAGCCGGTGCGGCGAGCGCCGACGGACCCCAGGGACCGGTGCCCGGACAGCAGTGCCAGCCTCCTGGCGACCACCCGCAAGGCCCGCCGCCCGGTGACCACCCGGATGGTCCGCCGCCCGGCGACCACCAGGGCCCGCCTCCGGGCGACCACCCGGACGGCCCGCCGCCCGGCGACCACCCGCAGGGCCCGCCGCCGCAGTGCCAGCCCGGCCAGTAACCCGTTGCAGCCCAACACATCCCGATAAGCAACCGCGGCGGTGGACTCGATAGTCCACCGCCGCGCTGCGTCGGCATAGGCGAGTGATTGCAATGAGTCGACCACATGGCGAAACACCGCGACCAGCGCATCCGCAGCGGCAGGCCCTGATCAAGATCAGGTGGAACTGAGGGCAGTGGCTTCTCGCCCGATGCCGCCATAGATTCCACCTGATCTTGATCAGGGCAGCGCGAGCGGGAGCGGGAGCGGGATTCTCGTGCAAGCGAGGATCGATGGTGGGTCGAACACCTTGCGAAACAAGGCATTTCGAATCACGCAAAGTGAAGTATGATGACACGGGCTGTCGCTTCGAAGTACCAAGCGGCCGTCTCGAATCTTGTGCCAATCGACCGAGGTGGCGGATGTGGGTCTGAGTGGTAAGCGGTTCCTGGATGTGGCCGGGAGCCGGGAAGCGGCCGTGACGGTGCTGGCATCGATCACCGCGTTGTACTACCTGATCGTCGCGGTCACCAACTGCATCGACACCGATACCAACCGGCGCGGGGTGCAGGCGGTGCTGTCGATGCAGGCCACGATCCACCACTCCGGTACCGACTGGCATGCCATCACCAACAGCACGGTCATTCTTATCGCCTACATCCTTATCGTGACCTGGGAGTATCTGACCGGCTTCGTGCTACTCGCCGGGGCAGCGACCGGCTGGTGGGCACTGTTCGGCCGGAACTCCGCCAGGACCGCGCTGGCCGCGAAGTTGTCGAGTCTCGGCTGGACCATGGCCGTGCTGCTGTTCGCGGGCGGCTTCCTGACCATCGGCGGCGAATGGTTCCGGATGTGGGCGAACAAACAAGTGAACGCCACATCGGCGGCGCTGCAGAACTTCCTCCTCGCCGCGGTCGGCCTCATCCTCGTACACATGTCGAGCCGCTCCGAAGCCCGAGAGCAGCCGTAGCAGAAGACGTTTCGTCCAGGTGCAGAAGTGCGCGGGCCGCTCAGTGGGTCGTGCGACATTCCTGCGGCTGGAGAATGCCGAGTTGCCGAACGAATTAGCCTCTGACTCCGGGTTTTTCTTTCGGTGGTTGCTGAATTTGTTGTCTGCGTTGGCCGATGCACCCGCCTCCGTCGATTCGGCGGCGGAACGCGGTCGGCATTTCGCGTCTCAACCAGAGTAGGGATAGCGGCGCATCCACTTAGTCATGATCCATTTTTCGCCGGCGAGGACCGGTGCGCCGGCGTGCTTTGTCCCCGGGTCGACCTGTCCGAGGTTATTGAAGTATCGGAAATAGACTGCATGGCCTTTGCGCGGGAAAATCGAAATGCCTGCCTCAGGAAAGACGGTGTCACCGCCGCCTTCGACGTCATTGAGATAGACCACGAGAGTCGCCGTTCGCTGGCCGCCGCGAGCGATATGAGCGGCGTGGCCGGGTTGCTCCGGCGGAAAGTAATCGAAATGGGAACGGTACTCGCCTCCGACGCCGTACCGCAGAATTTGCAGCCCCTCACCGTTTTCCATCGGACAGTTCATCAGGGCGGAGATCCGCCGATCGAGTCGGTCGATCAAAGGGGTCTCGGACAACTGAAAAGACGTGCCTTCGCTGGAGCGATTCCTAATTGTCTCCGGACGCCCGGTCTCGGGGTCGACGATCGTGGACCGCTGCAATTTTCCTTCGGACAGCTCGATCACCTGATCACATTCCTCGGCGGAGAGCACATTACCGAACAGAATCAGCTGCGGCCGTTCCAACCGCAACACCGAGTAAATCGCGCGGTCGTGAGCATGAATAATTCGATCGGGGGAAACGGGACAGGCGTCGTATTCGTAGCCCGAGGATCCTGGAAGCTCTCCCGCCAGCAAAGCGCGCACCGCCGCGGAGGCCACATCCTTGTCGAAACCACCCGTGATCATCGATTCGACTACCGATTCGACAGAACAACCACGTGCGAGGTTTTCCTCCAGCCAGTTCCGCCACGAAGCATCCATTGCCATCGTCATATTCGCAGAGTTTATGCTCCGATACCAGGAGCCTGACTTTCCACTGCTGGGAATTATGTTTCCGAGTTGCCACAACGGCTGCGACGTTGTCGGCTCCCGGCGCTGCGCTGGGACTGGGCAGATCCGCCGTTTCGGCAGGTCAGCGACTCAGCACTGTCGTATCGAAGAAATGCCGCGAGGCCCGGTAGACATGCCTGCCCATTTCGATCGGACGCCCGGAATCATCGAAGGCGACCCGCTGCATGGTCAGCAACGCCGCATTCGTGCGCTCGTCCAGCAGCTGCGCCTCGGCCCTGGTGGCACCGCGCGCACCGATCCGCTGGCGCGCGAGCGCAATGTGAATTCCCTTGGCCCGCAGGCATTCATAGAATCCGTGCAGTTCGAGCTGGTCGGGCGCGGGTGCGAATTCGGCGGGCACGTAATTGGTCATGACGGCCAGCGGCTCACTCCCGGCACGGCGCAGCCTGCGGAAGGTCACGAAGCGGGCATCCTCGGGCACGCCGAGTTCCTTGGCGATATCGGGATCCGGGGCGCCGAGCTGATAGTCGAGCAATTCGGTAGTCGGTTCCTGACCTGCGGTGAGCAGATCGTCGTACAGACTGGTCAATTCGACCGGGCGATGCACCTGATTCTGTACGACCTGGGTGCCCACACCGCGCCTGCGCATCAATAGCCCTTTGTCGACCAGCGCCTGGATCGCCTGCCGCGTGGTCGGCCGCGACAGATTGAGCCGTTTGGCCAGGTCGAGCTCGTTCTCGAGGCGATCCCCCGGGGTGAGCCGACCTTCCAGGATCGCGTTCTGGATGCCCTGTGCCAGTTGGAAATACAGCGGGACCGGGCTCGAGCGGTCGATCGCGACATCCAGTGGCGCGGGCATCGTCGGCTCCTCGGGGCGAGCGGGCGCAGGTGAGCGCCATTTCTTCCACTGTAAATCACACCGAGCAGTTCTTGTTACGTATGTCCTTATGTCCTGACAAAGTCTTGACAAGCAGGTATGACGAGCGCACAGTCTGGATACGCGGCCATGCCCGTCCGAGGACCGAACCCTGGAGTCAGCCTGTGAACGCTCAATTCGAGGTCGTGTCGACCGGTCGGGTCGGCGTCGACATTTATCCGCTCCAATCCGGAGTGGGGCTGGAAGATGTCGACACCTTCGGCAAGTTCCTCGGTGGCAGTGCCGCCAATGTCGCCGTCGCCGCGGCGCGGCTCGGTCGGCGCGCCGCGCTGTGGTCCGGTGTCGGCGCCGATCCCTTCGGTCGATACGTACGGCGTGAACTGGTCCGACTCGGTGTATCCGACGCCCTCGTGCAGACCACCGATCGCCTGCCGACCCCGGTCACCTTCTGCGAGATCTTCCCGCCGGACGATTTCCCGCTGTACTTCTACCGCGAACCGAGCGCGCCGGACCTGCAGATCACCGGCGGCCAGGTGGATCCCGACATCATCCGCGGTGCGGGCGTGTACTGGTCGACTGTCACCGGCTTGTCCCAAGAGCCTTCTCGTGCAGCGCATTTCGATGCTTGGTCGATCCGGGAACGGCGGCCGCTCACCGTACTCGATCTGGACTACCGGCCGATGTTCTGGTCCGACGAGGAACAGGCCCGCACACAGGTACGCGAGGCTCTGCCCCAGGTGACGGTGGCGGTCGGTAACCGCGAGGAGTGTCGCATCGCCGTCGACGAGACCGATCCGCATCGGGCCGCCGACGCGCTGCTGGATCTGGGAGTCGAACTGGCCATCGTCAAACAGGGACCGGATGGGGTGCTCGGCAAGACCCGCCACGAATCCGTCGTGGTGCCGCCGGCCACCGTCGAGGTGCTCAACGGCCTCGGCGCGGGCGATGCCTTCGGCGGCAGCCTATGTCACGGCCTGCTGGCCGGATGGGAGCTGGAGACCATCCTGCGCCGCGCCAATGCCGCCGGGGCCATTGTGGCCGCGCGGCTCGAATGCTCCACCGCCATGCCGACCAGCGCCGAAATCGACGATCTCGTCGCCCTGTCATTGATTGGAAAGGCCCGGAAATGAAGGTAGCCTCGCGCGGCGATTCGGTGAGGGGCGGTGACCAGGAGACGGGCTGGCCCGAGTCGACCTCGGCACCCGTGGGAGTGCGGTCCTATGCCGAGCTGACCGAGTTGCGTGCGGCCGATCCCGGCGCCATCGCCCGAGCTTTCGGCACGCGGACCCGTCGCGGTCTGGTGCGCGGCGACGGCCGGTTGATGATCATCGCCGCCGACCACCCGGCCCGCGGCGCACTGTCGGCGTCCGGCAACCCCTACGCCATGAACAGCCGCAGAGAACTGCTGGACCGGCTGATCACGGCATTGGCTCGGCCGGGCGTGGACGGTGTGCTCGGCACCGCGGACATCATCGAGGATCTGCTACTGCTCGGCGCGCTCGCGGACAAGGTCGTCTTCAGCTCCATGAACCGCGGTGGCATCGCGGGCGCGGATTTCGAACTCGACGACCGGATGACCGGATATACCGCGCGGGCGACCGCCGCGGCCGGACTCAATGGCGCGAAAATGCTCAACCGGTTCGATCTCATCGATCCGGGCACCCTGTCGATGATGACCGCGAGCGCCGCCGCCATCGATGAACTCGCCGCGCTCGGTTTGGCCGCGATGCTCGAGCCGTTCATATCGCACCGGCCCGATGGGCCGGGCACCAAGGTGGTCAACGATCTGTCACCGGATGCGGTCATCAAAAGCGTGCATCTGGCGCAGGGATTGGGCTCCACTTCCGCCTATACCTGGTTGAAACTGCCCGTCGTCGCGGAGATGGAGCGGGTCATGGATGCCACCACCCTGCCCACCCTGCTGCTCGGCGGCGATCCGCAGACCGGACCGGACGAAACCTACGCGCGCTGGGCGAAAGCCCTTGCGCTGCCGGGTGTTCGGGGCCTGATCGTGGGTCGTGCGCTGCTGTATCCACCCGACGACAATGTCGCGGGTGCAGTCGATACGGCCGTAGCACTGGTCCGGTGATCGCGATGCACAGCAAGCATTACGTGCCCGCCGCCCGCACCTATCACGCCCCGTACACGGTGGCGCTCACCCAGGAGGTGGCCGGGTGGGATCACGCCAGTCTGCACATCATCGAGCTCGCGCCGGGACAGTCGCATCGCACGCACAGCCGAGCCGATGAGATCGTGGTGGTACCGCTATCCGGTTCGTGCACCGTGGCCAGTGCTGGCGAGTCTTACGAATTGGCCGGGCGCACATGCGTTTTCGACGGTCCGACCGATTTCGCCTATATCGGACGGGACAGCTCCTACACCGTAACCAGTACCGGCGGTGGACGATTCGCGCTCGGCGGCGCCGTCGCCCAGCGCCAGCTGCCGTTCCGCTATGTGCCTGCCGCCGATGTGGCCGTCGAGTTGCGCGGTGCGGGCAACTGCAGCCGTCAGGTGCACAATTTCGCGACGGCAGACGCCTTCGAGGCCGATTCGATCATCGCCTGCGAGGTGATCACTCCCGGCGGCAACTGGTCGTCGTACCCGGCGCACAAACACGATGAGCTCTCCGATACCGAGACCCCGCTCGAGGAGATCTACTACTTCGAATTCGCCCGTGGCGCGGACGATTCGCCCGGCTTCGGCTACCACCGTGTGTACGGGACCCCTGAGCGGCCGATCGATGTGCTCGAGGAGGTTCGCGACGGCGATGTGGTGCTGGTGCCACACGGCTACCACGGACCGTCCATCGCCGCGCCCGGCTACCACATGTACTACCTGAACATCATGGCCGGCCCTGGACCGGAGCGGGCCTGGCGGATCAGCGACGACCCGGCACAGACGTGGCTGCGCGACACCTGGGCGGATATGGCGATCGATCCGAGACTTCCCATGAGCGCGAAGGAAACTCGACAGTAAATCCGATCGACCAAACCACCGGTTCGGTCGCGGTCGCGGCGGACTGAACCTCGGCTTCCCACAGAACAACTGAGCGGCAGGCTCGGACCCGACCAAGTCCGAGCCTGCCGCATCGGGTTCTCACTGCGGGGAAGAGCCCGCGGCCGTCCGATGACGCACAATCTGTCCTGGCTCGAAGTGGGCCTGCCCCAACGCTTTTGCGCCGCATCGCACCGAGCGGGTTGCCGGTCGGGCAGCGACTGCGAAATCCACTCCAGGACAGGAGTTCTCGTGATGGCCAGCGATCGGGACGCGCTCTCGGACAGATACCGCAAGTTCCGGGTCGAGAACTTCCCGCAGACGGATTTGGCCGGTTATCTTCCTGTCGACGGCGTCGAAGTCAAATTTCTCGACGGCTGCAATCGGTCGTGCATCTTCTGTGTGAACGAGGACTACATCGGAAAGCGGTTGAATCCGTTGGACGCCGGTCGCTTCGCACAGTCGCTGTTCGACTGGATCGATTCACCCACCGAGCCGGAACGGCCCGAGGCCGTCTACGGCACCGGCGGTGAGCCTCTGATGGCGCTGGATCTCGTCGAGGAGGTCTTCCGTCCGCTGGGCGAACGCGGCATCACCACGCGACTGGTGACCAATGGCACCTTGCTGGACGGGAAGCGGATCGCCCGACTGGTCGATATGAAGTTGTCCGGGGTGAAGGTCACGTACAACACCGCCGATGCCGCTCGGCTGGCGGCCCTGATGAAGGGTTCGAAATCCAATGACGCCGAACTGATTCTGCGCAACATCGAGCTGGCCAAAGCGGCCGGACTGTGGGTGTTCATCCGAATCGGACTCGGCAAGCACAACTTCGACGAGGCACCGAAGATCTACCGCACCATGCGCGAGATCGGCGTCGATGTCGTGCAGATCAAGCCCTGGATTCCGTCCGGACTCGCGGCGGCCAATCAGACCGAGCTGAGCCTCAGTCCCCCGGTGCTGTTCGATCGGTTCACCGGAATTATGGAAGAGCTGTACGACGAGATCCAGCAGCCCGGGGGTCCCGAGGTGACCGTCTCCTGCTATCCGCCCGCGCGGGATCTGGGATTCACGGTCAAGGATTGCGCCAATGTGGCCAAGATCTACTGTGAACCCTGCGGCCATGCGCTGGTGTGCAATTTCTCCGACGAATACCTCGGCAGCTGGTTTCCCGAGGACGGTGGCCTGCTCGCGTGTGTACAACGTCGCCGTGAGTTGTATCCGAGGATCATGGACGCCCATGGTGTCGCGTCGTGCCCGGCCCGGCTGAACTGGTCGTCCCCGACCCGGGTGGTCAACCCGGCGCCCGAATGGAAGCCCGCTGCACTATTACCGCTCGCTGTCGTCAATGCCGAATGAGGTCGTGCCGCAGCGGATCTTGCTCCTCTCGCGTAAACCGCTCAGCGAACGCCCACTGCACGAATGGCTCCCGGAGGTCGTGACGGACACCGTTCTCATTACCGTGCCGGGGGCGCTGGCGGGCATCGGCGCGGATGTGCGCGACCGGTTTCGCGACTGCCGCACCGTCTCGGATTACCAATCGTGGTCCACCGAGTGGCTGGCCGAATGCGCGGCGCGCGAACACCGAGTCGGTCTCGTCGCCAGTTCGAGTGAGGACGATGTGCTGCGTAGCGCACGGCTGCGCGGGCGGCTCGGATTACCAGGGCAGACACTGGAATCCGCGCGTGCCTACCGCGACAAGCTGATCATGAAGGATACGGTGGCGCGGGCCGGAGTAGCTGTCCCCCGCCGGCGGGCCATCGACCGGCCCACCGACCTGATCGAGTTCATCGAGGAGGCCGGATTGCCCGTCGTCGTGAAGCCGCGTCGCGGCTCCGCGTCCATCGGAGTGCGCATTCTGCGCGGCGGAGGCGATGTCACCGCATTCCTGGCATCGGGCGAATTGCCTGCGGCACCACAGCATCGCGACCGGTGGATTGCCGAGGAATACGTCGACGGCGACTTCTTCCATGTGGACGGGGTTATCGCCGACGGGGCGGTGGTGCACTGCTGGCCGAGCCAGTACAGCAGCGGCAATGCCGAAGCGGCACAAAGGGAGTCCGAGCTGTCCAGCGTTCTGCTCGCGCCCGACGACCCGAGAACGGAGCTGCTGCAACGCT
Source organism: Nocardia vinacea (assembly GCF_035920345.1). Classification (NCBI taxonomy): domain Bacteria; kingdom Bacillati; phylum Actinomycetota; class Actinomycetes; order Mycobacteriales; family Nocardiaceae; genus Nocardia; species Nocardia vinacea. Next base: position 4,133,912 of record NZ_CP109149.1, read on the forward strand.
TTGCCGCCGATGTCCATCGCGCGTTGCCGAGTCCCGCGTTCCCGACGAGTTTCCACCTGGAGGCGTGGATACCGGCCCATGGCAAGCCGGTGCTCTGCGAGATCGCCTCGCGAACCGGCGGTGCCCTCATCGCGCGCATCTATCGGGAAGCGTTCGGCGTGCATCTGTCCCGGGAGAATCTGCGCGGGCAGTGCGGACTCGACCTCGAACTGACGCATCAACCCGCGGCGCCGCGGCGCGCCGGTGGCTGGGTGCTCTTCCCACCCGGACACGGCCGATTCGAGCCGCCCACGGATGCCTGTCCGACTGCCGGGTCTGAGCTCGAATTGCACATGGCGCCAGGTACTTTCGCGCACGGACCAGAGTACGCCGCGCATTCGGCAGCTGCGGTCGCGGTGTACGGCGACACCGCCGACCAGGTGCGGCAACGAATCCGGGACACGACACGCTGGTGGGGCGAGGTGGCCCGGTGGCTGAATTGAGCCGCGAGCGCCGGGTGGCCGTGCTGTCGAAGAAGCCGCTGACCACGCATCGCTACGATCATTGGCTCTCGGAATTCGGTATCCAGACCACACTTTTCGCGGAAGACACGCCTACGAGTCGTACCTTTCTCGCTGGGACTCATCGATATTCGACCGCACCTCGTCTCTTCCCGGATTGGAAGCGCAATCGAGCCGTCGATGAAGCGGTGGTCGCCGAACATGCCGAACAGCCCTTCGACCGGATCGTCGCGCTGAGCGAATGTGATCTCGTCCGAGCCGCCGAATTGCGCGCCTACCTCGATATTCCGGGCCAGAGCTTGGCTTCGGCAACCGCGTTTCGCGACAAGTCCGTCATGAAATCACTGGCAGGCCGGGCCGGGCTGCGCGTGCCGGACCACGCGCTCGTCGATTCGGTTTCCACCCTGATGGACTTCGCGGACAACCACCCCGACGGTGTGGTGATCAAACCGGTCGACGGATCGGGCTCGGTCGGCGTCGTCGTGCTGCGCGACCGGGTCTCGATCGAGTCCTGGGTGCAGACCCGCGCGCTGTCGGGTGACGATCCCACCGACTACCTCGTGGAGGAATGGGTTGCGGCCCCGATGCTTTCGGTGGACGGATTGATGCGAGCCGGACAGGTCCAGGCGATTATGGTCGGGGCCTACACCCGGACCTGTCTGGACTCGCTGGTCGACCTGGCGCCGCATGGCATTCTGCTGCTCGACGCCGACGATCCGCGCGTCGCGGCGGCCCGCGATTACCTGGCCCGGCTGCTGCATGCACTGCCCGCCGCCGGGGAGACCATGAGTTTCCATTGCGAGCTCTTCGATCACCCCCGCCACGGCCCCATACTCTGCGAGATCGCCTGCCGCACCGGAGGCGGCAATCTGAACCTGATCGCCGCCGCAGCCCTCGATGTCGATCTGGAACAGGCTTCCTGTCTCGGGCAGGCCGGTGTCGTCGTGTCGGTCGAGCGCACGATGCCCGAATCCGGCCGCTGCTACGGGGATATCGTGGTGCCGCGGTCTCCGCGATCGTTCCCGCCGGGTCTACGGTGCGATCTGCCCGGTGTCCTGAGCTTCCACACTCACCTGAATGAGGGACCCGGGCGGGCGGCGAAGGTGTCGGATTATGTGTTCGATGCGCTGCTGGCCCACGACGACCATATCGGTGTGCGCGGCGTGTACGACTCCGTCATCGCATGGCTGGACGAGCACCTGACACCCGAGTCCGCGAAGAGGCGGTGCTGACCCGCGATGGATCTCGGACTGGCCGGACGCGTCTATTACGTCACGGGCGGCAGCCGCGGTATCGGACGCGCGGTGGTTACACTGCTGCTCGCCGAAGGCGCCGCGGTCGCGGCCTGTGCCAGAGACGTTGCGGCGCTGGAACAGCTGCGTGCCGCCCTGCCACCCGGCCACTGCGACCGGTTGCTCACGCACATCGCCGACGTTCGGGATCCGGCGGCCCTCGACCAGGCCGTCGGCCAGGCTCGCGAACGATTCGGACGACTCGACGGTGTGCTGGCCAATGCCGGAGCCGGCGTCTCCGGCAGCGTGCTGACGACACCGGAGACCGAGTGGCACAACCAATTCCAGGTGAAGGTGGGATCGGTGTTGAACCTGGTCACCTCGGCGCTGCCCGCGCTGCGCGAATCGGATGCCGGACGGGTTGTGGTCATGAACGGTGTCACCGCGCACGCACCCGAGGCGGATATGGCCGCCGTCAGCGCGACGCGCGCCGCCGTGGCCAATCTGACTCGGTCACTGGCCGTCGAACTGGCATCATCCGGCATTCTCGTCAATACGATCAGCCTCGGTCCGATCGCGACCGACCGTCAGCGCGCTCGATATCTCGCCTCCGGAGCGGATGAGCCCTTCGAAAACTGGTGCGCGGGCGAGGCGAGCCGCCGAGGTGTGCTGCTGGGGCGCTTCGGAACACCACAGGAGGTGGCTCCGGTTGCGGCACTGCTACTTTCGCCGAGCTGCTCCTACGTGACCGGCAGTTCCATCGATGTCTCGGGCGGCTCCGGTGGCCGCACCTGACTGGGAGATCGTCATAGCCAGGCACGGCCCGACCGAATGGTCACGCGCAGGGCGATTCAGCGGTCATATCGACATCCCGCTGTCGGCAGAAGGGCGCACCCGCGCGGCCGAACTCGGGCGGGCACTTCGGCGACCGGTACCGGAGCGCATCCTCAGCAGCGACCTGACTCGCGCACGACAGACCGCCGAAGCAATCGCCGGTGCCGCCGGGCTCGACCCGCGCGGGATCACGATCAGCAGCGGTCTGCGCGAAGAATCGCTCGGATCGTGGGAAGGTCGCACTCGGACCCACATCGCCGGAACCAACCGGAATGGTTACGCCCGCTGGCTGGCCGGCGATATCGGGGCATTCGACGGCCGGGAAGGACTTGCGGCGGTGGCGCGGCGGGCCGTTCCCGTACTGCTCGACCATTGCGCCGAGCGGCCCCGGACCACGGGTCGGTTGGTCGTGGTCACCCACGCGAATACGGCGGCGGCGCTCATCGGCGCACTCGTTGGTATTCCGTTCGGTCATTGGGCGGATCTGCCGTGTCCCGGACCGGCTGAAGCCATGGTCCTGTGGTGAGCGGGCCCGCCCGGACGTTGGCCTGCGCGATACTGGTCACCGCCATCGGCAACGGTCTGTATCTCGCCGGTGCGGTGCTGTTTCTGACCCGGTCGGTGGGGCTGAGCGGCACGGACGTCGGGATCGGACTGACCATCGCGGGCATGACCGGACTCGGTGCGGGACCCGTGGTGGGCCACCTCGCCGACCACTTGGGTGCGCGCGAGGTCTATCTGGTCACGCTGACCGCCGAGGCGCTGGCCACCGGGGGCCTGGCCCTGGTCCACAGCTTTGCGGCATTCGTGGTGGTCGCAGCCGCGGCCGGCATTGCCGAGCAGGGCAGCAGAGCGGTGCGCGGCGCGCTGATCGCACGGATCGGCGGGGAGATGCGAGCGCGTCTGCGTGGCTATCTGCGATCCGTGACCAATATCGGCGTGGCGCTGGGGGCCGGGGGTGCCGGTCTGGTCATCCGATCCGACACGCGCACAGCATATTTGGCGCTGCTCCTCGTCGATGCCGCCAGTTTCCTGCTCGCCGCCCTGGTAATCGCTCGCATTCCGCGACAGGCCCCGCTACCTCGAACCGACCGGGACCGCACTGTGCGCCCCGACCGGTTGGACCTGCCGTTCCTTGCCGTCACCGCGGTGTACGGCGTGCTGTCCCTGCAGTATGCGGTGCTCACCGTGGCACTGCCGCTGTGGATCGTCACCCACACCACTGCCCCGGCGTGGCTGGTCTCGCCGCTGCTGCTGACGAACACCGTGCTCGTCGTCTGTCTCCAGGTGCGAGCGGGCCGCCGCGTCGATTCGATCGCCGACGCAATCGCGATCACCCGCCGAGCCGCTGTCCTGCTAGCGCTGGGATGCCTGCTGTTCTGCATAAGTGGCGTGGGCTCGCCGGTATTCGCCGCGCTGGCCTTGACAGTCGCGGTGACGGTGCACACATTGGGCGAAATCGGCCAGGCCGCAGGCGAATTCGAACTGAGTTTCGCGCTGGCGCCAGATCACGCACAAGGCCGCTATCAAGGAATCTTCGGCATGGGAACCGGAGCCTTCATCGCCGCCGCCCCAGCTCTGCTCAGCGTGATCTGCATTGATCGGGGCCGGGCCGGATGGATTCTGCTCGGCGGCATACTGCTCACCGCCGGAGTCTGCATCGGGCCGGTCGCGCGCTGGGCGCAGCGCCGGGCCGCGAATCTGATCGATGCGTGAAACCCGAGCAGTGCGCCTGCACAACTTCCGGGCACACCCGTGCGTGTGGAATGGGCCCACACCCCCGGCGCGGCCGTCACCATGGAATTCGATGCCGCAGAACAGATCTACCACTTCGCCCACCCCCTCCTGATCCCTGCGGACGACCGCGAACTCTGCATCCCTCAGCGCAATGGCTTCGCCGAGAATGCGCTGGTGATCCCGTGACCTGGGGGTGGTTACAAGTCTGCGGGCGTGGGCGTGTGGTCGTCGTGTAGCACAGCGCTCGGGTCGCCCGCGGTGATCAAATGACCGTCACGCAGCAGGAGGCAGTTGTCGGCGCGCAGGGCCTCGTCGCGGTCGTGGGTGGCCATCACCACGGTGACGCCGTAGGCGCGGATTTCGTGCAGGACTTGGGAAATCCGTTGTTGGGCTCGGGTGTCCAGGCCGGTGGTTGGTTCGTCGAGTAGCAGTAGCTCGGATTCTTGGACGAGAGCCTGGGCCAGCAGGGTCCGCTGGCGCTGACCGCCGGACAGGGTGGTGAGGCGACGTCCGGCCAGGTCGGTGATGCCGAGGCGGGACATGCCTTCGCCCACGATGGCGATGTCGGTGCGGGTGAGGCGGCGCCACGGTCCACGGTGGGCCCAGCGGCCCATGGCGACGGTCTCGCGTACGGTGATCGGCAGAGTTGCGGGGACCGCGCTGTGCTGCACGACCAGTGCGGGTCGCCGTGTACTCCCCCGCTGAATCGTGCCCGACGTCGGCGTGAGCACACCGGCGAGCACGCTCAGTAGCGTGGACTTTCCGGATCCATTGGCGCCCACGATCGCCGTGACCTGCGCGGCCGGGATCGCGGTGGTGATGTCGTGCAGCACGGTCCGCGACGGGTAGCCGGCAGATAGCGCATCGATTCGAACTGCCGGGGTCATCCGTTTGTGCACTATCTCACCTTACTTGTATTGAAAATCATTTCCATCATAAGGTATCGCGCCATGGATGTCCTATTCGCCCCATTCGAGGTTTCGTTCGTGCAGAGAGCGATGTGGGGCGGCCTGCTGGTGTCCTGCATCTGCGCGCTGGCCGGGACCTGGGTTGTGGTGCGCGGGATGGCATTTCTGGGGGATGCCATGGCGCACGGGATGCTCCCCGGAGTTGCGGTGGCGTCGCTGCTCGGCGGAAATCTGCTGTTGGGCGCGGCCGGTAGCGCCGTGGCTATGGCGCTGGGAATTACTGCGCTGCAACGAAATCCGCGCTTCACCGCAGACACCGGCATCGGGCTCGTTTTCGTGGGGATGCTGGCCGCGGGGGTGATCATCGTGTCGCGCTCGCAATCCTTCGCGGTCGACGTGACCGGATTCCTGTTCGGTGACGTACTCGCCATCCGGGACCAGGATCTCGGCTACCTCGCGGCTGCGCTGGCGATCGCTGCAGTGGTCACAGTGCTCGGGCATCGCGCCTTCGTCGCGCTGGCCTTCGACACGCGCACCGCGCATACGCTCGGTCTGCGGCCGCGCTGGGCGCAGGTGGCGCTGCTGGGTCTGCTAACCCTGGCGATCGTCGCGTCCTTCCACATTGTCGGCACCCTGCTGGTGTTCGGGCTGCTCATCGCACCACCCGCGGCGGCAATGTTCTGGGCCGCGCGCATTCCGGTGATCATGCTGCTGGCGGCACTGTTCGGTGGGTTCGCGACCGTGGCCGGGCTGTTGGTGTCCTGGCATGCGGGTACCGCGGCGGGCGCGACCATTGTCGCCATCGCGGTCGCGGTGTTCTTCGCATCGGCCGCGGCCTCGTGGCTGCGCGATCGGATACGGATTTCCGGTTCCGCTATGAGCACCCTGGCGGTGCTGGTCACTGTGCTGCCGCTGGTCGGATGTGGTTCGGGCACAGGCAATTCCACCGACAGCGAGGAAACACCGCACGGATACGTGGCAGGCGCGGAGGAGACCGACGCACCGCAGACCCGGCTGGTTCTGGCCGATGCCGAGGGCGCGATCCGGGTCGTCGATCTGACCGATGAACACGTCACCGACGCCGGGCGGGTTGCCGGTGTGACCGGGATTCGAGGCGATGCCCGATTCGCGTATCTCCGCAGCGGGGAGGGGGTGCGAGTCATCGATGGCGGCGCGTGGACCGTCGACCACGGTGACCATATGCACTACTACCGGGCGGCGATCCGGGAGGTCGGAACCGTGCGGCGCAGTGGACTTTTCGCAGTGCACAGCGATCCCGCCGTGACTGCGGTCGTCACCGATTCCAGCACCCTGCTGCTCGACCGGACCGACCTGGACAGTGGCCGAATCACCGAACGCGGTGCGATCGGCGACGGGCTCGCGGTGCCGTACGCCGAACATCTCGCCGTCATGACAAAGGGGGGCAGGGCCGAGATCCGCGACCGTGACGGCAATGTGTCGGCACCGCTGCCCGAGGCCTGCCCATCGCCGCGCGGGTCCGCGGTGACCAGGCGAGGTCTCGTATTCGGCTGCGCCGACGGCGCTTTGGTGGTGACCGTATCCGACCAACAGTTCAACGCCGTGAAAATCGCCTATCCGCGACAGATTCCGGACAGCGAGCGCGCAGTCGAGTTCGCCCACCGCCCCGGCAGTACCACCCTCGTCGCGAAGGCGGGCGAACTCGGCGTCTGGGTGCTCGACATCCGCGCGCGGACATGGCGATTGGTGCCGACCGGTCCGGTAATCGCGACCAATACCGCGGGCGAGGGCAGTGTCCTGCTCACTCTGACCCGCGACGGCGTGCTGCACGGCCACGACATCAGCACTGGTGCGCAGACCGCACAGGTGCAGCTGCTCGCACCGGTACCGGACGGCGCGCCGCCGCCGGTGATCCAGATCGACACCGGACGCGCTTACGTCAATGACGCTGTGGCCCACGTCGTGCACGAGATCGACTACCGCGACAAACTCCGTCGCGCACGCACATTCACCCTCGACATCGCACCCGTGCACATGGTGGAGACGGGCCGATGAGGACCATGATCCGGGTTTGCCTGGCCCTACTCCTGGCGGCCCTGACACCGGCCTGCACGGATCAGCGCACCGACCGTCACGAAATCGTCGTCACCACAAATATTCTCGGTGACATCACCCGCACCATTGTCGGCAACACCGCCGCTGTGACGGTGCTGATGCCGCCGAACGCCGATCCACACCAATTCGCGATCTCCGCACAGACCGCAGCACGAATCGAGCGCGCCGTCCTGCTCGTACACAACGGACTCGGTCTCGAGGAGGGCGTGCTGCGCCACGTCAGCGCCGCCGAACAGCAGGGGGTGGCGTCGATTTCGGTCGGTGAGCAGGTGGATCCGATTCGCTATCGAGGCACCGACGGCGAGGGTCCGGATCCACACTTCTGGACCGATCCCAAGCGGATGCGCCGGGCGGTAGCGGCGATCAGCACCCAGGTAGCGGAAATCGATGGAATCGACGCGAATGCGGTGCGCGCCAACACCGCGCGCTACCTGGCCGAGCTGGACGAACTCGACCGCTGGATGACCGAGCGGTTCGCTACGATAGCGCCCGCCCGGCGGAAGCTGGTTACCAACCATCACGTATTCGGTTACCTGGCACAGCATTTCGGATTCGAGGTGGTCGGCGCTGTCATCCCCGGCGGCTCCACCCTCGCCTCACCGAGCGCCTCGGATCTAGCCGAACTGGCCGGAACCATCCGAACCGCGGGCGTTCCCGCCATCTTCGCCGACTCCTCCCAGCCCGACCGCCTCGCGCGCGTCCTCGCCGAACAGGTCGGCGTGCAGGTGCAGGTCATCGCGCTGTACTCGGAATCGCTTACCGAACCCGACGGCGGGGCGGCCACCTACCTGGACATGATGCGCGCCAATACCGAGGCCATCGTGCGCGGGTTGGCAGCGTCCTGACCGAACTTCGAACAAGAGAAATGGAGCAGCACATGCGGTTACGAGCACGCGGCGCGGTGGCCCTGTCCGGACTATTGGCGTCGGTGGTCGCCCTCACCGGTTGTGGCACAACCGGGAGCGACTCGGATCATCCGACGATCATCGATCCCGTCGCGATCACCTATGACGGCGGCATCTTCCTGCTGGACGGAAAATCCCTCGCCATCGCCGAGGAGCTGAAGCTCGACGGCTTCAACCGCCTCAACCCGGCAGGCGACGACCACCACGTGCTGGTGTCGACGAAGGACGGCTTCCAGGTCCTCGACGCCGTCCACGGCGAACTGACCGACATCACCTTCCCCGGCAGCAAACCCGGACATGTGGTGCGCCATGCCGGAAAGACCGTCCTATTCGCCGACGGCACCGGCGAAGTCACCGTCTTCGATCCACATCAACTCGCCGGCGGCAAGCCACAGCCGGAGATTTATCGAGCGCCTGCCCCGCATCACGGAGTGGCGATCCAACTGTCCACCGGGGAACTGGTCGTCACCCTCGGCACCGAGGACAAGCGCACCGGCATCGCGGTGCTGGACAAGAACCGCAAGGAGATCGCCCGCAACGAGGACTGCCCCGGCGTGCACGGCGAATCCACCGCGCAGGGCGAAGCGGTCGTCATCGGCTGCGAAACCGGCGCTCTCATCTACCGCAACGGCACCATCACCAAGGTGACCGGCCCGACCCCGTACGGCCGCATCGGCAACCAGGCAAGCAGCGATGCCTCGCCGATAGCGCTCGGCGACTACAAACAGGACAGGGACGCCGAACTCGAACGGCCACAGCAGATTTCGCTGATCGACACCCGCAGCGGCAGCCTGCGGCTGGTCGATATCGGCACCAGCTACACCTTCCGCTCCCTGGCCCGCGGCCCGCAGGGCGAGGCATTGGTGCTCGGCACCGACGGTCGCGTGCACGTCATCGACCCGGTGACGGGAACCGTCACACGCACCATCCCGGTCACCGGCACCTGGGAGGAGCCACTGAGATGGCAGGAGCCGCGACCGGCGATCTTCGTGCGCGGCAACGATATCTACGTCTCCGACCCGGCCACCAAACAGGTCCACCGCATCGACCTGACCACTGGCGCAATCGCCGCGACCACCACACTGTCCGCTACCCCCAACGAACTCAGCGGCGTCCGCGCCAACTGACCACACGCCGGTCCGTCCGCACCGATTCGCCCGGGATGTTCCCGCACACCGATTCACGCGCCACGCACGTTTTGGCCCCGCGATTACATGCGCGGCGTGCCAAAAGGTGCGCGGGGACATCGATCCCCTCTGCGCGACCTGACAACACCGCTACCGCCCGCCCCGGGCGCGACCCCGATAACCGTCGCGGGCCATCGAGCCGTCCCGATCCGCGAGTCCTCCCGGTAGCTGTTCGGTGCTCGTGCGATCCAAAACATATCCAGTCCGCGGGCGAGATCGGCACAGCCCTGGCCGATCTCGCCTCGGAAATATCCAGCTCAGTACCGAGTCCCTCGGATCAGGCACGAACGTGTAGTCCGAACCCGGTGCGCCCCTTGGGTTCCAGACCTTCGCGCAGGCGCAGGGCGGGCATTTCGTAGTCGCCGCTGTTCTGGGTGCGGAAGGCGATGGGGTCGGTCTGTTCGATCGACAGTAGGCGCTGCTCCCAGGCCTTGGCGGTGTCGGTGAAGTCTTCGGCCGAAAGGCGATCCGTGCCATAGGTCACGAATGGGGGCAGCACGTCCATGCCGGGGTAGTAGAAGATGCCGTGCTGGATCGGGAAGAGGAGATCGTCGATGGGGCCGTTGATGCCGCGATCGGTGTAATGCGGTTCGCGGCCGCCGATCGTCACCGACAGCATGGCACGCTTGCCCGCGAGGGTGCCCTCGCCGTAGCGGTCGCCGTAGCGGGTGTCGCTGTGTTCGCCTACGCCATAGGCGAAGTGGTAGGTGAAGACCCGGTCGACCCAGCCCTTGAGGATTGCGGGCATCGAGTACCACCACAGCGGGAACTGGAAGATCACGGTATCGGCCCAGAGCAGTTTTTCCTGCTCGGCCGCGATATCGGCGGTGAGTGTGCCGGTGTCGTATGCGTGGCCGGAGTCTTCGACGACCCGCAATCGGTCACTCGTCTCACCGAAATCATCGGCGTCGACCGTTGGCTTCCATCGCATCGCGTACAGGTCGCTGATCTGCACCTCGTGCCCGGCGTCGCGCAGAGTGGTCACCGCGATGTCCTTCAATGCGCCGTTGAGTGACCGCGGTTCGGGGTGGGCGTGGACGATGAGTGTCCGCATGGGCTGCTCCTTCACATCGGATGTGATCGATCTTCGGCGTCCGCGCGGCCGCCGTTCAGGGACGCTTCTTCCATCGGACGGGACTTCCTGGTACCGGCAGGACCACCCTCGCCACGCGAAGCCGTGGCAATACTGGAGGGATGGACGAGCTCAGCGACTTCCTGCGCACGCGGCGGTCCCGGGTGGATCCCGGATCCGTCGGCATCGCGACCGATTCACGCCGTCGCGTGGCCGGATTGCGCCGGGAGGAGGTCGCGCATCTGTCGGGGGTGAGCGTCGATTACTACGTGCGTTTGGAGCAGGGGCGGGCTCGGCAGCCGTCCGCGCAGGTCCTCGATGCGCTGGCCCGGGTGCTCGGCCTCGATGAGGTGGAGCGCGAGCATCTGCATCGGCTGGCCCGCCGCCCGCAGCGCCTGGCGAAGTCGGCACCGAACGTTCGCATCCGCCCCGGTTTGCGGCGGGTGCTGGATCTCATCCCCGACGCGCCCGCATTCATCGTCGATCACCGCCTCGAAGTGATGGCAGGTAACCGGCTCGCGGAGTTGCTCTACGGGCACAGTCCGATGAAGGGCCTGAATACCGCCCGGCATATCTTCCTGGACGACGACGGCCGCTCGCTCTACGCCGAATGGGAGGTCTGCACTCGCGATGTCGTCGGCCACCTGCGCCTGGCCGCGGGCAAGTATCCCGACGATCCGAAACTGTCGGCCTTGATCGGCGAACTCGCCGTGCACAGCGACCGCTTCCGCAAGCTGTGGGCCCGCGCCGACGTCCGGTCGCGGACACATGGCCGCAAGGCCTTCGCCCATCCGCTCGTCGGCGCCCTGGACCTACACCAGGAAAACTTCGCCCTGCCGGAGGAAACCGGCACCGAACTGGTCATCCTGTCCGCCGAACCCGGCACTGAATCCCACGACAACCTGCGCATACTGGCCAGCCTCGGTGCCACGGATGCCGCGGTTGCGCCCGACCGGCGCATGACATAACCCTAGCGAACGTCATGTTCATGTAATACGGTGAATCGGGGGCCACAGGAGAACCGGGGCCGCTGATGACCATCGAACGCAACATCGTCACCGATTTCAGCTCTCGCATGAGCTACGGCGCGTACCTGGACCTCGACACTTTGCTGAGCGCGCAGCATCCGGTCAGCCGACCGGAGCAGCACGATGAGCTGCTGTTCATCATCCAGCACCAGACCACCGAGCTATGGCTGAAGGTGGTACTGCACGAATTGCGAGCCGCGCGTGCGGCTTTCGATGCCGACGACATCGGCGTCGCACTCAAATGCATTGCGCGGGTGAAACATATCCAGAAGACGCTGACCGAGCAGTGGTCCGTGTTGGCGACGCTGACGCCCACCGAATACGCGCAGTTCCGTGATTTTCTCGGGAACTCGTCCGGCTTCCAGTCGTACCAGTACCGTGCGATCGAGTTCATTCTCGGCAATAAGAATGCGGCCGTACTTCGGGTGTTCGAATCCGACCCCGTGGCGTACGAAGAGCTGGCCACGCTCCTGCGGGAACCGACCCTCTACGACGCGATCTGGCGTCACCTCGCCCGTACCGGGCTCGCGGTGCCGCGCTCGGCGCTGGAACGCGATGCGACCGAGGCCCACGAGCTCGACCCCGAACTGCTAGCCCTCGTGCAGTCGATTTACGAGGCCCCAGAAGAACATTGGTCCATATACGAGACATTCGAGGAACTGGTCGACCTGGAGGAGAACTTCCAGCTGTGGCGCTTCCGGCACCTGCGCACCGTGCTGCGCGTCATCGGAAGACGAAGCGGAACAGGTGGATCCAGCGGTGCCGGATTCCTGCAACGTGCACTCGAGCACACCTACTTCCCGGAGCTGTTCGCCGTCCGCACCTGGACTGGACACTGACGAAATCAGCGGATATTCCGGACGAGCCGTGTCGAGTCGCCGCTCGACACCTGACCTCGACCTCGACCTCGAAGGGATACCCGACACGCGATGACCACTGACCAACAGGCGCTCGCGTCCGCGGTGCTCGATGACTTCGATGCACGCCCCGGCAGCGCGACCTCACTTACCCGCACGGTGCTCGGCGCGTATATCCGCGACCTCGGCGGCTGGATCGCGGTGGCCGATTTCACTGAACTGCTTGCCGTGCTCGGCATTCCGGCACCGAGCACGCGCACCGCGATCACGCGCCTGAAGAGAAAGGGCGTGCTGCACGCCGAAAGCCGTAGCGGGCGTGCGGGTTACGCGCTGACCGACGCTGCCTTGGCCATGTTCGCCCGCGGCGACCCAAGAATCTTCGGATTCCGCCAGATGACCTCGGGCGATGCGTGGCGGCTGCTGTCGTACGGCATCCCGGAGACCGAACGCGCTGCGCGACACCAGCTTCGGCGACGACTGTCCGCGATCGGTTGCGGCACAGTCGCGGCAGGTCTGTGGATCTACCCGGAGTACCTCGCGGCCGAGGCATCCGCCATCGTCACAGCCTTGCACCTCGACGACTACGTGACCTCGTTCCGCGCAACCGACCCCGCTGTGCCCGGCAGCCTTCGGGACGCGGCCGCACAATGGTGGGACCTCGATGCCCTCGCGGCGGCACACCGAACCTTCTACCAGCGGCACCGCAATATCCTCGACCTCGACGACACGAGCGACAGAAATGCCTTCGTGCACTTCACCCTGATGCTCGACGAGTGGCGGATAATCCCCTACGTCGATCCGGGATTGCCCGACGAAATCCTGCCCACCGACTGGCCGGGCCCTGCCAGCGTGCACCTATTCGCAGACGCCCGACGGCGGTATCTGGAACCGTGTCGCCAGTGGGTACGAGCATTCATCGGTGGTTGAGCAAAGCACCGCCACGCGCTGGCACATCAACTCGGTCGGATCGACGGCCTTCGCCACCTGCAGCGGGGGCAGGAGCGATGCGATCGCACCCACCACGGCAATAGCGGTGCAGACCCACAGCATCGTGGCAAACCGGCAACGAACAGGATCAGCACGCCGCCGGCGTCTTCTTGCGACCGAGCAGTCGCCGAGCGAACCGGCAGGCAGGGCCGGGTACGACGTGGAGCGCGGACACCCCCGAGCGGACAGCGACTCGCCCAGGCCGTCGACTTGTTCGACTTCGTTCAGCAGGATCTGTACGGCCGCATCGCCCGTTGGCGCGAACACCAGCGAAAGGCGCAACAGCACTAGGGCTAGGCTGCTTGCGGTAGGTGAGAAAGCCGAACGGAGAGGGCTGATATATGGCGTCCGCAACAGCATCCGCGCAGATCGGGGTTACCGGCTTGGCGGTCATGGGTAGCAATATCGCCCGGAACTTCGCCAAGCACGGCTACACCGTGGCACTGCACAACCGCAGCATCGCCAAGACCGACGCACTGCTGGCCGAACACGGCGGCGACGGCAACTTCGTGCGCACCGAAACGATCGAGGACTTCGTCGCAGCGCTGGAGAAGCCGCGCCGGGTGCTGATCATGGTCAAGGCGGGCGATCCGACCGACGCCGTCATCGAAGAACTCGCCGCCGCCATGGAGCCCGGCGACATCATCATCGACGGCGGCAACGCGCTCTACACCGACACCATTCGCCGCGAGGCCGCCATGAAGGCGCGCGGGTTGAACTTCGTCGGCGCGGGCATCTCCGGTGGTGAGGAGGGCGCGCTCAACGGGCCGGCGATCATGCCGGGCGGCCCCAAGGAATCCTACGAATCCCTCGGTCCGCTGCTGGAATCCATTGCGGCGCAGGTGGACGGCACGCCGTGCTGCACGCATATCGGCCCCGACGGCTCCGGACACTTCGTCAAGATGGTGCACAACGGCATCGAATACGCCGATATGCAGCTGATCGGCGAGGCCTACCACCTGTTCCGCGACGCGCTCGGCTTCGACGCCAAGCAGATCGCCGATGTGTTCACGCAGTGGAACTCCGGCGAACTGGAGAGCTACCTCGTCGAGATCACTGCCGAGGTGCTGAACCAGGTCGATGCGAAGACGGGTCAGCCGCTGGTGGATGTCATCGTCGACGCGGCCGAGCAGAAGGGCACCGGGCGCTGGACCGTGAAGTCCGCACTCGATCTCGGCATCCCGGTCACCGGCATCGCGGAGGCGGTCTTCGCGCGGGCGCTGTCGGGCTCGCGGGCGCAGCGTAAAGCCGCGGTCGGGCTCGCCGCTGGCAAGCTCGGCGAAAAGCCCACGGACGTAGTGCAATTCACCGAGGACATCCGTCAGGCGCTCTACGCGTCGAAGATCGTCGCGTACGCCCAGGGTTTCGATCAGATCGCTGCGGGCAGTGCCGAATACAACTGGGACCTGCGTCCCGGCGACATGGCCACCATCTGGCGCGGCGGCTGCATCATCCGAGCCCGCTTCCTGAACCGGATCAAAGAGGCATACGACCAGAACCCGGAACTGCCGAGCCTGATCCTCGCCCCGTACTTCCGCGAGGCGATCGAGACGGCCATCGACAGCTGGCGCCGCGTGGTCGCCACCGCCACCCTGCTCGGCATCCCGGTGCCCGCGTTCGCATCCTCGCTCTCGTACTACGACGCCCTGCGCGCCGAACGGCTGCCCGCCGCCCTCACCCAGGGCCAGCGTGACTTCTTCGGAGCCCACACCTACGAGCGGATCGATGCGCCCGGCAAGTACCACACGCTGTGGAGCGGCGACCGCAGCGAGGTTTCGGCCGACTGATTCGAGCGCCGTCCCAACTCTGGGAAGGCTCGACAATGGGGCACCGGGCTTCCCGGTGCCCCGCGCTCGAATGAGGAGGACTGTTTGGCGGACGAACCACGCGAACCAGCCGCCGAGCAGCGGCTCGCCGATGCGCTGAAAGCGCTCGGACCGACGGGCTGGCAGCAAGCGGATGCAGTATTCGCGGTCACGGTGGCGGGGGAAGTCGGGCAGCTCGCGTACTCCGTCGGCGATCAGGTAGTTCCGCTATCACCCCCGGAGTCGGTCCTCACGCTGGTCCGGGAACTGCGCACGCTCGCGGCCCGATCCAATGGCGGACCATGGTGGCGCATGCTGGTCGTACTGGCCGAGTCCGGCGAGATAGATATCGATTACGACTATGGCGAGCAGCCGTTTCCGCCCGGACAGTTGTTCGCTCCGGAGGCGTATCGCGCCGACCTCGAGGCTTATCCGCGCGCCAAGATCCCGGTGTGGATGGGCGCCTACATCGGCCACGGCGACCGTCAGCGGCGCACTCCGCAACAGGCCGCCACCCAGGCGCGTGGCGATCGATCCCGCCAGGTATGGGCGACGCTGGCGGAATACGAATTTCCCCCGTTCCCGCAGATGTGGGCGCGCTGGGCGACGATCGCCGCGGCCTTTGTCGCGGCCGGGTCGGATCACGGCCCTCGCATGCAGCCGTGGACGGGAGTTTTCGACGGCGCGGGCTTGGACGGGTCGACGTTGCATGCGCTTCCGGCCGGGCGGGCGGTGCTCTCGGGCGGGGTGTGGAATGCACCGACCCTGGACGCGGTCTACAACGGCGGCGAGCCGATGCCGAATCTCTATGCCGGTGCGCCGGATTGGGTGGCCGATCCGGTGCTCGACCCACGTGCCGCATCGGGTCTGCTGTCGTTCTGCTACTGGTGGGAGGCTGGGCGCTGGTACCGCGGGGCGTCGCCGGCGGCGGAGGAGTGCGCCGTGGCGGTCCCGGGGGTGTGGACCAGGGAAACGGTGCTGGGGATCGTCGCCGACCTGCTCGGCACAGAGCCGAATCCTGGTGCGCGCGAAGCGATTCCCGCGCTGCTGGCCGCGGCCGAGGGTGGCAGGGTCACGCACCGGGAACTGGTCGAGGTTTTCGGCGAGGATGGCCGGTTCGATATCGACGGTGCGCTCTATCAGTACTCACTGGCCGGATTGGCGCCGCCGACGCTGGAGCCGATACCCGCGGCGGAGGCGATCTCCCGGGTCCGCGATTACATCACCGGGCGGGTGCTGGACACCACGGGATATCCGCTCGAGCAATTGGTCGCCGAACGAATCAGCGTCGGCTGGATGGTGCATGTGCCGGTGCCCGCCGGGATGGTCGCGACCGATCGGGCGATCTTCTACCTCGGCGACGACGGTCTGCTGGAGCAGTCGTCGTCGTCCATCGATCCGCCGGTCTACATCGCCGACTTCGAACGGCGATACGCCGAACGCCACGGCTGATCCGGACCGGAGGAAGGTAGTCATGGACCGTTGGGAACGAGAAGGACTGCGCTCGGCCAACTTCGGGATGCGCAATCAGGTCGAGAACATTCTCGACGCACTCACCGAGCAACGCGCCCACCGAGCCGAGGTCCAGCGGGAGTTGGACACCGCGCGGTGCACCGCGACCTCGGCGGATGGTCTGGTGGAGGTGACCGTCGACAACTCCGGTGTCCTCATCGACGTGCGGTTCACCGCGGACGCCGCGCGCAGTACCGCCGACCAACTGGGCCGGTCGGTCACCGAGGCCGGGCGTGCGGCGGCCAGTCGCATGCGGGAGCAGACCACACAGATTCTGGCCCCGGTTGCCGCGGCCGTCCAAGCGATGCCCGACCTGCCCGACCTGGTGCTCGGCGCGTCGAGCCTGCGCGAGCCGGTGGAAGCCGAGAGCCGCAACGAAAACCCGGACAATTATTCCCAGCGTTGAGAAGGCTCGCCGCGCACGCAGTAAGATTCTTCGCCAGGCAAATCGCCTTCTCGGTTTCGCTGGTGAGGGTTGAAGGGTGACCGGGTAATGGGCCAGTCGTTGCATATCGATCCCGACCGTCTCCATGCACTCATCACCGAACTCGCCGCGGTCGCCGAGTCCGCGCACCAAGATCTGACCGAACTGAAGGACGCCTTGGCCCGTGAAGGCCAGCCATGGGGTGACGACGAGCCCGGACGAATGGTCGGCGATACCTATGAGCCACAGGCGAAGAAGGGGCTCGAGGGATACCAGAACCTGGTCGACAATCTGCGCGCGCTGAGCAAGGGCGTCAGCGAGGTCGGCGACGCGCTCGACGAGCAGGACCAGAACAGCGGCCAACAGATCCGCACCACCGGCTCGAATCAGCCGGTATCCGTCGCGCCGGATTCGATGTGGCCCGGTACCGGTACACCCCGAACTACTTCGCCCGCAACCGATTCCGGATCGAACGCGGACAACGGAAATACGACGCCGACACTTCCGAGCGGTTCCGCGCCCATCTCGTCTACCCAGCCGAACGCTACCCCGAGCGCCTACCCGCAGCCGGAGGCCAACGGCTACAGCCCGATCGGCGAACCCACACCCGTCGGTCCGCAGCCGATGTACCCGGATTCGAGTACACCGAGGACCGAACCGGACTCCGCGCCCCAGCCCACTGCGCAAAACTCGGCCGAAAACGGTGAGAATGCCGCAGCACCGTCGGCCGCGGACGATTCGATCCCGGCCGCGCCGGGCACAACATCGCCCGCGGCCACGGCAGCACCGCGGACCGGTGATCCCGCGGTCGCCGACAAGCCCGCAGGCACACCGTGGTCGCGAACGCCAGGGACAGCGTTCCCGCCGATACAGTCGGGGACCCCATGGTCAGGAGCCCGCACTGGCGCTCGCCCACCGGCACAGGTTTTCGCACCACAGCCGACCGGCGTCGGTGCGGCGCAGCCTACCGATCAGAAGCGAGAGGACAAGCCCCGCAAGAAGAAACGCGAAAAGACCGAGTCGGCGCAAATCCGAATGCCGACCGATGCGGCAGCGTTGGCCGCGGCCCAGGAACTCGCCGATCGGCACGAACTGCGGATCGTCGGCTTCGACGCCTCGGGTATCGGTCAGGAGATGGTCGGCCAACTGGCCGCGGCCATCGACAACATTCTCGGCAAATATCCGTTCGTCGATCTCGGTGGAATCGAGATCACCGAACTCGGCGACGGCCAGATCTCCCGGGTTACCCGTGATCGAGGCGATGACGAGTCGGAATCCGCGAGCACCGGCTCATGGATCCTGCTCGACCGTGCCCTCGTCGCGAATCCGGCACAATTCAGCGAAAGGGTCTACACCGCAATACAATCCGGGAACTCTGTAGCCGGATCCGAGGAGCGACCGATGTATTCGACGATCGTCGGCGACCTCGGCCGGATATTGGCGGATCAGGCGGGGCAGCCCATCCAGCGGCTGGCGCAGCGGTCCCTGATCACCGAATATCGGCGCATCGACGGCCCGTGGGATGCCGGGGACACCCTGGCGCGCATCGTCGGCGGCTACCGGCGGTGGCGAGACCAGTTGGGCGGCAACAGCATCGTCGACGGCCGGTTCCAGCCGCGCGCGGCGTTGGTTGCCGCATTCGCCGAAGTGGAGTTGCGTGGCGACGACGCGTGTGGTCCGGCGCGGGTGCTGTATCGGTTGCTGGTAGAGGGAGCAAGAGGGCGGTCGGCGCCCCCATGAGTGTCACGATCCCACCCGACTGGCCAGACTGGCTGACGCGCTGGGTGATCGGCCACTTCCCGGTCGGTAAACCCAAAGATATCCGCGCCGCGGCCGACGCCTGGGTGCGCTCGGCCGAGCGTCTCACCGTTACCCTGCGACACCTCGAGCGACTCGCACAGGAAGTGCCCGCGGCAATCCAGAGCGAGGCGGGCGAGGCGATCCAGCGACAGCTGAAGACCGAGATCGCCAACACGCGCAATCAAATCGAATTCTCCGACGGCATGGCCACCCTGCTCTACGACTCGGCCAACGCCATCGAACTCGAGCAGTACATCGTCATCGGTATCGGGGCCGTCCTACTCGCCAACCTGCTCATCGATACCGCCGTACCGATGAAAGCCGCCAGCGACCGCATCGCCGCCGATGTCGCCGCCACCGCCGCCCGCCGCGACACCTCCATGTTCCTATTCCAACGCATCGCCGCCTTCGCGGGCCGATACCCGCACATGGCGCTCGCCATTCGCGCGACCATCATGGGCGCGGTCTCCATGGGTGGCGTCGTCGCCGGTGCGCAATACGCCCAGATCGTCCAGGGCCACGGCAAACCCGGGCGCCGCACCACTATGGATTGGGGCCAGGTGGGGGTGGCGGCGACCGCCGGTGGCGCCGGCGGCCTGGTCGGCTCCCTGGCTACCGTCGCGGTGCTGCCCGCGCTCACCCGCATCGCGGCCAACGCCGCGACACCGGTGGGACGCACGACGGGACGGGTCGTCGCCATCATGCTGGCCAGCGCCACCGGTGGCGCCGCCGGTGGCGCCGGCGCCGCGGTTGTCGTATCCGAGCTCACCGGCACCGAACTCACCGGCCGATTCCTGGTCCAGATGATGGCGATGGGTGGCGCCAGTGGCGCCATTGCGGGCATCGGCGCGGCGGTGCGCGCCACCCGAGCCATGAGCTCCGCCCGGCCTCCTGCGGGAACCGTCCCCGAGATCGGCGGATCCCGAGGCAGTGGCGACGGCCTCCCGGTCCGATCAGCGTCCGACTCGGCCAGGCCGCACAGCAGCGCCGACACACCCCGGCCGCGCGAGGAGACCATCCCCGAGACCAGCGGATCCCGGGACACCACTGGTGACGGTCACACACCTCGGCCGCACGAGGAGACCGTCGCCGAGATCAACGAACTCGGCAAGTCGTACGACGAGGCCTTCCGCCTACTCGATAACGGCGACACCCCACCGCCCGCGGATCCCAACCAACCACCGCCGGGCACGCCGCAGGCCCCGCCGGCATCGCCGACCTCCCCTGGCAAGTCATCCGAACCCGGCCACGGCTGGAGTTCTTGGGATATGGCACTGCAACAACTCACCGAAGGCACATACACATCCGCGCCGCACGACCCCATGGCCGCACCGGGCGGCTCGTCGTCGACCAATCTTCCGGGCACCGCCCAATTCCACAGCAGCCGACCCGAGTCTCCGCAGATGAGCCTCGCCGGAACCATTCTCGCCGCGGAGGGCCAGCCCAACGCCACACCGGGATCGGTGATGACGATGAATGCCAACCCCCATGTCGAGAACAACACCCATATGGGCACCGCCAAGGATTTCACCGGCACCGGCGGCGGCAACGGGCCCGGAGTCACGGCGGGACCGCCTGTCACACACGGAAATTCGCCGACTGGAGGCGGACCCGGCGGGCGCCCGCCGGGACACGGGGCAGGCGAACTACCGCCCAACCCCGACGAGCCCAGCCCCCTCGACCTCGACTTCTTCGATTTCGAGTCGAATTTCAACGAGCCCGCCACACCAACCGGTACCTCCCCTGCCGCGACACCGCACACCGCAGGCACCACCCCGGTCGAACCGGGGATGGGCACTGGGCCCGGTTCGACACCGTCGGGCAGTTCGACGGAGGCGCAGAGCCCTACCGCACAGGTGGGTGCAACGGCTGGTACCGGCGGCGCACCGGCTCCCACGCCTGTGGCCAACACACCTCACGCCACGCCGCAGGCCAACCCTCCCCAACAACCCCACGCCAACCCACAAGGCGCGCAAGCCAACACACCACAACCCCAGGCCACACCACAAGCCAACGCGCCCCAACCGCAGGCCGGACAAGCCAATCCACAACAACCGCAAGCCAACCCACCGGGCGGGCAAGCCACCCCGCAGGGCGGGCAGGCCAACTCACCACAGCAGCCGCACGCCGCCACACCGAATCCCACTGCGGCAAACAACCTTGCAGCCCAAGCGATCCCACCAGCAGCACTGGCAGGCGCAGCGGCACTGGGCGGGGATGACGCGTCGAATCCCGATGCCGCTGCCGGATTCTCGGCACCCGCGCCCGCGTTGTCCGGCGGTCAGCCCACCGATAACGACCAAACTCCCAGCGATCCCGAAGAATTCCCCGACCGCATCGGCACTGTCGTAACACCCCCGATGCCAAGCTACGTCCCCGCACAACCACAGGTGGACGAGTATCCGAACAACGCACCCGACGAATTCACCCAACCCCAGGGCACCAGCTACAAGATCCCCGGCCAACCGGACGCGCCGGACGGCCCACCCCCCAACGCAATTCCGATCGTCCCGCACCCGTCGACCCCGGCTCTACCAGATACCGGACCTGCCATACCGCTGACCGACCGACCACAGGTCCCGATTCCCGACCACGCCGTCCCCGGCGCACCCGCCGAAAACGACCAGGACGGACAAAAACCCCGCGTACACGACTCCGAACCACCCCTACCCCGCCACGCCAACACCCCCGCACCACACCTGCCGGCCACACCCGCCGACCGGCCCACCGAACTCAACCCACCATCCCACTACGCCACCACACCCAACCCCGGAACCCCCGGCGCTCCAACAGATCCCAGCGCCGCTCCACGACTCGACCAGCACAGCACGAACTACATCCCACCCCTCACCACCGAACCCACGCGCGGCGGCGTTCCCCCAACCGCGCCCGCCGGACCCTTGCCGCAACCGGTGGTCCCCGCACGCCCGGTCCCAATGGCCCAAGCTTCGGTCGAGGCGCCCAAGAAACGCAAACGCAAAGCAGAAGCGCCACCACCCGAGCCACCCAAGCCGACGCCGAAACCGCCTGCGCCGATACCGATACCGACGGCACAACCCAGGCCCGACAGGCGCCCCCAACCGTTTACCTCACCGGTCCGCACGACCGTCACCAGACAGTCGGCACGCACCACGGGACGCGACCTGGCGCGCACTCTCGCCGGCCCCGCCAGTGCTGCCGCCGGTGCGATAACCCTCCCCGCGCTGACCCACACCGAACCACGCGGCCGCAACCTCGCCGAGCAGGTACTGAGCGGCGGCCTCGCCACGGCGATCCGCCCCACCCGTGCCACGGACACACTGGTCCGCCCCGTCGAGGAACCCGCCACCGAGATCGGTCGAATACTCGATAACCCCGACGACAACTGGCTCGAGGGTCTCCTGCTCCCCGCGGAGCCCGAATCCGCCGAAAAACACACCACCGTCGACGGACACACCCCCCGGCCGCACGAGCAGACCATTGCCGAGATCGAAGAGATCGGCCGCGCCCTCTTCCACGAACTCGGCCTACCCGACCACGAGGGCGGCACCCCACCACCCTCGGGCTCCACCCAACCACCGACCTCCCCAGGAAACACGGCCGGGAACGGCTGGAGTGCCTGGGACACGGCCCTGCAAGAACTCACCGACGGCACCACCACATCCGTACCGCCGGACCCCATGGCCGCGCCGGACAGCGCGCCTTCAACCGGCCACCCCGGCACCACGCAATTCCACAGCAGCCGACCCGACACCGAGACACCCCTCGCCGGAACCATCGACGGTCAGCCGAACGCCACATCGGAATCGGCGCCGACGATCGGTGCCAACCCCCGTGCCGACAACAACACCCACGTCGGCACCGCCGAGGATTTCGGCGCCACCGGCAGACCGGCGGACACAACGGAACCGCCTGTCTCACAGAGGGATTCCGCACCGAGCAGCGGAAACGACCCGACCGCACCCGAGCACAGCCCCAGCGAACCCAGCATTCCCCATCTCGACTTCCTCAACAACGAGACGGCCGTCGACACTCCCGTCACGCCATCCACCGCGACAGCGGCGAACAACCCAACCACACCGGCGGGTCCACCGTCCGGTCCCCCCGGCGGACCGACACCCCCCACACCCGGCGCCAACTCACCTCAGCCACCCAACGCCGCACCCGGCACGGCAACGAACAACCCTGCCGCGCAGGCGATCCCACCAGCAGCACTCGCCGGTGCCATGCCGAGCGTTCTCGGATTGTCGAATACCGATACCACCACGGGACTCTCGACACCCGCAATGGCCGGGCAGGCCTCCGACGACGAATTCCCCAGCGACCCAGAGGAATTCCCAATCCCACCGGGCACCATTGTGCCCGACCCACGCGAGCACAACGTGTGGAAAGACCCCCGCGAACACAGCGTCTGGAAAGACCCTCGTGACCACAACGTGTGGAAACCCCCCGCAGGTGACTACGTCACCATCCCCGGTGTCACATACCCATTGGACAACGAGGTACCCGACAACGCCATACCCGTAATCCCGCGCCCACCCGCCCTCACCCCCATCAACCTGCCCGCCGACTCCGCCCGCTTCACCCCTGCCCCCCAAGACCCCAACGCCCCAGCGGACCCCACCCCGACGCGCCCCCCGGAAGTCACACCGCTGCCACGTGATTCGGCCGCGCACCCAACCCACCAGGACGCCGTCCCCGAAAAGCCCGACACCCCGATCCTGCCGACCAAGTACGCCACCACCCCGAACCCGGAAGCCCCCGGCGCACCCCACAAACCCGCTGCCCCGCAACTCAACCCGCACAGCCTCGACCACAACCCCCAAGACAGCGGCGTACCCAGCATCGGCGGTGTCCCACACCTGACACCCGCCGCACCACCCAAAAAACAGGTGGAACGCCGAAGCCTGGTCCGAGCAACGATGGGCGAGAAACCCAACAAGAAACGCAAAAAACGTCCCGAGGAACAACCGCCACCCCCGCCCCCACCACAGCCTGCGGCCGAACCGCCACCAGCACCCACACCCGCACCACCGACACCCGCCGCTGCGCCCAAACCGCGAAAGCGCGCCCAACCAGCCACACCAGCGATACGCGAACACTTCATCGTCCGCCGAGACGGCGAAGATGCCGGCCCGATAGGTGCGGAAGGCGAGCGCGTCAAACCCGTCCAACGCGCCCGCGCCTGGGTGCAATCGCTGCGGCAGAAGTACTCCTGGCTCACCGAGGATCTGGTCGACACCTCGAATCTGCTGGTCTCGGAAACAGCGGCGAATTCACTGCGGTGGACCATGGACGAGGTCGCGGTCACCTTCACCGTGACCGACACCGACGACGTCCGCAACATCCGGTTCACGGTCACCGACAAGAGCCCAGTTGTCCCGGAAAACACCGACATGCCCGACTGGGACGCCGAACGCGGCCGCGGCGGCCCATTGGTAGAGATGCTGTCCGACGCCCACGGAACCACCGTGCAGGACGACGGCACCGGCAAATCCACCTGGTTCGAACTGCACCAGCCGCACGGCGGTGCATCCGGCCACAGCAATCCGCCCACCGCACCGGACAACAACCCCGGCACCCCCGATGCCACACCGACCACCGCGCCATCCGCTCCGACACCAACCGACGTCAGCAGCAATGACTCAGCCACGCGGGACGATCCAGCACAAGCGCGAGCGGGCGATCAGACCTCCGAGGATGCCGACGCCACCGCGACAATCCCCCACGAGCAAGGCACGACGAACTCTCCCGCGGACGGTCACCAGGCCGCCGACCAGGAGCTGATACGACGCTACGTGGAAGCGGCACTCGCCTTCCACCGCGCCCGATTCCGCGCCGCCATGCAACCACAACAGGGCCCCCGTGTCGGCTTCTGGCATCCCAGCCTGGCCGAACAACAAACCACCGACAACCAACAAACCACCCACGACAACAACACAACACCAACCACCCCAGACGGCCACATCGGCTTCTGGCACCCCAACATGAAAGCCGCCGATGTCACTCTGGCGGCCATCGACCAAACGTTCTCGAAAAAGGTCCGCGACGCTCTGGCGGACCTGCCGGACTCTGAGATGGCCGAGCGTCTGGTCGAACTCGTCCTGCTCCAAAACGCATCGCTGGACGAGGCCGCCGCAGAGTTGCACATCGACGACGCCACCGCACGCAACATGCTCGGGCAGGTCGTCAGCGCGCTCGCACCGGTACTCGACCCACCCGCCGCGGACACCGACAAGCCTGAACCGGACAGCACCACCCCAGAGGACGCACCAGCCCCCGAGCACCCAGAACAGGAGGCCGTCGATCCGCGGCAGGCGTGGTTGGCGCAGCGGGTGGCAGACGAGCTGGCGGGGTTGCCGTCGCCAGATCCGGCGACGAAGGCGGATCTCACCCCGGAGCAGTCGGCGCAGTTGACGGCGGCGGCGAAATTGGGGCGGGCACTGCATCGGATGCGCAAGAAGGAGTTGGCTGCCGAGTCGTGGGCGAAACGGCGACGGATGATGGAGAACGGCGACGACGTGGAGTCGATGTTGCGCTACATCGAAGCGATGCGGGCGGGCACGGGAATGACGCCGCGGTGGAATCAGATCAAGGCGTTCTTGGTGCAGGGGTTCCTGCGGCAGATGGGCACGGGGCAAGGCAAGTCGATAGTCGGCTCGCTGGACGGGATGTGGCAGTTGTCGCGCGGGAAGCCGGTACAGCTCCCGAGTGGGCGGTGGGCGCGCGTGCACCACGTGATCACCACGACTGAGACGCTGGCCAATGAGGGGGTCCGGCAGTTCGAGCCGATGCTGCGGAGCCTGGGCTATCGGGCGGCCCGCTGGGATCCGCACAATCCATCGCCGGAGCCGGAAGAACCGACGGTGTACTACATGACCTACGACGAGCGGGCGACGGCCAAGTTGTTCAATAACTCGCCGCCGGGGGTCACCGCGACGATCGATGAGGCGGACGCGGTTCTGGTGCACAACCAGACGGTTCACTACCTGTCCGACGGACAGCGTGAGCCTGCGTTGGCGGAAGAGAGCGCCGGGGTGTACCGGGTGCGGGACTTCCTCAAGGGTGTGCTGAAGGATCGGGTACTGACCTCAGCGGATCTGCGTGCCGACCGCGAGGCGTCCCTGGTGACGGCGAGTCGGTTGTGGGAGGAGCACGCCGGTCGGGCTTTCACCACGGAAGAGGTCAACATGGCCGGTGCGTTCCTGGATGTCAAAGCGGGCCGCTTGAAGCTGAATCGGGATTTCCAGAAATTCGACGGGAAGATCCAGATCCTCGACGAGTACGGGAAACCGCGCAGTGATCCGAAGGTCGGCACCGACAGTCGCTGGTTCGGTGGCCGCCACAAGATGCTGGAAGCGATGTTCGGTGTCCAGGTGTACTCCGATGGGAAGGGGCTCAAGCAGGTCACCGTCGAGGACGTGCTCGGCGACTACGAGAGTTTGAATCTGATGTCGGGCACGCTGGAGGGGACCGCTGAGGAGATCAAGCAAAATTTCGCGGTCCAGGGCGGTTTGGCGAAGATCGAGGACTTCGGCAAGTCGAAACGCGTTGGTGAGGAAGATCGGATCTTCCTCACCGTGCCGGAGAAGTTGAAGGACGCCCTCGCGCGGGTTCAGCAGTTGCAGGCCGAAGGGCGGCCGGTCCTGGTGATCAGCCCGTTCAACGATTTGGCGGTGCAGTTCTCGCTGATGTTGACGAAGGCCGGTGTCGAACACAACGCGATCGTGTCCCGGTGGTTCGCCGAACACCGGGACAACAACGCGGCCGAGGAAAACCTGTTGGGGATCAAGGACAAAGCCGGTGCTCGGAGCGCGGTGACTGTGGGGACGGGCATGCTGGGTCGCGGTTTCGACGTGTCGATCACCGATGAGGTCAACGAGTTGGGCGGGGTACACGCGCAAATGCTGGGCCGCTCGCTCCACAATCCGGACGAGGATCATCAGTGGTCCGGGCGTGCCGGGCGCAAAGGCCGCAACGGCAGCTACGGCTTCAACGTCGCGGTCACGGACCTCAAAGACGCGGCGCAGCATCCGATTTGGCAGGTCGCGGTCAGCCATTTTCGGACCGCCGTCGCCAAGCACACCAAAGCGACCGACCAATATGCCAAAGCCGCTGGCCAGGCCAGCGAACAGCAGGGGGCGCAACCGGCAGAGGCCGACAGCGAGGTGCTGCAAGCGGCAAAGGAGATAGTCGATGCCGCGGCCGCCGAGGTCGAGTTGGCCGCCCAAGGGATACGCATCCTGACCCCCGTTTTCCAGAGCGTTGCCGCCCAGCACGCATACCTGGGCCGCGCACAGCAGCGAGCCAACCGCGCCAACGCACCGCCTGGCGGAGGCGATTCCGCAACACCACCGACAAACGCACCCGTCCCTGACGACGAGTGGACTGCGATCATCGCCCAACTCTTCGGCGTGTCCGGAGAGGAGGTCGACAAGCTTGCCCAACAGCTCACCAAGAACGCCACCGCCACGGAACTGAGCCAGCCGACCGAGCCAACCAACAGCAGCGAGAACACCCCTCCCGCCGCGAGCGAAACGCAGTCGGCCGCACAGCCTCCCGCATCCTCCAGTGTCCGTCCCGCTGCGGGGACCGGCAGTTCTGGAACGTCCGATACTCCGACCGACGGCAACGGCGGTAGTAGCGGTGGCAACGGCAGCAGCAGCAGTGGTAGCGGCAGCAGCAACGGCAACAACAGCCCCGGCGGCCCTGGTGGCCCAGTTGGCCCCGGCAGCCCTGGTGGCCCCGGCAACAACGGCAGCGGCAGCAGCAGCACCGGCGGAAGCGGAAGCGGCGGCAGCAGCAGCAACAACACCGGTAGCACCGGTAGCACCGGTAGCAGCACCGGCGGCAACGGCAACAGCACTGGTAACGGCAGAAGTAGCGACACCGGCGACAGCGGCAGCAGTACCAGCAGCGGCACGGGCGGTAGCAACAACGGCAGCAGCAGCAGCACCGGTAGCGGCGGGAGCGGAAGCGGCAACAACAGTAGCGGCAGCGGCAATAACAGCACCGGCGGCAGCGGCGGCACCGGTAGCAGTAGCAGTAGCAGTAGCGACGACAGCGGAAGCAGCAACAACAACGGCGGCAACAACGGAAGCGGAAGCGGAAGCGGAAACTCGTCTTCCAGTTCCACTGCCGCAGCAGTCAGTGGATCGCTCGCCGATGCCGATCTGATGCGAAAAATAAAGGAATGCGTCGCCTTCGTATTTCATGTAACGCGCGCACTGGGCGTGAACGACGGACGTGAACCCAAAGAAGACGAAGACGAACAAGATATGCTGGCACTTGAAGCAGCGATTATCACCCAGCTAATAAAAGTCCAACGGCGGCACCCCGCCGAAAACTCCGCCAAAAATGATCCGATGGGATGGATCACCGATAACATCAAAAAGAAAGTGGGCGGCGCCGACACCGCAGTCATCACGGTCGGCCAGGGCAAGAAGAAACACGCATACGCCATAACAAATTTCGACGGCGAAATATTCGTATTCGACACCCTCGCTCGTAAAAAGGTCATCGATAGCGTTACCGACGAGAAGATCAATGCTCCCGGAGTCCGCCACTACGACGACTGGACACCTTCCTACGAAAACCCCACCGAAGCATTCGTCGCCTACCTGAAATACGAGAACGACGAACTGACACCCCTATTCGAACCCCTTCCAGACGAGAACCGGACGATTGCCCTCGGCCCCATCACCGGCTCCCCCGACAACCCAGAACCCGAGCCGGGGCAACCACAACACCCACCCACCAGCCAAGCCGACACCGGAACGACTGAAGTCCCCGGCGCGGATCCCCAGACTCCTGTCGTTGGAGCCGAGCAAACACCGGGCCCGAAGCGCGAACCCGAGCGAGCCCGTACGGAATTCGCGACAGACCCCGTTGGGGTGGCGAACGCGCATACCGCCGTTGGCCAACTACTCGGTGCCGACGGCGACATCGCGGCGGCCACCGCGCTGGTCGATGCTCTGTTACGCACTGCGGAGAGTCCCGGAACCATCTCGTTGAAGCACGGCGGGACGGGACCGACGCGATGGGTACGGGTCGAAGTGACCGACCAGAGCCGAACTTTGCCAGCGCGCGACAAGCCGGATAAGCACACGGGATTGGTGACGCCCACCGAATCCGGACAGGTCACCGAGCTGTTGGACAAGTCATGGCAGTGGGGTGCGACGCTGCACAAGAACGGGGAACGGACGAGGTGGTTCGAACTCGCCGCACGCGACGGTCGAGCGCGATCCAGTGCCGAACCCGCGTTGACGATGACATTCAAGAAGGGCCAGGTCGCGCCGGGCGTGTCGACTGCACGCAACGGAGTCGCCGATTTCCTGCGACAGACTGCTCGACTCGATGAGAAGAAGATCGAGGCCGCTCGACTGGCAGTGTCGGAATTCCTCGGTAACGCGGGGCTGCACGCGAAGGAGGGCGGTGCCGAGCTCACCGTCGAGGTATACGACGATCGCGTGCGAATCACGGTTGCGGACAAGTCCCGAGGATTGCCGGTATGGCGGCCGGAGAGCAACGTCGATGCAGCCGACGAGGTGGCGCCGTCGGCGGTAGTCGACCAAGCCGATGTAGACCTCCTGCTGGCCGGAATGAACCTGGATGCCTTGGAATCCGGCGGCATGGATCCGTCTGTTCTGGGTGAGCGCGCAGACGGCGAGCACGGACGCGGCAACGTGCTGGTCATGGCCGATGCGATCAAGATCGGCGTCGACCTGGCACCGAACGGACGGCCAGGAAAGAAGGTCTGGGTCGAGTACCGCACCCCCCCAAGGGATTATCCGGGTTCACCGGACGACTTACTCGACAGCGCTCCGGGACGCGCAATCCGCGCAGACGGCAACCCCGTCGCGATAACACCGTTTACAAAGAAGGGAATGCCGGTCGAGGGATTCCTCACCTTCCATACACCTCCCGATGACGTGCCGGGCGTCGGGAAGTCCGAAAATGATCCGCAGACGACAGCGGGCTCGGCATCGACCAATGTGGAAACCACCCGTGCATCGCGGTCACCGGTCAGCGAGCCGCCTGATCCGCAGGAATCGCCGAGTCACGGGTTGTCCGGGCGCGAGATCGAAGTACTCACCTTGATCGCCGAAGGTAAATCGAACGCCGAAATCGGTACCGACCTGGGAATCTCAGAATCCACCGTCATCAACCACCTCACCAACGTCCGTCGTAAGCTCGGCACCGGTGATCGAACGGCAATGGCAATTGCGGCGCTACGCGCAGGCCTTCTCCCCAGCGAGGACCCCACCACCGCAGACACACCCACCCCCACGTTGTCCGAGCGCGAGATCGAAGTACTCACCCTCGTAGCGGAGGGGAAATCGAACGCGGAAATCGGCACCGACCTTGGAATCTCAGAGCGCACCGTTCAGTCCCATCTCCTGCGCATGGGTAAGAAGTTCGGCACCGGTGATCGAACGGCAATGGCAATTGCGGCGCTACGCGCAGGCCTTCTCCCCAGCGAGGACCCCACCACCGCAGACACACCCACCCCCACGTTGTCCGAGCGCGAGATCGAAGTACTCACCCTGGTCGACGAGGGCAAGTCGAACGCGGAAATCGGTGCCCACCTGGGAATTTCAGGTCAAACCGTGGTAGTCCATCTCAGAAATATCCGCCTCAAGCTCGGTACCGGCGATCGGGCGACCATTGTCGCGCGAGCGCAGCATGTACAAAACCTTCGAGAATCCGCGACACAGCGATTTCCCCACCCCGCCGATTTCGACCCGGACGACCCACATGCGGCGAATGAATGGCTCGCCGCGCTACGCCGCACCCTCGGCCGTTCCCGAAACCAGTTCGCTGGGCCGGTCAGCCCTGCGCTTGTGACGCATTTCGAAAGCCGGAGACGTAACCCGAGCGCGCAGGCCGTCCGCGACCTCTGCGCGGCGAACGACATCCCGGACGCGCTCGCACGCGAAGCCCTCCTACTGTTCTTCGACGGTGAAGGGCTCGCTTGGTACGACCCCGACGGGGAACACATCCCTCGACCCGCGGCTTTCGATCCCAGCGACCTATTCGCGGTGAACAAATGGCTCACCGAGTTGCGCCGCTACCTCGGCAAGAGCCGAAAAGATTTCGCGGGTCCATTGAACCAAAGAACGGTGCGCAATATCGAGGAGCAGGAGTATCAGCCGACCGCGGCGACTCTGCGTGATCTGTGCACCACCAACAACGTCCCGACCGACATCGCCCGCGAGGCCATTGTTTGGTTCTACGACCGCGAAGGACTCGCCTGGTACGACCCCGACGGCCAACACCCGCCCAACCCCAACGACGGCTTCGACACTGTCAACGTATGGCTCGCAGCGTGGCGCCACTACCTCGGCCGCAGCCAAGAGAAGTTCTCCGGCACCCTCAGCGCCGGAGCACTGAAGCACATCGAGCACGCCCGCACGATACGGCCGCGGTTGTTGTCGCTGCGAATGCTGCGCGATGCCAATGGCATCCCGGCCCACTTGATCACCGCCGCCATCGAGCGCTTCTATCCGCACGAGGACACGACCGAAGTCGACCCGGACGAGCAGGCCCTGTTCTGGCGATACATCGCCACCCGGGTCGGATCACCGGAAGAACGCGCGATCCGAGACGAGATCTTCGCACGCTACGCCAGGATTCCCGAGGCGGTGGTACGCCGGATGGCGAAGGAGGGCGAGGACCCTCATCAACTCGATGAACTCCGGCAGCGGTGCCGAATCGCGGTCATGTCGGCGATCGCTAATCACACTCCCGGTGGCTCGTTCGCCCAGCATGCATGGGCGGCTGCTGTGTGGACGGTCATCTCAGCCCGCTACGAGGCCGCGAATCGCCGCCGCCTGAACCGTTCGGACCGCGAACTTGTCCTCCAAGTGCATCGTGAACTGGCCACACAAGCGTCAAGACTGCACATGGACGAGACCCGTGTGCCAGATGCGGCGGTTGCCGAAGCCCTCGGCCTCACCCTCGCCGACGTGGACTGGGCACGCCAGGTCCTCACCGGAGGATCCGTTTCGTTCGATCGATCGGTGGTCGACGACGGCGGACGTGACCTCGAAGAGGTAGTCGGCGACGAGACGGCGGAATCCCCCTTCGCCGATGTCGAACTCGCTGAGGTCATCCGCGCGGGCCTTGAAGGCCTCCCCGACCCGCGTATGGCATGGAACCTGGTCGTTCTCCATGTCGTTGACGGAGATCCGCTGCCCGAAGTTGCCGAGCGCCTCGGCCTGTCGGTCGAGAAAGGCCAAGAGCTCCTCGCCCAAGTCACTACCGCGCTCCAGACCGTACTCCCACCCTCTGCCCGCGACAGCGACGCCCCACCGGACGAGAACGAGCCCGAACCAGGCGATACCCCCGCCCCCGCACCGCCGAAGCGGTCCGGGGGCGGCGGGCGGCCACCTGGCCCAACCGCCGGACCAGACGCTCGACACCGCCACGGGGGAAGGCCGCATCAGCGATCCATCGGCGGGATCGAACCCGCCCAACACGACCCATTCGCTCGGCACCACCATGAGACACCCGGCCCGCATGGACGCCGCCGACGCCAATCGGGCGCAAGGGACACCTACACGGCGGACGCTGCGAGAACCGATGCGAATGAACCTGATTCGGCACACGCCGATGCTGCGTCCGAACAAAACACCCCTGGGGTCAGCGATGCGGCACACGCCAACCCCGAAGGCATGCGGACGAATCCGCGCCCAGAGGATGCGACGCCCGCAGCCAATGCTCCGACCTCGCCGGATGCTGCCGGACACCACATGGGCGACGCCGGACGGGCGACCGAATCCGCGGCTCCAGATTCGCCGTCACCGCGCGATTTCGCGACGCCAGTATTCGCCTATGCACTGAACGCGGTGGCGCAAGGAGTCGGACAGGGCGTTATCGAACTCGATCCAGACCAACAGCGGCAGCTGGCTCATGACATCACCGAGCAGACACTGCTCATCGCGGACGAAGCCGGTATCACAACCGATTTCGGTCAAATACTCGCGATCGCGGATGCCAACACCCAGTTTCTGCTCGGATACACTCGGCACAGCTTGCCGACCCAGCCCACCGAGGCCGTCGAAGAACGGCCCAAGGACCGGGCAGAGTTGCTGCTGGAAATTTTCCCGGCGGATTACTCGGCAGCAGATCTGACGGAGATCGCGCAAACTATCGACTGGCGCGAAACCGTGAAATTGGCATTACGCCAGGCGATCCTGTCCGGCCGAATTCCAGCGGAGACGCACCTGCCCTCGAGCAGAGCAGTCGCCGACCGTCTCGGTTTGTCGTCGTCAACTGTGGCAGCGGCGTACCGGGAACTAGCAGGCTATCTCGAGAGCCGCGGCAGGCGCGGCTGGACGGTGGCCCACGACAGCCAGTGGCCGAATGAACCGGCATCGGACCCAGGTGTACCGATGCTCGCACAGAAATTGGTGGATACGCTCGCCACGGAATCACCGACCGGGAAGCTGGCCGACATCGCGCAAGCCATCGGCTGGCGCGACACCGTGACATTGGCGTTGCGCCAGGCGATCCTGTCCGGCCGGATACCAGAGGACACCCGACTGCCCTCAGCCAGAGCGCTCGCCGACAGGCTCGGTGTGTCGCCGGCAACTGTGGGAGCCGCGTACCAGGAACTAGTCGCCGCAGGCAATCTCGTGAGCCGCGGCAAGCGCGGCACCACGGTGGCGAAACACCGTCAATCGCGCGATGCCACGGCCACCCCTGATGCGAATCGGACTACCGGCGGTGCCGCAGGACCCACACGTCGACGCCCGGCCGGTCCAGGCACACCACACCGCCACACCACGAGGCCGCAGCTATCCCCCGGCGGGATCGCACCCGCCGAAATCGACGGCAGGCGGCACCACCACACCCCACCAGGTCCCGACGGACGCCGCCGACCCCAATCGGGCGCAAGGAATCCCGAACCCGACGGCACCACAGCACACCCCAGCGAAACACCAGATATGTCGGCCGACTCCGACGCGAGCACCTCGGCGAGCGATACACCCCACGATCCCGCGTCCGCTCCGCTCGCTGTCGCCGATCGCGACTCGCCGGAACGACAGGAGTCCGTTGACCCAGACGAGTTCTGGCGGCGAAATCCGTTCGCGGTCGATTTCAGCGACAGCCTCGGATTTTCGTTTGCGAAGCCCACCAAACGCGGCCACCACCAGGAACTCGTAATCACCGCGAACACACTCGACTGGCAGGTCCAAGAGTTCCTAGGCGCGTCTATGTGCCACTGGCTCACCGGCGCGCTGCATTATCTCACCGGGTGGGAGATTGTCGCGATCGATAGCCTGGTCGGCAGGGTATGGCAGCCCATTCACACTGCCGTCCGAACTCCCTACGGTGACCTGCTCGACATCTTCGGTCGTGCCGACGTAGATGCCGTCGGCGCGAGGTGCGCAGGCTCGGACCCGTTCAGTCACCGACCCGTGGCCGCGGATCGCGTGCCCGGCGACGTGGTCGTCGGGATCGAACACCTTCGTGGCGACAAGCTGTGGTGGGCGGCCGAAACATCGCTGGAGGTTGTCGCCGTCATTGTGCATTTCGCACGATATCTGTTACGCCACAATGGATTCGCCGATATCGCCGATGCCCCGGCTAGCCACGGCGAGCAACCCGATGCCAGCGAACGGCGGACCGAGACGCGGATGAGGACGGGGTCCACAGCGTCGATCGAAACGGACGGGCGCCCAACACCCACCGCCCGGGCATCTGAGTGGCTAACCCAGTGGCTTCCGGACTGGCCGCCGGAGCAGGTCGCCGACGCGGTTCAGCAGTTGGCCGAGCTGGTCGCCCCGGAAGAAATGCGTCCGAACCATGAGATCCGGGTCGTGCTGCACGAATCCGGAGAACCCGGCGACCGGAAGCTACGAGTCACGGTCGGTGACTCGAGCTTCGAATTGCGCGAAGCGACTCCAGTGGCTACGGAACCGGCGCTCACCCTCGACCCCACCGTAATCAAGAACTGCGCCATCCAACTCGCTCGCGTATTCCGGGCGGTAGCACTCATCAACGACGGCTCATCCGAACCCGACGACACCAACCGCCAATGGGACTCCAAAAAGAACTGGAAACCCGTCGAAGCCACCCTCAAAACCCAACTCCAACCCACCGCATACGACGGCGATCCCCGCTTCACCACCACCGCCGAAACCGTTCGCAACGCCGAACAAACCGGCATCCACATAGCCGTCCGCGTCGTCAACGACGGCACAAAGACACACATCCTCGGCTTCGTCAACGCCGAAAACCAAGTCCTCGTCTTCGACACCCTCACCGACGATCCCACCCCCGACCCCGACGATCCCCACCCCGACATCTACATCCCCCACGTACGCAACTACGACGGCGACGAAAGCGACAAAAACAAATGGGATCCCAAATACCAGACCGTCACGGAACTCTTCGCCGCCGACTACACCATCAGCGACGACGGCACCCTCACCCCCACCAACAAACCACTCCCCTGGTACCGACACACCAAACACCCCCGCAAAATCGAAGGACCACCCAGCAACCAGCAAAACCCACCGGACCACCCCGAACCCGGACAGCCGACCCCCGACAACGCCGCCAGCGAGCACCACCCCACACCAGCCGCCAACATCGATCCTGTGGCCGTGGTTCGGACATCGCCCGACACCGCGGTCATCGAATACCACGATCGCTCCAGGTCGGCAACCGCGACCGAGGTATCGGGCGCGATTGTCGTCCGCTCGTTGAAACCCGGGCCGGTCGACCTCTTCACCGTCTGCGGCATTGTGACGGCCGTCTGGCCGGAGGGCCATGCGGAGCCGACTTCGGCTACCGAGGGACCATCAGCGCCACGCCCAGATGCCACATTGGTACTGCACGCCGTGGAAGCGAAGGGCAAGGGCCACCCCGCGATTGCCAAAGAGCTCGGCGGTCTGCCTTCGATCCCTGTCCAACACGGCGATCTGACCGTACATCTCACGATGCTCTACCGGATTTACCACTCGGGCGGTGTCGAGGCGACGATCATCTACGTTCTGCCCGATGCTAACAATCCCGACTTCGACGCCATAGGCAGCCAGGTCGATGCGACTCTGATGTCCCGCTTCCCCGGCGCCACGATTAAGATTCGCGAGTTCCACCAGGGCGCCATCGACGACTCCTTCGACCGCGAGCTGCACTCCGATCCCGCTGCAGCAGGCGGAGTTGCTGGCGCAGGAGGGGGTGTCGGGGGAGGCGGTGGGAGCGGGTCCGAACCGCCCGAAACAACCGACGAGCGCGTCAACGAAATCGAGGTGATCGATGAGTCCGTCGACGACGTCGGCGGTGAAACCACCACGACCGCAAGTAGTTCCGAAACGCCGGCCTCAGCCGATGAGACACAAGCAATTCCCCCCGGACCGGCCCCTGGCCCGGGTGACGGTCCGCCCGTTGCGGATCTGCTGGCGGCTGTCGATCCCGTGCGGTTGGAGTTGTTGTGCGCGGTCATCGCGGCGGAACACCCTGACGCGGAGCCGAATCCGACCGATGCGGTATCGGACGCGGACGTAGCGCGCAACCAGCATCTGGACGGTATGCTCCGCCGACTCGATGAGTTGCGCGCGGTGCTGGATCAACCGGATACGGTCACACCACGCCGACTTCAGTTGCTGGTGCACCATTTCCACGCCGTGGCAGAGCGGCTGGCGGCGTTGGCGGCATTGATGAACGCAGACGACGCCACTCACCCGGATCAACAATTCCCGCAAAGTGCCCTGGAACAGGACCCGCTGCGCGTGGCTGCGGTCGACCGCTATCGCATCGCCGATGATCGAGTCCGCGCACTCGGCAACGTATTGCCGGACAATCCCCCCAATCGCCCGGTACCGCCCAATCCTGCAGCACCACAACCTGCCCCGGTTTCGGCGCAGAACCGGCGCGGGCTCGCGCGCACAACCGACGAGCAACTTGTGCAAATGGTCCGGGAGCGGGCGGGGTTGCCTCCGGAACGCGAGCACGGGCACCAGGATCTCCGCGCTGAGCGTGCCCGAGAAATGCGTCAGATCCATGCGATGGATGAACGCTACGCCACCTACGGACCGGAAGGTGCTGATCACGCCGGCATCGGTGGCACGCCGAACGAGCTTCGTACCGAGCCGACATCCGATCTCTCGGCCCTGCTTGCGGAGATCCGCGATGCCGGTGTCGAAGCACGGCTGGTGGTCGGTGGAGGGCACAACTACCGGCCGGCGGAACCAGGAGAGGTATTCGTCAATATCGCCGAGCAAGTCCGGCCCGACCTGGTCACCGATGTCCGCGATCTATCTGCCCTTCCAGACGATGAATTCGACGTGGTCTACCTCGAGCGGGCACCGATGGATGTCATCGTCGCAGAACCGGACTCGCTGGCAGAGGTTCACCGTGTCCTGAAGCCGGGCGGCAAGCTGCTGCTCAGTCCAGGCATCGGAAGGATGATCGCCGCCGATAGCCGCACCCACACCATCCAACGGCTCGACGAGGCAGGATTCGAGCAGGTCGAATTCCGGATCGGTAAAGAAAGCCTGTTCATCGATGAACGGCCGGATGACTGGTACGAAATCACCGCCGTCAAGCCGCCGCAACGCTCCGAGGGCGCACAGGGAGCCGCCGAATCTCCACGCGGCGTCGCAGCTGTCCATGATGATCCCTCAGCACCTAGCGCTCTAACCGGGGCTGCACCCGCGAGAACCGATGCGGGCCAACCAGGTACTCCCCCGTCCCCTCGAGAGCCAGCTCTGTCGGGCGCGATCGCTTACCGAGAAATCGGCCGAGAATTCGGCGCAAACACCACATCGGTAGGTGGACTGGTGACCGGAGCCAGTGCCGAAGGTGGACCGAATTCCCTTGTACTGCACGCGATCGAGGGCCGTGGTCCGAGTCACCCCGAGCTTCAGAAAGAAGCCGGCGTTCCCTTCTTGATCACGATCGAATACAACTCGATCACGGTGAATTGCAATATTCGCTACCGCGATCACGATGATGGGAAACTGCGCGCCTGGGCGTGCTACCACAATCCGGATCGCGACAACCCGGACTTCGTCGCCCTGCGAACAATCGTCGATGACGCTCTGCTGAAACGCTTCCCCGGCAGAGTGATAGAGATCCAGGACTGGTACCACTTCGGCGAAAGCTGGCTGAACCCCGATACCACGAGTTCTGATGCGCGGCGACTCGGCCCGCAGGCAGCGACATCGAGCACCCGGCCGTCCCATCCTGAACGAGCCGAGTCGGCCACCGCGGAGCCTATGCCGGACACCCCCACCGGCGTGCCGCCTGCGGCGGGCGGGGTTGCTGGCGCTGGCGGGGGTGTCGGCGGAGGCGGTGGCAATGGGAGCGGGTCCGAACCGCCCGAAACAACCGACGAGCGCCAGACCACCGCCCTACCCGAGTTCCGCGGTCGGCCCAGCGATGACGCGGTGGAATTGTTCGAACGAATCCTCGATGCGGAACAGACCGGTGATCCGCAGGCGCAGGAACTTCGGGCCGAGGCGGAGCAACTCATCCCCGACGACGCCGAGCGTGCCTATGCCGAACGTTATGTCGGGAATGCGCGCCGTGCTGCGGCGTTGGCCGCGGAACTGGGGATGACGCCCGAGCAACTCGATGCGCAGATGACCGAGGAGCTGCGGCAGGCATTCCGCGGCCAGATCGTCGTTCGCGTCACGTCCTCGACGCTGCGCAAGATTCTCGCCGACGGCAGATATAAAACTCTGTTCGAAGTTGCCGCAAAGGGCAGGCTTGCACAATTACCGGTGGCGGCAAGGGCGCAGCGCGAACGTGAGTTGTTCGGGCATGCGCTCGATATGCCCGAACAATCGCGGCCGGTCTACGGACGCATTCGCTCCGGTCGGCTCTCCTGGCTGCAGGAGGGCAATCTCCCGACCATTCTCGAATACGGCGACGTCGATATCGTCGTCGCCCCATCGGAGCGAGCAAGGACAACGGCATGTGTCGGCAGCCCGACGTTCGTGCAGGCAATACCGAGCAGCGTCGACGATCCGCGGCCCGAGTCGTTCGGCGCGACACCGAGCCAGCACGGCGAGTACGGCTACTTCGGACTCGAAGGCATCGGCCGCGACTATGACGGGGCGCGGTTCCACCGGAACGCCCACATTCTGACCCAAACCCATGGCGGTCTCCGGGCTCCGGACATGACCTTCATCGTCTTCCATCACGAACGTCCGGACGAGGAGCTACAGCAAGCGCTGGCAAACGCCGGAATCGGGTGGTCCCATGCGGTCGACATGGACACAGCGACCGAGACCGTGTCGGCCGCCGCTACCCCCGAGGCCGCCGCCCCCATCGCCGGCTTCGACGCGGCGCACGCGAACAGGCGCGGCGCTCGATCGACTCCGCCGCCCGACCGTGTAGATACCGCTCCCAAAGGTGACGAGCCGGATGGTGCCGTTGCGTCAACTCCGGATACCTGGACTGAAATACCCACTGGCAGTGCCAGCTCGACGACCACCGAGTCGACGGGCGGCACTGCCCCGGACCCGGGTCCCGAATCAGCGCACACCGCAACAGATTCCGGCGAAACCACAGATGTTTCCGACCAGCTGGCACCACCTGCTGAAAACAGCCGGGTCTTCCACCTGCTGATGGCCCGAGTCGGCAACCCGGTGGTAGCACGAGACCTCGCCGCCAGAGTCCATGCGCGCGCCGTCCAAGAACAACTACCCACCCAATCCGACGACGCCCCAGAACGACTGCACGAAATCGCCGAAAACGTCCTGGCCGAACACCGAGCCGCCATGGCACAACTCGACGACGCCATCGGCGACAAACCCAAGCCCGCGAGACAACAACTCCCCGCCCACCTCCAACACGCCGACCGCTTCTTCCACCACCTCCCCGACAACCATCAACCAACACCCCAAAACCCAGACGAATCTGCCGTACCCGCTTCCCAGAGCAACGCGAGACCCGATAGGGACCCGGCCACCGAAAGCGCCATCCCAACACCAGCCGACACGGCGGACGATGCGCCGAGCGAACAGACACTGCCCCGGAACACCGGTGACGAGTCGAGAACCGGTGCGAGCCAATCGGATTCGGAGCCACAAGCAGCCGCTGAGCACTCCAGCACCGAACAACCAGCACCCACGAACCGGTCCGACGAACGACCGGACCACAGGCCCGATCCTGCCGCACCGACGGCACCGTCGGCGCTCTTCCGGTTCAGCATGCCGGGACCAGAGCATCCGGTCGCCCCGACCCCATGGAGCAGTCACACGACGCCTTGGTCGGGTAAGAGTGAGCCCGCATCTGCTCCGGCGGATAGCCCCGCACAGCCCAGCACGGCTGTTGGCAACCAAGCACATCGACCACCCACCGCGGCGACCACACCCGAGGGACCGAGTGACCGCGAGGCCACCAATCCGTGGTCCGGACGGAAAGCTGGGTCGCCCGCATCGACTCCGGCCCGGGCAGGTCAGGGAGCCGACCCGGCCGTACCTGCCGAGCCGCTTCGACAACTGATCGATGAGCATGTGGTTCTCCGGCAACCGGACCAGGCGGTCGATCTGCTCCGGGAGCACTTCGGGAAGAACGTACTTCCGTGGATCCAGGCGAACATACGCGAACCTCGAGTCGCTCGGCAGATCTTCGACGAGGCGTGTGCCGGCGCAATCAGTCGTCTCGGCCAAATTCGTGATCGGGATATCAAGGATTGGGTCGTCCTCAACGCTCGAAACCTGATGAACGAACACCGCGAATTCGTTCAGTTCCGACAGCGCATCTGGGACATCTTCAGCGCAGGTGCCGGCGCCGATGAACTCGGACCGGCGAGCCGCATACTTGCCGCTGACAGAAAAGAAATCGAAAACGGCATCCGCACATTCCTCCTGCCCGAACAGCAGCGAAAGGTCTGG
Source organism: Nocardia vinacea (assembly GCF_035920345.1). Classification (NCBI taxonomy): domain Bacteria; kingdom Bacillati; phylum Actinomycetota; class Actinomycetes; order Mycobacteriales; family Nocardiaceae; genus Nocardia; species Nocardia vinacea. The sequence continues at coordinate 4,174,633 of NZ_CP109149.1, forward strand.
CAGCTCTGGCCGGTCCGGCGCGGCTCGTCGGCTGTGAACCCGCAACCACCCGCCGATATCGCGGCCACTGACCTCGTGCTGTGGACTGCCGTACGGAGGTTGGCCATTGCCATCGCTGCCGAGGGCACCGGAATCGATGCCGCCAGTACCCGGCTGTCCGCGATGCTGGCACCGACAGCAAAGGAATCATCTCCGCCGCGCGCGCGAACGGCGCCGCGGACACCCAGTGGGTTGTCCGCGCGTGAAGTCGAGGTGCTCGAGTTGGTTGCGGGCGGAATGACGGATCGGCAGATCGCGACGACGCTCGAGATCACCCACCACGCCGTGCGCTACAGTCTCGAACGCATTTCGCTCCGGCTCGGTACTAGTAAAGACCGGAACACATTGGTGTCGGTAGCCTCGGCGCGGGGAATTATCAGTCTGGACAATTCCGCAGATCGTGCATCGCAGGCAACGCCTTCCGAATCACCTGCGCCCGTCATCCGCCCAGATGCGGCCCCGGCTGGTACCCCTGACGATTCGGTGGCCACGGGGCTGGGTGCGACGGTCGATACAGCCTCGCCGGAAACCGCACCTGCACCAGGAACCGTCGTCGCGCAGGAGAGCGAGCCGATCGAGGGCGATAAGGCACCCGCACCACCGCTCCGCCTCACCCGCGCGAAACCTGCTGGCCGAACCAACGCCGAAGGCGCTGTGGATCCCACGTGTGCGGTAGGAGCGTTCGCGGATGCCAGGAATCTCGGGTTCGACGTGCAGCAACCGGTGGAGGTGGACGGACCGGTGCCGCCAGCGGCGGTGGCCTGGCTGGCCGGGGCGCACCACCGGCGGTTCGATGGCGGACTCGGTGAAGCGGCGCAGTTCCTGACCGATTTGGAGGCCGGTGCGGGGATGCTGGTGAACGCCCGCCCGGTCGGTGCGGCGATCGGGCATCTATTCCTGCTGCACAACGACGGCAAACAGATCTGGATCTACGACCGGCAGGCAGCGCAGCCGAGGGCGGTGTTCGACCCGGAGAATCCGCCGTTCGCGGCGCAGACCACACATGGTCTGGTACTGACTCGCCGGGATGGCGCCAGCACACTCGAGTCACGACAGCAGCAGCTCGAACACAACCCTCACGCCGACCCGGACATGACACGAGGACGAGCCCTCCGACCCGTCGATGCCGGCGCACTACCCCCCGGAGGGGACGAGCCACACCGGGCCTCGGCAACCGAAGCAACGCAACCGACCACGCCCACTGACTCAGCGGAGACCGGCGAAACCCGTTCGGCAGCTACGAGTTCGCAGCCGGATGGGCCCGCGAGCCCGCGCGGCAACAAGCCGGTCGAATCGAGCCAGGAAACGGCCGCCGATCGGATCAGGATGCTGCGGCAGCGAAATACCGAACTGATCCTCACATACGCGCAACTCGCGCGGGAAGGCATCACGTTTCGGGCCCATATCGTGAACCAAGCCCACGATCAGATCCGCGACGAGATATCTCGTCTGGGAAGCACCGGAACAATAAGCGATGACGTGCCCGTGGTCGCCGGTCCGGACACGCAACTGGCGATCGATTGGGTGTTCCCCCACCGCATGGGGCCACGGGCCATCGAAATGGCGCACAGCTATCTTGCTGGCCGCGGGGATAGGGCACCGGCTGAGGCCCGCGACCAGCTGAACGAACTGTGGCGGGTGATCACTCGCGCGGCTGCGGTGTCCTCCGGTACCGGCTATGCCCGCGATGTCGCCAAATTGGAGGCCGTCATAACGATTGCCGGCTGGACGGATCAGCTGGGCGCCGTGGGGCAACCGTCACCTGTTCGGCTCGATCCGGCCGATCCTCACGAGGTCGACCCCCTCGCCGCACTCGATCTATCCGCCCCACGCCGACAGCACCGACCACGTATGGGCGGCGGGCCCGGATTCGCCGGAATTCCGGACGGCGCAGTCGCACAGTTCCATGCGGGTGACGAACCGATACCACGGCCGCTCGTACACTCCAGCACCGAAGCGGACAGCACAACGAATCCGAATAATGTTCGACAGGAACAAAATTCGACCGAACGCCGACACATCGTCGACCACCACACGATGCTGCCCGAGGACATCGTGCGCTTTGTGCCCGAGCCTGCCGAAACCGCCGACCTGGGCGAGATCTCGAAACTCCACGCAGCGCGGATGCCGGACGGCAGGACCGTGTATTTCCGTACGCTCGGGGACCCCTCGGGTTACCCCATCATGGTGTCTCCCGGCACTCCGGTCGGGGTCGACGGTCCACTGCCGGACGCACAAGCGTTGGCCGACCGCGGATACTTTGTTGTCGTCGTGGAGCGACCAGGGTACGGCGACTCCGACCCCCTGCCCGGGCGCACGGTGGCCGACTGCGCCCGCGACATCGTTTACATCGCAACAGCGCCGTTCGGCTTCGAGCACTACTCGGTACTCGGACGCTCCGGCGGCGGCTCGGTGGCGATCGCCGTCTGTGCGCTCGACCCCGACCACGTGGACCGAGGCGTCGCGCTCGTCGGCACGTCACCGGTCCTCGGCGATCGTGGTCCCTGGATGAAGGGCATGGCCGAGCAAAACCAGGCGGCTTACCGGAGCCCGGATCTGCGGGCCATCAGGAACATGGCCAGGGAAACCGCGCAGGACGGAACCTGGCTGATCAGCCACAACTGGAATGCTTACACGATCGTGGACCTCATATGGGTGGAAGCATTTCTGAATCTGCTAGCCCGTGGCTATCAACGTGCGCTGCGCAACTATGAGGACGCATGGCCCGACGACATGGTGCAGTTGGTTCAGCCCTGGGGAATCGATTTCGACATCCGCGTACCAGTCGATCTCGTGCACGGTAGCGTCGACCAGTTCTCGCCGGTCCACCACAGCGAGACCAATGCCGCGCTAATCCCCACCTCGACGCTGTATCTCTTCCCCGGCGTATCCCACATGCTGGGCATGGACATGCTGCCCGTCATCACCCACTATTTCCGCGCCGAACGAGACGCGTACTTCGATGAGGATCTGCCACGAAAGGCCGAAATCGAGCGCATTGAATCCGAGCCACGGCCTTTACCAGCCTGGTTGAAACAATGGATGCTGGCCCGTCTGGATGCGGTTGTCCGCGACGACGATGTCTCGGCGCGACTGCTCGATCTCCTCTCCCTGGTCCAGCCCACAGCGGCAGGCCATGATGACGGCGAAACCTCCCCGCCACCACCAGCTCGCCCCGAACCGCGGCAAAAACCACGACGCGACCCCCTGATCGGCCAGGGCGGCGGAGTCCCCGACCCCGACGCCCCCTGGGACGGCGGAGAATTCAAGTTCGGCCGGGTACGGGACCAGATGGACGAACTCGGTGTGTGGCACAACGACGGCGGTGGCGCGGAGCGCGGAAATCGCGAACCCGACCGACCGGATACACCAGCCGCCCTGCCCGGTGGCGACGAAAGCGACTCGACCACAACGGAAACCGACGATGCGCGCACGCGGCAGGAGACGGCGCGGGCCGAAGACGCGGGCTCGGTCACGCTGACCGAAGGCGAGGCCCGGCCCGAGAGCGGCGAAGGCGCCTCCGGAGTCGCCGCGCCAGATGTCGAGTCCGACGATCTCGACCCCGCGACGAATCCCGTCCTCGCGGCAGCACTGGACCCGACCGGAGTTCCGGCCTTCGACTGTATGGAAGCGCGGCATTTCCTGCCCGTATTCGAATTTGCGATGAAGGAGCAGCTCGGCGCACTCGACGATCTCGTCACGAACCCGGGTCCACGGCCTGCGGACACTCTGCGCCGATTTGCCTTGTCGGGCCTGTTGCTCGGCGCGGTGCAGCAACTTTTTTCAGAGAAAGCGGCAGTGGACCGGGATTCCGAAACCGCACGCTTGGAGCCGGAGATCGCGGCGCTGAGCAAAATGCACGATCAAAAGATCATGGCGAATCCGTCATTGCTGAACATCTTCTCCGAAATGCAAGCGAACATCTTCGATTTGGAGTTGACCGCTCGGGAGCGATGGTTCGTATTGCACATGTTCGAGAGGTTCAGATACGCCGGAGCATATCTCGACGAGCAAGAAACTTCGATAATCCATGAAATCGATGCCAAGGTGGCCGGTCTGCAAGCCGACTACAAGGCGAATCAGATCAACGCGGCCGATGCCTTCGAGATCCATGTGGACGATGTCGGGAAACTGAACGGTCTGACTGCCGACAAAATAGAAAATGCCAGATCTCGCGCCGGCGAGAAGGGCGGTTACTCACTGTCCAAGCCCCCGTCGATCAGCGGCATCTACCACCCCGAACTGGCGTCACTAACAGATCGTGCGATGCGGCAACAGGTGTACGAGAAGGTCTCGTCGTTGTCTGTCGGTGGAGAATACGACAATTCGCCAAACGTGCTGAATCAGGCCAGGGCATTTGCCGAACGTGCCGAAAAGGTCGACTACAGAAACTATGCGGACTTCCTTATACCTACGGGCCTTTTCGGATCCACCGAGGAGATAAAAGATATCCTGCATGCTATCGCGCCGATCGTAAGGACTGCGGCCCGAGCCGAACTACAACAATTCGCCGAGGCCATCGGCGTAGCGGAGATACAACCGTGGGATTGGTCGTATGCAAAAGACACCCTGCTCCTTCAGCGGGTCGGGATAGACGAGAAGGCCATCCGTGAGTATCACGAGCTCGATCGTGTTCTGAACGACGGCCTGTTCTTCGCGGCGGAGAAACTGCTTCGACTTACCATTACCGAGCTCCAAGGAGATCACAAGCCTCCGGTATGGCACGACGACGTGCGAGTTTTCGCAGTCGTCCACGAGCAGGGACAGTGGCTCGGGCACATCTACTTCGACCCCTACTCGCGCGAGGGCAAGAACGGCGGGGCATGGACCGACCCGGTTCGGCTCAAGTTCACGCCGACAGGCCAGACACCGTTGGTGAGTGTTCACCTGAACATCGAGAAACCAGTTGCCGACGGGCCGGTACTGCTGAGCCAGGACGACGCGGATATGCTGTTCCACGAGTTCGGGCATGCATTCCATTTCCTGCTCAGTGAGGGCACTTTCGATCCAGCCAACCGTCACCTGGTGTTCGCCTGGATCGAATTCGTCGCCAAAGTTTTCCAGCGCTTCCGGAAACATCCGCAGGTGCTGGCGAACTTCGCCAAGCATCACGAGACCGGCGAGCCGATGCCGCCCGAAATGGTCGAAAAGCTGGACGAATGGACAACCGCTTACCGTGGCGTATCCACAGTTTTCCGAATGGCGGGCGCCATAATCGACCTTGCATGGAGTTCATTGTCGTCCGAGCAGATACCCAGCGGTAAATTTTTTACAGATGATACAGTGCTGGTGAAAGACTTCGAAGAAGCCGCTCTGGCCGAGTTCGGTCTGAATTTCCCGCAAATCGGGAACAGCTACCCATCTCAGTGGTTCCGCCACATATTCGCGCATATGGGCGGTTTCGGAACCTACTATGCGCAATACTGGTCGTATCTGGTGAGCGACATGCTCGCCCTGATGGTTTTCGCGCAACACATTGATCCGATACTCGAAGAAGAGGGCGGACTTACCCCGAAGGCCGGAAATTTCATCATCGACAATGTCTTCGCTCCATTGGAAACAAACCTGGTCCAGGCATTGCGCCGACTGATCGGACTGAATCCCAATACCGAGTCCTTCCTCGCGGATCAAGGCCTCCTGTGGGCACATGCGCTGCTGAAGCTGCACCCGGAAGCAACCCCCGAATGGCTGACCATTCCCGACATGTGCCCGCCCGGGATCGACCTCGAGTCGTGGTGGAACCGCCGGCTGACCCAGGCCGAACGCGCAGCGCTGATCCGGGCGTACCCAGCCGAAGTGCTCGCGATGGATATGACGCACTCGCCGGAGACCGTGGACGCCGCCGACCAGCGGCGGATGAAACTGCGCGCATACGCGCGGGATGCCCAGACCCGCGCGCAAAGCGCGGGGCCGATCGCCGACGATGCGCAGACCACCGAGCCTTCTAATCCACAACCGCACTCGGCACAACCTGGTCAGCCGTCGAACCAGGGCGCTGAAAATCCCTCGGCCGCAGCGGGTACCGCCGATCCCACACCCGATGCAGAACCTGCCGGCGACGGCGAAAGCGATTCGACCACAACGGAAACCGACGATTCGCGCGCGCGGCCGGAGACGGTGCGGGCCGAAGACGCGGGCTCGGTCACGCTGACCGAAGGCGAGGCCATCACCCTTCGATTGGTCGCGCAGGGCGAGTCGCACGAGCGGATCGGGATCGTACTCGGCATGGCGCCGAGCCAGGTCGATCGGCTCCTTGCGCAACTGGCCGACAAGGTCGGGACCGCCGACACGGTTCGAGTGCTGCCATCCGATAGCGAGCCCGCCTCGACCGATGCGCCGACGAATCTCATCGAACTGTCGTCCAACCAGGTAGAGATGCTTCGTGTCGTGGCCGGAGTCCTCTCCGCCACGACCGACGACGATACGACGACAGTCTCCCCGGACACGGTGCGGGACTTCCGAACCAAGATGGACGAACACAGCGCCGCGAACGCACAGACCGCCGGCGCCACCCAGACCGAGCCGACCGACCGCGAGCGAAACGTACTTCGGCTGGCCGCAGAAAGCTTGTCGTTCAAGGCAATCGCACGGATCGTCGGCGTATCGGACAACACCGTACGCAACGACCTCGAATGCCTTGTGGGCAAGCTCGGCGCCCCGGACCGAGCGACGCTGCTGGACGCGGCGCAACGTGTGTGGATCGCCGACCACCCGTCCGCCGAACCTGTGCCCGACCCGCCCGCCGACGTCAAGCTGGTGCGACGGGAGATGCAGGTCTTGCGCCTACTGACTGAGGGGCTTTCGAACAGGGCCATTGCCGTGGAGCTGGACGTGAAAGAGCGCGGGGTGCAGGTCCTCCGATCTCGGCTCCGGTCCAAGCTCGGTATCAAGGACACCGACGCGATGGTCGAGTGGGCCGTGCGCAACGGTGTCGTCCCCGCCCCTGCGAACCGGCCCACCCCGCCCCCCGAAGAGGCGGCTGCCGAGCAGGCGCGCATCACATTGCAGGCACGCGTCGCGGCGGTGCTCGCCGACGGCGCCACACCGCCCCCGCTCAGCGGCGCACCGGATAACCCGGTAGCGAATCAGCCGACCGATTCCGAATCAACCGATCCCTTCGCGGTGGAACCGGCTTCGCAAGCCGACCGCGACCTTGCGGCGCAAGCATTGCGCAAAGCGGCACCGAACGCGACGGCCGCGTGGATGACACGACCCGACGACGCCAGCCGTCGCAGTGTAGGGCTCGGGATCAAGCGCTGGTGGCACCAACGTTTGAGCGATGACGAGCGGGCGGCGTTGATCAAGGTGTATCCGCGTGAAGTGAGCGCGCGGGATTACTTTGCGACGAACGTAGCAAACGAGGCTTGTGAACGGTCCTTGAAACTGCTTGTGCAGGAACTGCGTTCGGCGCCGGTCGCGGAACGCGACGATGCGCGGAAGCGGCAGCTGGAGTACGCCATTCGCCTGTGGGACGGCCTGACCCGGGCCAGAGCATACGACCTGGACATGCCGTTTACCGTGCAACTACTGCAATTCGACCCGACGACGCTGGTGAGTCGAGTCGGGTTGAGATTGATCGTGCCAGATGCAGAGGACGGCGGATTCTGGCACATCCGGGTCGGTCCGGACGACACATTGTGGCCCAACCAGCTTTTCGAACAAGGTCCGGGCGAGGATGACATGGCGGTCCACCCAGGACGCCGTGTCGGAGTCCCGCCGTTCGAGGTGACTGTGGGCCCACCCGGTGTGGCAGGCGCACAGCTGACCGCCGCCGAAGTGGAGCATGCTGCGGCGGCCGCGGCCGATGAGGTGGCCAAGTGGTTGGGTCTGAGGGTCTGGCGCAGCGACGAACAGATTGAAACCGTCCGCGCCGGCGTCACAGAATTGGCAGCGCGAGCGCGGGCACACAGCACCGGCGAGGTTCGTGTCGTTGTTCGAATCCCCGGGCGCCAGCACAGACCCGGCGAGCGCGAGCTGATTGTCGAAGTGATCGACAACAACCCCGAATCGTCTGCGGTGCAGGAGTTTACGGCCACGCAGAAGGCGGATAACGCTGGTGTCGTACAGCTCGACGACCGCAAGTCGACGTGGCTCGAATTCAGCGAATCGATGATTCATGCACTCCTGCCTCCGAATGTAGTCGGGGAGGAGCTCTTGGGGCAGCGGCGCGTCGAGAACTTGGGTGGCGAAGACCCGGGTTTCATGTGCGGCCGAATGGCGTTGCACCGCCTCGGGTTCTCCACCTTCGGCGCGCCGGGATTCAATGCGAGTTCCCGTCCCGAATACCCGCTGCCCACACCATGGCCCGACGAGGTTGTCGGCGCCATCACCATGCCTGCCCCGTTCTGCCCGCCCAGCTTCGCCGCGGCGGTGGTCGCCCATGCTCGGGACTTCCGTGCGATCGGCATCGGCGTCGGCGAGCACCAACCGTTTTCCCACGCCGGGCAACCGGGCGCCTTCCTCAACGACGAGGAATGGGCTTGGCTACAGAACGTCGGCGGCCAGGACCTGATACGCGACGGGGTCCATTTGGAACGATTGTTCCGCGTTATCAAGGACGCGGCCAGTGAGGTCGCGGAGGCGTTAGTCCCGGACGGAGTACCCGACCACGACATCCACGTCACGATCGATCTGACCACCGGAATATTCCGAGCCCACCTGTCAGACGATGGCCTGACCTTCTTCGGTCCATCGGTCGCGCTCATCGAAGGGAAATGGCGGATACGCGACGGCATCGTGCTCGCGGTGGCGACGGTACCGCAGGCTGGTGGAAACCAGGGCGACGAGCACACCCCAACCGCAGCCGAAGAACACCAGTCCACTCCCACCGACCCACCCGACACCTCACCCGAACGGAATGCACGGCCCGACCCCCTCATCGGAGATGGAGGGATCGTTGCCACCTGGGACGGACGCGAAGGCGACTGGGCTGGAGAGAAGAAGCGCCAGCCGCGGTGGAAGCAGATGCAAGAGCAAATGCAGCTCCATATCGATGGCGGTGGCGCGGCACGAGGAAACCCGACGGGCCTGATCCAGCATGTTCTGCCTCCCGACGTACATGTCGCCGAAATGGTAGGGAATGAACACAGTTCCGTGCTGAGCGTGCGGCTCTGCGCCTTGCGAGTACTGGGCGATCTCGGTCTGGGCGATGCGCCGATCCCAATGGGCGCCGACGGTGAGCCGGAGTGGCCGGAAGGACTGATCGGGATAACCGTCCGAGCGCCGAACTACACGGCCGTAGCTCTCGCCGACGCCGACAAGTTCCTGGCGATCAACATCGACACCAAGAATCATGTCGCCGTCCGGACCAACACGCTGATCAATATGACCCAACCCGAGGAGCGCGCCCACTTGCGGGGACTCGCCCAGGCGCACACCGGAATGCACTGGGATCAAGTGCTGGGCTCGGCGAAGCACAACACCCTGGTCCTTTACTCGCGACTGACCGGACACCACCTCAGGCACAACCAGGTGGAGGTGACGATCCACCCCGGTGCCGACGCCGCGACCGGTACGTTCGAGGTGCGGCTCCCCGATGACACGGCACTGTCCGATCCGTCACCACCGGTGTTCTCGGGCCGCTTCCACGTCCACGACAACCTCGTACTCACCGCGATCACGGTGCCGAACGAGAATGGCGCGAGTGAGCACGACAACCTCGTTGTCACTCCAAACACGGTGCGGGAGAACGTCGCCGAAGAAGACCGTGGTGTGTCCGCCGAGGAAGCGGTCCGATCCGGCCGGTCCGAGCGCCGGAGCACCGCCGAACTCGTCGCGGCCGTGCGCGGCGGCGATGCGGATGCTTACGGCGAGTTGTACAAGCGGCATGTCGCCACTGCACGAAGGGCAGCCGAACGTCTGGCCCAATCTTCCGACGTCGTGGACGACGTCGTATCCGAGGCATTTACGAAAGTGTTCGCGACGCTGCTCAACGGCCGCGGACCCCGGTGGGACTTCCGTCAGTACCTGCTCACCACGATCTACCACTCGGTGAACACCGGGCAATTCCGGCCCGAAACCCATCTGGTACTCAGCGGCGATATGACCGACTACGACGTGGCCGAGCCATACACCGATACCGCGGTAGCAGGCCTCGAAAAGTCCATGGCGGCACGGGCATTGAACTCCTTGCCGGAAACCATGCAAACCGTGTTGTGGCACACCGAGGTTCACGATCTGACCACAACCGAGACAGCCGAACTGCTGGAGTCCAACGCGAATGCCATTGCGGCGGCTTCCTTCCGGGCGCGAGAGCACCTGCGCCGGATGTACCTACAGATGCATCTGAAGCAGACCACCACCGAGGCCTGCCGCGCCACGGTGGAAAACCTTGGTGCGTGGGCGCGCAACGGTCTGCGTAAGCGGGCCGACAGCAAGATCGCGACCCATCTGAGCGAGTGCGAGAGCTGCCGAGAGCTGGCCGCATACGTGTCAGAGGAGAACCGCAGCCTCGGCGGTCCGCCACGCAGCGCCGCCGTCGCGGATTACGAGACACCCCCGGTCGGTAACGCCGCGCGCGCAAACCCGCTGGGCGGACGGCCGGTCAACGAGCCACCCACGGCGGCTGCACTCGGAGACACCGTAACGCCCGGCGAAGACACACCGACGGACTCGCCCGGCACTGCCTTCGGCCGGATACTGCCGGAGGCCAGCACAGCGGAAGTGATCGGCCGCGGGTCGGCCACGGTGTCCGAGAACCGAGCCTCGACACCGCTTCCCGAGGAAACAGCGACGCGCGTGCGTGGAATCGCCAACGAGCGGGTCGCCGCCCAACAAGCCCTCGCCGAACGGGGTCACCCGGACGCACTGGTACTTGCCGGCCCGGACGGCACACTGGAATGGCCGACCGGCATGATCGGCACAACCACCAGCATCGACGACGAATACGCCGCCGCCGCGGTCGTCGAAGCGGACAAGGTGACCTCGATCGGAATCGATGCGGAGCCGAACGCCGCCCTGCCGAGCCGCCTGCTGGACAACGTGGCACAGCCTGCTGAGCAGACCTGGCTGCGCGAGATCGGCACCCGCGACCGGGTGCACTGGGACCGAATGCTGTGGTCCGCCAAGAAGAGTGCGAATGCGGCAGCCCTCCCGCTGACCGGACACCGACTCGGTTTCGCCACCATGCACACAACCGTGAATCCGGCCGCCGGAACGTTCCACGTCCACCTGCAGGCTCCCGTCACCACCGAATCCGGTCTGACCCTGACCGAGCTGTCCGGCCGTTTCGCGATCGCGGACGGTCGAATCCACACCGCCACAGTCATCCCCAAATTCGAACCCACCGCTGCCGTGGTCACACCAGCAGAAACATCAGCGGATCCAGCCGTGCAGACCGAGCGTCACACGGAAGCCGAATCGGCGAGTGTCATGCCCGACCCGACCGCCGCGACAACTGAACCCGCCATACCGCAGACACATGCAACGGCAACGCCCGCACCCCAGCAACGACCCGAGCCAGACGCCGCGTCAGCTGTGTCCGACGGCCCGCCAACCGCCGTCACGAGCGAGACCACACAGCACAATCCCTGGGCAATAGCGCGGCCCAGCCAACCGGCACCTTCGGATTCTGCCCAGCTACGAGCGGAGCTGCTCGGTCACGGCTACGACTACATCGCCGATCTGCCGAAGCCCGCGGCCGACGAGCCGCGAGGCCAGGCCTGGATCGGTAGCCCGGAACAGCGCGCCTGGGAGCTGTCCTGGCTGGCGGAGCGGAGTGCTCGGTTGAGCGCGCTTGCCGCGATCACCGCGGCCTCACTGGAGGCGGCAGTGCAACTCGGCCTGCCGAATTCGGCGCCGGGCGCGCTGCTGATCGTGCAGTATCGGCAAGAGCTGCCGGGTGTGCTGATCCCGGTGTGGAAGTTTCAGACCCAGACCGAGGATGGATCGTCCAACGTCATCGCCCGGACTGCCCGCGCCGTATCCCTCGACGAACTTCCGCAATATCCCTACCTCCCATTGGTGGCGCCCAGGCCGCTGCTCCCCGCGGAACACGACTGGATGGCTCCGGTATTGACGCCCACCGAGCATGCGCACTGGAACCAGATCCGGCGGGGCGGAGTGTTCGGACTGCACTTCCCGGGCTGCCGACTGCTCGTGCGCCAATCACCGACATACCTGCGCACACGAGGTACTGCCGATGTCCTTTATGAAGACCATCTCGCCTCTCCGACGGTCGACAAGAAGTACCTCAACACGGTTGTCGAGCCCTACCTGCTGGGCGAGGCACGCGAGATAGCGGCAAGTTTCGACGGCGCGACATCAGCCGAGGATCGGATCGGTCAGTGGTTCGCGACGACCGTGGCGAAAATGCTTGCGGCACCCCCCGATTCCGCACCTGAGCTACTCCGACGGGCCCTCCGAGTGCGAAGCACCGACACATTGTCGAGCGAGGAGCGAGCGGTCGAACAATTCGTATCGACGGTACGAGACCTGCTGGCCGGAGAGCACGATTTCGGCCGGTACCTGCACCGCCGGGGGCTCTCCGAGGCGCAGGCGTTCATCCACGATGTCAGAGATGCCGTCCAGAGGCGCGCCCCGCAGAACGCCACCATCGCTGTGCCGTTCATCGATAATCTGATCGGATCGTCGACAACGCACACATCCCCAGCGCCTGAGGCGGATTCCACAACGGGGACGCGGACCGCGACCGAGCCGGACAAGTCCGCGAAGCCGCGCGGTGGCGGCGGCACCAGCTCGCCGGGGCCAGTAGTCCCCTTCCACGAATTCGACGTACGCGAAGCACTCGACCTGCCCGCCCGACGCGCACCACGCCGACCACGCATGGGCGGACCCGGATTCGCCGGAATCCCCGACGGCGGAATCGCTTTCCACCACGACCCGGAAAACGACCGGGAATGGGGTCCCGCCGAACAGTCGTCGACACCACCGGACGCGGACCCGCCGGCACAGAATCCTCCCGACGATCAGATCGCAGCGACTCCAGAACTCGCACCGCCCCTGCGCCGCGCGCTCGACACCGCCGAGAACGATGCGGCGCAGGTGGCGGCGGAAGGACTGCGGCTGGCTCGCAACCTCGGGATGCGGACGGAGGGGGCGCACGGGAAGGAGATCGAGGGCGTCGAGCAGGTGATCGAGGATCTGCGGGCGAGGCAGCGTCGGCGGTTCGATGCGGCTTTGCGTGGGCTCGTCGTCGACGGGTTCGCGACGCTGGTGCTGCGCGATGAGAGGTTGGTCCCCAAGGCGGCCGAGCATTTCGAGTCACTGAAACCGCATATCATGGCCGCCCGGAACTACGTGCGCACGGTGCGCACGGCGTTGGCGGTGCTCGCGGCACGAGATGTGCTGACGGCTGTCGGCGCGGAACCGGTCCTGGATGACGACGGTCACCGGATCGAAGGGTTCGGGATAGTGCCCGGTGAAGGCTTGGTCGTCGCGTCGCCTCTGCTCGGCCAGCAGAGGCTGGCGGACGAGCTGATACCGGGAGTACGGGAACGGTTCGCGCGGCAAGGAATACCGATCAGGTACCTGCAGGTCTTGATAGACGAGAACGCCGAGCTGACCGTACAAACCGTATCCGGCAACCACATCGGTCCGGAGCTGGCGACGCAGTACTACGTCGACCGCAAGGCCATCGAATGGCTGACAGACCTCGCCGATGAGCGATCGTTCGCCGAGAAGTTGGCCGAAGCGGAAGCCTCGGGTGAGGTGGCGCGCACACGTCTGGAGACCAGGCACCATTACACCTCGTCGGCATCGGTCTGGTTGATCCTCTACCGGAATGGCTACCGGGCGGTCAGGAAAACGGTCCGGGAGATCGACCACGCCGATGCCGAGGAGTTGGCTGCACGGACACTTCGGGATGTCGGAACACGGGCCCCGGCAGTGCTGCGCCGCGGCGACCTCACGCTGATGGTCGAATTCGTGCCGGGAATTCCCGCGGATAGGCTGTTCTACCACGGAAAAGACGGGTGGCGCGAATATTACCCCACACCTGCCGCAATGCGACAGGGCTTGGGCGACATGCTGATTCGCCCGTGGGATCGACATGAGGGCGGCAATTGGCTGCTCGCGCACGGGTTCTACATTGTGCCGATCGATAACAGCAACGCCTACCAGCGGAAGTGGCCGTCGCCGAAAGGGTTCAGCGATCATTTCATGGCAGTCGAACGCGGCCTGAACGTACTGCGCATGCATCACATCCCGAGCGCGGAACTGGAGGCCATACGAGACCGAATCCGCACCTCGGAATCCGACTACCTCCGTCTCGACCGTTGGGAGTGGTACCGGGATATGGTCCGGATCTTGGAGCAGATCATGGCAAAGGCGGAGGACGCCATGCCGCGGACTCCCGAACCCATCGAAGTGCTGCCCATGCTCGAACAACATCGCGACGAGCTCGCGGATCTGCTCGGCATGGAGTATCCGCACGACATGCGAACGCCACGTGAATGGCGCAGCGCGGTCGTTAACCTGCGACAGAGGTACACCGACAATCCCGACTCGGAAATGCTCGGCTATGTCGAAACCTTGGACGGGCTGGTCAAACTGCACCTGCACGCGCAGCTGAACGAGGTGAGCGCCGACGAACTCGACGACACCTGGGTCGGGTTGGCCGACGTGTACCTGGATGGTCTTTCGGTGCGACTTGGGGATTTGGCGGAAGGCGCACGTTACCCCGATCCCAATGGCGAGACCGACGCGCAATGGCAGACCCGCTTCGACCGCGAAATAGCAAGTGCCACATCGAAATCACAGGGATCTCCGGCCGATCCACGCTTCCACGAATTCGACGTCCGCGAGGCACTCGATCTACCCGCCAGACGCGGACCACGCCGACGCATGGGAGGGCCTGGATTCGCCGGAATTCCGGACGGCGGAATCGCTTTCCACCACAACCCCGATGACGGCCAGGAGTGGGGCCCCGCAGCCTCGGCGGCAGCAGGCGAGGATATTTCGTCGTCCGGGTCGGCATCCGATCCAATCGGCGACCAGCCGGGTGACGGATCCACGCCTCGGGTCGGTTCTGAGGAACAGACGGAATCCGAACTCGGCGAGATCGTCGAACCTGTCGGTGCCGCGCCCCGCGAATCCCGAGGGTCTCGTGTCGATACAGAGTTGCTGTGGGTACTCGACGATCGGTTGTTGCGCGCGAAGCTGGAGGCGGGCTTCCCCGCGATTGCGACCTTGGCAGACGCGCTGGGTGCGGCGATTCGGTCCGGTCGGCTGGCCGCGGGTCAGCGGCTGCCGTCGGCGGCGAGGTTCGCCGAGCACTTCGGGTTGTCGCAGGCGACGGTTGGGCTGGTCTATAAGCAGCTGAAGAACGAGCAGCTATTGGTCGGCCGCCATGGCTATGGGACCGTGGTGGCGTTTACCGGCGGGCGGCCGGGCAGCCGCGAGTCCGGGGCTGATTCGACTTTCACCGTGCGTGGGGTGCTCGACTCAGCGCGTGTGCGGGAGACGCTCGAGGATTGGTCGCGCAGTGCCGAGCCGGAGGTCGGTACGTGGAATGTCGCGCTCCTCGTGGAAGGCTTGCGTGCGGCGATCCGCTCTGAAGAACTGCTGGTGAACTGGAAGATGCCCGCGACCGCGGACCTCGCGCATGCTCTCGGGGTGTCGAAATCGACTGTGGCAAAGGCATATCAACGATTGCGCGACGAGGGGTTGATAGCGATCCGCCACGGTGCGGGCGCCGTCGTGGCGAATGGTGATGAACCGCAAGGGGTCGGCCGAGCGCGAACCGGCCCGACGCAGCTGTTGTCGCGCGCAGGCACCGGTGTCACAGAAATCATGACGGACCCCGACAGCTGGACGGATAGCATTGCGCCAGAGAGCTATTCGAACTTGATCTTGCGCGACCTTGCCGACTTGACGGACGTGCAACGGCTACTCGAGGACTGGTCGTTCGGTGAGTTGACAGCGGCCGGCCTCCCGGATTTCCTGGCACTGGCGGATGCCTTGCGCGACGGGATCATTGACGGCAAGTTGCGCCCCGGTCAGCTGCTGCCGTCAGACCTCGACCTCGCTGAGGATCTCGGGTTGTCCGTGAAATCGGTGACGACGGCGTACGGACTGTTACGGGACGAGCGGTATGTGCTGATCCGCCCTGACATCGGAACTGTGGTGGCGGATTCCGGCAGATGGTCGGATGATCGCGAGCCTGGCGACAATCTGGATCTAGGTGCACGCACGGTGATCGGTGTGGCAGATCTGGTGGGGATACTCCCGGACTCGTACTCGAACACAATGTCGGAAACAATTACTCAGCGCGTCGCGATCCTCATCGAAAGCTTGCGGGCGGCGATCCTCGACGGCAGGGTCCCGGTGGGCGGACTGCTGCCTCCAGACCACGATGTTGCGGCAGCGCTCGGGCTGCAGTCGCCCAGCGTCGAGTACGTCTATCGCTTGTTGCGGGACGAGGGGCGTTTGGCGAGCGAGGGGCGTGCGGGGACCCCGGGCGGCGTAAAAACTTGGGTGGCAATCGGTCCCGATTTCGTTGAGGGCGGGCAAGTCTCGTCAGCGGGACTGCGGCGGCTACTCAGGGACCGGTCGCTCGACACAGCAGGTCCCGCCCCGAGTGGCCCGGATCTATTTCGCGCGTTGCGGAAGGCGATCCGCTCGCGCATGCTGCGCGTGGGCTGGCGGCTCCCCTCGACTCGAGACCTTGCCACGGAACTCGGATCGTCCGCGCCGACCGTGTCACGCGTATTCGGACGGTTGCGCGACGAGGGGTATCTGACAATCGACAACGGAGCAACGACGGTGATGAGTCGCCTCGGAGCGGGGGAACGTCCGCTACTCGGAGACTGGGCGGCAATGAAGACCGTCATCGCGGCGGGGTGGGATTCGGAGACGAGTATCGGCGAACGGCTGTACACCGCGTTGCTGGTCGGCGGGGGGTTTGCGGATTCCGATCGCCTGCGAACGGTGGTGGCGCGAGCGGATAGGAAAGCGATGGCGGGGGCCCTCGTAGAGCGCAGTCGGTCTGGGCGAATCAGTATTGCGCAGCTGTTCGTGCAGGGCAAAACAGTCGATCAGACGGCGCAGTCGCTTGGTTTGAGCGACGCGATGCTGCACGACGTGTTGCGCAACTCACTCATCGGGTTGGTCGAGTCACTGAGCCGTTCCGCGAACGTCACGGCAGCCGACACCACCGATTCCGAATCTGATGCCGACGCCCGCGCGGCCGACAATCCTGAGCCGCCGGCGCACCCGCCGCACGAGCCGGCTGACGGCGCGTACCCGGAAGCTCTCGCGGACACGGTGTTTCGCGAGGTCTTGCGCCTGGTGGGTGCGGACCAGGTCGCCCACAGGATTGCCGCTGAGGCGCTGGCGCAGGCCGGCGATCGCGATCAGGCAGCGCTGGTCACCCTTGCCCGAAAGCTGGCGGTGGACCACGTGCGGCACGCACGGTTCCGGCAGGCGATGCTGTGGGAATTCATGGGCCCCAGCAGGGACGCGTCGCACCCATTGGTCCGAGCACTGGCGGGGGCGGATAGACAAAAGTGGGACCGCGGTTTCGACGCTCTCGAGCCCCATGAGCGCGAATACCTTCTGCTGTGGTTCTGGGAAGGGCTTCCTGATGTGGTAGCCGCGGACACCCTGCACCTCGCCGGGAAGCCCGGGAAGCTGGCGGCCGACACAATCAGCAAGTTGGCAAGGTTTCTCGCCGCCGACAGGTCGTCCACAAGTGCAGACACCGACCGACCGGAGGGGCAAGACGCAAGCGCGAACCCTGTGCCAGGCATCCTGCCGATCGAGGAGTATCGGTTTCTCGGTGGGACAGCAGGCGTGGACATGCCTGACGACGTCGCCCTGGCCATTATCGAGAGAGCATTGCCATCACTCGCCTCGGCGATGGGGGGAAACTACAATCTGAACATTCGAGTCGGCCAATTCATGGTGCGCTTCGCCAAGTCCGGGGGCGATGGCCTCGACACCCGAGTCGAGAAAGAGTGGCGGGTGCTCGAACTGCTCGCGCGATATGGTGTCGGCGGCGGGCCACGGGTGTACGTACCACGGGTGTTCAAGAGGCTCCGCGGCGTCGAAATGCACGATGGCAGCCGCATTGATGAGGTCCAGATCCAAGGATTCGTGGACAATGCCGAGCGATTTGCCGATATGGCAAATCCACCGGTCGAGCAGTTGGTTGCCGCCATCCAGGAGCTACACAGGCAAATGCGTCCCATCCCAGTTGGATCGGGCGACCCGGTAGAAACCGGAGAACCTCGGGATGATCCCGGAGAATTCATACGCCAACTGGTGGACGAGCAGATGAAAATCCTCGAAGCCGCGCTCCCCGAGTTCGGCGCCATACTTGCCGAGTTGGAAGTGCCTCGGAATCCGTTCGGACCCGTCATCAAAATGTCGTGGTACCACGATTTAGTACGGAACCGTTTACTCCATACCGACCTGCATTTCGGGAACATTCTCTTCTCCCATTTCGAGAAAGTTTTCCTCACCGTAGCGGACGGCCGAATAACCGTCTTGGACTGGGAGTTGGCCAGACCAGGCCCCACAAGCTATGACTGGGCCCGCCTCTACCACCTGGAAGGTGTTGGGCCTTCCGGCGGCACCATCTACGTCATCCTTCTGCAGATCCAGCGGATCATTCACGACGTCATCCGACTAACGCGCGCGGCGGCCTTCGGACTCCTCACACCAGAACAGATTCACTTCGCCCGTACCAAGTTGCGGCAGGCTTTCATGACGGCCCGGCCAGAGTGGGGATACTCGCAAGGCCTGCCCCGCAGGCCGATCGGTGCTGCGATCGGCGTGTTCGACCCGCCTCCGGCACAGTGGACCGCCCCGACTGTTCAGCCGGCGACAACAGAAGGACGCGCCCAACCGGCGACTGCCGGGTTGGAGACCGTCGGCGCTCCGTTTGCCGCCACACGACACGCGGCTCCAGCGCCGACCACCATACCGACACCCCGAGTCGTCCCCACGACGCCGCCGACAGTCGAGATCGCGATACCCGATCTCAGCGCCACATTGACAGAACTTGAATCCTGGGCCCAACACCTTTCCGATGATCAGGCCCGACAGTTGATGACTGATCTGCGTACAAGAATCACCGCCCACCTCGCGGCATTCGACGATGGCGAGCCGCAGTCCACAACCGAGGAGTTGGCCGGCGCGGCACGTGCGCTGAATGTGCTGGTCGTCGAATTGACTCGTCGGCTCGACAAGAATGCTCCCGGCCCGGTTTCCGACTACACCTCGCTTTTCGAGGTAGCGCGGTACCTCGTGGATCAATTGCCGACGGCACAAGAGATCGCCGCCAGTGCGAACGCGGTGCGGGACAGTGTCGGGGCCATGATCCCCCACCCCACGGATCCCCGCTATGCGACCGAACTGCACAAAATGCCATCGCTGCTCGGACGGAACGCTCAGTTCGTCGAGCGGGCGGTAGCGGCTGTCCCCTGGGACGAAGAATCCGCCTTGCCCGGAGATTCCGATCCTGTGGAAACCCATCGGGGACCGGTCACTGCCGCCCGCAAACTAATGGCGTCGGATTGGCTGTGGAAGGAGATCCGCTTCTGGTCAGAAGTTATCGACAGTTACTTACTGATGCGATCGATGAATGGGTTTGCCCCCGAACTTATCCACGCTCTGCGGTCTCTGCCCCACCATGCAGCGGCATTCGCCCGCGCGCGGCCCGGGTCGGCCCGAGATTTCGCCACCGCGGCCGAGCCATACCTGTCAGGCCGACTCGAGGCCGCAACGTACTACCTTATCTACACCAGCAATTACGCGGCCGGGCTCGACCTCATTCGCCAAGCCGATGAAGCGCTCGCCGAGGTCGCCACCCTCCTGACATCCCACCAGGCACCGCAGGATGCCTCGAACGCAATACACCAGTTGCACATCGAACTTGCGGAACTGTACGAAGACCTACCGGTCTACATGCGTACGGAGGAGATGTATGAGATCACGCTCGATCAACTCCTGACAAACGCACAAACCCAGGAGGCGATCGAGCAGACGCTGACGCTACTGCGCAGGATGGGGAATCCACCGAACGGCGAGCCCGCGGATTCCGGAAGAGTCGATTGAACACATAGAAATCGCTGGACAGGCTGTCGCGCGCCTCGCGCGGCAGCTACTCCCTCGAACACCAAGACCGATATCGAGGCGAAGAAAGGCCGCTATGCAGGCGCCGGGATTCCGTCGTACTGGGAAGTGACATTGGATCGTGAATCCAGCGCCATCGCAACGGTACGCGCCTACGGCCTCGACATCGGGCACGTCCAACTACCGGATGGTGTCCCTCCGCTGCGCCCGGCCAACTATATTCTCCCCGACGAATGGACCCACGAGAACCCGGACGGCATCGCCATCGACTCCCCGTTCCCCATCGCCATCCCCTGAACCGAACTCGAACATTGACCGCAGCGACGACCTTTCGGTCCGAGCTCACGACAGTGGGAAAGCCGCGGCGTCCACCGAGGTTCAACGACAAGCGGCCGCACTCCGAAGCTGTTTCAGAATGCGGCCGTTCACGGTCACACCACCTCGAGCCGAATGTCCGGGTCGAGAGCGCGGAGATCGCCGGGATCGGAGGTGATAACGGCGCGGGCGCGGGTCAACCGAGCGCACACGATTACGTGCGCGTCCACCACATCGGCGGTGCCGGAACCGGCGAGGAGCGCACCGACGGCTTGGGCATGGCGTCGGTCGAGGTCGATGATCTCCACACCAGCCGCACCGAGCAGCCGCCCGATCGGATGCTGACGGGGACTGTTACGCCACACCTGTGCGAGCACAGTAGCCGGCACGTGCACTTGCAGCCTGTTATCCATAGCGCGCTTGATCAGCGCGGTTGCGTGTGCGTTTCCCTTCTCGATGCCGATCAGCGCCCCCGCATCGAGAATGATCATGCGGCACCGCCGATTTCGGCGTCGTCGAGTCCGAGCACCCGGTCCGCCCAGGCGAGATCTTCGTCTGTCACGCCGGCCTCGCGCGCGAGTTCGTCGGCGATCTCCCGCGCGGTGGCCCAGTCGGGTTCGCGGCGGGCAATATCGGAAAACCAAGCGGATACGGAGGGGGCTTCACCGTGCGAGACGGCGGCCTCGGCCTTGGCAGCCACATCATCGGGAATGCTGATGGTAATCCGTTTCATACTCCAATCATACCATCGGGTATGAGGATGTTCATACTATTCTCGACAGCGCCGGATTACCGAACCGGCGACCGGCGAGGTCTGCGGTCAGCGGGCCGCGGCGTGGGGTGCCGGATAGGTCGTAGAACGTCGCGCTCGCCGATCCGGTGAACTCGTCACCGTGCACGATCAGCTCGAAACGCACGATTCCCTTCTGCACCAACTCGGGATCCACACGGTCGACAGTGAATTCGAGGAAGGCGCCTAACACCGTTGCGCCGTCAGCCTTCCAGGTGCCCATGCCGTTGCTGTCGCTGGTGGTTCGGTTGCCGTGGTCCGGATTCGATTGCAGCATGGTGCCATCCGCGTGGAAGGTCATGACGTGGTAGCCGAACGGCGCGCCGTCGGCGATCACTTCCCAGACTCCGACGATACTCATGCGCACAGTCCGGCCAGCAGTTCGATGCCGGGCTCGATCCGATGTTCGGGCACGGTGGCGAAGCTCAGCCGGAGCGCATTGCGTGGCGCATCGGTAGCAGCGAAGAACGCGGATCCGGGCAGGAATGCGACTCCCCTGTGCAACGCTGGAACAACCAGCGCGTCGGCGTCGAAATCGGTTGGGCCCTCGACCCATACGAACATTCCGCCATCCGGTTCCGTCCAGGTGAATCCGGCCGGAAAGTACTTTTCCAACGCGGCAGCCACCGTATTCAGTTTGGCCGCATAGGTTTCCACGAGCAGACTCAGATGCGCGGATCCCACTGACGTGCCGAGGAATTCGGCGGCGATCGCCTGATTGAAGGCGGAGGTCTGCATATCGATGCCCTGTTTGAGGGCGAGTACCGGTTCGAGCAGGTCGTCGGGCAGCACCGCGATGCCGATACGCAACGCGGGAGCAAGGGTTTTCGACAGCGAGGTTATGTAGGCGGTGCGGTCCGGCGCGAAAGACCACAGCGTCGGCAGCGGCTCACCCCGATACCGCAGGTCGATGTACACATCGTCCTCCACGACCAGTACATCGTGCCTGGTGATCACCTCGGCCACCTGCGCGCGCCGGGCCGCGGACATGGTCCGCCCGGTCGGGTTCTGGAAGGTCGGCAGCAGATAGACGAACGCCGGATCATGGTGTGCCAGTGCATTGTCCAGCGCTTCCGGCAAGATGCCATCCGCATCGGAGGCGACCTCGACCACCAGCGCACCGTGGCTGCGGAACACCTTCACCGCGGGGCCGTAGGTCGGTGTCTCCACCAACACCACCCCGCCGGGATACAGCAGCGCCATGCAGATGTTGTGCAGTGCACCGGATCCGCCCGTGGCGATATGCACCCGCTCGGGCGAACATCCGATGCTACGGCCGGACAACAGTATTCGCGCCTGCTCCAGCAACGGCGGGAAACCCTGCGTTAGTCCGTACTGCAATGCGGTATTCCCGTACTTCGCGATCGCGGCCGCGGCCAGTGACGCCACCAGATCCCCCGGCAGCAGCGCCGGATCCGGCGCGCCGACCGCGAAGGAGATCACGTCCGGTCGGCGCGCCAATGTCGCGAATGCGTCGTCGATCGGCCCGCTGCGCATGGCCGTTTCCCGGCCGAGCGCGACACCAGTGCTCATACCCGAGCCAACTCCCGCCGCAGTCGCGCGGCGACTTCCAGTGCCGCGGCATCGAACTCCGGCGTCAGCACCAGGTCATCGCTGAACAGCGGGTCGGTGCGAATATCCACCGCCACCAAACCCTCGGTGTCACTGAGATTCACCGCCACGTGCACCACGCCCTCAGGGATGTACAGAAATTCGCCCGGCCCGTGCACATAGGGTTCCAACTCCGGACCGATCAGTGTCACCGCACGTCCGGTCACGCAGAACACGATGGTCTCACTACGCGCGTGATAGTGCGCCCGCGCCACCTTCCCCGGCGCCATATTCACCATGGCCGCCGAAATGCCTTCGGCACCACAGGTATCCCTCGTTATGCAGGGCAGCAGATGCTGCTCCTGCGGTCCAACGACCTCCGCGACATCGGCTGCGGCAACCACTCGCACGGACTTGGCAATATTTCCCATTCGGCAATCCCAGACATCATTGTTTCGGACAGGGCAAATACTCGATTTCACGACTTCGCACGCAGTTGGTCGAGCTCCGCGCGGAGTTCGGCGATCTGGTTGTGCAGAGCCTGAATACAAACCAGCGCGACACCGCTGGCATCGACGTTGTAGATCCGCTTATCGCTGTCCCCGAAGCCGAAGGCAGCCCGAAAGTCTTGTGCCATCGGACCCAGGTGTCGAACATCCGGCGATTCCCATTCGTACCGCCAGGTGCTGATCGGCAACCGCACGACCTCCGCGAGAATTTCGTAGCCGTTCACGGCTCGCTCATATCCCGGTTCATCTGCCGGCCCGGGCTGGATCTGCGGGGCCGACGCCCGACGGCGCCGACCCCGAAGTAGACCGAACACGTTCAGCGATCCCACACCACCGCGACGCGATCACGCTTGATCGCCCGATCGCTCTCGATGGTCGCGCTCGCGACGCCTGCTGCGGCCGAGGCCAAACCTGTGCTGGCGGCAGCAATAATTGCGATTCGTGTGAGCACGGCCACGCGTGTGGTCATCGAGCTGATCTTCTTCATGAATTACTTCCTTTCTCCCGAGGTCCCAGCCGACGGCTGCGGATCCACGTATCTATGCGACTATTCGGGAACTCTCCGGAACGCGAACCGGAGCAGCACCAGGTGCTCGTTGTCGAATTGGCCGGCGGAGACGTCGAGGTACCGCTCGTAGGTGTGGACGGAGGCCTCGCCGACGACTTCGGTCGCTTTATCGCGATTCGCCCGAAGTCGTTCGAGCCATTCCCGGCAGGTCTTGGCGTAGTCTTCCCGCCCGTTGACTACCGAGCGCACCTCGAACAATTTTTCTGCCGCGTGCGCCACCTCCGCGAACCTGGGCATATCGGATTCCGGGAAGATCTCGGCCCAGAGGAAGGCGTTATCGGCGATGACGGCGTGGTCGATCGGCCGGTTGCCCTTCGCGATCGTCTGCACGACCAGCCGTCCACCCGGCTTCAGAATTTTGTAGCAGTGCTCGAAGAACTGCCGATAGGCCGCGACCTTCTCCTGTCGAGAAGACCCGAATCGAACGAAGTGCTCCATCGCGCCGACGCAGAAGATGGCGTCGTACGGCTGGTCCGGCTGATGGTCGACCCAGCTCTCGAGTCGAACATCGATGCGGTCATCCGACAAACCCTTGATGTGGTCGTATTGCTGACTGCTCAAGGTGATTCCGGTAGCGTGCGAGACTCCGTACCGGTCGAGGGCCGCGCGCATGAGACTGCCCCAACCGCAACCGATATCGAGAATGCGCTGCGATTCGCGCGCCGCGCCCGATTCCAGCAGGTAATCGATCTTGCGCACCTGGGCCTGCTCGAGGGTGTCGCCGTCCTCCCATAGCGCGCACGAATAGTTCAGACCTGCATCCAGCCACAGTTCATAGAACGAATTTCCGAAATCGTAGTGGTGCTGAATGGCATCCTGGGATGCTCCCCGGTACTCGGTCGTTTCCGTCATGATTCCTCCGCATAGTCGATCAATGAGCGCATCGGCTCGAGATTGGTTTCGGTTGTCATCCGGCCCGTTGGTGCGGCATCTCGGTTCCCGCGAGCGCGTCGTGCTCCTCGAACGCGTCCGCGCCCAGCTGCCGATCGTCAGATGAGCGACCGCCGGAGCGGGCGGCTTGGATAAGCACCGCGACCAACGTGACGAGCACGACGGCCAGGGCGGCGATGAGCCCGGCCCGGTAGCCGTCGATGAACGCAAGGTGGATGTCGCGCATCAGCAGCGCCCCGGCAGACCCACCGACGCGGTCGGCCACCGCCACACCCTGCCCTACCGAATCGCGTGCCGCATCGGCCAGCGCGGCTGGAAGAGACTGCGGCAGTGTCAGATTCGCGCGATAGCAGATATCCGTCAGAGTTCCGATGATGGCGACCCCGATCGATCCGCCCACCTGCATCACCGTGGTGTTCGCGGCACCGCCGACACCGGCCCGGCGCGGCGGCAATGCGCCCATCACCGTGTCCTGTCCAACGCTCAGCACCATCCCGTAGCCGAGCCCGCCGATCACCAACACCACGAGCGTGGGCGCCACCGACGACTCGATGCTGGTGGTGAGTCCGTACACCAGCCCGGCCAGCATGATCGTGAGTCCCGCACTGAGGACACCGCCTGATCCGAGCGACCGCCGCAGCATCGGCCCCAGCCGCGCCCCGACCGCGATCGCCGGTGCCCCGGGCAGAAAGGTCAGCCCCGCGGCGAGCGGCGAATAACCCCGCACCGACTGCAGATATTGGGTTACCAGAAACAGCACCCCGAACATCGCGAGGAAGACCGCACCGAGGCTGAACATGGCGATCGGCACATTCGAGCCACCGAGCAACTGCCGGTCCAGCATCGGCTGCCTGCTTCGAACCTGCACGACGGCGAACACCGCCAGGATCACCACCGCACCGATGAGCGCCACCAGTGTGCTCGGCGCGGTCCAGCCCTGCTCGGGCGCCTCGATGAGACCGAAAACCAGTGCACCGCAACCCAATGCAGCAGTCACCGTGCCGAGCCAGTCGATGGCGCGAACCTGATCGGCCCGAGTGACCGGCACCAGCGCCAGCACCGCGATCAACCCGAGCAGCACCGCGCCGGTGAACACCACGAAGATCGAACCCCACCAGAAGTGGCCCAGCAGCAGTCCACCGAGCGGCGGACCCACCACAACGCCCGCCCCGTTCAGAGCCGCCCAGAGGGTGAAGGTCGTCGCGCGAGAGGCAGCGGTGTCACAGATGGTCGCGATGGTCGACAAGGTGGCCGGAACCATCACCGCCGCACCGACTCCCATGACCAGGCGAGCCACGATCAGTGTCGCACTGTCCGCGGCCACTGCCGCGACGACGCCGCCGAGCAGGAACAGCAGATACCCGCCCACCAGAACGCGCTTGCGCCCCAACCGATCCGCGAGCGTGCCGCCGGTCAGCAGCAGCACCGCGAAGGCCAGGGTGTAGGCATCGACGATCCACTGCAACACGCTGGTCGAGGCGCCGAGTTCGCGCGACAGTGTCGGCAACGCGACATTGAGGATCGTATTGTCCATCCCGACCAGGAAACTCGTGCCGCACAGTGCGGCGATCACGAGACCGCGCGGCCGGGGCGTGGCCTCGGCGACGTTGTCGTGCACGCTCACGTCTCCTCCTCGTCCACGCTCGGCTCCGCCACCACCGAGCAATGCCCAGCGGCATCGACTGCCCGCTCGCAGCACTTCCTCATATCTCCACCTCGCCGCCACTCGGCTCCACCGTGACGGCGGCCGTGTTGACTGGCTCGCTCACTCAGGCCGCATTCGCATGGTCAGATTCCGCGGCGGCGCGAATTGCGAAGTCGCGGACCAATTCCTGCATGATCACCAGGCGATGCGCTTCCTCGGTCCCGCCGGCAATGCTGACGCAGACCGCGTCGAGCCACATCTGATAGAGCCCCGCGTCCTCCTGGACGCCGTAGCTGCCGCATATCTGGATGGTGTCGGTGACCGCATCCATGCAGGCCCGCATCGAGGTCATCTTCACTTGCGAGGCCTCGAGGGTGTAGCGCTGCCCGGCCGCCATTTTGGCTACCGCGTCGGCGGTGAGCATGCGGACACTGTCCAGGCGCAACTTGATATCGCACAGGCGGCGCTGGATGTGCTGATGGTAGGCGATGACCTTGCCGCCTGCCTCGCGCGTCGCGGCAAAGCGCATGGCGTGCTGCAACATTCGATCCATCGCACCGGTCCCGACGAAGCCGGCCATGATGCGCTCCCGGCGCAGCGCTGCATTGAGCAGTTCCTTGCCCCGGCCCCGGCCGAGGACGTTCCGATGCGGGATGTGCACACCCTCGAACGCATAGCGACCGACCGGCGCCGATCGGGTGCCCGCGGGCTCCAATGGCGTCACCGACACCCCTGGCGACGCGGTCTCCACCAAGACGCCGACAAGTTCGCCATTCTCGGCGTCCTTGGCCCACACCAGTGCCACATCCGCGACCGGCGCGCTGGTGATATGCCATTTGACGCCGTCGAGCCGGTAATCCTCACCATCGCGGGTGATGGTGGTGCGCGGGCGCAGGGCGTCGGTGCCGCCGTGTTCCTCGCTCAGCGCGAAGGCCAGGATCTCCCCACCGGTCGACAATCGACGCAACCACTGTTCACGCACCTCGGGTGCGGCCGCCTCCGCGATCACTCCCATGCCGAGCAGACCGTGGGTGATCGGCACGATGGTAAAACCTGGATCACCGCTGCCTGCCGCGATACCTTCCAGCGCCGCACCGAAATTCGCGACCGTGCCGGCCTGATCACCGGCATCGATCAGGTCGAGAATGCCCTCGGCCACGATCGCATCCCACAGCACCTTGTTGAATGTGCGGTTGGTCCAGGCGTGGCGCGACGCCTGTTCGACCTTCGCACTGGCCCGTTCGAAGCGAGCCCGGATATCCGCCGCGCTTTCCGGTCGCCGCGCAGAAGCGAGAACAGCCGCGACTCCCGGCACTAACGATGCCGATCTGGTATCAGTGTCCATTTACTGCTCCAAGAAATGTACGCAGGATCATCGCTGGTAGCGATGAATAATTCATCGAAGGTTTCTCCGGGAACGGACGTTACGCATGTGACCAAGGCGGCTCCACCGGAGGAGGAAACATTAACGCAGATCTCACAATGTGTTAAATGTTGTTACTTAACAGTTATCTTAAGATTTGCTAAAGACGAAATGGCGCGGAAAATAAACCGCTCGGATAGCCGACGCCGCCCTCAACTTCAATACAGCGCCGCTTCGCTGACAGCCGAAAATCACACGGCTACAGCCTGATACTGCGCCGAACCGGCGCAGCCATAATCGCGCACGGCGGCGAACCGCGGCCATGCTCAGTTATTCGATGAACAGTTGCTGAAGCTCTTATTGCCTCCGTGGATTCGACATCTCAGATTTCTCCCAGACCGTTCAGGGATATGTCTGTACGCAACGGACAGATAGATGGAAATGACCTCTTCGCCATGCCGGTCGGCCCTCGCCAATTCTGACTCGAGCGACGCCGCCGGAAACGATGGACCTCCCCATCCGTGGGGAGTCTGCTATAACTGGACAATGAATCGACGGTTGATGTACCGTTGGATATCGGCACATTCGAATTGGCCAGGTTCGCGGGCCATCGCCTATCCGGCCGCAGGCGGAGGATGAAACCATAGGACGTCAATGGCTGACCTCTTCTCGATAGTCGGCACGCTATGGCACATGTCCACCGGGAACATCCGCCCCACCAGACCGAAATATCCGTACTATTCGTTCGTCGTATCGGGCCCGGTGTCGCACTTGCTCGAGCCCGCTGACCAGCCGCGACGGCACCCTGTGGGCCGGATGATGTACCACCCGGCGATCCGCGGCGAATCGATGCGGATATTCCCACCCGAAATGGCGGATGATCCAACTCCCCGACTGCCCTAGTGTCCGAAATGCGACCGCTCGAACCTTTCGAAATCGGCCGGGCACAAAGCATTCGAATGCAGAGGGATCGGGTATGCGGGTGATCGTGGTCGACGGCAACGACGATACGGGCGACGCACTGGTGCACAAGTTGCGCGTGCGTGGGCACCATGCCGATCGCAAGCGTCGGGGTGCGGACCTGCTGGTCGCGCATCATCGGTATCACGCGGTCATCCTCGATCTCGAGCTACCGGATATGTCCGGACTGACGGCGCTGCGCAAACTGCGCGAAGTCAGCTCGGTGCCGGTGGTCATGCTCACCGCTGATACCGATGAGCGCTCTGTGGTGCGGGCGTTGCGCAGTGGCGCCGACGACTACCTGGTGAAACCGCCGCGGGTGGCCGAGTTGGCGGCTCGGCTGTACGCGATCACGCGACGCCTCCCGGTGCCCGCCGTGCCCGAGCCGACAACGACGGTCGTCGCGGGCGATGTTCGGGTGGATCTGGAAGCCGAGACAGTCGAGGTCGCCGGTCGACAGGTGCAGCTGACTCGAGTCGAGTTCGCGGTATTGCGCGCCCTGCTGGAGCAGCCCGGTGCGGCGGTCAGCCGTCAGCAGCTGCTGGATCGCATTTGGGGCGATGCGTTCGTCGCGGTATCGCATTCGCTGTACGTGCACGTCAATGCGCTGCGGACCAAGTTGAACCGCCCGGGACTGATTACGACCATCCACAGCTATGGCTACCGGTGGAATCCCGTTGCCATGGCAATGAAACCGGTCGATGACGAAGCAGCAATGGCGATGAGCGTCCTGGCGAGTCACACCGCGTAACCGATCATCGACGATTGCCACCATCGCGGCATCAGGCTCGATCATCCGACCGGTCGCCGTATCGGTGGTTCCGACCATCGCGGCATCAACGTCGCGGCAAGCACCGCACCGGTAAGAAGCAGCGCGCCGCAGATCAACAGGGCAATGCGGAAGCCACTGCCGAAGGCAATGGCATCGGTGAGCCGCGCGCCGGAAATGCCGACGAGCCCCGGCAGTGCGGCGACGGCGAGCAATTGTGCGGTGCGGGCGACCGCATTGTTCACCCCGGAGGCGATCCCGGATTCCGTTGCCGACACCGCGGCGAACACCGCACCAGTCAGCGGAGCCACGAACACCGCCAATCCGACACCGAGCACGATGGTCCCTGGGAGTACCGCGCTGAGATAAGTTGCGCGCGGGCCGATCTCGGTCAGCAATACCGCACCGAGCGCGGCGAGCGCGGGCCCGAGGATCATCGGGATACGCGCGCCGTGGCGCTGCGCCCACCTACCGGCCGACGCGGACGACACCAGCATGATCCCGGTGATCGGCACCGTCGCCAAGCCCGCCGCCAGCGGCGAGTACCCCGCAACCATCTGTAATTGCAGTGGCAGCAGGAAGTAGACGCCGCCGAGACCCGCATATACCGCAGCGGTCACCAAGTTGGCCGCGGTGAATACGCGCGAGGAGAACAGTGCGGGCGGCAGCAGCGGGTGATCGCCACGTACCTGGATCAACGCGAATACCCCGAGCAGTGCCATACCGAGCAGCGAAATCCACCCTCGCGCACCGATGAACCCGTAGGTCAGCGCACCCAGCCCGGCCACGGCGGTCACCGCACCCGGCAGATCGAGCGGCCGCGCATCCGCATCCCGCGATTCCGGAAGGTAGCGCACCGCTACGACTGTCACGGCCACGGCGAACGGCACGTTGATGAGAAATACCGAGCGCCACCCGGCCAGCTCCGTCAGCCAGCCTCCGACAATCGGTCCGACCGCCTCGACAACGCCGATGAACCCCGCCCACAAGCCGATTGCCGCGCCATGGTCGCGACGATCGATCGAGGCCGAGATCAATGCCAGGCTGCCCGGAGTGATCAGCGCACCCGCGATCCCCTGCACTACCCGGGCCGCGACGAGCATTTCCATGGAAGAGGCCAAGCTGCACAACAGCGATGCCAGCGCGAAACCGACACTGCCCCAGATGAATACCGTGCGTCGACCCAGCCGATCCCCCAATGCTCCGCCAACCAGAATCAGCGATGCCAAGGCCAGTGTGTAGCCACCGACTACCCACTGCAGGTCGGCCACATTGTCGCCAAGACTCGAACCGATCCGTGGCACCGCGATATTGACGACCGACGCGTCGAGCACCACCACGGCTGAACCGAGCACCGCCGCCGCGACAACCCAGCGTCCGGCGACCGAACGCAGGCGCGGCGGTGCGGACGCAACCCGGTTCGGTGCAACGAGATCGCTCATCCTCTGCAGGCGAGAACCAGCGCGAACCGATCATCGGAATCGGTCCACGAATGCTGCACCTGGAAGCCGGAAGTTTCGAGCTCCCGATGAAATTCGGTCAGCCGGAACTTCGCCGAGATTTCGGTGCGCAGCTGCTCCCCTGCCGCGAACTCGACGACGAGATCCAATTCGGCGACCGTGACCGACATGTCGGCCGTGGCCTCGAGCCGCATCTCGATCCACTCGTTGTCGGGATCCCATACCGCTATGTGCGCGAATCGGTCGGGCTCGAAGTCGGCGCCGAGCCGCTGGTTCACCACATGCAGGATGTTCCGATTGAATTCGGCCGTCACGCCCGCGGCATCGTCGTATGCCGGGACCATGACGGCCGGATCGACCACCAAACCGACTCCGAGCAGCAGTTGTTCGCCGGGCTCGGTCACCTCGTGGACACACCGGTAGAAATCCGCGCGTTCCTCGGGTACCAGGTTGCCGAGCGTGCCTCCGAGCAGCGCGATGATTCGCCGGTCAGCGCGCGGCAGCGTATGCAGCATGCTGGTGAAGTCACTGACCACCCCGTGCACGGCGAGTTCGGGATACTCCTCGTGGATCCAGGTCACCGCCGCCCGCAGCGCGGATTCGGAAACATCCTGCGGCAGATAGGATTTCAAAGATTTGTGCGCACTCAATGCGGTCAACAGCAGTCGCGTCTTCTCCGATGAACCCGACCCGAGTTCGATCAGTTCCCCGGCCTCGGCCGCGGCCGACGCGATCGCATCGGCAGAGCGGCGCAGCAGCGTTCGCTCAGTGCGGGTGGGGTAATACTCGGGCAGTTCGGTAATCGCTTCGAACAGCTTGCTGCCCTGCGCGTCGTAGAACCATTTGGACGGCAGCCACTTCCGGCTCCCGGTCAGTCCCCGCAGGACATCGGCACGCAGTGCGGCCGCGAGATCGTCTTCGGAGAGTTGGATGTCGATACTGACGTGAGGCCGCACTGGCTTACTCCGATCGATGCTGAACGCCGACGCAAGGTCAGGTGTGGAGTACAAACCTTGCGGTCCACTTCTCCGACAACGGAATTGTCGACGCCACCACCACACCCCCGCCAACCGGCGAATCGCACATTTACATCGGCTTAAGTTTTGGCCACCCGCGCCCACACGCTACGGATCAATGCCCAGTTCGGAGAGGTTCACGGCCATCTTCTGTTGGGGACGGACGAGACCCGGTCCAGGCGGATGACCACGGCGAGCGTCGGGGTCGGCGATATCGTGGCGTAGCACCGTATCCAGCGAGTTCGAACAAGGTGGCCGAATGGGACCAGAACGAATCGCGGGCACGCCGTTCGTGCCGGATGACGTATCCGATGTCATGGTGGTGGCGGGCCCGGCGCGGTCGTATCGGAACAGTGTGCACGAGGAGATCAAGCTGGTTCAGGTGACCGGCTCCGGCTTCACCGTTCGCAGGCGTGGCGCCGTCCATCACGCGGCGCCGGGCGAGTTGATCGCGCTGCATGCCGATGACGCGCATACCGGGGCACCCGATAACCTCGAATCGGCCAACTGGCGGATGATGTGTCTGTCGCCTGCCTTGATCGCCGAGGTCATGCCGACGGCGGCAATGCGGTTCGGGGATGTCGTCATCGGCGATCGCGCCGTGGCGAACCATTTCCGCTCGCTGCACACTGTGCTGCACCGGCCAGGTGGCCGTCCCGGTTCCGCGCTGGGCCGGGAGGGTGGGCTGCTGGAGTTCGTCTCGGCATTGGCGCTGCGTTCGGACCGCGCCGAGATTCCCGGATCGGATGCGGTCGGCAGGGTCGCGGAGATCGTTCGGGATTACCTGCGCGAGAACGTCTCTCGCAACGTGACGCTCGACGAGCTCAGTTCCGTTGCGGGCACCAGCAAGTATCAGCTCGTTCGAGCCTGCACGGCACATTTCGGTTTGCCGCCGCACAAACTGCATGTTCGCCTACGCCTGGATTACGTCCGATGGATGCTGCGCCGGAATATGGATATCGCCGAAATCGCCTATGCGACAGGCTTTCACGATCAATCACACCTGACTCGTGTGTTTACCGCCGCCTACGGCATCACACCGGCGAGCTACCGGTCGAGCTTCCGCGGCACCGCACGGCGGAGCTGGACTTCGAGTGCCGCGCAAGAACGTACAAGACCGACCGCGCCGAGTGCACCTAGTGTCTTTGTCCGGCCATAAGAGAGGGATAACCATGACGCGGATCGAAAAGATCGAGTTCACCAGTGACGGACATCGCCTGGTTGGCGATCTGCACCTGCCCGAATCGGGCACCGAACGCGGCGCAGTAGTGCTCACCGGACCGTTTTCCGGTGTGCGAGAACAGGTTACGGGCTACTACGCGGAGCGGTTCGCCGAGCGCGGCTATGTCGCATTGTCCTTCGACCACCGCAACTGGGGCGATAGCGAGGGCCTGCCGCGCCAGCACGAGGATGCCATCGCCAAGGTGGCCGATCTGCGGTACGCGGTGAGCTTCCTGGCAGCCCGCCCGGAGGTCGACGCCGATAAGATCACACTCTGCGGGGTGTGCTTGGGCGGGATCTACGCGACGCAACTGGCCGCATTCGATCCGAGGATCAAGGCTGTGGCCCTCATCGCCGCCGCCTACAACAATCCGACGCTGATCCGGAATCGCTTCGGGGCGGACAATTTCGCCGCGCTGATGGATCAGTTCGCGCAGATCACGCAGCGCCAGTTCGACTCCGGTGCAATCGAGTACTGGCCGGCGGTCAATCCGGAAGGGATGCCCGCGGGCAATCCCGGACCCGAACCATTCGAGTACTACGGCACCCACCGTGGTGCGCGCCCCGGCTGGGAAAACCGTTGCACCGCACTGTCGGTGCTGCAGGAGCTGACCCTGGACGTGGACGCCTACCTGCCGCTGCTCACCACTCCGCTGCTGATCGTGCACGGCCGCGGCGACCAGGCCATTCCGGTCGGCGATGCCGAAGCGGCCTACGCGAAAGCACCCGAGCCCAAGGAACTTCTGCTGCTCGACACCAGCAACCACATCGACCTCTACGACAACGACACCTACGTGCTGCCCGCCATCGAGCGAGCCGTCGCCCACTTCGACCGGAACCTCTGATACGCCGCCGCCTGCTCGGCAAGACCGGGCTGCGGGTGTCGATCCCGACCGACCGATAACTCGGCAGGCCCGCAACTGGATAGATGATCACCATGCATCAGCGGGGAGGGCTCTCGGGCGATGCAGCCAAGAACGCATGGTGATCGTCTGACCAGCTGTGTTGTGGCGGAACGCCGCGTGCAGGGGGCTTATGCGTGCAACGATGTGAGGTGGGGCTATCTCGTGTAGGGAGGTGGCGTAGGTGTCAGGAGATTCGCGGGGGGCACGGCGGCCGACCAGTCATGAGCGGATGACCGGGCGGCCATGGGACGCGTCGTATCAGGACGGGCCTGCGCCTTGGGATGTGGGCATGCCGCAGCAGGCGATAATGCGGGTGGGGGCTGAAGGCGGGTTCGCGGGGGCAGTGCTCGATGCGGGGTGCGGGAGCGGGGAAAATGCGCTGTACGTTGCGGCGCTGGGATTTTCGGTGCTCGGCGTCGATGTGGCGGAGACGGCGTTGGCGATCGCGCGTGCGAAGGCCGCCGAGCGCGGCATCGATGTGGAGTTCATCGCGGCCGATGCGTTGCGGTTGGACCGTTTGAGGCGCGGGTTCGAGACCGTGCTGGACTGCGGACTGTTCCACACCTTCGACACGGACGAACGCCCGGGATACGTGACGAGTCTGGCGTCGGTGACCGAGCACGGTGGCACCCTGTACGTGTTGTGCTTCAGTAACGAGGGTCCCGATACCGGCCCACACCCCGTCAGCCCGGAGGAACTGACAGCGGCGTTCAATTCGGGCAATGGATGGAAGGTCGTCGCGATCGAACCGGATCGGCTCGACACCAGATACCACGACAACGGCGCACCAGCATGGTTCGCGACCATCAAACGGATCTAGCACCTCATCCAATCGGCCTCTGCGGTAACCGAGTCTCGGGTCTGGCACCTCCCGTCGAGCGCAGTCGAATTGCGGTGTCGGACCTTCAGCTATCGCCGTTCGATTACCTTGGCGATGACGGGGAACTTGGGGTTGAGGGTGAGGCCGGACATCGCGGTGAAGTCCGGGTTCTCGATGGTCACCTCGAACCGCCGGGCGATGGTGGACAGCGCCAATTGCATCTCCATCATCGCGAAGGCGTTGCCGATACACAGATGGCCGCCCGCGCCGAAGGGCAGGTATACGTTCCGGTCCCAGGCGGCGACGGCGGCGGGCGCGAAGCGGTCCGGGTCGAAGATGTCGGGTTGGTCCCAGCACTCGGGGTTTCGGTGCGCGTGATAGTAGCTGTACACCACCGGAGTGCCCGCCGGGATGCGGTAGCCAGCGATCTCGTCGTCCTCGACGGCGCGACGCTGCCCCATCCATGCCGGTGGCTGCATCCGCAAAACCTCCTCCAGCACCTGCTTGCTGTAGGACAGCGCGGGCAGGTCGGCCATGGTGGCACGCCCGTCGGGCAACGCACTGTCGACGTCGGCGCAGAGCCGCTGGCGCGCAAGGGGATTCGACTGCAACAGCAGCATCGCCCAGGTCAGTGCCGACGCGCTGGTCTCGTGACCGCCGAAGAGCATGGTGACGACCTCGTCGCGCAGCTCCTGGTCGGTGAGTTTTTCGTTGGTGTCCTCGTCCGTGGCGTTCATGAACATGGACAGCAGGCCACTGTTGTCGGAGCCGCGCAAATCGGCGATCACCTGGTAGACGATGGCGTCCATCGCGTCGATCGCCCGCCAGAAGCGGCGGTGGCTCGGCGTCGGAAACTTCAACGGCACCAAAGGCATTTGCACGAACTTCCCCAATTCGGCAAGCATCTTGTGCATTTCGCGGGCTAGGCCGGTGACCTCCGGGCCGTGCGGGTCCAATCCGAACAGCGAGCGCACCACGATCCGCAATGTCAGGTTGCTCATCTGCGCGCCGAGGTCGATTGCCCGCCCGGCGCGGGCATGTTCGGCCCATTCGTCACACATGGAGTCGATTTCGGCCACCATGATCTCGCTGAGCGCGCTGATCTTCTTGTGATGGAACGCAGGTTGAGCGAGGCGCCGGTTGCGTCGCCACCGGCTGTGGTCGGCGATCGACGCCAGTCCACGCCCCACGAACGGTTCGATGGTGTCGTACAACTGGGTCTCGCGCGTGAAGTTCGCCATGCGCTCCTGCAAGATGTACTTGATGTGGTGCGGATGGGTGACCCCGACCATGTTCCCGTTCAGCAGCTGGAGCTCAAAAACGTTGCCGTACCGCGTCATAGCGTCGGACAGAAGCGCAATCGGCTCTCCGATGAAGCGCTTGGTGTTACGCAGACGACCGGAAAACCTCGGGGGTAGCCCACTGGTTGCGGCAATTGATGACATGTGCCAAGTAAAACCGATCAGGTCGACATCCGCACCGTGAGAATCGATCCGCCACACGCCGCCAACGACTTTCGAAGGCAGCGCTACTTTCCCGATAGCGCGGCGGCGATGTCGCGGCGGGATGTGATGCCGAGCTTCGCCAGGATGTTGGAGACGTGGGACTGAATTGTCCTGCGCGACAGGAACATCTGGGCGGCGATATCGGAGTTGGAGAAGCCCTCGGCCACCAGGGCGGCGACCTTGCGTTCGGTATCGGTCAAGGCGGCGCGTCCGGACTTGGGGCGGTTGCGGGGTCCGCGGACGCCGCGGCGAATTCCGTACGGGCGCATGCGCGCGACGGCGCGGGCGGTGTCCCAGGACGCGCCGAGGCCGGTGTAGAGCTCGACCGCAGCATCCAGGGCGCTGCGGGCATCCGCGGCGTGCCCATCCGCGGCGAACAATACGGCGGCGTTCTCGAATGCCTGCGCCTCGTAGAGCGGTCGTCCCGCCTGTCGGAATTCGGCGGCGGCCGCGCGAAGGAGAGCAGGGTCGCGCTCGGCGACGCCGCGGCACAGCAGGGCGGTACCGGTTCGGGCCGCCGTCGGCCGACGCGCCAGCAGCTCTGTCGATGCCACAACCGCCGAACGGGCAGCGCCCTCGTCACCGATGTCGGCGGCGAGCCGGGCCATGTCCGGATAGATGTAATACAGCGTGGGTGCCGACAAACCGTCGGCCAGTCGCCGGTGCGCATCGACAAGGAGATCCAGCGCACCACGCGGATCGCCGCGTGTCTCGAGCAGCAATGCCTTGACCCACGAATAGAACTGCGCGTAGCCGCTGCTCCCGAATTGGTCGGTCGGTGGCGGAATATCATCCGGATCCGGTTGGAAGGTGCCGCGATGGATTCCGATCAGCGCGGCCAGGCTGTGCAGAATCGGGGCGTAACCGAAGACGTCGGGCACCGCCAGACCCGTGGCGCATTCGACCATCGCATCGTCCCAGCGACCATTCAATACATACAGCCGTGCCTGGGCGGCCAGATTCGCACCGAGATACACACCGTTGATCCGGCGATTGTGTCCGATGGCCTTGTGTAGAAACTCTTCCGCGTCGGCAAGCCGATCGAGCTCGATCAAGCAGTGCGCGTAGAGCACATACGGATCGAACTGGTCGGATCCGAACCCGCTCTCGAATACCGCCAGGATCCGGCTGCTCAGCTCCAGCGTCTCGTCGAGATAGCCATGGGTATAGCGCAGAGCGCCCAACGTCAGCAGCCCGTAGCCGGTCGCGATCGGGTTCTCGTGAGCCTCCCCGATCGCCACCGCTTGCTTACCTGCTACCTCCGCCGCATCGAATCGACCGAGGAAGAAGTTGTCCAGTCCGCTCATCCCATAGAACCGGCCCGCATCCTCGACCGCGAGATTCGGTGTGGCCAGGGCCTTTTCGGCGACGGCAACCACTTCGCGCAGATCGCCCCGCGCATGGCAGGCCTGCATCAGCAACCACCGCAGTTCGATATCGTCCTGCGGCCGGCTCAACAACGCCGCACGCACCAGGGCTTCGGCCTCGACCGCGCGACCGTTCCACAGCAGCGCCTGGGTATGCAGCCGCAGCAGTATCGGACGCATGCCGAGGTCCGCAATGCCGGCCGCGCGCTGCAACAGCTGCACCGCGATCTCGGGCACGCGCACGATCAACTTGTCGGCCACCGCGATCAACCAGTCGAGCGTCGGTTTGTCGAACTCGTTCTCCCCCGCCAACAGGTAGTAGGCGATCCGCTCGATCGGTGCGTCGGTGGCCAGCAGGATCTGTCCGGCCCGGCGCAGCAATCCGGCGCGCAGCGAATCGGGCAGCTGATCGGCGAGCACTTGACGGATCAGATCGTGCCGGAAGACCAGTTCAGAGTCGGCACGGGTGAGTAGTCCGCCGTCCGTCGCCTCCGTGACGACGTTCCAGATTTCCAGGATCGGACTGTCCAGCACCGCGGCCAGTTCCGCGACGTACACCGTCGGCCCCAGTGCCGCGGCCATCGGAAGGACTTGCCGCGCCGAACGTGACAGGAATTCCAGCCGCTGCGTGATCGCCCCCGCCAGCGATGCGGAGGGACGTTCATCATCGGCGGATTCGGTCGGATCAGCGGTATCCGCGACCACCGTGATCGCCTCGTCGCGCAACAGAGAGGCCACCAATTCCGTGATGTAGAGCGGATTCCCGCCCGCACCGACCACCTGCCGCATCAAACCCGGCCCTGGAATCGCACCGACCATATGGCGAACCAGTTCCGTCGTCGCAGGTTCGGGCAGTGCGCCGAGCCGAAGCGTCGGCGCACGACGTTCCGCGAGTTCGGCCGTCAACGCGACGAATCCGGTGTCCCTCGGCAGTGGACGCGCCGCGAGCATCAGCAGCAGGGGCAGATCGTCGATGACCCCACAGATCCGATGCAGCACCGCCAGACTCTGCCGGTCCGCCCAATGCACATCGTCGATGATCAACGCGACCGGACCAGCGGCACACCAGGTATCGACCAGATCGAGGATCGCCTCGCTGATCGCGAACTCGTGCGTCGCCGCGCCGTCGCCCGCTCGATCCCCACTGCGCAGCAGCGCACGCACCGGATCGGAACCGCGGTCGCTATCCAGCCAGGAACACACGGCAGCGAACGGCACCTGCCACTGCAACTCCTTCGCGGCTCCCCGGCGCACACTCAGGCCGTCGGCCGCATATCGAGCAACGGCCGCATCGAGTAGCGCGGTCTTACCGATACCAGGCTCGCCCTCGACAAGCACCACCACCCCCTTCCCCGCAGTCGCTCGCAGACTGAGCGCGACAACACGCTCGACCTCGGCATCTCGACCGACGAATACGGGGATAAGGGGACCCTGCACTCAGGAGATCCTATGCGTCCGCGCGACGTTACGCAGAATGCACACCCCCCGCTCAGCGCGAGATTTCGCCGTCCGATGCGGATATTCCCACGGGCTATGACGGATGTTCCCGCCGCGCGGCTGCTATAGGGTCCGATGTCGGCGGCCCGCGTCCGGCGAATCTGCCGGTTGAAGCACATCCGAGCGGCCGCCGAGCAGAGGAGATCCGTTGCAGTCCGAGGCACCGACCCGGTACCCGGCACTCGCGGTGGTGCGCGGAATCATCCGCATCGGTGGTCATTTCGCGCGGGAAGCGGTCACCCGTCCACAGGCCGTCCGTGCGGCCGATGTGCCGGTGACCGGTCGAGAATTGACCACCGATTGCTGACCGCTGTGCTGAGCTACGACCATCCGAGTGCGGTGGTCGAGGCGTTCGACACCACGGATAAGACCAGCGGGGCCTCGATACGGTGGAAACTGACCGTTGGCTACAACGAGATCGCCCAGGTCGCGGGCCTACCGGGAAAGCAGTTCACGAAGACCACCGCGGACTTCGAACAGCGGCTCTCCCGCGACCCGGCCGGCATCCTGCACGGCGACAGCCGTTGTCGACCTCGATGCCGCCGGAGCCGTCGAGGCGGCCGGAGGAGCGGACCGGAGGTAGCCGATGCGCATTGTCAGTAATCGTTGCCGCACCGTCGAATACACGGTGACGATGGCGAGCCCGTGCGCCATTGATATCGAACCGTCGGTGATCGGAGCACGCCGATACTTCCACGACTGCCTGCTGGTGACGATCGGGGTGGATCGCGGCGACCGCGCACTCGCGGGCACCGCCGTGCAACTGCTCCGGCGCATGGTCACCGAATCCGATGCCGGACCGATCGTCGTCGAGGGCTTCGTGTGCCTGCCCCGACCCGGCGAAAGACACAGCACGCCAGCGGGATTCGATGTGCTCTCCGAACTCGCCGAGGCTCTCGACGTACTGACCGAGGTCGCCGAGCGGCTGGAGGAACGCGGTGAGCAGGTACATCTGATGCCGTTCGGCTGGTACAAGAATTGTCGTATCGACCCGCTCGGGACACAGCATGTGATCCATATGTCGGCCGAGGACAACCGACAGTGCGAGCCGGTGCTGCGCTGGCCCGGTCCGCGCTCACAGTTCCTGGCGCATGCGGCCCTCGCCGCACGGGTCAGGAAAGTATGCGTCAGCCCTGAGCGTGGCCGACGCTGAAATCTGGAACGAACGCTGGCAGGCCGATGTCCTCGACGGTGAGCGGGAACAGCGCGTCGTCCATCTGCCGATCTGAGAAGCGCCGGCTCGCATAGACCCCGAAATCCTCCCCGCTGCTGGAAACACTCCCGCGCGACAAGCATTACGCTGTCCGACCGTGGCCGAATATGCGGGTGGTGGCCAGGCACGCCACCGCTGAAACTCGGTGCAGGCTCCGCGAATTGGGCGCCGGCCCCCATGTCGCGGCATACTTCGGAGTTCGCGTCCGGGCGGGCCACCTGAATCACGCTGAGCGGAATCCGCGCCCCTGCTCCCAGAAATGGGGATGCGGCCGGGATTTGCAGAACTTTCACAACGAGACACTATTGATTGTGCCGTCAAATAGCGGCACAATAGACCTCATACAACCTGCATCCCCGGCACACCCACTACCGACCAAGTCCGGGCTCGGCGGGACGAAGGAGATATCGGTAACCATGAACCTCAAGTCGAAGAAGGTCGTCATCGCCGGCGCTGTCGCCGGTGCACTGGTGATCACACCGGCCGCCATGGCGATTCAGTCGACCATCGCGGCGCCCGGTAACCACAGCAACAGCAACGGTGGCGGCGCACGAGGCGGCGGGTACAGCAACAGCAACTCCGGCGGCAACCGTCGCGTCGCCGATCAGGATCACGCCGCCACCGGCAACAACTCGAGCCGGGGCACCTACGAGAGCGGCAGCGACGGCGGACGCTGGGTCTGGGTGCCCTCCGAGGGCAGCCGCTGACCCGCTCCCATTGCGGCTCTTCATATTACGAATGCGACCGTCGCTCCGAAAGGAGCGGCGGTCGCATTCGTTTGCGCACCCGATGCGTCGTACCACCTACCCCTCGAAAGACAGACTTGCGTCGGGTAGTCAATTGCACTCCACCAGGGGCTAATCGACCGTCAACACAGACCGATACCCTCCCGGGCGGCGTGCGGAATTGCACGACCCGCCCGAAAGGGCATCAGCGGTAAGAAGTTTCGGCGGTTACTCAGGTCAGGTTGCCGTCGATGCACAGGCTCGACGAGCGCCACGAGGGTCCCGGCCGGTTCGCGGCCATATCGAAGGTCCAGTCCGAAATCGGTCCGGCCGCACGCCAATACAGCCCGCCGCGGCCGTCCGCAACGGCCTCGTAGATGTCTTCGCGACCCTCGATCAGCTGACTGCCGACGCAGTAGTCCATGTAGTCGGTGCCCGGCTGCTGCGCACCCGGGCTGAACTTGCCGGCGGGGTTGCCGTTGGTACCGGGGTTGTACACGGAGCTGCGGCCGCGGGCGTAGCCCTCACGGGACCAGCGCGCGAAGCCGAAGAAATCGGACTGGCACCGGTATGTCCAGCCGCCCGCGGAGATGGCCACGCCCTGCGGCACAGCTTCACCGGCCCACAGGCAGCGCACGCCGATATCGGCGTTGGCCGCCGGTATCTCGGTGCCGATGCCGAATCCGCCGACTCCCGCCGCGATCGCCGCAAGCAATGACAGTGCTCGGATCTTGTTGCGCCCCTTGGCATTACGTGCCTGGTCGGGACATTCCGTAGGTCTGGGTGCGCCGCGCAGTTCGCTGACGTTGATCATCGACGTCTCCTTCATCATTGTCTCGCCCGCCGGCCGACGTCGATACGGGCCGACGGGAGGTGCTGTTCCCGTTGTCTAATGTAACGCTATTTAACGGCACGTTAGGCTAAGTATCACCACACGTGGGAACGATGACGAAGGAAAGCCTGGCCAGGGACGTGTCATAGGCGAAGATCGGCCGCAAGCCAGGTAAGAAAAATGCGCGCCTTGGCGCGTCAGGCGTCGGGCAGCGCCTCGGTGAGTTCGCTGTCCTGTTCGAGATACTTTGCGATAAAGCGGTTCACCAGCTCGGCGGTCGCCTGCCCCGGGCGGATCCTCGTCTCGGCCACCCGGTCGGCGAGTACCGCCGTATCCGCAGGTGTGCGCTCGGAGTGCTGATACGGCTCCCACGCCGACCGATGGAACAGATCGACGAAGCGGCGGGCGATCCGGTCGCAATCCGCGCGCAGCCGCTCCAATTCGCCGAGCAGCGCATCGCCCGGCATGCCCGCGCCCTCCAACTGATCGAAGATGCGGATCAGCTGCGGATCGGCAATACGGTAGGTCGCGGCGTCGACCGGTTCGTACAGACCGGCCGAGACCACGCGGGCCAAACCGTGGGGCACGTCGCGATAGCGCTGCTCGAGTTCGGTCGCCGCGATCGTGTCGCCGGCTGGCGGCGCGGTGGACTGCGTCGCACCGGGCTCCACGACACCGAGGATGTCGCCGAGATCGTCGCCGCGATCCCACGCCTCCAGCAGTTCCCTGATCCCGTTGAGCTTGATACCCCGGTCCAGCAGACGGCTGATCGTCTGTACCCGATTGAGGTGATCCGGTCCGTAGAAACCGGTGCGGCCCTTCACCTGTGGTGGGGGCAGGATGCCGCGCTCGGCGTAAACCCGCAGGCTGCGCACGGTCGTACCAGCCTGGCGCGCCAGCTCATCGATCGTGTATTCCACGTCCCCTGCCATATGTCTAGGAAACCACACAGAAACATTACCCACAGGTAAGCATACGTCAGTGATGTCAGGCACCTATGGTCGGCGAGGTGCTGTCAACCCCCAATGACGCCCCTAACTATTCCCGCCGTTGGCAATTCGTTCCATCGACACGGATGCGGCGGGGCTTATCCTTCGGATATGACCGAGGCGCAGGCTTCTCGAATTACCGTGACGGAACGGGAACGGGCGCTGGAACAACTGTCGCACCATCTCGGCACCGGGCGATTGAGCCTCACCGAGTTCGACGAACGCAGCGCCGTTGCCGCGGCGGCAACCACCAAAGGACAATTGGCGGAATTATTCGCCGACCTGCCCGGCACTACACCGGCCGCACCGCCCACGCCCACCGGCGGTAATGCGCTGCAGCGACTGCGGACGATCGCCGCGGTGATCTCGATTGTCGCGGTCGTGCTCGCGGTCGCCACCGGCAACTGGCTGTGGCTGCTGGCGGGCACCGGAACCATCGTCGCCTTCGTGGTGCAACAGCTGCGCTGAGTTCACCCACCCCGTCGGCTCCGCCGACTGCCGTCCCTGTAAACCGCAGGCCTACCAGCGGGTGCGCGGCCGAACGGAATTCGCCAGATCGACGAGCCGGTAGCGGTGCCAGCGATCCGGAGCTGTCCTGGCCAGGGCGCGCAGGCTGGTTTCGAGCCCCTGCCGCAGCCCCGCCGAGGTGACCGGGAAGCCGAGGATCATCCTGCTCGGTTTCCGCGGCCGCCCGCCGACCCGCAGCCACTCCAAGGCCGCACCGACCACGATGACCTGCAATTGCAGAGTTCGCGCATCGTCGGGCAGCGCCTCCAACCGACCCGCCGCCGTGCAGATATCTTCCTCGGTGATATCGGCGATCGGCCGCGAGACCAGCAGCAGACAGCCCGTCGTATGCGCCACGCTGTGATGCCGGGACGCGGCGGGTACCTGGTCGAGCACCGCGACAG
Source organism: Nocardia vinacea (assembly GCF_035920345.1). NCBI lineage: Bacteria > Bacillati > Actinomycetota > Actinomycetes > Mycobacteriales > Nocardiaceae > Nocardia > Nocardia vinacea. Next base: position 4,218,531 of record NZ_CP109149.1, read on the forward strand.
CCTCGAGCAGTTCGCTGTCGGCGGCGAGCCGGCGGGCCAGGCCGAAGGCCGCGCTCACCACGCCGTGGTTGGTCCGCCAGACCGCACGGTAGTGCTCGGCCGCGGCCCGGTGCCAGCGATCCGATTCGGCCGGGTCGTCCAGATGTTGCAGCACCAGTTCCGCGGTGGCGGCCAATGCGAGCTCCGGGCCGATCTCGCCGGGCAGCATCGAATGCACGGTCTCGAAATGCTGCCAGGCCCGGTCGTAATGGCCGTCGAGCAGCGCGGCGACGCCGACATACCATTCGATGCGCCAGTCCGCGCCGTAGTCGGGGCGCAGATCGGCCAGCAGCTGGCAGGCCGGAACGGTTTCGCCGAGGTCGAGGTAGGCGCGGACCGCGGTCAGCGGTCCCTCCAGGTCGAAGGATTCCGGGGCGACGATCGTGCCGGCACGGATGCGTTCGTGTGCGCGGCGCAGCGCGTCCAGCGCGTGCCGCGGTTCCCCGTGCAGTAGCGAGGACAGCAGTTCGGCACTGGGATCCTCGCTATCGATCAACGGGGTTGGTAGGGCCGCGACGACATCGCGTGCCTCGAGCACCGGCATCCGGTCCATACCGTCGACGATGCCATCGGTCTGGCCGATGAGCGTGTCGATGCCGAAATCGTCTCGCATGGAGCTCAATTCGACCGAAGGCTGCGGATGCTCCAGGCCGGTATCGATCGCGAGCACCATGCGCAGCGCACCGGCGAGCTGGCAGTACATCGAGTACGCGGACGGGAAGCGCCGCTCCGGCTCCGGATCGGTGGCGCGCAGCAGCAGGCGGTACAGGCACGGATAGCGCGCCAGCAGCGGATCCTCATCCGGTTCGGGTATCCCGCCGAGAAAGTGCCCGTCGCGGTCCCGCGGCAGATCCAGGGCCAGGGCCGCCAGGGTCCGGCCGACGGTATAGATATCCGAAACCACGGTCGGCCCGGTCTCGGTGATCTCCGGCGCCTGATAGCCGGGAGTTCCGTAGATGCTGCCGTAGGAGTCCATGGCGGCGACCGCACCCAAATCGATCAGTTTGACCTCGTGCTCGCTGACCATGATGTTGTCGGGTTTCAGGTCGTTGTATGCCAATCCGAAAGAATGCAGATAGTCCAGCGCAGGCAGGATTTCCATGATGTAGGCGATGGCCTCGACGACCGGAATGTGCTCCTTGCCGCGCAGATCGAGCATCTTCTTCAGCGATTGTCCGCCGACGTATTCCATGACGATGTAGCCGTCCGGAATATCGCGGGCAGACCGATGTTTGACGAAGTTGTAAATCTTGACCACACCGGGGTGTGCCACCTCGGATAGGAATTGCCGTTCGGCGAGCGCGACCACATGCGCCTCGAAGTCCAGCGGGTTCTGCAAACCCTTCAGCACGACCCAGCGATCGCTGACATTACGGTCGACCGCGAGATAAATCCAACCGAGTCCACCGTGTGCCAGCGATCCCTGCACCTCGTATTGATCGGCGACGAGTTCGCCGCGCTGCAGGGTTGGACGGAAGTTGAACGGCGAGCTACAGCGGCCGCATTCGCCGACCACCTCGCCCGGCCCGTCGGCGGTGCGGCGCCCGACCGGTTCCTGACATTTCCAACAGAACCGTTTGAGTTCGGGCACTTCCGGATCGTCGAGGATGGCGGCACGCGGGTCGACCGGCGCCACCCGCGGCATCGGCACCAGACCCGCGCCGAGTCGGCGCACGCTCGGCCGGGAGCGACCACTGCGTCCGGAGACCGGCTCGTCGAGTTCCAGGGTCGGCTCGGCGCCCGTCACCGGATCGCTCACCGGCATGGTGTCGCCAGGTGCCGGGGGCACGGAGAACCGTTGCGCCGGAGGACGTTCCACGGTGCTCGGCCCGGACCATGGATGTTGGCGGCGTTGCGACGGTTCGAATTTCGGCATGCCGCGGGTAGCCCAGGGATGTGGCGTCCGTCGCGGAACCTCGGTACCGCGCATCCGCCGATTCGCCCATGGGTGCGGCAGCGGATTCTCGGAGGCGCTGGGATGTTCCGGCATGGGAACCTTTCGAGCCTGGTGAATAGGGGACCTATTCTCTTCCGCCGCCCGCCGCCGTGCGCATGCCATATTCCCTGCAATGGGAATAGCTCCGCCCCGGACATGTTGTCCGGGGCGGAGATCGGATTATTTACTCCTCGTCAGGCTTGTCGAGAACGACGACCGTGTCACTCTCGCGGCGCGGCCGCTCGGCCAGCACCGGGAACTGACCGGTGATGCCCTCACGTTCCTGCGCCACCTGCAGCACCCGCCTGCGGGCCAGGAACCAGCCGCCGACGAATGCCGGAACCACGACCACCGCCATGGCGATAACAGCACCGCGCTGCTCGATTTCGTGGCTGCATGCCATCAGCACGATCACCGCGACCAGGAACACCAGCGTGGCGTAGCTGGTGTAGGGCGCGCCGATCAGTCGGAACGACGGACGTTCGATCAGCCCCTTCTTCGACCAACGGAACAGCTGCAGCTGGCAGATCACGATCGCGCCCCAGGCCGCGATGGTGCCGAGTGCGGACATGTTCAGCACGATCTCGAATGCCTTGTCCGGCACCATCGCGTTGAGCCCGACACCGACCAGCGCGATCGCACCGGTGGCGAGGATGCCGACGTAAGGCACACCGCCGCTGGACATCCGCGAGGCGATCTTGGGCGCACTACCGTTCATCGACATCGAGCGCAGGATGCGGCCGGTCGAGTACAGGCCGGCGTTGAGGCTGGAGAAGGCCGCGGTCAGCACCACCAGATTCATGATCGAGCCGGCACCGCCGACACCGAGCTTGGAGAAGAAGGTGACGAACGGGCTCTCACCGGACTTGAAGACGACGTAGGGCAGCAGCAGGCCGAGCAGCACCAGAGAGCCGACATAGAACAGCGCGATGCGGGCGATGACCGAATTGATGGCCCGCGGCATGATCTTTTCCGGATTCTCCGCCTCACCGGCGGCCGTGCCGATCAATTCCACTGCGGCGTAGGCGAATACGACACCCGTGGTAACAGTGACCAGCGGCAGCAACCCGGTTGGGAACAGCCCGCCGTTATCGGAGATAACGTTGAAACCTGTGGTCTCACCGTCGACCTTGAAACGGCCCGCCAGGAAGATGGTGCCGATGATCAGGAAGGCGACCAACGCGACGACCTTGATCAGCGCGGCCCAGAACTCCAGCTCACCGAACCATTTCACCGAGATCAGGTTGATGCTGACCACGATGGCCAGCGCCACCAGCGCGATCAACCACTGCGGTATCGCCTCGGTGGCTCCCCAGAAATGGACATAGGTGGCGATCGCGGTGATGTCTACGATGCCGGTCATGCACCAGTGGAAGAAGTACATCCACCCGACCGCGAAAGCCAGCTTCTCGCCGTAGAACTCACGCGCGTAGGAGACGAACGATCCGGAGGACGGACGATGCAGCACCAGCTCGCCCAGCGCCCGCAGGATGAAGAACACGAAGATGCCGCAGACCGCGTACACGATGAACAGTCCGGGACCGGCCGTGTGCAAACGACCACCCGCACCAAGGAACAGTCCGGTCCCGATCGCGCCACCGATCGCGATCATCTGCAGCTGGCGCGGGCGCAACGCCTTGTGATAGCCCGCATCCTCAGCATGCAGAGCGTCCGCGGGCGCCGGCACTTCCGCGGAGTGTTGAACGGTTGTCATGGTGAGGCCTTTCACGTGACGGCGATCATATCGCTGCTTAATGTATCGCTATTCAACGGCACGTTCAATAGCGAGTCAAGAGTTGTAACTTCACGGAAACGAAGCGCAGCCCCGCCACCCGCCGTGACCTCGGCGTTAGTTGATCGTGCCGCTGAACATCGGTACGCTGGTTACGTTTACGGCTGATGGAGCGCGAGCATGGCATGGTTCGAACGGGAGTTCATCGCGGTCCCCGAGGGCCGCAAGAATCAACTGGTCTACAAGTGGCCGGATGTCAACATCCGCCGCTACAGCCGTGCCATCGTCAACGCCGACGAGATCGCCCTGTTCGTCAAGTCCGGGCAGGTCGTGGCCGCGATGGGGCCGGGGCGGCATCGGATCGATGCCGATGAGCTGCCGGTCCTCGGCGCGCTCGTGGATACGCTGACCGGCAACAACTTCTACCGCGCCGAACTGTATTTCGTCTCCACCCGCGAGTTCCCCGGCATCAAGTTCGGCGGCCGCCTGGCCGATATCGCCGATCCGGTCAGCGAACAGGTCGTTACGCTGCGGGTCTTCGGGGAATTCGCGCTGTCGGTGCGGGATCCAGCCGAACTGGTGACATCACTGGCGGGCACCACCGATCTGAGCACTCCGGCGACGGTGGAGTCCTGGAGCTCGGACCTGCTGCTGAAGTCCATGAAAGTTGCTGTTACACAGGGCATTTCCCGAGGCGACTGGCCGATGCTCGGCCTGTCCGGACAGTTGGAGCCGATCGAGGCCGCCGTGGTGCGCCAGACCAATCTGACGCTCTACGAATACGGCCTGCGCATCCCACGCCTGGGCAACTTCGACATCACCCTGGCACCGGAAGATGCGGAGCGCATCAAGCGACTCGCCAAGGACGTCACCTACATACGCCTGGCCGGAGACTTCCAGCGTTACGCCGCAGGCGAATTGGCGCTCGGAGCGGGCCAGGGTTTCGCTCATGGCAATGGCGGTGGCGACGGATTCCTCGGCGCCGCATTGGGTTTGAATGCCATCCAGCAGCAGGCACCGAGCAATCCATGGCAGCGGCAGGCGGTTCCGGCTGTCGCACAACCGGTTCCGCCGGTGTGCGCCGGCTGCGGGACCGACAATCCCGCGAATGCGCGATTCTGCATGAACTGCGGTGACCCATTGGCGGCCCGACCACGCCACTGCACCGAATGCGGCGCAGACCTGACCGCGGCAGCTAAGTTCTGCGGAAGTTGCGGCACCGCCGCCGCGAGCTGATCAGCTCGCATCGACTCCCGAAGCGCGTCAGCCGCAAAGTGTTCGACTGCTTGTGCGGCGTCGACAACACCGCTTGTGCCTCGATCGTTTCTGCTGCTCATCGCGGCCGTTTCGGTACGCGTGGGCGGCGGGTGTGCGTTAGATTCCTTTCGGCCGCAGAACGTTTCGGCCGGCGGTGGATCGAGAGGATCGGGGAGTCAGGTGGTTCTGGCCGCGGGGGATGTTTTCGCCGGATTCGTGATCGAGCAAGTCCTCGGCGCTGGTGGGATGGGTGTGGTGTACGCCGCGCGGCACCCACGCATGGATCGCCTGGTCGCGTTGAAGGTACTCAACGACGCCCTCGCCGCCGACCCGCGCGCCCGGGCGGCGTTCGACCGCGAAGCCGCCCTGGCCGCACGCCTGGATCATCCGAACATTGTCACCGTTCACGATCGCAGCGCACCCGGTGATCCGGTGTTGTGGCTGGCCATGCGCCACATCCGAGGCGGAGACGCGGGCACGCTGCTCACCGGGTCCCCCGGTGGGTTGGCGCCGGAATTGGTGGTGGAGTTGATCGCCGATGCCGCGGCCGCCCTGGATTACGCACACACCCACGGTGTGCTGCACCGGGATGTGAAACCGGCGAACCTGTTGACCGAGGCCGACTTCCGGCACGGGCAGCGTGCCCTGCTCACCGATTTCGGGATCGCCCGAACCCTCGACAGCACCGTCACCCTCTCCTCGATCTCGGCCAGCATCGCCTACGCCGCCCCCGAGCGCTTCACCCGCGCGGGCGCCGACCAGCGCGCCGACATCTACTCCCTCGGCTGCACCCTGTATCACCTGCTCACCGGCCAGCCGCCGTTTCCCCGCGCCGACCAGGCCGCCGTGATCGGTGCCCACCTCAGCGAACCCCCACCAGCACCCACCCGGATACGACCCGATCTACCCGCACGACTCGACAGCGTGATCGCGTCCGTCCTGGCCAAGAACCCCGAGGACCGCTACCAGACCTGCACCGCCCTGGCCAAGGCCACCCGACACGCCCTCACCTCGACAGCAGCCCGAACCACCCACGGGGCACCACCTTCCGCGCCGACACCCGAACCACCACAGCCCACTGCCGCCTCCCTCGAACGGACGTTCGCGGAGACCGTGGTCGAAGCTCCGACACCGCCGCCGGCAGCCTCGCCTGGCCGCCGGATCGGTCGGCGCCAACTGTTGATCGGCGCAGCGATCACCGTTCCGGTCACCGCCGCCGCAGCGGGGATCATCATCGCCCGTCGCCCCTCGACCGACGAGCCCCCCACCGTTCTCACCGTTCTCACCGGCCACACCGCGTTTGTGAATTCGGTGGCGTTCAGTCCCGACGGCATCCTGCTGGCCACCGCCGGTGGGGACGCCACGGTGCGGGTGTGGGATACCCGCACGCATCAATCGGTCTGGCGGCTCACCGGCTACGACGGTTCGGTGAATTCGGTGGCGTTCAGTCTCGACGGCACTCTGCTGGCCACCGGCAGCTGGGACGCCACGGTGCGGGTGTGGGATACCCGCACGCGTCAACCAGTCGGGCAGCCCCTCACCGGCCACACCGCGTATGTGAACTCGGTGGCGTTCAGTCCCGACGGCACCCTGCTGGCCACCGCCAGCGGGGACGCCACGGTTCGGGTGTGGGATACCCGCACGCGTCAACCAGTCGGGCAGCCCCTCACCGGCCACACCGCGTATGTGAACTCGGTGGCGTTCAGTCCCGACGGCACCCTGCTGGCCACCGCCAGCGGGGACGCCTCGGTTCGGGTGTGGAGTACCCGCACTCATCAACCGGTCGGGCAGGCCCTCACCGGCCACGACGGTTCGGTGAATCCGGTGGCCTTCAGTCCCGACGGCAGTCTGCTGGCCACCGGCGGCGGTGGGGACGCCACGGTACGGATGTGGGATACCGGCACCCATCAACCGGTCGGGCAGCCCCTCACCGGCCACGACGCGTTTGTGAGTTCGGTGGCGTTCAGTCCCGACGGCACCCTGCTGGCCACCGCCGGTGGGGACCCCACGGTACGGGTGTGGAATACCCGCACCCATCAACCGGTCTGGCAGCCCCTCACCGGCCACGACGGTTCGGTGTCATCGGTGGCGTTCAGCCCCGACGGCACCCTGCTCGCCACCGGCAGTCGGGACGAGACGGTGCGGTTGTGGAAGGTGACCAAGCCGCAGTAGATCCACCAATCCGGCTGTCAGCTCGCCATTGATCAACAACGCACCGATGCCCGCCGATGTCGACAGTTGCGCCCTCCCTTGATGCGGTCCGCGGCTCCGGTGACGTTGGTGTTGTCGGCAAACGTCTTCCAGGCATCCGCCGCGATGCCGAGCTTCGTGGCATCTCCGTTGGGAATTTTCTTGACTTGGTCCAACAGTCCGGTGATCGAGGTTTCGATTCCGGCACCGTTGGGGCCTTTGGCACTAGTCGGCAGTGCCATGCCCGAGTCGTACAGCGGTTCGGACTGGGTGGGGCGTGCCGGCTCAGCGCCGCTGGTGGCCGATCGGTTGGACTGCCACCAGTTGTAGCCGTTGGCGGCCAGCACATCTTCGAAGCGTTGCAGTGCATTGCACAGGGTCGCGGCGAGAGTGACGATGTCGCAGGCATTCCGGTCATATGTGGTCGTCCACCCCAGGGACTTCTCGTGATCCCCGGCCATACCGCCGCAGTCATGTACCAGAGCACGCTGCAGCGGCCCCAATGCAAGCGAGATGTCGCTGGCCAACGACTGGCATTTCTTGGCGGCGTCGAAGTACATGCCGGAGTCGATGACCCAGGTGTCGCCCATGGCTTACCCGCGCTGAAGCATCTGCTTGTCGGCTTCGGCGGCAGTGCTGTAGCGCGTGTGTGCCTTGCGGGCGGCGGCGCTCATTTCACGGACGCCCTCGGCGAACTCGCGCGCTCCCGTCATCCACTGCTGGTGCGCATCGGAATATGCCTGGGCGGCAACGCTTTCCCAACCGGTACCGGTCAGTGTGGCGACCTTGTCATCGATGTCTTCTCCGCCATGGCGGCGAGCGCGACGATGATCTGACCGCCACCGTCGCGGATATCGCACCAGCCATCAGCGAATTCCGCCGCCAGGCCACCGGTCCAACTGCCATTGGCCACCGCATCCACATCCGTGGCCGCGGAATCCAATGCCGTGCACAGTGTTTCGGCCAGTTCGTAGACGTACTCACCGACGTCACGAACCTGCTCGTGCACCACCGAGAGCCACTGGGCCGAAGCTGGCGTCCCCCGTCGCTCACGCTGACGAATGCTACCGACCTCGGATGTTGGTATCGAACGCGAGACAGCGGCCGTCCAGGGGGATGTTCCAGTCCCGCTCGACTTCTTCGCAGTCCGGAATCGGCTGCGCGCCGGAGCCACTGGGTTGACCGGGGACTCGCTGGCGGGCCGCTTGTAGGCGGATCAACCGGCCGGTACGGTCGAACCAACTGAACAGGGGGCGGGAGCCGGGCCGGCCCTGATGCCGTCGACACCACCGGCGATCTGGAGGAACGGATGATCAGCAGGGGGAAGTCGCTGCTCGGCGCTGTGTTGGGGGTTGGTGCCGTCGTTCTGCTGTCAGGGTGTGGGTCATCGACCGACGGAGATGCGAAGCCGGTCTCGACTTCCGCGAGCGCCGGGCCGTCGCTGGCTGCCGATGTTCCACACACCTATGACCCCTGTAAAGACGTTCCGCAAGACGTGCTGGATTCGGAGAAGCTGCACGGCAAGGACCCTGCCAATGGCGATGCGGACGGCGGGGTCAAATGGCGCGGTTGTGCCTGGGTTCGATCCAGCAGCTACTCGGTCAGCATTCGCGCCACGAATCTCACGATCGATCTCATTCGCAGCCGCAACTTCCCTGAGACCACCGAGTACACGATCGACGGCAGGCGGGCGATCTCGACGCGCCAGTTCGACGGCCCGTTCATCAAAGAGGCGTGCACGGTGGACGTGGAGATGAAAGGCGGCAGTCTCGAATTCAACCTGAACAATCCGAAGTCGACCAGCACGGGAAGCCTCGACTCGTGTGACTTGGCTCGTAGTTTGGCGGAGAAGGTTGTTCCGAGTCTGCCAGCCTCCGCCTGACCACCGCCGCCGCACGGACCGAACTGGGAGGGATCGACATGGCCGACGACACGACTTCAGCGAGCCCGTTGACGAATCTGATCACCGAGGCCCGTGAGGGCCGGTTGACGATTCGGATGGATCTCGAGAAGTTCGTCTATATCGACCGCGACTGCGAATACTTCAAGGACGTGATTCTGAAGATCCAGCGAACCATGACCGAGACCTCACAGCAGGATAAGTGGGGCCTGGGTGAGGGTTTCCCCACGCAGGGCGACCGAGACCTGATCTCCGCCAAGACGATGGTCACGCGGTGGCGAGAAAAATCCCGAGGCTCGGAGAACAGCGTCTACGCGGTGATGGAGTCGCACTACAAAGTTATCGAAGACTTCCAGACCCTCTTCCGCACCGTCCGCGAACGCATCACCGGCGTCGACACCGAGCAGGCGGCGAAATACCAAGACCTGGTAGCGAATCTGCCGCAGCAAGCACCCGCGCAAGCCAAGATCTTCTCCTGGCCAGGACTATAGAATTCCGCGCTCGCGCACACCTTCGCCACAGGGCACACATCGACGCTCCGCATGACACGCCGGTCTGAAATCAGAAGCTCTGTGCGAGATTGGTTTTCGACCGAGCTGAGACGGAAGACGGCCCCATCACGACATCAAAGTCGTCGTGATGGGGCCGCCATGGTGCTCGGAGATACGTCAGGCTCAGGCGCGACGGTCGAACTCTCCATCCACGATGCCCACGGTGAATGCGCCCCACTCGCCGGGAGTGAAGATCAACGCCGCGCCAGTCGGGTTCTTGCTGTCACGCATTCCGACCATTCCGTGGTCGAGAAAGGCGACTTCGACGCATTCCCCACCCTGTTGGCTGTGGCTACTCTTGAACCACTCGGCGTTCGAGATGTTCACCGAGGTAACTCCTTCGCGATCTTAGACAGGTAAGCGCGGGTCTTGGCAGCGCTCAACGTGGACCGTTCTATGTCGGCCCAGGACCGACGATACCGTGCCACCTGCTCCGGTTTCTGGAGGTACAGGTTGCCGCTGCCTGCGCCCGTTTCGACGTACACAACGGGGGGTTCCGGTTCGAGGTCCGGCGTCCCGATGAATTCGAGGATGATGAAAGAGCCGATCTCGGTGCCGCGATAGATGCCGACGTCAAAGGGCACGAGCCGAATACTGACATTGGACATCGTTGAGACCTCGGCGATGTGGCGCAACTGGCCCGTTGCGAGTTGAGAGTCACCCAGCGCCCGACGAATCACGCTCTCGTCGAGTACCACATCCAACTTCGGCCGCGATTCGGTCAGAACGGCTTGTCGCCGCATTCTGACCTGGACATGTCGCTCAACTTCCTCGGCCGTGAGGTCGGGGCTGGTACGAAGCAGGGCGCGGGCGTAATCCTCGGTTTGCAGCAAACCGGGGATGCGGGCGCTCTGGTACATCGAAAGAGCGGTGGCGATGCCTTCGAGGGTGATGTAGACATCCAACTTGTCGGCCGACACGACATCGTCAAAGTCGTACCACCAGCCTCGCGCTGATTCAGCTTGCGCGGCAAGAGCTTTCAGGTTCATCCTGGCGCTGGGTGTGGCGCTGTAGATGTCGCAGAGCTTGTCGATGTAGATCGGCTTCAGCTTGCACGGCTGCCCCTTGAGCATCTTCGTCACGGTGGTGTGGTGCAGGTTGACCTGTTCGGCCACGTCCTTGATATAGAGCCCTGACTCTCGATGCAGCTTCGACAGGACGCGCGCCACCTGACGACGAGGGACGGATGGGGCGGCAGGCTGTGCGGGCATGCGATGACCTCCTTGTTTGACCAGGGCGAACGCCGATAGACGTTGAGCGTACTCGTTTTTCCGAAGCGAGGAATTTAATGATCAGAGATTGCGAATTCGCTTTCACAGGTGTGAGCTGAAACACGCGTCCAGCGGCTAGCTATCAGCGGCCAAGGCTCGCGGCAAAGCTCCGAAGGCTTCACTGACGACCACACCAACCAGGTTCTGGGGGAACCATGACACCCACGCAAACCATCGAGCCGCAGACGATCACTGCGGGCGAAAAGCCGAAAGCCATTGGCTTCGTTCGCAATGACGTATCCGGCCTGCATGCCCCACGCCATGCGCTCGACGTGCAGCGGCACGCGAACACGCTCGGCTATCAATACGTTTACACGGTTCGGCCGCCTGCCGATGTCGACGATCCGATCGCGTACGCGCTCGGCATAGCGGCCGGGCTCGACGTTCAAGTGATCGTGGTGTTCGACCTCGGTCACGTCGACTGCCAGCCCGCGTTGATCTGTGACGCGGGGTTCGACCTGGAAACCGTTTGCCCGCAGAGCACTTGGGCGCGTTCCGCGCAGCGTGTGCCCGGCGGCGAGACAGGGGCGGCGTGATGTACGAAGATGCTCTGCTCAATCCGCCGAATATCTGCGGGTCAGCCGAGGTCGAGTTGGCGCATGAGCAGATGCGCCGACACCGAGCATGCCGGATCCAGCGGTGCGCGTGGAAGCGGGTCGCGTATTACACGCTCGTGCGGCACGGCCGGATCGCACCACCGAAGTCGAGTCCGCGCGAACGCGCCCGACTGCGCGGTATCGACTTCCCCGTCGACACCACCGACCACCCGCTGCCCGAGGGCATACCCGAACTCCGGACATTGCACCAAGTGCTCGACGGGCTCGCCCAGCTGGCACTACCGCCGACCTCCTCCGGCAGCGGCGGCGAGAGGTGAACGGCTATGGGGGCGTGGCAGATAGTGCACAGCATCCTCGTGGTTGTCGTGGGCTGTGTTTTCGCGATGGTCGGGGTGGCGTGTGTGTGGCCGATGAACCAGCCGCGCCGCGACCGGCGCGCTGTGCGTCGCTGCCGATTGCGCCCGGTCGAATGGCCGACGGCGTGGACATGCGGCCCACCCGAGCAGCCGCTCACCCTCGCCGACGCCCATGTGGCGATGCAACTGCACCGCGAGCACGACTGCGAACGCAAGCACGCGGCGTTCGATGTGCTGGTCGCGGCCGGACGCATCCACCGCGATTCGGCACGGCAACATCGGCTCTGGGGCAAACCCTGGTGAACCAGCACGGACGCTCGGTGCCATCCGACCCGGATTCGATTGCCGCGCAAGTGCGCTCACTGCGCGCACGGGCCGAGCGAGCCGGGTACCGACTGGTCCGCAACGAGCATCCGCCGTTCGGCTGGAAGCTGCTGGCCGCCGAGGGCGATGAATGCGTCTTCGGCGGCAGCCTCGACCGGATCGACGTGTGGTTGACGTCGTAGCGGCGCAAAGACATACCGCAACCTCGATTGGAGCTTGTTCAATGGCCGAATGGACCTGGGAACCTGACGATTTCGCCGCACTCTGGTTCGCACCCGGAATCAACCAATTCCCCAATCCCCTCCGCTTCACCAGCCGCTTTCCCTACCGCGAGGACTTCGATGCCCACCGAATGACCGTGCGCGAGCGCTATTCCCGCGATGAAGGAATCCGAGTTGCCCTGCGCACTCTGACCACCTGCGCGGTCCGCATCGAAATCTTCGGCGGGACGACCGAACACAACGATCCCAACGGCGACGTGCACGTCTATCGCGTCGTCGGTGCAAGCGCCGGAGAACACGCGATGTCGTTGGCCCAGAGCACCTTCGGCGACGCCAACGGACCGATCTGCTGCCGCCTCTTCCCCGCCGACCATCTCCCCGCACAACTCGTCGACTGCCTTCCACCCTGCAAACCCGGCACCCGACCGCAGGTCACCGAAGACCTCGGCGACCGACCTGAAAGCGACACCCCGCCCGACCGCTACCAACACCTGCTGCATCGCCCCGCCGATGGCGGTGGGTCCGCCCTGCTCTACACCGGCCCCGCCGACAAACCGAATAAACCCCTCGCCACTGTCCAATGGCACGACATCACCGATGACGGCCGCTACACCGAACTACACGACCGACATCGCACCGTCAGGCCCACCACCCCAACCGACCTCGCCGCCCACTTCACAACCTGGATCGTCAACGCCACCCGACCCCAATTCGGAGCCGAACCGGATCGTACGTAGTCGCCGCGACACAACTCGGGCCAGTAATCGTCGACGTCCCTACGGTCACGAACGACTCGCGCCTCGCGAGGCTCCCGCCGACCCTGAGCTCTGCGCGAGCCTCGGATTTGGCGCGGATGCCGACAGCTGATCCATTCGCTTTGGCTCAACAATCAACACCCAGGGATCTAGTGTACACATACCGTGTACACTAGATATGTGACCGACCATGTGACCGTCCGTGAACTTCGCGCCGGACTAGCTAAAACCCTGGATGCGGCAGAGCACGGTGAGACGACCATCGTCACCCGCGACGGCCACCCAGTCGCCGCCCTGGTCCCGGTGAGCATGCTCCAAGCTTTGGAGAACTGGGAAGACGAACAGCTCGCCGATATCGCCAAACACCGCTACCAGCAGTACAAGGGCGAGGGGGCGATCAACCTCACCGAGATGTTCGCTGAAATCCTGGACGAACCGAAGTGAAATACAGGTTCGAGTTGACCCCGGAAGCACAACAGGACATCCGCAACATTCCCAAAACGGACGCTATCCGGCTACTTCAGAAGCTCGCCCAATTGGGTGATGATCCATACGCCCCGAACAATGCGGTCAAGCCGATGGCAGGCGAATACGTCGGTTTCTATCGGCTCCGGTGCGGTGACTATCGTGCCATCTATCGGGTAGAGAACAATCGATTGCTGATTCTGGTTATCGCGGCTGGCGGCAGGGATGTCGTCTACCGGTAACGAGCACTCGCTCGGATAGCCTCTCGCGCAATCGATGTCGAGCTCTCGAGTGGTTCCCCGTCATCCCGGCGAACACCGGGACCCACTGCGGAGGTATGGGTCCCGATGTTCGCGGGAATGACGGGGAAATTCACCGGAAACGCTTTGCGCACCCCCGCGGCCTCGGCGGACCGACGGCCGAGACCGCGGGGGCGTGCCGCCAGTTAGCTCGAAACAGGTGCTGCCGCAGCGGATTCCCCGCTACTGACCATGCTGCGCACCTGCCGTGCGGCCACCGAAAGCGTCGCCAGGTCGTGCGTGCCCGCAGCGAAGATCTCGCCGAGTGAGGCGCCGGCACGCGCCAGGCGGGGGCGGTTGACCGACTCCCATTCGGCGATCTTGTCGGCGGTGCTCTCGTTCGGTTCGGATGCGGTGATCACGTCCAGGGTGAGCGAGCGCAGCGAATCGTAGAGGTCGTCGCGGACCGCGAGCCGGGCCAGGGTGCGCCACCGGTCGTCGCGGGGGAGGTTGCTCACCGCGGTCAGCAGCCGCTCGATCTGGAAGTGATCGTCGAGTGCGTAGTAGAGCTCCGCGACCTCCTCCGCGTCGCGCTCGGCGATATCGGCCACGTCGATGATGTCCAAGAGCGGGAACAAGTGGATGAGCCGATACACCTCCTCGGCCAATTCCGCCGGCGCACCGCGCTCGACGGCGGCGCGCGCATGCGTCGCCAGATCCTCGGCGTGGGCCGCAGGAAGCCGGGCTGGCAGCATGTGCCCTGCGAGCTTGCGGACACCGTCGCGGTACCGGGCGATATCAGCGCCGATGGCAATCGGTTGCGGGCGACTGGTCAGCAGCCAGCGGGACACGCGATCGAGGGTGCGCCTGGTCTCCCGCTCGAGTTCGTCACGCGCCGCCGTCGGCATCGGCGTGGTCCGAATGCGCTGCCAGAGCGTGTGCAGATCGAAGATCTCCACCGCGACGGTAAACGCACGCACCGCGTCTTCAGTACTCGCACCCGCCTCCTCCGCAAGCCGGAAGGCATAGGTGATGCCGCCGTGGTCGACCATGTCGTTGATCACCATGGTGGCCACGATCTGACGGCGCAACGGATGCCTGCCGATCGCGTCGGCGAACCGGGTCCGCAGCGGCTTCGGAAAGTACGACCGAAGCACCGACGCAAAGGCCGCGTTATCCGGCAGATCCCCGGACAGCACATCGTCCTTCAGCGAAAGCTTCACGTGCGCGAGCAGATTCGCCAGTTCCGGCGAGGTGAGCCCACGCCCTTCCGCCGTCCGCTTTTTCAGCTCGGCGTCCGACGGTAGCGCCTCGAGCCGCCGGTCCACACCTCGCCGGAACTCGAGGTCGGCGATCAGCCTGCGATGCACGCCGGACAAGGGCACCGACTGGGCGCGCGACAGACCCATCCGGAAGTTCTGCGAAATATTATCGCGCAGAACAAGTTCGGCGACCTCATCGGTCATCGCGGCCAGCAGTTCGGTGCGATCGGCAGCGGCAAGCTCGCCGCCGGAGATGACCGCATCGAGCAGCACCTTGATATTGACCTCATGGTCCGAGCAGTCGACGCCCGCCGAGTTGTCCAGGGCGTCGGTGTTCATCCGACCACCGTTGGCGCAGTATTCGATGCGGCCGAGCGCGGTCGCGCCCAGATTGCCGCCCTCACCGATCACCCTGGCGCGCAACTGATTAGCGTCGACCCGCACCGCGTCGTTGGACTTGTCACCGGCATCGGCATTCGTCTCGGTGGAAGCCTTGATATAGGTGCCGATACCGCCGTTCCAGAAGAGATCGACCGGTGCGAGCAGAATCGCCCGGATCATCTCCGGCGGGGACAGGGTGGTCACACTCGGATCCAGGCCCAGTACCGCGCGCACCTCAGGGCTGACCGGAACAGCCTTCGCGGACCGGTCGTAGACACCGCCGCCCGCACTGATCAGCGACTTGTCGTAGTCGGCCCACGACGAACGCGGCAGTGCGAACATCCGCTGCCGCTCCCGGAACGACGTCGCCGCTTCCGGATTCGGATCCAGGAAGATGTGCCGGTGGTCGAACGCGGCTACCAGGCGGATGTGCTCGGACAGCAGCATGCCGTTGCCGAAGACATCGCCGCTCATATCGCCGACCCCGGCGACCGTGAAATCGGTTGTCTGCGTGTCGATATCCATCTCGGCGAAATGCCGTTTGACGCTCTCCCACGCCCCCTTGGCGGTAATGCCCATCGCCTTGTGGTCGTAACCGACCGAACCACCCGAGGCAAAGGCGTCACCCAGCCAGAAACCATATTGGCGCGCAACATCGTTGGCGATATCGGAGAAGGTTGCGGTGCCCTTGTCGGCGGCGACGACCAGGTAGGTGTCGTCACTGTCGCGGCGCACCACCCGCTCCGGTGGCAGCACCTCGCCGGAGGCGTGGTCGACGTTATCGGTCACATCGAGCAGACCGGAGATGAAGGTGCGGTAGCAGGCGATGCCTTCGTTCAACTGCGCTTGCCGATCCGCGGTCGGATCACCGGTCACCGTCGGCGGCTGCTTCACCACGAAACCGCCCTTGGCGCCGACCGGCACGATCACCGCGTTCTTCACCGCCTGCGCCTTCACCAGGCCCAGGATCTCGGTGCGGAAATCCTCCAGACGGTCCGACCAGCGCAACCCACCACGCGCCACCGCACCGAAGCGCAGATGCACACCCTCCACCCGCGGCGAATACACGAAGATCTCGAATTGCGGCCTCGGCCTGGGCAATTCGGAGACGGCATGCGGATCGAATTTGAACGACAGGTACTCCGGCGCGTTGCCGTCGGCGTCGCGGCGATAGTAGTTGGTGCGCAGCGTCGCGGTGATCAGCCCGAGTACCGCGCGCAGGATACGGTCGGCGTCGAGGCTCACGACCGCGTCGATCTCGGCCTGCAGCCGTTCCGCGATGCCCGCGGCCCGCGCCGATGCCACCGCTCCGACACCCTCGGGATCGAAGTAGGCGTCGAACAATTCGGTGAACAGCCGGGCCATGGTCGGCTGCGCCAGCAGCACACGGGAGATATTGCCCAGCGTGTAGGCGAATCCGGCCTGCTGCAGATACTTCCCGTAGGCACGCAGTATCGAGATCTGCCGCCACTGCAGTCCGGCGCGCAAAACCAGTTCGTTCAGCGCGTCGACCTCGGCGCTGCCGTTCCACATGGCCGCGAAGGCCTCCGGGAAGTACTGCCGCACACCGCCTTCGACCGATGATTCGTCGGCAGAGCGGGTGAGGTCGGCCTCGAGGTCGGCGTCGATCGCGGTGCGCAGCAGCGTCGCCGGGACGCGCAGCCCGAAATCGTAGATCCACTTGCGGGTATCGTCCGGCAGCGTGATGCGGTGCGGCCGTTCGTCGACCACCTCCACCCCGAGACTTTGCAGCACCGGAAGCACCCGGCTCAGCGAGACGCCCTCGCCCGCGACATACAGCGTGAAACGCCACTCCCCCGAAGGCGATTCGGCGTTGCGATACAGATTCGTATCGATGGCGCCGTCGGCGAGACGGTCCAGCCGCTGCAGATCGACCAGCGCGTGCTCCGGCTCGTACTCCTGCTGGTAGCCGACCGGGAAGGCGTTCGCGTAGGCGTTGGCCACCTTCGACGAGACCGCGGGTACGCCGGTCGCGGCCGCTACCAAGCGGTCGGCCCAACTCCGGGTGCTCGCGAAGAGCAGCTCCTGGATGCGTTCGCGATTGGATTCGGAGATGTCGGCAGGCTCCGCTTCGGGACCGCGATGCACCGTGAAATACACCACGGCCAACTCGGATTCGCTCGCCCTTGCGGAGTAGGCGACCTGCTCCCCGTCGAATTCCGCGCGCAGGATCTCCTCCATGCGCAGCCGGACCTCGGTCGAGTACCGATCGCGGGGCAGGTAAACCAGGCAGTAGACCGCACCGCTGCGCCCGTCGCGCCGGATGAACAGGCGCACCTGCCTGCGCAGCCCCAAATTCATGACCGCGGAGACGGTTTCGAACAGCCGCCGGGCATCGGTGGAGAACAGCTCCACCCGCGGGAAGGACTGCATCATCTCCAGCATCGCCTGCCCGGAGAACGAATTCAGTTCGAAGCCGGCCCATTCGATGACCTGGTGCACGCGGCGGGTGATGACCGGAATATCGAGGATGTTCTCGTGCAGGCCGGTCACCGTGAAGGAGCCGACGAAGACGTGCTCACCCTGCACCTGGCCGACGCCGGTACCGCCACTGCCGTAATCGGCAACGCTGACGAAGTACAGCTCACCCGATCCCGGGATCAACGCATCCACCGATCCGTTGGACAGCCGCAGGACCGGTCGGGTATTGCCCATTACGGGGACATCGAGATCGACGTTCGAACCGTTCCAGAGCACGCCGAGGCCGGTGCCAGGCACCTGCTGCGGTTCGTTTCCAGCGTCGGTCCGGCTGCTGCGGTAATACCCGTAGCCCAGCACCGTGAAGTGCCCATCGGCCAACCAGCGCAACAACTTCGCGCATTCGGGCACCTCCGGATCGTCGGAGCGATGCGCGATATGGTCGAGCCGACCCGCCAGCGCGACCATCGCGTTCGCCATGCCCGACGTATCGTCGACGACCTTGCGCAGCACCCGCAGCAGCGCGGGCAGTTCGCGATCGATCCGGTCCAGCAGTGCGGCACCGACGGTCGGACTCAGCTGCACATGGATCCACGATTCCGTGACGGTGTGGCTGCCGTTCGCCGGTACGGTGTCGGGCTCCTTGGCCGCGATCGCGCGCAACCGCCCGCGCCGGTCCCGCACGATATCGAAGACCGGGTGGACGACCTCGGTCACCGCGGCGCCGAGGCGACGCAGCGCGGTGGTCACCGAGTCGACCAGCAGCGGCATATCGTCATTGACGATCTGGATGGCCGCGCCGAGTCCGCTGCCGTCCTCCGGGCGGTACACCCGGGTGATCGCCGCGCCCGGCAGCCGGATCGCCGCCAGTTCCAAGTGGTTTCGGAAGATCTGTTCGGCCCGATCGGTGATCGTCGGCGCGGTGGCGCCGGGCTGGATCCAACGGAAGTAGGCCGCCTCCAGATCGGTCGGATCGTCGCGGAACCGTTTGAATGAAATCGTCTGCTGGGTGGTTGCCACCATCGACTCGTGCCTTCCCGAGATCTGAGCCCGTAACCGTACGGTTCCCATACATTACATGGTTTGATGTGCCGTTGTATAGCGGCACGTTAAATGCGTAACACATTCTTGAAAGAAATCAGCACTGGTCAAGTGCACTGACCGGCCGGAGTCCGGTCGGTCAGGGGGTTAGACCGGATCGCGACATGAAGGTCTGCGCGGCCGCGCGCCCGATGAAGGCACCCGTCTCGACCCGAAGTCCGACAAGGGTATTCACGTATCGCAGGGTTGCCGACGGACTGATCGCAACGAAGACGACACCATCGGCCAGGACCGTTCCGCCCGCCGTTCGCCAGTTGCGCACGGTATCGGCCCGGCGCTCGGGCGAATCCAGTGCCACCGAGAGGGTCAGATCCTTGCCACCGGTGATTCCGCCCGCGAGCAGCGGGTCGGCCGCCGGGATGACACAGTTCTCGGCCTTGGAATCGACCGGCTGACAGGAAGCGGCCGCACGCAACTGGCTGGGCAAGGCCTGATCGATACCCACACCGGGCAGCGAGCTCAGCGGCGTCGAACACGAACGGACGGCCGTAAAGCCGAGGCCGAGGACCATGGCCACGGTACCCGCGATCGCGGCACCCCACTGCCAGCGCGGATACTGTTTGGCGGCAAACTTTTCCGCACCCGCCACCGCGTGCTCCGCACCCACTACCGCGTGCTCCGCACCCGCCACCGCACTCCCGGTGGCCGCCACGGCCCGCTCGGCACCCGCGACCACCTGCTCGGGCTGCCCCACATGGGTCAGGCTCGATAGTCGATGCACGGCGGCCAGCGGCGCACCACAATGCCCGCATTGCGCCGGATTACCGATATTGCGGTGTGAGCAGTACTGGCAGACCAACTCGGCTACTGACATCTCAGTGCCCGGTGATCACGATGGAGGAAACCGCTGTCGTATTGATCGTCGGATCGCCCTTCGATTCCTGAATTGTCAGTACGACCTTGGACGCCTGCACCGGAACTTCGAACTTGGTGACGACCAGAGTGCGCTGATCCATGGTCTGTTGGGTGTAGCTCGTTTTGTTCGGATCATCGAACGTATATCTGACCCGGCTGGCGGTGCGGAATTTCGTCCACTGGTCCACACCGTCGCTGCCGACGCTGTCCCAGCCGGGAACGATGCCGATCGAATCGATCTGATAGGTCTTGCCGAGATCGATGGTCAGCACCTGCCCGTCGACCTTGTATGCGCGCACGCATGACCATGCCTTGCCCTGCTGCCCACCGAAGGCGTCCATGCCCGGTGTACTGCCCGGCGGGCAGTTGGCGGTGGCGGCTTTCGGGGTGATCGTTCCGGAGGAAGGTGCCGATGATTCCGGTTTCGATGTCGGGGCCGCCGCGGTCGCCGAAGGAGTGATGACCGCGATGCGATCCGGCGCCTGCGAATCATCCTTCCCACCGGTGGAAACCAACGCGATGATGAGCAAAAGGGCCAAGACGCCGCAGACCGCCAACGCGACCTTGGGATTCTTGAGCTTCTTCGCCAGCACGACGACCCGCTCCGCGGGGTCGGGTGCACGCGTCTTGGACGACCCGGACGCGGACCGCGCCGGTTCCTCGGGTGGCGGCTGCTTTGCCGACACTTCGGAGTAGTCCGCTGAAAAGTCCATTGCCGGTGCGGCATCCTGCTGCTGACCGTTCAGCAGCGCGATGATCCGCTCGCTGGCCTTGGGCCCGTCGGAGGACCGCCGCGGCGGCAGATCCGTTTCGGGCGGAGCGCCCTGGGCGGAACCGGCAGCCACCGCGGCACTGGAATACGGATCATCACCGAAACCCGGTTCCCCGAAACCCGGTTCCCCGAATTCCGGATCGCCGACCAGGGGCCCGCTCAGCACAGATCCGGTGGCCGGATCGTTTTCGCCGAATGCGGGATCCGAGAGCAGCGCATCCAGGACCGCGCCTCGATGGCGGAGAATTACATCTCCCGGGTCCTCGGCAGCCATGGTCGGGATCGTATCCAGACCGGCCTGCGCTGCGGTCCTGCGTTATTCCCGCTGGCGGGAATAACGCGATCAGCGATTCTTCTGCTCGGTGACGAAATGTTCCGGCGGCACGTCGAATACCCGTGCCAAGGCGATGATCAGATCGAGCCGTGGTACCGCGTCACCATGAATGAGCCGGTACAGCCCCGACTGGGAAACCGGAACATCCGGATACGCCTGTTCCAGATGCTGGGCAAGCGAATAAAGGGTCAACGACCGAGTCGACCCGTCCTCGGTCGATACCACCGATTCCGCGATCAATTCCGACAGCCGACTCGAGAAGATCGCCACCGCAGCCTGTCTCGGGGTCAGTGCCTCCCCGTTATCCTCCTGCACAAATTCGCCGTCATTCGGCTGGGAGTCCACAACCACGCTGATAGACACTACCTGTCTCCGATCAGCTCATGCGCCGAACGTCGGGCCCTGGCGTGGCACCATTGCCACCCGCGGTGATCGCGGGTTGTTCGGCGGCGGAATCGAAATAGCGGGTTTCACCGCGCGGCTCGATCAAATCGACGCGCACGGTCCGCATCGGAATACTGATATCCACCGCGGTCGCGCTGACCTGGTTGATCGCCAGATCGACCGACCGCCGCCGCGGCCCACCGGGCTCACTGATGGTGACGGTGGTCTGCGCGGTCGATACCTGCGGCGGCAGATTGTCGAAGACCGTGATGGTCGCCGAGGACGGTGGCGGACCCGAACCGGCTTGCCCCGCAGCGGCATTCGCGGCACCGGCCTCCGGAGCCAGCCGCAGCGATTCCGGATCACCGACCGCGGCGACCAGCTGCCACCAGCGGTGCGGGCGCCCCGAATGGACCTCGACATCCGCGCCGACCACCATGGCACGCAAAACGATCTGCTGTGCCACCGGCAGGTCGGCATGCACATCGATGGTGCGCCTACGCGGGTTGTAGCGGGCCGGGTCGAACAGCGGCAGCGCCAAAGTATGTCGTGGCTGACCACTGATGGAACCGAGAATCTGGCCATTGGGACCGATCGCGATCGTGAGCTCCGACAAGAGCTCATCGGGGGCGATATCGCGGCCCGATTCATCGACGGGCACCGCGCGGATCGACGTCCCGGTCGGCATGGTGGCCAGCAAGGCGACGGCCTGCCTACCGGTCAACCGGCGCAGATAGTCCGGCGGCTCGGTCGTGACCGGCGGGCCGATATACCGCGCGAGCGCGCGCGGCCCGGCCGTGGCATCGGTGAGGCTGACCACCAACGTGGTCCGGCCGCGGTTCCACGACCAGCAATCGTCCATGCCGGCACCGTCCATCCGCGTCCAGTCGATCAGGAAGCTCGTCACACAGCGACCTGGTACCGAGGACTCCATACAGGTCCAGGTCTCACGCAGATCGCCGAGTTCGACACCGGCGTGCAGCACCCTGGTGGCCTCTTGCATTGCCACCGCGGGCAGCGCGTGCGCGGCGATACCGCGTTCCCGCAATCGGCCCGCGATGCGGTGCGCCGCCGTGGCCAACGCTCTCGGCCCGACCATCGCGACCAGTCCGCGCCGCTGCAGCAGATCCAGGTTCCGCTCCATGTCCAGCCGCACGACCAACCAGGTGAGGCGATGGCCGACGACCGGATGGGAGCCGATCAGCTGGTCGTAGAGCATGCTGTAGTTGCCGGTCGGACGAACCCGCTGACCGGTGGTCACGATATCGATATCGACCGCGAGACCGAATTGATCGAGCAGGCCGATCAGCGCATCGACCGGGACAGTGTCCTCGGTGTAGATGGATTTCTCCGCGATGACCGTCGGCAGATCGAGATTGGGGGCTAGCTGGATCATCGCCGTGAGCACGGTGCCTTCGGAACGAATGCCGCAGACCCCGGCGGGAACCTCGATATCGGCCACATCCACCGGACCGGCGAGCGCCTCGGCTCTGGCGACCCTGCTGAATCGGTAATCGATCCAGTCGAGCAGCCACCTGCTGGTCGTGCGGCCGTTCACCTCGACCGCCACGGTCACCAGCAGCACGGTGATCACCGCCGCGCTCGCCCAGATCGGGGTATGCGACCACAGCCCGGTCACCACCAAGCTGCCGCCGATCACGGCGAAGGCGAACGGACCACGTTCGACACCGCCTACCCGAATGCTCGGAAGGCTCACCGCCGCCTCCGGACCGCGGAGCTCGCATAGGTGGCGCCGACCCCGAGCAGCACAGCGGCGACGATGACGACGGCGGCCGCGAACGGCGGACGACGATCCTTGGCACGCGGCGGATCCGGCATGACCAGAACCGAGGACCGGTAGAGCCCGATCGGCGGCTTGGGCGCGGTGCGGTAGCCGAGCGCGGTGAGCGGATCGATGACACCGGCACCGACGACGTTATCGATGCCGCGCGCCGGCGCGTGCGCGCTGGCGGTCAGTCGAGCCATGATCTCGGCCGGGGTTTCGTTGGGGAATCGAGAGCGCAGCAGCGCGGCCACTCCGCTGACATAGGCCGCCGCAAAGGACGCGCCACCGACCGGCACCAGTTTTCCGGGCTCACCGACACCATTGATCAGACCACCGCCACCGGGACCGATCGATTCGATCGCGGTACCCGGTGCACCGACCGAAACCCATGGACCCGTCATCGAATCGGGCATGGCGGCACCGGTGGCGGTCGTGAAGCCAACTGTCAGTACGTCCGTACCGAACCAACCCGGTGCGGACACGGTCTTGACGTCGCGCCAGTTCCTCGGGTCGCTCGGTCGGGTCGGGTCGATATCCGGATTCTGATCACAGCCGACACCCACATTGCCGGCACCCGCGACGATCAGCGCGCCCCGCACATGTACGGCGTAGCCGATTGCCACCGACAGTATCGACTGATCCACCGCGAGCCCCACCGGAACACAGACCGGCAGCGCCACCGTGATCACGCCGGCACCCAGATTCGCCGCATGCACGATCGCCCGCGACAACGTCCGGATATCCATCGAGAGTTGTTGCGCCTGCTCGCCATTCTGCCGCTCGGCACTGAAGGCGCCGGAGCGATAGCGAATGGATATGATCCTGGCGTCCGGGGCGACCCCGGTGAATCCGTCCGTGGGATCGGATGCGGCGCCGATGATTCCGGCGACCAGGGTGCCATGCGCATCGCAGTCGGACAGACCGTCGCCACCTGCTGCGACATAGTCACCGCCGCCGACCAGACCGGGCAGGCGGCTAGTGGGCGTAACACCGGTGTCGAGCACCGCGACGGTCACCCCGGCACCCCGGCTCAGCGCACGAGCGTTCGGTAGATCCAGTGCCAACTCCGACGGGGGCGTGCGCGTCAGATCACTGTCCTTCAGTACGCCGGTCGCCAAGCAGCCCTTGTCCTGTTTCGTCGGCAACTCCGGGCCGGGCGGGTCATCCGCGGGCGCGCCGATGACCACCTGCGGCGGTTCCACCGCCAATGCCGGTGCGGCGGAGGCGATCAGCGCGAATCCGGCCAGCACCGCGATCGCGGTTGAGCCGATTCGCATCAGATCGCCCGCATCGCGGTATAGATGCCCATGATCCAGCAGGCGATTATCGGGATCACCAGAATGAGCGCATACTCCGCTAGATCGATCATCCGCCGGGTGACCGGCGAGAGCCGCCGACCCGGCAACTGCACCGCCGCGACGCATGCCGCGACGGCCGCCACGCCGACCACAAGGACGACAACCAGCCGTGCCGGTGCCGTTTCATACGCACTGACCAGCACGAACCCGATGCCGATCACGGTGACCGCCGACGCGATGACGAGCGCGATGGCCTGCACCCGGTCCGGGAACCAGCGCGCGCGCAGGGCCAAAAGTCCCGCCACAGCCGCGGTCAGCACGATTTCCCGGATACCACCGGGGCTCACCGCGGCCGACAGCACCGCGGCGCCCGCCAAAAGTGCCGAGGTCGCGGCGATGAGCCCGCGCAGACTGGTAACCGCCAGTCGAGCCCGGCCTTCGATACCGGCGCCGGCCTGCTCGCGCTGTCGTTCGATGTCCTCGGCGGAATCGAGTTCGGCGTCATCGCGGGCGGATTCGGCATCGAAGATGTCGGTCAGCGTCGCCGGGTTGACCTCGTTGCCGGGGTCCGGCAGATCCGGTGGCCGAATCCGGGCGACTACAACGGAAAGGCGCGGTGCGGCGGTCAGCAGCACCAGTCCGACAAGTGCCGCGCCACCGGATATCTGGCGCACCGACAGATTCAGATAGGTCAGCGGAATCGCCGCGGCCGCCACCGTCACGCCGAGCACGGTGACCGCCATCAACGTCGCGATGCCGAGCTTGGTCACGCGCAACATGGCCGCGGCCGCGACGGCCGCGACAACCGATCCGGCGGCCAGATTGGCGGCGGCGAACGGACCCGGCTCACCGTAGGCAGGCGGCACCAGCATCGCGCCGCCGGCGAACAACAGCGGAATCGAGGACAATGCCAACCCGAGACAGATCCGCGGCGCGAAGTTGCGTTGCCGCGCTTGCACCGCGCCGCCCCAGCACACCGCGCCGAGCAGCAGCGCTGGCAGCGCGTACCACCAGATCGCCCCGGATTCGGTCCACGCCACCGACAACATCGCCGCGATGGCGACCGCGCCGACACCCAGTGTGCTCAGGCCGACGACCGCGGCGGTCTCGCCGTCGAATTCGGCGAATTCGCGCTCGTTGATCAGGGCGAGCGCGTCGGTGATGTCCTCCACGACCGGCGTGAAGACCTCCGCGGATTCGACCGCGGCCAACACCAGCACGGTGCCGTCGACGACATCGTGGTCGGCGAGGCTGCGCCAGCGCGGCATCGGCGCTTCGCCCGGTCGAGCCAGGCTCCACTGTCCGGTCGGCGGGGTGAAATCGACGGTTTCGTCGTCGATGGCCTTGGCCAGTACGACGAGCAGATCATCGATGAAAGTCTCGATGGTGAACTTGGTCGGCACCACGACGTCGACCTGGTAGCTGGATACCAGGACCGCCATGCGGGCACGCGCCACCTCAGCGGATGCCGCGGGTGCCGAACCCGGTGGCGAAGCAACGGCAGTACTCATCGCCACCCTCCGGCGGTCCGCCCGCCGCTAGTGCCACCCAGATAATTCGGGAATCCATCGGAAAGTCCGGCCGCGAGTTCTTCGAAGGCGAGCAGGGTTTCCTTCTCCACCAGGCGCAGATCGATTTCGCCGCCCTCGGCCAGATGGTCGTCATAGGGCAGGATGCAGGTCGGGCGCTGCCCGGTGGCGAACAGCTTCTCGATCGCCGCGACATCGACGACCGGCTTGGTCGGTTGCTGGTGCACAATCGTCACGACCGATTTGGCGATCAGATGCTGCATACCGTGCGAACTCAGCCAATTCAACGTGGCCACCGCGCCTTTCACCCCGCCGACGGTGGGCGGGGTGACCACCACGACGGCGTCGCTGGTCTGCAGCACGCTCATTGTCACCGAATCCAGCACGCCCGTACCGCAATCGACGAGCAGCAGATTGAAGTGGCGGCGCAAAACCTCTACGGCCGTGGCGTATTCGCGACCCGAGAGGGCTTCGTTGGCCTCGATGGTCCACGGCGAGGCGATGACGGCGAGATCGGCCGAATTGATCGACATGAACGACTGCACCGTCGAGAAGGCCTCCAGATTCGACGCCTGCGCCAG
Organism: Nocardia vinacea; assembly: GCF_035920345.1. Classification (NCBI taxonomy): domain Bacteria; kingdom Bacillati; phylum Actinomycetota; class Actinomycetes; order Mycobacteriales; family Nocardiaceae; genus Nocardia; species Nocardia vinacea. The sequence goes on from NZ_CP109149.1 coordinate 4,245,046, forward strand.
ATCGCGCAGGGTCAGGCCATACGGGTGCGGGGCGGTACGGGTGGGCAGATCACCGAAGTCCGGATTCCCGTCGACGGCGACAACTCGGTCCGGGCGCAACGCCGCGAAGGTCGAGCCGAGTGTGGCGGCGGTCGTGGTGCGGCCGACGCCGCCCTTCACGCTGATCACCGCGATCTGATACGGGGTGTTCAGCTGGGTCCGGATTCGGGCGCGCCGGTCCTCGGCGCGCTGCTCGGCGGGTGAGAGGCCGAGCCGGAACCCGACCTTGTTCAGCGCGCCGCGTACACCGGTGCTGGACTGCAGCCTGGCCCGATTGGCCGCCGAGATATCGGCCAACAGATCCATCGAGGTCAGTGCCGCGGGCAACACCTCGACCGGCGCCGCCGTCGTGCGGTCGATGCGATCGGGCACCCAGCTCGTCGACTGGGCGGGTTGCCATGGTGTGTCCGCGGATTCGGCGCCGGGTCTTTCAACGCTGGGTCCGGTATCGCCGCTCGATGTATTCGCCGAATTCGATGCGGTTTGTGTGATCCGAGCGGTGGCGGGCTCGGCCCCGGCGTGGGCCGTCCACGTCTCGGGCGACGACGATGTCGCCGTCCCATAGGTCTCGCGCGCTGAATCCGCCGTCGGCCCAGCCACATTCGGTGCAGCCGCATGTGGCCCGGCGGTGTGCGCCACACCGGCCTGCGGTGCGGTCGCGCTCTGCGGTGCCGCCGGACCGGCTGGCGCCGCCTGCGGTGTCGACTGACCGGGCGCGCCGATCACCGGTTCGTTGAAGCCTGGGTTCGGGCGTGCCGGGACGTTGCCGGCCACTGGGCCGCTGCCCGGTTCCTGCTCTGCCTGCATGAAAAAGGCGTCGTAACCGCCCTTGTGACGGACGGACTCGGCCGGATGACCATTAGTACTCGGCGCTCGGCTCATATCTGTCGTCCTCTCCAAAAACCCAGTACCACCGGAAACCGGTGCGCCGCGACAACTCCGACGTACCGATCACCCGACCCGACTGGTGTCGAACCAACTTCGGCCCGGCAACAGTTCGACCAGTGCACCGATGGCAGCATGCAAGGCGGCGTCGTCACCCGGAGCGTAGGTCGATCGGACTTCCCCGTCCATCGCCACACTCGGAGTCACGATGACCCGTCCCGAAAGTGTATCCAGCACATTGACACCGGCGCGCGGCCGATGCTCGCTACCGTCCCGGTGCTCGATCATCGCCACCTCCGCACGCCGCACGACCTCGTCGAATACGCGGCTCAGCACCCCCGCGGTATGCGGCTGCGCGCCCAACTCCAGCAAAGCCTGCCGACATTCGTCCTGATCATCGGGCACTTCGGCCAATTCCGCCTGTGCTGCGGTCATCGACTCGAAACGCAGTGCCGGACAGGGGCCCAACGCCGCGGCCAAGGCCGCGGAGATGGCATCCAGCTGGCGTCCCTCCTGGAATACCGGCTGAATAACGACCTCGTCGTCATGGCGAACGGCCAAGACGTGCGCATCACCATGGCGGACCAGAGACAGCCGCAGCATGCCCTGCGGTTTACCGTCCGGGCCGAAATCCAGTACCCGTGCGACCAATTCCACATCCGGTCGGTAGAGACACTGCAGCCAGTCCTCGACCACCGGGTGCACCCGATCGCCGTCGATGATGCCCGCTTCCGCGAGATCCCGCGCGACAACGGTGCGCACCCGGTCCAGATCGTCGAGTTGGTAGACGTTCGGCAGCAATGCCAATACCGGAGGATAGGTGTCGATGCCCGCCATGTCTTGCAACAGCAGCGCGGCATCGACATTCAGGTCGACCGCGATCGGATCGGTCTCCACTGCCTACCGTTATGCCTTGATCGAGCCGAACCGGTTTCCCTGGATGATATCGATCTGGTTCATCGTTCCGCCGCTGTTCATATGCTCGGACATTTTGGCGTTCAGCGCCTTGACCTGGCCGTCGTAGGCGGTGATCTTGCTGTCGAAGACGCTCATGATCCCCTGGTATCCCTCTGCGGCAGAACCCTGGAATTCCTGCATGAGCAAATTGTAGAGAGCGCGCAGATTATCCGAGTTCGTCTGCATCGAAGCGACAAGGGATCCGATACTGCCAGTGGCCGCCTCTGCGGCGCCGTAATTGAAGTGGATAGGTCCGGTCATTGTAATAGCCCTTCTTTCTTGAGCCTAGTTTATTTACTCAGTGCCAAGTGTTGAAATCGACCTTCGATGATCCGGCGTTATAAGCCGCCTGACCTGTGGCGCCCAGGAAGCTGTGGTCGCCCCCCGCAGTCACGAGGCCGTCGGCGTTGCCGCTGTGGCTGACCTGTGACGCCGCGTCCAAGTCACTGGCATCGATCTTGACATGGGCATCGGTCAACGCGTCGATGATCTCTTGCAGCGTGCCACCCAGAGATTTCCCCGCGTTGTACGCGTTGGACAGCGCCGTCTGAGCCGCCCGACCGGTGGCACTGGTGGGCGGTACTGCCGCGGCCAGCTCGTCCTGGGCACTCCACATCCCGCTCAGGTTCTTCTCGAGTTCACGGAGGCAGGCATCCGAGTTGGCTGCTCCTGTCTTCAACTTCTCGGGGTCGACGTGTGTGAATTGAGCCATTGTTGTTCCTCTCCATCAACTGGAATTCGACCTCGGTGATTTACCTCGGAAGAACTGGGGTATTAATATCCGCATCGTCGTCGGATCGCTCGATGACTCCGACCAGAACTTCCTGATCGGTATCCGATTCCTCCGGACGATCGGTGTACTCGATGACACCGACCACCGGAGGCTTCTCCAGAACCGGCACTTCGAACTGCTCGCCCGGCACGAAGACCTTTTCCGACTTGCGTTCCTCGTCGCGACGACGCCGCCGCATCCGAGCGCTCGCCGCGACCACTCGCCGCGGTGGGCCGCCACGGGTCGCGGGTCCGGCCGAAGCCGGATTCGAGGTGGGTCCGAAGCTCGCACCGGGGGCGCGCAGCCAGCTCGACGGCATGCGAAATCCGGTCGAGGCACCCGGCATCGAACCGAGCCCACCGCTCATCATGTTGATGGCGACGAGACTGCCGATCCCACCGTTCAAGCCAGCCAATGTCGTCGAGTTCTGCGATGCGCCGTACAACCACTCATCCCCCACACCGGAGTCGACGCCGTTCACGCCCGAATCACCGGACAGCGAACTGGGATCCACCTCGGGTGCCAACTGCTGCGGATCGGTGGTCGCGTTCGTCGGATCAGTGGGCTGAGTGGTGTCGGTGGGCTGAGTGGTGTCGGTGGGCCGAGTGGTATCGGTGGTGTCGGTGGACCCGGTGTCACCAGTGCTGTCCGAACTGGTTTGAGTCGTGGTGGTTTGGGTTGTCCCGGTATGAGTGTCGGTCGGGCCGTTGAATGTCGAGTCGTCAAAGGTGGAATAGTCCATCGACCGGCCCGGATCATCGCCGCCGGTCACGATCGGCGGCGCCATAACCGGTGGCGGCAGCGCGGCCAGTACGGGCAGGAGTGCGCCGGCATAGCCCGCCATCACACCGAGCGCGGCCCCCCTGACCATCAGCAATTCGGCCTCGGCCTCGAGCAACGCCAGCCCGGCACCGATTCCAGTGGCGGGGGCCAGCGCTTCCTGCGCCCGAACTTTGGCGCACCATGTGGCGACAGCCTGCATGGCACCTTGGGCCTGGTTGAAAATGGTGGCTGCGGCATTCGCGAGCTCAGCGGTCTGCCGCGCCACCATGGCCTGCTCACGCATCCAATTCGCATGGTTATGGAACGCGGCCTGCGCTTGATCGGACGACAATCCGGTCCACGGTCCTCCGCCCATCTGAGTCATGGAGCCGTCGGTATTGGCCGCAGCCGCATCCAATTGTGTGGCTATTCCCTCATAAGTGAGTGCCGTCAACCGCGTCGTCGCGGCTCCGTCACCCAAGAGCAACGGGTAGATTATTGCTTCCGGCGCCAATGCACCGAATACCACTTGAAGCGGCATGTCATCAGCCTTTGCTCGGGCTGTCCCCGACTACTTTTCGAATACCGTGCCCCTGCTGAGAACTTGCCCACCATCGTGCACATCGGTAGTGGTGTAGCTGAAATCCACCTGGGGCAGCGCGGCCGCCCCATCAACTCCTTGCACTACACCGTTCGCAGTGGTGGGGAAGAACGCCACCGCATGCTTGCCGAAGGCCGCGGGAATGAGTTTGCTGACATCGTCGAGACCCGGCGGCACCGGGACAGACTCGGGGGCAGCCGAACTGAGCATCGCCATCAGATCCTCCGCGCTGATACCGAGTCGTGCGGCTATGACCGGGAGTTCCCCCGGAAGAAGATCGAGGTTCATGACAGTCTCCTAACGACTGGTGCCAGTTGCCGACAAGTGGCACATCAAGAACGTTCCGTCATAGAGAACGCTATGCCATTCCCATCTATGGGAATGGCATAGCGATCGAAACTCCGGAAGAGCTATACCCACTGGCGATCTCGGACAAACCACCACCTACTCCTCTGGCGGCACCCAAGCGGACTGTACGAGATCCTTGCGGGAGTGCAGCGGCTCGACAAAGATGCCGCGACCGACCGGCTGCTTCATCGGCTTCACATCCCCGATGAGAATGCCGTCCAGTTTCGAGCCGTCCATGATGAGACCCGACGAGTTGAGGTTCTTGATCTGACCGAGCACGTTGTCGTACATCGCGGTATCGGCCTGAGCGATATTACGCGCGACGATGACATGCAAACCGGTGTCGCGACCGTCGATGATGATGTCCTTCAACGGTTCCAGAGGATTGCGCAGACCACGCTGGGCGACCATGTGATAGTCGTCGATCACCACAAAGATCTCTGGACCGCTCCACCACGAGCGCTCCTTGAGCTGCTGGGAGGTGACCCCGTCCGGCGGCCGGCGGCTGCGCATCTTTTCCGCGAACGCCGGCAGTCCGTCGAGCAGGTCGCGCTCGCTGGTCAGGAAGCCGATCGACTGCTCGTCCGGGATGGCGTCCATATGCTGGCGGCGGTAATCGATTAGCAGTACCCGAGCCTGATCCTTGGTGAACTGCCTGCGGATCGACGCGAGCAGCGCGGCAAGCACCGTCGACTTGCCCGAGCCGGATGACCCCAAGACGACGAAGTGCGTCGAAACTCCGAAATCGACTGCGGCGGGGTGCAAATCGGATTCGCGAATGCCGAACGGCACCACCAGTCGCTGGGCCGGGCTCGCCGGGCCCGGACGGCCTGCGAGGATTTCGTCCAAGGTGATCTGGGCGGGCAGCAGCTTCACCTCCGGCGCCCGGCGGCCCTGGTAGGTCTGGTGCAGCTGCTCGATCGCGGCCGCCATACCCGAGCCCGCCGAGTCCGCCGCACCAATGCCGTCGATGCGCGGCAGTGCGGTCAGCATGTGCAGCGCGTCGTTGGAGATACAGCGACCGGGGCGATCCGGCGGGATCGCGGCGACGACATTGCGGTGCCCCATGAACACCGTGTCGGTCAAGTCGCCCAGGCGCATCTCCAGCCGGGTCTGCAACAGATCCTTGATGGCCGGACGGATCGCCGCCCACCTGGAGCTGCTGACGACCAAATGAATTCCGTAGTTCAAACCCTGCAGCGCGATCGACTCCATCACCGGCAGGTACTCGTCGAAATACGGTCCGGTGACGGCGAATCCGACATCCCAGCCATCGACGACCAGGAAGACATCGCCATGCTCGTCACCCCGCGCGGTGAGTTCCGCCGACTCCAGAGGCAGGCTGCGGCGGCGGCGGAACTCACGCATGGAATCGATGCCGAGTTCAGCGAACAGCGCCTGCCGACTCGCGATGAGATTGGTGATCAGAGCGAAGGTTCGGCGGATCCGGTCACCGTCTCGGCCCGGGGCGACCGAGCCGACATGCGGCACATTGCGCACACTCGGCAGGCCACCGGAAAAGTCGAGGCAGTAGAACTGCACCTGTTCCGGGGTGTGGGTCAGTGCGGCGGCCATGATCAACGTCTGCAAGGCGGTCGACTTACCGGACTGTGGACCACCGACGACGGCCACATGCCCCCCGGCCGCGGACAGATCGACAGACCACACGTCCTGGCGTTGCTGGCGCGGCTTGTCCACGATCGCCAGTGGCAGCTGCAGTGCGCCCGCTGTGACAGCGGGAAGCAGCTTGTCCAGAGTCGGTGGCACGGTCAGCGGCGGCAGCCACATCTTGTGCGCCGGCGTACCGAATCCGCCCAGCTGTTGCAGCACCGTCTCCATCACGGTCACCGGCTCACCGTCCGGCGCTTCCGGTTGCTGCACAACAGGTTCGGGCTCGACGGCCGCGGGCCGCACATCGATGACGTGCGCCGTGGTGAAATGCTGTGGTGGCCGATAGCCACCGCCGGGTCGCCTGGCCCGTTGGGCGCTGGACGCCGATGCCTGCGCGGGCGCGACATACGGTGAGCCGACATAGGCGGCCTGGAATCGCTGCAGATCACCCGAGCCGACTCGCAGATAGCCCGAACCCGGCTTCTTCGGCAGGTGATACGCGTCGGCGGTGCCGATGGCGTCGCGGGAATCAGCGGTCTGATTGGTGCGCAACGCGATTCGGTACGACAGGTGCGCTTCCAGCTCACCCATCCGGTTGGCGGGCACCTTCTGGGAGGCCAGCAGCAGGTGGATGCGCAGCGAGCGCCCCAACCGACCGATCGCGACGAACAGTTTGGAGAAGTTCGGATGCTGCTCGAGCAGTTCGGCGAACTCGTCGAGGATGATCAACAGCGTTGGCAGCGGGGCGAGTTGCGCGCCCTGTTCACGGGCCCGCTCGTAGTCGGCGACGCTGGCGAAGTTGCCCGCATCGCGCAGCATCCTTTGCCGCCTGCCCATTTCGCCGTTGATCACGTCTTCCATACGAGTGACGAGATCGGCCTCCTCCTCCATATTGGTGACCACGGCCGTCACATGGTGCAGCCGGTCGAACCCCAGGAAGGTCGCACCACCCTTGAAGTCGACCAGCAGCAGGTTCAGCGCATCCGGGGTATGCGTCGCCACCGCCGAAAGCACAAGGGTGCGAAGGAATTCCGACTTTCCGGAACCGGTGGCGCCGATGCACATGCCATGCGGGCCCATGCCCTCCTCGGCCGATTCCTTGATATCGAGATAGACCACGCCACCGGCCGGATCGTGGCCGAAGGGAACGTTCAGCCGGGATCGGTCCGCGTCACGTCGGTGCGGCCACTGCTGCTCGACCCGGATCGCCCCCGGATCGACAATGCCGACCAGATCCTCCCACGACGTGCCGCCGCTGGCCTGATCCGCGACCACGGCCTCGACCACGGTGGACAACCGGTACGGGGAGATGTTGCGGGCCAATGACTTCGCCGTCGCCACCGACATCGCGTCGGCGGCTCCGACTCGCCGCAGCCCACGCACGGTCACCTCGTGCAGCGCTCGATCGGGCCCCACCGTGAACTTCAGCGCCCGTGGCAAGGTCTGCTCGGCCCGCCCCAGCCGCAACCAGGTGCAGCCATCGACACCGGAAATATCCCGATCGGTGGCCGGACTGGTGTCATCGACGATCAGCAGATAATGCTTACGATCCAGCGTCGGTTCGGAATTCGCGGAGAACGGACCACGATTCAGTCCGGCAAGTGCCTTGGCACGCAACTCCGAAACGCTGCGGTACACCATCCGGCTCGACCCGATCGCATCCGTATCACTCGGATGTTGGGTGTGCGGCAGCCATTTCAGCCATGACCACTCCGGTGCGTCCGGATTCGACAGCACCGCCGCGACCGCGACCTGATCCGGGCCATGCAGCACGACGACCTCGGCAACCATCGCCCGCGCCAGCGCGGCCACGGCATCGGGATCGCCGTCGACACCGATCTGCGGCGCCGAAAGCAGATTGATCGCGACCGGCATACCCCCGACAGTCGAATACGCCTTCGCGAATCGAGTCACCTCGACGACGCCGACCGGATCCAGATCGGACGTCGGCGCGGCCTCGGGCACGATGACCCGGACCTGGTTGGCGATCCGGCCCCGCCCGATCCGCACCCGCAGGAACTGCGGACTGGCGACCTGGACTTCCCACATGCGCTTACCGCCGATCAACGCGGCGATCTCGGCCGGACCCGGATGGGTGTAGCGCAGGTAGGTATGCAGTTCGGACTCCGCGGCGTGCACGGTTTTGCGGTTATCGGTAATGCTGCGCAGATAGTCCTTGCGTTCTTCGTTCAGACTCGCAGCGCCCCCGCTACCGCCACCGGAGAGCGCGCCGCCCATCATCCCGCCCATGGAAACCAGCATCATGATCGGGAACATCAGCATCATCGGGTTCAGCTGCCCGCCGCCGCGGAACATCATCACCATCATCCCGGCCATGGCCGCAACCATGACCACCGGCATGATCATCTTCAGCCGCGACGGCGGCACCGGTTTGGGCAGTTCGGTCGGCGGCTGCAGCCGCAATTCGGTTACCGCGGGGGCCTTGGGCCCACGCACCATCCGAGCGGGCCGCACGAACCGGCGGGTAGCCGTCACGAAGTACCTCCCGGAAGTCCTCTGACAGCCTTATTCGTCGGGATGCCGTCGTGCTGGATCTTGGCGTCCTTCTGCGACAGGGTGGGGCCGACCGCGAACAGCGACACGATGGACCATGGAGCGGGCACCGGAGTCCGCAGGCCGAGCGAGGTCAAGGTCGAATCCGGGGTGGAGTTGGACTCGACCACGGCGTCGATGCCGTAGCGAACGCCGCTGTCGGAGATCCAGAACAGCGACTCCCGCCGCGGCGATCCGGATTCCGCGCCGGTCACCTGGACGAAGCGTCCGGTGGTGCGCGGCAGATATGCGGCGTCGGCGGTGGTACCGCGCGATCCGGTCGCCGTCACCAGGCCGACGGTTCGGTTCTGTTCGTCCACCTTCAACGGTAATTGCCGTCCCACGAGCAACTCGGTCGCGGCATTCGGATCCGTGCCCGCGCGCGACCAGTGATAACAGGTCACCCCCAGGCGCATCGGATCGATGACATGCACCGGTCGAGTCGGGTAGCTGGCGGTCCCCGGCCACGCACCGGGCCGCAGATTCGCCGCGATGACATCCGGGCCGACGGTCCGCGTCGTTACCGAACCGTGCGAATTGGCGTTGCGGATGATCGATGCGAGTACCGAATTGATCTGCACCACACCGGATTCCGAGGCCAGATAATAGAATGCGCCACGATCGGGCGCCGATACCGTGAGCACCGTACCGACCGGCACGCTCAGACCCGAGGAGAATGTCACGGTGCTGCCCGCACCGGGCACGTCGGGCACGCGCAGCGGCGGCACCTCGGGGATGGCCGAGATGAAACCCTTGGAGGCCGAGACCACGGTCGAGGTCGGGTCGATGCCCAAAGCCAGGATCACCGCAGAATTACTCATATCTATGGCCGCCCGGACAATGCCCTGCTGCTCGTCGGAGTACACGAGCCAGGTGGTGCTGTCATCGCGCAGCAGTCGCGCCTCATCGGGGCCCAGCCCGCGGACCGCATCGCCGTCGACGGTCAGCGGACCGCTGATCGCGGTCGTCACCACCGGCGACAACGCGACCGTCGGCAATCCGGTCTGCGGATTGACCGGTGCCGCCGCCCCGACCTTCGCGGTATCACACACCGTCCATGAGGAATTCCGGTCGCCGTTGTCCGCGATCACCCCGGGTGCGCCCGGAATACCGACCCATGGCCCGCGCGGATACTTGGCCAACTCGTCACGCGAGACCGGCACCGGATTGTCCGACGAACCGGCGATGAGTCGCGCCGAGGTCAGATTCAGCGCCGGATGCATGCGACCGCCGACGCGCACATACAGCGCGCCGGTGTCCTTCTCCGCGACGATCTTCGAGTCGCCGACCTTCTTCGCCGGTTTGAAGAATCCGAGCATCGCCGCACCGGCGATCACCACGCAGGCCAACGCGATACCGATCGACAGTGCGGTGGAGCGACCGCGCTGCGGATCGTCGATCATCGAGGCGTCCCGACGGACCAGCGCATGCTCGATCCGGCGCAGCAGAAACCGCCAGCCCGATATCTGGTGCTTGGTCACCACCCGGAAGCGCGCCATGCGAATCAGCCAGTCGCGGCCGGCGCCAAGCCCGCGAGCGCGGCGGTGATATCTGAGGAGTCGATGGTCATCAACTCCTCATTGGTCATCGAAAGCACATCCGCGTTTTCCCTGGTAAACCGATAGTCTCGCTCGGCTTCGGCGGACTCGACGACATTGCGGACGAAACGACCGTTGCCCGCCAGATCGATGAGCCGCCGACCGTTCTTGGTCTGCCCCGACAACTGCTCGCACCGTGCCCGCAGCACTTCTTTGGCGTCGGCGGCGAGAATCGAATCCTTTTTGTGCGCAATATGATCGGCAATCCGCACCAGTTCATCGGCGTTGTAGCTGGAGAACCGGATGCGCTTGGTGAAACGCCCGGCGAGACCGTCGTTGGAGGCCAGGAATCGGTCGATCTCCTCCTCGTAACCCGCGATGATCACGACCAATTTGTCGCGATCGTTCTCCATGCGGGCCAGCAAGGTGTCAACGGCTTCCTTGCCGAATGCGTCACCACCGGACAGCCCCTCCTGGATCAGCGTGTACGCCTCATCGATGAACAGCACGCCACCGAGCGCGGAATCGATCAACGCGTTCGTCTTCGGCGCGGTGTGGCCGAGGTGGGTGCCGACCATATCGTTGCGCGATACCTCGATGACTTCGGCGTTCTCGACGACGCCGAGTCCGGCGAAGATCTTCGCGATGACGCGGGCGATGGTCGTTTTTCCGGTGCCGGGCGGGCCGGAGAAGATCAGGTGCTGCGATCGGGAATCCACGGCCAGCCCGCGTTTGGCCCGGACCTGATCCATCAGCACACCCGACTTGAGCCGGTCGACCTGCTCCTTGACCGAATCCATACCGATCTGGGCCCGCAGCAGATCGGAGGCCTCCTCCAGCTGGGACTCGCGTGCGAGCCGCGCGGCGGATGCGGCGACTTCGGTCGGATCGTCACCGGACTTCGGATCCCACTGATTCGTGCGCGAAGCGATGACCTCGGCGGTGGTGATCTCGAGTCGATAGCTCTTGTCCCGCACCGCACGCTGCCATTCGGGGCGGTCCTGCCACAGCGCCGACCCCTGCAGGCCTTTGAGAATCTTGTCAGCGGCTTCTTGATCGCCGTCGTGGCGCAGCAGCATACCGAGCAGGTAGTGCGCGTCCGCCCAGATGTAGGAAAGATTGCCGGACTGACTGTCCTCGACGATGCGCTGCGCGCGCGGCAGGGCTTCGCCGAGCCGACCCAGATGCGCCAGCGACTGTGCCGTCATCAGCTCGGCCGCGATATCCAACAGCCCATCGTCGAGCGAGGGCTTGGCATTGCGGGCCGTGAGCACATCGATCCACTGCTTGGTTCGGAAGAACAGCGACATCCGCACGAAGTCGGCGACATCGTCGCGCGGCACTTCGGCGAGAATGGCCGCGGCCTCCCCCCATTCGCCGCCCTCGGCATAGGAGCAGGCCTGGGCGATGGCGATCTGATCCCGATCCGCCATGGCCACGCGCAGCCCGAAAACGCCGATCTCGACCTGACACCACAGCGCACGATCGACCAGACCCGCGCGTTGCTGATCCCGGTACAGGTTATGCACCGATCGATACGCACCGTAGATCACCTCGGAGGTGACCTCACCGGCCATGGCGCGCCCCAACCAGGCGTCGCACATATCCGGATCCAGGTCCGTAGCGGCGCGGAAGGCAGCCGCCGCCTGCTGTTCATTTCGCACGCCCCCGGCGACGAGCGCCAGACTTTGCACACCTGTGTAGAACGCGTCCTCGGCCGCAGACAACTCGGACTTCCCTTCCGACGATCCTCGTGGACCGAAGATAGCCATTTCCGCCCAGGTTGGGACCGCCGAACCATTCCCAACGCTGGGAAGGCGGCATTGTTACCCGACGTCCGGATATATGTACACATCAATTATCGGCTCGATATTGAATGTACCGCTATTTAGCGGTATGTTGATGGTGGGTCGACGGTCCCTCATCCCGAAGACCCAGCCCCGTCCAGTGGTGGCCGGCGGCCGAGATCCGGCAGCCGGCCACCACCTGGCAAGCGGCGGATCGTCACCCCCAAAACCCCGGCGATCTGTCGTGCGGCGGCCCTCGGTACCCCACGCACCGTCGGCCGCCGCACCCCTGCTTCGCGGCCCGCTCATCGGCCGCCATCTTCGCGGCGCCGGACCGTCGGTACGGTGACCGCCATTTCGCTCGATGCCTCCTCCGGTTGCCGAGCGAGCTTCGACCACGGCGTTTCCCGCGGCTTGCGTGCCGTTGTCGCGCGCCGGTCCAGTGTTTGGAAGACCTTGGAGGGCACCCCTTTCGAGAAGGCCGCGCGCTGTGCCGAGGCCCGGACCGCATGCGCCCACGGTGTTACGAAGCCGCGCGAACGGCTCGGTCCGAGCGGAGGTTGCATGCGGGGGGCGCGGCCGCTTGGGACGACGCCGGAGGCCGCCGCGTCATCGGCGGGACCCACGCTGGGCAGCTGCGCTTCGGCAGGAGAAATACCGGGCATACGCGGTTCTGCGGGGGTAACGCCAGGCACCACCGGTTCGGCCGAGGTCAGGCCAGGCTTCTGCGGTCCCCCAAGCGCCGCACCAGATTTCCGCGATTGAGCGGGGGCCATATCAGGCTTCTGCGCTTCGTCAGGCGCCGCACCGGGTTCCTGCGATTCGGCATAGGCCACACCAGATTTCCGCGAATCCCCAAGCGCCGCACCGGGCTTCTGCGATTCGGCCGAAGTCACGCCAGGCATCCGCACCTCGCCAAGCGCCGCACCAGGTTCCTGCGCCTCGGCCGAAGTCACGCCAGGCTTCTGCTCTTCGATACGGGCCGCACCAGGCTTTTGCCGTTCACCAGGGGCCACACCAGACTTCTGCGGTGCGGCAGGCAACTGCGCTTCGACTGGGGCAGCGGCAAGCAACTGCGGTGCGGCAGGGGCCGCAGCAGGCGTCAGCACATCGCCAGAGGTCACGCCGGACAGCTGGGGTTCGGCAGCAGCGGCGGGCAGCGGCGCTTCGGCCTGCGGTGCAGCAGGCACCTGCAGTTCGGCACGGGGTACCTGCGGTTCGGCAGAGGCAGCGCCGGGCAGCTGTGGTTCGGGAGCCGGTTCAGCGGGCGACGTGCTGACCGACGCCGCACCGCTGAACAGCTTGTCGACGCCGCGTCCGAGCGGTTCGACGGCCCTGCCGATCACCTCGATGACGAGGTAGCCGATCAGAGCTCGCTCCATCTGGGTGCACAGTCGACGCGCCGCAGCAGTGACGAGTGGTCCGGTGATCCGGGCGGCAGGTGTGGCCGTCATGGCCGCGTAAGTCGTTGCCAGCGCGGCGAGTTCGGTCAGGACCACTGCCTTCGTCACGGTAATGACGTAGGCCACCGCATCCAGTGCCTTCGCGATGATGGCGCACACCCGATCGAGTTCGGCCTGATGGTCGTCATCGGAACCGGCCCAGCTCGCGGCCAGGCGCTCATACGCGGCGAGAGCGTCCCCGTTCTCGGAGACACCAGGCCCGCGAGTATTCGTGGCAAAAGTGCGCACCTTGACCGCCAGCCCCCGCACATCGCCTTCGTCGATATCCGGGTATCGAACCCCACAACAGTCGAGGAAATCCGCGACCTCCGGCGGAATCTCCACCGCCACTACAGCACCCGCACCACAATGGCGTCGCTGGACATGCGCGACCACTTCACGGTCGAACCGGAATACGGCGCCTCGATGACCATGCCGTTGCCCGCGGCCAACTGGACATGCTCCGGCCCACGCGCGCTGAACGAACTCGCGGGAAATACCAGGTCGCCGGGGCGCACATCGGCCGCGGAGATCCGATCCCCGCTGTAGATCTGCTCGTAGGTCGTCCGTGGCAGCATCACATGGCCGTCGGAGGCCTGCGCGATCGCGTACTGGGTCAGACCGGAGCAGTCGAAGCCGCCGCCGGTCGGTCCGCCTGCACCACCGCCGCCCCAGATGTAAGGGGTGCCCAGCCATTCACTGGCCGAGGCGACGGCCTTGCTCCCCGCGGTTCCATCCGACGGCACCCGAGGTCGGCCGCGCCGACGACCGTTGGACAGCACCGCGGATCGCGAACGAGCCCGCCGCCGCCGACGCGGTGCCGAAGTCGAGGCTTTTCGGCGGGACAGTTCGGGCATACTCGGCGGCATGATCTGCGCCGCCCGCTGACGCGCCGCCGCGACATCGGTATCGACCTGCTTGGCCGCTTTGGCGATGGTCGTATGCGCCGCTTCGAGCAGGGCGGGCCCGCTGAACCGGGTATCGCCGACCGATGCGATCGCCTGGATGCGCGATTGCAGATCGGCGATCTGATTGGTCAACCGATTCCGCCCGACGACCGTGCCGTCTCCTGCCTCGCCCACGGTCTTGTGCACCACGCCGTCTTTGCCCGCATGGGATTCCACGATCGTCGTTTGGATGCCGCGCGCGTCGGTGTAGCGGGCAACTCCGGTTCCACCGTGCGCACTCAGGTCGGCGTTCATCGCTTGGGCAATGCTCGCCGCGGCGGCCGGATCGGGTTGCCCGTTGCCGTACAGCCCAAGCAGGGCTCGCAGGACCTCTTGGAGGTCGCCCGTCAATGCCGGCGACATTCGACCGACTCGCTCTCGCTCATCACCGACCGCCTCTCAGGACCTGCTCACCAAATGCACTGCCGGTTGGCACCGGTCGCCCCGAATGTCTGGGGCTGACAACGACTATGCGGCAATTTCGCGAATGATTCATCTTCCCAGCGGCGGGAAGCCACGACAATGGGAACAACTTCTGGGAGGCGGTGGCGACAATATGGCGGAGCTGGCGGGTACCGCGGCCGAGACGTGGCAAACACTATTCGGCTCCCCCACCGCCGGCAATTCCACCGAAACCGGCGCTTCATACGGAGCGTCACCAGGTGGTCTTTTCGGCCAACCCCCCGGTGGTCCGCCCGGCCAGCCCCCTGGCGCGCCACCCGGCCAGCCACCAACTGACGGATCCGGGCCACCACCCGGTGGTCCGCCCGGTCAGCCCCCCGGCTCGCCACCCGGCCAACAACCGCCAACCGACGGATCCGGCCCACCACCGGGCCAGCCGCCAGCCGACGGATCCAGTCCACCAGCCGATGCCACCTTGTTCGGCGCACCGCCCGGCGCGACCCCCACCGCTGCCACCACGGCGAGCAAGGCCAAAACCGGCCACTACTGGACGGTGGAACTGACACCACCTCCAGGCGCGTCGGCGGGTCTGAAGGCATTTATCGAAATGGCCGAGGAAGCCATCCAAACCGCCGTCGACCTGCTGGGCCGGGGAACCCCCGAGTTGCCGCCGAACGTCGACGATCTGCTGCGACCGGTGATCTACGAGAGCATCGGCGACAGCCTGATGAAGGAGCAGTACCAAGAAGCTCTAGCGGAGGTCCAATCTCGGCAGACCGCACTGCTGACCTACGACACCAAGGTCATGAAGACCTCCATCGTGGTCGCCGCGGGCAGTGACGAAACGCTGCGAGCCATCAAAGCGATCGTGGCCGAACTCCAGGCGAAGCTGAAAGCCGCCGGAAGCGGGAAGCTCAAACCCGCTCAGGAGGTGGCCCTCATGAAAATTGCCGCCCAAGCAGTAGAACTCGTATATGAGAAGGTCGAGGCGGTCTACCAGCTCAACAACGATATGGCTGGTAGCGGCAACCAGGGCTCCGACGGCAGCGGGTCCGGCAGCGGCAGCGGCCAGTCCGGGGCGAGCGGCTCCGGTGGTGGCGGCGACGGCGGGCTCGGGCAATTGGTGTCGATGCTCGGAATGTTGCCCATGATGGCAATGCCATTGATATCGCAGCTGCCGGAACTGTTGAAGCAGCCGGACAAAGACAAAGACAAGGACAAAGACGGAGCCCAGGACGGCGCGCAGCCCGGCGAGCCGCAAGCGGCGGCGCCCGGCGCCGCGCCCGGCAGTCCCGCCCCCGCGGCGGCGGCACCGGCACCCGGCACCGGCCAACCCGCGGCGGCGGCACCGGCAGCGACGGCAAGCGCGAGTACACCCTCGGCGACGCCGGTGGCGAATACGTCAGGGGTGTCGGCTCGCGCCAATGTCCGGCGCGCGGTGAATCGGACCGGATCGACTCCGACCGATACCGAGACCGACGAAACGCACGAAGACGATCCCGACGACGAGGTCACCGTGGATTCGCCTGTGGTGCAGGCATAGTCGCTGGTTCCCTCGGCCCGAGTCGGCAGACGATATCGTCTGCCGACTCGCCCTGGCCGAATTGGTTCGGCGCGAACCAAGCTCCACCTGGCCATTGCCGAGCCCCGTGAATTTCAGCGGGACCACAGTGCCATCGTCGTCGGCGCGGGAACCGCACGCAGGGCTGTCGGCGTAGACAACACGCGGTGGCCGCTACGACGACGAACGCGCGGCACCGGTGGACTCGAATCTGGGCCGCCGCGGTCCCACCGTGAATCTCAGCGGGACCGCATTGCCGTCATCGTCGGCGCAAGAACCGCACGCGGCGCTGTCGGCGTCGACGACGCGCTACGACGACGAACGCACGGCACCGGTGGACTTGCCCTGAGCCACTGCGGTCCCCGGTGAATTCCAGGGGACCGCAGTGCCATGTCAGATCGTCGTCGGCGCGGGAACCGCAGGCGGAGCTGTCGGCGTCGTCGGCGCCGCGGTGACTCCCGGCGCACTCGGCGTCGGCGTCTCTTGCTGCTGCGCGGAGGTGTCCAGATCGGCCCCGCTCGGGTGGAAGAACCCCTGGAACTCGCCGTAACCGCCGTTGCCGCCATCGGGTGGGTTGTTCGGGTCCAGCGGCACGAGCTGGCCGTTGATGATGACCTCCAGTCCGGAGGGATCCACCACGACAATCGCACTCCGATTCGCCCACTGAACCACGTCACCGGTCTGCAGGTGCGAGCTGTCGACCGAGACCCACGGAGTGCCCGCCGAGGGCTGTCCGGACGTGCCCGAGTAAGCCGACCTGGCATCGCTGCCATTCGGATTATTGAGCTCCTTGTTCACGGCCTGCGCGACCGCCGAGGACACCTTCTGTGTCGTACCGTCGGGCAGCTTCATATCGACCATCGACCGCCCACCGGCGCCGACCGCCGGTGGTGTACTGGCGTCCGCCTGTACGACATTGGTCGGCGCGTCCGTCGCGACGGCCGGGGCGGCCTGTGCCTGCGCCTGCGCGACAGCCTGCTGCTCTTCCTCCCTGCGCCGCCGTCGCTCTTCGCGCTCCTCTTCCTCGCGCTCCTTCTGGGCGTCCTGGCCGTTGTTTCCCATCATCTGCTGCATCATCTGCGACATCATCAACGGCATCATCATCGAGCTCATATCCATACCGCCGCCGGAGCCCGACGAACCGCCGCCACCCGAGTTGTACCCGGCCTGAGTCGCGTTGGTTCCCGTCTTACCGTTCTCGAGCGCGCTGATCGCCGAATTGATCGCCGACATGATGCCGCTGTTCGAGCCGGTGGCGTCGGTTCCGGTGGTCGTGGTGCCGTCGGTCGTGCCATCGGTGGTCGAAGTCGAACCGTCGCCCAGCAGATCGTCGTAGGTGTCGCTGTAATCGGCGTCGGTCGGGGTAGGTGTGGGAGTCGGCGTAGGAGTGGGAGTGGGCGTAGGAGTGGGAGTGGGCGTAGGAGTGGGAGTCGGCGTAGGAGTGGGAGTGGGAGTGGGAGTGTCGACCGCCTCGGCATTTGTATGGAATTTTGTCTCCGCCGCCGTGTACGCCTTGTCCCATTGCTCCATAGCCTCGTGGATGTGCTGGCCGTAGTATCTCTGTTCCGCCTCGTAGGTCAGGAAGTACTTGCCATATCCATCGCTACCCTCCGTCGTATTCTTCTCGTAGACGGGAATTTGCCTTTGTTCCTCGGGTCGTCCCCCCGAGTTTTCTGTGAGCTTGTTGTCGGTGGGCGCCGAGACCTCCGGCTCGAACTTGAGATGCTCGTTTAGTTCGTCTTTGATTCCCACGAGCTTTTTGAAGGCATCGGAGCCCGTTATATCGGAGTCGTACGTGAGTTTTGTGACATCCTTGTACTTATCGGTGTACTCGGTATGCCGCGCGTCCAACTGTTCCTTCAGGCCCTCGTGCGAGCTTCTGACCTCGCCCCAGCCGCTCGCAGTCGTGAGCTGGTCGCCGTCGAACGCGTGAGTGAACTCGGGTGTGCCCTTCGTATCACCGACACCGAGTGAGTCGATATCCCACTGCATAGTGCTCTCGGTGTCCGTGATCGCGAGTTTCAGCTCCGGACTGGCCCCCTTCGGCACCCACAGGTCAACGTACTCCGCGTGTACGAACTCATCGCGATACGAGTTTTCGCCGTATCCCTCCTCGAACTCCGGCGTTTCGGACGCCTCCTGCTTCTTATTCTTGGCGTTGACGACTTCTGTCGGGTCGCCGGTGTCGAGCGCGTTGACAATCTGGCGGTATTTGTCCTGATCGGCCAAGCCCTGGCTTTTGCTCGCGTTGACAAGCAAATCCACAGTGGTGCCGTCGAGCTTCTCCAATGCCTTCTCGAACTCGGGCCCAGACAAACCATCCAGCTCATTCAACGCCTCGGTGGCGTGGTCCGCTATGTCATGACTCAACCCATAACCGTCATCCCAATTATGGATCTTTTCGACGGCTTCATCTGCTGTTGCCATTAGACCCTCCTCTGCTCGCCGGAGCTCTCGGACACCGCCGGACGATTCAGCAATCCGGCTATGGACGGAGGAGGCCCGCCGCGGACAGTTGAACTGACGCTGATCGACCCGACACTGGCAGCGCTAGGTCCAGCATTGTGGGCAACCTGGCCGTTCTGAACCGCCGTACCCGCGTCGACTGTCTTCGCCCCTTGTGCCGCCTCTGTACGACGCGCTGTCGCCTGGAATAGCGGGTGCTCGACGATCTGGCCGTATGCGTAAAGCGCGTCGCGCAAAGTCTGCCGGTCGGGTTCTCCTGCGGCGAGCAACAACAGCAGTTCGTCGGCACGACGCTCGAAAACCATGGCGCGCACGGCTTCCGTGTCGGATGTGACCGGGCGGACGCCGCCGACGGGAACGAAGGACACATGCACCCGCGCCGAGCGCGATGCCGCCGCCATGCCATCGGCTGCGCGTAGCTGATCCCAGTAGTTCGCCGGCACGGGCTGACCGGTATCGAGCACACCGAGAATCCGGTGCCGCAGGGCACGACGGGTGACGGTCGCCTCGTCGAGGCCGGAGAAGGCGGTGCGGACCCGCGCGTCCGCGACTCGAGCCAGCTCGAGGCACTTGGCCCGAATTTCCGTGTCGGGCACCGTGGCCGCCTGACTCAGCGACTCGTCCGAGCCTGCCAGCGCGAGCCGGTCGACCAGTCCGACACCGGGCGCGGCGAGGTCGACGGCGGACTCGGCGGCGGACACCCACTCCTCGATGGCGACGTTGCCGCCTACCGCTGCGCGTATACCGTCTGGGATTGCCGCAGACGACACCAGGGCGCTCGGCACGATAGGCCCGCGACGAACCATCATCAAGCCGAACTCGGCAAGCATTCGGGCCGGGTCGGCAGTCCCCTCCAATGCCGCGATGACCTCGCGCCCCGCAGCGCCGACAATGGAGCTCCACTGCCATAGGAGGGTGACCTCCGACGGCAGGAACAGTCCAGGAGGCAGCCAGCCACGGCCCTCAGTGGAGGTCAAGACAACCATGGGTCCGGCTGGGGTTCGTGCCACGGCCACCGCCCACTCCAAACCGAGCGCCGAATCATCCACCGCGTCGAGGATGGCGGCAAGCAGAGTGCGGGCAAGCATCAAGTCGTCTTCAACCTGTTCCCCTACCACAAACGACGGTAGCGCTCGCCTTTCCTCGGCCGTACGCATAGCGGCCGCGAACGGGCCTGCGGCCAGTGGTGCGGGGATCCGGGCAGCCGCGCCGCTGGCGACCGCTGCCGGGTATGGATCCGTCGCCACTGGTGCGGTTATTCCGCCGACCAGGCTGGGGCCACCGGTAGCGCCCGTGGCACTGCTCGAATCGCCCGCCGTAGTGACCGGCATGTCGGCGGCACCGTACTCGGATCCGCCGCCCGAGGGTGACGTGGGTTCGATCGATGCGATCGCTCCAGTTGGGAAGGTGTTGTAGGTCTGTGGCGCCGATGCGGCCGGTGACACGGGTACCTGATCAGAGCGGACCGGCTCGTCTGGCATGCCCAAGGTGGGAGATGCGGTTACGGGAGGCTGCCCCGGTTGAATGTTGTTCGCCATTGGCGTGTCCGGCTGGGTACGCTCCGGAAGCGGGGCTGTTGGTGTGCCGTGTGTCGGACCGCCCGGAGGGGCTCCGTGGTCGTTACCGCCCGGAGGGGCTGGGTGTTCGTTACCTCCCGCCTGGACGATCTGATGCCCACCGGCCTGATCGCCTTCTTCGAGCGCCCTTGCCGCCGCGAGCAATTGATCTCGCGTCCGCTCATGGTTGTCGGCGAGGCGTTCGGCTCGGTCGTGGCGCTGGTCATAGTAATCCACCAGAGCCGTCCGCATCGGTTCGGCAATCGTGCCGTATGCACGTTTGAAATCAGCGAGCCAAGCCTGCGGGATTTCACCCCACTTCCGGAGCTTCGCCGCGGCCAGATGATGCTGCTCGGCGATTCTGCGCAGCTCATCCGGCTCGACAGCCATGTATCCGGCCATGCTCGATTGATTCCTCCCGCCAGCTATCTCAGATTCATTGTTCCGCCTTCCCAAAATTGGGGGGCTGCCAGTCCGACCCTGGCCTCGCCCGCCATTCCCGAATGACCTCCGCGAGCGGTCGCGGCAGATTGTCGGGGTTGCTCCTGGAGATCTGGTACTGCCGCCGCGCGTCCGCCGCACTTTCGGCAATGGCGACCACGATTTCGTCGGCCAGTTCCCGATTGTCGAACCGGTCGCAGGTTCCTGGCGCCAGATACAGATCCCGCAGCCGTCCCATCGCGTCGACCTCGGGAATAACCAAACCGCTCGGGGACGGCCGTCGCGCGACGATCGCCTCGTTCCGTTCGCGCATCTCAGCGAGGCGGTGCCGCAACTCTCGCCGCAGGCTGCGTCCGAAACGTACATCTGGGTGGATATCTCGCATAGATCCTCACTCATCCGCGGGCAGAACGCCCGCCTGTGCGTCGCCTGGCCGCGGAGCCCATCTCGTTCACGACACGTCAGGAACGCGGCTGAAGAGTGTATCCAGCCCCATCGAGCGCCGCTCGCCCTCCAGGATGCGACAGGATGGACACACATTCTTCCCAGCGCTGGGAAGAAACAATACTCGGGTGCGAGCCGGTTTCCTGAAGGCGAGACCACAAGTTCCCGCGAGGTCCCCATCGACGAGTTCGCCACCGACTTCGGCGGCATACGGCACGCCGTCCCACGGGCTGTGCACCGGATGCCCGCCGCGTTTCCCTCCGCACTGCTCGGCTCCGGTCGACCGTTGACGCTGCGCGGTGCGGGTCATTCTTGTGATGGACAGACTGTCACCGACAGTGAATTGCTGGTCACCTACGCACCCGACGCCGCGGTACAGCAGGTGCGTGACCTCGGCGACGGCCTCATCGAGGTGCCCGCCGGAATGGGCTGGTACGGCCTGGAGCGTTACCTGAACCATCGCGGCAGGGCCGTCCCCGTATTGCCCAACTATCTGAACATGTCGGTTGGCGGCACCCTCTCGGTCGGCGGCGCCGGAATCGACTCGCTGCGATACGGCATGCAAGTCGATCATGTGGAGCGGATCCAACTGATCGATGGGACAGGAACCAGCCGCTGGTGCTCGCGTGCCGATCATCCCGAGCTGTTCCGGTTCGCGCTCGGCGGTCTCGGCACGGTCGGGCTGATCGAACGGGCCGTGCTGCGCACTGTGCCATACCTCGGCGAAACCCACGTGCACCGCATAGAGCACGGCACATCAAAGGAGTTCGTCGAGTACACCGAGCGGATTGCGCAGAGCGACGATGTCGACGTCTACTGGGCGACCCTCCAGCGTGGCAAGCTCTTTTCTATTACTGGCTGGCACGGTAGTGGTCTGAGACGTTGTGGCCATAAGAACTGTGCGATTGTGCGCGATCTGCCGGTGCGCAACCACCGCGCAGGGGTGGCGGACCTGCCCTCGGACAGGGTTCGCCTGTGGTCCGATTATGTGGTGCCTGCCGGGCAGTTCGCGGCAATGCTGGCGGCTGTCGAGCCTCTGCTGCGTCGAACTCCGCTGAACCGCGTCCTCACGATGTTGTACATCCTGATCGTGCGCCGCCCTCCCGACGCCACCCCGTTCGCCTTCACCCCGAATGGCACTGTGCCCATCTCGATGGGGCTAGGCGTCTATACCTCGGTCGACCGCGACCCAGGCACCATCGCCGCCACCCGCCACGTACTTTACGACCTGCTGGAACGCTGTTGCGAACTCGGTGGGCGTCCATACCTCTACGGTGTCACCAACCTCGGCGCCGCGCTGGCGGAGCAACTGTACGGAACTGACCTGGACCGGCTTGCACAATTGCGGTCGAAACATCGACTGGAACACGTCAACGCCCACCTCCCACTCGTGCGGGCCGCCGTACCAACCTGACCCGTCGCACGCTGCCCGGGAGGGGAGATACGAAAGGGTGGAGTGTCGGTCGCGATGAGAGGTTGTCGATATGGGAGCTGCCGGAGAATTCCTGGTCAATTTGGCCGAGCGGTTGACACTACGCTGTGACCCGGCGCCCATCCGCGCCATGATGGAACGCGCCTGTGGCGGACAGCTGGCGGCGCTGGCGCCGGATGGACTCAAGGCCAGTACGCTGACCATGTCCGGCGTTCCGTTCGAAGTCAGCGTCAGCGGCGGCCGAGGGGAACTCACACCCGCCATTCGCTATGCCACGGAGACCGCGACACAGGAGATGGAGTTCAGCGCTCGCGTCACTGCGCAAATCGCGGCGATCCGGGATCTTGTCGCATGGTTGCCGAACGGAGATGAGACGGTCGCGGACATGCTGCAGTCCTTCGTCACGACGCTATATCCCGATCCCGCGAAGGTCCCAGCCCGCCACCGGTCCGCCACGTGGATCGGGGTTGTCCATCACACCGCAGCGCCACACCATGCGGTCCGTCTCAAGGTATACGGCGGTCCGACGATCGTGCCCGGGGCGCTGGACCGTTTGTGCAGCACATGGCCCGAATTCGCCGGATTGGCGTCCGTGCCGGATCACGAGGAGCTTATTAAGCCCCAGGGGGTCGCGATCGAGGTGGACGCCCGCGGCGATGTGAACCACAAGATCTACCTGAAGACCTTGCCCAGCAATGTCGCCGTGCCGATGAAACTGGTCCGCTACTTCGGCGATCCGGCATGGGAAGTGCTGTCCGAGCTCGTGCGCTGTGGCGTCCCCGCGGAAGAGCTCCACCGAAACAACTATTTCGTCTGCAGTGCACGAGGTGCAGGTTCCACTGGTTTCGGCCTCACCGTGATGGCGAGGCGACACCAAGACCTGACCGAGCTGGCCTACGAACTCGCATCCAGGCACCACGGCACCACCCATGCCGTCGATGCTCTAGCCCGGGCAGCAGAATCGACCGGGGCAACCTGGCGTTATTCGGCAGTCGGACTGGGCTTCTCCCCCGACCACGGCATTGACAAACTCAACGTCTACGGCACGCCCACCTGGAGTGCCGCCTAGGGAGTGGCCGGACGTCCAGGACGGTGACGCACGCCGTCGAACTTCCGCGTGCGGTCACCGTCCTACGACCTCACTGTCGATCCGGCGCCACGACAGGCGGCGGCGAGGTCGGCGCGACCACGGCGCCCGTCGGCGGCCCGGCCGTAACCGGAGCGCTGACTGCGGGAGCAGTGACCGCTGGCCCGGTGACAGCGGCCCCTGCCGGGCGGGAAACCCGCTCGTCCTCGGCAACCGACACCGCGGCCGGAACCTCCACGAACTGCGGATGTTCCACGATTTGCTCGTGTGCGTAGATCGCGTCGCGCAGGTTCTGCCGCTCCGCCTCCTCGGCCAGCAACAACACCAGCTCGTTGCACCGACGCTCGAAGATCATGTCGCGCAGAGCGGAAGACTCGGTGTCGATCCGCAAGTCGCCGAGTCCGACTCGGCCCACATCGACGCGGCGCGACATCATCGACGCAGCCAACAGATCGTCGGCATCGCGCAGTTCGTCCCAAAGCTGCCGGGATACGCTCTGCCCCGCCGCCACGCTCGCCAGGATCCGCTCGCGCAGTTGCCGCGCTCCGGCGGCATCGGCGCTGGCGGCTATCGACCGGCCGACCCGGGTGTGCGCATCCGTCGCCAATTGCACGCAGCGCTCGCGGACCTGCTGATCCGACACGCTCGCAACGGATTGCAGGGCGGTCGGGGAACCGACCAGACCGAGCCGGTCCGCCGTATCCGGGGTGAACTCGCGCAAGTCGACATCATAGGTCGGGCCGACGAGTCCTTCCATCGCCACATCGCTCAGCTGTGACCGCAGACCGGAATCGATCGGGCCGGAGGAGACCAGCGCCGACAGGCTCGCGTTCGCCTTCGGTCCCCAGGCCAGGCCGAATTCGACCAGTACCCGCGCCGGATCCGACACACTTTCCCACGATGCCGTGCCGCTATCGGTTCCGAGCACTTCATCCCACAGCCATGGCGTCGAGACTTCGCGTGGCAGGAAAAGCCCGGCGGGCAGCCAGCCGCGGCCCTCGTTCGAGGTGATGAATATGCCGGCACCGGCCGGACCGCGCATCACCGCTACCGCCCAGGCCATGCCCACCGGTGAGTCGACGGCCGCGAGCACACTGCTGAGCAGGGTCTTGGCCAGCACCAGATCGTCGTTCACCCCATTGCCCACCACATAGGCCGGTTCGGCCTCTTTATCCTTCGCGGCGGCGACGGCGGAGGCGAACGGTGTGCCCATCGGCACGGGTATCGGCATGCCATTGGCGCCCGAGGTAGGCCCGGCCGGTGGCTGAGCCGAACCGCGATCATCGGTCGGACCGGCGTACACCGGTCCCACGCCCGGACCGGCGCCAAGCGGCCCGGCCGACACCGGAGACGGTGTCGTTCCGCCGGCTGTCACACCGGATGTTCCTGTCGACGTCGACTGCTGGTCCGGGTGCGACACCGCGCCCGGCGTCCCGGGCATGCCGCCGGGTGCCCCGCTCGACGGTGTCGAACCGTTCGATGCAGCGGGTGCCATGGGGGTATCGGTCGACGTGGGTCCGCCGCCTGGCCCGCCACCGGGGCCGCCGCCCGGTCCACCACCGGGCCCGCCGGGCGGCGGGCTGTACTGAGTGTTCGGGTTGACGCCGTTCTGCGTCGGCCCCTCCTGTGGACCCCCGAGGTCGTTTCCGATCCGCCCCAGGTTCGATGCCATCTCGTTGTCGGCATTTTCATAGGAGTCCGCCGACTCCCGCAGCGACTTCGCGGTGTTGAAATGCTCCTGCGCCAGCGCCTTACCGGCCCGCTCGCGGGCACCGTAGTACGAAACAAGTGCCTTGCGGACGGGATCGGCGATGGTGCCGTAGGTCGACTCGAAGCTCGCCAGCCACGCGTGCGGCGGCTCTGACCACGCAAGAGTATCGCGCCCGACCTGGTCATGCTGCAGCGCCAGCTGGCGCAGCACCGCGGGGTCGATATTCACACCGGTCATTGCTCGATCAGACCCTTTCCCGCCGCTGTTCTCAACATTGTCGATCCTTCCCAGTGCTGGGGATTCAGAATCGCGCCGGACCACTGACCGCGAGAATCCGTAAATGTATGCAGCACAAGCTATTTCGTGCTCGCAACTGAACAAACTCCCAGCTACGGGGAAATCCGCATCGGCCGAGTGAGGCAGCCGGTCCATAATCGGCGGACAGTAGTGCCGAGGCGCTGCGGGCGAATCCCGCCGATCGGGTGCCCGACCCGCGCCGACGACTAGTACGAGGTGGGAGCCGGCAGTGGATCAATGGGAACGCGAAAGCCTCCGGTCGGCGAACAACGGCATGCGCAACCAGATCGACTACATCATGGATGTCTACGAGAAGCAGCAAGCCCAGCTCGCCGAGATCCAGCAACAAGTGGACGCGCTGCGCGCACGGGCCAGTTCATCCGATCAGTTGGTCGAAGTGACCGTGGACAGTGCCGGAGTGGTTACCGACGTGCAATTGACCGCGCAGGCGATGCGCGCCAAGCCGGAAAATGTCGGGCGGGCGATTGTCGAGGCCGCACAGGCGGCGGCGCGGTCGGCCCGCTCGCAGCATGATGCGCTGATCGCGCCGATCGTCGATATCACCGAGCTCATGCCCGATCTGCCCGATCTGGTACCAGGGTCGCCGAGCTGGCGCGATGCCCGTGAATCCGCCGAAAACGACGGTCCGCGCGCCGACTGAATACTCCCACCGTTGGGAAGGCTCGGCGGGGCACGTGAGAATTGACCGCAGGGAGGCGTGAGGAGCTCATGTGGCGCAGTCGTTGGATGTCGATGTGGAGCGACTTCGTGCACTGGTGCCGGAATACGAGGACATCGGCGCCGACGCACAGCGCCTACTCGATCAGTTGAAGGCCGCGCTCGCGCGCGAAGGCGAACCCTGGGGCAAGGACACTCCGGGCCAGGCGTTCGCCGAGACCTATGTACCGGATAGAGACAAAGGAATCGCGAGCCTGGCGAAGACGGTCGCGAGCCTGCGCGAAGAGGGCAAGGTCGTCAGCGACCTCCTCGAAAGCTTCGACCGCGAGGATCGCGAAGCCGCTCGTTCGATCAGCGATGCCGGGGACCAGTCGCAGCCCACCAGTCAGAACGTCGCCCCGACCGCACCTACCGATCCGTACTCGCAGGGTCAGCAGACTCCGATCACGACGGACACCACGCCCGACACCACCCAATCGTCGCCCCGATCACAACCCGATCCGGGCTATCAGCCCGCTCCGACTTCGACCCCTACACCAGGGACCTCGGGCACACAGTCTGGCCCCGCGTCCACCGCACCGACCCCGAGCAGCCCGAACGGAAACGGCATGCCCGGCATGGGCAGCCCATTCGGTGAAAGCGCGGGGTCACCGAACGCACGCGATACATCCGGGTCCCGGCCGGAATCGACGCCCACAACAGGTAATTCAGCGCCGCCGACCACTGCCCGACCAACCGTCGACGCTCCAGCCGCCGACCCCAAACAACCGAATACACCCTGGTCGAGAGGTGCGGTCGGTACCGGTTTCACACCGGATGCTCCCGCGCCGAAGGCGGCGGCCGCCGGACCTGCACAGACATCGGCACCGGGCAACGCCACTCCGCGGGTATCGGCACCGTCGAGTGTGCCGCCGCGGATGTCTGCGCCGTACCTGCCCGACCAGCACCAGCAGCAGCAGGCCCGTCCGGCGCCGAAGGCGGCGGGCAAGGCCTTCGGTGCCGAAGGAAAATCCGCCGCGCGCCATCCGTGGGCGGCCGATGGCCTGGCCGGCGGTGAGAACGCACTGCTCGCACGGAAATTGGCCGAGCGACACGATCTCGAGTTGGTCGGCTTCGACGATCCGAGCGTCGACGGGTACACGATCCGAGAGATCGCGGCCGCACTGGACGACGTGCTCACGCAGTACCCGTATGTGGATCTGCGGCAGATTGCGATCGCCGAATCCGCCGACGCGGCCACCCGCCTGGAATGGGACTGGGTCGCGGGGGCCACCGGCCCGGAGCCGTTCACCCGTCGCATCGTGCTCGATACCGTGGTCGCCCGCAATCCTGGGGTATTCGCCGAATACATCCGCAGCGCAACACATTCCGGAAAGCTCGCGCGCGGATCGGACCGGCGGCCGGTGTATTCGACAATGGTCCGCGAACTCGGGCACGCGCTCGATGTCGCGGGTAGCTTCCGCGCCAGACAGGCGGCTCAGGACGCGCTGATCGCCGAGTTCACCCGCACCCGAGGAACCGCACCGCGGGATAAGGCGGACACCGCGTCGAATTCGGAGTACGAGCAGTGGCGCGCCCAGCTGAGCGGCTACGGATTCCACGACGGTCGTTTCGACCCCGGGATGGCGGTGGCGGACGCGTTCACCGAGGTACAGATCAACGGTTCCGAGGCGGCGGCGCCCGCAAAGGTGTTGCACCGCCTACTGGTCGACACCGCACGGAAAACGGCGACGCCGTGATGGCCGGCGGTGGACACACCGCCGAAGCGCGGCAAAGCACCTTCGACTCCGAACTGTCGGCGGCCATCGGCGGTCGGCCCCTCCGGATGCACGTCGGGTTGGGGCCCGACACCGACTCGGCACTGATCACCATCGCCCTGGCCCATCCGGATGCCACCGACGACATGATCGCGACGGCACGTCGGGCATTCGTCACGGAATCGGTTGTCGCCGAGAGCGATACCGAGGTTCCGGAACTGCCCGAGGAACAAATCGACCTACCAGGTGTGTCGCTGTGACACTGACGCTGCCGGCGTTTTTTCCGAAGTGGCTGGTCGAAGCCTTAGCGGGGTACTGGCCGGATTGCGACGAGGATGCGGTGCGCCGCGAGGGTGACCACTGGGCGGCGGGCGGCGACGGCTGCCACAAACTCGCCACACGGCACGATACGGCCTCTGCCACGGAAAAGACTGCCCTCAACGGCTTCAGCGCAGACACGAAGGCGAACAGGAATGTGCAGCTCGGCGACGATCTGCGCAACCAGGCCGAGTACTGCGACTCTATGGCCGAGCAGTGCTATCAGAAGGCCAACGACTGCGAATTCATCAAACTGCAGGTGATCGGAACCGGAATCGCGCTACTGACCCAGCTGGCGGTGGATGCCATGCTGTCCGCACCAGGTGTCGTGAAGGCGGCCGAGGACAGGGCGGCCGCCGAAGCGTCGTGGGCCGCGAGCGCCAGACGGTACTTCGGCAGGGTCAAGAAGGTCGGGCTGGACTGTGCCACCAAGCGCAGGGGTCTGCCACTGGCCAAGGCCACCGCCATCGGGGCCGCGATCGGTGCCGGTACCGGCGCCGCCGTCAACGCCGGTGCCCAGTTCTACCAGAAGGAGGTACTGCATCACCGCGACAAGATGGAATGGGACCTGGTAGGAGACGCCGCGATTATCGGTGGCGTCGCGGGTGGCGTCGGCGCACGAGTCGCCTCGCGGGTGGCTCCCCGGATCAACAAGTTCCTCGGTAAGGCCGCCGGCAAATCGGATTCCAACATCGTCCGCTACGGTGCGCATGTCACCGCGGGGGTGCTGATCGGCGGTGTCGGCGGTGTCGCGGGTGCGGTCGCCGGTGCGGGCGCGGGGATACTCGTCACCGGACATATCCCGGACGGCAAAGAATTGCGAACCGCGGTACTCCAGGGTTTCGTCGGCGGCTTCGTCGGTTCGGCGACCATCTTCGCCCGGCCATTGCCGCCGCGGGTCGTACGGTCCAGTAACAGGACGTCGTCGTCGAACTCCACTTCGACCACGCCGCCGGGCACCACACCGCCCGGCGGTAGTGGACCGCACCCGGGCACAACGCCGCCCGGCACAACACCACCGACCACACCACCTGGTACCACTCCACCCGGCACAACACCACCTGTCACACCTCCGGGCACCACCCCACCAACGCCACCGGGGGTCACGCCACCACCGCACACCCCACCACCACGGGCCACCACACCACCAGCGACGCCAGGCACGCCGCCCGCAACACCAGGCACCACACCGCCTGCCACACCAGGCACGCCGCCCACGACGCCGGGCGCACCGCCGACCACACCAGGCACGACACCACCGCCGACCACAGGCCCGGACGGAACCCCCAGGGTCACACCACCACCCCACGTAGCCCCACCAGCGACACCACCGGGCACCATCACACCACCCGGCACCACCGGGCCACACCCCGGCGGCACCGATCCCGGTTCCAGTGGTCCGGCGAGCGGCAAACCCGCCAAACCGTCGACCGACGACACTGCCGCTCCCGAACGCCGACCAACAGACGACCCCGAGACTCTCGCCCGACCCCCGCGCGAGCCGGACCTTTATGACCCGAATCGCCCGCGCGAGCCAGAGCTTTATGACCCGAATCGCCCGCGCCAGCAGCCGGAAGAAGGGACCCCACCACGCGACCACACCCAGGGCGAAACGGATCCGCCTGAGTCCGCAGGTGCCGTGCCATCGCGCGAGCGCTACGAACTGTACGAGCCGCACGAATTGCCCGATCACCTCAGGCGCTACCTGGGCGAGTACTCCGATCCGCCAGAGCCCCACTCCCCGGCTCGGCCAGTGCCAGGAGGCGAGGAACCACAGGTCACGCCGCAACGACCGCACGGCGAGGAGGAGACTCCGCCACCGGACCACAGACAGGGCGGACGCGATCCGGACGACCCGGGCGCTCCAGTCCCGCTGCATCCCGACGAGACCGCCGCCGATTTTTACAACCCGGAGAACCACTCCCCGTTTGCCTGGCACCCGGACAGGGCCCTACTCGAAGATGCTGTGGCGAGATTCCCCGAAGTCTTCGACCGCCCGCGCACACTCGAGGAATTGCATCAGGCCATAGGTCGGGGGATGTCGTTCGAGGAAGTCCACCAGGCGTTACGACCCGATCTCTCCCCCGAGGAGTTCGAGCGACTCGCATCGTCGGCAATGACATTCGGCGAAGCACATCAGACTCTACGTCCCGACATGTCTTTCGATGAATTCAATGCAGCCGCGCGACCGGATATGTCGTTCGACGAGCTGATGGCGGTGCGCGACTTCTCGTTTCAGCACAATGGAGAGGAAGCACCCCCGCTGTCCCGGGAGAATCTCGAGTTGTTCCTCGACCGCGTGTGGTCGATGGATAATATCCACAGCTCGGACGACGTCTACAGCCTTTACCGTTCCGCATCCGACCTCAACCGGCCGACTAGTTCGCAAGGCTATGTCAGAGAAATGGGAGATATTCTGCGTCACCGGACCGGAGATGGCCAGAGAGCCTTTATCCACGGCGGTCGGGAGTATATATTCCTCACCCCGGAGAACGCCGGAAATGTCCCGCCATGGGAAGCCAGCTTTCTTCGTTTCAACCGGGCGGGTACTGATCCGGACAACGTCAATTACCGCGTCTTTGTCAATCCAGAGGCAGATGCCGCTCCGGCTTTGATGGATGGCATCGTGCGTGAGATAGTCGATCGGCCCGATGACTTCCCTGGTATCCACGGCGCGAAAGTCGCCGGTCCATACCGGCTGAGCGCGGACGGTCTAGTTATTTATGTGAACGATTTACCCGAGGCCTATCGCGTCGTCGACTGGCTGAAGAACTATCAGGGACAGCACCCTGATGCATTCCGGTGGGACGTCCCCGCCTTGTCCAACCAGGTCATGGAGGGCGTCGCGATCGGTGCCTCGACACCGGAAGGTGCCAGCAGCTTCGGCGACGCCCGGTCGAATGCGATCTTCGACGCACTCCAGTCGACCCGCGCCGCCAACGGCGACTTCGCGGCATTCCGCGAAGCAGTGCTGGCGCGCCTGCGAGAGGCCGGAGTGGATCCCGACCTTCCACACGAGAATTACACCCGCTGATCGATGGGGAGGACCAGATGGACCGTCAACAGCGGATAATCGCCGCCCGCGAGATCGTGACAAAGTACCTGCACGGTGAAATCGATCCGGAACGGAATCCGGAAATATTCGACGACGACATCGTGTACTTCGCAGTCGCCCGCCTTGACCACCACGACATAGACTGGTTACTGGCCCAGCTCGCGAATCCGCAATGGCCGCAGAAGATTCGAGCCGAGATCGCGGCGATGATGCCCGGACATCGCACCGAGGCGCAGGCCGCACTCGAGGTTTGAAGCGTCGGCCTCACGCCTCCGGAATCGTCCGCCGCACCTGCGCGCCGCCATCACCATCTGTTGTCTCGAACGCATTCGCGGCGACTGTCGAGTTGTCACCGGTAGCGTTTCGCCCGTCACCCACTTCGGAATAGCCGATTTCGCGCTCGATGATGTATCGACTGGCGAACACCCGGTACGTATTGGCCGCCTTGCCATACCGGGATTCGAACGCAGCCTCCCATTCGGGATCTCCCTCGGCCCGCGCACAGGCAGGAGCGCTGGCGGCGCGGTTGCATCACCCAGTCTGCGCAACTCCTCCGGATCTCGAGCGAATTCCTGGACCATATCTACGAACTCTCCATTCTTGACGATCATGCCGGCGCGGTCACATGCCACACCAACCGAATAGTCGGGGTTGAACACCTCATAGATCAAAATGTGCCAATCGGGCGGGGTGGCTACCGCCTCGGCGTCGTCCGATGTATCCAGATCTGTCACGGCGTCACTCCCGGGCATCTTCTACCGTGCGGTCGAGTCAGGTTGCGGCCACGGCACTTTCGGCAAGGTCGTCTCCTGAACAACGATCCTGTGCTGCCGCAGGGCGTCGAAAGTACTGTCCCGAAATCGCCGCCATAATGTCGCCTGCCACTCAGATCTCCGGCGGTGCGACCGGCGGTGGACCGGCTTGCTGCGGTGTGCTCACGGTCGGCGGTCCCGCCGCAGCGGTTCCACGGTCGGCATCGGAGCCGACATCATTACCCGTCGGATGGAAGTAGCCCGAGAAGTTCCCATACTTTTCGGTCAAGGGGGGGCTGTTGAGATCCAAGGGAATGAGTTGACCTCGATCGAGGATGTGCAGGCCGTTCTCATTGTTGATGATCAGCGCACTGTGTTTCTCCCACTGCACGACATCGCCGGTCTTCAGCTGGGCGACGTCATTGACGGTTGCCCACGGATGGTTCGGCGTCGACTCGCCCGGTGTTCCCGAATATGCCGCCACCGCGTCGAGAGCGGTGTTTTGCTGCTGCTTCTGCAAGGCATCGGCGATCGTCGACGACACTTGTACGGTCGAACCGTCCGGAAACTTGTAGTCCACCATCGCGCCGGGCGTCGTGATCGGAGGGGGAGTACCCGCGTAAGTCGGTGCTGCAACGCCGGGAGGCGCGGCCTGAGCGCCGGAAGCGGCATTCGCCGCTTGGGCGGCGCGGTTCCGCTCACGAGCCCGCTCTCGCTCCTCGCGCGCGTCCCGCTCCTCGCGGCCTCTCTCATCGCCGACCTGAGAGTGGGACTGGTTCGCCTGCGCAAGAGCGCTCATCATAGCCATCGGTCCCATCAAATCGGCCATGTTGTTACCTGTGCTGGCCGCCGGGGTTGCATTGGCAGTCGGCGCGGTCGTGCTGGTTCCCGTCCCAGTGCCGGAGCGGTTCTGCATCGCCGCATTCAGCAGGGCATCGATGTCCGGACTCGAGGCAGTATCACCGGTACCGCTGCCCTGGGTGGGCTGTGTGCTGTCCACCGCACCCTTGGCATCTGTCGGCGTCCCGAGCAGATCGTCGTATGTGGAACCGAAATCCTCGTGAGTACTCTCCGGAGTCGTATTCAGCGGCTGGCCTGTGGGGGCCTCAGGCGGATTTTGAGAATCGGCGGACCCGCCGTTGCCCCCACCATTACCGCTCTGACCATTTCCCGAGCCAGAACCAGAACCCGGATTCTGCTGCCCCTGGCCTTGAGGTGGATTCTGCTGACCACCACCCTGTGGATTCTGCTGCCCCTGAGGCGGATTCTGCTGCCCTGGAGGCACAGGCGGATTCTGAGTCTCAGCTGGAGGCCGGAGGTCTGGCGGAAGTCCTTCGATCAGCCTCGTGTATTCGACGACCTGATCGACGCAATATTTGACGGCACGCGCCATAGGCGGATACACAAGCGTTTCGGATACCTGTTGCTCGCTGGGCGGTTGCGTGCCGGGCGGTATGAAAACCGGAGCAGGGGCCTGCGGTCCTGCCTGTCTCACACGGAGTGTTTCAGCCACAGTTTCATGGGTTTCCTGTATTTTATTGTACATATTTTGATACGTCGCCAGATTCCAGCGAGTGAGCTGGCCGACCCTTTGTTCGAAATGGACATCGTCGGCTTTCCAGAACGCGGCAAGAATATTCAGCTTGAAATTACCGGAATCAGCTGCGTCTTGAGTGGCTCCAGAACCCGTGAGCGTCTCATAAAAATTCTCTGCAAGATTGTTATCGTGCTCATTATTGTCCACTCCCTTTTCCGGAGATATCAGAAGACTGGGCTTTTCGGGCTTTCCCTTTCCCAGTTGATCCGCCAGCGAAGAGAGTTGAGCATTCATGACTTTGACGGCGGTCTGAAAGCCAGGCGAGCCGAGGCCAGGGGGAATTCTGAATTGCAATGGAAAGTCTTTTAAATTGGCTTCCGCCGGGATCTGCGCCTTGTGCCCCGTAAAGGCTCGCATGTCATCATCGTAGGCTCGCTTATCAGCAACGTTGGGAAGCTCCTGATACCATAAGACGGTCGCGTTCGGAGGGCGTTTACCATCCCAGCTTGCAGGATCTACTGGGACTTTTAGCGCTATGAGCTCGCCGTTGTCAGTGAGAACGTACTGCTGCGCACCTTTCTTTTCATTATTCGGATCCTGCCAATCTGGAGTCCACGCGCCACCTTGTTGACCACTACGATCGTCCAACAATTGCGAAGGGATAGTTTTACCATCAGCATCTTGGAGCTCTAGTCGCTGGCGTGTATCGTCCCCGACTTCATCTTCGAACCTGACCGTAGTGGCATAATGATTTGGATCCCCGAAGGAGTTGACTCTGGTGTTCGTGGGTACATGCTCGATAACCAACTGGCCCTCTCGCAAACCCATTCTGTACTCGCCATTTTTAGAGGTCATCCACTGGTTCGGCCCGAGTACATCTTCCCGGTTGATGATGCCGGCGGCAGGTAGATGGTGTTCTTCTTTTTTCGTCACTACAACCCCCGATCACACGCGTGACGCCGAACTACTCGTGCGCCGGGCACAATCATCACCAAATTCTCCTACTCGTACGCCCTTGGACCCTGCGGTCTCATGCCTCCGGCATCGCCCTACGAACCTGTGCACCGCCCTCGGCATCAGTGGTCTCGAACGCATCCGCTGCGGCATACCGACTATCGCCCATAGTGTTTCGGCCATCTCCTATCGTGGTGTAGCCGATGCTGCGATCAGCTAGGTACTGCCGGACGTACATTCGGAACGGGTTGGCAGCCTTACCGAACATGTTCTCGAACTCGGCCTCCCACTCGGGATCTCCCTTGGCCTGTTCATAGGCAGGGGCGCTGGCGGCACGATCGACATCGCCCTGTCTCCGCATACCTTGTGGATCCTGCATGAAATCCTTGACCATATTGACGAACTCCCTCCATACCGGCTGAGTGCCATTTCCTCACACAAATCCCTTAGCTCCCACCGAACTCGGTCTTCTCCTGAAGGGTGTACTCCGCCTCCGTCGGCAGGCCCAACTCGTCGGCGACATAAGGAAAAGCGCCGTTGTACAGCAACTCCGTACGCCGACCTACCCTGGACTTCAGGTGGGCCAGCCGGGCAACCCGGAGCACCTCGCCGGCGAGCCAACTGTCAGTGTTCTGCCACACTTCGTCGCCCAGATGCAGACCGACGATCATGCCGCTGTGGTCACACGCCACGCCAACCGAATAGTCGGGGTTGAAAACCTCGTAGATCAGGTTGCGCCAATCAGGCGGCGCTTCAGCCTCATCGCCATCCCCGGTATCCAGATCCGTCACCGCACTACTCCTGATTCGGACGATCGCATCGACAAGTCACGGGCGCGGCGACGGCACGTCCGGCCATACCGTCTCCTGGACAACAATTTCGTGCTGCCGCAAAGCGTCGGCGGTGCTGTCCCGAATCGCGGCCATGATCTCGTCCACCAACGCCTGGCCGCTCACGAAACTTGCGATCGTTCCGGGCGCGATGTACAGATCAGTCAGTCTGCCCATTCCGTCGATTTCCGGAATCACCCGCGAGGATGGCGAGGGGCGCCGGGCGCGGACTCCGTCGATCCGCTCCAGCATGTCATAGATAACATGCACCAGATTCCGCCCGGATTCCAGTGCCGACACAGTGTCGGGGTGCATATAGCGGCCCCAGTTCTCCGCCACGATTACCGCACCTCCGACACGTGACTGAATTTCCGTCCGACGGTGGATCCCTGACCGGACATTGGGCCATTCACCATGCCCGTCCGGTACTGCTCACTCGGCGAATAAAGCCATTTTCCCTGCCGAATTCTTTGATCCGGAGTCAGGATTCCGCCCTCATTGTCTTCAAGCAGACCACTCTCAGCCATCAGGCCAACCCCATCACTCGGGTGATGCCAAAATATTCCCAAGCCGGGAACAGCGATACCGAATCCGCCTTCCCGGATACACTGATAGAACAGGAGCGCGGATGAAAGTCGCGGAGCCGCACGGTTCAACGCTGTCCAGACGTGAGATGGTTCGCAATGACCGTTCGTTGAATCTGATTTGTACCCTCTCCGATCTGCAGCACCTTGGCCTCGCGAAGATAGCGTTCTACCGGGAAATCCCGTGTGTAACCAACTCCACCGAGCAGTTGGACTGCGTCGGTGGTGACTTGCATGGCGGTGTCGGTGCAGAAGAGCTTTGCCATCGCGGCCTCTTTCGTGAAATCGGCACCGTCGTCACGTCGTTCCGCGGCCGCGAGATAAAGCGCGCGACCGGCCTCGATCTGGGTGGCCATGTCGGCGAGCATGAATCGTAAGCCTTGGAAATCGGCAACCGGGTGGCCGAATTGGCGTCGGGTGGTTGTGAACGCGAGGGCTTCGTCGAGCGCGGCCCGAGCGAGGCCGATGGCACAGGCGGCAACACCGAGTCGCGCGGAATCGAGTGCGGACATCGCAATACTGAAGCCCTGCCCCTCCGCACCGATTCGACTGCTGTCCGGAATGCGCACGCCGTCGAAATGGAGTCGCGTGGTGGGTGAGCCCATGAGCCCCATCTTCTGCATCGGCTCGGTCGCCGACAGCCCATCGGAATCACCGGGCACCAGAAACGCCGTTATGCCTTTGGCTCCGTCGCCGCCGGTACGGGCCAGCACCGTGTAGAAATCGGCCGCTCCGCCATGCGTCACCCAACCTTTGACGCCATCGATGACCCATTCGTCACCGGCGCGCACCGCGCGGGTGGTCAATGCGGCGGCATCGGAACCCGCGGACGTCTCCGAGAGACAGTAGGCACCGAGCAGTCCGCCGGTAAGCATGTCGGGCAGGTTCGCCGCCCGCTGCTCCGCCGTGCCGAATGCGGCGACAGCGTGGCAGGCCAGAGTATGAACGCTGACACCGAGACCAACCGTCAGGTGAGCCGCGGCCAGCTCCTCGAGGACACGTAGGTAGACGGTGAAAGGCTGTGCGCCACCGCCATACTCCGCCGCGAACGGCAGTGCCAACAGGCCTTCCTTCGACAGCAACACAAACAGTTCGCGGGGGAACAGCCCGGCCTCTTCACGCTCGGCCGCCTGCGGCTCGATTTCAACGCACAATTCCCCGATACGGGTGAACAGTTCACCGGCCGGTACTTCAGGTAGTCGAGTGTGTACTCGGGCGAAGGGCTCGGTCACTACATGATCCTCTTCGTAGACAAAGCGTTCCAGGGCGTCATCGATCCACCTCACGAGGTAGGGAACAGTTACACGATGCATTCTCGGTGCAAGTATGCCGACACCCTGATTATCGTCGCCTCAGTCTGACAAAACACCAGCCTCTGGACACTCCCCAACAATGGGAAGTTTGTTAACGGTCCTAGATATCAGATCAGGCTGTTGTCGACACATGAAACCTACTTAAGTATATTTTGCCACTAATATACGGATGCACAGTTCCGGTGGTTGATGCCACAATTCCGGCTG
This sequence comes from Nocardia vinacea, assembly GCF_035920345.1. Taxonomy (NCBI): domain Bacteria; kingdom Bacillati; phylum Actinomycetota; class Actinomycetes; order Mycobacteriales; family Nocardiaceae; genus Nocardia; species Nocardia vinacea. The sequence goes on from NZ_CP109149.1 coordinate 4,282,670, forward strand.
ACGCGAGAAACAGCAGCCCAGCGACGGTGATGAAATGCGCTGCGGTGGATTAATCCGTCACTGGAAGGATTGACGGATAAGCCCGTTCCGTGATGGCGGAGCTGACCCAGAAACAACCGTGTTATCGGGTATGTATTCATGACTCTGACAATTCCGGAGGCATTTCCGAATTGGTTGGTCGAGGCCGTGGCGGGGTACTGGCCGGAGTCCGACGAGGACGCGGTTCGCCGCGAGGGCGACCATTGGTCGGATAGTGCCGAAAGCTGCCGTGTGCTGGCCAAGCGGCACGATGTCGCGGCCGCCGCCGAAAGCGCCGCCCTCAACGGCAGCACCGCCGACGCGAAGTCGACTCGGAACATGCAGCTCGGCGACGATCTGCGCAACCAGGCCGCGTACGCCGACGCCATGGCCGAACAGTGTCACAAGAAGGCCAACGATGTCGAGTTCACCAAACTGCAAGTGATCGGCACCGGATTCGCACTGCTCGCACAGCTGGCAGTGGACGTCTGGCTGGCCGCTCCCGGCGTCGCCAAGGCCGCCGAGGACAGAGCAGCCGCCGAATCGTCTTGGGCCGCGGCAGCCCGCAAACACCATGGCAAGATCAAGAAGGTCGGGCTGGATTGCGCCACCAGGCGCAGGGGCTTGCCGCTTGCCAAGGCCACCGCCATCGGGTTCGCACTCGGCGCCGGTACCGCCGCCGCCGTCAATGCCGGTGCGCAGTTCTACCAGATGGAGGTAACGCATCACCGCGACAAGATGGAATGGGACCTGGTTCAAGATGCCGCAATCATCGGTGGCGTCGGCGGCGGTGTCGGAGCGCGATTCGCCGCGCGCGTCGCCCCGGGCATCAACAAGTTCCTCGGCAGGGCCGCCGCAAGATCGGATTCCAACGTCGTTCGATACGGTGCGCACATCACATCCGGGGTGCTGATCGGCGGAGTCGGCGGCGTCACGGGTGCGCTCGGCGGCTTGGTCGCCTCGATACCGGTCACCGGGCATATCCCGAAAGGCGATGAACTGCGCACCACCGTGCTGCACGGTTTCGTCGGCGGCTTCGTCGGTTCGGCCAGTATCTTCGCCCGCCCCTTGCCGCCGCGGGCCACGCCGACCAACACCACGACACCGAACTCCGCTTCCGCCACACCTCCGAGCACCGCACCTGTCATCGGCACCAGACCACATCCGGACACCCCACTACTCGGCATGCCCGACGACCAACCAACCGCCGGACCGCCCCGTGCTACGCCACCGGCAGCACGGCCTGCCGTCCCACCCGCCGAACCGCCCAACGCCGCACCACCTGACGTCCCACCCGCCAACACCACACGACCGCCTACCGCTGCACCTCCGCCAGGCGGTACTGGGCCGCATACAGTCGCCCCACGAGTGCCCACGGCACCCGACGGGACCGCACCGCCGGGCACCACCACGCCCCGGCCCGGGCCAGGACGTGATGGCACCGATACCGGTTCCGGCGGTTCGACACGCGACAAACCCACCGGAACCGAGCGTCGGGGTTCGCAGGGCGACGAGAGAACTCGGCCACCCGGCCGCCCCCAGCGCGAAGGGGATACGGCCGACGCCCCCACGGGCGAGACGGAACCGGCCGCCCCACATCAGAGGACTCCGCCGGATACCCACGAGACCACAGACCTCGTCGACCCGCCGGATTCGAGAACCCCGCCAGAATGGACTCCATTATCCGACCATTCCGATGAAATGGTCGACCCGCCTCTTTGGGCCACGAGGGTCACTGTGGCAGACGCCGAAGGAAACCCGCTCACTGCGAACGCCAACGACCCGCCCCCAGCAGTCCGGGCGGTGGCAGCCGATGAAATCCTGCCCACTGTCGAACCGCAGGGCGACCCGCCGTTCGCAGGACATCCGGACGACCAGCCCGCATCTCGAACCGGAGAACCGGGGAACGAGCCCCGGAGTCCGCTGGGACATCGGCCGCCCGAGGAAACAGATCCGCTACCCGATCTCCCCCAGCCCGAAAGGGAGCAGTCCATGGGGTTGCCGCCCGACCTACGCGACCGCGTGTTCCAAATAATCGGCGAGGACCCGTTTCATGACGCAAGGATAATCCTTGATGCCAAGGAGAAATTCCCCGGAGTATTCGACCGCCCGCGTACGCTCGAGGAGTTGTATCAAGCCCTCGGTCCGGTACCGTTCGAGGATCTTGTGCTGATACGCAACGCTTCCTATTTCCAGAGGATCGATGAACCACCCTATTTCCGGAAGACAGAGGAACCACCTGATCTGTCCCGTGAGAACCTCGAAGGGTTCATCCAGCGAGCGTGGGATGACCGGTACAAGCTTCTCGACGATACCGATTTCTATAGCTTCGGCGGAGTACATTCGGACGCGACCTTCATCTTCGATGCGTTGCATTCGGCTCGCGAGCACGGCATGATCTACGCAGAATTCCGCGAAACCGTCCGACAAAATTTGCCGAGCGCCGCCGATGAATCCTGATCCGCACCAGCGCGGTACAACCATGACCAACGGTGCCGCACATAAGAACGATATGGATGCGCCGAATCTCGACCGTCGCGATATCGAATGGTTATTGACGGAACTCACGAGTCGGCAATAGCCGCAGAAGGTACGTGCTGATATCGCAGCGATGCTGCCCAAGCAGCGCGCCGAGGCCCCGGCCAGCGCTCCAGGCGGGCAACCGCTACGGCGAGTTCCGCGACGCGGTCCTGCACAATCTACTGAGTGCCGGCGTGGATCCCGAGCAACCGCACGAGCGGTACAACCCATGATCAACCGCGCCGCACCTGGAGGACGAAATGGAACGCCGAATCTCGACCGCCATGACATCGATTCGTAGTCGACGCAGCTCAGGAGTCGGCATTGGCCGTGGAAGTAGCCTGAACTCGACTCGACTCGACGCGTTTGTCGCAGCACCAAACTTACTTACGTATATTCCGACCTCGAGATACGGATGCGCCGTGCCGTCGTTCCCCGGAACAATCTCACTGGTACATGAGACGTCAGGTGGGCAAAGTGAGACCAGGTCGACACTATCGATACAGATTCCGGGTAACCGACTTCGACAAAAGAGTCATGCTGCGTGAACCACGCTGTGGTCGGCTGGTCGAGGCAGGGCGCAACCATGGTTGACTGTCAGGCCCCGATTCGGGATCTCCCGAATAGCGCTGATCGAAATACGCTGAATGACGGCGAGACCCTTGAAAAAGGTCAATCGCTCGTCTCCCAGAACGGACTGTTCCGGTTGACAATGCAGCAAGATGGCAATGTTGTGCTCTATGGCCCGACCGCCGACCCAACCAGGGGGCCGAACAGTACGGCGATGTGGAGTTCCCGAACTCGCGGCAGTGGGTCGCACGGTCTCGAAATACCCTGCGATCGGCTCGACAGCGAACGAAACCTCCAACTCCGCCTGGAGGATGACGGGAACCTCGTGCTCTACGACCTGGCTGACAACCGGTCGATCTGGAGCAGTGGGACTCACGTGGACCTCGATCCGAACAAAGTCGTCCTGGTACACCCCGAGGGCGAGAACGACGTGGTGTACGAGGCCGTGAATGCCGCCCAACGAGCACTGCAAGATAGCGTTGATTTATTCGGCCGCCAGGACGGCACCGTTCCTGTTCCGCTCGATCTCGACATGCTCGTACTCGGCCTGACCATCCCCGATCTGACCGGCGGCATCCAGGATCTGATCGAAGAAGCAAACAGCATTGCGGCGAAATTCGACTTCGTAGACGACTTGAATCGAAGTACGCTCGAGCGAATCAATGCCGAGATCGCATTTCTGAATGATGCGATGAGAAGCGCTCGACCGCCGATGGACTCGCCTGCCAACGACACGGGCAACAGGCGCTGCTATCTCACTGATTCGGATACACAAGCGGTACTGCGGATCATCGGCGATTCGGCGGCCAGGGTGGCCGAGTGGGTCGCCGAATGCCAGCGACTCAACAAAAAGGCCGCTCCGGCCGTACGACAGAGCTGCAGGGAATCATGAAGGTACGTATCGTCGGCGCCGGTGCGTCGGTACCTCCGGTTGTGATGAGCAACGAGCGGTTGCAGAACATTCCCGGGACCCCGCAAGCAGCCATGGAAACCAACAAATTTCGCAAAGACGACCGGGATTCGTGAGCGCCGCTTCAGCTCCGACCTCGACGAGCGAACCGGTCGGGCCATACTTCCCGACGGGTATGGCGAACCGCCCGGCCCCGCCGGACTGCTGACCGAGAATGCGCTCCTGGAAGCACTCAGTGGTGTCCGCAAACGCGTCGCGGTGGTCATGTCCAACGTGATGTCGCCGTTGTTCGATCGCGAAATATATTCCGGCGGCGTCGAATACGGTGCCTCGGCACCGCATGACATTCGATCTCGCGAAACCGGTAGCGCCAACACTGTGGCGGTAATGTGCTGATGATGTGGTTGGGCGAGATGACCATGAGCCGCAGCGGGCTTGTTTTCCACGGCGCTGTCGGCACCACCGAACTGCATATGTACCACTGGGTCAAGCTGCTGACCGCCGACAAGGGCGATCTGGTTCTCGCCAACGCCGCCGGAAATATGGTGTCCTGCCGCGCCGCCGTCATTCCCCCCGGCGTTCCGCACGTGCAAGTTCGCGGCACCCCCACCGGCAAGGCGATCATATTGCCCCCAGAATCCGCTGCGGGCAGCGAATTGGCACGGATGGCTTCACCTCCGGATTCGCCTGAAGCATGGGCTAGAGCAGGCGCGGCGGTCGTCGAGCAAATCGACAATGTCGAGCACTGGAGCAAGCAGTTGCTGCTGTCGCCAGCACAGTCGGCCGCGTTGCTACGCCACCCCGCAGTCAACAAGGCATTGCGATTGCTACCCAGCCGCATCCAGGAGGGCACAGTCCGGCTGCGCGATATCAGCAAGGAGGTCGGACTCTCCGAAAGCAGGTTCGCCCATCTGTTTTCGGCACAAGTCGGCATGGCGTTCCGTCCCTATGTTCGGTGTCTGCGCGTGACGCGCGCGGTAGAACTGGTGGTACAGGGACACTCGCTCACCGACGCCGCGCATGAAGCGAAGTTCGCGGACAGCTCCCATTTGAACCGTGCCTGCCATCTGTCACTCGGTATCGCACCAACCGTGCTCACCTCCCGATTCCACATCACCCTCGAGGCGTAGCAGGTTTGTTCAAGGCGGCATGGAAAGTCGCGGCTAGCTTACGTCGGTATGTGCTCGGTACCGATTCGCCGCAATCCCCAGGGCGCTGCCGTCATCGGCCTGGGGACGGTTCATCGTGGCGGTGGTCTCTCGGCCGCTGTTCCTGGATTCGTGGGCAGACACGGGGAATTGCAGCGGGTCGAAACGTTGCTGTCGTCCGGTGCGGCACGGCTGATCACCTTCGTCGGGCCGGGTGGTATCGGCAAGACGACGCTGGCAGCTGAGGCGCTGCGCCGGTTTCGAAATGTCTCGAATCGCAGGGTCTGTTGGGCTCGGCTGGCTCGGTTGGCGCCCGATGCGGATGCCGACTCGGTGGCCGAAGAAGTGATGCGTTCGGTCGCGGAGGGCGATGTCACCGGGCAGTCGGCATGGCAGGGCATGGTGGACGCACTGACCGATCGGGATGTGCCGGATGCACGCCCGACCGTGCTGGTGCTGGACAACTGCGAGCATGTGCTGACCGGGGTGGCTCACCTGGTCGCGGTGCTACTCGGTGTTGTTCCTGGGCTGACGATCACCGCGACGAGCCGGGAACCGATCGGCTGGATCGATGAACACATCGTGGCCGTGCCACCACTGCCCGCAGGCCAGGCGGTGGAATTATTTCGCCAGCGTGCGGAACTTGTCGGCCTTGCCGAAGATCATGGACAACCCGCGATCGCCGAACAGATCTGTCGGCACGTGGATAACAATCCTCTGTTTATTCGGCTGGCGGCCGCGCGATTGCGGCATCTACCACCCGCGGTCGTATTGCGTGAGCTCACCGGCGATGTCGATGACAGTCGCCTGCAGTGGTCGCATGGCACCAGAGCCGGAGTAGAGGACCGCCATCGCAGCGTGCACGATGCGATCGGCTGGTCGTACCGTCTGTGTACCGAGCAAGAACAGCTACTGCTGGATCGAATGTCGGTGTTCGCGACCGGCTCCGACATCGCTGATAGCGAAATACCAAGTGGTGGAGCCGAAGCCGAAGCCATCCGCGCGGTGTGTGCCGATTCGGCGCTGCCCACGGAAGATATCGAGAGACTCTTCGAACGGCTCGTCGAACGATCGCTGGTGTCCAGCCACATTTCACCGACCACCGTCCGATATTTTCTGCTCGAGAGCGTACGGGTGTTCGCCAGGGACCGTTTGCGCCGCCGCGACGACGATCTGGACGAAACGCGACTGCTGGCTCGGCACCGGCGCTACTACCGTGACAAAGTCGTTGCGGGGCAGAAAATTTGGTTCGGCCCGGCGGAGCAGGACTGGTTCTACTGGATGAGCTCCGTCTGGGAGAACATTCTGATCGGCATCGAAACCAGTTTCGATGAGCCTGCTGAGGCCATTGTCGGCCTGGAGACTGTCGCGGTCCTCATGGCGCTGCTCGTTCCCTATTTCGGAGTCGCCAATCGCACAGCCACCTCACTAGCCGAACACGCCCTGCACGCCATCCGTCACATCGACCCGGCATCGACTCGGCTTCGGGTCGACGCAACCGCGCTGATGGCGTGGAATGCGATATGGCAGGGCGAGACAGCCGACGCCGCGCAACTCCTGGACGAATGCGCGCACATGTGCGTATCCGACCCAGTTTTGCGCAAGACGTGGCGTGAGACGCCGACTGCCGACATCGGTCTGCCCGCACAGGTGGAGTTCTCCTGGGGAATCGAGTTGATGTGTGAGCGGCATCCGGCAGCCGCGGATGTGTTGTCCCGTGCACGAACGAAATTCACCGCAGCCGGTGACCGGGCGGGCGAGCAACGCAGCGAGTTGTTCGAAGGGCTGGCATGCACAATTGGCGGGGATCCGCAGCGAGCACTCAGCACGGTCCGGCGACATCTCGATCGTGCCATCGCATCGCAAGCCTGCTGGACGCTGTCTTGGGCGGAGTCGGTTTGGCTGTACACGGTATCGGTACACGGCGAGATCGATCAGGCGATACGGGCCGGCCGCACCGCCCTGGAGCAGTTTCTTACCAAGGGAGATACCTTCTCGGCGCTGTGGTTCATCCCTTTCAAATTGATGGCACTCGGTCACATCGCCGCGCGTCAGCTCGCATCCGGCGCCATCGACCCCGTTCGACTGAACGCCGCGGCCGCCGAGATCGCCTATATGCGCGGTATGACCGCGATGCTGCACCGCACACAGGGCATCACACCGACGAAGTTGACGTGGCTCGGGCAAGAGGTCCAGCTGGCCGTCGACGTCGCGACCGCAGTACTCGGCACAGACGCGTACGCGGCCGCGGTCCAGCGCGCGGAAGCGGTGCGGCCGGAGTTCGCAGAATTGCGGAAGTTCCTGCTGGGTTCCGTCGCTATCGACCGGTTACCGGCCGCCGTGCAGCACGTCGCTACCATTCCCTCGCGGTGGCAAGAACTATCGCCCGCGGAACAAGAGGTCGCGGTGCTCGCGTCCGCGGGCTGGGCCAATAGCGCGATCGCGGCGCGCAGAGGTAGCTCGATCAGAACCGTCGACGCTCAGGTCGCGAGCATTCTCCGGAAATTGCTGATCGTGAATCGTTTGGACATCATCGAACATGTTCCTGGTGAGCTGGAGGACCGGATCGCGGTCGAATCCCGGCAACGCCCTCCTCGTTCCCGTGCCGTTCGGTGAGTCCGGGTCGAACCGGGGCACAGGATGGTCGAGCCCGCACAGGTGGTCAACGGTGCGGTTCGGCATGCCGAGCCGAAGTGTCATCGGCGACGAGAACGCCTGGGGCGCTTTCGAGATTCGGATGCGATTCGGTCCCCGAGCTCCTCGGGAATATGTCCGATGATTTCCGAACGGCTGGTGACCATCAGTTTCCGGAGAACGGTCGCGATCTGGGCGTCGACGGTGCGCATGGAGCTACCTCTGCGCGCGGCGATCGCGCTGTTGGCCCAGCCCGCGGACGCGAGCAGCGCGACCTCTCGTTCCGCGGCGGAGAGCTCGCGCCACCTCGAATCCGTTGTACCGGCGCGCGGCAACTGGTCCGTAGCGTATGCACGCATGAACGTCTGGAGCTCTTCGTATTCCGGCCGCAGCCGTTGCGCTCGCTGTACGACGGCCGTGAATGCGTCTTCCCCGAGAACTTTCGTGGCAGCGCCGACAGCCAGATCGATCTCCTGGGCCATCCAGGTCAGCTTTTCGTTTGCGATGCCCAGAGCGCGGTATACCGCCCCGCTCATGCCCAGCAGGTAGGCGACCTCAACGGCGCCCGCTTTCAGTTCGGCAGGGTCGCCGTCGGCGGATTCGATCTGTCGAGCGACGGTATGGGCAACTGCCATCATCTTGATGGGGACATACCAATGGACCAAGAAAGTGTCACCCTCGGTAAGAAACTGGTCCAGTGCCGTTCGTCCTGCCTGCGCCGCTTCATCGATCTCGCCGTGAACGGACAGAGCGTACAGCCATATCAGCTTCGCCCAAGACAGAGTCCAGCCCGCCTCCGAATCGATGGCACGATCGAGATGCCTCCGCGCGGCGTTCATGGCCTGCCTCGAGTCGCCGACGATCGCGCAGGCCAGTCCCTCGAACAGTTCGCTGCGTTGTTCGCCTGCCCGGTCACCTGCCTCGGCGAATTTCCTGCGCGCACGCGACACCACGGCGGCGGCAGCAGGATGTGATCCGAACATCAACTCGATACCCCAGGTGAATTCCATACAGGCGGGCAGACCGATGTCGGCCGTCGGCGCATCGCGCCATGTTTCACCAGGTACGGCGTCGGGTAGGCACAGTGGGGCGCACTCGTCCAGTAACCGCGCAGCGTAGGTTGCCTCGCCCTGCCATATCGCACTCCATGCCAGCAGGGCAGTCGCGTTGATCCGCAGCCTGGTTGATGTCGGGTCGACATGGCGGATGGCATGCAGCGCCCGTTCGGTCAGGTAGGTCGCCGTGCGATTGGCAAAACCGAAAAATGGCACCAGCAGCGCCATCAGGACGGCGACGGTCTCGATGCCGACGGCGACTTCGGTGGGCTCGTCGAAACTGGTTTCGATGCCGATCAGAATGTTGTCCCATGCGGAAACGACCCAGAAGAACCAGGTCCTTTCCGCTGGGCCGAGCCAAATTTCCTGCCCCGCAACGACTTTGTCCCGGTAATAGCGCCGATGACGAGCTAGCAGCTGGGTTTCGGTCAAGTCGTCGCGTCGGCGTCGTAACCGGTCCCTGGCGAAAACCCGGACACTCTCGAGTAAGAAATATCGGACCGTAGTCGGCGAGATGTGTGCCGACACGAGAGAACGCTCGGCGAGTCGTTCCAAGAGCCGCTCGATATCCGCCGAAGCGAGTGCCCCGTCGGCACACACCTCCCGGATTGCCTCGACTTCAGCTCCACCACTTGGTATTTCGGCATCATGGGAGTTGGAGCCGGTTGCGAACACCGACATCCGATCCAGCAGAAGCTGCTCTGGTTCGGTGCACAAACCGTACGACCAGGCGATCACATCGCGAACACCGTGATGGCGTTCCTCAGCACCTACTCGGGCGCCATGTGACCAGCGCAGTCGGCTGTCGTCGATATCGCCGGTGAGCTCGCGCAGCACTCCCGCCGGTGGCTGATGGAGCAACCGTGCCGCTGCCAGCCGGATGAACAGGGGGTTGTTGTCCACGTGCCCACAGATCTGTTCAGCTATGGCGAGTTGTCCAGGATCGTCGGCAATCGCCTGTCCGGTGAGTTCCGCACGCCGCCGGAACAATTCGACCGCCTCGGCCGCGGGCAGTGGTGGCACGGCCACGATGTGCTCATCGATCCAACCGACCGGTTCCCGGCTCGTCGCGACGATCGTCAGTCCGGCAACGACATCCAGCAGCACCGCGACCAGCGGCGCGACCCCGGTCAGCACATGTTCGCAATTGTCCAATACCAGGACGGTCCGGTGTTGTTGCCCACGATCGGCTCCGATGAGTACTTCCACCAAGCCCGTCCACGCGGACTGCCCGCTGGCATCGTCCTTCGCGACCGACTGCATCACCTCTTCCGCCACGGTATCGGCGTCCGTGCCGGGCGCCAACCGAGCGAGCCGTGTCCAGAAGACCTTGCGGTTCAGAGTGTTTCGGTATCGATGCAGCGCCTCGGCCGCCAGCGTTGTCTTACCGATACCACCGGGTCCGACCAACGTGATAAGTCGTGCGTCGTCGGACGAGATCAACGTTTCGATGCGCTGTAATTCGATCTCTCGACCGACAAATCCATGGACTTCGACCGGAAAAGCACCGCGACGCTGAGTCCAGCCGGGGCTTGTCATAGGCGCGGGCACAAGTTCGCCGCGACCCGATACCGAGAACATGTCGTCACAAGATAGCCGACCGGCGCACAACCCGCTGAGCAATCACGGAGCCGACTCGGCTTATCTATTGCATATTTGCGGCTCGGCTTCATTCGTTTGGCGCAGCGGCTGATCAGGCGGCGCTGCGGGTACCCAAGTATGTTTCGGCACGAACATACGGATGCGCAATGCGGCGGTCCCCGTCACAATCCCGTCGCGTGCAGCACAACGGGTGATCGACAATCTCCGTGGGCGTAGACCGCACCGCGCAAGCGCAGTCGATTCGGCTCATCGACGGGCAGCTGCATAATCGGATAGGTAATTGCGATGGCGAGCAGTAATGCTGTGGATACAGGGTCGCTCGACTGCCGAGTGAAAGCCACGAACAAAGACAGCAGGCCCCATTTCCGACGAAACGACCGGTGGCGACGGCAACGTGCTCCGCGGGAGATTCGGCCGTATCCCAGAAGAAGATGTCACCGCGTGTCAATCCGGCTTAGCGATCCATATCGGCCATCACGTGGGCCGTATCGCGCGAAGCCGCGGCAGTGGCCCGGATCGGGCGTTCGCGGCTTGTGGCCAAGTCCTCGCAGACGCGAACCAGGCGGGCAGCCGTTATCCGGTAGGAGGTGGCTACCCCGCTGTACACAACGCACCCGTAGCTCCACATTGTCGTCGCGCGACGTCCGCACCCATGGCTTCACATTTCCATTGCATTTGTCCATCTGTTGCCCGTGCCACAGTGAGATTTTTGCGAGGCCACTGCGGCAGTGCATCGGCATATTTCGCACGAAACCTACCTAGGTAGATTCGCCACGATCTGCTACGTCATTACAGCAACGACCGGACACCGCACCGGCGTGCAATTCAAGTCCCCGCACGATCGACGCCAGGCGTCGGGAATGTCCCGCAAGAGTGCGGCAGAAAATGTGGACGTCGGCTATCTTATGGCCGTATGTTCTCTGTTTCGGATCGCGGCGAACATCTGCCCGTTCCCATTGCCAGCCTCGGCTGGTCCCAACCCAGTGGCGCCATACCCGCAGAAGTCCACGGAGTCGTCGGTCGACAGCCAGAATTGCGGCGGATCGAAACCTTGCTCGCATCGGCCGCCGCACGGCTGATCACCCTGGTCGGACCAGGCGGTATCGGCAAGACAACGCTAGCCGCCGAGGCCCTACACCAATTGCGAAAGCCCCTGAACCGCAAGGCATATTGGGCTCGGCTCGCCCGGTTGGCTCCGGGCACGGACACCGACACCGTGGCCGAAGAGGTGATGCAGTCGGTCGCGAAGGTCGATGCAACCCGGCAGTCCGCTTGGAAAGGGCTGGTTGAGGCGCTGTCCGAAAGCGATCCGGTGGAACCACACGAGACCGTGCTGGTGCTCGATAATTGTGAACATGTATTGTCTGGCGTCGCATCGCTGGTCGCGGTGTTACTGGACGTCATTCCCCAGCTGACCATCATCGCGACGAGCCGGGAACCGGTCGGTTGGATCGATGAGCACATCGTGGCCGTGCCACCACTGCCCGCGGCCGAGGCGGTCGAATTGTTCCAGCGGCGTGCGGAACTCACCGGACGAGCGATTGCCGACGATCCTGGACAACTCGCCATCGCCGAACAGATCTGTCGGCACGTCGACAACAACCCCCTGTTCATCCGGCTGGCAGCGGCACGGTTGCTCCATCAGCCACCGGCGGGCGTGCTCCGTGAGGTCGCCGGCGATATCGACGACAGCCGACTGCGCTGGTCACACGGCGCCCGAGCCGGTGCCGAACAACGCCATCACAGCGTTCGCGATGTGATCGCCTGGTCGTACGGTTTGTGCACCGAACCAGAGCAGCTTCTGCTGGATCGAATGTCGGTGTTCGCGACCAGTTCCAACACCGATAACGCTGAAATACCAAGTGCTGGGGCCGAAGCCGAAGCCATCCGAGCGGTATGTGCCGACACTTCGCTACCTGCCGAGCAGATCGAGGAACTATTGGAACGACTCGCCGAGCGGTCCCTGGTGTCCACGCACATCTCGCCGACTACGGTCCGATATTTCATGCTCGAGAGTGTCCGGGTTTTCGCCAGGGACCGACTGCGACGCCGACGCGATAACCTCGATGAAACCCGACTGCTGGCTCGGCACCGGCGCTACTACCACGACAAAGTCGTTGCGGGGCACGAAATTTGGCTCGGCCCAGGAGAAAAGACCTGGTTCTTCTGGGTCATCTCCGCATGGGACAACATTCTGATCGGCATCGAAACCAGTTTCGACGAACCCACCGAAGTAGCTATCGGCATCGAGACCGTCGCCGTCCTGATGGCGCTGCTGGTGCCATTTTTCGGTTTTGCCAATCGCACGGCGACCTACCTCACCGAACGAGCGCTGCAAGCCACCCGCCATGTCGACCCGACATCGACTCTACTGCGGGCCAACGCAACCGCACTGCTGGCGTGGAACGCAATCTGGCAGGGCGAGATTGCCTACGCCGGACGGCTATTGGACGAGTGTGCCGCACTGTGCCTACCCGACGCCGTACCTGGTGGGACATGGCGTGATACGCCAACCACCGATATAGGTTTGCCTGCCTATATGGAGTTCAGTTGGGGTATCGAGCTGATGTTCGGACCAGAGCCTGCCGCGGTCGACGTGTTGTCGCGTGCCCGCAGGAAATTCGCCGAGGCCGGGTGCCGCGCCGGGGAGCAACGCAGCGAACTGTTCGAGGCGTTGGCTCGCTCGATCGTCGGCGACTCGCACGCCTTGAATACCGCACGGCGACATCTCGATCGGGCCATTACCTCCGAGGCCGGTTGGACCCTGTCCTGGGCCCGGCTGGTGTGGCTGTACGCAGTGTCTGCGCACGGAAAGGTCGACGAAGCGGTGACGGCGGGGCGAACGGCGCTGGACCATTTTCTCGCCGGTGACGATACTTTCCTGGCCGGGTGGTTCGTCCCTTTCAAGATGATGGCACTCGCTCATACCGTCACCCGCCAGATCGCATCCGGCACAGGCGATCCTGCCGAACTGAAAGCAGGCGCCACCGAACTCGCTTACATGTTGGGCATGAACGCGACTGTGAACCACGCCCAGGGCATCGCAACGGAAGGGCTCACCTGGATGCGCCAGGAAATCGAACTCGCCGTCGAATCCGCCACAAAAGTGCTCGGTGAAGACGTATTCACGTCCGCTGTCCAACAAGCGCAGGAACTGCGGCCAGAGTTCGAAGAGCTCCAGCGGTTCATACGCAATCTTGTCGAGGACCAGTCACCGCGCACCGGTACGACGGACTCCAGGTGGCATGAACTCTCTCCTGCTGAACGAGAAGTCGCGCTCCTCGCCGCCGCAGGGTGGGCCAACAGCGCAATCGCGAAACGAAGAGGGAACTCCACCCGCACCGTCGACGCCCAGATCGCGACAATCCTCCGGAAATTGTTGATCACTAACCGATTCGACATCATCGGACACGTTCCCGAAGAATTCGGGGACCGTATCGCGTCCGAATCGCGGCGCCGCCCCACTCGTTCGCGCAGCCGTCGGTAAGCCTCGAGCGCGCCGAACTGCGGGCCTTGCACTACATCAGGGCGGAAACCATGTGCCGCCGGAGCTGAGTTGCGCTGATTCGGCCTTGCCGACCAGTACACCATGCAGCACCGTACGCAGCTGCGCCACGATCGCGGCCACAATACCGCCGATCCGATCGAACTTCGGTGCGAGGGCCCGCAGCCGATCCGGGTCGACCGAAACTGTTCGGTAACAATAGTTTCCCTACGTCTCGGATACTCGACGGTATCGGCGGACAGCTGCTGCCGAAATTTCCATGGCCGGAAATAGTCGCAAACCGAACCGAAATGAAATGCAATAAACCCGGTCACACCGAAGCTGCTTAAGCATGTTCCGCGCGAAATGTACCGATGCGCGCACGCATGCGGCCACGACACAATCCCACTGTTATCGACTGCCACGCGAAACCGCCGGACAAACACAACAACTGGCCGAGCGGATGACGATCGGATAGGTGATCACAGTGGGTTTCAAATGTTCGGCCTGAGCAAGAAAGACTTGGCCATCGGTGGCGTCACGCTCGCTGCCTCCTTGCTCCCTGGGGGTGTGGTTCTCGCTCCACTGGCTGGTGCCGCGATGAGTACATACTTCTCCGTGAAAGACGGCAAAGGCTTGGATGATGCCATCCAACAGGGGCTTGTGGTCGGCCTCGTGGGTGCGCTTCCCGGCGGGAAGATCGCTGGCGGCACGCTTCAGCGCTTGGCGGCGAACCAGGCCGGGCGGGTGGGCAGGCTCGGCTTGCAGAACGGTGCGCAAGGGATACTACGATCGGGCCAGAGATGGGCCCGCGGTATGCCCCGTCACGCCCCTACAGCGCTGCGTGGCGACTCCTGGGGGCTGGAAGGAACGCGAGCTATCGGGCGCGGCGTGGGTGCCGCGTATATGAATAAGTTCTACGATTCATGGACCTCGTCGTCGCCCGCTGGCATAACCGAACTACCCGTCAAGATGATCTCCTAATAGACCCCTTGGCCCACGTCCGTGGCGAAGTGAGCCTGGACGAGGAACGCATCGGAAACACATGACCGAGTCGGCTGCGCCGCCGCCGGAGAATGTCCGCTCGCGCTACGAACCGATATCGTGGTGACAATGCGCAGATAGCGCTGAAGGCCGAGCGGCGCTCGAGGTGGACAACGGCTGATGGATCATTGGCAATACGAAATGCAGCGAGCTCAGCTCGCCGATGTCCGGGATGAGTTGTCCGCCATAAGCGCTACGGCCGGTTCGCGCGATGGTGCGGTCGAGGTAACCGTCGATCATTCCGGCATTGTCACCGATGTGCGTGTGGAGCCGCGCGCGCTGCGTGGTGCGGCGGCGGATCTCGGGCGGGCCGTTACCGAAGCGGCCAGAGAGGCCGCACGGCTGGCACATCAAAAGGTCAGCGAGACCATCGGCCCGATCGAGGATATCGTCGGCCGAATGCCCGATCCGGAGGATCTGCTGCCGGGTGCGCCCAGCCTGCGGGAACCGGACGTCGTCGAGCAACCAGCTCCGGTCGCCTACGAAGACGACGAGTACGACGACTATTACGACTGACGCGTGGGTCCCGTGCTGATCGTCGGTCGGCGAGCGGTCGTGGTTGCGGCGGGTGCGCGTGGCGCGTCCACGAACAATGGATGATCGACGATCTGTCCGTGGGCGTAGGTCGCATCGCGCAAGCGCTGTCGATTCGGCTTATCGACGAGCAGCAGCACCAGTTCGTCACAGCGACGCTCGAATACCATCGACCGCAGCAGCATCGCCTCCGATGCCGAACGTCCGTCGGTGTCGGATCGCAACTCCCCCAATGCCACTCGGGATACGTCGGATCGGCGCGACAGCATCGACGCAGCGAGCAGATCGTCGGCGTCGCGCAGTTCCTCCCACCAGTCGGCGGGCACCTCCCGGCGCTGCCGGATCGCCTCCAGGATCCGCTGCCGCAGCCGCGGCAACCCCAGCGAATCGGGCGCACCCACCTGTCCGACGCGCCGATGCGCATCCCAGGCGAGGTCGATACAGCGTGATCCGATCCCCTGCGCCGGCACCTGTCCGATCCGATCCAGTAATTGCGGGGCGGATACCAGGCCGAGCCGATCCGCCAAACCCGCTGCCGCCGCGCTCAAATCCATTGCCGACGAGGCGGATACCGGGCCCTCCATCGGTACCTCACGCAATTGGGTGCGCATAGCCGAATCGATCGCCTGCGACGATACGATGGCCGTGACTTTCGCCCCCGTCCGCCGTCCCCAAGCCGCGCCGAACTCGGCTAGCACTCGCGCCGGATCGGACACACCTTCCCATGCCGCGTCGGCTACCTCCCACATCCAAGGCGTCGAGATCTCACGTGGAAGATAGAGGCCCGAGGGTAGCCAGCTTCGGCCCTCATTCGAGGTGACGAACGCGTTGATACCGCCGGAGTGCCGCATCACCGACACCGTCCACTCCAGCCCGATCACCGACGAATCCACAACGGCCAGCACACCGCCCAGGATTGTCCGTGCCAGCACGAGATCGCCGTCGACCCGCTCACCGAGCATGAAGGTCGGAGCAGCGGCGGCCACCATCGCGCCGCCGACGACATCGCGGATCAGTTCGTCGCTGCCGCCGGAATTCGGCCGGCTATCCGCTGCCTGCGGATCACGCTGCGGCGCACTCGGTTTCGTGGGCGGGACGGCCGCATTCGGCACCGGTGTGGCAGGTCCGGCGGATACCTTCGGGACCGGGGACCCGGATCCGCGCGCATCTATCTGCGGGGCTTTCGATTCCATCGCCCCCGGCCGCGACTGCGCGGCTGAGGAATGCGCCGACGTTTGAGCCGCGGACTGCGCCGACACGGGCGGCGCTGACGATGCGGGCGCGGAGATACCGGTCGAACCGGCCGCTGGCGGCAGGATGGTCGGCAGCATCGGCGACGTCTGACCCGCTGACGCCGCCTCCTGTGTGATCTCGGGGGAATCGGCGCCGTGACCGGAATAGGTTGCGGCCGTGCCGGTTTCCCCGTGCTGCGTAGATTCGGTGGTCTCGCCTGCCGTCTCGCCGTGGGCACCCGCATCGGTGCCATCGTGGAATTCGCCGGAGCCGGTCGCGGCTGACGGCCCACGCGACGAGACACCGGTCGTGGAAGCACCTGGATCGGCACCGTCCGGCTGCCCCGCCGGTGCATAGCCCGTGGTAACGCCTGGAGTCGCGGTCGGGGCCGAAACCGCGGGCGGCATGCCCGGGCCGGTGGGCGAATCCGTTGGCGTGCCCTGCGACGGCGAATCAGCGGGAAGTTCGAACTGCCCGCTCCCCGGCAACTGAGTGTCGGATGGATCCATCACCGGCGCATCGAACTGCGGGCCGAAGCCGAGCGGAGTCGGGAACTGGTGGTTCGGTCCGCCCCCCGGATGCGCGATCTCCTGGTGCGGGCCGGGCACATGTGGATGCGCGGGCCGGTGTCCCGGCTGACCATCCGGCAGATGGGGACCGCCGGAGGTCCAGGGCGGCGGCTGCCGCAGCTCGTCGTAGAGTCGCTCCAGCGTCGGCAAAATCGACGGGCCGACCGATCTCAGCGCGGTCCGCGCCACATCGTCTACTTCGGCCCGGGCCTCGGCGATGATCCGGGCGACGCGATCGCGCAGTGCGGCCGCCTTGGCCTCGCGTTCGGATTCGTCATCGGATTCGTCGTCCTCGGCGGCTTGCTGCGCCTTGCGAATCTTGTCGGTGGCCGCCTCGACGATGTCGAGAATGGAATTGCGGGTGCGGTAGACCAGATCGGAGAAATCCCGGAAGATATCCGCGGCGGCATCCAGCGCGTCCGCGAAGGCCTGCGGATTCCCGCGCTGCTTCAGCATATTTTGTTTGACCGGCTCGAGCCCCGCGCTGGCGCGAACCCGATTGTCGAACTCGTTGCGGGCTTGTTCGGTGCCGAGGGTATCCAGCGCCGCGGCACCCTCACGCGACGTGTTTTCCAGTGCGCTCCAGTCACCTGGCGGGACTTCAGGCCAGTTGTCCTGGACTATCTCATCCCAGTACGGACTTTCGTGCTCTGGTGGCATCCGATGATCAGATCGAGTCGTATCGCTGGATGTCCGCGCCGCCCTGCACGTCGGCGGCGCTGAGGACATTCGTCGTGCTCACCGTCGCGGTGTGGGTAGCCCGCGCCCCCCGATTACTGGCAGCCAGAGCGTTGCCGAATGCAGTCACGATGCCCTGCCGGTGCGTGTCGAGCGTCCGATCCAGCGCCGATCCCGGCCGATGGTGCAGGACCAGGTCCGAGACCGTCCCGGAAACCTGACCCGAGACCGTTTCGATGGCGCCGGCGAATCTGCCTGCCGCAGCGTTCACTTCATGCGGTTCGTCCATATCCAACATGTCGGCATCCCGTCTGAGAGGTTCGGCGCGGAAATTTCGGTTCAGCTGGTGGCGCCGAATTCGGCATTCACCATGGCGCGGAAGGAAGCTTCGGTGGGCAGATCGAACGAGTCGATCGTGTAGGGACGCGTGCCCTTGTACTCCATTTCGGCGCGCAGCCCGACCCGGGACTTCATATGCGCCAAGCGCGCGAGCCGCAGAATCTCCCTGGCCAACCAGGCATCGCCGTTGTCGCGAGCGTCGTCGGTGATGTGCAGCCCGACGATCTCACCGTCACGATCGCAGGCGACGCCGCAGGTGTGGTCGGGATTGAACACTTCGTAGACCATGCTCCGCCAGTCGGGAGCAGGCGCGGCCTCGTCCACATCGAGCTCGTCCGGATGTGTATCGGTCACCGGGATCCCTCCTAAAGTCGTTCGGCGTGTTGACGATTCGAGGATGCGCTACGCACGGACGGATCCTCATCGGGTACTTCCAGCCGCTCGGCCAGGGCACTCCACGCGGCATCATCGATGCTCATGATCTGGCGCAGCTGCCAGAATCGAGCGCCGAGGTACATCTCGGCGGTGCCGTCTGGGGCGATATCGAGATGATCGGGCCCCTCGTTCGACGGATTGAGCGTAACCGTCGTTATCGGGGGACGCGCGTCGTCGACATTCATGATCGTCGCGCCGCCACCGGGAATGAAACTCTGCCGACAGCGCGGACTCGATGCGATCGCGACATCGGCGCTATTGGTGGTCACCGTGATCTCGGGGTTGAGCAGCAATTGCACCGCCCAGGCGCGGGCCGCGACTTCGGGCCGATCGGCATTGATGGCGATGGTCAACGCGGTCGCCAGGTCGACGACCAGCAATGTTTCGGTGGTGGTGACACCCACGATCACCAACCGCTTCGCGGTGCCGACCGGAAAGGGCAGATCGTCAGCGCCGAGGGTCACCACATCCGATCCGACACCGGCACCGGTCGCGGGATGGGCGACGACGGTTCCGGTCGCGACGTCGATGGTGTACGCGGCCACCAGACTCGGCATCCGCTCCGCGACCCCGGCCAACCGGACCAGGCCCTCCTCGTGCAGCCACCGCACGGTATCGGCAACGGTGACCGCGCCGGGTTCGGTCATGACGGCACCGCACCAGCTGTCGCCGGGGACGACCCAGACGGACCGGATGGGCCGGACGGACCCGACGACTCCAACGGCTCGGGCGGCGGCACCGATTCCATCACGGCCTGGTACTGGCGCGCCGCATCGGCGGTGCTCTCCCGAATAGCCGCCATGATCTCGGTGACCAGTTCCTGATTGGTGAGACGGTCCACGGTGCCCGGCGCCAGAAACAGATCCGTCAGCCGACCCATCGCATCCAGCTCAGGGATGATCGCACCGCTGGGCGAGGGCCGACGAGCTCGGATACTGTCGATCCGCTCACGCATATCAGCGATTCGATGCCGCAACTCGCGGGCGGCGTCGAGGGCCGCCTGTACATCGGGGTGGATATCACTCACACGGAACCTCCGGATTGGTTCGGGCCCTGGCCGCCTTGCGCAGGCGTCGGCGGTGTCACGGTCGGGGCGATCGTCGGCCGTTCCCCGATTACCTGTTCGGTATGGGGGGTGTCGTCGACATACATCAATCGGTCGGGATGCCAGGCGACCACCCGATTGCGTTCGTTGCCGTTGGCGCCGCCACCACCGCCCATACCCGGGGACATCGGCATATACGGCATCATCCCGGTCCCGGTACCCGCACCGCGCGCGGCCGCCGCGGCCGACGAAGTGGACGACGCCGCGTCGATGACCGGTGTTCTCGGCATCCCGACCGCGGTGCTCGATGCCGCACCCGCGGTCGCGACGATCGGCATCGCGCCGACCGAGACCGAGGTGCTCGCGCCGGAGATGTCCGGGATCCCGGCGCCGGAGATCGAACTCCCGGAGCCCCCGGAGCCCAGCGATCCGAGGCCCGAGGGGATGCCGAGATCGTCGTATCCGTAGTCGCTGTACTCGTCATCGAGGCCACCCGAGGTGTCCTGGTTCTGCGCCATCCCGGCAGCGGAAGACATGGCGCTCATCATCGCGGGGAGCATCTGGGACAGCATGCTGCTATCGCTGCCACTGCTGCTTCCGTTGCCGTTGCCACCGGCCTCGCCCGTACCACCCTCGGCGGGAAGCTTGGAGTTGACGGTCGTGGTATAGCCGGTGATCGCCTCGGCGGAGCGGGCGTTCTGCTCCTGGAATTCTGCAAGCGCCGCTTGCAGCGCCACCTCGTTCTTCGACTTCATCGCGGCCAGCAACCGCTTGCGGGCCGCGATAATCTCCTCCGGGGTCGGATGTTTCGCCTTCGCGGTCGAGAAGGCGGCGCCGTAGGCGTCGACATTGTCGGCGAGTGCCCCCAATTCGGTACCGAGCTGACCCAACCAGTTCCGATGTTGGGTGAGGTGCTCGGACACCGTGGTGCCGACCGGGCTCCAGTTCTGCATCAGGGTGGCCGCACCGTCGACACCTTCGGCGGCCGCGGTGTGGAAACTCCCGGTGTAGTTGCGGACCTCGGTCGCGAATCTGGTCGCCGGGCCGGGGCCGGGGCCGGTGTGCAACTGCTTTGCGAAGGTGAGCGGGTCGACGGATCCGGTGGCCGCGGGCAGGTTGAAGGTCGGCGCCTGCCGGGCACCGAATTCCTGCACATCGCCTACCGGATTGGCGAGGATCTCCGCGCCGCTGCCGTTCACAATGCGCGCGCCCAAATCATCGGTCGCGGTGTAATCGGCTGCCGCACCGCCGATGTGGTGTGCGTGGCGTTGGACCTCGTTGAGCACGCCGAGCACGCCATTGAACAGCGATGCGGCCTGGGCGTTGAGCCGGGGCACATGTGCTCCGGAGATCGGGTCAGCCCCTGCGGGCTGCACCCAACTGTTCGGCAGTCCCGCCCCGGTGTCACGCGCCAGTGCGGCCAGCTTCGAGGCCACATCGACGAGTTCCGCCGGATCGACATTCAGCGGCGCCATCGCCTCCTCCTCTCACATCCGGCTCACGATCACGCCGGAGCGGCCACTGCGGGCATGGCCGCACTCGCCGACGGATCGCCGGTAACCGGCATACCCGACATCTTGCCCTGATCCTCCTCGCCCGGCGCGGTCGCTTCGATGCCGTGCGGATGGTTGAATCCGACGAACTGGCCGAATTCCCCAGCGCTGTCGGACATCTCCGTCGGAGTGAACTGCTTCAACTGGCCGTTGACCACGACCTCCAGTGTGCCACCGTCATCGGCGGGGAAGGCCACCACGATCGCGGTGCGCTCGTCCCAGGTCGCGACATCGCCGGTCATCAGCTGGTACGGATCGACCGGGGTCCCGATCTGCTTCTTGTCCGACCACTTCGCCGGAGTCTTCGCGTAGGCCGCCTGGGCGTCGGTGCCGCTGGCGTTGCCGAACGCCGCATCCAAAGCCTGTGCGACAGTGGCAGATACCTTCTGGGTCCGGCCGTCCGGAAAGGTGTACACCACGGTTCCGTCGGAATTCGGCGTGCGGCCCGGCATTCCGGCCGTGGGCTGCGAGGAGGACGAATTCGCCGGGGGTGCGGTGCTGTGCGCGGGTGCGGGGGTGTTGGTCGCGGCCTGCACCGCGGGCTGGGCAGGCGTGACGGCCGCGGGTACGGCGCGGACTTGGTCCTCGTACGGGTCGTATTCGCCGCGCCGACTGTTGAGGTCGGTGTCATTCTGGCCGCGGTTCATCATCTGCGACATCAACATCGGCAGCATCGAACTCATCATGTCCATACCGGAACTCGCCGGCGATGCGGCCGCACTCGGCACCGATGGTGTGGCGGTACTCGGATCCGTGGCGCCGTTGTTGAGGTTGTCGAGCGCCTGCTGCACCTTGTCGTCGAGCGAGTCACCGGTCGGCGTGGTTCCGGTGTCGACTCCGGGTGTGGTCGGATTGAGATCGTCCAGCCCGGGGACAGTGGAACCATCGTCGATGGGGGTGACGCCGGTAGGGTCGATACCCGGAGTCGTCGGAGTCGTCGGCACGGTAGGGACGGTCGCCGGATCCAGCAGCTTCTTCTTCAGATCCGCGTTCTCCTGCTGGAGCTTCTTGATCTGCTCTTCCAGCTCTTTGAGCTTCGCGGCCTCTTTGTCGGCGTCGCCTGCGACCTCCGAGTTTGCCGAACTCGCCTCGTCGAAAGCAGTTGCGACCGACTGGATCGCCTCGTTGCAGAACTCGTAGATGTGCTGATCTTCCTTCTTCCCCGGGCCAGGCAAAGTCGGGGCTTTGTTGGAAATGTGGTCGATTCCGGCATTAACGGCCTTCTGCGCGGCAATGGAGATGGCCTCGGTCTCCTTAGCCTTCGGCGCAATCGCCTTGGCCGAGTCATCGATCAGGGCGGCCGCCTGGCGCAGGCTGGTCGCCGTGCTCCCGTAGTTTGTGAAATGGGACAGATTCGAACCCTCGACCTGAGGGGGCACTGGCATCTCCGGTGGGGCGCCCTTATTCTCCTCGCCGTTGCCACAGCTGTCGAAATAACCTTGAAACGTCGTGGGCAGCTTCTCGTACCAAGTTATCGTGCTTGGCAGCGGCTCATACTCTGGTGCCACCTGCCTAATCTGATCGGGATCAGGCATCCACATTTGGTGAATTTTCAAGGAGTTGCTCCTCGGCCGGATCCGTTACGAGATGGGCTTGATGGGTAGTTCGGCAAGAGCGGTCGGCGATCCTGCCGTCATCGAATCGTAGAGTTTGTTCATATACGCGGCACCCAAGCCGCGGCCGAGTGCCTTGACACTCCGTTCCCCCCAACTCGTCGCCAGGCCCTTCGTGATCTTTCCCTTGGCCGCCCCCGTGGCACTGCCATACAGTAACTTCTGGGCGCCTTTCTGCATGCCCAGCTTGGCCAACTTCCCGCTCCCGCCTTTCGCTAGTGCCCGGAGAGCACCGCCCGCGAGCTTGCCGCCGGGAAGCGCACCGAAGAGGCCGTCGACGAGTCCCCCTTGGATGGCGTCGTCCCAATCCTTACCCTCCGCATGGCTCCAAATCGCGCTTGTCGCAGCGCCCGCGAGCGGACCGAGGACCACGCCAGCTCCAGGAATCATGGAGAACGCGGCCGTGATCCCGCCGACAGCGAGGTCCTTCCCGCTGAGGCCGAACAAACTGAAACCCATTGTGATCACCTATCCGATGACGCGCGCACCTACCCGCAATAGATCGTTGACGACCATGCGTGGACGGTCTATCGACCCCCTCATTGTTGAGGATTCCCAATAGTGGGAACCTGAGGTGCACACCGAACGAGTCAGGATGATGACGGTAGGGCATGCACTGACGTGCACGAATTGCCATGGCCACCACGTTGTTCCGGTCCGCCGGGCATCGACACGGGAGGAAGTACCGGATGAGCCTCCACCGCCTACCGCTCGGGCGTCCGGCACCGCCGGTCACTCATGCCCGCATGCGGTGGGCGCACGGCGGTGCCCGGTGACGAGCGCCGAGGCGGAGATCGCCGTCGAGCATCCGGAGGATGCAGGCGATGCCGAACAGGAGCAATCCGCTCCGGTAACCCCGTGGACGAACAGACAGCGGCGCACGAATCCGTCGGCGCCCGGCCAACCGGTGGCATCAGGACCGAACAGTTCGTCACCAGCAAGTCAGGGAACGACGAACAACAATGCCGTGCCGGGGCAGAATGGGGCGCCGGCGACGCCGCAGGGGCAGGCGGCGCCGGGGGGATCCGCTCCGGGTTCGTCGGCGGTGCCGCAGGGGAATGTTGTCGCGCCGCCGGATGCGGCGGCGGGGCAGGGGCAGCCGCCCGCTACACAACCGCAGGCCCAGGCGCAGGCCGCGCCCGCTGAGCCTGATCATTTGGTGGATCCGGATACGGTGGCGGCGTTGGCGCCTGCGGCGTTGTCTGCGGGGGCGATGGCGTTGGGTGTGTTGCCGATGCTGGCCTCGGCGTTGGCCGGGCTCGGCAGCGGTGGTGGTAGCGGTAGTGGTTCGGGTACCGGTACCGGTGCCGATAGTGGTGGTGCGGACGGGTCAGAGGGTGGGTTGTCGCCGGAGGCGCAGAAGGCGTTGCAGGCGTTGAAGTTGCTCGCCGCTGTTTATGGTGATGGGAAGACCGATGATCCCGAGGTCAAACAGTTACGGCAGCAGTTGGGGATCAACGGGACCGGTTCGGGAGCGACCGCGATCAAAGCGCGGCAGTTGTTCCAGAAGAACGCGGCGACCGCGTTCAACAACCTCGACAACCAATTGGCTTCCTACATCACCGGTTTGGCCGGTAACCACAAGGTCGACAAGAAAGCGGTCACCGCGCTGATCCGCGAGGTCAACGTCGCCCTGGCCGAACTAGGCCCCCAGGCCTACACCAAAGCCGGACGCCAGAAAGTCCACCAAATCCTCACCAACGCACTACAAAAAGCCAGCCAGATCGTCACCGGTACCACAGCCAACGCCACCGACACCGCCAACGCGATCAACCGGCTCACCAACCAATACCTCTACAACATCGCCGGGAAAAAGTATGCGGGCGGCGGCAGCAGTGGCCAGATGCCCGGCGGCACTGTCGGTGACTGGATCCAGCAGGCACTGCAGGTGCTGCAGCAGATGGGCTACGACATCAGCAAGATCGATCCACAGGCGATCGCGCTCATCATCCAGCACGAATCCGGCGGCAATCCCAACGCCACCAATAACTGGGACAGCAATGCCGCGAAGGGCACACCCTCTATCGGCCTCATGCAGACCATCGGCCCGACGTTCAATAGTTACGCCGCGCCGGGGCACAAGAACATCTACAACCCGGTCGACAATATTGTCGCCGGGGTCCGCTACTCGATAAGCCGATACGGTTCAGTCAGTAATGTGCCGGGTGTCAAGGCGGTACGCAGCGGCCGAGCGTACGAGCCCTACTGATGCCACCGCCGCAGCGGGACACACCGGATCCGAGCCTCGACAACACACACGAGGCCCGGCCGGGCACAACGACATCCGAACCACGCCGGAACACGACGCGGCGCAGTGCGGCGCGGGCACCGACCGGGATTCCCGCCGCTGTCCCGCAGCAGCCCGCCACGGCCGCGCGCGGTCCGGCCGGGGCGCCGATCGCCGAATCCGGTACCGCGGCAACCGGATCCCCCGTCGGCGCCCGCCCCGACGCACTCGCCGGATTCGGTGCGAGCGCACCGTACGCGGCGGCGGCGCTCGGTGCACTGGCATCCATGGCCGCCCAGTACGGCAACGCGAACCCCACCGCGGATACCGGTCAGCCGTACGCACCACCTGCGCTCGGCTCCGGACAACCGACTTCATGGCCCGGCGAATCGGGCACTCAGTACGCGGCGAACAATCTCGACACCGCCCGGCGCGGTCAATCGTCGCAATCGTTGAACGCCGAACTCGGCCGCCTGCTCGGTGGCGCCGCGGATACCACCATCCGGGGCCGAGCCGCCATCGATGGCATTATCGCCGAGGTCAATACGGCCATGACCGCACTCGGCGGCGTCGCGGATACCACCGCCGGGCGTCAAATGCTGATCACTACGCTCGGCAATGCCTTACAGCGCGCAGGCACCGTACTCGGACAGGGCCAGGCCGCGACGGCGATCACCGCGGATAAGGTTGCAGCACTGGCCGACCGCTTCCTGCAGAACGCACGTCCGACCCGGCAGCCGCAGCGCCGGGCCCAGCCGAGCACCAGTGGATCAAGTGCACGTCCGCCGCGCACCCGCCCGTCCGGTCGTCAAGGTCAGTGGATCAACGACGCGCTGCGCATCCTGGCCGCCAACGGCTACGACACCCGATACATCAATCCCGCCGATATCGCCGCGATCATCCAGCACGAATCGGCGGGCGATCCGAATGCGATCAATCTCTGGGACAGCAATGCCGCCAAGGGAACTCCGTCCAAAGGCTTGATGCAGACCATCGATCCGACTTTCAACGCCTACTCGCTGCCCGGTCACCGCGATATCTGGAATCCGGTCGACAACATCATCGCCGGTGTGCGGTACGCCATCTCCCGCTACGGTTCGGTCAGCAATGTGCCCGGTATCGAGGCGATGCGCAATGGCGGGCACTACGTCGGTTACTGAGCCGGGATACGCCGATCTCGGCAGCCGACCGCTACGACCACCGGGTGGCGTGATAGCTACTCGGCAGATTGCTCACTTTGACCACATCTCCGGTGTGCGGCGCTTGGACACATTGGCCGTTCCCGATGTACATCATGACGTGGCCAGGATTTCCGTTATTGAACTGCTCACCGGGGAAGATCAGGTCGCCGGGGCGGATATCGGCCGGGTTGATCTTCTGCAGCTGCTTGTACTGGTCGGCGGCAACGCGTGGGATCTTGACGCCCGCCTGCGCGGCCGCATATTGCATGAGTGACGAGCAGTCCCAGGAGTTCGGACCGTTGGCGCCGAAGACGTACGGATCGCCGAGTTGAGCCATCGCGGCCTGAATCGCCTTCTGCGCAGCCGCGGTCGTCCCGGTGGCTGCGGCGCCTGTGTATTTTTTTCCGGCGATGTTGTAGAGGTATTGGTTGGTGAGCCGGTTGATCGCGTTGGCGGTGTCGGTGGCGTTGGCTGTGGTACCGGTGACGATCTGGCTGGCTTTTTGTAGTGCGTTGGTGAGGATTTGGTGGACTTTCTGGCGTCCGGCTTTGGTGTAGGCCTGGGGGCCTAGTTCGGCCAGGGCGACGTTGACCTCGCGGATCAGCGCGGTGACCGCTTTCTTGTCGACCTTGTGGTTACCGGCCAAACCGGTGATGTAGGAAGCCAATTGGTTGTCGAGGTTGTTGAACGCGGTCGCCGCGTTCTTCTGGAACAACTGCCGCGCTTTGATCGCGGTCGCTCCCGAACCGGTCCCGTTGATCCCCAACTGCTGCCGTAACTGTTTGACCTCGGGATCATCGGTCTTCCCATCACCATAAACAGCGGCGAGCAACTTCAACGCCTGCAACGCCTTCTGCGCCTCCGGCGACAACCCACCCTCTGACCCGTCCGCACCACCACTATCGGCACCGGTACCGGTACCCGAACCACTACCGCTACCACCACCGCTGCCGAGCCCGGCCAACGCCGAGGCCAGCATCGGCAACACACCCAACGCCATCGCCCCCGCAGACAACGCCGCAGGCGCCAACGCCGCCACCGTATCCGGATCCACCAAAGGATCAGGCTCCGCACGGTGCTCCGCCCCCGGCTGAGGCCCAGGCTGCGCAGCAGGCGGCTGACCCGGCTGCCCCACCGACTGATCCGGCGGCGCCACAACATTCCCCTGCGGCACAGCCGTCGAACCCTGACCAGGGCCGCCCTGCGCCGCCTGCCCCTGCGGCGTCGCGGGCGCCCCGTTCTGACCCGGTGCCGGTGATGAACCGTTCTGCCCGGGCGACGTACCGGATCCCGGATTCACCGGACCGGTGCCCGCGCGCGGTCCTTCCTTGCGCTCTTGCTTACCCGACCACGGCGTCACCGGGCCGGATTGCGAATCACCCTCTCCCCCAGCACCTTCGGTCTGTTCGTCGACCACTTCGACCTGGTAATCCGCGGGCCACACCTCCGCACTGGTCACGATCCACCCCCCAGCACTCGCTTGATGCGGACATCACGGCCGGTCGGCATCGACTGCTCGACGAACCGTCCGGAATAGGCATCATAAGTCATGACTTGTGTTGCACCGAGGGCGATTCCGGTCCGGGTGGGTGCGTTGCTGCGGTAGTCCCAGAAGACCAGATCACCCGCCGAAACCGCGGCGGGATCGACCCGCTGTCCGCACGCCGCCTGGGCCGCAATGGTTTTCGGAAGCACGATCACCGCTTTGCCGATACTCGACGATTGCCCGCACGCGACCGCCGCCGATCCCGGCTGGGCCGACGTACCACTCGCCGTCGGTGCCACCGTGGCGGGTGCGGTGTCGTCCGGTGGAAGCGCCGTCGGATCGCAACGCCCAGTCACTGCGCCGGCCGAGGCCTGATAAATCACATCCCGCGTCAGCCCTGCCGCACTCGACGGGCCACTCGGCGCACCGTCGGCACTTCCTGACGACGCTTTCAGCGCATGGTTGATGGCCAATTCGCGGGCACAGTCACCGAGCAATCCGCTCATAGTCGTCTGCAGCGGCGGCAGTTGATACGGCGCGGATTTCAATGCGCTGACGCAGGCCCTCTGCCATTCGGAGGCGTCGGTGTCATCCGGGGCGATGGTCAGCTCCGCATAGGGGTTGGTGGTCGGTATCGACGACCTCGCCGAGGCGGTTCCGACCGACCGGGATCCACCACTCGCGATTGCGGTTGTGCTGGCAACCACGGTCGCGGTGCTGGACGGATCCGGGCCCACCGCGCTGTCGCACTGATAGCTGAGATCAGCGGCGGATGGCGAGGTCACCCCGCCAACCGCCAGCACCACCACCGCCAGCATGCCGCTGCAACCCCCCATCACCAACAACAACACCCACACCCAAGCCGGAATCATCGCGAGGACCATGAGGCGGTTGATCATCGAATGTCCTTCCTCGGTATTGCATGTATATCGGATCGCCGCCGAGCGTCGGTCTTGCGCTGCGGATGCGCGGCAGATCTATCTCGGACGAATCGCCACTCCGGTCAGTGCCTCAGTTGACCCGCCATCCCGCCCATCGCTCGGGCATAACCGGCGGGGTTTGGATGGGGATTCGCTCCAGGCGACGGCAGTGAATTCCACGGTGTTCGCTGGACGCGAGCGGCCCACTGGTCGGAATCGGTGGCGGCGGAGACCACTCGTCTGACCTCACGCATATTCTGTGCGTTGCCGGGGGCCGCAATGAGGTTATCGATGGCTGCCTCCGACAGCATGGCGTGTTCATTTCCGATCCAGGCGATCATGCGTCCCGCGCCTTCACGGTCGACACCAGCCAACCCCGGTCCCGTCAACCCCGTGGGTACAGCGCCGCCCCCTGCCAGGGCTTGCAGCGCCTCCATTTTTCTCTGCGTCGGATCAGCCATGTAGTCCTCGACAAAGAGGCGTTGGGCCCCGATGGGCGCACCACCGTCGAGCGTGACACCGCCCGGATTCGCCCGTCGGAATCGGAACGCCGCCGCCTGCAACGTCGCGTAATCGGCCGCGGCCTCCTCGATGTCACCGCCGCCATTCGCGACGCGCAACGCCGATGCTTCAGCGCGTCGCACGGCGGCGACAACATGGCCGAGGTGTTTGTCCGCCAATGTTTCATCCTCGGCGTTCTGGGCGACGATCGCATGGGAGCGAATGGCGTTGAACATGACTCTCTCGTCGGTGAACCCGGCGCCGAGCATGGCGCCGTAGGCGGCGTCGAGAGTTCCACCGGCATCCATCACACCTTGCACGGCCGACGCCGCGCCCAGGACCGTGTCGACGCCGTAGTGCTGGGCCGCCACCTCGGCGCCACGCGCGTATTGCATCCGGTTCATATAGGACTGGACATAAGCGCCGTCGGCCCCGCCGAATCCTTCTCGCAACCACACGCCTCCCTGCGACTGCGTCATCGCCCTCTTAATCCTGGATTGCGGGTGGATCGATCCAGGCAGTCCGCCCATCGCCCATTCGGTCAATGGCGAGTTGGCAATTGTGCTTAAACCGCCCATCAGCGCCATCAATCCCAAGCCATGCATACCGTTACCGGCACCCATGGTTCCCATTCCGAGCGCTGTGCCACCGCCGGAGTAGGACGGATTCACCTTCGCGCCGCCATTCTGAATTGCCAACGCGAACCGGTTGGCTATCCAATCATTGCCCTTGTGCAAACCCGCATTGAGGCGTTTCAGCTGAAAAATGGCGACGATCTCGACAACCGCCACGATGACGAATACCGACATCACCCGGCCCTGCGCCTGCTGGAACAGGTTACCCAGAAACAGCACATAAACACCGAGGAAGACGATGTTGATGGTCATCCACAGGGCCGAGAAGAACCCGTGCACCACACATCGGATCGTGAACGCCTGGGTCGGTCCGTACACGAATCCGCCCGCCGCGAACCCGAAAATCGTCAAAAATCCATAATAGATCGCGTCGAGTGCGGCCCAGATGACCTTGATGGCCAGGTACGATGCGAACAACAACAATATGAACGCGCAAAGCAGCAATAGCAGACCGGCGCCGATCTGCCCCACGCTCGGATTGTCCGCCGCACTGTACGCGGCGGTGTCCCCACAGCTCTTCAGGCCGCTCTTGACTCGATCCTCGCTGCCGGCCATCATCCCCGCCGACCACGCCGACTTGCATGCTGGCCGGTCGTCGATCACATGTCCGAAATTCCACACTTGCAGCGGCTTCCGCGCGAAATTGTCCGCCAGATCGGCCTGCATAGTGGATATCAGCTGGGCGGCGTTCGGATTATTGTTTCCATTCAAGCCCGCCGCCACCGAAACCCCCAGATTGCGCCCCTGCGCCAGCATTCCGTCCTGGGAGAATTCCTCGGCCAGCGGCTCGGCCAGAAAGAGCGGACCGAGCACCGCGACCGCCAGCATCGTCACCACCTGTACCGTCGCCTTCGCGTGATAGCCGCGCACAATGAACCAGCCGACGAAGAACGCGCCGATCGCCGCCGCGACGGCCAATACCATCGGCGTCGCGATCTGGCCCGACAGACTCTTGGCCGCCCGTTGCAACGGTGGACCGAACAGATTCAGCCACCCGAAGTCGAACGCATTGCCGATCATCCAGTCCGCGGTGTTCACACCGACTATCCACAGTGCGAAGATCAGCACGATCACGAACGCAAGCACCACATTCCCGGGACTGAATATGCCGCCGTGGTCGGTGACGAATGTATAGTTCGACAGCGGCACCCCTTCCGAGTCTCGGACATTCATCCAGCTGGTCGCGCTGTTGACCGTTGACGGTGTGGTCTCGGTGCCGGTCTGCGCGGTCGCCATCGCATTCAGGACACCGGGAAATACGAAGAGCACGAAAGCCGCGAAGAGAATCCACGCGATCCAGCGTCGGCGGCGGGTCGCGCCGATCCAGGCACGACCCCGCCGGAATACGGCGTGCGGCGCCCGGTCGGCCGGATCCCAGTCCGGCGCCCAGATCATTGAATGGCCTGTCTTTGCGGTACGGCGGTCCGGGCTCCGGCCGCTGCGGCCGGTGTGCTGGTGATGGCCGCCGCGCGGTCGGGCCGGGCCGGGCCGAGTACCTTGCCGCGTCCGATTCGGTTCAGCGCATCGCGCATAAACATCTCACCACGGCGTTCGTCGGGCACCTGCCGGCCCGGACCGACCGGCGGGGAGGTCTCCTCTCGCAAGATCTGCAACAGGAACGGGGCCTCGTCCAAATCCACACCGAGCCATTTCAGACTGTTGCGAGCCAATGTCTCATCACGCTGGCGGAAGACGAACCTGTTTGGAATCAGATTATGTGCCGCACCCTGGAAGTCGGTGGCGGGATCATGCGAAGCCAGCCCGATCGCGGCGAGGTGTTTACGACCGTCTCGGCTGAAATCCGAGGTCACCGACGCGCCGACCTGGGTCTGGGTGAAATGGTGTGCCTCGTCGCCGACCAGCAAGCCGAACCGGCCATTATCGGTAAGGAACGCCTCTCGAGCGGCGACGCCGACCAATTCGTACAGCGCAGTGCCGAGTCGTTTCGTCAGCGGCAATCGGTTGTACAGGTGCGGGGTGGTGAGTTCCTCCGCACTGGGCAACGCCAGATTGTGGCTGCGGACCACAGTCGCGGCGGCGTTGAGCCGCAACGGCCGCAGCTTCGGGTCGAACAGCACCGGCACCCGCTCGACAATCGTGCCGAGCCGTGCCGCCAGGTCGGCATACTCCTCCTCCCGGCCGGGCTGGTCGCGCAGCCGCTGGACGACGCGATACAGATCGAGCAGACTCCGAATGCCGTGCTCGGCAATGCTTTTGGGCGTCAGAAGATTGCTGGCGGCGGCTCCGGCACCAGAGGTCGGCGACAGATCCAGCAGCGGCAGAATCGAGTCCAATGCCCGGTCGCCAGCGATCCGTGGATCGAACAGCCGCAGCGGATCCAGGGATACGGTCGGATTGGCCAAGTCGATGACCACGGCATTATCGATCGAAGAGGCGAAGTGCTCCCATTCGCCGACCTGGCTGCGGTCGATGGCGAGGAACTGGCCGCCCATATCGTGGACGAGCACCGCCATGAGTTTGAGGAAATAGGATTTGCCCGACCCGAGTTCGCCGGTCACCGCGAACGACGCGGACAAATCGTGTAGCGCCGCCTCCATAATGCCGAAATGGATCGGCTCGAAATTTCCGGACAGCAGATTGACCCCGATCACCGGGCCACTGTCATCACCGACCTGGCTGGTGGTGAACGGTACGAAACCGGCCCACATGTCCGAAGGGACGATATGGGCGAAATCGTCGAATGCCCGCCGCGGCGGGCTGCCGGGAATCAGCATCGACCATAGATCGACCTGCGCGCCGACCGGTGCGGTCATCTCGACCTGGAACCGCTTGTACCGGCGCTTGAGCGTATTCACCGCGTCCATCGTCGCATCGCGAGTTGGCCCGCCGATCGCGACCACGGTGGTGAACGACACCTCCGATTCGCCGCCGTTGACCTCGAAGTGCTGGTTGTACTCACCGAGCATCTGTGCCTTCGACATCAGGGTATTCTGCGCGAAGGAAACCTCCTGGTCGCGCTGGTCCATCTGCTCGCCGAGCCGCCGCAGACTCAGCTCATTGTTCTTCAGCACCACTTCCGCGGGCTTCGTCGACACCCGCATTCCCCAGTCGACGGTGACATCCCCCAAACCCTCGAGCACATTCAGGAATTCGCTGCCACCGGGAAATGTCATCCCGGAATAGGGGAATGAGCGTGGTGTGAGCATCGACTGATAGGACTGCCGATAGTCGTAATCCGGCTGCACCACCTTGATCACCGGAATGAAGGACGGGCGGATGCGTCGGTTGCTATCGGCCTGCGCGCCTTCGTCGAGCGCCGCCGCGGCGAATACCGCCGCCGTCGCGTCCTCGAGTGCACCGGACCGCGTCGGCGCGACCGGATCGCCCACAGCGCCCCGCGCCAGGTAGTGCTCCCACAGCCACTGGAACAACGCGGCCGGCACCGGAACCGGATCGAAATCGCCGCCGATCCGAGACAGGATCTCATTGGCCTTCTCGTCGTAGCCGTCCAGGTCGGCACGCGCGATCGCGGTGGCGTCGATCGTGCTGGTACTGCCGCGCCACACCCGCGAAAGGGCGGAGATGCTCGAACTCGAGGAGCCGACCGGAATCGAGAGCAGGAATATCCGCGTCTGCGGCATGATCGCCCGGATCCGTTCGAAGGAGGCGACCACCTCGTCGGCATATTCCTCGCACTCGTCGAGGTCCACGCCCTCCACCATCTTGGTCAGCACGTCGATAGTGTTGAGGCGGGCCTGAATACCGAGCAGCAGCGAACCATTCGGCAGATTGTTGATCAACGAGTGGTGGGCGACTTTCACATCGAACTTGTCACCAGCATTGCGCAACCCATATCCGAGCGGACTGATGAAATAGGTGGCGGTGACCAGGCCCGAATGGGTGAATTGCAGATTCCCGCGAATCGCGGCGGTTGGCTGGATATCTTGTCCGAACGCCATCAGCCGCGCCCTTCGGTGGTGTAGTGACCGTTACCGTTCATTCGAACACTCAGATCCGCCCCGCTCCCGCCCACCCCGAGCGCGCCCAGCAACTGAGCGCCGCCGAGCGCGCCGCGCTCGGCGGCGTCCGCGGCGGCCACCGGATCGGGCAGGATGACAACCACGGATTCCTCGATGAACATGGCATGGCGAGGCGAGTTCGCGTCGATCGGCATGCCGGAGGCGGAGACCGGTTTGCGGAAGAGGATGAGCCGACCCACCCACATCGCCCGCGAGATCATTCGGACGCCGGTATACGGCACCAGCCCGAGACCGAAGACGGCCGCCACCGTCCCCACCAGACCCGCTACGAAGACGACCGCGGGGTTGACCGGAAAGGTCATGGCACACACCGACGTCACCAGCATCAGCACCACCCCGCCCGCCACCTGCGGCAGCGTGTAAGGCCCGAAGGGCAGCTTCTGCCCGTTCTGAGCCTTGCCGATCATGGTGGGAACCCGTTTGATCGGCGTGAAGACCTTGATCACCTGGGTCATCGATAGCCACCGATGGGGTGATCGGGGACCACGATGTTGGAGTCGGTGCGCGCGTAGTTGACCAGTGTCGGAAGTATCCAGAACAGGACCGCGGCGAGCACCGCCGATCCGGCGACGGCGAGGATCTTCCCGGGCGACAGCTTGGATTTGGCCGCCTCGGATATCAGCACACCCATGCTCAGGATAGTGATCAGGATCAGGCCTGCCCAGCGGACGAAGATCAGGATGTTGTACAGGATGGCGCTCAAATTACCCACGGCCGTGCCTCTTTCGTATCAGTTCTGGGTAGCCCGCGGAATCTGCACCGTCGTCGACGGCACCGACGTCGTCGAGCTTGGCGCACTTCCGCGCGAGTTCTGCTGGTCGGCGATCACGGCAGGCGGGTTGGTCATCGCGGGTACCGCATCGACCGACTGCACCTGCCATTGGCCACCATCGCGGACCATGGTCAGCGGGTAAGCGAGCGTCGCGACCGCCCCGCCGTCGGCCTTGGGATTGACGGTGACGAGCACCTGCGCGCTCGAACGCGCGGTACCACAACTGTTGTCGTCCGAGGTAACCGCGACGGTCTCCACGGCGGTGAACGGGGCCGGGCGCAGCGCGGCGATCCCCGCGTCCAGGGTGACGTAGCGGCCTACATCGCCACTACCCGTCAGATACGTGGTCAGAAAGCCCGAAGCCACTTGCGTGAGCGGCGTATCCGCCGTGCACGGTGAGGAGTATGCCTGCGACAGGTCGGCGCCGCGGCTGGGCGGTTCGACCAGGGCGGGCAGCGCGAGCGCCCGCAGTCGACCGTTGAGAACCGATACCCCGACCCGATAGAACTGGCGGGTGTCCGCGCCGGTGCTGCTGTTGGCGCTGGTGCCGGTAGTGCCGGTAGTGCCGGTAGTGGTGCTGGCAGTCGAAGCGGACTTACCCGTCCGCACCGATACGGTCACCGACCAGACCTCGAGTGTGTCGAAGCTCCCCACGCGCGATACATACACCACGGCAGGATCCGATACCTGCCGGGCCGTCGAGGGCAGCGTGATCTGCTGTGCACTGGCTCCGACATATTCGCCGAGCCGATCCTGTTGTCCGGCAACCGAACTCAGGTAGGTCACGATGAACTGCTGAGCGAAGGAGCCGGCCAATTGCGCGCGGCCGATAGTCGCCGGCGTCGCACTGTCGGACGGGGGCGGCGGATCCGAGGCGAAGAAATCGAGGATCGCGTGCCCGCCACCGAGTACGGCCAGCACCGCGAGTACCGCGACGATCACATTGTCGCGGCGGCGGCGTGCGACCATTCGGCGAAGTAATTCATCGCCTGAATCCGTCGATCTGCCAACCATTGTCCGCACTCTCGAAATGGTAGAGAGGACCATCATTTCCAGCCCCCGTCATCGTTCCCAAGATTGGGGACAGCGGATCAGTACACAGGGCTACGTTTCAAGCGATGTGCGAGCCGATACTGCAGCTGATCGTCGTACCCGATCGGCGCCTGCCCCTGCGGGGTTTCCAGCGCGTTGCGCCCGGATTCCAGCATCGGCATGTCATCGGCGACGCGCACCAACTGGGCGATCG
Source organism: Nocardia vinacea (assembly GCF_035920345.1). Classification (NCBI taxonomy): domain Bacteria; kingdom Bacillati; phylum Actinomycetota; class Actinomycetes; order Mycobacteriales; family Nocardiaceae; genus Nocardia; species Nocardia vinacea. The sequence goes on from NZ_CP109149.1 coordinate 4,318,623, forward strand.
CGAGTTGCCGACTCGGATAGCCCGGATACGGATAGAGCAGCAGCGACGTCGGCGTGTAACCGCCGCCGTAGTTGAGGGCTCGCACCGTGACACCCGCCGTATCGCCGGACTGCAGCCGATCGCTCAACGCCATCAAACGGACGCGGTCGTCCGGATGGAAGACGTCCACCGGCCGGAACAGATAGTCCCATCGAATCCAGGGCGCCGGATCCGTGAGCCAATGCGAGATACTGGCGCGCTCGGTCTGGACGATCGCGAGGTGGGTTCCGGCCCGCCGGTGGGCCTCACGCAATCCGACCCGCTCCAGGGTCGGCCACTCCGAGGGCTCATTGTCCGAGGTGACATCCTCGATCAACAACCACGCGCCGTGCGTGCGAGCGTCGGCGCGGGCCCGGATACTGATCCGCCACCGTCCCGGCCGCTCGGGACCATCGGTCACCGTGACCTCGAACTGGAGCTTGTCACCGACCCTCGGACTGTAGAGCAGATCCAGGACCTCGGCATGTCGATTGAAGGCCGAGATCCGATGGAACAACTCCGCGATCGACATCACCGGCACGTGTTGCTCGGCCGAGTTCCCCGTCAGCCGGGTCGCACCGATCGGCTGCTGAATGGTCTGGGTATCGAGGTCCCAGATCGCACCCACAGCAGGCGGTAGTTCCGGGCAGGTCGTCCCTGCGGAGCCCATCCACAAACGCACGGCGTGCACATCGCCACCCGGCCCGAACACCGGTCGTATCCGCAGTGCGTGCGGACCCGAACCGGTCGCGAGCGTCAGATCCACGTCCTCGGCTTCGTCGCGCGCCGCCCGGATCGCATCGATCAAGCTCCGGGTTTTGAGGCTGTCGTAGAGTGCCGGAGTCCGCGCCATCAGCCGCTGCAGTACTCGCTGCCAGTCGGCGAATGCACGCGGTGCGTCTCCGACAGATGCCACCGACATCGCCTCGGGCGTCAACGTCTCGATCGTTATCCAAGGATTTACTGCGCCACTTGTCATCGCACTGCCCGTACCAACCGTTCGTCGGAAGCCGTCACCTGTGTGTGACACGGATAATGTACCGCTATATAACGGCTCGTTCAACAGGTTTACGGATGTCGACATCAGTTGCAGTCTGCATGACGTGACCACCCCACGTTCACCCAGCGGTCGTTTCTTAACGTCCGCTTAAGAACGTATGTACACACGTCAGAATTCCCGCAGCTCAGCGCAGTTCGCGCGAGATGCGGCAAATCGCGCCACAAAGCCTGGGACCAGCGACGAACGCACTGGCCCCAGGCTGAATTCCACGCCCGCAACCGCGACGGGCTAGCCCTCTCCCGCCGTCAAGGCCAGTACACCGGCACCCGCCAGCACGCCCACCGCGCCGAGTTCCGATGGCACGACTCGCAATCCGGTCAGATAGCCGAGCCGGGCATGCGTCGCGACCGCAGCGCCGAGCGCTTTCCACAGCGAGGTACCCGGCACCGCTAGCGTGCCGCCGATGACCACCAGGTCCAGGTCGAGCAGTGCGGCCACCGAGGCGATCGCGCGGCCGAGCGCCGTCCCGGCCCGGCTGAGCGCGGCATCCGCGAGTTCGTCACCCGCACGCGCCTGACCGACCAGGTCGTCGACCGAGGTGCCCTGCCAGCCTTGCGCGCGTGCCCATTTCACCGCGGAGATGCCGCCGGCGACCGTCTCCAGACAGCCACGTCCGCCGCATTCGCAGAGCTCATCGAAGCCCGGCACCAGCACATGGCCGAGGTTTCCCGCGTTTCCGGTCCGACCGACCACCACGAAACCACCGACCATGACCCCGGCACCGATCCGATCCGAGACCATGACCGCAAGGGCGTCGAGTACGTCGTTCGTTGCGCCGAAGTTACGCTCGGCCAGGCCGAGGCAGACGCCGTCGAGTGCCAACAAGACGATGGCGTTCGGAAACAGCTTCTCCACCGCCGCCACGATCCCGAAACCCGCCCCCCACTCGGCGATACCGGGCGGTGCCACCACACCGGCGGCCATATCGAGCGGACCCGCGGAGCCGATTCCCACCCGGGTGACATCTTCGCCGCCGGCGGCCTCGAGCAGCAGGTCACGGCAGGTGTCCCAGGCCGCACGAGCCGGAATCGGGACACGCCGGATCTCGTCCTCGCCGACGTTGTCGGCCACCCGACTCGCCGCGAAACCGTCCGGCCCGATCTCCAGAGCCAACATCGTCATGAGTTACACACCGCCAGAATGAAGTCCGTCGTGAATACTGGACGAAAGCATAGGTCAGTGTGCGCCGGTTCCGGTCGGCTCCAGCCGACGACCCAGCACGATGTGGCGCCGCGGCGCCGCCGAGATCGGATCGGCCGGTGCGGGACGCGAGCCGGTTCGGATGATCCGCAGTGGCCGCTTGTGGTCGACGGGAGTGATGCGATGGCGGTCCAGATCCGCGACGACCTTGCCCGCACTGTCATAGGGCACTCCCGCCCAGATCATCGCGCGTGGGCCGGTACCGCGCTCGATAAGTGTCTGCGCCAGCTGTTCACATTTCGCGAATACCGGGCAGCTCTCGCAGATTCGCATCGCCGCACGCCACGAGTCCGGAGTGCCGACGTCCAGATCCCAGTCGTCGGGACCGTCCGCGCAGGGCGGCCGATGGGCCGACCCGCTGGGAAGCGTCGAAACCTTTGCTGTCACAACGGTTTCCACGACCAGGGAAGAAGATTGCGTGATGCTCATAGCCGTCTCCGGGGATGCCGAGGGCGCGCCAACTCCGTTGTGCGGGCCCATTGGTCGGGCGGTCATCAGGGCTGCTCAACAGTCCCCGGAAGGTCCAGCATGTACTGGTCTACGCACGTTAACCCACGATTGGCCAACTCGGCAATCGCTTCTGCCGCTACTTAACGGCACGTTGACCAACATGTGATCTTGGCGTATCGTTAGTTAACGGTACATTTGTTCGCGGGCCATCCGCTGAGGAGCGAATTGTGGTTTCCTATGGATATGGCTGTTGAGTCCGAGTACACGATCGACGAGCTAGCGCGGGCAGCCGATACCACCGTGCGCAGCGTCCGCGTGTACCACGAACGAGGACTCCTTCCATCCCCCGATGTCCGGGGGCGCATCGGCTATTACGGGTCGGATCACCTCAACAGACTGCAGACGATCAGTCGTCTGCTCAGTCGGGGCATGAAGTTGAACGGGATTCGGGAACTGCTCGAGGCCTGGGATCGTGGTGACGGATTGGCGGAGGTGCTCGGTGTCAACGACCAGCCCGTCTCCGAGCCGACGACGGTCGCCGCCCCCGGCTCGCCCCGCGCGCAGCGCAATCAGGCACCCCCGGAACTTCCGGAGTACGTGCAGCAGGCGCTCGCCGCCAGCGGCGATCCGCACGAGGCCTACCGGGTGACCAATCCGCGCTGCGGCGACCTGACCACCCGACTCGTCGATGCGGGGATTTCCGCGCGCGATGCCTTCGAACTGGTCGAGCGCCTCAGAGCCGATTGCAATCAGATCGCCGATCAGTATGCGACCCAACTGTTCTATTTCCTGGCGGGCCAGACCTACGAACAGTCCGGGCGCACACCGAAGGACCGCGCCAAACTCGAATCGGATTTGGCCATCGCGCGGCTGATCGCCACGCGCGCCACATCGGAGCTGATCGATCAGGCCTTCGCCAGACATTCCGAACTGCCGCCTGCCTGAAATCGAATTACACCCAATCAATTCGATGTGCTGTCGGTAACAGTCGCCCGTATTCCATACGAATTCAATACGAATCATCCTGAGCCCAATGGGTTTTCGGTGCTCGACCAGCCATTACGTTAGTATGTGTGTTTGGGCGATCGGATAATCTTATCGGCACGCGACTCGGATCGGGCAAGATCGACCGCCCAAACGCGTTGTCGGACTTGGAGTTCTGGGATGCGGCGCGGTGGCGTCCGCGCGCGGTGATCCGTCGATGCGGGTATTGGGTCAGCGCGACTCGGCTGCGCAGAATAACGGCACGGCTGCTGCTCGGCGTATTCGCGCTATTCGTTGTTCCCATGACGATCGGCGCGGTGGCGACGGCGCAGACGGGAACCACGACCGCCGGGTCGTCGACGATCGATGGCGTCGGCTGGATGAATGTCCGGGATTCGCACGGAGTTCCGCTGGCCAATTATGTCTTCGCCACAAATCACGGCAGCATTCTGCATCCCGGAAATGTCGCGTTGTCGACCGCGCTCGATCTGGAATTCGCAGGGTTCATGGCCACCGAGGTCACCGGAATCTGGGTGATCGAGTACGTGGTGAGCTTTCGCTGGCTCGACCTGATAGCAGACCCGTTGACCCACGTCGCCGACACGCTCGCCGGACAAGTCGGCACGCCCGTCATCCTGGTGCTCGCGGTGACCGTCGGCGGAGTACCCGTTGGCGTGTTCATCGTTCGCGGATACTTCTCCAAGGCCACACTTCAGGTCGTGACGATGATCGGTGTCGCCTTGTTCAGCGTGCCCTACCTGGCACATCCGATGGCCGATGTCCTTTCCTCGGACGGATTGCTCGCACAGGGACGCGACGTCGGCGTGGCGGTAGCCGCGGGCCTCAACGGCCAATCGAATCCGAGCCCGAATGTGGTCGTCGATTCGATAGAGGGCACGCTAGCCGACAACTTCGTGCGTTATCCGTTGCAGGTGTGGAACTTCGGCCATGTCGTAGACGACTCACCGGCGTGCCGGGCCGCATGGTCGGAAGGGGTATTCGCCGGTAGCGACGACAAGGTCACCAGCGGTCTGAAACGGTGCGGCGATGTCGCGGCGTACACCAAGAGCCAGAATCCCAATGCGGGCCAGATCTGCACCGGCCTGCTATTGCTGGTTTTCGCCTTCGTCCTGCTGATGTTCGGCGTGTATCTGTCCGGAAAGATCGTGGTGGCCGCGGCGGAGGCGATCTATCACGCGTTCATGGCCATTTTCGGCTTCGCTGCAGGCGGATACGTCTATGGACCGAGCCAGACCTTCCTGCTGCGCAATGTCGTCGATGCCTTCGTATCGGCAGGGAAGATGGTCGCGTTCAACCTATATCTCGGCATCTACGCCCTGGTCCTCGGCGATGTTTTCAAACAGGCGAAGGGCCACGGCATCGCGGTGATCTTCATCGGTGGATCGTTCATGATCATCGGAATCGTCCTGTTACGCCGGATGAGCAGCAGCCTTGCCGCCGCGCCCGCCCGGATAGCGGGTCGGATCAGTGGTGTGCTCGCAACCGGACATGCGTCCCAAGGTGGTGGCGGAGGCGGAGGCGGCCCCATGATGGCAGCGGGCGGCAGCATGTCCGGAACCCAGCGGCTCATAACCGGACTCGCGGCGCTCAACACTGTGAACGCCTCGCCGGTGACCGAATACCTCATGGGCCGCAGGCGCTCGCCGTTGAGTTCCCGCGCGAAGCTACGTCAGGAAGCCGAGCTGGCCAATATGGTGCAGGCTGCGGAGGCGGGCCGCTTCGGCTGGATCCGCAATTACTACCGGACTCGCGAGCAGATCATCGACTCCGCGCGATCGGCCGCGGCCACATATGGCCACACCCCAATGGGCGCCGCCGTCGCGGTGGATCGGGTGATCGACCGTGGAGCAAGCCTCGGCGATGCCGAAGCGGCTTTGTTCAGTGCCGGATTCACCGATAAGGAAATGCGGACCAACGCCATCAAGGCCTACAACTACCGCACGAGTTGGGGGCCGAATATGTGGGACGGCGACAAGCATGTCGGGCAGGCCATCGCATCGCTCGGCGTGCTCAAATTGGGCGAGACCCCGGCCAATATCGCTCTGTTCAAGCGAACCGCGCACCGGCTCGCGGACCGTCGCTTCGCCGATCCGAGCCTGCAGTTCAGCAGCTTCACCGCGCCGGAGCAACAGTTCCTGCGCAACTACTTCGACAGTCCCACCGAGCCGGTCATCCACGCGATTCGGGATGTCGTGTCGGGCACCGGAAATACCTTGCCCAACCTGACCGGAACCGTAACCCGGGATCGTGCCGCACTGATGAACAGGTTCATCAACGTGCACCTCAGTCGGGAGTACCTAACCGCGGCCGAAGCCGAGAACTTTGCCGGAGCCTCGGAAATCCTGCAGAAGATGGCACTGCCCGAGTACTGGACGGGGAGCAGCACCCTCACCCCGTCCAAGGCCATTCCAACGTTCTAGCCTCGGTCTTTCGCGCGCGAAGCGTGCTTAGGGTGCGCCATCGGTATTCGGCGGCGCGGGAGCCCGCATGCTCGTCGATCGCAGTCCACTCATCGGCCCGTGGGTCGAAGAGCCGCTCCAGAGCCGTGCGTGCGGGCGCGCCGAGGCTGGACGCGCGGTCGTCGATGGTGGTCATCTCTACCTTCCTTCGAAGACGGGGGTGCGGCGTTCGGCGAATGCGGCGACGCCCTCGGCCCAATCCCGGGTGGCCATCAATGCCAGGAGGTCGCGCGGTTCGGTGGCCAGCGCGACGTCGAGGGGGTCATCGCGGTGCAGTGCCGCCTTCATCCGAGCCAGCGCGAGTGGCGCCTTCGCCGCGAGGGTTTCGGCGAGCGCTCGAGCCGACCCGAGCAGCAGATCCCCGGGTACCGCGGAATGGGCCAACCCCCAATCGAGTGCCTGCCGACCGGTGAATCGCTCTCCGAGGATCAGCATGTCCGTGGCCCTACGCAGACCGACGAGACGCGGAAGCCGGTTGGTCACACCACCACCGACGAAGGTGCCGATGCTCACCTCGGGAAACCCCATCTGCGCGTCCTCGGCCATGACCAGGAAGTCCGCGCTGACGGCCAGCTCCGCACCCGCACCGAGGGCATATCCGTTGACCGCCGCCACCACCGGGGTGGACATCGTCTGGATCTGCTCACAAGCACGCTGGCCCAGCTCGACGTAGCGCGCCTGCTCCGCGGGCGTCGTGGTGCCGGACTTGTGCGCTTTCAGGTCGGCACCCACACAGAACGCCCGTCCGGCACCGGTGAGGACGACACAGCGGATACCCGAATCGCAGTCGGCGACATTCAGTTCGTCGACCAGGATCCGGTACAGCTCCGCGCTGACGGCGTTGAGCCGTTCGGGTCGGTTGAGAACGAGCGTCGCGATGGAACCGGATCTGCTGACCAGCACGGTGGACATGGGCCTCACTTCTTCCTCGGCGGGTCCGACACCCGCACTATGCCATATATTTTGCAGTATGTACATCTTCTGCAATTTCTATTGCGTCAGGCTGGTTGAGCGTGTTTCATGTCACTACTTGCGATCGGGCAACGGTCCCACGGCTTATGGAAGAAGGCATCGTGCCTACCTCGGGAAATCTGAAGCACAGCATCAACACTCGGCAGCTGACGATGATCGGCATCGGGGGCGTGATCGGCGCCGGTTTGTTCGTCGGCAGCGGCAAAGCGATCTCCGCGGCAGGCCCGAGTATCGTCATCGTTTACCTACTCACCGGCCTGGTGATCATCCTGGTAATGCGCATGCTTGCGGAGCTGGCGACGGCCAGCCCCGAAACGGGATCGTTCTCGAGCTACGCCTCCCGTGAACTCGGTACCTGGGCCGGACTGTCGGTGGGCTGGGTCTACGCCTATCACTGGTGTGTCACAGTCGCTTTCGAGGCAATTGCCGGCGCGGCGGTCGCCGATCAGCTCCTACCATCGGTGCCGACCTGGCTGTATTCCCTGATCTTCATGAGCGCCTTGACCGGCGTAAACCTCACGGCGGTAACGTCTTTCGCGCGTTTCGAGTTCTGGTTCGCCATGATCAAGGTCGTCGCGATCGTCGCCTTCATCGGAATCGGCATCGCGGCCATCTGTGGCCTGCTTCCGCACTACCAGGCACCGGGAACGGCCAACCTGCTCGGGCACGGTGGCCTGTTTCCGAATGGCTCGACACCCTTGCTCGTAGCGTCGTTGACGGTGTTCTTTTCCTACTTCGGCACCGAGCTGGTAACGATCGCCGCGGGCGAGGCGCAAGATCCGGTCAGCGCGGTGCGCGCGAGCATGCGCAGCGTCGCCGGACGCATCCTGATCTTCTACGTCGGCTCGATACTTGTTGTCGTCACGCTATTGCCCTGGAACGCAACAGAAGTCACGCAGAGCCCGTACACCGCGGTGCTGAACCTGCTCGGCATTCCCGGTGCGCAGACCATCATGAATCTGGTCGTACTCACGGCGGTGTTGTCGTGCCTGAACTCGGGTCTCTACTCGTCATCGCGGATGCTGTTCTCGCTCTCCCGCCGCGGTGAAGGCCCTCGCGTGCTGGGCAGGACCGCCCGCTCCGGGGTGCCTGTCGCCGGTGTTCTCGCCGCCTCCAGCGCCGGATTCCTGGCGGTCGTGGCGAACTACTTCCTGCCCACCGGAGCGGTTTTCACCTTCCTGCTCAGCTCCTCGGGTGCGGTCGCAGTCGTTGTCTACCTGTGCATCTGCGCCACCCAGATTGTCGGACGCCGCCGTAAGACCGCGGCGCAGATCACCGCACTGCCTGTGAAGATGTGGGGCGCCCCGTACCTGTCCTACGCGGTCGGAGTCGTTCTGCTGGCCATCGTCGGTGGAATGGCCATGAGCTCCGGTACCCGTACGCCGCTCGCGCTGACCCTCCTGGTCACCGCGACCGCGGTCACTGCCGGCCTGATTCATCAGCGCCGCGCCGGTGCGGCACAGCTGGCTACGACGGAGTAGCCGACCGCCCCGTGTTAATCGGGGGCGTAGACGCCGAACTCTTCCAGCAGCTTTTCCTCCTCGAGCAGTGTCGTGCGCACTTCGTGCCCCAGGGTTTGTGCGACGGCACCCGTCATTGCCTGGGCGAGGGAGGTAAAAGCGGTCATCGATCGCAGGATGCTGGCGCTGGACGCATCGACGTAAAACGTGTCGTGCGCGGACGCCGCCAGCGGCGATACAGCGGTATCGGTCAATGCGATGACGTGGGTACCGCGCTGCCGAGCCCACTGCGCGGCACGCACGGTGTCGAGGCTGTATCGATGAATCGACATCGCCACGAAACAATCACCGGCCCGCACCCGACGCAGTTCATCGGTCAGCGTTCCCGCAGTGGCATCGATCGCCGACACATCCTCGCGCAGCATCCGCAGCAGGTACGTCAGCAGATACGCCGGGGCATGGCATTTGCGCAGACCCATCACATGCACCCGGGGGGCGTGGGCCAGCCGATCTACTGCCGAATCCCACATCGCGTCGTCGATGCGCGCGAAGGTGCGGGCGATATTCGCTTGATCCAGCGCCACGGTCTGTTCGCGTACCCCGACACCTTCGGCCATGAGGTGCTCGAGATTGTCGAAGCGACGTAACAGCTGCGCTTGCTCCTGCAACCGTTCGCGACACAATCGCGTCAGCCCCGGATACCCCTTCAGACCCAGACCATTGGCAAAGCGCACGACCGTGGCCTCATTGACATTGACCGCGGCGGCGAGCTCGGAGACAGTCATGAACGCCACCGCTTCGGGATCCGACAGCACTCGCTGAGCCAGCTTCTTGTGCGCGGTGGACAGCGAACCCATCCGGCGGCGTATCTCGACTGCCAGCTCGTCGAAGCTCGCGGAACCGGTCGTCGTCTCCGCGTTCGTATCCACCGAACCTCCTCCGAAACCTCGCACCGCTTGCCCTGCACACGCGGTTCTCTGCCAAGTTAGCCGATTCCGCTGACCGTCCTCGAGGCCACACCGCTACACCGTCCAGAAAGTCCATGCCGCAACCCGGTCGTCAGGGCGCGAACCAGTGCTCCGCCGGTCTTGATCAAGATGGGCTGGTGCGCCCGGGTCCAGACCTACCAGCCGTGGTCACGGCCGGGCGTTCACAAAGAATGAGCTGGGTTAGCGGAAAAGCCACGCTCGACAGGAGGATTCCGATCGAGCACGGCTTCAGGTCGCTCGCTACTCTCAGCCGGCCTCGAACAACTGCGCCGCCATGCGACGACTGGGCTTTCCGTTCGGCAACTGGGGCAGTCGCTGCACGATGCGCAGCTGCCCCGGAATCTGGTGCTCGGCCAAATGCGCGTGGCAGTGGCGCATGATGTCGCGTTTGGTGGTCTGTGAACCCGCCCGCAAATGGACGACGGCCGCGACGTCATCACCGAGATGTGGATGCGGCACCCGCGTCGCGAGCGACGAGACGACATCGGGATGTTCGTCCAGCGCGGCCTCTACATCGACCGGCGCCACCGCGTGGTTGCCGCGGTGCGCGATTTCACTGAGCCGCCCCAGGATTCGCAGGCGCCCGTCGTCTTCCCGGCGCGCCACGTCACGCGTCCGCAGCCAGCCGTCTGGAGTGAAGGCGGCAGCGGTGGCCGCAGGGTTGCCGACATATCTGCTGAACAGTGCCGTGCCGCGGACTTCCAGTTCGCGCCCGCCCGCGATTTCGTCACCGGCCAAACGGAATTCGACACCGGTCGGTGTACCGACCGTACCGGGCACCCGTTCCCACGACGGCGGATCGGCCGCCGCCTGGTGGCTGGTTTCGGCGAGTTCCAGTGCCTCCACGACCGGGCAGTCGAGCAGCCGTTCTGCGCGCTCGGCCGCGAGGCGGGACAGCGGGGCCGAGGCGGTGCGCAGAAAACGCATGCCGCGCGCCCGCTTTCGCGATGCCACCAGTCCGGCGGTGATACCGGCCAGCTGCATCGGCATCACCGTGAGCCAGGTCGGCGCCGCCGCGTCCAGCAGTCGGTGCGTTTGTCGCGCCTCGCCTGCGGCGGGCAGCACCATGGTGCATCGGCTGCGCAGTGTCGCCATCAGATTCGCGAACAGGCCGTGGCTCTGCGCCCACGGCAGCAACGCGATGGTGCGGTCGTCCGGTGTGAGTGCGAAATGGTCTGCGACGGCGGCGATTCCGGCCGCGATATTGGCCTCGGACAGTGCCACTGCCTTCGGCGCTCCGGTGGAACCGGAGGTGAACAGGATCAGCCGGTCGTCCTCGTGCACCGTGGGTGCGGGCACCGTCGGCATCCAGCCGCCGCGGCGCGCGGGCGGGGCCGGGATCCACTCCAGCTGCGCCGGGGGCTCGAACGGTTTGCGCCACAATAGCGTCGGCGACTCGATCGAAGCGAGGGTCGGCGCGACCACCACTCGGGGCCGAGCCAGTGTAAGAATCTGCTGTTTCTCCCGCGCACTCAGCCGCGGATCCACCGGCGCGAATACCGCACCGATATTCCAGGCGGCCGACATTACGACGGCGAAGGCAGGCGAATTCGGTAGTTCGGCGACCACTACGTCACCCGCACCGACGCCATTCTTCTTCAAACTCCGTGCGACGGTCTCGGCCCACGCCTCCAGCTGACCGAATGATAAGAGCGGATCGGCATCGGTGGAAACAAGAAACGGCCGATCGCAGGCATCCATCAATTGTCCTTCCGATGGCGCGGGTGGTGTCCCACTCCCGTTGCGGAATTCGAGATTCCGCAATCGGGAGTGGGGTCACGAACGGCACCCATCGCAGGTCGCGGCAGCTTTCCCCGGCACCTCCCGGCAAGGGGGAACAAGAGGTGAGCAATGGAACCCGAAGGGCCGCGCGACCAACGCCTTCCGCATCGTGACGCCTCCAGCACCACATCGAGGTCCAATTCTTAGCGGTGCCAGGGCAGAACAGTACCGCCACAACACGGCCGCCCGCACAATCCCCGTTCCCATTTTTGGGAACGCGACTTACGCTGCACTGTCTGGGATCAACCGGAGGGTTCATGTCTGGTCATTACGAGCCGGTCGGCCGCAAAAGGGATGCGACCGCAACGCGACTCGCCATTTTGGCGGCGGCACAACAACTGTTCGCCGAACGCGGCTACGAGCGCGCCACGGTACGCGAGATAGCCGCACGTGCCGGGGTGAATCAGGCCGCCGCCACGCCACGAGGTGCGAAGCTTCCGTTGCCGATGCATGTGCAGGTTTGCACGTTGTCGGCAGTCGCGTATCGCTACGCGGCGTTGCCCTCGTGGGGCTTCCCGTGGCGGTACCCGCTGCCAACGAGGTTGGTCTTACATGGGTTTCCAGCGGGCTCGTTTCTCGTCGCCCCGCAACTCGGGGAGGACGTGTCATCGCCTGTGGCCCGGTTCGCGAGTGCGGCCAGGTTCCGGGCGGCGTTAAGATCACGATCCGCGCGATAGCAGCACGAATCACAGCAAAACACTCGATCACGCAGGCGCAGTTTGGCTTTCACCACGCCGCAAACCGGGTTGGAGCAGGTTTTCGACGACGGATACCAGCGGTCCGCGACGGTCAGCATGCCGCCGCACCACCCCAACTTGTAGCCGAGTTGGCGACGGAACTCACCCCATCCGGCATCGGCGATCCGGCGCGCCAGCCGATGGTTGCCCAGCATCCCGGCCACGTTGAGATCCTCGACCACGACGGTGCCGAACCGGGCGGTCAGCGCGGTGGTGAGCTGATGCAGGCCGTCACTGCGCGCGTTGGCGACCTTCGCGTGCAGCTTCGCGACGTGGGCGTTGGCGCGTTGCCATCGATTCGACGGTGTGGTGCCAGCGCGTTTGTCCGGGCCGCGCCGTCGGGCGGCGCGGCGTTGCAGCCGCCGCAGTTTCTGTTGGGCGCGCTCGAGACGGCGCGGGTTGGCGACCATGCCGCACTCGTCGGAAATCCCCGGGACCGGTTGGGAGAGCACCGCCAGGTGCGTGATACCGAGGTCGACACCGACCACCGCGTCCGACCGGGTTTGGGCACGGTGGGTGCGCTCGACTTCGACGGAAAACGATACGAACCAGCGGCCACGGCTGAACGATATGGTCGCTGACCGGATCCTGGCGGTGCCACGCTCGATGTGGCGAGCCAGTTTGCGGGTGGACTCATGGGTGCGCACCACGCCGATACGCGGCAGCTGCACATGCCGACGGTCGGTATTGGTCAGGCCGAACGCGCCTGTGGTGAACCGGCACGACAATCGCGTCCTACGAGTCTTGAACCGCGGGAAACACATTCGTGCCCCAGTGCGGTTCCCGGCGCGCGAGCTCGACCAATTACTCAGTGCGGCGGCCAGATTCGCCAAACCAGAGGAATACGCCTCCTTCGAATTCTCCCGCCACCACGGCGCGACATCGTCCTTCGCGCCGTTCCACGTCTTACGCAGCCCATAGGCCGACCAGTTCACCGGTGGGGTCAACTCGACGTCGGCGATGCCATAGGAGCGTTCCGCGGCCCGCTGATCCAGATTGGCCTTCACCAGCGCGAGGCCCCAGTTGAACGCCTTGCGTTGAGCTCCACAGTGCGAGCGCAGCATCTGCTCCTGGGCCTCGGTCGGATCCAACGCGAACCGGTACGCCTGCAGCACGGTCGCGTCGTTGGTCACGAACCAACAATGACACACACCACCGACACATCCATTCGAACGCCCTCAACACCGAGCAGTCCTCTCCCCCTCCGAGACATCCGATCTCCTTGCGGCTCGATTCCCTACCTTCCACCTCGCCCTACCGGTCGACGAGGTGCCGTGGAAGACCGGTCTGCTGGTGCGCGGACCCAAAAGCCCTCCCGGTCGCCTGGTAGGCGTCTCCCGAGGCGACAGGGTGCCGCGATAACGCCAGATCTTCTGTCGTGTCGCGTACGGACCACGGGCAAAACATTCGCGGCGGCTGAATCGGTGCGCGGGAACATCTCGAGCGAGGCGGCACGGACAGCCAGCCGTTACTGCGACTCTCCGAGGGCGGCGGCGACTTCATGGCACGACTCCCGCAGGATGTCGCAGTAGTCGTCGAGATCCGGGACGATATCGGGATCACATGCCACGGATACGGTGAAGCTGTCGCCGGCGCCGACGAACGAATGCGCCAAACCGATTTCCGGATACACCGGCGGCAGCATGCCCGCGAAGCGAAACGCCTTGCCCGACAACGACCATTCGGCGGTCGGCTCGCACCTGATACTGGTCAGGATCGTATGTGCGTGCGCTGGGGCGTCCGGGTCGGCGGGCGCGAGCGTCCCGAATCGCGCCCGATAGGTGCGGCTCGGCAGCAGGTCGATGAGTGCGAGACGATTGAGTTCCCGGCGGCCCGACGGCGAGTGACGGCGCGCCCGCAGCGTGGCGTCGACCGCCCGCGCACGAGCGGCGAGGTCGGGCTCCGCCGCGGCCAGCGCTACCGCATCGGCGCCGACATTATTGACGCCCATGACCGGCGCATCGGGCACCGCGACGGTCACCAACACCGCGAGATCGGCGGGGCACGTGCCGTCCCGTTTTTCGAGATAGCGCTGCATGGCGTGCGATATCGCCGTCAGCCCGACAGCCGTCACGGTGATCCCCGGCGCACGGACGTCGCGCAACTCCAAGGGAATCGTCCGCATGGCGCGTCCGGACCCGATCCGGCCGTTGAGCCGGGTGGAGGTAACCGGTGGAACGTTCGGCCCGCTGTCGTCGTTTTCGCGGGCGATCCGGCGCATCTCACCCCGGACGCGGACGTTGAAACGCAAGGCCTGCAACGGCCAACGCAGCGCACCGAGCACGGCGGCGAGCACCGGGCGTGGACGCCGCGTGGCCGGACCCTGCCCCTCGATCCGCAACGGCACCGCGGCGAACAACGCGTCCGACAGCGATGTCATGGCCGGACCCGCCATCAGCGCATGACTGACCTGCATCAGCACAACGGTGCCCACGCCACTCGGCGTCGCGGTACCGGTCACGTTGGGAAATACGTGGAGTTGCCAGGCACTGACCCGAGCATCCAGTGGTTGCTCGAGAACGCGCCCCATCTCGTCCTGACACTGCGCCCAATCCAGTTGTGCCGCAGCATGAGTGACGATGTGTGCGTCGATCGGACTGTCATCGACCACCCACAACGGATGCCCGAGCCCGCCTGGCACCTCCTGGATCCGACGGCGCAGCGGTTCGAGCAGTTCGGCTCGCGCCCCGAAGTGGTCGGCGATATCGGCAGCAGTCAGCGGTGTGTCGCCGTTGTCGAATACCCACCACATCGGCCAGTCGGTGCCCCGGCCCGAGCGGGCCAAGTAGTAATAGGCGGCGTCATTGGCCACCAGCTGCGCTTCATACATCATGCTGCTCTCGTCGATCCGATTGCTGCACTATGCCATCCGTCAGGGGCCATCACGTCCGCCGGAATCGAAATCGGGTACCGATCCAACTCCAGGGTCCCCAGCCACATCGCAGGGACCCGGCGCTTCCTCAGCTACGCGACACTTTCGGCAGCAGGGAACGCCAACCGCGTGCGCCCCCCGCAGCCGGGGTGCTGACCGCGGAAAGGGCGACGAATTCGTCGTCGGTGAGTGTGATGGTGGCGGCGGCGGTGTTCTCCTCGAGATGCGCCACGCTGGAGGTGCCGGGAATGGGCAGGATGACCGGCGAGCGGCGCAGCAGCCAGGCCAGCGCGAGTTGGGACGGGCTGGCTTCCGCGTGCACGAGGGTGTCCAGCGGACCACCCGGACGCGCGAGATCGCCGGTGGCCATGGGGAACCAGGGGATGAAGGCGATGTTGTTCGCCTCGGCGTATTCGAGTACGTCCTCCGCGCTGCGGTTGGTGAGGTTGTAGTGGTTCTGTACCGAGACGATATCGGCGATCTTGCGGGCCTTGTCGAGCTGAGCGACGGTCACCTCGGAAAGGCCGATATGGCGGATCTTGCCCTCTTGCTGCAGCGACGCCAGCTCGCCGAGCTGGTCGGCAAGCGGCACCTGCGGGTCGATCCGGTGCAGTTGGAAGAGATCGATGCGGTCGACGCCGAGATGACGCAGGCTCAATTCCAGCTGCTGGCGCAGATATTCGGGACGGCCGATCGGCACCCACTCACCGGGACGAGGCCGGGCCAGCCCGGCTTTGGTCGCGATAACCAGGTCGTCCGGATACGGGTGCAGGGCCTGGCGGATGAGAGTTTCGCTGACGAACGGACCGTAGGAATCCGCGGTATCGATGAGCGTGATGCCGAGTTCGACGGCACGACGCAGTACGCGCACGGCCTCATCCGGATCCTTCGGGTCGCCCCACACACCGTCACCGGTCAGCTGCATTGCGCCATAGCCCAGGCGAGTGACCGGTAGGTCACCACCGAGGGTGAAGGTGCCCGAGGAGGCGGCGGGACGGGACTGGGCTTCGGCGGTCATGCTTTCCTCTCTACAGCTGAACGTCGCTCGGGGCGGGGAAGAAACCCGCATCGATGAAGGACCTGACATAGGCGTCCAAGGCCGCGGCATCGATGGGCGGGCAGTGGATACCGTACTGCGCCAACTCGATTCGTGTGTCGGTGTCATCGACGGCAGCCGCGGCTCCGCCGTAGTTGCCGCTGACCAAGGCGGCGCGCACCAGCGAATCGTCGCCGGTCGCATCGCGCGCCGCCGCTTCCTCGGCCAGTTTGGTCGCGATCTCCTCGATCGATGCGATCTCGATCGGAATCCCGTGCCTGCGCAGGGCTTCGAAGATATCGCCGATCGCCACCGGACGAGTGTTCACCAGGTGATAGGCCGCGCCGACCGGCGGCTGATCCGCCAGCGCGACGATGGCGCCCACCACATAGTTCACCGGCACCAGCGACATGGTGGCGTCGCCGATATCCGGGGCGAGTCCGAGAATGGCGGCCGCCCGGATCATGTTCCAGAACGAGTCGTCGACGCTGTTCACTCCGAGCCGCGGATCGCCGGACACGGTTCCCGGACGGTAGATGCTCACCGGCACACCGCGTGCACCGGCCTGGCGGATCAGTTGTTCGGCGACCCATTTACTTGCCACATAACCGTTTCCGGATACCTCGTCGACGTGCAGTTGCACGTCTTCACGGGCGATGAAATCCGGTGCGGGCGCATTCGGAATCACGGCATTGACCGTGGAGACGAAGTGCACCGGTTTGATCCGACCGGTGGTCGCCAGCCGCAGTACCTCACGAGTGCCCGACACATTGGCGGCGCGCAACCGCGCGTACGGCTCGATGTGATTGACGCGAGCTCCGTTGTGGTAGATAGCGTCGATCTGCTCAGCGAGCCGGGCCCAGTCGGACTGGTCGAGCCCGAGTCCGGGTGCGGCCAGATCACCTGCGACAGCGACGATTCGACCCTGATAGGCATCGTCCCAGATCCGGTACAGCTGCATGGCGTCGCGAATCCGTTTGTAGGCCCGCTCGCTATCGTCGCCGCGCACCAGGCACCAGACCGTTGCCCCGGTGCTGGAGAGCAGTTCCCGCAGCAGATGCACACCGACGAATCCGGTTGCGCCGGTAAGTAGTACGCCACGCGGGGCCTCGGCACGAGCCGGTGCGCGACCCGCACCATCGATCTCCGGTTCGAGCACAGCGTCGGTGGTGATCGTCGCGGTGTCGGTGCCGGGGACCACTGCCGCGGGCTCGTCCGGATTGTCGAGACGGGTGGCCAGGCCGCGCACGGTGGGCGCGATGAACAGCGCCGCCATCGGCACATCGATACCGAGCCGGGTGGCCAACGCGCGCTGCAGCGTGAAGGCGAGCAGCGAGGTGCCACCGAGATCGAAGAAATCGTCCTCGGCTCCGGCCCGGGCGATCCCGAGCACCTCGGCGAATACCTCGGCGACGGCGCACTCGGTATCGGTCGCCGGTGCGACGAACTCGCGGGCGCGCAGGGCCGGCCGCGGCAGCGCGGCCCGATCGAGTTTGCCGCTGCTGTTCACCGGGAAGGATTCGAGGACCATGATGGCCGAGGGCACCATATAGCCCGGAAGCACGTGTGACAGCGACTCGCGCAGGGTATCGGCCTCGAGCTCGGTTACGGGCACCACGTAGGCGACCAACTGATCGCCGGTCTCCGATTTCGCCACCACGACAACGGCCTGGGCGACGGACGGATCCGCGAGCAGCGCGGCCTCGATCTCGCCCAGCTCGACTCGGTGACCACGGATCTTCGCCTGGAAGTCCGTGCGCCCCAGATATTCCAGTACCCCGTCGGCGCGGCGACGCACCAGATCACCGGTCCGGTACATCCGGGCACCCGCCGGACCGTGCGGGTCGGCGACGAACCGATCCGAGGTCAGGTCGGCACGACTGAGGTAGCCGCGCGCCAATTGGCTTCCTGCCAAATACAGTTCGCCAACGACACCGGCGGGTACGAGATGCAGCCGGGAATCCAGCACATAGGTGCGGGTATTCCACAGCGCCACACCGATCGGCACCGTCAACCGGTCGTCGATGGAGGCGGGCCGATACGTCACCGATACCGCCGCCTCGGTCGGACCGTACAGGTTGTGCAGTCCGGCATCCGACAGCGCGGCGAAATCGCCGACGGTGTTGGGCGGCAAGGCCTCACCGATAACGAAAACCGCACGCAGCGACGCCAATTGCGCCACCCGGGCGGCGGCCAGGAAGACCTGCAGTACCGACGGAACGAAATCGGTGACCGTGACCTGGTGGGTCGCGATCAGCTCGGCGATATAGCCGGGATCGCGCTGTCCGTGCGGTGCCGCGAGCACCAGCTGCGCGCCGACCCACAGCGGGGCGAAATAACCCCACAGCGATACATCGAAGGTCGTCGCCGTCTTTTGCAGATAGACATCCTCGGCACCGAACCCGTACTCCGCCACCATCCACTCGATCTGGTTGGTGATCGCGCCGTGCGAGACCATGACGCCCTTGGGCCGACCGGTCGAGCCGGAGGTGAACAGCACATACGCCGGATGATCGGCGTGCAGCGGCGCACGCAGCTCGCCGAACTCGACCGGCGCGCCGGTGTATTCCGCCAGCTCGAGGGAGTCGATATCGATGACGGGAACTCCCGTGACGGGTACCGAATTGCCGTCGGTCGTCAGCACGCAGACCGGCTCGGCCGTCGCCACCATGTACCCGATCCGGTCGGCCGGATGGTCGAGGTCCAGCGGAAGATACGCGCCGCCCGCGGTCAACACCGCATACATCGCGGCGACCAGCTGCGGCGAACGCGGTATCCCCAGCGCCACAACGGATTCGGGACCTACGCCCTGCGCGATCAGGTGCCTGGCGAGGCGGTTGACGCGCTCGTCGAATTCCCGATAGGTCCAGGCGGTCTCGTCGTGCACGACGGCCACCGCATCCGGTGTCGTCGCCACGGCACGGCGGTAGCCGGTCAGCAGGAAATCCGCCGAAACCGGGTGCGCGGTATCGGCCGCATCCGACAGCAGCGCGGCGCGTTCGGTCGCATCGGTCAGCTCGATCTCGCCCAGCACCACATCGGGATCGGCGGCGATAGCGGTGAGCAGGCGCGCGAACCGGTCCACGAAACCCTGCACGGTGGCGGGATCGAACATATCGGCGGCGTAGGTGACCATACCGCCGATACCCAGCGGCGTGCCCGCCTCGTCGTAGGCATCGCCGATATACCAGTGCAGATCGAACTGCGATACCTCGACGCCGATATCCAGGCTCGCGACGGTCAGTCCGGGCAGTTCCAGTGCGACGCGGTCCAGGTTCTGGAACGACAGCCCCACCTGGTACAGCGGATGCCGCGAGGGCGAGCGCACCGGGTTCAGCACATTGACCAGCCGCTCGAACGGCACATCCGAGTTCGCGAAGGCCTGCAGATCGGTCTCCCGCTGCCGCGCGAGCAGTTCGGTGAAACGCGCGCCGCCGTCGTATCGGGTTCGGAATACCAGGGTATTGATGAACATGCCGATGAGGTCGTCGAGCGCGGCGTCGCCGCGTCCGGCGGTCGGCGTACCGATAGAGATATCGTTGGTCCCGGACAACCGCGCCAGCAGCACGGCGAGTGCGGTGTGCACCACCATGAACACCGTCGCACCTTGGGCCCGCGCCAATTCGGCCAGCGCGCTGTGGGTTTCGGCGTCTATCCGCACCGACACCTGGCCGCCCGCGAAGGACCGCACCAGCGGCCGGGGCCGATCCGAGGGCAGGTCGAGCTGCTCCGGCAATCCGGCCAATTCCTGCTGCCAATACCCGATCTGCTTGGCCGCCAACGATTCCGGATCGTCCTCGGCACCCAGCAGTTCGCGCTGCCAGATGCTGTAGTCGGCGTACTGCACCGGCAGCGGGGCCCAATTCGGCGCCTGTCCTGCGCTGCGCGCCACATACGCTGTCATCAGATCGCGGGCCAGCGGGCCGATCGACGAACCGTCCCCCGCGATGTGGTGCACGACCATCGCCAGCACGTATTCGCGCCCGTTCGCACCGTCGCCGAGGTCGAACAGGCTGACCCGGACCGGCACCTCGACGGTGAGATCGAAGGCGGTCCGCACCATGGTGGCCACCGCATCCACGATTTCGGCCGGGTCGATGGCCTGGACCAGCATCGGCGGAATCGCCTGCGCCGCAGGCAGGATCACCTGCACCGGCCCCGCATCGATGGGTGGGTAGACCGTGCGCAGGATCTCGTGGCGGGTGACCAGATCCCCGATCGCCGCCCGCAGCGCCTGCGTATCGACGGCACCGGTCAAGCGCACAGCCATCGGCACGTTGTAGGCCAAAGAGTTCGTATCCAGGCGGTTGAGGAACCACATGCCCTGCTGCGCCGCCGACAGCGGGATCCGCTCCGGCCGCGGACCGGCGATCAGCTCCGGACGGTCGCTTCCGGCCTCGTTCTCACTCAGCCTGACCGCGAGCGCGGACACCGACGATGCCTCGAACAGCAGACGTACCGGAACCCTGGTATCGGATGCGGCGCCCAGCCGCGCCGCCAGCCGGGTGGCGATCAGCGAGTTGCCGCCCAATTCGAAGAAGTCGTCGTCGGCGCCGACCGGTGTCGCGGGCGCGAGCAATTCGGTGAATACGCTCGCAACCAGCTCTTCCCAACGCCCGGACGGGGCACGGTATGCCCTGGTGTGCAGCACCGGCGCGGGCAGGGCAGCACGGTCGAGTTTGCCGACCGGGGTCAGCGGAATCTCGTCGAGCACCATGACGGTGGTCGGCACCATATGCGCGGGCAGGCTGTTCGCCGCGAATGCGGTGAGCTCGTCGGCATCGGCCACCGCACCGGCGGCGGCATGCACATAGGAGACGAGAATGGTTGCACCGCTGGCGATTTCGTGTCCGATGGTGACGGCGAAGTCGACGGTTTCATGCGCCGCGAGGACGGCGTCGATCTCGCCGAGTTCGATGCGGAAGCCGCGTACCTTGACCTGGAAGTCGTTGCGGCCCAGGTATTCCAACGCACCGTCGACCGTTCGGCGGACCAGATCGCCGGTCCGGTACAGCCTGGCGCCGTCGCGATCGAACGGATTCGCCACGAACCGGGCGGCGGTCAGCGCGGGACGCTCATGGTAGCCGCGGGCCACCTGCGCGCCGGTGATATAGAGCTCGCCGACGGCGCGGTCCGGCACCGGCGACAGCCGATCGTCCAGTACGTACTCGGTGATGGCGCGGATCGGCCCGCCGATGGTGACGGTCTCCCCCGGCACCAGCGGCGCGCTGATATTGGTCATGATCGTGGTCTCGGTCGGCCCGTACCCGTTGTAGAACTCGCGGGTGCGCCGTCCGGCGATCGGAATCGTCCAGCGCCGCACCAGCTCCGGCGGGCAGGCCTCGCCACCGGCGATGACGACACGGAGCTTGTCCAGGCCCGCTGGATCGACGGAAGCCAGCGCCGCGGGCGTGATGAACGCATGCGTCACCCGCTCCCGGCGCAGCAGCGCGGCCAGTTCCTCGCCGCCGTAGACCGACGGTGCGGCCACCACCATCGTCGCGGCGCCACCGATGGCCAGCAGCAGTTCCAGCACCGACGCGTCGAACGACGGCGATGCGAAATGCAGGGTGCGTGAACTGCTGGTCACCCGGTAGCGCTCGCGCTGTTCCTCACAGAAACTCGACAAACCGGCCTGCGTGACGACCACGCCCTTGGGCTTACCGGTCGATCCGGAGGTGTAGATGACATAGGCCGGATGCGTCGCGCGCAACGGACGCAACCGATCCGCATCCGTCACCGGATCGGCGCTGTAGTCGTCGAGCTGCCGATCGATATCGTCGGCATCGATGGTCAGCCACTGCACCTCGTCGGGCAGGTCGGCGCCGATCTCGGTGACCGTAAGCCCGAGTACCGCATGCGAATCGGCGATCATGTGCCGGACCCGCTCGATGGGATAGTTGGGATCCACCGGGACGAATCCGGCGCCGGTCTTGGCGATCGCCCACACCGCGAGCACGGACTCCGCCGAGCGCGGAATGCCGATCGCGACCAGATCCTCCGGGCCGATGCCACGGTCGATCAGCAGTCGAGCCAGCCTGCTCGAGCGCTCGTCGAGGTCGACGTACTCCCATTCGGCCAGCTGCTCGGTGGCATCGGCGAAGATCACCGCGACACCGTCCGGATTGGTGTCCACGGCATCGGCCAACAGCTGCGGCAGCAGCGTGACCTCTTCGGCCGGGACCGGTTCGGCGGTCCGGACGGGCGCGGCGAGCGCCCGGTCCCGTTCGGCCTCGTCGAGGATGTCGATGGCACCGACGATCACCTGCGCGTCGGCGGCTACCGCGGCGAGGATCCGCTCGAATCGGCGGCCGAGGCCCTGGATGGTGGCTTCCTCGAAAAGGTCTGTCGCATAGGCGAAGCCGATGACCAGCTCGTCCGGCGTGCCATCGTCGTTCTGGCGCGCCTCGACGATCACCTGCAAATCGAATTTCGCGACGATCTCACCGGTATCGACGGCCGAAACCGTCAAACCGGGCAGCTCCAGTGTCGGCTGCTCGATGTTCTGGAACGACAGCATCACCTGGAACAACGGATTAGCCGAGACGGCCCGGGCGGGCAGCACCTCCTCGACCACCCGCTCGAACGGAATCTCCGCATTGGCGAAGGCGGACAGGTCGGTTTCGCGGACCTGCTGGACGAATGCCGCGAACGGGGCGTCGCGATCGACATCGGTGCGCAGGGTCAGCGTATTGACGAACATGCCGACCAGATCGTCCAGTTCGGCCGAACCGCGACCCGCGATCGGCGTGCCGATCGCGATATCCGAGCCACCCGACAGCCGGGCGAGCAGCGCGGCCAGCGCGGCGTGCACGACCATGAACAGCGACGAATTGTGTCGGCGCGCAAGGTCGGCCAGACCGGCGTGTACCTGCGCGGGCACGGCGATTTCGGTCGCCGCACCACGCATCGATGCCTGCGCCGGACGCGGACGGTCCAGCGGCAGCCGCGCGGTATCGCTCACACCGGCCAGCTGTCGCCGCCAGTAAGCCAATTGCTGTGCGGCAATCGAGTTCTCGTCGTCTTCGGTGCCGATGACTGCGCGCTGCCAGAGCGCGAAATCGGCGTACTGCACGGGCAGCGGAGCCCAACCCGGGACGATCCCCGCGGTACGCGCGAGATAGGCGGTCGCCAGATCCCGCGCCAGCGGTGCCAGCGAGACGCCGTCCGCCGAAATGTGATGCGTGACGAGGACGAGCAGATGCTCGTCGCGGGCCGGGTCGGAGTACAACCGGATGCGCACGGGTGGATGTTCGGTGACATCGAATCCAGCGGACAACAGTGCCGCGACCCGGTCCGGATCGGCAGTCGTCTCGACCTCGAGTCCGTTCGGCAGCGTTTCGGCCACGGACAGGATCTCCTGGCGCGGCGTCGCGTCCGGGCCGTCGACCGGGAACCGTGTGCGCAGCGCCTCGTGCCGCTCCAGGACATCCGCGACGGCCGCGCGCAATGCGGGCACGTCCAACGTGCCCGTGAGCCGGATGGCGAACGGCAGGTTGTAGGACGGGGATTCGGTGTCGACCTGGTTGAGCACCCACATTCGATGCTGCGCCAGCGAGAGCGGAATGCGCGCCGGTCGCACGGCCCGCGTCAACGGCGGCCGATCCGCGTTCTCGGAATCCGGCACGATACGTGCCGCCAGCTCGGCGACCACCGGTGCGTCGAACAGCGTGCGCACCGGCACCCGCGCGTCCAACGCCGCACTCAGCCGGGCCACGACCTGGGTGGCGACCAGCGAGTTGCCGCCCAGGACGAAGAAGTCGTCGTCGGCGCCCACCCGGTCCACACCGAGCACTTCGGCGAATACACCGGCCACGATCTCCTCGAGCGGAGTGGACGGCGCGCGGAATTCCCGGCCGGCCAGGGTCGGCCGCGGCAGCGCCTTGCGGTCCAGCTTGCCCGCGGTACTGAGCGGGAACTCGGCCAGCTCCACGATCGTGGCCGGAACCATGTACGCGGGCAGCGTGCCCGCCAGCGCGGCACGCAGCGGCTCCACCTCGAGGTGCGTGCCGGGCACCGGGACCGCGTAGGCCACCAGCTGGTCGCCGAGCTCGGTGGGCACCACCAGGACGGCCGCCTGGTTGACCGACGGCTGCGCCAGCAGCGCCGCCTCGATATCGCCGAGTTCGATGCGCTGTCCGCGCAGTTTCACCTGGAAGTCGGTGCGGCCCAAGTATTTCAGGACACTCGGCGCGCTCCAGGCCACCAGATCGCCGGTCCGATACATCCGCTCGCCCGTTCCGAACGGGTTGGCGACGAACCGTTCGGCGGTCAGATCCGCGCGCCCCAGATAGCTGCGTGCCAGCTGATCACCGGCAATGTACAGCTCACCGGTAACCCCGCCGGGCACCGGCCGCAGGCGGGCATCCAGTACGTACAGACGGCTGTTCCAGACCGGCGATCCGATCGGCAGGCCGCCCTGATCGTCAACGGTCGCGAGCCAGGTGGTGACGGCGACCGCGGTCTCGGTCGGCCCGTACACGTTGAGCACCGACGCGTCGCAGACCGCTCGCACCGCGGCGACGGTCTCCGCGGGCAACAGCTCGCCGCCGACGATGATGTGCCGCAGCGTCGGAAGCGTACCGACGGGCGTGTGGGCGGCGAACACCGCGAGCATCGACGGCACGAAGTCGGTGACGGTAACCTGCTGCGCTGCAATGGTTTCCGCGATGTACGTGGCGTCGCGATGGCCGTCGGGCGTGGCCATCAGCAGCTTGGCGCCGAGCCGCAGCGGAATGAAGTAGCCCCACATCGATGCGTCGAAGGTGAAGGCGGCCTTCTGCAGGTACACATCGTCGGCATGCAGCGGATAGCGGGACTGCATCCAGGCCAGATGGTTGCCGATCGCCCGGTGCGAGACCGCGACACCCTTGGGCCGTCCGGTGGAGCCGGAGGTGAACAGCACATACGCCAGGCTCTCCGGGCGCACCGGCCGCAGCAACTCCCCGGCCGCCAGCGGGGTACCGGCGAATCCGTCCAGATCCGCGGTGTCGATGTGCAGCAACGGAATTCCATCCGGCACCGGCACGGCGTCCGCGGTCGTGGTGAGCACGCACACCGGCCGCGCCGCGGTCAGCACGTGCTCGACTCGGTCGGCCGGATGATCCGGGTCCACGGGCACGTACGCGCCACCCGCGGTGAGGACCGCGTACATGCCGACGACCAGATCCAGCGAGCGCCGGACCGCGAGGCCGACCAGCGATTCCGCGCCGACACCCTGCGAGATCAGTAGCCGGGCAAGGCGATTCACCCGCTGGTCGAGTTCCCGATATGTCAGCGTCGCGGAGCGACTCGTTGAGGGGTGGTGGTCGGGTGACGGGTGGGCGAGCTCGGCGCCCTCGTAGGCCACCGCGACCCGATCCGGATGCGCCGACACCGCGCGCCGGTAGCCGTCCAGCAGCAGCTCGGGTTCGACCGCATGACCGGTATCGTTCCACTCCAGCAGGATTCGATCCCGCTCGGCGCCGCTCAACATGATATCGATATCGCCGACCAGGGCCGCGGGTTCACCGACGAGCGCGTCGAGAACCCGGATCAGTCGCGCGGCAAAGGTTTCCACCTCATCGGCGGTGAACCCGCCACCGGCATACCGCCACGTCAGCTCGATCGTCGACGCCGCGATCGCCACCAGCGTCAGCGGGTAGTGCGCGCCGTCCTCCATACCGACGGCGGTCACCGACATGCCGTCGATGGAATCGGCGGCGGCGATCGCCTCCCGGTCTATCGGGTAGGACTCGAAGACCAGCAGGGTGTCGAATTGCGCTCCGGCGCCGGCGATCCGCTGGATATCGGTGAGACCCACATAGTGGTGGTCGAGCAGACCCGCCTGTTCGCGCTGCAGCGACTGCAGGAACTCACCGACCGCGAGTCGGCCGTCGACCCGCACGCGCACCGGCAGCGTGTTGATGAACAAACCGACCATCGACTCCACGCCGGACAACTCGGCCGGACGGCCGGACACCGTGGTGCCGAACACCACGTCGTCGCGACCGGTGAACCGCCCGAGCAGGATGCCCAACGCCGCCTGCAGCACGGTGTTCACGGTGACGCCGAGTTCGGCGGCCAGCTCGGTGATCCGGCGGGTGCGCTCGGTGTCGATCTCGGTGACCACCTTGCCGCCGTGGCCTGCGACCGTCCGCGATTGCGGGGCGAGCAGAGTCGGCTCCGCCACACCGGACAGCGCCTGTTCCCACGCCCGCAGCGACGTCTCCCGATCCCGGCCGGCCAGCCAGCTCAGGAAGGTGCGGTAGGAGGGCACCCGCGGCAGCGCGGACCGATCGCCCCGAGTCGCATAGAGCACCAGCACATCTCGCATCAGCAACGGCATCGACCAACCGTCGAGCAGGATGTGATGGGTGGTGATCACCAGATGCCACTGATCCGTGCGATACAGGGTGAACCGCATCAGCGGCGCGGCCGACATATCGAAGCCGGTCTCCCGCTCCGCGGCCACCTGTCGCCGCAGTTCCGCCAACCGCTCCGATTCCGGCAGATGCGTCAGATCCACTGCCCGCCAAGGCACTTCGACCCGATCCAGGACCACCTGCACGGCGCGGCCGTCGGCGCCGGCGACGAATGCCGTACGCAGATTCGGATAGCGCTCCAGGATGGCCTGGGCCGCCGCCCGCAGTCGCTCGGCGTCCACGTCGCCGCCCAGGTCGACCGTCGCCTGGGAGGTGTAGACGTCGATACTCGACTCGGCGAGCTGCGCGTGGAACAGCAGACCGGACTGCAACGGCGAGAGCGGCCACACATCCGACAGCGCCGGGTAATTCCGTTCCCACACTTCGATATCCGACTGGCCGACCGTGACCAACGGCAGATCCGACGGCGTCAGCCCACCGGCATCCGGATGCCGCGCATGCTCGGCCAGTGCGTGCAGCGCCGCGACCCACAGATCGGCGAACTCCTGCACCCGCTCCCGCGACAACAATCCGCGCGGGAAGGCGAGCGACGCACCCAGCTGCGGTCCGTCCGTACCGTCGGTGACGATCGCATTGATGTCGATCACGCCGTTCGCGGGCATATCCGGATCCATCTCGGCATCCAGCTGCCCCAGATCCCCGACCGGCACCCAACCCAATGCACCGAGCTGCGCCGGGATCTCCCCCGTCGACATCCGGCCCAAGTAGTTGAAGCTGATCTGGGGGGCACCGGCCAGCTCGGCGGCGGTGCTCAGTTGTCCGGCGGTCTCGGGGTTCAGGTAGCGCAGCAGGCCGTAGCCGAGTCCCTTGTCGGGGACCGTGAGCAGCTGCTCCTTCACCGATTTCACGATGTCGCCCAAGGCTTTTCCGCCCGCGAACGCCTCGGCGAGATCGGCGCCGGCGAGATCGAGCCGGACAGGGTACGCACTGGTGAACCAGCCGACGGTCCTGGACAGATCCGCGCCGGGGATGATCCCCTCTTCGCGGCCATGGCCTTCCAGCTTGACCAGCGCGGTGCCGCCGGCGCTTTCGCCACGCCACTTGCTCACCGCCAGCGCCAGCGCCGAGAGCAGGCCGTCGTTGACACCACCGCGATACCGGCCCGGGATCGCGGTCAGCAGCGCATCGGTCACCTCGACGGGCAGCGTCACCTCGACCCGATCGACGGTGCCGAAGGTGTCCACCGCTGGATCGAACGCGCGCGCACCGAACAACGGGTCTTCGGTGCCCGAAACCTGTTGCCAGAATGGCAGTTCCGCAAGCCGCGCCGGATCCTGCGCCGCATCGCGCAGAGCGTGCGCCCAACGCCGCATCGAGGTTCCGTTGGCGGGCAACGCCACCTGCTGCCCCGCCGCGAGCTGCGACCAGGCCATCGCCAGGTCCGGAATCAGAATCCGCCAGGACACCCCGTCGACCACAATGTGGTGCGCGACGACCAGCAAGACATCACGACGGCGACCGCCCTGCGGGAAAGCGAACCAGACGCACTGCACCATCACCGCGTTCGCCGGATCGAGGCGACCCAGCGCCGCATCGTACTCGACACTCGCCCGCCGCGACAACTCGGCATCGTCGATATCGGCGGGCACCTCGACCCGATGCACCAGCGCGTCGACGTCCACCGCGCCGCGCTCCAAGGCCTCGAAGGTCCGGACGGTATCCGAGGTGGCTTCACGCAACCGAGCGCGCAGCATGTCGTGGTGATCGAAGACCGCGCCGATGGTCGCGACCAGGATCTCCCGATCGATGCCGTCGGGCAGCCGCAGCGCCATCGTCTGCGAGAAGCGCCGGTACGAAGAGTCGCTCGGCAGCATCGCCGTCATGATCGGCAGCAACGGCAGCTCGCCCACCCCACCGCCGGGCAGTTCCGCCAGCCGCGGCTGTTCCACCGCATCGGCCGATCTGGCGATCTCGGCCAATGCCTCGACCGTGCGATGTTCGAACACCTCCGCGGCGGTGAATACGACACCGCGCGCCTTCGCCCGCGAGACCAGCTGGATCGACAGGATCGAATCGCCACCCAATGCGAAGAACGAGTCGTCCCGGCCGACGCGCTCGACACCGAGCAATCCGGCGAATACCTCGGCGATGATTTCCTCGACCGGCGTCTCGGCGGCCCGGAACGCGCGCGGGGCGAAGACCGGCTCGGGCAGTGCCGCACGGTCGAGCTTGCCGACCGGGGTAAGCGGAATCTCGTCCAGCACCACGAAGGCGGCTGGAATCATGTACGCGGGCAGCGACTCTCCGAGGAATTCGGCGAGCGCCTCGGTGTCCACAACGGCCCCGGTCCTCGGCAGCACATAGGCCACCAGCGCGGTCGCACCCGACGGCAGCGTCTTGCCGAGGGTCGCCGCGAAGTCGATATCAGGGTGGCCGGTGAGTGCGTTGTCGATCTCGCCGAGCTCGATGCGGAAGCCGCGAATCTTCACCTGGAAGTCGGAGCGACCCAGGTACTCGATGACGCCGCTCTCTTCGGTGCGCCGCACCAGATCTCCGGTCCGGTACAGCCGCGCGCCCGGATTGCCGATATCGGCGCCGAACGGGCTGGCCACGAACCGTTCCGAGGTCAGCCCCGGACGCCCGAGATACCCCTGTGCCAGCGCGGGACCCGACAGGTACAGTTCGCCGATCACCCCGGCGGGCACCGGGCGCAATCGCGCATCCAGGACGAACGCACCGACACCGGCAATGGCCGTGCCGATCGTGATGGGCTCGCCCGGCACCAGCGGCGGGGTGCCGGTGGCGAGAATCGTCGCCTCGGTGGGGCCGTAGCCGTTGTGGAAAGCGCGCTCGCCCGCCCAGCGGCCGACCAGCTCGGTGCCGAACTTGTCACCGGCCACCACGACGACCCGCAGCTCGTCCAGCCCGTCCGGATCCACCGATTCCAGAGCGGCCGGGGTGATGAGCATGTGGCTGACGCGCTCGCGCCGCAGCAGATCCGCGAGTTCGGCCCCGCCGAACACCGAAGGCGGCGCGATCACCAAGGTCGCACCGGCGGAAAAGGCCAGCAGAAGCTCGAGCACCGAAACGTCGAAGTTGGGCGAGCAGACATGCAGGACCCGTGACTCCCCGGTCACCGCGTACTGCTCGCGCTGCGCGGCGACCAATCCGGCCAGGCCGCTGTGCGAGACCACGACGCCCTTGGGCCGTCCGGTCGATCCCGATGTATAGATGACGTAGGCGGGGTGCCGCTCGTCCAGCCGACGAACCCGATCGGCGTAGGAGATCGGATGGGCCGGGCGTTCGGCGATGCGCCCGGCGTGCGCCGGGTCGTCGAGTTCGATCCAGTCCACACTGGTGCCCAGCGCCGAGCTGTGCGCCGTGGTGGTCAACCCGAGGACGGCGCCGGAATCGTCGAGGATGTGCGCGATCCGGTCGGACGGATATCCGGGATCCACGGGCACGTATGCGGCGCCGGTCTTCGCGATCGCCCACACGGCAAGTACGGATTCGATGCTGCGCGTGATACCGATCGCAACCACATCGCCCGCGCCCACACCGTGTTCGATCAGTTCGCGCGCCAACCGCGACGACGACTCGTCGAGTTCGCGATAGGTCAGCTGCCTGTCGTCGGACGGATCGCCCGAAGGGTTGAACCGAATGGCGACGGCATCGGCGGCGGACTCCACAGCGGCCGCGAGCAAATTTCCGAAGAGTAGACCGACTCGGCGACGACTACCACGTGCGGAACGACGATCCCTTGCCATTTCCGGTACTACACCTCTCACCTATTGCGCGCCTAAAGACCGCAACCGCATAATGGAACGCACGTACTTCACTAACTGACTGCCATAACGCCGCGAGCCAAGCGTTCGAGTTTACAAGGGCGAACTTGTCACATATCCCCAAGAGCGGGAATCTGTTACGACATTCGCTCCAGGAGACGCGATCGGCCTCACAACGCGGCCTGTAACAGCCTAGGTGAAGGTCCGCCACGACGTTCCCACGCGCGGGCGCCACCCCCGAATCAGTACGCTCTCGCTATCACAGCAATGACCCACGCCCTATCGGGTCCCCGCGTCCGAATCGGAGTCTCCGCAGTTGATCAGTACCCGCTGACAACTGCATTCGCACCATCAGTGCAGATAACCAGCCGATCACCGGCTACGCAATTCGTCGGATAGTTCGACCTGCGACCGGGCTGGTCACCATCAGTAAACGTGATTTCCGCGACATTCTCGAGGAAGCGGCTTCGACGCCGGAAGTCGACGTGACTGCTGTCACAGCGATCAGCCGAAGTAGTAGAGCTCGAAGCCGACAGCGCGCGCCGCGGGGAATCCCGGCTTCGGGGCGGTCGCCATGTCGATCACCGCGCGCACCTGATCCGCCACCGGCTCGGGGCTGAGCACCTCGAGATAGCGGCGATGCTCGGCCAGCGAGGCGGCGGCCTGCTCGATGGTGTCGGTGACGTCGACGACGTGGGTGGCGTTCGGGCCGACCACCGCGGCCAGCCGGGGCGACCACGGCGGTTCGGTGAGATCCGGAAAAATCCACTCGTTGCCCGCATCGGATATGGCATCGAGGGCGGCGCGGCCGACCGCGCGATGGTCGGCGCTGTTGGCATAGCCGGGAGCCCAGGTGTCGCCGAAATTGAACAGCACCACGAATTCCGGACGATGACGACGAATCACGGCGGCAAGGTCACGGCGCAGCGCAAGGGTTTCTTCGACGCGACCGTCCGGATAGCCGAGGAATTCCACCTCGTGCACCCCGACCACCTTGGCGGCGGCGATCTCCTCGGCCTCCCGCAGCGGTCCGGCCTCCGCCGGCGGCATGCCCGCGATCCCGGCCTCGCCGGAGGTCACCAGCACGTAGCGAATGTCCTTGCCCTGGCCCGTCCAACGCGCCACCGCGGCGGCCGCACCGTATTCGATATCGTCCGGATGCGCCACGACGACGAGGCCGCGCTGCCAATCCTCGGGAACCTGCTCCACATGGGTCATTCAAGCAGACGTCCCGAACGCGGGTAGGCCGCGCGCTGCCCGCGGCGGACGGCGCACGGCCACCTCTCGAAACCGCGGCGCCCGAAGTCCCGGCGGACCTGCGGGCCTGCGGACCTGCGGGCCTGCGGGCCTGCGGGCCTGCGGGCCTGCGGGCCTGCGGGCGCTACAGCTTGCTCACGGAGTTGTCCGAGCCCGCGACCGCCTTGTACAGCAGGTACAGCCCGAAGACGACCGCGCTGATCACCAGAATCGGGAACAGCCCCTTGATCAACGCACCGATGATGGCGAGCGCGATCCAGACGACCGCTACGACACCGATGATTTTCCACAACATGCCAGCCTCCAGAAGGTCTCGGGCGAACCGTCATCCGACGATCCGACTCCTCCATGCTGGCAGCCGGATAGCGATAAATCACCAGCTCAGCACCGATATCGGGGTGAAGATCAGGGTTAACCCTGACCTCTGCCCAGCATCCCGACAGCCCGTCCGATTTCCGAATTCGCCAAGTGCGGCAACGGAAACCGTCGAAGTTGTCGGCTCCGCGCACCTGCGCCACTATTGGCTGTCCGCTCGCATGTATTCCGAACCTCAAGGGGGCCACCCATGACCAGGTACGCACATTATGTCGGCAGTCTTCCGGCGGACCTGATGACGGGCGATCGCGCTGTCCTGCAATGGTTTGCCGACCGCACCGCGGGCCGGCCGGTCACCGCGCTACCCTGCGATCTGGACCCCGACTGGATCATGGACTATCTGCGGACACGCAAGCAGCATTCCGATGTCTTCGAGATCGTCCAGGACGGCGGATACGCCGACTACAGCGACTTCCCCAGCTATGGACTCCGATCCGGTCGCAAGCTCGAACCGCGGCACGTGTCTATGGACCGGGTCGAGCGCATCGGTGAAGTGGTGGCGGCGTTCGAGTCATTACAGCGCGAACAGCCGCAGCTGGCCGAGACGAAAGTCCAGATAAGCCTGCCGAATCCACTGGATCTGGCCATGTTCGTATTCGCGGGCGCGGCTGTGTCCGGCGGGCTGCCGGTTGGAAAGGCATTGCGGCACTTCGATCTTGCGGTCGCCGCATTGCGCCAGTTGCCGGTGTTCACCGAAGCGGTGGTACAGGAGGTATCGGAGGTGGTCGCTCGGCACGGCGACCGTGTCGTCTGGCAGTTGGAGTCGCCTTTCGCTCTGTTGAGCATGGTCAAGGCGACACAACTGGGTTCGCGATGGGCGCTGGCCCCGCTAGTGGCGCGCCAGCTCGCCGGCGTCCTCGGGCAGCTGCACGAGATCGGCGCGGACACCATTGTGCACCTGTGCTATGGCGACTATCAGCACAAGAGCCTGCTGTCCCCGCGCAGTCTGGCTCCCGCCGTGACACTGCTCAATCGCACTGCGCGACTGCTGGATCGACAAGGAGCGCCACTGCCCCCGGTGCATGTTCCGTGCGCGTACGGCGCCGAGCCCGCACCACTGGAACCTCGCTTCTACGCTCCCCTGCGATCACTCGCCCCCGAATGGCGAGTGATCGCAGGTGTGGTTTCCACGGATTCCGTCGAGAACAGCAACCGCGCGCGTGCGCTTTTCGAGGAGGCGTTGGGTCGCAATGCCTTCGGTGTCGCCACTGCGTGCGGACTCGGACGATGCACCCCCGAGGTCGCCCGCCACACCGCCGAAGCCACGGTCGCGGTGGCAGGGGCCGTCGAGCAGACACCCGAATAGGCGTCGTGATCAGGCAACGCGGGTGCACTTGACAGTTCGCACCCGCGTTGCTGGCGTCTGACTTGGGGAAAGCACTTCCGCCACAGCGGAATCCGCGTATTGATCGCCGCGCAGCGGTCGCCAACCGCAGAAGTCAACTTTGCGAACGCCTCGCGCGGACCCGGTTCGGGC
The DNA here is from genome assembly GCF_035920345.1 of Nocardia vinacea. NCBI lineage: Bacteria > Bacillati > Actinomycetota > Actinomycetes > Mycobacteriales > Nocardiaceae > Nocardia > Nocardia vinacea. The sequence continues at coordinate 4,351,921 of NZ_CP109149.1, forward strand.
TTTACTCTGAATTTGCCGGAAGAGCGGGGTGATGCCAAACGACACCGAACGACCTCGCCTGTCACGCCCAGGCGATTCCCACCGATCGCGGCGCACGATCTCGACGAAAAGTGCTGCTCTGAGAAGCATGCACGGACTCGCGCGGCCGCAGCCGACACCAACCCGGGCGTGTTTTGTCGGGGCGGTTCGGTATGCAGGTCCGAATCGGAGGTTTTGGCAACCCTTCAGACACCGGTTACTACCAATTGCCTGCGATCACCAAATCGACTCCGGCGGTTGATGATTCGATAGTTGCCGCTACAATCTGACGAGGGCGTCGTCACGTGTGGCTAACTGATGGCGATGCTCGGTCCGGGTTGATCCACCACCGTGGGACCGGAGTTGGTTCGGTTACCGATGTGGACGTACCGTCCGCGTCGGTGTCCGCTGTTCCAAGGAGTGTGCAATGGCGAACGATCCGCATGTCCTCGTTGTCGGTGGCGGCCCAGCTGGGTCGACAACCGCAGCTCTGCTGGCTCGAGCAGGAATCCGCGTGACGCTTCTGGAACGAGATACGTTCCCGCGGTATCACATTGGCGAGTCGATGCTCGCATCCTGCCTGTCGACCCTGCGTCTTTCCGGCGCGTTCGACAAGGTCGCGGCGCATGGATTCCAGATCAAACGGGGTGGTTATTTCCAGTGGCAGGACGATAACTGGCTGCTGGACTGGTCCCAACTCGTGGACGCAGAAGCCTGGTCCTACCAGGTCGAGCGAGACGCATTCGACGACATTCTACTGCGCAACGCTGCCGAACAAGGCGCACAGGTGATCGAGAACGCCAATGTCGAGAACGTGATTTTCGATGGTGACCGCCCGGTAGCCGTCGAATGGACCGGACCCGGCGACACCGGTAGTCGGACCACCGAATTCGATTTCCTCGTCGACGCCTCGGGACGATACGGCCTGCTGGCCAAGCGGCGCTTCAACATGCGTCGGCAGCATCCCGCGTTCCGCAATGTCGCGGTGTGGTCGTACTGGGAGGGCGCGCGCCTGCACCCGGACAGCCCAGAAGGCGCGATCAATGTCGTGTCCACGCCCGAGGGTGGCTGGTTCTGGCATATCCCCCTGTCCAACGGCCGATTCAGCGTCGGCTATGTGGTTTCCGCGCGCAAGGCGGGCGAGCGACTACGCGAGCAGGGTCGAGACGCCTACTACCACAACACGATTCGTGACAGCAAGGCCATGAGCGCATTGCTCGAAGGCGCGAAGCAGGTCGCCGAGGTCAAGGCCGAGCAGGATTATTCCTATGTGTCGGATCGGTTCTGCGGTCCGGGCTACGCCCTCGTCGGTGACTCGGCGGCCTTCCTCGATCCGCTGCTGTCCACCGGCGTGCATCTGGCAACCTACGGCGGGCTGGTCGCCGCGGCCGCGATCGCGACCACCCTGCGTGGCGAAATGAGCGAGACCGACGCGATGGCCTTCTACGAGCACACTGCCCGACGGGCCTACTCACGGTTCCTCGTGTTGGTCTCCCGCATGTACGAGCAGTACATCGGTTCCGACGAATACTTCTCGCACGCGGACAAACTCACCGAGACGCACGAAGGCGACACCCCAGAAGTGTCGTTCACCCGAATCATGGCCGGGCTCACCGATGTGGACGAAACCTCGGGAGACCAAGAGCGCACCCCGACCGACACCATCGCCTCCGCGCTCACCGAGACCGAAAAACTGCACTCGGACTCAGCCAACCTCGAATACATGGGTCATCTGGACATGTCGGTCGTCTGGGACCACTGGCGTGACCCGTTGGCAGACACCGTGCTGAACGATGTGCGGATTACTACCGAACCGGTACTCGGCCTGACCACGCGGCCCCGCGACGCCGCCGAAATCGAGGCCATAGCGCGTCCAGTGCTACCCCCGAAGGCGGCCGACGTCCCCGTACTCTAGTTCCGGCCTTCGTGAAAACCACAGCGCGAAGCCGGTCACTATGACGATCACGCGCTCCGATCCCGAACCACCGGGCGATTCCTCGGTCGGTGGTTCGGGCCCCCGGACAGCCACACAACAGATCGCGCGCTTCGGCCATCCGATCACCCGCCGGCTGCTGGCCAGCGACGGCTTCACCCAGCCGAGACTCGAGGCCATCCTCGGCACGGATCTCCAGGTGCGGGTGCTGCGCCAAGACGAACTCGCGGCCGAGCAGCTACCCGCCACCGTCTCCGACGCATTGCGGTTGGCCGGTCCCGACCGCGTCATCGTCCGTCGATCATGTCTGATCAATGCCGATATGGTGACCGCATCGATGAACTATGTCGTCGCCGTGAGCGGCCCTGCGGCCGCGGCAGGCACCGACGATCTGCATGTGCCGATCGGACGCGGCTTGATTTCCCGTGGTGTATCCCAGCGGCGACATGTGCTTCGGGCGGGCGTCACGAGATGGCCCGATGGTCGCCTCTGCGCGGCCAAGGCGTACGTCATCATGCTCGGCGATCATCAGCCGCTGTGCTATATCCGCGAGATATTCAATCCCAGCGTCGTGCCACCTGAACATGCCCCCATCTCGAATGAGGATCTGAGCTGGGCCGATGAGCCGGATTACACCCGTTCGCAAACGCCTGCACGCCGAGGTGGCTGCGATACCGAGCCGGCGCGCACCAGCAAACCGTGTTCGCGAGCGCTGCCCGCACTGGTCCATCCGCGCGAATCCGACTCGCTCACCACCGATTTGGCGGCGGCAGCGCGCGGACAGGCATTCGTTGTCCATCTCGGCGCGCGCACCTCCACTGCCCTCGATGTCGCGACACTGCCCGCCCGCCGTGTGCTGGCTATCGGTGCCGCCGCCGTGCTGAAGCACGGACTGGACACGCCGATCGTGACCATCGGCCAACTGCGATATGACGGCGAATCATGCTGGACACCAGCCAATTCCGGCGCTGCCGCGCGAGATCGTCTGCCGGAGGGATACCGCAGGGCCGCGGCGCTGCTCGAAAGCTGGCGCGTCTCGAACCCCCCTATAGCGCTCTGCACGGACATGCTCCGCAGCGCTGCGGACCACTACCCGGCGTCGGTGGCACGCGATCTGCTGGTCGAGGTCGCCGCAATGCTCCCCATCGCGGCAAGCGCACCGGCGGCCTCCCGTGAGCTGTACAGTTCCATTGCGCCCCTGCATATCTCGCGCGCGGCGAAGCCCTGCGATTCGAATGCGACCAGACGTCGGCTGAAGCGGCCGGAGTGGGACCGTTCGACCCAACTGCTGTGGATCGGCAATCGAAACCACGAATTCACCCACCAGCACCTGTCTTTCGCCGCCCGCGTTCGCAACCCACTTGCAGTAACCCTCGGCCCCACCGCAACGCCGGACGACGTCGAGTTCCTGTGCCGATACCTGAATCCCGAGCGTCGGCCCGGTCGGCTCACGCTCGTTCCCGCACTGTCGGGCACCCGGACCGCCGACGCACTTCCCGCGTTGTTCGAGGCCGCCGCCCGGTTTGCTACCCCGGTGGGCTGGGTGTGCGATCCGATGCACGCCGACGATCCCGCCACCGCGATCCACACCTTCGTCAGCGCCTGCCGGACCACGGGCACCGCGCCGGGCGGCCTGCACCTCGACTGCGAACCCCGAAGTCGCCTGGACACCAGACTCGATACCGGACGGGCGCTGCACTGTGTCATCACCACACTGAGCGCGATGTGGGCAAGCTGATCGGCCGCAGCCCGTCGAATCGCGAGGGAGAAGTAAGTGCAAAGTAGTCAAATCGTCGTGGTCCTAATGGATCTCGCCCTCATCATGGCAGCAGCTCGGATCTTGGGGTGGCTGGCCGAACGCGTCGGCCAGCCCGCGGTGATCGGTGAGATCACCGCAGGAATACTCGCGGGCCCGACCGTGTTGGGGCCACATCTGTCGGACATGTTGTTTCCGCACGAGATCCGCTCGTATCTGACCCTGCTCGCCAATGTGGGCGTCGCCGTATTCATGTTCGTCGCCGGGCTGGAACTCGACCGCGGCGTATTCGCGGGCAGCCGACGGTCGATCCCGGCAGTATCGGTCGCCGCCTACGCCGTCCCGTTCCTCCTGGGCTGTGGCATCGCCGCGACCGCGCTGGCGCGCCACCGAACCGGCGACCTACCGAGCTTCACGCTATTCATCGGCTGCGCACTGGCGGTGACCGCATTTCCGGTGTTGGCCCGGATCCTGCACGATCGCGGACTGACACGCACCGGAATCGGTCAGCTCAGCCTCGCCTGTGCGGCGCTGGTCGACATCTTCGCCTGGACAGCGCTGGCAGTCGTGCTGGCCGTCGCCCACCCCGGAACGGGCAGCCAATGGCGACTGGCGCTCCTGGTGCCTGTTGTAGCTGTGACGTGGTGGATCGTGCGTCCGGCATTGGCGCGGCTGGCCACGGCCGGCACCGAGCAGACGATGATCGTCGTCGGTGTCGGCGGCGCGCTGCTGCTCGGCGCGATTACCGAATGGATCGGACTGCATTTGATCTTCGGTGCATTCGCCTTCGGTGTGGTGTTCCCGCGAGCGCGACGCGAGGCGGTCGAATCCGGCGCCCGGATTCTGAGCTTGGTGCTGCTGCCCGGATTCTTCGTCGTGGCGGGGCTCGCGGTCGATCTCGGGTCGATCGACCGGGCCGCGATCGGCGAGTTGGTGGTGATCATGGTGGTGGCCGTCGCTGGGAAGCTCGGAAGCGTCTATGTGGCCGGGCGGCTGACCGGTCTGCCGTCGCGATCGGCGGCCGCCTTGGCGGCCTTGCTGAACACCCGCGGATTGACAGAACTCGTCATACTCAACGTCGGTCTAAGCGCGGGACTCATTGGTCCACAACTGTATTCAGTGCTGGTGGTGATGGCTTTGGTGACAACGGCGATGACGGCACCGATGCTGAAGCTGATCGGTTTCTACCAAGCGCCACGAGCCGATCCGGCTACCCCGGTCAACCGCTTACCCATCGGCAGTCCGGTCGAATAGTCGTCCACGACACGCTCGGACCAACCGGGTAGCAACCAGGTTCCCCGGGCATCGCCGTCTGCCCGTTGCTATGTTGCTAGCGTGGGCGAGTCGCCAGGTTCCGGAAAGGTCCTAGGAAGGGTGTGTCGTTTCGAAGGCTCGACGACGCACCGCTGACCTTGGTCGAGGAATCTGCCCGCGCTCATTGATTCAGTCTTTGTCGAATTCTGTTCCACCGTTTGGAGTAACGTCTTTGACCACACCGCACACCCCCACGTCCGATCCGCATACCGGCACGACCGGAGTTTGCCCCGTGCAGCACGGATCATCGAGCACTACCGGTGAGCGGATTCCGCTGTACACACCGGAGTTCGTCGCCGATCCGCACCACGCCTATGAAGAGATGCGGCGTAAGTACGGCACGCTGGTTCCGATCGAGTTGGCCCCCGGAGTGCCGGCCACACTCGTGATCGGCTACGCGACCGCAGTACGAATCCTCAACGACCCCACCCACTTTCCCGCCGACCCCCGCACCTGGCAGAAGACCGTCCCCGAGGACTGCCCGGTGCGGCCGATGATGGCCTGGCTCCCAGCCGCGCGCAACAACGACGGACCTACCCACGCCCGCTATCGGGATGCCTCCGTCGTGAGCATCGACGGAATCGATGTGCACGGACTGCCTTCGACCATCGAGCAGATCGCCATCCCACTGATCAACACCTTCTGCAAGGCCGGAAACGCCAATCTGGTTACCCAGTACGCATTTCCGCTCGTCCTCGGAGTCCTGAACCAAATGGTCGGCTGCCCACCCGACATCGGGCAGCGCGTCGCCAGCGGCATGGCGGCACGCTTCGACACGGTCCGTAGCGCCCAGGGCATGGCAATGCTCAAAGAGGCACTACTGGAGCTGATCCAGCTCAAACGCGACCATCCCGGCGACGACGTCACCTCACGGCTGGCACACCACCCGGCCGCCATGGACGACATAGAAATCTTCGCCCAGTTGATGAGCTTCTACGGCGCCGGATTCGAAGCACAGCGCAACCTGATCACCAACGCGCTGCTACTGATGATCACCGACGACCGGTTCAAGTGCGCGGACGTCCTCGGACGAAACCTGTCGACGATCACCGCGATCGACGAAGTTCTCTTCAACGACCCGCCCATGGCGAACTTCTGCACGACCTACCCGCGCCAGCCGATCATGGTCGACGATATCTGGTTGCCCGCGGACCAACCGGTCGTCATCAGCCTCACCGGCTGCAATAACGATCCACAGATCCGCGGCGGCGGCGACGACGCCGACGGACGACGTCTCGGCAATCGCTCACACCTGGCGTGGAGTGCCGGTCCGCACGCTTGCCCGGCCAAAGGCGTTGCGTACCTCACTGTTCAGTACGCCATCGATCAGCTCTTCGACGCACTGCCCGACATCCAGCTCGGGGTGCACCCGGATCAGCTGATCTGGCGGCCGGGTCCCTTCCACCGTGCGATGGCGGCATTCCCGGTCGTTTTCACACCGTCCGCACCGATGAAACTCATGTAGGTGTCGGCGACCGTAGCGAGGGCCGAGATCGTCGATGGTGCGGCGATCTCGGCCCTCGGCTCGGCAGGGTTCTCAGGGAGGCGGGAACTCCGGGAACGGAGCGGACTTCGGGAAGACGACCGGCAGCGCGGTCAACGCGCGGTGGAACGGCCCGGTACGCCAACCGAGTTCGGCGGCCGGACCGGCCAACTCGATCTCGGGCAGGGCATCGAGCAGTTGGTCGATCGCGTCCTGAGCGATCAGGTAGGCGGCGTCCTGTGCCGGGCACATGTGTGGTCCGGCGCTGAAGGCCAGGTGTGAACGATTGCCATCGCGCTCGACGCCGTCGACGGCATTGACGGTGGGATCGCTGTTGCACGCGGCCATGCTGACGACGACCGGCTGGTGCGCGGGCAGCCACACACCATTGAGCAGGATCGGTTGCCGGGGATAGGAAATGCAGTAGTTCGCCAACGGCGGGTCGGTGAACAGCACTTCGTCCAATGCATCCCGGGTCGACAGGCTACCGCTGTGCATGCCCGCGGCGAATCGATCGTCGGTCAACATCAGCCGCAACGCGTTGCCGATGAGGTGGACCAGCGGCTCGACCCCGATCGCGTAGTGCGTCACCAACTGCTGGATCACCTCCTCATCGGTCAGACCGCTCGGGTGACGCATCAATCGAGTCGTGATGTCGTCACCGGGCTCCTCCCGCTTGCGTTCGGTGTGCAGCCGCAGCGCCTCGTGCAGCATGCGGTCGCCCGCACCGACCTCGGCCCCGGCATCGAACATGGCGTCCAACGCCGCCGCGACCCGCGCGCCGATATCGGCGTCGACTCCCAGCATGGCGTTCACCGCGGTGAATACCAGCGGAAAAACGTAGCGTTGCAACACATCAGCGTGTCCTTCGGCACAAAACGTATTGATCAGCGGGATCGCGATCTGCTCGATTACCGCGTGCATGCCGAGCAGATCGACGTCATTGATCGCCGCGCTGGTGGACTCGCGATAGCGTTTGTGTTCCTGCCCATCGGTGCGCAGGGCATTCTCCCGCCGCTTCATCATGCCGAGTACCGGGCACTCGGCCGGAATGTTTCGCTCCCACGTCCGGGGATCTGCCGGGAAGTGGTCCGGATCGGTCAGGATGCGGACCGCGGTGTAGTAGCCGATCACCAAAGTGGCCGGTACGCCCGGGGCGAGATCCACCGGCACCAGTGAACCGAACTTCTTGCGCATCTGCCCGTAGGCCCGGTGTGGATCGGCGGCGAATTCCGGGGTGTACATCACGATGCGCGGCCCGGCCCCGAAGCCCGGTGAGCCGCCGACCGACGACCGTGATTCCGGTGGGTGATGCGTATGCGTTGTCACAGATGAACTCCGAACTTTTGAAAACTAAAGAACCTTGACAATCGAGCGGACCCAGCACTGACCTCAGTTACGTCACAGCGGCGAGCTTCGGCAGGTTGATGACAACGAACTGCAAACAAACTGCTCACACGACTTCAGTCGCGCCGATCTGCCCCACGTAGGCAGCACGTGTGGTGCGGGTCACGAGCTTCCTGCCGGTGCTCATGATCCAAATCCGTTGCCCCAGACCAGTTCTTGAGTGTCCGCCGCTATGATAGCCACCGCCCATGAGACGCGCAGCCCCAACTCCCGTTCGAGCAAGCATTCGCCCGGGTTCAGCAGATCAGGGATGCCCCTGCGGGCGTCATTCGGCTCGTCTGTTGCGACCTACAGCAATCTTGCGGACCACCGTCAGGACGGTGATCACCATGACCGTCACCAGCTCCAGCAGGTTCCAGGCGATCGGATCCTCCGGGGTAGATTCGGCCGCCACGGCTGGTGGTCGGTGCGGGGTGGTGCGGATCGGTGTTTCCGGGGCGATCGCGAGTGCCGGTGCGGCTGGGGGGAATTCCGGTGGGGCGATCAGCGCTGCCGGTGCGGGTATCGCCGGCACGGGAGGCGGGCCGAGTTGGAGGGGGATGCCGGGCGCGGCCGGTTCGGGGACCGGGAGTAGGAGCAGACAGGTCAGCAGTGCGCTGCCGGTCATCGCGCTGCCGACGACGACGCTGCCGAGGCCGGATCCGCTCGATCCGACCGAACCGGTGCCGATCAAACCGGAGCCGGTTATGCCGCTGCCGGTTATGCCGCTGCCGCTCGCAAGTCCGAGCAGTATTGTCGCGCTGCCGATTACGGCGCTGCCGGTGCAGGCGGTTTGGACGCTGCCCGGGTCGAGGCCAAGGGATTCGCCCGCTCCGGCCGTCGCATCCGCGTGCCCGCCGACGGCTGGGTCATCGGCGCCGTTGTCGATGCCGCCTGTGCCGGTCGCCGCGCCGTCCCGGTTCGCATTGCCCGACATCGCCGTCCCCAGGGACGCACTTCCGGTCGTGACACCCCTGGGTTCGAGATCCAAGACGCCGCCGTAGGAGCTGCTCCCGGAATTCGCAGCCGCACTTCCGGTCCCAGTTGCGTCGACAGCAGCACTCCCGGTGGCGATATCACCGATGACCGGCCACTCGGGGCCCGTCGAATCCGCGGCCGCAGGCCCACCCGCGAACAACGGCACCACCGTCGCCACCGCCAATCCAAGTGCGGCCCTTCGTCTTTGTACAACAAACGCCATGTTGCCGATATCCCATCCGTCGCAGCTCCGCAGGTCTCGGGCAGCCCGTCAGGTGATGTGCGCGTAGCGGGACATCGCGTATTCGAAGGCATCCTTCGGGACACTGTTTCCGCCGGAGAACGGCCGGTCGAGGTTGTAGATCGCCAGCACCGTCGAGCCGACGACGATACCGAGCAGCGCGGTCATCATCACACTGCGTTTGGTGACCTCCACACCCGAGAGCACCGCGGTGCACAGCAGCAGGATGGTGCCGAACCACAGCGCCGCATAAAGGAATACGGGCATCTGGTAACTCGCGTCCATGGCCCGGTCCTGGCGCGCCTCGGCGGCCGTGTCAAGGCTGGCCATGGCACTGGTGCGCAGGTCCGCGACGTCCGGATCCGTCGTGTTCACCGACGCGACGGCATCGCGCAAGCTGTCGAACGTGTCCTGGGTGGGCTGACTCAACCGCCGGTCCGCCTGCATGACCGGCCACTCTCGCGTGAGCACCTGATCGGTGTAATCCCGCACCAAATCCTGGATCTGGCGATGCTCGGGATCCGGCATGGAATGCGCGGTCGAATAGGTCTCCACCAGCGCCTTCGCCTCGGCAATGGTGTGATTGTGCGCGTTGTCGTACTCCTGCCAGCAGATCACCACCACGAAGGCGACCACCGCCAGGAAGAGCGTGTTGATCAGTTCGAGTACGAGGGAACCGGCCGCTTCCTCGTCGGTCGACACCCAAGACTCGGGTCGCAGCCGATCTCCGATCACGAAGATGGCCACAGCGATAATCGCCGCTAGGACGGGCACGATGAATATCAACAGCATGTAGCGACGCACCTCCTGGAACCCACCAACCAGATCGCCACCGCATGACGCGGCTCGCCGAGGTCGAACTCAGCAGCGTCGATCAACTGTTATTCGGAGCCGAGGCCCGGATGGATGGCGTCCCAACACATTCCGCGTGTCGCAGCCGGAATATCCGTGGAAAGTGGTGCCACTCAGGGCATATCTATGATCTCGACCCAGTTGGGATCACGACCGAGATCGAGATGCTCGCCCGGGGTCAGCGCGCCGGTGTCTGGATTGATCGTGTAGCGGGTGATCGCATTGGACTTCTCGCCAGCGGCGATCAAGTAACGTCCGCGCGGATCGATGCCGAACCCGCGCGGTTGTGCCTCGGTCGGCGTGGATCCGATCGGCGTCAATGCACCGGTGGCATCGGCCACCCGGAAGCCCGCGATCGTGCTCGACGTTCGCTCGGCGACATAGAGATAGCGTCCGTCCGGCGTGATGTGCAGATCCGAAGTGGCCGGTGCGCCGCCCGCGAAATCGGGTGGCAGCACCGAGTCGGAGTGCTGCAGGGTGAGTGTGCCGCGGTCGGGATCGAAGCGGTAGGTGGTGACCGTTCCGTCCAGTTCGTTGCTGGCGTAGACGTAGCGCCCGTTCCGATGGAAGAGCAGGTGCCGTGGGCCCGCGCCCGATTCGGTTGCGACGGATGCCGGTTCGTTCGGCGTCAGTCGTCCGGTGGCCTCGTCGAAGCGGAACTGCAGGACGACATCACCACCGAGGACGGCCGCGAACACGTACCGATTGGACGGATCGGTGACGATCGAATGGGCGTGCGGCGGTGTCGCGATCACCTGGACCGGCTCCGGCGAAACCCGACCCGATGGATCTATCGCATTGACGGAGATCTTGTCCCCGGTATAGGAGGCGCCGAACAGGTAGCGCCCGGTGCGGTCCGTCGACAGGTAGGCCATATTGTCCGGGAGTGCGACGGCGGGGTTCGGCTGCAATTTTCCTGTCGCCGAGTCGATTCCGAACGCAGCCACCGAATACGGCGCCGATCGCAGTGCGGCGTACAGAATGCGGTGGTCGCGGCTGGTCGTCAGCGGCATTACCTTGCCCGATACGGCAACCGTGTCCACCGGGGTAATCGCCCCGGTGGCATTGTCGAGCCGGAGCACCGAAATCTCGGCGCTGTCGGCATTCGATACATAGACGATCGTCGTGGGCGCGGCCGGATGGTCCGGGGTGCAACCCGCGAGGGCTGCCGCCAACAGGATTCCGGTACTGCAGAATGCTCGGCGATATCTGATGGTCATGGGGCACTTTCGATTTCGGATCAGGCGTCGAATTCGATACGTCGGATGGTGCCCATACCGATTAGGGCGACCACGGCGAGCAGCCCGTGTGCAGATACGAACCACAGCGCGGTATCGAACGAGCCGGTCGAGGAAACCAGATAGCCGATGACGATCGGGGTGACAATGCCCGCGATATTGCCGAAAGCATTCATGGTGGAGCTCACGAAGCTGACGGCTTGCGTCGGTGCGATATCCGTGGTGATCGCCCAGCCGAGGGAACCGACGCCCTTGCCGAAGAAGGCCACGATCAAGATCGCCACGATCACGGTGGTGCTATCGCTGAAGTTGGACAGTGCGATGAGGGTGGCAAGCAACATGCCCACGGCCGCCGGGATTTTGCGCGCCGCCGTCAGTGACCGCCCGCGACGTAACAGGGCATCGGACAGGATGCCGCCCACCAGGCCACCGATGAAGGCCGCCAGCGCGGGCAGTGCGGCGACGAATCCCACATGCACCAGTGACAGGCCGCGGCCCTTGTTCAGATAGATCGGGAACCAGGTGATGAAGAAGTAGGTCAGTGCGTTGACCGCGTACTGGAAGACATAGACGCCCCACAGCGGCCGGGTGGAGAAGACGCGCACGAGCATGCGCCGATCGAGTCGCGTGCGTCGAGTTGCGTTCTCGCCCTTGGTCGTATCGAGATCGACCAGCGCACCACCGGAAACGATCGTATCGAGTTCGGCTGGGGTGACGCGGCGGTGTGCACGCGGCGGATACAGCCAGCGCCACCAGAACACGGCCAAGCCGAAGCCGAGCACACCGAGCAGCACGAATACCCAGCGCCAGCCGAATTGATCCGTGATCCAGGCCATTACCGGGGCGAACATTACGGTCGCGAAATACTGTGCCGAATTGAAAACCGCTGTCGCCCGGCCACGTTCGGCGGTCGGGAACCACATGGTCGACACCCGCGCATTACCGGGGAAGGCCGGTGATTCGAATACGCCGAGCAACAATCGCAGCCCGAATACGATCGACAAGGCGACCAGCACCGGCGTGGTGATCAGGCCGACCAGGCTGGTCGCCGCGGTGACCAGCGTCCACAATGCCAGGCTCGCCGCATAGACCCGCCGTGCGCCGAATCTGTCGAGCAGCATCCCGCCGGGCAATTGCGCGACGACATAGGCCCAGCTGAATGCCGAGAAGATGTAGCCGAGTTGGACGGTGGAAAACCCGAGATCTGCCCGGACCGCACTGCCCGTGATAGACAGGCTGCTGCGGTCGGCGTAATTCACGGCGGTGATGATGAACAAGAGCCCGAGCACCAGATAGCGCGTGGGAATGCGACGACCGCGCCGCTGTTCGGTGGGTGCCACCACGGCGCGGGCGCCGACGGCGGCGGGCATAGTCTCACGTTTCAACATCACTGTCCTCCTGTGACCGGCCGGTGTGCGCCGGATCACCCTGCAATGGGTGTGAAAGGAGGCTAAAGGTCGAAAGCGATACCCGTCGAACACCAATTCGGTATTGAGCGATACCCAAACGAGCGGGTGCCGGTTGGAGAGAGCATAGTCGGGTCCGATGCCATTCGAGTATCAGTTGATTTCAAAACAGTGTTGGACCGGCATCAGGTGCCGGACCTAATCTCCAGAGAAATCAGCAATTTCCGTCGCCAGGAGGATATTCGTGTCGCAGCTATCCGCCGAGGAATTGGGACCCGCGCTAGGGCGCGGATTGCTCTCGTTCCCGGTCACCCATTTCGACGCCGAACTGAACTTCGACGAGCGGGCCTATCGGGATCACATCGGTTGGCTGTCCCGATACGAGGTCGCGGGCCTGTTCGCGGCCGGTGGCACGGGCGAAGGCTTCGCCCTGACCAGCGCGGAGATCGATCGCGTGGTGCGCGCCGCGGTGGCCGAAACCGCCGGACGGGTCCCGGTGATCGCTCCCGCGACCGCGAGCACCAGGGTGGCGGTGGAGCAGGCGCGCGCGGCCGAGGCGGCGGGTGCGGACGGAATCCTGCTGCTGCCGCCGTATCTCGTGGAGGCGTCGCCGGACGGGCTGGTCGAACATGTGGCCCAGGTGTGTGCGGCGACCTCGCTCGGGGTGATCTTCTACAGCCGAGCCAATGCCGCCTGCGATGACGTGACGGTGGCCGAGATGGCCGAGCGCAGCCCGAACCTCATCGGGTTCAAGGACGGCGTCGGCAATATCGAGTCGATGACGCGGATCTACGCCCGGATGGGCGACCGACTGACCTACATCGGCGGCCTGCCCACCGCGGAAACATTCGCACTCCCCTACACCGAAATGGGTGTGACCACCTACTCCTCGGCGATCTTCAATTTCGCACCCGAATTCGCGCTCGATTTCTATCGTGCGGTCCGCGCCCGCGATCGCGCGACCGTCTACACGCACCTGCGCGATTTCGTCATCCCCTACCTCGACATCCGCGACCGCCGCCCCGGCTACGCGGTATCGATCATCAAGGCCGGGCTCACCGCGGTCGGCAGACCATCCAGCCGGGTGCGCCCGCCGCTCACCGACCTCACCGAGGCCGAACTCGCCGAGCTGACGACCCTTGTGAAGACGATCGCCTGACCCCGAAGGACCCCAGCCATGGATTCACCCATCCTCGACCGGATCACCAACGTCAAGATCTCCTCGGTCACCGTGCCCCTGCCCACCGGAATCAGCGACGCCAAGGTGCTGACCGGTCGACAGAAACCCATGACCGAAGTCGCGGTGCTCTTCGCCGAGATCACCACCGACGCCGGGCTCGAAGGCATCGGCATCAGCTACTCGAAGCGCGCGGGCGGGCCGGGCCAGTTCGCACATGCCCGCGAGATAGCGCCCGTGCTGCTCGGTGAGGATCCCAGCGATATCGCCAAGATCTGGGACAAGCTCATGTGGGCGGGCGCCTCGGTCGGTCGCAGCGGGCTGTCGGTGCAGGCGATCGCCGCTTTCGATGTCGCTCTGTGGGATCTCAAGGCCAAACGTGCCGGGTTGCCGCTGGCGAAACTGCTGGGTGCACACCGTGATTCGGTGCGCTGCTACAACACCTCCGGTGGATTCCTGCACGCACCCATCGAAGAAGTCCTCGACCGCGCCACGGCGTCGTTGGAACACGGCATCGGCGGCATCAAAATCAAGGTCGGACACCCCGACCACACGGTAGATCTCGCGAGGCTCACCGCAGTGCGCGAGAAGCTCGGGGACCGAGTGCCGTTGATGGTCGATGCCAACCAGCAGTGGGACCGTCCCACCGCTCGCCGCATGTGCCGGGCTTTCGAGCCGTTCGGGTTGGTGTGGATCGAAGAACCCCTCGACGCCTACGACTTCGACGGCCATGCCCAACTCAGTGCCACCTTCGACACCGCCATCGCCACCGGCGAAATGCTCACCAGCGTCGCCGAACACACCCAACTCATCGCTGCCCACGGTGCGGACATCGTGCAGCCCGACGCACCACGTGTCGGCGGCATCACCCAATTCCTGAAGGTGATGGCCCTCGCCGACAGCCAAAACCTACAACTGGCACCGCATTTCGCGATGGAAATCCACATCCACCTCGCCGCCGCCTACCCCCGGGAGCCCTGGGTCGAACACTTCGAATGGTTCGACCCCCTCTTCAACGAACGCCTCGACATCGCCGACGGCCGCATGCACCTGTCATCCCGCCCCGGCCTCGGCGTAACCATCAGCGACCAAGCCCGCGCCTGGACCACCGCCGAACACACCATCCAATCCTGACCCCACTGGGCTGGTCAGATGATCACCATGCGTTGTGGGTGGCAGCGGTCGAGACCTGACCCGTCAGCGCATGGTGATCGCCTGTCCGATTCGCAGGAAGGCCTACTGCGTCAGTTCCAGTTGTCGATCTTGACGTCGTGCGGATCCGGCGCGCCTTTTCCGGTCTCCACCAACGACTTCAGGCTCAGCAGGAATACCGCCCACTTGGTGCTGCAGTGGTGCATGAATTCCACCGGCTCCTTCCAGCCTTCATGCTTGAAGAGCACGACGGTGTATTCGTCGGCCCGGTCGAGGTTCCAGTCCACGTGAGTGCCGACCCATTCTTCGGGTCCTTCGACGACCTCCCAGCGCACGCGCTTGCCCGGGTCGAGCTCGAGGACCTTCATATCGAATCCACCGGCAACAAAACGGAATTGGAGCACGCCGCCGACGTCATTGCCTTTGCCCTGGGTGTCGGTCGCCCACCAGCCGGCCAGCCCCTCGGTGGTGGTCAAGGCGGTGTAGACCTCGGCCGCCGACGACTTGATTGCGACTCGGTGCAGGATATCTACCATTTTCGAATCCTCTTTCCAGTGTTGGTTTTTCACTGCTGCTGATCTTTCGTACGCTGAATCGCCTCGGCGATCCGCTTGATGCGCCGGAGTCTGGCGTCCCACGCCGCCCCGACCGAAGACAACTGCGCGACCGCCCGGGCAAGTTGTGCCTCGTCCACCCGATACCTCCGCTCCCGCCCCGCGGGCGTGGCGTGCACCAGGCCGACGCGGTCGAGCACGCCCAGATGTTTCGCGATGGCCTGCCGTGTCACTGGCAACTGCTCACTGAGACTGGTGGCCGTGCCATCGCCGGTCGCCAGGAGCAGGTCGAGCATCCGCCGACGGGTCGGATCCCCGACCGCGGACCACAGGTCATCGTCGACGGCGGTGGTCACGGAGTCGACACCAGCCGCGCGATGTACTCGCCGAGTTGCGGAACGAACCTGTCCCAACCGGCGACGTGGTCTTGGTATGTCTCCTCCAACTTCGCAGCTTCCCAACCCATCTCGCGAAACCCGGTCTCGGTGAGGCGAATCCTGGTGCCAGCGCCTGCCGGGGTGAGCTCGAAGGTGACCAGCAGCGAATCGGCGAGGTCGGCCGAGCCCTCCGGATAGCACCAGCGGAACGAGAACAGCCGTGGCCGCTCGACGGTCACCACGGTGATCGGGGCGACATGTTCCCGGTCGCCGAAGACCAGTTCGCCGACCGCGCCGGGAGTCGTCTCGAAATCAGCCGCGTCGGACCACCATTCCGAGATGTGTTCCGGGCTGCTGACCACCTCGAAGACAACTTCGGGTGCGGCGTCGACGTGGATCTCGCGTTCGATGCTGCCGTACTCCATACTCTTCCTCCATCTGCAACGTTTGGTTGCATGTCACGCTAGCCGACCATCCATAATCACGCAACCATTGGTTGCATTATGGGAGTTGTCGAGCACCACAACTCACGATTCGACCGCCGAGCTTCCCCCTCGACACCGGCGTGCGGCGAACTGCCAAGGCAGCCGGAGCAGCGACTATGGGCATCCTCGTCGCGATCGCGGCTTCCCTCATCGTCATCGACGCGACCTGAGACCGGGTGGATGCAGTGCGCGGCTTCAGGCGCGAATATCGCTGCCGCCCACGGTGATCCCGATTGCATCGGAGGTCGTCATCGGTGCGGACCGCCGATCGGGCCGACCAGGGCCTGCGCCTGGGTCGAGCGGGGGCCGAACACATCGGCTCCGCAGCGGCCAGTTGCTCGTAGAGCGAGACCGGAACGCGCGGCAAACTTATGCGCTTCGGTGTGTCCGCTGTGGCTTGCTGGCCCTGCCGCACAGCGGGATCTCCCACGCCTTCCTTTCGACAGGATCGACGGCGCCTTCCAGGGCGTATCCAAAGAACACCCGCAACGCCTCCTCCCCGAGCTCCAGCGGGTGGAATGGCAGACCGTAGTCATCCATGTCGACTGGACAATTGCCGTCCCAGTACGGCTGTTCGAACGGCAACGGCGCACCGATGTCCTCGCGCACGCCGGTGTCGGGGGACAAACTCAGCGATCGGATCAGAGCGTCGTTCTCCCACACCGCGAACGCGAGGGAATCCGTGACGCTGTGCATCGAGTGGGCATAGATTCGCCGTCCGGCTTTCGCATCGACCCGATGAGGCGGCAGCGTCGACTGCAGACGTGCGACCCCCATCTTCACCAGATGGACGCTAGTTGGCGCGCGTACTCCGTCGCACATCCGATTGCCAGGATTTACAACGCGTTTAGCCTTCCTTTAGCCTTGCCTTCCCTGGGTCTTCGGCCGGCATGATCGCGCTTGGCGGGCTTCGCACCGGACACCACCACTGTCAGCACTGTGCCGCAACACCTCTCGCGTTCAGGTGCCTCCGCAGTCCTGGGCCGTGGCAAGCATGGCGCGAGTCGACCGAGGGCGGCCAATTCTTTCCCGAGGAGTTCTTGGTTCGATGGTCGAGCAATTGCCGAGGTGGTGGGTATTCGCGTCGTCGCGATGACGACATTCCGGCGCTCGACCAACGCACGACGACGTTTGCCGTGGCGAACAACCAGATGCCAATAGTGGCGGGCCGGCCGTTGGCGGGGCGGCCAACACAGGGCCGCAACGATGAACAGCGCCTCTATGCCGACGACCGCGATGCTCACCCTCTGCAAGTCGGTCAATCCGGGCCACTACCTCTCCATTGCCCCAAGGTCGCAGCCCCGTCGTGCAGCTACATCGCGGGCCCCACCAGCCCCGGCCCGCAACACGTTGCGGATCCTCGCATTCCTGCTTCACCGGTGTTGGCCGCTGCTCAGTCGCTGTGGCCGGTCCGACCAGGTGGACGGCGCATGCGGTCACGATCAGTCTGGTCGAGTACGTAGATGGCCCGCATCGGTAGCCGTCGGTGCCGACGTCCCGGGCTACGTACGTACCCGGCGATCACCGGAACCGCTCCCGGCCGACGATCTGCGGCGCACCTCGGTGCGGTTCCGCGCGAGTTGTGAATGCCGTTGCGGCACAGGACCACCCGCACGCGGTCGATCGGCATGCAAAGCCATGGCGACGACGCGGTATGAACCAACGGCCGAAGCGCCTACGTACGGGTTGGGAATAGATCCGTACGGGGCATGGGCACTTAGCGGGTATGGTCGGGAAACGCGACAGCCGGAACACCGTTCTCGAGTTCACTCCGGAGAATGGAACGCCTTGTCAACGCGGTTCTTTGACGACGACATCCGGTGCGAAGAAGGAGCTTGACCGCTATGTCGACCAGGGACCGACGGATTGCCGCTGAGTATCCAGCGACCGTGAACGCTTTTGTCGGCCGGGGTCCAGAGCTGCAGCGGATCAGAACCCTGCTCATGGGTTCGGCGCGGTTGATCACCCTGACCGGAATGGGCGGTATCGGGAAGACTCGGCTGGCGGCCGAAGCGGTCGGCCAGTTTCGCAAGGCCACTAGTACGCCGGTGTACTGGGTCCGGTTGGCGAGGCTGGCCAAAGGATCCGACTTCACCGCGGTGGAAGAAGAAGTCGCGCACGCGGTGCTCGACGCCGACTTCTCGGGGCGATCGGCGTGGAACGCACTGGTCGACAAGCTCACCGTCAAGAGCGGGGCCGGGCGGACACCGCGGACTCTGGTGGTCCTGGACAACTGTGAACATGTACTCGCCGAGACCGGTGCGCTCATCGCGGCGCTGCTGGAGGCGGCACCGGGTCTGGTCATCCTCGCCACCAGCCGCGGGCCGGTGGGCTGGGTCGACGAGCACCTGGTGGAGGTTCCACCACTGTCGCAGCGGCAGGCACTGACATTGTTCCAGCGGCGCGCGGAGCTCACCGGTCACGCTGTCACCGATACCGAGCAGGTCGAGACAGCGCGGCTGATCTGCCACCACATGCACAACAACCCGCTATACCTCCGGCTCGCCGCCGCCCGGCTGCGCCGCCAGCCCCTCGCGACCATCCTCCAGGAGTTGAGCGGCGGCGCGAACGACCGGCGAATGCGGTGGTCGCCAGCGTGGCAGGCGGGGGTGGACGCGCGCCATCAACGGGTTCCCGACGTGATCGCGTGGTCGTACGACCTGTGCACTGACCAGGAACGCCTGCTCCTGGCGCGAATGTCGGTATTCGCCGCAGGGCACGACACGAACCCGGAAGAGGACGACCACCCCTTCAGGCTCGATGTGGGTGCCGACCTGGAAGCCATCGAGGCTGTGTGCGCCGACGACGGAGAGCTCGCCCCGGCTGGCACGGTGCGGGTAGCGAGGGAGGTTGTCGAGGGATTGCTCGAGCGCCTGGTCGACCAGGCGCTCGCAGTACTGCACCGCACCGGGACCACCGTTCGGTACTCGTTGCTGGAGACGATTCGGGTGTTCGCTCATCAGCGATTACAGGAGTATTCGACCGGCGACACAGACGACTCCGCACAGATTGCCGCGAAACATCGGCAGTACTACCGCAACAAGGTCCTGCGGGCGTATGCCGATTGGTTCGGCCCGGCGGAGTTGGACTATCTGAACTGGGCGCGCGCCTCATGGGACAACATTCTGGTCGCCATCGAGGGAAGCCTCACCGCACCGGGCGAAGCGGCGCCCGGTTTGGAGATCTCTGTGGGACTGATCGCCTTGCGCGCGCCGTTCTTCAACGGCTCGTTGCGGGAAACCCGTCGATGGACCGAACGTACGTTGCAGGCAAGCCGCACGCTCACGCCGCAGCCAACCGATCTCCAAGTAGTAGCGATGGCCTTGATCGGATGGGTGGCCATGTGGCAGGGGCAACATGAGGAAACCGAACGGATGCTGGAAGAGTGCGTTGCCGCCTGCACAACCGATCCGGCAGTCCGCCAGAACTGGCGACAGGCTCCCGAAGTCGACCTCGGGCTGCCCGCCGTGGTCGAATTCGTGTGGGGCCAAGAACTTATGCTGGTGCACGGTGCCCGGGCATCCATCACCGTGCTGTCGCGCGCCCGCGAGAAGTCCCGCAACGCCGGCGATCGAGGCGGAGAGGCCATGGCCGGACTCATCGAAGCCATGGCGGCAAGCTTCTTCGGGACGGCAGAACAAGCGGCGGAGATCGCACAACGCAACGTCACCAATTCCACTGCGGCCGAGGCGCACTGGCTGAAATCCTGGACTGAGCTGATGTGGGCGCTCGCACTGACCAAACACGGTGATCCGGCCGCGGCATTGTCGGTGGGACGTCGATCGCTGGCACACCTGGTATCCATTCGCGACCCGTGGGGCGCGGCCTGGGCAGTGCACGTTCGGTACTGGGCGCTGGCGCGGATCATCACCGACTCGATCGCCGCGGGGGACACCGATACCGACGAGCTCGTCACACTGGCGACCGAAATCGCGCGGCTCGCCGGAGGTGCCAGAACATTGCGCACGGAGCTGGGAACCGATATCGAAGCACTGCGCCCCTTTGCCGACGAAGCCACCCGAGCCATCGACGTTGCCCGCAGCGTGCTGGGACCCGACGTCTTCGCCACCGCTGAGCGGGAGGGCTCACTCTTGCGTTCCGAACTGAACGAGGTCCAGCGACTAGCGTTGGGGCAACTCCCCATGGATCAGGTGCCCCCGGTCGATACCGACCACACGGCGACCTCGTCGCGCTGGGACGAGCTGACTCAGGCAGAGCAGGAGGTTGCGACGTTCGCCGCGGCAGGCTGGACGAACAGCGCCATAGCCACACATCGGGGAAGTTCGTTCCGTACTGTCGACACGCAAATGACCGCGATCTTCCAGAAACTGATGATCACCTCGCGCAAGGACATCATCCGGTTCGTTTCCAAGACCTGATCGACCACGGTTGGGCCATAGTCGATCCTCGAGTTCGTTCAGCCGGTCACCTTGGACAGGGCCATGCTCCTCGTCTTCTGGTTCGAATAGGCACACTGCGGGACTTCTGCACCGGACAGCGGGCACCGAAACGACTCGCACGTACTGTAAGGAAGTATGCATGACCGAACCTGATCTCTACGCCCTGATGCGCGAGTACATCCCCGAAGAGCTGCATGCCGACTTCGAGCGCATGATCCGGAAAGGTCTGCGGTTGCGGCACGCCCAAGATGGTGACGAGATCATCGGCTACTTCGGCGGATTACCAGAGCTCCCAGCGGGATTCACCTGGCCGGAAAGCGATCGGTACCCCTGCGAACATGTCGCCACCATCGACTTGGCCACGCTGCCGACCACCGATCTGAACCTGCCGACCAGCGGCCGGATTTCGATCTTCGGAGACACCCGAGGCCAAGGGGGCGCATTCCATTATTTCCCCACCGAAATGCCCACCCGCGAGGCAACACCGCCGCCTGCCCTGGTGGCGGAAGACCGTATCTTCAAGCGGGTACCGATGGCTTACGCGGTAGTTCCAACCATCCCCTCGATCACCTGGATGCACGAACACCTCCTCGAGCAGGGCGACTACGAAGACCAGGTGCACAAGCAATTCGATGCCTTGGGCAGCGTCCATTTCCGACACTCCTGGTCCTGGCACCAACTCGGCGGCTGCGCCAATGAGATCCAGGGCGCCAACGACCGGGTCGTCCTCCCCGGTAGCCCCGCCGAACAACACTTCTGCCCGGACGGCTCGCCATCCGGGCAGATCCTGATCGCGCAGTTCGACACCGACAATGAAATCGGCATGGGCTGGGGCGATTTCGGAACCCTCTACTGCTTCATCGATCCAAAGGACTTGGCCACAAACAACTTCGCCGACGTCAACGTCTACTGGGACTGTTACTGACCCTGGATCCACCGGGTGAAAGGCTTGGGCGTCGCGGGCAGGGCTGTTATCGGGCGGAGGTTCCGAAACCCGCGGCGGACTCTGAGCACAGTGCCGTTTCGGCAGCTACTGGGCACATTCGAAGAAGACGCGCTCGACCTCGACCAGCTGCGCTGCGGCCGAGGGACTACAGCCTGCTATCCACCACGCGCGACGCGAGTTAAATCCCCTGTGGTGGAAGCGAAGTGGGTGCGTGCTGGTCGGCCACCTCCGTGAGTGCCTGCGCCCACCCGTCGAGCCGATCGGCCGCGTCACGCAGATCGGCGACGATGGTGTCGAAGTTGTGGCGCAGCAGCGCGCTTTCGGGGACCGCGAGAATCCGCCCCGCCGCGGCGACCACCTGTTCGTACTCGGCGACCCCGCTATCCAGGCGGCCGAGTGCGAATTGCATATTCTCGGTGAGACCAACCGCGGCAACGGATTTCGAACGTCCCATGGCGCCGAGTGCCTGTTCCATCGCGGTGATATCGGCGGCCAGTGCGTGCAGCGCGGCCGCGCCCGAACCCGCAGTTTCGATCATGTCGGCAAGCTCGTCCTCGGGTAGCCGGTTCGAGCGGGCGATCTGCGTACCGAGACCGTGTAGCGCCTTTTCCGCCCGAACCAGGCGAGAAATCAGCCCGCGTGCGGAAGACCATGGCGGTGGCTGTTTGCGCGGTACGAAGGCGGCCTGCGGCAGCGGCGCGCTGCGCAATTGGAGGTAGCGACGGGCGCTCAGCGCGGTACCGGTGACCAGCGCCACCGCTCCCCCGCCGACCACGACCACCGCCCATACCGGTGCCGAAAGCACCATCAGCCCAACGGTTCCCGCGGTGGTGAGACCGCCGACCGTGCCCAGTTGGAAGCTGCGGCGGCGGGCCCGGCGGCGCTTGCGCAACTCCCGCTCGCGCGGATCCGCCCAGCGCCGCACCGCGACCAGCGCATGTTCGCCCACCTCGCGCAGACTGTCGGGCAGGCTCCCCGGCTGCGGTGCGAGTGCCGCCTGTGCGCGCACGAGCGCAGCACCGCGACGACGACCACCCTTAACTTGTTCGCGAGGTCCCTGCGGGCTCATCGGTCTCCTCCAGGGCACGCGTTCGGCGCGACCCGCGGTGGCCGGACAGGCAGGGCCCGAGCATGACCGACGGCCGATCCGCCAGGTACCCGTGCCTTGTCTTCCACCGAACCAGTCCTCGCCGAACTGTATTTATTTCGAACGCTGTTTCTACTTCGAACGACGGGCTATTACTGCGCGGTCTGGCCCTTGTTCATCTGCGGCTGTGGCTGTGCCGGATTCGCCTGCGCGGCACCCGGATTGATCGCCGGAGCGGTCGCACCGCCGGCGGGCAGCGCATCGCCACGCATCGAGGCGCGAATCTGCTCCAGCTTGCTGTGTCCGGCCATCTGAATGCTGGCCTGCTGCACCTCGAGCATCCGGCCCTGCACCGAATTGCCCGCGAGTTCGGCGGCACCCAGCGCATTCGCGTAGCGGCGCTCGATCTTCTCGCGCACGGCATCCAGGCTCGGCGTGGTACCGGGCGCGGACAGCGTCGAATCCATCCGCTGCAGTGATGCCGAGACCTGCTCCTGCATCTTGGCCTGCTCCAGCTGGCTGAGCAGCTTGGTGCGCTCGGCGACCTTCTGCTGCAACAGCATCGCGTTCTGCTCGACCGCCTTCTTGGCCTGCGCGGCCGCCTGCAGCGACTGGTCGTGCAGCACCTTGAGGTCCTCGACGGCCTGCTCGGCGGTGACCAACTGCGCGGCGAATGCCTCGGCGGCGTTGGTGTACTGGATCGCCTTCTCGGTATCGCCGGCCGCGGCGGCCTGATCGGCCAGCATGACGGCCTGGCGCGTATTGGCATTGAGCTTCTCGACATCGTCGAGCTGACGGTTCAGCTTCATCTCCAGCTGACGCTGGTTGCCGATGACCGATGCGGCCTGCTGCGAAAGGGCCTGATGCTGGCGCTGAGCTTCCTCGATAGCCTGCTGAATCTGGACCTTCGGATCCGCATGCTCCTCGATCTTCGAATCGAAGAGGGCCATCATGTACTTCCAGGCCTTGACGAACGGATTAGCCATCGATTGATCCCGCCTCCATAAGATGCGCCGCGCTTTTTTACCGCGACTCTAGTGCGCGACCGTCACGCACCCGATATGTGCCTATCCTCCACCATGTGGCACCCGGGCCGCGCGAACCCGGCCCAACTGACACCTAGTACAGAATCTATCCGCTTTCGGCACCGGTTCGCAGCGTCGGCCGCGGACGCCACCTCTCGTCTAATGATCAGTTGCTTTTCACCAGGACCAGCATGTCGGCCCTCGGGGCCGGAATGACGATCCGGGTGTCCTCGGCGATCTGTGGCCGGGCACCCGCCACCGACATTGTGGCGGTCGCGGGCTCCGCCTCGGCCTCGGCGGGTTCGGCCGCAGCGGTCCGCTCCGCCTCGGGTGCATCGGCGGTCTGAGCGGGCGCGTCGGCAGGCAGGCCGTCAACGCCGGCCATGATCGTGCTCACATCCCAGAGCACCCGCGACAGCGGCACATCCAGGGCCGCGCAGATGGCGGCGAGCAGTTCGCTGGAGGCCTCTTTTCGGCCCCGCTCGACCTCCGACAGATATCCCAGGCTCACGCGCGCCGAGGTGGAGACCTCACGCAGGGTCCGGCTCTGGGCGAGACGAGCACGCCGCAGACTGTCCCCGATCGCCTCTCGCAGCAGCGTCATGTCGTTCTCCTTAGCTCCCAGTAACCGGGTCCGCAGGCGCCTACCAGCGCTGCGCACGCCGTCCTTTCTGGCACAACGTCGAACAGGGCCCGGTTGGTTCCCACGATGGCAAACCAGGCGCGGCAGCGCCTAGTGGCCGCCTCCCACGATACGACGCAACTCCCGTACCGCGCTGTGCGTAGCGCCGATTCGGATCGCCCACCGGTCGCCGTCCAGTTTCAGCCGCATGACCTCGGTATGCCCGGGCCCGGCCAGTCCGAGGAAGACAGTGCCGACGGCATGCCCGCCCTGAGACTCGGGTCCGGCTACCCCGGTCAATCCGATACCCCAGTCCGCACCGCAGCGCAGCCGCGCACCGACGGCCAACTCTTCGGCGGTGCTCGCGGCGACCGGCCCCTCGGTCGCGAGCACTTCGTCACTGACGCCGGCGAGGCTGTGCTTGAGTTCCGTCGCGTAGACGACCAGCCCGCCGCGCAGCACCGCGCTGGCACCAGGCACCCCGGCGATGGTCGCCGCGAGCAGACCCGCGGTCAGCGATTCGGCGGTCGCCACGGTCTGCCGGGCGGCACCCAGCTCGCGCACCAATTCGACGACGGGCGCTCCGGTTGTCAGCGGATCGGTCATGCGCCGCGTGTCCGGCCCGGACCTCCCGCGAGCCACAACCGCGCCGCCTGCCCCATGTAGTCGAGGCCGGTGATGACCGTCAGCGCGACGGCCACATACATCAATGTCATGCCGGCGGTGGCGAATCCGCCGTGCAGCGGCAACAGCAGTACCGCGATCGCGACGGACTGCACCAGCGTCTTCAACTTGCCGCCGCGTCCGGCCGGAATCACCCCGCGCCGCACCACCACCAGCCGCAGCAGCGTGATCCCGATCTCACGACCGCAGATGACCAGGGTGATCCACCACGCCAGATCGCCGAGCATCGACAGTCCGATCACCGCCGAACCGATCAGCGCCTTATCCGCGATCGGATCGGCGAGTTTGCCGAAATCGGTGACCAAGCCGTATTTGCGCGCCAATTGCCCGTCGAAGCGATCGGTGATCGCGGCGATGCCGAACAGTGCGGCGGCCGCGATCCGCCAGCCGGTCTGGTGGCCGCCCCCCACGAACAGCGCGAGCACGAACAGCGGCACCAGCGCGATGCGCAGCATGGTGAGCACATTCGCGATATTCATCAGCGGGACGACGGGATCGGCCTGGGCGGGCGCGAACCCGGCGCGAACCGGGGGTTCGACCCAGCGTCGATCGATCTCTTCGGGCTGCACGCTCACGCCTCCGCCTCGCTGGCGCTCAGCTCCGGCGCGTGCGTGCACGGCTGTGACACGGTTCGCTCGCTACGCTCCCTCACAGCCTCCGCCTCGCTGGCGCTAAGCTCCCGCGCACAGGCCACAACGCCCACCGCCACGAGGCTCGGACGCATGCCGACGCGATGCGGTGAGCGGAGCGGGTGGATGTGCGGCACACGTTCAGAGTATCGGTAACCGGGCCGACTACTGTGCACCCCATGACCTCTCGGGGACCACTAGGTGGTTCGACCAGCGACGCGTATCCGGGCGCGGCACCTGCCGCGAACAAGTCTGTCCCTGCCGTGCGACGCGCCCGAACCTCCGATGTGCCCCAGATCAAGAGCCTCGTCGATGAATACGCCGGTCGGATCCTGCTGGAAAAGAACCTGGTCACGCTGTACGAGGCGGTACAGGAATTCTGGGTGGCCGAACTCGACGGCCGGGTGGTCGGCTGCGGTGCGCTGCATGTGCTGTGGGCCGACCTCGGCGAGGTGCGCACGGTGGCGGTGCATCCCGATGTCAAGGGGCATGGTGTCGGTCGGCTCATCGTGGAGCGGCTGGTCACGGTGGCCAGGGAACTCGAGCTCGGACGGCTGTTCGTACTCACCTTCGAGGTGGACTTCTTCGGCAGGCACGGATTCGTGGAAATCGACGGCACACCGGTGACCGCCGAGGTGTACGCGGAGATGTGCCGGACCTTCGATCCCGGTGTCGCCGAATTCCTCGACCTCAGCTATGTGAAACCGAACACCCTCGGCAATACTCGAATGCTGCTGAACCTCTGACCAGAACGGATCGATTGTGCCCATATTCGCCGTGCACTACACCTATTCCGATGCCACCGTCGGGGCGCGCGACACCTTCCGCCCGGAACATCGGGCCTGGCTCAACGGCCTGATCGATGCGGGCTCGCTGCTGACCAGCGGTCCCTACCCGGACGGTTCCGGCGCACTACTGCTGTTCCAGGTAGCGGACGAGGCAGCCATCAAGGAACTGCTGCCGCAGGATCCGTTCGCCCGCGAGAACCTCATCGACGATGTACGGGCGGTCGAGTGGCTGCCGGTGATGGGCACATTCGCTTCCTGACCGTCCGGCTGACCGCCGCGTGTCGCCGCTCGACACTCGGCGGTCAGCAAACTTACGGCGACACGCCGCGCCAGGTGCGGAAGAAATCGCGCCTGCCGACGCA
Organism: Nocardia vinacea; assembly: GCF_035920345.1. Taxonomy (NCBI): domain Bacteria; kingdom Bacillati; phylum Actinomycetota; class Actinomycetes; order Mycobacteriales; family Nocardiaceae; genus Nocardia; species Nocardia vinacea. Next base: position 4,378,814 of record NZ_CP109149.1, read on the forward strand.
GACTCCCCCGTATGCGCATATCCGTCGCGATTTTCGCGTCGATGTCGGTCGCAGGCCTCGCACTCACCATCTGCTCGACGGCTGCCGATTTCGACACCACGGCAAACTTGACGGTCGGGGATCGTCCGTTGCTACGACCGGGTTCGGTCGACGAGTCGGTATACCGCGCCGCCGACGGCTACTACTTCCGTACAGCGGACGGCGGCCTCGCGTGCGGCTTCCTCGATGAGCCGTTCGGACAGCCGAAACGACCAGTCGGCTGCCAGGGCACGACTCAGCCCGCGCCGCCGGCGATGCAGGCCTGCTGGGGCATCGACCCGAGTGCGGCCGCACTAGCCGTTGGCGAGAGCGCCGGATATCTCTGTGTGAACCGGGGCTACTTCGTCGGGACCACATCCGGAGCGGATGCCGACGCGCCGGTGCTGCCGGTCGGGTCGAGCCTGAGCGTGTCCGGCTTCACCTGCCTGGCCCAGCCCGTCGGGGTGACCTGCCGCAATGACGCGACCGGGCGCGGCTTCGAGATCGCGCCCGAATACAACCGGGTCTTCTAATCGACGACCCGGCTCTCGGCGGACCGGGTCGCGCCGCGGGTTTTGATCAGGCTCGCGACGGTCGCGATGAGCAGAATCCCGATGATCACGCTCAGCGAGACCGGCGTGGAAATCTCCGGTACCTTGACGTGCTGACCACCGTTGACGAAAGGCAGGGTGTTCTCGTGCAATGCGTGCAGCACCAGTTTGACGCCGATGAACGCGAGAATCGCCGAAAGGCCGTAGGACAGGTAGACCAGGCGATCCAGCAGGCCGCCGATGAGGAAATACAGCTGCCGTAAACCCATGAGCGCGAAGGCATTCGCGGTGAACACGATGTAGGGCTGCTCGGTCAGACCGTAGATGGCGGGGATGGAGTCCAGCGCGAACAGCAGATCCGCGAAGCCGATTGCCAACAGTGCCAACAACAATGGGGTGACCACGCGCCGGCCATCGATCCGGGTGAGCAGTTTGTCGCCGTCGTATTCGTCGGTGGTCGGGAGCACCCGTTTGGTCAGCGCCACGATCCGGCTGTCGCGCTTCTCCTCCTGCTCGACCTCGTGTCCGCTCTCGCGCAACAGTTTCACGGCCGTATAGACCAGGAACAGGCCGAACAGATAGAACACCCAACTGAACGCGCTGATCGCCGCCGCACCGACGGCGATGAACACACCCCGCATGACCAGCGCCAGCACAATGCCGATCAGCAGCACCTTCTGCTGATAGATCCGCGGCACCGCGAAGCTCGACATGATGATGACGAAGATGAACAGGTTGTCCACCGAGAGGGCCTTCTCGGTGACGAAGCCCGCGTAGTACTCGCCCGCGAAGGTCGAGCCCCATTTCCAGGCAACGAATCCACCGAAAACCAGGGCGAGGCCGATGTAGATCGCCGACCAGCTGCCGGATTCCTTGAAGGTCGGATCGTGTGGTGTGCGGACATGGGCGAAGAAGTCGAAGACGAACAGACCCAGGATCACCGCGATCGTCAGGGTCCATTCGAGTGCGGTTACGTGCATGCGGGCTCCGGGGCGGAAACGCGTTTCATGACAGCAATCATGCCCGATTTGTCCATTCTGTCGAGCTAGCGGAATAGTTGCTGACTATAGTTTCACATGCGGGTCCTGCGGCCGACGTGTCACCCTCGCGAGCACGACCGGCGACTATCGCATCCTGAACAGGGCGAACTGGGACGAGCGCGCCCGCACATGCCGCATCGCGCGACTACGCCGTGTCCCGGTTCGTCGCCGATCCGGAATTCCTCAGCGACGTGGTTCGGTTCGACCTGGGCCATGGACGAAACCCACACCGACCGACCGACTGTCGGCTATCCCTACTTCGAAATGACTGAGCCCACGGCGTTTTCGTCTGAAAACACTTATGTCGAGACCGAGACGAAATTCACACAGACCATGACGCACGAGTGGAATCACGGACTCGGCGATGTGGTGACCGCACTCGGCATGACGATCACCGGACTGGTGGAGCACCCGTAGTGTTCCCTGGGAGGCATTGCCAAGACAGATGACTCGTGAGGCGAATGGTGAGTGGCGACTCGACGAGCACCCGGAACGCCTTCCACTGACTTACACACTGCAGGCACGCCGACAACTCGCCGGTAGGGAATAAATGGGTTCCTCATCGCGCCTTTCGGTGTTAGCGTTATCCAGAACGTAATCGATCGGTAATCGGAACCACGAAAGGCAAAGGCAATGACCAGCACCCAGGACCAGGGACTACGCTCCCTCGCCGGTGCCTGGCAATTGCGTTCCGGCACCCGGCGGCCGATGTCGCAGCTGCGCCTGACCTGGCTGTTGATGTCGCAGCTGCGACAGGCGAGTATCCGGAGCCGCCCCTGAGGTCTCGATTCGAGAAGGCCTGAACAGGGGCCGCTCCAGGCGAAATACTCGCCACGGAGCGGCCCTTTTTCTTGTCCAGCGGATGTAGCTCAACCGGAAGAGCAACGATCTCCAAAGTCGTGAGCTGGGGGTTCGAGTCCCTCCATCCGTGCTCATAACTTCACAGTGAATATATGGCGGTAGGCATTTCGTATTGCGGGATATGAATAACCCTGCCGCATACCGGTTTTGAACACGTGCAGCTCAGTGGACAGAGCTGACCCTTTCGAGCGACCTGCAAGCAGTCGCTAGCGGTGTCCTCCGACGGCGCAGGTCGGAGATTCGATGCCACCCACGGGTACCAAAACCATTCCCTCGTAGCCCAATTGGCAGAGGCACCGGACTTAGAATTCGGTTGATGCGAGTTCGAATCTCGCCGAGGGAACCAGTCCGCGCGGTTTGCGTGGATCAGCGCTCGTAGCTCAACGGACGGAGCACCTGTTTACGAAGCAGGCGGATGAAGGTTCGAATCCTTCCGAGCGCACCGATGGAGTGTGGTGTAAACGGCAACATGATGGGCTCTGACCCCGTCGATTTCAGGTTCGAATCCTGGCACTCCAGCGCACACCGACCCAGGCTCATGCAGGTTCGCCCCGGGGCTCTCATAAGGCCCTGCCGCGTGGTTCGACTCCACGATGAGCTACCACATCACACTCGTGTGGCCCCAGTCTCGCGGAGCCGACCCGCGTTCGCGGTTAGTTTGCCGTGCCCGTGCCTGATCCGTATACAGATACCCGTCGGACCAGATGTAGCGCGCGCCACCCCAGCGGGCCGCGGCGGCCACATCCGGAAAGAACCCGCACCCTTCGGAATTCGCACTCGTGTTGCACAACACCGGTATGCCGCTGATGGCCTCGTATGCCGCCAGAATCCGCGCCGTCGGGCTCTTTGCCGCGGCATCGATGGTCTGCACCCGCGCGGTACCGTCCACCTGCACGGCTGGAATACGGTTGGTCCACTCCGTGCTGATGCGGTGCTCGAAGGTCAGGTACGGATCGCTGCCACCGGGCCCGAGCACCTCCGTCGCTCGTTCCGCCAGGCACACTGCCGCCACCGACCGGCGGGCGGCCCGGTGCTTGATGCCGTTGAGCCGGCCCCGCATAGCCGAATCCGTCGCGGGAGCGAGGATGCTGCGGTTGCCGAGGGCACGCGGCCCGATCTCCGCGCGACCCGAAAGCACCACTACCGGCTCGCCTTTCCGGTGCAGCAACTCCGCCACCCCCCGCTCGTCGCAGAGCTGTCTGCGCCAGTTGTCCGGCACCCCACATACCCTGACTCGTGGACCGGAGTACACACCCCATCGCAGCGCCGGACTGCGCCCCTTCCGGAACATCTCGCAGCACGCTGCACCGATGGCGGCGCCGGAGTCGTCGGGAAAGGGCGGAATCCAGATCTCCTCGACAATCCCCTGCAGCTGCGAGTTCCACTTGATATCAAGGGCGCTTTCCCCGGTTACCACGAGTTTCGATGGCAACGAAGCATTCTGGCGTACAAGCGAACTCAGCGCCAACCGCTCGTTCGAATCGGCCCGGAACGTGGCGACCGAACGGATCTTTCGTGCCACCGCCACGACATGGTAGAGCCGTCTGGCATCGCCACCGTCCCCCACCAGGACGAGCGCATCCTCCCCACGCGCCGCGAACGGACTCGCGCAGTACCCGCCCATGATGTGCTGGTCCACATGGTGATAGCTGACGTATTCATCGGCGGCGGAACCGAATCCGTGACCACGAAAACGGTGCCGTGCCAGCGGTATGGTGCGTCCGGGCCGATCCTGATACGGCGCGATCGTGAGTTCGACCGGACGGCCGCCGGCCAGCGTCGCAATGCGCGCGGGCTCGGTCGAATCCGTCTCCTGCACAGAACCATCCACCACGAACCGGTCGATATCAGCGGGCGTCAATCCCTCCGACCGCAATATCGCGGCGACCTGCTCGAGATCGCCCAGCGGGTGGTGGCGCCTGCCGTTGTCCAGCTTCTCCAGCTCGATGCCGAATACCAGCCGGTCGTCCTCGACAACCGCGACCCCACCATCATGCGACACTCTGATTCCGCAGATCACCACGCCGAACCACTCTACCGACGCCGCGACCGCCCACCGACGGTGAGAATATTTGCCGCCGAAGCGTTTTCACTCCTCCGGGCTGTCGGGCTCCGCGTCCCCGCCGCCGCGGATCGTCCACAGCAGCCCCTCGAGCTCATCGGGCTTGATGAGCACATCGCGTGCCTTCGACCCCTCGCTGGGGCCGACGACACCGCGGGTTTCCATCAGATCCATCAGGCGACCGGCCTTGGCGAAGCCGACGCGCAGCTTGCGCTGCAGCATGGAGGTCGAGCCGAATTGTGAAGTGACGACCAGTTCCACAGCCTGGATGAAGACGTCCAGATCGTCGCCGATGTCAGGATCGACGTCCTTCTTCTCACCGGCCTTGGCGGCGGTGACGCCCTCCTGGTACTCCGGTTCGGCCTGGTTCTTGCTGAAGTCGACGACCCCGTGGATCTCCTCATCGGAGATGAACGCGCCCTGCAGCCGGGTCGGCTTGTTCGCGCCCATCGGCAGGAACAGTCCGTCACCCATGCCGATCAGCTTCTCCGCGCCGGGCTGATCCAGGATGACTCGCGAATCCGTCAGTGACGAAGTGGCGAAGGCCAGTCGGGACGGCACATTGGTCTTGATCAGACCGGTGACCACGTCCACCGAAGGACGCTGCGTCGCGAGCACCAAGTGAATGCCTGCGGCGCGAGCCTTTTGGGTGATGCGCACGATCGCGTCCTCGACATCGCGCGGCGCGGTCATCATGAGATCGGCGAGCTCGTCGACGATGGCGAGAATGTAGGGATAGGGCCGATAGACCCGCTCACTCCCCAGCGGTGCGGTAATGGCACCCGACTTGACCTTCTTGTTGAAGTCGTCGATGTGGCGCACCTTATTGGCCTGCATGTCCTGGTAGCGCTGTTCCATCTCCTCCACCAGCCAGGCCAGCGCGGCGGCGGCCTTCTTCGGCTGGGTGATGATGGGGGTGATGAGGTGCGGAATGCCCTCGTATGGTGTGAGTTCCACCATCTTGGGGTCGATGAGGATCATCCGGACCTCGTCCGGAGTCGAGCGCGACAGCAGCGATACCAGCATCGAGTTCACGAAGCTCGACTTACCTGAACCGGTCGAACCGGCGACCAGCAGATGCGGCATTTTCGCGAGATTCGCCGAGACGAAATCGCCCTCGATATTCTTGCCGAGCCCGATCACCAATGGGTGGTGGTCATTTCGGGTCGAGGGTGCCTTGAGCACATCGGCCAGGCGCACCAGTTCACGATCGGCGTTGGGGACCTCGATACCAACGGCGGACTTACCCGGAATCGGGGCCAGCAGCCGAACATTCTCGGTGGCAACGGCATAGGCGATATTGCGGGCCAGCGCGGTGATCTTCTCGACCTTCACACCCGGACCGAGTTCCACCTCGTAGCGGGTGACCGTCGGACCGCGCACGAAACCGGTGACCGCCGCGTCGATCTTGAACTGCACCAGCACCTCGGTGATCGCCTCGATCATCGATTCATTGGCGGCACTACGCTTCTTGGGCGGATCGCCGTCGGTGAGCAGTGTCAGTGGTGGGAGGGTGTAGTCACCCTCGACCTCGCGGTCGGGGATGAATTCCAGCTGCTTCGGCGGCGGCGGGGTCTGGTCCTCGGCCTTGATCGGGGCGCGCTTCTTCGGCTTGGGCTTTTCTTCGGGCGCCGCCTCTGCCGCAATCGGTTTCGCATCGCGCAGTGGCGGTTCGCCGATGATCTCGGTGACCGCATCGGAGCCTCCGAATTCATCGGGCGGGTAGTTCTCCTCCGGGGTGCGACCGCGCCGCTTCGACTTGGTATTGCGATGCAGCGGAAACCCGTCGGCATCGTAGTTGGCCGGATCGAAATCGGATTCGCCATCGTAGTCACCGTATTCGTCACCGCCGCTGCCGGTGCCGAAGTACTCGCGCAACCGCTGTGGTACCTCACGCACAGTGGTTCCGGTTACCAGCAGCACCCCGAAAACGATGGCCAGCAACAGAATCGGCACCGAAAGCCAGGCGGTGAGACCGTTGGTGAGCGGTCCGCCGACCACGAATCCGACGAAACCTGCTGCGCGCGAACGCCCATGCGCATCGGTCGGCGATCCGGCCGCGATATGCCACAGGCCCAGGGCCGGCAATCCGATCAGCAATCCGCCGAGTACCAGCCGCGGCCGGATCTCCGGACGTGCCTCGGTCCGCATCAGGACAACGGCGATTCCGGTAGCCACGAACGGCAATCCGGCCGATGCCGATCCGGAGACCGCGCGAATCGCCTCCTCGACCCAGTGCCCGATCGGCCCGCCCGCCGAGAGCCATACCGCCGCCGCGATCACCGCGCTGAGGGCGATGAGGGCCAGCGCGATGCCGTCGCGACGATGCCCGTGTTCGATTTCGCCCGCCCGACTCACGGCCCTGGTGGTGGCGCCGAGTCCGCGCGCGAGCATATTCCAGCCGCTGCTTATACCGCGGCTGATGACCGCGAGCGGTGCGGTATCGGACTTGCGGCGGACCGGGCGGCGCGCCCGTGTAGTGCGGGTGCGCGGTGTGGACGAGCGGCGTTGAGCGGTGGCGCGAGCCTGGCCCGAACGAGATGCCGCCGTGGTCCTCCCCCGGGCCGATCCCGCCCGCGCACGAGTGGTCGTGGAGCTGCGGGACTTACCTGCCATGGCATCAGGCTAGCCGCAAACGCCCCATCCAGACCATCAACCACACACGTAACTGTCCCGCCTCCCCGGACCTTCTGCCGGTCGTAAGTGCCTCGGCGATCTTGTACCGGGCCGCATGTGAAGTGCTAGGCGGCTTTTGGGCGTACCCGACGAGTTACCCATGGGCGCACCAAACCAGTCGTCGCGAATCAGCCATCGCGTTTGGCGTGTCGACTGAGCGAGCACAGCCACGGACCGGATTACACTGACCGGTCCACCTCGAGAACGGACCGCACATCGGCCGGATCACCTGCGGTTTCGATCCGGACCTCATCGCGGCCGAAGGCATGCAGCAGCAGTTCCGAGGGCTTGCCGGTCAGCGTCACCTGCGCCGTTCCGGACTTCGTATGCACCACGGCGCGCCTGCCGTCGGGGGTGGCCAGTTCGACGGTGACCGGCGCTTTGCGGTAGGCCATGCGGCCCATGCGACGCAGCGTCGACCACAGCTTGTCCTCATCGGCAGCGGGCAGGTCACGCGGCTCCCAGCCGGGTTCGCCGCGACGCACATCCTCGTGATGGACAAACATTTCGGTCAGATTGACGACGGCATCCAACGGTTTGAGCGGCGACCACCACGGCGGGCCGGAGCGCACATCCGCCAGCAGTTCCGGGAAGGGCCGCCGCGCCGCCTCGGCCTGTACCGACTCCAGATATCCGGCGAGCGGCTTCAGCATGATGCCGGGGGACGCATCCGGGCGGCGTTCCCGAACTACCAAGTGCGCGGCCAGATCTCGCACCGTCCAGCTGCCGCACAGCGTGGGCGCGTCCGGCCCCGCCGCGGACATGATGTCCGCCAGTGCCCGACGTTCCCGTTGCGCCATGGTCATCTGCCGAACATATCGGATGCGGAGTCGGCGCGGCAGTCCGACTCCGAACGGACGTAGGTATCAGACGCCGATGACCGTCGGCACGATCATCGGGCGGCGGCGGTAGGTTTCGGCCACCCAGCGGCCGACCACCCGCCGCACACTTTGTGCGATGCGGTGGGTCTCAGTGACGCCCTCACCGGCCAGTCGCAGCAGTTCGGCCTCGACGAGCTCCGCGGCATCGATGAGTGCGGTCGGATCATCGGAGAACCCGCGTCCGCTGACCTCGGGCGTGCTGACCGCCTTACCGGTGGTCGAGTCGACCGCGAGGGTGATCGAGATGAACCCGCCCTCACCGAGGACCAGCCGATCCGAGAGCGTCGATTCACCGACATCACCGACCGAGAGTCCGTCGACATACACATGTCCGACCGGCACGCGTCCCACGATCGAGGCGATCCCGTCGACCAGGTCCACCACCACGCCGTCCTCGGCGAGCACCACCCGATCCTCCGCCACACCGGTCGCCACGGCCAGCGCGGCATTGGCGCGCAGATGCCGCCATTCGCCGTGCACGGGCATGGCATTGGTGGGCCGCACCGCGTTGTACAGGTACAGCAATTCGCCCGCGGACGCGTGTCCGGAGACGTGCACCTTCGCATTCTGCTGAGTGATGACTGTGGCGCCGAGCCGCGACAGACCGTTCACCACCGCGAATACCGAATTCTCATTGCCCGGAATCAGCGAGGAGGCCAGCACCACGAGATCGTCGGCGCGAATATTGATCTGGCGGTGTTCACCGCGCGCCATCCGCGACAGCGCCGACAGCGGTTCGCCCTGCGAGCCGGTCGAGATGAGCACCAGCCGATCGCCCGGCAGGGTCGCGGCGACATCGAGATCGACCACTACCCCATCGGGTACCGTCAGGTAGCCCAATTCCTGCGCGATCTCCATATTGCGCACCATCGAGCGACCGACGAAACACACTCGCCGCCCGTACTTCTGGGCGACATCGACCACCTGCTGGATGCGATGCACATGGCTGGCGAACGAGGCGACGATCACCCGATGCCTGGCCTTGCCGATCACCGTATCCAGAACGCCGCCGATTTCACGTTCCGGCGTGACGAAGCCCGGCACCTCGGCATTGGTGGAGTCCACCAGGAACAGATCGACCCCCTCGTCACCGAGGCGGGAGAAACCGGCCAGATCGGTGAGGCGACCGTCCAGGGGCAGCTGATCGAGTTTGATATCGCCGGTGTGCAGCACGACACCGGCGGGCGTGCGGATGGCGACGGCAATGGCATCGGGAATCGAGTGGTTGACCGCGAAGTACTCGCACCCGAACGGGCCGTGCGTGGTGTGCTGGCCCTCGATCACCTCGACGAGCTTGGGACGCTGCCGGTGCTCGCGGCATTTCGCGGCCACCAGCGCGAGGGTGAATTTCGAACCGACGACCGGGATATCGGCCCGCAGGCGCAGCAGGAACGGCACCGCGCCGATGTGGTCCTCGTGGCCGTGGGTGAGCACGATGGCTTCGACATCGTCCATCCGGTCCTCGATGGGCCGGAAGTCGGGCAGGATCAGGTCGACGCCGGGCTGCTGATCCTCCGGGAACAGCACGCCGCAGTCGACGATGAGCAGTTTGCCGCCGTATTCGAAAACGGTCATATTGCGGCCGATTTCGCCGATGCCGCCGAGAGCGAAGACGCGCAGACCGTTCTTGGGCAGCTTCGGCGGGGTACCGAGTCGGTCGGCTGTTGCCCGCTCGACGGGAGCCGCCACGGGTTGCTCACCGCGTCCGCGTCCGCGCTGCTGACGGCCGCGCGCCGGTTTGCGGGGCTGCTCGGCTGGGGTCTTCACCGCGGCCTTCTTCGCTGGGGCCTGCTCCGGCGCGGTCTGTCTGGACGCGGTATCGGACTGTGCTAGCTCACCGACGTCGGATTGCGCTGTCCGATCGGACTTTTCGGTGCCGGCCGGTGGACGCTGCGCGGCGGGTTCCGGTGCGCCCGCGGGCCGGGCCGCGGTCCGGCGGGGGCGACGGCCTGCTGCTTCAGTCATGACTGCACCTCACTACTGGTCGGTTCGATCATGTCTGACAATGTGATGATTCTGATTCGCTCACTCCTCATGACAGCACCCCTGCCAGCCGGAGGTCGGCGGCGAGGGCATCGAGTTGTTCGGTGGTCGGCATCAATTGCGGCAGGCGCGGCTCACCGGCATCCACACCGAGCAGTCGCAGCCCGCCCTTGCACATCGCGACGCCACCAAGTCGCGACATCGCCGCGTTCAACGGCAGCATGCCCGCATTGATCTCGCGGGCGCGCACCACCTCACCCGCGGTGTAGGCCTCGAGCAGGGCGCGCAGCCGCTCGGGCACGAGATGTCCGATGACACTGATGAATCCGGTCGCGCCGACTGACAGCCACGGCAGGTTCAGCGCGTCATCACCGGAGTAGAAGGCCAGATCGGTATTCGCGATGAGATCCGCGCCCGCGTTCAGATCCCCCTTGGCATCCTTGACCGCGACGATACGCGGATGTTCGGCGAGTTTGCGAATGGTGTCGCTGGCAATGGGAACCACCGAGCGCGGCGGAATGTCGTACAGGGTGACCGGCAGGTCGGTGGCATCTGCGACGGCGGTGAAATGCGCGATCAGGCCGTCCTGGCTGGGCCGGGAGTAGTACGGGGTCACCACGAGCAGGCCGTGCGCGCCCGCACGCTGGGCATTGCGGGCCAGTTCGATCGAATGCGCGGTGTCATAGGTGCCCGCGCCCGCGATCACGGTGGCGCGAGCGCCGACGGCATCGACGACGGCGCGCAGTAGATCCGCCTTCTCCGATTCGGTGGTGGTCGGCGATTCCCCGGTGGTACCGGAAATCGCCAGCAAATCGACGCCGCGGTCGACCAGGCGGGCCGCGAGTGCGACCCCGGCATCGACGTTGAGCTTGCCGTCGGCACCGAAGGGAGTCACCATCGCGACACCTACTGTGCCGGACGCGCGCAGCTCCGTAGGCGTCGATTTACCGTTCGTCATGGTCAGAAAGGCTACCCGCTCCCGGGAACAGCCTCGACACCCTCATCGCCGAACGGCCTGCCACGGCGAGTGATTCACCTCCCAGTACCCGATCATGATGTCAAACCCATCCTTGAATGACGCCAAGAATGGCGTCACACTGATGTCATGGATTTGAACAAATACACCGCCCAGCTACGCGAGGACCTCATCGCGGCCGCCGCACTCGGTGACGAAAAGACCCAGGCCACCGCCGCCGCCCTGGCCGCCGCGACAGAGAGTTCGGCACGATTGGCGCTGCTCGCGGCGCTATCGGACCTCGCCGCAGAGGTCAGCGCAGAGCTCGGCGACCGCACAGTTCACGTCTCGGTGGATGGCACCGATGCGACCGTCGATGTCCGAAAGAATCCCGCGGCGGAAAACGAGCATCCGACGTTCGAGGAGATGACCGGCGATATCAGCCGAGTCACCCTGCGGATGGTGGAGCAATTGAAGGCCAAGGCCGAGGAAGCCGCCGCGGCCAGCGGGGTCTCGCTGAACTCGTGGCTGTCGAATGCCGTCAGCGGTGCGGTGCGCGACCAGATGCGCGGATACGGACCCAAGCGCGACATCTGACTTGGGGGTTACTTCGGGTACCGCTAACTATTGCAAGCATACCCGCTGACTGATTCAATCGGACCATGGTCAACGTCGATCACGCCCGCCGTCCGTCGCTCGCCGGGCGCGGGCTGAGCCAGGCAGCCAAGGTTGTCGTCCGCGGTCCGCAACTGCTTTCGCCGCTGCTACCGGTTCGAGCCGGTGCGCTGCTCGCTCGCGCCGTGCTGCTGTTGGCCTGCACCGCTGGATTTGTACGAACGTTGCCGCACATGGCGATCGATGTGACCGGACCCCGGGGCAGGTTGCGGGGCGAATGGGTTGGCGTGACGCCTGAACCGGGCCGTCCCGTGCTCTACTTCCTGCACGGCAGCGGCTATGTCGGCTGCCCCCGGGGACCCATCGCGGCCTGGTCAGCGAGCTGTCGCGGCGGTTGGACCGACCGGCCCTCAGCCTGGACTATCGCCGCGCGCCGGAGTACCGGTTTCCCGCAGCCCACGATGACACGCTCAACGGTTACCTGTGATCGCAGACCGCGCGGGAGCCGAAATCGGCCTGAGCAGTTCACAACAGCGATGCGAGATCGCCGCGATCGCCGATCACCACCTCGTCGAGTTCGAGCCAGTCGGCCATCTCACGCAGCGCGTCGGTGAGTGCCCGCGCCGTCTCGGGAGTGCTGTGGCCCGGCTCGGCGAATGCACCCGGCACCAGCAGCCTGCCTGACGCACGCTCGGCACGTAGGTCGACGCGGCCCACGAGTTGTCCGTTCAGGAGGAACGGAAATACGTAATACCCGTGCACCCGTTTGGGTTCCGGTGTGTAGATCTCGATCCGGTAGTGGAAGTCGAAGATCCGCTCGGTGCGGGTCCGGAAGAAGATGAGCGGATCGAAGGGGCACAGCAAGGCCGCGCCCTCGATCCGGCGCGGTGTCGAGGCACCGGCGCGCAGATAGGCGGGTTTACCCCAACCCGCCACCTCGACCGGTTCCAACTCCCCCGCATCGACCAACTCCGCGATGGCCGGTTCGGTTTGTGAGCGGTGCAGGCGGTAGTAGTCGCGCAGGTCGGTCTCGGTCGCGACGCCGAGGGCGGTGGCCGCGCGCAGCACCAATTCCCGTACCGCCTCGGCCTCGGATACGTTGCGCGCCAAGATCTCCGGCGGGATCACTCGTTCGGCCAGGTCGTAGTGGCGGGTGAACCCGACCCGCTTGTCGACCGAGAGTGCACCTGCCGCGAACAGCGCCTCGCAGATCATCTTGGTGTCGCTAAGATTCCACCACGAGCCCTTGGGACGCGGCTTGTCCAGCTCGAGGTGGCGCTCCACTTCACCGGCGGTGGCGGCACCGACCTCGGTGATGACGTCGAGGATGTCCTTGCCGAGGGTGGGATTGCGTTCGGTCGCCCGCTGCATGCCGCTCCAGCGCCCGTGTTCGTATTTCCGCATCCGCCAGCGCATGAGCGGCCAGTCCTCGACCGGGATCAGTGCGGCCTCGTGTGCCCAGTATTCGACCAGCCGCCGCGGGCGGCGCACACCATTGCTCCAGGCGGCATCGTCCAGCACCGTTCGGTCGTAACCGCCGATCCGGCTGAAGACCGGCGCGTAGTGCGCGCGCACCACCGCCGATACCGAATCCAGTTGCAGCAGTTGGGTTCTGCCGAGCACGTCAAGGATCGTCCGCCGGGTCGGCGCGGCCGGTTTGCGCCGCCCGAAACCCTGCGCGGCCAGCACCGTCCGACGCGCGGCCACCGCACTCATCTTCCGCATGGACCGAACAATGCCATGCCGCACCGACAGGTTGAGCCGTCCTACCGGCGAACACAGACATCAGGTGCCCGACCGGGCACGGTACCGATCAGCCCGGTGGCAACTCGTGACGGCTACGTCGAAACGCTGACCGCACCCGCGGTATCGATCTCGGTGCGCCGATCTCGATCCGGTGCGTTCGCGAGGACCGTGGCCAACACCCGTCGACCCATCGGCAATACCCGCACGGTCACCGAACCGGCATTGGCGGCATCCAATTCCCGGGTCGCCGATTCGATCACCTGCTGGCGCACCCATTTCGGCACCCCGGCGAATCCACCGTCGTCGAGCAACACCACCTCGACCCCGCGCGAACGCGCGCCGCGCGCGGCACTGCTCAGTTCGTCGGTCACCAATTGCGGTGCGCGCAGACCGTCCCGGAGTTCGGCCTCCAGCAGTCTGCACTCTTCGCGTTCGCCCGCGGTGAGTTCGGCGCCGTCGGCGATGCGTTCCAGGATCGGCCGGGCCACCTTGTCGAGCCGAGCCAGCTGCCGATCCCGTTCGCCGTTCTGCGCGGCCATGGTCGCCTCGGCGGCCGCGCGCATAGTCGCCTCCTCGCGCAGCAGCCGCAGCGAGCGCTGCATCGGCCGCATGACCGCCGCACCGATCGAGACCCCGGCCACCGTGGCGATCGGCACGATGGATCCGACCACCACCCGCAGGCCGTTCGTCGCACCGACCACCGCGATCACCGCCGCGATGCCCGCGACACCGCACCACGCCGCACCCAACCGGCCGCGGACCACCAGCACCGCGAGCACATAGGACGCAGCGAATGCCGTCCAGACCTGCGTGGACATGCCGTGGTCGATACCCACGGTGGTCAGCGCCGCCGCGATCGGGCCGGCCGCAGCCACCGCGATGGCGGCGGGCAGCGGCAACGGATCGACCGGGATCACCAGGACCAGCACTCCGGCACCGGCCACCAACACCAGCGCGGTCGCGGCCAGCAGCAGCGGCGATTCGGCGAAATTGCGCACCATATACAGCAGGATCGTGGCCTCGAAGATGACCAGGAAGAGCCAGGCCGAGCGGTCCCGCAGTCCGAGCAGATCGCGCAGGCCGAATTCGTTATCGGTATCAGCCATCGCCACCCCAGACCAAGGTCACCGTGGTCCCCTCCCCGGGTTGGGATTCCACGAATCCGGCGCCACCAGCCAGTTGACGCATCCGGCCGAGGATGCTGACCGAGACGCCGAGCCGATCGGCGGGCACTCGGTCCAGATCGAAACCCGCGCCGTCGTCACGGAATACGACACGGATACCGCCCGCACTGATCGTCACCGTGACGGTGCGCTGCACGGTGCGGCCCGCAACGGTGGCGTGGCGCAGACTATTCCGCGCCGCCTCGGCCAGGGCGGCGGCGATGGTGCCCGCCGCGTGCACCGGCAGGCGCAGGTCATCGAGTCCGGCCCAGCGGCGCGCGGTGAATCGGATACCCGGATTCACCTCGTAGATAGCCGAGCGCAGGAAGCCGATCGCCGATTGCGCGTCCAGTCGGTCGGGTTCGGTATTGGTGCCGCGACATTCGTCGAGTTGTTCGAGCGTGCGTTCGGCCTGACTACGCAGCACCGGCGATTCGGCGCCCGCCCGCGAGGCGTCGAGCAGGGTCGACAGCACCGCGTCGTGGATCAATGCGGCGAAGCGGGCGCGCTCGCGATCCCGTGCCGCAGCCCCGGCCACGGCGGCCGCGCGGCGGCTCGCGATCACCGATTCCCGGTCCACCCGCGCAGCCGCCGCGAGTGCGTAGACGCAGCACCACAGGAACAGCGCGCAGAGGCCGGCGGCCCTGGCGAAATCGCCGATCAGCGACCAGACCGTCGCATCGGGCAACACATACCGGTTCGCCAGTGCCGCGGTAGCCGCACCGACCAGGAGATAGCCGGTGGCCAGCGCCGGACGCCAGGCCAATACGGCCGCCAGCACGCCGAGCGCGAGCACCCGATACATCCACACCGACGTGGTGTCGTTCAACGGCACGGCATAGATGAACGGCATGGTCGTAAGTGCCGCAAGATAACTCACCGCGGCCGAACCGGCCACCACACGAATCGCCCTGCGGCCCATGGTGAACGAGACGACCGCGAGCACCGGGAACCAGCCCAGCGCCAACCCGACCACCAGACTCGCCCACGGGCCGGAGACGAATTTCGCCTGGTCGGCGATATCGGGTAATTCGACGATCGCGCCGATCACACCGGCGATTCCGACGGCCAGGCCCATCCGGCGCAGGATGCGATCCGAGGCCGCCTCGATAATCTTCTCCCTGGACACCGCGGTCCGCCCACGGCGCCACCGACTCGCCCGGAACGGGTCGGCGGAGCTCGCAGTGGTTATTGAGGTGTCCAGCGCGCTGGACGCGGTCATCCGCGGGGATGCCGCTCGGGAACCGGTAGCCATCCGTCCTCTACCGCCCGCTTGTAGAGGTCGGTCTTGGTGGGAGCCGGACGACCCGCATCGGCGTACTTCTGCCGGATGCGCCCCAGATAATCGTTGACGGTCTGTTCGGACAGACCCGTCAGCCGCGCGACGCGGGAGGCCTTCTCACCGGAGGCATAGAGGGTGAGTACCTCTTCCTGGCGCGGGCTCAGACCAACGTCGGACAGTTGCGGATCGCCGTCGATGGCGGCGGCCCAGTCGGTGGTCACCACCTGCTCACCCGAGGCGGCGCGGCGCACCGCCGCGACCACCGTCGGCACATCCTCGGATTTGCGCACCACGCCGAGCACACCGGCCTTCGCCGCGGCGCGCACCAGGAACGCGTTATCCGCGCCGGTGAATACGAGGACCTCGACGCCGCGGTTGCGCAGCGCGCGCACATTGTCTTCGGGCGAGGATCCGTCGGCCAGTCGCAGATCGAGAACGACCAGATCCAGCGGGGCGCTATGCGCCGCCGCCGCAAACAGTTCCGGCACGGTCCCTGCCGTCAGCACCAGATCGAGATCGGGTTCCGGCGCCAGCATCGCGGCAAGCCCGATCGCCACCGATTCGTGGTCTTCGACCAGCCCGATCCGGCGCGGTGCTGTTTCGCCCCCTTCGGCCCACATCACCTCGATACTCCGTTCCCGAGCAAACTCGTCACATCCCCGCCGCTACAACGTCGCCTCGTAGTATGCCCGGATCCGCCGGATACCGGTCAGACACCAAAATTCGGGGGACGCGCATTACCCCATGAGCTGCGCCGCAACGGTCGCGCCGAGTTCCCAGCACTGCTGGATCTCCTCCTTACCGGGCGCGCCCATCACGATGACCGGCGCGGCAACCTGCTCCCAGCCGAGTCCGGTGGTCACGCTGCGCACACCCCGTTCGGCCCCCTCGGTGCCTTCATTGCCGTGCAGATAGAAGCCGAACGGCCGACCGCGCGTCGAATCGAGGCACGGGTAGTAGAACGTGTCGAACGCATGCTTGAGCGCGCCGGACATATAGCCCAGATTCGCCGGGCTACCGAGCAGATAACCATCAGCGGCCAACACATCGCTCGCGGTGACCGCGAGAGCAGCCCTGCGCTCGACCTCCACCCCCTCGATCTCCGGATCCGTCGCTCCCGAGACAACCGCCTCGAACATCGCCTGCATATGCGGTGACGGAGTGTGATGAATGATCAGCAGCCGCGGCACATCCAGCAGCGTACTGCCGCCCTGAACTCGAGTCTGGTCTAAGGGTGCCCGGCTATTGACTGGCGACAAAAATAGGAGGAAAATAAAGGTTTACACCAGAAAATCGGAAGTGCCGAACTGTCGGCGGAGACGTCCAAAGGCATGGGAGACACTTTCGAGGATCTGGCCAGGCCCCCGGCAAGCCAGTCGAATACCGGAGCTGTCAGCGACGACTGAAACTCATGGAGTTCGATGGAGACTACCGGGGACTGCTCTGTGTGGGGGTCTTTGCTCGAGGGCCTGTTCCCCGAAGGGCTTAAATCCGAAGTGCCTTCGATTCCAGTTATTCGTGCGTATCCCGACGACGCACACATCGAGCCCACGAGAATGCACTGATGGCGCAGCCTTCTCTCGATGTTTGCCTCCACCACGGCCACGTCGTGCCCAGCCAGCTGAGATCGGTATTCGGGCATGGCGATCGCGGCCACCGGTCACGCGTCGGCGAGTATGAACATGTGCCTCGGCCAGCGATCGCAGATTCCGGATGGCGCGATCGGTATCGATCAGCGCACTGTGGACAGTGATCGAGCGCCGTGCCGCCTGGGCGCCTCGCGCCATCAGGACCTGCTCGGCAGGATCGTCCGCATCGATCTGATCGAGCATGCCCACCAGTTCCCAAAGCACTTCACTGACCCGTGGCAAGCCCTCATCCGATCCTGCACCGAGCAACAACTTGCCGACACTGCCGCGAAACAACATCGTGCCGATCACGTGATTGACGAACGACACCATCAGCGCGCACCCGAGGAACATCGGAAGAAACACCAAATCGCGCGGAGTGAACTGGAACAGCCCCCACACCAAGCCGAAAGCGGCGGCCGGCGCCAGCAGCACATCCGCGGTCGCGGGCAGCATCAACCGCCCCTCGCCAGCAGCCTCCGGCACCCGCACCGGCTCTGGTGCAGGTTGATATGAGGGCGGATTCGGCGGGTAGCCGTACGAATTCACGATATCCGATTCCGGCAGAGCAGCCAGTCGCAAACCACCTCCAGCCAGTCTTTTACATTCCTTCGACATCGCTGGAGAGCTGCCGACAGCCGCCGAGCGGGAGGTATGGTGGATGTCCGGCCTCGAAACTCTCTCTGCCGCAGCGGATTCAGCATCGAAACGTGCTGCGCCTCGTCGATTTCGCCCGAGCTATACCCGAGCCCTCGCCGAAAATCAATGAGCGGCCGCGCGCACAATCTCAATGGAATGTAAAAAAGTAGCCGCTGGGTAACTCTTCCTCCCTCGACGTGATTGAATCGCGATGGCGGACAACGCGATCTATCAACGGCGAAGATAAGGACTTGCAGGACTTCGGATATGACTGACCCACAAAATCCCACGCCCCAGCACCAGCCCGGCGGCTGGCCGCCGCAGCAGCCACCCGGCGCGCAGCCCGCACCGCCGCCATATGGTGCGCAGCAGGCACCGCAGCCTTACAGCGCGCAACCCGCACCGCCACCGTATGGAGCACAGCCATACGGTGCCCCGCAACAGCATCCGCCGCAGTACGGCGCACCGCAGGCCTATGGACAGCCCGCGTATCCGCCGGCTCCTGGTGGGCATTACCCGCAGCGGCCCCAGAAGAGTGGTGTCGCGCTACCACTGATCCTCGGCGGCGGTTTCGTGGTGCTGATCGTGATCGGCGTCGTCGCCTACTTCATGTTCTCCGGTAGCGGCGGCATCGGTAATTCCAGCGACCCGCGTGAAGTGGCCCAAGCGTTCGTCAACGGCACAGGCGACGAAGACATGATCTGCTCATCGGATCGCAACAAGTTCAAGAATACAAAGACCACAGTTACGGCGACCGCGGTGCCGAAGGTCGACGCGAAATCCACTCTGAAGAGCGTCGATGTGCCTTCGGGCAGCAACGAGGGCACCTTCACGGTGAGTGTGTCGGTGAATGTCAGCGGCCGCAACACTACCAAGAACATCACCTACGACCTGATCAAAGAAGACGGCGACTGGAAGGTCTGTGGCCTGACGAAAGCCCTGACCAAGTAGATCCGTGGCCGAGCATCCGTTCACCGTCATCCCCACTGTCGGTTACGAATTCGCGCGATTCGGCGAGCCGCGCGCTCATCATCGCCGAATACTCGGCGCTTTCGAATCATTCAAACGGAGGACTCCCCCGACCTGACCGACCTGTATGTCGATTCGATGTCGAGGGCATCCAGTTCGTCCGTCGTCCACTCGACGAGATCGTCGACCTCATGACCCAACGCGGTCACCAGGTCGTCGGTCCGTACGGAGGCCCCTATTGTTCGGCAGGGCGGGTGATCAATCCGCGCGGCGTTCGCCTTCGAATTTCTCCAGCGCGACTGCGCGGCGCATGGTTTCGCGGGCTCGGCTGCGGTCTCCGGCGTAGTCGTAGGCGCGGGCGAGGCGGTAGTTGACGCGCCAGTTGTCGGGGTCGGCCTCCCATTCCTGTTTGACCTTGTTGAAGACTTCGTCCGCGGCGGCGCGCTCGATGCGGCCGGAGGGGCGGCGCGGGAGGTTCGAGGTGTCGAGTTCGAGGCCCTCGTCGCGGATGCGGCGGGCCAGGTGTTGGTGCGCCAGGGCCGCACGGACGGTGGCGACGACGATCCAGACGCCGAGCAGCGGCAGGATCAGGACGCCGATACCGATCACGACGGCGGCGAGTTCACCGGAGCCGATGAGGCTGAGCGCGATACGGCCGAGCAACACGAAGTAGAAGCCGAGCACGACGACCAGGGCCGCGACGAATGCGACGACCTTGCGGACGTCGGTACCGCGCGCGTCGGTGTCCGAGCCCTGGTCTTCCGGCTGGACCGGTTCCTGTGTCACAGATCCAGGAACGGGTCGAGCCCGACGGTCAGGCCTGGGCGATTGGCGATCTCGCGGACGCCGAGCAATACGCCGGGGGCGAAGGAGGAGCGGTCGATGGAATCGTGGCGGATGGTGAGGGTTTCGCCCTGGGTGCCGAAGAGCACCTCCTGGTGTGCGACGAGTCCGGCCAGGCGCACCGAATGCACCCGCACGCCGTCGACATCGGCGCCGCGCGCGCCCTCGAGTTCCTGGGTGGTGGCGTCGGGGCTGCGGCCGACTCCGGCCTTGTCCCGCGCGGCGGCGATCAGGCCCGCGGTGCGATATGCGGTACCCGAGGGCGCGTCGACCTTGTTCGGGTGATGCAGTTCGATGACCTCGACCGAATCGAAGAACCGCGCCGCCTGCTCGGCGAACCGCATGGACAGCACGGCGCCGATGGCGAAGTTCGGGGCGATGAGCACACCGGTCTCCGGCCGCCCGGCCAACCAGCCGCGCACCTCGTCGAGGCGCCCCTCATCGAATCCGGTGGTCCCGACGACCGCGTGAATTCCGCGTTCCACCAGGAACTTCAGATTCCCCATCACCACATCGGGATTGGTGAAGTCGACGACCACCTGCGTATCCGACTCGGTGAACGACTCGAGTGAATCGTCCTTGTCGACGGTCGCGACCAACTCCAGATCGTCGGCCGCCTGCACCGCCGCACAGATCGCCTGACCGACTTTCCCCCGCGCACCGAGCACTCCGACCCGAATGGTCACCGCACCTCCTAATTCCACCAACGACCCCGCCAGCCTATCGACCCCTGTCCCCTCCCGGTCCGCTGACCTCCGGTGATCGGCAACACGCCGCTCAGGCGCCGGCCATATTCTCGGCCATCTGCTCCAGCAGGCGAACGGTCTCGACGTACTGGTCGTCGGTGATGCCGTCGAGCATGGCGCGGCGACGCTTGCCGATCAGGGTGAAGGCTTGGTGGTGGGTGGTGCGGCCGGTGTCGGTCAGGGCGAGGGTGCCCGAATCGTCGCTGATGTCCCCGCGATCCACCAGCTGCGCGAGTTGGACGCCCCACTCCGAAGGGTCGTTCCAGAAGGGGGCGAGGCCGTCGCGGACGTCGGCAGCGGGGCGGGGGCCTTCGGCGAGTGAGTTGAGGATCTGCCAGTGGCGGCGGGTCAGACCCGACGCGGCGAGATCGTCCTCGAAGCGGGCGTCGATCCGGCGGTCGAGTTCCTTGAGCCAGTAGCCGATCGGACGTAGTGCTGCCATCGTTCCTCCAAAGCATGTAGAATTACAACTACATGTAATATGACATGAAAGTAGACCGGATGGAAGAGCGCGAGGCGGTGACCGCGGCCGTCGAGGCGGCGATGGTGCGGATCCGACGGCGGCAGACCCGCGGGGCACTCGGCAAAGATTCGCCGGTACCGATCGCGGTGTTCCGGGTGCTGGACGCGGTAGCAGGCGCGAATGCGGACACCGTCGGAACCCTGGCCCCGGCATTGGGCGTCGATCAGCCACGCGCGAGTCGCCTTGTCGCCCAGGCAGTTTCATCCGGCCACCTCGAGCGGGTGGCGGATCAGCAGGACGGCAGGCGAGCCGTCCTACGACTGACCCCCGCCGGACGCGCCGTCGTCACCGCAGCGCGCGACGGCCGCCGCAGCGCGATGGCGGCCGCCATGGCGGACTGGACCGACCGTGAGCGCACCGAATTCGCCCGCCTGCTCGGACGATTCGTCGACGCCCTCGACACGAAGCAAACCTGAATACCGTCGTGGCACACCCGTTTTGGCAACTGCGCACCCCGGGTGGGCACACCGCCAGGCTAATCGAACACAATGACCTGCCGCAGCGCATGCCCGGCAGCGAGTTCGTCCATGGCGCGGTTGATTTCGTCCAATCCGACGTGCGAGGAAACCAGCTTCTCGACAGGCAACCGACCCTCGCGCCACATGCGAACGTACTCCGGGATATCGCGGGAGGGCACCGCCGAACCGAGGTAGCTGCCGATGATGGTGCGGCCTTGCGCGACCAACGCAAGGGGTGAAATGCTTGCACGGGCATCGGGAGCAGGTAGTCCGACGGTGACGGTCGCACCGCCGGGACCTGTTGCGGCAACAGCGGTTTCGAAGGCGCGGACATTACCCGCGGCCTCGACCACGACATCCGCCTGGATGCCCTGTTCCGCGAGTTCGGTCGGTGTATACGCGGCGCTCGCGCCGAGTTCCTTTGCGATAGCAAGCTTTTCCGGCACGGTATCGACGGCGATCACCTCATGCGCACCGAGCGACACCGCGACGAGCACCGCCGCCATGCCGACGCCGCCGAGCCCAACCACCATGATCCGATCTGCCACACCGGGTTTCGCGGAGTTGAGCAGCGCACCACCACCGGTGAGCACCGCGCAGCCCAGTACCGCGGCAACCTCCGGCGGCACATCGGCATCGACCGGAACCACCGATCGGCGATCGACGACGGCGTACGTCGCGAAGGCGGACACGCCGAGGTGATGGTGCACCTCCGCGCCCTCGCGGTGCAGCCGCCGCCCACCGTTCAATAGCTCACCTGCATTATTGGCAACACTGCCCGGCCCACACGGCGTGCGGCCGTCACTGGCACAGCCCGCACACTCCCCACACCGCGGCAGAAAGGTCATTACCACGCGCTGCCCCACCGCGAGATCACTGCCACCGGGACCGATCGCTTCGACGATGCCCGCGGCCTCGTGGCCGAGCAGCATCGGCACCGGTCGCACCCGGTTTCCGTCCACCACCGACAGGTCGGAATGACACAGGCCGGCGGCCTCGATCCGCACCAGCAGCTCACCCGGCCCCGGCTCCCCCAGATCCAGCTCACAGACGGTGATCGGCGCCGACTCGGCGAACGGCGTGGGCGCTGCGATCCGCTCCAGGACCGCCCCTCGAATCTTCATTCCACGACGCTACCGCGCAGCGTCACAGACAGAGAAGCGGGTCACAGCCGGACACGCGGTCGAGGAAACATGGTGCCGATCACTCAGGGTGGCACGGTGGGTAGTGATTCGCTAACCTCGACGCCCGTGACGGTGCTCCCGTAGGCCGCCTTGTACCGAGCCCGGGGTCGGGACCGTCACGACACAAGGAGAAATCCCCTGTCAGTACAGTTCAATCACACCATTGTCGGATGTCGCGACAATCGGGTGTCCGCCGAATTCTGGTCGGACATCCTGGGTTTGGAACTAGGAAAAGAGTGGGGCCCGTTCATCCCACTTCCCACGGGTAACGGAGTCACCTTCGACTTCGCGAACGTGCCGGAACACATCTCCGAAATCCAGCCCCAGCATTACGCATTCCTGATCTCCGAGGCCGAGTTCGATGCGGCCTACGCCAAGATCCAGCGCTACAAACTGGAGCACTGGGCCGACCCGCGCCAACAGGGCGTCAACGAGATCAACCACAATGATGGCGGTCGCGGCGTCTACTTCCTCGACCCCAACGGCCACTTCTTGGAGCTGATCACCGTCCCGTACGGCGGTTGGCCGACGTAGTGCACACCGTCGGGGCAGCCGCCAACCGCAGCTGCCCCGACGGTTGGTTCGTGAAGCCCCACTGGCCTGCTCGCGCGGGTCGGCTGAGCGTCACACCGCGGCGGTCGGCGGCCAGGGATTGGGTTTGACGCTGCTCGGTTTGCGGGTCGGCGCGTCATCCCAATCGAAGTGGTTGCCCACCCAGGCCTTCGGGCGATCGAAGTGGATTTCCTGGGCGGCGAAACGGGTGCCGATAAAGGAGATGTCGCCGAAGAAGTCGCCTTCGGTGAAATCGACTATGCGCCCGCCGAGCACTGTCCGCAGGAACCTGACGCCACCGTGGAACTCGGCCCGCGCGAAGTCCGTTTCGCGGGTGCCTCTGTTTCGTAGTCGATTCGACGCACCTACTCTGGCCTCGTCGAAGGCCGTGAGCGTGGCGTAGAACTGCGCGCCTCTGAATGTGACACGGGCACTCACGAATTCGGCGCGATCGAAGGCGATGTGGTCACCATCGAAGGCGGCACGCTCGAACGAGGTCAGCTCCGCCCGGAACTTCGCGTCCTGGAACGAGGTTCGCGTGCCGAGGAAGCGGGCGCCGCTGCAGTTGGTGCGCGGGCCTTGGAAGCAAGCGCTCTCGAACGACACCGAACCTTCGAATGTGACATCGGCGAAGGTGGTGCCGTTACCTGCCTGTTCGCGCTTTTCGATGCGGCTGGTATCGAACTTCGCGTGGTCGAACAGCGCAGGGCCGTCCCGGAACGTCGCACCGCGGAAGGTGACATGGTGGCCGTCGAAACGCACGCGCTCGAACGTCGTCGGCCCGATGAAGGTCGCCCCGGCGAACGACGTATGCCGCCCCGAGAACACCGCGTCCCGGAAATCGACCTGCTCCAGCACCGCGCCGTTGAAGGTCAGGTTGCACGCGGACCACAGGATGTCCGCAGATGGTCTCAGGTGTTGGGCGATCACGCGGACGATGGCGCGACGCACCTCCCGATCGTTCTGCCGGAACTGGTAGACCCGCTCGACTTTGATCCCGGCTTCGTCCGCCGATTCGGCCCGCGAGACAAGATGATTCGCGCCATCGGCCGGTTCGTACGGCAGCTGCAGATATCCGCACAGCACATCGATGCACTGCTGTCTTCGACTCGGTGCAGAGAACTCATCGGCCACCCCCGCCATCGCATAGACCCCGGCAATCCGCACGGCCACATCCGCATCCCCCAACTGCCGCGCCGCCGCCCCGAACAACTCCGCGAACCGCCCGCGCTCCAGATCCCGCTGGCGCCGATACGCCACCACCAGCGCGACCGCTCCGCCAACCCCGGCGGCCACCGACAGCGCGATCTTGGTGAGGTCCAACTGATTCGGCGTCTCGGCCTTCGCACCCAGCAACCACCACAACAACCACCAGGTCAGCCCGGCAATCACCAATCCACCGACAACCGCACCCAACACCGCGAGCAACAGTGCCGCGCGGTGTAGTCGGTCGCCCAACCGCCCCCATCGCATCACCGCATGGTAGCCGGATCGTCGCTCACCGACTACCCGGCCAGATCAGCTACCCCTGCGCCCCTTGCGTTTTCGCTTCCTGATTCCGACGCAACCCCAACCCCGCCGCCACCAGACAGGCGAGTGCGACCGCACCGACGAACCATGGGAACACTTCGCTCAGCCCCCATTCGGTGGCCGCCCAGCCGGCGAGGATGGTCGGCAGCGCCATGGCGGTGTAGGCGAGCAGGTAGTACGCCGACATGGTCTCGCCGCGCTTGTGTTGCGGCACAACCTCGGACAGATGCCGCAGCGAACCACCGAAGCCGAGTCCGAAGGTCGCGCCGAGCAATACTCCGGCCAGCAGCACCACTACCCAGTTGCCGGTGTGCAATGCGGGCACGGTGAGCACCAACGCCACCGCCATGCCGGTATCGCCGCCGATTGCCGCGCGCCGCGCCGGAATTCCGGTCGCGAACAGCTGAGCCGTGGCGCCGGCCACCGCGGTCGACGCGACGACCGCGCCACCGAAGACCAGATTGTGGATGCCGGTCTCCGCCGAAGCGAGCGACGGATACAGCGACAGCAGCACGCCCAGCACCGACCAGGCCGCCATCACACCCAGCGCGGAGAACCAGAAGTCACCGCGAATCTCCTGCGGCACCGCTGGTTTCGCGATCGTGATGCGTCCGGCGATCCGAGCGGTATGCGGTTCCCGCAATGCGATGACACCGACGCCGATGAGCAGGCACACCACCGTGATGACGACATACGGCATGCGCAGCGGATGCGGCGCGTACTGCGCCAGCAATGCCGAACCCAGAATCGCCACGGCCATACCCACATTGAAGGCAACGCCACTGAGCTGACCGGACCGCGCACCATGTTTCGGCCGCAGATCCAGCAGTGCCGCGGCACCGGCGACCACCGTCGAGCCGACCGCCAGCCCGTGCAGCGCCCGCGCAACCAACAGCATCGCGACATTGTCGGCCAACAGGAACACCACCAGCCCGATGATCATGGTGGCAAATGCGCCGAGCAGCACCGGCTTGCGACCGACCACGTCAGAGATGCGACCGGAGACCAGCACCGCGGCCAGCGCCGCGAATGCGTATACCGCGAAGACGAAGGTCGTCGTGAGCGGCGTGAAATGCCATTCCTTCTGATACATGCCGTACAGCGGCGCGGGCACCCCGGACACGCCGAGCGCCACCCCACTCGCCGCCAGAATCAGCGCGTAGGCCCAGCGCTGAGAGGTCTGCTGGTCGGCCGCCACCGTCATTGTCGCTGCCATCGGAACCCCGATCAGGTAAGTTTGATGATGATCGAACTTCAATAGACGATACAGCCGGTACGATGACCATCAAACCACTGTGAGGTAGATCATGACCGAAACTAAGGAATCGGCCACCGAGGCGCCGCCGGTCGCCTCGTTACCCGCCGTGCTCGGCGCCCTGCAGGATCCGGTGCGGCTGGAGATGGTGCGTCGGCTCAGCAATGCGGGCACCGCGGTGCGTTGCGGTGCGCTCTATGAGGTGATCAACAAGTCGACCGCCACCCATCACTTCAAGATTCTGCGCGAAGCCGGTGTCATCGAGCGACTGATTATCGACGGGCAGACCTGCCAGCGCCTGCGCTCCGAGGACCTCGATAATGCCCTGCCCGGCCTGCTGCCCTCGATCATCGAGGCGGCGAACCGCGCCCAGAGCGCCTGAGTCAACCCGCGGGTGTCGGCAGCACCGACGGCGTGAAATGGAACGTCGGAATTGGCGGCGGCGTGAAGTGGAAGGTCGGAACGGTCGGCGGTGATTTCGGGGCCGTCGGCACCGGAGTTCGCTCATCGCTGTGGAAGGTCTGCGTCTCGGTCTGCTGCAAACCCCACCAGATCGCGAGCGCCGTCAACGCCGCGACCAACAGCACGCCCCCGACATACGCGTCGAACATCCGCCACCGGTACTCCAGCGCCTGCACCAGCAGAATCTCGAGTAGCAATGTCACAACCACAATGCCGACGATCGTGACGAACACCCCGAACGCCGCGGGCTGACGAGCCCAATGCCGTAGCGCGGCAAGCATTCCGACGAGCAGCAGCCCGCCACCGATCACGATGATCACGCTCAGCAGCGCGAACTCCTCCCCCGCACTGCGATCCGACTCGCCGTCGCGCCGCACGACCCACGCACCGAACAGCAGCAGATGCGCCAGCGCGGCACCCACCACCCCGACCAGCACCACGACGTACCCGCCGCGCACATCCTCGGCCGACCAATCCGATCGGAATACCAGCGCACCGATATCGACGACGAAACTCGAGAGCAGCCCGATCGCCAACGCCGACAACGCTTCCGGCCGCCGCAGCAGCCGCTTGCGCATATATCCCTGCGGCAGCTGACTACTCAGCTTCCGGAACACGCCGAACCATGCACCGAGGACACCCACGAACAGCGCCGGTGTCAGCACCCGCATGCCACCCGTGGGAATCCACATCGACAGGGAGACCACGGCGGCCGCGAAGAACCACACCCAAGCGGCCAGCCTGATCAGCGCCCGCCACATGATTTCGGCGAGCAGCCGACGTGCACCCGCATTGCCCGGATTCGAGCCGAGCAGTCCACGCAGCGTCGCGACCGCCTTATCCCTGGTCGCGATGTTCTCGAAGTCCAGCCGCGCGCGGGTCTGCAGCAGTTCGGCATGCGCCGGGTCCTCGGCGAGACCGGCCTCGACGTGGCGTCGGGCCGCATCCGAATCATGTAGTCGCCGATAGGTTTCCGCCGCGTGGGCGTGTGTACCCGCATGTGCGGGGGCGAGTTGCGTCGCCCGTTCGAGAGCATCGCGGGCTTCGGCTCGCGGTTTATCGGAGGTCGCCGCATCGGCGATGACCCGAGCCAGCACCAGCAGGGCGGCGACATTGTCGGGCGCCAACCGGGTCGCCATGCGGGCGTGCCGTTGCGCGTCATCGCGCATGCTGTAGGCGTCGTAGGCCAGGGCCGCGGTCAGATACGCGTCGATGCGCGCCGGATCGGCGGCGATCGCCGCGGTCGCATAGCGCAGCGCCTCGTCCGTCTGATCGAGTCGATAAGCGATGTCGGCCATGCGTTCCAGCAACACCGGATCGTCCGGTTGCTCGACCAGGGCCTCGCCGATGATCCGGCGCGCCTCGTCGAGCCGTCCGAGTTCGACCGCCACCTCGGCACGCCCCAGCGCCGATCCCGTCATATCCACCCCCGATCGGATCGGTGGCCGGCGCGAATCGCACCGGCCACCATGTTGCTCTACCTCAGGCCTCGACCAATCGCCGCACCGCGGCGGGCAAGTCCCGGGTGCGCCGGTACGGTCCGGCCACCGAGGCCGCGAACGGTCGCGCCAGCAGGGTGCGGGCGATCGCGGACACCTCATCGGTGGTCACCGCATCGATGCGCGCCAACGTCTCCGAGACGCTGCGGTGGTTGCCGTAACTCAGTTCGCTGCGACCGATCCGGTTCATCCGCGAGGCCGAATCCTCCAGGCCGAGCACCAGTCCGCCACGCAACGAACCCTTGGCGCGCGCGCATTCCGCATCGGTAATGCCATTGGCGGCAATCTCTTCCAGCACTCCGCTCGCCAGTGTCGAGACCTTGCCGAGGTTTTCCGGCTGGCAGCCGATGTACACCGAGAACGCGCCGGTATCGGCGAAGGTGTCGACACTGGAATACACCGAATACGCCAGCCCGCGTTCCTCCCGAATGCGTTGGAACAGCCGCGAACTCAGGCCACCGCCGACCACGGTATTGAGCACCGACAGCGGCCAGCGCCGCTCCCCCTCGTGCCGCCCGAAGGCGCGCACGCCGAAGACCAGATGTGCCTGTTCGCTGTCGCGATGGCACCAGTTCAGCTCCGGTGCGCTGTGCGGCCGGAAGCGGCCCTCGCGACGGCGGGCCGGCTCGGCGGTCGGGTCGAGCCGGGGCCCGAATGCGCGATGCACCAATTCCACGGTGTGGTCGTGCTCCACATTGCCCGCGACCGCGACGACCATCCGGTCCGGCCGGTAGCGCCGCAGATGGAAGCCGCGCAACTGCGCGGCATTCATCGCCTCGATGGTTTCGATGGAGCCGATCACCGGCCGCCCGATCGGATGATCACCGAAGAGCGCGGACAGGAATGCGTCGCCGACCAGATCCTCCGGATCGTCGTCGCGCATGGCGATCTCCTCGAGCACCACCTGCCGCTCGACATCCACATCCTCGGCCCGGCACAGGCCGTTGAGTACGACATCGGAGACCATATCGACGGCCAGCGGTAGATCCTCGTCGAGGACGTGGGCGTAGTAGCAGGTCTGCTCTTTCGCGGTGAACGCGTTGAGCTCGCCGCCGACCGCGTCCATCGCCTGCGCGATGTCCAGCGCCGAACGCGTCGGAGTCGCCTTGAACAGCAGGTGTTCCAGGAAATGCGCGGCACCCGCGACGGTCGGTCCCTCGTCGCGCGAGCCGACCCCCACCCAGACCCCGATCGATGCCGAACGCACGCCTGGCACATGTTCGGTGACCACGCGCAGCCCGCCGGGTAGTACGGTGCGCCGTACCCCCGCGTCGGTGCCCCGCATCTGGTCCATCCGCAGCTCCAGAGACGAACCCCCCTGCTCGTCGCGGAGCAGAGGGGTTGTCGTCTTCTTCTTCGTCACAGAGACAAGTACTACTCGGTCTCCGCCTGGCCCGCATCAACGGATTCGGCGGCCTCGGGCTCGTCGGCGCTCTCGTCTACCGGCACCAGCGAAATCTTGCCGCGGTTGTCGATATCGGCGATTTCCACGCGCAGCTTGTCGCCGACGTTCACCACGTCCTCGACCTTGGCGACGCGCTTGCCGTTGCCCAGCTTGGAGATGTGCACCAAGCCGTCGCGACCGGGCAGCAGTGAGACGAACGCGCCGAAGGCGGTGGTCTTGACGACCGTGCCGAGGAAGCGCTCGCCGACCTTCGGCAGCTGCGGGTTGGCGATGGCGTTGATCTGGTCGATCGCCGCCTGCGCCGCCGGGCCGTTGGTCGCACCGACGTAGACCGTGCCGTCGTCCTCGATGGAGATATTGGCGCCGGTCTCCTCGGTGATCTGGTTGATCACCTTGCCCTTCGGGCCGATGACCTCACCGATCTTGTCGACCGGGATCTTGATCGCGGTGACGCGCGGTGCGTACGGGCTCATCTCGTCCGGGGTGGCGATGGCCTCGGCCATGACCTCCAGGATGGTGGTGCGGGCATCGTGCGCCTGGCTCAGCGCACCGGCCAGCACCTGCGAGGGGATGCCGTCCAGCTTGGTGTCCAGCTGCAGCGCGGTGACGAAGTCCGGGGTGCCCGCGACCTTGAAGTCCATGTCACCGAAGGCATCCTCGGCGCCGAGGATGTCGGTGAGGGCCACGTAGCGGACCTCGTCCTCGCCCTTGTCGTTCTTGATGGTGTCCGACACCAGGCCCATGGCGATACCGGCGACCGGCGCCTTCAGCGGCACACCGGCGTTCAGCAGCGACAGGGTCGAGGCGCAGACCGAACCCATCGAGGTGGAACCGTTGGAGCTCAACGCTTCCGAGACCTGACGGATGGCGTAGGGGAACTCCTCCTGGCTCGGGAGAACCGGGATGAGCGCCCGCTCGGCCAGCGCGCCGTGGCCGATCTCGCGACGCTTCGGCGAACCGACGCGACCGGTCTCACCGGTGGAGAACGGCGGGAAGTTGTAGTGGTGCATGTAGCGCTTGGAGGTCTCCGGGCCGAGCGAGTCGACCTGCTGGGCCATCTTCACCATGTCGAGGGTGGTGACGCCCATGATCTGGGTCTCGCCACGCTCGAACAGCGCCGAGCCGTGGGCGCGCGGGATCACGGCGACCTCGGCGGACAGGGCACGGATATCGGCCAGCCCGCGACCATCGATGCGGAAGCCGTCGGACAGGATGCGCTGGCGCACCAGCTTTTTGGTGACCGAGCGGAACGCCGCGCCCAGTTCCTTCTCGCGACCGGTGAAGTCGTCGGCCAGCCGGTCCAACACGGCGAGCTTGATCTCGTCGATCTTCGCCTCGCGCTCCTGCTTGTCGGCGATGCTCAGCGCCTCGCCCAGCTCACGCTTGGCGGTGCCCTCGACGGCCTCGTAGACATCGGCCTCGTACGGCGGGAAGAGCGGGAACTCCTCGGTCGGTTTGGCCGCCAGCGCGGCCAGATCCTGCTGTGCCTTGCACAGGCGGGCGATGAACGGCTTGGCCGCCTCGAGGCCCTGCGCCACCACGGCCTCGGTCGGCGCCTGCGCGCCACCCTCGACCAGTGCGACGACCTTATCGGTGGCCTCGGCCTCGACCATCATGATGGCCACGTCACCGGATTCGACAACCCGGCCGGCGACGACCATGTCGAAGACCGCGCCCTCGAGCTGCTCGACGGTCGGGAAGGCGACCCACTGGCCGTCGATCAGCGCGACGCGCACGCCGCCGACCGGACCGGAGAACGGCAGGCCCGAGATCTGGGTGGACGCGGATGCGGCGTTGATGGCCACGACGTCGTAGAGATCGTTCGGGTCCAGGCTCAGCACGGTGACCACGACCTGGATCTCATTGCGCAGGCCGTCGACGAAGGACGGCCGCAGTGGACGGTCGATCAGGCGACAGGTCAGGATCGCGTCGGTGGAGGGGCGGCCCTCGCGACGGAAGAACGAACCCGGGATGCGACCCGCGGCGTACATGCGCTCTTCGACGTCGACCGTCAGCGGGAAGAAGTCGAACTGATCCTTGGGGTGCTTGCCCGCGGTGGTCGCGGACAGCAGCATGGTCTCGTCGTCCAGGTAGGCGACGACCGAACCGGCGGCCTGGCGGGCCAGACGGCCGGTCTCGAAGCGGACGGTGCGGGTTCCGTAGGTGCCGTTATCGATCAGCGCGACGGATTCGAACACACCGGGTTCGACCTCGATGGCCGAAGATGTAGTTGTTTCAGACATTTTTCTGCTCTCAACCTCTCGTCTTCGCTGGATCGAGCGCCGGGTGGGCGCGATCCAGCTCTCGTCAGCCGTACCGGATACGGACGCGCGGCAACCCTCCTGGCTGCGACGCGCACACCCGGCCGAATCCCCTTGGAAACGGCGACGCGGAGGCGGTCATCGATCGAAGCCCGCCGGCGACTGCTCGCCTGCCGGGAGGCCACTACCGAAGACCGACGCCACGCGGGCGGGTGCATACGGCTGTGCAATGTTGTCGTGCAAACGGGGTATGTGCACCCCTCATACACAAATAGCCAACGGGGAGATTGTACGTCTCCCCGTCGGCTACCTGATCGACCGCCTCTGGTATGCAGCCTGTTGGGAGGATTCCCGCCCGACCCTGCCACCACGGAGCGAGTCTTACGAACACGCAGCGCCGCAGGCGCTGCAAGAAATTACCTCCGCAGACCCAGGCGCTCGATCAGCGAACGGTAGCGGTGGATGTCCTTGTCGGCGAGGTACTTCGACAGGCGCTTGCGACGACCGATCAGCGCCATCAGGCCGTGGCGGGTGTGGTGGTCGTGCTTGTGCTTCTTCAGGTGCTCGGTGATGTCGGCGATCCGCTTGGACAGCAGCGCGATCTGCGCCTCCGGGGAACCGGTGTCCTTCTCGTGCACGCCGTACTCGGCGAGAATGGCCGACTTCTGCTCGGTGGTCAGCGCCATGGGGCATCCACTCCTATTTCTCAGTTCCGCGCTCGAGGATTCCGGTTACCCGGCCGGGCGCCACCGCGGACCGCAGCAAACCCGAGGAGCCACCTTACCCGACACCCCCGCGCCGAACCGAATCCGGTCAGGAGTCGGCGGCGGTGAGGACCTTGCGGGAGTTCTCGACGTCGCGGGCCATGGCCTCGAGGAGTTCGTCGATGGAATCGAATTTGCGCATGCCGCGCAGATGCTCGACGAAATCCACTGCGACGTGCTGGCCGTACAGGTCGGCCTCACTGTCGAGCACATAGGCCTCGACGGTGCGGGCGCGCCCGGAGAAGGTGGGGTTGGTGCCGATCGAGATCGCGGCCATCGCGCGCTGCCCCGGCGTCACGGTGCCGATAGTGTGGCCCGGCCCCAGCACTGTGAACCAGCCCGCGTAGACGCCGTCGGCCGGAATCGCGGCGTACATGGGCGGTGCGATATTCGCGGTCGGGAAGCCGAGCTCACGGCCGCGGCCGTCGCCGTGCACGACCACGCCCTCGACCCGATGCGGACGGCCCAGCGCCTCGGCGGCCGCAGCCATATCGCCGGCGTCGACACAGGCGCGGATGTAGGTGGAGGAGAAGGTGACCGCGTGCTCGCCGAGCAGTTTCACGCCGTCGACCTCGAAGCCGAATCGCTCACCCAGCTCACGCATGGTCTCGATGGTGCCCGCAGCCTTCTTGCCGAAGGTGAAGTTGTCACCGACCACGACCTCGGTCACATGTAGCCGCTCGACCAGCAGGTCGTGTACGTAGCGCCCCGGCGGCAGCTTCATGAATTCTTGGGTGAAGGGCATGACGCAGAACACGTCGACGCCGAGTTCCTCGGCCAATTCCGCGCGCCGGGTCAGCGTGGTCAACTGCGCCGGATGCGAGCCGGGGCGCACCACTTCCATCGGGTGCGGGTCGAAGGTCATCAACACCGCCGGAACACCCCGCGCGGCAGCGGACTTCACGGCCCTGCTGATCAGCTGCGCGTGGCCGCGATGCACACCGTCGAATACGCCGATCGTGAGCACGCACCGCCCCCAGTCCGCGGGTACGTCATCGAGGCTCCGCCATCTCTGCACAGTCCGCAGCCTACGCAAAACGAGGGGCGAACAGTATTCGGAGGTGTCAATCCGCACTCCGGCCCGAGCCCCGTGTGTACATGGGGTGAATTGCGGGTTCAGCTGGATGACGACAGTTGCGAGGCAGCGGCGGCCCTGATTGTTCGCACTGCAAGATCCACAGCCGCCCGCATCGGCTCCGGGCGGCGGGGCCGACCGAGCACCGGCGGACCCGCGCTCGGTCCGACCAGGCGAAACCGATGGCTCGACGAGCGGTCCCGACGCTGTCGGACGACGGCACCGAGTGTTCAAGTGTCTGAATGTGTGAATCGGGAGTCCAATGCATAAGCTCGAAGATGTGCCCGGTAAACGAGACATCGCAACCCGACGCGAGCTGGCCGACACCGCAGCGCAGCCGACCGAGACCCCAGGCCCCCACGGCAGCACCGCGACGATTGCGCCGGAGCTCACCTCGGTCGCCCAGGACTATTTGAAGGTGATCTGGACCGCTCAGGAGTGGTCGCAGGAAAAGGTATCGACGAAACTGCTCGCCGAACGGATCGGCGTCTCGGCCTCCACCGTCTCCGAGGCGGTACGCAAGCTCGCCGATCAAGGCCTGGTCGAACACGCCCGGTACGGATCCATCACCCTCACCGAACACGGGCGGCGCGCGGCGGTCGCCATGGTGCGCCGGCATCGGCTGATCGAGACATTCCTTGTCAACGAACTCGGCTACGGCTGGGATGAGGTGCACGATGAGGCCGAGGTGCTCGAGCACGCGGTCTCGGAGTTGCTGATGGCCCGTATCGACGCGAAACTCGGCTATCCGGACCGGGATCCGCACGGCGATCCCATTCCCTCGGTCGACGGTGCGGTGCCGACGCCGCCCGCTCGCCAGCTCAGCGATTTCCGCGCGGACGAATCCGGCCATGTCGCACGGATTTCCGATGCCGATCCGGATATGCTGCGCTACTTCGATTCGGTCGGTATCGCGCTCGATACGCCGATCGTCGTGGTGGAACGCCGAGACTTCGCGGGCACCATCGCGATTCGCATCGGGGACCGCACCATCGATCTCGGGCGCCCTGCGGCCGAAGCCATCTGGCTCAGCGACTGACGATCGCGTGCCAGTGGTGACGATTCATTGTCACCACCGCACGCCGCCGCGGCCACCGCGTCCGCGGCAAGAACAAACTCCGATACCCACCTATCGCATCGTCGGGTGTCGGAGTTAGCACAGGTCAAGCCCCATAGAAATTTCGTGCGCCGAATCGGTCAGCGCGACAGGAAATTCAGCAGCGCACGGAATTCGGATGGCGACAGGTAGCCGTCCCCGTCGGTATCCGCCGCCGCCAGCAGCGATTCGGCGGGCTCCTCGATCAGCCCGGCGCCGACATGACGGATCAGGGATTCGAGTTCTTCGACCGAGATCTTGCCGTCGCCATTGATATCGAAGACCGTGAAGGCCGCATCGGCATCGGTGACCTCGATACGGCCGCCGACCAGCGCGGCATCGAATTCGGCTCGGGAGACCAGGAAGTCGCCATTGGTATCGGCGGCAGCGACCATCCGTTCGACCGCCTCATCATCGACTTCCAGTCCGAGCGAACGGATTCCGGTGACTATGTCCTCGACCGACACCAGACCGTCGCCGTCCCGGTCCCAGAGCTCGAACGTATCGACCGGTTGTCCACTCATTGCCCCACTGCCTTCGTCGCACTGTCTACCGCGCCCACTGTACGGATCGCCGTGCCAATTGACGCATGGCTACTGACTACTTCGCATTAGGCACAATGTGTGAGGTAGTCATCCGATTTGCGACACCGGTCAGCCAGCGGCGGGCACGCGGTCGGTGGTGAAGGCGGTGCGCTTTTCGTGGGCGGCGGCTAGCCAGAAGAAGATCGGAGGGAGGGCGAATTCTATTGCGGTGAGGACGATTTGGAACCAGTGCGGCCAGCCGTAGACGGCGACCGAGATCAAGCGGGCCACGCCGCTCAGTAGGAAGATTCCGGCGAGCCAGCGCACCGCGGGTGCGGAGATCGGCGTTCGGCGGGCTGCCCAGATCCAGGCGAGGCCATAGCCGACGAAGATGCCGCCGAAGAAGCGAGTCTGACTGTCGGCGGTGACGCCGGAGGAGCCCATATCGGGGATGCCGTCGATTCCGGCAGCCATGTGGAATATGCCGATACCAACGATGACAACGCCCATCGCCATGGACAGCCATTTGAGTGCCGAGGTCATGAATTCCTCACTTCACTAGTTGACGTTTGTCTACTAAGCCCGACCCTAGGACGCTTGGTAGACATACGTCAACTAAGCTTGCTGGGGTGACCCGCCGCCGCCTCGCCCCGGACGAACGCCGCCGCCTGCTGCTGGACGCGGGCGCGAAACTGTTCGCCGAACGCGCCTACGATGCGGTGCTGATGGAGGACGTCGCGGCCGCGGCCGGTGTTTCGCGCGCCCTGCTCTACCGCCACTTCCCGACCAAACGCGACCTCTTCGCGGGCGTCTACCAACTGGCCGCCGACAGCCTGCTGGTCGCCACGAAACTCGATACCGAAACCCCGCTGCCCGAACAGCTCGCGGCCGGACTCGACGAGCACTTCGACTATTTCGAGGCCAATGCCAATACGGTCGTGGCCGCCAACCGCCTACTCGCGGGCGATCCGACCATCCAGGCGATCATCTCGGGCGAACTCGGCGAACTCCGGGTGCGTCTGCTCGACGTAATGGGCGTCGAAGGCCATATCCGCGAGCTCACCTCATCGGTGCTGATGGGCTGGCTGACCTTCGTCCGGGTGCTATCGGTCGACTGGCTGGAAAACCGCACCTGCACCCGCGCCGAACTCCGCGATATCTGCGTCGGCGCATTGCTCGGCGCACTGGAACCGCTTGGCGCGGTTAAAGATTCGACGGACGCACAACCATGACCGAGGCCGCGCGCTTACCGCTCTCCTGCAGTAGTGCGATCGCGCGTCCGGACGGGTCGATGGCGGCGTAGACACCGGATATGCCGACCGGCTCGAGCCAGCGTCCGTTGCGCAGATCGTCGGCCTGCTTGTCATCGATATCGCGGTGCGGGAATGCGGTTCGGATGGCGTCGTCGATATCCAGACTCAACAGCGCGTCCTCGGATTCGGCCAATTCGTCAAGGGTTCTTGCGTGCTCGAGGGTGAACGGGCCGACCCTCGTGCGGCGCAAGGCGGTCAAATGGCCGCCGACGCCGAGTGCGGCGCCCAGATCGCGCGCCAGGGCGCGAATGTAGGTGCCGGACGAACATTCGACGACTACATCCAGATCGACGAACTCCGAAATATCCCGGCGGGCAAGGATATCGAAGCGCGAGACGGTGACCGGGCGCGCAGCGAGCTGGACCTCCTCACCAGCCCGATGCCGGGCATAGGCGCGTTCGCCGTTCACCTTGATGGCGCTGACCGTGGCAGGCACCTGTTCGATATCGCCGGTCAATTTCGCAGTGTGCGTGGCGATTTCGACATCGGTGAGATGGGTCGCCGACGCGGTCGAGAGCACTTCGCCCTCGGCGTCGTCGGTGGTGGTGGCCTGGCCGAGTCGAATGGTCGCGGTGTACGCCTTGGTGGTCAGCGTGAGCAGGCCGAGCAGTTTGGTGGCGCGTTCGACGCCGAGCACCAGTACGCCGGTGGCCATCGGATCGAGCGTCCCAGCATGACCGATCTTCTTGGTGCGCAATAGTTTTCGACATTTCGCGACGACGTCGTGGCTGGTCCAGCCGCCGTCCTTGTCGACGATCAGCAGACCGCCGAGTGCGTCGATCCTGGCGTCGGCCATCAGTCGTGCACGATCGCGGTCAGGATGAGTCCGTCGCCGATCATCCAGCGGCCGTCGAAGGAAATCAGCGGCGCGCCACCGTCGGTGACCTGTCCGGGCACCAGGATCTGGCTGTGGAAGGCACCCGAACCCGCGCCGTCGGAGCTCTCATCGATGGTGAAGGTGATGTGGGCGTCCTCGAAGCCGAGCCAGCGTGCGGTCAATGGCCACCACGCCTTGTAGGTGGCTTCCTTCGCGCAGAACAGCAAGCGGTCCAGGTGCAGACCGGAACCGTCGACCCGCGCCAACCAGTCCCGCTCGGGGGGCAGGCTCACCGAATCCAGCACGCCCTCGGGGAGTGTGCCGTGTGGTTCGGCGTCGATGCCGATCGAGCGGAACCGCAGTTTGTGGCCCAAGGCCGCCGCCCGGTAGCCGTCACAGTGCGTCAGGCTGCCGACGATGCCGCGCGGCCACACCGGTGCGCCCCGCTCGCCTTTGCCGATCGCGACCGGAGCCTCACCGAGTTCCGCCAGCGCCAGCCGGGCGCAGTGCCGAGCACCGATGAAGTCCCGGCGACGCTTCTCCACCGACTTCTCGATGAGGTGCGCCTCGGCCGGATGCGGCTGCAGATCTTCCGGGTAGGCCAACAACTCGGCCGAGGCCACACCGGCAGGAAGAATTTTCTCGATCATCACTGACGAGCCTAGTCGAGCCGCGCCACCGACAAACGCCTCGGGAGGCACAGCGCATCACCTGCGCTCGACCTCTGCAGAGGAGTGGACCGAGCACTCATACTCGGTCCACATTCGCGGGATCTGAGCGCTGAGACCCTCCTCTGGCGGCAACGCCGCCGGACTCACACACCGCGACGGCGCTCGGCCTTTTCTCGCATCTCGGCGGCTGCGGCTTCCATCTCGGGGGTGACCTTGAAGTGGCCGCCCCATTTATTCAGCGAACCCGGCGGGTAATCCGGGGTCGGGAGGATTTGGCGCAGCAACTGGTCGGGCAGTCCGCGACGCTGCCATTCGCGCGGGTAGCCGAGCGACACCTCTTCGAAGCGCACGCCGTCGTAGTAGGAGGTGCGCGGGATGTGCAGGTGGCCGTAGACCGAGCAGACCACGTTGTAGCTGGTGTGCCAGTCGGCGGTCAGATCGGTGCCGCACCAGAGGGCGAATTCCGGATACCACAGCACTTCGGTGGGCTGGCGGACCAGCGGGAAGTGGTTGATCATCACGATCGGCGTCTCGGGTGGCAGCGCGTCCAGTTTCCGCTTGGTGACCTGCACTCGGGCGTGACACCAGGCATCACGGGTCAGGTACGGATCCGGGGACAGCAGGAATTCGTCGGTGGCCACCACATTGCGTTCCCGGGCCAGGGCGAGGCCCTCGGCCTTCGTTTTGGTGCCCTTCGGCAGGAACGAGTAGTCGTACAGCAGGAACATCGGAACCAGCGTCACCTGACCGCCGTACTGTTCGGACCCCGCGCCGGTCCACACCGGGAACGGATCCTCCGGTGTGATCACATCGAGATCCCGGCAGATCGACACCAGGTAGTCGTAGCGCGCGACACCGTGCATCTGCACCGGATCCTTCGCCGTGGTCCACAATTCGTGGTTGCCCGGCACCCAGATCACCTTGGCGAAGCGGCCACGCAGCAGCTCCAGTGCCCAGCGGATATCGTCGGACTTCTCCCCGACGTCCCCGGCCACGATGAGCCAGTCCTCGGGCGAATCCGCCCGAATCTGCTCGACGACCGGACGATTCCCCTGGTGCCCGACGTGAACGTCGCTCACCGCCATCAACTTGGGTATCACCACACCTACATTGGCATATCCGCGGGAGTTGCCGCCGTTCGGCTCGACGATCATGGGCGATACCGATTCGAGTCCGCCTCTAACGGCCGCGTTCGTACGGCCGGTCCGGGGCCTCGATCCGCTGGTAGTCGGTGACGACGAGGGTGGGCGTGTGATCCGGATCCCGCTGAGCACTGCCGGTTTCGACGACACCCCTGACCTCGAGCCAGGCATCGTCCTCGATCACCTCCGGCATCCCCGACAGGTGCACAAGTACATACCGCGCATCAGCGACACAGCAGGTGATGACTACTCGCGCGAGATCCGCATCGGGCGTATCCGGATGCTGCTGCTCGAGATCCTTGGGCCGAATAATGAACCCACTGATAGTGATCTCACGACCGTCCAGCGAGTGACTGGAGTCCTGAAGCGCCCGATCCACCAGATCCACAATCGGCAACCGCGGTGCCGGCTCGGCAGGCAGCGGCGGAAAAGCCCAGAGCTTCGGCT
Source organism: Nocardia vinacea (assembly GCF_035920345.1). Classification (NCBI taxonomy): domain Bacteria; kingdom Bacillati; phylum Actinomycetota; class Actinomycetes; order Mycobacteriales; family Nocardiaceae; genus Nocardia; species Nocardia vinacea. The sequence continues at coordinate 4,418,450 of NZ_CP109149.1, forward strand.
GCTCCGCGGCGATGTCGCGCGGGACGACCTCGACCGGGGAACTGGTAACCGCCGCCCCCGCGCCCAGGGCGGGTGGCGCGATGAGCAGGAGTGCGGCGACCGGTGCGAGCAACAACCATTGCGCGCGACCCGAGCCGTGCTGGTGGTCGTGCGGGCCCTGTGCGGCGCCGTGCCCGAGTGCATAGTCGCGGCCCTGCGCGTTGGCATGGCTCAGTACATCGTCGCCGCCGTGGATACCGCGGGGGCGGCGGGTCTCGAGGTGGCCAACGACGTCACGGCCGTGCACGTTCGCGTGCTCGTCGGATGCGGTGCCGCGGCGGATATCTCGGATGATTGCCACTAGGGCGAGCAAGATGAAGCCGATGCTGCTGATCAGCAGGAACGGGTAGAGGCTCGGTTTCACATAGCGTAGGTAGCTGCCGTCGAGGGTTATCCAGAGCACCGCGCCGCCGATGAGTAGCAACAGGAGGTTCTGTGTTTCTCGTTTCATCGGGCACCTCCCAAGAAGATGTATCCGGCGATCGTGCCGCAGGCCACGGCGACCGCGAAGGTCATGGGGGCGAAGCGCATTGCGAAGCGGCGGCCGAAGCTGCCTGCCTGCATGGCGAAGAGCTTCACGTCGACGGCGGGGCCGACGACCAGGAATACCAGCCGCGGCAGTAGCGGCAGCGTCGACATGCTCGCCGCGACGAATGCATCGGCCTCCGAGCACAGGGCGAGCACGATCGCCAGCACCGCCATGACGAGGATCGCAACCACCATCTGCCCGGCCAACCGCTCGTACCAGGTGGGCGGAACCAGTACATGCAGCGCGGCGGCGGCCGCGGCACCGAGTACCAGAAATGCGCTGGCCTGCAAGAGATCGTGGCGCGCGGCCTCGGTGAGGACCTCCCACCGGGTTCGCCCCGTCACACAGTGGTCGCGTCCGGTACCACGCGGCAGCAGCCAGGCCGGGCGTCCGATTCGCGACCAGATCAGCCCCATCACCACCGCGGTGGCCAGCGAGCCGGTGAACCGCGCGGCCACCATTCCCGGCTCCCCGGGAAATGCCACCGCCGTGGCGATCAACACCACCGGGTTGATCGCGGGAGCCGACAGCATGAAGGCCAAGGCCACCGATCCGGGCGCACCCTGATCGGTCAGCCGTCGCGCCACCGGCACGACACCGCATTCACAGCCGGGCAGCGCCATCCCGGCCAGTCCGGCCACGCCGATCGCCGCAGGTTCGTTGCGCGGCAATACCTTTCGTAGCACCGCAGGTGATACGAAAGCTGCGATACCACCGCTCACCAAAACACCGAGCGCCAGAAACGGCACCGCCTGCACGAACACACCCGCGAAAATCGTCACCGCAGTCTGCAATCGCGCGGATGCCCCCACCGCATGCACCAACGGCGCCTGCAAGACCAGTCCGAGGACGATCAGCGCGGCGAGCACATATGTCGAGGACACGCGCGTCCGTACCGAATTCACAGCGTTCTGTGCGAGCACGTCCCCATCCTGCCCTGTGCTGTCGCGAAATCCCGCTTGTCACCGATCACCCCGCGTTGCGCCGCCCGTACATCGCCGCGAGCGGTCCGGCGCGAGACAACCCGTCCAACCGATCGACCACCCGAACCAACGGATCCGCGCAGTCGGCGCGAAACCCGCAGCGACCCTAAGCTCGCCACCCGGCTCGCAGCAGGCGATCCGGCGCGACAACCCGTCCAACCGATCGACCACCCGAACCAACGGATCCGCGCAGTCGGCGCGAAACCCGCAGCGACCCTAAGCTCGCCACCCGGCTCGCAGCGGGCGATCCGGCGCGACAACCTGTCGGACCGATCTCGACTACCCGAACCAGCGGATCCGCGCAGTCGGCGCGAAACCCGCAGCGACCGTGAGCTTTCCGTTCGTTTCGCGACGGCAGGATGCGATGGCGATATGACATGGTCGCGGGATATCGGGCGGGATACGGACGCCGCCGTCGATTTCGTATCGCATATTGGTGACCTTCCAGGAGCGGGCCTCAGGGTCGTCCGGGGTGGTCGGCGGTTGATCCGGCCGCACGACGGCCATGACTTCGGTAACGCCGATGGGCCAGGCGAAGACCAGTAGCCCCGCCTGTTCGCCCAGTCCGGTCACGGTCGGTATGCCGCTCGGCGACGGATCGTCCTGTGGTTGTTCCTGTCTGCCTTGCGGTTTCGCGACCGGGCCGGTATCTGATCGGGTGATCTCGGAGTATCTGCCCGCGACGGCGGCGGCCACCGCGTACACCGGCTGCCCGACGGCGGGGGCGCCACCGTCTTCGAGTTCGGTTGCCTGTGTGCGGCCGACCACGCGCCACGACCCGTCCGGCTGCAACCTGGTCACCCGGTAGGCGACGTTATCCGTCGATGTCGGCGACCACACCACGAGCATCGACCCATTCGCCAATCTCGTGGCCTCGACCCGCTGCGGAGCCCCGATCGGCGACTCCGCGAGCGCAGCGGCCGCACCGGCGTGATCAGCGCATACCTCGACCGCGGCGAGCAGCTCGCGCATCCTGGCATCGGCCGGTCCGGCCTGCGCCGCAGCAACGAGCCGGTCCGCCTCGGCGATGGCCTCTCGGGCTTCGGCGAGCAACTGGTCGATACTCGGCACCTGATTCGGTGGCAGCAGATCGGATGCGGTGCGGCGCACCTGTTCCAGATGCGGCAGCGCCTCGACAAACCGCTTTGCCGTACACGCGACCGTGGCATCACGCCAGTGGGCCTGTGCCTCGTTCAGCACCCGGTCCACCTCATCGGATACCGAACGGATCGGAGTGAGCCCTTCCCCGTCGGACCCGACCAGCCGGTGCGCCTCCTCGACATGGCGCGCGGCTTCCTGTGGGCGACCCCCGCGCAGCGCCGCCCGGGCGGCCTTGAGCGGTGCTTCCCAGAGTCTGGGCGCAGGCGGTTGCGATATGGGTTGCGGCGGCGCGGTCGGCGGCGAATTCGTCACTCGCGCACCGAGTTCCGCGGCGATCTCGGTGAGCACCCGGGTGGCGTCGGCCCGATCGAGACCCAACCGCATCGCCTCGTCGAGCAGATACTGGAAGTCGTCGCCGACGAGTTCGTCCTCGACCAGCACCGCCGCCCTGACCTTGGGCCGCAATTCCTTCGCGACATCCTCGGCCAGGGCCCGCAGATACTCCCGCAGCGTCGCCTCGCCCGATTCGAGCACGTCGTGGATGTGAATCAGCAACTCATCCAACACAACTCGGATGCGACCGGGCGGCAGCTCTCGCGACCGCGCACGCAATGCCTCGGCGCGCAGTCGAATCTCCTGGGTCTGACCGGCTTTCGCCGGATCCACCCGGAGCAGCGCGAACAGCGTCGGCGTCGGTTCACCGTCGATGAGCCGTTCCCATTCGCTGAGCAACTGCCGAATCTGTTGTCTGCGTTGGTCGGTGAGCACACCGGCAGGCGCGGGGGCGTCCTCGATGACCCGATGCCTGCGCAATCGAGTCGCGACCTCGGCGGCACTGAGCCCGCCCATCGCACCGATCTCCTCCAGCCCAGGCACCTTCCCGGCCGGAACCCCGCCGTGACGCTGCACCAATCGCGAGATCGCCGCGTCGAGCATCTCGTAGCGGTCCGCATCCCGGCGCTCGCGCATCTCCCGGATCCGCGCCGCTTCCGCGCGGCGGACCGCCGAATCCAGCAGTACGCGGGACAGCTTCGGATGCGCGTCGACCAGCAGCCCCACCAGCACCCGGTACTTCGGATGGTCGCGCTGGCGCTGCCAGAAACCCCAGACCTCCTCCACCCGGGCGGCGATCTCGGCATCGCTCAGCGACTCCGTCTCGTCCAGCGGAATGTCGTAGAGCTCGAACGGATCCGACTCCTCGAGCCCACCGCGGCGCTCGACATCGGCGAGCACCCGCTTGCGGTAGTCGTTCGGATCGAACGCCTGCATGGTCACCGCTCAGCTGTCGCGGCGGCGGGTGCGCTGGACCTGATCGAGTTCGCGCGCCACATCCGCTTGCGACAGGGTCGCGCCGGTCTGCGCGGTCAGGACCAATGGAATATCGGCGTCGACGTGATGGCAGGTGACGCGCAGGACGCCGTCGAAGCCCATCTCGAAGGTCACCCGCACCTCGCTGCCCTCGGGATAACCCGCGGGGATGCCGCGAATGCGCCCTTCCACCAGCACCTTCGTATCGTCGGGGCGAGCCGATGCCGCCTGGCCCTGCTGCTCCACAATGGTCAGCGCGATTTCGTCCTGATCCGCGCGCACGGTACCGAAGGAACGACGTACCTTCACCGGCAGCGTCGAATTGCGATGCACCAACCAAGTCGCCGCCAGCCCGTACTGATAGTCGAGCGCGAGCACACCGAAACCGCGCGAAACGACGGTATCGACCTGGATTTCGAGCATCCGGCGCACCAGCCCGACCGGTTGCCCGAAGGAGGCGGCGACGCGGGCGATCGATTGGTCCAGATCGGCCGGTGCGGCGTCGTCGATATTCGCGCCGTCGCGCAGTCGACCACGGGTAGTGAGGTCGGCGAGGACGAGACGTTCCATCTCCAGCTTTTCGCCGTACAGCGCCGCGCCGCGCGCCACCGAGAGGTCGGGATCGCGCAGTTCGCCGGCAAGGCCGAGTTCCTTGCGCAGTTCGCGCTCCACCATCGGCATGCGCGAGGAGCCGCCGACCAGCAGCAGGCGGTCGACGGATCCGACACCGCGCTTACTCGCCGCAGTCAGGCAATCGCGGGTCAGGTCGATGGTGCGGCGCATGAGCGAAGCCGTCATCGCGTCGACTTCGCCGCGCGTCAGCGGGATAACCGCGCGAGCGCCGTCGTGCGCGATCACCACATCGGTGCGCTCGGCATCGGTCAGCTCGCGCTTGGCACGTTCGGCGGCCAGCACCAGCATCTGCGAACCCGCCGAATCATCCAGCGGGTCTTCGGCATCCGGGTTCGCCTCGCAGAACTTTTGCGAAAGGTACAGCGCGATGCGCTCATCCCAGTCGGCGCCGCCGAGTTGGTGATCGCCCTCGACCGCGAGCACCGAAATGCGGCGGTCGGCGAGTTCGATGACGGTGGCGTCGAAGGTGCCGCCACCGAGGTCGTAGACGAGAACCGTCTCGCGCGGGCCCGGCTTGCCGACGTCCATACTGCCATCGAGTCTGCCGAAACCGTAGGAGAGCGCCGCCGCGATCGGTTCGGAGAGCACACCGGCGACATCGAAGCCCGCATACGTGCCCGCCTGGATGGTCGCGCGCCGCTCCTCGTCGCCGAAGTAGGCGGGCACGGTGATGACCGCGCGCTTCACCGGTTCGCCACCGCTGAATTCGGCATCCGCGGCAAGGCTTTTCAGGATCAGCGCCGAAACCGCGGGCGCGGACCAGGTTTGCCCGTGCGCGGCGAAACGCCAGTCCGTATCGCCCATCCGCCGCTTCACCAGCGCGCACACATGCTCCGGATCGAGCCGAGCCTGCCGCCGCGCACCCTCGCCCACCAGATGATCGAACGCCGACGCGAACAAAACGACCGAAGGCACCGTCGCCTCGCCGTTCAAACCGATCATGACTTCGGGCCGACCATCAGCGTCTATCCGCGCGATCGCCGAATTTGTCGTACCAAGGTCGATGCCGTAGACCCCCATGAGACGCGATGGTAGCAGCCACATCCGACACCAGCCCAGTTCCCAGCAGTGGATCCCGATGCCGCCCAAAACAATCGATGCACCCCCGCGAACTAGCGTTAAAGTGCGAGCATGACCGACCCCGCCGCGCCGGACCCCGAGGACCCAACCATCCCCGCCGCGCCGCAGGTAGAGGCCAACCCAATCGCGCCACACACCGGTCATCCCACCGGCCCCCGCACGCCACCGCTCGAAACCCTCACCAGCCCCACCGCACCGCAAGCTGGTAACCCCGCCAAACCCCTCACGCCGTGGGCCGACACGACGACCAGCCAAGCAGCGTCACGGTCTGGTCACCTCACCGACCCAGGCGCATCACAGGCCGAGACCTTCGCCGCCCCCGCGCCGCAAACCAAAACCCACACCGACCCCACGCCACCAGCCAGCCACACCGCCGATCCCCTTGAGCCGCAGATCAAGGCCCCGACCGCGCCGCAGGCCCATTACCCCGCCAACTCCCGCACACCACAACTCGAGAACCCCGCCGACCCGCTCGCCCACCTGGCGGAACGCATCGAAGACCTCACCCGAGTAATCGCCCGCCAAGCCACCACCATCGACCGCCTGGCCGACGAAGCCAAGGCCCGCGACCGACGCGACCGCAGCGGCGCCGACCTCCCCCTCGTCCTGGAACTCTTCGCACTCCACGCCGACAGCACCGCCTGCGCGGCCACCGCCGAATCCCCGCGCGAGCGAGCAGCATTCGAAGCTGTCGCCACCCGCATCGAACGCCTCATCGTCGGCCGCGGTGGCACATTGGTCACCCCACGCCCCGATGACGCCTTCGACTCGCTCACCATGGAAGCGGCGGATGTCGCCAAGACCGACGATCCCGCATTGGACCGCACGGTGGAATCGGTCGTGCAAACCGGCTTGACGGTCTCCGGCCGCTCGGTGCGTCCGGCAGGAGTGGTCGTCCGCCGACACCACTGACCACTCGTTGCCCGCCGCACACGAACTCACCCAGCAGAGCAGTCGTCCGCCGACACCACCGACGACCCGCTACCCGCCGCACACGAACTCACCCAGCAGAGCAGTCGTTTGCCGACACCACTGACAACCCGCCGCCACCGCACACGAACTCACCCGAGTGGCTGGTGCACCGACACCACCGACAATCCGCTACCCACCGCGCACGAGTTCGCCCGGCGAAAACATGCGCGGGATGCGAAACCGTGCACGGCGCACCGCGCTAAGCACTGACGCGCGGGATTTCGGTGCCGATTTGCGCCCAGCGGCCGGATTCCGCGCGCCAGACTACGGCGATGAGGCGTAGGAGCATGAAGGCTACGAGGCCGGTCCAGATGCCCGCTATGCCCCAGTTGAAGACGAGGGAGAGCCAGATGGCGGGGAGGAAGCCGAGGAGGGCGGCGCCGAGGGTGGTGTTGCGGAGGTAGGCGGCGTCGCCCGCGCCGAGGAGGACGCCGTCGAGGGCGAAGACGATGCCTGCGATCGGGATGATGGCGACGAAGAACCACCAGGCGACGTGGGTGCGGTCGAGGACGGCCGGATCGTCGGTGAAGAGTTCAGGGATGACGGTCGCGCCTGCTGCGAAGGCCGCCGCAAGGACCAGCGCCAATCCACCCGACCAGCGGGTGATGCGGCGCGCCAGACCGCGCGCTCCGGTGGCGTCGCCTGCGCCGAGTGCCGCACCGACCAGGGTTTGGGCGGCGATGGCGAGCGAATCCAGGGTCAGGGCGAGGAAATTCCAGAGCTGCAGGACCAGTTGATGTGCGGCCACCGATGCCGCACCGAACCGGGAGGCGACGGCCGCCGCCGACACGAAGCTGGCTTGGAAGGCGAGACTGCGGGCGATCAGATCACGACCGAGTACCAGCTGTGCCCGCATCACCGACCAGTGCGGCGCCAGCGGAACACGTGCGCGCACCAGCGCGGTCAGGAACAACCCGGCCGTTACGGACTGGCCCGCCGCATTCGCGACCGCCGAACCCGCCAACTCCAGCCGCGGCGCACCCGCCAACCCGTGCACCAGCGTGGGGCACAGCACCCCCGAAACCAGCAGTCCCGCAACAACGAACAGCAGCGGCCGACGCGTCTCCTGCACCCCACGCAACCACCCGTTACCCGCCATCGCGATCAGAATCAGCGGCACCCCGAACAGCGCGATCCGCACCCAGACCAACGCCTCCCCCGCAATATCCCCACCACCCGCGATCACATTCGTCAGCGGAACCGCAATCGCCTGCCCCATAACAAGAACCAGCGTCCCGACGATCACCGCGACCCAGGTCGCCTGCACCCCTTCCCCGATCGCACCGCGTTTATCCCCCGCCCCATGCCGCCGCGCCGCCCGTGCCGTGGTCCCATACGACAGGAACGTCAGCTGCGAACTGACCTGCGCCAGAATCAATCCGCCGACCGCAAGCCCTGCCAATGCCAACGCCCCCAGCCGCCCCACCACAGCCAGGTCGAAGAGCAGATAGATGGGCTCCGCCACCAGCACACCCAAGGTCGGCAGGGCGAGTCCGAGAATCCGTCGCGGCCCCACCGCGCCGGTCGGATTCGACGCAACCCCGCTGACTTCCGAACTCACCCGAGTTCAGCCAACAGCGCCGCGACGACCGATTCGGACGTGCCATTAGTGGTGTATCCGGCAGCGAACCGATGCCCACCGCCGCCCAAAGATGTTGCGACAGTGGCCACATCGACACCATCCTGCGCCCCCGGCGCACTGTCGCGCGACCGCAGCGACACCGTCCACCGATCCGGAATCGTGCGCGATTCCTTGAACACCGCGGCAACCCCGGCCTCGGAGGTGGTGCGGACGATATCGACCACACTCTCCACCTCTTCCGAGCGCACACCATCGACATCCTCGCGCCGCACAATGGCGTACACCAGTCCGGTCCCACCACCGGCCTGTGGCTCCAACCGAGCCGAGCCGAGCACCCGCGACAGCATCGGCAACCAGCCGAACGGATGCGTATCCATCAGCGAGCGCGTGATCTCGGCACCGTCGATGCCGGTGGCCAGTAGCCGCTCGGCCAGCTGATGGGTGCCGGGCCGCACCCAGCGGAAGGATCCGGTATCGGTGACCAATCCGGCGTAAAGGCAATGTGCCACTTCGGCATCGATCGGCACCTGCCAGGCGTCGAGCAACCGCGCGATCAAACTCGTCGTCGATTCCGCACTCGCATCGATCACATTGATCGTCCCGAACCGGGTGTTGGAGCGGTGATGATCGAACACCAGAGTCGTTCGGGCCCCGGCCAATCGATCGGCGAGCGCACCCAGCCGACCGGCACTGCCGCAGTCCACGGAAACCAGCAGATCCACCTCGGCGGGTACCTCGGCGGGCGGCACCAGATGCTGCACACCGGGCAGCGTCCGCATCGTTGCGGGCAGTTCGGCGGGCTCGGCGAACGATACCCACACCGGGACACCGCGCCGGTGCAACACCAATGCCAAAGCGAGCCCGCTGCCGATGGTGTCGGCATCGGGCTGCACATGACACAGGATGGTGACCGAACGCGCCGCGTTCAATGCGGCAAGGGCCGGTCCGAAATCGACCGTATCGACAGCGACCCCCCTACCCGGGTCGACGGGCATCGTCGTCATGGTCTACCGCACGTCACTCGTCGGATTCGCGTTCGACCTTATACGGGTCGGCATCGCCGGCATGGGTGGCGGTGGACGCCACCTTCGCGACCGCGTCATCAGCGGCCCGCGCCCTGGCCAGCAGCTCTTCCATATCCCGTGCCGCGTCGGGCACCTTGTCGAGCACGAACGCCAGCGTCGGGGTGAATTTCACGCCGGTGCCCGCGCCCACCTTCGAGCGCAGCACACCCTTCGCCTTCTCCAGACCGGCGGCCGCGGCCGCGTAATCCGGTTCCACGTCGAGGGTTTCGCCCATCACCGTGTAGTACACCGTCGCCTCGCGCAGATCGCCGGTGACCTTCGCATCGGTCACGGTTACGAAATTCAGACGCGGATCCTTCACCTCGTATTCGATCGCGGTCGCCACGATCGCGGAAATCCGCTTGGCGAGTCGGCGTGCCCTGGCTTGATCCACCATGGCTGAACCCTCCTCACTACTACTGCTGTGTTCATTTTGCGGCGGGACCGGGACCCTGCGTGGTTACGCAAGCTTCCGCCTCCGGGCCCGTCGTTCCCGCCGCGGATCAGTCTTCGGGTCCGAAGATCCTGCGGCGCACTGCCAGCAACTCTAACTCCGGACGAGCCGCGACGTGACGCTCACATTTGTCGAGTATCTCGGTCAGGTGATCCATACCGGAACTGACCATGGCGACTCCGAGCAGTGAGCGACGGTGGCGGTCTTGTTCCCCACCCTCGGCGGCACTCACGCCGAAGCGCTGCAATTCGGCCAGCACGGGCCGAATCACCGAACGCTTCTGCTTCAGCGAGTGCACATCTCCGAGCAGGATGTCGAACTCCAGTGCACCCAGGTACACCCAAGCCTCCTGTATCGGCGCCTACGAAAAGATTGTCTCGGTGGTCCGGTCCAGCGTTGACGGCCGGACCGGACCACCGACGAACAAATCAGTCGCGCGGCTTCTCGCGCAGCTCGTAGGCCTCGATCACGTCGCCTTCCTTGATGTCGTTGTAGGTCAACGTCATACCGCATTCGAAGCCCTCGCGGACCTCGGTGACGTCGTCCTTCTCCCGCTTCAAGGTGGAGATCGTGACCGTCTCGGCGACCACCAAGTTGTCGCGGAGCAGGCGCGCCTTGGCGTTGCGCTTGACCGAACCCGAGGTGACCATGCAGCCGGCGATATTGCCGACCTTCGACGAACGGAAGATCGCGCGGATCTCCGCCCGGCCCAGCTCGACCTCTTCGTAGATCGGCTTGAGCATGCCCTTGAGGGCCTTCTCGATTTCGTCGATGGCCTGGTAGATCACCGAGTAGTACCGGATGTCCACACCTTCGCGGTTGGCCAGCTCGGTCGCCTTACCCTCGGCCCGGACGTTGAACCCGATGATGATCGCGTTCGACGCCGACGCCAGGTTGACGTTGGTCTCGGTGACGCCACCGACACCGCGGTCGATGACCCGCAGGCGCACCTCGTCGTCGATCTGGATACCGAGCAGCGCCTCCTCGAGGGCCTCGACGGTACCGGAGTTGTCGCCCTTGAGGATCAGGTTGAGCTCCGAAGTCTCCTTCAGCGCGGCATCCAGATCTTCCAGGCTGATCCGCTTGCGGCTGCGCGCGGCCAGTGCGTTGCGCTTGCGCGCATTGCGCCGGTCGGCGATCTGGCGAGCGATCCGGTCCTCGTCGACGACGAGCAGGTTGTCACCGGCGCCCGGCACCGACGTGAAGCCGATGACCTGGACCGGCCGCGACGGCAGCGCCGCGACGACATCGTCGCCGTGCTCGTCGACCATGCGGCGGACGCGACCGTAGGCGTCACCCGCCACGATCGAGTCACCGACGCGCAGCGTGCCGCGCTGGATGAGCACGGTAGCTACCGGGCCTCGGCCGCGGTCGAGGTGCGCTTCGATGGCGACACCCTGTGCGTCCATGTCCGGGTTGGCCCGCAGATCCAGCGCTGCGTCCGCGGTCAGCAGGACCGCCTCGAGCAGTTGCTCGATATTGGTCCCCTGCTTGGCGGAGATATCGACGAACATGGTGTCGCCACCGTATTCCTCGGCAACCAGGTTGTATTCGGTCAGCTGCTGCCGGATCTTGTCCGGGTTCGCGCCTTCCTTGTCGATCTTGTTGACCGCGACCACGATCGGCACGTCGGCCGCCTGCGCGTGGTTGATGGCCTCCACCGTCTGCGGCATGACGCCGTCGTCGGCGGCGACCACCAGGATCGCGATATCGGTGGCCTTCGCACCACGGGCACGCATGGCGGTGAACGCCTCGTGACCCGGGGTGTCGATGAAGGTGATGAGCCGGTCGTTATCGCCCAGATGGGTGAGCACCTGGTAGGCGCCGATGTGCTGGGTGATGCCACCGGCCTCGCCCTCACGGACGTTGGCCTTACGGATGGTGTCGAGCAGTCGGGTTTTACCGTGGTCGACGTGACCCATGACGGTCACCACCGGCGGACGCTGTTCGAGGTCTTCCTCGCCGCCCTCGTCCTCACCGTAGGTCAGGTCGAACGATTCCAGCAGCTCGCGGTCCTCGTCCTCGGGGCTGACCACGTGCACGACGTAGTTCATCTCGCTGCCGAGCAGCTCGAGGGTCTCGTCGTTCACCGACTGGGTCGCGGTGACCATCTCACCGAGGTTGAACAGGGCTTGCACCAAGGCGGCCGGGTTCGCATCGATCTTCTCCGCGAAGTCCGACAGCGAGGCACCCCGGGCGAGACGGATGATCTCGCCGTTACCGCGCGGCAGCCGCACGCCACCGATGGCGGGGGCTTGCATGCTTTCGTACTCGGCGCGCTTCGCCCGCTTCGACTTACGGCCACGACGCGGGGCGCCACCGGGACGACCGAACGCACCGGCCGCACCGCCACGGCCACCGGGACCACCCGGACGACCGCCGCCACCGCCACCGGGACGACCGCGGAAACCACCGGCCGCGGGAGCACCGGCACCTGCACCGGGCGCACCCGTGCCACCGCCACCCTGGCCGCCGCGGTAGCCACCGCCACCGCCACCACCGGGACGACCGCCGCCGCCACCACCGGGGCCGCCGCCGGGACGACCCGGACGACCGGCACCCGCGCCGCCGCCCGGACCCGGACGGGCCGAACGTGCGGGCATGGCACCCGGATTCGGGCGCGGCGGCATCGAGCCGGGGCTCGGACGCGGACCACCGGGACGCGGACCACCCTGGCCCGGAGACGGACGCCGCTCGCCCTGGGCGCCACCCGGACGGGGACCGCCCTGGGCCGGACCTGGACGCGGACCCTGGCCGGGACCCGGACGCGGGCCACCCTGGCCGGCGCCCGGACGGGGTGCACCCTGGCCGGGAGTCGGACGCGCGGCGGGACGCTCACGATCGGGAGCCGAGGAGAAGGGGTTGTTGCCGACGCGCGGGGTCTTCGGGCCCGGCTTCGGACCGCCGGGACCACCCGGACGCGGGCCACCCTGGGCCGGAGCACCGGAACGCTGCTGCTGACCGGGACGGGCACCGCCCGGCGTCGGGCGCTGCCCCCCTTGGGAGGGGGCACCGTGAGCCGGAGCGGACTGGGCCGGAGTGGCCTTCGCCGCAGGAGCCACCGGGGTCTCCTGCGCCGGGGTGCTCTGCGCGGGCTTGGCCGGAGCCGGGCCGGGACGAGCCGCGGGGCTCGGACGGACGGCGTCGGACGGACGCGCGGCAGGAGCCGCGGTCTCACGGGCGGCCGGAGCCGCCGGGGCTGTTGCCTGCGCGGGCGCAGGAGCGGGGGTACGGGGACCCGGACGCGGACCGCCGCCTGCGGCGGGCTTCGCGGCCGGAGTGCTCGACGGTGCGGAACCGGGGCGCGTCCCGGACTTCGCGCTGCCGTTCGCCGGGGCGGACTTACCTGCCACCGACTCGCGCAGTCGACGTGCGACGGGTGCTTCCACCGTCGAGGACGCCGACTTCACGAACTCGCCCTGCTCCTTGAGCGTTGCGAGTAGTTCTTTGCTTGTGACACCGAGTTCTTTGGCCAACTCGTGCACGCGGGCCTTGCCTGCCACTGCTCTCCTCACTGAGAGGTCGAGCAGTGCCTCCGCCTAGGGAAGGCGGGCCCGCACGACCTCGGGTTATCTCCGATGGACGTTCATCGTTGGTGCTTCACGGTGTGCTCATGAGTGCTCGTGCCTGTTCTCGAGGTACTTCTCCAGGGCTGAGATATCCAGTTTTCCGGACACTCGTAGTGCTCTGCCGAATGCTCGGCGTCGTTCTGCGGTGCGCAAACAAACCGAAACGGGGTGCAGCCAGGCACCCCGTCCGGGAAGTCTGCGCCACGGATCGGGAACTATCGCAACAACCTCGGAACCGTCACCGGTTTCACAGTCCTGCGCCACGATCCGCAACAGATCGACGGCCAACTCGCGCTTTCGGCACCCGATGCACGTCCGCTCCGGGGCTGCTCGACGTCGGTGCGCCGGGGCCAGCTCGGTGGTGCGTTCGGACAAAGAAACCGAAGGCTCGCGTTGAACCTGAGACCACTCTACCGCTGTCCCGCTCGGAACACCGAACCCCGCCCCTTCGGAAGTTACGAATATGTCATCCGGCGGGCTCGATTCGCGGGAATCGATCAACTCCGATGCGCCTCCGTCCGCACACTGCCGCTGCCCGCATCCGGGGTGGCATCGCTGCGGATATCGATCCGCCAACCGGTCAGGCGGGCCGCCAACCTGGCGTTCTGCCCCTCCTTACCGATGGCGAGCGAGAGCTGGAAGTCGGGGACGACCACGCGTGCGGCGCGGGCTTCGGGATCCACGATCGTGACCGAGACAACTTTCGACGGCGACAGCGCATTCCCGACGAAGGTCGCCGGATCATCGGCGTGATCGATGATGTCGATCTTCTCCCCCGCCAGTTCGCTCATCACGTTGCGCACGCGCTGACCCATCGGGCCGATGCACGCGCCCTTGGCATTGACGCCGGGCACGGTGGTGCGCACCGCGATCTTGGAGCGGTGTCCGGCCTCGCGGGCGACCGCGACGATCTCCACCGAACCGTCGGCGATCTCGGGCACCTCGAGCGCGAACAGTCGGCGCACCAGATTCGGATGGGTGCGCGAGAGGGTGATCTGCGGGCCGCGCGGGCCGCGGGAGACACCGACGACGTAACACTTGATCCGGTCGCCGTGCTCATAGCTCTCGCCGGGCACCTGCTCGGCCGGCGGGATCAGTCCCTCGGTGCCGTGCAGTTCGCTGCCGATACGCACCACGACGGTGCCGCGGGCATTGGCACGGGCATCGCGCTGCACCACGCCGCCGACGATGTCGCCCTCATGGGTGGAGAATTCGCCGAAGGACTTCTCGTTCTCGGCATCGCGCAACCGCTGCAGCACCACCTGGCGCGCGGTGGTCGCCGCGATCCGGCCGAAACCCTCTGGGGTGTCGTCCCATTCGGAGAGCACATTGCCGTCGGCGTCGAGTTCGCGCGCCATCACCCGGACCACGCCGGTCTTCTGGTTGATATCGATGCGCGCGGTGGGCTGGTGGCCCTCGGTATGACGGTAGGCCGTGAGCAGTGCCGACTCGATCGCGGAGATCACGGTCTCGATCGAGATCCCTTTATCGGCGACTATCGCGCGCAGGGCTTCGATTTCGATGTTCATTCCACGATCCCTTCGGTCGGCGAATCGGACGCTGTGTTGTTTCGAGCGACCTGCAAGAAGTCGCTAGCGGCTACAGATTCTGTCGGTTCATCTGGTACTTCGGTTGTTCCTCGGACATCGGCGGTGGGGTCCACCGCTTCCTCTTGCCCCGGCCGCGGACGACCGGGCGCGACTCCGCCCGCGAGTTCCAGTTCCCGCCCGCCGGGCGGGTTGAATTCCACTTGGACGACCGCCTCGGCGATATCGGCCAGCGGAATCGTCACCCGGTGCGGTTTGTTCTTCCCGCCGAGCACCAGCGCCACCGTGTCATCGGTGAGGACACCGACCCTGGCCTCGAACTTGTCCGATGACTTCGGATCCGGCGAGGAGGCACCGGCGCGCAGCTTGATCCGCACCTTGCGGCCCTGGGCGCGGCGCCAGTGGCGGTCGACGGTGAGCGGACGGTCGATGCCGGGGGTGGTCACCTCGAGCAGGTAGGGCGTCTCGCCGAAATCGCCCGCGCTGTCGAGGGCCTCGGATAGCTCCGTGCTCAGTCCGGCAATGGTGTCGAGATCGGAAGCGGCATCGCTGTCGACGATCACCTTCACCCGAGCCTGGGCATCCACATGCTTGCCCGCCGTCGAGATATCGACACCCTCGAGGTCGAATCCTCGGCGCTCGACGAGCCCAGCAACGAGCTGGCTCACCCTTTCCTCCGTCGGCATGGGCATGTGGGGCGGCTCCTGGTTCAGTTGTCAGACGGCGGGAAATTTCTCTACCGGAGATCTAGCGTAACGCGCCTCGAGAGTGTAAAGGACCAGCGGCCTCGAGCAAGTTTCCTGGCCACGCGCCCGAAACACGGCGTGCCGGGCCTGGCACCGACCGCACGGCAGACGCTCGGTCGGCCGTGCCGCGCGAATCTGGCACGATGGTGCCGTGCCAATCCGCCTCTCCGCCCCGCCGCACGCCGGGTGCACTTCCGGCATCCCCATCGACCGGCATCAAACCCAGCACGGCAGCGCCGGCGTCGGTCGCACCGGCATCGTCGACCGCCGCACCGCATTGCGGCTGGCCGGCGGCACGACCGTGGGTGTGCTAGCCGTCGGCGCCGTGGCCGGATGTACGGATAAGACGGTGTATCAGCCCGATCCGCTTGCCGCACAAGAGAACCTGGCGCGCGCCGACGCAGCGGCCGCGACGGCGGCGATCGCGGTGACGCCGCAGCGGCATGCCGCATTGACCGCGATCGCGAACGAACGCACCGCACACGCGGATGCGCTGCGTGCCGAAATCAACCGTGCGATCGGCGTTTACGGTGACGGCACTACTCCGACGCACCGCACCCGCGAAGTCACCCCGCCCGCTTCCGGCACTTCTCCCGCGGCATCGGGCGCATCAACCACCACTCCGCCGAGCATCGACGAGTTGCGCACGCGGCTGGCCAAATCGCAGCAGTCCGCGGGTGATCTCGCCCGCACCCAATCCGGTTATCGCGCAGGACTATTGGCCTCGATCAGCGCATCGTGCGCGGCGCAGGCGGGGGTGTTGCTGGCATGAGTCGTGCCGCCTCGACCTACCTCGCACGCCATGCCGGGCGCACCACTCAACTCATCCAGGCAGGGATGCGCACATGACCGAAGCCGAACGCCAAGCCCTGCTCGACGCGTTGCGCGCCGAATACGCGGCGGTGTACGCCTACGGCGTGATCGCGGCCTACGGCTCCGCCGAACGAGTCCGCTTGATCGCGCAGGACACAGCCGCCCACCGTGCCCGCCGCGACACCACGATCGATGCGTTGAAGGCGGCCGGAGTCACGGTGCCACCGCCGGACGCGGCCTACACCACGCCTTTCCCGGTGAACGATCCGATTCCGGCGGCGAATCTGGCCGTCACGGTGGAAACGGACACCGCCGTCGCCTGGCGCGCGGTCGTCGAGAACGGCAGCTCCGAATCCCTCCGCCGGACGGGCGTGGACGCCCTCACCGAATGCGCGCTGCGCCTGGCCACCTGGCAAGCGATCCTCGGCGCCAATCCACCGACAGTCGCCTTCCCGGGCAAGACCTAACCGCCCGCTGCGCACCTTTTCGCCCGCCGCGCACGGATTCGTCAGCGAATCCGTGCGCGGCGCGCCAATCCGTGCGCGGAGCGGGTGGCCAGTGTGATCGCGACTACGGGCGCATTTCGTAGGTGCTGTCGTAGGCGGCGACTTCGGCCCAGACACGGTCGAAGCAGGGACGGTCGGCGACCGGCGGGCGCAGGGCGGAAGCTGCCCAGGCCTGCTGGTCGGGGGTGGCGGAGGGCTTGCCGTAGAGGGTGGTGGCGTGGCCGTTGAAGTCCCGGATCTGGAAGTCGAAGATCTGCTCGATGACGTCGCGGTCCAGGCCGGTGATGGCCGCCTGCTCCAGGATCAGCTGGCCGTAGACCACCAGGGAGAACAGGTGGCCGATGGTCAGCATGAAGTCCAGATCCTTCTGCTGATCGGCATCGGGAGCTGCCGTGGTCAGCAGGGTGCGCAGGGCCTGGGCTTGTTCGTAGAAGCGCGCGACATTCGGCAGATCGGCGTGCTTTTCGTACACGGGGGTCCAGTCGGCGAACTGCACCTTGCCCGCGCCACGAGCCGGGCCCTGCCGGAAGAAGAACTCGTCGTCGGCCGCATCGAGGCGGGTACCGATCTCCGGGTAGTCCTTCGGGTTGAACAGGTAGTTCGGCATGAACTTCAGGATCTGGCCGACATTGACATGCACCGTGCCCTCGAGCCGGGGCAGCGTCCCGATATAGCGGGCGACCTGCGCGAAGTAGGTGTTCTTCTCGAATCCCTTGGCGGCCAGCACATCCAGCAGCAGCGTCATGACGGTCTCGCCCTCGGAAGTCACCTTGGACTTGGTCATCGGGTTGAACAGCAGGTAGCGGCGGTCCTCGAGGCTGGCGCTGCGGAAGTAGTCGACGGCCCGGTCGCTGAACAGCTTCATCGCGACGATGCGCGCGTACGCATCCACAAAATTCGTTCGCACATGCGGGAATTCGGTGACGGCCTGGCCGTAGAGGATGCGGTTGTTCGAGTGCGTGATGGCCTCGTAGAACGAGTGCTCGACCATGCCGATGCTGCCGTGGCACAGGTTGAACTTGCCGACATTGACGGTGTTGAGCGCGGCGGAGAAGGCCTCGGGACCGGTGGACAGGATGTCGGCGGCGGTCACCGGGTAGTCGTGCAGCGCGAAGGTGCTGACATACAGCTGACCGTGGATGACGTTGTCGATGAGCTCGTAGCTGTCCTGGCGGCTGTCGGCAGCGAACCATACATAGCCGTCCGCACCCTCGATATCGGCGCGGCGGGAGAAGACCGACACCATCGAAGCGACATTGCCATTGCCGATGTAGTACTTGACGCCATTGGCGCGGAACAGGATTCCGGCCTCCGCATCCGCACTGCCCGGCTCGGTCGGTGTCAGGATCAGGTCGGTGTTGTAGATGTCGGCACCGTGGTCGCGCTCGGACAGACCGAATGCCATCACCTGGCCGTCGAGGAGATCAGCGGCCGCGCGTTTCTTGGCGTCCTCGTTATCGCTCTGCCAGATCGGCCCGAGGCCCAGGATGGTGACCTGCTCGGCGTACCAGTACGCGAGACCGTAGAAGCCGAAGATTTCCGACAGCGCCGCATTGCGGGCACCGTCCCACCGCCGGTTCGCGTCACCGTCGGCGTAGGCGGCCGGGGTCAGGAAGGTCGCGAACAGGCGCTCCTTCTTGACGAACTCGAGGAAGTCCGACACCCACACCGCATCCGCGTCATCGGCCAGCAGCTGCCGCTTGCCCCGCGACTCGAACCACTCGATGGTGGCCTTCAGCAGCCGCCGCGTCTCGGCGTCGAACTGCTTCGGGTCATAGCTGGTCGGGTTGAACAACAACGCGTCGGTGCTCGTCATGCCGCTAACTTACCAGCGGGTAACAGCAGCCAGGAGGGGGTCCGCGATTACGGCCCGCCACGAATCGTGCCTACGGAACCGTAGGTCCGGACGTGTGCGAGAAGCCCGGTCGACCGGGCTCGGTCGACCGGGCTTCCCTACGGTTGTCGAAGGCCGAAGCTACCGCCCGCCGCGGACCTGCGCGAGCACCGATTCGACCACCGAATCGGCCGGGACCTCGGTGGATTCGCCGGTGAAGCGGTCGCGGATCTCGACCTTGCCCTCGGCCCAGCCGCGGCCGACGACCACGACCAGCGGAACGCCGATCAGCTCGGAATCCTTGAACTTCACGCCGGGCGAGGCCTTGCGGTCGTCCAGGACGACTTCGAGTCCGGCCGTATCCAGCAGCGCCGCAACCTGTTCGCCGCCCTCGCGCGAGGAGTCGTCCTTGTTCGCGATTACCACGTGCACGTCGAACGGCGCGACCTCGCGTGGCCAGCGCAGCCCCTTCTCGTCGTGCTGCTGTTCGGCGATCACCGCGACCATGCGGGAGACGCCGACGCCGTAGGAGCCCATGGTGAGCCGCACCGGCTTGCCGTTCTCGCCGAGCACATCGACCTCGAAAGCATCGGTGTACTTGTTGCCGAGCTGGAAGATGTGGCCGATCTCGATGCCACGGGCGGATACCAGGACGCCGCGCCCGTCGGGCGAGGGATCGCCGTCACGCACATCGGCGGCCTCGATGGTGCCGTCGGGGGTGAAGTCGCGGCCGGCGACCAGGCCGACGACATGCTTGCCCGGCTCGTCGGCGCCGGTGATCCAGCTGGTTCCGGTGCCGATGCGCGGGTCGACGAGGTAGCGAACACCGTTGGCTTGCAATGCCTTCGGGCCGATGTACCCCTTGACCAGGAACGAGTTGGCGGCGAAATCGGCCTCGGTGAGCAGTTCCACCTCGGCGGGTTCGACCGCGGCGCCGAGGCGCTTGTCGTCGACCTCGCGATCGCCCGGAATGCCGATACCGAGCAGTTCGGTCTTACCGTCCGGGTGGCGCAGCTTGACCATGATGTTCTTGAGGGTGTCGGCCGCGGTGACAGGTTGCGCGGAGATGCCCGCACTGTTCGCCCAATCCACCAGCGTCGCGATGGTCGGGGTGTTCGGCGTGTCGTGTACGACGGCCGCGGGCAGACCCTCGATGGGTTGCGGTTCGGCAGCAGGCGTGACCACCGCTTCCACATTCGCGGCGTAGCCGGACTCGCGGCACACCACGTAGGTGTCCTCACCGACCGGGCTGTCCGCCAGGAATTCCTCCGACGCGCTGCCGCCCATCGCACCCGAGGTGGCCGCGACGATGACGTACTCGACCCTGAGCCGGTTGAAAATGCGCTGGTAGGCCTCGCGATGCGCGTTGTAGCTGGCCTTGAGCCCGTCCTCGTCGAGATCGAAGGAATAGGAGTCCTTCATGATGAATTCGCGGCCGCGCAGAATGCCCGCGCGAGGCCGCTCCTCGTCGCGGTACTTGGTCTGGATCTGGTACAGCGTGACCGGCAGATCCTTGTACGAGCTGTATTCACCCTTCACGGTGAGCGCGAACAGCTCCTCGTGCGTAGGCCCCAGCAGATAGTCCGCGCCCTTGCGGTCCTGCAGCCGGAACAGGCCGTCACCGTATTCGGTCCACCGGTTGGTGGTCTCGTACGGTTCGCGCGGCAGCAGCGCGGGCAGCGAGATCTCCTGCGCGCCGATGGCGTTCATCTCCTCCCGCACGACCTGCTCGACCCGCCGCAGCACCCGCAGGCCCAGCGGCAGCCACGAGTACACGCCCGGGGCGATGCGCCGCACATATCCGGCGCGGACGAGGAGTTTGTGACTGGGCACCTCGGCGTCAGCGGGATCGTCGCGCAGGGTACGCAGGAACAGGTGGGAGAGGCGGGTGATCACGGAACGACAGGGTAGTCGCTGGCCGGACGATGTCTGCAACGCATTGGCCCATTTCGGCGTGATCGGGGGCTCTCCGTGGTTACGCAAGCTACCGCCTCCGAGCCCTGACCGATCACGCCGGTACCCTGTCCGTTCGTGCTGGTGCTGCTGCCCCCTTCCGAAACCAAGTCCGATGGCGGTACCGATGTGCCGCTGGAGCTGGAGTCGCTGGCGATGCCGCAGCTCGCGGCGGTGCGCGACCGGCTCATCGACGAGGTCGTCAAGCTGGCCGCCGACCCGGACGCTTCGCGCGCGGTGCTCGGCCTCGGCAAGGGGGCTGATACCGAGATCGCGCGCAATGCGACGCTGCGCACGTCAGCGACCCGGCCCGCGCTGGAGCGCTACACCGGCGTGCTCTACGACGCACTGGATGCCCGCTCCTTCACCAAGGTCCAACGCGCCAAGGCCTATGCCCGCCTCGGCATCGGCTCCGCCCTGTTCGGCGCCGTCCGCGCCGATGACCTCATCCCCGCCTACCGGCTCTCCGGCGGTTCCAAACTTCCCGGCCTCCCGACACTTTCCGCCATCTGGCGCGATGTCCTGCCCGACGCGCTGGTCGCCGAGGTCGCCGGTGAACTCGTCATCGACCTGCGCTCGGGCACCTACCAGCAGCTCGGCCGCATCCCCGACGCCATCACCGCCAATGTCCTCACTGAACACCCCGACGGATCCCGAACCGTGGTGAGCCACTTCAACAAACACCACAAGGGCCTACTCGCCCGCGCCCTCGTCCTCACCCGCGCCGACCCCACCGACATCCGCGCCGTAGCCCGCGTAGCCACCAAATCCGGCCTCCGCACCGAAATAGCCTCCCCCACCGAACTCCTCATCATCACCGGCTGATGTACGGCTGGCACATGACCAGTGCGCGTCTCACATAGGTCGCAACTTATGTGCAGCGCACGCTGGCTCTGTGCGAGCACTTCACTCGCGGAAGGCGGTTGGTTGCGGCGGGCTATTCGCGCTCGGTGGGGCGCCAGGTGCCGGCTCGATGGATGCGGTGAGCGAAGGCGGCGGCTCGGGCCAGTCGGGTCAGCCAGCGGTCCGGGGTGTCCAGGTCAGGCCAAGTCCAGCGGACAACGGCCCAACCCAGGGCGCGCAGTGCGTCCGCACTGAGCTTTTCGGCGATCACGGTGGATTCGGATGAGCCGTGGCGGAAATTGTTGCGGTACTTGATCATTCCATCGAATTCGCCGATAACACCCAGCGTTGGGAACAAGAAATCGACTCGGGCGACGAATCCGCCGTTGACATCCAGGACGGTCGACTGGAGTTCCGGTGCGGGCAGTCCGGCAGTGCACAAGACAACCCGGCTCCGCGATTCGCCGGGGCTCTCGGCGCGGCCGTCGAGGAAGTCGATGACGCGGCGCGCGGCCGGGCAGCCCGGGCGGCCGTTCGCCCGCAGTAGTTGTTCCGCTAGTTCGGCACTGCTGGTATGCCCGAGGCGCAGTGCCGCATCACCCACTACGACAGCTTGTTCGAACGGCACGGTTCTGGCCAGGTCGACGATCGTGCGCGCTACGGTCGTCACCCGCAGATCGCCGATCTGCACCACCTCGTCCGACTCGATGGACGCGGCGTGCATCATGACCCGCTTACCCGTGCGTGCCCCGGTTCTTCGATTGCGCGTCAAATGAACCCGTGCCAACGGAATCGACCACACCGGCAGACCGTGCACGACAGCCGCGGAGATATGACTGACGACGGCAGCTGAACTGGAGCCCGCGGCGACAGCATCGGTCAGCACCAGATGCCTTTGTTCAGTAGTCATTTCGCCGATATCGACCGCACTCAGGTATTGCCCCCGGCACACCCGCTGCCAAGGTCGCCTGCTCAGCTCACGTCCGGTGAATCCGGCTTCCAGCGCATTCCGCCGGGAAATAGTTCGAGGTACCTCCACTCCCCGATGTTCTCGACCGACTCCACCCAGCCGAAAGCCCCAATCCACGGATTGTGGATAAATCACCGCCTGTGCACAACTCCACACCACACGCCATACCTGACCATCGAGCCACCTCCTGCGCCCTACCAGGCTCCAATCACCGCGCCGATCTTCTCGTGCACGGCGCCACGGTACGCACGAGTCCGAGCGCAGAAGCGCCGCCGCACCTTGCAGCATCCATCCGGCAATGAGCCAGCCCGCCGTGGGCGCGAAGCCGTGACCGGCGGGTTGGCGCATACCCAGTGAGCGCCGCGCAAGAGTTGCAACCTATGCGCGGCGCCCACTGGTGCGCGACACCGCAGGTAGCGTGCTCAGGCCTCGCGGGGCGGCGAGCAGTCGGCACGGCGCTGTCCTGCGCGCGGTCAGCGCTGTGCGGCGGCCAACGCGGCTCGGATCTTGTCAGCAGCCGCGGGGGCAGCGGGGTGCTCCCAGAACGGAAGATCCGCGGCGTAGGGGTCGCCATAGGCGGGGGTGTTGGGCTGGGAGCGCCAGCTCTCGTTCAACGAGCCGATGTCGACTGTGTCGTAGCCGAGGGTGTCGAGTAGTTCGGCGGCGGCCTTTTTCGCATCGGCGTCATCGCCTGCGATGGGGAGGGCCGAGCGGTCGGGGGCACCAGAGGGGCGGGCGAGGGCGGCCAAGTGGGGATAGAAGATGTTATTGAAGGACTTGACGACCTTCGAGGTCGGCAGGTGGCGCTGCAGCAGTTCGCTGCTGGTGGTGGTGCCGTCCTCGAGTTCGGGGAAGGTGCCGTCGCGGTCCGGGTAGTAGTTATTGGTGTCGATGACGACCTTGCCCGCCAGCGGCTGCACCGGAACCTGCCGGTAGTTCTTCAACGGCACCGTGACCACCACAATGTCACCGGCTGCGGCCGCCTCCACGGCGGTGGCGGCACGCGCCCGTGGCCCGAGCTCGGCAACCAGCTCCGCCAGCGTCTCCGGCCCCCGCGAATTGCTGACTACGACATCGAGTCCGGCCGCGACGGCCAATCGTGCCAGCGTGCCGCCGATGTTCCCGCTACCGATCAATCCAAGCGTTGTCATGCCCCCACCCAACCGAGTCGACGCCACGATTGTTCCCGCATGCGGTCGGTGCAACCGGAAAGCGTCGTGAGCAGCAAGAGTCGGAGTGGGCCGCGATGCGCGCGGTAGCCGACCTGCTCGGCGTCGGAACCCCGGAAACAGTTCGTAAGTGGGTGCGTGCCAAGGCCAGATCGGAACCGCTGCTCGTGCCGGGGTCAGCATCGACGAGTCGCCGCAGCTGCGGCGGGAGAAAGCAGAACTCGAGCGCGCCGAAAGCGTCCCGATGTTGCGGCTGGTCGGGCACAGGCTTCGACGAAGGATAGGCGAAGTCGGTGCCGAGAGTGGCTCCGGCGACCGCTCCACAGCGCCGACGCCAGGCTCCATGCCGTCCCGCACGCGAAAACTCGGATGCGCGGAAAATAACCGGCCTGTAGTGTTCGGCGAGCGGCGGGGGAAATCCGAAATGAGGGGCCGCACAAGGAAAGTGATGGCGTCGAGGGCGCCCGGGGAGGTAATTGATGACGAAGTTGAATCAGATCATCGCGGTGGAAAAGGGCGTCAAGAGCGGCGCGCTGCGCGAATTGGCCGAAACCCAGAGTCAGCTGCAGAAGCCGGGGCTGCTGTCCGGTATCGCGCGCACGTATCAGCCGAAAGATGAAGAGGGTGAACAGCTTCCCCCTGAGTCGACGCGGGTGCAGGTCAAGTCCGAGGAGGTGTTGCACCAGACGGCCGCGACGCTGACCCGGCTGTTCGACGTGACGGCGACCAAGGACTGGGCGAACTGCGAGGCCAAGGCCGACGTGCGCGTCGACGAGGAGACTCTGCTGGCCGCCGTACCGGTGTCGTACCTGCTGTTCCTGGAGAAGCAGCTGGCCGACCTGCACACCTTCGTCAAGAAGCTGCCGGTGCTCGACGCCGCCGAGGCCTGGGCATTCGACGATTCGTCCGACACCTGGCGCACCGACGCCGTGCGCACCATCCGTACCAAGAAGGTGCCACGCAACCACGTCAAGGCCGAGGCGACCGAGAAACATCCGGCGCAGGTCGAGGTGTACTACGAGGACATCGCCATCGGCTACTGGACCACGATGAAGTTCTCCGGTGCGATGCCGGCCCGCCGCGTCAACGAGTTGGTCGAACGCATCGAAAAGCTCCAGCAGGCAGTCAAATTCGCCCGCGAGGAGGCCAACGGGAGCCAGGTCACCGACCGCAAGACCGGTGATGTGATCTTCCGTTACCTCTTCCGCTGAACCGGGCGGGGGCGAAAAATCGCCCCCGCCCCACAGACTCCCCCGCCGCGTGCGGGGGAAGCGCAAGAGCGCAAACTCAAACTGAAGATAAGCCTGAAGACACGGTGACAGTGTGGGTTCGAATCCCGCTCCGGGCACAGGCCCGGATAGCCCAATTGGTAGAGGCAGCCGGAATCTCAGACTCTCGCTCCAGATTGAGCATTCGCCGCCGAACACCCGATCACGAGGAAGGACACAATCGCGACGAGATACGGGTTCAAATCCCGTTCTTCCAGCCACAATGGAAGATGGTCTAATCGTATGACACGTCGTATCAGTTTGATCCGATCCCACCGACCCGGTGCGCGAATTTGGGTGGCACCAAGGAACCCGGGGGCAGGCTACGCCCTCGGGTTCCCTTGCGTTGGTACAGGAATGGTCAGAGCGCGTGCTTGTCGGTGAGTCCGAGCACGTGGTCGAGAATGTCCAAGCCTTCCTTGGCCTCGGTCTCGTCGATAATGCACGGCGGAACCACATGCAGCCGGTTGAAATTGACGAACAGCAGCAGGCCCGCCGCCTTGGCCGCGGCCACAGTTTCGTTCATGGCCGCGCTGGTGCCGCCGTACGGTGCGAGCGGTTCGCGAGTTCGCTTGTCCCGCACCAGTTCCAGCGCCCAGAATACGCCGGTTCCGCGCACATCACCGATGCTGGGATGGCGTTCGGCGAGTTCGCGCAAGCCGGGTCCGAGTACGCGGGTACCGATATCGGCAGCGTTCTCCACGATTCGCTCGTCCCGCATCGCATTGATGGTCGCGACCGCGGCGGCCGTCGCGAGCGGATGACCCGAATAGGTCAGCCCGCCCGGATACGGACGGTCATCGAAGGTCGCCGCGATGGCCCGGCTGATCGCGACACCGCCGAGCGGCACGTAACCGGAATTCACCCCCTTGGCGAAGGTCAGTAGATCAGGAACCACGCCCTCGAAATGCTCTATGGCGAACCATTTTCCGGTACGCCCGAACCCCGACATCACTTCATCGGCGATGAAGACGATGCCGTATTTGTCGCACAGCGCCCGGACACCCGCCATATACCCGGGCGGCGGAACCATAATTCCCGCTGTACCGGGGATGGATTCGAGCACGATCGCCGCGATTGTGTCCGGACCCTCGAAAACAATGGTCTGCGCGAGATGCGCCAAAGCCCGTTCGGCTTCCTCGGTTTCGGTGCTCGCATGGAATTGCGAGCGGAACAGGAACGGACCGAAGAAGTGGACTACTCCGCTATTACCGTGGTCGTTCGGCCAGCGCCGCGGGTCGCCGGTGAGGTTGATCGCGGTCTCGGTGCCGCCGTGATAGGAACGGTAGCGCGAAAGCACCTTGTAGCGGCCGGTATGCAGGCGCGCCAGCCGAACCGCGTGTTCGACGGCATCGGCGCCGCCATTGGTGAAGAAGATCTTGTCGAGTTCGCCCGGGGTCCGCTCGGCGATCAGCCGGGCAGCCTCGGAGCGAGCATCGTTGACGTGTTGCGGCGCGACGGTGCACAGCTTTGCAGCCTGCTCCTGTACCGCCGCAATGACTTTCGGATGCTGGTGACCGATATTGGTGTTCACCAGCTGAGAGGAGAAATCGAGCAGACGATTACCGTCGCCGTCCCATACGTAGCAGCCCTTGGCGGCCGTAATGGCCATCGGTGTACGGTGCGCCTGCGCGGACCACGAGTGGAATACGTGGCGGCGGTCGAGTTCGAAGGCGCGGGCGGCGGCCTGCCGGGCGAGTTCGGGTGCCGATCCATTCGGGAGGGTCATCGAATTCTCCTGCGTAGCTATTGGTTCTGGGGGAATCCGAGTTCGAGTCCGCCGTGGCTGGGATCGAGCCAACGCGTCGTGACGGCCTTACCACGGGTGAAGAAATGCGCGCCCTCGATGCCGTGTGCATGCGAATCGCCGAACAGCGAATTCTTCCAGCCGCCGAAGCTGTAGTAGGCCATCGGAACCGGGATCGGCACATTGATGCCGACCATGCCGACCTCCACCTCATTGTGGAAGCGCCGGGCCGCGCCGCCGTCATTGGTGAAGATGGCGGTCCCGTTGCCATAGGGATTGTCGTTGACCAGTTGCAGCGCCTCGTCGTAGCTGTCGACGCGCACGACCGACAGGACCGGGCCGAAGATTTCGTCGGTATAGACGCTCATCGCGGTACCCACATGATCGAGAACCGTTGGACCGAGCCAGAATCCATCCGCCGCACCATCGGCCTGGATGCCGCGACCGTCGAGAACGACACTGGCACCGGCGGATTCGCCCGCATCAATATAGGCGGCGACGCGATCGCGATGCTCGCGGGTCACCAGCGGACCCATATCGGTATCGCGGGTGCCGTCACCGGTCTTGATGGTCTTCGCGCGCTCGGTGATCTTGGCGACCAGTTCGTCGCCGACCGCACCGACCGCACCGACCGCGAGCACCACACTGATCGCCATGCAGCGCTCCCCCGCGGAGCCGAATCCGGCATTCACCGCGGCATCGGCGGCCAGATCCAGATCGGCATCGGGCAGCACCACCATGTGGTTCTTGGCGCCGCCCAGCGCCTGCACGCGCTTACCGCTGGCGGTACCGCGCTGGTAGACGTACTTGGCGATAGGTGTGGAGCCGACGAACGAGACAGCCTTGATATGCGGATTGTCGAGCAGTTCGTCGACCGCGACCTTATCGCCCTGCAGCACATTGAAAACCCCTGCGGGCAAACCGGCTTCGTGCCACAGCTCGGCCAGCCACAGCGATGATGACGGATCCTTCTCGCTCGGCTTGAGCACCACGGTGTTTCCGGCCGCGATCGCGATCGGGAAGAACCACATGGGCACCATCGCCGGAAAGTTGAACGGTGATATCACCGCGACCGGGCCCAGCGGCTGGCGGATCGAGAAGATGTCCACCTTCGTCGAAGCATTCTCGGTGAATCCGCCCTTGATCAAATGCGGTACACCGCAGGCGAATTCGACCACTTCGAGGCCGCGGTTCACTTCGCCGAGCGCATCGGAGTGCACCTTGCCGTGTTCGGCGGTGATCAGCTTGGCAAGTTCTTCCTTGCGCTCGTTGAGCAGTTCGCGGAACCGGAACAGGATCTGTGTGCGCCGCGCCAGCGAGGTGTCGCGCCATTCCGGGAACGCCGCCTTCGCCGATGCGATCACCGCCCTGGCATCCTCGACACAGGCCAGCGCGACCTGCCCGGTCACCACCCCGGTCGCCGGATTCGTCACCGGCGCTGTCGCCGAGCTCGTGCCCGCGAAGGGTTTGCCGTCGAGCCAGTGCGCGATTGTCTGCATATGTCCTCGATTCGATCCTGAGCGCCGGATGGTGTCGTGGTTTCGACTCTGCACCATCGCTGCCCGATTTCGGCCAGACGTTATGTATGCGATTTCGGATTTCCTATTACGATTTGTCAGATGCTGCTCTCTGTCGCCGATGTACTGGTCATGCCGGTTGTGCGCGCGGGCGAGCCGGAGGTCGTCGGTTCGGCGGCGCTGGATCGGCCGGTGCGGTGGGTGCATGTCAGCGACCTGCCGGATGTCGCCGAGTTGCTGGTCGGCGGGGAACTGATGCTGACTACGGGCTTGGCATTGACCGGCAGCGACGAGTCGGCAGTCGCGTATCTGAATTCGCTGGCTGCTGCGGGGGTGGCCGGACTGGTCATCGAACTCGGCAACGCCGTTCCGCAGCTATCGCCGATCATCGCCGAGACCGCCGACGCACTCGGACTCCCGGTCATCGCGCTGCATCGCGTCACCCGCTTCGTGGAAATCACCGAGGCCGTGCACCGAGTGATCGTGGCCGACCAGTATGCCGAACTCGAATTCGCGCGCACCGTGCACGAGACCTTCACCGATCTCAGCGTGCGCCGCGCCGCGCTGGCCGAAATCGTCGAGACGACCGCCGACATGCTCGATTCCTCGGTCGTACTGGAAGATCTGGCGCATCGGGTGCTGGCGCTGACCGCCCGGCACACCAGCACCTCGGCGATTCTGGAGAACTGGGAGACCACCTCGCGACTGCTGCCAGAGGGCTGGGATGTGGTACAGGTCGGCCCGCATACCCAGCGCTGGGGTCGGTTGATCCTGCGTTCGAGCGAGCTGGCGACGCCGCGCGCCCGCATGGTACTCGAGCGTGCCGCACAGACGCTGACGCTGCACCGGATGATCGATAAGGATCGCTTCGGCCTGCATCGTCAAGCGCAGACCGGACTCATCGACGATATGGTCAACGGCCGCGTCCTCGACGAACGCGATGCGCAGGCCAGGGCGGCCGCGTTGGGGCTGTTGACCCGACGCGCGCACTACGTTCCGCTCGCGATAGACGTTGCCGCCCTTGCCGAATCCGATCAGGTCGCCAGGCAGCGCCGCAGCGCGGGCGTGCTCGACGCGGTCACCCACGGTCTCGGACTGTCGAAGGCGACCGCATTGACCGCGGCCGAGCACGGCGACCGGGTCGGCATGGTGCTCGCGATCCCACGCAGCGCCGATCTCGATGACACGCTCCGCACCGTGTGCTCGGCGATCATCGCCGAGGTGCGGCGGGTGGAGGGGGTGCGGCGGGTGGTCATAGGCGTTGGCGCGGAAGCGGATTCACTGCTCGACACCGCACGCGAATTGGCGCAGGCGGCGCATGTCGCCGAGGTCGCGTTATCGCTGGAGTCGGCGTCTGATCGGCCGCGCTCCCGGGACGCTACGTGGTCACGCTCCGCTACCGCCTCCGCGTCCGCCGCTCGCGCGGCGGTGCCGAGAGCGTTCTATCGCAGCGGCGATATCCGGCTGCGCGGACTGCTCTCGTTGATCCGCAATGATCCCGGCGTGCAGAGCTTCGCCGAAACGGAACTGAGCGCGTTGCTGCGCTACGACATTCGGCATGCGGCCGATCTGACCCGCACGTTGCGACAGTTCCTCGACGTCGCGGGCAATAAGACCGAACTCGCCAAGCGGCTCAATATCAGCAGACCGACCCTCTACGACCGGCTCGCCCGCATCGAGCGGATTCTCGACGTCGACCTCGAGGACGGTGAATCCCGGACCTCACTGCATACCGCACTGCTAATTCGCGATCTGACCGCCGACTCGAACTCCAGGACCGACAGGTGATTTCGACCGGATCGGGAATGTTCTCGAGTCGGCAACCGTTTCATCAACCCATGACAGCTGTGCTCTCCGAGGAATTGAAGAAGTACCTGGACGAGTCGAAGGTCTTCGCGACCGCGGCGACGATCGGACCGAACGGACAACCCCACTTGACCGTCATCTGGCTCGAGCGCGATGGCGACGATCTGCTGTTCTCCACGACGGTGGATCGGCAGCAGGGCAAGAACCTCGCCCGTGATCCGCGGATCACGGTAATGATCAATCCGCCGGATAATCCGTACGTGTACGCGGAGATTCGCGGCACCGCCACGATCACCCCCGATCCCGACAAGACACTGCCGGACAAGCTGTCGGAGCACTACACCGGGCTGCCGTACGTCGAATTCAACCCCGCCTCCGTCAATGACGGACCCCGCGTAATCGTGCGTGTGACCCCGCGCAAGGTCGCCGGTCGCCTGTGAGCTCACGGCCGGGCGGGTCAGCTCTGCCCGGCCTCTTCCCTCGCGTGCTGCGCCTGGCCGACCTCGGCCGCCGTGTAGCGCAATGTCAGTGCCACCAGCCCCACCAGCAGTGCGCCGATGGCGGTGACGAAAAGCACCAGCGTGTAACCACTTCCGAGCGCATCCAACTCCGCGGGCGTCATACCGGCGGGCTTACCCGTTCGGCCGCCGAGCGACAGCGTGCGGGATGCGGCGACCGGCGCGAGCAGGCCGATCGCGACGGGTGTGCCGAGGTTCATGAACATCTGACCGACCGCGGAGAGCGGGCCGATATTCTTCGGCGCGACACCGACCAATACGCACAGCGGGACGATCACCACGGCAACACCGATGCCGAATCCGATCATGATGAAGAGCCCCAGCAGGGTCGGCCAGTACGGCACGTCCCGTTCGAGCGTCGAGCCGAACAGCAGTCCGACGACGAGAATCGCCGCGGCACCGCTCAACAGCCAGCGCGGCGCGACCGTCATCGCCAGCTGCGAAGCCGTGGCGGTGCCCATACCAGCACCGATGGTGAACGGGATGAACGCGACCCCGGCGACCAGCGGGCTGTAACCGACGGCATTCTGAACGAACAATCCCGCGAAATAGGTGCTCGCGGCCAGCACTCCGCTGGCCAGGAAGATGGCGCCGAAGGTGGCGACCCGATCACGCTTATCGAATAGCGACCAGGGCAGCAGCGGGTTGTCCACCCACCGTTCGGCAAGCACGAAGACGATCAATACCACCACACCGGCGACAATCGAAGCGATGATGACCGGACTGTCCCAGCCGAATTCGGGCGCTTCGGTCGCGCCGAATACCAGGGACGCGCAGGCGAGGGTGCCGAGTACGGCCCCGCGCACGTCCAGGGGTAGTCGGTGGTGGGTGGTGTCGCGCAGCCGCCGCACCGCGCCGGCGAGGATCAACGCACCGATAGGCACATTGATCAGGAAGATCCAGCGCCAGCTCACCTCGGTGAGCGCGCCGCCGATCACCAGTCCGCCGACCGAGCCGACCGCCATCATGGAGCCGAAGATCGCGATCGCCTGATTGCGCACCCGGCCGGGCGCGAAAGTGGTCGCTACCAGGGCAAGTGCGGTCGGGGCCGCGAGCGCGGCGCCGGTGCCCTGGATCGCGCGGGCCGCGATCAGCATGCCCTCGTTCTGCGCAAGTCCACATAGCAGCGAGGCCAGTGTGAACAGTGCGACGCCGACGATGAACATGCGTTTGCGGCCGAAGGAGTCGCCGATCCGGCCGCCGAGCAACATCAAACCCGCGAACGGCAGACCGTAAGCGGTGACCATCCAGGCACTACCTGAGCTCGATAGACCCAGTTCGTCTTGTAGTCGGGGCAGGGCGAGAATCACCACCGTGCCGTCGAGCACGACCATCAATTGCAGCCCGCTCAGCACCAGGATCGCCAAGCCGAAGGCCCGCCGCGTCACCGGATATGGCGTCGTAGCGGGATTGTCTGGCACAGTCAGCCACTGTAGTCAGAGCGACGGATGACAGGTAGCGGCCCGGTCCGCGGCACCACCGGCATGGAGCCGGTCCGCTGCGATTCCTCCTGCGCGTGCTGTGCCTCGGCCAGTTGTCTCGGCGAATAGCGCAATGTCAGCGCGATGAAGCCCGCCAGCACCGCGACTAGCGAGCAGACCGCGAGCACCAGCGTGTATCCGCTGCCGAGCGCGAAGATCTCGGCCTCGTTCATATCCGCCGCCTTACCGGTGCGCCCGCCCATCGACATGGTGCGCGATGCCGCGATGGGAGTGAGCAGACCGATGAATACCGGCGTTGCCAGGTTCATGAACATCTGCCCCACCGCGGACAGCGGACCGATATCGGACGCCGGCACCCCGACGAGCACGCACAACGGCGCGAGCACCATTGCCACGCCGACACCGAAGCCGATCACGATCAACAGCGGCAGCAGGGTGGTCAGGTAATTCACGCCGCCGTCGAGCTGTGATCCGACCAGCAGTCCGGCGGCCAGCACGAATGCCGCGCCGCACACCAACCAGCGCGGTGCGACCAACAACGCCGCCTTGGAGGCCACCGCACCGCCGATGCCGATGCCGATGGTGAACGGGATCGAAGCGATACCCGCGACCAGCGGTCCGTAGCCGAGCACGTTCTGCAGGAACTGCGCGACGAAGAAGGTCATCGCGCCGAGCACACCGCCGGCCAGGAAGATCAGCATGAAAGTGGTGACCCGATCGCGACTGTCGAACAGCGACCACGGCAGCAGCGGATCATCGATGGTGCGCTCGACAACCACGAAGACGATCAGCAGCACCGCACCCGCCACCAGCGCACCGATCACGGCCGGACTGCCCCAGCCCAACTCGGGCCCCTCGGTCGCGCCGAACACAACCGACGCGCAGGCCGCGGTGCCGAGCACCGCACCACGGATATCGAGTGACGATCGGTGGTGTTCGGTGTCCGCGAGCTGGGACAGCGCACCGAGAATGATCAATACGCCGATGGGCACATTGATCAGGAAGATCCATCGCCAGGACAGCTGGGTCAGCGCACCGCCGACCACCAGACCGCCGACCGAGCCGATACCGACCATCGAGCCGACGATCGCAATGGCCTGATTACGCGCCTTTCCGGGCGCGAAAGTGGTCGCCACCAGCGCGAATGCCGTCGGCGCCGCAATCGCCGCGCCCGCGCCCTGCAAAGCGCGAGCCGCGATCAGCATGCCCGGGCCCTGCGCCAACCCGCACAGCAGCGAGGCGACTGTGAACATCGCGACGCCCAGCATCAGCATTGGCTTACGACCGAACGTGTCCCCGAGCCGCCCGCCGAGCAGCATCAGACCCGCGAAGGTCAGGCCGTAGGAGGTCACCGTCCACGCGCCGCCCGCGCTGGACATGCCCATCTCTTCCTGCAGTCGGGGCAGCGCGAAAATGACCACGGTGCCGTCGAGCACAACCATCAGCTGCAGCCCGCTCAGCACGAGTATGGCGAGCCCGAAGGCCCGCTGCGTCACCGGATACTGCATCTTCGCAGGGGGATTATCGAGCACGGTGAGCCACTGTAATTGATCCGGAACCCAGGTCTCCGCTCCAGCGGGTGCGATTCATCTAGTCATAGCGAAAGTCACTGGACGGTTGTGACACCTTCCAGTTGCGGGAGCCCAGCGGTTGTGCAGCATTACCCGGCGGAGGACTCGGCGCCCGGTGCGGCGGCTTCGGCGGAGAAGCCCGCTGTGGGGCCGATCACAACGATCGCCGGCGGGCGGATGGCTTCTTCGCGGACGCGGGCGGCAACAGTGCCGAGGTCCGCGCGCAGGACGCGTTGGGTGCGGAGGGTGCCCTCCTGGATCACCGTGGCCGGGGTGTCAGCCGGTCGGCCGCCCTCGATGAGAGCGGTGGCGAATTGTTCGATGCGCTCGACCGCCATCATGAGCACGATGGTGCCGCGCAGGCGGGCCAGGGCGGGCCAGTCGACCAGGGAATCCGGGTGGTCGGGTGCGACGTGGCCGCTGACCACCACGAATTCATGGGTGACGCCGCGATGGGTCACCGGAATGCCCGCGGCGGCGGGGACGGAGATGGGGCTGGTAATTCCGGGGACCACGGTCACCGGAATGCCTGCCTCGACGCAGGCCTCGAGCTCCTCGTAGCCGCGCCCGAACACATACGGGTCGCCACCCTTGAGCCGCACCACGAACTTGCCCGCCTTGGCGCCCTCGATCAGCGCGGAATTGATCGCCTCCTGCGCCATCGCCCGCCCGTACGGAATCTTGGCCGCGTCGATCACCTCGACGTCCGGGCCGAGTTCGGCGAGCAGTTCCGGCGGTGCGAGCCGGTCGGCGACAACGAGATTCGCGCGGGCCAGCAGGCGGCGGCCGCGCACCGTGATCAGATCCGGATCGCCGGGACCGCCGCCGACCAGCGCGACGCCCGGGGTGATCGGCGTCGAATCGTCGGTCACCACACCTGATTGCAGCGCCTCGAGCAGCGCATTTCGCACCGCGGCGGACCGCCGGTGCTGACCACCGGCGAGCACACCGAGCGTCAGGCCGTCGTGCCGAGCCGTCGCCGGCGTTACCGCGGTGCCCAGCCGCGCGACATCGGCGCGCACACAGAAGATGCGTCGTCGCGTGGCCTCCTCGACGACCGCCGCATTGGTCTCGGGTTCGTCGGTGCATGCGATCGCATACCAGGCGCCGTCGAGATCGCCGTCGGCGTAGGCGCGCAATGTCAGCGTGAGTTGCCCCGACGTAGCCATTCCCTCCACGGCCGGAGTGACTTCGCGACTGATGACGTGCACGTCCGCCCCGGAGGCGATCAATAGGCCGAGCCTGCGCTGCGCCACCGTCCCGCCGCCGACCACGACGACACGCCGCCCATTGAGATCGAGCCCGACCAGGTAGTTCGGATCACTCGCGGGACGGTCGGCCGGGTTGATTTCCGGCTGGTCATCGGCAGGTACTGACGTGTTCGGCACAGTGTTCGAGACTACGTCTTGCGTGCGCGTGCCCGGCAATCGCCCGCCGCGAGGGCGCAATAACGGGCACATGCCGGTCGTGGATCGGACAGATGGCCTCCCTATACTTCTGCGCATGAATCGCTGGGGTCGGGCGGCGGTATCGGTAGCGTTGATCGGGTGGCTAGCGTCGGGCGGTGCCGCACAGGCGGATCCGGGGCCCTATGTACCCGCCGCGGGGACCGAGGCGACCTATTTCCAGGCGGGACCGCAGGCGGTCACGGAGCAGATCGGGTTCGGCTGCTGTGATTCGACCGGGGCGAAGTACGACGTCTGGTACCCGACCGATCTGGGCACCTCACCGCATCCGATTGTGGTGTGGGGTGACGGTGCCTGGAGCAACCAGACCAGCAGGTTGGAGCCATGACACAGGCAGAGCAACTGCTGGAGGTCGCATACCGGGAGGCGCTGCGCGGCCGGGCCGAAGGCGGGATTCCGATCGGCGCGGCCCTGTTCGCGGCCGATGGCACCCTGCTCGGACGCGGGCACAACCGGCGGGTGCAGTCCGGCGATCCCAGCATGCACGCCGAAACCGATGCGTTCCGTAATGCGGGCCGCCGCCGCGACTACGGCTCGACCATCATGGTGACCACCCTGTCACCGTGCTGGTACTGCAGCGGGCTGGTGCGCCAGTTCGGGATCGGCGCGGTGATCATCGGGGAAGCACAGACCTTCCACGGCGGGCATGACTGGCTGGCCGAGCACGGCGTCGCGGTGACCGTGCTCGAGGACCAGCGCTGCATCGACCTGATGACCGAATTCATCGCCGACCAACCGCTGCTCTGGCACGAGGACATCGGAGTAGCTGGGGATTGACGTCGGACAAACGATTTCAGCGGAAGTACGGATAGTCCTGCACCCAGTTGAATCCACGGCCGCGCAGCGGAAAGCTGTTCAGATCGACCTGCTGCAAGGTGATGGTCACCGGCCGGCCGTTCAGCTGTCCGTTGAGCGTCAGGCGGTCGGGCGCGGGCTGTTCGAAGGTGAAGTCGGCGATCTGGGCGGGTTGTGCGTCCGGCTGCTCCGGCGGCGCGGACACCGAGATCTTGTGGGCGGCGGTATCGACAGCGGGGACGGCGGGCACCAGCGTGCCGTCCATCTTCTGGTAGGTCATTCCCCGCACATCGAAAACGACTCGCTGCCAACGTGTCTCGTCGGTGCTCAGCGGCGGTACCGGCACGCCGTCCTGGGTGAATTCCGATACCGTCCAGATCCCGTACAGCAGCGGCTTCGGGCTGCCACCGCCGCCTTCGTTCCAGTACTTCAGGCCGGTGTGCACGAAACCCGCTGCCATCCACAGGCCCAGTGCGACTTGCAGCGCGATCGCGATCCGGCGAGTTCGGTTGCCACGGAACGGATCCGGTTGCGTGGCAGGGTCGGACGGGCGGTTCAGCACCAGCACATTCGCCAACCGCCGTGCCTGCGGTGCGAGCAGCACCATGCTCAGCAGCATGAGGTGGAAGGCCAGGATCTTGACCGGGACGTCGAAGGTCATATTGAGCACGAACACCTGCGCCAAGCTCACCAGGCTCAGCATTGCGCCGAGCGTCGCCGTCCTCGGCAGGAAGAGCAGCAGTCCGCCCAGCACTTCGGCACAGCCGAGCAGGATCTCGTAGGTGGGTGAACTCCCGACCTGGTTCCACAACACCGAGGCGGGGCTGAACTCACCGTAGGGTTGCAGCAGTTTCGCCAGCGTCGGCTCCGGCATCTGCGTCGGAATCGCCTTGGCGAACCCGTAGAGCAGCATCTGCCCGCCCAGGCACATCCGGATGAAGAGCAGGAACCAGGCCTGCAGCTGCCGATAGTTCGGCCTGCGCCGGTCCAGCGCGGTCCAGATGAGGGTCGCCACCGCGGCGGCGATCAGCACACAGAAGACGAATGTCCAGATGAAGTATTGATCGCCGCTGCCCGAATCCTCGCGCAGCACGACATCGGTATCGAAGAACAGTCGTCCGGCCGGCTCGATGATCGGGCGCAAAGCGCGAAATTCCCAGAGCACCGCGCTGTCCGACAGCGATCCGGCGAGCAGCCCGGCGAAGGCGAACGGAATCTGGGTGAACAGCAGGCAGAACAGTGCGAAATAGCCGAAAGAGAACCGAAAAGCGATCCTGGTCAACGGATTCCACCGCACGGGCGGCTCGGGCGGTATGACGCTTTCTTCTCGATCGAGAACCTCTGCACCGACCGTACTCACACCGATCCCTCCCTCTCACGACTCCACGTCAGGCGACGGTATCGGCGGCAGAGCCCGACCGCTTCCAGGAAAACCCCGATTCCCACCCCACCTCTCGGCGTACGCGACTCCGCCGGAGGTATGACCCCCGCCTGGTGCAGTGGATTGTCAATACCGAATATCACCCAGTGAGGGTCGCTCGATTTCTTCGAATTTCTGCGGTAAGCACCGACTAGAACGCGTTACAGTTTCCGCAGGCACATGCGTCAGGAGGACAAAGAATGGCCGACGATCCCGATCCCACCGCGCGACGGCAGCTGACCGTCAGCGCGCGGGACCTCGACACCCTCGCCGAGGACCTGTCCCGGTGGCTGGACGGCAAGGTCCACGCTGATCAGCCGCCCAAGATTTCGGCGCTGTCGCGGCCACAGGGTGCGGGGATGTCGAGTCCGACGGTGCTGTTC
This sequence comes from Nocardia vinacea, assembly GCF_035920345.1. Classification (NCBI taxonomy): domain Bacteria; kingdom Bacillati; phylum Actinomycetota; class Actinomycetes; order Mycobacteriales; family Nocardiaceae; genus Nocardia; species Nocardia vinacea. Next base: position 4,456,078 of record NZ_CP109149.1, read on the forward strand.
GACGCCGAATGGAGTGTGGACGGGCGCGCGGACGGCGGTTCGTTCGTGGCCAGGATGACACCGGAGGCCGACTCGTTCCCGGTCTTCGAAAACTACGACCTGGAGCTGCAATACCAGATCATGGCCGGGGTCGCGGCCGCCTCGGCGGTGCCGGTCCCCGAGCTGTGCTGGCTGGAGACCGACGAGAAGCCGCTCGGCACCAAGTTTTTCGTGATGCGGCGGGTCGAGGGCCGGGTGCCATCGGACAATCCGCCGTATGTGTTCATCGGCTGGCTCTTCGACGCCAGTCCCGAGGAGCGTGCGGAATTGGCAGCGAAGACCGTCGAGGTCATTGCGAAGGTGCACGAAATCCCCGATCCGGCAACGCGATTCCCGATGCTGGACGGTCCTGGTCAAGCGCTGCGCCGACATGTCGAATGGCACCGCAACTGGTACCGCTGGGCATTGGCCGATGACGGCTACCCGATTCCGCTGATCGAGCGAACCTTCGACTGGCTCGACGCGCACTGGCCCGCCGATCCCGGTCCGGACGTACTGAGTTGGGGTGATTCGCGACCGGGCAACATTCTGTACGACGGCTTCACCCCGGTCGGTGTACTCGATTGGGAGATGGCCGGACTCGGCCCGCGCGAACTGGATATTGCCTGGGTCATCTTCATTCACCGCTTCTTCCAGGACCTTGCCACCCGCTTCGATCAGCCCGGACTGCCGGACTTCCTGCGGCGCGCGGATGTCGTCGCGAAATACGAGGAGACCACCGGATATACGGTTCGGGATCTCGACTTCTACATCGTGTACGCCGCGCTGCGGCACGCGATCGTGATGGCCAGGGTGAAGCGCCGGATGATCCATTTCGGCGAGGACACCGACACCCCCGATCGCGACGACTACGTGATGCACCGAGCAAGCCTGGAGGCGTTGCTCGACGGAACCTACGAATGGGATTAGAGGAAAATCATGGCTGTATCTGATGGTCGCTCCGCAGGCTCCGCTCCCTCGCCCCTCGACGAATACCCCATCCATCAGACCCACCTGTCCATGTCCCGAGTCGCCAGCAGCGACCGGAACTTCTACGACAGAAGCTATTTCAACGGTCACGACCGCGACGGCGGCACCTTCTTCGTCACCGGCGGCGGGGTGTATCCGAACCTCGGGGTGATCGACGCCTACGCCTGCGTCCGACGTGGCGACATCCAGCGCACGGTCCGCTTCTCCGACGCGCTCGGCGATCGCGGCGTCGACCTGCGCGTCGGCGGGTACCGCATCGAGGTGCAGGAACCGCTGCAGCGGATCCGGGTGATCTGCGAGCACGATGACCTCGGCTTCGACCTCACCTGGCACGGATCCTTTCCCACTGTCGAGGAACAACCGCATCTGATTCTCAACGGCAACCGCCCGATCATCCAGGCCACCCGGTTCGCACAGGTCGGCTCGTGGGAGGGAACGTTGCACGTCGACGGCACGGATCTCACCGTCGACCCGGCCGTCTGGATGGGCACCCGGGACCGCTCCTGGGGCATCCGCCCGGTGGGCGAACCCGAGCCGCCGGGCCGGGCCGCCGCCGAGCCGTCCGGCGGCTTCTGGTGGATGTACGTGCCGCTGCGCTTCGACGATTTCGCCATCGTGCTGATCCTGCAGGAGGAACCGGACGGCAAGCGCACGCTCAACGACGCCGTCCGCATCTTCCCGGACGGTCGCACCGAACAGCTGGGGTGGCCGCGCTACCACATCGAATACCGTTCCGGTACAAGGCATCCCATCGGCGCACGGCTGGAGATGACCACCCCGGACGGTAAGCCGCTCGAGGTCGAAGTCCGGACCGTCACCAATATCCCCCTGCACGTCGGCTGCGGATACGGCGGGGATCCGGACTGGTTGCACGGTCGATGGATGGGTCGCGACTGGTCCTCGAGCGGCAGTTACGACCTCACCGATCCGGCCATCGCGGGACGCATCCCGTTCGGGGTCATCGATCATGTCGCGCACGCGCGCTGCGGGGGTTCCGAGGGGTGGGGCCTGTTCGAACACGGAAGTCTCGGGCGGCACGACCCGACCGGGTTCGCAGACTGGGGCTCGGTCGCGCCGTAGGGTTTTCGGTGGGCACGTACTCGTGCGCGCCCACCGGATTCAGCTCGTCGGCCGAGCCAACTCGGGACGCTTGCGGTAGTCGGTCAGCCCGATCACATTCCCCCACGGATCGGAAACCTCTACGCTCCAACCGGTTCCGACCTCGAACGGTGCGCTGACCACCTGTACGCCGAACCCTTCGAGTTCGGCCGCGGCCGCCACCGCATCCAGTACCTCCAGCCACAGCCGCATTCCGGACAATCCGGCTTCACCCGCCCGCGGATCCACCCGAGCCATGACACCGGCCACCTCACCGCCGACATCGAATACCGCAATCCCCTGCTCCGGCAGTGTGAACTTCACCGCCAACCCCAGCACGCCACCGTAGAACGACACCGCGGCATCCAGGTCACCGACCGGAACCAGCACATTGTCGATGCCTCGAATATCCACCACCCCACTAAACCACGCCGGCCTACCGGAACGGCCACGAATAGATGGGCTTCCCGCGGCTGAGAACTGTATGCCTGCGGGCGAGCCCGATGTCTGGCACCATGCCGCTCCACCGGCGAAACATCTTGCTGAACAAGGTGATTCGGCGGAAGCTTTGTCTGGTTGCGTAAGCGACCGATCGTCCATACCCGTGCCAACGGGTCGGCACCGCCCGAGGGGTCATCATGACAAGTCTTCCCGCATTCCCCGCCGCCGACGAAAGCCCGCTCGACACCTGCATCCGGCTACAGCAGACCGCGCCCGTGGTCGAAGTGGAATTCCCGGGCGGCGTGCCCGCCTATTTGGCCTTGACGCACAACGCCGTTGCGGAGATCCTCGCCGGCGACAACAAGACCTTTGCCAGGGACCCGAAGCACTGGCCCGCGCTATACGACGGATCGATCCCGGAAGACTGGCCGCTACGGGCCATCGCCCAAGGCGACCACCTGTCGACGAAGGATGGTGAGGATCACCGGCGGTTGCGTGGTCTGGTCGGGAAGGGATTTACACCTCGACTGGTGCAGGCGATGGAACCGCGCATCCAAGAGCTCATCGACGGCCTGTTGGACGAGGTGATCGCCGCAGGTGACGGAGTGGATCTGGTACCAACCTTCACCGACGCACTGCCGATGGCGGTCATCGCCGAATTGTTCGGCGTGCCCGACGCGGACCGGCCACGGCTGCGGAAATGGACCTCCACTCTGTTGGCGCACACCACCCCGCCGGAGCTGGCGTTCGCGACCCAGAACGAACTCGGGGCTTTCCTGCACGAATTGGTGCAGCGCAAGCAGCAGGAACCCGGCGACGATCTGACCTCGGATCTGGTGCGGGCCCGCGATGCGGGCGATCGGCTCACCACCGACGAATTGGTCGGCGTGCTCTGGCTGATGCTGATCGCCGGTCACGAGACCACGGTGCATCTGCTCGGTCACGCCGTCATCGCACTGCATCGGAATCCGGACCAGCTCGCAGTGGCCAAAGCCGAAGGCCGGTGGGCCGATGTGGTCGAGGAAACGTTGCGGTACCGCCATTCGGTGATGATGACCAGCTACCGGTTCACGCTGACCGATGTGACGATCGCCGGTGTGGCCATTCCCAAGGGGAGTGCGGTCGGTGTGGTCTACCAGGCGACCGGCATCGATCCGGAGGAGTACGGCGAGACCGCGAACCAGTTCGATCTCGCCCGCGAACAGACCGGACACCTCGGCTTCGGACACGGGCCGCGCTACTGCATCGGCGCACCGCTCGCCCGATTAGAGAGCCGACTTGCCCTCGCCTCGCTCTACCGGCGGCTGCCTGACCTGCGACTCACCATCGATCCGGACGACATTCCCTACTCGCCGTCGTTCTTCACTGTCGGCCCGTTGTCCCTGCCGATCGAACTGGGGACGGTGTCCTGACTCTTGTTACGTCAGTGGTGATTTCGGTGCGAGCGCGGCCGCGATCACTATTCCGTCGACGGTCCGCTTGGGAATAACGAGCGGACCGTCGGCGGCCAGTAGCGCGGCCGCCTCGGCGACGCTGGCGGTGCCGAGTGCGTCATCGGTACGTGCCGAGGGATTCGGTACGTCGACCCGGGCGAGCTCAGCCGCTGTGAAGGCGCGGACCGAGACGCCCAAACCAGCGGCGGCATCACCGAGTTCTTCCGCACGTCGATCGATGGTCGCGAGGTAGGCAATAGGTTTGTCGCCCAGCACTTCTCGCAGAGCATCCAAAATCCGCTCGCTCGATGTGCCCGGCCGAAACCCGAGACCAACGGCCCAGCCTTGCGGGGTCGGTTCGCCGGTTGGGGACGCCGAGGTGTCAGATGGTGGCACGGCTTTGGGCGTATTGGGCGGCTGCGGCGACAAAACGGGTTGTGGCTCCGGGGTTTCCGGCCGGGTGGGTGTGCAGGTAAGAGGCGTGAACGCGGTGGATCAAGGCGCCCTCGCGGATGCGCTCGCCTGCAGTGTGCCAGCCCCAGGCAGTGGCGTGGTCGCCGGTGGAAACCAGGCGGGTGCGGTGGAATTCGTGGCCGCGCACCCGTTCTCCCGCGCGCCATAGGGCGGAATCCGCCAGCGCCACGGCATCTCGATAGCCGAGGGTCAGGCGGGGTCCGAATTCCGCTGTCGCATCGACTACCCCCGCCATCGAATGGCCGTCCAGCGAGCGGCTGAGGTACAGCAATCCAGCACATTCGGCATGCACCGGAAGGCCCGCCCCGGCCTGCTCGGCGACCTGCGCCAGCAGCCGATCGTTGGCCGCCAACGCCGCGGCATGCTCCTCGGGAAACCCACCGGGCAATACCAGACCGGCCGTCCCCGTGGGAAGTTCATCCCGCAGCGGATCGAAGATCACAACCCGTGCCCCGGCAGCCTCCAACAACTCCCGATGCTCCGCATACCCGAACGTGAACGCAGCCCCGCCGGCCATGGCAATCACAGGACCGAGCGCGGCCTCCGTAACCACACCCGACACAACCGGGCCTTGTGCGGCCGTCGGCATCGCACGACTCGCGCGTTCCGCGACTGCATCGGCTGCCCGCGCTCTGTCGCCGACGCCCGCAGAAGCGACACCGGCAGTGCTCGCGCCAGCCTGGGCATTCGAACGGCTCGCCCCGCTGAACGCGCTGGTCACGTCTGTGGCGATCGCCTCGTCGACGCTGGCCGCAGCCACACTGTTCGCGTACACCGAGTCCTCGAATTCACGGATCGCGGTTGCGGGATCCCAGGCTGGGGCGGCGATGGTCGAGCGGGCCAGGCGGGCGATGGTGAGGAGGTCGACGTGGGCGGCGACGAGGTCGGTCATTGCTTCGACGGCGGCGGTGGCGGCGTGGCCGTGTTCGACTGCGGGGATGAGGCCGAGGTGGCGGGAGGGGACCTCGAGTTCGGCCATGCGCGGTAGTGATCCGAGGACCGGGAGGCCGACTCGGTCGCAGGCGGCACGCAGCACCTGGTCGTGACGTTCGCTGCCGACGCGGTTGAGGATGACGCCGCCCAAGCTGATCGCAGTGTCGAAGGTGGCGAAGCCGTGCAGGAGAGCGGCGAGGCTCTGACTGTGGCCGCGGGCATCGACGACCAAAATCACTGGGGCGCCGAGTAATCCGGCGACCTGCGCGGTGGAACCCTCGGCGATCGGTGCGGCGTGGTTCTCATCGATGCGGCCGTCGAAAAGTCCCATTACGCCCTCGACCACCGCCAGATCGCACCCGTGGGCACCGTGGCGGTACAGCGGAACAACACGTTCCGCGCCGACCAGCACCGGATCGAGATTGCGTCCGGGCCGCCCAGCCGCCAGGCCGTGATACCCCGGATCGATATAGTCCGGCCCCACCTTGAACGGCGCCACCCGATGCCCGGCGCGCCGCAGCGCCCCGATCAGACCGGTCGCCAATGTTGTCTTCCCACTGCCCGAAGCGGGCGCGGCGATCACTACCGCCGGAACCCCACTCACAACCGCACCCCTTCCCGGGATCCCGGTGAGGTCACCATTCGATTCCTCGCTGGCCTTTACGGCCCGCATCCATGGGGTGCTTGACCTTGGTCATTTCGGTGACGAGATCGGCGGCATCCAAAAGGGCTGCGGGCGCATCGCGGCCGGTGATAACCACATGCTGGTTACCTGGGCGGTTGCGCAGAGTTTCGACTACCTCGTCAACATCGACCCAGCCCCATTTGAGCGGGTAGGTGAATTCGTCGAGGACGTAGAAGCGGTGCTGCTCAGCCTGAAGCCTGCGCGCGATCTCGCGCCACCCGGCCAGTGCGGCGGCGGCATGGTCCTCATCGGTGCCCTGCTTGCGGGTCCACGACCAACCCTCACCCATCTTGTGCCATTCAACCGCCCCACCGACACCTGTCTCTTCATGCAGACGGCCGAGGGTGCGAAAGGCTGCCTCCTCCCCCACCTTCCACTTGGCACTCTTGACGAACTGGAATACCGCTACATCAAACCCCTGATTCCACGCCCGCAACGCCATCCCGAACGCGGCCGTCGACTTCCCCTTCCCCGGCCCCGTATGCACCGCGAGCACCGGCAAATTCCGCCGCTGCCGCGTCGTCAGCCCATCATCCGGAACCGTTTCCGGCACACCCTTAGGCATCGAAACTCCTTGATAGCCCATTGATCAGAACGTCCACACCCGCCGCACCGCCATGCGCTACGGGATCGAAGCTGCCCGACTGCACATCCACCAGGTGCCGAGAGGCCGAATACCGTTGTTCGGCTATGGGATCGGTAGGTAGATCCACCACGATCAGGCGGCTCGTGTCACGCCGGGGCGACCGGATCCGGCGCGGACGACGTCGGCGACCGAGTCGCCGGTCAGTTCGGCGAGTTGGAGGTAGCCTGCGCGGAGGGTGCGGGCCAGGTCGGCGGCGAGGCCGAGGCGGACCATGCCGCGTTCGCAGTCCACGACGATCGAGGTGATCGCCTCGGCGGCAAGCAGATTCGCGGCGACACGGGCGCGGGGCACCGGATCGATGCCACCGGTGGCGCGGCCGTCGGTGAGCAGGACCAGTATCGGGCGGCGGCGCGGATCGCGGACACGTTCGCGGTGCACGACCTCGCGTGCCTTCAAAAGCCCTGCGGCGAGCGGAGTTTTGCCGCCGGTGCGAATGCCGGACAGGCGACGCACCGCGATATCCACCGAGGATGTCGGCGGCAGGACGACTTCGGCTTCTGCGCCGCGCACGGTGATCACAGCAACCTTGTCCCGCCGCTGGTAGGCGTCGCGCAGCAGCGCGACGACCGCGCCGGTAACCGCCGATAGGCGGTCGCGCGCCGCCATGGATCCGGAGGCGTCGACCACGAATACCACCAGATTGCCTTCACGCCCTTCGCGATACGCACCGCGCAGATCATCGGCGACCAGCTTCAACGGTCCGTCGGCTCGGCCGCGGGAGTGCTGATGCGGTGCCGCGGCGAATACCGTGCCGAGCAAATGCAGACCGCCGGAGGTATCGGTACTGGACCGCACCGTGCGTCCCTGCCTGGTCTGTGCGCGCGAACGGCGACCTGCCGCGCCCTCGCCGACGCCGGGCACCTCCCAACGCGGCGGTGTCACAACGGAGGTCGCGGGCGCACCGATACGACCCTCGCGCGCGGACGGTGACTGCCCGCCGCCCGGGGAATCCGCACCGCCGTCGGGGCCAGAAGCGCCCGGACCACCATTGCCGGGACCGCCATCCGGATCATCGTCTGGGCCTTGACCATCCGGGCCACCATTGCCGGGACCGAAATCCGGATTGTTCAATGCATTATCCGAACCTGCATCATCGACATCGGTGCGGTTTTCCGGACCACCACTCGAACCGCCATCGTCGAGATCCTCAGCCCCGCCCTGCTCCAATTTTGCACGCTCGCTGGACTTTTCCGCCTCTTCCCCCGCCGCACGCATCGCCTCGTCCAGCTGCTCTTCGCTGATCCCGGGCTCATCGAACGGATCCCGCCGCCGCCGATGCGGCAATGCCAACTCGGCCGCAACCCGCACATCCGCCTCGGCCACCGCATCCGCCCCACGCCAGGCCGCATGCGCGGTAGCGGTCCTGGCAACCACGAGGTCCGCCCGCATCCCGTCCACATCGAACGACGCACACAGCGCGGCGATCCGCCGCAACTCCACGTCATCGAGCGCGACGGACGCGACCCGCTCACGGGCCGTGAGAATCCGCTCGGCCACCTCCCGATCGGCCGCGGCATAGCGTGCGGCGAATCCGGCCGGATCCGCCTCGTAGTCCAGCCGACGCCGCACCACCGACATCCGCATGTCCACATTCCGCGAGGCCGCGACATCGACGGTGAGCCCGAACCGGTCCAGTAGCTGCGGCCGCAGCTCACCTTCCTCCGGGTTCATGGTGCCGACCAGCACGAACCGGGCCGGATGCGAATGCGAGACCCCATCGCGCTCGATATGCACCCGCCCCATCGCGGCGGCATCGAGCAGCACGTCCACCAAGTGGTCGTGCAGCAGATTCACCTCGTCGACGTAGAGCACGCCGTGATGCGCGGCCGCCAACAGGCCGGGCCGGAACGCCTGCTCGCCGTCGCGCAGCACCCGCTCCAGATCCAGAGAACCGACCACTCGGTCTTCTGTAGCCCCCACCGGCAACTCGACCAAGCGAGCGGGCCGCGCACCCGTCTCATCGACAATGGGCGGCAGCAATTGCGCAAGCGCCCGCACCACAGTCGATTTCGCGGTCCCCTTCTCCCCGCGCACCAAGACGCCGCCGATCCCGGGATGTACCGCGCACAGGATCAACGCCAGCTGCAACCGCTCCTGCCCCACCACCGCCGAGAACGGAAAGCCCGCATCACCATCAGCACCGGGACGCGCCCCGGTCAGCGAAGAGGCATGCGGCGCGGTTTCGGTACGGGGCAATGGCACGCCCCAACTCTATTCGCGCCACAATGCCCGCCCGGCAGCACCCTCCGCGGGGGATCTACCCCTTGCGCATGGGCAGATGCATGATGCCGTCTTCTTCGAACTCGTCGCCGTCGGGTTTGAAGCCGAACTTGGCGTACAAGTCGACCAGGTAGGTCTGGGCACTCAGGCGCACGGTCGCCGAACCCGCCTCGGCGAGCGCAGCCTGCACCAGCCGGGTGGTGTACCCGTGCCCGCGCGCCGGAACCGACGTACACACCCGGCCGATGCGGAACGATTTCACACCGTTCTCGTGCTCCTCGGTCAACCGCAGCGTCGAGATGATCTCGCCCTCGTCATCGAGCCAGAAATGCCGTGTCTCCGGCAGCAGGTCGAAGCCGTCCAGCTCCGGGTACGCGCATTTCTGCTCGACGACAAATACTGCGACGCGAAGCTTCAACAGCTGATACAGGGTGGCGGTGTCGAGATCAAGCGCCCAGGACCGTTTGAGTGCAACCGTTGACATCATCGCGTCTTGCTATCACAACTACGCGATCGGCGCGACCCCTGCGTGCTTCGGCGTGTTGTCCGACACACTGTTCAGGTTCAGGGTTTTGGTCGACCAATCCCAGACTTCCTGGAACAGCGCCTGGTTCTCCGAGAGCTTCACGCCCAGCGAGGGCACCATTTCCTTCAGCTTCGGCGACCAGTCGTCGTACTCGCGCGGGAAGCACCGCTGCAGCACGTCGATCATGGCGCTCACACCGGTCGACGCGCCGGGTGACGCGCCGAGCAGACCCGCAATGGTGCCGTCTTCGGCGGCGACGACCGCCGTGCCGAACTCGAGCACACCGCCCGCACCCTTGCGCCGGATGACCTGCACGCGCTGCCCCGCGGTGATCAGCTCCCAGTCGTGGCCGTCCGCGCGCGGCATGAACTCCTCCAGCGTCGCCACCTTGCCCGCCTCGGACTTGAGCAGCTCGCTGACCAGGTACTTGGTCAGGCCGAGTTCGGTGACGCCGACGCCGAGCAGCGAGAAAATGTTGTTCGGCTTGACCGACTTGAACAGATCGGTGTTCTTACCGTCCTTGAGGAACTTCGGCGTCCACCCGGCGTACGGGCCGAACAGCAGGCCGGGACGGCCCTTGATGATGCGAGTGTCCAAGTGCGGCACCGACATCGGCGGCGCGCCGACCGCGGCCTTGCCATAGACCTTGGCCTCGTGCTTGTAGATCAGATCCGGGTTGGTGCAGCGGATGAACTGACCGCTGATCGGGAAGCCGCCGAAACCCTTGGCCTCCTTGATCCCCGACTTCTGCAGCAGCGGCAGCGCACCGCCACCGGCGCCGACGAAGACGAATTTGCTGATCAGCGTCCGGGTTCGGCGAGTACGCAGGTTGCGCACCTTGACCAGCCAGGAACCGTCGGACTGCTTGGTGAGGTCGCGCACCTCGTGACCGAAGGCCAGATCGACACCGGAGCGGCCGAGGTAGGCCAGCAGTTCGCTGGAGAGCGAACCGAAGTCGATATCGGTGCCCTCATCGGTCCAGTTGAGCGCGATCGGATCGGAGAAGTCGCGGCCCCTGGCCATCAGCGGCAGCCGCTTGGCGAATTCGTCGGGGCTGTCGATGTATTCCATCGTCGAGAACAGCGGATGCCGCGACAGCGCCTCGTACCGCTTGCGTAGGTAGTCCACATTGTCCGCGCCGTGCACGAAGCTGACGTGCGGGATGGGGTTGATGAAGGCGGAGGGATCGCCGAGGATGCCGTTCTCCACGCCGTAGGACCAGAACTGGCGCGAGACCTGGAAGCGCTCATTGATGTCGATGGCCTTGCTGATATCGACCGAGCCGTCCGGATTCTGCGGGCTGTAGTTCAGTTCGCACAGTGCGGAGTGGCCGGTGCCCGCGTTGTTCCACGGATCGCTGCTCTCGGCTGCGGCCGCGTCCAGCCGCTCGAATAGGGAGATCGACCATTCCGGCTGCAGCTGCCGAAGCAGTGCGCCGAGAGTGGCACTCATGATGCCGGCACCGATGAGTACAACGTCGGTCTTTTCAGTCATGGCAGCGTTCGGCACGGGTAGATCGACTTCCTTGTCCTTCTGCGCACGCCCACCCCCACGGTGGGCCTGCTGGGCACGGGCGCTATGTGGTTGTTGCGAGTCCTGCGTGACTCGGCGAGGTGTAGGTTACCCGCCGTTCACCTAGCCCAATTGTGCACCTCACCTGTTCGAAGTCCGACAACGAACCAACCGAATGTGACATAGATTCCTTCCTGGGTTCGACCTTAGAAACGGCCCTGACGTCGCTGACCCTTTCGAGTGACCTGCAAGCAGTCACTACGGCTAGATTGATCCTTGTGACGAATGAAGCCTCGCTCAGCGTGTCCGATATCACCGCCCCGGCGGCCGAGCGATGGCAGTCCGATGTCCTCGGTGCGGGCTATGAGCAGCGCACTCTGCCGCTCGGTCCGGACCCCGATGGTGAGGGCGAGGCCGTGGGGACCCTCGTTCGCTACACCCCCGACACCGGTGCCACCACCACCGAACCCGCTGTGCTTTACGTGCACGGTTTCACCGACTACTTCTTCCAGCAGCATCTGGCCGAACACTTCACCGGGCGCGGGCACCGCTTCTACGCGCTGGATCTGCGCAAGTGCGGTCGCTCGCTGCGCGACGGCCAGACGCCGCACTACGTCACCGATCTGGCGCTCTACGACACCGAACTGAACGAGTCGCTGCGCATCGTTCAGGAAGAGGCGGGCGATAACGTGCTCCTGGTCGCGCATTCGACCGGCGGACTCATCGTGCCGCTCTGGCTGGACCGGCTCAACAAGGCGAAGGGCACGGCCAAGTCCGGCATTGTCGGCCTGGTGCTCAACAGCCCCTGGTTCGACCTGCAGGGCCCCGCGTACTACCGGACCATCGGCACCCCGATGATCAAGATGCTCGGCCGGTTCCGGTCGATGGTCGAACTACCCGGCAACAAGATCAGCTCCTACGGCGACAGCCTGCACCACAGCGTGGCGGGCGAATGGGATTACAACCTGGATTGGAAGCCGCTGGCGGGCTTCCCGGTCCGGCTCGGCTGGCTGCGCGCGATCCGCAACGGGCACGCCGAGCTGCAGGCGGGGCTGTCGGTCGGCGTGCCCGCGTTGATTCTGCGTTCGCGCATCACGAAATTCGCGCGCAAGTACGGTCCGGCCGTCGATGTGGCGGATGCGGTGCTCGATGTCCGCCAGATCCAGCGCTGGTCGGGCTGCCTGGGCGATCGGACCAATATCGTCCCGATCGACGGCGCTCGCCACGATGTCTTCCTGTCCTCGGCCGAACCGCTGGCCAAGGCCTTCGCCGAACTCGACAGCTGGCTGGACTGGCTGGCGGCCTTCCACAGGAAGACCGCCGGATCACCAGAGGCTGGTGCGTAGCACGATCTCGGTGGCCAATTCGTGGTCGGCCTCGGTCGCCACATTGTCGACGTCGATCTCGACGACTCGAAATTCGCCGTAGACATAGCGTCCGGAGGCATCCGCCACCGAACGCGGCAGATTCTTGGTGACCAGCACGGTGGCGGCGACCTCCACCGGCCGACACGTGGGGTCCGCGACGGTGCCGTCGGCGGCCGGAATCGCTGGATGGCCGCGATCGGCGACGACAAGGCTGATGAACCGGCCGAAACCGCCCGCGCAGACCTGCCAGCCCAGCTGCGCACCCGCACCACGTCCGGCGACATTCACCCACGGGATGCCGAGTTCGTCGAGGATGGCGTGCACGCCCGCCGGATCCAGGTCCGCTATCGATTCCACCGCAATGGTGCGCAGGTCCGAGGTGTGCAGCCGCGCGCACACCTGGTCGTAGACGTCGACCGGATCACCGGCATCGGGCAACAGCAGCACGCTGTGCCGAGACTCCGGGCCGTCGACCCGTACGGTCCATGCCCGGTCACCGACCGAGATCCGCCGAGATTTCACCCGAAATACGGTACACGCCCGAAGTCAACTTCTCGGTCCGTAAGGGCCGAGCTCAGTGGAAACGACCGGACTAGCGCCTGAGTCCGCAATTCCTCCCTAACGCTGGGAATCCGGGATGTCTTGCGCATCAAGTTGAACGGGACCGTGGTCAGTTCACACAAGTCAGGAACGCACAATATTTCGGCGATTGGGCGAGCTGATCAAAAAGGTTTGCTGCCGACTCCCAGGCCGGAGACGATAGTCGGCAGATCGGTGGGCGCACCGTCGGCGAGCAGGCGTTCGATGTGGGCGATGTCGAGGTGCTGTTCGATCAGGTCGGCGAGCAGGTCGAGTTGGGATGAGCGGATCGCGGCTACCGAAGTATTTTCGGCGACGACGAAACCATGCCGTCCGGCGCGGGCGGCGACCTCGCGGAGCCAGGAGCGACGGAACTCATCCGACTCCAGCAGGCCGTGCAGGTGAGTGCCCCAAATCGCCTCGCGCGCAGTACCCTCTGCGGTCGGCGAGCTGTCCAGCTCCAGCCAGGCCGGGTCACCGCTGCGCTCGACGCGACCATGGTGAATCTCGTAGCCGTGCACGGGAATTCCGTTACCCCGCCCGGTGCTGCGCCGCAGCACCTTCGGGTCGGCGAATTCGATCTCCAGATCGAGCAGACCCAAACCCGCGGCCGTCCCCGCATCCGATTCGACCCGGTCGACGATGCGACTCCCGAGCATCTGATATCCGCCGCAGATGCCGAGGATCGGTCGCCCGGATGCGGCTCTGGCCCATAGCGCATCGGCAATTCCGGTGCGCCGCAACCACTCCAGATCCGATACGGTGGCCTTACTGCCCGGCAGCACCACCAGATCGGCATCGGCGAGCCGGGACGGGTCGCTGACCCAACGCACCGCGACACCGGGCTCACAGGCCAACGCTTCGACATCGGTGGAATTGGAGATGCGCGGCAGACGGATCGCGGCGACCGTGAGCCATTCGGCGCCGACCGGCGGGTTGGGACGGCCGACCGGCGCGTCGGCGACCGTACTGAGCGAGTCCTCCGCGTCGATCCACAGCTCGTCCGCGTAGGGAATGACACCGAGTGTGCGACGTCCGGTCAGCTCGGTGAGCCGGTCGAGTCCGGGGCGCAACAATTCGACATCACCGCGGAACTTGTTGACGATGAAGCCGGAGATCAGTTGCTGGTCTTCGGGCTCGAGGACGGCCACGGTGCCGAACAGGTGCGCGAGCACGCCGCCGCGGTCGATATCGCCGACCACGAGCACCGGCAGTCGCGCTGCCCGGGCAAGCCCCATATTCGCCAGATCGGTGGCGCGCAGGTTGATCTCGGCGGGCGAACCGGCACCCTCACAGATCACCACATCGAATTCGGCGCGCAACGAATCCAGTTCGGCGGCAACGACTTCGCGTAGGTCCTGGCGACGCTGGAAATAGTCACGCGCGCCGACGGTGCCGATGGCCTTGCCGCGCACCACGAGTTGGGAGCGTCGGTCGCTACCGGGTTTGAGCAGGACCGGATTGAACCGGACACTCGGCTCGAGCCCGCACGCCGCCGCCTGCAGGGCCTGCGCGCGACCGATCTCGCCGCCGTCGAGGGTGACCACCGAATTGTTGGACATGTTCTGCGCCTTGAATGGCGCGACTCGAACGCCGCGCCGGGCAAGCATGCGGCAAAGTCCGGCCACCACAACGCTTTTCCCGGCATCGGAGGTTGTTCCAGCGATCAGCAGCGCGCCTTTCAAAGCGCCGGCTCCGTCAGCGGTGCGACCGCCACATCCCCGTCATCGCACCGCGCACGAGCCGACCCCAGCCACTCGCGCGCGTGATGTGCTCGCGTCACGGCAGGGAAAGGATCTCGGCGCCCGTCTCGGTCACCACCCGACAACGCGAGCTTCGAACTACGCGCTCCACCCATCACGGCAAAGTGAGGATTTCGGCGCCTGACTCGGTGACCACCAGCGTGTGTTCGAACTGCGCGGTCCATTTGCGATCCTTGGTGACCACGGTCCAGCCGTCGTCCCAGATGTCGTAGTCGATACCGCCGAGGTTGATCATCGGCTCGATGGTGAAGGTCATGCCGGGCTCGATGACCGATTCGATGGCTGGCTGGTCGTAGTGCAGGATGACCAGGCCGCTGTGGAAGGTGGGGCCGACGCCGTGCCCGGTGAAATCGCGCACCACGCCGTAGCCGAAGCGGTTGGCGTAGGACTCGATGACGCGCCCGATCACATTGAGCGCCCGGCCCGGCCGAACCGCCTTGATGGCCCGCATGGTCGCCTCGTGCGTGCGCTCGACCAGCAGTCGCACCTCCTCGTCGACATCACCGGCTAGGAAGGTCTTATTGGTGTCGCCGTGCACGCCGTCGATATAGGCGGTCACGTCGATATTGACGATGTCGCCGTCCTCGATCACCGTCGAATCCGGAATGCCGTGGCAGATCACCTCGTTCAGCGAGGTGCAGCACGACTTCGGAAAACCCTTGTAGCCCAAGGTCGATGGATACGCTCCGTGGTCGCACATGTATTCGTGCGCGATGCGGTCCAGCTCATCGGTGGTGACACCGGGCGCGACCGCCTTGCCCGCCTCGTCGAGCGCCTGCGCCGCGATCTTGCCCGCGATCCGCATCTTCTCGATGGTCTCGGCCGTCTGCACCCAGGGTTCACGGCCCTCGTTCACGGTCTTCTTCCACGCATACTCCGGGCGCTCGATCGAGCGCGGAACCTCACGGGTGGGCGAGAGCGTGCCGGGAACAAGCGGCTGGCGGGTACGCACTGACATGGAACAAGACTATCCGCACCGGTCATCGCGCACTGTCCGTGCCCGCGCCGCGAATGCGCGGTCAACTGAAGGAATAGTTGCGGACCACGGTCCGTTTAGGCTAGTGGTTGACGTAGAAACTACACACGAACAGGACTCGAGCTGTGGAACTGGGACTCACGACTTTCGCGGAGCTGTACCCGGTCGGCGACCGACCGGCGCCCACCGCGGCCGAACGGCTGCGCGAGGTGGTGGACGAGGCGGTCGCCACCGAGCGCGCCGGACTCGACGTCTATGGCGTCGGCGAACATCACCGCAAGGATTTCGCGGCATCCGCGCCCGCGGTCGTACTGGCCGCGATCGCGGCACGGACCGAGCGCATCATGCTGACCAGCGCGGTGAGCGTGCTGAGCTCGGATGATCCGGTACGGGTGTACCAGGATTTCGCCACGCTGGACGGACTCTCGAACGGTCGCGCCGAGCTGATGGCCGGACGCGGTTCGTTCACCGAGAGCTTTCCCTTGTTCGGTTACGACCTGAGCGACTATGACGAACTCTTCGAGGAGAAACTGGCGCTGCTGCTGCACATTCGCGCGGACAAGCCGGTGACCTGGAACGGCAAGTTCCGTGCCCCGCTGCGCGATGCGGTGATCTACCCGCGCACCGACAACCGGCCGCTGCCGGTCTGGATCGCGGTGGGCGGCAGCCCGGAATCCGTGGTTCGCGCCGGACTGCTCGGCCTACCGCTGGCGATCGCGATCATCGGCGGACAACCCGCACGCTTCAAGCCGCTGGTGGATCTGTACCACCGGGCGCTCGAAGAGGGCGGCCACGAGAAGCAGCCGGTAGCGGTACACGCGCACGGCTATATCGCCGATACCGACGAACAGGCCGTCGCCGATTTCTACGCGCCGTACGCCGGGGCAATGAGCACCATTGGGCGCGAACGTGGTTGGGGCCCGATGACCCGCGCCCAGTTCGATGCCCTTCGCTCCCAGAGCGGTTCCCTCTTCGTCGGCACCCCGGACTACGTCGCGGAAAAGATCACCGACATCCGCGACACCCTCGGCCTGGACCGCTTCATGCTGCACACCAGCGTCGGCACCCTGCCGCACGAAAAGGTGCTGCACAACATCGAATTGCTCGGCGCGAAGGTCGCACCCCAGGTGCGCTGAAGAACCCTCACGAGGTCAGGACATTCTCCTGATGCCGTGGTTGTGGCGTCGGAAGCGCGGTGAGAATTCCCAAATCGGGTCGCGCACAGGCATAGAAGCGGTCTCTGGCTTCCGACGCCGTCGCGAGTGTCAGTCCAACAGCCTCCGCAGAGACCGACTGGTCGGCGTGTAGTGCTCGCAGATCCCACACCTTCTGCTGCCAAGTCCGCGCCGCCGCCACGGTCGGACCATCGGCGAGCAGGAGTATCGCTTCGAGCAGCGCCGTCTCGCGGCAGATGGCCGCCAGGTCCCGGCAGACAGCGCAGCCGCGTCCGATCGACGGCCGTCCCGGCCAATCGCAGTGCGCGCCGGGCACATTCGATGGCGGCTAGATCCGCACCGTCGGCTACCAAATGGGTGGCGTGCCAGCGCAGGCAATCGCCGAGGCCGGGCCCGCGCTCGTCGGGTTCGTCCTCGGCGAGGATTTCCCACAACCCAGCGCGCGGGAACATCCCGGATTCTCTGATCGTGACTGTGCCTCTGCCAGATCGGGCGAGAATCGCGCCAGCAGCACAGCATGCCGGCTCGCTGCGAGGTTGATCGCGGGACAGCTCAACCGACCGTAAAGTTAACCGTCGGTGGGTGCGCGGCGCGGATTCGATCGGTAATGATCTCTTCGGATCTGATCAAAGCGATGAAGAATGAGGTAGATACGTGCGAAACACTATGCGGCGCACCGCAGCCGCGACGGCCGCAGTGGCGGGAATGGTGCTGGCGGGAGGGATGCTCGCGATCACCACCCCGGCCGTGGCTCATGCCGAGGACTGTGTGGAGAAGGCGGAAAACAAGCCTGCGGGTCACCTGGTCTCGCCGATCAACGACGGCTGGTTCGAGACGACCGCCGCGTGCGGCGGCAGCATCAAGGTGAATTCTTTGTCGAAGAGCGCCGCGAATGCCAAGGTTCAGGTGTGTTATCGGGACGACAACTCCGGTGACAAGAAACTGCGCCCCGGCAACAAGTGCGGGGAATTCACGACGCTCGAGAAGGATAAATGGCTCACGGTGGCCGAAGGCGTCAAACCGGGCACCAAGTACCGCTTCGAAGTCAGAAGTGTCAACAACAATGACGATTCCGTCCGTAACGCGGATGCCCCGTACTTGCGTAAGGGGTAACAACACCAAGGCTCCGCGGCTGACCGGGGTAGCACACAACCACGCTTCCATGGCCGGGTGGGCAGCACCTGGCTATGGAAGCCGAAATCCCCACAGCCAGAGGCAGTCCCGCGCGGTCGGAGAGCTTCCATGGCGTAACACCGCGAATCTCGGCGGTGGAATCCGATGCGCGATACACAGGAGTCGCACAGGCCCGCAGCCCCGATGCGGGTGGGAACCGGTCCAGCGGCGCGATCGGATAGAGATCGACCCACGCGACGGCCGGGCTACTGACGAACCGTGGCCCGATCGGCGACCAGCAGTCGCAGCGCATCGGCGAACTGGTCGGGCTGAACGGGAATGGCCGACGTTGAGGTAGACCTACAATCTCTTTCCAACACGATCAACCCGATGTGATCAATGTCTGCGGTCACACCTCGGTGCCGGTATCTGTTCGGGCACTGAAGACATCGGTGCTGTCGAGGAGATCGTAGAAGAAGTCACCCGGCAGCATCGTGCGCGCCCGTTCCCGCTCGGCCTCGGTAATCGGCACGACGTTCATGATCCGTACTACCTCGTCGCCGATCCGCACACAATCCTGACCGTCGGGAACGAAAGGGCCGGACAGGAAGACCGCTCGGCAACCGGGAAACGTGGGAAAGTCGTCGACGAGTCCCACCATATGGCCCCAATCCAGCCCACCACCGGGGCGCCACGGATAGATCGCGATGTTGGCCAGTTGTCGTGCGATAGCCTGCTCCTGCTCTTTGTCGAGCGATCCGCGCCGCGCGAACCGGAGTTCGGCGCGCAAGCCGCGACTGCGCCCAGAAGGCGCGGGCATCTCCTCGATAGCCATGCCGATGGTGGCGAACGACGTCATCGCAATGGCATCGGTCGGCCGATAGACGACCACATCGAGCCGATCGACGGGAGACGGCCCGTTGTCGAACAGGTAGCCGTCATTCTCCGGGCCCCAGTTGGCCTGAAGGTCTTGGTACACCCCACGCAGTATGGGTGGTGCGGACACTGGGACATCCTCTCGTGCGACTGTGATGGCAGTCATCGGGCCGGGCGACCGGTGCGGCGGTTCATTCACCGCGGCGGCACCAACGGGCCGCGGTCGATATCGGTGCTGTACAAGGGAATACTGGGCGACAGCCGCTGCAGCAGTGCAGGCGCATTGCCACCCTGGGCTGCTTGGTATTCCTCCGACGTCAGCCCGACGACCTGAAGGAACTGCACACTGCCGTTCAGTGTGTCGATCTCGCCGAGTTCCGGGCCGATGGCGAAAGCGAGAGCGCGCAGTCGGGCCGGTCGCCGGCGATCGGGCCGTTGGCGTTGATGGTGTGGCCGGGTTCGACGATCGGAAGATATACCGCGCCATGTACTGCGGGAGATTGGCCGGCCAGATCGGCGGCTCGGCATCATCACTCGGATGAAACCCGCAGAAGCAGATCGGTCGACTTTTTACAATCGCTCGAGGGAATCGCATTGTGCTGCGCCCAGGCGAGCCAGATATTCCCACTCATTCCGTGTACCGGCCCGCACACCCGACGCGGCAGCAGTGCCACGTCGTAGGGATCTACTCCACCACCCTTGCCGGGTGTACACAGCGTGGGGCCGCGCCCGTACGGGAGCGGCCCTCACCGTGTTACATCAGCAGCCGAATGACATGGTGCACGGCATATGACGCGGCGGGTGGTGCGGATGGCGCACCTCTTGGCCCACGGGAACATCATCCGATACCGCCGGAACCTCCAGCGGCACACCTACGGTGGCAATCGTGTCGCTCGGCGCGGCGGTGGCGGGAACCGCAACGGCCGCAAGGGGAATAGCGGCAAAGACACCCGCGATAGCTACGCGCGCCACGGTCCGGCGGCTGCGCCTCGAGATAGTGATGAACATGAATACCTTTCCTTCTGCAACGTGAGCCCCCCGTTGGTGCTGCACGTCGTCATCGATGAAACCACAGCTGTCACGCGAAAGGTTGGCCGTGCACGGCGAGATATCAACTGCCGCAGAAATTTACACGCCGCTGATATTCATCCGGGTGACGCGCTGATCCACAAGCGCAATTGACATCACAGGCATACCAGACGAGACCACACTCAGAATTGAGTAAAATATTCACTCCTGGAGTTGACGGGTGGTTTTGTGCTGTGGCGGATGCCCGGACGGTGGCCAGGGGTTCAGGCGTGCGCGGGTTCGAGTGCAGGAAGCTGTAATTTCTGGTAGAGCGTCCTGCACCCGGTAGCGACCGGAAGTAAATAGCTGAGCGACCGACTTTTGACAGTTTCTTGAGGTCCCATCAATCGTCCAGGTCAAGAGGGTAGACCAGCTGCGGCGACACCTGGGCTGAATAATATTGCGGCACAAGACTTCCCGCCACTGAACAGCGTCTTCGCGGCGTCGAATATCGCCAGCGGTCTGGCCGCCGGTGCGCGAATCGTCGCAGGGACGCTGACCGGCGCACATGGCGCAGCGCAGTTGCTTGCGGCGGGAGCCACCCATGTGGTGGCCTCGGTTACCGAATTCGCGGTCTTGATCCTCGACCGAATCTGATCGGCCCGAATCCCCGCCCCTTCGATTCCAACCCGACACGAACCGAAAGTTGTAGTCATCTGCGTACTTCGAACACGCAGGGCTATATGGCACGCACCATTTCCCGGACCGCGCTGGCCGTCACCGCCATCGTGCTCACCGCGGCCTGTGGCCGACAGCGGCGGCGAGACATCACCGTCTATTCCGCAGACGGGGTCGGCGGCTGGTACACGACCCCAATTCGACGAATTCAAGAAGAAGTCTGGCATCTCGGTCAACCTGGACGTGGCAAGCAGCGGCCGCATCCCACTCCAGACCCGATTCGCCGAGTTGCGCTTCGAGGGCGATGCAGTCACCCCAAGTAGCGGGCGCGGACTCGTTCGAGGGGCACGCCGTGTCGGTCGACGCTGCGCCGGTGCAAGAGCAAAACATTAGGGCTGCGGCGCACAGCGACGTAGTCGTCGGCCTTCGGTGCTCAGGTTGCTTCGGACTCGAGGTCAGCGGAACCGCGAGCGCGCCGGAACGGGATCGACAGCGCCGCACCGAGTCCCAGCACGATCAGACAGGTGACCGAGCCGATGATCGCGATACGTCGCGGCAGCGGATCGGGTCCCGCAGGATGGACCGGGGCCGCCATGACACGCGGGGTATCGGCGCCGACGCTGACCGGCTTATCCGGGAGTTGTGCGGTGAGTGCGGCCAGCGGATCGATCAGGCCGTGGCCGACCCGATCGTCGCGGCCCGGGCCGGGCGCTTGTGCGGTGCGGGTAATTCGATCGATCACCTGTCCGGCAGTAAGCTCCGGGAAACGGGAGCGGACCAGTGCGGCGAGCCCGGCGACATAGGGTGCGGCGAAACTGGTGCCCTGGATGGTTCCGGTGCCCTCCTGGGTGACCGCGCCGTTGACCAGTCCGGTACCGCCCGGCTTATTGTCGAGCGAGACGATATTGCGCCCGATGGCGGCGGCGCCGACCCACGGCCCGTGCAGCGAAAGCGCCGAGGGCGCGCCGTTCGGATCGATGGAGGCCACGGTCAGGACGTAGGGCTGGAACCACGCGGGACTGGCGATGGTCTGCACGCTGTCCCAGCCGTCACCGTCGTTCTGCTTCTCGCATGCGCCGCCGTTCTCCACATTGCCCGCTGCAGCGACTACCACGACGTTGTGGTCGTAGGCGTACTTCACCGCGGCACCGAGCGGAACGTCGGCGGTGTCGGTTCCGGCTGCGCTGCAAGAGACTTCGGAAATATTGATAACCGTGGCACCCATATCGACGGCGCGCACCACCGAGGCTGCCAAGCCGAGCACACTGCCGTAGCCGGAGGGCACCATGGCATCCGGCGGCTGATCGCCGCCCGCGCGATCCTTGCGCTCATAGTGCGTGCTCAATTGGCGGATGGTGAGGATCTCGGCATCGGGCGCGACGCCGACGAAGGCATCCTCCGGGCTCGGGCGCGCGGCGATAATGCCGGCGACGAGGGTGCCGTGGCCGTCGCAGTCGACGGTGCCGTCACTGTCGGAAACATAGTCGCCACCGGCTTGCAGTGTGGGCAGTCGCGGATGCCGGTTCACGCCGGTGTCGATGACCGCAATCTTTTGTCCCGCACCGCGACTGAATTGCCAAGCCGCGGGCAGGTCGAGCACACGCTGCGGCAGCGGCGGTTCCGCGGGTGGACCACCGATGAGCGACAGTTCGGCGCAGACGACCTTTTGCTCGGTCGGCTCCAAGGGCGCGGGCCGACCGCTGAGCGCCTGCGCGGGCCCGAGTGCGCCCGGGTCGATAGTCGGTGGCGGGACCGCACCGGCCGGAGCAGACCAACCGAGCATCGATGCACCGAGAACCGCTGCAGCGCAGACGATTCCGGTTCCGCGCCGCCAGCCGGGCTCGCTCGCCCGAGCAGTCATATGTTCCTGGCCATCGAATACACTCCCATGATCCACAGCACCAGCGGGATCACCGCGATGATCAGCAGATATTCGGTGATCTCCATGGCTCGTCGGGTCACCGGCGTCACCTCGAGGTGCGGACCGATCACTCCGAACGCCAGCACCCCCGCAGCGAAGGCCAGCAGCAGCACACCCGCGAGCAGCAGCAGATCCGAATCGCCCAGGGCCAGTCCGGTAACCAGGCCGACGACTACGACGCAGCCGCCCGCGATCAGCGCACCGGCCTGCACCAGGTCGGCGAAACAACGGCCGCGCAGACCGATGATCACCGCTGCGATGACGGCGAGGGTAATCCCTTGCCAGCGTGCGGATCCCAGCGGATCAGCGGCGCCGAGCGCACCGACGACCGCGGCAATGGCGCAGGCGATGAGCATACCGGTCTGGTACTGGTTGGCGGCCCTGGCCCGCTCACCGAGTCCGGCGGCCGAGGGCAGTGCCGTCGCGCCGATCGCGCCGATACCTTCGATGGTGGGGCGTGGTTCGTGATCGGCCGGATCGATCGCGCCACCCGCGGTCGGCACCGGCGGGATCGGCAGCCGGGCCAGCACCGCCGCAAGCCGCGGCACCGCGGAGATCAGTGTGATGGCCACCACCAGGATGGCGGCGGAGATCTTGGGCAGGTCGAAATTCCAGATCATCCGCACGAGTGCGGCGAATCCGCCGAACAGTGCGACGGTCACGGTGGCGGCGGTGAGCGCGGCACCGGTCGCGGTGGCGCGATAGATCACCGCCGCGGCCACCAAGGTGACCGAACAGCCGAGCAGCAGATGCGGACTGCCGAGGTCGCCTGGCACGAATAGTGCTGCGCCGCCGAAGAACAACAGCAGCGCGCACAGTGACAACCAGGTAGCCGTCAATTGATCCGCGTACTTACGCGCCGCGATACCCGCCGCGACGGCAGCGATGATGGCGACACCGGTCGCGAGGAAGGGCGCGGCCAGAGCGCCGCCGTGCGCACGCCCAGCGGCGAGCAGCCCCACCGCGAGCAGCACCGCCGACACCGCGGCGACCAGACCGGTCCAACGGGCCGCGGTGGGCGACCAGCCGCGGAAATCGACACTGGTGAGCCGGGATACCGCATCGATGACATCGTCGAAGAGCGCGGGCGATTCCTTCGCGGTGACCGAGCGCAGCACCAGCAGCTCGCCGTCGAACACCTCGGCCTCGCAGAGGCTGCGGCTCGGTGCGATGGCGTCACGGCCCAGCCGGGCCAGGGTCCAGTGTTCGGTATGCAGTGGGGTACCGCCGTCGTCGCCCTCCACCACATCGGGATTGCGCGATTCGATCAGGGCGACGAGATCACCGATAAATGTGGCGATAGGCACGGTCGCCGGAAGCCCGACATCGAGCTGGGTATTTCCCCCGATGACGGACACTCGGCACAGTTCAGGTTCGGCGGCGCGGGTGCCGCTACTCAACGGTTCGGTCAATTGCGCACCGACCCCAACGCCTTACGGAACGATCCCAACACTGATCTCAGCAACCTATTTGTCGGACCAACATACGACCAGCTCTACTCTCGCATGAATTCGCTCGCATGGCACGCGGTATTCCCACACGTTGCAAGCCACCGCCAGTAAAACATAATCTGTCCATCGGACCGTTCAGTTGCGATCGTTAAGCTGTCCGGAAGATGTACGTAGACAATAGCTCCAACCAACACTTCGGGGTTTGACAGCAATGACCGGCAACCGCCAAGCACAACGGGCCTTCGACGCCGGAATCCTGTCGCTGGGCCTGACCATCGATGGACAGGAATCGGCTCGCGATCTCGAGTACGCGAAACTGGCGTTTGCGCGTGCCACCGAGTGGGACCCGACGATGTGCGACGCCTGGCTGGGCCGGGCCGCGGCGGGTGAGGTCACCACCGAGGTGCTCTACAACCTCTACAAGAACAGTGGGACAACACTTTTCCGCGAGCAACGCCGGTTGGGGCTGGCGCCGCGGGCATTGGCCGGACGCTTCCTGGCCGGGCTGTACATCGACTACCCGCTTGCCGGCTACACCGAAATCTGGCTGGCCCAAGCGGCACAGCTGATTTCGGAGAAGGAGTACGACGAGGCCGAACAGGTGCTCGACGAACTCGCCACCCACCGCGCCTCGATGCTCTCGGATACCGATCGGGAGATCGACGACCGGATCTGCGCGTATATCCGTGGCGTACTGCACTTCAACACCCAGCGCTGGCCCGATGTGATGGCCGTGCTCGCCGGATCCGCCGAATGGGACGACCCGTATCTGGCGGCGGGCGCACATGTGATGGTCGGCTCGGCATGCGCCCAGCTCGGCCTGTTCGGCGAAGCCATCCGACGTATGGAACAGGCCGAAGCGGGACCGATCCCGGCGGCCCGGACCACCGCCATGTTCTGCCGTGGCCTGTGCCTGCGCGAGACCGGTAAAGAGGCCCAGGCGCAGGCCCTTTTCGAGAAGGTGTATTCGCAGGCACCGGATTTCGCCGCCAATACCGCAGCCATGCGCGATCGCACCTACCGGCTCACGGTGACCACCAAGGAATCGATCGACGCGCGCACCGACCGCTGGGATCCCGCGTCGGCGCCCTCGGTGGAGGCGATGCAGACCGCCGACGCCGAGGACCGCGCCAAGAAGATCCTGACCGACGCGCGCGCCGAGCTGGATTCCCAGATCGGCCTCGAATCAGTGAAAACGCAGGTCGCGAAGTTGCAGGCGACCGCGCAGCTAGCCAAGATCCGGGCCGAGAAGGGTATGGCCAGCATGGCCCGCGGCAACCACCTGGCCTTCACCGGTCCCCCCGGCACCGGTAAGACCACCATCGCCCGGGTGGTGGCCAAAATCTATTGCGGCGTAGGACTACTCAAGACCGACAAGGTCCTCGAGGCCAAACGCGTGGACTTCGTCAGCCAGAACCTCGGCGGCACCGCGATCAAGACCGACAAGCTGATCGATACCGCGATGGACGGTGTGCTTTTCATCGACGAGGCATACACGCTGATCCAGACCGGTCTGCAAGGCGGTGACGCCTTCGGCCGCGAGGCGGTGGATACCCTGCTGGCCAGGATGGAAAACGACCGCGACCGGCTGGTGGTGATCATCGCCGGCTACGACGGCGAAATCGACCGGCTACTCGCCGCAAACGACGGTCTGGCTTCACGCTTCGCCAAACGCCTGCAATTCCCCTCCTACACCCCGACCGAACTCGGGCAGATCGGCAGCCTGATCGCCCGCTCCCGCGACTCCGAGTTGTCCGAGGAAGCAATGGAACTGCTGATCGAGGCATGCGGACGGCTCTACAACACCGAACGCGTCGACCAGAACAGGCAGCCACGTCGCGGCATCGACCTCGCCGGCAACGGCCGATTCGTGCGCAACATCATCGAATCCGCCGAGGAGGAACGCGAATTCCGCCTCGCCAACGACGAAACACTGGACCTGAGCGCGGTCGACGAAACCGTACTCATGCGCATCGAAACACCGGATATGCAGGCCGCACTCACCGGAGTACTGGCCTCGCTGGGCGTCTGAGATAGATCCCCGCGGCGGCTTCGTCCGCCGCGGGGATCTATCTCAGCTGGCTCCAGTGCCGATAACGTCGCGCTGGACCAGGGCATCGTTCTTCGACAGCGTCGGTCCGGGTACCAGCTCGGCGATGATCGACTGCGGGGCCAGACGCGGACTGTTGCCCAGGCCCAGCACCATTGCCGCCGCGACATCCGGGATGCCGTAGCGGATTCCGTTGTCCGCCACATAAAACAGCGGGCCGCGCCGCAAACTGCCCGCCTCCATTCCGGTGACCTGGACGAATTCACCAGACGACGGTGGGATGTAGACGTTATCGACTCGATCGCCGGTGCCATCGGCGGTTGCCAATGGCACCGGCTGCGCCGAATCAGGCAGTGGGAGTCCAGTGCCCGCCAGCAGCGTGACCACGGCCCGGTCCGCCGGACCTTCGGCGGCGTCATTGCCACGTTCCGCGCTCTTCGCCCAGGCCACGCAGGTGACCGGGGCGTCCTCGGCGGAGACGATCTTCGGCGTGGTCGCCGGGAAGTGGTCGACGGACAGCTCGTGTAACACTGGCACATTGGTCAGTGCATCCGGGGGCACCACCTTGATCTCGCGCATGCCCTGGGAATTCGCGGCGCGAATGACCTGCGCCGTGAAATCCGAGATCGGCTGCACACCGTCGGCCAGCACAACATAAAGCTGCGCCCGATCCGTGTGCCCTGTGCCGCCGATGGCGACGACACCGCCGATCGGCACATCGGAAAGTTTGCCGGGACCGGGCTCACCGGACCGCGGAATATCGGGTGCGGCCAGCGGCGGCACCGCGATGGCCACGTCCAACAGACCGGTGCCGACGGGCCGCGGCCGGTGTCCGGGCAACCCCAGCGAGCGCGCGATGACCGAATCGTCGGGCTCGACCTCCGCACGCTTGCCGTCATAGATCAGGTAGAGCTTGTCCGTTCGCCGCACCAAGAGCGCATCCGAGGGCGCCATGGTTCGGATGCGTTCGTCCAGTTGGGGTTTGCCCGCGAAAACCGCGGTTTCCACGCCGGTCGCCGCAGCCGCGCTGCCGGTGATCGAGAGCTGCACCGTCTCGCACAGCGACCAGTCCGAGCGACCGCCCTGCATTGAACCGGGCAGCGCCGCGGGCGCACCCGGGATGCCGAGCATCGGACCGCGCGGCATCGACGAAAGCTTCGAATCCTTCACCGATTTAGGCGATTCATCGCTGCCACTGATCAGCCGGGCCGAGGCCAGGTTGAGCACCGGATGCAGGCGTTTGTCGTCCTTCTTGTCCTCGGATTCGGCCACCACCACATACAGCGCGCCGCTGTCCTTGCCGATCACGATGTTCGCGTCGCCGATCGAGCCCTGAGGCCGCAGGAAGGCCAGGATGGCCGCACCGGCCACCACGAGCACGCCGAGGATCGCGCCGACGAGCATCGAACGCAGCTGAGATCGCATCGGGTCGTGCAACATCCGCACATCGCGTCGAACCAGAGCGTGATCGAGTCGGCGCAGCAGAAAACGGTAGCCGTTGACCTGGGCCTTGGTGGTCAGCTGAGCCGGCACATGGTCTCCATCGAACTACGGGAAGGAATGGACGACATTGCACCACAAATCGGTGCAGGCATTTCAATCAGGCAACTATCTAGCAACCAGGCGCTAGGTGCGCGAATACCGTTGTGGCGCGGTACTGTATTCCCGAACCGTAGGCACAAACCATTGTGGGCGAGTCTGTGAACGAACGAGATACCAAATCCGGTGCGAATGCCCGTACGGAAACTGGAAACAACAAATCGGCGCACATAACGAACAAACCCTTGCGCGATCCGGAATACTGGCTGTTCCGTGAAATCCCACTGCGGCTCGCGATTCCGCTCGCCGCAGTCGCCGCGGCGGTCGCGTGGATTGCCACCGCATTCGGTGCACCGACATACGTCATCGCCGGTCTGGCAGTATTTGTCGTAGGCGCCGGGGCCGCCCCAGTGCGCCGCCGCGACCCGCGCAATGTAGCAGGCATTGCCGCGCGCGCGATCACCTTCCGCTCGCGACGTGCCCGACCCGGCGCGGCCGATACCGGCCAATCCCCCTTCGACGTACCACTGCCGGAAGGTGGCAGTTACGGCGTGTGCTGGGACGGCGACCTGCTCATGACCATGCTGCACATCAACCCGCCACCGGATACGCTCACCCTCCTGCGCCGTGGCTCGCTGTCCACCGACCAGGTTCTTCCGCTCACCGAAATCGGTCGCTGCCTCAGTCAATTCGATATCAACCTGGCCTCGATCGATGTGATCAGCACCGGCGCGCGGACCGCGGGCGGCGGACCGGTGGCCCAGCTCTACGACCGCATCCTCGGCCCACTGCCCGCCATCGCGCATCGCACGGTCTGGCTGGTGCTGCGGCTGGATCCGCTCGCCAATGCCGAGGCCGTGGACAACCGTGGCGGAGGCGGTGCGGGTGCGCTGCGAACCGCGATCATCGCGACCCGCCGGGTGGCCAATCGACTTGCCGCACAGGATATTTCGGCTTCGGTGCTGACCGCGACCGAAATGAACGGCGCAGCGCGCGAACTCACCCGTGGTATCGCACCGGAGGAATTCACCGAAACCCCGAAGTCGCTGGTGCACGGTGGCATTCACCTCACCAGCTATGAGATCGGCCCGGAGCTGATCGGATCGCGCGGCTTCGCCGATATCTGGGCCACCCCGAGCCTGACCACCACGGTCACTGTGCGCCTGCGGCCCGGTACGAGACGGCCAGGCGAGGTGCGCGGCGACACCGACACGCCCATCACACTGGGTGCACTGATCCGCTTCGACACCATAGACGAGCCGGTAGAACCACCGGTCACCGGACTGCGTGCCCTGCCGGGCGAGCAGTTCCACGCGCTGCTGGATTGCCTGCCCGCGCACCGCTGCGGCGACACCGCTGGCGACTACCGTGGCCCGCTCACCGCACTCGACGGTATCGCGGTGCCAACTGCCGGATGCGGCCAACTGATCGGTGCCGACGACGCCGGACAGGGCATTGCCGTACCACTGATCGGCGACGGCACCCGGCACCTGAAAGTCATCGGCCGGCTGGACCTGGCCCAGCAGGTGATCCTGCGGGCCATCGCCCTCGGCGCGCACACCATCGTGCACACCGACCGGCCCGAAGCCTGGCAGACCATGGTCGCGAATGTCGATGCGCCGCATTCGCTCTCGCTCGCACCCCGCTTCGCGGGTGCGGGACATCATCCGGCCTCCCCTGCCGCGCCGTCGAGCACGCTCATCCCCGGTGCGGCGGTGGTTGTCTTCGACGGCATCGAACCCGCCGCGCCGACCGGCGGCGCAACCATCGTGCAGGTGCTCGCCCCCGAACAGCCCGATGGGCAGTTCGATGCCGATATCGTGCTGGTGCAAGATATTTCGGCTCCAAATGTGATCACGGTGCGGACCTCGACAGCAAGCGCGACAGTCAATATGGTCACCACCCCGGAGGAGATGTGGTACATCGGCGAATCCCTCGCCGCGGCACGATAAACCCGGTACGGTCGGTCCGCCAGCGCAGCGCTAGCGGACCGACCGTATTGCCGACCTTCTCGAGTGCCCCGCAAGCGATCGCTAAACCACGGCTCCGAAGCCTCCGAAGCCGTCACCGATCCTGCTGCGCGTAGGCATATGCCATGAGGAAGTCCTGGCCTATCAGACCGAAGACCGGTGCCGCGGCGGCGACGGTTGCCACCTGGTCGAACGCGGCTGCCGTCGCGACGGTGGTCGCCATCGCGACCGCCGCGTCCCCATACGCGCGAATCGCATGAGGTGTTGCCACGAGTTCGCTCATCGTAAATCCCCGCTCGAGTAATAATTCGACCAACAAAATGTGCTATCAACAATGAACTAACGACAACGAACCCACCAACCCCGATCGCGAAGTCGGGAAGCAAATTTGCACAAATTTGAGGTTCTCGACGAAAGTCCTATCCTGCCAACGCAAACTCTCGGTCGCTATTCGGCGACTTCCTCATTGAACGCTGTGACCAGTTCACCGCGCCGTTCGAACGCACTCCGCACGGCAGCGGCAGCGGTAGCCACCAGAACCGATTCGAACTCGGTTGGCGACATACTCGAAACAGCCTGGGAGAACCGCAGATCCAGCAGCGTCCCATTGCCGTCGACGGCCACGGTTATGGAGCCGTTCGACGCGGTCTCCTCGGCACGGACCCCGGCCATATCGTCGGTCAGATCCCGGATCCGATACAGCCGCTGCCGCACGGCGGCCATCAGCTCATCCATGGTCTCGTACACGGCGAAAGCTCCTCTCGCGGTTCGAACTACACCGACCGCAGCCAGCTACCCGGCTCGGTCTCATAGTCTTGTTCCTCGGCGATCTCTTGGCGCGCAACTTCTTCGGCGGTCGGCAACCCGGTCAGCGCCAACATCTCCGCGGGCACCCCCGCCGCCGCCAACTCCGCCCTGCGCGCCATCCCGGCCCTGTTCGCCGCCTGCCTGCACAGCCGCAGCACCTCGGCCGCCAACGCCTGCGGGTCCCGCTTCAGCTCCGCCGGTTCGATCGAAATCCCAAGCGGCAGACCCTGTTCCGTGGTGCGCACCGAAATCGCACCACTGCGGGCGGCTGCGGTCCATTCGACAGGCACCTGAGGTTGTTCGTGCATGACGATCACACCCCGTCGTCCCGGACCGCACGCAATGCCTCGGCGATCCGCATGTTCACGCGTCCCACCACGATCGCAGCGGCAGCGCGGCTTCACCGTGCGCGTCGAGTTTGACGGCGAGTATCTGGTGCAGCTGAAGAAAGTTGCGATCGAAACCGACGCGGCATGCGGCCATGTACAAACCCCACAGTTTCGCCGTGCCTTCGCCGACCTCCGCCACACAGGCATCCCAATTGTCGACAAGGTTCGCGCACCACGCCGCAAGGGTGGCCGCGTAGTGCTCGCGCAAGTTCTCCTCATGACGGACCTCGAAGCCGACGTCATGGACCTCGGAAATGACGCGACCCACGCCTATCAGCTCGCCGTCGGGGAACACGTATCGGTCGATGAACGCGCCCACCTTGGCGTCGCGAGTGTTGTCCTTGCGGGTGATGGTGTGGTTGAGCAGCAGCCCGCCCGCGCGCAACTTGCTCTGGATGAACCGGAAGTAGAACGGGTAGTTGCGTACACCGATGTGCTCGGTGAGCCCGATCGAGGACACCGCGTCGAAGCCGGTCTCCGGGATGTCGCGGTAGTCGCAGTGCCGGACCTCCGCGAGATCGGTCAGCCCCTCCTCGGCGATCTGCTTCTGGGCCCAATCCGCCTGCTCGGACGACAGAGTCGCGCCGATCACCCGCACACCGCGGCGGGCCGTGTAGCGGACCATGCCACCCCAACCGCACCCGATGTCGAGCAAACGGTCGCCCGGTCGCAGCCGCAGTTTGTCGAACACCAGCCGGTACTTATTGTCTTGAGCCTGTTCCAGCGTCCAGGCCGGGTCACCGAAGGCCGCGCAGGTATAGGTCATCGAGGGCCCGAGTACATATTCGTAGAACGCATTCGAGACGTCGTAGTGATGCTGGATGGCCTCGGAGTCCCGGGTTTTCGAATGCCGCACACCGTCCGCGAGCCGTCGCCAGCGCGGCGGGGCTTCCTGCGGCGGTGGCGCGACGGGCCGAAACGCCTGCCAGCCGAGCGCGCGGGCGGCCTTTACCGATTCCGCCGCGGACGGACGCCGAACTCGGAGGTTCTCCGATGCCCGCAGAAACTCGTACGGATCGCCCGGATGCACACCGGAGACCTCCATGTCACCACCGACATAGGCGCGGGCCATGCCGAGCGGTCCCGGCGCGGTGGCCAGATAGTTCACCGCCCGTGGCGTCTTTATGTGCAGACCGAACGGGCTATCCGCTGGTCCGGCGACACTCCCGTCGTGCGCCGTGACACGTATGGGGAGGGCACCGGCCGCGAAGGTCTGCAGAATATCGGCGAATCCGAACCTGCCACTGGTCATCCCGCCATCAGCGCGTTCTTCGGGAATGGTCATTTACGTTCTACCACCTTGGCGTAAAGGTCCAACAATCTATTTTCGGGGTCATAACGTTTTTTCAGAGTCGTGTAGGTATGTCCGCCGTAGAGTCGGTCGAAGTCGACTTTCTCGTAGAAGGCTTCGGAGTACAGTGATTTGTGTCCGTCGAGGTCGGCGACTTTACCTTCGATCTCCCGATTCATCGCACCTTCGCGAGCATCGACCGCGGTCGGCACGGTCGACCAGAAGCCCACGTTGACATAGGTTTTCTCGGCCGGAATCGGATACAGCGGCCACGGCGCTGTGCCGCTTGCGGATGGCGCACACAATCGCACCGGGCACAACCAGACCGGTTCGATGGGAATCTCAGATAAAAACCAGTCGAGGAACTCCGCGGTCCGCTCGATCGGCACCTCGATATCCTGAATCACGCGTTCCGGCCGGGCGCCGCCTTTATATACTCGCAGCCGGTCGGCAATATGGTAACGGTTATTGAGCGCAATCAGCTTCCAGTAGACACTGCTGCGGAGGTAGCGCTTTGGCCAGCAGCGACGGACGAACGGGTGCTGCGCGCCGAAGTACCGTGAACACCAGAACCAGTCGGTATCCCATCGCCACAAGTAATCATGGATAGTCAGCCGGTCGGTATCGCGCGTCCGGATGGACTGGTAGTAGATGGCCATCCCGGTGTAGTCGCTGACCGGGCCCGGCTCATCGGTTTGCCGGCCCAGCGTGAGGTAGCTCTCATCCCGGCCGAACACCACCCCATCGAGGTAGTCGACGCGCTCGCCACCGTGACTGCGCTCGGCGACAATCCGGTCGATCGCCGACACCAGCTCGGACAGCTCGCGAAAGCGCAGGTGCCGTAGCGCGACGTACGGCCGCACGGGTTCCAAGCGGATGCGCAGCCTAGTCGAATATCCCAGCGTGCCATACGAATTGGGGAAACCATGAAATAGATCGGCATGTGCGCCAGCGGGTTTCGCGGTAACGATCTCCCCCGCCCCGGTCAACACATCGATCTCCAGAACCGACTCGTGCGGCAGGCCGTTGCGGAACGAAC
Organism: Nocardia vinacea; assembly: GCF_035920345.1. Taxonomy (NCBI): domain Bacteria; kingdom Bacillati; phylum Actinomycetota; class Actinomycetes; order Mycobacteriales; family Nocardiaceae; genus Nocardia; species Nocardia vinacea. Next base: position 4,489,046 of record NZ_CP109149.1, read on the forward strand.
TCGATTCGATTCCGATCCCGGTAACCGCTCCGCCGACCGTGATCGTCTTCAACTGCGGCACCACCAACGGACTGAGGCCGTAGGGCAGCGTGGCCGCCACCAAGTCCTCATACGTGGTCATCCCACCGACATCCGCGGTCATCCGGTCCGGCTCGATGGCGATGATCCCGGCCAGGCCGCCGACATCGAGTCCGGGCACGGCCGTATCGGCCCTCGTCCGGAACAGGTTGGATGTCTTCTTTGCCAACCGCACGGTAGTTCCGGGAGGCAATCCGCGGTAGCTCGCGAGCAATCGCTCGACGCCTGCGCGGTGGGCAATGAATCGAGCGTCATGACCAGGCACCCGACCGAATGTACTTATCGGATGACATATTCCCATCAACGGGAATGTCATTCAGCACGAGGCGAAATGGGTTGCAGCTCAAAGGAATGTAAAATTCCGTCCAGATAATAGATTCGGCTATTGAACGAGCCATTATTCAACGTTATGGTCCACCCTCGGTCGGAAGTCCCTCATTCTTGCGGGCCAACCTTCAGGGCGGCGGTTGGCGTACCGCAGCACCCAGCCGCCGATCTCGTTGATACATGCAGCATTCCGGTGTTCATCGACCTTCAGACCCACCATGGTCGGCGCCGTCTGCTCAGAACTTCGAAAGGTCGCCCGTGGCGATAACGGATATCAAGGCGTACGCCCATCTGACCCAATCGGATGTCGAGACGCTGTGCGCGGAACTCGATGCGATCCGCCGAACTGTCGAGCAATCGCGCGGCGATCGGGACACCGCGTACATCCTGCGCACGATCAAACTGCAGCGCGCGCTGGAAATGGCCGGGCGCGCAACACTGTTCGCGAGCAGGCGGCGAACGGCTTGGCTGCTCGGCACCGGACTGCTCGCGGCCGCCAAGGTCATCGAGATGATGGAGCTCGGGCACAACATCACTCATGGCCAATGGGATTGGATGAACGACCCCGAAATCCATTCCAGCACCTGGGAATGGGACTTCGTCGGCCCGTCGGCGCACTGGAAGCGCTCACACAACTACGTCCACCACGCCTACACCAATGTCGTCGGGTTGGACGAGGATCTGAGCTTCGTCGTCCTGCGGATGACACGCGACGAGCCTTGGCGCCCCATCCACCTGATGCAGCCGGTGTTCGCGCTGGGCGTGGCCCTGCTCTTCGAATGGATTATCGCGCTACACGACTGGGCGCTCGAACGTACACATACAAACATCTCGCGCCGCGATATCTGGTCCAAACCGGACCGCGAGTTCGTCAGCAAGATCGCCCGGCAGGTCGGCAAGGACTTCTTGTTCTTCCCGGCACTCACCGGCCGGGCCTATAAGCACACCCTCACGGCCAATGCCAGCGCGCTGCTGCTGCGCAATCTGTGGTCCTACCTGGTGATCATGTGTGGCCATTTTCCCGACGGCGCGGAGAAATTCACCATCGAGCAATTCGAGCACGAGACCCGCGGCGAGTGGTACCTGCGCCAGCTACTCGGCACGGCCAACATCTCGGCGGGACCGGTGCTCGCCTTCATGACCGGCAACCTTTGCTACCAGATCGAGCACCATCTGTTCCCCGACCTCCCGAGCAACCGCTACGCCGAGATCGCCGGGCGAGTACGCGCAGTTTGCGACAAGTACGACCTGCCCTACACCTCCGGTCCGCTATTCGGGCAGTTCTGGCAGTCCTACCGAACGCTGTACACGCTCGCACTGCCGGACCGGTGGCTGCGCCGAACCAGCGACGATGCGCCGGAGACGCGGTCGGAGCGGAAGTTCTGGACCGATGCCGCACCGAAGACACACCTGCTGAAGTCGTCGACCGGACACCTCCGGTTCGGACTCCGTTCCGCGCTCGCTCGTGCCAGAGCGAAACAACGCAGCTCACCCGCACCGTTCGGCGCGTAGGAACCCCGAAATACGTAGCAGCTCAAAGAAATGTAAGTTCTCCCGCGCCGATCAGCCGGTCTTGCCCCGGACAACGATAATTCCGGCACAGATCGGATTCGTCGACGACATCGCGGACGCGACACTCATCACGAACTGATCCGGCATTTCACGAGAGAGATCGACAGATGACTTCGTCCAAGACACCGCACGCCTCGGCCTCCGAACTTCCACCCTCGGTGGGCTTGCGGCCCGCCCTGCTACGCGACCCGTTCCGGTTCGTCATGGATGCCGCCGCCCGCCACGACGGGCTGGTGCGACTCGGCTTCGGACCGCTGGAGACCTATATCGTGAGCCACCCGGATTACATTCGCCGCATCCTGGTGACCCACGCCGCGAACTATGTCAAGGGCCCACTGATGCGGCCTTTTCAGGCCGCGCTCGGCAACGGACTTGTGACCAGCGAGGGCGAGCATTGGCTGCGGCAGCGACGGCTCATGCAGCCCGCATTCCATGCCAAACAGCTGCATCTGATGGAGCAGCAGATCACCGCATGTGTAGAACGTGCCATGCGGCGGTGGGAATCGGCCGCCAACGCGGGACAACCGACGAATTTTCTCGATGACTGCATCGAACTCAATGTGGAGATCGTGCTCGGCGCACTGTTCAGCACGTCGATCGACGCGCCGCGGGCACAACGCCTGCGCGAACTGACCTCCGAGGTGTTCGCCGGCCTCGCATCGAAGGTGTGGACGTTCTTCCTACCCGGGTGGGCGCCGGTACCGGGCGCGATCCGATATCGCCGCGCGGTAAAGGATCTGGATGCGCAGGTGCACGCGCTCATCCAGGAGCGCCGTCGCGCCGACCGCAAGCCCGAAGATCTACTCGGCCTACTACTGGACGCTATCGATGCCGACACGGGAGAGCAGATGAGTGATCGACAGTTGCGCGATGAGATCTTCACCCTGTTCATGGCGGGTTATGAAACAACCGCGACCGGATTGACCTGGGCGGCTTATGAACTCGCACAAAATCCGGAGGCCGCCGACAAGATGGCGGCCGAACTGGAGCGGACAGCTGCGGCAGTTCCCACCTTCGCCGAGTTGCCGTCACTGGAATACGGCAAGCGCGTCGTCAATGAAGCGTTTCGCCTGCACCCGGCGTTCCCGATCTGGTTCCGCAGCTCGATACAGCCTGATATGCTCGGCCCCCACTATCTGCCGCCAGAAGCCAAGATTGTGCTCAATCCCCATGTAACACAACGTGATTCGCGTTTCTGGGAAGATCCGGAGACCTTCGACCCGGACCGGTTCGGCCCGGAGCGCTTCAGTGCCCGCCATCGGCACGCGTATTACCCCTTCGGCAAAGGCAGCCGGGTCTGCATCGGCGAGCGATTGGCCACGACTATTACCCAACAGGTGCTGAGTGCCGTCGTCGGCACCTTCGAATTCACCATCCTGCCCGGATTCAATGTGGTGCCCCGCTATGTGGTCACCTGCCAGCCCCGGGGTGGGCTGCCCCTGGTGCTACGCCGACGCTGACCGCGATCGCCTCGATCGCCTTGGTATACGTTGCAGGACACGATGATAGGTAGCTAATTGGAATGGTTGTCTCATTCACTCGGGTGACGAGCGAAGAATTCGCGCGGATACAGGCGGCTAACATGTCTTGGGTCGCCCGCGACGACGCCGACCCCTCCACGTGGCAGATCGCGGTGGAACCGGCGCGCGGCGGGCAGTGGGAATTCCACCCGGCGACGGCAACGAACCTGCTGCTGCGTCTGCTACGTGGACAGGCGGCCTCCCTGTACTTGCGGAGCTTGCGGAATGCCGAACAGCATTCCTTCACTCCTGCCAGGTGAAAACCGTCACGCCCACCCGGGGCCGGAACAGGCATCCCGGTCACCTGATCAGCGACTACGCCATACCCGCCCGATTCTCGACGACCTCCAACGCACCACCGGCCCATCCAGCATGCCGCCGAAATTCGCGGACACTCGCCGATCCTGGTTCGGTCGCTTGGTGGCTCGAGTTCGATCCCGAAGACACCTATGTTCCCGGAGTCTTCGCCTGATGTCTCGTCATCGCCAGCGGCGGTCGAACCCTCATGTCCGCGCGGGCATTTCGCGGATTGGCCGCGGTAGAGCTGAGAGACCACGGGATGTCATCGGACACGGCCGGACACGTCCACTCGGCGCTCACCGCAGCCGGAGTCCGGATCGAAATCGGGCAACGGACCGCCACCGAATAAGCGTCAACTCGCCTGCCTCGCAGAGCAATTTCTGCAAAGGCACAAGTTTCGTAGGCCGGCACGCCCATTCCGCCCATGCAGCCTACTGGACGAAAGTAGGCAGCACTATTCTTCGCGCCGCCGACGGCGACTGCGCGTCGACGATGCTCATTCCGTCCAGCGGGTCCGGGCCACCGAGTGCCCACGGATGCCGTGGTGCCCAAATGATATGGTTCGACATTTCTGTACAGTCGGCGCAACGCGTCATCGATGGCCTGCCATTCGGTCGAATCACGCACTACGTCAACATCAGTACCCCTCGCAGACCCGCCGCACGCGAATTTTTTTCCGATTTTACAACTTCTTGAGGTATCGATTCGATCGGCGGCGAATCGAAAGAATGCGCCGCCCGAATAGCCTGGCGAGAAGTGTGAATCTCTTGCCATTGTCGGGAATAGTACGGGCGAATTCCCGTCCACCGTCCGTACTGTCGATCAATGATGTCGAAACCCATACAATGCCAATCTCGACGCCAGGCGATCCGAACCGCTGTCACACCTGCTCGAACATTCGCACACGGCAGTCTCGGCCCGGCAGCCGCACGCGGACCGCACCTGATGCTGTGGACAGCGGCGAACCGGACGCTGTTCACGATATGCCGCACCGATGGGCAAGTGGTGTGGCGCGGATCGTTCGGCACCGTGCTGCCCAGTGCGGGTGCCGCAGCCGAAGCCGCGGCACGACAGGCGATCTGGCTGGCCGGATGCGCCCGTACCGACTGGGGTGCCGACGCGGCGACGCTCCACCTGGGTCTGACCACCGACAACGATGTCGACGTCGACGCCCTCGAGCGTCATGCCTTCGCCCTCGGGCTGGTGCTCGATCTGATCACCGCACCAACCGACAACCCAGCCACCGCGCAACGCAACATCAAGAAGCTCGTCGATTGGCGCGGCAGCGACCTCGGCGCGCTCATCCAATCGGGGTGAGAATTGGTATGAGCAACGAATTGGCTACGCACGCAAGAGATCTGCGCTCGGGTCGTGGTCGCGTCATAATTCCTCACCCCCGAGCCGACCGCCCGGGACAATGTCGTGCCGCGAAACGACGCCCGCCGCACGGTCTGCCTTCGACAGCGGATCCGCGATGTCCTCGAGCGACCGCCCTTCCGCGTTCACACCGAAGAACCACGCGGCCCAGTCCTCCGCCTCGGCCAGACCGTATCGACCGTCCCGCGCCCACTGGGCCACAGCGAAGCGGTTCGGCACGCGACGAAGCCCCCGTCACGGCCCACGGTTGATCCGCCGATAGATTCGATGGACGGTATCCTCGGCCGCGGCCAGGCGCTCGGCGAATACATCCGGCTCCGCAGCAGCCAATTCCGTGAACAAACTGACCGCACGCTCAGGCTAAGGCTTCCCCGGCATCGCGATCACACAGCAGCACCGGGCGACTCGGGGACGCTGCGCACAGCCCGAATTCTTACACTCACTTGACCTGCACCGAACCAGGTTCGCCGCATCGCGGAATCGGACCGGGCGGCAATGTGGATAGGCCTACGGGGTGCTGCTCAGTCACCTGGCGTGCAGGACGACGAGCAGGAGCAGGACTTGGACGAGGCCAATTGCGGTGCCGAGCGCCGCGCCGAGGACGCTCGTGCGAATTACCGCTGCGCGAGTCAGTGGGTAGGCGCGATTGGTGCGGTAGGAAATGCGCACCGGCACCTCGGAACCGAGTATGTACCGGCCAGCGACCGCCGCACGTCGTCCGCGCCAATCCGCACCCTGGTATTCGAGTACGGTGCGCTGCTGCCAACGCAAGCACGGGCACAACGTCGGCTCGTGGTCGCGCTTACATGTGTGCGCCACCGCCTTCGCCATTCGCCGACGGGTGTAGGACGGTGCGCTTCTGCCGAACACTTCGTCGAACGGCACCAGCACGTGCCAATACGCGACACCGCACACCCACCCGAACAATGCGCACCCCACCCACCCCGCTAGCAGCCCAAGCATGAGCCTATCGAGCAATTTCTCCGTCACCACTTCCAGATCGAGAGGGAGTCGGGCAGCTCGGCGAGTCCACCGTGTATGGAAACAACCCCAAACCGTCGGTCACGGTAACCATTTCAGGCGTTGGTATCCGCTTCTCCTTCATCGCCTACCCCCGACGCGAACATCATTCGGCTGCGGTCAGTAGTTAGGGGGCGCCGCGAGCGCGCAGATGTGCGGCGCAGCCGAATCGACGAACCCACAAGCGGTCCGCCGGGCAGGGGCGGCGGTACGGCTGCATTACGGGTGCGGCGTTCCGGTCCGGTGCCGTCCAATCCGCAACGGAGCGTATGAAATCCGTGCCCTGTTGACACCCGCACTCCTCGGACGCCGCGCCCTATCCCAGGCGATCACACCTTCACCCACCGCGCGCCGGGGCCGTCAGGCCAGAGAACCACAACGAGCGATCGGCGGGAACCGCTCACAACTGGTGGCACCCGTTGAATACCCAAGTCGCTCGGTTGTAGAAAGGCCATTTCAGCGCAGCGCGCGTTTTGGGCCCGTAGATACCGTCCGCGCCAGTGCCCGCCTTCCGCTGCGCATCAATCAACGCTTCTCGGGTCTTGTCGCCGAAAACGCCGTCGACAACCAGCGTCCCCACGTCGTAGCACTGGTTGAGGGTCTTCTGCAGCGCCTCGACCGCTTCCCCGCGATCCCCCTTGTCGAGCTGACAGCTGTCGGTATGCGGCGTCTCGGCGCTGCCGACTACTCCCGACTTGCCGTGGAGCTGAGTTCCGCTGCAAGTGGCAGCCGCATTGGCCGGGCCAGCGGCAACCACACCGACCCCAGCGCCGGCCAGCGCAATGACAGTCGCCACCAGCGCAGCCCGTCCGCAAAGCATGCCCATAAAATCTCCTCAGGATCGAATCATCTTGTCCACAGAGAAGTATGGATTGCCATAATTTGCAAAACCAACTGCCGAGCACATATTTTGCAGTAACTTGAGTTACGGCCAATCGTGAAATCAAGCGGTTTTGAAGTATTTCCGCAGAAATACAGTAGTCGTGGTCTGAATTTGCATCACGGAGAGTCGAGTGGACAGGCTGTATGACTCTCGTGCTTATTCCGCCGATCCCGCACGGGAGAACGTAGGCGACTCGTCGTACACCGCCTCGACCAGTGAATGTCGAGGACATATGTCCCGAGCACCGCGCATGGAGACGGTGCGGCGTCACTCGCGAGACCGTCCGCAGCCGAGGAAGACATCGGCGCCTTGGGCAGCGGTGTCACCTGGTTGAATTCCGGGTGAGGTATTCACCCAAGCCTCCGCCGAGCCCATGCGCGTGATCGGGTAGCCTCTGCGTGCCTTCGCATTCGACGCTTCGATGCCGCCGGATATCGGCGTCCCCGTTACCCGTTGCGCTGCTGACGGCTCACGCCGACTCGACGGGTATGGGATAGCGCGGGAACATCACCGTGAAGGGGCCGGGGTCGGCGGTGATCCGCTCGCCGACTGACCAGGTGCCGCCGGGACCCGATGTGCACCAGACGATTTCGTTGGCGTCGAGCCGAAACGCGAGCGACTCCGCGGGGACGGGCAGCGGGGAGGTGACCGACACGATGCGGTGCAGCCGGTCCCCCGCCACCGAGGAGGGCCTGAGCGGATACCGGTTGCCGAGATCGTCTGTGAGATGCAGATAGTCCGCATTCAGGATCCAAGCCCGCGGGTCCCGAGCTGCGGGGTCGGTGGTTCGGTGGGCGATGGCGTCGGGGTGGTCGTCGTCGAGCTGGACAATGAGCCGAAGGTGCACGCCGCGGTCGTAGCGCTCCATCGTCAGCACCGTCAGTGCCACGCCGCTACGGCGCGCTGTCCGGGCGACCGCGGAGATCCCGACCAAATCGGCGTGACGCAGCAAGTCCGCCGCCGCGATCGGGCGAAGATCGGGGCGTGCGACAGGGGTATCCGGCACGGGCAACCGAGCAAGCCGGGCGGCCGCCGGCGCGGGTATCTCCCCGAGAAGGGGCATCAGGGGTATCTCGCAATTCACCTGCACCGGCTGGTCGATGCTGCCGGGCGGGAGCGTCAACCGCACAGTGATCGCGGTCGCCTCCGGCGCGAGCACCGGATCGCAGTGCACTTCTCCGTGCGCGTGCCAATCTCCCCCGGGCCCGGCGCCGCCACCCATAACCGAACGGCACCGGTACACGTTACCGAGGTCATCCATCGCCTCGACCACAATGGTGCGGACTTTGCCGATCGTGACCTGCGATGGACCGGGATCCGGCGTGGCCCCCTCGCCCACCGGGTACCGCACCCGCAACTGGATGGTGAAACCATCGGTATAAGCGACGACCGAGATCAGGGCCACCTCGTGATAGGCGGTACAGCCCACCGCATTTACGGCCAGAACATACGACATCCGGTGCAGCCGAGGCAGGTTCGGCCCCGTCGGATCGTGCCACGACCGGGTCGCCTGAGCAGTGTGATGGGCCTGGGACATTCGCCCGGTGCGCCGGGACTCGTTCATGGTCACGAAGACATCTTTCGATTCAGGGCTTTCGGCTCGGCCGGGGCGCAAATCACTGGACATGTAGACGCGTGCGTACTGCGGCGCTCCCGGAGCGCGACCTCGGGGATGGGACAGGTAGCCCAGCGAGGACCAGAGCACGTCGGTGCCTCTACGTCACTGTGCCGATCAGTTCTGGGAAGGAATCATCGCCTGGTGGATCCGGCCGGCGCACCCACCAGCGAACATTTTTACAATCCGCTGAGTCAGAAATGAAGATCCGCGTGGCTGACGATATAGCGGCACGGGCGCGCCCGGCCGTCGGCGCCCGTTCTTCGGCATCGTCGCTGCGTTCACGACCAGCCTCATCTACCTCAACGCGTCATTGCGCCCGCTGTCCCATCACCGCTTCGCACATCACCCGCCATGGGATTCGAAAGCCGTTGCGGCAGTTCCACTATCGGTGAGCATAGGGGCGGTGAGCCTGAGATCTGGATAGTCGCGTCCCAGCAGTGGCAGCAGGAAGCCTCCGAACATCATGAATAGATTGGAACCGACTCACCGTCGAACTTAATGCCTGTGCCGTCGGCCCAGATAGGCCCAGCGGCACGGCTTTACATATCTTTGAGATATCGGTCCGGGCTCCGGACGCCGCCCGATATCGGCGCGACGTCGACACCGGAAGAATGTTATCGAGCCAAGTCGTTACGCCGTGGGCACCACAGCCGCGCCCCCGATAGGCTGCGATCATGCGTGATCTCAGGACCGGATTCGGATACCTTCTCGAGGGACAGCGCTGGGTCGGCCAGCACGGCCGCTGGTTCGGTATCGGCCTGCTACCCGGGTTGATAACACTGGTGCTCTACGTCGCCGCCTTGATCGGATTGCCCTTCGTCGCAGTCGATTTCGTCGAGTGGGCGACCCCGTTCGCCGACGACTGGGACTCGCCGTGGCTGGGAATTTTCCGTGGCTTCCTACTGCTATTCGTATTCGCCCTCGGCCTGCTACTCGCAGTGATCACCTTCACCGCAGTCACCCTATTGATCGGTCAACCCTTCTACGAGAAATTATCCGAGCAGGTCGACATATCCGAGTCCGCCGACGGAACCGCACCCGAGTCCGGGCTGCCACTGATACGTGAGCTGTGGATCTCCACCCGCGACAGCATCCGCCTACTGGCACGGGCACTGATCTGGGCAGTGCTATTGCTCGCCCTCGGCTTCATACCAGTCCTCGGCCAGACCGTGGTCCCGGTGATCGCCGTATTCGTCACAGGCTTCTTCCTGACCCAAGAACTCACCTCCGTCGCACAGGCGCGACGCCGCATCGAAGTCCGCGAACAACTCATCCTGTTGCGCTCACGCCGAAAACTCGTCTGGGGCTTCGGTGTACCACTCGCCCTCGCCTTCCTGATCCCGTTCGTGGCAGTCTTTCTAATGCCCGGAGCTGTAGCGGGGGCAACGCTCATGGTGCGAGATCTCGAAGGGGACGACGACCCCACGACACAACCCCCTTACCCCGCATCCGACAACCCTGCCAGCGTACGAATCAACAAGTAGAGACGACAGCATCACAGAAGTCGGACTTCATCCCGGTTGCTGTTGCCGGTGGTGATGGCGGCGAACACCTCCGTGGGCGATGCCACCACCACCGCCCAGTGCCCTCTGATGGTTCTGCGCAATGCCGACGACGACGAAAATACAGAACGGCCGAGGTCGCGCACTACCGCGCGACCTCGGCCGTTTCAGAACCGAGAGGTACGCCCCCGGGACAAGACCGCAAGGCCCTCCGCCTTACGCCCCAGCCAAGCGTCGCCGTGCAGGATCAGCCAGTCACCTTCTCCAGCGCCTTCGTCGACATCTGCATCAGCGGTTGGGTGAACTTGTTCTGTCCCAAGCGTTCATAGTGGTACGTGATACTGATGAACACGTTGTGATAGATGAACGACATCTCACCCGTGCTGATGTTGTTATTGCTGCTCTTGATTTCACGGAATCGATCGTCGTCGGCGCCGGGAATCCCGACCGCGCTACCTGGCTTGCGTCCCAGCTCAGTCTTGGCCTTCTGCACACCGGATTGGTTCTGATTCGCTTTGAGCAGTTTGGTGGTCACGATGACCCAAACCGCCGGTTGCCGTTGGGCAGTGTGAGTCTTCTGGTTGGAGAAGCTGCACTGCGCCGATTTCTCGTAATCCTTGTCACCGCCGAAAACGTCGGTCGGCTCGGTGGTGAACGTGCCCGGAATGAACGGAGCCAGTTCGGCCTCGGTGAATATGCCGCACCCCATCGGCGCATCGGCGAGATCCAGGGATGTGTCTACCGCGGGCTTCTTGTTCGGATCCTCTTCAAAGAACAGGAAATAGGCACCGGCGGCGCCGCCGGCCAGCACCACCAGCACGAACACCAGCACGAGTGCGATCAGGCCGCCACGCCCCTTGCGCGGCTGCTGTTGCGGCGGCCACGGCTGACCGTACTGTGGATGCGGCTGGCCGCCTGGTGGCGGGAACTGCGCCGGACCTCCAGGGAACTGCTGACCGCCCTGCTGGAACTGCTGCCCCTGGGGCGGGAACTGCGCCGGGCCTGCTGGGTACGGCTGTTCACCCGGCGGGAACTGGCCCTCCGGGAACGGCTGACCGCCCGGTGGAAGCTGCTGGTCGCCCACTGGGAACTGTTGTCCCTGCGGCAACTGCTGACCAACTTCCGGGAATGGCTGCCCCGGAGGGGGATACAGCTGACCGCCGTCGGGAGGCAGCCCCTGCGGTCCGGGCTGCTCTTCGGGTGGCGCGGGCGTCGGTTGCGGTGCCCCGCCCCCCTTCCGCAACGAGGGTGACGACCCTTGCTGCGGCGCGACGGGGTGCTCCCCCGGCGCCGGGTCGTGTTCCGGCACTCCGGGCTGAGACATGGAACCTCCTGACGGGTCCACCGAGCTGGGCCGCCCCGGACCAGGCTCAGAATGCTTCGGTCGCCAGATTCTGGCCTCTGGCCTGCACCCGAAACAAGCCGACCGCGTATTTCTTACAGTCCATTGACCTTGTGCGTTAGCTCGCGTATCCGAAGCCCTTCCGACGGCCCAAGCTGTGCGCCGCGCCGGTAAGCGCACTCTGGCAGATGTCTGCTCACACGCACTGAGTTCTTCGGATCGAGCATTTTGGGGAACCGGGCCCGCACTTCAAGTTCGGTCTCGTCACCCGAGAATTCACAGGTCCAGGCGGGAAACACGTCGAAAGGTTCTGCTCCCAATCCTGGGTGTGGGAGCGGGTGATGCCCGGCAGCACACTGGCAACGCAGCCGAAGTCGTTGCCGGACAAGCGGAATCCCGAGCAGGTAGCGAAGGGGGTCGCATTGAACAGCGCCGCCTCGTAGCGGCGCGCGAATGTCAGGATCGCGGCAGCGGACTCGTCTGAGAAACCCTCGTGCAGATGATCTGGAGGGCGTAACCGTCATTGGACGCCAATGCGATGGCGCGTTGAAATCTGTTGCGTGCCGCGGGAAACGTCCATGCCTGATCCATCCCCGCAAGCGGGCGCACGTTCGGGAGATTCAGGACTTCAGCTGCGATGGTCACTGTATTCCACTCCTGCTAGTCGTATTTAGAAGTGACCAACCGAAAAGCTATGTGTCCGTTCTTTTTGCAATTACTCCGGACAGGGGCCGATCGATCCGGCTCGCCAGGCTGCCGGGGCGGATCAGGCGCCGAGCGGGAGGGCCGCGACGACGGCGTTGGCTACCCTGGTGAGCTCGTTACACAGTTCGGTTCGCTGGCTATTGCTGGCTACCTCGGCGCCGTTGATCCGGGCGTCGAACACGATCGTGCCCGCTGCTATGCCGGACTTCGTATTCCGCGCCACGTCGAAGGCCATGTTGCAGTGCCGATTTCGTCCGAACAGCTTGTACAGTCCGACCGCACGGCGGCCTCCGATTGTCGCCGCACAGGCGCAGATCGACCACATCTTCTAGCGCACCGATAATCATGCGGGCCCATTGGCCCGATGCCCACGGCGCGCTCGCCGGTTTCCGGGTCCAGGTGCGGGCTGCACGCCCACGCGAGCAGATCCAGCCAGGCCGACGTGTGCCAGGCGTGTGCCAGCGCCCGGATCATCATCGGTCGATCGGGTTTGCGGCATCCGCACCGTGCCGGGCGAGGTATCGATCAACGGCCGAACGGAATTCGTCCTTCGCGCGAGCGGCTCGCTCGTTGTCCTCCCGAACGCCCCCAGACTCTCGATCAACCATGCCGTAGCGTCCGCACCGGACTCCGGTTCACTGCTGCCATAGCAACCGACGCCGGTCGGCGGATTTCGCATTGAATCCGGTCCAGGGGACCACACCGTCGTAGGATCGAATGTTCTTGACACGCAAGGGAACCGGATCACCATTGCCGGTGGTGTTGGTCGCGCCGTGTCCTTGCGCGGCGGCGAGCGTCCAGCGCGGCCTGATCCCCCGGCGCCACCTCCGCTTCGAACTCGCCGGGCCGATCGGCCGATTCCACCAGCAGCGCCGGCCCTGTAGCACCCTCGCGGCTGGCGGCATCCGGTTCCGTCGCGGCCTCGGCAATGGAGTCGCCTGCTTCTCCAGAGTCGCCTTCTTCAGGCGAACGGTTCGTATCACCCTGTGAGCCGTGAGTCTTGGGTCGGCCTTCGTCCTCCGCCGCTGTCACGGGCGTTGGATCGGAGTATTCGCCGTAATCGGCGTAGGGGCCGTCGGCGCCGAAGAAGTTGAACATGTCGCCCAGCGGCAAGTTCGGTGACCACTGTCGCGAAGCCCGGGTACCGGGCTCCTCGGCGTGCTGCTGCTGTTGCAGCAGCTTGATCTGTTCACGCAGCGCGGCCGGCGATTCGGCTGCTCGGCGCTGCTGTTCCAGCATGTTCTTCCGGTAGGCGGCTCCTGTTTCCTGCGCCTGGGATGGCGGCGTGAACATGAACTCGCGGATGAACTGGATCATCCCGGCCTCAGTGTTGGTCAGCGCAAGCAGATCGTCGACAGTCTGCTCCACCTTCCGCACCACGGCGCTGCGCATCGCGGCGGCAGTCTGTGCGACTGTTCCCGCCTCCGCGTTGTAGTAATCCACACTCCCCAGATAGGCCAGCCCGAGAATTCTCAATATGGTGTCGACCGGCTTCATCTGGTCGATCATGTCGGCGTTGAGGGTCAGGCGGTGCAGAATGGCCCCATTGCGCAGGCGCGCGAACGCGTTATACACGTATGCGGCCATATCCAGGCCCTCACAGGTACCGACCCCGGACGCTTCCCGGATCTGCACCCGGCCACCGGGATAAACCAGGTAAACCTCCTGCTGGTCGCCGAGTTTCTTACCATCCGATTGGGTTTGGGCGGCACAATGCGTACAGTAGGTCGACATCGTGTCGTCGACGCCGTGCCGAGGGCACTCGAATTCCACCGACAGCCCGTCGATCTGCTCGCAGATCTCGATCATGTAATCGACGAAGCTGTCGATATCGACGGCGCCTTCATCGACGTGCAACTGATCATCCCGGCTGACACCGAGCAGCTCGTACAACGTCTGCACCCGCAGCGGGAACGGGGCCGCGGCATGGGTGTATTCGAAACGGATTCTTCCGGTTTCCGGATCTTTGACGCGACGCACGACCAGGAACGGTTTCGGCCTCTTGCGCTCCGCCCATTCGCCCACCACCTCGTGGAAGACGTCGTCCAGTGACACCATCGTCATATAGCCGCGGAAGATCATGTACTTCGTCACTGCGATCGCCGCGCGGATCTTTTCATGCGCGGACATATCGGTGACATGCACCGTGACCGAACCGTCCTTCTGGACCTTGGCGGACTCCGCAGCGTAATGGCCGATATCTTCGAGCTGGATCTCACCGGACCCGGCACCGACCCGGCCCAGCATGGCCCGGTACGGATTCTCGCCCTGTTTCTCCTCCGATACCGGCACACCGATCTCGATCCCGAGCGAATGCAGGAAAGCGTCGGAAACATCCGGGATTCCCCACACATACCTGGTTTCCGAATCGGCAATCATCTTGATCGCGGCGTTCCGGTCGCGCAGCTTCTCCAGCCGTTCCCGGATCTTCCGGCCCAATACCGGAGCCTGTTCCGTGAACCAGTCATTCTCCAGTTCGGACACATCGGCGGCGTGCACCACATGCAGGTACTCCGCACGCACAGTGGCGACAGCCGCATCGACGGCGGATTCCACTGCGTCCGCCCCTGTTTCGCGGTCGATCGTCTCGAATCTGGACTGCCGCACCGCGGCCCGGACGTTCCGGGCGATCTCTTCGATGTCGACCTTGCGCTCGAGGAAAAGTTTCCGCTGATCGATCACCGAACCGACCGATTCCTGACCGGACTCGGGCACGGTGTCCGCGGTGTTCGCACCCGCCAACTCCTTGACGATCCGCGTGCGGACCTGATTAACCGCTTTGCTGTCGAAGAACTGTGTGATCTTGCGCTCCGCATTCGGACGCCATGCACCGGGTCCCTGCGCGAAGTCGGTCGGCCGGAGCATTTTCAGGTCGCGGACGCCCTCACTGCGAACCACATGTTTGATGGCCGAGTGCTGTTCGATAGCATCGAGAACATCGATGTTCGGCTCGCCCCCGACGGTGTTGTCCAGCACGCGATCCAGCAGTTCATCGGGATTCTCGGAGCCCGCGACAGAGCTGCCGCCGCGTTGCTTGCGCCGCGTTGCCACAGGATGCCAGCCGTGCCAGAGACCGGACCATTCCGGCATGTAATGCCACCGTTCGGCGATCTGGGACATAGCAGCCTGCAGATCGCCGTTCGCCGCCAATTCCTCGGCGTCGGCGGTGAGCTGCTCGAATCGCCGCCGCAACCTGTCGTATCGCAGTTGCGCGCACCGCTGCTCCAACAGCTCGAAAGCCGTCGCCGGTATCCGCCGATCGTCGAAAACGGGCAGATGCGTCGCGGTGATCGAGTCGGGATCATCCTCCGCGAGCGCGTCGGCAAGCTGCTCGATCCGTGCCCGGTCGAGGTGGAAATGTTCGGACCGATAGTCCAGTGCGGAATCGTATTGACGCCTGGCTTCGGCCGCCTCCTGCTCATCCTGCTCACTGTCGGCGAGCGCAGCGCGCAGAGCGCGGACGCGGACGACGAAGTCCGCGAGGATGTCATGGCCATGATCCAGGGCGCTAGTCTTCTGCCGCAGGAGCTGGTCCGCATTCTGCATGCGTTGCTTCGCCGCCTCCTGTTCAGCGGTTACCTGTTCCAGCACCGTCAGACGGCGGGGTGCCGGTGATTCCTTGCGGCGTATCACCTTTCCATCTGTGGTCCGAACGATCGTGACACTGCGCTGCTTCGATTCCGGATCGACCGCCAGAACCGCCGTGACCGAGCCATCTCCAGTCGCCGCATCCGCGAACCACCGCGACAGCTGCTCGTCCAGAGCGAATTCGCCTCGCCAGCCGCGGCCCCACGCCTGCGTCAGCTGCGCCTTCGCCGTGTCACCGGGACGGCGTTCATCGAATCCATGTGGACAATGCCAGGCCGCATGCCACGGCTTTTTGCCTGTCACTTCGAGCGAATGCCATATCGTCCCGTCGCGCTCATCTGCGGCCAGTTCGATACGGACACCATCGCGACGGTCGCTGAACACCCGCACCCGGTCACCCGGGTTCAGGGCCGATGTGATCCAGTCGCTGATCCAGCGAGTGCGGTCATTCGGTCGCTCCTGCTCGATGAACAAGCGAATCTGCTCGACTACATCGGCAGCGGTCACCTCGTCACCGACGGTCACCGCGAACAATCGGCTCCACTGCTCCGGCTGCGTCGACTTCCAATCCACATCGATCCGGAGGTTCTGCTCCGGAAACTCTTGCCTGAGATCACCAGTAGCGGTGCCGACAGCCAATACCCGCTTGCCGCGGGGGCCGCGCACCGTCACATGTACGGCACCGTGGTCGCCGAGCAGGTTCTCGATGTGCTCCTGAGCATCGGACACATCCGCCTGGCCACCCCGCCAGCCGGATGCGAAGTCGGTCACCTGAGGGACAGGAGCATGGCGGTGGCGCTCACCGGACCGGGCGTGGAAGGTGAACTCCTGCCGCTGCTCGGCGGATCCGGCGCCGTCGACATGATAGGTCAGCCACGGATCCGCACCGTCGGCCGCGGTCACGTCGACGGTGCGGTCGCCGTGCTTGCCGGCGACCCGTACGTTGAGAGTGCTCGGTGGCGCTGCTTGCAGCAGCACCGTCACTGGATCCAGGTCACGCATCTCGCTGTCACGCAGCACCCGGGGCAGTTGGTTGGCAGTCGCCGCGATACGTGTCATGTCATGTTCGGTCGGTGAACTACTCCAGCGACAGACCCGCCCCACGGACTCCGGATCGGCTTCGAGGAATTCGAAACGTTCGATCAGTGTCCGGTCTTGCCAGTCGTGGACCTGGGTCACTTCGACCACGAGAGTGCGCTGCCAACCCGTGCCGGATATCCACGCGTCCACCGTCATCCCGTGGGCCGAGCCCGGCCCATCCAGCAGCCGCTCGATCGACAACGCAGCATTCTTGGCATTTCTGTGTCCGACCGGCTGGGGCAGCCCTCCTGCCCCGCTCTGCGCAGCGGGCATGGAATATGTCGCACGCACCCTACGGATGTCCCACAGCAGCGAATTCAGTGCGCCGAGCACCACCTGCCGCATGGTCGCGTCACCCGCCGGCACAAACCAACTGCTGCACCACGTCACAGTATCGGCGGACGCACCGGACCTCGCCGAACGCAGATGACCGGCCCCGGTCCGCCACGGACCCCGCATCGCCCCCAGCGTATGCCCTTCGATGCTCGGCTTCGCCCGATCCCGCTCCACCCGCTCACCGGCCACCCCACCATCGCGGTCGTACCAGATGCCGTTGGAACATTGCACCAATACCTCATCCGCCACAACCCGCACCGCACCGCGACGGGGCGCCTTTCCACCGCCATCCCAACGGAATTCGATACGCGCACCAGTGAAGGCGTGGTTCCGCAACCGCGATTCCAGTTCCGCCGCGGCCATCGCAGCCAACCGCGCCTCGGACTCACCGGCCGAACCGGACACGACAATCAGCCGGTCGTCTGGATCGAAAGCCACTCGGCGAACGGACGGGACCTTCTCGCTCCAGTCGGCGGGGTGGGCGACCATGTCGGCGGGCACTGTGACCGGGATGCCGACGTTGTTATACACGGTACCGTAGGTAGCGCGCACGCCGTGAATGCTGCCCTGCTCGTATGGCGTGACGGCTCCGGTTTCCGGGTCGTAGACGCGAATTCCGTTGTGGTCCCGCACCATCGTCCAGAACCGCAGGCCACCGTCGGCGAGTTCGTGGACACCGACGAGCACCGAACCGAGCCGCATCGGGTCGAGACGAACGGCGGCGGCGTCCAAGTCGTGGAATGCCCGCATATGCGCGCTCGCCGCAGCAGGACGCAGGTACCCAGAGGCACCCGAGGTGACCTCCGCGGCGAACCGCAGGGCATCCAGGTAGTGCCGCTCCTGCGCCGTCGCGTACGACGTGCCGAAATCCGTGGTGTCCGAACCGTTGTCGAGGGGGCGCTGGGCCGCTGGGTCACGCGGCGGGGTGAAGATCTTCTGCAACAGCGTCGGATGGGGCACGCCGGGACGGTGCTCTTCGAGCGGCGGCTCCATGCCGACCAGGATCATCGCGTTGGCGAGCAACGCCTCCGAGGGGGAACCGTCCGCTTCGAAGAAGAAGTAGGCGCCGTGCTTTTCGATACCGCCTGTGCGCTTCGAATTGGCGGTCACACGGACCGCGCCGAAAAGTTCGGACGCGGGGTCGATGCCATGCCCGAACCCCGCGAGGCGGCCTGCAGTGTTCGCGCCGAGTTCCGAAATCGGGTCGCCCGGTGTCGCGAGGACGAAGACCCGGTCGGCAGGCAGGCCGAGCTCCGAGACATGCTCCGCCGGCACACCCGATGCTCCGTTGTAAGCGAACCTGACAACCGAATCGGGCAGTGCGCCACGCAGTGCCGCCAAGGTACCCAGCACCCCGCCGTAGCTGAGCGGGAATGCCACGATCTCGGGAACCGCCGGCCCGCCCGGCCGTCCGGCCAACCGTTTCCGGACGGTATCGAGGGCGTGCAGGGTTCGCGTCAGTGCCGGGGCGCCCTCGCGGGCCTGCGCGGATCCCGGTACCTGCGGCCACAACAACGGCGTAGCGCCCGGCCCGCGGTATCCGACCCACGCCAGCATCGCGACATCGAGTTCGGGGCTCAGCCTCTTGGCCACTTTGCAGACGTTTCCGGCCTTCTCGACACTGGCCGGCAGAATCCCGAGTTCCGCGAGGATCCCGGGCACGAACACACCGATACGCTCGGCGGTACCCGGATTGCCGAGCGCGACGACGGCACGACCGAATCCGTGGTGTGCGGTGCTGTCGTACTCCAGCAGAAATACCTGGTCGGCGCCGAAACGGGTGACCGCGTCCGCCAAGCCTTTTCGCGCGGAGAGAATGGCGCGGATCCGACGGCGTTCGGCCGCAGTGAGCTCGTATATCACCCACTTCCGCAGGGTGGTGTCGACGGGCACGCGCGCCAGGATCCCCGCGAATTCCTCCTCCAGCACGGCCACATTCGCCGCGTGCCGCACCTCGAAGGAAACGCCGTCGGCATTGCCCACCCACCGGGGGAAGTGCTCGATCATGGCCTCGCACTGAGCGTCGGTCAGCGAATCCCACCAATCCGCAAGCATGCTCACCCACATCGGGTGCACGGCCGCCGCCTCGTCGGTGGTGCGGTATTCGCGGCGCAGGCGCGCCGCCAGCCGCTCCCAGCCAGCACGATCCTCAGGCTCCGGCGGAACTTCGCCCTCGGCGAGCCAGAAGCTCAATGCCTCCCGCGCCGCGAGCGGCACCGGGCCGGTATCCGCGGCGCCGGCGATATCGGTGCCCACACCGGATGCCGCGATCCGCTGATCCAGCTCATCGACCAGCTCCAAGAACTCCGCATCGACGTCCGGATCGTCGTCCTCGGCCGGATCCAGCTCGACCGCACCCACCAGCGCATCGGATTCGACGATACCGCTGTCCGAACCCATCGCGCCGTCGCCGGTCGTTCCGGTCAACGAGGCCGGACCAGCTGTGACGCGGCGGCCCCTGAACGCGGGGTGGTCGATCTCGGTGCCGATGGGGGTTCCCCGCTCGACCATCGCCTTTCCCCCAGGATGGAATGCGAGCACGTCCGTAGCGCCGAAACCGTCGAGTTCGTCATCGCCCAGCTCACGCTTGTGCTCCTCGAACAACATCCGGTAGGCGGTGACCGGATCCTTGTCACCGGCAGCGTGGTTGATGTCGATGTCGGGCACATCGGCCGGGTCGAGGATGCTGATCCGGCCGCCGCCGTCGTTGCGCAGCAGCACTGCATGCCGGTCCGCGTCGGCGACGGCCGAATCCAGGCCCGCGACAAAGAAAGTACCGACCTTGGTGGCGCGCAACAGCCGGACGAGATCGGTGCCCGATTCGACGCCCACCCATTCGGTGTGGAGCTGAGTCGCCAGTTCGATGCCACTCAGCCGGGGCTGGAACTCATTCGGCTCCGGTGCCCGCACATCCGCCCGCGTATCCGGTGCCATGCTGTATGCGACACCCCAGGTCACCAGTGCGCACCGCTGCGGCGTGTCCAGCACCTGGTGCAGCGGATCCGCGCCGCCGGGCGGGCGATAGCCGGTCGCCGACAATCCCTGCGCGGCACCGAGGTAGTACTGCCTGGTGGCCGCCACGTCGAGAGCACGGTATTCGGCGAGCCGCGCGGCGACCGTGCCGGCGGTGCGGATCTCCGGTCCGACTCTGATGATCTTTGCCCGTCGCGCCCCGGCAGCCGACTGCTTCACATACGCGGTAGCGGCCACCGCCAAGGTCGACGAGCAGTTCTCGAGCTCGGTGGCATCCCGAACCGTGTCGACGTCGTCTGCGTCTTCCACCCGGCTGAACTGGAATTCGGCGAAACCGTTGGCGATGTCGACCCGGCCCACGAACACTCGCACACCCGCCTTGTCACCCCAGGCGGAGGCATCGGCCCACGCCTGCAGCACCGACTCCCACGTCCGCAACTGCTCGGCGAGGCTCTCCCGATTTTCCCGCAGATGTAGCGTCCGCGAGTCCACCAGCTCTGGCGGCACCGATTCGCGCAGCGCCAGTTCGGCATCGAGCTTCGTCAGGTCCGCGCCCAGCGCGTCGATCGTTCGGCGCAGTACATACCGGCTGGCGAGATCCCGCCATTCGCTGGTGATGCCGGGCAGCTCGGAGACCTCCAACGGTTTGCCCCACACCCATATCCACTGATCGCGCCAGTCCAGTTCATCCCATGCTCGAGCGTAGAAGCGAATATCTTCGGCCCGCGGCTCGGAGGTATCCCGCCAGCCGAACGCATCGGCCGGCC
Organism: Nocardia vinacea; assembly: GCF_035920345.1. Taxonomy (NCBI): domain Bacteria; kingdom Bacillati; phylum Actinomycetota; class Actinomycetes; order Mycobacteriales; family Nocardiaceae; genus Nocardia; species Nocardia vinacea. The sequence continues at coordinate 4,510,034 of NZ_CP109149.1, forward strand.
CGCCGCGGGAGTTCTCGCGCCGCAGCTGGCGTACCCGATCATGGAACCGGCGCGATACCGCATGCGCCCGCTCGAAGTCGCCGGTGTTGTCGTGCAGCCGCCGCCGTGTCCACCGCGCCGCCCTGCGGTGTGGATGCGAGACGTCCACACCGTGCGACTGCTGCCACAGTTCCGCGCTAGAGATATCACCGTCCGCGGCCGAAACACCCTCGGCAACAACAGCTTCCGGCTGCCCGTCCTGCGCTGCCCCTTGCGCGCGGAACGGCTGGGCGGACTGCTCGTGCGGTCCGCCGCCGTCCGGACCAATCGACACACCGACTTCACCGCGGCCATCGGCTGATTCGCCGCCGGTAGGTTCACCGTATCGGCCAGACACCAAGGTCGGCTGCGGGCCGCTCGATGCACTGTCCCTATCGCGGCCGAACGGCGAATTCGAACCATCGGAAACCAGCCGCAACCTCGCGGACACCGGAGACTCCGACCCGGAAACGGGTGCGTCGGTTTCAGTTTCGGCATCGAACGGGTCCGGGGTGGGAGGCAGAGGTACATCGGCACCACCCCTGGTCTGGCGGAACTCGTATCGGGTGCCGAAGATGACGTCGGTGCGTCTCCCGGACTTGGCGTCGGTGCGCTCGAACTTCAACCGGGTCCGGATGAGCTCATCGGGGAGGAACTTCAGTAGCTCGGGATCGAGGCGGGCGAGGGACGGAGCGTCAAGGGTGCCGTCGTCGACAGTGACGGTGAGGCTGGTAGCGGTGGCTTCCACTGCGACGGAGCCTGTTCGTCCTGCCACAGCGATTGCGTTCACCAGGCTGCGCGTGACGACGACCGTCCTGTCGACCTGACCTTCCGGCCATCCGTCCGCGAGGTGTCGCACCAGTTCTTCGGCAGCATTCGCCGCCTGCACCGGATCCTCGCCGGAGAATTCGATGGTGCCGGTCTGCGCAGGACCACTCGAATCATCGACGGGCGCCTCGTTTTTCGAGATTTGCGCTGGCGACGGCGTCTCGGCCACCTGCTGCGACGCCAGTCGCTCATCGGTTGGCTGGTGCACCTCCGAAACCGATACGCCGTGCAACCGTTCGAACGCCTCGGCTACGGCCGCGCCAATCGATTCCGCCGATACCTGTTCTCCCACAAGGTCTTTGCGATCAACCGCGAGCCAGTTCCGCTTGTTCAGCAGACTCTCGCCACCATCGATCGCCCGCAATCGGGGGCCGCCGGTCTCCGGCGACTCCACACCGACCCGAATCCCCGCTACCGGGTAATCCGGCGGGAGCGCCCGCACGGCGTCCACCAGCATGGTGAGGACATCACCCGGGATACCGTCCGCGCCGCGCACCGGTAGCCCGTCCACCGAGACGGTTGGGCGTGGTGTGTCCGGGTCATGGTGCGGCGCCGAGAGATCGACTCCGGTGCCTGCGATCAGCAGGTCTTCGTCGCGCAACGGCGGAGCGTCGCCGAGACCCGTGACAACAGCGCCGCCGCGGATGACCGTCGCGAACGTCGCGGCCGGTTCGCCGAACGCGTCTCTGTCGAAACCCTTGCCGAAGTACTCCCCCTTCGCGTGCTGAGCAACAACCCACCGCCCGTTGATCTTCTCCACCGCGACGACTTGGCCGCCGCTGAGTTTCGTCACCGCGTAGGCGTGGCCGTCGGCGCCGGGCAACCCGTTGTGCAGGTCCACGACGAATGCCACATCACCCACCTCGAGTGCTACCGCGATCTTGTCGTGGGCGGTCCCGTCCTCGTCGGCCCGGAACCCTTCCAGCTCGACGGGCTCCGGCCTGCCGTTGCGCAAACGGTCGAGAGTCTGCCTGACCGTCTCACCCGCCAGCGCCGCCTCGGGGTTCGCCCGAGCATCCACCACGCCGGGCGACAGGGCCTCGATCACCGTGCAGGTGTTCTGCACACACGCACCCGGTAGATCCTGCGTATCCGTCTGCGGCAGATACGACCCGGTGCCGTCGTCATCGCCGGTCTCCATAACCGCAGTGCGCGAACCACTTTCGGCTACCTGCATCGATTCGAGATGCTGGCGGGCAGAACGGTAATAGATGGCGTCGATGACGCGGGCGCTGACGTCCTCGGCGGGGATCTGTTGGACCTCGTCTCGGACGCGGTCCGGAATCTCGCCGCCGTACACCGACAGTTCCGGCCCAATGACGCCTGGGAAATGCTCGGCCAGCCACGCGGCCAGCCGGCGCTCGGCATTCACCTTGCGGCTCTCGACCTTGCCGACGAGGTCGAGACGTTCGATAGGAGTAAGCGCGACATACGCAGCCACGAATGCGCCGCCGACATCCCGGCGGGCCCTCTCGATGACCTCCCGCGCGTGGTATCGGACCACCTTTCGACCTGACAGCAGGTCCGCCGCCCGCACAATGGTCGACTGGCCGAGCTTCGCACCGGCGATGCTCCGGACCTGCGCCAGCTGTTCGAGGTCCAGTTCACCGTCCAGCCACTGCCTGAACACGTCGGACTGTTGACCATCCAGCGCGCTCGCGATCGCCTCCAACAACATCGACACCTCGCGAATGCCGGCGGCCGACTGCTTCGCGGCGGCGAGCAACGCCTTCGCCTCGGAGTGTTTGTTCAGCTCCGGGGTCGCCGGTGTATCAGCGGCAACGGCGGGTGGGGCGGCCTGCTCACGCAACCGTTCGACCCCGGGCAGGAACGCGTCCAAGCGGTCTACAGCATCGAACACCGCCGCGCTGCCGGATCGCATCGATCGGCCCGTCTCGGCGACGAGCCGGGCCTCAGCTGCAGCGACGGTCAGCCTGTCGACCGCCATCATTCTGAACAACACGGCGCCGGGGCTGGAGAATCTTGCGTCTATATACGCCGCCAGACGGGTCCTTCGAGCGGCAACGTACCGGGATTCAACGGACAACATCTTTGCCACGTGAAGCACTGCGTCACTGAGGTCTTCCTGGATGCCCCGCGCCGACTGATCCGCTTCCCCATACAACTCCCGTGCCTCAGCAAGCGTCGCGCCATTCAGTGCGGCCCGCAGCACCAGCTGCTGGTCTTGCCCCAGTACCTCGATCCAGCGGTTGACACGCTCTGAATCCGACTGCCGCGCACTCACGATCAACTCGTACCGCTGCCGTAGCTCGCCGGACAGCTCAGCTTCGAGCGGGATCTCCGCTTCCGCCTGTTTTCGGGCGACCGCGTCGGAGTCGTAGTCCTCGGGAACTAGCGTGTCCATGCGCCCTACCGCGTCGCGCAGCACCAGGCGAATTTGATTGGGCGTCCGCTCGATATCACGGGCCGTTTCGGCCAAGGAACCGCCCGAACACACCACTCGGATGAATACTGCACGCTGCACGTCGGTCAGCCGCGCCGCTGCGATGGCTGTGTGCAGCGCATCCTCGCCGATGCTGCCGAACCGGGACTCCAGCGACAGGAACAAGGCCAGCCTGCGCATCGCGGCGGCGAAGAACTCCGTGCGGATCCGGTAAAGCCGCACGCCGAGGTTGTCCGCCGCATCGCGGATCGTGCCGCCCTTCAACCACACCTGGATCACCAACTGCTGTTTCGGAGTCAGCATCTCGACCCACCGCCGGACACGATCGGCATCCGCACCGAAGACAATGCCGACGGCCTCGTACGCGCGTCGCGTCTGCTCATCGAGGCCCTCGGTAAACGGATCGTCCGTGGCAAACGGGCTGTCGCCACCAACCGCACCGGCGTCCGCTTCGTCCCCGAAGGCGGCCATGCCACCCACAACGGCGGTCCCGGCGACCGCCGGACCGCGGGCGCTACCTCCCCTTGCCGTGCCCTCATCGATGCTCGGCGGCTCGTTATCCGACGAGCCGACGGTGTTGCCGCCCGAGGGCTGCGAATCGGCGAATTCGTTGTCCCAGTATGCTTTCAGAAAACGTCGCATCTCCTGGTTGGCGGCGGTATCGGGCTTGCCCCACCGCGCCAGAGCGAGCTGTTCGACCGCTTCGTGCCAGCTGATGCGCGCGGCCGCGTACTCGCCGTAGATCTCGGCCGCTCGATACCCGCCGGGCGGTTCTCCCCACTCATCTTCCTCGAACGCGCTGATGTCGATGCCCGCGCTGAGGATTTCCCGCCGAGCCTCCCAGGCGACGAGAGCGACCTCGGCTTCCATGCGGAACCAGTTCAGCAGTTCTCGTTCGATCCACTCAGTTTCGGACATACCCGCGCTGGGCTGGTCCCAGGTCGATATGTCCTGGTCGAAGAAGATCCTGCCGACCAGCTTGGCGAAGAGGAATACCCGCCTTTCGATCGAATCACTCTCGGGTACAGCGAAAATCACTGTCTTCTGCGCAGGACTGACTCCGATTGGCACCGCGCCGCTGCCTTGCGTGAATGACCGGCCATCAGCCTTCAGATATTCCAGTTTCCGAGTCAGGGACGGCGAATACGAGACGAGCGTATCCATATCCCGGCCGAGACCGGTTGCGCCGCCGTACCACTGGTCGGTGGCCCACGTCTTGATGTCCTCGTGGTAGGACCCATTCCGATCACGGGCCATATGATCGGCGATCCGATCGATGGCCTCCGTGAGCCGGATCTCGCCACGCGCGACGGCATCGTATGCCTCGACATCGCCATAGCCGTTGGTGGTGAAAGCGTCATCCGGGAGTTGCCTGTCCAGCTTCTCCTCCAGCTCGCGCCGCACTCGCACGGAGACGAGCGCGGCATGCGCCTCGTTCTCGAAGCGCTTGCGCATCTCGCTGGTTATCCACTGGTTCTTCGTCACTCCCGGCTGCCACGGATCCAAGTCGGTGTCGACTCCGTAAACAGCGTGACCGAGCTCATGAGCAAGGGTGAGAACGATATGGTCCGCAATCTCGGCGGCGATGCGATCCGGGTCTCGCTCCCCCCGCTTCGTAGCCACTTCCTGCACACGGTTCGCGATTTCGGTGCAGTCGACCTCGATCCGACCATCGTCACGGATATGGCGACCCCATGTTCCATCGGAATGCGCCGGATCACCACCGTCTTCGATGACATAGTCACCACTGGAAACCCGCGTGAACTGCTGCATGAAGTATTCGGAACGGTGGGCCAGATCGTTGACGAGCGAATCAATCTCCTCACCGAGACCGGTCTCGATAACCAGCGGCGGATCGACAGGCTCTATGTCCGCGCCGGGTCCGGCCTCGATGACAGCCGGACCGTCTCCACTTCCGACAGGAGCGCCATCGTCATCGGGACCGGTATCTCCGGCCATGGCGAGCGCGGCAACCCCGAGACCGCCCCCGAGCAAGATGCGGCGTTTCACACCCCCGATCGCCCCGGTGTCATCGGAATAGGGCAGCTCCGCAATCTTGCCGGCCAGCGCCTCGAGCGCTTGGCGCTCGGCCTCGAGAAAGCGCTCGACCGTTCCGGGAAAGGCCGCCTGCTCGATGGTTCCGTACCCCGGCCCGAACCGCTGGGCCAGCACACTCCGGTCGACCCCACCCAGCTGCCGCCGCGCATTCTCGACCTGCTCGAAGTCCGCATCCTCCACGATGCGGTAGACGTCATCCGTCTCGTCGAAACCGTGGTCGTGCCGCAGTGCGTGCAGGATCATCCGATAATCGCGCCGAATGTCGGGAGTGGGTGAAGGGGCAGCAAACCCGCCCCCACCCGACTGGCCCTCAACCCGCGATGGACTGGGCGGGGTACCGATCCGGCCGGAAGCCTCGAGCGCACGCGCCGGCAGCGTACCAACGGGGATTCGATGCACCGGATCGCCCGAGGCATCGAAATCCCAGTGACGGATCTCGACACCGGGGTAATGCCTGCGCGCGTCGAACGGCTCGTGACGCAACACCGGCGGACCCTCGAGCCGCCGCCCATGCTCGTCTACCGGGAAGATCAGCTCATGAATCCACGGCTCACCATCAGCTCCCCGGTACACCGTGACGACATGCCATTCCGGCTCCCCCTTCGGTGCGGTACGGTTCCGCACTGCGACGAGTGAAAACCCACCGCCGCGGACTGCGTCGGCGATATTCGCAAGCTCGGCCGATCGATCGGGATCAGCGTCGAACTCGGCGAGATCGGCATCGAGCGCATGCGCGGCAGTCGGAAAGGAAACACCTCGATCGTGCGCCGCCGCACCATCGAGCATCTCGCGTATCTCCGCATCCCCCAGCCGCATCCGCAAATGCCGTGACATTCCTTGCTCTACAAGGAATTCCAGCTCAGAAACAAGACACACGTTGGCGCCGTTTCCGTCCTCCAGCAGCAGATGCGCATCCTGCACCGGCCCCAGCTCGGGCGCCGACTCGCCGGCTGGTCGTACGCCACTGCCATCCTCGGTTTCGCCCACCTTCCGCAACGAACCCTGACGCGCCGCCGAGTCACTGAGTTCTGAATCCTGGTATGCCTCAACCGCTTCGCGCGACTTGTCAAGGACTGCGGTAACGCGGGACCGCCCGATCGCCCTGCCACCCGGATCAGTAACGCTCGCCCCACCAACATTCGACCTCCTGTCGACCCCACCGATCCACTGCTCTGCCCGACGAACTCGACTCTGTGCCTCGTGATATCTCGACACCGCCGCCACCAGCATGTTGTCGTGCCCTATCCGCGCCAAAACCTGCGCATATCGATCCGACACCATCTCGGCGAGATCAATCTCGGGCCACCGACGAATCGCTTCTTTCAAGGACGACAACGCGGCAGCCCGGTCAGCGACCAACTCATCCATGTCCCAGACACCCGGTACGAACCCACGTTCGGCCACATCCGGTACAGCGAAAAAGACTCGGACAGCGGTATTCTCACCCAAAACACCGTCCTTGCTACGACGGTAATAGATCGCAACCTCGGTATAGCCGAGCTCAACGGCCAGCTTCCCGGTGAACGTATTCCGCGCCGCATCCTCAGGAGAGAGAAACAGTTCCTGCACACCGGCATTGAAACTATCCAGGTTGTCGGCGACCGCGGCATCGGATTCCCATACGCTGCCGATCACCCGCACTCGATGCCCGACGGCAGCCCAGAGGCCTTCGAACATCTCCCGTCCGGACAGTGTTCCCTCGGCCACTTTGATCGACAACGTGAGGACGCCGTTCTCATCGACCGTGCCGTGAATGCCTACCGACCCACCGTAGATACCGTCACCGACATCAGCCCGCCGATACATGCAGGTGTAGCTAGCGCCGTGCTCGTCTTCGTCATGCTCAACTCTTAGCGGTACCCACACCGCTCCCGTCGCTCCCAGACTGCTCTCTGACCCCAGACCCGAGTCGACGGCCGACTGGAGACCCGCCACACCTTGGCCGCTGTGCTCATTCGCCGGATCTCGTCGTATCAGTTCCTTCGGAGTGGTGCCGTACTGCGCCTCGATACCTTCGTCCAGCGCAAAACCGAAGTCGGACAGCGCATCGCCGCCATCGTCCGGCGATGCGGGGGTGCTATCGGAGGCTGGGGCGTTGTATGGCACCGGGGCACGGCCGATGAAACGCCGCACCTCCGCGTCGGTCTGTGGGGCCTGCGCGACATCCGGCCACCGCTGGAGTGGGTCCCCGACCAGCACAGCGCTGATGTTGTCCAGAGAAATGTCGCCGGCTTTGTCTTTGTTGTCTCTCTGTTTCTGCTTCGCGGCGTACACCTGATTGACGAGGGCGGTCAGGGCCACCCGGGCATTCGGCGCATTCATTACGGTCTCGGCCACTTCGGCATCGCTCAGCGCGTTCATGCCGTCGCTGCAAATCAACACGTGGCTGAAGGGGGCCGCGCCGGACTTACTAGAGAAGGTCTTGATGTATTCCTCGACCTCGTTATCGCCCGGAATATCGTCGCGGCCGATGGCACGGGCGAGATACCTGCCGACCCCGTGGTCCTTCGTGAGCTGGACAGCGGTGCCGCTTTCGGAATCCACCCCGTACACGCGACTGTCACCGATCCAACCAACGGTCACCTGACCGGGTTCGACCACAGCGATCGCGATCGTCGTCGCCGGTGGCTTCCTTTCATCGGGGTACAGCAGCTTATTCACCGACTGCACAATGTCTTCGGCATCGGCAATCGCTTGCTTCACCGCCCCATGCGCGGCCATGCCACGACCCAGCGACCGCACCAGACTGTCCTGCGCGACCCGAACCGCCAGCTGCGACGCGACCTGCGAACTGGTCGCCCCGCCGACGCCGTCGCACACCACGCCCATCGTCATCGGTGTGCCGTTTCCCGCGGTCACCTCGACGAAAGCCCGCGCGTCCTGGTTGTGTTCGCGCTCCCCGATATCGGTGATCGTGGCCGACGATCCGGCATCCACGATCTGGCGCTTCGCTAAATCCTGACGCTTCGCTGAATCGAGCTCGAGCATCACTTCCAGATGCTCGCGTACCGCGGCGCGCAGTCGCTGCCGTGGACTCGGTGCGCCGTCGACGTGCGCCTGTTCCATTGCCTGCAGCAGTTCGGCTGAAAAGAACCCGGTGCTCTGCGGATCCAGTACTGTCGTCAAGTCCTGCAACGTGGTGGCGGGCGCCTCGAGCAGTTTCGGCACCATGAACTGCTCCGGCGACAGCCCCAGCAATCGTGCCGCTTCACGCAACTCCGCCTCCACAGCAGCCCATCGCCCGAACCACGACTCGACGACAGGTGCATGGACAGCCCGGTACGGCCCCCCGTCACCCACGGGCGGTTCCGAAATGTCATACGGCCCAGGTTGTGCCCCGCCGGTGTCGTCCGCCAGCGATTGTTCGACCAACTCCGTCGGCCCGACACCGGACGACACGAACGGTCCATCCGCCGACCGACCAGCGCCGTGCTTCGCAGAAACTGCGCCCCCGCCCGCTTCGACCCCGGTCTGCGGCGCAGAGCCTGGACCACCGTCCTGGTTCCGTGGCGAACCATGCCCGCGCCGCACCGCCACGAAGTCCCGCGCTGCACGCAACAATCGCTGCACCGGATCCAGCGCACCCGCCTCCCATGCCTCCCGCATGGCCTGCAACTGTCCCGGAGTGATCACCTGGGTCACGTCCGGTCGCAGCTTCGACTCCAGATCCGACAGCGTGCGATCGGGTGCATCGACCAGTCGCGCCATGAGTTTGTCCGCGTCCACCTCCCATTTGGCCGCTGCCTCCCGCAGCTCAGCCTCCGCGGCCCCGGCAGCGTCTGCACCGAGCGAAGATCCGAGCCATGGTTCATCCACGGATCTCGGCAAATCGCCTGAGCCGGCGTCGCGCTGCGACGCGTTCCCGTCGTTCGTCGAGTCGCTGTTATCAGCCTGAACCTCGGCCTCGTCCGAATGATCCGCCCCCAGCCGGACGTCCGGGCAGTCCACACTCGGCCGCGCCGTCGAGACACCTCCGTCGTCCAAGTGAATCCCATAGCCGGGCAAGGGAATTCCATCGGCACCCAGCAGCACACGGCTCTCCTCCGGTGGCAGACCATCGCCACCCTTGGGAATCTCGCGCCAGCCCTTGGCATCCACGTCGATGCCGTAGGTCTTGGTTCCCTCGGGGAACCACTCCGACGGCAACGACCCGTCGGCCGCGACGGGTTCGTCGCGGACCTGGCCGTCGACCTTGTCGTGCCAGCGCACACCACCGTCTTCGCCCGGATACAGCAGCACTATGTGGGCCAGCTCCGCGCCCGGCTTCTGGATGGCGAAATACACGCGATCGCCGTAGGTGCGGACCAGATCGATGGCGTCGGCGGGCGAGAGTCCCCCACGATGCCAGTCGCCGCCGACGGCCGTCGCCAGGAAACCAGGGGTGGCGCCCGTGGCCTTGAATGCCTCCAGCAGCGCGTCGAGCGGCGTCGGAGCATCGGGGTCGGCCTCCGGCAGGCCCTCGCCGAACGTGACAACCTCGACAACGCAGTCCAGCTGCTCGGCTATCGCATCGGCCGATTCGCCGAGCAGCGCCGCCAGATCCGCGTCGGTGATCGTCGCGCGCTCGGCTACCGGATCTTCCTGTGCCGCACTGTATTCGAGGACGAGCTCCTCGAGCTCGGTGTAGATGTTCTGCTCCAGCACGGACCGATCGTCGATGACGGCGCGGATGTCCATCTCCCGCAGGAGCTCGATCGGCACCGGTGAGAGCGGCAGATGCGCGTTGACGACCTCGGCGTGAATGTCGCGCCGGGTATAGGACAGCTCAACCGGACCCTGCGGCGTATCAACGACCTTGGTGACGGTCCGGTCTTCGATCCGGGTGATCCGAATATCCAGCCCGCGTCGCAGAATGATCTCGTTCGCGCTGTTAGAGACATGGCCCGTGAACAGAGCCGGCGTGCCGGCTGGAACATCTAGTTGCATGCGGTAATCCACCGCACCGACCGGAGTCTCTTCCAGTACCCAGTGACGTGCTGGGCCGAGGCTGCCCGAGGTGTACCGCCCTCGCCGCAACACCATACCTTCGTGCCACTCCGACGGCGGTGCAGACCAACTCCACTCGTCCAAATCCTCGCCCTGGGGAGCGACGTCGATCCCGACCCTCAGGTTCTCGGTTGTCGGCGTCATGCCGACCAAGTGATCCATGCGCTCGATCTTCTGAGCGAGTTCCGGATCAACAGCCTCCCCGGACTGGAGCGGATCGTTGAATTCTGTCGAATCATCCCAGTAGCGGTGCAGGACCTCGTCCACATCCTGCTGCGGGATAGCCCGTGTCATCTTCCGCCACGTCGCACGTCCATATGCGAAACCCTCGTCGGTAGTCGAGAAGGTCCGGTATCCACCGGGAAGCGGGGACAGCTCTGCCGGCCAGTTGCCACCATCCCTGACTTCGCTGCCCGAGATTTCGCCGTCCCAGATACCCCAACGCGACGACTCCGATTCGGTCAGATCGTTGCTCGGCTCACCGTCACCGAAGCCGGCGCCCCCGGCCAGCGGAACATCCGGGCAATCCACACCGGGCCTCGCCGTCGAGACACCGCCATCGTCCAAATGGATCCCATACCCCTCCGCCGGAATCCCGTCGGCGCGCAGCAGAACACTGCTCTCTTCTGGAGGCAGCCCATCACTTCCCTTGGGGATCTCGCGCCAGCCATGGGCGTCCACGATGATGCCGAAGGTCTTGGTCCCTGGCGGGAACCATTCCGCCGGCAACGACCCGTCCGCCGCGATCGGCTCGTCGTAGACCCTGCCATCGACCTTGTGGCGCCAGCGCCCACAGCCGTCGGCACCCGGGTACAGCAGCACCGTATGCGCTATCGGCGCGCCCGGTTGCTGGATGGCCAGATACACCCGGTCACCGTTGTCGCGAACCAAGCCGACGCCCGCTTCCGGCGACAAACCACCGCGATGCCAGTCCCCAGCCACGGCCGTCGCGAGGAAACCGGGGGTTGCGCCCGTGTTCTTGAATGCCTCCAGCAGAGCTTCGAGCGGCGTTGGCCCGCCCTCGGATTCCCGGTCGCTCGCCGCCACGTCACCGGCGAAAGTGATCAGCTCGACCACGCAGTCCAGCTGCTCGGCGGGATCAGGAGGCGTTGCACCACCCGAACCGTTCCCGATAGCGTTCGTGCTCAGGCCCTTGTCGCCCGAAGCTCCGGGCTCGGTGACCGGTGACTCACGGAATTCGAACCAGACCGTCTCACCGTCGGATCGGCGGTCCACACCCCACATGCCGGCGATGTGGTCCATGGCGATCCGGCCGTCGCTCCACTCGACCTCCTCGTCCGACTCGACCCACAACGGCAGTGCCGGTTCGCTGCAGGAGACCTCGACGCGAATCACCCGGGTGCCCGGCGCACCCTGTTCCGTGACGGTCACCGACGCATCGGGTCCGGCCTGCCGGATCGCCACACCGGCAAGCTCGCGCAGCAATCCCACGGTCGGCGGGTCGGTTACGAACCAGTCCCGCATACCCTGTCGCACCTGGCGGCGGACATCGTTCTCGAGCTGCCGGGCCGCATCATCATCGTTGCCGTCCGACTGATTCCGCTCGGACTCGTAGCGCGCTTCGGCGGAAGCGATCAACAGCCGATGCAATATCCGCTCGCCGGCCGTAGCCGATTCGATGCCGCACAGTTCGATGACGGCAAATGCTTCCGGGAGGGCTTCGTGAAGATTGAGGGAGCCGTCTTTTTTGCTGAAGCTGTACCTGCTGAACTGGGTTCGCAGCCAGTGCTGGTACCGGATTTCGTCGTCGACACCGTATGTGGCACGGAAGTATTCGCGGAGTTCGTTGTGGGCATCCACCCATGCGCCGTGCCCGCCCGCATAGTCCATGACGTGGCCGAGTTCGTGGAAGATGAACGCATACAACAGACGCTCGGCGGGCATTGCGCTGAACCCGTTTTCGACGTTGTGCACCATCGTCATGCCTTCGAACTGCGGCAGATCGAGCGCCTGCGCCACGTCGAAGATCAGCGCACTCGTGTAGCGGCACTCTCCGTCGACATATCCGCGCTTGGCACGCGCATAGGCGATTTCATCTGGGTTTCTGGTGGATTGGAGAAGCTTGTCGATTCGGATCTCGGGAAGATCCAGCCAGGGGTACTTGGTGAAGATGTGGTCGACTGCGCGTGCGAACTCACGAGCCAGGTCGATATCGATCGCGGAGTTGTCGAAAACAATCGATACCGGACGCGAGTTTCCTCGGCGCTCTCGCAGTCTCTCCTCGAGCGCCGCAGCGACCTGTTGTGGAGTTTCGCAGTGGGCCGCCCAGTCATCGGTGACAGATCCGCGGTGCTCGGCGCTGAGCAATGGGATAGTCGACGACTCGCCCGCAGCACTACTCTCGGCCGACGGCAGGTGCTCCAGAACTGCCGAACGCGGCCGAACCTCACTCTGATAGACGTTCAGCGCCTTGACCGCTACCAGTGCGTGCAGCTCCTTCGTGGAGTCTCGCTGATTCGGAATCTGCGCCTCGACGGCAGCGAACGCGTTGGCTGCTGCGCTGTACCAGTCCTGGTCACCAAAATTCAACTGAGCCCAGGCAATCCAGGCCGATTCCTCCCGATCCGGGTGAATCTCGATCGTCCGCTCGAATGTCACCGTGAAAAGGGCCTCCATCGCCTCCCGCGCCTGCGCATCGATCAGAGGCCGGCCGAGCTTCTCGTCGATGGTGGCCATCAGCGCGAAACCGAGTTCACGCATCGTCGCCAGATATACGGGACGGTCACTGGAGCCCGGCAGCATCGCCAGTGCGGCCTGCCGGACATCGCTCGCATCCGACCGGGTGTTCAGAACAATGGAAGTCGCGGAGACCGGCGCACCCCACACTGGCTCCGAGGCAGCAAAGCCCCGAGCTACACCGAGGTCCCGGACATGCACCTCGCGGAGGTCGATCTCGGGATACTTCGTGAGGATATGGTCGATCGCTCGACCGAACTCACGAAATGTCTCGACATCGACCCCCGCACCGCGGAACTCCTCGACCGCGACCGCGACATCGGGGTGCCTGCGTTGCAGTTCTTCCGCGACCTCCACAGCCGTGCCGCACCGAGCCGCCCAATCAGCAGCGACCACCGAACCCTGGTCGGTCCCCGCGCTGTGGTCGGGAGTGGGCGCGGTCGCCACGAACCAGGGGCCCTCGCGCCCTGCAACGAATCCTCGCACCGTCAGTACGTCGCCGGAGACATCGACCTGCGCCCGGAAACCATTGGGGTTCCCCGTGTCACGCAGCCCTCGGCGCATCATGGTCGTGACAACATCGACGGTGCCGGTATCGGTGATATGACGGATTACCTCGGCGACGAAGTCGTCATCGGAACGGCAGTCCGATCGGTCGATGATGATCGGGCCGGACGACAGCAGCCGGTACAGCAGCCGTTCTCCGTCCCTCGCATTGTCACGGCGCAGTTTGACCGACGCGAACGATTCGGCAAACACCTCGTTCATGTTGAGCCAATCGGCCAACAAGAAGCTGTATCCGCTGAATTCGCCAGCACACCACTCCCAGAAGCTGTTCTCGTCATCGGTGCCGGTGGCCTCGCGATGAAGATCGCGCAGTGCGTTCATGGCTGACTTGCGCGCGCTCCTGCCGCGCGCGATATCCAGCAAGTGGCCGGCCTCATGATAAGCCACATAGACGAAGGGGCTGACGTCACAGCCAGACAAGAACCCAGTCGCGACATTCATTCGAAACCATCTGATCGCCAGATCTCGATCCCGCATAAACTCTTCATTGAAGGTGATGGTTCGCGTGTCGGCGTTTGTCTCCGCGTACGCGGTGTCAGGTTCTACCGGACCGACACGAATCTCTTTCAATTCAATTCCTGGATACTCATCCAGAATCGCCGCAAGAGAGTTCAATATATCACGTACCGTCTGGATATCGATATCTGGATCATCGAACCCATTGACGGCGACCTTGTATTTACGTGAAAACGAATCAATAATTTTACGAATTTCTTGCCGCGCAGCTGAATCCGTGTCGCGCTCAGTCGAGTCTTCGCCAGAAGCTATCGATCGGGATTCGCGTGTCAGCAGTGAGTGCGCATCTATCGCTGCTGCATTCGGGGTCAGCTCAGGAACCTCCACGACAGCAAATGACGTCGCCAACGCCTTCGAATAGGCCAGCTTTCCGTCACTGCTGAAGCACCGGCTGCTGAACTGCGCCTTCTGCCAGAGCTCGAATTCCACCATTGCAGTGGGAGCCCTACCGGATACCGCTTCCAAAACGATATCCGGATCAAGCGAGGCGGCATAGGACTCGAACATACTGACCTGCGCAAGCTTCACTGCTCGCGTTTCACCTGAATGCATGAGAGCAAGACCGACGACATAGGCAGCCAGCACTTCTGCGGGACGGGCGTTCTGACTGCCGCCAAGTTCCGCCATCGCTTCCGCAAGCAGTTCCGGATCCTGGAAAGACCTGGCGTGCAGCGCGATACCGAGTTCACCGTCAATGTCTAGGGCTTCGGGCAGAACGAGGCCGTCCTCCCCCGTGCGCCGTGACGTGTACAAGTGAGAGATTTCGACCTGCGGGTACGCCCTCAGCAGCCTATGTAATGCGTTGAAGAACTGACGAACTGTGTCGATATCGAATTCGGGGCTGGCGAACCTTATCAGATTGAGACCGAATTGGCCGCGGAGCTCGTCGACAATCTCCTGAACCGTAGAATCGTCGAACGGCCCCGAGTCCTTCGCAGCCGAATCGGCCTCGCCGTCCGGGATCTCGACAGCTTTCGAGTCGTCGGTTCCGTCACCGAGCAGTTCCGGCTCCGCCCCCACGGCCTCCGCCGCCGCCCGAAGCTTGAGCTCCGCGACACTCAGCGGGTCGGATGCGCCCACACCTGGTGCCGTGTGCGCGTCGGAACCAGGCGCCAACTCCGCGCCCAGGTCGGTTTCCGGTTCCTGTTCGCGCTGAGTGTCTTCGGCAGCCCCTGAGCTGTCCGCAGACTCGGCAGGACCATCACCGGGGTCGTCAGCCTCGTTCGGCATCGCCAAATCCGGCCGATTTTCCTGCGGCTCAGGAGCGTTCAAGATGCGAACGTAGGAGTCGGTTGCACGGAGATCGTAGTCACAGCTGAGCTCGATGGTTTTACCAGAGAAGCGCTGCATCAGTGCCGCTTCGATCAGTGCCTGCACCGTGGCAAAGTGCGGATGATCCAGCTGGGGTCGACGGTAAATGACCTGTGCTTGAATTCGGCCCCTATTCGGACCTCCGTCGTAGATCCGGTAATAGAGTTTGAAATCGACTGCGAGATCGTCGATCTCGAGATGCAGGAGATCAGGAGCGCCGACCGCGCGCCGAAGCGACTCGTGAGTAGGGCCGCGTGTCTCGACCGCATGCAGTTCCGTGGCGGCCAGCAGTGACTCCACGCCCGTCTCGTCACCGGCCGCTACCGGTGTGGGAAGATTTGCCACACCGATCGCCGTCACCACCCCGGTAACCGATTTGGGAAGCTGCCCCTCTACCTCCGTCGTCGGTGCACTGATGATCCAGCCCGGAATGTCGGTCGGCGGACCACTGTAATCACTATCGGTGTCGAGCAGATCAACACCCGCTACGACACTGTCCAGTCGGCGCCGCAGGCCGCCGGAAGCACCGTCTACTGCCCCAACCACATAGTGGATATCGATGGTCGTATCCGGGAATCGTTGCAGCAGTGCCGCATCGATCATCATTCGCACGGTGTCGAAATTCGGGTGGGTGAGATCGGGATGATCGAAGATGACTGTGGCCTCGACCGGACCTAAACCATCATCGGCATACGCATACGTGATATTGCAGTCCACGGTCAGATCGCCGCAGACGATCCGTGTCCGCGACGGGCTTCCGAGCACATTCCTGATGTCGGCATGGGCGCCGGCTCGAGCTTCGACCGCACGCAGCATTAAAGACGCCGATCGCCGCCGTTCCCCATCCGTCCCGGGCACCGACGTCGCTGCGGTGCTGTCGGCCTCATCGACACCGGTCACCAACCCCAAGGTTCTGCCGGCCCGGCCGCCATGCAATCTCAGATCCCCGTCCAAGCGGGTGACGATCATGCGTCCCGAAACATCCGACAGCCCCTCGGACTCCGCGCCCTCGACAGGACTGCCATCGACCGAATCGTCCACGGAACGCTGGACGAACTTCCGCGCCGAGTCGGGGGCGCGCTCATCGCCGTGATGCGCACCGATGGGGTGGGTGGGGCCGCGGCGGGGCCTGGGCGGACGGCCGCGCAGCCGACGGCGGGCGACGCCGTCGCGGTACAGGATCGCGTCGACGTTCGCGCCGGCGAACTCCCAGTCGCCGGGCTCATAGTGGTAGAAGTACTGCGCGAGGTCGATCGGCTTGCCGTTGCGCAGCTGCTGGAGGTCGGTGATGCCGATGTCGGCGGGGTCGAACCAGACGATGTTTCCGTCGCCCAGGTTCGCGATGACGATGGCGTGTGCCACGGGGTCGTCGTCGCTCGTCGCCAGGTGTGGGCGTTCGACCGAAACCACCGCCATGTCACCGGGTTTCAGGGTCTTCACCACTCCGGCTACGGACCGGAACCGGCCGCGCCCTTCCCAGTCGGCGTCCAACGATGCGGCGAGTTCGGCGGCGCTCAGCGGGCTGCTGTGCTCCGGGGCGGCGCCTGCCACGGCCAGCGCCGTCCGCGTCGCACAGTCCAGCGGCCCACCCTCGAGCTGAACGTTCAGCATCGGGTCGACAAGCGGCGGTCGGGCGTCCTCGCCCGACCGCCTCGACTCACCCAACGTCGCCCGGTACAGCCGACGTGTCCGCAGCCGGTCGTCCAGATCCGCGGAGACCAGATCCGCTCCACGCTCCGAGTCGGGGCGCAGGTACACGATCGATGTTCCGGAGCCGGGCGAGACGACCTCGTCGGTCGAGCCAACCGCCTCGATAACGGTCACGTCGTCGTCGGCGACCGCGTCGGGATCGCCGAAGGCCAGGCCGACCACACCGGTATCGACGTCGAACCGCAGCAGGTACACCGTGGGGGTCGGGCGCCGCCACCCGACTGCACCATCCGGCCCACCACCTTCCGACGCCGACTCCAGCAGCTTCAGGACCGCCGCGAACGCGTCGGCCTCGCGGGCGTCGGCGTCGGTCCACACGCCGGCCACGGCCTTCTCGTGCAGCGCCTGCAGACGGTGCAGGAGCCGCCACCGGTTGGCGTAGTCGCGCCAGCGCGCGGGAACTCCATCGTGATCGGTCACTTCGCCGATGCCCGGCACACCGCCAGGCATCGCCGCCCAAGCCGCCCGCTCCTCGCGCGTGAGCTTCGCGAACACCAGCGCCACCGCCGTGTGCGGGTCGAGCCCCGCCTCGAGATTGCCCCGGCACTCGTCGGCGAACGCCCGCGCCGGAACGGCCACGCCCGCGCCCGGGTCGTCCGGCGCGAGCCTCCGGGCCCGGCGCAGGAGGGCCGCCAGGGCTCCCCGACGTCGAAGTGAAGACTCACCAGCGGCGAATGGAGAACTCTCCTTCGGCGGGGTTACCCGCGCTGTGCCGCCGTCGATCTCGACCCGGCCGATGCCCAGGCCACCGAACTCGTTGCCGAGGTGGGTCCAGCGGCGGAAGTCGACGTCCATGCCGTCACCCAGCTGACGCAGCAGCTCGTGGTCTTTCCGCAGCAGGCCGGTGAGGAACGCGACCACGTCGTCAACCGAGGCCCGGACCTCGCCCGCCACCACCAAGCGGCCGTCGACGACTCCGACGCCGAACCGACTGCCGGCCGTCTCGATCACCCGCAACGGCATATCCGCTGTGGACGTGGACGCTTCGTAAGCCTTCCCGGTCAGCACGCCGTGCGCGCGACCGTCCGCGCCGACAAGCCCCTTCTCGCCCTCCAACACCCGCCACGGCGACTCGCCGCGAATGGTGAACGTGACGGCATCGTACAGCTCACCCACCAGGAACAGTGGATCGTCGGCGGACGCTCCGATGTGTCTCAGCAACCGGACTACGTGCGCCGGCAGCACCGTGTCGAATTCTTCGAAACTGGCTTGGCCGTGCACGGCAGTGTAGGTCAATTCCGCACCGTCAAAGGTGATCTCGTACGAGACCCCCCGCATCATCGTCACGACGACATGCACGCCGTTGTCGTCGCGGCGCGGCGTCACGGTGGCTATCGGTGCACCGTCGGCGCCGAAGGCAATGTCGTCGGAATGCGGCGCCATCGGATCGACCAGCGCGGCCCGGACGATATCCGTCACGGTGTCGATGACATCGCCGTCGACCTTCCAGCCGCGCAACAAGTCCCCGGTCCGCTGCACCTGCGCGCGGATCGATGACGCCGGCGGTGCGTCGCTGACGTCCTGACCGGTCCGATCCTCTTGCTCATCCGTCCCCTCCGCATCGCTTGGCGCCATACCGAACCGAGTGACCAGTTCAATCTCCTTGTCCGTAGCAAGGAATGGCACTTCATCGGGACGTATCTCCCCGGTTTTCGGGTCGGGGACCATGCCGTAGGCCACGACACCCGTTGATTTCACCGGTCGTGCCGGGGCTTCGGCGTCATCGAACACACGCCAGCGCTGTTGATCCGGGTCGTACATCCACACGTTGTCGCCGCGCGCGAAAGCTCCGTGTACAGCACCGATTTCGGCCGGGCCGCCACCCTGCTCCGCGACTCGTCTCGCCACTATTTCCGGATCATTGCTGAGTAGGAACATGTGCCCGTCGAGTGGACCATCGCCGTACTGCTC
This sequence comes from Nocardia vinacea, assembly GCF_035920345.1. Taxonomy (NCBI): domain Bacteria; kingdom Bacillati; phylum Actinomycetota; class Actinomycetes; order Mycobacteriales; family Nocardiaceae; genus Nocardia; species Nocardia vinacea. Next base: position 4,529,040 of record NZ_CP109149.1, read on the forward strand.
CGCGACCAGCACTGTCCTCGGCTCGTCGAGATCGGCCAGTGCACGCCGGACCGCGAATCGATCGGTGACCTTGTGGAGTTTCTTTCCCCTCAGCGCACCCTGGTACGCATGTTCGGGATCAGTGTTGACCAAATCCTCGGGATGCGCGCCTGCCTGGGGACCCTGGCCCGGCTCCGAACCAGTGGCGTCCGTCGCCCCGCCCACCGGCACGGCGCCGACGATCTCGGAGCCGTGGATTGCCCGCAACTCACCGATGGTGAACAGTGCGCAGTCGGCGAGATACCACTGCTCGAGCGCCCGATCGGCCGAACCCCAATCCCGGCTCTCGTCCGGAACCCATTCCCGCCCATCCGGCGACAGGGTGAACATTCGGGTCCGCGTGAAATCGTCGGCGAAGGTTGTTTCCCGCTTCTCCTTGCCAATGACCGTCAGATTAACTGTGCCATCGGCGGAAACCCGCACCGTGACTTCGGGTTCGCGGCTTCCTTTCTCACGTTCGCGACGGAGCGCACGCGCAAGTTCGCGCCGCACGGCGTCCGTCACTTCCCGTGGTTGTCCCGCCAACGCGACCTCGCGCAACAGGGTGTCCGCGAGGCCGATCGGATCGTCCAGATCCCACCGCACCCGCCACGACATCCGGGGCACGTCGCCTTCACGCGACTCGAGATCCAACCACGGCTGCCCGCTGCCGTCCCAGGCGGTCATCCGTACGCCGCTGTCCTGGATCGGGGTTACCATCGACTTGCCCCCTCGGGCGGCAAGCGAATGCCGGACTGCCGACAACATCGTCACCACATCGAATCCGGGAATCCGATCCCATTTCCAGCGGGACAACAGCCACGCGAAGTTGCTGTTGTCTGCTGCGTCTTGCAGCGAGGCAACACGCAGTCGGCCGGACTCCAACTCCGCCCGCTCGCTAGGACGCACGTCGTGAGCTACCAGGAGCGAGTTGTGATAGCGCATCGCACGATCCAGCCGATGCGAACAATCCGTGTTCTCCAGCGTCTCCGCCAAACGAGTCACCTGCTCGGACAGCAGAGTGATCTCTCCGGCCAGCCTTTCCATCTCGGCGGTGGCCTCGCCGGCGATCGGCACGGCCAGGCCACTCGATCGCAAGTAGGCCAACAGCATGGCGAAGGAGTCGGTGACACGAGCTATGTTGCGGCCGACGGCATCACCGGCCTCGAGATCGGTGATCGCGGCCAGCGCGTCGCGGAGCTCGGCGAGTTGCGCCAGGTCCACCCGCCCCTCGGCGATCCCGTCGAACTCCCCAGCGACCCGGTCCAATTCGGGCGCCACCCCGTCCGGCAGACGGTAGCGGAAGGTATATCTGAAGCCCCCGTCGTTCCCGGAGTTGTCGGCCGGAAGCCTCTCGACCTCCGCGCCGCTTTCCATCACGATGGGTAGCCGGTCCGACCGCGCCAGGTCGGCCGGGAAACGACGGTCGACTTCGACCTCCAGCGCGGGGCCGTGCTCGGTGTCAACCACGCGCAGGGCGCCGGTCAGCTTCTCATCGGGCCCGATCTGCTCCACTAGATTCCGTAACTGGCGCTCAGCCATGATCACGCCCGTGCCCGACCTCGAGCCCCTCGGCACCATCTCCTCGACGAGTGTGTGCAGGGCCCAGCTCGCAAAGGCGTTGCCGTCCCGAGAGAACCCGACTTGGGCCAGGACGCCGTGCTCGTCGTACTCACACCACAGCGGGAAATCTTCTTCGGCATTGTCATTTCGCAGCGTCAGCCCCCCACCGGCCGTACACACCACCGACACGTCGCCCTTGTACAGCATGTGCATGAACACACGCTCGCTACCGGACCACTCGCCCGTCAGGGCGCTGTCCTCCGCTTCTCGCCATCGCCACAGCGCCGCCGGGTCGCTGGTCTCTCTCACCAGCCATCGCCACTGTTCTTGCGCTGCTAGATCCCAATCGGCGAACCCGACACCCGGAAGATGGCTCCATTCGACCGCCACCGGACCAGCTGCCGATATCGACCATTCGCAGTAGGACTCACCATCCGCCCCCTCGACTCGGACGCCCCACACCACCACCGGTTTCCCGTCATCGCCGGCGAGCACGGACTTCTCGAGCCGCACCTTGCCGCCCTCGACCCGCAGGAAGCGCCCGACACCCTCGGCAAACCTTTCGGCCGCAGGAAAATCGAAACCTACTGTGCCGCCGACAATCCCGATGACATCGCCGACCGCCGTCGCAATGACGTTCCCGTCCTCGAAGGCATTCGCGTCATCCGCGGTCACCTCACCTTCCCACCACAGCCGGCCGTCCTCCTCGACGTAATCCAGCACTGGTTTCCACGGATACCGTGTGGTGCCTGCCCCCTCATCGGGTACCTCGTCCAGCGACTGCCGCCGCAGCGGATCACCCTGGTCCGTATACGAATTGAGCGCCTCCCTCAGACGCTGACTCCAATACGTCGCACCGAGCTCCACGAATCCTCGCCACAGATCCCGCATTCGCAAGACCTGGCGCCGCTCGGCATTGCCGCTGCGCAGTTCCTCCAGCCACTCGTCGATCTCCAGCCGAGCGGAACGCGGCGAATCGCCGGTATCCGGTGCTGCCTCCCAGGCAACAATCCACTGGCCCTCGTACCGCGTCAGCGCGTCCACCAATCGCTGCGCGAATCGAATCCGATCGGCCCCGCCCTCCTGCACCAGCCGCATCACTTCCAGCAGCGCGTGCGCGATCGTGGGCTGCGCGGCCGACCCACCGCTCAACTCCTCCAGCAATCTCGACGGCAGCCACTCGTCGCCGACGCCGCCGAATTCGTGGCCACCAGACCCCGAGGCGGCGTCGCCCGGCATCTCGCCGTCTCCCGTCGAGGGAGTGCCTCCCGATCCGATGTGGCCCAGCCCGAACACCTGCGTGCCGCCGCGCTGATGCTGGGTGAGCGCCGCGCGCATCGCCTCCTCGCTCTTCCACTGCCGCTTCTCGCGCTCGGCCGCCGCAGCACGCTGCTCTTCCAGGTAGCCCGTCAGCACCTGGTACATGACCCGCTCGCCGTCGGTGACGTTCTCGATCCCAAGGTGGCGTACTGCCGCGTACGACGACAACGCTGCCGTGTACAGGTTGAGCTGATTGTTCGTGACGTAGCTGCCGGAGCTGAACTGGCGGCGCTCCCAATCCGTGTAGTGGCCCACCTCGTCGTCCGGCAGATCGCGATGGTGCGCACGCAGCGCACCGACGATTCGCTCGTAGAACACATCCGGTCCGGCGGCGCCCAAACCGTTGCGCCACAACAACCCACCCATCTGATAGACGGCGGCGCCATACACTGGGCGGTCGGCCGGACCCCGGTAATAGCCTGCGGCGACACCCGCACGCCACCGGTCGGCGAAGCCGTCCGGGTCGACGGCGACCGCATCGTTCAACATGAGCGAGCTCGTGCCGCCGATATAGCCGATCCCGGCTTCCTGCAGGGTCAGTGACGGGTTGGCCGCCTGCTCGTCGAGCACCGCGGACGCCAGCTCCCGCAGCGTATCCAGCGCAGTGCCGTCCTCGTACAGCAATTCGATGCCATGCTCGGCCAGGATCTCCGCTATCCGTTCCGCGTCGGCGTTCGCCAGGCCCCACCGGTCGGCCCTCCGTTCGTGCGCGGTGCCCGGCGTATCCGGTATGTGCTCGGGGTTTTCGCTCTGCTGAATGTCCCAACCGGACCGGACCCACCACTCCCAGTCGCCCTGGGAGGTATCGGGCTGATACTGCGGTTCCTCGGCCCCCGTCACACGTTGGAACGGACTGTTGTCCGCTTCGGCCTGCCGGGCCGCTGCGAGTGCCGCGTCGTCGATTTCGTCGGCGTCCGGCACCTCGGCCCCAAACCGATCATCGCGTCCGTGCGAATCCGGGGTGCCCGATGCGAACGGGTCGCCGACATCCCGCGGTGGGCCCTCGGAGTGGGCGTCACCACGGTGCGAACCCGTGGAACCGATCTCCGGCGGCAACTTCCGGGGCGGCCAGGGCTCGCCGGGTCGCCATTTCGGCCACTGCCGCGCACCACCCGGAGCATCACCCGGTTCGGATGACATACCCGAAACAGCTTCAGTGTGTTCGTAAGACTCCTCGGCACCGGTGGCCGGGTCCGTGAATTGCACGGACAGCATTCGCTCGCCCGGTGATCCGGTCGCCCGCATCGTCGCCACCATGCTGTGGGCGCCACGACCCTGTGCCTGCGTGGCAGTGTGATGCAACCAACGTCCCGCAGCATCCGGTTCCGGATGCTGCCAGCTCTCGGTGAGCACTACGGGGATTTGTGAGATCACCAGCGGCGCCCACAAATCGGAGGCGCCCGCACCGATCTCCGTGCCGATGCTCCACTCCCGGTCCCCGGCACTGCCCGACACTTCGATAATCGCTGTCGCCGCGCCGGACTGATCCTTGACAACGACACGCAACACCTCGTGGTCGGCGTACGCATCGACCGATCCCGGGCCCAGCTGTACCACAATGTCGACGAATTGCGCGACAATGCCCGCGACATCACCGAAGCCGCCCGCGGACGCCTCGAACCACCCAGCCAGCCCATCGCTGTCGGCGAGGGTGCCCGACCACCGCTTATCCGATGCCCACATTGCAGCACGAAGAGAGTTGTTCAGCTCGGCCGCGTAGTCTCCGTCCCCGCGCCGACGCCGTTCCCGATGAATCTCGGACAGAACGTCCCGAGCCCGCGAATCCGCATCGCGATACTCCGCATCCAGCGAATCGCCGCCGTCCCGCAACTCGGCGATCAACCCATGAACCCGCTCGGCCAGATCCGACCCATCGGTATCCGGCAGCGGACCATCCACCTCCACCGGCTGCGCCCGGTTCTCTCCGGAAACAGCCGGCGACTCATTCGCCGATGCAGTGCCTCCACCACCGCCCGACGCAGCCCCCGCACGTCCTCCCCTCGACCCGTCAGCGTCCGCCGAGCCCGGGGTTTCGTCCGGTTCGTCATCGATGTCGGGTGGCCGTGCACCGTAGATATCCCACAGGAACTGGCGGATGTCCTGCACCCGCCGCCACTGTCCCGCCACGTCGAGCGGTTCCCCGTTGGGCCCGACCTTGTTCGCCGCGTCCTCGAGCAGCTTCAAGTGCCGGGCGCTTGGTGAGAGCCCCTGCCGCAGCGACTGCTCGATCACGTATGCGCGCAACCGCTCGATCAGCTCGACGGACTGCGCCTCCCAGACACGCTCGGCTTCCGCCGCCTCGCGGTCGGCGTCTGCCGCCTCGATCGCGGATTCCAGTGCGATCTCGACGAATTCGTCGTCCCCGACCGAATAGAACGAGTCGCCCAAGTCGTCGGTCACGTCCGGCCCGTCGGCGAACTCGGCCGGACAGACGACATCCACCTCTGTGGCGGTGTCGCTCAGATCATCGGCACGCTCGTGCACGACCGGTGAACCCCACACACCGAGCAGAACCAGCTCGTCGGGTGTCGGCAGCCCCATCTCCGCGCACTTGTCACTGCCCAGCCCATCGGCCACGGTCTCGACGGCCTCGGCACCGTCGGCAACCACCACCAACCGCAGCCTCGTCTCACCGTCCTGCGCGGGCAACGCGTGGGCCAGCAACCAGGCGAGCTCGGAGGCATCGACACCGACAGCCGCCACCATCGCCACTCGGCCACCGACGCCGGTCTCCCGTATCCGCGCGAGCAGATCGATGGCGCCGTCCGCCTCCGCTGTCGGCGAATCAGGTTGTCCCGCACCGAGATACACAACGACGGTATCCGCGTCCTCCAGATTCTCCGTGGCATAGAGCTGGGACTCCTGCGGATCATCGAGCTCGAAGTACGGCTCCAAGCCCGCATCCTCCAGCGCGGACTCGATGGAATCGCCGGTAGCTCGCCCGCGCGTCGGTGTCGACTTCGATCCGGGATCACTGTTCGCACCGGGATCGTTCGTGTTCCCGTCCACCGGCAGCGGGAACGGACCATCCACGTCCGGCGACGATCCGGTGACGGGTCCCTCCGCGATGGCCTGCCGCTCGTCCAAGGCTGTCTGCAAGGCAGTGCGCAGCCCGCCGACGGCCGCCTCACTCTGGCGCCCGAGTTCCTGTACCAGCTGCTGGGCCCTGTACAGGTGCTCGGACTCGGCCTCGCCGTGGCGTAGCACCTCGATCAGGTCGTAGCACTCCACTCCGAGTTCGATGAAATGGTGCCAGAAATCCTGGCCGGGACCGTTGAGCCGGTCGAGCATCCGACGCGCCAGCGCGACAGTCTCGCTGGACGCCTCGCCTCTCATCAACTGTTCCAGAACGAGTGCCGGCCTCTCGTCCGCATCCTCAGGCAGGGTTTCGACCGGGACCGGGTCGCTGTCCTCGGGCGGAGGGAGCTGTGCGGTTTGTTCGACGGCGTCGGTCTCGTCGGCCTCCTCCGACGTCGGTTCCGCGGCGACGGGTGCTTGCGATCCACGCTCCGTCACCGGAGGCGGCACGGGATCGGTTGGTTCATCAACCGGCGGCGTGGTCGGCGATTCCGAAACATCCTGCCGCGCAGGGATGCTCGTCAGATCATCGACCCGCTTCCGAAGTTGCCGCGCCGCCTCAGCGGCACTGCGCCACTCATGAAACGACCGCACACGATCCGACACATCGACTGCCCCGGAACGCAGTTGATCCGGGTCCCGCACACCCACCTTCGTCGCGAGGCTCCGCATCCGGTCCTCGGCACGCGCCAATGCCCCACGCAGGTCATCGATTTCGGGTGAATCACCGGCCGCCACCCGCGCCGACAACTCGTCGACCTCGTCGACCGCATTCGCCAAATCCAGCAGCCGCCCCCGATACCGCTTATGGAATTTGGTGGCAGCCTGATCCCGAATACGCCGCTGCTCCTTCAGCTCACGCTTCAGCTGTTCCAGTGTGTCGTACGAGTCGTCAGACTCCCCCGGATACACGGACAGACCGCCAGCACGCGCATCGGTTTCGCCGATCTCGGACTGGGGCCCAGCGGCCTGCTGCGCCGCAACCGGGACCGCGCCGCGAGGTGACGGGCCGGTCGCGACGTCATTGCCACCGAACCGTGCCTGCAGGTCGCGCTCGATCTGCCGGAGGCGTTCCAGCCGTTCCAGTCCGGTCGGCGAGCGACCGTCTGTTTCACTGTTGGCTCGCTGGATTTCCCCGTCGAGGTATGCGCGCGCTTCCGCACGCTGAGATTCCTCCGGGACGGCACTGTCGAGATACGTGTACAGCTGCTCGGTGCGGGTGTCCGCCGTTGCCGAGGCGATCTGGTCTTGGATCGCTTTGCCTTGGGCGGCAAGGTCGCTGATCACCTTCAGCTGTGCCAGCCGATCGAGCAAATCGTGCATGGCCCGACCCGGCTGATCGGGGTAGGAGCGATGGAGCTGGGCTGCCAATTCGGCATACTCATCCCACAGGCGCTCCCGTTCTTCTCGACTGAGCTGCGCCGCACGTTCGTCGTACTCGTCATTCCGACGCGCGTGCTCTTTTCGTGAGAGCTGCGCCGCCCTTTCCTCGTACTCATCACGCCGACGCACCAGCTCCCGCAGCCGCTCCCGCTCGGCTTGGTGCGCCTCGAGATCCTCGAGCAACTGCCGCCGACGCCGCTGCCGCTCCTCCCGCGCAGTCCGCAAGCGCTCGCGCTGCGCATCCACATCGCCCGGACCCAGCATCTCCCCCACGGACGGCAGATTGGCAGGGTCGAGCCCACCGAGCTCACCTGTGATCCTGGCAATCTCGGCATCCTCCCCGCCGATGCGCTCGGCCAGCGCCATCTTCGAGAGCTGATACGGCAACGGAGCGGTCTCGGGCCGACCCAGATCCGGCGGCTCGAGCAACAGTTCATCCGCCAGTTCGTCCCATTTAGCTCGCGCCTGCGCCCGCTGTTGCCGCAATTCGCTGATCTGCGTGCGCCAATCGGCTGCCTGCGCACGCAATTCGTGCGGATCCGATTCCTGCTCGGCCGACAGTCCGGCGCTGCGCTGCTCCGCAGTCTGTGCTTCCGCCCGCTCCAGCCTGGCTTCCGAGCGTTCGAGCTCGGCTTCCAACTGTTGGAGCTCGGCGTCGGCACGCTCGACCGCCTCCGCGGCGGCAAACAGCTCCGATATCCGCTCGGCATCCACCTCGGCCCCCGATGTCGGTGTCGCCGCCAGTTTCTGGGGCGCCAACGCCTCCACCACGTCCTGGATGGTCTGGTGTAGCCGGCGCAGCGCGTCCACGTTGTCGGGAGCCTCGTAATGGGCCGTGGCATCATCAGGCCGCCCGCCCGGCCCGACCAGTTCCCATTCCTGGCTACTGGAATTCCACCGTTCGACAACCGGTTCCGTCTCGCCCATCCGAACCCGGCGCCGTTCGACTGGAAAACCGTTGGGAGACTTTGCTTTCCGCTGCTCCGCGTCCCCGGAGCGCGCGTCGATCAGCCGTAGCGCTTTCTCGGTGGATGCATCGACGAACGGATCCTCCTCCACGCCTTCCGGAGTGATGATGACGACCTGGCCGCCGACCGTGGCCTGTTGCGTGGGCACGGTCCGGCCATCCCGCAGGGTCTTGGTTCCGTACACGACCCGGTCCCCGAGTACCACGCCGTACTCCCCGAACGGGACCCCGCCCAGCTGCCGCCGATATTCCTGCGCCGCCACCTTCAGTTTTTCGGCGATAGCCGCGTCGTACTCCGCCAGTACCTCGGCGACGTCCGCGCGCACCGATTCCGGCAGGTCGTCTCGCTCGGCCACGGCACGGGCCTGCTCCACGAGTTCCGCGCGGGTCATCCGCTCCGGATACTCGACCAGCCCTTCCAAGGCGTGCACGAGGGGCTGGAGATCCCGCTTCGCCTCCCGCTCTGTGTCTTCCCGCTGAGCGGTTGTCTGCATCACCTGTTTCAGGCGACCGTACATCCACTCCATAAACTCGAGCGTCTCGAAAGCGGTTGGCGCGTCACCGCTCCGGGTGAAGGCGGCCACATTCGAATCCATCGCGGCGAGCTGCTGCTGGAGCATCCGCCGCAGACCGGGCCGCTGTTCCCTGCTGAAATTTCGGCCGATGTGCTGCCAGAGGCCGTTGGTCAGCTCCTCTGTCTTTTTGCGGGCGTTGTTGGCGAGACGGTTGCGTTCCCGGTCGATATCGCCGATGGCGGCGCACACATCGCGCAACGCCCGCGCTCGCTCCAGCAGATCGGCATTCCAGCCCGCCGGTTCGCCGGACTCGTCGGTGTGCAGCAGCCCCGCACGCTCGAGTTGCGCAATCAAGGCAATTCGCCGGGCTCGCAACGCATCCCGGTGCAGGCGCGGATACTCCAGCTCCGAACGCAACTGGAACTGCTCGACCTGGATCGCGGCACGACGTGCCTGCAGCACGGTCCGGCGGGCCTCGAGTACGGCGCGTTTCGCGTCGATGTCCCACATCGCCAGGTCCAGCGCCTCGAGGTCGGACTCGATCCGCGCGAGTTCCTCGTCGACGCGGTCGATCTCGGTCTGCGGCGTGCCGGGCTCCGACCGCAGCCGTTTCCGCTCCGCCAGTGCCGCGGCGTAACGCGCCTCCAGCTCGGCACGTTTCGTCTCGAGATCACCCTCCGCGACGCCCAGTGGTGTCAGATCGGATTCGATCTGCCCGAGTTCGGCGGCGTTCTGCTCGAGTTCCTCGTCGAGACGCTCCGTCTCGGTCTCGAGGCGCTCGGCCTCGGCCTCGGCGTCGGCGATTTTCGCTTCGAGGGCGGCAAGTTCCTTGTCCACCCGGCCCAATTCGTCCACCGCATCGGTGAGCACCGTTGCCGCGGAGCCTCGTTCCCGGTGCGCGGCCAGGCGGTCACGGTCGGCCTGCCGGTCGACCCCGTGCTGACGCACTGTCTCGAGCTGCTCGCTCAGCTGATCCCGAGTCGACTCGAGGTCGGCGCGCATCGCTTGCAGCACAATGCGTTTCATCGCATCGACGGGGCTCTGCCGCTCCTCCGGACCGAGCTGCTCGAGTTCGTCTTCTATCTGCGCGAGCTGGGCATCGAGACGGTCGATCTCGGTCTCGAGATTCGCGATCTTCGTGTCGATGGTGGCCAGGTTGCGGTCCAGGTCGGCGATGTCGTCGGCTATCGCCGCCCAGGCGGCCGTCGCATTGGCCTGGTCGATATCGGCGTCAGACGCCGCCCCTAGATCCGGCAGATATTCCGCGATCGCGTCGCGCACGGCACACAGGGTTCGCCGCTGCCGCTCCAGCTGGGAATCCTTGCTGCCCAGCATCCTCGCGTAACTGCCGCGGACCTGCGGCCGGGAGCGGCGGTGCGGTACCGGCGGCTCGGAGACCCAGGCGCCGTCATGCCACCACAGGGTCGTCACTGTGCCGTCGGATTCGACGATGTGCCGCTCGACCAGCACCCTCTGCTCCTGCAGGGCACGCAACATGTCGGCATCGAGGACGGGGCTGCCCGTCGCCTCGGTGGTGACGAACACCAAACGGTTGTCGACCACCTGCCCCCAGGTGCCGAGCGGTGTGCCACCTACCCGGCGGCGTTCGGCGCGGGCGGCGGCGGCCAGCCGCCGCTTTTCCTTCTCGACCTCGGCGTCATGCAGTTCGAGCAGCTCCGTCAGTTCCTGCCAGGCGGGGTTGTCGGGCTGCTGTGGCTCGGGGTTGGCAAGCGCTTTGCGGGCCGCGGCCAGCACGCGCTGCGGGGTCGGCTCATCCGGTAGTTCGACACCCAGCTTCCCGAGTGCACTGGCCACGTCCTCCCAGTTCTTGGTTGGATCTTTTTTGCGCTTCCCTGGCCAGGGATTCTCCGCCGGGCCGCGCAACGTGCCCGCTGCCGCACGCTCGGCTGCCTCCGCGTCGGGGGCGGTGTCGCCGAGCCGTTGGAGCTCCTTCCGGCCCTGCTGAAGACGCCGCAGCCGGCGAATCTCGGCCGCCGCCAGGTCGCCGTCGGACTGCGATGCCTTGTCGCTGGTCGAGTCGGCGGATGCGGGGTCCGGCGCGCCACCCCGCTTGCGCTGATCGGGCCCATCCGCCGTAACACCGGGGGCACTGTCCGACACGCCGGAGCCGTCCGCGGTCCCGCTCGGCGCCTCCGAAACACTCTGCGCGTCCTGGCTTTTCAGCAGATTGATCTGCTTGCGAAGATGCCGCGCCTGCGAGGCGGCACTGCGCCACGAGTGAAACAATCGCACCTTGTCCGACACATCACCTGCCCCGGAACGCAATTGATCCGGGTCCACACCCACCTTTGCCGCGAACACCCGCATCCGGCGCTCGGCACGCTCCAATTCCCCGCGCAGATCACCGGCTTCCGGTGAATCACCGTCATCGGAAGCCGCCAGGCGCGCCGACAGGCTGTCGGCCTCGTCGATCGCTTGCGCCAACGTCAGCAGCAACTTCGGATTATCGAACTCGGCAGCCGCCTTGTCTCGAATCCTCCGCTGGGCCTTCTGCCGATGCCGCAGATGTTCCAGCGGCCCATCGCCCGCCGTGTCCGACGATTCTCGCCGTATCTTGTCGAGCGCCGCGCGAATCTTGTCGTTCTCGCGGTCGGTCCGGTTCTCCGCCTGCTGGTCGACCTGGTCTTGCAGCTCTTGATCGAGTTTGCCAGCCTCTGCGATCGCGGCGGCGGCGATCTCGTCGAACGACCGGCCGAGGTGGGGATACAGTGTCCGCGCCGCCCGCAATTGCGCCGAGCGCTGCGGCAGCCGATCGGTCGCCGCTTGCGTAGCGGCGGCCGAGATGGCGTCGCGGTCGCTCCGCGCCGACAGTTGCTCACCCCGAAGCGCGTTGCGGCGGGTCTCGGCCTGTTCCCGCCGGGTACGCTCAGCGTCGGCGTCGGCCTGACATTGTTCCCGTTCGGCTCGTCGGCTCTCGAGTTCGGCTTGCGCCTCCGCCTTGCGCGCGGCGCGCTCGGCCGCCAGCTGGGCGGCCAGAGACTGGATGAATGCTCGAGTCTCGACATCGTCACGCCGCAGCAGCGACTGATCGCCCTCGGCCGCAGTGTCAGGCTCCGAGGGCTGCTGCGCGGCCTGCTGCCGTGCGTGGATCTCGGCGATTTCGCTTGCGAGCCGGCGAATCTCATCGTCCAGGGACCCAAGCCGATCATCGAGCGTACCGATTTTCCGGTCGAGGGAACCGATCTCGCGATCCAGCGCGCGAATCTCGGTGTCGAGCACGGCAATTCGTGCGCCCAGCGCGGCGGCGCGCTCCAGTGCCTCGCTGGGCAGCAGCCCGCCCGACCACACGTCCGATCCCTCGGCGATCAGCCCCAGCCCTTCGGCCCGCGCGCACCAGCGCTGCCACGCCATCGCTCGTTCCCTGCGCAAGTCGGCGATCTGCTGGCGCGCTGCCTGGACATCGGCCTCCCACTGGGGCCGATCGGCGTCATCGACATCTGCGCCGTCCTGTTCGAGCCGGGCGAGCAGATCGGTAAGCTGCTCGAGCTCCGAATTGATGCGACCGACTTCGTCCTCAGCCTCGAGCAGAGCCGAAATCTGTTGCATCAGTGACGCATCGATCTGCGTCGAGGTGGTGCCGAGCGCCTGAGCGACCAGGACTTCCAGCACGATCCGCCGGGCGTAGTCGTCCAGCAGCTTACCGGTGGAATCCTGATCCGCCGGGGCGAAATCCGGTTGTCCCGGTTTCCACTTCCCGTTTTCCCACCACTCGAGGATCGGCAGACCGGTGTCGTCGACCGACGCACGCCACTGCTCGACGGGCACGCCGTGCTCGGCGATGGCTTGCAGCGCAGCCTCATCCAGTACCGGATCGTCGACACCGGCCGGAACGATGCGGATCAGCTTGCCGCCGACGATCCGCCCCCACGGGCCCGCTGCCACACCACCGATCTGCCGCAGCGCATCCCGTGCCGCGACCTTGGTGGTGCCTGCGACCAGTTTGTCGTACTCGTCGAGCGCCTCCTCCAAGTGCTGCTTGTCGTACTGGGTAAGCCGAAGACCTGTCGGATTCTTATTGGACTCAGTAGCGACACCTGGTGTGCCGCTATCGCTTTCGGTCGCTTGGGGACCGTTCTCGGCAGCCTCGGCTCGAGGACCGTCGGCCTCGGCACCGCTGGGCTTGGAGGTATCGGTCTCGGCGCTGCCGGATTTGGCGGTATCGCCCTCGTCGGTGTCGGACTTCGCACCGCCGCTTACCGCGCCGGCGGACACCACAGTCCCGACCGCTGTGGAGCCGGCCTCGGCGCTGTCGTCCTCCGCAGAATCGGATTCCGAACTGTCACCTACCGCACCAGCGGGCTCCCCCGAGCCGGTCTCCACCGAATCGGGCTCATCCTCCGCACCACCGAGTTGGGCATCATCGGTCTCGACAATGCCGAGTTCGGAGTTGGGAGCGGACTCCCCGCCACCGAGCTCGACAGCGTCGGTCTCCTCAGCGCCGAGCTGGGTGCTCCCGGAGCCGTCGGGATCGGCACCATCCGGCTTCTGAGCGCCCGAAACAGCCGTATCGGACTGTCCCCCACGCATTTCCATCCAGAATGCGTGAGAGCTGTTCGCCCACTGCCGCAGCCGATCCCGCAGAATGCCGATCTCACGGCCGATCGGCGCCTCGACGGTTCCCGAATCCAGCCGCTGGAACCGGATTTCGGCCCCCAGCTCGCCACCCCGGCTCACTGTCACCTTGACCCGCCCGGTCGTGCCGTCCGCGGCAGTGACCGCCAGCGACACCGCCACCTGGTCGTCTCCGGTGGACACGTGCTCCACGGAGACCTGGGCACCGTCGCTGCCACCGGCGAAGAACTCGGCGGCGAGCAGACCGCGGGCGATCAATTCCTCGGGCGACGGCTGACCGTCGGTCTCGTCCCAGACCGTCCGGATATTGTCGGCGGCGGCCCGCTGCCCGAGTGCGGCGCGCGTAATCCGTGCCAAATCCTCGGCGGTCAGTCCGGCCAGCTCGTCTTCGTCGTCGGCGATATTCCCGACACCTATGAGCAGCCGGCGCCGGATCGAGGGCACACCGACCTTCGCACCCTCAGTGGGCTTCTCCGGTATCTCGAACCACAGCAGGTTGCGCCACCCGGATTTGGTGCTGTCGGGAACCCCGTTCTCGCGGATCTCCCAGTAGTCGGCGTGCTGATCGATCGCCGGTGCCTTCCGACCACCGTCGCCGTCCTCGGCCGAAATGTACCCGGGCATTTCGGTTCCCAGGTCGAACACATGGCAGCGCAGGCGCCGGTCGCCGGTCTCGGGGTCGGTCACCACCTCCGCCTCCAGCCGCACTTCGCGGCCCGACTCGGCGGCGCCCCGAATCGCCTGCTCCACCGCGTCTTTGGCGTGTTGGGCCTGCGTCGGCGACCAGTCCGAGGTCATCAGGTCGACGCACCGCAGGGCCAGGGAGATACCGGATTCCGTGTCGTCGACCGGCGTCGTCAGCCCGAATGCGGTGAACCCGAGGTCATCGGGTTCCACGGGGCGGCCGAGCATGTCGGAAGCGTCGTTTTCCAGCCAGTCGAGGTAGCCGGCTTCCACCTCGAACACGCCGAATTCCCGGCCGATCGGGGAAATATCGGCCGCCGAGTTCTTGCTGGCCCGGCGCTCGGTGAACCATTCGGCCAGCCATTGCTGCTGTTGCTTCTCCTGCCATGCGGCAAGCTGGGTTGCCAGCTTGTCCACCGCCCGATCCCCGCCCGGCTGTGCCTCCATGTGAACCGGGGTAGGCGGGTCACCATCCGGCATCGCCGCTGTGACGATCTCCTGCAGCTCATCCGGGGTCATCGGCGCAACCGGATGCTGCGGCGCGTCAGGGTTCTGCGGCGCAACCGGGCTCAGGTAGCTCGCCATCGCGGACTCACCGGCCGCCTGCAGTTCGTCCAGGGTGCCGGGCTCCCCGTAACCGACCGCCGAGTGGGGGATGTCCCGGTGCCGTCCGATTCCGGACTCGACGCCGGGTCCGGCCACAGCGCTGGACCGCTCCGCCGCACCGACCCACCCGTACGCCCCGGGGGATCCGGCCGCCGCCACGGCGCCCGCCCTACCAGATCCCGGACTTCGCACGAATCCCGGTGCGGGAATCGCGAATTGGAACGTGACCTGGTTGCATCCGTCGGCCGCCGGCTCGATCCGCCAGGCGTGCGCGAACTCCCGCACCAGCGGGATCGCACGCCGCTGGTAGCCGTCGTCGGCACTCAGTCGCGGATCCTGGCGGCCGTCGACCACCCGCACCTCGATCGTCCCGTTCGCCAGCGGTGTCGCCTGCACCCGCGCATCCGGGCCGGCGCGCCGCACCGCGTCCTGAACCGTCTCGAGCACCGTCCGACGGAACAGCTCGATCTGGTTCTCGTAGACCTCCAGCTGCTGTTGCTGCACCGGTGTCAGGTTGGCGCGCACCGCATCGGGAACGTTGCCCACCAGTCCCATCACCTTGGATACGGCCTGGTTGACCGCAATGTCCTGACCGCCCGATGCGCCCAGCACCAGGGCAGCGGGGTTCGACTTGCGGATCTTATTGAGCTGACGTTTCGTCGGATCCGCGAAGATACCGGGACCGACAACCGTCGAAACCGCCGGGCCCGCACCGGTTCCGGCCACCCGCGCCGCAGCGGGGGACGTTGTGTCGGCAACGGAACCGTCCGATGACAGCGCCTCGTCGAGGGCCTGTTCGAGCTGTTCCAGCCGGGCCAGTCGCTGAGATTCGGTGAGCGCCCTGCCATCCAGCGACCGGCCGATGTCGCTCATCGTCTCACCGATCAGCCGATGTGCCGCCGCACGCTGCACCGACGCACGCTGCACATTGTCATCGGCGAAGTGATTGTCCACCATCGCATGCAGCCGCGAGGAGAGACGGTCGGCCTTCGCCTGCACCTCGGCCGTGTCGACCTCCGGACGCTCCGACAGCCCGGCCAGCGTGTGCTGCTTGTCCAGGCGGTCATGGAGATTCGTCTCCACATCCTCCAGCAGCGCCAGCCGTTCCCGCGGCTCTATCTCGCTGGCATTGTCCCCACTGCGCATCGTGGCGCGCGCATCCACCCGCCGCACCGCCTCGTCCACGGCCCGATGCGCTGCGGCGCGTTCGGCGTCCGGTGCGGAACGCAGGCGCATGTCGACATCACTGTGCAGCTTCCGAGCGAGCACATCACCGCGGGCGCGAGCCTCGTCCTCGCTCATCCACGGCTTGTAGCGCTGCATCTCCTCGATCGGCTGACCGGAGTAGTCACGACCACCGAAGAAAATGCTCTCCAACGAGCTCGAAAAGACGTTGCCGACCCACTCCTCCGGGCTGGTGCGCCAATCACCGGTAGTGACACCAGTAAGCACATAGGCTGTGGCTTGACCTGCTAGTCCGGCACCACCACCGATGATGATGCCTGTGGCCTGGCTACCCGAAAAAGGAATCTTGCCCAACCGGGTGTATCCCGGTAGACCGGTTGGGACTTCGAACGTCTTGAAGGGAAGATCGGTCTGAAACAGCCTGCGGTACAAGGCGTGCCCGGCAAGACCACCGGCCATGCCGGCGAGGAAAGCGATCCACTGCCCTGAGGTGAAGGACTCGAGTTTGGTTTCATGCTCGGGCCGGAGACTGTTCACCACTCCCTCGGAAATACCCGCGTCGACAAGCCCCTGAGCAACCTCCGTGAAACCTTCCTGAACACCTTCGTACAGGAAATTCTTCAGGATCGAGACGCCAACCGGATGACTCTTTGCGAGTGGCTTGAGAAGCCATGCGATGATCCGCTCCAGCCCTGCACCCAATTTCTGGAAGAATTGCTGCGCGTTCCTGATGATAGCGACTTCGGCAAACCACCCTGCGGGCCCATACGTCTTCGCCCAGGCCAGCTCAGCAACGGTCCAGACCAGCGCCATCTCGGCCTGAACCTTCATCTGGGCCAGGCTGTCACCGAATTCGTCGTAGGTCGTCGCAAGCAGCCGGAGCTGCTCGGCCAGATCGCCTTCACCCGCCTGAAGCTGGCGCAGCGCGTCATCGATCGCGGTGGCGCCCTCCCCCTCGTGGGCACCCTGATGCGTCGACCGGGCCATGTCGAGGTCGACACACAGCTGGCCGCTCTCGACCTCGTCGGCGAGGTCGCGCAATTCGTCCGCTAGCCCCCAGATCCCGTCTTCGTCACCTTCGGGAACCACCCCTCCGGTGATCCAGAGGAATGGTTCGAGACCGGGCGGGCACCACACTTCCACCGGCGGCTACCCCCACCCCGAATCCGACACCTCAGATCCAGACCCCGCACGCCGGACCTCGTCAGGGTCCTCCACATCCGGCATCTGCACCGGCACCGATTCCTCACCCGAATCGGCGAACACCTCCGACACCGGACGCGCGGGCGGAACCATCGCCTGCTGATCGTCGGTCGGCTCCGCCGCCGCGGAAACCCGTGACCGGCCAGGCAATTCGGCCCCGATATCGGGCAACCCCGCAATGAGATCGGACATCGTGGGCAGCTTTTCCCGCTCCCGCAACAGCGGTGCGCGTAGCTCCTCGGTCTGCCGCACGAGATCATCGGCAGCGGCCTGCGCCGCCGCGGTCACGGCGGGACCGAGCTTATCGGGGGCCATTCCTCGAACGTCGTCGGCGAAGGAGGTTTCGACCAGCCGGCCGTTCGCATCCACCGTCACGCTGACAGCGCCATCGAGAGCCGTAGCCGTCGCGGTCAATGCGAGACGCTGCTGCTCGAAGTCGGAGATTCCCGCCATCCGACCGCGCACGGCCTCCAGCATCTCCGCCAACTCATCCCGCGCGCGCCTATTGCGCATTGCACTTTTACCTCAGCCGAATTCTCTGTGTGAAGCTTCTGTCTCTAGCTAGTTGAATTGTGTCGCCGACGCCTGATCCGTCGCGCCGAGTTGCTCATTCGCATAGTCGATTCCGTCGCCCGCGGTGCCACACGACTCGGCCGAGGCCTCAGCGGAATCCTCGAGAGCGTCGAGAAACTCACCCGCGCCCGGCGCGCCGTCCCGCCCGTCGAAGAAGTCGTCCTTGTACCGATCGTCGCCCGCACAGGCCAGAGTGCGCTCCCGAATACTGGCGATCTTGGCCGCCAAACGCTCATAACCCAACCGCGCATTATCGGCGTGTTGACTCGCCCTCTGCATCCCTTCGGGATCAACACCGATGTCCGCCATCACCGAATCCTCCTGCGCCCATTCGTATCACGAAAGATCCTTTCACAACCCCACAGCTCCACCTACTCAAAGAACTGTCAATTCTCTGCGCGCACAATGGATCCAGCACCTCATTCTGGTTCCCAGCCACCGCACGCGGTGACGGCCGCCGAGTAGATCAGGACCGAGCCCGTCGCTCACTCGTCCCATGCCCACAACCGCCAGTAGGGCAGCGACGGAACGTTGCGGTCCCGGTCACCTGCACAGCAGGAGAGCCTGTGTGGCGACTACGGAGCCCATGCAGTCTCAGGTCCGGTCACGGAAACGACTGTAAGATCACTGCCCCACGGACTGCTGCTGCGACGGCACCTGACGCGGCGGCACAGGTGTCGGCGCCGCAGGCGCATTCACCGGACGCTCCCGATTCGGCACGACCACGGCGGCCGCCGACTGCTCCGCCCCCTGCCGATTCGGCGTCTCCCCGACCACGGGCCTCGTCGTACCCGAGATATCACCCAGACCCTCGTCCAAGTTGTCGGCCCGGTCCAGATACTTCGCCCGCTCATGCTTGTCGCCGCCCTGCCCCTGCCGTCCAGCCGCACCCGGCGACCCCGCGGCACCAGGTGACCCCGGCATACCCGCCATCGGCGACATGGCCGAACCGGCTATTGTCGCCGAGGTCGGAAGCCCCGCCCGCGGAAACAACTTCGACCCTTCGAAACCAGCTTTCGGAGCCGCAGAACCGGTGCTACTACCTGACCCGCTACCGATACCGCCGCCCGCACCGCCGCCGAAAGCACGCGGTGTGTAACTGGAGCCGGACGGATCCAAACCAGCGAGCGATGTCGGCATCATCGACGGCGCGGACATGCCCGACTCCGCCAATTTCTGCGCGGCACCGAGAAGCTGCTCCCCGATCTGCCCCGCCGTACCCAACCCCTGCTGGATAGCCGATTGTATGGCCTGCTGCTGTGCGGCCTCCTCCTGCGCCTGCCGCATTTCCTCGAGCGAGGATTCGTAATCGGAAGCAGTCGGGTAATCGGCCAGAGAGGGGGACGTGTCACCACCTGCCGGAGTCAAACCACCGCCGCCAGGGCCCTTAACCGGACCAGGAAGAGGGTCATAGATTGTGTCATCAGTTGCACCCTCATAGTCCCCGCCCAAACGGTGCTCCGGCAGTGGGGCTTCGGGGACGAGTCCGTCCACGATGTCGAACTTCGACTCGTAATACAGTTCCATGGCTTCCCGTTTGCCATTGACTTTCGTGTCGTCAACTCCGCCAATAGCCGGATCCAACGGGTCAGTAAGCCACCCGTTCCATTTCCAGAGAGTGTACGGCGGATCCGGATCGGGCGGCATTTCCTGCTGGGTCTTGTCGAGAAAAGCAGCGACGTGCGCGTAAAGATCGCTCAACGCAAGGGCAGCTTTGGACAAGGGCTCGGCGTCACCCACTACAACGTTGACCGTCTCGAAGGCCTGCGCGGAGCCCGGTCCGACCCACTTCGACTGGGTCACGTCCTTCAGACGCTCGACAAGTTCATCGACCACGATCGGTATGGCATTCCCCACCGACAGCCAATTCCGCGCCATCTCATATGACGCGCTCACAGTATTCCGCGTTCGAATATCCTCGCCGAATTCATAAAGGTCGCGCCACGAAAGATCGTACGGATTTTCACTCGCCGCAGGAGTATCTAGAAAACCACCATCGAACGCACTGACCGCGCCCGACGGTTCCTTAGCATTCCCATACGGATTGACATCGCTCTGCGCGAAATATGATGAATATCGTTCAAGGACAGACGTCGGCGGACCATAGTAAGAAAGTTCCGATAGCGACGGCGGTACAACAATGTCACCGATCTTGCCGAAACTCTCGGCATTCTCACCCTCCACGGCATCGTACGCCATCTGCGCCGCCACGAACAGTTCCTCCAGGGCCAGCAGATTCGCACGGAACATCTCCAGGCCTTGACCAATGATCAAACCCGCCGAATTGAACTTGTCTCTCATTCCGGTACCGGATGGCTGATTGGAGAACGGCTGATAATTGAACCCGTCATGAACAGCATGCCAGTGACATACATCGATACCCTCTATCGCAGCGGTGGTGTGGCCAGCACAGTCGTACGCCGCACCCCCTTCCAGATACAGGCGCTGCAGCTCGCCGTCGACTTCCACGCCTTCGGTGGCGAGCGTTGTAAGATCAGTCAACCCCAGCGTGGTGGTCTCGCCACCGGTGCCGAACGGATCCGTCGTCTCGGTGGAGTCCTCGCTGGGCACGTCGGTCTCGGACGTATCCTGCTGAGCCGTCGACTGATCGTCATCTGGGTCGGCCACCGCTCACCTCCTACCCCTCAACCGAACTCGGACGACAACACACCGCGGATTCCGCGTCGGGCGTGATCACACCCCAGGTAGCAGCACCCCGAAGCAGGCCTTCGCACCGCTCGGAATAGTGCCGCCGCCTCATCGCCGTTCGTCCTTGATCGCCCTGACCACATCGGCGATCAGGGCATCCACCCGAGCGGTCAGCCCATTCACATCGACACCGAAGGCCATCGGATGGTCCCGGTCGGTGATGACGTACCTGCCGTCGTTGTGCAGATCGCGCCATTCGAGTGTGCACCTGGCGGCATGCTGCGGTCCGAATCGAGAGACGCCCTGCCCGACGGAGATGGTTCCGATACCGGTGACCGGCGAGCGAAGGAATCGCTCTGCTCGGTACCATCCGGGATCTTCGGCAGGCTCGCGAGTCAGCGATTGCCCAAATTCCTGATCCAGCTCGGTCGCGGTGTGGGAAATCAGATCGACGCTGCCGAGTTCGCCCGCCACGGCGTCGGGTATACGGGCTGCCACGGCAGTACCCAATTCCAGGACCGGGTGCTGCTCGACAATGAATTCACCACCGTGCTCACCGGCCTCACCCCACACCTGTCCGACCAGATACGCGTCACTCCCGCGACGCGCCGCCTGCAGCCGGATCTGAGCCTCCTCCTCCGTGAGATCAACACCCCTCGCCACGATTCGGATATCGGGCTTGGCAACGACATCGAGCACGTCCTCGAATCCGTCCCCGAGCCGCCGCCGCACCGCCACGCGTGCCGCCTTCTTCGCCTTCAGGTAGTCGCGGTACAGCGGTATTCGACACGTGAAGCCGAATGGTTCGGGCAGCACGCCGGATTCCCGCATGTCCTCCCACAGCGCGACCAATTCCAGTCCGGTGAGACGCCAACTCCGCATCACCACGAACATCCTCCCCGCTTTACATCGGAACCTACGTGCAACGGTCGCTCAGCGCGGGCACGACTGTCAACGGAGATACGGTGCACGCCAACGTTCTTTACATTTGTTTGAGGCCGCACCGGCTACAGCGGCGGCAGATCGACCAACCGGCTTGAAGCTGATACAGGTTCGCGTCCACAGCCCGTCTACAGCTCCGGGAGTTCGATTCCGAACGACGCCTTGTCCGCGTCGAAGGTTTCCTCTTCGAATTGTGCGACCATCGTGAGCATCTGTTTCAAACAGGCCCCCGGCCAGTTCGGCCCAGCCTCGGCACGTCCACGCAGCCAGGCCCGCATATGGATCTGCGACCCACGCGGCCGGGGCGGACGCGCAGACTGCCACCGAAGCGCCGAATTATTCCGACTGTGCTCAACTACTGGAACAACAGTCGAGTGGCAGCCTAGCTGAAACTCAATTTGATCTTTCCTTCCGCAAAGCTAGCATTTTCGTAAGACGCCTGGGCCCCATTCCCCAGCCCACCCACAGAGTCTTTGATTTCATCCAGAAGATTGGCAAGTTGATTCGCCTCGGCAAGAAAGGTTTCGGCCGAGCCGTTACCTTCCCACGCGTTGTGGACCGTCTGAGCAGCCTGCCGGAACCGTTCCAGCAAATCATCGAAATTATTCGACATAGATGCATGTCGACTGGCAAGATTTTCGAAACCAGCACCTACATAACGCATGTTAATCCTTCTCTCTCCATTGTCCCATCTTCCCCTTCCAGCCTAAGCGTCAAAGAGGTTTGTCATCAATTCCTCGTTGTCGAATTCCATCTGATCGAACTCGTTCTTCGAAACACCGAGCCGGTCGATCAGATCGGCCGCCAGCGCATGCGCCTTGGTGATCTTATCCTCGAGAACGGCGCGCGCTTTCTGCCCTGCCCCTGCCGCGCCTCCGTCCCATGAAGCTGTGATTTCGTCCCAAGAATCACCGAGCGGCCTGAGAACGTTTCCGACCACGTCATCAAGGGCATCAAGGAACGTGGACTCCGCCTGGGAGACGGTCGCCGAGTCATGCTGAATGCTCGAGGCGCCGGATGCTGTTTCTACCATAGTTCACCTTCTCAACGAGAGTGTGCCGACCGCAATGTATAGCCAGCGTATCTATATCATCTTCGAAGCCCGCCCCCGATGTCTCTCAAGTATTTGTAAAATGCAAGAAATTTACCCACCCGGCCACCCCTGGATCATTCATTGTCGATGATTCCCGCCACTGATAGCTGACGGTCGCCCAAGCGAACCGCAGATGTTGACGACGTACCAACCAAGACATCTCACACCGGCGGCAGCCACGCCACCTGCACCATCTCCGGCTCCCCACTCCGCGAGATCAACACCCCCCGCCCAGGCGGCAGCTTCTCCGCCCGCACCCCACCAAGAAACTTCCCCTCATCCTTGGGCGCACTCATCAACAACGCATCCACCGACAGATCCTTCAACGCCCCCAGCACCTTGTCGTACAACGCCCGCGCCGCCCCACCGGCCCGCCGCACCACCACCAGATGCAACCCGACATCCCGCGCCTGCGGCAGGAATTCCAGCAACGGCTCCAACGGATTCCGCCCGCCGGTCACCACCATGTCGTAGTCGTCGACGACCACGTAGATCTCCGGGCCGCTCCACCAGTTGCGCTCGCGCAGCTGCTGCGGGGTGATATCGGCGTCGGGGATGCGTTTGCGTAGGTAGCGGGCGACCTCCTCGATCATCTTGAACGACGTGCCGGACGAGGTGGAGTATCCGGCCAGCTGGTCGCCCTCCAGCACCCCGAGCATGGTCCGCCGGTAGTCGAGAAGGATGACCCGAGCCTGGTCGGCGTCGGAGTTCTCCGCTATGCCCATGACGATGGTGCGCAGCAGCGTGGTCTTACCGGATTCCACATCCGCGAACGCCATCAGGTGCGGCTGGGTGCCGAAATCGAGGACCAATGGCTCCAATTCGGCTTCACCCAGCCCGATCGCCACGCGGGTCGGGCCCAGTTCGATATCCCGTGCGGAGACTTCGGCAAGTACCTGCTCACGCGGAATCTGCAACGGCAGCATACGAACCGGCGGGGCGGCACGGTCGCCGTAGAGCTCGCCCAACTGTTCGACAGCGGCGCGGACCCCCTCGGGGAGCGTGTCACGATCGGAACGAGAATCCAGCCGCGGCAAGGCAATCAGCATATGTAGCCGGTCCGGTGTCAGGCCGCGTCCCGGCCGTCCGACCGGAACATGCACCGCGGTGCGCCGATCCATTTCCGAATCGCCCGGATCACCGAGTCGCAGCTCCAGCCGGGTTCCGAGATTGTCCTTCACCGCCGGGCGGACCTCGGCCCAGCGCCCGGCCGACATCATCAAGTGGATGCCGTAGGACAGACCGCGTTGCGCGATCGTGGTGAGCTGCGGCTCCAGCTGCTCGAATTCGGTGCGGATCGTGGCCCAGCCGTCGACGACGAGGAATACGTCGCCGAACAGGTCCTCCGACAGCGGATCATCCACGCCGCCGGATTCGGTGCGTAGGCTCAGTTCCGCCTTGCGCCTGCGGAATTCGTGCACCGAGTCGATGCCGAGCGCACGAAAGCGTTCCTCGCGCTGATGCAGCAGGGTCATCACTTCCGCGACGGTCCGCCGCACCCGGTTGGTGTCCAGGCGACCGGCCACCGAACCGATATGCGGCAGATCCGCCATGCCGGCGAACGTGCCACCGCCGAAATCCAGGCAGTAGAACTGGACCTGCTCCGGCGTATGGGTCACGGCGGCCGCCAGGACGATCGCGCGCAGCGTGGTCGACTTCCCCGACTGCGGGCCCCCGACGACGGCGAGATTGCCACGCGCCGCGGACAGGTCGACGGTCAGTGGCTCGCGGCGCTGCTCGTACGGCTTGTCGATCACACCGATCGCCATCCACAGCCGGCCGTGCCGGTTACCAGCCGAACGCCAGTCCGGCTCCGGCAGCAGCATGTCCACCGACGGGGATTCGTCCAGCGGCGGCAGCCATACCTCGTGCGCCGGGCGGCCGTGCCCGGTCAACCGGCCCACCACGATATCCAGCAGGCTGGTGGGAATCCCCTCGGCCTGCGCCGCGTCGTCGGCCGGCGCGGACCCCGGTGGGGGCGGTAGCTCCGGAAGGCCCCGCGCCACCGCCGAACTCACGAAGTCCGGCAACGGCTCCACTTCCGAAAGCACCGGAGCCGCACTGAATTCCACCACCGACTGGCCACCGGCGGAGCGGCCGTCCGCCGACCGCGCCGCCAGTGGTGCGGCGTACGGTCCCGACACATAACTGGCGTTGAACCGCACCGGGTCCGCGCCACTGGTTTTGAGGTAGGCCGAGCCGGGCACGCCGGGCAGGTGGTAAGCATCGGTGATGCCGAGTACCGCCCGGGACTCGTTCGCCGAGAAGGTCCGCAATCCGATCCGGTACGACAGGTGGCTGTCGAGCCCGCGCATCTTGCTTTCCTCCAGCCGCTGCGAGGCCAGCAGCAGGTGCACCCGCAGCGACCGGCCCAGTCGTCCGATCATCACGAACAACTCCGCGAAATCCGGCTTCTGGGCCAGCAATTCGGAGAACTCGTCGACCACGATGAACAACGCCGGCAACGGTTCGAGCTGGGCACCGGCCGCTCGGGCGCGCTCGTAGTCGGTGACATTGGCGAAGTTGCCCGCGGCGCGCAACAGTTCCTGGCGGCGGTTCAGCTCACCCGACAGCGCGTCCTTCATGCGGTCGACCATCGTGAGCTCTTCCTCGAGGTTGGTGATCACCGCGGCCACATGGGCCAGTGATTCCAGGCCGAGGAAGGTGGCGCCGCCCTTGAAGTCGACGAGCACCAGGTTCAGCAGATCCGGTGAATGCGTGGTGACCAGCGACAGCACCAGCGTGCGCAGGAACTCCGATTTACCCGAACCCGTTGCGCCGATGCACAATCCGTGCGGGCCCATGCCGTTCTCGGCGGATTCCTTGATGTCCAGCTCGACGGGCACACCGTCGGGTGTGATCCCGATCGGCACCCGCAGCCGCTCGGTGGGGGTGCGCGGACGCCACACCTTCGCCGGATCGATCCGGGCGGCATCGGAAATCCGCAGCAGCGCCATCAGTCCGGGGTCCGCGCTGCTGTCGGCATCGAGATCGAACACCTGCGCGGCCGTCGCGATCCGGTAGCGCGCCAGATCGCGGGCCAGCGCCGCCGCCTCGGCACCGCTGACGTCGTCCGCGGTCGCGAACCGCTCGGTACCGGTGGGCGACTGCACCGCCACCGCGCCGTCGTTCACCACCAGATGTATTCCCCGGCGAGCCGCGAGCCGGGTCGGTGCCGCTCCGAGGTCGAGCACGGTCACCGAATCCAGGCCGATATCACCGACGATCCGCTCGGTGCCGCTCACATACCCGTCGTCGAGGATGACCAGCAGATGGCGGCGCCCCGACGTCGACTGCGTGTTGCGCATGAACCGGCCGCGTTCGCCGAGGTCGGCACCCAGGGAGGTCTCGAACTCCGCCAGCGAGGCGTACATCATGCGGGCGGATCCGACACCGTCGCGCTCGGTCGGGTGCTGCACGTGCGGGAGCCACTTCGCCCACGACCACGCCGCATCGTCCGGATCGGCACAAATGACGGCCACCGCCGCGTGGTCGGGACCGTGAAAGGTGGCGTACTCCATGAGCATTGCCCGCGCCAGCCGACGCGCCTGGTCCCGGTCGCCGCCGATCGCGACGGCCGGGAATGCCCGCAGCGCCAGCGCGGTCGGCAGCTGATGCACCACCGAGTGGGTGCGCACGAAACGGCGCAGCGCCACCGTCGACACCGGCTCCAGATCCTCGACCGGACCGGTCTCGGGACGCCCCAGCCTTGTCGCCAGCCGATGGCTGCCGACCCCGACCCGCACGTGGGCGAAATCCGGATCGTTGGGGCGGCGCTCCCACATGCGCCGGGTGCCGGCCAGCGACTGCAGGTCGGCCGGCTCGGGGTGGCTCCACAGCAGGCTTTCCAGCTGTGCATTACCGGTCTTGCGGACGTCCTTGCGGATCTGATCCAGATACCGGAAGTAGTCCTTGCGCTCCTCGTTCAGCTCGGCGGGACGCTTCTGCCCGCCACTGCCGCGCAACCCCGCCATCATGCCGACCATCGACATGATCATCATCAACGGGAACATCATCATGAAGGGATTCGACAGCAGGCTGCGGCCCATCATGGCCATCATCGCGATCATGCCGACCACCGCGACCACCATGACGACGGGCATCAGCTTCACCAGCAATGGGGCGGGGATGGGTCGCGCCACCTCCGGCGGCGCGCTCAGCGTGATGTCACCGCCCGGTGGGCGTGGTGGCGCGATGCGCGGCCGGCGCACGAAGCCCTCGGTAGTCATAGTGTCTTTGTCACGTCCTTTCACCGGCGGACCGACCCGGAATCCGATCTCGGCGAATCCGATCAACGCATCAGAGGATTATCAGAGTACATACTCTTGCCATTCCCAATATTGGGAAACTCAAAGGAATGTAAAATATCTCCCGAATTCGGGCTTGTTCCATTCACGGCCGACACTTTTTTACCAATATTTGAGCCATGGTCCGGGCGGCTCGAATTCTCGGTCCGGTAAATTGCTATTCAGCAGCATTCTGTTCCTCGATGGGGGTTTTCATGACCGAGCTGATCGCAGTTCCCGACGCAATCCGCCACTACGGCGATGCGTCGGCCGCCATGGCCGCCGAGGTCGCCGCGGTCGCGGCCGCCGACCAGGCCGCGACCATCGCCGCCGCGGTGCCGGTCTTCGGCCTGATCGGGCAGGACTTCCTGATCGCACTCGCCCTCGCCCAGGGCAACAACCTGCAGTCGAGCGCCGAAATCGCCGCGGTACACGCCGCAACAGCGCTGACCGCCTACGACGCCGCGGCCGGCTACGAGGCCACCGAAGACACCTCGGCCGCCGAATTCCGGGTAATCGGAACCGACTGATGTCGCAGCCGCTGGACCAGGCGATCCTGGACATGATCCGGGCCACCCCGGTGGGCCCGATGCTGGACCGGCCGGTCAACGACATCCTGCGGGATATGGGCCTGCCCCCGCTGCCCGACCTCCCCCCGATGCCGCCACTGCCGGGTATGCCGCCACTGCCGGTAATCGATGTGGCGGCCATGGCGCGGCCCCTGACCGATCTGGCCAGCGGCTTCGGCACCGGGCAACTCGGCAGCGGTCCGACGGTCGATCCCGCCCAGGTGCTGTCGCAAGTGTCCTCGGTAATTCAGACCGCGATACAGCTCGGTTCGACGGCCCTGCAGCTGGCATCGTCGCTGTGGCAGGGCGCCGCCGCCGACGCGGCCGCCGGAAAAGCGACACAGGTCGGCGCGGACAGCGCGGCGGTGGCGGGGCAGAGCACACAGACGTCGGCCGGTGCGGCAGCCGCGGCGGGAACGGTATTCCGCGGCACGACCCTGATGTCGGGAATCATCGCGAAATACCTGACCTCGATGCTGGCGGCGGCACCTTTTCTCGTCACCCCGCCGGGACAGGCGTTCGCGGTGGCGATGTCGGCCGAGACGCTGACCGAGGCGCTGGCAGTGGTCGCCGAGACCCGCGCCGAGTTGACCGTGCACAGCGCGGCCATGACGACCACCGGCACCAAGGTGCCGGTGACGAACGCGCCGACCGGTGTCGACCCCGCACAGATGGTGTCGCAGTTGGCGCAGATCCTCCCGTCGCTGGCGAACGCGGCCACCACCGGGGTGAAAGCCATCAGCGAGGCGATGGCCCCGTCCGCCGCTCGGACGCATCGCACCGGAGACCCGGAGGGTGCGGACTACCGCGGGCCGCACGGTTTCCCGGGCATCGGTGGTATTGCGGGCGGCACGCTCGCCGGTGGAACCACCGCGTCTGGGGCCACCCCCCGTCCGCTGACCGCATGGACCAGCCCCACCGCCACAAACACCTCCGGCACGACCACACCCGGTACCGCCGCGTCCCCGATCGGTTCCCCGGCCGGCGGGCGTGGTGGCGCCACCACGCCCGGATTCATGCCGACGGGCGCGGGCAGCGCTGCCGGTGCTCCGCGCGGCGCGGGCGATGCGAGCGCCACCGGATCGGTGCACACCAACTTGGTCACCGAACAGAACGGCCAAGAGGTCGTGGGTGAGGTCGAAGGGACGTCACCGCCGGTGATCGGCGCCGCCGATCCGCGACACACCGAGCCGCCGGACAAGGCACTGATTCTGTAGAGGGGAAGCTGTGATGGAATTCGATCCGATCCGGGTGCATGCGGCCGCCGCGGATCTCGACGCGCTCGCCGATTGGTTGTCGACCGACCTCCGGGAAACCATGCCGACGCTGGCCGTGGCACCGACCGGTGCCGACGA
Organism: Nocardia vinacea; assembly: GCF_035920345.1. Taxonomy (NCBI): domain Bacteria; kingdom Bacillati; phylum Actinomycetota; class Actinomycetes; order Mycobacteriales; family Nocardiaceae; genus Nocardia; species Nocardia vinacea. The sequence goes on from NZ_CP109149.1 coordinate 4,557,622, forward strand.
GGTGTCGGGCCGGGCCGCCGATACGCTGCGGCTAGTCGCGCAGTCCTACCACGAATCGGCCGCCGGTAGCATCGACGAGCTGCGCAAACTGGCGTCCGTACTGCGGTCCCAGTCCGAGCGGCTCACCTCGATGGAGCAGGACAACGCGGCGGGCTTCTCACCACTCGGGCAGGCCGGATGATCGAACCACCGAAGGCCGGGTTCACCGGGGTGGTCTGGGAGGCCAGGCCCACCGAGCAACTCGCGCAGGACCTCACCCGCGACGCCAGCACCGCGCCGCTGACCGACGCGGCAACGGGGTGGTCGAAACTCGCGGCCAGTTTCGGCGCCGCGGCACTCGATTACGACCGGATCATCACTACGATCCGCGAGTCGTGGCGCTCCACGCAGAGCGAGGCGGTGATCGCGCGCATCACGACCCTGCGGGACTGGATACAGGACGCCGCGACGGCCGCCGCCACCAACGCGACCCGCGTCGCCAACCAGATCGTCGCGTACGAGGTGGCGCTGGCCGCCATGCCGCACGTGGAAGAACTGGCCGTCCTGGAGGAAACCAGACGCAACCTCGAACGGCTGGGCGCGCTGCTCGGCGCGCCCCTCGTGGCCACGGCCGCCGACACCGAGACCGAACAGGATGCGGCGAAGGCGGCCGCCGCCCGGATCATGCGCAGCTACGAGGAGGCCACCGAACCACTGGCCACCGCATGGCAGCAGACACCGCCCCCAGTCATCGTCTCCGATACGGCCGTCGCCGACCAGGAAGCCGGTGCCGACCAGCGGGCGACCGCACAGGCCGGCACCGGGATACCCCCGATGCCACATCTCGGCACGATATCGGTTCCCCGGGCAATGACGGCCTATCGCACGCCGGTCGTCACGCCGGTGTCCGGACCGCCGGAACCGGTGCCGGTGCAGGCGAGCTCGGTACAACCGGACACCGCCGCCAACAGGATGGCCCCCGCAGCTATGGCCCCCGCCACGGCGGCCGATGCCGAACGCACCGTCCGCGGCGGCGTGGCGTCGGACGCACGGCCCGGCGACGCCGCCGCGTTCGAGGCCGGGCTACAGGCGGCCCCCGCTGTGCTGGGCGTCCCCGAACAGGCACCACCACCTGCGGCGAGCAGTCCTGACACCTCTGCCGCGCACGGCCCTGGGATCGGGCCACGGCGCGCGGACGCGTCATGACCGAAATGACGAACGACGCCGTGCTCGCGGTGTCGAACCTGCTGCAGGTGCAGACCTTGCCGACGGTGCTCGGCATAGGCCCGCAACAGGATTCGATTGCCGACTGGGCGGCGGCTCAGCAGGCGGCCCTGGCGGGCCTGCGAGACTCGGGCGTCATCGACGAATACGACGACGTCGACTCCGATCTGACCGATGCCCTGCGCATCCTGGCCCATCCCGAGCGGGAACTTGCGGCCCGCATCTACACCGAATTCGAGACCCGCCGTTTCTGCCTGGCGCGCAACGGAACCCGGCACGCCGTGGCCGTCCGAACCGGGGACCTGATCGAGATTCGTATGGTGTGGGCCGACGAGGGACCGGCGGTGGCTCGCCCGGTACTGGACCTACTCGGACCGTGCACACCGGCCGAGATCACCGGCTTCAGCGCCGTATCCGCCGAGCTGCGCGAACGGCTCGACCAGGCATCGGATGCCACCGACTACGCCCAGATCGCCTACTCGTACGGGCTGGACGACCGCCAGGCGATCGACTTCGGGCTGACATTGTCCAGCTGCCACGCACACGCGGAGATCGTCGCGTACGCCCACGAGGGCGGGGTGACCACCCGGGCCCCCGGAGCGGTCGCCGTCTACGACACCGCACGCGGCCGGCTCTGCGCCGGACCCGCCACGGCCGGCGACCAGCAGACGTTGTCCACGTTCGCACCGGGTTCCGACCACCGGATCGCGCAGTCGATCTGCGCGATGATCGAGTCGCTGCCGGGCGGACGGTGGATGCCGTAGACAGCACAGCGAACCCCTTAGTGTCGCCGTGACTGCTCGTCAGCAACCCCACCGAAACCTGCAACTCGTACCGCAACCGGCCGTCGCGACCACACCACCCTGCGCATGCGGAGAGGAACACCCGTCCGATCCAGCGACGATCATCGAATCACTGGACCAGGTCACCGATCCGCTGGACGCGGAGATCCTCGGGGCTGCTGGCCTCCGCGGATCTGCTGGGTGAGGAAGCGGAAGAGATGGTGCTCACCGCGATGCTGCCCGCCTTCGAGGCATTGGGCGGCGCCGCGGCGGCGGGACTGCTCACGGTGATCACCGCGCTCGGTACGGAAAGGATCGCGGCGGCGGCAGCGGCGCACAAGGAGCGCCTACCGTTGCCCACCACGCTTCCCGCCTGGGTCCAACACCTTCAGGACCCGGTGGCCGCGCACGGTTGTGTGGCGCTGACCGGCCCGGACGGCGAAATATTCCTGCTGGCAGCGTGTTTCGACCGGCCCCACGGCGCGCACGCGATGCTGCTCATGATCGACCCCGAGGAATGCGGCGCCGCAACGCATCTCGCATTGGTGGACGCCCAGGACATGTCGGAGGCATTGGCCGAAGTGCACCGACATGCCCGCAACGACGGTATCCGGTTCGTCGAAAAGCCCCTGAGCCCAGCCGAATTCCGGTGGCATGCCGAAATCGCCTTGGACCGCCGCGCCGACCACGACCGGGACGAGTCGCTCGACGACGAACTCGAGGAATCCTCGACCTGGGTGACGACGACGACGGCCCCGGCTTCCACGTCCTCGCGACGTTGCTGCGTGCCCGGCTGCGAACTCTGCCGCTGTCGCCGATGCCGAAACCGCCACACCCGGAACCCGTCGAACCGGATCAAGAAGCCATCCTGTCGTTGCTCGAGAAAATGGCGCCCCTGGCGCAGCGAGGTGCATTCCGGGCACCGACACCACCGAAGTTGCCACCCAAGCGGAAAACCAGGGACGGCCCGGCACCGATCCTGCGGCTGCGGGTGGATCTGCGCGGCGCCAAACCACGCATCTGGCGGCGCCTCGAGGTTCCCGATATTGGCACAATCGAGTTCGGCGAAATTCTCGGTTATTCGAACGACGATTGACGCCACACCGGAGCCCTGAGATGTGGGACCAGGGATGCTCGTTGCGGGGGTTCCGGTGTGGAATCAATGTCATGAAGACGGAACTTTAAGCAGCACAACCACGCTCGCAGACTTCACCGTCGCCGCGGTGACCGCCAGCGGGCGACATTGCGCCACAGGAAGCACCAGACCAGACCACCCGCGCCGAGCCAACGGCTCGGCACTCCCGAAGATGGTCGGTGGCCACGCGCGGTCGGCCTCGATCGGGTGCTGCGGACCGCGAATGTCGAGTCCGCGTGGACGGCTGTCGGGTTTATCCGGTCCGCCATATCAAGTAAATGTAAGATCATCCGCTTCCCATCGGTGTGACCGATATGGTGGCATCCAAAATTGGTCAGGGACAGCGCCTCGATCGCATACCGAGCGGTGCAAGAATGTTGCTCTGGGACGACGCAATACGCCCGCTGAAGGACGAGATCGACGGGCTCCGTGCCCTTCCTCGACTCGAGATCACCGTGAACGCTCTGTCATGGACCATCAGGACAATGGTTCCGCCGATCGAGGAGCAGTCGGTCGTCGATTTCGCATCCGACGTGCTCGACTACCTCGAGCAACAGATTCGGCAGGGCAACGCGAGCCCGGAATTCATCACCGACCTCGAGGAACGGCACGAAGGTCTCCTCGACGAGGAGATCGTGGAGACCGGAGTCGACCCCATCCTGTCCGCCATCACGGCCTGCTTCGGGTACCGCGAGCCCCAGCTGCGGACCCAAACGGTGTACTACTCGCTCTCGTCGTGCTACCAAGCGCAATTCCAACGCATCGCCCCGGACATGGCCACCATCGAATTCGAGCGCGACAGTGCCCGATGCAGCGAGATCATCGACTTCCAGAAGACCCTGATCCGCCGAAGCGGCCATCAGCGCGGTAGCAAGCCGCACTGCCTCAACCAGTCACAGTGAAGAGTGCGGCCCCAGGGATGTATGACCGCAGTCGACACATAGGTCGCCCTCGGCGGGCGGCTGGGACGGCAGCAACTCGACGCCGCAGCGGTCGCAGTGCCGTGACTCGCCAGTCCACCAGTACCCGGTTGACACGAAACTGCTCCACCGCCCGCCGCCACGCACGCATCCGCGGCTCGTCGTCGGCGAGCAGGTCACCGTCCCGGAACGAGGCGGCTCCGGCTCGTTACCGGACAAGTATCCGCGGATGAAATAGGCGGCAGCCAAGGAACACTGACCGATCTCGCTGCGATCCACACGTGTATAGATGTCATTCTTCGCGCAGAACGCCCACATACGCCCCGGAAAGGTATGCGCATTGCCGTCCACCAGATAGTGCCGACCGCACGATTCGGTCTCGAACCACAGGGCGGGATCGACATCGGAGGGCAACGGGTCGGTCACGCTCCATATCGCATGTCCGCCAACCCACCCCCGTTCGCCGCGCCGACGATGATTCCGCATGGTGTTCGAGAGTTGCCGAGCGGTTGTCGGAAACGTTCGGCCACAGGCGATCGGCTTTGTGCGCACTACGCCGATCGTGCCTACGGCCCAGCGTGATCGAGGTTAACCGAGGGGCCAGTCCGCGATTGCCCCGGAACGGTCGATCCCGTACGGGGGCAGCCGGTGTCAGCGTTCAGATCCACCCACCACTGGTTCGATCGGATCCGGTCACTGGGTCTGGGTGACGATATCGTTGAGCGCCTTGAGGAACCCGTCATCTTTGCCCACGGGTGCGTGGCCACCCACACCGACCTGCCAGACCGGTGCACCCCCGGGCTCTTCGGCGAAGAACCGGCTGAGATCCACTGTATGCCTGCCCCGCCCGTCGTCCGCGGTATCCACGTACTTGGTGTTGCCATCGAACGATTTGGCGGTCTGCGGCTCGTCCAGCCAGGCCGCGGTGTACTCGGCCTTGGTGGCTTCGTCACACACCGACGGGCATTTGCGTAGCACCAGATTCATCACCGCACCCCTCGCAACACCACTGACGCATTGCCAGGTCAGTGCGTCCGGGATCTTTTTGTAGGTGCCCTCGAAGCAGTTCCAGTCGGCGGGTGCACGGAAGGCGAAGGGCCATTCCCCGAACGATAAGATTTTGGCCTCGTCGCCGGTCTGCCAGGTCGAGCCGAGTACAGACAGCGGGGGCAGCTCCTGGAGGTCCGCGAACGGCCCCGATTGTTCCGTGGGCGTTGGTGTGGCGCCGGTGGCCTGTTGACTCGGCGGCGGCGCGGCCGATTCCGAACTGTCCGCCGCTGCGGCGTTGTCCGAGTCATCCGAGTTCGCGAGCACGACCATCACCCCGACAACGCCGACGACGGCCAGCGCCACCACGGCGGCCAAGACGGCAATCACCGGCCCCGTCTTACGGGGCGGACCGCCACCGGGCCCCTGGACGGGCGGCGGGTATCCGGGTTGGGGTGGCCCGAATTGCGCTGGATAATACTTCTGCGGATCGCCCCCCGGAGGCTGGTTCCACAACTGCCCTCGATCTGCAGGTCCCATTCGACGAGCCTACGACACCGAGTCACCCGATTGACCAGTTGTAGGTGCCCAGCAACATCAAGCAAAGATAAAGTCTTCTTCACCCGGCATGTTTCCCCCGGCATGGTGAGAATCGCACGGCCCGTGCGATTCTCCACTTGCTACGGTCGGACACGTGGAGATCGCACACCAGTTCGCAGGTGAGTTCGAGGCACATCTAACGGTGCGCCCACTTGCGGACGAATCGCAGCTGGCCGATTGGGCTGCCGCCCACGACTTCCGACCAGGCCGGGGTCCGGTCCACGTGCCCGTCGCACCGAAGGCGATGTGCACATGGAAGTCCCGTCCCTGCTGGGTTGTCGGTGTCGTCGCCAGCATGACCAGGCCCAGACGCGGTCGGATCGCGGACTAGACTAGACTTAGTCTGCGATCGTTATCGCATGACCGCAGTGAACATCCATGAGGCGAAAACGCATCTGTCCAGACTGTTGGAGCGGGTCGAAAAGGGGGAGCGCATCGTGATCTCCAAGGCGGGAAACCGATCGCTGACCTAGTGCCTCATCGGGCGGCTCCGGTGACAATCGGTGGCCTGAAGGGCCAGTTGCAGTACGACGACGATGCATTCGACCTCGATCCGTACATACAGCGGATGTTCTAGGAGATGACTCCGATGCTTCTGCTTGACAGTCAGACCGCACTGTGGGTGCTCGATGACAATCCCCGATTGGGTATGACTGCCCGCAAGGCGATCACCTCCGCAACCGAGGTCTATGTTTCGGTGGCGACAATCTGGGAACTGACCATCAAGTCCATGCTGGGTAAATTGACGGTACCGGCGAACCTCACCGACACAATGAGTGATCAGGGGCTCGGAATTCCGGACGTAATCGGACAGCATGCGGAGAGCTTGCGTGAGTTCCCCGAATTGGTGCGGCACGACCCGTTCGATCGATTGATTACAGCTCAGGCGTTGTGCGAACGCCTGAGCTTACTGACCGCGGACAGCGTCTTGCTGAGACTCGGACGGGACTTCATCATCGATTCCACCCAGTAGTCCGGGCATTGCCCGCTGGCGTTGTTGGTGGCGGTCTGCGCCGAAAACTCGGACCGAGCCACAACTGGTCGTCGCCGACGCCCCGTCCAACACCCCGGCCTCGGCGAGGTAGAAGGCGCCCGTATGGGCTGCGGCTAGATGGGCACCGCCATCGCGCACCTGCCGAATCCGTTCCAGCACTTCACGATTCGCGGGTGCGGAAACCATATCTATCAACGCCTCCGCGCCGAGCACATTGACCGCAGGCACGATCATGGCGCCGGGCAACACGGAGAGCTCGGCCAGTGGTGTGGTGGGAATGGTGTGTCCTAGTACTCCAGCATCACTTCGTGATGTTGCGAGCGTCTTCGCTGGTAGTGGGCTTGTTTCGCCTGGTGTTGGTGGCGTCGTCGCCAGGTCGACCAGCGGCGCGCCAGGGCCGGGCTCGGGAGTGGGGTGATCAGGTGTGCCAGGAGACGCTTGATCTCGCCGAGTGTGAGTGGAATGAGGCCGCTGCCAACGCTTTTGGGGAAACAGCAGCCGTCACCGCGAGGTAGGTGTGTGCGAGCATGGCGAGGGTGATGTGCCGGTACCAGGCGTCGTAGCGGCGGACCTGGTACTGGTCGAGCCCGACCTCGGTTTTCGCGGTCTGGAAGCAGTCCTCGACCGACCATCGCGCACCGGCGACCCTGATCAGGTCGGTGTCGGTGGTGCCGATCGGGGCGCCGCACAGGTAGTAGGCGATCTCGAGGTCACCCTTGGCATTGCGGGTAAGCGACCGCCTGGCCAGCAGCCAGCGCCGCCACCCGGCGCCGGCCTCGCTGACGGTGGGCAGCGTGGCGACAGCCCAATCGAACAGGCGAGGCCCCTTCGCGCCTTCTCCGCAGCTCAGCCGCTTCCACGCGTCGGGCGGCGCGTCCGCGACGACTTGGTCGGCGCGCCAGCTGCCCGCCAGCGACACGATCGGCGCACTGCTGGGCACCGCTACCACGTACCCGATCCGCCGCCGCTCGAGCCATGTCCGGAACTTCGAATCACCGCCGTATGCCTCATCCGCGGTGACCCAGCGAGCGGGCACACCGGCATCCAGAGCGCGGGCCAGCATCTGTTGTGCCAGAACCTATTTCGTGGCGAAGTCGACATCGTCCGGCACCCCGGCGTGGCGGCAGCGGTCCCGATCGGTGGTCCACGACTTCGGCAGATACAGCTCCCGATCGATCAGCGTCCGGCCCTTGCTGCTCGTGTACGCACAGAACACACCGAGCTGACAGTTCTCGATCCGCCCTGCCGTGCCCGAGTATTGACGTTGCACCCCAGCAGATTTCACACCCTTCTTCAGAAAGCCGGTCTCGTCCACGACCAGCACGCCGTCCGCGTCGCCCAAATGCTCGACGGCATACGCTCGCACCTCATTACGCACCCCGTCGACGTCCCACGCCGCCGCGTTGAGCAGCCGCTGCATCCCGTGCGGTGTCAGATCACCCGCAGCTTCGGCCAAGGTCCAGCCGTTCTTACCCGCCAACGGCGCCAGCAGCCCCCGCACATACGCCCGCGCCCGCAACCGCGGCTCCGCCCGATGACCACGGCCCGCCACCCGCGCGAACAACTCCTCCAGCCCAGCCGTCCACGCAGCCAGATCCTCATCAACCAGCACGAAACCCCATGCTACCCAACAACATCACGAAGTGATGCTGGAGTACTAGCGCCGAGAGCGAGCTGTGGCCGGTGAGTGGTTCGCCTATCGCTGTGCCGGTGACAGGATCCCACAGTTGGATTGCACCATGGCGTCCGCCGCAGGCCAGCAGGTCGTGACCGTCCGGGCCGGGAACGGCCGCGAGGTGGGAGATCAAGTCGGTCAAGTCGCCCGCCGGAACAGAAAATACGCCGGAGTACTCCGCACCGGTCATGGGGTCGTAGACGAACGCCTCAGGGCCGCTGCCTGCACGGGCGGAACTGCGTGCGAGCAACGGTCGGCCGTTCGGTCCGGATAGTGCGACCATGATGGCGTCATTCGGGAAGCGAGTGCGTATCGTTCCCGCCGGCTTACCCGTGGCCGGATCCCAGGTCTGGATAGTGAACGGGCGGATGGACGCCATCAACGCTCCGCCGTCCGGCAACGGGATCGCCGTGGACGAGGCGCCGAAAGTGCTTGTGCGACAGTGACCGACTCCGGTAGCGGGATCCCACTTCCAGAGCATGCCTGCGCGGTCGGCGCTGACTACCTGTGTGTCGCCTGCCGCGGTCGGCATCGACACAACCGAGGTGATCGAACCGGCGTGCCCCCGCATGGGGGCACCTACCGCGGCACCGGTTGCCAGGTCCCACATCTGGACCATGCCGTCGGCATCGCCGGTGACTACACGCCAGTCCTCGACCGCGGCGAGTGCCGTCACGGCGACGGCGCCGGTGGGTACCGGTGCGCAAACCTGTGTGCCGGAAGCGACGTCCCACAGTCGAAGGGTTGCGTCCTCGCCCCAGCTGGCCACCAGTCCGTCCGGTAGGGTCGCCAGCAGCCGAACCGGAGCACCGTGACCCGACAACGGTTTCCCGACAGGTTCGCCTGCGGTGTCCCACAACCGAATTCGATGAGCTTTGCTGGCACACGCCAGCACGCCACTGCCGTCCGGCAATCGGGTTCCGGCCAACGCGAACACGCAGCGAGATCCGCCTGGAAATCCAGCCAGCAAAATGCGGGCCGCCGTCGCGATATTCCAGATCGAAAGTGTCGTCCTCGTGCCGGTAGGTCTGGATGTACTCCTGTTCGACATCGAGCCGTTCGAGGATCAGGAAGTTATTGTTCGGTGCGGTCAGTTCCAGCAACAGGGTAGCCAGCGTGTGCTGCGAAGGGCCGTCTTTACAGCCGCCGTTCTCGCTCATTGCACGCAATGCTGCCCCGGCAGCAGGAGGCGCCTGGAACTGCCAGCTTTCCGAAGGAACTCGGGCAAAGCTCTCACGGCGTTGCAAGCCACGTTGAGCCATTGCTACGGCGCTGATATCACTATCGACGGACAATTCGGGCCCCGAACCAATCCGCACTGAAGAGCGTTCAGGACAAAGCAGGCGCCGGCGTGGACGGGGTATACGGCCCCGAGACCCGAGACAAACTCGAGTGGCATTCCAAAATGCAAGACGCCGATAAGGATGCAACAGGGTCACCTGATCGTCGCGGGTGATGAGCTGGCCCCGACCGGGCTCATCACCCGCTCCTGCGGGCATCACCCTCGATCATCTTCTTCTCCGCGAGGATCATGCACCGGGCGGGAGGACCGCGAGCAAGGCGCTGGTTACCCGGGTGAGCTCGTCACACAGTTCGGTGTGCTGGCTGTCGGTGACTACCTTGTTGCCGAAGACTCGGGCATCGAACACGAGCGTGCCCCCTGCTATGCCGGACTTCGGATTCTGCGCCACGTCGAAGGCTATGGTGCAGTGCAATTTTCCTCCGAACCTCAAATGCACGCCGACCGCCCGGCGGTCTCCGATTGTCAACCGGATTGGACGCATGTAGTCGTCGTTGCTGTAGATCATCGACTCGAACGAGTAACCGGCGGAGTAGATCTCGACTCTGAACCATGCGCCCTGCCATGTACACCGTGTGTTCAAGTCATAGCTGCGGGACTCCTTTGAACCGATCTGGAGACCGGCTGCCGCGATATCGCTATCGGGAATTGTGCAGGGGTTCCACGCGGGAGTCCGCGGATCAGAAGCCGCTGTAGTGGGCGATGTAGTGGTGGGCGGAGTAGAGGTGGTTGCACTGGGGACTGGGGTAAACACTGTGATCGGCAGTGCCGATTGGGCATGTTGGGCAACCGCTTTCGCGATCGATTCCGCGCCGGCTCGCAGATCTTCGCGCAGTTTCGGCGAGTCGTCGGCGGGCCATGGCTCCGAATCTTCAGACCAATCCCAGCCGGATGTCATGATATCCACATCCAAGTTACCGATCACGAACCGCAGACCAAACCGGACCGGGGAATTCCTGGGCTCGTCGACCCAGGTGATCGCGTCCTCGCCGATTCCGGGTGCGGTCGACGGTTGCGTGCCGTATGAGGCTTTGTTGGCTCTCGCCACCAGGCTTTGGGTGATCTGTTCGACCCGCCGAGGCGTCTTTGTGAGATCGTAGCGAATACTGAAGCTTCGCGACATCGGCACCAACCCCGGCTGGATGGGTTCACGCGGAATCGGAACGCTGTATACCATGTCGCTGCAGTTCAGCGTCTGTGCCTGTCCGGACGGACTATCGGTGCGGACGTCTCGCTCGAACTCGACGTTCGGACGGTACAGCTCGCCCGCAAACGCCTTGACAGCCGTCTCCAGCGGCTTCACGGCCTCGGCGCAGGAAGCAGGCAGGGATGCGAATCCTGGTCGATATTTCTGTGTTTCGGTGGTCTCGCCGGGGTTGGCGCAGCCACCGAGCCACACCACCGAGCTCAGCAGCACCGTGGTCAAGCCAAGCATCCGCCGACGGTTGGAAACACGCACGAGTAAACCTTCCGAAGACCGGTGACAACTCCCGTATCACAAAACATCGCATCCATTTGTCCCCGATCACGCCCGGCTGAAGGTCGAGCCGAGCCATGCCCGTCCGATAGCATGCGTTATATGCTGGCTACCTTTGACGGTAGGACAGCCTTATCGCCGGATCCAGTTCGCCGGCCTCCTTTTACATCCACTTGAGGTTCCACCGGTGACCTCGACATCCCTGAGCAACTTGCTCGCCCCACGCTGAGCAGCTTCCTCAAATGAAGCTCAAGAAGTTCAATACGGCCTTGCACCTCGAGGGTGTGATCAGGAATAACTTGTCCGTGGCGACACGATCATGAAGGCCGAGATGACCAACCTGGATGACGTTGTGTCCGAGATCCTTCGATCCGGAGTGCGGTGGGGCGATTTGCCGCCCCTTGTCGCCGCACTGTTCGGTGCACGGCATCTGCTCGCCGGCCGGTCCGAGCAGGAACAAGGCCTCATCCACGGCATCGCCATGGCCCGGTTCACCGGCATCATCCCGCGCCGCGATACCGCGGGCCCGCAGCGGATCCGCTGGGCCCGGCTGTGGCGCGACCCGCTGCACCTGACACTGACCGGGCATCGGACGTTGGTGCAGCGGCTGGCGAGCGTGCCGCTGGCCAGCGGCCGTGTGCTGCTCGCGGGGGTGAGCGTCGACGCGGTCAGACTGTGGGATCCGTGGAACAGCGACCTTGTCGGCCGGGAGATCGTGCGGCAAGTCGTTGTGCGAGAGTCACTGAAGATGTGCGCGGAAACGCGGAATCTCGACCGAACCCGCCGTCGACGCCGACCTCACCCACCGCCGCCACGCCCTCATCGAGACTATGTTCGCCGACCTGATCGAATGCTCCTGGCGCACATGCTCTCCGGCCGGTCTGCGTATACCGGTCACAATGGTCCTGCCCGTGAACCGCACCGCCCCGGAGTAGTCGTATGTCCCGTGTGAACCCCTGGTGGAGCAGTGATATCGGTCATGCCAACGCCATCAACGACCTCGATGACGAGCTCGCCGCCGAGCGGGAGGCGCGCTACCGCCAGGCCAGCCGCGTCGCCTTAGAACAAGCCAAGGTCGCGCGCCACCTCGAACAGGTCGGCTCCCGGATCGACTCGGTCACCGACCAGATCAACACCGTCCTCGAATGGACCGAACTGCGCTTCCAGCTACTCGAATTCGACGAGTACCAGGTGCGCAAGGAGATCCGCAAGGCATTCAGGGCCATCGCCCAGGGCCGACCGGACATCTTGCCCGAGGTCGACGACGTCCCCGGCTACTGGATGCCGCCGGCCGCGCTGGCGGTCTTACCGCTGATCCTGCGCGAGCGCAACCCCGCCAGCGTCCCAGCCCGCCATCCCGGCGCGAACCCGTTGAAGGACTTGAACTCCGGGCTCGAGTCCGCCCGCGAGCGCGACGCGGTCCGCGCCGAGCTGTTCAACCTCGCCGTTGGCCTGTGCTTCGACCAGCCCGCGTTCATCGACGCGGCCGTGCTGCGGCTGCTGTCCGAACCGGTCGGCCTCGGCCAGACCGAAGCGGGCCAAGTGGCCGAGGGCTGGCGGACCCTGTGGAAGCACGCGGCCCTCGGCGGCTTCGGCCCGGTCGCCGCCGAGCAACTGTCCGGCCGTCTCGCAGCCCTCTTCGACCCCGCCGCCGTCGACGAGGAGGAGCTCGAGGTCTGGGACCGGGCGATCGAGATGTTCGGTTCCGACGGCAACGCCGCGCCGACGAAGGCCGAGGCCTTCACAGCGCTGCGCGCCCACCTCGCGGTCGAACCCGATCACACCGAAGCCTTCGCGGCGCAGGACGACCTGTGCTGGCGCATCCACCTCCAGGAGCTCGTCGAGGAGCCCAGCCCCGCCGAGCGGCCGCTGGTGCGGGCCATGGAGAACCTGCACATGCCCGCCGAGGAGGCGCGGCGCTCGGCTCCGAGCTGGGGCGAGCCCGCCGGGACGGTCGTGTCGCTGGTCCGCGGCGACCTGTTCGACCCCGGCACCCCGATCCCGCTGCGCCGCCTCGCACTCCAGCTGAGCGGCCCGCTGCTGCGCTCGCGTCTCGACGCGACGCTCGTCGCGCCCGAACCAATCGTCACCACCATCAAGCGCCGCAACGCGACCCTCGAGGTCACGAGCGAGGGCCACAACGCAGAACGGCTCGCCGCCGTCGAGCGCCGGATCGCGGTGGACTACAGCGCCGACGCCCCTTCGAAGACCGTCGGCGCCGCCGTCTTCGCGGGCCTCGCGGGCCTCGCCCTGGTGATGATCGTCTTCGGCCAGTGGTTCGTGGCGGTGCTGTTCGCACTCGGCGCGCTCACCCCAGTGTGGAAGTACCGCAACGACCGAAACGCCGCCCAGGATGCCGCGGCTCGCCGCGACGAGCAGTTGGCCGAGGTCCGTTCAGCACTCGTCCAGGCCCGCAAGAACAACGCCGACAAGGAGCGCCGCCTGGCCGAGCGATACGAGGCCGACCGCGAGGCCCTCGACCGCTTGATCGCGTCGCTGCCCACCGATCGGGATTGACGCCGAAGCCGACATCCGAAGGGCCCGATACGCATATGGTCGGACGATGCGGCATCCGGTAAAGCACGAGGCTCCCTGAGGAACGTTGCGCCCACCTCGCCAACTGCGACCTGGCCATCGTCCAACCCGACACGGGGCGTCCTATGGCGGGCAAGGCGCGACCATGAACCCGTGCCGCGTTTTGATCGTGTCCGGGATCGGGTAGTCGACACTGTCGCCGGCGTCGGCGAGCAGACCGGTGAGTTCGGCGAAACCCGTTGCGTCATTGGCTGATCCGCTTCTTCGCGATGAGCGTGCTGGCTAGACCTCCGATTTCTATCGGTTCAATCCAGCGTCCCTCAGATCGAGTGTTTCCGCTGACTGGTTCGGCCGGCCGCGCTGGGAGATAACGCCGAGGATACGGACGGATATTCGGGCGTCATCTGCGAAATGCGATGTCCGGCACCAGGATTCGCAAGACGCCCAGGATCGGGATCTACTACGAGTTCCTGGAACCGGGTGGCCGCTTCCAGCAGCAGGTCGTCGTAATGCTCGGCGACCAAATCAGATTCAGCTTCCGCGTCAGCAACGGTCCCGCGGTGTGGAAACCGCGACTCCACCTCGGACCGCAAACCCGGCCGGTACAGGGGATGCGGCCCAGATCGCGGATGCGGGGCGGCAGCTGTAACCCGAGCAGGTCGAACAGCCGAAGTTCACCAGGGTGAGACCGTGGGTATCGGTCGCATACTCGGTGATCGACAGATCGGTTGCGTTGCCGAGGATTTCGTCGAGCACGTGGTGGGCTTCTCGTTTCGTGGCGACGATGATCTTCGTGCCGTAGGTGGTGTCCTGGTCGGTGACATGGGTGTAGGTGGACAGGCCCTCGTCCGCGAGATCCCGGCCCAACGCCCGCGCGGTGATCGACTTGCCGCGCGTGGGGAACCGCTACCCATCGGAGGAGGACAACAACGTGTCGGCCCCGAAGATCGGGGTCAATGGCAGACGCTGGCGGTAATCGATGATCACCAGATTTGCCGCGCAGCGTCTCATCCCACACGTACCATTCCGACGTCCACGCGAGGATGTCGTAGGAGATGCCGGAGGCTTCGACCGCTATCGGCGACGGTTCCCGAGCCAGCAAGAACACGTCCAGTTCGAATTCGGAGTCCGCGCGCAGATTCGTGGGGGCAAATCGTCGATTGGTTCCGACTCGACCAGGAGTCAGCGCTCCGGCAAGCTCCGCTCGACGCCCGAGGCTTGGATCTGTATTCGGACGACGACTGACGCCACACAGGAGCCCTGAGATATGGGACCATGGCTGCTCGTTGCGGGGCTCCGGTGGGGAATCGATGTCGTGAAGACGGAACTTTAAGCGGCACAACCACGCTCGCAGAGTCGGTCAGCTTCGATCGGTGCTGCGGACCGCGAAGGTCAAGTCCGCGTGGACGGCCGTCGGGTCGCGTGGCCGTCGACTGTCTTCGAGAGTGCCGAGCCGGTTGGCTCGGCGCGGGTGGCCCGGTCTGGTGCCTACTCTGCGGTGCCGCAGACTTTCCAGTCGCCGTTCTCCTTGACCAGGCGGTATTTCGCAGTGTCCTTGTCGCCGTTGGAGGAAATATCGACGGCGAAGGTGCCTTCGTCGCCCTTGACGTCGACGGCGCCGAGTGTCGCGGTGATCTTCTCGGTCTCCGTCGGTGCCTCCTCCACGGCTTCGGGCTCGGCTTCTTCGGAGAGCTCGCGCTCCGCAACACAGAGCAGTTCGGGGTTCGGTGCGGCACCGTTGACGATCTCGACGAATTCGCGCGCCGTCGCGGCGGGGTCGGAGTGGCCCGGGGCTGGTGTCGCCGACGAATACGCGGCGCCAACCAGTGCGGCCGAAGCCAGGCCGATCACTGCCCAACGCCGACTATTACGAATGAACATTTTTCCTTTCACTGCAGTTTCCATAAAGCCCCTCAGGCCATACGGAGCGAGCCGACGGTGAGACCACCCAGACCTCAAACGCACGTAAACTCTGTGTACCAATTCCGCCTTGTCACGCTCGGCGGGCTACCAACGGTGCTCATATATCACTCGCAGCTTTCGCATAACGACTTGTCGTGCGCCACCGAGCCGGCTGGCGCACCGATCCACGCGGCTGCGAAACTCGAATCGAACTCATCTGGCAATGGGTTACCGGGGCGGCCGACGGCGAACGACAATGCCGCCAGCCTGCTCACACTGCACGAACGGATTCGATCACGAAACACAAGGCGGGGAACCGCCCTCAACGAATTGTAAAATATTGGGGTTCGGTCCGCGACAACCTGGCGTCGAACTAATTCCCGAAAGCTGTCCAGCAAATCTCTGGGACCGGGCAATATTCCGGCCCCTCTCGCCCAACAACTCAGGAGTATCGCGCTCGATTTTACACGCATTTGAGATTGCTGCGCCACTGTGCGTCCAGTTCGCTCGGTAGAGTTGGAAGCGCCTCGAGGAACGTCCATCCCCAAGGGATGTTCATTCGTAATAGCCGAATTTGCGCGGCGGTCGGTCCGGCTTTCACGGCGCCGACTGTTCCCGTGGCAGCAAGCTGCGCTCGCTGCGGTACAGCAATCGCAATGCGCCAGGAGGCAGCAACAACTGCTGCGCCGATCCCACTAACAGAGGGACGTACAACTTATTACCAATACGTAGACGGCAACGCGGAGCCGGTATCAGATTGGAACGCTCCCAATTCGGGCTATTACCACGAGAGGAGCATGGCTGGCGAAATTACTCTGTATGACCCAGATGGTAACGCCGTCGAGTCATGGAACAATGCCACTTAAGTGGCATCGAGCCGTCGGCCGACATACTCGATTGGTCTAGCGAGGTGAATCCGATTGTGGCACACCGGCAGACTGAGTACATCTGCCGGTTGAACGCCCGCGCGAATTCCGACCCGAGACGAATACTGCCCATAATCGGCGAACCTCAACCCGTCGTAAATTCGCCCGCAGGCAGATGACATCGCGCCGCCCGCCCGGATACGTTGCCAATGCTGTTGAACGAGGAGGGAATTAAATGAAACGCACGATCACCGCTACGATACTCGGCGCCGGTGTGCTGTCGCCGCTGCACCGAATTGGTGCTGCGACTGGACGACAAACCGAACTGGCAGCGGTTGCGCTATGCGGTGTATGCGCATGAGCAGGTGGTGAGACAGCCAGCGTTCGTGGTAGTTCCGGCGGTAGTCGCGACCCCGGAGATAGACCCCGTCTGGATTGCGACGACCACCGGAACCACAGTTTCAGCGCCATCCGACCGCGCGCCCACACCTCCCGACACTGTGTTTTCGGCACAACCGATCAACCGCGGGTAATCGACCGAAGCTATAGCTACCGAGGGGAATAGGAGGCGCTCGTGACCACATACTTTCAGGTTGTCGACGGAGAATATGTCGAAATCGAGGGGGAGCCCACCAGCGCTGGATATTACTACGAAGTCCGTTACTCCAGCGGCGCCGGAGATGGATATCACTATCAAGTACTCCACTACTCCGATGGCACAGTATCGCAGGCCGTTGGATATACCGAGAACCTCGTCGGCACCGATGGTGAGCTATACGCATACGAGCCCAGTCGCGGAAGAGTAGGTGAGTATGCGGTCCGTTCGATATCCGAGGATCAACCGGTTGGCAACATCGCCGACAAGGAAATCGTGGGGTTTGATCAACCCATGCCGCCGGTCCACGAGCGCGCTGAAGACCAGCTCCTGCCGGGAGAGATGCTGCACCCGGAAGGGCCCGACTCGGGCGACAACGAAGAAACCCGCAGCTCGATCACCAATAATGGCTATACGCTGAGCCTGAACGAGAACGATGAACTGATCCTCACCGACGCGGATGGCAACGAGCTCTGGGGATACGCCGGTGCGGATGCGGCGGAGCTGCTGTCGCGCGGGTCCACGGTCAAATTGACCGCGGATGGCGAAATCATCTTGCTCGATGCGGACGGGAATCCGGTACTGGATGCGGACGGCAACGAAGTCGTCATCCGGGAGAAGGGCGATGACCAGCATGTCGAACTGGTGCTGCTGTACCACCCGCCGTCGGTCTCCGAGCCATTGCGACGCGCGATCGACGAAGCTCGAGATGCGCTACAGCTGCAGGTGGACTGCTTCGGAAAAGGCGAGGCTGTGCTGGCCGAAGATGTTGCCGAATGGCTGCAGAACGAGGGATTGGTCGACAGCGAGAACACCTCCGCGCTGACCCTCTCCTACAACGAGTCATATCTCGACTATGACACGCAGGTCAAGAACCATTTCAAGGACCTGGACGAGAGGATCCGAACAATTGCCGTCAACACAAATCAGGTCGGTCTCGATGCATACACAGAAATCTGGGACGCGATCGACACGCTCGACACCCATTTGCGTTCGATCGACGCTGTGGAAGATGTCGAAGTCGTCTCTGTGGGCGAGCAGGGATCCCACACCTATCGACGCATTCTTCCGGATCTCGAGGACGAGCTCTTCGGAGCGATCGAGACCACCCTCAGTGATGTCGAGACAATCATCGCCGATGCGAATCAGGCGATGGAAGACGCCGAAGCGGATACTGACGAGCAATCGGCCGAATACCAGGCGGGCATCGACGACGGATATGCGGCAGGGTATGAGGAGGGTTTGGCCGCCGCAGGCGGCACCGACGAAGACGTCTACGACTTTGCTGCCGACTACGACGATCTTCTCGGTGCCGACTTGACCGGGCTTGCCGATCAAGAGTTCGGCACCTCGTCCCTGCTCGACCAATCAACCAGCGACGTCGAAAGCGGAGCGACGGCATCGGGCGGAACCGAAAGCGGAGCCATGTGGACCGGGAACAACTCCTCGTCCGACTCGAGCGGCAATGCGCTGTCGAAAATGATGGAGCAGCTGGGGATGCAGCAGCTGATTTCGAGCCTGATGAACCAAGATAAATCGCGCGGCGACGAGTCCGAGGATGATCCGCTTTGTGCAGAACAGTCGAATATTTCGGCAGCACAGTCGAATACACCGGACGCGGTCGGCGACGGAACCCTACCTGGTGCGGTGACGGCGGATCTCACTACGCCCCCACCGGTTTACCCCGGCAACACCATGGTGGATATGAAGCTGCCGGACGGTTCGACTCAGAAGGTGCCCTCGGTCGTGGCGCAGGCAGTGAACAAGGAACTGAACAATCCGAACGGCAGCGATGCGCGAGCCGCCTATGAAGGCACGCCGGGGCAGGCCTCGGCGAGCAACCCGTGGACAGCGGTCAACAGTGCGAATGTGCGGACCGGTGATGTGGTGCAGTGGGTTGATCGCAGCGGACTGGTAGTTGTCACCGATGCAGGTCTACAGGTGATCGCCAACGGCCAACTCGTCGCGCTCGACCCACATATTCCGCCGGACAGCGGGCACGGCGGTTACGGCGAGTTTCGGGGTTTCTTCCATCCTGGTGGCGCCGACCTCTCCGGTACTACCGAGACACTCGTTTCCGGAACACCCTCGGTGCCCGCGCCGCCGGCCGTACCGTCGACATCGCCAGCGGCGCCGACGCCGTCGGGTGACCCGAAATAACCCTGATCGAGCTGACGTAAATCTGTTCGAACAATGCAGTGGGGATACCGGGAGTCACCAGGCCACCCGAGACGCCCGCAGTTCGGCAATGGACATGCCGCGGCGGCGGCGGACCAGATTCCGTAGCGTGCTCGCATTGAGATATCCGACCTTCGATGCCACGGCCTCCACCGTCAGGGAGGTCGACCGCAACAGGTGCGCGGCATGTTCCAATCGGATGTCGTTGACGAAATCGCGTGGGGACATACCGAGTTCGGCCTGGGTAGTGCGTTGCAGGCTGCGTTCGGTAACCCCCAATTCGAGTGCGGCCTGGGCGATGGTGAACTGCTCGGCCAGATGCGCACGCACCCAACGTTCGAAGGCCGCGGTCACCGAATTACCCTTCGCGACCACCTCCGGAATGATGAAAGCAGACTGCACCATTCGGTTTCCGGCAGCCAGATAGCGCACGACAAGTTCAGCCAGGGCGGGGCTTGCACCATGGACGAGTGAGAGCGCCAGATCCATGTGGGATAGCGAGGCACCCGCGGTCGTGATGTGATCGCCCCGGCACAGCGTCTGTCCCTCGTCGAGGGCGACACGCGGATATCTACGCCGAAAACTCGGACCGAGCCACCAACTCGTCGTCGCCGACGAGCCGTCCAACACCCCGGCCTCGGCAAGGTAGAAGGTGCCCGTGCAAGCCGCGGCCAGATGGGCACCTGCATCGCGCACCTGCCGAATCCGTTCCAGCACTTCACGACTCGCGGGCGCGGAAACCAGATCTATCAACGCCTCCGCACCGAGCACATTGACCGCGGGCACGATCATGGTGCCGGGCAACGCGGAAAGTTCGGCCAGTGGTGTGGTGGGAATGGTGTGTCCATAACTCGACTGCACACTTGTGCCGAGGGAAACGGTCGTGACCTCCCACGGCTGCGGTCCCGCGGTCAGCTGCGCACTCAAAGCGTTTGCCATACCGAATGTTTCGAGCAAGGCGGCAAACCCGAAATCGGCGACTCCGTCGACGACGAATATCGCGACATCCATGTCGGAAATAGTACTAAAGGTGTCGTATCCGACGCTCCTTTTATGGATATATCGACCTTACGCTCAAAGACGTGACGGCTCGTCCCGGCACCCCCACCGCCGGGAAGAGCCGTCACCGTCATCCCGGACCTCGAAGTCCCACCCTCCCCCTCGGAGTACACATGCCTCTGCTAGCAACCACCGGTACCCATCACATCCGGCTCACCGTGACCGATATCAAACGGTCGCGTGCCTTCTACCAGGATGTCCTCGGGTTCCCCATCGCGGCGGAATCGCCCGGTAGCCCCGACGATCCAGCGGTGCGCGCCGATCCGTTTCAGCTCTACGGCGGGGTGGTCTTCCAGGCCAACGGCATGTTGTTGGGACTGCGCCCGGTAGCGCCGGCCACCGATCGGTTCGACTCCGAACGCATCGGTCTGGATCACCTCAGTTTCAGTGTCCCGACCAGGCAGGACCTGGTCGACGCCGCGGCACGACTCGATGCGACGGGCATCGAGCACGGCGACATCATCGAAATGGCCGCCTTCGGCATCGCGATCCTGTCGTTCACCGATCCCGACGGGATCCATCTCGAACTCACAGCTCCCATGTAATCGAAAGGCGGCGGGCTGCGGCTATGACCGAAATACAAATGGTGGCCATGACGGTCATCTGCGTTGAAGTGCTCCTTATAGTGGCGGCACTGTGCTGGCCGCAGCGACGCCGCATTAAGGCTCCGGCGGTACGCCGACGCAGGCGGGAAGATGCGCCGAGGACAGGCCGACCATGACCGTCGCCGCGATAACACCGAACGGACCCGCCCACCCGCTCGCCTGGGGCTCACGTGCCGTCCGCGCGGGCACTCGAGCTGTGCTGCCGAGCGCCAGCGAGCTACTCTGCGCGCTCAGCGGCCAGTACGTGCGTGGCGAACTGTGCGAACTCGCCTACGCGCTGGTCGAATTGCACCGCCACAGACGGGAGTGGCCACTCGAATTCAACTGCCGCCGTGCCGAATTGGTTGCCGATGTGAATGCCTGGGCAGTCCGGAACCTGCCGCACCGCGCCGTCGGTGCCCGCAAGCACGAGGAAAGCCTGGGCGAGTTCATGGACCGCATAGCGGCAGTCGCGGCCCACGCGTTCTACCTGCTCATGACCGACGATGTGACCGGCACCCGGATGCACGCGGCATGGACCCGACTCGCGGAGCTCGAGGTCGGCTACAGCGATCTGCTTCGCGATGTCCACGATGGTCGCCGGTATCTTCCGGCATCTGAAGATACCGCCGACAGACTGTCGGGTTCAGTACCGAAGACGTCGTTTCCGACACTCCTGCAGCAGTGGCCCCTGCCTTAAGGTTTTCTTCAGATGGCTACCGTTCCCGTGCTGCAAGCTGGTGCCGGGCAACGAAAGCAAGGAGATGATCGTGATTCAGATCGTGGCGTGGGTGATCATCATCCTGGAGGCCGTGCTCATGCTGGCAGCGTTCTGCTGGCCGGAGCGACGTCGGCCGTACCGGCATCGCACGTCGACCGAGCCGAGGACGTGCGAGGCGCGAACACGCGAACACGAGCCCGTCGGCAGACGGTAGACCATTCGCCCGCACTACTTTTGCGGGCGATGGATCCCGACTCCCCGACCACAGCATTCCCCCGCTGTCACACCCCTGAGCGCCGACATTGCTGGAAGCGCTGCTCGAAATAAAATCAACGCATTCGGCCGACAACATCGTTCCACGAATCCCGTCGCCGTCTCGACCGATTTCGCATACAGCGCTAAAGAGACTGTAAATTAGCGTCTCCACGCTTTCCGAAGCCGTCGGTGTCGACGCGGGCATGCGCTCCACCGGAGCCCTGATCCCATGCGGCCGCAGTATGTCCGCAAACACGGTCCGAAGGAGCTGCAGCGGCGGCAGATCCGGAACCTGGATCGCGCTGGGGACGGCGGCGGCTCACCTGCTTCCAGCTCGCTCACCCCCACCGAGACCGTCGCCTCACGAACCCCGGCCGCCCGCGCCACCACTCGGCCCCCCACGGCCGAGCATCCGCGCCTCGGCAGCCAACATCAACCGCCTCTGCCGCTCGTCCAGATGCGGCAGCAACACCTCGAACTTCGCCGCCAGATCCACCTCGGTCACCACGAAATCGCCAATACCACAACATCACTCGTAAAAGCGGAATGTTGCGGATTAATTCTCGGCGGGCCCTAACTACAAGGCATTGGGGCTAAGCTCGGCGTGGTATGGCCGGGACGGCTGCGGCTTGCAGTTCGGCGACTACCGATGGCTGCGGCCATCCGTCGGCTCGATACCGAGGCGGATTCAACCCAGGAATCGTTTCGATGCCGGTGAGTTCGACCACCGTCGAGAACGGGACCTCGAACATCCGTTGCCGATCGCCGCTGAGGAACACGACGAAATCCGTTGCAGGTAGCGCGTATGTCACTCCTTCGGCCCAGACGGTTGCTGTGATCCAGGCTGCATCTCTCTCGGCAACCTTCACACTGGCGACAAAGATGGCTTCCATTTCCTCCTCGTAGAAGTCGGATAGCCATTTCTGCTGATCGTTGTATTCCTGCATCGCGAACAGGGCCCTTGCTCGCCGTGCGGCGGGGACAGCTTGATCGAACGGCACTACCCGGCCCTGCGCGTCGACCGTGTATCCCTGCGGTGACAAGGGACGCTCCGCCTCCAGGTACTGCTTCTCGATCATCGTGAAGGCCGGGCCGATGTTCGCCGGATCGCCGGTGATGAGGATCAGCGAGGTGGAGTCGGGAATGAACGCCACCGGTGGGTAACCCAGTCCCTCGGCGCAGGACGCCAGCCAGCCAGGATGCAGGAGCCACGAGGTGAGGTAGTTGTCGTTGTTGTCGATGAACGGGACGATGGCATTGTCGGACAAGAAGGGCAACGGCGGTATGAGCGCCGCGAGATTCTCGCGCGCGGCCTCGAACACTTCCTCCGCCGACACACCCCATTTCGCCAGATGCGAATCGTTCACAAACTCCCGCGTCTCGGGACGATCCGCTACCACCATCTCATCGATGAACGGGAATGCCGGACGACCCAGCAATCCTCCTGGCGAACGGCTCCGGCCGTATGTCGACTTCCTCAGTATCGGGCGCAGCAGCGGACGGACCTCGGCCCACTCCTCGGAATCGCGGGAATCGAGCAACTGCGAAACGATGCGGACTATCCAGCGGTCCCGCTCGGGCAATGTCATCTCACCACTGTGCCGAAACCAGTTTTCCAGCGGCATCACGGCGCCGTTGCCGAGCCGGATGTGGAATTCGTCCGGGTCGTACGTCGCGTCCCGGGCACCGCTGTCCCGGAATGCCTGCAGCATGGCCGCCGCGAAGCGCGGGCGATTGCCATCATCCTGCGTCGTCATCGTGGTTATCTTTCTCTCGCTTATTACTCATTGCTCGCACACAATTCAGCGCTATCGAAGTCTCGAATGCGACTATGGAAACCGGATTTTGGAAATCTTAAGAAAGCTCCCCGACCACAGCATTCCTCGCCATCACACCCCTGAGCGCCGACGTTGCTGGAAGCGCTGCTCGAATCCGGCCACGAACTTCGTCGGTGGCACCGAGGACGAGGACGGTTCCAGCACACCGTCGTCGGCGATATAGAAGATCGCGCGGCCGATGGCGATTTCACCAGACGACACCGGGACATACACCATCCAGCCACAACTGAGCCGATCGGCGACGAGTTCGTCCAGTGGATAGCCGGTGGTGTCCAATCCGCGCCCGAGGACGTACTGGCGAATCCTGGTGACGGCCAACTCCTTCGGCATCGGGTCGGCCACCTCGGTAACCAGCCCGGCCATACCGAGTTGGAAAAGCGCACCGTCGATATCGTTGATTCCGTTGTCCGCGAAGAGGTTTGCGACAGAATCCCGAGTGACGACACCGACATCGGCCGCCGCGACCAGATTTCGGGCCGCGGCTTGTTGCTCGCCGCTCGGCTGCGCGGCCACGAGCCGCGCGATGATGTCGGATACGGTGTCGGCGCTCCATACACCGGGTATCGCCGGAGCACACTCTTCGGCGGACGGCGATTCGCCCCGATACCATCGACCGGCATCCCACCAGTAGCAGAACGACAGCAGACCGGATTCGGCCCGCGGATTGAGTACCTGATCGGCCACCCATTCCGGTGCTCCCGCAAAGAAATTCGGCATGTCCGCGCTGTCGTTGTAGGTGGCGTCCAAGGCCGATGCATTCCACACACCACCCGATAGCACGGCCCGCCCTCCGGGCAGGGCACACAGGGTCGAACCGCTGCGCCGGGAACTTTCGAACCACGCCAGCGACGGCATGATCCGTGGCCCCCATTCCGAACCGACGGCCACGAAGGCCGACGCGATCGCCGCCCAGCGCGCCCACATCACCGGGAACGCGGGAAGTTCGTTTTCCGTCAGCTCCGACCACACCCCGGCCGCACGGTCCGTGCGTACCGCGGCCGCGGCCTGTCGCGGGCCGCGAACTTGCCTGCCGCCATGCCCGACATACGCCGCCAACCACACCGGAAGCCGTCCCCGCGGATACCGATCCAGATCGGCCCGATACGCCTCGGGCGCAAACAATTGGCCCTCCGGGAAAGGGCGCTCACCGTAGTCGTGCTCGATATCGATCTCGCCACCGGCGGTCACATGCAACAGCAGGCGCCACCACGGTTCCGTGCCTTGATCCGCCGCCGCTTCCCGATGCGCACGGACCGAATCCAGGACCTGCTTCGACACCGCCACCGAGATCTCGGTGTCGTCGACGGAGAAGGCGGCCTGCGCGGCCTCGGTTTCGACGGTTATCGCGAACTCCGCGTGGAGTCTGCGCCAAGCGGGGGGCGCCACGGCGGTCAATTCGGCGACAATGCGCGCCACGACATCCGGCGAATCCTCCTCGGCGAGTGCGATATCGGACGCATCGGCGGTGTCGGCGACCTCGTCACCGTGCTGCTCGACGCCGTCGTCCGGCAACTGCTCGCCCGAACCCGCTAGGGTGAACGCGACGTCCGGCGCTTGCGGCTGGTCGTCGGGATCTTGGTCGCGCTGCCCCGTCATTCGATGCGAAACCTTTCCACCATTGCCGTTCTCCTCGCCCGAACCAGCGAAATCCAGTGGCGTGACCCAAATCTCCGACCCACGCATGCAGACAAAGAGAATGCGATCGCCCGACTTGCCCGGTTATGATCGCGCTGTGCTGTCAGGTTAATCCGACGCAAGCCCGCCGGCGGTTCGAAAGTCTCGAACTTTGCATTCCTTTGAGTTGAGTAACAGCAACTCGATTCGGCACCGAACCTCAAACAATCGTATTCCTTCCAGACCGAGGAAGGTGGCACCGCCCTTGAAGTCTACGAGCACCAGATTCACCAGATCCGGCGAGTGCGTGGCAACAAGCGAAAGTACCAGTGTGCGGAGGAATTCCGACTTACCGGATCCGGTTGCACCGATGCACAGGCCGTGCGGGCCCATACCGCTCTCGGCGGATACCTTGATGTCGATTTCGACCGGCGTGCCGTCGGGGGTGACGCCGATCGGCACGCGCAGCCGCTCCCTGTCGTTGCGTGGGCGCCACACCACCATCGGGTCGATCTGCGCGGCGTCGGAAATCCGCAGCAGGGCCATGAGGCCCGGATCGGTGCGGGTTTCGTCGCCGAGGCTCATCATCTGGGCAGCGGTCGCGATGCGATACCGCGCCAGATCCCGAGCCAAGGCCGCGGCTTCGGCACCGGTCACCGCATCCGCGGTGGCGAACCCCCGCCGCGGATTTCGCGGCGACCATGCCGCCATCGACCACGAGTTGCAGGCCGCGGCGCACGGCGAGACCGGTCTGCGGTGCGGTGAGGTCGAGCACTGTCACCGAGTCGGGGCCCGCGTCGCTCACGATCCGTTCGGAACCGCTGACATATCCGTCGTCGATGACGACGAGCAGGCGGATCCGGCCCGGAGTCGGCTGAGCGTTGCGTGTGAACCGGCCGCACTCGAGTAGCTCGGCCGCCATCGAGGTCTCCAACTCGGCCAGCGATTGGTAGACCATCCGCGCCTTACCCATCCCGTCCCGAGCCACCGCATGCTGTACATGCGGAAGCCACTTCGCCCACGACCACGCGGGAGCATCGGGATCGGCACAAATGATCGCCACCGCCACGGGCCTGCGCTCCCACATCCGTCTGCCGCCGACGACCGACTGTAGATCGGCGGGTTCCGGATGGCTCCACAATAGGGCGGCCAGCTGTCCCTGCCCGGTCTTGCGCACATCGCGGCGCATCTGCTCCAGATAGCGGAAGTAGTCCTTGCGTTCCTCGTTGAGTTCGGCCGCCCGCTGCCCTCCGCCGCCGGTCCGATATCCCGCCATCATGCAGACCATCGACATCAGCATCATCACTGGGAACATCAACATGTACGGATTGGCCAGCAGGTTGCGGCCCATCATGGCCATCATGCCGATGACGGCGACCACCATAACGAGTGGCATCAGTTTGACCAGCATGCCCGCCGGTATCTGCCGCGGAATCTCCGGCGGCGCGGAGAGTGCGACCTCGCCGCCCGCCGCGCGCGGCGGGGGAATCCGTGGTCGGCGGACAAAGCCTTCGGTAGCCATTGGTATGTAATCCGGGTAGCGACTCAGCAACCGCGCGGGTTGCTCGCCGATCCAGTCCCCGAGATGAGACCGGCACAGGCAAATTCCCGGATTTCATACATTTCGTCAACGGCAGCCGACCCGGCTCGTGCCACGAGAACTCCCTTTCGAAGACCAACTGCAAACTGATCACAGCAGCAGTTGGTAACTATTAGATAACAAAACATCCCGATGCGGGCAATCGACCGACTTCTTACACTCTGTTGAGATTTGCCGAGTGCGACATTCCGAACGTCACGACACATAAAGCAGGCATGTCTCCGACACAGCACGACGCCACCACAACCAACCAGCCCGGCGACACTGGACACCACCGACCTGCACATGCCGGCTGTTGACATGCCCCTGCCGACGAGTTGGAATGACCTGCACTGTGTGAAGGGGCGACCCGGCGGCAACCGTTGTCCGCCGCATCACCCTGCGGGACCGAGATAGTCAGGAGCGCGATCGATGTCTGACAGCGCTCGTGATTGTCGGCGCGGCGGAGACGGCCGCGCGATGCTCAGCCGTCGGTCGCTTTTCGCGCTCACCGCGGTGTTCGCGGTATCCGGCTGCGGGGATGACCCGCCGACGGTCCGCCTCGGCGCCGCGCGGGTCGGCGGCCTGTTCTACGAGATCGCCGAGTTGCTCGCCGCCGCGGCCGCCGAGGCGGGCACGGTTCGGATCGAGCCGGTTGCCACGGCCGGATCCCAGATGAACCTTGATCGGCTCGCGCGCGGCGAGATCGATATCGCGCTCTCCCTTGCGGATACGGCACACGCCCGGGCTACCGACGCGCTCGCGATCGGTCGATTGTACGAGGCGTATCTGTATCTGGCCGTACGTCCCGACAGCCCGATCCAGCGGGTCGAAGACCTGCGCGGAATGCGCGTCGATCTGGGTGTTGCCGGCTCCGGCGCGACGCTGACCGCCGAACGAATGCTCCGGACAGCGGGCCTCGACCCGGCCTTCGACATGACGATCAGCAACCGACAGTTGTCCGATGCGGCACCGAAGCTGTACGCGGGCGAGGTGGACGCGATCCTTTGGGGCGGTGGCGTGCCGACACCCGGCGCCGATATCCCAGCGCGCATGCGATTGATCGGTACCGGCGATCTGGCCGCCGCGATGACCGAGCGGTACGGCTACGCATACGACCGCATGATCATCCCCGAGAACGCCTATCCCGGCAGTCCCGCCGTGGGCACCGTCGGCGTTCCCAACCTACTACTGGCTTCCCCGCGGCTCGCCTATTCCGCGGTGTCGGCGGTTACCGAGCTGCTGCTGCGCTATGCCGACCGCGTGGTACCCGAGCAAGCGCTGGGCATCCATTTCCTGGATCGACGCTGGCTGGCGGGAACCGGCAACATTCCGATGCATCCCGCCGCGATGGAAACCCTGCGCGACTGGCACGGCTGACCGAATCCAGGCTTTCACGTCGACCTCGACGAATGCTCTGAATATTCATTGGAATGCACGGGGGGCGGATTATTCGACTATCCGTTCCCACGCCACACTATTAGAGCAAGTGGCAATTCCACCAAATTATTGCAAACAATCCATTGGAGCAATCGATATCCCGGCGAGCGGGCGGGGGTCCACGACGATCACCGAAGCGGAAGGGCTGCAGCGACCGTCGCGCAGGGGGCTCGCCGGTCTATCGGAGACACCATCAGGTGCCGAGATCAATTGTCGCACAACATAAATATCCCCACAATGATCGAAGGTCAAGACAATGTAAAGTATTCAAATACAGGTTGCGGGGACGTGAGAACCCAAATATGTATTAACAATGTCCGCGACATTACCGCACGGTGGCGCATGCACTGCCGTCGACTCGTCCCACCCGCACGCCGGGTCCGGGCAGTTGGCGAGTACGGCGCAGCCGTCCACCGTGCCGACCTCCGGCGCACTGCAGTCGGATCGGAGAAACCCGTGAAATGCGGAGATTCGGCCCCGGCAAGTAAAGACAAAACAATCACTTTGCCCGACGGCCAACATCCCGATCCCGCCATGGGGGATGATCTGCATGTGCGACTAGCAGTAGTGGAAGACGATGACGAGGTCGGGGACGCTCTGGTGGAGGTCCTTACCGACCACGGGTTCGTCGCTGAACGCAAGACCCGAGGCGCGGACATCCTGCTCGGCCACCGTCAGTTCG
Source organism: Nocardia vinacea (assembly GCF_035920345.1). Lineage (NCBI taxonomy): Bacteria > Bacillati > Actinomycetota > Actinomycetes > Mycobacteriales > Nocardiaceae > Nocardia > Nocardia vinacea. The sequence continues at coordinate 4,586,543 of NZ_CP109149.1, forward strand.
ACGCGGTCATCCTCGATCTCGGACTGCCGGACGGTGACGGCCTGCATGTGCTGCGCCAATTGCGGGAGGTGAGCACGGTGCCCGTCGTGATACTGACCGCTCGCGACGACGAGCGCACCGTGGTACGAGGCCTGCGCAACGGCGCCGACGACTACATCGTCAAGCCACCGCGCATCCCTGAGTTGGTCGCCCGGCTCGAGGCTGTAACCCGCCGCGCCAGCACCGCCATCGGCCAAGAGTCGGCGGTGATCGTGACCGACGACGTCCGAGTAGATCTGGCCGCACGGGAGGTCGAAGTCGGCGGCGAGCTGGTTGTCCTGACCCAGAAGGAATTCGACCTTGTCGAAACGCTCGTCGAGCGGCCGGGTTCCGCGGTCAGCCGGGAAGCTCTGATGGACAAGGTCTGGGGCGACGCCTTTATGGCCGTGTCGCGTTCGCTGGATGTGCACATCTCGACGCTGCGCCAAAAGCTCGGCAAGCCAGGCCTTATCACGACCATCCGCGGCTACGGCTATCGCTGGGGCAAGTGACGGGCTGACGACTTGCGACGACGGCTGCTGGTAGCGCTGCTGCTCTTCGCCGCGCTCGCGGTCAACGCGCTCGCGGTTCCCTTGGCGGCGAGCGTATCCACCTCCCGAACCCAACAGCTGTGGCTGAGCCGGTACGTCTACGCGGGATGGTTCGCGGAGCTCACCAAAGATGCCTTCGCGACCGGCAACCGCGAGGCACTGGTCGAGGAGATGGAACGATACCGAACGCTCTACGGCGAAAGCGTGCTCGTGGTCGACGCCGGCGGCGCCGAGTATGCCAATACCGGTATCGATACCCGTGACGCCACGGTGCTCGACACGCTCACCACGGTCCGTAGCAACCGGCAGGCGACCCAGCCGCCACACCGGTTACGCACCTGGGATCCGGACACGATAATTGTCGGTGCCCCGGTCGGCAGCGGCATCCACGTCGACGGTGCGGTGGTCATCGAGGCCTCGACGGTGCGCGCCAAAGCGGAGATCGCCGACTATTGGGCACTGATCGCGGTCGGCGCGTCGACCGCACTGGCGGTGTTCACCGGGCTGGCCTTGGCGCTGAGCCGATGGGTACTACGGCCGCTGGCCCAACTGTCGGATTCGCTCGCCACACTCACCGAGACATTGCCGAAACCGGCACCCAGCGACGACCCGCCCACATCGATCGCCCGGCATTATGGCGGTCCACCCGAGGTTCGCGAACTCGCGCAGTCCTTCGACGCCATGGCGACCGCGGTCTCGGATTCTGTCCAATCACAACGGCAATTGGTGGCCGACACGGCCCACGCCATCCGCAATCCACTGGCCGCACTCGCCATCAGATTGCAGGCATTGGAGCGAGTAATACCGGAGCAGGCGCACAACTCATTCCGCCGCGCCAGCTCCCAGGTCGACCGACTCACCGCGATACTCGACGGACTACTGAAACTGACCGTAGCCGAGACGCCGGTCGGATTCGATCCGGCCCAATCCGATTCGCATTGGCCCGACCAGTGCAATGTGGCGCAGGTTGTCACCGACCGCATCGAAGAGTGGCAAGTCGCCTTCGACGACGCGCATATGACGCTATCGACCATCCCGTCGGAACCGGTGATCGAAGCGGCCGTGCCCGCCGATGCGCTCGAGCAGATCCTGGATATCACCCTGAGCAATTCGTGCCGCTATGCGGGGGCCGGGGCGAATACCGAAGTGCGCATCCAAGGCGGGCAGACGTGGATCACCATTTCAGTAATCGATAACGGCATCGGCGTCTCCGAGAACGAGCTCGACAAGCTGACCACCCGGTTCTACCGCGGTGCATCGGCGGCAACGGGCGGATCCGGGTTGGGCCTGCCGATCGCGCTGGCGCTGGCACAGCGGTTCCAGGGTGAAATTCTGATCGGTTCGGCGGATCCACACGGATTGCATGTGGCAGTGCGGTTGCCTGTGGTGAAAAAGTAGCGCGAGGTCGCCGCTCGGTCCGAACGGCACGGATCGACATTTGGCAAATAGAGCGCGGGTGGCGTGTCCGATCATCGCTTGCTCATGAGATCGCCGACAATATCCGACCTTCGCAGAAAGCGAAATTCCTCCCAAAGTATACGCGGAGGAGAATGTCGCCAACCCGGATTGCACCGTATCGTCGGATAAAACGCAGGTAACTTACCCGAGAAGAGATCATTGCGCCCGGTTGGCGTCTCGATCTGCAGCTCAGCCTCGAGATCAAGCCCGATATCACATTCCTGAGCCTGGACAGCATCGCGCTGACCACCGACAACGATACGAACCGCAGCATTCTGACCGGAAGCAGGCTCTGAGACAAAGCGCTCGATATGCCCCGGACGCCCGCATGGTGCGCGCTTCGAACCACCCCGCAACGAGGTTCGAAGCGCGCACCAACCATGCGAGCCAGTCAATCGATACACGATGCGACAATCGTACGTCTAACAGATCTGCGGATCCGTGCCGAAATTTGAGCATCACTTGAGGTTGCCGCTGATATTTGATTATTTCTTTGGATTTTCGAAAGCCATCGGATACCGCTTGCCGTATATGATCGGCGAACCGAGAACAATGAATCAGAAGGGTCCAAATCCGTGCGTAGCACTGTTATCACCATCGCCACTATCATCGTCGGCCTCGGAGCACTTTCCGGTTGTGCCGGCAAGGATTCGTCATCGGCGTCATCGTCATCGTCATCGCATGCATCGGCCAGTGACAATTCGTCCGCCACCGAGTATTGCGCAGCGGTCGAGAACATGGGCGACCTCAGCGCACAGTCGTCCTCGGACGACCTGGTCGCCAAGTCCAGGAAAATCGCCGAGATCGCGCCGGCCGATATCAAGGCGGACTGGGAGACATTCGCAGATGCCCAAGAAGCCTCCATAGCTGCCCTGAATACCAAGCTCGATACCTCCGACCCGTCGAAGTCGCTGGCGGAAATGCAAAGCAAAATGGGCTCCCTCGAGGAGAATTCGACCAGGATGATGACTGCCGCGCAGAACATCGGAACCCATATCGAGACGACCTGCGGGAAATAACTGAAGCAGAAATCTGCGGGAGCCGATCCGGCCTGTTCAATCGCGCCGATCGGTCAGACAGGCGCCGAATTCGCGGAGCATCCGCTCGTCCTGTTGCAGCGATGCCCGCGCTTCATGATCGCTGACCTGCGCACCTCCGCGACCAGCGCCTGGACAAGCGAAGTGAACGCCGTCATCGAGCGCAGCACCGAGGCACTGGCCGCGTCGACGTTGAACACCTGATACGCGCAGTGCATGCCAGCGGCGACGCCGGATGTCGGTCATTGCGATCACGTGCGGGCCGAGCGAGTACGCCCACTGCGCACCGCATCGACCGGGTAGCGGTGATTCGAAATGGCCACAAAGCGGTCTCCGGGACGTACCCGACGCAGATCGTCGGTCAGTGCTCCGGCGGTCGCGGTCACGAGGGCAACATCCTTACGCACCATCCCCAGCAAGTACGCGGGCGTATGACACTTGCACAAACCCATGACATGCACGCCCGGCGCGTCGGCCACCGCCGCACCGCCGCATTCCAGGCCTGGTCGTCGATGCGCGCGAAGGTCCCGTGCGATATTCGCCTGATCGAACACCAGCGTTCGCTCCAGCCGGCCACCCTCCGCTCCGGAAAGACGCTCGAGGATTGTAAAGCGGCGCAGCAACTGTGCCTGCTCCCGCAGCCGCTCCCGATATAGCCGCGTCAAGCCCGGATACCCCTTCAGCCCCAAGGGCGTTGGCGAACCGTACGACAGTCGCGTCGTTGACCTCGACCGGCGCCGCCAATTCCGAGACCGTCATGAATGCCACTGCCTCCGGGTCCACGATGACCCGCTCGGACAGCCGCTTGTGCGACAGCGACAGCGACAGCGACAGCGACAGCGACAGCGACAGCGACAGCGACAGCGACAGCGACAGCGACAGCGACAGCGAATCATGACGTAATCGCAGTTCGGCGAGCAATTCATCGAAGATCCGCAGCCCCTCGATCGTCGGTTGTGCACCCATCCGGCAATCCTGCCTCGCGGCGATTCCAGCGGACCACACCCGACTGTTCGAATGAAAATTTGCATACGGGCAATATTCTGCAAAACTAGTTGCACACAAGCCTCAAGACTGTTGCCTACAGCACACGACCAACCGAGCATGTCTGGACCTAGTCGATGACCACCACACCTGCCGCTGACTCAACCCCTTCGATGCTCCGCAATCCGGCCCGCTCCCACCACGCTGATCTCGCTGCGCGGCGTGACCAGAGCTTTTGGCAAGGTCACGGTGCTGCGTCGTCGCCCTCGATATCGGGTGCTCGCGTACGCCTGCGTTCCCGCCGATCAACTGATGGATACCGCTACGACGCTCGCCGCCACACTGGCCGGTAAAGCGCCGCTGGCGCTCGCGCGGATGAAATCCGCACTGGCTCGCGCCGATTCGCTCGAGGCGGCGTTCACCTCCGAACCACAAGAGTTGCTCGCGCTCATGGGCACCAGCGACTGGGCAGAGGGACTGGCCGCCTTCGCGGAACGGCGCGCACCCGTCTTCCACAGAAAGTAGGAACACCACACCGTGACACACCGACCAACGACACCACTGGCCGGAATCTCCGAACGCAGTGCGCTGCATCGGCTGCTCGATCCGCGCTCCATCGCGATCATCGGCGCATCGACCAACCCTGCCAAGCGCGGCTACCAGGCGATCAGAGCGCTACGCGACTCCGGATACGCACACCCCATCTATCCGGTCAATCCAACCGCGACCAAGATCCTCGGTGTGGACGTGGTCGCGAGCATCGACCACTTGCCGTACGGCGTCGATATCGCACTGATCGCCCTGGCGGCCGCGGCAGTGCCGCGGGTGCTGCGCGAGTGCGGTGCCGCGGGAATACCTGGTGCGGTCGTGCTGGCCAACGGTTTTCGCGAAATCGGTCCGGCCGGCGCGCAGCTCGATGCCGAACTGCTGTCGGCGATCGCCGACAGCGGAGTGCGGGTGATCGGCCCGAACACCTCTGGTGTATTCAATGTGGAAACCGGTGCGAATTTGGTCGGATTGCCCGGTGTCCCCAACGGGCCGATCAGCGTCATCACGCAGAGCGGGAACATGCTCCTGTCCCTGGTCAACGACAACCGTGCGGTGCGCGGACCCGGCTTCCACTCCTACGTCGGTCTCGGCAACCAGGCCGATGTCCGCTATGACGAATGTGTAACCGAGCTCGCCGCGCAATCCGGCACCGGGGCGATGGCCATCCACAGTGAAGGCTTTGTCGACGGACGCGCCTTCCTGGTCGCCGCCGCCGACGCCGCGACCAGGAAGCCGCTTGTGCTGTTGCGTGGCGGACGGTCGGCGATCGGCGGCAGAACCGCCATGTCGCACACGGGGTCGATCGCGGGCTCCGACGCGGTGGCCACCGCAGTGCTCCGGCAAGCGGGGGTGGAGTTGGTGCATCGCAGCGACGAACTCGCCGTCGTGGCAGGCGCATTGGCAACTACCGCATCAGTGCGGCCGGGCAGGCGAGTCGCCATTCTCAGCGACGGTGGCGGTCATGCGACTTTGGCCGCCGACGCAATGACCGCACGTGGCATCGAGCTCGCCGAGTTGTCCGAGTCGACCCAGGCCGCACTCCGGGTGTTACTCGGCCCGACGGCCTCGGTGGTCGATCCCGTCGACGTCGCCGGTGCCACCGATGCGGATCCGAGCATATTCGCCGATGCGGTCGAGATACTCATGAAAGACCCCGCAGTCGGCCTTGTCCTGATCGTCGGCCTGTTCGGCGGCTATCACCTGCGCTTCGACCGCAGCTTCGAATCCGTCGAGAACGACACCGCGACGGAATTGTTGGCCTTGAGCGCGGAATACGACACGCCACTACTGGTCCAGAGTTGCTACGCGAATGACAAGATCCGTAATCACGATCGGCTACGCGCCGGCGGCGTACCGGTCGTCGCATCAGTCGACCACGCGGTCCGGATCGCGGAGGCACTGGATCGACGCCGGGTTCGGCGATCCACGGCGCACCGGCGCACATCGTTCGTTTTGCCAGCCCCTGCCAAACCGGTGGCCACGCACCCCGGGGCCCTGGACGAGCCGAAGGCACGCGCGCTCCTCGAAGCAACCGGAATCGATACCGGCGCATGGACATTCGCCACGACGATAGATGACGTGACGGCGGCAGTGACCGAATTCGCCTGCGCATGTGCGGTGAAAGTCGTCTGCTCGCAGGTAGTCCACAAGTCCGATGTCGGCGGCGTCCGTCTCGACGTCGTTGCCGCGACGGCCGCGGCGAACGCGCAACGCATCATCGACACAGTTACCGCGCGAGTACCTGACGCCCGGATCGACGGAATGGTCGTCACCCCGATGGCCGAGCGCGGTGTGGAATTGCTCGTCGGTGCCACCCGAGATCCGATCTTCGGTCCGATCGTCGCCTTCGGCACCGGCGGCGTGCTGGTCGATGCCCTCGAGGACGTCGCCTTCCGCGCCGCGCCACTGACCGAACTCGAAGCGCACGAGATGATTTCCGAAACCCGCGCGGCGCGGCTGCTCGACGGATACCGCCACCTGCCGGTCGTCGACCGGAACGCACTTGCCGAGTTCCTGGTTCGGGTCGGTGATGTCGTCGCCGCGCATCCGGAGATCACGGAATTGGACCTCAATCCGGTCATTGCCACAGGTAATAGCCTGGTGCCAGTGGACGTTCGGATAGTCATCGGGCCGACAGTCCCCGTTCCGATGGAGAGGAATTCATGAGTGACCCCGTCCTGATCGAGCGCACCGGCGATATCGTCGTCTGGACACTCAACAACCCCGAAGCACGTAACCCGATATCCGAATCCGACGTCATCGAGGCACTCGAAGACGCCGTCCATGCGGTCAACCGAGACTCAACTGTCCGTGTGGCAATTCTGACCGGAGCCGGGACGGCGTTCTCCTCCGGCGGGAATATCAAGCACATGCGCGACCGCGCGGGCATGTTCGGTGGGGCGCCGGCCGAACTACGTCAGAGTTACCGGCACGGCATTCAACGGATACCGAAAGCCCTGTACCACTGCGAGATTCCGACCGTCGCCGCGGTGAACGGGCCCGCGATCGGCGCCGGATGCGACCTCGCCTTGATGTGCGATATGCGGATCGCGGCAAGCACCGCCACTTTCGCCGAAAGCTTCGTCAAGGTCGGCCTCATTCCCGGCGATGGCGGCGCATGGCTACTCCCCCGTGCGATCGGCATGGCACGAGCCAGCGAGATGGCATTCACCGGTGCGGCGATCGATGCGGCTACGGCACTGGCGTGGGGGATGGTTTCCACCGTCGTGCCGACCGGCCGACTCCTCGAGACCGCACACGAACTGGCAGGACGGGTGGCGGCCAACCCACCGGATGTCCTGCGGATGACCAAAAAGCTACTGCGCGAAGGTCAACAGCAGAGCCTGGACAGCCTGCTCGAGCTCTCGGCCGCCATGCAGGCCATCGCCCATCAGACCGACGATCATCACGAGGCGGTCGCCGCCATGCTCGAGCGCCGCGCCCCCAGGTTCACCGGTCGGTGACGCTTAGATGCCGCATATGTCTGGTCAGCATCCCCCCGCAGAGGGCACTGGAGATCTCTTTCACCATACGATGGCCCGATGTCAGCACTGCCCCTGATCTTCACCGCGGGCTGGGCGAGCGGGGTCAATGCCTATGCGGTGGTCCTGCTGCTCGGCATCTTCGGCGTGACCGGTCTGTCCGATGAGGTGCCGGAAGCACTGCAGCGCACCGATGTGCTGATCGCGGCCGGTGTGTTGTTCCTCATCGAGGCCGTCGCGGATAAGGTCCCCTATCTCGACAGCTTCTGGGATGCGGTGCACACCATCGTGCGCCCGGCATCGGGTGCGGTTGTCGCGGCACTGCTCGCAGGCCAGGATGGTTCGCTTCCCCAGCTCGCGGCCGGTGCGGTCGGCGGAACCACCGCCCTGGCAAGCCATCTCGTGAAGGCCGGAACGCGGATGGCGATCAACACCTCGCCGGAGCCCGCGAGCAATATCGTCATGAGTCTCGTCGAGGATCTGACCGTCGGCGGCATCGTCACCATCGCGATCTTTCACCCGGTCGTGGCGGCCGTCTGCGCGGGCACACTGCTGGTGATCGGCTTGATCCTGGTTTATCTGCTGGCGAGTCGAATCCGCCGCTACCGCATTCGCCGCAGACAACGGCGCGAGGCCAAACAGGCGGCGGCCGTCTAGGCGGGTTTGCGCCACACCAACGAGTAGCGCCAGAAGACCAGCCGCCGCACCCGCGCACCGGGCAGAACCGCCGCGACCCGCGCCCGCACCTGCCGCGTCGTCAGCGGCGGATCGAGCACAACCGGCATGGCATCATGCGTCTCCTCAACCGCGTACCAACTCCCCCGGCCACGCGCCCGAAGAATCCGAAACACCATCCCGAGCACCCGATGCCCGATGGCCGCCACCAACTCGACGGGCAATTCCCGACGGAGATCGCGCCGCGGCAATGCCACAGCAGCGATCACACCACCCGGCCGCACTGCCCGCGCCAACGCCGGCAGCACCTCATCGAGCGGCATATGGTGCAACGTGCTGATCGACACGATCGCGTCATGGGCGCCCTCTGCCAGCGGCTCGGTCAGCACATCCCCGAGGATGCACCGGACATTGTCCGGCGTCGCCTGCTTCGCGGCATCGATCATCACCGGCGACCGGTCGATTGCATCAACGTGCTCGACCCGCCGCGCAAGTTCCCCCGCGAATGCCCCGGCCCCACAACCGACGTCCAATACCCGAGTACACGGGTTAGGCAGTTGCCGCATGAGAAACCGCTGGTAATAGGCGTTGTGACTCCAATTGAGCTTGCTCATCGAGAACACCTTGCCACGCGTCCGCCGAAACTCCGTCCGCGCCCGGAGTTATGTTCCGATCGCGGCGGAATACCGTTGCGGAGCAGAGGATCTGGATCGGGGCCCGGGCGACGCCGCCGGTGATCGACACTGACCTGGCCCGAACCGGGATGGTCCGGGTGCCATCCGTCGATTACACCATTGGAGACAGTATGACCGAGTCGGTCATCCAGCTGCCGACCGCTGGACAAACGGTTCTCGAGACCTACGAGCGAATTTCGCAACGCGGGCCGGTGGTTCCGGTCGAGTTGACCGGTGGCGTCGCGGCCTGGGTCGCGGTGAGCCACAAGGCGGTGACCGACGTTCTGGCGGGCGACGGCACAGTATTCAGCAAGAACGCCAAGAACTGTGCGGCACTGCACGACGGCACTATTCCGGCGGATTGGCCGATGCGCGCGTTCACCGATATCGACCACATGCTGAACAAGGACGGCGAGGACCATCGGAGGCTGCGCCGGACGATCAGCGCCGCGTTCACCCCGGCTCGGGTCGCCGCACTCGAATCCCGGATTCAGCAGATCACTACGGAGTTCATCGACGACTTCGCCGACGAGAAGGACGAATTCGATCTCGTCCCGCGATTCACCCTCCCGTTCCCGGTGCGGGTGATCTGTGAACTGTACGGGGTCGGCGAGGCGGATCAGTCACGGATCCGCGATTGGGCCACCACCCTCATGTCGCAGACCAGCACCGGTGAGCAGATGCAGGCCGCCATGACAGAGATGCTGGCGTTCCTCGCGGAATTCCTCGAGGCCAAACGGCGCGAGCCGGGCGACGACCTCACCTCCGCCATGCTGGCGGCCAACACCGACAACCTGACCACCGACGATATGGTCAACATGTTGTGGCTGGTGATCATGGCCGGCCACGAGACCACGGTGCACCTGCTGGCCAATGCGATCATCGCACTGTGCGAGAACCCGGTGCAGCTGGACAAGGCCCGCACCGAGGACCGCTGGGCGGACGTGGTCGAGGAGGCACTGCGCTTCCGGTCGCCGGTGTACAGCGCCAACCTCCGTTATGCCCAGCAGGATGTCACCATCGCGGGCGTCGACCTGCCGGCGGGCGCGATCGTCATCTGGAACGGCAATGTCGGGCGAGACCCGGAGCGATACCCGAACGCCGATGTGTTCGACATCGACCACGATCACCGGAGTCAGTTGGCCTTCGGCAGGGGCCCGCACGTCTGCCTGGGCGCACCGCTGGCCCGCCTGGAGGCGCGCATCGCGCTGTCCACGCTGTTCCACCGCTTCCCGCTGCTGCGCCTGGCCCGGGATTCGGCGCTGCTTCCGGTCAGCCCGCAGTTCATGACCGCGGGCCCGCTCACTCTGCCGGTGCGGTTGCACCCAGCCGACTGACTACCGATGCCGGCTGGCCGGTCTCGGCCAGCCGACGTTTGCGGAATTCCCTCGGGGTTTCGCCGAATCGCGCCTTGAACGCGGCGGAGAACCAGGTGACGGTGAATCCGCTGCGCGCGGCGATCTCGCCGATGGTGAGTGTCGTACTCGAGTTTTCGAGCATGCCGCGTGCCGCACGCAGTGATTCATCCTGGCGAACTTCACGATACGTAGTACCGACCTGTTCCAGTGCGGTACGCAGCTGCCGTGGCGACCAGCTCAATGCCCGCGCCACCGCGGACAGCCGGAGGTCGGCGACTCCGATATTGTCGCGCACGTACCGACGCACGGCCTCGGCCGTCTCGGCCAGATGCGCTCGCTGCGGACTGCTGTCGCCCACGGCCATCATGCACAGCAGTTCGGTGGTCCGGTCGCAGACCGCGTTGAAGTCACGGCCGGTGAGCCGGGATCGCTCGGCATGAGTGTCGCGGATCATGTTCCGGGCAATGCGTCCGAGTCCGGAGTCGAGGTCGAATACCGGTCGACGCGCGCCGAGCGGTGATATCGCGTGGTCGACCTCGGTGCGTGGGATCTGGAAGCCGAATGCCACCGAGCTGGGCACCCCTAACCGAAGTGCTTGGTCCAAGCCCATCAGAACCGCCTGTCCCGGTGCTACACAAGTGATTTCGCGATCATCGGCGACCGTGAACGACCCGCGCTCCGGGACCACCAGCCAGTAGAAGTTCTCCGCGGGCATCCGGCGGATGTGTGACGGCGTGCGAAGTGCCAGTCGATCGCCCGGCTGATCCCAGCGCAGCAGGTTGTAGCTCGTCGTATGCTGCGTGATCAGTGTGACCTGCCACTGGTTCCGATCTCGATATCGGTGGTCCATCGGAACAATGCTGTTGGCCACAGCGGTCCATTCATCGGCACCGGCCACGTGCAGTTCGTCGTATCTCATGTCGAAACCCCGATCACCTCACCGGATAACGATATCCGCTCCGCTGAACAAAAGGTCGGCCGGACGGGATCGGGATGCCCTGCCTGTCGGTCGAACGCTGCGCGATGCAGCAAATATTCTGCCCAACAGTAGAACTCGTCTATTCACGGCTGGCCCGAAAACATAAGTTCTCTGCCTCGGAACAGAATTGATGAGGCGTCGGGCCCATGGGTGAGGAGTTTGTCGACGGAATGCATCGGACCGCAGACGGCAGCTCACCACGGTCGCGGCCGGACGCAAGCCGCCGAGTACCGCAGTCCGGTGCCGTCGGTGCGGAGCTGCCCGATCGGTTCCCGGCGGCGGTCAGGTGCCGACGATTGCCGGATGGCGTCATCTCGGCGAGCAGGGCGAGCACCCCGGCGCCACAACGGAATTGCGTGCGCTCGCCGATCGACCGTTCGTACGTAGTGCGGGCAACTGCCGCGCCCGGTTTGACATAGGTCCGGCCTCCGGTTACGCATGAGTGATGCGCAACGACCGACGAATCTGATCGTGGGCACGCTGCTGGCGCTGGTTTCCGCGTTGAGCTACGGGCTGTCGGATTTCTTGGGTGGAGTCGCGTCACGGCGCGTCGGGTTCGGACGTGTTGCTCTGCTCGGCCAGCTCGGCGGGTTCGTCGGTACCGCGCTCGTCGGCCCGTTCGTCTCCCAGACAGTGCCCCAGCCGATGGATCTCTGGTGGGGAGCACTATCCGGCGTGGGGACCGGTATCGCGATGACATTCCTGTTCCGCGGAATCAGCCGCGGGGCAATGTCGGTGGTCGTACCGGTCAGCGCCGTCGGCGGTGTCGCGCTGCCGGTCCTGATCGGAACCGTCCTGCTCGGTGAACGTCCGGCACCATTGGCGTGGGCCGGCATCGTGCTCGCGCTGCCCGCACTCTGGCTCGTCGCAGGCGGCACCACCGGCACCGGTCCGATTGCCGGTGCCGCCATCGGTGACGGACTGATCGCCGGTCTCGGCATCGCCGTGCAGTATCTGGCGCTGGCACAGGCCGCGCCCGCGGCCGGGATCTGGCCGGTGACGGCCGGCCGGGCCGCTGCCGTTGTGCTCGTCGCCCTTCTCGCATGGCAGCTCGCATCCGGATCCGGGGATATCGCACCGGCCCAACGACATCGGAACGATCTCTTGGCCGCATGTTCCGGCATCCTCGCCGCCGTAGCACTGGTGTCCTACCTCTTCGCTACCCGGACTCAATACCTGGCCGTGGCAGTCGTGCTGTCTTCGCTCTACCCCATCGTCCCGGTAATCCTGGGCGTGTCCGCGCTGAAAGAGCAACTGCGCCGGAGCCAGGTCATCGGGCTGGCCGCCGCTTTGATCGCCAGCACGATCATCGCCACTTCCTGATCGTGACAACAGTTCTCAGCACAGGAGGCTGCTCATAACAGCTGGGGCAGCATGATGAACTCGGCGGTGAGCGCGAGGACGGACAGGATGATTCCCGTGACCGCCAGGCCCTTGGCACGGCGCTGTCCGGTGCAGCCGACGATCCCGAGGACGAGTCCGGGAATTGCGAACGGGAGGCCGATCAACGGTCGTACGCCGGTCAGGTCGATCGGCAGGAACGGGAGTACGCAACCGACGATGCCGAGGATCGCCGACGCTACCGCGAACCATGGCCCCTGCCGCCGATCGGCGGGCTGTGGACCGCCTTGCCATCCGGGGTCGCTGGTATACACCCAGGGTTGTTGCTGCTGAGGAGGATTCGGCGAGTACGGCCCCGGCGGGATAGGCGCGGAGTATCCGGCGTTCGGGCCGGGAGCCGCCGTGCCGGGGTGCCAGCCCGGGTTGGGTTCCGGCGGCGAACTGTACGACATCGGTAACCCTCACTCACGAATTCCCGAGAATGGCCTTCTATCATTTGCAGGCCACGATAGCCGCATACCGAGGTCTGCATCTGGCCCAAATCCGCTGGGCCGAAAGCAAACCGACCGTACGGCATGTTCAACAGGCGGGTACGGTAGCGGGCGGCGCGCTGGTCGACCATCCCGCGCGACGACTGAAGCCGACCGTGCTCCACACCACGGATTCGGACACCATGCTCGCCACCGCAGGTGCCCTGTCCCGTAGCGGCGAGTTGGCCAGTCCACTTGCCGCGGTGATGCTGATCCCGCAGTGCGGGAATCACTTCGACTGGTCGGCACACCGCGGGTCGAGCTGCTCGCAGCACTGCGCGCACACGACACGGTCGACATTCGCGTCGCGGCGGCAGCGGTCCGGCTGGTGGCCGGATGAGTTCGGGCACTGTCGAATTCAGAGCAGTGGCGAATTCCGTGGCGGGCGTGCCGCGCCAGTCGACCACGCGGCACGCCGGGCGGGGCGCCCCGTTGCGCCCGCCGTCACTGTGCCGGCGACGTTAGCGTCCGGGTCGGGTCATTGGTCGGACAACGTGGACCCAGGACGTCGCCAATTGAGCAGTAACGCTGTTTGGGGCAGTGTCACTATTGCGGACGAAGGTCGCCGTCAAGACTTCACTGTTCAGGCAAACGGCGGCGGCCACCGGCCACGTCGGTTACCAGATCAGTGTAGCCGTCGACAAGTTCCGCCAAGTGGTACCAGTGTTTATGGGTATTGTCGCTACGCGCGCCATCGACATCGATGGCGGTGTTGGCATCCACCCAGCTGCGCGCCATCCGATCCACCACCGCACCGAGGCTCTCGGTATGTAGCGAAGCACCATTGCGATGCTGCGGGATCTCCTGCGCAATCCACTCATTGATATCGTCGACGAGTTCGCTACGACGGCAATCGATTTCGGCAACGAGGTTCATGTCCTGAATCTCGGCGCGGCGTGCGTGCAGTTCGGCGAGGGCATGTGCGGAACGCAGTAATTCACGATCTTGAAAACGTCTGCCCTGAAATGCACACAATATCTGCGGAGCGGTCGGCAGCACCCCCACTGTGGGCGCGCTCATCGCCGTACCCCGAATTCACCCGACACCAACGCGCTTTGTACCAACATGATTGGCTCTCGATTCGGTTATCCCGGTCATCGGATCGGTTCTTCACAACTAGCGTAGCTGGATCATGCTCTTACAAATGCAAGAACGCAAGACTGCGTTCTCATTGCTGCGGTCACGACCTGGTCACCGAGTGGCGACCCCACAGGCAGCTAGCGACAACGACTTTCACGCTCGATGCACACCAGGAGCTGGACCGGTCGCCAAGAGTTTGCCACATCATCGCCCGGCGCGTGGGCAGTATGCGATCGCCGCCTACGGTCGGGGCGTCCCGAGGTAACTAGTCGCCCCCGCCGGACTCGAGGATCGTCTCCCACGCCGGCTGCGCCGGCTCCGGTAGCGCAACCGCAGGATCTCACCGGCCAGTGCGCCTAGCGCGGCCTTGTTCGAATCGCTGTTCACCGTTGGCCATTTCGGCGAGGCCGATCTCGTGCAGCACACAAATCAGGAACATCAGTTCTTCGTCGTAGTCCGCGCCGGGAGGCAGACCGGCCTACTCCGCGAGGGCGCGCCCGGAAAGGAAACCGCGCACGCTGTGATTGCGCAGTGGTGTCGCCAGCTCGTGCGTGACCAATTCCTGTGCGGCACGAGCCAACAGAGTCGACGGCAATGAAGCCGGTTGTGCCGCAGCCGGTCTCCCCGACCACAGCAGCGTAGTAGATGCGCCGCATCGTCTCCTCGGAGCCGAAGCCGCAGTGCCGCGCAATGGTGGCCACCCCGCCGGTTGAGGATTCGAGCAATGCCTGCCCGGCCTCCACCCCCTGCGCAGGAATACGACGAGGCGTTCGGCCGATGCGCGCGCCAATTCGGCGCCATCTACAAGGACGAGCACCCCACAGATCCGGCCATCGGCCCGGTTCGACGCGGTGAAGCACGGCGCGCTCGACCCGCGATCCACCGCGACGAGGGAATATCGCACCCAAAACTCCGAACTTCGTTGCTGTAAAAGGCGGTAGTCTCTGACCACGCTGCGATTGCATATTTGCGTGTGTGGCGGGCACTTACTACAGACATGTACGCAAGAGTGCTAACAGGTGCGCCGGGTGAAAGGGTTGTCATGGCAGGCAAGCGCACAGTCCTCACCGCGGGTTTGCGGCGGCTCTCGGTGCTGCTGACCGAGATGCGCGAACACGCAGGGCTCAGCAAAGAGGACGTCAGCGGCAAGACCGGCATCAATATCACCACGCTGTACCGCATCGAGACGGCGCAGGCGCGCCCGCAGCGGCGCACGCTGATGGCGATGCTGGATCTCTACGGTGTCACCGAACAGCAGCGCGACGATGCGCTCGAACTCCTGTCGGACGCACTCAAGCCCGGCATGTCCCGCCCGTACGAGGCGACGCTGACCGAGGTACACGCGGCCTATATCAACTTCGAATCCGAGGCGCTATCGGCCCGGCACTACCAAACCTCCTACATCCCAGGGCTATTGCAGACCTCGGACTATGCCGAGGCGGTCATCGACACCAATATGCCGAAGCTGGACGGAGCCACAGCGTCGCACAATGTGCGGGCGCGGATGGATCGGGCCATGCATCTCACCAAGCCGGATCCGCTAGAGCTGTGGGTGGTGCTCGACGAGGCGGCGATCCGACGGATGGTCGGCGGCCCCGATGTCATGAAGGCACAGCTGAAGCGGCTGCTCGACGATTCGCAGATGAAAAACGTCATCCTGCAGATACTTCCGTTCAGCGCGGGCGTACATCCCGGCATGGCGGGATCCTTTACGCTGCTGGACTTCAAGGATCCCGCCGATCCGGAGCTGGTGTACGTCGAGGGCATCGCGGGTGACCAGCTGATCGAGGGCCATCCCCAGATCCGCCGCTTCGGCATTATTTTCGACCAACTGCGCGCCATGGCGCTCAGCCCGCGCGACTCCATGGCGCTGATCGACAAGGCCTCCGAAGAGATGAGCTGATCAGGTGCGGCTGGCCCGTCGATAGCCGACCGCCGCGGGGACCGCGAAGACTACGAGCGCGCCGACACACCAGGCGATGGTGGCCAGTAGCGGGTCGCGCACCGGCCCGCCGACGGATAGCCCCTTCATGGCATTGATGGCGTAGGACATCGGCTGATGCTGCACAATCGGCTGGGCCCACGGCGGATAAGCGACCAGCAGCACGAACCCGGTACTGAAGAACATCATCAACGATGATCCGAGCGAAACAGCCTCCACCAGTGCGGCTTTCGCGCTGAACACGGCCACCGCGGTGACAACGGTGGCGAAGGCGATGCCGAACAGTAGCGGCACCGCGAACAGCGCGATACCGGCGAGCAGCCCTTGCTCGAATCGGAAGCCGAGCACCACTCCCACCGCGAACATCACCGCAGTGCACAGCACAATCCGGATCCCTTCGGCGACAATGCGCGCAACCAGTCCGGACGCGCGGTGCACCGGCAGCACCCAGAAGCGGGCCAGCAGACCTTCGTCGCGCTCGCGTCCGAGGGTGATGGCACCTGCCACCGAACCGGACATCACACCGACCAGCGCCGACATCGGCACGAAACCGTACAGTGCACTCACCTCGGAGAAATCCGAAATCTGTTTTCCGAGAACGGTATTCAGTACAATCAGCAGGAGCGCGGGAAAGACGAGCGACTGCACGACGGTCAGCGGATCACGCCACCAGCGCATCAGCAGCCGCTTGGTCTGGATCAGCGTCTGTGGGATCAGCAGACGCCAGGTCTCGGTGCGACCATAGACCTTGGGCAGTTCCGCCGTGGGAGTCAGTACCTCGGTCATGCCGACCTCCGGATCGAAACGAATACCGCACCCGCACCGAAGAGAACGATCTGACCGAGTATCCAGGCCAGCCCGGGCCCGAGGGTCGACCAGCCGACCACGCCCGCGTGGCCCGATGGATCACCGGCCAGCGCCCGCAGCCCGTATACGTACTGCGAGACCGGCTGGTTGCGTGCGAACCCCTGGATCCAGTGCGGGAATTGGCTGACCGGGGAAAGTCCGCTGGACACCATGCCGAGGATCAGCTGCGGCAGGATCAGCGCCTGGGTGGTCGCCTCCGGGCTCTTGGTCAGACTGCCGAGCAGATCGGCGCCCAGGCACAGCGCCAGCCCGATCAGCATCGCGAAAGCGATGAAACCGATTGTTTCCCACCAGCTTCCATAGAAGCGGAAGCCGATTACATGTCCGCACACGAGGGCCGCGGCCAGCGCGATTCCCGCCCGACCCAGCGCGGTCGTGACTCGCGCGGCCAGCGGCACCGTCGAAAGCATCGGCATCGATCCGAACCGCACATTGAGCCCGTCCCTGGCATCGGCGGCCGACCGGAATGCGGCCGTAATGGCGCAGAAAGCGATCGCCTGCATGGCGATCATGGGCATGAGGAATTGCGCGTAGTTGCTGAGCCCGCCCCGTCGGAGGGGGTTCAGTGACATCACGAGGTTCAGCGGGACGTAGAAGCCGACGGTGAAGACCACTGGCGCGAGCAGCGCGGTGAATAGTTCACCATTGCGCCAAGACGGCCGGACGAGGCGCGAGGTCAGCGCCCACCATTGCGCCGCCGTCGCCATCCGCGGCGGTGGCGCATCCACCAGCCGCTCGCTGCTCAGGCGGCGGTTTTCCCCGTCGCCGCGTTCCTGCGGAACGGTGCTCGATCCCGCGTCGCTACCGATGCTCATCTGCACGCTCCCATCCTGCGCGTCAACCGTGCTTGTCGGTGGGGAACCGGCTGTTCTCAGCATGTCGCACGTAGCCGCAGCCGGTACAGCTTTCCGCACTCTTCGAGTACGTACCGCATGATCAATCTCGCTCGCTCTCGTCCCCTGCCCACCGAGATCGGGCACGCCGCCGCCGTGCGGCGCGATCGGCTCGCCGTCCAATTTCGCCGCACCTACGACGTTTCGATACCACCCCCGGGTGTTGCAACGGCGACTCCGAGAGGGCAATGAATCCCACCAAGGTGTCTGCCGGCTCGACCAGAACGCCGTCTCACGGGTGCATGAATTATGCAGTGTCGCTATCGGTTTCGACGGAATGTCCGATTCGTGAGGTGACTACCGTGCACGGGGTGAGTAATGTATGCCCCGATGACCAGCATGGAAGCCCGTTTCCGTGAAGCAGCGCGGACCGTGCCCCTCCCCAGTCCTTGGAATCTGTCCGCCTACCTCGCAAGTGTCGCCGCCTACCGTGGTCGTTCCATATCGCTGCAGGCGATCCCCGCGGCCGCGCTCGCGGATATCGGGTGTCGTGGCAGCGGACTCTGGATCGCGCGCGGTCACGACGACATCATCGTCTACGACGCGTCCGCCACCGAGCGCAATGCGGATCACATCATCCTGCACGAAATCGGTCACATGCTGTTCGGGCACGGTAAGGAAGGTACGGAGGCGGGTGAGCCGATCACACCGTCGCTGGCCGCACTGCTGCCGTCCGTCTCACCGTCCTCCATCAAGCACGCACTCGGCCGCGAGCATTTCGGCGCCGACCGCGAACGGGAAGCGGAGGTATTCGCCGATATGACCATGGTCTACGCCACTCTGCCGCGCCGCCCGGCACGCTCGTTCCGACTTTTCGGGCGCGGGCGTTAGCCACCGGGTAGTCGGCGGGCACCCTCGCGCAATCCGTCGATCAGATCCTGATAGCTATCCGCCAGCTCGTTGAGCTGCACCCACGCGTCATAGAAAACGGGCTCCGGCGCCTCGGACAGCGGCACGAAGGCCTGCGTGGTCATTCTGGCCAGCCGATCCACGATCTCGCCGACGGTTTCGGAGTGCAACTGCGCCTCGGAGCACGGGACCGGCATCGCCAGCGTCACCCACAGGTCGATCGACCGCACCAGTTGGGCGCGCCGCCGATCCAGCTTGGGGATTTCACGTACCGGCGTCCGCTCGCGGATTTCGTGCAGCTGCGCCAACTCCCCCGCTGCCTCCAGCATCGGATGATCGTCGTGCGGTAGCCCGCGGCATGCGGCCAGCAACATATCCCGCCCCGGAACCATCCGGTTATTCCCGACATTCCTCATCTGGGCCTCCCACCGACGTCGGAACGCGCCGCCATCGGCGAACCTCCGGACCAGCAACGTCGTTTCCGCACCGCACGACCGCACGTCACGCCTCGATTATCGACCCAGATCCGCGCCCGCGACCGGAAACGCCGATATCAAGTTGTTACAGACCTGCGCGTTCATGGCAAACGATCAGTAACCCAAACTATGGTCCGGGTGGTCAGCGACCGAGTGTGGGCGAGATGAGCTTCGACTAGGCAGGTACACCCTCGGCCACGCCGTCCGCCAGATAGTCCTGACCGCCGACATAGAACGTGCGACCGGATTCGCCTGCGGCACTTGCGGCCTCGCCGACGACAGCGGCGAACTCCTCGACGGTCGGCAGCGCACCGTGATCGCGGCGAGCCGAAACCGCCTCGGGATTACGACGTTCCAGCAGGCGAACAATGATCGTGCCGTCGATCATGTCGCCGGACACCACATTCAGCCCGATGCCACGTTCGGTCAGCTCCGGAATCATTGTGCGCAAGGCATCTTCACCCGCACGCTTACTGGCCGCGATCGGCTCATAGTCCGCCGGAACGGGTTTGCGGCCGTGAAAGTGGGCCTGATGGCTGGTCACGAAGACGATCCGGCCGCCGGATGGCAGGTGCGGCAAGGCTTGCCGCACCAGACGAATCTGCGCGTCACGATTCAACGCCATCGCATAGTCGGGCGCGGCATTGCGCTCGAGACCGCCGGATGCGTTGAGCACCAGCACATCCAGCCGACCGAACTCCGCTACCACATCGGCGATCATGGCCGCGGTGGCGTCGGCATCCGCAATATCGGCACCGGCAATCGAGGCACTGCCGCCGACGGCACCGATCTCATCGGCGATCGTCTGAGCGCGCTTGCGCTTCTCCCGATAGTTGATGATCACGTGATCACCGCCGGCCGCCAGCACTTTCGCCGTCTCTGCCCCTATCCCCCGCGATGCGCCGGTGATCAGCACAATCCGTCGTTCCGTCGAGTCGCCCACCATCTGCCTCTCGCTCATGCCTGCGCCTCGCCGGCGCTCGGCTCCGGCACGAGCGAGCGGCTCGGCCGTGTCTTTGCTCGCTCGCTCATCAGCCCACAGCAACGCTTCTAATTTAGAATCACTATGGTAGTTCGAAATGAGAAGTGCAAATGGAGCCAAGCCGTCGCGCGGGCGAAGCGACCCGGCGCACGCGCCCGTGCTGGCCACCATGGAGCTCATCGGCCAACGCTGGATCCTGCGCGTCCTCTGGGAGTTGGAACCCGGCCACCTCGGCTTCCTCGAACTGCGCCGCCGCATGGGCAACTGCTCGTCGAGCATGCTCTCGACCCGCCTGCAACACCTCCAGACCGCGGGCGTGATCACCAAGAACGCGGACAAAACCTACGAACTCACCCCGGCGGGCATCGACCTCACCGCGGCCCTCCAGCCACTTTGGAGCTGGTCCGAACGCTGGGCCCCGCCATCCCCGGATCCCGAGTAGCACGTACGACAAAGGCGGTCCCCGGTGCTACCGGGGACCGCCTTCGCCTACTGCAGGGTTACTTCAAGCGGAGCTTGCCGAACAGACCTTCCTTCTCGTCATCCGGGCCCGCAGTGAAATACAGCGAGTCGGCGTCGCCGAGACTCTCGCCATTGCCGAACATCAGGGCCCACAGACCCTCGATCTCGATCGGCTGGCCCTTCTCATCGCGCAGGTAGTCGACGAACTTGCCGGTGGCGTCGTCATAGGCGAGCACGTGGCCGAGGCCACCGAAGTTGCCGACAAGCAGCTTGCCGCTGAGCGGACCGAAGTTCGCGGGCGCCACCGCGACAGCCCACGGCGCATTGAGGCGACCGCCGTCGTCGAGGATGCGGACCAACTTGCCGTTGCCGTCGAATTCCGCGACCTTGCCCTTGGCCGGCTTGCCCTTGGCGTCCTTCTCCTGGTCCTTGTCGAGCGAATCCTCTTCGGCCTTGTCGAACTTGGACGCGTCCTGCTCATCCGGCTTGGTGTCCGCGTACGAGACGAATACGCGGTTGCCGATGGTGGTCACATTGAACGGGGCGGGATCGCCGGGCTTGGCCTTCTTGCCCTTATCCGGGGCGGCCGCGTCGATCTGGTCGCCGGTGGCGAAGGGGTTGGCGAAGCCGACGGTCGGGATCAGCTGCCAGTCCTTGTCGAAGGTGCGGACCTGCGGGTTCTCACCGAAGTCGGCGGCGAGCAGCTTGTCACCGGACGGAGCGAGCGTGATGCCGAAGAACGCCATGCCCTCGGACTCGCCGTCGAAGACCAGATTCGCCGGACCGTCGTGCCGGATGATCGCGCCCTCGGGCCCCTGCTCGGTCCAGGCTGAAATCTTGCCGGAGTCGGTGGCGAAGATGAACCGCGACGAACCGGTCAGCAGCATCGGCGCACCGTCGACATCCACCGGCTGATCACGGACGACGAACAGATCGGAGGTGATGGGAGCGCCGTTGAACACGACGCCGGTGGTCTTGCCGATGCTCTTGTCCGAAGTGTCGGCATCCGCGCCCGGAATCGTGACGATCTTCAGCGGATCCTGGAACAGCTTCTGCACCTTGGGATCCGCGGACGCGCTGACATCGCCCACGAATTGGAAGGACTTACCGCCCGCGCCGACCCAGAAATGCCCGCCCGCACCCTTCGGGCGATCGGCTAGTCCCCACGCGTTCACCATATCCGGAAAGGTGTACTGCGCTTTGTATTCGGCATTGTTGGCGGCGAGGTTGGTCTGTGCGTAGTGATTGCCGTCGAGGGCAGGCACTTCATCGTTAGACGACTTCGAATCCGAGCATGCCGCGGCCACGACCAGGGCAACGCCGAGCACCGATGCGCGTAGCAGACCGTTGCGGGTCCGCGACCGCCAGGCACCGTTGCGGCGCAGTTCACTAAGGCGTGCGTTCAACTTCTTCGTCCTTTCCAGCCACTCGCAACCCTCATTTGGCGATTAGGCGACGCTAACCTTAGCTTGGTGGAATTTCGACCGTATCGGAACGCCCCGAATCCGACGGGTTTAAGCTGTCGCGCGTGGTCGCCCCCCAACCTTCCGTCGCCCCCCATCCGGATATCGCTCCGCTCGCACCATTGCTCGGCACATGGCGCGGACCAGGGCACGGTGAGTACCCGACCATCGAGTCATTCGACTATGTCGAGGAAATCAAGTTCGGCCACCTCGGCCGACCGTTCCTCACCTACCGGCAGCGCACCCGCGCCGCCGACGGCAGCCGACCGATGCACGCCGAAACCGGTTATCTGCGGTGCCCGCGCCCGGATCACGTCGAATTGATCCTGGCCCACCCGACCGGCATCACCGAGATCTGTGAGGGCAGCCTCACCGTCGTCGATGGTGAACTGCGGATGGAATTCGAATCGACCAGCATCGGCCGCAGCAGTACCGCGAAAGTGGTAACCGCCCTCGGCCGTTCGATCAAGTTGGTCGGGGACACCATCGACTACAGGCTGCGTATGGCCGCGGTCGGCGAACCACTGACCCACCACCTCGCGGCGACCCTGCACCGCACCTGATCAGTCGCGGGACGGATCCGGACGCCAGGGCAGATACGGCGTGCCCGCGGCCTGAGCGGCGGCCTCGGCCGAATGCAGTTGGTACGGCGTGATACCGCCCGTCTCCCAGGCCCCGACGGAACCCGCCGCAACGGCCTCGTGTGACTTCGCGGTCAACCCGATCTCATTGCGCACCACCGCGATCGGACGATCAGCCAGCGCGAACCAGTCCAAGTCGAGGAAATCGTGGCTGCCATGGGTGAGCGCCCCGCGTCGCATGGCATCGCCTAGGCGCGTCGCCATGCCTGCGGTGCTCAAATGTCCTTCGTTGGCTTCGAACAATCCGGCTCCGGCATGTAGGTAGCCGGTTTCGAAGAGTGAAATCACCATGGCGAGCAGGCTGAACGCGCGCGGGTCGTCGTTGGCGCGCGCCATGAATGCGAATACCTCGATCTCATTTTCCAGCGTGGTGCCGTATCCGGCGAGCACATGCACCCAGTCGTGCTGGGCGAGCAACGGCGGCGCGGAACCCGGCAGGCCGGGCGTGACGAAACCACGGTCGACATAGAAATCGGAGACACCACGGCCGAGCGTCCCGACGGGCAACTCGCGCAGGCCGGCCCAGCGCGTGGCCAAGGTCGGATCATCGCTGACCTGCCCCCAGGACGAATCCAGACTTTCGGTGTGCAGCGCGGTCAACCGGCTCGGATCCAGCCCGCCGAGATAACCGTTGCGGTCGAAGTCGACCGCGGCGAGTTCGATCGCGCCCTCGGCATATTTCTGCGCCACCGCGATCATCTCGTCGTCGACCTCGAGCGCGTCGGCGAACTCCCGCAGTTTGCTCGCGACTGCGGGCGGCAGCGGCCGCACCACCAGCGCGGACAACAGCATCGTCTGCACGATCCGCTCCCGGAAGATCCGGTTGCGCCGATCCAGACCGACCGCGAAAGTCTCGGCATCGACGGGCGGCAGCGTCTCCAACTCGACTCGATGTCCGGTCATCGACAGGAACAGCGACGGAATCAGCAACTGCTGCAGCGGGGTCAGCCCGTCGGCACCGGACGCCGCAGCGACCACACCGCTCGCCAGCAGCGTCACTTCGGCCGCATCGGGCGGGGTCAGCAGTACATCATCCATCCGGTCAACTCCAACAAGATCGCCGACAATGTCCACCACGGCGGTGGACGATCCCATTATCGATCCGAATCCGGCACGGCGCGTAATCATTTCGCCGACGGCGTACTCGCGACGGGGCACGGCATGCCAGCAGTGCGTATGCTGAATTCATCGCGTGACGCTTCCGTCGGCGAAACAGCCGTGGGGCAGCGGCGGCCCGGAAGCGGATTGCGTTCGGAGGGAATCTGGTGGGCTCTGCGGGCTCGAATCGACCGGCGCTCGATCTTCGAGTGCTCGGACCGGTGCGCCTGCTGGTCGACGATCAGGCAATTCCGTTGCCCGGCGCCAAACTCCGCGCGCTGCTCGCCATGCTCGTCATCAACCGCCGCAATGCCGTCGCGAAAACCACACTGGCGAACAGCATCTGGGAAGAGGAGATGCCGAATCGCTCGGTCGACGGCCTCTACGCCTACGTGTCGAATCTGCGCACTGTGCTCCGTTCGGCCGGGGTCGACGACCGGGCCATCCTGCGCACCGTGCACGCCGGATACCTCCTCGATATCGCCGAGGATCAATGCGATGTCGGCCGCTTCGAGCGGGCCAGGACCCAGGGCTCCCTGGCCTTCACCACCGGCGATCTGGAAACCGCGGCCGAATGTTTCGCCGACGCGCTCGCGGAGTGGAGTGGTGAGGCGGTCGCCGGACTGCGCGGACTGCGTTTCGCCGACAATTTCGCCACCGATATGGACGAACGCCGGTTGAACGCCATCGCCGATCGCCTGGACGCGGACATCGCATGCGGGCGCGAAGGCGCGGTCCTGGGCGAACTGACCGCACTGACCACCGAACACGCCGTGAACGAGCGGCTCTGGCGACTGTTCATCTCCGCGCTCTACCGCGCGGGCCGCCAGGCCGACGCACTCGCCGCCTGTCTGCGCATCCGCCGCAACCTCGCCGACCAGCAGGGCATCGACCCGGATCCGCGCACCCTGGCACTGGAGGCGGCGATCCGCAGCCAGCAGGCACTGCCGACGGTCTCCTCCTCACCCGGGGCGACGAAGCGGGATCTGCCCGATGTGCTGCGGCAGGCCTGGCTGCGGGTCGGCGACGGTGAGGCGATCGCCATTCCGGCGACCGGGCTGCGGATCGGCCGGGAATGGGATAACGACATCGTGCTCGACGATGCCCGGGTCAGCCGTAAACACGCGCGCATCGTGCCGCGCGAGAACCGGATCTTCATCCGGGATCGGGATTCGGCCAACGGCGTTTACGTCAACGGTGTGCCGATCGGTGCCGATACCGCACTCGCGCACGGCGATATCATCCGAATCGGTTCCACCACACTGCGTTACGAGATGCCCGATCGCGGCGCCCCGCCGGAGTCCACCAGTCGCACCAACTGAGTCGGGTTCAGTACCCTGTGGGCAGGGCGGCGAGCATATCTCGCGTCACCGCCACGGCATTATCCGAACTGCCGCCCTTGACCAGC
Organism: Nocardia vinacea; assembly: GCF_035920345.1. Taxonomy (NCBI): domain Bacteria; kingdom Bacillati; phylum Actinomycetota; class Actinomycetes; order Mycobacteriales; family Nocardiaceae; genus Nocardia; species Nocardia vinacea. The sequence goes on from NZ_CP109149.1 coordinate 4,611,839, forward strand.
AATGTCGCGAAGGCCAGATCCCCGCGATAGCCGACGAACCACGAATGCGAGCCGCCGCCGACCTCGGCCTCCCCGGTCTTCCCGTACACCTCGCCCTGGTCGGCAATGCGTTCGGCGGTACCGCCGATGACCACCTTGCGCATCATCACGCGTAAACCATCGATCACTTCGGCCCCGATGGCCGGACGGTCCCCTTTGATCTCCGTGGTCCGTCCGGCGATCAGATACGGCACCGGCGCCGACCCGTGCGCGACGGTCGCGGCGAGCACCGCCATTCCGAACGGGCTCACCACCACCTTGCCCTGGCCGATGCCGTCCTCGGTGCGCTGGATCATATCGTCGGCCGGTGGCACCGAACCCGATTCGGTCGGCAGACCTGGAACCGTATACCCCTGTCCCACACCGAGTTTCGCGGCGGCATCGTGCAGTGCGTCGCTGGGCAGGTCACTGGCCAATTTCGCGAATGCGGTATTGCAGGATCGCTCGTAGGCCGTGGCCATCGACACGTCACCGAGTTGGAAGAGATTGTAGTTCGGAATTGTCCGCTCCCCGATGACAATTCGGCTCGGACATGGCAAAACCGTTTCGGGCGTGGCCTTTCCGAGCGACATCGCCGCAGCTGCGGTCACCGTCTTGAAAACTGAGCCCGGCGGATACTGGCCGATGGTGGCCACCGGCCCGGCACGGTCGGCCGCCTTGTTCTGAGCGACAGCGAGAATCGCGCCGGTCGACGGCCGCAGCACCACCATCATGGTCTGCTCCTCGCGGCCGCTGACGGCACGCTGCGCGGAGTTCTGCACATTGCGGTCGATGCTGAGCGAGAACGACGGGGCGGGTTGTGCGGGCACCTCGGTGAGTACGTCGGTATCGGCGCCGTTGGCGTTCATGGTGACAACGCTCCAGCCCGCCTTGCCGTCCACCTCGGCGATCACCGTCTTGCGCACCTGTGCGAGCAGATCGGGTGCGAAATCGCGGTCGGTGGCGACCATATCCCACTGCTGGGTCACCGTTACCCCGGGCAGACCGATGAGATCTCCACTCACCTGTTCGAATTCGTACTCGCTCAACAACGCGACGGTGTACTCGCCCTTGGCGGCGTACGCCGCGCTCAGGATCGCCTCGGGGATGAGCCGGTCGTCGAAGCGGTTCAACGCCGCCGCCAGCGAGGTCGCGGTGTAACCCGGATCCGGTGCGGAGGCCACGGTGAACGCGACCCGAGATACCTTGCCCGGCACCAGCACATCGCTGCCGGACTGCTCGTTCACCCTGGCGCGTGGGGCCGGGTTGGCGCGCAGTGCCATGGTCTGGGTGGCACCGAGTTTGGGGTGGATATCGGAGGAGGTCCAGCGCACCATCCAGCGGCCGTCACTGCGGCCCATCTGCAATTGGCCGGTGTATTTCCAGATCCGGTCCTTGGGCAGGCGCCACTCGTAGGTGTAGTCGACGGTCGCGGTATCGCCGGTGACCCGCGCCGCGCCGGTATGCGCGGTCAACTTCTCGGCCTGCAACTCGTCCCATGTGGAACGCAGTGCGGCGGTTGCCTTCTCGGGCTGACTGGTGAGATCGGCCGCGGCCTCGATGTAGTGGTCGGCGAAGGCGGCCAGGAAGGCGTCCGCCGCGGGCACCGGTCCCTGCGGGCTGGCCGAGCAGCCGGATCCCACCGCCGCGAACGCCGCGACGGCCAGCGTAATGAGCATGCGAGTCGACATCGGGACCGATCGTATAGTCAACCGCGAGCAAACGGCTGTGGCACACCGATGTTCAGTGCCGCGTTCAGTCCAGCAGCACGGTCGCGAAGGTGGCGATCTGCCGGAATCCGACCCGGCTGTAGGCCCGGCGGGCGATGCTGTTGTAGTCGTTCACGTAGAGGCTCGCGGTGCGCCCCGAGGCCACCACCGCATTGGCCACGGCGGCCGTACCGCGAGTGCCGAGACCGGCGCCGCGACGTTGCGGATGTACCCACACGCCCTGGATCTGCCCGGTACGCCGGGACAGCGATCCGACCTCGGCCTTGAACACCACTTCGCCGTCCTCGAAACGCGCCCAGGCGCGGCCGGATTCGATCAGGCTCTGGATCCGGCGCCGATAGCCGCGGCCGCCGTCACCCGCGCGCGGATCGACCCCGACCTCCTCGATGAACATGGCGATCGCCGCGGCGTGATAGCGCTCCAACTCATCTGGCCGAACCCTGCGGACCTGCGCATCGGCGGTGGCCAGCGCGGGCTGGCCGAGAGCTAGCAGCGGCTGCGCACCGCGTAGCTCGCGTTCCGGGCCCCAATGCGCCGACAGCATCTCCCACAGCGGCAGCGTCAATTCCTGACGCCCGACCACCGACGAACACACCCGCGGCCAGCGGACCGCCCGCGTGGCAAAGGCGCGCAACGCATCCTCGTCACCGCGCAAGGGCACCAGATTCGCCCCGGAGAAGCACAGCGATTCCGACGGTCCACCCCGACTCCACAGTTCACCGTGTCCGACGCCGGTATCCAAGCCGAATTCCTGTAACCGCGCCGCCACCATGCACGAGGCGATCGGATCGCTATCCAGCACCCGCAGCACCTGTGCCAGATCCCGATTCGCGAGCTGACGCGCGGGGGCATCCTTGGCCCGTCGCGCCGGTTCCAGCAGACTCCGCACATCGACAGCCTGCCACGAATCGGTCGACTGTGGTACGGCTACTCGGGAACTCCCGCCCGTAACGACCGCTTGCGGGTCGCTCGAAAAGGTCAGCCGACGGAGACTACTGGTTCGCCCGCGCCTGCCGTCTCGCCCATCTCCTCGGCAATGCGCATGGCCTCTTCGATCAAGGTCTCCACGATCTGCGCCTCCGGCACGGTCTTGATGACCTGCCCCTTGACGAAGATCTGGCCCTTGCCGTTGCCCGAGGCGACACCGAGATCGGCCTCACGCGCCTCACCCGGACCGTTCACCACGCAGCCCATCACGGCCACCCGCAGCGGCACCTCCATGCCCTCCAGACCGGCGCTCACCTCATTGGCCAAGGTGTACACATCGACCTGGGCGCGACCGCAGGACGGACAGGAGACGATCTCGAGCTTGCGCGGGCGCAGGTTCAGCGACTGCAGAATCTGCCCACCGACCTTGACCTCCTCGGCCGGCGGCGCGGACAGCGACACGCGAATCGTGTCGCCGATGCCCTCCGACAGCAGCGAACCGAATGCGACGGCGGACTTGATCGTGCCTTGGAACGCTGGACCGGCCTCGGTCACACCGAGGTGCAGCGGGTAGTCGGACTGCGCGGCCAACTGGCGGTAGGCCTCGACCATGACCACCGGATCGTTGTGCTTGACCGAGATCTTGATATCGCCGAAGCCGTGCTCCTCGAACAGGCTCGCCTCCCACAGCGCCGATTCGACCAGTGCCTCCGGGGTCGCCTTGCCGTACTTCTCCAACATCCGCTTATCCAGCGAACCGGCGTTCACGCCGATGCGAATCGGGATGCCCGCCGCGCCCGCGGCCTTGGCCACCTCGCCGACCCGGCCGTCGAATTCCTTGATATTGCCCGGGTTTACGCGCACCGCGGCACAACCCGCATCGATGGCGGCGAAGATATAGCGCGGCTGGAAATGGATATCCGCGATAACCGGGATCTGGCTCTTGCGCGCGATGGTCGCCAGTGCGTCGGCGTCCTCCTGGCGCGGGCAGGCGACGCGCACGATATCGCAGCCCGAGGCCGTCAGTTCGGCGATCTGCTGCAGGGTGGCGTTGATGTCGTGGGTTTTGGTGGTGGTCATCGACTGCACGGAAATCGGGTAATCGCTGCCGACGCCCACATTGCCCACCATCAATTGGCGGGTCTTGCGGCGAGGTGCGAGAACGGCCACGGGTGCGGTCGGCATTCCCAATCCGATTGTGCTGGTCACTTTCGGCTGCCTACTTTCGTGCGTACTGATTCGGGCCGTTCGCCTACCGAGCTTAGCCGCGTGTCACGGCTGCTCACCCTGTGACAGCCATGACATGAGTCATGACACACAGATGTCCCGAAATGCCAGCAATCCGGCGTTCGCGGTAGTGATCGCGGCACAACCGCGACAGGTTAGCGCGTCAACGGAACAACTGGATCGGATTCACGATGTCGGCGACCAGCGTGAGCACCATATACGCACCGCCGATCACCACTGCGACGTAGGTCACCGGAAGCAGTTTCAGATAGTCGACCGGACCGCCCGGCGCCAGCCCCTTCCAGCCGCGGACGGTATTGCGGACCTTCTCGTAGAGCACCACCGCGATATGCCCGCCGTCCAGCGGCAACAGCGGCAGCAGGTTGAACGCGCCGAGGAAGAAGTTCAGGCTGGCCAGGACCAGAATGAACACGCCCCACAGGCCGCGCTCGGCGGTCTCGCCGCCGATCTTGCTCGCGCCGTAGACACTGACCGGGGTTTCCGGATCGCGCTCGCCACCGGTCACCGCGGTCCACAGCGCGGAAACCTTCTGCGGCATCTGGGCCAGCGATTCCACCGTGCGCACGAACATCTGCCCGGTATAGGCGCCCGCGGCCGGAATCGCGGCCAGCGCGTTGTACTTCAGGGGCTCGTAGTACTCCGAACCGACGCCGACCGCGCTGACCTCGCGGCCCGGCCCGCCGTCATCGGGATAGCGCGTGACGCGTTCCGGGGTGACCTCGATCGTCCTGGTCTGACCGTCGCGCTCGATGGTGTAAGTGAACGGGCCGGTCTGCTTCTGGGTTTCGGCGGTGAACTGCTGCCAGGTCGTCACCCTCACGCCGTTGACGGCCTTGACCACGTCACCGCGCTGCATACCGGACTGCTGCGCCGGTCCGGTGCCCTGGCAGTCGGCCAGCGTTTTATCCGGATTCTGCTGGGCGACGCATTTCATCGCGCCGATGGTGGTCGCGGGCGGCTGGTCGAAGCGCGGCAGTCCCCAACCGATCGCGAGTACGACCAGCAGGAGGAAGCCGAGCACGAAGTTCATGGCGATCCCGCCGAACATCACGACCAAGCGCTTCCAGGTGGTCTGGCGATACATGGCCCGGTCGAGATCCTCGGGTGCCAGTTCGTCCAATGCCGTCATGCCCGCGATATCGCAGAAGCCGCCGAGCGGGAGCGCCTTCAGGCCGTATTCGGTTTCACCGCGCCGGAACGAGAAAATCTTCGGACCGAAGCCGATGAAATAGCGCCGCACCTTCATGCCCGTGGACTGGGCAGCCCACATATGCCCGCATTCGTGCAGCGCGATCGAAATCGTGATGCCGAGGGCGAACAGTACGAACCCCAACGCGAACACCATTTGCTGTACAGCCCTCCTGCGTTGCGCAGCTCGCCTCAAATGAAGTGCGGCCGCCCGCAGCGGCCGCGATTACCCGCACAGGCACGTCCGTCCGCGCCGCGGGCACCCCGACCACAGTAACCGGACGCCGACCAACCTTCGCTCCCAAGTCTGCCAGGCCACCATCCGGCGGCGCGTCCGATCGCATCGAAGGCCGTTCGGCGCGGACGATCCGCCTGGCCGCGCACTTTCGCACGCCTGCCGCAAAAATCACCGGATAGGGCGGGAAATGCGCGCTCAGGCCGGGTGGACGAGCGCGCGGGCGTAGTCGCGCGCCCACGTATCGGCCGCCAGCACATCGTCGAGTGTCTCGGGCTCGGCCTGCCACCGATCGGCCGCCTCGACCGCGCGGGCGACGGTGCGCACGATATCCGGGAAACGAATGATCCCGTCCAGGAAGGCTTGCACCGCGATCTCATTCGCCGCGTTGTAGACCGCGGTGACGCTGCCGCCCGCGGTGCCCGCCTGCCTGGCCAGCTCGACCGCCGGGAATACCGCATTGTCGACCGGCTCGAATTCCCAGGTCGACGCGGTGCTGAAGTCGCAGGCGGCGGCCGCGCCCGGTATGCGATCGGGCCAGCCGAGTGCCAGTGCGATCGGCAGCTTCATATCGGGCGGGCTGGCCTGAGCAAGGGTGGAGCCGTCTTTGAAGGTGACCATGGAGTGCACGATCGACTGCGGATGCACCGTGACATCGATATGGTCGTAGGGCACCCCGAACAGCAGATGCGTCTCGATTAGTTCGAGGCCCTTGTTCACCAGCGAGGCTGAATTCAACGTATTCATCAGGCCCATCGACCAGGTCGGATGCGCCTTCGCCTCGGACGGATTCACCGATTCCAGCATTTCGGTGGTCCAGCCGCGGAACGGACCTCCCGACGCGGTCAGCACCAGCCGATCCACCTCCTCGGCCCGGCCGCCGCGCAGGCATTGGGCGAGCGCGGAGTGTTCGGAGTCGACCGGCACGATCTGGCCGGGTGCGGCGGCGCGAGTCACCAGCGAGCCGCCCGCGACGAGGGATTCCTTATTCGCCAACGCCAGTCGGGTGCCTGATTGCAGGGTGGCCAGGGTCGGCTCCAGGCCGAGCGAACCGACCAATGCGTTGAGTACGACATCGGCCTCGGTGCGGCGCACCAATTCGGTAACCGCGCCGGGCCCGCTCAGAGCCAGGTCGAGGTCGGTGCCCGCGGCCGGATCGGCGACCGCGACATTGCGGGTCCCGGTGGCGGCCATCTGGGCCGCGAGCAGCTCGGTATTGCCGCCACGCGCGGCCAACCCGACCACCTGGAACTTGTCGGGATTGGCGGCAATCACCTCGAGCGCCTGGGTACCGATGGAACCGGTGCTGCCGAGCAGAAGGACTCTCACGATGTCGGACACGGCCCCATTGTGGCAGCGGGGCCAGCGACGCGCCCGCAGGCGGTAGCCCGCGTAACCACGTAGGGCGCCGCTCGCCGATCGAACACAGCCCTGCTGGCTACGACGAGCGGTCGTATGCCACGATATCGGCAGCAACGCTTACACCGAGCTAAGGAGCGATCGTGGCCGCCACGGAACTCGAACCCACCAGTGACCGCGCAATCGTCACCCACGTGGACACCGCCGAGGTTCCGTCCGCCGAATGGGGCTGGAGCGGGGAATCGCGCCGCACCTTCCGTGTCGCGGGCTGGATCGTCTGCGTGATCCTGCTGGCCATGACGATCGGCAACCACAAGGGCCGCATCGAGGACCTGTTCCTGGTCGGTTTCGCCGCCGTGATCGCGGGCGTCATGATCCGCGACTCGATCCTGCGGCGCAAGCCTCGGTAGTCCACACCGAAAGGTATTGACTCCCTCGGGAATTCGCCCGCCTAACGCCCTCGTCGCTTGGCGGGCTTTTTCTTGGCTCCGGCGTTCTTGACGACGCTCCTCGTCGAACGCTTGGCGGTGGTCTTCTTCGGCTCGGTCTTCTTGCGCTGAACCTGGGCCCGCGAGCTGCGTTCCGAACGGCCGCGCACGACGCCGACGAACTCTTCGATCAGTTCGGTGGTGTGCGCGACTGGCCAGGCCAGGGCGATTTCCGTAGCCGGGACGCCCATCATCGTCCGGTAGACGAGGTCGCGGCGCGCGTACAGCCGGGCAATGGAATGCGGGACGATGGCGACGCCGACACCGGCCGCGACCAACTCGATGGTGCCCGCGATCGCATCGATATCGCTCGAGTCCTGGATCCGTTCACCCTCCAGATCGCCCATGCCCACCTGTTCGAACAGCGACAAGGTGTGGTCTTTGGGCACCACGACGACGGGAAGCTCTCGGTAGAGCGGAATCGCGCTCAGACCTGCACGATCGATGGGCAGACGGACGAAACAGGCGTCGACGCGCCCGTCACGCAGCGCGGCGAGTTGTTCGGCCATCGGAATCGGGACCACCTCCAGCGCGGTGTCCGGAAACCGCTCACCCCAGATCCGCGTCCATTTGGAGACCGTCACGCCAGGTACGAAGCCGACCCGCAATGCGACATCCTCCGCAGCCACGGGCTCGGGCTCCGCTGCCCGCGCGATGATATCCCTGGCATCGCGCAGCAACTGCTGTCCCTCCTCGGTCAGCTGCGTCGGCTGCGCTCCGGGCACAAAAAGTTTCTTCCCGAGTTCTTGCTCCAAATCGATCACCGTGTGACTCAACTTCTGCCGCGAAATGTGCAGCGATTTCGCCGCCCGGGCGAAATGCAGTTCCTCGGCAACCGCGACAAACCAGCGCAGGCGGGTCACGTCGATGGACTCGGGGTTCATTCGTACGAGGGTATTGCCATCGAGGCTGTCGACTCACGAGGCGGGTGGTCCGAGGGCACCGCCGGGCCGGATACGCGGTGGCCTCGCCTTCGCTCTTCCACGCGCAACAGACTGCGGGCGGACTGCGTCCGGCTGTGCCCATTAGGCTGTACCGGTGAGCCCGGATAAGAAACCGCAGACCATGAAGCCGCTGACCGCGGCGAACAAGCTCGGCATCTACCTTCCGGCGACGCCCGAGGAATTCCGCAACTCCCCGATCTCCCGCGCCGAACTCGAAGAGTTGCGTACCAATCCCCCGGCCTGGCTGACCGAACTGCGCAAGGCGGGCCCCTTCCCCCGCGATATCGTCGCCCGCAAACTCGGAGTTTCCAATACCGGCCTGGCCCGCGCCGACGTCTCCGATGCGATGAACGCCGAGGAAATCGCTGCCCTGCTCGCCGACCCGCCCGAATGGCTGATCCGCGAGCGCGAGAACTACGCCGCGGTGCTGAAGGAAAACGAGCGCGTCAAAACCCAACAGGCCGAACGCCGCGCCGCTTCCAACCGCCCCGCCAAGAACCGCACGTAGAACAGCCGCACTCAACTGGGGTGCGGTTGTGTTCAGGTGGTGGAAGCGGTTATGTCGCACCGGGTTTCGTGGTGACCAGTTGGCAGGTTCCGTCGATGCACGAGCGCTGCAGTCGGCCGCGGGAGAGCGTCTGGAGCAAGCCGATTGCCCAGCAGGTCGGGCAGCCACGCAGTGCGACGAGACCGACCGGCAGGAGCAGCAGACCGACGGGGCCGACCGCCGGCATCAGTGCGAACGAACCGACCACAGCGCCGAATCCGATTGCGCCACGGGCCAAATGGCGCGATAGCGACGCACTGGCGAACTCATAGCGCCCGCCCGTCGCCCGACCACCACCGCTCATGGAATCGCTACGCGATGCTTTCGTCATTACCGACCTCCAGACTCTCCTGCACCGCCATACGCGCCCGATGCAGCCGTGATTTCATCGCCGCGGTGCTCAGCCCGAGCAGATCCGCGACCATTCGACCGCTGTACCCCTGCACATCTCGCATGATCAGCACCCGCCGCTGATCGCCGGGCAGTGCCGCGATCGCCGCGGCCACCCGTTCGGCCTCCCAGCGATTGATCGCCTCCTGTTCCGCCGATGCGATGGCCGAGTCGGGAATCGGTTCGGCCCGACGCACGCGTAACCGCAGTTGTCGCAGGCATTCATTGCGCACAATGCGAAACATCCACGAGGCCAACGCACCCGATGCCCGCAATGTCCCGATCTTGCGGTACAGAATGATCAACGCCTCCTGCGCCGCATCCTCGGCATCCTCCGGCGTCGCGCACAGCGAGTACGCGAAGCGCCGCACGTGCGGATGCGATCCGGACACCAGCGAGGTGATCGACTCGATATCGCCCGCCCGCGCCGCGGCGACGAGATGTTCGTCGGGCCAGCACACCTCGGTCATTCCGACCGGCTCCGCCGCCGCAGCACGGTGATGCTGCACGCGCAAATGAGCAGCGCCCCAACAACAATCGCGACTATGATCACGTCGAACCTCCTGATCTCGCGCCGACCGTGTTGCCGACACAAGTATGAGAGGTGTAAACCCGCACAAAGGATTCACCGCAATCGAGCATCGCAGCCCGATCCATGCGGACAAACGACCAGACGTTGTTACGATGTGCCGTGGGACATCAAGGGAGGTGCGGTGGCTGAGGCCGATCGGGCGCCGGTACGCGTCGATCCATCCAAGCCGAACGCTGCTCGGGTGTACAACTACCTACTCGGCGGTAAAGACAACTACGAGGTGGACCAGCGGGTCGCCGAGCGAATGCTCGCGGTCGCGCCGGATACCAAGACGACGGCCTGGTTCAGTCGTAAATTCCTCCTCAACGCCGTGGAAGAGGCGGCCCAGGCGGGGATTCGGCAGTTCATCGATATAGGGGCCGGAATCCCCATCTCGCCCAACGTGCACGAGATAGCGCAGAAGGTCGACCCCTCGGCACGCGTCGTGATGATCGACTACGACCCGGTCGTGTACGTGCACACCAACGCGCTGCTGTCCGGCACGTCCGGTGTCACATCGATACTCGGTGATATTCGCCGCACGGACGAGATCATCGAGAAGGCGCGGACCGAAGGACAGATCGACTTCGACCAGCCGGTAGCGATTCTGATCGTCGGCGTACTGCACTTCGTGATGGACGACGAACACCCGGCCGAGATCATCGCGCGACTGCGCGATGTGATGGCGCCGGGAAGCATCCTGGCCTTCACCCACGGATCGGTCGACACATACGCGGAGTTCGTCGCGCAGTCGACCAGCGACACCGACGGCAGCTCGGCGCAGGTCCAATACCGGACCCCGGATATGGTGGCCGCCTACCTGGACGGCTTCGAGGTGGTCGAACCCGGTCTGGTGCCGGTACAGGATTGGCTCGACGACGACCTGCCGCGCACCAAGTTGGTGCTGTTGGGCGGAGTCGGTCGCAAGCCCTAGCTCGCGGCGAGCGTATCGGCGCGGGCCGCGAGCGCGTCGGCGATCGGACGCGAACGGCGACCGAGTCCACATGCACTCGCGACGCCGTCCACCGGTCTACTCAGTGCGTTCTCAATCAACCGCAAGGTCTCGACCTGCTCTGGCACCGTGGGAGTGTCGTGGACGAATCCCGCGTAGAAATTCGTGCCCTCGCCGAGTGACAGGTCCGCGAGGGGCGCGTAGAACGCAGGATCCGCCGACGGCGGGATATCGCCGGCCGCAAGCGGACCGTGCACATAGGTCAGCGGGCGATCCGACGGCCACTGCCGGACAACGGAATTGGCCAGCTCCACGAAGGGTCGCAGATCACGCATGCTGGCCCGGGACTTGTTGTGCATGCTTCCGACGCACAGATGAACGCCGAATCTGGTTCCCGCAGGCGTGGATTCGGCCAGCGCCGCAATTCCCTCGCCGAGGCACAATGTCGCCTCCAGCCGTCGGTGCAGTGGCTGCGCCTTCGCCATGAGCACCATTTCCGCGGTCGCCTCCAATTGCACGACCACGTCCTCGGTACCGACCAGTTCGTGAATGGCCGCGATATCGCGCACGGTCGCGTCACGGAATGCCTTGCGGTGCGACCGGACACCTGGAATGCCCATGGCGATGAAGGCCAGGGTGAAATCGGTCGGCATCCCGATCTGGAGAGTGAGTTCGGGCAGCTCGCGCGCCGTGCGCAAGTCCCGGAATATCGGCAGCGCCTCCTGGGCCTCGGCGAGATAACCGAGCTCCATCATGTCGCCCGTCAGCCCGCGACCGCTCGGAACGCGATGGATAGTCCGCTCCCGACTCGACCGCCACGTACCCGGCTTCTTCACTTCCAATGCGCCCTGCGCCACCAGATCCTCGATGATCGGCTGGATGTAGAACTCGTAGCGACGCGTTTCGCCCGTCGGGAGCGTGCGTAGGCGCGGACCCGCGGCATCGAGCATCGCGCGCATCGCGTCGTCCGTACTCGCACCCGGAAAGCTGCCGACGAAGTGCACACCACGCGAACCCATGCCGTGCATCGTAGATCGCATCTTCGTCACGCAACCCCATAGCTACGGATCTTCGTGTGCGGTATGGTGATTCGCCAGAAGATGGCGCGGCGCACGACATTTCCCATTCGGAGGGAACGCGGTGACGAAGAAGCTCTACGCCCGAATACTGGTGGCCGCTACCGCGGCGGCGACGATGCTCGGTGTGGTGCCGGGCGGGGCCAGTGCTGATCCGGCCGCCTCGCCCAACCGTTGTCAGGAGATCTCTTTCCCGGTACCGCAGGGGACGTTGGGCGCGACCCTGTGCCTGCCGGACCGGCCGACCGATACCGTCATGGTGTTGATGGCGGGGTCCAACTACAACCACACCTACTGGGATTTCTCTTACGCCCCAGAGACTTACAACTTCCGGCGCGCGATGAACGCCGCAGGTTACGCGACGCTGGTGGCCGATCGACTCGGTAACGGCGCGAGCACCCGTCCGCCGAGCATGTCACTGACCGCATCCGCCACCGCAGAAGCCCTACACAACATCGTGCAGGCCCTGCGCCACGGCCTGGCGGGCGCACAGCCGTTCGGCAAGGTCGTCACCGGCGGTCATTCGCTGAGCTCCGGCACCTCCGTCATGGAGGCCACCACTTACCACGATGTCGACGGCGTGCTGCTCACCGGATATTCGCACACCCTGAGCGTGCCGGATGTCCTCGGTGTGATCGGCACCTACTACCAGGCGGTACAGGATCCCGTATTCGCCAGCCGCGGATACGATTCGGGCTATCTCGTGACCCGGCCGGGCACCCGGGCCAGTGATTTCTTCGGGCCGGATAATTATGATCCGCAGGTGCTCGCGATCGATGAGGCGACGAAGGAAACCTTCTCGCTCACCGAATATCCCGACGGCCTCACCTCTACCCTGCCCGGGATGTCCAGCCTCATCACCGCCCCGGTCATGGTCGTCAATGGCAGTTTGGACCGGTTGTCGTGCGGACCCGCATATTCGATCTGCGCCGACAACGCGACCCTGCAGGCCGCGGAGGCCGCGTTTTTCAGTCCGGCCGCGCGATTGCGAACCTTCGTGCTGCCCGGCAGCGGACATTCGGTGAATCTCGCGCGGAATACCGCGCAATATCATGCCGCCGTCATCGCCTGGATGAAATCGGTCGTCGGATAGCTCGATCTGCTTGCGGCAGTCCAGTTTCCGTGATCACAACGGACTGATCCGCAGAGGGTACGGGCGCACCACCGCGGCCGCGCGACCGTGCGCCGCCGGATCGCACAAGTAACGCACCAGCTGACCTTCCGTCAGTGCGCGATACCCCGGCACATCGATACGGCTGTATTCGACGAACACCGGCCACTGCCGTACACCGTCTGGATCGATGAAGCCGAATCCACGCTGTTCGTCGAACCAGGCCACCGTACCGGTCAGCCATACCGAAGTCGGATCGATAACGCTGCTCATAATAGCCTCCGCGATGTCGGATTCGGCCATATCCCCTCTCTCGGCTACCCGCGAATACCACTGGTAAACACCATTTTTCAGGCCGCGAAACAGCCCGACCACCGGGCGATATCCACTCGATTAACCGACCGAATCCCGGGTAGATCGCAAATGTGGTCCGAACCGGGGCCGCAGATAGTTCCAACTACCGAGAAGGAGTGCCGTCATGGCAGATCCGAAGAACCCCGGGCAGTTCGGCAATCGCAAGGACACCCAGGAGCAGGCCAGCAAGGGCGGCAAGGCCAGTACCGGCAGCTTCGGCCAGCGCAATGCGGCCGACCCGCACGAGGCGGGTCGTAAGGGCGCACTGGCGCAGCCGACGGCGGCCAAGCAGAAGGGTGGCCAGCACAGCCACAGCGGCAGCTAGCTCCACCTGCCGAACGGGCCTCGGTCATATCGATCCGAGGCCCGTTCGCACGCGTCGAATATCGCGCGCGAACCTGGGTAAGCGCCCGACATGGTCAAATTCGGATATTTCCTAGCCAGCGAACAGTTCGGGCCGAAAGAACTCGTCGACCAGGCCAAACGCGCCGAACAGGCCGGGTTCGAGCGGCTGTGGATCTCCGACCATTTCCATCCGTGGAATGACGCCGAGGGCCAGAGCCCCTTCGTCTGGGGCACCATCGGGGCGCTCTCGGAAGCCACCGATCTGCCGATCACCACGGCGGTCACCTGTCCTACCGTCCGTATCCACCCGCTGATCATCGCGCAGGCCGCAGCGACCGCCGCCGTCCAACTCGACGGCAATTTCATACTCGGCGTCGGCAGCGGTGAGGCGCTCAACGAGCACATTCTCGGCGATCCGTGGCCGTCGCCCGCGGTCCGGCTCGAAATGCTGGAGGAGGCGGTCCAGCTGATTCGGCGGCTACACCGCGGCGGCAATGTCAACCATCGCGGCGAGTACTACACCGTGCAGGACGCCAGAATCTACACACTGCCCGATGCCCCGGTACCGATCTATATTTCCGGATTCGGCCCGCAGGCAACGCAATTGGCGGCGCGCATCGGCGACGGTTTCTGCACCGTACTGCCCGATGCCGATGCGGTCGACACCTTCCGCACCGCAGGCGGCGACGCGAAACCGGTACAGGCGGGTGCCAAGGTCAGCTGGTCCCGCGACGAGGAGTCGGGTCTGGATGCCGCACATCGCCTGTGGGCCAATGAGCTGCTGCCCGGCCAACTTTCCCAAACTCTGCCGCGGCCGCGCGATTTCGAGGACGCGATGAGCCTGATCGATCGCGAATCCACCCGTGACCACTTCGCCACCGGGCCCGATCCGGAACGTCATATCCGCCAACTCCGGCAGTATCTCGATGCCGGTGTCGACGAACTGTACGTCCAGCAGATCGGGCCCGATCTGGATGGCTTCTTCACCGCGTGGGAGAAGGAGATCCAGCCCGTCCTGAGCTGAACCGGGACGGCTAGGCGGGTACCGCGATGGTCGACCGGCGCCAGACCCGGTGCTGGGCAAGCGCATTCGCGAATGTCTCGATGAACTCCTCGGCCACGCCCGCGCCGCTGGCGGTCGTGGTGAAGACACCTGTTTGCGCGTCATGATCGGTATCGGATACGACACCGGCGACCCGCAGCAGCGTGATGCCGTCGCCGAAGCCGCCGATCGGTTTGGCGTGTTTGAACGCCTCCAGGACGAAGTGCACCGCCGCGCCATTGCCCACCAGGGTGTCGGCGGACTGCGCTCCACCCGCGACCAACACGGCATCGTAGAGAACCGAGGCGACGGTGGCCAGCGACCGGTCCACTGGGAGGGTTTCGCCGTCACTGCCGTCACCGCCCAACGTACCGGCATGCGGCGCAAGCACTTCGGGGACCGCACCACGGTCTGACAACCACGATTTGATGCGGCGTACACCGAGTGTGTCCACACCATCCGCGGCCAGGATCGCGATCTTCCGGGTCGCGATGGTGTCGGTGATGGTATCCAGTTGCGACAGCGCGGGAGATACCACCGCCTCCCGATCACCCGAGTCCGATTGCGGTATCGGCATACCCAGTTCACTTGCGACCCGCTCGGCCAGTTCGGGCTCGATCCGCACCAGATGTTCGAGCACCCTGGTCCGGATGATCGGCCGCTCCACCTTGCCCAGTTCGAAGGCGAAGGCGGCGACGATGTGGTCGGCCTCCGGCGGCGACATACTGCGCCAGAACATTCGCGGCTGCCGGTAGTGCTCCCGAAAACTGCTGGCGCGCTGTCGAATAGCAGAACCGGATAGTGGCTCGGCGTAGTGCTGGAACATCTCGGTATCCGCCAGTGCCGGACAACCGCCACCGATGGTGTTCTTGGTATACGCGGCCTCGCCCTGCGGAATGGCGTGCTGACCGTAGCCGTCCTGCTGGTGATTGCGCACATCGGCAACCGGCCGGTTGATCGGCAGCTGGGCGAAATTCGGCCCGCCCAAACGGATCAGCTGAGTATCCAGGTAGGAGAAGTTGCGCAACTGCAGCAGCGGATCATCGCTGAAATCGATACCGGGCACCAGATTGGCGGTGTGGAAGGCCACCTGCTCGGTCTCGGCGAAGAAGTTGTCCGGGTTTCGGTCCAGCACCATGCGTCCGACCGGCTGCACCGGAACCTGTTCTTCCGGAATGATTTTCGTCGGATCGAGCAGGTCGAAGTCGAAGCCGAATTCGCTTTCGTCCGAGACCAGCTGCACGCCGAGTTCCCACTCCGGATACTGGCCGGCCGCGATGCAGTCCCACAGATCGCGTCGGTTGAAGTCGGGATCACGCCCGGCGATCTGCTGACATTCGTCCCACAGCAGCGAGTGCACGCCAAGTTTCGGCGTCCAGTGGAACTTCACGAAAGTGCCTCGGCCCTCGCTGTTGACGAGTCGGAAGGTGTGTACGCCGAAGCCCTGCATCATGCGATAACTGCGCGGCAGTGCCCGGTCCGACATCAGCCACATGATCGCGTGCAATGTCTCCGGCTGCTGACCCACGAAGTCCCAGAGGGTGTCGTGTGCGGAGGCGGCCTGCGGAATCTCATTGTGCGGCTCTGGTTTCACCGCGTGCACAAAGTCCGGGAATTTGATTCCGTCCTGGATGAAGAACACCGGGAAGTTATTGCCGACCAGATCGTAATTGCCCTGGGCGGTATAGAACTTCGTCGCGAATCCGCGCACATCGCGCACGGTATCCGCGGATCCGCGCGAACCGGCGACGGTCGAAAATCGCACGAACACCGGCGTTTCCACGCTCGAATCGATGAGGAAGCGGGCGGCGGTGAAGTCGCCGAGCCAGCCGTCGTAGGGCCGGAAGTGTCCGTAGGCGCCCGCACCTCTGGCATGGACCACTCGCTCCGGGATCCGCTCGTGATCGAAGTGGGTGATCTTCTCCCTGGCATGGAAATCCGCGAGCAGCGTCGGTCCGCGCTCCCCCACCTTCAGGGCGTCGTCGGTGCTGTCCACCCGTACGCCCTGCTGTGTGGTCAGCTTCCCCTGTTCGCGATCCACCCGGTATCGATCCAGCTGGCGCTGCTTCTCATTCGATGCGCCGTTCCTATTGGCTGCGTCGGCCACGCCGCTCACCCCTCGGTCTTACGGCGCCAATCGCGCACCGCGTCGCGAATCCGGTCGAAGAGCGCAAGTGGCGGTCCGGCAACAATATTCACCAGCGCCGACTCACCCGCCTCCGGATGCGGCCGAGTCGGGGCGACGGCCTCGGCGACCCGCACGACATCGGCGAGCACCGCGCTCTCGTTGGCGGAAATCTCTTGGCGCAGCTGGTCGAATTCCTCCTTCTCCTCCATATCGGCGTGTTCGATCACCGATTCGGCGAAGCTGCGGAATTTGGTATCGAAATCCTTGTGCTGCACGCCCATGTCGTAGAGCTCGGCGAGCACGCGTTTGGCCTCTTCTTCTTCGTGCAGCCTGTCGTCGACGACACTGGCGGGCACAGATGTTCGCCGTGATGCCGGATGCACCACTTCCTCTTCGGCGCTCTCGTGCACGGCCAGCGCGCGGACCAACTCCTCGAACGGCTCGCGCTTGGCCGCACCCTGCGCAACCTGTACTTTTTCGATCAGCCCCTTGATCAGTTCGTGTTGTGCCAGCAAGAGCGTGACGACGTCTTCCTTCTGACCGGTGGCCATTGCGCACCTCCTCGATCGGGGACGGAGCCACCGCGGCTCCTCTCGTCCGCGCATACCCGCAAGCGGCACACTCACACCTGCACTCAGGGCAGCGCGGACGAGACGGTTCGCAGGTCGCGGTCAGTCCGTCGACACCGCCTCCACCACGCCGCCGGTATCGGCATTGCCGAGCGCGACGGCCACATCGGCCTGCGCCACAATGCCCACCAACTGGTCACCGTCGAGCACCGGAACCCGGCGGATCTGATGCACCGCCATCACATTGAGCACCTCATCGGCATCGGTGCCCGCCTGCACCGTGATCGGTGTGCCCTCCGCCAGTTCCCCCGCCTTGACGCCGATCGGGTCCTTGTTCTCCGCAAGCACCTTCACGACGATGTCGCGGTCGGTCAGTATGCCCTTCAACCGATTGTCCTCACCACATATCGGCAGCGCGCCCACGCTCAGCTGTTTCATCAGCTTGGCGGCCTGCACCACCGAATCGCTGGATCGCACGCACTGCACGCCTTCGGTCATGAGTTCACGCGCGGTTGCCATGGTTGCCCTCCTGTTCGTCGCAAGCAGATTCGGGTTCGCGGTACCCGCCGCGATCGCCGATACACCCTGATTGATCCGGAACATGTCGGGTAACCGCTCGAACGAGACGATCCATCCGAACGGAGAGGACGCCATGTTTCCTGGACCCGACGCATCCGATCGGCTGCGCTCCGACTTCCCGGACCGCGCACGCAACACCAGAAATCACGCGGGCGAAATGATCGCTGATACCCACAACTGGCCCGGCGTCATCCTGGTGCTGCTCGGCGTAGTCAGCGCCGCCCTGACGCTCACCGCCGCAGGCTACGGATTCGCCGGCTGGGCCGTGGTGGCCGGCATCGCCACCGCTCTGTGCCTGATCTGCGGCGGCGGACTCATCCTCGCCGAACACCGCCGCGTCAAGGCCGACGAAGGCCGCGATCTCCTCGAGCCGGGCGGCCACTGACCCGCAGTCACCTGCGACAATCGGCGGTACGCTCGTCCGGCCATGGACGAAACCGCGTCCGAGATGCGCCTGGCCGAATTGGTCGCATCCCTCACTGGCTACCGACCTCGGCCTCGGCCAGCCGGAATGTGCTGCGCCCGTCTTGCCTTCGGCTGCGAGCGCAATGGTCAAGGCCCGAGGTGAGCGCCTGACGCATCACGAATCCTCATTGCTGCGATCTATCGCAGAAGCCCGCCCACAGCACTCAACTAGAACCTGACTTAGCACTGCGGACGCAACGATTAGCGGCGCTGCTTCGCAGCTTCAACCGGTTCCGTAGGTTATCATTGCTATCGCACCGTTAATTTCCACTACCCCAAGGCGAGCTGCGCGATTTACGAGGGCTTGCACCACTAGCACTTCGATAGCAACGATAGGAGTTCAGGTGACGCGGCCGAAACCTCGTCGGCGATCTCGGGACGAGATGGGTCCGCTCACCTCCTTCGGAGCCTTCATCGCGGAGCGGCGGCGCAGTCTCGGGCTGACCCAAATTGATCTATCGGATCTTGCCGATGTCGGCGTCTCATCGGTACGCACCCTGGAGGCGGGGCAAACATCACCGACCCTCGCGATCACCTTGCGCATCCTGGACGCCCTCGGGTTGACGCTCGTAAGCATGCCGCACGCGGATGCCAGAACCCGGTCCGGCAGCACCGCCGAACTGCGCGCCGTGGAAACCAACCGCCGGTGACCACACCGAACGACCTTGCCGACCTTCGCGCCATCGACAATGCCGATGTCTACAAGGCCGGGCGGCTCGCCGGACAATTACGCCGTGAACGCGACGACGTCGTGTTCACCTATGCCGAGCCCTATTCCGCCGATCCGACGACACCACCGGTCGCCTTGACCTTGCCGAAGCGGACAGGGACATACCGGGCGACCGGAGGCTCGGTCCCGGCATTTTTCGCGGGCCTGCTACCCGAGGGCCTGCGCCTGACTGCGATCACGACCGCCGCACGGACCAGCGAGGACGACCATTTCAGCATTCTGCTGGCCGTCGGCGCCGACACCATCGGCGACGTCCAGGTGCTGCCCGCAGGAACCGTCCCCTCCGACCCACTACCCCTGTTCGACCAGACCGACACCACGAACGCGGATTTCGCGACACTGTTCACCCGCGCCACCTCCACCGACGCCGGCGAACTCGACCGCACCGCGCTACCCGGAGTCCAGATCAAGGTCTCCGCACAAATGATTTCGGCTCCGGTCTCCACCACACGAGGCCCGGCCATTCTCAAACTCAACCCACCCGAGTACCCGTACATGGTCGAGAACGAGAACTTCTTCCTCGACATGGCCGACGCGTGTGGTATCCGAGTTCCCGACCACCAGCTCGTCACCGACCAAAACGGCCGCACTGCACTGTTCATCGACCGGTTCGATCGCGTCATCGAGCGCGGCGAAACCCGCCGTCTGGCGCAGGAAGACGCCTGCCAGGTCCTGGGGCGGTACCCGGCCGCCAAGTACCGAATCACGTTGCAGGAAGCCATCAAAGCCCTTGCCGACGCAGTAGTCACAGGCCACGGCTCACATCCTCTGGCCACATTGCACATGCTCGAAATCGCCGCATTCAGCTACCTCATCGGCAACGGCGACCTGCACGGTAAGAATCTGTCGATCCGGCAGAACCCCGACGGCATCTGGGAAGTCATCCCCGCCTACGACCTGCTGTGCACCCAGCCGTACCTGAGCTGGCGTGACCCCATGGCCATTTCGCTGTACGGACGCGACACAAAGCTCGCCCACCGCTGGTGGGCAGAAGCAGCCACCCGCCTCGGCGTCACAACACGAGCTGTCAACCGCAGCCTGGCGCGGATCGTCGACGCATCGGAATCTTGGACCAACCGGGTCGCGGAAGTCGGCTTCGACGACAAGACCACGCACCGCCTGGCAGCCCTCATAACGGAACGACGCAAAGAGCTCCAACAATCCTCGACATGACCGCATTGCTCTGCGCCCCAATAGGATACGGTTCGCCGGCAGTCGTCGCCGAAGGCCGACGCGATGACTTCGTAAAAGGGGAACAGCCTAGCCCTCTGCGGCCAACTGCCCGCATGCCGCGGCGATTTCCTGACCCCGCGTATCGCGCACGGTGCACGGAACGCCCTGCGCGTTGACGCGCCGAACGAATTCCTGCTCAACAGGTTTCGGGCTGGCATCCCACTTGCTGCCCGGCGTCGGGTTCAGCGGGATGACGTTCACGTGTACGCGGGAGCCAAGGGCCTTGTGCAGTTTCGCGCCGAGCATGTCCGCGCGCCACGGCTGGTCGTTGATATCGCGGATCAGCGCGTATTCGATGGAAACCCGGCGACCGCTCTTATCGGCGTAGTAGCGGGCGGCATCGAGGACCTCGGCGACCGGCCATCGGTTGTTCACCGGCACCAGGGTGTCGCGCAGTTCGTCGTCGGGGGTGTGCAGCGACACCGCGAGGGTCACCGAGAGGTCCTCGTCGGCGAGCTTGCGAATGGCCGGAGCCAAGCCGACGGTGGAAACGACCACGTTGCGCTGAGAAATACCGAAGCCGTCGGGCGCGGGTTCGGTGATGCGACGAACCGCGGCGACCACCCGCTTGTAATTGGCCAGCGGTTCACCCATGCCCATGAAGACGATATTGGACAGGCGGCCCGGACCACCCGAGACCTCGCCGTCACGCATGGCAGCGGCCGCGGCACGGACCTGGTCGACGATTTCGGCGGTGGAGAGATTGCGGTTGAGGCCGCCCTGACCGGTGGCACAGAACGGGCACGCCATACCGCAGCCGGCCTGGCTGGAGATGCAGAGGGTGGCGCGGTCCGGATAGCGCATCAACACGCTCTCCAGCAAGGTGCCATCACCCGCACGCCACAGGGTCTTTCGCGTCTCGCCGCCATCGCACGCGACATGCTTGACCACCGACATCAGCGGCGGAAACAGCGCCGCGCCGACCTTTTCGCGCACAGTGGCGGGCAGATCGGTCATCAGCTCCGGATCGGCCTGCAGGCGGCCGTAGTACTGGCGCGCGATCTGGTCGGCGCGGAACCTCGGCAGACCGAGCTCCTCGACCGCGGCCTTGCGCCCATCGGCATCGAGGTCGGCGAGGTGCCGCGGCGGCATGCCACGGCGCGGAGCATCGAAGACGAGGGGCAGGGAGACGGTCATAGTCTGTCCAGTGTCCCATCTCGCGTGTGCGGCCCGGACCGAAGGTGACCATCACGACGCCCGACGCGACGAACGTCACGTTCGATCGGGCCGGGTGCGCACCCCCTGCCTCGACATAACGACATACCGGTCAGCGCGCAGAAATACGTGCACCCGAGATAGCGATCGGCAATGATCGAAGTATGACCAGTCACGCCGAGTCTTCCGAGCCGGAGCGCACCGAAGATGTCGCACCTGCGTCGACCGGCCGTAAGCCGGTAGAGCCGACCGGTCGCAAATCGCTGGTGAAGAGCCGGACCGGTGACACTTGGGTCGCCCTGGTCGCCGCGACGCTGATCGGGATCGTGCTGCTGATCTTCATCCTGCAGAACCTGGAACAGCAGCGGGTGGATCTGTTGTTCTGGAGCTTCTCCATGCCGGTCGGCATCATGATGCTGCTGTCGGTGATCGCCGGTGCGCTGGTGATGGCGCTCGTCGGGGGGGTGCGGATCATTCAGCTCCGGCACGCTGCGAAGCGCTAGATCAAGCTGCTGAGCACCAGCCACGACACGAAGGCCGAGGGCAGCATCGAATCGAGGCGGTCCATGATGCCGCCGTGGCCGGGCAGCAGGGTGCCCATATCCTTGATGCCCAGTTCCCGCTTGACCTGGGATTCGATGAGATCGCCGACGGTCGCGACCAGTACCAGGCCGACGCCGAGCACCACGCCGATCATCGAATTGGCTTCCAGCAGCAGGGTCACCGTCAGCAGACCGCCGATCACGCTGAACACCAGCGAACCGCAGAAGCCCTCCCAGGACTTCTTCGGGCTGATCGCGGGCACCATCGGATGCCGCCCGAACAGCACACCCGCCACGTAACCGCCGACATCGGAGCAGACCACCAGGATCATGAAGGTCAGCACCCGCAGGTTGCCGTCGGGCTCGAGCAGCAGCAGCGTCGCGAACGAGGCGAGCAGCGGAATCCAGGCCAGAGTGAAGATCGTGATCGCGGTGTCGCGCAAGAAGTTTCGCGGCGCGGTCTGCAAGCCGTGATCGAAAAGGCGCCACACCATGCAGATCAGCGTGGTCGCGGCAAAGGCGCCCGCCACGCCGCTGGCGCCCCACGGCCAGCCGAGCCAGAACACTGCCTGACCGCCGACGATGAGCGGGATCCGCGGGACGAGGACATCCGCCTCCCGCAGCCGCTTGGCAACCTCCCAGGTCGCGACGCCGACTCCGGCGGCCGCGACGCCGATGAATACCTTCGGCACGAACAGCAGGATCGCGATGAGCGAGAGCCCGAGACCGAACCCGACAGCCAAGGCGGCGGGCAGGTTGCGGCCGGCGCGCGAGGCGGGAGCTGCGGATTCGTCCGAGTTCTGTTGCTGGGCTGTGGCATTCACGGGCTCGGCGGCCGAAGACTCGGGGGTCACGGAACCGTCGTTTTCGGGTCCGGGCGTCGCCGGTCCCCAGCTCGAAGGCCCATCGGTCGCGGGTTCTGGAGTCGCAGGTCCATCAGTCGCGGGGCCATCGGTCGTGGGACCATCGGTCGCCGAGCCGAGCGTCGCGGGGCCGAGCGTCGCGAGACCATCGGTCGCGGGGCCGGATGTCGTCGGTCCCGAGGGTACGACGGTCGCATCGCCCGGAGTCGCGGGCCGACCGGTCGAGGCCACCGGCGCCGAGGATCCCCGACGTTCAGCCTCGGATGTCGCGGAGTCGGTGTGCACGGATTCGGGAGGTGCGGCTTCGGGAAGCGCGGCATCGACCGCGCGCCCGTCCGTCGCATCAACAGTGCCGTTGGCCGGCCTCGGCTCCTCGGCCGCACCGGTCGCGGCGGCGTTCTCGGCCACGATTGTCCCGTCGCTCAACTCGTCGTTCCGTTCGTCCCCCGCCCGAGCGGGCCCGAAAGATCCGGCCTCGGACCTCAGACCTCGAGCAGTTCAGCTTCCTTGTGCTTGACCAGTTCATCGACCTGGCCGACATATTTCGCGGTGGTCTTGTCGAGCTCCTTCTCGGCGCGCCCGACCTCATCCTCACCCGCCTCGCCATCTTTCTGGATCCGCGACAGTTCGTCCATGGCCTTGCGGCGGACATTCCGAATCGAGACCTTGGCGTCCTCGCCCTTGCCCTTGGCCTGCTTGGCCAGTTCACGGCGCCGCTCCTCGGTGAGCTGCGGGACCGAGATCCGAATGATGTCACCGTTGTTGGTGGGGTTGACACCGAGATCCGAATTGCGGATCGCGGTTTCGATCGCGCCGAGCGTCGACTGCTCGTACGGCTTGATCACCACCATCCGCGGCTCGGGCACGGTAATGCTCGACACCTGGGTAATCGGGGTCGGCGAACCGTAGTAGTCGATGACAATCCGTTGGAACATGCCCGGATTCGCCCGACCGGTGCGGATGGACCCGAGATCGTCTTTCGCTACCGAGACGGCCTTCTCCATCTTCTCCTCGGCGTCGAAGAGCGCTTCTTCAATCACGACCGTTTCCTCCACAGCGTCGTCATCGTCATGATCCGCGGGCGCGGGGTCAGGACCGAACCAATGTGCCG
Organism: Nocardia vinacea; assembly: GCF_035920345.1. Lineage (NCBI taxonomy): Bacteria > Bacillati > Actinomycetota > Actinomycetes > Mycobacteriales > Nocardiaceae > Nocardia > Nocardia vinacea. The sequence goes on from NZ_CP109149.1 coordinate 4,635,739, forward strand.
ATCTTCTCACCGGCGACCGCACGGGCGATATTGCCCTTCGTCAACAAATTGAACACCAGGATGGGCATCTGGTTGTCCATACACAGGCTGAAGGCCGTCGCGTCGGCGACCTTCAGGTCGCGCTCGATGACCTCTTTATGCGTGATTTCGGTGTACATGGTCGCGCTCTGGTCGACCCGGGGATCCGCGGTGAAGACCCCGTCGACGGCCTTGGCCATCAGTACCACATCGGCGCCGATCTCCAGTGCGCGCTGAGCTGCGGTGGTGTCGGTGGAGAAGTAGGGCATGCCCATACCCGCGCCGAAGATGACAACGCGACCCTTCTCCAGGTGCCGCTTGGCGCGCAGCGGCAGATACGGCTCGGCGACCTGCCCCATGGTGATCGCGGTCTGTACCCGGGTGTCGATGCCCTGCTGCTGCAAAAAGTCTTGCAGCGCAAGGCTGTTCATCACGGTGCCGAGCATGCCCATATAGTCCGAGCGGGCGCGTTCCATACCGCGTTCCTCGAGTTCGGCACCGCGGAAGAAGTTGCCGCCGCCGATCACCACGGCCACCTGAACACCGCTGGAGACCACCTCGGCGATCTGCTCGGCGACCGTCTGCACCACGTCGGGGTCGAGCCCGACCTTGCCGCCGCCGAACATCTCCCCGCCCAATTTGAGGAGCACCCGGCGATATCCTGGGCGTTCGATCCCGGGGTTCGTCATGGGTGTTCGTCTCCTTCGGCGATTGATTTCGGTCTGTCGACACAGCACGTGGGCCGGATGGCAACGCGGAGGCTCAACACGGAGCGCCCTTATCCTGCCTTACTCGGATTCGATGTGGGTAGAAGACCCCCTCGGACGCAACGAACTCGCCCGGTCAGGCTCGGGAATTGCGGATGAACGGCCGGCGTCCGGACAGCCGAAACCCCTCGTACACCGCATCCGGAGCACGAGGGGTTTCGCAGGCGTTATCAGGCCTGGCCGACCTCGAAACGGGCGAAGCGGGTCACGGTGACACCGGCCTCGTCCAGCAGGGCCTTGACGGTCTTCTTCGAATCGGTGACCGACGCCTGCTCCAGCAGGACGACATCCTTGAAGAAGCCGTTGACCCGGCCCTCGGTGATCTTCGGCAGCGCGGCCTCGGGCTTGCCCTCTTCCTTCGCGGTCTGCTCGGCGATGCGGCGCTCGTTCTCCACCACGTCGGCCGGTACATCCTCGCGAGTCAGGTACTTGGCCTTGAGCGCGGCGACCTGCATGCCGACGGCACGCGCGGCGTCGGCGGCGGCGTCACCCTCGCCCTGGTACTCGACCAGCACGCCGACCGCGGGCGGCAGGTCGGTGGCGCGCTTGTGCAGGTAGACGGCGACCGGGCCGTCGAAGGAGACGACGCGACGCAGCTCGAGCTTCTCGCCGATCTTGGCGGCCAGCGCCTGCAGCGCCTCCTCGACGGTCTGACCGTCCAGCTTCAGCGCCTTAAGCGTGTCCAGGTCGCCCGGCTTGGCGGCCGCGGCGGCGGTCACAATCTTGTCGGCGAGGCCCTGAAACTCCTCGTTCTTGGCTACGAAGTCGGTCTCGGAGTTGATCTCGATCAACACGCCTTCCTTGGCGACGACCAGACCCTCGGCGGTGGCGCGCTCGGCGCGCTTGCCGACATCCTTGGCACCCTTGATGCGCAGCACCTCGACGGCCTTGTCGAAATCGCCGTCGGTCTCGACCAGCGCGTTCTTGCAGTCCATCATCCCGGAGCCGGTGAGCTCCCGCAGCCGCTTCACGTCAGCGGCGGTGTATGTCGCCATGGGTGGCGATCCTCCTGTGTGTTGTTTCGGGTGGTAACACCACCTTGCCGACCGCTCCTATGCAGGAGAGGTCGGCAAGGTGAACAAACGCGACGATCAGGCGTCGGCCGGGGTGGCGGGGGCCTCGGCGGGGGCCTCGGCGGCAGCCTCGGCCTCGGCCTCGGTCGCGGCGGGGGCGGCCTGCGCGAGGAGCTCCTGCTCCCACTCGGCGAGCGGCTCGCCCGCACCGGCTTCCGGCTTCTCGTCACCGGAGGAGATACCGGCCCGCGCCTGCACGCCCTCGGCCACCGCGGAGGCGACGACCTTGGTCAGCAGAGCGGCGGAACGGATCGCGTCGTCGTTACCCGGGATCGGGTAGTCGACCAGATCGGGATCGCAGTTGGTGTCCAGGATCGCGATGACCGGGATGTTCAGCTTGCGCGCCTCGCCGACGGCGATGTGCTCCTTGTTGGTGTCGACGACCCAGATGGCCGAGGGCACCTTGGCCATATCGCGGATACCGCCGAGGGTGCGCTCCAGCTTGTTCATCTCACGCGTGAGCATGAGGATTTCCTTCTTGGTGCGACCCTCGAAGCCACCGGTCTGCTCCATCGCCTCGAGCTCCTTGAGGCGCTGGAGGCGCTTGTGCACGGTGGAGAAGTTGGTGAGCATGCCACCCAGCCAACGCTGGTTAACGTAGGGCATACCGACGCGAGTCGCCTCGGCCGCGATCGACTCCTGGGCCTGCTTCTTGGTGCCGACGAAGAGAACGGTGCCACCGTGGGCGACGGTCTCCTTGACGAACTCGTAGGCCTTGTCGATGTAGGTCAGCGTCTGCTGCAGGTCGATGATGTAGATGCCGTTGCGGTCGGTGAAGATGAACCGCTTCATCTTCGGGTTCCAGCGCCGGGTCTGGTGTCCGAAGTGTGCGCCGCTGTCGAGCAGCTGCTTCATTGTTACGACAGCCATGGTGCCGTATCTCTCTTTCGTTGCCGGTTGCCGCGGCGAATCGGTGATCCGCCGCCCTGGCGCCTCCGAATCATCGGACCCGATCACGAGGATCAGGACCAGCCGATGATTCCCTGCTCCGCATGCACTGCCGATTCACGAAGTCGAGCTCCGGTTCGAACAGCGCCGTTACGAACAAGCACAGGGTGGCGCGCGAAGTCGGTCCGTGCAGGCACAGACCGCTCGACCAGTCTACGGGCTGAGGGGGTGAGTTTCTAAATCGCCCTGTCATGGGTCGAAACAGGCCATCTCCACAACCGAGCAAGTTGTCCACACTCGCCGAAGCGAGGGTACTGCGGGTGTCCTTCGCGGCCGACGCTTGAAACATGAATCGCATAGCTATCTCGATGACCATGCTCATCCCACCGCTGTTCCTGCTGTCACTGGCTCTGGCACAGCCGGTTTCGGCCGCACCGCGGAATGGCGGGGCTCCCGTGGCGGTGCCTTGGGGACCTGCGGCGATCGCTGCGCCTGCCAGGGGCTTCCCCGGATCGGAAGTCGTGTTCGGGGAGTGCACGGGTTCGGCTTGTTCAGCGGGTGGCGGGCCTGCGCGGGTGCCGGATCCGCTTCGTGCTGCACCGCTCGTTGTGAATATTTCGCCTGGTGCGCCGGATGTGAATGTAGCGCCGGATGCAGCCCGCGTGAACCTCGCGCCTGGGACGCTGGGAGTTGATATCGCGCCGAATGCGCTTCGAGTGAATATCGCGCCGGATGCATTGCGCGTGAATGTCTCTTCCGACGGACTCCGCGGAAATATCGCCCCAGAGTCACGCCATGTGAACGTTGCGGCCGACGCACCGCGGATGAACGTCACGCCGGACGCACTCCGCGTCAATGTCGCGCCCGACGCACTCCGCGTCGATATCGCGACCGACGCACTCCGCGTGGACCTTGCACCCAACATGCTCCGGGTGGGCGGTGCATTCGAAGGGCATTCGGTCGACGGCGTGCAGACGTCGATCTTCGAGGAGGACGCGGCGCCGCTCGCGACCGATATCGCGCGTGGGGGCAGTACCGGGTCGGCGAGTTCGTTGCCGCGGGTTTTCAGCGATCTGCTGTCGCGGCTGCTGGATCTGGTTCAGCAGGCTCCGCTTCCACTGCAGCGCTGATCTCGGATGAATGATCTCGGCGGGGTCGGCAGTCTACATCGGCGGCGGCTGAGTTCGATCGTCCTCGGGGTTATCGCTCTGCTGGGACTCGTTGCGGAGCAGTCGGTTTCGGCTGCTCCGCACGGGGAGTTCAGCTGGCCGCTGCAACCACGGCCCGCGGTCGAGCGGCAATTCGACAAACCGGCGCAGGACTGGCTACCCGGACATCGCGGGGTCGATCTGGCAGGTACGAATGGGCAGGCGGTCCTCGCGGCCGGAGACGGAATCGTGGTGTTCGCGGGGACAGTCGCAGGCAAGCCGGTCGTGTCGATCGATCACCCCGGCGGGCTGCGAACCACGTACGAGCCGGTGCAAGCAGAGGTTTCGGTGGGCATGCGAGTCGGTCGCGGAACGCGAATCGGCGCTTTGGAAGCTGGACACGAGGGTTGCGTGGCGGCGGCGTGCCTGCATTGGGGTGCGCGACGAGAAGCAAGCGATCACAGCCGACGTGAATACATCGATCCGCTCGGACTACTGCACCCGACTCCCCTGCGACTGAAGCCGGTGACTTGAATTCAGGGCCGAGCAGCCGGTTCGGAGGATGCTCTTCCGCAGTGACGGTTTGGGCGCGAGGATCGGGTTATGGGAGATGCGCTCGAAGATCCGCCGTTCACCTATGCCGAGGTCGGCGCGACGAAGGAGGTGCTGCCTGCGGGCTATCACCGGTTTCGGCTGCGCCGCCGCATCGGGTCCGGGCGGGCGCTGTTCGAGCGCGCGGGTGCGGAGATCCTGGCGTATCGAATGCAAAAGGGCACCGGCATCTTTCGGGAGGCCGACACACCGACCGCGGAGCCGGGGACGCGGCTGACGGTGCGGTTGGGCGGCGGTCCGGTCGGCATCACCGCGCCGTGCCGCGTCGTCTACGTCCTCGACGAACCCGACCGGCGCGGCTTTGCATACGGCACTCTGCCCGGACACCCAGAGATCGGCGAGGAACTGTTCGCCGTCGAGTACGACACCACCGATGACACCGTCTACGGCCTGGTCACGGCCTTCTCCCGCCCCGGGGCCTGGTACGTGCGGCTCGGCGGACCGGTGGTGCGAGCCATCCAACGCATCATCGCCGGAAAGTACATCGACACGCTCCTGACCTCCGCCTAGGTTCCGCATAACGCTCGGGTCAGGACAGCGGATTCTGCTGCAGCACAGCCGAATTCAGCGCACTTGCCCGGATGGTAGACAACACGAGAACGTGCGGCAATGATGTGCTCGACGGCCGTCCAGGAGTCGCGCTCCCATCTCGGCTCACGCAAGAGCACACAAGCGGCACGCGAGCGCTATCTCACGGGGTGACGATGGCGAAGTCCGGATCCGGCGCGTCGATCACACCGACCACCGCGTTCAGCCCGCTGGGATCCCCGGCAATGGCGATATCGCCCGCGGCGACCAGTGCACCGAGATTCTCCCCTGCCAACAAGGCTCGAATCAGGATCGACCTCGTCAAGGTGAAAGAGGCATCCGGATCGGGTAAGTCGGCGCCGTCGGGCTTGTCGTAGTGGACCATCAGGCCGTTGCGCAGTTCGAGGCGGTAGGTGCGTTTTTCGTCGGTGATGTGCCAGTCGATCACCACGCGCAAATTCCACGCCTTCGGTCCATCGATGCGCAGCGCGATCGCATCGAAGATCTGTTCGATGGTCAGCGCCTCGAGCATCGTGGGCGCATTGGTCATCGTCGGCGTGCCGAACGAGCCATTGCGCAGCTCATAGGCTCCGCTGAGGAAGAAGTTGCGCCAGGTGGCGTTCTCAGCACCATAGCCGAGCTGCTCGAAGGTGTTGGCCTGCAACGTTTTTGCCGCCGCATGGGCCGGATCCGCGAAGATGACATAGTTGACCACCTGCGCGACCCACCGGTAATCCCCAGCGTCATAAGCGGTTTGCGCCTTACGCAGCACCTCGTCGACACCGCCCATGAATTCCACATGACGCCTCGCGGATTCGACCGGCGGATGCTCCCACAGATGCGCCGGATTGCCATCGAACCACCCCATGTAACGCTGGTAGATCGCCTTCACATTGTGGCTGACCGAGCCGTAATACCCGTGCGTATGCCACGCATCGGCGATGGCCGGTGGCAGCTCCAGCATCTCGGCGATCTCACCGCCCAGATAACCCTGATTGAGCCTGCGCACCGTCTGATCGTGCAGATATCCATATAGATCCCGTTGCAGCGAAAGGTATTCCACCAGCCGCTCGGTATCCCAGGTCGGCCAGTGATGTGAGGCGAAGACCACGTCGGACTTGCGGGCGAACAGATTGATCGACTCGGTCAAATACTTGGCCCACACATGCGAGTCACGTACCAGCGCGCCACGCAGCGTCAGCAGGTTGTGCAGTGTGTGCGTTGCGTTTTCGGCCATGCACAGCGCGCGCATATCCGGGAAGTAGAAGTTCATCTCGGCGGGCGCCTCGGTGCCCGGGGTGAGCTGGAAGACGATCCGGATTCCGTCGACCGTTTCTACCTGACCGGTGCTGGTGATATCCACCGTCGGCGGAATCAAGGTGATCGTGCCCAGCGACGTGGTCTGTCCGAGCCCGGCCCCGACCTGCCCCTTCGGGCCCCGCGGCAGCGCGGCGCCGTACATATAGGCAGACCGGCGCCCCATCGCAGTTCCCACATAAATGTTTTCGGCAACCGCATGTTCGAGGAATCCGGCCGGTGCGAGCACCGGGCAGCGGCCCGCCGCAACATCGGCCACCGTCGTCACACCCATAGCACCGCCGAAATGGTCTGCGTGCGAATGGGTATAGATCAACCCGGTTACCGGCCGATCGCCTCGGTGCGCTCGATACAGCGCCAAGCCCGCCGCGGCGGTCTCCGCTGATATCAGCGGATCGATCACGAGCACACCGGTGGTTCCCTCGATCAGCGTCATATTCGACAGATCGAGCCCGCGGATCTGATAGATGCCCGCTGCGACCTCGTACAGCCCCTGCTTGACGACCATCCCGGACTGCCGCCACAGGCTCGGATTGACCGACGCCGGGCAGGTTCCCTGCAGGAAGGCGTAGGATTCATTGTCCCACACCACCTTTCCGTCCGATGTGCGCACCTCTCCGGGCTCGAGTGCCGCGATGAACCCGCGGTCCGCATCCGCGAGATCGGCCGTATCGGTAGGCAGTGCGGCCGCCGCTCGTTGCTGCTCGGCGACGATGAATTCGCTCGGCTCGGTCGCTGTGCTCATATCCATCCTCCTGTGCTTGTCAGCCGAACATGTCCGGCCCGCAACGCATTAGGGCCGTGGATCCGTAAATCCGATTGCGGCCGCGACGCATGCGACGGCCAGCACCGCCAGCATCGTCGCCGCAATGACTCCCCCGCCATGGCCGAAGCGCCCCTGGTGCAAGGCGCGATTGCGTGAAAAGGACAGGGCCGCAACGGCTGCCATGGTGATCGCCGCCCCCGTCGGTGCGATGGCGACGGCGCGCCACCCGTTGGTCGCGGCATGATTGACGAAAAGCGCGGCAACGACCATCGCGGCAATGGCCGTACGCCGCCACGCCAATGCGGTACGTTCGGCGGCCAGACTCTTGGGGGTCATCGCAACAACACCACCACGCACGCGAATACCGACACGACGGCGATACCCCACGACAGAATCGGCACCATAATGGTCTCGGGTAGTGGTTCACCGTTTCGCATGGCCCGACCGACGCGCCGCCAATGTCCATACGCACCGACCGCGATAATCACGGCGAGCACGATGCAGCTCATCGCGAGCGTCCGGCGCAACCCCGACATCCGCACCGGCTGCACCAGCGTATGTACCGCGACACCGCCCGCGAGCAGGCCGAGCGAGGTGCGCATCCAGGCCAGGAAGGTGCGTTCGTTGGCGAGGGTGAAACGGTAATCGATCTCCTCCTCCCCCTCCTCGGATTCCTCGGCGGGGTTGGGGAGTGTCATGGCGCCTCGGCTCGGACTGCACCATGGTCGTCGTCGGAATTCACGGGCACCTCTCCATCGCTGGTCGGTTTACTGCCGCATGCGAACGCTCCGCTACGTCAGGTTAACGACCGGCGTTCTCGTCGTCTACGAAGATCACGATCGCGGGTGCCACACTCCCGGTCAGATGGGTGTGGCGTCCTGGAAGGTCATCGCGAGCCGATCGACGGTCGAGGCCATGAGTGCGTGTTTGGGTAAGCCGAGGGAGCGCAATTCGTCGGCCCAGGCATGCTCGCCGAGGGACAGTTCGGCGCCGCCGGGTCGAGCGCGCATGCCGGACGGTTCCATCTGCCACTGCGTGCAGCGGGTGACCCCGTCGATGTGGGAGTACGCGTCGAAGGAGGAACCCTTACGGCGTTGCGGGACCGCGAGGCCGGGGCGGACGGTGAGATCGACGATCAGCTGCCCGTTCTGCTGCAAAACGCCGCGGCGCATGCTGCCCTCGTGCCGTGCGTCGAAATCGGCGATTTCCTTGGGGAAGCCCCAGATGCCGCGGCCGGCGGCCAGGGTGAATTCTCCGTCGACCGGGAGACGATGAATGAAGACGCCCGCGCCGCCGGTGGACAGGGCACGCAGGTCGCCGAACGTACTGGCGAGCCCAGCGGTGTGATGTCGGACCATGAACGAAACACCGAACTCGTTGTACGGCCCGAGGTCGCCATCGACGTAATCGACGAAAACGAGCGTGCACATGGCACGACCACCCGGCAACCGAAGAATCTCCAGGCCGGAGTATTCGAGGAGCCGCTGCGCTGCCGCCGCCGGCACCGAGTAGGTCGCCATGAAGGCATGCGCGAGCCGAATCCGCACCGGCATCTGTACTTCCTTGCCCAGCACAGTATGCGTACTCATCGGCTCCACCCCGAGACAGCAATGCAGCATGCGTCGACCATCGAGCGGTCGGCAAATCGTGCGGCGTCCACAAATCCTCCATATTAGAACTCGTGTCAGAATAGCGATTATTTTGCGCTTACCGCTTGGTCCGAGCCAGGGCCGACGCCAAATCACGGTCTCCAGTTCCGATGGTCATCCTCAACTCCGGCAGTCAAGCGCGGCCGGGCCATGACTACGGTGCTGGAAAGCAGGCCTCCCCATCGCGCCTCAGATCTTCGTCCACCGCTCTATGGGCGGTCAGGCTCGGGGGTGGGCCTGGTCATGGACCTTTTTCAGGCGCTCGATGGAGACGTGGGTGTAGAGCTGGGTGGTCGCCATGCTTGCGTGGCCGAGAAGTTCCTGCACTACGCGCAGGTCCGCGCCACCCTCGAGCAGATGGGTGGCGGCCGAATGCCGCAGGCCGTGCGGACCCATATCGGGTGCACCCGGGATTGCCGAAACGACCTCGTGGACAACCGTTCTGGCCTGACGTTGGTCGAGCCGTTTGCCGCGGCGGCCGAGCAACAGCGCACGGCCGGAGTCGGCTGTTGCGAGTGCGGGGCGGCCGTACTGCAGCCAATTCGCAATAGCCTCGTCGGCCGGCACTCCGAAGGGCACCGAGCGCTCCTTATTGCCCTTACCGATAACGCGGACCAGCCGCCGCTCGAGATCGATATCGTCGAGATCCAAGCCGCACAACTCACTCACCCGAATGCCCGTCGAATACAACAGCTCCACGATCAGCCGATCCCGCAATGCCATCGGATCACGTTGCACTGCACCGGATTCCGCCGCATCCATGGCCGCGACCGCCTGCTGTGTACCGAGCACCGCGGGCAACACCCGATGCGCCTTCGGCGACCCGAGCCGCAACCCCGGATCGATCGACAGCCGTCCGGTGCTCGTCAACCACGCGGTGAACGTCCTCGCCGAGGACGCCCGCCGCGCCATGGTCGTCCGCGCCGCCCCACCGGCCGATTGCGCCGCCAACCATGACCTCAACAATGCCAAATCCATTTCCCGCACAGCCGAATCCGCCGACCGCGCAACCAAATGCCCCAACAACGACCGCGCATCCCCCACATACGCCCGCGCCGTATGCACCGACCGATTCCGTCCGAGCCGCAAATGCCGCTCATACTCCGCCAGCAACGCCTCGAGATCCTCCGGCAACTCCATAGCTCCACCGTCACCGCGCTATCCCCCCTTGGCAAGTCAGCACGCCGCACCGCGGCGGGTTTACCTGCCGTGGACCCGGCTCTGCCGCTTCACCGCGTCAACTGCATCTCGACCGGATTCCTCCGACGTCAGCGGACGAACCACGCCGGGCACCGACAGGCCCAGGTCCGGACCGACTCGATTCCATGACCGGCGTAGACACCGTCCGGCGCATCCTCACTCCTGAACACCGACGCACGACCCTCCTCGCGGCCGAGCGCGCGCTCCCCGTCGTACCGGGTGCGAGCCGCCCTCGCCGCAGAGCGTGACCCGCACCGTTCACAAATTGCCAGGTTCGCTTCCCTCCGCGCCGCAGAGCGCTGAGCTGTCGTCGTCACTGGTTCGGGGGATTTACGGTTCGGTGCCAACCGTTTTCGTCCATACCGGCCAGGCCGGCGAGTTCTAGCGCGGGGAGGATGGCACGGACCGCGGGGAGCTCCAGGCCGGAGTTTTCGGCGATGGCGCGGGGTTGGCGGGAGCCGATTTTCGGAAGGGCGGCGTAGACCGATGCTTCATCGCCGTGTAAACGGTCGCTGGGGTCGGACGGCTGGGTGATCGGTAGTGATAGGCGTAGTGGGCCTGCTTCATCGATGACCTCTTCGGCGCGGGTGACCAGGAGTGCCTCGCCTTCGCGGATCATGCGGTGGCAGCCTGCCGAGGAGGCGGCGGTGACCGGGCCAGGGATGGCAAGGGCGGGTCGGCTGAGGCGGCGAGCCCATTTCACGGTATTGCGGGCGCCGCTGCGTAGTCCGGCTTCTATGACGAGGACGCCATCTGCCAGGGCAGCGATCAGACGATTGCGGGCCAGGAACTGATTCTTGTACGCACCCGTGCCCGGCGGGTATTCGCTGATTACCAAACCGGTTTCGGCGATCTCGGCCAACAGCCGCTCATGCTGGGCCGGATACGGCCGGTCGACACCACAAGCAAGAACGGCGATCGTCGGAGCACCGACGGCGAGAGCCGCGCGATGCGCCATACCGTCTATGCCGAATGCTGCACCGGAGACGATCGTCCAGCCCTGGGCAGCCAGATCACCGACGATCTCGCCGGTGACGTGCGCCCCATATCCGCTGCTGCACCGCGCCCCAACGACCGCGATCGCCCGCTCGCTCGACTCCGACAACGACCGCGGACCGCGCACCCACAGCACCAATGGGACCGCCCCGTCACGATCACGTCCGGGCTCGAGCTGGCGGAGCCCGAGCATCCGCCAGGCCGGCCACTCCGGATCATCCGGCGTCACCAACCGCCCTCCCAGCCGCTCCACCACCTCGAGATCCCGTGCCGCATTATCGATCTCCCGCCGCTGAGCGGTCGGCCCGAGTAACGACCCCGGCAGCTCACATTCCCGCACCGCCCGCGCCGCCTCCACCACCCCCACCGATTCGATCAACGACGACAACGCCGCACACGGCCCCTGCACAACCCGCGACAAATACGCCCAAGCCAACCTCCGCTCATCAGCATCCCCACTGGAAACCGTCGACTCCGAGCACCTCGAAGCCCAACCATCCAGATCCACAACCCCACGCCCCGAGCGGCGCGCACCACCACGCCCCGCCGCATCCAACCTGCTGACCACCAAGGCGACCGGATACGTAGACCGCAACGCACCCGCGGTTCCCGTCGTCCCACATGCCGAAGCACTGGATTCACCGCCTGCCCGTACTGCGCGCCCCGATGCAGCGTCCGAATCCCCTGTGGCACAGTGGTCGTCGCCCATCAAAGGGCTCGCTGCGGAATGCCCACCGCAAACGGCCTCAGTGTGGCCACCCGAGACACTATCCATCGACTCGGTAGCAGACCCGGCGGCGGCGGATTCCCCGCCTGCAGCAGCCTCTACGCGTTCCGGAGTAACGACCGCTTGCGTCGTGCAAGACCCGCAGCACACCGAAGTGCCAGCGGCGCCCACTGCGGGACAACCGCCACGAGCCGCCATGGCTGCGCAATCCGCGACGCTGCGCGGCGGCTCGCCCACACACCCGGGAGCGGAAGGACCATTGCCCATCAAGTCGTCCGCACGCCGGACGGCAGCAGAACCGCTACCCGCCGATTCGCTCGGACACCCATCACCCGCTGGCGCCACCGCGAAATCCACTGCGGCCGTGCCGATGTACGCCGTATCAGCGCGCCCCGAGGCGATTGCGCCGTCCACCTCTGGCACAGCGGCCCCCGTCGCGAAGATCGCACCGTCGATCGGGCGCTCGTCTTCGATTGCCCCGCTCACTGCGAGCCCCGTTGCCGGAAGTTCAAGGCGGCCAATACGTCTTGGGCGCTGGGTTGGTCGGCGTCGCGGAGGTCGGAGATGGTCCAGGCTACGCGCAGGGCGCGGTCGGCGCCGCGGGCGGAAAGCCGGCCCAGGCGGAGGGCGGCTTCGATGGGGGCGGTTGCTTCGTGGGGGAGTCGGAAGCGTTGGCGCAGGATGTGGCCGGGGACTTCGGCGTTGGTTGCCCAGCCGTAGTCCTTCCAACGCTGTATTGCGGCTTGCCTTGCGGCCGCGACTCTGCGGCGCACGACCTCGCTGCTCTCGGCTTCCTCGGCGGCGAACGATGCGCCGGAGTGGCCGTGCATCTGGACCCAGATATCTATGCGATCCATCAACGGTCCGGACAGCTTGCCCAGGTATCGGCGACGCGCGAGCGGGGCACAGATGCAGTCGACATCGCGGGCTGGGGCACATGGGCAGGGGTTCGCGGCCAAGACGAGTTGGAATCGGGCTGGGTAGCGAGCCACGCCGTCGCGGCGGGCGATGCGAACTTCGCCCTCTTCCAAGGGGGTTCGCATCGCTTCCAAGACCTTGGTCCCGATCTCCGCACATTCGTCGAGAAACAAGACCCCGCGATGGGCACGGCTGACGGCGCCCGGACGTGCGGTACCCGAACCCCCGCCGACCATGGCACTGGCCGAGGTCGAGTGATGCGGAGCGACGAAAGGCGGCATGGTGATCAACGGGTGGTCATCGGAGAGTGCGCCTGCGACGGAATGGATGGCTGTCACCTCGAGTGCTTCGGATTCTGTAAGCGGCGGCAGCAGCCCCGGAAGACGTTGCGCCAGCATGGTTTTTCCGATTCCAGGCGGCCCGGTGAGCAGCAGATGGTGTCCGCCGGCCGCGGCCACCTCCAATGCCCACCGCGCCTCCTCCTGACCGACCACCTCGCTCAGATCGCCACCGCAGCGGACGGTGTCGGGCAGCATGCCATCAGGCTCGACCAGACCGCCTTCACCACGCAACCAAGCGACGACAGTGCGCAGGGTCGTGGCCCCGAAAACCTCGATGCCATCCACCAGCCCGGCTTCGGCCAGCGCGGATTCCGGCACGATCACCCGCATCCAGCCCGCATTGCGTGCCGCGAGCACAGCGGGCAGGATGCCGCGCACCCGGCGGACGCGCCCGTCCAGCGCCAATTCCCCGAGCAGTACGGTCTTTCCGAGCCGATCGGAGGGGACCGCGCCCGCCGCGTCCAGTACCGCGATCGCGAGGGCCAAGTCGTAGACACTGCCGATCTTGGGCAGTGTCGCCGGGGACAGTGCCAGGATCACGCGGCCGTCGGGCCACTTCTCCCCGATATTCGCCACCGCGGCACGTACCCGGTCGCGGGATTCCTGCAGTGCGGTATCGGGCAGTCCGACCAGATGCACCGATGGCAACCCCTGCCCGATATCCGCCTCGATTTCGACCAGCTGGCCGTCCACCCCGCTGACCGCGACCGAATACGCCACCCCCAGCGCCATCAGAACACCGCTTTCAGGTGATCGATGACCGGTCGGTGGCCGCGGTGCAGCAGCACCGAGATGACATCGAAGCGGATATCGCGCCACGGGCCGTGCTGTTCGGCCAGCCACACCAGCGCCAACCGCCTGATCCGCTGCTGCTTATCGAAGGTGACCGCCTCGGCGGGCGCGCCGAATTTCGTTCCGGTTCGAGTTTTGACCTCGACGAACGCGGTAACGCGGCCGTCTCGGGCGATCAGATCCAGTTCGCCGTACTTGCACCGCCAATTCCTGCTGATGATCTCCATCCCGGCGGCCTGCAGGAATCGGGCCGCCAGTTCTTCCCCTTGTGCGCCGAGCGCCTGGTTGTCTGCCACCAGCTCAGCGTGCTCGGATCACACCCACACCCGATGACACCGAGCTGCGCAAACAGAAAACCTGTGGATACCCGCTCAGCTGTGGACAACCCGGGCATCCAACCCCCGTGCTCCGCCTAGTTGTCGGTGCCCAATGCTATTGGGCCAGCGGAAGATCAGCACCAACGCGATCGCGTCCGCGTTGATCAGCGCGCCTACTCGGGTAACCGCAGATCCGGCTTCTCCAGCTCCTCGATATTCACGTCCTTGAACGTGATCACCCGAACATGCTTCACGAAGCGTGCGGGTCGGTACATATCCCACACCCACGCATCGCTCATGCGCACCTCGAAGTACACCTCGCCGTCGGCGTTCTGCGGCCGCAATTCGACGGAGTTGGCCAGATAGAAGCGGCGCTCGGTCTCCACCACGTACGAGAACTGACCGACGATGTCCTTGTACTCCCGGTATAGCGAGAGCTCCATCTCGGTTTCGTATTTCTCCAGGTCCTCGGCACTCATCGGGTGGGACGTCCTCCTTCTCGCCGCACTGCGTCTGCTGACATCATCATCGCGCATGCGCCGCGTCGGTAGCCACTCGGCTATCCGGTTCGACGCCCTCCAGCAAAACCTCATCGGCCAGTTCCGCGTCGGCGTACTCCGCCGCGGCTACCGGCCGCAACCCCGCTGCCAAGCGCACATTGCGCCAGGATCGGCGGTGCTCACTGCTCGGTCCGAGCCGTTCCAGCGCGGCCGTGTGCTCGGGCGTGTTGTAGCCCTTGTGCGCGGCGAATCCGTAGCCGGGGAACCGCTCGTCCAGCTCGACCATCATCCGATCCCTGGTCACCTTGGCCAGGATGCTCGCGGCTGCGATGCAGGCCGCGGCCGCGTCACCACCGATGACGGGCAGCGACGGCACCGGAATCCCGGGCACCCGGAATCCGTCGGTCAGCACGTACCCCGGTGTCTGTCCGAGTCCGGCGACCGCGCGGCGCATGCCCTCGATATTGGCGACGTGGATGCCGATCGAGTCGATCTCCCAGGCCGGAATGACGACCACCTTCCAGGCCAGCGCCAACCGCGTGATGATCGGGTACAGCTGCTCGCGCACGGGTTCGGTGAGCTTCTTGGAATCGTCGAGTCCGGCCAGCCTGTCGTAGGCCTTGGGCGCGAGCAGGCAGGCGGCAACCACCAGCGGCCCCGCACACGGTCCGCGCCCGGCCTCGTCGACCCCGGCGACCGGGCCGAGTCCGCTGCGGATCAGCGCCGCCTCCAGCGTGCGCAACCCGCCGGCTCGACGCATGACGACACGCGGCGGCCACCCGTTGCCCGGAGTCGCGCCATTAGCCCTAGCCACTCGACCCTGCCCCACCATCCAATTATCCTGCGGCCCGCACCGATCAGTTCGTCTGGGGATCCTGTGCTTTCACCGGACCGATCCGGCTGGGCGGCCAGATCTTGAAGACCGTTTTGCCGCGCACATTGTCGATCGGGACGGTGCCCTGCAGGTTATCGCTGACGTGGGCGCGGGAATCGGCGGACTGGTTGCGGTTGTCGCCCATCACCCACAGGTTGCCCTCGGGCACCTTGACCGGGCCGAATACCCGGCCCGCCGGGTAGGTCGCATTCTGCTGACCCGGGTACCACGGGTAATCGTTCAGGACGTACGGCTCGTCCAGCGCCTTGCCGTCCACCATGACCCGCCCCTGCGCGTCACAGCACTGCACGGTCTGGCCGCCGACGGCGATCACCCGCTTCACCAGGTCGTTCTCATCCGGTGGCACGAGCCCGAAGAAGGAGAAGAAGTTCTGCACGCCGCGCACGGCGACATTGCTGGACCGGATCGACTGGTAGCGGGTATTCCAGGAAGGCGGGCCGACGAACACCACGACGTCACCGGGCTGCGGCTCGCCCCAGTAGTAGCTCGGCTTCTCCACGTAGATGCGGTCGCCGATGAGCAGCGTGTCTTCCATCGACTGGGACGGAATGACGTACGGCCGCCCGACAAAACTGACCATGAGTGCCGCGATGACCGCGGCGATGACAATGAGGACCGGCAGTTCCTGCCAGAAGGGGCGCTGCTTGCGCTTCGAGCGTCGTGAGCGGCGGCTCACGCCCTCGTCGTCCGAATCGGACACCGTCATCGACCCACTTTCGTCTGCCACGCGGAACAGATTAGCCCGGCACCGCGACTGACGTCCGATGCCGGGCTAGCTGAAGAACTTTCGTGCCGAGCGGGTGCCGCTACTCGGTCAGCGCTTTTCCTTGATCTTGGCGGCCTTGCCGCGCAGATCGCGCAGGTAGTAGAGCTTGGCGCGGCGGACATCACCGCGGGTCACGACATCGATGTGGTCGATGTTCGGGCTGTGCACCGGGAAGGTGCGCTCCACGCCGACACCGAACGACACCTTGCGGACGGTGAAGGTCTCGCGGATGCCACCGCCCTGACGCCGGATCACGACGCCCTTGAAGACCTGGATGCGCTCCTTCGAGCCTTCGATGACCTTCACGTGCACGTTGAGCGTGTCGCCCGGACGGAAGTCGGGGACGTCGCTGCGCAGCGACTTTTCGTCGACGAAGTCAAGGGTGTTCATTTCATCCTTCTGATGTTTGCGCGAGCAGAGGACCCTGGCGGCACTCGCGTGCTCGACCGGTTCATGCTCCGAATAAGGGGTGCTCCGTGGGCCGAATGCACCCAGGGCAACCTATGCATTGTGCCAGATCGGCGGGTCGCGGGAAAAATCGGGCCCGGCTCACCGGGTGGCCGCGCGATGTACGGCGGCCGCGAGGCGGTCGTTCTGCGGTGTGCTGAGTTCACCCACCCCGCCGGCTGCCATCCCCCTGAACCCGAAGGCCGCGCGCCGATGAGTGTAGCCATAGGCGACGGCGCCGTTTATCTCGTTGTCCATGATCGATTCCTCGCCCGTCGGACCGCAAGTGGCCTGGTCGGGCGCAGGGCCCACGACGCGAGGGTGAGCCCGGCGAA
Organism: Nocardia vinacea; assembly: GCF_035920345.1. Lineage (NCBI taxonomy): Bacteria > Bacillati > Actinomycetota > Actinomycetes > Mycobacteriales > Nocardiaceae > Nocardia > Nocardia vinacea. Next base: position 4,652,739 of record NZ_CP109149.1, read on the forward strand.
ACCCAGTGGTCCGAGCCAGGCCTTCGGCTCGTCGCCGACGGCGATATGGGAGGCGGCCGCGCCGCCGTAGACGAAGGTCAGGCCCGCGTACGCCCATTCCTCGGCACGCGGGAAGCCCGGCGTCACGATCGCGGCGACCGCGGCGGCCTTGGCGACGCCCATGATGGTGGCGAAGTACATCGGGTATTCGAGTCGTCGGAAAACTTCGCGTACGTAGGAGATTCGCGCGAGATCCCAGTAGGACCCGACGACGGTTTCGGTCAACAGGATTCCGGTGGCGCCGAGGTAGGCCAGGCGAGAGGTCTTTCGTAGGTTCATATCTGTGTGACGGATGGCGACCCGACAAGGTAACGGGTTGTCACACTCACAGCCTCGGCGCCGTCATCTCTTCGAGCAACCTCGAGGAGATCCCTGTGGGCGAAAACGATTCTTTGGCAGACCGATTCGTGGCGCATCGTGCGCACTTGGTCGCCGTGGCCTATCGCATGCTCGGTTCGCTGAGCGAGGCCGATGATGCGGTACAGGATGCCTGGTTACGGCTGTCCCGGGTCGACACCGCCGAAATCGATAATCTCGGCGGTTGGCTGACCACTACCGTGGGGCGGGTCTGCCTGGATATGTTGCGGTCGCGCAAGTCCCGCCGCGAAGAGGCCTATCTGCCCGACCCGATCGTCACCGCCGATGACGCTACGCAGCCGGAACAGCAAGCGGTGCTTGCTGATTCGGTCGGGCTGGCACTGCTGGTCGTGCTGGACTCACTGAATCCCGCGGAGCGCGTGACCTTCGTGCTGCACGATATGTTCGCGGTGCCGTTCGACCAGATCGGGCCCATCATCGGCAGATCCGCGGCTGCGGCGAAGATGATGGCCAGCCGCGCCCGCCGCCGGATCCAGGGTCGAGCGCCGCGACCCGAACGGGATCTACCGCGTCAACGTCGCGTGGTCGAGGCCTTCCTCGCGGCCGCCCGCGGCGGTGAATTCGACGCACTGCTGGCCATTCTCGACCCCGATGTGGTGTTGCGCGCCGACGCCGGAGCCCGCTTCCCCGGCGGCATGCGCGTACTGCGCGGCGCCGCGACGGTGGCCGGTCAGCTCGATGCCTTCCAGCGCGCCGCCAATGCCTTCGCCTCGCAACCTGTCCTGGTCAACGGTGCGGCGGGGTTGCTCAATACTGCCAACGGCCGGACAGTCTCACTGATCGCCTTCACCATCGTCGACGACAAGATCGCCGCTATAGACCTGCTCTCCGACCCAGCCCGCCTCCCCCACGTCGCGCTGGACGCTTGATCACCATGCAATGGTGGAGGCAAACGTCGAGCGATCCTGCACCAGAGCGTTCTCGTGAGCTCGGGACACCGGGCTGACGTCTGCGGGGCGCTGCGGTTGCGCAGGGCTTGGGCGACGATCAATCGCGATGGGAGTGGTCGGACACTGAGGGCAGGTGCCAATGGGTGGGAGCGGGGGGTGCGGGGACGACGGTGCGGGCCAATTCGGCCTCCGCGGCCTCGCGGACGTGGACCACGTCGGGTTTTCCGGCGACCAGGTCTTGCACGAAGATCTTGGCGCGGATCACCGGGCGTCGGTAGCGACGTTCACGGACTATCGCCCGATACATGAGCCGTCGTCTGCCGGGGTAACGCCAACGAGCCCAGGGTGCGCCCGGTCTGCTCAGGCGGAATGCGCCGACGACGAGTAGGGGCAGGAAGAACATGCCGAACAGGCCGGTCCAGATCTTGCCCTTGGCGATGACGACTGCCGCCAAGCCCAGATTCACCACGGCGAAGCAGACGATGGAGATGCGGACTTCGGTGCTGGGGTCGCGGCGGAAGTCGTTGATGTCCAATAACCACAGCGGGTGGAATCCGAGCAGCAGCAGTCCGGTCACCGCGAGGGCGACGAAGACCGCATCGACCGAGGTTCGGCCCTGTTCCTCCCAGTACACATCGCGCAGGTAGAAGATCAGCGCGAATTCGTCGAGGGTCAGGGCCGCGCCGACACCGAAGCCGGCGGCGAGCAGGCTCGCGGTGAGTGTGGTGGCGCTCTGGTACATGGTGACCATCCCGATGCCGGACAGCAGCACCAGGATGACCCCGAACACCATGTGGTGGATGTGCACACCACCGGAGCGCACATTGCCCGGCCACCAGCGGATCTGCTTGCGGATCAACCGGACGCTGAGCCGGATCAGCAGGAAGCCGACGATGAACCCGAGGAGGAAGCACAGCAGCGGAAGGCGGCCGTGCCCGATCACATCGTCTTCGAGCCACCGTCGCATGGCCGCCTACAAACCTCCGCCCGTATCGTCCTACTGCCCGAAACCGGCCCGCCGCAGCGCATCCGCCATCGAACCACTCGGTGCGGGGGCGTTGCGCCGCTGGTTGCCCTGGTTGCGGCCCTGATTCTGCTGTCGACCCTGGCCCTGCTGCTTACCCTGTCCATTCTGCCGCTGTCCGCCGCGGTCCTGCCCGCCGCGACCTCCTTGGCCACGGCCGCGAGCGCCGTCGCCCTTGGTCGCCGTACCGGGCTCGTCGTCCAGCCGCAGCGACAGCCCGATGCGCTGGCGTGCGACGTCGACCTCGAGCACCTTCACCTTGACGACATCGCCGGACTTCACGACCTCGCGCGGATCCTTGACGAAGTTGTGCGACATGGCCGAGACGTGCACGAGTCCGTCCTGGTGCACGCCGATATCGACGAATGCACCGAATGCGGCCACATTGGTGACCACACCCTCGAGCACCATGCCCGGCTCCAGATCCGCGACCTTCTCCACGCCCGCCGCGAATTCGGCGGTCTTGAATTCCGGACGCGGGTCGCGACCCGGCTTCTCGAGTTCGGAGATGATGTCGGTGACGGTGGGGATACCGAACTTCTCATCGGTGAACTCGCCGGGCCGCAGCGAGCGCAAGGTCGTGGTGTTGCCGATCAGTTCCGCCATGCCGCGTCCGGTCGATTCCAGGATGCGCCGCACCACCGGATAGGCCTCGGGATGCACGGCGGAGGTGTCGAGCGGATCGTCGCCGCCGCGGATGCGCAGGAAGCCCGCGCACTGTTCGAAGGCCTTGGGGCCCAGGCGCGGCACGTCGAGCAGCGCGGTGCGGCTGCGGAACGGGCCGTGCTGATCACGGTACGCCACAATGCTTTCGGCGATCGAATTGGCGACACCGGACACCCGCGACAACAGCGGCACCGATGCGGTATTCACATCGACACCGACCGCGTTCACCGCATCCTCGACCACCGCGCCCAGCGAGCGGGCCAGCAGGGTTTCGGAGACATCGTGCTGGTACTGACCGACGCCGATGGACTTCGGGTCGATCTTCACCAGCTCGGCCAGCGGGTCCTGCAGACGACGGGCGATGGATACCGCACCGCGCAGCGAGACGTCCATATCCGGTAGTTCCTGCGAGGCGTACGCCGATGCGGAGTACACCGACGCGCCCGCCTCGGAGACCACGATCTTGGTCGGCTTGTTCTCCGGAATCCGCGAAATCAGCTCGGTGGCAAGGGCATCGGTCTCGCGCGAGGCGGTGCCGTTGCCGATGGCGATGAGCTCGACGCCGAACCGGGCGACCAGCGCGCCGAGTACGGCCAGGGACTTCTCGGTCTGGCCCTGCGGCTTGTGCGGGTAGATGACCTCGGTCGCGACGGCCTTGCCGGTGGCGTCGACGACGGCGACCTTCACACCGGTGCGGTAGCCCGGATCCAGGCCCATGGTGGTGCGGGTACCCGCAGGCGCGGCCAGCAGCAAGTCGCGCAGATTGGCGGCGAAGATGTCGACGGCGTCCTTCTCGGCGGCCTGACGCAGGCGCATGCGGGTATCGATGCCAAGGCTCACTTGGAGTTTCGTGCGCCACGCCCAGCGCACCGTGTCCAGCAGCCAAGTGTCGGCGGCCCGGCCGCGATCGGCGATATCGAACTTCACCGCGATGCGGCCCTCGTAGATCGACCGCTCGCCCGGTTCCAACTCCTCGGTGTCGGGTTCGAGCTGCAGCTGCAGGATCTCCTCCTTCTCACCGCGCAGCAGCGCGAGGATCCGGTGCGAGGGCAGCTTGCCGAACGGCTCGCTGAATTCGAAGTAGTCGGCGAACTTCGCGCCCGCCTCCTCCTTGCCCGGCCGCACGCTCGAGCTGACCTGGCCGCGGTTCCACATCAGCTCACGCAGCTCGCCGACCAGGTCGGCGTCCTCCGCGAAACGCTCGACCAGAATGGCGCGGGCGCCGTCGAGCTGTTCGGCGGTGTACTGCGCGGGATCGGTGGTCGGATCGCCGATCAGCGCATCGGCGACGGGCTCGTGACCGGCCTCGCGGGCGATCTGCGCCTTGGTGCGCCGCTTCGGCTTGTACGGCAGATAGATGTCCTCGAGGCGGGCCTTGGTCTCGGCCGTCATCAGCTGCCCGAGCAGCGCGTCGTCGAGTTTGCCCTGGCCCTTGATGGATTCGATGATCGCGCCGCGGCGCTCGTCGAGTTCACGCAGGTAGGTCAGGCGCTCGTCGAGCTGGCGAAGCTGGGCGTCATCGAGGCCACCGGTGACCTCTTTTCGGTACCGCGCGATGAAAGGCACCGTCGAACCCGCATCCAGCAGCTCGACGGCGGCCCGAACCTGGGTCTCGCGCACGCCGAGTTCATCGGCGATGCGCCGGCCCACACTGGCCAGAGCTGTGGTCGCGGCCGGTGCGGCGGCGGTCGTGTCGGTGTTCGTCGCTGAACTGGCGATCTCGGGCGCTGTCGTCACGCCCGAGAGACTACCGTTGTCGCCTGACAAACGGCCCATGCCCAGGTAAACCGGCATGCTCCCGCCTTCCCTGGCCTCGTGAGGACCTCGAAGACTACGGTCGCGGGCAGGCGGTCGAGCTGTTGGCAGAGTTTCGCCCGGCGAGTTACCGATGTGCTCACGAAATCAGTCGTCGCGGTCAGAAGATGCGAGCAGTTCTGCAGCCAACTCACGCATTTCGGCCTTGCGGATCTTGCCAGTGACGGTCATCGGAAACTCCTCGACGATGTGCACGTAGCGCGGGATCTTGAAATGCGCGAGTTTGCCGGTGCAGAAAGCGCGGATCGCGTCGGCGTCCAATGGTGTTGTGCCGTCCTTCATTCGGATCCAGGCCATCAGCTCCTCGCCGTATTTCGGGTCGGGGACCCCGATCACCTGAGCATCGAGGATGTCCGGGTGGGTGTAGAGGAATTCCTCGATCTCGCGCGGGTAGATGTTCTCGCCGCCGCGGATCACCATGTCCTTGATCCGGCCGGTGATCGCGAGATACCCGTCGTCGTCCATGACGCCGATATCGCCGGTGTGCATCCAGCGGGCGGCATCGATGGCCTCGGCGGTCTTCTCGGGTTCGGACCAGTAGCCGAGCATGACCGAATAGCCGCGGGTGCACAGCTCGCCGGGTGCGCCGCGCGGCACGGTCAAACCTGTTGCGGGGTCGACGATTTTGACCTCCAGATGTGGGCCGACCCGGCCGACGGTCGCGGTGCGGCGGTCGATGCCGTCGTCGCGACGAGTCTGGGTCGATACCGGGGAGGTTTCGGTCATGCCGTAGCAGATGCACACTTCGCTCATGCCCATGCGATCGATCACCCGCTTCATCACCTCGACCGGGCAGGGTGATCCGGCCATGATGCCGGTGCGCAGGCTGGAAAGGTCGACGTGTCTGCCCGAATCCAGTTCCGCGAGTATGGCGATGAACATCGTCGGTACGCCGTAGAGCGAGGTGCACCGCTCCGCGGCGACCGCATCCAGGGTTGCGACCGGGTCGAATGCGGGTGCCGGAATCACCACGGCCGCACCGTGGCTGGTGCTTGCCAGGTTGCCCATAACCATGCCGAAGCAGTGGTAGAAAGGCACCGGGACGCAGATCCGATCCTGTTCGGTATAGCCGCAGAGTTCACCGACGAAGTAGCCGTTGTTGAGAATGTTGTGGTGGCTCAACGTCGCCCCCTTGGGGAAACCCGTTGTGCCGGAGGTGTACTGGATATTGATCGGGTCGTCCATGGACAACGTTGCGGCGATCCGCGCAAGTCGTCCGGCGTCGATATCGGACTGCGCCATCGCATCCCATTCGGGAGTGCCGAGTACCAGGACCTGTTCCAGGCCAGGACAATTCGGCTGGACCTGCTCGATCATGGCGACGTAGTTCGAGGCCTTGAATTCCGGCGCGGCGATCAGCATGCGCACACCGGCTTGGCGCAGCACGTATTCCAGTTCGCTGGTGCGGTAGGCCGGATTGATATTGACCAGAATCGCACCGAGTTTCGCGGTCGCGTACTGGGTGAGAAACCATTCCGCACAATTCGGGGCCCAGATGCCGACCCGGTCGCCCTTGGCGATGCCGCGTTCGGCCAATCCGGTGGCAAGTGCGTCGATCGCGGCCGCGAGTTCGCGATAGGTCCAGCGGCGACCGGATGGACAGTCCACCAGGGCTTCTCGGTCCGCATAGGCGGCGGCCATGCGGTCGAAGTCATCGCCGATGGTGTCGCCGAGCAGCGGGGTTTCCGCAGTGCCGGATGTGTAACTCGCCAGTGCGGACATCACCGAACCCCCTGCTGCCGCAGGATGAAGCGCTGCACCTTGCCGCTGGGCGTCTTGGGCAGGGCGTCCACGAAATGTACCTTGCGTGGATACGCGTGCGCGGCGAACTTGCGTTTCACCAAGGTCTGCAATTCGGCCTCGAGTTCGGTATTCCCTTCGAAACCGTTGCGCAGCACCACGAATGCCTCGAGCACCTCGCCGCGCAAATCGTCGGGCATGCCGACCACCGCGGCCTCGACCACCCGCTCATCCAGCACCAGCACGCTCTCGACCTCGAACGGGCCGATGCGATAACCGGCCATGATGATCACATCGTCGTCGCGGGCCGAGAAATGGAAGAAACCGTCCGCATCCTGGGATCCGGCATCCCCGGTCAGATACCAACGACCGTCGGCGGTATAGCGTTGCGCGGTGCGTTCCGGGGCATCGAGGTAGCCGAGGAACCACAGCAGCGGACTGCGTTGGGTATCGATGGCGACTCGGCCCAGTTCGCCGACCGGCGCTTCGACGTCGGCGACGTCCGCGAGCACCGCGCAATGCCATCCGGGCATCGTCCGGCCCATCGAGCCCGCGGGTACGTCCACCCGCAGCGCGTCGTGCCAGGAATTGCAGATGAGCATGCCGTGCTCGGTCTGCCCGTAGTGGTCGCGCACCGCAACTCCGAGTGTTTCGACCGACCACGTCACCACATCCGGGGTGAGCGGTTCGCCCGCCGAGGACGCCCGCCGCAACCGGAGATCCGTTGGGGCGGTGGCACTATCGGCACGCAACGCGCGATACACCGTCGGCGCGGCGGTGAAGTTGGTTACGCCGAACCGCTCGAGCACCCGCCAGGTCAGCGGCGCAGAGAAGGCGGCATGCAGCAGCAGGCTGCGGATACCGGAGGCCAGCGGGCTCAGAATCGCCCAGTACAGCCCGTACGCCCAACCCGGATCCGCCGCATTCCAATAGACGTCCTCCGCTCGCACGTCCAGCGAAAACTCCTGGTACGCATGGAATGCCGCGAGTGCCCGCACCGGAATCGGCACGCCCTTCGGAGTGCCCGTCGTGCCGCTGGTGAACAACTGCACCAAAAGCCCATCCCCGCCGACCGCCACCGCGGCCGCGCGCGGGTCGTCGGCGGAGTAAGCGGCGAGCAGATCCGCAAACCGCAGCGGCGCCTCAGCGACTGCCCGGCCGTTCCCGGCAATGATGACGCGCCAGGGCGGATCGGCCGGGATGTCGTCGCCCGGCACCAACTTTGTCCCCTGATCCGCGTCGGCGATGACGATCGTCGTGCCGCTCGCCTCGAGCCGGAAGGCGATGGCCGGTGGGGCGAATGCGGTGAAGAGCGGGACGTGGACCGCGCCGCGACGCCAGATGCCCAGCAGTGCGACCACCAGGTCGGCGGATTTCGACATCAGGGTGGCGACGCGGTCGCCGGGTTCGACGCCCAGGTCGGCGAGGGCGACGGCGAAGCGCTGGGAGCGCTCGCGCAGCTCACCGTAGGTGAGGTCGGTCGAGGTCAGGTCGGGGTCGACGACGGTGAACGCGATGCGGTCGGCGGGGTGCCGGTCGCACAGCAGGTCCGCTGCGCTGACGTCGGGTCCGTCGTAGGTCTCCAGTAGCTCGCGCACGCGCGCGTTCAGGTCCGCGGTCATCTCGCCTCTCCTCATCGGTGATCCAGGCCACCTCGTCTCCAATAGGATGTGGGTCAGATCACGTTCGGCACTACCCCCGAAAAGGGGTGAGTCTTTTGACCCACACCACCGCGCTGCTGCGGCCGCGCGACGGCGATGCGCTGCGCGCCGAGATCCGCTGGGTGGCGAATAAGGCGGGCGTGCCGGTGGTTTTCGGCGGCGAGGTGCACGATGATGCGCTGCTGCTCACCGAATTCGTCGGCACCGTCACCAATGGCCTGCGCGGACTGACCGTGCTACGCACCTCCGGGCTGGGCGGCCGGGTGATGGATATGCGCCGCCCCGCCTCGGTCGCCGACTACCGCAATGCCGCCGAGATCACCCACCACTACGACGGTCCGGTCTCCGGCGAACGCATCCGCTCGGTGCTCGCGGTGCCCGTGGTGGTCGACGATCGCTCCCGCGCGGTGCTCTATGCCGCCAATCGTGGCGGCACACCGCTCGGCGACCGCACCGCCGATCTGGTCGTCGCGGCCAGCCGACGCCTGGCCACCGAAATCACCATCCGCGACGAGGTGGACCGCCGCCTGCGCCTGCTGGAAATGACCACTCCCGCGCCCGAGACCGCGCCCGCCGTCGCCGAGGAACTCCGCGAGATCAATGCCGAACTCCGCGGCGCGGCGCGCTCGGCCGAGGACGAACGCCTACGCGAACGCCTGCACTCGGTGTGTGAACGCCTCACCCGAGTCCTGGTCGGCGACCCACCCGCGGACGCTCCGCGCCTGTCCCGACGGGAACTCGACGTGCTGTCTCAGATCGCGCTCGGCTGCACCAATCAAGAAGCTGCCCAACGCCTTTCGCTCGGCCCGGAAACGGTCAAGAGCTATCTGCGCAACGCGATGACCAAACTCGACGCACACTCCCGCCACGAAGCCGTTGTCACCGCTCGGCGCTTCGGTCTGCTGCCTTGACTCGGGCCGTTGATCACCGGCCGCCGGTGCAAACCCCTTCGGGGGTGTACTGGCATGGGCGCTCGTTACGGCCCTTGTATTGCCCGTGATTGCTACTGCGGCCGCGCTGACCTGCGCCGTAGCCGCCCCGGCCGGCATCTGGATCATGCGTATCCCGATCTGCGGCAACTCTGGCTACGACGGGTTCCGGCGCCACCAGATCCGATAAGACCATCATGGCGCCACCGACGAGAGTCGAGGCCACCACTCGACGCACCATCCCGAACCGAGCCACTGTCACCATAGCCACCTACCGTTGTTCACCGTTGATTAATGTGCCGTTAATCAACGATACATTCGATAGGGCATCGAGTCTGTAGTTTCAGTCGTCAAGCAAGTCCGGGCGCCGTTCGCGCGTACGGGCAAGGGACTGTTCGCGTCGCCACGCGGCGACCTTGGCGTGATCACCGGACAGCAGAATCGGCGGCACTTCGAGGCCGCGCCAGGAGACGGGGCGCGTATAGCTCGGCCCCTCGAGCAGCCCGTCGGAGAACGAATCCTCTTGGTGGGATTGCTGATTGCCGAGTACACCGGGGAGTAGGCGGACCACTGCCTCGGCCATCACGAGGACTGCGGCTTCACCACCGATCAGAACGTAGTCGCCGATGCTGACCTCTTCGACACGGACCCGGCGGGCGGCATCGTCGAAGACGCGCTGATCGATGCCTTCGTAACGGCCGCAAGCGAATACGAGGTGCTGCTCGCTCGCCCAGCGTTGCGCGGTAGCTTGAGTGAAGGGTACTCCGGCGGGAGTCGGCACCACGAGCAGGGCGTCGTCGGGGCATACCTCGTCGAGGGCGGCACCCCAGACAGTCGGCTTCATGACCATGCCCGGCCCACCGCCGTAGGGTGAATCGTCGACGGACTTGTGCACGTCGTGCGTCCAGCGACGCAAATCGTGCACGTCGAGGGAGATCAGACCCTTGTCGATGGCCTTGCCCAGCAACGCCGTTCGCAGCGGCTCCAGATACTCCGGAAAAATCGTGACGACATCGAGTTTCATGCTGTCCTCTGTTTCCGGTGGATCGGCGATCCGCTACTCCGGATCGAGCAGACCCTCGGGCGGATCGATGACGACCAGTTGATCGGCCAGCGACACCGACGGGACGATCGCGGTGACGAACGGGATCAGGATCTCCCTGCCGTCGTCGGCGGCGCGCACCGAAAGCAGTTCTCCCGCAGCCGAATGCAGCACTTCGGTGACCTTGCCGACAAGTGTGCCATCGGTGAGCTGGACGGTCAGTCCCTCCAACTCGTGGTCGTAGAACTCGTCCGGATCCTCCGACGGCGGCAGCTCCGCACTGTCCACGACGAACAGCGTGCCGCGCAGCCCATCAGAGGCGGTACGGTCGGAGACCCCGACGAGTTGCACGAGAAGTCGGCCCGAATGCTCTCGGGCCGACTCCACGGTGAATTCACGAACTTCTTTGGATCGCGCCGCCCGCCCGCGCAGCCGCACACCGGGTGCGAAACGCGCGTCGGGGTCGTCGGTGCGTACCTCGACGACCAGTTCGCCGCGCACACCGTGCGATTTGGCGACCCGGCCTATAACGAGTTCCATTTAAGCGTCGGTATCGACCACGTCGACCCGGATGCCCCGGCCGCCGATTCCGGCGACGAGGGTGCGCAGCGCGGTCGCGGTACGACCGCCGCGACCGATCACCTTGCCCAGATCCTCGGGGTTGACGTGCACCTCGACGGTGCGTCCACGGCGGCCGGTGATCAGCTCGACCCGGACGTCATCCGGATTGGCGACAATGCCGCGAACCAGGTGTTCCACGGCATCGGCGACGACGGCGGACATTATTCGGCAGCCTCAGTCTCGGCGGCCTCGTCCTTCTTGGCGGCCTTCTTCTTGGGGGTGACGGCCTCGGCGACCGGCTCGTTATCGGCGGCGGCCAGCGCGGCGTTGAACAGGTCCAGCTTGGACGGCTTCGCGGGCTTCACCTTCAGGGTGCCCTCGGTACCCGGCAGGCCCTTGAACTTCTGCCAATCGCCGGTGATCTCCAGCAGCCGCTGCACGGCCTCGGTCGGCTGCGCGCCGACACCCAGCCAGTACTGCACGCGCTCGGAGTTGATCTCGATCAGCGACGGCTCTTCCTTCGGGTGGTACTTGCCGACGTTCTCGATGGCGCGGCCGTCACGACGGGTGCGGGCATCGGCGATGACCACGCGGTACTGCGGGTTACGGATCTTGCCGAGACGGGTGAGCTTGATGCGAACAGCCATGTGCTGATCTGCCTTTCAGTGGTTGGTCACGGCACAATTCAGCGACCCGCACGGTCTGCGAGCCCGGTTTTGCGCTTGGAGTGTGTGACCGCCGCGCGGTACGTAACCGGAGACGGGCTGACACTTGTCCAGGAAGGACGGTGCTCCATTGTGCCAGACCGGTCCCCCGCTCCTGAAATCGCGTCGTCTGTAAACGAACGGCCGCCCAGCTCGGATAGTCACAACATGGGGATCTTCAGGAGACGACGTCGCCGCAGGCGGGGTGAGGTTGCCGAACCCGCTACCGAAATCGGCGGTGACGCGGCCATGGAATTGCTGGCGCCCGGTCTCGCGCGGGCTGCTGTCGGCGGTATTCGCGGCGTGATCAGCGGGATCGTGAACCTGCTCAACTGACGATTACGCGGTTCGATAGCGCAGCAGCACGACGCCGGAGCGGAAGTTACGGCTCTCGGTCAGCAGCACCTCAGCGTAGATCCGCCGTGTCAACGGTGATCGGAACGGGGCCCGGAGCCACGACCGTCTCGCCCGCCGCAACGTATACCTCCTGACGGTATCCGCTCTCACCGAGCCGATAACCCCAGAAGCGAGCTGGCTTGTTTCCACGGTAGCCCGGACCATTGTCATCGCTGGCGATGCCGCGGTACCGAGAGAAAAACGCCGCGCCAGCTGATACAAGGACTCGTGGGGGTTTTTAGTGTGAGCGCCCATTTTCGAGCACGATTCGCGGGAACCCCGGATTCGGCCAGGAAATGGGCGCTCAGTTCAACCGCTCAGCGGACCAGCGGGGCGAGGGTGCGTCCGGCAAGATCCACGGCACCCGGTTCGTGGCCGTTCGTCACCATGTTGACGATGAGACCCTGCACGCCCTGGTCGAGCACCCTGGTCTGCAGCTGCTCGGCGACTTCGGCTGGGCTGCCGACGAATTGGCGGTCGGCGATGGTTTGCTTGCGCTCGTCCTCCGAAAGTGTGGACAGGTCGACGCCGATGCCGCGCAGTAGATCCTGCTGTTGTTTGCGTGCGCGGTCGCCGTCTTCATCGATCATCAGGAAACAGAGGTAGCTGACCTCCAAAGTCTCCGGGTCGCGGTCGATTTCGGCACAGCGCTGGTGCAGTGCCTCGATCTTGCGGGGCAGTTCGGAGGCATTGCAGATGATATTGATGTGGTCGGCGAAGCGGGCCGCCAGCGCGAAGGTCTTCTTCTCGCCGCCGCCACCGAGCAGAATAGGCAGGTCATTGCGCAGCCGCGGCTCATTCATGGCGTTCTCGGTGTGGTACCACTTGCCGTCGAAGGTCGAGTGTTCACCGCGCAGCATCGGGGTAATGATCCGCAGCGCCTCGTCGAGCCGCTGGAATCGTTCGGTGAAGGTGCCGAATTCGAAACCGTAGGACTGGTGTTCGAGCTCGAACCAGCCGGCGCCGATGCCGAGCACGGCCCGTCCACCGCTCACCAGATCCATGGTGGTGACGGTCTTGGCGAGCAGGGCGGGATTGCGATAAGTGTTGCCGGTTACCAACGCCGACAACTGAATTCGTTCGGTAGACGCGGCGATTCCGGACAGTGCTGTGTAGGCCTCGAGCATCGGCTCACTCGGCTCGCCGAGACCGGGCAGCTGGTAGAAGTGATCCATGACGAAGACCGTGTCGAAACCGGCGGCTTCGGCCTCCCTGGCCTGCGCGACCACGGTCGGAAAGAGTTCGCTGACGGGCTGGCCATAACTGAAGTTGGGCATCTGATAACCGAGGCGAATGGTCATAACCCGACCCTACGCGCGCCCGGTCCCCGCCCTCCCGACCTTGGCCGCATCAACCCGCTGACCTGGGAGTCTGCCGCACACCGACTGCCCACCTAGCGCAAGCTATGGCCCTGCGCGATGCGGTGGGTCAGCGGTGGCCGGTGACCGGATTGTGGGTCTTGACGAGGCGGCCACGAAGAATGACGTACTGGGGCTCGGTGAGCGCGGCCGGGTTGATGCGCGGATCTTCCTGGTAGACAACGAAATCCGCTGGCGCACCGGCCTCGATGCCCGGTCGGCCGAGCCATGTGCGGGCATTCCAGGAGGCAGCGCCGAGTGCGTCGTGGTTCGACAACCCCGCCCCGGACAGGGCGGCGATTTCGTCGGCAATGCGGCCGTGACGGATGGAACCGCCCGCATCGGTGCCCGCGAAGATCGGAACGCCCGCATCGTGCGCATTGGCGACGGTGCGGCGGACGCGCGCGTGCAGATCGCGCATATGTGCGGCGTAGATGGGGAATTTTCCTGCGCTGTCGGCGATTCCGGGGAAGGTGTCGATATTGATCAGCGTCGGGACCAGCGCGGTGCGGTGTTCGACCATCAACTCGATGGTGTCGTCGGTGAGGCCGGTCCCGTGTTCGAGGCAGTCGATGCCCGCGTTGATCAGGCCGGGCAGGGCGTCCTCGCCGAAGACGTGTGCCGTCACCCGCGCGCCGTTCGCGTGCGCGGCGTCGATCGCCTCCTTCAGGATCGAGTCACTCCACAGCGGCCGCAGATCGCCCACCGACCGGTCGATCCAGTCGCCGACGATCTTCACCCAGCCGTCGCCGAGCCGAGCCTGTTCGGCAACGATCTCCGGCAGATCGCGCTCATCGTCGAGTTCGATGCCGAGTTCCCGGATATACCGCCGCGGTCGGGCGATATGACGGCCCGCGCGAATGATCCGCGGTAGGTCCTCGTGCTCATCGATGAAGTGCGTATCGATCGGTGACCCCGCATCGCGCAGCAGCAGCGCACCTGCGTCCCGCTCGGTCTCGGCCTGGGTGATCGCGCCCTCGCGATCCTCGTGCCCTCCGCCGTACCGGATTCCGACGTGACAGTGCGCATCGACGAGTCCGGGCACGATCCACCCTGTGCCGCACAGTGTTTCGGCCCCCGCGACGGGCTCGAACGACACCAGCCCGTCCCGTACCCACAGGTCACGCACCTCGTCCTCAGGGAGAACTACACCCCGCAGATGCACACCAACCTCCTCGACCGTCGTCGGCACCTAACCTACTGCCCGCCCCCTTTGACGGTCACCCGCCCGCACGCGACAGTAGCTCCCAACCGACGTTCGTCAGCCGGGCATGGCGGACTGGCCGTTGCCTTGCGCCGCAACGCGTTGCGGAAGGCGGAGCCGCCTACTTCTTGGGGAAGTTCAGCTTCGACAAGTCGAAACCCTCGAGTCCAGGCGGCAGCTGGTCCAGCCCGGCGGGCATTCCGGACAGATCCGGCATGCCGGCGGGCATGCCGGGCATGCCGGGCAACCCACCGCGCATCTTCGGCGGTGTCGGTCCGCGGCCGCCCTTCTTCCCCTTCTTGCCCTTCTTCGCATTGCCGCGGCGCGAACCGGGCAGGCCCATCTGGCGGCCCATCATGGCCATCATCTTCTTGGCCTCGAAGAAGCGGTCGACGAGCTGGTTGACCTCGGAGACCTGCACGCCGGAGCCGTTGGCGATGCGCAGGCGGCGAGATGCGTTGATGATCTTCGGGTTCGCGCGTTCGGCCGGGGTCATACCGCGGATGATCGCCTGCACCCGGTCGAGCTGCTTATCGTCGACCTGGGCCAGCACATCCTTCATCTGGCCCGCACCGGGCAGCATGCCGAGCAGGTTGCCGATGGGGCCCATCTTGCGGATCGCGAGCATCTGATCGAGGAAGTCCTCGAGCGTCATCTCGCCGCTGCCGATCTTGCGGGCGGCTTCCTCGGCCTGCTGCTGGTCGTAAACCTGTTCGGCCTGCTCGATCAGGCTCAGCACGTCACCCATGCCGAGGATGCGCGAGGCCATCCGGTCCGGATGGAAGACGTCGAAGTCCTCGAGCTTCTCACCCGTGGAGGCGAACATGATCGGCGCACCGGTCACATTGCGGACCGACAGCGCGGCACCACCGCGGGCGTCACCGTCGAGCTTGGTGAGTACGACACCGGTGAAGCCGACGCCGTCGCGGAAGGACTCCGCGGTATTGACGGCGTCCTGACCGATCATCGCGTCGAGTACGAACAGCGTCTCGTCGGGCTTCACGGCATCGCGGATGCCAGCGGCCTGCGCCATCAGCTCGGCGTCGATACCGAGGCGACCGGCGGTGTCGACGATGACCACGTCGTATTGCTTGCTGCGCGCCTCCGCGACACCGGCCTCGGCTACCGCGACCGGATCGGCCGCCGAAATGCCCAGCGGATTCTGGCCGCCGCCGATGGAGGTGCCGGGATGTGGTGCGAAGACGGGCGCACCCGCACGCTCACCGACGACCTGGAGCTGGGTCACCGCGCCGGGGCGCTGGAGGTCGCAGGCCACCAGCAGCGGCTGATGTCCCTGTCCCTTGAGCCATTTCGCGAGCTTGCCCGCCAGGGTGGTCTTACCGGAACCCTGCAGACCGGCGAGCATGATCACCGTCGGCGGGTTCTTGGCGAGGGTCAGCCTGCGGGTTTCACCGCCGAGGATT
This sequence comes from Nocardia vinacea, assembly GCF_035920345.1. Classification (NCBI taxonomy): domain Bacteria; kingdom Bacillati; phylum Actinomycetota; class Actinomycetes; order Mycobacteriales; family Nocardiaceae; genus Nocardia; species Nocardia vinacea. The sequence continues at coordinate 4,668,570 of NZ_CP109149.1, forward strand.
CCGACGAGTTCCTCGTTGACAATCTTGACGACCTGCTGGGCCGGATTGAGGGCGGCGGAGACCTCCGCGCCCTTGGCCCGCTCCTTGATCTTCGCGATGAAACCGCGCACCACGGGCAGCGCGACGTCGGCTTCGAGCAGGGCGAGGCGGATCTCACGACAGGTGGCGTCGATGTCGGCCGGTGACAGACGCCCCTTACCGCGAAGATCCTTGAGGGCACCGGTAAGCCGGTCGGACAGGGATTCGAACACCGATCGCGCTCCTGATCTCGTGGGACGTCACTTGGTATCCCAGGGTAATGGGACTGCCCACCTGTTCGCGCAAGCGGTGCTCGCTTCGTGGCGTTATTCCAACCCGCGGCGGCGCGGCTTGGCGGTTTTGCGGTAGTCGTGGTTCTCCAGAGCGACCATGAAAACCGCCTCCCGACCGGTGAGACCGAGCTCGAGGGCCAGGTCGTCGAGCATGGCCCAGTCCGCGCCTGTCGGCATATCGCGGGTAGCAACGGTGGTGGCAATCGTCATAGCGGTCACAGCCTGCTGACCGGACAGTGTCCGGCCGGGCAGCCAGGAGACCACCCACCGATCACCGCCGACGCAGCGCGCCATATGCGTGGTCTCGTCACTCGTCATCATCGACGCCGAAACGACTTCAATTGCCACCGACCTGCTCCCCTCATGCTCGCGATAGCCAGACGCTCTGATAGTAGGGTGCGTCCGGCCCGCTGCATACGCTTTCAGCAAATCATGCGCAAATGTCAATCACCCTGGTCAGGGAGTCGAGCTCGTACCGGGTGGTCCGACTCCCTCCGGAGGCTTCGGAGCGGGCCGCGGGACCACGGCCAGAACCGCCTTTTCGACGGTTTCACGACGCTCCGGGATGTCCACGCCGAGGTCGAGACTGAAGGCGTCGACCACCGCGGAACCCATGGTCACCACCTTCGCCCAGCGCACATCGGCGCCGCATTCGGCAAACGCTGCGGCCAGACGGCTGAGCAGGCCGATCCGGTCCTCGGCACGCAATTCGAGGACCACCTGGCCTGGGGTCGCCGCCGCCGACCAGATCACCCGGGGCTGCGCCTGCGCGTACGGGCTCGGGCGAGTGCCGGTGGCCTCGTGCTCCCGCTTCGCCAACAGCGCGGACAGATCCAGATCGCCCGCGGTCGCCCGGATCAGCTCCTGCCGCAGCAGTCCGCCGTCCGGCGGATCGCCGAACTTCGGGGAGACCACAAAAGTATTGATGGCCGAGCTACCTTCGCTGCCGACGGTCGCCGAGAGCACCCGCAGCGAATGCAGGGCCAACACCCCGGCGGCATCCGAGAGCAGTCCCGGCGTATCCGGTGCGATCACGGTGACCGTGTAGGTGTACTTGCCCTCGCCGGGCCGCAGATCGACGTGCACGCCACCCGCCGCGGCCTTGGCCAGCAGTTCCGGTGCGATCGGCTCCGGCTCCGGCAGCTGATCCCCCGCCATGACCAGGCGGCAGCGCCGCACGAGTTCCCCGATCAGCGAGGCCTTCCAATCACCCCACACGCCGGGTCCGGTGGCCAGCGAATCGGCCTCGGCCAGGGTGTGCAGCAGTTCGAGCAGTTGCACGTCGCCGCCGAGGGCATCGACGACGAATTGCACGGTGGCGGGATCGGCCAGATCGCGGCGAGTCGCGGTGTCGGGCAATAACAGATGGTGGCGCACGATCGCGCTGAGCGTCCGCACATCCGATGGCCACAGGCCAAGACGCCGTCCGATATGGGTGGCCAGTTCGGCTCCGACAATGCTGTGGTCACCGACGCGCCCCTTGCCGATATCGTGCAGCAACGCACCGAGCATCAGCAGGTCGGGACGGGCGACGCGGGTGCTCAACGCGCTCGCGTAGGCCACCGTCTCCATCAGGTGCCGGTCCACGGTCCAGGTGTGCAGCGCATCGCGCGGCGGCAGGTCGCGCACCGCACCCCATTCGGGAAGGAGCCTGCCCCACAAGCCCGTTCGGTCCAGCGCCTCGACCGCATCGATGGCACCGCGACCCGCGCCCAGGAGAATCAACAGGTCGTTGAGCGCATCCTTGGGCCAGGGTTCGCGTAACTCCGGCGCATCCTCGGAGAGTCGATTGAGCGTGGTCGCGGACATCGGCAGCCCGGTCTGCGCCGACGCCGCCGCCACCCGCAGGATCAGTCCGGGATCGCGCTGCGGCCGCGCATCCCGCGCCAACACGACCTCCCCCGCGTGTTCGACCACGCCCTCATCGAGTGGTCGACGAACCGGCATGCGACGCAGTCGCGCGAGGCCACGGCGGGGCAGCGCATTGGCGGCGGTGCGCAGACCGACATCGACGGAGTAGCTCACCGTCCGCGCCGAATCGCTCAGCGTGCGAGCGAGATCGAAGCGGTCACCGATGCGCAAGGCCGCGCCGATCTCGTCGGCATCCTGGGCTCGCAGTTGATCGCGCGCCCGGCCGGCCACCCGATGCAGCTCCGTGCGAACATCCAGCAAACGGCGACGCGCGTGCTTCACCCCACCGCCCGGCACATCCGGCCCGAGACCCGGCATCGCATCCGTCAACTGGGCGATGGCCAGCGCGTCGAGCAGTTGGATATCGCGCAGTCCGCCGCGCCCGTTCTTCAGATCGGGTTCGGCGCGATGGGCGATCGCGCCGCTGCGCTGCCACCTGGTTTCGGCCTGTTCGAGCAATTCGTCGAAGCGCGAACGGATTCCGGTCCGCCATTCCCGGCGCACCCCGCCGATCAGCAGATTGCTCAACTCGATATCGCCAGCGATGTGCCTGGCCTCGAGCATGCCGAGGGCCGCGATTAGATCGTCGGAGGCCACGCGCAATGCCTGCGGCACGGTACGCACGCTGTGGTCGAGCTTGATATGCGCGTCCCACAGCGGATACCAGAGCTGATCGGCCACCTCGGCCACCCGCGCCGGATCGACGTCATCGTGCAGCAACACCAGATCCAGATCGGAATACGGCAGCATCTCCTTTCGCCCGAGTCCGCCGACGGCGACCACGGCGAGACCGCTGTCGCGGCCGATGCCGAGTTCGGTGCCCTTGGTGGTCAGCCACAGTTCGAACAGATCGACCAGCGCCGAACGCAGCGATTCCGCGTCCAGCCGCGGATTACGGGGCAGTCCGCCCTCGAGCAATTGATTACGTGCCCGGACCAGGTCGGTCGCGCCATTGGAGACGTTCGAGCCGACATTCTCGGTTACCTGTCTGCCGTCTCGCTCGTGACTACCCACAAACCACCGTCCATCCAAATGCGTACGGCCCCGCCCCGACCGGGCTATCCGGTGGGAGCGGGGCCGCCGCTCGATTTCGATTTTCCGTTTACAGAGCGTCGGTACCGCGTTCGCCCGTCCGCACCCGGATGATCGATTCCACCGGCGTCACCCAGACCTTGCCGTCACCGATCTTGCCGGTGCGGGAGGCCTCGACGATCACCTCGACGACCCTGTCGACCGTTGCATCGTCCACGACAACCTCGACCCGAACCTTCGGAACGAAATCCACGGAGTACTCGGCGCCGCGGTAGACCTCCGTGTGCCCCTTCTGGCGGCCGTAGCCCTGCACCTCGCTGACGGTCATGCCCAGCACACCAGCCTGCTCGAGCCCGGATTTGACGTCCTCGAGAGTGAACGGTTTGACGATTGCGGTGATCAGTTTCATGTCGTCATGCCTCCTTGACGGCGGTACGTGCCGTGCCACCCACAGCAGCGAAATCGTATGCCGTTTCAGCGTGCTCGGACTCGTCCATGCCCACCGACTCGGCTTCCTCGCTGGCGCGCAGCCCAATGGTGAACTTCACGATATAGGCAATGATCAGGGTCGCGATAAAGGAGAACGCAAGTACCGCACCGGCGCCGACGGCCTGACGCCACAGCTGGTCGAACCCGCCACCGTAGAACAGGCCGGTCTTGCCCGCACCCGCCTCCGGCGCGGCAACGAAGCCGACCATCAGGGTGCCGATGATGCCGCCGACGAGGTGCACGCCGACAACGTCGAGCGAGTCGTCGAAGCCGAACTTGAACTTCAGGCCGACCGCCAGCGCGCAGACCGCACCGGCGACAAAACCGATCGCCAGAGCGCCGAGCACGTTGACCGAGGAACAAGACGGGGTGATCGCGACCAGACCGGCCACCACACCCGAAGCCGCACCCAGCGAGGTGGGCTTGCCGTCGCGGAACTTCTCCACCAGCAGCCAGGCCAGCATCGCGGCGCAGGTCGCGAGGGTCGTGGTGATGAAGGTCGAACCGGCCAGACCACCGGAGGTGACCGCAGAACCGGCGTTGAACCCGAACCAGCCGAACCACAGCAGACCGGCGCCGAGCATCACGAACGGCAGGTTGTGCGGACGGAACGGAGTGCTCGGCCAACCCTTGCGCTTACCGAGCACCAGCACCAAGGCCAGGCCCGCCGCACCGGCATTGATATGGACCGCGGTACCACCGGCGAAGTCGACCGCGAGCAGTTTGTTCGCGATCCAGCCGCCTTCGTGCACGACATTGCCGTCGGCGTCCTTGACGTCGAAGTCGAAGACCCAGTGCGCGACCGGGAAGTAGACGACCGTCGCCCAGATACCGGCGAACAGCAGCCAGGAGCCGAACTTCAGGCGGTCGGCGACCGCACCCGAGATGAGGGCAACCGTGATGATCGCGAACATCAACTGGAACGCGACGAATACGGTCGCGGGGATGGTGCCCGCGAGCGGAATGTTCACGGCCTCGGTGGTGATGGTGCCCGCGGCGTCCTTGACCTCGGCAACCGAATTGCCGCCGATCAGACCCTTGAGACCAAAGAACTGCGCCGGATCACCGATCACGCCGAACTTGTTGTCGCCGAACGCCTCCGAGTATCCGTATAGCGACCACAGCACGCCGACCAGACCCATGGCGCTGATACTCATCATGATCATGTTGAGCACGTTCTTGGAGCGGACCATGCCGCCGTAGAAAAACGCCAGGCCAGGCGTCATCAACAACACGAGCGCTGAACTGGCCAGCATCCAGGCGGTGTCACCGGTGTCCGGTGCACCGGTAAGGGGAAAAGCCACCTTAATGTCCTCCTCATCTCGGGCCCAGCCGACTCCGGCAATTGGACCTGCACAGAAGGGTCCTCATTCGGTGTTTCATCCGTGATGATGCCGTGTTTCGCCTAAGTGAACGCGTGGTGCAGTTGTGTTGCTACCACGTTTCCTGGCGTACACAGACGTTTCATCGCGGGTGTGCGATATGTGTCGGAGCAAACCGACAGCTGTTTCCGAGGAGAAGGATTCGGCGGCCGTGGAACTAGCCGAGCAACGCGTCCACGAAGGCTCCGGGCTCGAAGGGAGCCAGGTCGTCGGCGCCCTCACCGAGGCCGACGAGTTTCACCGGAACGCCGAGTTCGTGCTGCACCTGGAAGACAATGCCGCCCTTGGCGGTTCCATCCAGTTTGGTGAGCACGACGCCAGTGATATCGACCACATCCGCGAAGACGCGCGCCTGCATGAGGCCGTTCTGTCCGACGGTCGCGTCCAGGACGAGCAGGACCTCGTCGACCGCGGCCTTCTTCTCCACGACGCGCTTGACCTTGCCGAGCTCGTCCATCAGACCGGTCTTGGTGTGCAGTCGGCCCGCGGTATCGATCATGACGACATCGACGCCGTCCTCGATGCCCGCGCTGACGGCGTCGAAGGCGACAGCGGCGGGATCCGCGCCCTCCTTGCCTCGGATGGTATCGGCACCGACCCGCTCACCCCAGGTCTGCAGCTGATCGGCGGCGGCGGCGCGGAAGGTGTCTGCGGCGCCGAGCAGGACCCGGCGGCCGTCGGCGACCAGTACGCGGGCGAGTTTGCCGGTCGTGGTGGTCTTTCCGGTGCCGTTTACGCCGACGACCAGCAGGATCGACGGGTGATCGTCGTGCGGTAGCGCGCGCACCGAGCGGTCGAGTTCGGGACGTAGCGCCTCGACCAGTACCTCGCGCAGCACGACGCGAGCCTGTTCGGTATTGCGGACACTACGCGTGGCCATCTCCTCGCGCAGGCGATCCACCACCGCGGCGGTGCTCGCGGTGCCGAGATCGGCCAGGACCAGGGTGTCCTCTACCTCTTCCCAGGAATCGTCGTCGAGGTCGCCGCCGCCGAGCAGGCCGAGCAGGCTCTTGCCGACAGCGTTCTGCGAGCGGGACAGGCGGCCGCGCAGGCGGACCAGGCGGCCGGCGGTCGGCTCGATTTCCTCGAGGGCGGGGGTGGTGGCCGCGTCGGCGGCGGTGGGTTCGGGCGCGGTTTCTACGGAGTTCTTGTCCGGGGTCGGCGCTGGTGCCTCGGCTGCGGGCGGGGCGGCGCTCGTGGGCGGGGCTGGTTTGGTGCCCGTCGGTGCGGCGGAGTCCGTCGGCGCGGCGGTGTCAGTGGCGGCGGTGTCGGTGGACGCGGCGGGGTCTGTCGGTGCGGCGGTTCCGGGGTCCGCAGCGGTAGTGGGGTCCGCAGGCGCGGTGTCCGAGGGCGCGATGGCATCGGCGCTGGTGAGCGGGGCCGTTCCGGGTTCGGTGGTTACCTCGTCCGATTCGACCGCAGTATCCGAATCGACCGTGGCCGTGGCGGATTCGGCCGTGGTGCCCGCGCCATCGGTTTCGACCGGTGCGGATTCCGCGGTATCGACATCACCCTCGGGCAGCGGCACATTGGTGATGCCGCGCTTCGGCGCGTCACGCGGAATCGCCGCGTCGTCGCCGACGTGGGGTTGTCCCTCGGTATCGGTTCGCTCGATTGGAGCGGGCTCCGGGCGTGTCGCGGTGGCCGTGCCGCCCTGGCTGAAGTTGAAGCCACCGGAGGCCGCGTATCCGCCGGACCGGTCGGTCAGTTCTTTCTCGGCGGCGGGTGGCGTCAGTGTGACGCGACGGCGCTTGTACAGGACGAATCCGGCGACAAACGCCACCACCAGCAGGGCGGCGACAGCGGCAATCAGGATCCAGGCTTCGGAGCTCACGCCGACCATCCTTGCAGAACCAGGTCCTTCGCCTTACCACAGCGTCCTGGACCCGACACACAACCCCCGAGATTTCTTGTCCTGCGGAACTTCTCGCGACGGGACAATAGTATCGGCGACGTGACCGATCGAAACGTGCTTGGGGGGCCGCTGGAAGAGTGCGGCGCCGATCCTCTCACCGGCTTCTACCGGGATGGCTGCTGCAGTACCGGGCCGGAGGATCTGGGCAGCCATACTGTGTGCACCGTCGTCACGGCCGAATTTCTCGAACACCAGGCGTCCATCGGCAACGATCTGAGTACGCCGCGCCCGGAGAACAACTTCCCGGGCCTACAGCCGGGAGACCGGTGGTGTGTGGTGGCCGTGCGCTGGTTGCACGCCCACGAGGACGGTGTCGCCGCGCCCGTGGTGCTGGCGGCCACCCATGAAAACGCCCTGGAAGTGATCTCGATGGACATCTTGCGCAAATACGCCGTCGACGTGCCGGACGACGTGAGCGACCTGCTCTAGCTCCCCCGCCGATTGCCGACCGTCGATGCCCAGAGCGTTCCGGGCAGACGGTCGCCTGGCGGAATCCGAACATTCTGTCGTGTCATCGCAGCGCGGCCGCCTCAGCCCGCGCCGCGCGGGTGGTTCGTTGGCGGTGTGCCTTCTGACGGCAGGCCGCCGAGCAGTATCGGGCCGGGCGACCGGTGCCGGTGGGGTGGATCTCGGTGCCGCAGATCGGACAGGTTTCGTTACGAGGGCCAGTTTCGTTACCGGACTTGGCCTCGGCATCGGGTTTCGTTACGGCGCGGATTCCGGGATTCGCACGCATGGCATCGAGCATGATCACGACAGCCCGAATCAGCGGTCCACCGGGGCGCTGACGTCGTTGAACCGCGACGCATCCGGTGAAAATGTCCAGCACATCGGCGATTTCGAGATCAGAGCGGACCGTGCCTTGGCGCTGCGCCGCCGTCAACAGCGCGCCGAGCGCCTGATGAAAGCGGTCGCCCGCGCCGCGTAGCAGTGCCTTCGGCCAACCGTCATCGGACTGGACGACATCGCACAGCGCCTGGCTGCCCGGGGCCGAGAAGACCACCTCGCTGCAGACCGCGAAGAACGCGCCGCCCGGATCCGGCGCGTCGAGATATTCGGCGGCCAGTGTCGCGAGTCGGTCGACGCGCTGCTGCATAACTGCTTCCAGCAGATCGGTTTTCGTGGGGAAATGCCGATAGACGGTGCCCGCGCCCACCCCGGCCCTGCGGGCCACCTCGGCCAGTGAGACCGAGGTGCCGTGTTCGGCGAAGGCGCGTTGCGCGGCCGCCAGCACCAGCGCGCGATTGCGGCGGGCATCGGCCCGCGCGGCGACCACGGATGGCGCCGGAGTGGACAGCGAAGCAGACATTTCGTTACGGCCTTCCGTTCCTGGACCTGGCCAAGCGGGTGAGCACACCCATATCGTCGGAATGCGGGTTATCCGACCCGATTATATCGAGCAGAGAAGGCGAGCATGTCCCTTCAGCAGAACCCCATCCTGGTCACCGGCGCGACCGGCAAGCAGGGCGGCGCGACCGCGCGCCGACTGCTGGCCGACGGTATCGCGGTGCGTGCACTGGTCCGCGATCCGCAGGCGCCCGCGGCCCGCGCATTGGCCGACGCCGGTGCGGAATTGGCAACCGGTGACTTCGACACTCCCGCAACCCTGGACGCCGCCGTCGCCGGAGCACGCGGCGTATTCCTCATGCCTCCAGCCGCATTCGGACCGAACGGTTGGCAGGCCGAGTTGGAGGCCACCCGCGGCATCGCGACGATCGACGCAGCCAAGCGCGCGGGGGTCGAACAAATCGTCTTCACCGGTGTTGCTTCGATGACCGATGACGCAGCCTGGGGCCAGGCCGGAAAGAGCAGCATCGAGGAGGCCGCCGCGGCCAGCGGTCTGCGCTACACCCTGTTGCGTCCGGTGCGCTTCATGGAGAATTACGTCCTGCGTGGCAGTCCGGTGGACGGCATCATCGACGGCGTGCACAAGCATCTGTTCCCGGCGGACCAGCCGCTGCAGATGATCGCGATCGACGATATCGCTGCCTTCGCCGCACTGGCCTTCGCCGACCCGGATAGCTTCCACGGCCGAACCCTCGAATTGGCCGGTGATGCAATAACTCCTGTCGCGGCCCTGGCGGCGATCAGCCGGGCCACCGGATATCCGGTGCGGTACCACGAGCTCACCGAGGCCGAAGCAGATGGCCTCGGCGAACAGATCGGCAACACCTGGCGGCTGCTGCGCGAGTCCCCGGGGTGGCACGCCGATATTCCGGCGCTCCGGGAACTCTACCCCGCCCTCACCACCCTCGAATCCTGGCTCAACACAACCGGTGCCGCCATGATCAAGTCCCAGCAGGACAGCGACCGGCTCGCACCCTCGCACTGACCGACGTCGTCGGGATCCGCACTGGGCGCGCACGAGAAGTGCGGGTCCCGAGGAGACCGCGAGGGTTAGGACTGGGGTTTTCCATTGGGGCAGGCGGCTCGGGTACGACGAGTGTCGGGGTGATCGGGACCCAGAACACGAAGCTGGTCCGCTAAGAGTTCTATGTATTCGGTTGCGGCGGTATCGGTATCGCCCGCCGAGGCGCGGGCGTGCGCCAGGTGGAAGCGGGTGCTGAGCGTGCGCGGATGGGACCTGCCGAATATTCGATATTCGTCGGTGAGCAATTGCTCGAAATCGCGCACAGCGGATTGCGGATCGCCGGATTCACAACGCCAGCGGGCCAATTCGTTGCGGTTCAGCAGCGTATCCGGATGATCGTCGCCGAGCACTCGGACGCGATCGGTGAGCAGCAGCTCGAGACGCTCGACCGCGATGGCCGGATCACCCTGCGCGCCAAGCCAACACGCCAGGTCGTGGCGGGTGCGGAAGGTGTTGGGGTGTTCCGGGCCGTGCACCCGGATGCGATTCACGAGTACATACTCGAATTCCGGCAGGGCCGTGGCGATATCGCCGCTCTCCGCCCGATAGTGCGCGAGATTCGCGCGGGTGCGCAGGGTGTCGGGGTGATCCGGTCCGAGTACGCGCTCCCGGTCGACGAGCAGATGCTCGAATTCGATGACCGCCGCGGCCGGATCACCGCTTTCACCGCGCCAATAGGCGAGATTGTGCAGGGTCGTCAGCGTGTCATGGTGATCGGCGCCGAGAATGCGCCGCCGGTCGTCCAACAGTTCCGCGTATTCGGCTATGGCGGTGGCATATTGGCCCGCCTCACCGCGCCACTTCGCCAGATTGTGTCGGGTGCGCAACGTATCGGGATGATCGGGACCGAGGATGCGCAGCCGCACCGGTAGCAGCTCCTCGAGGTCGGCGAGCGCTACGGCGGTATTGCCGCTCTCACCGCGCCAGAGCGCCAGGCGGTGCCAGGTGTGCAGGGTTTCCGGATGCAGGGGGCCGAGTACCTTGCGTTCATCGTCGAGCAGTTGTTCGTATTCGGTGACGGCCGCGCCGATCCGGCCGCTCTGGCCGAGGAAGAATGCGAGACAGTGCCGGGTACTGAGGGTTTCCGGGTGCCGCGGGCCGAGGATGGCCAGTTGGTCGCGCAGCAGCAGCCGGTACTCGGCGACGGCCGCTGCCGGGTCGCCGCTCTCCCCGCGCCAGTAGGCGACCGCGTGGCGGGTGCGCAAGGTGTCTGGATGATCGATCGGTAATACCCGCTGCCGGTCGGCCAGCAGCTGCTGGTACTCCAGCACCGCGGTGGCCGGATTACCGCTCTCCCCGCGCCAGAAGGCGAGTTCGTGGCGTGTACGCAGGGTATGCGGGTTATCGGCCCCGAGGACCCGGATCCTGGCCGGAAGCACCTGCTCGAATTCGGCGACGGCGGTGGGGTAGTGACCGATTTCGCCATACAGGTGGGCGAGGTTGTGGCGTGACTTCAGGGTGAGCGGATGATCCAGGCCGAGGATTCGGCGCTCGTCCTCGATCAGTTGCCGGAATTCGCCGATGGCCCTGCGGTGTTCGCCGCTTTCGCCGCGCCAATAGGCAATGCTGTTGCGAGTGCGCAGCGTATGCGGATGATCCGGACCGAGAATGCGGGTCCGATCGGTCAGCAGCTGCTGGAATTCGGCGATGGCGCGCACGTGATCGCCGCTCACACCGCGCCAGCGCGCAATATCGTTGCGAGTGATCAGGGTATGCGGATGATCGGGTCCGAGCACCCGTTCCTGTTCGGCGAGCAGTTGCTGGAATTCGGCGATGGCGCGCACGTGATCGCCGCTCTCGGCGTGCAATTGGGTCAGGTGGTGGCGGGTCTTGAAGAAGGCCGGATCGGCCGTGCCGGAGATGCGTTGCTGATCGACGAGTAGTTGGTGCAGCTCGATGATGGCGGCATCCAGGTCGCCACTCTCACCGCGCCAGTAAGCGAGTTCATAACGGGCGGTGAGAGTGTCGGGATGATCCGGTCCGAGAACACGCAGCCGGTCGGCGTGCAGCTGCTGGAAATCCGTGATGGCCTGGGCGGTTTCCCCCTGTTCGGCACGAAAATGCGCGAGGTCACCCCGGGTGCGCAGCGTCGCCGGGTCGTCGACGCCCAGCAGACGGGTCCGGTCGGCGACCAACTGCGCGAATTCGGCTACGGCGGTGGGGAAATCACCGCTCTCGCCATGCCAGCGGGCGAGATTGGTTCGAATGGTGAGGGTGCCCGGATCGTCCGCACCGAGCGCGCGTATCCGTTCGGCGAGCAGCTCCTCGTGTTCGGTGATGGCAGTGGCCAGATCGCCGCTTTCCCCGCGCCAGAAGGCGAGATTATTGCGGGCGGTGAGGGTGTCGGAGTGATCGGGGCCGGCCGCGGATTCGAACGACGGTATCCAGGCGGCCCACAGATCGCGATTATCCGCTGCTCTCGGGGTGGTCAACCGTTCCAGGAAAGCCATCGCGGCAGCCGAATCGCGGTAGCCGAGATAGTGGCGCACCGCCGATCGCCGCGCGTAATCGGTGATCTGCGGTGCGGGTGTCGACGAGCCCGCATCCAACTCGATCGCATCGGCCAGCGCCCGGTGCGCGTCGCGCCGCCACTCCGGCTGCCCAGCGACCATCAGGGAGCGCCGAAAGGCGTTGTGCGCCAATCCCAGCGTCTCTCCTTCGGTGCCCGGTCTGCCGCGGCTGACCAAAACCCCCAATCGGACAATCAGATCGCGAACCCGGTTGGTGCTCAACTCGATACCGAGGAATTCCATACCGCGTTCCAGCAACTCCAGCGGCAGCACCGGCCCGGCACCGGCGGCAACCAGAATGCCGAGCAATGCGTATACAGCTGCGCCCGTGGCGGAATCCGCGTTGTCGACGATGTCGCGGACCCGTCGCGACACGAGTGTATCGATGCCGATTCCCCGTTCCAGATCGGAAGAGGTTATATCGGAACGGATTTCCATCAGCAGGCGCGCCAACAGCCAACCGCCCGTCGGCGTCTGGTGCAGCAGACTGTCGATCCACTCGCGCCAATTCGTATGCGCGGTATGGCCGCGTGCCGCCGCGACGGTATTGGCGATATCCGGAGTCGTCGGCGCGGGCAGTTCGATGCGACACATATGGGCGAGTCGCGGCGAATTCTCGATGCCGGTGCCCTCACGGATCCCGACGATCAGATGGACGTGCGCGAGCTGCGGGCGACGGGTCAGCTCGGCGACCGCATACGACAGCAGCGCACGGCTGCCGCGCTTGGGCTGATCGAGTCCGTCGACCAGAATGTGCACCGACTTCGAGTTGCGCAGCCGCGCCAGCGGCTGCAGAATCCTGATCTCGAACAGATCGAGCCCACGACTGTCCTGCTCGGCCAGATCGAATTCGACCATGCGCGTCGCGGCCTTGAAACCGTCGAGCCTGCTGCCCAACTGCTGTGCCAGCTCGGCGGTGAACGATTCCATGGAGCTGGTGACATCGAGAAATATCGCGGCCGTGACGTATTCGGCCTTGATCGGCAGCGTATCCACCCAGCCCGGGCGAATCAGCGTGGCGAGCAGGGTCGACTTGCCGCAGCCCGCCGGACCGAGCACACCGCGCAGCCGTGCCTCGCCCGCGTCGACCACCTGGGTCAGCCGCTCCCGCAACGGCTCCGAGATGACCAGACCGTTGATCAACTGGTCGATGAAACCGGCCGCGGCGGTGCCGCTGACCGCGTCCTCACGGCGGGCGGCATTGGGTACCAGCCAGAGCCCGGGATCGCTACTGGCTGTGCGGATTCCGGAGGTGTAGGAGAACGACTGCGGCTCCAGCGCGGGACAATGGCGCAGCGGCTGCACCAGATCCGAGGGCAGCAGACTTTCGCCGCCGTGCGGTACCCCTTTGCCGAAGGTGGTGATGATCGTCCTGGTGAAACAGCCGAAGTAGGCGGGTCCGTTGCCGGTGGCGACCAGCAGTTCGACGCGTCCGTTCGGGCCGGAGGCCTCCGGCCAGCGCCGGGCGGCACCGCGCACACCCTCCCCCGTCTCGCAGGCGTCGATCAATACGATCAATCCGTCCAGCGTCGCGGCACTGTTCAGTCGCTCCTGGATTTCCTGCGTCAGGTGAAAGGCGTTGCGCAGCTTGGGCAACTGCGGTGAGTCATGGGCGAGCAGGTAGAAGTTCTCCGCGGCGGTGGTGATGCCGTGGCCGACGAAGCTGATCAGCAGTGTCGCTTGCCGATTCGACGCGGTGTCGAAGGCTTCGTCTACGGCGCAGACCAATTCGTCGATCGTCGGATCGAGCAGCGGGCCATCGGTGCCGGTGGCCGGTTGCCAGCCACCGAGTTCGCGCAGTTCGGTGTAGAGGCCGGTGGCGAGGTCGTCGGTGAAACCCAATCTGGGCAGCGCTGCGCACTCCGAGCCGACTACCAGCGCTACCCTCCCACCCATATTTCGCAACGTACTCGGCGGGCGTACGCGCCGGGCAACAACGCGGAATCGAAAAGGCCACGATCACAAGGGAATTCTGAAGGGGCCTCAGGTTCAGGCCGCGCCCACCGGGGTCAGGGTCTCTCCGCGCAGCCGCTGACTGATCACCTGGGTGATGCCGTCGCCGCGCATGCTGACGCCGTAGAGCGCGTCGGCGATCTCCATGGTCGGCTTCTGGTGGGTGATGACGATCAGCTGACTCTTCTCGCGCAGCTGCTCGAACAGGCCGATGAGGCGGCGCAGGTTGGTGTCGTCCAGCGCGGCCTCGACCTCGTCCATCACATAGAACGGCGAGGGGCGGGCGCGGAAGATGGCCACCAGCAGGGCAACCGCGGTCAGCGATTTCTCGCCACCGGACAGCAGTGACAATCGCTTGACCTTCTTGCCGGGCGGGCGGGCTTCCACCTCGATACCGGTGGTCAGCATGTCCGACGGATCGGTGAGCACCAGCCTGCCCTCGCCGCCCGGAAACAGTTTCGCGAAAACGCCGACGAATTCGCGCTCGACGTCCTCGTAGGCCTCGGTGAAGACCTGCAGGATGCGCGCGTCCACCTCAGCGACCACTTCCAGCAGATCCTTGCGGGCGCTCTTGACATCCTCGAGCTGAGTGGCGAGGAAGTTGTAGCGCTCCTCGAGCGCCGCGAACTCTTCCAGCGCAAGCGGATTCACCTTGCCGAGGGTGGCGAGGTCCTTCTCGGCGCGCTTGGCGCGGCGCTCCTGGGACTTGCGGTCGAACGGCATCGGCGCGGGCGCGATGACCTGCTCGCCGCGCTCCTTGGCCTGTTCGTACTCCTGCCACTCCAGATCCGATGGTGGCATCGGCACATCCGGACCGTATTCGGCGATCAGATCGGCCAGTGCGATGCCGAACTGTTCGGCGATGGTCGCCTCGATCTGCTCGATGCGCAGTGCCGCTTGGGCTTTGGCGACCTCGTCGCGGTGCACGGCGTCGGTGAGTTGGGCCAGCTGGGTGGTCAGCGCGCGGGCCCGCTCCTTGATCTGCTCTACCTGGGTGGCGCATTCGGTGCGGCGGCGCACGAGTTCGTCACGGCGCGCACCCGCTTGCGCCACCACGGATTCCAGTTCGGCGGCGACCTTGGCACCGGATTCGGCAACGGCGGCAGCGACTTCGGCGGCCTGCCTGCGCGCGGCCTGTGCGCGTTCGGCGCGGGCCCTGGTCTCCCGTTCCGCGCGTGCGGCCCGACGCAGCGAATCCGCTTTGCCGCGAACCGATTCCGCGCGTTCCTCAGAGGTGCGCACGGTCAGGCGGGCCTCGACTTCCAAGGAGCGCGCCTCGGCCAGCGCGGCGGCGGCCTCCTCACGATCGCGGCCGGCGGATTCGGTGCCCGCCGCACCCATGCCGTCGTCGTCGACCTCGGATTCGAGCTCGGTGCGGCGCAGCCGCTCTTCGAGATCGGCCAGCGCCGCCAGCGCCTCTTCCCGACCCGACTCGGTTTCCGCGCGCTGGCCGGTGAGCCGGTCGATATCGGATTGAGCGGTGCGCGCCACCTCGCCGAGCCTGCCCAGGCGGTCGTAGATCACGACCATGGCCTGATCGGATTCGTGCAGTGCGAGCAGTGCCTGGTCGACGGCATCCTTGCGGTCGGCTTGTTCGGCAAGTGCACCGGACAGGGCCGCCTCCAGCTCTTCGGCGCGGCGTTGCGCGGCGACCAGATCGACCTTGGCGGTATCGATATCGGCCTGGATCTCCAGCTGACTCGGTGCACGATCGGATCCGCCGAGCACCCAACCGGTTCCGGTGAGATCGCCGTCGCGGGTGACCACGCGCAGTTCCGGCCGGGCCCGGACCAGCTCGGTGGCGGCGGCGAGATCGTCGACCACGGCGACACCTGCGGTCAGCGCGGCAACGGCGCCGCGCACGTTGGCCGGTCCGTCGACCACGTCGACCAGCCAGCGCGCCCCGCCGGGCAGCACACCGTCGGACGTAGGCGGCGCGGCAACGGCATCGAAGACCAGCGCGGCCCGACCGCCGTCGGCCTCCTTCAACGCCCGCACCGCGGCGTGTGCGGAATCTCCGGTATCGGCGGCGACGGCATCGGCGAGCGGTCCGAGGGTCGCGGCGACCGCGGCCTCGAAACCACCGTGCACCCGAATCAGCCCGGAGAGCGGACCGAGTAGGCCCTGTGCGCGATTCTCGACCAGCCAGGCCGCGCCGTCCCTGCGCGCCAAACCCATACCCAATGCTTCGATGCGGGCGCTCAGCGAGGCCACTCGCTTACTGGCGTCGCGATCCTGTTCCCGCAGTTCCGTGACGCGCTGATCGGCCAGTGCGAGGGCCTGCACCGCATGCTCGTGCTGGGCGTCCAGACCGGTCTCACCGGCCTCGAGTTCACCGAGTTCGCCCTGGACCGTATCGAATTCGGCCTGGGCCGCCTCGCCACGCAGGCGGGCCTCGCCGATCGCGACCGTGAGCCGGGTGATCTCCGCATCCACCGACTGCGATCGGGTGCGCAGGGTGTCGACCTGACCGGACAGCCGGGCCAGTCCTTCACGACGGTCCGCGATGGCGCGCACCGCGGCCAGATGTGCCTGCTCGGCGGCCTTCGCTGCCTGCTCGCGTTCGGCGAGCGCCTCGCGCGCGGCCTCCAGGGTTTCGGCCGCAATCTCGACTGCCTCGCGCAGTTCGGCCTCCTCGGCCTCCACGCGTTCGGCCTCGGCCTCGAGTTGCTCCGGATCGCGGCCGCTGCCGACGGGCATTTCGGTGTGCAGGTTGCGGGCTCGGTCGCCCGCGATTCGGATGGTGGCATTGACGCGCTCGGCCAGCGCGGACAGCTGGAACCAGATCTGCGCGGCGGCTTCGGCGCTGGGGGTCAGCCGGGACAGCTGGAATTCCTGCTGTGCCAGTGCGGCATTCGCGGCGTCGAGTTCGGTCTGCACCGTGATCTGCTGTTCGCGCGCGTACGCCTCTTTGCTCTGCTGGCTCTCCAGCTCATTGCGCCGGGTGACCAGGTCATCGGCGGCCAGACGCAGGCGCGCGTCACGCAGGTCGGCCTGGACGGTCTGGGCGCGGCGAGCCACCTCGGCCTGCCTGCCGAGCGGTTTGAGCTGGCGGCGAAGTTCGGTGGTGAGGTCGGTGAGGCGGGCGAGGTTGGCCTGCATCGCCTCCAGTTTGCGGACCGCCTTCTCCTTGCGCTTGCGGTGCTTGAGCACACCGGCGGCCTCTTCGACGAAGGCGCGGCGGTCCTCGGGACGCGATTCCAGGATGGCCGAGAGTTGACCCTGTCCGACGATGACGTGCATTTCCCGGCCGATGCCGGAGTCGCTGAGCAGTTCCTGCACATCCATCAAGCGGCAGGAGCTGCCGTTGATCTCGTATTCGCCCGCGCCGTCGCGGAACATGCGCCGGGTGATGGAGACCTCGGCGTAGTCGATCGGCAGCGCACCGTCGGAGTTGTCGATGGTCAGCGTGACCTCGGCGCGACCGAGCGCCGCGCGTCCGGTGGTACCGGCGAAGATGACGTCCTGCATCTTGCCGCCGCGCAGCGCTTTCGCACCCTGTTCGCCCATCACCCAGGTGAGCGCATCGACGACATTCGACTTACCCGAGCCGTTCGGGCCGACCACACAGGTGATGCCCGGCTCGAAACGCAAGGTCGTCGCGGACGCGAAGGACTTGAAACCCTTCAACGTCAGACTCTTCAGGTGCAAATTCGACGACCCTTCCCTGCGCGGTGGTCTGAGGCGACCAGCCATGGTATCCGTCGAGCATCGGTTACCCCGTAAGCGGGCGGCCACCGCCCCCGTAGGTTATCGACTCCGCGCTCGTTGTCCCGCATTTCGGTGTGCTCCACATTTGCTGGCCGCGCGTCAGTTTCGCATCCCTTGTCCGTGTTCGCACCCCGGACGGGCGCTCCGACTCGACGGGACTGACCGGTTTGTCCTTGCGGTATCGCCGGACTGCCGGGGCGCATACGATCCACTCTGATTGGCCAGCGGACCGTTAGTTCGGGAGTGCAGAGCATGTCATCGGACAAGACCAGCAATGTGCTCGGTCCAGCCCGTCATGCAACAACACTGCGGCTCTCACGCATCGCGACGCTGGTCGCGGGCAGCTTGGTATTTCTGTATGCGTGTGAGGTCAGCCGGAAGAGCGATCTGTCCGATGTCTGGGTGCAGGTCGCCGTCGCCGCCGTACTCGCGCTTACCGGCTTGACCACGGCCTGGTTCGAGGTGAAGGCCGCCGACCACGCCGCCGCCCGCGCCCGCACCGACATCCGCGGCTTCCTCATCGAATCCGACGGCATAACGGTGCGGGCCCGCATCACCCGCGGCGGCGATCTCGTCTTCCACGGCCACGACACCAGCGGCACCTACCCTGCCTATGAATGGGATTGGGCCTTCCGCGCCACGACCTTCCCCGCCATCCGCACCGCCCTCGGTGGCGGCAGGGGCGACCTGCTCGACCTCCTGGAACACGCGGTTCCCGACCTGGACCGCCAAGACCGCTACGACCCCGGCGCCTGGCTGCACAACCAGGGCATCCCCGCCGCCTTTCGCGAACGTGGCGACACCTCCCACCGCATCACCCGCGAGCTACCGGTGGTTACTTCCGAAGCCCCTCGACGAGATTCGTCCCGCGAATCCACTGGGGAGCACAAGCTGTCGAGCAAGCGTCGCAACGCACCCGACCCCGCAGACGCGCCTCGACCCGGCCGATCAAGCCGCCGCGACCCATCCCCCGACCAAAGCGCTCCAGCCCGCACCCGACGCCGGGCCTCGAACTCCCAACGCTCCCAAGATCCTCCGAACTCAGCCGAACGCCACGACGAACCGCCGACCCGTCGCCGCGAGCAGCCGTCGAACACGCGCCGAAGAACGAGCGATCGGCGGGAGGCACAGTCGGACAGGCCTGCCGATAGACAACCGAGGGACCGTTGGGACAGCCCACAAAGCGACCATCGCGACTCACCACCGAGTGATCAATGGAACGCACCGCCAAGCGATCAGTGGGACGCACCACCAGCACGCCCCGCTCGACTATCGGGCGCACCCCGCTACGAACCATCGCCCGATCACCGGATCGATCCATCAACTGCACGCCGGGGCGCGCCACCGACCCCGCACCACGATCAGCCACCGTACGAACCAGGCACACCACACGCCCACCGCAGAACCCCAGCGGATCCCCGGCCGTCCGAGCCCTCGAGTGATCACTGGAATGAACCACCAGCCGCCCGATACCGGGAACAAATGGACTACCGCGAACGCACCGGCCGGACCCGGGACGAAAGTTCCGGCGCGCACCGGCACGTGCTATCCGGCGCACACCCCGGCGAACCGCAGCAGCGCGAATTGCGGGGGCGGCGGGACGAGTCGCCTGACCGGCGTCACCGCAGGTCATAGGCGGTAGCTGACACCCACCGGCCCGACATCGGACGAGCCGGACGCATCGAACATGCCCCGGAAACCCCTGCGGATCCAGGGCAGTTCGAGCCGTCGCTGGAGCGAACCGCCACCTCCGCCGACACGGGCAATCTGGTCGGCGTAACCACAGGTCAGCGGCCACGCGGCCGATTCCGCACCGCCTCCCGCATACGCCGCCACACATGGGTTGACATTCCACATTGGACGGTGCATGCTGGTTTCACCTTCCAATGTGGAATATGGATCTAGCCGTTAGGAACCGGACATGGAAATCTCGCCTGGTACTCGGGCCTCCGATGCGGAGCGCGAGAAGGTTGTACGCCTGCTCGGCAGGCATATGGCGGATGGTCGGATCGACCTTGCCGAATACGATCAGCGCGTCGCCCGCGTCTATGAGACCGGCGTTCGCGACGATCTGCAGCTGGTGCTCTCAGATCTGCCGAAGTTGCCGAAAGAGTCTGCCGGACAGAAGAATTCGATGAGCCGCTTCCCGATCTGGCAGCAGATCGAAGGTACCTCGTGGCTCGGGGTGAGCGTGCTGGTACTCGCCATCTGGGCCGTGATCTCGATCAGCGTCGGAGAATTCACCTACCCTTGGCCGATCTGGGTTATCGGCCCCTGGGGTGCAGTGCTGGCCTTCCGCATGCTGGCCGGTTTCGAATCGGGCCGATTCGGGCGTCAGACCAACTGACGTGTCGTCATCGCCGACGATCCAGTCCTACTCGGATCAGTGCTGGATGCACCGCAACGGTATCCAGCACTCCGACCGACACAGCATCGCCGACCCGACTTCCCGGCACACCCAAGATCGACCTGACGCGTTCTTTACGGCCGCGGCCTCGTAATTTGCTGCGGCATGGGTGTGCACCCCGTAGCGGACGCCGATGATGTTGGTACACACCGGGTTTGCGAATCGATCTTTGGTGGTATAACGGAATCGTGAGGGCTTCAAGGCATTTGGCCTCGCTCGTGAGTGTGCTAGTGGCCAGTTTCGCGATTTCTGTCCTGTCCGTTCGCCCTGCCTCGGCGGCGCCGCAAGTGGTCGGTGAGACGCCGCTGGACGGTTCGGTCTCGCAAGTGGACGTCTACTCTCCCGCGATGGATCGGGTGGTGAGCAACAGGGTGATTCGAGCCGCGGGTGGTCCCGCGCCGACGCTGTACCTGCTCACCGGAATCGGTGGCGGCACCGATGGCATCTCGTGGTGGGACGATACGGATGTCCGGCAGTTCTTCGCGGATAAACATGTCAACGTGGTGATGCCGATCGGCGGCGCGTACAGCTTGTACACCGACTGGCTCAACGACGACCCGGCGGTCGGCCGCAACCGGTGGCAGACGTACCTCTCGCGGGAACTTCCGACCGTTCTCGATATCCGGCTCGGCAGCACCGGCCGCAATGCGATCGCGGGTGTGTCGATGAGCGCGGGGTCGGCGGTGGATCTGGCGATTCAGGCGCCCGATGTGTACAGCGCGGTGGCGGCCTACAGCGGATGTCCGTGGACGTCGGATGCGCTCGGGGTGGCGATGGTCAGCGCGCAGGTCATCCGCGGTGGGGCCAACCCGGTGAATATGTGGGGTGAGCTGGGCCAAGGGATCTGGCGCAGGCACGACGCGTTCGCCAATGCGGGTGCGTTGGCGGGTAAGACGATCTATCTATCCGCCGCCACCGGCACGCCCGGCGCGATAGATGAAGGCGGACTGGGCTTCCCGCCGGTCGAGGCCATCGCCAGCTCGTGCACGGATGCGTTCGCCGACCGGCTCGGCGAGCTCGGACTCCCCGCCATCCATGTCAACCGCCCCGAAGGCTCACACACCTGGGGCCAGTTCGAAACCGACCTACACGATTCCTGGCCCCACCTGGCCCGAGCCCTGGGCGCGTAACCGAACCTCGCCCGTTGCGCTCTCCGGTTGCGGCGGGAGCTCGCAGGTGACACTACGGTGGGGTGCCATGGACACCGTCGCCGTGCTGGAGCGCGCCGATGTCGCGCCTGCCCGGATGCAGGGAACGGCGCGGGCTGTTCTCGTTGTGGCGTCGTGTCTCGTGCTGGTGCAGTTGGTGATCCGGTGCTGGGTGGCGGGGAGTGGGTTTTTCTACTGGGACGACCTCATCTTGGTGGGGCGGGTGGGTAGCCATTCGCTGTGGTCCACGGATCTGCTGCTGTACAACCACGATGGACATTTCATGCCGCTGGCATTCGCTACGGCCTGGGTGGTGACCGCGGTTGCGCCGCTGACGTGGGCCGGGCCGGTGGTGTCGTTGCTGCTGCTGCAACTGGCGGCGTCGGTGGCGGTGCTGCGGATGCTGGTGGTGGTTGTCGGGGTGCGGTGGGTGATTCTTGTGCCGCTGGGGTTCTATCTGTTCTGTCCGCTGACGCTTCCGGCATACGTATGGTGGGCCGCCGCGCTCAATGCGCTGCCGCTGCAATTCGCGCTCGCGTGGGTGATCGGTGATGCGGTGCGGCTGGTCGAGACGGGGCAGCGGCGGTATGCGGTATCGGGGGTCGTGGCGCTGGGGGTCGGGCTGCTCTTCTTCGAGAAATCGGTGATCGTTCCGTTCGTGGCATTCGCTGTCGCGGTCCTCGCTCGGCACGTCGATGGTCCGGGATCCGCGATGCGGGTGGTGGCGAGACGTGGGGCGGCGCTGTGGGGTGGATCCGGGGTGGTGATCGTCGGTTGGCTGGCCGGATATCTGACGGTGGTGGATGTTTCGGCGGTGCACACCAGTCCGGCGGAATTGCGTGACTTGCTGCCCGGCGCAACGTCGTTGGGGATTGTGCCGACACTGTTCGGCGGACCGTGGAGTTGGGAGCGCTGGTTGCCATCGACGCCATGGGCGGATCCGCCCAGCTGGGCGGTGGTGTCGGCGTGGGTCGCATTGTGCGCGCTGGTGCTGCTGTCGCTGCGTGCCCGGCTTCGTGTGGGGTCGGTGTGGCTGACGGCGGCAGCGTACGTACTCGTCGCCCAACTGCCGGTCGCGTTGGCCCGCAGCGGACCGAACACCGCCGCCGAACTGATGCAGTCCCTGCGCTATTTCGCCGATATCGCTGTGGTGTTGACCGCAGCGGGTGCGCTGATCTTGCGTGCTAGACCGCGCGACCATGCTCCGGCGTTGCTTCCGGGCTCGTACGGATTACTTCCCGGCTCGCGGATCACGGCCGTATCGAGTGCGGCCTTTCTGGTGAGCAGTCTTTGGACCACCGCGTCTTTTGTGCAGTCTTGGCGGGTCAACCCGACGAAAACGTATGTCACGAATGTGAAGTCGGCATTGGCGGATTCCGATGGGGTGCCGCTGTTAGAGCAGGAGGTGCCGTGGAATGTGTTGAATCCGACGGCATATCCGCAGAACCTGACCAGTCGCGTGCTCGCACCACTCACGAAGCCGACAACCTTTGGCGACTCGACTCCGCACTTGCGGATGATTACCGACACCGGTGAGATCGTCGAGGCGGCCGTTTGGTGGAACCGCAGCATCCTGTCCGGGCCAGAGCCCAACTGTGGCTATCGAATCCGCGGTCCGCAGCCGACCGATATTCCGCTCGACGGTCCGATGCTCGAACACGAATGGACCGCACAACTCAACTACCTCGCCAACGAAGACGGACGGATCACCGTCTCCTTCGAACACGGCGAGCCCGTGGCCGCGCCGGTCCGCAAGGGTGTGAATACCGTCTACATCCGCGTCGTCGGCAGCGGATCCCATCTCCGAATCAGCCCCCGCACAGCAGGACTCGACCTCTGCCTCGGCGTCGGGCCCGTCGGAGTCGCCTCCTACGACAACTGATTCCCCGGACACCGCTGAGCCGATCATCGGATACAACGCCGCCCCAGAGCGACATCAGTTGCTGAAGCCGCCTCGGCCGACGTTCGGGCGCGACCGCACCCGAGGACTACAGAATGGCAAAGGCGACAACCAGACCGAGCGCGAAATGCGCTGCGGCCACCACGAGAACCTCGGTGGTATAGACATCGGATTCCAGCGCCGCGCCGATATCGATGCCGAGTGCGCGCTCGATAACTCGCACCGAGATCACCTGCGCGATGATGCCGACCAAACCGTAGACGCTAGCGGCGATGAGCCCCTCGGAGAGTTTGCCCGCCGAGGCATAGGTCGCCAACACCACGATCAAGGCCATGCTGACCATGCCCGCGGCCGTGACGATGATGGCATTGGGTTTACCCGCGGCGACCAGCGCGCGCAGCTTACCGGGTGTGGTCAGATCGATGGCGTAGAAGCCGACGAGCATGAGGGCCAAGCCGACAATGGCGTAGAGAACGATGGCTCCAACGCCGGTGCCGAGCGAGTTCCAGTAACCCGATTCGAGGGCAACTGCGGTCATCGTGATCCTTCCGAGGTGAGGTCGCGTAGTTACTGCGTAATGCGGTGCGGGACAAAGGCCGAGCCGTCGTCGGTGATCAATCCGGCGGTTTCACGAATCCCGAGTCCAGCCGCGTTGTCGCCGACGATCCAGGCGCCGAGGACCGGGCGCATATCGTCGAATTCCGGTAGCGGGTCGAGCAATTGGTAGACAAAACCCTCTTCGCCGTAGACCCCGCCGGTGGCCGTCTCCAGGCCGGCGCCGACGATGGTCATATTCGCGCCCTCGCGCCCGAGCTTCGGCTTGCGAATGTATTCGGTGAGCTCATTGGGCTGATCGAGGTAGGCGGGCAATAGATTCGGATGCCCGGGATACATCTCCCACAGGATCGCGAGGATCGCCTTATTGCTCAGCAGGGTCTTCCACAGCGGCTCGACCCACATGGTCTGTGGCAGGCTCGCGACCACGCGCTTACCGAAATCGTCGTCGAGCACCCACTCCCACGGATAGAGCTTGAAGATCGCATCGATCGAACCCTCGGCCAGATCGACGAAACGCTCCAGCTCACTGTCGAATCCGACCTCCTCGATCGGTAGCGCGATGGTGTCGAACCCGGCCTCGGCCGCGGTCTCCTGCATATACGCGGTGGTGACATTGTCCTCGCCGGTTGCATCCGCACCGGACCAGGTGAAATGCAATTGCGCCGAGGGCAGGATGTCGCGCAGCTCGGTCCAGCGCTCGACCAGCTTCTCGTGCAGGGAATTCCACTGATCGCCGTCGGGATAGAGCGCGGTGAGCCAGTGCCACTGCACAATCGCCGCCTCCAGCAGTGAGGTCGGCGTATCGGCGTTGTACTCCAACAGTTTCGCCGGACGGCGCGCGTCATAGCGCAGATCGAAGCGCCCGTAGACGTACGGGTCATTGCGCTTCCAGGATTCCGCGATCGGCCCCCAACTCCATTCGGGCAGACCGAAATCCTTGTACCGCTCGGTGAGCACCACATGCTCGACGGCATTCAGACACATCGAATGCAGCAGTTCGACATCGGCCTCCAGCGCGAGGATCTCCGACATCTCGAACTCGTAATGCACCGATTCATCCCAGTACGGCCGGGGCAGACCGCTTGCGTCACGGCCGGGTGAGCCGTAGACCAGCCCTTGGCCCTCGATGATCTGCTGCCAGCCGGGCCGCGGCGTACCGCGCACGCGCCGCATTACGAACCCCCGCTGCTCTTGCTACTGGTCCCGAGACCGCCGCGGGTAACGGTGCTGCCGCTCTTGGTCGAGATCTGAGCGCCCTTGGGCTGCACCGTGGTTCCGCCGGTCGGCGGTTTGCCGACGGTGTTGTTGCCGCCGTAGTAATAGCGGTATTGCGTCCCGTTGTAGATGAAGATCCCATTGCTGCCGGTGTACGCCCCCGTCGTGCCGGATCCGACGGCGGTCGAGGCGGTCTGGCACTGGTCGTCGGCTGCGACGACCTCCTGACCGTTCTGATCGATCACGGTGCAATACGCGGTCACCTGATCGGGTTTGGTGAGTGCCCGATAGGCGAGGTAACCGCCGCCGACCAGACCCGCGACACCTACGATGGCGACTCCGCCGATGAGCACACGCTTGCGGGTGCGCTTTTTGTGCTCGGCGGCGGCGGTGGCGGCCCGCTGCGCATCCTCGGCGCGCTTACGTGCCTTGTCGCGCGCCCGCGCCTCGGCCACCGTTGGCGGGCGTGGCTGGGTGACACCGGGCTCTTGGCGCTGGACGCTGCCCGCGCGCGGTGGCGTTCCGAACCGACGGGGCTCGGTGCCCGGTGGAACCGGTTGCGGCGGCTCGGATTCGAAGCCCGCGTCGCCGGGAGCGGCGCTGGACTCGCCCGTCCCCGGTCCTGATTCCGGCGGGGCTTGTTCCGCCCCGGCGGGCGGCGGCCCAGCGGCGTGATCTGGTGCGGAAGTACCCGGGCCGGATTCCGGTGCACCCGACCGCGATCCAGCGGCGTCGGCACCGCGCGCACCCGACGCTGGATCGGCCCCGTGCTGATCCGCGTTATCGCCCGCGCCCGGACCCCCGGTACTCAACAATCACATCCCTCGGCCGTCGAAACCACTACCGCTCCTCGAATCCGGACAAATCTCCCCGCGCGGGCTCCCAGCTTTCCACAACAAGGTCGACCCGACCAGGAGTATCTCCAGAACGCAGAAGATCCAGCAACATTTCGCAGGCGGGTCGCGGACCTTCGGCCACCACATGCACCCGACCGTCACGGGCATTGGTGGCATGTCCGACCAGTCCGAGCGCCAGCGCCCGCGAGCGCGTCCACCAGCGGAAGCCGACGCCCTGCACGTAGCCGTGCACCCAGGCGCTGAGCCGAACCGATTCCGGCATCACGCGTCGATGGCGTCGATATCGAATGTCAGCGTGACCTTGGTGCCGGCCTTCAGCGTCCGGCCGACGGTGCAGACCTTGTCGATGGCGCGCTGCACAGTGACCAGCAGTCGCTCGCGGGCCTCCTCGTCCAATTCGCTGAGGTCCAGCTCGAATACCTCGTCGAGCTGCGGGTACACCTCGTTCTCGCGGTCGGCGTCGCCGGAGACGCGGATGGTCGCGTCGAAGGCGTCGCCGAGCTTGCGCGAGAGCGGGAAGTCCGCGCTCAGTCCGGAGCAGCCCGCCAGGGCGATCTTCAGCAGCTCACCCGGGGTGAAGGCCCCGGGTACGCCCTGCGATGCGATCAATACCTCGGCCCCGCGCGAGCTGCGGCCGGTGTACGCCCTGGTCCCGGTGCGCTCGACCCACAGTGCGGTCGGCTCGGTCGCGGCGGCGGTGGTGGTCGCGGATGCGGTGGTCTGGTCAGCCATGGTCACGATCCTGCCATTCTCGAAACGGAACTCTCACCCCCGCCAACGCCGCGCGACCGCGAGCCCTTCCGCGAATGGCCACCTCAACCGGTGATCTCCGAGACATCACTCCTGGAAGCGGTACCCCATTCCGGCCTCGGTCAGCAGATGCTTCGGATTCGAGGGATCGATCTCGAGCTTGCGCCGCAACTGCGCGAGATACACCCGCAGATAATGCGTTTCGGTGGCGTACGACGGCCCCCACACCTCACGCAGCAGTTCGCGCCGCCCGACGAGTTTGCCGCGATTGCGCACCAGCATCTCGAGCATGCCCCACTCGGTCGGGGTCAGGTGCACCGTTTCACCGTTCTTGGTGACCTTCTTCGCGCTGAGGTCGACGGTGAACGAGGACGTCACCACCACCGGATCGGAGGCATCGGTATCGGTCGCGCCACGCCGGACCGCCGCCCGCAGCCTGGCCAGCAGCTCATCCATGCCGAACGGCTTGGTGACATAATCGTCCGCGCCCGCGTCCAGCGCCTCCACCTTGTCGGTCGAATCGGTGCGCGCCGAGAGCACGATCACCGGGGCGGCGGTCCAGCCGCGCAGTCCGGCCAGCACCTCGATGCCGTCCATATCGGGCAGGCCCAGATCCAGGATGACCACATCGGGATGTTTATCGGCCGCCGCGCGCAATGCCGCCGCGCCGGTGCCCGCGGTAATCACCTCGTAGCCGCGCACCGACAAATTGATGCGCAGTGCGCGGACGATCTGCGGTTCGTCATCGACCACGAGCACCTTGGTCGACGGTGCTTCCTGCTTCTTGTCGGTCATCACGACTTCCTGTGCGGTCCGCGGTGTCAATGTGCTCATCATCGGCTGCTCACCTCGGTTTCATCGGCAGGCAGGTCCACGATCATCGTCAATCCTCCGCCCGGTGTCGGTTCGGCGTGCACGGTGCCGCCCATCGCCTCGACGAAACCGCGCACCACCGACAGGCCGAGCCCGACACCCGTGGTGTTGTCGCGATCGCCGAGCCGCTGGAACGGCTCGAATAATTGCTCCTCGGTGCCCGGTGGCACACCGGGACCGACGTCGACCACGGCGATCGACACCCGATCGCCGTCGTGTTCCGCGGTGACCCGCACGGGCGTATCGCGCGTCGAATGCCTCAGTGCGTTATCGATCAGATTGGCCAGCACCCGCTCGAGCAGGCCGCTGTCCGCACGCACCGAGACCTCGCCGACCTCCACCTTCACCCGATCCATTGCCGCGCGCCGCAGCCCGCGCGCGCCCATCCCGACGCTCACCAGCGCCTGGTGCACGACCTCGTCCATATACACCCGACGGAACTGCGGCTGCACCACACCGACCGCCAGCCGCGACGAGTCGAGCAGATTGCCGACCAGTGCGGTCAGCTGATCCACCGATTCCTCGATGGTTTCCAGCAATTCGACCGTGTCCTCGGGCGAGAACTCGATGTCGTCACTGCGCAGGCTGGAAACCGCGGCCTTGGCACCGGCCAGCGGCGTGCGCAGATCATGGCTCACCGCGGACAGCAGCGCCCGGCGCAACCGGTCGGCCTCGAGCAGGGCCGCGGCGGCGCTGGCCTCCTCGGCCAGCCGGGACTGGCGGACCAGCCCCGCGGCCTGATTGGCGACGGCGTTGAGCACCGGACGGTCGGTCGTGGCGAGGGGACGTCCGGCCAGCAGCAGCCAGCTCGTCGCATCGCCCGCCTGAATCGCGGTCTCGGCCTCGGACGCTCGCTGCGGCGGACTCGTGCCGACCGCAGCGATCACCTCGTCGCCGAACTGCATGCTGACCGCGCGCAGCCCGTAGGTCTCGCGCACCTGTTCCAGCAGCTTGGGCAGATCCGCACCGTGCAGCACAGCACCGGCGAACAGGGTCAGCAATTCGGCCTGCTGGGAGGCCCGGCGCGCCTGCCTGGTCTGTTTGGCGGCCACATCCACCAGCGCCGCGACCGCCACCGCGACGATCAGCAACACCACCACCGTGACGAAGCTGTCCGGTTCGGCAATGGTCAGGCTGTAGCGCGGATCGACGAAGAACCAGTTCAACAGCATGCCCGACAGCAGCGCCGAAAGCGCCGCAGGCACAACGCCACCGAGCAACGCCACGGCGACGACGCCGATGAAGAACACCGCGCTGAGCCCGCCGAGCTGCAGATATCCGTCCAGGAAGGCGGAGCAGACGGCCGAGACCACCACCGGAACCAGCACCGCCGCGAGCCATGCTCGGATCGGCTGGCGCGGCATCAGCGAATAGCGGCGCAGCCCACGGTTGGCCTCCTCGTGCGTGACCATGTGTACATCGATCTTGCCGGATGCCTGCACGACGGCGGAGCCGATGCCCTCGTCGAGCATGCGCGCCCAGCGTGAGCGCCGGGACGTGCCGAGCACCAACTGGGTCGCATTCACCTCGCGGGCGAATTCCAGCAGCGTATTCGGCACATCGTCACCGGTGACGGTATGCAGCGCGGCATCCAGACTCGCGGCGAATTCCCGCAGCCGGGTCAGCCGTTCCGTCGATACCCCGGCAAGTCCGTCGCCGCGCACCACGTGCAGCAAGACCAGGTCGGCGCTGGATTTGGTGGCGATGCGGCTGGCCCGGCGCACCACGGTCTCCGATTCGGGACCACCGGTCACCGCGACAACCACGCGTTCGCGCGCCTCCCACAGCTCGGTGATCTTGTGGTCGGCCCGGTATTTCGCCAGTGCGGCATCGACCTGGTCGGCCAGCCACAGCAGCGCCAATTCGCGCAGGGCGGTGAGATTGCCTGGCCGGAAGTAGTTGCGCAGCGCCGCGTCGACTTTGTCAGCGGCGTATACGTTTCCGTGAGAAAGCCTGCGCCGCAACGCCTCCGGCGTGATATCGACCAGTTCGACCTGGTCTGCGCTGCGCACCACGGCGTCGGGCACGGTTTCCTTCTGCTGGATGCCGGTGATCTGCTCGACGACATCGTTGAGGCTCTCGAGATGCTGCACATTGACCGTCGAGATCACGTCGATGCCCGCGGCCAGCAAATCCTCGACGTCCTGCCAGCGCTTGCCATGTTTGCTACCCGGCGCGTTGGTGTGCGCGAGCTCGTCGACCAGCACCACGGCCGGTACGCGGCGCAGCACCGCTTCCACATCGAGTTCAGGCAGCGTGGTCCCGCGATACGCCACCATGCGCGGCGGAATCCGATCGATGCCCGCGAGCAGTTCCGCGGTCTTGGCGCGGCCGTGTGTCTCCACTACCGCAGCTACCACGTCGCGGCCGCGTTCGAGTCGGCGATGGGCCTCGCCCAACATGGCGTAGGTCTTGCCGACCCCCGGTGCCGCACCGAGGTAGATGCGCAGTTGCCCGCGTTTCACTCGTCCATCATCGCGCGATACGGTGTGTCGCCGAAGATCCGTACCCGTTCTGTCGCGATCTCCGAATCCTGCCGCTGCCCCATTATCGACAGCGCGCGAATGATCAGCGCGCAACAGACGAATCCGATGAGCACCGCGACCGTGACAGCCGACATGACGATCCTTTCACCGACCAATAGGACCCCGGTCGCGCTGGCATCCCCCGCATGGCCGGTCGATGAATTTCTACTCCCGTATCGGCCGCCTATCTGGATCTTTACGGTGTGTTGACGGGTTGACCCCCTACCTTGACGGCATCCTTTCGCTCAGCGCCCGAGCCGTACCCGTAAACGAAGCGTCAATGCTCGTCAATGGGCCGCCAAGAACTCGTAAACAAGCTCCGCACCAGCTCGAATGACCGCTTGACTCGCCATGTCGCGCGCCGTACCTGGAGCGCCAATGGAGGTTGGGTAAATGTCTGTCGTGGTGTTCACGGTGCTCACCGTGGCGATCTTCGCGCTACTGGGCCTGATCCAGCGTGGGGTGGAAAAGCTGTGATCGCGAACCTGATCGGTCTGGTCCTCGCCGTCCTCATCGCCGTCTACCTGGTGGCGGCGCTGCTCTTCCCCGAGAGGTTCTAGTTGAACACGACCACCGCGGGGATCGCGTTCATCGCATCCCTGGTCATCGCGCTGGCCCTGGTGCATGTGCCGCTCGGCGACTACATGTTCCGGGTGTACAACGCCGAGAAGCACTCCCGCGCGGAGCGGGTCGTCTACAAGGCCATCGGTGTGCAACCCGAGGTCGAACAGACCTGGGGCGTCTACGCCCGCAGTGTGCTGGCGTTCTCCGCGGTCAGCATTCTGTTCTTGTTCTTCCTTCAGCTGATCCAGGGCAAGCTGCCACTGCATCTGCACGATCCGGCGACCGAGATGACCCCGGCGCTGGCTTGGAATACCGCGGTCAGCTTCGTGACGAATACGAACTGGCAGAACTACTCCGGTGAGTCGACCCAGGGTCACCTGGTGCAGATGGCCGGGCTCGCAGTGCAGAACTTCGTCTCCGCGGCCGTCGGCATCGCGGTGGCGGTCGCGCTGGTGCGCGGCTTCGCGCGCAGGCATACCGGCGATCTGGGCAACTTCTGGGTGGATCTGGTGCGCGGCACCATTCGCATCCTGCTGCCGCTGGCCTTCGTCTTCGCGATCATCCTCGTCGCCGGTGGCGCGATCCAGAACTTCCACCTGCACGATCAGGTCGCGCAGACGCTGAACGGCAGCGAGCAGACCATTACCGGCGGGCCGGTGGCCAGCCAGGAGGTGATCAAGGAACTCGGCACCAACGGTGGCGGCTTCTACAACGCGAACTCCGCGCACCCCATCGAGAATCCGACGACCTGGACCAACTGGGTCGAAATCTTCCTGCTGCTGGTGATCAGCTTCTCGCTGCCGCGCACCTTCGGTCGCATGGTCGGCAGTAAGAAGCAGGGCTACGCGATCGTCGCGGTAATGGGCACGATCGCGCTGATCAGCGTCACCTTGCAGAACCTCTTCCAACTGCAGCACCACGGCACGGTGCCGACCGCGATCGGCGCATCGCTCGAGGGTGTCGAAACCCGTTTCGGCGTGGCCGATTCCGCGACCTTCGCCACCGCGACCACGCTGACCTCCACCGGTGCGGTGGATTCGTTCCACGATTCCTACACCAGCCTCGGCGGCCTGATGACGATGTTCAATATGCAGCTCGGTGAGGTCGCGCCGGGCGGTACCGGCTCAGGTCTGTACGGCATGCTCATCCTCGCGGTGATCACCGTCTTCGTCGCGGGTCTGATGGTCGGTCGCACACCGGAATATCTGGGCAAGAAGATCACGCCACACGAAATCAAGCTCGCCGCCTCATATTTCCTGATCAGCCCGCTGATCGTGCTGGTGGGTACGGCCGCCGCGATGGCCATGCCGGGGCAGCGCGCGGGCATGCTCAACTCCGGACCACATGGGCTCTCGGAAGTGTTGTACGCCTTCACATCCGCGGCGAACAACAACGGTTCCGCCTTCGCCGGGCTGTCCGGCAATACCGAGTGGTACAACACCGCGCTGGGCCTGGCCATGGTGTTCGGCCGCTTCCTGCCGATCATTTTCGTACTGGCCCTCGCCGGTTCGCTGGCCCACCAGGGTCAGACCCCCGAATCGATCGGCACGCTGCCGACGCACCGGCCGCTGTTCGTCGGCATGGTCGTCGGCGTGACGGTGATCCTGGTCGCGCTGACCTTCCTGCCCGCACTCGCACTCGGGCCGCTCGCCGAAGGAATCCACTGATATGTCCACTACGACAGCCGAACCGGTCCAGCACAAACGTGGCGTCCGCAAGGGTGTGCTCGATCCGAAGATGCTGCTGACCTCCATTCCGGACGCGGTGCGAAAGCTGGACCCGCGCACCATGTGGCGCAATCCGGTGATGCTCATCGTCGAGATCGGCGCGGTCTGGTCGACGGTGCTGGCGCCGGCCGATCCGACGTTCTTCGCGTGGGCGATCGTCGTATGGCTCTGGCTCACCGTCATATTCGCCAATCTGGCCGAGGCGGTCGCCGAGGGACGCGGTAAGGCGCAAGCCGATACGCTGCGGAAAGCCAAGACCGACACCATGGCTCGGCGTCTGGTCGACTGGTCGCCTGGTGCGCGGATCGTCGAGGAGAGCGTCGGGGCTCCGGCGCTGCGGCGCGGCGATTACGTCATTGTCGAGGCGGGCCAGGTGATTCCGGGCGACGGCGATGTCGTGGAAGGCATTGCTTCGGTGGATGAATCGGCCATTACCGGCGAATCCGCGCCGGTCATTCGGGAGTCCGGCGGCGACCGCTCGGCGGTCACCGGGGGTACCACCGTGCTGTCCGATCGGATCATCGTCAAGATCACCCAGGAGCCGGGTGCGAGCTTCATCGACAAGATGATCGCGCTCGTCGAGGGCGCGTCGCGGCAGAAGACGCCGAACGAGATCGCGCTGAATATCCTGCTCGCCGCGCTGACCATCATCTTCGTCTTCGCGGTTGCGACACTGCAGCCGATGGCGATCTTCTCGAAGTCGAACAGTCCCGGGGTGGCTGATACTTCGGCGCTGGACGTGCACGGTGTCACCGGCATTGTGATGGTTTCGCTGCTGGTGTGCCTGATTCCGACCACCATCGGCGCGCTGCTGTCGGCCATCGGCATCGCGGGCATGGACCGCTTGGTGCAACGCAATGTGCTGGCCATGTCCGGCCGTGCGGTCGAGGCCGCCGGTGACGTGAACACCCTGCTGCTGGACAAGACCGGCACCATCACTCTGGGTAACCGGCAGGCCTCGGATTTCGTACCGATGCCCGGCATTCCCGATGACGAATTGGCCGATGCCGCACAGCTTTCCAGCCTCGCCGACGAAACCCCCGAGGGGCGCTCCATCGTGGTCTACGCCAAGCAGGCGTTCAACAAGCGCGAACGCACCCCGGGTGAGCTGACCGGTGCGACGTGGGTGGAATTCACCGCCCAGACCCGCATGTCGGGTGTGAATCTGCAGGACGGGCACCAGCTGCGCAAGGGTGCCGCAAGCGCCGTCACCGAATGGGTTCGCGCACAAGGTGGGGACGTACCCGGCGGTATCGGCGTGATCGTCGACGGGATCTCCGCATCCGGCGGCACACCGCTGGTCGTCGGCGAGGTCAACGACGGTAAGGCCCGGCTGCTCGGCGTCATTCACCTGAAAGACGTTGTGAAGCAAGGCATGCGGGAGCGTTTCGACGAAATGCGCCGGATGGGCATCCGCACGGTGATGATCACCGGCGATAACCCGTTGACCGCCAAGGCGATTGCCGATGAGGCCGGTGTCGACGACTTCCTCGCCGAGGCGACGCCCGAGGACAAACTGGCGCTGATCAAGCAGGAGCAGGGCGGCGGACGCCTGGTCGCGATGACCGGTGACGGCACCAATGACGCTCCGGCCCTCGCCCAGGCCGATGTGGGCGTCGCGATGAACACCGGCACCTCGGCAGCCAAGGAAGCCGGAAATATGGTCGATCTGGATTCGGATCCGACCAAGCTCATCGAAATCGTGGAGATCGGCAAACAGCTGCTCATCACCCGCGGTGCGCTGACCACCTTCTCGATCGCCAATGACATCGCCAAGTACTTCGCGATCATTCCCGCGCTGTTCGTCGCGCTGTTTCCGGGCCTCGACCTGCTGAACATCATGCGGCTGGCCAGTCCACAGTCGGCAATCCTATCGGCGGTCATCTTCAACGCGCTGGTCATCATCGCGCTGATCCCGCTGGCGCTGCGCGGTGTGCACTACCGGCCGAGCAATGCGTCGAAGCTGTTGAGCCGCAACCTGACGATCTACGGTCTCGGCGGCATCGTCGCACCGTTCATCGGCATCAAACTGATCGACCTCGTCGTCCAACTCCTCCCCGGGATGTCCTGATATGCGTATGTCAACTTGGATCCGGCAGCATCTGGCCGCGTTGCGTGCGTTGCTGGTGCTCACAGCGATCACCGGAATCGGCTATCCCGTCGCGGTTTTCGTGGTCGCCCAGATTCCTGGCCTGCACGATAAGGCGGACGGGTCGCTGATCACGGTGGACGGCAAGGCCGTCGGTTCCAGCCTGATCGGGCAGTCGTTCACCGATAAGGACGGCAAGGCGCTGGTGCAGTACTTCCAGAGCCGTCCGTCGGCGGCGGGCGACGGCTACGACCCGCTGTCCACCGCGGCGTCCAACCTCGGCCCGGAGAGCATCGTCGACACGCTCGACGCCGATCCGGCGAAGGTGGAGTTGAGCCTGCTGTCGACCGTGTGCGCGCGCAGCAAGGCGGTCGGCGACCGCGAGGGGGTCGACGGCAGCCGTCCGTTCTGCACCAAGGACGGTGTCGGCGCGGTGCTTTCGGTGATCGGACCACGCGACGCCGATGGCGAGGTTGCGCATCCGGTGCTGGTCGTGAGCGTCAACGAGGCGTGCCCTGCGAAGCCGTTCCTGTCCACCTACAACGGAATCCAGGTCGAATGCGCGAAGCCGGGCGAGGACTACTCGATCGGCCGGATCGTCCCGATCATCGGCGCTGCCTCGACCGACACACCGGTGCCGACCGATGCGGTCACCGCCAGCGGCAGTGGTCTGGACCCGCATATCTCACCGCAGTACGCGGCCATTCAGGTCGCGCGAATCACCAAGGCCCGCAATATCTCCGAGGATCAGGTGCGGCAGCTCGTCGACGCGCACACCGACGGCAGGACCCTCGGCTTCCTCGGTGAGCCGCGTGTGAATGTGGTCGAGCTGAATCTCGATCTCGACAAACGGTATCCGTTCCGCGGCTAGCGAACCGAGCGCTCGTTCCCGAACGGGAATGGGCGCTCGGCCGATTCGTTCAGTTGTCCTCGACGCAGGCGAAGCAATACGCCGACGCGGCGAGATACTGGTGGCAGTCCGGACCATGACCCGCATGCGTACTGCAGATGAAACGCGCCAGGTCCAGATCGAGATCCATCGGCTCGGCACTGCAATCACGGTGCTGAGTGCTCCACAGATCCCGGCGATCCAGTGATGTCTGCATTGTGCACCTCCAGCCTGTTGGTATTCAGTGGAGAAGCGAACCAATGTCCTTACATTGGTGGTGGATTACCCGATCCGGCGCCGTTCATCGCAGGATCTGCCAATCATCGGGCAGCCGCACCGTGGTGACCTGATCGCCCGCCGCCTCGAGATCCACGGTCGCCGAACCCAATCGCAGATCGCTCAGCGTGACCGTGCCCCACTGCGGCGGCAGTTGCGGTCTGACAGTGAGCGTGCGCGACGGCGCGGCGGGATCCAGTCCGAGGAACGAGCGCACCAGCAATAGCGGTGCCGCGCTGGCCCAGGCCTGCGGTGAACAGGAGGTGGGATACGGGACCGGAACCGCGAACTGATCGCGCGGAAATCCGCAGAACAGCTCGGGCAGCCGACCACCGAAAGATGCCGCCGCATCGAGTAATCCACCCGCCAGCCGGGTGGCGAGCTCGACCGCGCCCGGCACCTGCCGGTAGCGCAGCAGGCCCGCGACGGCGATCGCGGTATCGTGCGGCCAAACCGATCCGCAGTGATAGCTCATCGGGTTGTAGGCGCCCATCGACGAGGCGAGGGTGCGCAGCCCGAAGCCGGTGTCCATTTCGGGACCGGAGAGCCGCCTGACCATTTCGGCGGCGTGCTCGTCACTGGCGATGCCGGTCCAAAGACAGTGCGCCACATTGCTTGTCAGTGCATCGACTTGCCGTTTGCCGCCGTCGAGTGCGACCGCGTACCACCCCTGCTGCGGAAGCCAGAACTGTTCGGCGAATTTGCCGCGCAGTTCGGCGGCCCGCTCACGCAGCCGGGTCGCCGCACGCTGATCGTCGAAGGCCTCGGCCAACTCCGCCCGGGACAGCAATGCGGCATACGCATAGCCTTGCACCTCGCACAGCGCGATCGGCGCCTCCGCGAGATGTCCTGCGGCGTCGTTGATTCCGTCGAAACTGTCCTTCCAACCCTGATTGATCAGGCCGCGATCGGTGGCACGGCGGTATTCGACGAAGCCGTCACCGTCACGATCGCCGTAATCAGTGATCCACCGCACCGCGGCGTCGGCGGCGGGCAGCAGTTCCCTGATCACCTCCGAATCCGCACCCCATCGATGACATTCCGCCAGCAACATGATGAAAAGCGGTGTGGCATCGGCGGTTCCGTAATAGGTACTGCCGCCGAGTACATGCCCGCTCGCGGGGCCGCGCCGCATCTCGTGCATGATCCGCCCCGGCTCCTCCTCGGTGAGCGGATCGATGCGCTGCCCTTGCGATTCGGCCAGTTGCTGCAGTGTGCCCAGCGCGAGATCCACTTCCAAAGGCAGTGCCATCCACGCGGTGAGCAAACTGTCGCGACCGAACAGGGTCATGAACCAGGGCGCACCCGCTGCCACGAACGGGCGACCCTCGCCGGATTCGTCGTGAATCTGCAACGCCCCCAAGTCGCTTTCCGAGCGGCGAAGCACTTGGGTGAGCACCGGATCCGCGGAAGTGATCTTCGTCGCGGTGTGTCGCCATGCCGCCATCTTGCGGCTCGGTGCGCTGAGCCCATGGTGCTCTCCCGGCGCCAGCGGTGCCTGGACGCGCTGATTGCCGAGGGTCGGCTGGGCCACGATCTCGGTCTGCCAGCGTTCGCCGGGTAGCACGACGACCCGCCAGAGCAGTGTGCCGGGCAGAACAGCGGGCTCGACGGTCGCCGAAACCGTGAGCCCGCGCATCCGATCGGTGCGGTCGTGCAACAGCAACTCGCCTTCGGCCACGGTGACCTCGGCCCGGCTGTGTGCGACGCGGCCCTCCTTGACCGCGAACAGATCGACGAAATCCGCGTCGACATGCAATTCCAAGGTGACCGCAGTTGCCTCGCGGCCCATATTCTCCAGGGTCAGAATCTCGTGCATGCCATCGGCGATGAGGCGTTCGCGCACCAACAGCAGGCTGCTGTCGGCCTGTCCGGCCTGCGGTGGCCGGCGCAGCACGAATCTGGCGGCGAACGCCTCCGGGCTGAGCACCGACAGCGATTCGGCGGGTTTGCCGTCCACCAGCAGTTCCCAGCGGGAGATGACGCGGGCGTCGCGGAAGAACAACCCGTGCGGATGTCCCGGTTCGACATCGCCGAGCCGATTCGACAGGCAGAAGGTACCGCCCTCGACCAAGGTCACCGAATTACCGCAACCGCCGAGACCGGTCGGCTCACCGGAATTCAGCGGTGCGGGATTCGACGCGGCGCCGGCGTCTGCGGTCATACTCGTTCGCTGGCGGGAATACGGACCGGCACCGTCTCGTCGAGCAGCAGTGCCGCGCGCGCATGGCGCCGCGAACGCAGGAGCTGGTGATAGACCTGCTCATAGCCGCGCCCGAGCGTGCCCGCGCCGAAGTTCGCCTCGACGTGCGCACGGCACGCGGCCGGATCGTACGTGCTCACCTCGGCGATCGCGGCGGGCAACTCGGCGGGATCGTCACAGATCCGGCCGGTCACACCGTCGACGATGACCTCGGCAACCGCACCGCCGCGCAGTGCGACCACCGGTGTGCCGCAGACCATGGCCTCGATCATCACCATGCCGAACGGCTCCTCCCAGTCGATCGGGAACAGCAGGCAGCGCGCACCCGCGAGCAGTTTGCGCTTGGCCGAGGCATCCGCCATTCCGAAAAGGTGATCCCGCTCGGTGATCAGTGGGCGCACCTTTTTTTCGAAATACGCCCGCTCAGGGGCTTCACTGCACTTACCCGCGAGCACCAAGGGAATACCGGCCTCGTGCGCGGCTTCCACTGCCAGATGCGTCCCCTTGGTTGCGGTGAAACGGCCGAGAAACAGTGCGTAGTCGCCTTTTTCGGTTTGGTACGGCCACTGGTCGACATGCAGCGCATTGTGTACGCGACCAGCCCAATTCAGATCGGGCGCCAATTCGCGCTGCCGATCACTGATGGCGACCAGCGATACTTCCTGGCCCAATTCGCGGTAGTAGTGATAGCAGTCGCCCTCGTCGACCGGCCCGTGCACGGTCACCACTGTTGGTAAACCCAAGCCCATATACGCCGGGGCATTCAGTGGTCCGGCAAAGGTGTGGTCGTGCACCAGATCCAAGCCGGAGGTGGCGGCGACCTGTTCGATCGCCCTTCGCACCTTCAGAGCGTGCACGACCTCGGGAAACGGCTCGCCGAGCCGTTCGGGTAATGCGCGATCCCACACCGGAACGAATTTCGCCGTGGTGCCGGGTTCGCCGGCGCCGAACAATGTCACGTCGTGCCCGCGTGCGACCAATGCGTCGACCAAATCGGCGACTACGGCCTCGACTCCGCCATAGGCCTTCGGCGGTACGTCGAAGTAGGGCGGAACAACCATCGCAATGCGGAATCGTTCGCCGACGTGATCGGTAGACAGCAAATCCGAAGCGGCAATGGGCGCCGAATTCGGCGCGATCAGACCTGCGCTCATGACCATCCTTCCAGGGACAACCTTGTGCACATCCACCCAGCACTTCGGTGCGCTGGGCGCCGAACGTGTTGGCCGCCGCGGCGGAGGTGGAGACTGGTGCCTGCACCGCCGTCCATGAAGGCTTGGTTGGCCTGGTCACGCCGATTGGCATGAACAGGGGGGCCGCACACAGACGTACCTTATTTCTGGTTGTTCAAACCACGCAGTCGGTGTGAAATCTCAGCATTTGGGATGAAATGGCCTATTATCCGCCCTTGATATCAAGGGGGCTTACCCGACTTTTGACGGTTCCGAGATAGGTGAAGCGAGCAAACGAATCCGATATTTGATCGCCCTACCGTGCCGTTATACGCATACATATAATATGCGTATGTTCGATCCTATCACTCTTGCCGTCGGGGCCGGAATCGCCGGTGTCGGCTGGGCCGTCGGGCGGTTCGGCAGGCGCTCGCCCGCTGGAGCCGCGGTTGCCCGGTGCGGCTGTGGCCACGACCTGGCGCTGCACGATCCGGAGGCGGGCACCTGCCATGCCGAGCTGGTCCGCAAGACGTACGCCGGGCCCGTATGGGTGCAGTGCGGTTGCCGACGCTACACCGGTCCGGTCCCAGTCGAGGACTACTTCAGCAGACCGATCATGCCCTCGGACGACTGACTCACGACTCGGCCGCCGCAGCGGGCTGCATGCGCAGCGGCACCCCGATCCGATTCCACAGGTTGATCATCGCGGTGACCGCGACCAGACCGGCCCGCGCGCCCTCCTCGAAGTTCTTCTCCACCTCGGCCCAGATCTCATCGCTGACACCGTGTTCACCGAGGCTGGTGACCGCCTCCGCGTAGGCGAGGGCGGCTCGTTCGGCCTCGGTGAACTTCACCGACTCGCGCCAGGCATTGAGGTAGTAGATCCGCTGTTCGGTCTCGCCCGCCATGCGCGCGTCGGTGGTGTGCATATCGATGCAGAACAGGCAGCCGTTCATCTGGGAAACGCGGATCTTCACCAGCTCGCGCACCGTCGAATCCAGTGGCCCGCGGCGAATAGCCTGTTCTGCGGCATACCAGGCCTTGTAGATCTCGGGCGCCACCTCGGCCAGTTGCATGCGTGACATTGGTCGTCCTCTCTCGAAATCGCTTACCCGAGTAGGACGAGATAGCCGCCGAATCTGTGACAACGTCACGAAGACGGCAGGCAGCGGGCCCGATCGGGTAGCTCACCGCACGGCTCGTTGCCATGCTCGCGCAGCACATCCTTACCGGTCAGATCGGTCAGGAAGTGCAGGAAGCTCGCGCCGAGCGAATCGCCGGCGAGTTCGCCGAAGCTGTAGGCGTATTCGACGCCCCAAAACGGATAGCTGCGGTTGACGGCGGCGTCGCGACCCGGTGTTACGCCATTGATGGTGAGGGTCGTGGCTCCCGCCTTCACCGCCTCGGAGAACTCGCTGTAGCCGATCGCGCCCGGGATGTCGCCGACAGCCTTCTGCATATCCTTGGTGACCTGCACATCGCAATATCTGGCCGTCGCGGGCGCGCCATCCTTGATCGCGACACAGCTGACATGCGGCCGATCGGGGTGTGGACCTCCGAGTACCCTGCGCTCCAACGTATTTCGGGTGCCCGATCCCGGTATCCGATTGACCAGTACGACGGGCAGGTCGGCACCGCCGACATCGCGCCAGTTGGTGATGCGGCCCTGATACAGATCCTGGATCTGTGCGACAGAAAGGTTGATGACGCCGACATCCTTGTGCACGATCATGGTGAACAGCGACAGCGCCAGCGGACGGTCCAGCAGCGTTTGGTAGCCATCACCTTTCGGGCCGTCGCTGATCGTGAGCAGATCGGGATCGTCCTTGCCCTCCTCGGCGAGCCGGTCGAGGCCGCGTTCGGTGCCCTCGAAGCCGAAGGTGAATTCCGCTCCGGTGCAGCGCTTCCCGTACTGCGCGGCCGCATCGCGAATGACCGGTTCGAAGGCCGATGAACCGACCACCGTGAGTTTGCCCGCGGCACAATCCAATGGCGTCGGATCGGGCGCCAGCGCAGAGACCATGAGCTGGATGACGATCACCACGACCAGAAAGGCCGTGAGCGCCACCATCACTCGCGAAATGCCGGTGCGGCTCTGGGTTTCGATGATCCGCCCACCCTTGAGGCCGCCGCTCAGCACCGGAGCCGGATACTCCCCCGTGCCCTCCGAACGTTGCAGAATAGCCAGGATCTTGTAGTGATCACCGCGATTGAGCGGCACCCTCGGCAGGTCGATGGCACCGATATGTCCGTCCGTATCCTCGCGAACCGCGATACCCGAATCGCGCCCCAGCGAATCGGCCAGGCCCTCGTCGCTCAGCTCGGTCACCGCCATGCCGATGACCCGGCGCCGCGAAAAGTTCAGATGCAGGCCGACCTGTCCCGCCTCGGGCGCCTGGTAGTCGTGTGTGTCGATCGGTGTCGCACCGCTGTTTTCGATGCGGACCAGCACCACCGACAGATCCTTCAGTGGCGGACTGACACCTTCGTGCGCGGGCCGCAGCTGCGGCAGGACACCGGGAAAGACCGATTCGATCTCACCGGTGACCGGCGTATCCATCTGCACCCGATAGCCGAGTTCCTTGCGTCCGACGAAGACGAACTCCCATAGGAACGCGACGATCGGCACCGCGATACCGATGAGTGCGAGCACGATTTCGATCGGAAAACCACCCACCGGCGCCGCCACCCCCAAGAGATCTGTGTGTCAACCATTCTCGAACGTCATCGGGCATCCTCCCAGATCCCGCACGAGTGTTCGGCAACAGTTAACCGGGCGGTCAGCAGCTGCCGCCGAAACAGCCGAAATCGCCTCCGAACAGGTCGGCCCGCTCGTGCTGAAGCGACGATCAAACCACGTCCCCGGCTGCTGATTTGGTCCAGGCCAGCAGCTTCTCGGCTGGCCAGGTGTTGATAACCCGTTCCGCCACAACATCGTTCGCGACAGCGCGCTCGCAGCCGTAACCCAGCCAGTCCAACTGACCAGGGGCATGCGCATCGGTGTCGATCGAGAAATAGCATCCCATCTCGACCGCCATCCGCAGCAGTCGCGACGGCGGATCGAGCCGTTCGGGACGGCTGTTGATCTCCACCGCCGTGCCGTAACTCCGGCACGCCTCGAAGACGAGCTCGGCATCGAACGTCGACTCCGGCCGCAGACCCCGCTGCCCCGCGATCAGTCTGCCGGTGCAGTGGCCCAGCACATCCACGTTCGGATTCGCCACCGCGTACACCATGCGTTTGGTCATCGCCTCGCTGTCGGCGCGCAGGTGCGAATGTACGCTGGCCACAACGATATCGAGTTCGGCGAGCAGATCGCTCCGCTGATCCAGGGTCCCGTCATCGAGGATGTCCACCTCGATCCCGGTGAGAATCCGGAACGGCGCCACTCGTTCGTTCAGCTCCGCGACCACATCCAACTGCCGCCGCAACCGGTCCGCCGAAAGCCCGTTGGCGACCGTCAACCGCGGCGAATGATCGGTCAGCGCACAGTATTCGTGGCCGAGCGCGGCCGCGATGCCCATCATCTCCGCGATCGGACTGCCGCCGTCGGACCAGTCGGAGTGGGTGTGCAGATCGCCGCGCAACTGAGCCCGCATGGGTTTGCCAGGTGCCCCGATGGGCTGCGCGGCCTTGCGGAGTTCGCTCAAATACTCCGGTACCGCACCGGAATACGCCTGTTCGATGACGGCGGCGGTCTTCGGCCCGATCCCCGCGAGTTCTTGCCAGCTGTGCGCAGCGCGATGGGTCGCTTGCTCGTCCTCGGACAGCTGGTCAACGATATCGGCGGCCCGCCGGTACGCCTTCACCCGATGTGTTTGCGCCCGTGCGCGTTCCAGCCAGAAGCCGATCTCGCGCAGCGCCTCCACCGGCCCCGGAGCGTTCCCCGGATCCGGAGCGACGATCGAATCGTCTTCCGCCACAGCGGTTATCGAATCCGGCTGTACTTCACGAAGGCGACGCCGTCCTCGAACACCCGGCTGGTGATCACCCGGAAGCGGGCCGCCTCGGGCAGGCGCGAACCGGAACCGAACAGCGGGCGGCCACGGCCGAGTACGACCGGGTACAGCTTCAGGAAGATCTGATCGATCTCCGGCAGCAACTCCTGCGCCAATTCCCCGCCGCCGCACAGCCAGATCCCGAGCCCGTTGTCCCGCTTCAACTCTCGCACCGTGGCGAGCGGATCGGCCGAGATCAGCTCCACCGAAGGATCCGGACTCTCCGGCAGCGTCGTCGATGCGACGAATTGACGCAGATGCGAATACGGGCTGGACGTTCCGGTCCGCACGCCGAAGTCGTGGGTCTTACGACCCATCAGCACCGTGTCGAAGTAACGGTTGCGCTTATCGATGCCGAGGGCCTCCCGCACCTTCGTCGGCAGGGTCTCGGGGTACTGCGCGGTGATCGCCGGGCCGTGATCGCCACCGACCGGGAAGAAGTCGACCGACCCCTCCTCGGTGGCGATGAACCCGTCGATAGTCGAAGCGACGTAGTAGGTGAGCTTGCGCATAAGTCCTTCCTCCGCAGCCGGTCGGCTCCCGAGCCGCCTAGAAGAACGGTAGCTCGCCGACGCCGATTTTTTTCGAGCTACCTGCAAGCAGTCGCTAGGGGAATCGGCGACGGGCCTTCGGTTGGCAGCGCGGGCAGGAGTAGGAAGAACGATTCATGAACTTCTCCCGCAGAATGGGTGCACCGCAGCGACGGCACGGTTCGTCCTCGCGACCGTAGACCGCGAGCGAGCGTTCGAAGTAGCCGGATTGGCCGTTGACGTTGACATACAACGCATCGAACGAAGTGCCACCGGCCGCGAGCGCCTCCCCCATCACCGCGCCGACCTCGGTGAGCAGAGTGCGCACGGCGGGTCTGGTCAGCCCGGACGCGACCCGGTTGCCATGGATCTTCGCCCGCCACAAAGATTCGTCGGCATAGATATTGCCGACGCCGGAGATCACGGTCTGATCCAGCAGCACCCGCTTGATCTCGGTCTGTTTGGCACGCACCGCAGACACCACGACCTCCGGGTCGTAGCGCGGGTCCAGCGGATCCCGGGCGATATGGGCGACAGGTTGGGGCACCAGAGTCCCGTCGACCTCGACCAACGGTGCGAGCGCCCAGCCGCCGAACGTGCGCTGATCGACGAAGCGCAATTGCGCACCGTCGTCGAGGGTCGCGAGGATATGCGCGTGCTTCTCCACCGGAGCATCGGCCGGCTGCACCAACATCTGCCCGCTCATGCCGAGATGGACGACCAACGAGGTGTCCGGATCGTCGAAGGTGAGCCACAGATATTTGCCGCGCCGCTCGGCGGCGCCAACTCGCAGACCCTTCATCCGAGCCGTCAGATCGTCCGCACCTTCGAGATGGCGGCGCACCGACCTGGGATGGCTCACCGTCACGGATTCGACCACCCGCCCGACAACATGTGCGGCGAGTCCGCGCCGGACGACCTCGACCTCGGGAAGTTCGGGCATCAGCACTCCTATCGACCACGCGCGAGTCTTACGAGCGCCGTTCGCGGTGCCGCAGGCGCCGCAAATCAGATACTGTCGGTCAGCGCCCGATAGGCGGCGCCCGCGGCCTTCTGCTCGGCTTCCTTCTTGGAGCGGCCGATGCCCTGACCGTACGGACGACCGCCGATCACGGTGGTCGCGGTGAATTCCTTGTCGTGGTCGGGACCTGTCGAGGTGATCTCGTAGCTGGGTACGCCGAGGCCACGTTCGGCGGTGAGCTCCTGCAGGCTGGTCTTCCAGTCCAGTCCGGCGCCCATCCGCGGTCCGCGCTCGAGCAGGTCGGCGAACAGCCGCAGCACCACCTCGCGCGCGACATCGATACCGTGCTCGAGATGGACCGCGCCGAGCAGCGACTCCATGCCATCGGCGAGAATGCTCGGCTTATCCCGGCCGCCGGTGAGCTCTTCGCCCTTACCGAGCAGCAGGTGCACGCCGAGCCCGCCCGCGCCGAGCCCGCGCGCCACCTCGGCGAGCGCGTGCATATTCACCACGCTCGCCCGCAGCTTGGCCAGTTCGCCCTCGGACTTGTCCGGGTGCTCGTGGTAGAGCCGCTCGGTGATGCTCAGGCCGAGGACCGAGTCGCCGAGGAATTCCAGACGCTCGTTGGTCGGCAGCCCGCCGTTCTCGTATGCGT
Organism: Nocardia vinacea; assembly: GCF_035920345.1. Taxonomy (NCBI): domain Bacteria; kingdom Bacillati; phylum Actinomycetota; class Actinomycetes; order Mycobacteriales; family Nocardiaceae; genus Nocardia; species Nocardia vinacea. Next base: position 4,713,452 of record NZ_CP109149.1, read on the forward strand.
ACGACCGGTGCGTCAACGCTAGCCGCAGCAGATCGGCCCGCAAGTCGACGCCGAGCGCCGCGAGCAGGCTCGCATGTTCACCGGACGCGCCGGATTCGTCCTTACTGGCGGTCACGTCGATACGACAGGTCGAACGATCAGACAGCAGCGGTGACCTGGCGGCCCTTGTAGGTGCCGCAGGAGGGGCACGCGATATGCGGCAGCGTCTTCTCGCCGCAGGCGCGGTTCGGGCACGTGATCAGGGTCGGCGCGGTGGCCTTCCACTGGCTGCGCCGCGACCTGGTGTTGGAACGGGACATCCGGCGCTTGGGAACGGCCACGACTACTTCTCCTCTTGTCCTATTGCTTGCCGGTACGGCAGCACTGTCTCGGTCTTAATGGTCTGTGTTGGTTGCACCCGAATCGGGGCTGCCATTGCCGGGCGACTCAGCGGCGAACTTCGCCAACCCGGCCCAGCGAGGGTCAAGTATCTCATGCCCATGGTCGGAACCCGCAATCGCCATCCGGACACCGCATTCCGGGCACAGGCCCGCGCAGTCCGGAGTGCACAGCGGCTGCAGCGGCAACTCCAGGCCGATCTGGTCCGTGATCACCGTTTCCAGGTCGATCGTGTCGTCCACGATGCGGTAGATCTCATCGTCCTCGGTGGTCTGCTCGGTGGCGCTGTCCGGATAGGCGAACAGTTCCGTGAGCCGAATCTCCGCCGTGCCGGTGAACGGTTCGAGGCAGCGCGAGCACTCCCCTGCCGTGGACGCGGCGACCGTCCCGGTGACGAGCACACCTTCGGACACCGCCTGCAACTGCAGATCGAGCTCCACCTCGGCGCCCACTGGAATGGCGATCAGGTCCAGCCCGATCCGCTCTTCGGTGGTGACCACGCGATGCAGCTCTTTCATCGTGCCGGGGCGACGGCCCAGGCTGATGACATCCAGCACGAAACCCGCGTCCGGCGTGCGGCGCGAGGCCGTACGAGGACGCGAAGCGGGACCGGAACCGGCGGACATCACGAACTCACTTCACATTCGAGGGGAAATGGGCAACCAGTCCACAATACGCGAGGGCACGGTGAAGACCCAAACCGTCTGGGTCGTTCCGACCGCGCCGCCCAGCGACGTTCGACAAACGGTGCGGTTGTCGAGGTGCCGCCCGGATGGAGCGGGCCGTGTGGGGTTCAGCGACGATAGTCGGCCGCGTAATCCGGAGCGCCCGCACCCGAGCGCAGTTGGTGACGCCCGCCGCGCACGGTCCGCAGAGTGGAGTTGAGGGTCTCCTCGAAGTCGGCGAGCCTGCTGTCGACGTAGTGGTCGCATTCGTCGCGCATCCGATCGGCCTCTTCGTTCGCACCGTCGATCAACCGGGCCGATTCGGCATGCGCGGCACGCACCACTTCGGTCTGCGTGACCAAGCGGTCGCGCTCGGCCTCGCCCTCGGCGACCGAACGGTCATAGGAGGCCTTGCCGGCCTCGATCATCCGCTCGGATTCGATGCGGGCCCGACCGGTGACAGCCTCGAATTCGGCATTGCCGTCGGCGACGATGCGGTCGGCCTCGGCCTGTGCCGTATTCACCAGGTGGTCGGCGTGCGCGCTGGCCTCGGCGACCATGCGGTCGGCGTGCGCCTTGGCGTCGGCGAGAATCCGGTCGGCCTCCTCGCGGGCCGATCCAATGGTCTGGTGCGCCTGGTCGTTGGCGGTGGTCACGGTCGTCTCGGCGGTGGTGCGAGCGTCGGAGACGATCTTGTCGCGATGATCGAGCACATCCTGGGCGTCGTCGAGTTCGCCGGGCAGTGCATCGCGTACGTCGTCGAGTAGTTCGAGCACGTCACCGCGCGGCACGATGCAGCTGCGGGTCGGCGGGATGCCGCGCGCTTCTTCGACGATGGCGACCAGCTCGTCGAGAGCTTCGAATACGCGATACATGCTCCTACCCCACTCTCGTGCAGACCTACGGCGAAACTTTCCGCCGTAGGCCCAGTGTGCCCCTCGTCACGGCTCGTGCCGAGTCATCCACCGGTGTGTCGTGTAGGTGTCTCGCACGCCACAAAAACAAGTGGAGGATATGTCTCCACTTGGTGTTACATTTATCGAGAAGGTCGCAACAAGATCTTCTTAAGTAGATCGCAGGCCCTGACCGGGACTGTGGGGTTAGAGGAGGCCGACCGGGCGGATTGCGATGACCATCGCGGTTGTCCGTACCGAAGGCTCGTGTGGGATCGGAAAGACAATGACCGTACTGGAACTACCGCGGACGGCGGTTCTGCCGACAAGCAGCCTGTACACGCCGTGGGTGGGGCCCTACCCCATACTGCAGCCGGGGACGGCTGCTCGGTTCGGCCAGTTGATGCAGTATCTGCGTGGCGACCGCGCACTGGCTCAGCTGATCCGATTCGCCCTGGTCGGCGGTTCCAGCAATGTCGCCTACGTACTGCTCTTCTTCGCGATGCACGGCGTCGGTCCCCTGGTCGCCAATATCGCGGGCTCGGCCGTGAGCACCGTGATCGCCAATGAAATGCACCGTCAGCTCACCTTCCACGCCGCAGGCCGGGTCGGCTGGTTCACCGCACAGTGGGAGGGCGGCGGGCTCGCGCTGGTCGGACTCGGGATCACCACCGCCGCGCTGGCCGCGCTCGAACTGTGGGCACCCGGCATGGGCGGTACGTTCCAGGCCGCGGCTGTCCTGGCCATCACCGCTGCGGTCGGCGGTATGCGCTTCCTCGCCCTGCGCGGCTTGGTCTTCTGAGCTTTCATCACGAGTCCGCCCCGGTTCTTCGGAACCGGGGCGGATTTCGTTGGGGGCGTTCAGCCTTTGCGTTCGGCCAGGCGATCGAGCAGGCGCTTGTGGACGGCGGGTGGGAGCATGTCGGTGACATCGCCGCCGTAGGTTGCGACTTCCTTGACCAGTGAGCTGGACAGGAAGCTGAAGGTCGGATTGGTGGCGATGAAGAAGGTGTCGACGCCGCTGAGCTTCTTGTTCATCTGCGCCATCTGCAGTTCGTAGCCGAAATCGGTGGCATCGCGCAGCCCCTTGACAATCGCGCCGATCCCCTCCTGCTTGGCGAAATCCACCAGCAGACCCTGCCAGGAATCCACCCGGACATTGGGCAGGTGCGCCGTGGCCTCGCGCAGCATCTCCATACGCTCCTCGACGCTGAACATGCCCTGCTTCTTGGGATTGACCATGACGGTCACCACGACCTCGTCGAATTGAGCCGCGGCCCGCGCGAAGACGTCGATATGTCCATTGGTCACCGGGTCGAACGAGCCCGGGCACAACGCTCCTGCCATGAACAGACGGTATCAGGAGGCCGGATCCTCACCTCGAATGCCGCGACGGCGGAGTTACTCCGGGGCGAATTCGGCTAGTTCGATGCGGGTTTCGCCGTACTTGCGCGCCTTGGCGGGGATATAGCCTGCGGGCCAGACGATCTCGGGTGAGCGGATGGAACGCTCCACCACGACGAGGGCGTTTGGTGCCAGCCAGTCGTGTTCGGCGAGGGCACGCAGGTCGGCGGTGACCGTCGCGGTGTCGACGTCGTAAGGCGGGTCGGAGAAGACCACATCGTATTTGCCCGCACCGCCGCCCGCCAGGACAGTGGCGACGGAGCCGATGCGGAGTTCGGCACCCGGCAGGCCGAGGTCCGCGATATTGCCGCGGACGATGGCTGCGGCTTTGCGGTCGGATTCGATAAGCAGGGCATGGGTGGCGCCGCGTGAGAGGGCTTCCAGACCCAGTGCACCGGATCCGGCGTAGAGGTCGAGTACACGGAGGCCGTCGAAATCGATGCGGGCGGCCAGGGCGCTGAACAGCGCCTCACGCACCCGATCGGAGGTGGGCCGGGTACCCGCGGGCGGGACACGTAGCCGCCGCCCGCCCGCGGTACCCGCGACGATCCGGGTCATTCGGCCGCGGACTCGCGCACCGTGAGTTCGACCAGCAGGTCACCGCCTTCGACCTGCTGCACCTTGCCGATCGCGACCCGGCCGACGATGCCGGCGCGCGGCGCGGTGATCGCGGCCTCCATCTTCATCGCCTCGATGGTGCCGACGGTATCGCCCGCCGCGATCGAATCGCCTTCGGACACAGCGAGTGTCACCACACCGGCGAACGGGGCGGCGATATGGCCCGCGTTGTTCTTATCGGCCTTCTCGGCGGCCGGGATATCGCTGGCGATGGAGCGGTCGCGCACGGCGACCGGGCGCAGTTGGCCGTTCATGATGCACATGACCGTGCGCATACCGCGCTCATCGGGTTCGGAGATGGCCTCCAGTCCGATGAGCAGGGTGACGCCCTTCTCCAGTTGCACACGGTGTTCATCGCCGCGGCGCAGTCCGTAGAAGAACTGGTTGGCCGACAGGCCCATGGTGTCGCCGTACTTTTCCCGGTGTGCGAGGAATTCGGTGGTGGGACCGGGGAAGAGCAGGCGGTTGAGCGTGGCGCGGCGCAGTTCGGAGGAACCGGCGAGTCCGGCCTCGTCCGCGGGGGTCAGCGGGGTCTCCGGCTTGGCCGGTCCGCGCCCGGCCAGTGCCCGGCTGCGGAACGGTTCGGGCCAGCCGCCCGCCGGATTGCCGAGTTCGCCACGGAGGAATCCGATTACCGAATCCGGAATGTCGTAGCGGCCCGGATCGGCGGCGAAGCTTTCGATATCGACGCCGGTGCCGACCAGTGCGAGCGCGAGGTCGCCGACCACCTTCGAGGACGGGGTGACCTTGACCAGGCGGCCCAGAAGTCGGTCCGCCGCAGCGTATTTCGCCTCGACCTCTTCGAAACGGTCACCGAGGCCGAGCGCGATGGCCTGCTGACGCAGATTCGACAGCTGACCGCCCGGGATTTCGTGGGTGTACACCCGGCCGGTCGGCGCGGGCAGCCCGGATTCGAACGGCGCGTAAACCTTTCGCAGCGCCTCCCAGTACGGCTCCAGATCGCAGACATTCTGCAGGTTGAGACCGGTGTCGAATTCGCTGTGCGCCGCGGCCGCGACGATCGCGGAAAGTGCTGGCTGACTGGTGGTTCCGGCCATGGCGGCACTCGCGCCGTCGACCGCGTCGGCACCGGCCTGCCAGGCGGCGAGGTAGGTGGCCAGCTGACCGCCGGGGGTGTCGTGGGTGTGCACGTGCACCGGCAGGTCGAAGTTGCTGCGCAGCGCGGAGACCAGGGTCGCGGCGGCCGGAGCGCGCAGCAGGCCCGCCATATCCTTGATGGCCAGCACATGCGCGCCCGCGTCGACGATCTGCTCGGCGAGCTTGAGGTAGTAGTCGAGGGTATAGAGGTTTTCGTCCGGGTTGGACAGGTCGCCGGTGTAGCTCATCGCGACTTCCGCGATGGCCGTACCGGTTTCGCGCACCGCATCGATGGCCGGACGCATCTGGTCGACATTGTTGAGCGCGTCGAAGATGCGGAAGATGTCGATGCCGGTGTCGGTCGCCTCCTGCACGAACGCGCGCGTCACCTGCTCCGGGTACGGCGTGTAACCGACGGTATTGCGTCCGCGCAGCAGCATCTGCAGGCAGATATTCGGCACGGCCTCGCGCAGTGCGGCCAGCCGCTCCCACGGGTCCTCGAACAGGAAGCGCAGTGCCACATCGTAAGTCGCGCCGCCCCAGGCCTCGATGGACAGCAGTTCCGGTGTCAGGCGCGCGACATGTCCGGCCACGCCGAGCAGACCATTGGTGCGCACCCGAGTGGCCAGCAGCGACTGGTGTGCGTCACGGAAGGTGGTGTCGGTGACGCCGACGGCCTTCTGCTCACGCAACGCCCGCGCGAAGCCGTCGGGGCCCAAGCGCAGCAGCCGCTGACGCGAACCGTCCGGCGGCGGCACGCTCAGATCGATGGCGGGCAGCTTGTCGTGCGGATACACCGTGGTCGGGCGCTCGCCGTGCGGCTTGTTCACGGTGATATCGGCGAGGTAGTTCAGGATCTTGGTGCCGCGGTCGGCCGAACCACGCAGGGTCAGCAACTGCGGGCGCTCATCGATGAACGAGGTGGTGACCCGGCCCGCCTTGAAGTCCGGATCGTCGAGCACCGCGAGCAAGAACGGGATATTGGTGGTGACGCCGCGGATACGGAATTCCGCGAGCGCGCGACTGGCCCTCGCCACGGCGGCGTGCCAATCGCGGCCGCGGCAGGTGAGCTTGACCAGCATCGAGTCGAAGTAGGCGCCGATCTCCGCGCCCAGGTTCGCGCCACCGTCGAGGCGGATGCCCGCACCGCCGGGGGTGCGGTAGGCGGTGATGCGGCCGGTGTCGGGTCGGAAGCCGTTGGCCGGATCCTCGGTGGTGATCCGGCACTGCAGGGCCGCACCGCGAATGGCGACCTCGTCCTGGCTCAGACCGAGCTGTTCGAGGGTCTCCCCCGCCGCGATGCGCAGCTGAGACTGCACCAGATCGACATCGGTGATCTCCTCGGTCACCGTGTGCTCGACCTGGATGCGCGGGTTCATCTCGATGAAGACGTGGTTGCCGCGCTCGTCGAGCAGGAATTCGACGGTGCCCGCGCAGCTGTAGCCGATCTGACGGGCGAAAGCGACCGCGTCGTTGCAAATACGTTCGCGCAGTGCGGGATCCAGGTTCGGTGCGGGCGCGAGCTCGATCACCTTCTGGTGGCGGCGCTGCACCGAACAGTCGCGCTCGAACAGGTGCATGACATTGCCGTGCTGGTCGGCCAGGATCTGCACCTCGATGTGGCGCGGGTTCACCACGGCCTGTTCCAGGAAGACAGTCGGATCACCGAAGGCCGACTCGGCCTCGCGGGACGCGGCCTCGATCGATTCGCGCAGTTGTGCGGGATCGGCAACCCGGCGCATGCCGCGGCCACCGCCGCCTGCGACGGCCTTCACGAAGATCGGATAGTCCAGGTCCGCGGATGCGGCCAGCAGTTCGTCCACATCGGCGGAGGGGGCGCTGGAGCGCAGCACCGGCAGACCCGCCGCCCGCGCCGCCTCGATCGCGCGGGCCTTATTACCAGCCAGTTCGAGCACTTCGGCCGACGGACCGATAAAGGTGATGCCCTCGCGGGCGCAGGCCGCGGCAAGGTCCGGGTTCTCGGACAGGAAGCCGTAACCGGGGTAGATGGCGTCGGCACCCGCGGACTTGGCCGCCGCGATGATCGCCTCGATCGAGAGGTACGCCCGGACCGGGTGTCCCTGTTCGCCGATCTGATAGGACTCCGCGGCCTTCAACCGGTGGACCGAGTTGCGGTCCTCGTACGGGAAGACTGCGACCGTCCCGATGCCGAGTTCGTAGGCCGCGCGGAAGGCGCGGATGGCGATCTCGCCACGGTTGGCAACCAAGACTTTCGAGAACATTGAACTAAGGTACCCGGCCCGGAATCGTGGCCTGACAGGGAAGTCCCCTTCGCGGAATCTTCACAACGAGTCCTAGCAGAGTTGCGAAGTTGTGTTCACCTCGCCGACACATCTCACCGTCCGTCGCGGTCACAAGTGCGGTCGGGTGCCAGCGGCGCCTCGAACGCACCTGGCGACAACTTCGCAAACCCGCTATGCATCGGGCACTGCGAAAATCCGATTGTGCGGCCGCCTATGCTGGTTGACGCAGCTGGTTCGCCGTGCGCAGACGAGATGGAGCCCCGACGTCGCGTTACGGAGTCGAGTTCGCGGATCGGGAAACCGGTGCGCGGATGAGAGGGAACCCGGTGAGAATCCGGGACTGTCCCGCAGCGGTATGCAGGAACGACCGCCGTCATCAAGCACTGGGCAACCACCCGGGAAGCGACGGCCAGTAGGTGAGCCCCTTACGGGGTCGGCCAGAAGGCCCGTGCCCGCAAGTCCGAAGACCTGCCAGCCGTGTCGGATACGCCGTATCCGGCGGCCACCGCCTCGTGGATTGGGCGCGCGGACCTCTGTGCGATTGTCGGGCTCCATCGGTGCACCGGCACGTCACTCGGTCTCCGCTAGCTCGTAGGGCGATGGTCTTCGATCTCAGCACTGGAGAAATTCGTGACTGTTACGCATAATCCGTTCACCGCGACGGTTCTCGGTCTCCCGCGGGTGGGGCCGCACCGTGAGCTCAAGCGCGCCACCGAGTCCTACTGGGCCGGACGCATCGACGCGCAGCGACTGCACGCGATAGCCCGCGACCTGCGGCGCGACCAGCTGACCAAATTACAAAGCGCCGGAATGGATTCCATCCCAGTCGGCACCTTCTCCTATTACGACCAGATGCTCGATACCGCCGTGCTGTTCGGCGCGCTGCCACCCCGGGTAGCCGGTATCGCCGATCCACTGGATCGCTATTTCGCAGCCGCACGCGGCACCGATACGGTCGAACCGTTGGAGATGACCAAGTGGTTCGATACCAATTACCACTATCTGGTGCCGGAAATCGGTCCGGAGACGGTGTTCTCGCTGGATCCTTCGAAGGTGCTGGATGAGTTGCGGGAGGCGCTCGCGCTCGGGGTGCCCGCGCGGACGGTGGTGGTCGGACCCATCACCTTCCTGAAGCTGGCGAAGGCGACCGGCGGTGCGGCGCTGGATCGCCTCGACGAGTTGGTGCCGCTCTATCAGGAGCTGTTGCGGCTGCTGGCCGTGGCGGGCGCGGAGTGGGTGCAACTCGACGAGCCGGTCTTGGTCACCGATCTATCCCTTGATGAGGTCGAACTCGTGCGGCGGACCTACGCCGAACTGTCGGCCGCGACGGATCGTCCCGCGCTACTGGTGGCCACTTACTTCGGCAAGCCAGGTGCTGCGTTGAGTGCCTTGGCCGAGACCGAAATCGAAGGCATCGCACTGGATTTCACCGTTGACGCCGATCTCTCCGGTGTGCCGGCGCTGGCGAACAAGCTGCTGGTGGCAGGTGTGGTCGACGGTCGAAATGTCTGGCGGACCGATCTGGAAAAGGCTTTGGCGACGCTCGGCACGCTGCTGGGGTGCGCGAAATCCGTTGCGGTGTCGAGTTCCTGCTCGCTGCTGCACGTGCCCTACACCCTGGCAAGCGAAACCGGCCTCGATGAGCGGCTGCGTTCGTGGTTGGCGTTCGGTGCGGAGAAGGTCGCCGAGGTGCGGTTGCTCGCGATCGGACTGAGTGCGGGGCCCGGGGCGATCGCCAACGAATTGGCTACGGTCCGTACCGCTCTCGCCACTAGGCGCACCGATCCTCGGTTGGACAATTCGCAGGTGCGGGCGCGGCTGGCCACGCTCGGCACGGATGCAACTCGGCGGGCACCCGCGGAACAGCGGCGGGCATTGCAAGCCGAGCGGCTGCGGTTGCCATCGCTGCCGACGACGACGATCGGTTCGTATCCGCAGACCTCGGCGATCCGGCTGGCGCGTGCGGCATTGCGCAAGGGTGAGATCGATCAGGCCGAGTACGTGCGGCGGATGCGGTCCGAGATCGCGGATGTCATTGCGTTGCAAGAGAAGCTGGGCCTGGATGTACTGGTGCACGGCGAGCCGGAGCGCAATGACATGGTGCAATACTTCGCCGAGCAGCTCGACGGATTCGCCGCCACCGACGCGGGCTGGGTGCAGTCCTACGGCACCCGTTGCGTGCGCCCGCCGATTCTGTTCGGCGATGTGGCGCGGCCCGCGCCGATGACCGTGGATTGGATCGGCTATGCGCAATCGTTGACCGATAAGCCGGTCAAGGGCATGCTGACCGGCCCGGTGACGATTCTGGCCTGGTCATTCGTCCGCGATGACCAACCCTTGGCGGATTCGGCACGTCAAGTGGCGCTGGCGATCCGGGACGAGACGGTCGATCTGCAGGCCGCGGGCATTCGGATCATCCAGGTCGACGAGCCCGCGCTGCGGGAGCTACTGCCGCTGCGCGCAGCCGATCAGGGCGAGTACTTGGAGTGGTCGGTCGGCGCGTTCCGGTTGGCGACCTCCGGGGTTTCGGATGCCACCCAGATTCACACCCATCTCTGCTATTCGGAATTCGGTGAGGTCATCGATGCGATCGCCGGATTGGATGCCGATGTGACCTCGATCGAGGCAGCGCGCTCGCATATGGAAGTGCTCGACGATCTGAATGCCGCAGGCTTCGATCTCGGCGTCGGACCGGGCGTGTACGACATCCACTCACCGCGGGTGCCGAGTGTGGAGGAGATCACCGCCTCCCTGCGCGCCGCACTGAAGGCCGTTCCCGCCGAACGGCTTTGGGTCAATCCGGACTGCGGATTGAAGACCCGTGGACCGGTAGAGGTCGAGGCGTCATTGCGCAATCTGGTCGCTGCCGCGGCAGCGGTGCGCTAGCGGGATCACGCGCTCGCCCTCTCCAACGGGAGGGCGGGCGCGCCCGCATGTGTGCGCACTGTCTGGCGAACCCAATTCCAACAGCATCGACGCCGCCCGGCGCGAAACCCCGACGTCGCGAACGCCCGCATCCGCACACGATTGCGCGAAAGAGCGCGCAGCCCGATAGCGCGGTTTGGTCACCGCGCTATCGGGCTGCGTATCAATGAGATTCGGCCCCGGGAAAAGGCCGGAGCCGACGACGCGGCGTGTACCTCTCACAACTCTCGCCATTGCGGACCATCGGCCGCAGGCGCGACCGTGCGCTCAGTCCCCGCCGCCAGGCCGTATGACATTCCGAGCAACGATCCATGCGTAACCCCTCCTCATACGTCGCCATCAGATATCACCCCCGATGTCCTATTCGACGCATGGCCGACCGATTCGGTTCCGCCGATTCCCTCGATTATTCGGCCGCCGGCTCGGTTCCGAAGGCGCGGTTGATGGCGGCCATATCGAAGTAGTCCCGCCAAGCGGTGATGGCGCCGTCGGCGACCTCGAAGACGCCCACTACCGGTAGCGGTGTGTCTTTGCCCAGGCCGCGCAGGATATCGGTGCGCTCGTTCATGACAATATTCCCGGCGGCGACCTGGTGGTGCACGTCGAATTCAATGGATTCGAAGGTGCTGAGGAAACCGGCGATGAAATCGCGGATGGCGGCGCGGCCGTTGATGGGTTCCATCGGAATATTGTGGTAGACGGCGTCTTCGGCGAAGAAGGCGCTGATCTGGTCCGGGTCGGGATCGGCCCAGCTGCGGCACATGGCGGTGACGATTTCGTCGGGGCTCGGCATTCGGTTCGCTCGCTTCCTTGCGCCGATACGATCGGGCACATCGGTCGATTCGATCGCACCGATTACACCAAACAATCGCTTGGTTGCGCCAGGATCAGCCGGCGACCAGCAGTTCGCGCTGCGGCACCCCGACGTATTCGGACAGCGGACGGATCAGGGCATTGGCGGCGGACTGCTCGACAATGTGGGCGGTCCAGCCGGTGATGCGGCTCAGCACGAAGATCGGCGTGAACATTTCGATGTCGAATCCCATCAGGTAGTAGGCGGGTCCGGCCGGGAAGTCGAGGTTGGGTTTGATGCCGGTGGCCTCGGCCATGGCCTGCTCCAATGCGGTGTACATGCGCAACCAGCGCTGGCCGCCGGTCACCTGCACGACTTGCTCCAGGGCTTCGCGCATTGTCGGCACCCGCGAGTCGCCGTTCTTGTACACGCGATGCCCGAACCCCATGACCTTCTGTTTGCCGGATAGCTCGGCGCGCAACCACTCGGCGGCCAGCTCGGACTCACCGATGTCCAGCATCGTGCGCATGACGGCTTCATTGGCACCGCCGTGCAGCGGACCCTTGAGCGCACCGATCGCAGCGGTGATCGCGCTATACATATCCGACCGGGTCGAGGTCACCACACGCGCGGCGAAGGTAGATGCGTTGAAACTGTGCTCCGCGTACAGGATCAGCGAAATCTCGAAGGCCCGCACAATGCGCGGATCCGGCACCTTGCCGAAGCACATGTTCAGAAAGTTCTCGGCGAAGCCCAGATGTGAGTGTGGCGCAATAGGATCCAGCCCGCGACGACGTCGCATGTCAGCGGCGACGACCGTGGGCAGCACCGCGGTAAGCCGTAGCGCCTTCGCCAACAGTGCCCGGTCGCCTTGTGCGGCATCGAGTTCCGCATCCTCCGCGCCGAGGTAGCTGACCACAGTCCGGACCACATCCATCGGATGACAGTTCTGCGGCATCTTATCGATGAGCGACAGGATCGAGCGATCGATGCGCCGCTGGGCGCGTTCACGTTGACACAACAGTTGGAGTTGGGCGGCGTCGGGCAGTTCGCCGTACCACAGCAGATAGGCGACCTCCTCGAAACCGCAGTGCCGGGCCAGATCCTGCACGGCATAGCCGCGATAGGTCAGCGAATTCGTTTCGGGCACAACCTTGGAGATGCTGGTGGTATCGACCACCACCCCGGCCAGGCCCTTCTTGATTTCAGTCATCGTTTACTCGCTCACTCCTGCGCCTCGCTGGCGCTCGGCTCCGTCGTGCGTGAAGCGCGCTGTGCTTATGGTTCGCTCGCGACGCTCGCTCACGGTGAAATCGAAGATTCCGGAATCGAAGTCGTTGTACTGCTGGTAGTCGAGCAATTCGTAGAGTCGCGCCCGGTGCTGCATCTCGCCGACCAGCTCGGATTGCGTTCCGGTGGCGGCGATTTCACGCAGGCCGCGCTCCACCGCGAACATCGCCAAGCGCAGCGTGGTCACCGGGTAGATCACGGCGTTGTAGCCGAGATCCGCCAGGGTCGGAGCTGATAGCAACTCCGACTTGCCGAACTCGGTCATATTCGCAAGCAGTGGAATATCCACTGCTGCACGGAACTTCGCGAATTCGGAGGCATCGGCGAGTGCCTCGGTGAATATGAGGTCGGCCCCCGCGTCGGCGTACGCCTTGGCTCGATCGATCGCCGCATCCAGCCCCTCGGTCCCGCGCGCATCGGTCCGCGCGCAGACGACGAAGTTCGGGTCCCGTCGGGCGGAGACCGCGGCACGCAACCGACGGACCATCTCGTCGACCGGAACCACGGCCTTGCCGTCGAGATGCCCACAGCGTTTGGGATTCACCTGATCCTCGATATGGCAACCCGCGAGCCCGGCATCCTCCAGCAGGGTCACCGTGCGCGCCGCATTCATCGGCTCGCCGAAGCCGGTATCGGCATCGATCAGCACCGGCAGATCGGTCACCCGCGCGATCTGCTGTCCCCGCGCGGTCACCTCGGTGAGGGTGGTCAAGCCGATATCCGGTAGTGCGAGTTCGGCCGATACCACCGCGCCGGAGACATAGACGCCCTCGAAGCCGAGCTCCTGAATCAGCTTGGCCACCAACGGGTTGAATGCTCCCGGCCAGCGCTGGATTTGTCCGGAGGCCAATCCGGCCCGAAGCGCCGCACGTTTATCGGCAGCGCTCGTGGCGGCGGCGAGCAGTCCTGTCATCGCGACCACCGTCCTAGGCTGAGCACATGAGTGCAGCATCGCGCAGCGATTCCATGAAGGGTGGCGGCCGGGAGACGGGTGGGCCCGAAGATCGTCCCCTGCGCTATCGGCTGATCACCGGCGTCGACGACGCCACCTTCTGCGAACGGATCAGCGGCCTGCTCGATCAGGGCTACCGACTGCACGGATCGCCCGCCGTCACCTTCAACGGCACCGATGTGATCGCCGCGCAGGCGCTGCTCTGGGGCGGAGAGTAGAGCGTCATCAGAAGATCCCCTCGCGCACTTGCGGTGCCCGCCCCATAACCTCGGGCGACACGGTGAACGTCAGCTGATCCAATTCCCCGGCGGCCAGCTCCGGCGTGCGCTGCACCGCGTCGAGGAAACGGTCCTGCTCCGCGGGTTCGATCACCCCCTCGGCAAGCGTGCGGAACTTCGCGATGTACTGCTCACGCGCGAACGGCCGCACACCCAGCGGATGCGCATCCGCCACAGCGAGCTCATCGACAATCGTCTCGCCACTCTTCAGCGTCACGACCGCCCGTGCCCCGAAGGCCTTTTCGTTCGGATCGGTGGCGTGGTAGCGGCGCGTCCATTCCGGATCCTCGACCGTCGAGATCTTGCGCCACAGCGCGACGGTATCCGCCCGACGTGCCCGCTCGGGTGCGTAGGACCGCTCGTGATGCCAACTGCCGTCCTGTAGCGCGACCGCGAATATATAAGGAACGGAATGGTCGAGAGTCTCGCGGCTGGCATGCGGATCGAACTTCTGCGGATCACCGGAGCCCGTGCCGATGACCACGTGCGTGTGGTGGCTGGTATGCAGCACGATGGTGGCGATCTGATCGAGATCGCCGATGCGCGCCCGCATTCGACGCGCGAGATCGATGGGCGCTTGGCTCTGGTACTCGGCCGAATGCTCTTTGGTGTAGCTGTCGAGAATGGCCCGCTTCGCCTCGCCCGGACTCGGCAGCGACACCTGATATTCCGCGTCCGGCCCACCGAGCAGCCAGGCGATTACGCCGTCCGCACCCTCCCAGATCGGTGCCGGAGCACCCTCGCCGCGCATGGCCCGGTCGACTGCCTCCACCGCCATTTTTCCCGCGAATGCGGGGGCATACGCCTTCCAACTGGAGATCTCCCCCTTGCGGGACTGCCGGGTGGCGGTGGTGGTGTGCAGCGTCTGCCCGATCGCCTGATAGATCGTCTCGGTGTCCAGGCCGAGGAGCGTCCCGATGCCGGCGGCGGCCGATGGACCGAGATGTGCGACGTGATCGATCTTGTGTTCGTGCAGGCAGATTCCGCGCACCAGGTCGATCTGGATCTCGTAACCGGTGGCCAAGCCGCGGATCAGCGCGGCGCCACCGCGACCGGTGTGCTGGGCGACGGCGAGGATCGGCGGAATATTGTCGCCCGGATGCGAGTACTCGGCGGCCAGGAAGGTGTCGTGAAAGTCGAGCTCGCGCACCGCGACTCCGTTCGTCCACGCGGCCCACTCCGGCGATACCCGGCGCTGCGGCGACAAGCCGAAAACGGTGGCGCCGGACCGATCGGACCGCGGCGCATGCGGCTGTGCGAGTGCCTGTGCCCGCGCATTCGTCACGGGGCGGCGGACCAGCGCGGCCGCCGCGACGGCGGCATTGTCGATGATCCGGTTCACGATCATCGCGCTGACCTCGGCGGTCACCTCGACCGGATCGGCGGCGACCTCGGCAATTCTGGTGGCCAAATGTTCTGCGCGCGGAAAGTCTGCGGCGGCGGCGCGGGCGCGTACGATGTGGGTTTTCATCCATCCTCCGGTTCCAGACGGGCCAGCGGCCCTACTTCGCACGCTACGCAGGATTGATCTTCGGCAAAATCCCTTGCAACAGCAGATTTCTGCGGGCGAGAATCCTCCATTTTGCGATGATTGCGAATTCCGAGGGCTACCATCTTGCGGTGCGCAAGATGTACGCGGGCGCCCGACTAAGACGGTTGCGCGAGGAACGGCGAATGACCCAGGCTGCACTGGCGAAATCCCTGGATCTATCGCCCAGCTACCTCAACCAGCTCGAGCGCGACCAGCGACCGCTCACCATTCCGGTGCTGCTGAAGCTCAACTCCACCTTCGACCTCGACGTGCAATTTTTCGCGGCCGACTCCGATGCCCGGCTGGTCTCGGATCTGCATGAGGTACTCGTCGATGCGGCGGGCGGTGACAGTGCGCCACTGACCGAGGTGGAGGAACTGGCGACGCGACTGCCGGAGGTGTCCCGAATCGTCGTCGCGATGCATCGGCGATTGCGCGCGGCAACAGATCAACTCGATCTGCTCTCCGCACGGGTGGCCGCGCCGACCGGCGGACCCGGCGTGCCCATGCCGTATGAGGATGTGCGGGATTTCTTCTACGACCATCACAATCACATCGGGCAACTCGATCATGCGGCCGAACAGCTCTTCGAAGAGTGCGGTCTGAGCATCGGGTCACTCGATCGGCAACTCGCCAGGGTGGCCGAGGAGCGCGCCGGGGTCACCGTGCTGGTGCGCGGTGACGGCGCGGATCCAACCATCCCGAAACGGCATTACGATCCGGACAGCCGCACGCTGACGCTGGCGCGGCGGCTGCGTCCCGGACAGCGCGCATTTCAAATCGCCACCACCCTCGGTTTTCTGCTGTACGGCAAGGATTTGGATGCCGTGCTTGCCGAAACACCGTCGCTCACCGGTGAATCCAGGACGTTGGCGCGCATCGGGTTGGCCAATTACTTCGCGGGCGCGCTGGTACTTCCGTACGGCCGCTTTCTGCGGTCCGCCGAGGAACTGCGCTACGACATCGATCTGCTCAGTCTGCGTTTCGAGGTCGGCTTCGAGACCATCTGCCACCGGTTGAGCACCCTGCAGCGGCAGGGGCAGCGCGGCGTTCCGTTCTTCCTGGTCCGCACCGACCGGGCCGGCAATATCTCGAAACGCCAGTCCGCCACGGCATTCCATTTCTCCCGGGTCGGCGGTAGTTGCCCGCTGTGGGTGGTGCACGAGGCCTTCGCCAATCCTGGTCGCATCCTGACCCAGATGGCGGCGATGCCAGATGGTCGCCGCTACCTCTGGATCGCCCGCACCGCGCTGGCGGGACCACACGGATTCAGCACGGCGACAAAGGATTTCGCTATCGGCCTGGGTTGCGATATCGAATACGCCGACCGACTTGTGTATTCGAACGGCCTACAAGTCGACAGTCCGGCCGCAGCGGTGCCGATCGGCGCGGGCTGCAAGGTCTGCGAGCGCCCCTCCTGCCCGCAGCGCGCCTTCCCCCAGATCGGCAGCCCCCTCGCAGTCACCGAGCACACCAGCACGGATCTGCCCTACCCACGAGTCCTGCGCTGATGCTGGACAATTGATCACCATGCGGGTGCGGGCAAACGTCAAGAATGCCTCTCCACCAGTGCATTCTCACGACTTCGCCAGGTACTCCAGGCGTTCGGCGTCCACGGCGGCGTGCATCATGGTGGCTAGGCCAGGGTGGTGGTGGAGGCCTGGGTCGGATTCGACTACTTGGCGGGCGAGGTCTTGGGCGGCGGTGATGACTTCGAGATCGTCGAGCAGGGAGAGCAGGCGCAGCGAGCGGGCGGTGCCGGATTGGGCGGCGCCGAGGACGTCGCCTTCGCGGCGTTGGCGCAGGTCGAGGACGGCGAGTTCGAAGCCGTCGGTGGTGGCGGCGACGGCGTCGAGGCGGGCCATGGCGGTGCCGGTGGGGCCCGCGTCGGTGATGAGCAGGCACAGGCCGGGGTGTTTGCCGCGGCCGATGCGGCCGCGCAACTGATGCAGCTGGCTGACACCGAAGCGGTCCGCGTCCACGATGACCATGACGGTCGCATTCGGGACGTCGACGCCGACCTCCACGACCGTTGTGCAGACGAGCACATCGATGTCGCCATCGTTGAATGCGCGCATCACCTGGTCTTTTTCATCGGTCGGGAGCCTGCCGTGCAGCAGGCCGACCCGGACGCTCGCGAGCGGACCGGTGCGCAGCATGTCGAAGACCTCGAGAGCGGCGGCCGTGGTCGGGCCTTCCTTCTCCTCGGCCTTACCGGACTTCTTGCCGTTGCGGGCCTTGCCGTTCTCCTCGTCGTCGCCGATGCGCGAGCACACCACATAGGCCTGCCGACCGGCGCCGACCTCCTCGAGAATGCGTTCCCAGGCCCGGTCGACCCAGTTCGGATGCTGTTTGCGCGGCACCACCTTCGACACGATCGGCGAGCGGCCGCGGGGCAGCTGGGTGAGGGTTGAGGTCTCCAGATCTCCGAGGGTGGTCATGGCGATGGTACGGGGAATCGGGGTCGCGGTCATGACGAGCAGATGCGGGCTGGTGCCGGATTTCGCCTTGGCGCGCAACGCATCCCGCTGCTCGACACCGAACCGATGTTGTTCGTCGACGATCACCATGCCGAGATCGAAGAACTCCACCGCGTCCTGGATGAGCGCGTGCGTGCCGATCACGATGCCCGCGTCGCCGGTCACCACATCCAGTAGCGCGGCCTTCTTCGCCGACGCCGACATCGAGCCGGTCACCAGTACCACCTTGGTCGCGTTGTCGGCGGCGCCGAGTTCACCGGCGGTGCCGAGATCGCCCAGCATGGCGCGCAGCGACCGATAGTGTTGGGCGGCTAGTACTTCCGTGGGCGCGAGCAGCGCGCATTGCTGGCCGGCATCGACCACCTGCAGCATGGCGTGCAGTGCGACGATGGTCTTGCCCGACCCCACCTCACCCTGCAATAGCCGGTGCATCGGATGACTGCGTGCGAGATCGTCGGAGATCTCCGCGATCACCTGCTGCTGCCCCTCGGTCAGTTCGAAAGGCAGGCGGGTGTCGAAAGCCGCTGCGATACCGTCGGATCGGGGCGGACACGGCCGGGCCACTCGTGCCTCCGCGTCGTGTCGCCGCTCGGCGAGGACCAGTTGTAGGGCCAGCGCCTCGTCGAAACGCAAACGCTCCCTGGCCTGTTCGATATCGGACTTGCGTTCGGGCAGGTGGATCAGGCGCAGTGCGTCGGAGATCTTCATCAACGCGCGGTCGTCGCGCAGATCGCTCGGCAGCGGATCGTCGATCGGGTCGAGCTGGTCGAGTACTTGCCGGACACAGGCGAGCAGATCCCAGCTCTGCACTTTCGCGGTCGCGGGGTATACCGGGATGTATTCCCGTTCGAAGAACGAGACATCCACTCCCCCTTTATCTTTCGCGCTCTGCGCCAATCCGCGCAAGGCGCCGCCGCCGCGCACCGAGGTGAGGTTCTCGATCGAATCCTCTTCCTTCTCGGGCAGGATCAGATAATCGGGATGTGAGAGGTTCCAGCGGTCCGGGCGCCACCAGTGCACGGTGCCCGACATCATGGCCCGGACTCCTTCGCGGACAAGGTAACTCACCTTGTCGCCGTTGAAGAAGGTGATATCGATGGGGGCGACCGAACCGGTGTCGAGGGCGACCTTGAGCAGTCGCCCCCTGCGGTTCTTCATCGGGCGCAGTTCGGTTTTCGTCACCCGGCCGATGACGGTAATGTGCGCGCCCTCCTCCGGTTGCTCCTGGGTGAGCGGCTGGCCCTGGGTGGCGTAGCGCAATGGGTAGTGCCGCAACAGATCCTCGACGGTGTGCATGTCGAAGGCATCGGCGAGCGGCTCGGCCGCCTTCACGCCGAGCAGGTGGTCCAGCCGATCGCTGAGTGTCGCCATATCCCTATTCCACCCCTATCTGCACCAGATCCGCTTGCTGCCCACCGGAATACACAATCACCTCGACGCCGGGGAAACCGTTCGCGATATGCGCGGCCAGTTCGTCCGCGAGTCCAGCAGGGGCCGCCACACCCATGAGCAAAGTGACCAGCTCACCGCCGAAGGCGAGCATCCGGTCGAGCAGGGTCCGGCCCGCGGTCGGCACATCCCGGCCGATCACCACGACATCGTGACCGACCAGCCCCAGCCCATCACCGGCCTCGCAGGTGCCGACCATGGTGAGCGCCCGTTCTGTCGCGGCGCGCAATGATCCCCATCGGGTCGCGGCCGCCGCTTCCGACATGGCGAACGCATCGTCCACCGCGATCCGGCCGCAATCGTGCACCGCCAGCGCCGCCAACCCCTGCACCATGGACCCGCTCGGCAACAACAACACGTCCCGATGCACGTCACGCGCCGCAACACCGACCGCAACCAACTCGTGCGCGGGCAGCGCGCCATTCGGCAGCACCAACACCTCCCGATTCGGCAGCCGGCGAATCGCCGCAAGCAGCGCCGCACCGGTCACCGGCCCGTCACCGCCGAGCACCACCGCACCCCCGGCCTCGAAAAGCGCCGCCGCGCCATCTCCCGATGCGACAGCCAGGACGGCGCGGTCCGCGGGACCGTCATGATCGGGTCCGATGGGCGGTGTTGCAACGGATCCGATGGTCGTGCGGGGAGCTTCGGCACGCGCGGGCGCATCAGGGTGTGCAACGCCTCCATGCTGTGCGGCGGCATCGGCGCGACCCGCACCATCGGCCGGGGCTACATCGCGGTGCCCAGCAGCATCAGTACGTGCGGGCTCGACCGCGCGTCCGACACCACCACGCTGCCCTGCGGCACCAGCGCGACCCGCAACGTCGGCGGGGGCTGTATCAGGGTGCCCGACGCCCTCAGCGTGGTCGGCAAAGTCGGCGTCCGGGATTTTGCCCGAGTGCGCGGCCGCACCCGAGTGCGCGGCCGCATCGGAGGGCGCAGGTGTTGGGCGGGCGGTGATGGTGAAGCTTTCGATGTGGATGGCGCTGAGGGTGCCGGTGGCGATACCTGCTTCTACGGCGGCGCCCGCGTCGGCGCAGTGGACGTGCGCGGACCAGGAGCCCGCACCGTCGCCGACGACCACCACCGAGTCGCCGAGGTCGGCGAGACGATCGCGGAGGCGGGCGATTCGTCGGTCGTCGGTGTCCGACAGGAGGTACATCACCTCGAAGTGGGGTTCGGCACTGTTCAGGGTTTCGGCACAGCTGCCGTGCGGTTCGGCGTCGGCCCGCGGTGCGGAATCGGCAGCCGGTGCGGCGGTGGCACGATCAACTCCTGCCTGGTCACCAGCGAATACGAAGTCGCCGCGCACGTACGCCGGCCGATCGGGTGTCTCGCCGAGGGTGACCGCGACCAGACTGTCGAGCAGCACGACCAACCCGCGCGCACCCGCATCGACCACCCCTGCCTCGCGCAGCACGCCGAGCTGGGCGGGCGTATCACCGAGCGCCTCGGCAGCACCGTCGGCCGCCGCCACCGCCACCTCGGCCAGGGCGGATTCCGGAGAGGCCGCAGCACATTCCGCTGCCCGCTCCAGGACGGTCAGGATGGTCCCCTCGACCGGCACACTCAGCGATTCCCGAACCAGCGCCGATGCCGTGGCCAGCGCGTAACGCAACGTCCGCGCGGTCAGCGGCCCCCCGCGCGCCGCCTCGGCAATTCCCCGCAGCACCTGCGACAGAATGATCCCGGAATTCCCGCGCGCCCCGAGCGTCGCCCCCCGCGCCATCGCCGCAGCCACATCGTGCGTCGAGAGCGAGTCACCTGGTTCGTGATACCCGCTCGCCACCCCTGCGCTGGAGGCATTCCGCGAACTCCCGTTCCCCGCAGTACCAGGCGGAGTCGGGCGATCGACACCGGTCGTGGCAATAGCTCGGTCCGCGAACTCCCCCGGCGACGTCGCAGGGGGGTGCGATATTGCGGCACCGCCGTCCGATTTCGCGCCATTGCGGACCGCCCCAGCATCTGCTGCATAACCGTCGGCCACGAAACCATCCGATCGCTCGGACCCGCGCGCCGATATCACCGCGGCATCCGCGGCCTGCATTGCCGCTCGCATGGTGGCGAGCATGTTCGTACCGGTATCGGCGTCGGCGATGGGGAAGACGTTGAGGGCGTTGATCTCCTCGCGACGCTGCTGTAGGCCTTCGAGGCAGATGCGGCCCCAATGCAGCAGGGCCGGGCCGTTCAGTTCATTCGGACCGGCAACGGCAGGCAGACCCGCGTCAGGGCCATCGCCCATCATGTCCCGCACTCCGGGCACCGCCACCTCTCTCCGCGATCGTTCACACCGCCGTGCCACCCGCACCCAAGCGACTGCTGGCAGATCGCTCGAAAGGTTCTGCCACCGTTGGCCAGGTTAGCTGGCGATACCGACAGTCGATCGGCGACACCGATCCACTACCATCGGGTGTGCCCACGGGTCGTCGGTTCATGACCCGGTTTGGCGGATCCGGGCGCCGCCAGCTACCCTTGCAGGGTTGCCTAGCGCGGCCGAGAGGGTTCGCGCTGGCCGACGTCAGTCGGCAGGGCATTAAGACATTGTTTCCGGACATGCTGCCGACGTGCGGCGGTCCCCACATGACATGAAGGAGTTCGCGACTATGGCTGCCGTCTGCGACGTCTGCGCCAAGGGCCCCGGCTTCGGGAAGTCGGTCTCGCACTCGCACCGGCGTACCAACCGTCGTTGGAACCCGAACATCCAGACCGTGCGCGCACAGGTCGCGCCGGGCAACACCCGCCGCATGAACGTGTGCACCTCCTGCCTGAAGGCGGGCAAGGTCGTTCGCGGCTGATTCACCCAGAGACCGACATACGCCCCGACACCACTAGGTGCTCGGGGCGTAGTCATCTGCGGACGCTGGTCATCGATGACCGCCCTCGGCAACGATGGTCTCCATGACCAGGCCCGCCTGGCGCATAGCCCCACTCGTCGCCGAATACGTCCACGGCCTCGCCGAATGCCATATCGCCTGCTGGCGTGAGGCCTATCGGGGCCTGGTCCCCGACCACATCCTGGATGCGTTCGAGGTCGACCGCCGCGCGGAGCAGTGGGAACGCGTCCGGGTCCGCAACCCGGGCAGCGCCTATGTCGCCCTCGTCGACGACGAGGTGATCGGCTTCTCGTGTGCGACCGCGTCACGCGACGAATCGCCGGTCACCCCAACCGAACTCAACGCCCTCTATGTCCGCGCCGCCTGGTACGGCACCGGCGTCGCCCACGATCTCATCCGCGCGGCCGTAGCACCCGACATCCCGTGCTCTCTCTGGGTCTTCGAGAAGAACCCACGCGCCCAGGCCTTTTACCGCAAACACGGCTTCGAACTCGACGGCACCAGCCGCATCGAGGCCTTCACCCCTGCCATCGAAGTCCGCATGGTCCGCCTCTGACCGGAAGACGACTCGGGGCGGGAAGCTAATGTGCTGGCCATGACTTCCACGCACACCGAGTACGTCACCGTCGTCGACGGCGTACTACAGATCACCATCTCGACCGCCGCGAACGGCACCTCCCTGGACTTCGCGGGCATCAATGCGGGCACCGAGGCATTGCGGTCGGCCGACCGCGAGATCGGAGCCGTCCTGCTGACGGGCGCCGGACCGAACTTCTCCGCGGGTGGCAATGTGCGCGGTTTCGCGGCGGCCGAGGATCGGGCCGGTCATATCTATGGCCTCGCGACGGATCTGCACGAATTCGTGCGCGCGCTCGACGAGACCATCGTGCCCGTCGTCGCCGGGGTGCAGGGGTGGGCGGCCGGAGCCGGGATGAGCCTGGTGTGCGCGGCGGATATCGCGATCGGCGGCCCGAGCACCAAGCTGCGCCCGGCGTATCCGGGCATCGCGTTGAGCCCGGACGGCGGCATGTCGTGGACGCTGCCGCGGATCGTCGGTGCTGGCCGCGCCCGCGAAATCCTGCTCACCGACGCGATTCTCGACGCCGAAACGGCGCTGCAGCTCGGCATCCTGAGTCGGCTCGTCGATGACGAGCAGGTACCGGCCGAGGCACTGGAGGTGGCCCGAACCCTCGCCACTGGACCGCGATCCGCCTACGCGAGCATCAAATCGCTACTGGCACGGTCGAATTCGTCGACGCTGAGCGACCAGCTCGACTACGAGCGCGATGCCATCAGCGCCGCGGCGAACAGCCCGGCCGGGCGCGAGGGCGTGGATGCCTTCGTCGAGAAGCGCAAGCCCGACTACCAGAACCGGTAGCTAACCGCGCACCTGGAGCACGAATTTCGCGACCGCGTCGGTGAACGAGTCATTGTCGTCACCGGCCGCGGTATGCGCCGCTCCGCCGATCTCGATCAGCTGCGCATGCGGCACCAATGCCTGGAATTCCGCGGCGCCTTCCGGCGTCACCACATCGGATTGCATGCCGCGCACCAGCAGCACGGGAATGGTGAGGGCGCGCGCGGCGGCTTCCAGCTGCGGGACCATTTCGCTCGCATCCTCGACGCGGTCGCCGAGCATATCCGGATCCCAATGCCAGTACCACCGGCCGTCGCGCTGGCGCAGATTGCGCAGCAGGCCGTCGGTGTTCTTGGGCCGTGGCCGATGCGGCATATATTCCGCGACCGCGTCGGCGGCCTGCTCGAGGCTGTCGAAGCCGTCGCGATGTTTGCCGAGGAAGTCGATCACCCGCGCGACACCGGCGGGTTCGGGTCGGGTGACGATGTCGACGAGCACCAGTGCGGTGATCGGCGCGCCGCCCGGATCCGCGGTGGTGAGCAGGCCGGTGATCCCGCCCATGCTCGCACCGACCACGACCGCGGGGGCAGCCAGCTGTTCGAGGACCGCCACCAGGTCCGCGACCATCGTGTGACGCCGGTAATCAGCGGTCGGCGACCATTCGCTGTCGCCGTGGCCGCGCGCGTCCAGCGTGACGACCCGCATGCCGGCGGCGGCCAGCTTCGCACCGGTCTGCTTCCACGAGTGTCTGGTCTGACCACCACCGTGCAGAAACAGGACGAGCGGGCCGTCCGCCGGGCCGAACTGGTCGGCGGCCAGCTCGATCCCATCCGAACCGCGCAGTCGCAGCCGGATCGGACCGAGAAGGTTGTTCGCATTACTCACGATCCGAGGATCGCACAGTTACCGCTGGGGCTCATGCGAGCCCCGGTTAATGGGACTTCAGCAGTCCCACTTGCCCTGCGCGCTGATGGTGTTCTGCAGCAGGCACGCGACCTTGGCATTCACCGAGGACGAGATGGTCGAGGAGCCATTGGAGGTGAATTCCTCGCCGACCGGAGCGGCGGTCTTCGGCGCGGAGGTCTCCGTGGCGGGCTCGAGCGGCAACCCGGCCGCATTCGCCGCCGCACTGCCGCCGGCCAGGGCCGCGCACAGGGCCAGCGTGGCGGTGGTGCCGCGCAGTGCGCCGCGAACGGTCTTGTTCTGCATGAAATTGTGCTCCTCTACTGTGTTTTAACCTCGACGCCCGAGATCTAGGGCAGGCGCCAGTCAACAGGCTCGGCACCCAATTCGTCGAGTAGTTCATTCACTCGTGAGAAGGGTCGCGAACCAAAAAAGCCGCGCGAGGCCGACAGTGGTGACGGGTGCACGGATTCGATATAGGGCACCTCGGCCGCGGCCAGCTGCGGTTTAAGTGTCTGCGCATCACGACCCCACAGGATCGCGACCAGCGGCTCGTCCCTGGCCACCAGCGCGCGAATCGCCTGATCGGTCACCGCCTCCCAGCCCTTGCCACGGTGCGAGGCGGGCTGTCCCGGCGAAACCGTCAGGACTCGGTTCAGCAGCAGTACGCCCTGATCCGACCACGGGCTCAAGTCGCCGTTGGACGGCGTCTGGTGGCCGAGGTCCTTGCTGTATTCGGCGAAGATATTGGCGAGGCTACGCGGCACCGGCGAAACATCGGGGGCGACAGAGAAACTCAGGCCCATCGGATGTCCGGCCGTCGGATACGGATCCTGGCCGACAATCAACACGCGCACCGCATCGAAGGGACGCTGAAAGGCGCGCAGCACATTCTCACCGGCCGGTAGATAACCACGGCCCGCCGCATTCTCCGCGCGCAGGAATTCGCCCATCGCCGAGATCTGCTCCGCAACCGGTTCGAGAGCCTTTGCCCAACCCGGATCCATGATTTCCGTCAGTGGTTTCGCGCCCATGACCGCACAACCTATCGTGGCTCGGGCTCGGATGCCGAGTCCACCCCGCTGAACGATTCCCAGCCCCCACTGCCCGGATGCCGCGCACCGTCGACGGTGACACCGTGACCTGCCAGCACCCGTCCGATCGGCACCCAACCGGGCGGCAGCTCCCGGTGCGCGGGCCAGGTTCCGGCGAACGCGTGATCCTCGCCGCCGGTCAGAATCCATTGCGCCGCATCGGCATCCAAACGCTGCGCGATCGTCGCCAGAGCCGGATCGCGCAATGTCTTCAAGTGGATATCGATGGCGACACCGGACGCCTCGGCGATATGGCCCAGATCCGCGAGCAATCCGTCCGAAATATCGGTGAGCGCGGTGGGTATCGCGGGCACTTCGGTGGCAGATCCGATGATGCCCTCCACTCCGAACTCCACCGCGTGCTGATCCGACACCCCGACGCGCTCCGAGCCGAGTACGCCTTCCGCTGGGGACACTCCCGGGTTGTCTACTCCGGCAGCGGAATCGGCGACTACAGCGAGCACAGCTGAATAGGGCGGCTGTGGGACCCGATGGGCCGCAAGCGCTTCGGCGGAGAATTCGTCTGCCGGATCGAATCCTGCGGTCAGCACTGCCAACCCCGCTGCGGACCAGCCGAGGCGACCGACCACCGCGACCGTATCCCCCACGCGTGCACCGGCTCTGGTGATCGGCGCGCGGCCGTCCAGATCACCGAAAGCGGTGACCGAGATGACCAGCTGCGGGCTGCGCACCACATCGCCGCCCGCGATGGAACCGCCCGCGCGACGCGCCTCGGCCCACATCCCGTCGGTGAGCGCATCCACCAGCTCGAGCGGCGTATCGGCCGGACAGCCGAACGCCACCACGAATGCGGTCGGCACGGCACCCATAGCGACCACGTCGGCGGCATTCTGCGCGATGGCCTTGCGCCCGATATCGCGCGGACCGGACCAGTCGAGCCGGAAATGTCGATCCTGGATCAGCATGTCGGTGGTGACCACGAAACGGCCGTCCGGCGCGGCCACCAGGGCGGCGTCGTCACCGGGGCCGAGCAGCACGCCGGGCGCCTGCACCCGCCCCGAGTTGATCCGCTCGATCAGCGCGAACTCCCCCAGCTCACGCACTGTCTTCGGCCGTGTGCTGTCGCTGATGACCTGGTCCCTTCCCGGCGTCGTGCTGGCTGAAATCGCCCCGAGGGTACCCTTTCCAAGGCAATCGTGTACGACCAGGCCGGTGCGCGGCATCCATCCCCCAGGTGACCGGGCCCCACCAGCGCGAACAGGAAGGGATCGGTGAGCATGGCGGCGGAATCGTCGGACCGCGATTCGTCGGAGGCGGAGTCGTCGAAGGCCGAGCTGTCTAACGGAACGGCCGATTCGGCTGCGGACAGCGCTGCGGCAGAACCCACACCCACCGTAGATCACAGCGAAGCCGAGAGCCCTTCCCCAGCCGCCGATGCCGAGCCCGAACCAGCTTCAACCAGCGCCGAGCCTGCGGACTCCGACAGCACCGAATCCGCCGAGCCCACTGCAGCTTCAACCGATGCCGAGCCCGCCGACTCCGCAACAGCCTCAACCAGGGCCGCCGACGCGGAGCCCGCAACAGCTTCAACCGATGCCGTCGACGCCGAGCCCGCAGCTTCCGACAGCACCGAATCCGCCGACGAGCCCGCGCCCGAATCCAGCGGCTACCCGCCCGCGCTGATCGCGACCGCAGTCGCACTCCCGGTCGTGCTGGTAGTCGCCGTTCTGGTCGCCGCAGTTCTCGCCCGACGCGCACCGATCGAACGCGAACCGCTGGTCCTCGGTCCGGTTCCCGCGCCCGCCGCGGACGGACCCGCATGCATCGCGCTGCTGCCCGCATTGCCGGTCGATCTCGGCGACTACTCCAAATCCACGCTGGTGGAACCGGCTCCCCCCGCGACCCGCGCCTGGCAGCGCAAGGACGGCGGCAACGCCATCGTGCTGCGCTGCGGTTTGGAACGACCGTTGGAGTTCAACCGCGCCTCACCGCTACAGATCGTCAATGGCGTGCAATGGTTCGAGGTCCGCGATGCGGCCGCCAAGGCGAGCACCTGGTTCGCCGTCGACCGCGCAACCTATATCGCGCTGACCGTTCCCGACGGCTCTGGACCGACTCCGCTACAAGGAGTTTCGGACACGATTACCGCCAACATACCGGCCCAGCCGATTGATCCCGGCCCACTACCGAACTGACGTTCTCACCCCGCGCCGTTGCGCCACACCCGCAGTACTGGGTGCGCACTTGCGACACCGCGGGTCCTGGCCGAAAGCCGAGCGTCGATCACCGCAACCCGGTACCCCGTGCGAGCGCCGTCTCGATCAGTGTGGAAACCAGTGCCCGGTAGTCGATTCCGGTCGCCTCCCACATCCGCGGATACATGGAAATCGAGGTGAAACCGGGCATCGTATTGATCTCGTTGATCACCGGCCCCTCCGCCGTAACGAAGAAGTCCACGCGCGCCAAACCTTGGCAGTCAAGCGCTTTGAACGCCCGTACCGCGAGTTCCCTGACGCTGTCGGACACTTCGTCGTCCAGTTTGGCCGGAACATCGAATTCGCAGACATCGTCCAGGTATTTGGTGTCGAAGTCGTAGAACTCCGGCGCCGCGGCATCGGCATCCGGCATCCGAATCTCGGCGACCACACTGGCCCCGACCCGCCCGTCCGGAAATTCCAGCACGCCACATTCGACTTCGCGGCCGACTATGCCCGCCTCCACGATCACCTTCGGATCGTGTTCACGCGCCGCCGCGATCGCCGCGTCCAACTCGCTCCAATCGGTGACCTTGGTGATGCCGATCGAGGAACCACCGCGCGCCGGTTTGACGAATACCGGCAGGCCCAGCAGCGCGCGATCATCCGCGTCGAGCGTGTCGGTCCCGCGCCGCAGCACCAGCTGCCGCCCGATCGGCAGCCCCTCCGCGGCGAGCAGCTTCTTGGTGAATTCCTTATCCATCCCCGCGGCGCTGGCCAGCACCCCCGGCCCGACATACGGCACCCCGGCCAATTCGAGCATGCCCTGCAACGTGCCGTCCTCACCGAACGGGCCGTGCAGGATCGGGAACACCACATCCACCGACCCCAGTGCCGCACTCGGATCATCGAGCGCGACCAACGAGCCGGACCGGCTCGGATCGGCGGCCAGCGTGAGCGCGGTGCCGCTGCTGTCCACAGCGGGCAGCGCGTTGTCCTTGAATCCGAGCGACGCCACCTCGGAACCACCGAGCACCCAGGCGCCGTCGATGGTGATGCCGATGGGCACGGCCTCGTACTTTTCCGGATCGAGGTTGCGCAGCACGCTGCCGGCCGACACACACGAGACGGCGTGCTCGTTACTGCGCCCGCCGAACACCACAGCAACCCTGATCCGGTTCGTCATGAACGGAACCGTACCCGTTATGGGTGCCGAACCAACCTCGTGCCTGTGCGCTTATAGCGTTCGCCCCTATTCCGGTTTGATCCGCCGACCCAGCAAATTGCCGACCGCCTCGCGCACCGAAACGCCCTCATGACATACCTGGTGCACCGACGTGGTCAGCGGCATCTCGACATTGTGCGCCGCGGCCAGCGCCCGCACCGATGTGCACGACTTCACACCCTCGGCGACCTGACCATGGGTGGCCTCCTGGGCCGCCTCCATGGACCCGCCGGCCCCGAGCACATGCCCGAACGACCGGTTTCGCGACAGTGGCGAGGTACAGGTGGCGACCAGATCGCCGACCCCGGCCAGTCCGGCCAACGTGACCGGCTCCGCGCCCAGTGCGACCCCGAGCCGGATGATCTCGGCCAGCCCTCGGGTGATCAGGCTGGCAATCGAGTTGTCGCCCAACCCCATTCCCGAGGCGATGCCGCAGGCGAGCGCGATGACGTTCTTACAGGCGCCACCGATCTCACAGCCGATCACATCGGTATTGGTGTAGGGCCGGAAGTAGCCGTTGGCGCAGGCCTGCTGCAGTGCGACGGCCCGCGCGGCATCGGTGCACGCGATCACGGTGGCCGCGGGCTGCTCGGCCGCGATCTCCTTGGCCAGGTTCGGACCGGACAGCACCGCGATGCGGCTCTCGTCGGCACCGGTCACCGCACCGATGACCTGACTCATCCGCAGCAGCGTGCCGGTCTCGATGCCCTTGGCCAGGCTCAGCAGCGCGGCATCCGGCCCGATCGAGTCCCGCCACGTCTCGAGATTCGCGCGCAGGGATTGGGACGGAACCGCGAGCACGACGATATCGGCGCCGTCGAGTGCCTCGGCGTGGTCATGGGTGGCCGTCAAGCTGGGTAATTGCACATCGGGCAGATAGAACGGATTGCGATGTTCCGTGGCCAAAGCCTTGGCCACCTCGGGCCGCCTGGCCCAGATCGTGACGTCGGTTCCCGCGTCCGCCAACACCTTCGCGAACGCGGTCCCCCATGATCCCGCGCCCAGCACTGCCGCCCTCGTCATCTGCCCAATATGCCACGGAACCACTCATGGAAGGATTAGCACCATGCGTCCGCATGCGTTGCACGCCGTGATCGCGGTGAAGAGCCTCGATCGGGCCAAGAGCCGGCTGGCCGATCGGCTGCGCCCGGAACACCGGGCCCGGCTGGTGCTCGCCATGCTCGCCGACACCGTGTCCGCTGCCGTCGCGGTTCCGCGGATCGCATCGGTCACCGTGGTGACCCCGGATCCGGTCGTCGCCGAGCTGGCACGCAGGCTCGGCGCGGTCGTACATCCCGAACCCCACCGCGAGGTCATCGACGCGACCGATCCGGACGGCCTGAACACCGCGCTCACCGACGCGGCCACCGCATTGCGACACCGGCACGGCCCGGTCGAACTGCTGGCCCTACAGGCGGATCTGCCCGCCTTGCGCCCCGACGAACTCTCGGACATGCTGACCACCGCGCCGGTCGGCGTTCGTTCGGTCATCGTCGACCACGCGGGCAGCGGCACGTCCGCGTTATTGGTCCGCGATACCGTCGCCCCGCTGGATCCACGCTTCGGTCCCGGCTCGGCGCGTCGACACATCGACGCGGGTGCGGTCGACCTGCACGGCGACTGGCCCGGATTGCGGCTCGACGTCGACACCGCCGACGATCTGGACCGCGCCATCGAACTCGGCGCGGGCGATTCGACAGGTGCTGTGCTGCACGACATCGGTTGGCCTATTCGCGTTCACGAGCGGGTACGCCGGGTGTGCTAGCGGGTCGCCACATCCGGCGTGATACGCACGGCAATGATGACGTCGGGCTGCACACGGCCCGGTTTGTAGGGGATGATCGTTGGCGTGAGTGAGCGAAGCAAGCTATTTCGGAACCAGCGTGCGTCGCGCATGTCGGTGCCGCGTGCCAGCGAGGCGCGGGCATGAGCGAAATCGAAACCGTCAAACAACAAGTGCTGCCGACCGCACTGCCCGCCGCGACAACACCGGCCGAGGATGCCGACGAACAGCGGTTGCCACGTGATCGCTACCTGAACCGCGAACTCAGTTGGCTCGACTTCAACACCCGAGTTCTCGCACTTGCCGAGGACGCATCGCTGCCATTGTTGGAGCGCGCGAAATTCCTGGCGATCTTCGCCTCCAATCTGGACGAGTTCTATATGGTCCGCGTCGCCGGCCTCAAACGCCGTGCGGAGACCGGACTTTCGGTGCGTTCGGCCGATGGCCGTTCGCCCACCGAACAATTGGAGCTGATCGCGGCGCGCGCCCAGGAGATCGCCGACCGGCACGCGCGCGTCTTCCTCGACTCGGTACTGCCTTCACTGACCGCCGAGGGTATCGCCGTCATCGACTGGTCCGATCTGGATGACGATGAGCGCCAGCGCCTCTCGGCCTACTTCCAGGATCAGGTTTTTCCGGTCCTCACCCCGCTCGCGGTGGATCCGGCACACCCGTTCCCCTACATCAGCGGCCTGAGTCTCAACCTCGCGGTGACGGTGAAGGATTCCTCCACCGGCGGCGAGCATTTCGCCCGCGTCAAGGTGCCCGACAACGTCGATCGCTTCGTTCGAGTGCGGCGCACCGATTCCGGGTCCCCGGTCGCGGCCTTCCTGCCGATGGAAGCACTGATCGCCGCGCACCTCGATCTGCTGTTCCCGGGTATGAAGGTGGTCGAACACCACTCTTTCCGGATCACCCGCAATGCCGACTTCGAGGTCGACGAGGATCGCGACGAGGATCTGCTGCAGGCGCTGGAGCGCGAACTCGCTCGCCGCCGCTTCGGTTCGCCGGTCCGACTAGAGGTCTCCGACGATATGACCGAGCACATGCTCGATCTGCTGCTGCGCGAACTCGAGGTCGATCCCGGCGATGTGATCCAGGTGCCCGGCCTGCTGGACCTGTCCTGCCTCTGGCAGGTGTACGGCGTGGACCGGCCCAATCTCAAGGACGCACCGTATGTGCCCGCGACGCCGCCCGCGTTCGGCGAGCGCGAAACCCCGCGCAATGTCTTCCAGGCGCTGCGCGAGGGCGATGTGCTGGTGCACCACCCCTACGACTCGTTCTCCACCAGCGTGCAGCGCTTCATCGAACAAGCCGCCGCCGACCCGCAGGTGCTCGCGATCAAACAGACCCTGTACCGGACCTCAGGTGACTCCCCGATCGTGAACGCGCTCATCGACGCGGCCGAGGCGGGTAAACAGGTCGTCGCGCTGGTCGAGATCAAGGCCCGCTTCGACGAACAGGCCAATATCAAATGGGCCCGCGCGCTGGAACAGGCGGGCGTGCACGTGGTCTACGGTCTCATCGGCCTCAAGACGCACTGCAAGACCTGCCTGGTGGTGCGTCGCGAGGGTTCGACCATCCGCCGCTACTGCCATATCGGCACCGGAAACTACAACCCGAAGACCGCGCGTCTGTACGAGGACGTCGGGTTGCTCACCGCCGCACCGGAAATCGGCGCCGATCTGACCGATCTGTTCAATTCGCTGACCGGTTACTCACGAAAGGCCAACTACCGCAACCTGCTTGTCGCGCCGCAGGGTGTGCGCGCCGGAATCATCGAGCGGATCCAGCGCGAGATCGAGCTGGCGAGTCAGGGCGTCCCGGCGCGAATCCGGATGAAGGCCAATGCAATTGTCGACGAGCAAGTCATCGACGCCCTCTACCGAGCTTCTCAGGCCGGTATACCGGTGCAGATCGTGGTGCGCGGCATCTGCGGTCTGCGACCCGGCGTCGAGGGGATGAGCGAGAACATCGAGGTTCGCTCGATTCTCGGTCGCTTCCTGGAACATTCGCGGATCATGCACTTCCAGGCCCAGGACCAATACTGGATCGGCAGCGCCGACATGATGCACCGGAATCTGGACCGGCGCGTGGAAGTCATGGCACAGGTGAAGGATCCGAAGCTGTGCGAGCAGCTGGGCTCGGTCTTCGATTCGGCGCTGTATCCGACGACGCGCTGCTGGGTACTCCAAGCCGATGGCAGCTGGCACGCCGCACCCGACGGCGCCGATCGCAACGGCGTCGAGGTACGTGACCACCAGCAATTCATGATGCGAGTGCGGAGACCGGAGCAGCCGTGAGCGAGCGGCAGCGAATGAACCATCTACACAGCGCACACTCGCGCACGACGGAGACCGAGCCCAGCGAGGCGCAGTCGTGAGCGAGCATCAGCGAGTGAATCGTCAACACAGCGCACACTCGCGCGCTACGGAGCCGAGGTCCAGCGAGGCGCAGTCGTGAGCGATACGACGGGATATGAGATGGACGGGGGACCGTTCTGGGATCCCCGGGTAACAGCCAACATTCACGCCGCCGGTGCGGTGCTGTGGCGCAGAGCGGCCGCTAAATCCGGCGCCATCGAGATCGCCGTGGTGCACCGCCCCAAGTACCAGGATTGGTCGCTGCCGAAAGGCAAACTCGATCCGGGCGAGACGCCGGTGCTCGCCGCCGTCCGCGAGGTCCGCGAGGAAACCGGCCTCGACTGCCGGCTCGGCCGCTACCTCGGGCACGTCACGTATCCGATTCCGGGTCATCGGAAACTCAAGCGGGTGGACTATTGGGCCGCCGAGGTTTCCGGCGGGGAATTCAGCGCCAATTCCGAGGTAGATGTGCTGTCCTGGTACACCTTGGACCGGGTGATGGACCAATTGTCGTATCCGATGGACCGGCAGGTGATGCGCGCCTTCACCCGCCTGCCCGCCGCCACCAGCACGCTGCTTGTGGTGCGGCACGCCAAGGCGGGCAGCAGGGACCGATTCGACGGTCCGGACGAGCAGCGCCCGCTGGAGCGAGCCGGTCGGGCCCAAGCCGATGCGTTGGTCTCGAATCTGCTGGCATTCGGTGCGTCCGAGATCTTTTCGGCCGATCCGCTGCGCTGCGTCCAGACGATGGAACCACTGGCGGAGAAACTCGGCACGACCATCGACATCGAACCGGATTTCTCCGAAACCGCTTATGCCGCAGCGCCGGACAAGGCTCGACAACGCGCCCTTTCACTCGTGTCGAATCGTGCGGTGCGCGTTCTGTGCAGTCAGGGCAAGGTAATTCCCGATCTGCTGCGGTGGTGGGCCGATCGGGACGGCATTGCGCTGCCGTCCGCGCGTAACCGCAAAGGCAGTGTGTGGGTGCTGTCGTTCGCCTCGGGTCGATTGGTCGCCGCCGACCACCTCGACCGGTCACTCTCGGACGCCATCGTCAAGTCCTGACGCCGCAGTAGGGTTCTGACGCCTGGAGGGGACCACAACCGTCATACGGTCACTTCTCGACACCAAATCCAGGCGCAGACAGCCGAAACGGCCCCGAGGCGAACCTCGGGGCCGTTTCGAGTCGGTTTGCCGGTGATTCCGCCTAGCGGAGCCGAATCACCCGGTGGCAGTGCACCTTCAGCGTCAGCGCGCGCGACGGGCCGGAGCCTTCTTGGCCGCGGTCTTCTTCGCGGGCGCCTTCTTCGCGACCGTCTTCTTGGCGGCGGTGGTGGTCTTCTTGGCCGCTGTCGTCGCCTTCTTGGCCGCTGTCGCCGCCTTCTTGGCGACGGTCTTCTTGGCAGGTGCCTTCTTCGCGGCCGTCTTGGTGGCAGTTGCCTTGCGCGCCGTCGTCTTTGCCGGGGCCTTCTTGGCCGCCGTCTTCTTCGCGGGCGCCTTGGTGGCGGTTGCCTTCTTGGCGGCGGTCTTCTTGGCCGCCGTCTTCTTTGCGGCCGCCTTCTTGGCTGCCACCGGTGCATTCGCTCCGCGCTTTACCGCAGGGCCGCTCGCGGTCAGCTTCTGCTTACCCGCGATGACGGCTTTGAACTGCGCGCCCGGACGGAACGCCGGCACCGAAGTGGGCTTAACCTTCACGGTTTCGCCGGTACGCGGGTTCCGTGCGACGCGAGCCGCACGCTTACGCTGTTCGAACACACCGAATCCGGTGATTGTGACGCTCTGACCCTTGTGCACCGCGCGCACGATGGTGTCGACCACATGCTCGACTGCCGCGGTGGCCGTGCGCCTGTCCGTACCCAACTTTTCGGTCAGAACGTCGATCAGTTCCGCCTTGTTCATTGAATCCTCCGCAGACTAATGGCCCGTCGTCGGACCGACTAGGTACCACGGTAAACCCACTTTGAGCAAGAGTCTATGTGCCACGCCAAAATTCATGTGGTTTAGCACACGTCCAGCTACCGCCCCAAGGTGAACTCAGCTATCGCTACCGGGTGATTACGCCTGCGAAATATGCGCCGGAAGGGTTGTGGGTTTCCAACTTGGCCTTGCCTTTTCGAACTCGCCGATGACGTCACTACGCCGCAGTGTCAGCCCGATGTCGTCCAATCCTTCGAGCAGACGCCACCGCGTGTAGTCATCAATATCGAACGGCAACACGACGGTTCCGGCCGTGACCGTGCGTGCCTCGAGGTCTACTACCAATTCGAGACCCGGCTGTTCCTCGAGCAACTTCCAGAGCATTTCGACATCGTTCTGTGACATCTGCGCGGCCAACAGTCCGCCCTTACCCGCATTGCCGCGGAAGATGTCGGCGAAGCGCGAGGAGATGACGACGCGAAAGCCGTAGTCCGACAGCGCCCATACCGCGTGTTCGCGCGAGGATCCGGTACCGAAGTCCGGACCGGCCACCAGCACACTGCCCCGGTTATAGGGTTCGGTGTTCAGAATGAAGTCCGGATCCGATCGCCATGCTGCGAACAGTCCGTCCTCGAATCCCGTTCGCGTCACCCGCTTCAGGTAGACGGCCGGAATGATCTGATCGGTGTCGACATTGGATCGGCGCAGCGGCACTCCGATCCCCTTGTGCACGGTGAAGGCATCCATTTGCTGATTCTCCTGGGTCATTAGACGATTTGGGCTGACCGTTTCGAGCGACCTGCAAGCAGCCGCTACGGCAGTCGTTTCGAGCGACCTGCAAGCAGTCGCTAGCGGCCGGAACACGAATCGGCGCGGACACAACGGCGTCCGCGCGCCGATCAGTCCAGATCCGCGGGCGAGGACAGGGTGCCGCGGACCGCCGTTGCGGCCGCTACGAGCGGGGAAACCAGGTGTGTACGGCCACCTTTGCCCTGCCGACCCTCGAAGTTACGGTTCGAAGTCGAAGCACAACGCTGGCCCGGCGCGAGCTGATCGGGATTCATTCCCAAGCACATCGAGCAGCCCGCCTGACGCCATTCGGCGCCCGCCGCGGTGAAAATCTCGCCCAGTCCTTCTTTTTCCGCCTGGGCGCGCACCCGCATAGATCCCGGTACAACCAACATTCGCACGCCGTCGGCGACGCGGCGTCCCTTCAAAATCCCGGCCACGGCACGCAAATCCTCGATGCGTCCGTTGGTGCACGAACCGACGAATACGGCGTCGACCGAAACATCACGAAGTGGAGTACCCGGCTCCAAATCCATGTATCGCAACGCTTTCTCCGCGGACTCACGTGCCGTCTCGTCGGTAATCTGCGCGGGATCGGGCACCTGCTCGCTCAGTGGCGCACCCTGGCCCGGGTTGGTGCCCCAGGTGACGAACGGAGTCAGCGCGGCGGCGTCGATGTGCACCTCGGCGTCGAAAACGGCGCCCTCATCGGTCTTCAGCGCCTCCCAGGCGGCCACTGCGGCATCCCAGTCGGCTCCCTGCGGCGCGTGCGGGCGGCCTTTGAGGAATTCATAGGTGGTTTCGTCAGGAGCGATCATGCCGGCCCGCGCGCCCGCCTCGATCGACATGTTGCAGATCGTCATTCGCGCCTCCATCGACATGGCGCGAATGGCCTCGCCGCGATACTCGAGCACGTAGCCCTGACCGCCGCCGGTACCGATCTGGGCGATGACGGCCAGAATCAGGTCCTTACTCGTGACACCGGGCGGCAATTGGCCGTCAACGGTGATCGCCATGGTCTTGAACGGGCGCAGCGAGAGCGTCTGCGTGGCAAGGACGTGCTCGACCTCACTGGTGCCGATGCCCATGGCCAGCGCGCCGAACGCGCCGTGCGTGGAGGTGTGGCTATCGCCGCACACCACCGTCGTCCCCGGCTGGGTCAAACCCAATTGCGGCCCGACGACGTGCACGATGCCCTGATCCAGGTCCCCCATCGGATGCAGGCGCACACCGAATTCCGCGCAATTGTGGCGCAGCGTCTCGACCTGGGTACGCGAAATGGGGTCGGCGATCGGCTTATCGATATCGATCGTCGGGACGTTGTGGTCCTCGGTCGCGATGGTGAGATCGGGACGGCGCACCGGACGGCCCGCGGCGCGGAGTCCGTCGAACGCCTGCGGGCTGGTCACCTCGTGCACGAGGTGCAGATCGATGTAGATCAGATCGGGTTCCCGCGAGGCGCCCTCGCCCGCTCCGTGGGCGACGACGTGCTGCTCCCACACCTTCTCGGCCAGTGTGCGGCGCTCGGCCATTCTCGATCACCTTTCCGACGAGCAACCGAGGTACGCGATCCGGGCTGAGGCGCGCTCACGGCTGCACAAGTTTTGGCTGTTCCGACGCGTCCGGAGCGAGCAGACCGTTAAGTGGCTTTCTCAGTATCCGAGACGCTAATATCGTTCTATGAGACAGCATAGCGGTATCGGCGTCCTCGACAAAGCGGTGTCTGTGTTATATGCCGTCGCGGAGCATCCATGTGGTCTCAACGAACTGTGCACCCGCACCGGACTACCCCGGGCCACCGCCCATCGCCTGGCTGTCGGGCTCGAGGTACACCGGCTGCTCGCCCGCGACAACAACGGTCTGTGGCGGCCCGGGCCGGCCCTCGCCGAACTCGCCGCCGGGGCCACCGATCCACTGCACGAGGCCGCTGCGGCCATTCTCCCGCGTTTGCGCGAGATCACCGGCGAGAGCGTCCAGATCTACTGCCGAGACGGCAATGCGCGGGTCTGCATCGCCGCCCTGGAACCGCCCGTCGGCCTGCGCGACACCGTGCCGATCGGGGCGCGCCTACCGCTCACCGCCGGTTCGGCGGCCAAGGTGCTGGTCGCCTGGGCGGATCCGGAACTGCAGCGCATCATCCTGGCCGATGCGGTATTCGGTGAGCGGGCGCTGGCAGAGGTCCGCAAGCGCGGCTGGGCCCAGAGCGCCGCCGAGCGGGCCAGCGGTGTGGCCAGCGTCTCCGCGCCCGTGCGTGACGCCGCGGGCCATGTCATCGCGGCGGTCTCGGTGTCGGGCCCGATCGATCGCATGGGCCGCCGACCGGGCGCCCGCTGGGCGGCCGACTTGGTCGCCGCCGCGGACGCCCTCCACAAGAGACTGTAACACGTTCCATTTTCGAGCCTCTAAAGTTGGTGCGCATGGGAGTAAACCAACGGGCGCAGATCGTCATGTCCGACGCCGAGATTTCCGAATTCCTGCAGCGCAGCCGCATCGCGACGCTGGCCACCATCGGCCCGAACGGTGCGCCGCACCTGACCGCGATGTGGTACGCGCTCATCGACGGCGAGATCTGGTTCGAGACCAAGGCCAAGTCACAAAAGGCAGTGAACCTGGGCCGCGACCCCCGCGTGACCTGCATGGTCGAGGCAGGCCAGACCTACGACCAGTTGCGCGGCGTCTCGATCGAAGGCCACGCCGAGATAATCGATGATCCGGACAAGCTGTTCGCCGTCGGCGTGAGCGTCTGGGAGCGCTACACCGGCCCCTACAGCGAAGAAGTCCGCCCGCTCGTCGAACAGATGCTCAACAAGCGCATAGCGGTCCGCGTAGTCCCGGATCGCCTCCGCAGCTGGGACCACCGCAAACTCGGCCTCCCCCAACTCCCCCTCGGCGGCACCACCGCCCAACCCCTCGACTGATCGCGCCACGCGGGCAAAATCCGCCTGACACGCCGGGTGCGGCACAGTAGCGTCAACCCTGTTCGACCCGAATCGGCAGCGCGGCGACGCCCGTGGCGCGCCACCCGGCCGCGACGACGAGGAGCAGACATGGCGGAAGCGGATAGTTCCAACGGCAAGGCGGCACCAAGCACCGAAGACGTCAAACGCAAGTTCAAGGAAGCCCTGGAGCGCAAAAACCAGCACCACGCCAAGTCGAACGACCACCTCGACGGGCGCTCCAAGGCAACCTCCCCCCACGGGAACGCCAGCCATAAGCGGGAGTTCCGCCGCAAGAGCGGATAAGAAGAACCCACACCACTCGAAAGGCCTTCCAGCCGAACCTCTGGAGGGCCTTTTGCATATCCCGAAGCTCTCCCCAACCAGACAACTCCGGTCACATGCGGGCATCGACCACAGTGCTCACGCCCGCGCCGCCAACAGCACCCTGACGGCTCAGTCACACAGCAACGACAAAGTGCCCACAGCAGCGAGGAAACAGAGCCCCACCTACCCAACGACCCACTGACCTGCTGTTCCGGGGCGAAGCCCCCGGCCAGACTCGGGTGTCCGGGGGCGAAGCCCTCCGGGTGGGGGTGTGGGGGTTTCACCCCCACAAGACAATGCGAAGCAGAAAAGGCCCATGCTCGCCATGAGCATGGGCCTTCCATTCTGCGTAGCCCCGACGGGATTCGAACCCGCGCTACCGCCTTGAGAGGGCGGCGTCCTAGGCCGCTAGACGACGGGGCCAGGACTCGATCTCCCACATTTCGGGTGGGTGATCTTTCCGGTTGATCTTTACGATCAGTGGAAGCTCGGTTAGCTTAGCCGACCGAAGCTCGGCGACCAAATCGCCGGATGCTGAACAACTTTCGGTCGCGCACCGAGAGACGAACAACATTCTCCGCTGGGGTACCAGGACTCGAACCTAGAATGGCTGAACCAGAATCAGCTGTGTTGCCAATTACACCATACCCCAATGACCAGGACGTTCGACCTCGTGTCCGGCTGACCCGAGGCCCTGTTCCGAGCCGAGAAGTAGAGTACCAAACCGCATACGGTCTACTACAAATCGCCTGGTCAACGTCCTGTTTTTCGGTCAAAGGCGGATTTTCAGGCCGACACCGTCCAGTCCCGCGCCGAGCGCAGCCGAGCCAGGCTCGTCTCGCGGCCGAGCAGCTCCAGCGATTCGTACAGCGGCGGGCTGATATGCGAACCCGTCACCGCCACTCGCACTGGTGCGAACGCCTTACGCGGTTTGAGCCCCAGATCATCGAGTAGCGCGGTTTTGAGCGCATCCTCGATAGCAGGAGTGGTCCAGGCCGTCAGCGGCTCCAGCGCGGCAATAGCGGCATCCAATACCGACGTCGCTTCGGAACCGAGGTTCTTCGACCCCGCCGCCGGATCAATCGCGAACTCTTCCGCGGGCGCGAACAAGAAACGCAGCAGATCCCACGCGTCGGACAACACCACGATCCGGGTTTGCACAAGTTCGGCGGCCGCGGCGAACAACTTGTCGTCGATGTCGGCGCCGATGTGGCCGTGTTCGGTGAGGAACTCGCGCAAGCGGTGCGCGAAATCACCCGGCTCCAGCAATCGGATGTGTTCGGCGTTGAGCGCGTCCGCCTTCTTCTGATCGAAACGAGCCGGATTCGAATTCACTTTCGAGATATCGAACGCCGCCACCATCTCGGCCATCGAGAAAACGTCGCGATCATCCGCGATGCCCCAGCCGAGTAGCGCCAGGTAATTCAGCAAACCCTCCGGGATGAATCCCCTATCCCGATGGACGAACAGATTCGACTCCGGATCGCGCTTGGACAACTTCTTGTTGCCCTGCCCCATCACGAACGGTAGATGGCCGAACTCCGGAGTGAACTCCGCTACACCGATCCGGCGCATCGCCGCATAGAGCGCGATTTGGCGGGGAGTGGACGAGAGAATGTCCTCACCGCGCAACACATGGGTGATCTTCATCAATGCGTCGTCGACCGGGTTAACCAGCGTATAGAGCGGATCGCCATTACCGCGAGTGAGTGCGAAATCGGGCACGGTACCCGCTTTGAAGGTGGTTTCGCCGCGCACGAGATCGTGCCAGGTGATGTCTTCGTCGGGCATTCGGAGCCGGATTACCGCAGGGCGTCCGGCGGCCCGATGGGCCTCGATCTCCTCGGGGGTGAGATCGCGGTCGTAGTTGTCGTAGCCGAGTTTCGGATCGCGGCCCGCGGCACGATGGCGCTCCTCGACTTCCTCGGGCGTGGAGAAGGATTCGTACGCTTCACCGGCCGCCAGCAAATTCCGCACGACTTCCATATGCAGTTCGCGTCGCTGCGATTGCCGATAGGGCGCGTAGGGCCCGCCGACCTCCGGCCCCTCGTCCCAGGTGAGGCCGAGCCAGCGCAGCGCATCCAGTATCGCACCGTATGATTCTTCGGAATCGCGTGCGGCATCGGTATCTTCGATGCGGAAGACGAACTTGCCGCCGGTGTGGCGGGCGTACGCCCAATTGAACAGCGCCGTCCGGACCAGGCCGACATGCGGCGTTCCGGTCGGTGACGGGCAGAAGCGGACCCGTACTTCAGTCATGGCTCTCTTTCGACTAGCGCTTGGCGGCAACAGGATTGGTGAGGGTTCCGATGCCCTCGACGGTCACGGAGACGTTCTGCCCGGCCTGTAGCGGGCCGACGCCCTCCGGGGTGCCGGTGAGGAGCACATCGCCGGGCAGCAGCGTCATCACCGTGGTCACCCACTCGATGACCTTCGGAATATCGTGCAGCAGAAGCGAAGTGCGGCTGCGCTGGCGGACCTCGCCGTCGACTTCGGTGACGATCTCCAGATCCGAAGGGTCGAGCGAGGTTTCGATCCACGGGCCGAGCGGGCAGAAGGTGTCGTAGCCCTTGCCCCGAGTCCACTGGCCGTCGTGCTTCTGCTGATCGCGCGCGGTCACATCGTTGGCGACGGTGTAGCCGAGCACCACGTCGAGTGCGCGGGCGGCGGGCACATCCTTGCACGGACGGCCGATGACGATCGCGAGTTCGCCCTCGTAGTCGACCTGGGATGAGCTGGGCGGCAATACGATCGACGCGTTCGGGCCGATGATCGAGGTGCTCGGCTTCATGAAGATCACCGGATCCGCCGGTGCGACCCCGCCCATTTCGGCCGCGTGCGCGGCGTAGTTCTTACCGATGCAGACCACTTTGCTGGCCAGAATCGGCGCGAGCAGGCGCACATCGGCCAGCGGCCAACTCCGCCCGGTGAATGTCGGAGTACCGAACGGATGTTCCGCGATCTCCTTGGCGACGCTCTCGCTCCCCTCCCCTTCGATGCTGACGAAAGCGACTCCATCGGGACTGGCGATTCGACCTAGACGCATGCACCGCAGTCTATCGACCGCCCTCGACCTGCTCGAACGCGCCCGACCGAGCGGTCCGGAACCGCGTGCGGCGGCGGGTTCGGCGGCTCGCGATGTGAGCAGTTCGATAGAACCACAGCGGAATCCACTTGCCCACTGGGTGTACGGTGAGACTCGATGTTCACCCAATGAGAATTCATTCCCATATTTTGAGATTCCGAGGTGAGGCCGATGGCTACGACCGTGACCCAGATGCGCGACATCCGACGGTGGTCCATGCTCGGCCTCGGCGTATTCGCGCAGGCCTCCAGCGCCGTCTTCATCCACGGGGTTCCGTTTCTTTTGCCCGCACTGACGGCCGATGGCATGCCACTGGCTACCGCGGGTCTGCTCGTGGCCATGCCGACCCTCGGCCTGGTATGCACGCTGATTGCCTGGGGATATGTCGTGGACCGGATCGGCGAGCACAAGGTACTGGTCGGCGGACCACTGCTGATGTTCGGCGCGGGCGTTGCGGCGGCTACCGTCACCGATCACATGCTGCTCGGCGCACTGCTGCTCCTGGGCGGCGTCGGCGCGGCGAGTACCAATGGCGCCAGCGGCCGGGTGATCGTCGGCTGGTTCCCGCCGCGGCGACGTGGACTGGCGATGGGCATTCGACAGACCGCACAGCCCATCGGCGTCGGCATCGGCGCGCTCAGCATTCCGGCCGTTGCGGCCGCGCATGGAGTCTCGGCGGCGATTCTGGTGCCCGCTGTGATGGCGGGTGTCGCCGCGCTGGGCTGCCTGATCGGGATCGTCGATCCGCCTCGACCCGCGGGCGCGGCGGCGGATCGAGCCAACCCGTATCGCGGCGATTCCACGCTATGGCGCATCCATGCGGTGTCGGTGCTGCTGTGCATTCCCCAAGGGACCGTATGGACTTTCGCATTATTGTGGTTGCATAGTGACGTTGGCTGGTCGCTGCCCGTAGCAGGCGCTCTGGTGACCGGAACCCAATTCCTCGGCGCCATAGGACGAATCGGCGCGGGCGCATGGTCCGATCGCGCCGGCAGCCGACTGGGACCGCTGCGCACCGTCGCCATCGCCGCCGTAATCTCCATGGCCGCCTTGGCTTTGGCCGCATGGACGCACGCATGGTGGGCCGCGATTCCACTGCTGATCGCCGCATCGGTCATCACGGTCTCCGATAACGGTTTGGCCTTCACGGCGGTCGCCGAGATCGCCGGACCGTTCTGGAGTGGACGTGGACTCGGCATCCAGAACACCGGCCAGAACCTCGCAATGGCCGCCATCCCACCGGTTTTCGGCGCACTGATCACCGCCAGCGGTTTCCCCGCCGCGTATATGTTGGCCGCTGTGCTGGCGATGGCCGCGGTTCCGCTCGTTCCCACCGATCGACGATCCGAATAACGGCCCCTTCGGAATTCGCGCCTGTTCCGGTCCGCCGGGGCGGGCGCGATGCGTGTGCGCCCGACAGTCAGGACCACCTCCGCATGGACTCGCTGATTCAGACGTCGCGCTGCACCGCGGGATCGAACCTGAATGGATTCCTACCTCGGATTGATGTCCGCCAATTACACAATGCCGAGCGCGGCATACTCACGAACCTTGCAGACCCCGGCCGGTCCGCCACATTGGGCGAGCTTGTCGGTGGAGCGTGCCGGACTGGACCTATCACCCGTTGTGCCGATGGCGGATGCTCTGGCCTGGGAGCGCCGCGCCAACTCGCACCTGCTGCCGTTTCGGTGCTGATCGAATGGCCGATGTCGTCGATCGTGTAACCGAGCAGCATCCACCACACCGACACTGCCGGGCCAGATCGCCTCGCACAACCCACGATGTAAACCCAACCTTGACAAGGCGTCGTGTGTCAAGTCAGGCTTTACATATGCCCGATGAACAGCAGCGCGTAGACCCGCAGGACGAGCGGGCGATGCTCGGAAAGTTGTTGTCCGCCAATGCGGAACTGGTCGTGGGTGTGCTACGCCCGGAGGAGGGCACGCCCAGCGTGCCGGTGCTCGCAGCGCTCACGGCGACCCGAAATCTCAGTCGACTCGTCGACGACATCCTGCACACCCTGGCCCGGCAGGCCCGCGAAGAAGGCCACACCTGGGCCGAAATCGGCGATCTCCTCGGCACCTCCCGCCAAGCGGCCTTCCAACGCTTCAGCGGCCCGATGCCCCCGATGGGCCCGTTCCCCACACCCCCGATTCCGCCCACACCCCCGATGCCGCCCAACCCTCCCGTTCCCCCGACACCACCCGGATTCCCCACCCCGCCAACCGGATTCCCCGCACCACCCCGCATGCCCATGCCACCCGGCCCACCCCCGATGCCCACCCCACCTGACATGCCGAAGCCCCCGACCCCGCCAACCCGTTGATCCCCGTCGAACCGAATTCCCTT
Organism: Nocardia vinacea; assembly: GCF_035920345.1. Classification (NCBI taxonomy): domain Bacteria; kingdom Bacillati; phylum Actinomycetota; class Actinomycetes; order Mycobacteriales; family Nocardiaceae; genus Nocardia; species Nocardia vinacea. Next base: position 4,757,588 of record NZ_CP109149.1, read on the forward strand.
ACAAACAAAGGAGATAACTGTGTCCCAAGACCCCAACTCCGTCCCCCACCCGCCCGACGCGCCGGCACCGCCAAGCCCCGCAGCACCGCCCAACTTGCAGACGCCCAACCTTTCACCACCCGGTTGGCCGCCTCCGCCACCCGACTGGCAGACGGCGCCCAACCTTTCACCGCCACCCGGTCACCCAACACCTCCACCGCCCGGCCCCGCCCACGGTTGGCCGACCCCGCCGCCGCCCAACTGGGCAACACCTCCGATATTCCCTCCGGTGCCGCCAAGCCCACCGACCGCACCGAATTGGCCACCGCACTTGCACCCGCACGGCTGGGCGGCACCTGGCTCAGCGAGTTCTCCTACCGCACAGCACATTCCTAAAGATTGGCCTGCTCCTCCGCATTCGCCGAACACACCAACACCACCCGGCCCGACACCACCGCTTGGCGGCCCGACACCACCGCACGGCGGCCCGACACCACCGAGCCCCGCAGCATCGCCCGACTGGCAGACGGCGCCCACCCTTTCAACGCCACCCGGTCGGCCAACACCTCCGCCGCCCAGCCCCGCCCACGGTTGGCCAATGCCTAACTGGGCAAAACCTCCGGTGCCCCCAAGCCCACCGGCCGCACCGAATTGGCCTCCGCATCCGCACCACCCACACAGCTGGGCAGCACCTGGCTCAGCGAGTTCTCCTACCGCGCTGCTCCTTCCCGGCGGATGGCCCGCTCCGCCGCCACCTGGTCAGCACACTCCGCCGCCATCCCTTCGGGCGACAGGTGCGATGCCGTCCGATTTCGCTGCCGCACAGCACGTGCCGGGCCCGCCGATCGCTGCCATGCAACCTGGTCAGCCCATGTCGTTACCGGGTCCGATGCCGCCATCGCAGGCGAATCCAGTTGCAGCGATCGAACTTCCGCACGACCACGAGTCCAGTGCCGAGCCGCAGGAATCCGACGACGCAACCGGGCGGCCAGGATGACCGCACAATCACAATCCACCGCTGAGCAGCTGACCGAGTTAGGACCAGCCGTCGCCGAATCCGTCAGTGCGGCAGCCACTGTCGTCGAACAGCAGCATCGAGCGGTCGCCGGTGCGGTTTTCGATGCCATCGGGCCGATCGGCGAGCCCGCGGCGCGAGTCCACGACGTCATCGCGGGGCGCTGTCTTCGACTCGATTCGTGGCATTGCCACGGTGGTCGGCAGCGCACTTACCGAGCGCGAATAGGTCAGATCTCGACCAAAGCGGCCGGATCGAAACTCACCCGAATCGGTGGATCGGCTCGGATCGCCGCGGTGAATACTGTTCCTGCCGCAACCGTTGGATGGGCGTGAAAGGCGCCGTCCGCGAGCAGCATTCGGTGTATCCGGACCTCCGGATGGTGCTCGACTATCCAGTACTGGGGAATGTCGATGGCCGCGTACTCGCGAACCTTCCTGACCCGATCGGTGCGTTCACTGCCGTCGCCCGGCGCAATGATCTCCACGGCGAGCAGCACCTCCGTACCGGAAATCAGCCGGGGCGTTTCGGCGATAATCGCGGCCCGCGCAACATCTCTCGGGATCACCACGATATCGGGCTTGCGAATGCCGCTGGGCGTGTTGACTTCCCAACCACCGCCGATACATACGTGCACCGCGGCACCCCCGGCCGCGATATCGATGAGCCGCCCGAGCCGCTGCACCACGAAATCGTGACGCGCACCGCCCGCAACCGCGATCAACCAGCCGTCCTCGAGCTCGAAACCCTTACCGCCGTTCGGTAAACGGCGCAGATCCACATCGGTATACGGTCCGCGATGCTCACTCATCGGACTCCCGCGCGTTCCTGCGAAGCCGAAAGGCCCGCGCTCGAACGCGCTCGAGCGCGGGCCGTCAAGCAGAACATGTCAGACCGCCGCGGCGATCCGATCTCCGATCTCGACGGTCGAGGCCGCACCGGTGCGCGACGCGAGATCCTTGGCGACCGCCGCTTCGATGCGCGCGGCGCCTTCGGTGTTTCCGAGGTGGTTGAGCAGCAATGACACCGACAGAATCGCTGCGGTCGGATCAGCCTTGGACTGCCCCGCGATATCGGGGGCACTGCCGTGGACCGGCTCGAACATGCTCGGGTTGGTGCCGGAGGCGTCGATATTGCCGCTGGCCGCCAGGCCGATTCCGCCGCTGACCGCGGCCGCGAGGTCGGTGATGATGTCGCCGAAGAGGTTGTCGGTGACGATCACATCGAAGCGGCCCGGATCGTTGACCATGTGGATGGTGGCGGCATCGATGTGCTGGTAGGCGGTCTGCACCTCCGGGAACTCCGCCGCGACCTCGTTCACCGTCCGCTGCCACAGCGAACCGGCGAAGGTCAGCACATTGTTCTTGTGCACCAGCGTCAGGTGCTTGCGCCGGGCCTGCGCCTTGGCGAAGGCGTAGCGGACGACGCGCTCGATGCCGAAGCGGGTATTGGTGCTGACCTCGGTGGCGACCTCGTGCGGGGTCTCCACCCGGATCGCGCCGCCGGTGCCGGTGTAAGGGCCCTCGGTGCCCTCGCGCACGACTACGAAGTCGATATCCGGATTGCCCGCGAGCGGACTTGTCACGCCCGGGTACAGCTTCGACGGACGCAGGTTGACGTGATGATCCAGCGCGAACCGGGTGCGCAGCAGGAGTCCGCGCTCGAGCACACCGCTGGGCACCGACGGATCGCCGATCGCACCGAGCAGGATCGCATCGTGCTGCTTCAGCTCGGGCAGCACCGAATCCGGCAGGATCTCACCGGTCGCGTGGTAGCGCCGCGCGCCGAGGTCGTATTCGGTCTTCTCGACGCCCGGCTGCACCACGTCGAGCACCTTGAGCGCCTCCGCGATGACCTCGGGGCCGATCCCATCACCCGCGATAACAGCAAGCTTCATAACAACAAGGCTCCGTTCAGTATTGCCGACCGCCACCGTACTTCGTCCCACACCGCACGCCGCTGTCGGGCAGACAGCGCAGCCCGGCAGTCACCATGCGCGGCGTGACATGTCATGCCCGGCACAGGTGACGGCGCCGCGCACGGTCGACGTGCGCGGCGCCGGTAGTGGTCAGAACAGGTCGACCAGGACGATCTTGGCCGCACCGACGGATTCGGCGATCGCGGCCTGGACGTCGGCGGGGACTTCGCGGGCCACACGTAGAACCACGGTCGCGCCCTCCTTGTCGACATCCTGGCTAAGCTGTGCGGCGAGGATGTCGATCTCGGCCTCACCGAGCTTCGTGCCGATCCTGCCGAGCGCGCCCGGCTTGTCCTCGTAGTTCAGCACGGCAAGGTTCAGGCCTTCGGCGCGCATGTCGTAGTTGCGACCGTTGATGTTGACGATCTTCTGCACCTGCTGCGGCTCGGTCAGCGTGCCCGCCACATTCAGCGTGCTGCCGTCGCCGAAGACCGCGCGCAGGTCGACGACGCTGCGGTGGCTCGGGCTCTCCGAAACCTTGGTGACCTCGGCGGTAATGCCGCGGTCCTTGGCCAGCGCGGGGGCGTTGACGAAGGTGACCTGGTCCTCGACCAGCGCGGAGAAGATGCCGCGCAGCGCCGAAAGCTCCAGCACCGCAACATCTTGCGCGGCCAGCTCGCCGCGGACCTGCACCTCGACGCTGACCGGCAGCTCGTTGGACACCGCGCCGAGCAGGTGCCCCTGCTTACGCACGATCTCCAGCCACGGCGCGACCTCGTCGCCGACGGTGCCACCGGTGACGTTCACCGCGCCCGGCACGAATTCACCGGCCAGGGCCAGCAGTACGGACTTGGCGACATCGGTGCCCGCACGGTCCTGCGCCTCGGCGGTGGACGCACCCAGGTGCGGGGTCACCACGACCTGCGGCAGGTCGAACAGCGGGCTGTCGGTGCACGGCTCGGTGTCGAATACGTCCAGACCGGCGGCACGCACGTGACCGGACTTGATGGCGTCGGCGAGCGCCTGCTCGTCGACCAGCCCACCGCGGGCGGCGTTGACGATGATGACGCCCGGCTTGGTCTTGGCGATGGCTTCCTTGCCGATGATGCCCTTGGTCTCGGGGGTCTTCGGCAGGTGCACCGAGATCAGATCGGCGCGCTCGAGCAGCTCGTCCAGGGGCAGCAGTTCGATGCCGAGCTGGGCGGCGCGGGCCGGGGAGACGTAGGGGTCGTAGGCGATCACCTTGGTCTCGAAGGCGGCGAGACGCGCGGCGAACAGCTGGCCGATGCGACCGAGGCCGACCACACCGACGGTCTTGTCGAAGATCTCGACACCGTTGAACTTGCTGCGCGCCCAGGTGCGCTCGCGCAGGGTGGCATCGGCGGCCGGGATCTGGCGGGCGGCGGCCAGCAGCAGCGTGACAGCGTGCTCAGCCGCGGTGTGGATGTTGGAGGTGGGCGCGTTGACCACCATGACGCCGCGCTCGGTGGCCGCGGGCACATCGACATTGTCGAGGCCGACACCGGCGCGGGCGACGATCTTCAGGTTCTTCCCGGCCTCGAGCACCTCGGCGTCGACGGTGGTCGCCGAGCGCACGAGTAGGGCATCCGCCTCGGGCACCGCGGCCAGCAGCGCGGGACGGTCGGGGCCGTCGACCCAGCGGACCTCGACACCGTCACCGAGCGCGTCGACGGTCGACTGGGCGAGCTTGTCGGCGATCAGAACAACAGGACGGCCTGCTTGGCTCACTGTGGGGTACTCCTGGAAGGAAAGGGGGTCGGCAATTACCGCGCACCAGCTTAGTTGGCCGGAATCCGCCGCGGCCTACCCCCCGGTAGGCGGGTGCCTCAACATGAAGGAAGGCCCCGCACCAACGGTGCGAGGCCTTCCCTCGTCGTACGCCGTCACAGCGGCGTCCGCGCGGTCGAAATTATCGACCGAGACAGCGCTATCAGCCGCCGAACGAACCCGTCCACAGGGTGTTGAAAATGCCGTGCAGAGCAGCGCTACCGGTGGAGAACAGGCCGTCCAGAGCCGCGGAACCGGTGTCGATGATAACGGGGATCATGAAATTTCCTCTTCGTCGAAAACAAATCCAGTCGAACTGGCTGACACATGGCACATCGGGGCATGCACAAATCCGGTTACGGAATTCTGGCGGATTGTGACGCAGACTACATATCGCACTTCGTTGTGATCTGGACAACTGACCAAAAGATCTCTGATCAGGCCATACGTGCATGAATGCAGGTCGGGAGCGCTTTTTCGAAGATGTAATTAGGTCCGCAAAGGAAGCTTTCTAAGAAATCTCTGAGAAAATATGCGCCACCCTCCGAGATCTATCCGAGATAGGTGCAATGGAATGCTGGCAACTTTCGGACACAGCAGACCGCATTACCGCAATATCGCGAGTCAGCGGTATTAGTCGGCGCGATACATCAGATACGGGCGCGCCAAGATCAGCGCGACAGCAAGCATGGCGCTACCGAAATACACCGGGAGCAGATGGACGAACGCGGTGTAGTGGATGAAGAAGTGGATGACCAGCGCGCCGGCCGAACCGGCGACGGCGGCACCGAGCAGCGTCCACCACACCCAGGCCTCACCCTGTCGCCAACCCCACAGTCCGGGCAGCACGATCGCCACCGCCGTTGCCATCAACGCGCCGCCGAAGCCGGCCCGATCGTGGGCGATGAACGGCAGCAGGTGCGCGTTGGCGGCTTCCAGCGTGGCGGCATCGGTGTGCATGAACTCGAGATCCGTCGGCACGAACACGAAGGTGAGTCCGACGGTCGAGATGACAACGCCGCCGATGAATACGCCCACCCCGGTCGCGACCAGCAGCAGCTGGCCCACGAGCGCGCGCCGCCTGATCCACTCGGGACACTCCGGCGGCACCGTCCAATGCGCCGTGGTCGGCTTGCGCCACACCGCGAGCAGGAACATCGGGAACAGCACCGCCGCCGCTGTGACGTGCAGTGGCTCAACGAACCCGATCACCAGGAAGTAGAACAGCGTCGGAAATCCGATGAGCCCGGAGAGCAGATACGCGTTGCGAGCCCAGACGCGCCCCAGCCGTATGCCGCCCCAGGCCAGGCCGGTGTACAGCACGCCGATGGCGATCATATTGCCCGCCATGGTGATTCGATCATGCTGCAGGAAATGCACCAGGTGGTGGTTGATTTCGTGCAGTCCGTCCACGTCCGTGCCGAGGTAGTCGCGGTCATACCAGAGCAGTACGGGCCCCAAAGTGATTGCCGCCGCACCGATTCCGGCGACGATCATGCCGATGCCGACCAGCAGGCCCCAGCACCACGCGGGCCAGCGGCGGGGGTCCAGCGGAACGTCGCGCAGGGTCGGCGGCGGTGCGGTCGGTTGCGCGGCCTCGATGACGCGGTTGAACCAGCTGGGTCCGGCGGCGATCAGCACCGCGGGGGTCGCGAGCACGGTGGCGGTGGAGTCGGCCAGGGCCGTCACCGCTGCGGCGATATCGGGTTCGGTCAGGTAGTGCCGATCGGCGGGTTCGCCGACGATCACCTGATCGACGTGCGGCTCCAGTTCCGCGCCCACCTCGGGGTCGTCGACCAGCGCGATCACCCGGCACCGGCGATCCAGGACGGCGGCACGCACTGCCCGATATCGTCGCGGCCCACCGGCCCGACCTCGACGATTCCGGCGCCCTGCACCGGCAGCACCCGGATGGCGTCTCGCGCGACCTCGACCGGAACCCGCGCACCGAATCGATCGGCCCATTCGGCGGGCAACTCGGGATGGTCGAAAACGCGCTCGATCGCCCGCCCGCCGCCCGGCAGCGCGATCAAACCCGACAGCAACCGCAATGCCAATAGTTGCGCGCGATGCTCCCCGACCAGGGCATTCGCCATCGGGCGCAACGGGTGATAGGTCCAGTCCGGCATGACGGTCATCGTCACACACCCTCAGTCGTCGCGGCAGTACGAAAACGGTTGGTCCGCTTGGTCCCGGCCGAACTACGATCACCGACCATGTCCCTGCGCGCGATTCCGGCTTCGATGGACCCGTTTGTGGTCGGGTCGATCGATGCCGAGCTCGATCGGATCGAGCGCGCGCATCGGGTGTCGGTGCTGCTGGCCATCGAAAGCGGTAGCCGGGCTTGGGGATTCCCCTCGCCCGATTCCGATTACGACTGCCGGTTCGTCTATGTCGCGCATATGGACATCTACCTGTCGCCATGGCGGACAAGGGATGTCATCGAGACGCCGCTGGTCGACCTGCTCGATGTGAACGGCTGGGATCTGGCCAAGGCACTACGGCTGCTGGTGAACGGCAATGCGGTGCTGATCGAATGGTTGATGTCGCCGATCGTGTACCGCGGCGACGTCCGGTTCCGTACCGAATTGCGCGCGGTCGCAGCGGAAGTCGCCGATCGGAACCAAGTGGCCCGGCACTACCTGCATCTGGGCAGCAGGCAGTGGGCGCTGTTCGATCACCATCGGTCGCTGAAGAAGGTGTTCTATTCGCTGCGGCCCGCGATGGCCTTGCGTTGGCTGCGTGAGCATCCCGACGCGGTGGTGGCGCCTATGCATCTGCCATCGCTGCTGGAGCAGTGCGAGTTGCCCGGCGAGCTGGTTTCGGCGATTGCCGCGCTGACCGAGCTGAAGTCGCGCACCCGTGAAATGGGTAGCGGCGCAGTGCCGGTCCCGATCGCCGAGTTCATCGCGGCCGAATTCGACCGTGCGACAGACGCTTTCCCGAAGACTCCGAATCGAGATATGGATCGGGCTCGCGCGGTGACCGCCGCCTTCTTCCGCAAGGAAGTCCTGGCCGCTGGAAATGGGCGGTAGCGCGACCGGATCAGCTCCGCATCACACCTCGGCCACCGCGGCGGCGTAGGCGCGCGCCAACCGGTCGGTGGCGGTCGGTGCGTCCGGATCGGGACGCGGAATTCCGAGGTGCGACTCGCGCAGTTCGTCCATGAACTCGGCCCAGAGCTGCGGCCCGCCCTCCTCGAGGAGTTCGGCGCGTACGCGCAGGCGTTTCGTCGTCGGGCGATGCCGGAGCCCCCATGCGCCCAACTGCGCCATGATCGGCACCAGTTGGATCGCGGGCTCGGTGAGCCGGTACTCGGCCTTCTGACCGGGGCGGGTGTCCTCGCGACTGAGCAGTCCGGCCGCAACCAGGCGCTTGAGCCGGTCGGACAGGATATTGGACGCGATCCCCTCCTCCGATCCGGCCAGCAGCTCGCGGAAGTGGCGGCGATTGCCGAACATCACGTCGCGCAGGACCAGCAGCGTCCATCGATCGCCGATCACCTCGATGGTGGCGTTGATCGGGCAGCCCGAACGTCCCTCGTCGCGCATGCGGCACTCCCTCCGTCGAAGTTACTGCTTGCATTCTACAACCAGTTGCACTTAGGCTGTCCACAAGCGATTGCAAAATGCAAGCAGATCGGGAAAAGGGAGAATCATGGCCAAGTTGCGCGTACACAACATCGCGATATCGCTCGACGGCTACATCGCCGGACCGAATCAGGGACCCGAGAATCCGCTCGGCGAGGGCGGGCTGCGGCTGCACGATTGGGTGTGGGCCACGCGCTACGCACACCAGATGGACGGGGCGGACACCGGCGAGACCGGCGTGGACAACGATTTCCTGGTCGCGGGCGATGCCGGTATCGGCGCAACGATCATGGGGCGCAACATGTTCGGCCCGATCCGCGGCCCATGGGTCGATCACGAATGGCAGGGTTGGTGGGGCGACAACCCGCCCTACCACCACGACACCTTCGTGATGACCCATCACACGCGACCATCGCTGCCCATGACGGGTGGCACGACGTTCCATTTCGTGAACGAAACGCCGGAAGAGGTTCTGCGCCAAGCATTCAAGGCCGCGGACGGTCAGGATGCGCGGCTCGCGGGCGGCTCATCGGCAATCCGGCAGTTCCTGCGCGCCGGTCTGGTGGACGAGATGCATCTCGCGGTAGTCCCGATTCTGCTCGGCGCGGGCGAGCGGCTCTACGACGATCTCGGCACCCTGCCGGGCTATCAGATCAGCTCGGTGGTGCACTCCCCCGCGGTCACCCATGTCACCTTCACCAAGACCGCCTGAATATCCCCCGGAAACGACGAGAGGCCCGCACCCCTGCCGGGTGCGAGCCTCCTAAGTCACGCTTGATCAGATAGCGCGGACGTCCTGGGCCTGCGGACCCTTCTGGCCCTGGCCGATCTCGAACTCCACGCGCTGGCCCTCTTCGAGGGACCGGAAACCCGAGCCGGAAACGGCCGAGTAATGCACGAAGACGTCAGGGCCGCCTCCGTCTTGGGCGATAAAGCCGAAGCCCTTCTCGCTGTTGAACCACTTCACACTGCCTTGAGCCATGTTCTTTACTTCTTACTTCCTGTTGATGAGCCGAGCAGATCACTTCGATAAGCCCGATCTCTCGATCAACAATGCCATCATCCGACGAATTCGGCCACATCCAGCAGTGGTAACTGTGAGCAAGCCGACGTTGGCGCAGCGCTGTGGCCGCGGACGCAACACCGGTTGCGAAGGGCTGGCTATCCTGAGCGTAAAGCGTTCGCGGCGCATAGATCAGCCGGTCAGCGCACACTTTCGGCTATCCGCGCGAACACTGCCGGAATCCCAGCAACCACACTGGACACAGACGTAGGACCGAAGCTGAGAATTCGTAAAGAAAATACGTGACTTCGGGCTTGAATGTGCACTCAGTGGTCGGTTTTCAGTTATGCGACCGTGACCAAGTGTGCCACGAGATCGTCATATTGATGGAATTTCATGCCCGACTACTCCGCTGATTCGGCTCTGTTCAGGTAACGCACCTGCGCCGCCTTGGCCTCGTCGTATGCCGCGCGGCCCGCCAGATGCTCCGGCACACCGACCTCCCACCACGCGCCCGCATCGGTCCAGGCGGACGGCTGGGTGCGCACGACCACGACGGCCGGACGGGACTCGCTCAATGCCGCTGCCCTGGCCCGCGCGTATGCGCCGCGGAACTCGGTCAGGTCGGTCGCGGTGAACACCGCGCAGCCCAATGATCTTGCGTGACTTGCGAAGTCGACGCGGGGCGGTTGTGGGTGGTTGGTGCGGCAGTCGACGTAGAAGTTGTTGAAGGGGTCACCGCCCTGCCCCTCCTGAAGCCGGGCGATCACCGCGTAGCCGTCGTTATCGCAGACGACCGCGACGAACCGATGACCCGCGAAGGCCGCGGAGAACAGTTCGGAATTGAGCATCAGATAGGAGCCGTCGCCGAGCATGGTGGTGACCAGGCCGTGCACATGCGCCATGGCCGCGCCCCAAGCGCCCGCGAGTTCATAACCCATGCAGGAGAATCCGTACTCGACGTCCATGGTGGGCACGGTGCCGATGGCCCGCCAACCGCCGATCAGCTCGCCGGGCATACCGCCCGCGGCGGTCATGACGTAGTCGTCCGGTGCGCTCAATTCGTTGACGACGCCGACGATTTGGGCGTAACTCGGGGTGCCCGGTGTCGGCGCGCGCAGCTTGTCGATGTGCGCGTCCCAGGTGGTACGGAGTCCTTCCGCACCGTCGGACCATGCGGCATCCACCTGCCAATTGACAAGGAGCGCAGCCAACTCCGATACCGACGCGGCGGCGTCACCAACGACCGCGAGCGCGCCGTGCTTCACCGCGTCGAACCGGGCCGTGTTGATGGTGATCAACCGGACGTCGGGCGCGAAGACGGTCCAGGACGCCGTGGTGAAGTCCTGTAATCGGGTGCCGATGGCCAACACCAGATCCGCCTGTGCGGCAAGGGCATTGGCCGATGCGGAGCCGGTTACGCCGAGCGGGCCGGCATACAGCTGGTGGTCGTACGGTACGAGGGTGCGGCCAGCGGTCGTTTCTGTTATCGGAATCCCGTGCCGCTCCGCGAATTCCAGCACCAGCCGACCCGCACCCGAATAACGCACACCGCCGCCGAGGACCAGCAATGGACGCCGGGCCGATCGCAGTGCCCGTGCAGCCTCGGCCACCACCCGGGAGTCGGGGCGCGAACGCGTGATTCGGTGTACGACCGGCTCGAACAGGGCATCAGGGAAGTCGTAGGTCTCGGCTTGGACGTCCTGCGGCAGTGCCAGTGTCACCGGGCCTACATCGGCCGCGTCGGTCAGTACGCGGGCCGCCTGGGGCAGGGTTGCGATGAGTTGTTCCGGGCGGGTGATGCGGTCGAAGTAGCGGCTCACGGAGCGGAATGCGTCGTTGACGGTTATTGTCGGGTCGCCGAAGTGTTCGACCTGTTGCAGCACCGGATCCGGTGCGCGGCTGCTGAAGGTGTCCCCCGGAAGCAGCAGCAGCGGAAGACGATTCGCATGGGCGACACCGGCGGCCGTCACCATATTCAGCGCGCCGGGTCCGATCGAGGACGTCGCGATTCCGACCTGGCGGCGGTGCGTTGCCTTGGCCAGGCCGATGGCCGCCAGGGCCATCCCCTGCTCGGTATGCCCGCGCCAGACCGGGATTTCATCGCGACGCTCAGATAGTGCGGTACCGAGGCCGAGCACATTGCCGTGCCCGAATATCGCGAAAGCGGCCGGGAACAGCGGTACTTCGCGACCATCGAAGGTCTCCGAGTGCTGGGCGACCAGCCAGCCGACCAGTGCCTGCGCCGTTGTCAGCTTCACGGCGTCACCACACGCTGCAATTCGTGCTGCAGCGCGTCCAATTCGGCGCCACCGGCCATTTGCCGGGTCAGCTGCGGCAGGTCGATCTCCGACTTCTCGTATGAGCCGAGCATCGCGCCACGTTTGAGCAGCAGGAAGCGGTCGCCGACCGGATAGGCGTGGTGCGGGTTGTGGGTGATCAGGATGACCCCGAGCCCTCGATCCCGCGCCTGCACGACGTACTTCAGTACGACACCGGCCTGTTTCACGCCGAGCGCTGCGGTCGGTTCGTCGAGGATCAGCACTCTGGCCCCGTAGTGCACCGCCCTGGCGATCGCGATGCACTGGCGTTGCCCGCCCGACAGTGTGCCGACCGGCTGTTCCATATCGCGGATCTCGATCCCCATGTCCGCCAACGCCTCTCGTGCGATATCGCGGCCCTTACCTCGGTCGAGCAGACGCAGCGGACCGTATCCGACGGTCGGTTCGGAGCCGAGTACGAAGTTGCGCCAGACGCTCATCAGCGGCACCACCGCGAGATCCTGATAGACGGTCGCGATGCCGTGGTCCAAAGCCGCACGGGGCGAGGACAATCGAGTCGGCTGGCCGTCCAGCTTCAGTTCCCCGCGATCGTGCTGATGCACGCCGGCGAGAATCTTGATCAGCGTCGACTTGCCCGCACCGTTGTCGCCGAGGATGCAGGTGACCTGTCCCGCATTCACCACGGTCGACACGTCGCGCAGTGCGACGACACCGCCGTAGCTCTTGCCGATATCGATCGCTTCGATCAAGGGTGGCCCACCCGTCACCGGACCACCACCCCTCATCGAATCGCTACGCGATGCTGTGTTCATCGGCGTACCCTTTCGGCTCGCTTCTTGAATATGTTGTTGACCAACACCGCGGCCAGCAGCAGCACGCCGAGGAACAGCATGAACCAGTCGCTGTCCCATCCGGCGAAGACGATGCCCTGCCGCGCCATGCCGAAGATCAGCGCACCGATCGCGGCGCCGATCGCCGAACCGAATCCGCCGGTCAGCAGGCAGCCGCCGACTACGGCCGCGATGATGTAGTGCAGTTCCAGCCCGACGCCCTGATTCGCCTGCACGCTGGAGAACCGGAGAATGCTGCATGATCCGACGACCCATCCGGCGAAGGCGGTGGTCATGAAGAGCAGGATCTTCGTCCGATCGGCCGGGACGCCGACCGCCCGCGCGCTCGGCAGCGCACCGCCCACCGCGAAGACCCAGTTGCCGAACTTGGTGCGCACCAAGACAAGTGCCGCGATCGCGGTGAGCACCACCCACCACACGACCGACGCCTGCAGGTGTGTATCGCCGATGTCCAGTGTCGAGGCGAAGACCCAACCGGCCGAGTTGTATCCGTCGGCGCTGCGAATGCCCGACACCTGAACCGTTCCGGTGACCAAACGGGTCACGCCGAGGTTGAGGCCTTGCAGCGCAAGGAAAGTGCCGAGTGTGACGATGAAACTCGGTAGCCCCGTTCGCATTACGATCCAGCCATTGAAGGCACCGACCGTCAGCGCGAAGAGCAGCGAAACCAACAGCGCCAGCCAGACATTCCACCCCGCGTGCACCGCGAGCAATGCGGTGACCAGTGCGGTGGAAGCGGTCATGACACCGGCAGACAGGTCGAATTCGCCGCCGATCATCAGTAGCGCGACCGCGACCGCCATGATGCCGAGCGTGGACGAATCGTCCAGCCAGGTCGCGATGCCGAGCGGGCTGAGAAAGCGGTCGGTAATGATCGAGAAGAATACGAAGACGAGTGCCGCGCCGAGCAGTGCGCCGATCTCCGGTCGCACCACCATCCGCTGCAATAGCGACGGCCCGTCCGGCGGAGTGCTCGGAGTGACCTCGGAAGTCTTGGTGGCAATAGTCATTTCATCCACTCCCTCAGCGCATGCCCAGTGCCACGCGGGCCGCCACGGCTTCGACATTGTTCTTGTCGACGAAGGCGGGACCCGTCTGCACCGGTGCGCCACCACCGACCGAGTTCAGATTCGTCCGATACAGCTGCAGCAGGACAATCGGCAGATAGCCCTGCTCGTATTGCTGCTGGTCCACGGCGAACAGCAGCTTGCCCGCCCGAATCGCCTCGACCACATCGGTATTCAGGTCGAAGGTCGCGACTGTCGCGGACGATTGCGATTCCTTCACTCCGTCCACCGCGCGGGCGGCGACCTGTGAATTCAGCGTCAGCACGGCGTCGATGGACCTATCCGCCTCCAATGCGCCCTTGATGCGGGACTGGGCGTCGGTGGGATTGTTGATATCCACCTGCAGCGTGGTGCCGTTGCCGAAAGCCTTGGTCGCGCCGTCACAGCGCTGATTGGCACCGATATTGCCCGCCTCGTGGATCACGCACAGCAGCTTCTTGCGGCCGGCGTCGGCGAGGCGCTTACCCGCGGCCTGTCCGGCCAAGGTTTCGCTTTGCCCCACGTGGCCGATCGCACCGAACTTAGCGCTCTCGCTCTCGCCCGAGTTGATGGTCACCACCGGAATGCCCGCCGCGACCGCCTTTTCGATCGACGGCCGCAATGCCTCCGGATTCGCCATTGATACGACGAGACCGTCCACACCCTGTGCGACAGCGTTATCGATGAGTTTGGCCTGCTGGCCGGGATCGCCCGAGGAGTTGTATGCGACGCGGACGCCGAGATCCTTGCCCGCTGCCTCCGCGCCGTTCTTGACGACGTTCCAGAAGGCGTCACCGGGGCTGCCGTGGGTCACCACGGCGACGGAGCCCAACTTGCCCTGGGCAACCGGGGATTGGGTCGGTGCCGGAACATCCGCACCCGGACCGGTACACGCGGCGAGGAGGGTGGCCGCGGCCAGCCACGGCAGCACGCGGCGGGATCGCCGCCACCATGCCGTGCGTATTTCGAGCGACATCGTTGTCATCACTTCCCATCTAGATTCGGGCCCAAGGGGATCGGGGTGAGCCCAGCGCGGCACCTATGCCCGCAAGGTGGATCAGACTGCGGGCGGCGTCGCGGCTCGGCTGTGCTGCCGAATCGTCGGGGCGCAATGCCGTGTCCTGTTCGATGACATACCAGCCGCGGTAACCTGCGGCGTGCACGCTGCGCACCAGGGCCTCGATGTCGATATCGCCCTCGCCGAGCGGGACGTAGATGCCGCGGCGGACGGCATCGCTGTATTCCATTGCGCCGCTGCGCACTCGGTCGGCGATCGCGTGGCGCACATCCTTGAGATGGATATGTCCGACGCGATCCGGATAGCGCTGCGCGAGGCGCACCGGATCGGTGCCGCCGATGAGCAAGTGGCCGGTATCCAGGCAGAGGTCGAGATCGGAATCGACTAGGAACCTGTCGACTTCGGCTTCGCTCTCGACGTAGGTGCCGACGTGCGGATGCAGGGTGGTGCGCAGTCCGAATTCGGCGGCGACATCCCGGATGGCGGCGGCGGTTTCGATCAGGGTCCGCCACTCTTCGTCGGAAAGCGCTGGGCGAGTGTCGTATCCGGCCAGGCCGGTCGCGGCCGCGAGGACGATCACCTCCGCGCCCGTCGCGGCGAACAGCGCGGCGTTCTCGCGGGTGGTCTCGATTGCCCGCTCCGGGTGGCGGTGCAGCGGGAGGGCCAGGAAGCCACCGACCGAGGTGATGTCGAAATCATCCAGCAGCGAGCGCAATTCGGCTGGATTCCGCGGTAGGTAGCCGGGTGGGCCCAGTTCCGTCGCGGAGATGCCGAGGGCGGCCATCTCGGTGAGGACGGTCCGCGCATCGAGCACATGACCCCAGCCGGGGACTTCGCAGACTCCCCAGGAGATCGGCGCGGCCGCGATGCGCAGCGGATAGCGAGGTTGGGTCATCCGGGCTCTCCGACCTTCGTGTGTCGATCGACGTTTGGCGCTATTGGAGCGCTCCAACTATGTAACGTAGGTCATACTGTGTCAAGTACTGCATCGGTCGCTGTTTTATCGCTGCTACCTGCGAAAATTGACACTTCCAGCGGAAATGCCCGGCGCTCGCGGTGGGAAAAATGTCGGATTAGAGCGCTCTATTGATTAGGTCTGGCCGACCTTGTAACGTCCGACACTGCAGGAGCACGGTGGATGCGGAATGGAGGCGATATGGCGCGACCGACCATGGAGGACGTCGCCGCCCGCGCCGGGGTGTCCCGCGCGCTGGTCTCCCTCGTCATGCGCAACTCCCCCAAGGTCAGCGAACATCGTCGCCGCGCAGTGCTCGCGGCCGCGAAAGATCTCGGCTATCAGCCGCACATCATGGCTCGTTCGCTGGCCAGCCGGACCTCCAACATCATCGGCGTCATGGTCTCCGACCTGCGCAATGCGTTCTTCGCCGATGTGGTGGAGGGTATGGACGCGGCCGCGCAGGACGCGGGCGTGGAGTTGATCCTCAATACCGGACGCCGCAGTGCCGTCCGTGAACGCACCGCGCTGGAGAGCCTGCTGTCCTTCCACCCCGGCGGCATCATCCTGCTCTCACCCGTACTACCGGTGGCAGCCATCCGCGACGCCGCCCAGAAGTGCCCGATCGTGCTCATTTCGCGCAGCTCGACCATTGCCGACGTCGATACCGTCAATGACGATGGCGAGGTCGGCGCCGCACTCGCCGTGGATCATCTGGTCTCGCTCGGCCACCGCCGGATCGTGCATCTCGACGGCGGCGGGGCCTTCACCTCCGCCTTGCGCCGTCGTGGTTACCGTGCCGCGATGGCGCGAAATGGGTTGGAGCCCATGACTATCGCCAGCGAGCACACCGACTCGGCGGGTATCGCAGCGGTTCAAAAACTGCTGAATCTGTTCTCGCGCGACAACTTTCCCACCGCACTGGTGTGCGGCAACGACTTCAATGCCGTCGGCGCGATGTCGGCACTGGAAGAGGCCGGTCTTTCGGTACCGCACGATGTTTCGGTCGTCGGCTACGACAACACATCGCTCGCCGCGCTGCGACATGTTTCCCTGACCACTATCGATCAGCCGCGAATTCAGATGGGCCGCTTGGCAATCGAAGCGCTCGTCGAACGGCTGCGCGACGGTCGCACCGAACCGGTGCGCCGCCGTCTGGAACCGGCCTTGGTCGTGCGCGCGACGACCGCAGCACCCCGAAACTGAAGCATTACCCACCCGCTATTTCACCAGAAGGAGAGTCGATGACATCTGCACTCACCGTGGGCCTGGCCGGCGTCGGCCGCATCGGCACCTCCCATGCCGAAACGCTGAAACACCTGCCCGGTGTCGACACCGTCATCGTCGCGGACGCCGACGCCGAACGCGCCCACGTCGCCGCGGGAAAGCTCGGCCTTCAAGCCGTCTCCGATATCGATGCCCTACTCGCCGCACCCCTTGACGGCCTTGTGATCGCGACCGCCACCGACTCCCACCCCGAACTCATCACCCGCGCCGTCGACGCGGGCATCCCCGTCTTCTGCGAAAAGCCGGTAGCCGCCGACATCCAAGGCACCCTCTCCGTCATCACCCACATCCAAAACTCCACCGTCCCAGTCCAAATCGGCTTCCAGCGCCGCTTCGACGCCGGCTACCGCGCCGCGCGGGATGCCATCGCCTCCGGGGCACTCGGCTGGCTACACACCCTGCGCGCCACCACCCTCGACCCGGCACCCCCACCCGCCGAGTACATCCCCCGCTCCGGAGGTTTGTTCCGCGACTGCGGCGTCCACGATTTCGACATCATCCGCTGGGTGACGGGGCGCGAAGTAGTGGAGGTCTACGCAACCGGAGCCAACCGCGGCGAACAATTCTTTGCCGACGCGGGCGATGTGGACACGGCAGCGGTGCTGCTGCGCCTGGACGACGGCGCTCTTGCCACAGTCTCACTCGGCCGCTACAACGGCGCAGGCTACGACGTCCGCTTAGAAGCCCTCGGCTCCCGCGGCAATGCCATCGTCGGACTCGACGACCGGTCACCGTTGACTTCCGTCGAACCCGACTACGCCCCTTCGGGTTTGCCCGCCTATCCCGGATTCATGGAACGCTTCCGCCGGGCGTACACCGACGAACTCGCCGCGTTCCTCTCCGTGGTATCCGGCGAACTCGCCAACCCCTGCACACCCGCCGACGCACTCGAAGCGTTCTATATCGCTGAGGCATGCGAACTTTCACGCCACGAACGTCGACCAGTTGCCCTGACCGAAGTCCGCCGCTGACCAACCCGCCTCGGCACCAGCCGCACCAGGTCCCAGCCAACTGGACCGACGATCACGGGGAATCCATGGCGGCATCGCCCGAGTAGGACCGCCACCAGTTCCCCATGATCTTGATCCGGTGAGGCGCTCGGGCGGCGACTTCCTGCGGCAATACTGTCCTCGGCCCCGGTCGCGTGTAATTCGGTGCTTCTGCGACGGTGGCCGTCGCGGGCTCAGGGCTCAGGGCTCAGGGCTCAGGGCTCAGGGCTCAGGGCTCAGGGCTCAGGGCTCAGGGCTCAGGGCTCAGGGCCGAGAAAACCACATGCTCATGCCGAGCGGCCACCGCTATCCTCATCCCATGAGGAGGACTCCGCGGCAGAAGAAGCAGCTCAGCTATGCCAGAGACCGCCGAAACACGTACGGCGAGAACGACAAGGCCTCCCGCAAGAACCTCCCCCGCAAGCGCGCCCGAGCCCACCGCGCCAACCGCCACTTCGACGCCCGAACTCTGTTGAAGTCAATCGGCCCGGTAGACCCCGCCCTCGCCGACATTGCCGAACAAGAGGTCAGGAACCACCGCCGCCGCGCGTGCCGCAAATGGCCGGACACACCACTCGGCGAGTACGTGAAATGGAAACTGGCCAAACGCATTACACAAGCCGAGCGGTAGACGGCCCCCGCTTCGACCCGGCACGCTGCACCGCGACCACCTGATTCGAATCCTCATACAGGATCTCCCCTGGCGCATCGGAATCCAACCGCACCCACCCCACCCCATGCGCATCAAGGATCGCGAGATACCCCTCCACCCGCCCGATCATCCCCACAGCCGCCGCCTTGAACCACGACGCCGCTCCTGGATGAACAGCACGGTCGTAGATCCCAGGATCCACCTCACTCGGATCAACAAGGTTCGCGTTGTACCAATCATTGTTGCCCCGCCGAAACCGCTCCTGCTCCCCCGTCAACGCCCCCGTCCGCGCCAACCCATTGACCAGCCCGAACACCCCCGGATACCGCCCATGCCGGTTCGCTTCCGCAGCTTCGAACCGCACAAACCGACGCCCGCTCACAAACCTGTTGTACCGCAAAAGATGTCAGACCCTCCTGCAACACTTCTTGTAGTCAGCGCGACCACCCACTGACCTCTAGAAGCCGGGGGATCTCATGCCATTCGCCGCACTCACCACCATCTCGATCCTCTGCATCACGGCCGCAGTCACCGCCCTGACCGCATCTGTAGTCACCGACTCCCGCGCCACCAAAGCCACCCAAGCCGCCAAGTCCTGCTTCATCGGCGACAACCTCCCCACCGACGCCTACTTCACCACCCGCTCCCGCTCCACCCGCCTCTCCCAAATCTCCACCCGCCTAATGACTTCCGGTGTCCTCCTTCTTCTACTGGGAGTAGCCGCCCTCGCCCTGGCGGCCTGGCAGCACAAACACGCCAGCAACTAGGTCGAGCTCTCGGTATCACGCCCTGCCGCCGCGCACCCCGCGAGAGTGGTCCGACACCAGGAGCCGTTTTGGTCCAGACGTCGTTCGAGAAGTTGGTGCTGCCGAGCCGCTAAAGACGACGTCAGC
Organism: Nocardia vinacea; assembly: GCF_035920345.1. Taxonomy (NCBI): domain Bacteria; kingdom Bacillati; phylum Actinomycetota; class Actinomycetes; order Mycobacteriales; family Nocardiaceae; genus Nocardia; species Nocardia vinacea. The sequence continues at coordinate 4,776,854 of NZ_CP109149.1, forward strand.
GGATCGTCACGCGATGATGTCGCCCGTACGGGTCACATATCGGCAGCCACCCCAGCTTCCGGCTGGGACGGATCCGGCTGCTTCGGCGCCGCCGGTACCCATCCACGCAGCGGCTGAATCACCGCCCCGTAGAACGAGTCGGTCGCCGAGGTGACGCTAGTGATGAAGCTCGCCGCCGTCCCGGATCGCCGGTTGCCCATCGGGAAGGTCTGCTCGAGTGAGAAGGACACGATAGTGCCGACGCGACCGCCCGTAAGCACCTTGGCATCCGCGCGCACCTTTTCGAGGTGCTCACACGCTTCATTGCCTCGCTCCGAGAACACCGCTTCGACCTGAACATCGCCTGGTGCGTCCACGAGTTGCTTGAGCAACCACGACACCCGCCGACCAGACGTCCCTTCGTTCGGCGCGTCGAGGGTCGTACGGCAGCGAACCTTGTTGGTTCGAATGTCCGCGACCACGACCAGATCCCCTGCAGTGTCAGGAATCCGCAGCACAGCCTCGAATGTTCCGTCGGCAGCCAGCCGCTCTGTAACGGCTGCGCTTCGGGCGACCCGATCGGTGAGGTGTCGCCGGGACAGCACGTGCTTGACTGTCACACCGAGTTCAGAGGTGAGCCGCAGCGCCAGATGGCGCGACAGGGACACCCATGTATCGGCGACCGTCAATGCCTTCTGGTCACTCGCACGCAATGTGCCCGCCGTGACCGCGTCGCGAACAGCAACCCAGTGGCGCCCCATGTCGACGAACTCGACGGCACCCGACCGAGGATGGTCAAGGTATCGCAGGAACTCGCTCGAGATCCACACCTGCAAGTCGTCCTCGATACCACCGTGCGAGAGCAACATTCGCGCCTCATGCGCCACTTCTGCCCACGACAAATGACGCAGGGCGACCTTCGTCAGTTTGCGGCGGTCGACCTCTACGGGAAGTTCACCCGCGCTGGCCGGTACATCGTTCGACAGGCTGACCACCGCGTCGTACTTCTTCCGACGCGCCACGTCGAGGTAGCTCTCGAGTTGATCGCGCCTGAGCTTGCCGTTACCGGTCTTGACCTCGAGCAGACCAGTCCATATCCGACTTCCCCGAACCACCTTCAGCACCGCGTCCGGGATGACCTTCGATTCGCCCCGCTCGTACTGCACTTCGACGTATCCCTCGAAAGCGCCTACCGGAGCACCTATCCTCGCGCACAGCGCCCGAGCGAATGGACGCACGACCTGCATCGTGGCGATTAACGCCGAGGTAGCGCGCTTCTCCTGCTCCTCGCCCGCACCGACTCCGAACACTGAAAACAATCGAGCCGGCTGCCAGTTGTCGCCCTCAGCGAGCTTGAACTCTATCGGCTTGGCCTTCTTCGCCACCCGTTTGGCGGTTCGCACACCGCGAGTCCGCACAGTGGTATTCGGCTCGTTGTGTGGTGCGCGCTCGTGGATCGGCGCAGCGACGTCGACGGAAATGACATGCTGCGCGATAACCGGCTCCGGTTCGCTTGCCGGTGCCGCATCCAGCGGCGTAACGGACGGATCGGTATCCTCATCTTCATCGATATCGACACCGAAATCCGTTGCCAGGCCCGCTAATCCAGAATCCCAGCCTTGCCCTACCGCCCGCACCTTCCACTCGCTGCCCCGGCGGTACACCTCACCGAACACAAACGCCGACTCCGAAGTGGCATCAGCCGTGACGTAATCAGCCAGGATCTTGCCCGCTGCATCAACGACCCGGAGCGCAAGTTTGCCGAGGTCCCCGAATGTTCCACTGCCGACGCTACCGGCAAGCGCCACTGTGTGTACATTGTCCGGAACTGCAGATAAATCGATCGCGATCCTGGCCTGCGCGCCTTCCTCAGTCGCGCTCGTACCCAGGAATCGCACCGAACCGTCCGACGATTCCGGCTGGTTGTAGAAGACGAAATCACTGTCGGAGCCGACCTTTCCGCCGACGCCTAGCAGTAGCGCGGACGCATCGACTTCAATCTCCGACTCCACCCACCCGATCACGACATCGACCCGGACGACGTCCTCCGGCAACGGCATATTCTGGCCCTTGATCAGGATCGGAGACGTCACAGCGTTCACCCTTCGACATTCGGTACGCACAGTCACAGATAGAGCTGGGGTCAGCCGGTAACGATGCTGTCCCCCATTGCAATCGACGCTGCAGATCCGCGGCGATGCTGTGCTTTTCGGCCGGGGCGAACCACCTGTTACATGCGTCGGCGGACGCGGTGGCGACATGTCGATGAGCAGCGTGTGAGCGTGCGCCGCCCGCAAAAGGAACGGTTCCGGCGCTCGTACACGCACGCGTTGGCAGCGTTCCTGTCAGTCGTTTCGTGCGATCTCAAAACCTGTGCACCGCAATGGATGCCCTCGAAGCGTTCTACATCGCAGAGGCGTGTGAGTTGTCACGCACCGAGCGCCGCCCGGTCTCAGTGGCCGAAGTCCGGCGCTGATCGCTCCGTTGCATCGGGCTGCGCTACCTGCGACCCGACGCTCGTTGTCCTCCACAGGACCGTCGACCTTGTTATCGTGTCCGAGCACTCACCGTGCGTCCCACCGCCATGGCCGCGCAGGCAAGCAACTTAGTGCTTCGCCTGCGACGCCGCCGTGCGGCCTCCGAGCACGCGACCGCGGATCCAACTCATCGAATTTCTCACTAGGACAACGGAAGCCGCGGGAACGAGACTATTCGGCTGGGCGCATTCGGCTCATTTTCGTAATCGTCCCTCGCCATGCCCGACACCGCCCTTCCATCGAGCATCGCCAGGCTGTAGGCCGCGCAGCACTCCTGACGATTTGGGTCACGCCACCAGCAGTGCCCGAGCGCGCTCGTTGAAGTCTGCGACCAAGGGGTGCGGCCCGAATGACCTCATGCGCTGTTGAACGTCGCGGACCGCTTCCACCGAGCGAGACGACTTCACCTTGCTGGAGAGATCAACCGTCCGCACACCTGCCGCGTAGGCGGCATCAAGGTCGCGCTTCTGAATGTGCGTGACGGCCAACGCGGCATGAGACAACGCACCTCGCCGCGCACGATTCTGCGTGCGGGCGTGGGCGATCGACCGTCGGGCGTGTGGTGCGGCGTCCTCGGGTTGTCCGAGGTCTCGGAAGGCGTTGGCCCACTCGCCGCAGATGTACGCCTCATCGATGAACTTTGCCCACTCCGGCTCGTGATCGGGTTCCACGCGAGTGAACGCGTCCTCGGCGGCGTTGACCGCCTGCGCCGTCCCGACTTTGTCGCCTAGGACCGCCAGGGCGCGAGCTTCGAGCGTCCACAGGTCCGCGAGACATGCCGGGGAGTTCAGCTTCGAAAGCCCTTGGCGGCCCGCTTGGGCCAGTCGACGGCCCTCCTTGGGGTGGCCGAGCAGGGTCGCTTGATCGGCCATTCCGGCAAGCACGTGGGCGCCGAGCGCTGGGTCTCGCGATTCCTCGGCAAGGCGCAGTGCCTGGATCAAGTACCGCTGCGCGGTCCCGTGCTCGCCATTGTCGAACGCCATCCATCCGAGCAGATAGGTCTGTTCGGCAGCCGCTCCGCACAGTGCCAGTCGAACCTCGGCGGTGAATGTCCGGCGAAGCAGCGGGTAGACGTGCTCGTTCATGTACGCAGCCAGCACCAACCGACCCGAGCCGCCACCTTGGAAGATGTCCATCTCCTGGAAGGTGGCGAACATATTCTTGACCGCGGTGACGTCTTCGAGTCGCACCCGTTGCCGTTCGTCAGGCAACTGGTCAAGGGTGTTGAGCAGCCAGTCACGGGATGGTCCGATCGCCGCGACTATCGCAAACGGCGCGGTGACAAGCAACTTTCGCCGGTCCACGTCTGCCCTCCCAAGATCTGCGACGGCTTCTACCGTCTCGGCCAACGATGGGTTGTATGTGAGGGCGCGGTCAACAGACGGTGCGTCACCCAGACCGAGGTCATAGGTAGTCACGCGAAATCCGAACCGCACGGAGAACAGATCCGCGAGCATCGCCGGAACCGGCTGCCGTGGGGCTTCCCCGTCGTCCGTCCAGCGCCGCACGCTCGAGGCGTCCGGCCTGACATGAGGTTCGTTCCACTCGATCGCGAGGGCGCGCACGCGGCGCGCCAACTCCTTGTTGCTCCACCCGGAACGGGTGAGCCACTGCGAGAGCTGCGTGTTCGGAGCCTTCATCACATCACCCATTTGGTCAGCGACGGTGGGCTTTCCACCACCCTTCAACACCTCCGACGACCTTACTACCAGCACCGACACAGTGTGTGCTGGTTATACGCCCGAAGAGAACACTCTCAGGAGTTGTTTCAGGGCACCGGGCGCAACCCACAACCGTCGAGGTCCTGGAGGTCTGCACATGCCGAGCCGAGAGCTTCCAAAACGCAATCCGTACGTCGGGCCGCCAGCCATCTACAGCGGAGCACCGGCCGACATGGTCGAGCGGTTCGCGGACGCGATCCGCTCATGGGCGGGCCAGCCCATTCCCACAGAATCGTCTCGGTGCCGGGGTGTCGAGGCCCCCGGCACTGGGCGCACCAACGGCGGAGCAGCATGATGCGCCGAGATGTGTTGCGGACCACGCAAACCCAGGCCGGCCACAAGGTCGCGGTGTGGCAACTGGTCGGGAGTTCTGCGCGCATCCTGCGCGTGCAGTTCCCGCACGAGTCGTTCACCGCCTGCCGCTGGCCGTCCCGAATACAGCTTCCGGACGCGCAACCGGGAACGATCATGTTCGACGCCTACCCCGATCTGACCGACGCGCGACACATGCTTCCGAAACACAGCGATCTGTGGGACGCCCTGAAGCACGACTACTGGGCGGCGCTGCTGAATCCTGCCGACATCGGCCGCAGAACGCCGTGAGCTCGAGTCCGATGCCCGAGTTCCCCTGTCCACCAAACGCGGTCGCGCCCTCCGTAAAGGCACTGCTTGCCACGTTCCACGCGGACACCGCCGAGAAGCTGCAACAGGCACCTTCGGACAGCCGGCCGGTACTCCATCGGGCGGACGGTTCGTGGTGTGAGGTCGGCGAGGATGGCTGGCCGATATCCAGCGGCGACACCGACCAATACAACTATCGCCATCCTGCCGCTCTGAGCTGCTGCGGGCGGACTTCGTACACCTTGACATCGACGCCTTACACCGATCTGGAGGAAAGATCCAATGATTGCTGACGCTTTGATGAACTGGTTGACCCGGCGCCGCATGATTCCACATGTCGAGGTAGTCATTGTTCGAGATCCCGATGGGCCGACTGAAGCACAGGTATTCGTCAACGGAGTCGAGTACGAAGCAACCATATTCAACATCGACGCAGGTGCCGGATGGCACTGGAGCGACTGGAAGAGCATCCGAGACTCAAACCTCTCGGCTGCGTCTCCGATAACTCGAGCGAACTTGCTGACCGGGTACGCAAATCCGCCCGGCGGCCATTACATCGAGCGCGACAACAATATCGACTGGCTTGACGATCTCCCTCCAAACTCCGTGCAATAGACACGCTACCCCGGAGCGAGCTAGTTCTGGATTGAGCCACCAGGGCAGCGGGATACCTCGCACCTACTTATGGAGGATCGTGCGCACCAACGTGTCGATGGTCTTCAGCAGAGCATTTGGAGGCAGGGACAGATCGAGCGCGTGGCAATGGATGGTGATGTTGCAGGTCTTGATGGCGTGTTTGACTGCGGGCTCGTTGCCTTTGGCGTAGATCAAGTGGCCCTCTTTCAAACCGAGAACGGAGCAGTATGCCAGCATCTGGTAAAGATCGGCTTCGGGGAATCCCTTCGGCTTCTCGGCCTTGTACTTCGCGTCCACGACCGCCAGCGGGTCGCCATCAGCGTTGTACCAGACAAGGTCCGGGATGAACTTTATCCTCGACGACGTGTCCATGTAATGGTCTTCTTGCGTCTTTGGATGCCCCCCGAACTGGCGCATAGCCATGCTGATCGCACCAGTGACGAAGTCCTCGTAGATCTTCCACATATCGAATACGAAGCCCGAGACAGCGAGGGGTCCGCGCTGCTGGCCGAACGAACTGTTATCGAGGATAACTTCGGACAGCCGGAGAATATCGTGGTAGCGAAGGTTGAGTCGGTTCAATCCGTAGTCCGGTCTTCGTTCACGAGGTGAAACGATTGTTATCTCGTCCAGGATCGTTCGTATGCGACTGAGCTGCTGCCGCGCGCCGACGCCGATATCCGGCATGCCGAGCAGGCGCAAAGCGGCGAGTAAGATGACCCGATTTTCCGGAACATCCGCCGTGAAGTCGTCGTACTCGACGGCGATCGGGACCGGCAACCCGTAGTTTCTAGTGATCTGCTCCTGGAATCGAACCCGCCCACGTACCACCGACAGCGAGTCTGCAGTAGAGCGGTAACCGCGCAACAATCCACGCCCGAAAGCGTCGGATGCCAGGCGGACAAACGATTCCGCGACCGCCGGAAAGAGTCCGTCAGCCTTTGCGAGTCGAACGAACTCGTCTCGCCAGATCGCAGGATTTGAACTGTAGCCTATGAAGAACAGAATTCTATTCAGTTCGGCGATCTTCGGACGGATGTTGATCTGCACAGCACCCAGCCGGACCGAACCAACCTTTTGCCCAGGTTTAATTCTGTACTTCCCTTGTGAGATAGGAGTTATCCCAGCAATTTTGACTCGGCGAAGGGCTTCACACTGGTCGTCCGAAAGATCGATCGTTCCCGGCCGACCATGCTCGACAAGATCGACTGTGAGTGTCACGGTTGGGTGTCCGGTTCAGCGTCTTGGGAAGCCACACGCTCCTCAATCTTGGCCAAGCCATACATATCGTGCACGTCGACATCGGTGTCGTTGAAGTGATACTCCTCCATCAGCGGGAGAACGGTGGTGCGCCATGCAACATCCATCCCGATCTTGGAGGTGGCACCTGGGCGCATGAAGTAAGAAGGGCCGATCTTGAAGTCTTCATCGCCGATGGATTCGTTCAGCTCATCTACGATGTCAGCGATCACCTCGTTTTCTCCATGGTCCTTCAGCCAGTTCCGCAGTACGCTCCTCGTCGGTTCCTTCGACGGATGCAAATGCACAAAGGCGAAACGGCGTCGCATCGCCGAATCCACCAGCGCGACAGAGCGATCGGCTCGATTCATCGTTCCGATGATCAGCACATTCTTCGGCAGGCTGAACATTTCTATTTTGTCGGAGTAGAGCAGGTTTATACTCTCATCCCGATATTCCAGCAAGTAGTAGAGCTCGCCGAAGATCTTCGATAGATTGCCTCGGTTGACCTCGTCGATGATGAGGACGTACAGATTCCCTGGATCTTTCCGTGCTGTAGAGGCCAACTGACGTAGCGGACCCCGATGGATGTCGTAGGCGATCTGACCGTTCTCCGTCTCGACCGGACGGAACCCTTCGAAGAAGTCCTCGTACGAATACGACGGGTGGAACTGCACCATCTTGACGTGCTCGGCACCGGCCAGATGCTTCGCGATAGCCTTTGCGAGATAAGTCTTTCCGGTGCCCGGCGGACCATAGAAGATCAGTTGCGGTCGGTCCCGGAGCAGGTCGATGCACTCCTGCAGCCACTCTTTCGGCATGTACAACTGCGCGGCGAGCTCGTCGGTGGCGTCGGGGAAATCGAGCTCAATGTGGCCCTCGACATCGGTTTCAGGCTGATCCTCCACGATGGCCGCATGCCTAGGCCGCCAAGCGAACCCGAATGCTGCGCTCAATATGGAGATCAGCTCTGCGGCATTCTGGCGGTTGAGCTGAATCGACTGACTGCTCTTGGGTGGAGATTCGCGCTGTTCGGATCCGAAGGTCGACAAGTGGACCAGGGTTGCACCGTCGCCATCCTCGATCACCTTGTACTGACAGCTGACGGCGTCGTCGAGCTTGTGCGCCCGAACGTTCTGGGTACTGGGAACAATCTCGCGAATACGGGCCATCTGTCAGCTCTCCCCTAACGACCTTGCCGAACCCCAACCTTTGCCGCGATCGGAGCACCGGGCGTGTACCAATCACTGACTCTCTCCCACTCACAAGATCCGCGCAACGCACGCGCCAGTGATCCGGGTAGCAACCGAGTCAGAACAGCGTTCGAGTCACACGCATTCTCAGGGAGACGCGGGAAGCGATTCGCACTGTCGGCCATAGGGACAGCCGCCGCTTGACTCGGCGACAGCGCGCTCATAGCGGACGGCTGCGGTACGTCCCGCTACGGGCGGCGCCGCAGGTCCGGAGTTGGATTATCGGGCCGCATCGTGCAATCGACGCTGTCGTCGCGCACATGTCGATGTCGCATGCCGACGCGCAGATTTCCGACACGGTGGATCTACGAGCCGCCGCGTTCTCAGCGTCATCTGAGCCCGCCCGGCGTTTGGCGCGGCGCTGCCCACGACCGAATCAATTGTCGACACGGTTATGCCGATTCTCGGCTGACCACGGTCGCGCAAACGGTTGCGGCAATACACGCCGTGTCGCCACGGTAATGTCCAACCACGGAGCCGGGCGGTCAGGCTGGCAGGAGTCGGGCGATTACCTCGGCCAACTGCTTGACGTTGCGGCATTCGTGCATGGTGATCTGCTCGGCGTAGGTGTGGGCGGCGGAGTCGCCGGTGGACCATGAGCGGGACGGTTCGGGGTTGAGCCAGTAGGCGTGTTTGGCTCGGTTGGTCATTGCTTGCAAGGCAGTGAGATTCGGGTCGGTGCGGTTGGTGCGGGCGTCGCCGAGGATCAACAGGGAGGTGCGGGGGCCTAACGCGTCGAGGTAGTTGTCGACGAAGCCTTGGAAGGCCTCGCCGTAATTGCTGCTGCCGAAGCGGGCGACGTTGGAGTTGCGGATTATTCGGGCGGCGGTGCCGGGGGCGGGAGGTTCGCCCGGGGTGAAGAACCCGGTGATTTCGTCGCAGGTGTCGATGAAGCCGAAGCTACGGACCTTGCTGAATTGGTCTTGTAGCGCTTGGACGAGTTGCAGGGTGAATTCGGCGAAACCCGTTACTGAGCCGGATAAGTCGGCGAGTACGACGAGGTCGGGGCGGCCGTGTTTGCGGGCGCGTAGGACCGGGTCGATCGGCACGCCGCCGGTGGCCATGGAGCGGCGCAGGGTTCGGCGCATATCGATCTGGCCGCGGACTGCTTTGCGGCGGCGGGCGGCGAGGCGGGTGGCTAGTTTGCGGGCCAACGGGTTTACCAGGCGGCGCATTTCGGCGAGGTCCTGGGTGCGGGCGCCGAGGAAGTCGACCTGGTCGGTACTGGATTCGATGCCGCGGCGGGCGATGTATTCGGTGCCGCGGAGTTGGGCGGAGCGCAGGCGCGCCTCGGATTGGACGGCGGTGCGGAATTCGCGGAGGCGGCGGTCGGCTTCGATGGTGCGGACGGTGGTGTCGAGATCGGTGCCGATGCGCTCGACGATGCGATCGATAAGTTCTTCTGGCCGTAGGGATTTCATGGTCAGATAGGAGGACCAGCCCGCACCCGATGCGGTGGTGACCGGGCGCGAGGACTCTCCGGTGCCGACTCCCCCGTAGCCGCCCAGTGCGGTGAGGGCCTGCCGGGCGAGTTCGGTGACGGCGGTGCGGTCGTCTCGGGCGAGTGCGTCCACCAGGCGGTCGCGCAGATCGTCGATGGATTCGGAAGCCGACGGGGTTGCCGGTTGCTCGGCGGTGAGGAAGTAGAGATCGAAGAGCTGGTCGAAGACGGCGCGCTGGCCGTTGCGGCGCAGTAGGCAGGCGGCCATACCGGAGCGCAGGCGGTTGCGGTCGGATAGGCCGAGCGCGAGCATTGCCTCGGCGGCGTCGATGGTTTCGCTCGGGCCAGCCGAGATTCCGTGGTCGCGCAACAGTCCGACGAACTCGACAAGGCGATCGGTCATCGTGTCCGCGGGTTGCCGCCCAAGTGATGTCACCACTCGTCCCCCTCCCCCGGCAGCCACAGCCGGGATCCTTCGAGAGCGCCCGCAACAGATCCCGAGAAGGAATGTGTCAGTTGACGTACCGCTACACCGGGTGCCCGCACTTCTCGGCGCATATTCAGTGCGCCCGCCATCCCCCGATCGTCGGCCCCACATCGAACCGCCTCGACCAGCAGCCGAACCCGGGTTCGGCACCCGTCGAAGCTGCCCGCAACAGATCCCGAGTAGCAGCGCGGCGATCGGTGGGCGCAGCCTCCTCGGTGCCTCCGATATCCGTCTGCATGGCGCGGGTGTGCGGGCCGGATCGGGACAGGGGCGATCATGACGGTCTGCGTTCGCCGGGGTCGGCCGCGGGGAGTTCTAGGCGATCGATGGCTATGCGATGGTCGGATTGGTTTTTGAGGAGTACGCCGAGGGTGGATCGGACGACGGTGCCGGTGAGGTTTCGGGCGCCAAGAGCTACGAGAGTCCTTGCCCAGTCGACGGTTTCGGCGATCGAGGGAGGTTTGCGGAGGGAGAGTTCGCGGAGGGCGGCGACGGTTCTTACTACCGGCTCACCCAGGGTTTCGTCGAGCTCGGGAACCTTCATGCGGACGATCGCGCGCTCCAATTCCGCTGTCGGATAGTCGATGTGGAGGTAGAGGCAGCGGCGCTTCAGCGCTTCGGAGAGGTCGCGGTTGGCGTTCGAGGTGACGATGACGAAGGGCTTGCGGACGGCGGTCACGGTGCCGAGTTCGGGGATGCTGACCTGATAGTCGCCGAGGACCTCGAGGAGCAGTCCTTCGAGTTCGATATCGGCCTTGTCGAGTTCGTCGATGAGCAACACGGTCGGATGCGGATTCCGGATCGCGGCCAGTAGCGGGCGTTGCAGCAGGAATTCTTCGGTGAAGACGTGGTCGCGGGTGCTGTCCCAGCTCGCGTTGTCCGTGGCGGTGATGCGCAGCAATTGCTTGGCGTGATTCCACTCGTAGAGCGCGCGGGCCTCGTCGATGCCCTCGTAGCACTGCAGGCGCACGAGGTCGGAGGTGGTGGCGGTGGCGATCGCCTTGGCCAGCTCGGTCTTGCCGACCCCCGCCGGACCCTCGATCAGCAGGGGCTTGCCCAGGTGACCGGCGAGGAACACCGCGGTGGCGATGTCGGTGGAGGGCAGGTATCCGGCGTCGGTGAGCCGCCGCGTCACCTCGTCGACCGAGCCAAAGAACTTACTCATCGGTAACAGTCTAGAACCAGCGGATTTCCGCTCCATCCCTGAGGCCGACACCCACCGCCTGGGGGACTCGTCATACCAAAGGATGAATCTTCCTGAAATCGTGTTCGCACCATTGCCATTCGACCGGACGCGGCCGAGTGTGGACGTGCAAATCGTTGCGTCACCGGGCATCCCCTGCATCCGGCGAGTAACGACGGCGTCTTCGCGGACGCGCAGATAGAAAGGATCCACGGTGTTCTCGAGAACGACTCCCCGCCGATTGACCCGGGTGGCCATGGCCGGCGCCCTCGCCGCAGTCCCGTTTACCGCACTGGCCACTCCAGCCTCGGCCGCCCCGGCCACCAGCGAACCAGGCGTGACCGAGGTGCGGCACCCGCACAACAACGATTGGGATTGCGACCGCCCCGGCTTCTTCGACGACTGGAACCACAGTCCCGGCCGTTGGGACGACTGCGATCTCCCGGGCCGCTGGAACGACCCGTGGAGTTTCCCCCGCCACCTGTTCCCCCGCGGCACATTCGGCAGCAGCTGATCGAGAGAAACGGCCCGGCGTCACAGGCGCCGGGCCGTTGTCATAGATCGGGTACCAACCGCGATCAGTCGCATCCCGCAGGCCAACCGGGAACTCGTGCCGAGAAACGTTTGGCGGCAACCGACTTCGGAGCGACTCGCCTCGGGGATAGCCCCTACTCCAGTCCCATCCGGGCTCATACTTTCGACTGAAATTTCCCTGAATCCGATTGTGGCAGGAGATTTTTCGGCGCGTGCACGCAAGAGTGGAAGAATGACAATGACGCCTCGTCGGATGCTGGCCCAAGCGGCCGTGGCGGCCGCTCTTATCGCTGTTCCCCTGACCGCCACGGCAATTCCAGCATGGGCCGCACCGGAAACCGGTTCGGCCGGATCGGGACAGACGGTTGACTGCGAAAGTGCCGAGCACCGGGACGAGTGCGAGCAGGCGTGGCGGGACGAGCAGGCCCGGCGAGACAGGGAGGCCCGCGACTGGGCGAACAACCTGAACAATCCGGCCAACCCCATGAGCCCCTTGAACCCGAACAACCCGGCCAACCCGAATAGCCCGAACAACCCGCGGTACCAGTGGGAGCACAGCCTCAACAACCCGGCCAACCCCATGAGTCCGCTCAACCCCAACAATCCGGCCAACCCGAACAGCCCACTGAACCCCAACAACCAGCACAGACCGAACAACAGCTAGTGCCCCGCCAGATAGGTTGCCGCGCTATCAGGTCCGGCTCGCTCGTCGAGCGCAGTCGAAACGCTGCACGACACGCCCCGCGGCACCGCCACATGGTCGACGGATCTCGATACCGCACAAGCTATCTGGACGCGGCATGGCCCGTGCCGCGGTGGTCCGGCCTCAGACCGTCCGGACCACCGCACTGTCACCTGGACGATCCGGCCTCATCCAGGCCGGACCACCGCAACGGGAAGCCGGACACCAGGCCCGCTACAACGTGTCACGGCATCGGCACCCGGAAATGGTTGGGTTCGGCATCCGCCGGCACGTCGGTCGCCTGCGTGAACCGCTCCACCTCGGCACGCAATTCGACGAGATGCCGCGCATGCGCATCGAGCGCCTGATCCTCAGCGGAAACCGGAACCCACTGGCGCACCGGTCGCGCCTTACCGTTCTCGTCGACCGCGACGACGACCGCGAGACCGTGCGCGGCGAGCGCAGGTTCATCGGAGTGCGTATCCGTTGACGTCACATGCACGCTGACATGCATACTCCGCGGCCCGGTGTGAATCAGCCGCGCACTCACTTCGACGATGTGCCCGATGACAATCGGCCGATAGAACCGGATCCCGCCGAAGTACGACGTGATCACATGCTGCCCAACCCAATCGGCACCGCAGACATACGCGGCCTCATCGATCCACTGCATGGTGCGACCGCCGTGCACCTTGCCACCCCAGTTGATATCCGAAGGCGCGGCCAGGAATCGCAAAATCGACGTCGGCGCTGTACCCGTCGCTGTGTACTGCTGTGCGGCCATCGCCTCCTCGATCCGCTTCCGAACCGAAACCCGCGCCCGCGCCTGCCGATGCCGCTCCAGTTCCAGAATCGACGTCGGATTCCATTGCGGCACTTCAACGGTCCGCCGGTTGTCGTCGATCGCGACGAAGATCGTCAGGCACTGCGCCGTCTGCACCGGCTTGCGTCGCGTGGGATCGGTCGAATAGACGCTGACGAGAATATGCATGCTGGTGCGCCCGGTGTGCACGAGATTCGCATGCAGTTCGACCAATTCACCGACCACGATCGGACGGTCCAGGTGAATATTGCCGACGTAGGCGGTAACGCAGTAGCAACCGCTCCACTGAGCTGCCGCCGCATAGGCGACCTTGTCGATCCATTCGAGTAGCTTGCCGCCGTCGACCGAACCCGCGATGCCCGCATCGGCCGGTTTGACGAGAAATCGGTGGATGGCCTCGGCACGTCGACCGGCCGATGCCGGGCTCGGTACGGAAGTGGGGACAAGTGTGGTGGATGAGATGCTCACGACTCGCGATCTGTTCGGCAGACAATGGTTCCGACTGCGTTGTCCCCGAAGACGATAGGCAACCGCGCCGCTACGGGCGAGTAGCCGGCTCCGCCGATGCGGCGGTCAGTGGTCTCCGGCGCAAGCGAGTGTAGATGCGGCGACGTCTGGTTCGAGGTTTGGTGTTGATGAGGTTGATATCACCGCCGTAATGGGCCAGGACACGACGGTCCATGACCGCGCGCCAGATCGGCGGGATGGCGGCCAACAGGATCATGCTTGCGTAGCCGGCAGGTAGCTGTGGCGCCTGCTCAGAGCTGCGCAGGGTCTGGTAGCGGCGGCCCGGATTCGCGTGGTGGTCGCTGTGGCGTTGTAGATGGAACAGGAATAAGTTCGTGACCAAACGGTCACTGTTCCAGCTGTCACGCGGGGAACAACGCGCGTAGTTGCCATTTCGGCCGCGCTGGCGAAGCAGTCCGTAGTGCTCGACGTAGTTCACCGTCTCGAGCAGCCCCGCGCCGATCAACGCCTGCAATGCCAGAAACGGGATCACCGCAGGCCCGAAGAGGACGATCAGCGTGCCGAACAGTGCGGCACTCATCGACCAAGCCTGCAGCAGATGATTGTCCAAGCAGAGCCAGCGTTTTCCCTTGCGGGAAAGGCGTTCACGCTCCAAAGCCAGAGCCGAGCGGAAGCCGCCGAGCATACTGCGTGGCAGGAACTCCCACAGTGATTCGCCGAATCGGGCACTGGCCGGATCTTCCGGCGTCGCGACGCGCACGTGATGGCCGCGGTTGTGCTCGACGAAGAAGTGCCCATATCCCGATTGCGCCAGTGCGATTTTCGCCAGCCAGCGTTCGAGGTGCTCGACACGATGGCCGAGTTCGTGTGCGGCGTTGATTCCGATGCCCGACACGAAACCGAGTGTCACGGCCAAACCCAGCTTGTCGGAAATGCTCAGCGCCGGTCTGGCCCAGAGATATCCCGCGATCAACAGACCGATGAACTGTAGCGGCAGGAAAAGGTAAGTGCACCACCGATAGTAGCGATCGTTGGACAAGGCCTCGTAGTCCTCGTCGCGCGGATTGCTCCCATCGTTCCCTATCGCCGTGTCCAGCAGCGGGATCACCGCGAGCACAATGATCGGGCCGATCCACCAGAATATTTCGAGGCCCGTATGGACCACCAGTTGTGAAGGAAGTACCGAGCAACTCGGAGCGATCAACCCCAGTATCCACAGATACCGTTTGGGGTCGCGCCTTTCCGTATTCTCGAAGATCGACATAGGTGCCTCGAGCCTCCAACAGAACAGCACTGACAGGGGGTGGGGCCGCCGAAATCCGTTGCGGTAAAACTGTCGCTCCAGAATAGCTGTGCCCGCGCCGACTGCCAGCAATCTGTCGAAATCCACCTTCTGACCTAGCGAATTTCCTCAGCCGAGTTGGGTGCATCGTCACTGCGGCCGGGAGATCGAACGGCGGTACTCGATCAACCGGCGGCGGGTTTCGGCCTGGAACCGGCCCGCCGCCGGGCATTACGCACCGAAAATCACAGTGCTACGGCAGCGCCGCACAGTTGGTTGGGGCGGGCATGCCCGCGAGCCGATCGGTCAACCACTGCTGCGAGGACACCAGTGACGGGAAGAAGGCAATCACGTGGGTGCCAACGAGTCCGGATGCGGGGGGAATTTCGGAGTTCGATTCCAGCTGAACGGGCACTCCGCCACCACACCAACCGGCGGCCACTTCGCGCACCGGCACAAATGGCGCTCCCTGGTCGTTCATAGCCGAGGCGGCAAGTATCGGAACGGCCGGGGCGCGTGTGCCGATACGCTGCTCGGCGAATGCCGACTGCAACGCCGGGGACCGATCGATAACGGCGGTAAGCGGTTGTCCGCTGGTGGTCCACTCGGACGTGTTCCCATGCTCCTGGGCAAGTCCGACCGGGACCGCGCATTTGCCCTGGGATTCCTGCAGGATCGCCTTGCCGAGGTCGTTGAGTTCGGCGTCGAGCACCTGGCGAGTTTCCGGGTAGTTAGCGGCAATGCCGTTGAGTATCCAGGCGAATGACGGCGCGAAATCGGCACGGCCGTCGTTGAATCCGATGAAGTATTCGTCGTCCACCACCGGCCCACCGACGTAGGCGCCGCGCACATTCAGATCGGGTGCGTAGCTCGATTGCAGTTCGGCCGCACCGGCTGAGGCCATACCGCCCTGCGAATACC
Source organism: Nocardia vinacea (assembly GCF_035920345.1). Lineage (NCBI taxonomy): Bacteria > Bacillati > Actinomycetota > Actinomycetes > Mycobacteriales > Nocardiaceae > Nocardia > Nocardia vinacea. The sequence goes on from NZ_CP109149.1 coordinate 4,792,661, forward strand.
CGTAGAGAATGACCGGCGTGCCGGGGTTGAGGCCGGAGCCGGGCAATTGCAGCGCGGCGCGCGCGGAGTCCAGTACCGCGTAGGCTTGCGACTTCCGGTTGAGATAGTCGTGCACGTCGGGCGTGCCGAGGCCGTGATAGTCGGTCACCACTACCGCCATACCACGGTTGAGCAGCGACCGGATTGCCACCAGATCGTATTCGAAGATTATGTCCAACGGAGGCTGGAGCTGGACGATCTGTGTCATCAGCTTCGAGGACGCGCATTGATCGCCCTGGCCCTTGGTACCGCCCGCGTATGCGACCAGCGGCCGCTCGCCCGGGCCGGTCCACGGCACATTCGGCTGCAGATACGTGCCCACAACCGCCGTACGCGCATCGTGGGTATCACTGCTGACGTACATGAGGCGTGTCGCCACCGCGGGGACCATTCCCGGCTGCCCGGGCGCCGACATTGCCACCGCCGCCGGTTCCGCGCGAACGATAGTGCCCGGCCCGTCCGGTAACGATGGCGGTGGAAGGTAGAAATCAGCCTCCGCGACCGGTTGCTCCCCGGCCGGTTGCGTCCATGCGTGTGGAGCGGTGACGGTCCCGCCTCCGACAACGATGAGGGTTCCCGTCAAAGCTGCGGCCAATCCAAATATTCGGCTGCGCACGATTTCGATCCTTCCTGCGATTTTGGGGGTACCCATGGCATCTAGAATCGGATAGTGAGGGTATCGCCTGAAGTGGCGGTTTTCCGCAAATCCCGACGAGAATCGCCGATCTGCGACGGCCTCGAATCCCGTAAACACCGAGATCCATTTCGGCGTCGGTTCGAGACTCCTCGATTGCGATCTCCGTTCGAGGCTGATCTCGCTCAGGTACGCGGCAGCAGCAAATGCGCGGCCGACCCGCCGAAACAACAGTGGCCCACCCCGACGAATCGGGATGGGCCACTGTGGGTATTCGCGCGTATTACGCGGTTTCGGTGATCGGCCGGTCGACCCAGCTCATCAGGCCGCGCAGCTTGGCGCCGGTGACCTCGATCGGGTGCTCGGCGTTGGCCTTGCGCAGCGCCTCGAGCTCCTTGTTGCCGCCCTCGACGTTGGCGACGAGGCGCTTGACGAAGCTGCCGTCCTGGATGTCGCGCAGGATGTCCTGCATGCGCTTCTTGGTGTCGGCGTCGATGACCCGCGGACCCGACAGGTAGCCACCGAATTCGGCGGTGTCGGAGACCGAGTAGTTCATGCGGGCGATGCCGCCCTCGTACATCAGGTCGACGATGAGCTTGAGCTCGTGCAGCACCTCGAAGTACGCCATCTCCGGCGCGTAGCCCGCCTCGACCATGACCTCGAAACCGGTCTTCACGAGCTCTTCGGTACCACCGCAGAGCACGGCCTGCTCACCGAACAGGTCGGTCTCGGTCTCTTCCTTGAAGGTGGTCTTGATGACGCCCGCGCGGGTACCGCCGATGCCCTTGGCGTAGGACAGCGCCAGCGCCTGGCCCTCACCCTTCGGGTCCTGCTCGACCGCGATCAGGGCCGGAACGCCCTTGCCGTCGACGAATTGGCGACGCACCAGGTGACCCGGGCCCTTCGGCGCGACCATGCCGATGGTCACGTTGGCCGGGGGCTTGATCAGGCCGAAGTGGATGTTGAGGCCGTGGCCGAAGAACAGCGCGTCGCCGTCCTTCAGGTTGGGCTCGATGTCGTTGGTGAAGATCGACGCCTGGGCGGTGTCGGGGGCCAGCACCATGATCACGTCGGCCCACGCGGAAACCTCCGCCGGGGTGCCGACGGTCAGGCCCGCCTCTTCGGCCTTCGGCCGCGACTTCGAACCCTCAGCGAGGCCGACGCGGACCTCGACGCCGGAGTCGCGCAGGCTCAGCGAGTGCGCGTGGCCCTGGCTGCCGTAGCCGATGACAGCGACCTTGCGGCCCTGGATGATCGACAGGTCGGCGTCGTCGTCGTAGAACATCTCGACTGCCACTGTAGGTTCCCTTCTTGTTCTTCTTGTCGAAAGTTGTTTAGTTTCAAGCGGTTCAGCTGGCCAGCCCGCTTTTGGGGTGGCCCGAAACACAGCGCGGCGAGCGTCAGCGAGTCGCTGTGATCGACTTGGGCCCACGGCCCACGGCGACCACACCGGACTGCACGATCTCCCGGATGCCATACGGCTCGAGCATCCGCAACAGCGCGTCGAGCTTGGACCGGGTTCCGGTCGCCTCGACGGTGAGCGCGTCCGGCGAGACGTCGATCACCTTCGCCCGGAAGAGCGTAACCGCCTCGATGACCTGGGTCCGCACGCTGGCGTCCGCACGCACCTTCACCAGGATCAGTTCGCGGGCGACCGAGGTGTCGGCGTCCTGCTCCACGATCTTGATGACGTTGATCAGCTTGTTGAGCTGCTTGGTGACCTGCTCGAGCGGCAGATCCTCGACCGTGACGACGATGGTCATACGCGAGATCTCCGGGATCTCGGTGCCGCCGACCGCCAGCGATTCGATATTGAAGCCGCGGCGGGAGAACAGCGCCGCGACCCGTGCCAGCACGCCCGGCTTATCCTCGACCAGCACGCTGAGGGTGTGAGTCGTGCTCACTGTTCGGTCCCCTTGCTCTTGTCGTGCGACATCGCCTCGTGGATGACGGCGGGCTCGGCGGCCTGCTCGTCCTCGTCGAAGAGCGGGCGGATGCCGCGCGCGGCCATGATCTCGTCGTTGCTGGTGCCCGCGGCGACCATCGGCCACACCTGGGCGTCCTTGCCGACGATGAAGTCGATCACCACGGGACGGTCGTTGATGGACTGCGCCTCGCGGATCGCGGCCTCCACGTCTTCCTCACGCTCGACCCGGATGCCGTGGCAGCCCAAGGCTTCGGCGAGTTTGACGAAATCAGGGATGCGCAGGGTGTGCGTGCCCAGATCGGTGTTGGAGTAGCGCTCCTCGTAGAACAGGGTCTGCCACTGGCGGACCATGCCGAGATTGCCGTTGTTGATCAGCGCGACCTTGATCGGCACGCCCTCGACGGCGCAGGTGGCCAACTCCTGGTTGGTCATCTGGAAGCAGCCGTCACCGTCGACCGCCCACACCTCTTTGTCCGGCGCGCCCATCTTGGCGCCCATGGCGGCCGGGACGGCGTAGCCCATAGTGCCCAGACCACCGGAATTCAGCCAGGTGCGCGGCTTTTCGTACTTGATGAACTGCGCGGCCCACATCTGGTGCTGACCGACGCCCGCGCAGTAGATGGCGTCGGGTCCGGCCAGGCGGCCCAGCGCGTCGATGACGAATTCCGGCGACAGCGAGCCGTCACTCGGCGTCGTCCAGCCGAGCGGGTAGCTCTTGCGGATGCCGTCGAGGTACTGCCACCAGTCGGTGAGGTTCAGTTTCGGCGCGCCGGAGGGGTCGGCCTTCAAGGTTTCGATCAGTTCGACGATCACCTCGCGGCAGTCGCCGACGATCGGGACGTCTGCGTGCCGATTCTTACCGATCTCGGCCGGGTCGATATCGGCGTGGATGATCTTCGCGTCGGGCGCGAAGGAGTCCAGCTGACCGGTGACGCGGTCGTCGAAACGCGCGCCGAGGGTGATCAGCAGATCGGACTTCTGCAGGGCGGCGACGGCGCCGACGGTGCCGTGCATGCCCGGCATGCCCATGTTGAGCTGGTGGCTGTCCGGGAAGGCACCGCGCGCCATCAGGGTGGTGACCACCGGGATGCCGGTCAGTTCGGCCAGCTCCAGCAGCTGGGGCGAGGCGTCGGCCTTGATCACGCCGCCGCCGACGTAGAGCACCGGCTGCTTGGACTCCGAGATCATCCGCGCGGCCTCGCGCACCTGCTTACCGTGCGGTTTAGTCACCGGACGGTAGCCGGGCAGCCGCATCTCCGGCGGCCAGCTGAAGGTGGTCTGCGCCTGCAGCACATCCTTCGGGATATCGACGAGCACCGCGCCCGGACGACCAGACGAGGCCAGGTAGAAGGCCTCCGCGATCATGCGCGGGATGTCGATGCCATCGGTGATGAGGAAGTTGTGCTTGGTGATCGGCATGGTGATGCCGGAGATATCGGCTTCCTGGAATGCGTCGGTGCCGATCAGGCCGCGCCCGACCTGGCCGGTGATGGCGACGATCGGGACCGAGTCCATCTGCGCGTCGGCGATCGGGGTGACCAGGTTGGTCGCGCCCGGACCGGAGGTGGCCATGCAGACGCCGACCTTGCCGGTGGCCTGCGCATAACCGGTGGCCGCGTGCCCCGCGCCCTGCTCGTGCCGGACGAGGACGTGACGGACCTTGGTGGAATCGAAGAGCGGGTCGTAGACCGGGAGAATCGCGCCGCCGGGAATGCCGAATACCGTGTCGACGCCGAGCTCCTCGAGGGAGCGGACGACGGACTGCGCGCCGGTGACCCGCTCGGGCGGGACCTGGCGGCGGTTCGCCGCGTTCGTCGGACCGCCAGCGGGCGCGGCCTGCTGATTCGCCGAAGGCGCCGGCCTGCGGGCCGAGGGCCCGGGCCGTGCGGTTGGTGCACTCACCGTCTTCGTTCCTAACTGTTCGTACTAGACCCCGGACAACTGTGCTTGCACGTGGTGCCTTGCGAAGCGGCCACATGCCAGGACTTTTGTCCCGAACACAAAAAAGCCCCCGACAGCGCATGGCTGTTCGAGGGTGGCGCGTCGCAACGCGAGCTGACGTATTCGACTCAGGTAGTCAGGCTCAACGCTGGACGCGCCGGCCGATTACGAGCAACTCGTTTCGATTCACGCGCATGACGGTATGTGTGCGCGAGTCGATCAGTCAAACAGGTCTCATTATGTGAGACCCAGCGGGTGCTCGAGTCCGTTCACCATGATGCGAGGATGGTGGTGTGTCATCACCGCATCAGTCCGTGCCACCGGCTAAATCGTCCCACACGCCCGCGGCGGGATCGGAGACGGGTAGTTCGCCGGAACCGACCGAGCCGAAGCAGACGGCGCAGGTCATCCGCATTACGCAGATGGCCTACCTCGGTGTGGTCGTACTGCTGTTCTGTGTCTTCTTCGCCTTCGTCGGCTGGCCGATCGGACTGTGGTGGCTGCTACTGCTCCCGGTCGCGGCGGCGGTGTGGATCGAACGCACGCGCACCACGGTGTCCGAGGACGGGCTGGATCTGCGCACGGTTTTCGGTTCGCGGCACCTCGACTGGGCACAGGTCGCGGGGGTCGGCATTCCGAAGCGCGGGTTCGTGCGTGCCCATCTCACCGATGACACCGAAGTGAAGCTGCCCGCGGTGAGCTATGACCGGTTGCGTGATCTGATCCGCGCGTCGAACGGTCGGATTCCGGATCTGTTCGCGGCGGAGGCGGCGGCGCGGGAGGCGGAGTACGCGGCGCGCGAGGCCGAGACCGAGTCGGCCGACACCGGGAGCCACGAGGCCGAAACCGAGACGGCCGAAACCAACGAGCGCTCAGACGCGACGAAGACCGACACCGAGGCACCTGCCACCGAGACCGAGGCGAGGACGGCCGACACCGAGGCGCGCGGGGCCGAGACGAAGAAGGCCGGAACCAACGGTCGCGAAGCCGAGACGAACACCGAGGCCAAGCCACCTGCCACCGAGACCGAGGCGCGCGACTCCGATTCGTAGCGGTTTACCGGTGGCGGGGATATCGACCGACGCCGGTAAGCTCGCCGACGGATGCGCGATCTGGTGACCGCGCCGGTCGGACAATCCCCCGCCCGCACTCACCAGACCTGTGGATACCGACGGTGCCGGAACCGACACGATGACACCGTCCGCGCCGACGACCACCCTCGCGGCGACATCATCCCGAACCACAGACCGATGGCGATCTGCGCCGTCGACCGCCACGAAAGGCCCGCCCGCGCGCAGGAGTAACGTGGTCGGTCGCTGAATTTGCTCATCGAGCGAACTCCGCGCAGTCGCACATCAGCCCCCGCGACCTCCCGAGGATTTACATGCCACCGCTTCGTTCACGGACAACCACCATCGGCCGCAATGCCGCGGGCGCACGCGCACTCTGGCGCGCCACCGGTATGACCGACACCGACTTCGGTAAGCCGATCGTCGCCATCGCGAACTCCTACACGCAGTTCGTACCGGGCCACGTGCATCTGAAGAATGTCGGTGAGATCGTCGCGGACGCGGTGCGCGCCGCGGGTGGTGTACCGCGGGAGTTCCACACCATCGCGGTCGACGACGGCATCGCGATGGGCCACGGCGGCATGCTCTACTCGCTGCCCTCGCGCGAGATCATCGCCGATTCGGTCGAATACATGGCGAACGCGCACACCGCCGACGCGCTGGTGTGCATCTCCAACTGCGACAAGATCACACCCGGCATGCTCAATGCCGCTATGCGCCTGAATATCCCGGCCGTCTTCGTTTCCGGCGGTCCGATGGAGGCCGGTAAGGCCGTTGTCGTCGGCGGTGTCGCACAGGCACCGACCGATCTGATCACCGCGATCGCGGCCAGCGCCAATATGGACGTCAGCGAGGACGGCCTGTCCGAGGTCGAGCGCAGCGCTTGTCCGACCTGCGGCTCCTGCTCCGGCATGTTCACCGCGAATTCGATGAACTGCCTCACCGAGGCGCTCGGACTCGCCTTGCCCGGCAACGGATCCACGCTGGCCACCCATGCCGCCCGTCACGCCCTGTTCGAGCGGGCGGGCACCGTGATCGTCGATATCGCGAATCGCTGGTACCACGAGGACGATGCGTCGGTGCTGCCGCGGAACGTGGCCGATGCCAAGGCCTTCCGCAATGCGATGGCGCTGGACGTCGCGATGGGCGGTTCCACGAATACGGTGCTGCACACCCTCGCGGCCGCGCAGGAGGGTGAGATCGACTTCGAGTTGAGCACCATCGACGAGATTTCTCGCAAAGTGCCGTGCCTGTCGAAGGTCTCCCCCAACTCCGACTACCACATGGAGGATGTGCACCGCGCTGGTGGCATCCCGGCGATCCTCGGCGAGCTGCGCCGCGCCGGACTGCTGGAGACCGACGTCACCACGGTGCACACCAAGAGCTTCGACGAATGGCTCGACACCTGGGATATCCGCTCCGGCAAGGCATCCGATGAGGCGCTGGAACTGTTCCACGCCGCGCCCGGTGGCGTGCGCACCACTGAGCCCTTCTCCACGAACAACCGCTGGTCCGCGCTCGATACCGACGCCGAGGGCGGCTGCATCCGCGACAAGGCGCACGCCTACACGGTCGAGGGCGGCCTGGTTGTCCTGCGCGGCAATATCGCCCCCGCCGGCGCAATCCTGAAGACCGCTGGAATCGATGAGGAGCTGTTCTCCTTCCAAGGCCCGGCCGTCGTGGTCGAATCCCAGGAGGAGGCGGTCTCGACGATCCTCGGTAAGAAGATCAAGCCGGGCGATGTGATCGTGGTCCGCTACGAGGGCCCCAAGGGCGGGCCGGGCATGCAGGAAATGTTGCACCCCACCGCATTTCTGAAGGGTGCGGGACTCGGCAAGGTGTGCGCGCTGATCACCGACGGCCGCTTCTCCGGCGGGACCTCCGGCCTGTCGATCGGTCACATGTCGCCCGAGGCCGCGGCGGGCGGTGCCGTCGGACTCATCGAAGACGGCGATCAGATCCGCATCGATGTCGAAACCCGGACCCTCGAGGTGCTGGTCGACGACGCGATCATGGCCGAGCGCCGCGCGAAAATGGATGCCTCCGAACGGCCTTGGCAGCCGGTCGACCGCATCCGCCCGGTCACCACGGCCCTGCGCGCCTATGCCGCGCTCGCCACCTCCGCCGACAAGGGTGCCGTTCGCCAGGTGCCGTAGTCCCGTCACGAAAACCAACGGCGTCCCTCGTGGCCACATGGGGGACGCCGTTTCCGTTCCATCCCAACAGCATTGCGGCGCAACGCATGTGCCTGCGTGCCCTGGTCGGCGTTCGCCACATGCACTTTCGTCGAGCGGGCATACGCACCAGCGCGATGCGAGGGCGTACGCGTCTTTGCCCGCTGATGGATGACAGTCGGGGGTGTGACGGTGTCTATCGGCAGAAACGTGGCATCCCTTGTACCCCAAAAAATATCGCCCAAAAACGAACGGCGCCCTTCGATACCGAAGGGCGCCGGTTGTGTGGACGGGTTACTTGAACGGGCCGATCCCGGTCAGCGGGTTGCCACCGTGCAGCCAGTACCAGGTGCCGATGGCGGCGGCTATGGCGAGAATGAGGACTACGAAGGAGCCGTAGGCGGGGCGGGTGGCCCAGCCGCGGTTGCGGTCGAAGGACAGGCGGCCGGGTCCGGTCAGGAGCAGGACGACGGCGGTGCCCGCGAGGATGGACTCCAGTTCCACACCGCTCTTGACCGAGGACTTGTACTGGAAGCCGGGGGTCATGCCCTGCTTCCACAGCCACGCGTCGATGATCACCGCCAGCACCGCACCCGCGGCGAGCGGCGTGGCCAGGCCGAGGACCAGCAGTCCGCCGCCACCGACTTCACCGGCGATGACCAGGATGGTCGAGAGGGTGGCGTGGTCCCAGCCGCCCGACGCCATCATGTCGCGGGTGTTGTCCAGCCCCTGGCCGTGGAACCAGGTGGTGAGCTTCTGCAGGCCGTGGTAGATGAAGGTGCCGCCGACGACCAGGCGCAGCACGAACAGGCCGAGGTCGAGGGTGCCGCGGCGGGCCTCGCCAGTGCGGCGGCGCAGCGGGCGGCTCGGCTCGCCGCCGGACGCGTTCGGGGCGGGCGGGATGCTGGCGTAGGAATAGGCCGCGGCTTCGTTCGCCCTGGCCTGCTCACCGACCGAGGGGATCTCCGGATCGAGCCCGAGTTCCTCCTCGGTGCGCGGCACATCCTTGGCTAGATCAGGGCCGCTCGGGGCGGTATCGGAGGACATTCTGGGCAGCACGCCGGTGGGTGAATCGTAGGGACTGGTCACGCCACGACCGGTGGACGACACCGCCGACTGCTCCTCCGTGGGCGATGCCGCGCCCTCGGTTCTGGGCGCGGATGTGTCTTTGGGCTCTTCGGTCACGGTCGATACCCTATGCGGCCTTGCGCCCGCGTGGGCGGTCTCGAGGCGACGGCGTGTCCGTTTATCGACCCGAAGCGGCACATCGGCCGCGGTTTCCGTAACGTCTGAACCATGAGTTTGGTTGTCGCGGGGCGTATCGCCCTGAGCCTGGCGCTCGGCTCCGTCCTGCTGGTCGGCTGCGCTCGGTTCGACGATTCCGCCTCCAGCCCGTTCACACCCGAACCGACCTTCAACCCCGCCGAACCCAAATCACCGCAGCAGAACCCCTCGCAGCGCCCACGTCCGACCGGCCCGTGCATCGATCCGGATCCGAATGTGATCACGACCTGCCTGGATTCCACCGCGGGCATCATCTCGCTCGGCGAGGATGCGCTGGTCACCGAGCGGCGCACCGGACGCATCTACAAGACCGTCGCGGTGGATCCGAGCGATCCGCAGTCGCCGCCGATTCTGGTCGGTCAGGTGGATGTGGACGGCTCCGGTGACGGCGGCATCTCCGATATCGCCCTCTCGCCGACCTACCGCGAGGACGGACTCATCTACGCCTACATCACCACCGGATCCGATAACCGGGTGGTGCGCATCGCGGAGAACGGGCCGCCGAAGACCATTCTCACCGGAATTCCGAAGGGGTCGGTCGGCAATCACGGTGCGCTGGAATTCATTTCGCCGACCGAACTGTTGGTGCTGACCGGCGATGCGGGCAATCCCGGTCTGGCAAGTGCGCCGTCGTCGCTGGCGGGCAAGGTATTGCGGATCAAGTCGCCGTCACCGGGCGCCAATGCGGAGGTCGTGGCGTCGGGCCTCGGCACGGCGGGCGATCTGTGCGACGACGGTAAGGACAGCGTCTGGATCACCGATCGCACCCCGACCGAGGATCGTCTGCAGCGCCTCGGTCGGGACGGATCGATCACCACCGCGTGGACTTGGCCGGATCGGCCCGGCGTGGGTGGCTGCGCGGCCGGACCCGATGTGGTGGCGATCGCGATGTCGGGGGCGAAGGCGCTGGCGATCGCGAATCCGGATGCGAACACCCACGCGATCACCGCGGCGCCGACGTTCACCGTGCAGGACAAATACGGCAGGCTCGGCGGTGCGGCGGCCGGTGCGGACGGCACCATCTGGGCAACCACCGTCAACAATGACGATAACCACGGGCCGTTCGACGATCGGGTGATCAAGGTCCCGCCGCCGTCGCAGGGTACCGGGCCGGACTAACCGCGCCGATAACCAAGTGGGCGGGTCCTTCAGGACCCGCCCACTTCACGTTGGCATCGTTGGAAAACCGCCGGTGCGGACCGAACTCAGGCGCAGGCCTCGAGCACGAGCTCACGCACGCGAGCCGCGTCGGCTTGGCCGCGCGTCGCCTTCATGACGTCGCCGACGATCTTGCCGGCGGCCTGCACCTTGCCCGAGCGGATCTTCTCGGCGATATCGGGATTGGCCTCGAGCGCCTTCTGTACCTCCGCCTGCAGCGCGGTCTCGTCGCTGACCATGCCGAGGCCTTTGGTCTCGACGATCTTCGCCGGATCACCCTCGCCCGCCAGCACGAAGTCGACGACCTGCTTGGCGACCTTGTTGTTCACCGTCTTCGATTCGACGAGCTTGATCACCTCCGCCACCTGGGCGGGCGTGATCGGCAGTTCCTCCAGGGAAACCTCACGCTCCTTGGCCTTTTCGGTGAGGTAGGCGACCCACCACGAGCGGGCCTCGTTGACCGGAGCGCCCGCATCGACGGTCGCGATGATCAGGTCGAGCGCTCCTGCGTTCACCAGGTCGCGCATGACCTCGTCGGACAGCCCCCAGTCGGACTGGATGCGCCCGCGGCGCAGCCACGGGTACTCCGGGATCGTGCCGCGCAGCTGCTCTACCCAATCCTCCGCGGGCGCAACGGGTTCCAGGTCCGGCTCGGGAAAGTAACGGTAGTCCTCGGCGGTCTCCTTGCGGCGACCGGGCGAGGTGGTGCCGTCGCTCTCATGGAAGTGCCTGGTCTCCTGCACGATCGAACCGCCGTCGACGAGAATGGCGGCCTGGCGGCGCATTTCGAAGCGGACCGCGACCTCGACGCTCTTGAGCGAGTTGACGTTCTTGGTCTCGGTGCGGGTGCCGAATTCCGTTGCGCCGATGGGCATCAGCGAAACATTGGCATCGCAGCGCAGCGAGCCCTGCTCCATTTTGACGTCAGAGACCTGGAGCGACTTCAGAACTTCACGCAGCGCGGTCACGTAGGCGCGCGCCACTTCCGGTGCCCGCTCCCCAGCACCGGTGATCGGCTTGGTGACGATCTCGATGAGCGGCACGCCGGCCCGGTTGTAGTCCAGCAGCGAGTGACTCGCGCCGTGGATGCGGCCGGTCGAGCCGCCGATGTGGGTGGACTTGCCGGTGTCCTCCTCCATATGCGCGCGCTCGATCTCGACACGGAAGGTGCTGCCGTCGTCGAGGACCACGTCGAGGTGACCGTTGGTGGCGATCGGCTCGTCGTATTGGCTGATCTGGTAGTTCTTCGGCTGGTCCGGGTAAAAGTAGTTCTTGCGCGCGAACCGGCCCCACGGAGTGATCGCGCAATTCAGGGCCAGCCCGATCCGGATCGCCGACGCGACGGCCTGCTCGTTCACCACCGGCAGCGAGCCCGGCAGACCGAGGCACACCGGACACACCTGGGTGTTCGGCTCCGCGCCGAACTCGGTCGGACAACCGCAGAACATCTTGGTCGCGGTGTTCAGCTCGACGTGAACCTCCATCCCGAGCACCGGCTCGAACCGGTCGATGACATCGGCATAGTCCATCAAGTCGACGGTGGGTGCACTCATAGCGATCAGTCTATTGACCCGCCCGCCGCCCCCGCCAAGCGGTCAGCACCCGCCGTGTCTCTCGCGACCGCATCGGCCCGGTGACTGCAGAGCCGTCGCATAACCGGTGCGCTCCTCGCAGAAGGTGGAGCTTCTGCGAGGAGCGCACCGGTTATGCGGTAGCGCTCTGGCCGGGCGGTTCAGTCAGCGGGGTTGGGTGTGTTGGGTGAGCCAAGTGGTGGTGTAGGTGAGGACGTCGGGGGCGATGGTGGTTTCGATGGTGGTGTATTCGCTGGGGAGGCCGGAATTGGCGGGTTGCATGAAGTGGTTGAGGTCGGGGAAGACGTGGACGGTGGCGTCCGGATCGGCGCCTAGGCGGTCCCGCATCGGTTGTTCGTTCTGGGTGGCGAGGACCTGCATGTCTTTGGTGCCTAAGAAGGCCAGAACCGGGATGCGCAGGGCGGAGAGCGCGGCGGCCGGGTCGTAGGTGATGAAGGACGCCATGTACGTGGTGTTGTAGGCGTCGAGGGTTTCCGCGGAGGCGCGCTGGTTCGGCGGAAGGGATTCGTTGTGGCGGTAGGCGAGGTCCTTGGCGGCGGCCAGGTCACCGGAGCGGATCAGGTTGGTCCAGTCGGTGATGTAGGTGACCTGATCATCGATTCGGGACTGTGGTGCGCCTGCCACGCTGAGCAGTGCGCGGTTCTGCTCGATCAGCACCTCCCAGCCGGGTACAGAGGGGCCCGCCATCAGGATCGCGAAGGCGACTCCGCTGTCTGGGCGGGATGCCACCAGGGGCGCGAGATAGCCGCCCTCACTGTGGCCGAACAGTCCGACGCGGGCCGGGTCGATATCCGGGCGGGCGCGTAGGAAGCGCACGCCGGCGGCCGCGTCCTCAGCGAGATCGTTGTAAATGGCGTCGTCGAGATTGCCGCTGGTACCGCCGACGCCGCGGTCATCGGTACGCAGTACGGCATAACCCGCACGGGTGTAGGTGTCGGCCAGCAGCAGGAAAGGCTTGTGGCCCATGAGTTCTTCGTTGCGGTCCTGGGGGCCGCTGCCGGAGATCATCAGGATTGCCGGGAAGGGGCCGTTGCCCTCGGGCAGGGTCAGTGTGCCCGCGATGGTGATATCGCCGTTGCGGTAGGTGACGTCTTCGGAACGGTAGGGGTACGGCGGTTTCGGCTCCTGCGGATGCGCGGACGTCCCGATCTTGCCGGGCTCGAGCGTCAACGGCAGGCTCTGGCCAGCTTGCCGGAACTCACCGCTGATCCGGTTGGCCCCCTTGTCGAATTTGCCCTCGAACACCGCATCACCCGGAGTGTTCGGAATCGCGAACGCCACCCGATCCGGTTCGGCGGAAACACCTTTCAGCTCCGCGCCGTTCACACCTTGCGACGGGATGTCGATGGTGGCGCTGCCGTTATCGGCGAAACGCACCCCCACCGCCAACGGCGCGTCGGGCACCTCGATGGACCCGTGCCAATCCCCGGTCAACGACCGGGTCTGGCCCTTATCCGATGACGAACACCCCACCACCAACGCAACGATCAGGACCAGAACCGAGACGAACCATCGCCCAGTGCGCATGCCGCAACACTACCGATCCGCGCGCCCATATCGGGCGAACTCGGGCACACATTGCGGCCCCGGCATTACTGCCGTCCTCCGATAGCGCGGTCGCGCCGCCTCGAAGTATCCAGCAGCATCGTGGGCGATTGCCGCCCACGAGCGCATGACTGCCCAGCGACCCGACATGAGCCACGGCCGAGCCTGTTTCGAAGATCGAACGTCGGTCAGTTATTGCGATCAGCAATCCTGGGCTCGCACCGGCGTTCGGATCGCCAGACGCGAACCGAGAACGATGGGCGGCTATCCGCACCCCTGTGCGCGTGCCGAACCAGACGGATAGTCGCTGCCATTCGGCCCGGTCAGCATCGCCTCAGCAGGTGAATTGCCCTCCGCGCCAGCGGAATGCGGGGCGATCCGCACGCCGTGCGCACCGCCCCCGACAATCGCCTCTCTCCGCCTGGACAATGACCGTTCCAGCAGTCCAATCGCTCCCCGAGCCAGGGCACCGCAGGGGGCCGACCTTCACGCCCCGCGGGCGTATCGGACTGCGGCGGCGATCGCGTCCATATCGAGTTCGAGGGTGGGGTCGTCTTCTTGTGCCTCTTGGAATTCCAGCATTGCGTCCGACACACTGCCGCGGCGCGCGATGGCGAGGAGTTCACGGCGGACGTAGGCGCCGAGCGGGAGTTCGGCGGCGCGGGCGCGCCGGCCGAACATGCCGAGGGCGTCGGCGGGCAGATCGTAGACCTGGATGAGGGTTACCGCATCGGAGTCGAATTGCGGGGTCAGATCGCGGCCCTGGGCTTCCAGGAATTCCACGATCGTGTCCACGGAAGTTCGCCGATGCGCCATTGCGATCAGTTCCTGACGGACCTGAGCTTCGATCGATATGCCCGCGATGCGAGCACGGCGGCGGAATACGGCGACAGCATCGGTGGGCAGGTCGGATACCTGGAGTTGAGCCACGACGACCAGAGTAGCTGTGCACCAAGGAATTCGGCAGGTCTCGATTGCGCAACAACCGCCGGAATCAGCCGAAGAATGCCTCGGCTTCGCGGTAGCGCTCCTCGGGCACGCGCTTGAGCTGCTTGGTGGCCTCGGACAAGGGAACCAGATCGATGGAAGTGCCGTGCAGAGCAACCATTTGGCCGAATTGTCCGGCATGTACGGCTTCGGCGGCATGCAGACCGAACCGGGTCGCCAGCACCCGGTCGTACGGGGTCGGGCTGCCGCCGCGCTGGACGTGACCGAGCACGGTGGTGCGGACCTCTTTGCCGATTCGGCGTTCGATCTCGGTGCCCAGCTGCTGTGCGACACCGGTGAACCGTTCGTGGCCGAATTCGTCGATACCGCCCTCGCGCAGCGCGAATCCCGAATCGGGGGCCGGGTGCGCGCCCTCGGCAACCACGCAGATGAAGTGCTTATCGCCGCGCTGGAAGCGGCGCTTGATCGTCGAGCACACCGCGTCCACGTCGAAGGGCACCTCGGGAACCAGCGTGAGGTGCGCGCCGGCCGCCATGCCCGAGTTGATCGCGATCCAGCCCGCGTGGCGGCCCATCACCTCGACCAGCATGACGCGCTGATGCGATTCCGCGGTGGTGTGCAGCCGGTCGATGGCCTCGGAGGCGATGGACAGCGCGGTGTCGTGGCCGAAAGTGACATCGGTGCAGTCGATGTCGTTATCGATGGTTTTCGGGACCCCGACCACCGGGACGCCCTCGTCGGACAGCCAACTCGCGGCGGTGAGCGTGCCCTCGCCGCCGATCGGGATCAGTGCCTCGATCCCGTTGTCGTCGAGGGTGCGTTTGATCTGGTCCAGTCCGGCACGCAGTTTGTCGGGATTGGTGCGAGCGGTGCCGAGCATCGTGCCGCCCTTGGTGAGCAGGCGGTCGGTGCGATCGTCGTTCAGAATGGTGATCTTTCGGTCTTCGAGTAGACCACGCCAGCCGTCCTGGAAGCCGATGATCGCATCCCCATAGCGTCCGTTCGCGGTGCGAACGACGGCACGGATGACCGCGTTCAGTCCTGGACAGTCGCCGCCTCCGGTCAAGACTCCGATACGCATGGCGCATATCTTGCACCGCTTCGCGCGATCGCGCGGTCGCACCCCCGTGAACACCGCGTAACGGCTACGACTCAATACACATAGACGATGGCGTTCTCACCGCCGGTGCAGGTTGCGAATTGGTCACCGGCCGTGCAATTCATCTTGTAATCCCGATTCTTGATCGGGCTGTGCGCCATGACCGATCGATCGGTAATGCTGTTGTCACCGCCATTCGCGTACGCCTTGCGCACCTCCTCGGCGAAGGCGCAACTGGTGACGGTGGTGCCGATCGCGGACGAGGTGAAACGGCCGAGCGCCGGATACAGCTGAGCGCACGGTTTCGCACCGGCGGGCAGGTGTGCGGGCATGGTCGTGGTCGTCGGTTGGCCGGAATGTTCGCTTGCGTTGTGCACCTGCCAGCCGACAATCCCCCCGATCGCCAGGACCACAAGCAACGCGCCGATCCAGACGATGCGCATCGATCGACGCGCAGGAATGGGTGTCGGATCCGGTGGATATGGTGCGTCGGATTGGGGCATCGGCATGCCGACGGTTCTCGACAGTGCCTCGGTGGTCGCGTCGTGCGGTGGCATATCGCGGCGCATCGGATCCGATGAGTGTCGGCGCACGAGCGTCGGCTCGAGTCCGGTGATCTGCTGCGGTCCGCTCGCCGAGGCCGGACCGCCCGTCTGCCGCGGCCCGCTCGACTGCTGCTGGTCACCTGATTGGTGCGGCCCTCCCGACTGCTGTGAATCGCCCGCCTGCTGCACCCGGCCTAGCGACTGCGGACCAGCTGGCAGCTGCGACCCACCCGCCTGCAGCGGACCACCCGCCCGGGGCGGGCCACCTGCCTGCAGCGGGCCATTCGACTGCTGCGACGCACCAGACTGGTGCCCGCCTGTCAGCTGCGACCGGCCCAACTGTTGCGACCCACCTGCATGCTGTGGACCGGCCGACTGCGACCCGCCCGACTGCTGCGGCCGGCTCGGCGATTGGCGCGCGGCCGTCGATTCCGGTCCGAAGGTCGGGAAGATGATGGTCGCTGGGGCCGGTTGTGGGTGCTTGGAGATCTGGGCGGTGGGCAGGTCCGAGTTCGGCACGGAGGATGTGCCCGATACTGCGGCTCTGGCTGCCGAGGCGAGCGCACCGGCCGTTGGGTAGCGGTCGGCGGGTTCCTTGGCCATGCCGCGGGAGATGACCTCGTCCAGTGCGCCGGGCAGTCCGGCTCGTTTGCTGGTCGGGCGGGGTGGTGGTGCCGAAAGGTGGGCTCGGATGAGCGAACTCATTCCGTCGGCCGGAAAAGGTTGTGTGCCGGTGAGGCATTCGAACAGCACGCAGGCGAGGGAGTAGACGTCGGCGGTGCCGCTGATCGGGGCGGTGTCGAATCGTTCCGGCGCGATGTAGCTGTAGGAGCCGATGGCTTGGCCGGTCGCGGTGACGCTGGGGTCGCGCTCGGAGCGGGCGATGCCGAAGTCGGCCAGGTACGCGAAATCCGAAGGGGTGACCAGGACATTGGCGGGTTTGACGTCGCGATGCACCAAACCCTCGGCATGCGCGGCATCGAGGGCGGCCGCGACCTGTTCGATGATGCCGACCGAACGGGTGGGGCTCAGCGGGCCCTTGTCGCGCAGCACCGAGCGCAGATCGCTGCCGCGGACCAGCCGCATATCGATATAGAGCACTCCGTCGATCTCGCCCCAGTCATGAATCGGGATGACATGCGGTTCGGCCAGCCGTGCCGCAACCCGGGATTCGTGCCGGAACCGCTGCTGGAACCGTGGATCGCCGGCCAGCGCAACGGGCAGCAATTTTACCGCGACCACCCGGTCCTTGACCGTGTCGTACCCCTCGTAGACCTCCCCCATCCCGCCGCGGCCCAGCAACGCACGCAATTCGTAGGGTCCGAATCGCGTACCGGCCCGCGACTCCGTTTCGTCCACCCCGTTTACCTCCACCTTGCGGTCACGACCCGGCCGTGGTCCTGCGACCTCACCCGGTACGTCGGGATTCTCGGGTGCCGCCGTTACCCGGTCAAGTGTGCGCGCACGTCGCCTGACGGCGCTCAGGATCGACGGCCGATGCCGAGCGGACCGCGAACTCCTCGATCAGCGCCAGGCCGAGTCGCGCCGGTGGATATTTCGCGGAAGCTCCGCGCCCCCGATTGATCTACCCCGTTACCTCCACCTCACGGCCCGCGGCTGTGCGGCCGCACCCGATGAGTCCAGATTCGAGGTTGTGGCCGTTACCCGATCAAGGGTGCACGCACACCTGGCCGGACCACAGCCGGTTAGGAACAGCTGCCGCCGGAGAGTTCGTCGAGGTGCTGGGAGATGACCGTGGCCAACCGATCCAGGATGCTTATTCCGTCGGAGAGGGTGCCCGAATCGGGTTGGGTGGCAATGGCGACCGCGATCTGGCCAGCCGGGCCCTCGATCAGACCGAATTGGCGGACCAGATAGGCGCCGGAGGTGTCGGGACCCCAACCGCCCTTGAATTCCGCGCCCTTGAGGTCACCGAGGCCCCAGCGCTGACTCGACGTGATCTGTTCCATCAGACCGATCACGTCCGTGCTCTGCGGTAGGCATGGCAGCCGGGAGGCGAACCGAACCTGTTCGGTGAGCGCCCAATCCGCCTGGCCGAATGCGGAGACGTCCGAGCGCGTCTTGGTGGCGGGCACCGTGGTCTTGGTATCGCCACCCTCGCGCAGCACGGCCTCGACCGCTTTGGCCGCCTCTTGGCCGGTGCCGAGTGACTGCCAGAGCGTATCGGCCGCGGTGTTATCGGATTGGGTGATCGCCGCTGTCGCCGCGTAGCTCGAGCTCGCCGAACTCTTCCGCTGTGCAGCGATGACCAGCGGCACCTTCATCGTCGACCAGGCGGGTCCGCTGGTCCAATCGCCAAAGGTCACCATCTTCTGGCCGCCGACCGCCATGACCGCCATACCCAGCTTGCCGCGCGCACTCAACTGCAGTTCCTGGAAACCAGCGGCCAGCGTGCCCGGCACGGTGAACGATAGCTGCTGCTGGTCCGTATGTGCGGCGGCCGCGGTGATGCTGGGCTCCGCGGAGTGCTTGTCGGCGTCGGTGCCGCATCCGGCCACAACGAGGAGTCCGGCCAGCGCAGTGCCGGCTACCGCTTTCCGCAGGCGCCGGGATAGCTCAAAATACATACTTCGACACATTCTCGTTTCGAACTCGCCCAGGTTCCGATGTCAACACGGCATCCAGACACCGTACTTGGCATCGACACCGAGCGCCCACCGCAACCGCGGCGGCACCGCCGAACCCCGAACAGTGACAACGGCTTACAGCGTGGTCAACAGGCATGTACACCGTCAAGTGCCCGCTCGCTGCGGCTGGCCGTCCAGGACTGCGTACCGCCGCCCTCATCCGCGAACTCCTTGTGATCATCGCCTCAGAAAGTACTCGACGAACCCCGACACAACCCACTTTTCCTGGTACCAGGGGTACTGCACGTCTTGAAGGGATGGGCGTGTCGCCCTGGCGCACAGACTCGAACGCGGCGCAGGATAGTTCGATGGAGCTGACTTCGGTACACATCGATAAGCCGGACGATCTCAATGTCATCATCGGACAGGCCCACTTCATCAAGGCGGTCGAGGACCTGCACGAGGCATTGGTCGGGATCAGTCCGCATCTGCGTTTCGGGTTGGCATTTTGTGAGGCTTCCGGGCTGCGGCTGGTCCGGACCTCCGGCAATGACGACGAGCTGACCGAGCTCGCCACCAAGAATGCCGCCGCGGTCGGCGCGGGGCATTCGTTCATCGTTTTCCTGCGTGAGGGTTATCCGGTCAATGTGCTCAATGCGGTGCGGCAAGTCCCTGAGGTCTGTGGAATCTTCTGTGCCACAGCCAATCCGGTCGAGGTGTTGCTCGCCGTGACCGAATCGGGGCGCGGAATCATCGGAGTTGTCGACGGGGATACTCCGCTCGGCGTCGAAGGCCCCGGCGATAAGGAAGACCGCAGACAGCTGCTGCGCCAGATCGGTTACAAGTTGTAGCAGGACGCCGTCGGTCAGTGACCGGCGGCAGGGGTGGGATCGACCCGCAGGACACAGCGGGTGGTGGTGTAGATAGTCGGCATGCATTCGTTGCAGTGGATACATGCCGATCGGGTGCTCTGGTCGGCTTGGATTCGGAGCAGGAGGTCTGGTTCGCGTAGGAGGGCGCGGCCCATGGCGACGAAATCAAAGCCCTCGGCCATTGCCGTGCGCATTGTGTCGAGGTCGGTGATGCCGCCCAATAGGATCAATGGCATTGATAGTTCTCTGCGGAATTGACGGGCGCGTTCGAGTAGGTAGGCATCGCGGTACGGGTACTCGCGGAGGAATGCGCGGCCCATCAGGCGGAACCCCCAGCGTGCCGGAGCGGGAAGGACTTTCGCGAATTCCTTGCGCGGAGCGGCGCCGTGGAACAGGAGCATCGGATTGAGCAGGGAGCTGCCTGCGGTGAGTTCCAAGGCATCCAGTGCGCCGTCCGATTCCAGCCAGGCGGCCACCCGCAGTGACTCCGGGAGTGAAAGGCCGCCGCGCACACCGTCTTCCATATTCAGCTTCGCGGTGACGGCCAAGCGGCCGCCGACAGCTTCGCGCACCGCTACCGCGACCTCGCGCGCGAGCCGGGCACGGTTGGCCGGGGAACCGCCGTAACGATCCTTGCGCCGGTTCAGTAGCGGACTCAGGAAGGAACTCACCAAATAGTTGTGGCCGAAGTGGATTTCGACCGCATCGAAACCCGACTGCTCGGCGAGCCGCGCAGCATTCGCGTAATCGGCTATGACCGTGGCGATTTCGGACAAGTCCGGAACGTGCATCGGGCGCATACCGAGTGGGCTGAACATTCGGCTCGGCGCCAGTGCCGGTGCGCGATTGGATGCGGCATTGGCCACCGGTCCAGCATGGCCGATCTGGGCGCTGACGGCGGCACCTTCGGCGTGCACGGCGTCGGTGAGTTCGCGCAGTCCCGCAACGGCTTCCGGGCGCATCCAGATCTGGTGCCGGTCGGTGCGGCCACCCGGCGATATCGCGCAGTAGGCGACCGTCGTCATACCCACGCCGCCGGCGGCGATTTCGCGATGGAAGTCGATCAGTTCGTCGGTGACCAGTGCGTCCGGTGTTCGTCCCTCGAACGTCGCGGCCTTGATCACCCTGTTGCGCAATGTGATCGGGCCGAGTGTGGTCGGTGCGAATACTTCGTTCATCATTTCTCTCCTGGCGCGGTCAGTCCGGCGACCACGAAATCCCGCAGCGTGCGGACTGCCTCGTCCGACAGCTCACGCTCCTCGCTGCCGACACCACCGAACTGCACGATGATCAGGTCGAACGCCAATCCCCAGCGCCGCCGACTCTCGCGTTCGCTCAGCTCCGGCAGCAAGCCGACCCAGGCGTCCATGCGGAACCAGTGCCGACGCCACATCGTCGGGTGCCGACCGAGGACGAATTGGGCCAACAGCCGCAGGTGCAGCCGCCCGACAGGATCGGCCGCCAATCCGACGAACGGCTCGATCACCGCATCCACCAGCGCCGACACCGAACCGTGCGCGGTTGTCACCTCGGTCAGCCGTTCGGCCCACAATGACCCGAGCCGATCCTCCAGCAATGCCGCGACCAGCGCTTCCTTCGAACCGAAGTGATAGTGCACCGCAGCGGGATTTGCCCCGGCCGCCGCGCAGATCGCCCGCACCGAGACATCGTCGTACCGCTCGGTCAGCAAGAGACGCTCGGCCGCCAGCAATAGCCGCTCGCGCGTGCCCGCCGCGGCTGCCTGTTCCACCATGACTGAAGTCAACCACGTTCCCATCATCGATTCAATCATTGATTGAATCGATGATTGCCGACTGCGCGAGGCCTAGCATGGGAGCTACCTCCAGAGCTCCACGCGAGGAGAAGTGACCAGCTCAGGACGGGAGCATGATGAGCCAGCACGTCACCTACCGGAGAATCTATGAAGCGCCGATTCCGTCGGACGGCACCCGCGTGCTCGTCGATCGGGTCTGGCCGCGCGGGATCCGCAAGGAGGACGCGCACCTCGACGAGTGGATGCGCGATATCGCGCCGTCGACCGAACTGCGCAAGTGGTACGGACACCAGCCCGAGCGGTTCGTCGAGTTCCGTCGCCGATATCTGGCCGAGCTGCGCGATACTCAGCACCGCGCCGCCGTCGCGCAGCTACGCGACATCGCCCGCGAACATCCGGTGACGCTGTTGACCGCCACCCGCGACGTCGACCACAGCCAGGCCGCCGTCCTCGCGAACTGGATTGCGGCAGGGGCGAATTCGCCGGACTGATGCGTCGGGACCTAGCCGGCGTTACGGGCGGTGCCGCGGTGAGCGGGCACGCTGGTGGGATCCTCCGGCCACGCGTGCTTGGGGTAGCGACCGCGCAGGTCACTGCGAACCTGCGGCCAGCCGGTACGCCAGAACGACGCCAGATCCGCGGTAATCGCGACGGGGCGTTGGGCGGGTGAGAGCAGGTGCAGCACGATCGGCACTTGCCCATCGGCCAGCGACGGTGTCTGCGTCCAGCCGAAGACCTCCTGCGCCTTGACCGCGAGCACCGGCGGGTCAGTCGAGTAATCGAGACGGACGCGACTGCCGGATGGCACCGGCAGACGCTCCGGCGCGAGTTCGTCCATGCGCGCGGCATCGGGCCACGGCAGTAGGCGACGCAATGCCTGTCCCGCGTCGATACGTTCGAGGTCGGCGCGGCGGCGCGCCGTCGCGAGTTCGGGGCCGAGCCAGGCGTCGGCATCGGCCAGCAGTGATTCGTCGTCGACCCGCGGCCAGGGGGCACCTAGTGTGCGGTGCAGGAAGTCGAGGCGTTGACGGAGGGCGACCGCGTCGGAATCCCAGTGCAGCAGAGTGAGTCCGGTCGAATTCAGGCCGCGTCGCACTGCCGCGCTGAGCAATTGGCGATCAGGATCACGAATCTGTAACTCCGACAACACGATCGCGCCCAGTCGTTCGACCCGCCGGGCAACGACGTCATCGTCGACCCAATCCACCTCGTCCACAATCTCCAGCAGACTCGATCCCGCACGTCGGGCGAGCTTTTCGTCAGCGACCGCGGCCGACCGGATCCGCCCGTCGGAATGCCCCGGATCGCGTGTCGCCACCGCGACCGCCACCCATTCCGCATCACCCAATCCGGAACCCGGCGGCAGGGTCACCGCCGTACCACCCGCCATCAGATAGCTCGCCGAGCCAGGACTACGTCGCCGTGCCAGCCGCTCCGGATGTGCCAATGCGACAACGAAAGCCGGATCGTCGTCGCCATCCGTCGCGTCGACCAACCGCGACAGACGCTCGACCTCCCGCCGCCAGCGCGGCGGCCGCTCACGCCGCAACGCGCGCAGACCGGCCACGAGATCGACGCCGGGCACGAGGGTGTCATCGTCGAGGACCGCGACAACTTCCGCCGCCGCCCGGGTGCCGACCTCGGCGGCACCGTCGAGCAGCGCTCGTGCCAATCGGGGATGCAGTCCGACTCGTGCCATGTGTCGCCCGCGCTCGGTGACTTCCCCCGCTGCGGTCACGGCTCCCAACGCGCGCAACACATCTCGGCCAGCGGCCAATCCGCCCTGCGGCGGTGCGTCCCACCACGCGAGGCCATCGCCATCGGGTGTGCCCCAACACGCGAGCTCCAGTGCGAGACGCGTCAGATCCGCCGTGCGAATCTCCGGCACCGGATAGGCAGGCAGGGTGCCGTTCTCGTACTCCGGCCAGCAGCGCCATACCTTTCCCGGAGCCTCGCGCCCCGCGCGCCCAGCCCGCTGCTCGGCGACGGCAGCCGAAACCCGTACTGTCGCAAGGCCGGACAACCCACGTCCCCGATCGATGCGCGGCACCCGAGCCAGCCCCGAATCCACCACGGCGCGCACCCCGGGCACCGTCAAACTGGACTCGGCCACCGCGGTGGACAACACGACGCGCCGCCGCGAACCCGGCCGCAACGCGATATCCTGCCCGGCGGCGGAAAGCCTGCCGTGCAGCGGAACCAGATCCGCATCTACATCGGCCAAAAGATCCATGGTCCGGCGGATTTCGGCTGCTCCGGGTAGGAAGACCAGCACATCGCCGTCGGCCCCGACGAGCGCCGTCCGCGTGGCGCGGGCCACCTGCGCTTCGCTCCGTTCCCGCGGCAACGACGGGACATATGTCGTCTCCACTGGATAGGCCCGCCCCCGCACCGCCAACACCGGCGCACTACCCAGCAGCACCGAAAGACGTTCGGCCGCAACAGTTGCCGATGTGGCGAGCACCCGCAGATCCGGCCGCAAGCCGGCCCGCGCATCCAGTAGCAACGCCAACAGCAGGTCCGCGTCGAGGTGCCGCTCGTGACATTCGTCGAGGACAACGACATCCGCGCCCGCCAACTCGGGATCGCCCTGCAACCGCCGCACCAGCAACCCGGACGTCACAACCTCGATCCGGGTCCGGGCACCGACCCGCCGATCTCCCCGGACCGAATACCCGACCGTCTCCCCTACCGACTCACCCAACAGCGCGGCCATCCGCCCCGCCGCCGCTCGCGCCGCCAAACGCCGAGGCTCGGCCACCACCACCCGCCCGAGAGTCTCCAACGCCAGCGGCACCAATGTCGTCTTCCCGGTTCCCGGCGGCGCGACCAATACGGCGGCGCCACGCTCGGTCAATGTCGCGACAATGCGGTCGAGCGCGCCACGCACAGGCAGATCAGGAAGCTCGGGCAGTTTCATTGCCAACCAGTCTGCAGCCCGGCACGAAGAACCTGAACCTCACCCCGTGATGGCAATCTCCGGCGCGCGGGCGGTGCCGCGCTGACATCGGTGCAGACGACTCCGATCGGGAACCGGGAATTCTCAACGTGAGCACCTGCGCTAACGAGCACCCGCTGACCAAGTACGCGCCTACAACGTGTTGTGGGTGCCCTCAGCAGCCAGGCGACCACATTCGGCCGAGCTGGATCCCGTACCGACGCCCACGTCACCGCTCCGACGGCGCGTTTTGGCCCGCTTCTGATGAAATGCCTTGTGCGGCACTAATACCCACGCTCACGTAGGGTTCGCTACGATGGAGATGTGCGGATCGGAGTAGGGCTCTCCACCGCGCCCGGAGCGTGGCAGGCAGGAGCGGAAGCCGCAGCGCACGCCCGCGATCAGATCGCGGGCGATACGCCGTCGCTTGCTGTGCTGCTGGCATCACGAGCACATACCGACGATGCCTCGGCCGTACTCGCCGGAGTCCACCAGACGGTCCGGGTGCCCGCACTCGTCGGATGTGTGGCGCAGGCGATCGTAGCCGGCCGCCGTGAGATCGAGGACGAGCCCGCAGTGGTGGTATGGCTGGCATCCGGATTGCCCGCCGCCGAGACATTCCAGCTCGACTTCGTCCGCACTGCGACTGGGGGGCTACTCGCGGGCTACCACTTCGACCAGGCCACACGCGACTTCCATCTGCTGCTACCGGACCCGTTCTCATTCCCCGCCGACATTCTGCTCGAGCACCTGAACACCGATCTGCCCGGCATCACCGTGATGGGCGGGCTGGTCAGCGGCACGCAGGGGCCGGGCGGCTGCCGGCTGTTCCGCGACCACGATGTGGTGACCTCCGGCGCGGTCGGCGTGCGAGTTCCCGGACTGCACGGTGTCCCCATCGTTTCGCAGGGCTGCCGACCGATCGGCTATCCGTATATCGTCACCGGCGCGCGTGGCGCGCTGATCACCGAATTGGGCGGCCGACCGCCGATCGTGCGGTTGCGCGAGATCGTCGAGGTGCTGCCACCCGACCAGCAGGAACTGGTGACACACGGGTTGCAGATCGGCATCGTGGTCGACGAGCATCTGGCAGTACCCGGACAGGGCGATTTCCTGATACGTGGCCTGCTCGGTGCCGACCCGTCGAGCGGCGCGCTCGAGATCGGTGAGCTCGTCGAGGTCGGCACAACCGTGCAGTTCCAGGTCCGCGACGCGGTGGGGGCGGACGAAGATCTGCGGGCGGCCCTCGTCCGAGTGGGTTCGGACCTGCCAGGACACCCGGCGGGTGCGTTGCTGTTCACCTGCAACGGACGGGGTCGCCGGATGTTCGGGGTCGCGAACCACGACGCCGCCCTGATCGAGGACCTGCTCGACGGCATACCGCTCGCGGGCATCTTCGCCGCGGGCGAGATCGGTCCCATCGCCGGCCGCAATGCGTTGCACGGATTCACGGCATCGATGGCGGTATTCGTCGAATGAGGGTCGACCTGCGGGTCTACGCCGAGCTGAACGATTTCCTACGGCCCGACGAGCGCTACACGGTGCTGCGTCGACCGTTCCGTCCGCACCAGAGCGTGAAGGACGTCATCGAGGCGGCCGGTATCCCGCACACCGAGGTCGACCTGGTTCTGGTCAACGGGCAACCGGTCACCTTCGGCCAGCGCCCCGGCGACGGCGATCGGATCACCGCCTATCCCGTATTCGAGACCCTGAACATCGGCCGGGTTACCAGGGTGCGTCCACACCCACTGCGCGAGCCGCGCTTCGTCGCCGACGTCAATCTCGGCAGGCTCGCCAAGCTGATGCGGCTGATGGGCCTGGACGTGCACTTTCGGTGGGACGCCGACGACGCCGCACTCGCTGAGCTATCGGCGACCGAGCACCGGATCCTGCTCACCCGCGACCGTGGACTGCTGAAACGGCGCAACGTAACTCACGGCATGTACATCAGATCGGACCAGCCGGTCGATCAGATCGTCGAGGTGATCCGACGGCTGGATCTCGTCGAGCGCTTGGCGCCGTTCACCCGCTGCCAGCGCTGTGGTGGCGCTGTTGTCGCGGTCGACAAAGCCGAGGTCGAAGATCGGCTGCAACCGCTGACCCGCCGCCATTACGACACGTTTCGGAAGTGCCGCACCTGCGGGCGGATCTACTGGCAGGGCTCGCACCAGGTCCGACTCAGCGCCACGGTGGAGGCGATCCGCACCCGCCTGAACCAATCCTTTCTGTGTCAGTAGAAGTATTTCGGCTGGAACTTGCGATATGCCACCTCCGAGAAGTCCGGAGTCAGTGTTAACGCTAGGGAGGCGAGCGTCTCTAGGGGTGCCCGAGCTCGTCGTCCCGTTCTTCGAGCGTCTCCACGAGGGCCGAGGCGATGAGGGCCACGGCCCGATCATCGTCGTGGGCAAGTTGCTGCAGGGTATCCAGCGCGATGGTTCCCGGCATCTCGGCGAGTGCCTGGGTCAGTCGTATCCGCACCGCCGAGTTCGCTGGGTGTGCGGTGAACTCGTCGACCAGCGCTCTCATGATCCGGTCCGCCCACTTCGCGTCCCGCGCCAACATTCCCAAGAGCTCAGCCGCCTCGACATCGTTCGGACCCTCGACCACCGTGCCGACAAGTTCCGGCACAGCCCGGGTCACACCCCGCGCACCCAGTGCGAGAGCAGCATGTCTACGGACCGTCGCGTCCGCGTCCCCGAGCGCGTCCGTGAGCACCGCGGTCGCCTCGTCGCCCGGTAGCTCGGCGAGTGCCAGGACGGCGCGCCGCCGGACCACTACATCCTCCGAGACCATGCCGGATGCCACGCGGGCCACACCGTCACCGCCAGCCCGTGTGAGGGCCCACCGCAGGGCCCCGGCAACGTTCGGATCGGATTCGATGAGAACCGCCTCGGCAAGCAGCTCGGCGGGCACCGACACGTCCTCGGCCGAGGCCAGGACGGCCTGCTGCCGCCGGGCGGCACTCTGCGAACCGAGTCCGTGCAGGAGCTCGACGATACGCAAGACGTCTTGCCAGTCGGAGGGCTCGGCCGCATCGACCGTACGGAGCCGCTCGAGGAGTTCTCGCTCCCGGTTCAGTCGTTCCTCGGTCTTTCGGATGAGGTCGCCGACCAGTCCGGACGGGGTGAATCCGGGACCGTCGAGAGCGCGTCCGATCTGGCTCAGTGACAGTCCCAGGGATCGCAGCCCCTCCACATGGAAGATCCGCCGGATGTCTTCGGCAGAGTATTCCCGGTAGCCACCCACAGTGCGGCCCGTCGGTCGTACCAGCCCGAGGGAGTCGTAGTGCCTGAGCATCCGGGCGCTCACCCCCGAGCGGCGCGCCACCTCACCGATCAGCACGCAGTTGTCTCCTCCCGGTCCGGACCGAGCGCAACGACCCGTCTCGCCGCACCGACGGCGAGGTCGAATCCGGCATCCGGGTCACGCATGAGCCGTTCCGTGGCGCTCACATGCGCACGCACCGTCGGGTCATGACTTGCCATCGCCTTTCGGAGGACCGGCTCGACCACATCTCCGAGCGCGACGAAGGCACGGCTCAGACTCAGTCGGACCTCCCGGTCACCGCGGCCGAATTGCGAGGCCAGCTCCTCGGCCAGCCCTTTCTTCTCCCCGTCGGGCACGAGAACGACAGCAGCGCGCCATGCACTCCGCACGACCTCGTCGTCGGCGTCGTGCAGCAATGACCGCGTGATCGCGGGCCACGCGTCCCTGTCCCCGATCTTGGACAGCGTGTGCAGCGCTTGGCTCCGGGCCTGTGCGCGTTCGGAACGGAGTTCCGCGCGGAGTTTCGGAACCGTGATCTCCGATGGGAGACGGGTCAGCGCCCACGTGAGCATGTCGCGCACATAGAAGTCCGGCTCGATCGCGCACCGTTCTACGAGCGCATCGACGAAACCGGGCTCGGGATGCGTGCCGACTGCCAGAGCCGCCTCGAGCCGCGTCGACGAGTTCTCAGCCGCCAATGCGTCGAGCAGTCGCATGTCCTGTGGATTCCTGTGTGTCGAGTTAATGGGGACCACCTCCGACAGCCAGTGAAGGCCTTCACACGGTGACAATGTCAAGCGCACGGGCGACACGTCGTGGACATCGCTGTACGCCACCGTCTCATTGGTGGCCCGATGCACTCTTCTGCCGCTGGGCACTCGATCCCTGGACGGTGCAGCGGACGCGGGCAGCGGGGCAGCACGTCGGTGCGTTAGCAGTGGGGCGGCTCGGAGGTGCGTTATCGTCGGCTTCCTAAGGGACATGCCAGCTGCCCGACGGACAGTCTGCCCCGCCGTTCAAAGCTGATCTGCAGTGGGTATCAGGGAGGAATTGTGGACATTACCGAGCTGATCCTTGATGACCACCATGAGCAGCGGCGGCTGTTCGCAATCCTGGAGCAGATCGACAGCGCGGAGACCGGGGTGCTTTCCGCGATCTGGGACAGGCTGGCCGCCTTCCTCGAGCTACACGCGCAAGCGGAGGAGGAGATCTTCTACCCCGCGTTGCTGCAGGCGGGTATCGCGGCCCGGCGCGCAGGCGGGGTCGAGGACGAGACACTCGACGCTATCCACGACCACAACCAGATCAGGGACGCGATCGCCGAAGCGGCGCATCATCAGGTCGGCACCGATGGCTGGTACGCGGCCGTCGCGGCAGCGAACACGGCCAACAGCGATCACATGGCCGAGGAAGAACGCGAGGGCCTCACCGACTTTCGCCGGCTGGCCGGGCTGCCGCGCCGCCATCAGCTGGCAGTCGCGTTCGCCGCTTACGAGGC
Source organism: Nocardia vinacea (assembly GCF_035920345.1). NCBI lineage: Bacteria > Bacillati > Actinomycetota > Actinomycetes > Mycobacteriales > Nocardiaceae > Nocardia > Nocardia vinacea. The sequence goes on from NZ_CP109149.1 coordinate 4,821,554, forward strand.
GCGCAACTACGCCGGCGTCCAGCCCGTGGACAAGGATCCCGTCAGCTACGTCCGCGAAGCAGAGAAGAAGGTGCGGACCGCTGCGAGCGGATCGCTGAGTGTCGGCACCCTGAAGCGGAACTGACCCGGAAGACAGTCAGTACCGCAACATTCCTCAACGCCGCATTCCGCGCTGACCGAACCGGCGAACGCGGGACGCCCGAACAGCAACGCGCCGAGGCCATCTCGGGCCGTTGCAGTGGCCGACTAGCACTCGCAAGAGTGGCCACTGTTCCCACTGGCCGGCGTGGCTGTGCGACTACTACTCCGCGAGGCGTTCACCGCAGCGGGCGGCGTTCATGAGGACCGGGACGACAGTCTCATGAGTCGGTCGTACCCGTTGGAGAGCTCTGCTGTCTCACCGGAGTCCGAGCGCTGCCGAACATCCTGCCCAAGGGCCCCAACCCTGAGCGGAGAGCACCCGCTCGGCGACGGCGATCTGCTGCTCACGGGTAGCTCTATCGGCAGTCTGCCCATACGCGGCACCGCCATATGCGGCCCAGGTACCCGGCGCGAACTGCAGTCCGCCCTGAAACCCGTTGCCAGTGTTGATACTCCAATTACCGCCCGACTCACACGCGGCGAGGCTGTCCCATTCCTGATCGGTAGCGGCGGAAGCTTGGCCAACATATGCCATGCCGGCCCCGCCGATGATCGCGCTGGTGGCGACGATCTTCTTGAGTGGGGTGCCCAGAGCGCTCATATCTCAGTTCCTTTCGAGTCAGCAAACCTATACAGGTGTCCAAGCATGAAAGGTGATAACTGGATCTTTTGGAGCCGTTCGAGTGTGTGCAGGACGCGGTGAGTTCGAGCGACAGTCCTCGATATCGTGTCCACATCGAAATACAAACCTATGCCGTGCGTGAAACTATTGGCAGCCGTCGGTCGGTCGAAAACCCGATCAATCGGCGACCACGTCCTCGCCGAGGAATCCACCCGACTGGTACCGCCACAGCTGCGCGTATGTTCCTTCCGCAGAAAGCAACTCCTCGTGTGCCCCCTCCTCGACGATTCGCCCGTGGTCGAGCACCACCAACCGGTCCATTCCGGCCACAGTGCTCAGCCGATGCGCGACGACCAGCGCCGTACGCCCGTGCATCAACTCCCAGAGCGCTTGCTGCACAAGCAATTCGCTTTCCGAGTCGAGAGCGCTGGTGGCCTCGTCCAAGAGCAGGATGGGCGCGTCCCGCAGGATGGCCCGAGCCAGCGCGACCCGCTGACGCTGGCCGCCGGACAGTTTCACGCCGCGCTCGCCGATGAGCGTTTCCATACCCTGCGGCAGCGCGTCCGCGAACTCGGTGACGTGCGCGGCCTTGGCGGCCCGCAGGATCTCCTCTTCCGTGGCCTCCGGGCGCGCGAACCGGATGTTCTCACTCAGGGTCCGGTGAAACATGGCCGGATCCTGTGGCACGTAGGCGATCAGACTGCGCAGATCCGCCTGCCGCAGCCGGGCCCCCGCATTCCCGCCGCTCAGACCCAACGCGATCAAGAGACCGATCACGTTGGTGAGCGCCACCAGCGGCGCCACCAGCGTATCTATCCGCAGGTTCGCGTAATCCCAGGAGCGCAACGACTTTCGCTGCGACGAGGCCACCCGCCGCTGATGCTCGGCCGCCTCCTGTGGTTCGGCAGCGAAGGCACGCACCACCTGCATATTGGCCAGGCTGTCGGCCAGATGCCCGGAAACCAGCGCAATGGCGGCCTCTCGGTCGTCCACCAGCTTCTGGCGGCGCTGGATCAAGGGCATGATGACCAGCGCGGTCACCACGATCATCCCCATCAGCGCGGCGACCAGCACGGGGTTGTAGCGCCACAACACAACCGAGGCGAACAGCAGCGGCACCAGTGCCGCCAGAATCTCGAAGGCGAGGGTGTCCACGAACTGTTCGAACCGAGCCGCGAAGCTGAGCGAGCGCTTCGTCAGCGAACCGGCGAAGTTGTTGTGGAAGAACGCCGCGTCCTTGGCGAGCAGCTCGTCCATGGCAAGCACATACAGGTGCTCGATTCCGTAGGCATCGACTCGGTTCAAGCAGTGAATCCCGATGCGCCACAGCAGTTCCGCGAGCAACAGGGCGCCACCGAAGGCGAGGGTATACGAGGCCAGAGCCCCGAAACTCGTATCCCCGGTTACCGCGACTCGACCGACCATCATCGCGACGATCAGCGGTGCGATGTACAGGTTGCAGATGTTGCCAAGTGCCGGCGCCAGCAGCGCCGGAATCGTTGTAGCCTTGCGAGAGTTCATTTCTCGGCCATAAAAACGCAGTACCAGCTTCACCGCCGTCGCGCGTGAACTCGCGTGAACTCATGCTCCCCTCGTCTCGAATTGAACGAGCGACTCAGGTGAGCAATGATCCCGCGTCCAGGCGGATTACAGCCAGCGAATATTCGCCAGGAAGGGTCGCACGACCGAAATGCGGAGCCCAAGAAGACCGAGACAGGGCTGCCGTAGGGCACAGCAGCTGTGAAGGTGGCGTCAAAATTGGCTGATACCAACATTTTCCGCGCGCTGTGATGTCAAATTTCAACTGCATCAATGGTGTAGAAGACCGATGCCACTAGTCAGGAGTGTGTGCGTGCCCCGTGAGATCGATTCCGCTGTCTTCCCGCACCTGGATGCGGACCTGGACCGTGTCCGTGACGTTCTCGGGCCCATACAGTTTCGTGGCAGACCCGAGCTGACCGCACTCACCGACGAGGGCCCGGACACGTCTCGTCGGATGGTGCGTCCGACGCTGACGTTGCTGTCGTACTACCTGCTCAACGATCCCGCGACCCCGGCCGACGACCGGGCGGTACGCGCCGCTGCCGGGGTGGAGTTGCTGCATCTGGGGTCGCTGTATCACGACGACGTCATCGATAACGCCGACCAGCGTCGCGGCCGCCCCAGCACCAACGCGGTGTGGGGTTCGCACCTCGCCGTGCTAGCCGGGGACTGCGTGACGACCTCGGGCACGCGCATGCTGGTCGAACTCGGCCATCGCGAGGTCTCCGCGGGGGCGATCGCGAGTGAGCAGATGTGCGCGGGCATGGTGATCGAGGCCGCCGATGAGTATGTGGCTACGCGCAGTGAGCAGTCCTACCTGGACGCGATCGACGGTAAGACGGCGGCGTTGTTGTCGTTTGCGTGCCGGGTCGGCGCGATGCAGGCCGGCCGCCCCGAGGATGTAGAAGAGGCGTTGGCCGAGTTCGGCCGACAGTTCGGGCTGGCCTACCAGTTGTATGACGACATCCTCGATTTGACCTCGACCGCCGAAGAAATGGGCAAGCCGGTCAACACGGATCTGTTCGAGGGCATCTACACATTGCCCGTGATTCGTGCGGCTGCCCGCGACCAACGTCTTGCCCGCCTGCTGGGCCAGCGAATGACGCGGGAGCAAGCCGCACGTGCCCGTGAGCTCGTAATCGACTCGGGCGCTGTGGAGGAAGCGCGGGCGATGGCCGATGATTTCATGGACCAGGCTGCCGGTCGACTTGCCGATGTACCCGTCAACCCACGCGTTCGCCACGCGATGATCGCCTACGCCCGGTCGGTACTCGATCGGCGAACTTCCCGCCCGGTCGTTTCCGGACCCTCGACGCCACCATCCCAGGCCGGCGGCGAGTCGGTCTCGCCGCAGGCCACGGAATGGCTGAGGAGCTGGATGGTGGACACCGGCCTGATCGACTCCTCGGCCGATTTCGACCACAACCACCGGTGGGTGGGAGTGTTCCGGTCTCCTGCGCAACAGCTCTTGGCCCCGGCGGACGCGGCCCGTGAACAGGCCTTCGTCGGTATGACCACGCTGCTGGCCGTGTGGGATGACCTGTTCGATGATCCGCAGCTGAGGGACCCGGAAGCTGTCACCGCGCTGAGGCGTGGGCTGGTGGCTGTGCTGCACCAGGATCCGCAGGTACCGCGGCGATCCGGCGCGATCGCGACGGCGTGGGCGAGTGTGTGGCCGCGAGTGCGCGAGGGCCGCACCATCGAATGGCAGGAGCGGTTCCTGGGAACCGTCGGAGAGTGGTTCGAAGCCTGCGAACGCGAAGCGCACCACCGCATCAACCACTACGTCCCCACCACGGCCGACTGGCTACCGCTGCGGAACTCGACCGGTGGGTTCGACATCGCTGCCGCCGTTTTGGAGGTACACCAGGATTGGGAAGTGCCGTCGACGCTGCGGAACCACCCGGTGATCCGCCGTCTCGAAGAACTCATCTCCTGGGTGGCCATGGTGGAGAACGATCTGGTGTCACTGGATCGGGACGAGGCCGACCATATCCCCTACAACCTGGTCAGGGCCATCCGTCAGGAAACCGGGTGCACCCGGAGTGAAGCCATCGAGCAGGCGCAGCGCCGGGTGACCGAGAAACACGCCCGGATCGACGCGGTGATCCGCTACCTCCCCGCTCTCCTCCGCGTATTGCCCGGTCTATCCGGCCGAAGGAAGGAGTACATCTCGCTCTACGAGAGCCTGAGGGATGTGGCGTTCACGGCGCGTCACGCCGATCGATACGCGCAAAGCTCGGCTTCCTCAGCGCCGCACTTGGAACGCTTGCGCCGTGATGTCTACTACTACCCCGCCGCTGATTCGGCTCCTAGCAGGCCGTAACCCCGTCTCACCAAAGAAGGTTGGTGAGACATCGATCAACGCGCGGTCGCGAGGTTGTCGGCCACGTGCGCGGAGCTCACCGTGCCGCGAATTGGCCTTCCCGGCACGGGTTTTCGTCGCTGCTTGGTAGCATGCGAACGGATGCCGGGCCACCGCATCGGCGGCAGGCAAGGGGCGATGATGGAAGTGGAGAACGTCCACCACTCATACGGCAGGCGGTCGGTGCTGCGTGGCATCGACATCATGCTGCCTGCCGGGACGCTGGTGGGCATCGTCGGTGAGAACGGGGTGGGGAAGTCGACGCTGTTGAAGGTCCTTTCCGGAGAGCTGCGACCGGACCGGGGAACGATCCGGCACCGTGGGCGGTTCGGCTACTGCCCGCAGCAGGTGGTCCTGAACGACGCCTTCACAGTTCGCCAACACCTGGACTTCTTCGCCGCCGCTTATGCCGTTCCGGATCTGCGGCGGGCCGAGGAGACCATGGAGATCCTCCGGTTCTCCGAGTACACCGGTGAGCGGGTCGCGACGCTGAGCGGCGGCACCCGGCAGAAGCTCAACCTGACGTTGGCGGTGATGCACGACCCGCAGGTTCTGCTGCTCGACGAGCCATACCAGGGTTTCGACTGGGAGACGTATCTGCGTTTCTGGGATCTCGTCACAGCGTTCCGTGACACCGGCCGGTCGGTTCTGGTCGTCTCCCATCTGGCCCACGACACCGACAAGCTGGATCAGGTGTGGCGGTTGCACGACGGGGTCCTACAAGACAGACAAGAGAAGGCTGGATGAGCAACGGCATTCGACTGTTCTTGATCGCCACCCGCTATGGCCTCATCGAGCACGCACGTAACCGGTTCGCCATGGTGTTGGTGGCCGCCTTCGTCCCTATATTGATCACTCTGGTGCGCGTGGCCGTCACCGACATCGAGGTACCGTTCCGGCTTCGAGACACCGGTCTCGTTCTGCGCGCAAACGGCAATGAGCTCGCTCAGATCAGCGGCGCCCTGATGGCGGTCTCCCTGATCATCGGGTTCATGATGTTCGCGGCGACGTTCAGCAGCGGAGCATTCGACCGGCGACTGTCGATGGCCGGATATCCCCGGGTCGCGCTCGGTCTGGCGAAGATCGCCTGCCTGGTGGTGGCCTCCGTGGTGGTCTGCGCGTACGCCACCGCTGTCATCTGCTGCTACTGGTCGCCTCGGCAGCCGGTCCTGCTCACTGCGGCGCTTTTCGGCGCGGCGATGACCTACGGGGCGCTGGGTGTCGCCCTCGGCGCGCTGCTGCGCCGCGAGGTGGAGGGCATGTTCGCCATCGCGATGATCAGCTGCTTCGACATGGCCGTGCAGAACCCCATCGCCAGCATCGGGGCAGACAGCGAGCTCGTGCGCTGGCTGCCCTCCTACGGGGCCATGCAGGCTTCGACCGCGGCCGGTTTCTCCGAGACCACGCCATTCGCGGGCTTCGCCGTGCAACTGGCCTGGTTCACCGCGAGCGTCCTCGTCGGACTGATCGCTTTCCATCTGCGCACCCGCTCATCTCTTCGGCCCATGTTGTGGATCCGCCTCCTCGGACCTCGTATCCCGGGACCGACGAAATCCGGACATCTGACGAAGCATTGAGGGTGTGTCCCGCCCCATCACCACGGTGGATCGGGCGGGGCACACCCTGGCTTTGTCAGGTGTGGGGGCTTACGGCGCGGTAGGAGCCGGTTCGGCCGCCTGGTAGTAGATCTCACGGCGCAAACGTTCCAAGTCCGGCGCTGCGGAAGCGGAGGTCGGCTCGTACCGATCGCTCTCACGTCCCCAGAGCGCCACATTCGTGATGTTCGCGTATATCTGCGCGTAATCCTTCCTCTTACCCGACAGGCCGGGAAGCACGCGGATGAGTCCGGGAATGTAGCGGATCACCGCCTCGAGCTGGGCGCGATGCTCCGCCACCTGGCGCTGCACCTGCTCGACGGCTTCGCTACGGGTGCAGCCGGTCTCGTGACGGACCGCCCGCACCAAGTTGTAGGGGACTTGGTCGGCCTCGTCCTGATCCAACCCCACCAGGTCGTTCTCCACGAAGGTCACCCAGAAGGCGAGTTCCTCGAACCGTCGGATCACGGGGTGGCTGCGCAGCTTCGACGGCAGTTCCCCGTCCTGGTACACCTCCATGCAGGCGAGGGCGATTTCGATCCCACTGGTCGCGATCCGCAGCGGCAGGTAGTCGGCCGTGGCGGGTACGTAGCCGTTGATGCGATGGTGCGCTTCACGTTCGGCCGCTTCGAACCACTCCTCGAGGCCGTCGAGGAACCGCTCCTGCCAGCGGGCGGTCCGGCCCTCACGCAGACGCGGCCACAAACTCGCCCAGGCCGTTGAGATCGCGCCGGGCCGTGACGGCGCCTGCGGGTCCTGGCGCACCATCGCCACCATGCCGCGCCTCAGCGCGGTGACGGCCTGCGGATCCTGCAGCTGCGGATCCTCGAAGAGGTCGTCCAACGCAAGGACCAGCACGGCCATACCGTAGGTCGTCTGTTCACGTGCCGCGTCCGCTGCCGGGGTCAAGGTCTGTGCCGGGACCTGGATCGCTCCTGTCCACCGGTGGTAGTCGGCCTCGGCAGGAGTGAGGGCAAGCCCGGTGTCCACCAGCCAGCTCCGCAACCATTGCGCGACGTGCGGCGGGAGCCCGGCGCCCTGAGCTCGGGGCGACTGCGTCGCACGCGGGGCGGCCGCGGTACCGGGAGTTCGCCGGTCGAGGATGGACCTGGCGTAGGCGATCATCGCGTCGCGGGCGCGTGGGTCGGCGGGCACATCGGCAAGTCGACCGGCAGCCTGGTCCAAGAATTCATCGGCCATCGCCCGCGCTTCGTCCACGGCGCCGGAGGCGATGACGAGCTCGTGGGCCCGCGCGGCTTGCTCACGCGTCATTGCTCTGCGTAGCAGTCGGACAAGGTTCCCGTCGCGGGCGGCCGCGCGAATCACGGGCAGCGTGTAGATGCCCTCGGGCAGATCCGCGTTGACGGGCTTGCCCATTTCTTCGGCGGTCGAGGTCAGGTCGAGAATGTCGTCACACAACTGGTAGGCCAGCCCGAAATATCGGCCGAACAGGGCCAACGCCTCTTCTGCAGCCTCTTGGCAGCCGGCCTGCACCGCGCCGACCCGGCATGCCAGCGAGAGCACCGCCGCCGTTTTACCGTCGATCGCGTCCAGGTAGGACTGCTCGCTGCGGGAGGCCACATAGAGGTCGGCGGCCTCGATCACCATGCCCGCGCACATCTGCTCACCCGCGATCGCCCCCGCGAGAACTTCCCGCCGGCCGAGTTCGGCCAACATGCGCACGCTCGCGAGCATCACCGAGTCCCCACCCAGTACCGCCATATGCGAACCCCACACCACGTTGGCACTGGGACGGCCGCGACGCTCGTACGCGTGATCGACGACGTCGTCGTGGTAGAGCGAGCCCAGATGCAGCAACTCGACGGCAGCGGCTGCGCGCACCACCCGATCGTCGGCCGGGGTCGCGGGATCGGTGAGCAGGTAGTACGACAACAGGGTCAAAGTGGGACGAACCAAACGGCGAGAGGTGTCCGGCCCATCGTCGGTGAGTGCGGTCAGTTCAGGCCTGCCCTCCAGTCGAACAGGTCCGAGAACGTCACGGACGCGGTCCAAGTCCGCATCCAGATGTGGGAAGACAGCCGAATCGATTTCACGTGACACGAGGGCACTCCTGACTGGTTACATCGGTCATCTGCAACACCATTGATCATTGGAATTGGACACCAACTTCGCACGGAAGATGTTGGTATCAGCCAATTTTGATGCCTCCCCAACGTGGGCGATGCCAAGTGGCGAGCGCCGTCGCCGGCGAGTGCCTCGGCGACGCGCTGGTTCGACAGGAGGTCGTGATGGCGGCTGGTCGGCGCGCATGATGAGCGCGGTGGTGCTGACGAGCACCCTCGTGTGTGGTCTCAGCTGGCATCGGCAGCCATCGCCGATCTCGAAGTGATGGCGGCCTCGAGGTCCACCTCATACCCGTAAGCCGTATCAGTACCGACCAAAGACAGTCTGCGAGTTCATGTTCGAGGCCTTCACGGCCTCCCGGCATGGACCCTGTTCCTTCGGCTGCCATGAGAGCTTCGCGAGGTCACCGACATCGCTTCCGAGACATGGTCGGCGGCATGCGGTTTCGGTTGCCGGCATGCGAGTCGACCGCGGCGACCATACCGTGGAATGCAGCTGTGGACCGTTGTGCCGTCGATCTTGCCGGGTGTTGCAGTAGCTGGTTGCGGTTGGCATTATTGGTCACCGTATGCCGTTGGTTTCTGATTCCGCGTCGCACAGCCTCGAGGGTTTGTCCGTTGGTGATGCGTTGGGTGCTCAGTTCTTCGTGCCCGGCAACTCCGTCGCTGATCTGCTCGCCGGGCGAGTGCCAGCGACCCCGTGGCAGTGGACCGACGACACCGAGATGGCCTGTTCGGTGTACTCGGAAGTCCGCGGCCGCGGCTGTGTCGACCGGGACGCGCTCGCAGGCGCTTTCGCCGATCGCTGCGAACCGTATCGTGGCTATGGCGGCGGCACAGTCGTTGTGCTGCACGAGATTCGCGACGGGCGCCCCTGGGAGGAAGCGGCCGCAGCTGCTTTCGACGGGCGCGGATCATGGGGAAACGGAGCTGCGATGCGGGTCGCCCCGCTCGGGGCGTACTTCGCTGGAGACCTGCGCCGAGCGGCAGCGCAAGCCGCGCTGTCCGCCGAGGTCACCCATCGGCACCCGGAAGCGATCGTGGGTGCCATGGCGGTCGCCGCCGCGGCGAGCCACGCTGCGGCGACTCGCGGAAAAGGCTGTGTACCAAGTGAATTGCTGCACGTGGTAGAGCCGTATCTGGTTGATGGTCGGACCGCGGACGGTGTCCGGCGAGCTCGAAAGCTACTCGGCCGATCGGTAGCCGAAGCAGCTTACGAGCTCGGCAACGGCGCACAAGTCAGCGCCCAGGACACGGTGCCGTTCACGCTGTGGGCAGCCGCCACCTTTCTCTGTGACTATCCGGCCGCCGTCACCGCGTGCATCGAGGCCGGCGGGGATGTGGACACGACGGCCGCGATCGTCGGTGGAATCGTGGCAGCACACACCGGGATCGGAAGCCGAGGCACGATACGCGGAATACCGGAACAGTGGTTGTCGGCACGTGAGCCCCTACCCGCATGGGCGACAGACTGACGCCGATCATCAGCGAGGCGAGCCAGCCGGGACACGTCGGCTGCTGCTGCCGCAGACGCAACACGCGATAATGCCGATGGGCTCCCGCATCGTCTACCTTCGCTACCAGCGCATGCGCTGAGTTGGTTTATGCCAGGCCGCCTCGGAGAGAGTTTCGAACCGTCCCATCCGGCAGTAGTTCCTCGTCTCCCTGTCGGCAACACCGACAACGAAGGACCAAGCATGCAAGCCATCATCGTTGGGAATCGTGACGCCGGTGTCGCCGGGATGACCCTGACTCACGACCTGCCTTACCCCCACGCCGCCGAGAACGACGTGATCGTGAAAGTACACGCCGCCGGGTTCACCCCTGGCGAGCTGGACTGGCCCGGCACCTGGACCGACCGCGCCGGCCGGGACCGGACCCCGAGCGTGCCTGGCCATGAGTTGTCGGGCGTGATCGTCGAGCTGGGGTACGGCACCACTGGTTTGACTGTCGGCCAGCGGGTCTTCGGTCTGGCCGACTGGACCCGCAACGGCACACTTGCCGAATACACCGCGGTGGAAGCCCGCAACCTCGCTCCCCTGCCCGCAGATATCGACTACATCGTGGCCGCCGCGCTGCCGATCTCGGGGCTGACCGCGTGGCAGGGCCTATTCGACCACGCCCGCCTCACCACCGGTCAGACCGTCCTGATCCACGGCGCCGCCGGCGGTGTCGGCTCGATCGCGGTGCAACTCGCCCGCGAGGCCGGGGCCCGAGTCATCGGCACCGGCCGGGCCCGCGACCGCGACCGCGCGCTCACGTTCGGCGTGCACACCTTCCTGGCCCTGGACACCGAGCCGCTGGAGCAGGCCGGCGAAGTCGATGTGGTATTCGACGTGATCGGCGGAGACGTCCTGGATCGCTCGACCACCCTGGTACGCGCCGGCGGAACCCTGGTCACCATCGCCATGCCACCCACGATCCAGCCCGACAACGGACGCGCCGTCTTCTTCGTCGTCGAGCCCGACCGGACCCAACTCACCGAGCTCGCCACGCGCCTGCGCGACGGCCGCATCAAGCCGGCCGTCGGTGCCGTCCGCCCACTCGCCGAAGCACCCGACGCCTTCAATCCCGGCAGGCACAGCCCCGGCAAGACGATCATCCGCGTCAGCGAAGAATGAACACACACCGCCGTTCAAGCTGATTGCGATCGGACGCCGAGTCGGAGACCTGGGCCCCGATCCCACGCCGATGCATTCCGACTGCAGAGAATACGAGACAGCAACAGCGCGCCGGCTGCAACCAGAGCGAGTAGCCGCTGGGGGCGCGGTCTCAGTCAAGCGCCGTCAGTGCTGAATCAAGCCGCCAACCGGGACGGGAGCGACGTGGCCGGTTGCTGGAAGGCGCTGAGCCAAGGCGAGGCCGATCTCCACGAGGGATGACCGGCGCAGGCAGGCGATGTCCGGGATCGGAGTCCAGACCGATTCAGCGGTCTCACCGTTGGGCTCAGGTCGGAGCTGACCGCCGGTGACACGGACCTGATAGAAAATGCCGACATTCTGGTGTTCGGCTCCGGCACGCGCGGCTGCCGCGGGTATCACCCTCGAATCCACGCCGAGCAGGCGTTCGACAATCCCGTGGCAACCAGTTTCTTCAGCGAGCTCCCGGGTCACCGCATCGAACGGATCCTCGGCGTGCTCGACCTGACCACCTGGGAGAGTCCAGCGGGTCTCGCCGCTCTGCGGTACGTGATGGGCGAGCAGCAACCGCCCGTTATCGATACAGACGGCGTACGCCGCCAGCCTGAAACTCATTCCCCAAAACACCCCGCCGGGGCACTTCGGGAGGACGCGGCACCGTCGGGGTCTGAGATACCGAAGACGTGGTAGGCGCGGGTCCGCGGCGGCGTCGTGCGCACCATAGAAACCAACAGCGCCCCGCTCGCCTCCAGCACTTGCAGCAGGCCGTCGGGCCCAGCCGCACGGTCTGCGTTCGCTGGGCCGCCGGCTCGTCGACTCTCCCAGCGGAACGGCACCTCGCCGTCCAAGGGCGGCGTTGTGGGGGCTAGTTGAACGGCAAGGTGGAGGTCTTCGGCAGTGACCCGGGCCCGGGGAGAGCCACTCTCAGCTGATCGGGACATCACCGAACCATACCCACAATCGAAGGGGCACACCGCAGTTGACTCATACGCTGTGCCTGCGCCCTGGGCGTGGCCGGTCCGGCCGACTGGTCGGGTTCGCCTGGTATCTGTTGACCGGCATATCCGCACATGCCGCTTGCGACGCGGTCAGCCGTGCCTACGCGGAAAGCACCCGTAGGAGTCCCATTCCGACCTTCCGGTCGAGCCACAACCATTGAGCGGCAGGCAATCTCGCGCGACGCCCGCACACGCCGATTACGAGGCATCGCGCCCACGATGTCAGGTCTTGTCGAACTCGGGTGCAGGCAACCGACGGCAAGAGGCGGGTGCGATCTTCGGTGCCGGCTAATGGCGAGGCAGCGCCGATCTTGTCTGCAGAGCGGCACGGCTATGCCGCTGGGCGAGTGGTCGCGCGCGAGAAGTGTTGGGCTCAGAGCATGCCGGATTAGCCGGTTGCATGCTGTCGCCGGAGCTGCGCGGCAATTCGGTCGATGAAATCCCGCTGATCTGCGGGTTTGAACGGCAGAATGTCGCCATGCGTATATTTGCCCGATTGTTGCAGTCTGCCGTCGCCGGCGCGCTGGTCGTGGCGGCCGGTCATTGCGTCGCGGCCGCGCCCGCCGCGAGCGACACCCATATTCAGTTGCCATGGCTGACTGCTGAGCCGGACGGCGTGCAGGCGCCGGGGGCAGCGCTGGCAGACGGAATCACCGGCACGGTGCTGTGGTCGCGACAGGCGAACACCCCGGTCCCGATAGCCAGCATCACGAAGGTGATGACGGCACTGGTCGTGATCAATGCCGGCGACCTCGACCGGACTATCACCGTGCCGCAAGAAATCATCGCCTACGGCGCCAAGTACGACGGAAGCAACGCAGGCCTGATACCCGGCGAGGTGCTCACCGCGCGACAGCTCCTGTACGCGATGATGCTGCCATCCGGCTGCGATGCCGCCTATACCCTTGCCGAGGCGTACGGGCCCGGCCAAGACGGCTTCATCGCCAAAATGAACGAGACCGCGCGTCAAATGGGCCTGGCGGGAACATATTTCACCGACCCCAGCGGGTTGCCCGCCCCCACCGACCACTCGACCTACTCCACACCGGCGGACCTGGTTGCGCTCGGCCTGCGGGCGATGAGCCTGCCGGTGTTCCGCGACATCGTCAGGTCGCGGAGCTATCACCTGCCCGCCGGCCCGGGCAACCGCGATCATCTCTGGCAGACCACGAACTCGCTGCTGCGTGACTATCCCGGCACTATCGGCATCAAAACCGGATCCACCGACGCTGCGGGAACGTGCCTGCTGTTCGAGTCGGTCAGGGCAGGAATACCGCTGATCGGTGTGGTCCTGCACAGCTCACCCGACAGCAACGTCGCCGCAAAGGAGGACGCCGAGCGCATGTTGAACTGGGCCTACAACCCGATCCTGAGCGCGCTGCCGATCAGTTAGCACCGAATGCGGCAGGCTGCCTGCGGATCCCGGTGCGCACCAGGACGATCCGCGGCCACAGGACGACCGTGTCCGCCAACCTGGCCACCGCCAGGTAGGCACGCATGCCGCGATCGGGGTGGTGAATAGCTCGCCGATCGCGGTCATCGTGAGGCATCGAGGCGCTGCTGACTGCTGCGGGGGACTCCGCCCACCTCGGCGATTTCGCACTCGTGACGATGCTTGGCTTGTTGGGGTTGCGGATCTTCGAAGCCTGTCACTCCGACATCGAAGACCTCGGCGAGGAACATGGCCACCGCGTACTACATGTGGTGGGCGAAGGCGCCGAAGTCGTTCTGGTGCCCTGCCTCCGGCAGTCGGCCGGGCAATCGACCGATCGCGTGGTGACCGGTTGTGCGGCTGCGGCCGATCCTGCTGAACACTCGCATCCGACGGATGGACCCGGCCGTTCATGTCGTACAACCCAGTTCGAGTTCGACCGCTGCGGGGTTTTGGCGGCGTGGCGATATAGCGTCGCCGTGCCCGATTTCAGCGGTGGACGTGTCGTCGCGATTATGTGGACGCATTTACTCCGTGGTCCAGTACGCGCACGGGCATCAAATGTGACGAAGTCCAACCGAGGAATGTGAAGCAGGTCATTGCCCGAGAAGGCGTGGTTGGGCATCGTCAGCAATTCGTTTTTGGAAAGAACCTGGTTGGAGATGCCTGAATGGCCGACCACGATTTTGCTTACGACCTCACGCTGGACGAGGCACGACGGCGCAGCGCCGTCGTCGCGGCGCTCGGTGACGACTGGGATCCGGTCGCGGTGCTCGCCGAGGAAGACCTGGCCTACGACATGCTGTACTCGAATCTCGACGATGAGCAGCAGCGGATCTATGAGGAACTCGTCCGGGCCGGGATCCTGCCGGATCGGGCCACGCGCCAGATTGCCGACTGATCTCACCACCGAGTCATGACTGGTGATCGTCGTGTTGCCTCCGGCGAGTCGTGACCTAGCTACTCCGGCTCTCGGCTGAGTTTCGTGGCAGTGGATCCGAAGCAATGCCGCCTATCGTGCGTTTCTCTACGGCCACGCGGCCGCACCCTGAGGTTCGACGGTCGGTGGCCGCAGTGATCTTGCGGGCCATCGCAACCACGGCGGGACTGGACTCACCCTTGCCGGACCCGGCGGCGGCTTCGACGGCGACCAGGACGGTGTGGCGGATAGCGTCATTCGAGTTCGCGTCCGGCCAGCCATAGTTGTTCGAAGTGCCCGATCGCGGCCCGGACGAATGTCGATTCGTCGATGCGGAATCCGCTCAGCTGTTGGGTGGTTCCGGTGGTGAAGGCGAGGAAGGCGACGGCGTCGTCGAAAATTTATCCGGTAGCGCGCCCGATGTACCTCGGCGAGCATCGCGGCGTAGAACTCGCTGTCGGACAACGGCTTCAGCGTCGCACTCGCGAGCGGCGCGCGACCGCTGAGGGCGGCACTGTCGATGCCGCGCGATCGGTCGGCTCGCATCCAGCGCTGCTTCCACTCCGAGCTATCGCCGCCGCACCCTTCGACGAACGCCTGTGTCTGCTCCCAGGATGGGAACCGGTGCCCATTGAGTATCGCGGACACGGTAGCGGAACTTGCATTGATCGCAGCGGCGAGCACTCGATATTTCGGACGGCCCGCGGCGCGGTGTAGTTCCCTGAGCGACAAGGCGAAGCTGTCGGTCGGCCGGTCCCGGTGTGACAAGCGGCCTGTACCGCAATGCGAGGTTTATCCATGCCCACCCGGACGACGCCACGCACGGGACCGACGAACATAGGTGGTTCAGTGTGCGGTGGCGGTCAGCACTGTACGTCCACATCAGGGGCATTCGCGGCGAAGGATACGTGCACGTGGTCGTAGTGATTTGCGGTCGGGCTCCCTCTGTCTTCCATGTACGACCAGCCGTTGCCGTCGTTGTATCGCTGCCGCCAGATCACGTAGGTCACACCGAAACGCTGCTGATTGGCCAGCACGAATTCGGCGATCGCATCGCCGTGTGCGGAATCAGATGTCATGAAATCGACTGCCAGGCCGGCGCCGTGATCGCCGTCGCCACGGCTCAAAGCACCGCCGATGTCGGTGATCCCGAACATCTTTCCGAGGAAGTTTCCCACCTGTGCAACATGCGGTCGGGTGCCGGCGAGTTCGGTCGAACACGGGACGCGTAGGTGTTTGATGTATTCCTCGGCCGACGGTGGTAGTTGCTCGGCCGCAGCTGCCGGTGCCGGCTGTGCCGTCGACGGCGCGGCGGCAGGGGCTGCTTGGACCGCGGCATGCTGAGCGGTCGGGCTCGCCACCCACAGCACGACCGCGACAATGGCAGCGATGCCACACGCAGCCACAACCACAGCTAGCGGAGTGCGCTTGCGGCCTACCGGACGTCTGCGGTGTTGACCAGGCATAATATTGATTACTGGCTATCGTTGGGGACACGTCACCGATACATTACGAAATGATCTCGGAAATGTCACGCGGACATGGCCAGGTGCCGCCGACGTGGAGGACCCATCACGGTGGTCCGTCCATCGGCTTCAGCCCGAACGCGATCACACCCGCCTGACCTCCAGACCCGATCCAGCACCCGGCTACCGTGCGGTGAATTCACTCTTCTGGCCGCCTATTGCGCGTTTCTTAACGGCCACGCGGTCGCACCCTGAGATTCGACGGTCGGTGGCCCAGTCGCGGGGTCCGGACAAAGACCCCGCGACCAGCTACCAGCTGCGCCGACCCCGCACCCGTCAGGCGGCGTCGAGGGCCGCGGTGATCTTGCGGGCCATCGCAACCACGGCGGGACTGGACTCACCCTTGCGGGACCCGGCGGCGGCTTCGACGGCGACCAGGACGGTGTCGCGGAAGTTGTCGGCCTCGTCCGGATGCTGGGTGCCGAGCAGGCTCATGGCCGCGGTCAGGCTCGGCAGCACCTGGTCGGCGAGTTCGGCGACGGACTTGCCCGGCAAGTGGATGTCCTTGGACTTGGCGGCGAGCACATGCCCGACCAGCCCGGTCGCCGAGGTCAGGGCAATGGAGCCGTGCGTGATGCCTTTGTGCGGCGCACCGGAGGCGGCCATCAGCGACACTGCGCCGTAGGCGGCGGTGCGCAGGGTGCTCTTGTCCTGGTCGGTCAGGGTGATAGTGATGGACATGTCGTGTACTCCTCGAAATCGGTTGTGGCACTGTGTCGGTGCCGGTCGTTTTGTTCGATGTACACACTTTCGCCATGCTGACTGACAGCGACCTGACACACACCTGACACCCCCACTGACACCGCGACCGGCATCAACACACCAGCCAACCCGCTGACGATCACACAGGCCGAGACCCGCTGTGGCTCAGGACATCCTGCAATTGCGACCCAGCCATAGCTGGCGGCGGATACGCAGCAAAGTAACGGGCACGGCCCACTGCCGCATTGCCGATCTCGCGAACGCACTGAAATCAGCGTAAGTCGTTTTGTGTCAAGCGGTCCGGTCGGTGCCCTGTGGTCTGTCGTCGTCCCGGCATAGCGGTAATGGGGTTGATCCCGGCAGCGTGTAATCGGGTTGTGTGACGACAGGTCGGGGCTGCCCATGATTTCCGGCGAGATCACCAGGTGTCTCGATGCCGCGTGGGGCTCGCCCCGACCGACCGCTCGACGATCCGCCTGTTCAGGCGGCGGTCGAGATCATGGCGGCCTCGGTTGTGGTGGTGCCGTGGGTGGCGATGTGCGGGTTCCAGGGTTGTCTGGTGGTGACCACGGCGTGGAGTTGGCGCAGGATCGCCGCGGCGATCACGGCCTGAGCCTGGGTGGGAGTGAGCGGGTTCGTCTCTCGGGTGGTCAGATGCCGGTAGCGGGCGGCATAGACGGGGTTGGCGCGTTGGGTGCCCCACACGCCTCGCCAGGCAGCCAGCCGCAGTCCTGGGCGCCCGGCTCCGGTGAGCCGGGCGCGGCCGGTGAAGCTCCCGGATTTCTTCTCCCGGGGTGCAAGACCGGCGTGTTTGACTACCGCTCGCGCGGTCCGAAACCGTGCGGGGTCGCCGGTTTCGGCCAGGATCGCTGCGGCCCCCACTGCGGACAGTCCGACGATCGAGGTGACCAGCTCGGTGAGCCGGAGCTCGTCGAGCACGCTAACCATGCGGGTTTCGGTGTCGGTCAGGCGTCGCTTAGTGTCTGCCCAGTCTTCGAGCAGCAGGTGCACTCGTTCCAGCGCACCGCGCCGGTGGGCGAGCACTCCGGCCGGATCATCCAGTGCCGCAAAGAGTTTGCTGGTGATCCGAAAGCACGGTCGCTTCGCGCCCGCGCGGGTGACCTCGCCGCGGACGAGGCGTTCGAGCCGGTCTCGGCCCAACCGGCGGGTGCGGGCGAAGTCGGCGCCGCCGCGGCCGCAGATCACTCGCAGTGCTGCCATCCAGGTCCGGGATTTGAACGGCTGCTGGGCGGCTTCGAGCGCGGTCGGCCACACGCATTCGAGCAGGGCCCGGATCTGCTGGACTTGCGCTACCAGCTCGACCAGCAGTCGTTCGCGACGGGCACCCAGATGCCGCAGCCGACCCCAGGTTTCATCGACCGGCTCAGGTGCATAGCAGCGCAATTGCGCGGTCAACCGCGCGATCAGCACCGCGTCTTTGTCGTCGGTTTTGTCGGTGGTGAGATCCTCAGCACGACGCGACCAAGCGGTCATCGCTGGCTGCACACACGAACAACATGTTCCGGTCGGCGGCCAGCTGTCCCAGCACTCGCCACCGATGTCCGGTCGGCTCACACGCCACCGTCGCCCCGGTGAATCCCGCGGCCCCGGCACGGGCGCCGGCCCAGTCCAAAGCAGCACCCATATCCCAGGCACGGCAACGGAACGTCTTGCGGGCCAGCACTTTCGAGTCATGGTCACAGACCACGACCATCTGTTTGCGGTCGGCCAGATCAATCCCGACGATCGCGTTCTCGGGCGGCACCAACGCCCGCAGCCCGCTCATACGCATGTTGCGGTTGCGATCACCCCGGGACACACCGCTACCGTTACTCATGCAACGTCCTCCTGCTCTTTGCGATGGGACACCAAGCCCGACAAGCGCATCAGGAGGACGTTCCCCACGTCCAGGAAACCGACGCACTAAACGTCTTTCTATGCCGCGTGCCGGTCGTGCGTGAACCACAGTGGTTGAGGCACAAGCGATCTCGTCGAACGTCTTTCTATGCCGATATGCGCGCACTGATGCCGCCCGAAGCAGCCAGGGGCGGCCGCTCGATCCTGTGGGCGGGAGCGTGCTGCGTGCTAGCGGGTGGCGCCGAACGGGATTGTGTTGCGTGCGTTGCGCAGGATCGATGGCAGTCGTGAGGCGTGTGTGATCGCGCGGAACTGCCAACTGTCTTCTGCGGGAACGATTCCTGCCGACTGCATGGCGTCGAGTAGGTCGAAGAGGGTCTCGCCCTCGTACATGCGGCCGTCGGGGGTGAAGTGGTAGCGGTCGACGGCGGTGCATTGGACGAAGGTCCCGACACCATGGATCGCGGGCGCGGACTCGTCGTAGGGGTAGAACCGCAATGGTCCGTCGTGGTGTCCACTGCCGATGTAGCGGATGACTATTCGGGTTTCGCCCTCCGGTGTGATGTCGATGTAGACCTGCCCGGGCAGCGGGTCGTAACGCCAGTCCGGGATGGCGTCGAAGAACGCGAAGTTGTATGTGACGAACTCCTCCTGGCCGACCATCACACGACCGAAGGTGGTCGGATCCTTGTATCGGAGGTCGTCGGTGTACAACTCATTGTTGCGCGACATGTCCCGTGCCAGCCAACTCCACCAGTACTTCTTCGCCCATTCCAACATCCAGGCGATATCGACACCGAAGGTCTTGTAGTGCTGGATCTTTCGTTCGAAGTCGACGAACCATTGACGGGTCATGGCATTGAGCTCGTCCTCGGTGAGCACCGGGACCCGGCCGCCTGCGCGGTTGCCTGCCAGAAACTGCGGTAGCGGCTGCCGCAGGCGCGGTTTCGCCAGTGCCTGCTCGAACAATGCTTCGTCGAACATGTGCCGGCTCCTTCTTCATCAGGTGAACCGCCAACAGGAAACGGCCAATTCTAGTTCATGATGGCATGGCATCATTCTAGAATCAACCGTTTCCAGTTGGCGTTCGGGAGTCGAAGTGACAGAAGAAGGACCAAGCGGCGGAGCCGATATGTCGTCGCCCCCTACTGCCAGGCAGTGGCGCGGCCAGTCCTTGGCCGACCGCTCGCTCGTCCGCCGGCGGCAGCTGTTGCAGGCCGGATACGAACTGCTCGGCGTCGGCGGAGTCGCCGATGTCACGGTGCGGGCGGTCTGCCGACATGCCGAGCTGAGCCCGCGCTATTTCTATGAAAGCTTCACCGACACAGACGAATTGATCGTCACCATCTACGACGAATGCAATAGCGAACTCGCGTCCACTATCGCCGCTGCGGTGCCGCGGGCAGATCTGGCGGAGTCTGTGCGGACCGCGATCGATGCCGCGGTCCAGTATTTCGAGACCGACATTCGTCGTGTCCGGGTTCTGCTGCGGGAACCGTTGACCAGCCAATTGCTCGCCACGCGGCGAGCGGCCGTGGCACCGGCTTTCCTGACCTCTATCATGGCGGCCGCTGGGATGACCGACTTGTCACCGCTCGGCGACGCCGAACTCGCCATGTCCGCCAGTGCGCTGTCCGGCGCGCTGGTATCGCTGATGCTCGACTACACCGACCAGCGTCTCGCTGTCACCGCCGCCCAGGTCGCCGACTATGCGACCCGACTCGTCCGGGCCACCGTGCTCGACCTGTCGTTGCCGAAACAGACCGCGGACCCACATGGCATCGGCTGCGACGAATGACGGATCGAGCCGCAAATCATCCGGTAGTGCCGCCCGCGCGGGCGATTCGGTCGAGCCACAACCATTGAGCGGCAGGCAATCTCGCCGGAACGCTCGCTCATGCCCAGAATGCTCTGGGAGCTCACAGTCTGAACAGCCGACCGACCATGTCGGTTAGGTCATCCTCGGACATCGCGGTGCCGACCTCGATAGCAGGCAATTGCAGGCGGGCGGTGTCCTTACGAAGACGGTCGGTGAACATCCGGTCGCGTTCGAGCAGGTTCCGTGCGGCGCGCTCCGGGTTGCCTGTTCTGCTGGGGATTTCCCAGCCGCGCCGGTCGAACGAGGCCCGGCGGAACTCGGGCGTGGGCAGCAGCCACACGCTGTGGTCAACGGTAGTGAGCAGGGGCTCGACCAACCGTGGCAGCAGGCGGAATCCCTCGGCGATGACACCGGTTTCGGTGGACAAACCCAATAGGTCCTCGGCGATGAAATCGAAACCTTCGCCTCGGAACCAGTGGAATGTTTCCAGCATTGTCTTCGGCGGCCGGTTCACCCAGCGTTCGTCCATATCCATCGCGAGAAAGCTGCTGAGCGCGGGAGCGTCCTCCGGCGTGCTGCGCGCGGCATGGTCGCGCATCGCGTCGTCGGTCGAGTACACCTGCAGGCCGTACCGCGCCGCGAGATTCCGGGCGATAGTCGTTTTGCCGGCGCCGCTGCCCCCACCGATCCACCAGACGTGTCGTAGCCGTGCTCGCAGCTCAGCCGCAGTGCTAGATCGGGTGCCCATTCGACCGAGTATCCACAACCGGATCTGCCCGAACCAAGCACCATCGCGGCCATCAGCTCATGCTGCTCATCGAGCGCTTCTATGACAGCATTCGGCAGCCGACTTCAGCCTGCCTGCCCAGGACGTGTGGGATAACAGCCGGACAGGTCGACCAGGTGGCGAAGTCGTCGAAGGTTTCCTGGGGAGTAGGCAGAATCTGCGTTTTCGGTGTCAGTAGATGTAGACCACCGCGTTTTCACCGCCGGTGCAGGTAACCAATTGTCCGTCGGCGACGCAGTTCATTGTGTAGCTCCGGCCGGTGACTGGACTTGCCGCCACTACCGAGCGCGATGAGCGCGAGACGTTCGTGGCGGCGGATTCGGCGTAGGCCTTGCGAACCGCTTCCGCGAAACCGCAGCTGGTGACCGAGGATCCGGTAGCCGACTGGGTGAAGCTGCCTGCGACGGGTTGGCCGTTCGTGCAGTTCGTCGCGCCCGCGGGCAGGGTGACCGAGGTGGGTGCGGCCTTGGTGGTCGAGGTCGACGGCGACGTGGTCGAACCGCCGGCGGTGCCGATGGCGGCCGTCGTGGTCACCTGCGCACCCGCCTGCACATTCGCATCCCCGGATTTACCGGAGCCGAGCACCTGCCAGCCGATGGCACCGCCGACCGCAAGCACCACGATGACGAAGACGGTAACCATGATCGGCAACATGACCGATCGATCCCGCTGATACGGATCCGCGGGATCCTGCGCGTAGTAATCATTTTCGTAGTCGGGTTCGGCATAGCCCTGCGGCGAATACTCGGCCGGTTGCGGCGACGGCCGGTACGGGTTGGGCGCCGCATGGGCGGGACCTCGCGGCGGCTCGAATGGCGGTGTGCCGGAGAAGGGTTCCGGCAACGGGACCCGGCGCGTTTCCGGAGCGGACGAATCCTGTTGCGCGCCATACTGTTCTGGATACTGCCGCGCCGGGTATCGAGCCTCCGGGTACCCCGCTTCGGGGTAATGCGACTCCGGATACCGCTGAGTCGTCGGAGCCGCCGGATCACCCGGGTACCGCGGTGACGGCAAGTGCTGTGGAAACTCCGGTGGCGACTCCTCGTACAAATGCGCATCCGGAAACGGCCGCACCGGCCGACCGGGCGACCCGAACGGCGGACCGGCGGGCTGCTGCGGCGGCAACGGCGTGAACTGCAGATCGGCGGGCGAGACCACCGTCGGCCCGGTCGGATGGATCACCGCCGGAATCGTTCCCGTCGACTCCGCGGGCGACGCCGGACTGCGGTGCACCACAGCCTGATCCGACGGCCCGCGCGACGGATCGGGCGGCCGCACGATCAAGGTCGGCGTATTCGCTGCGGGCGCGGTGCCGAGTGCGGCCCTGGCCGCGCGCGCCAGATCCGTCGCGGTCGGGAAACGATCGGCGGCCTCCTTGGCCATGCCGCGGGCGATCACCTCGTCCATCGCCGCGGGAACTCCCGGTCGCTGCACGCTCGGTCGCGGCGGCGCCTCGGTGAGGTGCGACCGGATCAGCAGACTCATGCTCCCGGCCGGGAACGGTGTTGCCCCGGTTAGGCATTCGTGCAGTACACAGGCGAGTGAGTAGATATCGGCGCGCCCGGTAACCGGTCCGGAATCGAATCGCTCGGGGGCCATGTAGGTGTAGGAGCCGATGGCCGTACCCGCCTGGGTGACCGCGCTGTCGCCCTCGATATGGGCGATGCCGAAGTCGACCAGGTAGGCGAAATCCGCCTCGGTGACCAGGATGTTGGCCGGTTTCACATCGCGGTGCACGAGACCGTCGGCGTGCGCGGCGTCCAAACCGGCCGCGATCTGCTCGATGATGCCGATCGCACGCTCGGCGCTCATCGGCCCCTGATTGCGCAGGATCTCACGCAGATCGGTGCCGGGCACCAGCCGCATATCGATGAACAGCACACCGTCGATCACGCCCCAGTCGTGGATCGGGATGATGTGCGGTTCGGCCAGCCGGGCCGCCGCCTGCGATTCGCGACGGAAGCGCACCTGGTAGACCGGGTCCCTGGCGAGTTCGTCGGACAGCAGTTTGACCGCGACCACGCGGTCCTTCACCGTGTCGTACGCCTCGTAGACCTCGCCCATACCCCCTTTGCCGAGCAGCGCTCTGAGCTCATACGGCCCGAACCGACTGCCGACTCTCCATCCAGGTCCGTCCACCCCGTCACTCCTCCACATCCCGGGCAAAGATCGCCCATCACCAGCTCCGGGTATGCGCGATCCGGCTGCCCGTCAGCCTGTGGATTGTCCTGGTGCGACCACCCCGTGGTCAAACGCAAACACGATCGCGGCAGCCCGATCCCGCAGCTCCAGTTTGCCGAATATATGTCCGACATGGCTCTTGACGGTGACTTCCGAGATCCCGAGATCTCGTGCGATCTCGGCATTGACGCGCCCACGCCCGATCAATTCGAGCACCTCGTACTCGCGTGCCGTGAGTTCGGAGAGTCGGCTGGCGTCGCGAGTGACGGCAGGGCGAACCGTACGGTATGCGGAGAGCACTCGACCGGTGACCGACGGGTCCAGCCAGGCCCCGCCGACGGCAACCGTGCGGACGGCCCGGATGAGATCCTCGGCGGGCGAATCCTTCAGGATGAATCCGGCCGCCCCGGCCCGCAGCGCACCCGACAGCAGCTGGTCGTCGTCGAAGGTGGTGAGCACCAGCACCGGCGGCGCACCGTCGCGCGCACGCAGCATGCGGGTCGCGTCGATGCCGCCGACGCGCTTCATGCGCAGATCCATCAGCACGACATCGGGTCGGTTGGCCGCGATCGCGGCGGGCACTTCATCGCCGTCGGCACATTCGATGACCACGAAACCGTCGCGCCGCCGCAGGATGCGCCGCAGCCCGCCGCGGACGAGTTCCTGATCGTCGACGACCAGCACGGTGACCGTCTTCTCGCCACCGGCCGCAGCCCCTGTCGTCACGCGCCCTCCCCCACCGCACCGTCGCGCCGCATGTCACGCACGGCACTCGCGGCCCCGTGGATCACGTCGGGCAGACCGCACGACATCGACCAGGCCCGCGCGCCGCTGAGCGGGAATTCGGCTCGCACCATCCAGCCGTCGTCGTAGGGACCGGTCTTGATGCGGCCACCGAGCAGTTCGGCGCGCTGGCGCATACCTGACAGTCCCATCCCGCCGCCCAGATCCGGCGGCAATCCCTTGGGCAGCGAATTGTTCACGATGAGCCGGGCCACCGACGAGTCCACCTCCAACAGCACGGTCGCGGTCGCGCCGGGCGCGTGTTTGATCACATTGGCCAGGGACTCCTGGCCGATCCGATAGAGCGCGAGCCCGACCGCTGCGGATACCGCGGACAGATCCTCGGTACGGGTGTATCGAACATCCAATCCTGCCCCGGCGAAATCACCGACCAGATCATCGATATCGCGGATGCCGGGCTCCGGAACGAGTTTGGACGGCCGGGCATCGAGCAGACCGATGGTTCGGCGGATATCGGCCATAGCCTGCCTGCCGAGTCGCTCGGCATCGACCAGTGCGTCTACCGCTTCGTCCACGTCGCGGTCGGTCTGCAGCGCGTGCCGGGCGGCGGTCAGATGCAGCAGGGTGATGCTCAGCGAATGCGCGATGACATCGTGCACCTCGCGGGCGATCCGGCTGCGCTCCGCGTCGGCGGCGCGTTCGGCCCGGATCTGCTGACTCTCGCGTTCCTGATAGAGGAATTTGCGCTGGTACTGCAGCATCACGCCGACCAGCCAGCCGAGCGCGATCCCGACGATGTACATCTGCAGGCCCTGCAATCGCTGACCCGACACGCTCCACATCAGGTGACCGGCGGCGTCGAAGGCCATCAACTCGAGCACCGCGACAACCGCGAACAAGGCGCTGAAACGTTTTCGCACGATGGCCGCGACCTCGCCCACCATCACCACCAGGATGAACGGCGAGAAGTCGGACGACACCGGCTGGGTGAGCATGATCGCCGTCGCGACCAGGCCGGAGACCGCGAGCAGAATCGGGCTCGGCGTCACACCGAAGAAGCAGAACAGCGGCACCGAGAGGAAGACCAGGACGAGCGCCAGAATCGGCAGCGCGGTCGGAAAATATTCGTGCCGCTGAACGACCGCGCCGACACCGACCACCAGCAGAGCCGCATCGGCGCTGATCATTACCGAGGGCGGGTAGTCGAACGGCAACTCTTCGAGATTGCGGCGCAAGACCGCGACCGGGTTGCGTACGAAGGCAACGAACCGATCCCGGACGCGCCCACTCTCGCGGAACGGTATCGCCGGTTGGGCGCCCGCCGACGACGCGATGGCGTGGGTCACATCCATCCTGTAAGGCTAACCGCCAGGTCGGGGCCGGTGCATCGTGCTCGGAGCGGGCCGCGGCTCCTACCGCGGTAGGAGATCGATTCGCGTCCCTGGCACGAAGACACCGTATTTCGTTGTCCGTAGCGTGAGATCTACCAAAACACGGAAGGGCATATGCCATGTCCGATCATTTCGAGCGACCTGCAAGCAATCGCTACGGCCATCATTTCGAGCGACACAACAGTCGCAATGGATGGGAAGATCATCACCGTCGAACCGAGATCGTGCGCACCGTGCTCACCCGCGCGGCTATCGATCCGGCCAGTCCCGACCTGTTCGCGGAGATCCCGGAACTGGACCGGTTGTTCGGCGGAGCGGAGGGCCTCTTGCTCGCGTTGCGATATCGGTGGAATATCCATCTCGACGCGAAATTGGACCAGGCGCTGGTGCAGGGCCAATCCGCGGTCGAGGCCTATCTCGAACTCGCCGCCGAACAACCGGTCCTGCGCGCCGTGCTCGACGCGCAATATCGCCGCCGAGTTCAGGCAACCGAGGCGATGGCGCGGTAGCGCGCCGGTGCGACACTGCGGTGCGACACAATCGACCGAGATCGAATAGTTGAGAAAGAGGGTGGGGGACCGCCATGTCGGACCAGGCCATGCTGGAACTGACGGATATCACCAAGGAATATCGCGTCGGCGAACAGGCGGTACGCGCACTGGACGGCATCAGCCTGCGCATCGAATCCGGTGAATTCACCTCGATCATCGGGCCGTCCGGCTCGGGTAAGAGCACGCTGTTGCATCTGCTCGGCGCACTCGATACCCCCGACTCCGGGTCGATCCGCTTTCGGGGTGAGGAGATCGGCGGCCTCGACGACGAGCGGCAGTCCGAATTCCGCCGCCACCGTGTCGGTTTCATCTTCCAGTTCTTCAATCTGCTGCCGACCCTCACCGCTTGGGAAAATGTCGCGATTCCGAAGCTGTTGGACGGCACCGGATTGCGTAAGGCCAAGCCGCGCGCACTGGAACTGCTCGACCTGGTCGGGCTGAGCGAGCGGGCAGCCCATCGGCCCGCCGAATTGTCCGGCGGTCAGATGCAGCGCGTCGCGGTGGCGCGGGCATTGATCATGGATCCGCCGCTCATCCTGGCCGACGAACCGACCGGCAATCTGGATTCCAAGACCGGTGCGTCCGTCCTGAAACTGCTCGGCGATATTGCGGGCAACGGAAATTCGGTGGTGATGGTGACCCACGATATGGGCGCCGTCGAATACTGCGACCGGGTGATCACGTTGCGCGACGGGCAGATCGGCTCCAATGACAAGGTCGATATCGCCACGCGGACGGTGCGCGCATGATCGGCGCGGCATGGGATCGGCTGCGGCTGTTCAATATCGGTGAACTGCTCGCCCACCGCGGCCGCACCCTCATGTCACTGACGGTGATGTCCATCTCGGCATCGCTGCTGGTCGCGGTGTTCAGCATCTCCGGTTCGGTCACCGGTTCGGTGGACCGGCTCACCCGCAGTCTCGGCGGCAAGGCGGTATTGGAGGTCACCGGGATCACCGACGCGGGATTCGATCAGCAGGAACTGCAACGCATCGCGACCACACCCGGCGTCGACAAGGCGGTGCCGATGTTGCGCGCGCAGGTCGGATCGGGCGCCGATAAGGCGCTGCTGATCGGCGCCGACACCAGCATTACCGCACTCGGCAGCGATCTGGGCGGGCCGATGGCCGCGCAGGCGAGCAAATTGCTCGGCGTGCCGAACGGTGTCCTGGTCGGATCCGGGATGGGACGCGCCGAGGGGGAACAGTTCGCGCTCGGTTCTGGAACCGTCACTGTCGCAGCGGTTCTCGACAAGAAGACCTCCAAGCAGCTCAACGGTGGCCACATCATTGCCGCCCCGCTCGGGCTCACGCAGAAACTCACCGACCGCGTCGGGCGGCTGGACTCGATTCAGATCATCGCGGCCGATGGCACCGATGTCGGCCAGTTGCGCGAGACGCTGACCAAGGTGGTCGACGGACGCGCCGTGGTCGCCGATCCCGGGCTGCGCACCGCACAGGCCGGTGGCGCCATCCAGATCGTGCGGTACTCGACGCTCATGGCCTCGGCGGCCGCCCTTATCGTCTCGGCATTCCTGATCTACAACGCGATGAGTATGGCGGTAGCCCAGCGCAGGCCGGTGTTGTCCATGCTGCGGGCGATCGGCGGCAAACGCGGGCCGATGGTGCGTGATCTGCTGGTCGAGGCGGCGCTGCTCGGCGTGCTCGGCGGGCTGGGTGGCGCGGTGGTCGGCGCCGCCATGGGTGGTGTCGCGATCGACAAACTTCCCACCGCCATCATGCAATCGGTGGAGGCGCGCACCGAATATATGGTGCCCGGGTACGCGATTCCGGTGGCGATCGGCGCCTGCGTGGTGGCCAGTGTGCTGGCGGCCGCCATCGCGGCGCGCCAGGTGTACAAGGTCGAACCGATCGAGGCGCTGGCGCCGGTGGGGGTGGCGCGCACCGATACGACGAGTGCGGCACTGCGCTGGACCTCGATCGTGCTCGGCGTCGGCCTCATCGTCGGCGCGATCGTCATTGCCGAGGCCGATCTGGGCCGCATGTCGCTGGCGTCGATCTCGATGTCGTTCGCCGGGGCGGTGACGCTGTGCTTCGCTGCCACCGGACCGATCGTGCGGGCCGCCGCGGCAATCGCCGGACGCTTCGGCGCGCCGGGCACGCTCGGGGCCACCACCGTCGAACGCGCACCGCGGCGGGTCTGGGCCACCGCGATGACGGTGATGATCGGCGTAGCCGCCACCGTCGCGATGGGCGGGGGCTCGCGCAATATGGTCGATTCGGCCACCGCCTCCTTCGCGGGCTTCAGCGACACCGATCTGTTCGTCAGCACCAGCTCGATGGAGCAGTTCCCGACGGGTCCGTTGCTGCCCAATGGATTACGCGAGAAGATCGCCGAGGTGCCCGGGGTCGAGGAGGTCGGGCCCGCGCAGATGGCCTTCGCCACCCTCGGCACCGGGCGGGTGATGTTGCAGGGGTATCCGAGCGACGCGGACGAATCCGAGACCGGCTCGGTAAGTCGAGAAGTCATGGTCCACTTGGCCGCCGGGGACGGCGTGGCGATATCTCGGGATGTCGCGCGATCGCTCGGCGTCGACGCAGGGGCCGAATTGACCCTGCCGACCCCGACCGGCAACCACACCGTGCGGGTGCTGGACGTGATTCCGTATATCTCGGCCATCTCGGGTGTGGTCGTGATGAATCTCGACCAGATGCGCGCGTGGTATCAGCGACCGGGAGAAACCGTGCTCGCGGTGCATTTCCAACCGGGCGTGGACAAGTCGGCGGTGCAGGCTGCCGTGCGGCGCGTGGTGCCCGCGGATATCCACGTCGACACCGGCGCGCAGGCGGTCGTCGCCATCTCCTCCAGCCTGCGGCAGGGTTCGGCGATCAGCTACGCCATTCTGTGGATCGTGGTGTTGGTGGCCACCGTGGCACTGCTGAACACCCTGATGCTCTCGGTCCTGGAACGCCGCCGCGAACTCGGCGTACTGCGGGCCATGGGCACCAGCCGCAAATTCCTGCTGCGCTCGGTGCTCGCCGAGGCCGTCGGCATCGGATTCATCGGCGCGGCAATAGGTCTCGCGGTCGGCGCGGCGATCCAGTATCTGGCGACCGTCGCCGTCGGGCGCGCGCTGACAATCGACATCACGTACCAGCCGAGCCCGATGCTGCTGGTATACGGCACCGTCGCACTGGCATTGGCGCTGCTCGGATCGATCCCGCCCGCGTTGCGTGCGGCCCGGATGCCGATCGTGGAGGCGTTGGCGGTCGACTGAGTTCGATCGGGCTGCCGCATCACATGCGACAGCCCGATTGGTTTGTTCGGCAAGCGATTACAGCGGTGCTGCGTCCCACCATGCGGTGAGTGCGTCCTGGGCCGTGGGGGTCGGCGGGACGGTTTGTACCCCTCCGGCGGTGCCGTGGTTGCTCACGTACACCAGGAAATTCGAGCGGACCGGGTCGGATTCGAAACTCACTACCAGTTTGGCTGTGTGGTAGAACGGCTGGAGCGGGCCCGGCGGATCCTCGACGACCCAGCGGTGGGTGTTGACCGGGATTCCGCTTTTCTTACCGGCTGTTGCGACATTCGCGGGTAGTGCCTGGACCACGGCTCGGGCGTCGGCGGCGGAGGCGTATTCGAGGATGGTGTAGCTCATCTGCGTGGCGGCCAGGGTTTCGCGATGGCACTCCCATGCGGTGATCCAGGGGCTGGATTTCAAGAGTTCGTCCTCGATCCCCAGCGGCTCTCCGGCCTCCGAGGCCATGCAACGCGCATCTTGATAGGCCTCGCCGAAATCGTCTTTGCCCTGCGGCACCAGATTCGGAAAAAGCCTGCGGCTCTTGGCAAGTGCGTCGGACGGAGCTGCCGCTGTCATGGAGGTAACGGGTGGCGGCACGGCGGCATCGGGCGGGCCTTCCGACTCCCAGCCGACGACCACGAGCGTGCCCATTACGGCGATCACCGCGACCACGATGCCGACGACGATCCAGCCGACCAGCACGGCCGTACTCCGGCCATGGTCCGGAGTCGATTGCGGGCCAACGGCATTCGGCCCGAATGAGGGTGGCGCGGCACCGGGCGGCATCGCGGACGGCGGCTGCTGCGTCGGCTGGCCCTGTATCGACGGCCCCTGAGTCGGCTGGCCCGGAATCGGCGAGCCCTGCACCGCTGGGGCCTGCATTGGTTGGCCCTGTACCGGCGCGCCCTGCATCGGTTGGCCCTGCGCCTGCGGTGGCCCCTGCTGAGGCGGAGCTGCCTGCTGCGGTGCCGCCGGATACGCCGCAGCTTGCGGTGGCCCCTGCGTGGCCGGTACACCAGGCTGAGGTGGAGCCGCCGGATACGCCCCAGCCTGTGGTGGCCCCTGCGTGGCCGGTACACCAGGCTGAGGTGGAGCCGCCGGATACGCCCCAGCCTGTGGTGGCCCCTGCGTGGCCGGTACACCAGGCTGAGGTGGAGCCGCCGGATACGCCCCAGCCTGTGGTGGCCCCTGCGTGGCCGGTACACCAGGCTGCGGCGCAGGTGCCGCCGGATATCCCGTCGGCACCCCCGGCTGCTGCGCCTGTGGATAGGCCTGCGGCGCACCATATCCAGCGGGCCCGACCGCCTGCGCGGACTGCGCCGAGGCGGCCTGATCCGCACCGAATCCTGGTGCGGGCGGGGCGGATCCAACCGCCTGCCCCGGGTACACCGGTGGAAAGCCGGGATTCCCCTGCACGGCGGCAACCGGCGGCGCGGTCAATGCCTTGCGGGCCGCGGCGGCGAACTCGGCACATGTCGCGTACCGATGTTCGGGACGTTTGGCCATCGCCTTGGCAAGCACCCCGTCCAGCGCGGGATTCAAACCCTGGCGTCGAGTCGCCAATGGCGCGGCGACATGTTGCAGATGCCCACGGATGATGTCGTTCGGATCGGGCGCGTCGAATGGCGCCATGCCGGTGAACAGCCAGTACAGCGCGCACGCCAACGAGTACTGATCGGTGCGGTTGTCCAGCTTGGCGCCGGTCATCTGCTCCGGCGAGGCATAGGACAGGGTGGCACTGAACATGCCTGTCTGGGTCAGGTGCGTGGAGTCCTCACGCAACCGGGCGATACCGAAGTCGGTCAGGAATACCCGCTCGCCCTGCCCACCGCTGGAACGAGCCAGCAGGAAGTTGGCAGGCTTCACATCCCGATGCAGCACACCCATGCCGTGCGCGTAATCCAGTGCCGCCGCGACACCCTCGATGATCTGCACCGCCCGCTCCGGCGGCAGTGTCATCGGGTCGACGGTCGCCGCGTCGACGCCGTCGATGTACTGCATGGAGATCCAGAGCTGATTGTCCTCGGAGCCGCGGTCGTAGACGGCGACGATATTCGGGTGGTCCAGATGCGCGGCCAGATCGGCCTCCCGATCGAAGCGCGCACGCACCTCGGCGTCGGTGAACAGCTCCCGATTCAGCAGCTTCAGCGCCGTCTGCTTACCGAGGCGAGGGTGTCTGGCCAGGTATACCGAGCCCATGCCCCCCTGGCCGAGCAGCCGCTCCACGGTGAACCCGGCGAACACCTCACCGCTGTTCAGCAACGCGACCCCCTTCAGGTGACTGCGGCCCTCGGACATCGGTCGTCCGAGCGCGTAAACAGAGTTGTGAGCCTACCGGGTAGCCCCTTGGCCACGCTGTTTCGAATTCTCCGGGAAAATCGGCGAAACTATCAACAGGGCGTCAGCACCGTGTCGGCTCCTGGCATGACTCGGTGCTGATCGCGCGACGTCCGGTCACCGACCGGACGGGTGTGACGAGGATGTTTTTCGCACCGCCGATGGAACAACGGGTGTCAGGTTGTGGTGGTGGGGAGAACGCGGCGATGAGGTCTACAAGAACGATGGTGAATTATCGGGTGGCGCTGCGCGGCGCGGCACTCACGGTTTTGGTCACACTCACCTCCTGTTCCCTCTTACCCAGCACCCACGACGCACCCGCGGAACCGACGCTCCCCGTCGAACGGCCCGGTTCCTGGCATCCCGGCTGGTCGATCTCGCGGCCCGATTCGCTGGCCGCCGATTTCACCCAGCTGCAGCCCAATCTGCTCGGGCAGGTCGGGATGGCGATCATGCCGGTCGGCGGCGGCCGGATGACCATCTTCGGCGACTGGACCAGCGGCGTCGCCTGGTCCACCATCAAGGTGCCGCTGGCCATCGCGGCGCTGCGGCACGATCCGACCGGCGTCGTCGAATACGCGCACGAGGCGATCACCGTCTCGGATAACGATGCGGCAGAAGCGCTCTGGGAATCACTCGGCGACGGCGAAGAGGCCGCGCGGGCGGTCCAAGGGGTCCTCGACGAGGCCGGTGACGCGCTGACCAATGTGTACGGACCGAAGACCAGTCTGGACTACAACGCATTCGGCGCGACCGAATGGACACTCGCGAATCAGGTGCGCTTCGCCTCACAGCTGCCCTGCCTCCCCGAGTCCGCCACGGTGGTCGAGCTGATGGAACAGATCACGCCGGAACAGCGCTGGGGCCTCGGCACCATCGAGGGCACCGAATTCAAGGGCGGCTGGGGGCCCGACGACGAAACCGGCGTCTACACGGTCCGCCAGTTCGGCATCGTGCCGACCCGATCCGGCGGTGTCGCGGTCGCGCTTGCGGCACAGGCGGATTCGGGCACCTTCGAGGATGCGACCGCCCTGCTCGATCGGCTGGCCCGGCTGCTGTCGCGACACCTCGACGATCTCAACGGCGGTAAGTGCCAGCAGCAGCCGCGCTAGCCCGGAGTGACCAGACCTGATTCGTAGGCGAGTACGACCGCCTGCGCGCGGTCACGCAGATTCAACTTCGAAAATACCTTGGAGACATGGGTTTTCACGGTCTGCTCGGCGACGAACAGCGCGGTGGCGATCTCGGTATTGGACATGCCCTTGGCGATCAACTCCAGCACCTCGCGTTCACGCGGAGTCAGTGACGCCAGCGCGGGTGTGGGTTTGACGCGGCTCGCGGTGCGTCGGCGGGTGACATCGGCGATCAGGCGGCGGGTGACCGTCGGGGCGAGCAGAGCCTGGCCGTCGGCGACCACGCGCACCGCGCGCACCAACTCCTCGGCGGGCGCGTCCTTGAGCAGGAATCCGCTGGCGCCGATGCTCAACGCCTCGTAGACGTAATCGTCGATATCGAAGGTGGTCAGCATGAGCACCCGCACCGGCGGGTCGAAACCGGCGGCGAGGATGGCACGCGCGGCGTCGAGTCCGTTCATCTCCGGCATGCGCACATCCATCAGCACCACATCCGGGCGCAGCCGCTTGGCCTCGGCGACGGCGACCTTTCCGTCCGGCGCGTCACCGACCACGCTGATATCGGATTGGGCGGCGAGCAGGGCGCCGAAACCCTGACGCACCATGGCCTGGTCGTCGGCGATCAGAACGGTAATTGCCACCAACAGAGCCTATCCGCCTACTCAGGCCAGACAAGTTGGGTGCCACCTGCGTCGCGTTCAGGCGCACGGCAAGTTTGGGCGTACCCGACGAGATAGCCATGTCCATTCGAAATCAATTGCCCTGCGGAAATTTTCAGGAAGCAGGATGCTCAGATGTCTTCGGCGGCAGTCACCGTGGTGATCATCGCCGAGTCCAGCGCAGCGCCGGACGCCGGAGCGATCGGCAGCCGGGCCCGGACCTCGAAACCGCCGTCCGCACGCGGACCCGCCGCTACCTCGCCGCCCACCGCGAGTGCACGTGCACGCATGCCCGCGATGCCGTGACCACCGTTACCGACCGGGCGGGCCACGGTGGCGCTCAGGGCATTGCCGACGCACAGCTGCAGCGCGTCGGCGCCGATCACGATCGCTACCTGCACGGGTGCGCCCGGGGCATGCCGGGAGGCGTTGGACAGCGACTCCTGGACGATCCGGTACAGCGCGAGGCCGACCGTATCCGGGACCGGATCCAGCAGTCCGTCGACGGTCCAGTCGATGCGCACACCGGCGCGGCGGGCGCCCTCGAACAGGCCGAGCACATCGGCGGCCTTCGGTTGCGGTGCGTGTTCGGGCAGTTGACCGTCGCTGCGCAGCACACCGAGCATGCCGCGGATCTCGTTCAATGCCTCGCGGGCGGTCGCACCGATGGATTCGAATTCCGCGCGAGCGGCGGGAGTCACGCCCTCGACCCGATAGGGCGCGGTCTGGGCCTGCACCACGACGAGGGACATGTGGTGGGCTACGACATCGTGCAGGTCGCGGGCGATGCGAGCCTTCTCCTCGAGGATGGCGCGCCGGGCGCGCTCCAGTTCGTTCTCCTCCTCCTGGGCCAGCAACTGTTTGCGCGACTGCATCAGCCAGCGCACCAGCATCGCGAACAGCACGACGGCGGCGAAGGCGATCGGCCAGGCCCACGCGCCGCCGGAGATGTCACCGTCGCTGGTCATCGTGGTTGCCAGCAGCAGCGAGGTCGCACCCCAGGCGACCGCGACGATCGGGACCGCGGCGCGCAGGGCCACCGCGAACAGCAGCGCGAACAGGCACAGGATGTGCACGACCTGGATCGGGATCTCATTGTCCGGCTGATTCGGGATGGCCAGGGCGATGAGCAGGGCCGAGCCCGCTGATATCGCCCAGCCCAGCGACGGGTTGAGCCGGATCAGCAGGATAGGGAACGCGGCGAGTGCGGCGATGAACGGCTGCACCGCGACCGGTACGTCATGGGTGAGATGCAGGGTCGGCCACGCGACGGCGTAGAAGATCACCGCGAGCAGCACGGTGAACGCGTCGAACCACATCCGCGCGTTCATCCCCTTGATCCAGCTACGACGTTTTTCCCTCATGGCTACGACAGTAGGAAGCCCGAGCGGTCGGGTCCTCATACCCACGGGTGAATTCCGGTCCAGTACCGGAGTGGGAGGACTCGCGTGCGCTCCCCCGGCGGCACGGGCCGGGAAACCGCTCCGCGGCGTGAGGTGGCGTTGCGGGATGGATTCCTACAGTCGAGCACCATGAGCACACCGACCATCGATGCCGGCGCCCGAACTCAATCCATCGCACGACGCTGTGCCGCACTGACAGCGGCCGCACTGACCACCATGGCGGCCACCATCATGCTGGCGCCCGCGGCGCATGCCGTCACCGTCGAGCGGCCGGCGGAGAATGCGTCGGCCGGCGCCGCTGTGGTCGGCCTGACCTCGGGCGAGCCGGGGTCGGTCGACGTGATTCCCGCCGATTTCGCGGAGCGGTTCGGTTATCGGCCTGCTGTTGTCGATGGGCTGCTGGCCAATCCGGGTGGGGAGTGCTCGTCGCCGGTGACGTTGCCCGGCGAGTTCGAGACCGCTTGTAAGGCACATGATTTGGGGTATGACCTGCTGCGCTATGCGGACGCGCAGGGTCAGCCGCTGGGCGGGTGGGCCAGGCAGGCGCTGGATGCGACGCTGGCTGTGCATATGCACGAGGCGTGCGTGGCTCGGGAGGACGGGTTCTCGCGGGCTCGGTGCAATGCGATGGCGAGCATCGCGAATACGTTCGTCGACCTGAATTCGCGGCGACAGGACTATGGCGTGCCGGTTGTCGAATCTGCGTTCGAGGCAGAAGATTCCGGGAATAGCGGGTGGATCGTCGGTGGCGGTCTGGTCGGGCTCGGGGCGGCCGGGTTCCTGCCGTCCGTCAGGCGGCGGCTTGCCGATGCGCGGGATCGACGTCGTTCTTCGGTACGAGCTTCGAATCGCATTGGTGCTCTGGGGGTTCAGGCATGAGCACGTTGACCGCGACCAGACCGGTTTCTACCCGGAACGATGCGGGCAGCCCGAGCATTTCACCTGGACCAGGGAATAGATGGAAGACGCTCGTCACCAAAGGGTTTCGCTATGCTGTGCGGCCGCGAATTGGCACGACGCTCGGAATCGGTATCGGCACCTCGATATCCCTGGCCCCCAGCCTGCTTCCACGCACACCGAGCGCCCAGGCGATATTGACCGGGCTGCTTGCCGCAGTTGCGCTGGCCGTCGCGGGAGTTCTTCGCTTTGCGTCGCGGCACTGGGATTTCGATATCAATCGTCGAATGGATCGATTCCGCACGCTGTTGCTCGGTTCGGCCGTGCTCGCGGTCGTCGGCATGGTCGTGCAGGCAACCCACTGGCAGAACCGGTTGCGTACGGCGATGGATACGGCGTTGATCGGTCCGGATTATTGGCTGCGCTGGGCGCTCGTATCCGTAGCGATTGTGGGCGTTGTCGCCGGAGTCTTCCGCGCGACCGGATGGTTCGCCCGAAAGCTGGGTTTGGCGCGCAGTATCACGGTCGGCATGGCGGCCGTGTCGGTGCTCTACCTCGTCGGGGTACCCGCGGTTGTCGATTGGCGACGCAGTGCCTATGCCGCCACCAATGCGACGATCGACCCCTCACTGGTGCAACCGGTTTCGTATGTTCGGTCCGGGAGCGCCGAATCTGCGGTCAGCTGGCCTTCATTAGGCGCGGAGGGACGCAAGTTCGTCACCGGATCGCCCGCCGGACCGATCCGGGTGTACGTCGGACTCGACTCCGCACCCGATCTCGATTCCCGTGTGGCCCTGGCCATTCGAGAGCTGGAACGGTCCGGCGGATTCGAGCGGTCGAATATCGTACTCGCGGTGCCGACCGGGTCCGGATGGATCGATGCGAATGCGGTTCGCGGGTTCTTCGAACGCTTCGGCGGTGACGTCGCACTCGTCGGGATGCAGTATTCCTACGCCCCCAGTTGGGTGACCTTCGTCTTCGGGCGCGACGATGCGGTCGCGTATGCGCGAGCGCTGTTCGATGCCGTGGAGCGCCGCGTCGACACGCTCGACCACAAGCCCGAGCTCTACGTCTACGGGCAGAGTCTCGGCGCGCTCGGTGGGAGTTCTATATTCGCCGACGACACCGACCAGGACCGTCGGACCTGCGCGGCGCTCTGGGCGGGTCCGCCCGCCGGTCAGGTTCATCGGGCGGGCGCGACGGTATTGGCCAACAGCTCGGATCCGGTGGTGCATTGGTCGCCGTCGCTGCTGTGGCGCGCACCCGAGCTCCGCGACGTTCGAGTGGATGCCCCTGTGCCACAATGGCTTCCGGTGATCAGCTTCCTGCAGACCAGCGCGGATCTGCTCGCTGCACTGAACGCGCCGCCGGGCCACGGTCACCGCTACGGCACCGATCAGGGCACCGCCATGGGCGCGTGCTGACCCGCGACTCTCCTGCTGAGAGGCTTGATCAGCTATAGAACATGTTCTAATTTGCTAACCATGCCCTTTGTCATCGATGCCACCGTCGAAATCGACGCCCCCGCGGAACTGGTGTGGCAGGTGATCACCGACCTGCCCCGCTATGGCGAGTGGAACCCCTTCTGCATCGAATGCCGCAGCACCCTCGTCCCCGGCGAACCGATCGATATGCTGGTCGCGCTCTCCGGCTCCAGCCCGCGCCGCCAGCGCGAATGGATGGTCTCGCACACCCCGGGCACCGAACTCAGCTACTCGATGAAGCCGGTCCCCCTCGGCGCCCTGCACAGCCTGCGCTCACACCGAGTCACCGCACTCGGCCCCGACCGAACCCGCTACGAATCCCACTTCGAACTCGGCGGCTGGCTGCGCCCCCTGGTAGTAGCCGCCCTCGGCAAAAGCCTCCAACGCGGCTTCGCCGGCATGACCGAAGGCATCCAGAAGCAAGCCGAATCTCTCCGCGCCCACTGATCGCCCACCTCCCGTACCAGAATCCCAGCGCGGCTGCCGCACACCTGTCCTCGAGCGTCATCTCGCCGCCGATCTTGCGGGCGGCTTATCTTCGGGTAAGCGTGCTCGCGATCACCCAGGTCAGGGCGCGAGGTGCGCGAGCGCCGCTTCGAGGGTGGCGTCGGCATAGGAGTCGGTAAGACCGGGAAGGCCTAGGGACCAGCGGGATTGGATCGGACCGAGGAGCAGATCGGTCGCGAAGTCCGAATCGAGATCGGAGCGCAACTGTCCGGCTCGAACGGCAGCGGCCAAGCGTTCGGCGATGGCGGCACGCTGTGGGAGCAGGAGTCGCTCACGGTAGGCGCTGGCCAGTTCCTGATCCTGTTGGATCTCGATATACATCGCCCGCAGGAAGGCCTCGAAACTCGGGTCGGTGAGCTCGGCGATCGCGCCGCGGAGCAGTTCACGCAGGTCCGCGCGGATGTCGCCGGTATCGGGAAGCACGAGACCATCCGGGCCCGAATAGAGTTCGAGCATCGCGTCCAAGACGACGGCCCCCTTCGATGGCCACCAACGGTAGATCGTCTGCTTGCCGACCCCGGCGCGGGATGCGATGGCCTCGACGCTCAACTTCGCGTAGGGCAGCTCACGGATCAGTTCGGTGGCGGCGCCGAGAATCGCAGCGCGGGCACGTTCGCTGCGCCTCGCTGCGCTGGGTGTTTCGGCCATGACGAGACTGTACCAAAAACGAGACGAACCGTCTCGTCTTGACAAGACGGAATCAGATTGGCATGGTCGTCAAACGAGACGGAGCGTCTCGCGACGAAAGGATCGACAATGACCAGAACCTGGTTCATCACCGGTGCGAACCGCGGGCTGGGGCGAGCGTTCACGCTCGCCGCGCTCGCCGGTGGCGACCGCGTTGTCGCGACCGCTCGCGACCCACGATCTATGGCCGATATCGACGACGGCCGATTGACGGTGCTGCCCTTGGATGTTCGCGACCGCGACCGCGCGATCGCCACGGTGGACAAGGCATTCGCGATCGCGGGCAGCATCGATGTGATCGTGAACAACGCCGGATACGGTTTGGTCGGTGCGGTCGAGGAACTGACCGAAGCCGAGATCCGCGCCCAGATGGATACCAATTTCTATGGCGCACTGTGGGTTTCGCAGGCCGCAGTGCCGCATCTGCGCAATCAGGGCGCCGGGCATATCGTGCAGATCTCGACCGTCGGCGCGGTCGGCAGCCTGCCGCTTTTCAGCATGTACAACGCGAGCAAATGGGCGCTAGAGGGTTTCGGCGCGTCACTCGCGGATGAGTTGCGGCCCTTCGGAATTCACGTCACGCTGGCACAGCTCGGCGGTTTCGATACCGATTGGGCGAAGTCGAGCATGAAGTTCGCGACGGCGCTCCCGGCGTACAAAGAACTGCGCACCGGCATCCTGGGCATGCCGGACTCCCCGGACCCGACCGCCCCACCGCCGGAAACAGATGCCGAGCCCGAGTGGGTGGAAGCCGCCCCGGAAGTCGCTGCGGCGGAACTGATCGCGCTCGTGAATATGCCGAACCCGCCGGTGCGCAAGGTAATCGGCCCCGGCGCGCACCAAATGGTCGCGATGGCATTGGATCAGCGGCGCCAGGACTACCTCACCGACCCAGAGTTCGTCTGGCCCGCGTAAGGATGTCCTGAGCGCCCGATCCTGTCGAGTTCACGCGGAGTCCCGCATGATCGAAACCGGAATGGGCGCTCAGGTCAAAACTTCTCAGGCGACCGGACCCCGCGCGGCCTCATACGCCGCACCGACGCGATACAGCCGATCATCGGCAAGGGCGGGAGCCATGATCTGCAGACCCACCGGCATCCCGTCGTCCTTGCTCAATCCGGACGGCACCGACATCGCCGGATGTCCCGCCAGGTTCGTGGGCAGGGTGCACAGGTCGGAGAGGTACATCGCCAGCGGATCGTCGACCTTCTCACCCAGCTTCCACGGGGTGAACGGGCTGGTCGGGGAGACCAGGACGTCGACCTGCTCATAGGCCTTGTCGAAGTCGCGAGCGATCAGCGTGCGCACCTTGAGCGCCTGACCGTAGTAGGCGTCGTAGTATCCGGCCGACAGCGCGTAGGTGCCGATCATGATGCGGCGCTTGACTTCCGGGCCGAATCCGGCGGCGCGGGTCGCGGCCATGACCTGCTCCGCGCTGTGGTTGCCGTCGTCGTCGACGCGCAGTCCGTAGCGCATGGCGTCGAAGCGCGCCAGGTTCGAGGACACCTCGCTCGGCAGGATCAGATAGTACGAGGCGAGCGCGTATTCGAAGTGCGGACAAGACACTTCGACAACCTCGGCGCCCAAATCCTTCAGTACGCCGACCGCCGCATCGAAGGATGCGATGACGCCCGGCTGATAGCTGTCGGAGTGCAACTCCTTCACCACACCGACTTTCACGCCGCGCAGATCGCCGGTGGCGCCCTGGCGTGCCGCAGCGACCACCGGCGGCACCGGCACATTGCGGGAGGTGGAGTCGCGCGGGTCGTATCCGGCGACGACCTCGTGCAGCAGCGCGGTATCGAGCACCGTGCGCCCACACGGACCACCCTGATCCAGCGAAGACGCGCACGCGACCAGACCGAACCGGGAGACGGTGCCATAGGTCGGCTTGGTGCCGACGGTCGCGGTCACCGCGGCGGGCTGCCGAATCGACCCACCGGTATCGGTGCCGATCGCCAGCGGCGCCTGATGCGAAGCCAGTGCGGCCGCCGATCCACCACCCGAACCACCCGGAATCCTGGTGGTATCCCACGGATTCCGAGTCGGACCGAAGGCCGAGTTCTCGGTGGAGGAGCCCATCGCGAACTCGTCCATATTCGTCTTGCCGAGGATCGGGATGCCCGCGGCGCGCAACCGGCTGGTCAGCGTCGCGTCGTACGGTGCGACCCAGCCCTCGAGAATCTTCGAGGCACATGTGGTCGGCATATCCGTGGTCGTGAAAACATCCTTGAGCGCCAACGGAACTCCGGCCAGCGGCGAGGCGGGCGCATCGCCCGCGGCGAGCGCGGCATCCACCGCGGCGGCCGCGCGGAGCGCCTCGTTACCGGCCACGTGCAGGAATGCGTGGTACTCGCCGTCGACGGCGGCGATCCGATCCAGATGCGCCTGGGTGACCTCCACCGAGGTCACCTCGCGGCCGTGGATCTCGGCCGCCAACTCGGCGGCAGACAGCGCGGTCAGGTCGCGCCCACCCGTCGCCCGACCGCCACCCCCCACGGAATCACTACGCGATGCTGAACTCATTCGCCCTCTCCCAGGATCTGCGGAACCAGGAACCGCTGGTCCTCGACCGCGGGGGCACCCGAGAGCGCCTCGCCCGGGGTGAGGCACGGGACGACCTGATCCGGACGCGTCACATTGGTCGCCGGATTCGGCGACGCGGTCGCCGGTACATCGGCGGCGGCGACCTCGGAGATGGTCCGCACGTGACTCAGGATCGAATCCAACTGACCGGCGAACTGATCCAGTTCGGATTCGGACAGGGCGAGCCTGGACAGCCGGGCGAAGTGTGCGACCTCGTCGCGGGAGATGGCGGGCACCGCGGACCCCTTTCGGCATGATTGAGCTTGGTGAACGGCCACCGAACAGCCTAGCGACTCCCCACTCCACAACTTTCACAGGAGCCGCGCATGCAACGACACACCCCACCGGCTAGCGTGACACGCCGCTTCCGCGCGAATTCGCGCTGTGGCATCCGTCACTGGCCGCACTTCGAGTCGATAACCGGGACTTGTGGGTGTAAGTATTGCGTGACCCGGGTATTCGTTTCAGAGCCTCGGCCGCCAAGGAAAGGAACGCGCGTGTCTTACCTGCTCCGCGTGCAACTTCCGGATCGACCGGGAAGCCTCGGTGCGCTCGCGCTCGCACTGGGCTCTGTCGGCGCCGACATCCTCTCCCTCGACGTGGTCGAGCGGGGCGCGGGATTCGCGGTCGACGATCTCGTGGTCGAGGTGCCGCAGGGTGCGCTACCCGACACATTGATCACCGCCGCCGAATCGATCGGCGATGTGCACGTGGACTCCATCCGCCCGTACTCCGGTGTACTTGACACCCATCGCGAACTCGAGCTGATCGATCAGGTCGCGAGTGCGCGCGACGATCGGCTACAGGTGCTCGTCGACGGAGTGCCGCGAGTGCTGCGCGTCGGCTGGAGCACCATCATCGATATGGGGCCGCAGGGCGCCCACCGCGTCGTCGGCAGCCAGAGTGCGCCGCAGACGCAGGCGGGTTCGGCGCCGTGGATGCCGTTGGAGAAGCCCGCCGTCCTGGATCCCGAGGGCGACTGGGTGCCGCAGATCTGGCGCGATATGGATACGAAGCTGGCCGCGGCGCCGCTCGGAAATACCGGCAAGGTGCTGCTGCTCGGACGCCCCGGTGGGCCCGACTTCCGCCCGTCCGAGGTGGCGCGGCTCGGTTACCTCGCGGGGATCGTCGCGACCGTACTGGGCTGAGGACGCCCGAATTTCTGACCGCGCCGGTTGCCGTTCGGCCGATACCGGTCGGCGCTGTCGGATAATCAGGCTGGGAGATCCAGTCGTAGCACTGACAGCCACTCACCCGCATCGGTCTTCCAATCCCGTTCCGGCGCAGGGACGAAACCGAATCGGTCATAGATCCGCCGCGCGTCGACCATGGCGGGCATCGTGGTAAGCACCACGGCGGCAAAGGATTCGGCCTGTGCGGTCTCGATGACGGTGCGCACCAACGCCGTTCCCGCACCGAGCCCCCGCGCCGACTTCGACACGGCGAGCATCCGGAATTCCAACTCCCCCGGTCGGGCAATCTCGGCGTATGGCGTTCCCGGCCGAGCCACCGCCAGCGAACCGACCACCCGATCGTCGTGCACCGCGACCAGCACCTGCGCCGCACCCGCGCGATGGGTGATATCGGCGAGTTCGGTGACATACGGGCTGCCGGGACGCACGAAGCCCTCGCCGACATAGACCTCGACCGTCAGGTCACCGACGGCGTCGTATTCGTCCGGGCGAGCGTCGCGAACGACAACCTGGGAGTCCTGCACATCCATACCGGCATACTCCCACCGCTCGAGCGGCCACTCCCAAACAACCCGGTCGGTCGACCGGACTCGCCGCGGAGGCCGTTCGACTCGATGCAGGACCACCGCGGAGACACGTCCCCGACCGACGAGACTCGCCACGCAGGCCCGCCGACCCGACACAGGACCACCGCCGCGACACGACCCCGACCGACGAGACTCGCCACGCAGGTCCGCGGCCGAGACACATCAGTCGGGCCGCCACGCAGTGGCATGTCGTAGACCGCAGGCACGGACTCAGGTCACCCGGCTGCGCTCCGGCACATGACAGCCAGCGGAGGATGGACGTGTCACTGACCCCGCTGTGCGCGAC
This sequence comes from Nocardia vinacea, assembly GCF_035920345.1. Taxonomy (NCBI): domain Bacteria; kingdom Bacillati; phylum Actinomycetota; class Actinomycetes; order Mycobacteriales; family Nocardiaceae; genus Nocardia; species Nocardia vinacea. Next base: position 4,864,470 of record NZ_CP109149.1, read on the forward strand.
GACATCGACGTCGGTCAGGAACCGAGCCCCGGACGCGCGCCCGGGTGCGAGATCTGCCAGCGTTCCGGTTTGCCGGATGGGTAGACCACCGGGATCAGATCCCCGATGGCAGGCCAGTTGTTCACGTCCCACACCAGGCGGCCGTACACCACGGTGCCGGGCACCGACGGGCCGGTCAGATTGCCGGTAATGGTCACGTACTGCTCGCCGGTCGCGTCGGGCCGCGGACTCACCCCGGTGACGTACAGCGTCCCCGACTCCGGATTCGACAGCCGGAAACCATTGCGCCCACGCAGGTAGAGCATGACCATCGCCACCACCGCGCCGACCATGATCACCAGCATCGCGAACTGCACCATGGCACCCATGCTATTGGTCCGGGCAGGCAAGTCGGGGCGCTGCTCGTGCCGCGTCCAGATAGCTCCTGCCGTATCGGGCATTGGTTCGAGGGTCCGTCGAACGCAGTCGAATGGTGGTCGCCCACGCCGCATTGACTGCCAAATGACTACGCTCGGCGAGCAGCCGGAGCGGGTGGCGCAGCAAGATCTGGACGAGGCACTAGATGCCGCGGCAACCGACGCCAGCGCAGCACGCTCACCAATACCGCGGACCGCACCAGGCCACCAATGCTCGGTCCGGGCACCTAGACCGCAGCAGTGCTCGGAACCGCAGCACCGGACGCGCACCGGCGGCGACCGATGGCCTCATGTGACCGATGCAGCTGACTACAGCGAGGCGAGTTCGCTGGTGCCGTGATCGGTGCGGCGGATCTGCCAGACCGCGGTGCGGGTGCGCTGGGAGCGACCGTTCGCGCGATCGATCAGCGACCGATTGTTCGTGGTGAAGATCAGTTGGGCGCCACGGGAATTGGTCTCCGGATTCTGGAAGAGCTGGATCAGCCGATCGGTCTCCTCGACCGGCAGGTGCGCGCCGATATCGTCGATCGCGAGCACCCGGCCGGAGTCCAGTGCGTCGAGCATGGTCGGGAGCAAACGCAGCATCGAGAGGGTTGCGGCGGATTCGTCGGTGATGTCGAAGGCGGAGTCGATGCCGGCGTGCACCAGTCCGAGGCCGACGCCGCGACGCTCGACCATCCGGGTGTAGAGGGCATCGCGCGCGGCCTTCAGATTGCTCAGCTCGCGTTCGAGCATGACCTCGGTGATGCCGTTCTCCCGCAGCAACTGGTCAGCATGCGCCGGTGAGGTCGCACACAACTCCACCTGTTTGCCGGTCCCCGCGATATCGGCGTCGAGTTCGCGCAGATAGTCTGCGTACATCGGGTCCGGCTCGGCGATCAGCAGATCGGTAATGCCGAGTTCGGCGGTGCGCAGCAGCATGAGCAGCCGCACCGCATGGTCCGGTGCCGCGGACAGATGACTGCCGAGCCGATGCGCGACCGCCGTCGCATCCGTCGCGCCGTGCTGCACCTCGAGCATCGCGGAGAACCACCGATACGCGGGCACCAGCGCCTCGGCATACATCTGCCCGGCGAGACTGAGCAGCAACGCATTCGGCCGCACCAGCGGCAACAATGCGGCGATACCGTAGCGGGCGGCCTCGAACATCGGACCGATCTTGATCTGTTCACCATTGCGCTCGAACACAATTCGCTTGCGCGAGCGCGGATGCGTATAGAGCCATTCGGCCGTCACATCCGCGTTGTCCAGGCGGAACCCATAGGTGTACGGCACACCCTCCGCGACGAAGCTCGCCACGAATTCCGAAGGGCGATCCGGGAATCCGCGGTGCGGTACGCGCACCGGTCCCGCGTAGGGATCCCAGCCGGTCACCGAATGCAACACCGCATCGCGCATCTGCCCCAGCGCATCGATCAGGCTCGTCTTGCCCGCGGCACTCGCACCGTGCACCGCCGTCACCGGCACCGCGACCGGTCCGCTCCCCCGGCTCAAACGCAAGTCCTGCCGTTCGGCCAGCGATCTGTGATTCGTCACCTGAAAACTGCGCAGCATCCCGCCATCCTGTCGGTTCGCCCGGCGCACCGCGACACCGCACCCGCTTCACAGGCCTGGACAGACGTCGCTCAGCAGGCTTCCGCCGGACAAATGCGCACGTCACGCGTTATCATGCAGGCGCCGCGGCTACCCGCTGGCATCTGCCGGAAATGTATTGATGAGGGATTCAACGATGGAACTGACGATTAGTCGTCTAGTGGCCCGCAGCTCCGTCGCGGCCGCGCTCGCACTCGGCCCGCTGGTCGTGCTCGGACCGCCGCAAGCTGCCGCCGAGGCACCCTGTCCGGACGGCACCGCCCGGATCTTCTTCCACGACGAGACCAACACCTGCCAGAGTGGCGGCACCTACAGCTTCGACGGCTCGCCCGCGCTCGTGAAGGTGTGCTCGGTGGGCAAGGTCCAGGTCATCGTCGACACCACCATCCAGAAGAGCCGGACCAAGACCAGGAACGCGCATCTCGATCTCAGCAACGGTAAGTGCGGGCGGATCGAGGTCGGTGGCCAGCTCGACTCCACCGTGAGCATCAGCCCCTCCTAGCGCCGGGGCCGAATAGCAACGCACTGTCACCGAACTCGTGCCAGAGATATCCGGTATCGAGTGCGGTTGCATACGCCTCGTGGACGCCGGCCTCGCCCGCGACCGCAACGAGTAGCTCCAGATGCGATGCGCCGGGTGCGTGCCAGCCGGTAATGATGCCATCGACCACCCGGGCGGGGTGTTGCGGACCGAGGACCAGTTCGGTCCACCCCCGGGCCGGATGCACGATTCCGTTGTGATCGGCGGTGGTCTCCAATGCTCGCGTCACCGTGGTGCCTACCGCGATGATGCGGCCACCCGCCGCCTTGGTGTCGTTCACCAGACGTGCGGTCGACGCCGGCACCGCGAACCGCTCCGGGCTCGGAGGTTCGCCCCCCTCGGGTGAGGAGACCCCGGTGTGCAGGGTGATCGGCGCGATCGCGACGCCTGAAGTCACCAGATCGAGCACCAGCCTTTGCGTGAACGGCCGTGCCGCACTCGGCATTTCGGCACTGCCCGGGATCCGACCGAAGACGGTCGTGTAGTACGAAGGCGACCAGCGTTGTGGCACATACGAGTAGGTGATCGGATAGCCGTGGGTCGCCAGCAGCCAGGTGGGATCGGCGCTGAGTTCAGCGATCCAGAGTCGGCGGGCACCCGGCAGCCAGGGTTCACGCAGGGTGGCGGTGGCACCCTGCGGCAGCTGAATCTCGTTGCCCGGGTGTAGGTCACGTGGATAGGGCGTGCGTTCGCGGGTGCGCACCTCCACGACCCACAGTCCGTCGCAACCGCCGAAGGTGTCCGGTGGCCCGCTCGCCCCGTCGACGGGCGCGTTGAGCCAGGTGGACAAATGCAGCGTGACCGGCAAGCCGTCTAGGGTGCCGTCGACCGCCGCGGCCAGTGTCGCCGAATTGTTCACCACCACAAGGTCACCAGCGTGCAAATGCTGTGGCAGTTCACGGAAGGTGTTGTGGGTGAGGCGATCCGCCGCCACCAGCATCCGTACCTCGTCGCGAGCCAGTCCGCGCGCCTCCGGCGGAGCGGCGGCATTGCGCTCGGGTGGCAGAACATCGGGCCATTCATTCAACGCGGTTGTCATCTACCGACCCCCGCGGCGAAATCGGCGGCGGTATAACGGTCGTTCTTGGGTCGCTGCTCGATCAAGCGCAGCAGCGCGGGCACGACGGTCTCGGGCTCGGGACGATCGGAGATATCATCGCCGGGAAATGCCGCCTGATGCATTTCGGTGCGCATATCGCCGGGATCGAAGGAGTAGATCGACAGCTCCGGATGTTCGGCGGACAGGATGGCGGTGAGTTGATCCAGGGCAGCCTTCGACGAGCCGTAGCCGCCCCAGTCCGGGTATGGTTCGACGCCCGCATCGGAGCTGATATTCACCGCGACACCATCCGGATCGAGCAGTGGCAGCGCGAACTGCAGAACCGCGAGCGGGGCAATGACATTGGTCCGATACACCAGCTCGAGCTGATCGAGCGGATAGTTCGCCAGTCGCGGCATCGGACTGGGCCCGAGCCTGCTCGCATTGTTCACGAGCAGGTCGAGATGTCCGAATTCGCCCGCGACCTCGGCCAGCTCGGCGCGGTGCGCCGGATCGGTGATATCGCCCGGCACCGCGAAAAAGGCTTCGCCGAGTTCGGCCCTCGCCCGGGCCAGCCGGTCGCCCCGGCGGGCGGTGCCGATCACTCGCCAGCCGCGCCCGATGAGCGAACGCGCGAGAGCCAGACCGAATCCCGCCGAAGCACCGGTGATCAGAGCGGTAGAGCGGTGAGTCATATCGAATCTCCTGATAGTTACCTACCAGTCGATCGTCATACCTGAAGCCAGGTTCAGGTCAAGGAGTATTCGCCGACGGCATATCTACTCCTCGGCTTCGGCGTCCTCCGCGGCCGTCTCCGGCGTGACCGCCGCCGGACCCTGCTCGAGCAGCTTGCGGAATCCGTCCTCGTCGAGGATCGGCACACCGAGTTCCTCCGCCTTGTCGGCCTTGGAGCCCGGCGAATCACCGATCACCACGAATGCCGTCTTCTTCGAGACCGAACCCGCGGCCTTACCGCCGCGCACCAGGATCGCCTCCTTGGCGCCGTCGCGGGAAAACCCTTCCAACGACCCGGTTACCACGATCGATAGACCCTCGAGGGTGCGCTCGATGGACTCGTCGCGCTCATCGGCCATCCGCACGCCCGCGGCACGCCACTTGTCGACGATCGCGCGATGCCAATCGACGGTGAACCATTCGGCGACCGCGGCGGCAATGGTCGGGCCGACACCGTCGGCGGCGGCCAGTTTCTCGACCGCGGCATCCTGGATCCGATCGAGACTGCCGAATTCCCTGGCCAGCACCCGCGCCGCAGTAGGCCCGACATGCCGGATGGACAACCCGACCAGCACCCGCCACAGCGGCCGATTCTTGGCGGTCTGCAAGTTCTCCAGCAGTCGCTTGCCGTTGGCGGACAGGCCGCCGTCCTTGTTGGCGAACAGCGTGGTGGTGAGCAGTCGGGCCTCGTCGAGGTCGAACAGATCGCCCTCGTCGGTGATCGCGCTCGACTTCAGCAGATCATTGGCGGCTTCGTAGCCCAGCGATTCGATATCGAACGCACCGCGACCGGCCACATGGAACACCCGCTCGCGCAGTTGCGCCGGGCAGAACTGTTGGTTGGGACAGCGGATATCGGCGTCGCCCTCCTTCTGCGGTGCCAGCTCGGTGCCGCATTCCGGACAGTGCGTCGGCATGACGAATTCGCGCTCGTCGCCGGTGCGTGCGTCGACCACCGGGCCGAGCACCTCCGGAATCACGTCACCGGCCTTGCGGATGGTGACGGTGTCACCGATGAGCACGCCCTTGCGCTTGACCTCGGATGCATTGTGCAGGGTGGCCATGGCGACCGTGGAGCCCGCGATGGAGATCGGTTCCATCACCGCGAACGGGGTGACCCGGCCGGTGCGCCCGACGTTCACCTCGATATTCAGCAGTTTGGTTGTGGCCTCTTCGGGCGGGTACTTGTAGGCGATCGCCCAGCGCGGGGCGCGCGAGGTCGAGCCGAGCCTGCGCTGCAGCGCCATCTCGTCGACCTTGATCACCTGTCCGTCGATTTCGTGCTCGATATCGTGACGGTGCTCGCCCCAATAGTTGACGCGCTCGATCACCGCATCGATGCCCTGCACCAGTTTGGTGTGCTCGGAGACCGGCAGACCCCATGCGGCAAGTGCGCGGTAGGCCTCGTGCTGTGAGGTCGGGGTGTAGCCCTCGATGCGTCCGAAACCGTGGCAGATCATCCGCAGCCGCCGCCGCGCGGTGACCGCCGGATCCTTCTGGCGCAGCGAACCCGCCGCGGTATTGCGCGGATTCGCATACGGCGGTTTGCCCTCGGCCACGATCGCCGCGTTGAGGGTCTCGAAATCCTCCAGCCGGAAGTAGACCTCGCCGCGCACCTCGAGCAGCTCCGGGATCGGGAACTCCGCGGTCGCGGTCAGCTCGCCCGGAATGTCCTCGATGGTGCGCGCGTTGAGCGTGACGTCCTCACCGGTGCGGCCGTCGCCGCGGGTCGCGCCGCGCACCAGCCGCCCCTTCTCGTACACCAGGTTCAGCGCGACACCATCGATCTTCACCTCGCACAGATAGTGCAGATTCGACCCGGTCTCGGCCTCGACCCGGCCGGCCCAGGTGCGCAGCTCGTCGAAGTCGAAGACATTGTCCAGCGACAGCATTCGCTCGAGGTGGTCCACGGCGGTGAAATCCGTCGCGAATCCGCCGCCGACCAGCTGGGTCGGCGAATCGGGCGTGCGCAGATCCGGATGTGCGTCCTCGAGCGCCTGCAGTTGCCGCAGCAGCTTGTCGAACTCACCGTCGGAGATGATGGGCGCGTCCCGCACGTAATACCGGAACTGGTGCTCCCGAACCTCGTCCGCAAGCCGCTGCCACTCCACCCGCTGCTCCGCCGTTGCCGGCTCAACCGCAATGTCGCTGTCACTCACCCAACGCACATTAGTCGAGCCCACCGACAAGTCACCGCCACATTCCCGCACGTCGCGGCGGACTATCAGGGCAGCGGATCCTGTCCGAGGTGACGTTGCCCGTCGATAGCGCCCGCCCGCACCGCCGCGAATCCGTAGCCGATCATCTCCGTCTCGTACGGGCCTGCCACCGCCCCTCTGCTGCGGCGGCGGCACGACAAACTCGACTGGCGCGACGCCGAGGTAGGTGCGCTCCGGACCGGTGATCGCGGTGAAGACGCCGAACATATTGTCGTCGAACAGATCCCGTGTGCGGTCGGTGAGCGGCACCGCGCCGTACAGCTGGCGCACCCCGGTGTCGACGATCCGCGCATACACCCGCACCAGATGTGGCGGCAGCAACCGAGCCAGGGCATCCCTGCCGTGGCTTGTCGATACGGAGCCGATAGCCCTGTCGACGGGCGGTCCGCGCCGAATCGCGGTACCTGGTGTCAGGAGAAGTCGAGAGACTCCGGCTCTTCGGCGTAGGCGCGGGCTACTTCGGTGGAGAGCCGGAGGGCTCGGCGGGCCCATTCGAGTGGGGCATCGGCCAGGCCGCAGGCGGGGGCGACCAGGATCTGGGTCGCCAGGACAGTGCGGCGCAGGCCGAGGCGGTCGATGAGGCGGACGCCGGGTTCGGCGATATCACGCCAGGTCGGAGGTTTGCCGGGCGGCGTGGTCGGAACGAGGCCGAGAGCAAGTTGCTTTCCCGCGTCGAGGGTTTCGCCGATATCGTCGAGTGCACGGGTGGTAATGGTGTCCATGTCGAAGCCGATGGCGGTGGCCGCGCTGCTGCGGAGGAAGGATAGGGCGGGCTCGTCGGCGCAGGTGTGGACCAGGACCGGGACGGCCTGGGCGGTGATGACCGCGTCCAGCACCGCGAGTGCCTCCGGTTCGGGGACCGCGCGCACCGTGTTGAGCACGCTGACGCCGCGGAGGAAGCCGTTCAGCACATCGGTCAGTGATGGTTCATCCAGTTGCAGAACGACTTCCGCGCCGAGACGTTTGCGCACCTCGTCCACGTGCTGGGCGAGACCTTCGGCCAGGGATTCCGAAAGATCGCGCACCGCACCGGAATCGGTGAGGACCCGGTGTCCGACGGGGAGTTCGAGTTGGGCCGCGAGGGTCAGCGGTCCGGTGGCCTGTAGTTTGACCGTGCCTACCGAACCCGTTGTCGCCCATGCCTCTTCGAGTGCGTCCAGATCCGACCTGAGCAGATCGCGCGCCCGCCGCGAGACGGCGCCGGGCCGGGCTGCCAGCCGATACCCCCGCGTGGTGGTGTCGAATCGCATATCCACCAGAAGTGCAGAGACGCGGCCGATCATGTCCGAACCCACACCGCGCCCGGGCAATTCGACCAGATGCGGCAGATCCGGCAACTCACCGATAATGGTGGCCGCGGCCTCCCGCGGATCCGTACCCGGCCACGATCCGACACCAGTTGCGATCCCGCCGCGAATCCGCACCGGTTCCTGAGCCTCGATTTCGCCCGCTTCCTTGGCAATTTCGCTCACGACTGCGCCTCGCCGACGCTCGGCTCCGTCGTGCGCAATCGCGCACTGTACCGATGGCTCACTCGCTGACGCTCGCTCACTGCGTTGCCCCTATGCGGGGTATGCACCCCATTTGTGTGGTGGATCCCGGTCTGCGCCGGGACGAAGCGATCTCGATTGCCACGCCGCTCGATGTCGGCGTCACTCACTGCCTTGTGCTCGCGCCCGCGCTGCTCACAGAATCCGACGCATCGCGCGCGGTACCGGTGATGGTGCCGCTGCCGATCACCTGATCTCCCAACGTATCCGGGCGATACAGCACGACGGCCTGGCCGCGGGCCACACCGGTCAGCGGCTCGCGCAGGCGCACGATCAGCCCGTCGTCGACGGCCTCGGCCACGGCTGGTGCGGTACCGCCGTGCGCGCGCACCTGCGCCACGCACTCGATCGGACCCTCCGGCATGGCACCGGACGTCCAGATGGCACGGTCGGCCTGGATGGTCCACACCTGCAGTTCCTCGGCCGAACCGACGCGGACGGTGCCGGAGTCGGGATCGATCTCGGTGACATAGCGCGGCTTACCATCGGCGGCCGGACCTGAGAGCCCGAGCCCCTTGCGCTGACCGATCGTGAACCCGTGCACGCCTTCGTGATTCGCGAGCACCTGCCCGTCGGCGTCGACAACCGCACCCGGCCGAATGCCGATCTTCGCGCCGAGGAAGGCCCTGGTGTCACCGGACGGGATGAAGCAGATGTCATGGCTGTCGGGCTTATTCGCCACCGCGAGCCCGCGCTCGGCCGCCTCGGCGCGGATGTGCGGCTTAGCGGTGTCCCCCACCGGGAACATGGCCCGCGCCAGCTGCTGCGCGGTCAGCACCGCGAGCACATAGGACTGGTCCTTGTCGGCATCGACGGCACGGCGCAGCACACCGTCCTCGAGCCGGGCGTAATGGCCGGTGACCACGGCGTCGAAGCCGAGGGCCACCGCACGGTCGGCGAGGGCGGAGAACTTGATCTTCTCATTGCAGCGCAGGCACGGATTCGGGGTTTCACCCGCGGCGTAGGCGGCGACGAAATCGTCGATCACGTCTTCCTTGAAGCGGTCCGCGAAATCCCAGACATAGAAGGGGATTCCGAGCACATCGGCGGCCCGCCGGGCATCGCCCGCATCCTCCTTCGAGCAGCAACCGCGCGAACCGGTGCGCAGGGTACCCGGTGTCGCGGACAGCGCCAGATGTACGCCGACCACCTCGTGACCAGCGTCGACGGCACGTGCCGCCGCCACGGCCGAATCCACACCACCACTCATCGCGGCGAGTACCCGCATCAGACACCTCCCTTCGCACCGGCCAGACCCGCGGCCATGGCCCTTTCCACAATCTGGGGCAAGACATTCAGCACCGCGTCCACATCGGCGCGAGTCGAGGTGTGCCCCAACGAAAAGCGCAGTGAACCGCGGGCCTGCCACGGCTGCACGCCCATCGCGATCAACACGTGACTCGGGGTGGCCACACCCGCATTGCAGGCCGACCCGGTAGAGCATTCGATCCCCGCCGCGTCCAGCAGCATCAGCAGCGAATCACCTTCGCAGCCGGGGAAAGTGAAGTGCACATTGCCCGGCAACCGACGCACACCATCCGGACCGCTCAGCACCGCATCCGGGACCGCATCGCGGATGCCCTTGATCAACGCGTCCCGCAGCGCGATCAATTCCATTGTGCGCGTCGGCAACTCGGTCACCGTGTGGTTCAGTGCGGTGGCGAGTCCGACGGCCGCGGCAGTATCCGAAGTCCCGGAACGCAGATCGCGCTCATGCCCGCCGCCGTGCAAGAGCGGCACACACGGCACCTGCCTGCCGAGCAGCAGCACGCCGACACCATGCGGCCCGCCGACCTTGTGCCCGGCGAAACTCGCCGCCGAAAGCCCACTCGCCGCGAAATCGATCGGCAGCTGCGCGGCGGCCTGGATCGCGTCACTGTGCATGGGTACGCCGAATTCCTGTGCCACCGCGGCCAATTCGATGATCGGCGCAATGGTGCCGACCTCGTTGTTGGCCCACATGATGGTCACCAGCGCGACCTCGTCGACATGTTCGGCCAGCGCCGCGCGCAGCACCCGCAGCGACACCACACCGTCGGAGTCGACCGGCAGCCAGGTCACCTGCGCGCCCTCGTGCTGCTCCAGCCACTCGACGGCATCGATGACGGCGTGATGTTCGGTCGAACCCGCGATAATCCTGGTCCGGCGCGGTTCGGCATCATGGCGGGCCCAGTAGATGCCCTTGATCGCCAGATTGTCGCTCTCGGTCCCGCCGGAGGTGAAAATCACCTCCGATGGCCGGGCGCCCAGATCGGCGGCGATCGACTCGCGTGCCTCCTCCAGCATCCGCCGGGCCGCACGTCCCGAACCGTGCAGTGACGAGGCATTGCCCGCCATCCCGAGGGCAGCCGTCATCGCCTCGATCGCGGCAGGCACCATCGGAGTGGTCGCCGCATGATCGAGGTAGACCGTCTGGGGCGCCCCGTGGACCGGACCCGCAAAAGCCGACTTCATGACCGTCAAAGCCTATCCCACCGTTGACCTGCACATCTTCGGGGTATCCCGCCGCTTTCGCCGATTTGTCCGCGACTCACCCATGATGCGCAACCCGATGACCACCTTCCGGTATTCCCCGCCCCGGCGCGTCCTCGATGGTCAGCGCCTGGTCCCACGGCAAATCCGAGCGAGGGGATTCGCTTCCTGAGTAGTCTTTGGGTCGTCGATCGATGCTTCGGAACCCAGCCGCCGGTGTGGAAACGGGAACCCATGGTCACTCATCGCAGGAGGCCGATTGTCACGATCGTTGCGGTCGCCGCGTCGATCACATTGCTGATCGCAGCGTGTACGTCCGATCGGTCCACGACATCGGGCGGTGGTAACACCGGTCCCCATGCCGCCCCGGTCGCGTACCGGGAGCCGGTCGAGCTGACGAGCAAGGACGGCGTGCTCGAAGTGCGGCTGTCGGCGCATCAGGGCACTGTCGCCCTCGACACGGTCTCGAAACCGGCTTCGAATTTCCTGGTCTTCGGTTATGAGCTCATCCGAGGCACCGCCTCGGACGGCTCGGTCAAGGGGGACAACGGCTACCCGGCGCCGACGCTGCATGTCGATCCGGGCGAACGCTTGATCGTGCACTTCGACAATGATCTCCAGGGGCTGACGATCAGGGACTATTACAACCCGGCCTTCACCCCTGTCGGCGGGGATGTACCGATCTACCCGCCTGCCCTCACCGCCTCGCCCCTCAACCTGCACACCCACGGACTGCACGTGAGCCCCGACGGCAACGCCGACAATGTCCTGCTCGACATCCCCGCGGGCAAGGGCAACGTCTTCGACTATGCGGTGCCGAAGAGCATGCCGAATGGCATGTACTGGTACCACAGCCATCGCCACACGGTCACGGCGCAGCAGACCTACAGGGGGCTGGCGGGTCTGCTGGAAATCGGGCGGCCCGACGGCAACCTGCCGCTGGTGACGCGGAACCACATCCCGATCCGCGATATGGCGCTGCAGTACAACTTCGTCTTCGACCGCAAGGGCCGCGGCCACCAGCTGAACGACCCGAACTGGCCGCAGTATGTGAGCACACTGCGGCCGCCGGAGGGAGCGCAGCTCGCCGACGGCACCTACCGGCCGAGCCTGGCCCCGGTGAACTTCGCGGAGACGACCGAGGGCTCCCGGTACGTCACCAATTGGCACAGCGGGCCGCTGTCGCCTGCCAACCATCGGGGGCAGACCCAATTCGTACCGAGCAACCTGCAGAGCTTCACCAGCGAACCGGCGACCCAGCCGCCCATCGCGGTACCGGCGGACCCGACGCTGCCCGACAATCAGCGCGATGTGCAGTTCACGATCAACGGACAGTTCCAGCCCTCGTTGCAGTTGAGCCCGGGGCAGACCGAGATCTGGGTCCTCGCGAATATCAGCGACTTCGCCTACATGCCGGTCACGCTGACCGAGACCGCGACGGGCAGCCATCCGAAGTTCGCGATCGTCGGCCAGGACGGCGTTCCCTTCTCGGAGGTCCACCCGCCGGTCGACGGCGACGGCACCCGTCTCGTCATCCCGCCGGGGTCGCGGTACGCGATCGCGGTGACAATGCCGACAACCGGTGATCTCGTACTCGAGATGCCACCCCTGCCGCGCGCCCGCCCGGTCACGAATCCCGGTGTGCTCTATACGAATAACGGCACCGACAACCCTCCGGCCGTAGTGGGCACACTCGGTGTCGACCCCTCGTTCATCAGCTACGAGGACGGCTTCTTCATCTTCCCCACCCAGAAGCTCATTCAGGTGCGGCCCGACGACGGCACGGGCAAGACCACCCCGTTCGTGCCCGGCCAGCAGCTCGACGCGTACACCTCGTTCGTGGACACGTCGGCCGTACCACCCGACGTGCGGCGCACACTGACGGTTACGGGCGGTTTCGGCAACGAGAAGGCCAGCAGCAGCGATCCCAAGGCGTTCACCTACGAGTTCGACGACAACACCTTCCCGAATATCCCGCTGCTCCAGCCGCGACTCGGGTCGGTCGAGGAATGGCTGATCACCAACCTGAACAATGACGAGCACCCGATGCACATCCACGTGAACGACATGCAGGTGATGGAAATCGTGGATCCGGTGGCGAATACCAGGACCGGCGTGCAGATGTGGGGTGCGGACAACGTCAATGTGCCCGCCCCGGTCACCGACGAGAACGAGAACCCGCTCGTGCCCGCCTCGATGACGCTGCGCATGAAGTTCACCGAGTACACCGGCACCTTCGTAATCCATTGCCATCGACTCAATCACGAGGACAACGGCCTGATGGCGCTCGTCAATGTAATCCCCGAGGTATCTACCTATGCGGTGGCGATACCGGGTTCGCCGGGTAAACCCGCGACAGTCCAGATATACGACGGCAATGGCGACAGGCTGGTCGCGACGGTCACGCCGTTCCCTTCGTTCGAGGGCACACCGACGGTCGCGATGGCCGATGTGAACGGTGACGGGGTGCTCGATCTGGTGGCCGGTACCGGTGCGGGAGTGAGCTCGGAGGTCGTGGCCTACAACGGCGCGGCCTTCAACATCGAACTGACTCGGTTCGCGCCGTTCGGACCCGACTTCCGCGGCGGCGTGAACGTCGCGGGCGCCGATATCGATGGCAACGCATTGGCCGACAACATCATCGTCGGCTCGGGTCCCGGCATCGAATCGCAGGTCAAGGTGTTCTCCTCGACCTTGCCCGGTGAGCGCGGCAAGGCGCCCGAGCAGTATTCGAGCTTCACGCCGTATCCCGGATCGACGACCGGGGCCACGGTCGCCACCGGGATGGTCGATACCGCGTCGGGCCGGGCCGGCATCGTGACCGCTCCGGGTCCCGGCGACGCGCCGCGCGTGAAGGCCTTCCGCTATGACCTGTACAAGCCGACCGCGGCGGCGAAGGACGACAACCACACCGATCATTCCGGCGAGCCGATGATGACCTCGGAGTTCTTGGCCTTCGACGAGAGCTACCGGGACGGTGTCGCACTTTCGACAGGGTGGGTGGCCGGTGCCGAGGGTGGGGCGAAGAGCATCGTCACCGGCATGCTCGGCGGCGACGGCACCGTGCGGGTGTGGTCGAGCGGGTCACGGCTCGACGGACAGCCCGTCATGTACACCGAGAGCCCGAACCATCATGCGAGCACGGTCGCGTTCCGCGAGATCGCGTCGTTCGTCCCGTTCACCGGCGGGGTGCGGGTGGGGACCACCAGCACGACTTCCGGCGCGGATCTGCTCGTCAGCGGGCAGGCCGGGAACGCGGGCGAGATCCGAAAGTTCGGGTTGGACCGAGCCGACCCGCATGCCACAACCCTGACCCCCACGCTGTTGAGCACGATTCCCGCACCGACTGGGCCTTCACCGCTAGGTGGCCGCTAGGGCAACGACCACAGCTTGGTCGTCACCACGTAGAAGATGACGACCCACGCCAGCATGACGGCGACGACTATGGCGATGCCATGGCGGTTCGTCTTGGCCGCCGGTGTATCGGGGGGCGGGCGCAGCCACGATCGCAGCAACCGGTTCACGTAGTACGGCATCGTGAAGTAACTCATCACGAAACTGGACAACAAGTTGCCGATCAGCAACCCCAGCCACAGCGGCATCTTCAGGGGTGACAGTGCGAGGGTCAGCAGCACGACGGTCGGGTAGAGCCCCACCCACACCGCGATGGCGGTCTTGGTATCCGACGGAGCCGCAGTCTCGTTGCCGTTCTCGCCGAAGGCGAACCAGCTGCCGAACGAGTTATCGATGGTGCGCAGCTCGAAGTCGCTGAACTTCTCGCCCTCGGCGAGCAGCTCGCGGCGCCGCTTCGAGGTGAGCCACGTGGCCAGGTTCGCCGCGGTATCGAAGCGGTAGAGCGCCGTCCACTCGTCCTGCACACCCTCGATCGGGCGGAACAGCTCGGTGCCGCGGAAGCCTTCGAATTTCGCCTCCTCCCGGCTCAGATCTGCTTGCCACGCAAGGAAATCCGCGACGCTGTCGGGTGTCACACGATGGGTGACCACGACCGTCACGAGGGGATCCACCGGTCGCGTGCCGCCGCTGATGACCTGCTGGGTGGCGGGGCCGTCGAAGTAATGCTGCCCGCTGTCGAGGAATTCCTGCCGGGTAGCGCTGTTTATCCAATCCTGGAGACGACCGACGGAGTCGAAGCGGTAGACCACGACCCATTCGGACTGCACCGCGGTGGGAGCGGCGATCTCGGCTCCGAGGAATCCCGGATAACCCGATGCCGCGGCGTTCAGGTCCTCCTGCCACGACTTGAATGCTTTCTCGAAACCCGGGCGCACCTTCTGGCCGATGATGACCGTCGCCGCACTGTCGGTGAGTTTCCCGGCTCCCATCGCAGTCTCCTCACAGCTCGGGTCGCGCCGGAACCGGTGTGAGTCGCCGATAGATGCGCTCGGGGGTGAGCGGCAGCGCGCGGAATCGGACGCCCGTCGCGTCCTCCAGCGCATTGGCCAGCGCGGGCGCGACCGGGTTGACGCAGCACTCCGCGATGCCTTTCGAGTGCATCGCCCCGACGGAATCGGCGGAGTCGACCGTCAGTACTTCGGTGCGGGGAATATCGGCGTAGGCCGGGATGCGGTAGTTGCGCAGGTTCGGATTGACCATTGCGCCGTTCGCGTCGACGTGGAAGTTCTCGGTCAACGCGAAACCGATGCCCTGCGCGACACCGCCCTCGATCTGACCCCGCACCTGCGCCGGGTTGATGAGGACCCCGGCGTCGGTGGCGTGCACGCTGTAGAGGATTCGGATCTCACCGGTGATCCGGTGCACGGCGATCCGGAAGCCGTGGGTGTTGAAAACGACACTGCGCGGCGATCCGAAGGCCTTGCGGGCCTCGGTCAATCGGATGCCGCGGCGGCGCGCCACCTCGATCAGCTCCGACAGCGATATGCGGCTGTCACCGCAGACGACCCCGGTGTCGTCCATCGCGCACGAAGCGATATCGACCCGCGCATATTCGGCCGCCAAGAACAGGATGCGATCGCGCAGGGCCTCGGCTGCCCGCAGCACCGCGTTTCCGGCGACGAAAAGTCCGGCGCTGGCGAATGCGCCGGTATCGAAACCCGTTCGGTCGGTATCGGATTGCACGAGGCGCACCCGGGCCGGTGTGGTGCCGAGCCGGTCCGCCGCGATCTGCACGTGTGCGGTCGGGGTGCCCTCGCCGAATTCGACGGTGCCGACGGCGAGCTCGTAGCTGCCGTCGTCGCCGAGAGTCAGCCAGGCCTCGGAGAGGTGGTCGGTCGGGGGCGCGGTTTCGTGCAGCGTGCTGGCGGTGCCGGTGCCGATCAGCCACTCGGCTCCCGGTGGCGGCTCGGCGGTGTTGCGCCGCAGTGCGTCATCGACGAGATCGATGCACCGGCTGAGGCCGTCCTCGCGGAACATGACATCGTCCGGGCCGTCGTCGAATGCGACGAGACCGTCACCGGGACGCACGATATTGCGCCGCCGCAGCTCGAGCGGATCCATATCGAGCGCGACCGCCAGCTCGTGCATGGCCGACTCCATCGCGAATGCGGGCTGGGTCATGCCGTAGCCGCGCAGTGCGCCGCCGGGCACAGTATTCGTATAGACCGAATATGCGTCGAACTTCTTGTTGGGGCAGCGGTAGGTCGCGATAGCGGCCCCACCGGCGAACAGCGTCTCGCCGCCATGGTTGCCGTAGGCGCCGGTGTTCGACACGTTGCGGACCTGGATCGCGGTGAGCGTGCCGTCTGCCCGCGCGCCGAGTTTGACGGTCAGCGACATGGAATGCCGCGGTGACGCCGTTGTGAACTCCTCCTCGCGCGTGAACTCGAAACAGACCGGCCGCCGGGTATCCAATGCGGCAAGGGCGACCAAATCCTCGGTGATGACCTCCTGCTTACCGCCGAACGCGCCGCCGACCCGCTTGCAGAACACGCGCACCTGATCGGGACGCAGGTCGAAGAGATAGCCGAGCTTTTTCTTGGCGATGGAGGGCGATTGGGAGCTGGTGCGTACATGCAGGCGACCGTCCTCGATCCACCCGATCGATCCGTGCGTCTCGAGATGCGCATGCTGTACGCGCGGCGAGAAATACGTGCCCTCGTGCATCACATCGGCCTCGGCGAAGCCCGCCTCGACATCACCCACGTGCCCGTGGATCTCGAGCAGGATGTTGTGCTCGGGATCGTGCACGAACGGATCATGCGAGCCGTGCAATTGGGGAGCGCCGTCGGCCATCGCCGCTTCCGGATCGAAAACCGCGGGCAGTACCTCGTACTCGACGACCACCTTGCGGCAGCCCTCCTCGGCAGCACCAACGGTATCGGCCAGCACCGCGACCACGCGTTGACCGACGAAGCGCACCACGTTGTCGAGGATGTAGGTGTCACTGGGATCGACGAGGTGATCGGTGTGGATCGCGGTCGTGAAGCGCTTGCGCGGCACGTCTTCCCAGGTATAAACGCGGTGCACACCGGGAACCGCGAGCGCCGCGGTCTTGTCGATCGACACGATGCGGGCATGGGCATGCGGAGAGCGCAGCATCTTCAGGTGCAACAAGCCGTCGATCTCGGTGTCCATGGTGAATTCGGCGCGACCGGTCACCACCTCGGCGCCCTCCGGGGTTCCGACGCTGGTCCCGATTACTCGGCCCGGCCGGGCGACCTCGATCTCGGCGACACCGTGCACCGCGTCTTCGATCGCCCGGTAGCCGGTGCAGCGGCAGAGGTTGCCCTTGAGCGCGCGCGAAAGGTCTTGCCGCTGGGCGTCGGTGAGCGCCACCGTGGTCATGATCATGCCCGCGGTGCAGAAGCCGCATTGGAAGCCGGGACCGTCGCGGAACTGCCGCTGCATCGGGTGCATGTCCTCGGGCGAACCGAGGCCCTCGATAGTGGTGACCGCGCGTCCCTCGGCACGGAAGGCGGGCGTGATGCAGCTGTGCACGGGATCGCCGTCCAGCCATACCGTGCAAGCGCCGCAATCACCCGCGTCGCACCCCTTCTTGACGCCGTGACAGCCGAGCGAGCGCAGGAATGTGCGCAGGCATTGACCCGGATTCGGCTCGGCGTCGAAGGTGTTTCCGTTCACGGTGTATGTCACGGCCGACCGCCTTCGGTGAGCTCGACGCGGATCTGCTCGGCGAAGTACCCGGCCAGGTGGTGCCGATGGTCGGGTGTGCCGTTCGGGTCGCTGAACCACAGGTCTTCGGGGATGGCGTCGATGCGCTCGCGCAGCGCGTCGGCATCGGGCATGGCGTCGAACGCCAAGCGCACCGGGCGGGTCGTGCCCGCGGTGATGGTGAGCAGCAGGTCCGCGGTCCCCGGCGACTGGGTGGCGATCAGGAAAAGCGTCGAGCGGCCCAGGCGTGTCAGGCTGAAGCGCCGATGCGTACACCGCTTGCGAAGCGCGGCGACCGGGATATCGATGCGGCGCAGGATCTCGCCGGGGCCGAGGACGTTCCGGTGATCGCCGAGGACGAAGTCGGCGGCATTGATGGTGCGTTCGGATCCATCGGCAGCCCACAGGGTGTATGTGGCTTCGAGCGCGACGGTCAACGTGATCATCGGGCCCGCGGGCAGGGCCATACAGATATTGCCGCCCACCGTCGCCGCATTCCAGACCTTGAACGAGGACAGGAACGCCTCGCAGCAGGTGGTGAACAGTGTCCCGGCGGCCCAGTCACTCAGCAGCGCAAAGGAATTCAGCTCGCGAACGGTGCACGTCGCGCCGATCTCGAGACCGACCGCGCTCGGCACCAGGCTGTCCCAGCCGAGTGCGGTGAGATCGATGAGACGGCGCAGATCCGGCTGCTCGGTCGAGAACAACCACGTCCCCCCGGCCAGCCACGCGTCGCCGTCGCGCCAAGCCGCGCCCGGTCGGTCGGAAGGTCGCCGAACGAGATCGGTGATCGTATTGAGATCCATAGCGCCGCTCCCTCGGAGAAGGTGCCGTGCCGCCGATCGCCCGCCGAGTTCGATCACGCGACGATTCCGCCCCTTTGGGGGCATCGCCGATCACGTACTCGCCTTGGGTCAACGTACCCGACCCGGGTGTGACCCGGCCAGCAATCCCGCAGCCACCGTATCGGTATTGCCGGACACGCGGCGAACGGCTGGCACAGCGACGGTCGCGACACTGGCGGCGAGCGCGAGCGCGGTGAGTAGCACCATTCCCCCGTGCAGCCCGGTGTACGCCGCCAGCTGGCCGGTGGTGAGGTAGGCGACGGGTATGAGCAGCGTCGAGCCGAAATCATCGATCGATCTGACGCGCGATAGCACCGCCAGCGGTATCCGCTCCTGTAAAAGTGTGCGCCAGTACACCATTGCCATCGAGACGGCGGCTCCGGACAACGCGCTGTAGCCGCCGATGATCGGCAAACCGAGCCCGCTGACCAGCAGCGCGGGCCGCGCCGCCGCGACGGCCAGCAACACCGCGCAGACCGCGGCCGGGCGCGCGACGGATACGCGCAGCGCGACGGCGCTCCCGAGTACGGCACCCGCGGCGAAGGTCGCCATGATCACCACCCAGCCGTCCGGACCGCCGAATTCCAGCTGGGCGACCTGCGGCCCGAGCACGAGTACCGCGGGCACCGCCACCGCGCTGAATACGGTGAAATTCGCGATCGAGGTCCACAGCCAGGTTCGAGACGCCACTTCGCGCCAGCCGGTTCGCAGTGCGGTCGACAGGGGTTCCGGTGTCGTCCGCGTGCTCGCGGCCGGTCGGCGGATCCGGAGCAGCACAACCGCGATGATCAGGAAGGTCGCGGCATCGACGGCAACGGCCGCACCGAGTCCCGCGACCGCGATGAGGACCGCACCCAATGCCGGGCCGACAACGCGGACCAGGCTGCTCGACATGGCGACCAGGGCATTCGCGGCGCGCAGCGAGTCGGCGGGCACGATTTGTGCGACGATGCCGCCCAACGTCGGCGTGAACAGTGCCTGCGCCCCGCCGTAGATCACCTGCAACACCATGATCTGCCACAGCTGAGCCGCCCCGAACGAGGACGTCGTGCCCTTCGATCAGTCTGTCGACACCGCTGGCGTGCTCTCGGCAACCTGGTGGCCGAAGCCCCTGCGGCGGAACGGTCGCAACCGCCGCGATGGCCGCCGCGGCTGCTGTGCCTCGGCCGACTCCGGATCCTGCACCCGGGTGGCCGTCGCCTCGATCCACTCCGATGCCTCGATGACGCCGTGACGCGACAGGTCCGCGCCGCGTACCGCCTGTTCGCAGCGGCGAGCCAGATCACGGCGATCGAGTCCGGGATTCTCCACCGGCTCGAGCACCACCTCGGCGACCATGCCGCGCGAGCGCAGGACCCGCTTCGCCGAGGTGCCGAAGCTGTCGTCACCGACGAATCCGGGAATGGTCGATTGGGTGCCGTGCGCGTCCAGATACCGCAGACGCACCGGCTGCACCGATGTTCCGGTGTCCACCGCCGCCTGGAAGAGCGCGGGTCGCATGGTGCCGTAGGCGCGGCCGCACCATGTGGTGCCCTCGGGGAAGACCGCGATCCGATCCCCCGACGTCAAGCGGTCACCGAGGCTCGCCACCACGCCCGGTAGTTCGCGCAGGCGTTCGCGTTCGATCGGGATGACCCGCATCAGCTTCGCCAGACCGCCGAGCAGCGGCCAATCGAGCATATCGGCGCGGGCCACGAAACCGAGCGGCTGCACTGCGGCCAGCACGACCACATCGGTCCAGCCGATATGACCGGCGACGATCAGCAACCCCGCGCCGGGTTCGGCGAAACGCGCCTGCCTCGACTCGGCAGCAGCGGATCCGTTTGCATCGGCCGGGTGCCCCGCGCGGTTATCGACAATGCGCAGCCGAATCCCCAAACAGCTCAGGACGGTTCGCGCATAACGCCGCTGCAGGTGTTCGCGCATGCCGCGCGGCGTGACGACGTTGACGATCGGAAAGCTGACCAGCAGCCCGGCCACGCCGAGCAGACGGCCGACAACCCGGGCGGTGCCGATCTCGTCGACCGGATCGATGCAGCCGGGCCCACACGGGCTCGACGGCATCCACGCGTGCGCGGTGCTCTCTGCGGGCGGCGCGTCGAACACCATCTACCTCACCGTCCCCCGTCGAGTGCATTGGCGGCGTCTTGTAATCGGTTGAGGTAGCGGGTGTTGATCGTGTCCAGACCCAGCAGCGCGACGAAGTCGGCGACGGCGAAATCCGGATCGTGCGCCGGTTCACCGCAGATCTCCGCGCCCAGGCGCAAGTAACCACGCAGCAGCGGCGGGAGCTTCGGGCGCGCGGGTGGGGTCATCTCGTCCAGCGTCAGTCCGTCGACGACCACCGGGTTGCGCGGATGCACGCGCCGCTCCGGATCGGATCCATGTCGGCCCAGCAGCATGTCCCGCACGCCGCGCACGTTCACCCCGGGCGGGTCGGCGGAAGTGTCCTGCATCGGCACCGATACGCAGCCCATCACCCACTCGTATCCGGTGAGCTGGATGTAGTGCAGGATGCCCGCCCACATCAGCGTCAGCACCGAACCGTTGCGATGGTCGGGGACCACGCAGGCGCGGCCCATCTCCACGATCCGATTGCCCTCCGGATCGAGTTGGGACAGATCGAATTCCGTGGCTGTGTAGTAACCGCCCGCCGCGATCACCTTGTCCGGCGGCAGCATTCGGTAGCACCCGACGAATTCCTCGGTCCGGTCGTCGCGAACCAACAGGTGGTCGCAGTACTCGTCGAACCGGTCCGCGTCGAGCCCGGTTCCGTTATCGGGGATCTGGAAGCCGGGCTCGCTGGCGAAGACGCCGTAGCGCAGCCGCTGTGCGGCCAGGCGGTGCTCCGAATCGGAGGAAACGACCAGCGAGTAGCGCGACCGTTCCTCCCCGGAGTCCGTCGATCGAGCCGGGGCTGTCAACACGGACGAAATAGTCATATCCGTGATGAAGCCAGCCAGAAACTGCGCCGGAGCAACCTCGAAGTGTCGCCTCGATGCCGGTTCGGTGAACGAGATGATGGTCACACCAAGCGTTTACCGAACCGTCGTGCATCGTTCTGATTACCGCATCGCTTTCGCCGCCTTTTGCCTGCTCGAGGACCATTCTGTGTCCTCGGCCACGCGGCATCGCGGTGCTCAGGCCGCGTCGCGCGCCGGCAGACCGACCAGGTCCGGCGTCTGCTCCACCTCGTCGAAACCGGGGCGACCCGTGCCGATGAAGGCGACGAGCCACGAGGCCACGGCGGCGAAACGGTTGCGGAACCCGACCAGGTACAGCAGGTGCACCGCGAGCCACATGGTCCACGCGATGACGCCGCGGAAGGTGATGTGCTCGTTGAGTTTCACCACCGCGCTGAACCGGCTGATCACCGCCATGCTGCCCTTGTCCCAGTACTTGAACGGAGTGCCGGGGAGCTTCTTGTGGCGAATGATGTCGGCGGCGTGCCTGCCCTCCTGCATGGCAACCGGCGACTGGCCCGGATAGCCGTTGAGCGAGGTCATATCGCCGATGGCGTAGATATCGGCATGTCCGCCGACGGTCAGGTCCGGATTGATCAAAAGCCTTCCGGCGCGGTCGGTTTCGCAGCCGGTTGCCTCCGCCAGGATCTGTGCGAACCCGCCCGCCTGCACACCCGCCGACCAGACCACCGTCTCGGCCGCGATCCGGCGCTCGATGCCCTGCTTGTCCTTGACGGTCACCTTGCCGTATTCGATATCGGTCACGAAGGTGCCGAGCAGCACCTCGACACCGCTCTTGGTCAGCGATGCCTTCGCGTATTCCGAGAGTCCGCCACCGAAGGGCGGCAGCACCTCGCCCGCACCCTCGACCAGGGTCACCGAAACTTCTTGGTGGTAGTGCCGTTTCGCGAGTTCCTTCAGCTGACCGGCGACCTCGACACCGGTCGCGCCCGCGCCGACCACCACGAAGCTCAGCAGTCGCTTGCGGGTCTCCGCATCCGCGCCCTTGGCCTCGGTGAAGACGCGTTCGATCTGTGCGCGCAGCAGCTTCGCATCGTCGATGGTCTTGAGCGAGAACGTCTTATCGGCGAAATCGTCGCGCCCGAAATACGACTGCGAGGCGCCGGTGGCGGCGATCAGCGAGCCGTAGCGGATCTGTGTGCGCTCGCCGTCGTGCTCGTAGGTGAGCACCGCGTTGTCGACGTCGATGGCGATGACCTTGCCGAGCCGGACATCGGCCTCTCTATGCCTGCGCAGCACCGAGGCGATCGGCGGGGCGATCTCGTGCGACGCCAGCACACCTGTCGCGACCTGGTAGAGCAACGGCTGGAAGAGATGCTCCGGAGTACTCGAGATAAGAACGTAATTGATGCCCGATTTGGCCAACTGCTTAGCGGCGGCAAGCCCCCCGAATCCCGATCCAACGATGACAACATCTGCGTGTTCCATGACAGCCTCCTTCTCTCATTACCAACCGTCATTCGAACCGCAGATATTTCAGGTGTTCAGGCGCATAATAGATATGACTCTTATCTGGATTGCTCATGAATTGGAGATCAAGTGGAGCTTCGCCAGCTCACCTACTTCGTCGCGGTGTGCGAGGAGCTGAGTTTCAGCCGGGCCGCGGCCCGCTGCTACATCTCCCAATCGGCGATCAGCCATCAGATCGCCCGGTTGGAGCGTGACCTCGGCGTAGTCTTGTTCGAGCGTTCGACCAGGGCCGTTGTGCCGACCGACGCGACCATGCGGCTACTTCCCCTGGCTAAACAGATGCTCAGTCTGGAGTCGGCCATTCGCGCCACCGTGCGCACCTCCGGTCATCGCATCCGGCTGGCCGCGAATATGTCCTTCGCGACCCGATCCCTCTCCGCGATCGCCGGGGCGCGCGCCGCGCATCCGGATGCCGAGATCGAATTCGTCATCAAACCGTTCCGGCAGCGGATCACCGCGGTGGCCGACGGCGACTGCGATCTCGCCCTCATCCGCGGCAGTGTCGACGAGCCCGGTCTCGCGGTGGAGAAGCTGTGGATCGAGGACCTCGTCATCGCCACCTCCGCCGCCCATCCGCTGGCCCCACGCGACCAGGTGACGCTGGCGGACCTGAGCCCGTATCCGCTGCTGCTCCCGCCTGAGCAGGAACAGGTCCTGCTGCACAATGTGATTCGGGCCGCCTTCGCCGATCTGGCCGCGGGCCCCACCCTCGGTCCACCGATTCCACCGGACCACACCGCGACCATGGAGCTGATCAATCGCCCGGACGCCTGGACGGTGCTCTACGCCGACAGCCCGACCGAGGGCCTGGTCGTCCTGCACCTCGCCGAGCACCGACTACGGATCCCGGTCTCCGCTGTCTTGCGCAGCGATGCGCGCCGCTCCCCGATCCTCACCACGCTGCTGTCCGGATTACACCGCCGCTGAGATCTGCTGTCACCGAGCAGATCTCGCGGCATCGGTGTCAGGCGTTCTCGCGGGTGAAGCTACGTGCGCCGATCAACATCGCCACCGCAGCGACCGCCAGCGTGAGCACGGTCCCGAGGTACACCTCGGACGCACCGAAGTCACCGCGGAACAGGGCCCTGGCCGCATCGACGGTGTGCGAGAACGGATTCACCTTGCCGATCGTGCGCAACCAGCCCGGCCCGACGCTCAACGGCAGCAGAATGCCGGACAGCAGCATCAGCGGCACCACAAGACTATTGAGCACCGCCGTCATCGATTTCGAAGCTCACCACGTCACCGGAGATGCGGCGCTCGAGTTCGTCGGGCGACCCCTCGGCGACGATCCGCAGGTTATCCCACCCGCACGCGGCCGCATGAAAACGCAAGTGGCCCCGGCCGTTACCAGCCGGGGCCACTCGAACAGCGCGGGACTAGCCCTTGTGCGCCTTCACAGCTTCGGTCAGCTGCGGGGCGACATTGAACAGGTCGCCGACGATGCCGTAGTCCGCGATCTCGAAGATCGGGGCCTCTTCGTCCTTGTTGACCGCGACGATGGTCTTCGAGGTCTGCATACCGGCGCGGTGCTGGATGGCGCCGGAGATGCCGAGGGCGATGTAGAGCTGCGGGGAGACCGTCTTACCGGTCTGACCGACCTGGAACTGGCCCGGGTAGTAGCCCGAGTCGACAGCGGCACGCGAAGCGCCGACGGCGGCGCCGAGCGAATCGGCCAGCGCCTCGACGACCGCGAAGTTGTCGGCGGAACCGACACCGCGACCACCGGAGACGACGATGCCCGCCTCGGTGAGCTCCGGACGGTCGCCACCGACGATCGGCTCGCGGGAGGTCACCTTCACGACGCCCTCTTCCTGCGCGGGCACCTCGACGGTCACCTTCTCACCCGCACCGGCCGCGGCGGTGGCCTCGACGGCGCCCGGACGCACCGAGATCACCGGCACGTCGCCGGTGGCCTTGGCGTCGACGGTGAACGCGCCACCGAAGATGGAGTGCACGACCGAACCGTCGGACTTGACGTCGATGACATCGACGAGCAGGCCGGAGCCGATGCGCGCGGCGAGGCGGCCCGACACCTCCTTGCCCTCGGCGGTGGCGGCGACGATCACGGCGGCCGGGGAAATCGACTCGACCAGACCGGCGAGCACGTCGACCTTCGGGGTGACCAGGAAGTTCTCGACATCGTCGGATTCGGCGATGTAGATCTTCGCGGCGCCCGCGGCGGCCAGCGCGTCGGCCAGCTTCTCGCCGGTACCGGCCGGGCCGGTCACGACGGCGGCGGGTTCACCCAGCGCGCTCGCGGCGGTGAGCAGTTCGGTGCTGACCTTCTTGATCGCACCGTCGGCGTGCTCGACGAGCACAAGTACTTCTGCCATTTGTGTTCTCTCCTAAGCAGTCTCGGGCGGGATCAGATGATCTTCTGACCGACCAGGTACGCGGCGATCTTGGTGCCGCCGTCGCCCTCGTCCGCGATCTTCTCGCCCGCGGTGCGCGGGGGCTTCGGGGTGGCCGCGGTGACGGCGGTGCCCGAGTTGCCGACACCGACGGTCGACGGGTCGACGCCCAGGTCGGCCAGCGTGAAGGTCTGCACTTCCTTCTTCTTCGCGGCCATGATGCCCTTGAAGGAGGGGAAGCGCGGCTCGTTGATCTTCTCGGTGACGCTGACGATGGCCGGGAGGGTGGCCTCCAGCTTGAACACGCCCTCGTCGGTCTCCCGCTCACCGGTAATCTTGTCGCCGTCGACGGTCAGCTTGCGCAGGTGCGTCAGCTGCGGCAGGCCCAGGTACTCGGCGATGATCGCGGGCACGGCGCCGGCGCGACCGTCGGTGGCCTCGTTGCCCGCGATGACCAGCTCGACACCCTCGACCTGGCCCAGCGCGCTGGCCAGCACCCAGGCGGTCTGCACGGCGTCAGAGCCGTGGATCGCCGGATCGTTGATGTGGATGGCCTTGTCGGCGCCCATGGACAGCGCCTTGCGGATGGCCTCGGTGGCACGGTCCGGACCGGCGGCCAGCACGGTGACCTCGCCGCCCTGGGCCTCCTTGATCAGCAGCGCTTCTTCGACGGCGCGCTCGTTGATCTCGTCGAGGACGGCGTCGGCGGCTTCGCGATCGAGGGTGAAATCACCGTCGGTCAGCTTGCGCTCGGACCAGGTGTCGGGAACCTGCTTGATGAGTACGACGATGTTCGGCATCGGTCTTCGTCGACCTCCTGTTCTGGTTACACGTGTGGTGGTCGCACGAGCAGCGCCGTACGTCCTTGGTTGTAGCTCAGGGCGTGACACTACCCTACGTTAAGTTACTCATGGGTAACTTAGCCGCTTCTCTCTCACAACAGCGATCCTGGCGATAATGTGCGGCCGCCTAACCAGTAACGTCGGAGCGATGAGCGAGGCTGTGATCCCTGCCGCAGTGGGCACCACCCCGGGCATTACTCCCGAGTCGGCCGTGGAGCCGTTGCCGCTGACCGGCGAGCGGACCGTACCCGGCATCGCCGAGGAGAACTACTGGTTCCGTCGGCACGAGATCGTCTACGCACGCCTGCTCGAGCATTGTGCCGGAAAGACGGTGCTGGAGGCCGGATCCGGTGAAGGTTACGGCGCGAACATGATCGCCGATGTGGCCACCAAAGTAATCGGCCTCGACTACGACACCAGCGCGGTCGAGCATGTGCGCGCCCGCTACCCGCGTGTGGAGATGATCCAGGGCAACCTCGCCGCGTTGCCGCTGGAGGACGAGTCGGTCGATGTCGTGGTGAATTTCCAAGTGATCGAACACCTCTGGGACCAGGGCCAGTTCATCCGGGAATGCCTGCGGGTGCTGCGGCCCGGCGGTGAACTGCTGATCAGCACGCCCAATCGGATCACCTTCTCCCCCGGCCGCGATACCCCGCTCAACCCGTTCCACACCCGCGAACTCAACGCCGCCGAACTCACCGAACTGCTCGTCGACGCGGGTTTCCGGGTCACGCTCATGACCGGGGTACACCACGGCCCGACACTGAAGGCATTGGACGCCAAGCACGGTGGCTCGTTCATCGATGCGCAGATCGAGCGCGCGCTGGCCGGGGAGCCGTGGCCCGCCGAGCTGACCGCCGATGTCGCCGCGGTCGCCATCGACGATTTCGCACTGATCACCGAGGACATCGATGCGAGCCTCGACCTGGTCGCCATCGCGGTGAAGCCTTGAGTAGACAAGCAGTTCCCGGCCAGTTCACCCTGGTCCTGCATTCCCATCTGCCATGGCTGGCCCACCACGGCCGCTGGCCGGTCGGCGAGGAATGGCTCTACCAATCCTGGGCCGCCTCTTACCTTCCGGTCGTCGATGCGCTGAGAACCCTTGCCGCGGAAGGCCGTTCACATCTGCTCAGCCTCGGCATCACGCCGGTGCTCGCCGCCCAGTTGGACGATCCGCATTGTCTTGCGGGCATGCATCATTGGCTCGGCAACTGGCAGCTGCGCGCCGACGAGGCCGCGATGGCGGGCAATATCGCACTCGGCAGACATGAGCACCGGCTGGCGGCGGCGGCACTCGCGGAATTCGAACAGCACTGGCGCCACGGCGCGGCGCCGGTCTGGCGGCAGCTCATCGACGCCGAGGCCATCGAACTGCTCGGTGGCCCGCTCGCGCACCCGTTCCAGCCGCTGCTGCACCCGCGACTGCGCGCCTTCCAGCTCAGCGAGGGCCTGGTCGATGCCCGGCAGCGCTGGGGCCACACCCCGACCGGCATCTGGGCGCCCGAATGCGGCTACACCCCCGGCATGGAGACCGGATATGCGGCCGCGGGTGTGACGCATTTCATGGTCGACGGACCCGCACTGCGCGGCGATACCACCCTCGGCCGGCCGGTCCGGGAATCGGACGTGGTGGCCTTCGGGCGTGATCTGCAAGTGAGCTACCGGGTTTGGTCGCCCAAGTCCGGCTATCCGGGGCAGAGCGCCTACCGTGACTTTCATCACTATGACCACGCGACGGGTCTCAAGCCCGCCCGCGTCACCGGCAAGACGGTCGCCGGTCCGGACAAGGCCCCGTACGACCCGGAACTGGCGGCCGGGGCAGTGGTCCGCGATGTCGACGATTTCGTGCGGACCGTGCGCGAACGACTGATCGAGGAATCGACGCGAATCGGACGTCCGGCCCTGGTCGTCGCCGCATTCGATACCGAATTGTTCGGGCACTGGTGGCACGAGGGTCCGCAGTGGCTGGCCCAGGTGCTGAGGGCACTGCCCGAGGCGGGCGTCACCGTCGGCACGCTGGCCGATGCCAGGGCGCGCGGATTCGTCGGCGAGCCGGTGCCGCTGGCCGATTCGTCCTGGGGTTCGGGTAAGGATTGGCGAGTGTGGGCCGGTGACCAGGTGAAAGACCTGGTGGATCTGAACGACGATATTGTCCGGCTCACCCTCGATACGGTCGACAAGATGCGGGCCGCGGACGGCGGTGCCGCACTGCGCGACCCGGTCGCCGATCAACTGCTGCGCGAGGCCATCCTCACCGTCTCCAGCGACTGGGCATTCATGGTCAGCAAGGACTCCGCGGCCGGCTACGCACGCGACCGCGCGCACCGACACGCCCACGCCGTGCGGGAAATCGCGGCCGCCGTAGGGGCGGGCCAAGTCGCCAAAGCACACCAGTTGGCGGCAGGATGGGGAGCGGCCGACGGGTTCTTCCCGAGTTTGGACGCACGGCGGCTGGCGATCGCGGACCGAGACTCCGCCTGATAAGGACATTCATGAAGATCTTGATGGTGTCGTGGGAGTACCCACCGGTTGTGGTCGGTGGGTTGGGCCGCCATGTGCATCACCTGGCGGTCGAACTGGCCGCGGCCGGTCACGAAGTGGTCGTGCTCGCCCGCCGCCCCTCCGGCACCGACTCCGTGACCCACCCCTCCCACTCCTTCATCGCCGAAGGCGTGCTGGTCGTGGCGGTCGCGGAGGATCCGCCGTGCTTCGACTTCGGCGAGGACATGCTCGCCTGGACGCTGGCCATGGGCCACGCGATGGTGCGCGCCGGTGTGGCACTCGGCAAGCCGGGCATCGGCGACGGCTGGGTCCCGGATGTCGTGCACGCGCACGATTGGCTGGTCGCGCATCCGGCGATCACGCTGGCCGAGTACTACGACGTGCCGCTGGTCTCGACCATCCACGCCACCGAGGCCGGGCGGCACAGCGGTTGGGTCTCGGGCCGTGTCAACAAGCAGGTGCATTCGGTCGAGTGGTGGCTGGCCAATGAATCGGATGCGCTGATCACCTGCTCGACCTCCATGCAGGACGAGGTGGAGCGGCTCTACGGGCCCGAGCGGGTGCCGATGACGGTGATCCGCAATGGTATCGATGTGGGCGCGTGGACCTTTCGGCCGCGCGCACCGCGCACCGGTCCGCCGCGTCTGCTCTACGTCGGTCGGCTCGAGTACGAGAAAGGCGTGCAGGATGCGATCGCCGCGCTGCCGCGCATCCGCCGCGCCCACCCCGGCACCACGCTGACCGTCGCCGGTATCGGCACCCAGTTCGAATGGCTGCGCGAACGCGCCCGGGTGCATCGGGTCGCGCGGGCGGTGACCTTCGCCGGTCAGCTCGATCACGCGGAACTGCTCGGCTGGTTGCACGGCGCCGATGCCATCGTGCTGCCGAGCCGCTACGAACCTTTCGGCATCGTCGCACTCGAGGCGGCCGCCGCTGGTACCCCGCTGATCACCTCCACCGCGGGTGGTCTCGGCGAGGCCGTCATCGACGGCGTCACCGGCGCATCCTTCGAACCGGCGGATGTGGACGGCATCGTCGAAGCCGTGCGCGCCACCCTCGACGATCCGGCCGCCACCCAGGACCGCGCCTACGCCGCGCGCGAACGCCTCACCGCCGACTTCGCCTGGGACGTCGTGGCCGCCGAAACCGCACTGGTCTACTCCTCGGCCAAACGCCGCGTCCGCAACCCCCTCGGCCGCCCCACCATCATCGAACGCCCCCTCCCCGAGCGCGATCCGAAGTAGCGCCTAGCTCTCCATCTTCTTGACGATCTTCTGGACGGTGAGCCAGGTGCGGGTGGTGATTTCCTTGCTGTAGGTCTTCTCCATCCGGGCCATGAAGTTCGGGGTGCGGGGTTCGGTGTTGTCGATGACCGCGAGGACGACGCGGGCGGCAGTGTCGTAGCCGACGATCTCGACGCCGGGTTCGGGGTGCTCGCGCAGCTCTTTCGCAACGTTCGGCGGCGCCTGTTTGAGGAAGGTCGCGATGAGGTAGGTGCCGCGGCCGTGGGTCAGGCCCGGGAACGGATCGGTGTCGAGCAGGTCGCGCAGTTCGTCGTAGGTGCGCACGATGGTGCCGCCCGGAATTCCGAGTTCGCTGTTCAGGGCATCCTGGATGCGGGCTTCCAACTTCGCGATATCGGTATCCGCGGTACGGAAGACCACATTGCCACTGGCCAACACCGTGGCGACCTTCTCGAATCCGAGCCCCTCGAACACCCCGCGCAGCTTCTCCCCCTTCATATTGGGGTTCGTCGGCATGATCCCGCGCAACAGCGCCGCG
The DNA here is from genome assembly GCF_035920345.1 of Nocardia vinacea. Lineage (NCBI taxonomy): Bacteria > Bacillati > Actinomycetota > Actinomycetes > Mycobacteriales > Nocardiaceae > Nocardia > Nocardia vinacea. The sequence goes on from NZ_CP109149.1 coordinate 4,894,903, forward strand.
TACCTGTTCATATCGCTGACCGTACCCACTGCCGCCGATCCTCATCGAGGGCAGTCGAATGGTTGCTCGAACCGAGGCCGGGAACCACCATTTGACTACCGTCGACGACCCGGCCGTCCCGCTCAGCGCGCGACGCATCGGGCCGGGTGGGTTAAGCCGACTGGGTGGCGCCGTTCTTTTTGCGCTCGATGTCTTCCAGTGCGGCAACGTATTTGGCGCGCTCCTCGGCGCCGGCCTCCCAGGTCGCCTTGCGGTTCTTGACGACCTTGGCGGGCGCGCCGACGGCAATGCTGTAGTCCGGAATCTCGCCCTTGACCACCGCATGCGCACCGAGCACACAGCCGCGGCCGACGCGGGTTTCGCGCAGCACCGTCACCTTGGCGGCGATCCAGGTATCCGGACCGATGCGGACCGGGCTCTTGACGATGCCCTGATCCTTGATCGGCATATTGATGTCGTCCATGCGGTGGTCGAAGTCGCAGATGTAGCACCAATCGGCGACCAGCGTGGATTCACCGATCTCGATATCGAGGTAGGTGTTGACCACATTGTCCTTACCGAAGACCACCTTGTCGCCGATGCGCAGCGAACCCTCATGGCAGCGAATGGCATTGCCGTCGCCGATATGCACCCAGCGGCCGATCTCCATCCGGCCCAATTCGGGGGTCGCGTGGATCTCGACGCGCTTGCCGAGGAACACCATGCCGCGCAGCACGATATGCGGATTGGCCGCCTTGAATTTGAACAGCCGGTAGTACCGCACCAGATACCAAGGCGTGTACGCCTTGTTCGCGAGCACCCAGCGCAGCGACGCCAGCGTCAGAAATCGCGCTTGCTGCGGATCCCGGCGGCGCGAGCCGCGCCACCGCGAGCGCAACGGTGCGCCCCACATGCTCGTCACGAAGTCATCTCCTGTCATGGTCCTTGACATGGCGACCGTCCTGGTCGCGACGGCTAGAGCTTATCCCGTCGGAGAACACCGCCGGGACCCGTACAACGTCGGCGGACCCTCCCGTACAGTGATCGCTGCGCCGCCGACGGCGGCGAACCTCCACGCGGGCGGTGGTGCGCGTACCCGGGGGTCGACACGCTTTCGGTCACGTCCCCAGCGGGCAACGACGACAGGAGTGCAGCAGGTGCGAAGCGGCGGCGTACTGGCCAACCCGGCGCGCGGGCTCACCCTGTCCCGACTGGGAGCGGCGGCGGCGATCGGCGCACTGGTATTGACGGGCTGCGGCACCGACGTCGACGACATTACCGTCGGATCGGGCAAGGGCTGGACCACCGCACACCACGACGGCCGCAACAGTGGCGTCAGCCCGGTCACCGGCTCGCGCAAACTGTCGCTGAGCTGGTCGCGGCCGGTCGGTGGGCCGGTCGAGGAACCCCTGACGCTCGGCCCGGACGGACAAATGTTCGTCACCACCCTGACCCCGAACAACTGCGCCATTCTCTCGCTGCAGATGCCGACCGGCCGCAAGCGCTTCTGCAACGTGCTGGGACCGAATGCGATCTCCGCGCCCGCGGTGGTCGACAGTGGCACCAATGTCTACGTCGGCGACGACAGCGGGGTCAGTGCGTTCAACTCCATCGGGCAGCCGCGCTGGCGGACTCCCGTTGCGGGCGTACCGGTTTCGGCGCAGTTCACCGGCGACGGGAATATCCTGACGGTCACCCAGTCCGGTCAGATGGATGTGCTGAGCCGCCAGACCGGTGCGCGCGTCGTCAGCACCACCCAACTGCTGGGCGATCCCGATTTCCTGGAGTACCCGGATCTCACCCGACCCGCGTCCGGACAGGGTCTCGACGACTGCGCGATCGGCGGACCGCAGTGCCCGGTCGCCAATATCTCGCCGATCGAGGTGTCCAGCGGCCGCTTCTTCGTCACGCTGTGGAAGCCGGGCAAGCCGATCGCCGCACTGGTCGCATTGCGCTACGCCGACAATAAGATTCAGCAGGAATGGAGCGCGGACCTGCTCACCGACGGCAGCGCGACCAGTCCTACGCTGTCCGCTGACGGCCGCACCGTCTACGTCGGCGACAACTCCAAGCGCCTCATCGCGGTCGACGCCGCCGACGGCCGGACCAAATGGGTACAGCCCCTGGATTGGGCGCCGCGCGGCGGCATTTCGGTCTCCAACGACGGCCTGATCATCCCGGCCGGCGACGACGGCCACTTGCTCGCCCTGCGCGACAAGGGCGACGCTGCCGAAATCGCCTGGGAACGCAAGGATCTCACCCTGCGCGGCATCCCCGTCCAGACCGCGGGCGACACCGGCTACACCGCCGCCGCCATCGGCGACGGCATCAACCTGATCACCTTCGACACCAAGACCGGCACAACCGTCGACTCGGACGTCCTGCCGAACGCCAAGGGCACCACCACCGGCACCTCCATCGGCCCCAAGGGCGAGGTAGTCCTCGCCACCCGCATCGGCGAAGTCTTCACCTTCAAACCCGAGCAGTAGACGCTCGGGTGGCGTCGACAGCAGCTTGCATTCCCGAAGCCAGGAGCGCTGTCCGTGGCAGGCTTGCAGCTCAGTGCTGGATCCTCGATCACCATTTCCCGGGGGCGAGCTCAATCCTGGACGCCTGATCACCACGCGCTGGCGGCGGCGAATATCGAGGCGGCCCGCCATCAGCACATTCTCGATGCCAGCGAGTGCGGGTTAGGGCGCTAGGTGACGTTAGGTGCAGAGGAAGGCGGCGGCGGTGCGAGATAGGCGGGTCAGGATGAGGGTGTAGGGGGTGGTGCCGCGGAGTTTGAGGCGTTTGCGGAGGGCGTCGGGGTCTATGTCCAGGCCGCGGATGCGGATCTCCAGGGCGCCGCAGTTGCGGCGGGCCAATTCTTGGCGGAGGGTTTTTTCGCGGAATTCCAGGCGGTCGAGGATGCGGAAGCCGCGGACGCCGTGGGGGACGGTGTCGCCGGTCAAGTAGGCGATCTGCGGGTCCAGTTGCCACAGGCCGTATTCGGCAGCGTAGTGGCGCACCAGGCCTGCGCGGACGATGGCGCCATCGGGGTCGACGATCCACTCGCCGGGGGGCTGTTCCGGAATATCGTCGGGGGCGGCGTCGGTGTAGGTGACGGATTCGCCGCCGGAGGTGAGAACTGTTGCGCGGCGGGTGATGTCGCTGTCGGAGAGGCCCGGCGACCACAGGCAGGCCTCGCGGACGGCGCCGTCGAGGGAGACGACCTCGATCTCACCCGGCCAGTTCAGGCGGTCGAAATCCAGTCCGGGAGCGCACTTTACGGCTAGATCGCGGCCAGGATAGGCGGCAAGCAGATCCGGGAGCGGGGGTTGTAGTTTGGCCGGATCGTGGGTGCGGCGACCGTCCGCGCGGCGGGCAGGATCGGCGATGACGACGGTGCCGGTGCTGGTCGGGACGAGGGCATCGGCCTTGGCCAGCAGGACATTTCGGGATGCGCCGAGATTGTGTGCGGCCATGGACAGGCGCACATCGTCGAGGTCACTGCCGAGTACGGAAGGGCAGGTGCGGGCCAATTCGGCGAGTTCCGCGCCGATCGAGCAGGTCACATCGTGTACGGCACGCCCGGACAGGCGGGCGGCGCGATGGCGGGCCACCAGCGTCGGCGTCGCCTGTTGCAGTGCGTCATCGGTGAACAACCACTGTCCGGTATCGACGAGTTTGGCCGCGGCACGGCGGCGCAGGCGCACCGTTTCCACGAGAGCGGCCGACCGCTCGCCGAATTCGCGACGCACCCGCTCCATATCGCGCAGGTGCGTCGCGGGAGTCAACTCCAGCCGATCCACCTCGGCCAGCGCGGCGCAACCCGCCGCGCTGGCGAGGAAGACGACATCCTCAAGGCCGAAGCGGTAACCCACTACTTGGCGGCAGCGCCCGGCTTCACGCCGGTGATCATGGCGTTGTAGAAGAACTGGCGCGGCACGACACGGCGCATGACGTTCTCGTCCAACCAGCTCAGCCGCAGCCACGCACGGTACATGGCCATCCGGTAGCCCATGGTGAGCTTCTCCTCCGGGACAGCCGCCTCGAAGGTGCGCACCGGCCAGCCCCACAGCGCCGCCGCGAACTCCTCGGTGTTCGCCTTGACCTCGGTGGCGCCGGCGCGCCGGGCCATCGCCTCGAGGTCGCTCGGATCGAAGGTGTGCAGGTCGACGACCGCCTCCAGCGCCGCGGCGCGCGAGGACTCGTCCAGTTCGGCCTGCGGACGCCGCCACCCCGACAGTGCGGGCAGCTTGGTCACGGTGGTGGTGGCCTTCCAGGTGATGCGGCCGAGCCAGCGGGCGTAGAAGTTGCCCGCGGTGGTCGGTTCACCGGCGAAGACGAAACGCCCACCCGGCTTGAGCACGCGCAGGCATTCCTTGAGTGCCAGTTCCACGTCCGGGATGTGGTGCAGCACCGCGTGGCCGACGACGAGATCGAAGGTGTCGTCCTCGTACGGGATGGTCTCGGCATCGGCGACCCGGCCGTCGACATCGAGCCCGAGGTTCTCGGCATTGCGCAGTGCGACCTTCACCATGCCCGGCGACAGATCGGTGACCGAACCGGACTTCGCGATGCCACCCTGCATGAGGTTCAGCAGGAAGAAGCCGGTGCCACAGCCCAGTTCCAGCGCGCGCTCGTACGGCAGCGGCGCGGGGCCGACCGCGGCGTCGAACCGGCCGCGGGCATAGTCGATACAGCGCTCGTCATAGGAAATCGACCACTTGTCGTCATAGGTCTCGGCTTCCCAGTCGTGATAGAGCACCTGGGCGAGCTTCGTATCCTTCAGCGCTGCTTCGACCTCGGCCTCGGTGGCATGCGGGTTCGGCGCCGGGTCATCGGGGTGGACCGTCATGGTGGGCTAGCCTAGCCAACCCTCCGCCGCGCGTCTGCAGCGGACCAGTGAGTAGGACGTGATTTCGCCCCGTCGCCCCGGCCCCCGAGACTCGTTCTGGTTCTGAACCTGCCCGCTGATCTACCCCCGCACCACCGCGTGCCCCTGATGCGCCCGGCAACCTGGGGCTCGAGTAGGACCCACGATCATCGAGTGCCGCGAAAGCCGCACCACGCACCGTGCAGGAACGTGTTCCTGTTTATGGTTCGAATCGGCACTCGGATCGCCCAAACCCGACCCAACGGACCGCTGCACCGCAAATCCTGACTACCGACCAGTAACGATAAGCAAGCCAAACCGAACCGCCAGCCGGATGCGTCGATGCCCGCCTAGTGCCCGTCAGCGCCCGACGAAAGTCGCCGAGCCTGGGCCGTCGGCCAGGTAGGACTCGGTGCCGATGCGGCGGTCTTCGGTGGTGAAGAGGGCGGCCCATTCGGTGCGGGCGCGGTCCAGGCCGTGGGGGCCTGCTTCGAAGACGGCTTTCGCGGCGGCGAGGGCGCGGGTGGGGCCGTCGGTGAATTGTTGGGCCCAGCGGATGGCGGTGGTGTAGACGTCATCGGGGGCAACGACCTCGTCGACCAGGCCGAGAGTGAGTGCTTCGTCGGGCTCGACGAAGCGGCCGGTGTAGACGAGGTCTTTAGCGGGGCCGGGGCCGATCAGCAGCGATAGGCGGCGGATGCCTGCGAGCGGGATGAGGCCCGCTTTGATTTGCGGCAGGCCGAGTTTGACGTTGTCGCCGATGATGCGGCGGTCGGCGGCGAGGGCCAATTCCAGGCCGCCGCCGAGGCAGTATCCGCTGATCGCGGCGACGGTGGGCTGGGGCACCTTGGCCAGGCAGCCCAGTGCCGCCTGCAGATCGGCGGCCATGGCTTCGGCCTGATCCGGGCCGAGCCCGGAGAGTTCGGCGAGGTCGTCGCCCGCGCAGAAGACCCGCTCGTCGCCGTAGACGACCAATGCCGCGACCCCGGGGTGTGCGGCGACAACCGCCGCCGCGTCGGCCACCTCCCGTACCAGCTGCGCATTCAGCAGATTCAGCGGCGGACGGTCGATCCGGAGGACGGCAACGCCACGGACGGCGGGATCCTCGGGCAACTCCAGGGTCACGAATTCGGCCATGGCAGGAAACCTACTGCCTCATGGGCGCGCGGATCCCCTGAGCCTGCTGGTATCCGGCATTCCGGCGAAGTAGCGCTGGTTTTCCGGGAATTCGAGCACCTGCCGCCCGTTGTCACCGGTGAGCACCGGCATGATCGGTTCGATCACCCGGTCGATGGCCAGAATCTCCGCCGTGGAAGCGAATTCGGCGATGGCATCGAGCTGCGACCAGGTCGGCGGCAACAGCACATCGGTGCCCGCACGCCAGCGGTCGAGCTCGTCCGCCGCGGTGCGCCATTGCACCTCGGCCGCCTCGGTGGTGGCCCCGTCGGCCAACTGCCCCTGCGGCAGCACCGCGACGAAGAACCGGGTGTCATAGCGCCGCGGCTCGATCACCGGGGTTATCCAATTCGCCCACGGCCGCAACAGATCCGCGCGCAGCACCAGTTTCTCTTCGGCGAGGAAGGCCGCCAGCGACACTTCGCGGCGCTCCAGTCGAGTCCGGGCATCGTGGTAGCCAGTGGTATCGGAGACGACGGTGTCGGCCGTCGGTCCGGCCAGTAGAACCCCGCACTCCTCGAAGGTTTCGCGCACTGCGGCGGCAACGAGCGCCTTGGCCCTCGGCTCGGTGGTGCCGAATTTCGCCGCCCACCAAGCGGGTTCGGGTCCGGCCCATTCGATATCGGCAGTTCCGTCCGACGGATCGACACCGCCGCCAGGGAAAACTGTCATACCAGCGGCGAAGGCCATCGCCCCGACCCGGCGCTGCAGGAACACCTCGGGCCCGGTGGCACCGTCACGCACCAACATCACCGTCGACGCGTCCTTGGGCGACGGAATGGGCTCCTGCGCGTTCGTCTCACTCACTCCTGCACCCTAACGCCTGCTTGTTTTACACCGTAATCCACATCACGGGCTCAGCGCGAACGGTGCCGCCCCAAACGACGCGCGCGACGCGCGAAGTACCGGCCATCGACGCGATCCAGCGCGATCGACTGACGGAAAGCCTCGCTCAGGTTCTCGGCGGTGAGCACATCCGGCAGCAAACCCTGTGCGACGACCGCGCCCTCGTTCAGCAGCAGGCCATGGGTGAAGCCCGGCGGAATCTCCTCGACATGGTGGGTCACCAGAACCATGGCCGGGGAATCGGGATCCGAGGCCAGATCACCGAGGCGTTCCACCAACTCCTCACGGCCACCCAGATCCAGACCGGCGGCGGGCTCGTCGAGCAGCAGCAGCTCCGGATCGGTCATCATCGCGCGGGCGATCAGCACCCGCTTGCGCTCCCCCTCGGACAACGTTCCGTAGGTGCGATCGGAAAGATGTTCGGCGCCGAGGCTTTCGAGCATATCGATGGCGCGGTCGGTATCCATATCGTCGTAACGCTCGCGCCAGCGACCGAGGACCGCGTAACCGGCGGAGACCACCAGATCGCTGACCTTCTCGTCACGCGGAATCCGGCTGGCCACCGAGGCCGAGGACCAGCCGATGCGCGGTCGTAGCTCGCTGACATCGGTTTTGCCGATGACTTCACCGAGCAGATGGGCGATGCCCGAGGTCGGATGCACTTCGGCGGCGGCCATACGGAGCAGCGAGGTCTTGCCCGCGCCGTTGGGTCCGAGGACCACCCAGCGTTCGTCGAGCTCGACCTGCCAGGTGACCGGGCCGACGAGGGTGTGCCCCGAGCGTCGGATGGTCACGTCGGTGAAATCAATGAGCAGATCGGGATCCGGTTGCGGCACGGGCTCCATCTTGGCTCAAATCCGCTGTGTTCGTACGACCGACCCATGCCGGTAGCCACGACGTGGCCATTCGTCCGCCACGACGTGCCTTCGCGGACGGTGCGCGCACCGCTCCCGGCGGATTTTCGGCGGCTCGTCGGTGGAGCGGAACATCCGCGCGACGATCAGCGCCAGCGGAATCGAGCAACCTACCCAAACGGCGAGTATCACCAACAGCGTCGTCATCGTGATGGCCTCCGGCAAGTGGTGTGCGGGCGGTCCTGTCGCGTCGAACCTACCCAGATCGGGCCCGGGTGAATCCCCCTGGCGCCGAACAGCGAAACATCTACACTGCTTGATCGCCTGTTGGACCTGCAGTGCAAATCAGTTGCGAGGCAATTCACTCCCAGGCAATCAGTATTGCCCGGGTACCGCGATCACAGTTATCGACCCCGGAGCGACCTCGGTGAAACCGGCGTCGCGCACCGCGACGGCCTGTCCACGAGACACTTGCTCGCACAGCGACGCCCACTGCTCCGGTCCGGATTCGCGCACCGCGCATCGGAACTCACGCCGCGACCACCGCAGCGCCTCGTCCACGGCAAGCGCACCGGCTAGCAACATGCTGGCGTGACCGACCTGAGCGGCAGCCTTGCCGAGCGTCATGCCGAGTTTCGCATTCACCCACAGCACCGGCAGATCGGGATCGGCGGGTCCGGGATCGTCGTGTTCGAGATCGGTGCCGTTGATCTGCAGCCGCCTGATCCGCGGATCGACCTCGCCCACCGGCCCCGGCACGAATGCCCGCGCCTGCGCACCGTCCACCTCGACGGTCACCCCGTCGACCTCGTTGGCCGCCAGCCACTGCGCACCGCGCGCCCGCCGCGCCACCTTGCGGATCCGCGACCGCTTCCAGGCCAGGAACCGCTGCTCCCACACCCCGTCGGGCCCGACTCGCTCATCCAGGCACAGCGCCACCGTGGCCGCCGCCGCGGCCTCCAGCAGCGCACTGCGCCGCGGCGGATCGATCTTCGGAATGTGCAGCACCATCTGCATGGCCTGCACGAGAGCGGGATCCTCCGGATCGCCGAGACCGCCGTACCCGCGCGCCAGCTCCGCATGCCGAACGCGGAAACCCTCGACACCCGTTGACGATTCGGGCTCCGCTGTACCACCGTCCCGGACTCCGGCGGTGCTCTCCGGGATACTCGACATCACTCCACCTCGATCGTCAACATGCTGCGCGGCCGCGACCTCCCACGGCAGGTCGCACTCGAGTGCAAGCTTCATGATGCCCGCCGCATTCCCGCTGAAGCCCTGTAGCGCCGAACCGTCTGGAGGGACTTCCGCACCACAGCCTCCGGGGATATTCGCGGGACGTGACTCAGCTGCCGACGAGCGGGACGCGACGGATTCCGCCGTCGCGGGCATCGGCGGCCTCCACCTCGTCGCGGGTCACGCCGAGGATGAACAGGACCGCGTCCAGGTAAGGATGCGACAGCGCCGCATCGGCGACCTCGCGCAATGCGGGCTTGGCATTGAAGGCGACGCCGAGCCCAGCCGCATTGAGCATGTCGATGTCGTTGGCGCCGTCGCCGACGGCCACGGTCTGCTCCATCGGCACCCCCGCCTCCGCCGCGAATTTGCGCAGCGCGGTGGCCTTGAAGGCACGGTCGACGATCTCGCCGACCACCCGGCCGGTCAGCTTGCCGTCCACGACCTCGAGCGTATTCGCCTGCACGAAGTCCAATTCCAGTTCGTGTGCGAGCGGTTCGATCACCTGACGGAAGCCACCCGACACCACACCGCAGCGGAATCCGATGCGGCGCAGAGTCCGAATGGTGGTGCGCGCGCCCGGGGTCAGCTCGATCCGGTCGGCCACCTCCTCGATCACCGATTCGTCCAGACCCTCGAGGGTCGCCACCCGCTGACGCAGCGATTCGGCGAAGTCGATTTCACCGCGCATGGCCGCCTCGGTGACCTCGCGGACCTGATCCTCCACCCCGGCGTGCGCGGCGAGCATCTCGATGACCTCGCCCTGGATCAGGGTCGAATCGACGTCGAAGACGATGAGCCGCTTGGCCCGGCGGGCCAGTCCGGCCCGCTCCACCGCGACGTCCACCTGTTCGGCGACCGCGACCTCGGCCAGCGCCGTGCGCAGCCGTGCATCGGAATCGGGTCCGGTATCGGTCGCGGTGACCAGGAGTTCCATCCCGGTAACCGGGTAGTCGGCAATGCCGCGGATGGTGTCGATATTGGCGCCGAGCGCGGCGAGCTGACGGGAGACCGAACTGAATGCGCGCGCGGTCACCGGCGCGCCGAGGATGACCACCGCATGGGTGGACATCGGCTGCCTGCCGATCTGCGCGTCAACCTCGACATCGACATGCATGCCGACGGTATTCATCGCCTCTTCGAGCTCGTCCTGCAGCGCCTCCGGATCGCTCGGGCAGGTGACCAGCACGCCGAGGGTCAGTCGGCCACGGATGACGACCTGCTCCACATCCAGCAGGCTCACGTGGTGCCGCGACATCGCCGCGAGCAGCACGGAGGTCACACCGGGCCGGTCGGGTCCGGTGACGGTGACGAGGACGGTGGTGTCGGCCAACTGAGGTGCTCCAAGTTAGTTGTTTGCCGTAGCTGTGCTGGACCCCGGTGTCGCAACGCTGCGGTCGGTGCTTGTCCCACAAATGAGTGTGCACCCACTGATGATCAGCAGGTGCACACTCATCGTGGCGACGCTACTGCATTGCCGGGTACCTCTATGGCAGACAATGTAGTTGCTCACTCGCCTGGACGGCTGACGCTATGCGCGCTTGGACGGACGAATGTCCGGCCACCGCCTAATGCTTTGCCAAGGCGCCTTCGTGCACCTCGGTGGCATGTTTGCCCGAACCCCAGCCCACATGGGCCTCGGCCCGCATCCGCTCGACCATGTGCGGGTAGTGCAGCTCGAAGGCGGGACGCTCGGACCGGATGCGCGGCAGCTCGTAGAAGTTGTGCCGCGGCGGCGGGCAGGTGGTGGCCCACTCCAGCGAGTTGCCGTAACCCCACGGATCATCGACGGTGACCACTTCGCCGTAGCGGTAGCTCTTGAACACGTTCCAGATGAACGGCAGCATCGACGCGCCCAGGATGAAGGCGCCGATCGTGGAAATGGTGTTCAGCGTGGTGAATCCGTCGCCGGGCAGGTAGTCGGCGTAGCGGCGCGGCATGCCTTCGGCGCCCAGCCAGTGCTGCACCAGGAAGGTGGTGTGGAAGCCGATGAAGGTGGTCCAGAAGTGCCACTTGCCGAGGCGCTCGTCCAGCATGCGTCCGGTGATCTTCGGGAACCAGAAGTAGATACCGGCGTAGGTGGCGAACACGATGGTGCCGAAGAGCACGTAGTGGAAGTGCGCGACGACGAAGTACGAGTCGGTGACGTGGAAGTCGAGCGGCGGGCTGGCAAGGATGACACCGGACAGACCACCGAAGAGGAAGGTGACCAGGAAGCCGAGGGAGAACAGCATCGGCGTCTCGAAGGTCAGCTGGCCGCGCCACATGGTGCCGATCCAGTTGAAGAACTTCACGCCGGTCGGGACGGCGATCAGGAAGGTCATGAACGAGAAGTACGGCAGCAGCACGGCGCCGGTGGCGTACATGTGGTGCGCCCACACCGCGATCGACAGCGCAGCGATGCCCAGTGTCGCGTAGACCAGCGTGGTGTAACCGAAGATCGGCTTACGCGAGAAGACCGGGAAGATCTCCGAGACGATGCCGAAGAACGGCAGCGCGATGATGTACACCTCGGGGTGGCCGAAGAACCAGAACAGGTGCTGGTAGAGCAGGATGCCGCCGGTGGCCGGGTCGTAGATGTGCCCGCCGAGGTGACGGTCGTAGGCCAGGCCGAACAGCGCGGCGGTCAGCAGCGGGAAGGCGAGCAGCACGAGGACGCTGGTGACGGCGATGTTCCAGGTGAAGATCGGCATCCGGAACATAGTCATACCGGGGGCACGCAGGCAGACCACGGTGGTCAGCATGTTGACGCCACCGAGGATGGTGCCCAGACCGGAGACCGCGAGGCCGAGGATCCACAGGTCGGTGCCGACGCCGGGCGAGTGCAGGATGTCGGTCAGCGGCACGTACGCCGTCCAACCGAAGTCCGCGGCGCCGCCGGGGGTGATGAAGCCCGCGGTCGCCATGGTCGCGCCGAAGGCGTACAGCCAGTAGCTGAAGGCATTCAGTCGCGGGAAGGCGACGTCGGGGGCGCCGATCTGCAGCGGCAGGACGATATTGGCGAAGCCGAACACGATCGCGGTCGCATAGAACAGCAGCATGATCGTGCCGTGCATGGTGAACAGCTGGTTGAACTGCTCGGGAGACAGGAACTGCAGACCCGGCCGGGCCAGCTCACCACGCATCAGCAGGGCCATCAGACCACCGATGATGAAGAACGCCATCGAGGTGGTCAGGTACATGACACCGAGGACCTTGGGGTCGGTGGTCGTGACCATCTTGACGATGAACGAGCCCTTCGGCCCGGTCCGAGCCGGATACGGCCGAGTCGCTTCCAACTGAGGGACTGGCTTTGGCTCTACGGCAGTCACTGATCCTCCTGAAAGGTGCCTTTAGGTCGCTCCGCAGGCTCCGCTGCTCGCATCCGCCCCACTACCGGGGACAGACGAGGAGTTCGCTTGCGCTCTTGAGATCGTAAACCGTGCTGCGACAGCCATCCGCACGGGTCCTACTCTGTGTCGTATTTCGCGGTAAGGGCGACTACGCCGACGATCGAAATCCGGCACCGAGCGACCTGCAAGCAGTCGCTAGCGATGACTTTTCCGACCAGCCGACGTCTCTACCGGTGACAGTGATCCACTTCTCGGCAAGGAGACTTTGATGAGTACAGCATCGCGTAGCGATTCGATGGGGGGCGGCGGTCGGGCGACGGGTGGGCCCGCACCTGAGACCGGCGATCCCTGCTGGGTCGACGTTTACACCTCTGATCCAGACCGGGCCATTGCCTTCTACGGCCAGTTGTTCGGCTGGACCGCAGACCGCGCGGACGAGGAGTTCGGCGGTTACATCACCTTCCGCAAAGACGGTAAGGCCGTCGCGGGCGGCATGGGCAAGACCGAGGACGGGGTCGAGGGCCCCGATCAATGGACGGTCTACCTCGCTTCGCCCGATGCCAAGGCCACCGCCGACGCGGCCGCCGAGCACGGCGGCACGGTCGTCGTGCCGCCCATGGATGTGAGCGATCTCGGCGCGATGGCCGTACTCGGCGATGTCGGCGGCGCGGGCATCGGCATCTGGCAGACCGGCACCTTCGGCGGTTTCGAGACCATCGGCATCGCCTCGGGCGGCACCTGGAGCAACCACGTCGGCATCCCGTCCTGGTTCGAACTGCACACCCGCGACTACGCCCGCTCGCTCGACTTCTACCGCGACGTCTTCGGCTGGAGCGATACCTTCGCCATCTCCGACACCCCGGAGTTCCGCTACACCACCATCCACGCCACCACTCCGATGCTCGGCGGTGTCATGGATGCCTCGGCCTTCCTGCCCGAGGGTGTACCGGCGGGCTGGACCGTCTACTTCGGCGCCGATGACGTCGACGCGGCCGCCGCGAAGGTCGTCGAACTGGGCGGCACCGTGCTGGCGCAGCCCGAGAACACCCCCTACGGCCGGATCGCACAGGTCGCCGATCCGACCGGCGCGCGCTTCAGCATCGGCGGCAATGCCGGGTAGCCGATCCGACGGCCGCGCGGGATCCGCTGTACAACAACGGGATTCCGCGCGGTCGCGGACATGGTCCGGATGCGACGTGCACGCGGTGGTGGCCTTCGCGTCCCGGCACCCACGCCACGCGGTACCCTCACCCGCATGCCGGTGAGCGCCCCTGTTCGGACCCGAAACCGCACCGTTAGCGACTGCTTGCAGGTCGCTCGAAACCGCACAGACTCCCCCCGATACAGCACCGCCAGGAATCGCGCGGTCCGGCACGGGGGCACCGCGGTCGCCCTGCTCTGCGCCGCATTGCTCGTCGTGGGCTGCAGTCAGCAGGACGACGCCAGCTCGATCATTCGCACCACGACGAATATCGCGGGCGCGGGTGTGGTCGGCCTGGAACGTGACACCTCGCGGGCCTGCCCGCTGCCGATCGCACCCGACCCGTCGAACGGCAAGACCCGCACCGTCACCCACGCCGCGGGCACCTCGGAGGTGCCCGCCGATCCGCAGCGCATCGTGGTGCTGTCCACCTCCGCATTGGACGCCGCCTGCGCGGTCGGTCTGTGGGAGCGGGTCGTCGGCGCGGTCCCGATCGACGGACCCCGCTCGCAGCCCATGTATCTCGGTTACGGCGTGCTGAAGATTCCCGCGGTGGGTTCGGCGGTACAGCCCGATCTCGGGCAGATCGCCGCCCTGCATCCCGATCTGATCATCGGCGATATTTCGAGCGGCCCAGGCGGTTTCGCCGCATTGCAGGCTATCGCGCCGACCGTGCTCGCCGATCCCGGCAGCGGCTGGCAGACCGAATTCAGTACGCTCGCAGCGGGTCTCGGCCGTCGCAATGCGGCGACAACGGCATTGGAGAACTACCGCACCGAGGCGCGCGAGACCGGTAATGCCCTGGCCGCCAGCCAGTCCCAGGCCTCAGTGGTCCGCTTCACCGCCGATCGGGACCAGGTCCAGGGCAGCAATAGTTTCGCGGGACAGGTCCTCGCCGATGTGGGCGTACAGCGGCCGACCGCGCAGCGCGGCACCTCCTTCGACGTGACCGGGAAGGACCTGACGAAGGTCGAGGGCGACATCATCTACGTCGTCTTCGCGGGCGAGACCGGTGAAGCGCACGGTAAGACGGTGCTGCGCAGCGATGCCTGGAAGGATCTCGGCGCCGCCACCGATAAGCGCGTCTTCGCGGTCGAAGACACCGTGTGGCACGGTGACGGGCTCACCGCAGCCCGCGCCCTGCTCGCCGACCTGCGCGGCAGCTTGAACGGTTTCGTCACCGACTGAGTGTCTGTGTTGGATTGCAGCGCCTTCGGCGCTGCGTGTTCGCGGCCCCTTCTGTCTCGCGTCCGAGCCGTCGAGACTCGCGACTTCGTCGCATGCGCTTCGACGACTCGGACGCGAGACGGGCCGCGAACGGTCGCTCGTAAGACTCGCTCCGTGGTCGTTGCGAGTGACTTGATCGGTCCGCTAAGCGCGCGCACCTTGTAAGCGCGCACACCTTGGGTATGGATTCGCTCACCCTTGGAGTGCTCCCACCAGCGCTTGGGTAGCTGTCGCCAACCCCTCCCGTCAGCGAGATTAGAAGGACACCGAGAACAAGACGGATCCTTTGAGGGGACAGCACAATGAGCACTCTGGTCGAATCGCCCGCCACCAACGTCATCCAGCTGCAGCCGCGCCTGCGCAACGCGGCCGTCGTCGAGCTGCGTGCGGTCCCCACCAACTCCGGGACGCTCGCCAACGTCGAGCTCGATCGTTGGGCGAACCGGCTGGCCCGAGTGCTGATCGCCCGTGGCGCCGCCGCGAACGCGCGGATCGCGCTGGCGATCGACCCGCAGATCGAAGACACGGTTGCCACATCCGCCGTCGTCAAGCTCGGCGCGACTCCGGCATCGGTGGCAGTGGACGCGACCGCCGTCCCCGGTGCCTCCCTCGGCATCACCACCAAGGCCCGCCGCCCTGAGCTCAGCGATGACATCGACTGGCTGCTCCTGGACGACCGCTCGACGCTGCAGCGCTACCTGGTCAGCTCCGACGCCCCGATCACCGATGCCGATCGGCTGACCGAGCGGAAGTCCGCCTGACCTGCTATTCAGCCTGGCGCGCCCGAACCCGCAGAGTTCGGGCGCGCTGCGGCGCGTATGCCGGGCCCGGACGCGGCAGCGCCGCGCGACCACTTAAGCCCCTGGGACGCCGCCGATCGAACACAGTGTTGTCAATACGCCTTCGGTCGGCTCGGCGCCGGTCCAAAATGAACTTGCTACTACGCGACGGTCGGGACCGGCGGTACGCCACCGCTCCAGACGTCAGAACGCAGGTGTGCTGATGCAACAACCATCGTCCTCGAACGGAAGAATAGGCACCGCACCGCCCGACAGCGCGTTTCCGCTGTCGGCAGCCCAGCGCGGCATCTGGTTCGCCCAGCACATCGCGGGCGATACGCCTATCTCGATCGCACAGTACGTCGAACTGATCGGCGAACTCGATCTCGACGCGCTCGCCGCGGCCGCCAAGCAGACCGGACGCGAATTCGGGACCGGATATCTCCGGCTGCTCGATGTCGAGGGTCAGCCGTACCAGCTCGTCGACACCACCATTGTCGACGAACTCACCGTCATCGACCTGCGCGACAAGCCCGATCCCGAGGCAGCGGCACATGCCTGGATGCGCGCGGAGTACTCCGCGCCGCTGGATCTGCTGCAAGACCGATTGGTCGCGGTGGCCATGCTGCGGCTGGCCGATGACCACTGGTTCTGGTACTCGCGCATGCACCACATCGTGCTGGACGGTATGGGTGCGCTCGCACTGGTACAGCGCACCGGCGAGATCTACAACGCCGCCATCGAGGGCAGCGAGGCGCCGCCCGCCAAGGCCGAACCACTGCACAAGATCGTCGACGCCGATCTGGCCTACCGCGGCTCGGACCGATTCGACGCCGACCGTGAGTACTGGCGCGAGCATCTGGCGGGGATGGCCGACCCGGTCAACCTCGCGGGTCGCGAGGCCGATGTCGACGCACCGCCGAGCCGGGTCTCGGGCGCACTGCCCGCCGCGACGGCCGAATTGCTCGATACCGTGGCGAAGGCGGCCGGCTCGAACGCCGCGCCGACCATCGTCGCCGCCTTCGGCGCCTATCTCGCCGCGATGACCAGTGCGCCCGAAGTGGTGCTGAGCCTGCCGGTTTCGGGACGCACCACGGCGGCACTGCGCCGCTCCGGCGGTATGGTCGCCAATGTCGTTCCGATGCGCCTGATGTTGTCACCGACCACCACGGTCGGTGACGTGATCCGGGCGGCGCAGAGTGAGCTGACCGGGGCGCTGCGCAGACAGCGTTACCGGCAGGAGGACATCGTCCGTGATCTCGGCTGGTCGATGGACGAGGCGTCGTCGTTCGGTCCGGCAGTCAATTTGATGATGGTGGACACCAGGATTCAGCTCGGCTCGGTGACCGGACGACTGCATGTGCTGACATCCGGGTTGATCGATGACGTGTTTTTCAACCTGTATCCGGGCGTCGGCGGCGAGAGCACCCACATCGATCTACAGGGCAACGGGAACCTGTACAGCACCGATGAATTGGCAGCACATCATGCCCGCTTCTTGATGTTCCTGCGCGCGTTCCTGGCCGCCGGACCGGATGCGCCGCTGGGTACCGTCCAGGTCATCTCCCCGGAGGAACAGGATCAGCTGGTGCCCGCGCGTGGACCCGAGGCGGTCGCCCCGCGCACCCTCCCCGAAATCATCGCGACCGGTGCCGCACTCGACCCGGAGGCGGTGGCGCTGCGGAGCGGCGATACCAGCATGACCTACCGTCAGGTCGACGAGCACACCAACCGCCTGGCCCGCGTGCTGATCGCGGCGGGCGCCGGACCCGAACGCACCGTCGCGATTTCGATTCCGCGTTCGGCCGAGTCCGTCCTCGCCACGCTCGCGGTGGCGAAGTCCGGTGCGGCATTCGTCCCCATCGACCCGACCTATCCCGCCGACCGGATCGAGCATATGGTCGGCGACAGCGGGGTCGTCGCGGGCTTGACCGTGCACCCGGCGCGAAAGTCCTTGCCGGACCGCGTGAATTGGCTGCTGCTCGACGACGACGCGACGGCTGAAGCGGTGGGCGCGCAAGATTCGGCGGCGATCACCGATGCCGAACGCCGCGGGCCGATACACCTGGATCAGATCGCCTACATCATCTACACCTCCGGATCGACGGGACTGCCCAAGGGTGTGCTGGTGTCGCATCGCGGCCTGGCGAATTTGGTCACCGGTTCCGGCGCCGGATTCGGTGTCAACGCCGATTCGGTAGTGGCACACGCGGTTTCGCCGAGTTTCGATATTTCCGTCGAGGAGATCCTGGTCACCCTCGCGGCGGGTGCGACGCTCGCCGTCGTGCCGCCGACGGCGTATGCAGGCGAGGAGATGGCCGAAGTTCTGCGCGCGCACCGGGTCACCCATCTCAATGTCACCCCGACCGTGGTGGGCTCGCTGGACCCGGCGACGCTGCCGGATCTGCAGACGATCGTCGTCGGTGGTGACGCGTGTCCGCCGGAGTTGGTGACCACCTGGTCCGGGCGGACGCTGTTGAACGGGTACGGGCCCACCGAAACCACCGTCACCGTGACCTTGAGCGGGCCATTGCGCCCCGGCGGGCCGGTAACCATCGGCAGCATCGTCCTCGGCGTCACGGCTGTCGTGCTCGACCCGTGGTTGCGGCCGGTGGCCCGCGGCGCGGTCGGTGAGCTGTATCTGGCCGGCGCGGGCGTTGCGCGCGGCTATCACCAGCGCAACGGGCTGACCGCCAGCCGTTTCGTCGCCAACCCGTACGCGCCGGGTGAGCGGATGTACCGCACCGGGGATCTCGTGCGGTGGACCGCAGACGACGAACTGGAGTACCAGGGCCGCAGCGACTTCCAGGTCAAGGTGCGCGGTTTCCGCATCGAACTCGGCGAGATCGATGCCGCGCTGCAACGGCAGCCCGATGTCGACTTCGCACTCACCATCGGCGCGAAGACTCCCACCGGAGTGACCGCACTGGTGACGTACGTTCTCGGCAAGCCCGGCACCGAGATTCACCCGGAGGCACTGAAAGCCGCTGCCGGTGAGACGCTTCCGGCCTATATGGTCCCCTCGGTAATCATGGTGCTCGACAGCATTCCGCTGACACCGCTCGGCAAGGTGGACCGCAGGGCCCTGCCCGCACCGGATTTCAGTGTCCGAGCCGCTGCGGGCCGGGCGCCGTCGACACCGCGCGAAGCGGCACTGGCCGACTTGTTCGCCGATGTGCTCGGACTCGAAACGGTCGGTGTCGACGACAGCTTCTTCGCACTCGGCGGTGACAGTATCGTCTCCATCCAGCTGGTATCGCGCGCGAAGGCCGCCGGGATCGGCTTCAGTGCACGAGATGTGTTCGAGCGCAAGACCGTTGCCGCGCTGGCCGCTATCGCGACCGACGTGCGCGCGCAGACCGTCACCGAACTGCCCGGCGGCGGGGTCGGCACCGTGGAGCTCACGCCGATCGTGCACGCCATGGTGGAGCAGGGACCGACCTGGAACCGCTTCGGTCAGGCTGTCTTGATCGGTCTCCCGGAGGCTTTCGGCCGCGACCAGCTCAGCGCCGCGGTCCAAGCGCTCATCGACCATCACGATGTGCTTCGCTCCACCCTGCGGCACACCGAGCAAGGCTGGGAATGGGTTGTCGCCGAGCGTGATTCGATAACCGCCGATGATTTGATCGAGGTAGTCGCGACCGACGCGGACTCCGACGACAGTTACGAGCGGGAACTACAACAGGCGGCGGATCTGCTGGATCCCGAGGCGGGCGTCGTCACGCGCTTCGTGCTGATCGAGCGGGCGGGGGCCGATCCTCTTTGCTGGCTGGTGCTGCACCATCTGGTGACCGACGGTGTCTCCTGGCGAATCCTGCTGCCGGACCTGGCGATCGCGGCGACGGGCGGCGCACTCGGGCCCGTCGGCACCTCCTTCCGGCGGTGGGCACACGGTCAAGCCGAACAGGCGCCCGAGCGGGTAGCCGAACTGCCGCTGTGGCAACAGATGCTGGCCACCCCGGATCCGGTCATCGGCTCGGCGGCACTGGATCCCGCAGTCGACGTCGTCGCCACCATGGGCCAATGCCGGACCACCGTCGACCCGGATATCGCCAACACCGTAGTGGCCACTCTGCCCGACCAATTCCATTGCGGCGCAGACGATGTGCTGCTCACCGGGCTCGCCCTCGCGGTGAGCCGCTGGCGCGATCGCAATACCACGCTGCTCACTCTGGAAGGCCACGGCCGCTCCGAGACGCTCCTGCCAGGCGCCGATATCGCCCGCACGGCAGGCTGGTTCACCAGCATCTACCCGGTGGCCATCGATGTGACCGGTATCGATCTCGACGACGCGTTCGCCGGTGGCGGCGCGGCGGGCACCGCGATCAAGAAGGTCAAGGAACAGCTGCGCGCGGTGCCGGATAAGGGCATCGGCTACGGCATGCTGCGCTATCAGCATCCGGAGTCCGCCGCCGCCCTCGCGGATACGCCGATCCCGCAGCTCAGCTTCAACTACCTCGGCCGTGCGCTCACCGGCGGGCACGCGGGAGCTTGGTTGCCACAGCGTTTCGCGGCGACGCACAACGAGTCGGCGCCACTGGCCGCGGTCGTCGATATCAATGCCGTGCTCACCGATGTCGGCTTGGAGGTCACCTGGGCCTACGCCTCGCGGCTGCTCGACGAGGCGGATGTCGGTCAGCTCGCCGAGCTGTGGTCGCAGGCGCTGGGCGCGCTCGCGGCGCACGCCGGCTCGCCGGACGCGGGCGGACGCACCCCGTCGGACTTCGAACTCGTCGCGGTGCCACAACAGCAGATCGAGAGCTGGGAACGCACCTACCCGAATCTCGTCGACGTCTGGCCGCTTTCGCCGCTGCAGTTCGGTCTGCTCTTCCATGCGCTCTACGACACCGATACCGCCGACGACTACACCGTCCAATCACTGCTCACCCTGGCGGGCACCGTCGACGCCGCCCGCTTGCGCAGTGCGGCACAGGCCTTGCTGGAACGGCACGAGAACCTGCGCGTCGCCTTCGCCGAAACCGACGACGGGCCGCGCCAGCTCGTTCTCGCCGGCGGCGAAATCCGCTGGCACGATATCGATCTCACCGATATCACAGACGCCGACGAACGCGACCGCGAAGTCGACCGCCTCATCGCACTCGATGCCCGCACCCGATTCGAACTCCACCGCCCACCGCTGATCCGCTTCACCCTCATCCGCACCGGGGCCGATATCTATCGGCTGGTCATGACCAATCACCATCTGGTGCTGGACGGCTGGTCTACGCCACTGCTGGTGCGCGAGCTGCTGACGCTCTACGTCACCAGGGGTGACACCTCCGCATTGCCGCCCGCGCACTCGTACCGGGAGTTCCTGACCTGGCTCGATGAGCAGGACAACGAGGCCTCGCTCGCGGCCTGGACGCAATCGCTGGCCGGCGTGGATACGCCGACGCGCGCGGTCCCGTCGCTGGCCGGGATCGAAACGACCGAGGCCGGAATGATCACTCACGACCTGACTCGCGCCACGCTCGAGCGGCTGGAGACCACCGCACGCGAATCCGGCGCAACGGTGAATACGGTGGTGCAGGCCGCATGGGCAATGCTGCTCGCCATGTCGACCGGGCGCACGGATGTGGTGTTCGGCGGCACCGTATCCGGTAGGCCACCGGAACTGCCCGGTGTCGAAGAGATGGTCGGGCTGTTCATCAATACACTCCCGGTACGGGTCCAGCTCGATCCCGCGGAGAAGGTCGCCGACCTGCTGACCCGCATCCAGGCCGAGCAGGCGCGCCTGCTGGACCACCAGCATGTGGGGCTGGCCGCCATCCACCGGGCCGTCGGCCTCGCCGAACTCTTCGACACGCTCACCGTATTCGAGTCATATCCGATCGACCGGGAGGCGCTGTCGCAGGCGCTCGATATCGCGGGTATGCGGGTGCTCGATGTCGAGGGCACCGACGCGACGCCCTACCCGTTGGGCCTCATGGTCATTCCGGTGCACGGCGAAGACGGGCACGACACACTGCGCATCAACCTGAAATTCATGGCCGACCAGCTCGATCTCACGGCGGCACAACCACTGCTGGATCGTTTCGTCCGGCTACTGACCCAACTCGCCGACAACCCGAATGCCCTCGTCTCCCAACTGCAATACTGCGACGACGCCGAACTGGCCACCCTGCTGCCGGTGCGCGGCGCGGAATCGGTTCCACCGCAGACACTTCCGGACATCCTGTCGGCGGGCGCGCGCATCGATCCCGATGCCATCGCGATCACCGCGGGCGATCTCAGCATGAGCTATGGCGAACTCGACGCCTGGTCCAACCGCTTCGCCCGGGTACTGCTCGGCCGCGGTGTCGGTCGGGAGATCTTCGTCATACTCGCACTAACCCGATCACTGGAATCCGTGGTGGCCGTCTGGGCGCTCGCCAAGTCCGGTGCGGCCTTCCTACCGCTGGATCCGAGCTATCCGGTGGAGCGGATCGAGCACATGCTCACCGATTCGAAGGCGCCGATCGGAGTGACCGTCACGGCGACCGGTGAGACACTGCCCGGCACCATCGATTGGCTGCTGCTCGACGACCTGAACACGATTCGACGGGTCATGCTCGTCTCCGACGCGCCCATCACCGACGAAGAGCGCGGCGGCCCCATCAATATCGACCAGACCGCCTACCTGATCTACACCTCGGGCTCCACCGGTAAGCCCAAGGCGGTCCTGGTCAGCCATCGTGGCCTGGCGAATATGGCCACCGCACAACAAGAGGCCCTCGAACTCGGTCCCTCTACCAGTTCGCTACAGGTCGCTTCGCCGAGTTTCGACGCATCGGTCATGGAGCTGCTGATGGCGCATTCGACGGGTGGCCGCTTGGTGGTAGCGCCACCGGATGTCTACGGCGGCAGCGATCTCGAACATCTGCTGCGTACCGAACGGATCACCCACGCCGCGGTCACGCCATCGGCGCTGGCCACCATGGAACCGGCCGATCTACCCGACCTGCGGGTGCTCGGGATCGGGGGCGAGGCCGGCGCACCCGAACTGATCGACCGGTGGGCGGTCGGGCGGCGGATGGTGAATCTATACGGCCCCACCGAATTCAGCGTCTGTGCGACCAACCCCGCCGAACTGCTGCCGGGGAAACTGGTCACCATCGGCGGCCCGATCCGCGGCGCGTCGAGTCTGGTGCTCGATACCTGGCTGCGACCGGTTCCGGTGGGTATCGCGGGTGAGCTGTACCTGGCCGGTCCGGCGCTGGCACGTGGTTACTTCAATCGGTTCGCGATGACCGCGGCGCGCTTCATCGCGAATCCGTATGGCGCGGCCGGGGAAAGAATGTATCGAACCGGCGATATGGTCCGATGGGTCCTCGGAGCCGACGACGCGCTCGAACTGGAGTACTTGGGCCGCAGCGACTTCCAGGTCAAGATCCGTGGTCTGCGCATCGAACTCGGCGAAATCGATGCCGTGCTCTCACGCGACGAACAGGTCGAATACGCGGTGACCATCGGCCTCACCGGACCGGCGGGCGCGACCGTGCTGGTCTCGTATGTCCTGCCGACCCCGGGCACCGAACTCGATCCCGAGCGCCTGCGGGAGCGGGTGGCGGCCGAACTGCCCAGCTATATGGTGCCCGGATACCTGGTCGTGCTCGAGGACATTCCGCTGACCCCGGTCGGCAAACTGGATCGCAAAGCTCTTCCGGTGCCGGACTTCTCGGCCACCGACCGGCCGTATCTCGCGCCGCGGACACCGGTCGAACAGGCGGTCGCCGCGGTATTCGGCGAGGTGCTCGGCAGCGAGCAGGTCAGCGCCGATCAGTCGTTCTTCGAACTCGGCGGCAATTCACTCAGTGCGACCAAGGTTGTCGCCCGGATCAATTCGTCCCTCGGCTCGACCATCGCGCTGCGCGATCTGTTCGACGCGCCGACCGTCGCCCAACTGTCCGCGCGGGTCATCCCGGCCACCGACGGCAAGCCGGGCCGGTTCGCGCTCGCACCGCGCATCCGTCCGGACCGAATTCCGTTGTCCCCGGCCCAGCAGCGCATGTGGGTACTCAATCGGATGGATCCGGCCTCGCCCGCGTACAACATCGCGGTCGCCTTGCGGCTCACCGGAAACCTCGATGTGGCGGCGATGCAACATGCGCTCGCCGATGTGGTCGAGCGGCACGAGAGTCTGCGCACCATCTACCCCGCCGATGCGGAGGGACCCCGTCAGGTGGTGATCGGTACGGCGGCCGCCGCGCCGGAGTTGACCGTGATCGACGCCGGAGATACTGCGGCCCTGCGTCATCGGATCAATGCCTTGGCGGGCACCGGATTCGATATCACTACGGAGCCGCCGCTGCGGGTCGGCATCTTCCGGATCGGCGACGGCACCGGTGCGAACGGCAAGGGCTCGGTGCCGGTGTCCTCCGGCGCCGGCGCGGGCATTCCGCCGGTGTCGTCGCACGCTTCGATGGATGTTCCGCCGGTGTCGTCGAGTCCCCTCGTAGCCGTGGCGCCGGTTGTGATCGAACCGCCCTCGGTGCATGTCGTCGTGCTCGTGGTCCATCACATCAGCGCCGACGGCGCCTCGATGGCGCCAATGGCGGCCGATCTGGTCGCTGCATATTCGGAGCGGACCAGCGGTGCCGACACGACCCGCGTACCGCTCGGCGTGCAGTACGCCGATTTCGCGCTGTGGCATCGGGAGTTGCTCGGTAGCGAGTCGGATCCGGAATCGCTTGCGGCACGGCAGATCCGGTATTGGTCCGATATCCTCGCCGGTGCCCCGGATGTGTTGGAGCTGCCCGCCGATCGCCCGCGCCCGGCAGTGCAGTCGATGCGCAGCGCCGACGTCGATTTCACGCTGGACTCGCAATTGCACGGCGCCATAATCGAATTCGCGGCCACGAACAATGTCAGCGTATTCATGGTCGTGCACGCCGCTCTCGCGGCGCTGCTGGCACGGCTCGGCGGGACCGACGATGTCGTGATCGGCACGCCGGTCGCGGGCCGTGGCGAAGCGGCGCTCGACGAACTCGTCGGCATGTTCGTCAATACGCTCGCCCTGCGCACGCCGGTCGATCCGGGAACCGGATTCCGGCAGTTCCTCGCGAGCGTGCGGGCCGCGGATCTGGATGCCTTCAGCAATACCGATGTGCCGTTCGAACGGCTCGTCCAGGTACTCAACCCGACCAGATCGACCGCACACCATCCGTTATTCCAGGTGTCGCTGTCACTGCAGAACTTCGTGGAACCGGTCCTGGAACTGCCCGGATTGCGGTTCGAGGTAGAGGATTTCGATCGCGGCGCCTCGCAATTCGATCTCACACTCGACCTGCGCGAACGTTTCACCGCCGACGGTCCGGACGGCATCGAGGGTGTACTGACCTACGCGACGGATCTTTTCGACGAAGCCACGGTGGCGACCTTCGCCGATCGATGGCGCCGCGTGCTCGCCGCGATCGTTGCGGATATCGATATCCGCCTGGCCGATATCGATATCCTCGCCGAATCCGAACGCACCGAGCTGGTTCCGGTACGCGGTGCCGAGACCGCCGGGACCACGACGCTCACCGCGGCGC
The DNA here is from genome assembly GCF_035920345.1 of Nocardia vinacea. NCBI lineage: Bacteria > Bacillati > Actinomycetota > Actinomycetes > Mycobacteriales > Nocardiaceae > Nocardia > Nocardia vinacea. The sequence goes on from NZ_CP109149.1 coordinate 4,919,906, forward strand.
TCACCGCATCCGCCGCGTCCCATCCGGACCGCCCGGCTTTGGTCGCTGACGGCCGCACGACGACCTACCGTGAACTCGACGCGATGTCGAACCAGTTGGCCCGGCTCCTGCTCGAGGCGGGCATCGGCACGGAAACCGTCGTAGCGCTGGGTCTCCCCCGGTCCGCCGAACTGTTGATCGGCATGTGGGCGGCCGCGAAGGCCGGTGCCGCCTTCCTGCCGGTCGATCCGAAACATCCGGTGGACCGGATCGATCACATGCTCACCGATTCCGGTGCTCGGGTCGGCCTCACCCTCGCCGCCTATCGGCAACTGCTGCCCGACAGCACCGAATGGCTGGTGCTCGACGATGCCGAGTTCATCGGTCGCCAACGGGCGGCAAGTGACGCAGCGTTGCCGTCGGAGTCGATCCGTCTGGACAACCCCGCCTGGATGATCTACACCTCGGGTTCGACCGGAACACCCAAGGGCGTCTCCGTCTCCCATCGCGGTATCGCTGATCTCATTGTGGCACAACGGGAATCGCTCGGCGTCGACGAGAGTTCCCGGGTATTGCAGGTCGCCTCACCGAGTTTCGATGCATCGATCTTCGAGGCGCTGATGGCCTTCGGCTCCGGCGGCGCATCGGTGGTGGCGCCGCCAGAGGTCTTCGGCGGTAGCGCACTCGCCGAATTGATTGCCGCCGAACAGGTCACGCATATGGTGATCACACCATCGGCACTGGCCACCATCGATCCCGCCGAGGTGTCGGGTGTACGGATGCTCGCGGTGGCGGGCGAGGCGGTCGGCGCCGAATTGGCCGAACGCTGGTGTTCCGGCCGGAGCATGCTGAATCTGTACGGTCCGACCGAATTCACCATCTGGACAACGGGTTCCACGTCGCTCGTCGCGGGCACACCGGTCACCATCGGTGCGCCCATTCGCGGTGCTGCCGTACTGGTCCTGGATGATCGGCTGCGTCCGGTGCCAGTCGGTGTCGCGGGCGAGCTGTATCTCGCGGGCTCCGCACTGGCCCGCTGCTATCACGCCCGGCCGAGTCTGACCGCCGCGCGCTTCATCGCGAACCCCTTCGGCGGTCCCGGTGAACTCATGTACCGCACCGGTGACCTGGTGCGCTGGACTCGCGCGGCCGGGTTGGAGCTGGAGTACATCGGCCGCACCGACTTCCAGGTCAAGGTGCGCGGTCAGCGCATCGAGCTGGGTGAAATCGACGCGGTTCTCGGTCGCGCGGACGGGGTCGACTTCGCGGTCACCCTCGGCGTACCCGGCCCGACCGGATCCACGGCGCTTGCGGCTTATCTCGTGCGCAAGCCCGGTGTCGAACTCGATATCGCCCGCGTGCGCGCCTTCGCCGCCGATACCTTGCCCGCGTATATGGTGCCCGCCGCATTCGTGGTCATGGACGCCATCCCGCTCAATGCCGTGGGCAAACTCGACCGAAAAGCATTGCCGGAACCGGAATTCGTCGTCGAACAGACCGAGTACCGCGCTCCGACGACTCCCACCGAGCAAATCCTGGCGCAGATCTACGCTGAGCTGCTCGACCGCGACAAGGTCGGCGTCGACGATTCGTTCTTCGCGCTCGGCGGCGACAGCATCATGGCGATCAAACTTGTCTCCCGCGCGAAAATGCACGGCATCCAGTGCACGCCGCTGCAGGTCTTCGAACATCGCACGGTTGCCGCATTGGCCGCGGTGGTAGCGGGGCCGGTGGTGACGCTCGACGAACTGCCCGGCGGCGGGATCGGCGAGTTGCCGCTCACCCCGAGCGTGCACGAGCTGGTCGAGCGTGGCGGCGATATCGACCGCTGCGTGCAGTCCGTGGTGTTGGAACTTCCGGTCGGCGTCGAGCGTGCGCAACTCGTCGCGACACTCGCCGCGGTGGTCGATCGGCACGACATACTGCGCTCGCGGCTCTGGCGGACCGAGGACGGTTGGCAGTGGCGGGTCGACGAGCCCGGCTCGGTCGATGTCGACGCGCTGGTGCACCGCATCGAATACGATGCCGCCGCCGACGCGCTCGATCTGCGCGAATACGCGGCCACCGAGCTGGATTCCGCGGCGAGCCGGCTCTCCCTGGCGAATGGCGTTGTGCTGCAAGCTGTCTGGCTGGACCCGATCGGCGATGCCGGAGCCAGGACGCGATCCGGCCGCCTGATCGTGGTGGCACACCGACTCGCCGTCGACAGTGCGTCGTGGCGAATTCTGGTGGCGGACTCGATCGCCGCGTGGGCGCAGGTTTCGGTCGGGAACACACCTGTTCTCGCCGACGTCGGTACGTCGATGCGTCGGTGGTCGCATGCCCTCGTCGAGGAAGCGCGGACCGAACGGCGGAGTGCCGAACTCGAGTACTGGCAGGACATGATCGCCGGTCCCGATCCGCTGATCGGCTCCCGAGAGCTCGATCCGGCGATCGATCAGGCGCACACACTGCGCACGGTCGAATTCGAGGTATCCGAGGAGGTCACCACCGCGCTGCTCACCACACTGCCGGAACTGTTCCAGGGCGCGGTCACCGATGCCCTGCTCACCACGCTGACATTGGCGCTGGTGCGGTGGCGGAATGTGGACGAGTCGACGGCACTGCTGCGCTTGGCGGGCGATGGCAGGCGGGATGTGATCCCGGGTGCGAATCTGAATCGGACACTCGGCTGGTTCACGAGTATCTACCCTGCGCGGCTGGATCTGTCCGCGATCGATATCGATGACGCCTGCGCGGGCGGTGCGGCGATGGGTGCGGCGATCCGTGCGATCAAACACCAACTGCTCGCGGTGCCGGACCATGGCATCGGATATGGGATGCTGCGCTACCTCAATCCCGCTGCGGCAGAACAACCTCCGTCTCGACTTCCGGGCCGGATCAGCTTCGAATACCGCGGTCGGCACTCGGATCTCGACATTCCCGCCGGACTCGAAGGGCTCGGCTGGTCCCCCACCGATGAATTCGGCGATCTGCACGCCGATGAGCATCCCGAACTCCCGGTCGCGTCCGCGATAGAGGTCAGCACAGTCGTCATGGACGATCGGTTGCACGCGAATCTTCGCTTCCCGGAAGCACTCGTGGACCGCTCCAAGATTGCCGAGTTGTCCCGCCTTTGGTCCGAGATTCTCAGTGCGACAGCTCATTTCGTGCATACGCCCGCAGCCCAACGCGCTGCCGACGATGAGGCCGCGACGATCGCCGCACAGGTTGCGGCACGCAAAACCGCCGCCGCACCAGGCGGACTCGGTCTCGATGTGCTGCTGCCCATCCGGCTCGGCGGGACCGAACCCGCACTGTTCTGCATTCACTCGTCGTCCGGAATGTCCTGGAGCTACTTGGGATTCGCGGAACGACTGCGGCCCGGCCGCCCGATCTACGGTCTACAGGCCCCGGAACTCAGCGGTCGCGAACCGGCGGCGCGCTCCGTCGAGGAGTCCGCCGACCGGTACATCCGCGAAATCCGCGCCGTTCAGCCGACCGGGCCGTACCACCTGCTCGGCTGGTCCTTCGGTGGCCTCATCGCACACGCCATGGCGGCGAAACTGCAGGCCGCGGGCGAAACCGTCGGCGTCGTAGCACTTCTGGACACCGACCATGCCGACATCGACAGCGACACCATCGAACAGCTTTCCGCGGGCGCATTCGTCAATACCTTCGGCGCGATCTTCGGCATCGACGATGTCCCCGCCGAGGCTACCGCCCAGGAGGCCGCCGAACTCATCGAGGCCCGGCTCGGTATGGAACTCATCGACCCCGAGATCATCGAGCGAATGGCGGCTTCCTACAACGCGGCCGCGCGCACCCGCACCGGCTACCACCGCCCGGTCTACCAGGGCGACCTGCTCTATTTCAGCGCCACCGTGGACAGCTCCGATATGGTCGGACCGGACGGTTGGCGGCCCTACGCCTCCGGCCGGGTCGTCAACCACGATATCGACCTCGCCCACAACGACCTGACCTCGCCACACGCACTCTCGATCATCGCGCCGGTACTCGATGAACACCTCGCGGCAGCGCCGCCCCCGGAACTCGGCACATGACCCGAATCACCTATTCCCACCAGCACGGTGTGCTCGCAGACCCACCAGGACTGGCGTTGGCTGATCCAGGTCGACGACGAATCACCGGCGTCGGTACTCGCCGCCCTCGGCGAGTGCGGCGCCGCAGACGATCCGCGAATCAGCCTCGCGGTCAACGGTTCCCACGAAGGTACGGCCATCACCCGCAATGTGGCCCTCGGCCGGGCCATTGCCCACTGATCCACAGTCTCGACGATGAATTGGCGCCCACCGCACACGCCGCGCTGGTTGCGCATCCGACCGCGGGATTCGCCGTCGGCGCGACCCAGGATCTGCGGGCGCTCGCTCACAGCTGGTTCCCAGCCTGGGCCCACATACCGCCTAGCCTGCGTCCATAGCGTCACGGTCGACAGCTGACCGCGACGACGGAAGGACAACGCAGTGAGCGCACAGCCCGCGCACCGCCACGACGGCGACGTACACGAGCACGATCTCGGACTCGCCCACGATATGAAGGTGATGTCACGCCGCCGGGCCCTGGCCTTCTTCGGCGCAGCCGGGGCGGCGACGGTGGCGGCCGGCTGCGCATCGGCGACGACCACCAGCGCCACTTCCTCCACCACCGCCGCCGGCACCACGACCACCAGCACCGGGACGGTCACCGCCGCACCGCAGGAGACCGCGGGCCCGTACCCGGGCGACGGCTCCAACGGACCCAATGTGCTCATCGAATCCGGTGTCGTCCGATCCGATATCACCACCAGCTTCGGCGCGTATTCCGGTGTCGCACAGGGTGTTCCAGTGACACTACGATTGAAGCTGCAGGACTTGGCCAAGAGCGGCGCCGCGGGCACCGGCATGGCCGTCTACGTCTGGCATTGCGACCGTTCCGGTGAATACTCGCTCTACGGCAAGAGCATTACCGACCAGAACTATCTGCGCGGCGTCCAGGTCGCGGATGCCAATGGCGAGGTGAGCTTCACCTCGATCTTCCCCGCCTGCTACTCCGGTCGCTGGCCGCATATCCATTTCGAGGTCTACGACTCGCTCAGCACCGCCGTCGCGGGCGAGAACGCCCGCCTCACCTCACAGATCGCACTGCCGCAGGACGTCTGCAGCACCGTGTTCGCCGCGGACTCCGGATACGCGCAGAGCATCAGCAACCTTTCTCGGATCTCACTCGCCTCGGACAATGTCTTCGGCGATGGCTGGGATGCCGAAATGGCCACGGTCACCGGCACTCCGAGTTCGGGTATGACCGTCTCGATCACCGTCGGCGTCGCCGAGAAATCGCAGAACACCCAGTCCGGCAATGGCGGCACGCCACCGGGACAGGGGAGTCCCGGCGGACAAGGTGGCCCGGGCGGTCCCGGCGGGCAGGGCGGACCGCCGCCGCGCACCAGGTAGGCAGACAACTCGGCCCCCGACCCGTACTCGACGGGCCGGGGGCCGATAACGCGAAACCTATCGCGCGACTCCGCTTTCAGCGCCGATCTGCCGCGCCAGCGCCCAGATCACCAGCACGTCGAGTGCGACCATCACCAACGACCAGAACGGGTACATCGGCGCGAACAGGCAGTTGTCCAGCAGGCTGATCGAGGCCGTCACGATGCCCGCGAGATAATCCCAGGTCCGTCCGGTGATAATGCCGCGCGACGGCGGGTCACCGGAGACGTGGCGCGGATGCCCCGCCCTTCAGGCGGGGCATGGATTCAATTACTGAGACTGATCTCTTCTGCCCGGCCCGGGGGTTCGCGATCCACCACCGGGCGTGGCCGGGCCAGCGCACTGGGCCACCAGATCCGGTCACCGATATCCAGCGTCAGGGCGGTGACCAGGATCGAACGCACGATCACGGTGTCGAGCAGCACGCCGATGGCGATGACAATGCCCATTTCCGCGAAGGTCACCACCGGCATCGTCGCGAAGACCGCGAATGTGCCTGCCAGAACCAGTCCGGCCGAAGTGATCACGCCGCCCGTTGCGGCCAAGCCGATGAGTGCGCCCGCCTTGGTGCGATGCTTGATCGCCTCCTCGCGCACCCGCGACATCAGGAAGATGTTGTAGTCGATACCGAGCGCCACCAGGAAGACGAAGGTCAGCAGCGGCAGTCCGGCGTCGGCGCCCTTGAAACCGGCCAGATCGAAGATCCAGCGGCTCAGCCCGAGCGCGGCGAAATAGGACAGCACCACGGTCGCCGTGAGCAGAATCGGCGCGGCCACCGCGCGCAGCAGCATCATCAGGATCGCCATCACAATGGCGAGCACCACCGGCACGATGACCCGATTGTCATGTGCCACAGCGCGTTTGATGTCTAGCACGACGGCGGTCTGGCCGCCGACCCTGGCCTGCGGATCCACCGCGTGCACGGCCGCACGCACCCGGTCGATGGTGGCCTCGGCGGCCCGACTGTCCGGCGGATCCGTGAGCGTGCCCTCGAGATAGGCCAGATCATCCTTGACGATCGGTCGTGACGGCGCGGTAATTCCGGGTGTCGAGCCGAAGGCGGTCGCGACCGCATCGACGCGCGCGGACGAGGCGACGACCATAACCGGCTGACCGGTGCCCGCCTCGAAATGCCGTTCCAGCACCTCGGTTCCGGTGACGGCGGCGGATGAGCCGACGAAGGCGTCCTTATTCGCGATGCCCTCGGCCTCCAGCCCACTGACACCGAGTGCGAGTGCACCGAGTGCCAGCGTGGTGCCGATCCAGACGGTGCGCGGCCGCCGGGCAATCGCGAATCCGACGCGCGCCCAGATGCCGGATTCGGTCTCGTTGACGGTGCCGAAATTCGGATGCCGCGGCCAGAAGATCCACCGGCCGACGATCACCAGCAGCGCGGGCAGCAGCGTCAACATGGCCAGCAGTGCCACCGTGATTCCGATGGCGCAGACCGGCCCGATGCCCTTGGTCGAGTTCATTTCCGCAACCAGCAGCGCCAACATCGATACGATCACGGTGCATCCGCTGGCCAGCACCGCAGGCCCGGCGCGATGCAGTGCGACCGCCATCGCCTCATGTTTATCGGGATGGCGGCGCAGTTCCTCGCGATAGCGCGCAACCAGCAGCAGCGCATAGTCGGTGCCCGCGCCGAAGACCAGGACGGTGAGGATGGCCTGGCTCTGTGCGTTGACGGTCAGCCCCACCTTGGTCGCGCCGAATACCGCGGCCTGCGATATAACCAGCGCGAAACCGACGGTGATCAGCGGGAACGCCCACAGCATCGGACCGTACGTGAGCAGCAGAATGACGATGACGACCGCGGCAGCCGAGTACAGCAGCAGACCGTCGATCCCCTTGAACACCTCGCCGAATTCGGCCGCGTACCCGGCCGGTCCGGTGGCATAGAAGGACAATCCGTCGGGTCGCTCCCCCGCCGCGTCATTGATCGCACCGACCACATCCGTCAGGCGGTTCCAGCCCTCGGATCCCATCGAGATCGGCACCAGGATTTCCAACGCCTGACCATCGCCGGACTGGATCGGGCCGAGCATCTTATCGGGCACCACATGCTCGACCTGCCGGAACCGGTTGGCATCGGCGCCGACCGTCAGCCGATCGGCCGCGGTGATCCCGTCGCGGCGCTCGTACACCAGTACAACCGGAACATCGTCGCTATTGCCGAATTTCTCGGCCCGCTTGAATGCCTGGGTGGATTCGGCACTGTCCGGCAGCCAGGTGACATTGTCGTTCTTCTGTGCGCCGGTGAGGTTTCCGGCGAAGCCACCGAGTGCCAGCAGGGCGATGATCCATACGCCGACTACCACCCATTTGCTCCGGCGGCCACTCGGCACGCGCGAGAGTCGGCCGAGCAGATCGGACATATCCGGATCGGTCGGTGCGGACATCGAACCCCCTCGGTAGCCGCCACACAGTCGGACCGATGCTACTGCCGGGCTTCGCCATCCGCGAGTGAAAATGTGATGCTGCGCCCACTTCGGCGCGGCCGACCAGGCTCGGAGCCCCATCGGTTGCCACCGAGCGATCGCAGCAATCTCGGTGCCGACATCAGAACCACGTGTCCCCAGTGCGTCGGGCCCGCGACCCGCCGGTCCGCAAACCGCAGGCGACCGCGGTGACGACGTCGGTATCGATGCACGGATTTCGCGGCGCGTGCCGCACAATGGGTGCCGCACGCGGTGGTCACCGGCGCATCTGCGCCATTGCGAAAGACGCCGCTGCGACACAAGGTCTTGTGCTGCACGGACTTGTCACCCCCAAGGAGTAGTGTTCAGGGCGTAGCAATTCCGTGACGGCAGCGTGCTCGGGAAGGGTGTGGAGGCAGGATGAAACTGATCGATCGGGTGTCGGCCATCAACTGGAATCGGGTGCCCGACGAGAAGGATGCCGAGGTCTGGGATCGCCTGACCGGCAACTTCTGGCTGCCCGAAAAGGTGCCGGTGTCCAACGACATTCCGTCCTGGAACACCCTCACCGCCGACGAGAAGCAACTGACCATGCGGGTCTTCACCGGCCTGACGCTGCTGGACACGATCCAGGGCACAGTCGGCGCGGTGAGTCTGATCCCGGACGCCGTGACGCCGCACGAGGAGGCGGTGCTCACCAATATCGCGTTCATGGAGTCGGTGCACGCGAAGAGCTACAGCTCGATCTTCTCCACGCTGTGCTCCACCCGCGAGATCGATGACGCGTTCCGCTGGTCGGAGGAAAACCGGAACTTGCAGCGCAAGGCCGAGATCGTGCTGGAGTACTACCGCGGCGACGATCCGCTCAAGCGCAAGGTGGCCTCCACCCTGCTGGAGAGCTTCCTGTTCTACTCCGGCTTCTACCTGCCGATGTACTGGTCCTCGCGGGCCAAGCTCACCAACACCGCCGACCTGATCCGCTTGATCATCCGCGACGAGGCGGTGCACGGCTACTACATCGGTTACAAGTACCAGAAGGGTCTGGAACTGCTCGGCCAGGCCGAACGCGACGACCTCAAGAACTACACCTTCGAGCTGCTCTTCGAGCTCTACGACAACGAGGTCGAATACACCCAGGATCTCTACGACGAGGTAGGCCTCACCGAGGACGTCAAGAAGTTCCTGCGCTACAACGCCAACAAAGCACTGATGAACCTCGGCTACGAAGGCCTGTTCCCCAAGGACGAAACCGAAGTCAACCCGGCCATCCTCTCGGCCCTGTCCCCGAATGCCGACGAGAACCACGATTTCTTCTCCGGCTCCGGCTCCAGTTACGTCATCGGTAAGGCCGTCAATACCGAAGACGAAGACTGGGAGTTCTGACACGAGCTGCTACCACGAAGCCCGGCCCGGCCAGCCGCTCGAGCCGGGTTTCGTGGATCCTGAACTACTTGTCGCCCTTGCTCCCGCAGAATCTGTAGGACCTGAGCAACATCGGACTTCAGCGTCCCACGTCGCCCGCGAAGGCCGCGGCGCTTGCCGGTGACCGGGTCGGCCGGAAGCCGATCAGATGTCGCATACTGGCTCGATACGCCCATGAATTCGAGTTCGGATCTGGTCTCGGGCGCGTCGTCAACGGTGCGACGCAACAACCCATCGGGCAGCGCAAGTTTGTGGACCGTCCGCAATGCCTGCAAAAATTGTTTGGTCAGCGAACCACTGGTGTAGGGCAGGTCGTATTCGTCACACAGCGCACGTACCCGCACCGCGATCTCGGCATAGCGGTTACTCGGCAGGTCGGGAAACAGATGATGCTCGATCTGATGGCTGAGATTTCCTGACATGAACGCCAGCACCGGCCCCGCCTCAAAGTTGGCAGTGCCGAGTAGTTGCCGGAGATACCACTCACCACGGGTTTCGTTGTCGAACGCCTCGATAGTGAACTTCTCCGCACCGTCGGGGAAGTGCCCGCACATGATGACGATGAACGACCATACGTTCCGCAGCAGCAGCGCGCTGGCATTGGCACCGAGCGTTTGTTTGAACGCTGGACCTGTCAGTGCCGGATAGAAGATGAAGTCTTTGCCGAGTTGACGGGCGATCTTTCGTGCGAACTCCCGGTTCGGCTTCGATAACAACCGTCGGCGCGATGTGTGCGTGAACCGGCGTTCCAGCGCCCAGTCGTGCACCGAGATCGCCCACTCGAAAAGCGCCGCGACAACAAGACTCGACACCGGTTGAAACAGGTGAACCGGACGCCACGGTTCGTCACGAGTCATTCGCATGACGACGAAGCTCAGATCCTCGTCCATGCCGACGACATTGGTGTATGTGTGATGGAAGTGGTTGTGCGACCGCTTCCAATGCGCCGACGGACCGACGAAATCCCACTCCCACGACTTGGAATGAATCTCCGGATCGTTCATCCAATCCCACTGACCGTGGCTGATATTGTGTCCGAGTTCCATCATTTCGATGATCTTCGCGAGAGCCAACATCGCCGTGCCCACCAGCCATGCCGGTCGCCGTCGACTCGCGAACAACGTCAATCGCCCGCCCAACTCCAGCATCCGCTGTGCTCTGATCGCACGCAGAATATAATTGGCATCGCGTTCACCTCGTGACAATTCGATGTCTCGACGAATCGCGTCCAGTTTCGTGCAGAGGGAATCGATATCTTCTTCGTTCAGATGGGAAAATGTCTTTATGTCCGTGATCGCCACGGGCATCCTTTCTAATGGAGCGTTCGCGTTATTGCCGTGCCCCGAGCGCCACGGCATCGTCGGCCGGTGACACCGGCATCGGCTCACCGAGTACATCTGGATCGACGACGGCAAGGAGTTGGTCGGTGGTGCGGGTGTCGATCCACGTTGCCGCGATGTCGTAACCGTGGTCGAAGAGCTCCTCCGGTGAACGCGTCGGGGACCGCAGCGCCGACCCATATGGCAGTTCGGCGAAAATGGTTCGTGCGCAAAGGTTTTTGTCACGGAAAGGTCGTGTGCGGCGAGGGATCATCGGCAGTGACGAATGGGCCAATGGAAGAAGTAGCCCGCCGCGGCTGTAGTGCGGCTCAGGGCCGTAGAGGTCGAGAACGAGCGCGGGATGAGACTCGAACACCTCATACGGGACACGATGGTGTGTTCCGCCATCGAAGATGTGATCGAGCGCGGTGGCGGCAGGAAAGGCCCCCGGTATCCGTGTCGCCGCGACCAGCGCATCGGCGACGGGCATATCGGTCAAGCCCAGCTTCGGCAAATCCTGGGGAAGGAATAACGTGCCGTGCTCACCCGAGTAGACCGGAATGATCAACGAGGAAGCGATCCCCGACGGCTGCCGCCGAGCCAGGTTCGGTTCGAGCACGAAATCAGCGAAGGTCCGATCGCCGACAACCGCATGTGCGAGTTCGCGTAGGCGAGCATCGGGGTAGAGCGTGCGTTTGGTCAACATCGCGTGAAAGCTTCGGTTGCCGACTACTTCGCTTGCCGGATGATCGACGGCGATCTGACGCAGCCGCGTGCGACTCATTCCCAAAGCCGCGGCGGCGGCACCGACAGCCCCTCCGCTGACACCCAGTACGACTGGCTGAATAGGTGTCGCCCCTGTGACACCACGATCCGCCAGTATTTTCGCCCGCCTGGAATTCAAACTATCCACGGTGCCACTGACCATCCCCGCCATAAGAGCGAGGCTGCGTCCGGCGACACCGGCCAGAATGCGAACCGGCACCAGTTCCTCAATCAACAGACTATCCTTCTCGAAATCGAATCAGTTTGGATCACAAAGAATTTCGTAACGCAGGCGGTCATGCCTATCGACCCCGGCGATCGATCTCGCCGACGGCCACGAAATTCGATTTAAGGAGATCGCCCCCGCTGGTCGTTCTATTGTCGGCCGCCCGGCCGAAATACTCGCTGCGCCCTCCGCAGTCGCCCACATCGGAAATCTATGATTCCAGCGTCATTGATTTTGATATATTCGCAACACTTTTCTACCGGTGGTTCAGCACCGCGTGCCGTGCGTGCAGAATAGGCGGATAATCAGGACGGTCGGCGCAGGACGGTGGCACCGAGGAAGCGGCAGACCTGCAAAGCCAGCGCGATATCGAGTTTGTCATGTGGGGCGGTGCCGGCGCGGGTGGCCTCGATCGCCTTGGTGATGCGGTATTTGACGGTATTGCGGTGCAGAGTGAGGATTTGGGCAGTGCGCACATGGCTTTCGCTGACGGTGTAGTAGGTGCTGAGGGTGCGGCGCAGAGTGGCTGCCTGATCGGTGTCGACCGCCAGTTCACCCAGGACTTCACGGACCCATGCGCGGGTGGAGTCCAGGTCCTTGGCGAGCAAGGAGACGACGGCGACACCGGGATCGCCGAAGCCGATGACCATGTGCGAGGAATGGATCCCCGAAACACTGGCGACGAAGTATGCGGCAATGGCCTGTTGATGAGATCGGCGGAATCCGCCGAGTGCGTGTCCGGGCAGTCCGACCGTCAGTCGCACGCCGTCGGCGGGATCCACCATGGCGTGCAGTTCGGTGGTATCGATCACCGGGTGGCGGTGGCCGAACGGTAACCACGCCCACACTGTGTGGCGGTCGATGGCAGTGACCAGCGCCGGACCCTCGGCGTGCAGGCCACGGGCGAGCGTCCGCACCTGGGTGTCCAGGAGGTTCAGGGTGCTCGGTTGATCATGGCCGGAGCGCCACAGGATGAGAGCCAGATGGGTTTGGCCGAGCAGGTAGCCGGTCTCGGTCTCGAAGACACTTGTATCGACTGCGTCCGCGGACAGTACGGCATGCACAGTGGAGGAGTGCACGCTGCCGCGGGCGTTCATCCACCGGCTGCGCTCGGCCTCGTAGGCGTCCAAGACGTGCAGGGTGATCCAGTCGACGTAGGTGGAGACCAGCTCGGTGAGCCTCTTTACGACGGCGAGTGCGAGTGGCGCGGGCAGGTGGCGGCGATCGATCTCGTCGTGGCACAGACGCAGCAGGTCGTTCTGACCCATGTGATACGCACGTACCAGCGAATGGGGCGGAACTTCGCGCTGGGCGAGTCGTAATGCGTTTTCGACGGCCGCGGTGGCGGGCTGCAAATGGTCGACGGGAATATCGTTGACCAAGATATGGATGACGGTGGTGAAGTTGCCGTGCACACTGGTCTCGAGCATTTCCTCCAATTGAGGGTCGTTGTCGAGGTGGTCGATTTCTCGCGCGATCATGGCGCTCATCGCCTGGGTGATCTCCCGTTCCCGCGACTTCAGTGTGCTTGCGATGTCCGCTATCACCGCGGCCGCATCGTCCATGGTCGAGACCCGGGACAACTGGCGCTGATGGGGCGAGTTGGCAAAGGCGCTCATAGGCGCGCCCGCTGCGCGACTGGCGAACGATGGGTTGTCCGCCGATACCGCAATGCCGAACTTCGCTGGCTGGGGTGGATGACGGTCGGCAGCGTCAGCCAGTTGACCTTCAACATCGTGTCGGGGTATGCGGACAGCAGCGGCGAGCCATCGGGTCCGCCGCCGACGACGGCTGCGGTCACGTCCGCCGAACCTCGGTGGTCGAGGATGCGGGGTCGTGCATCGGGGGCTCCTGCGGATCGGTCTGGTTGCGGACCGGGTCGGTATGCGAGTCCAACACCCACTCCATGTCGAATGGGATGGGGCCGTTGGGCAATCAGGATTGCTCGGCGACCGCGTCGGCGACCCGGTAAGTCTCGATCGTTCCGAGTGCGGCGTCGATGAGCTTAATAGTGCCGGGACAGAAGTTCCCAGCCCTGGGAGTGCATGGCCAGGAAGCGGGGCGACCGACGGAAGATCTCCTGTGGTTGATCCCATATTCCTCCTCAGGAGACCGTGCCCACGAAAGTAATTCATGGAAAAGAAATTCGGACGGCGTCCGTGCCACCGAGACGGCCACCTCGAGTGGAGCCACGCAGGCCCCGAACCGCTCGGTGAACTCTCGCACGTCCCTGTCCGGGCATATACGGATCACCCGATTCGGAAGCGCGCCGCCGCGTGAAATGTTCAAAGGCCGCAGCCATGACCTCGACCATTTTCGACTTGCTATGGAGTACGAGGGTAATAAGCCTCTCCGAGGCCGGAAAGGTCCTGAGGGCACACACTTTCAGGCGGGCTTTGTGCTTTCTGCACATCCGCCGCCGGAATGGTGCGGTGTCGTCATGCCGAGTGCGCGGTCGAACGTGCGTGTCGATTGCGCTCGGGTCGGCGATGGCGCGGGGTCGGGGTGCAGAAAGTGCCCCAAGCTGTGGGGCCGGGTGTCACCAGAGCTGACTGAACACGCAGTCCCCGCCATCCGAGGACGACGGGAACCCGGTCGCCGCAACGTAATTCGGGTCAGATGCCGAGAACGAGCTTCGCGGTGGTGAAGTAGATGATGAGGCCGGTGGCGTCGACCAGGGTGGTGACCATCGGGGCCGAGACGACCGCCGGATCGATCCGGAATCGCTTGGCGAGCAATGGCATGGTGCCGCCGATGGTCGCGGCCCAGCCGCAGATGACGACCAGGGTGATGCCGACGACCAGGGCGGTGCCCGGATCGACGAACAGCGCGCCGATGGCGACGCCCGCGGTGGCCAGCATGGTGCCGAGCACCAGGCCGACGCGGCATTCGCGCCAGATCACCTTGAACAGGTCGGAGCCGCGCACCTCGCCGACGGCTAGTGCACGCACACATGCGGTCGCCGCCTGGGCGCCCGCATTCCCGCCCGCGCCGATGAGCAGCGGGATGAACAGCGCCAAGTGCGCCGCCTGCTGCAGGGTGCCCTCGAAGAAATCGGTGACGCTGACCGTCAAGGTGGCCGCGAACAGCAATAGCAGCAACCACAGTGCGCGGTAGCGGGCCAGCTGGAACACCTTGGCCGCCATGTAGTGGCCCTCCCACGGCGCCGAACCCGCCTGCTTGGCGACGTCCTCACTGTCGGCGGCCTCGATAACCTCTACGGCGTCATCGATGGTGAGCAGTCCGACCAGCCGGTCCTCGCTGTCGACGACCGGCAGGTTGATGACATTGGTTTCGCGCATCAGCCGCGCCGCCTTCTCGGCGGAGTCGGTCGCGCGCACGAATGTCGGCTCGGTGACGACCAGATCCGACACCATGGTCTCGGGACGGCTCAGCACCAGCTCACGCAGTTCGACAATCCCGGTGAGTCGGCGACCGGCGTCGACCACGGGCAGCGTGTAGACCGTTTCGGCATTGATGCCCTTGATCCGAACCGTCTGCAGTGCGTCGGGCACGCTCAGATTGCGCGGCAGCGCAACGACTTCCGGCGTCATATACAGCCCGACCGAACCCTCCGGATAGCCGAGCAACGAAGCGGTCATCCGGCGTTCGCGCGCGCTCAGTCCGGCCAGCACCTTCTTGGCGACCTTGGCCGGCGCCTCGCGCAGCATCCTGGCGCGGTCGTCGGGATCCATCGCCTCGACCAGATCGCGGAAGCTCTGATCGCGCAGCCCCTCCAGAATCTGTTGCTGGTCAACGGGTTCGAGCTCCTCGAAGACGGCGAGCGCCAAATCCTTGTCGAGGAGACGGAAGGCGACGCCCGCCTGGATGGCGTCCATGCGCGCGAGTTCGTCCGCTATGACATGCGGCTGCTGGTTGTCGAGCCAGTCGAGTGCGGCGTCGACACGATGGGTGTCCACGATGTCCTGCAGGGATGCGGACAGCGTCGGACGTGCTTCGATGAGATCGGTCTGCGACATGGGAGGTCCTCAGCACACGGCGAGTAGGCGAGTGAATCGAAAAACGAAGTCACACCGCGGGCACCAACCCCGGGACCGACAACTACCGGACGGTTTTACGAAGGGGCGGCGCCGCGCGGCCTTCGACTGGGAGGTTCGCTGCGCATTGCAACCCCACCTCCTCAACGCCGCCACAGGCCGTCACCACTGCGGATTTCTCGAATGCGCCGCCCGGATCGGGCGACCGCACAGCTTCCGGTTGAAGGATACATGCGGTGACCCGGGTGTTCACACTCGAATCGCGTGAAGACCGACGATATCTGGCTCGAATATGACCGGACCCACATCCGGTGTCAGGATGTCAAGGTGGCGCCGACGGCGATCTCGACATCGGGCCAGGTCGGCGTGTGCTCCACCCATTCTGGTACCGGCCCCTCCTGCACACCGAACAGATACAGATGCGGTACGAGATCGCGCAGGGCCTGATGCACCTCCAGGCGGTCGTCGATCATGTGCGTGATCCGCAATTCTGCGCAGTGCTTCGCCTTATCCGCCCTTGCCCGGCAGAACCGCACATTGCCCTTCGGCACGCCCGTCCGGTCGTAGAACTCGTGGTGGTCGAGCCACTGCAGGGTGCGCTCCTGAACCCGGGGCCCGCATTTCGAGATGACCCATGCCTGGCCGTCGAACCGACGCACCAACCGCGCCAATACCTCGAACGCGTCGGCACTCGGCGGTGATGCCAGCGCCTGCTCGATTCCCCCCGATAGAAATACGGTGTCCGCAGCGCCCGTCGCGAAGGCCGCACCCTGAATGACCCGGCCGAAGTCGATGCCGAGTCGCTGTTGTTTTCCTTTGTTCATCGACTTTCAGCATGACCCGGACCGCACCGCGCCGCCAGCGCAGCTTCCGGCCAGCAGGAGATTCGACGCAGACCGAGCCGAACTCTGCACCAATCATGGGAGGCCCGCGAAGATCGTTGCGGCTAGGTTCGATGAAAACATACGAAGGAGAGATCTGTGCGCTTCGGCATCTTCATTCCACAGGGGTGGCGGCTGGATTTGGTCGATATCGACCCGGCGGCGCAGTGGGGGGTGATGCGCGATCTCGCCCAGCGCGCGGATGCCGGAGATACCTGGGAATCGCTATGGGTGTACGACCACTTCCACACGGTGCCGGTGCCGACCGAGGAGGCGACGCACGAGGCGTGGACGCTGATGGCGGCGTTCGCGGCCACCACATCACGCATTCGGCTGGGGCAGATGTGTACCGCGATCAGCTACCGCAATCCGGCATATCTGGCCAAAGTCGCCGCGACCACAGATCTGATCTCCGGCGGCCGGGTCGAGATGGGTATCGGCGGCGGCTGGTACGAACATGAGTGGCGCGCTTACGGTTACGGGTTTCCGTCGGCGGGTGAGCGGCTCGGGCGGCTCGACGAGGGCGTGCAGATCTTCCGCCAAGCCTGGACCGAGGGCAAGGCCACACTGGACGGTAAGTACTACCAGGTCGACGGTGCGATCGTGCGGCCACTTCCATTGCAGGAGGGCGGCATTCCGATCTGGGTCGCGGGCGGTGGTGAGAAGAAGACGCTGCGAATCGCGGCAAAGTACGCCCAGTACACCAACTTCAGTGGCGCACCCGAGGAATTCACCCACAAGTCCGAGATCCTGCGCGCGCACTGCGCCGAGGTGGGGACCGATTTCGATGCCATCGTGCGCTCCTCGAACTTCAACGCGGTCATTGGATCCACCGAAGCCGAAGTAGAGCAACGCCTTTCGGCCCTGCAGGCCCGCTTGGCCACGGTGATCAGCGACGACCAGGCCAAATCCTTCGTCGACGGCATGCTCCGCACCTCCCCCGCCGTCGGCACCCCGGAACAGCTCACCGAGCGCCTGTCCGCCGTCCGTGACCTCGGCCTCGGCTACGCCATCTTCAACTTCCCCGAAGCCGCCTACGACACCAGCGGAATCGACCTCTTCGAACGCGAAATAGCCCCAGCCCTGCGGTAACTGCTCGAGGTCCGCAGGCGGCCGCGCCTGCGGACCTCGGACTTCCCACCACTGGGACCGCTGACACAATGATCGGCGATCAGCTCACGACACGATGACTCGGGAGATATCTGTGGTGCATGGCAATCCGGGCCGCTACGCAGACGCGCCGACGCCGCCTCCGGCTGTGCGGTCGCGGTTCGAACACGACCCGAACGGGTTACCGCGCTCTGTCGAACCGGTACGCAAACCCGAAGCGACAAAATACGATTCGATGTCGCTGAACGCCGGTCGGCCGTGCCCCGACGGCACCATCGAAGAGCCGAGATGGCCGATGCTCATCGCCTTCGCCATCGATCTGCTGCTGCACGCGGCCATCGGCGGCGCTGTCTGGCTCACGATCACCAAATACTCCCCAGACCCCGAGCAGGCCATCCCCCTGGCCGTAACCGCTGCCGTCGCAACATCTTTCGTGCACCGCACATTCATCCAGCGCATAACCGGCACAACCCTCGGCAAGGCCTTCTTCGGCCTACGCCTGCGCTACCCCGACAAAACCTTCCCCACCCTCTGGCAATTGATCAAACTCTGGTGCGTAGGCACCTTCACCGTCGTAGTAACTCCCCTCCAACTCTTCGGCTGAACCTTACGATGACCGGGCGCAAACAGGCCTGCGGCAACGGAATCCGTTGCCGCAGAGCCGCAAATCACAGCATGCAGGAGACGCAGCCCTCGACTTCGGTGCCCTCCAAAGCCATTTGGCGCAGGCGGATGTAGTAGAGGGTTTTGATGCCCTTGCGCCAGGCGTAGATCTGGGCGCGGTTGAGGTCGCGGGTGGTGGTGGTGTCCTTGAAGAAGAGGGTCAGCGACAGGCCCTGGTCCACGTGCTGGGTGGCGGCGGCGTAGGTGTCGATGATCTTCTCGTAGCCGATTTCGTAGGCGTCGTCGTAGTACTCGAGGTTGTCGTTGTCGAGGTAGGGCGCCGGGTAGTAGACGCGGCCGATCTTGCCTTCCTTGCGGATTTCGATCTTCGACGCCACCGGATGGATCGAGCTGGTGGAGTGGTTGATGTAGGAGATCGAGCCGGTCGGCGGGACGGCCTGCAGGTTCTGATTGTAGATGCCGTGCTCCATGACCGAGGCCTTCAGCTCACGCCAATCGTCCGGGGTCGGAATGTGCACGCCCGCATCGGCGAACAGCTGCGCGACCCGTTCGGTCTTCGGCTCCCACACCTGATCGGTGTACTTGTCGAAGTACTCACCGGAGGCGTACTTGGATTCGGGGAAGCCGCCGAAGTATGCGCCGCGCTCCTTCGCGATCAGGTTCGAGGCCCGAATCGCGTGGTACACCACGGTATAGAAGTAGATATTGGTGAAGTCGATACCCTCTTCGGACCCGTAGTGCACCCGCTCACGGGCCAAATACCCGTGCAGGTTCATCTGGCCGAGGCCGATCGCGTGAGATTCGTTGTTGCCCTGTTCGATCGAGGGCACCGAGTAGATATGCGTCTGATCCGATACCGCGGTCAGCGCCCGGATCGCCACCTCGATGGTGCGGGCGAAGTCCGGTGAATCCATCGTCTTGGCGATGTTCAACGAGCCGAGATTGCACGAAATGTCCTTGCCCACCTTGGCATAGGAAAGATCGTCGTTGAACAGCGACGGCGTCGATACCTGCAGGATCTCCGAGCACAGATTCGAGTGCGTGATCTTGCCCGCGATCGGATTGGCCCGGTTCACCGTGTCCTCGAACATGATGTACGGGTAGCCGGATTCGAACTGCAGCTCGGCAATGGTCTGGAAGAACTCGCGCGCCTTGATCTTCGACTTGCGGATGCGCTTGTCGTCGACCATCTCGTAGTACTTCTCGGTGACATTGATATCGGCGAACGGCACTCCGTAGATGCGCTCCACGTCGTACGGCGAGAAGAGGTACATATCCTCGTTCTTCTTCGCCAGTTCGAAGGTGATGTCCGGGATCACCACACCCAGGGACAGTGTCTTGATGCGGATCTTCTCGTCCGCGTTCTCCCGCTTGGTATCCAGGAACCGGTAGATGTCCGGGTGGTGCGCGTGCAGATACACCGCGCCCGCACCCTGCCGCGCACCGAGCTGGTTGGCGTAGGAGAACGAATCCTCGAGCAGCTTCATGATCGGGATGACACCCGAGCTCTGGTTCTCGATCTTCTTGATCGGCGCACCGTGCTCACGAATATTGGTGAGCAGCAGGGCGACTCCGCCACCGCGCTTGGACAGCTGCAGTGCCGAGTTGATGGAGCGCCCGATCGACTCCATGTTGTCCTCGATGCGCAGCAGGAAGCAAGACACCGGTTCGCCGCGCTGCTTCTTACCCGAGTTGAGGAAGGTCGGGGTGGCGGGCTGAAAGCGCCCGTCGATGATTTCGTCGACCAGCTTGCCCGCGAGCACCTCGTCACCGGCCGCCAGCGTCAGCGCCACCATGCAAACCCGGTCCTCGAACCGCTCCAGGTAGCGCTTACCGTCGAAGGTCTTGAGCGTGTAGGAGGTGTAGTACTTGAATGCGCCGAGGAAGGTCGGGAACCGGAACTTCTTGGCGTAGGCCTGTTTGAACAGCGTCTTGATGAACGCGCGGCTGTACTGCTCGAGAACCTCTGCCTCGTAATAGTTCTCGTCGACCAGGTAGTCCAGCTTCTCGTCCAGATTGTGGAAGAAGACGGTGTTCTGGTTGACGTGCTGCAGGAAGTACTGGTGCGCGGCCTCACGGTCCTTGTCGAACTGGATCTTGCCGTCGGCGCCGTATAGGTTCAGCATCGCGTTGAGGGCGTGGTAGTCCATGACCTCGCCCGCCTCGGCGGTACGGACCGGGGGCTGCTCTAAGCGAGCTGTTTTGCCGGTCGGTGCTGTTGTTGCTGTTGCCAAAACAATCCCAATCCCTCTCGGACGCGCTCGACGTCCTCAGCGGTTCCCATCAGTTCGAAGCGATACAGGTAGGGCACCCCGCACTTACGCGAGATCACCTCGCCCGCATAGCAATAGGTATCGCCGAAGTTCGTGTTGCCCGCCGCGACGACGCCGCGCAGCAGCGCACGGTTGTGCGGATCGTTGAGGAACTTGGCGACCTGCCGCGGCACGAAATCCTTATCGGATCTATTTCCCCCCAGTACGTGCCGACCGCCCCCGTAGGTGGGCACGATCAGCACGAATGGTTCGTCTACGCGCAGCGAGTCAGCGGTGTGCAGTGGTATGCGAGTCGCCGGGAGTCCCAGCTTCTCGACGAAGCGGTGCGTATTCTCCGAGGCGCTGGAGAAGTAGACCAGCGCTGTCCCTGTAGACATGGCTACCTCCTCCCCCTTCCATCGGATACACCGGAAAGCAGGATGCGATCAGGCCGCCACAGTCGCGAGCGACTTGATGCGGTCGGGCCGGAAGCCGGACCAGTGGTCCTCACCGGCGACGACGATCGGAGCCTGCAGGTAACCCAGCGCCATGACGTAGTCACGCGCCTCGTCGTTCTCGGAGATGTCGATGACTTCGTAGTCCACCCCGGCCTTGTCGAGCGCCTTGTAGGTGGCATTGCACTGGACGCAAGCGGGCTTGGTGTACACGGTGATGGTCATTGATGTCCCTCTCTCCTATGCCTGATCCACAGCCTGTGATCCGTATGCAGTGCTTCTGATCCGACTACGCTGCGCAAACTCCTGGATCCGTACCTGAAATCCCTGCTCAGCCGCTCGCGGCCGAAGCTGATCTCATCCCGTCTTCCAGTACCGAAGACACTACACCTAGTGGCCGACAGAGTCATAAAACACGACATGTTGCGAGTCACAAAGATGAAATTCCCAAGCGGTAAGTACCTGGACGCTCGATTCGCAACCCGACACAACAGTGGCGCAGATCACAATTTTGTACCGTAGCGCCCTTCCAGCAAACTTCTTTCGGCGAACGAAAAAAGGGCCGCCCCCGCACTCCACGGATGGAGCCGGGGCGACCCTGCCTGCAGGACTCGACGCTCAGGCGGACACCAGTTCGCCAGTCGCCTGAACCAGTTCGTGCACAGTCGCGCCGAGCTGCGTCAGCGCCTCGGCGTCGTCGCGCGGATGCGACTCGGCGAACCGCTCACCGAATCCGGCGAAGTGCAGGTGAGCATTCTCGACAACCCGGGCGCCCGCGACGCCGAGCGCCTTGACCACATCGCCGTGCGCCCACTTGGCCGCATTCGGGCTGATCGAACCACTGACCACCGCGACCGGCCGATCCTTGAGCGCGCCTGCGCCATACGGACGCGAGGCCCAGTCGATGGCGTTCTTCAGTACGGCGGGGATGCTGCCGTTGTATTCGGGCGTCATCAGGAGCAGGCCGTCGGATACGGCGACCGCGTCACGCAGCGCCTGCGCGGCGGCGGGTACGGAGCCGGGCACGTCGAGATCCTCGTTATAGAACGGGATATCGCCGAGGCCTTCGTAGATGGTGATCTCGACACCCTCCGGCGCGGTCCGCACCGCAGCCTCGGCGAGCCTGCGGTTGATCGATGCGACCCGAAGGCTGCCGACAAGAGTAAGGATCCGAGTCTGGGTCATGGCGTCTCCTGGTGTACTGAACGTGGTGTCCGAACTTCTGCCTACACTAACCGGACCATGGTCCGATTCCATTCCCGGGAGAACCGCGAGAGGCCTGTGAGCTACAGCACATCCATGCCGGACGGAATGATGCCCGAGCGACCGCTGCTCGGCGTCGGTGCGCCCCTGCCCGGAAATCACGAACGCGCCGATGCCGCGCGCAACCGCCAGCTACTCCTGGACGCGGCGCAGGAGATCGTGCGCGAACAAGGTGTGGACAGCCTGACGATGGACGCGCTCGCCAAGCGGGCTGGCGTCGGCAAGGGCACCGTCTTCCGACGGTTCGGCAGCAGGTCGGGGCTGCTGCGCGCGCTCTTGGACCACGCCGAGCGAAAGTTCCAGGAAGAGTTCATGTTCGGACCGCCGCCGATGGGGCCCGGCGCACCGGCGGTGGAGCGACTGGTCGCCTTCGGCCGGGCCCGGCTACTCGATATCGAGGTCGCGGGCGAACTGCATCGCGCTGCGGAAATCGGTGAGGCGGGCGACCGCTTCACCGGGCCGCCCTACGGACTGCTGCGCGCGCACGTGACGATGCTGCTGCGGCAGGCGCGGATCGACGGCGATGTCGTACTGGTCGCCGATGGTCTGCTCGGCCTGCTCGGCGCCGCATTGGTGATGCATCAGATGCATGTCCTCGGATACGACCGATGTCAGATCGGCGACAACTGGGAGGCGTTCGTTCGGCGGGTTGTCATCTCGGCGCGGCCAGTAGAGTGATGCGTCATGGGGAACCTGCGTGAACAGATCATCGCCGAGTTGGGCGTCCAATCGAATATCGAACCGAAGCTCGAAGTGCGGCGCCGGGTCGATTTCCTCAAGGACTATCTGAGCGCAAGTCCCGCACGAGGTTTCGTACTCGGCATCAGCGGTGGTCAGGACAGCGCGCTGACCGGACGACTGTGCCAGCTCGCCGTCGAGGAACTGCGTGCCGATGGCACTGATGCCGCCTTCGTCGCGGTGCGACTGCCCTACGGTGTGCAGGCCGACGAGGCCGATGCCCGGGTCGCGCTGCGGTTCATCCAGCCCGACCGCTCGGTGGTGGTCAATATCCGCCCCGGTGCCAATGCCGTTGCCGCCGAGGTGGCCTCGGCGCTGCAGACCGATAAGCTGCGCGATTTCGTGCGCGGCAATATCAAGGCCCGCGAACGCATGGTGACCCAGTACGCCATCGCCGGTCAGGAAAATATGCTCGTCGTCGGCACCGATCACGCGGCCGAGGCGGTCACCGGCTTCTTCACCAAATTCGGCGACGGCGGCGTCGACATCACGCCGCTGACCGGCCTCACCAAGCGCCAGGGCGCGGCGCTGCTGCAGGAACTCGGCGCACCGTCGAGCATCTGGTCCAAGGTGCCGACCGCTGATCTCGAGGACGATCGCCCGGCCCTGCCCGACGAGGAGGCGCTCGGCCTGCGCTACAGCGAGATCGATGACTATCTGGAGGGCCAGGACGTCACGCCGGAGGTCGCCCAGAAGCTCGAGACGATCTTCCTGAACACTCGCCACAAGCGCACCGTCCCGGTCACGCCGCTCGACACCTGGTGGCGCTGAGCCTCTTACTGGCAAAACTCCCGGCCTACTTCTGGTCCGCTTCCTCGATCAGCCTGCGGTGCAGTTCCTTGGTCATCTCGTGAATGGACTTCGTCAGCTCGAGATCGCTCTTGAGCTGCAACTCCTGTTCGGTGAAGTCGTGATCGGCCTTGATCTGCTGGAATTGCGCCTGCCGGTTCTGGCCGATCATCACGAAGGTCGACAGGAAGATCGCCTCCAGCGAGACCACCAATGTGAGGGTCGGCCACGGGCTCTGCTCCAACCACAACATCCAGACCGCGAACAACACCGCGTGGATGTACACGAACTGCATCGACCCGGCGAATCTGGTGATCTGATCGGCGAGCCGCAGCTGCAAGCTGGCCGCTCGCATCTCCCGCTGTTTCCGGACCGCAGGATGCAGCGACAACTTCGGCGGCTTGATCATAGGGTCGGCCTCCTCCAGTGGAGCAACGAAATGCGTTGGCGCGCCGATGCTAGCCCGCCCCACAGAGCCCACCGACCGTAGTCGAACGGTCGCGCTGAGAGCTTCCGCGAGCCACCACATGATTACCGTCGACAATCCGGCGCAGGACCAGCGCCGACGGTAGTCGAATGATGGTTGAGGGGGCGGTTGGGAGCAGCCGTATGAATACCGTCGGCGGCAATGGTTGTGTGCGGGATGCGCTGAGGAGTGGGGGTCAGCCGCCGGCGAAGGGGGGTAGGACGTCGACGCGCGGGGTCAGTGCGGCTGAGGGATCGCGGGTGAGTTCGTCGCCGACGAGGTAGGCACAGACGGCGAGCATCTTGTCGAGGTCGGGCCCGTAGCACTCGGCGAGGGTGGTGCGCAGGTCGGCGACGGTGGCGTCGTCCGGAAAGTCCAGGGTTTCCCGGTCCTTGCCGACGACATCGGCAATCGCGGCGAAGTAGCGGATCTCAACCACCGATGGCTCCCATCGTGCGTTCCGGCGGGACGAAATCCTCGGCATCGATCCCGTGTCCCGCCCATTTGTTCCACATGGCGCCGCGCCAGATGGTCGCGATCTCCTCGTCGTCTGCGCCCGTCCGCAGTGCTCGGCGCACATCGAATTCCTGATCGCTGAACAGACACGACCGCAGCATGCCGTCGGCGGTGAGCCTGGTCCGATCGCAGGTGTCGCAGAATTTGCGGGTCACCGTCGCGATGATGCCGACCGTCGCCGGACCGCCGTCGACGAGCCATTTCTCCGCCGGGGCGGCGGGATCCGACCGGCCGACCTCGGTCAGCGTGAACCGGGTACCGAGCACGTCGAGCAATTCGGCCGCGGTCACCATATTGGCGCGGGCCCATTCGTGATCGGCGTCCAGCGGCATCTCCTCGATGAACCGCAGTTCACAGCCCTCGTCCAGACACCAGCGCAGCAGATCCGGCGCACCGGCGAGGGTGTCGCCCATCAGTACGGCATTGACCTTCATCGGCGCCAGTCCGGCGTCCTTGGCCGCGCGGATGCCCGCGAAGACCGATTCGAGCCGATCACGGCGGGTCAAGCGGGCGAAGCCGAGCCGATCCACGGTATCCAGCGAGACATTCACCCGGCTCAGCCCGGCGGCCGCGAGACCGCGGGCCCGATGGGCGAGTCCGACACCATTGGTCGTCATGGACAGCGGTACCCCGGGCACCCGCTCGTGACAGCCCGCGACGATCCGCTCGAGATCGCGGCGTAGCAGCGGCTCACCGCCGGTGAACCTGACCTCACGCACCCCCAGTTCCCGCACCGCGAGCGTGACGAGTCGCACAATCTCCTCGACCGTCAGCAGTTCGTCCTGCGGAATCGCGGGCAGGCCCTCCTCGGGCATGCAGTAGGTACATCGCAGCGAACACTTCTCGGTGATCGATACGCGCAGATCGCGTGCGGTGCGCCCGAATCGATCAACCAGGTACGGCGTGTCGGGCCGTCCATCGAGTGAGGGCAGCCTGGACCGCACGGCGGGAATCCCCATCTCGACCAGCGTCACCAGTCCATTATGACCGGTCCGCACGCTGTGCCCATGGGCGGACCGCACCATCTCGAGCTCACAAACCCCGAGTTGAGCAGGTGAGCGTTCGTGCGATACGACAAGAGAACTCGCTACCGCTGGGCGATTAGGCTGGCCGTATGACCTCGCGTGCCGACACCTCCGGTGGCCACCGGCCCAGCCCGCCTGCCACCGCCCGGTCCGTCGACGCCTATCGGGACATCATCGAGGCGCTGCTGCGCCCGCTGGCCGCCCGCGCGGTCGAATCCGTCGCGGTACCGTCGGCGCTGGGCCGACAGCTGGCCGACGATATCCACGCGCCGGTCGACCTGCCGGTGTTCCGCAACTCGGCGATGGACGGCTACGCGGTGCGTGCCGAATCGGTGGTGGTCACTCCGGTGACGCTGCCGCTGGTCGGTGTGGTCGCTGCGGGGGCGGCCGGACAGACGCCGTTGCCGCCCGGCGCCGCGATGAAGGTGATGACCGGTGCGCCGATTCCGCCCGGCGCCGATTGTGTGGTGCCGGTGGAGGATGTGCACAGCGATAACGCGACGGTGACCGTCGAGCGGGGCCGCACCGCGGGTGAGTTCGTGCGCGAACCGGGCACCGATGTGCGCACCGGCGAGCTGCTGGCTCGCGCGGGCACCAGGCTGGCACCCCGCCACATTGCCGCGCTGGCAGCGGTCGGACTGCCGAATGTGCCGGTATTCCAACCTATTCGGGCGGCAGTCATCACCACCGGTGACGAATTGGTTGCCGCCGGAACACCATTGCGCCCCGGCCAGATCTACAACTCCAACGGCATCGCGCTCGCGGCCGCGCTCAGCGCCAACGGCGTCAGCGTCGTGTCGGTGGAGCACAGCACCGACGATCCGGCGAAGTTCCGCGCATTGCTTTCTACCGCAACGAAATTCGCCGATATCGTCTTCACCTCCGGCGGGGTGTCCAAGGGCGACTTCGAGGTGGTCAAGGATGTATTGCAACCGCTGGGTGGTGAATTCGGCTCCATCGCGGTGCAACCCGGTGGGCCGCAAGGGCTTACCGTCGTCAACGGCGTGCCGGTGCTGAGCTTTCCCGGGAATCCGGTGAGCACCATGGTGTCGTTCGAGGTGTTCGCGCGGCCGATGCTGCGCCATATCGCGGGCCTGCCCGAGGTGGAGATCTACGAAGTACCGCTGCGCAATGCGGTGCGCTCCCCCGAGGGACGACGCCAATTCCTGCGCGGTCAACTGGTACGCGACGACGCCGCGGCGCCCGGATTGCATCGCAGGCCGACGGCCGTCGAGGTCGCCTCCGGACCCGGTTCGCATCTCATCGCGGCCATGGCGTGGGCGGATGTATTGATCGATGTGCCCGCCGAGGTCACCTCGCTGCCGGTCGGCGCACCTGTGCGAGTGTGGTCGCTATGAGTGAGTTGTCCCATGTCGACCGGGAAGGTCGCGCCCGCATGGTCGATGTGAGCGCGAAGTCCGACACCACTCGGATCGCGGTCGCGGCCGGTGAGCTGCGGACCACCGCCGAAGTGGTCGCGCTGGTGCGGGCCGACGATATGCCGAAGGCCGATGTGCTCTCGACCGCGCGAATCGCCGGTATCGCGGGTGCGAAGAAAACCTCCGAACTCATTCCGCTGTGCCATCAGCTGGCCTTGTCCTCGGTGAAGGTCGAATTCGGCTTCACCGAAGACACCATCACAATCGAGGCGAGCGCGAAAACCAAGGGCCCCACCGGCGTCGAGATGGAAGCGCTGACCGCGGTGGCGGTGGCCGGGCTCACCCTGCACGACATGGTCAAGGCGGTCGACCCGGCCGCGACGCTCAACGGCGTCCGGCTGCTCACCAAAGAGGGTGGCAAACACGGACATTGGGAGCGGCCCGCAGAGCAGGCCCCCGTGGACCTCCCCACACTGGCCGACGAACCCGAGCCCACGGAAGACATTTCGCCGGAACAGATCTCGGAATCCGATCAGCGCTCCGCCGTCGTCCTGGTCGCCTCCACCAGAGCCGCATGCGGCACCCGGGTCGACACCACAGGCCCCGTACTCGCGGAATGGCTTGGCGGACTCGGCTTCTCGGTGCGCGGCCCGCTGATCTACGCCGACGCCGAAATCGACATCGGCTTGGCCGACGCCCTGAGGTTCGAGCCGTCGCTGGTGATCAGCACCGGCGGCACCGGCGCCTCCCCCACCGATGCGACGCCCGAGGCGACGCTGGCCGTCCTGGATCGCGAATTACCCGGTGTCGCAGAGGCGATTCGGCAACGCGGCACCGCGAAATTCCCACTGGCCGCGCTCAGTCGCGGCGTGGCCGGACTGGCGGGCCGATCGGTGGTGGTGAATCTGCCCGGCTCCCACGGCGGCGTCAAAGACGGTATGGCGGTACTCGAGCCGCTGCTGGATCATCTGCTCGCGCAAGTAGCCGGAGGCGGCAACCATGACAACAAGTGAATTCGCGGCCGTACACCTGGCCGGTATCAGCGATCAGCCACTGGATCCGGCGGCGGTCGAGGCGGCGGTGACCGGACCGGAGCACGGCGCCGTAGTGGTTTTCACCGGCAAGGTACGCAATCACGATGGCGGACAAGCAGTTTCCGCTCTGGAATATTCGGCGCATCCGGAAGCCGAACGGTTCCTGCGAAATTGCTGTGCGGAACTCGCCGATCGGTCCGGACTCCCGGTCGCGGCCATTCACCGAATCGGTCAGTTGACCGTCGGCGATCTCGCGATCGTCGTCGCGGTCGCCGCCCCGCACCGCGCCGAAGCATTCACCGCCTGTGCGGAATTGGTGGATCGGATCAAACACGAGGTGCCGATCTGGAAGCGCCAGCTCTTCGCCGACGGACTGTCGGAATGGGTGAACGCCTGCGGGTAAAGCCCCATTGCCTGTGAATAACCGCGACGCGAGCGCCTGCTGTTGTTACCCGAAACAACACTGTGACGCGAATTCAGTGACGATTCAATAGGCGCGGGATAGCGTTCTCCCGCACGAGGTACGTCGATCCGCGGTAGTAGGGGGCGCATTGGGAACCGATCAGGTACTGCTGCACAGATTCGTCATCTCGCAGCTCACGGATGCCGGGCTGGATCGCGATCGGCTGATCCGCGAAACCGGCCTACCCGAATGGACCATGGTCGGCGAGGACGTACACCTGCCCAGTCACACCTTCTCGCGACTCTGGGAACTGGGCGAACACGGGCTCCGCGATCCGAATGTCGCGTTGCACGTGGCCAGCCGCTACAAACTCAACAGTTTCGGCCTCTACGACTACCTATTCGCCACCGCGCCGACACTAGGGGCGGGCCTGGCGACCTGCGGTCCCTATGTCTCCGCGGTGACCACCAATCATCGCTTCGAACTGGTCGCCGAGAACGAGCACGAGGTCACGCTCTACCTCGACATGATCAATGGCGAGGGCCGCGGCCGCGACCTCACCCAGGTGTGGGGCCTGGCGGCGGTGCTCAGCAGGGCACGGCGTGTGGTCCGGATCCCGCTAGTCCCGTTGCGGGTGGCATTGCGGCAGCAGGCACCCGCAAAATTCGACACCTTTGTCGAGGTATTCGGCACTCCCGCCATCGAATTCGGCGCACCGGTCGATGCGATGACCTTCCGCGCCAGCGATATGAATCTGCCGCTGGCCAGCAGCGATCCGGTACTGGCTGCCGTGCTGCAGCCGCTCGCCGATGCCCTGCCGCCACCGCCACCTCTGGCGACCGCATGGCCGGATCGAGTAGCGACCGCGCTGGCCGAGGCATTGACCGATGGTGCGGTATCGCTGGATCGGGTGGCCCGCCGACTCGCCACCAGCCCGCGGACGCTACAGCGGCGGTTGATGGAGGCGGGCACCACCTGGCGGATGGAATTGGAGCGGGCGCGCAATGCCCGGCTCGCGCAGGCGAGCGCCGAAGGCGCGGTGCTGAGCCGCACACACCAAGCCGAACTGCTCGGATATTCGGATGTGGGTTCGATGCGGCGGGCAACCCGCCGTCGATCCATGACCCAGCTCATGTACCGATCGGAACTACCGGCCTGATCCGCCGCATCCCCTACCGTCACGCCGGGCCCGTCAGACCTTCAGGAAGGTCGCCGCGATGCGCCAGAAGGTCGCATCCTCGATAACGCGAAAATCCCAGCTGTCGGCAATATCTCGGGAGGCGGCGACGATGGCGGGCACGTCGAAATCGTCACGCGTCGCGGTGCCCTTGGCCTCCAGCGCGGCGACCACGTACGCGGTAGCACTCTCCCAGGTCTCTGACACGGAACTCTCCAATCGGTCGTAGAGACAAATACGGTCGATCACGGTTCTTGGTCGAACCGACACCGCGCGCGCCACGTTCGCTCCGTTGCGCACATGCCGCGCGCGGCGGGGCAATGTGTCAGTTCTATGTCCGTGCGATCGCCGCGCCAAGTACCGAACGCGCCAGCTTCGAGCAGAACGCGCCAACTTTTCCCGGCGTCAGTGCGGGGTGTAGCGCCAGATGCCGAGCATGGCCTGCTGGTCCAGCGGTTCGGCGGCGGTGTGCACGGTATCGTGCAGCCGCGCCAGTGCCGTGTCGGCGGGCAGACCCGCACCGATCAGCACCAATCGGGTCGTGCGCGATTCGCCGCGCGACCAGGAGTCCGGTTCGAAGACGATGTGACGACCGACCATGTGCAGCACGAACTTGCGGCGTTCGGCGGCGACCCCGAAGGCGGCGAAACCCTTGGCACGGAACAGGCCGGGCGGCGGATCCTCGAGGAATTCGACCAGGCGGCGCGGATCCAATTCCCGGTCGCTGGTGAAGGACACGCTGGTGTAGTCGTCGTGTAGATGCCGGTGCAGCCCGTAGCGACTGCTTGCAGGTCGCTCGAAAAGATCAGCATGGTCATGGTGGTCGTGGTCGTAGAGGAGTTCGTCGAAGCTCAATTGTTCGGCGACCCGCGGGATTTCCCGCAGTGGCTCGTCGAAGAGCAGGCCGGGGTCGATGCGGCCACGGGTGGTCGCGTATACCGGCACCTGCCCGATCAGCCCGGTGATCTCCTGCCGCAACCCGTCCAGCCGATCCCGCGGCACCCGATCGGCCTTGTTGAGCACCACCAGATCCGCCAGCCGCAGATGGGTGGCGAGTTCGGGATGACGCTCGCGACTGTCCGGGAACTGCTCGGCATCGACCACCTCGACCAGACCGCCATAGCGGATGCGCGGATTCTCGCTGCCGACCACCATCCGAATCAGATTGCGCGGTTCGGCCAGTCCACTGGCCTCGACCACGATCACGTCGATCTTGGCACGCGGCTGCGCGAGTTTGGTGAACAAGTCGTCGAGTTCGCCGACGTCCACCGCACAGCAGACGCACCCGTTGCCGAGCGACACCATCGCATCGACCTGCCCGGCCACCAGCATGGAATCAATATTGATGGCCCCGAAGTCGTTGACCACCACCCCGATCCGCGTGCCCCGGTTATTGCGCAGCAGATGATTGAGCAGCGTCGTCTTCCCGGACCCCAAGAACCCGGCGACGATCAAGACAGGAATCCGCTCGGCCACCCGGCTGAGTCTATTGGCAGCGCCTGCGGCGTTGGGTGTTCGCGGCCCCCGGGTGTCTCGCGTCCGATCCTTTCGAGCGACCTGCGAGGAGTCGCTAGCGGTGCCGTCGAGACTCGCGCCTACGGCGCATACGCTTCGACGACTCGGCTGAGTTCGATGGCCGCGCCTTCGGCGCGGACGCGAGACGGGCCGCGAACGTCGCTCGTAAGGCTCGCGCCGTGGTATTGCCGAACGCGGGCCACTCGCGACTACGTCCACAGTCAGGGGACCGTGTTACTTGGTCGGGCCGAGCAGGGTGCTGGCCAAGGTGTAGGCGAAGTTGATCAGCTCCGAGGTGACCGCGGTGTTGTCCATACCGAGGGACCTCGCCAGCGGGAGCATCATCTGGATGATCGTGCCGACCAAGGCGGGCAGGGCACCCGTCGTGCTCGGCGCGGTCTGGCCCGGCGACAACTGGGATCCGGGGGTTTGCCCCAAACCGGGCGACTGCGGGCTATTCGGCAAGAGTCCGTAACCCTGCGACTGCGGCGTGTTGGGCGACAGCCCGTAGCCCTGTGGTGAACCCGCCTGCGGAGCACTGGGCGACTGCGCCGATCCCGGTGTCTGCGAATCGGGTGAGCTCGGCACCTGTGCGTAGCCAGGTGCCTGTGCGTACCCCTGCGGCGGATTCGGTGACGCGGGTGCGGTCGGCGCCGTCCCCGCGGAATTCGGCACTGCCGCGGGCTCAGGAACGGCCTGCGGCTGCGGGATAGCCGAAGCCTGCGCTCCACCAGGGACCTGCTGTGCACCGGGAGCCTGCGGAACCGACTCTGCCTGTGGAGTATTCGATAGCGGAGCCGAGGCAGGCCGATCGGTCGACCCGGGCTGCGCCGGAACCGTCCCCAGTGCCGCCGTCGCCTGCTGTGGTGCGCCGAGCAGGAAGCCCACCAGGCCGGTCGTTATGGCCAGGGCGTGTTTGACCTGCCCCTCCGGACTCTCCAGCAGTGCCGCGTCCTCGCCGTTGGCGCCGTTGCCCATCTCGATGAAAACATCGGGCACGGTAGTCATCGCCGGACCAGCCACATCCGCGCGGGTCTGCAGACCGTCCTGTGCGCCCGCATAATTCGCTGCCGGGAATCCGGCCTCTAGATACGCGTCACGCACCGCCTTCGTCGCCGCCAGCCCGGCCCCGGACTGGACCTGGTCGGCCTTCGGATCCGGGATCGGCAGCTGCGGCACGATCAGATGGAAGCCGCGGTCCTGCGCCGGTGCCCCATCGGCGTGGATGCTCACCGCGACATCGGAGCCGGAGGCGTTGGCGGCCTGCGCGCGTTCGTCGACGCAGCCGCCCCAGCCGGAGTCGTCCTGGCGGCTGAGCACCACCTTGGCGCCCAGATCCTGCAGGGCGGCCCGGACCAGGTCGGCCACCTTCCAGTTGATGGTGTGCTCCGGCACGCCGTTGACCGTGGTCATGCCGGTGGTCTGGCAGTCCTTGGTGCCGCCGCGACCGTCGCTCACTTGCTTCGCCAAGTTCTCGGCGTGGTTGGGCCCCTGATGACCCGGGTCGAGGAATATCGTTTTGCCTGCGAGTTTCGTGGACATATCCGGCGATGCCGGATCGGCGATCGCGGCCGGGGTCAGCCCCGACAGCGTCACCACCACGGCGGCCGTGACGGCGCCGCAGATTCCGGTACTGATGATGCTTGGCTTCATGTGCGGTGTCGGTGCCCCGGGACGGGGCACCCCTCCCTTCCCACTAGTAACACCAAACCCAGTGGTTCACTCTGGCAACGCCAGCATCAGCAAAGCAAGCTACGTTATCGAAATGTTATCGATATGCTCGAGCATATTACCGCTGATCAGACGACCAAAACGCGGCTCACACCGCCGTGAAACGGGGATTGCCAACCGGATGCGGGCTCAGGCCCCGATCGGCAAGCTACGCAACGACCGCAGCGCATAGTGCACCCGGGTCTTGACCGTGCCGACCGGGACGCCGAAGTCATCGGCCACCTCTTGATAGGCCCGATCCCGCAGGATCACCTCCACCACCGCCGCGCGCTGCGATTCGGGCAGCCTGGCGAGTAGATCGGCGACGAGCAGACCGTCGACGAGACGCTCGGCGAAGTCCGGATTCGCGAAGCGGACATCGCTGAGCTCGGTAATCTCGTCCCAATTGGTATCCGCAGGCCGTGCCGCGCGGGCGCGGGCGATATCGATCATGACGTTGCGTTCGATGGCGAGCAGCCAGGTGCGCACCGTGCCCTTGCGCTCGTCGAACCCTGCGCACGAGCGCCAGGCTCGCAGCAGCGTCTCCTGCACGGCGTGTTCAGCGAGGCCCGAATCGCCGAGTCCGCGCATGGCGCGCCAATGTAGTAGCGCCCGGTCCGCGGCAAGCACGGCGGCGAGCCCATCGTCGTTACAAAGCCCAGCACATGCCACCCCGCAAGTCGACCGCCTGCCCGCGACATCGACCACCGGACAAATACCACTCATACAACAGATATCGCGAGAATCCTTGCGAGTGGAATCACGGCCGACCGCAATCTGGCGATTCCACCGAAATCGACCGTCGAGTCTGGTAGACCTTGGCCCCGGAGATACGGGGATCTCCGCAGGTCAGCCGCCAGTGGCGGCCAGAGCACAATTCGAGGAGACAGCAGTATGCGTGCAAGCACGCTCGTGATCGCGGGGGCGATGGCGTCCACCGTGACACTGCTGGGCACCGGGACCGCGGCCGCCCAGCCCCGCAACACCATCACCGAGGATGGCGTCTACCTGGTCGGCGTCGATATCTTCCCCGGTACCTGGGAGGGCCAAGGCACCCCCGACCCGGCGGTCGGCTGCGACTGGCGGCGGCTGCGCAAGGTCGAAGGCGATAACACCGATCAGCACTACATCATCAATAACGACTTCACCAGGAACCGTCCGGTCCGCGCCGAGATCGCGCCGACCGATGTCGCCTTCAAGACGGTGAACTGCGGCGCCTGGCACATGTTGCCACCGAGCACGGGCTCATTCGGCGGCTGAGTCGAACCCACGGGATATTGACTCGCGTTCAGTAACCGCTATGGTTCGCAACCATGACCCGGAGCAAAATCCTGATCACCGGCGCGAGCGCCGGACTCGGTGCGGCCATGGCGCGGAATTTCGCCGCCAAGGGCCGTGACCTGGCTCTATGCTCCCGACGCCTGGACGCGCTCGAGGCCCTGCGCGACGAACTCACCGCCGCGCACTCGGGCATTACCGTCGCGGTCCGCGCGCTCGACGTCGATGACCATGCGGCCGTCCCACGGGTTTTCGCGGAGCTGCGCGATGAACTCGGTGGAGTGGATCGGGTGATCGTCAATGCCGGCATCGGCAAGGGTGCGCGGATCGGCACCGGCCGTGCGGATGCCAATATCGCCACGGCCACCACCAATTTCGTCAGCGCCCTCGCCCAGACCGAGGCGGCGCTGGAGATCTTTCGTGCCCAGGAGTCGGGGCACCTTGTGCTGGTGTCGTCGATGAGCGCGGTGCGCGGCTTGCCGGGTAAGAAGGCCGCATATTCCGCGAGCAAGGCCGGACTGGCCGCCCTCGGTGAGGCGCTGACGGTCGAATTCGCCAACTCGCCGATCGCGGTGACCACTCTGCTTCCCGGATTCATCGCCACCGATATGGCGGCGAAGGCCGGTGATGCACGCATGGTCACGCCATTGGCGAAGGGCGTCGCGGCGATGGTGCGGGCGATCGAGCACGAGAAGATTCGCGCCTGCGTTCCCGGTTGGCCGTGGCGGCTCATCGATGTGGTGCTGCCGCATCTGCCCGGCGCGGTTGTCACTCGGATGAGCTGAGCCGCTTCGGCATTGACGGCCTGAACCCGCCAGAAGTCGGCGGCTGGGATTGCTGGACTGGAGCGCATGTCCACAGCTCTCGCGCCCTGCCCCAGCACCGTCGCCCGGCCGCCGCTGATCCGGTGGCTCGCCGTCGTCGCGGTGATGCTCGGCATCTTCTCGATCGTGACCACCGAGATTCTGCCGATCGGCCTGCTGACCTCGATCGGAGCCGATTTCACGATCTCGGACGGCATGGCGGGGCTGATGATGACCCTGCCCGGTCTGCTGGCCGCGATCGCCGCGCCCCTGGTGACCGTCGCTGCCGCGCGGATCGATCGCCGACTGTTGCTGTGCGGCTGCACGTTATTGCTGGTGATCGCCAATGCGGTGGCCGCGCTCGCACCGGAGTTCTGGGTGGTGCTGGCCTCTCGCGTGCTGATCGGGATCACCATCGGCGGCTACTGGTCGATCGCGGCCGGACTGGCCGGCCGGTTGGTGCCGCCGGAGTCGGTGCACCGGGCGACGGCGGTGATCTTCTCCTCCGTTCCGCTCGGCTCGGTGCTCGGCGTGCCCGCGGGCACCTTTGTCGGCAACGTCGCGGGCTGGCGGGCCGCGGTCGTGGTCTTGGGCTTGATGTCCGCGGTGGTGCTGGTGCTGCTCGCGGTCGCACTGCCCGCGCTGCCCGCCGAGCAGGCCCTTCGCCTGACCACGCTGCGCATCGGTCTGCGCGGTGCGGGCATCCGAATCGCTTTGCTGGCAACGTTTTTCGTGGTGATCGCACAGTTCGGCACCTACACCTACGTCACGCCGTTCCTGGAGCAGGTCACCGGGGTGAGTGCGGGCACGATCACGGTGCTGCTGCTGATCTACGGTGTGGCGGGCATTGCCGGGAACTTCCTCGGCGGCACCCTGCTCGGCCGTCCCCGTCTCGCGCTCGGCTTCGCGGCGAGTGCGATGGCGGCCGCGATGCTGCTGCTGCCGTCGCTGGGGCGCTGGGAGTTCGGTGCGATCGCGCTGCTCATCGTGTGGGGTATCGGATACGGCGGTGTGCCGGTGGTGCTGCAGACCTGGTTCGCCGCTGCGCTGCCCGATGCGCCCGAGGTGGCATCGGTGCTGTTCACCGCGTCGTTCCAGGCGACCTTCTGTGTAGGTGCGCTGGCCGGCGGGGTGATCGTGGATCGGACGTCGCCCGGGACGGTGCTGCTGTGCGGCGGTGCGACCATACTGCTCGTATTGCTCATTACCTCCGGGGTAATCGACGCGCGCCGGGTGCATCGGGCAGGCTGACTTCATGATCGATGAGGTGGGCACCAAGCTCTTTCACCAGTCCATGCCGTTCACCGAGCGCCTCGGAGTCGAGGTGCTCGAACACGGCACCGAATTGGTGCGCAGTCGGATCGCCTGGGACGAATCGCTGTGCACGCTGGGCGGAGTGCTGCACGGCGGGGTGCTGATGTCGCTCGCCGATGGGACCGCCGCGGTGTGTGCGTTCCTGAATCTGCCCGAGGGCAAGCAGGGCACGACGACGGTCGAATCCAAGACGAATTTCCTGCGGGCCGTGCGTTCCGGCTATGCGACCGCGACAGCGCGACCGCTACACGCGGGACGGTCGTTCATCGTGGTGGAGACCGAAATCCGTGACGACTCGGACAAACTGGTCGCCAAAGTGACCCAGACCCAAGCCGTCCTCTGATCCTCACTTCACCAATGTGAACTGCATGACATCGATGTGCCCGCTGCGGAAGTACCGGGCACATCCGGTGAGGTATTTCAAATATCTGGCGTAGACCTCCTCCGAGGCGATCCGCACCGCCTCGTTGTGATGGTCCGCCAGCGCGTGCGCCCACTGATCCAGCGTGCGTGCGTAATGCAGGCGCAGCGGCTGCATCCGCTCGGTGCCGAATCCGGCCTGCCCAGCCAGGCGGGTGACCTCGGCGGGCTGGGGCAGCTGCCCGCCGGGGAAGATCTCGCGCCTGATGAAGATGTGGAAAAGCGCGGCCTCCCTGGTCACCGGAATATTCATGCGGCGTAGGTCGTTGAGCGAATGGCCGATGATCGTATGCAGTAGCATCCGGCCATCGGGCGGGAGCATGCGGTAACAGCGCTCGAAAAATGCCGGGTATCGCTCGCGGCGGAAATGTTCGAACGCACCGATGCTGACGATCCGATCCACACCCCCGTCGAACTCCTCCCAGCCCTGCAGCCGAATCTCGACGCCCGCCACACCGCGCCGATCGATCTCCGAGCGGACGTGCTCGTACTGATTGCGGCTCAAGGTGAGACCGACGACCTTCACGCCATAACGCTCGACCGCACGGAACATCGTTGCGCCCCAACCGCATCCGATATCGAGCAAGGTCATCCCGGGCCGCAGATCCAGTTTGCCGAGCGCGAGATCGATCTTGGCGAGTTGGGCTTGTTCGAGGGTCATATCGTCGCGCTCGAAGTAGGCGCAACTGTAGGTCATCGAGGGGTCGAGGAATAGTCGGTAGAAGTCGTCGGAGACGTCGTAGTGCGATTGGACTTGCTGGTAGAACGGTTCGAGTTCGGCCATTGCAGCCCCTGCCTTCGGTCGGTCCTGGCTGGATATGGACTGATACGAGACACACCGTCGAGCCGTTCGCATGAACGGCTACCGATACGAAAACGTGGCCTGCTGCGTTCGCCGTGGCCGAGTTGTGACCATTGCGCGACAGCCGCTGGACGAGGTATCCTCGGCCAAGTCCTTGTGGATGTTGGTATCCCGGCCGATCAGAGCCGAACTCCCGCAAGATTTCTCAACTTCCCGACCACGATGGTGGTCCACCTCGTTCCCGGAGCCCACAGGGACATTCACCGCAGCGAGCCGAATCGCCGCTGCCTCACACGGCCGTTCGCCGTACCCATGCAAAGGAAAACCCATGAACGACAACACATTTCCCGTACCAGAAGACGGGGACGCGGCGGCCGAGACCGCTCAGCACCCCGTACGATCCGTCAGCGGCATCCTCGATGTCGCCGACAACCGCGCCGCCGCCCTCCGGGTCGACGGCTACCTTCCCGGCCCGCGTGACGTGCACGTGCCGCCCCGGCTCATCCGCGAATTCGGTTTGCGCCATGGCGATTTCATTGTCGGCACCGCCGAACCAGCACGCAGCGGCAAGCTCGACCCGATGGTCCGCATCGAATCGGTCAACGGGCAGGATCCCAAGCGCGCGCGGCCCAGCTTCGCGGACCTCGTCCCGATCTACCCCAACCAGCGGTTGCGCCTGGAGACCGAACCGCATGCCATGACGACGCGGGTCACCGACCTGGTCATGCCCATCGGCAAGGGGCAGCGCGCACTCATCGTCGCACCGCCCAAGGCGGGCAAAACCTCTGTGCTGCAAGCGATCGCGCACGGTATCGCGAAGAACCACCCGGAGTGCGAACTGATGCTCGTACTGGTCGGCGAGCGTCCCGAGGAGGTTACCGATCTGGCCAGGTCGGTACCCGCCGACGTCGCCGCCGCCACCTTCGACCAAACTCCGCGCGAGCAGATCGCATTGGCCGAACTCGCCATCGAACATGCCAAGCGCCTAGCCGAAATGGGCAGGGATGTCGTCGTACTGCTCGACTCGCTGACCCGCCTCGCCCGTGCGTACAACAACGCCGCCCCGTCCTCCGGGCGGGTGCTCTCCGGTGGCGTCGATGCCGCCGCGCTCTCGCCGCCGAAGAAGTTCCTTGGCGCCGCACGCAATTTCGAGAACGGCGGCTCGCTCACCATTATCGCCACCGCCCTGGTGGAGACCGGTTCGCTGGCCGACACCGTGATCTTCGAGGAGTACAAGGGCACCGGCAATGCCGAGCTGAAACTGGATCGCGCGACCGCGAGCCGCCGGGTCTTCCCTGCCGTCGATATCGCGCAGTCCAGCACTCGCAAGGACGAATTGCTGCTCACCCCGGACGAATTGGCGGCCACCCAGCTGTTGCGCCGCACCCTCGCCGCGGTGGACGGTCAGCAGTCCACCGACCTGCTGCTGGAGGGCCTGCGCCAGGCTCCGACCAATGCGGAATTCCTGGCTCAACTCGGCGCCAAGCGGCACTGATCCGCTTGACACGTCTCCATTAAGGCTCCTTTAAGGCCCTGTCAAGCTCTCCGAGGAATATTTGTTACAGCCCGATCGGGCCTGTCTTCGGAGGGGGAGACAGGGCCGGTCGGGCTCTCGTCGTATTCGGTTCGGGCTCAGCCTAATTCGGAGGCGAACAGCTCGGCGGTGCGCCGCCACGAATCCGCAGCGGCGGCTTCGTCGTACGGCTCCCGGTCGGGGAAGAAGAAGGCGTGCTTCGTGCCCGGGTAGACCACCGATTCGTGCCGCACACCGGCCTGATTCAAGGCCGCCTCGACTTGTTCGCGCTGTTCGGCATCGATGACGTGATCGAGTTCGGCGAAGAACAGCAGCAGCCGCACATCGCCCTTGGCAATGGTTTCGGTCGCGGCGAGCAGCGGCTCCGGCCTGCTCAGCGCGGTGCCCGCCGTGGTCAGCCAGCCGGGGTAGAAAATGGCCGCGGCATCCAGGTCCAATCGGGTGGCTGCGAAGTAGGCCAGATGGCCGCCGAGGCTGAAGCCGAGCACACCGGTCTTATCGGTGGCAGCGCCGTACTCGCGGGCATAGGCAATTGCGGCCCGGAAGTCGGCCTCGACACCGTCTCGGGTGAGCTCACCGAGCAGACCGAAGGCACGCGTCCGGTTCTCATCGGTCTCGGCCAGACCCGCAGCCGTCTCCGGACCCGAGCGGTGATAGACGTTCACCACGAAGGCAACATAGCCGAGCTCCGCGACCCGATCGACAATCCGCCGTGCATCCTCGGTGAGTCCCCACAACTCGGCGCCGACCAAGACGGCCGGAAATGCGCTGTCACCCTCCGGGCGAGCCAGATAGCCGGTGAGCGATGAGCCGTCCACATCGAGGTCGAACTGCCGAGAAACGATCTTGTAGGTCATGGGATACAGCCTATGACCGTGCGTGGTCCGCGGCACCCCTCCATTGGGCACCAGCCTCGATACAGCACAGTGCCCGGCACACCGAATCGGTGTGCCGGGCACTGGTTTCGCGGATCAGCCGAGCAGTACGAGCGCCGCCGCGCCGAGGAAGATGCCCTGCACGATGGTGCGTAGCGGTAGCGGCATGGTCTTGATGCCGATATCCGCCCGTGCCGCACGGATATTCGCGGGGAACATCACGATCAGCAGCAGGATCAGGCCCGCAGCAGCCAGTTTGGCGATGGGCGGGATCAAAAGCCCTACTGCGCCACCGATTTCGAGCAAGCCGGTGAAGGTCACCCAGCCCGCCGGATTGGGCAGCCGCGGCGGCACCATGGCGATCAGTGCGCCGCGCTTCGGCTCGACGAAGTGCGCGCTCGAGGTGAGGGCGAACATCGCGGCCAGCCCGAGTGCGGCGGCGTGCGGCCAGGAGTCGAGCCAACCGAGGTTGCCGAGCCAGCCGATGAACCGAGCGAGTCCGGCGATGACGATGAGTACAACCAGCGGTGCCATCAGAGTCTCCTGTGGGTCGAGCACCAAATCTTGACAGTGGCTAGATTAGGTCTGAGCGGGAAACTTGTCAATGGCTAGATTTTGGGCGAACATCGAGACATGGCGAAGAGCGGCTATCACCACGGCGATCTGCGGGCCACCATCCTGGCCGCGGCCGCCGATCAGATCGCGACCGACGGTGTCGACGCGGTATCCCTGCGCGGGCTGGCCCGCCGGGCCGATGTCTCGCACGCGGCCCCCGCGCACCACTTCGGTGATCGCGCGGGACTATTGACCGCACTTGCTATCGAAGGTTTCGGCCTGCTCGCCGAGCAGTTGGCCGCAGCCGGACCGGAACTCCGCGAGGTCGCGGTCGCCTACACGCGCTTCGCCCGCGAACATCCCGGCCATTTCGATGTGATGTTCCGGCGCGAACTCCTGCACGCCGACGACGAGCGCCTGGTCGCCGCCCGCACCGCGGCGGGTGCGGCGCTGCGCTCCGGGGTCTCGGTCATGCAGCCCGACAACACCGTTGAGCAGCAACAAGCCACCCGCCTCGCCGCCTGGTCGCTGGTCCACGGCTTCGCGGCCCTGTGGCGCGAAGGGGCACTACAGGATTCGACACTCGGTGACAGCTCTGATCCGGAAACCCTGGCCCGCCGGATGATCGCCACCGTCCACTTCGAATGACTACGGCCCGTTCGCCTTGGGCCGTAAATTCTCTGGCATGGATATCCACGCCTACCCCACCGAGGCGAGCACCCCCGTGGATCTCGCCGAGGCACAACGCCTCGCCGACCACTACCTGTCCACCGATGACGGCATCAGCAACCTGCTCACCGAATTCGACGCGGGGTTCACCGTCGTCGCCATCTTCCCGCCCGCACCGGGTATCGACCCACACAAACCCCCACTACCCCCGACCATCGGCGGTTCGGTCTGCGTCATCGACAAACCCACCGGCGCCATCTCCTACTGGCCCACCTACCCCACCCCCGTGATCGCCGAACAGTACACGCAGGCAATGCAATCCGGCCGCCTGATCATCGAGGATGGTTGGCCGGAAGACGACGACGCCCCTGAAGACGACTGAGGTGTACCCCGAGCCGGGTCAGGTACTGCACTTCTCCGACGACCCGACGATCGAGCGGTTTGTCCCGCGCATCGCGGCGACCGCTGGGATGCGGTGACCGGAAGCTTTCTCGGCTTCAGTGGGATTCGGACGGGGGCGTGCCCGCGGACTAGGCGAGGTGGGTGGTGATGGTGGTGCGGTCGGCTTCGGTGGCTGGAAGTTGCAGCACCAGAAGGAGATCCGGGTTTTCGACTAGGCGGAGTTGGAACAGCTCGAGGTTCATGGGGCCCGCTTCGGGGTGGTCGATGCCGATGGTGGCGGCGCGGAAGTCCTGGACCGGGTATTCCGACCACCACGTGCGGAATTCGGGGCTGGCTTCGGTCAGGGCGGCGACGATGGCGGTGAGGCGGGGGTCGTCGGGGCGGCGGCCGACGAGGGCGCGGAATTGGCTCAGGACTGCGCGGGCCGCTGATTCCCAGTTGCGCATGGCGGCGCGGTTCCCTTTGTGGGTGAACATCATCCAGAGCATGTTGCGGCGATCCGGGTCGAGTTCGGCGGGGTCGACGCGCAGGCGGGTGTAGGCCTGGTTCCATACCACGAAATCGAAGTGGCCGTCGTGGATTACCGCAGGACTGGGCATCATCGAATCGACCAGACGCTGTAGGCGGGACATGGCCTCGCCGGGCTGGGCCGCGGCGACCGGATCGGCGAGACCGGCCAGGCGGCGCAGGTGGCGGTGTTGTCCGGCATCGAGGCGCAATGCCCTGGCCAGCGCGTCGACCACCTGCGGGCTCGCCGCGATCTTGCGGCCCTGCTCGAGCCAGGTGTACCAGGTCAGGCTCACCCCGGCGAGTTCGGCGACTTCTTCACGACGCAGGCCGGGCGTGCGCCGTCGGCCCGGTTCCAGATCCGGCAGCAGCCCGACATCGGTCGGCCGCAGCCGGGAGCGTTGCGCACGCAGGAATGCGGCAAGTTCGGCGCGGTGGCTATCTGTCATCACATGCCCTCTGTGGGTAGCAGTATCGGTAACAGGACCGCGCCGCCGCCCGTCTCTAGCGTCGAGTGCAACAGGAGATCGAGAAACGATCACCCAGCACAAGGAGTTTGGCATGACAGGCAGCAAGGGACCGGTTCTCGTGATCGGCGCGACCGGACAGCAGGGCCGGGCGACCACGGCACAACTGCTCGAACGCGGTTGGGAAGTCCACGCATTCGTGCGTGATCTGACCTCGCCCGCAGCCAGCGCATTGCGCGAAAGCGGTGCGAACCTCATCGAAGGCGATCTGGACGACACCGCGTCGGTGCGAGCGGCCATGGACGGCACCTACGGCATCTTCCTGATGCTGACCATGATGACCGGCGTGCACATCACCGCCGAGGGCATTGCGGCCGAACAACGGCGGGGCAAGGCGGTGGCCGAGATCGCCGCCGAGTCCGGCATCGAGCATTTGGTATACAGCTCGCTCAAGGGTGCGGGCGAGAATTCAGGTGTCGAGTACTACGCGGCAAAGGAAGCGATCGAAGCACACATCAAAGCACTCGACCTTCCGGCCACCGTATTGCGTCCGGTCTTCTTCATGGAAAATTTCAACGCGTTCAACCGTCCGGTGCTCGACGCGGACGGGCTCGTACTGAATCTCGCTGTGCGTGCGGATATTCCGGTATCACTGATCTCGGTACACGATATCGGCGCCTTCGCCGCCATCGCCTTCGACCGGCCGACGGACTTCCTCGGCCGCACTGTCCCCATTGCAGGCGACCGGCTGACTCCACCCCAGATCGCCGAAACCTTCGGCCGAACAGCGGGATTACCCGCGCGCAGTTTCCAGGTGCCGATCGAACAGGTCCGCGCATTCGACGAGCAGGTGGGCAAGATGTTCGGCTATTTCAACGAGCGGCCGGACGAGCCGCTCGATCTCGCGGCGTTGCGGTCGGAGCACCCGGAGCTGATGGATCTGGCGACCTGGCTGCGGGCGACGAACTGGAAGCCGTGAAAATGGCTGCGCGCGTGGCGATATCGAGCACACCGCACAGCCAAGTGCACGCAGGCAATGCAATCCGGCCGCCTCGTCATCGAGGACACCTGGCCGGAAGATGACGGTGCCGAAGGCCAGGGCAGGTGGGCGCTGATGGCGGTTGCCCGAACTTCGGCGAGGTGGCGTCAAAGTTTCGTTGCGAGGCAACGGATCACGGTTCCCACCGTCCGATGAGCGGCCGCGCGCGACACTGGTCGGGCACACACCGGCCGGGTCTCGCATGACCGATCTCACCCTGGGAGACACAATGAACGAGTCCGTCATTCAGCTGCCGACCGCTGGCGAGCCAATGTTCGAGACGTTCGAGCGAATCCGCCGGCGCGGTCCGGTCGTTCCGATCGAATTGGCTGGCAACGTCGCGGCCTGGGTCGCGGTGAGCTACCAGGCGGTCGGTGAGATCCTCGCCGGTGACGGCACATTGTTCAGCAAGAATGCGCGAAACTGCCCGGCGCTGCACGACGGTACGATTCCGGCGGATTGGCCGATGCGAGCCTTCACCGACATCGATCACATGCTCAACCTCGACGGCGCCGAACATCGGAGGCTGCGAAAGACGATCGGCCAGGCGTTCACCCCGGGCCGGGTCGCCACCCTCGAACCTCGGATCCGGCGAATCA
Source organism: Nocardia vinacea (assembly GCF_035920345.1). Lineage (NCBI taxonomy): Bacteria > Bacillati > Actinomycetota > Actinomycetes > Mycobacteriales > Nocardiaceae > Nocardia > Nocardia vinacea. Next base: position 4,964,104 of record NZ_CP109149.1, read on the forward strand.
TCACCGAACTCATCGATGACATTCCCGATCCCACCGCCGAGGTCGACCTCGTCGCCAACGTCACCATGCCGTTCCCCGTGCGGGTCATCTGCGAACTGTTCGGGGTACCGACATCCGATCAACGGCAATTCCGCGGCTGGGCGACCACGATCATGTCGCATCTGAGCACCGGCGAGGAGATTCAGGCCGCGATGGGTGCCATGATCGGCTACCTCACCGAGTTGCTGAACAGTAAGCGCCGACGTCCCGGCGACGATCTGACCTCTGCCCTGCTGCAGGCCAATGCCGACAACGGTTTGACCGACAAGGAGCTCGTCGACATGTTGTGGCTGGTCATCATGGCCGGACATGAGACCTCGGTGCATCTGCTCGGCAATGCGGTGGTCACACTGTGTACCCACTCCGAGCAGCTGGCCAAGGCTCGGGCCGAGGACCGGTGGGAGGATGTCGTCGAAGAAATGCTGCGTTTCCGCTCCCCGGTGGGCAACATGTTCAACCGGTATGCGCTACAGGACGTCACGATCGACGGCATCGATATTCCCGCCGGGGCCATTGTGGGATGGTACGGCGGCGTCGGGCGGGATCCGAGTCATTACCCGAGCGCGGATAACTTCGACATAGACCACGATCACCGAGACCAGCTGGCGTTCGGCCGGGGGCCGCATTTCTGTCTCGGTGCGCCGTTGGCCAGACTGGAGGGCCGTACGGCATTGTCCGCCCTGTTCAACCGGTTCCCGCGCTTGCGCCTGGCCTGCGACCCCGCCGCCATTCCCTATAGCCCGCAATTCATCACCTGCGGGCCGCTCGCCCTACCGGTGGTTCTCGACCCCCGCGGGTAGCGCCGGGAGTCGCCGGTGGCACCGATGCGGTTTCAGCGAGGTGCCACGACCTGGAAGCCGTGAAATCGGCTGCGCGCCTATGGGTCTACGAGATGTCGGCAAGGTCGAGAACGGAACTGGGGTAGGTGATGCCATCAGGAATGGGGGCATCGGGCTGATGCATCAGAAGATCGCACTTGCGCCGGGCGATGACCCACGATCCGTTCTGCTGAATCAATCGGTCACGGTATAGCGTTCGTGAGCGATTGATGAGTTTCGGTCGATCGTGCATCGTCCACTCGACGAACCCGTAACAGGTCGCCCAGATACCGTCGGCGTCCACACCCACGACGTGATTGGTCATGGCGTGCTGGATCCACGTGCAGTCGTCGTGAAAGGGCACGAAGAACTCCAACCAGTGCTCGATCCCCGCGAACGGCATGCCCGGGTACTCCGCGACAACGTCGGGGGTGAACAACGCCCGAAAGAGATCCCAGTCGCGCGTGTCGATCGCACGCGCATATCCGTTCTGCAATCGCATCGCTTCGATCGCGATGTCGGCCAGCTCGCTGCTCGTCATCTCAGTCTCTCCTGGTGCTCCGCTTGTTCCGGCGAGCAATACCGTATACCCATTTCGACACTCTGGAGACTATTTAGCAGTTTGCAGACTTCGGCAAAGCCAGTGAACGCTACACGCCCCGATACCGACGGGATTCGCCCTCACGCCGGAGGTTCGAGTAGTCGCCCGAACAAGATCAGGTGGAATCCATGGCGGCATCGCCCGAGAAGCCTCCGCCACCAGTTCCACCTGATCTTGTTCCCTATCCGGCCCATATCATTACACTCTTATTGACGAGATTGCGGGGCGAGGTAAGGGCGTTCGGATGGAAGCCTCGGGTAGCTGCCGGTGTCGCAGAGGTCGACGGTGACGGCGTCGACGTAATGCTGTGTCGGGTGCTCGCGTACGAAGATCAGCGCTGCGGTGAGGCAGGCGGCGAAGTCGAATCGGGCGCCATGCAGGAATACACTCAGATGCACATCGGGCCCTCCTGGGTGCGGAGATATGTTCTCGCTCATGCGTTTTCGTTGTCGGCGACGTTGATCGGCACGGTATCGATTGCGTCATCTTCGTCGCCGTGGTCGTAGTCGGCGCACCAACCGTCTTCATCTACCTCGGTGATCCCAAGAACCCGACCGGCCCGGCGCTGGTGTTCACTCCTGGCGAGTGGGATGCCTTCACCGCTGGCGTCAATGATGGCGAGTTCGATCGGCCATAGGTTATGTCTCACGCCTCTGCCCGCACCACTCGCCTACGAACGGCAGCAACTTGCCAATCCATTTAGGCTGCAAGGCAAATCATTGCCAAGTGTAGAGGGTGAGACACGATGACGAACCTCGTCTTGGTGCTGGCGGTCCTGGACATTGCGTTGATGACGATATTGATCATCGTCTACCGCATCCCTCGCCTATCGCGCAGCTTGCAGACCATGCCTGTGGTGCAACGCTATTGGCGTCCGAACTGGCCAGAGCTCAGAGGAATGATCCCGCTGCTGCTCCTGGTCCTGGTGGGTGTGTTGTGGGGGCTCATAAGCCTGCTGTGATCTCGTCGCCGGTCCAGTATCAACGGCGCCTAGCATCGAAAGCGCCGTGGTCGGCGTGCGGGATGTTCCGCGGCTGCGCTCGCTTGTTCAGGTGCGCCCTAGCCGAGTCCCCGGTAGCAGGCCTTCTTGCCGTCTGCGTGAGTGAAATCCGCTGCGCGCGTGGCGATATCGAGGACACCGTGCAGCCACGGCGTGTATGAGTCGGCTGCCGCCGCGATGTCTTCGAGCAGGTCGACAGGGTCGGCCCAGATGCATTCGGAGACCTCGGCCGGGTCGGGGTGCGGCAGATCGTTGGATATGACGCCGACCAGCACGTGGTCCCATTCGTGCTCCACCTGATTGCCGCGCGGGTCGGCGGCCCGATAGCGGTAGATACCCGCCTCGGTCAACTCCGTGACCGTCAGGTTCAGCTCTTCCTGAAGCCGGATCGACGCCGCGGCGAGCACGTTCTGGCCGGGTGCGGGGTGGCCGCAGCAGGAATTCGAAAGTCGTTGTGGAAAGCGGGTTTTGACTGCGGCTCGACGTTGCAGCAGGATCCGCCCGGACGGGTCGTACAGCAGTACCGAGAAAGCACGGTGCAATTGACCGGGCGCGCGGTGTGCCTCGGCCACAGAACGTGCTCCGATTGCGCGGCCGTGCTCATCGACCAGTTCGACGAGCAGAGTCTCACGATCGGTGCGAATCTCGGTGGTCATAATGATCGTGGCTCCATGGTCTTTCGTGATTCGATCACCGTTGGCAGAAAACCGCGGCCGCGGGTACGACGGCTGCCCAGGCGACGAGCGCGACCATGTATACGAACAGTTTCGCCTGCGATCGGACGAGCGGCATGGCGTCCTCCAGCGGCTTGCCCCAGGTGCCGAATTGGGTCCGGGCCAGATAGCCGATAACGATCAACACCAGAACGGCGTACACGATCAGTGTCCAGGTGAATCCCACCATCGCGACGACGGAACCGGCGACGAGTGCGGCGCCGACGGTGACCCGCGTCATGGACTCGAACAGCGAGGCGCGCAGACCCAGCGCCACCACCGATGTTCTGAATCCATGCTCGGTGTCTTCCGGAATATCCTCGGCAGTGTTGGCGACGAAGACCCCGGTGGTCGTCAGGCCGAGACCGAGAATTGCGATGAGAGCATGGATTTCGATCAGTCGGTCGTACAGCCGGAGCACGACGATGCCGGGAAAGACCATGGTCATGATGTATGTCCAGGGGATCTGCCAGAATCCGGCGGCCTTGAAATGCCATGGCGGCAGCGAATATTCGAGGAGTAGCAGGGTTCCGACCGGGATGATCAGCAACAGGTCGTAATGCCCGGTCGCCACGGCGAGGTACACGGCCGCGACGCCGATGCCCGCGGTGGTGAGGTAGATCTGCCAGGCAACGAATCGCACGCCGAGATCTCGAACCATGCGGGAGAACTTGGATTTGTATTCGACGTCCACCCAGCGATCGGCCAGGCAATTGGCGACGTGCAACAGTTGAATTGCGGCGGCCAGCATTACCGCGGCCACGATCATCGGCGCCGACCAGATCTCGGCTCCGGTGTGCGCGCTGAACAGGACATCGGCCACCATGACCGCACCGGACATCGGCGCGATTTCGGGGCGGGTCAGCCACAGCGCATAGTTGATCTTCGTGCGCAGCGGCAGCGGACGCCCCTCCTCGCCGGGGCCCGCGGTGAAGATGCTGCGTAATTGTGCACGCAACGAGGCTTCCCCGCCGCTGACTGTGGTGGACATCAGGTCTGCTCCTGCTGCGCATGTCGACGTGCTCGGGCAATACTGCGGCGAAAGAACGGCCGGGACAGGTCCTCCGGGAGATTGGCCCATCGCATGAAGAAGGTGGTCAGCGGATCCACCGTGATGTGATGGCGGCCGCGCTCCAGGCCGCGCACCGCCGCTTCGCCGACCTTCTCGGCGGGCATCGGCTTGATCGAACCGGTAATGGCTTTGGTCTCGGCCGGTTTGCGCAGGTTCTCCCTGGCCAGTCCAGGAGTGTCGGTGTCGGCCGGGTACAGCACGGACACCGTCACTCCGGCCGGCTCGACTTCGTAGCGCAGGCACAGCCCGAGCTGGCGGACGCTCGCCTTGGTCGGCCCGTAGCTCGAATATCCGGGGATGCCGAGGAAGGCCGCCGTCGAACTGGTCAGCAGGACACGCCCTTCGCCACGTTCGACCATGCCGGGCAGTACACACCGAATGGCATTGACCGAGCCGAGATAGTTCGCATCGCTCTGGATGCCGAATTCATCGCTGTCGATATCGAGGAACAGTCCCGGCAGGGTGAGCCCCGCGCAGCAGGCGATCACCGCGCAGGCTCCGTTGCGTTCCTCCAGTTCCTTCATGGCGACCGCGAGCCCTGTGCGGTCGGTGACATCGGCGGTGCGCCAGTCGGCCCCGATCCGCTCGGCGGTGGCGCGCAGCGGCGCCTCCCGCCGAGCGACGACCGAGACGCGCGCGCCGCGCATGGCGAACGCAGCGGCCACGGCAGCTCCGATGCCATCAGAGCCGCCGGTGACGATTACATGCTTATCCGTCCAGCGCACAGTCATTTTCAGTTCCCGCCGGGTACGGCGAGCTCACCGAGACGGTCTCGCCAGGCGTGATAACTGGTGGCAGTGTCGTCCTCCGGTATGCCGGCGAACGCCTTATCGATCAAGGCCGCGGCCTCGTCGATGGTGCGGCCGGTATAGGTGCGCACCGCGACCTCGGTATGCGGGGTGGCGCTGTCGGCCTGCTGCCGGATCTTCGCGACCATGGTCGATCCCGCCGCCAACTGCTGGTGGAACTGCGGCACCAGGGATCGGATCGCTTCCAGGTCGGCGACTTCCACACCACCGGCGAAGGTAGTCGCGATGCCGATGCCGTTCCACAGGTCGGCATGCCTGCTCGGGTCGAACTCCGCGATCCGCGACGCGACACCGTCGACCGAGCCTCCGCCGATGAACCAGAGTGCGCGCCCGATGCCCTGATCAGCAGCACGTTTCAACGGTGCGGTATCCCCCATCCAGGACGGGTACCGCTCGTCGACGTGCTGGCGGTCGATGTATTTCTCGGTTCGGAAGAAGGCGTTGTAGAAGCCGTATCCGTCGATCGCGAGCCAGCGGTACACCGGATGCTTCGGAAAGACCTTCTTCCAAATCGGTTTCGGAATCTTGCCCATCGCAAGACCGACGCCGACGTACATCGTCAGGTCGTGCTTGGCCGCCGGTCCGGTGAACAGGTCCGCGGCGCGATGACTGAACGGGGTAATCGAATCGACGGCGGCCAGACCCGTTGCGGCGCCCTCGAACGCGAAGCCCTGGTACTGCTCGGGCAGCTGCTGGATCTGCTCGATCAGCTCCGCGTTGTTCTTACTACATACGGCGATGTGGATGCTGGTGGACAGGTGGGTGGCGACCCGCTCCAGTTCGGCGGCGGTCGCCGGACTCGGCGTCGCAAAGCCGGGCCGTTTCAGTGGTTCCTGCTCGATATTGGTGCCGAGCAGGGTGGAGCGAAGTGGTCCGATCAGTGATGGCATATGACCTCGATTCTGTTGCGGTGGTGTTGGTTCCGGGTTGTCAGGACCGAGCCGGTTCTTTCTCCGGGGCAACAGCCGCCGGTTCATCCGGCTCCGGTTCCGCCTCCTGGACGTCCACCACCACGACGGTCGCACGCTTGCCCAGCCACTCCCGAATATTCCGGCTCCACCAGAACATTCCGCGACTCGCGCAGACGATCACCAGCGCGAAGAACAAGCCGAACGAGACGTGCAGGGCCATCAGCACGCCGTACAGCAGACCGACCGAGGCGCCGAAGATGATCTGATCGCGCTTGGCGAACGGTGTCGTCGCCGGGTCGGTGATCATGTAGTTGGTGTAGAGCACGAAGGCGATACCGGTCATCGGCAGCAGCGCGGCGATGATCGAGATGTTGCTGTCCAGTAGGCCGCGCACCACGGCCTGCAGTACGTATGCACCCAGCCAGGCCATGATCAGCGGTGTCTTCTTGGTCAGCTTGGCGTTGAGCATGGTGCCGGCGCCGAGCAGACCGAGCACGATCAGCGCGTCGGCCGGACCCGAGACGTTCTCGACGAAGTGATACGGACCGACCACGGCGATCGTCGGGAAGACCAGCAGCGCGACCACGATCCCGAAGTTCGACGGGTTCATGAAGTGCTTGACCTTGCCGTTGACCTTGGCCCGCAGTACCCATTTCGTGCCGACCGCGACCGTGATGCCGAACATGATCGGCAGGAATTGGTCTGCCGCGTACATCAGGAAGTTGAAGGCCACACCGGTGATATGCGCGGGCAGCAGGAACACGATCAGCCCGCGAAGTCCGTTGCCCCGGTAGCCCGCCGGGCGGCGATAGGCCCATGCCGCCAGCGTTTCCAGGATCATCTCTACCGCATACGCGGTGCCCGCACTGAGGATCGGCCACAGCCACGGCTGCTCGAATCCGAGCCACAGGAAGCCCAGAATATTGAAGAAGGTCAGCGAGGCCGCGAAGTTGCGCAGTGCGAGATAGCGCGGATCACGTCCTTCGATATTGACGCCCAACCACTTTCGCCGCCAGGCCTGCGCCGGTGTCGGCTCGGGCTCGGGCGCGGAGTCGTTGGTACTTTCGACGACGGCTGTTCCGTTCGAATGTGTGCCGTTTCCTTGAACACTCACTGGTGCACCTCCCGGGCATCGGAGTCGAGAACGAGGGTGTGTTGCCCCGGTTGCAGCTGCAGCTGCTGGGTGTGCACGGCGCCACGGTTATCGCGCCACGCGAGTTGTACCGACAGCGCGGTAGCGGAATCGATATCGCCGAGTCCGACGTGGATATCGGTGGACCGCTTACCCGCGTGCCCACTGCCGCCATCGACCTGTGCCACATGGGTTTTGCCGTCCGGCATCGTCACGGTGACTTCGGCACCGAGGGCCGGAGACCCGAGCACCGGCTTGCCTGCGACCGTTGTCTGTCCGGCGGCAGCGGTGGTTGGTGGGGTCAACAATCGCAGGCCGAGGTACTGCCCGGGATGCGGTGCGTCGTTGCGGTAGAAGACCGGCGCTTCCCACTGCCTGGCGACCGCGAAGCCGAGGTTGCCGGTTCCGGTCGAGTCACCGACCGCGATGCCGCGGGTGGGTGTCGCCGCGAAGGTGTCCAGGGCGGGCGAGATATTGGTGAACTCACCGCTGTCGTCCTGGGCGAAGAAACCGATCCGGTTATTGCCCGCCAGGTCGGATTCCTCGGTGAACTTCGGCCAGGCCCACGGGTACTTGCTGAAGTCGTCGTTCATCGTGGCCATTTCCTGCACCTGCGGCCAGCGCGTGCTCGAACCCTTGAACATGCCGTTGGTCTGCACGATCTGCGGGCGGCCGCTGTTGTCGAAGTCGGCGACCTTGGTATCCCAGCACCAGCCGTCCCAGGCGATGCCCTTCTCCACGGCCCGGTTCTTAAACGGGGCAATACCCGACTCCAGTTGCGCTGCAGCTTGTTTCGGATCAGCCGCGGTGTTGTAGAAGGCGAGGTTGGCTTCGACGATGCCCCACCGCTGCGCGATATTGCTGACGAACAGATCGGGCATGCCGTCACCGTCGAGATCGGCGAAGTCCGCGCCCATGCCCTTGAACGAATCATGGCCGAGCACAAAGGACTTCGGATCCGTCGGGCCGCGCTCACCTTCGGCAAGGCCGAAGCTGATGTGTCCCGGTGTCGACTTGTTCACGAACAGGCGATCCGGGCCCATATCGTTGGCGACATACAGCTCGGGTAGTTGGTCGCCGGTGAGGTCCTGGGTCGCCGATGCCAGCGTCCAGCCGTTCGCCTTCCCCTCCGGGAGCGCATCGACCACCTCGCGGTACATCGCGGTCGGCTCGGCGCCGCCGGTGCTCTGCTGGAAGGTGAGGATGCGGTCGGTCCCGGCATTGGTCGCTTTGGAGAACGATTCATTCAGGGTCAGGCTGTGCTGACCGTCCGGACCGATGAAATCGCTGTCCGGGAAATAGTTTCCGAGGTAGATGTCCGGGTTGCCGTCACCGTCGAAGTCGGCGACGGAGGCGGCCAGGGTGAACCAGCGCGCGCCCTGATAGCTGCCGTCTTTGGTCGCCGGTGGCTCCACCATTTCCACCGGCCGGAATGCCTTGTTGTCCAGATGCTTGGCGCCCGCGCGCGGCAGGTACAGGATCGGGGTGCGTCCGCCGTAGTACACCATCAGACCGATGCGGCCCGAGTGGTCGAAATCGCCTGGGACACAGCCGGTCGGGGCCATCCGGTCGTCGGTCGGCAACGGGCCCGGGTCCAGTACGAACGGTGCGTAGCGGCTGGTGTCGCTGTCCGGCGTCGGTGTCACGATCACCGTGTCGGATCGGGAATCGACCAGGCACAGATCATCGGCGCGGCCGTTGCCGTCGATATCGTTGATCGCCGCCGCGGAGTTGACCGAGGACATCCAGGCGACGACGTGCTCGTACCGTGGCTCGATATGCCGGATCTTGTGCTCGGGCAAGCCGGGTGGCAGCGCGATCGGCATCTCGGTGAAATGGAACCGGCTCGCCAGCGGACTGTTCGGATCGGTCTCGACCGGGGCTATCATGGCCGAGTGGGCCGGTACGAACAGCACCGCCATCAGCGTCAGTGATGCCAACGGCACCAACGCTTTTCGCAACAGAGAAGAACTGACCGGCAATTTCACGAGTGGTGACTCTCTTCCGTGGTGAGACCGTCGAACACCGACCGCAGGGTGTCCAACGCATGGTCGAGCTGCGCCTCGGTATGACGGCAGTTGATGAAGAACCGCAAGCGCGCCTCGCCCTCGGGGACCACCGGATGCCCGATGGCATTGGCCATCACATTGCGCTCCAGCAGTTCCATCGAGGCGCGCACCGCGGGTTCGTTCGCGCCGGTGATGATCGGGGTGATCGGTGTGGCCTGGCCGTTGCCGATGTCGAAGCCGAGTTCGCGGGCCCGGCGGTGGAAGTACTCGGCGTTGTGCCGCAGTGCCGCGACGCGTTGCGGCTCGTCGTGCAGCACAGCCAGACCCTCCAGTGCCGCCGCCGCCGCGGACGGCGCGGGTGAGGCCGTGTACATGCTCAGACCAGCGGCGGAGTATTTGAATCCTTCGACGAGCTCGCGATTGGCCGCCAGGTATCCGCCGACGCTGCCGAGCGCCTTCGACAGCGTGCCCATCCAGACATCGACGGCATCGCCGGGCAGATCGAACAGCTCACGCGCGCCGAGCCCGCGCTCGCCGAGGACACCGAACGAATGCGCCTCGTCGATCATGATCGAGCAGTCGTATTTCCTTGCCACCTCGATGATTTCGGGCAGCCGGACCACATCGCCGTCCATGCTGTACACACCCTCGATCAGCACGAGGGCCCGATCGAAGCTGCGCCGCGACATCGCCAGAATCGCGTCCAGCGATTCGGGATCGTTGTGCCGGAAGGTGACTCGTTTGCAGCCCGCCCATTCGGTGCCGGAGACGATGCTGTTGTGGATCAGCGAGTCGCAGACCGCGATATCGCGCTTCCCGAGCAGGAAGGCGACCGCCGCAGCATTGGTGAGGAAGCCGCTGGCCGTCACGATGGCGGCCTCGGTGTCGTAGATTCGCGCGAGCTCGCGTTCCAACTCGCCGTAGAGCGGTAACTCTCCCGCGACCATCCGAACCGCGGCCGCGGACGTCCCGTACCGGCCGATCGCGGCAATGGCGGCGGCATGCACGCGCGGCTCGGCGGCCAGATCCAGATAGCCGAAACTGCTGAAGTTCAGCATGTCCCGGTCCGCGAAGCTGGTCACCGCCCCGCTGATGCCGTCGTGCGGCAGATAGTAGGGATTGAGCACACCGGCCTCGCGCGTCCAGGCATCGAAGGCGGTGAATTTCTCGTTGGCCTCGAGCACACCCGGATGATCGCGGAAGGAGGTCTGCAGGCTCGGGCCGCGAGCGGTCCGCACATCGGCCGCACCGCGTTCGGGTCCCGGCGCCGTCGCGGTGCCGGCACGATTGGTACCGGCACCATTGCCCGCATCGTGCTTGGCCATCAGGGCACGGGCGAGCGCACGGGGATCGATGCTCTCAGTTGTCATGCAGTAGTCCTCACGCTGCTGTCATTGGCGGTACTTGCTTCTTCGTGCGCGATCTGAGCGGCGATCTTGACGCCGAGGCCCGCCAGCGAGAGTCCGGCCCCGATCGAGAGGACCGACATCTTGACGCCGAGGCTTTTCACGACGCGTGCACCGAATTCCATGGCCATCAGCGAATCCAGCCCCAGCTCCATGGTCGGAGTCGCCAGATCCACGGTGTCCGCGTCGACGCCGAGTACGACCGCGAGTTGTTCGGCGAGCAGGCAGGCGACCACCTCGCCGCGGAATTCCGGGTCCAGCGCGAGGATTTCGGCGCGCAGTGCGCTCGTGCCCGCCGCGCCGCCGCCCGCGGCGGTGACCAGTTCGACGAAACGCGGCGCGCGCGCCGACGAGCGGTGCGCGAGTGCCCACTGCGCCCAGTCGATGTCGAGCAGGGCGAGCTGGGTGATGTCGAAACGCAGACATTCCCGCAGCAACAAGGTCGCGAAATCCATATCCAGCGAGCCGTATCCGGTCATCTCGGCATAGCGGGACACCGCGCGGGAGTCGGCCATACCGCCGTCGCCGCGCATGAATCCCCAATCCACCGACAATGCGGGCTTGCCCTGTGCGCGCCGCGCCCAGGCGAGTGCGTCGAGCGCGGAATTGGCTGACGCATAACCCAATTGGGGTGAGAGCCCGGCGATGCCGCTGGCCGAGGAGTACAGCACGAACAGCTCGAGCTCGACGCCCGCGGCAGTGGTGGCCCGATCGAGATTGGTCGCGCCGATCACCTTCGGATCGAAGATTTCGCGCAGCGATTCGGCAGTGACCTCGGGAATCTCGGTGTTGTTGACCACGCCCGCGGCATGGATGACACCGCGCAACGGCGCACCGCCGGCCTGGATGCGCGCGACGAGATCGGCGACCGCGTCGTAGTCGGCGACATCGACGCGCTCCTCGCGCACGTCGACACCCTCGTTCGCGAACCGCGCCAACTGTTCTCGCGCCGCATCGGTGGACGCGCCACTGCGACCGACGAGCACCAGGTGACGGACTCCGGCACGCACCAATTGACGTGCGGTGGCCAGACCGAAGGCCCCGAAGCCGCCGGTCACCAGATAGCTTGCGGCGGAATCGAATTCGAATTCGCCCGGGATGTGGCGTACCGCCGGATGTGCTTCGCGCAGATCGAGCACGACCCGGCCGATCTGGGCGGAGCGCGCCACCGTTTCGAATGCCGAGGTCAGCTGGTCGAGTGCGAACGGTGTGTTCGGCAATGCGGTGTACTCGCCGTGGAACATCGCGTCCACCACGCGCCGGGCCGCCCGCCGGACCTGCGCGGGTCGCCGGGCCAGGATGCGGTCGATGTCGACGGCGAAGAATGCCAGATTCCGGTCGAAGGGACGCAGGTCGATGGTGCCCGAGCCGTAGATGTCGGCCTTGCCGATATCCACGATGCGGCCGAATTCGCCCGCGACCCGGAAGTTCTGCTGCAGGATCTCGCCGGGCGCGGAACTGTAGACGACATCGACGCCCGCACCGTCGGTCAAGCGCAGCACCTCGTCGACGAAGCCGATCGACCGGGAACCGAGCACCTCGTGTGCGCCGAGCGCCCGCACCTGGGCGCGCCGCTCCTCGGTACCGGCGGTGGCGATCACTCGCGCCCCCATTCGCAGTGCGACCTGAACGGCGGCCATGCCCATACCGCCCGCCGCGCCGTGGATCAGCACGGTTTCGCCCGGCTGCACCCGCGCCAGTTCGCCGAGCCCGATTTCGGCGGTGAACAGCGGCATTACCGAGGTGCAGTGCAGCGGATCGAAGGTACCGGGCGGGAAGATATCCATCCGGGTGGTCGCGCCGGTGTCCGGCCGGATCGTCACGTAGCGCTGCACGATTCCCGGTGCCACGACCGAAATCTCGTCTCCCGGTGCGATATCGGTGATATTGCTGCCGACCCGCGTCACGACGCCATAACCGTCCATGCCGATCTCGGTGCCGAAAAATGTTCCGTCCAGCTCTTTTTCGGTGAGCACACCCAGCACCTTGAGCGTGTCCTTGTAGTTCAGGCCGACCGCCTGCATTCGGATCTCGACCTCGTCCGGTCCCGGCGCGACCCGATCGCAAGTGCGCAGTGCGAGTTCCGGCAGCAGTCGCGAGCGTGGGATATCGAGCCGGAAGGACTGTTCGGGATCGGTGAGCGGCCGTGGCACATCCCATCCGGCCAGCCGGTCGGTGAGGGTCTGTCGCCAACGGATCGTCCAGCGCGCGCTCGCACGCAGCGCCACCTCGTCGATGGTGGTGTCGGTGTAGATCTGCTCGAGGATGTCAGCCGCCGCGGAGGCAGGTTCGGTATCCACCAGCCGCCACTGTCCGGCCGGAAGTTCGTTGAGCAGTTCCCTGCGCGCACCGGTCAGTACCGAATGCTCGAGCCGGGCGAACCGGTCGATCGGCAGGCACAACGCATGTTCGGTGACCACGACGGCGTGGACCACAAGGGGCAGCCCATCGGACAGCAGGGCCTTGATCGCCTGGGCGACCTGTGCGAGCCCGTACACATTGCGCATGCCGTCGAGTTCGGACCCGGCGACGGCAACGACCCGCAAGCGCTCGACCTCGGGCCGGGAATGCGCGGTACGCAGCAGGTCGAGCAACTGTTCGCTGTCGGCCGCCGAGGCATGCTCGCCCACCGTCACCACCTCGGCCCGGATCCGCACATTGGCGATTTCCTTGGCCCGCTGGGAGATTTCCGCGCCGAGGTTGACGACGAGCAGGAACTCCTCGTCACCGGGCAGGTCTTGCATCGCCGGTTCCGCGGAGTCCGTCACGATCTCCCACACCGGCTCGTAGAACAGCCCGTCGAGTTGCTCGGAGAGCGCCGACTGCGGTGTGAGAGCGCGGAACTGCACCCCCGACATGGTCAGTGCGACGTCGCCGCTCGCGGACGCGATGCGGATATCGGCGCGCAGCGGGTTACCGGGTACGCGGGTGAGGACCACGACCGGATCGACCGGAATCGGTCCGGTCCAACGGATCCCGGCAATCCCGGCAGGCACGACCACCTCGGCATCGGTTCCGGAATTCGGCTGTGTCGCAGCTGTTCTCGCGTACAGCGCGGCGAAGCACTGTAGGGCCGAGTCGACTATCGCCGGGTGGGCGAGATGCCGCTGCCCGATCGTTGCAGACGAATCGAGGTGTGCGACAACGCTATCCGCGCCGACCCAGACCTGGTTCAGCAGCCGGAAGGCCGGGCCGTAGTGGAGTCCGTGCTCGGCCATGCTCTCATAGAGCTCCGCGACCGCGACCTCCACCGAGTCCGCGGGCGGCGCGATGGCGACGGTCGTTGCGTCGGTGTCCGCCTCGATGAGACGGCCGTGGGCATTGAGTGTCCACCCCCCACCATCTGCGGGCCGGGACTGGATGGTGAACCGGTGGGTGCTCTCTTCCACGCCGATCCGCACTACCGGCACATCGTGCTCGTCGACGACCAGCGGACTGATGAATTCGACGGATTCGAGCCCGAACGAATCCCGGCCGGTGCGTAGCGCGATGGCGCTCATGGCGGCGTCCAGGTAGGCCGCCCCCGGCAGCACCACGGCACCGGCCACGACGTGATCGTGCAGCCATGGCAGATTCGAAACCGACAGTTGGACTTCCCATTCCGTGGCCACTGCGGCAGTGCGATCACCGAGCATTGCATATCCGTTCGGGGTGCCGATCCGATCCAGCTCCGTTTCCGGCTCCTGGGTCCACACGAACCGGCGCTGCCACGGATAGTGCGGCAGGTCGACATGCCCGGCATCCGGATCGATCGCACTGGGCAAGCGGTCACCGTCCAGTGCGCCCGCCCGGTACAACTCGCCGATCGCGGTCAGGATGTTCTCGCCGTCGTCGCCGCCGCGCGTAAGCGTGCTGATGGCGGCACCGGTAATGCCTTGCTGCACCAGGATTTCCCGAATACTGCCACTCAATACCGGGTGCGGGCCGACTTCCAGGAAGACCCGATGTCCGGCATCGAGCAGTTCACCGATCGCGTCCGCGAACCGGACCTGATCGCGGACATTGCGAGCCCAGTACTCCGGACCCCAATCCTGTTGCGTCGCTTGCGTACCGGTGACCGTCGAATAGGCGGGAACGGTGGTATCCCCCGGTGCGATCGTCGCCAGCGCGATGCGCAGATCATCGAGGATCGGGTCCATCAGATGACTGTGGTAGGGGACTTCGACACGCAGCGCCTTGGCGAAAACACCGTCGGCGGTGAGACATTCGCCGAGGTCCGCCAGTACCTGACTGTCCCCGGCCAAGGTGACCGCCGACGGGCTGTTCACCGCGGCAACGCACACGCCGTCGAGGTCCGACAGCAGTTCGCGCGCCTCGGCCTCGGTCAGCCCGACCGCCAGCATGCCACCGGTCCCCGCCGTGGTGGCCTGCAAGCGGGACCGGTGATAACTGACCGTGACGGCCTCGGTCAGCGACAGCGCACCGGATACGTACGCCGCGGTCACCTCGCCGACGCTGTGTCCCACCGTGACGGCGGGTCGAATGCCGAACTCGGCGAGTTCCGCCGTCAGCGCGGCCTGGAGCAGGAAGTTGGCTGGTTGCGCGATCTCGGTGCGCGCGATCCGGGAGTCCGCCTCGTCGCGGCCCATCTCCTCGAGGATCGACCAGCCAGCGAGTTCGGTGAATTCCCTATCGATTTCGCGCGCCAGTTCGGCTGCCGGCCCTTCGCCCGCGAGCAGGCCGCGGCCCATAGCCCACCACTGCGGCCCCATACCGCTGAAGACGAATACCGGGTCGGTGTGGCCCTCCGCGATGGCACGAGCGGGCGGTTGACCGCCGCCGGCGGCGAATTCCGCCAGCTGGGAACGCAATTCGCCGGAATCGCGGTAGCGGAAAGCGGTTCGCAACGGGTGATGCGCGCGGCGCACCCAGGCTGCCTCGGTCAGGGTGTCGAGCGGTTCGGTGTCGGCCGCAGCCAACAGCCCTGCGGCGAGCGTGCGCAGCGCCGATTCGCTGCGCGCCGACAGCGGCAAGATCGGCAGCCGCACTGCGGTTGTGCCAGAACGGGTTTCGACTGCGGCAGGCGCAGGGCCGATGAGCGCATGCGCGTTGGTGCCGCCGTAGCCGAAGCTGTTGACCGCCACCAGCGGCCGGACCAGCGGTTCGGCCGCCATCGGCACCCGCAGCCGCAACTCGTCGAACGGAATCTCGGGATTGAGCTGGTCCAGCCGGGCCTGCGGCGCGATCGTCCGATGGTGAACCGTCAACGCCGCCTTGATGACTCCGGCCACGCCCGCCGCCGCCTCGGTGTGACCGATATTGTTCTTGACCGACCCGACCGGCAGCGGCTCGGTCCGGCCGTCGATCGCGCCGTACACCTTGCCGAGGGCCGTCATCTCCGCCGGATCGCCGACCGGTGTCCCGGTGCCGTGCGCCTCGACGTAGCCGATCTCATGCGGTGCGATGCCCGCGCTGGTGTGCACGCGTCGGGCAAGTTCTTCCTGTGCAACGGGATTCGGGACCGGAATGGCCAAGGTGCGGCCGTCCTGATTCACGCCGCTGCCGCGGACCACCGCATAGATGCGGTCACCGTCGCGTACCGCGGCCTCGAGCGGCTTGAGGATCACCACACCCGCACCCTCGCCGCGGCCGTAGCCGTCGGCGGCCGCGTCGAACGATTTGCAGCGACCGTCCACGGACAGGAATCGGCCCTTGCACATGGAGATGAAGGTTTCCGGCTGCAGCATGGCATTGGCGCCGCCGACGATGGCGGAGCTGCATTCGCCGAGCGCCAGTGATCGGACGGCCTGATGCAGTGCCACCAGCGATGACGAGCAGGCGGTGTCGATGGTCATGGTCGGGCCGTGCAGGTCGAGCAGGAAGGCGATGCGCGCCGAGAGCAGGGTGTGCGACGAGCTCGTCGGGGTGTGGCTGTTGATCGCGGAGCGGATCACGTTGCGGCCCACCGCGTTGTCGTTCATGAAACCGCCGACGAAGACGCCGATATCGCGTCCCGCGACCCGTCCGGCCATTCCGCTATCGTCTAGCGCCTCCCACGCGACCTCGAGCAGCAACCGCTGCTGCGGGTCCATGATCGAGGCCTCGCGCTGGGAGATGCCGAAGAAGTCGGCGTCGAACTCCCACAGCGACTGGGTCAGGAATCCGCCACTGCGGGTGTACATCCGGCCGGGCGCGTCCGGATCCGGATCGTAGAACTTGTCGAGGCTCCAGCGATCCGGCGGCACCTCGACGATGCCGTCGCCCTTGCGGATCAGGAAATCCCAAAAGGCGCCCGGTCCGTCGATTCCACCCGGAAATCGACAGCCGATACCGACGATTGCTGCATCGGACATTGCGCAGTCCTCGATTTCTACCCTGAGCATTGAACGGTAGGCAGCATACTTTCGATATTCGATCGGCAGCGCAAAATGGCTGAAACCTGTTGCAAACAGCGCCGATCGGGGTCCACATAGTGAAATTACAGTGTTATCCGGAAAGGCCATGACATTGTTATCGCCTGGGCTGACACTGTTATACGTCGGCGCACCTCACAGCAGACTCGAAGAATAACAATGTAATGGGTTCGAATAACAATGTAATGCGAACCCATGACATTGTTATCCAAGTACGGTGTCGGCCATGAACTCTGGTGAATTCGCCCTCGACCCGGCCGCCGAGCCCATCGAGGACACCGACTGGCTGCGCGAGTTCGTCGAGCGCTACATCGCCGGTTGGAACACCGGCGACGGCGACGCGGTGGCGGCCTGCGTCACCGAGGACACCCGCTGGCTGGACCCGTCCGAGGGCGAACCGATCATCGGCCGAGCCGGGGTCGCGAAGTTCGTCCACGACACCAAGCGGGCATTCCCAGATGTCGATTACACCACCGTCTTCGAGCCGGTCGTCACCTCGGACGCGCTGGCGGCGATCGTGCCGTGGCGGATGACGGGCACCCACCTCGGCATGATCGATCCGCCCGGATTCGCCGGCACCAACAAGAAATTCGACCTGTTCGTCGTCGACATCTGGCAGTTCCGCTCCGGACTCATCTGGCGCAGCAAGGCCACCTGGGATCTGAACGAACTACTGCTGCAACTCGAATTGCTGCCCAAGCGCAACGGATTCGCCGAGCGAGCCATGGCCCGCGCCCAGCGCCTCGCGGTCAAACTCCGTGGCTGATCACGTGTGCGGGCCGGTCAGCGCGGTGACCTGTTCGAGGGCACGCGCCACCGACTGCTCGATCGTCGCGCGTTCGGCACCCATACCGATCAGGATGTTCACGATCGAAGGCAACAGCACCTCCGACACCCCCTGGTCGCCGTACAGGCCGGCCATATCCAACTGGATGAACCCGTACAGCCCGGTCCAGAACTGCGCCGCGGCCGAGCGTTCATTCGTGCTGTGCAACAGATTCGCCGCCAGCGCTCGCCGGGTCGCGCGCACCACGAAATCGAAGCTCTCCGCGAAGTTCTCGAAGTCGGAATCGCTGCCATCGGCCAGCACATTGCCGCGGTGCACCTTCACCTCGGCCTTCGGCGACTCGGTGGCGAACATCAGCCGGAACAGTTCGGGTTTGCGCACCGCCTCATCCCGAAAGATGAAGCCGAGCACCAGGATTTCGGCGATCGGATCGTCGCTGACCTCGCATTCGGCCAGCCGCGCGACCAATTGCGCGAAACCTTCGGAGCCGACCGCCTGGATCAAGCCCGGCATACCGCTGAAGTTGGAGTAGATCGCCATGGTCGAGACCCCGCATATCCGCGCCACGCGACGCACGGTCAACGAGGCGAGTCCTTCCGTCGAGATGAGTTGAACTGTGGCCGTTATCAGGCGATCGCGCATCGAGCCGGTTAGTGCGGGCTCCAACGCAGTTGCAGTGTCGATCATTACCTCACCTAGCAGTGCTCGTCCTTGCTATGCCGCCGCGACGCCCAACTCCTCGGCGGTGATCTCTTCCAATGGCTTGCGCCGGGTTTCGACGATGAACCCGACCGCCACCACCGCCGCGATCGCGATCGGCGCCGCGCTGATCAGTGCGGTCACCGTGATCGATGGCGCGGCCACGGCGAGCACCACCAGCGCGATGACCAGCACACCGCCCGCCTTGGTCATGGCCGCAGCGACACCGCTGCCGCGAGACCTGATCCGGGTCGGGTAGACCTCCGCGCCATAGGCGACGATGACCGCGACGACCGAGCTCGAACCCCAGATCGGCACCACGAGAAGGGCATACAGCAGCGTGGTGTTGTCGGCGATGTGGTCGCCGAGGATTACGAAACCGCCGAGCGCGATGGCGAGCAGCGTGCTGAGCGTGATCAGCGTCCATTTGGTCGAGCGGTGGTAGCAGTAGGCGACCAGGAAGTTCAGCGGAAAACCGATCAGCGCGGAGTCACGCAGGATCTTGTCGGCGGTGACGCCGGTGAATCCGAGGCTGCGCAGATTCGTCGGCAGCCAAAGCTGGAAGCCGTAGGTGACCAGTCCGACCCCGAGTCCCAAAAGCGCCAGCACGATGGTCATTCCGGCGAAGGGACGGCGCAGCAGCTGACCGAACCCGCCCTGCAGATCATCCTCGGCAGCGGTTTGCGGCTGCTCGACCTCGATGACCTCGGCATTGTATGTGCGCAGCACCTCTTCGGCCTCGCGGTGCCTGCCGATGGCCATCAGGAACCGCGGCGACTCCGGGATCCAGCGGACCAGCAGCACCAGCAACAGTCCGGTGGGCAAGCCGATCAGCCACATGCTGCGCCAGCCGTAGGTCTCGCCGATCGTCGAGGACAGCCAGCTGGTGATGACGTAGGCCCCCGCGATATCGCCGCCGATCAGCACCAGCAGCCAACCGCGGTGGCGCGCCGGGATGGTCTCCGAGAGCAGCGTGAAGGCGATCGGTAGCATCCCGCCCGCGCTCAGGCCCATGATGAAGCACATCGCGACATTCAGCTCGAAGCTCGGCATGGCGCCGCAGATCGCGGTTCCCACGAAGAAGATTCCGGCCAGCAGGATCGCCGCCTTGCGGCCGATGCGGTCACCGAGCCAACCCCACAGGAACGACCCCAGCACCGTG
The DNA here is from genome assembly GCF_035920345.1 of Nocardia vinacea. NCBI lineage: Bacteria > Bacillati > Actinomycetota > Actinomycetes > Mycobacteriales > Nocardiaceae > Nocardia > Nocardia vinacea. The sequence goes on from NZ_CP109149.1 coordinate 4,983,615, forward strand.
CCGGTGATACCGGACAGCGGCAGCAGCGCCACCGGTAGCGCGTCCAGATGCGGGCTCGCCGGGGTGCGCAGGTGGTACTCGGCGCCGACACCCGGAACGACGAAGGCCAGGGTCGTCGGCTTCATCACGTCGATGGTGATCGCGGCGGCCATGATCAGCAGCAGCACCACGTGCACGCGATTGAGCGGCGCGTCGTCGAGTGCCCGCACCCGCAGCCCGGCAACCGTGTCGTGCACCGCGCGCTGCGGGAACAGGCCGTAAGTGGTGACGCCCAAACCGATCACGATCAGGATCATCCCCGTGATCATGGCGCCGTCCATGGGCATGCCCGCCAACCGATAGCCCATGTCGCGGGCCATGAGATACATCGGAAGGTGCAGGGCGGTGCCGAGCACCGTCAACACCAGACCGAACCAGAAAGCTCCCGTACGTCGACGGTTGACCGGCCCCTCCGGTCGAGGCGCGATATCGACGGCGTTCACATGCATCACCGGACCCTCATCAGCCCCCGCACACCAGTTACCGATCGGTATTACACACGAGTTCCGTGCCGGTGTGGGGTTTTTAATCTGTTCGGTATCAACAAGTTCGGGGCGCGGCGGACTTACCTATGAGAATGGTTACGACCACGGCCGGCTGGGTAACCTGCTGCGCCGATATCGTAAGCCGATTCCCACTGATGGGAATATGATCGATTTGTCTATTATTCGACGCGCAAGTGCCTGATGGATTCGCCACCCTTCGTGTGATGCAGGCGGCCGAAGCGACTGTCGAGGAGGTTGGCCATGGCGTCGGCGGCGCCGGTATAAGCCTCTTCGACCGTAGCCGCACGGTGGGTTACGGCGACCGGAGGCTGGCCGGATATCCGGGCCTCCAGTACGCATTGCTTATCGTCCGGACCGCCTTTATCGGCGTTCAGATCGGTCAGATGAACTTCCAGTCGGGTGAGCTGCTCACCGAAGCGGTCGAGCGTCGAGGAGAGCGTCGATTCCACGCGCTCGGCCAGCGATGCGCCGCCGTGGATATTGCTGCCGGTGTTGACCTGAATCTGCACGAGCGTCTCCAATCCGATAGGTGTCTGCCCACGGTTACCGACTCGCGGAGCGCGAACTCAGCAATCCGTCGGCAATGCCGACACTACTCGCACGGTTGTGCGCTCAGCAGATTCCCAGGTTCAGACCGTCTGTGCCGCGACCGGTGGCGTAAGTTGCTGCGCATCGGGAACAACAGTGCCGCGCAACGAGGTTCCCGCGGTCTCGCGCAGGAACGACCAGGCGACGAGTCCGATCAGGCTGGCGCCCACCATATATGCGGCCGGGAACAGCGACCAGCCGGTCGATTCGATCGCGGCCTCGTTGACGAGCGGTGCGGTGCCGCCGAATGCGGCGGTGGAGATGTTGTAGCCGAGGGCGAAACCCGCATAGCGCACATGCGTCGGGAAGATGGCCGGAAAGGTCGAGCTGATCGTCGCCAGCTGGGGGACGTACAGCAGGCCGAGCACGATGAATCCGGTGATGGCCCAACCGGTTCCCTGCCCCATCAGCCAGTACATGGGCAGCGCGAGTATCGCGAGTCCGACCAGCGAGACCAGCCAGAGCGGGCGGCGGCCCACCCGGTCGGACAGCCTGCCGAAGAACGGCAGCACGATCATCATCACCAACTGCCCGATCAGCATCATCGCGGTGGTGGTCGATTCGCCGACGCCGATGGTGTTCTGCAGGTAGGTCGGTTGATAGGTGAGCAGGGTGTAATTCACCACGTTCAGGGCGACCACCAGGCCGATCAGCGTCAGGGTTTCGCGGTGGTAGGTGGTCAGCACCTCCCACACGCCGCCCGGCGGATGCGGTTTGTCGGCCACCTCGGCGAACACGGGCGACTCGTTCAGATGCGAGCGCAGGTACCAGCCGATCAGGCCGAGCGGCACCGCGAACAGGAAGGGCACGCGCCACCCCCAGTCGTGCATCGCATCCGAACCGAAGATGAGCTGACACAGCAGCACGACCGATGAGCCGCCGACGAACCCGCCGAGGGTGCCGAATTCCAGGAAGCTGCCGAGGAATCCGCGCTTGCGATCGTCGGCGCATTCGGCCAGATATGTTGCGGCACCGCCATATTCGCCACCGGTCGAGAAGCCCTGCACGACGCGTAGGGCGATGAGCAGAACCGGTGCGAACCAACCGATCTGGGCATGGGTCGGAATCAGGCCGATGCATCCGGTAGCAGCGGCCATCAACAGAATCGTGGTGGCCAGCACCACTTTTCGGCCGAGTCGGTCGCCGAGCGGTCCCCAGACCATGCCGCCGAGCGGGCGCAGCAGGAAGGAGATGGCGAAGCCGAGCATGGTACCGAGGGTGCCGAGTTCGCCCGGGAAGAACGCGTCGGTGAGGTAGGTGGCGGTCGCGGCGTAGACGCCGTAGTCGAACCATTCGGTGGCATTGCCCATCGCGGAGGCGGCGACCGATCGGCGTAGCGTTTTCTTCTCCGATTCGCGATCCGTCACCTGCGCCTCCTCAACCGCCCCGGTCACGGGCCTCGATTCGTTCGACCGGCCCGATCCGGTTTTTCCGAGTGCAGGCACGGAATTAACCGGTACCCAGGTTCCAAACCGGGCAAACAAGGGGCGGGCCCACCGAGCCGGTGACGGGCCCGCCGCCACCTGCGAAATCTCGCGCAAATGTGAGCATGGTCACACGTGTGTTCTTGAACTACGAATGCCGTTCGTTATCAGCCGTCGTTCATTGCCCAGGTTTGCGATCTCACGGCGCGAGCATGGTCGCGACACTGCTCGTGACATCCTTCGCCAACGCGGCATTCACCGGCGCATGGTGGCTCAGCAGTCGGTACCACATGGCGCCGAAGACGAAATCGACGACGAGATCCAGCGGGACGGCCGGGGTCAGTTTTCGGGCGTCGACACCACGCTGGAGCAGTGCGCGCAGTGTCGCTCGTCGCGGGCCGATCACGGTGTCCTGCAATCGTTTGGACAGGGCTGGATCGCGCTGCGCGTCCGCCATCAGACCGACCAGCGCCTGACCCGTCACTTTCTGCGTGAGGTCGAAAGTGGCCGTCAGCAGGCGCTCGACGGCGACGAGCACATCCACCGATTCGTCCGACACCCGCAGTGCCGCATGCTCTTCGGCCAAACCGATCAACGCCTCGATCAGAATCGATGCCTTATCCGGCCACCAGCGGTAGACCGTCTGCCGCCCGACGCCCGCCCCGTCCGCGATGGCCTTGATGGTCAGGTCTTGGTAGCCATCCCGCTCGCAGAGCTCGAGCGCCGTGTGCAGGATCGCGCGCCTGGCGTCCTCGCTGCGGGGTCGACCACGGGTTCCTGTCATGCGGGTCACTTTACAAGACACCATGCCTCGAATATATTAACGAGGCACGGTGGTTCGAAAATCATCGTGTTTCGAACTTCAGGAGGATCTTGTGAACAACAAAGTCGTCATCGTTGGTGGAACCTCTGGAATCGGCCTGGCGACCGCTCGCCGACTCGCCGCCAACGGCGCGGAGGTCGTCATCGCCGGACGCAACGAAGAACGACTCGCCGCCGCACTGGCCGAGCTCGGCCCGCAGGTCACCGGCAAGGTCGTGGATGCGCGCGCCGAAAATGAACTGGCACAACTATTTTCAGAGGTCGGACCGGTCGACCATGTGGTGGTCACCGTGACCGGACCGTCCGGCACCACCCCGTTCCGCGAACTCGGCCTCGACCATCTGCAGGCCCACGTCTCCGGCAAACTGCTGCCGCACGTCGCCACCATTCAGGCGGCGCTGCCCCATCTCGCGCAGGACGGGTCGATCACGCTGGTCTCCGCCGCATCCGCGGGCGGCGCCATGCCGACAACCGCCGCGCTGGCCGCCGTCAATGCCGGTGTCGAAGCCATCGTTCCCGTGCTCGCGGTCGAACTCGCACCCGTGCGTGTGAACGCCGTATCCCCTGGTGTGATCGACACCGAATGGTGGAGCTTCCTCCCCGAGGACGCCCGCGCCGAGGTGTTCGCCGGAATCGCGGCGCAGACCCCGGTCGGCCGGATCGGCAGCGCGGACGATATCGCCAAGGCCATCGAATTCCTCACCGACAACACCTTCACCACCGGCGTGGTGGTACGCGTGGACGGCGGCGCTCGCCTCGGCTCCCCCAAATAACCCACCTCGCCCGGCTTTTTGTCACAAGCCGTGACCAAAAGCCGGGTGTGGTGGCTCAGTACGCGATGAACAGAATTTCGTCCCGGGAATAGTCGTGCCCCGGGTGGTTCTCGGCCAGATGCGCCTTGGTCTTCGCGACCAGGTCGTCCTCATCCGTCCCGACGATCTGTTCGCCGCAGGGGCAGTTCAGATTTCGCTTCATCAGCGGTCCTTCCTTCTCCCCCGTCAGTCTAAGCAGACGCCACCGGACCAAGCGGATCTGGTGGGCTTCACCGCACTCCGTAACGCGTTGTGCCGGCGCGCCGACCCCGGCGACCGAGGACACCCGACCCGCTGCGCCACGCCTGATTCGTCCGTCGCTCCCGCGTCGATCGGCGGCGGCAAATGCCGACGAAACGGCGCAGCGGGGCCTGGACATAATCCGGCAGTCCCGAACTCCGCATTGCGCTCGAAAGAGCGCAGAATGAGAGCAGGAGGTCATGATGCAACTGCTAAAGGGCCTGCTCGGCGTGGTGTTGGGGCTCGTGACAGCCGTGCTCGGCACGGTAGTCGGGATCCTCGCGGCCGTGGTCTGGCTCGTCGGCGCGGTGCTGTGCGTGACGCTGATCCTCATTCCGCTGGGGCTCCCTGTCATGCGGCTCGGCCGCCGCCTGTTCACGCTCGCCGGTCAGCTGATGCACCTTCCCTGAAGGTCGTCCTGGGCTCTTCGACGTCAGGACGCGCCGCCGACTTTCCGCGTGCGGCGACGAGCATCGGCGTGCCATCGAATCAGCGACCTGTCATGCGTCTGCGGCGTCGGCCGATGCTTCGGGGCGGCGGGGAACCAGCCACGTAGGGGTTGCACGACCGATCCGCAAAAGGCGTCAATTGCCGAGGTGACGCTGGCGATGAAGCTCGCCGCGGTGCCCGATCGGCGGCTGCCCAGGGGGAATGCTTGCTCCTGTGCCGTGACGGCGGTGGCGAAGTGTCGAAGAAGTAGGCGTAGCGCCGCACTGGGTCCGGCGCTACGCGTGCTCAGTTTCCTTGATCCGGCTGTGGATACGAACCGGGTGCGCTGCCGTCACTTCGGCTGAATACCGGGCGGAAATCAGCACCACCGGTGTCGGTTTGGACGGACTGTTCGGTTGTCAGGGCGTCGTGACTGAACAGCCCGGGCGATCGCCCATCTTCCGTACTCAACTCACGAGCCTCCCTCTGATCGGCGACGTATGGCGAATCCTGGCTTGCTGCGCAGCGGTCCGCCCGAATCAACCGTACCTTTACAACGGTGTGACGTACGCGCCGGAGATGCCACCGTCCACCAGGAACTGCGATGCGGTGATGAACGAGGAGTCGTCACTGGCCAGAAATGCGACGGCCGCGGCGATTTCCTCCGGCTCGGCGAAGCGTCCGACGGGGATGTGCACCAGGCGGCGCGCGGCGCGTTCGGGGTCCTTCGCGAACAGCTCCTGCAGCAATGGCGTGTTCACCGGTCCTGGACACAGCGCGTTGACCCGAATCCCATTGCGCGCGAACTGCACTCCGAGTTCACGGCTCATCGCGAGCACACCGCCCTTGGATGCGGTGTAGGAGATCTGCGAGGTCGCCGCACCCATGACCGCGACGAACGACGCGGTATTGATCACCGAGCCCTTACCCCGCTCCAACATGTGGTTGATGGCGTACTTGCTGCACAGATACACCGAGGTCAGATTGACCTCCTGTACCCGACGCCAGGCGTCGATGCCGGTGGTCAGAATGGAATCGTCGTCCGGCGGTGAGATTCCGGCATTGTTGAAGGCGATATCGAGTCCGCCATAGGTGTCGACGGCGGTCTGGAACATGGCCTCGACCTGAGCCTCGTCGGTGACGTCCACCTTCATGAACAGGCCGCCCACTTCGCCGGCCGCAGCCTCTCCCGCGGCGGCATCGATATCGGCGACGACGACCTTGGCACCCTCCGCCGCGAATCGGCGAACGGTGGCGAGGCCGATACCGCTCCCACCGCCGGTGACGACGGCGACTCGATCCTGTAAGCGCTGCAACACATCTCCTTAATCAGGTGGCGATGAAGACGTTCTTGGTCTCGGTAAAGGCAAGTGCCGCATCGGGTCCGAGTTCGCGCCCGAGCCCGGACTGTTTGAATCCGCCGAACGGCGTCCAATACCGCACCGAGGAATGCGAATTCACCGACAGATTCCCGGCTTCCACACCGCGAGACACCCGCAGCGCCCGGCCCACGTCATTGGTCCAGATGGAGCCGGACAGACCGTATTCGGTGTCATTGGCAATGCGAACGGCGTCGGCCTCGTCCTCGAACGGAACCACGGCGACCACCGGCCCGAATATTTCCTCGGTGAGCACCCGATCCGATGGCGCGTCGGGCAGCACAACCGTTGGCGGATACCAGAATCCGGGTCCGTCGGGCTGTGTACCGGTGAATGCAACCTTGGTCGACGGCTCGACGAACGAGGCCACCTGAGCGCGATGCGCGGCCGAAATCAGCGGCCCCATTTCGGTGGACTCCGCCGCGGGATCACCCACCCGAACCCCACGCACCGCCGGTTCCAGCAATTCCAGGAATCGGTCGAACACACTGCGCTGCACAAGAATTCGCGACCGCGCACAGCAATCCTGCCCGGCGTTGTCGAAAACACCATAGGGCGCGGTCGCCGCCGCACGCTCCAGATCGGCATCGGCGAAAACGATATTCGCGCTCTTACCGCCCAATTCGAGCGTCACCCGCTTCACCTGGCGCGCACATCCGGCCATGATCTCCTTGCCCACCTCGGTGGACCCGGTGAATACCACCTTCCGCACGGCGGGATGGGTCACGAACCGCTGCCCCACCACCGACCCCTTGCCGGGCAGCACCTGGAAAACCCCTTCCGGCACACCGGCTTCGAGCGCGAGCTCACCCAATCGGATCGCGGTGAGCGGGGTGAGCTCGGCTGGCTTGAGCACCACCGTATTCCCGGCGGCCAGTGCGGGCCCGAATCCCCATGCCGCGATCGGCATCGGGAAGTTCCACGGCACGATCACCCCGACCACGCCGAGCGGTTCATGGAAGGTGATATCGACCCCGCCCGCGACCGGAATCTGGTTGCCCAGCAGACGTTCCGGAATCCCGGCGGCGAAATGCAGCACATCGCGGACATTGCCCGCCTCCCAGCGCGCATTGCCGATAGTGTGTCCGGCATTGGCGACCTCGAGCTGGGCCAGCTGCTCGAGATTCGCGTCGACGGCCTCAGCGAACCGCCGCAGCAACCGAGCCCGATCCCCCGGCGCGACCGCGCGCCAATCGACCCCGGCCCGCTGCGCCCGTTCGATGGCCGCATCGGTCTCGGCCGCGCTCACCAGTTCGAGTGTCGTGACGACCTGCTCGGTCGCCGGGTTGACCACCTGCGTTGTCGTCACGAATTCCGTTCCTTTCGATAGGTGGCCGCCGCCTGGACCAGTGCTCGCATCAATCGCGTATCGGTCGCATCCGCCTCCGGATGCCACTGCACACCCACCAGGAACGGACCGTCCGGCGCCTCCGCCGCCTCGATCGTGCCGTCCGACGCGTGTGCGGTCGCGACCAGGCCATCGGCCAGGATGGCGACGGCCTGGTGATGGTGGCAATTCACCTTCACCTCCGGTCCGGCGATCGTGGCGACCAGGCTGTCCGGCACCGTCGTGACCCGGTTCGGGTGGAAGCCGCCCGGCGTACCCGAATGGTCGTCGTGGCCGAGCAGATCCGGCAGATGCTGGATCAGGGTGCCGCCGAACGCGACATTGACCAGTTGCAGGCCGCGACAGATCGCGAGGATCGGCAGACCGGCAGCGCGTGCCAGGGCCAATAGCTCGAATTCGGAATCGTCGCGGTCGGCTCGGAGTGGGCCGAGGGCCGCATCCGGCGGCGCGCCGTAGCGCGCCGGATCGACATCGGCGCCGCCGGTCAGCACCAACCCGTCGAGCCGATCCACCAGCTCCGCGCGCGCCACGCCGGTGGGCGGCAGCAGCACCGGTATGCCGCCCGCGCGCTCCACCAACTGCAGGTAGTTGTGCGGCAGCACCGCACTCGGCACATCCCAGGCGCCGAATCGGGCCTGTTCCAGGTAGGTCGGCAGGCCGATGACCGGACGGATCTGCTCAGAGCCGCTCGAAACCACGGATTCGCTCCCAATCGGTGACGGCGGCGTCGAAGGCGTCCAGCTCGACCTGTGCCGCATTCCGATAATGGTCCACCACGTCGTCGCCGAACGCTGTCCGTGCCACCTTGCTCTCGCCGAACAATTGCGCCGCTTCCCGCAGCGTACGCGGCACCCGCGGGCGCTGGGACCGGTAGGCATTGCCGTGGAACTCCGGCTCGAGCGGGAGCGCGTGCTCGATACCGTGCAAGCCGGCGGCAATGGTCGCGGCGACGGCCAGATACGGATTCACATCGCCGCCCGGGATCCGGTTCTCCATCCGCAGGGACAGATCCTCGCCCACCACGCGCAGCGAACAGGTCCGGTTGTCGCGTCCCCAGGCCAGTGCGGTCGGGGCGAAACTCCCTGCCACGAATCGCTTGTAGGAGTTGATATTCGGTGCGAGCAGATAGGTGAACTCGCGCAGGCAATCCAGTTGCCCAGCGAGGAAATGCCGCATGAGTGCGGAGGTGCCGTGCGGGCCGTCACCCGCGAATACCGCCGCACCCGATTCGGCACGCAGACTTATATGAATATGGCACGAATTACCTTCGCGCTCATTGTATTTTGCCATGAAGCTGAGACTGCGGCCCTCCTGAGCGGCGATCTCCTTGGCACCATTCTTGTAGATGCTGTGGTTGTCGCAGGTCACCAGCGCCTCGTCATAGCGGAATGCGATTTCGTGCTGACCCGGATTGCATTCACCCTTGGCCGATTCGACATACAGTCCCGCACCGGCCATTTCATTGCGAATGCGACGCAGCAGTGGCTCGATGCGCGCGGTCCCGAGCATCGAATAGTCGACGTTGTACTGGTTGGCGGGGCGCAGATCGCGATAGCCGGAATTCCACGCGTCCTCGTAGCTGTCGTCGAAGACCAGGAACTCGAGTTCGGTCCCGACATAGGCGCGCAGCCCACGTTCAGCGAGCCGCGCCAATTGCGCACGCAATATCTGCCGCGGTGAAACCGTGACCGGCTGACGCGCCGGTTCGACGTGCTCGACATCACACAGCACCAGCGCGGTTCCCGGCTGCCACGGCACCAGCCGCAGGGTACTCAGATCCGGCCGCAGGACGAAGTCGCCATAGCCGGTTTCCCAGGACGAGATCGCGTATCCGTCCACCGTCGTCATATCGACATCCACCGCGAGCAGGTAATTACACGCCTCGGTCGCGTGCCCGATCACCTCGTCCAGGAAAAACCTTGCCGCACAACGCTTTCCCTGCAAACGGCCCTGCATATCGGTCATTGCCACCAGCACCGTGTCGATCTCCCCTGCCTCGACGAGCGCCCGCAACTGCACCAGCTCCAGCATCCCAGTACGCATCGATAACCCCTCTCGGCAGCAACCTTGCCAACGCTAGAGCAAATGGGTCGAGCGCGTGTCCCGACACACAAAACCCAATGGTCGGTTGGTGTTGAATGGCCTGGTGGACGACCCGACCTTCGATCCGTCACACCATCCGGTGCCGACGCCACCGCGGCGGCGCGCGCTGCTGTTCGGGTCGGCGCAAACGGGTTGGCGGTGGCCGGTGGCGGCGCGGTCCGCGCTCGCATTCGGGTTGCCCGCGCTGATCGTGCTCGCGGCGGGTCATCAGCAGCAGGCGATGATCGTCGCGCTGGGTGCGTTCGCTGTGCTCTACGGCGAGGCGCGCGCGTACCGAATGCGTTGGCGGATAGTGCTGATCGCGGGGACGGGCTTTCTCACAGCGGCGGCGCTCGGTGCCGTGATCGGCGATCTGTGGCACGCGACGGCCGGAATCATCGGTGTGGCGGCACTTTCCGTTGTCGCTCTGGTCGCTAGCTATGTCATGGTCGCGACGCGGGCCGGACCGCCGGGCATGTTCTTCTTCGTGCTGGTGTGCGCGGTGGCGACGCGGATGGCCGCCGCCGGTATTTCGGTACCGGCCATCGTGGGATATACCGCGCTCGGCGTGCTGAGTTCGGTGCTGATCTCGATGAGTCCGATGCTGCGCGATGCGCGTGCGCCGGAAAATGCTGCGGTGGCGGCGGCCTTGCGTGTCGTCGATACCTATGTCGAAAGCCGGAAGGGCGGGCAGCCGTCCGCCGCCGAGCGGCATGCGGCGGGCGCGGCGCTGCATTCGGCGTGGGCCACGGTTCATGATGCGGGTCTGCCTGCCCGCGCACCGGATTCGGAGATCGTCCGCACGCTGCTGGCCGCACATCGCCAGTTCATCGGGATAGCGGACTCCGCACCGGACGTGCTCGACGAGCCGGTGCCGATGACCCGCCCGACTGTCGGTCAGCGACTGCGACGGTCGCTGACGATCCGCTCGCATGCGGCGACCACGGCGCTGCGCACGCTGGCCGCCGCCGTGATCGCGGGTGGCCTCAGTGTGCTGTTGGGCCTAGGCCGGCCGGACTGGGCCGTGATCACCGCCGTCCTGGTGCTGAATCTGGGGCCGGATCGCATTGTCGGCACTGTGCGCGCATTGCATCGCGTCGGGGGCACGGTCGTCGGGTTGATCGTGTTCGCGGGGCTGCACGTATTCGCGCCGTCGGGCGTCGTGCTCGTGCTCGTGCTCATGGCTCTGATGTTCCTGACGGATCTGTTCGTAGTGCGCAATTACGGGATCGCCGTCGTCTTCATTACGCCCTTGGCGCTGCTGATCGGTGGCGCGCTCGGTGGGCCGATACTGGTTCCCATCCGCGATCGGCTGATCGAGACGCTGGTCGGTGCGCTGGTCGCGGTTGGGGCAATGTGGGTGATCGTGCCGCGTGCGCACCGGCACGACCTGCGGTGGAACGAGTCCAGGGTGCTGCGGGTGGCCGCGGACCTGGTCGAGATCCTGCGCACGAAGCCACCAGCCGATCCGGCCGCCATGCGATTGCGTCGCGATCTGCAGTTCGAACTCGTCGGCAATCACCTCAGCGGTGTCGCCGCATATCGCGACGAACCGGCGTGGACGCGTGAACAATGGCCTCGACATGCCGAGATCGGGCGGATCGGATACGACCTGCTCGCGCAATGTTGGCTGATGCCGGCGAAACAATTGCTCACCGATCCCGACGACCTGGCCGGACAGATCGCCCAAATGACAGGTGTCGAGGATTGATCGCTTGCGGCGGCAGTCTCCTTGAGGTGTTCGAGTCGGCCGCGCACCGGCTCACCCGACGGCCCGGACATGACCACCGCGTCCGCGATCATGCGCAGCCGCCTCGCGGGAGCGGTCCCAGGTCGACTATCCGAAGCCCACGGAAACCACACCGGGCGCAATCCGTTGCGCCCGTGCCGGATCCGCCTCCGCGACCGTCACGAGGGAATAGATTAGGCCGCTCATCGACAACACAAGACCGGAATGAACACTCGAACGCCAACAGTTCCGAACCCCTATCGCCCCCTATCGGCAGTCATGCACGACGGCTACAACTACGGCGAGCATCATTGCACCGAATTCGGCATGCGGGCGCTGATCTGCGCGATCAATCGATCGTGCACGGCCACTAGGTCGTTCGCACACATCGGGCAACTCGCCGTAGCCACCTCGAGAGCGGATTTCGGCCATGGCATCGATGGCAAGGTATCCGGACATGAAGACGATCCTGATTACGGGGGCCACCTCGGGTATCGGTCTCGAAGCCGCGCAACAGCTCGCCGCAGGGGGCGATCGGCTGGTGTTGGTCGGCCGGAATCCGCAGAAGCTTGCCGACAGTGCGGAATTGGTGCTGGCCGCGGGGGCGGGAGCGGTCGATACGCTGGAATGCGATATCTCATCGCAGTCGTCGGTGCGCCAACTCGCCAAGGCGGTCGAAGCCGGCTACGACCGCATCGATGTACTTGCCAATAATGCGGGCGGCTATCACCAGACGCGCACCGAAACCGAGGACGGTATCGAGGCGACTTTCGCCACCAACCATCTCGGCGGATTTCTGCTCACCGAACTGCTCATCGATCTGCTGATCCAGAGCGCCCCCGCGCGCATTCTGTTCACCTCCTCGGTGATGCACTACGGCGCAACCCTCGATTTCGACGATCTCGGGTTCCGCGAAGGCTATTCGGGCGAAAAGGCGTACAGCCGATCCAAATTGGCCAATGTGCTCTACGCCCGCGCACTGGCCGATCGGCTGGCGGGCACCGGTGTGACGGTCAATGCCTTCCATCCCGGCGCGGTCGCGACCGGCATCTGGAATTCGCTGCCATGGTTCGGGCAACCGATCGTCGCGCTCGGCAAACGCCTGTTCTTCATCACCGCGGCCGAGGGTGCCGCCGCACTCACCTTCCTCGCGACGGATCCGAGCGTCGCCGAGGTGACCGGTGCCTATTTCCGCAAGACCCGCGAGCGCGAACCGTCGCGGCTGGCCCGCGACGATGCGCGGGCCCGCCAATTGTGCGAGGTGAGCGCGAGTTTGGTCGGGCTGTCCAAATAGGGCGTCTACGACGACAGCGCCGTCGAAACTCCTGGCAACACAGGGAAAAATGCGACACAGAAAGCAGGGGTAATGCTGCGCACACGTTTCGAGTCCATCGGCTCGTACACACCATCCACCGTCCGTTCCACCGAGGAGATCATCGCCGGACTGGCGGTGCCGAGATCCCTTGACCTGGAACGGATTACCGGTATCAAGAATCGGCGCGTCTACGACTCCAGTGATGAGGGCTACGAATCCTCCTTCGATCTGGCCCTGCGCGCCATCGAGGACTGCCTGGCGCACTCCGACTACGCCCCCGACGAGATCGACGTGGTCATCTCCGCCTCCATCACCCGCACTCGCGGGAAAGAAATCTTCTGCTACGCACCGTCTTTCGCGGTCATGCTGGGCAAGGAGATCGGTACGACGAAGGCCCGCCATTTCGACGTCTCGAATGCCTGTGCGGGCATGATGACCGGGGTGCTGGTGCTGGATCGCATGATCAAGGCCGGCGTGGTCCGCAACGGGCTGGTGGTCAGCGGCGAACAGATCACTCCGATCGCCGAGACCGCAGCGCGCGAGATCAACAAGCCGTACGACCCGCAGTTCGCCGCGCTGACCGTCGGCGATGCGGCGGTCGCGGTGATGCTCGACGATCGCGGTGACGATGACGACGAAATCCACTACGTCGAACTCTTGACCGCCGCCGACGGCGCCGAACACTGCATCGGCATGCCCAGCGACCAGGCCCCCGGAATCGCGCTCTACACCGATAACCGCGCGATGCAGAACGAGGGCCGCTACAAACAGGCCATCCACCGCATTTCCACCTTCTTCGAGGAGACCGGACGCACCTGGGAGGGCGAGAAGTTCGACTACTGGATCCACCACCAATTCAGCGCGCCCGCCATCGAGTACATCTCGCACCTCACCGAGCAGCACTTCGGCACCCCGATGCCACAGGCCCTGAACGTGCTGCACGACTTCGGCAATACCGCATCGACCTCGCATTTCGTGGTCCTGCACGAATATCTCGCGCAGCAGAAGATTCCCAAGGGCTCCAAGGTGCTGATGATTCCGGCGGCATCCGGCCTCGTCTCCGGGCACCTCGCCGCCACCATCTCCCGTCTGGAGGCCTGAGCCATGCCGACCACCATCCTCGCGGCCGCCATCAATGCCGATCTCGATACCGGCAGCTATTTCGAACTAGCGGCCCGCGCGGCCACCTCCTGCCTCGAACAGGCGGGCATTGCCCCGGAGCAGGTCGGAATGCTGATCAATGCCGGGGTCTTCCGCGATCAGAACATCTCCGAGCCCGCGGTATCGGCACTGATCCAGAAGCGCGTCGGCATCGGCCTCGAATACGCCCCCGGCCGGGTGCCCGCATTCTCCTTCGATCTGATGAACGGCGGGACCGGACTACTGCACGCGATCGCGACCGCCGAGTGCTTCTTGGTCAGTGGCGAAGTGTCGTATGCGCTGCTGGTAGCCGGTGATACGCACCCGTCGACCGAGCGCCATATCGACGGCTTCCCCTACAGCACCAGCGCGGCCGCGATCCTGCTCGGAACATCCAGTACCACAGGCGGATTCGGCGCGCTGCACACCACCGATACCGCCGGGCCCGCCGATCCGACCGCCTGGGTCGCGTTGGGCGAGGTCGGCGCGAACGGCCGCTCGGCCATGAGCACCAGGGCCGGTGCCGACGATCTGGTCGAATTGGCCGCGGTGGCCGTGCGCGACTGCCTGACCGCCGAAGAACTGGACGTCGCCGATTTCACCGAGGGCCGCGCGGTGCTGCTCGCACCCACCTGGACCCTCGCCTTCCGTGCCCGCCTGGCGGCGGCGCTCGGATTCACACCGGAATCGGTCGTCGGCGTCGATCCCTCGGTGGACAATCCGTACTCCGCGGCCCCGGTGCACGCATACGTGAGCGCGCGCGACAGCGGCGCTCTCGACGCGACACGCACGGTGCTTTTCCTGGCCGCCGACGATACCTCGGCCGCCTGTCTGGCCTACCACCAGCACGCATTCGCGCACGCCGGGAGTCAATGACACGAAAGGCATTGAAACACCTCATATTACGTACGTGTCATCAGTTGTCGTGACAGGATCGGGCCGGCGAATTAACCTGTGTTCACCGGCTGGATCATCGGGCGCGTGGACGCGTCCTTCCCGCTGCGACGATGCCGCATCCTCAGTGCACCCGAGCTGCTCGTTTTCGATGGTGCTCTCCCTCAGTCGGGCTCACCACCTCGACGAAGGGCTCAGAGTATGTGTCAGCCTGTCCCGCCACACAGTGACAACCCAGCGCATCGCGACCACTGGGCCGACTTCGCCAAATCCCGGGTCGGTCAGGCCATGGCCGTGCTCGGCACCGCGAGCACGGTCGGCCTGGTCGCCGAGCTGCTGGAGGTGGACGAGGCCGCGGTGCGGGCCGTCGTCCGACAACTCGCCGAAACCGCGCGTTTCGAACATCCGGAGGTCGGCGAGCGGATCCTGCGCAACACCCCCGACCAGGTCCGGCAGAAGTTGCACGTCCGGGCCGCGGAACTGCTGCACCATCGGGGTTTTCCGGCGAGCACCGTCGCCGACCACCTGGTCGACGCCGGTGCCGCCGGCTGCCCGTGGGCCGTCGACGTACTGCGCACCGCCGCCGAGGATGCGATAACCAATGACCAGATCGAACCGGCGGTCGATCGGTTGGAGTTGGCCTATCGCGCCACCCGGGACGCGGGCGAGCGGGCCACCATCGCGATCCGGCTGGTCTGCCTGGAATGGCGGATCAACCCGTCGACCCGCTCGCGCCAATTCACCCGGTTGAAGGCGGCACTGCGCGCGGGTCGGGTGCCGCACCACGAATTGCCCGCCGCCACCATGTATCTGCTGTGGCACGGGCAGGTGCAGCAAGCCGATCACGCACTCGGCCAGCTCAACAGCGGCGAACCGGATGCGGCGACGCCGGAGATCGACTTCCTGCGCGCCTGGCTGCGGTACTCCTATCCCCCGCACGTCCAACGTCATCCGCGACTCTTCGCGGCCCCGGCACAGCCGCCCAAGGTGCGCACCGACCAGCATTCACCGCATCGCCACGGCGCAGATCTGCTCACCGGCCTGTTCACCCATCCGCTCGACGAGATCGCCACGCTCGCGCAGCGTTTGCTCACCAGCAATCGCCTCACCTCGACCACGATCGAAACCCTGGTCGCGGCGGTGCATTGCCTCATCTACAGCAATCGGCTCGATACCGCGGCGTCCTGGTGCGAATCACTGCTCGCCGAGGCCGATGCCCGCCGCGCCCCGACCTGGCAGTCGATCTTCGCCGGGCTGCGCGCGGAAACCATGCTGCGCAAGGGCAATATTCGCGATGCGATCAGCGATGCGGCGCTGGCACTGAATTTCGTACCCGCCGAACACCTCGGCCTCTGGATCGGTACGCCGATCGCCACAATGGTGCACGCGCTGACCATCGCCGGTCGGCATGCCGAGGCCGCGGCCCAACTCGAAAGGCCGTTGCCCCGAACGATTTTCGAATCGCGCTTCGGCCTGCCGTATCTGCAGGCGCAGGGCCACCATCACCTCGCCGTCGGCCGCGCCGACGAGGCATTGCGCAGCTTCCGCCGCTGCGGCTATCTCATGGACCGGTGGAATATGGACTTCCCCTGGCTGGTGCCGTGGCGCAATGACATTGCCGCCGCCCATCTCGCACTCGGCGAGCATCGGCAGGCACAGGAATTCGCGACCAGACATCTCGAATTGCTCGGCACCGCCGACCGGCACCGCTCCGGCGGCGTCGCACTCCGACTGCTCGCCACCACCAGCGATCGCTACCAAGCGTTCCGCTTGCTGCGTGAGTCGGCCGCCATCGCCCGCACCGGCGGTGACGATGTCGAATTGGCCACGGCCCTCGCCGAACTCGGCAAGGCACACCGCAGCGTCGGCGATCACGAGCGATCTCGCACACTGATCCGCGATGCGGCGCGTATCGCCGAGACCTGCGGCGCCGAGGTGCTGCTGCGCGATGCGCTCGACGGCAAACCCCAAACCGCGACGCAGCCAACCCAACCCATGCCCGCACTGCGCCAGATTCCGGGTGGGCTCGCGACGCTGAGCCTCGCGGAACGCCGGGTGGCGGAGCTGGCGGCCCGCGGCAGGGCCAATCGCGAGATCGCCGACACACTCGCCATCACCACCAGCACCGTCGAACAACATCTCACCCGCGTCTATCGCAAACTCGGGGTGGCCCGGCGCAGCGAGCTGTACTTCGTCCTCCCGATCGGTCCGGCTGATACCGCGGTGTCGGCCACCGGGTAGCGGCCTACGATGCCGCCACAAGGACATACCGGTCCCGCCTGGACTCCGCCAATGCCGCGCAATCATCGATGGAATTCAGCCGGATGATGTCCTTGCTCCCGCCGTGGCCACCGTCGCACCCATCACCATTTTGCACCCGCGATACCGAATTCCCTCCGCAATAGATCTGCGGTCAGCAAATCGAATTCGTGCAGCGCGACAATGCGGTCCGGCGTTCCGAATCGAGCCGCCATTGCGTGCACGGCGTCGGGCGGGTTCGCCATATCTTCGAGTAATTCGGCGGCGGCCGCATGCCGCGGAATTCCGTGGCGGTCCGGCTGGGTCGGCGCGGTTACCGATCTATCGGCAATCCACGGGCTACATTCGATCTCACTCATCCGAGTTCTGGACAATTCCGCTGGACGAAGGAAGTGAGTGGGTCGCCGTGGTAATGAAAGAGGGATCACCGACCAGTGGCGAAGCATTGGTCGAATTGGATGTCTTTCCGCCGGAGCAACACCGCCGCTGGACCGTTCTGCTGCGGCTGCTGTTGGCCATACCCCAGCTGATCGTGCTCTGGTTCCTGAGCATCGCCGCTTTCGTGGTGATCGTCTGCGGCTGGTTCGGTGCGCTGGTGCTCGGCCGATTGCCCGACTGGTGCGGTGAGTTCCTGCGCGGATATTACGGCTACACCGTGCGGGTGCACGGCTATGCAATGTTGCTGGTCGACAACTACCCGCCGTTCGCGTGGACCGCACCGGACTATCCGATCCGCCTGCTGTTCCCCGCGCCGACGCCGTTGAACCGGCTCGCGGTGCTGTTCCGGCTCATCTTGGCCTTCCCGATCCTGGTGCTGTCGAGCTGGTTCACCACCGGATGGGGGATCATCTCGTTCATTCTGTGGCTGATCGTCCTGATCACCGGCCGGATGCCGGGAGCGATCTTCGAGGCCACTGCGGCCGTGCTGCGCATCGAAATGCGAGTGTCCGCCTATGCGTACCTGCTGACCCCGACGTACCTGACGGGAGTTTTCGGCGATAGGCAGACGGCCCCATCCCGTCCGATATATACCGGCGATTCGATGGCGGGTGGTGCTCGGGTGACGGGTGGGCCCGAACCTGCTCAGTCGCCGACTCGCCCGCTCGTGCTCTCCAGCGGCGGCCGGACGCTGCTGATCGTCATACTCGTCGTCGGCATTCTCGGCAGCCTCGCCCAAACCTCCGTGGGCTGGCGCAATGACGATGACACCGACATGGACGCGATCTCCAGTTCACAGCTCGCCCGGCGGGTCGCCATCGACTTCACCGACGACACCGGGCACACGCCGCAGGACGTACATTGCCCCAATTCCCTCGACGCCGATATCGGCGCGATGGAGGTCTGCACGGTCACCGACGACGGCGTCGAATTCCGGGCTCTGGTCACCGTCGACGCGATCACCGACGGGGCGGCGCACTTCCGCACCGTCATCGAGCACTGAAAAGCTAACTCTGCCTGCGGGCCCGGGCCCGGCGCTTGCCCTCGTGCATCGCTTGGACCCGGGCCACCGGGATGGTGTGGCCCTCCTCGATGAGATCGGCGGGCAGGCCCTGCGGCGCGGGCATTTCCTGCGCCCACGGATCCCGATCGCCCAGCTGCTTCGATGCGGTGCACACGGTGAAGTCGCCCGGACTGATATCCGCGAGCTGAGCCCACTCGATCGGGAAGGACACCGGCACACCCGGACGCACGCGCGGGCTGTAGGCCGCGACGACGGTCGCGCCGCCCGCGCGCGTCGAATCCAGGAAGACCTTGCCCGCGCGGTCCTCGCGGATGAATGCGGTGGTGGCCAGATCCGGATCGATGCGTTCGGCCCTGGCCGCGATCGCCCGGGTGGCGGCGGCGACATCCTCGATCGGGATGCACGGCTCGATCGGTACGAAGACGTGCACACCCTTTGCGCCGCTGGTTTTCACCGCTCCCGCGAGTCCGTCATCGGCGAGCGCCTGCCTGATCAGTTCGGCGGCACGTACGACCTGCCGGAAGGGGCCGCCCTCGGGCGGATCGAGATCCAGGATCAGGTGGGTCGGGCCCGCGCTGTGATCGGCCAGCATGAGGGTCGGGTGATATTCGACCGCGCGCTGATTGCCGAACCACAGCAATGTGCGCACGTCATCGCAGAGGGCGTAGGTCACTTCGCGTTTGGAGGTCTCGGCCCACACCGTCACCCGACGCACCCAGTCCGGGGTGTACTTCGGCAGATTCTTCTGCATGAACGGTTCCTGGCCAGGCCGGATGCGCACCACCGAGAGCGGACGGTCGCGCAGTTGCCCGACCAGCCGATCACCGACGAATTCGAGATAGTCGATCAGATCGCGCTTCGTCGCGTCGGCACCGTCGAACAGTGGTGCGTCGAGATTGGTCAGCTTTACACCCGCACGGACCTCTTCGCCGGTCATCGGCCAACCATGCACCGCCGAACCGCACATGGTCAACCATCCCTACATGAGCTTGCGCATGAAGTAGGTGAATTCGAGTGCGCTGGTGCGGGCCTTCTCATCGATATTGGTGCCGCCGCCGTGCCCACCCTCGGTGGCCTCGTAGAACAGATAGGGGTCACCGAATTCGGCGAGCCGGGCAGCGAATTTGCGGGCGTGCTGCGGGCCGACCCGATCGTCCTTGGTGGTGGTCCAGACGAAGGGCTCCGGATATCGCACGCCCGGACGCAGATTGCGGTACGGCGATATGGATTCGAGGAAGGCGCGTTGTACCGGATCGGCGACGCTGCCGTATTCGCCCACCCACGAAGCACCCGCGGCGATCTGCTCGTAGCGGACCATATCGAGCAGCGGTACCTCGATAGCCACCGCTTGCCACAGCTCCGGATGCTGGACCAGTTCGACCCCCATCAGCAGACCGCCGTTCGAACCGCCCTGGATGCCGAGATGGCTCGGGGCGGTGATCTTCCGGTCGATCACATCCCGGCCGACGGCGGCGAAATCGTCGAAGGCGCGCTGGCGATTGGTGGTCAGTGCGGCCTCGTGCCAAGCCGGTCCGAATTCACCGCCGCCGCGAATGTTCGCCAGCACGAACACACCCCCGCGATCCAGCCAGAGCCGGCCCATCAGGCCGTTGTAATTCGGCGTCATGGACGAGCCGAAACCGCCGTAGGCGTACATGATCGTGGGGTTGGTGCCGTCGAACTTCATATCGGCGGCATGCACGACGAAATAGGGCACCCTGGTGCCGTCGGGCGAGGTGGCCTTCTGCTGTTCGACCACGTAGCGGGACGAATCGAATTGTCGCGGACTGGTTTTCACCGGCGCGACCGATCCGGTGGCGGTATCGAGCTGCCACAGCGTGGCCGGGTCGAGGAAGGAGGTGACCGTCAGATAGGCGAGCGAACCGGCCGAATCGGCATCCACCGCGTCGATGGTTGCGTTGTCCGGCAACGGAACCGGTGATCCTGACCAGGAGCCGTCCGGTTGCGGTGTATAGACGGTGGCGCGTCCCTTCACGTCGTCGAGCGAGGTCACGACGATCCGGTCACGCGCTGTCAGCACAGATTCCAGTGTTTGCGACGCGCTAGGGACATAGACGGGCCGCGCGCGCAGCCGCGTCGGGTCCGCGGTGAGTTCATCGGCGTCGAGCGAAACCAGTGATCCGGCGGTGAATGTCGCACCGTCCGTCGTCCAGTCCTGTCGCAGCGACACCAGAATTCGATTGCCGGCGAAGCCCTGCAGATCCGATTTCGGCGGTAACGCCACCCGCACCAGACCGGTTCCGGCAACCAGACTGACCTCGTTCTCCCAGAACGACGGACTGCGCTGCACCAGACTCAACCGTCGGCCGTTGCCATTGTCCAGCAGCACCGGCGAGGTGGCCAGGCCGTCGGTCTTATCGCCGCGCACGAGTTCGACTGCGTCGGTGAGCGATTCTCCGCGGTGCCACTGTTTGACGATGTAGGGATAGCCGGAGGTGGTTGTCTCCCCGGGCTGCCATTCCCGGGAGACCAGCAGGGTGTTTTCATCGACCCAGGACACAGACTGCTTACTGCGCGGCAGCACGAAGCCGTCCGGGACGAATCGATTGGTGATCCGGTCGAATTCGCGGACCGTCACCGCGTCCTCGCCACCCTCGGACAGGCTGATCAGGCAGCGCTTGTGGGTGACCGGATCACAGCCGACGCCCTTCCATACCCAATTCTTGGACTCTCCCGCGGCGAGGGCGTCCAAATCCAGAACTGTGCGCCAATTCGGTTGCGGCGATTCATATTCCGCGACGGATGTGGTGCGCCAGACACCGCGAGTGTGGTCGCCGTCCTGCCAGAAGTTGTCGACGCCGCCGTCGCGCAGTGTCGGAAAGGGCAGGCGGTCGGGGGATTTGCCGAGTTCGGTCGCCTCGGCCAGATTCCCCGCGAAACGCGGGTCCTGCTCCAATACCCCTAGCGTGCGGGCATTTTCGGTGGCGACCCACTGTTGCACGCGCGGACTGTCGAGTTCCTCCAACCAGAGATAAGGATCCGTCGGTGTCGATGCACCCCCGCAGGCCGTGACCAGCGCCGCCGTCAGCGCCAGTACCCCTGCCCGCCATAGGCCCTTGCTTCCCATGCAACCCCCTTGAACACGTTCAGATCCCAGCGTCCATCCGACACTGTACTTCGTGGTCGCACTCCGCTTCGGCACGTCAGGATTCGGCGGCGCGGTGGTAGCCGAAGACGATGCAGGCGAGTGCGCAGACCGCTGCGGAGGTCAGCAAGGACCAGCCGATGCCAGGGGTGACGAGCGCACCCATGATCGCGACACCGAGGGTCGCGCCGACTTGGCGGACGGCATTGAGCAGGCCGCCGACCGAGCCCGCGGTCCCCGGTGGTGCCACGTTGACAATGGCGGTGACCAACGCCGGAAGAGCAAAGGCGACACCGAATCCAGACAGCAGCAGGCCGACCGCCAGCACCGGATAGCCGAGGCCCACGAACACCGCAACGGCCAGCACCACACCACCCGCCGCGAGCAGGCCGAGCCCGGTCAGGATCGGTCGGCGCGGTCCGACGCGGGCCACGAGTTTGCCCGCGAGCGGCGGAATAACGGCGAACGGCACGGTGAGCGGCAAGAAGGCGAGCCCGGTCTGCAGCGGACTCAGGTGTCGCTGCAGCAGCAACGGCAGGACGAAAAGTGCCCCGGTGAGCGCGAAATTCACCGCAGCACCCACCAGCAAACCCGCACGCACCCGGCCCGCACGCAACAGTTCCCGATTCAATACCGGTGCGGCACTGTGTCGTTCGAAATAAACGAAGATGATCGCCGCCAGTACCGCGCCGCTCAGCGACCACGCCATGTGCCCCCACGACTGCGCACCCGCCGCGATCAGCGCATCGGTAGACAGCGCCAGGGCGACGGCCGCGGCCAACTGCGCCGCCCAGTCGATGCGGCGATCACCGCGCGCGCAGGTCACCGCGGATCCCATGCTCAGCGCCAATACGACCACCGCGATGGGAACATTGACCACGAATATCGACCGCCACCCGGCCAGCCCGACCAGTGCGCCACCCACGATCGGCCCCGCCGCGACCGCGGCGCCGCTGATCGCCGCCCACGTCGAAATCGCCCGGGCGCGTCGGCCCGGATCCGGATAGAGCTGGGTGATCATCGCCATCGACGCGGGCACGCACGCCGCCGCCGCGACGCCCAACAGCACCCGCAGCGCGACCAGCACCCACAGCGTCGGCGCGAAGACGCTCAGCAGCGAGACCAGCCCGAAAGCCGCTGTGCCGAAACGAAATATCCGATGCGCACCATGGCGATCGGCGACCGCGCCCGCGGAGAGCAGCAGTGCGGCGAAGGCGACGGTATAGCCGGTGGTCGCCCACTGCAGTCCGGCGATCGAGGTGTGCAGGGACGCCGCCAGATCCGGCTCGGCGACCGAAAGCACCGTCATATCCAACAGGACCATGAAGTACCCGAGGGATATCCCCAGCAGGGCCCTGGTCGACCCGGCGGACGTACTCGCCCGCGATTGCAAAATGCTCATCCGACGCAACAGCTCCTCGGCTCGTTTGATGACCCGATCGACTCTCGCCGGACGGGCACGACGGCTCCACCGGCTGCGGCGTATACCGCATTCGGAATATCCGAATGCTGCGTCGCTGTTGGCCAGGCCATGGAGTTACGTCAGCTGCGGACCTTCGAGGCCGTGGTGCGCCACCGCACGGTCACCGACGCCGCGGTCGCGCTCGAGCTCGCGCCGTCGTCGGTGTCCCAGCAGATCCGCACGCTCGAAGCCACGCTCGGGGTGGCACTTTTCGTGCGCGACCCCAAGGGCATGCGGCTCACACCGGCGGGTCAGCGGCTCACCGGCTGGGCGCGGCGGCTGCTCGAACAGGCCGAACAGGCGATGCGCGACGTGCGGGAGGAACGGCCGGTCCTGCGCCTCGGGGCGCTGGAAACCCTCGCGGGCGCGTATGTGCCGCAGGTACTGGCGCGACTGGCCGAGCGACGGCCCGATATCGAAGTCGAGGTGCGCTCGGATCGGGCCCGCGACGGCCTGCTCGCCGATGTGGTCGGCGGCGATCTCGATGCGGCGCTGCTGCTGGATTCCGGTGGCGCCGTTGGTGATCTGGGTTTCCCGGCCCCCGCCGAACCGCTGGCCTTCCTCGACCTGGATCTGGTGCCGCTGGCCTTGGTCGCCGCGCCGACGCACCCGCTGACGGCGCGGTCCGGCTTGACGGCCGCCGACCTCATCGATGAACGGCTGCTGGTCAATGTGCCCGAATGCTCGTTTTGGATGGCAAGTGAAAAGGTGCTCGGCTCGGGCCCGCGGCGAGTGAAGGCCGGTGCGGTTCCGGTCATGCGGGCCTGGGCCGAGCACGGACTCGGCATATCCCTGCTGCCGGAGTTCGCGGTCGCCGATGGCCTCGCGCACGGCACACTCGTCCGCTTGGACTTCCCGGTGCCCGATCTGAGTCTGCGGCTGGTGTGGCGCGCGGATCAGGAATCACTGCCCGGGATGCGCGAGATCCTCTACGCGGCCGCGCGGACATGATTGCGCCGTTCCCGGCAAACCGGCCGCAATGCCCGCAGCAATGATTAGGCTGACGAAGAAGACGCAGGTCCCCACCTCGTAGGTCGACCGAGAGGAGTCAGGCGATGAGCGCGCAGCGGTTGGCGACCACGCACTTGGCACTGCACGGCGATCTGACCGGCATTGTCGGCAAACACCTCATCTACGCCTACGAGAACGGCTGGAAATACGAGCTGTACGTACGCGATGCGCAGACTATCGAATTGCGGAGTCTGATGGGTCCGATGTTCGGGCGCTGGTCCAAGAATCAGGCGGCGAAGCTGATCCAGCTCAGCGACGATATGTACAAAATCGCCTGGGTGGAGCCGACCGGAACCACCACCGTGCTCATCGTCTGGCTCGGCGACCGTCGGGTGCACACCACGATCTCCTACCCGCAGTGGATGCTCGACTATCCCGACTGCACGCTTACCCGCTACGAGGAAAATCTCGACGCGATCATCGCCGAGCGCGACCGGGGACCGACCTATCCGCTGACCCTGGTCTCCGCATCCGGGCGCATCACCTTCCTCGAATCCAGGGATCTCGACGACGACACGGTGATCAACTGTCCGCCACACAAGCTGCCGCCGGGATACGCCACGCGAACCAACTAGTGCGTCAGGCGAGGTACACCGGGAAGGCGGCCAGGTCGTTCTGGGTGAGCACCGGCAGATTTCTGATCTCCTCGACCGGCACCGCGAATCGCAGCTTCGGAAAACGCTCGAACAGCGCCGGCAGACCGATCCCGGCCTCCACCCTGGACAGTGCCGCACCCGGGCAGATATGCGGTCCGTGACCGAATGCCAGATGCCGGTTGGCCGTTGGGCGAGTGATGTCGAAATCGTCGGCATCACTGCCGTGCACCGCGATATCGCGACCGATGGCGCGATAGGACATGACCACGCCCTCACCACGCTCGATCACGATGTCGCCGACGGTGATGTCCTCGGTGGCGAAGCGCATGAGCAGGTGGGTCACCGGGGTGTCCCAGCGCAGCGTTTCCTCGATCGCCTGCTGCCACTCGGAGTCGCCGTCGCGGATTGCGCGCAATTGCTCCGGGCGGCCCAGCAGGGCGCGGACGGTGTTGAGGAGAAGTCCGACGGTCGTCTCGTGTCCCGCCGCGACGAGGGCTTTCAGATTGCCGACGACCTCCTTCTCGGTCAGCGGCGCACCGCCGTCGGCGGCGAAGATGAGCGCGGTGGTGAGGTCGTCGGTCGGCTTGACGGTCTTCTTGCGCACCAGATCGGTGAAATAGGTATCCAATTCATCGATCACTCGCAACCGCTCGTCCTGCGGGGTGAGGATCGAGAAGAACGCCTTGTACCAGGTCAGCAGCATCGTGTGATCGGCACGGTCGACGCCCATCAGCTCACCGATGACCCGCATCGGCAGCGGATAGGCGAATTCGGTCTTGAGGTCGACCACGCCGTCGCGGCCCGTTCGCTCCAGGTCGTCCAGTAGCTCGGTGGTGAGCCGCACGATCACCGGACGCAGTGCGTCCAGCCGACGCGGCGTCAGCGCCTGCATGGTCTTGTTGCGCAGTCGCCGATGTTCGGCACCGTCCACAGTGAACATGGACCGTCCGGTATCGATCATGCCGATCAGCGGCCATTCCCGCGTTACCGTCCCCGAGGTCCACAGCGCCCACGAATTGATGTCCTTGACCAGCCGAGGGTCGGTGAGCAACCGCCTGGCGGTGGCATACTCGGTGACGGTCCAGGCCGGCACGCCGAGTAGATCGATTCGCGCGAGCGGGCCGGCCGCGCGCAGCCGACCGGTCTCGCCCGCGAGATCACCGACCATCGGGTCGATAACGATCGGCTGCGCGCTGTGCGGACAAACCTGCTGCATGAGATACCCCCTCCAGCCCGTTGGGCTGGTGCCTCAAACCCGCAGCCCATCAAGCGGTTTCGATCTTCCAAACGAGCGTAGTCGTCCGATCAGGGGAAGGGAACACTTCAGTGCGCGGGTTGGTCACCGCGCCGAGGATCAAGGCCGTCGGGTGATTCACCCGCAATCGGATGGGTACCGCTGTGCTGAGGAGGTATCCGCATGACTCGTCCCGTGCCACCGAATCCGAGTCCTATCCCGCCGACGCCGATTCCGGACCCGGTGCCACCGACACCGATCCCGGATCCGGTCCCGCCGAATCCCGGGCCTGAACCGGTGCCCGGGCCGGAGCCGCATCCGGAGCCGGAGCCGATACCCGGGCCGGCGCCGCAGCCGATTCCGCAGCGGCCTGGACCCGAGCCGGTCCCCGGTCCTGAGCCGCTGCCCGGCCCCGACCCAGATCCGAAACCGCCAGTGCCCGGCCCCGCCCCGATGCCCGGCCCCGACCCGGATCCGAAACCGCCGGTGCCCGGTCCTGTTCCCCACCCCGACCCGGTACCAGCGCCGGAACCCGGCCCGAAACCGGAGCCACCGATCCCTGATCCTCGGCCGAATCCGGATCCGATGCGACCGCCACCGATCCCGAATCCCGGCGGTCCGGTCGATCCGATGGATCCCGCGCTGCCGG
Organism: Nocardia vinacea; assembly: GCF_035920345.1. Lineage (NCBI taxonomy): Bacteria > Bacillati > Actinomycetota > Actinomycetes > Mycobacteriales > Nocardiaceae > Nocardia > Nocardia vinacea. Next base: position 5,010,141 of record NZ_CP109149.1, read on the forward strand.
ACCCCCGGTAGGGCGCGGATCAGCGCGGCGACCGCATTCGGGTGCCACTAACCACTCGCGAATAGTGTTGCGCACCAATGTTGTTCGCTAACATTCGCTGCGTGGGTGCCGCCGTAGACACGAATCCAACGCTGCCGGGCCTTCGGTAACGCTATGTGGGATCAGCGCCAGATCAGCGCGGCGACCGCTTTGGGCGCCGCCAGCCATTCACGAAGATTGTTGCGCACCAATGTTGTTCGCTAACATTCGCTGCGTGGGTGCCGCCGTAGACACGAATCCAACGCTGCCGGGCCTTCGGTAACGCTATGTGGGATCAGCGCCAGATCAGCGCGGCGACCGCTTTGGGCGCCGCCAGCCATTCACGAAGATTGTTGCGCACCAATGTTGTTCGCTTGCATTCACAGTATGCGGTGACGCCGTAACCGTCGATGCCCGCGCCGCGGCACAATGCGACCGCCCGTGGCAGATGCCGGTATTGGGTGACGATGATCGCGCGGTCGATACCGAACAGATTCTTGGCTCGTTCGCAGGTCGCTCGGGTCGACAACCCTTCGCCATCGGTGCGCACAACCGCCGGATCGATGCCGTGGTTCACGAGATACTGTGTCATCGAAGCGATTTCGTCACCCGAAGTGCCCGCAGCATCGCCGGACACGAGAATCTCGCGTACCTTTCCGGCTCGCAACAGTTCGATCGCGACATCGAGTCGTCCACGCATATAAGCCATCGGCGCACCATCGGGCCCGACCTTCGCGCCCGGCACGATCACCACCGGAACCATCGGCGCGGCCGCGGGGCCGGACCGATATCCGGCCGATACCAGCCACAATCGGAGATTCGCACCCGCGACGACCAGGGCCGCTCCGGCGACCAGCCCGACACCCGCCCGGCGCACTACCACGCCGAACTCTTCCGGTCGGTTATCAACTGCACCTGCCCGACGATACCGGCGCGGCACTAAGCGATGCGCACACCACCGTCGAGATCACCGTCGAGAAGTGCGATACCCAATGTCGTCGCCTGATGCCGCATCGTATTGCGGTGCCGCCGACTCTCGATGAGCCCCGCCTCGCGCAGTATCGATGCGTGTTCACTGGCCGTCGCGGGTGAAACACCCAGTCGGCGTGCGAGTTCGGTCGTCGTGCAGCCCTCGGCGATCTCCTGTAGTGCGGCTGCGCGCGTCCGGCCGAGCAGTGCGATCAGCGCCGCATTGGTCGCGCGCGGACCCCACGCCGTGGCGAAATCGGCGATACCGCGCAACACCGGGACCACCAGCGTCATCGGCGCGTCCTTATCGATGGTGGACTTCAGCAGCTTCGGTCCAGGCCAGATGAACAACGACGGAATGATGATCAGGCCGCGCCCGTCGAGATGTTCGTCGTGGCATTCGATCGGGGTGAGCACCTCCAGCACGGGCGCCCGCCATCGCGCGAAGGGCGCCAGCCCGGCGAAGAGGCGTTCGACGCCTTCGGTGGCGATGGTGCGGGCCATCCGCTCGGCCGCCACCTCGAGATACGACTGCATATGCGCCCATCGACCGGCGAATGCCACCGCATGGAATGCCTCGACGGCGAGCGCGACATCACGGCGGGCGGCGCTGTCGCGGTCGGACAGCTCGCGCGTCCACGCGGGAAGCGGATGGTCGGTCAGCGCGCGCTGACGAGCGGCGTGCTCCACTTCGCGGCGGAGTTCGTCGCGGGAGGCCAGATGCAATGCCTCGATCCCCGCCGACATCGACCGCGCCCCGCGGGTCGGCGTGATCAAGTCGACGAAGTGGTGCACGCCGGGGAAGACATCCGCGAGCACGCCGAAGTTATCCGGAATCGCGCGCCGAACCTGCCCGCGCCAGCCGTCGTACAGCGGCGCGTCGGTGCGCTGCACCACCCGGGTGGCCAGCATTGTTTCGCCCATCGCGCCGAGCGGTGCCCCGATCCGGATGCGCGTCAGATCCTCGGGTGTGCAGTGGATCTGCTTCATACGCCGCCCCGCATCGTTGTGCCGAGGTACCTCACGGTACCCGCGATCACCGCGGACCTCGCAGCATCACCGCGAGGACCGGATCCAGGCGCAGGATCTGATCCGTGGCCGACTGTGTGGCCGACCAGCGAAACCAGCTCGGCCGCCACCGTTTCCACCGCCCGGCCGGCACCGCACCAACACTCAACCGTCCCAGCACCAGCCCTACGGGCCGGGCCACTACCTCGTTCACCATCGTCGACTCCTGAATACGCACTGTTCAGCAGCCTAGGAATCAGCGGGCCGCACCCCCACCATGTTTCGGCCATGGCCTAAACATGGTTTTGAAACATAGGTAGACCAGACCGCGGCGCAGGTCGACCGCCTGGCCAACTTGTCGAATACGACGTAGCCGCCCTATTCCGGATCAGTTCAACGGGGACGAGCATGACGGCTCGAATTGTGGGCAGCCGGTCTAGGTGAACAGCACTCGAATCTGCCCGTGGCGGCATCGGATCGCGTTCGGTTTGCTCACCGTCGCGTGGGCGGCAGGGTGCGGCACCTCGACGGAGATCGCCCCGCCCGCGTGGTCCGGCCCCGCACCGATCCCCGCCGTCACCATCACCGTCGAACACCAGAACTACACCGGCACGCCCCCGATTACGCCGGGTGCCGTGCTCACGGTGGTCAACCTCGATTCGGTGAAGCACAGCATTACCAGCAAACGCCCCGGCCTCTTCGATTACGAGGTCGGCCCGGGCCAGACCATCACCTTCATCGCACCCGACGAAGTCGGATCGCACCCCTTCTACTGCCGGTATCACGCGCTCATGGAAGGCGCATTGAGCGTCCGGCGTTGAATTCCCGCGCAACGTGCACTGATCCGACCGGGTGGGTCGGCGCGATCGTCGGCCCACCTGTTGCCGCAGCGGGTTCCCGCCGCACAACAGAGCCGCCTACACGCAGTACTGGCAGGTTCCGCTGGCAGGTAGCTGGATGAAGCACTGGTCGCACACCGCCGCCCGGGTCGGCTCGGGCTTGGTCTCCTGCGGGGCGCTGCTCGCCGAACGGCGGCCCGCGACCTTGGGCGTGAGCGGCGGGGCGGTCAGCTCGGCGGGCATCGCGGCACCGTGGTGCTCGTAGCACTGCCACCGGGCGTAGGAGGCGTGCAACTCGAGGTCCTTCGGAACCGGCAGTCCGGCGAGTTCCAGCACGTATTTGTAGGTGTCGCCGACGGTGTGGTTCGCCTGCACGCATAGCGAGGTCAGCGGGGGTTCGCCCGCATTATGGCAACGCCGCGCGACCTTGCGCAGGATCGCCTCCATCCACGTCCGCGTCGGCGCACCCGTATGCACCCCGGACGTTTCCTGCACCCGCTCGGCCAACTCATCGACAGTGATGAAGTTCCCGTACCCCGTGGCGATCTCGGACAGTTCCGCATGTGCCGCAAAGGCCCATGCCACCGTCGCCTCCCGCAACGTCACCGGGACGTCGTCACCTGCCCGCCATGCCCCCGCCGTCGTGGATACCGAACTCTTGATCACCCGCTCAAGTTATCGCGTCGCCCCGCGGCCCGCCGAACGCCCCCACATTCGGGTGTCTGATCAAGATCACCATGCAACCCTCTCGACGTTTGCCACCACCAGCGCAGGACGATCTTGTTACTAGCTTTCTAGGATGCTAGCATCGGGATGTGGGCGACGAGGATGTGAAGCAGTTCAACGTGTATTTGCCGGTGGGATTGATCAAGCAGGTCAAGTTCCGGGCAATCGAGTCCGGCATGTCGCTGTCGGCACTGGTCGCGGAGGCACTGCGCGGATACCTCGACGACACCCACGATCAGCAACCGTGAGCGCGAGAAGGAGAGACGATATGACAACGCAGGGCATCGAAGGCGTGTTCGTCGAGACGCACAACTGGGGCAAGGCGGCGCGGTTCTTTCAGGCGCTCGGGTTCGAACCCGAATTCACGACCGACCACAACTCCGGACTGTTCCGCAATGGCGATGGTCCGTATGTATTCATTGCCGAGATCCCGCGCAGCCAGACCCCACAGACGCAGCTCGTGCTGACGGTGACCGAACCGGATGCGTTCCGGCCGAGCGATGACGTCGAGGTGGTCACGTCGTTCGAGGAAACCCATTACGGGACAAAGGAAATGACGGTGCGCGATCCGGACGGCCGGGTCTGGAGTCTGCAGGTCGGAAAGGTCGGCTGAACAATGCAACAGGTCATCGGCCCCGAGAGCACGGCGGAGCGCGTCGCGCTGTGGCGCGCGTTGCACGTCGAGATCGATCCGGCGCCGCATGTGCTCGAAGACGAGATCGGGCTGCGGCTGATCGGCCCCGACGCCGGATGGCGCGCCCGCGGGGATATGAATCCCGAGACGACCAGCCTCTCGCGCGCGTGCGTCGTGGCGCGCGCCCGTTTCGTCGAGGATCTGGTGGCCGAGCAGGCGGCACGCGGCGTCGATCAGTACGTCATCCTGGGTGCGGGACTCGACACCTTCGCTCAGCGCCGTCCCGAAATTGCTTCCGGCCTAACGGTATTCGAGGTAGACCAGCCCGGCCCGCAGGCATGGAAGCGGCAGCGTTTGGTCGAACTCGGCTTCGGAATTCCGGAGTGGCTGCGGCTGGTCCCGGTCGATTTCGAGGCCGAATCCTGGTGGGACCGGCTCATTTCCGCGGGCTTCGACCCGTCGCGTCCCGCGGTGGTCGCCGAAACCGGCGTCTCCATGTACCTCACGCGCGAAGCGAATGTCCAGACGCTGCAGCGGATCTCGACACTCGCACCCGGCTCCACCTTGGCCATGACCTTCCAACTGCCACTGGACCTGCTGGACGCCGAGGAACGCGCGATACGTCAGGCCGTCGAGAATGCCGCGCGAGCGAGCGGCGTTCCATTCCTCAGCCTGTTCAGCCCCGATGAACTGATCGAGCTGGCCCAGGCAGCGGGTTTCGCATCGGCACAACATATTTCGACATCCACCCTGACCCAGCGGTACTTCGCCGACAGGACAGACGGCCTGCGGCCCCCGACCGCAGAGCAGTTCCTGGTCGCGACGACCTGAACAACCCATGAGCGCGTGCCCCATTGGCCCAGGGGTGGCGGGATTCGACAGCAACCACTCTGCTGATTCCCAGCCGACGTTCAGGTTTGCGTGCGAGGTTCTCCCGTAGCTGCCGGCAGTTGAGGATGAGGTTTGATGAGGGTGATCAATGGTGTCGGCCGGTGGTCGGCCGGTATCAGCGTCGGGTTGGCGGTGCTGATGCTCGGAGGTGGGTTCGCGCATGCGGATACGGTGGTGCCGCTGCCCGACGGCGAGCAGGCATTGACGACGGCGACGGGGATTCCGGTGGATCTGACCAGGACCGATGAGACCGCGATCATCTCCCAGTCCCTCGCTGCCAACGGCATGTCACGCACGGCGCAGCTGTCGGCGACCGCGTACGCCACGGCTCCGGGCGCGACGGCGGGCAGTTTGGAGACCGGTTATTTGATCGGCTGCCAGGTAGATCTGTCCGGCGGGCTGTCGCTCGGCGGTGATGTCTACATGTCGCCCGGCTCGGTGTCGCCGGAATTGACCCCGAGTATCAAACTGGTGCCGGGCGGCGTCGCGGTGGTGAAGTTCGGCACCAAGAAGCTCGATCCCGCGGCGGGTGCCGTCGGCATCTCCTACCGCAATCGCGGCGTTCAGCTCAGCGGGTGCGGCGGATACGCGCAGGCACGCGCGTTCAGCGCGCTGTCGGTGACCAACGACCAGGGTTCGGCCGAGGTGACCTTGTACGGCGACCCGTTCAGCGTCGGATGAGCGGCGTGATGCGATCGAACGAGAGGAACAGCGCGATGCGCCGTTCACTGGGCGCCGCGATCATGACGTGCGCCTTCCTGCCCGTCGTGCTGGTGACATCCGGTGCGGCACAAGCCGATACCTCGATCCCCCTCCCCGATGGCCACGACCGGTTCACCACTCGCGATGGCCTTGTCGTCGCGGTCGACCGCACCGGTGAGCACGCGACGATCTCCGGGTCGATGGCCGCGAGCCCACTTTCCCGCAACGCGTGGGTTTCCGGCGTGACGTCGATGCACGTCACCGTGCCCGCCGATATCACCGTCACCGGCGGTCGGATCGAGACCGGTTACCTCGTTGGCTGCCAGGTCGATCTCGGCAGTGCCACACACGCGGACGGCAGCGGCGATACGCCGCCGCCCCAGCCGAAAACCGACGCGCCCGCGGGTGCCGACAACGGTGGCAACAACGGCGACGGTGGCGGCGGGGGCAACGGCGGCGTCACCGCAGGCGGATACGCCGGTGGTACCGCGGGCGACTCAGGAGTCTCGCCCTATGCCGACCCCTCCCTGAGCATTCAGTTGAAGCCCGGCAAAGTAACCACCAAGGAAATCGAGGACTACACCTTCACCGGCACATCGGGCATCACCCAGTACGTGGACCACACACTGTCCATAGAAGGTTGCGCAGGCGCCGCCGAAGCTCGCGCCTACACCACGGTCACCGTGCACGACAACGTCATCGACGACTCCGAAACCCTTTGGGGCCAACCTTTCAGCCTCGGCTGAGGTCATCGCGCGGAACAGAGCGGCAGTAGGTGCCGGCCATGGTCCGCGCGAACGGTCATGGGATGACGGGAAGACTGGTACCGTCGCACGGCATAACGTCGGCATGACCACCATCCACCGCTGGGGGTAACGATGCGTTCGACCCGATCCGTGACTGCTTTCGCCCTCGCCGCGATGACCGCAGCGGCCGTAACCACCACGGCCGCACCAGCTTCCGCGGACTCGAGCGGCGGCAAGTTCGCGACAATCTACTCGCTGACCAACGGCCCGTGCGTCGCGATCGTCGACTCGTCGGTCAACGGCAACGCCTACCCGGGCATGGCCGCCTTCACTGTGACCGCACAGATGATCGGCGTCGGCCAATGTTCACTCGACATCACCCTGAACTACCGCAATGTCGACACCGGCGAAACCGGCAGCTTCACCGCGCACGCCAACGGCCCCGGCTTTTGGGGCAACAGCGGTTACTCGGCCCTGTTCAGCCCCGGCCACGACAACTTCGTCGGCGCCGTCACCGTCAACGCGGCCCACTTCCCGGAGCCCGGTGCAGTCCAGTTCACCAACCACCCCTACCAGGGTTAACGGCGGCGGAGTCCGTCATCGGGTCGTCGGCCGCGAGCCGCCGCTGCGCGAATGTCGGCCTGTGGTCATCAGTAAGGACGCGCCTGGTTGTCGGACACGCCCGCAGTATTCGGCCGAATACGCCCGAGGCCATACTATTTCGCTATGACTGTCGGATTTGGAAAGGCTTTGGTAATCAGGAGGATTCGGCGAAGCGGCCGATCGATACTCGTGACGGTCGATGCGCCGCAGCCTTTTACGAAACCTGACACGGACTACTTTTGTCGACTACGGATCGAGGGGCTACAGCCTGCCCCGATCATCATCCAAACGACCGGCACCGAACCAGCACAAGCGTTGATGTCCGGGTTGACCGAAGTCAGCGCCCGCCTGTCCGTCTCGCTCCCCGATTTCCTGTCGGAAGCGCGAATCGGCGGTGACCTCGCATCAGCTGTCGGCTAGCCCGAAACACGCTCCATGGGCAAAACCTCTCGAGGCAGGGGCACGAGGGCACCAGCGCCAACAAGTTGATCGAGTTCTGACACACAGCCACCAGCTTCGCGACGACGTTTCGCCGAGCTGGTGGCTGTGGTCTTCAGCGCCGGCCGGTCAAGGAGGGTGCGGATTCACCCTGGGGTGGGTGTTGCGCGATCCGTTCACAGACGAGAATTGGCTCTGTCCACGTCGTGATCGATACCGCGCCCAGGGAAGTGATGCAGATGCCTCTCGCTGTTCAGTTTCTGTCTTCTCGTCCCGGGACCGAGTCGCGGAGGCCGACCTCTGCCCCGCAGAGCTCGGACTCGAGCCACGAATCGATCCCTCGGACGCCCGGCAGGCGGATGTGCTCGCGTGCCCGGCGCGGCATCCTCTTGTCGATGACCCTTATCGGTGGACTCATGCTGTTCGGCCCCAGCGTCTTGGGGATGTCGGGGTCGCTGCCGCTACCGGCACTACCGCCGGCCTCCGCGTCGTTGTTCGATGTCGCCTCGCAAAGCCACGGGCATCCGTTGATGCTCAGCTGCCGTCGCTTCGACTGCTAACTCAGTTCCCGACCGGGCGGCGGAGTCGTTCTCCAGGTCGCGGAGGGGCGGAGGCTCCTGCGAGAACTATCCGAGGTGTCCCGGCCCCAGCCCCGGACCAGAGCGGCCCCAGGCAACCCACCCTGTGACACGAGCGCAACGGCTTCGATGCTGGACATGGTTGCCCCAGCGAGCAACCGAAGCCCAAGGATCCATGGCCAGAGCCACAGCCCCTGCCTCAGCTGCTGGTGCGGATCGCGACGGACAGCAGTCACCGCCCGAACTGACCGAGTTCGCACATCGCATCGGCATCGAACACTAGTTGACTTCGTCAGTCCGCATGACGCGAGTTATCGACGTGTGCTCGACGCTGGTTCGCCGACGCGGTGGCGACATCGGCGTCTACAGCGGGTTCTTTTTGAACCAATCGAACAATCCCAGATCAGTCTTGGGACGGTTGGAGGGGGAATCGGGACGGACGGATACGGCTTGGATAGCGATGTCGCTGCGCTGATCCAACGCAACGAGAGTCGGCATAGGATCGGTGATGCAGGTGAACCGGCCGACAGTTGTGCCATTTCGAATCCACGGTTGCTCGGGAACCGTTGCATCGTCGCACGCGCGCCCGCCGGACCTCCTCATGACACCATCGAAAAACTGGGTCGCGATCGGATGGTTGGGGAATTGGAAAAACCTTGCTGTCGGCGCACCGGACTCGTTGCCGAAGCATAGAACGACGGCGGTCGCATCGCTCTCGGGTGCCTCGTGTCGACAGAATCGTGGGTCGTAGGCTTTGGGCAGTTTGGTGATCAGATCGAGGTCGGCCTGAGTGTAGACGTCCGGGTCCTTCGGAAGGGTCCGGAATTGCGAATTCCCCTCCCCCGTGTCGTGCACTGTCCAGTACAAGCTGGCACTACCGCCCACCGACTCGGTGAAGGAGAAAACCGCCATGCTCATGGCCGCGTCGTCCGTTTGGATCACCCCCGAAGTCGGTGGTGTCGTCGTGGCATTCGTGAAGCAGGCCATTCGCCCGACCTCCCTGCCGCCCCTCGTCGCGGGGCCGTCGGGGCCGGGTGGATAGCCCGGACAGCTGCTGGTCTGTAACACCATGCCGTGATAGGCCTTGCCTAGTGCGTCGGCGTTGGGAAACAGGTAGAACTCCCCGCTGGGCACGCGGATTTCGGGAATCTCGTCGCAGATGAGATGGGCTTTCTCCCCCAGAATCGTCTGTGGGTTCAGGTGGTGACAGATCGTGCGGTTGTACGGGTCTTCGAGGAGCTTCAGCAGGGTGACGTCGTCGTCGGTGAATTCGGATCTCGCCGCCGGCCCTGGGGTCGGTGGTGCGGGCTTGTGGAGCAACGGCCAGGCTCCAACGGCCACAACAGCCGCAACGGCCGTGGCAGCGGCGATCCAGAGGCGGCGTGGCCGGCGCCTGGGCGCCGGGACGGATCTTGCCTCGGGCGTGGAGGTCGCCCGGGGTGTGGGATGCGCCGCCACGGTGGGATCGTATTTGCATACGGCGAGGGGACCATCGTCTTCGACGTCGCCGGGAGGCGATGCAAGTGCGGCGTGGGCGGCGGCGGCCAGTTCGCCGGCGCTGGCATAGCGTTCATCGGGCGACTTCGCCATTCCACGCGCGACGACAGCGTCGATCGAGACCGGGATTCCCGGTGCGTAGCTGCTCGTTCGGGGTGGAAGTTCGATCATGTGGGCCCGCATGATGGCGGCGTCGCCGCCGTCGTTCGAGTAAGGGCGGGTGCCGGTCAGGCATTCGTGCAACACACACGCCAGGGCATACACGTCGACAGCCGGGGTGGCCGGGCCGGCTCGGAAACGTTCGGGTGCCATGTAGTTGAACGAGCCGATTGCCGATCCGGTCTGGGTCAGGCGTTCGTCGGTGTTCGAGTTGGCCAGGCCGAAGTCGGCCAGGTAGGCGAACCCGTCGTGGGTGAGCAGGATATTGTCCGGCTTGATGTCACGATGGATCAGGCCGTCGTGGTGTGCGGCGTCGAGTCCGGCTGCGATCTGGCTGATCACCGAGACAGCCTGCTCGGGCGGCAGCGGGCCGTTTGTTCTCACCACAGTGCGGAGGCTTTCGCCGTCCACGAGTCGCATGTCGATGTAGAGCAGCCCGTCGATCTCGCCGTAGTCGTGGATCGGGATGACGTGGGGCTCCTGCAGCAGCGCGGCGATGTGGGATTCGCGCCGGAACCGGGCCCGATAGACCGGGTCGTCGGCCAGCTGTTCGGGCAGCACTTTCACCGCGACCACCCGGCCCTTGGTGGTGTCGAGTGCCTCGAATACCCTGCCCATCCCGCCGGCACCAATCAGCCGCCGCAGGCGATATTTCCCGAACGTCGACCCTGCCGTCAGTGGCGGCCGCAAGTTGTTCACGACTGCCTTGCCCGCGTTGTGGGTAATCTGCGCAGGTTGGTCAGAATCGAGAATCGGCGCTCGCACATTGTCGACTTGCCCGCTGATTGAGGACGCGGCTTCGGCCCTTTCGGCGAAAACGCGACCGCACCGCCACACGATCTATGTCCCTTCGCATTGTAGTCCGACGGTGTTGGCTGGCGTGCTACGACTGCTCGGGTATCGATAGGCTCTCGCGCCGACACATCCAGCGAATACTGGTGACTCACCGCTGATGTCAGCACCGTCTCGTTCCACAGACTCGCCTGGAGGATTTGGTTCGCCGCATGCTGCGCGCAGCGTGCGGCACGCGGCCGGTACTGCGATCGCTCCGGCGAACGGGCAGCCGAAAAACGCCCGTAGGAACTCGCGTTCGGGCGGATACGGCAACGGCACCGCCCGAGCGGCCTCCGGACGGCACGGTGGCCGGACCGCCACCGCCCGTGCGTCGGGGTCGAGTGCAAAGCTCACCGCCTCCGCGACCAGTTCGCTGCCCTGCTCGCGGAGAAACGTCTATCGCGGTAGGCATCGGCTCGGTCGCGAACATCGGCGACAAAGGTGGACGGCATTCGTGAACTCCTGGGAAGCTGGTTCGGGTATCGGCGCGCGATGGGTGAGGTCTGCCGCTTCGTTGTCGCAGCCTTAACAAGAATCTTCGGCGCTGCCGCCCGTCCCGAATAGCCACCATAGGTGGAGATCGTTTTCACCCCTGGGGCAACATCTCCCGCCCTGGGGGGCGGCACAGAACGGCTGGTCGGCGCCGATTCCACCGCGGTTGTACAACCGGCCGGTCCGCTGCGTGACGCGATTCCGATCAGCAACAGTGACTTGGGCTCCGCATCTGGGGACACCCTCTCTCTCACAGTCTGGTGTAGTCCTGCTGGTCCTGCTCGAACGCGCTCAGGATTTCCGGTGTCAGGGTCGGGCGGGTATCGGCGACCGCGGTCAGGTAGTCCTCGGTGGTCGCGGGTTCGTCTGAGTCCTCGCGCATTGCGCGTTCGAACGCGGACTGCGCGCCTGCACGGGCCGCGTATTCGATGTCGGCGGGGGTGAATTGCGCTGTGGCGCAGACCAAACGGTCGAGGTCGATGGTTTCGGCGGCTGGGCCGAGATATCGTCGCCAGATCGCGTTCCGTGCCGGTGTGTCCGGCGGGCCGACCGGAATCACATAGTCGAATCGACCGGGTCGCAGGAACGCCGAGTCCAATGAGCCGACCGAGTTCGTCGCGCAGATCAGCAGGCGGCTGTAGTTTTCCCGGAACGTCGGTATCAGCTTGAGCAGCTCGTTGGTGACTCCGTGCGCAGGGCTTGTCGCCGTGCCCGAACGCGTGCCTGCGATCTCCTCCACCTCATCGATGAACAGCAGCAGCTCGTCGAGTTCGGCCAGGTCGGCGAATACCTCGCGCAGCGAGGCAGCCAGTCCACCCGTCGCGGCGGCGGCCAACCGGGAGGGAAACAATTCGACGAACGGCCAACCGAGTCGGGACGCGACCGCTTTCGCGAAGCTGGTCTTGCCGGTCCCCGGTGGCCCGAACAGGATGACGCTCTTGGGCGGCAAAACCCGATAACGTTCGGCCACATCGGGATTCGTCAAAGGCAACACGACCCGGCGTTCGATGATCTCCTTCTCTCGGTCCATCCCGGCCATCGACTGCCACAGTCCCGGTGGAAGCAGCCGCCCGCCCAGTTCGGCCAGCAGGGTGGACTGCGCGGGGGGCAACGGTTCCAGCAGCTCGTAGTAGACCAGGCCCGCCCGGCGCAAGTACCCGGAATTCTCGAACGCCACCGATCCGGTGGCGCCCTCGGGTACCAGCGTGCAGATCCGCCGCACGCCGTTCGACCGCAGCCGGCGCTCCAGTTCGGCAAGCAGTGCGCTGCCGATACCACGCCGCCGCCACCGCGCCGCCAGCGCCACCAACAGGACCCAGGCCCGCTCGCCATAGATCTGGGCGACCGCCATCCCGACCATCTCTCCACCGACCTCGGCCACTACCGCCGACTGCCCCGCGCGTGCGGCCGCCATCACCTCCGCCAGCGCGAAGACCGGCTCGCCGGTAGCAGGCGCACGGCTCTGCTCCCAGATCTGGATCCCCTGATCCAGATCTTCGTCACGGAATTCGCGTAGTCGCCATACCGGCATACATACCTCGAACAGCCATCGGCGAGCCTCGGAGAACTCGGCCGTCCTCTCAGTAAATACCCTGGGCGAGCCTCCCGCCATGACGGGAACCGAGTCGGTCGGTGCCCTGGCGCGCCATCGACTACATGAGTGCGGCCAGATACCGCCGCTCAGTGCGACGAACATCAGCAGCTCGGTGTGGGCGCGCCCCCGGCGGGGGTGTGTTCGGCGGTTCCGGTGATGTTGCGAGCCATGCCGCCGAACACGGCGGCGTGAAACGGTGTGATCGCCTTCCAGTAGAGGTGCCCAGCAAGTCCGTGCGGCTGGAAGATGGCGCGTTGCCGATAGCGGGAACCTCCGCCGCGGTCGGGCTCGACGCCGAGTTCGAGCCATGCCAGTCCCGGGACCTGCATTTCGGCGCGAAGCCGCAACAGGTGGGGACGGTCGATGTGTTCAACGCGCCACCAGTCCAGGGCTTCGCCAGGGTGCAGGCGATGTGGGTCTCTGCGGCCGCGACGTAAACCGACCCCGCCGGTGACCCGGTCGATCCAGCCGCGCAGCGACCAGGCAAGCGGAAACGAGTACCAGCCGTTTTCGCCGCCGATGGATTCGATCACCGCCCACAGGGTGTCGGAGTCGGCATGGGTGTGGCGCTCGCGGAAGTCCTCGTAGAGTGAGCCGCCGGACCAGGCCGGGTCAGTGGGCAGCGGATCCGAGGGCGCGCCGGGTGTGCTGGCGTCCGACCAGCGGGTCGGCACCTCGGCGTTGCGGATGCGGGTCAGTGCCAGCTCCATGGCGCGTTCGCAGCGGGTGAGGCCGTCGGCGGGATCGGGGATGTGCGCGGCGATGTCGTGGTCGCCGCACACGACTTCGTGGACGAGAGATTCGATGAGCGGGACGGCCAGGGCGCGCGGTACCGGGGTCACCAGGTTGACCCATTGCGCCGACAGCCATGGCGAGAGCACCGGGACCGGCAGCACCATCCGACGAGTCAGCCCGGCGACCACCGCGTATTCGCGCATCATGGTCAGGTAGGTCAGGACGTCGGGGCCACCGATATCGAACGGGCGGTTGACGTCGGCGGGCAGCTCGGCGGCCCGCAGCAGGTAGTACAGGACATCGCGCACAGCGATGGGTTGGATGCGGTTGCGCACCCATCGGGGGGTGATCATCGCGGGCAGGCGTTCGGACAGGTAGCGCAGCATCTCGAAACTGGCCGAGCCGGATCCGATGATGACCGCCGCGCGCAGTTCCGCGGTGGGGACCCCGGATGCCCGCAGGATTTCTCCGACCTCGGCGCGTGAGGCGAGGTGGCGCGAGAGCGCTGTGTGTTCCGGGATGATGCCGCCGAGATAGACGATGCGCCTGACCCCGGCCGAGGTCGCCGCGGCCGCGACGACCCGCGCGGCGTGCTGGTCGATGTCGGCGAAGTCGCGGCGGGTCAACGAGTGCACCAGGTAGTAGACGACCTCCTGGTCAGCGACCGCGGCGCGCACGTCGTCGTCATCGGTGATATCGCCGCGGAACACCTCGACCTGATCCCGCCACGGCACTTCCGCCAATTTCGCCGGTGTCCGGGCCACCGCCCGCACCCGATGACCAGCCTGCGCCAGTGCGGGCACCAAGCGTCCGCCGATGTAGCCGGTCGCGCCGAAAACCACACACCGCATGCTCAATCACCCTTCTTCCCGGCATGGACGTCGAGATCAGTGGGGACCGCGGCCGCTCCGGCACCAACGCACCCGCGGCGACAAGGATGGGCGTCGCGGGGAATTCCTAACCCGCCGCCGGCACATCGGAGCGGGGCCCGGCGACCCATATCCCATTGTTCACCGCATCACAGTTGCGTGTTCGTCGGCGACCTGTTTCAGGCACTCAACGACGTCGACTTCGTCATTCCCGGCGCGGAGCTATACCCGTTGGAGCGGAGAAGCGATGGGCGGCACCGACTATCGAGATCCGGACACCGTTCTGATCGGATTGCATCTGCCATTAATGTAATGGCGCGCAATGCCGCTCACATCGCGGGCCGGCTGCGTGCTTTGGTAGATCCGCCCTACAAAATGATCAATCAGCTATCGGAATGCGTGTTCATCATCGCTGGTGCTTCCGGCCGCGTCGTTTACGCTGGCACAATTCGGTCGTCGCGTCATCACGATGGCTTGACTGCGATTGAATCGGGCAGCACCCTTGAAATGCAAACAGATAATCCAACGCTCTATTAGAGGAGACGATGGAGCATGTCTAGCGAACATCTATCCGAAGAGCCGCAATCGGCACGAGGAACCAAAAGCTCACGAGACACCGGTTCGGATTCCGGCGGCGGATCGGCGGATCGCCCGACCGGCACATTCGACGAAGAAGAAGTCACCTCGACCCGCGACCACAATCCGACGGAAGAAAACATCGCCACGACCGGGACCCTCCCCCCGGGAGACGTGGAACCGGCCATACCACCCTATGAAGGCCGTCAAACAAGCGCCAAAGGAATTACGACCAGCAGTGCGGGCGAGGGAACCGGCGCCAACACCGGAGGCGCGGTACACCCGGTGATCGACTCGAAGTTCAAAGCACCAGATCCCGATGACACTCCCGGGGGCGCCACCACCTCGCCAGCTGACGAGCAACCCGCATCGCAGGCCCCGGAAACCGAAGCCTCAGACGAGGGTGCAGAAGGTGGCCATCACAGCGGCGTACGCAGGGCCGAGGACCAACCCCGCGAATCCCGGCCGAAGTGACCCCGCCTTGGACGACGGCGAGCACCTGATCGAACTCAACTCGTCATCGGTCCGAACGCCCCCGGAGTCGGGCAACCAGGTCCCGATTGCGCGACACCTGCCACATCATCGGCGTACAGGCCCCCGCCCAGCCCCGGGCGGGGCAGGTCATGCAATCCGATACGCCTTCAGACGCCGACCCGACGACTGAACGCAATGTAGTGGTCACGACTCATCGGTGCTCATGTTCTCGAGCCCCCGACAGCCGGAGAAACCTCAGGATCGATGTCAGGAGTTATGCGACGGGTTATTCGGGGTCAGCCCCCCTGATGCTTCCCACGTGACTTCGAGTCCGGATCGATTTCGTCGGCGCGCTCCCACTCCTTATCCACGTCGGTTCGCGAATCCGCCGCCTCCCTGCGATGCACCTGCGCCTGCTGGGCAAGCTGCTCGGCCTGCGCCGCCTTGACCTCACCTTCCGCCTTTGCCGCCCGGCTCCTGGCAGCGGCCTCCTCTGCCCGCGCCTGCCGCTGACCGACCTCTAATTCCTGTTCCGCCGCGCGGTCACGGATACCCTTGGCTTCGACCCGCTGATGTTCGCGCCGTTTGCCCATCAGCAACCAGGCCCCAAGCAAAATGATCACAACCGCGACGACGATGATCACGATCACAATGGTGGTGCTCATCATTCGACTCCTCGCACTCTCCCCTCTCTACCCTAACGCCACTTCACTAGCCCCGAACTGGGAAAATGAGCGATCAGACGCCCAGCCGGTTCCAGCCCCGTATCTACCGTCAGCCTGTCACTCCGGCGAGTAGCGCATATCGGCCGATCTCATCGATGTCACCGACCGCGCCGTAGCGTGTGGGGGTGTACATCCCTGGTCCCGAGGCGTCTACTGGAATATGCAGGCCATCGGGTTGATCATCGTGGCTTATTCTTCCAGTGGCCATTTGGGGTGGGCGTAGTGAGCGGTGCTGGCATTGCGCACATGACCGATACCAGCACCGGAGGGGTTTCTCGGGCCCTTCGAGTACAGCAGCGAAACCAGGTAGCCGGCCATGATCGTTCTCGGAATCATTCTTCTTATCGTCGGGTTCATATTCGGTATCCCGATCCTGTGGACCATCGGGATCGTGGTCCTCGTCATCGGGCTCGTATTACTGCTGTTGGGGTCGATGGGCCGCGCCGTCGGCGGCCGGCGCCATTACTACTGACCCCTGGACAGCGTCGGCGCTTCTGATCCCGGTCGCCGTACCGCTGCCATGCTGACCGCGCTCAGCGTCGGCGGTAATCACCCCATGTCACAGCTCGCTCTATTTGTTATCCCAACAACGCGGCAACACTGCCGAATAGTCACCCACGGCCCAGCCCGCTGGCACCGTGAACTCGGCCTGCTCCGCACATCCCGCCAGGACGTGCGTTCCCCAGCCGGAATTCTGCTGCCGCACCAGAATCACGTCCTCACCAGCACTCTCGATCGGAGGACCGAGTTCCCGTCGGCGGCAGCGCTTGTCAGGCGACTTCGCGGCGGCTGTCGGCTCCGATCGCTTGCTCCCGCAGCGTGTTCAGAGTCTTGGTGAGAATGCGGGAGACCTGCATCTGGGAGACGCCGAGGCGCTCAGCGATCTGGCTTTGGGTCTTGGATTCGAAGAAACGCATGATCAGCACCCGGCGCTGGGAATCGGGAAGCGCAGCGATCAACGGGCGCACCGACATCGCGTCTTCCAACAATCGGTAGCACGGCTCTACAGCGCCGAGGGTGTCGATGACCGAGGGGCGAGTGCCTTCGTCGTTATCGCCGACACCGATGTCGAGCGAGTTGGTCTGGTAGGCATTGGCCGCGATCAGCGCCTGAGTGACCTCACCGAGTTCCAGATCGAGTTCAGCGGCGATCTCCCGCGCGGTCGGCATCCGCTCGAGCCGCTGCGCCAGCGTCTCCACAGTCGGCCGAATCATCGCCTGTAGTTCTTTGGCCCGGCGCGGTACTCGCAGCGCCCAGGCGCAGTCGCGAAAGTAGCGCCGCACCTCACCCATGACGGTCGGCACCGCGAACGACAGGAACGAACAGCCTCGCGTGACGTCGAAACGATCCACCGCCTGCACCAGCCCCAGCCGAGCGATCTGCTGCAAGTCCTCGAATTCCGTACCGCGGCCGGCGAACTTGCGAGCGATGTGGTCGGCCAAGGGTAGACACCGCCGCACGATCTCCTCGCGCACGACCTGCCGATGAGCATCCCCGGGCGCAAGGGCAGCCAGCTTCTCGAACCATGGCTCGATGTCGTCGTAGCTGTCTCCGGCACCGGTTGCGTGTCGGGATTCTTCGTTTCGAACCGTCGTTCTACTCATCCGAGTCTCCCCTCATTTCATATGAAGTTCGATGTCAGTGGGGTACCCCAGTTGTCGTAATCGAAACGTGACCAACGGGAACCAGCCGCGTCGAGGTCGGACGGATGACGTTGAACCACAACCACGCCGACTATCACACCGAGATCGAACAAGCCGCGTTCGAACCGAGCAATTCGGTGGCCGAGCCCGAACAGGATGCTAGTGGGCCGCTGGTTGTCCTATCCGGATGCCCATCGACAATCGATCGGCGCGAATCACAAAGAGCTGCCGGTCAATTCAGCGCACGCAAGCACAGTGCGGTCGTATTCGAAGGATGGCGCAATACCCCAAGGCCGCCCAGCAGCACAACCCCGCCCGCTCGTCGGCCCAGAACAAAGCCCGACCGACGGCGCCCAGCCGCTAGATCAGCCGACGTCGAGCTGAATATCACAGTGCCACAATGATATCCGTCATTGCAGATCATCACCTGGCGGCCGCCGCACGAGCCGGCTCCCGGGGAAGCTCACCGATGCGGGTCGGCGTGTACATGCGATCGCAGACCCTGCAAACCGAACAGGATGAGCAGCTCGACCGTGCCGCCGTCGGCGCTGCCCAGCCAGTGCGGTAGGGAGGTGTCGAATTCCGCGGCCTCGCCGGGCGGCAAGGTCAGGTCGCGCTCGCCGACTACCAATCGGAGGCGGCCGTTGAGCACATACAGCCACTCGAAGCCGTCGTGCGTCTGCGGGGTCGGCTCCAGCGGTGCCGGACGCGCGGGAATGATCATCTTGAACGCGTGCACCCCGCCCGGCCGCCGAGACAGCGGCACGAAGATCATCCCGAACCGCCGGATCGGTTTCAGATGGATTCGGGGATCGCCGGTGCGGGGCGCACCGACGAGATCGTCCAACGGCACGTCATAGGTGCGAGCGAGCGGCAGCAGCAACTCGAGGGTTGCCCGGCGCTGCCCGCTCTCCAGCCGGGACAGCGTGCTCTCGGAGACACCGGTCGTCGTCGCGAGGGCGGCGAGGGTGATGCCGCGCTCGCGCCGTAACGCACGCAGCCGCAGGCCCACCGCGTCGAGCACGTCATCTGTTTCGGGGTCCATGCGCCCATCTTGCCGGAACCGCAAGATTGCGTGCCACATCGGCGTGCGCCGAATGAGACTGAGCTATTCCGACAGAAGGAGTCTCGATGACTACCCCCGATGCGGTCACGTTCTGGGCCGGCGTGTACGCCGACCGGCCGACACCCGCGGAACCACGCCCGAATGTTCTTCTCGCCGAGACGGTTCCAGGACAGGACCACATGATCACCGCAACCCGGCCGCACGGCTTGCTCCGCTCCACACGCGCGGTCGCCACCATCGCACTCGCGATCCTGCTCACTACGGGGACCGCGGCCTGCTCCACGGCAACCCCCGCCGTCCCCGCCTACGCCGCCGCCACGCACGGGGATCCCAAGTTCGAGAACACTTTTCAGCACAAGTTCGCCAACGTCGACGGCGTCCGCATGCACTATGTGACCGGCGGCCACGGCACGCCGGTGGTGCTGATCCACGGC
Organism: Nocardia vinacea; assembly: GCF_035920345.1. NCBI lineage: Bacteria > Bacillati > Actinomycetota > Actinomycetes > Mycobacteriales > Nocardiaceae > Nocardia > Nocardia vinacea. The sequence goes on from NZ_CP109149.1 coordinate 5,029,391, forward strand.
TGGCCCCAGACCTGGTACGGCTGGTGGCCGATCATGCCCGCGCTCGCCGAACACCACACCGTCTACGCCGTCGACCTCCCCGGACTGGGTGACAGCACCGGCGCACCGACCGGCTACGACAAGGCAACCCTCGCCCGATACGCGCATACCCTGATCGCCGACCGGCTCGGCGTGCGGGACGCCCAAGTCGTCGGACACGACTTCGGCGCCGCCGTCGCGTTCGAGTACGCCGACCAGTTCCCCGCCGACACCGCCCGCCTCGGCTACCTCGACCTGCCGCTCCCCGGCCCCGCGATCGATGCACGCACCTACCGCACGCTGAGCTGGCACATCGCCTTCCACTCCCAGCCACGGGTCCCCGAAGCGATCGTCGGCGACCACGTCCGCGAGTACCTGGCCATGTTCTATCCGCAGGTCTCCTTCGGCGGCACGGCATTCGGCGGCACCTCGGAGCGGTCCCCGTTCACCGACGCCGAGATCGACGAATTCGCCCGCACCTACAGCAGGCCCGCGGCACTGTCGGGCGGCTTCGAGCTCTATCGCGCTCTCGACAAGGACATCCGCGATACCGTGGCGGCCCCACCGACTTCCGTCCCGACCCTGCTCATGACCGCCCAGGGCCAACTCGACGCGATCCGAGCCACTCTCTCTCCGCGCCTGACCAACATCGTGCGAGCCGTGGACGTCCCGCAGGCGGGGCACTGGCTCGTCGAGGAGAATCCCCAGTTCGTCACCGCGGAACTCGAGAACTTCCTCGACTGACGACGCCTGGGCCGGTCCGGATGGCAAATACGTCATGGTCGGCGTCAGCTGAACCAGCTCTCCGCGCCCGGATAACATCCTCGCCGCCTACATGGCCTCGGGCACATGACATCTCGACAAGCACGACTTTGCCGACGAGAGCGCATTCACGAATATCTCTCGGGCGATCATGTGGGAGGGACTGTAAGTCTGCGCGGAACTTGGTCGCTACAGCTTCCTGCTCGTTGCCGCGCCACCACGCATTCATGGCATGACGGGAGTCCCCGTCAACCCGGTCGCGATCCTCTGAACGTATCACCGGGTTCACCCGCACCTGGCCCGGCCAGTTATGGCCCGGGCAGGTGTTCCTCGCCCACTGCAAGCGATCCGCGCATCAGCCATACTGTTGACAGCCTTTGTCTCCCAACATATTTGACAAAATGCTAAAGCGTGATCGATCAGTGTAGCCCGCCGATCGGCGGCCGAGAGAGGGAAATCATGGGATTGCCAAGTGCATTCGGCAAGGCGGCCGGTGTGGGCATCGCGGCGCTCGCACTGCTCGCGCCGCTAACCGGTACCGCGCAGGCGGCCATTGGCCGGGCCTCCTACGTCACTGTGACGGGAAAGATCTTGTCGATCGAACGGCCGGACAGCGGCGCCTGTATCCAATTGCAGGATGCCACAGTACGTTTCGAGAACGGCACCAGCGACCGGGCGTACCTGTTCGGTGATTCCGCGTGCGGTGCGGGATCCGAGATCGAGGGTGTCGATCTCATCTGGAAGGCTCCGGCCGGGGTGCAGGCCCTGTCCGCGCGCTTCGAGCCGACCGGGTAGCCCGCGACATCGACGCCGGAAAGACCCGAAAACCAGCCTCCCGCAATGAATTGTGCGGCGACGGCGCCGTGTTCGCTAGGCGACCGTGAGCACGATCTTGCCTTGGATATGCCCTCGTGCGGCGCGTTCGTGCGCCGCCCTGGCGTCTGCGAGCGGGAACGCGCTGTCGATCGCAACGGCAGCGTGCCCGCGTCGAGCAACCGACCCAATTCAGCGAGCTGCGCACCGCTCGAACGGACCTAACCTGTTCGACTGCCAATTCCTGCTGATCTCGAGCAAGCATTGGACCGCGAAGACCACGGCCAACTTTGGCGGCGACGAGGAATGTCTCGCCGCGAGGATCAGCTTGCCGCAACCGGTCGCTCTCGGCCTTTCCCGACTGTGATCTGCCTCTGCCGTACCCGCCGCCAGTGGACCAGCCGGTCGGCGCAGTCGCTGATGCACTCGCATCGCAATTATGTTGCGGGGAACGGGAATAGGACCGCCTCGTGTGCGGCGCGCGCTCAGTTCATGGCGGTCGCCATCGCCGCCGGGTGGGCCTGGAAGCCGGCGCGGAAGTGTTCTTCACCAGCCGATTCGGGGTGGGGACGGCACTTGTCGGTGCCGTCACATATCTTGGGCGCATCGTGATCGACCGGGAGGGAGAACGATGGCCTCGAATCCGAGTGCCACGCCGGATGAACCGGCATGGGAAAGCGCTTCTGTCGTGCGGGTTTTGCCCGCCGTCGCACCGCGCAAACTGAACAAGGTGCCGTTCGTGGAGCTGGCCGACGGACGCCTCCAGGGCGTGGTGTCGAGTGGCTCCGACATTTCACGCGTGTACGTGGCGTCGGTGACCGCGGGGACGCATGGGCTGAGCTGTAGCACCAATAACAACCGGCCGTGCGGCGGGTTGAACCAGGGGTGGGTCTGCAAGCACCTGGACGCACTCATCGAAGAAGCGGTGCTCCAGTACGGGCAGGACCGGGTGGCGCGGTTCCTGCGTGTCGAGGTCCCCGAGGGCACCCGACTCGCGAACTGCCTCAGCGGAACTCGCGACCCGGCTCCGGCCGCCGTGGTGTTCAGCCGGTTCCTGCGGCATCTGACCTACCTGGAACTGCCGGGTAGCGCGACGCCGATCCCGGAACTGCACTGGTTCCCGGCGGGGGTGGGTCGCTGATGCAGGCTGTACAACTGGCCGCGCTGGCGGTTACGCCCGATGGCGTCGCGGCGGCCCTGGAGGCGGTGGGCGGCTTCGATACCGCGCTGGTCAACGGCTTCGCCCGGGTTTCCGAACCGCAGAGCGCGGCACTGGCGACGCTGGCCGCCGCCGTGGCGGGTTCGCCACTGGCCGAGGCGGTTACGGCGGCGGTGTCGAAGGTGAGCACGGGAGCGATCGGCACGGACGAGCTGTCAGCGCTGGCCGCCGCCCGTGCCGCCCTGCTGGGCGCGGTGCACGACGCACTGGTGGACCAAGCCGATACGGCCATGGGCCGCAATCGATCCGAGTGGTCAATTGAACTGGATCAAGCCACCCCGAGCCCACTCGCGGCGGGTTCCCGCGCCTGGCTGGGCGAACTGGCCGTCGCCGGATGGCGCGGCGTGGACCACGACCTGGTGGCAGCCGCGGATCAAACCGTAGAGTCGCTACTGGCCGAACCCGCGCTGCGACGGCTGGCGGTGCTGCTGGACGGCTTCACCGCCGAACTGGGCGCTTCCGCGCCGATCGCCACCATGGATCGGGTGCCCGCGCGACGCTGGGCCGATCTCTGGACGCGCGCCCTGCTGCTGTCCTGGCGCGGCGCGGAATCCGCGACGAGCGAGCCGGTTTCGGGTCGCCTGCTGCCGCTGGGCGTGGACGTGCACGAACACGGGACCGCGGTGCAGGCACAGGTGCACGGTGTGCTGGAGGTCGCGGGCACACCGGCCCGTCGGGTGCGGGTATCGGTGGCGGCGGCCAAGGTGGACACCATTGTGGGACCCGCGGTTTGGCAGTTACTGGGCGCGCATCGGCAATTGCTCACCGCGCTGGCCGAGCAGCGCGCGCTGGAGCTCACCGAGATGCCGCTGACGGCGACCGGTGACCTGCTGTGGGATGACGATCAGGCCAAGGCCGGGGATGCCGCCGATCCGTTCGTCACCGCCACCGTGCAGCTGCCGCAGGCGCAGGCCCCTGCCGTCGCGCCGCTGAATCGCGATCCGGTGCACATCGCCGAACCGGTTCTGCTCGAGGGGTATCGGTTCCGCGACGGTGCGCTGGAGTTGGGTGAGCAGCGGATTCGGGTGGAACTCGACGCGCTGCCGACCGCCGGTCCGCTCACTCCGGCCGGGGTGACCGGCTCCAGCACCATGATCGGATTGCTGCGCTGGGATGCCAGTGGCTGGTCGGTGCGACCGCTGGCCGTGCGGCGCAAGGTCAAGAGCGCACTCACCGCCTTCCACAACGGTGATTGGGCGCTCGGCCCGACCGATCCGAAAGTCGCCAAGGCACAGGCCAAGTCGGGCGATGCCGTGGCCGTGTTGCGTGAACGCGCGGGACGGTTGTTGCGCGAATGACTACAGCATCGCGAAGCGATTCCATGGGGGTGACAGTCGGGTGACGGGTGGGCCGAATCATGAGACGCGACGCCAGATCCTGTACTGGCGTCTACTGGCCGGCGTCTTCAATGCGGATCAGCAACCGACGCTGGAACAGGCGAGCGCGGGCATCGTCGACGATCTGGGGTTGCCGCTGGCCGTGCTCGATCCGGGCATTTCCATCGACAATGTGGTGCAACGCTATCCGGAGATGGAGGCGGAGTTCGAAAGCCTCGACTTCTCCGAGACAGTTGACTCCACAGCCGAGGACGACGGGAACGAGGCCGAAGCCGTTTCGCCCCGGCCCGTCGGCGCGGCCGATGTCCGCACCGCCGCGCTGGTTTCCAAGCTGCTGCTGAACGTCTTCGCCACCGGCTCCGGTCAGGTCAGCGCCACCCAGCTGGCGGGCTGGCAGTCCGATGCCACTTGGCTGCGCCGCTGCCTGGGTGAGGAGCAGGCCGACGCCGTGCAAGGCGTGCTCACCGGTCTGGAAGGCGAACTGGTATCCCGCATGCGGCTGCGCGAAGTGCTGGCCGATCCGCACCTGGCCGCCCAGCTCACCCCGAGCATGTCGCTCATCGAACAACTGTTGCGCGACAAACACAATCTGTCCGGCGTGGCCCTGGCCAATGCCAAGCGCCTCATCCGCCGCTACATCGACGAGGTCGCCGAAGTCCTGCGCACCCAGGTGCAGCAGACCAGCATCGGCACCGTCGACCGCTCGGTCCCGCCCAAGCGCATCCTCCGCAACCTGGACGTGGACCGGACCATCTGGAAGAACCTGCCCAACTGGAACCCCCGAGACGAGCGCCTCTACGTCGACCGGCTCTACTACCGCCAGACCGCCAAGCGCACCGTCCCCGCGCGCATGATCGTGGTGGTGGACCAGTCCGGTTCCATGGTCGACTCCATGGTGAACTGCACCATTCTGGCGTCGATCTTCGCGGGCCTGCCCAAGGTGGATGTACATCTCATCGCCTACGACACCCGCGCCCTGGACCTCACCCCATGGGTGCACGACCCGTTCGAGGTGCTGTTGCGCACCAATCTCGGGGGCGGCAACGACGGCCCGGTCGCCATGGCCATGGCCCAGCCCAAGATAACCGACCCGAAAAACACTGTGCTGGTGTGGATTTCAGACTTCTACGAGTTCGACCGCTCCCAGCCGCTGTTCGAGGCCATGGAGGCGGTGCACCGTTCCGGGGTGAAGCTCATCCCGGTCGGCTCGGTGAACAGCTCCGGCCACCAGAGCATCAACCCGTGGTTCCGTGAACGGTTCAAAAACCTTGGCACTCCGGTGATCTCCGGACGCATCCAGAAGCTCGTGCACGAACTCAAGAACTTTCTCGACTAGGAGACCAGCCATCATGAACGACGTTTTGCGCGCCCCCGCCGAGGTCAAGTACGCCGACGAACTGGATTGGCTGGAGTCCATCGACGACGGCCCCAGGCCGTTCGCGTGGCGGCTGAGCCCGAAGATGGTGCGGCTGTTCATCCTCGGCTCCGAACGCGCCGACGGACTGGACCGCGAGGTGGAGCAGAAGTGGTTCGGCGACCGCAGCTTCGTCGAGCGCAGCATTGTCACCCTGGCCTCGGACCGGGGTCTGCTGCTCATCGGCGATCCGGGTACCGGCAAGAGCTGGCTGGCCGAGCTGCTGGCCGCGGCCATCAGCCGCAATTCCACACTGGTGGTGCAGGGCACCGCCGGCACCACCGAGGACCACATCAAGTACTCGTGGAACATCTCCATGGTCATCGCCAAGGGGCAGTCGAGAGAGTCGATGATCCCGTCGCCGATCATGACCGCCATGGAGCAGGGCGTGATCGGCCGCTTCGAGGAGCTCACCCGCTCCACCAGCGACGTGCAGGACGCGCTGATCTCCATCCTGTCGGAGAAGTACGTCTCCATCCCCGAGCTCGACGACGACAATGTGGTGTTCGCACAGCCTGGCTTCTCCATCATCGCCACCGCCAATAGCCGCGACCGGGGTGTGAACGACCTGTCCTCGGCACTCAAGCGGCGCTTCAACTTCGTGCGCATTCCGGTGGTGTCCAACAAGAAGAGCGAGGCGGAGATCGTGCGTTTCCGCACCGCAGAACTGCTGCGCCGCCATTCCCTCGAACTGGAACTGCCACCCACGCTGCTGGACATCCTGCTGGAGAGCTTCGCCGATCTGCGCGCCGCCGCGGCGGCCGCCACCAGCGACGACGACAAGCTGGAGTCGGCGCTGTCCACCGCCGAGCAGATCGGTGTGCTCGAGGACGCCATCCTGCACAGCCAGTTCTTCGGTGCGAAGCAATTGCGCGCCGAGACCCTCGCCGGTTCGCTGGTCGGGTCCCTGGCCCGGCGCACGCCCGAGGACCTGGCCATTCTCAACAAGTACCTGCACGGCGTGGTCGAGCCGCGTACCAAGGACAAGAAGGGCAATGCCGCCTGGGGTGAATTCCTGGAGGGCGGCCGGGCGGCGATCGCGAGGCTGTCGTGATCGTCTCCGATACCCGGTCCACGCCGAATACCTTTGCCGCGCTGCGGGATCAGTTGGCGGACGCGGCCGTCGCGTTCGCCGGGATGCCGGGGGCGGCTGGCGACATCCTGACGGGCATGGTCGACGATGTCGACCGGGCGCTGTCGGAGCGGCTGGAGATCTTCCCGGTCTGTCACCACTCACCCGCCTCCGGTCTGGCCATGGTGCGGCGGCTGCGCGAAAAGCAGCCGAGCGTCATCTACCTGGAACTGTGCGAAGACATGCGGCCGCTGCTGGACGAACTGCGCAACTGCCGGTTGCCGGTCGCCTTGCAGGCCTTCGCCACCGATGTCGAGGGTTTCCCGGCGGAATGGGCACCGCTGTCGGTGGTCGCGCCGATCACCGAATCGTCGGCCGAGTACCAGGCCATCGCCTATGCGCTCGATACGCCGGGTGTCGAACTGGTGCTGGTGGATCGGTCCACCGATCACGTCTTCCAGTGGGCTCCCAAAAAGGCGGAGTCGGAAACACCTGCCGACGACGAGCCGCCCGAGGACGAGGGCCTGCACGGCGCCGCGGTCGGCATCGAAATCGGTGATCTGCGACCGCGTTTCGCCGAACTGGAAGAACACCTGCTGCACCACGGCAAGGTCCGGCATTGGTCGGAATGGTGGGACCAGTACGTGGAGCAGCCCCTCGTGGACGCCGATTACGACACATACCGCCAGGTCATGGTGATGATCGGCAGCCTGTTCCGGCGGCTGCGGCGCGGCAGCACCGTCGAGGACGAGGACCGCGAGCGGTACATGTGGACCCGCATGCGGGAACACTTGGCCGCCAACGACATCGATCCGGCACAGGTGTTGTATGTGTGCGGCGCCGCCCATGCGGCCAGCCCGGTCGAACAGTTCGGACTGGAGTCGGACGCGGCGTTCGAGATCTCGTCGCGCTCGGCCACCAAGTGGCACTACGGGCTGATCCCGTCCAGCCATTCCGCCATCGAGGCGCAGTTCGGGCTGGCCGGCGGCGCGGTGTCGATCGCGGCAGCCACCTGGGCGAAGGGTTTGCGGCGCGGCAGATTGCAGTCGTTCCAGCTGGAGGGCCAGCAGGGAACGAAGAAGCGCGCCAAGAAACCGCCGCTGCTGCCGGTGGAACCGGAAGCCGAAGTGACGGACCAGCTTTCGGGTTTTCTGTCCCAGCCGCCGGTGCTGGACCCACTCGATGAGGCCGAACTGCTGGAATGGTCGGTGGATATCGTCCGGCTGGCCAGGCGCAACGGCTACCTGGCCAGCACCGCCGACGCCATCGCCATCTTCGAGACCTCGATCCTGCTGGCGGGCTTGCGCAATCGTGCCCGTCCGACGCCGTACGACTTCCAGGACGCGGCCGTCACCTGCCTCGAGAAGGACCGGGTGCCGGGGCGGCGCGATGTGCGGCGGCTGTGCGAAATCCTGCTCGGCGGCGACCGCATCGGCCAGGTCGGATACGCGGCGCTGCCACCGCTGGCCCGCGATGTGCTCGACCGGCTGGAACCGCTGGGGCTGGATCTGTCCAAGCGGACACTGCAACGCGCGCTGCTGGACCTGAAGGCGAATCCGGACCTGCGGCCGTGCTCGGATCTGCTGTGGCTGCTGCGCAGGTTGCTGCCACAGGACGCGCTGCGGCCCATCATGGGCTCACGCGGACTGGGCGAGACCTCGATCCAGGAGAGCTGGGATATCGGGCTCGGCAAATACCAGCGCTCGCTGGTGGAGCTCGGCTACGAGGGCGTGTCGGTGGAGCAGGTGCTGGAGCAGCGCCTGCGGCGTGCGGTCGCCGCACCGGACGCGACAGCGGCGGTGGCGCTGGGCGCGGTCGAGGACGCGCTGGCGTATCTGGGATCAGTCCGGCTCGCCGACGAGCTGGGCAATCGCGCGGTCGAACTCCTCGCCGCCGAGCGAACGGTCGACGACGCGCCCGTCGTGCTTCGGCGTATCCGCCTGCTGCTCAACTACTTCCGCTCCACCGAAGCCGGCCTGCCGGCGTGGTGCGAACGGTTCGTGACGGCCGGGTACGCGCACTACTGCACCCTGCTGCCCACCGCCTTTGCCGCCGAGGAGACCGGACCGGCGCAGGTGGCGGCCATGCTGGGCTTCCTCTTCGGGATGGAGAACCTGGCGCTGTCGCTGGGCTGCGATCACACCCAGCTGGAATTGGCGGTGCTGCAATCGCACCCGGAGGCGCCGGCCATGGTGGCCCTGCTGTGGGCGGCGCGTTTCCAGCTCGGCCTGCTGACCATGGCCGAGCTACGCGAGCGGTGCGACGGAATGCTGGCCAATCCCCTGGTACTGCCAACGGTTCCGCAGTACGTGAGCGGTTTCGTGCAGGCCATCGACCCGGCTCCGGCATTGAAACCCTTTGTAGTGGAGCTATTGTCGAAGGCCTTCGGCACGCTGCCGGACACGGTGCTGCTGCCGTGGCTGCCGAAGCTCATCACCACCCTGAAGGATCAGGCGGGCGGCCTGATCCCGGGACTGGTCCGCGAAGCAGGTCGCACCTTCCCCGGCGCACTGCCCGCCGTGGACGCCTTCGTGCCGCCCTGGTCGGTCGAATTCACCACGGCCGCAACGCCGGTGGCGGCACCGCGCGGGCCGGTCACCGAACTACTGGCCGCCCACCCCGCCGCCTGCGACGCGCTCGCCGGACTGCTCGGCGTCGAGGGCGGCTGGCAGGAGGCCGGACCGGCCGGAAACCGCGAGGTAACCGATTTGCTCGACCGGTTCCCCGCAACCGCCGCCGCACTGGCAGTGCAGCTCGGAGTGTCAGCCGCGCGGAGCTGACGCGGGCCCGGCCGGTTCGTCCCCGAAATGGGCGGCCGGGCTGCCGCCGAACTGGACAGAGCGGTCGGCAGTGGGACTGATCTCGGGGCGCACCCGGGAGTGGGGTCCGGGGGCGAAGCCCGCCGGGTGGGGTGTGGGGGCTTCGCCCCCACAAAACACGACGAAACGAGAAAGGCTCATGCTCTCCATGAGCGTGAGCCGCCTACGAGTGGAGTGGACCTTGGGGGACCTTACTCGAACACGAACACGCAGGTAGAAGCCCTGGAAGCCCTGATCAAGAAGCTGCCCGACACCACGACAACTACCCAGCCGCCTGCGGAACGGCCATCCTGACCGCACTCCGCCAACACGGAATACCCACCCGAGACACCCACGGAAGACCTCGGTAGCGGGCGCATGACCGTGCCCCTCCATCCGAGTAACAGCACTGGGCCAGCCCGATCGCGTGCTCGACTATGACGCTGCGAGATTCCCCCGGAACCAGATCGAAGGGATCCCACACCAGTGCGGAGATCTGTTCTGCACCCGCGAGGACCGGCCGCTCACGCTCGCGTGATTTGAGTTTCAGCGAGGTCGCATCGACCATCACAATGCGCGGTTGGGGTCCTCGGGGGCGCCGATGTTCCAGCACCCACACCGTCTTATCCACCGACGACACCGGGTACAGGTCCCTCGACAAGTGAATGACCGCGCGCGCACCGCGCCCCGGTCCACCAACTCCTTGCGGACTGACTGTTCATGTTCATCCGATGACGTCGCCGATACCGACATCAGCACCGATGCCCGCCCCCTGCTCCGCTCTTGCTTACAGCGCGGCCTGCAGCCAGGCGAAGTTAGCGTTTAGCTCGCCACCAGCAGGCCAGCTCAGCCACCTGGACTGCGGCCTGGAGGGCAGCGCACGAAGCGGGATCAACCGGAGCTTCCGGCATCGGAACCGCCCACCGCGTCAGATCGTGACGCGGTGGGCGGTCATGGTCGCATCTATTGGTTGTAGCCGAAGATTGCGTTCCAGGCCCGTTGGTCGGTGGCGGCGTTGCTGATCGACTCGGCGGGCGTGATCCGGTGCACCCTGGGGTCGGTGAAATCTGGCAGTTGCACGCCGCGCACATTGGGCGCGGCGATGTCGGTGCGGACCGAATACTCACCCATGTCGGCGAAGACTTGCTGGCCGCGTTTGGCGAGGTTCCAGTTGAGGAACAGCTTGGCGGCAGCGGTGTTCGTCGCGGTGGAGGCGACCCCGGTGTAGTAGTCGTATGCCGTGACGCCCTCCTCCGGGACGACGAACTTCACCGGCGCGTTCGCGTTGTTCGCGATATTGACGGCGCTGACGACAACAGTGCCCGCGTCGATCTGGCCGCGGGCCAGCGCGTCGAGCTGGGCACCGATTGAATCGAAAACCCTTGCCCCGGAAGCATATTGACGGAGGTAGTCGTCACCGAGCGTCGCCCGCTGGAACCGTGTCAGTGCGAGAGCGCTGCCACCGGCGCCGGCTTGGGCGATGCCCCGCTTGTTGGACCACCGGTTGTCCAGTAGTGATCGCCAACTGGTCGGCGCCGCGTCGGCGTGGACCAGCGCGGTGTTGTAGCCGAAGGTGTAAACAGGGTCGAAGGTGCGGTAGTACGAGCCACCGTCGAAGATCACGTCGTCGTGTAGGTTCGTCGCGGTCGATGGCTGGTATGGCTGAAAGACGCCCCGTTCGGCGAGGCCGTGCGCGAATCCGGCGTCGGAGATGCGAACGATGTCGGCGTTGAGTTTGCCCGCGCCGTGCTCGGCGACGATTCGCTCGTACAGGCGGTTGGGGGTCAGCCGGATCTGTTTGACCTTGATGCCGGTATCGGCTTCGAATTGGTGCAGAAGTGTGGCTTCGCTGGCTTGGGTGTAGCCGCTGTAGAGGGTGAGCTTGCCCTCGGCCCTGGCTTGTTTCCACAGGCTCTGGTCGGCGATCTGCTCGCCGTTGATGATCAGCGCGTCGTCTCGTTGGATGCTCTGGGCCGGTCGGGCCAATGGTTGGCCTCCCGGGGGCGGTGCACAGGCGGTCAGTGCGGCTAGTAAGGCGGCGCTCAGCCCGATCACGATCTTCTTCATCAGACGGTTTCCTTGGATCCGAGGCGGCGCGACAGCACGGCGAGGGTGGCGATGACGACGCAATACAGCAGGCTGAGTTCGGCTGCGGCTTGGAAGGAGCCGTTGTCGTAGGCGTCGAAGATCGCGATCGACAGCAATCGCGTGTCCGAGGTGAACAAGAACAGCGCCGCGGTCAGTTCCCGCATGGACAGCATCAACAGCAGCAGGAAGGTGGAGGAGAGTCCGACCCGCAGCAGTGGTGCGGTGACGAAGCTGATGGCTCTATACCTGCGTGCGCCGAGCATCACCGCGCTGTCTTCGAGGTCCTTGTCGAGCTGGATGATCGAGGCCGACACGCCGCGGTATCCCTGCGGGAGGAACACCGCGACGAAGGCGATGACCAGGACGGCGAGGGTTCCGTAGAGCGGTATCGGCATAGCCAGCCAGGTCCACAGCAGACCAAGTCCGAGCACGACGGCGGGTACGGCGAGCGGGAGCATGGCAACGTATTCGAGTAGCTTGCGGCCGGGCGCGTCGGTGCGATACCGGGTGTAGGCGAGGGCGAAGCAGAGCGCGGTTCCGATCGCGGCGGTCGCGACACCGACGGTGACGCTGTTGACCACGACGTGGTGGAAATCGGAACTCCTCAGTGTCTGTCCCATACCCCACAGGGACAACGCGCCGGGGCGGCCCAACTGCCCGAGGTCGGCGACATAGGGACTGGTTTGCAGGCTCGCGAGAATGAGCGCGAACACCGGGAGCACCACCGCCAGGGCGCAGTACACCCAGGCGAAGACAGCGGCGGGACGGCGCCAACCGCGCAGCGGAACCTTGCGGGCCCGCACACCTTTACCCGTGACGGTCGTGTACTGCTTGCCGGCCATCGCCCGCTGTTGGAACGCGACCACGACTACCAGCAGCACCGTGAGCACGACGGCGACGGCAGCCGCGTCATTGGAACGGGCGGGCGAGGCGTTCATCAGTCGGTAGATCATGGTCGGCAGCGTGTCGATACCGCCTGCCACACCGATGACCTGACCGACCGGAAAGTTCTCGACGGACAGGGCGAAGACCAAGATGCCCGAGCCAACGACGGCAGGCATGACCAGCGGGAACGTGACCTTGCGCAGCATCTGGGTGAGTTTGGCCCCATGCAGACTGGCCGCGTCCTCGAGATCGGGATTCATTAGCGACAGCGCCGAGTGCACCATGAGAAACGGGTACGGCGCGTAATAGAGGCCGAGGACGAAGATCATCCCGCCGAAGCTGTAGATATTGATCGCATTGGGCAGGCCGATGCTGTTCAAAGCCAGATTGAGGTAGCCGGTGGCGGGCCCTCCCAACAGTACCCACGCCAGCGAGCCGACGAGTGCGGGCAGGAACAGTGGAGCGATTCCGATGCCATAGATGAGTTTCCGGCCGGGGATATCGGTGCGGGCTGCCAAGAAGGCGAGCGTGCAACCGATCGCCAGCGCCAGCAGCGACGCGCCGATCCCGACGGCGGCCGAGTTCAGCATCGCCGACCGTGCGGTACCGGAGCCGAGCACCCGGAAGTTGTCCAGGGTGAAGTCGCCGAAGTCGAACAGCGAGGTGCGTTCGGACTTGTCGGTGAACGCGCCCATGACGATGAAGAACATCGGGCACAGCACGATGAGGGCGAGCAGAGCCAATTGCAGCAGCACCGGGAGCCAGCGCCGCACTCGGGGCCGCCGGTATCGGGACGCTGTGGATTTCCTTGCGGGCTCGATACTTTCGGAGCGGGGCTGATCCGTGGTCGGCCCGGTGGCGAGGGCACTCATGCGGGCACCGCCGTCGCCTCGACGCGGTCATCGCGCAGGACTTGGGCTCCGCCCGGGACGGCGGTGACCACCGCGCGCTCGCCGATCCCCAGGACCCGGCTGGTGTGGCCGGTGGCGATGGCTTCTACTTCGGGACCGTCATCCAGTGTCACCCGGTACCGGATCGACGCGCCCTGATAACTGGCGACTTCGACGCGGCCGGTCCAGGACTGCCCGTCGGGCCTGGTGTCGTCGGCCGCGGTGACCAGCAGATCCTCCGGGCGCAGACAGACGATGATCGGGCCGGACTCGGTTGGGGTGGCATCCACCCGGACCGCGATGGACGGGTAGTCGGTCAGCTCGACCGCACCGCGTTGTCCCGTGCCGGTCGTGCAGCGGAAGATATTGCCGACACCGAGAAAGTCCGCGATCGAGGCGCATGTCGGCTTGGTGTAGATCTCCTCCGGAGTACCGATCTGCACGATGCGCCCCTGATGCATCAGCGCGATGCGGTCGGCCAGGGCGAACGCTTCGACCTGGTCATGGGTGACGTACACGGTCGTCAGTCCGAGTCGCAGTTGCAGCTCGCGCAACTCCATCCGGAGGCGCTCGCGCAGGCGAGCGTCGAGGTTGGACAGCGGCTCGTCGAGCAGCAGCACGCTCGGGCGCATCACCAGACTTCGCGCGAGCGCGACCCGCTGCATCTGCCCGCCGCTGAGCAGGCTGGCACCTCGGTCGGCCAGCTCCCGCAGGCCTACCAAGTCCAATGCCTCGAGCACCCGCGTGCGGATCTCCTGCTTTCCGACCTTCTGCATCTTCAACGAGAACGCGACATTCTCGAACACGGTGCGGTGCGGCCACACCGCGTACGACTGGAACACCATCCCGACATTGCGTTTGTGGGGCGGAACGGTGCGGCCTTTCGTCGAGTCGTGGACGACTCGATCACCGATGGCGATACGTCCGGCGTCGGGGGTTTCGAGGCCGGCGACGCATCGCATGGTGCTGGTCTTACCGCATCCGGATTGCCCGAGCAGAACCAGTGATTCGCCGTCGGCGATATCGAGGTAGAGGTCGCGTACCACGATGTTGCCCGCGTACGCGAGAGTCAGGTTGTCGATCGTGACTTTCATGTATTTCCTTCATCCTGGACAGCGATGTCCACGGGGTGGCCGACTGTTCGCCCGTTCGTGTTGGTTCCGCTCGGGCTATGCGGTCTGCCTGGGGGCGATTGTGGTCGACTACCGCGTCGAGTTCTGATGATTCGGCGGTTCGGATCAGATTTCTCGGCCGTCCGCCGGTGCCTGGCCGTCATGCGGATCCGGCCAGGACCGTCGTCGGCGTGATGAAGAGCTCTGCGGTAGCGATGCGCCGGGCGGCTCGATACAAGGTGACGGACTCGGGGACACCATCCGGTGTCGAGGTCATGTCGAGCTCGAGGATGCCGGCCGGGGTGCCCAGTCGCAGGGATCCGGGCCACCCGATGCGGGCGTTGTCGGCGACTATGCTGCCGGGCACGGTCGCCGCGGCTGCCACGGCGACGGCTGAGGTGAGTCCGATCGCGGGATGCGGCGCGAGCATGGAGACCATCCGGACCGAAACGTCGTATTCCTCCGCGGTGGTATATACCCCCGTGCTGGTGCGGTAGTCGTGTGGCGGCCCGACGATGCCGACCTTCGGGATCGCGTACGAGACGGGATCACCGGCGCGGCTGAGCCCCATCCGCAGCGAGGACGCGGTGCGTAGCGCGATGAGCAGGGGTAGGCGCTCGGCGATCAGATTGTTGTCCTCGGTGCCGGTCAGTCCTAGGTCGGTGGCGTGGAACAGGGCGGCAGGGGCGCCGGCGATCACCAGTGTGGCTCGATAGTTGTTGTCACCGACCGTGATCCGATCCGACGCCGCACCGGTCGGTAGCAATGATCGGTGGTCGGCGGCCAGATCGGTGAAGGTCAGCGAGACCGGGACGCCGAGAGCGCTCGTGCCCGGGACGGCGGCAGTGCCCTCGGCGGGCACGATTCCATTCGGGGTGGCGATCTCCGCGGTGAGGATCGCTCCGGTGTTCTGGTTGCGCATGCGCACCGTCGTGGTCGCGGTGTCGACCGCGACGAGCCCTGCCTGCAGCGCGTACAGACCGATCGCTGTCGCGCAGTTCCCGCAGTTGCTGCCCCATTCCACTCGCCGGTCCCCGATCGCCACCTGTGCGAATAGGTAGTCGATGTCGATACCACGCGTGCTGGAGCGTCGGACGACCGCGGCCTTCGATGTAGTGGAACTGCCGCCGCCGACACCGTCGAGTTGGCGGGGATCGCCCGAGCCGAAGGCCGATGTCAGGATGGCGTCGAGCCCGCCGGCCCGTCCGATCAAGGGGTCGACGTCAACCGCGTTGAAGAGCCAGCATTTGCTAGTCCCTCCGCGCATCCAGGTTCCGCGGAGTGTGAACACCCGTCCGGCCCGCCTTTCGCTCGTGAAGAGGATCTGTGAACCACCGCGCGACTCCCAGCTGTTCGTGAGCCGGGTCACGGTGACACAGACAAGCGTGCAGCCTCGGACACTGGAGTACAATTTCGAAAACCTTGAGGAGGTTTAACTTCTACTAAACTCTGGAGCCGCACCATGCTCGACCCTCGTCGCCTGTTGTTGCTGATCGATGTGGTGCGCGCCGGCTCCATCACGTCAGCCGCGGCACAGCTGAACTACACGACCTCGGCGGTCTCCCAACAGATCGCCAAGCTCGAGACCGAGGCCGGCCAACCGCTGCTGGAACGGCACGCGCGCGGCATTCGACTGACCGAGGCGGGGGCCATGTTGACTCGTCGTGCCGAGCGCATCGAGACTCAACTGCTTGCCGCGCGCAGGGAGCTCGACGACATCGCCGGACTCCGCTCGGGCACCGTGCGGATCGGGACTTTTCCCACGGCCGGATCGAGTCTGCTGCCGTCGGTGGTCAAGCTGTTCAAGGCCCGCCATCCGGCCGTGGCCCTGACCGTGCGCAGCTCCCGATTCGCGCAATTGCGCGCAATGCTCGACACGCGCGAAGTCGAACTGTCGCTGCTCTGGGACTACGCGTGGGCTCGCGTCGACGATCAGGAGCTCGCGGTGCATGAACTCCTGATCGATCCACCGACGCTCGTCGTATCGGTCAACCATCGCTTCGCCGATCGGAAGACAATCGCGATGGACGAACTCGCCGATGAGCAATGGATCACCCGTGAGGACAACCATCCGGTCGGGTTAGCCTTGGAAAAGGCCTGCAACGCAGCAGGATTCACCCCCTCGGTAGCATTTGCGGCAAACGACTACCAGGAAGCCCAAGCCATGGTGGCGGTCGACCTCGGCGTATCGCTGGCGCCCCGACTTGCGCTGTCGAACCTGCGCGAGGACGTCCGCGTCATTCCGCTGACCGGCGGGGCCCCGTCCCGGCGAATTCTGCTTGCGCACATGGCAGAGCAGCGTCTCACTCCGGCCGCGAACACACTCCTGAGGACCTTCGAGGAAGTCGCCCAGGGGTTCGTGGAGGCGCCCCTCGCGAGCCGATGATACGAAGAGTCGAGGGACAAATTCTGTTTCGCCGCAGGTTGATGGACGTTAGCCCATCGCGCATTCGGCTCGAGTCCACCGCCGACAGCTAACGCTTGCTCTTACGGGCGCGGGACACCTCGCAGGCTTCGCGGAGCGTTTGGTCACCTTCCGAGCGCGGCTCGACGGGGCCCGGACGACCGGCAGCCTGGTCGCGACGCTCTCGTCAGGGCGGCATACACCTTCGGCGCCGCGAAGACGCGGCGCTCAGCGGCCAATCGGCCCGCTGGGGCGTTCACTGCGACCTGGGCGTCGCGACCGGGCCAGCACATTCAGTCTGACCACCGCCGCGTCGGCAATGTTCGGTACCGAAAAGGCGGTCTAAGACCGTCCGGGCCGGTCGAGAATCGAGAGTTCTCCCGCCCGTTGGCAAGAACTTGGCAAGATGGCCGAAACGCGAAAGGCCAGAACCGAATGGATACCGGTCCTGACCTGCGATTTTCGAGTGGAGCTAAGGGGACTCGAACCCCTGACCCCCACATTACGAGAACTCATGACTACCGCAGACAACTACGAACGACTCTACCGTCGGAAAAATATCATCTGACCAGCTCATACGACGACAATCGACTACTCAGGACTATCGAACACACATTCGGTAGATCGCTACGTTGGTGGGATTTGTTGGGACTTAGTTGGGAGCATCCTGCGGCTGGCACCGGCGTGTCTAATCCGTGACACGCCATGACTTTCCACTATTGGTTAACCATCAGCTACGCGGACCGGTTTTTCACCTGGTTGCCGGGGCAGCGGTCAATGCGGGTAGGTGCGGCGGTTTGGTTGTGACGGCTGACGGCGAGTTCGCCGGTGTAAGCACAGAGTACGGCTGCACCATCGGTTTGAAGGTGGCCCGCGCGACGCTGACTCACCGAGACCAGGCCGAACACCGGCATTTACGGCGGGATGGAGCACAGCTCGCGGGGTGACATTTCGGTTACGCACTCCTTCTATTGCTCGCCTGGACCAGTGACCGATGGCGGGCGGGTGTATGGGAGTCTGCGCAGGTCGGCGCAGGATTTTGTTAGCAGCGGGGTTGTTCAACTGCAAGCCATCCCGCGAGGGATGGTGCGGTAGCACCGGTGGATGGCCACGAACATCTCCCCGAATATCGACACGAGCCCGAGAACCTATGTAACGCTTGCTCATCAAGCAGGGATAGATGCGAAGTGCAGTCCGGCACAAGGGGTTAGGCGCAGGTAGCCGGGTGCCGATCTATGTCTAAGCGGCGGACGAGAGGGAGGGCCAATGGTCAGGCGCCGGAACAAGAGGTCGAAGCAGGTGGCATCCGCTAAGGCCGGCACTCCGGCTCCAACCGCAACGCCTGATCTCGTTCAATCTGCTCCTCAGATCGTCCCGAAACTGCCCAAAGACGCGATAAAGCGAATTAATATCGGCCAGTCCTTCGCTGAGTATGATGCGGCATTAGATGATCCATCGATCTACGTTCATACACCAGCACTTGCCGCCGCAGCAGACCCTGCGAGCGGAAAAGTCTTCTTTGTGGGTCGCCGAGGAACTGGAAAGACTGCTATTCGGAGGTACTGCGACCTCAACGGCGGCGAAACCAAGGTGATTGTACCGGAAATATTCAGCCCTTCATCAACTCTGCAGGATGTTGAGCTTCTTAGAAACGCAAAGCAGAAGCCATTTCGTTCACTGGTATCAGCTTTCCGAAGAGCGCTTCAAGTTGAGGTGATTTCGATCTGGCTGGACAGTTATTCCGCACGTCTGGTAATCCCCGTTGAGGTTCAGCAGGAGTTAGATACTTTTGCTGACCTTGACTTTGACTTGCGCTGCCTTCAGGCGATATCGCGTATTGGCGGAGCTTTAGCGGACGGTGACGATGAAAGATGGCTGCGTGAGAACAAGGTGGCCAAACAGGTAGCCGATGGAATCAAAAAAATGTGGTCTAATGTGCTGACCACACAAACCGTTTTGATTGATAGCATAGACGATTACTGGGAAGGAAGCGACGAAGGGCTCGTCTACCTGACGGCGTTCATGCACGCATGCCAGGAAGTGTCTACCCAGATTCCCAAGGCTCGTACGATTCTATTTTTGCGAGAGAACATATTCGAACGGGTCAGAGCATTGGATACCGAGTCATCTCGCATTGAGACTGCCGTGGTGGGAATGGAATGGACCGAGCGCCAACTGCTTGAGGTTGTCGAACGTCGACTCAATAGAAATCTTACGGCAAAATTCGATCTAAAGGGAGGCACTTGGCAGGCATTCTTTGAACGGCCGGAGGATGCCTGGCGAAGCGTACTCGATTACTGCCAGCGGCGACCACGAGATGTTCTCATTTACGCCAGTAATGCAGTAGAAGCAGCTCAGACTGCTGGACATGACCGAATTCTAATAGAGGATGTTCAGCAGGCGAGAAGGCGCTTCTCCGACAACCGTTTTAAGGACCTGGGTGATGAGTACTCGGAAAATTACCCGCGCATAGCGACCGTGCTTTCCCGCTTCTATGGTCTAGGAACGGCATATACATTCGGAGGAGTCGAGTCCTTTATTAGAATGCTTCATAACGATCCGGAAGTATTGAGACTCTGCGGTTCGTGGATTTATGAGAACTCATCTCCCGAGAAATTCATCAGACTACTTTATGACATCGGATTTGTCGGCATACGGAGCGAAGGCAAAGCACCGAAATTTCGCGCGCTCGGACCGATGGATACCAGTCCACCTCCTGTTGCGGATACGACCGATGTAATTATTCACCGATGCTACTGGGATGCTCTAGATCTTCAGGATCGACTAGTTCGCGATCTTTCTGGGAAGAAGGAGTTTGGGAAGATTGGAATTATCGAGGATCTTCCCGGCGGCCTCGACCCCACCGAATATGCTGATAGTATAGAAATGACTATCTCGACGTTGCAAGAGTTGCCATTGGGAACTAGTGGAGCAACGGACTTTGAAGAGGTGGTCGGCGACGTCCTGAAGCTTTGCTTCTTCCGAAGTCTTGTAAATGTTGAAGAGCGAGTCAGAAATCATAATGGGCGAGTAATTCGAGATTGGATTGCGTCGAATCGAGCTACTAGCGGCTTCTGGGAATCGGTACGCTCACGATACGGCGCCAACCAGGTTATCTGGGAATGCAAGAATTACGACGAATTACATGCCGATGACTTCCATCAGCTCGCTTACTACATGACCGAGGCAGCGGGAAGGTTTGTGGTTCTGGTATTTCGCGGCGAGATGAAGCCAAGCTATTACGAACACATGCAGCGGGTGATGGCAAATACTAAAGGACTAATTCTCCCCCTGAACTCTAAAGATCTAATGGTGTTTCTTCGTCAAGCACTCAACGGAAAAATCAAAGAAGATCATATCCAAGATCGTTACGATGGCGTAGTTCGGAAGCTTTCGTAGTTTGCTTATCTGCTTCCAGTCATTGTGGGTCGCAATATTGGCCACCATATGCCCGTGTACCGCACAGGCAATTTCCGATCCCGAGCACATGTTGCTAATGCCGGCAACGTGGCTATTGGAGGTACGCGAGGAATGACAGCTAGGCATATTCCTGGAGATTTTTGGCACGCCGCGACCAGAATGCGCTCAGATGGAGAGATCGTCTTAGGCGACTACGGGCAGCGACCTGTTTTATCTGTTCACCGACAGATAATTCAGGAAAAGGCCGTCAAGATAACACGTATAGGCGACCACGAATTGCAGGCGGCATACGGAGGCAGCCCCACCGATATCGTAGAAGACTACAAGCCACGCACTTTCCTCGGCGAGGCCGAGGATGGCACCAAACTTACCCTGATCGGTGCGCAGGGTGGCTACAATCTCACGGGACTTCATGGATTGGGGCAAGAGTTCAGATGCTACGCAGTAGTGGAAGGCGACCATGTGGACGAATACCAGAGATACTCGCATGCAAGATATCTATTCGATGGCCCCTGGAAGAATGTGGTCATCTCTGACAGAGAATCATTCCACGCTATCGGCGGAGGCGGCCTGGAGGTCTATCGACAAGAAGCATCAACTTGGATTGAAGTGCAAGCGTCCAACGGTGCGAGCCTCAGGGAGTACGAAACCCGTATCTTAATTCCGTTGATGTCATTCTTGGCAGTTGCAGGGCAGTGCAAGATTTCAGTATCAAGGATGAATGTCCGGAGTAACTCAGATTCGCCATGGCTTGAAGTTCATCCATCACGCTCGCCGGAATTCCCGGCGCGCGCCTCTCGTCCTGGCCCCATTCCGATAAAGCATCTCACCCTGGAGCGCGCAGCTAGTTGGATCGATGCCAGCGAGAAGGCGGAGGGTCTGATTGAAGCTCTTGCCGGGCTTGACGAATCGTTGCCCATTGAGACTCAAGTAATTACACTTGCGGCAGTAGCAGAGGGCATGCATCGGAGATTCCATTGCGATAAGGTGGCATTTCCAGAACTGAACAAAGCGCAAAGAAGGGCAGTGCGGAAAGCCGCAAAAGATGCTGCTACCGCACAACTTGCGGAATTTGGAATTAATGACCATGATCGTATCGACCCTGCCTTGGACGGCCCATTGGCCCAGATAAACGATATGAAATTCCGAGAACGTATGCGAGAGTTAGCGGAAGTTGCACGATGCTTTGACCCGGAAATCGTTTCAGATTTCCACGACTGGACAAAATCGGTAGCCGAAATCAGGAACAAGTTCGTGCACCAATTGATGGACGATGACGACGAATGCGAACAACCATGGAATCCGGAAGAGTCGCGGGTCGAGAAGCAAAAGTTCTACAATCTGGCGACTGCGGTCGGATACTCACTTTCGTGGGTTCTCAAACTCAATCTGCTTGCACACGGAGGATTCGAGCGCGGACTAGTCAGTTCCGAGATTTTGCAGTATGAGCCCTACGAGTATTCACGAGCCTATGTTGCCAGTTTAATTTCAGATAGCGCTGCTCGGAGTAAAGGCGGTATTCAGGATTAGCGACCAAGCTTCAAAGATCTAGAGCTTAGGTGGCAAGCCCCGGAGGGGCGCGGCAGCACTTTCTAGTACGGGGGCACCGCTGTTGTGCTGGCTCGGTCCCCATCATCCTGGTGGGTGTGCCGGGGTGCCCGCCTGGGAGCGGAGCGGGAGGGCGGGCGCACCGGGCGGCGCGCGTAGCGCGCCGCTCTTGATTCTGTAGAGGGAAATTCGGCAAGTTCTCTTACTTGGGTTTCCGGCTTCTTTTTCTTCTTTTTCTTTCTCTTCCGGGGGCTCCCAACTCTTCTCACTCTTCTACATGAACCCATCAAGCTTGCGGCACAAAAGATTTCGCGGGACTGATCGGATTCCCCGCACATCCAGCGACGCACCCCGGCAGGCACCTACGGCGCAAGGCTCCAGGAGTGGGGCGCCGAATCCGGCAGGACGGGGAACTCACGCGTGCCGGGATCAGGTGACGAAGGCCCCCTCGCCTCGAGGTCTGTTCTGGAACGGCACCTCCGTGCGTAGGGAAGAGTCCCTTCGCAGCTTGCGCTGGGAGCCTGGATCAGGTCGGTTGCAGCATGATCGCGCGCCCGGTCCAACTGGCCCAGAACCGTCGCGCCGGAACCTCCGAATGCTCGGCACCCCATCGGGACGGGTCGGCGAATCCCGCGATGGTGTCACCGTCGCGGTCTGCCTCGCCGGTAAACACGATCAGGTGTCCGCCCTGGCGTCCGTCTTCAGGCAGTTGCCACGTGCACGAGATGATGCTGGGTATGCCGTCAGCGGCCATACCCTGAAGCGTGGAACGGTCGACCGCTTCGGCAGTACCGGCGAGGCCGTGCCGTGTGGCCAGCGCGACCAGTCCGGCGTGTGTCCAGCCCACCCCGGTGGCATACGCGTTGGTGGCCAACCCCTCTCGGAGTAGTTCACGCTGTAGCGGCACCGGCAGGCCATGGAACCGGAGCAGCATTCGCAGGCACGCAATGCCGCAACACCGATCGCCCCATGTCTGTGGGCCACCATCGGGCCATGGGAAACCGGGGTCATCGGTTTCGTCGTCGGTGAAGTGTTGCGGGAACCGGTGGACATCCAGCGGAAGGCGGTGCAATCTCACTCCGTTCGATCCGGGGTAGCCAGCCCAATGTAGGGCAACATCGCCCCAAGCTGGAGCGAAGGGCCGCGGTTACTGCTCAACAAACGGATCGGACGACCCACGGAGGACGAACCCCGTTCTCGATCGCATCCGCGAGCAGCATCAGGATCAGCTCCCGATATCCGATTCCGACCGCGTGGGCCGCAACCGGCAGATTGCTGTGCCGCTGCACACCGGGAGTCGTGTTCACCTCTAGCGCGTATGCGATACCAGCCGTATCGACCATGTAGTCGATACGGATTGCGCCACGGCACTCCAGGAATCCGTATACCGCCAGCGCACCGAAGGACATCGCGTCGAGGGTGGGCAACGCCAGATCATCGGGAACCTGATAGGTAACCGCTGGGCCATCGCCGCCGCCGAGCTTGGTTTCCTCGTCGTAGTAATCGCGTTCGGTGATCACTTCCAACGGCGGCAACGCTTTCGGCCCGGTCGGAGTGCCGAGCACCGCAACCGTCATCGCACGACCGACGACGAACTCCTCGAGGAAGAATCGGCGAAATCCGCGCTCACGGAATCGATGCGCCGCATTGGCGACTTCGGCCAGAGTCTCGACTCGTTGCAACCCGACGCTAGAGCCGCCGTCGACCGCTTTCAGCATCGCGGGCATCGGGAACACCGGGACCGCCGATTGCGTGATCAGCCCGGAGTCGCGCAGTGTCGGGATGCCGACGTATTTGAACACCGCCTTCGAGGCCAGCTTGTCCGCACCGATACTGCCCGGGAGAACACCCGACGACGTGTAGGGCACGTGCAGGTAGTCCAACAGACCTTGCAGACGGCCATCCTCACCCCAGGGGCCGTGGACGTTCACGTATGCGACGTCGAACGTACGGACCCGCTCAACGAAATCGGCGGCGGTCGGGTCGAGGTGCTCGGCATCGATACCGGACTCGGTGAGGGTTTCCATGATCGCAGTCAGCGACCATTTCTCGTGCGGTGTATTGAGAATGTAGACGCGATCCTCTTCTGAGACCGGCCCGTACAGGACTGCGACGCGCACGCCCTTCAGACTCGCGGGGACGTTGATCATGTCCGGCTCCTTCGGGATGACTGGGGGATCTCTGGAACACATGTCCGAGGCGCGCCGGTTAGAAGCAACCATCGGTCGATCGTGCATGAGGCAATCGAATACGCTGTGTAGGTAGATGATTCGGCCGAGTGGGTGCCCGCACTCCTGGGAACACACTGTTCGGACGCGATCACCGTTCCCCGCCGGATCGCGGCACAATCCCTGCTGGAGTCACCAGATCGCACGCCAATGCGACTGCCTTCGTGTGTCCGCCGAAGTGGGCTAGGTCGGGGGTTAAGATGGCGGAAGCTCCTGCCTTGCAAACGGTTTCGACTATCAGTGTCGTCGGCATATAGGTGTCGGTACCGATGGTGAGCAGTCCGGCTAGCTCATAGCCTTGGCGCTGCGCCAGATGTCTGATCACCTGCTCGTACCGTTGCCGATCCGGTCCGGTGATTTCGAGCAGCAGTAGACCGATTGCCTTGGGTTGCATGGGTCTTCCTTTGCTCGCGCTCTCCGCTCCCACCCCCGTCAGGATGCAACCGCATCGCCGCGCCAAATCTGCTGAGCAGTCTCGTTGTCGAAACCCTCGTCGTCACTGAGGCCCATCAGTGGTGTCCTTCCGGTGAATTCGTGTGCTCGCGGTGGCGGTGGGTTGTTGTCAGGACGGTGTCCACGACGCTGACCGGTTCGACGGTGATCGCGTCCTGTGCGGTCGTGTCGTCGTAATCGGCGCACCAACCGTCTTGGTCCACCTCGGTTATCCCGTTGACGGAGTGGCGGAGTGTGACGCCGTCGACCGGGGCGATAGCGAGTTTCGCTGGGGTCTCTTCGTGGAACTGCGCGAGCAATTTCCATACAGACACGTCGATTTCGCGCCGCTGGCGCTGGATCTCGGACACTCGGCTACGCTCCCGTGGTCGGGACCGGAAGGCTGGTCCGGCGCAGCAAGACGTTCCAGTAGTCCGAGCGCACCGCGTCCCAGAGATCGGTATATCTGGGGAACGCGTCACGCGCTTCCCACAAGTTCGGCGGTCCGTCGAGAATCACCAGGCCCGGCTTTGCGGCGGGCAGTGCTGTTCCGCTGGGCCACCGGTAGGCCGGTGAGGCGTCCGCCCGATTCTGGATGTGGAGCAGCTGGCATTCGCGCCGCACAAGACGCCATGTGGCGACCTTCCGACCGTCCGGTGATTCGGTGGTACGCAGGCGATCTCGGTTCACTACGCCACCTCGTCGTTGGTACGCCCGGTGTCGGAGGACTCGACACCCCGACACCGGGACGATTCGGTCGACGCTGGATCAGTTCCCCACTCCCGGACCGCTTCCGCGAAGAGTTCAACCTTTTCGGCCGGTGCTCCTGTGTAGCTGCGGGGTGGCCCTACGAACGGGTCGCGTTGTTGAAGCTCGTTGTTCGGCATCTGCCGACCTCCGGTGCGTCGACTGCGGCTTAGGTGCGCCCGGCCCCTGAAACAAACTCTCAAGTACTGGGAGAGGGTCGTCTCTCCGGGCGCATATCTAGCTGACCATGGGAGATGTCCGGAAAAATACGAGTTGACGTCCACAGCGCGTCCACAAAACGGCCGGACGCGTTCACGAAACAGCTAGATTCGACGGTATGGACGGTCTCGCCGCTGTCGTCGGCGCACAGCTTCGAGCGGCTCGCGAAGCCGCCGGGGTTTCCCTGGCCGCGCTCGCCGCTCAAATCCCGTACAGCAAGTCCGCGCTCTTCTACTACGAGACCGGACAGCGCACGCAGACACCCGATGTCATAGCGTGGTACGAAAGGCGTTTTGGTGCCATCCAAGACCCTGTAGCAACCTTGCTCAACCTTGGAAAGGCTGATGTGGAACGGCGCTCTTTCCTACGTGTCGGATACTCCACAGCCATCAGCGCATCCGTGTTGCTCCCTGGATGGCTCGACCGGGGGGCATCTGTCGCGTCGGACAAGGCGACCGGTCTTCGGCACATTGGCCAAGCCGATGTAGCCGCGGTACGAGACGTAATGGTGCTGTTCTCCCAGATCGACCAGCGACTTGGCGGCGGACATGGACGGACAGCTGTTGTCCAGTACTTGACCAATGAAGTGACCAGCTACCTGAAAGGGTCCTTTGCCAGCGACGCTGTTCGTCGTGAAATGTTCGCAGCAGCAAGCGAATTGGCATATCTGGCGGGGTGGATGGCGTTCGACAACGACGAGCACGCCGCCGCGCAGCGCTACTTCGCCGCATCGACCAAGCTTTCCGCCGAAGCGAACGATGCCCCACTGACGGGTCACGTACTGCGCGCCATGGCACACCAAGCCATCGACCTGGGTGAACCTCAGCAAGGACTACAGCTCGCCGAAGCATCAGTCAGCGGTACCCGATACCAAGCCGCCTGCCCACGTGAACGCGCGCTCTTAAAGGTTGTGCACGCCAAAGCATTGAGCGCAGCGGGTCAGAAAGCCGAGTCGGCGAAAGCCCTGCTCGAGGCCGAACGTGATCTTGCCGCCGCTTCCGACTCCGATCATGAGCCCGCTCGGGTGTTCTTCTTCTCCGAAGCGAGCCTCGCCCACGAAACCGCGTGCGCGCTACGCGATTCGGGTGACATGGCCGGTGCCGCCGAACAATTCCAGCTCAGCGTCCGCAAACGCAAAGCCACGACGTTTACCCGGACCCATGCGGTAACCCTCGGCTACCTCGGTACCGTGCAGGCCCGCAGCGGCGAACTCGAACAGGCATGCACGACATGGACATCCGCGCTCGACGCAATGGACGGCGTCCAGTCAGGGCGCACCAGGAATGTTGCCCGCGATATACGCGCAACCGTGGCACCGTACCGGCATATTGCGGGTGCGAGCGAGATCGATGAGCGGGCAAAGGAATATCTAGCCGCCAGTGGAATGTAGGACAGGGGTCATATGACAGACGAAGTGTTCGAAGTCGTACCGATCGCGCATGTGATCGGCGGTCGAAGCGAACCGACAGACGATCACTGGGGAGGCACCGAGACAATCATCCGCATAGATGACCCCCGGTTCACCGAAGAGTCCGTTCAGGGTTTGGACGCGTTCAGCCACCTCGAAATCATCTTCCGGTTCCACTTGACCGATCCAACGGACCTGCACTTCGGTGCACGCAGTGCCCGCGACAACCCCGCATGGCCCAAGGTCGGCATCTTCGGGCATCGGAATATGCGGCGCGTCAACTGGCTTGGGGTTTCCCGTGCTCGACTGCTTCGCGTAGACGGCTTAGACCTACACGTAGCCGAGCTGGACGCGGTGGACGGTACTCCCGTGCTGGACATCAAGCCGTGGTTTGCCGAGTTCGGGCCGCGTGGCGAGATCCACCAGGCTCCATGGTCAACCGAGATGCTGAAAGACTACTTCTAAGTGGCGGCCATTGCCCTGAAGCCGAAGCGGCCCCCAACTTCGATGTTGGGGGCCACTTTTCGGTCAACCGCTGGTATGGCTACGGGGGAACCTGCCGCAAGTGTGATGGAAATCACCCCACCTATTCTCCGTCGCTCTAGCGTGCCTTTTGAGTGCGTTCAGTCTTGTTGGGTCGGTTTCGTGCCGTTTGGTGCCGTTCGGTGCCGAATCGTCCGGTTCGGTTCCATTCAGTCGGGTTGGTTCGTTCCGATTCACTCTATGGGGCGAATTCGCGCCAAATTCCGGATAGAACAAGGGTTGTAACCGATTCGCGGGTACACGTCGGGTGCGCGATTGTGCAGGAAGGCTGGACAAGCCTCGTACTGTTGTTCTGTAGAACGATCGCGAGCGGAAGGTGGATGCTTTGTCATTGGCTGTAAACCATTGGTGTGCAAGCAGTTTCGTAACCATCGAGGCGGGTTCTCAAGTGGGAGTATGCTCGATGGTGCCGTCTTGTTTGTGAGCGATACGTGTTAGTGGCGGCCCCCGCGCGATACAGCGCTTGCATTGTCACCGAATCCTTTTCGCGCGTGTAGCGCCCGTGGCGTCGACCCGGCGGTGTCACCCTTCTTCTGAATCCTTGTTCCGGTAGCGGATTTTCCGATGCGGATGCCTTGCTGTTTGCGTGTAATGCGTGCGGCCGGTTGCGGCGTCTTCTACTGGCAGACAAGGAGATTCAGTGCTGAGCAGGTCTATCACGCAGCTGTGCCGATACATGGCATGGAGTGTGATCCACGCGACATGCGTTGGGGTTTCCCAAGATTTGTGTGAACCCAAGTTGCGGGCGTTGCTTGACGCGTGCAGCCGGGACGGGTCCAATGGAAGTGCCAGGGGATGGCTTACGGATCGGTGTTGGGAGAAAGGAGGTTCTTCCCGTGTCGCCGGGTTCCGGCCTGCCCTGGTACGAATCGGTCGATGGGCACCCGATCATGGGTGAGTCCCGATTCACGCGCGGAAGTGTCCGTGCCGCTGAGTGTTGCGCGGTACGTGATGGTGTGGTTTGCCCGCGCGATTTCTGTTGTCCTGCCATGTGCTTGGAGGCTGTGGCCTCGCGTGGACATATGTCCTGGGCAATCGATGGCACACCGCGAGTGTGGGTAGGCCGCACATCTGCGGTTCATCGGGTGACCATGGTTGCTGGAGAAAAGGAGGTGAGAATTATGCGAAACGAATTACATATCGGTAATTCCGGATAAGTTTCGCGAGCTGTCCCCCCGCGCCAACGAGGGGACAGCCGTGAACGAAAAAGAAACTCCAATGCGATTGATGGTCGGTGTTGGAGTCCCCTCTTATCACTTGTCGCAGAAACAGAGGTTCTGCTGTGTCCACAGTAGTGCATGGGGGCGTGCGTGGAAAGTCGGACGGTGCTGTCAGGTCTGGGGAGCTGGCGGGCTGGTGCCCAGGTACTGGGGTGTGTTGCGGGGCGCGTGGTCCGCCGGTTGCGCTGGTCATGAGCCCTTGACGGCGCGGTTGTCGTGCCGTGTCGTGACCGTCTGTGAGGTTGCTGACGGTCTTCTCCGAGACAGATCAGAACAGA
Organism: Nocardia vinacea; assembly: GCF_035920345.1. Taxonomy (NCBI): domain Bacteria; kingdom Bacillati; phylum Actinomycetota; class Actinomycetes; order Mycobacteriales; family Nocardiaceae; genus Nocardia; species Nocardia vinacea. The sequence continues at coordinate 5,058,246 of NZ_CP109149.1, forward strand.
ACCCAGAAAGGCTAAGCCCTTGACTACTGAATCACTGAAAGATCAAAAGGACCCACGCAAGGAATACCGGTTCCCGGTGCCGTTCGAAAATCATTTCCACGCTGGTCTCTACCAGTTGGGAGAGGTCCGTGCGGATACCGAATATACCGGTGATCCGAACCGGGTGGGACCGCACAAGCGCGACCCGGTGACCGGATTGTTGCAATGGAAGATCACCGTGAGTGATCCCGCCGTACGCAACGCCCGCCGCGCCAGCTACGAAATCACCTTGCTGGCGAATGAGGAACCGGTCCCCACGACAGCGGAGATCGGAAACAACCTCCGGCCGATCACGCTGACCGATGTCACGCTGCAACCCCGCACCGCTGGTCAGAACGAATTCAAGTATCTCGACTACACCGTGCGCGCGACCGGATATGCCCCGGCTCCCGGTCCCCGCTCGAGCGGTTCGGCTGCGAAAAGCGCCTGATCTCAGGCGTTGACACACAAAAGCGGGGTGGGTCCGGCCGTCTGCGTGACCGGACCCACCCCACCCAACCCTGTTGGGCGTCGTAATCGCCTGTAGGGCAAGCAGATTCGCAACATCTCGAAAGGTTTTGTCATGGTCCGTTCAGCGGAATATCAGAAACCCCCGACCGGAACACCAACGGTGTTAGACGATCTCGGCCAAGCGTTGATGTTCACCCTCGAAGCCGCGGTGCTGGGGTTGGTACATGTGCTGTGGTGGGCGTTGCTGTTCCCGATGATCTCGCTCCCCGTCGCGGCCGTGGTGGCGCTGTGGTGGTGGCTGGGCTGGCCGTACGCGGTCGGGGTGGCGGCGTTGTCGGTAGCAGGCTGGGCGTTGTGGTGGGCGTGGTGGCCGAACTCGTGGCGGCGGTGGGTGTGGGGGCGGATGCGGTCGCGGTACCTGACGTGGAAGCGCTACCGGCGCGGGTGGAAGACCCTCACCGCGCTGCACAAGCTGACGACGATCCTCGATACCGGGGTGCTGACACCACGGCTGGCGACGGTCACTATCGGTGATACCGCCGATGAGTTGCTGATCAAGCTGTTGAAGGGGCAGACCGCAGAGCAGTGGGCCAAGCAGGCCGATGCGTTGCGGCACTCGTTCGGCGCGCTGCGGGTCCGCGTGCGGCTCGCGGAACCTGGGTGGGTGCGGGTGCAGGTCATCCACACCGATCGACTCTTGGAACCGGTCGCGTTTCCTCGGGTGGAACCGAAAACCGTTGATCTGGAAGCACTCACGATCGGGTTGACCGAGATGGGCACACCGTGGCGAGTGCGGCTGCTGGGCAATCAGATCTTGGTGGCCGGTGAGACCGGCTCGGGTAAGGGCTCGGTGGTGTGGTCGTTGATCGCCGCGTTGGGTCCAGCTATCCGGGAGGGCTGGGTGGTGTTGTGGATGATCGACCCGAAGGGCGGTATGGAATACGGTGCTGCCCGAAAATGGTTGGCGCGCTTCGCATCCGATAACGGTCCCGGCGCCGTCGCGATACTGCGGGACGCGGTGGAGCTGGTGCAGAAACGCGGAAACACCTACATGGACAAGTGGGAACGCAAGATCACCCCAACCGTGGATGAGCCGCTGGTGGTGGTGCTCATCGATGAGGCCGCGAGCCTGACCGCCTACTACAACGACCGCAAGATCAAAGACGAAATCTCGCGGTTGTTGGGCGTGGTCCTGACCCAGTCCCGCGCGGTCGCGGCTCCGGTCGTGGCGTGCCTTCAGGACCCGAGCAAGGACATCGTTGAGATGAGGCAGCTTTTTCCGTGCCGGTTGGGGCTGCGCATGGCCGAACCAACTCAACCGAACATGCTGTTCGGGCCGTCCGGTCGCGACCGGGGCGCACTGTGCGACGAAATCCCGGAAACGACACCCGGTGTCGCTTACGTCCAAGAAGAAGGCTCCACCGACATCACCCGGGTACGCGCCTACCACGTCACCGACGACGATATCCGCTGGATCATGGCCACATACCCGCTGCTACCCCGCGATACCGAAGGCAAGCCGATCGTGGACATGACCAAACCGGCCGAAACGGACGAAGATCACGGCGGAGCAGCATGAACAAAAGCGATCTGCCTCGATGGTCATCGCCAGCCTCGCGGTAGGCGAACGCCCTGATCAAATACCCCCGATTACCAGGGGAAACACGCACTTGGACAGCGATAGGTAGCCTGGCATAAGCCGCGCGGGGCGACAGTATGAAACATCCTCTGCGAGCGGCATTCTCATTCACCGCGGGTAGCGCATCTGAACTTTCTTGATTCCAGCGCGGGTAGCGCATCCTCGAAAATCTTTCCGGCGCGGGTAGCGCCTGGTGATTGTCGTACCGGCGGCGTCACCCCAATAACTGAAATCTGTTCCGGCAGTGGCTCTTTCGTACTCTGCGGCATCGCGCTGATGTATGCGTTCGATCGGTGCGTCCAGCGCGATGCCTCTCCTACCACGGGACAGGTGAATCTCATGACAGACACGGTCGATAACGACCAGACACACGCCAGCGAGGACGACGAGCAACCACCGCCTCGGCGGGGGCCGTCGTTCGATGAAGTGGCGGTAGAGACCGCGAAACGGTTCGGGGTGTGTATCCGGCCGATGGTCCTCGAACGCACCGACACCATAGCCGGGGCGGTCTCGCATGTTCCGGTGCCGTGCGGCAACACGATGGAAGCGGTGTGCCCGGCCTGTGCGAAGAAAGCGAAGGCGTTGCGGCTGGCCCAGTGCCGGGAAGGCTGGCACCTGGACCACGAGCCCGAAATCCCGCGTGCACGCCCGAGTTTCGATCAGACCGGGCTGATGGCGTACCGGGCGGATCTGATCGCCGAGTGCGAACGGGTCCGCGCCGGGGAAGCCGGGCACCTGGGCGAGATTCCGGTACTGCTCGATGACATCGCGTGGGTGGATAAACAACTGGCCGCGTTGGGGATGCGAGGCAAGACGCCAGCACCCGAATCGGCCGACGCCAGCGACGACGGCACCGCCCCAGACCCAGATTCTGATTCTGATTCTGGGAATGGGAAGCAGGATTCCGGGCATGCTCGGTCGACTCGTCGCCGCCCGGATGTACCGGAGCTGCCGCGCAACCCGATCCAGAACCGCACCATCGGGCGCGAATACGCGGGCAAGTTCAAGCCCTCGATGATGATCACACTCACCCTGCCCAGCTACGGGCACGTGTACCGCGACGACGGCACCCCCATCGACCCCGACACCTACGACTACGACCGGGCGGCGTGGGACGCGATCTGGTTCGCGCGGTTGTTCTCCCGCTGGATACAGAACCTGCGCCGCGTGGCCGGCTGGAACGTGCAGTACTTCGCCAGCGTCGAACCCCAACGACGCGGCGCCCCACATGTCCACATCGCAATCCGCGGCGACATCCCCCACCGGATCATCCGCCAAGTCACCCAAGCCACCTACCACCAAGTGTGGTGGCCACACCCCGCCGAAATGGTCTACGGCAGGGCGCGGGTGCCGCTGTGGGACCGCGACAAGAAAACGTTCGTCGACCCGGACATGCGGACACCGTTGCAAAGCTGGGACGCCGCGATGGAAACCACCTGGGATCACGATGCCCCGGCGCACCTGGTGCGGTTCGGTACACAGGTCCATTCGAAAGGCATCCTCGGCGGCACAGAGGAAGCAAACCGCCACATCGGCTACCTGTGTAAGTACCTCACCAAATCGGTCAGTGAGGTTCTGGAGGCGAAAACTCCTCGGCAACACACCCATTACGACCGGCTACACCAAGCGCTGTGCCGCACTCCATGTTCGGAACGGTGCGCGGTGTGGCTGCTGTACGGGATCGTCCCCAAAGGCGCGAAGTCCAGGATGCAACCCGGCCGCTGCAAGACACGAGCACACCGACGCGAAACCCTGGGCCTGCCCGGTAACCGGGTACTGACCTCGGAACTATGGACCGGGAAAACCCTCGGCGACCACCAAGCCGACCGCATGGAATTCGTCCGCGCCACCCTCGCGGCGGCAGGGATCGACAAACCCGCCCCCGACCCGCACCGCTACACCTGGTCGAAACTCGCACCGGGAACCCGAATCCCGTCACGGGCGCATCTGCTCATGGCCGCCATCGCTCAACGCATCGCCTGGCGCAACGAATACGACCGGGCCATGCTCGCCGCCGAACCTCCACCCGGCCCGGAGAGATCGACCGCCATCCAACACAGCTAATCTGGAGCAATCAAATGAGTATTGATCTTCCTGCCGGGCCGGGGTCTTCTGAACACGCACGATCACGGCCGGTTCGACAGTGGGCCACCACCAAAGCCGCCGCGGCGCACATCTGCGTACATCCCGAAGTGCTGCGCCGCTGGAATCGCAATCGTGACAAGTACCCGTGGCTACCGCGACCCAAGCGGGTCGGAAAGGATTTTCGGTGGGATTTGAACGCGCTCGACGCGGCGCTAGAGGCACGCACCGACGAGTGAACCGCGCCCCTGAGAAGATGCGGCGGTGAGGCGGGGCAGACCGGCCCGCCCTATCGGCGTCCCCGGCACGCCCATGCTGACCGAGTTATCGGCCGGGCACTGGGAAGCGCGGATACTCGTCCGCGACGCCTCCGGCAAGAGGCGTGACCTGAGACGGGTCTCCCCGATCAGGCTCGACACACGCGGCCGAAAGATACCCGACCGCAACGGGTCTCACGCTCTGGATGCGGTGATGGCGGCTGCGGCGGCTATCCGGGTGGACCTCGGCGGGGAACTGTCGGACTCCACCACGGTGCAACAGCTGTGGATTCTGTACCGGGGCTATCTGGTCGAACAGGGCCGCGCGGGCAGCACACTGGAACGCTACGACGTGGCAGCGGAGCTGTTCACCACCGCGTTCGGGCAGCGGCGGCTACTGGAGGTCACCACGTCATCGGTTGAGGCGTTCCTCAAGCAGGTCGGCGCGGTAAAAGGACCGTCTTCGATGCGGACCGGCCGCAATGTCTTGTCGGGCATGTTCCGCTACGCGGTGCGCAAAGATGCCCTCACGGTCAACCCTGTCCGTGAGTCGGAGATGGCGAAGAACGTGGAGGCCAAGGGCCGTACCGGCGGCGCACGTGACATCACCATTGATGAACTGCGGTTCATCCTCGCGGCGGTGCGGACTTCGCAAGTGCCGTGCCCGCGCAAGCTCTCGCGCGCCGAGCGCAGCCGGAATACTCCGGTGAAGGCGTACACCCCGCCCACGGTCGCGGACTACTGTGACAGTGCCGATCTGGCCGACGTGGTAACCCTGCTGGCGGCAACGGGCTTGCGGCGCAGTCAGATTCTCGGCGTCCTCTGGACTGACATAGATCTCGATGCCCGGACTCTGCGCAGTACCGGCAAGGTCGTGCGCGTCAAAGGTGAGGGCCTGGTACGCATAGACCGCGACGACGACCCCAAGAACCGCCGGGGAACAATCGCCCTGCCTGACTTCGCCGTTGAGATGCTCAAGCGGCGCAAAGCGGTACTAGCGGCCCGCAAGCTGGTCGCCCCGCCGGACCCGGACACACCGACACTCGACCTGCTTTTTCCCTCGGCCGTGTGGACGCTGCGCGACCCCCAGAACGTCGGCCACGAATGGCAGCGAGTACGCGAAGCGCTGGGCATGGCCGATGACATCACCGCGCACAGCTTCCGCCACGCCGTCGCGACAATTCTCGATGACGCGGGCCTGTCGGCACGGATCACCGCTGACGTACTCGGCCATGCGGACCCCGCCATGACCCAGCGGCGCTACATGGCACGCGGGCGAACTCACCACGCGGCGGCGGAAGCACTCGAACGCGCCGTCAATGGTCCGGGGAATTAGTTGGGAGTTTGTTGGAGGATTGGCCGCTTCCGGTTCGTCTCACCGAACCAAAAAGCGGCCCTCACCTGCGAAAAGAGTGGAGCTAAGGGGACTCGAACCCCTGACCCCCACACTGCCAGTGTGGTGCGCTACCAGCTGCGCCATAGCCCCGAGTGGGTCGCTGTCGGGTTTCCCTGACTGCCTGAACGAAGTTACACCACTGGCGTGTCGGCAACCAAATCGCCTCGATTCGGGGGTGGCGGAGTGAGTTGTTGGACCGTAGAATCGAACACATGTTCGATTGCGATGATCTCTCATCCGTGGACTTCGGGGGCATGACCGACGAGGGGCTGATCGAGGCCCTGCGGGCGGCGCATGGGTGGGCGGCGATGGCGCAGGCCGCTGAGGTGTTCGCGGCGCGGGAGTTGTATCGACGGCATCGGGCCGAGAGTGCGGAGCCGGGGCCGGGTGGGGTGCGGGCCGGCGAGTTCGCCGCCAGTGAGGCCGCGGTGGCGTTGCAGGTCGACGAGGGGACGGCGGGGGCGTTGATCGATATCGGTCTGGCACTGGAGGATTCATTGCCGCGAACGCGGGCGGCTTTCGCGGCGGGACGGATCGATCTAGCCAAGGTGCGGGTGATCGTGGACAGCACCCGAGCGATCGCCAGGGAGGTGCTGGACGCGCTGGAGCCGCGACTACTCGAGGCGGCGGGACGAAACAATCCGGTGCGGCTGCGGCAGGCGGCGCGGCGGTGGGCGGCGCGACTGGATCCCGGCGGCACGCAGCGCCGGCGGGAACTGCGGCAGGACGAGCGCGACGTTCGGCTGCGAGCGGTGCAAGACAGCATGGCGGTATTCGACGGATTACTGCCCGCGCCGGGGGCACAGACAGTGGCGATGCGACTGCGCGAGATGAGTACGCAGGTGTGCGCATCGGATCCGCGGAATATGCCGCAGCGGCGGGCGGACGCTCTGGTGGCGCTCGCGGATGGTTCCGGACGGCTGAAATGCCAGTGCGGACGCGGTGAGCGTTGTCCGAAGTTCGGTACGCCGATCGAACAGCCGCGCAGACCACTGATCCAGATCGGGATTCCGGCGGACACGCTGCTCGGGATTGAGGAGGCACCGGCATTTCTGGCGGGGTACGGGCCGATCGACGCGGCGCTGGCCCGGATTCTGGCCGAACACGCACGCTTCCAGGTCATACCGGAACGTTCGAACGCCGACGACGATGCGGCCGTTGTCGATGAGGCGATGCAGTGGCGGCCAACGCCGCGACTGGAGCGCGAGGTGCGGGCGGTGGACGGCATGTGCCGCTTTCCCGGATGCGTCATGCCCGCCGCCGAATCCGAACTGGACCACAATCACCCCTTCGACCACCAACGCCCAGGCCGCGGCGGACGCACCATCCGCACCAATCTAGCCACACTCTGCACACGGCACCATCGCCTGAAAACGTTGGCGGACAACAAAAGACTCCCCTGGCGCATCTGGCGCGCCGATCCGGATCGCCTCCAATGGACCGTGCCGACCGGCGATATCCACACCACGATCCGCGAGGGCGCGCGATACCTATTTCCGCGCACCGACACCGACGCCCCCGTTGCCCCCTACACCGGCCACCACAGATCCGAACCGCCCGAAACTCCTCCCGCAATCCCCATCCATCCCGCCGACCGACCAACCGCCGAAGACATCGCCTACCCGCTCGACGGCTACATAGTCGTCCACGGCCAACTCCGGCGAATCCGCCCCGAGGACGAGATCCCCGACGACCACCCCAAGCCAGCCCGGTTCCCCGCCCCCTGACCGGGCGATTCTGCTCCGAGCGGGGCGCCAAGGCTGTCGAGTACCGATCCACCCCGACCGGGTCGCAAGGCCGTCCGGATGCCGCTCCACCCCGAGCAGCACATGGGCCGCCCAGATTCCCGATCCACTCCAAGCGACACACCGGGTACCTATCCCTGAGTGCCGCTCGTGGGGCTGACCGGGCCATTCCGCTCCGAGCGGGGCACCGAGGCCGTCGAGTACCGATCCATTTCGAACGGCTCACGGAGCAGCCCGGATACTCGATCCACCCCGAGCAGCTCGCAGGGCTGCCCAGATGTCCGCTCCACAAGCAACTCGCAGAGACTCCCCGATGCCCAACCAAAGCCGGGGTTGACGCGCGTAAGTGACCACAACCGCGCTCGACAGCCATCGCCACACGTTGCTGTGCGCGATTCCATGCCGCCGTTTGCGACCGCGCATTGCCGTTCGGGACCCGATATCGCCGATCACGACCGGATATGTCCAATTGCGCGTGTGCTGTCGGCAACAGCTATGTGCCTTCGACATCACTCAGGCATGCGAGGCACCGCCGAAGCCCGGCTGGTGACCTGCTGCGCGCCCAGACCGACGTCGGCCACATTGGGAACGCCCAGCGCGAAGCGTCACCGAAAATACTGGCGTGCTGCATCGCTCGGATTCGTTGAAGCTCGAATAGGGTGGAGCAGGCTTCACAAGCACCCCAGCGGATAACAATTTCACCATCCGTACCGCACAGGACGTGCATCGAACCGGCGACGCAACCGGACATACCTCGCTGGATCCAGCGCTCAAACGCGATCCAGATCACTATTTCGTAGTGATCCCGAACACATAACGTAACTATCACGAACGATCGTATATATACATTTTTACGCATTCGAACTGCGCGAATGCCGATAATCCGAAGTTGTGGTCGAGGCAATTCGGACGTTATCTCAACGTGATCTGTCGCGAATTCTTCGCTAGCGTCGTCGGCAGCCCCGGATCAACGCGAGGGGCTCGAACTCGAATCGCTGAACGCCGGTAACCCTGCCCCGCGGTTTCGAGGGTCCCCGACATCGCTGGGGGCAGGGACACGGCGGAAGTCCGCCGAGGCCGAGCGGGCGCAGCCAGGAAACCACATGACTCAGAACCGCAAGCTCACCCGTGCCCTTGGTCTCGCCGCCGTCGCCGGTGCCATCGCCGCCGTTCCGTTCGGCCTGTCCACCGCCACCGCATCGGCCTCCGGCCACAACTGGGACGCCGTTGCCCAGTGCGAGAGCAGTGGCAACTGGAACACCAACACCGGAAACGGCTTCGGCGGCGGCCTGCAGTTCACCCAGAGCACCTGGGCCGCCAATGGCGGCTCGGGCAGCCCCGAGAACGCCAGCCGCGAGGAGCAGATCCGCGTCGCGGAAAATGTGCTCGCCACCCAGGGCCCGGGCGCTTGGCCCGTGTGCGGCGCTTACCTGTAAGCCCGAATAGACCTGACGGGGTCCGTGCCATCGAGCACGGGCCCCGTTGTCGTCAGTACGGTCGAAGACATCAAACGAAATCGCCGGTGCCGGAATTATTTCCAGCAACCAAGTGAACAACCACCGTACAATTCAACCGACCGCACGCTCGACATCGCGATCGAAAACCCCTCCGCGGCGGCAGAATTCATAACTCTCACCCCAGCTCGAGATGCCTGCGACGTCAACCGAGAGTCCCACTCATCGGTACCGCCTATTTCAATTCCGCAAATCGAGCGTTCTTATGGTCCGAAACACCTGCGGGGAGTGATCCATCTCACTACCCTGTGTCCACCCGGCAACTCGTCCTGATCCACGCACGGTTCAGGTCTTTACGAAATGCCGTGGCTAGAAAGGCATCTCGACCATGAGCTCGACCCAGACCGCAGATCCGCCGACCCTGCTCACGGGGCTGTGGCAACGCAAGCTACCGCACTATCCCGATACACCCGCCCGCTCCTGGTATCTGGCCGTCGTGGTCATCGCCTCGATCGCGCTCTACTACCAACTATTCGTCACCGGCGCCGTGGGCAATGAACTCATCGGCTACTTCGACCTGTCCTTCGCCTACTTCGTCTGGATCTTCATCATCGGCGCCGCCTTCGGTGCGGTGGCCTCGGTGCTCGCGGGCGTGCTGGATCGATGGGGTCGGGCGAATATCGTCGCCTACGGCGTGGTGATCTGCTCGCTGCTGACCCTGTTCGCGGTGCCCGCGACGACCACCAAGGAGCAGTACCTGTTCGTGTACTGCCTGGTGAGCATTGTCGAGGGCGCGGTGCTGGTGGCCACACCGGCACTGATCCGCGACTTCTCCCCACAGCTGGACCGGGCATCGGCAATGGGCTTCTGGACGCTCGGACCGGTGATCGGCGCCCTGGTCACCACGCAGATCTCCACCCGCACGCTCGACGCGCATCCGGACTGGCAGTACCACTACCGACTGTGCGGCGTGATCAGCCTCGTCATCGCGGTGGTCGCGGTGGTCGGTTTGCGTGAGCTGAGTCCGCAACTGCGGGACCAGATCATGGTGACATTGCGCGACCGTGCGCTGATCGAGGCCCGTGCCCGCGGGCTGGATGTCAAGGAACTCGAGCAGGGTGTGTGGCGACAGATGTTGCGCCCCAACATCATCGGCTCGGCGTTGGCGATCAGCCTGTTCCTTGCCTTCTTCTACACCATCGTGTCGTTCCTACCGGTGTATATGGCGACGAACTTCGGCTTCAGTCCGGCCAAGGCCAATGCGCTCGGCAACTGGTACTGGGCCGCCAATGCGATAGCGCTGGTGCTGGCCGGGATCGTGTCGGACAGACTCAAGGTGCGCAAGCCGTTCATGATCGTCGGCGCGCTCATCAGCATCGTCGGCATGTACCTGTTCATCGGCTACACCGATCAGCCCGATACCGATTACTACTCGTTCGCAACGGTTTTCGTGGTGATCGCGGTCGGCACGGGCATCGCTTACTCCACCTGGATGGCGAGCTTCACCGAGACGGTCGAGGCCCGTAATCCGGCCGCGACCGCGGTGGGTCTCGCGGTGTGGGGCGGCACGCTGCGCAGCGTCGTCACCGTGGTGCTGTTCGGATTGCTGATCGTGGTGAACGCGGCCGGTCCGCTGGTCAATTACGGACCGCGGCTGTCGGAGATCGCGCACAAATACGCCCAGCAACTCGCGACAATCCAGACGGTCGGCACGGAAACCCTTGCGGCACTGCAGCAGAACCCCAATGATCAGGTCGCACAGGTTACCGCGCTGACCAAACTGACCGGCGCGTCACCGGCCGATATCCAGACGACCGTCGGCCTCAACACCCGCTACCCGCAGGAATTGGCGACGCTGCAGGCGATCGATTCGGCGACACTGGCTTCGCTGACCACGAATCCGGCCGATGCGAACGCAGGTCTGGCAGCGGTCGGACAGGTCGCGAAGAAGTTCGGCATTCCGGTGGATCAGGCGATCGCGCGCCTGCAAGCCGTGCAGCAGATTCCAGCCGCTGACCTCGCGGTGGCGGCGACCGTCGGCCCCAAACTGGCGCAGGCGACTACGCAGTTGCAGTCGGTCGGCACCATTCCGGCCGATGATCAGGCCTACCTGGCCGCGCACGCCAAGGAAGTACAGCAGGCACAAGCCGATTCGCCGAAGCAGTGGGAACGCTGGTGGTGGATCTGCCTGGCCGCACAGGTCGTGTTCCTGCCGTTCGTCTTCCTGATGGCCGGACACTGGAGCCCGAAGAAGGCGGCCGCCGAGGCCAAGGCGCACGATGAACTCGTCGAGCGCGAACTGGCCGCGATCGCGGAGGAAGAGCCGGAGCCGGAACCCGCCGGTTAGTTGCGTCGTGCCGGGCGGTACGGCCGCCCGGCACGATCACTTGGTCAGGTCGACGACCCATTCGTGGTTGTTCACATCGATCTTGTTTTTGCCGTCGAAGACGGCGGGCGTGGCGACCTCGCCATTGGCATCCGTCAGCGCAGCACGTGCCATCTGCGCGTGGATCTTCGCCGCGTCGAGTTTCGCGCCCGAGCTGATGCACTGCACCCCCTCGAGCGAGGCGCCCGATTCCTTGGCGACATTCGCGAGATCGTCATTGCTGAGATCCGCGCCGCCTTCGCCCGGCTGCTTCGAGGTGAACAGCAGCGCATGGAATTTCGAATACACCGGACCCGAACCGGTATCCGCGACACATTCGTTCGCGGCGACCGCACGGGTCGAATAATCCTTGCTATTCGACTTCGGGTCGAGGAATGCCACGAGGTGGTAGCGGACGGCGAGTTTGCCCTCGTCCATCTGCTGCGCGATCTCCTGACCGTAGAGTCGCTCCAGCGCGCCGCAGGACGGGCACAGCGGATCCTCGTACACATCGATGGTCTTCGCCGCGTCCGGGCGACCGAGGAGAATCGTGCCGTTGTTCTGGTCCACGACCGCGCGCACGTCCGCGCTGTGCACCGATCCATAGCCGTCATTGCGGATCGTGGCGTCGTCGCGCCCCCACCGGAACGCGAGGATCACGATCAACACGATGAGCGCGAGCGCCACGCCACCCAGGGCATATGTGGTCGCACTGGACATCGGCCGCGGCGTGTACTTCGATCCCGATTCGCTCACCCCGAATACTCTGCCCCAATCACACGCCACCCCGCGCATGGGGTGCTGCTGGACCACTGATCACCATCGGTGCTTCGGCGACCGCGCCGCAGGCATTGACGAAATAGACGAGGCCGAGCAGTCAGGGCCGCCGCAGCGTCATTGATGCAGGCAAACGTCGACCCTCCGGGGTTGCATGGTGGTCAGACGTCCCAGATCAGCGAGAGGCGTAGTTGTTGCCTCGAGGGTCGGGAGTGGGGGCGTCGTCGAGGCGCTCGGAGCCGTCGGGGCCGTAGGTGTAGGCGGGTGGGCTGTCCGCGATGGCTTCCACTTTCGATTCCACACCGCGTCGGTGCAGTGGTTCCGGGACGAGGGCCCAGATGGCGGCGGCGATGGCGAGTAGTGCGCCGGTCAGGGCGAGGGCGAGGGCGTAGGAGAAATGTTGGGCGACGGCGCCTACTGCGACCGGGCCGATGACGGTGCCGAGGTCGGCGGCCATTTGGAAGCCCGCTAGGACCGGGCCGCCGCGAGCCTTCGGTCCGATGACGTCGGCGACCGCGGCCTGCTGGGCGGGAGTGAACATGCCCGAGCCCAGTCCTGCCACGAATGAGGTCACCAGCAGCCAGGGCAGGTTCGACGCGAGTCCGAGTCCGGCGGTACCGGCCGCGCAGATTAGGGATCCGATGATCAGGAAGGGTTTGCGCCCGAAGCGGTCCGAAAGCCTGCCGGATGCGAAAAGCACCGCCACATTGCCCGCGGCGAACACCGTCAGCGTGACACCGGCCATGCCCGGTTGCTGATGCAGCACTTCGACAACGAGCAGCGGCACGAGCGCCATCCGCACGCCGAATACCGCCGCGCCATTGGCGAAATTCGACAGCAGTACCGCCCGATACTCCGACCGTTCCAGTCCATCCCGGAAGGACATCAGCCGCAGCCCGCCCACCGGTTCCGGTGCGGCCAGGGTCGAATGCCGCAGGTTCACATAGACCACAGCGGTAGCGAGCAACAGCGCCGCCGCGTAGATCAGGAACGGCGCCCGCAATCCGAGCCCGGCAAGCGCACCACCGACCAGCGGCCCGCTCACGGATCCGATCAGAAAACTCGTCGACCACAGCCCGGACACCCGCCCGCGCTGCGCGGGCGGTGACATCCGGATCACCAGTGCCAGCGACGACACCGTGAACATGGTCGACCCGACCCCGCCCGCCGACCGCAAAACTATTAGCTGCCAATAACTCTGGGCGAACGCGCTGGCCCCGGTCGACACCGCGACGATCAACAGGCCCCCGAGATACACCGACCGCTCCCCCAGCCGCTGCACCAACCGCCCACTGACCGGCGCGAACAACAGCCGCATCAACGCAAACGCACTCACAATCGCCGAAGCCGCGGCAACACCGACCCCGAAGCCCCGCGCAAACTGCGGCAACACCGGCGCCACCAGACCGAACCCGACGGCGATAACAAACGATGCCCCGACCAACACCCAGATCTCAACCGGCAGCGCCCTGGAAGCCGCCCCACTCCACCCAGCCCCCGCCCCGCCCTGCTCCCCAACAGAATCCGATGCCCCAACCGATCCCGCCGACCCCCATACCTTCGCCGCTCCCGCTGGCACCGTCGCCCCCGCCAATGCTGCCGAACCCAGCGCCCCTGCCTCCTCCGAACCGGACACCGCCTCAGCTTCCGCCCCCCACACCTTCCCCGGTCCCACCGACCCCGAGGCCGCTGCCTCCCCCGCTGAAGCTCTCGAACCTAGCGACTCCGACGACCCCGCAGTCGATCTATCACTCACCGGACAGCGCCTGCCCGACCACTTCTTCCGCGGCCGCCTGGACCTGGGTCAGGTGTTCGGGGCCCTCGAAGGACTCCGCGTAGATCTTGTACTTGTCTTCGGTGCCGGAGGGGCGGGCGGCGAACCAGGCGTTTTCGGTGGTGACCTTCAGGCCGCCGAGGGGGGCGCCGTTGCCGCGGGCTCGAGTGAGGACCGCGGTGATCGGCTCACCGGCGATCTCCTTTGTGGTGATCATGTCCGGTGTCAACTTCCCGAGCAGTGCTTTCTGTTCCGGAGTCGCGACGGCGTCGATGCGGGCATAGGCCGGACTGCCGTAGCGCTTCTCGAGTTCGACATAGCGCGCGGACGGGCTCTGGCCGGTGACCGCGGCGATCTCGGTGGCCAGCAGGGCGAGCAGGATGCCGTCCTTGTCGGTGGTCCACACGGTGCCGTCCATCCGCAGGAACGATGCGCCCGCACTCTCCTCACCGCCGAAAGCCAGACTGCCGCTGAATAATCCGGGCACGAAGAACTTGAAGCCGACCGGCACCTCGTACACATCGCGCCCGAGCACACTGACCACCCGGTCGATCATCGACGAACTCACCGCCGTCTTGCCGATCTTGGTGAGCGCATCCCAGCCCATCCGGTTCGCGACCAGATATTCGATGGCGACCGCGAGGAAGTGGTTCGGATTCATCAGTCCGCCATCGGGTGTGACGATGCCGTGCCGATCCGCGTCGGCGTCGTTGCCGGTGGAGATGTCGTAGTCGTCCTTGATGGCGATCAGCGAGGCCATCGCATAGCGCGAGGACGGATCCATCCGAATCTTGCCGTCGGAGTCCAGCGTCATGAACCGCCAGGTCGGATCGACGAACGGGTTGACGACCTCGAGTTCGAGGTCGTAGCGCTGCCCGATCTCCTCCCAGTAGTCGACGCTGGCCCCACCCATCGGATCGGCGCCGAGCCGGATCCCGGCGCCGCGAATGGCATCCAGGTTCAACACATTCGGCAGATCCGCGATGTAGTGGTCGAGGTAGTCGTAGCGCTCGACGCAGTTTTCCAGCGCATGGCGAAGCGTGGTCCGCCGCACCCCGGCCAAGCCGTTGCGCAACAGTTCGTTGGCGCGGTTGGCGATCGCGTCGGTGGCCTTGGTATCGGCCGGACCGCCGTGCGGCGGGTTGTATTTGAAGCCGCCGTCGCGCGGCGGATTGTGCGACGGCGTGACGACGATGCCATCGGCCTGATGCTTTGCCCCACCGCGGTTGTGCCGCAACACCGCATGACTCAGCGCGGGCGTCGGGGTGTAGCGATCGCGCGCGTCGATCATCGCGGTCACATCATTGGCGGCGAGCACCTCGAGTGCGGTGGTCCACGCGGGTTCGGACAATGCGTGGGTATCGCGGGCCAGATAGACCGGACCAGTAATCCCCCGCGTGGCACGGTATTCCACGATCGACTGGGTGATGGCCAGGATATGCGCCTCGTTGAACGCGGTATCCAGACTGGAACCCCGATGCCCCGAGGTGCCGAACGCCACCTGCTGCGCCGGCTCCGCCGGATCCGGGATCCGGCTGTAGTAGGCCGTCACCAGACGCGCGATGTCCTCCAGGTCGGTGGGACGCGCGGGTCGCCCGGCTCGATCATGGGCCATGCTCGGGTCTCCCTTCCGTGTCGGCTGCGCCCGGCTCGTCATCAAAATCATGTCCACAACCACTGGGTCGTGGCCGCGGCGACGAACACCGCGGTCAGGCTGGTCACGACGCTGATCACCACATTGCCCACCGCATAGGCGTAGGCACCCTCGGCCGCGAGCCTGATCGTCTCGTAGCCGAATGTGCTGAATGTGGTCAGCGCACCGCAGAAACCTGTTCCCGCGGCGGCCAGCAGCCAGCTGTTCGCGCCGGCGCCGATCAGTCCACCGAGCAACGCCGAACCGACAATGTTAACGGTCAATGTGCCCAGCGGCAGCAGAGATTCGAATCGCGCGGCCATCGCACGGTCGATGAGATACCGCGCAGGCGCGCCGAGCATGCCGCCGGCTAGGACGAGCACCGCCATCATCGGGCGACCCCCAGCGTCGGCTGCCAGATCTCTACTTCGGACAATGCGACATTCACCGCGGCGAGCACCTCGGAATTCTGTTCGACGAAGTCACGCAACCGCTCGGTCTCGTCAATGATCATCACCAGCACGGGTAGGTGTTCGGCCAGATCGAGGATCCGACTGGTGTGGATGCGCGAGGACGCGCCGTAACCTTCCACGCCGCGCCACACGCTGGCACCGGCCAGTCCGGTGTCCCGGGCGCGCCGCACGATCTCGTGGTAGAGGGGCCCGTGTCGCCACTTGTCGTCCTCGTCGAGCAGCAGTGTCAGCCGCGCGGCCGACTGCCACTGTCCCGCCGCCGGACCAGTGCCCGTCGGTGAATCTTTCATCGCCTGACCCCCTTCCGTCGCACTCTCCACTATTCAACTCGTCCGCCGTGCCGTACCAGTAGCCCACCGCGCCAAAACCATGCCGAGCACGACCGCCCCAAGGCCCGCCACCACCGTCCCCCCGAGATAGCCGAGCGCCTCGACCGGCGCACCCGATTCGAGCAGTCTACGAACCTCGAGGCTGTAGGTGGAAAAAGTGGTGAAGCCGCCGAGCACGCCGATACCGAGAAATGGGCGGAGCAGTCTGTGGGCTACCCATACCTCGGTGATCAGAACCATCAGAATTCCGATCGCAAAGCATCCCACGACATTGATCGTGAAGGTCGCCCAGGGGACCCGGTGCGGTTGTGCGGGCCACCACACGCCGATGCCGTAGCGCGCCAGCGCGCCGAGACCACCGCCGAGGGAGATCACCACCAGCACGGACGGCTCGACGGCAGGGTTGCGGGCCCGCTGACCCATGCGCTGACCTCCTGCCGAGCCGAATGTCACCGGCGCAATGCTAACGGTCGGGTCGGCGGAGCCGAACATCCGGGACGACGGCACGCACCATGACCAGCGTCGTTCGTTGACACGGCGGCGGCGAGAACGTACGAATGCCTGGAAGGTTCGGCCGAAGTTCCCACCCAACCCCTACGGACACTGGTCGGGAGCGATGATGGCGGCACGAATGGCGATATCCGAAGCGCCTCGAAAGACGGCGCAAAACGGGCGCCAGCAACTGTTCGGCAGATCGATTCGTGGCAACTGGGGGTCTTCGGTCCGGCGACTCGGTGTCGCGGCATCGGCGGTCGCGCTGGCCGCACTCGGCTATGCGCCGCCCGCCATGGCACAGGCGATCTATCCGATTCCAGAGCCGGACGGTTTCTATTGGGCGCCACCGGATGTGGGCAACTTCCAGCCCGGCGATGTGATCCGCAGTCGGCCGGTGGCCGCGGCGGGCTTTCCAGGCGCGACAGCATGGCAGTTGCTGTACCGGTCGACCGATTCGGCAGGCAATCCCATCGCGGCCATGACTACCCTGCTGCTACCCGCGGGCGGCGGACTCAACCGGCCGCTGGTCTCGTATCAAGCGTTCGTCAATTCGCTCGGCCTGCAGTGCGCGCCGTCGCACAGCCTCTTCGATGGCGGCATGCAAGAGGGGCCCGCGCTGAATCTGCTGCTGGCTCGCGGCTGGGCGGTCGCCGTTCCCGACCACCTCGGGCCGACCAGCGCCTATGGCGCGGCCCGCCTCGGCGGTCGGCTCACCCTGGACGGGATACGCGCGGTAAAGCGTTTCGCGCCAGCCGATCTCGCGGCTAGTCCGGTCGGTATGGCGGGATACTCGGGCGGCGCTATGGCGACCGGATTCGCGGCGGCGATGGCACCGGAGTACGCGCCGGAGCTGCCGATCGTCGGGGTCGCGCAGGGCGGGGTTCCGGTGAATATCGGTAAGCTGGCCCGCGATGTCGGCAGGCAGCCGAGCCCGCTGTTCGGCCTCGGATTCGCTGCCACCGTCGGTCTGGAGCGCGAATATCCGGCCCAGCTCTCGATGGAGCGGTTCCTCAATCCCGAGGGTTGGGCACTGCGCAGCCAGGTTGCGAATGCCTGCACCTCCGAAATCATCGCGGCGGGCGCGAACAAGGACTTCGACGATGTCTTCAACGGCTCGATGTTCGACACCGACGACGCCGCGATCGGGATCCTGCACGAGAACAGCCTGGAGATATATCCCGGTGTACCACGCGCTCCGATCTACGAATGGCACGGCGCCAACGATCAGGTGGATCCGTGGCTGGCCCGCGAGGTGGTGGACCGCTATTGCACGGCGGGCACGCCGGTGCTGTTCGACCTGATTCCGGGCACCGACCACAATGCGGCGATATTCGCCGGTGCGCCACGGGCATTCAACTATCTGTCCGACCGGTTCGCGGGACTCCCGGCCCCGAGCAACTGCTGAGGGATACAACACTGCGCCCGCGTCGATGCTGACGCGGGCGCAGTGCCGTCGGACAGACCTTGAGTGAACACCTCATGCGGCCACCACGGAGCGAGTCTTACGAGCGACCCGTTCGCGGCCCGTCTCGCGTCCGAGTCGTCGAAGCGCATGCGCCGTAGGCGCGAGTCTCGACGGCTCGGACGCGAGACACCGGGGGCCGCGAACACGCGGCGCCCGCGCCGCCAAAAACTCAGTGCACGATTACTGGTTCGCCTTCCGACGGAGCCGGAACCGTATTCGGCATCAGGAATGCGGTGATCACCGCACCGGCCACGAAAATCGCGGTGGCCCACCAGAAGCTGGTCGTGTAGCTCTCGATCTGGGCCTGTGCCACGGCGAGTGGACCCGGCGTATGCGACGACAGGTAGTCCGTCGCGGCCGAGGCGGCGATGGTGCTCAGCAGCGCCGTGCCGATCGAACCGCCGACCTGCTGGCTGGTGTTGATCATCGCCGAGGCGACACCGGCATCCTCGTGGTGTACACCGGCCGTCGCTCCCTGGAAGGCGGTCGACATCGCACCACCGAGACCGAGACCCATCAGGATCAGGGCGGGCAGGATATTCGCGACATAGCCGCTGTCCAAGCTGATCTGGGTCAGCCATGCCATGCCGAACGCGGCGACCAGGAAGCCACCGGCGACCACCATTTTCGGACCGACCTTCGGCAGCAGCAGCGAGGGCACCGTGGTCGAGGAGACGACCATGCCCGCCACCATCGGCAGGAACGCCAGACCGGTCTTGATCGGCGAGTACCCCATGCTCAGCTGCATGTAGTAGGTCAGGAACAGGAAGATCGCGAACATTCCGATGCCCATGACGAATACCGTCAGGAACGAACCGCCGCGAGTGCGGTCCAGCACGATGCGCAGCGGCAACAACGGATTCGCGACCCGGGTCTCGATCCACACGAACACCGCGAGCAGGGCGGCGCCACCGATCAGGAAACCGAGGGTGACCGGGTTGCCCCAGCTGGCCGACTCGGCGTGCGAGAACCCGTAGACGATGCCGAACAGTGCGGCGGTCACCACAACGGTGCCTGGGATGTCGAGCTTGGGCCGTTCGGCGACCACATGCTTGGCCAGCAGCAGCACCGCGCCCACCAGCGCGACCGCAGCAAAGCCGAGGTTCACGAACATCACCCAGCGCCACGAGGCCCATTCGGTGAGCATGCCGCCGAGCAACAGACCGATGGCGCCACCCGCACCGGCGACCGCACCGAAGATGCCGAAGGCCTTGGCGCGCTCACCCGGTTCGGTGAAGGTCACCGTGAGCAGCGACAGTGCGGCGGGCGCGAGCAGCGCACCGAAGACGCCCTGTCCGACGCGGGCCGCGACCAGCATTTCGAAGCTGGTGGCCGCGCCGCCGACCGCGGAGGCGACGGCGAATCCGATCAGGCCGATAATGAAGGTGTTACGTCGGCCGAACAGGTCACTGAGTCGGCCACCGAGCAGCAACAGGCTGCCGAAGGCCAGCGCGTAACCGGTGACGACCCACTGCCGATCGCCATCGCTGAAACCGAGGTCCTGTTGCGCTGCGGGCAGCGCGATATTCACCACGGTCGCGTCGAGCACAACCATGAGCTGAGCCACGCCGAGTACGGCGAGCACCCACCAGCGCAGGGCGTGCGAGCCGCGGCGGCCCGAGTCGGTTTTCTCGGGGGCGGGTGCCCCACGGTCCAACGTGGTAGTCATGTGTCCCCTTTGTCTCGAGGCTTGATCCGGAGAAGGCGCCTCCGCTTACCGAGTTAAGCTAACACAATAACGGAGACATCCCCTCCACTTAATCCCGCTTATTGCTAGGATGTGCCTGTGAATCCCGCCACTACCGTGCCTCCACCTCGGCGTCTACGCGCCGACGCTGCCCGCAATCAGCAGCGCATCGTCGAGGCAGCCCGCCAGCTCTTCGCCGATCACGGCCTGGAGATCACCCTCGATGACGTGGCCGAACGCGCGGGGGTCGGCGTCGGCACCGTCTACCGACGCTTCGCCAACAAGAAGGAATTGATCGCCGAGGTCTTCGAACAGAACGTCGGCGAATTCGCCGTCGCCGCAGAGACCGCGGCCAAGCATCCCGACCCCTGGCTGGGACTGGTCCAGTTCTTCGAGTACGCCTGCACCCATCTGGCCACCAATCGCGGCTTCAGCGAGGTCATGCTCGAACTCGAGGAGGATCTGGAGCGCTTCGCCCAGTTGCGCGACCGGATCAAGCCGACCGTCGCCGCGGTCATCGATCGCGCGCGCGAGGCCGGCGCACTGCAGCCCGATATCGAGCCCTCGGACTTCTTCGCGCTGATCCACATGGTCGACGCGCTCGCCGAGTTCTCCAAGCCGGTGAATCCGAATGCCTGGCAGCGCTATATGGCCATCGCGCTCAACGGCGTTCGCAGCGATGACACGCCGCGCCGACTACTACCGGCACCCCCCTTGACGGATGAGGAAGTCGAACAAGCCAAGTCGTTCGCCTGCGCGGGCCGCAAGCGCTAGCGCAAAAAACCGGGGATATCTAGCGCTCAACTGAGCCAACCCTTACAGTTGGACGCATGACCAACTCGTGGGGGAACTGGGCCGGGGATCAGCAGTGCGCGCCAGCCGCCATCGTCGCCCCGCGCGATACCGAAGAATTGGCCGAGATCATCGGCCGCGCCGCCACCACCGGACAGACAGTACGCGTCGCCGGTGCGGGTCATTCGTTCACCGATGCCGTACTCACCGACGGCATCCTGCTCGACCTCGCGAAGCTGAACCGCATCCTCAATGTGGACCGGGAGACCGGCCGCGTTCGAGTGGAGGCGGGCGTCACCCTCAATGCCGCGAGCAATGCATTGCATCCGCTCGGCCTGGCCTTCCCCAATCTCGGCGATATCGACGTGCAGACCGTCGCGGGCGCGACCGCCACCGCCACCCACGGCACCGGCGCGACCCTGCAAAACCTCTCGGCCGCACAGCAATCCATCGAACTGGTGCTCGCCGACGGCAGCCGAGTCGAGTTGAACGAGGAGTCCGATCCGGACGGCTGGCGCGCGGCGCGAGTCAGCGTCGGGGCGCTCGGCGTGGTCAGTGCGGTCACCCTGCAGATGGTGCCGTCGTTCGTGCTGGAGGGAATCGAGCGGCCGGTGCCGGTCGAGGACGTCCTCACGGATCTGGACGCCTATGTCGACGGCAACCAGCATTTCGAGTTCTACATGTTCGGCCACAGCCCGCTGGCGATGACGAAGCGCAATAACCCCGTCGACCTGCCGGAACAGCCGCGCGGCCGGGCCGCCGACTGGTTCGCCGACATCCTGATGTCCAACTACGCCTTCGACGCGCTGTGCCGACTCGGCAAGCGCCAGCCGCGGCTGGTGCCGTGGATCCATCGCGGCGCGGCGTATGCGGGCAGTTACCGCCGCCAGGTCGACCGCTCCTATCGAGTCTTCGCCTCACCCCGGTTGATTCGCTTCACCGAGATGGAATACGCGATCCCGCGCGAACATTCCGTCGCCGCCATCCGCGAGATCAAGGACCTCGCGACGCGGTTCGATACGCTGATGCCGATCGAGGTGCGCTGGGTCGCCCCCGATGACGCGTTTCTCTCCCCCGCCGGTGGCCGCGAAACCTGCTATATCGCCGTGCACCAGTACCGCGGCATGGACTTCGAGCCGTATTTTCGCGCCTGCGAAGCGGTTTTCGACAAGTACGACGGCCGCCCGCACTGGGGCAAGCGCCACTTCCAGAGCGCCGAGACGTTGCGGCCGCGCTATCCGGACTGGGACCACTTCGCCGAAGTACGCCGCCGCTTCGATCCCAAGGGCCGCTTCGCCAACGCCTACGTCGAGCGGGTACTCGGCTCTGTTTGATTGCAGCGCCTTCGGCGCTGCGTGTTCGCTCGTAAGACTCGCTCCGTTGCGGCTGGGAAGGGCTTGGATTCTTACTGCTTCAGCGCTGTCTGGTGGTTACCCGGGTCCGCTCGTGCACCTCGCGATGCGTCGGGAGCGCGGACTCGGGCGCGAGACGGGCCGCGAACGGTCGCTCGTAAGACTCGCTCCGTGGTGGCCGAGCCGCATGGTTCAGCTGGCGAGTATCTCGGTGACCAGGCGCGGTAAGACGGTGCCGATGGGTTCACGGATGACCTCGGTGGCGATGCTGTCGTAGGGCGTCGGTTCGGCATTGACGATGACCAGATCCGCGCCGCTGTCGACGGCGATCGCGCACATCGATGCGGCGGGCTCCACCTGCAGCGAGGAACCGATGGCCAGGAAGATATCGCTGGCCTCGGCGGTCAGCGCGGCCTTGGTCATGGTGCGGCGATCCATCTGCTGGCCGAACATGATGGTCGCGGATTTCAGGATGCCGCCGCAGGCCGGACACGGCGGATCCGCCTCGCCCGCGGCCACCCGCGCCAGGGTGGCCGCCATGCTCGTCTGGTATTCGCAACCGACACAGACGACTTCGAACATATTGCCGTGGATTTCGATCACCCGGCCGGGTGAGGATCCGGCGCGCTGGTGCAGTCGGTCGATGTTCTGGGTGATGATCGTGATGGTGCGCCCGGCGCGCTCCAGGTCGGCCAGTGCGGCGTGCGCGGCATTGGGTTGGGCCTGCCAGGCCGGATTGTCGCGGCGGGCCAGCCAGGAGCGTTTGCGCAGCTCCGGATCGGCGAGGTAGGCATCGTAGGTCGACAACAGTTCGGCGATGGGGTCTTTCGTCCATACGCCGCGGGGGCCGCGGAAGTCGGGAATGCCGGAATCGGTGGAGATGCCCGCGCCGGTGAGCACGCCGATCCGCCCGTCCCGTTTGCGCCAGTCGGTCGTCACATCGATTCAGCCTAGGGGGCTGCGTTATCAGTGCCCAGGGCACGCGGTCGACAAGCCAAGTTCATGAGAGATTGTTACACTAAGTCTCTCAAGCTCTTGGATGGTTGATCAAAGGAGATCGCAATGACCGCCGCCGCATTCGATGCCGATTCACGGACCGCACCGGAGCGCCGCCCGTTCGCACCGGGTACTCGAATGTGGGACGAAACCGGCCTGATCACCTTCTCCCTCACCGCCGGCTCGGCATTTCTGCTGCAGACCATGGAACCGACCATCGCCGCCGTGGTCGACGAACACTCCACCTTCCGCACCGATCCGCTCGGACGCGCGGTGCGCAGCATCGGTTCGGTGATGATGTGGATCTACGGCGGCGACGAGGCGATCGCCGAAGCGGATCGCCTGCGCAAGATGCACGCCTCGCTCAACACCACCACCCCCGATGGTGTCCGGCACAAGGCGCTGGCCTCCGGCCCGTGGGCCTGGGTGCTGCACACCGGTACCTTCGCCTTCACCGAGAATGCCGAATACTTCGCCCGCCGCCCGCTGACCCCGGCCGAGAAGGACGCGTACTACCAGGAAACGGTGCAGCTCATGCGCAATTTCATGGTGGCACCCAAGGAGGTTCCGGCGAACTACACCGAATTCGAGAAGTTTTTCACGGATATGGTGGAGAACCACCTGCAGGAGACCGGCACCGCGCACGATTACCTGCGGGTGATCCGGTCGATCGCGCCGCCCGAGCAATTGCCGCGTGCATTGCGCCCGGCCTGGAAGCGCATGGTCGCACCGGTCGGTCGGCTGCAGTATTTCGTAACCGTCGGCACCACCCCGGAGGCGGCCCGGCGCAAGCTCGGCCTGACGTGGTCGGAGTCCGATGAGCGCAAGCTGAAGGCGTTGGGCTGGTTCATCGCTCGCACGGTGCCGCTGCTGCCGGAGCGGGTGCGCTACTTCCCGATCGCATACGAGGCGCGGCGGCTCGCGCGCGATCGCGCGCGGCTGCGCAAGGTCATCAATTTGCGTCCCATGTGACGCCTCGCGCGCGTTCACGGCCCGCGGTTGCCGCTCCGGCACCGCGGGCCGCGTCGTATCCAGGCAAAATGCCGATTTCCTGACCGACCGGTTTCTTCTTGATTCATATCCCGCGTGCGGCAACAACTCTCGAGCGACGGGCCTCGAGATGCCTTGGCGGACAAAGTCGCCCCCTCGTCGCGAAACATATTCCACCCGTCCTGGTATACGTATCACGCACCCTGCGACGCAGCCCCGGTGCAGCCGCCCGACAATCCCGACATTGCGCCCAGAACCACGGCACAGCTCCGATTCACCAGCCTGAAAGGTATTCCCGCACATGGCTCACAAGCCCAGCGTGCTGTTCGTCTGTGTCCACAATGCGGGCCGGTCGCAAATGGCCGCCGGATTCCTCGATGCGCTTGCCGGCGACCGCATCGATGCGCACACCGCCGGGAGCGCGCCCGCCGACGTCATCAATCCGGCCGCCGTAGCGGTCATGGCCGAACTCGGTATCGATATCTCGACACACGCGCCGAAGCTGCTGACCGTGGACGCGGTGGCCATGTCCGATGTCGTCGTCACCATGGGTTGCGGCGATGCGTGCCCGTTCTTCCCCGGTATCAGCTACCGCGATTGGATGCTGCCCGATGCGACCGGTGAGGACATCGTCATCGTGCGCTCGATCCGCGACCGGATCCGTATCCTGGTGGAAAATCTGATCGCGGAACTGATCCCGGCCACCGCCTGCTGAGTCCGATTTGTTCAAGACGCCTGCCGAAGTGCCGCATACGCTGCGGATATGACTCCACAACTCAATGTCATCGGCATTGTCGTCAGCGATATGGCCGCCTCACTCGCCTTCTACCGACGCCTGGGTCTCGAGTTCCCGGAGGCGGATGACGGGCATATGGAGGCCCCCTTGCCCGGCGGTATGCGGCTGACGCTGGATACCGAGGCCGTGATCAAGTCGTTCCACTCCGACTGGCAGCCACCGACTTCCGCGGGGCGACTCGGCCTGGCCTTCCAGTGCGCGGACCCCGCCGAGGTCGACGCGGTCTACAGCGAACTCATCGATGCCGGATACCGCGGCGAACTGAAGCCTTGGGACGCCTTCTGGGGCCAGCGCTACGCGACGATCCTGGACCCGGATGGCAGTAGCGTCGATCTGTACGCCCCGCTGTCGGATTGAGCCGTCGCTAGGAGCGGGTGAGCAATTCGCTCAACGGCATGCCGGCCAGTTCGCGCACATCGCGCGCGAGGTGGGCCTGATCGGCGAATCCGGTGCGAAATGCGGTGTCCGCGAGCGGTACTCCGCTGCGGGCGACCGCGAGCGCCCGCTGCAGCCGCAGGATTCGCGCCAATGTTTTGGGCCCGTAGCCGAAGGCCGCGAGCGAGCGTCGGTGCAACACCCGCGCACCGAGCCCCGCGGCCTCGGCCGTCGCCGCGACCGACCATCCGGCGTCCAGCGCATCGACGATTCGCCGCAATACCGGGTCGGGCGGTTCGGTGTCGTTGGCCCGCCGCATTGCGATCGCCTCCAATGCGGCGGTCTGATCCGCTGCCGTCCCGACCTCTTCCGCGAGCCGCCGAGCCGCCGCCGCGGGCCACACATCCGCCAACTCGACCCGTTTATCGCGCAATTCGTGCGCGGGCACCCCGAGCAGTGCGGGCGCGCTGCCCGGTGCGAATCGAATCCCGACCCATCGAGTGCCCGTCGCACCATCGGCCATATACGCCCGGGTGTCCGGTCCAGCCACCAGCAACCTGCCATTGCTCCACAGCAGATCCATGCATCCGTCCGGCAACACCGGTACGGCCGCGGCCACGGTGACATTGGTATTCGTCCACACCACGGCACCCGGGAGCCGCGACGGCCGCTCCCGATATCCCGGCACTACCTCTGCCACGAATCCGAGGCTACCCGCGCCGCCTCGCGCCTCAGCCGAGGAAGGTCAGCAGCCGGTCGGCCAGCCACTGCGGCCGCTCTTCCGGCACGTAGTGACCGCAGTCCGGGATCCGTTCCAGGCGCATATCGTCGGCGTAATCGCGATAGCTGTCCGGCACGCCCTCGGAGAGCGGATCGCAGGCGCCGTTGAGGTGCAGGGTCGGCACCCGCAGCCGCATCATGCGGTAGTGCCGTGCGAAATGCGGTACCTCGTGCAACATCACATTGCGATTGAAGTCGATGGTCGCCGAATGCGCACTCGGTGTGCGCATCCGGGACAGATAGACCGCGGCCTCCGCATCGCTGAAGCGCCCCTGGTGCCGCCACGCGCGCAGACTCCGCTTTGTCAGCACCGTTTGCAGTGCTGACGAACGCCCAAGCGCGGCAAGCGCGTAGACGTGCCACGGTCTGGTGAATACCGCGGGACGCACCCCATCGATAGTCCACGGATGCACACCGGCCAGCGCGACGAACTGGTCGAACCGCTCCGGCCAGTTCAGGCAGGCGCGATACCCCACGACCAGCCCCCAATCACGTCCGACCACCCGCGCTCGATCCACTTCCAACCGATCCAGCAATTCGACGAGATCACGCGCCAAGCGCTCGAACGTATAGCCGTCACCGGATCCTTCGGACCACCCGAGGCCGCGGATATCCGGACATATCACCCGATACCGCTGAGCGAGCGGTGCGATCACGTGCCGCCACTCCCACCAGTGCTGTGGCCAGCCGTGCAGCAAGATGAGCGGTTCACCCGCGCCCGCCTCGGCGTAGTGGATGCGCAGGCCACCGATCTGAACGAAGTGGTGGCGCACGTCAGTCGGGATATCGGCGGAAAGTGCGGTGAGTTCGGCGGAATTCGTCAGCGATGTAGTCACGGGTCTCTCCTGAGTTCGACCAACCCCCGACTCGAAGCTAACATAAGATTTAGAAGTAAGCACACCATGATTTCGAACTAAGAGGATGGCGATGGCGCGGCGCACCTACAACCAGTACTGCGGACTGTCCCGCAGCCTCGATCTCGTCGGCGAACGCTGGACGCTGCTGATCATCCGCGAACTCATGGCGGGCCCGAAGCGCTACACCGACCTCGCCGACGCACTCGACGGCATCGGGACCAGCCTGCTCGCCGCGCGCATCAAACAGCTCGACGACGACGGCCTGATCAGCCGGACCACCCTGCCACCACCGGCAGCGTCGCAGGTGTACGAACTCACCTCGGCCGGTCGGGAACTCGCGGCAGCGCTTGTCCCCCTTGCCATGTGGGGCATGCGGCACCATTTCGACGAACCGCGACGGCCCGAGGAGAGCTACCGCGCCGAATGGACGCTCGTCTTCCTCGCGACACTGATCGACCCGCCCGCCGACATGCGGGCGACGATCCAGTTCCACATCGACAGTTCCGCCGCGGCCATCGTCATCGACGACGGACGAGCCACCGTGACACCCGGTGAACTCGGCAATGCCGATGCCACCGTCACCACCGACCTGCACACCCTCGGTCGCCTCGGCACGCGCCAACTCGATCCGGCGGATGTGGTCGACCGCGTGCACGTCACGGGCGATACCGAACTCACCTTGCGCCTACTGGGATTGGTGATCGGTCACCGATGAATTCCCGGCAGCCGCGTCGCATCGAGCAGACCGGACCATACCGCCGAGGAGGCGCGTCACGCGGGCTGGGCGCGCCCGCGTCACAGCGATTCAGTGCGGGGTGATGCCGCGCGGGACGACCCGGATCAGATAATCGTCGCTCGCGGCGATTTTCGACTCCGGATCCTTACATCCGACGGTGACCTCGGCGCCGGCGGGTGAGGAAAAGGTCCACAGCGTCATCCACTCTTTTCCGCCGATTGTTTCCTGTTTTTTCGTATTGGTGGAACGGAGGTCTTCGTTGCGGCCGGTGCTGTCGGTTACCGCGCAGCGTAGGCTCCCGCTCGCCGCGCCCCAGTCGACGGGCACCTTGATATCCATTACGGCATCGGCGGGAATCGGCACTTTCTTGGTCTCCCCCAACGGAATCCGCACGCCGCCGTCCGGCTCCTCGTTTTCGATGGGCGTCGCACTCACCGAACTCGTTTCCGATGGTGCGGACGAACTCGACGCGGCCGTCGTGGACTTGTCATCGGTGCATCCCGCCACGGTAACGGCAAGTGCCGCCGTCGCCGTCATCCAGATCAGTTTCACAGGTCAACCTCTCTTCGACAGAGCATGACTACAACTTCCAGATGGACGCAGACTACATGGCGCGAAAATCGGCAATTTGTTCGCAAATAAGAGGACTCGGCGGATATCGAAATCTCCGATAGCGTCATATGCCATGACGATGCCCGTCGCATTCAGCACCCTCGATGTCCGCACCGCGGACGGCAATGCCGACGCCTACCTGGCCCGACCCGATGACGGCACCGCCCATCCCGGGGTGCTGTTCAATATGGACGCCTACGGCCTGCGGCCTTGGCTGCGCGAAATGATGCAGGCCATCGCGGCCAACGGCTACACCGTGTTGGCGCCCAATATTTTCTACCGAACCGCGCCCGCGCCGGTGCTCCCGATGCCCGATTCCGCCGATCCGGAAGGGCATGCGAAATTCTTTGTCGCACTGGGCCCGGCGCGGGCGGCGCTCACTCCCGAAAAAGCATTGCAGGACACCCGAACCTATCTCGATTGGCTGGACGCGGCCGACTTCGTGGCACCGGGTCCGGTGGCGGTAACCGGATACTGCATGGGCGGCCGACTCGCCTTGCGCGCGGCGGGCACATTCGGCAATCGCATCGCCGCAGCCGCCAGTTTCCACGGCGGCCGCCTGGCGGTCGACGAACAACCCGACAGTCCGCATCACACCGCCGCGGGCATTACCGCCGAATTGTTGATCGCCCATGCGAGCCAAGATGATTCGATCCCCCCGGAGCAGATCAGCCGTTTGGAAAAGGCCCTCGACGCCGCGCACGTCCGCTATACATCGGTGGTCTACCCAGATACCCGCCACGGTTTCACCATGCGCGACACCCCGGTCTTCGATCAGGCGGCCTACGACCGCCACCTCACCGATCTGCTCGACCTCCTACACCGGGCGTTCCGCAGCGCCTGACGAGAAGGGCAAGATGATCAGTGAGGACAGGAGCGCGAATGGAACTGAGCTACGGCGACGTGAAGGCCGCCGCCGATCGGATCACCGGACATGTGCGGCCGGTCGCCATCGCATCCGGGGACGCGATCGCGACGAACGGCGAGCTGTGGCTGGCACTGGAATTCATGCAGCACACCGGCTCGTTCAAGGCCCGTGGTGCCCGAAACTTCATCCAGGCGCACCAGGACGACGGGACGCTGCCAGATGCGGGCGTGACCATCGCATCCGGTGGAAACGCCGGACTCGCGTGTGCGTGGGCGGCCCGTGAACAGGACGTACGGGCGACGGTATTCCTGCCGACCACCGCGCCGCTGGTGAAGGTCGAGCGGTTGCGCGGTTACGGCGCGGATGTGCGCCTGGTCGGCGCCGAATACGCCGACGCACTCGCCGCCTGTCGCGAATTCGCCGACACCAGTGGCGCTTTGCCCTCACACGCGTACGACAACCCCTACATCGCGGCCGGAGCGGGCACCCTGATGGTGGAGATCCACCACCTGCTTCCCCAACTGGACACCATCGTCGTCGCGGTCGGCGGCGGCGGTCTGTTCGCCGGGGTCGCCACGGCCGCGGATCACTACGGCGTCCGAACGATCGCGGTCGAGCCGGAGCACTGCCGTGCGCTGCACGATGCGATCCAGGCCGGACGGATCGTCGACGCGACGGTCGATTCGGTCGCCGCCGATTCCCTCGGCGCCCGCCGCGCCACCGAATTGGCATTGCACGCGGCCCAGAACTATGACGTGACCTCGGTGCTCGTCCCCGACGCCGACATCATCGCGGCCCGTCTGGCGCTGTGGCAGGACCGCCGACTCGCGGTGGAACACGCCGCCGCAACGGCGGTCGCGGCGCTGACCACCGATGTGTATCACCCCGAGCCCGGTGAGCGGGTCTGCGTCGTACTGTGCGGGGCCAATACCGATCCGGCGGATCTGGCGCGATAAAGCGCACTACGCTCGATATCGACTCGGATGGAGGCACATCATGTCGGTTCAATCCCTGATGGTCCCGATCGGAACGCCCGCTCCGGAGTTCAGCCTGCCCGACCTCGACGGTCAGCTGCACACCCGCGCCGACTATGCGGACGGGCCCGGGCTACTGGTCATCTTCGCCTGCAACCACTGCCCGTATGTGCGGCACCTCGAGTCGAAGCTCGGCGAGGTGCTCGGCACGCTGACCATCCCCACGGTGGCGATCTGCACCAATGACGCCGACGCCTACCCGGATGACGCGCCGGAGCACCTGCGGGCCCAAGCCGATCGCGCCGGTTGGAAATTCCCCTACCTGATCGACGAAACACAACAGGTGGGTCGCGCCTTCCGGGCCGCGTGCACGCCGGACTTCTTCCTCTACGACGCACGCCTCGAACTCGCCTACCGCGGCGCATTCGACGAATCCACCCCGGGCAACGGTAAACCGGTGACCGGCAACGAATTACGCGGTGCGGTCGAGGCAGTACGCACCGGAGCCCCCGCGCCCGAGCCGCATCGGCCGAGCATGGGTTGCTCCATCAAATGGCGCGCCTAGGTGCCGATCACGGCATTCATGATGGTGCCCGCGCTGGTCGCGACGACACCGCCGATCATGGCTCCCGCCACCATCTTCGGCGATTGCAGGCCGCCGCCGGACCACTTCTCCCAGGCGAATCGACCGCCCGCGTAGGTGATGGCGGTAATGCCCGCCAGCAGGATGAACCAGGTGAAATAGCGCACCATCTGCAGGATCTTGTCCGCGAGGGGCGGCGCCTCAGGTGTCGGGTTGCCGAGTTGGGCCAGGACTGCTCCATACGTGTCATGTGCCGCGGCGAGAATCATGCTCACAGTCGTACCCCTCTTCTGATATCGGCGACGCTGGTAAGCGTCTAGCCAGATAATAGCGGCTCGACTCGAGACAGATTGTGCAGCAACCGGATTCAACGACATACCGGTCAGCTGGATTCCGACACGGTTTTGCGATCACGCCGCAGCATGTACAGCGCCATCGCCGATCCCGATATCGTGAGGACAGCGGCTATCGGATAGATCGAACGCAGTCCCGGTCCGTCATCGATGGCCCAGCCGCCGATGCGGCCCGCGCATGCGGCGGCGAGTTGGAATCCGGAGGCATTCACCGCGACCGCCAGTGTGGGTGCCGCGCCCGCGGCGGTCACGACCCGGATCTGCATACCGGGAATAATCGCGAAGGCCAACACACCCAGCACGAAAATCAGTGCCACCGTGATCAATTGAATTTCGGCGACGGCCCAGAGCAGCGCAGGTGTGCTCGCCAGCGCGGCGAGCAGACCCACCAGCGATGGCATCAGCGCCTTATCGGCCAGCCGCCCGCCGAGATAATTGCCGAGCACCGCGCCTGCGCCGTACACCAGCAGCAGCGCGGGAACCACGCCCGCCGCGAAGCCGCTCACCTCAGTGAGCAGCGGGGTGAAGTACGTAAAGACCGTCACCACACCAACATTGCCGAGCGCGGTGAGCGCAATCGCCAATTGCACACGGCGATCGGCGAATACGCGCAGCTCCCCGCGCATCGATCCGCTCGACGGCGCGGGCATCGTCGGCAGGAAACGCAGCACGAGCAGCAGCGCGACGGCCGCGCACACCGCGACCGACACGAATGTCGCACGCCAGCCAAAAGTTTGGCCGATGGCCGCGCCGATCGGAGTGCCGCCGACAATGCCCAGATTCATGCCGAGCGCCACCTGTGCCACCGCCGCTGCCTCACGGCCGGGTTCGGCCGTCGAGACGACCGTCGCGATGGCGACCGCGAAAAACGTTGCCACCACGAGTCCTGCGGCGAATCTGGCCAGCAGCACGGTCGAATAGTTCGGTGCGAGAGCCGAACCCAGATTCGCGACGACCGCCACCGCGACCAAACCGACCACAAGCGGTTTGCGCGGCAGCCGCGCCGTCGCCACGGTCACCACCGGCCCGCCGACGATCATGCCGAGCGCATAGGCGCTCACCAGCAGGCCCGCCGCGGCCACCGACACCCCGAGACCATCGGCCACCTCGGGCAGGATTCCGGCGATTACGAATTCGCCGGTGGTCAGGCTGAAGACCACCAGCATGAGCGCAAAAACAGCAGGACGCATACATCCGCTCCAGATAGTTACAACTCAAATGATTTGAACTATAACTATCATAGTTCGAAGCATGACACTAGACTCGGCGGCATGAAGGAGCAGGCGCCGCCGAATCTCGCCGTGGATACCGAGATCGATCGGGATGTCTGCAAGCTGGTACATCAGTTCACCCACCGCCTCGACGTGCACGTTCGCCGCGTCGCCGAAGCGTTGGATATGACGCCGTCGCAGGTAATCGCCCTGCGTGAACTGTCGGATCCGATTACCGCGCGCGAATTGGCCACCAGAATGTCGTGCGAGCCGTCGAACGCGACCTTCGTACTGGACCGCCTCGAACAGCAGGAGCTGGTTCGGCGGCAACCACATCCGACCGACCGGCGCGCCAAGCAGATCGTGCTGACGGCAGCCGGGAAGCGGCGGCGCGCCGAGGTGCTCGACCTGCTGGGCGCGCAGTCACCACTGACCTCGCTCACCGCCGCTCAGCAGCAGACCCTGCGCGATCTGCTGCAGGTGATGGTGCAGCCGATTGTCTAACCATACGGTCGGACGTACTCTTTAGCTATGACGACTGAGGACAAGCGCCTACTGCGCGGTGCACGGAGTCGCCAGCTCGTGCTGCGCCAAGCGGTCGACACCGCATCCCTCGACGGTCTCGAGGGTTTGAGCTTCGGCAAGTTGGCGACTGATACCGGACTCAGCAAGGCGGGTGTGCAGACCCTGTTCAAGACCAAGGAGACGCTGCAACTCGCGGCGCTCGATTTCGGCCGCGATATGTTCATCGATGCCGTCATCCGTCCCGCCCGCGCGCAACCGCATGGGGTGCAACGACTTCGCGCCCTGATCGAATGCTGGATCGTCTACGCGCAGACACCGCTGTTCGCGGGCGGCTGCTTGCGGGTCGCGAATATGGCGGAGTTCGACAGCCGTCCCGGTCCGGTGCGCGATGCGCTGGTCCGCGAGCAGCGGGAGTGGGTGGCGACCATCGCGCGCGAACTCCGGTATGCCGTCGATGCGGGCGAAATCGCCGATCTGGATATCGATCTCGCCGCCTTCCAGATCGACGCCGTCCTCTGCGCCGCCAATACCGCACTGCGCCTCGGCGAAGTCGATGCGGTGCCCAAGGTCCGTCGAGTTGTCGAAAGCTTCCTCATCCCGGCGAGCTAGGGATCAGGGGCAGTCGGCGGTCTGCTGCAGCTCGATCCTGATCCGGTCGTCGCTGAGGATGAGGGTGCCGTCGCCGGTGGTGGTCCATGTGGGCGCGAGGAGCAGGAATTCGAGTAGCCAGGAGTCCTGGTCGGTGAATTCCGGCGGATAGGACAGCACGGTGGAGAACGGGGATCGGGTTTTCAGTATGCCGCTGTCGGCATCCACCTCGAACATCACGGTATTGGCGCCCGCGTGTGCGGACAGGCGGCGGGTCTCGTCGACGAACCACAGGGTGATCCAGGTGCCGCGGACCAGGAATCGTGGTCGGCCATTCTCGGTGACTGATGAGGAGACGTAGCGGTGGCCCCAGAGATCGGAGTCTTGCATCGGTGGATCGGCCCTTACTCGCAGCGTTCGACAGCCCATCTATCCTGATTCCCCCGCCGAGCCTGCAGAACGGCCCGGTCCACTGAATGAACCGATCAGCGAAGATTCTTCTCGATTTCGCGGGCGGCATGTGCGACCAGCCCGGGCAGATTCGGCGGAAACTGTTGGGACAGTGAGATACAACCGATCGCGGCCGCATCGCACATCCCAGGTTGACGGATTGCCGCTGCGGCACAACAGATCCCGGCTATCAGCTTGTGATGATCGACGGAAACCATTCCGGCATCGACGATTCCGGAGCAGACACGCTGCCATTCGGTAGCCGAATAGGTCGGCGGCGGGACGGTGTTGTCGGCCCGTCCCGCGAAGAGCACCTGCGCCAGCGCGGTGCGATAGACCAACTCCGGATCGACGGTGGTGTTGACGAAGAACTCGGCCCCCTTGATCCCGGAGACCATCCGAACCGCGCCCCCGTCGAGAATGCACACCGCGACAGTCGAATTCGTCAATGCGGACAATACCCGGGCGGGCCGTTGCGCGGCCCGGCGCAGCATAGGCGCGGCCTGCCAATGCCGCCCGAGCTCGGCCATCCGCTCGCCGACGAAATACCGCTGCTCCACCCGCTGCACGGCACCGAGCGCCACCAACTGTTCGGCCAACCGATATGCGGTGGCCTTCGCCAATCCGGTGGTGCGGGCCAGTTGGGACAGTCCACAGCCCTCCGGTGCCGCCGAAATGGCCTCCAGTATCTGGAAACCGGCGTCGAGCACACCGCGGCTCGTTCCGTCAGCCGATGGGCTACCGGCCATCGCGACCGTCCTCCTCCTTGCCGCGGCTCCTATCGGCACACGGCAAGAAAAGATGGTACGCCGGTTGTCGTTCGCAACAAGGCGTTCCGGAACGGGTCAGCTCACGTTGAGGACGACCTTGCCTGGGCCACGCCCCTTTTCGCTCTCCTCTTGTGCGGCTGCGGCCCGCTCGAGCAGGAAGGTCCGCGCCTCCCCCGGCAGCCGGAACGCACCGCTGGCGACACGTTCGGCGACCTGCTCGAGCAGTTCGGTAGGCCGCTGGGGACCGCTGCCCGCGAGGAAGGTGATGCCGAGTTCGCGGGCAGCCGGATCGGCGATCGTCACGATCCGGTCGGTGCCGCCGCGCAATTCGATTGCGGCGGGCAGCACACCGTATCCGGCCGCGTCGAAGACCGCGTCGATGCCGTTCGGCGCGAGTTCGCGCACGCGCTCGGCCAGCCCGGCACCGTAGGTGGTCGGGGTGGCGCCGAGTTCGCGCACAATGTCCTGATTGGCCGCGGATGCGGTGCCGATCACGGTGACGCCCTCGGCCGCGGCCAGCTGCACCGCCATCGACCCGACCGCACCGGACGCACCGTTGATCAGCAGCGTTTCGCCCGGTTGTATTTTCAGTGCCGCCAATGACTTCGCCGCCGCCGACACCGCGACCGGGAGCGATGCGGCGTCCGGCCAGGACAATTCCTCGGGTTTCTTCGCGACGGCATTGCTGAGGGTGTATTCGGCATACGCCGCGACGGCCCAGCCCAGTACCTCGTCGCCGACCGCCACATCCGTGACATCCGGACCGACCGCATCGACCACCCCCGCGATCTCACCACCCGGATACTGCGGAAACACCGGTTCGCCGAAAGACAGGGCGCCGGAACGGATCTTCCAATCCGCTGGATTCACCGCCGTGGTCCGCACCGCGACTCGGACCTGACCCGGGCCCGGTTCCGGGATCGGGATGTCGACGATCTGCAGTACGTCCGGACCGCCGAATTCGTAGAACGCAATCGCCCGCATCGTCCCAGCCTACGGGTCGGACCGCGCGCTTACGGGTAGCGCCGCCGGGTTTTCTCAGGAGAGTCTCATCGAACACCTACCCTTGGTCTCAGAACCGTTCCGTTCAATGACCGGTGGCTGCCCCGCCCGGTCCCAGTCTCACCCGGGCGGTAGGCAGCGCCAACTTCGGCAAGAATCCGAAACGACCTCGAACCTAATCGACGGCTATCTCGTAACTCCTACCACAACGAGCCGACAACGCCGAGGTCATGATGAGCGTCGAACACGTCAACCGTCGAACAATCGTCATCGGAGCAGGGGCCGCGGCAGTTGTCGCAGCCTGTTCTACGAGCGAAAACTCCTCGACGCAGGCCACCTCCAGTTCCACCGCGATACCGACGACGACATCGAGTTCCGTTGCCGCCGAACCTTCGCCGCCCCCGAACGAGGTGCCGGCCGGGCCGGAACCCACCCCCGGCACCGCACTCACCCGCACCTCCGATGTGCCGATCGGGTCCGGGGTGTTACTCGGCGATACCGTCGTCACCCAGCCGAGTCCGGGTAATTACCAAGCTTTTTCGGTGATCTGCACGCATGCGGGCTGTGCCGTCGACACGATCAGCCGCGGCACCATCAATTGCCCTTGTCACGGCAGCAGATTCAATCTCGACGGATCCGTCGCCACCGGTCCGGCCAGCCGGCCGCTTGCCGCGCGCACCATCTCGGTACAGGGCGAATGGATCGTCGCGGGCGCCTTCGCACCGCTACCCGCCGCCCGGCAAGAGGTCCAGGAGCAACCCGCACCGGCACAGCAGGGCGCACCGGAGAACGCCCTCGTCCGCGCCTCCGACGTACCAGTCGGCTCCGGGCTCATCCTCGGCGACACCGTGGTAACGCAACCGAATCTCGGTAATTACCAGGGCTTCTCGGTGATCTGTACGCATCAGGGCTGTGCCCTCAACGAAATCGCGGGCGGCACCATCAACTGTCCGTGTCACGGCAGCAAATTCAATCTCGACGGATCCGTGGCGACCGGTCCGGCAAACGAACCGCTGTCGCGCCGCGAGGTATCGGTACAGGGCGACTGGATCGTCGCGGGCGCACCGGCGACACCGCCGGTCATCAAGCCGTGGTGGTGCGAAATCCCGATATTCGCGCCGGGTAGTGCGGACTGCTGACTATTTCCGCCGCGCTGTTCGGGTGGCTCCGATGGAGGCCGCCACCACGCAGATGACGCCCGCCCATTGCGCCGCGTGCATGATCTGGCCGAGGACAATCAGTCCGGCGAGTGCGGCGGCCGCCGGTTCCAGGCTCATCAGCACGCCGAAGACGCGCGGTGGAATGCGCCGCAGTGCTTCGAGTTCCACGGAATACGGCAGTACCGACGACAGCATCGCGACCGCGAAACCGGCAGCGAGGACCGAGGGCTGGAACAGTGTGGCGCCCGCGTCGGCAATGCCGACCGGGACCATGAGCACACCGCCGAAGGCCATCGCAATGGCCAATCCCCCACCGCCGCTGGTCCGGTCACCGAGTGCGGCACTCAGCAGAATATAGCTCGCCCACAGGGCTCCCGCGGCCAGCGCGAACAGCACACCCGACCAACCGACATCGCCGCCCGCCTTGGTCAGCAGCAGTACGCCGCCACCGGCAAGTACGGCCCACACCGGATCGGTCCAGCGCCGCGAGCCGGCCAGCGCGACGGTGAGCGGCCCCAAGAATTCGAGGGTGACCGCCATACCGAGCGGAATCCGGTCGATGGCCTGGTAGAAGCACAGATTCATGGAGGCGAGCACGGTGCCGTAGCCGAGCACCACCGGTAGCGCCCGCCGCTCGATCCGCAGCGCGGACCGCCAGACCACCAGCAGCACCACCCCGGCGAAGAACAGTCGCAGCGTGACCGCACCCGCGGCCCCGGTGGCGGTGAACAGCTGCTTGGCCAGTGCCGCGCCGACCTGCACGCTGACGATCCCGATCAGCACCAAGGCCGTCGGCGGCACCCCGCCGAGCCCGCGCGCGTGCACCGCGCGCAGGGGCGTCAGCGGCCACGCCGACTTCGGATTCCGTTCGATATCGATCGCGACCACGCGGCGTCCTCCGTCCAAAAGCCCAGCATCCCAGAAACGGTCAGGCCGCCGGGCGAGGACCTGCCAGATCGACGAGATCGATATCCTTCGGCGCGGAATCGCGTTCGCCCGCTTGTGACTTCGCCCGCTTGCCGGCAACGAGATACGCAACGACCAGCAACACGCTCAGCCACACGTAGGTGTTCCCCCACAGGTGTTGCCAAGGCGTCCAAGCCAATTCGCGGCGATTATCGCCCGGCAGCCAGTTCTGCGGCCCGTAGACGAATGCCGCGGTGGTGAGGACGATCGCCACATACCAGCCGATCGCCCGACCGCGCGGCAGCGTGGTCGCGTAACAAACCATCGCGAACAGCGCGGGGGCGATCATCACCCAGTGATGCGACCAGGAGATCGGTGATACCAGCAGCGTGAAGACGGCGTTGATCGACAGCGCAAGTGCGGGCACCTCGGCGGCCTGCCGCATGGCCGGGACCACCAGCGCGAGCAGCGCCGCACTCAGCACCAACCACAGCACGGTGAACAGCGGCTTCTCCACGCCGAATCGGGCGAGCACGGCCTGGATCGACTGGTTGGTATGGAAGGACGAGCCGCTGAGTCCGGAGACATTGCCGAGTCCGCCGAACCAGTAGTTGACCGATTCCTTGGGCAGGATCGCGAAGCTGAGCGCGGTCGTCACCGCACCGGTGATCGCGGCGGTGACCGCGGCGCGATAATCCCGGCGCACCAGGAAGTAGAGCACGAATGCGGCCGGTGTCAGCTTGATCGCGGCGGCAACGCCGACCAGCATGCCGCGCCGCCATTTCGGCTTCGCGGCGAGCGCATCCGCGGCGACCAGCACCATCAGCAGCAGGTTCACCTGTCCGAAGTCCAGGGTGGAGCGGACCGGCTCCAGCAGCATGGCCAGCGGTGTCGCGCAGGAGGTGGCAAGCAGTGCGAGTTGCAACGCGCCACGCTCGGGCCAGCGCCGCCGCGCGACCAGATACAGCGTGACGGCCAGCGCCAGCGTCGAGGAGATGAAAAAGGTGAAGGCCGCGGCATCCCATGGCAGCAGCGCGAACGGGCTCAGCACCAGCGCGGCGAACGGCGGGTAGATGAACGGCAGGCCGATGCCGATGGTGGTCTGCGGCAGCTGGCCGTACATATCCGCGCCGTCGCGCAGCGCCTCGATACCGAGCCGGTACACCTGCAGGTCGATGAACCCACCGGTGATCCGGTGGAAGGGCCACAGCGGCGCCATCAGGCACCAGGCGGCGAAGGCGACGAGCAGTACCGGCACCAGCCACACCGCGCGCCCGAATCGTCGGTTCACGGGCTTCGACCTATCTGGGGTGGTGACACTACTCATCCGCGGCGACTATACCGACCCGCACGAACGCAGCCGAATCCGCGTTGTTGCTCATGGCAATCGGCCAACGCTCAGGACGCTCCGAACAAGCCCAGCAGATCGTTCTTGCCGAACATGGCGGCCGCGGCCCGCGCGGACGGCGTCCCGGCGTCCGGATCCGCACCCGCGGCGAGCAGGGCGCGCAGGATCTCGGTCTCGCCCTTGAAGACCGCACCGGCCAACGGGGTCTGTCCCTTGTCATTGGCTCGATTCGGGTCGGCATCGCGCGCGAGCAGCACCTGGACGGCGTCCTGATGACCGTGGTAGGCGGCCAGCATGAGCAGCGTGTCGCCGTTGTCGTTGGTGAGGTTGACCGGGACTCCGGCATCGAGGTACGCCGTGAGCCGCTCGGCATCGCCGTGCCGAGCTAGATCGAAGATCTTGGTGGCGAGTTCGATGAGGTCCGGGTCCGTCTCGTCATTGCCCATCTGCCAGTACTACCACTCGCGATGCGCCGGAGACGGCAGTTGTCACGGAATGATTCGGCCTGTCGCGGTCGATAACAGTTTCATAACTCGGCGATCGGGTAACCAGTGAACATGACAGTGACGCACAAGCGATTTCACCGCCCCGCCGGTGTCGATCGCGGAACCGCGCTGCTGGCCTCGGCAACCTGCCTGGTTTTTGTGGTCGGCATCGCCACCATCACCCGTTCCTTCCCGACCAGCGCGGCGGCCGCCGGATGCATCGCGGCCGGACTTGCCCTGACACTCGGCATCCTCCCGCACAGTCGGTAGCC
This sequence comes from Nocardia vinacea, assembly GCF_035920345.1. NCBI lineage: Bacteria > Bacillati > Actinomycetota > Actinomycetes > Mycobacteriales > Nocardiaceae > Nocardia > Nocardia vinacea. The sequence goes on from NZ_CP109149.1 coordinate 5,098,087, forward strand.
GATCCACCAGAACCTCGACTCCACCACCGATACGGCAGGCTTACCGCCGTGCGTGTACTGCTGCTCGGCCCCTTCGAGGTCCGCGATGACGAGGACCGACCGCTCCGGATCGCCGGGGTCAGGGTGCGCGCATTGCTGGCCCGGCTCGCTATCGAACCCGGCCGGGTCGTGCCCGCCGATGCGCTCGCCGATGCGATCTGGGACGGACGCCCGCCGGATAACGGCGCGAATGCGTTGCAGGCCTTGGTGTCTCGAGTCCGGCGCGCGGTCGGCACGGCGCGGGTCGAGGGGCTCGCGCCCGGTTATCGGCTGGTCATCGATCCGGTCGATGTGGATGTCGTCCGGTTCGAACGTCTGGCCGCGGCCGGGCGGGAATCGGATGACCTGGCCGCGCTGCGCGAGGCCAAGTCCCTGTGGCGGGGTCCGGCGCTGACCGAACTGCTGGAGTTGCGGTTCGCGGCCGATGCGGCGGTGCGGTTGGACGAGTTGCGGCTCGGCGCGGCCGAGCATCGGCTCGGGCTGGAAGTCGCCGCGGGCAATGATGTCCTCGACGAAGTGCGCGCGCTTGCCGAGGCGCATCCGCTGACCGAGCGCATCCAGGGTCTGTTGATTCGTGCGCTGTATGCGGCGGGTCGGCAGGTCGACGCGTTGGCCACCTTCGAACGCACCAGGGATCGGCTCGGCGATGAACTCGGCATCGATCCGTCCCCCGAACTGAGCGAACTGCACCTGTCGATTCTGCGGCAGGAATCCGCGGCGCCGCGCCGACGCACCAACCTGCGCGCGCAGGTCACGAGTTTCGTTGGGCGCGAAGATGATGTGGCCGATCTGACGGCGCGACTCTCGGCCGCCCGGCTGATCACCATTGTCGGACCGGGTGGTGCAGGCAAGACTCGACTCGCCGTCGAAGTGGGCGAGCGGGTTTCCGGTGGCGTCTGGCTGGTCGAACTCGCCGCGGTGCGCGATCCCGAACAGGTTGCGTCTGCGGTGCTCACCACGATCGGTGTGCGAGAGGTGGGGTTGCTGGAGCCGTCGGCGGGTGATCCCGTCGATCGGCTGGCGGAATTCCTTGCGCAGCAAGATGTCCTACTGATCTTTGACAATTGCGAACATCTCGTCGATGCGGTCGCCGAGCTCGTCGACCGGCTGCTCGGTGCGTGTCCGGAGCTGCGGGTGCTGGCCACCAGCCGGGAATCACTCGCGGTCGATGGCGAACACATTCACCAGATACATCCGCTGTCGTGGCCCGATGATGCGGCCGCGGCCGAAAGCTTTCCTGCGGTGCGGCTTTTCGTGGAACGCGCGCGAGCGGTCCGTCCGGATTTCGCGCTCGATGCCGGTACCGCCCTCGCCGTGGTCGAGATCTGCCGACGGCTGGACGGTTTGCCGTTGGCGATCGAATTGGCGGCGGCGCGGCTGCGGGCACTTTCGGTCGGCCAGATCGCGGCGAAGCTCGATGATCGGTTCACGCTGCTCGGGCGTGGCAGCCGGACGGCGCAGGCCAGACATCGGACACTGCGCGCGGTCATCGAATGGAGTTGGGCACCACTGTCGGAGCCCGAAGGTGAACTTGTCATGTGGCTGGCGGTCTTTCCGGCCGGTGCGACCCTCGATGCCGTCGACGATCTCGAGTTGCTCACCGGGTTGGTGGACAAGTCGTTGGTCGAACGCGGCGGCGAGCGGTATCGGATGCTCGAGACGATCCGGTCGTATGGGTTGGAACGGCTGGCGGAGTCCGGCCGGGAGGAGGCGGTTCGGGGCAGGCAGGCGCAGTACTTGCTGCGGCTCGCCGAATCGGCGGAGGCCGAACTGCGGTCCGCCGCGCAGCTCGATGCGCTCGCTCGGCTCGATGTCGAGCGCGACAATATCGCCGCCGCATTGCGATTCGCGGTCGACACCGGTGCTGTCGAGTTGGGCATTCGGCTGATCGCTGCGATGTTCTGGTACTGGACGTTGCGCGGGATCCACAGCGAACGGCTGCACTGGATGCGGGCGGTGTTGGAGCTTCGGGGCGAGGTGCCGGACGAGCTGCGGGCATTGCGCGATGTGCTCGATGGGTTGTCGCGATATGAGGGCGGGGCGATCGAGGATGGGATGCGGGCGGTGGCGGCCGGTCTCGAAATCGCAAGGAGCTCAGGTTTACCCAGTGGACCTGCTCGTACGGTGTTGCTGGTAGCGCCCGCATTCCTCGAGGGGCAGGGCCTTTCGGCTTCATGGCAAGGGCTCGTCGGATGGGAGCGGGGTATTGCGCTCTTGCTCGATGGTACGAGCATCGACCAATTGGTCAGTGCGAAAAAGGAATTCGAGTCGGCGGGCGAACGTTTCGGTCTGTCGACGACACTTCAGTCGATCGCGGATGACCAGATGCGCCATGGTGATCTGCTCGAGGCGATCACTTCGCTCACCCGTGCCGCTACGGCCTTCGAAGAGCTCGGCAATGCGGGTGATGCCGCGGCCGTTTGTGCCGAATCGGCCACTGCGCTGGCTCGACTCGGCGAACTCGACCGTGCCGAAGTTGCGCTGGCCCGGGCCGGACAACACGTCGAGGCGGCCGGAGAGCCAGGCACCGCGACGTATGTGCGGCTTGCGCGTGCGGAGTATCTGCTGCGTCGTGGGGATCGGAAAGCGGCACTGCGTGAACTCGAGCGGGCCGAAACCGGTCTCGCGAACACTGCCTTCGGTACTCGAATTCGGGCTCGGAGTGCTGGTTTTCGAGCGCTCATCGCGATTCTCGACGACGATCCGGCACGGGCTCGGCGAGTCCTCGATACGGCGACCAGGGGGCTGATCATCGGTCGAAACGGATCGATGACCACTGCGAGCGGGGCACAAGCAGACGATTTGGCAATGTTCGCGCAACTGTATGCCGCGTTGGCAATGCGCGACGGGAACGCAACCGCCGCGGCCCACTTACTCGGTGCGGCGGCCGCCATGCTCGGCACCGAGGATCGGCGTGGGTACGACAATCTCATCGCACCAGCAGACCGAGCCCGCGAAGCACTCGGTGCTGAAGCCTTCACCACTGCCTGTGAGAGCACAGCGGGCTCGCGACCCACCGCCGCAATCGAATTCCTGCTGTCACAGGCGACATGAACGCCGCTTCTCTTGGCGCAGCAACTCCCCGCCCGAGACTGAGTCAGCTATCGGAATCCACTGGTACGGAATCGGATTCGGGGACCGCACCCGCGACAATCATGCCGAGCAACGCGAGTGCGCGCTCATCGGCCGAATCCTGTTCGGCGTGATAGGCGATGAGGATCTGGCCCGGAGCTCCGTTGACGGCGAACGTTTCGTAGGACAGCGTGAGGTCGCCGACCAGCGGGTTGCGAAAATGTTTGACGCCTGCCGTTTTCGCGCGCACGTCATGACGGGCCCACAGCCGCCGGAAATCCTCGCTCTTCAGCGTCAATTCGCCGACCAGTTCGGTCAGGCGCGGATCGTCGAGGTCGGTGCCCGCGGTGGCACGCAGGCTGGCGACGGTATCCGCGGCAATGCTCGGCCAGTCGGCATAACACGCACGCGCCTGCGGGTCCAGAAAGATCGCTCGCACCATATTGACGCCCTCGGCCGAACAGGAGTTGACCGCGGTGGCCAGTGGATTCGCCGCGAGCACATCCATATGTCGGCCGAGTACCAATGCGGGCGTATTCGGCCAGGAATCCATCAGGCGCAACAGCCCGGGCGCGACCCGCTCGGGCCGTCGCGTTGCCCGCTTGCGCCGGGCCGTCGGCCGCGCCAACTCGCGCAGGTGCGCGACCCCTTCCTCGTCCAACGCGAATACCCGGGCCAATGCCTCGACGACCTGCTCGGACGGATGCTTATCCCGTCCCTGCTCCAGCCGCACGTAGTAGTCCGCGCTCATGCCCGCGAGCATGGCCACTTCCTCGCGGCGCAGTCCGGCCACCCGCCGCTGGCCACCACCCGGAATACCGAACTCCTCCGGACGCGCCAGTTCGCGGCGGGCGCGTAGGAACACGCCCAATCGGTTCTCGGAGTCCATGTACCCGAGGGTAGGACAACCGGGCCGGGCCTGGGTGGCCCCGCTACTACCAGGAAGTCCGCAGCCTGGCGGGTGGCGATCTCGGATACGAACGTGGTGCTCATGACAAACAACCTCGAAGGTCGCACCGCAGTAGTCACCGGCGCATCAAGTGGTATCGGCGCGGCCACCGCCCGACAGCTCGCACACAACGGCGCCCGCGTCGCCCTGCTCGGCCGTCGCAAGGATCGGATCGAAGAACTGGCGGCCGAGATCGGCGGACCGACCCTCGCGGTGGTCGCCGATGTGGCCGATCGGCAGTCAATGCGCGACGCCGCGGCGACGGTGCGCGCGGCATTCGGCCCGGTCGACCTGGTGGTCGCGAATGCGGGCGTCATGCTCGCCGCGCCGTTCGAAGCCGCGGACACCGGCGAATGGGATCAGATGGTGGGTACCAATATCAACGGATTGCTCTACACCGGAAGAGCTTTCATCGATGACCTGCTCGCCGCGGCACGCGCTGGCCGCCGCGCGGATCTGGTACATGTCGGCTCGATCGGCGGGCATACCGTCTTTCCCAACTACGGCGTCTACACCGCGACGAAGGCCGCGGTTGCCCATCTCACTCGCAATCTGCGCGCGGAACTCGGCCCGCGCGGTGTCCGGGTGAAGAACATCGAACCCGGATTCGTCGAAACCGAACTCGGTGCGGGGATGCGCGATGAAGAGCAGCGGGCCGGGCTCACCCAGTGGCGCAATGAACTCGAAATCCTGCGTTCCGACGATATCGCCGATGCGATCGCCTACGCCGTCGCCGCACCGCCGCGGGTCAATGTGGCCGAGCTCATCGTCGTGCCGACCCAGCAGGGCTGAACGGGATGCGGCGGACGTCCTTCCGGACGTCCGCCCGCTCCGTCAGAAGCGCGTTATGACAGCGCTGCCCATCCGTCCCACACCCGTGGGCCGATATCGCCGCGCATACAGGCCAGGCGAAGATCCGCCTGCTCCTGGTACTCCGAATTCGCGGCGGCCGCCTGTGCGGCCATGGTCGCCATCCGGAACTCCCGGATATCGCGCAGCAGGTAGAAGCCGTCCCAGCGCATCACGTCACAGCCGTAGGCCTGGCAGTACTCGGCATACTGCGCATCGGTGATCCAGCCGAACGACGCGCATTCGATCGCCGCATGCACCAGATCCCATTCCGGCGGGCCGATCGATACCAGTCCGGTATCGAGCAGGATCACGCTGTCGTCCTCCGCGACGACCACATTGCCACTCCACGCGGCGCCGTGGATGACGGACCACGGCCGTCCGTTCGGCAGCGCGGCCCAGCGACCCCGAAGTTCCGCCAAATGCCTTCGCAGCCAGGATCTGTCGTCCGTGCTCATGGTGTGCGCGGCTTCGATGCGTTCATCGAGTCCGACGAATGGGGCCACCTGTCCGATTTCCATATCGGTCGGCGGCGCCAGCCCGTGCAGCCGCGTCAGCGCCGCAGCCACCTCCGCGGGTGTGCCAGCGCGGTGCTGCGGCAACTCGTACCAGAAGGTCACCGCGCGACCGTCCACCACCACCGGCTGCGGAAGATCGGAAACCACCTGTGCCACTGGAATTCCGGCGGACTCCAGCCATCGAGCGACATCGACCGCACGCTTGGCGGCACCCTCCTGTCCCGGAGCGCCGATCCGCGCTATCACACCTCCGGGCAGCCGGTAGTCGATCTCGTCCGTCACTCGAAGTAGTTGGGCCCCTGCGGCATTGATGCCCACGCCCGCGCAGGCGACCCGCAGCATCGACCACGTATCGTTACCAAGCCGCATCGCGGTCATCTGCCCATGGTAACGGTTCGATCTGACGAATTGCATTGATTCACAACCAATCTGACTTGCCATGCCCGGCAACCAGGTCGTTTGGATCGCCTCGAGTCTGCTCGAGGTCCACGCCTGGGTACACGGGCCAGAGTCTTCGCATGCGAGCCGAAGATCTTACGGCCGTGGTCATTACGTCCGTCACGGACGCGAACGGCGGCCTGGAAGAAACCCGGATCAGCCCGGAGTCGTCGCTGATCGACGAACTCGGCGCTGAGTCGATCGACCTGTTGGATATGTGGTTTCGCATCCACCGGGACTCCGGTGTGGAGATCTCCGGCACCGATGTCGCCGCGCTGTTGCGAGGTGACATTCCGGACGACGAATTCGCCAAGCGTGGTGGGGTTGGCCCATCTCGAGCGAGTACTACCGCAGTTCCGTCGCGATTCACTGGCCGACCCACTGCGAAATGACCAGGTGCACAGTCCGGTAACCGTAGGCAATCTGATCGATCTGGTGCATTCGCTGGCGGCGCAGCACAGAACCGAGGCTACGCCGCTGGAGGTGGAAACAGAACCCTGATCGCGCGGATTCAGGCTATTGGGGTCACCCGGACCGCGCCGAAATCCCGGCACTCGCACTGGGCATGTGGCGCGGCGAGTCGCTGGCCGGACAGCGATTGGACTCGGAGGTTCCGGGAAAGCGCCGGCTCCGTCACGAGGCGCTCCTCGAATGGGCAGATGCCGATCTGCGCCTCGGCAATCTCAAATCGTTGCGGCCGAGCTGCGCAAGGCACTGTGGAGTGTCGACCCGAGCCCGGCGAGTTGCACGACCTGCTTCTGTGCTCGAAATCCACCGCCTAAATGGCAAATATCTGACTACCTACGGTCTGCTAGCCTGACTCGCCCGGGCCGACCGTGAACGGGACGCTGCGACCGCGGGCGTCCAACCTGCCATCACCCCAACTCGCGCTGCCGTAGGCGTCGACTTCGATGGCGTACTCACCGTCGGCCAGATCAGCTGGTAGCTGCACCGTTGCCGACGGCTGTCGGTCCACGAGGACCAGGTACGTCCGCTGCGGATCGCCGCCGAGCGCTACCAGGAAGATCCGCGCGTACTCGAACTTCTTGCGGGCAGCCGATGCGTTGGCGGCCGACCACGTGATGCCGAGCGCTCGGCGCCCGGTATCGGTGAACTCGACGGCGACTCGCAATGTCGCCTCGCCCTCCAGCCCGGCCTGGTACCGCACGGCTTCCTCCTCGTGTGCCTGCTACGTCGCATTATCTTCCGGGCCGGGTCGGCGGCGCGTAAATTTCAGCCCACGCGGTTTCCAGCTGATCCATGCATATGAAGGGATCACCCAGATATGTGTGTTGCGAGTCGCCAGTGGATCCACAGCGCAGCTTCGGTTGCACTCAGCGTCATGATCGTCCTCGCTGCCGTCTCCTGCGGATCGGATCACGAACACAGAGCACAGGATTCGGCTGTCCCGCAAACGGACAGCCCCGAAGCCACGCGAATCGTGGACATCGTCCGCGGCAAAATGACCGAACTCGATCTCAGCGCAGCCGTATTCGGAGTATGGCGCGGCGATAAGCAGATCGCCTCGGGCGCACTCGGCGGCTCCCCGCTCGGAGTTCCGGCGACACTCGACATGCAGGTGCGAGTCGGCCAGCCGATGGAACCCATGCTCTCGACGGTGCTGCTACAGCTGAACAAGGAAGGCGTCGCTCGGCTCGACGAACCGATTACCAAGTGGGTGCCGGATTTTCCCCGTGCCGACCAGATCACGCCGCGGATGCTCGCCAATGGCACCTCTGGCATCTCGGACTACGTGACCGATCCCGCGTTCCTGAAGACTTTCTACGCGAACCCGATCAAGGGTTTCACCAGCCAGGAGCTCTTCGACCTGGCCAATGCGCGCCCGCCGCTATTCGCACCGGGTTCCAGCTTTTCCTACGCCCACAGTGATTTGGTCGTACTCGGCGTAGTGCTGGAGAAGGCCACCGGCAAGTCGCTCGGCGATCTGATTCAGCAGCGCGTCCTCGATCCGCTCGGTATGAAGCAGAGCCGAGTGATGCTGACGCCGCAGATGGTCGAGCCGAGCCTGCACGGTTACACCAATGAGCGCGGTGTTTTCGAGGACTCCACATTCTGGAATCCCACGGCATTCCTGCACAGCGGCAATATGAACAGCACGGTTCCCGACATCGCTCTATGGGTGCGCGCTCTCGCCGACGGGAAGCTGTTGCCCACCGAAATATTCAAGGAGATGATGGCGCCCTCGACAGCAGGTCTGGGCCCACTCACCAAACAAAAGTTCTTCGCCTACGGCGCCGCCCATATCGACGACTGGCTGTTCATGAACCCGGCATTCGGCGGGTACAACGGTGTGGTCTTCTACGACACGGTTACCAAGACCATGATCGTCCTGTACTGCACGCTCGGCCCCAGGGCCGATGCCAACGTCGACAACGCCATTCCTATCGGCACAGAGCTGGGCAAACTTCTCGTGCCGGACCGCCCGCCGCGTATCTGACGCCAAAATGTTCAGCGGAACGTCGTTTTCAGGTAATCGGTGACGTCGGCACTGCTCGCGGTAGGCCGGGCGAACCCGAGATAGCCGTCCGGACGGACGAAAAATACCGAGCGGTGCCCCGCACGGTAGCTGTGCGCGAATTTTCCGGCGGTATCGCGGATGAGCGGCAGGATCGTCTCGGCGACATCGGCTTGTGGTGCAGCGATGAGATAAGCATCGAGATGACCGTGCGCCGCAACGTTTGCGGCAGCCCTGCGCGCCGGTCGGCGGATGAATGTGCGCGGCATCGCCCGCGACGAAAACCCTTCCGCGACTGTAGGAATCGACGATCCGGTGGCTGATCCGAAATACCGACGACCACCCGATGAATTCGAACGGCACGTTCGACGGCAGCAACAAATCCATCCGCGCGACCTCGGCACCGTTGACATAGAGGATCTGGCCGCGCAATTGGATCGCCGCGTCCAGCACCTGACGCAGTACGCCCATACCCTCGAACACTTCGAGCGTGCGGGGTTGGATACCAACGGCTTTCGCGTACCGGGGCGGTTCCAGCAGTGGGTCGACGATCCGACACGACACTCCCCTGCGGCGCAGCTCGATCACCGCGGTCAGGCCGATCGGACCTGCACCTGCGATGAGTACGGCGGTCTCATCCATCCGACATCACCGTCATGTCATCGACCGGGGGTAGTCGTCTCGGTGGTGCTGGTCGGACTCGCGCCAGTGGTCGCCACATCCTTCCCCGGCAGGGCATCAGCACCGTAGAAGGTCGGCAGCATGCCTTTGACCAGCACCAGGGCGGACCCCTCACCCGACGGAACCGTCGCAAGGTTCGTGGCAACCACGATCGTTAGGTCCGATGCCGGGTCATGGCCCATGAAGGTCATGAAACCCGGGAGCTGACCGTCGTGTCCGATGAGGTGGGTACCGAATCGCACGATGCCGAGGCCGTATCCGGCTTGGTCCGGATTGGCGGGATCGATCGGCTGAATGCTGTCCAACCGAGTCTTCTGCATCTTCGCATCGAGCAGGCCACCGCCGACGAGCGCCTTCACATACGTCGCCATATCGGCGGCCGTCGAGATCGCACCACCGGCGGTCCACGCCCAAGACACGTTGGTATTTGTTTGGTTGCTCGGTTTCAGGGTGCCCGCGAAGGCCTCGGCCTGTTCCGCGGGAGGAAGTGCGTACGTGTCGATGGTGGAAACGTTGGTGCCGAAGGCATAGCCCTGGGGATGCGGATCCGGAATCGAGGAGTCCGTGGGCGCGGGCAGTGATGTGTGCTCGAGGCTCAGCGGTTCGAAGATGCGCTTCTGAAAACTCTCGGCGGCCGTCATTTTCGTGAGCTTCTCGATGACCAGACCGAGCAGGATGAAGTTCGTATTGCTGTATTCGAACTTTTCCCCGGGCTGGAAGTTCACCGGGTGCGCGAACGCGATGGCCAGCAATTCCTCCGGCGTCCATACCTTCTGCGGCTCGTTGTCGAGTGCGGCATTGAACTGCGGGTCGAAGGTGTAACTGTATAGCCCGCTTCGCATTTCGTTCAGCTGAGCAATCGTGATCCGATCACCGTTCGGCACGCCGGGCCAATACTTGTCGATGGGGTCGTCGAGCGAGAGCTTGCCATCCTGCGCCAGCTGCAGGATGGCCGTCGAAGTCATCGTCTTGGTATTACTGCCGACGCGAAAATAGTCGTCGACTTTGATCGGCTCGCTCGTGTCGATGGCTCGGGTACCGAATGCCGCGGCCCAATCGCCTTGCTTCGGCGATTTGACAACCACCACAGCGCCCGGAATGGCATTGTCCTTCATCAGCGTGGTTATCACCGGCCGGATAGCGGCGGCGTATGCGGGCTCGGCACCCGACGTGGTCGATTGCGTGGAAGTTCCGGTGGTGTCCGTCGACGTTCCGCAACCCGTGGCGATCAACAGCCCGGCCGCAACGCACGCGGCGATGCCTGTCCTGTGTCCCATAACGCTCCGTCCGAGGTTTGCTGGAACGTGGCTATGTAGCGCGGTGCAACACTAACTCCGTGCGATACGGTTTCGGGCCGGAATGCCGGGCGACCCGTCAGCTGCTCATTGCCACGTCCTCCGGCAGCGACGCAACGAGTTCCACTCGGACGGTCCGCACGCGCGACGATGCTCCGACCTTTCCGAATTCTCGGCGCGGCCTGCGCCGATGTGATCCGCGTCTCAGGTACCGTGCGACGACCTACGCCCGGGCCATGAGCGGCTCGGTCGGCACAGCGAAAGGCGGGCATGATGGGCGGACTCTCGCGCGGGGCGGCCGGTGTGGCGCTGGCGGCGGCGTGTCTGGCAGTACCGACAACCTTGGCACCCCAAGCGAATGCGATGATCGCCCCGACGCTGTCAGTGGCGATGGTCGGCCCGGCACTCGGTGCGAACAGTGTCGCGGCAGTCGGCTGTGGACAGACGGCGCAGGCGACGGTGCAGCGCCCCGACGGCACTCCGGTGCAAAGCGGTGTCGTCGAATTCACGAGCCGCCTGCCCGGCCTGGGCGGGAATATCGTCGGGACCGTGCCGGTCACCAACGGCACCGCGAGCATCCTCTGGATTCCGGACATCGTGGGCCAGCACATCGTCAGCGCCGTCTACTACGACGGCCTGCCCGACTACCAACCAGCAGCCGGGTACACCACCGTCACCGCAGTAAACCTCGGCGGCGTCTGCGTGTAGTTCCGAACGATCCACCGAAACGACGAAGGCCCGGTCCGTGTGGACCGGGCCTTTTCGTGGAGCTGCCGGGAATCGAACCCGGGTCCTCCGCCGCGTCTTCAGGGCTTCTCCGTGTGCAGTTCGCTAGGTCTCTACTCGGATCTCCGGGTCTCGCGAACAAGCTCGGATGACGATCCCAGTCGCTGTTGGATGTCCCGTCCGACTCCGCGACCGAGCCGGACGGTAATTCCCTCTAGCTGATGCCAGTACCCGGGTCGAGGGACGAACCCGGACTGACAGAGACGACCTGCTACTTAGGCAGCGAGGGCGTACTCGCGCTGATTGGAATCGGCGCTTAATTGGTTGCAACGACGCTTACGGTGGTCTCTTGCCTGCACCGACACGCTTCCCCTAAATCTACGTACGCAGTCGAAACCGTTCAGCCCCGTACGTCCCGACACCTTGTCGGGCTAGTTACTTTAACACTCGGCCATGCCGCGTTCATTCCATTATCCATGCCGCGCGAATCACGCTCCCGACCTGCACGTATGTGGTCGCCCCCCGACCCAGCCCATCGCTGTCACCCGAGTCGGACCAAGATCAATGAGGCGCTGTTTTCGCGCCGGCCCCGGAGCGCTCCACCATGAGCTCGCCTCGACCTTGGTCAGGCGAACTTTGATGGGTGCGACTGGGCGACGGACGAACGGTGATCAGGCCGCAGCGATCAACCCGACCGAGGCCAATGCCAACACCATCCCGACCTGCTGCTGCCGACCCACCCGTTCCCCGAGCAGCACCATTGCCAGCAGGACGGTCGCGGCCGGATACAGCGAACCGATCACGCTCACCAGCGACAGCAGCGAACCGTGGAAGGCATACAGCAGTGCGGCATTCGCGATGGTGTCCAGCACCGCGATATAGGCCGCCAACCGCAGTGGTTCACCGCGCAGCGGCCGGAACTCCCCCGCTGATAAGGCGATCAGCCAGACCATCGGGCTTGCCGCACCGCGTTGGGCCAGCAGCGGCCAGACCCCGGCGCTCGCGTGAGTTTCGTGCAGGAAGACGAACGCGAGTCCGAAGGCCGCGCCAGAGCCGATGGTGAGCAGCGCGACTTTCCTGGTGAAGCGCAGCTCACGCCCGCCGATGATCTCCTCAGTGACGTCATCGGGTGACTCACGGCTCACCAGGTACACCGCGCCGAGTGCAAACACGATGCCGGCGATTGCGAGCGGACCGGGGCGCTCGCCGATCACCAGACCGACCAGCACCGGAATACCCGCCACCAACAGCGCTGTCAGCGGCGACACCACCGCCATCGGACCGCTGGCCAGCGCGGCATAGAACCACCACACCGCGAAGCCGCTCGCCACACCGGCCGCGAGTCCCCACAGCATCGATGCGGTGTCCGGGGTTCCACCGACCAGTGGTAGCAGCGCGAGGACGAACAGCGTCGACATCGGATAGGAGACGACCACGACACGCAGGGCAGTCACCCGTCGCGACGCAACACCACCGAAGAAATCACTCACGCCGTAGCCGACTGCGGCGACCAGCGCAAGGAGGACAGCGGTCAACGCATGCCTTTGATCCGCCGCCCCAGTTCTCGGGTGACCTCGCGCTCGGCGGTGCGCTTGGCCAGATCCTGTCGCTTGTCGTAGTCCTGCTTACCCTTGGCGAGCGCGAGCTCGACCTTGACCTTGCCGTCGGAGAAGTACATCGACAGCGGCACCAATGTCTGGTTGCCCTCACGTGACTTGCCGACCAGCCGCTCGATCTCGCGCTTGTGCAGCAGTAACTTGCGCACCCGGCGCGGGGAGTGGTTGGTCCAGGTCCCGTGGCTGAACTCGGGAATGTGCAGACCCCGCAGCCACACCTCGCCGTTGTCGACGGTCGCGAAGGCGTCCACCAGCGAGGCCTTACCCTCGCGCAGACTCTTGACCTCGGTACCGACCAGCGCGATCCCGGCCTCGTAAATGTCCAGGATCGTGTAGTTGTGCCGCGCCCGGCGGTTGGTCGCGATGACCTTGCGCCCCTGTTCCTTCATAACGGTCAACTCTAAGTTACTCGGCAATCGAATTATTCCGCGCCTGTTGCGCTAGCCACCCGGCCGGACCGCGAGATACAGCAGCAGCACCGCGATGAAGGCCGCGACCAGCAAGACCGTGGTCATGCGTGGTAGGCCGCGGGGACGCGGCGGTGGCGGCGGACGGTGGCGCAGCCAGACGGATTCCACCGCGGGGTCGTGGGTGCCGCGCCGATACGGCGGCGGATCGCCAGGGTCGGTGGACGGCGAGCCGCCCAGGTCGGGCCCGTCGTCGGTGGGGCCATCACCGGATGCCATAACGTGCACGCTAGCCGCCGAACCGCTTCGACGCCGGGCAATTTCATTGCGATTCAGGCAAGTCGGTGCGCGAACGCCGCACTGGCACCACCGCTCGCGAGATCGACGGTGACCACCGTGAGGTCGACGGTGCTCGCGGTGAGGTCCATGACCATGAAGCCGAGCTCGTGATAGTTCTCGAACAGGACGGCGTTGCCGGAGCCGCCGGGATTCAGCTTCGGTTCCGCCGCTACGGTTTTGGCAGCCGCACCGGAGACGAGCTGGCGTGTGCCCTTCGACCCCGCAGTCGGCTCGAGCACCTGCAGCGAATGATCGTGCCCGGAGAGGATGAAGTGGCATTTGCCGACGACATGGTCCTCGAAGAACTGCTTCGCGTGGATGCCGTTGATCGGTGCTACCGAAAGCCCCTCGTAGTGACCAGCGTCACCGTGCGGACCGTTGTTCGCATACGGGTGGTGGGTGCAGGCGATCTTCCACTCAGCGGGTGATTCGGCGATCGCGCGATCGAGCCAGGCGCGCTGCTCGTTCATGAACTGGCCGTCGACCGCCCAGTACGGGTCGAAGATCGGCGGGATGTAGGCGGCGAGCGGATTGACATCCAGCACAAAGAATTCGACCACCGGCTGCTGCTCGGGTATCCGCACCGAGTAGTACCGGCTCGGCATCCACCAGCGTGGCGAATTCGCGTGGTACTCGACCTCGCTGTTGCCGCGCAACAGCCAGCCACCGTCGCCGCCGAGGACCGAACTGTTGTCGTGATTGCCGAGCACCATGAGCCACGGGAAATCCAGTCCCGCATTGGGGTTTTCGAATTTGTCCGTGAACTGGGCATCGACGGCGCTGTAGGGTCCGCTCTCGTAGATATTGTCACCGAGGCCGAGGGCGAGCGAAAACGGTTGGCGGCGATGATAATCCCGCATTGCGTCGGCGACGGCCCACTGGGTGCGGGTGCCGGTGCCCGCATCGCCGGTGACGAGCACCCGCACATTGCGGTCGGTCGGGAAGTCGAATTTGGTGACACCGCTCGCGACCGGAACCGCGTCGGCGGGCGATAGACCGACCAGCGATGCACCTGCCGCTGTGGTGGCCGCACCCGCCAGGAACCCGCGCCGCCCGATCATGCGTTGCTCACTTCTCCGGCCAGGACGGCGAGTACTCCTTCGCCGTACTTGGCCAGTTTGTTCTCACCGACACCGCCGACCGTCCCGAGTTCGGACAGGCTCGCGGGCTTGCGTGCGGCGACCTCCCGCAGCGTCGCGTCGTGGAAGACGACGTAGGCGGGTACGCCCTGCTCCTTGGCCGTCGCGGCCCGCCATTCACGCAGCTTCTCGAACAGCGGCACGTCTGCGGTAGACAGGTCGGCAGCCGGGGACTTGCCCTTCGCCGCCTTGGGTGTCCTCGCCGGTTTGACCGCACGCTCCGGTTCGCGGCGCAGTAGCACTTCCCGGCCGTCGAACAACACCTCGTTGCTGGCCTCGGTGAGGATGAGCACGCCGTAGTCGCCGTGCACGGCGAGTAGTCCCTGTGCGAGCAATTGCCTTATGACACCGCGCCATTCGACATCGCGCAGATCGGTGCCGATGCCGAAGACCTTCAGCTCATGATGATCATGTTGCAGCACTTTGGGATTCGATTTGCCGAGCAGGATATCGACGATATGGCCCGCGCCGAAGCTCTGACCGCGTTCACGTTTCAACCGCAGCACCGTGGAGAGCACCTTTTGCGCGGGGACGGTGCCGTCCCAGGTTTCCGGCGCGGTCAGGCAGGTGTCGCAATTGCCGCACGACTGCCCCGACTGTCCGAAGTAGGCCAGTAGCTGAGTTCGCCTGCAGGACACCGTTTCACACAGCGCGAGCATCGCGTCCAGATGCAGCTGCAGTTGCCTCCGGTGGGTGGCGTCGCCGTCGGAGGAGTCGATCATCTTGCGCTGCTGCACCACATCGGCGAGTCCGTAGACCATCCACGCGGTCGACGGCAGCCCGTCGCGGCCCGCTCGCCCGGTCTCCTGGTAGTAGCCCTCGACGGACTTGGGCAGATCGAGATGGGCGACGAAGCGCACGTCGGGCTTATCGATGCCCATACCGAAGGCGATCGTCGCGACCACGACGAGGCCATCCTCGCGCAGGAATCGTGCCTGGTTGGCCGCGCGGGTGCGCGAGTCCAGGCCCGCGTGATACGGAACCGCCTCGACGCCGTTCTCGGTGAGGAAGGCCGCGGTCTTCTCCACCGAGTTGCGCGACAGGCAGTAGACGATGCCGGCGTCGCCGGCGTGCTCGGCCTTGATGAAGTCCAGCAGCTGCCGATCCGGCCGGTTCTTGGGTTCGATCCGGTACTGGATATTGGGCCGGTCGAAACTGGCGACGAAGCGGCGAGCCGCGCCGAGGTCGAGGCGCTCGATGATCTCGTCGCGGGTCTTCGCCGTCGCGGTCGCGGTGAGCGCGATCCGCGGCACGTCGGGCCAGCGCTCGTGCAGCATCGACAGGCCCAAATAGTCGGGTCGGAAGTCATGGCCCCACTGGGATACGCAATGCGCCTCGTCGATGGCGAACAGCGCCACCTTGCCACGATCCAGCAGGGCGGCGGACGACTCCAGGCGCAGCCGCTCGGGCGCGAGATACAGCAGATCCAATTCCCCCGCGACGAACTGCGCCTCGACCATCCGCCGCTCGTCCGGGAACTGCGTCGAGTTCAGGAATCCGGCGCGCACGCCGAGCGCGCTGAGCGCGTCCACCTGATCCTGCATCAATGCGATCAGCGGTGACACCACCACGCCGACGCCGGGACGCACCAGTGCGGGCACCTGATAGCACAGCGACTTACCGCCGCCCGTCGGCATGAGCACCAGGGCGTCTCCGCCGCCGACCACGTGCTCGACGATCTCCCGCTGATCACCGCGGAAGCTGTCGTAGCCGAACACCCGGCGTAGAACCTCTTGTGCCGCACCGGATTCAGCGACCGGGGCACCGTCGGTCGTTACAGCCGCGAAAGCATCGGGGGTTTCCACGCGGCCCATCCTACGAGCGCCGTCGGACATCGGAACCCCTACATCGGCGCGGATCCCAGGTGACAGGCCGAGTTGTCCACATGTGGACAACCAATTCCGATCGCCGATCGTCGGCGTCGTCGCACACCCACCGACGGCCTCGCACAAGGTACATGGTGCGCGAGGTCGTCATCAGCTTTGCGAGAGTCAGTCCCGAACGTAGTAGCGCAGCGTGCCGTAGGCGGTTATCGCGGCGAATACGATGCCGAGTGGTGCGATGG
This sequence comes from Nocardia vinacea, assembly GCF_035920345.1. NCBI lineage: Bacteria > Bacillati > Actinomycetota > Actinomycetes > Mycobacteriales > Nocardiaceae > Nocardia > Nocardia vinacea. The sequence goes on from NZ_CP109149.1 coordinate 5,114,696, forward strand.
TCAGGGACACCAGTGCGACGTCCTCACCTGTGATGTGCGGGAAGACATTGCTGTTGAAGAGCGCACCGAGTCCGCGGTTCACCACCAACGGTTGCGCGAGGAACAACCCGACAACCGCCAGAATCGATCCAGCCAAGGCCGCGACCACCGCTTCCAGGAGGAACGGCAACTGCGTGTACCAGCGCGTCGCACCGACCATCCGCATGATGCCGACCTCCTCGCGTCGACTGAACGCCGCGATCTGCACCATATTCGCGATCAACAGCAGTGCGGCCAATGCCTGCAATGCCGCCAACGCGAATGCCGCATTCCGCAGGCCGTCGAACACCCCGACCAAGCGGTCCACGGTGTCCTTGTCGTTGAGTACGCTCTGGATCCCGTCCTTACCGTTGAATGTCTGGTAGATCCGCGGGTACTGATCGGCATCGGTCATCTTCACGCGCAAGGACGCGGGCAGGCGGGTGTCCTTGATCATGTCCAGCATTTCGGGCTGGTCCTTGAAGGTCACCTCGGTGGCTTCCTTCATCGCCTCGTCGCTGTTGATGAACTGGACCGAGACCACACCGTCGGTCTTCTTCAGATCCGACATCAGCTGCTGACACGGATTCAGTGAACAGTCCCGATCGTTCGCCGAGACCAGATCGGAGAGGTAGAGCCGGATCTCGACCCGATCCATGAAGTAGTTCTGGGTCTTATCCGCAATTCGCAGCGCGAGCAGACCGCCACCGAGCATGGTCAGCGATACCGCGGTGGTCAGGATCATCGCGATGGTCATGGTGACATTGCGACGCAGGCCGGTGAGGACCTCGTTGAGCAGGAATCCAGCGCGCATTACCGGCCCACCCCGTAGACGCCGATCGCGTCGTCGCGGATCAGCCGGCCCCGGTCCAACTCCACCACTCGCTTACGCATCGCGTCGACGATGTGATTGTCGTGTGTGGCCATCACCACGGTCGTGCCGATGCGGTTGATCCGCTCCAGCAGCAGCATGATGTCGCCGCTGGTGTCGGGATCGAGGTTGCCGGTCGGCTCATCGGCGAGCAGGACCAGCGGACGGTTCACAAAGGCCCTGGCGATCGCAACACGCTGCTGCTCGCCACCGGACAATTCGTGCGGCAGCCGATCGGCCTTGCCGCCGAGCCCGACCATATCCAGCACCTCGGGCACGGTCCGGTCGATGAACTGGCGCCGCTTGCCGATCACCTCCAGCGCGAACGCCACATTCTGGGCCACGGTCTTCTGCTGCAGCAGCCGGAAGTCCTGGAATACGCAACCCATGCGCTGACGCAACTTCGGCACCTTCCGCCCGGGCAGCCGGTCGACCTGGAAGTCGGCGACCCGGATCTCGCCCGCGGTCGGGGCCTCTTCCTTGAGCAGCAGTCGCATGAAGGTCGACTTGCCCGAACCGGACGGGCCGATGATGAAGACGAATTCGCCCTTGCGCACATCGACGGTGATGTTGTCCAGCGCGGGTCGCGTCGAGGTCTGATACGACTTGGTCACGTTCCGCATAGCGATCACGGTTGGCCAGTGTAACCAGCAACCGTCGCGCAGCCACCAGCTACATCATGGTCAATGACCGGGCGTAGCCGTATTCATCACTACGGGAACGGTATTGAGTTTTTCGGGCGATGTCACGATCGGTTGATCGGGCTTGACGAGCAGGTACAACACGAATGTGGCGACCCATGATGCCATCAGGATCGCCGTGGATCTACGTGGTCTCACTGATTCCCTCCCGGCGCAATGCCGCGGCGACTCGCACCCGCAACTCGCGACCGACCTCGAACTGCTTGCCTGGCAACGTTCGGGCAACCATTCGAATATTCATCTGGTCCACTGTCAGGTCTTCGACGCCCATCACGGTGGGCTCGTCGAGCAGCAGCGGCTTCAATCTGCGGTCCTCGTACGCCTTTGTACCGACCTCGTGCAGGATCTCGTTGATCCTGGTGATGTCGACGCTGGCCGCAACCGGAACGTCGATCGCGGCGCGCGCCCAATCCTTCGAGAGATTGGTCACTTTGACGATCTGGCCGTTGGGCACGGTGATCACCTCACCGTCGGCATTGCGCAGTGTGGTGATCCGCAACGTGACGTCCTCGACCGTACCCTCGGCGTGCTCCGCGGATCCAGTGACAGCGATGCGAACCACATCACCAAATCCGTACTGCCGCTCGGTAATCAGGAAAAATCCGGCAAGAATGTCTTGCACGATCCGCTGTGCGCCGAAGCCGAGTGCGGCGCCGAGTACGGCCGCGGGTGCGACCAGACCGGTGACCGCGAAACCCATCCGCCGCAGCACTTCCATGCCGACCAGGACATAGACGACGGTCAGCACCACCCAGGTGACCACCTGGGCCAGCGCATGGCGATGTTTGGCAGCCTCGGACCGGACGAGCGCGTCGCTGCTGCGGAATCCGGCGTCGATCTTGCGGGTGATCCGATCCCGGATAAAGGTGGCGAAACGGCTGAACAGCACCACGCCGAGGAGCAGCAGGACGATCTCTAGACCGGAGGACCGCAGCCAGGTGGTGAAGTCGGTGGACGTGGAGAAAGCCTGGGGTACGTCCAACTAGCTCGCCTGCTCTCGCATTCGCCAACGAATTCCGGATTCGATGAAACCATCGATATCGCCGTCGAGCACGGCAGTCGGATTGTTGACTTCATAGTTGGTGCGCAGATCCTTGACCATCTGGTACGGATGCAGCACGTAGGAGCGCATCTGGTTACCCCAGGACGCGCCCTCGTTGGTTTTGAGCGCATCCATCTCGGCGCGCTCCTCCTGCCGCTTGCGTTCCAGCAGTTTGGCCTGCAGCACCCGCATGGCCGAAATCTTGTTCTGCAGCTGGGATTTCTCGTTCTGACAGGTCACGACGATGCCGGTCGGGATATGGGTGAGGCGCACCGCGGAGTCGGTGGTGTTGACGCTCTGGCCGCCGGGACCCGAGGACCGGTAGACGTCCACGCGGACCTCGCCCTCGGGAATTTCGATGTGGTCGGTGGTCTCGACCACCGGTAGCACCTCGACCTCGGCGAAGGAGGTCTGGCGGCGGCCCTGATTGTCGAACGGACTGATCCGGACCAGGCGGTGCGTGCCCATTTCCACCGAGAGGGTGCCGTAGGCATACGGCGACTTCACCGCGAAGGTGGCGCTCTTGATGCCCGCCTCTTCGGCGTAGGAGGTGTCGTAGACCTCGACGGAGTACTTGTGCCGGTCCGCCCAGCGGATGTACATGCGCATCAGCATTTCGGCCCAGTCGGCGGCATCCACACCACCTGCGCCGGAGCGGATATTGACCAGCGCCTCACGCTTGTCGTACTCGCCGGAGAGCAGGGTGCGGACCTCCATGGCCTCCACATCGCTGTGCAGCGTGGCCCGCTCGCCATCGGCGTCGGCGAGCGCGGCGACCCTGGCCTCGCCCTCTTCTTCCTCGGCCAATTCATACAGAACGGACAGATCGTCTAGGCGCTGGCGCAGGTCCTCGACCCGGCGCAACTCGCTCTGCGCGTGCGACAGCTCACTGGTGACCTGCTGCGCGTGCTCCTGGTTGTTCCACAGATCGGGATCGGCGGCCTGGTGCTCGAGCTCATCGATCCGTCGACGCAGCTCTTCGACATCGAGGACCGACTCGACGGTCTTGAGCGTGGCGTCGAGTTCGGCGAGGTCAGCGGAGACGTCAGGATGCACGATGCTCAAGCCTACTGGGCGCGGCGAAGACGGTGAAACACGCGGTGGTGTGGGGGTGGCCGTCCTCAGCCGGAGACGGCACGCAGCCCGCCTGGGCGACGGCCGGCGAGGGCGTCGAGGGCGGCCGCGGTGGCTTCGTCGGCGGGGAGATAGACGATGAGCTGCTGGTCGTCATCGGCTGAGAGTTCCAGGGTTTCGTAGGTGAGGCGCAGGTTGCCTGCCTCGGGGTGGGTGAGGCGGGTGGTTCCGGTGGCGGCGGCGAGGCTGGGCACGGATTCCACGCGGCGGGTGAACTCGGCACCGGCGGCGACGGTCAGTTCGTCGGCGAGGGCGGCGATGTGCGGGTCGCTGCGGAACGGGCCTTGTTTCAGTGCGGCGACCAATTCGTCGGCGATGTGGTCCCAGTCGGGAAAGGCGGTGCGGGCGCGCGGGTCGGTGAAGGCGAACAGGGCGAGATTGGCGCGGTGTTCGTGGTCGAGCAGTCCGATCGGCGCCATCAGGCGCTCGAATCCCTCGGTCCAGGCGAGCACCTCGCGCAGTCGGTTGACGACCAGCGCGGGCGCGGGTTCCAGGCGATCGAGGATGGCGCGGACCGCGGGCCGCACCTCGCGCGGCGGTTGCGCACCGCCCATGCAGTTGAAACCCGGATCGGCGCCCTTGGTGAGACGGTGCAGGTGGATGCGTTCGCTCGGCATCAAGGCGAGGGCGTCGGCGAGCGCGGACAGCACCGGTGGCGAGGGTCGGCGGTCGCGTCCCTGCTCGAGGCGTGTGATGTATTCGACGCTCACACCCGCCAGGGTTGCCAGTTCGGCGCGACGCAGGCCGGGGGTTCGGCGGCGCGGTCCGGTGGGCAGGCCGACCTGGGCCGGTGTCACCGCCTCACGGCGGGTGCGCAGAAAAAGACCCAACTCGTTGTCGCTCACTCCTCGAAGGTACAAGCGCGGCCGGCGCCGAGGGTGTCCCTGCTACTACCACTCTTCGCGCGGTCTTCCTGGTGGCGATGCCGGGCAGCAGATTGGGACTCGAACAATTCCTGATCGAAGGAGAACACCATGTCCTTGAAGCTCGCGGTGATCATCGGCAGCGTCCGGGAGGGACGCTTCGCGCCGACCGTGGCCAACTGGTTCGTCGAGGAGGCCGCCCGGCACGGACAGTTCGAGATCGACCTGATCGATCTGGCGGAGGCCGATCTGCCATTGGCGCTGCCCGCGGTTTCCCCAGCGATGGACCCCAACCCGGAACGCCCGGCCGGGATGACCGACCTCAGCAACCGGCTCGGTGAAGCGGATGCGTTCGTCATCCTCACTCCGGATTACAACCGCAGCTACCCGGCCGCGCTGAAGGCCGCCATCGACTGGCACTTCACCCAATGGGACAGCAAGGCAATCGGTTTCGTCGGCTACAGCGGCGCGAGCGGCGGCCTGCTCGCCATCGAACACCTGCGCCAGGTCTTCAACGAACTCAATGCCCACACCGTCCGCAACTACGTCAGCTTCCCTCGCTACTACTTGCTCTTCGACGCCGAAGGCAAACTCCTCGACCCGACCGAACCCGCCGCAGCCGCGCAGTCCATGCTCGACCAACTCCACTGGTGGGCAAGCGCCCTCGCCGCCGCCCGCTCCGTCCCCGCCGCCGCATAGCGGGCACCTCGTGGCTGCCTCGCACAAGGTACGTCCTATGCGAGGTGGGCACTGCTTATGCGACAGCAGGGATGCGTCTGGCGGGGCAGGGGAAGGGCGATAGGGTTCGGGGGTGGCTGACTACTCCTCCGATCTCGAACTTGCGCTGCGATTGGCCGATGAGGCCGATGGGATTACCCGGGCGCGGTTCGGAGCGTTGGATTTGCGGGTCGACGCGAAGCCGGATCTGACGCCGGTGTCGGATGCGGATCTGGCGGTGGAGAAAGCGATACGACAGGTGCTCGGGCAGGAGCGGCCCGGGGATTCGGTGCTCGGTGAGGAGTTCGGCGGTGACGTCGAGTTCAGCGGACGGCAGTGGGTGATCGATCCGATCGATGGCACCAAGAACTTCGTGCGCCGGGTGCCGATTTGGGCGACGCTGATCGCGCTGCTCGAGGACGGCGTTCCGGTGGTCGGCGTGGTGAGCGCGCCCGCATTGGCGCGCCGGTGGTGGGCGGCGGCCGGTTCCGGTGCCTGGGCCCGCGTCGATTCCGATGCGCCGAAACCGATTTCGGTCTCCGCGGTCGGTGAGCTCGGCTCGGCCAGCCTGGCCTTCTCCAGCCTGTCGGGCTGGCGCGAACGCGATCTGCGGGAGAAGTTCCTCGACCTCACCGACGCGGTATGGCGGGTCCGCGGCTACGGCGATTTCTTCACCTACTGCCTGCTCGCCGAGGGCGCGGTCGATATCGCCACCGAACCCGAAGTCTCCCTGTGGGACCTGGCCGCCCTCGACATCCTCGTCCGCGAAGCAGGCGGCCGCTTCACCTCCCTCGCCGGCACCCCCGGCCCCCACGGCGGCGACGCCATAGCCACCAACTCTTTACTCCACGACGCTGTCCTTACAAGGTTGCGCTGAGCCTCGAGAAACTTTCTATCGTCTCGAATCGGCCGGAGTCAGGTCGATGCCCGCGGGCGGACGTAGTCGACGCAAGGTTCCGTCCATGCTCGTGACGAACAGTGCCCACCCGTCACCGTCGCGAGCGATCCGCACGGAGGTCGCGCCGTCCGGCGGGTTGCGCATCGGGCCGGGTTTGATCAGGCCGGTGATGATCGTGCAGCCCGCGCCGGTGGCCGGGTCGATCTGGTAGACGGCGCCCTGGATATGGTCGGCGACGAAGAGCTGACCCGCGCGCGTCGCTTCCATATCGTCGAGCAGCGCAACCAGATCGGGAGCACCGGCGACGACCGTCGCATTGCCGGGATCGTCGAGCGGGACGCGGAAGACGCGCAGGGTCATATTGTCGGTGTAGATCGACTTCCCATCGGGAGCGAGCGCCAATCCGTTGGTCCAGGGCAGGTTGGACCAGGTCTTCGTGTACTCCCCCGTCGAGGGCCGATACCGCGAAATGCCGGTCGGCGGGCCATTGATGCCGATGGTGGCGAATACAAGGTCGCCGTCCGGCAATTCGAGCAGTCCGTTCGGACCGTTCAGCTCGGTGAGCAGAATCGTCACCGCACCGGTATCGATGTCATAGCGTTGCAAGGTGCCCGGCGCCTCCGCCAAACCATCGCCCGTGACGAAGTACACGGACCGCCCGACAACCCGCACACCCGCAGGGTGATCCAGACCGGTTACCAGCTTCGCGAACTTGCCCGCGGCATCGATATGAGCCAGGTACCCGTCGACGATTCCGGTGACATAGAAACCACCAGACCCGTCGGTGTCGAGATTCTCCAGATTGCCGACCCCGCTGACGATCGTCGAAACGTCCCACCCATCCGCACACGACCCGGACGGCGTCTGCGCCCCGGCAGTCGCCGCGGACATGATGCCCGCCGTAATCGCCGCGGTCAGCAGCGTTGCCCTCAGTCGCCGACTCCGCGGCCGTCCTGCCATGCGGCACAACCTAACAGCCGCGCTGGAATGTTGCCCGGGACGGACAGCCCGCCCCGGGCGACTCGACTCACGGAACGAACAACAGCGCGATCATATTGACGACCCCGGAGACGAACTGATCGACAATGCGAAGAACCATGGCATCTCCTTTACTCGTACAGCGGGATTCAGCCTCGACGAAAGGGCGCGGCCGAGCACTGTGGACGGCACCTATGTAGATAGGCGTCGATCGTTCTTCGTTGCGGTCGGGCTCGTGGATGGCCGCAACCGGACCGCTCAGCTCAGATGTTTCGCCGCAGGCCACGTTTCGGACATGGGGGCTCGCGGATTGCGGCAGATGAACAGCGGTTTGCCCTGTTCGTCGTTGTCGATGCCGAGACCGTTGTCGATGTGACCGGCGGTTTCGACTTCGGCGAAGTACCCGGTCAGATTGTCACGATCGACGCCGACGAACGATCACGGCGGAGGCTGTGTCGCTGGGCGGGCCCCACCACCAGTAGGAGTTATGGCCGCTGCCGCTGTGTGGGGTGGGTAATCCGTACTCGCCGCCGAAGCGTTCGATCGCGCCCGCCTCCCCGTAGTTGTCGGTAAGGATGGCGACGTCGGGTCCGAGCGTGGCGCGCACCTCGGCGATTCGGTGCACGAATCGCGGCCAGCCATTGCGCCACTGCCACAACAGATATGGCAGCCAGATCACGATCGTCAACCCGACTGCCATCGGAAAGTACTTGGTGGCGAATATCTTTCGCGGGCCGACGAGCACCAGCGCAAGTACCAGCGCCACCACCGGAAAGATCAGCAGTGCCTTGTTCTGCAACCCGACCCCGACGACCAGCCCGACGCCGAGCCAGCACCGCGACCCCCACCCACCGACACCCACGCGCCCATGTGGCCGCACACAAGCACCTGCACCCTCGCGCTCATCCGGGGGCGAATGCGGTGAGTAGTGCGGCGAAAAGCACAGCGACGACGGATAGCGGTCGTCCGACGACTTTGGGCACTTGTCCAGCCTGACACGGTTCGGCGGCGTATGCTGCACCTCGACGCACTTCTTACTCTGGAGTAAGATAGCCTTACTCAGGAGTAAGATAGCTGGGACAAGACCTCACCCCACCCACCCGAGAAAAACAGGTGATGATGAGCACTCGAGACAGCGCAACGAAGCGACGTCCAGACACGTCCGCGGTCGGCCTGAACCACCCCAAACGGGACTGGATGGGCGCGGCAATGCGGGTGATGACGACCATTACGGGGTCGGAGCTCGCCGAGAAGTACAACCTGCGCAAGCCGATCGAGCGGGTCACCTACGAAGGCACCAAGACCGGTTTCCGCACCCTCGGTGCCGCCACTCGCGCCTTCGGCAAGGTCGCCGGTGGTGGTGCGCCGAAACGCTTGGCGGACAACGAGTCCAAGAGCAAGGACTTCTTCGACCTGACCCCGAGCGACGAGCAGCAGATGATCGTCGAGACGGTGAAGGAATTCGCCGCCGAGATCCTGCGCCCGGCCGCCTACGAGGCCGATAACGCCGCCAAGGCCCCGCGCGACCTACTCGAGCGCGCCGCCGAACTCGGCATCACCCTGATCAATGTGCCCGAGGAGCTGGAAGGCGCGGCCGCCGAGCGCGGCGCGGTCACCAACTCGCTGGTCGCCGAGGCGCTCGCACACGGTGATATGGGTCTGGCCCTGCCGATTCTCGCGCCGAGCGGTGTCGCGGTCGCCCTGTCCCAGTGGGGTACCGACGCGCAGCAGCAGACCTACCTGCCCGCCTTCACCGGCGAGAATGTGCCGCAGGCCTCGGTCGTGATCAACGAGCCGCGCGCGCTGTTCGACCCGTTCGCCCTGCAGACCAAGGCCACCCGCTCCCCCAGCGGCTACCGCCTCAACGGGGTGAAGAGCCTGGTCCCGGCCGCCGGTGATGCCGAACTATTCATCGTGGCCGCCGAGCTCGACGGCCGCCCCGCCCTGTTCATCGTGCCGTCGGACAGCCAGGGTCTGGTCGTGGAGGCCGATCCGAGCATGGGTCTGCGTGCCGCCGGTCTCGGTCGCCTGCTGCTCAACGACGTCGCGGTCGGCACCGACGCCATCCTCGGCGACGGCGATGCCAAGACCCGCGCCGAGGAGTACGCCGACGCGGTGCGGCTGGCCCGCCTCGGCTGGGCCTCGCTGGCCATCGGTACCGGACAGGCCGTGCTCGATTACGTGATTCCGTATGTGAACGAGCGCGAGGCATTCGGCGAACCGATCTCGCACCGCCAGGCGGTCGCGTTCATGGTCGCGAATATGGCAATCGAACTGGATGGCCTGCGCCTGGTGACCCTGCGGGGTGCGTCACGCGCGGAGCAGGGGCTTTCCTATGCCCGCGAGGCGGCACTGGCCCGCAAGCTCGCCACCGACAAGGGCATGCAGATCGGTCTCGACGGCGTGCAGCTGCTCGGCGGCCACGGCTTCACCAAGGAACACCCGGTCGAGCGCTGGTACCGCGATCTGCGGGCCATCGGCGTCGCCGAAGGTGTCGTGCTCGTCTGACCGGCCGGTTCCTTACTTCCAGGAGACATCACCATGATCAATCTCGAACTCCCCAAGAAGCTGCGGGCCAGCGCCAACCAGGCCCATCAGGTCGCCCAGGAAATCTTCCGGCCGATCTCGCGCAAGTACGACCTCGGTGAACACGACTACCCCGTCGAGCTGGACACTATGGCCGCCATGGTCGAGGGCCTCGCCGACTCCGGCACCCAGAAGATCGGCGGCGCGGCCGGTGGCCGTTCCGACGGGGACGAGCACGCCACCGAGCTGCTCGGAAACACCAACGGCGGCAATATGTCCGCGCTGCTGAACGCGCTGGAGACCTCGTGGGGCGATGTCGGCCTGATGCTGTCGATTCCCTACCAGGGGCTGGGCAATGCGGCCATCGCGGCCGTCGCCACCGATGAACAGCTGAAGCGGTTCGGCAAGGTGTGGGCCTCGATGGCCATCACCGAACCGTCCTTCGGCTCCGATTCGGCCGCTGTCACCACCACCGCCGTACTCGACGGCGACGAGTGGGTGCTCAACGGCGAGAAGATCTTCGTGACCGCGGGTCAGCGCTCCACCCACATCGTGGTGTGGGCTTCGGTGGATCGCAGCCTGGGCCGAGCGGCGATCAAGTCGTTCGTCGTGCCGCGCGACGCTCCCGGTCTTTCGGTGGCCCGGCTCGAGCACAAGCTCGGCATCAAGGCCTCCGATACCGCGGTACTGCTGTTGCAGGACTGCCGGATTCCGAAGGACAACATTCTCGGCAGCCCGGAAGTCAACGTGGAGAAGGGTTTTGCCGGGGTCATGCAGACCTTCGACAACACCCGTCCCCTCGTGGCCGCAATGGCGGTCGGTGTCGCGCGGGCGGCGCTGGAGGAGTTGCGCGCCATCCTGAAGGATGCGGGCATCGAGCCGTCCTACGACATCCCGGCCAATAACCAGACTGCGGCCGCCGCCGAATTCCTGCGGATGGAGGCCGATTACGAGGCCGCCTACCTGCTGTCGCTGCGCGCGGCGTGGATGGCGGACAACAAGAAGCCGAACTCCTTGGAAGCCTCGATGTCCAAGGCCAAGGCTGGCCGCACAGGCACCGACGTCACCCTCAAGGCCGTCGAACTCGCGGGCACCATCGGGTACTCCCAGCGCACGCTGCTCGAAAAGTGGAGCCGTGACTCGAAGATCCTCGATATCTTCGAAGGCACCCAGCAGATCCAGCAGCTCATCGTGGCGCGCCGCATCCTCGGCAAGACCAGCGCCGAGCTGAAGTGATGCCGAACTAGCAAGTGCTACAAGGGAAACCGGTGCGAGTGACACGCACCGGTTTTTCTATTCAGAGCGGGTTCGAGGCACCCGCCGTAACCGGTGAAGTAGCGCACGGTATCTTGGCGAGCTGATATTCAGCGGACGAATTCCATCGAGCAGTACCAAGAACCCCAACAGGAGACTGGTTATGCAAAGGCTGGGTTTGATACATCGCTTCACCGCCGCAATCGCGGCAACCACCGCATTCGTCGCCGTCTTCGCGGGTCATGCCGCGGCCGAGCCGGCGACGATCGACTGGAATACGGCCACGCAGCAATTGCGGAAGGCCGCCATCGGCAATCCCGCCGCCGAACAGGCAGTGGACCGGCTGCTGGCATCCGGGCAGGTCGCCACCCAGGTGGCAGTGCCCGCACAGCCGTTCCAGATCCCGGCGCAATCCGATATCGGACGCGGTGACGGGCCGGGTGTCTACGGGTCCGGCGTCGCCCTCGGTTACGACGGGTTGCGATTCGGATTCTTCGGCGGACCGGGCACGATTGCACCGGATCAGGCCGGGGCCAAGCTGCAGATCCTCTGGATCAATCTGTCCAACGGCCGCAGCGGCACCGAGGTGCTCTCCGAGCACAACGACGCCACGGTCGACACCACGATCCGCACCCGTCCGGTCGACACCGGTGGCGGCCTCATCGTCGGCGCGGTCTACGGCACCCTGTTGCACCGCTGGCCCGTCCCGGTCAGCGACGCCAACCCGGACGGTTTCCAGTACAAACTCGCAACCATCTCGGTCCCGTCCTTCGGATCGATCTACAACTGACCATCCGGCACGCGAGCCCGGCACGGATTTCCGTGCCGGGCTTCTGCATCACATCAGCTAACCATTGCCAGCAATTGCGTAACTCCGTAAATTTGCGCTCGTGAGCGTGGAGGACCGACTAGCGAAGCTCGAACGCCGACTCGCGGCCATGGACCTCATCAAGGATGGCAGCGGGCAAGCGAGTGGATCCGCCCCGCAGGGCGGATGGGCGCTGCGGCGGCTTCATGAGGAGTTCGCGAATGCGGACCAGCGCAATGGCGGGGTGATGTTCGCCGGTTCGGGCTCACTACCCAGCACGGAAGAGTTCGACTGGCAAGTCCAGTTCAGCACCGATGACATCGTCGGCTACGACTGGGACGATGCCGCCGAATGCCTCGCCGCCCTTGGTAGTCCGGTCCGCCTGCGCATTCTTCGGGAGATACTTCGGGGCAGCAGAACCGCCGCCGAACTCACAGACCTCGGTGAGGTGGGCACCTCCGGCGAGATCTACCACCACCTCCGTCAACTAGCAGCGACCGGCTGGCTCCACACCGTGGGCCACGGCCACTTCGAAGTCCCCCCGAATCGGGTCGTCGCGCTACTCGTCGCGCTGGCTACCGCACGCAGATGATCGAGACCCGGTGGGAACTGGTGGCGGGAGCCTCTCACGTTTCGCCGCCTCGGTTTCTACCCAGCCCGCCCGGCTTCGGGTGTGATGTGGGTCATAGCGCTGCTACGGTTGGTGAGACAGAACGGTGGTTCAGATCGCTTGGGCGAGTGCCGACGCGAGTTGCTGTAGAGGTGGTCGACGATGAAGTTGGCGCATGCGCTGGAGGTTGTGAAGGCATTCGAGGTGCTGCGGGCGCGCGGGGTCAGCGATCCGAAGAAGCCGCTGGAAACCTTGCGGACGGTGAAGGAATCGAAGGTCTACGGGCCGCAGGCGACCTTGATCCGGCATTCGGCCCGCATCGTGCCCAATGCCCCAGGGCTGGTTGACGAGCGCGGCGAACTGATCTACCGGCAACTCGACGAGCAGTCGACCGCGATCGCTCGCGGGCTGCGACAGGCGAATCTGACCGAGGGGTCCGTGGTCGGTGTGCTCGCCCGCGACCATCGCGGTCTCATCCTTGCCATGGCCGCAGCGGGCAAGCTCGGCGTGCGGGTCGCGCTGATGAATACCGGCTTCGCCAAACCGCAGTTCGCCGAGGTCTGCGCCCGCGAGAAGGTCAAGGCCGTCCTGCACGACAGCGAGTTCCTCGGCCTGCTCGACGCGCTGCCGCCGAATCTGCCGCGCTACCTCACCTGGGTCGACGAGGGCACCGAATTGCCCGAGGGCGCACAGACTTTAGACGATCTCATCGCCGCCAACTCGACCGCGGACCTGCCCGCACCGTCCAAGCCGGGTGGGTTCGTCATCCTCACCAGCGGCACCACCGGCCTGCCGAAGGGGGCACCGCGCAGCAAGGTGACCCCGCTGGCCACCGCGCAGATGGTGGACCGAATCCCGTTCCCGGTCAGGGGAACTCAGGTCATCGTGTCGCCGATCTTCCACAGCACCGGCCTCGGCACCTACCTGGTGGCCTCCGCGATGAGCAATAAAGTGGTGGTGCGCCGCCGTTTCGACGCCGAGGCCACATTGAAGATGGTGGCCGACCACAAGGCCGAAATGCTGGTCGCGGTGCCGACCATGCTGCACCGGATGACCGAACTGGCTCCGGAGATCCGCGCCAAATACGACACCACCTCGCTGAAATGCATTCTGCTCGCGGGTTCGGCGCTGTCGCCGGAGTTGTGCGCCAAGGCCACGCAGATCTTCGGTCCCGTCCTGTACAACCTGTACGGCTCGACCGAATGCGCCGTCGCCACCGTCGCGAACCCGGACGATCTGGCCATCGCACCCGGCACCGTCGGCCGGGCGCCGATCACCTGCGAGGTCCGGCTCTACGACGACAACGACAAGCAGGTCAATGCGATCAATACCACCGCGCGCATCTTCATCCGCAGCGGTGCGCCGTTCGAGGGCTACACCGACGGCAGGCATAAGCAGATCATCGACGGCTATATGTCCAGCGGCGATGTCGGCCACTTCGACGAGCACGGCCTGCTGATGGTGGACGGCCGCGATGACGACATGATCGTCTCCGGCGGCGAGAACGTCTTCCCGCAGGAAGTCGAGAACCTGCTGCTGGAGCGGCCGGATGTGTTCGATGCGGCCGTCGTCGGCGTCGACGACGTGGAATTCGGCAAGCGCCTGCGCGCCTTCGTGGTCCCCGAGGCCGGTCGCTCCCCCGACGGCGAGGAGATCAAGGCCTACGTCAAGGAGAATCTGGCCCGCTACAAGGTGCCGCGCGAGGTGATCTTCCTCGACGATCTGCCCCGCAACCCCACCGGCAAGCTGCTGCGCCGAGTGCTCGTGGAGTACGAAGTCAACGCTTAGACCTGGGCCGTAGGGATAACTGAGATACGTGACACAGCGAGTCACAGATGCTTGCTATTGTTAGCGGCAGCACTGGATCTCGAAGTTGCGGTCCACACCACCCCCGGTCCTGGTGGGTGGACCGCGGAAGGCGTTGACGAATGTCCCTATCCCTGCCTGCGCTGAACGACTCCGTCCGGAAAGCGGGCGATCTCGCCCAGGGCGTGAATGTCATGGTCAAGCGGCGCTTGTTCAATCCGCTCCGACCCGATCACGCGGCACGGTCCGCGTTCAATGTGCTCAAATTCGGCCCATTCGCCGGTGTCGTCATGCACGCGGCGCAGACCAGACCGGATGCGGCGGCCATCGTCGACGAGCGCGGCGAGGTGAGCTTCGGCGAACTCAACGAGAAGTCCAGCGCCCTGGCTCGCGGGCTGGAAGCACAGGGAATCAAGCCTGGTGACGTCGTCGCGCTGCTGGCGCGCGACCATCGCGGCATGGTGCTGAGCCTGCTCGCGACCGGCAAACTCGGCGTGCGCACGGTGCTGATGAATACCGGCTTCGCGAAACCGCAGTTCGCCGATGTGGCCGCGCGCGAGAACGTCAAGGCCGTACTGCACGACAGCGAATTTTTCGACCTGATGAGCGCGATCCCGGCCGAGATCCCCCGGGTGCTTACCTGGGTGGACGAGAAGGACAATGTCGATCCATCGGTCCCGACCATCGAATCGCTGGTCAAGGCCCGCTCCACCGCGCCGCTGCCCGCGCCCGCCAAGCCCGGCGGCATGGTCATCCTGACCAGCGGCACCACCGGCACACCGAAGGGTGCGCCGCGCGACCGGGTCAGCCCGTTCGCCTCGGCCCAGTTCGTCGACCGGGTGCCGCTGCCCAATAACGGGACCATGATCATGGCCGCGCCGATCTTCCACGGCACCGGACTTTCCCAGTTCACCCTGGGCCTTGCCCTCGGCAACCGGGTGATCTTCCAGCAGCGCCGGTTCGATCCGGAGAAGACGCTCGCGAATATCCAGCAGTACCAAGCGGATTCGCTGGTCGTAGTGCCGACCATGCTGCAGCGCATCCTCGATCTCGGCGACGAGGTGCTGGCCAAGTACGACCCGCGCACCATCAAGGTGATCTTCGCGGCGGGTTCGGCCATCGCACCCGATGTAGTCACCCGCACCCTCGACTACTTCGGCGACAGCCTCTACAACCTGTACGGCTCCACGGAATGCGCGGTCATGACTGTCGCGACCCCGGAGGATCTGCGCAAGGCCCCGACCACCGCGGGCAAGGCGCCGGTCGGCATCCGGATCGTGCTGCTGGACGAGAACCGCAAGCCGATCACCGAGCCGAATGTCACCGGCACCATCTTCGTGGACAACGGTTTCGCCTTCACCGGCTACACCGACGGCCGCACCAAGGAGATCGTGGACGGCATGATGTCCAGCGGTGACGTCGGGCATTTCGATGCCGACGGCCTGCTCTACATCGACGGCCGCGACGACGACATGATCGTCTCCGGCGGCGAGAACGTCTTCCCGCTCGAGGTGGAGAACCTGATCGCAGGCCGCGACGATATCTTCGAGGCCGCGGTGGTCGGCGTGGACGATCGCGAATTCGGAAAGCGGTTGCGCGCCTTCGTCGTTCCCGGTCCGGAGTCCAAGCGCGATGCGCAGGAGATCAAGGACTACGTGAAGGCGAATCTGGCGCGGTACAAGGTGCCGCGCGAAGTGATCTTCCTCGATGAGCTTCCGCGCAATGCGACCGGTAAGTTGCTGCGCAAGCCGTTGATCGAGATGGAAATCGACGCGGACTGATTCAAGGCCGAGCCGCACACCTGCGAATTCACCAGGTGTGCGGCTTTTGCTTTTCTTCCAGCTGGAAACTCGATACATCCCGGCTGCCACTCGGGTGGGAATCGGCGGGTAATTCGTCGGTTATCATCAGCGCGTGAGTATCGAGTTCGGCCCGGCCGCTGCGGGGCATCGCAGCGCCGTCGCGCGGATGCGCGGCGCATGTGCCGGTTCGATCTCCGGTGCCATATCCGTTGCGGCACACGGTTGGGCCTCCGATGGGATACCGCCGAGCAGTACCACGCTCGCGCTCCTCGCCGCCGCTTCCGCGGTTGTCGGTGCACTGGTCGCCGGGCTCGCACCGCTGCGCGATACCTCGATCGGGCTGATCTCGGTGCTCGTCGCAGGTCAGCTGCTCGGGCACGTCACCATGGGCTGGAATTCGGGGCATATGCATCACGTCGATGCACAGCTCACGCCCGGTATGGTGGCCGCGCACGTCGTCGCGGCCGTGCTCGCGGCGGTGGTGATCCGAGGTGCGGAGGCCGCGTATCGGATCGGTTGCGCGATGCTCTCGCGGGGGCTGCCGATGCGGTATCACCCGCCCGCGATCCCCGGGCCGGTGTCGCTGCGCCTGACGCATCGCGATCGCGTTGTGCTGCGCATATTCGCCGTGGAATCGCTGCGCACGCGCGGTCCGCCGTTGGCGTTCGGTCACTGATATTCCTTACCCGGTGCACGGGCCCCTGCTTGTGCGTCGTCGTTACCGCGCAACACCTTTGCGAGGGCGAGATTTCACACGACCATATGAAATCTATCCTTGGATTGCTGGTTCGCCGGTCAGCATTGCTGCCGATTCCGGACTCGCCCAGTTGTCGTGCGGAACTCTGTTCACCCGGCCAATGCCGGGATCCGCTGTCCGTCATGAATTTCGGCGTTTGCCGCTTTGCCGTGCGTCCAACGGATTCCGACGACCATTCGCCGATTACGAACGGCCGACGATCTTCCGGGTTCTTCCGAACTCCAGAAACGAATAGCCATGAGCATTACGGACACCAGTCCGCCGGATGCCGAATCGTCGGCTCCGGCAAAGGAAATACGGTCGCGCAACGGCCTCTATCCACTCGCGATGCGGTTGCATTTCTATGCGGGCATCTTCGTCGCACCGTTCATCCTGATCGCCGCGGTCACCGGAGCGCTCTACGCCATCTCCCCGACCCTGGAATCGATTACCTCGCACGACCTGTTGAAGGTCGAGGCGAACGGCGAGATGCGGCCGCTGTCCGAACAGGTCACCGCGGCCGTCGCCACCCAGCCGAATCTGAAGCTGGTCGCGGTGGCGCCGGCCCCCGAGGCCGACGACACCACTCGCGTGCTGTTCGACGACCCGTCGCTCGGCGAGTCCGAACGGCGTGCGGTGTTCGTGAATCCGTATACCGCACAGCCGGTCGGCAGCGATGTGGTCTACGGCAGTTCGGGTGCGCTTCCGATGCGCACTTGGATCGATAGGCTGCACCGGGATCTGCACCTGGGCGAACCGGGACGCATCTACAGCGAACTCGCCGCCTCCTGGCTGTGGGTCGTGGCGCTGGCCGGTCTGGTGCTGTGGATCCGTCGGGTACGCGGACGCCGCAACCGCAACTCCGCCGCCTGGCTGCTGGCACCGGACGGTTCCCAGAAGGGTCGCGGCAGTTCGATGAATTGGCATGGGGCCGTTGGCGTTTGGATCATGCCGGTGATCCTGCTGCTGTCGGCGACCGGGATGACCTGGTCGACCTATGCGGGTGAGAACATCACCGAACTGCGCGAGCAGCTCAGCTGGACCACGCCTGCCGTGAGCACCGCACTGCCGGGTGCGGCCACGCAGGAACATGCCGGAGGCGAGCACCACGGCGGCGGCCATACGCCCGCGCCGGTCGATGTACCGACCCGGATCGCGCAGCTCGATGGGGTTTATGCGGCGGCCCGCGCCAATGGCATCACCCAGGGTTCCGAGATCGCCATTCCGGCCGAGCCCGGCGGCGCATTCGCGGTGAAGGAACGGCGCATGCCCGGCACCTATACCGTCGATGCGGTCGCCGTCGACGGCGCGACCGGCACGGTCACCGACGAACTCGCCTACGCCGACTGGCCGATCATGGCCAAGCTCACCAACTGGGGCATCCAATTCCACATGGGCCTGATGTTCGGGCTGCTCAACCAGTTGCTGCTGCTCGCGGTGATGATCGGGCTGATCGTCGTGCTGGTGCTCGGCTACCTGATGTGGTGGAAGCGGCGGCCGACCCGCGGTGCTTCGCGGTTCGCCATCGGACGCCCCCCACGTCGCGGTGCATTGCGCCAGACCTCGCCGTGGCTCGCGGTGCCCATCGTGGCGGCCGCACTGGTTGTCGGCTGGTTCGTGCCGCTGGTCGGGCTGAGCCTGGTGGCCTTCCTAGCCGTCGACATCATCGTCGGCCTGGTCATGGGCAAGCGCGCCACCGCCTAGTGCCGCGGGATGTTCCCGCACACCGATTCACGTGCCGCGCACATCATCACGCCGCGATGTCATGCGCGGCGCGGACGAAGCGCGCGGGACGCACCAATTGAAACTGCCGGGGCGTGAGGGGCTCCGGCAGTTACCAATTCGACCTACCGAACGTCAGAGGTACGGCCGTTGTATCGCCATGCCTCGAACAGACAGGATTCACCAATCTCATGAAGATCAATAAGTTCGCCCTGGCCGCCGCGTTCATGACCACCGCTGTGGGGATTGCCGCCGGTGCGAGCTCCGCCGAACCGATCGAGGCCGCCGACCCGATCAACTTCACCGCCCAGGCCACCGACACCCAGTCGATCATCACCACCGACTCCGGTTCGCTGATCGTCGAGGACGGCGCGCTGAAGATCAAGGCCGCCAACGGAACAACCGTCGCTGGCACGCCGCTCACCTTCCGGGTCGACGAATTCGAATTCCCGGTCGCGGCCGAAATCGCCGGTAACACAGCAACTCTCACGCCGCAGCTCGATATCGTGCGCGCGACCTACAAGCCGGTCGCACTGCCGTACGAGGACAAGGCGCCCTGGAAGACCGAATACGATCGCGAACAGGCCGCCTGGTCACGCATGACCAGCACCATCGGCATGGGCGCCACCATCGGCACCCTGGTCGGCGGTATCGGCGGCGGCGCAATCGGCTGTGTACTCGGTGGTATCGCCGGTGCAACCGTCGCCTCGGCCACCATCGTCGGCCTATTCGGTCCGTTCATCCCCGCCGCCGCCATCGGCTGCCTAGGCGGCATCGTCGCGGTCGGTGCACTCGGTGTGCTCGCCGGCCAGATCCTGGTGACCGCACCGGTCGCGATCGGTGCCTCGATCCAGTACCTCACCACGGTGAATTCGCCTTTCCAGGGGAAGTAGGCAACGCTCGCCCGATCAGCGCGGACTGTCGGCTCCATTGCGGTTTCGACAGTCCGCACCAGGCGGTCCGTCCCCCGCGCGGCAGCCTGGGGGGCGGACCCCACCGGCTGCCACGGACGGATGAAACAGCCCTGATCGCGTGACCGAATAATGGCCTCACCAGCTAGTCAGGTAGCGTGGTTGGTGAGGAACCGGTACGCCGTTCGGTCTGTGACGGTCAGTGCTGTGGGCCGGGATGTCGTTGCGCCCCTTGAATATTCGCGCTTGGATGGGCTGGCGAGGGGCTAGCAAGTAGCGTCGATACCCAGAAGAGCTTCAGTCCCGTTTGCTAGTGGCACCCTTGGTGTCACGTTGCCCCCGCTTCGCGTTGAGAATCTCCTCAGCCTGACGGCGGCGGGCCTGGACCTGCTTCGGCGACAACTTCACCCTGACCGGGTGCAACACATCCCGCGTAAGTGCACTCACAGCTCGCCCTCCATCACAACGGCGTATATACGCCACATACTACGCACGCTATCGAAGGCAACGTCAACAACGAAGTAGCTCCGCGCGTCAATGATAAGTACCTCGCGTTCCTCCGCGATCTCAGCGAGTTCACCGAGCCTGAGGACTGGAGTTCCCGCCGGTACGACCAGGTCGAGAATGACCGGATCCGCATGCCTCGTCGAGTGCGGCGGAATCTCCACACCACTGGTTGAGAGAAAACCATCCTCGCGAAACTCTACGTCGATAAGCGCCCGTGCCGACTCCTCGTCGACAAGTCCGTAGACTGCTGCATCAGTCTCCCGAGTGACTCGCACGGCTTCCGGCAACGGGTACTTCTGCAGGCCACACCGGATCGTTTCGATCCGACGCTCGAGTTCGACCGTCATCGGGATCTGTCCGCGCATGGCCTGATTGATCCTTTCATATCCGCCAAGCGCATACGCTTCGATTACATCGCGCTCCGTACTGCTCAGTCGATCGACGCCCTGCCCAGCGAGAACGACCTCGGCGAGAGGTACCACGGCGAACCTGCTGTCGGCATCTGTCACGCCTGCATTGTTCCGTAATGACGAGTGTCGTGGTTCAAATCCGCTGGGGCAGAGGTGGACTCGATACACGCAATGGTGCAAGCGCCCAGGGCTGGTCGAAATCTGTCTCTTCCGCTGCGTGGCCGGATTCACGCTGGGATCATTGGCACACTGTCGTTCCACCGATGCAAGGTCTGGTTCGCATTGTTTGCTCGAGTTACGGTGTGGGAGCCGACGCCCGACGACGATCGGCAGTGGGTCATCGATGCGGCGAAGGCCGTTCCTGGGGTGCTGAACGCCTACCACCTCATAGACCCGGAAACCGGCATGGACTGTCGGTCGCGTTCTTCGAGGACGACGTCGATCCCACCGCCGGCCACGGTCCTGCCGCGCTCCGGCGTGATCCGGCCCTCGGCAGATCGCCGTCACCCAGCTCCACGACCGAATTGCGTTGTCGCCCAAATCCTTGGGTTCCAATTGCCCTCTTAACGAGGCCATGTGCGGTCTAGATCGACGAACCGGAACGCAGCATGAGGGGCATATGTCTCGGCGGGGTTCACAGTGTTCAGTTCGCACTGCTGCACTAGCCGTTGTGGCACCAAACCACCGAAGTGTGCCAGGCTCGGCGCGATCACCGCATCGATATCGAGAGCCTGAACCACGTTCACCAGCCGCCCCTCCGGGTCGGTGGTCGCGGCACCGAACGTGACAGTCTTGGCCAAGTCATAGCCGAGTCGCTTTGCTCTGCTACGGATCTGAATCTCATCCCATTCCTGCGAGACCCCGGATATGTCCTTGCGCAGGTAGCCGATCGCGGTGGGTGTCTGCCTCATCGCGCGTTCCCGTTCGTCGAAACCAGTGACCGGCACTCGCGGCACCTCGACGCCCACAACAGCGAGTGCACCAGAATCGCCCGCGCGGCATCAACTTTCGTCTGGCGCTTAGTCAGTGCCATCGTGCCCTCCGTCATCGATGGCGGGATCGAGTAGACCGTCTAGAACATCCAGCAAAGTCCGAAGATCCGGGCCGACACGCACTGGGAGATCGTGTTCGGCCAGTGGGAACGCCAAGCCACGGGCGGCGGCGCGTTCGCGGGGACTCATCGCTGCGGGCGCGAGTTTGCCCGCCTGGACCAGACAGCGTAGCGCGGTCGCCTTGTGCGGGCACATGACAGCACGACAATCCTTGTGCTGCTGCATAATCCGCTGAGATTCGGCCACCGTAAGCAGGTAATTGGGTCGCGCATCAGTGGTGTCCGCTTGCTCCACGTCACGACCCGCCAATCCGTACAGCCTTGACCACCTTCGCATTTCATCCCCTTCGCAGCGATTGGCAGGCCAGCCCGAAGTTGGGAGTCCTCACCAACTCCGGGCGGCCGGTTACGACGCTATGGCCACCACGCGGACACCTGAACTGCGCAGAGGACGTTTGCGCGGACACTTCCAACTCACCGAAACGTCCCATGTCTGTCCCGTATGGTTCTGATATGAGCCAACGCCTCGAATCGGCGATGCTGCGAGCCGAACTCGACTCGGCAATGCTTGCCCAACGGGTCGGAGTGGACGTGAAGACAGTCAATCGGTGGCTCGCCGGACGAATACCTCACCGGCGAACAAGACTCGTGGTAGCTGAGGTACTGAACGAATCAGAGACCACGCTGTGGCCGCAGACACGACCGGACCTGACTGCAGGGGCACCCGCGACGGCCGAAGTGCTCAGCGCGTATGCCCACCGAGCCGATATCCCGAACGACTTGTGGACATCGTTGCTACTCGGAGCTACCGAACGAATCGACATCATCGGGTACGCCTATCCGTTCGTCCTCGAACTGCTACCCAACGCTGCCGACATCATTGCCGGCAAGTGCCGAAGCGGTGTTCGAGTCCGGCTGGGGTTCGCGGACCCTGATTGCGATCACGTCGCAGAGCGAGACAACCTGGAACAGATGCACGGAACACTGCCCGGTCGCATCCGCAATGCACTGAGCATGCTCGGCCAACTGACAGCCACGCCGGGTTGTCAGATCGGATTGCACACGACGCATCTGTACAACTCGGTATTCCGATTCGACGATCGAATGATTGTCACCCCATATCTTGTACGCGCCCGAGGATATCAACACCCAGCGCTCTACCTGAGACAACTTTCCCCATACGGCATATTCTCGTCGTTCGCTGATCAGGTCGAACAGATTTGGGACACTGTTGCCTATTACTCGCTAGGAGTCCCAAATGAGCAGACGGCGTGATTATTACCGAGACCCGAACGCGCCGAAGGCCAACAGTCTGGTCCCAGGCGGCTCGGCGCTGGTTGTCGATGACGATGGTGCGATTCTCATGCAGCGCCGGAGTGACTCCGGCAATTGGTCATTGCCCGGTGGCGTCATGGAGATTGGGGAAACGCTGGAGCAGTGCGTGATTCGTGAGACCAAGGAAGAGTCCGGCTTGGATATCGAGATCACGGGACTGCTCGGTATCTATACCGATCCTGAGCACATCATCGCGTATGCCGATGGCGAGGTGCGCCAAGAGTTCAACATCACGTTCTACGGCCGCGTTGTCGGCGGCCGTATCGCGATCAGTGATGAATCCACAGAGGTTCGCTTTCTCCACCCGGACGAGCTTGCGGATGTGCCGGTGCACGATACCGTCCGGCTCCGGCTACAACACCACATGGAGCAACGCGGCCAGCCATATCTGGGATAGGTCCTTAAAAATGCCCAACGGCTACCGCGAGGTTCAGCCACCTGGCTGTGCGGACGCGCCTTCAACTGGCGCTACTCGCTTCCGAGCAAGTCACCTATGAGTGCGGAACCGGCGAGCGGGATGCCTCCGAAATGCGCAGATCTGCCGGTCGGACGGGATGCCGTAGCTACATGTTCGCTGGGATTCGGAATCTTGGCTGATCCTGGGCGGATTCGGTGGTGGCTGTGAATCTGTCGGTGGCGTGCGGCATCATCTGTGCACGCAGCCATCCACGAATACCGCTCGGAGTGCCACCATGCCGTCCCCACGAACAAAACCACAGCCGTTGTCGGACACTGAGATTCAGCAGATCGCCACGGACATCGCCGGCGGCCGCCCGCCGATGGTGTGGTTCACCGCGGCCGCGGTGGGCGTGCCGGAGGGACGGTCCGGCAAGGTGGTCGAGATCGGTGATCGATCCGAGAGCGACTTCCTGCGGGTCAAGCCGACCGGATCGAAGGATGTACTGTCCTTTTCTCCGACCGAAGTCACGTTGACCAAACCGCCGCGGGATAAAGCGGCAACCACAAGCTCTGCCCAGCCGAAGTCGACAACCAGGAAGGAATCCACTGTGACCCAGCCGTCGACCTTGACGAGCACCGCGACACCGGCCCCCCGGCCGGCCCCGAGCCCAACCCCGCCCGCCCCAGCCCCGAAACCCGTTGCCTCCGCGGCCGAACCGGCCAAATCCGCGACACCCGCAGGCGCCGCGAAGCCCGCGGCGAAGGCGACCGCCGCGCGGAGCAAGGCGAAGGCGCCGGAGGTCACCGTGACGCTCACCGGTACCGCGGATGGCGAATGGTCGGTCGATGTGGCCAGCGGCAAGAAGAAGTCCGTGCGCGGTCTGCCGGTGACCAGCTCCGCGGTGGCGCAGGCGGCCAAGGTGCTGCATCCGGAGGTGGCCGAGGTGGTTGCCGGAATCCTGGAGGCGGCCCGGGTGGTCCAGGAGTCCAAGGTGCAGCAGTTACAGGCGGAGTTAGAGGAAGCGCGGCGACTGCTCGACGAACTCTCGGACTAGACCGCGGTGCTGGCGGATTTACCGTTGGCGTTGTGGGAGCGGCCGCTCGGGCGCCAGATCCGGCGTCCCGAGTCGGCGGTGTTGTGTCGCGGTTCCGCACCGTGGCGCAGATCGTCGTGGAAGGCGTAGCCGAGCGAGTACTCCTTCGCGTGGTACATCGCCGAATCCGCATCCCGGATGAGGTCGTAGATGGTGTC
The DNA here is from genome assembly GCF_035920345.1 of Nocardia vinacea. NCBI lineage: Bacteria > Bacillati > Actinomycetota > Actinomycetes > Mycobacteriales > Nocardiaceae > Nocardia > Nocardia vinacea. Next base: position 5,139,047 of record NZ_CP109149.1, read on the forward strand.
GTCGGAGCTACGTGGGCTGCCGCAGGCCAGGCCGACACTCGCGGTGATCGGAATTTCGCCCGCGCTCAGCTCGAACGGCCGAACGAAGGCGCCGAGTAGTCGCTCCGCGAGCATGGCCGCCTCCTGTCGATCCAGCGGTGCGAGCACCACGAATTCATCGCCGCCGTAGCGGGCCACCACATCGTCGCGCCGAATGATGTGCCGGATCCGGGATGCCGCGTTCGCGATCAACTCGTCGCCGACCGCGTGGCCGTAGCTGTCATTGACCATCTTGAAGCCGTCGAGATCGATGAACAGCAGACACAGCGGCTGCTCGATCCAGTGCTCCTCGTTGCGATTCAGCGCGCGCAGCAGCGCGGACCGGTTCAGCAGGCCGGTGAGCATGTCGTGATCGGCCTGATACTGCGCACGCCGTTCACTGCGCGCACTGCGGACAATCGCGCGCTCGCTGCGCACCAATACACCGATGAGCAGCAGCGCGCACAGTGACGAGACCACCACCCGGTCGAGGGTGTCCAGACTGGAGCCGACCACCGGAATCAGCGAGGCCACGATCAACGCGACGGCGATGAAGCTGGCCCGCTGCCGCGAGTGGTGCGGGTGGATGTGCCGGGGCGCACCGAGACTCGCCATGGTCGGATGCAGCGCGGCGACACCGACGATCGGATAGGCCACCAGCAGCGGCACCAGCAGCAACTCATGCACGACGGGTGCGCGACCGACGGCGTCGAGGCTGTACCCGAAATCGCCGATCAGCACGGCGATCAACCCGAGGTGCAACAGACGCAGCGAGGTCTCCGAACGGGTCGCGGTCGCCATCGAATGCGCGACCAGGGTCAGCAGCAGGGCGTCGAGCACCGGATAGGTTGCGGCCACCACAGTGTTCGCGGTGGTGTCGTGCGACTGCAGGATCGGTGAGATCAGAAAGGTCCACGAGGCCAGCAATGCGCCGAGTCCGATCAGCGCCGAGTCGAGCAGCAGATCGTAGTTGGGCCGGGCCTGGCGCGGGCGCAACCACAGCGCCGCGGCCACGCCGGTGCCGAAATAGCCTGCGAGAGTGAACAGGTCGTCGACCGGATGCAGCGCGTGGCCGTCGACCTCGCGGATGGCCGTGCCCACCGCGAACAGCACGGCCGAGGCCGAAAGCAGATACCAGGGCACCGGCCGCTCGGGACGATATCGCCGCAGGCCGATACAGATCATGGTGAGCGCGCCGAGCACCACGGCAGCCATGGTAAGCAGCGACAACGGCCGGACGTCGATGCAGAGCAGCACCGCGAGACCGACTGCTGTCAGCGCGAGAAGTACTGTGCACCACCGCATTTCGAGGCGGTGCCGAACGATGGTCGGCTGCTCTTCGCGGACGGTCATCAGCCCCCCTTGGTCGCTCCATCCCCAGTGAACCGCGCCGCGTAGTAGGTCTGCGAATCCTCCACCGCGACTTCGACGTTCGCCTCCTGCTCATCGAGCACCGCTCGAATGCTGTCAGCGAACGAAAACCGAGTGTTGTTATACGAGCAGATGTCCCAACCGACCGCCGCGCGCTCGGCCACCAATACCTGGACAACTGATTTGATCATGGCATGAAACGCCGCCCCTTGTCGGGCACTTGGCGCAACAAGGGTGAAACCCGCGTAATAGATCGCATCGCGCGCCGCATGTTCGGGATAACGGGCGGCGAAATACTCCGGACTGATCCACGGGACGGTCTCGAGATGTTTGGTCAAAGTCGTCACGCCGATGGGTTCGCCGGTCGCGGTGCGCGCGACATGTTTGGCAACCCGCGGGTCGATCATCTCCTCGCGAAATTCGGATCGATGCAGCACCTGCCTGGCAATGGCCTTGGTGCGCAAGGGGCCGAAGGCCTCCTCGTACAGCCGGTGGAACATGTCGATCCGGTCGTCCGGAATGGTCGATTCGATAGTGACCTCCAATTCGGGCAGCCCACCCGTCGCCCGACCACCAACCCTCATGAAATCGCTGCGCGATGCTGTCATTGTCGACCCCACGATGTCGTGTGGTACGCCGCGAGCACCAGCGCGCAGGTCGGCGTGCCATCGGAGCGGGCCTCGGTGGTGCAGAGTTGAATCGGGCCGAAACGTTCCGGCCGGTTGCGGGTCATATCGGTCAAACTCGCGCGAATCAGCGTCGCGACCTGCGCCGCCGTCTCCGCCTCGTGCTCGACGAAAAGCCCGGCACCGGAACCATCGTCGCGCAGCACCCAGCCGATGCCCGCCCCCGCGCGCTCGCCCGCCGCATTCGCATGCTGCGCGGCGTAGACACAGTAGAGCCGATCACCCCAGGGAATCGGCTTGCGGACGCGACCGTTTCGGACCAGAACGGCGCGCGGTGGAATGACCGATGACAGGCGGATCAAGTTGGCATCACCTACTCCCAGGTCACGCAGTGCCGCATCGAAGGCCGACATAGCCGTCGGGCCAACCCCTGTCGCCGCGCCGATCTCGATCGTCAGTGGAGCTCCGGAGTCACGCTGATCGCCGCGGTCCGGCCTGCCCATTGGCGGGAGTAGTCGATCGATCCACTGCAGCCCGAGTAGGCCGCCGCATGGGGTTGTCTGAATCATAATGCCCTCCCGTAACCATCGGCCGGATTATTTAGGCCGGTATTGCGTCAAAACCGACTGTGCGTCAAGACGATCGATCACGCATCCACGCGGGGTGAAAGACATGCTCCGGCGGCGTGTCTCGTAGGGTGTGATGCCCAGGGTCGCTGGGATGACATGCGTGGGCACTGGCAACGCGACGAAGTGAGGAATTCGTGCCGAAGTGGGTGGCGCCGGGGCGGGTCAACATCATCGGTGAACACACCGATTACAACGACGGTTTCGTGCTGCCCATCGCATTGCCGCTGGTAGTCGAGTGCCGGGCGGAAGCGCGAACCGACCGCCGGGTCCGGGTGGTCTCGCGACAGCGGCCGGGTGAGACGGTGCTGGTCGCGGTGAGCGAGCTTGCCGCCGAACGGGATCGGGTGCCCGGATGGTCGCGGTATCCGCTGGGCGTTGTGTCCGAATTCGCCCGGCGCGGATATGCGCATGACGGCATCGATCTGGAGTTGGACGGTGCGGTGCCGATCGGCGCCGGATTGTCCTCCTCGGCGGCGCTGTCGTGCGCGGTGGCGGTCGCGCTGCGAGATATGTTCGCGCCCACCGTCACCGATCGGGAGTTGATCGACCTGGCCCGCGCGGCCGAGAACGACTACGCCGGGGTCCCGACCGGACTGCTCGATCAATCCGCATCGATTCTGTGCACGGCGGGGCATGCGTTGTTCCTGGATGTGCGGCGATTGGTCACGCACGACGGTGTCGCGCACGAACAGATTCCGTTCGATCTCGATCGGTTCGGACTGGAGTTGTTGGTGATCGACACCGGACAGCCGCACGCGCTGATCGACGGTGGTTACGCGCGACGGCGCGCCCAATGCGAGGCGGCCGCCGCGGCACTCGACGTACCCGCGCTGCGCGATATCCAATCGGCGGCTGCTGTGGACCGCATCGGCGATGCGGTGCTGCGGCGACGGGCACGACATGTGGTGACCGAGAATGCACGAGTGCTCACGATTGCCGAAAAGTTGCGGGGCGGTGCGGATCCACGCGAGATAGGGCCGATCCTGACCACGGCGCACGAGTCGCTGCGCGATGATTTCGAGGTTTCGACACCAGCACTGGATGCCGCGGTATCCGCCGCGCTCGACGCCGGGGCACACGGCGCGCGCATGGTCGGCGGCGGGTTCGGCGGCAGTGTGATCGCGCTGGTCGATCGAGACAACACCGCATCGGTCGCGGACGCGGTGCGAGATCGGTTCGCGCGATCGGGTTTCGAAGCACCACGCACCTTCGTGGTCGTACCCGGTGCGGGTGCGCACCGCATCGTTTGAGCAATCGTCCAACTTTTGTGCGTGAATGTACCGCGCGCGTACGGCACAATCACGCACAGTAGAACGCGAGACGCCCGGTTTCATCGCCTGGAGGGACGACGCTGTGCCGCTTGCCGATTCGACCGTTTTCACATCGGCGCTGGATGCCGTCTCGGTACAAGCCGAGACGACACTGCGCCTGGACGCGCAGCCCGTCGACTATGCGCTGGTAGCGCTGTATTTCGTCTTCGTAATCGGCATCGGACTGCTGGCCAGGCAGCGGGTCTCGTCGAGTATCGACTTCTTCCTGTCCGGACGATCGCTGCCCGCCTGGGTGACCGGTCTCGCCTTCATCTCCGCCAATCTGGGCGCGGTCGAGATCATGGGCATGTCGGCCAATGGCGCCGAATACGGCTTCCCCACCTTCCACTACTTCTGGATCGGCGCGGTGCCGGCCATGCTGTTCCTCGGCGTGGTGATGATGCCGTTCTACTACGGCTCCAAGGTGCGCAGTGTGCCGGAATTCATGCGGCGGCGCTTCGGCACCGGCGCACATCTGGTGAACGCGTTGAGCTTCGCGATCGCGCAGGTGCTCATTGCCGGGGTGAATCTGTATCTGCTCGGTTCGATTCTGAATGTGCTGCTCGGCTGGCCGCTGTGGGTATCGGTGATCGTCGCCGCCGCGATCGTGCTCTCCTACATCACCCTCGGCGGATTGTCGGCGGCGATCTACAACGAGGTGTTGCAGTTCTTCGTGATCGTCGCCGCGCTGTTGCCGCTGACGCTGGTCGGTCTGCACAAGGCCGGTGGCTGGGATGGGCTGCGGGACAAGGTGATCGCATCCCCCGGCGGTGGCGCGCAGATGGAATCCTGGCCGGGCAATGCACTCAGCGGTTTTTCCGATAACTTCCTTTCGGTGGTCGGCATCGTCTTCGGCCTCGGATTCGTGCTCTCGTTCGGCTACTGGACCACCAACTTCGTCGAGGTGCAGCGCGCACTGGCGACGCATTCCATTTCGGCCGCGCGACGCACCCCGATCATCGGCGCGTATCCGAAGATGTTCATTCCGTTGATCGTGGTGATTCCCGGCATGATCAGCGCCGTGCTGGTACCACAGATGAGCGAGTACAAGGCGGCGGTGACGGCCGATCCGAACTACACCGGTGATGTCACCTATAACCAGGCGCTGCTGTATCTGATGAAGGATGTGCTGCCGAACGGGCTGCTCGGCGTCGGGCTCGCCGGATTGCTCGCGGCATTCATGGCGGGTATGGCAGCCAATATCTCCGCGTTCAATACGGTGTTCAGCTATGACCTGTGGCAGCAGTATGTGCGGCGGGATCGGCCGGACGGGTATTACCTGAGCGTCGGTCGGCTCGCCACGGTCGGCGCGACCGTCGCCGCGATCGGAACCGCGTTCATCGCAGGCAATTTCAGCAATATGATGGACTATCTGCAGACGCTGTTCAGCTTCTTCAACGCACCGCTTTTCGCGACCTTCATTCTCGGTATGTTCTGGAAGCGGATGACGCCGACGGCGGGCTGGATGGGGCTGGTCTGCGGAACCGCCTCGGCCATTGTGGTTTTCATCCTGCACAAGACCGATGTCTTCGAATTGTCCGGTCAGGGTTCGAGTTTCGTCGCGGCTGGCGCGGCGTTCGTCGTGGATATCGTGGTCAGCGTGGCGGTTACCCAGGTGACGCGGTCGAAGCCGGATGCCGAACTGGTCGGGCTGGTGTATTCGGAGACGCCGAAGGAACTGCGGCACGATCCCGACGAGGCGAGTCTGCCCTGGTATCAGCGGCCGCTGCTGCTCGCGGGGATTGCGCTGGTGCTGGTCATCGCACTGAATATCATTGTCGGATAAGGAGGCCAGTCGATGCTTTTCGATATCCGCACCATTGTCGGCGCGCTGCTGGGCAGTTATGCCGTCGTTTTGGTTGTCACCGGACTGGTTCATGACACCGGGGCCGAGGAAGCCAAGACCGGCGGAGTGAATGTGAATCTCTGGGCCGGCCTCGGGATGGGAGCGGTGGCGCTTGCCTTCCTGGTCTGGGTGTTGTTGCGGCCGGTCGCGGTGCCGACCAAGGTGGACACCCAGGTACCCGATGAGGAGTCGCCCACCGAGCCCTGACCGGTCGCGGGCCTGGCGATTTCGCCAGTGTTACGGTCGGGGCATCCGAGATTCGCGAAGCGATTGTAGGGAGATCTTTGAGCCACGCCGACCCGTTCCCGCTCCAGCCTGCACCGATTCACGTACCCGATGCGGTGCTCGCCGATCTGCGGCAGCGGCTCGCGCTGACGCGCTGGCCCGAGGATGTGGGCAATGACGACCGCCACTACGGCGTAGACCGCGGCTACTTGCAAGAACTCGTCGAATACTGGCAGCACGAATACGACTGGCGCAGGGCCGAAGCCGCGATCAACGCCTATGACAACTACCTCGTCGACGTCGATGGCGTTCCGGTGCATTTCCTGCGCAAACCCGGTGTCGGCCCGAATCCGATACCGCTGATCCTCACTCACGGCTGGCCGTGGACGTTCTGGCACTGGTCCAAGGTCATCGACCCGCTCGCCGATCCCGGTGCGTACGGTGGCGATCCCGCCGACGCTTTCGATGTGATTGTGCCGTCTTTCCCCGGTTTCGGCTTCTCCAGTCCGCTGTCGAAGCATCCGGATATGAACTTCTGGAAGGTCGCCGACCTCTGGCACACCCTCATGACCGAAATCCTCGGCTACCCGAAATATGCCGCAGCAGGGTGCGATGTCGGCGCGTTGGTCACCGGTCAGCTCGGCCACAAATACGCCGATGAGCTGTACGCCATCCACATCGGTTCGGGGCAGAAGCTGACGCTGTTCGAGGGTGACCGAGCCTGGGACATAACCGGCGGGCGTCCCATTCCAGACGGCCTGCCCAAGGATGTCTACGACCGAATCATCGAGCTGGAGCGCCGTTTCGGCGTCCACCTCGCGGCGCACGTCCTCGAACCGAGCACCTTGGCCTTCGGCCTCTCCGATTCACCCGCGGGCATGCTCGCCTGGATACTCCAGCGCTGGATGGCATGGAGCGACGACGGCGGCGATATCGAAACCGTCTTCACCAAGGACGATCTGCTCACCCACGCCATGATCTTCTGGGTCACCAATTCCATCGGCACCTCGATCCGCACCTACGCCAATAACAACCGGTACCCCTGGACCCCGTCCCATGACCGCGACCCCGTCATCGAGGCCCCCACCGGTATCACTTTCGTCGGCTACGAGAATCCGCCCGGCGTCACCACCGCCGCCCGCGTCGAGCACTTCCGCGCCGGCGACCGCGGCCCCTGGTACAACCACGTCAACCTCACCGCCCACGACCAAGGCGGCCACTTCATCCCCTGGGAAATCCCGGATCTCTGGACTCGGGACCTCCGCCGCACCTTCCGCGGCCGCCGCTAGGCGGGGGCTTGTAAAGCCGGGAACCAGATGTCGGTGAGGACGTCGGCAGCCTGGTCGGCCGAGACATCGATGGTGCCCTGCATGGCCCAGCGGGTGAAGAAGCGTTCCAGTTGGGCGACAAGGAGTTCGACGCGTAGGCGCGCCTCGTCGCGACGGTCTTCGGGCCAGCGGGCGAGGTAGGAGGTCATGGCATTGGGCAGGGCCAGGATGCCGCGGCGGGCGATTTCGCGGAATTCCGGTTCCAGTGCGGTTGCCTCGTCCCAGGCGGGCAGCAAGTCCTTGTATTCGTGGAACCAGGCGATGGCGCGGGTCACCCAGTCCACGAATTCCGGGCGTGAGCCGGTGTCGAGTACCCGGTCCAAATCCTCGTAGAAGTGCAGTGCGGTCGGCGCGGTGCTCTGTTCGGCAATGGCGCGCAGGATCTCGAGTTTGCTGCTGAAGTGCAGGTAGAAGGTGGCGCGGCTGCAGCCGACGGCGGCGGCGATGTCGTCGACCCGGACCGCCGCATAGCCCCGTTCGGTGAACAGCGCCTTGGCGCCGTCCATCAGTCTGGCGCGGGTCTGCAGCTTCTGTTCGTCGCGCAGGCTCAGTCCGGGCGGGTTCGACTTGGTCGGCATGGTAGACATCATGTCATTCACTAGACACCACGTCTAGTGAGTGCTAATTTGTTGCCTACGTCACTCCACATGCCGCAGGCGGCGCGGGATGGTTCGCCGCACCGGATCCGGTGCCGCCCACGTGACGGCAATCCTTCGGACGAGGACTACGGAATTGACTCACAGCAATCTGCCCAGGGTATGCGTCATCGGCGCGGGCCCCTCCGGAATCACCGCCGCAAAACGCCTGCAGGACTTCGATATTCCCTTCGAGGTCTTCGAGGCGAGCGATGAGGTCGGCGGCAATTGGTATTTCAAGAATCCCAATGGGATGTCTGCCTGCTACCAGTCGCTGCATATCGATACCAGCAAGTTCCGGCTCGCCTTCGAGGACTATCCGGCGCCCGCGGAATGGCCGGACTTCCCGCACCATTCGCAGCTGTTCCAGTACTTCAAGGATTACGTCGACCATTTCGGCTTCCGCGACAAGATCCTGTTCAATACCAAGGTCACCGCGGCCGAGCGGCAGGACGACGGCAGCTGGCTGGTCACCGCGAGCGATGGCCGCACCCGGGCCTACGACGTCCTGATCGTCTGCAATGGCCACCACTGGGATCCGCGCGTTCCGGACTATCCGGGCGAATTCGACGGCGTGCTGATCCACAGTCACGCCTACAACGATCCGTTCGATCCGGTGGATATGCGCGGCAAGAAGGTCGTGGTGGTCGGCATGGGCAATTCCGGTCTGGATATCGCCTCGGAACTGTCGCAGCGCTTCGTCGCCGAGAAGCTCACCGTTTCCGCGCGCCGCGGGGTCTGGGTGCTGCCGAAGTATGTGAACGGCAAGGTCGGCGACAAACAGAGTGTGCCGCCGTGGATTCCGCGCAAGGTCAGCCTGAAGCTCAAGCAGCGCTTCGTGCGCAAGTTCCGCGGCGATATGGAGTTCTACGGACTACCGAAGCCGGATCACAAACCGTTCGAGGCACATCCGTCGGCGAGTGAAGAGTTCCTGCATCGCGCGGGCTGCGGCGATATCGCCTTCAAACCGGCCATTACCGCGCTGGAGGGGCCGCAGGTGCGCTTTGCCGACGGCAGCACCGAGGAGGTGGACGTCATCGTCTGCGCCACCGGCTATCACATCAGCTTCCCGTTCTTCTCGGATCCGAAGCTGGTGCCGGACGAGCAGAACCGCATCCCGCTGTTCAAGCAGATGATGAAGCCGGGTGTGGACAATCTGTTCTACCTCGGTCTGGCCCAACCGCTGCCGACGCTGGTGAATTTCGCCGAACAACAGAGCAAGTTGGTCGCGGCCTATCTGACTGGTAAGTACCTGCCGCCGGCGGAGGCGGAGATGAATGCCGAGATCGAGGGGGCCGAACAGCGCCGCAGCGGACGGTATTACAACTCGCCCCGGCATACGATTCAGGTCGAGTTCGAGCCCTATGTGCGCGACATGAACCGGGAAATGGCAAGGGGCGCAAAGCGAGCCGCCGCCGTTGGCAATGCCCTGCCGGTGCCCGCCAGGGCACTCGAGAACGCGTGAGGTCGGCGCGATGACGACATCAGGATTCTGTACGGACGAATTCGCCGGTGTGCGAAAAGAATTGGCTGACCAGATCGCCTCGGGTGCGGAACTCGGGGCAGCGATCTGCGTGACCGTCGACGGCGAACCGGTCGTCGATATCTGGGGTGGGCACCGCGATCTCGAGCGGACCGTGCCGTGGACCGAGGACACCCTGGTCAACGTCTTCTCCATCAGCAAGACCATGACCGCGCTGTCGGCGCTGCTGCTGGTGGACCGCGGCGAGCTGGATGTGCAGCAGAAGGTCGCGCACTACTGGCCGGAATTCGCCGCGAATGGCAAGGGCGATATCGAGGTTCGCCACCTGCTCGGCCACACCTCCGGAGTCTCGGGTTGGGAGCGGCCGATCGAGCTGGCCGATATCTACGACGCCGAGGCGGCGAGCGCGCGGCTCGCTACCCAGCCGCCGTGGTGGGAGCCGGGCACCGCATCGGGCTATCACGCACTGAACTACGGGCATCTGGTCGGCGAGGTGATCCGTCGAATTACGGGCCGCACCCTCGGCCAGTTCTTCGCCGAAGAACTCGCCGGACCGCTCAATGCCGACTTCCATATCGGCACAGCACCCGAAAATCATCACCGCATCGCACCACTCGTCCCGCCGCCGCTGCTGGAATTCGATATGGCCACGCTCGATCAAGACAGCATCCTGGTCAAGACGCTCACCAGTCCCCTGCTCGATATTCCGGAGGCCAATAGTGCCGCATGGCGGAAGGCCGAGATCGGCGCGGTGAACGGGCACGGCAATGCGCACTCGGTGGCGGCGGTGCAGTCGCTGGTCGCCTGCGGTGGCGAGCTGCGTGGCCGAAGGTTGTTGTCGGAGAAGACAATCGATTTGATCTTCGAACAGCAGTCCGACGGTGCGGATCTGGCGCTGCTGCTGCCGCTGCGCTTCGGCCTCGGTTACGGACTCCCCCAGTCGCAGACCGCGCCGGAGGTACCCGAGGGGAAGGTCTGCTGGTGGGCCGGATTCGGCGGCGCCATCGTGGTCAACGACCTCGATCATCGAGTCACCTTCGCCTACACCATGAACAAGATGGCGCCGGGACTCATCGGCTCCGATCGTGCGAATGCCTATCTGCGCGCGGTGTTTTCGGTGGTGCGCGGATGATGCGGGCACTGCAGCTCACCGAACCCGGTGTGCTCGAACTCCGCAAGGTCGCGGTGCCCGCGATCGGGCCGACGGATCTGCTGCTGCGCGTCGGTGCGGCGGGTATCTGCCATTCCGATCTGCATGTGCTGCATATTCCGTTCAAGATGCGCGAGGATCCGCTGACGCTAGGGCATGAGATCGCGGGCACCATCGAGGCTATCGGCAGTGATGTCGACGGTCGGGTGGTCGGTGAGCGCGGGATCGTCTACCTGTGCTGGTCCTGCGGTGTCTGCCGAGAATGTGTGAGCGGCAATGAGAATGTCTGCCTCGCCGCCGGACGTACCGCCATGCCGCCGTGTCCGGGACTCGGCCCGGATGGTGGCATGGCCGAGTACATCCGCATTCCCGCAAGCGCTTTCGTACCCATCGGGGACCTGGATTTTTTGCAGGCGGCACCGCTGGCCGATGCGGCCCTGTCCAGTTATCACGCCATCGACGGCGCACGAGAGCAGTTGTACCCCGGTTCGGTCGCGGTGGTCATCGGCATCGGCGGACTCGGCCATGTCGCGGTACAGGTCCTCACCGCGATCAGCGCCACGCGGGTGATCGCCGTTGATGTGAACGAGGACAAACTCGCTCTGGCCGCCCGCTGCGGTGCGGCCGAGGGCCTGCTCGCCGGTGCCGATACCGCGCACGAAATCCTGGAACGCACCGACGGCCGCGGGGCCGACGCGGTCTTCGACTTCGTAGGTGTCGATGCGACCGCAAGGCTGGCGGTGGAATCGGTTGCCCCCAATGGCGCGTACCGGATGATCGGACTCGGCGGCGGCGCACCGGAAATCACCGCTGGACCGGCGGGCGGACCCGGCTGGCCGTGGGGCGCTTCGATCCGAAAGTCCTACGGCGGCACCAAATCCGACCTGATCAACTCCGTTGCCCTGGCCCAGTCCGGCCGCCTCACGGTTGAAATCGAACGCTTCGATCTGGCGGACGGCCGCGCAGCCCTCGACCGACTGGAGCGCGGGCTCATCACCGGCCGCGCCGTACTCGTGCCCTGAAGCTATAAGGAAGCCTTCCATGACAAAGCCTTTCGATCCACAGGCATTGGCCGCACAGGCCGTGGCGCGGCTGACCGGCCCCGGCGGGCCATTCGAGATGACAGTCGAAGATGTACTCGGCGCGCCGATTCCGGTGATCAAGGACCGGGTCCGCTCTTTGCGCGAAGTGCTCGCGGGTTCGATCGCACTGGGTGATCGCGACTACTTGGTCACCGAGGACGGGCGAATGTCCTATGCCGAGCACGCTGCTGCGGTCGGCGCGTTGGCTCGTGCGCTGCGGGACCGATACGGCGTCGAAAAGGGCGATCGGATCGGCATTCTCGCGGCCAATACTCCCGAATGGGTCGTGGCATTCTGGGCCGCTCAGACTCTCGGTGCGATCGCGGTCGGCTACAACGCCTGGTGGATGCCGCGCGAAATCGCCTACGGCCTGGAGCACACCAGCCCCGCGGTCCTGATCGTCGATGCGAAACGCGCGGGACAGGTGGCGCAGCTGGACATTCGGGTTCCCGTGCTCACCATGGAGCACGACCTGCCCGCGCTGATCGCCGAATTCGGCGACGGCGAGCTGCCGCATGCTCCGGTGGACGAGGACGATCCCGCGGTCATCCTCTACACCAGCGGCACCAGCGGCCGCCCCAAGGGTGCGGTGCATTCGCATCGAAACCTGGTGGCGGTCATCGACTATCACCGTTTCAACGATGCACTCGCCGCCGCCTTCCAGGGCGGCGTCGACGACGGCAGTCCGAAGGGGCGCCGCTTCCTTCTCACCTCCCCGCTGTTCCACATCGCCAGCCTGCACAATCTGGTACTGCCGCGCATGGTGACCGGCGATACCGCCGTCATCTACCAGGGCGCGTTCGATGCCGAGCGGATACTGCGGCTGATCGAACGGGAGCGGATCAGCAACTGGGGTGCGATGCCGACCATGGCGAGTCGCCTGCTCGAAGTGGATCTGTCGAAGTACGATCTGACCTCGCTGGCCGCCTTCTCGCTCAACTCGGCGCCGTCTTCGGCCGCACTGCAACAGCAACTGCGCGAACAACTTCCGGTTGCCAAGACCGCGCTGGTGACCAGCTACGGCATGACCGAGTGCAGTACCGCGGCGACCATTGCCGCACCGGCCGAACTCGCTGCCTTCCCGGACACCGTCGGCCGACCGGTGATCGGGGTCGACCTGCGGATCCGCGATGCGCTCGGCGAACCCGTCGGCGAAGGCGTCGAGGGTGAGATCTGGGTACGCAGCCCCTATGTGATGCTCGGCTATTGGGCGGACGAGGCCGCAACCGCAGCCGCCATCACCTCCGAGCGCTGGTTGCGCACCGGCGATATCGGTGTCCTGGAGCAGGGCCGACTCCGATTGTCCGGCAGGCGTTCGGATCTCATCCTGCGCGGTGGCGAGAATGTCTACCCGACCGAGGTCGAGCAGTGCCTGGACGAACATCCCGCGGTGCGCGAATCAGCCGTCGTCGGGCTGCCCGATGAGGATCTCGGCCAGGTGGTCGCGGCACTGGTTGTCGTCGAGAATGCTTCCGCTACAACGGAACAGGAACTGGTCGAATTTGCGAAGCAGCGCATCGCGTACTACAAGGTGCCCGCAAAGTGGCGAATCACCACAACGCCCCTGACCCGCAATGCGACCGGCAAGGTCGTGCGCGCCGGGATCGCCGAAACCCTATCCGACTCCGCGGCGGAGTGACGTCATGTACGACACCATCATCAAAGACGGACGGTGGTTCGACGGCACCGGCTCGCCGTCGGCCATCCGCCATCTCGGAATCCGGGAAGGTTCTATTGCCACAGTTTCGGCTGAACCGCTCGACGAGGCCGACTGCCCGCAGGTCATCGATGCCGCCGGCAAATGGGTGATACCCGGCATGATCGATATCCACACCCACTACGACGTCGAGGTGCTGCAGAGTCCGGCGCTGGCCGAATCCATCCGGCACGGCGTCACCACCGTGCTGCTCGGGTCGTGCTCGCTGTCGACGGTGCATGTCGATGCCTCGGACGCCGGTGATCTGTTCGGCCGGGTGGAGGCCATTCCGCGCAAACATGTGATCGCGGCAATGACCGAAATCAAGTCCTGGACTTCGGCGCACGAATATGTCGAGGCGCTGGAGGCACTCCCGCTCGGACCGAACCTGGCCGCCTTCATCGGACATTCCGATATTCGGGCCGCCGAGATGGGACTGGATCGCGCCACCCGCAAGGGGATTCGGCCGACAGATGCCGAATTGGCCGCCATGGCGGCGAAACTCGATGACGCATTGGACGCGGGCTTCGTCGGCATGTCCTCCCAACAGTTGCTGTTCGACAAGCTCGACGGTGAGGTCTGCCGATCACGCACCCTGCCCTCGACCTATGCGACCACCCGAGAACGTCGCAGGCTGAATGCGATCCTGCGGCGTCGCGGCCGCGCACTACAGGGCGGTCCGGATGTGGCCCGGCCGCAAAGTCTCGTCGCGATGGCGGCGAGCAGCCTCGGCATCTTCCGCAAACCACTCAAGGTCAGCCTGCTGTCCGCGGCCGATATCAAGGCGATTCCCGCTGTCGCCCAGATCTTTCCGTTGATTGCGCGGGTGATCGATCGGCTGGGCGGCGACTTCCGCTGGCAGCATCTGCCTGTGCCGTTCGAGGTCTACTCCGACGGTATCGATCTGCCGGTTTTCGAGGAATTCGGTTCGGGCGCGGCGGCACTGCACCTGTCCAACCAGTTGGAGCAGCGCCGGGAGCTACTGCGCGACGAAGGTTATCGACGCCGATTCCGCAAGGATTACGACAAGAAGTTCGGGCCGCGGGTGTGGCATCGCGATTTCTTCGACGCCGAAATCGTGGAGTGTCCGGACGCTTCGGTGATCGGCAAGACCTTCGGTCAGGTCGGGCAGGATCGCGGTGGCCTGCATTCGGTGGACGCATTCCTGGACCTGGTCGTCGAATACGGTGGCAAAGTGCGTTGGCGCACAACGATTTCCAATCATCGGCCGCAGGTGCTCGACAATTTTGCCGCCGATCCGGGTGTGCAACTCGGCTTCTCGGATGCGGGCGCGCACCTGCGGAATATGGCCTTCTACAACTTCGGGCTGCGGTTCCTGCGCAGGGTGTACGACGCCGAGCGCGCCGGCCGGCCGTTCCTGTCCCTCGAACATGCGGTGCATCGCATCACCGGTGAACTCGCTGACTGGTACGGCATCGACGCGGGCCATCTGCGACCCGGCGATCGCGCCGATCTGGTCGTGATCGATCCCGTCCATCTGGACGAGACCGTCGAGGCGTACGCCGAAGCCCCGATCGCCGTATTCGACAACCTGTCGCGCATGGTCAACCGCAATGACGCGACGGTGGTCGCGGTACTCGTCGGCGGGGAGTACGTCTTCGGCGGGGGCGTGGCGGGGCCGGTCCTCGGTGTCCGCCGCACGGGTCGCTTCCTCCGGGCGGGTGCCTGACGTGGCCGGACCGACCGCCCGCTAGTCGATTCGCTTCGCCGCCGGATCCGCGCTAACTTGAGCGTTACTGGCGAACACAAGTGTTCGCCTATCCACTCGCAAGGAGGCGACGTGGCGATCTTCACGCATCGCGGTCGGGATGTTGTCTATGACCGCGTCGGCAGCGGCGCACCGGTCATCCTGCTGCACAATGCGGGCGCCCAGCGCCACATCTGGGACGACCAGGTCGGCGAATTGCGGCACGAGCACGAGGTATTCGCGCTGGATCTGCCCGGTTACGGCGAATCCGACCAACCCGCGGACGGCTATCGCCTCGCCGATTACGTGAGCATGCTCGAGACCTTCCTGGCGGAACAGGAACTCACCGATGTCGTGCTGATCGGCAACTGTCTGGGGGCCGCCACCTCACTGCGCTACACGATGACGCATCCGGACAACGTGCGCGCTCTGGTGCTGTGCAATCCCCTGACCTGGAACACCATGCGCGCCGGACGCCAGTCCGGACTGGCGTGGGTCGACGCCAGACTCCCGCTGGCGCCGGTGGCCCGCAGGGTGGCGCTGCCGGATGCGGTCATCTCCCGGATCGTCGCCGACCAACTCGGCGCGAACGGGCGGCGGCGCAATCTGCACCACTCGCCGCGTCTCATGGCGCATTGGGGCGATAAGGGCCGGTTACAGGCGCTGCACGGCCTGGTGCAGGACTTCCCGTCCTATGCCGAACTAGATGTTTTCACCCCCGGCCCCGGATTCCCGCCGATCTGCACCATCTGGGGTGAGCAGAACCGCATCCTGTCGGCCCGCGCCGGCGCCCGACTCGACGACACACTGCATCCGCACACCCGAATTCGGCTCACGGAATGCGGTCACCTGCCTATGGTGGAGGATTCAGAGACCGTAACGAACATCATCATCACCTTTCTGTCCAGTCCGGAGGTACGGCCGTTCGGCGCGACGGAACACCCGGTCAAACCTTGATTCCGAGTGTTGATCTTGTTGTTTGACGGCGCCGAACGCGGTTACCCGAACCTCAGCCATCGAGGAAAGGGACGTCATGTTGCTACGCCGATTTGCCCGACCACTGCTGGCGACCGCGTTCGTCGCCGATGGGGTCGACGCGCTGGTCCACCCCGAGCCGCGCACCCAAGCGGCATCGGCCCTGGTCCAGCAGGGACAGCAGTCGCTGCCCGACAATATCGCCGCGAAATTGCCATCGGATCCGGGGACGTTCGTGCGGATCAATGCGCTCACCCAGGTCTCGGCCGGTGTGCTGCTTGCCCTCGGTAAGTTTCCGCGCCTGGCCTCGCTCACGCTGGCCGCGACGGTGATTCCCGCTACGGTCACCGAACAGGATTTCTGGGCGGAGAAGGATCCGGAACGCAAGGCGGCCAAGCGCAAAGCCTTCGTCAAGGATGTGAGTCTGCTCGGCGGTCTGATGATCGCCAGCGCGGATACCGAGGGCAGGCCGTCACTCGGCTGGCGGGGTCGACGTGCCGCGAGCAATGCCACTGCGGCGGTTTCGGCCGCATTGCCATTCACCGCAACGGATTCGGCCACCGGCGACGCATTGCGCCGCCATGCGCGCGATGCCGCCGTGCGGGCCCGCGAACTCGGCGATGTCGCGCAGGAGCGGGGCTCCGATATCGCGGAGACGGTCAAGGAACACGGTCCGGAATGGGCCGAGCTGGCCAAGGAACGCGGTGCGAAGTGGGCCGAGAAGGCGGCGGAACTCGCGGAGATCGCCAAGGAGCGCGGCCCGGAACTCGCCTCGACGGCGCGGGAGCGCGGTGTGCACTTCGCCGAACTCGCCAAGGAACGCGGCCCGGAACTCGCCTCGACCGCACGCGGACGCGGTGCCGAACTCTCGGACAAAGCACAGAAACGTAGCGCGCGGTTGGCCGAGAAGGCCCAGCACCGTGGCATCGAACTCACGGAGCTCGCCAAGGAACGTGGGCCCGGAATCGCCGCGACCGCACGGGAACGCGGCGCGCACCTCGCCGAAATAGCACAGCACCGCGGTGCCGAGATCGCCGAAATAGCACAGCACCGCGGCACCGAGATCGCCGAAATAGCACAGCACCGCGCCGCCGAGATCGCCGAACTCGCGAGGGAACGCGGGCCGGAACTCGCCTCGACCGCCCGCGGACGCGGTGCGGAACTCTCGGAAAAGGCGCAGAAGCGCGGCGCGCGGTTGGCCGAGAAGGCGGAGCGGCGTGCCAAGAAGGCGCAGCCGCGGGTCGACAGGGCTCTGCGCCGTCTCGATAAGGCTCAGGAGCAGGCGGTACTGGCGCAGGAACGGATCGCGAAGGCGCGGGCCCGCGTGGAGGCGCGGCGCGGCTGAATCGCGCGAACCCTACACCGGGGCGGCACATCCCGGTGTAGGGTCCGCGAGCGCCGCGGCCAAGGAACCGACGCGGCGGAAGTTCGTGGCAAGTCCGGTGAGCTCGATCGCTCGATCGACACAGCGCACCGTGGTGATCAAAACCATTCGGCGGTCGGCCTTTCCGGCCGCCATCTGGGCCTCGATCAGGGTTGCCAGTCCGGCGGCGGCGAAGAAGGTGACCGGGGACAGGTCGACGACCATGATCGAGCCCCGAGAACCGAAGGCGCGCAATAGTTTGTCCCTTAGTCGCGGCGCGGTCCACAGATCGACCTCGCCCGTGACGACCACCAGCGTGACATCGCCACGCGGATGGCTCACCGTGCATTGGATGATTCGAGCTCCGGGCACGGTCGAAATATCGACGCGCTCACCGTGTTCCGTTTTGTCACGGTCAGCGGGTCTACCTGCCGGATAAGCGAAATGGGTCGACATGCGCTAGCTCCTGCGGTCCGATCAGACCTGTCACACAAGTCAAGCAGGGTCGGCCGGGTCTGTACAGGGATCCTGCGCGTCACACGGTAACGGATGCGAAAAATTTCCGGGAACCAGGGCATGGGGCCGTACGACTAAATGTTCATGCAGCACACAGCACTGCTGGCCTTGGCCGTTGGCACCATTGTCATCACCGGATGTTCGACCACGGTCACCGAATCCGCGCCCACCACACCCGCCGCTGCGACCGAGGGCGTCACGAAATATCCCGTCGCCGTGGCGAACTGCGGTAGGAGCTACACCTTCACCGAGGCACCGAAGCGGGTCGTGGTGATGAACGGCGGCTCCATCGGCGAGGTTTCGGCGTTGGTCGCTCTCGGTGTCGCAGACCGCGTCGTCGCCAATGCCCAGTCCTACGGCTCCTCCGATGTGTCCGGCCGCGCCGATGCCATCGCGGCCCTGCCGACCGGCGGTATCACGCCGAACAACCTGCAGGACATCCCTCGCGAGGCCATGCTCGCCCAGCATCCCGATCTCGTCATCTCCACCGGAGGTGGCGGGTTCTCCGCCGATCAAGGTTTCGCCACCCGCGCCGAGCTGTCCAGTGCGGGTGCCAATACCTATGTGCCCCGGGCCAATTGCGGTGTAACCGGTGCGATCACCGGCACGCCTACCATCGAGGACAGCTACGCCATGCTGCGTGATTTCGGCACGATCTTCGATGTACCCGGCCGCGCCGAACAGCTCATCGAAAACACCGAGCGCAAGATCGCCGAGACGTCCGCACGGGTGGCCGGACAGCCCAAGAAGAATGTGCTGCTCATCTTCCCGGGGATGGACATGGGCGATGGGGGCGACTTTTCGGCCATTGCGGCGGGAGGCATCTGGAACGACATTATCGACAAGGCCGATGCGGTGAATCCGTTCAACCGCACGGACGGCACCACTTTTGTGACGATCAGCAAGGAACAGCTCGCCGTCACCCCGATCGACGGGCTCATCGTGGTCGACTACCGCAATCCCGATATCGATGGCGCGGCCAAGCGGATCCTCGACCAGTTCCCGCAGTGGAACGCGAGCAAGAACACCGACTACACGGTGCTCTCGGATTCGATCTACCTCGGTCCGAGCAATGACATCGCGGTCGACAAAATCGCCAGACTCGTACACCCCGAACAGTTCTGATGACGAGCACACTTCGACGGCCACGGTCATCAGTGACAACACCCCTGCCCATCGCGATTGCCGTCTCGCTGGCAATTCTGTTCGTTGTCATGCTGGTGTCCATCGGCGCGGGATCGGTCACGGTCTCTATCGGCGATACCTGCCGAGTCATCTTCGCCCATTTATCCAGCAGGTCACCGGATGTCGGGTTCACCGTCGACCAGATCGTCTGGAACTATCGCCTGCCCCGGGTCATCCTCGCCGCACTTTGCGGCTGCGGCCTGGCGATTTCGGGCGTGATTCTGCAAGCGCTGGTGAACAATGCGCTCGCCGACCCGTATGTGCTCGGTTTGTCCTCCGGCGCCTCGCTCGGTGCGGTGACCGTAATCGTGACCGCGGGTGCGGCACTGGGCGGTATCGGCGTCTCGGCCGCCGCTTTCATCGGCGCAATCGGCACCGCCGCAGTGGTTTTCGCGCTTGGACAACGGCGCGGCACCCTGGTTCCGACCCGTCTGGTGCTGGCCGGTGTCGCCATCGGATATCTACTGCTGGCGGCGACGAACTATCTCCAGCTGCGTGCCACCCCGAACGAGCTTCGCGCGGTGATGTTCTGGACCATGGGCAGTGTCTCCGGCGCGAGTTGGTCCCGACTCGGACCGGTGACGCTGGTGGTCCTCGTGGTCGTCGCCGTTGTGCTGGCCTTCGGCCGTCGCCTCAATGTGCTCGGCACCGGCGATGAACAGGCGACCGCGCTCGGTGTCGACGTCCGCACCACCCGGATCATTTTGCTGGTCCTGGCCTCGCTGCTGACCGGCGTGCTGATCGCGGTCGCGGGCGGAATCGGCTTCGTAGGCTTGATGATTCCGCATCTGATACGTCTGGCTTTCGGCATGGACCACCGTCGGGTACTCCCCCTTGCCGCTCTGCTCGGCGCGGCATACCTGGTCTTGGTCGACCTGCTGTCGCGAACCATCGACGCTCCCAACGAACTCCCGCTCGGCATCTTCACCGCCGCCTTCGGCGCGCCGTTCTTCCTCTGGTTACTCCGGCGCGAAGGAGGTCCCGCATGACCGGGCACCCCGCCCATACCTCGGGCGCCCCGCGCACTGGGTGCCCGGTGGAGACACAGGGTGCCCGGATCGCCGAGTTGTCGGTGGTGGGGGTGACGATCGCATTCGGGGGCGCGCGGGTGCTGGATGGGGTGACGTTGCAGGCGTTACCGGGGACGTTCGTCGGGGTGGTGGGGCCGAATGGGAGCGGGAAGACGACGCTGTTGCGCATCATTTATCGCTCGCTGCGGCCGCAGCAGGGCATGGTGCTGATCGACGACACCGATATCAGTGCGATGTCGGTGCGTGCAGCCGCGCGCACCACCGCTGCAGTGCTCCAGAATGGTTCGGGCGCACCGGAATTGACGGTCGCGGAGCTGATCGGGCTCGGTCGTAATCCGCATCATGCGCTGTTCAGCCGGGATAGCGCCGCCGATCATGCGGCGATCGCGGATGCCATGGCGCGCACCGGTGTCACCGACTACGCCGAACGCCCGATCGGCTCGCTATCGGGTGGTGAGCGTCAGCGAGTGCTGCTGGCAAGGGCACTCGCACAGCAACCGCGCCTGCTCGTCCTCGACGAACTGACCAACCATCTCGACGTGCGCGCCCGATTCGAACTGCTCGATCTGGTCCGCTCGACCGGCATTACGACGCTGGCCGTGCTGCACGAATTGGATCTGGCGGTGCGCTGCTGTGATCAGCTGGTCGTGCTCGATCACGGTAAGGTCGTCGCGGCGGGTGCGGTGCTCGAGGTCATGACCCCCGAGCTGCTGCGGAATGTCTTCGGTGTCAATGCCACTGCCGAGCTACACGATGACGGCGTTGTCCGATTGCATTACGCTGCAGAGCCTTTGGCCGCCCGCCAAGTAGCCGCTCCCCGTGTGGATTCGTACTGACCAGAAGCCCGGAGTCAGCCGTTCCCACTTTACCGGCGATCCGATTGCGTTACGCCACAGAGCCTTTGGTCGCACGCTGCACAGCCGCTCCCCCGGTTGAGATTCGTAGTCAGCGGAAGCCGGAAGTCAACCGTTCGCGCGGCCGCTACCGACGACCGATTGCATCACGCCGCACAGCCTTCGGCTGCCCGCGAAACAGCCACTCCCCGCTGAGGTTTCGTGCTCAGCGGAAGCCGTCAGCCGTTCGCGCGGCGCTTACCGCCGAAGCGCGTTGCGGCGACGAGGTCTTCGCGCGCGCGTGCCACTCGAGAACGCACCGTCCCCACCGGACACCCGCACACCGCCGCCGCCTCGGCGTACGACAACCCGAGCACCTGCGTCAGCACCAATGCCTCGCGCCGCTCCACGGACAAGTCCTCGAGCAACAGTTTGAGCTCGACAATGTCGGCGAGCCCATCGTGCCGACCCATCTGACGGTCGGCCGCAGCCACCCAATCGACACCCTGCGCGATGCTCGGCCGGGCCACAGCCATCCGCACCTGATCGACGACGACGCGACGCGCGATGGACAGCAACCAAGTTCGGGCGCTGGAACGACCCTCGAAGCGCTTGATGCTGCCCAGCGCGCGCAGATACGTCTCCTGCGTCAGATCATCGGCACGCGACAGCTCGGTGAGATGCGCCAGCAACCGCCAGACATCCTTCTGGGTGGCCCGGATAAAAGCTTCCAGAGCTTGTCGATCCCCACGCGCCGCCGCTAGTGCCAGCTGAGTCGTCTCGTCATCCTCGGCGGGCGTCGGCATGGGGTCGACAATAACCCCTGTGCGACCGCGGGAACTTTGTGGTGCCGGCAGACGACAACTGGACGTGGAGTGCAAGGTATGCCGGACCGCGCTGTCGGCCCGGATCGATGGCGAACGCGAAACCGTGCCCGCGGTACGCGTCGACGAACACCTGGAACAGTGCGCGGAGTGCTGTTGCTGGTACGCGGCCGCCGTGGAAACCTCGCGCCTGCTGCGCGGCGGTTCGGCGTACGCACCCGACCTCACCGGCGCCATTTTTGCCGCCGCCGACCTGGAGCGACCACGTACATCACGGTGGCAGACTTCACTTTCCGGGGTCGGCTTATCCGAGTCGACCAGGCTGCTGCTCGGCCTGCTCGGTGTCGCGCAGTGCGCGCTGGCGATCGGTCAGTTCGCCGGATTCGACTTCGGTATGACCCACCACCACGGCGCCGAAATGACCAGGCACCTGATGAACGAGTCGACGGCATGGAGCCTGGCGATCGGCATCGGATTCATCTACTGCGCACTGCGGCCCTACGCCACCTCCGGTGTGCTCCCGGTGCTCGGCGTGCTGGTGACAGTGCTTACGGCCTTTGTCATCGGTGATCTGCGTTCGGGTGTCGTGCCGGTTTCCCGGGTGCTCTCGCACGGCATTCTGGTCGCCGCGCTGGTGCTGGTCGTGGTGGTGCATCGCACTCGACGACCGGAAACCTCACCGCCGGCCCGGACCAGCAATCCCGTGCGCACCGAACTCGTCCTGCCGCCCGGCGCGCGATTCGGCCGCCGCACCCGCCATCTCCGCTCGACCCAAGATCCTGCCGCCTGAGACCGAACGGAATCGAATGAACACAGCATTGCGCAGCGATTCGATGAGGGGTGGCGATCGGGCGGCGGGTGGGTCCGATCTCGCCACCCGTCCCGAGGCTGCGACCACCCGCATTTCGCTCGCGGTATCCGGAATGACCTGTGCCGCCTGCGCGAATCGAGTGGAGCGCAAACTCAACAAAATCGACGACGTACTCGCTTCGGTGAACTACGCGACCGGCGTCGCCACCATCGATGCTGCCGAGGATATTTCGGCCGATCAGCTCTGCGCCGAGGTGGTCGCGGCCGGCTATGGCGCTGAGCCGATCACCGATAGCACCGGACCCATATCGTCCGCCCCCGAGGAAGCGGCGGTCCGGGATCTGTTCCGCCGCTTGGTCCTCGCGCTACTGCTGTTCTTCCCTCTCGCCGATCTGTCGGTGATGTTCGCAATGGTCCCGGCCACCAGGATCACCGGCTGGCAGATCATCCTGACCGTGCTGGCGCTGCCCGTTGTGGTGTGGGCGGCCGCGCCATTCCATCGAAAGGCCTTGGCGGGCGCGAAGAATTTCACCGCGAGCATGGACACCCTGGTATCCGTCGGCGTGACGACCGCGACGCTGTGGTCGCTGGACACCATGTTCCTGCACGCGGACCGGACCGACATCCCGGACGGCGTTTGGGACGCGTTCTGGTCCGGCGATTCGATCTATCTCGAAGCCGCCGCGGGCGTCACTACATTCGTACTCGCCGGACGGTATTTCGAGGCCAAGGCCAAGCGTTCGGCGGGCAGTGCATTGCGGGCGCTCGCCGCGCTCGGCGCCCGCGAGGTCACGGTGCTGACTCGCGGCAATCGCGAAATGCGGGTCCCCATCGGCGAACTCGTCGAGGGACAGCGATTCGTGGTGCGTCCCGGTGAGACCATCGCCACCGACGGCCTCGTGGTTTCCGGCGAGTCGAGCGTGGATGCCAGCGCCATGACCGGCGAATCCATTCCGGTCGAAGTGACCGAGGGGATGGCGGTGATCGGCGGCACCACCGCACTCACCGGTCGGCTGATCGTGGAGGCGGCCGCGGTGGGCAGGGATACGAAGCTCTCCGGCATGATCCGATTGGTCGAGCAGGCGCAGACCGGGAAGGCGCGCATGCAACGGGTGGCCGACCGGGTCTCTTCGGTCTTCGTGCCGTTCGTCTTCGCCGTGGCGGCAGGCACTTTCGCAACCTGGTGGCTGCTCGGTTCCGGTGTGGACCGGGCCGCCTCGCCCGCCCTTGCGGTGCTCGTGATCGCGTGTCCGTGCGCGCTGGGGCTGGCGATTCCGACGGCGCTGATGGTGGCCTCCGGGCGCGGTGCGCAACTGGGCATCTTCATCAAGGGACATCAGGCGCTCGAGGCCACTCGCGATGTGGACACGGTGGTGCTGGACAAGACCGGCACTGTCACCAATGGCGTGATGAGCGTCGTCGGGGTGACCGTGACGGATTCGGTGACCGAGGACGAGGTATTGCGATTGGCGGGGGCGGTAGAGGCGGCCTCTGAACACGCCGTCGCCGCAGCCATCACCCGGCACGCGAATGCGGTGCTCGACGAACTGCCGGAGGTCGAATCCTTCACAGCGCTACCGGGTTTGGGTGCGCGCGGTCTGGTGGCCGGTCGCGAGGTAGTGGTCGGCCGCCTGCGCCTGCTGAACGATCGCGGTATCGATGTGCCGCAGACACTGAGTCGTGCTGTGCGCCGAGAGGAACGCGCGGGACGCACCGTGGTGCTCGTGGTGATCGACGGGGCGGCCCGCGCGGTGATCGCGGTCGCCGATACCGTGAAGGACACCGCCGCCGATGCCATCGCCCGGCTGCACGCACTCGGTCTGCGCGTCATGATGTTCACCGGTGACAATGCCTACGCCGCGCAGTCGGTCGCGGATGAGATCGGCATCGATGAGGTTGTCGCCGAACTGCTTCCGGAGGGCAAGGTCGAATTGATCGCCCGCATGCGGGAGCAGGGGCGCCGGATCGTCATGGTCGGCGACGGCATCAATGACGGCGCCGCGCTGGCCACCGCCGACCTCGGGATGGCCATCGGGGCGGGTACCGATGTCGCGATCGCGGCCGCCGATGTCATTTTGGTCCGCGACGATCTCGCGGCCGTTGCCGATGCCATCGGACTCGCGCACGCCACCCTGCGCACCATCAAGGGAAATCTGGTGTGGGCCTTCGGTTATAACGTGGTCGCCATCCCGGTGGCCGTGCTCGGCCTGCTGAATCCGTTGATCGCCGGGGCGGCCATGGCGTTCTCGTCGTTCTTCGTCGTCTCGAACAGCCTGCGGCTGCGGCGGGTTCGGTTCGCGCGCTGAATCAGCGACGCGACTGCGCCAACTTCTCCAACATGGCGTTGTAGGCGGCGAGTTCGGAGTCTCCGTACTCGTCGTCCTTGCGATCGGTGCGCACCGCGGTGCGGCGATCCTGGGCCACCCACTGCGTCAGCAGCGCACCGACCACGAGCAGGATCGGGATTTCGCCGGAGACCCAGGCAATTCCACCGCCGACCCGCTGATCAGCCATCAGATCCATATGCCAGGGCAACTGGAGTTGTTCGTAGAAGCGCGCGCCGATGATGGTATTCATCGACATCACCGCGACGCCGAAGAAGGCGTGAAAAGGCATGATGGCGAACAACATACCGAGCCGACCCAGATGCGGCAGGCGGCGCGGACCCGGGTCGATGCCGATGATGGCCCAGTAGAACAGATAGCCGATGATCAGGAAGTGCACGTTCATCAGGACGTGCCCCCAGTGGTAGCGGATCAGGTTCTGGAACAGCGGCGTGAAGTACAGGCCGTAGAGCGAGAGCACGAATGCCGTGATCGCGGTGCCGGGGTGGGCCAGCACGGCGGTCGGGCGGGAATGCAGAATCCACAGAACCCATTCGCGCACACCGGGAACCGCGTCCTTGGGTGCGGCGGGGACGGTGCGCAGCAGCAGGGTCACCGGCGCACCGAGCACCAGCAGCACCGGTACGAACATATTGAGCGCCATATGCGTGATCATGTGCATGCTGAACATGGCGTAGCCGTAGGTGCCGATGCCCGACGATGTCGAAATCAGCAGGGCCGCACAGCCGCTCGTCCACGACAGCGTGCGCCATGGCGACCAGGCGTCGCCGCGCTGCCGCAGCCGCAGCACCCCGGTGGCGTACCACGCGATACCGGCGAGAGCGGCGGTACCGAGGACGATATCGAAGCGCCACATGGTCATCAGCCGCCAGAGGTCGGCCTGCCCCGGCAGATCGAAACCGAGGAACACCTCCTGCGCGGTGAACGAGCGATCGGCGAAGGCCGGAGCCGGTTGGACGGCCATCGACACCAGGGCGGCCGTCGCCACTACGGACAGCGCGCCGGTACCTGAGATCAAGGCACTCGAATCATGTTCGGCGGCAATCCTTCTCAGCATGATCGCGATGACGACAGCCGACCCGACGACCACCAGGGCGAGCCGACCGTAGCCGGTGCTGAACAGCGCCGACCACGGCAGCAGGATGGCACCGAGCACCAACCCGCTGAGCGTTGCCGCGGCGACACACAACGACCCGATGAGCACGTATCGCCGAACCGCGGTCGCTACCTGGAAACCGTTCCGCCGCACCTGCGCCGCCACACACCACGCCAGCCCCGGCAGCACCGAGACCGCCAGTTGGAAGATGATCATCGCGCCGGTGCCGAAGTCGTGGTTCGGCCCCTCCCCCGCATTGCCGACCATTGCGGGCGGTAGCACCGCGATCAGCGCCAGCACGGTCGGCACCACTAGCCCGGTCCACGCCAACGTCAGCCGCGTCACCAGCGCGACGACGCCGGCCAGCACCGCGACCACGATCCAGGCCTTCGGCTTCTCGCTCGCATCGATCAGCACGCCGATCGCACCCCGCTCGAGCGCGGAACTCATCGACAACCCGGCTACATTCGCCGCACTCACCGGGATCAGGACCAGCGCCGAGACGAGCCACATCAGACTCGCCCGCTCCGCCACCCGGACCCCGGCATACCCGTCCACGTCGACCCGACCGTGCGCGGTGACAACGGTGCAGCAGAGTGCGTAAATCAACGCGCCGAGGGTGAGCGCGCCCGCCAGCGCGGCGACCACCCGCAGCGCGACATAAAGCAGGACATCCAGGAACCCGGGATAGGCGATACCCGCCGACCGGTAGGGCATATCACCGGCCGCGAGCACCGAAAGCAGCACGAGCGCACCGGCGACGAGCACCGCGATCAGCCAGAAGAGGCGGTCGGGCGAGCGCTTGACCTGCACGTATTCCACCAATCCTCGATACCGGAGATCCGCGACGGGCAATGGATGCGCCAGCCCTCGCACACAGGTCGGTCGCGGCCCGATGCTAGTTCCCGGGCCGCGACCGATGCGGCGCACCTCACATGGTGCGCGTTTGTGGCGTTCGAAGCGACGCCGGATTTTGTGTGCGCGGGGAGCCGAGCGCAACCGGAATATGCTGGTAGCCACGCAAATTCGCCAATCCACGGTGCGGCGCGTCACCCACGATCCGAAGATCCGGGAACCGCTCGTACAAAGTCCGCAGGGCGATCGCGCCCTCCATCCGGGCCAGGCTGGCGCCGAGACAGGCGTGCACACCGCTGCTGAACGACAGGTGGTCTTTGGCATTCGGGCGGTCGATATCGAAGGTGTTCGGATCCGCGAATACCGCCGGATCCCGATTGGCGGAGCCGAGCAGCAGCGAGATCATCTCCCCCTCGGCGATCCGCATGCCCACGATCTCGGTGTCGCACAGGGCCGTTCGACTCGTCATCTGCACCGGACTGTCGAAGCGCAGCATCTCCTCGATCGCACCGGGCCAGCGTTCCGGATCGGCACGCAGCAGTTCGAGCTGGTCCGGATGCTGATGCAGCAGCATCGCCCCATTGCCGATCAGATTGACGGTCGTCTCGAAACCGGCGCCCGCGACAAGCGTTGCGGTGGACATGAGTTCGGGCGCGCTCAGCTGACCGCCGATGGCGAGATCACTCAAAATATTGTCACCCGGATCGGTGCGCAGCCGCTCGATATGCCCGACCAGGAAGTCCTGACCGCTCCGCAGCGCGGCCACCGCTCGACGGAACACCGACCACGAAACCCCGATATCCAGCAGCGGTGCGCCTGCGTGCCCGACCTCGAGCATGAAGTCGCGTTTCTCGGCCGGCACGCCCAGGATTTCGGTAATGATCGCGATCGGCAGCCGGACGGCGAAATCCCCGATCAGATCGGCCCGATCACGTCCGGCCAGACCGTCGAGCAGTTCGTCGGTCACCTCGACGATCCGGTCGTGCAGCCGGTCGACCGCGCGCGGGGTGAAGGCCTGCGCGACGGTTTTGCGGTATCTGGTGTGCTCCGGCGGGTCGACCACCAGCATGGACGGCGGTTCGACCGGACTGGCCAGTTTCAGATCGCTGGCCCGCATCAGCGCACGCATCGGTCGTGGCAGTTGCAGGCTCTCGGGCGGTGTCGCACCGAATTTCTTGTCGCGCAGGATATTCCGGCAGATCTCGTGATCGGCGCTGGCCCAGGTGAACGGGGTGCGCACTATGCGCCCTCGAGCACGGATCCGGTCGCCGTAGGGATATGGATTCTCCCTCGCCCGCGGGTCCGAGAGCAGCACGCCCAGCGGATCACCGCGCCGCGCCTGCAGCCGAAGGAACAGTCCCGGCGTGCCGTGCAGCATCGCCCATCGCATCAAGCTCTTCATCGCGCTTCAACGTCCCCGATCGGCCGCGTCCCCAATTGACGTATTTTCACGCTACGGCGCGCGTGACCGGCGCACATCCCACCGTGGTCGCAGCCGGACTCATACCGTGGCAGCAGACATGACGGCGGCAATGGGGCAAAGCGCGCATGTCGGAGATCGAAAAGGCGCATAATTCGGACAAGGCTGCTCAGCGATCGGAAGGTGGCGACGGCCCGTGAGTACCACTACTCAACTCGAGGTAGTTCGGCCCTATCCGCAGCGGGTCGGGCCGAAGGGCTCCTATTTCTGGAAAATGATCACGACCACCGATCCGAAGGTGCTCGGGGTCATGTATCTGACCACCGCGATGACCTTCTTCTTCATCGGTGGTCTCATCGCGCTGCTGATGCGCGGCGAGCTGGCACGCCCAGGTATGCAGTTCCTGTCGACCGAGCAGTTCAACCAGCTGTTCACCATGCACGGCACGATCATGCTGCTGTTCTATGCGACGCCGATCCTGTTCGGCTTCGCCAACTGCGTACTGCCGCTGCAGATCGGTGCGCCGGATGTTGCGTTCCCCCGACTCAATGCCCTCAGTTACTGGCTGTACCTGTTCGGCGCGACCATCGCCACGGCGGGCTTCGTCACGCCCGGCGGCGCCGCCGACTTCGGCTGGACCGGCTACACGCCGCTGAGCACCATCGAGCACGCGCCAACAGCGGGCGCGGATCTGTGGATCATGGGCTTGGCGATCTCGGGTCTGGGCACCATTCTCGGCGGCGTCAATATGATCACCACGGTGATCTGCCTGCGCTGTCCGGGCATGACCATGTTCCGGATGCCGATCTTCACCTGGAATATCCTGGTCACCAGCATCCTGATCCTGCTCGCCTTCCCGATTCTGACCGCCGCGCTGATGGCGCTGGCCTTCGACCGTCACCTCGGCGGGCATATCTACGATCCGGCCACCGGCGGCGTCCTGCTGTGGCAGCACCTGTTCTGGTTCTTCGGCCATCCCGAGGTGTATATCGTCGCGCTGCCGTTCTTCGGGATCGTCACCGAGATCTTCCCGGTCTTCAGCCGCAAGCCGCTGTTCGGTTACACCACACTGGTTTACGCGACGCTGTCCATCGGCGCGCTGTCGATCGCGGTGTGGGCGCACCACATGTACGCCACCGGCGCCGTGCTGCTGCCGTACTTCTCGTTCATGACCTTCCTGATCGCCGTCCCGACCGGTGTGAAGTTCTTCAACTGGATCGGCACCATGTGGCGCGGCCAGCTGACCTTCGAGACGCCGATGCTGTTCTCGGTCGGCTTCCTGGTGACGTTCCTGTTCGGTGGTCTGTCCGGTGTCATCCTTGCCAGCCCGCCGCTGGACTTCCACGTCACCGACTCGTACTTCGTCGTCGCGCACTTCCATTACGTGCTCTTCGGCACCATCGTGTTCGCTACGTTCGCGGGCATCTATTTCTGGTTCCCGAAGATGACCGGCCGACTGCTCGATGAGCGCCTCGGCAAGTGGCACTTCTGGACCACACTCGTCGGCTTCCACCTGACCTTCCTGGTGCAGCACTGGCTGGGCGCCGAAGGCATGCCGCGCCGCTACGCCGACTATCTGCCCGGCGACGGATTCACCGCGCTCAATACGGTTTCCACCATCGGCGCATTCGTCCTCGGTGCGTCGATGCTGCCGTTCATCTGGAACGTGTTCAAGAGCTACCGCTACGGCGAAGTGGTCACCGTCGATGATCCGTGGGGTTACGGCAACTCGCTGGAGTGGGCCACCACCTGCCCGCCGCCGCGACACAACTTCTACGAACTGCCCCGAATCCGTTCCGAGCGACCGGCATTCGAGCTGCACTATCCGCATATGGTCGACCGCATGCGCAGCGAATTGCACGTCGGCTGGGGCTCGGGCGCCAAACACGCCGCGGCGGTCGCGGAACAGCACACGGCGGAGGCTCCCGCGTCGGAGTCCTGACGCTGGTTACCGCGCGGCAGCTTCCTGTAGGTCAGCTGCCGACCGTCGCAGGTGAACAGCGGCGGCGGCGAATAATGCGAGCGTGAGCCAGATGTATCCGTTGTGGACGAGTGTCGTGAGGTGGCTTCCCACGGGATAGTCGTAAATGCTGCTCATCGTCGGGTCGAAGAAGGCGATCACACCACCCGATGCGACCGCCGCTGCGATGAGCAGGCCGATCGACGCGACCACACCGCGCCTGCGCAGGGCGAGATCAGCCAGATAGACCAGCAGCGGTGCGAGCCAGACCCAGTGATGGGCCCAGCTGTACGGAGACACCGCGGTGGTGGTGAGTCCGACCAGTACCACCGCGGGCAGTTCGTTTCCGGTCAGCGACAGCCGCCGTGCCAGGTACAGGCAGGCCGCCGCGATGGCGAAAGCACCTGCCAGCCAGAGCAATTGGTGCACACCCTCGACGCCGATGGTCCGCGCGAGCAGGCCGCGCAGCGATTCGTTGCGTGGATTCTCCGGCACACCGACGCGCTTGGGGTCGGCGAATGCGCCGCTCCAGAAGGTCAGCGAATCCTTGGGCATGGCCGCGAGACCGATCAGAACGGTCGCCACGAACGCACCGATGGCCGTCCCAGCGGCCCGATACCTGCGGGTGACCAGCAGATAGACCACGAAGAAGGCGGGGGTGAGTTTGATGCCCGCCGCAATCCCGGTCAGCACGCCCTTCCAGCGCGACGTATCCGGCAGTGCCATATCGGCGATGACCAGCAACAGCAGGAAGATATTGATCTGACCGAAGGCCATGGTCTCGCGCACCGGCTCGCACCACATCAGCAGTCCGGCGATCGGCACGCCCAGCAGCACCAGCCGCAGGTCGCGCCGATAGCCGAGCATCGACAGTGCCGCCCACACCGACGCCGTCAGCATGGCGAAGTTGCCGAACGCACCGACATAGGTGAAGACATCACCGTGCAGATTGACCAGCGGCACGAACAGCAGCGCGGCGAACGGTGTGTAGACGAACTCCCATACGCCGCGGGTATGGCCCAGCAGGGGCGTGTCGTAGATGGAGGCGCCGTCGACCACCCGGTGCCCGGCGATCTGATAGACGCCCAGATCCATCAGATGCATCATCACCTGCATCGTTTCGCGCACCTGGTGGATGTAGTACACACCGGCGACCATCCCGAGGACCGAGATCACCCAGAACGCGGTTGTGGGGATGGTGCGGCGTTCGGGCTCGGTCGGCGCCGCGGTCGGCGCCGCCGCATTCTCGATCGTCGATACAGGCACGCTCATCTCCCAGCAATCGGGGTCCGGACTCGCCGCCCCACGGTAGTGGCACTCCGCGTGCGGCGCACACCGCTCAGTAACACCGGTACTGTCCTCGGATGACTGCTGGCGGCTCATCGCGGATGTACGACGGACGGCCCGTCGCCGACCGCCGTGCGCAGCGGCGAGAGCAGTTTCTGGCCGCCGCGGTCGCGGTATTCGGGGAGAGCGGCTACCAGAACAGTTCGATTACCGCGCTGTGCCGGGCGGCCGGACTGGCGCGCAGCCAGTTCTATGAGCATTTCGAGAACCGCGAGGATCTGTTGATCGCGGTGTACGACCGGATCCAGACCGAGGCCAGGCAGGCGGTCACCGCCGCGACGGATGCGGCGGCGGCATCGGGTGATGCGGTCGGTCTGGCGCAGGCGGCGGTGCGGGCCTATGCGGAGTCGATCGGTCGTGACCCGCGCGTGGCCCGGATCGCGCATGTGGAGGTCGTCGGGGTCGGTGAGCGGGTCGAGCAGCGCAGGATGGAGCAGCGAGCGCTGTGGATGGACTTCTTCGCGGACCAGATGCGGCGAGCGCTCGGACCCGATTTCGTGCCACCCGGTGGGTTCCACACCGCCGTGACCGGATATTTCGGCGCACTGCTCGCGCTGGTACACCAGTGGAGCACCGATGACGCGCAGACCGACCTCGCCGGGATCACCGAGGTACTGACCCGATTCCTGATCAGCCTGATGACACCGTGATTCAGCGCCTCGACCGGATATTCTCGCGCACCGCCGCGATATTCGGATAGCCGTTGACCGCCATCAGCAGATCGGCCTCCGCCAGGATCATCCGCAGCACGTGCACCAGACCCGAAACCCCGCCCAGCGCAAGGCCGTACACGTACGGGCGGCCGATGCCGACCATCGTCGCGCCCAGGCCGAGCGCCTTGATCACATCGCTGCCCGACCGCACACCGGAATCGAACAGCACCGGCACCCGGTCGGCGACGGCATCGACCACCCCGGGCAGCGTCTCCAGCGAGCTGAGACCGCCATTGGCTTGGCGCCCACCGTGATTCGAGCAGAAGATGCCGTCAACGCCCGCATCGATCGCGCGGCGCGCGTCATCGGGATGGGAGATGCCCTTGAGGACGATCGGCAGTTCGGTCAGCGATCGAAGCCACTCGAGATCGTCCCAGGTGAGCGAATTTCCGAAGGTCTGCACCCAGTGCAGCACGATGGACTGCGGATCGTCCGAGCCGACCATCTTCTGGAAGACGGGGTCGGAGGTGTAGTTCTTCAGCACGTGCCCGCGCAGCTGCGGGAAGTTCCCGATCGACAGATCACGCGGCCGCCAGCCCGGAACCCAGCTGTCCAAGGTGACCGCGATGCCGCGATATCCGGCGGCCTCGGCCCGGCTCACCAGACTCGCGGCCAGGTCTCGATTCTTCGGCGTGTACAGCTGGAAGAAGCTCGGCGTCGCACCAGCGTGGCCGATGACCTCCTCCAGCGGATCCTCCATGAGCGTCGAGAAGACCGCGGGCACACCGGATTTCGACGCCGCTTCAGCAACAGCGATATCGCCGTGCTTATCGCCGACCAAGCCGATCACGCCGACCGGGGACATGAAGATCGGGCTGGGGAAGGTGAGTCCCCAGGCGTGCACCGACAGGTCGCGCTGCGTCGCACCGACGAGCATCCGCGGGACCACACCCCAGTCCTCGAAGGCCTCGACGTTGCGCCGCTGGGTCAGCTCGTCACCGGCTCCGCCCGCGATATAGGAGTACAGCGTTGCGGGCAGCGCGGCCGAGGCCTTCGCCTCGAGCGTCGCGAAGTCCATCGGGAACTCCGGGGCATGCCCGCCGAGGGCCGCGAAGTAGATCTCGTTCTGATAGTCCGCGAACGCCACTGTTCTGCCCTTCGGTAGGGTCGATCGGAGGGGTAGCCTCCGCTTGCCGGAATATTAGACGCTAATGTCCATGATCAACCGCGAAACATTCGACCACGGCACGGCGAAGGGGTCTGTGCTATGTGTGTCACAGTGCCGGGGTGTTCGAACCGTATGACCTGCGCATCGAGGTCCGATGGCCGTACCTGCTGTAGCGCGAGTAACCGCTGGAGCGACGGGTAATCCGGGAGCAGCTGACAGATTGTGAGAACCGCGCCGTGAATCTCGACTACCTCGATAGACCTGGTGACCACGACCTTCTGGTGGCTAATCAGATCAAGAGCCCGCCACTACGCCGCCTGGTGCAGCTGACGCTCGGACTGTCCACCGAGTCCATGGACCTGCTCACGGCACTCACCGACCGATTACGAACCGCGGAGGGCGCGCTGGCCGACCCGGCAACCACCGGTGAGTTCTAGAACTAGCCTCGCGAGCCGTGATCACAGTGGGCAGAGGCATCCGCACTCGGCGCCGACTTCACCATCGCCGACCTCCAGCACGCCACAGCCAGCGCCAGCGCGGCAGCTCCGCGATCACCGTGAGCACCGCCAGCACACCGACCAAGACGGCGAGCCACACCGGCCAGGCAACCCAGGCGGCGATGACCGCCGCGACCAGTTGCAGCACTATCAGCGCGATGGTGCCCCACCCTGGTACAGCGACGAGCACCTGTTTCTTGTCACCGGGCGTGGCGAACACGGTGGGCAGCCCAATCAGGACAACAACTGAAAGCACAGCTAGCACAACCGAATGCCCGGCCAACGCCCAAGGCGTCGCGATCCAGGCGATGAGCTCGGTCGCAAAACGCAGTACCGACGCAATCCGGCCCTGACCCGTGAGATTCGGACACGGACGCCAGCGTGCCATGCACTGTGTCCCGATGCTTGGTGAAGCCCCGGGCCGAAGGGGATGGTCCGGGGCTTCACTGGAGATTATCGCTCGAATTGGTCGCCGGGTTAACCGCGCGCAACGGTGTGTCATGCCAGTCGAGCCGGAAGCCTTTGGCGCGAGTGGTTGGCCCTGCTAGTGGCCGTGCGGAGGGACGAGCCCGTGCTTGTGTGCATACACGACTGCATGAATGCGGTCGCGCACACCGAGTTTCGCCAGCACCCGGGATACGTGTGTCTTGACCGTCTCTTCGCCGACACCGAGCGCCCCGGCGATCTCGGCATTGCTGCGCGCGTCTGCCAGGAGCAGCAACACTTCTCGTTCCCGGGCGGTGAGTTGTTCCACCGCGGGTGGGGTGTCGGGCGGGGCGAGCGTGCCCGCGAACCGCGATATCAACCGTCGGGTCATCGACGGATCGATCAGCGCGTCACCACGGGCCGCGATCCGGATGGCGGCGACCAATTCCTCGGGCGGGAGGCTTTTCAGTAGGAACCCGCTGGCGCCGGACTGCAGTGCGCGATAGAGGTTGGCATCGCTGTCGTAGGTGGTGAGCACGAGTACGCGGGTGCCGCCCGCCGCGACAATGGCCGCGGTGGCAGCGAGCCCGTCCAGCTTCGGCATACGCACATCCAGAATCGCGACGTCCGGGCGTAGCCGCGCGGTTTCGGTGATGGCGCTGCGGCCGTCGCCGACCTCGGCGACGCATTCGAGATCGGTCTGACTGTCGACGACCGCGCGCAGTCCGGAGCGGAACATGCTGTGGTCGTCGGCGATCAATACGCGGACCGGTGCGTTCACGAACCTCCGATCGGCAGGGAAACCCTGGTGTGCCAATGGTTTTGCGCGCCGTCCGGACCGAATCGCAGGTCGCCGCCGAATAATTCGGCACGTTGGCGAATACCGCTGAGTCCACGGTGCTCCGCTGTATCGCCCAATGCGGCCGTGTCGGCGAGCGGATTGATCGACTCCAGCACCACCCGGTTCGGCTGATAGTCCACGATCAGCTGTGCGTGCGCGCCGTCGCCATGGCGCAGCGCATTGGTCAGCATCTCCTGCACGATGCGATACAGCGTCAGGTTCAGCGAATCCGGCAGCTGGACGGCCGCACCGCGCACGGTGAATTCAACGGCCAGACCGGCCGCGCGCACCCGCTCCAGCAGATCCTCGATATCAGCGAGTCCGGGCTGCCGCTGGCCGTCCTCCTCGCGTCCGTGTAGCAGATCGAGCTGGCGGCGCAGGTCGACCATGGCCGCGCGGCTACTCGACTCCACCGCGGTCAGCGATCGAGTGGCGGCGGCATTACCGGTGTCGGCCATGGCGATTCGGGCCGCACCGGCGTGGATGCCGATGGCGCTGACGTGATGGGAGATCACATCGTGCAGATCCCTGGCAATGGCAGCGCGTTCCTCGGCGACGGCGCGGGCGAGTGCGGTCCGCTGCTCCTGTTCGCGCAATTTGGCCTGCTGCTCGAGATCGGCGATGTACGCGCCCCGTGCTGCCGTATACCGGCCGACCAGCCACGGCACCGCGCCGACCGATACCGTCGAGGCCAGCAGCAGCCGCCAATCGTGCGAGGTATTGCTGCTGATCAGCAGATGTGCGCTCGCAAAGCCCGCGGACATTGTGCTGACGGTCAGCACCGATTTCGGACCGACCATCCAGGCGCCCGCCCGATATCCCGCCACCAGGAATCCGACATCGGCGAAGCGTGCGGCGAAGCCGTGCCGGTGCAGCATCAGGGCCTCGGCGAGTCGCAGCGCCACCTGGATCAAGGCCACGGCACCGGCGGTACGCGGCGGCGCGGCCAGTGCGAGATCGGCCGCGACGATGGCGATCAGCACCGCGGTGGCCTGCCACGGGGCCACCGAGAAAATGCCGTTCAACGTCAACATCGCGGCATCGACCGCCGCGGCCACCCCCGCGACCACCAGCGATTGGCGGGCCAGCGATCTGCTCACATCCAACAGTTCGCACCACCTTCGCACAGTCCGGGTCGAGCCGTCCGCGGGCGATCCTACCCAGCGCTCGCCCGTATTCCTCGGACCGAACTCTGCCCGGGCGCCAGGCGCGGCACATCCCCCGCCCGGGGGATCGCGAATCCCTCGTCAGCGCGATGTTTGCCCAGGCCAGCGCCCGTAACGTGGCGGTGAAGCAGCAGAGCGGAGGAGCCATCGTGATCGGTGCGCAGCTATTCATCTACGCCATACCGGCGTTCGCCGTACTCATGTTCGTGGAGTGGATCGACTATCGCCGCGACCCGGATCGCCCGGCCAACGGCCACTCCGGACGCGATATGGCCTCCAATATCACCACCTACCTGCTCGGCCGATTCCTGAAGCCGGTGCTGCAGTATCTGATTCCGTTCTCGGCGGTGGTGGTCGCGGCCGCGATCACTCCGCTGCACCTGTCGCCGACCACATGGTGGGTGTGGGTGCTCGGGCTGGTGGTCACCGACTTCTGCTATTACTGGGCCCACCGCGCCGACCATCGGATGCGGCTGCTGTGGACCGCGCACAGCGTCCACCACTCCAGTCAGTACTTCAATCTGTCCACCGCCATCCGCCTGCCGTGGGTGCATCCGGCGGCCACCATCGTGCGCGGATTCGCCTGGGTACCAGCGGCTTTGATCGGCCTGCCCGCGTGGATGATCTTCCTGCTGCAGACCATCGGGCTGCTCTATCAGTTCCCGATCCACACCCAGCGCATCCGGACCCTGCCGCGCCCGATCGAGTTCCTGTTCAACACTCCGGCTCACCACCGCATCCACCACGGTTCGAATCAGCCGTATATCGATAAGAACTACGGCGGCGTCTTCATCATCTGGGACCGGCTCTTCGGCAGCTTCGCCGCGGAGAGCGAACCCATCCGCTACGGCCTCACCAAGAACATCGGCACCGATAATCCACTGAAGGTGAACTATCACGAGCTCGGTGCGCTGATCAGCGATGTGCGCCATGCGAATACGTGGCGCGGGCGGCTCGGCTACATCTTCGGCCCGCCCGGTTGGGCCGAAGCGGCGCGGGCCGACGACGTGCGTGTCATCCCCGCCGATTCAACCCGTGAGGGATCGATCGCCGCATAGCGAGAACCTCGATGTGCGCTGCGTCGCGCTCGACTGCACGCCTATGGATCTCGACCACGGCGGCACGGTCCGATCAGGTTCGGCGGTGCGGGGCCCGGCCGCGGGCGTCGTACGCCTGCCGAGCCTGTTCGACCTTGTCCAGGTTGACCGACCATTCGGCGAGTGCGGCAAACAGCGGTGCGAGACTGCGTCCCAACTCGGTGATCTCGTACTCCACCCGTGGTGGGACCTCAGGGTAATAGGTGCGCACGACAAGTCCATCACGTTCCAGTTGCCGTAGCCGCTGGGTCATCACCTTGGACGTGATCGTGGTGATGCGGCGTTCCAGTTCCACGAACCGCTGCCGCCCGAAAGTGTTGAGCGTCCACAGAATCGGCGTGGTCCACCGACTGAAGACGACATCGACCACCGGAGCGATCGGGCAAGCCCGCTCCGGAGCCACTTCTGCTGTGATGTCGATCACTGCACCCGTCACTTTCCTCTAGGTACCTACTGTCCTTTCGAAAGTACCGTTCCCGAGGTCCACACAAGAGACCTCGATACAGGAGACGAACATGATTGTGGTGACGGGCGCGACAGGGAATGTCGGACGGCCACTCGTACAAGCCCTCATCGACGCAGGCGAGCAAGTGACAGCCGTCTCACGAAGGGGGACCGCCGCGTCTGCCGGCGTTCGGTCCCTCCGGGCCGACTTGGCCGAGCCGGAGAGCCTCGAGCCCGCCCTCCACGGTGCGAAAGCTCTGTTCCTGCTGACCTCCCCCGACTTTATGGCGAACGGCAATCTCGGTGATGTCATGAACGTCGTTGTGGCGTCCAGCGTTCGACGGGTCGTATTGCTGTCGTCTCACGGTGTCGGCACACAACGCCACTCCGCGCATCTGGAGGACGCCGTAAAAGAGTCGGAGCTGGAATGGATCATGTTGCGCCCGGGCAACTTCGACTCCAACGCGCTCCAATGGGCCGACTCGGTCCGCAGACAAAGAGTGGTCGCAGCTCCGTTCGGCGACGTCGCGGTGCCGAGCATCGACCCTGCCGATATCGCCGAAGTCGCCGCCGTCGCGCTGCTCGAACCAGGCC
This sequence comes from Nocardia vinacea, assembly GCF_035920345.1. NCBI lineage: Bacteria > Bacillati > Actinomycetota > Actinomycetes > Mycobacteriales > Nocardiaceae > Nocardia > Nocardia vinacea. The sequence goes on from NZ_CP109149.1 coordinate 5,177,600, forward strand.
ATGCGGGCGGGATCTATACGTTGACCGGACCGGAACCGACCTCGCCCCGAGGGCAGGCCGCAGCGATCGGGAACGCCTTGGGCGAGCCGGTCCGGTTCGTCGAGCAGAGCCGCGCGCAGGCACGCGCCCAAATGTTGGGGTACATGCCAGAACCGGTTGTCGAGGCCACCCTCGACGCTCTGGGCACGCCGTTGGCCTCCGAGCAGCGCGTCAGTCCCGATGTGGAGCGTCTGCTCGGCCGCCCGCCCCGCTCCTTCGCCGAATGGGCGGCAAGCAACATCTCGGCTTTCGGCTAGATCGAGTGAATGAATATGCGGATGGCGGTGATTCGTCGACTGTCGGGGGCGAAGTCGATGAAGGCGACGCCCTGGGCCGATTCCAGTCGGACGCTGGCACTCACGGTTCGGCCTGCAGCGATCAGCTTGTCCCACTGCATATTCCGAGCCCGATTGGTGAACTCCTCCAGCGAAATCCTGGTCCCGGCCGGAAGTTCGATGATCGCGCGTTCGCTGAGCAGGCGACGAACCCGCGAGATATCCGTGGCCGCCGCGGCCGAGAGCACCTGGGCCGCAGCGTGTTTGCCCGATCGGCCGATACCGCGCATTGCCTGCATCATGCCGAGCATGCCGTCGAATCCTTGATTCGCGATCAGCTGCGGGCCCAATTTCAGTGCCGCGCCGAGTCCGGGCAGTCCGGTGCGCAGTAACTGCACGATCATCGCGGCCAGCTCCCAATGAGCGGCCAGCCGGGTGATTTTCCAGACGCCGTCTTCCTCGACGAGGTCGTAGCGCAGGTGCATGGGCACCGCTACGGTGGCGCCGGTCGACATGGTGGTGCGGATCAGCAGGTCGCGGACCACGGTGGACAGGCCGACGAAGTCGTGGTCGACCCGGAAGGCAATGGTGTTGGGGCCGATGAAAGTGTCGTAGAACCGTTCGATCGCCGCGCGGCCGATATGCGGGCGGGAACCGACCGGATCATTGACGGTGGCATCGGCGGTGAACAGGTCGACCCAGGCCGCCTTGTCGTGTGCCGCCACCGCACGCGGTGACGCCTGGACGGCCGCGATCAGGTCCTTGGCTGTGGAATCCAGCGGCATGACAATTCCTCCTAGCTACTGCGTCACATGGTAGAACATGTTCTAATTTCGGCGCCGGGGGTTCGGTAAGAAGTGCTCGGCGCCCTGCCCGACAAGGACGCCTATGGACTGGTACACCGGCAACACCGCCTACGACACCGTGCTGACGATCGGCTTCGCGTTCGCGGCATTCGTGCTGATCGGCGGCCTTTTCGCACAGAGTCCCTACGGCCGTTTCGGCACCACCGAGATGGGCTTCAACCTCAATCCGAGGCTCGGCTGGTGGTTGATGGAGATTCCCGCGACGGTGGTCTTCGCGGCGTTCTATCTAACCGGCCCCGACCGCTTCGAGCCGACTGCGCTGGTGCTCGCGGCCATCTGGCTGCTGCACTACGGCAACCGCGGCTGGTTCTTCCCGCTTTCGATCCGACAGGTCCCGGGCAAGCGCAGCAGCTTCAATGTCTCGGTGATCGCCGCGGGCATGTTCGTCACAGCGCTGCACGGCTACCTCAACGGCGCCCTCTTCAGCCACGACTACCTGCACCAATACGGCACCGACTGGCTGATCGATCCGCGCTTCCTGACCGGTCTGGTCAGCTACCTCGGCGGCTTCGCGCTGCTGGTCAGCTCCGAATCGATCGTGCGCAATCTGCGCGATAAGGACAATCCGGGTGCGACCGAATACCGCATCCCGCACGGCGCGGGTTTCCGCTTCGTCAGCAGCCCCGCTTATCTCGCCGAGCTGATCGCCTGGGCCGGGTTCGCACTGCTCACCTGGTCCCTGGCGGGTGTGGTGATCTTCTTGATCACTGCGGGGAATCTGGTGCCGCGCGCCTTTGCCACGCACAAGTGGTATCGCGAGAAGTTCGCCGACTATCCGGCCGATCGAAAGGCTTTGATTCCCTTCGTTATCTGAAGGGTCATACAGTGACGCGATGGCGATCATCGATGCGTGGGCCCAGCATCCGACGGTACGGCTGCTCCAGCACGAAATGCTGGACTCGCTACGCCGCTGGACCGGCGACACCATCCCGGACCAGCCGCCGCCCGTCTCCATGACGCTCGCCGCCATGGACGCCGGCGGCGTCGATACCGCATTGATCAGCGCGTGGTACGGGCCGGAGGGCGTGCTGATCTCCAACGACGACGTGGCCGGATTCGTCGCGGAATCCGGTGGGCGCTTGGTCGGCGTCGCATCGGTGGACCTGCGCAAACCGATGGTCGCGGTGCGCGAGCTCCGTCGTGCGGTCACCGAGCTCGGGATGAAGGCGCTGCGGATCGTGCCGTGGCTGTGGGGCCTGCCGCCGAACGACCGGCGCTACTACCCGCTCTACGCCGAATGCGTCGATCTGGGAATTCCGTTCTGTACACAAGTCGGGCACACCGGCCCGCTGCGCACCTCCGAAACCGGCCGCCCGATCCCATATCTCGACGATGTCGCACTGGAGTTCCCCGAACTTGTGATCGTCGGCGGGCACATCGGCTATCCGTGGACCACCGAAATGATCGCGATGGCAACGAAATACCCGAACGTCTACATCGACACCTCCGCCTACACAGTGCGCAGGTACCCACCGGAGCTCGTGGCATACCTGAAGTCCCACGGCCGCGGCAAGGTCCTCTTCGGCACCAACTACCCGATGATCCCGCCCCAGCGCGCCCTCGCAGGCCTCGACGACCTCGCCCTTGACGACGAAGGCCGCGACCTGTTCCTCTCCGGCAACGCCACCCGCATCTTCGGCCTCACCAAGCCCGACTAGGTCTTGTCTCGAAGTGGGGGCGTCCATCACTGTTCGGCGCGTCTGGTCAGATCTTTGCGCCGGACCAGCGGTTTAGTCCGCCGTGTTGGGACACGACAGGCGTTAAAGCGCTTGGGCACCCCAGACTGCATGTGAGCCGGAGTCTCCGACGCGGTATACCTGCGTGGTCGCCGCGCCGCCCGCGGCGATAGCCAATACCGCGGCCAGCACGGTGACCACGCGCCCCACCGGACGCCCACGCTCATCGCGCAGATGGACGACGATTAGCAAAGCAGTGACGAGCAGTAGCGGCACGACGTAGTAGATCATCGTGTTGCCGAGGTCGGCATGCTTATCGATGGCGGAGGATCCGCCGAGCTTGTGCTGGAACCACTGCCCAGCCTCGGTCGTCACCGGTGTCAGGGCTACGGTGATCGCGGCAAGCGCCGTGACCAGCCAGATCAGCCGCCGACGAGCCGCGGGCCACACCGCCGACAAGATGAGCAGCGCCGCGGTCAGCGGTACGAAGACCACGATGAGGTGCACCAGCAGCACGTGGGCGGGTAACCCGTTGATCGTCGACATGAGGCAACTCCCGGAGTTCGTGACCGCGGCGGCGGATGCGGCCCAAAGTATCTCCCTCACCTAACGGTTCAGCGCGCTACGCGGTTCATCCGGGCCCATGAGTCCGGGCGGCGCCGGGCGGCGTCACTGCCCGCGCCACAGCCGATCAGTCCCCCTCGGCAACCTCCGCCGCCTCACCCACCGGATAGAAGCGGTGCACCGTGAGCGCCGCCGCGAGCAGCCGCGAGCCATTGGGCTCGCTCGGATCGATGCCGGTGAGTTCGGCGATGCGCTTGAGCCGGTAGCTGAAGGTATTGGGGTGCACGTGCACTTCGGCGGCTGCCGCCTTCCGATCTGACCCGTGCCGCAGATGCGCCTCCAGCGCCTCGAACAGGTGCGAGCGCAACAGCAGCGGGGCAATGCGGTCGGCCAGTCGGTCCCGGGCCGGGCCCGGCCGGGTCAGCTGATACTCGAGCAGTAGATCATCCAGGTCGTACAGTCCGCTCGGCCGGTTGAGCAACCGGGCGAGTTCGGCCAGATCGGTCGCCTCCTGCACCGCATGCGGCAGCAGATCCCGTTCGACTGCGCGACGTTCGGCCAGGAAGACATCGACGCCGAACTGTTCGGTGAGTTCGGCGGCCAGCCGCTCATACTCCTTGGATTCGGATCCGCTCGGCAACAGCGCGATTCCGGTCGTGCCGTCGAACGTGCTCAAGGCCTTGGTTCCGGCGATGCCGTCCAATGCCCGCTGCAGCACCCGGATTCGGCGCCGGGTGAGCAGATCGGCGACCACGATCGGGTGATCGTCCGGGCGGATGTGGATGGCGAGCACCGTATAGCGTTCCGCGAGAACGACATCCGCGCGCGCCGCCAGTTCCTCCGCGGGCTGGCCACGCAACAGGGCCGAACACAGCGCCCGCCGCGCCTCGCGTTCGGCGTGGTAGATCGACTGCTCCACATCGGTATACGCCTCCACTACGGCGACATTGATATCCCGCAGCAGATCGAGCAGCCGAGCGCCGAAGGCGATCAGATCGTTCATATCCTCGGGCGTGGCCACCGCCGCCGCCTCCTGCAGGATCACCCGACCGGAGCCGTGCACGGCATGCATCAACAGCCCCAACGGAATTCGGTCCTCGGCATGCCGCTCGGCCACCGGACCGACGAATTCGATCACCTCGGCCCCGGTGAACACCCGCTGCTCCTGGGTCGCGCGCAGGAAAGCCTGGCCGCATCCGGCGATCGCGGGCAGCACCTCGCCGGTGAAATGCCCGTCCGGCAGGTCCGCGGCCGGTGGCGTGGAGCCCAGGCCCGCCTCGAGCATGCGTTCGGCGATTTCGGGTAACCGACGGACCAGTCGGGCGATTATCGGCGCGTCTCCGGACAGCTGGGGCAGAAGAACGGACATGACTTGCACGTTACCCAACGATGCCATTTATCGATAAATCTCGTAACCGCTCGACTTTGTCTCCGAACACAAGATTTTCGCGGATTCTTCTCGCCCGCGTGCAGTGACAGCAGCCCTCACATGACGCTGCTCACCTGCGCGTTCCCATGTCCTACCGGGTGACGACGGTCACCGTCAAATCGCGGTTCGGAGAAAAATACCCGACTCAATTGTGTTTCGGGACAATTATTTTCCCACCCCCGAATTGCTACGTTGAGTATCGGTATTCCGGCGTCATTTCAAATAAACCACCATGCCGGTGCACCCTCGAAAGGATGTACAGGAATGAGCGTGCAGGCCGACGCCGGATGGGAATCGGCGCACCCGATTGCCGAAATATTTCGTTCTGGTCGGCCGCTACAGCCGGAGCTGGATCGGTTCTATCGGCCACCCGCCGGATTCGCACGCTTCGCCCCCGGCACCATCCTGCGGACACGCCAAGTCGAGCTGGCGCTGTTCGGCCGTGTACCACTGAGGTTTTCGGCCTGGCAGCTGCTGTACCGCACCAGCAACTTGCACGGCACCGCGGAGGCGGCGGTGACCACGGTGCTGCTGCCGTGGGGCGCCGACCCGCGCGAGCCGCGGCCGCTGGTCTCGTTCCAGTGCGCCATCGACGGCGTCAGCTCGAAATGTCTGCCTTCGTACGCACTGCGGCACGGTGCGCGGGCACTCGGCTCGATTCCGCAGATCGAACTGCCCGTCATCACCTACGCACTGGCCCGCGGCTGGGCGATCTCGGTGCCCGATCACGGCGGGCTGGCCGGACATTTCGGCGTGCCACGCGAACCCGGCTACCGATCCCTCGACGCCATCCGGGCGAGCCTGCGCTTCGCACCGCTCGGCCTGAGCGAGGCGACTCCCGTTGCGCTGTGGGGTTATTCGGGCGGTGGTCTCGCCACGGCGTGGGCCGCGGAACTGGCCGCCGGATACGCACCGGAACTCGATATCGTCGGCGCGGTCGCCGGCTCACCGGTCGGCGATCCAGGTTCGGCCTTCGCACGGTTGAACGGCACCTTCTTCGCCGGTTTTTCGACGGTGTGCGTGGCCGGACTGCGCCGCGCCTACGCGGATCTGGATCGCATCCTGCGCGCCCATGTGAAGACCGAATTCCTCGATCTGCTCACCGATGCCGAATCGCGGACCACACTGCATCTGCTGTTCCGCTTGATGGGCAAAAACGTCGACGACTACAGCCACCGCACCTTCGCCGACCTGCTCGCCGAACCCGGCCTGCAGCAGATCATGGCCGATATTCGTCCCGGCGTGCAGGCGCCCGCCATGCCTATGCTGGTCATCCAGGGCGTCAACGACGAGCTCATCGCCGTCGACGATATCGACCAGCACGTCGCCCGCTACACCGTCCGCGGCGCGCATGTGCACTATCTGCGCGACCGCCTGAGCCTGCATATGCCGCTGTTGTTCATCGGCGCGCCGGTCACCATGAACTGGCTGGCGGATCGATTCGACCATCGTCCGTTGCCCGCGGCGGGCACGAAAACGGTGTGGTCGGTGGCCTTCACGAAGCGAGAGGCACTGGGCCACTTGCGTTTCGCCGTACTCTTCGTGCGCATGCTCGCAGGCAGACCGATCCGGCAGTTCCATCGGTAGGCGGCGGGCATGACAGTTGTCATGCCGGACCCGTGATGGTTGGCAGATTTGTAGCCGAGCGCCGATCCGTAACGTCGTTTCGCGTAGGGCACAGCCGAATTACCAGCCAGGAGCACCCGAATGACGACCACCGCACAGCCTGCGGCTGAGCCGACCGCCGCGCCGCGCTTCAGCCCGATCCGCGTACTGGCCCCGATCGCCCGTGATGTCGCGGTGCCGATCGGCGCGTACTTCCTGCTGACCGGCCTCGGCTACAGCGACTTCGCCGGCCTGCTCGCAGGCACCCTGTTCTCGGGTGCGGTGCTGATCATCGAGACGATCCGTTCGCGCCGCCTCGAGCCGTTCGCCGCGATCATGCTCGGCGTCTTCGCCTTCGGTCTGATCGGTTCGCTCATCAGCGGCGATCCCCGCATGATGATCGTCAAGGATTCCGCGGGTACCGCGATCGTCGGTATCGCCTTCCTGATCAGCACCATGGTCGGCAAACCGCTGACCTACCTGTCCGCGCGCAAGGCACTCGCGGCCGCCGGACCGGCCAAACTCGCCGAATTCGAGGCGTCCTACCAGGCGAATCCGGCCAAGCGCCGCGGCTTCAACACCTTGGCCATGGCCTGGGGCGTCGGCCTCGTCGCCGAAGCCGCGGTCCGCATCCTGCTGGCCTATCAGCTCCCCATCCACACCATGGCCTGGCTCTCGCCGGTCCTGTCGGTCATCTTCTTCACCCCGCTGATCGCCCTGAGCGTCCGCTTCGTCAAGCGCGCCCGCCGCGCCTGATTCCCGCTACTTCCGCCGCCGGTCCCGATATTCGGGGTCGGCGGCGAGGTCTTCCCAGAACTCGACATAGGCCTGTTCGTGCAGGATGCCGAGCCGCAGGATGCGTGCGCGGGAAACCGCCCGCGCCTTGTCACTCGGGTCGATATCGGCGTGCAGCGATCGATAAAGTTCGAGGAGGCGACGATGCTCCGCGGCCTCGCTGTTCGCCAGGGCGACCACATCGCCCGGCGCGCCCAGATCCGCGAAGAAGAGTTTGAGCTGTGCCGGATCCCGGGTCTCGGCGGGCGGGCTCTGCGGATCGGCGAGCCAGCGCTTCAGCTCCGCCCGGCCCTTATCGGTCAGATGGAAGAGTCGACGCCGCCGCCCACCGTGCTCGGCCTCCTCGTCGAGCAACCCCTGCTCGGCCAGGCGCATGGGAATCCGATAGAGCTGCGCATGCGGCACCGGCCAGAAGTAGTCGACACTCTCCTCGAGCTTGGCCTTCAACTCATAGGGCGTCAGCGGTCCGTGCCGGGCGATGAGCCCGAGCACGATGTGGTCCTGCGGCCCGAGATCCGCCATGGCTTCTCCATCCCATTGACACCGTCTCAATGAGACTATAAGTTACTACCATCGAGACCGTATCAATGAGACTATTGAGGAGTAATGGTGCGCGACTTCGGCATCACCCTGTTCGACGAATGGACCGCGATGTGGAACGGCGACCTGGCGCTCGCGGACAAGATCATGGCCCCCGAATTCACCCTCCGCTACGCCCAGCCGGGCGCCGGCGACTACGACGATATCCACGACCCGCGGACCTTCGTCGCCAAGATCGCCGAAGTCCACGAACAGCGTCCCGGGGTCCGATTCACACCCCAGGGCGAACCGGTCGTCGAAATAGACGACACCCGAACGGGATTCGTCGCAAGGCCGTACGGTGCGGCGTTCACCGGACCGAACGGCGAGCAGGTCGACGTGAGCGGCACCGATATCCTGCGCTTCACCGCCGGGCTGATCACCGAGGTCTGGTCGGTCTCCGGCGGCGTGGCCGGCCGCAGCTACTACTGACTCAGGGCCATCGGCGGGAGGTACTCACCGACCAGGGTACGCCGCCACAGCATGTGCTCCTGCTGGAGTTCGGCGCGAGTCGCGAAGCGGTACAGGTAGATTCGCGCCCGCACATACGTCGGTGGCGAGTCGGGGAAGGGGCAGCGGCGCAGTAATCGCAGCGTCGCGGGGTCGTTGCGCAGCAGTCGCTCGACGAAAGCGAGCAGCCAGCTGCGGGCGTAGGACGGGGAGATCGCGGCGAACCACATCAGCCAGTCCAGCCTGAGGTGGTACGGCGCCCATTGCCGTGGCCATCGGCGCGGATCCCCCGGCTTACCCTTGAACTCGTACTCCCGCCACCGTGTCTGGTCGGTGAGCTCCTCCTCGTCGGTGCCCTCGAACACCACCTCCTCGCGGCTGCGGCCGATACTGCCGAACGCGCCATAGGTATTGACCAGGTGCATGGGGTTGAAGGACGCATTCATTCGCTGCTGGCGCGAGAGCAGATTGCGAGCGGGCCAGTAGCTCAGGAACACCACCACGACGGTGCACGCGAGCACCAGACCGGCGAACCACGGCGGCGCCGCGGGCATCGACGGCGGACCCGGTACGGGCAGTATCGCTTTCGCCGAGGACACATCGATCACAGTGGCGGCCAATAGGATCGTCACCCAGTTCAACCAGGCGAAGTTGCCGGAAAGCACCAGCCACAGCTGCGTGACGATGATGAACGCGGCGGCCACGCTCGCCACCGGCTGCGGCGCGAAAAGTCCCCAGGGCACAACGAGTTGAGCGAAATGGTTGGCCGCCACCTCCACGCGATGCAGAGGTTTGGGCAGGCGGTGGAAGAACCAGCTCAGCGGGCCGGGCATCGGCTGGGTCTCGTGGTGGTAGTACAGGCAGGTCAGATCCCGCCAGCAGGAATCGCCCCGCATCTTGATCAGACCGGCACCGAACTCCACCCGGAACAGCAGCCACCGCGCCAACCACAACACCAGCACCGGCGGCGCGACCCGATCATTGCCGAGGAAGATCGCCAAGAATCCGGCCTCCAGCAGCAGCGACTCCCATCCGAACGCATACCACGCCTGCCCCACATTGACGATCGACAGGTACAGCGCCCACAGCACCGCCCACATCAGCATCGCCGCCCACAGCGGCACCAGATTCAGCGCACCGGCCACCACTGCGGCCGCCAGCGCCGCACCGAACCAGGCGACCACGGCGAAGAACCGGTCCGAATAGTGGAAATGAAAGATGCTGGGCGACCGGCGAAATTCGACCCGCCGGACGAATCGGGGCACCGGCAACATCCCCTTCGCACCGATGAGTGCCCGGAACTGCCGCGCCGCCGCGACGAAGGCGATCAGATAGATGACGGCCAGACCGTGCTGGAAAACCAGTCTGCCCAACCAGTACTCGGATTCGGTGAACGATGGCATGCCCGCTCCTTCGGACCGCTACCCCCGCCGATACGGCGCCCGCCCCGCGGGTAGCAATGGCTCGGGTCGATCGGATTGCCGCGGAATCGGCAGCGTCACCGCGACATTGCCGAGCGTCGTAAAGCGACCGTGATGACGCAGGACGAACGAATCTCCGGACAGCAGTCGATAAGTCGCGGAATCGCCGGTGATCTCGACGGCTAGGCCACTACCGCGCCAGATGATCCGGAAGGCCAGGCGCTCGATATTCGCGGGAAGTCGTGGTGCGAAACTCAATTCACCACCGTGGTCGCGCATGCCGCCGAAACCGAAGACGCAGCAGAGCCAGGCTCCGGCGAGTGAGGCCATATGCAGGCCGTTGGCGACATTGTGATGCAGATCATGCAGGTCGGTCAGTGCGGCTTCGGCGAAATAGTCGAAGGCGAGCGAGAGGTGGCCGACCTCGGCGGCCATAACGGACTGGCCGGCGGCCGACAGCGAGGAGTCGCGGACGGTCAATGCCTCGTAGTAATCGAAGTTGCGCGCCTTCTGCTCCGGGGTGAAAGCGTTGGGGCACAAGTACATTGCCAAGCTCAGGTCGGCCTGTTTGACGACCTGCTTGCGATACAGATCGAAGTACGGGTAATGCAGCATCAGCGGATACTTCTCCGGCGGAGTCGCGGCGAAGTCCCAGCGGGCATGTTCGGTGAAGCCCTCGGATTGTTCGTGCACCCCGAGTTTCTCGTTATAGGGCAGGTACATACATTTGGCGCGGTCGCGCCAGCCGCGGATCTCCTCCGCGTCGACCTCCAACTGCTCGGCGATATCCGGTTGGCGCACACAGGCTTCGGCGGCTTCGTCGAGGTTCCGCTGCGCCATCAGATTCGTATAGATGTTGTTGTCGGCGAGTGCGGAGTATTCGTCGGGACCCGTCACGCCGTCGATCCGGAAGTTCCCCGCCGTGTCGTAATGGCCCTGGCTCACCCACGAGCGCGCGGTCTCCACCAAAAGCTCGACACCGCAGCCTCTTTCGAAGTGCTCATCGCCGGTCGCGGCGAGATATCGGACCACCGCATCGGCGATATCGGCATTGACGTGCACCGCCGCCGTACCGGTCGGCCAGTAGCCGGAACCCTCGTCGCCGTTGATGGAGCGCCACGGGAACATCGCTCCGGTGTGGCCGAGTTCGTGTGCGCGCCGCCGGGCCCGGTCGAGGGTGGCGTGCCGCCAGCGCAGTGCGTCGCCCGCCGCCATCGGCATCGTGTAGGTCAATACCGGCAACACGAAAGTCTCTGTGTCCCAGAATGAATGGCCGTCATAGCCCGGCCCGGTCAGCCCCTTGGACGGTATCGCGCGCGACTCACCGCGTGCGCCCGCCTGCAGTACGTGGAACAGCGCGAATCGTACGGCCTGCTGGAGTTCCGGATCCCCGTCGATCTCGATATCGGCGGTGGACCAGAAGTTGTCCAGGTACTCACGCTGCCGGGCCAGCAAGGTATCCCAGCCGGTCTCGAGGCCGGCCGCCAATGCCGCGTCCACCTGGGCACGCAGCGCCGGTACCGAGCGTCGACTCGACCATCCGTAGCCGAGATACTTCGTCAACCGCACGCGCCGGCCCTTCGCGACATCGACCGCGATCGTCAAGCGCGCCAGATCCTCCTCGGCGTGCACGCTGCAGCGCGGGGTCGCGTCGACCTCGAGTTCGTGGTCCATGGCCACGGCCATGTGCAGTCCGGAGCGCCGGGTGTGGTGCACGAGCACCGCGGCGAAATCACGGGCCGCGCAGAAGTCCGCCACCAGCGGACGGTCGAGCGCGACGGCAAGCCGAGGATCGTTATGCGAAGTCGGAACCGGTTCATTGGCAAGCAGATCCGATTGGATGACCAGCTCGAGATCGTCGTCGAGCGGTTCGACCTCGTAGCGGATCGCGGCCAGGGCACGTTCGGTGAACGACACCAGCCGCTCCGAGCGGATGCGCACGCACCGACCGGTCGGCGAGGTCCAGACCGTGTTGCGCCGCAGCGTGCCGGACCGGAAGTCCAGCACCCGTTCGTGTTCGACGGCCTCGCCGTAGCGCATATCCATCGGCTCGTCCTCGACGAGCAGCCGGATGATCTTCCCGTCGGTCACATTGACGACGGTCTGCCCCTCCTCCGGATAGCCGTATCCCGCTTCGGCATAAGGCAATTGGCGTTTCTCGTAGAAGCCGTTGAGGTAGGTCCCCGGCTTGCCGACCGGCTCCCCCTCCTCAAAAGTGCCGCGCAGCCCGAGATGCCCGTTGGCGAGCGCGAAGATCGACTCGGTTCGGTGCAATGCCTCGAGATCCAGTCCACACCAAGGCAAGTGCCATGGCGCGATCTCGAAGCCACGGCAGTCGGTAGTCATTGCGGTGGCCCGAGCTCGGCCAGATCGGTGACGACCACATCCGCACCCGCCCGACGCAATGCCTCGGCCTGCGTGCCATCACGCACTCGATCGACGCCGACCACATATCCGAAGTCCGCGGCCCGACCGGCCGTCACCCCGGCGATGGCATCCTCGAATGCCGCGGCCTGCTCCGGCTTGGCGTCCAGTGCCTCCGCGGCCGCGAGAAATGCGTCCGGCGCGGGTTTGCCGCGCAGGCCGCGGCCTGCGATCTCGACCCCGTCGATACACACATCGACGAACCGGGTCAGATCCGCGACCGCCAACACCTCATGGGCATTCGCCGAAGCGGTGACCACACCCGTCCGCAACCCGGCCTCGCGTGCCCCGTTCAGATAGGCCAGCGACCCCGGATAGACGTGTACCCCGTCGCGTTCGAGCACCGACAGGAGCAGCCGATTCTTCCGATTACCGAGCCCGTGCACGGTCGGCTCCCCCTCCGCCGCATCGGGTTCCCCCTCCGGCAGCGTGATCCCGCGCGACTTCAGGAACTCCCGGATACCGTCCGCCCGCGAGCGGCCGTCCACATAGCCCAGATAGTCCGCGTCGGTGAACGGGTGGAACGGGCCGGGGCTGCGACCGGCCAGAAACTCGTCGAAGACCGCCTTCCACGCCCGCCGGTGCACCGCCGCGGTATCGGTCAACACACCGTCGAGGTCGAACAGCGCCACCGAGATCGTTTCGGGCAATCCGAGCCCCCGGAGATCATGGCTGGGCGTCATATCCCAGCGGTACCCGAGGACGGCACCGGCAAACGGCGCGACTAGTCGAGCAATTGATCGTCGAGGATGTCGGTATCGGTGCCGACGGATCCCACGCGCATCGCGACGGCGGTGACCAGGGCGTGCACCAGGGCGGTGAAGGCGGTCAGGGAGCGCAGGACGGTGAGCGAGCCGGTCCCGACATAGAAGGTCACATCGGCGATGCGGGCCAGTGGGGAGGACGCGTCATCGGTGAGTGCGATGGTGATGGCGCCGCGGCGACGTGCCGATTCGACCGCACGCACGGTGTCGCTGCTGTAGCGCCGGATCGATACCGCGATGAGGGCGTCGCCGGGTTCGATATCACGTAGTTCGTCGGTCAGCACCCGGGCGGTCGCCCCGAGCTGGCGGACCCGGTGGCGCACCAGCTGCAGCTGGTACGTGGCGGCATAGGCGATCGCGAGACAGCGCCGCAGCCCGATGACGTGCACGGTCGAGGCATGCGCCAGCGTCTCGACCGCCCGATCCCAGTCGCCGCGATCGATCCGCCCGAAGGTACGGGACATATTGTTGGTGTCGTATTCGGTTATCGCGGTGAAGAACTCGTCGTTCGAGCTCGGCGGTGGCGCGTCGGCGGGTCTACGCACCAGATACGCCTCGGCGGCGAGTTGTCTGCGGCAGAGTTCGACCAGGCCGGGATAGCCGGGCAGGCCCAGCATGGTCGCGAATCGCACCAGCGAGGAACGGTGCACGCCCGCGAGTTCGGCGCTCTGGCCGATGCTGCGGAATGCGGTTCCCTCCGGATCGTCCAATACCAGCCTGGCTATGCGCTGTTGGCCGTCGGCCAGTTCGGGAAGGCGCTGCTGCAGGAGGGCGCGCAGTTCCTGATAGGTGGTGGGAGCGCTGTCCCGCACGGTGAGCCTCGCGATCATTCGGGGTACTCGAACGATAGGCCGTCACAATAACTGACGGTCCGTCTGGTTCTAGTGCCCCCGGGCAATCACGTTCAACCCACAGGTTTCTACCAGCTTTCGGGGCTATGCGAATGGGTCTCCTTGCTGTGAGGTCAGCTTCCGCATCCGGAGCCCGGACCACGGATCGTTGACCAGTGCATCGGTGAGGCCGTCGAAATTGTGCGCATGCTCGACCGTCACGCCTACGAAGACCATGGGTTGGGTCCGCCATTCGGATCGAAGCTGTTGAAGTTGGCCAGTTGCCGGGTCGACCGCTGCAACGCCTGCAGAAGAATCGGGTCGTTCTGCTGGTGGTAATAGTTCGTGGCCGCTTGCTGGTGCTGGAGCGCCAGTTGCCGTCCGATGTGTTGGCGAGTATCGCGCCCGGCGTCGCGCCATTCGTCCTGGGTGATGGTTCTGAGCTGATGTTCGTTGCTGTTCATGACCCGCTGCACGAACTGGTGATCTACGGCGTTCGGGTTCATCGGTGCAGTGGAGTGCCGCACGAAATTGTCCGCAGCGACCACGGCCTGCCCCGCGAATGCCGGCAGCGCGGCGACGCCTTGGTGGTTCTCCACCGCGTACCCCGCGGCGAGCGCCTTCTGTAAGGGCGCGAAGCCGTTCGGGTTGTAGTCTTTCATGCTGGCCTTCTGGACGGCCAACGCGCGCTGGGCATCGATCGCCTGCTGATCGGTCGCACCCATCGCCAGCAGAATCGGAGCGATCATCGAGTCCGGGACCTTGCTGTCGCCCAGACCGTCCAGAACATTTCCGACACCGAGAGCGGACCTGATTCCGCCGTCTATTCCGTCCAATCGCCCGGCGGCCTTGACCCGCCAGTTCCCGCGGGCAGCGTGGTTGTACTCCTGCAATTGCCGCACCATCGGCGAGACGGCGATGTTGTTGAGATCCATCCGCTTCTTCCTGCGCGACAGCGGGTTCAACGGGCCAACCGTGGCCCCGAGGAGCCACGCGGTCGCGGGTGACGCATTGATCGTGTTCAGCATGCCCATCCCGGACATCAGCCCGCCGTGCAGCGAACCGCCGGCCCGAGCATCACCCATGCCGAGTGCCGATCCCCCGCCACCTCCACCTCCAGGGCGCGCTCCAGACCCCTGCACGGCGAGCGCGAACCGGTTGGCGATCCAGTCATTGCCCCGGTCGAGGCTGCGGCTCAGCCGTTTCAGCTGGGAGACGGCGACGATCTCGACGGTGCCCGCGATGACGATCACCGCCATGGTCTGTCCCTTCGCCTGTGCGAACAGATTGCCCATGAACAACACGTAGATGCCGAGGAAGACGGTGTAGGCGGTCATTCGGCCCGCCGCGACAATGCCGTCGACGAGATTGCGGACCAGAAAGGTCTGCGTCGGTCCGTAGACGAATCCGCCTGCGGCGAAACCGAATATCGACATGAACCCGTGATAGATCGCGTCCAGTGCGGCCTTGATGACCCTGATGCCGAGCACCACCGCGAAGACCAACAGGATGCCGCCGCAGATCAACAGCATCAGACCGGTACCGACCTGACCCATGGTCGGATTCTGGGCCTTGGCGTAGGCGGCTGAATCACCGCAGCTCTGCATGCCCTTGCGAACCCGATCATCGTCGCCCGCGATCATCCCCGCGGACCAGGCCGACCGGCAGGCCGGTTGCTCGTCGACCACATGCCCGAAATTCCACACCTGCACCGGGCGGCGGGCGAAGTTGTCCGCCAGATCGCGCTGCATGGTCGCCACCAGTTGGTTCGGATTCGGGTTGTTGTTGCCGTTCAGCCCGGCCGCCACCGAAATTCCCAAATCCCTACCCTGGGCGAGCAATCCGTCCGAGGACAGCACATCGCCGAGCGGCTCGGCCAGGAATACCGGACCGAGCACCGCGACACCGAGCATCGTGACGATCTGCAGCACCGCCTTGGCGTGATAGCCACGCAACCAGAACCAGGCGACGCAGAACGCGCCGATCGTGGCGGCGGTGATCAGCAGCATCGGTGTCGCGATCTGACCGGTCAGCCGGTCGGCGACGCCGGTCAATGCCGAGCCGAACATATTGAGCCACTGGAAGCTCAGCGCATTGCCGATCAACCAGATCGCGGTCGTCACGATGGCGATATAGCCGATGAATTCGAAGCCGAGGATCGCCCAGAGGATCGTCGAGCCCGGGTTCAGCACCCCGCCGTGGTCGGTCGCGAAGGCATAGTTCGCCAGCGGCACCCCGGACGAATCGCGGATATGCATCCAGCTGAGGCCGTCGATTTCGGAGACACTGCTGCCGGTCGCCGCGGACAGGTACTGCGCATTGGCCACCGCGCCGACGAGTCCGGGAAAGACAAATAGGACGAAGATCACGGCCAGCACCCAGCCGACGCGTCGCCGCCAACGAATTACAGGGGACATGACGGGGCGCGGACAGCACCCCTTCGGATCCTCGGATCCCCACCTCGGCCGGACCGGCCGCCTCTTCGACCGTCTGGCCACACCCCTCAGCATGACGCAACTATTGTTGCGTGACAACACCTTTAGGAAACTAATTGTTCACCAAGTGTCCATTTCCTACTGACGCGCGCCGCGCGCACGATTCACTCGCCACGACCACCGCGGGGCATGAGTCAGGGTCGGGAAATGACCTGGGCGGCCCGCGCGCCGATCCCCCGAAAGCGCCCCGACCAGCGGGTATCTCTAGGCACGACGCTCACGAACTCAGTAGGGAACAGATAGCGTGACATCATCCGAGATCGTCTCGACTCCAGTTCCACAGGCACCCAAGGGGTTTCCGCTCCTGGGCACGCGTTGCCGCTGATGCGGGATCCGCTGGGATTCCTCGCATCGCTGCCGTCGGGTGGCGACGGCGTGGTGCGGGTGTAGCTCGGCCCGTTCGGTGCGGTGCTGGTGCGCGATCCGGGATTGACCCAACAGGTGTTGCGCGACGACCTGAGGGTTCGATTTCGACGCCTGGATCCTATGGGCGCGTCGACACTGCTCCCGCTAGTGGGAGATAGCGGGAGCAGTGTCAGTTCATCTCGCTCTACAGCTACCGATCATCAGGGCTGATCGGCGACGGCAACGGACGTTTTCAGGGGTGCGCCGAACCAGTCGGAGAGCGCTGCGCGCAGCGCGGGCTCGGCGGTGTCGGTCGGCTCGTCGATGGTTGCGGCCCAGGCGACGTAAGCGTCCGGGCGGATCAGCAGAGCGTCGGCCGGCCGGTGATCGGTTTCGGCGGTGTGGATTTCGACGCGATGCTGCCAGTCTCGGGCTATCTCACGAAGCTCCGGTCGGTCGGCGAGGACGAGCAGGATCGGTCGTGCGGTGTGCATGAGTTCCGCGACGCTGGTTTCGCCTCGGTCGGTGTGCAGGGTGAGATCGGGTGCGAAGGTGCCGGTCAACGGGTGCTCGTTGGGATTGGGTAGCGGGTAGCGGATGTCCGTGCCCGCGATCAGGGCGCCCACGCGGCGCAATGGCTGCTCGTCGAGCAGCAGTTCCTGGAAGACCTTTCGAAGTGCTTCGGCGGCCGGATCTTGTCCGCGCCGCAGTGCCACCTGGGCCCGTGTATGTAGCAGTGTCCGCGCGCCGGCCAGGTGGCGTTCGTCGTGATAGGTGTCCAGCAGACCGTCCGGCGCCCAGCCCTCGATGTCGGCGGCCAGTTTCCAGGCCAGGTTGACCGTGTCGAGCATGCCCGCATTGATCGCCACACCCGTGGCGGGGAACAGGTGGGCCGCATCGCCGGCCAGCAGGATCCGCCCGGCGCGGTACCGTTCGGCCAGCCGATCCTTGAAGGTGAAGCGCGACAGCCGAATCGGTTCTCCGAGTGGTAGATCCGCGCCGAGCACCCGGCGGACGCTGTCCTGGAACTCGGCCAGGGTCATCGGTTCATCGTCGTCGTATTCGGTGGACTCGTCTTCGGTGGTGAAGAGCCCGAGCAGTTCGGGAGTGGTCGACCCGTTCGCGAACATACCGCGGTCTGTTTGCGTGAATCCCGCACGTATCCTGCCGAACCCCGGGACATCGAGGTCGCCGTTGTCGAGCACGGTCACCGAATCGTGCACGGTGACCTGGACCAGCCGATTGACCTCCGGATAGGTGGTGCCGGGGAATGCGATGCCCGCCATATCGCGGATCCGGCTGCGCCCGCCGTCGCAGCCCACCAGGTATCGGGCGGTCACTCGGTACGGCCCGTCCGGCCCGTGCACGTCCGCGGTCACCGTGGCGTCGTCCTGGCTCACCCCCACCACCTCGTGTCCGCGGTGGATGTCGACGCCCAGTTCAGTGACCCGTTCGGCGAGCACACGCTCCAGCCGCTGCTGTGGGAGCGGCAGCGCGTGCAGCGGGGGATCCGGCAGGCGCGTCAAGTCCACGTGCACACCGCCGAACGGGAAGCGCGGAGCCGGAATGGGGTCGGTGTTGGCCGCTTCACAGCGTTCCAGCAGGCCGCGGTAGCGCAGCAGTTCCAGGATCCGCCCGCCGATACCACCGGCCTTCGGGATGTCTCGGGGTTGCGCCTTCCGCTCCAACACCAGCGGTCGCACACCGCTCAGCCGCAGCTCGGCGGCCAGCATCAACCCGGTCGGGCCCGCACCCACGATGATCACATCGGTGTCGGTCACATGCATTCGGTTACTTCCCATCTCACACAGGTTCTGGCCTCGGCCAGCGATTCTGCAGCACGACCCGGGTCTTGCCGCAATCCCCCGGATGCGTTATATGTTGAGAAGGGAAATGAGTGGGTGCGCCCCGTTTCCTAATCGCGGGGGTTTTTGAACCGACCGGCGAATCCGCGCAGCGGGAGGTCCGCACTGGTCAGCAGTCCCGGCGGGGCGGCGACAACGGACGCGATCGCGTTGAGTGCGGGCAATCCGGTGACGGTCATGCCGATCGACGCGAAGTTGTCCGGATCGGAGAGGTCGACGCCGGGCTTCGGGAGAATCATGTGCTTGTTGTAAATGCACGGATCGCCCTTGATCCGAGTTATGTAGCAGCCCTTGATATTCCAACTCGGGTCGGTGTACGGGGTCATCTGCCACTCCAGATGCGTCTCGATCCTCGGAACGCCGTCGACCATGCCCTGGTACTTGATGTGATTACCCCCGAGCGACCCCTTCGGGAGCCGGTACCAGCCCAGGTCGACATCCTTGGTGCAGGCGCCGAGTTCATAGGTGAACTTCACCTCGTCGAGTTCCAGACCGAAGCAGTCGGCCATCATCAGCACGCTGTCGGCGAAGACGCTGGTGTATTTCTCCAGCTTGCCGGGGATGCTCGGGTCGTCGACAGGTGACCCGTAGCCGACCTCGATCCAGGTCTCCTTCGAGTGGTGGCACGACACGTCGACGGATTCGAGGGTGATGATGTTCTCGATCTCGGCGACGTCGGCGGAACACACCACACCGAGGATCTGGTTCAGGCCCGGGTTCATGCCGGTGCCGTAGAAGGTCGAGCCACCCTTCGCACACGCCTCGCTCAGGAGCGAGGTCACCGGCTTACCCGACGGATGCGGGTGGTTGGTGTCGCGATGCCAACCGGTGATCCAGTCCGCGGTGGTGACGATGTCGATGCCCGCTTCGAGCACCTTGACATAGAGATCCTCGTCGGGGAATACGCCGTGGAAGGTGAGCACATCGGGTGCGGCGGCGATGATCTCGTCGACCGAGCCGGTCGCGATGACGCCGTTCGGCGCCAGACCGGCGATCTCGCCGGCGTCGCGGCCGATCTTCTCCGGTGTGTAGCAATGCAATCCGACGAGTTCGAGATCCGGATGGTTGCCGATTCGTTTGATCATCTCGGTTCCGACATTGCCGGTGGCGACTTGGAACACCCGGATCGGCGCTTTGGTTGGTGCGTTCATTGATGCCTGCTTTTCTGGATGCGTTGATCGTGCGTCGGGATCGGGTAGAACTGCTCGGCCCAGGTGCGGATGGCGGTGAAGCCCTCGTACTCACTTCCGGACAGTGCCGGTGGATCCGAGTAGCGCTGGTGCTGCCAGATATTGACGTCCTGGGTGAACTGGCGAATGACCTCTTGGGCGAACGCCTGAGCTCTCTGCTCGGCCTTCGCCGGATCAGAGCTGGACCGACGGCCGATGTACACGCCGAAACGAACATCGCAGGTGCTGTCGTCGACCGGGGTGACCGCCGTAATGGTCCGGTTGTCCACCATGCCCCAACTCTTGGTCACCGCGACGCCCAGTCCGCCGTTGATCGCCTCGACGCCACTGTTGACATCCTCGATGGACTGCCCGTCGTCGCCTTCGAAGGTGATGGTGAAGTCGACGTAGGACACCGGTTCGTCGAAGTCGTGCCGAGTGAATACCGGCACGATCGGCGTCTGGTGCACGAACTTGAAATGTGCGAAGTCGACACCGTTTTCGAGCACGTACTGCGGATGAAGTTCCAGTCGCTCACGGAACAGAGTGGCCTGCGGGTAGTAGTCGGCCGAGCTGCTGTCGTCGCCGAATCCGGTGAATACGTCGGGCACTTCGAAGAAGGGCGAGCGGCCGTCGACGTCGTGCCAGATGTAGACCGATTCGTTGCGCTCGACGACCGGGTGGGTGCGGATGCGCCTACCCCGGTTGGGATGTTTCTCGTACGGAATGCAGACGTTGCGGCCCTCGTGGTCCCACTGCCAGCCATGAAAGGGGCATTCGATGACATCGCCCTCGACATGGCCGCCGAATCCGAGATGAGCGCCCAGGTGCTCGCAGTACGCATCCATCACCGTCAGCAGGCCCGACTGCGCCCGCCATGCCACCAACTCCCGGCCGAAGTACGTCATCCGGTGGACCGCGCCGACGCCGATCTCGGCCGACCACGCGACTTGGAACCATCCCGTTGGCTTCATCGATAGCGGCGGTTTCGCCATCTCGCGTCCTCTCCTGCAGCGCCCGAATCACAGTGCCTGCTGTGAAATTATCACAGTGGGTACTGTGAAACTATGAAAAGCGGCTCGGCGGGGAGAGATTCGAATGCGGCTCGGTGCGCTCCACCAGCTAACATCTGGAAAGTGACCGACCGGGACGCCTCTGAGCGACGCACGAATCGCCGCGGCGATGCCACCCGGGAGAACATGCTGAAAGCGGCGGTGAAATCGCTGGCCACCGGCGATCCGGGGGCCGTGTCGGCCAGCAAGATCGCCCGCGAGATCGGCGCCACCTGGGGTGCGGTCAAATATCAGTTCGGCGATAACGACGGACTCTGGGCCGCCGTGCTGCACTACACGGCCGAGCGGCGAGCTGACATGCTCACCTTCACCGACACCGCGGCCCCGCTTCGCCAGCGCGTCGCCGGCATCATCGACACCCTCTACGCGGGACTCACCTCCCCCGACTCCCGGGCGATCGAGAACCTACGTGCCGCATTGCCGCGCGACCACACCGAACTCGAACAGCTCTACCCCCGCACCGCCGCCGAACTCGCATCCTGGGGCCAGGGTTGGCTCGAGACGTGCCAAAACGCCTTCGCAGGCCTCGGCGTGGACCCTGCGCGCGTAGAGGAGATCGCAGCGCTCATCCCAGGCGCCATGCGCGGCATCAACTCCGAACGCCAACTCGGCACCTACTCAGACCTCGACAAGGCCCGGCGCGGACTGACCAACGCCATCGTCGCCTACCTCGAAGATTCGGGCCGATCGACGGTTTGATCGATCACCCGAGCCGGATCGGGAGTCTGGCCACGGTTGCCGATGCGCGCTCTAGCACCAACGAAAAACGGCCCGGAACATTTCTGTTCCGGGCCGTTTTCCCTTGTAGCGGGGACAGGATTTGAACCTGCGACCTCTGGGTTATGAGCCCAGCGAGCTACCGAGCTGCTCCACCCCGCGTCGGTAAACACAACATTACACACGTCTACGCACGGAAGGCAAATCGCTTACCTTTCAGGGGGTTTGCCCTGGTCAGCGGGTCGGACGCGGGGCGGCGGCGAGCGTCGCGAGGTTGCGCACAGGCGGTTCCGAGAGGGCGATAACGGGCAGCTGCCGAATCCGTCCACCGAACCCGACCAAGGGCGGCGGCGAAAGTCACCCAGAACGCAGCAGGCCGGTTGACCAATGGTTTCAAACGTGACCTGGGCCACTATTTCGTAGTGATCCCGAACACATAACGGTGCTATAACCGACCGTCCAGAATCCATTCTTATGGCATTTGCGACCTGCGCAAACACTGGTATACCCATTATTCGCATCACGCAATGGGGAAGTTATCAAGATGTGATCTGCCGAGATTTCTTCGTTACCGTCGGTTCACGGCCCGGATCAAACGTGATGGGCTCGAACTCGAACCGCCGAACACCGGCGACCCTGTCCCGCGGTTCGAGGATCCCCGACACACCTGGGGGCAGGGACTCGGATTTCGCATTACCGGGGGCGGTGGGCGCAGGGAGGGAATACAACATGTCGAAGCACCGAAAGCTCAGCACCCGCGCCCTCGGCTATGCCGCTGTCACCGGCGCAATCGTTGCCGTCCCGTTCGGTCTTTCCACCGGCACCGCAGCCGCCGCCCCGACCCACAATTGGGATGGCGTCGCGCAGTGCGAAAGCGGTGGCAACTGGGGTATCAACACCGGAAACGGCTACTACGGCGGTCTGCAGTTCTCGCAGAGCACCTGGGCGGCCAACGGTGGCGCCGGTTCCGCCAATCATGCCAGCAAAGAAGAGCAGATCCGGGTGGCCGAGAATGTGCTCGCCACCCAGGGTGCGGGCGCCTGGCCGGTCTGCGGTCAGTACCTGCGTACCGGCGAGTCCGAGCCGAGCGCCCCGGCCGTCGTCGAGCCGGAGCCCGCCGCCCCCGCCGAAGCCGCCCCTGCCCCGGCCACCAATGTCAAGTCCGCCATCGAGCAGGCCAAGTCCGCGGGCTACCAGCTGGCCAAGCAGAACGGCCTCGAGGGCCAGTACCAGCAGCTGCTGGACCAGAACGGTGTACTGATCGACTCGTTCGGTCGCTGACGTAAGAATCCGACGTCACTCGGCAACGGCGCCGAGATCGGCGTCGGCTCGACGTCGATGAGAACGGCCCCGCCACCCGAAACGGGTGACGGGGCCGTTCTCATCGGATCAGCGACCGGCGTCCTGATACGCCTTCACCGCAGCGTCCAGCTCCTCCAGCGCCTTGCCGAAGTCCTGGAAGTTCCCGGACTTCATGGAATTTCGCACACTCTCGATCTTCTTGCTCAGCTCCGCGGCCGCGGCATCCTTGGCAGCGGATCCGGTCGCCGGCGGCGGCGTAGTGCCCTGAGTCGGCGGTGTCGTGCCCTGCGTCGGTGGCGTGGCGCCGTGATCCGTCGGTGGCGTGGTACCCGGTTTCGGCCTGCTCGCCGGATCACCGCCGAACGGGGTGGCCAGCGAACCGGTACCCGGGAGCACCTGATTCAGCGCATCGGCCAGGGTGGAGGCGAAGCCGACCTTCACACTGCCCGCCACATCGCGATAGCTCACCAGTACCCGCAGCAGCTGCGGGAAGGTGGAACTGCCCGCCCCGGTATTTCGCTCGTTGTAAAACGGCTCCACATAAAGGATTCCGCCGTCGGCGATCGGCAAGGTCAGCAGATTGCCATATCTGATCTTGTTCGAGTTCGACAGCAGTGTTTTCTGACTGGAGACTTCAGGCGCCGTCGTCATACTGTTCTGCGTTTGCTGCGGACCCTGCGTCTGCGTATCGGTCGGCAATTGCAAGATCGTGAATTTGCCGTAGCCGTCCGGATCCGATCGCACCGAAATATAGGCGGACAGGAACTGCCGGTTGTAGCCGACCATAGCGCTGGTCAGATTGAATACCGGCTTATTGTTCGCCGACGCATCACCCAGCAGCACGTAATACGGTGGCTGATTGAAGGTGCCGCCCTCGGTAGTCGGATCGCTCGGTACCGACCAGAAAGCGTTGTTGGTGAAGAACTCTCGCGGATTGTCCACGTGGTACTTGGTCAGCATTTCGCGCTGCACCTTGAACAGATCCTCGGGATAGCGGAAGTGCGCGCGCAGTTCCGGTGAGATCTCGCTCTCCGGCTTGACCGCGCCAGGGAAGACACCGCGCCAGGCCTTCAGCACCGGGTCGGTGGAGTCCACCTCGTAGAGGGTCACCGTGCCGTCGTAGGCGTCGACGGTGGCCTTCACCGAGTTGCGGATGTAGCTGACCTCCTTGCGCGGCAACAGCCTTCCGGTCTTCTTATCGATGCTGTCCTCGACCGCGCCCTCCAGCGAGGTGGTCTGCGCGTACGGGTAGTTGTCCAGCGTGGTGTACGCGTCGACAATCCACTGGATCCGGCCGTTGACAACTGCCGGATAGGCATTGCCGTCGGTGGTCAGCCACGGCGCGACCTTCTGCACCCGCTCGCGCGGACTGCGATTGAAGATGATCTTGGAGTTGTCCCCGATGGCCGAGGAGAACAGCAGATTGCGCTCGGTGTACTTGGCCGCGAAGGCCAACCGGTTGAACCAGTTCCCGATCGACACGCCACCCTTGCCGCTGTAGGTGAATTGCGCTGTGTCGGAATCGTATTCGCGCGGCTGCGAACCGTTCACGGCGCCGACGATCGCGTAGTCCGGATTGGACTGCGAGATCAGCTCGCCGTAGTAGACGCGTGGCTGGTCGACCTTGATCTGCTGCTGGTCGGTCGAGTTGAACAGGTCGCTGACCAGGAAGATCGGATAGCCGCTGTCACTGCTGCCGCCGGTATTGGCGTTGGGGTCCTCGTACTGCGGCCGGTTGACCCGGTTGGCGGGCGCCGCGACGAAGCCGTTGCCGTGGGTGTAGACGGTGTGCTTGTTGATCCAGTCGGTCTGATTACCGCTCAGCGCCGACGGGTGCAGTTCGCGGGCGGCCACGATGTAGTCCTGGGTATCGCCGTTGAGGGCGTAGCGGTCGATATCCAGCGACTCCGGGAAGCCGTAGAAGTTCTTCAGCTGCTTGAGCTGAGTGAAGGTGGGCGACAAGATATTCGGGTCGAGCAGGCGGGCATTGCCGATGGTCGCCGCGTCGACCGGAACTTCCAGCGGGCTCTTCGAACTGTCGCCCTTGTAGTCCTTGTACTCGATCTTGTCCGAGGTGATGCCGAACGCCTGTCTGGTCGCGGCGATATTGCGTTCGATGTATTCACTCTCTTTGTCCGCGGCGTTCGGGCGCACCGAGAACTGCTCGACGACCAGCGGCCATACCGCGCCCACCAGGACCGAGGAGAGCACGAGCAGCGCGGCCGCCATCGCGGGCACCCGCAGATCGCGCAGCACGATACCGGCGAAGAAGGCGATCGCACAGATCACCGCGATGGACAGCAGGATCAGCTTCGCGGGCAGCACGGCGTTGATATCGGTGTAGGAACCACCGGTGAAGGTCGGCTCCTTACGACTGCTCGACAGCAGCTCGTAGCGGTCGAACCAGTAGGCAATCGCCTTGAGCAGCACGAAGATTCCGGCGATCACCGCGAGCTGGATGCGCGCGGGTCGGGTCAGCGTGCCCTCGCGCCCGGTCAGGCGCAGACCGCCGAAGACATAGTGCGTCACCAGGCTGGCGAAAAATGCGATGACCACCGCGACGAACAGCCAGTTCAGCACCATCCGGTAGAACGGCAGATCGAAGGCATAGAACCCGACATCGAGGCCGAACTGCGGATCCTTCTGGCCGAACGAGTCGCCATTGAGGAACAGCTGCACGGTCACCCAATTCGACTGCGCCACCAGACCGGACAGCACGCCGAGCAGCAGCGGGATGCCGATGCCGAACAGCTTGAGCCGGCTCATCACCGTGGTGCGGTAGCGCGCGATCGGATCGTTCGGCCCCGCCACCGGCACGAATACCGGCCTGGTCCGGTAGGCCAGCAGCAGCGCCAACCAGACGACGAGACCGACGAACAGCGCGACGACGATGAACAACAGGATCCGCGTGCGCAGCACGGTGAGATAGACGTTGCGGAAACCGACCTCGCCGAACCACAACCAGTTCGTATAGGTGTCGGTAAACCGCGGTCCCAGCAGCAGCAGCGCCGCCAGAATGATGGCCGCCACCAGCAGCACTCGGCTGCGTCGGGACAACGAAGGTAAGCCGGTGGGGGGCCGCATGCCCACGATGCCACTCTCCAAGGTCCGGCGGCGCGCGCGCCGATGTTCTCGGCCGTGACACCGCAGTCCGATGTTGCAGATGGTCCAAAGCGGACCGTTTCGGCCCACTCTACGGAATCGGGCTGTGACAGTGGCAGCGCCTTCGGCGCTGCGTGTGCTCTGTCTAATTTGCCGCGCCTCCGGCGCGGCGTGTTCGCGGCCCCCTGGTGTCTCGCGTCCGAGTCGTCGAGACTCGCGCCTGCGGCGCATGCGCTTCGACGACTCGGACGCGAGACGGGCCGCGAACGGGTCGCTCGTAAAACTCGCTCCGTCGTGGTTCCGAGATCACCCTGCCCTCGCTGCATACACATGGTTGCTGGTGGAAGGATGTCCAGTGTGACCGCTGATCTGCACGCCGAACTCGTCCTCGCCCGTTCCGTCCGTGAAGTGGCGGAATTCGCCGATGCCGAGGGTTGGGGCAGACCGCCGCAGATGTTCGCGCTGGTGCCGACGGCCGATCTGGTCGCGGCCGAGCCCGGGTTGCTCGATCAGCTGGATCAGGGCAGCGAGCTGACTCCCATCGCGCAGGAGTCGTTCCCGGAAGACATCACCGGCGGATCGATGGCGCTGGACGAATTCCTCGCGACCACCAGTTGGCCCGAGGCCGTGAGCGGCTGTGTGCTCGTCCAGGAGATCGTCGTGCTGCCGCCGGATGCCGAGAGCACCCTCGACGATGCGCTCACCCCGCTGCTCGCCGATCACGAGGCCGCCGACGCCGCCGCGCGCGCCGCAGCCGAGACGCATCCGGGGCGGCGCACGGCCCGGCTGTTCGCCGCGGTACTTCGCACCGGCGCGGATCTGTGCCTGCTGCAGGTCAAGCCCGAGGACGATGTCGACGACTTCGGCGATCTCGACCTGCGCACCTATCCGAATCTGGCGCCCAACCTCATCGAGGCACTGCACCACACAATGGAGTGATCAGCCGCAGGAGACGGTCTCCCGACCCGCGTTGATGTCGTTGAGGGATTGCACTGCACCGCTGAGGTTTTCGACCTTCACCAAGCGCAGGCCGTCGGGTGTGCGCTGTTTGGCCTCATTGCAGTTGGCGGCCGGAACCAGGAAGGTCTCCGCACCGGCGTCGCGCGCGGCCATCATCTTGTACTGGATGCCGCCGATCGGGCCGACCTTGCCGTCCTGATCGATCGTTCCGGTCCCGGCGACGAACTTGCCGCCGTCCAGTTCACCGGGGGTGAGCTTATCGATCAGCGCGAGGCTGAACATCAGACCG
This sequence comes from Nocardia vinacea, assembly GCF_035920345.1. Taxonomy (NCBI): domain Bacteria; kingdom Bacillati; phylum Actinomycetota; class Actinomycetes; order Mycobacteriales; family Nocardiaceae; genus Nocardia; species Nocardia vinacea. The sequence continues at coordinate 5,204,634 of NZ_CP109149.1, forward strand.
GCCGACGGCCCACCGATATCGGCGAGATTGAACGAGACCTCCATCGGCGGGCGCGCACCCTCGGTCGGGGTCAGGCCGAGGTAGCCCTTGTTCGCGTCGTCGGGGCGGGCGGCCAGGGTAATGGTCGCGGTTTGTTCGGTGTTCTCACGCCGGTAGGTCACGGTGATCTGCGCGCCGGGCGCCTGTGAGGACACCGCGGCGACGACATCCTTGGGCGCGGTCATCGGTGCGCCGTTGACGCTGACCAGTTCGTCACCGGCGCGCAGCGTCTCCTTGGCCGGGCCGTCGTCGGAGACCTTGCGCACCAGCACCACCGTCGGCAGGTTCATGAAGTGCAGCGCCGCCACCTCGGCATTGCCCTCGGAATCCTTGAAGTCCTGCTGGTTGGACTTGTCGATCTCCTCGCGCGGGACGCCGGGCGGGTACACCTCGGCGCGCGGAACCAGGCCGTGCTCACCGCTGACCCAGAACCCGAACGCCTCGAAGATGTTGAGTCCGTCGCGCACCGAGACCGTCGTCATATTCAGGTGACCGGTCACCGGGTCCACTTCGGCGCCGCGGACGTCGACGACCTGCTTGCCGTCGACCGAGCCGAGGGTATTGAACGTGGGTCCCGGCCCGAGTGCGACGAAGGGCACAGTGAGCAGACTGCCCACCACACCGAGGACGAGCACCGGGATCAGGGCGGCCACCAGGGTCAGGATCCGACGATTCACCTGGACCACAGTAATGATCGCCGCCGCGCCGGGTCGTGCGAGGCGCATATTTACCGGCGTACGCGTGCCGGAGATTTCGCGCCGCGCGAACATCGACCCCCTACACCACACGCGTAATGTTTGGGGTATGAGTGACCTCCCCTTCGGATTCTCGAACCGCGATGACGACGACCGCAACCGCGGCGACGAGCCGAGCGGTGCCGGGGCGAACGATCCGTTCGGCTTAGGTGGGGCAGGCGCGGGCGGCTTCGATCCGGCCCAGCTCGGACAGATGCTCACCTCGCTCGGACAGATGCTCAGTGGGATGGGACAGCCGGGGTCGGCGCAGTCCGGCCCGGTCAACTACGACGTGGCCAAGCGGTTGGCCCGCCAGCAGCTCGGCACGAGCGTGACGCCGGTATCCGAAAGCACGGTCAAGGCCGTCGCCGATGCCGCGCACCTGGCCGAACTGTGGCTGGACGGCGCGACCACATTGCCCGCGGGCGCCCCCAGAACCGCGGCCTGGACCGCCAACGATTGGATCGAGGAAACGCTGCCGACCTGGAAGCGGCTTTGTGATCCGGTGGCCGAGCAGATCTCCGGCATGTGGACCGCACAGTTGCCGGAGGAGGCGCGCGAGTTCGCCGGTCCGATGGTCGGCATGCTCGGGCAGATGGGCGGACTCGCCTTCGGCTCCCAGCTCGGGCAGGCCCTCGGCCAACTCGCCAAGGAGGTGCTGACCTCCACCGATATCGGACTGCCGCTCGGCCCGACCGGCACCGCGGCGCTGCTGCCCGCGGCCATCTCGGAGTTCAGCGCCGGACTCGAGCAGCCGGAAAGCGAGATCCTGGTCTTCCTCGCGGCCCGCGAGGCCGCCCACCAGCGCCTGTTCGGACATGTGCCGTGGCTGCGTCAGCAGGTGCTCGGCGCGGTCGAGGACTATGCGCGCGGCATCAAGATGGACTTCTCCGCACTGGAGTCGGCGGCCCAGAATATCGACCCGATGTCGCTGACCGATCCCTCGAAGCTCGAGGAGATCCTGTCCCAGGGCGCGTTCGAACCGCAGACCACCCCGGAACAGAAGCAGGCCCTGGAGCGGCTGGAAACGCTGCTGGCCCTGATCGAGGGCTGGGTGCAGGTCGTGGTCACCGAGGCGATCGGTGACCGCCTGCCGGGAGCGGGTGCACTCGCCGAGACCCTGATCCGCCGCCGTGCCACCGGCGGTCCGGCCGAGCAGACATTCGCGACGTTGGTCGGACTCGAGCTGCGGCCCCGCAAGCTGCGCGAGGCGGCGGCGCTGTGGCGGCGGCTGACCGCCGATGCGGGCATCGACGCGAGGGACGCCATCTGGGCGCATCCGGATCTGCTGCCGGATTCCAATGATCTGGACTCCTCCGCGGGCTTCATCGATTCGGTGATCGGCGGCGGCGTGGACGCCTTCGACGATCCGCTGGCCCAGTTGGCCGAAACCGAGGCACGCGAAAAGGCCGAACGCGAGGCCGCGAAGGGTGACGGTGAATCCGGCCCCAACCTCGGCAAGGACACCGACGCGTCCTGAGACGTGTCCTGTTGATAAGCGCGAATTCCTGTGGATTACTGCAGGTTTCGCGCTGATTCGCCGGTGACCCGATCCGCATACTGCTGCCATGACGACGAGGCGGATGTGCGGGCCGATGCTGGCGCCGCGAGTGACGGTATTGGTGCGGTCGTCCGGGGTCGTGCAGTTGGGGTGGGATCCGGAGCGGGCGCTGCTACTCGATCGGACCGCATTGGATACCGACACCGTGCTGGCGTTTCTGCGGCTGCTGGACGGCATGCACAGTCGCCCGCAGGTCATCTGGCGGGCCGGGGAATGTGGGATCGAACCCGAGGACGCGGCGGAGCTGCTGAATCGCATCGGTGACGCAGGGCTGCTGCTGCATCCGGATCCGCGGCTGGGGCGGGTGCGTTCGGTGCGGGTGCACGGGCTCGGGCCGCTCTCGGATGCGGTCGCGACCGGGTTGCGGCGGCTCGGACTGCGCCCGATCCGATCGCGCGGCTACCGCGGCGACAGTTCGGTGCTGGATTGGCACGGTGAACTCGTGGTGCTGGCCGATTCGCTCGTCATCGAACCGCGCCTGGCCAATGAGCTGGTGCTGCACGGGATTCCGCATCTGCAGGTCCGGATTCGCGATGGCAACAAGGGTATCGTCGGTCCGCTGGTCTTTCCCGGCCTGACGAGCTGTCTGCGCTGCCTCGACCTGACCCGCTGCGAGTACGACCCGGAGTGGCCGCAGCTGGCGAGCCAATTGCTCGGTCGGGTCGGGCACGCATCACCTGCCGGAATCCTGGCGACGGCGGCTTTGCTGCTCGGCGAACTCGAAGCGATCATGCACTGTTCCCCCGAGCGTCAACTCGACACCATGAACACCACGATCGAACTCGAACTCGATACGCACCGGATCTCGCGCCGGGAATGGCCGCCGCACGACGGCTGCGGATGCCGCCGAATTCTCGCTGGTAGCACTGGATGAGGGTGTCGATTCTTACAGTCCGCCAAGCAGAGACATCAAGATTGGCGTGGCGATTGCACGGGTCCGTCCGCCATGATGGGTACGTGTCTGAGATCGTGCGCCGTCGCTCGTCCCGCAATGCCAAGTTAGCCAAGATTCCGCTGGGTATCGCCGGACGAGCCGCTGTCGGGTTCGGTAAGAAGCTGGCCGGTGGCGATAAGGGGGAGATCAACGCCCAGTTGAACCAGAAGGCCGCCGAGCAATTGTTCACCGTGCTCGGTGAGCTCAAGGGCGGTGCGATGAAGTTCGGTCAGGCGCTGAGCGTCATGGAGGCCGCGGTTCCCGAGGAGTTCGGCGAGCACTATCGCGAGGCACTCACCAAACTGCAGGCCGCCGCGCCGCCGATGCCCGCCGAGACCGTGCACCGGGTCCTGGACCAGCAGCTCGGCACCCAGTGGCGGCAGCGCTTTCAATCCTTCGACGACACCCCCGCGGCATCGGCGAGCATCGGCCAGGTGCACAAGGCGGTGTGGTCCGATGGCCGGACCGTCGCGGTGAAGGTGCAGTATCCGGGCGCCGACCAGGCGCTGCGCGCCGACCTCAAGACACTGTCGCGGATGACCGGTCTGATCGCCTCGGTGATTCCGGGCGCGGATGTGAAGCCGCTGCTGGCCGAGATCACCGAGCGCACCGAGGAGGAACTCGACTACCGCAACGAGGCCGCCAACCAGCGCACCTTCGCCAAGGCCTTCGATGGACATCCGGAGATCGTGGTGCCGAAGGTGGTGGCCAGCGCGCCGAAGGTGATCGTGACCGAATGGTTGGACGGCACTCCGGTCTCACAGATCATCAAGCAGGGGGCCGAGGATCCGGAGGGCACGCGGGCGCTGCGCAATCGGGTCGCCGCATTGATGGGCAAATTCCACTTTTCCTCGCCGGAGACCGTGGGTCTGCTGCACGCCGATCCGCATCCCGGCAACTTCATGATGCTGCCCGACGGCAAACTGGCCGTCATCGATTTCGGTGCCTGCGCGCCCATGCCGGACGGCTTCCCCGAGGTCCTCGGCCGGATGCTGGCCCTGGAACTCGACGAACGCTTCGATGAACTGGTCGAGCTCATGTACGACAACGGCTGGGTGATTCCGGGCCGGACCGTTACCGATCAGGAGATCGCCGACTACCTGCGGCCGTTCACCGACCCGATCCAGACCGATTCGTTCCACTTCACCCGCAGGTGGATGCAGCGGGTGGCCGGTAAGGCCTCCGAGTTCAGCAGTCCGGATATGAAAACCGCGCGGGCACTGCAACTGCCCGCGCAGTACGTGATGATCTTCCGGGTGCTCGGCGGTTCGGTCGGCATCCTGGCCCAGCTCGATGCGGAGCTGCCGTTCATGCAATTGGTGCGGGCGTGGATGCCCGGCTTCCGTGAGGAGCGCTCCGCCAGCTGAAAGCCGAAAAAGTTTGGCCGAGAACGCAAACGAGCCGCCCACCGGATCTCACGGTGAGCGGCTTGTTTGCTTTCTCGTTCCTGGGCCCTGCCCGAATCCGAACCGGCCGGATAGGCCTCAGCGACCGGAGGGAGGGAATCGCAGATCTCATACCGAGATCGCGACCTTGCGTGGACGTCCACGCGGGCGCTTGCGGGCGATCACGACACCCTGGTCGAAGATCTCACCGCCCCAGACACCCCACGGCTCGCGCCGATCCATGGCCGCGGTCAGGCAGCCCTTTCGGATGGGGCAAGACGCGCACAGCGCCTTGGCCTGCTCCAACTGGACCGGGCTCTCGGCGAACCAGAGATCGGGATCTCCGGCTCGACAAGGCAGGACCTTTGTGACCTCCCGGGGGCGGGTGGGCCGTGCCACGGTTCGGCATGTCACGTCAGTAGTGGCTTGTGGCCTCTCTGCGGTGAACACGTCGTTCTCCTTCAGCTCGTTTGCAGCGGTACGTTCGTTCGTTCCGCGAAACCGAGGCCGGTGATGGCTGAAGGGCCGGTAAAAAAATACTGGCCACGGTTTCGCTTCGGGCGATCCGTGGCCAGGAGGTCGGGGAGTGTTCCCTACCTAGTTCGACATCTCTGTCGAATCCTGATCACGGTCGCTGGGTGTGCGGTGCGGCGGAGGCGTGCCTGCAGATCTGCCGGTGCATATCCGGCCTCAACTGCGAAGACGCCGGCTTCTGCCGTGTGGGCAAATGCCGGGTGCCAGCCCGCGCTGGGCTTGTCCTGAATGACGACGCAAATCGGGGAATGCATGCTCATGGCTTTGCCGTGATCCCCGCGTACGTCGACACCGGACAGACCGATCCCCGGCAAAGCGACTGCTTGCAGGTCGCGCACATGAGCGCTGCTTGCGAGGATCCCCCGGGAGGCGGACATAACGGGCGCAGCATTCACCGCAACGCCAGTGGCGCTGAAGTTCGTATTGCCATTCATCGGTCTGCCTCCCTCCTGTACTCGTGTCGGTAACTCTGCGCGCCGAGATGACCTCCCGGTGCGTGAATCCCACCATATGTGTTGCCGCTCATTGCGACAACCTATTTTCTACCTGCGGTTTTGTGGGCTTGACCGCAGCCGTGATGCCACTATCGATAACACCTCGGCACCGTATTGCTCGAGCTTCTTCGCCCCGATTCCCGGGATCGCGGCGAGCGCGTTGTCATCGGCGGGCAGTTGCTCGGCGATCGCGGTGAGTGTGGTGTCGGTGAAGATCACGAACTCACGCACCCGCAGATCCTGCGCTTTCTCCTCCCGCCACGCCTGCAGCGCCGCGAGTAGCTCGGCATCGAGTTCGGCCGGGCAGCGGCGGCAGCGGCCGAGCATGGTGGCGTAGGTGCCGATCAGCGGTTTGGCACACACCCGGCAGGTCGGGCGCACACCATTCGAGGCGCTATCGGCAACCGGCGCGGCGATTCGCGAGGCCGGCGAGTCGTCGGGCACCAGGCCGTTGAGGAATCGGGAGCGCCGCCGCGTGCGCCTACTGCCCTCGCTACGGGAGAGCGCCCAGGAAAGTTGCAGATATTCGCGGGCCCTGGTCACACCGACGTAGAGCAGTCGCCGTTCCTCTTCGAGGGCGGCCTGATCGGCGACCGAACCGTCGTCGCCGAGCACATGCGCGATCGGCAGCGTGCCGTCGGCGACGCCGACAAGGAATACCGCATCCCACTCCAGGCCCTTCGCCGCATGCAACGACGCGAGGGTTACGCCCTGGACGGTCGGTGGATGCCTGGCCTCGGCGCGCGCGGCGAACTCGCGCAGCAGGCCGATCAGGTCGAGTGCGTCGTCTTGGTCGACCAACTCTTCGGTCAGGCGCACCAGCGCCATCAACGATTCCCAGCGCTCGCGCGCCTGAGCGCCCGCGGGTTCGGTTGCGGTGAGACCGACCGGCGCGAGTGCGGCGCGCACCAAGGTAACCAAGGCCTTACCACTGCGGGACTGGTCGGGCAGATCCTCGCGAGCGGCCACCTGACGCAATGCAGATATGGCTTGCCTAACCTCATTTCGCGCGAAAAAGCCTTCGCCACCACGGACTTGATAGGCGATGCCGAGTTCGGTCAGCGCCTGTTCATAGGCCTCGGACTGCGCGTTGATCCGATAGAGCACCGCGATCTCGGCGGCTGGTGTGCCCGCGGCGATCAGCTTCTTGATCGACCGCGCGACCGCGTGGGCCTCGGCCGGGCCGTCGTCGAATTCGGCGAAAACCGGTTCCGGGCCGTCGTCACGCTGGCCGACCAGTTGCAGTCGGGTGCCCGCGATGCGACCGCGGGCGGCGCCGATCACCCGGTTGGCCAGTGCGACCACCTGTGGTGTGGAGCGATAGTCGCGTTCCAAGCGGACCACCGTCGCCTCCGGAAAGCGGCGGGAGAAGTCGAGCAGATAGCTCGGGGTGGCACCGGTGAACGAGTAGATCGTCTGGTTCGCGTCACCGACCACGGTCAGATCGTCCCGGTCGCCGAGCCAGGCATCGAGCACACGCTGCTGCAGTGGCGTGACGTCCTGATATTCGTCGACCACGAAACTGCGGTAGCGCCCGCGGAATTCGTCGGCCACCGATGGGTAGTCCTCCAGCGCGGCGGCGGTGTGCAGCAGCAGATCGTCGAAGTCGAGCAGCAGACCGTCCGGTGTCGCCTTCAACTTCTCGTAGCCGCTGTAGGCCGCCGCGACCCGCATCGGATCGTAGGGCGGTTCGCGACGGTGTTTGGCCACGGCCGCCGGATAGTCCTCCGGTGCGATGAGAGTGGCCTTCGCCCATTCGATTTCGGTGAGCAGATCGCGGACGGCTTCGGTGCGCGAGGACAACCCGGCCTGATGTGCGGCCTGTGCCACGACCGGGAATTTGCGATCGAGCAACTGCCACGGCACATCGCCGACGATCTGCGGCCAGAAGTACTTGAGCTGGCGCAGCGCGGCGGCGTGGAACGTACGGGCCTGCACCTGGTTGGCCTCGCCACCGAGGCCGAGCGCGCGCAGGCGGTTGCGCATCTCCCCCGCTGCGCGGGCGGTGAATGTCACCGCGAGCACTTGGTCGGCTTTGACGTGTCCGGCGGAAACCAAGTGCGCGATGCGATGGGTGATGGTCCTGGTTTTGCCGGTACCGGCACCGGCGAGCACACAGACCGGACCCCGTGGCGCGCGGACTGCCGCGGCTTGTTCGGGGTCCAGCGAGTCCAACTCCGGGCGGGTGGGCTCGCTTGTACTGGTTGCCGACACGACACACATCATGGCAGTGCCCGCCGACAAGTCGTGCCACAAGGGATCCGGTCCGGATCGGATTCCGCCGCTTCGCAGGCTCGGTCGCGCGACTAGCGATCGCGTAGGCGCCGCAGTGCACCCGCGAATGCGCTCGTATCGCCGTCGAGCGGCGCGAAGAATTCGTGATCGCAGTTCTCGACCGCGACTATCGCCCGATTCGCCAGCGCCACACCAGCTTCGGTGGGGGCGAGAGCCTTGGCCCTGCGGTCGTGTGGATGGTCGCGGCGCTCCAGCAGCCCCTTCTGCTCGAGTGCGCGCAACACCTGAGAGGTCATCATCGGGTCGGTGGCGGCGTGAGCAGCCAGATCGCGTTGTATCACCGGTTCGTCGCGACCGGCGGCGAGGTAGGTCAGCGCGGCCAGCAGGACGAACTGCACGTGGGTGAGATCGAAGGGGGCAAGGGCCGCGCGCTGAGCGGCCTGCCAGCGATTGGTCACCTGCCAGAGCAAGAGGCCGGGACTTTCATCGGCCTCGGCGAATCGGCTGCGCAGACCGCGATCCTCACTCATACGCCTCCCCTATCACTGATCATCGCCTGTTCGATCGCCGCGAAATCGTGCGCGGTCAGTTCGACCAGTCCACGGCGCAACACCATGCCCCAATTCGGCGTGCTCGTCAGATCCAGTTCACCGCGCAGTTCGTCGATGGGGATCTCACGAGCATCGGTTCGATAGTGCACCGCGCGCCGCCACGGCTGGAAGCAGCCGCCATCCTGCGGATCCGCCTGCCAGACCGGCTGGTCCTCGATGGTGCCGATGGCGGTGAAGGACCTTATCGGCGCACCGCTGCGCATGCCTTCGCGCGGCGAGTAATAGAGGAATCCGTCGCCGGGACGCATGCGCTCGAGCGGCGTCCGCTTGCCGTGGTTGACCTGGGCGATCCCCAGTTCGACACCGCGTCGGACATGTTCCCGGGAGACCACACCCAGCCAGTACTTGGTCGTCGCAGTAGCAGTCATGGATTTAGTATGCGCGCATACTAAATCCATTCGCAAGTCCCGATTCGGAGTTCGGTGGAACAGGATCGGGCCGTCAAATGTTGAACGGTCCGTGACTGACGTGACCCCCACCTTGACGATGTACTCGACCACCTGGTGTGGCTATTGCCGACGGCTGAAGACGCAGTTGGACGAGTCCGGTATCAGCTATGTCGAGATCGATATCGAAGAGGATCCCGCATCGGCCGAGTTCGTCGGCAGTGTGAACGGCGGCAACCATGTGGTGCCGACGGTGAAGTTCGCGGATGGGTCCACGGCGACGAACCCGTCGCTGGCCGCGGTCAAGCAGACATTGGCCGCCCTGGCCTGATCAGGCTGCAATTGATCCGTGCGGACCGATCGGCCCGCACGGAGCTTTTGCGTGTCTTCGATCAGAGCGCGGCCCAGGACTCCACGATGGTGCGCGCGATGGAGATCGAACCCGGCAGCAGTAGCCGCGCACCCTGGTTCTGGGCGGACCAGTCACCGACGGCCAGCGCCTCGCGCACCTCGGCCCGGGTGAACCAGTGGGCCTCGGCAATCTCGCCGTCCGAAAAGATCAGCGGCTGATCGGGGTCCGCGATGGCCGCGAAGCCGAGCATGAGCGAGCGCGGGAACGGCCACGGCTGGCTGCCCAGGTAGCTGATGTCGCGCACGTCGAGCCCGACCTCCTCGCGCATCTCGCGCTCGACGCACCGCTCAAGCGACTCCCCCGCCTCCACGAATCCAGCGAGCAGGGAGAACAGAGTCTTCGGCCAGGTGTGCTGGCGGGCCAGCAGGACCCGATCGCCGCCGTCGTGGATCAGGCAGATGACGGCGGGATCAATCCGGGGGAACTCCTCGTGGCCATTCTCGGTGACCCGCGACCAACCACCCTTTGTCGAAACGGATGCGGTGCCGTCGGCAGCATTGAATCCGGCCTTGTCATGCCAGTTCAGCAGGGCCATAGCGGAGGTGAGCAGGTCGGCGGTGAGATCGTCGAGACCGCCCGCCATGGCGCGCAGATCGGTCAGCGTGCCCTGCAGTTCGGCATCCCGCACGGCCCACACCTGCTTGCCGCCATGGATGCCGAGGAAGACCGCGGCCGGACTCGGCTCGGCGGACAGCTCGACTGCCGGTTCCAGTACCAGCGCACCGTCGTCGAAGCGGAACTGCCCGCGCTTATTGATCCGGAGCAACTCGGCCTCGGCCCAGCCCTCCTTCAGCGACTGTTCGTCGGCCCGGATCTCCTCGGCCCGGTCGAGCACTGAACGCGAAAGCAGTGGAACACCATTGAGCTGAAATCCAGAGGCCACGGTTCGAGACTATCGCGCCGACATTACCGGCCTGCGTGCCGGATGTAGAGCAGCTTGTCGGTCGCCTCCAGTGCGTCCACCTCGGCCTCGCCCACCCGGATCAGCTCGCCGCCGCGCACCACACCGAGCACGATATCGCCGAGGTGGCGTGGGGAGCCGCCCACCTCGGACGGTTCCACATCGCGTTCGGCGACCGCGAAGCCCTGTTCGGGGGTCAGCAGATCCTCGATCATCTCCACCACGGTCGGGGTGGTGGTGGCGATGCCGAGCAGCCGGCCCGCCGTCTCGGAGGACACCACCACCGAATCGGCACCGGACTGGCGCAGCAGATGGGTGTTCTCCGCCTCGCGGATGGCGACCACGATCTTGGCGTTCTTATTGAGCTCGCGCGCCGTGAGAGTCACCAGGACGGCGGTGTCGTCCCGGTTGGTGGCGACCACGACCGAGAAGGCCCGCTGCGCACCGGCCAACCGGAGCACATCGGACTGGGTGGCAGAACCGTGCACCGTCACCAGGCCCACATTCGCCGCCGCCTCCAGCGCGACGGCATCGGTATCGACCACGACGATATCGGCGGGCTGTACGCCGTCGCCGAGCATGGCATCGATCGCGGTGCGGCCCTTCGTCCCGTATCCGACGACCACGGTGTGATTTCGCACGCTGCGCCTCCAACGCTGAATCTTGAATGCCTGCCGGGAGCGCTCGGTGAGCACGCCGATGGTGGTACCGACGAGCACGATGAGGAAGAGCACGCGCAGCGGGGTGATGATGACGATATTGGCCAGCCTGGCCTCGGCGGTCACCGGCGCGATATCGCCGTAACCGGTGGTCGACAGCGATACCGTCGCGTAGTAGAAGGCGTCGAGGAACGACAGCTCGTCACCGGAATTGTCGTGGTACCCACCGCGACCGAAGTACACAACCAGCGCCGCGGCGAACAGCAGGCCGATCGCGAACAACACCCGGCGCACCAGCGAAGCCCATGGGCTGGTCTGGATTTCGGGGATGCGCAGCACCCCGACCAACGCGAAATCCGGACGAGTGGAAAGTCCGACACTGCGTGCATGATCACCGAACACCGGACCCACCCGCCCCTGTCCTCGCCGATCCCACGGCGTCGGCCGTCTGCGGCGTTGCTTGTCCCTCCGGCACGCACGGCAGCCTACCGGGTCCCGGCGGCGACGCTTGGCGCCGACGCGAACGGTTGGTGAATCTCTGGATCATTCCGAGGGCGTCGGCGCCGCATTCCTGATCAGCTCGGCCAGTTCGTCCGAGCCGGGTAGTTCGGCGGGCGCGATGGTGCGTCCGGTGCGCACGTAATGGAATGCGGCGCCGATGCGTTCGAGCATTTCCGCTTCGGTGCCGTGATCGCGTGCCGCCATCAACCTGGCCCAGGCCAGACGGTAGACGGCCAGCTGCATGGCGACCGCGGGCTCGTCGGCGGGTGCGGGTTCGGCGCCGGTTTTCCAGTCGACCACGATCCAGCCGCCACCGGGCCCGGCGAAGACCGCGTCCATCCGGCCGCGGATCACCGTGCCCGCGATGGAGGTTTCGAAGGGGATCTCCACTTCGAGCGGGCTGCGATGGGCCCATGGCGAGTTGAGGAAGGACTCCTGCATGGTGACCAGCTCGGTGTCCAGGCCCGCGTCGGCGGCGGTGTTGTCGGCGGCGCCGGGAAGTTCGTCGAAGCCGAGCAGGCGGTCGGTGGCGAACCAGCGCTGCACCCAGGCGTGGAAGGCGGTGCCGCGGCGGGCCAGTGGATTCGGCGGGAACGGCAGTGGGCGGCGCAGGCGGGCGGCGAGCTTGGCTGGGTCGGCGCGCATTTCGACGAGGGCGGTTGCGGCGATCTGGCCCGGGAGTTCGACCTCCTGGGCGATGGCATGGTCGGCTTCGAATTCGGCGAGGAGGGCATCGACATCGGCGGACCAGCCGTCGGGATCGTCGGGATCGGGCGCGTGGTCGGCGGAATGGCCGTGGGGCGGTGTGGGTTCGGAGGTCGATGAGCCGAACTCGTTCGGGGGTGACTCGAATTCGTCGAAGGGTGGTTCGCCCTCGTCTGAGGGGGGCTCGAATTCGTCGAAAGGCGGTTCGAAATCGCTGAGGGGGGGCTCGAACTTGTCGGAGGCTGGATCGAAGTCGTGTGGGGGCAGTGGGAATTCGTCCGGGCTATGCAAATCCGGCGCGCCAGGGGCACTCGTGGGTGGTTCGTAGGAGTCGTCGAACGGTGCGGGCGCATCGGGGAAGTCGGGCGGGGGAACGTCGGCATAAGGGTCGGCCTGCGGTGCGACCGCGGCGGGATCGTCGGGGCGGCCGGCCGTTGTTTTCGGGTCGGCGAAGTTGTCGGTGGCAGGGTCTACAGTCGGTGTCATGTCGATGTCATGGGGCGCGCGGTCCACGAAATCGGCTGAGGCAGTGGCTTTGTCGCGGGTTGTGGGCTGGACCGTGCGGCTCGTCGCGGTGACACCTGCGGCGGATTGTGCCGCGAGTTCGGCGAGGGCGGCGCGGACGAGGGACGCACCCTGTTCGATGGGATCGCGGCGATTGCCCAGGGGGTCACGGGGCCATTCGGCGGTTGCGGGGTTATCGGTGAATGGGTTGACGGCATCGACATCGGGGGCGTCGTCCCAGCGGTCGATGGTGACTGCACCATTGGCCGGGCTGTCGGGGGCTTCGCTGGCATGTTTGAGTTCCAGCAGGAAGTCCGATGGGCCCTTCGGGGTGGTGCCGGTTTCGGCCCAGTGGTGGGCGGAAACGAATAGGACGCGTTCGGTTCTGGTGAGGGCGACATAGAACAGGCGGCGGTCTTCGTCGATGCGGCGGCGGTCCAGGGATTCCTTGTGGGACTTGATCGCTCGTTCCAGCTCGGCGCGGTCGTAGAGGTCAGCGAGGTCGAGTACGGGGACGCCCTCGGCGGCATCGTCCTGTCTGCGGTCACCGCGCAGGGAGGTGGGGAGTTCGGCGAGTGCGCCGAGCCAGGTGCCCGAGGCCGCGCCGGAGGGGAAGACGCCGCGGGTTACGTGCGGTACCGCGACGATCTCCCATTCCAGGCCCTTGGCCGCGTGCACGGTCAGCACCTGGACGCGGTCCCGCGCAACCTCGACTTCGCCCGGTTCCAGGCCGTTCTCGACGGATTCGGCGGCGGCGAGGAAAGCGAGCAGGCCGCCGAGCGAGGCGCCGGAATCGCTGGCATAGCCGGCGACCACCTCGGCGAAGGCGTCCAGATGTTCACGTCCGGCACCGGCGCCGAGCATGGCGCGGCGGGCCTGGGTTTCCACGCCTACGCCGATGGTGCGCTCCACATCCGCCACCAGTTCAGCGAGCGGCTGACCGCTGCGCTCGCGTAATGCGGCGAGTTCTCGGCCCAATGCGACGATGCGTTTGAATCCGGACTCCGAATACTGTTCCGGCGGCCCGGGATCGGCGATCGCATCGGCCAGCCCGGCCTGTTCGGCCGGTTCGGGCGCCACCTCGCGCAGTGCCTCGGCCAGCGCGGTCGAATCGGTGATTTCATCGACTTCATTGCCGTGCAGACGGCTGATCGACAGATCCCTGGCGCGGCGGGCGAGCGCGGCGAGGTCCGCGACGCCGATGCGCCAGCGGGCGCCGGTCAGGATGCGCATGGCGGCACTGCCCGCACCGGGTTCGGCGACGAGCCGCAGTGTCGCGACAATATCGGCGACCTCGGGGGTGGCAAGCAGACCGCCGAGGCCGACGATTTCCACCGGAAGTCCTTGTTCGCGTAGGGCTTCCGCGAGCGGGGCGGCATCGGCATTGCGTCGTACCAGTACGGCCGAGGTCGGCGGCGGCTCCCCTGCTTCGCGTTTCGCCGCCCATTTCGCAGCGATCCGGACCGCCACCCAATTCCGTTCGTCGGCAACGGTTTCGGTGAGTGCCAGCGCGACTACACCCGGTTCGGCATCGGGTTTCGCGCGCAGTGCGTCGACGGTTACCCCACCGCTGTCGATGGCATTGCGACGCAATGGTTCGGCGACCAGATTCGCCAGGGCAAGTGCCTCCGGCGGGTTCCGCCAGCTGGTCAGCAGTGGCAGGATCGGCGCGGGAATGCCTGGGGCGCTGGGGAAATCGGTGGCGAACCTGGGCAGGTTGGCGGCGGATGCGCCCCGCCAGCCGTAGATCGATTGCATCGGGTCACCGACCGCGGTCACCGCCAGCCGCTGTTCGGCACGGCTGCTTGCTCTGTGCTCGTCCTCCGACTGACGCCCCTGCGTCGCATCGCCGTGAACGCCGGGTCCGTCGCGACGAGCGTCGGAGTCACCCCCGCGAACATCAGACCCGCTCCGGCGAGCGTCGAGGTCCATCGGCGAACGCGAATCCGACGCAGGCCTATCGGCCCCGGTGTCGGCGGTGGACTGCGGGGTATCGGCGGGTTTTCGTGGGCGCTTGGCGTGCGGTTGCGGGGACAATCCGCCGAAAAGCGAGGCGAGCAGGATGCGTTGGGCGTGGCCGGTGTCCTGGTATTCGTCGAGCAGGACCAGGCGGAAGCGGGCGCGTTCCGCCGCGGCAACCTCGGTATGTTCGGCGGCGAGGCGGGCGGCCAGGGACATCTGGGCGCCGAAATCGAGTGCGCCACGGCGGCGTAGGGCCTCGGCGAGCTGTTTGACCAGGGGCAGCAGGGCGACACGTTCGTGCTGCACCTGGACGATATTCTGCAGGGCCTGGCTCGGTCCGCCGCGTTGACGTGGGCCGGCGGGCAGGGTGTGGACCAGTTTTTCGAGTTCGGTGTGGGCCTCGGCGAGTTCTTCGGGTTCCACCAGATGTTCGGCGAGTTGGCCGGACAGCGCGAGGACCGCCTCGGTCACCGAGACCGGGGTGCGGTCGGTATCGAGGTCACCGTCCCAGTTGCGGACGACCTGGTGGGCGAGCTGCCAGAGCTGGGTTTCGGTCAGCAGCGTCGCGGCGGGTTCCACGGGCAGCAGCAGGCCGTGCTGGGTGAGCAGTCGGCCCGCGTAGGAGTGGTAGGTGCTGATCTCGGGTTCGACGCCGGAAAGTTGGGCGCGCAGCTCACCGCCGGTATCGAGGTCGCGCAGCAGCGGTGAACCGGCCAGCCGGGCCAGCCGGGTGCGGATACGGGAGGTCAACTGCTGGGCGGCTTTTCGGGTGAAGGTCAGGCCGAGTACCTCGTCGGGCAGGACGAGACGATTGGCGACCATCCACACCACGCGGGCGGCCATGGTCTCGGTTTTCCCCGCGCCCGCACCTGCGACGACCAGGGTCGGTCCCGGTGGGGCCGCAATTACCGCGGCCTGCTCCTCGGTGGGTGGTGGCAGGCCGAGCGCCTCCGCGAGCCGGTTCGGCGATACGGCGCCGTTCATTCGTCGGTCACCTGCCTTCCGGTGTCCTGGACGGGGCAGCTGCCCGCGACCGAACAGTGCCTGCAGCCATCGTTGCGCATGGCGAGGTAGCTCGGGCCCTGGGTTGCGGCCGCCGCATCGTGAATCGTGCCACGCCATTTGTCCAGTGCCTCGGCGTCGAGCGGAGGTTGCATCCGCTGTGTGGCGCCCTCCTTGCTGCTGGGCTTGGCGACGTAGACCAGTCGCGCACCGCCGGGTTCGCCCGTGGTGCTGTGCGGTTCTCCCGCAACGGGGCCGAATTCGCCAGCGGTAGCGTCGGACTCGCCGTTGGACGGGGCCGTTTCGCCTGTGGCAGGGGCGGATTCATCCTGCGCCCGACCGGATTCGGAGGTGGGCTCGCCGAGGCTGATGTCGAGTGCGCCTGCTGCCGCGGCAACCTGGTAGGTCGCTAGCTGCGCGTGGTCGGCGGCGGCCTGCTTGGTGACCGGCGACTTCCCGGTCTTCACATCGACGATGACGAACCGGCCGAAGGCATCGCGCTCCAGTCGGTCGACCCGGCCGCGAATCCGCACGGCGGGTTCGTCTTCCGTGCGAGGGGGAAGTACACAGTCGACCGGGACCTCCACACCGGCCTGGGTCAATTCACCGCGGGTATTTTGCACCCACGCCATGAAGGTCTCCAGCATGGCCTCGGTGCGGCGCAGTTCCTGACGGGAATGCCAGCCGGTGCCGGGATCGATGGCCTGCCATGCCTTATCCAATGCCGCGCGGACCTGCGATTCGGGCACCTTGCCAGCCAGTGCCTGGACGAGGGTGTGGACCAGATTGCCCTTGACGGCGTGGGGGTTGTCGCCATCGGTGCCGCCGTGACGTTCCAGTGCCCAGCGCAGCGGGCAGGTGCGCAGTAGCTCGACGGTGGACGGAGAGAGGGCAACCGCGGTCTCGTCGTCATCCCAGAGGGAACGCGACGAGCTGAGATCGGCTGTGCCATACCACTCGTCGGGATGTGTACCCGGCACCCGGGCGTGGGCCAGCCGGGCGAGTTCGTGGGCGGCGCGACGTCTGCGGTCCGGTTCGGTCTCGGAATCGCAGACGACACCGCGCAATTCGGCCACCAGCGCATGCATGACCAGGGCGCGGCCCGGGTCGGCGACCGGGAGCGCGCCGGGTTCGCTGTCGTCATCGTGGCCGAGAAGTTCGGCGAGGAACCGCGAGGGTACGAGATCACGTTCACCCGAAACCGATTCCACGGCGGTGACGAGCAGCGAGCGCCGGGCCCGGCTGCAGGCGACCAACAGCAGTCTGCGCTCCTCGGCCATGATCGGGGCCGCGCGGCTCACCACTTCGCCCGCGTCGACGATGCCCGCGGTGAGGTCGACCAGATCCTCGGTCTGCAGCAGGGTGCCGCGCGGGCGCGGATTCGGCCAAATACCTTCCTGCACAGCGGCAACCGCGACCACATCCCACTGCCGGCCCGCGGACGCGTGCGCGCTGAGCAGCGCGACCGCCTCCCCCGCCGTGGTAAGCGATCTGGTGTCGTGCGGAATCTCCTGCTGCACAAGGAATTCGACAAAGCCCTCGATGCTCGCGCGGGGCAACCGATCCACGTAAGCGGCTGCGGCATCGAATAATCCGACAGCGGCATCGAGATCGCGATCGGCCTGCATACCCGCCGCGCCACCGCGTTCGGACTGCGCCACCCACCGACGCTCCAGCCGCGACCCGGTCCACAGCGCCCACAGCACATCCTCGAGACCGGCGCCGCGCCGCCGAGTCTTGATTGCCCGGTCGAGCGCGTCGAACACCCGCTTCAGCGGCGCCCCCTCGACATCGGTGAGCCGCTCCATAATTCGACGATCCGCGCGGCCGACCAGCAGGTCACGCAGCACCTCCGCGGAAGACTTGTCGACATATGCGCGCCATGGGGAATCGCTGTCGTCCGATTCGGTTGTCGACGGGACCCCTTCCGGATCGCCGCTGCTCCGGCCGGAAGCATCCGTGCTCCCCTGTTCGATTCGTAGCGAATTCCGCTCGGCCTCGTCCGCGCGCCGCTCAGCGCCATCCGCACTCCGCCCGGCCTCGTCGACGTCCCACTCCGAGGCATATGTGCCCAGTTCAACGTCACCAGCGCCGCGCTCGGCATCGTCATCCGCGTGCCGCTCAGCGCCACCTGCGGCCAGTGTGGCGTCATCAACGGCCACCTCGGCCGCGCCCCGGCTTCGATTGGAGGCATCTGCGCGTTGCGGTGCCGCGCTGACGTGTTCGAGGTCATCGACATCGGGCTCGGAATCTTCGACGTCCGATTCGGACTGGTCGCTCTGCCATTCCATATCTCGACTACTGAATTCCGGTTCGATGCCATACCAGTCGGCATCGTCGGTGATCCGCTCGACTTGGCTGATATTCCGTTCGGCCGTCGTGACATTCCGTTCTGCGCTGTCCGCCCCGAAGCCCTCCTCATCCGGCGGGAACGCCTCCTCATCCGGCGGAAAACCCTCAGCAGCCCAATCGGATTCGTCACCCGACGCGGAACTCACACGCGCACGTGCGGCCTTGATTTCGCTGCGTGCGGACTCGAGCACACTGCGGCGAATACCGCGACGTAACCGGCGCAGAGTGATCTGATCGGCGCCGCCGAGGGGGCCGGCAAGCAGATCCAACGCGTCTTCCGCCGAGAACATTGCCTCGGCCGAACGTCGACGCCCGCGCCGCTGCGCATCCTCGGCGAGCACCGCGCGCAGTGCGAGCAGCATCCAGGCCGCACCGCGCCGACGGGCCAGTGGCGCGTCGAGTGCGGGCTGTTGTACGGGCACTCCGGCCGCCAAAAGGGCGCGGCGCAGCGGAGCCAGTGACAATGGCACCGAGCGGACGATCACCGCCATGCGCGACCACGGCACACCATCGGTGAGATGGGCGCGGCGCAAATGGTCGGCGATCAGGGCAGCTTCCTTCGCCGGGGTCGCCAGTACCCGCACGCGCACCTCGGTGTCGTCGGCCTTCGGTGCCGTCGTGTGCTCGGGTGCCGAAAAACGTTGTGGCGCACTGCCGGGCAACTTGGCCGCGATCCGCGCGACGGCCAGTTCCACCGCGCCGCCCGATCGGTAGTTGTCCCGCAGGATGATTCGCTGCCCATCCGGCGCGGCGAGTTCGGCGACGAAGCGCGAATCCGCACCGCGGAAGGCGAATACACCTTGATCCGGATCGCCCGCCACGACCGCCGTATGGGCGGCCGTACCCATCACCCGCACCAGAAGCGCGGCCTGCGGATCCAGATGCTGGGCATCGTCGACCAGCAGGTATCGGATCCGATTCCGTTCCGCGGCAAGCAGATCGGCGTCTCCGGCCAGCGCGTCCAGTGCGGCACCGACGAGTTCGGCCGCATCCAGCGCCGGTGCGGTTGCCTCGGGCGCTTCCACCCCGACCGACCAGCGCAACAGCATCGCCTGCTCGTAGCGGACCGCGAATTTGCCCGCCGCCACCCATTCCGGCCGACCGTGCTCGCGGCCGAGCCGCACCAGATCCTCGGGTCCGAGGCCGCGTTCGGTGGCCCGCAGCATGAGATCGCGCAACTGCTCGGCGAATCCGCCGAGCCCCAGGGCGGGCTGCAGCCGTTCCGGCCACAGACCGCTCGCCCCGGCCGCAATATCGATCAGGTCGCCGCGCAGCATTTCGCGCAGCACGGCATCCTGCTCGGCACCGGTCAGCAAACGCGGCGGCGGATTGCCGTGTGCGCTCGCATGTCTGCGCAGCACCGAGAACGCGTAGGAATGCAGTGTGCGCACCAGCGGTTCCCTGGTGGCGCCGGGTACCCCGCCCTCGGCGGCGTCGGGATCGGTCAGCCGGGCGGTAATGGCGTCGCGCACCGTGCTCGCCGCCTGCTTCGAATGGGTCAGTACCAGCACCGATTCCGGATCGGCCCCCACGGCGATGCGCTCGGCGGCCAGATCGATCAGCAGTGCCGTCTTGCCGGTTCCCGGTCCGCCGAGCACCTGCCACGGCCGCCAGTCCGGCCGGATCGGGCCGACCGTCGCCGCGGCATCGAGCAGCGCGCGGACATCGGCACCCCAGGTCCGAGCCGGGGGTGCCGCCACATTCCGGCGAACAAGTCGCACCGCGCTATCCGATCGCACCACGCGGGCTATTGCAACAGACACCTCCGACACGCCACGCGGGCGATTCACCGATCGGTGAGGTCCGACACACGCCTGGATCTGCGACGGATTTCCAGATGCGTCAATATGAGACTTGTGTCGCCTCTCCATGTATATCGGTTCGGCCCCGCCGACGGGCCGAAAGTCCTGGCCCTGCACGGTGTCACCGGCCACGGCAAACGCTGGGAGGAACTGGCCACCCGACATCTGCCCGAGGTCCGGCTCATCGCCCCCGACCTGCGCGGACACGGTCGCTCGACCGCATTGCCGCCGTGGAACTTCGAGACCATCGTGGAGGATCTGGTCGAACTGCTCACTGCGGAAACCGACGAACCGGTGGTCGTCGTCGCGCACTCCTTCGGCGGTGCCTGTGCGCTGCACCTGGCGCATCGGCATCCGCACCTGGTGCGCAAGCTGATCCTGCTCGATTCGGCGATCGCGCTGGAGCCGGAGCGCCTGATGGATATCGCACTGTCCAGTCTGGCCTCACCGGACTACGACACCGTCGAGCACGCCCGCCAGGACAAAGTCGCGACCGGCTGGGGCGAGGTGGAGCCGCGCCTGCTCGATGCCGAACTCATCGAACATCTGATGCCCACCGCCGACGGCCGGGTCGGCTGGCGGATCAGTCTGCCCGCCGTCAACTCCTACTGGGGTCAGCTGGCCCGGCACTATGTGCTGCCGCCCGCTGGCCTGCCGACGATCCTGGTGCAGGCCATGAAGGTGCTGCCGCCCTTCGTCACCCCGGAGTTCCGCGCCGCCCTCACCACGCACCTGGGCGAGAATCTGACCGTGCTCGAATGGGACTGCGACCATATGGTCGCCCAGGCCCGGCCGGCCGAGACCGCGGCGCTGATCCGATCGGCGCTGTAGTCGCCGATGGCCACCACCGATGCCGAGGTCGAGCGGGTGCGCGCGCTGGTCGCGACCGTGCCTGTGGGCCGGGTCGTCACCTACGGCGATATCGCCGCGGCGGCCGGATTGTCCACCCCGCGCACGGTCGGCTGGATCATGCGCACCGACTCCGCCGATCTGCCATGGCATCGGGTGATCGGCGCGGGCGGTAAGCCCGCCGCGCATCTGGCCGATCGTCAGTTGCGCCTGCTGGCCGCCGAGGGCGTGCCGATCCGAGACGGCCGAGTAGACCTGCGCGCCGCGCGTTTTCCGCTCCCGTAAACGGCCCCGCCGCGGTCGATCGGCGGTTAACGTTGAAACATGTCCACCCGCCTGGCGTGTGTCGTCTTCGATGCCGACCGGCCCCGGTTCGTCGCGGATTTCTGGGCCGAGTTGCTTGGCTGGACGGTGACGATCGACCGCCCCGACGAGGTCGATGTGGCGGCCCCCGATCCGGACGGCCTCGATCTGGCCCTGACCTTCCTGCCCGAGGCGCGCGCCAAGGACCGTAAGAACCGGATGCATCTGGATCTGGCCAGTCGCTCGCTCGATCATCAGCGGGTGCAGGTGGACCGCGCATTGGCGCTGGGCGCCCGGCACGTCGATATCGGCCAGGGCGCGGTGCCGTGGGTGGTGCTGGCCGATCCGGAGGGCAACGAGTTCTGCGTGCTGGAGCCGCGCGAGGAGTACGTGGATACCGGTGCGGTCGCCGCCATCGTGATCGATACGCACGATCCGGCGCGGCTGGCCGAATTCTGGTCCACCGCCTCCGGCTGGCCGATCGCCTACGGCGGTGCGCGGGTGGCCGGGCTCCGCTCGGCGACGGGGCTCGGATCCTGGCTGGAGTTCGTCCAGACGCGGGATGTGAAGAGCGGCCGCAATCGACTGCGTCTGGACCTGGCGTCCTTCCCCGCCGACGATCCGGCCGCCGAGGTGGCCCGACTACGCGCGGCGGGCGCGACCCAGATCGATGCCGACGGCGTGCCCGGGGTGGTGCTCGCCGATCCGGAGACGAACGAGTTCTGCCTGCGCCGACCGACGCCGGACTATTCGACGGTCTAGACCCTGCGACCGCTGGAACCAGACCGCCCTACCCAGATCTGTACACCCGACGAATTAGCATGTCGGCCATGTCCTCTCTCGCGCCAGGCGCTGACCGGTGACCACCGCCGACGCGA
Source organism: Nocardia vinacea (assembly GCF_035920345.1). Classification (NCBI taxonomy): domain Bacteria; kingdom Bacillati; phylum Actinomycetota; class Actinomycetes; order Mycobacteriales; family Nocardiaceae; genus Nocardia; species Nocardia vinacea. The sequence goes on from NZ_CP109149.1 coordinate 5,226,377, forward strand.
TCGTGCTCGCGGGCGGACGCGCCAGCCGCATGGGGGGCGTCGATAAGCCCGCCATCATCATCGGCGGTCGATCCATGCTCGATGCGGCCCTGGCCGCGGTGGCGCCGTGTGCGCGGACCGTGGTGGTCGGACCGCATCGGCCCGAATTGGACGCGCGGATCGTGCAGGTGCGCGAGGTGCCGCCGGGTTCGGGTCCGGTCGCCGCGGTGGGAGCCGGATTGCGCGCGCTCGGCCCGACCGCCGCGCCGCTGGTGGTGGTGCTCGCGGCGGATCTGCCGTTCCTGTCGCAGACGACGGTGGCGGAGCTGATCCGACGCGGCATCGAATCCGGCGCCGACGCGGTCTTCGCGGCCGACGAATCCGGTCGGCCGCAGTATCTGATCGGCGTGTGGCGACGGACGGCGCTGACGGAAGCACTGACGCGGCTGGATTCGCTGATCAATCAGCCGATGAAGGCGCTGATCCCGGCCGACACCGTCACCGTCGCCATGCCCGGTATCGCCGATTGCGATACCGAGGAGCAGGTGCGCAGGGCCAGGATGGCTTGGGACGCCACTGCCGTCGGTGCGCCTCGTCCGGCACCGGCAGCCGCGGTTTCCACAACGCCGCTGCCGCTCGACGAGGCACGGGATATCCTGCGTACCAACATCTCTCGACTCACCGAGTATCGGACCGAACTGGCTTCCGTGCGCGGTGCTACCCTCGCCGCTCCGCTGACAGCCGTCGCAGCGCTGCCGCGCTTCGATGTCTCCGCCATGGACGGATACGCGGTCGCCGGTGACGGACCATGGCGTCTGCGGCGCGATATCGGGTTCGCGGGCGGTCGGCGGCCGGTCGGGCTGCTGCCCGGTGAGGCGGTGCGGATCGCCACCGGCGCACATGTGCCAGACGGCACCACGCGGGTGCTCCGTGACGAATACGCGCGGATCGAAAACGATGAAATGCTGTACCAGCACGAGGATTCCCCGCTGCGCGACGATATTCGCCGTCGCGGCGAGGACCGGGCACCGGGCGATCTCGTTGCGCCCGAGGGCACACCGGTTACGGCCGGGCTGATTTCCGCCGCGGCCAGTGTGGAGGTGACCGAGGCGATGGTGCGCGGCCCGGTGCGGGCCCGCATCATCATGACCGGCGACGAGATCCGCAGCACCGGCCCGCTGCAGACCGGTCAGACCCGCGACTCGATCGGGCCGATCCTACCGGATGTGCTGTCCTGGTATGGAATTCGCGCGATCGATCGGGTGCACCTGCGCGATACTCCGCGCGGCTTCGACGAGGTGCTCGGCGCGGCGGACGATTGCGATCTGCTGGTTATCGTCGGTGCGACCGGTGGCGGCGCGGCGGACCAGTTGCGCGGGGCGATTGCCCGTGCCGAAGCTCGAATCCTGGTCCACCGCTTGAAATTGCGTCCGGGCGGCTCCACTGTTGTCGCCGAATTATCCAGCGGTACAACCGTTCTCGGCCTACCTGGAAATCCATTCGCGGCCGTGGCCGTACTGATGGCCCTGTCCCCCGCGGTCGTCGAGGGCCGAACCGGCGGCCATCCGCTTCGACCGCTGATCGGGCCACTGCGCAATGCGAGCGCGGTCTCCGGACCCGTTACCCGCATCGTCCCTGCTCGGCTCGCCCCATACGGCGGTTGGCTCGGCGATCCGCAGATCCGTACCACCCATCTGGGCGGCCTCGTCGACCGTGACGGCCTGGTCGTCGTCCCCGCCGAGGCCACCGACAACGACCTCGTCGAATTCCTCCCACTCCAGGTGTAAATAATCGAAATTTTTCTTCCACTGATGATGTCCGCTCGCTATTGTGTGTTGGTTAGGCGAATACAACATCACTTCGGAAAGGACCGAGTGGAGATGGCTGAAAAGTCGAAGAAAGCGCCTAAGAAAATGCCCAAGCAGATGGAACGGCAGCAGCAACAGCAGCGCCAGGACCCGGGCACGAACCGATCCGGATCGATCAGCGATCGCGACCGTGACGAGCAGCGGCGGGAGCCGAGCTCGGAACGGCGAGGCACTGAGCAGCGACGACCCGGACAGCACTGATCTGAAACGGGCCGCCGGTTCCTCCACGTGAGCCGGCGGCCCGCTTGTGCGCGGCCCGGATCGTTGCGCGCGGTCTCCGGGTTCGGAGCCGTCGGGAAACTATTCACGGCACTACATTCCAGCCGATCGATCCATAAATCTGGACGTGCCCTTTCGAACGCGTCACACGCGGGTCTAATTACACCGCCGATGGCCACGCCCGGCGAGTTACCTTTTGCCGTAGAAAATTCTGCGTGCTCATCGAAGCGAGTCGAACGGCGACTCCCGTGCACAAGTAATCATTTCGACTCGCCCGTTGGCGGAGTCACGCGCCGAGGCGCAGAAGCGCTGGGCTGTCGGGAGTGCGACGGGTGGGATCAGGGATGGGAACTGCTTCCAGGAGGTTGCGTGTGTAGTCGGCCCGGGGGGATGCGAATACCTCGGCGACGGGTCCGGTTTCGACAACGGCACCCTCGCGTAGGACCACGACGCGGTCGGCGACCTGGTGGACCACCGCGAGGTCGTGGCTGATGAACAGGCAGGCGAAGCCGTATTCGGCGCGTAGGTCGGCGAACAGGTCAAGGACCTGGGCTTGAACCGACACGTCGAGGGCGCTGGTCGGTTCGTCGGCGACGAGCAGCCGGGGTGCCAGGGCCAGGGCCCGGGCCAGGGCGACCCGCTGGCGTTGGCCGCCGGAGAGTTCGCCGGGGCGGCGGGTGGCGTAATCGCGTGGGAGACGGACGGATTCGAGGAGGTCGCCCACCTTGGTCCGCAGGAGCGTGCCGGAGGCGACACGGTGCACCTGGAGCGGTTCACCGATGGTGTCCTCGATACTGCGCCGTGGGTCTAGTGACGCGGTGACGTCCTGATGGACCAGCGCGACATGCTTACGCAGGGCCCGCAACTCCCGATTCGGCAGCCCGGTCAGCGAAACCCCCTGCAGCTCAACCTCTCCGGAATGCGCTGGTACCAGACCGAGCGCAGTGCGGCCGAGTGTGCTCTTGCCGGAACCGGATTCGCCGACCAGGCCGATCACCTCGCGTGGTGCGACGGTGAGCGAGACATTACGCAAGGCGTGGAAGTCCTTGGTGCCGCCACGGTTGCGGTAGACGACGGTCAAGTCGTCGATGCGCAGCACTGGCCGTGATTCCGACGTATCGGCAACCGCTGCCCCCGCATCCATGTCGCCGCGATTCACCGACACAGCCTCCTGGTCGCGGTTCACCGCTGCGGCCTTCTCGTCGCCCCCGACCACCGACGCGGAATTCCTCGCACCCCGTCGATCGATCTCGTGCGGACCTGTGCCCCCAGTCGAGCGCATGACCTCTGGCAGGCGTGGGACAGCGCCGAGTAGCGACCGCGTGTATTCCGCACGCGGATCAGCGAACAAGGCGTGCACCGGCTGCTGTTCGACAACCTTGCCCGCGCGCATCACCACCACATGATCGGCGATCTCGGCGACGACCCCGAGGTTGTGCGTGATGAAAAGGATTGCTGTGCCGTGGGTCCGCTGGAGGGCGCGCAGCAACTCCAGGATCTCGGCCTGCACCGTGACATCCAGCGCGGTGGTCGGCTCATCGGCGATGAGCACATCCGGCTCGCCGGACAACGCCAGCGCGATCACCACGCGCTGCTTCTGGCCGCCGGAGAGCTGATGCGGATACCATTCGACACGACGCTCGGGCTCCGGAATGTCCACCATGCGAAGCAATTCCACGGCCCGCGCCTTGGCATCCGGCTTCGAGATCGGGCCGTGTGCGCGCAACGCCTGCACGAGCTGGGTGCCGATCTTCTGCACTGGGTTCAGCGCGGTCTGCGGCTCCTGGAACACCATCGCGGCCCGGGTGCCTCGCAGGGCGCGCAGTTCCGGCTCACGCGCGCCGATGATTTCGGTCTCGGCGAGGCGAATCGATCCGGACGGGACCGCGCCATCGGGCAGCAGCCCGAGTACGGCACGGGCGGTAATCGACTTGCCGGAGCCGGATTCGCCGACAAGCGCGACGACCTCACCGCGGCGGATCTGGAAGCCGACACCGTCGACGACGGTGCGGTTGCCGAAGCGCACCACCAGATCCCGGATATCCACCAGTATTTCGGAACTCATCCGATCCTCCTCGCCCGGCCCAATGCCTGGGCGATCAATAGGAATCCGAGCGTCAACCCGGCTACCACCACCAGCGGACCGATCGCGAAGGCGGCATTGGCGTCCAGATTCGAAATCGATTCGGCGATGATCGAACCGAGCGACGGGTCCGGCGGACGCACTCCGATTCCGATGAAACTCATTGCGCCCTCGACGAATACCGCCACCGACATGGACAGTGCCAACTGCACCGAAAGCGGTTCGACAACGTTGGGCAGCACGTGTTTGCGCAAGTTCCACCAGCTATCCGCACCGATCACCTCGGCTGCCTCGACGAACGGCTGTTCGCGCACCTGCAGGATCGCGGTGCGAATCTGCCTGCCGAACACCGGAATCTCCACCGCGATTATCACCGCGATCACCGCATGGATACCGGGTCCGGTAATCGCGGCCAACGCGATGGCGAAGATGAGCGACGGGAACGCGAGGATCACGTCGAAAATGCGCTGTGCCACGACATCCGCGACCGGGTTACTGCTGGCGAGCAGTCCGGCGAGTGCACCGGCCAACGCGCCGAGCGGGACGGCGACGAAGACGATGATCAGGTCGATCCGGATGCCGTACAGCACACGCGCGAAGACATCCCGGTTCAGGTGGTCGGTGCCGAGCCAGTGATCTCCGCTGGGGCCCAAGAGATTTGCGCCCGGTATCTGGACGATCGGATCGTATAGAGCGAGGACACCCGCCAAGATTCCGGCGAGCGCGATGACCACCACGAGGCTCAGCCCGAGCAGGCCCTGTCCACTGCGGAAAGCGATTCGCAATGTACCCGCCGCGCGATCCGTAGAACTTACGGTCATGACCTGGCCCCGATTCGAATGCGCGGATCGAGATAGGCGTGGGCGATATCGGTGACCAACTGGATCGTCACGAAAACCACGACGGACAGCAGCAGGAGCACCTGCACCACCGGATAATCGCGCCTGCTGATCCCCTGCTCGACCAATTGCCCGATGCCCGGCCAGGCGAAGGCGGCCTCCACCAGTACCGCACCGCCGAGCAGCTGCCCGGTCTGCAGGCCGAGTGCGGTCAGCATGGTCGGCACGGCATTGCGCAGCGCACCCCGAGTCACGATCTGCCAGTGCGAGATCCCCTGTGAGCGCGCGGTCAGCACATACGGTTTGCCCAATTCGGTGCGCAGCGATTCGGTGAGGAACCGCGTGAGCGCCGCACCCACCGGCAACGCGAGACAGATCGAAGGCAGCAGCAAGTACTGCACGGCGATATCGGGACGCGCGATGAAACCCTCCGGCGGCACCCCACCGGCGGGCAACACCGGAATCGCGACCGCGAAGACAAGCACCAGCAGCACACCGGTCACGAAGGTCGGCAGCGCCACCGCGACGGTATTCGCCGCAGCGACGAGCGCATTGAACCAGCGATTCGGCCATGCCACCGAGACGACACCGACCGCAACGCTGACCACCACCGCGAGCAGCAGCGCCGCACCGGTCAGCACCAGGGTATTGGTCAGGCCCCGGCCGACGAGATCGGCGATCCGGCCGCCGATGATGTAGGAGCGGCCGAGATCGAAGGTGCACAGGTTCTCGAGCCAGGTCACGTACTGCGCCGGAATCGATCGGTCGAGTCCGAGCTGATGACGGATGGCGGCAATCGTCTCCGGCGAGGCATCGGGGCCCGCCAGCGTCAGCGCCGGATCACCGGGAACCAGCCGCAGCAGCAGAAAGATCAGCACCGAGGCGGCGAACAGGACGAGTACCGCGGAAGGTAAGCGGCGCAACAGATATCGGGTCATGACAGGAATGCGTCGGTGAGCACGGTTTCGCGGCGCTTGGTCCAGTCCAGCCCGTGCACCTTGCGCGAGGTGGCGGCCTGCTGGAGGTGCACACCGATTTCGATGAGGAACAGACCGTCCAGCAGCTGATCGCTGACCTTCCGGTAGGCCTGCACCGCCTCGGCACTGGTGCCCTGTTTGACCTGCCATGCCGCATCGGCCGCACTGACGTAGGCCGGGGATTCGTAGTGCGAGGCGTTCTTTCGCGCATTGAACGGGTAGGCGCTGACGGTAAGCGTGGACGGCGTGAACTGCGCCCAGGAATGCGTGGTGACCCACAGCCCCGGGAATTCCGCGCCGATGAGCCTTTTCACGAAGGTCGCCGATTCGATCGGGTCGAGGGTGACCTCGATGCCGATTTCGGCGAGATTGGCCTGCACGATCTGTGCGGTCGCCTCGTAGTACGGGAGGCTGGTGTCATAGGACAGCGTCAGCTTCGGCGGTTTGCTGGTCTGCGCCAGAATCTGCTCGGCCTTGGCGATATCTCGGCTGAAGGTCTTGTTCCGCGCGTCGTCGAAGGCGGGCGAAGTCTTGGGCCACGGCAGATTCACCGGATAGCCGGCATTGCGGAATACCTCGGAGATGATCCGTTCGCGGTCGATGGCGTAGGCGATGGCCTGGCGCACCTTTACATCCGCGAGTGCGGGCTCGGCGACATTCGCGCCGACATAGATCTGCAGTTCGGCGCCCTCGTAGGTGATGGTGCTGAATCCCGCACTCTTGGCGAAGTTTTCGTTGTCGCGGTAGTTGAGTCCGTTCGCGACGGCGATCTGCCCCGACTTGAGCGCGTTCACCAGCGCCTGGGTATCCGGAATGATCGAAATCTCGACCCGATCCAGATAGGGCCGGTCCGGGATCCGGTACAGCTCATTACGCTCGAAGACCAGCAGCGAATTCGGGGTGCGCTGGGTCAGTTCGAACGGTCCGGTGCCGATGAACTTGTCGGCGGTGGTCGCCTCCGCGATGGTCTCACTGTCCAGAATCGGCGCGGTGTCCAGCAGATCGAAGATATTGCCGAGCGGATGCGCGAACTTCAGCACGATCCGGTTCGGTCCGACGATGTCGTATTCGGTGATCGCGGCAGCCGTGCTCTTGAGTTGGGCAGACCATTTCGGATCCGCATAGGTGCGCAGCGAGAATTCGACGTCCTTGGCGGTGAACTGCCTGCCGCTGTGGAACTTCACATCGTCGCGCAGGTCCAGCGTGAGCGAGAGTCCGTCGTCGGCGAGGGTCCATGATTTCGCCAGCAACGGTGCCGGTTCCAGTTTGTCGTGCGGATACCGCACCAGCGACTCGTAGACGAGGCCGATGAGCGCGGGCACCGTTCCGCTATTGGTGAGCAGGTTGGCCGGGATGATATCGGTCGGCCAGCCGACCTTCAGCGTGCCGCCACGCACCGGCTGCGCATTGTCGTCACTGCCCGCCTTCTGCTCACTCACCGCGGAGGAGCAGGCCGCCAGCGCACCCGCGCCGAGGATCGCGAAGGCGGCGATGCCGGTATTGCGCAGGAAGTTACGGCGGCCCACACCTTGGTCGGCGCCCACGCCGGGGGAAGAACTCATCTGACAAATCCTCGAGAGACAGATCGATCCCGGGGATACGGAACCGATTTCGGTGCGCCGACGGCACCGGACGGGAAGGAATCAGCATTGGCGTACGCGCGATCAAAGGCGCGTCAGCAACGCGGCGAGCGACACGAACAGCAGGGTTCCTGCGCGCACTCGGCGTGCGGTGCGCAGGGCGTAGTCGTGGGCATGCTGGCGAAATTAACAGCCGACCCACCACTCGGTCAGCGGTTAGGCGCACCGTGCGCAAAAGGCTGGTGACCTGGGCGGGTAGCGGCTTTGACTGGAATGATGCCTGCTCCATCCCACGCTCGCGGTTATGAAGGTTTCACCGGCGCCATCGGCCGCACCACCGCCGATTCCACGCCCGAATGGACCTATCCGCCCACCGCTCCCGAGGGTGCACCGAACATTATCGTGATGCTGATTGATGATGACGACATGGGATACAGCGATTTGACGTCCTCCTCGCCCCTGAAGTGAAGGGCAGAGATTTCTACCGCTAGGCGGCAGTTGGTTCCTGCTTCGCGGACCGGCTGACGCCGAGGTCTCCACAGGCGGTCACCGCACGTCCCGCGGCGAGAATGTTCTTGGCAGCGTTCACGTCCGAGTTCTCCCTGTACCCGCACATGGTGCACCGGAAGCGCGCTTGACTCTCACGGCTCCCAGAGTCCACATGCAGGCAGCGAGAACACGTTTGCGAGGTGAATGCCGCGGGTATCTTCACGATCCTGGTGCCCGTGTACCGGGCGACGTTCCGTAGGGCCAGCTCGAACTGGTGCCAGCCCTTGGCAAGAATGGCTTTGTTGAGACCAGCCTTCTGGCGCACATTCTTGCCAGGCTCGGCCGCCGTGCCCTTCGCCGAGACGGTCATGTTGCGGGCGCGCAGATCCTCGAGCACGACCAGACAGTGCTCGGATGCCAACTCGTGCGCTACCTGGTTGTTGAAGTCGGCCCGCCGGTCCCGCTCCCGCCTGCGGATCTCCCGCAAAGCGGCGATCGTCTTCCGCCGGTTCGCGGACCCTTTCTTCTGACGAGATAGCCTGCGCTGCAACCGGCGATACCGCTCGGCTTCGCCCGCCGTCGTGAACGCTCGGTCGAACATCGCACCATCCGAGCAGGCCACCGCTACAGCAACACCGCGATCCACACCCACCGCCGTGGTAGACGGATGCTGTGTCGCTGTCTGAACGCCGTCGTCGACGAGGAACGACACATACCAGTGCCGCCCGTCGCGGCTGACGGTGGCTGAGCGGACACTGCCGCCCAGGGCACGAGACCACCGGAACCGAACCCAACCGAGCTTCGGCAGCTTACACCGCCCCCACTTACGGCCAAGGCGCTCCACGACGATCTTGCCACCCTCGGGAAACCGAAACGACGGACACCAACGCCGACCCGACCGCCACCGCACACGAAACGTGCCATGCGTCTTACATGCCTTCTCCAAGTCCATCAGCGTTTGCTGAAGGCAATGTCCCGGAGCCTGTTTCAGCCACTCGTGCTCGGTCTTGGCGTCGGCGAGTTCCCTCGCCTGCTGCTGGTAGCCGACCCAGGCATCACGCCGCCGGTACTCACGCCGCTGCTCGAGCGCGGTGTTCCACACCGCCCGACACGCCGCTCCGGTTTCCTCCGCAAGCGCAGCCTGCTCTGAGGTGAACGCCACCCGATACCTACGTCCGGTCAGCATCGCCTCACCGGAGCTTCCGATGCTCGACAGAACGCTTGATCACCCCGAGCCGAACCCCACCAACCGTCGCAACGAAATACGAGTTCGCCGACAGGCGCGCCGATGACGCTGCGCCAGCACTCCAGGCACAAGACGACGTGAAACGCGCACGGGCACACAACATTCGAGTTGCTGCGAACCGTCACGGACACCCTGAAAGTTATACCGCGACTCGCCAAAAATCGCAAATATGTTCGAAACTGGGCCGAGTGGGCTGACGGATCGATGCGGAGGTGTACGCGGGCATGGCCGCAGCATCGGCCAGCGCCTGGGCCGCATCCTCGACACCCTCGAGCAACTCAGCGAACTCGATAACGCCATCGTCCTGTTTCACCTCGGACAACGGCGACACCGCGTCCCGAACTGCGCGATCAGGTGCAGCTCGTCGGCATGTCACCGTGGACCGGTATTTCCGTCGGTGTCGATGCCCGCGGCCCGGTCTCCTGGGAGCTGCGCGAGCGTCGCGGCACCTTCCGCTACACCGGCGACCTGCGCGCGATCACCTACACCCCGGGCCCGATCCAGGTGCCACAGCAGACCATCGAGGCGGTGGAACGCGAGGCGGAGTTCGTCGCCGAATGAACCGGATGCGCGGGCGGTGCGGATTTCCGGCGGCATCGCCCGTCCGATACCGTTGACCAGGGACAACACCCCACTCCGCCCGACCGAAGGATGCACCTGATGGACGACAGTTCACTGATCTGGGACGACGGTGCGCTGGTCACCATCGACCAGCGCGAACTGCCGCACGAGGTGCGCGAGCTGCGGCTCAGCACGGTCGAGCAGGTGATCGACGCCATCAAGACGCTGGCCATCCGCGGTGCGCCCGCGATCGGCATCGCCGGTGCGTTCGGCGTGGTCATCGCCACCGCCGCGCACACCACCGACGGTGTCGTGGACGTGGCGCGGGCCGAGGCGGATGCCGCGCGAATCGCGGAAGCCCGGCCCACGGCGGTCAATCTAGCCTGGGCGGTGCGGCGGGTGCTGACCAAGGTGCCGCTCGGTGCCGATGAGGTACTCGCCGAAACCCTGGCCATGCTCGCCGAGGACGGCCGGGTCAACCGGACCGCCGCGACCCATGCCGCCGATCTCGTGCAGCGGCTCTGCCCGGACCGGCCGCTGCGGGTGCTCACGCACTGCAATACCGGGCGGCTGGCGACCAGCGCCTTCGGCACCGCGATCGGGGCGATGCGGGTGCTGTCGGAGCGCGGCGCGATCGAGAATGTCCTGGTAGACGAGACCAGGCCGCTCTTGCAGGGCGCCCGGCTGACGGCCTGGGAACTGGCCGAAGCGGGCATACCGCACCGGCTCACCATCGATTCGGCCGCCGCCTGGGCGATGGCGACCGGTCAGGTGGACTGTGTGCTGGTCGGCGCGGACCGCGTGACCGCCAACGGCGATGTCGCGAACAAGATCGGCACCTATGGCCTCGCCATCGCGGCCCACCACCATGGCATTCCGTTCATCGTGGTGGCGCCGGAGTCGACGCGCGATCCGAAGACGGCGACCGGTGCCGATATCGTCGTCGAACAGCGAGCGACAGCCGAGGTGACCGGATTCGGGGGTGTCACAACCGCTCCCGGCGATACCGAGGCTTTCAACCCGGCCTTCGATGTGACGCCCGCCGAGTTGGTGACGGCGGTAGTTACCGAACTAGGTGTCGTATACGGCGCGAATGCCGAGGGTGATCCGGATGCGGCCATCGCCGAGTTCGCACGCGAGTTGTACGGGCGGGGCTGGATGCCGGGCACGGCGGGCAATATCTCGGTGCGCACCGGCGATACCGCGGTGATCACCGGCAGCGGTTTGTCCAAGGGCGAATTGACCGGCGCGGATATGGTGACCGTCCGCATCGCCGACTCCGCGCCGACACCGAATCAGCAGCGGAAGCCTTCGGCGGAGACCACAATTCACACGGCGGTGTACCGAACCACCGGTGCCGCAGCCGTTGTCCACATTCATCCGCCCTACGCGACGGCAGCCGCGACGCGCTCCAGCTCCTCCGACGCACTGACCACCCTGCGGATCACCGACTACGAACTCATCAAAGGTCTGGTGGCCAAGGAGCCGGACGGTACCTATCCGACCGTCCTCGATCTGCCCGTCTTCCCGAACTGGTCCGAGGTCACGCGCATAGGCGCGGATATCGAGGCCTACCTGCTCGAAAACCCCACCGCGGCACCAGTATTGGCGATCGCGGGACATGGGATCACGACGTGGGGAGACAATCTTTCCCAGGCACGCGACCGCGCCGAATGCCTCGAGGCCCTGTGTGAGCTGGTGGCCCGCACCGGCCGTCGGCAGGCTTTCGCCGCGCGCAATCCGAACGAGACCCTCGAGATTGGACTGACATCATGACGCTGTTGCAGGTTATGGCCGCCGACGATGCCGACAATGTACTGCTGCGCACCACCGACGATGCCGTGATCGGCGCCGAATTGGCCGCCCGCGGTATCACTTTCGACCGCTGGCCGGTGCTGGACAATGCCACCGAGACCGCCTCGGATGAACTGCTCGCCGAATACGACGACCGCGTGGCCGAACTCAATGCCTCCGGCCGCTACAAGCATATTGACATCGCCCGCATCCACCCCGACGACGCGAATCCGGAGTGGCCGCAGATCGCCAACGGCGCGCGGGAGAAGTTCCTGAACGAGCATCGGCATGCCGAGGACGAGGTGCGGTTCTTCGCGGCCGGACGCGGCTGCTTCTATCTGCATCTGGGTGACGAGGTCGTGGCGGCGGTATGCGAAGGCGGAGACCTGCTTTCGGTCCCCGCAGGCACACTGCACTGGTTCGATATGGGCACCCGCCCCGACTTCATCGCCATCCGCTTCTTCGAAGAGGCAGACGGCTGGGTCGGCGATTTCACCGGTGACCCCATCAGCTCGGGTTTCCCGACCCTCGATCAGCTGCTGACGGCCCCGTGATCGCCACCGTAGTCATCGATATCGAGGGCACCACCAGCCCGACCAGGTCGGTACGCGAGGACCTCTACGGCTACACCCGCGCCCGCCTGCCCGAATGGCTGGCCGAAAACCGCACGGCCGCGGCCGCTCCCATTATCGCGGCCACCCGCGAACTCGCCGGCCGACCCGATGCCGACACCGACGAGGTCGCCGCGATCCTGCGCGACTGGCTCGGCTCCGATGTGAAGGCCGAACCGCTCAAGGCCGCACAGGGCATCATCTGCGCCGAGGGCTTCCGCAACGGCGCGCTGCACGGGGAGTTCTTTCCGGACGTCCCACCCGCCATCGCCACCTGGCACGCCGCCGGTCTGCGGCTCTATGTCTACTCCTCGGGATCGGTACGCAACCAACAGGATTGGTTCACCTTCGCCCGCGGCGGTGAGCTGTCCGCACTGATCAGCGGCTACTTCGACCTGTCCAGCGCGGGCCCGAAACGCGAACCCGCCTCCTACGAAAAGATCGCGAGCGCCATCGGCACCCCCGCCGACCGCATCCTGTTCCTGTCCGACCACCCCGACGAACTCGATGCCGCCGTCACCGCGGGTTGGTCGGTGACCGGTGTCCACCGTCCCGGTGAACCGAATCCCCCGCGCCCCCCGCATCACTGGATCTCTTCGTTCGCGGAACTTACGCTGCCCTGAGATATTCGTCTGCCGCAGGGGTCAAGCGCCGGAGATGCCGATCGACGGGCGGACCGTGCCCAGGCGGCCGTGCTCAACGGTTGCGAAGATGCGCCGCGCGTGTACAGCCGCCGGATTGATGGACCAGGGGGCCAGGGCGGTGGTGAACATGAGTTCACACCAGGACAGCGCGGGCACATCACCCGCGGCCAGGGTTGCGATAAGCGACATTTCGCTGTCCCGGCCCGACCAAGCGGCGAGTAGCCAGGCGGCGTCGAGGCGGCCGAGGAATTCCTCGGCGTCCTCGGGTGCGCCGTGCGGGGTGTCAACGGCCAAATGGACCACAGCGGCGATGGCGTGGCGCATTTTGGCATCCAATCCGACGGCGTCGTGCAGCAGCAGCGCTTCCAGTGCGGCACGCAACTCGACGCCGGGATCGACCGCCGTTTGGGCGGTGCCACGAGCATTGCGGATCATGGAATGCCTCCCGTTTTCGATTTTCCGATGACCGGATCAAATACGTTCGGTTCGGCGCTGTCCCGATAATTGGTGATATCCGGCGCACCCCAGGAGGTATCCACACTGGTCAGTGACTACCACATAGGCTCCGGATGCCGAGGAAGAATTGAATCTTACCCGGATGATTGCCCGAATCCACCCGGAACAGTTGGGCATCGAGTCGATAACACGCCCCGGAGCCGAGGTCGCGCACATGCATGGGCCGATCCCGGCCGTAAGTGGTACCGCCCGCCGCCCACATTCTTCGAAATTCCGGATACCCGCCGAGTTCGTCGAGGAATTCGGTGGACCAGGCGGTATCGCCGGACTGACCGATCAGTCCGCGCAGCCAGTCGACGGTGAGCGCGGCCTCGCACTCCCATTCGACCATGACCTTTTTGGACAGTTCGTTGCCGAAGAACCAGCGGAGCACATTCACGTCGTCGACCAGACCGGGAAATGCGGCGGCGTAGGAGTCATTACAGGACAGGACATTCCACCGGGTATCGACATAGCCCGCCGCATTCGGCTCGTGCAGGCGCAGTCCGTCGCGCATATCCGTGCCGATCTCATCGCGTAGTTCGAGTACGGAGGGAAATCCGTCCACCCCTAATCCAGCCAGATCGAAAAACAGTCTGCGTTCGGCATCGGTGAGCGGCGCGATCCGATCCAGATATCCGATCAGCGCATTCACCACCGTTCTGGTGGGATGTTCCCGATCGCCGCCCTCGAGGTGGGTGATATAGCTGGCGCTCACGCCAGCGGCGAATGCCAGCTTTTCGCGCGAAATACGTCGATCGTCGCGCAGTCTGCGCAACTCACCCCCGAACGTGGGCGGGCGCACTGGAGTCCCGTCGCCGCCATCGGTCGACCTGCTTGGCACAGCAATCCACTCCTATGAAGCTGTAGAGGTATCAACAAAGTCGGGTAGTCCTGCACAGAGGGCGAGCCGATCCGATATTAAACGAAGGGTTTGCTCTAATTTCCGACCAACGCCCGCGTGTCGGGGCCCGCCACGCGGACATCTGGTCCGCATCCGAATGTGCTGAAGCAGCAATAATATTCGCGCCGAGCGGCCGATAGAACCAGCTCGCGGCGGCGACCACCGTCTCGATGCGGCGGGTCCGGGCCTCCGGGCGCTTCGCCGCGTTCACCCGTGACGAGTTCGCGGCGGACCGAAAACGACAACGCATCGAATGCCGCAAGCACCTCGGCGTGTGCCCGCGGCCGGAGCCGCTGACACCCGACGGTTGGCAAACTGACAGCGAATGGATCGGCGGCGCGCAGGATGGCTTCGCGCGGGACGATTCGACCACCGCGCGTGGGTGCGGAATCGGCCCTCCGATCCCTCGCCGGATGTGTTAACAAATGTAAACCGCCTGAGAACCGGCGGTTTCCAAAGCATCACCGGCTAGCCCCCGAAACACCATCCGCGGGCCGCATTTCAGCCGGTCAAAGCGGATCAGCCCTGGTCACATCGATGTCTTCAGCATTTCGGGGCAATCGCGCGGTGACCGCCACGTTGCGTTGACCTCACACCTCACGATCGCGGCGTGCGGGCTGTGAGAGATTCGTTTGGACGTGCGTCGTGACCTCCTTACAGTCGGTGCAACAGCCCGATTTCACAGCTCGAAGGGGGCGTCGTGGTTAATTCGCGCACTCAGGCTTCCGCGTCCTCCGATTCGGCCGATCGGCAATCTACCGACGCAAGTGACGCACTGCTGCGTCTCGGCAAGTATTTCCACCGGGGCGAGGTCTCGGCGGATCAGCGCAGCCTGCATCAGGTGGGCGGGCGCAGTGCCGACGAGTTCTATCGGGATCGCTGGTCGCACGACAAGGTGGTGCGCTCCACGCACGGGGTCAACTGCACCGGGTCCTGCTCCTGGAAGATCTACGTCAAGGACGGCGTGATCACCTGGGAATCGCAGCAGACGGACTATCCCTCGGTCGGCGCGGACAAGCCGGAATACGAACCGCGCGGCTGCCCGCGCGGCGCGTCCTTCTCCTGGTACACCTACTCCCCCGCGCGTGTGCGCTACCCGTATGTGCGCGGCGTGCTGCTCGAGCTCTACCGCGAGGCGAAGGAGCGGCTCAAGGATCCGGTGCTGGCCTGGGAATCCATTGTCGAGGATCCGGAAAAGGCCAAGCGCTACAAGTCTTCTCGCGGTAAGGGCGGATTCGTCCGCGCGGAGTGGTGGGAGGCCGCCGAAATCGCCGCCGCCGCGCACGTGCACACGATCAAGAAGTACGGGCCCGACCGGGTGGCCGGATTCTCCCCCATTCCGGCCATGTCGATGGTCAGCCATGCCGTCGGCGCACGGTTCATTTCGATGCTCGGCGGCTCGATGCTG
The DNA here is from genome assembly GCF_035920345.1 of Nocardia vinacea. Taxonomy (NCBI): domain Bacteria; kingdom Bacillati; phylum Actinomycetota; class Actinomycetes; order Mycobacteriales; family Nocardiaceae; genus Nocardia; species Nocardia vinacea. The sequence continues at coordinate 5,242,074 of NZ_CP109149.1, forward strand.
TCGTTCTACGACTGGTACGCCGACCTGCCGGTGGCCTCCCCGCAGGTATTCGGCGACCAGACCGATGTGCCGGAATCGGCCGACTGGTTCGACGCGAGTTACCTCATCATGTGGGGTTCGAATGTCCCGGTGACCCGGACCCCGGACGCGCACTACATGACCGAGGCCCGCTACCGCGGTCAGAAGGTCGTCGTGGTCTCACCCGACTATGCGGACAACACCAAGTTCGCCGATGAATGGGTGCCCGCGCGACCGGGAACCGATGCGGCCCTTGCCATGTCGATGGGCCATGTCATCCTCAAGGAATTCTTCGTCGAGCGCAGCACGCCGCGGTTCCTCGACTACGTCAAGCGCTACACCGATCTGCCGTTCCTGGTGTGCCTCGACGATCCGGAGGGCTGGGACGCCAATGGCAACTACCACCATGATGGTGCGCTGCCCGGCAAATTCCTCACCGCCGCCGATCTCGGCCACACCGACGAGACCGCCGAGCACAAGATGGTGCTGCTCGATGCCGAGGGCAATCCGGTGGTGCCCAACGGTTCACTCGGACATCGCTTCACCGCGGGTGATGCGGGCAAGTGGAATCTGGATCTCGAGGGCGTCGATCCGCTGCTGACCCTGCACGACCGAGCCGACCAGCACCCGGTCGCGGTGCAGCTGCCGCGCTTCGATACCGATACCGCGGGCGTTCTGGTGCGCGGCGTACCGACGATCACCGTCGCGGGTAAGCGGGTCACCACGGTGTTCGACCTGCTGCTCGCGCAGTACGGCGTGGGACGCAACGGGCTGCCCGGCATGTGGCCGACCGGCTACGACGATGCCGCGGAGCCCTACACCCCGGCCTGGCAGGAAGCCATTACCGGCGTACCCGCCGCACAGGCGCAGCGGATCGCCCGCGAATTCGCCGACAACGCCGATAAATCCGGCGGCCGCTCGATGATCCTGATGGGTGCGGGCACCAACCACTGGTTCCACTCCGACCAGATCTACCGCTCCTTCTTCACGCTGACCCTGCTCACGGGCTGTCAGGGCGTCAACGGCGGCGGCTGGGCGCATTACGTCGGTCAGGAGAAGTGCCGTCCGGTAACCGGTTGGTCCACCCTGGCTTTCGGCCTGGACTGGCAGCGACCGCCGCGTCAGATGCAGGGCACGGTGTTCTGGTACCTCAGCAATGACCAGTGGCGCTACGACCCGTTCACCGCGCAGTCCTTCGCTTCCCCGCTGAGCACCGGGAAATTCGCGGGCCGCACCGCCGCGGACAATATCGCGCTGGCCAGTCGCCTCGGCTGGATGCCGAGTTATCCGACGTTCGACCGCAATCCGCTGGACCTGGCGGACGAGGCCGAGGCCGCGGGCAAGACCGCGCCCGAACACGTGGTGGACGGGCTCAAATCCGGTGACCTGCGCTTTGCCTGCGAGGATCCCGATGCGCCGGAGAACTTTCCACGCTGCCTGACCGTGTGGCGCGCGAATCTGCTCGGCTCCTCCGGTAAGGGCAACGAGTACTTCCACAAGCACCTGCTCGGCGCGGACTCCAATCTGCAGACCACCGATGTCGCGGGTGTGCGGCCGCAGGAGTTGGTCTGGCGTGAGGAGGCACCGAGCGGGAAGCTGGATCTGCTGCTTTCGCTGGACTTCCGGATGACCAGCACCACGCTGTTCTCCGATATCGTGCTGCCCGCCGCCACCTGGTACGAGAAGCACGATCTGTCCTCCACCGATATGCACCCGTTCGTGCATGCCTTCTCCCCGGCCATCTCCCCGCCGTGGGAGGCCAAGACGGACTTCGAGGCATTCCACCGGATCGCGCGTGGATTCTCCTGGATGGCCGAGAAGCATTTGGGCAAGCGCAAAGATATCGTCGCGGTGCCGCTGCAGCACGATTCGCCGGACGCGCTGGCGCAGGCCGGTGGGCGCGTACTGGACTGGAAAGCCGGTGAGTGCGAACCGATTCCGGGTAAGACCATGCCGAAACTGGTCGTGGTCGAGCGGGACTACCCGAAGCTCGCGGAGAAGATGGCCGCACTCGGGCCGCTGATCGATACGCTCGGCGTCACCACCAAGGGCGTCACCACGCATCCAAACGAAGAGGTGGCCTACCTCGCCGGGGTGAACGGCACCGTGGTTTCCGGTGTGGCCCAGGGACGTCCGTCGCTGGCCAAGGACACCCACGCGGCCGAGGCGATCCTCGCGCTCTCCGGCACCACCAACGGCAGGCTCGCGGTCGAAGGCTTCCAAGCGCTGGAGCGGCGCACCGGAACCGAGCTGGCCGATCTCGCTGCCGAGCACGAGGGCAAGCGAATCACCTTCGCGGACACGCAATCCCGGCCGGTACCGGTGATCACCTCGCCGGAGTGGTCGGGCAGCGAGACCGGCGGACGGCGGTATTCGCCGTTCACCATCAATACCGAACGACTCAAGCCATGGCACACCCTGACCGGGCGCCAGCACTTCTACCTCGATCACGACTGGATGGCCGAACTCGGCGAGCAGCTACCGGTATTCCGGCCGCCGCTCGATATGAGCGCGCTGTTCAGTGAGCCAGGGGTGGGGTCCGTCGGTGACAACGGCGTCACCGTTCGGTACCTGACCCCGCATTCCAAGTGGTCCATCCACTCGGCGTACCAGGACAACCTGCACATGCTGACGCTCTCGCGCGGCGGGCAGTCGATCTGGATGTCGGATCGGGACGCCGCGAAAATCGGTGTGTCGGACAATGATTGGATCGAGGCGGTCAACCGCAACGGTGTGGTTGTCGCGCGCGCCATCGTCAGCCACCGGATGCCCGAGGGCACGGTATTCATGTACCACGCCCAGGACCGTGCGGTGGACGTGCCGCGCATCGAGGGCGCGCCGGGCGGATTCGATTGGGGTGCACCGGATAAGCAGCCCGGCAAGGGTAAGCGCGGCGGCATTCACAACGCGCTGACCCGCATCATGATCAAGCCATCGCATCTCATCGGCGGTTACGCGCAGCAGTCCTTCGCGCTGAATTACCACGGCCCCACCGGAAATCAGCGCGACGAGGTCACGACAATTCGCCGTCGCTCACAGGAAGTGGAGTACTGACATGAGCGCGACGAGGTCACACTGCGCCATCAGCCGCCGCTCGCAGGAAGTGGAGTACTGACATGCGTGTCATGGCACAGATGGCCATGGTGATGAACCTGGACAAGTGCATCGGGTGTCACACCTGCAGCGTCACCTGCAAGCAGGCGTGGACCAACCGCGGCGGCACCGAGTACATGTGGTTCAACAATGTGGAAACCCGTCCCGGACAGGGTTATCCACGGCAGTACCAGGACCAGGAGAAGTGGAAGGGCGGCTGGACGCTCAACAAGCGCGGCAAGCTGACCCTCAAGTCGGGCTCACGACTGAAGCGGCTGCTCAATATCTTCGCCAATCCGGATCTGCCCACGGTCTCGGACTACTACGAGCCGTGGAGCTACGACTACGACAACCTGCTGTCCGCGCCCGCCATGGACACCAGTCCGGTCGCGCGGCCGAAATCGCTGATCACCGGCCAGGATACGAAGATCACCTGGGGCGCCAACTGGGATGACGACCTGGGCTCCGGACCGGAGCAGGTCGGCAAGGACCCGCTGCTGGCCAAGCTGTCGGATCAGGTGAAGCTGGAGTTCGAACAGACCTTCATGTTCTACCTGCCGCGGATCTGCGAGCACTGCCTCAATCCGTCGTGTGTGGCCTCGTGCCCGTCGGGTGCGATCTACAAGCGGTCCGAGGACGGCATTGTGCTCGTCGACCAGGACAAATGCCGTGGCTGGCGACAGTGCGTCAGCGGTTGCCCGTACAAGAAGATCTACTTCAACCACAAGACGGGCAAAGCGGAGAAATGCACGTTCTGCTACCCGCGCGTGGAAGTCGGTATTCCGACGGTCTGTTCGGAGACCTGCGTCGGGCGGCTGCGCTACATCGGCGTCATGCTGTACGACGCGGATGCCGTGGAGGCGGCGGCCTCGGTCACCGAAACCAAGGATCTGTATCCCTCACAGCTCGGGGTGTTCCTCAATCCGCATGATCCGAGGGTGATCGCGGAGGCCGAGCGAGTCGGGATCTCGCCGGAGTGGATCGAGGCCGCGCAGAATTCGCCGGTCTACAAATTGATCGTCGATTACCAGATCGCGCTGCCGCTGCATCCGGAATACCGCACCATGCCGATGGTTTGGTATGTGCCGCCGCTGTCGCCGGTGGTGGATGTGCTCTCCGAGACCGGCCACGATGCGGAGGACGCGTCGAATCTGTTCGGCGCCATCGACGCACTGCGCATTCCGGTCGAGTACCTGGCCGAGCTGTTCACCGCCGGTGAGATCGGGCCGGTGCGAGCCTCGCTGCAGCGGCTGGCGGCCATGCGGTCGTTCATGCGCTCGGTGAATCTCGGTATTGAGCCGGATCCGTCGATCGCACCCTCGGTGCGGTTGGAGCCGGAGGAGATCGAGGCGATGTACCGGCTGCTGGCCATCGCGAAATACGAGCACCGGTATGTGATTCCGCACGGCGCGACTTCGCAGGCGCACGAACTGGATTCGCTGGCGACCGGCTGCAGCCTGGACACCGACGGCGGGCCGGGTATGACGGCATTCGACACGATGGTGGAGAAATTCCATCTGACCGATGCCAATGACGCTGCGCCGGAGGAAAAATCGAACCGGATCAATCTGTTGAACTGGGATGGGCGCAACACCGACGGACTGCTGCCGACCGCGCGCAATGGCAATGCGGGCAATGGGCACGGTGCGAACGGGACCGATGGTTCGGACGGGACCGATGGTTCGGCGAAAAACGGTGCGGCCACGAATGGTTCGACACCAGCCGCCAACGGCTCGACCAACGGTTCCGTCACGCCGACGCCGACCGGAGCGACCAAATGAATCCGCTGACACCCGGAGGCGCATGATGGCACTGCTGAAAGTGCGCCGCAGGCCCGAGCCTGTCGCTCAGCTGTCCGAGCGCGATTGCCGCCTGGTGTGGCGGATCGCCGCGCTACTGCTCGACTATCCGAGCGAGCAGTTGTTGGCGACCGTCGACCAGATCGATGATGCCGCAATGCAATTGCCGGACGTGGTGGGCGCGCCGCTGCTGGAATTCGTTCACCACCTGCGCGCCACCCCGCCGATCACGCTGGCCCAGCAGTACGTCGAAACCTTCGATCTGCGCCGCCGTTCCAGCATGCACCTGACGTTCTACGCCTACGGCGACACCCGCAAACGCGGTATGGCGCTGTTGCGGTTCAAGCACGCCTACCGACACGCCGGTGTCGAACTCGGTGACGAGGAGTTGCCCGACCACCTGCCGGTGCTGCTGGAATTCGCCGCGACCGTCGACCCGATCGGCGGGGAACGTCTGCTGGGCGAACACGTTCCGGTGATCGAGCTCCTGCGACTTTCCCTGGCAGACAACGGATCCCCGTACGCCGGAGTGCTGGCGGCCGTGGTCGCCACCCTGCCGCCGCTGACCACTGCGGACCGGCGTCGCATCGCCGAACTCGCCGCCCAGGGCCCGCCCGAGGAAGAGGTCGGCCTCGACCCCTTCGCCATGGACCCCTCGCTGTTCGACGGATCGGAAGCCCGCCGATGACCACCACCTTCTGGATGACGCTGCCCTACGTGGCCTTCACCTCGTTCGTGCTCGGCCACCTGTGGCGCTACCGCAACGACCAATTCGGTTGGACCACACGGTCTTCCCAGATCTACGAGAGCCGCCTGCTGCGGCTGGGCAGCCCGCTGTTCCACTTCGGCATGCTCGGCGTCATCGGCGGGCACGTGCTCGGCGTGCTGATCCCGGAATCCTGGACCGATGCCGTCGGCATCTCCGAGCACACCTACCACGTGGTCGCGGTCGCGGCGGGTTCGGTCGCCGGACTCGCGGTCATCCTCGGCGTCGGCATCCTGCTCTACCGCCGCATCACCGTTCCCGCCGTGCGAAAGGCCACCACACGCAATGACCAGCTCATGTATGTGCTGCTGGCCGCCGCGCTGATCACCGGTCTGCTCAATACCTGGGGCAGCAATCTGCTGTGGGGTACCTACAACTATCGCGAGACCGTATCCCCGTGGTTCCGTAGCCTTTTCACGGTCCATCCGGAGCCCGAGCTGATGGTCGGCACCCCGTGGACCTTCCAGCTGCACGGTCTCGTCGTGCTGACGCTCATCGCCATCTGGCCCTACACCCGTCTGGTCCACATGTTCAGCGCGCCCGTCGGCTACCTGACCCGGCCGTACATCGTGTACCGCGCAAAGGAATCCAACGCCCCGGACAAGCGTCGCTACGCGCGCGCCTGGGATGCCCCCGTCACGCCCGAAACCTGGCGCTGACCCCCGAGTTCGGGTCCTCTCACCCGATGCCCCGCAGCCCCGTCCGCCCTGACCGGGAGGGCGGGGCTGTGTCTTTTCCCAGCAAACACGCCCGTCGAATCCCGAGGACGCGCCGACGGCCGTAGCGACGCTTCGTCACGAAACTTGTCGGTGCCCTGGTCGACAATGTGGTATGGCCTATGACAAAGTGCTCGCCGATCGGATCCGGGAGCTGATCGACCCGACACCCGACGTGAGCGAAAAGAAAATGTTCGGCGGTCTCGCCTTCCTGATCAACGGCAATATGGCGGTAGCAGCGAGCCGGACGGGCGGTCTCCTCGTCCGCGTCGACCCGGAGGAGAGCACCACCCTGCTCGCCCGCGAATATGTCGGCGCGATGGTGATGGGCGGTCGCGAAATGAACAATTGGCTGCGGGTCGACGGCGCGGCCGTCGCCGATGACGAAGCGCTCGATGAATGGATCGACCGCGGCATCAGCTACGCGCGTTCGCTGCCGCCGAAGGAGAAATAACGGTTCAGTGGACCAGACGGCGGAAGGTGAGTTTGTCGAATTCCCGACCGTATTCGTCCACCGCGACCACATCCATTTCGCTGGCGAAGACGCCGGGGCGGACATCCACGCGCAGGAACGAGTAGTTGCGGAACCGTACCCGCGACCAAGGTGCCGCCTCGTCCTGTTTGCCGCCGGATGCGGTCCAGACATAGCTGTTCGGGACCGTCGTATCCGGTAATTCGTGGCCCCGGAACGTTTCCTGCGAACCGGGCTGGAAGTCGTAGCGCGGTCGGCCGCCACCGCCAACGGTGTAGTAGACCGTGCCGTCCGTATCCGGGTAGACGATCGAATTGTCCGCGGCGATCCTTGTCGCGGCGCCGGCGCGGATCGGATCCGTGCGTTCGTAGACGTGATTATGGCCCTGCAGCACCAGATCCACCTGATACCGGTCGAACAATCCGGCCCACGCATCCCGCACGCCGCCGTCGCTGGCATGGGCGTCGGTGGTCGAGTATGCGCAGTGGTGGAAGAAGCAGACCAGGAAGTCGATATTCGGGTCCGCGCGGTAGGCGGCGAGGGTGCGCTCCACCCAACTCGTCTGCGCCCCACCGGAATACCCCGTATTGGCCTTGATCTCATAGCTGATGTCATTGGCGTCCAGCGAGAGCACAGCGACATTGCCGTAGGTGAACGAATACGCCGACGGGCAGCCCGCCGGGCCGTTGCCGGGGAAGTCCAGCCGGGCCAGATGTCCGCCGTAGCCGTGCTGGCCGTAGGTCGCTTCCATATCGTGGTTGCCGGTGGCGAACATCCACGGCGTCTCGGCGGCGCTGCGTTCGATGGCCCCGAAGTAGACATCCCAGACGTAGGGGTTGTACTTGTCGAAACCGGATTCGAGCTTCGCGCCGTTGGCGACGAATTCGTTCGGCTTGCCCCCGCCGGACGGGTCGGCATAGGCGATATCACCGGCGAGAATGTGGAAATCCGGTTTGGCGGCGGCGATTTGGCGCAGCACATTGCTCGCGTGCGGTGCGTTCGGATCGTTATCGGCCTTGTAGTACTTATCGTCGTAGTCGCCTGGCACGGTGCCCTGCGGCAGCGTCGGCGTCTCGTCGGTGCCCTGATCGCCCATCATGGTGAACCGGAACGGCAGGATCGCGCTGCGCGCACTCGGCATCGCGGGCGCGGCGGCACGGATATCGCCGGTGAATCCGTCGGAGGTGCGCCAGCGATAGAAGTGCGGCACGCGTCCGGGTAGGCCGTCGACCGGGGCGTGCACGTAGAACTGTTCGGCCGCGAGGACACCGCCGTCGGCGGAAGGGACCTGGGTGAGCAGATTGCGCACCTCGGCCTCGACGGTGCCGCCGAGCGCGGGCGTCGGGCCGTGGTCCAGGAAGACCTTGGTACCGGCCGGTGGCCGGGAGAGCTGACCGGCGAACCGGAGCTGACTCGTCGCATCCGGGCCGTATCCGACATGCCGACCGCCGACCGCGAGCTGCGCGTCCTCGGCGTAGGCGCGCCTGCCGAACGGTGAGGTTCCGACGGTCGCGATGGCGGCGGCCGCCGCGGTACCCCGCAACACATTTCGCCGGGAGACCGGGTGCCGACGTAGGTAGTTCCGGTGCCACTCGTGCTGCTCGTCCATGGTCATATGGGCGGCATTAACGGCGGGAATTCCGGTATCCGGCAGATCGCCAGCGGGGTTCAACGGATTCGTCGGCACGGCACCGATGCTCTACGGCCCCGGCATATCACGCAACCCGACACCGCTTCCCACCTACGAACAGTTCATGAACTCTGGTCTGGAGTTATGGCAACGCCCGAGACCGCGCACCCCGCCAGATAGCCAGGCACCCAACACAAGGGTGCCTGGCTACGACAAGGGGTGCCCGGAGGTGCCGGCGCTGCGCCGGTCGAGCCCTGGCCCGCGCGACACGATAGCCGGGCAATTCACACAAAACGAACGAATGCCCCAGCGACAGTGGCGATCTCGCCCTTTTCTGACGGCATCTTCGGGGACTAAGCTGCGGCGATGACGCCATATACGCGTGCGGCGGCCGCGGCGGTCGTCCTGGGCGGTTCTGTATTCGGTGCCGCGACCGCACATGCGACGCCCGGAACCGATATCACCGCGGTCACCCTCGCCCAGGCACAGATTCCAGCGGGCCTGCTGCCGTTCGTCGCGGGCACCGACCTCGTCGTCCGTGAAATCACCATCGCCCCAGGCGGTTCCACCGGCTGGCACTATCACTACGGTCCAGTCTTCGGCTTCGTCCGCTCGGGCACCCTCACCCACCCAGGCCCCGACTGTGTGGCTCCGGTCTTCCACACCGGCGATTTCATCTACGAACCCGAGGGCGCCTGGAACGTGCACATCGGCCGCAATCTCGGCCCCGACCCGCTCGTCCTCGACGTCGTCTACGCGCCGCCGACAGGAAAGCCGCTCTTCGAAGACGCCGACGCTCCCGACTGCGCCTAGTCAGCGCGGCGACCGCTGCCGCACCAGCGGCAGGTACACCTCGTCGATGATTTCGATGAGCACATCATCGGGTGCGGTGGGGACCCCGCGCAACACGAATTCGTTGCGTAACAAGACGATTGCCACGGTAGCGACCCGTGGATGCAGGGCCTCCGGTGCGGCCTCGCCGCGGGCGACCGCGCGGCCGAGAATGGTCAGCCAGGTAGCGGCACCGGAGTCCGTGGAGTGCTCGGGTAGCTGCGCGAGCAGTTCCGCCGCGCCACCGGCCGCCGCCAATAAGTCGCGCATGACCGCGCCGAGGGCGGAACTCCAGTGGCGGTTGGCGCGGCGCAGCATCTCGAGTACGTCCTCGCGCAGATTGCCGGTATCGGGGGGCTGAACGGCGGTGGTCAGCTGGCGGTAGGCGGCGATGCCGAGTGCGAGTCGATTCGGCCAGCGGCGGTAGATGGCGTTTTTGTTGGTGCCCGCGCGGGCCGCGACCTTGTCCATGGTCAGTCCGGCGTATCCCGATTCGGTTAGTTCGTCTGCTGCGGCGCGCAGGATCGCCTCCTCGAGCGCTGTACCGCGCCGCCGCGTTTGCCCGGGTTGTTCCACGCCTGCCACCTTTCCCCAATGGGAACTCATCGTACCTTCCGACATGAGCATGACACCTATACACTGACCAGTTAAGGTACGTCACGTACCTTAAATATGTTCGATCGAAGGAATGCACCATGCGCGCAAAGGGCATCAGCTACAGCACCGGCTTCCTCGGCAAAAGCGGGCTGTCCCGGCAGCCGTTCCACGCGGCCGAGGTCGAGCGGGAACTCCGCATAATCCGAGATGACCTGCACTGCAACGCAATACGCGTGATGGGCGGCGACCCGGATCGGATCGAGCTCGCCGCGACCTACGCCGCCGAACTCGGCCTCGAGGTCTGGTTCTCGCCCTATCCGCTGGAGCTCGACCCCGAGGAGGTGCTCACGCTGTTCGCCGACTGCGCCGAGCGCGCGGAACGCCTGCGACGACATGGGGCCGAGGTCGTCTTCGTGGCCGGCGCCGAACTGAGCCTGATGAACCACGGATTCCTACCCGGCAGCAATATCGACGAGCGGCTCGAGCTACTGCTGCGACCGGATCGGCTGCGCGAGCAGATCGGCGAAGTCAGCGCGCGGGTCAATGAATTCCTCGGCAAAGCGGTCGCGGTGGTCCGGGAACACTTCGGCGGGAAGATCACCTATGCCGCGGTGCCGCTCGAGCGCGTCGACTGGGCGCCCTTCGATATCGCCTCGGTGGATCTGTATCGGTCCGCCGAGATCGCCGACCGGTTCGCCGATGGCGTCGGAACCCTTGTCGCACAGGGCAAGCCGCTCGCGATCACCGAATTCGGCGCGGCCACCTTCCACGGTGCGGGCGATCGCGGCGCACTCGGACTGGAGATCGTCGAACACGACCCGCATACCGGCGCGCCACTGCGCGTGAACGGCCATTACCGTCGCGACGAGGCGGGCCAAGCCGCTTACATCCGCGAGCTGTTGGAGATCTTCGACGCCAAGAGCGTGGACAGCACCTTCGTCTTCACCCTCGCCCTGCACGACCACCCGCACCGCCCCGATGGCGACCCACGCGACGACCTGGACCTGGCCAGCTACGGCATCGTCAAGGTCCTCGAAAACCGCTGCGGCGCCACCTATCCGGACCTGCCATGGGAACCGAAGGCCGCATTCCACACCCTCGCCGACTACTACCGAGAGCACTGAAATGTCACTGATCCCGATGGTTGTTCTCCAGAGTCCGCATGGGGTACCGATCCGAGTTGTCGGAAACCACTGTCGCGGTCAACTCGTCGGCGGCGAGTCGGAATTCGAGAAGACAGCGTTGGTCGGTCAGGTCGGTGACCGTGTCCAGAATCAGGCCATGCGGCGCGGCGAGCGTGCGGAACTCATCGATCCGGCGCTCGCGGCCGCCATACATTACGAGCATGGCCAGGTTGAATTCGCTGGCGGCCCCCAGGCCTCCGACTGGTTCGATGATCAGCACACGCCCAGCCGGGTAGGCGGCCTCGACGCAACGGTTCAGGATGCGGTGCGCGTGCTCGTCATCCCAGTCGTGGAGGATGTCAACCAACAGATAGGCTTGCGCACCTGCCGGGAGCGGGTCGAAGAAGCTGCCCGCCGTGACCTGCGTGCGCCCGTCGAGATCATGCGCGCTGAAGGTGTGATGAGCTTGGGCGGCAGTCGGTTCGAGATCGACCAGATGGCCGTGCATTCGAGGGTGGGCGGCCAAGATCGCGGCGAGCAGACTGCCCTGGCCGCCACCGACGTCGACGATGCTGGAAAACCGGGACCAATCGAAACCAGCGACGATGCGTGGGATCTGCTCACGAAACCGGTGGGCCATCTGCCGGTCGAATGACTCACGCAGGTAAGGATATTCAGCAAGGTCGGCCCAGAAGTCCTGCCCATAGCGGCGCGCGTAAGCCGCCTGCCCGGTGGTGATGCTGTGGGCGAGTTCGACGAACGCCAACTCGGCGCGGCCGCCCGCGGCGTCCAGATGCAGCAGATCGATCAGGCCATTGCCGGCATCGGCACACAGGTTCGTTCCGTACCCGGTCGTCCGGTAGCCGGTGGAAGTCCGCTCGACGACTCCGAGGGTCGCCAGATGGCCCAACAGGAGATCGAGCGCGACTGGAGCAACAGTGAGCTCGACCGCGAGCTCATCGACACAAGCGCCATCACCGAGAAGCCGATCCGGCAGTCCCAAGGTCACCGCAACCCGCAGCGCCATCGGCGTAGCCAACCCAGCCATACGACAGATCGAGTCCGTATCGTCATTGCGTCCCACGAGGATCCACTGTGCACGTCAACCGAAAAGAATGCTCTGATCGGTACGGCGGCGGCGGTCGATGTGGCGTGCTGTGGCGTAACTCCAAGCGGCACTATGCAACTCGGCTTCGGCCTCCACGCTGACCGAACCGATGCCTCCGCTGCTTACGAGACAGTTCATATCTGTCACCTGATCACAGGTATCTACCACCGCGACCTCGGCAGACCGGCGGCATCGTGCGCCCCCAGCCTTAGATGGCGATTCCCAGGTCTCAATGGCGGCTGCGGTCGGCAGTGGAGCCGCTATCGCGTCCAGAAGTCCTCGGGTTGGCGGCCTGGCCGGAATCCGAAGTGCTCGACCATTGCCACTGCCTCCGGGAAATTGTCGGCGAGCGCTTCTGGGACGTGGGCGTCGCTGCCGAATGTGACTGCGCGCCCGCCCTCTTCGCGCCACCATTGCGGAATCCAGGGCCAGAGTCTGCGGGTGTTCATCTCCAACGCTCTCCCACTGTCGGCGATGGCTCGCATCGCCAAACGGAAGCCGTCCTCGAAGCGGCGCGGGTCGAATGGGCCGACATCCACGGTTGGCCAGGCTCGTACCGCGTAGTCGATGTGGCTGAAAACTGTGAAGGAGTCGGATCCCGCGACCATGTGCGGGATCTCGTCGAGGTAGGCCGACATCACGTCATCCGGCGGCCACAGCCGAAACAGGGTGTTGGGCTCACTGCGGTCGTCGCCGATCTGGAGCGTGTGCAGCGAACCGTTCACGCGGTCCAACGCGGTCAGGTCGAGCAACTGAGCCGCCTGTTCATCGAAGAGGTGTGGTTGTCCGAACTCCACGCCGGTAAGGATGCGTAGTTCCGGGAACCGGAGACGACAGCGCTCGACGCAGTCGAGGTAGCCCGCAACATCCAGCACCGGAGGGCGGATGTAGCCGCCCGGGCTGAGCAGGTGACGTTGGTGTGGCATGAGGTCCTCGGGACCGGTGCGCCATGCGTCGTCGAAATCGAGATGTTCGGTGAAGACGACCGCGGGCAGACCGATCGCGACGGCGTGCTCGCAGGTTCGTTGCATCCGGCCTGAGGCCTTCGACGCGGGACCGCCAGTGTCCCAGGACCATTCGCTGTGAACATGGCTGTCTGCTGGAAGCATCACCCGTCGAGCTTTGCACTCGGTGCCGGCCCCCGACCCGCTCGTCCTCGACGTCGTCTACGCGCCGCCCACGGGTAACCGCTCTTCGAAGACGCCGGCGCCCCGACTGCGCGTAGTTAGCTCGGCGCCCCAGCCGGACCAGCGGAAGGTACACCTCGTGGGCGATTTCGATGGACACCTCCGCGGGTGCGGTGGGTACCGTGCGCAGCACGAATTCGTTGCGCAACAAGATGATTGCCACGGTGGCGACCCGTGGATACAGGGTCTCCGATGCGGCCTCGAACCGCCGACCGGCGGTGGATCGACCGGCCGGTAGCTCAGTCGGCCGCGATCTCCAGTAACGCGTCGGCCACCGACTGTGGCTCGGTGATCATCAGGTCGTGCCCGGTGTCGATGTCCCACAGGCGCCCCGATGCCCGGGCATTCTCGACCAGCACCGGGTCACGAGTGGCCAGCGTCGAGGTGCAGATGATGTGGTACTGCGGCAGCGCCCACAGGGCGTCCTCGTTACCCAGATCGAGTTTGTCCTCGAAGCACCGCCACGGGTGAGCGGTGAGCCGCGCCTGCATCCACGCCAGGTCCGTAGCATCCGTGACGCCATAGAAAAGGCCTGCGTTCTCGGTCGGGAGCAGGACCAACTCGACCCCGTCGACGGTCTCACCGAGCGGCCGGGTCGCCTCGATGATCGGGCCTGCGACATCGACAAGGGACTGGCCGTCGACCGGATTGGCGGCATCCAGATATACGAGCCGGCCGACCCGCTCGACGGCACGGTCCGCGGCACCGGTGATAACCATGCCGCCGTAGCTGTGGCCGACGAGGATCACGTCCCGCAGATCCTCGTAGTGCAACAGCGACGCCACATCCTGAATATGAGTGTCCAAACCGATACCCGCGAGGCGCAGATGCGCCCGCTCGGCCAGCCCTGACAGAGTCGGCGCGTACACCTCATGGCCCGCCCCGCGCAGCAGCCGTGCCACCTGCCGATAGCACCACCCGCCGTGCCCACCACCATGTACCAGCACAAATGTAGCCATCGCAGCTCCTGGAAATCTAATTCTCAATTGCGAGAGTGTTGTATCAAGTAATCGGATTATCCGAGTTGCGCTGCGATCGAACAACGGACGGTAGACGCCGGTTTCGCCGACCCCGCCAGGTATACTCGAACATAAGTTCGAATCGAGAGGTTCTGGATGCGGGCGTTACGTCGAGCCGAGATTGCCGGGTTACTGGCCAGCGATATCGTCGCGCACCTGGCCACGATCGACGCGGCCGGATATCCGCATGTCACACCGATATGGTTTCTGTGGGATCAGCAGGCCTTTCGGCTGACCAGTTGGGCGGGGCGGCCGCATTTGCGGCGGATTCTGGCGAACCCGCGGGTCGGGTTGGTAATCGATCGGGAGGTGGTGGGTTCGCGGGACGGCGGGCAACGGCCGAATCGACAGGTGCGGGTGATCGGGGATGCCGAACTGACCATTGATGCGGATGGTGTGTGGACCCAGCGCATCTGGGAGAAGTACGGCAGTGGGCCGGTGCTGGGCGAGGTGGAGCGTGCGCGGATGCTGATCACGATTACCCCCGATCGCTTCGTCGCCATCGCGAGCGTCTGACCTGCGCGAAAATCTCTTCAGAAAATTTCGCGGAGATATGTCGAAGGCGTCGGAACGGCTCCGACCAAAGGGTGACAGTAGGTCACAACCAACCCAAGGAGCCCACCATGTCGGTCAACACGTTCTTCTGGTTCGACAGCGACGCCGAAGAAGCCGCCACCCGCTACACCGCGCTGATCCCCAACTCCCGCATCGTCGAGGTCAATCGCCACCCCGATGGTTCGGTGTTCATCGTCTCGATCGAACTCGACGGTCACCCGTACACCCTGATGAACGGCGGTCCCGGACATCCGTTCACGGATGCCGCATCGATCCAGGTGGTCGTCGATACCCAGGCCGAGGTCGATCGCCTGTGGGACGCCCTGGTGGACGGTGGTGAACCCGGCCCCTGCGGCTGGCTGACCGACCGCTACGGCCTGTCCTGGCAGGTTGTCCCTGCGGCCCTGCTCACCCTCATGGACGGTGCGAACCCCACAAAGACCGGCGCGGTCGCCACGGCGCTGCGGTCCATGACCAAGCTGGATATCAAGGTGCTGCAGGACGCGTACGACAACGCGTGAGACCCGGACACCCCGTCCGATAGCCGGGCACCCGAACCGAGGTGCCCGGCTAGGGTGCCCGGGTATGCGCAGCGCAAGGCTGGAAGTCCTACACGGACTGGCTGGCCACCAACCGGGCCGTGCTGAAAGGCGCGAACAAAATTACCGACGCCACACTCCGCGACCCGTTCGAGGGGATCGGCAAACCCGAGCCGCTACGCCACCACCTTGCTGGGCACTGGTCACGGCGCATCACCCACGAGCATCGGTTGATCTACTACGTGACAGACACTGAAATCGTTGTGGTACAAGTCGGTTCACACTACGAAGACTGACGAGTAACCAACTGGGCCCCGAAGCCCGTGAATTCAACGCCCTCCGGGATGTCGCCGCCGACCGCCGTCGTATGGCCTGATCAGGATGCCGAAACGACCTCCGCGAAGACATCGTCGAGGTTGCTCGCGGTGAGTCCGAAGGTCTCCCGGGTGGTGGTGTCGTCGACGGTGAACTCGCGATGCGACATGTGGTAGGTCTCGAACAATTCGGCCCAGAACGGGTCGGTGTGGCCGAGGAGGGTCAGTTCGCGGTCCGTCATCACCTCGAGCCGCGGCTTCGGGGCATCCGCTGTTGCGGCGAAGCGCTCGGCGGCCGCACGCAGGGTGCTGGTAATGGTCGGCGCGAGCCAGGCCTGCCCCCAAGCGCTTTCGCTGCGCGCGACCGCGACGAGTGCGGCGGCCGCGTCACCGATCGCGGTGTAGGAGTGCGGCAGATCCAGGTCCTGCGGTACCAGAGCGAGTTGGCCCGCAATCACTTTCGGCTGCACCAGCAGCGAGAACAGCGATACCGCACCGCGGCCGAGGAATTGGCCCGCCCTGACCTCGGTGACCCGCACCCGGCCCGCATCGTGCGCCGCCTTGGCGTCGAGCCACATCCGCGCGCGCACCCGGCCCTTGGCTCCGGTGGCCGCCAGGGGTGTGTCGTCGGTGACCACACCGTCCACCGGGCCGTAGCCGTAAAGGTTGCCGAGCATTACGTAGTTCGCACCGGATTGCTCCGCGGCCGACAGTATGGCCCCGAACAGTGGCGGTACCGCCTCCGGCCAGGTGTGATACGCGGGCATCGCGGTATTGAATACGGCGTCCGCGCCCTTGACGAGATCGGTGAGCGCGGTCGCGTCCACGGCATCGGTTGCGATTAGCTCGATATCGGGATGCTGCGGGCCGGTCCCACTGCGGCTGATCATCCGCACCTGATCGCCGGATTCGGCCAACCGGACCGCGGTTGCCGAGGCGGTGGCGCCCCGGCCGATGATGACATGCGAAGGCATGCGACTTCCCTTCTGAGGCAAGATCATTCACGCAACCAAGGCGATTTGCCGATCGCGTGCCATCAACATTGCCGGGCGCGGGAGCGCTAGACTAGTGGCCGGTCAGCCATCTATCCCAAGGATCCAGCCATGAAGACCGTTGCCGTTGTCGCCGTCGCGCCGGTGAAGCCCTTCGAACTCGCCATGCCCGGAACCATGCTCGGCACGGTGATGGTGGACGGTGAGCCGTGTTACCGGATGGTGGTGTGCACCGCCGAACCCGGCGTTGTTCCCGGCGCACTGGGCGGCTTCGATGTCGTGGTGCCGCGCGGACTGGATGCGCTCGACGAGGCGGATACCGTCATCGTGCCGAGTACCGGCAGTCGCGGCACCGCCGATGCGGCCACCATTGCGGCACTGCGCAGGGCCGTCGACCAAGGCAAACGTGTCACTTCGATCTGTAGTGGCGCATTCGTATTGGCTCAGGCCGGGTTGTTGTCCGGCCGCACCGCGACCACGCACTGGGGACTGGCCGACGAACTCGCCGCGATGTTCCCGGAGGTTACGGTGCGCACCGATGCCCTGTTCATAGAGGACGGACCGGTGACCACCGCCGCCGGTGCCGCCGCCGGAATCGACCTGTGCCTGCACCTGATTCGCACCGACTACGGTGCGACGGTCGCCAATGCCGCCGCCCGCGCCGCTGTGGTGACACCGGTACGCCCCGGCGGCCAAGCCCAATTCGTCGACTCGCCACTGCCCCCCGAGAACGGCCTCACCCTCTCGGCCACCCGTACCTGGGCCCTGGAACGCCTAGACACTCCCCTGTCCCTGGACGATCTGGCCACCCACGCCCGCACCAGCGTGCGCACCCTCACCCGCCGCTTCCACGAGGAAACCGGCCTCAGCCCCCAGAAATGGCTACTGCACCAACGCATTCAGCGCGCCCGCGAACTCCTCGAATCCACCACTTTGCCCATGGACCAGGTAGCCCGCCACAGCGGCATCGGCTCCGCGGAATCCCTGCGCCAACACATGATCCGCCACGTAGGCCTCCCCCCGAGCGCCTACCGCGCCTCCTTCACCCGCACCCCGCGCCGATCCGCATGAGCGAACCCGACGCGGCTATGCCTGATTGACAGTCAGCTCCGGCACGACAGAGCGAAACCCGGTGTCCTGACTCACCACCGGCCATCCGTGTGCGATCGCAGTTGCCCGGCAGATTGCCTGGCCCGGAAAGCCGCTGAACAGCGCTGGGCTCAGCCGAATCCGGCCGATGCGGTCCTGCCTTGATACACCAACCGCCGCCGAGCGCCGGTGTCATGGATGGTCGGTAGAGTGAGCTCGACCGCTATCCAGGCTGTACCAGGAGGCATTCGGTGAATGCGAAATCGTTCGTGAACGGGTTCAACTCGGTGACGCTGACCTTGACGAATGCGCCCTTGGTTGGGTCGCTCATGCGCAAGAGCTTCGTCGAGATCAGTTACGTGGGCCGCCGTTCCGGCAAAACCTTCAGCACGCCCGTGAACTACCGCCGTTCCGGCGATTCGATCGTCATCGGAGTTGCATTCCCGGATCGAAAGAGTTGGTGGCGCAACTTCACCGATGAAGGCGGCCCGATCACGCTGCACCTCGAGGGCGGCGACCGGCGTGGTCACGCGCTCGCAAGTCGTGACGAGCGCGGGCGGGTCACGGTGCGTGTTCGCCTGGACGATTCGATCCAGTGACATCGTCCGGAACCAGCCGACGAGTACCAGTCCCGGTGACAGCGAATATCAGCGCTCGTACTGCGTCGCCTATGCGCTACGCCCCGCTGACTTCCGCAGGGAATGTATTGGCCCGCATCAGTTCTCGGGCGGCAGCACGGTAGCGGTCGGCGATCAGGCGGACCACGGCGGGGTGAACGCCGATGGGTTCCGCAACACCATCAGCTCCTGCCTCGTGCAGGCGCTGCTGGAACAGGCCATGCGCCAGCAGATACGAGGCGATGAAGACGCGCCGCGCACCCGACTCGCGAAGTTCGGCAACGACTTCCGGTACGCGCGGGACTCCGGTGGCGACGTAGCCGATGCGGACCGGGACATCCAGATGTTCGGCCAGCATGCCCGCCGCGCGCCGAACATCCTGGCGCGCACGGGCATCCGATGATCCGGCCGCCGCGAAGACCACCGCGTCACCCGGACGCCAGCCGGCAGCGCGCAGTCGCATGGCCATAATGCGGGCCATTGCCGGATCCGGTCCCATCGCCGGTGTCACCGCGACCTCGGGATGACCACTCTCGGCCACCTCCCGCGGCACATCCTGATACACGTGGTATCCGGAGGCGAGAAAGGCCGGAACCACGACGGCGGGAACGGATTCCCCTTGGGCGTCGGTCAGATCGCGCAGAACCTCGGACGGCGACGGACCGAGCACGTCCACGAAAGCGGTACGTACCCAGGGCTTCTCGGCCGCCTCTGGCCCGCGAGCGACGGCGCGATGTTCACAAACCGGAGCCACGGAGGTATCGGCTTCGCCGGCTGCCATCCCTCCGAGCTCTCGTGTCACCGCCTCGGCGAGCGCGGCGATCATCTGCACACCCCTGGTACTCCTGGTGCCGTGTGCGACCAGGACCAGGGCCGGAGCCGTCACCAGCTCCCCGCAGGCTGTGCGTACCTCGGCGCGCGGGCCGGGGTGCCGATGCCCGCTACCGGCGCACGGCCGTTAGCGACGGTGCGCGGAAAGTCATCGGCGCAATCCGCGGCGTCCAGCGCCAGTCGGTAGCCCCGCTTGACCACGGTCTGAATGGCTTTCGGCGTGCCGAGCCCGGCGCGCAGCCGCGCGATCGCGGTCTCCACGGCATGGGTGTCGTCACCGCCGCCGGGCAGCGCGGCAAGCAGATCCTCCCGGGAAACTACCCGGCCGGGCTGCCGCGCCAGCGAGCGCATCAGTGCCATCGGCGCTGGCGCGAGCTGACGCACCGAACCGTCGACCACCACACACGCCCCGCGCACGCTGATGGTGTGTCCGGCGGCCTGAATTCGATTGGCGCGCCGCGGCAATTCCTCGGCTACGTGCCGGGCGAGCGCACCGAGGCGCGCGCGTCCCGGCATCGAAGTCGCCACACCCAGCTCCTCCAGCGGAGCCGCGGTGATCGGTCCGACGCAGGCGGGCAGCACCCGTCCGCGCAGCGCGTGCAGCACGCCCTCCAGCAGTCCGGTTTCCTTGGCGCGCATCAACATCGACGCCACGGCGGGCGCGCTGGTGAAGGTCACGCAGTCCAGGCTGGAGGTGATGATGGCCTCGATCAGGTTGTCCATCGGACCCTGATCGTCCGGCGGCACCCAGCGATACACCGGCACCGCGACGACATCCGCACCGGCACAACGCAATACCTCACAGAAGTCGGGTACCGGCTCCCATTCGGTTGTCGCGCCGTGCAATTGGACCGCGATCCGCACACCCTCCACGCCCTCGGCGAGCAGGTGGTCGAGCACCTCGGCGGAAGATTCCGACGCGGGAGACCATTCCTCGCGGAGTTCGGCGGCGCGGATCGCGCCCTTGGCCTTCGGCCCACGCGCCAGCATCCTGGTGGACGACAGCGTCAGCCGCAGATCCTCGGCAATACCCCAGCCCTCGGCCGCTTCCATCCAGCCGCGAAATCCGATGCCGGTGGTAGCCACCACGATCTGCGGCGGATCGGCCACGAGATCGCGGGTAACCCGCTCCAGTTCGGTGTCGTCGGCCAGCGGAATGATGCGGATGGCAGGAGCGGCGACGATACCGGCGCCCCGTCGGGTGAGCAGCGTGGCGAACTCATCGGCCCGCCTGGCGGCCGTGACGCCGACCGTGAAACCGGCCAGACAGGCGCCCGTATCGATTGTTGTCATGCCGATCCACCATCCGTGGCGACGAGACCGGCATCGACCGGCTCATTGGAAACCGAAACGATGCCGTCCTCGACGCGCACCGCGTATACCGGCAGCGTCGCCGAATCGTCGTCCAGGCAGCGCCCGTCCAGGAGCGAGAATGCCTGCTTCAGCAGCGGCGAGGCCACGACCGGAATACCGGCGCGGTCACCGACGATCCCGCGCGACATCACTGCCGCCCGGCCGATCGGATCGATATTGCCGACGGCGGCGAGGGTCCCATCGGTCATCAGGAAGAGAGCGGCCTGTCGGCCACCCTTCAGCAACACCGCGACGCCGCGGCCGGGAATCAGGTAGTCGAGTCGGCACGCCTGCGTCCAACCCGTGGTGGTAGCTGTGGCAATGCCGGGGGTATCCATCACGGTCATCGGTGTCATCCTCCAAACGCCTTACCCATTGGTACAGGCGCCCTGTTTCTTCGGGGTTAAGCGGCTATTGCCCGCGTGTGGCGACCGGGATTTCCGGCATGCCGAGCAACACAGGGACCTTCCGCTCCCCGGTCGCATCGAACGAAATGGTCGGATCGGCCTCTTCGGGGGCATTGACAAAGGACACGAAGCGCGACAGCTTCTCCTCGTCGTCGAGCACCGCGGCCCATTCGTCGCGATAGCCAGCGACATGCTGGGCCATGGCCGCCTCCAGATCGTCGGCGATGCCGAGGCTGTCCTCGCAGATGACCTGCTTGAGATAGTCGATACCGCCCTCGAGCGCCTCCTGCCACGGCGCGGTGCGCTGCAACCGGTCGGCGGTGCGGACGTAGAACATCAGGTACCGGTCGATGTACTTGATCAGCGTCTCGTCGTCCAGATCACCAGCGAGAAGCACCGCATGCTTCGGGGTCAGACCGCCGTTGCCGCCGACATACAGGTTCCAGCCGTGCTCGGTCGCGATGACACCGACGTCCTTGCCGCGGGCCTCTGCGCATTCCCTGGCGCAGCCCGAGACGGCCAGCTTCAGCTTGTGCGGCGACCGCAATCCGCGGTAGCGCTTCTCCAGCAACACGGCCATACCGACCGAATCCTGCTGACCGTAGCGGCACCAGGTGGAGCCGACGCAGCTCTTCACGGTGCGCAGCGACTTGCCGTACGCGTGCCCGGATTCCATGCCGACATCGACAAGGCGCTTCCAGATCAGCGGCAGCTGTTCGACACGTGCGCCGAACAGGTCGATCCGCTGACCGCCGGTGACCTTGACGTACAGGTCGAATTCCTTGGCGATCTGGCCGATGGTGATCAGCTGATCCGGGGTGACCTCGCCGCCGGGCATCCGCGGCACCACCGAGTAGGTGCCGTTCTTCTGCAAATTCGCCAGGAAGTGGTCGTTGGTGTCCTGCAGCGCGGCCTGTTCACCGTCGAGGATGTGATCGCTCGAGGTCGAGGCCAGGATGGAGGCGACCGTCGGCTTGCAGATATCGCAGCCGGAGCCCTTACCGTGCTTGGCGATCAGGCCGGAGAAGGTGCGGATGCCGGTGACCTGGACGATCTGGAACAGCTCGGCGCGCGACTGCGAGAAGTGCTCGCACAGCGCCTTGGACATCTCGACGCCGGACTGCTCCAGCAGCTTCTTGAGCATGGGAACACAACCGCCGCAAGAGGTTCCGGCGGACGTGCACTTCTTGATGCCCGGGATATCGCAGGCGCCCTCTTCGATGGCCCCGCAGATCGCACCCTTGGACACGTTGTTGCAGGAGCAGATCTGGGCATCGTCGGGCAGTGCGTCGGCACCGAGTTCGGCACCGGCGGGCGAGATCAGCGTGGCCGGTTCGGCGGGCAGCGGACGCCCGACCAGCGGACGCAGCGCCGAGTACGCGGTCGCGTCGCCGACCAGGATGCCGCCCAACAGGATCTGCGCGTCATCGGAGACAACGAGTTTCGCGTAGGTGCCCTTGGCGGCGTCGTGCAGTACAACCGATAGCGCGCCCTCGGTGGTGCCGTGCGCATCACCGAAGCTGGCGACATCGACGCCGAGCAGCTTCAGCTTGGTCGACATATCCGCACCGGGGAATTCGCCCGCACCACCGAGCAATCGGTCCGCGACGATCTCGGCGGTGGTGTAGCCGGGGGCGACCAGGCCGTAGCAAACACCTTCCACCGCGGCACATTCGCCGATGGCATAGATATTCGGATCCGAGGTCTGCAGACCGAGATCGGTAACGATGCCGCCGCGCGGGCCGACCTCGATGCCGCTGTCGCGGGCGATCTGGTCGCGCGGGCGGACACCGGCGGAGAAGACCACGAGTCCGGCGTCGATCACCGTGTCATCGGAGAGCGTAACCTTCAGGCGCTCAGCCGATTCCGCGTCCGTGATGGTCTCGATCGATGCGGTCCCGACACCGGTGTGCACCTGCAGCCCGAGATCGGTGACCAGCTTCTCCAGGATGGCGCCACCACCCTCGTCGACCTGAGCGGGCATCAGACGGGGGTTGAACTCCACGACATGCGGCGTCATGCCGAGCAGGCGCAGCGCGTTGGCCGCTTCCAGGCCCAGCAGACCACCACCGACGACCACACCGGCCGCACCGGGGCCTGCCGCGGCAGCGGCCGCACGGATGCCGTCGAGGTCATCGATGGTCCGGTAGACGAAGCACTCCGACAGATCGTGACCGGGCACCGGCGGCACGAACGGGTACGAACCGGTCGCCAGCACCAGCGCGTCGTAGGCGATGGTGTCGCCCGCCGAGGTGGTGACCTTGCGTGCCTCGCGGTCGATGGACTGCGCGGACTGGCCCAGCCGCAGCTCGACCAGCGCGTCACCGGCGTATTCGTTACCGGGCAGCGCCAAAGCGGTGGGATCCCAGTTGCCGACGTACGACGAAAGTCCGACTCGGTCGTAGGCGGGCAGCTGCTCCTCGCTGAGGATGACGACCTGCCACTGGCCTGCCTCGTCCCGGGACCGCAGCGCCTCCACGAACCGGTGCCCGACCATGCCGTGGCCGACGACCACGACGGTCTTGCGCTGGGTGGGGTCGACTGTCGAGTTCATGACTGTCCTCCGTTGATGGTTCGGCGTCAGGCTCGGGCCGACGTACTGGTGGACTGGGACGGGTTGCCTGCTTCGGCTTCGAGGACGAGCGCCTCGGCCTGCGTGACGATCTCGGAGTCGACGACGCCGCTCGGCCGGCGCAGGAACACCAGCCAGGTCACCGCGGCGCAGGCCACATAGAAGGCCATGAAGACCCAGAAGGCGGTGGTCGCCGATTTGGTCGAGGCGTAGGAGGAGCGCAGTACCAGGTTGATCGCGACACCGCCGAGCGCACCGATGGCGCCGACGAAACCGATGAGCGCACCGGAAGTGTTCTGCGACCAGGCGGCCTGGGCGGACGGACTCGAGTCCAGGCTCTTGGATTTGGCGTCGAAGACCGACGGGATGATCTTGGTGACGGCTCCGTTGCCGATACCCGACACCACGAACAACGCGATGAATCCGGCGACCAGCGCGACCATCGCCGAACCGCTCGGCACGCCGCCGCTGCGGTCACCCGCGGTGCTCGCCACGCCGACCAGCACCGCGGCCGCGGTCATCGCGGCGAAGGTGTAGAAGGTGACCCGGCTGCCGCCGATCCGGTCGGCCAGCTTGCCGCCGTACGGCCGGGCCAGCGAACCGAGCAGCGGGCCGATGAAGGCGATCTGCGCGGCATGCAGTGCGGCCTGCGCGACGGTGTCGCCACCGGCCTTGAAGCTGATCTGCAGCACCTGACCGAAGGCGAAGCTGTAGCCGATGAACGAACCGAAGGTGCCGATGTAGAGGAAGGCGATCGCCCAGGACTGCGGCACCTTGAGGGCCGTGATCATGTAGGAGAGATCGGCCTTCTGGTTCTTCAGGTTGTCCATGAACAGCGCGGCGCCGACACCGGCCAGCGCGACGAGCACGAGGTAGATCGCGCAGATCAGCGAGGCGTAGCCATTGCCGAGGGTGGCGATGACGAGCAGACCGACGAGCTGGATGACGGGCACGCCGATATTTCCGCCGCCCGCGTTCAGCCCGAGCGCCCAACCCTTCAGCCGCTGCGGGTAGAAGGCATTGATATTGGTCATCGAGGAGGCGAAGTTGCCGCCACCGAATCCGGCGAATGCGGCCACGACCAGGAAGGTTGTGTACGAGGTGCCCGGCTGATTGATGAAGTACAGCGTGAGCAGCGTCGGAATGAGCAGCAGTGTCGCACTGAAGATGGTCCAGTTGCGACCGCCGAAGCGCGCAGTGGCCACGGTATACGGAATGCGCAGAAACGCACCGACCAGCGTCGGCATGGCGACCAGGAAGAACTTGCCCGCCGGATCGATGCCGAACTTATCGGTGGGCATGAACAGCACCATGACCGACCAGATGGACCACACCGAGAACCCGACGTGCTCGGCGAAGACCGACCAGATCAGATTCCGCTTGGCGACGTCTTTGCCACCGGCCTCCCAGGCCGCGACATCCTCGGCATCCCAATGCTCGATGTTGTGGTTACGCGTCAGCGTGCTCAACAGGGGCCTCCCAAAATCGGTTAGCCCCACGGTAGGAAACGGGTATTGCCGAAATGCTGCCCCAAATGACCGTCAAATCAACGGTTGCTCACGATTCCCCGGAAAGCCGGGTGAGCTTCAACGAAATGTTTCGCGCATGTGACACACCGGTTTCCACACGTCACAAACAGCCGATCTTCGAATTACCGGCCGGTGAGGTGTGACGCGGACAGCATGCTCGACGTCACACCACCTCGCAACTCGAACGGCGCGATCAATTCCAGGTGTCTTCGAGCATGCGCGGCTTGCAGGCCTGCCATGCACCGGTGAGCAGCACCAGCACCGCGATGACGAGCATCGCGAACGGTGCGGCCCAGCCCTCGGTCGCGCTGTGCAACATGCCGAACAGCACCGGACCGACGCAGGCCACCGCATATCCGACGCCCTGGGTGAAGCCCGACAGCGCGGCCGAACCCTGCGGGGTCCTGGTGCGCATATTGATCAGCGTCAGTGCCATCGGGAAGGTGCTCGGGCCGAGGCCCAACAGCACGACCCACAGCAACGGCACAGTCATCGGTGCGATCAGCAGTCCGACGAATGCGGTGAAAAAGAAGACGGCACAACCCACTACGAACGGGAACGGATTGCGGAACCGCGCGACCACCGTCGGTGCGGTGAACGCCGACACCAGCCCGACCAGCGCGAACACACCGACCATGGTTCCGCCGAACCCGGCACTCGCGCCCGCCTCGGACAGGATCTTGGGCAGCCAGGTGAACATGGCGTAGGTGGTCAGCGAGGTCATACCGAACATGCCCGCCATCCCCCAGGCCACCGGCGAACGCCAGACCTTGCCCTTGGGCTCCTCGGTCCGCGACGGCAGCGCTGTGCTGTCGACCCGATCGTGACCGCGGCGATCGCGCAGCACACCGAGCCACGGCAGCGCGGCCGCGAAGCCGAGAATCGCCCACAGCCCCAGGGAGATACGCCAGCCGTGCGCGTCGGCAACCGGCACCGCGATCAGCGCGGGCACCACGGTGCCGAGCTGGACCATGGTGATGTACAGCGAGCTGACCACCGCGAGACGATCCGGGAAATATCGCTTGACCAGCGGCGGAATCACCACGTTGCCGATACCCATACCGCCGAGGGCCAGCGCGGAGAAGATCAGCAGTTCGGCGGTGCCGCCGACCACCGCGCGGATCAGCAAGCCGAGTCCGGCCATCAGCATCGCGACGAGTGCGGTGCGCTCGAGCCCGATCCGGCGCACGAAAACCGGGGTGAGCAGACCCGAAACCGCGAACATCAGGGTCGGGATCATGCCGAAGACGCCGACGACGGCCGTCGAGTAACCGATATCGGCGCCGATGCGCTCGGCCAGCGGCGAGAATGCGGTGACGGCGACCCGGAGGGTGAGCGCGGACATCACAATGGCGGCGAGGACGAGCAGTCGGCCTTCCGTCAGTGCACGTTTGCGCCGCTCGACCCGGGCGTATTCCGGGCGAGTCGTGGTTTCCGGGAGAGTTGCAGTCACCGCGAAATCATAGGATGACCACATGATAGGAGGCAAGATTTGTGATGGGCGGTACTCTGATGCCGTGCAACCCGTCCGGCGGACCAGCCTCATTGCCCAGGTAACCGAGCAGCTGCGTGCCGAAATTCGTTCCGGCCGTTGGTCTATCGGCTCCCGAATCCCCACCGAACCGGAGCTCACCGAGCTCACCGGAACCGGGCGGAATACGGTACGCGAGGCAGTGCAGGCGCTGGTCCATGCCGGGATGCTGGAGCGTCGCCAAGGCTCGGGCACCTATGTCATCGCGGCCTCGGAGGTCGGTGGCACCCTCGCGAAGTACTTCGCCGACGCGGAGGAACGCGATGTACTGGAGCTGCGCATGGCCGTGGACACCAATGCCGCGGCCTTGGCCGCGCGCCGTCGCGACGAGACCGATATCGCGAATCTGCGCCGGCTACTGGAGGAACGCAGCCAGCAGCACTGGGATGAACAGAATCTCGCGGCCATCGAGGCCGATGTGGAACTGCACCGCGCGATCGTCGTCGCCAGCCATAACGCGGTATATCTGGAGTTCTACGATTCGCTGCTGCCGATTATCGAACAGGTGATCCGGGCGCGAAGCGCGAAATCCGACGATGCCTACGATGCGGAGCACAATGAATTGGTGCAGGCCGTTATCGATGGCGATCCGGATCGAGCGGCGCAGGCCGCGCGGTGCTTCCTCGCATCGCTGATCGCCGAATATCCGGACCGCTAGACTTCTGGTCAACCGACCGAAAACCCCGCCGCTCGACAAGGTAACCAATAGGTCACCGACCCGCTCGGCGCCGTGTGAGTCGGATTTGGCTGGAACGTCACTCAGCGCCATTCACACGCAACAACCGACTCTTACCTTTGTCTCGACCGCAGCTCGGCGAACCCACCGAGCCAGATCGAGAGGAAGCCGATGACTGCCGCAGTAGCTGCCACCGGCCAGCAGTCGGACACCCCAGTATTCACGCATCAGAAAAAGGGGCGCTGGCTGGATCACTGGGAGCCGGACAACACCGAATTCTGGGAATCGGATGGCAAACTCACCGCCCGCAAGAACCTGATCTTCTCCGTCTTCGCCGAGAATCTCGGCTTCAGCGTCTGGGTCATCTGGGGCACCGTGGTGACCAGCATGGGCCTGGCGGGCTTCGACTTCCTGGCCGGACTCGGCAAGGGCAACCCGACCGCGGTGAGCAATGCCCTGCTGCTGACCTCGACCCCGACGCTTGTCGGTGCGGCACTGCGCATTCCGTACACCTTCGCCATCCCTAAATTCGGCGGGCGAGCGTTCACGGCATTCAGCGCGGCCATGCTGCTCATCCCGACGCTGGGCCTCGCCTACTTCGTGAACCAGCCCGGCACCCCCATGTGGGTGTTCATGGTGCTTGCCGCACTGGCCGGTTTCGGCGGCGGTAACTTCTCGTCTTCGATGGCCAATATCTCGTTCTTCTTCCCGGAGGGGAAGAAGGGTGCGGCCCTCGGAATCAACGCCGCGGGTGGCAATCTCGGTGTGGCGCAGACCCAGTTGGTGCTGCCACTGCTGATCACCCTCGGCACGCACATCATGGCCAAGGACGCGGCGGGCTACCGCTTCGGTATCACGCTGTCGGTGCTGGTCTGGGTGCCGTTCATCCTGATCGCCATGTTCGGCGCACTGCGATACATGGACAGCATCAGCACGGCCAAGGCCGACGGCAAGTCCTACAAGCTGGCGCTGACCAATAAGCACACCTGGGTCATGTCGTTCCTCTACATCGGCACCTTCGGTTCGTTCATCGGCTTCTCCTTCGCCTTCCCGACGCTGATCAAGGCCAACTTCCCGGATCTGGCCAAGATCGGCTGGATCACCACCCTCGGTAATCTCGCCTTCCTCGGCGCGCTGGTCGGCTCGTTCAGCCGTCCGTTCGGCGGCTGGATCTCCGATAAGGTCGGCGGCGCCAAGATGACCATCTTCGTCTTCGGCGGTATGTCGATCGCATGCGTGCTGATCATGGCCGGCTTGCAGGCCAAGAGCTTCCCGCTCTACCTGATCGCCTTCCTGGTGCTGTTCGTGCTGACCGGTATCGGCAACGGCTCGACCTACCGGATGATCCCGTCCATCTTCAGCGCCGAAGCCAAGAAGTACGCATCCGAACACGGACTCGACCTCACCGACGCCGCCGCCTCGGCCAAGCGCCAAGCAGGTGCCGCGATCGGTGTAATCGGCGCGATCGGCGCCTCCGGCGGCTACCTGCTCCAGCAGGCACTTCGCCTGTCCAACATCAACTTCCACAGTATGAACCCGGCCTTCTGGGCCTACGCCGGTGCCTTCCTGGTCATGGCCGCGGTCACCTGGTTCTTCTACCTGCGCTCCTCGTTCGCCGTGGCCCGCGTCCCCTCACTGGCCTACGCCAACGTGTAACCACATCACCGCTAGACCCGAATGCCGCGCTGGACGAGGTCCCCAGCGCGGCATTCGGCCGTCCACGAGTCGAATCACATTGCTATGGTGGATATCACGCCGAATCAGTAGGCAGCACCAGGGGGCTCCGGCGAGATGGCACACATCCGCATCACCACCCGCGACTGAGCAGGGATCGCATTTGGCGGTCTCGGTCCGTCAACTGCGCCAGCACTTTACGCTGGAAAGCAGCCTCACACCGGGAGGGTGGGCATTGGATAATTCCGAGGGGGCGGGGGAACCGGTGTTCCGGACCGCACGATTGGCGGATCTCGACGATATCGCCGCGCTGGAGCGAGAACATTTCGGCGACCTGTGCTACCCGTATGTGACGCTGCGGCAACTGTTCGACCTGCACGGACCCGATTGGGTGGTGGCCGAAATCGGCGGCAGAGTGCGCGGCTACGCACTCGTCGGCGTCGGTACCCGCCGCCGCGGCTGGGTGATGGGTCTCGCGGTCGCGCCCAACTACCGCAATCGGGGCCTCGGCCGCGCGCTGCTGGACCGGGCAGTCACGAGTTGCCGGACCGCACAGGCGGATTCGGTATACCTCACAGTGCGACCGACCGATCAGCGCACGGTCAAGCTGTACAAGAACGCGGGATTCCGTTGGGCCGGATACGAACAGCGCTACTTCGGCGCCGACGAACCCCGAGATGTGCTGGTACACCGCATCGATCACTGGCCTACTACCTCGCGGTTCCCCGGACCGAACGACAAGCGATGGCTCAAGGGCGGTCGCGCACCGGATTGATAGTCGAATCACGTTGGTATGGTGGGTATCACGTCGAATGTGACGGCTGCACCCGGGGGAACACACGATGACCGAATACGCGGGCCTATCCCAACTACCACCTGCCACCGCCGAGAAGGCGGTCAATTCGATGACCATGCTGATCGATCGACATGCCGACCGGTATGCCGGTGAGATCGCCGAATACTTCCAACAGGCCGGAGCCGGATCCGAACAGCGACTCCTCGACTCCTTCAACACCCACGTCGAGACATTGGAACTCGACTACGACCCGGTGAAGATTTCCCAGCCCGGCGACAGCCTGGTCTTCTCCCATATCTACACGGCGGCACAGGAACCCGCCGCGGACGGCGACGGACGACTGCCCGCCCTGACGGCGCTTCTCGCCGCCGAGGTCGAATTCCGCGGACCACGACGGCTGAGCCGCACCCAGAACACCCGGATCGCCGAAATCTATGAGCATCTCGGCCGCGCGCTGGTCGCCGCCGACCTGCCGCACCATGCCGTGCTGGCCTTCAAACGCGCGGTGGGACTGCACCGGGTCGAGGAGGACTTCGACGCACAGGACCGCTGCGGGCACGCCTTGGCGCAAGCTCGTTGCCGCGCCGTCGATCAGGTCTGGAAGCGGATCCCACACTGGACCCTCGAAGTGCTGTGCGGCTACGGTTTTCGGCCGTTCCGGCTGCTCGGCTGGATCGCCGCCGTACTGCTCATCGGCACCGTCGTGCTGTGGGCCACCGACGGCCAGCCGATCCCGACCGCGCTGCACATGTGCCTGATCAACTACCTGAATCCACTCGGCATCGGCGATCTCGAGGACATCAGGGGCGCCGGGCGGACACTCCTGATCGTCGAGGCCTACGCCGGACTCGTGCTCAATTCGCTGTTCTTCGCACTGCTGGTCCGGCGATGGTTCCGGATCTGATCGCACCCCGGAGGCTAATCCGCGCTGTAGTCCTCGGTGCCGATCCTGGTGTGCCGCACCGCATCCAGTGTCGCCACCAGCACCCGATTGTGCAGCTGATCGATCAATGCCCGCCGTCCCGCGGTGAAATCCGGATCGGTATTCAGCTGGGTCCACAGCCCGCGCAGCGCCGGCGGCGAATGCGCGCCGGGCACCCACAGATGTGCCAGGTGGTGCAGCACCGGGGCCAGCACCGCCACCGACTCCGCACTGCCCGGCGGGTACAGATCGGACTGCTCCAGCGCCGCGGCGGTGACCGACAGCAGCCAATCGTGCACCGCGAGATCCTCGCAGAACCGCTGTACATCAGCCAGTTCCGCCTCGGTGCGCACCGTGATCAACGCGGTGCGGACCGTATCGTTCTGCAACCGGAACCACACAACCGGCTGCGCCGGATCACCGATCCGCGCCGCCCAGCGCAGCCTGGTCGTCCCCGATTGCACCGGCGTGTGCTGATCGAGGCGGTGATCCATCCGAATGCGGCCGAGCAGCCGGTTGGCGATCGACGCGAGATCGAGGGTGGCCACCGGCGGCGGGCCCGCGGCCAGGAAGCCTTCGGCCAGCCGGGCGCCGGTTTCGGCGGTGACCTTGGTGATCACCTCGGACACCCCGACCTGGCTCAGGTAGTGGGACCACGTCCGGCGCTGATCGCCGGCGGCGCGCACGACTCTGGTCTGCGCCGAACTCTGCAGCACCCGTCCGCCGACCACGACCGCATGCGTTGCCACCGTGCCGATCGCCCGCACATCGGGATGCGAAGGAGCGGCCAACCGGCAATCCACACCCTCGGCGGTGGTCGGCGAAACCGCGAGCGACATCGGCCGCTCCCGCCACAGCATCGGACGGCCCGGCACCAGCTCGAGCAGTTCCTCGAGATCACCGCGTGGCAGCGGCGTCGCCGCGGGCAGCAGGCAGGTGTCCACCTCACCGAATACGATCAGGGGTCCGGCGGGTGTCCTGGTCTGTGCCGCACCAGCGCGCACCAGCAGCCGCACGGCTCGGCCACGACGCAGCTGCCTGAGATGCGGCGTCGAGCGGGCCGTGCGCATTCGGCGCGCGGCCGAATCGTTCGGTTCGTTCACGTCAGGATCCGTCCAGCAGGAAATGGGTGAGGCGTTCGGTCACCTTGCGCGATACGTCGATACCCTCCTCGTTGCCCCTGGCGACGATCTGATCCACTACTTCGTCGTCGAGTTGGATGTGATCGAGTATTACCCGCACCGCGTGCTCGATACCCAGATATCGCTGCGGCAGCAGCGAAAGTGACCGATATGCGGCAAAAGGTTTGGCCCGCGGATTCAGCTGGACCACCGCGGGCATCTCCCACCAACTGCTCGGCCATGGCATACCCGCCTCCCACGGCTGCGGCTCGACCACCGGCATACCGTCGAAGCGCAGCATGCCCAGTCGCAGCAACTGCCAGATGGAGGCCAGATACGGGCAGGACCATTTGGTGAAGACTTCCTTGCGCCCGTTCACCTTTCGGGTCTGTTTGCTCCACATTTCGACATCGAGGAAAATCGAATGCTCGCGCCGCCCGAACTCCTCGGCCGGTTCGTACGGCTCGTCGTGCATGGCCTGCTCCGAGGGATCATCGGAGGCGCGTCGGCCATTGCACAGCCAGCCGGATTCCGCGGTGGGCGGTCTGCGTCCGTTCGCGCCCTCGGGCGGTTCGGCCACGATGCGGGCGCGGACCAACTCGGCCAGTTCGATACGCGGCGCGCTCACCGCGCCGTATTCGGCGGCCGGAACTTCCCAGCAGCCCGCCTCGCGCGCCAAATAGTCGATGCTCAAACCACATTCGTCGGCATTGCGCAGCAACTTGTCGAGGATTTCGCCGGGATTGGTATCGGACCGGAAATAGTCGTCGACCAGAAAGCAGGTGCTCACCCTGGCGCGCGGACCGAATTCGATTTTCGCGGCCTCGGTGAATG
This sequence comes from Nocardia vinacea, assembly GCF_035920345.1. Taxonomy (NCBI): domain Bacteria; kingdom Bacillati; phylum Actinomycetota; class Actinomycetes; order Mycobacteriales; family Nocardiaceae; genus Nocardia; species Nocardia vinacea. The sequence goes on from NZ_CP109149.1 coordinate 5,274,786, forward strand.
CCGTGACCAGCGGCACGATCCGACGAAACTGCGTGCGAATCTTCTCCTCGCCATTGGCCAGATCGTGCATATAGAAATGTCCGACCTCGATCGAAACATGGGACAGCGGCACCTTGGCGACGCGCGGGTGCTCGGTGGCCTCGCTGTAGCCTGCGGCATGCTCCATGTGCTCGAAATCCTTTCCAGGATGGTGTTCTCGAGTTCGGTCGATTCAGATCCGGCGCCAGGTGGCTCTGTCGAGCACGCGATCGGCGAGCGTGTCGAAGGCCTCGACGGTTGCCTTATTGGCAATTTCCTTCTGCACGTCGATGTCCAGGATCAGCTGTTCGCGCCATTGCAATACCGGCTCGACCGGGGTCTCGCCGAGCATCGCGCTCGCACCGACCTTGTTCGTCGATGCCAGCCGTTTCAACATGGAGTCCTGCTGATGCAACCAAGCCGCCTGCGGCCCAGGGGATTCGGTCGCCTCGTTCAATTGCGGTACCGCGGTGCGCACGTACCTGAGGTTGTCCAGCAGCACCTCGGGATCATGGCCCGCGCCCGCGCCGCAATCGAGGATCCCGTACTGCCCGCGCACCAGACCATGTGCGGCGATGATGTGCTGGCGGGTCCACCGATGAAATACCAACCAGCGCACTGGTATCGCGGACAACTGCGGCAAAGCCGTTGCCTTCAGGGCGATTTCCATCGCCACCGAACGCCCCGCGCTGAGATCGACAATGCAGACGTCGAAATCCTGATCCAATTCGAGCAGCAACTTGGCGCAATTGTCGAGGGTGTGGTCAACGATCTTGGTGAACTCCGCGCCACCTGCATCGCCGGGCAATAGGAACAGCTTGCCGGTTCGCGTGCGCATCTTGCGTAATTCGCGTCGATCGGTGTTGTCTCGCACGTCGATTCGCGCGGCGACGCCCGCCTTGCCGAGCAAGTAGGAATGCAGGCCGTCGCCAGTGGAGATACCGCGCTCCACACCGCTGATCTCGAAAAGCGCACCCGCGGTAGGGGAACCGAAATCGAAATCCAGATAGGCGACCCGCTTACCCCGCACACACATCCGATAGGCGAGATTGCAGCTGGTCACCGAGCGGCCGGTGCCGCCCTTGTCGGAGGTCGCGAACACGATCATGCGCTAGGGGTTCCTTGTCGCGTCGCGGCGGGCGGCGGCCAGTCGGTCGAGTTCACGCAGCGCGTCGAGGGCGTGCACGAAAGTGGTCGCGGAATCCTCGCGCACCAACCGCCTGGCCTGATCGATATGGTCCTCCACGCGATCGAGCGCGGCCCGATTGCCCGAGGTGTCATCGATGCTCACACCGAGCATCTCCTGATCGAATCGATGCTCGGCGGTATTCAGCATGACCCGCGCGACGTCCTGCAGATCCGGCCAGTTGGGCGGCGGTTCACGATAGGTACGGTCCGCGGCCACCAGACATTCGACGACGCGCTCGGTCATGTACCAGGACGGCCTGGTTACCTCGGCATCGCCGTTCTCCCCGAACGCGCCCGCCGGATCGTCCCACAGTCCGGGCGCACCGGCCCGCAGCATGCGCCGATCCAGATGCTCCATCACCGATTTGGCCAATTCCATCAGCTTGTCGCGGGCCGCGACATTGTTGGACAGCCTGGCCGCCTGCAGCATTCGCTTGAGCAACACCGCCGAGAAGTCCGAAACCTCCCATTGCAGCGTCGGTCCGTCCCCGACGCCCTCACTGCCCCGCAGGGTCAGTCGTACACCGGGCGTGTGCAGCGCGACCGCGGGGTCCTCGCGCATGGTCCGGCGAATGATCCGGCCCCGGCCGGCCAATTCGTCGAAAATGGCCACGGCCCTTGTCAAGTCGTCATCGGAGGCGGTGCGCGCGACGAGATCCTGGATCAGCACGGCGGATACGATGAGACTGAAGTAGTCCGACTGCTCGCCGTCGGAGGTGCGCCACGGAATATCCTCCAGCGGCCAACTGCCCGAGCCGAACCGCGCGACCGTCGACCAATAGCGCTGGGTCAACTCCCAGCGGGTACGCAGGGCCTGGGCCAGCCGGTGCTGTTTCTCGTCGAGCAGACCGAGCTCACCGGTGCGCGGAGAGACCAAGTCGTTGATGCCGTCCAGCGCGACGACCGTGAAATAGAGATACGGGCGCGGATCGGCGACGCCTTTCTCACTCGCGATCTGCTCCTCGACGAAGTCGACCTCGGTGGCGTCGCGCACCACACCCCAACTCCACCCGCATTCGAACAGCAGATTCTCGTCCTCGAGCTCCTTGACCGATTTCTCCTGGCCCAGGGTGACGTCACTGCGCAGCCGCGCGCGTACCCGTTCCAGACTGCGCCGCACACCGTCGACCATGGCCTGCTCGGGTTCACCGGTCTGGTTCAACATCCCCAGAATCGCCTGTCCCTCAGGGGATTTCGGCTTAACGGTATTGACGACGAAACTGCGGACCAGTCCGGTCATCGCCGCGGTGAGCCGCGCACTGAGCTGCCCGGAGAGGATATCGATCCGCTGCGTCAGTTCCCCTGGTCGAGCCCAACCGCGGAAAGTGCGCAGGAAGCGCAGGCCCGCCATACAGACGGTCAGCGACATCGAGTACGAGTCGACGACCTCGATACCGCGCTGCGCCGTATTGGGTTCACGCTCATCGGCGGAGCGCAGATAACTGCCCGCGGAGAAGTTCGGCTGCCCGTCGTCACGTGTGTTCTGCTCGATGTAGCGCTCGAGCAGCCAGACCACGAAGCTGCCGATCTGCTTCGGACCGCCGAGCGGTTCGAGGACCGAACTGACGTCGTCCTCCATGCGATCCGGATTGTCCAGTGCGAAGATATCGATCTCGGTGGCCGGATACAGCAGGCAGAGCAACTGTTCGGAATCGCTGATAGAGTTGGCATCCATCCGACCGCCCCAGCGCCAGTCCTTGCCATCCCAGCACGCGGCCAGCATGGCGCGCCACACGTCCAGAATCTGTTGCCTCGGTTGGATTCTCACCTGCTGCCGTCCTCACCCCAAGTCGCAGGCGCGCCGCTCCTCACCGCGTCCACGAACGTCAAATTAGCACGGGCACAACGCTTACGCTGGCTCCACGAGGGTCCGATCCGGTTCCATTCCGGCATCGTCGGAACCGGTCGCGGGGCCGTCCGAGCACGGGCAACCACACAGCATCCCGGTGGCCCGAAAAGCAGGTAAACAACGCCGCCTGAGGCGGTTGTCCGAGCATAGAGCACCCGATGCAGCGCACGGCGCAGATCGGGTAACCGTACGATCGCGCGGTCGGGACGGAACTCAGAGCATCAAGCGAACCATGTCGGCGGTACGCGCCAATCCGGGAAACGCCTCGGGGGTCGAGCGGGGGTGCAGCGCATGTACAGCAAGCCGAAACATCACCGCTCGCAACAACATCTGCGGCCACTCGGGTAAATCGGACCAGCGGTCGAGCAGGCCGTCGTCGGCGCCGCCCCAAGCGAGTGCGTCGACGACGATGACACCGGCAGCCCATGGCGCCGGACGCCAGTACGGGGTGATGTCTGTGAGACCGGGTGTGAAGACCCCGGCGAAAAGTACCGTGCCGAACAGGTCTCCGTGCACCAGTTGCGCGGGGGTTTGGACCGGTTTGCGCAGTGTGGCGAGTTGGCCGATCAGTTCCATACTGCGTTGGCCATCGGGGGAGGTTGCCGGGGTGATGCCACCGGCGCGCAGACTTCGCAGCGGTACCGCCTCCCAAGCCGCCCGGTCGGCGGCGACGAAGACGTCGACATCGACCCAGGGGGCGACCGGCGGCTGGACCAGGAACCGTGGTCGCTCGAGCTCCGCCGTGGCCTTATGTAGTCGCAGTGATACCGACACGACCTCGTCGTAACGTGGCTCGGGTACACCCTCCAGGTAGGTATCGGCACGCCAACCGGAAACTACGTAGCGGCCGTCGGTGGCGCGCACGGGACGGGCCAGGCGTAGACCGTCCACCTTCAGGGTTTCGCGGACCTTCGCCGACCACGCCGCCCTGGCATGATCGGCGATCGGGCTCAACACCACGTCACCGAGCCGCCAGCCGCCGTCCCAGTCTCCCAGCGAAACCGGCGTCACTTCGCGCAGACCGAACGTGGCGCGCACGTGCTCGGGAGGTTCCACAGAAGTCACGGCCGTACGGTACCTGTGTTGAATTTGGCACGCCTGCGGCGCGCCGTGTTGTTGGCCGCGCCTCCGGCGCGGCGTGTTCGCGGCCCCTTCTGTCTCGCGTCCGAGCCGTCGAGACTCGCGCCTGCGGCGCATGCGCTTCGACGACTCGGACGCGAGACGGCCACGAACGGTCGCTCGTAAGACTCGCTCCGTCGAGGTCGCTGACGGCGGGACGTTCGGCACCTGATGCACGCATGCCGGGCGGTGGAGTTCCGCGCCTGCGGGCGGATGCGCTTCGGCCACTGGGATGCGAGACGGGCCGCGAACGGTAGCTCGTAAGACTCGCTCCGTCGAGGTCGCTCACGGCGGGACGTTCGGCACCTGATGCATGCACGCCGCAAGGGCACGACTCGCGTCTGCGGCGCATGCGCTTCGACGACTCGGACGCGAGACGGGCCGCGAACGGTAGCTCGTAAGACTCGCTCCGTGGCGGTTACGCCGCGAAGCAACCCCTCGGCATGAGTACCCCGTCTAGTAGACCGGCAGTGACTTGTCTACCTGATTCGCCCAGGCGACGATGCCGCCCTGCACGTGCGAGGCGTCGGAGAAACCGGCGTTCTTCAGGACCGCGAGCACCTCCGCAGAGCGGATACCGGTCTTGCAGTGCAAGACGATCGGCCGGTTCTGCGGCAGATCCGACAGCGCCTCACCGGAGAGGAAGCGATCCTTCGGGATGAGTTTGGCGCCCTCGATGTGCACGATGTCCCATTCGACCGGCTCGCGAACGTCGATGAGCTCGATTTCCTTGCCAGCGTCGAGCAGCTCTTTGAGCTCGCGCGCGGTAATCGTCGAACCCGCCGCAGCGGCCTGCCCCTCCTCGGACACCACACCGCAGAACGCCTCGTAGTCGATCAGTTCAGTGATCGGCTGACGCTCCGGATCGCGGCGCAGCTTGATGGTCCGGTAGTTCATATCCAGTGCGTCGTAGACCATGAGACGGCCGAGCAGCGGTTCGCCGATGCCGGTGATCAGCTTGATCGCTTCAGTCACCATGATCGAACCGATGGAGGCGCACAGCACGCCGAGGACACCGCCCTCGGCGCAGGAGGGCACCATTCCGGGCGGCGGGGCCTCCGGGTAGAGATCGCGGTAGTTGATGCCACGGCCGTCCGGTGCGTCCTCCCAGAAGACCGAGACCTGGCCCTCGAAGCGGTAGATGGAGCCCCAGACATACGGTTTGCCCGCCAGCACCGCGGCGTCGTTGACCAGGTAGCGGGTGGCGAAGTTATCGGTGCCGTCGACGATCAGGTCGTACTCGGCGAACAGCTCGACGGCGTTCTCCGGCTCCAGGCGGATCTTGTGCAGCCGGACCTCGATGCCGGAGTTGATCTCGAGGATCGAATCGCGCGCACTATCGGCCTTCGGGCGGCCGATATCGGATTCACCGTGGATGATCTGGCGCTGCAGATTGGACGCGTCGACCTCGTCGAATTCGACGATGCCGAGCGTCCCGACACCGGCGGCCGCCAGATACAGCAGCGCGGGCGAGCCGAGCCCGCCGGCGCCGATTACCAGCACCTTGGCGTTCTTCAGCCGTTTCTGCCCGTCCACACCCAGGTCCGGGATGATCAGATGACGGCTGTAGCGGGCGATCTCGTCCTTGGTCAGCTCCGCGGCCGGTTCGACCAGCGGCGGCAGGGACTTCGGTGATGACACGTCCAGGGCTCCTCGAATCAATTGGCCGATCGCACTGTGGTGACTCAGCGCCTACTTACTCAACACCGACAATCGGGCCGTTCTTCCCGACCTATGGTCCAGCATCAACAACGGAGGGCAGCGACCGGCCCTGCACAACCGACCACCACGGAGCGAGTCTTACAAGCGCCCCGTTCGCGGCCCATCTCGCATCCCAATGGCCGAAGCGCATCCGCCCGCAGGCGCGGAACTCCACCGCCCGACGGAGGGCATCAGATGCCGAACGATCCACCATCACCGACCACAACGGAGCGAGCCTTACAAGCGACCCGTTCGCGGCCCATCTCGCATCCCAGTCGTCGAAGCGCATCCGCCCGCAGGCGCGGAACTCCACCCCCCGGCATGAGGGCATCAGATGCCGAACGATCCGCCATCGCCGGCCACAACGGAGCGAGTCTTACGAGCGACCCGTTCGCGGCCCATCTCGCGTCCGAGCCGTCGAAGCGCATGCGCCGCAGGCGCGAGTCTCGACGGCTCGGACGCGAGACACAGGGGGCCGCGAACACGCCGCGCCGGAGGCGCGGCCAACAATTCAGCCGCGGGGATAGGGCCATGGGTTGAAGCGACAGCGCTTACCGTCCATCGGGACCACACCGTCCGGATCGAGGGCGGCGATGTCGTTGTTCTTGGTGCCGAAGGTCTGCTGCATCATCACCGGCGCGAGCCCGCCGTCGGTCTCGCACGGCTGATGCTGGTGGTAGCCGATGGCATGGCCGACCTCGTGGTTGACCTGGTACTGCCGATAGGAACCGATATCGCCCTCGAAGGCCAGCGCACCGCGCACCCAGCGCACCTCCGAAAGCACCACTCGCCGCAGATCGGCATTGAAGCAGGAGGAATCGATCGGAATGTCGAAACCGCAAGCCTTGCGCGAGGACTCGCGGGAGGCGAGCGAAATGCGGAAGTCCGGTTCGCCATGATCGATGCGCCGGAAGGCGAATTTGGTGTCGTGCGCCCAACTCTTGGGATTGCCCAGGGTGCTGTCGACCAACTTGGCCACGGATTCGTCCCCGCCGAATCCGGAAGTGTCCACGCCGTCCTCGATTTCGACGGTGTACTTGAACTGGAACTCCGATCCGGTGCCCACCTGCGCGGTGGTCCCCGGCACCACACGCCATGTGCCCGTACCGTTTTCGGTGAACGGTCCGCCGTCGGGCAGCGCGCCGGTCGGCAGATTCGTCGGGAAGTGGCCGTCGCCGGGCGGTGCGCCGATGATCCCCGCGGATGCCGCACGCGGGCTCAATCGTCCGAATCCCGGTGCCCCGCCCGGCATATTCGCCGGATCGGTGCCCCCGCGCACCGCGTCGACGATCACCAACACGGTCACCACGAAAAGTACGGGAAGTGCGTAAGCACGCCAACCATAGGTGCGGATGAAACGACCGACCGCGCTCTGCTTCTTGGTATCGCGCTCGGGTCTCGGTGCGCGGGAACGACTCTCGTCGGGTGCGGTGGGATCCCAGCGGGCCCGCAGCGGTTGATAGGAACGGTCGACCATTGGGTCGGACGAACCGAGCGGGTCATAGACCTCGACGCCATTCTCATTCCGCGGTGGCGAACCGGATCTCCATTCGATCTCACCCTCGGCACCGTCCTGGGCAGCGGCACCGTTTCGGGTGGCTGCCCCCGTACGCACCTCGGGGCCTGGCCTTTCCACAGAGCCCGAGACTACGGAACCGGACGCGGTGGAGCCAGCCCGGCGGTGCGCACTGCGTCCGGCGCCGGAGGGTCTTTCCGGTCGGTCGGTCACGTCAACCAGCGTCTCACAGGGCGCAATACCCCCGGCCCGAGTACATCTCCGCGCCCGATGCCGACCCTTTCGGGCGACCTGCGAGCAGTCGCAAGCGGTGCGATATATCTCACCGAGTGGACTGCATCTGTGGCCCCGATCTGCAGACGCGGTACAAACGGGTATCGTTCATGGGATACCCGGTGTACACCCCTATTTGCCGGGGCATCGACTGGGAGAGCCGAAAAATGACTGACCTCGTGGACCGGATGACGTCCCGCAAAACGTCCTCCGATGCCATGGCGCCGACCAAGCGCGGTACCCGGCTTCCGCGCGACGAGCGTCGTCAACAGCTACTCGCGGCCGCCAGTGAGGTGTTCGTCCAGCGTGGCTACCACGCCGCGGGTATGGACGAGATCTCGCAGTGCGCAGGAGTGAGCAAGCCGGTGCTCTATCAGCACTTCGCCAGCAAGCTCGAGCTCTATTTGGCGGTGCTGCAGAACTACGTCGACATGCTGGTGTCGAGTGTGCGCCAGGCGCTGCGTTCGACCACCGACAACCGACAGCGTGTGCGCGCCGCGGTGCAGGCCTATTTCGATTTCGTCGACAACGAAATGCAGGGCTTCCGACTGGTTTTCGAATCCGATCTGATCAGCGAGCCGCAGGTGCAGCGCCGGGTCGAGCAGGCCACCGAGGCCTGTGTGGACGCGGTCTTCGACCTGGTCGCCCACGATTCCGGTTTGGACCCCTACCGGGCCAGGATCCTCGCGGTCGGACTGGTCGGCACCAGCCAGTTCACCGCACGGTACTGGCTGGAGGCGGATCGGCCGATTCCGAAGGAAGAGGCGGTCGACACCACCGTCGCGCTGGCGTGGGGCGGTCTGTCGCACGTGCCGCTGCATCCGATCCACTGATCGAGCTCAAGACAGCAGAGCCCCCGCACTCACCCGAGTGCGGGGGCTCTCGCCTGTTGCGTCGCGGTTCGGCTCAGACCGCCGCGAAGCCGACGCGACCACCGGTGGCGGCGCCGATCTCGACGTAGGCGACCTTCGAGGCCTGGATCAGGAACTTGCGGCCCTTCTCGTCGGTGAGCGCGACGACGCCGCCCTCGCCGCTCAGCGCACCGGACACCAGCGCCTCGACCTCGTCCGGGGTCTGCCCGCTGTTGATGACGAGCTCGCGCGGGCTATCCGAAATACCGATCTTGACCTCCACGGCCAACCTCCGAACCTAGAGTCCTGTGTGCTGTCGAAATCAAGGCTAATGCAGCACCCCGAAGCCGGTAGCACGCCCGCCTGCGCTCAGAGCGAACAAATGCTACTTGGGCTCGATGAGCTGGATTTCCAGCTCGATCTTGACGGTATCGCTGAGCATGCCGGGCAGCGGGCCCCCGACGCCGAAATCGGTGCGCTTGATGCTGCCGGTCGCGGAGAAGCCCGCATGCCGGTCGCCGGTTCCGGCGAATACCTGGACACCACCCCACTCGACATCGAGGGTGACCGGCTTGGTGATCCCGCCGAGCGTGGCCTCGCCCTCGACCTCGAACGATTCGGTGATCTGGACCGGCTCGACGGCACGGAAGCTCAGGGTGGGGCGGTTGGCGACATCGAGGAAGTCGGCTGTGCGGACGTGGTTGTCGCGATCGGCATTGCCGGTGTCGAAGGAGTCGAGGTAGATGGTGGCGCCGAGGGTGGCGAAACCGTTGTCGTCGACGACGAACTCGGTCTCGAACTTGTTGAAGCGGCCGCGGACCTTGGAGATGCCGAGGTGGCGGATGGTGAACTCGACCTGGGAATGCATCGCGTCCAGGGCCCAGGAGCCCGGAGTGAGTGTGGTAGTGGATTCAGCGGAAGATGTCATGCCATAGACCATGACCGGACCGTGGTCCGTTAGCCAGACCGCCGTTATCCTGGACCCGACAGGGCGCGGATAACCATCCCAGGACGAGGCACGATGAAACGTATGGCACCCAATCCCTTCGCGGAATACCTCATCGCACGCCGCGCCCAATTGCGGCCGACGGATGTGGGACTTCCCGAGGGCGGTCGCCGCCGTACCCCAGGACTGCGCCGCGAAGAGGTCGCAGTGCGCGCCGGGGTGAGCGCCGACTATCTGGCCCGCCTCGAGCAGGGCCGCGATACCAATCCGTCGCCCGCGGTCATCGATGCGCTCGCGCAGGCCCTGCTGATCGAGGGTAAGGACCGCCACCACTTCGGTTGGCTTGCCGTCACGACGACCAACGAATCCCGCTGCCCCACCACCCAAGCCGTCGAAGAGCATCCGACGCCCGCGATCGAGACCATCCTGCGCGCACTGCATCCCACTCCGGCCTTCGTGATCGGGCGACGGCTCAATGTGCTCGGCTGGAATCCAGCCTGGGAGGACATCGCGAAACCCGTTGGACTGCTCGACAATCCAGAGGTCGTGAATCTGGCCTGGTTCACCTTCGCGCATTCGCGCGCCAAGCAGGTGCTGCGGAATTGGGACGAGGTGGCCGATATTTTCTCGGCCGCGCTACGGCGCGCGACGATCCGCTGGCCGGGCGAGGACCGCCTGCTAGAGCTGATCGACGCGCTGCTCGCCTATCCGGAGTTCGAAAGCCGTTGGCAGCCGCAGCATATCGACGACCTGGTCTCGGGCACGATGCGGTTCGACCACCCGGAGTACGGCCATATCGATATCCCGTTCGAGGCACTGAACGCCGATAAGGATCAGTGCATCGTCGTCTGGCTCACCGACCAGGCGCAGGCGCAATCGCCCGGCCTGCGACTGGTCCGCGCTGTCAACGAGTAATCAGATTCCCAGGACGGCCATGCGTTCGGCGTGGCTGGCCTGCATGCGCTCGAACAGCGCGGCAATGCCGTTGAGGTCACCGGTCGCGGCCAGCACCAGCTCGGTGAGTTCGTCGCGCTGGGCCATCACGTATTGCGCCTGGGTGATCGCCTCACCGAGCAGCCGCCGACCCCACAGCGTCAGCCGGTCGCGCTCGGAGCGGCTCGTCGCGACCGCGCGGCGCACCTCCTCCACCACGAATTCGGAGTGGCTGGTCTCGGCGAGCACATCCCGGACCACGGCGGAGACCTCGGGAGACAGGGCGCCGGCGATCTCGGTGTAGAAGTCGGCGGCGATACCGTCACCGACGTAGAACTTCACCATCGACTCGAGCCAGGTCGAGGGATCGGTGGAGTCGTGGTAGGCGTCCAGGGCGCGCACGAACGGCGCCATCGCGTCGAAGATATCCACACCGCGCTCGGCCAGCGCGGACTCCAGGGTTTCGAAGTGCCGCATCTCGGCGGCGGCCATCTTCGCGACGGCAACCTTGCCACGCAGCGTCGGCGACAGCTTGGCCTCCTCGGCCAGCCGGTAGAACGCGGAGATCTCACCGTAGGCGAGCACCGCGAACAGGTCGATCACGCCCGTATCGTCGGTGGAAATGGACGACCCGAACAACGAAACCCCTACCGCTGCAGATGACTGTGCTCCCATGTCGACACAGCCTAGTCCCGGTCTGTTACGGATCACCGTCATCCCAGTGCATGTCGCCGTCATCCCAGGCGAACATCGGGGGCGTGGTTGTTCAGGACAGCTCGGACAAGAACTTGTCGAGATAGGTCCACGTGGTGTCGCGGGCGGTTTCTCCGGTAAGGATGCCGAGGTGGCTGCCGGGTGCGGTTTCGTAGCGAACGGACTGCGCGCCGGTGAGGATGCGCTGTCCGGCCGCCACCGCGGCGGCGGGGGTGATGACATCGGTGGGTCCGCCGACCAGCAGCACGGGCGCGGCCACGTCGGCCAATTCGATGCGACGCTCGCCGAGTTTCACGACACCACGGCCGATGTCGTTGTTCAGGATCAGGCGACCCCACAGCTGGCCGTAGAAGCGGCCCGGATAGCCGGGCATCTCGGACATGAATCGGTCGATGGACTCCATCTTGGCCAGGGTTTCGGTGCGGGCGATATTGCTCGCGACGAACCAGGGCCGGGTGAGTTCGCGGTCCCATGCGGTGACCTTGTAGGCGATTCGGGTCAGCGTGGCCGGAATGCCGCCCGCCGCACGCACCGCCGTCGAAGTGGCGATACCGCCGGTCAGCTTGGCCACCGCACGCACCTGCGGAATGCCGGTCATCTTGTCGTAGTCCAGCGGCGAGCCGACCGCCGTGATGGAGCGGATCGGCAGTTCGGGATGCGCGGCCGCGCTCAGCAGTGCGAGGGTGCCGCCGATGGACCAGCCGACCAGATCGACCGGACGGCCGTCGCGATCGGCGGAGGTGCGCAGGATCGACTCGGGCAGGATGTCGTCGATCCAGGTCTCGAAGCCCATCCGCCGGTCGGCGAAGGTGATCGCGCCGTAATCGACGACGTAGGGCGCCCGGCCCGTCTCCAGCAGGAATCGGGCCAGGCTCTGATCCGGACGCAGATCGAAGCAGCTGGCGGGCGCGGCGAGCGGCGGTACCAGCAGCACCGCCGAATCCGTTGCGGCAGCGGCGGATCCGATACCCTCGAAGCGACGCAGCTGCCGATGCGGTTCGTCCCACAGCACGGTCGACGGGGCGGGATCCGGCGCCTCGACGCCCTGGCCGAAGGTCAGCGCCCAGGCATTGCGCGCCGCGATGGTGACGGTGTCGGTGAAACTCACCTCGAGAATGTCTCACATCCCGTTACCGATGGTTACAGGCAACTCCGCTTTGTGAGCAACCGTGGACCGCTCAGCCCCGCGTCATGCCGATCGGATTGAGCGGCGGCACCACGCTCTCCTGAACACGCTTCGTCAACGGTTCGAGCAAGTAGGTCAGCTCGGCGATGGCGTCCTGCGACAGCGCCGCCAGTGCGCCGTTCCAGGCGGCTTCGTCGGTGCCCGCCTCCACTCGTTCGAGCAATTCGGCGCCAGAGCCGGTCAACTCCGGGCTGATCGGCTCCCCCACGATCAAACCCCTGGCGCGCAACTCGTCGGCGATATCGGACCATTCCCGCTCCGACCAGCCGCGCGCTGGCCGCATCACCGATTCGGGCGACTTACCGGCCGCTACCTGCAGCACCAGCGCCTGCGATCCGGACAGACCGTGGGCAACCAGGGCCGCGACATGGCCGTCGCCGCGATGTTCGCGCAGGGTGGTCGTGAGCTGCCACAGCGCGGCCACCGGATCGGCGGACAGCGGCAATTCCGCATTCGCCGCATACAACGGGCGGCCGGTCGGATCGGCCGTGCGCGCCACCGGATCGAGCAATTCGGCGGCACGGGCACAATCAGCTTCACCGGCCCCTGCCCCGCGCAACAATCCGACCGAAAAGGCGAGCCGGGCCTGCAGACATGCCTCCGGCGTCGTCCGGGTCCAGGCGTCCGGCACCGCCTTGGCCACCGTGTCCGGATGAAATCCGGCGAAGGTCGCCAGTACCGCGCCCGCGCCCACCGCCCCCAACGGCGCGGCCCGGAACGCGAAGTAGGTCTGCCAGAATCCGCGCAGTCCGAGCGCAACTCCGGCCTGCTTGACGTCCGCGCCGAAATACACGACATCGTGGATGGGTTCGAGAGTGTGCCAGATTCGACGCGCCAGATGAATTGCCATGTGGCGCAGCGTACGTCGACGGTCAACGCAAGGAAACCGCGCATTTTGTCCGGAATTACCGACCATTTCGAGCGACCTGCAAGCAGACGCTACGGCGGCCGACCGTTACATCGAATTCGAGCCGTGCAGATTATCACGCTACAATCTCTGCGGACAACGGAAATTTTCGTCCGTCGAGTCGCCGGATCGTACGGTCGCCCGAGTGTCGCCGACGAGGTTTTCGAAGTCCGGGAATATGTGCGCGCACCAGATCCGCATCACCCTTGCGCCGCGCCGATGTCTTCCGAGGTCAGCCGCCGAAACGACGAGCTCCCGCAGACATCAGGCCCGTGGCCGAGGTGAGTATCACAGGCGGATATGTGGTTGTCGCGGGCCGGCCGGTCCGCCCCACACCTCGTGCGCGCGTGACGCGATAACGAGGAAAGGCACGAACCTGAGCAAGATCACTGTCGAACAGGAACCTGGTCTGGCGGATACGCTACTGACCGCCGAACTGGACGAAACCCACACCGCTCCGACATTCGCCGAATTGGGGGTTCGCGATGAAATCGTGCGAGCGCTCGGCGAGATCGGAATCGAACGCACTTTCGCAATTCAGGAACTGACCCTGCCGCTGGCACTCGCCGGTGAAGATCTGATCGGTCAGGCCCGCACAGGTATGGGTAAGACCTTCGGATTCGGTGTGCCGCTGCTGCACCGGATCGCCACCGCCGACACCGGGACGACCCCGCTGGACGGCACCCCGCGGGCACTGATCATCGTGCCGACGCGCGAACTCTGCATCCAGGTCACCCAGGATCTGGAGAACGCGAGCAAGTACCTGAAGAACCACCAGGGCCAGCTGCGCGTGCTCTCGATCTACGGCGGCCGCCCCTACGAGTCCCAGATCGCAGCGCTGCGCTCCGGCGTGGACGTCGTAGTCGGTACCCCCGGCCGACTCATGGATCTGGCCGATCAGGGCCATCTGATTCTCGGCAAGATCGGCGTGCTCGTCCTGGACGAGGCCGACGAAATGCTGGACCTGGGCTTCCTACCCGATATCGAACGCATTCTCGGCATGGTTCCGACGCAGCGTCAGACCATGCTCTTCTCGGCCACCATGCCGGGTCCGATCATCACCCTGGCCCGCACCTTCTTGACCAGGCCGACGCATATCCGCGCCGAGGAGCCGCACGACTCCGCCATTCACGACCGCACCGCGCAGTTCGTCTACCGGGCGCACGCACTGGACAAGAGCGAGCTGGTCGCCAAGGTGCTGCAGGCCGAGAGCCGCGGCGCGACCATGATCTTCACCCGGACCAAGCGCACCGCGCAGAAGGTCGCCGACGATCTGGCCGACCGCGGCTTCGCCGTCGGCGCCGTACACGGTGACCTCGGACAGATCGCTCGGGAGAAGGCGCTCAACAAGTTCCGCAAGGGCGCCATCAATGTGCTGGTCGCGACCGATGTCGCGGCGCGCGGCATCGATATCGACGATGTCACCCACGTCATCAACTACCAGTGCCCGGAAGACGAGAAGACCTACGTGCACCGGATCGGGCGCACCGGCCGGGCCGGACGCACCGGTGTCGCCGTGACGCTGATCGACTGGGACGAACTGAACCGCTGGGCGGCCATCAACACCGCCCTCGCTCTCGGCATCCCGGACCCGGTCGAAACGTATTCGCGGTCCCCGCATCTGTTCTCCGACCTCGGCATTCCGGAGGGTGTCACCGGCACCATCCGCAAGCCGAAGCCGGTCCGCGACGAGGACGCCGAGGTTGTCGAGCGCCCCGCCCGTGCGCCGCGCAAGCGCAATCGGCGTCGCACCCGCGCGGGTCAACCGATGGACGGCGAAATCAACGGCACCGAAACCGACGAAGCCGAAACCGATACCGCCGCAGCTCCACTCGACGACGCGACCGACGACGAGACGGCGGATAAGCCCGCGCGTCGCCGCCGTCGCCGCCGCAGGTCCGCCGGTGCCACCGAAGACAGCACCGAGAACGGCACCGAGTCGAAGGACAACGGGGACAATGGGAACGGCGTGACCGCCGAGTCGGACTCGGACGGCGATACCGATGACGCCGAAACCACCGATCAGCCCGCACGCCGTCGGCGCCGTCGGCGCAAGCCCGCGGGCGAAGGCGAAGCGACCGCGGACACCGCTTCCGAAACGGTGACCGCCTCGGCATAGCGCGATACGCAGGCGCGTCTGTCATGGACAGGCGCGCCTGTGGCGTCTCAGCCGCGCCGACGCGGACGCGTCACCGATGCACGGCCGCAGTCGAGCGGCCACGGGTCGCCGAACGTGGAAATACCGGCAGGTAAGCGCCATTGAACCCGTCTGCGGCCGTCATACGTCGGCGGATGTCCACGCGAGACCGATCGCATCCCCCGGGCGACACGTTGTAGTCTCGCAAACGTGCTCGCACCCGAGCGGCGAACGCGCGCCGACATCATCTCCGCAGTCGCGATCGCCGTGGTCGTGGTGATCGCGGCAGCGGTGGTGTGGTCGCGCAGTGATGCCAGGGGCACCGAATCGGTGACGGCGGAACATCCGGTTTCCACTCCCGCGGCCGCCGATCAGGTTCCGACGAGCTTGCGCGAGCTGTGGCATGCGCCGGACCCCGCGGCGAACCGGGCGCTGGTGGCCGCGGGCACAGTCGTAACAGGCGCGGATGGCACGGTCACCGGACACGATCCGCGTACCGGTGCGGAAGTGTGGCACTACCGGCGAGACCTACCCCTGTGCGGCGTGGAGTCGCAGTTCGGCACGGTAATCGCGGTGTACAAGGATCAGCGCGGCTGCAGCCAGGCCACGCTGCTGGCCGGTGAGGACGGATCGCGCCGGACCGCACGCAGCAGCTATATGGATCCGACCGTGCAGCTATCGGTCGACGGCACCTATGTGCTGGCCCAGGGCCCGCGGCGGCTGGAGATGTGGCGCTCGGATCTGGTGCGCACCCTCGAATACGGTTACGTCGACGCACCCGTGAATGTGAAAACCCAACCGCGCAAGGGCTGCAAGCTGATCTCGTCGAGTTCGAGCTCCACCCGGCTCGCCGTCCTCGAACGCTGCCCCGAAGATCCGACCAACCGGCTGACCGTGCTCAATCCGGCGCCGAAGGACAATACGGTGCCCGAGGAGTACGGCTCGCATGTGCTCAACGGATCCGGTGCGGACTCTCCCGACGGGCGCGTAATCGCGGTGTCCGACAACCGAATCGTGCTGTACCTGCCGGGTACGCCCGCGACCGCGACCGCCGAAGCGATTTCGCCGCGGCTGGAAGTCTTCGACGGCACCGGGAATGCGCTTGTGGTGCACCAACTTTCCGCACCGCTGAGCGATAAGACGACAACCACTCGGATCAGTTCGCTGTTCCTGGTATTCACCGGCAACAGCCTGATCGCCTTGAACGCAGGCACTTTCGATCCGATCTGGGCCACTCCCGGCGCACTCGGCAGTCCCGTCTTCATGGCGGGCCGACTACTCGTGCCGGTCGACGGCGCCATCGCGGTCCTCGATCCCACTTCGGGCGCCGAGGTGTCGCGCATTCCGGTGGCCCGCCCCGGCTACGACGGCTCCCCCATCTCGCTCGCCGTCCTCGGCACAACCGTGCTGGAAAAGCGCGGCCCCGAGATCTTCGCGCTCGGCTAGCACCTGCCCGTTCCCGGCGGTGTCGGACCCGTACTCCATGATGGAAGTCATGTCCGCACGCGACGATGCCCGACTGGTCCTGCTCCGGCACGGCGAAACCACTTGGTCGAGCCAGCGGCGCCATACCGGCCGCACCGATCTGCCGCTCACCGAGCGCGGTGAGGAACAAGCCCGCGCCGCGGGCGGACTGCTCGGTGAGCTGAAGCTGCGCGACCCGCTGGTGCTCACCAGTCCG
Source organism: Nocardia vinacea (assembly GCF_035920345.1). Lineage (NCBI taxonomy): Bacteria > Bacillati > Actinomycetota > Actinomycetes > Mycobacteriales > Nocardiaceae > Nocardia > Nocardia vinacea. The sequence goes on from NZ_CP109149.1 coordinate 5,291,805, forward strand.
CGGCAACGCGCTGTGCGCACGGCGACGCTTGCGGGGCTCGTCGCTAGCGACTCCTTGCAGGTCGCTCGAAACAACACAGCTTTAGTCGTCGATGACGATCTGGCCGAGTGGGATTACGGCGACTACGAGGGGCAGACCTCCGTCGAGATCCGTGAGCACGATCCCGGCTGGACCATTTGGACCGGAGTCGTGCCGGGTGGCGAGACGGCCGCACAGGTCAGCGCGCGCGCCGATCGGGTACTGGCATCGGTCGAAGCCGCACTGCCTGACCGGGATATCGTGCTGGTCGGCCACGGTCATTTCTCCCGGGCGCTGATCGCCCGCTGGGCCGAACTCGATATCCGGGAGGGGCGGCGCTTCGCCATGTCGACCGCCGCGATCACCGTGCTCGGTTACGAACACGACGACCGAACCATCCTGGCGCACAACCTAGTTCCCGCAAACCATGGAGCCGCACTATGACTCGCACCGGCCAGATCCGCCGCGCCACTCCCGCCGATGTACCCGCCATGGTGGGCCTGGTCGAGGATCTCGCCGAGTACGAGAAGTCCCGCGCGGAGTGCACACTCACCGCCGAGCAATTGGACGCCGCATTGTTCGGGCCGTCGCCCGCGGTTTTCGCCCATGTCGTCGAGGACGAGACCGGTGTGGTCGGCTGTGCGATCTGGTTCCTGAACTACTCCACCTGGACCGGCGTACACGGCATCTACCTGGAGGACCTGTACGTCAAACCGGAGACCCGCGGCAAGGGTTACGGCAAGGCGCTGCTGGCCGCCCTCGCCGAGGAGGCCGCCGTCAACGGCTACAGCCGGGTCGACTGGGCCGTGCTGACCTGGAATACGCCCGCCATCGAGTTCTACAAATCCATCGACGCCAAACCACAAGACCAGTGGGTCGGCTACCGGCTCACCGGCGCGGCCATCGATAAGCTCGCCGCCGAAGCCTCGTGAGCGAGCGAACCATCAACACAGCCGAGCACTCGCTCGTGCCGGAACCGAGCGCCAGCGAGGTGGAGGCATGAGCGAGCGTAGCGAGCGAACCATCAACACAGCCGAGCACTCGCTCGTGCCGGAACCGAGCGCCAGCGAGGTGGAGGCATGAGCGAGCGTAGCGAGCGAACCATCAACACAGCCGAGCACTCGCTCGTGCCGGAACCGAGCGCCAGCGAGGTGGAGGCATGAGCGAGCGTAGCGAGCGAACCATCAACACAGCCGAGCACTCGCTCGTGCCGGAACCGAGCGCCAGCGAGGTGGAGGCATGAGCGAGTGAGGGTTACCGCACCCACGGATTGGCCGGCCACCGCGGACGAGGCCATGGCGATCCAGGATGCGTTGCGGCCATTGGTGATTACGACCGACCCGCATCCACCGCAATTCCGCACCATCGCCGGCCTCGACTCCGCCTACGACGACGAAACCGGGATCGCCGCCGCAGCCGCCGTCGTATTGGACAGTGCCACACTGGATCCCGTCGATACGGCCGTAGCGCACGGTACGGTCACCTTTCCTTACGTGCCGGGCTTGCTGTCCTTCCGTGAACTGCCCATTACCCTCGCCGCACTCGAAAAGCTCGGTACCACACCGGATCTGCTGATCTGCGATGGCCAGGGACTCGCACATCCACGCCGCTTCGGCTTGGCCTGCCACGTCGGAATCCTCACGGGCACACCGACGATCGGCGTAGCCAAGACACCGTGGGGCGACTACGCGGAGCCCGGTCCGGAGCGCGGCGCAGTCAGCGATATCGCGATGGACGGCGAAGTCGTCGGGCGCGCGCTACGCACGCGGCGTGGCGTCAAACCGGTCTTCGTCTCGGTCGGTCATCTCATCGACCTGGACACGGCATGCACTCAGGTGCTCGCGCTGACCCCGCGCTACCGTCAGCCGGAAACCACCCGCCAGGCCGATCACCTGTGTCGTCAGGCACTGCGCGCCGCCACCGCCTGAACCCGGCTACTTCGATTCCGGTTGGATCCCGTACACCTCGGCCATCCAGCGATTCGACGCGGGCGCGAACAAGAGCACCAGTGCTCCCGCCACGACCAGGCCGAGCAGCGCACCGAGCACCGGCTGATGCGAATCGGTCAGCAGCGACCAGGTCACCGGAAGCAGCAGCACCTGTGCGATCACGGCGATGGCGCGCCCCCATCGGTGCCCGAGAAAAAGTCCGATCCCGGCCGCGAGCACCGCGCCGCCGAGAATCCCGAACCATGCGGCAGTGCCGTATCCGCTCGCGGCGCTCTGATCGTGTCCGAGCAGGCCACGCACGATCAGCACGATCGCCACGACCACGGCCACCGCACCCTCCAGCGCGACCAATCCGCCCGCACCGCGCACCGTCGCGGGCACACCCGCCGAAACCTCGTCTTTGCCGCTGTCCGCCACGTGGCCAAGCCTAGAACGCACTCGGCGGCTTTTCGGACCGGGCCGTGCGCCGATTAGGCTGCCGAAGGTGCGGACGTTGCTGATCGTGAATCCGAATGCCACCTCGACTACGCCGGCGACGCGGGACCTGCTGGCGCACGCGTTGGAGAGCCGGACTCAGCTGACCGTCGCGCATACCCAGCACCGCGGCCACGCGGCGGAATTGGCGCAGTGGGCAGCTACCAACGAGATGGACCTGATCGTGGTGCACGGCGGCGATGGGACGGTCAACGAGACCATCAACGGCTATCTGCCGCTGCCCCAGGTCGACGACGGACAGGCCTGGCTGCCGCGCCTCGGCGTGATTCCGGGCGGCTCGGCGAATGTGTTCGCGCGCGCCCTCGGCATCTCCCCGGATCCGGTGACCGCAACCAACCAGCTCATCGATCTGCTCACCCTCGACCACGACCGCAAAATCGGGCTCGGCCTCGCCGATGACCGCTGGTTCGGCTTCAGCGCGGGTGTCGGCCTCGACGCCGATGTCTGCGAAGCGATCGACAACAGCCGCGCCAATGGCCATGCCGCCACCCCCGGTCGCTACGTTCGCACCACTGTCCGACAGTTTTTCAAGTCGAAGCGCAAGGAGCCGAGCGTCCGGATCGAGATCCCGGGATTCGACCCCATCAGTGAGGTCCATTACGCCTTCGTAACGAACGCCAGCCCGTGGACCTACCTGAACGCCACCCCGGTGCACACCAACCCGGGCACGGCCTTCGAAACCGGTCTCGGCGTGTTTGCCGTGCGGTCGATGTCGGTGGTCTCCACCCTGCTGCTCGCCAGACAGCTTCTCGCGACCAATGGAAATCCCAAGTCCCGCAATCTATTTCGCGAGGACGATGTGCCGTCCGTGCACGTCGAGGCCAGCGAGCCGATCGGCCTGCAAATCGATGGCGATTTTATCGGAAAACGCAACATGGTGGATTTCACAGCTGTGCCGGACGTGCTCGAGGTCGTCGCTCCCCGCCCGAAATGAGCACGAAACACGCGAAAAAACTCGGTGTTGTGCTGCGAAAACCGGGTAGAGCGAGTACAAAGGACCGGTCAGGTTCCCCCAGGGGTTCCTTGAGAGCGTGAGCTTCCCCACGGTGCACCGGATACCTATTGACATCTACGGTGTTCGTGAAAGCATTCACAAGCAACCGTGCGGAAACATTCGAGTCGCACAAGTGAACGATCCACAAACCGTAGGCGCCCTTTGCGGCGCCCAGCAAAGGAGCAGAGGAATGGACTGGCGCCACAAGGCCATCTGTCGCGATGAGGACCCCGAGCTGTTCTTCCCGGTGGGTAACAGTGGTCCGGCGCTCGCGCAGATTGCCGATGCCAAGCTGGTCTGCGCTCGCTGCCCCGTTACCGCTGACTGCCTTTCCTGGGCCCTGAAGTCCGGGCAGGATGCCGGCGTGTGGGGCGGTATGAGCGAGGACGAGCGTCGGGCGCTCAAACGTCGCAACGCCCGCACCCGCACCCGCACCGTCGTCTAGTAGGACGACCAGCGTTACCGGACCTCTCAGCCCGGCCCGGTAACGCAGTCAAGCCCGGCACTCAGGTGCCGGGCTATTTTGTGCCTGTATCTGATTGCAGCGCCTGCGGCGCTGCGTGTTCGCTCGTAAGACTCGCTCCGTGGTCGTCACCTGCGCACAGAAGCTGAGTCTTATTGCTTACCGGGTGAATTCGTCTCAGCGCCCAGAGCGTCGGCCCAAGGGGACGCGCAGCACCGCGTCGGTGCCGATGTCGGCGCCGGGGTGCAGGCCGATGGAGCCGCCGAGTTCGGCGGTGACCAGGGTGCGCACGATCTGCAGGCCGAGGCGGTCGGAGGATTCCAGGCTGAAACCCGGCGGCAGGCCGCGGCCGTCATCGCTGATGATCACGTCCAGCCAGCGCGCCGAACGCTCGGAACGGATTGTCACCGTGCCGTTTTCGCCGGAATCGAAGGCGTGCTCGATGGCGTTCTGCACCAGTTCGGTGAGCACCATCACCAACGGGGTGGCGCGTTCGGCGGAAAACACGCCGAGCGAACCCGCCCTGCGCACTTTGATTCTCGCGGTGTGCACGGTCGCGACATCCGCCATGATCGGCAGCAGCCGGTCCACCACCTCGTCGAGATCGACCTCTTCGTCCACCGACATCGACAGCATCTCGTGCACCGAGGCGATCGAGGTGACCCGGCGCACCGATTCGGTCAGTGCGACCTGCGCCTCCTCGTTCTCGGTCCGGCGCGCCTGCAACCGCAGCAGCGCGGCGACGGTCTGCAGATTGTTCTTCACCCGATGGTGGATCTCCCGGATGGTCGCGTCCTTGCTGAGCAGCGCGCGGTCGCGGCGCTTGACCTCGGTGACGTCACGGACCAGCACCGCGGCCCCGGCCAGTTCCCCGTGCGGGCGCAGCACCAGGGTGCGCAGCAGCACGGTGGCACCGCGCGCCTCGACCTCCATGCGGCGCCCGGTGCGTCCCGCCAGGGCGGCCTGGATATCGCCGACAACCTCTTGGGCGTCGAACGGATCGGTGATCAGTGACCGGGTGGTGACGGCCAGATCCTGACCGGCCAGATCCGACTGCAAACCCATCCGGTGATAGGCCGACAGCGCGTTCGGGCTGGCGTAGACGACGATGCCCTCGGTATCGAGCCGGATGAAGCCGTCGCCCGCGCGCGGACTCGAGTGCGTTGCAGCGCGGTCCTCGGTGGTCGGAAAGGTGCCGTCGGCGATCATCTGGCACAGATCGTCGGCGCAGGCGACATAGGCGATCTCCAGCGTGCTACGCACCCGCGAGCGCTGCAGATCGGTATCGCGGCTGAGTACCGCGATGACATCGTCGCCGCAGCGCACCGGAATGGCCTCGCGGATGGCGTGCACCGGATGCGGATGGTAGACGCCCTCGGCCTCGACATCGCTGTCCGCGCGCACGACCTTGCCGGTCATCAGCGCATCGAAAACCTGCGGATGATCGGTCTGCGAGGTGGTTCTGCCGACCCGATCCTCCGGATGGACGGTGGGCGCGGTCGTCGGGCGACACTGTGCGACGCAGACGATGTCGGCGCCGTCGGTGATCGGTCCCGCACCGACCCACAGCAGCAGATCCGCAAAGGACAGATCGGCGAGCAGCTGCCAATCGCCGACCACCCGCTGCAGATGGTCCACGGCGACGCCGGGTAGGTCGGTGTGTTCGGCCAGTAGCTCACTCAGTGTCGCCATTTCGATCTACCCGCTTCAGAAGTTAAGAGATGACGGCGATTAGGTGCCCGGCCTTGATCGCATCGCCCTCTTTGACGCCGATCGAGGTCACCGTGCCACCGCTCTCGGCGAGCACCGGGATCTCCATTTTCATCGACTCGAGGATCACCAGGGTGTCGCCCTCGTGTACCTCGTCACCCTCGGCAACGACAACCTGCTGCACGACCGATACCAGCTCCGAGAGCACTTCCTCCGCCATGACACCCCATCCACTCGTTCGCCCGTATCCGCTGAAGCTACAGCCAACCACACATGAAACAATGGCCTTCGATCAGAAGGGAGACTACCTATGGGTAAGCGTGGTCGTAAGAAGCGCAGCCGCAAGGGAAGCGCGGCCAACCACGGCAAGCGTCCTAACGCCTGAGCCGTAACAGACGAAAAACACCGAGGGCCAAGATCTTCCGTAAGGCACTCGGTGTTTTTTCTGTGTCCGGACCTACTCGGTGGTCTCGACCCGCGTGACCGTGACGGATCGGCGGATCTCCAGACTCAGCCGATCCCGCAGCGAATCCGGTGCCCGATCGCCGCCGCACTTGCGGCTCAGCAGGCTCTTGATCTTCTCCTCGATGCCGTAGGCCTCGATGCACGGTGAACAGTGATCCATGTGGTGCTGCAGCCGGGCCCGGGTGGCGTCGTCACATTCACCGTCGAGCATGAGCCAGACGTCGGCGAGCACAGCCGTGCAGTCCAACTCCATATCGGGGTCACGCTCCGTACTCACTGCTTGACCTCCTGGCGTTCCGCGCCGTTGCGGTTGAATCCACGTTCGCGCGCCACATCGGCGAGCAATCCTTTGAGCTGCTTGCGGCCGCGATGCAGCCGGGACATCACCGTACCGATGGGGGTGCCCATGATGTCGGCGATTTCCTTATATGGGAAACCCTCGACATCCGCGTAGTACACCGCCATCCGGAATTCCTCCGGCAGCTCCTGCAGTGCGGCCTTGATGGCGTCATCCGGCAGCGCGTCCAGCGCCTCCACCTCGGCCGAACGCAGCCCGGTCGAAGTGTGCTCGGCGGTGGCGGCGAGCTGCCAGTCGGTGATCTCGTCGGTCGGATACTGCGCGGGCTGGCGCTGCTTCTTGCGGTAGGAGTTGATATAGGTGTTGGTCAGGATCCGGTAGAGCCAGGCACGCAGATTGGTGCCCTCCTTGAAGGATTTGAAGCCCTGGAACGCCTTGACGTATGTCTCCTGCACCAAATCCTCGGCATCGGCCGGATTCCGGGTCATGCGCAGCGCGGCACCGTAGAGCTGGTCGAGCAATGGGAGCGCATCGCGCTCGAATCGCCGCACCAGCTCGGTATCGTCGACCGCGGCGCCGACCGCACCGTCGGTCACCACGTCATCGTCGCTCGTCACACCAATCCCTTCGATCGCCGTACCTGCCAAATCTACAGGCGCGGCCGGATCGAGTGAGAACTGAGAGTCCCTCTGCGACGTCACCGGGCGTTCTTCGAGCAGAACGGGCACCGACCTCTCCTTCGCGTCGTACAACCGCCGTGCGGCTTCCGTATCGCATGCAACATGTCCGCGCTCGACTGTGTTCCCATAGCGAACTCCCCGCGCCGAAAACGCCTTGCCGACCGCCATTAGGGTGACCGGCATGGCAGGAGCCTCGACCCCGGCGATCCGCACGCTGGCCAAGGCCGGTGTGGCCCATCGCGTTCACGCGTACAAACACGATCCGCGCGCGGACTCCTACGGCATCGAGGCGGTCGACGCACTCGCCGCCGAGGTCGGGGTGACGGCGGCACAGATCTTCAAGACGCTGGTGATCGAACTGTCTACCGGCGCACTCGCGGTCGCCGTGCTGCCGGTGCCGAATACCTTGTCGCTCAAGGCGGCCGCCGCAGCACTGGGCGCGCCCAAGGCGGCCATGGCGGATAAGGCGAAGGCCGAGCGAATCACCGGTTACGTACTCGGCGGCATTTCCCCGCTCGGCCAGCGCAAGCTGCTGCCCACCGTGGTCGATGCCTCGGCATTGGCCTGGGACCGCATGCTTTGCAGCGCGGGGCGGCGCGGTCTGGAGATCGAACTGGCGCCAACGGACCTGGTCCGGCTCACCGATGCGGTAACCGCACCAGTCACATCCGTATAATTCCGCACCAAGCCAGCAACATTTGTGCGTTACTGAACGGGCCATGATCGTCCGACTCGAGGATGTGATGCGAAATGTCCGCCTGTCAGCGCTTGCGCACCGTAATCGTCGCCCTGTTCGGAGTTCTCCTGCTCGCCCTCGGCCCGGTCGCGCTGCTCGCGCCGACGGCAACCGCGGCCCCGGGTGGTCCTGCGGTGACGGAAGTCAGAGACTCCCCGTTCGACGGGCAGGGCGTCGACGATGCACCGAAGAGGAACGACACCCCGAAGAAGGATGAAAAGGCCGAAAAGGCCGAAAAGCTGGGCGGCGGTGTCGCGGGAAAGGTCATCGACCTGAGCAGCGGTGCAGCGGGCAAGGCCATCGACCTGGCCGGCAGAATTGCCAAGTGTGCGCTGAATATCGCGACGAACAGCGTGAAGTGCCAGCTCTGAGCCACTGAGCTACCCCACGGCGGGCCGGGCGATCACAGCAAGCTGATCTGCCCGGCCTGTTCCGTACCGCCCCGAGAGTCCAACGGCGCCAACAGTTCCGGACCGTTATTGCGCACGCTGTTGACCAGCGATGAGACCGGACGCGCCACAATGCCCGCCACCGATTCGGCGCTCGGCGTCTCGAGCAGCGTGGCCGGCGCCGGATGATCCGGATCCAGCCAGGCCGCCCAATTCTCCTCCGGCATCGGCAGCGGCATCCGATCGTGGATGCGGGTGAGCTCGCCGACGGCGTCGGTGGTCAGAACGGTGCACGACAGCAGCGGTTCGCCCTGCTGCTGCGAACGGTCCCGCCATACCGACCACAGTCCGGCCATATACAGCCGTGAGCCATCGGCATTCGCCATGAAGTACGGATGTTTCGCGACCTTGCCCTTGGCCCCGGTATCCGGTTCGACCAACCACTCGTACCAGCCGTCCATCGGAACCAGACAGCGGCGATACTTCACCGCATCGCGGAACGATGGCGTGGTCGCGGCCTTATCGGCACGGGCATTGAACAGCGGTTTGCCCTTGACCGGCACACCGGGTTCGGCGGCCTTGGTCCAGACCGGGATCAGGCCCCAGCGCATCCGCCGGACGCGCAACTTGGGGTCGTCGTCCGGGTGGCCGTGCTCATGGCGCTCCACCACGGTCAGCACCTGAGTGGTCGGCGCGACGTTGTAGTTGGCGGAACCGCCGTTGTCAGCGGTCGGCGTCTCGTCGATGGCGTCCAGTTCGGCGGCGAGCCGACCGGGATCGGTAGTTGTCGCATATCTGCCGCACATATCTCGATACTTGCACGCAGTGCCGACAGACTCGGGAAGAATTGACGGGAGGGGTGACCTGGTGAGAGTTGTGGCATAACATCATCTCAGAGAATGGTCGTTAACTTATCTCGGCAAGAGGAGAGACCAACCGTGACAACCATCGAGACCACCCCAACGGCGCCGGAGACGGCGCTGACATCGGTCGATCCGGCCACCGGAGAGGTCATCGCAACCCATACCATCGCGGAGGCGGACGCGGTGCGCGCCGCCGTCGCCAAGGCCCGCACCGCCGCGGCCACCTGGGGCGGGCTGAGCTTCGACGAGCGGCGCAAACATCTGCTGCGCTGGTCGAGCCAGTTGGTCGCGGACTCCGCGGAATTCACCGCGCTCATCCACCAGGAGAACGGCAAACCCCTCGACGACGCGTTCCTGGAGTTGATGCTCGCGCTCGAGCACATCGCCTGGGCGGCCAAGAACGCCAAGAAGGTGCTGTCGCCGAAGAAGATCTTCCCCGGCGCGTTGATGGCGAATTTCTCCGCGCGATTGGAACAGCGCCCGCTCGGTGTCATCGGCGTGATCGGCCCGTGGAACTATCCGGTCTACACCCCGAACGGCTCCATCGCCTACGCCCTGGCCGCGGGCAATACCGTGGTCTTCAAGCCGAGCGAATTCTCCACCGGCATCGGCAATTTCCTCTCCGATGCGTTCAAGAAGGCCAATCCGGAGCTGCCCGAAGGCGTCTTCGAGACCGTCAATGGTTACGGCGCGACCGGCGCAGCGCTGGTTCAGGCCGGGGTGGACAAGATCGCGTTCACCGGCTCCACCGCGACCGGCAAGAAGATCATGGCCGCGGCCGCCGAATCGCTGACCCCGGTGCTGCTGGAATGCGGCGGTAAGGATGCGGTGATCGTCGCGGGCGATGCCGATGTGAAGGCCGCGGCCGATGCGGTCGCCTGGGGCGCCACCGCCAATAGTGGCCAGACCTGCGCCGGTGTGGAGCGGGTCTATGTAGACCGCTCGGTGCGCGACGACTTCGTCGCCGAGGTCGAGCGCATTTTGAAGGACATCAAGCCGGGCTCGGACGCCGATGCTTCCTATGGTCCGATGACTATGCCCAGCCAGATCGATATCGTGCGTCGCCATATCGATGACGCACTGAAGAACGGCGGCACCGCGGTGCTCGGCGGGCCGGAGTCGGTCAAGGGTCCGTTCATCGAGCCGGTCGTACTCGTCGATGTGGACGAGAACTCCGAGGCCGTGGCCGAGGAGACCTTCGGCCCGACGGTCACCATTCGGACGGTGGACGGCGTCGACGAAGCGGTCGAGCTGGCGAACAGGTCCAAGTACGGGTTGTCCTCGGCGGTCTACTCGAAGAAGAACGGCCTGGAGATCGCGCGCAGGCTGCGTGTCGGCGCGACCTCGGTGAACTCCGTACTCGCCTTCGCCGCCATCGCGGGCCTGCCCTTCGGCGGTGTCGGCGATTCCGGAATCGGGCGCATCCACGGCGAGCCCGGCCTGCGCGAATTCGCCCGGCCGCATTCGATCGCAGTGCAGCGCTTCGCGATTCCCGGCATGGCACTGCTCAGCTACTCCCGCACCCAGTCCACCATGAAGCTGCTGCGTCGCCTGGTCCCGATCCTGCACGGACGCCACAAGTAGGTTTGCCCTTGGCTCACGCGTCGGGCGAGCCCAGGCACACTGCCGACCAACAACGGAGCGAGTCTTACGAGCGACCCGTTCGCGGCCCGTCTCGCGTCCGAGCCGTCGAAGCGCATGCGACGAAGTCGCGGAACTCCGTCGCCCGGCATGCGTGCATAAGGTGCCGAACGATCCGCCGTGAGCGACCAACAACGGAGCGAGTCTTACGAGCGACCCGTTCGCGGCCCGTCTCGCGTCCGAGTCGTCGAAGCGCATGCGACGAAGTCGCGGAACTCCGTCGCCCGGCATGCGTGCATAAGGTGCCGAACGATCCGCCGTGAGCGACCAACAACGGAGCGAGTCTTACGAGCGACCCGTTCGCGGCCCGTCTCGCGTCCGAGTCGTCGAAGCGCATGCGACGAAGTCGCGAGTCTCGACGACTCGGACGCGAGACACAGGGGGCCGCGAACACGCCGCGCCACAGGCGCGGCAAATCAAACACAGCCCAGCCCGTGTGTCCGGTGACGCGATGGGCGAAGATGGACAGGTGAGCTTCTGGCCAGCGCCCCCTGTCGATGTCCCCGTGTACGCGACCGTGACCCTGCCCGGATCGAAATCGATCACGAATCGGGCCCTGATCCTGGCCGCACTCGCCGAGGGTCCCTCGACCATTTCCGGCGCGCTGCGCAGCCGCGATACCGAACTCATGATCGGCGCCCTGCGCGCATTGGGCGCCCGGATCGAGGGCGACGCCGAAACGCTGACCGTGACACCCGCGCCGCTGCACGGCGGCACCGTCGACTGCGGCCTCGCCGGCACCGTCATGCGCTTCCTGCCCCCGGTAGCGACACTGGCCACCGGCGATGTCGCCTTCGACGGTGACGAGCAAGCCCGGGTTCGCCCACTCGGCACCATCCTGGAAGCACTGCGCCGGATCGGTGCGGAAATCGAGGGCGACGCACTGCCGTTCACGGTGCACGGCAAGGGTGCGCTGCGCGGCGGCGCGGTCACCATCGATGCCTCCGGGTCCTCCCAGTTCGTCTCCGGACTGCTGCTGTCGGCGGCCCGGTTCGACGAGGGCATCGTGGTGCACCACGACGGCAAGGCACTGCCCTCGATGCCGCATATCGAGATGACGGTGGAGATGCTGCGACGCGCCGAAGTCGCCGTCGATGCCCCCGCCGACAGCCGCAAAGCCCAGACCTGGACCGTCGCACCCGGCCCGATCCGCGCGGTGAACTGGGATGTGGAGCCCGACCTGTCCAATGCGACGCCCTTCCTGGCCGCGGCCGCCGTCACCGGCGGCGAGGTCCGCATCCCACATTGGCCGCGCCTGACCACCCAGCCCGGTGACGTGATCCGGGAGATCCTGGTGCGCATGGGCGCCGAGGTGACCCGATTCGATGGTGTGCTGACCGTGCGCGGCCCGGAGCGCCTGGCCGGCATCGATATCGATCTGCACGATGTCGGCGAGTTGACCCCGACCGTGGCCGCCCTTGCGGCACTCGCGGATTCGCCGTCCTGGCTGCGCGGTATCGCGCATCTCCGCGGTCACGAGACCGATCGGCTCGCGGCCCTGTCCACCGAGATCAACCGGCTCGGCGGCAATGTCACCGAGACCGAGGACGGACTCGAGATCACCCCGGCCCCGCTGCACGGCGGCCGCTGGCATTCCTATGCCGACCACCGAATGGCAACGGCCGGTGCGATTCTCGGACTCCGGGTGCCCGGCGTGGAAATCGAGGATATCGGCACCACGGCCAAGACGCTGCCCGGATTCGTCGGCCTGTGGGAACAGATGCTCGATCCCACGCTCTCGGATCAGGGAGCGGCCCGCTGAGAAAGCGCGAGTACGACGAGTCGGATGTCCGGGTGCGCCCGGGCAAATCCTCTCGTCCACGCACGAAAACCCGTCCGCAGCACAATGATGCGGAATCGGCCATGGTCGTTTCGGTGGACCGCGGTCGCTGGGGTTGCGTGCTCGGCGGCGATCCGGACAAGCTGATCGTCGCCATGCGGGCCAGGGAACTGGGCCGCACTCCGATCGTCGTCGGCGATCAGGTCGACGTGGTCGGCGATCTGTCCGGCAAACCCGATACCCTGGCCCGCATCGTCCGAGTCGGGGAACGCCGAACCGTCCTGCGCCGCACCGCGGATGACACCGATCCCTTCGAACGGATCGTCGTCGGCAATGCCGAACAGCTGTTCATCGTGGTCGCCCTCGCCGATCCGCCGCCGCGCACCGGTTTCGTCGAACGTGCCATGGTCGCCGCGTATGCCGGTGGACTGCAACCGATTCTGTGTTTGACCAAACACGATCTGGCCGCCGAATCCGAATTCGCCGCCGCCTTCGACGATCTCGACCTCGCCATCATCTACGGCGGCATCGACGACCCGAGCGATCCGGTCCTCGATCTGCTCACCGACCGACTCACCGCCTTCATCGGCCACTCCGGCGTCGGCAAATCGACGCTGGTGAATCGCCTTGTGCCCGATGCGGATCGGGCGGTCGGCGAAGTCTCCGGCGTGGGCAAGGGCAAACACACCTCAACCCAATCCGTCGCCCTACCGCTCCCGAACGGCGGCTGGGTAATCGACACACCCGGTGTCCGTTCCTTCGGACTGGCTCACATCACCCCCGACGATGTCATCGCCGCCTTCACCGATCTGGCCGCCGCCATCGAGGATTGTCCCCGCGGCTGCACCCATCTCGGTCCCCCAGCGGATCCGGAATGCGCGCTGGATACCTTGCCCGGCAAGGAACGCCGAATCGCCGCGATCCGCCTCCTGCTGACCGCGCTGAACTCCAACGAATCCTGGTAGTCAGTGCCCGTCGGCCTGTTCAGGCGCGAAGGGCCATTCCTCGAATCGGTCGCACCGACCGTCGGAGTCGAACCGCAATACCCACAGATCCCGCCAGCGCGACAACGTATCCCACCGATACTCCACGCTCACCCGCACCACGGCGGTCGAATCCTGCACCGCGACAACCTCGGCTGCCATCGTGAACGCCTCATCCGGCCCACTGCGCTCGGCCTCCCAGAACACCTCGAGCGGTTCGAGACCGACAATCGGTTCCGCCCACGGCGACACCAGATACTCGACATCGCGGGTGAACAGCTCCCCGAGCATCGCGGTACCCGGCGCACGCCAGGCCCGTTCATAACCACCGACCCATTTCTCGACAGCGTCCCGGTCCACGCCTCGTAAGCTACTCCGCCGCACCACCCCTCGTGGCCGTTAGCGACTGCTTGCGGGTCGCTCGAAAGAGTCCGCTGCACCGACGACGAAGGCGCCCACGGACTTGAAGTCCATGGGCGCCTTCGTGATCGCTCAGTGCCGACGCCGCGACTTCGGTGCGCGCTTCGGCTTGGCCTGCGCGCGGGCCGCCTCGCGGCGCTCACGGCGAGTGCCGCCGTCGCCGTACTCCTCGGCATCACTGTGCACCGCGGCGTGGCCGCCCTCGTCCGGACCCGAATAGTGGAAGCCGTTGTTGGCCCGGGAATCGCCGATCCCCTTGGCACGCAACGCCGCCGGCGCGCCATTGCCGACCGGCGCCTCCTGGGTGGGCAGTGGACGCGGCGCGGTGGCGCCGACCGGCGAGCGCAGGCCCGGCTCGACCGCGACGCCCTCGGGCTGCGGCTGCTGCACCTCGACCTGCAGGTTGAACAGGAAGCCGACCGACTCCTCCTTCAGGCCGTCGAGCATCGCGGCGAACATGTCGAAGCCCTCGCGCTGGTATTCGACCAGCGGATCGCGCTGCGCCATGGCACGCAGGCCGATGCCCTCCTTGAGGTAATCCATCTCGTAGAGGTGCTCGCGCCACTTGCGGTCCAGCACCGAAAGCAGCACCTGGCGTTCGAGATTACGCATCGAGCCCTCGCCGGCCAGACCGTCGATCTGCTGTTCGCGCTTCTCGTAGGCGTCGTGCGCGTCATCGAGCAGCGATTCGACCAGTTCGTCCTTGGTCAGATCACCGGCCTCGCCGACACCGGTCTCACCGGTCAGCTCCTTGTAGTCCAGGCCCACCGGGTACAGCGTCTTCAGCGCGGTCCACAACTTGTCCAGATCCCAGTCCTCGACGTAGCCCTCGGCGGTGGCGCCGTCCACATACGCGGTGACCACGTCGGTGATCATCTCCTGGACCTGGCCTTCCATATCCTCGCCGCGCAGGATCCGGTTGCGCTCGCCGTAGATGACGGTGCGCTGCTGGTTCATCACCTCGTCGTACTTGAGCACGTTCTTGCGGATCTCGAAGTTCTGCTGCTCGACCTGGGTCTGCGCGCTCTTGATGGCCTTGGAGACCATCTTCGCCTCGATCGGCACATCATCGGGCAGGTTGAGCCTGGTCATGATGGCCTCGAGCGCGGCGCCGTTGAAGCGCCGCATCAACTCGTCACCGAGCGACAGATAGAACCGGGACTCACCCGGATCACCCTGACGGCCGGAACGACCACGCAGCTGGTTATCGATACGCCGCGATTCGTGCCGCTCGGTGCCGAGCACGTACAGACCACCCGCATCGCGCACCAGGTCGGCGTCCTCGGCGGTCTGCTCCTTGACCCGCTCCAGCGTCGGCAACCAGGCGGCCTGGTACTCCTCCGGTGTCTCCACCGGATCCAGCCCCTCTTTGCGCAGGATGATGTCGGTGATGATGTCCGGGTTACCGCCGAGCACGACGTCGGTACCACGACCGGCCATATTCGTCGCGACCGTGACCGCGCCCGGCCGACCGGCCTCGGCGATGATCTCGGCTTCCTTCTCGTGGAACTTCGCGTTCAGCACGTTGTGCGCGATGCCGCGCTTGGTGAACTGCTTGGACAGGTACTCCGAACGCTCGACGCTGGTGGTACCGATCAGCACCGGCTGGCCCTTCTCGTGCCGTTCGGTGACATCGTCGACCACGGCCGCGAATTTGGCCTCTTCGGTCTTGTAGATCAGATCGGACTGGTCCGCGCGGATCATCGGCTTATTCGTCGGGATCGGGACCACGCCGAGGCTGTAGATCTGGTGCAGCTCGGCGGCCTCGGTCTCGGCGGTACCGGTCATACCCGAGAGCTTGTCGTAGAGGCGGAAGTAGTTCTGCAGCGTGATCGTGGCGAGGGTCTGGTTCTCGGGCTGGATCTCGACGCCTTCCTTGGCCTCGATCGCCTGGTGCATGCCCTCGTTGTAGCGACGCCCGACCAGGATGCGGCCGGTGAATTCGTCGACGATGATGACCTCGCCGTCGCGGACGATGTAGTCCTTGTCCCGGTGGTAGAGCTCCTTCGCCTTGATGGCGTTGTTCAGGTAGCTGACCAGCGGCGAGTTGGCCGCCTCGTAGAGGTTGTCGATGCCGAGCTGATCCTCGACGAACTCCACGCCCGCCTCGTGCACACCGATGGTGCGCTTCTTGATATCGACCTCGTAGTGCAGGTCCTTCTTCAACAGCGGTGCGATGCGCGCGAATTCGGCGTACCACTTCGAGGAGGCGTCGGCCGGACCCGAGATGATCAGCGGGGTGCGGGCCTCGTCGATGAGGATGGAGTCGACCTCGTCGACCACGGCGAAGTTGTGGCCGCGCTGGACCAGATCGTCCAGCGAGTGCGTCATATTGTCGCGCAGGTAGTCGAAGCCGAACTCGTTGTTGGTGCCGTAGGTGATGTCGGCGTTGTAGGCCACCCGCCGCTCGGCCGGTGTCATACCGGACAGGATCACGCCGACCTCGAAGCCGAGGAAGCGGTGCACGCGGCCCATCCACTCCGCGTCACGCTTGGCCAGGTAGTCGTTGACCGTGACCACATGCACGCCGTCGCCCGAGATGGCGTTGAGGTAGGCCGGCAGCACACAGGTCAGGGTCTTACCCTCACCGGTCTTCATCTCGGAGATGTTGCCGAGGTGCAGCGAGGCGCCACCCATCACCTGCACCTTGTAGTGCTTCTGGTTCAGCACTCGCCAGGACGCCTCACGGGCCACCGCGAACGCCTCCAAGAGCAGATCGTCCAGCGTTTCGCCGTCCGCGTAGCGCTCCCTGAACTCGTCGGTCTTGGCACGCAACTCGTGGTCGGTGAGCTCCTCGAACTCGGGCCCGAGCGCGAGGACCTCATCCGCGAGGTGGGCGAGCCGCTTGACCGTGCGTCCCTCACCAATCCGTAGCAACCTCGTCAGTGTCAGCGCAGGCACGGGTCTCGTCAGTCCTCTGGTCGGTGTGTCAAATGTTCGGCCGTCACCCGGGGCGGGCAGTGTGCACATGGCCCCCGCCGAGCATGGCGGAATCCGCAGCACGCTTCATGGTAATGCGGCATCCATTTTAGGTGCCGATGACCAGCGACATAGCGCCGCATCCGCCGCTGCCGCCGAGGCGGCAGCCGTTTCTTCTCACCGTACCCGTGTGTCGGCGGTCGGAACTGGTGGGAATCCGATGGACCGGAACCTGTTTCAGCATCGGTGTCATACGATGTAAGTCGTTCGTCGTTCCGAACGCCGCGAACCCTGTCTACCAGGGACGACCCATTTCCAACGGCATACGACGACACCAAGGGGCAGCGCGGCTCAAAAGGCATCCGTTGTACGGCACCCCGATTACTGTGATCGAATCGAGCTCCTCCGGTCTCGAACCAAAGCAGCCTTCCACGGAACCTGGCGTGGGTAAAGGGGTGCGCGAATATCACTGGATACGCCACAGGGGGCAGGACGAACCGTTGTGGGCGACCACAATGGGCGATGAGACGGCTCGGGTGGGAGCCACATCGGAAGGAGCACCGGGCAGCGTGATCACGAGATTGACGCCGCAGGACACGTCGTTCTATCGGCTCGAGTCGAGCAGCAATCCGATCCATATCGGCTCTCTCGCGATCGTCCGAGGTAGCGACTCCGCACAGGGGGAAACGGCACTCGACTACGACGAACTGGTCGATCTGGTGGAGAGCAGGCTTTCCCTGGTCCCCCGCTACCGCAGGAAAGTGCGCGAAATCCCGTTCGCGCTGGGCCGCCCGGTCTGGGTCGAGGACAGCCATTTCGATATCACCTATCACATTCGCCGCTCCGCACTGCCCGCTCCGGGAACCGACTGTCAGCTGCACGATCTGGTGGCTCGGCTGGCGTCGCGACCGCTCGATCAGAGTCGCCCGCTGTGGGAGATGTACTTGATCGAGGGCCTGGCGGAGGGCCGGTCCGCGATCTTCACCAAAACCCACTCGGCACTCGTCGATGGGGATACCGCACTCGAGATCGGGCACGTCATCCTCGATACCAGCGCATCACCGCGCGGAATCGCCGATGACGCCTGGGTAGCGCCGCGCGAACCCAACGAGGTGGAACTGCTGATCGGCGCGCTCACCCACCTGTCCGCGCAGCCGCGCGAAGCGCTCGAAGTGGCGCGCGACGCGAGCGCGCACGCGTTCTCGGTGGTCGAGGCCGCGGGCAAGGCGGTGGATTCGATGGTTTCGGCCGTGCGCGCGGCCACCGTCGGCGCACCGGACAGCCCGCTCAACGCCAAGACCTCCCGCAACCGCCGCTTCGATGTGGTGCGCACGGACCTGGAGGACTACCGCAAGATCCGCAAGCGCTTCGAATGCTCGATCAACGATGCGATCCTGGCCGTCGTCACCGGGGCGCTGCGCAATTGGCTGCTCTCGCGCGGTGAGGCGCTCACCGAATCGACTGTGCTGCGCGCGGTGGTGCCCATGTCGGTCTATGTCGAAGGCATCGACGACCAGCTGAAACCGGCCAGCGAGGTCTCCTCGTTCCTCATCGATCTGCCGGTGGGCGAACCGAATCCGGTGATGCGCCTATCGCACATCTCCCACGCCACCGAGGCCAACAGCAAGCACCGGCGCGGCGTGCGGGCGCGCACCCTGGTGCACCTGGCCGGCTTCGCTCCGGCGAGCCTGCATGCGATGAGTGTGCGGGCGGCGAGTACGTTCGCAGAGCACACGTTCAATCTGGTGATCACCAACGCACCGGGTCCGCAGACCCCGATGTATATCGGCGGCGCGCGGATGCTGGAGATGTATCCGGTGTCGCCGCTGCTGCGCAACCAGGCCTCGAGCATCGGGATCACGTCCTATGACGGACGCGTCTTCTACGGACTCAACGCCGACCGCGACGCGATGGCCGATATCGGCGTGCTGGCCGCGTCGGTGCACGAGTCCATGGAGGAGATGCTCGGTGCCTGCGTCTGAGAACACCATGCGGGTCTATATCCCCGCCACCGTGCCGATGCTGCGTGAGCTCGTCGCGAACCGGGAACTGCGCCCGACCGGCGGCACCGCCTTCGCGGTCACGCCGACGCTGCGCGAGGCCTATGCCTCCGGTGACGACGAAGAATTGGCCGAGGTCGCGATGGCCGAGGCCGCGCGGGCCTCGTTGCGCCTGCTCGCCGCCGAGCGCGAGGAGGCCACCGAGGCGTCCGACGACGAGGACGCCGACGACCCTGCCACCACCTACCACAGCCCGGTCTATCGCCGCGCGGTCATCGCCGCCGATGTAACCGGTGCGAAGCTGCGCCCCGACCTCGACGACGCGGTGGTGCGATTGGCCGGACCGATCGGATACGACCGGATCGCCTCGGTGCACGTCGACCTGGCCGAGGCCGAACCCGAGGTGGCCAAGGCGGTCGATGTCGTCGATGCCGCCGACCTCGGCGATGCCGATGCCGAATTCGTGCTCGGTGATGCCGAGGACCATCAGCTGGCCTGGTACGCCGCCCAGGAGCTGCCGTTCCTGCTCGAATTACTGTGAGCGCCAGCGAGTGAACCAAAAATACAGCGCCCTTCGGGGCACGGCGGAACCGAGCACCAGCGAGGTGAGCCGTGACGCGGCGGCCTGCGTATCCCGCACTAACCTACGATGCCGTAACCTGGCTGCGAGGCGGCTTCACCGGTCGCTACGACAGGGAGACGAACGGCGGCAATGGTCTTGAAAAAAGCGGCACTCTCGGTGCGCACGGTCCGGGAGTGGCTGGAGGCTCCGGCGGCGGAAGTCGCCGAGCGCGGCGGACGGCTGAACGTACTGCGCGGCGCCGTCGCGCGCGTCACCACGCCACTGCTGCCCGACGACTATCTACACCTGGCGAATCCACTGTGGTCGGCGCGTGAGCTGCGCGGCCGAATTGTCGAGGTGCGCAAGGAAACCGCCGATTCGGCCACCCTGGTCATCAAGCCGGGCTGGGGCTTCGACTGGAAATACGAGCCGGGTCAATACATCGGCATCGGCATTCTGGTCGAGGGCCGCTGGCACTGGCGCTCGTACTCGCTGACCTGCCCGCCCAATTGGACCGATCCGGAACATCGGGGCAAGCGCCTGATCTCCATCGCGGTCAAGGCGATGCCCGAGGGTTTCCTGTCCAGCCACCTTGTCAGCGGTGTCGCCGCGGGCACCATCGTCCGGTTGGCCGCACCGCAGGGCGGTTTCGTGCTGCCGTCGCCGCCGCCGGAAAAGGTGCTGTTCCTCACCGCGGGCAGCGGTATCACCCCGGTCATGGCCATGCTGCGCGCGCTGGATCGCCGCGATGTGGTCACCGATGTGGTGCACGTGCACTCCGCGCGCACCCGCGACGATGTGATGTTCGGCGCCGAACTGCGCGATCTGCACGATCGCCACCCCAGTTTCTCCTCGCATCTGCACCTCACCGATGAGCAGGGCCGGTTCTCCCTGACCACATTGGACGAACAATTCCCGGATTGGCGCGAGCGCCAGACCTGGGCCTGCGGTCCGGCCGCCATGCTCGACGAGATCGAACAACACTGGCGCGAGGCGGGCATCAGCGACCGGTTGCATGTCGAGCGCTTCGAGATCGAGCGCTCCGCCGTGGGTGAGGGCGGCACCGTGACATTCGGCAATACCGGGCGCGCGGTCGAGGTCGACGGCGCGACCAGTCTGCTGGAGGCTGGCGAATCCGCCGGTGTACAGATGCCGTTCGGCTGCCGGATGGGCATCTGCCAAACCTGTGTCGTCACACTGACTTCCGGACATACCCGCGATCTGCGCAATGGTGACGAGCGCCGCGAAGGTGACAAGGTGCAGACCTGCATCTCGGCCGCAGCGGGCGACTGCACACTCGACATCTGAGACAGCGACACTCGCAGACGCACCGTCCCCGGGGGATCCGCCAGGTACCCTCGAGATAAATCCAGTCAGGGAAAGGACCCCGGTGGCCATCGCCGATATCAAAGCGTTCGCCCATCTCACGGCGGCTGACATCGAAACACTGGGGCAAGAACTCGATTCCATTCGGCGGTCCGTCGAACTGTCCCGCGGCGAGCGTGACGCAAAGTACATCCGGCGCACCATCGCGGCACAGCGTGGCCTGGAAGTGCTAGCGCGCGCGGTGCTGTTCGGCAGCCGCAATCGGTGGGCTTGGCTGACCGGGACGGCGCTCCTGTCGGTCGCCAAGATCATCGAGAATATGGAGCTCGGGCACAACATCAGCCACGGGCAATGGGACTGGATGAACGATCCGGAAATCCACTCCGGCACCTGGGAGTGGGATATGACCGGGCCGTCGGCGCAGTGGCGGCGGGCGCACAACTATTCGCACCACACTTACACCAATGTGCTCGGCAAGGATGAGGATCTCGGCTTCGGCATCCTGCGGATGACCCGCGACGAGCAGTGGCGGCCGATCCATCTGATCCAGCCGCTGGCCAATATCCTGCTCGCGGCCACCTTCGAATGGGGTATCGCGCTGCACGACTTGAGCATCGAGAAGGAACTCTCCGGCACGCCGCCCAAGGAGCGGATGTCGGAGCCGAACAAGGAGTTCGCCCGCAAGATAACCCGCCAGGTGGCCAAGGACTTCCTGTTCTACCCCGCGCTCACCGGACCGGCCTTCATGTCGACGCTCAAGGCGAACGCGACCGCCAACCTGGTGCGCAACCTGTGGGCATATGCGGTGATCTTCTGCGGCCACTTCCCCGATGGCGCCGAGAAATTCACCATCGAGCAGCTCGAGGGCGAGACCAGCGGCGAGTGGTATCTGCGCCAGATGCTCGGCAGCGCCAACTTCAAGGCCGGACCCGCGATGGCCTTCATGAGCGGCAACCTCTGCTACCAGATCGAACATCACCTGTTCCCCGACCTGCCGAGCAACCGGTATCCGGAAATCGCCGAGCGGGTCCGCGAATTGTGCGACAAGTACGACCTGCCCTACACCACCGGCTCCCTCGGCAAGCAGTATCTGCTGGCCTTCCGGACCATCCACAAGCTCGCACTGCCGGACCGTTTCCTCAAGCGCACCGCCGATGACGCACCGGAGACCTCCTCGGAGCACAAGTTCGCAGGTATCTCACTGCCCGCCATGCCGTCGATGCCCAATGCCGAGCGCTGGGCCGACAAGTGGAACGAGACGCACTGGCTGCCCGTCGACCCCGAGACCGGTAAGCGTCGCGGCCTGCGCTCGGCGCTCAACGAGGCCAAGGTGGTGCTGCGGGAGAAGGCGCGGCACGAGAAGGAAGTGCTGCGCGAGGCCAAGCTGGCGCTGCAGGAAAAGGCCCGTCAGGAGAAGGCGACATTGCAGCGTAAGGCCATGCGCGAGCGGGCGCTCCGCAGCATCCGCCGCCGGAAGTGAACTAGCACCCCCCAGCCACATTCGCAATGGGGGATTTGCCACACTTCGGAGATACTCCTCGCAACCTACGGTCTCGTAACTTACGGTACTGTAACCGCCATGGCGATCTCGGATGTCAAGGAATACGCGCACCTCACCGAAGCCGATGTGGAGGCACTCGGTGCGGAGTTCGACGCGATCCGGCGCGATATCGAGGCCTCGCGCGGTGCTCGGGACGCGCGGTATATCCGCAATGTCATCCGCTTGCAGCGTGCGCTCGAGATCAGCGGCCGCGCGGTGCTGTTCGCCAGTTTCCTGCCCCCCGCCTGGCTCGCCGGTGTGGCCCTGCTCAGCACGGCCAAGATCATCGAGAATATGGAGATCGGGCACAACGTCATGCACGGGCAGTGGGATTGGATGAACGATCCGGAAGTCCACTCCAGCACCTGGGAATGGGATAACACCGGCCCCTCCAAGCACTGGAAGCAGACGCACAACTACCTGCACCACAAGTACACCAATGTGCTCGGCATGGACGACGACATCGGCTACGGCCTGCTGCGCGTCACCCGGGATCAGCGGTGGAGGCCGTTCAATATCGGCAATCCGGCCTACAACCTGATGCTGCAGCTGTTCTTCGAATACGGCGTCGCGATCCAGCATCTGGAGCTGGGCAAGGTGCACCGGCTGAAGGAGGGCTCGCCGGAGCGGGCCGCATTCGAGGTCAAGCGCCGCGAGGTACTGGTCAAGATCGGCAAGCAGGCCGGAAAGGATTACCTCCTGTTCCCGCTGCTCACCGGCCCCGCCTTCGTCTCGACGCTCACCGCGAACCTGACCGCCAATATCATCCGCAATATCTGGACCAATGCGGTGATCTTCTGCGGCCACTTCCCGGACGGCGCCGAGAAATTCACCAAGGCCGATATAGACGGCGAATCCAAGGGCCAGTGGTATCTGCGCCAGATGCTGGGCAGCGCCAATATCTCCGGCGGTCCGGTCATGCACTTCATGACCGGCAATCTGAGCCACCAGATCGAACACCACCTGTTCCCCGATCTGCCGAGCAACCGCTACGCCGATATCGCGGTGCGGGTGCGCGCCCTGGCCGAGAAGTACGACCTGCCCTACACCACCGGCTCGCTTCCGGTGCAGTACTTCAAGTCCTGGCGCACCATCCTGAAGCTGGCACTGCCGAACAAGTACCTGCGCGCGACCGCCGACGACGCCCCCGAGACCGCTTCGGAGCGCAAATTCGATGGCGCCGCAATACCGAGCTTCGACCCGGCCACCGGTAAGCGTCGCGGCCTGCGCACGGCGTTGCAGGATGGGCGCCGCCGGTTCGCCCGTCGGGCCGTTTCCGTCGCCTGACGCACAGTCGTACCGAAGGCGCCCACGGAAGTCCGTGGGCGTCTTCGCCTTTCGATGGGCCGACCATTCAGGGCGCGGCGGCCTCGCGGTATCCGCCCGGGCCTCGGTAGGAGCGCCGGTTGCGGCTGGTTGACTGAGGGCGTGTGTGCTGAAGATCTGAGCGTTTACGAGGCGATCCGGATGCGGCGGGATGTACGGGCCGAGTTCACCGGTGACCTCGTCGACGATGCGACGCTGTGGCGGATACTTGATGCCGCACATCGCGCGCCCAGTGTCGGCAACTCGCAGCCCTGGGACTTCGTGGTGGTGCACGAGCATGCGACGCTGCGGAAGTTCGCCGACCACGTCGCACAGAAGCGGATCGAGTTCCGGGACGCGCTGCCGCCGGATCGGGCGGCGACCTTCGACCCGATCAAGATCGAGGGCATTACCGAGAGCGGCACCGGCATCGTGGTCACCTACGACCACGACCGCGGCGGCCCGCAGGTTCTCGGCCGCGCCACCGTACCTGAAACCGGCATCTACTCGGCGGTTCTCGCCATCCAAAACCTCTGGCTGGCCGCCACCGCCGAGCAGATCGGCGTCGGCTGGGTCTCGTTCTACGACGCCGAATTCCTCACCGACCTGGTCGGCCTACCCGACGGCATCCGCCCCGTCGCCTGGCTGTGCGTCGGCCCGGTGCACGAATTCCAACGCATACCCGACCTCGAACGCTTCGGCTGGCGCACCGGCCGCCCCCTGACCGACGCCGTCCACCAAGAAACCTTCCGCGTCTGAATCCGCGAAAGAACTACTGCCGCAAAGGCTTTGACTACCTCGCACTAGGCACAGCCTATGCGAGGAAATCACTGCTTTTGCGACAGCCGATCGGTGCTGACGCGACCGCATCCCGTCCGCCGATGCGGAGCGGCGGGACGCTGGTACAGGGCGGTCAGACTCGCTCGAGCACTGCCGATGCGCCGATTCCGCCTGCGGCACAGATGCCGAGCAGGGCGGCGTTCTTGCCGGAGCGGGCCAATTCGTTGGCCATTGTGGTGACCATGCGCGCGCCGGTCGCGCCGAACGGATGTCCGAGCGAAACCGAACCGCCGTGCACATTGAGCTTGTCGATATCGACCTCGCCGACCGCGGCATCGCGATCGAGGCGGGTCTTGGCCCACTCGTCGCTGTTCAGTGCGGCGAGCACGGACAGCGTCTGGGCCGCGAATGCCTCGTGGATATCGACGAAATCGATATCGCCCAGCGACATTCCGGCCTTGTCGAGGGCGCGCGGCATGGAGATGGCCGGGCCGATCAGCACCTGATCGGTCGGGTCGACGCTGACGTAGCTCCAGGAGCGGAAGGCGGCCAGCGGTCGGTAGCCGAGGGCGTACGCCCGCTCCTCGCTCATCAGCAGCACCGCCGACGCGCCGTCGGTGAGTGGGCTGGCATTGCCCGCGGTCACGCTGCCGTCGCGGGCGAAGACCGGCTCCAGCTTCGCCAACTTCTCGACACTGGTATTCGCGCGCACCAGTCCGTCGCGCGCGACATCCGTGCCTTGCGGGGTGCGCACCCGCAGCACCTCGTCGTCGAAGCGGCCCGAATCGATGGCCGCGGCGGCCCGGTGGTGTGAGCGTGCGGCGAATTCGTCCTGATCCGCGCGGCTGATCCCGTGGATGCGGGCCATCTTCTCGGCCGACTCCCCCATCACCTCGCCGGTGGTGCGTTCGGCGATTTTCGGTCGGCTCGGCAGCAGATCGGTAAAGGGCGCGAGCTGACGTGCTGCCGCGAGATAGTCCTTCGGCTTCGGCTTGCCCAGTGCGAGCGGCGCACCGGCGTGCACCAGCTTCTGCGGCAGCTTCACCTCGGCATTGCTGGTCGAATCGCTGCCGCCGGCGATCATGATGTCGTATTCGCCGCGCTCGATGGCCGCCACCGCCGAGGTGATCGCCTGGAGTCCGGAGGCGCACGCCCGCGTCACCGTGTACCCCTCGCACCCGGGGTCGAGACCGAGATCCAGTGCGATCTCCCGCGCGATATTCGGTGCGGCACTCGGCAGAATCACCCCACCCCACACGATCGCCTGCACCTGCGCGCCGGGCAGACCGGTCCGCTCCAACAGCCCACGCACCGCGGCATCGGCCAGCGCGATCGAATCCATCCGCGTGTAGTCACCGAACGCCTTGACGAACGGCGTGCGCGCACCGGAAACGATGACGGCACGGCGACCAGCACTGGTAGCCATAGGATGCTCATCCGCCTCTCCGAATATTCAGGCCATACAAGTCGTGAGCCGCGAGATCAGCGTTCAGGTCCTGCGTGGGATGCCTGGCCGGGTTCTGGACGTACCCGGCGAGTTACCCATGTACTCACGAAATCAATTGTCGCCTATGGATCCACTGACAGTACCCGCGAGCGCCCGGCTCAGCGATCCCCTCCATCGCCGCTGAGCCGGGCATTCTCCACCGCCCCGCCGCGCCCACGTATCAACCGATTCCGCAAGCACATGGGTAACTCCTCGGGCACGTCCGAAAGCGGGCCCGGCACTCAACCGCCGGCCCGCGACGACACTGTCGGGGCACCCCGCGCCCGGCAAAAGGCACGGGGAAGGCGGATGAGCGGCGCCTGTCCCGGCGAACGCCCCTGCTCGTCCCGGAACCCGCAAGGTCGACGTCGACACCACTCGGCGCAAGGAAACAGTAGCAATCTTTCTATTAGTTTTTCAAATCTTTTCTATGAAGTTGTCATTTCTACCAAAGAACCTCTAGCATGAGGCTCACTATGCAAAGCCCTTCGGAGCTGTCGCGACATAAGCGCTTCGGCCGAATCATCAAGGAACGCCGGGACGAACTCGGCCTCACCCAGATGCAGATCGGCGATCTGGGAGGGCCCTCGGCGCCGACGATCCGCAAGATCGAAGACGGCGATGCGACCATCAGCACGCACACGCTCAACAAACTCGACGCGCCGCTGCGCTGGCTGCCCGGCAGCGCGGCGCGCACCTATGCGGGCGGCGATCCGACCGCACACGAGGTCGCGGCGCACACCCCGAGTACCGATGAGTCGATCGTCTCCGGACCCGATTCGATCCGCTTCGAACTCTCCGATCTAACCGGACTGCTCGCCGCCGCCGGTCGGCTCAACGACGCGGTCGAGCGCGGCCGGACCACCGAACCCCATGTGGTGGCGGCCATTTCGGATCTCAACGGAGTCGTCTCCCGACTGTCCGCGCGGTACGCCACCGCGATGCTGGAACGCAACGGCGGACCGGGCAAAACCCTGCATCCCTTGGTCGCGATGGCGTTCTCGCATCTGCTCGACGTACCCGCCGTGTCCAGCGACCCCGCCGACCTGGAGGAACGCCGCTATCGCCGCTGGCTGGCCGGACGCGCGGAGGATGTGGACGCCGCCACCGAGGGCCACTTCCGCGCACGCTGGCTGGCAGCCAATCCCGGTGCGGCATCGATTCGAAACGGCAAGCAGTAGAGGGCAGTACAGATGACCGACGATGCGACGAGCCGAGCGCGACTGACGCTCAGCCACAAGGTGAATCGACTATTCGCGACCGTGCACCCACGGTCGGAGCCCGAGCGCACGACGGCCGCGGTGGCCGAACAGGTCGGTGCGCAATTGGGCCGCACCGTCCCGGAGGACCAGCTCGACCGGTTGCGGCGCGGCGAATTCGACTCGGCGCCGGTCGGATCCGAACTGCTCAGCGCCATCGCACACTGCTTCGGCGTGAGCGCCGACTATCTGACCACCACGGGCGCGGCGGCGGCCGCGATCGATCGGGAACTCGAATTGCTCGCCACCATGCGCGATGCCAATGTCGCGAGCATCGCGCTGCGCGGATCCGATGTCGATCTCACCACGCTGACCGCGCTCATCCACCGCACGGATCAACCGGTCGAGCGACCGTAGACCGGGCAGTTTCCGAACAGTAGGTAGCATCGTCGGTTGCATGGGGCGGGACCGCAGCGCTGTAGGAGATTGCCGACGAATGCCCGGTATGGAGCACCGGTTCCGGGAAGTATCCCGGGACGTACCGATACCGTCCCCGTGGAATCTGACCGCATACCTCGATGCCGTCGCCGACCATCGCGGTCGCACCATCACCCTGCAACCCGTCGAGACCGCATTGCTCGCGGGCACCGGCTGCGGCACCGGCAGTGGTCTGTGGATTGCCAAGCGCGACAGCGACATCATCGTCTACGGCGCAGACACCACCGAATGGCATGCCGAGCACATCATCGTCCACGAACTGGGTCATATGCTGCTCGGCCACGGACCGGAATCGGGGACCGAAACCCCCGCGCCACAACCGATGTCGACCCTCGCGGACGTACTGCCCTCGATTTCCCCGGAGTCCATCGCCTATGTGCTCGGGCGCAGCGATTACGCATCCGCCCGCGAACGCGATGCCGAAACCTTCGCCGACCTGGTCATGTTGCAGACCATGCGCCCGCAGCGCCGAGATTCCGTGCTACACAGAACCTTCTTCCGCGAACGGCTCCCCCGCCTCCCCGGACCTCAGGCCGAAGATTAAGCACCACGACACTTACGTCGCGGACCGGCGGTCGAAGCCTGGCCAAGGTTTGGACGTACCCGATGAGTTACCCATGTGCTTGCGAAATCTGTTGTTACGCCGAGCAGGCGGACAGCGCGGCTCTCCGGGCATCCAACTCGTGCGCTGAATACCCGGAGAACAAGGGTGGCGACTGACTACGCGAGCCGGATCAGGCCGTAGTCGAATGCATGGCGACGGTAGACGACCGACGGTCGGTCGGTCTCTTTGTCTTGGAAGAGGAAGAAGTCGTGCCCGACGAGCTCCATCTGGTAGAGCGCGTCGTCGACCGACATCGGGGTCGCGGAATGGTCCTTGGTTCGGACGATATGGCCGGGGCCGGCCGCGTAATCCGGAGACTCCGTTTCGGGCCGACTGCGTTCGGCCTCGGGATGCTCGTGTGCGGTGGCGCCCTCCGCCTGTGCGAACAGTGAGTCATCGATCAGATCGGCGGTCGCCTCGGCCACCGAGACCGGGGTCTTGTCCCCGTAGTGGACGCGGCGGCGATCCTTGGTTCGACGCAGCCGGCTCTCCAGCTTCGCGGTCACCGATTCGAGGGCAGCGTAGAAGCTGTCCGCACATGCCTCCGCCCGGACGACCGGGCCCTTGCCGCGCGCAGTGATCTCGACGCGCTGGCAGGCCTTACGCTGACGACGATTGCGTTCGTGGAACAACTCCACATCGAAGATGAATATCGACGGATCGAAGCGTTCGACACGGGAGAGTTTCTCCGCGACGTAAATTCGGAAATGGTCGGGAACCTCCACATTGCGGCCCTTCACCACGACATCGCCGCGCGGCGCGCGAGGTCGGTCCGCTGTGGATTGCTCTGTCGCATCCAGGGTGCTGTCATCGAGCACCGAGGCCTGTGTTTCTTTCACAGCGAGGGCGTCTTTCACTGAAGGTCGTGAAGAAGTCGTCACGCGTACCTCCCGGATATGGCCGCACAGACCAGCGTGCGTGCGGCGGGATGAGCCGTGCCGATAGACAATCTCTCGGCACATGATGTCCGAGGCGCCACCTCCAAACTCCCGGTTCGGGTGTGTGATCGCGACGCTAGTACGTCAACGGGCGGTCCGCCACTGTTCACGCAAATTTCCCGGAGTCAAGCCGAACACGTCACCAGCACGGCACGTACCGGCACCCCGATCCGGTCGAGCGCGCGCACCGATTCGCGGACCGTAGCGCCGGTCGTGAGCACATCGTCGACCAGTACAACCTCAGCATTCTCCGCGATTTCCGACCCGGCTCCGGTACCTGGTCGGGCCATGATCCGACCGCGCAGATTGTGTTGCCGCTCACCGACTGTCAAGCCCACCGAATCGCGCACACCCCACCACACCCGCAACATCGGCATCACCCGGCTATCCGGCAGCCACCGTGCCGCCGTCCGCGTCGCGCGCACTACCGGATCTCCGCCGCGGCGGCGCGCGGACACTCGCCGACTCGGCGCCGGGATCAACACCAGCGGCCGCTGGTCATCGCGCAGTCGCGCCAGACCATCGGCAAGTGCCAGCCCCACCGGCTCGGCCAGATCGCGACGCCCATGCTCCTTTGCCGCGAGCACCGCCCGCCGCGCCGGACCCGCATACGCCGCGAGCGCCCAGCAAGGCACACCCGGATCGGCGCGCGGCCGCACCCGCATCGGCGGCCCCGCCAGGGTGGCCGCACAGTCCGCACACCAGCCCACACCCGCCACGCCGCATCCGGCACAGGCCGTAGCCAGGATCAGATCCAACAGGGTTCGCATCGCCCGAGTCTGCGCCCACCCACCGACAGACTTCATCGACCGACGCGGCCGTGAACCCACGGCCTCCCACTGCGACGATCGGTCAGCTCATGCGCTGATTCCGTTGCAGCAGAACCATTTACGCCACATCTTCCATCGAAGTACGCTACCACCGCCATAGCGATCACGGGTTCGCTGCTCTCGAAACCGCGACCGTCGCCGCACCGTCTGCGGGTGCCCAGATAGTCAGCTATCAGTCCGAGTACGAATGCGAGCATCCGAGAGACCTGCCATACGCGGTGGAATGCGAGTACATCGCGAATCTCGATATTCCCCCGATGTACGCTCCCTGGGTCCGAAAGCACTAGGCCAGTCGGCTGCCGAGCCGGACTCGAACGTATCCGCGCTACGCACAGGTACCGCGCACCCGCGATTCACCAGCTTGCCGATCCCTGGAAAATACCGGTTTTCCGGGAATGCAGGCCGTCGACGGGCTCTCAGCCGGGCAGTACCGGGACCGAGTTGTCGCCGTTGAGACCGGGCACCTCGCGCCAGAAGCGGTCGGAGGTCTGATCGCTGTACTGGAGTTGGAGCACCGCACGCGAATCTCCCACGTACTCGGCTTCCGGCGAGGCACTGACCACCCGAACGGGCGCGGTCAGATTCTGGCTGATCTGCGGGGTCGGCTGCGATCCGTCGATCGAAACGGTCGTCAGCGGATCGACATTGCCCTCCCGCGCGATGACGATTGTGTCCGCGGTGAGCCAGCTCAACGACACCGCCCGTGTGCTGAGTGTGAGTGCGAGCTGTATCGGCGAGGTGAGCGTGTACTTGCCGTCTGGGCGTCGTTCGACCACCGCCATATAGACCTTGCCGTCTGCGATGAGCGCCACACGCACACCGGTGCGCGAGACCCGCAACTCGGTGATCGGCAGGCGCAATCCCTGCGCCGAGGCCACCAGGGCCGAGATATCCACATCCTGTACCGAGACGTTTCCGGTGGCGCGATCGTTGACCGCGCGGATGACCCGTTCGCCATCGATCACGGCCCAGGCGGCTGTGCCGTCGGCATTCCAGGACGGTCGGCTGATGGCGGCCCCCTCGGCGACCGGGAAGGCGTTGCCGCCGTAGCTGCCGACCATCAGTGTGCGCGGCGGCTCCGGCGGCGGACGTCCGGCATCGGCGACCGCGGCGACCAATTGACCATCCGGGGAGAGCGCGACCGACTGCAGATTGTTCACCGCGCCGAAGTAGCCGGGCGGTGTGATCATCCCGCCGTCGGTGACCTGCACCAGCGAGCCGTTGCGCAGCGCGTGCAGTCCGATCTGGTTGCGCGCGTAGACAGCTGGGCTCAGCTGTTCGACATCGGCGACCGACCAGCCGTTGGCGGCGAAGCGATCGTCGAACGGTTTGCCGTCGGCGAGCAGCATGTACGGTCCGAGGATTTCCGCACCCGCCAGCGTGAGTACCACCTGTCCGGCAAGGAGTTCTTTATCGCGCGGGGACAGCCCGGCGGCACCGGCGAAATCGATGCGGACGCCGCCGAGCCCGACACCGACGTCGTTGTCGTCATTGTTCGGCTTGGTGATGGGGCCGCGCAGGGTCACCGGTGCGGCGAGTTCATTGCGTACGACCGAGGCGAGCGTGGGCTGGGCGCCCTCGGCCAGCAGGCTGAGCAGGCGTTGGGCCAGCTGGTTCTTGGCCACCGAGATCCAGCGCAGATCGGGGACGACGGTGGTGCCGGTCGGGTCGACGAAGTACAGGACGTAGCGCCGGTAGGACTTGGCGAAGGCGGTCTGCTCCATCACAACGCCGTCGGGCAGCTCATCGATGCGCCATTCGCCGTCGACCTTGGTCATTTCGATCTTGTTTTCCAAGGGCGCGTCGATGGCCCGATAGGCGCCGTCGGCGGCCAGTTCGCCGACCTTGTGCGCCCGGATCACATAGGTCGCCTTATCGCCCGAGCGCGATTCGCGCAGGGTATCGGCCCGGTCCACGATCAGTGTGCCCGCCGTGTCGTCCCACTGCGACGATGCCGATGGTGTCATGTACTGCCGTGCGGCCAGATGCCGGTTGGTCGGATCGGCGGTGGCCTGCAGGAAATCGCGGAGCAACAGGTCCGGATCGCGACCGCCGATGGGCGGCGGTGGACCGTCCGAGGTGGGCTGGCGATTGATGGTGCCGAGTGCCTGCGGTGCGGAGGATTCCGGCAGGCTCGCACATCCGGTGAGTACCATCAGCGCAGCTACGGCCGCCGCACCCAGCGCGGACAGCCGCAGCGTTGTACGCCTCGGATACCAGCTACGCATCCTCATGACTGTACGTCCCCGCCGTCACCCGGCATGCTGTGCCCGGCCTGCTTCGGTTCGGTGGATTCGGATTGCGCGGCCTCCCGTCCCGTGCCATTGGTGAGTCCGATCGAACCGACACCGTTCGAGTCGTCCGCGTCCGCTGCATCGGTGTCCGTCGCTTCCGCGGCAGTTCCACTCGGGAGCGCTTCGCCACCGTTGGTCTCGACGCGGATCACCGGCAACTCGGTGACCGTGGCTTCGGGTTCCGACTCGTCGGTGGCCGGATCCTCGGCCGGTTCCGGATCGACCCGCGGCGCGGGTAATGCCTTGCGCAGCACTGGTTCCAGCGGCAGCGGGCTCGCGCCCATCTTCTTGCCACGCACCAGCGGCAGCGTGAGCCGGAAGCTCGCGCCGATACCGATCTCGCCCCACGCCTCGAGCTTGCCCTCGTGCAGATTCGCGTCCTCGACGCTGATCGACAGACCGAGTCCGGTGCCGCCGGAACGCCGCATCCGGGAGGGGTCCGAACGCCAGAACCGGTTGAAGACCAACTTCTCCTCACCGGGCCTCAAGCCGACACCCTGATCGCGCACGATGACCGCGACCGCATTGGCGTCCAGATCGCCGCGCATCCGGATCAGCACCGGCTTGCCCTCGCTGTGGTCGATCGCATTGGCCAGCAGATTGCGCAGCACCCGCTCCACCCGTCGCGGATCGACCTCGGCGACCAGCGGCTCCTCCGGCATATCGATGACCACCTCGACACCGGATTCCTTGGCCAGATGCCGCACGGTGGAGATCGCCGCCCGCGCGCACATCCGCACGTCGAGCGATTCGACCTGCAGTTCGGCCACACCGGCATCGTGACGGCTGATCTCGAGCAGATCGTTGAGCAGACCCTCGAAGCGATCGAGTTCGGTCACCAGCAATTCCGAGCTGCGGGCCAGCGCCGGATCGAGATCGTCGCTGCTGCCGTGGATCAGGTCGGCCGCCATGCGGACGGTGGTCAGCGGGGTGCGCAACTCGTGGCTGACATCGGAGGTGAAGCGACGCTGCAGATTTCCGAACTCCGCCAACTCGTTGATCTGGTTGGACAGACTCTCGGCCATCTCGTTGAAGGCCTGAGCCAGCCGCGCCATATCGTCCTCGCCGCGCACCAGCATGCGTTCCTTGAGCCTGCCGTCGGCGAAGCGGCCCGCGATCCGCGCGGCCGAGCGGATCGGCAGCACCACCTGCCGGGTGACCAGTGCGGTGATCGCGGCCAACAGCACCAGCAGCACGACGCCGCCGATCAACATGGTGCCGCGCATCAGCGACAGGCTGCGCTCCTCATTGGCCAGCGGGAAGATCAGGTAGGTCTGCAGCGTCGGAATCTCCGCGCTCGGGCTGCCGATGATCAGCGCCCGGCCGTGGTAGCCGTCCGGATCCGCGACCGTGGCGAACTGGTAGCTGACCTGGTTGCGCGCGACGAAGCGGCGCAATTCCTCGGGCACCTCCTGGATCGGCCCGGTCGAGATCTGCTGCTGCGGGGTACCGCCGACAATGCTCAGCGCGGAATCGAAACTGCCTGCAACACCGGTGGATTGGCCGGTCCCGCCGCGGTTGGACAGCGCATTGCGGGCATCGATGAGCCGCTGCTGCTGGGTGCCGATATCGTGCACACCGGCCAGCTGGCTCTCCACCGTACTGCGGGCGCGATCCATCTCCTCGACCGCGCCGTTGATCTTCGCGTCGATCAGCCGATCGGTGATCTGACTGGTCAGCACCACACCGAGGATCGTAATGACGATCAGCGACAGGGTGAGTGTGGACACGATGACGCGCAACTGCAGCGAACGCCGCCAAACATGGCCGAGTGCGCTGCCGACTTCCTTGAGCCAAGCAACCACCGGCGCGAGGGACCGTTCGAGGCGCTGCACCACACCGGGCGAGGCGGTCGAACGATCCGCGTCGCCACCGATCACGCCTTCGCCTCGCTGGCGCTCGGCTCCGGCGTTCTCGCGAACGCTGTGTCCTTGGTTCGCTCGCTGCGCTCGCTCATGCCTACGCCTCGCTGGCGCTCGGCTCCGGCATGACCGAGCGACTCGGCTGTGCCTATGGTTCGCTCGCTGCGCTCGCTCACGGTGGCCCGGCCTTGTAACCCACACCGCGGACCGTCAGGACGATCTCCGGATTCTCGGGATCCTTCTCGACCTTCGCCCGCAACCGCTGCACGTGCACGTTCACCAGTCGGGTGTCGGCCGCGTGCCGGTAGCCCCATACCTGCTCGAGCAGGACCTCACGGGTGAAGACCTGACGCGGTTTGCGGGCCAGCGCGACGAGCAGGTCGAACTCCAGCGGTGTCAGCGAGATCTGCGCGCCGCCGCGGGTCACCTTGTGCGCGGGCACATCGATGACGATATCGGCGATGGAGAGCAGCTCGGCGGGCTCCTCCTCGGTGCGCCGCAGGCGAGCACGCACGCGGGCGACGAGTTCCTTCGGCTTGAAGGGTTTGACGATGTAATCGTCGGCACCGGACTCCAGACCGAGCACGACGTCGACCGTATCGGTCTTCGCCGTGAGCATCACGATCGGAACTCCGGAGTCGGCCCGCAGCACCCGGCACACGTCTATACCGTTCATGCCTGGCAGCATCAGGTCGAGCAGCACCAGATCGGGACGAATCTCCCGAACCGCCGCCAGCGCCTGCGTGCCGTCGCCGACCACATGCGGGTCGAACCCTTCCCCGCGCAAGACGATCGTCAGCATCTCAGCGAGTGCCATATCGTCGTCGACGACCAGAATCTTCGGCTTCATAAGTACTATGTTGTCATCTCTCGCGCTCGGAACGGGCCGCCACGCCAACACTGGTGCAATCCCGCCGCACATCCAACCTTATCCAGCAACAATTTCGACCAAACGAATAGTCAGCGTCGCCGGATCGTCATCGGATCGGTATCTCGACCACGGTCCGTACCAGTCCCGTTCGGCCAGCTCACGGTACACCTCGCCGGTACGGCGCTGTAGTCCGCCGTCGCGCTCGTAGGCATCGAGCGCGCGGCTGTCGTCGAGTTCGCCACGCAGCCGGGCACGCTCGGCCGCGACCTCGGTCGGCACGTCCAGCAACAGCTGCAGTGTCGGCACCGGCAACTCGAACCGGCCGAACTCCAATTCGCCCACCCAGCGCACGATTTCGCCGTCGGCCGACTGATGTAGGCGCGCAGCCGAATACGCGGCATTGGAGGCCACATAGCGGTCCAGGATCACGATGTCGTTGTCGGCCAACAGCTTCGACAGGTCGTCGCGCGCCGCGGCCCGATCGAGTGCGAACATCAGCGCCATGCCGTGTACCGAATCGGCGAGATCGCCATGGGCGCCACGCAATGCCTCGGCCGCGAGATCCGCATGGACGGACCGGTCATAGCGCGGAAACGCGAGTGTTTCCGCGCGCAGGCCCCGCGCACGCAGGTTCGCGACGACACGGTCGATCAGCGT
Source organism: Nocardia vinacea (assembly GCF_035920345.1). NCBI lineage: Bacteria > Bacillati > Actinomycetota > Actinomycetes > Mycobacteriales > Nocardiaceae > Nocardia > Nocardia vinacea. Next base: position 5,327,360 of record NZ_CP109149.1, read on the forward strand.
CCGCTTCCCGGCGCCGTCGAGCCCCTCGACCGCAATCAACACGCCCATGGCGAGCAGGCTACCGCCAGGCCACGACACCTGACGACAGCGCCCCGCCGACCGGGTTCGGTCGGCGGGGCACAGGCCTTTTCGGCGCTACCTGCGGTGGCTCAGTAGCGGTAGTGATCGGGCTTGTACGGGCCCTCGACGTCGACGCCGATGTACTCGGCCTGATCCTTGGTGAGCTTGGTCAGCGTGCCGCCGAGCGCCTCGACGTGGATGCGCGCGACCTTCTCGTCCAGATGCTTGGGCAGGCGGTAGACCTCGTTGTCGTACTCCTCCGGCTTGGTCCACAGTTCGATCTGCGCGATCACCTGATTGGAGAAGCTGTTCGACATCACGAACGACGGATGTCCGGTCGCGTTGCCGAGATTCAGCAGCCGCCCCTCGGACAGCACGATGATGGACTTGCCGGACTCCTTGAACGTCCACAGGTCGACCTGCGGCTTGATATTCAATTTCGTTGCGCCGGAACGCTCCAGCGCCGCCATATCGATCTCGTTGTCGAAGTGACCGATATTGCCGAGGATGGCCTGGTCTTTCATCGCCTTCATATGATCGAGGGTGATGATGTCCTTGTTGCCGGTCGAGGTGATGACGATATCGGCCTGGCCGATTGCCTGCTGCACGGTGACGACGTCGTAGCCGTCCATCAGCGCCTGCAGCGCGTTGATCGGATCGATTTCGGTGACCTGCACCCGGGCGCCCTGTCCCGCAAGCGATTCCGCGCAGCCCTTGCCGACGTCGCCGTAGCCGCAGATCAGCACCTTCTTGCCACCGATCAAAACGTCGGTGCCCCGGTTGATTCCGTCGATGAGCGAGTGGCGGGTGCCGTACTTGTTGTCGAACTTGGACTTGGTGACCGAGTCGTTGACGTTGATCGCCGGGAACACCAACTCACCCGCCGCCGCGAACTGGTAGAGCCGCAGCACGCCGGTGGTGGTTTCCTCGGTGACGCCCTGCACCGATGCGGCGATCTTGCCCCACTTGGTCTTATCGGTTTCGAAGCGCTCGCGCAGCAGGTTCAGGAAGACCTTGTACTCGGCCGAGTGGTCCTCGTCCTCCGGCGGCACCAGACCCGCCTTCTCGAACTGCGCGCCGCGCAGCACGAGCATGGTGGCGTCACCGCCGTCGTCGAGGATCATATTGGCCGGCTCGCCCGGCCAGGTCAGCATCTGCTCGGCGGCCCACCAGTATTCCTCCAGGGTCTCGCCCTTCCAGGCGAAGACCGGGGTGCCCTTGGGCTCGTCCACGGTGCCGTGCGGTCCGACGACGACCGCGGCCGCGGCGTGGTCCTGGGTGGAGAAGATGTTGCAGGAGGCCCAGCGGACCTCGGCGCCCAGCGCGGTCAGCGTCTCGATCAGCACGGCGGTCTGAATGGTCATGTGCAGCGAACCGGAGATGCGCGCACCCCGCAGCGGCAGCACCTCCGCGTACTCGCGGCGCAGCGCCATCAGACCGGGCATCTCGTGCTCGGCGAGGCGGATCTCCTTGCGACCGAATTCGGCCAGCGACAGGTCCGCCACCTTGTAATCGATGCCGTTGCGGACATCGGCGGTCAGGGACGTGCGTGCGGGAAGTTCTGAGGTCGTCATCTGCCTCTATCAGCCTCTCCTGGTTCGTCAGTACCGGGTTAAGGCTAACCGCTGAGCGCACCCGCCGGATTACGCGGTCACGCCATAGGACATCAGGATCCGACGACGCTTACGCGGCTGGATATTCGCGAGGGTGATGTCGCCGCCGTAATGGGCCAGTACGCGGTGATCCATGATGTGCCGCCACAGCGGCGGGATGGCCGCGAACGCGATCATGGACAGGTATCCAGCGGGCAGCTGCGGCGCCTGCATCGAACTGCGCAGGGTCTGGTACCGGCGCCCCGGATTCGCGTGGTGATCGCTGTGCCGCTGCAGATGGAACAGGAAGATGTTGGTGACCAGATGGTCGCTGTTCCAGCTATCGCGCGGCGAGCAGCGCACGTAGAGGCCATTGGGTCGGCGGGCCCGCAGCAGCCCATAGTGCTCGATGTAGTTCACCGTCTCCAGCAGCACGACACCGATCACCGCCTGCAGCGCCAGATACGGCAGCACGTGCCAGCCGAAGACCGCCAGCAGCGTGCCGAACAGCACCACGCTCATCGCCCACGCCTGCAGGACTTGGTTGTCCAGGCTGAACCAGCGTTTGCCCTTGCGGGTGAGGCGCTCGCGTTCGAGCCGGATGGCGGAGCGGTATCCGCCGGAAACGCTGCGCGGCAAGAACTCCCAGAGTGATTCGCCCATCCTGGCGCTGGCGGGATCCTCCGGCGTCGCCACCCGCGCGTGATGGCCGCGGTTGTGCTCGACGAAGAAGTGTCCGTATCCGGATTGCGCGAGCGAAATCTTGGCCAACCAGCGCTCCAGATGTTCGACCCGATGCCCGAGTTCATGCGCCGCGTTGATGCCGATACCGCTGACGAACCCGAGAGTCGCTGCCAGCCCGAGCTTGTCGACCACGGCCAGCTCGTCGCCCGACCACATGACGGCGGCGATGACCAGACCGACCAACTGAACCGGCAGGAACAGATAGGTGCACCACCGGTAGTACCGATCGTTGGACAGCAACTCGTAATCCTCGTCGCGCGGATTGGTGCCGTCCACACCGACGACCCAGTCCAGCACCGGGATGACGATCAATACGATGATCGGCCCGATCCACCAGAAGACCGGAGCGCCGGTACGCAAGACCAGCTGCGACGGCAACAACGCGATCGCAGGAGCGATCAGGCCGAGAACCCACAGATGGCGTTTAGGGTCGGGCGACCCCGCCGGTTTGCCAACCGTTTGCACGTTTGCCCCGCTAAATAAGTACCCTAACTCCGACGCATGACAATACATACAGACCTTACGTCCGTTACACAGCAGCTCGGCGCCGAAAGATGTCAACCGTTACATGCGTGGCGGTTGGTTTTTAAGCACCCTCACATGTAGCCATGATCAGGGCATACTCGCCGCAAACGGTCAATTTCCCAGCGCTGGGATCAGTGCCGTTCGCGCGCGGCGAGAATCGCCTCGACGTACGGACTGAAAACGGCACTCAATTCGGCGGGCGCATTGCGCCCGGCCGCGGGTGGGGTCGGGATGTAGCTCAGCGCGATACGCACCAAAGCCTGTGCCAGCACGTCGGATTCGACGGCAGTCGCCTGCACCCAGCTGTGCTCGAATGCGATGGACAGCCGAGCGGTCGCATGTTCGAGCAACGGCTCGGCATCAAGGGTGATGAGCCGCAACAGATCCAGCTTCACCTCACCGGCGACCAGCGACTGGACCAGCGGGTCGGCGGCAGCCGCCTGGAAGAAATCGCGTAGCCCCTCTTCGAATGCGGCGCGCGCGTCGCCGATATTGCCGTCGATCGCGGAGCCGACATGATCGACCAGATCGTCGGCCAGGCGCAGCGCATAGGACTGCGCAAGCCCGGCGCGCGAACCGAATTCGTTGTAGAGGGTCTGTCTGCTGACACCGGCGCGGGTGGCCACATCACCGAGGGTGATCTTGGACCAGTCCCGCTCGGTGAGCAGCTCGCGCATCGAATCCAGGACGGAGGTGCGCAGGAGTTCCCGCGCCGCCTCCTGATAGGAAACTCTGGGTCCGTTGCGCGGCATACCCGCGAGGTTGTCACGGGCGGTTGCCGCAGTCAAAATTCACGACCGTTCGATCTCGACCATGTAGAAGTCGGCCTTGGCGGCGCCGCAGTCCGGGCAGGTCCAATCGTCCGGAATGTCGTCCCAACGGGTGCCCGGCTCGATTCCGTCCTCCGGCCAGCCCTTGGCCTCGTCGTACTCGAAGCCGCACTGGATGCATTGAAACAGTTTGTATTCACTCATTTGGGAACCCCCATCGGTTCGAAGTCGATCTTCTCGCGCACGCCGCAGTCCGGACAGCACCAGTCGTCGGGTATCTTTTCCCACCCCGTGCCCGCCGGAAACCCTTCGTGCGGTGCGCCTTTCAGCTCGTCGTAGACGTAATCGCAAACGGGACAACGAAATCTGCTCATGCCTGCGCCTCGCTGGCGCTCGGCTCCGGCATGCGCAATGCGCGCTGGCACATGATTCGCTCGCTTCGCTCGCTCATGGTCACGCCTCCGATGCGGCCGTGCCGTAGCGCGCGATCACCTTGTCCCGCTTGGCCGGATGGATATTGGCGCGGGTGATATCGCCGCCGTAATGCGCGAGCACCCGCTTGTCCATCACGCGCCGCCACAGCGGCGGGAAGTAGGCGAGCAGGATCATGCTGGCATAGCCGCTCGGCAGATTCGGCGCACCGTCCCAACTGCGCAGCGTCTGATATCGGCGGGTCGGGTACGCGTGGTGATCACTGTGCCGCTGCAGGTGGTACAGGAAGATATTGGTGACGATGTGGTCGCTGTTCCAACTGTGCACGGGGGCGGGCCGCTCGTACCGACCGGATGCGGTGCGCTGGCGGACCAGACCGTAGTGCTCGAGGTAGTTGACCGCCTCCAGCAGGCTGAAGCCGACTACCGCCTGCAGGATCAGATACGGCAGCAGACCGATTCCGAACACCGCGAGCAGGACCGCGAACAACACCACCGACATCAGCCAGGCGCTGAGCACTTCGTTCCGCAGACTCCACGACTTCTTGCCCAGTCGATCCAGCCGGGTCTGCTCCAGCCGCCACGAGGAGATGAAGCTGCCCCACACCGTGCGCGGCCAGAAGGCCCAGAACGATTCGCCGACACGGGAACTCGCGGGATCCTCGGGCGTCGCGACACGCACGTGATGGCCGCGGTTGTGCTCGATATAGAAGTGGCCGTAGAAGGACTGGGCCAGGGCGATGCGCGACAGCCAGCGCTCCAGATCGACCTTCTTGTGGCCGAGTTCGTGCGCGGTATTGATGCCGATGCCGCCGATCATGCCGATGGTGATGGCCAGGCCGATCTTGTCGACGATGTGCAGCCCGCCGTCGATGCCGAGCCAGCTCAGGTTGTCCGCCGTGATCAGGTAGCACCCCAAGATCAGCGTCGCGTACTGGAACGGCAGGTAGAGGTAGGTGAGATAGCGGTAGTACTTGTCGTTCTCCAGGTACTCCATCACCTCGTCGGGCGGATTGTCGCCATCCGGGCCGAAGAAGATATCGGCCAGCGGGATCACCACATAGACCAGCACCGGGCCCAGCCAGAACGGCACTTGGGCCAGCCTGTGCCAGCCGAATTCGTTGAATGCCCAGACCAGCGGAAGGCCGATGGTGAAAAGGCCGGTCGGCGCGAACAACCCCCACAGCCACATGTATCGCTTGCGGTCGCGCCAATCGGTCGCTGCGGCCGGGCGGCCAGGCGCATGGGTTTCCGTGGACATCGTTGTCTCCTCATCCAAGCGGCACATCACATGTGATGTGCAGTACCACTTACTTGGACATTAGAGATCAACTTGTCTTCTGTCTAGACAAATTTATGAATTTGTAAAGACTGGCGGAAACGGCAAATCGGACACCGCAGCACGCCCGATACGACGATCGCCGCGTCATCCCATCGAATGTGGGATGACGCGGCGATCGATCTGTGCAGATTCAGCGAAGCAGGACGTCGGCGTTGTCGGGGAGTGCGTCGACCGGCCACCAGCGCAGATCGGTGGATTCATGGCTGCGGATCGGGACCGCACCGGGCGGCGCGACGATGCGGAACAGCAGGTCGAGGTGGCGGGTCGGGACGCCGAGCGAGCAGGTGATCGGATGGGCCTGCGCACCATAGAGTTCGGCCTCCATGCGCAGGCCCGTCATGCCGGACTCCTCGGTCGCCTCCCGCAGCGCCGCGTCGGCCACCGTCTCGTCACCCTCCTCGCAGTGGCCGCCGAGTTGGATCCAACGGCCGACCCGCGGGTGCAGCGTCAGCAGCACCTCGCGCTCGTCGTGCGAAAAGACGACGGCAGAGGCCGTGATGTGACCGGGTGCGTGCTCGCGCAGACACCCGCGCGGCGCGGATCCGAGGAAGGCCAGCATCGCCTCGCGCAGCGAGGCATCGACCCCCGTCGCCTTCCACGTCTCCAGTAACTGGGTTGCCGAGGCGCGCAGCGAACTCGCGCTCACGAATGCGCCTCGCTGACGCTCGGCTCCGTCGTGCGCGGGGGCGCACTGTGCCCATGGTTCACTCGCAGGCGCTCGCTCACAGTTCAACCAGGCCGGGGCCCGGGCCGAAGACCGGACGTGGGGTGAGTTCTTCGAGGGGGTGGCCGATCGCAATGGCGCCCAGGGGGTTCCAGTCGTCGGCAAGGCCGAGAACCTCGCGGGTGGTCTCCGGCGCGAAGATGGTCGAGCCGATCCAGCAGCTGCCGATGCCCTCGGTGGCCAGCGCGACGAGCAGCCCCTGTACCGCCGCGCCGACCGCGACGGTGAACATGGTGCGTTCGTTGCCGCGCCGCCGCTCATCCGGATAGTCATGTGCGCCATCGGGCACGCAGAACGGGATGATCACCTCGGGTGCGTCGTGCAGGATGCGGCCGCGGGCGATGCGACGTTCCACCCGCTCCGGATCGAGACCGTCCGCGGTGAGATCGGCCCGCCACCGCTCGGCCATGGCCTCCAACAGTTGCGCGCGCAGACCAGGCTTGCGGACCCAGACGAAGCGCACCGGACGGGTGTGATGCGGCGCGGGCGCGGTGAGCGCCTTCGCCACCGCGGCGCGGATGCGTTCGGGATCGACTGGAGTATCGGCGAATTGACGGATCGAGCGACGCAGCAGCAACGCCTCGGAGCGCCCCTGCTCGATCGCCTCGGCCGTGCCGAGCCAGAACAGGTCATCGGTGCCGCCGCGCAGCAGATCCGCGGCACAGGAGCCGTCATCGGTGACCGGCAGCCCGCGCACCACCGCGACCGGGACACCACCGAGCTTGCCCTTCACCAGATCTGCGGCGGCGGCCAATTCGTCGGCCACCGCCACCTGGGTGACCTGCAGTTCATTACCCTGCCCGTCGACCGCGCCCGCATAGTCGTGCAGCACCCGCAATCCGGCGGCGCCGATGGCGGTGTCGGTCTGTCCATTGCGCCAGGCCCGGCCCATGGTGTCGGTGACGACCACCGCGACGTCCACCCCGAGGCGCCCGGACAGCGCGGTGCGCAACGCCTTCGCACTCCCATCCGGATCCGATGGCAGCAACACGAGCTCACCCTGCTCGACATTGGATCCGTCCACCCCGGAAGCGGCCTGCACGATGCCGAGCTTGTTCTCGGTGATCAGCGTGCGCCCCTTGCGCGCGAGTACGCGCACCGCCTCCTGCTCCACCAGCGCGCGGCGCGCGGTATCACGCTCCTCCGGATCCAGCGGCGCCTCGACGATGCGGCCCTCGACCTTGGCGACGATCTTGCTCGTGACGACCAGGATGTCGCCGTCGACCAACCAGGGCGCGGCGGCGGCGATATGTTCGGCGAGATCGTCGCCGGGCCGGAATTCCGGCAGCCCGGTGATCGGCAGGATCCGCAACTCCCCCGCTGCGTGATCGGCTGGTTCCGTCAATGGCTCTTGCGTACTGCTCATGGCTTCACCTCGCCGACGCTCGGTGCCGCCATGACCGGCGGCGCTGTGTCTTTGGTTCGCTCGCTGCGCTCGCTCACGCCGGCCAGGTCGAGCGCCTCCCGCACCATTTCGGCGGTGGTCGGCGGATCGGTCATCAATAGCGGCACGCTGCGCACTTCGACACCGGGCACATCCGCGGTATCGGTGCTGTGGATCAGCCATCCGTCCAGGATGCCGGTGGCCGAGCGCGCACCGTAGTAGCGCCCGATCGCCTCGGCGGTGGTTTCCACGCCGATCACCGAGAGGCATTCATCGGCCATGCCGCGCAGCGGCTTTCCGTCGATCACGCCCGAGATGCCGATCACCTTGGCCTCGGTGGTGCGCAGTGCGCCGCGAATGCCGGGCACCGCGAGGATGGCGCCGATGCTCACCACGGGGTTGGACGGGGCCAGTAGCACCGCGTCGGCCTCGGATATGATCTGTGTCACATTTGGCGCCGGTTTGGCGTCATCGGCCCCAATTGTGGCGAATCCGTGCGTCTCGATGTCCGCGCGGTAGCGAACCCACCACTCTTGGAAATGGATCGCGCGGCGTTCGCCAGGGTTGTCCGGGTCACTGACAACGACATGTGTTTCGCAACGATCGTCGGTAGCCGGGATGAGTTTTACGCCCGGCTGCCACCGGTTGCACAACGCCTCGGTGACCGCGGATAGCGGGTACCCGGCACGCAGCATTTCGGTCCGAACCAAGTGCGTCGCGATATCGCGATCCCCCAAACCGAACCAATCGGGTTGGGCATGATATTTGGCCAGTTCTTCCTTGGCGTGCCAGGTTTCGGCGACCCGGCCCCAACCGCGTTCGGTATCAATTCCGCCGCCGAGGGTGTACATGCAGGTATCGAGGTCGGGGCAGATCCGGAGGCCGTGCATCCAGACGTCGTCACCGACATTGACGATGGCGGAAACATCCGCATCGGGCAGTAGTTCCCGGACGCCCTGAAGGAAGCGCGCGCCGCCGACCCCGCCCACCAGGACGGCGATCTTGGGCCCACTTGCGGGTGCGGTGTCCGCTTGTTGTGGAGTCACATCGACACAGCCTATGCGCTGCCGGAGCGGCCGCGGTTCGCACTGTATTTGCCGGTCATTTGCTATTCCGTGTTCAAGATCAGCTACGGAAAGCGGTAGCGGATAGTAACGGAATTGCGACGGCGGCTTGACCATCGACACGTTCGGCGTGTCTAATCACAGTCATGTCATTTCGGGTTCGCGCGAGAGTTGAACGCGCGGACAGGTTTTCGAACACATGTTCGCACCGAGGTGGCAAGCTCGGGGATGTCCGCGGGACAACGTCGCGGGGTACGGCCGTCGGTGTGCGTGTTGGTCCGACGGAAAGAATCAATCTGCGCTAACACACAGTGAGGAGGCGGAGCGATGGCCAATGAGCTGGCCCCTTCGGGCATGCCGGGCGGCGTATCGCAAACCGATTCCACAGCAGGCGCAGCACGTGGCGTCTGCGCAGAGATCGGTCGGATCGAACCGGACCGGATCGAGCCTGAGATGACCGACGGAGTGACAGCACCCCGGCTCAGCTTGGTCGTGACGGGCTTCGACGAGATGTTCGAATCGATCGAGGAGCAGTGGCAGGAACGTGCCCTGTGCGCACAGACCGATCCGGAGGCGTTCTTCCCCGAGAAGGGCGGCTCGACCCGTGAGGCCAAACGGATCTGCATGGGCTGCGAGGTACGCGACGAGTGCCTGGAGTACGCGCTCGCACACGATGAACGCTTCGGCATCTGGGGCGGCCTCTCCGAACGGGAGCGGCGCCGCCTGAAGCGCGGCATCGGCTAGAACTTCGCGTCGGCCCGCCTCGGGTGCGCATAGCAGAGGCGGGCTGACTAAGTTTTAGTCATGGCCCGTTCACGTAATCGTCGTCCACCGACCGCACGATCGGTGATCCGTCGTGGACGCGGGGTGCGCGGGCCGATGCTCCCACCGACGGTGCCGGCCTGGCGCACCAGGGGGCAGCAGTTCGACCGGCTGGTCCTGGAGGCCTTCGCGCCCTTGGACACCCGGTGGCACGATCGACTCACCAAGCTCGATATCGCGGTCGACGATGTGCCGAAAATCCGTCCGCTGCACCCGGATTCGGTCACCTGGCCGGACGAGGTGGTGGCCGACGGACCGGTGCCGCTCTCGCGACTCATTCCGGCCGGCGTGGACCGGCACGGCGTGGCCACCCGCGCCCGAGTTGTGTTGTTCCGCAAGCCACTCGAACTACGCGCCGGCGATCCCGACGATCTGGTCGATCTACTGCGCGAGGTCCTCGTCCAACAGATCGCCACCTATCTCGGCGTCGATCCGGACATCATCGATCCCGAAGGCGCGTGACGAACACACCGCCGAGCGGGGTGAACTCGCCCGAAAACGCCGAATCCTTAGCGTGTCTGAGCACATCGGAACGTCGAGCGCGTTACTCTCATCGGCGTGATCCCCATGCGTCGTTGCTGCCGACCAGGTTGCAAGAATCCCGCTGTTGCGACGCTCACCTACGTGTACTCCGACTCGACCGCGGTGGTCGGGCCACTGGCGACGGTGGCCGAACCGCATTCCTGGGATCTGTGTGAAACACATGCTTCCCGCATCACCGCACCAAAGGGTTGGGAGATGGTTCGCCACGAAGGCGGATTCTCTTCCAGCACACCGGATGACGATGATCTGACGGCATTGGCCGAAGCGGTCCGCGAGGCCGGACTGCGCCGCCGTCCCCCGGAGCACGACCAGCGTGGCTATTCCGATTACGCCCCGCCCGCACCGCGCGCCACGCGCACCGGCCGGCGCGGACACCTCCGAGTACTCCCGGACCCGCCCAGCTAGCAGTCGGGACGGGACCGTGTCAGGGGCGTCGGCGCGAGCCACTAGGGTGGTCACCATGACTGTGGCCCGCTCTGCCGAATTCGTGAACGCGGTGATCAAGGCTTATGACGTTCGCGGGGTCGTCGGTGAACAGATCGACGGAGAATTCGTCAAGGATGTGGGGGCCGCGTTCGCGCGATTGATGCGCGCCGAGGGCGCGACCCGCGTGGTCATCGGACACGATATGCGCGAGTCCTCCCCGGAACTGGCCGCCACCTTCGCCGACGGCGTACTCGGCCAGGGTCTCGATGTGGTGCACATCGGACTCGCCTCGACCGATCAGCTCTACTTCGCCTCGGGTGACCTCGATTGTCCCGGCGCGATGTTCACCGCCAGCCACAATCCGGCCCGCTACAACGGCATCAAGCTGTGCCGCGCGAAGGCGCTTCCGGTCGGTCAGGACACCGGTCTGGCGACGATCAAGGACGAGGTGATCAACGGGGTACCGGGCTACGCCGGAACGCCGGGCAGCGCCACGAAAGTCGATCTGCTGGCCGATTACGCGAAGTTCCTGCGCAGGCTGGTCGATCTCGACGATATCCGCCCGCTCACCATCGCGGTGGACGCGGGCAACGGCATGGGCGGGCACACCGTGCCCGAGGTGCTGGGCACCGTGGCGCAGCTGACCCTGGTGCCGCTCTACTTCGAGTTGGACGGCTCGTTCCCCAATCACGAGGCCAATCCGCTCGATCCGAAGAATCTGGAGGATCTGCAGGAGCTGGTCCGCAAGTCCGGCGCCGATATCGGCCTCGCCTTCGACGGCGACGCCGACCGCTGCTTTGTGGTGGACGAGAACGGCAATCCGATTTCGCCATCGGCGATCACCGCGCTGGTCGCCGAGCGTGAGCTGGCCAAGGAACCGGGCGCGGTCATCATCCACAACCTGATCACCTCGCACGCGGTACCCGAACTCGTGCACGAACTCGGCGGCAGCCCGGTGCGCACCCGGGTCGGGCATTCGTTCATCAAGCAGGAGATGGCGGCCACCGGCGCGGTATTCGGCGGTGAGCATTCCGCGCACTACTACTTCCGCGATTTCTGGGGCGCCGATTCCGGCATGCTCGCGGCCCTGCACGTACTCGCGGCGCTCGGCGAGAAGGACCGGCCGATTTCGGAGCTCATGTCGTCGTACGAAACATATGCGGCGTCCGGAGAGATCAACTCGACAGTGCCGGACGCGAAGGAGCGGACGATGGCTGTAGTGGACGCATTCGGGGATCGGGCCATATCGGTGGACCGGTTGGACGGGGTCACCGTCCAGCTCGCCGATGACGCCTGGTTCAATCTTCGCGCGTCGAATACCGAACCGTTGCTGCGGCTGAATGTCGAGGCCCGGTCGACGGAGGAAGTAGACGCACTCGTGACCGAGATTCTGGGCATCGTCCGGTCCTGACTGGGATAGTGGAATCACATGGGAATGCAGTCACTCGCGCGGGATTCGGCGAGCGGGGAAGTATACGGCTCAGCCCGATACCGAGATTCCGGGCATCGTCCGGTCCTGACTGGGATAGTGGAATCACAGCCGGAATGGACGCGCAGGCTCACGATTCGACGCCCGAGGAAGGGGAGGGCTCAGCCCGATACCGCGATTCTGAGCATCGTTCGCTCCTGACTGGAATAGTGGAATTACAGACGTTGGATTCGCCCGACCCGGGCGCCCGTGTCGATCCCTCCGAGTCGACAGCCCGGGTGGGAGCAGGGCGGGACCGCACACAGCGCGATGAGGGGAGGTGTGACGCCCGATGATCGCTGGAACACCGGTGCTCGACCTCGACGATGCCGCTTCGCTCGAGGCCGCCGATGTCGGCGGCGCCCTGCGCTCTGCGGCATCCGGCGGCGCGCAGGTACGCGCGACCGCGGCAGCAATCGGTGAGCACGCACTCGCGCGCCTCGCGGATCTGCGGCCACGCAGCGTGGTGTTGGTCTCCGGCTCGGGCCGGGCGGCTCGCGCCGCGAGTCTGATCGTCGCCGCACTCGGCGACCGTGCCGGCCTACCCGTGGTCCCGGTCGCTGCCCTTCCGCCATGGGTCGGCCCGCTGGACGTGGTGCTCGTCGCGGGTGACGACGCGGGCGATCCCCGGCTGATCGATGCGGTCGACCGGGCACAGCGCCGAGGCGCGGAGGTTGTGGTCGCCGCGCCGCACGAAGGTCCGCTGCGGGCCGCTGCGGCCGGGCGTACCTCACTGCTGGAGCCGCGGATTCCGGTACTGGACCACAATCGGCTGCTGCGCTTCCTCGCGGCCTGTATCGCGGTGCTGCGCATCGTCGATCCGACCCGCTCCGGCGCGGCCGTACCCGATCTGACCGAGCTGGCCGATGTGCTCGATGCCGAGGCATTGCGCGATGGCCCGCACAACGAGGTCTTCCACAATCCGGCCAAGACGCTGGCCGCGCGCATGCAGCAGCGCGCCGTCGTGCTGGCCGGCGACTCCCCGGCCGCCAACGAACTCGCCGAGCACGGCGCCGAGGTGCTGTTGCAGTCGGCGGGCAAGGTTGCCACCGCGGTGGATCTGGCCGAGGCGGTGGCTGCCAATCCCCGAATGGTCGAGGCCGCAGGCGAATCCACGCCCAACTTCGATCCGCTGTTCCACGACGAGGAACTCGACGGACCAGCGCCGGTGGAGCGCGTCCGGGTGTTCGTGCTCAGCGCGGATCTGGATCAGGCCGCGGCGCGTCGCCGGCTCGCCGTCTTCGGCGGCAACGGATCGGGTCTGGTCGACGCCGATCTGGTGAGCGCGGATATCGAACCGCTGCACACCTCACTCACCGATCCCGCCGCGCCCATGCCTGCCAGAGTGGATGATTCGGGCGCGCCGCTGCCCGGCACCATCGCCCATGCCAGCGAACTCGAACAACTCGCGGTGCTCGCGCTGCGCTTGGAGATGGCCGCCGCCTATCTGCGGTTGATCGGCTCGCGCAGCGGTGCGACACAGCCCACGGAACAGCTCGACGGGGGACACTACTAGTGCACGAACTCGTTGGTGCGCTGCGTTCCTATGCCTGGGGTTCACGCACCGCACTCGCTCAGTTGTGCGGCCGACCGGTCCCTTCCGCGCATCCGGAGGCGGAGCTGTGGTTCGGCGCGCATCCCGCCGATCCAGCGTATGTCCGCTTGGAGAACAGCACCCGCTCACTGCTGGAATTGGTCGCGGACGATCCGGAGCGTGAACTCGGCGCCGCCGCACCGGAATTCGGCGGGCGGCTGCCGTTCCTGTTGAAGATCCTGGCCGCCGAGGAACCGCTATCGCTGCAGGCGCATCCGAGTTCGGCGCAGGCGCGGGCCGGATTCGAGCGCGAGAACCACGCGCGGGTGCCGCTGGATTCGCCGATGCGCAACTATCGCGACGAGAACCACAAGCCGGAACTGGTTGTCGCGCTGGACCGGTTCGAGGCGCTGGCCGGATTCCGGGATCCACGTCGCACGGTCGAGCTATTGCGCGCACTGGATGTGCCGGGACTGCGCTCATATGCGGACCTGCTTGCCGCCCAACCCGATTCGGCCGGACTGCGGACGCTGTTCACGACCTGGATCACGCTGCCGCAGAATGTCCTCGGCACACTGCTCCCCCAGGTGCTCGACGGATGCGTCCGCTATCTCTCGGTGAAGGGCGCCCGGGAGTTCACCGCCGAGGCGCGCACCACACTCGAACTCGCCGAGGCATATCCGGGCGACACCGGTGTGCTGGCCGCACTGCTGCTCAATCGGCTGACGCTGGAACCAGGACAGGGACTGTTCCTCGCGGCGGGCAATCTGCACGCATATCTGCGCGGACTCGGTGTGGAGATCATGGCCAATTCCGACAATGTGCTGCGCGGTGGTCTCACGCCCAAGCATGTCGATGTGCCGGAGTTGCTGCGGGTGCTGGACTTCGAGCCGATCGATCTGCCGGTGGTGCTACCGGAACCGGCGGGTGACGGGTCGGTGCGCTATCGGACACCCGCGCCGGAGTTCGCGCTGCGGCGGTTCGACCTGACCGCGGGATCCGGGCAAGTGCCGCTGACAGCCGCGGGACCGGGAATCGTGCTGTGCACGACGGGCACGGTGCGGCTGTTGCAAGGGGAGAACGAGCTGGTGCTGGAACGCGGTGCGGCGGCGTGGATATCGGCGGCCGACACCGAGATTCGCGCCCAGGCCGTCGACGGCGACGCCCAGTTGTTCTGCGCCTGCGTCGGTGGCGGCAACTGACCTGTCCGCCAAGTCTGCTCCTATGCTGCCTTAGGCTGTTCGTTCGACGGCCTTCTGACGGGCCCACAACGGAGCGAGTCTTACGAGCGACCGTTGGCAGCGCCGCAGGGGCTGCAAAACAGACACAGGAGGACCTGACCCAATGTCGGCTGGTGGTGGCAAAAAGGCGATTCTCGCCGCATTGTCGGCGAACGCGGGGATCGCGGCGGCGAAGTTCGTCGGCGCGTTCATCACCGGTTCCGGATCGATGCTGGCCGAGGCGGTGCACTCGGTCGCGGACACCGCCAACCAGGGGCTGCTGCTGCTCGGTCAGCGCCGGGCCGCGCAGGATGCCGATGAACTGCACCCGTTCGGATACGGGCGCAATCGCTACTTCTACTCGTTCATCGTCGCGCTGGTGCTGTTCACACTGGGCTCGATCTATGCCATCTACGAGGGCATCCACAAGATTCAGCATCCGGAGGAGCTGAGCAATCCGATCGTCGCGATCGTCATCCTGTTCCTCGCGATCTGCCTCGAGAGCTACAGCTTCATGACGGCGATGCGGGAATCCATCCCGCTCAAGGGCAATTCGAGCTGGTGGCGGTTCATCCGCAATTCGCGCAGTCCGGAACTGCCGGTGGTGCTGTTGGAGGACACCGGCGCGCTGATCGGTCTGGTCTTCGCATTCGCGGCGGTCGGGCTGACCATTCTCACCGATGACCCGGTCTGGGACGGCATCGGCACCCTCGCCATCGGCGCACTGCTCGGCGTTATCGCGCTGATCCTGATCGTGGAGATGCAGAGCCTGCTGATCGGTGAGGGCGCGACGCCGGAAGAGGATAAGGCGATCCGCGCCAACCTGGTCGACGGCAAGCGCATCGACCGGGTGATCCACCTCAAGACGCAGTATCTCGGGCCGGAGGAGATCCTGGTCGCGGCCAAGATCTCGATCGTGCCCGATCTGGATATCGAGGATATCGCCGCGGCCATCGATGCTGCGGAAGCCAGGGTGCGCGCGGCCGTACCCGCCGCGCGGGTGATGTATCTGGAACCCGACCTGTACCGGACGCCGCGGGCTGATTCGACGATTGCCTGATTCAGCGCGAGGCGCGCAGCAGATCTCTCGGGTCGGTGTGGATTCCGAATTCCTTGCGCAGCACGTGCCGTGCGGCATGCACACCGGACATTCCGTGTACTCCCGGACCGGGCGGGGTCGACGCGGAGCACAGGTAGACGCCGGGTAGTGGTGTGGCGTACGGGTTCCAGCGCGGGACCGGTCGGAAGGCGAACTGGCGCAGGGTCACCGCGCCCGCGGAGATATCGCCACCGATGTAGTTGGCATTGTGCGTCGGCATTTCGGCGCCGGTGACAACATTCTTGGCCAGGATCAGGTCGGTGAAGCCCGGGGCGAAGCGTTCCACCTGGGCGATGACGGCGGCGCTGATGTCGCGAGTGGAACCGTTCGGGACGTGGGCGTAGGTGTAGAGCGTATGGCCGCCCGCCGGTGCCCGCGTCGAGTCGACCACGCCCGGCTGGATGGCGAGAACATACGGACGATCCGCGTGTTGTCCTGCGGCGATGGTCTTTTCGACGGCCATTGCCTCGGCGCGGGTGCCGACCAGATGGAGTGTCCCGGCGAGTTCACACCCCGGCGCCTGCCACGGCACCGGTCCGGACAGCGCGAAGTCGACCTTGCAGGCCGCGCCGCCATAACGGAAGCGGCGCAACCCCTTCGCGTAATGATCCGGCAGCCGGTCCCCCGCCATGCGCAGCAGTTCGGCGGGCGCGGTATCCAGCACAACCGCACGCGCGCTACCGAATTCGTCGAGCGATTCGACGCGGTGCCCGGTGACGACCTTGCCGCCGAGGCGTTCGAGTTCGGCGATCAAAGCATCCGGAATGGCCTGGCTGCCGCCGCGTGGCAGCACCCAGCCTCCGGCGTGGGCGAGTGTCGCCAGCAGCATGCCCGCTCCGGCAGCGGGGATGGCGCGCGGCGGTGTAATCGCATGCGTGGCAACGCCGGTCAGCAGTGCAGGTGCCGCCTGCTCGCGAAATCGTAGGTTCCACAGGGGCGACCCCTGCTCGAGCACCCGCAGTCCGAAGCGCAGTCCGGTCAGCAGGTCGGCGGGCGGGCGGCGCAGATCCGACATCGCGAACTCCACGACCTGCTGCCAATGCCGGATCATCGGCTCGAAGAGTGCACGCCATGCGGCGCCGTCACGGCCGAGACCAGCGGCGGTGCGGTCCAGATCGCGCCAGGCCACCCCTGCCGTCCCGCCGTCGAGCGGATGCGCGTAGGACACCTCGGGCGCGAGCAGTTCGACACCGTGCGCGGCAAGATCGAAGGTGCGAAAGAACGGCGACGCCAATGCCATCGGATGCGCACCGGCGCAGACATCGTGCCGATATCCGGGCAGCGTCAACTCGGCGGTGCGGCTCCCGCCGCCCGCCGTGGCCTGCGCCTCGTACACCTCGACGGTGAGACCGGCACGCGCCAGGATCACCGCCGCGGCGAGACCGTTGGGACCAGAACCGACCACGACGACATCGGGCATACCTCGATTCTGCCGGGTCGACCCGGGCTGTGCCGTCACCCGCGCGAGGTATCGATCACCCATTCACTCCCTTATGTGTCCATTGGCCGAGCAGCACCCGGATCCGCTCCTCGCGCAGCTCGTCGACCAGGCGACCGCTGCGGTCCAGGGTGGCGATGCCGTGCAGGGCGCTCCAGGCCACCTCGGTGCCCGCCTGTAAATCGAAATCGCCCGCGAACGGCGCGTACGCGCTCTGGATCTCGCCGAATGCGTCGCGCAGCGCCTGTGGTGCGTCGTTGCCGAAGTTGAGTTCGGTATCGAGGACGAACATCGCGTCGTATCGGGCCGGATTCTCGGTCGCGAAGTCGAGGTAGCCGCGCACCATGGCCTCGAGCGCCTCGCTCGGAGTCTTCGCGCGGGCCCGCCGCTCGCGCAGCTGTGCAGTGAGATCGACGATGCCTTCTTCGGCGACGGCCGTGACGATCGCCGCCTTGCCGGCGAAGTGGCTGTAGAGCACCGGCTGGCTGTATTCGATCTTCTCGGCGAGGCGGCGCACGGTCACCGCCTCCCAGCCCGAGGTTTCGGCGAGTTCACGTGCGGTGTCGATGATGCGCTGATGTCGTTCGGCTCGTTCGCGTTCTTTGCGGCTCTGCGTGGTCATACCGAAAATTCTAGCAGCGCTAGACAAACTAACGCGGCTCCATTATGGTCGCTCACAGACCTAGCGGCGCTAGTTTTCAGAGCAGCGCCACAAGCACTGAGCACCGATGAATTTCGGCGATCGGCCCCGTCCACATCGCTGAGCGCACCAACAGAGGAGACGAACATGGCAACGACCAAGGCCAAGGGGCCCGCGTCCTACTTCCCGTCGATCGAGGCCAAGTACGGTCGCACCATCGATGAGTGGAAGTCCGCCGTGCGCGCGTCGCATCTGGCCTCGCACAAGGAAATCGTCGAATGGCTGACGTCCGAGCACGGCTTCGGCCACGGCCACGCCACCGCGATCGCCCAGCACTACCTGCATCCGGAGAAGTGGGCCGACTGATCCCACCGACACCACGAAGGGCCCGCAGATCCTGCGGGCCCTTCGTGTTTCAGGAAAACTTCTCGGCGCGGCTGGTCACGGCCCGAGGAATAAACGTTCGCACGGCAGGCGCGGTAGCAGTCGGCAGTCCTCGACGGTTTCGCGAATCAATTCGATTGTGCACCAGCGCTTTCGCCGCCAGTCGTGGATCAGATTGTGTACCGCCGCCACAGTGGCGGTGTAGTCGAAGACCACACCGGACATCCAGATCCGCAGGTGCAGATCACCTTCGGTCGGAAACCATGCTTCGGCGGTCACGGCCTATCTCCTCGCCGGGCAACGCGCGAGGCACTATGCCTTGACCATATCCACGGCGCCTGGCTCCTGCGGTGTCGGCTCCCCGTGTTCGTCGTCGATCATGGTCGTCTCGTCGAAGGGCAGTTTGCGGTCGAGGACCGAGTGGACCCACTCCATGTCGATGGTCTTGGTCCAGGTGCCGACCAGGACGGTGGCAACGGCATTGCCCGAGAAGTTGGTCAGCGCGCGGGCTTCGGACATGAACCGGTCGATGCCGACAATCAGGCCGACGCCGTCGAGCAGTTCGGGGCGATGGCTCTGCAGTCCACCCGCAAGCGTGGCAAGACCCGCACCGGTGACACCGGCCGCGCCCTTGGACGCGACGATCATGAACACCAGCAGGCCGACCTGCTCACCTATGTTGAGCGGTTTGCCCATCGCATCGGCGATGAACAGCGACGCCATAGTCAGGTAGATGGCGGTGCCGTCCAGGTTGAACGAATATCCGGTCGGCACAACGACACCCACGGTGGTCCGTTCGACGCCGAGGTGCTCCATCTTCGCGATCAGCCGCGGCAGCGCGGACTCCGAGGACGAGGTACCGAGGATCAGCAGGTATTCCCTGGCCAGGTAGCGCACCAGCTTGAAGATGGACACCCGCGATACCGCCCACAGCAGCACGCCGAGCACACCGAAGATGAATACCAGACAGGTCAGGTAGAACGCGATCATCAACAGCGCCAACTGCTTCACCGCGTCCAGGCCGGTCTTGCCGACCACATTCGCGATCGCGCCGAACGCACCGATCGGGGCCAGCCACAGGATCATCGACAGGATCCGGAAGACCAACTTCTGCAGCGATGCGACACCGCGCAGGATAGGCTCCCCCGCCGTGCCCATGGCCTGCAGCGCGAATCCGACCAGCAATGCGATAAACAGCGCCTGCAGCACGCTGCCGCTGGTCAGCGAGGAGGCAAGGGTGGTCGGGATGATGCTCTGGATAAATTCCCAGGTGCCGCCTGCGGCGTGCGCCTGATCGGCAAGCTTCGACCCCTGGTTGGCGGTCTTGGCGATATTCATGCCGGAGCCGGGCTCCAGCAGATTGCCGACGACCAACCCGATGCCGAGCGCCACCGTCGACATGACCAGAAAGTACCCGAGCGCCAGCCCGCCCACCTTGCCGACATTGGCCGCCGAGCGCACCGATCCGATGCCGAGCACGATCGTGCAGAAGATGACCGGTGCGATCATCATCTTGATCATATTGATGAATATGGTGCCGAGCGGGGCCACGTCCTGACCGAATTCGGGCGCCAGCCAGCCGACCAGAATTCCCGCGATTACGGCGACGATAACGCCCAGATACAGCCAGTGGGTGCGGTCGCGCCGCTGTCGTTTTACTACATCGCTCATAGCGGGAAAGTCCTCTTCAGTGGTACCGGGGTGAGGTGGCTCACGCCCTCACGTGCACAATGTTGGCTGCTAAGGGTGACGGTGGTCACGCTTTGGTGCATTACGTTCAATGGCTCGAGGGAAAGAAAGTGTTGCGCGGTGAGAAACGCGGGGGACGCGGTCGGCTATCGCTGGCCGGACAGGCCTTCGTGCTCCAACTCGTGGTGCTCGGGCTGGTCATCAGCATCGGAGCGGTGCTAGCCGTACTGGACGCCAGGCACGACAGCGATGTCACCGCCTCGCGTGAGGTCACCGATGTCGCGGTGAGCGTGGCGGACGCGCCGTCCACCATCGAGGCCCTGCGCGCCCCCGACCCGACCGCCCTGCTACAACCGGTGACCGAACGGATTCGCAAGGCAACCGGTATGGACTTCATCGTGGTGATGGCGCCGGATCGGACCCGGTACACCCACACCACGCCCGAACGCATCGGCCAGCCCTTCAGCGGCAATATCGATCGGGCACTGGCAGGGGAGACGTTCACCGAAACCTTTTCCGGAACGCTCGGGCCCTCCATCCGGGCGGTCACGCCGGTCTATGACGATGGGCGCATCGTTGCGTTGGTATCGGCGGGTGTCACCCGGGCGCGGATCGGCGATCAGGTCGGTACGCAGTTGCCCCTGATTCTCGGCGTTGCGGCGGCAGGTCTGGCGGTCGCGGCGGCCGGTTCGTTCCTGCTGAGTCGCCGGATTCGTCGGCAGACGCACGGTCTCGCGCCGGATGAGCTTCGCACGATGTACGAACAGCACGATGCGGTGCTGCATTCGATCCACGAAGGCCTGGTGGTGTTCGGTCCGAACAGTGACGGTGCGGAAGTCGTCAACGATGAGGCGCGCAGGCTGCTCGATCTGCCCGATGGGCCCGTCGCGCGCGCGGATCTGCCGATCTCGATGCAGCGGATGAGTTGGGGGGTGGTCCGCGACGAGATGCATGTGACCACGGATCGGATTCTGCTGGTCAATCAGGATGTCGTCACCTGGGAGCGGCGGCCGATCGGCACTGTGATCACCATTCGCGACCACACCGAATTGCGTACCGTAATGGGCGAACTCGACTCGGTGCGCGGTTTCGCGGAATCGCTGCGTGCGCAGGCACACGAATCGGCCAACCGGCTGCACACTGTGATCACCATGGTCGAGTTGGGGCGCTATCGGGAAGCGGTGGAGTTCGCGACCGCGGAACTTCAACTGTCCCAAGCCCTTATCGATCGGCTGCTCGCCTCGGTCGGCGATCCCGCACTTGCGGCACTGCTGCTCGGCAAGGTGAACCAGGCCGCCGAACGCGGCATCGAGCTGACGATCACCGAGGATACGGCGCTCGACTCGACCGCGCCGCTGTCCGCGCAGGAGACGGTGACGCTGGTGGGTAATCTGATCGACAATGCCATCGACGCGGCCGCCGAAGGTGACGCTGGATGGGTGGAAGTGACTGTGCGCCAGCATGATTCAGCACTGTATGTGTGCGTCGCGGACAGCGGTCCCGGAATGTCGGCCGAAGCATTCACTCGCGCCGCCGAACGCGGCTACTCCACCAAGGCCGACCATCAGGGCCTCGGGCTGGCACTGGTTCACCGCCTTGTCGACCGGCACGGCGGCGTGATCGGCACCGAACGCGATCCGGAAAGTGCCGTGACCGTGACGATCCCACGAGAGGATGCGCGATGATCCGAGTGTTGATCGTCGAGGACGAGCCATTGATCGCGGAGGCGCACCGCGCCTACGTCGAACGAATACCTGACTTCACCGCGGTCGCGGTCGCACACACCGGTCGTGAGGCCATGCGCGCCGCGGCCGATGCGGCCGCCGAAAACGCGCCGATCGATCTGGTGCTCATGGATATCGGACTTCCCGATGCCAGCGGCCTCGATGTGGCCGCCGCCCTGACCGGCCTCGCACCCCGCCCGGACGTCATCGCCATCACCTCGGCCCGCGACCTGGCCATGGTGCGCACCGCAGTCTCCTACGGCGTGGTCCTCTACCTGCTGAAACCGTTCACCTTCGCCGCCTTCCGCGACAAACTCGAACGCTACCGCGAATTCCGCACCGCCCTGCCCGCGGGCGAAACCGCCATCTCCCAATCCGACATCGACCGCGCCCTCAGCGCCTTACGCACCTCCGACCAACGCGCAACCGCCCCCAAAGGCGTTGCCCCCCAAACGCTGGACGAAATCTCCCGCACCGTCCGCGACGCCCCCGGCGGCCTCACCGCCGCCGACACAGCCAGCACCGTCGGCGTTTCACGCATTACCGCATGGCGCTACTTGGAAAAACTCGCCGACGACGGCCTGGTCGACCGCAAGTCCGACTACGGCCGCGCGGGCCGCCCCAAAACCCGCTACACCTGGAAAATCCGCCCGGAGTGATCGGACCCGGCGGGAGCACGGGATGCGCACACTTTCGCCGCTGCCGCACCGGTGCCGCGTGCGGTGACCTCGGACCGGAACCCGGAAATCAGTTCAGAGTGGTGAAGATATGTCGGGCAGCCTCGGCTATCAGGTCTTCGCTAGGTTGGGCGTCGTAGCCACCGGGGCGGTCCGACATGATCGCCAGTAGCAGCGGCGGGCGCGCGGGTGGGGTCACGATGGCGATGTCGTTGGCGCGGCCGTAGTTGCCGGTGCCGGTTTTGTTGGCGACGGTCCAGCCGTCGGGGATGGCGGCTTTGATGCGTTTCGCACCGGTGACATTGCGCTCGAGCCAATCTGTCAAGAATGCACGCTTGTCATCTGGCAGCACCGAGCCCAGGATCAGCGTCCGGAAATCGGCAGCGATCGCGCTTGGGGTAGTGGTGTCCGAATCATTGCCCGGAACAACGTTATTGAGCTCGGGTTCGTAGTTGTCCATCCGGCCGACCTGGTCGCCGAGGCCACGTAGGTAGTCGGTGAATCCAGCCGTTCCGCCGATATCATCGAGCAGCAGATTGCCCGCGGTGCCGTCGCTGTAGCGGACCGCCGCGTCGCACAGTTCGCCAATTGTCATCCCGGACTCGACCCGGTCCTGGGTGATCGGTGAGATGGATCGGATGTCCTCACGAGTGAACCCCACCCGAGTATCCAAATGCGATAGCGGATTTCGCGACAGCACCGCGGCCGCGGCAAACGCCTTGAACGTCGAGCAGAACGCGAAGCGCTCATCCGCCCGATACGCGACCGTGGTTTCGCTTCCGGTCGCGACGGCGAAGATCCCCAGTCGAGCATCGAATCGTCGCTCCAGTTCGGCGAAGTGCGCTGTCGAATCCGGCCGCGCCACCGAATCCGATATCGGCGCAGCGGCGACCTCGTCCGCGGGCGACTTCGTGCAGGCCGCCAGCGTGCTCAGCAGAGCAATGCCGAGCAGCGCGCGCCGCCTGGAATCGATTCCGGCAGAACGAGTCATGTCACACCTTTCGTAGATCGCGGCACTTGTTCGATCTTCGCCATAACGGCCCGCGCCGTCATCGGCGACATCGCAGAGTCGCGAAATCGTCACAACGGAGTTCGGCACAACCGCATCGCCCTACCGGTGGGCGTTTTTGGGGGCCGCGCGGATGTGGGCGCGTTCGCCCTGTTTCCCGAAAAGGCTGAGGAATTCGGCCGGCTCGTTGTCCGCCGCGCCGAACCAGTGTGGGACGCGGGTGTCGAATTCGGCGGCCTCGCCGGGGGTGAGGATGATGTCGTGTTCGCCGAGGATGAGGCGTAGGCGTCCGTTGAGGACGTAGAGCCATTCGTAGCCCTCGTGGGTCTGCGGGTCGGGTTCCCTTCGGCGACCGTCGGGCGGGATGACCATCTTGTACGCCTGGATACCACCGGCTCGGCGGGTCAGGGGCAGCATGGTCATGCCGTGGCGGGTGATGGGGCGCAAGTGGATACGCGGGTCGCCGGTGGGTGGGGCGTCGACGAGTTCGTCGAGGGTGACGCCGTGCGCCTTGGCCAGCGGCAACAGCAGTTCGAGGGTTGGGCGGCGGGCGCCGGATTCCAGGCGGGACAGGGTGCTCACCGAGATGCCGGTTTCCGTCGAGAGGTCGGCCAGTGTGGTTTCGCGCTGGCGGCGTAGCGCGCGTAACCGAGGTCCGACCGCGTCGAGGGCTCTACCGAGGTCGTTGTCCATGCCCACCAGATTGCCATATCGGCAAGTTTGTTTGCCAATCTTGGCGACCAGCCTGCATGGTCGTCCGGAGGAGGTGGTCATGGTGACCCAACTGAAAGATGGCTATGACGTGGTGGTGATCGGCGGTGGCGCGGCCGGATTGAGCGGCGCGCTGATGCTGGCCAGGATGCGACGGTCGGTGGTCGTCATCGATGCGGGGCAACCGCGTAATGCTCCGGCCGAGGGCGTGCACGGACTGCTCGCCCGGGACGGAACACCGCCGGGCGAATTGCTGGAACGCGGTCGGGCCGAGGTCCGCGGCTATGGCGGACATGTGGTGAACGGCGAGGTCATCACGGTCGCGCGGGATGCCGACGGGTTCGCGGTGTGCCTCGGTGACAGGTCCGTGCGGGCGCGTCGACTCTTGGTGACCACCGGTCTGGTCGATGAGCTACCCGAGATCGCGGGACTACGGGAACGTTGGGGCCGCGATGTGATCCACTGCCCGTACTGCCACGGCTGGGAGGTTCGCGACCAGGCCATCGGTGTGCTCGGCACCGGCCCGATGGGGGTGCACCAGGCACTGCTGTTCCGCCAGCTCACCACCGATGTCACGTACTTCTCGCACACCATGCCACTCCGCGCCGAACAGTCGGAGGAGTTGAACGCCCGCGGCGTCCGCGTGGTGCGCGGCGAAGTGACCGCGCTGGAGATCGTCGACGACCGCCTCGCGGGAGTGCGGTTGAGCGACGGCACCGTAATCGCCCGCGAGGTCGTGGTGGTCGGCTCGCGGATGGTCGCCCGAGCGCACTTCCTCGAAACACTCGGACTGCAACCGACCGAACACCCGGCTGGCGTCGGCGAATACATCACCACCGACGCCACCGGACGAACCGATGTGCCCGGCGTTTGGGCCGCAGGCAATGTCACCGACCTGACGGCCCAGGTCGGCGCGGCCGCAGCGGCAGGCGCAGCTGCCGCAGCCCAGATCAACGCCGATTTGGTCGTCGAGGAGACCCGCCGAGCCGTCGCCGCCTACCGCGAACCGTTCTCCGCCGAAACCGAAGCGCAACTGTGCGAGGCCGTTACGGGCGACCATCGGCACGGCATATAGCCCTCAGACCGTTGTCGGCTCGGGAGCCGGGGCGCTGGCCCGGCGACCGAGCCGAACCGGCATCCGCTCATATCCGTGCAGCGTGAACAACTCTCGACGCTGCGGTGCCCCATCGAGTTGCAGGTCCGGGAAGCGCTCGAACAAGGATTGCAGCGCATAGGTGGCTTCCATTCGGGCCAGGCTCGCACCGAGGCAGACGTGGATGCCACTGCTGAATGTCAAGTGCTCCTTGGCATTCGAGCGGCCGACATCGAAGACATCCGGATCGGTGAAGACCGCAGGATCGCGGTTCGCGCCTGCCAGCGACAGCACCACGGTATTGCCCTTGTGCAGCTGCACACCCTCGAGTTCCAAGTCGGTCGATGCGATTCGCGCCGTCGTCTGCACCGGCGCATCGATGCGCAGCACCTCTTCGACCGCATTCGGCCAGAGATCCGGTTCGGCGCGCAATCGATCCAATTGTTCGGGATGCGTGACCAATTGGGCGACGCCGTTGCCGATCAGGTTGACCGTGGTCTCGAAGCCCGCACCCATCAACAGGCTCGCAGTCGCCTTCAAGGCGAAATCGTCGAGTTCACCCGAGCTGACCAGGCTGCTGAGAATGTCGTCGCCCGGTTCGCGGCGCAGTCGCGCGATATGGCCGTCGAGGTAATCGTTCATCACCTCCATCGAACCGAGCGCACGCCGGAATGCCCGCCAGGAAATCCCGATATCGAGCAGCGGCGTCATCCGATCGCCCCACTCCAGGAATAGCTTTCGGTCCTTTTCCGGGAAGCCGAGCATTTCCGAGATGATGGCGATCGGCACCTGCGCGGCATACGACGCGATCAGATCGGCCGAACCGCCCGAAGGCAGCGCACCGAGCAGTTCCTCGGTGACCGTCTCGACCCGTTCCCGCAATCGGCCGATCGCGCGCGGGGTGAAGGCCGATGCGACCGGCTTGCGCATCTGCGTATGCTCCGGCGGGTCGATGACCAGCATCGACGGCGGCTCAACCGGATTGGGCGGCAAGGGAAGTCGCTCGGCGAGCAATTGCAGCGGCTTCGGAATATTGAAGGTGTCGGTGGTGCGCACACCGAATCGGTTGTCCCGCAGCACGGCTCGGCACAGCTCGTGGTCGAAGCTCGCCCACGCGATCGCGGTGCGCTGCAGCCGCCCCTGTCCGCGCAGCCGCTCGATCAGTGGATAGGGATCGGCGAGACCATCCGGCCCGCCCATCAGTTGGGCGAACGGATCACCGCGCCGCGCCTGGGTGCGCAGGGCCAACCGCGGCGCACCCTGCACCGATAACCACCGGAACCAATACTGCGGCTTCATCACTTCACCAACCCCATCGTTGCGCGACAATTCCACCGTACGGACTCCCCGGCCAGGGTGGAACGTCCCATGGTCGGACGCCGACCTATACCAGGGTAGGAGCTCAGCCGCGCTGCGCGGTGACCCGCTCGGATTCGATGCGCCGCTCGCGCAGCGCCGGATCCGGATTGACCACCTGTACCAGCGAAGCCCCCGCCACCAGCACCGAGACAAACCCGTCGATCAGTTCGGCCGCGGTATCCCAGGAAGTGCTCGACAGCACCCGGTCGCCCTCGGAAAACCCTTGTAGCACAGCGGATTTTCTCGCCTCGGCGAGCACCTCGGAGACCGGCATCCCGTCCAGCGCCACCCCGGCCCCGCGCGGCATGAACTGGTCGCCGTGCACCCGCACGGAGGTGGCGAAATCGGTGATGCCGATCGGCAGATCCCGCACCGGCATGCCGAAGGCATCCAGCGAGAGCGCGGCGACCTCCGGAATACCGTCGGTCTCGTCCAATCGTTCGGCGATCGCCAGCGCCAGATCGGCATCCGGATCGGGCCCGAGCACTACCTCGGTCCCCGCCCACCAGCAGCCGAGCAGCACCGCAGCGGTCTGCCAGTGCGCGGGCAGCAGCACCGCGACGCGCGCACCCGGGCTCAGCCCGAATTCGTCGCGGATCAGATTGGCGGTCTTGGCCGCCCAGTTCGCCAGAGTCAGCCCGGAGAGTTCGATCCGGGCGCCGGTGGCATCGTCGTAGTAGGTGACGCGCGGACCAGCCGGGTCGCGCTCGAGGATCGGATCGAGTACCGCCTCGGTGAGTGTCAGCACGTGGTCGTGGTCACGCATCGGTCAATTCACGCATGGTCAATTCACGCATTTCGGTCCGTTCTGGCCTGCGTCGATCGGTGGAGCCGGCGGTACGGGCGTAGCGGTGCTCGACGTTCCGGAGAAGTCGAACATGCTGCCCGCGGTCGAGCCCGGACCAGAATAGTCGCTTGCCAGCACGACGCTGACCGAATCCGGGGACAACGTGCTGTCCGCAATGACTGTAAGCCCGCCGAGCGCCTTCGCTACCGCCTTGGCCTTCGGATTCGAGGTATCCATCGCGAGCACTCGACTGCTGGTGACGCTGGGCCCGGTGTAGTTGCCGACCAATCCCTCCTGGAATCCCTTGGCCGTCAGCGCCTGTGCCACCTGTCCCGCGAGCCCGCCGATCCCACTCGCATTGAACACACTGACGCTCACCGATGCCGGATCGATCGTCGGTTCGGCATGATCCTCCGACTTGCCGTCGACCAGCGACGCCACATACGACTTCACCGCTTTCGAATCCACCCGCACGACCGATTCACCATCGCTGGTCGTGTCGTTGAGATCGGCGACCGGAATCGTTTCGAAGCTGACCTGACCACCCGAAAGATCCTTCAGCTGTTGCAGAAACGCCAGTACGTCCCAATCGTCGTCCAGCACGACGGTGCGACCGACCGCATCGCTGAGATTCTGCAACTTGCCCGGATTGCTCAGTGTCTTGGCGCTGAGCACCTGGCCGACCAACCGCGCCATGAAGACCTGCTGGCGCACGATCCGGTCCAGATCGCCGCGCGGCAGATCATGGCGCTGGCGCACGAAGCTCAAAGCCTGTGGGCCGTCGAGCTTCTGGCGACCCGCCCGGAAGTCGGCGCCGGACATCCATTCGTCCACGGGATTGTTCAGGCAGACATCGACTCCGCCGACCGCATCGGTCAACAGCACGAACCCGAGCAAACTGACCTCGGCGTAGTGGTCGACCGTAATGCCGGTGAGATTGGCCACTGTCTTGATCAGCGCCTGGCGCCCAGCCTGCGTGGACTGCTTGTCCGCGTCGGACTCCGAGACGCCGTGGTTGATCAGCTCGAGGCGCTGAGCCTCTTTGGTCGCGCCGTAGGCCGAGTTGATCTTGCCCTTGCCGATCCGCGGAATGTCGACATAAGAGTCGCGCGGAATGGAGATGGCGGTGGCGGAGCGGCCGTCGTTCGGGACGCGAACCAGCAGGATGGTGTCGGTATTGGTGCCGACCTCATCGCCCGCGTGCAACATAGCGCGCTCATTGCTGCTGAGCGGATTACCGTGCGCATCGGTGCGGCTATCCACACCGACCAACAGGATGTCGACCGCGCCGTCGCTGCCGCCGCCGAGGCCGAGGCCGCCGATGCGTTCGATATTCGAAATCAGCGAGTCGACGCTGTGCCAGGCAAATCCGGTGATGAGCAGTACCAGCACCGCCCCGACCGCGACGAACGCGCGCAGCGGACCCAGGCCGCTCCCGGCTGCGGATAGTCGCGACGACGCTGTCGCCCTCACCTTCTGCGGCACCACTGCATCCTCTCGCCAAAAACCGAGCGTCCTGCCAAGCACCATGCTGCGCTTGCCAGCGCGCTCCCAGCTGATGTTCCGACTGCGCAGCGCCGGTTTCGTCGAAGCCCACGCGTCGCTGACTCGACCGCCCCGCCTCCGGTAGCCCCCGTCTCCGTTGCCCCGAGGCTAACCGACGGCTACCGCGGCGGACCACAACCGCAGGTGCCACGGCGTGCCAGACTCGTGCCCGTGACCGCGATATCGCCCTCATCGACCGTAGCCGCGCGCCTCGTCGTGACCGGAGCGCGTGGGCAGTTGGGACGCGAACTGTTGCGCCGCGCACCCGACGCTCACGCCTTCGGTCGCGACGAATTGGACATCACGGACGCGGCCGCCGTGCGCGCCGCACTCGCACCGGGTGATGTCGTGCTGAACTGCGCCGCCTACACCGCGGTCGACCGGGCCGAATCCGATTCCGAGGCCGCCTTCGCGGTCAATGCGACCGGACCTGCCGTACTCGCTGCCGCCTGTGCGGAGGTGGATGCCCGATTGATCCATGTTTCGACCGACTACGTGTTCGGCGGAACCCACGACAAGCCGTACAACACCGACGACCCGACCGAACCCGCCACCGTCTACGGCCGATCCAAATTGGCAGGCGAACAGGCCGTGCTGGCAACCGCGCCGCACGCACATGTGGTGCGCACCGCGTGGGTATACACCGGGCGCGGAAGCGATTTCGTCGCGACCATGCTGCGGCTGGAACGCGAACGCGACACCCTCGACGTGGTCGCCGACCAGCTCGGCTCCCCGACCTACGCCGCCGATCTGGCCGCCGGACTCCTGGAATTGGCGGGTCGGCCGGATGCGCCGCGGGTGCTGCACGCCACCAACTCCGGCCAGGTCAGCTGGTTCGAATTCGCGCGGGCGATCTTCGCCGGAATCGGCGCGGATCCGACTCGGGTGCGCCCGTGTGACTCGACCGCATTTCCGAGACCCGCACGGCGCCCGACATATTCGGTGTTGTCCAACCGTTCCTGGGCCGATGCCGGACTGACTCCGCTGCGGCCGTGGGAGGTCGCACTCGGGGACGCGCTGTCGGGGTTGTCACAGTAGGCTGCATGGCTGTGAACGAGCGTCAGCGAGTGAACCATCAGCACAGTGCGCCATTGCGCACGACGGAGCCGAGCGTCAGCGAGGAGCGGTCGTGAGCGATTCCGGATCCGCGGCCCCCGGCGGCCTTGTCGTCGTCACGGTGACTTATTCACCCGGCGAGCATCTCGAGCACTTCATCACCACCCTGGCCGCTGCCACCAGCGAAAAACCGCAGGTGATCCTGGCCGACAACGGTTCGGTGGACGGTGCGCCGGAGCTGGCGGCGGAGGCCAACGCACACGTGCGACTGCTGCGGACCGGCGGAAATATCGGTTACGGCGGCGCGATCAACCGGGCGGTCGCGGAGATCGATCCGAGCGTCGAATTCATCGTCATCGCCAATCCGGATATCCGCTGGGACTCCGATTCCATCGACAAACTGCTCGCCGCCGCGAAGCGCTGGCCGCGGGCGGGCGCGCTCGGGCCGATGGTGCGCGAGCCCGACGGCAGCGTCTACCCGTCCGCACGCTCGGTGCCCGGACTGCTCGACGGCGCCGGACACGCCATTCTCGGCACGGTGTGGCCGTCGAATCCGTGGACCCTGCGCTACCGCCAGGACAACGAGCAGATCTCCGAGCGGGCCGTCGGCTGGCTGTCCGGTTCGTGCCTGCTGGTGCGGCGGGCGGCCTTCGATTCGATCGACGGCTTCGACTCGCGCTACTTCATGTACATGGAGGACGTGGACTTCGGCGACCGGATGGGCAAGGCGGGTTGGCACAACGTCTTCGTGCCCGACGCCGAGGTCACCCACGCCAAGGGCCACGCGGCCGGACGCCATCCCGAGGTGATGCTCCCTGCGCACCACGCGAGCGCGTACCGATTCCAGGCCGATCGGCATCCGCACTGGTGGCAGGCGCCATTGCGGTTGGCGTTGCGGGCCGGACTTGCGATCCGTTCCCGAATTGCGGTTCGATCTGCGCTGCGTCAACAGGCACGGGAAGCCCAGAGCTAACGTCACAAGTTCGGCACACAACGGTGCCGAACCCGTGTCGCTGGGTACTGAAACTGGTGTCTGTCCGTTGACGTGACGCGCACCACGATCCACTGTGAACAGGGAGCATGATGGCAGGAAATGCAGGCACCGACGCCGTGATTCTGGTCGGCGGCCAGGGCACGCGGTTACGTCCGCTCACCCTGTCGGCGCCCAAGCCGATGCTGCCGACGGCCGGACTGCCGTTCCTGACCCACCTGCTCGCCCGCATCGCGGACGCCGGAATCACCCACGTCGTGCTCGGCACCTCGTTCAAGGCGGAGGTCTTCGAGGAATACTTCGGTGACGGCGCCGACCTCGGCATCGACCTCGAGTACGTCACCGAGACCGAACCGCTCGGCACGGGTGGTGGCATCCGCAATGTGCTGCCCAAGCTGCGCGCCGACAACATCATGGTGTTCAACGGTGACGTGCTCGGCGGCACCGATCTCGGTGCGATCCTGGACACCCACGAGTCCACGAATGCGGATGTGACCCTGCATCTGGTTCGGGTGAGCGACCCGCGCGCATTCGGCTGCGTGCCGACCGACGAGGAAGGTCGGGTCACCGCCTTCTTGGAGAAGACGCAGGATCCGCCGACGGATCAGATCAACGCCGGTTGTTATGTCTTCCGGCGCGAATACATCGAGAAGATCCCGGCGGGGCGGCCGGTGTCGGTGGAGCGCGAGGTGTTCCCTGCGCTGCTGGCCGAAGGTGCCCGCGTGCAAGGCCATGTCGACTCCTCCTACTGGCGCGATATGGGTACGCCGGAGGACTTCGTCCGCGGCTCGGCCGACCTGGTCCGCGGCATCGCCCCCTCCCCGGCCCTGCCCGGACAGCGTGGTGAATCTCTCGTCCACGAGGGTGCGGGCATCGCCCCGGGCGCGCTGCTCATCGGCGGCACCGTCGTCGGTCGCGGCGCCGAAGTAGGCGCAGGTGCGCGCCTCGACGGCGCGGTGCTCTTCGACGGCGCCCGCATCGAAGCAGGCGCCACCGTGGAACGCTCCATCATCGGCTTCGGGGCCCGCATCGGCCCCCGCGCCCTCGTCCGCGACGCCGTCATCGGTGACGGCGCCAACATCGGGGCCCGCTGCGAACTACTACGTGGCGCCCGCATCTGGCCCGGCGTAGACATCCCGGACGGCGGCATCCGCTTCTCCACAGACGTGTAATCTCAAGGCACACAAGGTATTCGGCGTGCGTGAGGTGGGCGCGCGGTGAACCCCTTGCCACCGCCTGTTCGAACGGCACGGTCCTGGCAAGATCGACCACCGTCCACGCGACAGTCGTGCCCGGCAGTTCGCCCAGCCACATCCACTCCATGCCACACTGGCAATTCGTGGGCGAGAGCAGCCGATATGTGGGTGACTGTCACGGCCGAGACCGAGGCGGCGCTCACCCGCGCCACCAACCTGCCTGCCCTCGGCGGCGGCGGGGAGGCGCGGAAACTCAGCTGAAGCCGACGGCTTGTTCGCCCCAGGCGGTGTGCAGGTCGCGGTCCGGATTGTCGATTACGCGGTCGATGTTGTCGATCAGGAGGGTGGTGCGAGTGCTGGGGCGGTAGGGGGGCCAGTGTTTGGAGCCGTCGATCGCGGCGGGAACACCATGGGTGGCGAAGGCGAGCCAACGGCGTCGCATGCGACCGGAGACTTCCATGGCTACCTTGCGGCCGCCGAGCCAGAAGGTGGGGTCGTGGTTCAGGGTGCCGAAATTGCCGAAGACATAAGGCAATTCGGTGGCGTGACCGGCGCCGACGCGGGCCGCCTTCAGCATCGGGGTGGCGTGGTCGAAGCGATACGTCCAGGTCGGTGAGTGCTGGGCGTGGCCGTCGGCGACCCAGTGGGCCGGCATGCGGAAGGCCGCGTCGGTGGACATGGCAAGTGCGCCACGAGTTTTCGCGAGATCCGGATAGGCCGAGGTGATTTCGGCGATACGCTCGGGCGACATATCCGGATGATTGGCGGCCACATCGCGCAGCATGGCATTCACCGCATCCGGCGTCACCGGCATGATCGGCGAGCGGAGGACGCGGAACAGCGAGGCCTCGTCCTTATTGGTGCCGATGATCAGCGGTACACGATGCGAACGGCCCTGTTGGAAGCGGTCGATGGGATAGGTCGGGACCAAATAACCGTCGACGACGGGCGCGGCGGCCAGTCGGCCCGGCTCCTTCAACGGAATCTCGTCCAGCAGTACGCCCGCCGCCGTGACGATCCGGTCGATCGGGCACTCCAGCAATTCGCTTGCGCGAGAATACGGCAGCTCGATCAGTTCCAGAAAACGCTGGGCCACAGCGGCAGCCCGCTCCTGGCCGAAAACCGTTGTCGCGGGCGGACTTTGCGCAATCGCCTGATGGAACAGACCGGCCGCCGGCGGGGAAGTCAGCAGTGCGGTCACGCATCCGGCGCCGGACGATTCACCGAATAGCGTCACGTTGCCCGGATCGCCGCCGAATGCGGCGATATTGTCGCGGACCCACTCGAGTGCGGCAATCTGGTCGTGCAGACCGAGGTTCGGCGTGAAATCGTCCGAGAGCGAGGACAAGTCGAGGAAGCCGAGGGCGCCCAGGCGGTAATTGACCGTCACCACGACCACGTCACCGGCTTCGGCCAACTTGCGACCGTCATAGATCTCCTGGGCCGCGGTGCCGAGGCAGTACGCGCCGCCGTGCAACCACACCATGACCGGACGCGGCGCACCGTTATCAGCCGAGCTACGCGGCGACCACACATTGAGCCACAGGCAGTCCTCCCCCATCCGCAGGTCGGAGTCGACCGGGACCATATTGCCCATTGTCTGCGGGGCGATTTCGCCGAAGGTCGTGCATTCGCGGATTCCATCCCACGACTGCGGCGGCAGTGGCGGCCGGAACCGGTTCGGACCGGACGGCGCGGATGCGTACGGAATGCTGCGCCACACCGCGACCGGTCCGTCCCAGCGTCCACTCACGCGACCCCAGTTCGTCTGGGCGACCGGCTCGGTGTCGCCGACCTCGGAGCCAGGTTCGATATCGAACTGCGTGGTCATCTTCCGCACCTCCTGCCTACGACCCGGGCAGTGCGCTGCGAGTTTGCTCCGGCCGGGTCCAAGCACCTAGCGATCTCTTATCGAGAGTACGTCCAGTTGGACAGTGGGATAGGTAGGACGCACCCCTCACCCTTGGCGCTACGCTGGGCCGATGCCGAGTTATAGCTTCCGGTGCCGCAGCTGTGGCGACACTTTCGAGGTCAACCGTCCGATGGCGGAGGCGTCGAATCCGGCGGCCTGCCCGAAGGGCCACGACGACACGGTCAAGCTGCTGACCACATTTGCCACGGTCAGCAGGGGTGGCGGCGGTGCCGCCGCACCCGCGCCCGCGCCACGGCCCGCCGGTGGCGGGTGCTGCGGTGGCGGCTGCTGCTCCTGAATCCGGCTCAGCGATCGGCGTGGTCGATATCACGCTCGGTCGGGTCGGTCTCGCTTGTCTACGTGGCCGAGGTCACGGTCCGGTGCGACGCGGTCACGCACGCGTTGCTTGAGTACGGCGATATCCGGGAATCCGCCGTCCACCTTGCGCTCCCAGATCTGGTCGCCGTCGATGGTGATGCGGAATACGCCGCCCGTGCCGGGGATCAGCGCCACCTCACCGAGTTCGGTGGCGAAGGTGCTCAGCAATTCCTGTGCCATCCAGCTCGCGCGCAGCAACCAGCGGCATTGCGTGCAGTATTCGATCGCGACACGTGGCATGGGTGGCACGCTACCCGTCACGGTTCGATGATGCCGTCGAGGTAGAACCAGGCGCCGTCCACACGGGTGAATGTGCTGACCTCGTGCAGAGATCCACGTCGACCTTCGGCCTTGTAGTGGGCGATGAATTCCACAGTGCCGGTGTCGTCGAACGGTCCGCCGCGCTCGGTGCGCACGATCTCCAGGAACAGCCAGCGCTGGTCCGGATCCAGTTCGAGCGTCTTCGGTCGGGTGCGCGGATGCCAGGACCGCAGCAGGTATTCGGTATCGCCGACCGCGAATGCGGTATAGCGCGAACGCATCAGCGCCTCGGCCGTCCCCGCCGGCCGCTCCCCCGCCAGCACCGGCCCACAGCAGGCGCCGAACAGCTCCCCACGCTTACACGGGCACGCCTGTGAGTCGTCCATGACTACAAATCTTGCTCGCCGTGCGGATCACTGCGCGCTCCGGGCCCTTGATCAAGATCAGGTGGCACTGGTGGAGGGGGCTACTCGGGCGATGCCCACGCAGATTCCACCTGATCTTGATCCATGCGGTCGGGGGAGGTCGGGGGACGAATGGATTTGGTTTAGGTTGGCGTGTTGGGCGGAGTGTCGCGTAAAGGTGCACTGGCGTAGGCGATCCGGCAACTGCGGGGCGACGAATCACGGGGTGGATAAGCGGAAGTGTCGACATTGATCGAGGAGCCCGCCATGGGACTGCTGAATGTGTTGAACATCTTGGGAACCGGTTCCGCCATTGCCTCGGAGGGCCTTTCGCTGCTGGCCGGCGTCATCGGACTGTTCAGTCAGTCCTGACTTCTCGATCGCTCCAGCGGGTGGCGGCTGTGGCGAGTGAGGTGGCGATGGCTGCGGTCTGCTCGCGCCAGCGGCGGAGTTCGGTGACGCTCGGGGCTAGTTCGTAATCGTGGTGGTGGGCGGCGCGAGACAGGGCTGCCCATACCGTTGCGACCTGCGCGGCGGTGGCGTCGCCCGCGAATACGCGCAGCGCGAGCAGTTGGGCACGCATCGGGCAGCGCGCCAATTCCGGTGCCACCTGCAACCACAACTCGTCGACGGATTGTTCGAGCGCGAGCCGCAGAATCCACACCGTCGCCCGCGACCACAGCCCATCGGCATCGGTCACCGCCCCGTCGAGCAGTCGATCCACCGCATCGAACCGCTCGGCCACCGTCGGCCGCGGCGGATGCGGTTTCCCCGCCACCCCCTGCTTGCGCGCGCCCCCTCGCCGCCCCGCCCCACCCACCTTCCGCTGCCGAGCCCCCTCACCCCGCCGAGTCGTACGGCCCTGCCGAGCCGCGCCGCTCTTCCCAGCCGATTCGTCCGCCATCCCGACTTGCCTTCCCGCCCAACCCTTTCCGCCCTGCCGGACCGACTTCCCCCGCGAGTCGCCATCCCCCTTCCGACCGGCACCGTCTTGTCGACCCTCGATACCTTGCAACCCCGCGCCACCCAATGGATCACTATCTCGCGCCCGACCGCCGTCCGCGTCGCCCGACGTGCCTGAGTCATCACGCGTCCCGCTCACCGCCGCCTCCGAGCTATCGATGCGCAGCACTCGTTCATCGGCGTAGCCAGCCGACGAACTTCTCGGTGTCGGCAATCAGGTCGCGCATGCTGCGGCCGATCGGGACGTGGGCTCCTGCGGTAGCGTCGCGTAAGGCGTCGACGACCCATTTGCCTTCCCGGGCCAGGTGTTTGTTCAGGTCGTCTACTCGGCCGCCGATACCCATTACCGCGAGCGCGACCATTGCGCGGGTTGTTTGCGCGCCTTCGATATGGCGTTCGACGTCGCGGTGGTCCATGCCGTCGGCGAGCAGATTGCGCCTGGCTCTGGCCAGGCTGGCCGCTTCCACGGCGGAGCGGCAACAGGTGGCCACCAGTTCGTCGGCGATCGCCGGGGGAAGTTGGGGGGTGCGGACCAGGGAGCGGGCGTCGTCGAGGTAGCGGCGGATCGGGTCGCTGGACACCCGCACTTCCACTACCGAGCGTTCGCGGCGCTGCACTTCGAGCACGCTGGCGTCCAGCTGCATGCGCCGCACAGCCTCGGCCAGCCGCTCGTCATGGGTGAAGACGATGACCTGCCGCGTCCACGCCATGACCTCGAGCACTCTGGCCAGTCCGTCCACCTTGGCCGGATCCATGGCCTGCACCGGGTCATCGATCATGACGAAGCGAAAAGGACTGTCCTCCACCGTCGCTCGCGGCAGGAACAGCGAAAGCCCGAGGGCGTGCAGCTCGCCTTGACTCATCACGCCGAGCGCGGCGCCGTCTACCTCGTCGACGGTGACATCGAGCAGCACCCGCCGCGCGGTTCCGGCGTTGCCCTGCAATCGAATCGCACCGAGTTCGACATTGCTCTGCTGACGCAGTGTGCGCCAGACCCAGCGCGCCGTGGTCTCCAGCGGCGCCATCCGCTCCCCGCGCAATCCGGCCGTCGCGGATTTGAGCCAATCCTCGGCGCGCTTGAGTGTGCGCAGTTCGCTGCCGTTCGCGACGACCGCGCGGGCCCCCTCCAGCCAGCCGCTGATGCGTGGCACCAGCGGCGCCCACACCTCGTCGAGGCGGTTCAGTTCCTTCCGGGTGCCCTGTTGCAGCAACTCGAGTTCGTCGACCAGGCGCGTGTGCGCACCGCGTAGTCGATCGGGCAGGTCAGGCGAATAATCGGCGCCGGTCAGCGCCGCCCAGTCCGTCCAGGCGCGATGCACCGCGGTGGTGTCGACGGTGGGCGGATTGCGCGGATCGAAATCGAGTTCCGGGGGAATATGTTCCGGGAGTGCGCGGGCGTCGCGGACCGCCTGTCGCAGTGCGGTGCGCGCGGTCGCGAGTGCGTCGACTCGAGAGGTCAGCTCGGCAATCGAGGCGTCCGCACCGCGTAACCACGTCGCGTCCAATTCCCCACGCCCGCAGACCGGACACGCACATTCCCCGCTGGCACCGACATGATCGCGCGCCCGCCGCAGCAATTCCAGCACCCGCAGATCGGCCTCGGCATCGGCGGTCGAATCGCGCGCGAGCACTGTGCGGCACTCTTCGAGGCGTGCCGCGATCGCTTCCACTTCGGCACCCGACGGCAAGACCAGCCGCACGATTGCCCGCAGCCCATCCGGCCCGACCGGATTCTCTGCCGTGCCGAGTATTTCGCGACCGATGGCCCTGAGATCGGGGCGATCCGGGCGCAGTAGCGCCGCCATCCGCACCGCACGGTCGTCAGCCACCGTACCGAGCGCGGTCACCAGTTCGATGCGCTCCTGACGCGAATCTCGTGCGGCGCGTTCGAGTTCCAGTCGGCGGGTGCGAATCCGCTCCTGCGCCACTGTCAATTCGTCGAGGCCGAGCAGCCGGTGCAGCGCGTCGAACAGATCGCTCGGTTTGCCGTCGACGAGTGCACCGAGTTCGCTGTAGGACAGGAACGGGCGATACAACTCCAGTAGACCGGCCCAGCGATTGCCGTCGAAATCCGTTGACGCGGCACCGGATCGCTGTTCGGTCCAGTGCGCCTGGCTCAGATCCGCCTGCGGTGACCACTCTTTGGCGATGGTCAGCTCGGGATCGGCTCCGGTGGTGAGCAATTCGAGTTCGATGCGTGCCGAACCGCCGTCGTGCAGATTCCGCCAGCCCTCGCGCCATGCCGCCGACCGCCCGTCCCAGCGGCGATTACTACCGGTGAGCACCAGCTCGGCGGCCTCAGCGAAGCTCGACTTACCACTTCCGTTGCGGCCCACCACCAACGTGAGACCGGGTCCCGGCGGCAACTGCAGTGTCGCCTCGGGTCCGATACCGCGGAAGCCGCGCACCCGGATCGCACGCAGGAAGATGCCGGAGCCGTCGAATTCGGTTGTCAGATCATCGGACTCGCCGCCGCCGAGGGCGCGGAGCACGGTGTGCGCGACGTCGGAGGTGACTGCGGGATCGGCCGCGAGCCGTCGGGATACCACTTCGGTCAAGCGCGGCACCGTCGCAGTATCGGTTCCGGGATCTGTACGCATGCGTAACCCCCTAGACCACGAACCGCGGTACGTCCTCCAACCCCGCACGGGTATCACTGTTGAAAGCTGAGCGAAACGCTACCCGATGGCGTCGAATTCGCCCACAGCGGTGCCGTTTCGCACGGTCGGAAGGGGAAGATGCGAATCTGCCCGCGGGGATGGTATGGCCATCGAACAGGCTGGGCCCCGCTCGATGTCCACCCCTCGCCAACCCCGGCGGGCAGCTCGATGGTGTGTCACCCGATTTGGGTGGCTCGGTCGGAGCCGAACAGGACAGAATGCCAGAATCGGACAACCAACGCAAGGCACTTTTCCTGCCGAATCTGTCGTCCGCGCAGCGTATTCCAGAAAAATAGCCGCTCACCACCTGACTTGTCGGTGGGCTGCGGTAGAAATTCGACAACCGAGCAACGGGGGAAGACATGACATACAGTCGATCCGGGGCCGCCGGATGAACCAGGCGGGAGCCATACACATGACCGCGCCGTGGACCGAGGAACAGGTCAGCGCGCTCGCACCCGACGTGAGCTCGCTATCCGCCGCGCGCAAGCTCGCCGGGCGCTGGCACGACACCGGACAGTCGGACACCGCACTGTGGGGCCTGTGTCGGGGCAGCGGCGCCAAGCCGTATCAGACAGTCGTGGATCTGGCAGGTCCGGCATACAAGTGCTCGTGTCCGAGCCGCAAGTTCCCGTGCAAGCACGCATTGTCGCTCTTGCTCGCCTGGTCGGGCGGCACGGTCGCCGAAGCCGCGATCGCGGACTTCGCGGCGGAATGGATCAACGCCCGCGCGGTCCGCGCGGCCAAGCCCGCCACTGACCCGCAGGCCCGCACGGCGAATCCGGCGACCGTCGAACAGCGGCGGGTGCGGGTGACGGCGGGTCTGGAGGAACTCGATATCTGGCTCGGCGATCAGGTGCGCACCGGGCTGGCCCAGACCGATCGCTCGTTTCGTGCCTTCGAGACGATCGCGGCCCGGATGGTCGACGCGCAGGCCCCCGGCGTCGCGGCCACGTTGCGACAGCTGCCGACCACCGTGGTGACCAGGGCGGACTGGCCAGATGTCGTACTCGCCGAATACGCGAGGCTGCATCTGCTGATCGCCGCGCACCGCCGGCTCGACGAGTTGTCGCCGGAGCTGCGGGCCAGCATCCGCACCCATATCGGCTATCCGACATCCGCCGAATCCGTACGCGCCGAACCCGCGGTCCGAGATCAGTGGCAGGTACTCGGCATCCGGACCAGTGCGGAGGAGCGGCTCTACACGCGCCGAACGTGGTTGTACGGCAGGCAGACTCGACACTGGGCACTGCTACTCGAGCACTCCTTCGGCGCGCCGAGCTTCTCGGCGGAGGTGCCGCTGCCCGGCATGATGGCCGAAGCGGATCTGCACTATTACCCGGGTGGCGCGCGGCTGCGGGCGCTCTGGGGCGAACGGCACGGTGCGACCGAACCGTTCACCACGCTGCCGGTTGCCGACGGGACGATCGCAGCCGCATTGGTTGAGCATGCCGAGGCGCTCGCGGGCGATCCGTGGCTGCGATTCCGACCGCTGCTGCTCACCGATGTCGTGCCGGTGTGGACCGAAAATGGCTGGTACATAGCCGAATCCGATGGTACCGCGCTGCCGGTTGCGGCTACCGAGCAGCCGTGGCGACTGCTCGGGGTGTCCGGTGGGCATCCAGTGACGCTGGCCGCCGAATGGGGTGTGGCCGGATTGGTGCCGATCTCGGTATTCACCGCGGGTGAGGTCGTCGATGTCGACAGTGCGGAGTTCGGCACGCGTGCGACGTCGAATGCGCCTGCCGCACCGGTGTCGGAGGAGCTGACCTCGGTGGCGCTGCTCGGTACGGCCCGCAGGGCAGCGGATCCCGCGCGGCTCGAGGCTCCGGTGGCCGCCGCGGCGACCCAGTTGCGCACCGATCCAGCACTTGTGCTTCTCGAATCTGCCGCTCTGTGTGGTGCTTTCGCACGTGGTGGCGTATCCGTCAGTACGGCAACCAAGTCCGAACCCGCCGTGGATGACGCGCGGCGACTCCTGCCCCGCGCCGCGGCATCCCGACTCGCCCGCCTGTTGCGGGACCGATCCCCCTTCCTACCCGAATGGTTCGCGGCGGCAGCACCGTTCGACTACCGGGCCCCGGACGCACTGTGCTCGCTCCTGCTCGAGCAGGCGAAGGCGAATACCGAACTGCGCGAACCACTTTTGCGTCTGGCCGGAACCCGCGGCCGCTGGCTGGCCGACCAGCATCCCGACTGGCGCGACCTGGTGCGACAAGGATCTTCCGATGCGCCGACGGAGCAGAGCTGGCAGTTCGGCCAACCACCCGAGCGCCGCGAATGGCTCGCCGACCTGCGCCGACGAGATGCCAAAGCCGCACGTGAAGCGCTGACCACGTCGTGGCCGAAGGAATCCGGCCCGCTGAAGGCCGAACTGTTGGCCCTACTCGCCGATGGGATTTCGGCCGATGACGAACCGCTGCTCGAGACTGCGCTGGACGATCGACGATCGGATGTCCGGCGAGTCGCGGCCGGACTGCTGCCGCTGCTATCGGATTCGGCGTTCACGCAGCGCATGACCCGACGCGCGAGCGCATGGGTCACGGTCGAACAACAGCTGCTGCATCCGAATCTGGTAGTCCGCATTCCGGAGGACCTCGACGATGCCGATCGCAGAGACGGCATCAACGACCGCACGGTGGAGTTCACCTATCGCTGGGACGGCGCACCGGACCTGCGTGCTGGTCGGCTGCGGCAACTCGTCGCGGCGACACCGCTGACGCACTGGGAGTCCGAACTCGGCGCACCGGATAAGGCCACCCGGGCCAAGATCACTGACCGGTTCCGGCAGCCGCTGTTCGACGGTTGGGTGGATGCCGCACTGGCACAGCATGATTCGGCCTGGGCGCGGGCGCTGTTCGACGCCGGGGTACCGACCGACCTGGCGATGCTGCGCCGGCGCGAATTGTTCGCGCTGCTGCCGCTGCCCGATCGCACCCGGCATCTGCTGCAATTGGACGGCGCGTGGCTCTCGGAGCTCGAGGCGCTGCTGCCCGCCATGGGCCATCCGTGGCCGGAACCTCTTGCCCAACACCTGATTCTGTTGTTGTTCGAACGCGCACGTGCCGCGGCAAAACGCCCCGAAGCGCATGGCACCGGCCCGAGCGCGCATCGGTCGCTGCTGTCCGCGGCGGCCGTGCACCTGCCTGTCACCGCGGCGCGGACCGCCACCGCGGTGGCGCACCGATGCACCGATCCCAATTGGGAGCGAGCCTTCGATCAGCTCGCCCATGACCTCAACCACCGCTCGATGATGCTCGAGGAGTTGCAGTGACCACTACCGATTCGAAGCCGGAGCTGTTGCGTCCGCATGCCGAACAGGCTTATGCCGAGGAACTGCGGACACTGGCCGCGATCGACGATCGACCGCGGCCGCCGTCGTGGCAACTGTCGCCGTGGGCGGTGGTCACCTATCTGCTCGGTGGCACGCTCGACAACGGCACCGTGATCAGCCCCAAGTACGTCGGGCCGCGACGGCTCATGGAGGTGGCGGTGGCGACGCTGGCGACCGATCGGGCGCTGCTGCTGCTCGGCGTGCCCGGCACCGCGAAAACCTGGGTATCGGAACATCTTTCGGCGGCCATCAGCGGTGAATCGACGCTGCTCGTACAGGGCACCTCGGGTACCGCCGAAGAGGCGATCCGCTACGGCTGGAACTATGCGCGGCTGCTCGCGGAGGGGCCGAGCGAGGGTGCGCTGGTGCCGTCGCCGGTGATGACCGCGATGCGTCGCGGTGCCATCGCCCGGATCGAGGAACTCACCCGAATTCCGTCCGATGTGCAGGACGCGCTGATCACCGTGCTGTCCGAAAAGACACTGCCGGTACCGGAACTCGGGATGGAGGTGCAGGCCACCAAGGGCTTCAATGTCATTGCCACCGCCAATGACCGCGACCGTGGCGTCAACGATCTGTCCTCCGCTCTGCGTCGCCGCTTCAATACCGTTGTGCTGCCGCTGCCCACCAGTGAGGACGAGGAGGTCGCCATCGTGACCCGCCGCGTCGAACAACTCGGCTCCGCGCTCGAACTTCCGGCGGTTCCCGCCGCAGCCGAGGAAGTACGCCGGGTCGTGCGCGTTTTCCGCGAGCTGCGTTCCGGCATGACCGCCGACGGCCGCACCAAACTCAAGACGCCGTCCGGCACCCTGTCCACCGCCGAAGCGATCTCGGTGATCACCAATGGCATCGCCCTGTCGGCACACTTCGGCGACGGCACCTTGCGCGCGTCCGATATCGCGGGCGCGGTCCTCGGCTCGGTCATCAAGGATCCGGTGGCCGACGCCGTCGTCTGGACCGAATATCTGGAAGCCGTGGTGCGCGAACGCCCCGAATGGTCCGATTTCTACCGCGCGTGCCGCGAGGTCACCGGATGACGCGACGCAGCCGACCACACCGCCAGTTCAACCGGGGGTGACACGGTGAGCAGGACAAACACGGCCGAAACCGACGACCGCACGGAAGCTGCGGCCGTCCAGGAGAGCACCGCACCAAGTGGTCCGGTGACCCGCGTATTCGGCATCCGCCACCACGGTCCGGGTTCGGCCAGATCACTGCGCACCGCGCTAGCGCAGTTTCGCCCCGACGCGATCCTGATCGAGGGCCCGGCCGACGCCGACCCCTTGGTCGGATACGTTGCGGCCGAGGGGATGTCGCCGCCCGTCGCACTGCTGGCCTATATCCCGGACCAACCCGCCAAGGCCGCGTTCTGGCCGTACGCGGTGTTCTCCCCGGAATGGCAGGCACTGCGTTATGCGGCCGAACACGCAGTGCCGGTACGGTTCTGCGATCTGCCCGCGACCGCCGTCCTGGCTGCCGAGGACGAACCGGGCGATCGCATCGACCCTCTCGCCGAATTGGCAGCGGCCGCCGGCTATGACGATGCCGAGCGCTGGTGGGACGCGGTGGTCGAATCCGTCGCCGACGCCGGCGCTTTCGAAGCGATCACCGAGGCGATGGGTGCGCTGCGAGAAGCCGCTGAGCAAGGCCTGTTCGCGATCGGAACTGCCACGGGCACAACCGAAGACGTTTCGTCCAGGGATAAGCCTGGCGGGGTTCGCGAAAACTCGCTGAACGGTGACTCCGTCGGCGAAGCGGTCGGGTTCGAAGACGCTGACC
The DNA here is from genome assembly GCF_035920345.1 of Nocardia vinacea. Taxonomy (NCBI): domain Bacteria; kingdom Bacillati; phylum Actinomycetota; class Actinomycetes; order Mycobacteriales; family Nocardiaceae; genus Nocardia; species Nocardia vinacea. The sequence continues at coordinate 5,371,098 of NZ_CP109149.1, forward strand.
GTGAGCCCATCGGGATCGACGCGCACACCTTGCGGCGTGAGGCGTATATGCGGCAGACGATGCGGAAGGCGTTGAAGGAGGGGGCGCAGCGGCTTGCGGTGGTGTGTGGGGCGTGGCATGCACCGGCATTGGCGGGGAAGTTGGGGCCGGCGACGGCGGATACCAAATTGCTCAAAGGGCTGCCGAAGGTGAAGGCGACGGTGACTTGGGTGCCGTGGACGCATTCCCGGCTGGCGACGACCTCCGGATACGGCGCCGGAATCACCTCGCCGGGCTGGTATCACCACCTGTTCACCGAGACCGAGCAGCCGATCGCGCGCTGGCTGACCAAGGTGGCAGGGGTTTTGCGCGCGCACGATCTGCCGGTCTCCAGTGCGCACATCATCGAATCCGTCCGGCTCGCCGACGCGCTCGCGGTGCTGCGGGCTCGGCCGCTGGCCGGGCTGTCGGAGGTCACCGAGGCGGTGCGGTCGGTGATGTGCGCGGGTGATGAGACGATGCTGCGGCTCGTCGCGTCCGAACTGGTGGTCGGCGAGGCACTCGGCGCAGTACCCGATGGAACGCCGACGGTCCCGCTGGATGCCGATCTGCGTGCCCGGATCCGCACACTGCGGCTCAAGCAGGAAGCCCTGTCCCGCAACCTCGATCTCGACCTACGCAAGGAGCGCGAGGTCGAGCGCTCCCGCCTGCTGCACCGGCTGCGGGTACTCGGAATCGACTGGGGCACACCGACAACCGGCGAAGTGCGCAGCACAGGCACCTTCCGCGAATCCTGGACGCTGCGGTGGCGACCGGAATTCGCCGTCTCGATCATCGAGGCCTCGCGCTGGGGCACCACCATCCGCACCGCGGCGGCGGCCAAAGTCCTCGACACTGCGGGCCGCGAGGGCAGCACTGTCGGCGACCTCACGGCCGCACTCGAGGTCGCGCTGCTCGCCGACCTCGGCGACGCCACCAACGGCCTGATCATCCGCCTGGAATCGGCCGCGGCACTCGACCACGACGTAACCCACCTGCTCGCGGCCCTCCCCGGCCTGACTCGGACGCTGCGCTACGGTGACGTCCGCGGCACCGATACCGAGGCACTCGCTCACGTCGCCGACGGCCTGCTCGTGCGGATCTGCGCCGGCCTGCCGGGCGCGGTCACCGGCCTCGATACCGATGCCGCCGAGCAACTCCGCACCCAACTGGACGCCGCGCACACCGCCATCCACACCCGCGACAACGATTGGGCCACCGGCGAATGGCTGGCCGCCCTGCACCGCCTTGCCGACCGTGACGATGTGCACGGTGCCCTCGTCGGTCGCGCCGTCCGACTGCTCGCCGATGCCGGGCGCATCGACGAATCCGATTCCGCACGTAGGCTTTCCGCCGCGCTTTCGATCGGCAATACCGCAGCCGCCAAGGCCGCCTGGATCGACGGCTTCCTCGGAGGTCGCGGGCTGCTGCTGGTCCACGACCGAGAGTTGTTGCGGCTCATCGACGATTGGCTGCGAAGTCTCGTCGACGATATGTTCGTCGAAATCCTGCCGCTGCTGCGCCGCACCTTCGGCGCATTCGAATCCGGGGAGCGCCGCGCCATCGGCCAGGCGGTGCGCGACGGCGGCTCCGGAACATCGCGTACCGGCGCGGAAATGACGTTCGATGTCGAACGAGGGCTCGTCGCCATGCGCACGGTCGCGGACATCCTGGGAGTGTCGGCATGAGCCCGACGCGCGCACCGCGCTCGGGCCCCTCAATCAACCCGAACCACGATGTGGCGGCATCCTGCCGTCACCTACCGCCCCGGAGTGCCAGGATGAACGCGATCGATGAAAGCCAGTCCAGGCGTTGGCGTCTGGTGCTCGGCACCGCCGCCGAACAACCCCTCGGCGACTTGGGTTCCGCGGACGACGAGGCTATGGATCGAGCCTTGGGTGCGGTCTACAACACCGACGACCAGACCTCTGGTAAACGCTCGGCCGGACTCGGCGGCTCCGCACCGAAGGTGGCCCGCTGGCTCGGCGATATCCGCACCTACTTCCCGTCCACCGTCGTCGAGGTCATGCAGCGCGATGCCGTCGATCGCCTCAACTTGACCCAACTCCTGCTGGAACCGGAACTCCTCGAAGCGGTGGAACCCGACGTGCACCTGGTCGGCACCCTGCTGAGCCTGAATCGGGTGATGCCCGAAACCACCAAGGCGACAGCACGAATGGTAGTCGAGAAGGTGGTCCGCGAAATCGAACAGCGCATTGCCGCACATACCGTCGCGGCGGTATCCGGCGCACTGAACCGCGCCGCCCGCGTCACCCGACCTCGGCTGCGGGATATCGACTGGGATCGCACCATCCGCAAGAATCTCGCCAACTACCTTCCCGAACACCGGACCGTCGTGCCCGAACGCCTGGTCGGCTACGGCCGCAAGGCGCAGGCGGTGCGCCGGGATGTCGTCCTAGCCATCGATCAATCCGGTTCGATGGCCTCCAGCGTGGTCTACGCATCGGTCTTCGGCGCGGTCCTGGCCTCGATGCGGTCGCTGAAAACGTCCCTGGTCGTTTTCGATACCGAGGTCGTCGACCTGACCGAACAACTCACCGATCCGGTCGAGGTCCTCTTCGGCACCCAACTCGGCGGCGGCACGGACATCAATCGCGCCATCGCCTATTCCCAATCGCTCATCACCCGCCCCGCAGCCACCCTGTTCGTCCTCATCTCCGACCTCTATGAGGGCGGTATCCGCGAAGAGATGCTGCGCCGCGTCAACGCCATGCGGGAATCCGGCGTCCAGGTGGTCGTCCTGCTCGCCCTCTCCGACGACGGCGCTCCCGCCTTCGACCACGACAACGCCGCCGCTCTCGCCGCCCTCGGCATACCGGCCTTCGCCTGCACCCCCGACAAGTTCCCTGACCTGCTCGCTCTCGCCCTCGACCGGGGTGATATCCAAGCCTGGGCCAACCGAAATGCCGGAACCAGCTGAGTCAGCGCGTCGGCACCGGCTGCGGACCCACCGGCCCCATCGCACCCCACGCCGTCGCCGAAGCGGGCACAACCAGCGGATGCAGCAGTGCCGCCAACCCGAGCAGCACCACCGCGACAATCGCGTCGAGCCAGTAGTGATTACCGGTCCCGACCACGACCACCGTGGTGAGCACCGGATGTGCAAACGCCAGCCACCGCCAGGAACTCCGGGTCGCCGCGACCACGGCGAAGGCCAGCAGCAGGGCCCACCCCACATGCAGCGAGGGCATGGCCGCGAACTGGTTGGATAGCCCGCCGGAATCCGGTGAGCCATAGACGGATTGGCCGTGTATGGCGGCGAGGTCGACAAAGCCGAACTCGGGCAGCATGCGCGGCGGCGCGAGCGGTATCAGCACATGCACCACGAGCGCGGCTCCGGTCAATGCCACCATCAGGTTGCGGGTCCAGCGGTAGTGCTGCGGCCGGAAAACCCACAGCCACAACAGCACCCCGACCGCCACCGTGAAATGTGCGGTGGCGTAATAGAAATTGGCCGGTACCGCCAGAAAATCCCGATGCAGGAATGCCGCCTGCACCGTGGTCTCCTCCGGCAGTCCGAGCTTGTCCTCGAGCCCGAGCATTTCCCGGGCATTGCCGAGTGCGTGCACGGTGTCGTCGGCGGTGAACATCCGCCCGACCCGATAGGCCAGATAGAGCACGGTGATCAAAGCGAGTTGCCTGACCGCCTCGCCGCCACGGCCGTGCACCGCCGCCCTCATCTTCTCGGCGATGCCGCCGACCGCGGGCGAAAAACCCACGTTCGGACCACCGAGACCCACTGCCACCATCGCCAGCGGCCTCCTTACCCATCCAACCCCACATGTTAAACGGAGTAACAACCTCCGTTTACCGTAGCATCACTCGTTAGCCAGACTCAGCACACTGTGACCGGACAGACACATCTCCGATAGGCTGCGCGGCCGTCGTCCGCGCCGCATCGTGCGGACTCGACCGCCGTAGGACCATCGGGCATCTTCGAATTCGGCTGTGATGCAGCGGCACTCACCCAAGGCATTCGAGCGGCTGGCTGCCCGCGGGCACCATGGCCGCGATCATCGCGGGTCTGTCCCGGGGTGCCGACCTCGGTGCCGCACTCGATCTGGCCCCGCACTGAACTCACCCGGCACGACGAACACGACGAGACCTCGACCGCCCTCGCCGCCGCCATCGACCTGGCCGCACGCGGGGGCGCCCGGATGCCCGCGCCGGAGGATATGGAGGGCCTCGGCTGGATCGGCCCGGAAGCCTTGGCCATCGGAGTATTCGCCGCACTCGCCGCCGAGAAGGTCGGTGGCACACCGGAACAGATCTTCCGCAACGGAATCCTGTTCGCGGTCAACCATTCCGGCGATAGCGACTCCACCGGAGCCATCTGCGGCAGCATCCTCGGCACCCGCTACGGCCGCCGCGCCATTCCACACGAATGGTGCACCATGCTCGACGCCGGTCCGATCATCGAACGCTTGGCCACGGACCTCTGTATCGAATTCGGCCCCACTCCGCCGAGCGACGCATACGGTGCGCCGACGGCGGAGTGGTGTGCCCACTAATTTCCGAGGTAGACCTACAAGTCCGCGATGGCGGCCAATGGTGGGGTGCGGGCGGCGCGAATACCCGGCCACAGCGCGGCGAGCACACCGACCACGGCCGAACTGATGAGCACCAGCACCAGTTGGTTCCATGGGATGGCGATCTCATCGATGCCCAGATCACGCAGAGTCCGCAGGAAGCCGACACCGAGACCGAGGCCGAGCAGCATGCCGACGATCGCACCGAATACCGCTATCAGCATGGATTCCAGATAGATGGTTCGGCGAACCTGCGCCCGCTGCATGCCGACCGCGCGCAACATGCCGATCTCCCGACGCCGCTCCACCACCGACAGCGCCAGGGTATTGACGATGCCGAGAATCGCGATCACCACCGCCAGCGCGAGCAATCCGTACAGGATGGCGAGCAGCGTATTGATCTGCTTGCCCTGCGCGCCCTTGAACTCCTCCCGATCCTGCACCTGGACCACGACGAACTGCTCGGTCGCATTCTCCAGATCGGTGCGCATCTGAGCCAGATCGGCACCAGGCTCGGCCTTGACGAACATCAACAGGTTGGTCCGGAAATTGACCGGCATCACCTCGTCGTACATGACCGGCGACACCACCAGCGGTCCGAGCAGCGGCGTCTTCTTATAGATGCCGACCACCTCGACCGGAACCTTCTTGAACCCCAAGCTCGTCACGGTGACTTGATCGCCGACCTTCCAGCCGCGCTTATCGGCCTCGTCCTCCGAAACCATGACATCGTGGTCGCCCAGCGTGTTGGTGCCCTTGATCATGTTGTAGTTCAGGACGCTGTCGGGCGAGCCGTCGAATTCTGTGCCGGCCAGCTGCTCATCGCCGACCTTGAACGTGACACCGCGCAAGCCGACCACATCGGCCACCCCGGGCACCGATTTGCGCACGGCGTCACCCGCACCGAGCGGAACACCGATCATCTGCGGTCCGGCCAGCACATAGTCGGCCTTCACTCCCTTGTCGACTATCACGCTCACGCTGGCCTTCGCCGACGCGCCGAGCATGCCGATCGCGGTCACCAGCATCAAACCGAGGGTAAGCGCGAAAGCCGTTGCGGCAGTGCGCCGTGGGTTGCGCGCGGCATTATTGCGCGACATCCGGCCGATCGGGCCGAACGGCCGCAGCAGCACCCCGAGACCGCCCACCACCGGCCGCGACAATGCGGGCGCGGCGAGCAATACCGCGAAGATCAGACCGAGCGCGCCGATCCCGACCGTCAGTGCGGCATTGCCGCCGGTCTTCTGCGCACCGAGTACGACGAGCACCACACCCGCGACGGCCAGCGCACTACCGATACCGGTCCGCAGCCGCAGCGATTCACCGGCCGAGGCGAACTCCTCGCGCATGGCCTCCACCGGCGGGATCTTGGCGGCCCGACGCGCGGGCGCATAGGCGCTGACCACCGTCACCAACAACCCGACGAGCAGTCCGACGATCACCGTGCGCGGCAGCACCGTCAACGATCCGGTCGGCAGGCCGAGATCGAACGCATTGAGCAGTGCCGAAAGCCCGAAGGCCAGACCGATGCCGCCCACCAAACCGATTGCGCTGCCGACCAATCCGATGACCAGCGCCTCCGCCACCACAGATCGGCCGACCTGTTGTCGACTCGCGCCGACCGCGCGCAGCAGCGCCAGCTCACGCAACCGCTGGGCCACGATCATCGAGAAGGTGTTGTAGATGATGAAGGTGCCGACGATCAGTGCGATCGCACCGAAGGCGAGCAGGAAGTAATTGATGAAGTTGAGCGCGTTGGAGACTTCCTTCTTCAGATCGGCGCGCACCTGATCGCCGTTCTGCACCTTGTAATCCACCAGCACGTTCGCGATCTTGTCGCGCAGATCGTCGCCCGGTATACCGACGGCCGCGATATCGATATAGGCGACATGCGAGCCGTCGGTGAACAGCTGTCGCGCCTGCGCGTCGTCGAACAGCACGCCGATGAAACCGCCGGTGTCCGAAGGGACTTCGTAGATTCCGGTGAGGGTGACGTCGATCGGATTGCCGTGTGAGGGAACCAGCACCTTGGTTTTGTCGCCGACATGCAGGCCCGCGCGTTCGGCGCCACCGGTATTGAGTGCGATTTCGCCCACGTGCGCCGGCGGGACGCCCTGCACGAACTTGTCCGGTTCGGCGACCGCCTTATCCGGCGGTATATAGGACTGGCCGAAAGTGGGTGCGCCACCGGTCTGTACGGCCTTCTTACCATCCGGATACAGCAGCACCAGCGGTCCGTTGACGCTCGGCGCGACCGCCCGCACCCCGTCCATCTTCGAGATCTGATCGACCACGCTGAGCGGAATGCCCTGTGCCTGTTGCTTTTGCGGACTCACCCGCACATCGACGCCCTTGGCCTGATTGGCGAAGATCCCGTCGAAGGTCCGCTGGAGCGTATCGGTGAAGACGAATGACCCTGCGATGAATGCGGTTCCGAGCACCACCGAAAGCAGGGTCAGTGCCAGTCGCACCTTGTGCGCGGCGAGATTGCGCAAGACCACCTTGCGCATCGGTTTGCCGCTCATTACACCTGCTCCAGCGACTTCATCTTGTCGAGCACCGATTCGGCGGTCGGATCGCGCAACTCGTCGACAATGCGACCGTCCGCCAGGAACACCACCCGGTCGGCATATCCCGCCGCGTGCGGTTCATGGGTGACGATGACGACCGTCTGCCCGAATTCGTCCACCGCCGCGCGCAGGATCGACAGCACCTCCTCCGAGGCGCGCGAATCGAGGTTGCCGGTCGGCTCGTCACCGAAGATGATCTCCGGCTTACCGGCCAGCGCCCGCGCGCACGCCACCCGCTGCTGCTGCCCGCCGGACAGTTCGCTCGGCCGGTGGGTGAGTCGATCGGTGAGCCCGAGCCGCTTGATGACCGTATCCAGCCAATCCTGGTCGGGCTTGCGGCTGGCAATATCCAGCGGCAAGGTGATGTTCTCCTGCGCGGTCAGCGTCGGCACCAGGTTGAATGCCTGGAAGACGAAGCCGATGCGGTCGCGCCGCAGCTGGGTCATCTGCTTATCGGAGAGCCCCGCGAGATCGGTATCGCCGATCCGCACGGTTCCGGTGCTGGCGCTGTCCAGGCCGGCCAGGCAGTGCATCAGGGTCGATTTGCCCGATCCGGAGGGCCCCATGATCGCGGTGAACTCCCCCTTCACGAATTCGGCCGATATCCCATCCAGTGCCCTGACCTGAGTATCTCCGTGGCCGTAGACCTTCACCAGGTCGATGGCGCGTGCCGCGACCGTGGCGGCAGCCGATTTCTCGAGGTCGGCACCTAGGGCGTGCGAAGTCATGGAATCCAGTCTGTCGGGTATCGCGTGCCCGCGCCATCAGGGACCTCCCCCAACTCTCGAGGTCTCAATGAACCCTTAGAACTACGCCGACCGGCCCAGACCGAAGACGGTCGGATTCTCCGCGAGGTCGCGGAAGTAGCGCGCGGCGTCCGGTACCAAGCGGCGTTCGGTGAGATCGAGCAGACCGCCGACGCCGACGATCTCCGCGGAGACCGTGCCATCCGCCTTGCGGATCTCCTGGATGGTCTGGTGGGTCTTGCCATCCCAGGCGAAATCGCAAGTGACAGTGACCTCGTCGCCCACAAAGAGTTCCTGTTTGAATTCGAGCGTCACCCGCAGCGAGATCGGCCCGACCCCGGCGTCCAGCAACTTCTCCTGGGATAAGCCGCCTTCCCACAGGCAGGCCCAGCGGGCCCGTTCCGCGTATTGCAGATAGACGGCCTGGTTCATATGTCCGTTGCCATCGATGTCCTCGGGCGACACGGTGATGGAGAGCGCGAATCCCATTGGCTCACGGTAGCGGCGGGGTACGACAAGTACCCGCCGCCACCGCACCGGCCTCATGCCTTGATGAAGTCGAGTATGTCGGCATTGAGCCTTGTTGATGGTGCGAACCACGCCCGGCGAAATAGTGCGGCGGCCCCGCGATGACGGGGAAGGAGCTACTTCAGAATCAGCAGCGCCGACTTCTCTATGCGGTCGGCGATTTCGGAGTAGGAGGCGTAGCCCATGCCCGCACGGACGAGTGCGCCCGCGTAGACGAGTTCGAGGGATTCGACTACGTCCTGGTCGGCGTCGGGGCCGAGGGCGCGGACCAGTCGTTTGCGGATTTCCATGCCGATCCGCGCGCGGAGGTGGGCGACGTCGGGATCGCGGCCGAGCAGGGCACTGGTGACGGCGCCCGAGAGTTCCTGTTCGTCGGCGACGAGCATGGCGATATTGCGGAGTTCGGCGACGACCCGGACGGTGGGGTCCGGGTCATCGCTGACGGGAGCCGAACTGGCGAACAGGCGACGCCAGAAGATCTCGGCGACGAGGTGTTCCTTCGAGGAGAAGTAGGTATACGCCGTGGCGGTGCCGACGCCGGCCGCCGCGGCGACCATGCGGATGGTCATCCCCGCGAAGCCTTCGCGCGCAAGCACTTCCACCGCGGCCTTGGTCAGCTTGTCAACGGTGTCGGCCTGTTTCTCGGTGAGGCGACGCCGGGTCGCCTCCAGGATGATGGACTCGCCTTCGGACATGTGTCTAGATCCTACTTTGCGGCGGCGCGGCCGGCGCGCCGGCCATAGAAGCTACCGTCACCGAGAGACGCACCGCTGACATAGCCGCCGGCACAGAGCCCGGAGGTGCAGCGGCCCGCGGCGAACAGGCCGGGAATCGGTTCACCGGAGACGTGCAGCACTCGCGAGTCCAGGTCGGTGCGCAGGCCGCCGAGGGTGAAACCCGCAGTGAATCCCCGCATGTCGAAGGCGGCGAGCGGGGTGCCGATCGGCTTGACCCACTGCGGCTTCTTCCCGAGCAGCGGATCCTTGCCGTCGACGGCGTGCAGGTTGTAGCACTCGACGGTGCCCTGCAGCGCGCGCTCCGGCAGACCCATATCGGATTCCAACTCCGCGACCGTCTCGGCCGCCCAGGTCGGCGGCTGCCGGAAGAACGGCGTGGATGTCACGGTGGCCAGCGCCGCCTCGAGCGACTCCTCATCGATGACCAGAAATGCCTGATTATCCTGCTGGATCAGCGTCGCCTGCCCGATCCGCCCCGGATATGTGTCCTCCGGGATATAACGCTGGCCGCGCCCGTTGACCAGGATGCCGCGCGCCAGCAGCTGCGGATCTCCGAAGAACGCCACCTCGGTGGCATCCATATGCGCCAATTCCGCACCGAGCGCCTGCGCGACCAGGATGCCGATGCCGTCGTGCTCTTCGATGGCGGCGGCGGGCCGTCCGATCAGCCGCGGCGCATAGGCCTCGATCATCTGCTGGTGGTAGGCGAAACTGCCGGTGGCGAGCACGACCCCGTGTTCGGCGCGGATCGCGACCTCCTTGCCGAAGCGCGTCGCGAGGACGCCGACCACCCGATCGGTCTCGTCGATCACCAGCCGCCGGATCCTGATGTCGTATTCGACACCGACACCGAGACTTTCGGCGGTATCGGCCAGCGGCTTCATCAGCATGTAGCCGCCGCTCTTGGCGCCGATCTTTTTATCCGCCATTTGCGGAACATGGCCGCGCGGAGCGGGTTTCGCGATCGCATTGAACGGTGCGGCATTCTCGCCGCCGGAGTACATCAGTCCTTCGTCGTGCGGCGGCTCCCAGCCGGGCTCACCCCAGAACTCCTCCTTGAACGGCACCCCGCAGGAGACCAGCCAGTTGTAGTGCTCGACGCTGTTCTGGCAGTAGTCCGCGATTTTCGCCCTATCCTGTCCGGGACCCAGCGCGGCCTGCAGGAATGTCTCCATATTCTCCGGCGTGTCCTCGAAGCCGAGCGCCTGCTGCAAGGGAGTGCCGCCACCGAGGTAGATGAATCCGCCCGCCATGGCCGCCGCACCGCCCCAGCCGCCGGTGCGCTCCAGGATCAGCACCTCGGCGCCGGCGCGGGCGGCCTCGATGGCGGCGCAGACACCGGCGATGCCGTATCCGGCGACGACGACATCCGCCTCGAAATCCCACGCGGCAATCGCGTCGGCACGCAGCGGCCGGATCTTTGCTGCATCAGACATGTTTCGCGTTCCTCACTTGCTCACGTCTTCGGACGACAGAGACGATTCGGACTCCCCCACCTGTTCGGACTGCTTGCGTGCCGCCTTTTTCTGTTGGGCGACAATCGTTCCCACCAGCAGGTCGAGTTTGGTGCCGGTCGGCCAGCCGACGTAATAGCAGAGGAACAGCGCGATCTCGTGCAGCTGCGCCTCGGTCAATTCCGCATTGCGCAGCGCGGCGCCGATCTGGATGCCCGCCGTATCCATCGCGCCCTGGGCGGCGAGCGCACCGAGCAGGATCAGTCGGCGGTCCCGAATGGTGAGCCCAGGGCGCGACCAGATTTCGGCGAACAGATGATCGGCCGTCACGGCGAAATGGTCGCTGGGGTAGTCCTGGAATTCGGTGCCGTAGACCTCGGCCATCTTGGCCAGCCCGCGCTGACGTACCGAATCATCAGATCCGTTGTCACGCGCACCCGTCACCTGACCGCCGCTCCTCATCGAATCGCTACGCGATACTTCACTCATTGGATTCCCTTTCCTTCGGCACGCCGAGCCCGGACCCGAGGCGGTCGAGAGCCAGTTCCGCCAGCGGCAATTCGACGCCAAGTCTCGCGCCGAGATCCAGGGCCAGGCTCAGATCCTTTTCGCCGAGATCGCGCACGTGGCTCAATATCGGCAGCCAGAAATCATTCGGTTCGATCGGCGCGGTGCGGTCGCGCAGCATGATCGCGCCGGGGCCGCCGGTGACCGCATCCGAATGCCGAACGACGTTGCCCAGCAGGGTGATATCCAGGTTGGCCGCCTCGGCGAGCCGCTGCGCCTCGGTGGCGGCGGTGAATGCGATGAAGTGCAAGAGGTTGCGCGCCAACTTCATTCGGGTGCCCGCGCCGACCGAGCCAGCGTGCACGACCAGATCGGCGAAGCAGCCGAAGGGTCCACGCACCCGCTCGAATGCCGTATCACTGCCGCCGACCATGACCGCTAGCTTGCCGCGCGTGGCCCCGGCCGCACCACCGCTGATCGGCGCGTCCACCAATTCGACGCCGTATTCGGCACATTCGCCCGCCAGCTCTTCGGCGGTTCGGTCGCTGATGGTGGAGTGCACGGCGACAACGGTGCCCGGGGCAGCCGTCCGCAACACCCCTTCCGGTCCGGTGACCACCGCCCGCACCTGTGCGTCGTCCAGTACGGTCACCGAAATCACGGCCGCTTTCTCGGCGATTTCCGCGGCCGAAACGGCCGATACCGCACCGGCTTCGGTGAGCGGCTGCACCGCATCCGGGCGCATATCGCATACGGTGAGCCCACCGGGCCAGGCCAGCAGGCTTTTGGCCATCGGTGCGCCCATATTGCCCAAACCGATGAATCCGACCGGCAATTCGCTACTCATGACCGGAACACTTGTCCGCCGTCGACATTGAAGATCTGCCCGGTGACCCAGCTGGCCTCGTCCGAGAGCAGATACAGGCAGGCGCCGACCAGGTCATCCGGTGTTCCCATTCGCTTGAGCGGCAACCGTTTCACCATATCGTCGACGATGACGCTCGGTGTCACGGTTTTGGTGGCTTCGGTATCGATGGGCCCGGGCGCGATGGCATTGATGCGGATCTTGGAACCGCCGAGTTCGAAGGCGAGCTGCTGGGTCAGGCCATTGATACCGACCTTGGCCAAGCCGTAGAAGCTGGAGTAGGTCCATGCGGCGGTGGAGGATTGGTTGACGATCGAACCGCCGCCCGCCTTGACCATGTGCTGCCACACCGCGCGGGTCATATTCAGCGCACCGTCCATATTCACGCTCATGAACTTCTTGTAGTAATCCCACGGCACACTGAGCAGCAGATTGAGTTTCATATCGCCGTAGATGGCGGCATTGTTCACCAGATGGTCGATCGCCCCGAATTCGCGGACGGTCAATTCGGCCAGGGCGGTGGCCGATTCCGGTTCGGCCACATCGACCTCGCCGAAGATGGCGCTGCCGCCACCGGCGGTGATCTCGGCCGCGACAGCCTTACCGCGTTCGGCATTCAGGTCGGCGACAACGACATTGGCGCCTTCGTTCGCCAGCGCCTTGGCGTATGTCGCGCCGATACCTTGGGCGGCGCCGGTGACGATGGCGGTCTTTCCCGGGAATCGAGTCATGTAATCAGCTCCTCTAATCTATTCAGCATCGCGCAGCGATTCGATGGGGGGTGGCGGTCGGGAGACCGGTGGGCGTGTGGTCTAACCGGCGGTTGCGACGAGCTTGGTTTCCAGGTATTCCTCGAATCCGGCGAGGCCCATTTCCCGGCCGATGCCGGATTGTTTGTAGCCGCCGAACGGTGCGTCGGCCGAGTACCAGATGCCGCCGTTGACGCCGATCGTGCCGGTGCGAACGCCATTGGTGACGTGCCGAATTCGGTCCGGGTCGGTGCCCCATACCGAGCCGGAGAGTCCGTACGGGGAGTCGTTGGCGATCCGAATCGCATCGTCGTCACCGTCGTGCGGGATCACCACGAGCACGGGTCCGAAGATCTCCTCGCGGGCGACCGTCGCGGTATTCGGCACATCCGCGATCAATGTCGGTTCGATGAAGTATCCGCGCTCGCGGCCCGCCGGTCGGCCGCCGCCGACCACGATCCGGCCGCCCTCGGCACGCGCGATCTCCAGATATCGCTCGACTCTGGCCCGCTGGCGCTCGGAGATCAGCGGTCCGCAGACGGTGCGCGCATCGGCCGGATCACCAGGAACAATGCCCGACAGGGTGGCCGCCGCGGCCTGGATCGCTTCGTCGTATATCGCGCGCGGTACCAGCAGCCGGGTTGTGAGGGCACACCCCTGTCCCGCGTGCACGGCCACCGAAAACGCCGCCACCGAACAGGCACCCACGATATTCGCGTCGTCGAGCACGATGAATGCCGATTTGCCGCCGAGTTCGAGGAAGGTCTTCTTCAAAGTCGTTGCCGCGCCGGTCATTACCGATCTACCGGTCTGCGTCGAACCGGTGAAGCTGATCATATCGACGCGCGGATCGGCAGTGAGCTGTGCGCCGAGACCGTGATCGGTGGAGGTCACGATATTGACGACGCCCGGCGGAATATCGGTCTGCTCGGCAATGATCGCGCCGACGGCCGCCGCACACCACGGGGTATCCGGTGCGGGCTTGAGCACCACGGTATTTCCGGCCGCGAGCGCGGGACCCAGTTTGGCGAAATTGATCTGGTGCGGGAAGTTCCACGGCGTAATTGCCCCGACCACGCCGACCGCCTCGCGGCGCAGCACCCGATGACTCTTGATACCCATGGGTGTCGCGGTGCCGAGATCGGTTTCCCAGCTGTAGGTTTCGGCCAGCGAGGCCGAGTACGAAAGATCGGCGACCGGGCCTTCCAATTGTGGCCCCCTGGTCAGCATGGTCGGCGCGCCCGCCTCCGCGACGGTGATCTCGCGCAACTCGTCGACATTGGCCTGCAATGCGGTGCGCAACTGTTCGAGGCAGCGGGCGCGGAAGACGTGATCACGCGACCAGTCGGTGTCGTCGAATGCGGTGCGCGCGGCCGCGATGGCCGCGTCCATATCCGCGCCGTTCGCATTGGCGGCCTGACCGATGACCGCTTCGGTCGCCGGGTTCACCGTCGCGAAGACGCCGTCCCCGCCGGTGACCAGTTTGCCGCCGATCAGCAGGCGCGAACCGTCGGCGGGCAAGAGGCTGCGCCCACCCGTCGCCCGACCATCGCCCCCCATCGAATCACTGCGCGATGCTGCATTCATAAAGGCTCCGATACTGTCTGGACAGGTGTACGGAATATAGTCTCGGTCCACACCCGGGCGCAAGAACTCGTTTCAGAACTGCGCTCCGAAACCAGCCCGACCGCACCCAACGAGAACTATCAGCCATCATTCTGGCCCAACCCCGACCCCACCCAGATTGTTCAGGCAAACCTCTGTCGATTCCGGCATGCCGGTGGTACCGTCCAGACACATGTCCAGCTACATGTCTCCCATCGATGACGCGACACCGGTCATCGATGAGAACTGGTTCTCGAATTCCGGGTTATCGCGATGACGGCCGCCCCACTGGAGCCCCTGACCTTCGACCCCTACGACTACGCGTTCCACGAGGACCCGTACCCCACTTACGAGCGGCTGCGCACCGAGGCGCCGCTCTACTACAACGCCGACATGGATTTCTGGGCGCTGTCCCGGCACGCGGATGTGACCGCGGCCTTCCGCGACAGTGTCCGCCTGTCCAGCGCCAACGGGGTCTCGCTGGATCCGGCGGCCTGGGGCCCACACGCAAGCCGGGTGATGTCGTTCCTGGCCATGGACGATCCACGGCATATGCGTATGCGCCGCCTGGTCTACAAGGGCTTCACCCCCAAGCGGGTGGCCGAGATGGAAGACCGGATCAGGGACCTGACGCTGTCCTATCTCGAACCGGCACTCGCGACCGGCGAGTTCGACTGGGTCGATGAGGTCGCGGGCAAACTCCCGATGGATGTCATCTCCGAACTGATGGGCGTGCCCGAGGCCGACCGCGCGGAGATCCGCAGGCTGGCCGATCTGGTGGTGCACCGCGAGGACGGCGTCCTGGATGTCCCGATGGCCGCCGCGCAGGCATCGATCACGCTCCTCACCTACTACGCGGACCTGGTCGCCGCGCGCAGGCGCGCTCCGACAACGGATCTCACCTCGGCGCTGCTGGATGCCGAAATCGACGGCGACACCCTGTCCGACGAGGAGATCATCGGCTTCATGTTCCTGATGGTGGTGGCCGGTAACGAGACCACCACCAAACTCCTCGGCAATGCGCTGTATTGGAGCGCACGCAATCCGAGCGAATACGCCAAGGTCGTCACGGAACCCGAGCTGGTCTCCGACTGGGTCGAGGAGACGCTGCGCTACGACACCTCCAGCCAGATGGTCGCGCGCTGTGCCGCGGTGGATATCGACCAGCACGGCCGCACCATCCCGAAGGGCGCGAAGGTGCTGCTACTGATCGGTTCGGCCAATCGGGATCCGGAAGTCTTCGCCGACGGCGACCGCTACCGCATCGGACGCACCGATAAGGCCGGACTGGCCAGTTTCGGTGCGGGCGTGCACTTCTGCCTCGGCGCTCATCTGGCCCGACTGGAGGCAAACGTCGCGCTGCGCGAATTCGTCTCGCGCGTACGGTCTTACGACATCCTCGACGCCGGGATCAAGCGCGTGCACTCGTCCAATGTCCGCGGGTTCGCCAACCTGCCCATCATCGTGGAGGCGAAATAATGCCACGGTTCGAACCGAATCCGGTACGCCGACCGGCGATTGTGGCCGGAGCATCCTCCGGTATCGGCGCGGCGACGGCCGAGGCGCTCGCCGAACTCGGACATCCCGTCGCGCTCGGCGCACGCCGCGTGGATCAATGCGAGGCGCTGGCGGCCAAGATCCGCGCCAATGGCGGCGAAGCCTTCGCCCACCAGCTCGATGTCACCGACGCGGCATCCGTCGACGATTTCGTCGCCGCGGCCGAAGATACCCTCGGGCCGACCGAAATCCTGGTCTCCGGTGCGGGCGATATCGAATTCTCGCTGGTACACGAGATGGAACCGGATCGGTTCCTCCAGCAGGTGCAGGTGCATCTGGTCGGTGCGCACCGGTTGGTGCACCGGGTACTGCCGGGCATGATGCGAAGGCAGCGCGGCGATTTCGTCTTGATCAGCTCCGACTGCGCCGAGGAACCACGCCCGCGCACCGGCGCCTACAGCGCTGCCAAAGCCGGGCTCGAAGCAATGGTCCAGCAGATGCGAATGGAGCTGGAGGGCAGCGGAGTTCGCGCATCACTGGTGCGCCCGGGTCCGACACTGACCGGCATGGGCATGAATTCCACTCCAGAGGTGGTCGGGCCGATGCTGGAGGACTGGAAGGCCTGGGGTTTCGCCCGTCACCCGTACATGCTGCGTGCCAGCGATCTGGCCGCCGCGGTCATCGCCGTGGTCTGCGCACCACGGGGCGCGCATCTCGTGCTGGTCGAGGTCCAGCCCGAGGCCCCGCTGCGTCCGCTACCGAATGCCGAGGACAGGAGCCGACCGTGAGGATCATCGCCGATCTGGATCTGTGTCAGGGGCACGCCGTCTGCCAGGACGAAGCGCCCTCGGCCTTCACCGTGCCCAAGCGCGGCAAGGTCGAAATCCTCGACCCGACACCGGGTCCCGAAGCCCGCGCGGATATCGAACGCGCGGTGCGCTACTGCCCCACCCAAGCGCTGTCGATCCGTGAGGACCCTGGGGGATGGCAGCCGACGGAGCCTGCGGAGTCGGCGGGGCGGGTAAACACAGCGGGATGGCAGCCGACGGAGCCTGCGGAGTCGGCGGGGCGGGTAAACACCGCGGGATGGCAGCCGACGGAGCCTGCGGAGTCGGCGGGGCGGGTAAACACAGCTGCGAAAGGAACACAGTAATGCCAGACTTCGACCGCGCCGAACTCGACGAGATGGTCCGGCGCTGGGTGCTCGAGAACCAGCGCTGCGAGGAAAAGGGCGACTGGAAGCCGCTCGCCGAGATGTACACCGAGGACGCCACCTACGGCTGGAACTACGGCCCGACCCAGGAATTCATGGCGGTCGGGCGAGCCGAGATCCGGGAACTCGCGCTCGGTCAGGAGATGCAAGGGCTGGAGGGCTGGTCCTATCCATACCAACAGTTCGTCATCGATGAGCGCAGCGGCGATGTCATCGGCTTCTGGAAGCAGGTCAGCGACAACAAGCGACCCGACGGCCGCAACTACAGTCCGGAGGGTATCGGCGGCAGCTGGTTCCGCTACGGCGGCGACTACCAATGGTCCTGGCAGCGTGACTTTTTCGACTTCGGCAATGTCTCGCAGTTGTTCGTGGAGATGATCCAGAACAATGCGCTGACCGCGGGTATGCAGAAGCGCATCCAACGGTCGGTCTCCGGAAAGACGCTGCCGGGCTGGTATCGGATCGGCGAAGCACCGGTTCCACTGTGGTGATATCGAGCTTCGACCGGTTGTCGCGGGCCCAGCTGGCGACGCTGGTGCCCGAACTGCTGCTGTGCGGTCATCTGATCGACCGGTCCGGAATGGCGCACTCCATCGGGGCATTCGGGCGCGAGGGCATGGCGGCGGTTGCCATCGAGGAGTGGCAGCTCGCCAGTCCGGTCTATACCCGCCGCATGCGCCGCGCGCTCGATTTCGAGGGCGATGACGTGCCGACGATCTTCAAGGGTCTGCAACTCGATATCGGTGCGCCGCCGCAGTTCATGGACTTCCGTTTCCGCGTCGACGATCGTGACCACGGCGAGTTCTGGCTGGACCACTGTGGCGCGCTGGCGGATGTGGAGCCGCTCGGCGAGGAGTTCGTGGTGTCCATGTGCCACGACATCGAGGATCCGACCTTCGATGCGACCGCCCTCGCGACAAATCCGCACGCCCAGGTCCGGCCGATCCACCGGCCGCCGCGTCATCCGGCGGACCGAAAACCGGTGTGCGCGTGGACCGTCATCATCGACCCGGCACACATCCCACCGTCCGCACCGCCGAATGCCGAGATGGTGGCCAACTCCCGGGCCGCACTACTGGAACTGTCCCCCATCGATAAGGACGATCCCGGCCAAAGCGATTACGCCGGTCCGCTGCTCAGTGATCTGCGGTTCGCCGACTTCTCCAAATCTGCGCTGGTGCGCATGGCCGACGAGGTCTGCCTGCAACACCATCTGCTCACCATCGGTTTCATGACCGCCGTGCGCGCTCGGTCCACCGACACCGCAACGGATATCGGCCGCAAACAATTCACCGGCATCGCCGGACTCACCTCCGAGCGGATTCGCAACGCACTCGGGCTCGGCGACGATCCGGCCGCGCTGGCCGAGGTATTGCTCCTGCATCCGGCATGGAATCCCGCGCCGTACACCGGCATCGATGTATCCGTTACCGACGATTCGGTGCGACTGCGAGTGCCGTGGCACAGCGATGCCGATACCGACCGCACCTGGCCATCGATGATCGATCCCGATCATCTAGCACCACTGGCGGCCATGGTGCGCGGCGTGAATCCACGGTTCGACGTGCACTCGACCACCTCCGACGAGCACGGCTGGACCGCCGAAATAGCCCTTGCCGCAGCGCCGTTCAAGGAGGCGACCGAGGTGGCCATCACCCGGATCAGCACCGGCGCCGCCTTCACCTTCACCGACCGCGGCATTCCGCTGCCGCTCACCGTCATTCGCTGAAAGTGAATTGCCATGTCCCACAATTTCGCCGACCTCTTCGAGCATGCGGTCGACGTGATGCCGGAGCGCACCGCGCTGATCGAGGGCGATCGCGCACTCACCCTCGCCGAACTCGACGCCCGCGCGAATCGCCTCGCCGACCATCTCGGCTCGATCCGCGTCGGCCCCGGTACGCACGTGGGTTTCCAGATGCACAACGGCATCGAAACCATGACCACCCTTATTGCCTGCTTCAAGCTGCGGGCAGTCCCGATCAATATCAACTATCGGTACGGCGTCGAAGAACTGCGCTACCTCTACGACAATGCCGACCTCGAAGTGCTTGTGTGCCATGCGAAATACGCAGACACGGCACTGGCAGGACTCGCCGACACGCCGTCGATCCGCGTGCTGATCGTCGACGACCGGCCACCCCCTCGAATTTCCACTGACACCACCATCACCGCGGCAGACTCGTCCGCCTCATATGAGCAGGCCTTACTCTCGAGCTCCCCAGCCCGCCGCGCCGTCGACCGCAGCCCCGACGACCTGTTCATGATGTACACCGGCGGCACCACCGGCCGACCCAAGGGCGTCATGTGGCGGCAAGAGGATATGTGGCGGGTGCTCGGCGGCGGCATCGACTTCTACACGAACGAACCGGTTTCCGACGAATATCAACAGTCCCGTGTCGGCGCACAGGGCGAACCGAGCACTTGGTTCATCCTCCCGCCGCTCATCCACGCCGCCGCGATGATGCCGTCCTTCACCGCCCTGTGGTCCGGCAATGCCGTGATCTTCGAGCCCAAATTCGATGCGCAGCGGGTGTGGCGGGTGGTCGAACAACATCGCCCGCAAATCATGGTGATGCCATGGCGCGTCCACTGATCGATGCCTACCGCGCCGCCCCGGTGGACGCATCCTCGCTCGTCGCCATCGGCTCGGGTGCCGCGCTGCTGTCGCAACCGGTCAAAAACGCACTGCTGGAACTGTTTCCGTCTACGGTCGTCTCCGATTCCATCGGCTCCTCCGAAACCGGTTTCGGCGGCATCGGTTTCGCGCAGAAGGACGACAATCCCGGCCGCGGTCCGCGCGTACAGAGCGGGCGCGGCGCGATCGTGGTCGATGATGCGGGACGGCAGGTCGAACCCGGTTCCGAGGGCTGGCTCGCCAAGACCGGTGCGGTGCCGATCGGCTACTACAAGGATCCGGAGAAGACCGAGCGGCTGTTCAAGACGGTCGACGGCACCCGGATCGTGGTGACCGACGATCGCGCCAGGGTCGAGCCGGACGGCTCGGTGACCCTGATCGGCCGCGGCAATATGGTCGTCAATACCGGCGGCGAGAAGGTCTTCGTCGAAGAGGTCGAGAGCGTGGTTAAGGCGCACGAGGCCGTCTACGACGCGGTGGTGATCGGGGTGCCGCACGAGCGCTGGGGCCAGCAGGTGGCGGCGGTCATATCGGTCGCGGGCGCCGGACCGGTGGATTTCGCCGCGCTCGAGCGACATGTGCGCAAGCATCTCGCGGGATACAAGGTGCCGAGGCAGATCTGGCTGGCCGACGTGGTGACGCGCGCCCCGAGCGGGAAGCCCGATTACCGCTGGGCCCGGGAGTTCGCGGCGGGCCGCGCACCGGATCATCAGGCGGATTGACCATGTCTCGGCATGCATTCGACCAGGTCATCCCACTCGAGCCCCTGACATTCACGATGAGAACGTGTTCTAATTCGAAGGCATCTGCCGTCAGCACGGAGAAGGTCCGATGAATACAACCGAAGCCAAGAAGGAATCCGCACCGGCGCTGCCCGCCCGGATCACCGAAGCGTTGATCGGCAGGCTGACCGAAATGGTCGCTGCCTCCGGTACCGCCGATCCGTATTCGATGGTCGAGGTCTACACCGGCGCCGTGGTCGGCGCACTCCCGCAGTCGACCCCTGAGGATGTCGCCACCGCCTATGCGACCGCCCGCGCGGCCCAGAAGGAATGGGCGGCCTGGCCGCTACAGCGCCGGCTCGAGGTCTTCGAACGCGCCCACGACCTGATCCTCGCCGAATACGAAACCATCGCCGACCTGATCCAGATCGGCTGCGGTAAGACCCGCCGCATGGCCTTCGAGGAATCCTGCGATGTGCCGATGGTCATCAGCCACTACCTGAAGACCGCACGCCGGGTACTGAAGCCCAAGCGGCGCGGCGGCCCGGTGCCGCTGATCACCACCTCGACCGAGGAGCACCGCCCCAAAGGTGTCGTCGCGGTCATCGCGCCGTGGAATTTCCCATTCGCCATCGCGCTGTCGGATTCGATGCCCGCGCTGATGGCGGGCAATGGCGTCGTACTCAAGCCCGATAACAAGACCGCGCTCTGCGCGCTGTTCGGGGTGGAACTGCTGTATAAGGCGGGTCTGCCGAAGGGGCTGTTCCAGGTCGTCTGCGGTGAAGGTCCCGATGTGGGTCCGACCTTGATCGACAATGCCGACTTCGTCATGTTCACCGGCTCGACCGCGACCGGCCGGGTGGTCGGCGAAGGCGCGGGCCGCAATCTGATCGGCTGCAGCCTCGAACTGGGCGGCAAGAACCCGATGATCGTGCTGGACGACGCGAATCTCGACGAGGTGATTCCCGGCGCGTCATTCGCGGTCTTCGCGAATTCGGGCCAGGCCTGTATGCACATCGAGCGGATCTATGTGCAGGACCGGCTGTATGACGAGTTCGTGCGCCGATTGGTCACGGCGGCAGACGAATTGAACGCCGAGATCGGCGCGGCCTACGACTTCACACCGGAATTCGGCTCGCTGGTCTCGGTGCAGCATATGGAGCGGGTCGCGGCGCACGTCGAGGACGCGCGCACGAAGGGCGCGACCGTGCTGACCGGCGGCAAGGCGCGACCGGATATCGGCCCGGCGTTCTATGAACCCACCGTGCTGACCGACGTCACCCCCGAGATGACGCACGCGAGCGCGGAAACCTTCGGTCCGGTGGTGAGCGTCTACCGGTTCACCGACGAGCAGGACGCCATCCGGCTCGCCAACGACACCTCCTATGGCCTGAACGCCAGCGTGTGGAGCCGAGATCTGGCCCGCGCCAACCGAATCGGCGCCCAGCTCGAGGCCGGGAATATCAATATCAACGACGGCTTCGTGACCACCTACGCCGCCAAGGCCACCCCGTCCGGCGGTGTCAAACAGTCCGGCGTCGGCACCAGGCACGGCGATCAGGGCCTGCTCAAATACACCGACACCGTGAATATCGGCGTGCAGAAGCGCCAGGTGATGGCGGCCCGCGCGGGCCTGCCCTACGAGAAGCAGCTGAAAACAACGCTGACGACCCTACGACTCATGCGCCGCCTCAGGTTGCGCTGAAACACTTTTCACCCAGGAGTTAGCTATGGCAGCGCCCACGTTCCCGCCAGGCTTCGATTTCACCGATCCCGGGCTGTGGGAAAACCGCATGCCGGTCGAGGAATTCGCGACCCTGCGCCGCACCGCACCGGTGTGGTGGTGCGCGCAGCCGGATGCGACCTCGGGCGGCTTCCGTGACGGCGGGTACTGGGTGGTCAGCAAGTACGAAGACGTGAAGGAAATTTCGCGCAGCCCCGAAATCTATTCCTCCGCGCAGAAGGGCGCGATCATCCGGCTGCCCGACGATGTCACCCCGGAACAGATCGAACTCACCGGTGCGATGCTGATCAATATGGATGCGCCGAAGCATGCCAAGATCCGCCGGATCGTCTCCAAGGGATTCACCCCGCGTGCGGTGGAGGGCCTGCGCGCCGCACTCACCGAACGCGCGGCGCGAATCGTGCACGAGGCCAAGCGAACCGGCGGCGGCGACTTTGTCCAGCAGGTGGCCTGCGAACTGCCGCTGCAGGCCATCGCGGAACTACTCGGCGTGCCGAATGACGATCGCCACAAGCTATTCGAATGGTCCAACCAGACGCTGAACTACGACGATCCGGAGTACGGCGACGCGAATGCCGCCTTCGCCGAAATCCTCGGCTACGCATGGAATATGGCTGAACAGCGGCGCGCCTGTCCGGTCGACGACATCGTCAGTCAACTGGTGCACGCCGATGTCGACGGCGAGGCGCTCGGTTCGGACGAATTCGGGTTCTTCGTCATCCTGCTCGCCATCGCGGGCAATGAGACCACCCGCAATGCCATCACCCACGGCATGAAGGCCTTCGTGGACCATCCGGAGCAGTGGGAGCTGTATCGGGAGCAGCGACCGCGCACCGCACCCGACGAGATCGTCCGCTGGGCGACCCCGGTGAATGCGTTCCAGCGCACCGCGGCCCAGGACACCGAACTCGGCGGGCAGCAGATCAAGCAGGGGCAGCGGCTGGGAATCTTCTACAGTTCGGCCAACTTCGACGAGGACGCCTTCGAAAATCCGTTCACCTTCGACATATTGCGCGATCCGAATCCGCACGTCGGATTCGGCGGCACCGGTGCACATTATTGTGTCGGGGCGAATCTGGCCCGACTGGAGATCGACCTGATGTTCAATGCGATCGCCGATGCGATGCCCGAGATCAGCCAGGTCGCCGATCCGGTACGGTTGCGATCGGGGTGGATCAACGGAATCAAGAACTGGCAGGTGCGATACGAATGAATATCCGCAACATTCCCCTACGTACCCTCTCCGGCGACCCGGCAACACTGGGCGAATTGGTCGGAGATAAGGCGGTACTGCTGGTCAATGTGGCCTCCAAGTGTGGGCTGACGCCGCAGTACACCGGACTCGTCGAACTTCAGAAAACTTATGGCGACCGCGGTTTCAGCGTGGTCGGCGTGCCGTGTAACCAGTTCATGGGCCAGGAGCCGGGTACCGCCGAGGAGATCGCGGAATTCTGCTCGACCACCTATGGCGTCGACTTTCCGCTGCTGGAGAAGACCGATGTCAACGGCGACGAGCGCCATCCGCTCTACCAGGCGCTGGTGGAGACCGCGGATGCCGACGGCACGGCCGGTGATATCCAGTGGAACTTCGAGAAATTCCTGATCGATCGCGAGGGTGCGGTGGTCGGCCGATTCAGGCCGCGCACCACACCCGATGATGCGGTCGTCGTGTCCGCGGTCGAATCGGCTCTGTAGTAATAGGAGCCGGAGCTCGTCCGAGCTCCGGCTTTCGCTGCCTGCTTACGCCATCGCGAAGCGCAGCAGGGCCTGCTTATCGCCCTGCTTGATCTTGCCCTTGCGGTTGAGCACCTCGAGCTGCCAGCTTCCGCCGTTGCGGAACGCCTTGGCCACGGCATTGGCGTTGTCGGTGCCGAGCAGCGACGGCCAGATATCGGCCACCTGCTGGGCGCTGCCGCCGGTCGCGTCGTAGACCTTGAAGCTGATGTTGTTGGCCTTCTCGAACGACGAGCCCTTCTTGAATGCCGCGGCCACGAAGATGATCGCGTCGATGGCCTCGGGCACATTCGCGAAGGTGACGTGCACCGATTCGTCGTCGCCGGAGGCTGCGCCGGTCTGTTCGTCGCCGGTGTGCTGGACCGAACCGTTGCCGAGCGGGTCCAGGGAGTCGAGACCGGCGAAACGCACCGGCTCGGCGCCCTGCATAAGGATGGCGATCAGATCCAGGTCCACACCGCGCTTGCGGCGCAGTAATCCGACCGCGCCGCCGCTGGTGCCCCCCGATGGGTCCCAGCTCACCCCGACTGTCAGCTTGGTGATGCCGTTGAGATCAGCGGCGCCATCTTCCTTTTTGAGCGTGATCATGTCTTCACCCTACAAGCGAACTCGGAAGTCCATGGGGCCCAGAATCTTCCCGCTCACGCTCTCATAACTGGGCGTTTGCCTAGACCTTTCGCCGCCTGCGGTAGCGCACCGCACAGGGCTGTTGCAACTGCACCACCATCTTGCTGTGGTCGTTGCGGTAGCTGTCGGATGGTTGTGCCATCTCGAATTCCCAGTCCCGCAGCAGTATCGAGAAAATCGCCTTGAGCTGCATGAGCGCGAAGGCCGCACCGACACAGCGATGCCTGCCCGCCCCGAAGGGGATCCAGGTCCAGCGGTTGACGATATCCGCCTGATTCGGATCGATATAGCGGTTCGGGTCGAACAGATCCGGATTCGGGAAGTCCTCCGGAATCCGGTTGGAGATGGCCGGAGTCGCCGCGACCAGATCGCCCGGTGCGATGCGATGTCCGCACACCTCGAATTCGCCCTGCGCCACCCGCATCAGAATGATCAGCGGCGGATGCAGCCGCAGCGTCTCCTTGACCACCGCCTCCAGATTCGGAATCTGACGCAGCGCGCCGAAACTGATATCGGAACCGTCGGCGTACAATTCGTCGAGTTCATCGACGACGCGACGCAATTCCGCCGGATGCCTGAGCAATTCGATGACCGACCACGCCGCGGTACCCGAAGTGGTGTGATGTCCCGCGAACATCATCGAGATGAACATCCCGGTGATTTCGCTCGCACTGAATCGCGGCTGCCCCTGCTCGTCCTTGATCGAGATCAGGATGTCGAGCATGTCCCGATCTTCCTTGTTCGCCGGCGGATTCGCGGCGCGGCCGTCCATGATGCCCTGCACCAATTCGACCAGTTCCGCGCGGGCGGCGTCGCGGCGCTGGAAGCTTTCGATCGGCGCATACGGATCCACATAGGCCAGCGCGTCGGTGCCGCGCTCCAGATCGTGGTAGAGGTGCGCGAAGCGTTCGTCGAGTTCATCGCGGAAGCGCTTGCCGATCAGGCAGGCCGAGGAGGTATAGATGGTCAGCTCGGCGAAGAAGTCGAGCAGGTCGATCTGGCCCTCGTCGCCCCAGTTCGCCAGCATGCGCTCGACCTCGCCCTCGATGGTCGCCGCATGCCCGCGCATTTGCTCCGCACGCAATGCCTGGTTGTGCAGCATCTCCTTGCGGCGCTCCGGACTGGCGTCGAACACCACACCCTCGCCGAAAATCGGCTTCATGAACGGGTATGCGGCGGCCTGATCGAGATCCTCATCGCCGGACCGGAAGAAGAACTCATTGGCCTCGGCGCCGGACAGCAGAATCACATGCCGCCCCGCGAGATCGAACGCCCCGACATCCCCGCATTCCACCCGCACCCGCCGCATCAAAGCCAGTGGATCGACACGGAATTCCTCGAGATGCCCGTGCTCGTGATCGCCTCCGGAAACCCGCAGCGGCTTGACCAGGGTCATGAAATCCTCCTGGGATATCTGTCCACACACATGATGGACATGTGTCTGGACAGTACTACGATGACCATGGGCAGGCAAGGCTCAGCGCCCGACTTCGGATGCCCTGCACCCCTGCGCTCGGGAACGTTGCTGACGTGACAAAATACGACAACTTCCGGCCGCCGGGTTGGGCATACACGATGTATGCCCAACCCGGCGGGAACTAGCCGACGGTCAGGACGGTGCCCGCGCCGACGGTCCGTCCGCCTTCGCGGATGGCGAAGCCGAGGCCCGACTCCAGCGGGACCGGACGGCCCAATTCGACTGCCAGGTCGATGGTTTCGCCGGGCCGGCCGACCGCGATGTCGGCGGGCAGCGTCACGTTGCCGACGACGTCACCGGTACGCACGTAGAACTGCGGGCGGTAGCCGGTGGCGATCGGTGTGCGCCGACCGCCCTCCGCCGTGCCCAGCAGGTACACGCGCGCCGTGAACCGGGTGTGCACCGCGATGCTGCCCGGTTCCGCCGCGACCTGCCCGCGACGCACCTGACCGCGCTGCACGCCGCGCAGCAGCAATGCGACATTGTCGCCCGCTTCCGCGAACTCCATTGTCCGGCCGAAGGTTTCCACCCCGGTGACAACGGAGGTCAGCTCCTCGCCGCCGTAGAGCTGCACCCGATCGCCGAGGCGAATCCGGCCACGCTCCACCGCACCGGTGATGACGGTGCCCCGACCGGTAATGGTCAGGACGTTCTCCACCGGCAGCAGGAACGGCGCGTCGGTGTAGCGGACGGGCGTTGGCACATGGGTGTCCACGGCGTCCAGCAGGTCGAGCAGCGCGGCGGTCCACCGCGAATCCCCTTCCAGCGCACGCAAACCCGAAACCCGCACGACCGGCAGTTCCATACCCGGGTACCCCTGGGCGCTGAGCAGCTCGCGCACCTCGAGCTCGATCAAGTCGAGCAGTTCCGGATCACCCGCGTCGGCCTTATTGAGCGCGACCACGATGTGCTCCACCCCGACCTGACGCGCGAGCAGCACATGCTCGGCCGTCTGCGGCATGACGCCGTCCTGCGCCGAGACAACCAGGATCGCCCCGTCGAGCTGGGACGCACCGGTGATCATGTTCTTTACGAAGTCGGCGTGCCCCGGCATATCGATGTGCGCGTAATGCCGTGTGGCGGTTTCGTATTCGACGTGCGCGATATTGATGGTTATCCCGCGCAACGCCTCCTCCGGCGCCCGGTCGATCCGCTCGAACGGCACGAAGTTACCGCCACCGCGCTCGGCGAGCACCTTGGTGATGGCGGCGGTCAACGTGGTCTTGCCGTGATCGACATGGCCCATGGTGCCGATATTGAGATGCGGCTTGGTCCGCACATACGTCTTCTTGGACATGACTTCCCTGACTAGGAAATGATTTCCGGCGATCTCGCCGTGGGACCTCTCTGCGACGGGCCACCTTCCCCGTCAGAGGTCCCGAGACATCCCGGGGAAGGTCAGCTTCGGGCGCCGTCGAAGTGCGCCGCAGCCACTGCTGCGGACGCTGCCAGGGCAGCCGCCATCGCGTCCGCGACCGCGGACTCCAGAGCGATGGTGTGGCCGAACATGCGTAGAACTGTACGGGCCGAGCGGAACCGGGCGCGAGCCATTTTTCGCGCCCGGTTCGGCTGTCAGTTCAGTGGGGCCGAGCGCCACCAGCGCAGGACCTTGTCCTGAGCACCCGCCAAACCGTCGGCGTACATGAGGAATTGGGCCCGCTTGCTGTCGCCGGTGAACGCGGTGACGATCTTCGGCCCGTCGTTGACGAACTTGTAGTTGGTGTAGGTCTTGCCGCCGTTGGTGTCGGTCGACTTGGTGGCGTCGGAAGGCAGGTTGCTCAGCGCCTTCTGCACATCGGAGGCGTTCTTGTAGACGTAGATCGTGTAGAACGGGTCGTCGTTGTCGCCGCCGCCGTAGCAATCCCACTGCGCGGTCCAGGCGCCGAAGTCCGGCGTACCCGGCGTGGGCAGGGTCAGGTCGCCGGTCTTGTGGGCATTGCATTTCGCGCCGTTGTAGCCGACCGAATCGGATTCGCTGGCGGGCACCATGCGCGGGAACTCTTTGCTGATCGCGGCCGCGGTCGCGCCCACCGAGCCGCTGCCGCCGTTGGACGAACTCGACGAGGTCGTCGTGCTGCCGCCACCGGAGTTCGACGAACCACCGTTCGATACCACGCCGATGATCGCGAGCACGATCACCATCAGGATCACCAGACCGACGCACAGTGCGACGATCAGCCCGACATTCGATTTGCGCTGCGGCGGGGCGGGCGGGCGGGGCCCGCTCATCGGCGGCCGGGGCGCGAATCCGAGCGGCTGCTGGTTGTAGGGATTGCTCGGATGCGGTTGCTGTTGGGTCAGCGCGGTCTGCACCGGCGGGGTGCCCTGCGAAGCGGGATTGACGGTCGTCGGCGCCGGCGGCTGTGGCTGCACGGTGTGCGGTGCGCTTGTCTGCGGGTACGGGCCGCTGGTCTGCGGATACGGTCCGGCGGTCTGCGGGTACGGCCCGTTCGTCACCGGATGCGGCGTACCGGTCACGGGCATCGGCTGCCCGGTGACCGGCCGTGGCGCACCCGTCACCGGAATCGCCGGTCCGGTACCCGGGCGCGGGCCGACCACCGGCATCGCCGGGACACTCGGATTGGCGAACGCCTGCTTGGCGGCTTGCGCGAACTCCGAGCACGAGGCGAACCGGTCGTCGGGCCGCTTGGCCATGGCCTTCGCCAGCACCCCGTCCAGTTGGAAGGGCAGTCCTGGACGGACGCTGCTCAATGCCGGGGGCGTGCCCTGCAGATGTCCCTGGATCACCGCCGCCGGATTGGTCGCGGCGAACGGACCGGACCCGGTGAACAGCCAGAACAGCGAGCAGGCCAGCGAATACTGGTCCGAGCGGTGATCGAGCGATGCGCCGGTCAGCTGTTCGGGTGAGGCATAGGCCAGAGTCGCGGTGAAGGTGCCGGTCTGGGTGAGGTGGCCGGTGTCGTCGCGCAGCCGCGCGATACCGAAGTCGGTGAGGTAGACCCGCTCACCGCGCCCGCCGCCCGAGCGGGCCAGCAGAATATTCGCGGGCTTCACATCGCGGTGCAGTACGCCCATGCCGTGCGCGTAGTCGAGCGCGTCGGCGGTCTCCTTGATGATCTGGACCGCGCGTTCCGGCGGCAGCGACTTGGGATCGACCGATGCGGCATCGATGCCATCGATGTACTGCATCGAGATCCACAGCTGTTCGTCGTCGAGGCCGCGGTCGTAGACGGTGACGATATTCGGGTGATCAAGCTGGGCAACCAGATCCGCCTCCCGCTCGAACCGCGCCCGCACCTCCTTATCGAAGAACATCTCCCGATTCAGCAGCTTCAGCGCCGTCATCCGCGGCAGTCGCGGATGTTTTGCCAGGTACACCGAACCCATGCCACCGCGACCCAATTGCCGATCGATGACATAACCGGCGAATACGTCACCGCTGGCCAGCATGTCTGCTCCACTTCCCGCCGCCCACCGGGACCCACCGATGAACGGGCGTACAGCATAAGAATGCGCGATCAGGACCTCCTGACCACGGAAAACATCGAAACCTTAGCAGGATTCGCTTAAGCCCTGGTTATCGTCGACTTATAGGTATCGCATGCGACATCGGATCGTTTCCGGCTATGGCGGAGGGCGCGGCGCTGATCCGGGCGGCGTTCTGCCGGGGCGACGTGGGATATCGGGTAGGGCGATGGTGCCGGGACGCGGCGAACGGCGTGGCGGCAGCGGCAGGCGCGGCTGGGACGTTCGCGGAGACTCGGGGGTGCTACGGTTGGTCGGCTCGGACGGCCGGGCGGTTCTGCTGCTGCCGACCCGCTCGGAAGTGTTGGGGGGCACCGCGTTTCGGGACGGCACCGGGTTCCGGGCCGGACCGGCATCGCGAGGAGGTTCGGTGCCGGGATGCGATTCGGGACCCATGCCCATCGGCGGGCGATACGGACCGTTCGCTTGATGCGGGTGCGGCGCGGACGACACCAGCGCCCGCCGAGCCGCCACGGCGAATTCGGTACAGCTGCCGAAGCGGTCCGCGGACCGTTTGGCCATGGCCCGCGCCAGCACCGCGTCCAGCGCGGGCGGCACGTCGGGGCGATACCGGCGCAGCGACGGTATCGCCCCATACAGATGCCCGTTGATGACGGCCATGGGATTCGCCCCTTGGAACGGCCCGACACCGGTCAGCATCCAAAACAGCGAGCAGGCCAGTGAATACTGGTCGGCCAGGTAATCCGGCGTACCGGTCAGTTGTTCCGGCGCGGCGTATGCCAGCGTGGCGGTAATGGTTCCGGACGAACTCAACGTGGACTCGCCGTCGCGCATGCCCGCGATGCCGAAGTCGGTGAGCAGCACCCGTTCCGGCTGTCCGATCGGCGCCTTGGCCAGCAAGATATTGGCCGGTTTCACATCGCGGTGCAGCACACCGTTGCCGTGTGCGAAATCCAGGGCGGCCGCGGTATCGGCGACGATCTGCACCGCGCGGCCCGGCGCGAGCACATTGACATCCGCGCAGGACGCATCCGCACCCGGCACGAATTGCATCGAGATCCACAGCTGCTGATCCTCGGCGCCGCGGTCGTAGACCGTGACGATATTCGGATGGTCGAGCTGGGCGACCAGATCGGCCTCCCGCTCGAAGCGGCGCCGGATCTCGGCATCGGTATACAGCTCGCGCTTCAACAATTTCAGCGCGGTCAGGCGCGGCAGGCGCGGATGCTGGGCCAGGTAGACGGTGCCCATACCGCCCTGGCCGAGCACACGTTTGATCGTGTATCCAGCGAAAACATCGCCAGTTCGCAGCACAGTGGATTCACCCCCCGTATCGGGTCGAGCATCTGGATCCTACCGATGTATCTGTTCGCACGGTCTGGACGCAACATGTTCGTTGCGGTGCCGAAGACGTTGTCGGTGGCACTCGTTAGGCTCGGCCCCATGCGCATTGGAGCACACGTCCGGCTCGACAGCGATCCGATCGGCTTCGGTGAAAAACTCGGCGCCGATGTCATCCAACTGTTCGTCGTCGACCCGCAGAGTTGGGACAAACCGACCCCGCATCCGCGGACCGAGGAGATCCTCGCCAGCCCGATCGATGTGGTGGTGCACTCGTCCTATCAGATCAATGTGGCCAGCCTGAACAATCGCCTGCGCATGCCGTCGCGCAATGCGGTCGCGCAGCAAGCCAAGGCCGCCGCCGATATCGGCGCGTTCGGTCTGGTGGTGCACGGCGGCCATGTCCGCTCCGACAGCGAACTGGAGACCGGAATCGATAACTGGCGCAAGCTGTTCGAGCGTCAGCAGGACAAGGGCGGCTTCGCGGTGCCGATCCTGATCGAGAACACCGCGGGCGGCAACCACGCCATGGCCCGGCATTTCGATTCGATCGCCCGGCTCTGGGACGCGGTCGGCGATTTCGGCGCGGGCTTCTGCCTGGACACCTGCCACGCCTGGGCGGGCGGTGAGGATCTGGTCGGCGTCGTCGAGCGGATCAAGGCCATCACCGGCCGCATCGACCTGGTGCACCTGAACTCCTCCCGCGACGAATTCAATTCGGGCGCGGACCGTCATGCCAATTTCGCGGACGGGACGATCGATCCGGAGTTGCTCGCCGAGGTGTGCCGGACGGCGGACGCGCCGGTGGTTCTGGAGACGCCCGGCGAGGGTGTCGCCGAGGATCTGGCGTACTTGCGCGAGCACGTCGGCTGATCGCCCCGCCTTCCGCCGCCCCCTCCGAGGTGAGGCACGGGGCCGAGGGGACATCAGCGGACCCAACCGAACAGCTCACAGAGGGTAGTCGAATGGTGGCCCGAAACGCCCACCGACAACGGCCATTTGACTACCCTCGACAAACGCTCGACCACCACCCCATCGAGGGCAGGAATGGCGGCTCTGCGACATGCACTGAGCCGCCATGTGAATCCGCTCGGCGGGGCGTGGGGTTGGGATCAGGGCGACGGAAACCCTGGTTGGGGTGCGGGTTTCGGTGATGTGCTCGGGGCGCATCAACCGATTCAACCCAGCGAAGGTGATCTCATGACGGTCGACTACGCCCAGACAACCGCCACCGTGACCAAAATCGGCGCTCGCATCGGCGCCCAGGTCGACAATGTCCGGCTCGGCGGCGATGTGGACGCGGCAACCGTCGCGGTGATCCGGCGCGCGCTGCTCGAGCACAAGGTCATCTTCTTCCGCGGCCAGGACCATTTGACCGAGGACGGGCAGTACGAGTTCGCGCAACTGCTCGGCACCCCGACCACCCCGCATCCGACGGTCACCTCGCACGGCGTCAAGAGCCTGGCCATCGACTCGGAGTACGGCCGCGCCAATAGCTGGCACACCGACGTCACCTTCGTCGACCGGATCCCGAAGGCCTCCATCCTGCGCGCGGTCACCCTGCCGACCTACGGCGGCTCCACCACCTGGGCCTCCACCGTCGCCGCCTACGATTCGCTGCCGGAGCCGCTTAAGCGCCTGGCCGAGAGCCTGCGGGCCGTGCACACCAACCTCTACGACTACGCCGCCACCGACGTCGACCGGAGCAACCCGAATACCGACGCCTACCGCGCCGAGTTCCAGTCCGACTACTACGAGACCGAGCATCCGGTGGTGCGGGTGCACCCGGAGACCGGTGAGCGCGCACTGCTGGTCGGGCACTTCGTCAAGCGCTTCGTCGGGGTCTCCACCAGTGAGTCCCAGGCCCTGTTTCGCCTGTTCCAGGACCGGGTGACCCGGCTGGAGAACACCACCCGCTGGAACTGGCAGCCCGGTGACGTCGCTATTTGGGATAACCGCGCCACCCAGCACTACGCCGTCGACGACTACGACAACCAGCCGCGCAAGCTGACCCGGATCACCCTCGCCGGCGATATCCCGGTCGCGGTGGACGGCGTCAAGAGCACCTCGCTTCACGGCAATGCCGAGCACTACTCGATCATCGAGGAAGTTTCCCCACTGGAGTCGTGACGGCGACCGCACGGCTGCCGCAGTAGCTCCGATTGTGCTGCGGCAGTTGAGGGGCCGTGCGATCGCTTTACCGGACTTCGTGCTGGTACCAGGTCGGGCCGCTGCCGGGCGGCGCGATAGTACAGACTGATGCCATGAGCATCAGCCCGCTGGACGGGGTTCGCGTCCTGGAACTCGGCAATTACATCGCCGCGCCGACCGCTGGTCGCATCCTCGGCGATTTCGGTGCCGAGGTGATCAAAGTGGAGCGGCCGAAGGCCGGGGACGAGCTACGCAACTGGCGACTCTACGGCGGCGATACGTCGATGCTGTACCGCACCATCAACCGGAACAAGAAGTCGATCACGCTGGATCTGCGCACCGAGGCGGGCCGGGGCATCGTCCTGGATCTGCTCCGGCACTGCGATGTGCTGCTGGAGAACTTCCGGCCGGGCATGCTCGAGAAGTGGGGCCTCGGTCCGGAGGTGCTGAACGAAGTCAATCCGGATCTGGTGATCACCCGGATTTCCGCTTACGGGCAGACCGGGCCGCTGGCCGCGCGGCCCGGTTTCGCCGCGGTCGCCGAGGCGGTCGGCGGGCTGCGCGAACTCGTCGGTGATCCGGATCGGCCGCCGGTGCGGGTCGGCGTGTCCATCGGTGATTCGATCGCGGGGATCTACGCGGCGTTCGGCACAGTGATGGCGCTGTTCCAGCGGCAACGCACCAATACGTCGATACCGCTGGGGGAACGCGTCATCGATGTGGCGCTGAACGAGGCGATCCTGTCGGTGATGGAATCGCTGGTGCCCGACTATCTTGCGTACGGCATCAACCGCGAGCGGGTCGGCGGGCGGATGGAGGGCATCGCGCCGAGTAATGCCTACCCGACCAGCGACGGCGCGAGCATCATCATCGGCGGTAACGGGGACGCCATCTTCCAGCGCTATATGGAGGTGATCGGCCGTCCCGATCTGGCTGCCGATCCGGAACTGCAGGACAACGCCGGACGCTGGCGCAATCGCGAACGGCTCGACGCGTCCATCGCCGAATGGACCGTGCGGCACACCCGCGACGAGGCGCTGAAACTGTTGGAGGCGGCGGCCATTCCGTGCGGCCCCATCTACACCGCCGCCGATATCGTCGTCGACGAGCAGTACAAGGCGCGCAATATGATTCAGCCGTTCCCGGTGGATGTCGGTGCGCCGCAACCGAAGACGGTCGGCTTTCCCGGCATCGTCCCGGTGATCGGTGGAAAGTCCCTGCCCATCCGCAATGTCGGACCGGACCTGGGTGAGCACACGCGAGAGGTGCTGTCGGAACTGCTCGGAATGAGCGATGCCGATATCGCCGGATTGGAGGCGTGATGCGCGCCGGTATCGATGGAGTGGAGGCGGTATGACGCGACGGGTATACGGCAGGCGTCGACCGCCGGGGCGCAGTGCGCGCGAAGTGAGTGCGCCCGGACATGCGCGTCCGACGGTGCATCCCACCCCTGCTACGAATGAAAAGCCCTGCGGTGGGGTGATGTGCGTGCCGCCGCATGTGCGTCAGGCGCCGCCGGTCCGGGATGCACCGGAGGACGAGTGATGCTGCGCGATGTGACATTGCGCGACGGGCTGCAGTTGACCGGAAAGGTGCTGCCGGTCGAGCGCAAGGTGGATATCGTGCGCCAACTGCTCGCCGTGGGCGTGCCCGCACTGGAGATCGGGTCGATGGCGCGTCCCGATCTGGTGCCGCCGATGGCCAACACCATGGAACTCATTGCCGCGTTGAGTCCCGAAGAGCTGCAACGCTGTTGGGTCTGGGTAGCGACACCGCGCCATGTGGAGAAGGCCGCCGCCGCGGGCGTGCGCAACTTCCAGTACTGCTTCTCCGCATCGGACGCGCATAATAAGGCCAATATCGGCCGCAGCACCGAGGACAGTGTCGCCGCGATGCCGGATGCCGTTCGGTTGGCGCGGGAGGCGGACGGCGAAATCCAGCTCTGCCTCGCCACCAGCTTCACCTGCCCGTTCGACGGTCCCGTCGATCCCGAGCGAGTTCTGGCCATCGCCAACGACCCGCGCACGGAGGGCGCTTGCGACATAGTCATCGCCGACACTCTCGGCCAGGCTCACCCGACCCAGGTATCGGAGCTGATCTCGGCCGTGCGCGACCGAACCCCGCACCGCCGCATCGTCTTCCACGGTCACGACACCTGGGGCATGGGCGTCGCCAATACCCTCGCGGCCCTGCAAGCCGGAGCAACCATGGTCGACGGCTCCCTCGGCGGCCTCGGCGGCTGCCCCTTTGCCCCCGGCGCCAGCGGCAACACCTCCACCGAAGACATCCTCTTCGCCACCCGCCCCACCTGGTTCACCCCGCCGGTCCTGGCAGAGCTGGTCGGCCTCACCGAAGACCTACTGGCCGAGCTCGACGAACCCAACCGCTCCCGCACCGCCGAAGGCGCCCGCTCCAAAGCCGCCGCCTTCGAATGGGTCACCTCCGCCCCCTGACCGCCGCACAAGCAGTGCGTACCTCGCAAAAGCCATAGCCGCTGCGAGGTCACCCGATGCCTATGCGACACCGGCGACTTGCTCAGTCCTGGCAGACGGAGTCGAGGATTTGGGAGCGGTGGCCGGTGCCTTTTTGGATGGCGTTGTAGTCGGCTTCCTCGCGGGTGCGGCCGCGGCCGGAGGTGTACCAGGTTGTGCCCTCTAAAGAAGCGCACAATGTTTGGCGTAGCGCGATCAGGGAGTGATTGTGGCCGAGGTGAATTGGTAATCCACGAAATCGCGGACGGGTTCGAAGCCGATGGCGCGGTAGATGCGGTTCGCGGTGGAGTTGGCGATGTCGGCGAAGAGGCAGACGTTCAGGTTGTTCCAGCGCAGGGTGCGGGATACGTGGGCGGTGAGGATGCCGGCGTAGCCGTTGCCGCGGTGGGCGGGTGGGGTGTAGACGGGGCCGATTCGGGACCAGCCGAAGACCGGGATCTGGTGTGCGGCAAGGGAGACGGGCTCGCCGTCGCGCTCCCACAGCCACCAGCGACCGGTCGCGATGCGGTTCCGGATGGCGATGGCGGTCAAGGTCGGCGGCGGCATACCGGATTCGAGACGCATGGCTTCGGTCCATTCGACGCACAGCCCGACATCGGAATCGGTTGCACGACGGGCTGTTCCGGGGGCATCCGGAAAGTTCAGGTCCGCGAGCCGGTAGAGGCGGGTCGAGTACATCTCCCGATAGCCGACACCGTGCTGTTTGCCCCAGTGTTCGGCGAATTCGGTGGCATCATCGGTCGCGCCCTCGACCCCACCCGCATCCGCGGCGACCTCGGCCATCGCATCGGCAACGGGCACAACACTTCCCGTGGGCAGCTCACCGAGATACACGCCGCGGCCGGCCGCACGCATGGCGGCGCCGATCACTGTCGCGTCGTCGTCGTGGACGGACAGGAACCGCGAGCAGTCGGCATCGACCTGCATGCCGGTCAGGTGGTTGGCGATCCCGGTGGTGATCACCGTGTGTCGCAACGGATCGCGCAGCAGAAACGACTCGGCCAGCGACCGGAACCGTGCGGCATCGGCGGTGATCTCGATCCTCATACCGAATTACGCTAGAGCCCGAAAGCCCTGCGCGCTCGCGATTTTCCGCGCCGCCGCGGCACGGTTCAGCTGGTTCGATCCGCGCGTAGCTTCAACAGCACCAGACCAGCTGTGCACGCCAGAATCAGTCCGGCGACAGTGATTTCGACGTGCAGTCCGGCGATGCCGAGCACGGCTCCGACGATGCCGCCGATGAAAATCAACCAGGCCGTTATCCGCGACAAAATCGTGGACAGCGTGCGCACTGGCGGGTTCGACACGACTTGCTGCGAAGTTTCCGGGGCCGCTGATTCGTCGGCCGTGGCGGAGGCTCGCAACGGAGTTGTCGAGTAAGCTCCCATCATCAACTCCTCGATGACGCCGATCAGAGTATTGCCGTCGCCCGATTTCCACCGCGCGTCTCTCATCTAGGTACTGGCGTCTCACGCGTAACTTTGATCACACACGCTACGGCTCGGGACGTGGTTCGGCCACGACACGTGCCCGCGACACGCCGAAGAGACCAATTCGATATCTGAATCATCGCTGTTTAATCTGCACTGGGGCCGCGCATGCCCGGCGTGTGCTCTCGCCTGGCCGGGTCGACCGGCCTCGATTATTGTGAGCCCCACTCGAACGACGAGGAGTGTCACCGATGGAGAGCAGCAGGGCCAAGATCGCCGGTCCGGTGATCGCCGCGGGCGCGGTCTCGCTCGGACTCGTTCTCATCGGCGCCTGCGGACTCGGCAAACACGACACCTACGTCGCACCGCCACCGATCAAATCCGCCAATGATGACGCCGTCCCGGCCGTGCGCTACGGCACCAGCACCTCGGCGGCACCGAAGGTGTTCATCCCGCCGTCGCCGAGTTGGCAGGTCGCGCGCCCGGGACCGCCCCGCAAGTCGGTCGATTTCACCGTTCCGCCGTCGGCCGTGCCGGAATCCACGACCCGAGGGCCACGGAACTCCACGCCGTACGCCGCTCCGACAACCGAGCCGGTGCCCGCCTTCACCACCGAGATCGAGCTGCCGCCGACCACCCAGCCGCGTCCGACCACCGTCGACCCGGCCATCGAAGAACCGCCGACGACACGTCGCGTACCGGCGGCCACCTCACCGGGCCAGAGCGACGAATAGCAAAACGGCGGCGCATGCCTCGCACGCGCCGCCGTTCGGAACTACCGGGCCCTACAGCTCCGGCAGGTCGTAAGAACCGACCTGCGCACTGAGCACCCGCAAATGCTCCAACCCACCACCGAGCGTGCGCTCGATCGCGGTGAGCCGAGCGACGTAATGGCTCACCGGATACTCCGCGGTGACGCCGATGCCGCCGTGCATCTGGATCGCCTCCTGGCCGATATGCCGAGCCGAGCGACCGACCTGCAGCCGCGCCCGCGACGCGACGACCGCGTCCACGGAGCTTGCGGAGTGGCCGAGAGATTCAGCATCGGCACCATCGGCCAGCGACGCATTCACGTAGAGG
This sequence comes from Nocardia vinacea, assembly GCF_035920345.1. Lineage (NCBI taxonomy): Bacteria > Bacillati > Actinomycetota > Actinomycetes > Mycobacteriales > Nocardiaceae > Nocardia > Nocardia vinacea. The sequence continues at coordinate 5,409,020 of NZ_CP109149.1, forward strand.
CTCATGCTGCGCGCCAATTCCAGCGAGACGTACATATTCGCCGCGCGCTGGGTCAGCGTCTGGAACTTCGACAGCGTGACGCCGAACTGCTTGCGCGTCTTCAGATAATCCGTCGTCAGCCGCAGCGCCTCCTCCATCGCACCGATGGACTCCGCGCACAGCGCGGCCTGGGCGTGCCCGATCGTGACCTGCACCGCCTCGGCGGCGTCGATATTGTCACCGAGCAGTTCGCCTGGCACCTTGTCGAATTCGATCTGCGCACCACGCTGACCATCGAGCGTCCGGTACGACTTGCGCTGCACTCCGGCCGCATCCACCAGGAACAGTCCGATGCCGCCGGTCGGCAGCACCGCGCTGACCACCAGCTCATCGGCGCTGTCACCGTGCGGAACCGGATTCTTCAGACCCGTCAGCACCCACGAATCCCCCTGCTGCACAGCGGTGGTCGCGAGTTCGGTGGACGGCCAGCGCACACCGGGCTCGGCATGCGCGAATGCCAGCAGCTTGGTACCGCCGGTCACCTCGGGCAGAATCCGCTGCCGCTGTTCGGCACTGCCGACCCGCGCGACCAGACCGCCCGGCACCAGCACCGCATCCAGCAGCGGTTCGGGTGCCAGCCGGCGCCCGATCTCCTCGAGTACGACCATGGTCTCCACCGGACCGGCGCCGACGCCGCCGTCCTCCTCGGTGAAGCTCAGGCCGAGCACGCCGAGTTCGGCCAGCTGGTTCCAGACATCGCGGCTCCAGCCGAGTTCGGTGTCGGTGACCTTCAGACGGGTCTCGGAATCGTAGTTACGGGCGAGCAGGTCGCGAACCGTGTCGCGCAGCATGACCTGCTCATCGGTGAGTTCGAAATCCATGGCGGCGCCTCACAATCCGAGGATCGTGGAGGCGATGATGGTGCGCTGCACCTCGCTGGAGCCTCCGTAGATGGTGGTCTTGCGGTAGTTCAGATAGCTGGGGCCGCTGCGCTGTGCCCAACCGGGCGAGGCGATATCGGCGGCGTCGACCGGGAGTGCGTCCTGGCCCGCGATATCGAGCAGCAGCTCGGTCGCGGCCTGCTGCAGTTCGGAACCGCGCAGCTTGAGCACCGACGAAGCCGGATTCGGCTTACCGTCCGAAGAGTTCGAAACCACGCGCAACTGGGTCAGTTCCAGTGCGAGCAGTTCGTTCTCCAGTTCGGCGATACGCGCGGCGAATACCGGATCCTCGAGCAGGGTGCCCGAACCCGACTTGGTCTGGCGCGCGTAATCCTTCGCGACACCGAGCTTGACCTTGGTGCGCCCGACACCGGTGATGCCGGTGCGCTCGTTGCCGAGCAGGAATTTGGCGTAGGTCCAGCCCTGGTTCTCCTCGCCGACCAGCTGATCGGCGGGCACCCGCACGTTCTCGAAGAAGACCTCGTTGACCTCGTAGCCGCCGTCGATCAGCTTGATCGGGCGGATGGTGACGCCGGGAGACTTCACATCGAACAGCAGGAAGGAGATGCCCGCCTGCTTCTTCGGTGCGTTCGGATCGGTGCGGACCAGGCAGAAGATCCAGTCCGCGTACTGGCCGAGGGTGGTCCAGATCTTCTGGCCGTTGACGATGTAGGAGTCACCGTCGCGCACCGCGGTGGTGCGCAGCGAGGCCAGATCGGATCCGGCGTCGGGCTCGGAGAAGCCCTGGCACCACCAGATATCCAGCGCGGCCGTCGGCGGCAGGAAGCGCTCCTTGATCTCCTGCGAGCCGAATTGCGCGATCACCGGGCCGACCATCTGGGCGTTGAACGTCAGCGGCTCGGGCACCGAGGCCAGCTGCATTTCGTCCTGCCAGATGTGGCGCTGAATCGGCGTCCAGTCCTTGCCACCCCATGCGACCGGCCAGTTCGGCACTGCCAGACCGTGGTCGTTGAGGATCTTGTGCGAAGTGACGATGTCCTCGCGGGACAGTTCGTGGCCGTATTTGACGCGGTCACGGATGTCGGCGGGAATCTCGGTCCGGTAGAAGTTCCGCAGCTCGTCGCGGAAGCCCACCTCGTCGGGCGTCAGACTTAGTTTCATACACATCTCCCGGTGTGTCTCGTACGTCCGCGTCAAACCTACCCCCCGGTAATCTCTCACTGTCGAGTGGGTCACAAGGGCAGATCGGGTATCTGTCGCACGTCGGCCCTCAGCGGCCGGTCCAGTTGGTTGTGAGTCCCTGGGCGGCGTAAGCGACGAACTGGTACGTTGCTGCACGTGGGGCGGAGCTATCCCGGTGTTCGGTATCGAGGAGAACGAGTGAACGGCAGATCCATCGCACGCGCCGCCGCGGCAGTGACCTCTCTCGGCATCGGCGCGGTCCTCGCCCTCACCGGTACGGCGGTCGCCGAGCCATCCACTGTCGATACCGGACTCGAACAGCTCACCACCGATGCCGGATCCGATCCGGCCGCGCAGGCGGGCGTCGGCGCGCTCAGCCAGTTCACGAAGATGGTGGATATCGCCGAACTGCGCAACGTCTCGGCTGCCTTCACCCCGTTCGCCTACGCCGCCCCGACCTTCGGCTGCGGCAGCATCGGCCCGGTCACCACGATCATCGCGGCGGCCTCCACCGACGGCTCCAACCCCAATGGCGCCGCGGATCCGCTGCCCGGCACCCTGCGCTTCAGTGCGACGCCCGCGCATTCGGGCGCACCGATATCCTCCGGGCTCGTCGTGGCCTGGCTGAACGTCAATACCGGTGCGAGCGGCCTCACCACTCTCGACGACCGGACCGAATACAACATGCCGACGCTGTCGAAGACCGTGACCAGCGGTCCTGGCACGGTCATCGCCTCGATGTGGGGAATGATCGACTACCCGTTCGCGCATTGCGTAATGACGCCGACGGTCGGAATGTTCTACGTTCCGGATCTTCCGGTGCTGCCGCCGGCGCCGGCGCCGGAGAGCGCCGCACCGGCACCGGCACAGCCCGCCTCGACTCAGGACCCGGTGGCGCCGGCCGCCCCGAACCACGCGGACTCCGTATCACGGGACGAAATCGCGCACCAGAACAACTGAGCGCTCAAGCCACCTTGCCGAAGAACGCTCGGATATCGGCGACGTGCATATCCGGCAGTTCCATCGGCACGAAGTGGTTTCCGGTATTGCCCTCGGGCCAGTGCGCAATGGTGTTGTCGCGCTCGGCGAGTCGCAGCATGAGTGCGGAACCCCCCGCGTAGACACCCGTCGGTACCGCCTTTTGGCCGGTAGGCCAGACGAATCCGCCGTCGCCGAGTCCGTTGTACATCGGCCAGGACGACGTCCCAGCCGTGTTGGTGAACCAGTACAGGCTGATATTGGTCAGCAGATGATCGCGGTCCATGACGTCCTCGGCCAGTTCGGCCAACGGGGTGAACTCGTTGAATTTCTGCATCAGCCAGGCGAGCAGGCCCACCGGGGAATCGGTCCAGGCATGCGCGAAAGTCTGTGGCGCGGCACGCAATAGCACGTGGTGGTTCACGCCGCCGGACATCCAGCCCTGCATCTGGTCCCATTCCGCGCGTTCCTCGGGCGTCATGGTCGGCACATCGGCCTCGGTCGGCATGCCGATACCGCCATCGATATGCACACCGACCACACGATCCGGTGCGATAAGGGCGATTTCGGGTGCCACGTAGGCCCCGAGATCACCGCCCTGGGTGCCATAGCGCTGGTAACCGAGCCGATCCATCAGCTCGACCCACATCTCGGCCACCCGACGCACCGTCATCCCGGTCTCCTTCGGCCCTTCGGAGAATGCGAAACCGGGCACGGACGGGACCACGACATGGAACGCCTGCGCCGGATCGAGTCCGTGGGCGCGCGGATCGGTCAGCAGGCCGATGGTTTTGGTGAATTCGACGAACGAATTGGGCCAGCCGTGGGTCAGGATCAGCGGCAGCGCATCCGGCTCGGGCGAACGCACATGCAGGAAATGCACGTCCAGGCCGTCGATTTCGGTGATGAACTGCGGGAACTCGTTCAATGCCGCCTCCTGGGCCCGCCAGTCGAATCCGGTGCGCCAGTACTCGGCCAGCTCCCGCAGATAGTCGACCGGAACACCGCGCTCCCAGCCCTTGCCCTGCAGCTGCGCCGACCAGCGGGTGCGGACCAGCCGGTCGATCAGATCGTCGATATCGGCCTGCGGGATGTCGATCCGGAAGGGGCGAATCTCGTTCAGCCCACCCGTCTCCCGACCGCCACCCCTCATCGAATCGCTACGCGATGCTGTATTCATTTCAACTCCTAGCTCTTGGGTACATCGAGTACGTTAGAAGTCATATAGGACAATCTAAGTCCTAGTTATTTGGAATCCTGAAAATCATGAACGACACCCCCGCCCGCCTGCTGCGCCTGCTCTCCCTGCTGCAGACACCACGTGAATGGCCGGGTAGCGAACTCGCCGATCGCCTCGGCGTCACCGACCGCACCGTGCGCCGCGATATCGACCGGTTGCGCGACCTCGGCTATCCGGTCGAGGCGACGATGGGTGCGACCGGCGGCTACCGGCTGGTGGCCGGTACCGCGATGCCGCCGCTCCTGGTCGATGACGACGAGGCGGTCGCCATCGCGGTCGGGCTACGCGCCGCCGCCGGATCCGCCATCGTCGGCATCGAGGAGGCCTCGGTCCGCGCACTGGCCAAGCTGGAACAGGTGTTGCCCGCCAAATTGCGCCGCAGGGTGCGGGTGCTCGGCACCGCCCTGGTGCCGCACACCGACGACGCCCCGGCCGTCGATCCCGAGGTGCTGACCGCGCTGGCCGCGGCCATAACCAACAGGGAGCGGGTACGTTTCGCGTACCGGGGCGAATCCGGTGCCGAAACCCGTCGCCATATCGAACCGGTCGGGCTGGTGCCGTCACGGCGTCGCTGGTACCTCGTCGGCCACGATATGGACCGCGACGACTGGCGCATCTTCCGAGTCGATCGCATCGACCGACCGCAACCCACTGGAGCCCGCTACAGCCAGCGAGCACTGCCCGCCGCGGATCCGGCCGCCTATGTGGCGGGTCGCCGAACCGATTGGGGCACGCCGTCCTTCCGCGTCCGCGTGACCATCCAGGCCCCGATCGGCCGGGTCGCCGGCCGTCTCGGCGACTCCCCCGGCGATATCGCACCAATCGACGACGACTCCTGCCGACTGGAAGCCACCCGCGACGACGACCCGACCTGGTTGGCATACCGCCTGATCGAACTCGGCGCGAACTTCCGAGTCCACGAGCCGCCCGTCCTGGTGGAGCGGTTACGCACGATCGCGTCGCGCATAACCGACGCCGTCACTTGATGGCCGACGAAGCGATGTGCACGATAGGAGTCCGATTTCCGAACCGGAGGCTGAACCGTGCTCGACGCCGACGACGTGCGCCGCATCGCGTTGTCCTTTCCCAAGACCTTGGAGAAGGAACGCTGGAACCATCCCACCTTCGATGTGGCGGGCAAAATGTTCGTCACCATCCCCGACGATCAGACCTCGTTCGCCATCCGCTGCCCCAGACACGATCGCGAAGAACTCATCGCCGCCGAACCGGACAAGTTCTGGGTCCCGCCGCACGAGGCGTCCTCGTCCTGGATCCGGGCCCGGCTCTCCGCCGTGGAAGATATCGACGAACTGTACGACATCCTGCTGGATTCCTGGCGTCAGGCCGCACCCCCCGACCTCATCGAGGACTGACCGATTCGCTCAGTGCGGCAGGTGAATCCGCAGGATCGCGCCGCTCTCGGTGCCGGCGAGGAGTTCGTCGGAACGGCCGGGCACGACGACCACCGATGTCATCGGTTGGCCGGTGAGTACGGCACATGCGGTATTCGCGGCCGGGTCGACTCGAACCAGTTGGCCGGTCAAGGTGGTCACGTAGAGCACGCCCGCGTCAGTGATGACGAGATCGTCTACGAAGTCCGGTATTCCGGGTGACACCGTCAAGTCGGCGACCACGGCGACGCCGGCTGGATCGTCGATCGGAAAGCGCACGATCCGACCGAGCGGATTGCCGTTCATGCTGACGTAGATCGAATTGTCCTGCACCACAATGCCATTGGAACCGATGTACTTCGCCCGCGCCGTCCAGTCCGCATCGACGTTGCCGTCCGGACGGATCCGGATCACGCCGAGGCTGGATGCGACGTACAGATTGCCCTGCGCATCGAAGGCGGCGCCGTTGGGCATGGTGAATCCGGAGGCGAATACCGCAGGCCTGGGATCGTCGGGGTCGAAGCGCACCACCCCACCTGGACGGACCACGCTCGTCGGTGATTCGCCGAAGACGACGTAGAGCAGGCCGTCGGGCCCGAGCCGAATCGCGCCCGGGAATTCGACCGGCACCGTCGCGGTCAACCGGCCCGCGCTGTCGTAGCGCTGCACCTCATTGCGGTACAGCCGCGATACCCACAGGTTGCCCTGCGCGTCGTACCCCACGTTCTCCGACCAATCGAGCACCGGCAGACCGGCGGGCACGGCCGTCGCCGCCTGGGCCGGTGCGCATGCGGCGACCGCACCCGGTTGGGGCTCGGCCATGGCGGCCGACGCATCCACGCCGGCACAACCCAGCGAAAATGCGACAACCCACACTCGTACGTTCGGACGATAGAGCTTCCTCACAGCGAACCTCGACTCTCTTGCCCGACCCTCGGCCGGATGTCCAGCCACCTTGTCAGATATGAACTCAGCAGTAGTTATGTCAGGAACTCGACTGCATCGCTGCGAGTTGCCAGTATTTACGAATGCCTTTCTTCGACGGAGCGCGGGGCCGGATGCATTATCGGCGGTGGCCGGTCGGCAACCCGATGGCAATTGCGGTGCTCTTGCCCGGAATGGGCCAGCACAGCGGCCACTACCACCGCTTCGCCCGCCCCCCGAAATCCGCGGGGATCGAAGTGTGGGCGCTGGACACCGCGGGGCACGGATTGAGCGAGGGCGATCCGAATAATCCCGGCACGCTGGTGGAACTGGTGGCCGACGCGATGCAGCTGATCGAGCTGGTCCGCGCGGAACTACCGGGTACGCCGCTGATCCTGATGGGCCACTCACTCGGGGCCGTCACCGCCCTGGGCATCCTCGGCGCGGCGGTGCCGGATCAGAACAGTGCGGCCGACGAATTGCACGGACTAGAGGCCAAGTACCCGCTGCGGCCGAGCCTGCCGCCGAGCGAGCTGGTCGGGCTGGTGCTGTCGGGAGTGCCGAAGCGAGCGCTCGGTGGTGGCGCACCCGGTGCGCCCGGCACGCCGTTACCGAGCACCCTGCCCATCCTCGCCGTGCACGGCATCGAGGACCGACGGGCGCCGATCGATGCGATGAGGGTCTGGACTCGTCGCCACGATTGGGTAAGTTTGCGTGAGTACGCCGACGCCGGGCACGACCTGTTGCACGAGCCGGTGCACGCGCGGGTCGCTGCCGACATCGCGGACTGGATGCAGGGTGTCGTCGTGGGGTTGGCGCACCGGTGAGTTGATCACGGCTGCGCGGGCAGCACGACGAGGAAGGGGGCAGCGAGATGTCGGACGTGACAACTCTGAATCAAGCGATCGACGACGGCCAGCTCTGGATCGATGGGGTACTGGTCGCCGAGGGGGCACACGAGCAGTGCGCCAAGCGCTATGAACAACTCGCCGATGAGGTCGAGGGCCAGATCGCCGTATTGAGCGGGGCCACTTCGCTTCCCGGCTTCGGCGGCTTCGATTCCGGTGCGGCGCTGCGGCGCGGCTTCGAGGACAAGGCCGATGGCGCGATCACCCGATTGCGCGCATACGCCGACGCCGCGCGGGCGCTCGCGCAGACCTTCCGTGCGGCCGGAGCTGCGTACACCCAGGCCGATACGGATCTGGCAGCGGCGGTCGGTCAGGTCGAGGTGGCGGGAGCCGCGCATGCGTAAGATGCCGCACTCCGGTGAGAAGACGCCCATTCGGTATGCCGACCCCAGCTATACGGACCCCAACTACGCGCAGACCGTCGAAATCTTCGACAACCTGTCGCATCGGGAAATCCACGACGGTGTCCAGCTGATGAAACCGGTTGTCCTCGCGGCCGGACAGCAAGCGTGGCAGGACAGTTCGACTGGTCTTGCCACCGCAGTCGAGCAGGCGCACAGCGAGATTCGAGCCGCGATGGCCGATGGCTGGCGCGGTGCCGCGGCGGACTCCGCCGCCGACGCGGTACGTGAATTCGAGCGGCAGGGACAGCAACTCGCGGATGTCATGGCCGCGGTCGGTCAGCGAATCGGCCAGGCGGGCGATGCCGCAGAGGCACTTCGCGCGGCTGTAGTCGAACCATCCGGCCAGACAACGGATCTGGCTGGCGCACTGCTGGATCCGACCAAGGCGACCGAGAACACCGCCACCCAGAAATCCGCCGATGGCACTCGACAGGACGTCGTGCAGGCGATGGACAGCATCTACACAAATGTGTTCATCTCGACCGGCTCCAGTGTGCCCGCCTTCCCGGATGCGATGACTGCCGACGTGCCGCAGCCGTCCGACACCACACCGGCCCCGCAGGTGTCCACCACGCCTGCCCTCGACACCGGAACGCAAACCCTCACCACCCCAATGGCTTCGATTACCGCGCCGGTGCCGACCACACCGTACACCACCGTCGAGCCAGTCGCCGCGACGACCCAACCGGCGGCCGCGCCGACCACCGTGACTCCGTTGAGCACCGCCGCCGACACTACGCCTGCCGCCGCCAAACCCGTTGTGCCGACGGCAGATTCCCCCGCATCGACCACCCCCGCCGCAGCCACCACCACACCGACGACCACATCGGATCGCTCGGTGCGAACGGGTACCGCCGCACCGGTGGCCACCGCCGCGTCCACCTCGGCGGTGGCCCCGACCGTTCCCGGCACCTCGAACACCGACGACGAACGCAAACGCGATGAGCGCAAACGCGATGCGAGTGGCGATGCCATCAACGGCGTCGGCGCGGGCGCCGTCGGCGGACTCATGGGCGGCGCCATGGTCGCGGGTGACAGCCCGCGCTCCGGCATGAGCACCAGCGCGGCCGCCGCCCGCGCACAGGCCCGCGAAGAGGACGAATACGACGACGATTACCACTTCTTCGACGACGATCTGACCTTCCTGGAACCGGCCGATGACGGCGGTGAGCTGATCGGCGATATGGATCCGACGACGCCCCCGGTCGTCGGCGAATGGACCGAACTGGAGTGAACTGGACGCTGACCCCGGACCAGTTCGCCATGGCCTGGGCCCGCACCGATGGCGACCGCATCCCCTACCCGCTCGCCGTCCGCCTCTCGGCTCGCGACACCGCCGAGCGCGCCGCGCAACTCCCCGCCCTGAACCGTTGGTGCGACGAGACTCTCGACGCCGATCTGGAGGGGGCATTGCGGGTGCTCACACGCCCCACCGTGCGCATCGAGGTCTTCGGGGAGCGCGGCACGGCAGAGCCGTCGGCGGTCGATGGCGGGCCGAACGGCACGGTCGAGGCGACGGGTTTGGTCGAACAGACCGGTCCCGTAGTCGCCCAGCCTGGCATCGCGGCCGAATCGCGTCCGGTGCGTGTACTCGGTGCGATCGCCGGGGATATCGCGGTGGTCGCGGCACAGCGCGCGGGTGCGACCACCGATCGCGGCGGCGATATCCGACTGTTCGTCGATCGCGTGAAAAACCTTTCCGCACGGATTATTTCGGTGCTGCCGGAGAATTCGCCCGGCACCACTGCGCAACTGACCGCACCGCTGGCCCGAGTCACCGAGGACAGCCGGGATCTGGTGACCGTGCCGGTGGCCGGACCCACCACACCGACCCGAATTCGCAGGCTGCTCAGGCAATCTCGTGACGGCATCGGCCAGATCGTGGTGTCGGTGCGTCGAGCCGACGGCGAACTGCATCCGTTCGGAGCGCTGTGCTGGATCGACGTGATCGGCGACGGCAGATACTCGGTGCGCACCGGGGTCGATGTCGATATCGTGCCGGTCACCGCGCAGCGGTTCACCGCACAGCTACGGCCGATGGTCACCGCGGCCGAACGCACCCTCACCTTCGCTGAACGCTGGTGAGATTTGCCTATCGGTCGACGAGACGACGGGGCATCTCATACAAGGAGCGCAGTGACCTCGTCGTCTTCCAGTTGATGGAAGTCGCGGTACGCCATTCCGACACCGCCGAGCGAGCGCGGCACCCACGGGCAGACCACCTCATCCGCCTCGGCTGCCACCCGGCGCAACGCCTCGGTGGACGACACCGGCACCGCGACCACGATCCGCGTCGGCTGGTGCAACTGGGCGACCCGGCAGGCGACAGCCACCGTCGCCCCGGTTGCCATGCCGTCGTCCACGATCACCGTCGTGCGGCCGGAGATCGGAATAGGTTTGGCATCACCGCGCCACATCTCGCGTCGGCGTTCGAGTTCGGCGCGTTCCACATCCTCGACCTCGGCGAGCTGCCGCGTCGTTATCCCGGTGTGCGACAACACATCCTGATTGAGCACCCGGATCCCTTCCTCACCGATCGCGCCCATCGCCAGCTCCGGCTGCCACGGCACACCGAGCTTGCGGACCAGCAGGATGTCGAGATCGCCCCCGATGACCCCGCACACCGCGGCCGCGACCGGAACCCCGCCGCGGGGCAATCCGAGCACCAGCGGTTGCATCGCACGCAGGTGGCCGAGTTCCAAACCCAGCGCGCGACCGGCCGCTGTCCGATCGGAGTAGATCATCCGAATTAACGCTACTCCGGTGCACGGCCGGTAATCGCGAATCGCCGCAATGCCAGGCTGGGGTTGCTCCGGCGAACCGTAGCCAGCTGTTCGAGGTCGATATCCGCGGTGAGTACGCCGGGTTCGTCGCCGAGTTCGGCGAGGACGACACCGGTCGGGTCGATGATCATCGATGCGCCCGCACCGCGCGGTGCGCATTGATCGGCGGCGGCCACATAGACGGTGTTCTCGATGGCACGCGCGCGCAGCAGCGTCGTCCACTGATCCACCTTCGCCGGACCGGGAATCCACTGCGCGGGCAGTACCAGCACCTGGGCTCCGGCGGCCGCGACGCGACGGCAGCCTTCCGGGAAGCGAAGATCGAAACAGGTCTGCATGCCGAATGTCACACCGCCGACCGTGAAGGTGGCAGGGGCCTCGATCGCACCCGCCTCGACGACATCGGATTCGACATATCCGAACGCGTCGTAGAGATGCACCTTGCGGTATATCGTCACCAGGTTCGCGTCGGGTCCGAGCACGACGAGGGTATTGCGGATCCGCCCGGCCTCCGGCGCCACCTGCTCGACCGTTCCGGCGACCAGATACACCCCGAATTCGCGTGCGATTTCGCCGAGGCCGGTGACGAACGGCCCGGTCAGCGGTTCGGCGACGGCCACGACCCGTTCGTCGAGCCGAGCCACGGCAAACATCGAGTATTCGGGCGCGACCACCACCTTCGCACCCCGTTCGGAGGCGGCGCGAACGTGCGCGCGCAGAGCTTCGAGATTGGCGAACGGATCGGTTCCCGCTGCGAATTGGACCACCGCCACAGCCACCGCTGACGCCGCCGGTACGTGATGCGCGGACACGCTTTCGGGTTGCATACGTCTCACCGTATTGGCCCGGTGGCCGGGACGACCACTGCGAGGCAGTAAACTCCTGGTCAATGAGTACCAATCAGGTCGACAGCGTTCCTGGCGACAACGACAGGGACAACGACGGCCCGACCTTCGCCGATCTCGGCATCGATGACCGCGTCCTCGCGGCCATCGCCGATGTGGGCTATGAGTCGCCGTCGCCCATCCAGGCGGCGACCATTCCACCGCTGCTCGACGGCGCCGATGTGGTCGGGCTGGCCCAGACCGGCACCGGCAAAACCGCGGCGTTCGCCATCCCGATCCTCATGGGTATCGAGGCGACCGGCAAACTTCCGCGCGCCCTGGTGCTGGCACCGACGCGCGAGCTCGCGATCCAGGTCGCCGAGGCGTTCGGTCGCTACGCCACCCACATCCCCGGACTGCATGTGCTGCCGATCTACGGCGGCCAGGCCTATGGCGTCCAGCTCTCCGGTCTGCGCCGCGGCGCGCACGTCGTGGTCGGCACGCCGGGCCGGGTGATCGATCACCTGGAGAAGGGCACGCTCGACCTGTCGCAGCTGCAGTATCTGGTGCTCGACGAGGCCGACGAGATGCTGAAGATGGGGTTCCAGGAGGATGTCGAGCGCATCCTCGCCGACACCCCGCGAGAGAAGCAGGTCGCGCTGTTCTCCGCGACCATGCCCTCGGCGATCCGTAGCATCTCCAAGAAGTATCTGCGCGAACCGGTCGAGATCACCGTCAAGTCGAAGACCTCCACCGCGACCAACATCACCCAGCGCTGGGTGCAGGTCTCGCATCAGCGCAAGCTCGATGCCCTCACCCGGATCCTCGAGGTCGAGTCGTTCGAGGCGATGATCCTCTTCGTGCGCACCAAGCAGGCCACCGAGGAGCTGGCCGAAAAGCTGCGCTCGCGTGGTTTCTCCGCCGCGGCGATCAATGGCGATATCGCGCAGAACCAGCGTGAGCGCACCATCGGCCAGCTGAAGTCCGGTGCGCTCGACATCCTGGTCGCCACCGATGTCGCCGCGCGTGGACTCGATGTGGACCGCATCTCGCATGTGGTCAACTACGACATTCCGCACGACACCGAGTCCTATGTGCACCGCATCGGCCGCACCGGCCGGGCCGGGCGCAGCGGTGAGGCGCTGCTGTTCGTCGCGCCGCGGGAACGTCATCTGCTCAAGTCGATCGAGCGTGCCACCCGGCATCCGCTGACCGAAATGCAGCTGCCCAGCGTCGATGATGTGAACACCCAGCGCGTCGCCAAATTCGGCGATTCGATCACCGAGAACCTCAGCTCGACGAATCTGGCGCTGTTCCGCAAGCTCGTCGAGGACTACGAACGCGAGCACAACATTCCGCTCGTGGATATCGCGGCGGCGCTCGCGGTCAGCGGCTACGACGGCGACAACTTCTTCATGGAGCCCGAACCGGAGCCGGTCGAACGCCCGCAGCGCGAACGCATGCCGCGCGGGGATCGGCCCGCGCGCCGGTTCGAGGGCGAGGACCGCGGTCCATCGCACCACCGCGCGAGCGGAGCCGAATTGGCGACCTACCGGATCAGTGTCGGCAAGCGGCATCGGGTGGTGCCCGGCGCGATCGTCGGCGCCATCGCAAATGAGGGCGGACTGCGCCGCAGCGATTTCGGCCATATCAGCATCCGTCCGGACCACAGCCTGGTCGAACTGCCCGCCGACCTATCCTCGGAGACGCTGGATGCGTTGCGGCGCACCAGGATCAGCGGCCAGCTGATCCAGTTGCAGCTGGATTCCGGTCCGCCCGGCGCACGTCCGTTCCGCGCCGGACCGCGTCGGGATCGCGACGGCGGGAAGCGACCGGAACGGCGCAAGCCACGCTCCTGAACCGGGGAGGGGTAAACCAAGGTCAACGCGGCTAGCTACAGTGTTGCCGTCCGTGTCCGGCGAAGACACAGGAGGCCGCGTTTGATCGTGTTCGGTGATCGTGTCGTCTGTTCCGCCGTCGACCTGGTGCGCGCGGCGCAGTGTGAATTCGAGTTGCTGCGTGTCCTCGATACCGAACTGGGCACCATCGCGGGCACGGCGGATGTGGCGCCGGATCATGCGCAGCGCAGCGCATTCGACGATGCGCGCGCACGCAGGCTCGCGGATTTTCGTGATCGGTTCGGCAGTCGGATGGTGGAGATCCATTGCGCCGCCCACGATCCGGCGGCCGATCCCGAAAGATATATCGCCGCGCTGCGGGCCGCCAATGCCGAGACAGTCGCGGCACTGCGGGCCGGTGCGCACGTGATCCACGGCGCCACCTTCTTCGACGGAAAATTCGTCTGTAGCAGCGATTTTCTGGTTCGAGCCGGTCATCGGGTGCGCTATACCGTGCACGGCACCGCGGCGGGACCACCGGATCGGATCGACGCGGCACTCGAACTCGCCGCCTGCGCCGACGCTTTGGACCGCAGCGGCGCGCTCACCGCTCCCCTGGTCCGGTTGTACCTGGACGAGAACAGCGAGACCCTCGCGCTCACCGATCTGCTGCCGGTGTATCTGGCTCGGCGCGGTCGGGTGGAACGGATCCTGGAAGACAAACTGAGCGAGTTGCTGCCCGTGCAGTGGGGCGATCCGCGCTATCTCGCCTGCGGCCACTGCCCGACCTGCACCAGCGCGATTTCGGCGGCACGCGACCTGCTGCTGGTCGCCGGTATGCCGCGCACCGCGCGGGCCAGGTTGCGCGAGGCCGGGGTGAGCACCATCGACCGGCTGGCGAGCAGCACCGCGACCGTGCCCGGCCTCCCGCCGCGTACCTTCAGTGCACTGCATCGCCAAGCCGAAATCCAGCTGGCTCGAGAAGATTCCGGCCGGCCCACCCACACACTGGTCGACGCGATCGCGCTGGGCGCGTTGCCGCCACCGTCACCGGAGGATCTCTCACTAACCATCGAGGAAGACTCATCGGGTCGACTGCTCGGTATCGAGGTGGGCGGCAACGGCACGGTCCATCTGGCCTTCCGCGCCCCTTTCGGCGCGGCGCGCGCACCGTATCGGGCGATGGCCGATATCGCCGACGAGGAGGCCGGGCAGCGGCGCGCTTTGGACGAGGTGCTCGACTTCGTCGCGCAAAGGCTGCGGATGTATCCGGATATACGGGTGTACCACTACACGTCCGGCGTGCGCTCGGCGCTGCTGCGGTGGACCGGTCGGCACGGGGTCGGCGAGGAGACCGTCGAGGATCTGCTGCATGCCGGTGTGCTCGTCGATCTGTATCCGATCGTGCGCAATGCCCTGCTGATCGGGGAACGCTCCTATCGGCTGAGTCGACTGCGGCGGCTGCTGCCGAATGCCGCGGGCCAGGAACGCGATTGCGTCACCGTGCTGCGGCTACGCGACTGGCTGCTGGATCGGGTGGCCGAACGGCGCGTGGACTCGGATGCGGTGCTCCTGGATCAGGCGAGTTCGTGGTGCCTGGTGCCGAGTCCGGAGGAGCCCGATCCGCTGCCGCCGTCGCGGCCGTCGTCGATCGAGGCCGCACTCGCGGAATTCGCGGCGGCACAGGGCGAGCCACGCCATCCCGCGGCATTGATGGCGGCGGCGCTCGGCTATCACCGGCGCGAACGGCAGCCGCTGTGGTGGGCACATGCCGACCGGCTCAGTCATCCGGTCGACGAATGGGCCGACGCGCCAGGGGTATTGGTGGCCGATTGGGGCACGGTCGACACCAAATGGCATCGCAGCCCACACCAGCCGACCATGCGCAGGTACCTCACACTGACCGGACGCATCGGCATCGGCTGGGGCGGCAGCGATACCGCGGGCGGCGCCGCGACCGGCACGGTGCTGACGCCGGGCGCCACCGTGTACACCTTCTACGATCAGCCGGTCGCCGCCGGGATGATTACCGCCGTCGGCCGACGCGCGACCGCCACCGCGACCGTGCTCGGCTGCTCGGTGGACGCGAACTTCGACGACACCGTGCGGCTGGAGGAACTACTGCCGCACGGCTGCGAACCCTACGACGAGCTGCCGACCGCGATCGCACCCGGCCTGCCCGCCTGGGACGAGAATATCGAGACCGCGGTCGAATTCGCCGCCCAGCAACTGCTGATGGCACTACCGGAGATCCCGGCGGGCGCGGTCTTCGACATCCTCGCCCGCCGACCCCCGCGCCTACGGCGTGCCGAGCGGCTACCGGATGTGCACGGCGACCACGCGGCGGCCATCACGGCCGCGCTGCGCGATCTCGACGATTCCTATCTCGCGGTGCAGGGGCCGTCGGGCACGGGCAAGACCTCCACCGTCGCCAGGGCGATCGAACGTCTGGTCACGCGGCACAAGTGGCGCGTCGGCATTGTCGCGCAGACGCATTCGACGGTGGAGAGCCTGCTCGACATGATCGTCGCGATGGGCGTGCTGCCGGAACTGCTGGCCAAGAAGGATGTCGAGGCGGTGGCGCCGGAGTGGTCGGTGATCGACGGCACGCGTTATCCGCGGTTCCTGGACAATGCGGTGAACGGCTGCGTAATCGGCGGCGTACCGGCCGATTTCGCCGATGACGCGGTGGTGCCCGGCGACAGTCTCGACCTGCTGGTGATCGCCGATGCGGGCCGCTTCCCACTCGCCGATACCGTCGCGGTCGCGGTGAGTGCGCGCAATCTGTTGCTGCTCGGCGATCCGGCTCCGTCCGCGGCACGCAGCGCGCATCCGGAACCGGTCGACGAATCGGTGCTCGGCTGGCTCACCGAGGGCCGCCACACCCTGCCCGCCGACCGCGGCTACTTCCTGGACCGCACCTGGCGGATGCACCCGCGCGTCTGCGATCCGATCTCCCGGCTGTACTACGACAACCGGCTGCGCTCCAACGAAACCGTCACGCTCGCGCGGCAATTGGAGGGCATCGAACCCGGCGTGGAGACGGTGCTGGTGGCACACAGCGGCGATTCGACCGAATCGATGGCCGAGGCCCGCGAGGTGGTCCGCCGGGTGCGTGCCCTGCTCGGGGTCTCGTGGATGACCGGTGCGATGACGCGACGGCTGCATCCGCACGACATCCTCGTGGTCGCGCCCTACAGCGCCCAGGTCGGACTGATCCGAACGCTGCTGGCCCGGGCCAAGATCGAGGATGTGCTGGTCGGCACCGCCGAGCGATTCCGCGGTCGGGAGGCGGCGGTGGTGCTCATGTCGATGACCACCTCCAGCCCCGCCGACGCGCCCTACGGTATGCGATTCCTGCTGTCGCGCAGCCTGGTTCAGGCGACGCTGTGCCGGGCCATGTGGAAAGCCGTCATCATTCGGTCACCATTGCTCACCGAATATCTGCCGAGTACGCCGGACGATCTATCGGATCTGGCGACATTCCTACAACTCAGCTGAATATTTCTTTCAGCATTTGCTCGATTCGTGACCAAAATATTCAGTCCGAACCGGTTGGTTCTTTTAGTGAATTTCGATCTTGAAATTGCGATCACGCGCAATTCGCAATTAGCCGCCGGCTCAGCCGAAGCAGTTGCCCTCACCGCGATAAGTGGGCACCGTTGTCCGCGTGCCGTCCGCATCGACCAAGTGGACGTGGTTGAACCGCTCGCACAACTCCCCGGCCTTGGCATGCCGGAACCACACCCGATCGCCGATCCGCAGTTCGGCGGCTCCTGAGAGCGGCGTCTGCACCTCGCCCGCGCCCTCGGCGCCGAGCAGCTTCAGGCCGGTCGGCCACGCCGGCTTCGGCACCCGGGACGCCCCGGCCGGTCCGGAGGCGATGTACCCGCCCGCGAAAACCGTTGCGATGGACGGGGTCGGCTTGCGCAGCACCGAGGTGGCGAAGAACAGCGCTGGGCGCGGGGTGAAGGCGCGGTAGTGATCGAACAGCGTCGGTACATACAGCCCGGAGCCTGCGGTCACCTCGGTGACATCCGGATCGGTGACGCTGACCTCGATGGATCCGGAGCCACCGCTATTGACGATCTCCAGCTTGCCGACCACCGAGCGCACCGCGTCCAGAACTTGTCTGCGCCGCTTGCCGATTTCGGCCGCCGAGGCCCGCTTCACCAGGCGTACAGCGATATTGGAGTCGGGCAGCCCGGCGATCTGCGCCTCGTATGTCATTACGCCGACCACGTCGAATCCACGGTTCACAGCCTCGCGCGCGAGCGCGGCGACCTGTTCGGGAGTGCGCACCGGCGAGCGCCGAACACCCAAGTGCAGGGGTCCGATTCGCAGCGAGGCGTCCACATCGAGGCAGATCCGGGGCCGCACCAGATCGGTGCCGACCGCGGCGCGGATCAGGTCCAGCTGCGCGACATCATCGACCATCAACGTAATGGATTGGCGCAGTGTGTCATCGGTCGCGAGTTCGGCGAGCGCCGCGCGGTCGACGGTCGGATAGCCGAGCAGTACATCGCGCGCGCCGAGGCGGACCAGCCAGATGGCCTCCGCCAATGAGTAGGACATGATGCCCGCGAAGCCGCCGGACGCGGTGAGCTCGGCGCCGAGCACCTCTTCGAGCACCGCGCGGCAACGCACCGATTTACTCGCGACGCGGATGGGCACTCCACCCGCGCGACGGACCAGGTCAGCGGCGTTGACGCGCAGCGCGGTCAGGTCGAGAGCAGCCAGCGGCGGGTCCAGCTCGGCCGTGGCCGCATGCAGTGCGACAATCGGCGACGTGTCTGTCACCAGACCCACTCAACCACCAAACTGGTCAAACGTCCAGTACTGCGGGAATCAGACTTCGGCGGCCCGGCCGGCCAGGCTGCTGACCAGGTCGTCGAGCACCACCAGCATCGTTTCGTCATTGCAATCCGCGAGCCAGCGCAGCACCGTGCCCTGCAGCATCGAGACCACGTAGGCCGCGATGGCATCCGTCGGCTCCAACCACTGCGCGCCCGAACGGTCGGCGCAGAGATCCAGGAAGCTCGCGACCTCGGAGTCCATCTCGCGAAACAGGGCCGTGGCCTGCGGGTCGGCGACACATTCGGTCTGCGCCTCCCACCGTTCGGCCAACTGATGCGCGGTCGCCTCGTACCTGCGGGCCTGCTTGGCCGGAGCCGCCTTGACCAGCGGCCAGTACGCGCTCACGCCGGCATGCAGCAGCACCCGAAGTGCTCGCACTCCGGTGAAATCGAGCGAGGCGGCCGCCTTCTCGACGGCCTCGCAGATGGTCGGCCGCAGCCTGACCGCTGCTATTTCTCCACGTACGCTCAACGACGACTCCCTCGAGGAAAGAACTCGCGCACCCTCGTCGGCGCGACTCGCTGACCATGACAGGCAGCTCTCACGAATCCCCCGCTAGGGAATTTCCTGGATGCCCAGTCCAACATTCATCAATGGTAGAGGGTTTCCAGGTTTTAAGAACGGGTTCGATGGGTATTTCCAGACTGGAAGAATGTTTTGTTACCCAACCGGAATCCCACTGCGATCGAGCGGTGTTCACCGGAATCGCCTCCCTGGGCGTCACTCTCGCGTCTGCCCAACGCGAGATAGACCATCGATCAGACTACGGTACGAGGCGGTACCGCCCCGATATCCTGTGGCGGATCACACACCAATACCTCGCGAACTGGACGGCAGACGGTTCCGCGATCGACACCGTGCCGACACCGCGAGGTAGCTAGCCTGGACCGGTGACTCTCTCGCCCTCCGCCGACCAGTTCTATCTGACCGGCACGTTCAACTTCCGCGATCTCGGCGGTCTGCGCACCGTCGACGGCGCGCGGATCCGCCCCGGCGTGCTGTTGCGCTCGGCTCAGCTGAGCGGCCTCGATCTGCCCGGACACGCGATCCTGCGCGAACTCGGCGTTACCGATGTCTTCGACCTGCGCGGGCCGCGCGAGATCGAGCACATCGGCCACGACAATCTGCCCGAGGGCGTGCGACTGAATGTCACACCGTTCGACTCCCGGATGGCCGAGGCGCCGCCGCACGATGCGCAGACCGACGCCGCTTTCCCGCACATGCTCGAGGTCTACCGCGACTTCCCGGCCCGGCCCGAGGCAAATACCGCGATCATCGCCATCGCCGAGACGATCGCCCACGGCGACGGCGCGGTGCTGGTGCATTGCGCGGCGGGTAAGGACCGCACCGGGTGGGCGATCGCGACCCTGCTGCGCGCGGTCGCGGTCGGCGAGGCCGATGTGCGCGCCGACTTCATGGCCAGCAATGACGCCGTCCCCGCCCTGCGCGCCATGATGGCGCCGAAACTCACTGCGGGAGCCGAACTTTCTATCGATATCCTCGGCGTGCGCGAGGACTACCTGCGCATCGCGACGGATACGGTGCACGATAGCCACGGTGATTTCGAGACCTACCTGACCGCCATCGGATTCACCGCCGACCTGCGCGCGCGATTGCGCGACCGCATGCTCGTGTGAGTCACCCCGCCTGCGCCCGCTCGCGTCGGACCAGACCGTCGGCGTCGATGCTGACCTGATCGCCGGTGTGGAACCAATTTCCGGTGAAGCGGTCCGCGGTGGTCTCCGGATCGTTCCAGTAGCGGTGGGTGACATTCGGTCCGCGACACAGCAATTCGCCGTGCCCGGTCTGCGCCTGCGGCCCCCACAGCGCCAATTCGGTACCGCCGAAGGCGAATCCGAGCACCGGATCCGCGCCGGGCGCGGTATCGGTGTCGTCGTCGACGACCAGGCCGATACCGCTGGTTTCGGTCGCGCCCCAGACCGACCACCGCCGCGCGGCCGGGAACATATCCCGCAGGGGGGCGGCCAGATCCGCGGGATCGGTGGGAGCGGCGGCACGTTCGCCGCGATGCCCGGCATTGCTGACCCTAACGATGCCCTCGGTACACAGTCCCTCGGTGCGCAGCGCCGCGAGTTCGGGCAGCAGGCGGGCGAAGACGCGTGGTGTCGCGGAAACCATATCGATCCGTTCGGAGACAATGGTTTCCGCGAGACTGCGACTATCCGGCGCGAGGACGACCGTGCCGCCGACCGCGAAGGTCGGTAGCAGCTGGTCCACGCAGCCGCTCGCATGCGCCAGCGGTAACAGCACCAGATTGCGCAGCCCGTCGGTCGGCAGATCCAGCGCCGCAACGACAGAACGGATCGCGGAAAGCAGATTTTCGTTGGTCAGCTCGACGCCCTTGGGCGCGACGGTGGCATTGACCGGACACGGCCCGGCGCCACTGGTGTAGCAGAGCAGTGCCAGATCGTTCAGGGCCGCACCGTCATCGATGAAGGCGGCGCCGTCGGGCAGTTCGTCACTGCCATCGCCGAGTACGAGATCGGTACTGCTGTCGGCCATCACCCGCTCGGCCACCGCATCGGGCAGTCCGTCGTGCACCAGCACCGGGACCGCGCCGCTGAGCAGCGCCCCGAGGAAGGCCTGTACCCAGCGCACGCCCGTTGGCATGTGGATGGCGACCCGGTCGCCGTAGCCGATGCCGTGTTCCTGCAGACCGCCCGCGATGCGGGAGGCGGAGTGCCACAGTTCCCGATAACTCAGCCGGGGGCCGCCGATCTCCACCACCGCCTCCCTGGTCGAGAAGGCGTGCACCTGCAGATCCAATAGTTCGGTCAGCGCCGGGGTGAGGTTGCCGTAGCGCAGCACCCCATCGGCGCCGCGGGCCAGCGGGGCGTCGCGGGCATGCGGACGGTTGAGTGGATATTCGACCAAAAACTGCGACATGAATCCTCCGCACGCGCCTCGAGCTGCAGGCCCTTGCGACTATATGACGCGAGTCACATTTTCGCTGGCATAGGCGGTGAACTCGCCGACGCTCGTTCAAGCGCGGGGCTAATGGCGGACTCCGTCCGGCAGCGCCCGATTATGCGAGGAACGTGTCCTGGCTGTCACCGGCCGGTGTAAGTCGCCTTTCCCGGTCCGACCTCCAGGAAGCTACGCACCGCGCCGCGCAGATCCGCCGTGTCGAACAGTGCACCGGACACCTCCGGCGTCACCGAATCCGCGTGCGCCACACCGCCGGATCGCCACGCCTCGATGATCTGCTTGGTCGCGGCATGCGCCCGGGTCGGGCCCTGGGCCAGACGATTCGTCAATTCCCGTGCGGCGGTGTCGACATCGTCGTGGATGGCGTTGACCACGCCCCATTCGGCCATGGTCGCGGCGTCGTAGAGGTCACCGGTCATCACGAATTCGCGGGCGCGGCCCGAACCAGCGCGCTCGGCCAGTCGCTGTGGCCCGCCCATCGACGGCGTCAGGCCGACGACCGTCTCCACCAGCCCGAATTTCGCCTTCGGCGCGGCCAGGATGATGTCGCACGCCAGGGCCATTTCGAACGCGGCGGTCAGGGTCAGGCCGTGCGCGGCGAAGACCACCGGACACGGCAGCGCCTCCAGCGGATGGATGATCTGCGCGAACAGGGTGCGCCACAGCTCAGCGCCCTGCTCGGTCGCTCGGGGGACGGTAGCCGACGAAGTCGGCGGGGTGGGTGAGAGGAGCCCGTCGAAGATGTGCACGTCGACGCCACCCGAGACCAGCTTGCCCTCGGCCCGCAGCAGCACCGCGCGCGGCGGGTTGGCCGACAGCTCGGCGAGATCCTCGACGAGCGCGTCGAGCATCGACCGGTCGAACAGGTTCAGCGGCGGATTGGCCAGGGTGAGGGTCGCGACCTCGGCGCCGGCGTCGGTGGTTTCCCGGGTCAGCCTCGTGGCCTTGGTATCACTCATTCGGCAAGAGTAGGCACACCCACCCCGCCGGCTGCCATCCCCGGGCTCCCCGGCCCCGTTGGCGGGCATCTTCTCAGGCGTCGATCTGCGAGACTAGGCGAGTGACCAAGTCGGTATCGGAAAATGGCTCGTACGTCGAAGCCGGTGAGTTCAAGCGAGATACGAATTACATCACCACACGCATTACCGCCGACGGCCGCGACGGGTATCCGGTCGAGCCCGGCCGCTATCGGCTGGTCGCGGCGCGGGCCTGTCCGTGGGCCAACCGCACGCTGATCGTGCGCAGGCTGCTGGGACTGGAAGAAGTCATCTCGCTCGGGTTGTGCGGACCGACGCACGACAGGCACAGCTGGACCTTCGATCTGGATCCCCGTGGGGTGGATCCGGTGCTCGGCATTGCCCGGTTGCGTGATGCGTACCTTGCGAGATTCCTGGACTATCCGCGCGGCATCACAGTGCCCGCGGTCGTCGATGTCCCCACCGGGCAGGTGGTGACCAACGACTACGCGCAGATCACACTCGACTTCGCCACCGAGTGGACCGCATTGCATCGCCCCGGCGCGCCGCAGCTATATCCGCAGGAGTTGCGGGCCGAGATCGACGAGGTGAACCTGGCGGTCTTCCGGGATGTCAACAATGGCGTCTACCGGTGTGGATTCGCCGGAACGCAGGACGCGTACGAGGCGGCCTACGATCGACTCTTCGCGCGGTTGGACTGGCTGTCCGAACGCCTCACCACCCAGCGCTACCTGGTGGGCGACACCATTACCGAGGCCGATGTGCGGCTGTTCACCACGCTGGTCCGCTTCGATTCGGTCTATCACGGCCACTTCAAGACCAACCGCTCCAAACTGACCGAAATGCCGGTGCTCTGGGCCTATGCGCGCGATCTGTACCAGACACCCGGATTCGGTGACACCGTCGATTTCGCCCAGATCAAAGAGCACTACTACGTGGTGCACGCCGATATCAACCCGACGCAGATCGTGCCCAAAGGTCCGGATCTGACCAACTGGCTGACCCCGCACGGCCGAGAAGCGCTGGACGGCAGGCCATTCGGCGAAGGCACCCCGCCGCCACCGCCACCGCTCACGGAAAGGGTCCCCGCCCTTCGCGAACCGGCGTGATCGAACCGACACGCTGGGAACCCGGCCGACCGGGTACATCGTTGTCATGACGAGTTGATGGCGGCCGGTGCAATAAGGTCGTTCCGTACGGGCGGAAGAGGAGGATATCGCCGTGTTCAAAGGCACGTTCGAGAAGACGGTGGTCCAGCTACTCGATACCGGGTCGCGCCTGCAGGCGCCCGCGGTCGCCAAGTACGTGGACCGGCTGCGGCGTTCGCATCCGTCGGAGAACCCCGCGCAGATCATCGAGCGGCTGGAGCACCAGTACCTGCTCGCGGTCACCGGCAGTGGCGGTGCGGTCGGCGCGACGGCCGCGGTGCCGGGAGTCGGCACCATCGCGGCACTCGCGGCGGTCAGTGCCGAGACCACCTTCTTCATGGAAGCGTCCGCGGTGTTCACGCTGGCCGTCGCGGCCGTGCACGGCATCTCCCCCGAGGACCAAGAGACGCGGCGGGCGCTGGTGCTCGCGGTCGTGCTCGGTGAGAGCGGGATGGAGATCGTCGAGAAGACGGTCGGTCATTCGGCGAAGAACTGGGGCACGCTGTTCGCCAATAAGATTCCCGGCCTGTCGAGCATGAACGATTCGCTGCTCAAGCGATTCATCATCCGCTTCATCACCAAGCGGGCCGCATTGATGGCCGGCAAGGTGGTGCCCGCCGGAATCGGAGCGGTGATCGGCAGCGTCGGCAATCGGGCGCTCGGTAAGACCACGATCAGCAACGCGCGCAAGGCATTCGGCCCCGCGCCGGTGACCTGGCCCGCCGATCGGCAGCTCGTCATCGACGCCGACCCGCTGCCCGCCCTGGATCCGGCCAAGCCGCAACCCCCGACCACGCCACGATGAGCGCGGGCCGACCGCTCGCCTTCTCCGTCCGCGGCCTGACCAAGCGCTACGACCTGGTCACCGCGGTCGAAAACGTGAGCTTCACCGTGCCGTCCGGTACCACCGCCGCCCTGGTCGGCCCGGCGGGCGCGGGTAAGTCGACAATCCTGCGGATCCTGCTCGGTCTACACCAGCCGACGTCCGGAACCGCCGCGGTCGGCGGGCCGGGCTCGCGGCGGCGCGACGGATCCGCGGTTGTCGTCGGCGGCATGTTGCAGCCACGTGGACTGCACCCGGCTCGAAGCGCGCGTGATCATCTGCTGGTCTATGCGGCGGCCGCGGGAGTCGAGGACGCGCGGGTCGACGAGGTGATCCAGGTGGTCGGCCTCGGTGAGTTGGCGAGGACACGGGCGGGCGAGCTGTCGGACGGATCGCAAACCCGGCTGGCCCTGGCAACCGCGCTGCTGGGCGACCCGCAGCTGCTGATTCTCGACGAGCCATCGGCCGGTCTCGACGCGGCGGAACGCGCCTGGCTGGCGGACTTCCTGCGGCGGCACACCCGTCGCGGTGGCTCGGTCCTGTTATCCAGCGAAAGCCTCGCGAACGTGATTCCGATGGCGGACAACATCATTGTCGTGAGCGAGGGCTCGGTGGTCTATCAGGGCACCCCTGCCCGGCTTCGGCGCGGACACCCCGATCGACTGGTCGTCGCCGCATCGACCCCGATCGCACTCGCGACCATGTTGGCCGCACAGGGCTTCACCGATGCGGTGATCCGCCCCGACGGACGCCTCGCCGTCGCCGAAGCGACCGAAACGCAGATCCGCGCGGCCGCGACGACGGCCGGTGTGCGCGTGGACAATATCGCCGCCGACCAGATCCATCCCGACCGAGTGCTCGCCTCATTGGTCAAACCGGCCCGCCCACCCCAGCCCGCCCCCTATGCCGGGATCGCACCGCAGCAACCGACCTCCTACGGGATTACACGATGATCGCCGTTCTGCCACCGGACCTCGTTCCGGCCGTCAACTCCGAGGTGCGCAAGGTCAGCACACTGCGCGCCGGCCGAATCCTGGCCGCGCTGATTCCCGCGGTCGCCCTCGTCGCGTGCACGGTGACCGCACTGCTCGCCGGACCCGCCGATCCGAAATCCAATCCGGCCACGGGCGCGGCGACCATCGGGCTCTATATCGGTCTCGCGGTCGCGATCGTGGTGGCCGGAGCCTTCGGCGCGGCCGGTGCGGGAGCCGAATACCGTTACGCGACAATGCCGACCACCGCCCTGTTCGCCTCCGACCGGGACCGGCTCGTCGCCGCGAAGTTCCTCGTCACCGCGGGCTTCGCCCTGGCAGCGACCTTCGTCGTCGAACTCATCGCCTTCGCCTGCCTGCTCGGTTTCGGCCGCGGCAAATTCGACTTCGGAGTGCGCTTCCTCGCCGTCCTCGGCGGCGGGCTGCTCGCCGCGGTCTGCTGGTCCCTGATCGGCGCCGGCCTGGGCCTGCTGCTGCGCACCTCCACCACCGCGGTCGTGGCGATGCTCGGCTGGCTGGTGATCATCGAACCGTTGATCTGGGTCGTCGCTAAAGCAATCGGCCTCGCCGGAGTGGTCACCGTCCTGCCCGGCTCCGCCACTGTCAGCACCGTCGCCGTCGGTTCCTTCAAAGACAGCGACTTCCTGGCCCCCACCCCCGCCGCCCTGGTGGTCCTCATCCTCTGGACCATCGCCGCCGCCGGTGGGGCCTGGTGGTTGCTGCGCACCCGCGACATCTGATCCGGCCCCGGCCGCGGGGAACAAACAGCGGTGCGGCACGTGTCATTACCGTCGGTACCAGCACGACAAGACGGGGTGAGCAGCGGAGTGACCGAGCGCGATATGGGTTGGATGCGCAGATTGTGGACCGAGTGTTGGGGCCACCGGGGAACGGTCACGGGCATCGCGATCGCATTGACGGCCGGAGCGCTGGTCGAGATCTCCGCGCCACTGCTGACCAAGCGGGCGGTCGATGCGACCGGAGTCGGTGACACGTCCGTCATCGGGACCATCGCGGCTCTACTCGCCCTTGTCGCATTCGGCCGCTTCTCGGCGGCCTTCGGACGCCGCATGTTGGCCGGACGGCTTTCCCTCGATGTGCAGCACTCGCTGCGTGTCAGTCTGCTCGCCTCGCTACAGCGATTGGACGGCGCCGGGCAGGACACGCTGCGCACCGGACAGGTGGTGTCGCGTTCGATTACGGATCTGCAGTTGGTGCAGGGCCTTTTGGCGATGACGCCGCTGTCCGGGTTGGCATTGCTGGAGTTCCTGCTGGCCGCCGCAGTGATGGTGTGGCTGTCGCCACCGCTGGCCGCCGTCGCATTGCTGGTGGTCCCGGCAATCGCAGTGCTGGTGTATCGGATGCGGCCTCGACTGTACGCGGCAACGTGGTCGGCGCAGCAGCGAGCCGCCGAGGTCGCACAACATGTCGAAGAGACCGTCACCGGCGTCCGGGTGGTCAAGGGCTTCGGGCAGGAAGCTCGGATGGTGCGGGTGCTGGAGGAACAGGGGCGCGTTCTCTACGCCGAGCGCATGCGCGCCGCCAAGATCAATGCGCGCTTCGCGCCCGTGGTGACCACGATTCCGCAAGCCGGGCTGGTCGCGGTGATTGTTGTGGGCGGACTGCTCGCCCTGCACGGCGTCATCGGAATCGGCACCTTTCTCGCCTTCTCCGCATACGTCACCACCATGACCGTCACCACCCGCACCATGTCCTCGGTGGTGATCATGGCCCAGCTGACCAGGGCCGCCGCCGAGCGCGTCTACCAGGTCATCGACGCCGCGCCCGAAATCGCCGACCCGCCCGCTCCCGCCGAACTCCCCGATGGGCCCTTGGGCATCGAAATCGATTCGCTGACCTTCGGATTCGAGCCCTCGCAACCCATCCTGCGTGACCTCGATCTGACCGTGCAGCCCGGCGAAACTGTCGCCATCATCGGCCCGGCGGGCTCCGGAAAGTCAACGCTCTCACTGCTTCTCCCCCGCTTCTATGCCCCGGAGTCCGGCACCATTCGCCTATTCGGATCGACCGCCACCGCGGAATCCGCTGAGCAAGTGGATATCGCTGACCTGCGCGCATCCGATTTACGCAGCGCGGTCGGGGTGGTGTTCGACGACCCATTCCTGTTCAGCGACACCATTGCCGCGAATATCGCACTCGGCCGACCAGCGGCCACCGACGCCGAAATCCGCTATGCCGCGAAGCTTGCCGCGGCCGACGAGTTCATCACCGAACTCACCGACGGCTACGACACCGTGGTCGGCGAACGCGGATTGACGCTCTCCGGCGGGCAGCGGCAGCGAATCGCTCTGGCCAGGGCGCTATTGGCGCGGCCACGGATTCTGGTGCTCGATGACGCGACCTCCGCGGTCGATGCGGTGACCGAGGCGGCCATCTTCGAGAAGCTGCCCGATGCGGGCGGACGCACCACACTGATCCTGGCGCATCGGGAATCCACACTGGCCCATGCGGATCGGGTGATCCGGCTCCCCGGGCCGGTCTCACACGCCACCGATGAAGCCACAATCGCCGACATCCCACGGTCAGCCGGTTCCCGACGCACCGCAACACCCACCAGCGGCCCCGGCGGATTCTCCAGCGCCGCAGCCGATCTCAGCGAAACCCCCGAATTGCGCCGTACCCTCGAACGTCTGCCACCGGCCACCGAACAACCCGACCTGGACGACGAACAGCTGCGCCAACCAGACCCCGGATTCCGACTCACTCGCCTGTTGCGCCCGGTGCGCCGACTGGTTCTGACCGTAATCACCCTGCTCGCACTGGACACCCTCATCGGCGTCGCCTTCCCACCGATCGTCCGCTATGCCATCGATTCCGGTGTGAGCGGCCATGACTCGAGCGCACTCGCCCGGGCGGGCGCGCTCGGCGCGGCCTTGGTCGTGCTCGGTCTCGCGGTCGGCGCGGCGACCACCGTCCTCACCGCCCGCAGCGGCGAACGCGTCCTCTTCGGCCTCCGCGTGCGCAGCTACGCCCATCTGCAACGGCTGGGATTGGACTACTACGAGCGCGAGCTGTCCGGTCGCATCATGACCCGGATGACCACCGATGTGGATGCACTCTCGACCTTCCTGCAAACCGGCGTCGCGACCACGCTGATCGGCGCACTCACCCTGGTCGGTATCGCGGTGGCGCTATTGGTCATCGATGCCTCGCTGGCCGCTGTGGTGCTGATCGCGCTGCCGCCGCTGCTGGTCGCGACGGCGCTGTTCCGCCGCGTCTCCTCGACCGCCTACACCGTCTCGCGCGAACACGTCTCGACCGTCAATGCCGATTTCCAGGAAAACGTCGCCGGACTGCGCGCCGTCCAGGCCAACCGGCACGAGCCGATCGCCGCCCGCCGCTTCGCCGAATACTCCGATCGCTACCGCGCCAGCCGGATGCGCGCCCAGCGCGCGATCGCCATGTACTTCGCCTTCGTCATCGCCTGGGCCGATCTGGCGCTGGCCGCGGTCGTGTACTTCGGCGCGCGCGAAGTCGCCGAGAACACCACGACCGCGGGCACACTCATCGCCTTCGTGCTCTACCTGCAGCTGCTCTTCGGCCCGATCCTGCAGTTGTCCCAGGTTTTCGACGGCTACCAGCAGGCGCGCGTCGGTCTGCGCCGCATCGGCGACCTGCTGCGCACCCCGTCCTCGATCGCCGCCGATCCACCGGACGCGACCGCGATCGACCACGGATTGCGCGGCGAGGTCGTCCTCGACGACATCCGATTCCATTATCCGAGCACCGAGAAGCCCGCCCTCGACGGAGTGTCATTGCGGATTCCGGCCGGATCCACACTGGCTTTGGTCGGATCGACGGGCGCGGGCAAATCGACCATCGTCAAGTTGCTGGCCCGCCTCTACGATCTGCCCCGCGACAATCCGGGTGCGATCGCCGTCGACGACATCGACATCCGCGACTACCGCCTCACCGACTATCGCGCCCGGCTCGGCATCGTCCCCCAGGAAGCTCACCTCTTCACCGGCGACGTCGCCAGCAACATTGCATTCGGGAAACCTTCCGCGACCGAAGCGGAGATCGCGGCCGCCGCCACCGCGGTCGGTGCGGCCGACATGATCGCGGCGCTACCGCAGGGCATGCGTCATCCGATCGGCGAGCGCGGCCGCGGCCTCTCGGCGGGCCAACGCCAACTGATCGCACTCGCCAGGGCCGAATTGGTCCGTCCGGATCTACTGCTGCTCGACGAGGCCACCGCCACCCTCGATCCGGAGACCGAGGCATCGGTGCTGGTAGCGAGCCGATCGCTGACGCGCGGCCGGACCACCGTCGTCGTGGCACACCGGCTGGGCACCGCCGCGCGAGCCGATCGGATCGCCGTCGTCGAACGCGGACGAATCGCCGAAATCGGGCCGCACGACACATTGGTTGCGGCCGGTGGCCGCTATGCCCAGCTATGGGCGGCGGCCAGCGAAGCGGGGGGAATATTCTCGGGTGAGGACGGGTCGTCATCTTTGGGATCGGGGTTGTCCGGTGGTCAGTCGATCCACTGATTTGCTGCTGGGCCTATCCTCAGAGAGGGCGCATCGGCGCGCATCCGCTGATCCCCGTGCCGGGCACGTCACAAACGTCGCAGCGCGAAGAACGAAATGAGGCGAACACCTGCTGTGAGCAGCTCAACTTCCCAGTTCGGACAGAACCAGTGGCTAGTCGATGAGATGTATCAAAAGTACAAACAGGATCCATCTTCCGTCGATGAAAGTTGGCACGAGTTCCTCGCCGATTACACGCCCGAGATCCCGGGTGATTCAGGTAACAGCGCCGCGCCAGCGGCCGCGCCCGCGCAGGTGGCCACCCCGGCACCGGCCCCCGCGCCGGTGAACGCGGCCCCCGCCGCTGCGGCCCCCGCTCCGGCAGCGCCCGCACCCGCCGCACCCGCCGCACCCAAGCCTCCCGCGCCCGCGAAGCCCACCACCCGTGCGCCGCAGACGACGCCCGCGCCGACCTCGAATGCCGCGCCCACCTCAGGCGCGCCGAAGCCCGCCGACACCGCTGCCGACGAGGCAAAGGTTTTGCGCGGCCCGGCCGCCGCCGTGGTCAAGAACATGTCCGCGTCGCTGGCCATCCCGACCGCGACCAGCGTGCGCGCCATTCCGGCGAAGCTGATGATCGACAACCGCCTGGTCATCAACAACCACCTGGCCCGCACCCGCGGCGGCAAGATCTCCTTCACCCACCTGCTCGGCTACGCGATCGTGCAGGCGGTCAAGTCGTTCCCGAACCTGAACCGGCACTTCGCCGAAATCGACGGCAAGCCGAACTCGGTCACTCCGGCACACACCAACCTCGGTCTCGCCATCGACCTGGCGGGCAAGGACGGCAACCGCTCGCTGGTCGTCGCGGCCATCAAGGGCTGCGAGGCCATGACCTTCGGGCAGTTCCACACCGCCTATGAGGACATCGTGCGCCGCGCCCGCGACGGCAAGCTCGGCATCGACGACTTCACCGGCGTCACCATCTCGCTGACCAACCCGGGCACCATCGGCACCGTGCACTCGGTGCCGCGGTTGATGCCGGGCCAGGGCGCGATCGTCGGCGCCGGCGCGATGGAGTACCCCGCCGAATTCCAGGGCATGAGCGACGAGCGCATCAACGAGCTCGGCGTCGGCAAGTTGATGACCCTGACCTCGACCTACGACCACCGCATCATTCAGGGCGCGGAGTCCGGCGACTTCCTGCGGACCATCCACAACCTGCTGATCAGCGACGAGTTCTACGACGAGATCTTCCACGGCCTCGGCGTGCCCTACGAGCCGGTGCGCTGGCGCAAGGATGTCAAGGAACGCGGCGTCGACAAGAGCACCCGCGTGCTCGAGATGATCGCGGCCTATCGCAACCGCGGCCACCTGATGGCCGACACCGATCCGCTGCGGTTGGTCAAGGACAAGTTCCGCAGCCATCCGGACCTCGATGTCACCCAGCACGGCCTCACCCTCTGGGACCTGGACCGCACCTTCGATGTCGCGGGCTTCCATGGCCAGGAGCGGATGAAGCTGCGCGATGTGCTCTCGGTGCTGCGCGATGCCTACTGCCGCCACGTCGGTGTGGAGTACACCCACATCCTGGAAACCGAGCAGTTGCAGTGGATTCAGGAGCGGGTCGAGCAGAAGCACGTCAAGCCGACTGTCGCACAGCAGAAGTACATCCTGAACCGGTTGAACGCGGCCGAGGCCTTCGAAACCTTCCTGCAGACCAAATACGTCGGGCAGAAGCGCTTCTCGCTCGAGGGCGCCGAAACCGTCATCCCGATGATGGACGCCACCATCGACCAGTGCGCCGAGCATTCGCTCGACGAGGTCGTCATCGGTATGCCGCACCGCGGTCGCCTCAATGTGCTCGCCAATATCGTCGGCAAGCCGTACTCGAAGATCTTCACCGAGTTCGAAGGCAATATGAACCCGGCCGCCACCCACGGCTCCGGCGACGTGAAGTACCACCTCGGCGCGCGCGGCACCTACCTGCAGATGTTCGGCGACAACGAGATCGAGGTCTCGCTGACCGCCAACCCCTCGCACCTCGAGGCGGTCGACCCGGTGCTCGAGGGTCTGGTACGCGCGAAGCAAGACCTTTTGGACAAGGGCGACGGGCCGGAGGGCTTCTCCGTCATGCCGCTGATGCTGCACGGTGACGCCGCATTCGCGGGTCAGGGTGTGGTGGCGGAGACGCTGAACCTGTCGGGGCTGCGCGGTTACCGCGTCGGCGGCACCATCCACATCGTGGTGAACAACCAGATCGGTTTCACCACCGCACCGGAGAACAGCCGCTCCACCGAATACTCCACCGATATCGCGAAGTTCATCGGTGCGCCGATCTTCCACGTGAACGGTGACGACCCGGAGGCCTGCGACTGGGTGGCGCGTCTGGCGGTCGACTTCCGCCAGAAGTTCCGCAAGGACGTCGTGATCGACATGATCTGCTACCGGCGTCGGGGCCACAACGAGGGCGACGACCCGTCGATGACCCAGCCGTACATGTACGACGTCATCGACACCAAGCGCTCGGTGCGCAAGGCGTACACCGAGAGCCTGATCGGCCGTGGCGACATCTCGCTCAAAGAGGCCGAGGACGCGCTGCGTGACTACCAGGGTCAGCTGGAGCGGGTCTTCAACGAGGTTCGCGAGCTGGAGAAGTACGTCCCGGAGCCGAGCGAATCGGTCGAGGACGACCAGCAGGTGCCGGCTACGGTCGTGACTGCCGTGGACAAGACCGTGCTGCAGCGCATCGGCGACGCCTTCCTCGGTGTCCCCGAGGGCTTCAATGTGCACCCGCGCGTCAAGCCGGTGCTGGAGAAGCGGCGCGAAATGGCGTACGAGGGCAAGGTCGACTGGGCCTTCGCCGAGTTGCTCGCCTTCGGCACGCTGATCGATGAGGGTCGCGCGGTGCGCCTGACCGGTCAGGATTCGCGTCGCGGCACCTTCACCCAGCGCCACTCGGTGATCATCGACCGCAAGACGGCCGAGGAATACACCCCGCTGCACAACATCGGCAGCTCCAACCCGGGTTGGTTCGCGGTGCACGACTCGGCGCTGAGCGAATACGCCGCCGTCGGCTTCGAATACGGCTACTCGCTGGGCAACCCGGACGCACTTGTGTTGTGGGAAGCGCAGTTCGGTGACTTCGTCAACGGCGCGCAGTCCATCATCGACGAGTTCATCTCCTCCGGTGAGGCCAAGTGGGGTCAGCTGTCGGAGGTCGTGCTGCTGCTGCCGCACGGTCACGAGGGTCAGGGCCCGGACCACACCTCCGGTCGCATCGAGCGCTTCCTGCTGCTGTGCGCCGAGGGCTCGATGACGGTCGCCGTGCCGTCCACCCCGGCGAACTACTTCCACCTGCTGCGCCGCCACGCACTCGACGGCATCCGCCGCCCGCTGATCGTCTTCACCCCGAAGTCGATGCTGCGCAATAAGGCCGTGGTCTCGGACCTGAAGGACTTCACCGAATCGAAGTTCCGCTCGGTCTTCGACGAGCCCACCTACGAACAGGGCGTCGGCGACCGCAACAAGGTCAAGCGCGTCCTGCTCACCAGCGGCAAGCTCTACTACGAGCTGGTCGCCGAAAAGGCCAAGCAGAAGCGCGAAGACGTCGCCATCGTGCGCATCGAGCAGCTCTACCCGCTGCCCAAGTTCCGCCTCAACGAGGCACTGGCTGGTTATCCGAACGCGACGGATATCGCCTGGGTCCAAGAGGAACCGGCCAACCAGGGCGCCTGGCCCTTCTTCGGCCTGAACCTCCCGGAACTCCTCCCGGAGCGGTTCACGAAGTTGCGCCGGATCTCCCGCCGCGCCATGTCGGCTCCTTCTTCGGGTTCGTCGAAGGTGCATGCCGTGGAGCAAGCCGAAATCGTGGGCGAGGCCTTCGAGCCGACCGCGTAGTTTTCGCTGACCGAACGCCGGGCCGAATCCGCTCTTACTCAGAGTGATTCGGCCCGGCGTCGTTCGTACCTGACTTCGGGCAGACGCGTACGCTCGCGGCGAGTAGCGCGCGGCAGCGTTGCCGTAGCTTCTGACGATTCGGGGCCGCACTGCTCGGCTCTCCGGACATCGACGACCGCCGCAGCAACAAACCTACGGCTTACCGCGGTGCCGGACCTGCCGTTCGAGGATCAGCGGCCTGATCGGTGTGCTCGCTGGGGCGCGATGTCTCAACCACACCCGGGATCCGGTCTTGCACAACGAAACTCGCGCGGGTGCGGATCGGGGCGCCGGGGCGGCGAACATAGGGGACGACGCGGAAGTCGGTGCGCCACACCGAATGGTCGAATTCCACTCGGACGTATCCGCGTTGGGAGTTGAAGAATTTCATATCCGGGTTGGCGACAAGGAGGTTGCGGCCGGTGGGGTTGACATCGGTGCCGTCGCCGCCGGTTGTTATCGATGTGCCGGTGAATTCGGCTGCTACGACGGGGGATTCGGGGGTGGTGTAGTCGGGCCGGAGGTCGGCGGCGTAGTTGTGGTGGCGGTCGCCGGTGATGACGACGAGGTTGTGGATATCACGAGCGGCGGCGGTGGCGAGAACGGTGTTGCGGTCGGCTACGTAGGCGTCCCAGGCGTCGGTGCCGAAATTGGTACCGGGGCCGGGGTCATAGTCGGATTTCGCCATGGCCACCTGGTTGCCGAGGATCTGCCAGCGGACGGTGGAGTGGGTGAGGCCGTCGAGCAGCCAATTTCGTTGTGGTGCACCTAATATCGAGCGGTCGGGCGAGAGTCGGTCGGGACAATCGTCGCCGATATTGCCCTTACCGCAGGTCCCTCCGGTGCGGTATTGGCGGGTGTCGAGCATGGTGATGTCGGCGAGGTCGCCGAAGGTGTAGCGGCGGTGGATGCGCATGGTCGGGCCGGACGGCAGGGCCTCGATGCGCAGTGGCTGATGTTCGTACATCGCTTGGAAGGCGGCGGCTTTGCGGCGGCGGAACAGGGCGGGGATGCGGTAGATGTCGAGACCGAGGCCGGGGTTATCGGCGGACCAGTTGTTGTCGATCTCGTGGTCGTCGAAGGTGACGAGCCAGGGAAAGGCGGCGTGCGCGGCGCGCAACGGTTGTTCGGCCTTGGCCTGGGCGTAGCGCAGCCGGTAGCCGGGTAGATCGACCGCTTCAGCGGCCAGGTACGGCTCCACCGACATCCCCTCGCGGCCGCGGTTCCAGCCCCTTTCGTAGATGTAGTCACCAAGGTGCACAACCAGATCGAGGTCTTCGGCGCTCATATGCTCATAGGCGGTGTAGTAGCCGGAGGCCCACGATTGACAGGATGCGAACGCGAATCGCATGCGCGCAGTGGGCTGCCCGAGCGGCGGAGCCGTTCGGGTGCGACCGATCGGCGAAATTGCCGAGCCCGCGCGAAATCGATAGAAGTACCAGCGATTCGGCTCCAATCCGCGCACTTCGGGATGCACGGAATGCGCGAGTTCGCGCGTCGCGACCGCTGCCCCCCGGGCAACCACCTGCTGAAACTGTTCGTCGTGCGCGACCTCGTACTCCACGGTGACCGGATGCTGTGCCATCCCCCCGAGCCCGTCCGGCGCCAGCGGATCCGGCGCGAGCCGCGTCCACAACACCACCCCATCCGGCAGCGGCTCCCCCGAAGCCACCCCCAACGTGAACGGATCCCCCAACCACCGCGGCGCCCGAAACCGCCCACTGCTCGCCGCGGACGCCCCCACCAACACCGCAACCGATCCAGCGGTGCCGAACCGCAACAACTCCCGCCGCGACAGACCCATACGTCAGGGTATCCCCACCAACGCCCCCACCCGCCTGCCGAAGCACGCTGACGTCGAGCACACCAATTCGTGGCACTCCGCAGCGGACATCTTCCAGGAGTGCTCAATCGAGCGAATCGCCCACAGTCCGCAGATCACCCACGCAGGGCGGCGGCCAGTGCGGGATTCAGCGAAAGTGCCACGGCGAGTAGGGATTCGACCAAGAGGTCGACCAACTGCTCGCGGGTGATTATTTCGTGGCGGAGCCAGGTGAGAGTAGTTTCCTCGACGAAGGCGATCCAGCCGCGCATGGCGAGGATGAGGCGAGGACGGTCGGCGTCCGGAATGTCGACGGGCACTTCGGTCAGGATGATGTCGATGATGACGTTGCGGGTCTGGTCGACGAGCGGAAGCACCTCGGCGCTCACGCTGGCCGGGCCGCGCAGCAGCGATACGTACGAATTGCGGTTCTCGCCGACGTACTCGATGTAGCGCTCGATCGAATCGCGCAGCATCTCGAATACGCCGAGGGTGCGGTCGGGTGCGACGCGCTCCAGTAGCTCGGCATTGGCGTGGCGGACTATCGCCAGTTGGAAGTCCTGTTTGGTCGGGAAGTAGTGGAAGAGCAGGCCGCGGGAGATCCCGGCTTCCCCGGCGATTTCGGTGATCGAGATGTCTTCGATGGCGCGGTCCCCGAGCATCTTGGCGCCCAGGGTGATCAGTTGTAGACGGCGCTCTTCCGGGCTGAGCCGGGTGCGCTTGACAGTTTCTCCGGTGCCTCGACTACTCACGGGCCCATCTTACTGAACGCTGCTCAATACTGTTGACTCATGCTCAATAGGACCGTAGTCTGGATTATATGAGTCGCAAGGTTACAGACAAAGCTGTCGGCAACCGGCCAGCCCGCCACGTCAAGACCATCATCATCGGCAGCGGTTTCGCTGGTCTGGGCCTGGCGATCCGGTTGAGCAAGCAGGGCCGCAACGATTACCTCGTGTTGGAACGCGGCAGCGATGTCGGCGGCACCTGGCGCGACAACACCTACCCGGGCGCGGCCTGTGATGTGCCGTCGCACCTGTACTCGTACTCGTTCGCGCTGAACCCGAATTGGTCGCGCTCGTTCTCCAAGCAGGGCGAGATCCAGCAGTACATCCAGGGCGTCGCGCGCGAGTACAACGTGCTCGACAAGCACCTGTTCAACTGCGACGTGACCGCGGCCCGCTGGAACAACGCCACCAACCTGTGGCATATCGAATCGACCCGGGGCAGCTTCACCGCCGACACCGTGGTGTCCGCCGTCGGCGCGCTGTGCGAACCCGCGCTCCCGGATATCAAGGGCGTCAACGGTTTCGAGGGCGAGATCTTCCACTCCGCCCGCTGGAACCACGACGCCGATCTGACGGGCAAGCGCGTCGCCATCATCGGCACCGGAGCCTCGGCCATCCAGATCGTGCCGTCCATCGCCGCACAGGTCGCGCACCTGGACGTCTACCAGCGCACCGCGCCGTGGCTGCTTCCCCGCATGGACCGCCCGTACACCCTGCCGGAGCGTCTCGCCTTCCGGCACATCCCGGGCTTCCAGCGACTATCCCGCGCCGCCATCTACGCCGCGCGCGAAACCCAGGTCGTCGGCCTCGCCAAGGTTCCGGCACTGATGCAGGCCTTCGAGCTGATCGCCAAGGCCAAGCTGCAGCTGGAGATCCGGGATCCCGAGCTGCGCAAGAAGGTCACCCCGAACTTCCGGATCGGCTGCAAGCGCATGCTGATCTCCAACGACTACTACCCGGCGCTGACCCGCCCGAATGTGGACGTGGTCACCGACGGCATCGCCGAGGTGCGCGCGAATTCCATCGTCACCAAGGACGGCACCGAGCGCGAAATCGACGCACTCATCGTCGCGACCGGCTTCCACGTCACGGATTCGCCGACCTACAACGCCATCTCGGGCAAGGACGGTCGCACGCTGGCGGAGGTGTTCGACGAGATCGGCCAGCAGGGCTACAAGGGGTCGGCCGTCGCCAACTTCCCTAATATGTTCTTCCTGCTCGGCCCGAACGTCGGCCTCGGCCACACCTCGATGGTGTACATGATCGAATCCCAGATCAACTACATCGCCGACGCTCTCGCCACCGTCGATCGCCTCGGCCTGCGCACGGTCGAGGTGAAGCGCGCGACGCAGGACGCCTACAACCAGGATCTGCAGGGCAAACTGGTGAAGAGCGTGTGGAATACCGGCGGCTGTGCCAGCTGGTACCTGGACAAGCACGGCAACAACACCACACTGTGGCCGGACTTCACCTTCGAATTCCGCAGGCTGACCAAGAATTTCGACGTGTCCGCGTATGAAACGACGACCGTCGACACCGCACGAAACGATCTGAAAGTGGTGGCACAGTGAATACCGCATCGCGAAGCGATTCCGTGAGGGGTGGCGGTCGGGCGACGGGTGGGCGCAGTGACGCTTACTTCAAGGGCAAGGTCTGTGTGATCACCGGGGCGGGTTCCGGCATCGGCCGCGCCCTCGCGGAGAACCTGGCCAGGCGCGGCGCCAAACTCGCGCTCTCCGATATCGATACCGACGGCCTGGCCGAGACGGTGCGCCGCTGCGAGGCGTACGGAGCCGAAATCAAATCCGACCGGCTGAATGTGGTCGAGCGCGAAGCGGTGCTGCTGTACGCCGACGCCGTAAAGGCGCACTTCGGCAAGGTGCACCAGATCTACAACAACGCGGGCATCGCCTACCACGGCGAGGTGATCCGCTCGGAGTTCAAGGACATCGAGCGCATCATGGACGTCGACTTCTGGGGCGTCGTCAATGGCACGAAGGCCTTCCTGCCGCTGCTGATCGAATCCGGCGAGGGCCACGTCGTCAATGTCTCCAGCCTGTTCGGCCTGATCGCGGTCCCGGGCCAGAGTGCATATAACGCAGCCAAATTCGCGGTGCGCGGGTTCACCGAATCGCTGCGCCAGGAGATGCTGGTCGGCAAGCATCCGGTCAAGGTGACCTGTGTGCACCCCGGCGGCATCAAGACCGCCGTCGCCCGCAACGCCACCTATGCCGAGGGCATCGACAGCCAGAGTGCCGCATCGCTGTTCGACAAGAAGCTGGCCATTCACACACCGGAAATGGCCGCGCAGACCATTACCGAGGGCGTCCGCAAGGGACACGGTCGCGTGCTGATCGGTTGGGAGGCCAAGGTGCTCGACCTGTTCGTCCGGGTCACCGCCTCCGGCTACCAGCGCATCGCCGCCGCGGTGAACCGTCCCTTCCTACCCTGAACCAGCGCAGGGAATCGAGGAAAACCTATGCGTGACATCAACATTCCGCTACCCGTCGCGCGAGCGCTGCTGAGTCCGATTTTCCGGGTCTCACTGAACGCGCGACTGCCCTGGCAGATGCAGCGGCTGCTGCTCGATATCGGTTCGCGCGCACAGTTTTTGCCATCGGGCACAACCGTGCACCGGCTCAGGCTAGGCGGGCGACCCGCGGAAAGAATCACCGCAGGCTCGGCCAGGCCCAATCCGAACGCAGGCGCGGTGCTCTACCTGCACGGCGGCGGCTACGCGGTCGGATCGCCGGCGACGCACCGTTCG
Source organism: Nocardia vinacea (assembly GCF_035920345.1). Classification (NCBI taxonomy): domain Bacteria; kingdom Bacillati; phylum Actinomycetota; class Actinomycetes; order Mycobacteriales; family Nocardiaceae; genus Nocardia; species Nocardia vinacea. The sequence goes on from NZ_CP109149.1 coordinate 5,447,928, forward strand.
CTGGCCGCCCGGCTGGCGCACGAAACCGGCTGCACCGTCTATGTTCTCGACTACCGACTGGCGCCGGAGCACCCGTTCCCGGCCGGACTCGAGGACGCCGAATCGGCATTCCTGGAACTGGTCGGCAATATCGGTTACCGCCCCGAACAGATTGCGCTGTCGGGTGATTCGGCGGGCGGCGGGCTATCGCTGGCCACCGCACAGCGGCTCATCGCCGAACACGGCTACACCCCGGCCGCGCTCGGCCTGATCGCACCGTGGGTGGATCCGAATCAGGTCCCGGACAAGTTCCGCGATCTGGTGATCAACCGGCCGTGGTCGCGCGCATGCGCCGCGGCCTATCTCGGCGACGGGGACGGCAAGGACACCGGCTACGCACCGCTGCACGGTGAACTGCGAGGTTTGCCGCCGACGTATGTACAGGTCGATGTCAGCGAACTGCTGCATGCGCAATGTGTGGAGTTCGTCGCCGCGCTGCGGACAGCGGGTGTGCATGCCAGGTTCACCGAGAGCAAGGGGCTATGGCACGTCGCGCAACTGCAGGCCGCGCTGGTCGGACCGGCCGCGGCGGCGCTGACCGAATTGGCCGATTTCCTACGGGAAGCCATCCAGCCGGTCACGCTGCGCGACATAGGATAGAGAGTGCCTCACCTGCGCTCGTTCAAGCGCGTGAATACAAAATCGACGCCGCCCCGCCCGGGCCCGGCCGGACGCTGACCCGTCCGCCGATGTCGAACCGGCCCGGTTTTCCGGTGGCCGGAGTGACGTCCCGGTCACAGGTGTCGTAGATTACTGGCGAGTAAACCCACGTGGAAGGGCACTGATGCGAGAGTTCGAAGCCCCGGCTTCCTACACCGTCCCGGAAGATGCGAACAATTCCGATAACGTCTTCCGGCATGCCGAGCAGTCGCCCGGCGCGGTGCTGTTCAACGTCACCGAAGGTGGCGGCTGGCGGGAAATCAAGGCCGCGGAATTCGCCAAGACGGTCACCGATGTGGCCAAGGGCCTCATCGCCTCCGGTCTCGAGCTCGGCGATCGCGTCGCCATCATGGCCCCGACCCGCTACGAGTGGGTGCTGCTCGACTTCGCCATCTGGGCCGCCGGCGGTTGCACCGTCGCCATCTACGACAGCTCGGCCGCCGAACAGGCCAAGTGGATCCTGCAGGACTCCGCCACCAAGCTGCTGGTGGTCGACAGCGATAAGCACCGCAAGGTCATCGATGAGATCGAGGCGGGCGCGCTGCCGGATCTGAAGGAGACCCTGCAGATCGACAAAGGCGCCGTCGACGATCTGATCGCGCGCGGCGCCGACCTCGAGGACGCGACCGTGCACGCGCGCCGCGCCGAGGTCAATGCCAAGTCCCCGGCCACCCTGATCTACACCTCGGGCACCACCGGCCGCCCCAAAGGCGTCATGCTCTCGCATTCGAATCTGTACGCGGAGTCGAAGTCCGACCGGATCGCGCTGAACAGGTACGTCGCCGAGGGCAAGAAGACGCTGATGTTCCTGCCGCTGGCGCACGTGTTCGCGCGTGCCGTCACGCTGGCCGCATTCGACGCCAAGGTGATCGTCGCGTTCACCGCCGACTGGTCCACCTTGGTCGAACAGTTCGGCAGCTACCGCCCGCACTTCATCCTCGCGGTGCCTCGCGTGTTCGAGAAGGTGTTCAACAGCGCCAAGCAGAAGGCTCACGACGGCGGCAAGGGCAAGATCTTCGACGCGGCCGCCGATACCGCCATCGCCTACAGCCAGGCCCTCGACAACGGTGGTCCCGGCCTGGTACTCAAGCTCAAGCACACGGTTTTCGACAAGCTCGTCTACAGCAAGCTGCGGGTCGCGCTCGGCGGTCAGTGTGAGGCGGCGGTCTCCGGCGGCGGACCGCTCGGTGCGCGCCTCGGCCACTTCTTCCGCGGCGTCGGCGTCACCATCTACGAGGGTTACGGCCTCACCGAGACCACCGCGGCCGTCACCGTGAACACTCCCGGCAATATTCGCGTCGGCTCGGTCGGCAAGCCGATCGAGGGCCATGCGGTCAAGATCGCCGAAGACGGCGAACTGCTGCTGCGCGGATCGGTTGTCTTCAACGGTTACTGGGGCAATGCCGAGGCCACCGAGGAAGCGTTCACGGACGGCTGGTTCAAGACCGGTGACCTGGGCGCTGTCGATGGCGACGGGTACGTCACCATTACCGGCCGCAAGAAGGAAATCATCGTCACCGCGGGCGGTAAGAACGTCTCCCCCGGTCTGATGGAGGATTCGCTGCGGGCCCACCCGCTGATCAGCCAGGTAATGGTGGTCGGCGACGGACAGCCCTTCGTCGGCGCGCTGATCACCCTCGATCCGGAGGCCCTGCCGGGCTGGAAGGAACGCAACAACCTGCCCGTCGAGACCCCGATCGAGCAGGTGATCGAGAATCCGGCGCTGGTCGCGGAGATCAATGCGGCGGTCGCGGATACCAATAAGAAGGTCTCGCATGCCGAGGCGATCAAGAAGATCCGCATCCTGCCCGTCGACTGGACGCAGGAGACCGGTGAGCTGACGCCGAAGATGTCGCTGAAGCGGGCCGTGGTGATGAAGCAGTACGCGTCCGAGGTGGAGAAGATCTACAGCTGACGCTGATTTTGCGAGGCGCCGTCCGCGAGTTGCGGGCGGCGCCTTTGCTTTCGGCTGGTCACCTGGTCCGATCCAGGAAACCGGCGATGAGCGGCGCGATCTCGGATAGGTGTGTCTCCAACGCGAAGTGGCCCGTATCGAAGACGTGCAGCTCGGCGTCCGGGAGGTCTGCGAGATAGGCGTGCGCGCCGGGCTCGGGGAAGAAGGGGTCGTTCGAGCCCCAGACGATGAGGGTAGGCGGGGTGTACTTGCGCAGCCACTGCTGCCATTCGGGGTAGGCAGCGACATTCGACTTGTAGTCGAAGGCGAGGGCTGCCTGGGCCTCTTTGCGGCCGGGCAGGTCGAGGAAGTACTGATCCAGGATCCACGATTCGGGGCTGAGCACGGTCGGGTCGGGGACGCCCTGCTCGTACTGGCCGCGGGTTCCTTCCAGTGTGAGCAGACCGCGAATCGTGTCTTCCGCTCCTTCGTCCTCGGGCCGCAGTGCGGTGAAGTCGCGAGCGAGGTCCGACAGTCCCGCCTCGTAGGCATTGCCGTTCTGGACTATCAGGCCGTTGACCCACTCGGGGTGGCGCAGCGCGATGCGGAAGCCGACCGGAGCGCCGAAATCGAAGACATACATGGCGAACTCGCGCAGTTCCAGCCCTTCGACGAAACCCTCGACGACATCGGCCAATCGCTCGAACGAGTAGTCGAAATCGGCTGGTGCGGTGGTGTTTCCGAAGCCCGGGTAGTCCGGGGCGAGCAGCCGGTACTGCGCGCCGAGCACATCGAAGAGCCTGCGGAACTGGTGCGAGGCCGACGGAAAACCGTGCAGCAGCAATAGCACCGGAGCGTCCGCGCGGTTGGGGACCGATTCGCGGTAGTGGACCTCGACGCCGTCGACATCGATGTGGCGGTGGTGGATGGCCGGCAACTCGATCATGGCTTCACATGCTTTCTTTACGTGATGTTGCATTAGTTCTAGCCTATCGACTCCTAATGTGTCAACTGCTCCATGTAGCATTAGAGCCATGAGTGAAGCTCTGCTGATCGGCGAGCCGTTGGCGTTGGACCTGGTCAATACCCGGCCGACCGATGTCGATCTGCTGGCAACCCCGGAGGACCTCGCGAATTGGCTTGCGCTGCAGGCCGAACGGCACCCGGAGCTGGCGGTTGCACACCCCACTTCCGCCGACCTCGCCGCCGTTCATTCGGTGCGCGACCACAGCAGCGCCGTCCTCGACGCACTGCTCCACGATCGTCGCCCACCCATCGATGCATTGCGCGAACTGAATGCCGCACAGGCCGCCGCGCCCGCGATCCGACAGCTCGAGTGGGGCGGCGATGCGGTGATCGCGACCGTGCGTCGCACTGGCACGGCGGCAGAGAGGCTGGCCGCCGTCCTGGCCGAAGCCGTCGCCGACCTGCTCACCGATCCATCGATTGGCAAGCTGAAGCGCTGCGAGGCCGACGACTGCGTTCTGCTGTTCCTGCCCGCACACCCGCGCCGTCGCTGGTGCTCACCCGAACGCTGCGGCAACCGGGTCCGCGTCGCCCGGTACTACCAGCGGCACAAGTCCGCGGACTGACGTTCACGTCACCGAATGGTCATACTCCCCGACCGCACTCGGCAGTAGGCTCGGACCATGGCTGAACTGCGCTTTCGGGTGGCGGCCGGCATTGTCGCCGCCGGTCTGGCACTCGGCGCGTCCGAGCTCGTGGCCGCCTTCGTCGGCCCCGACAGCGCACCCCCCAACGCTCTCGGCTCCACCGTCATCGACCACACCCCGGACGGCCTGCGCGAATGGGTCATCCAAACCTTCGGCACCAATGACAAGACCCTCTTGTTCGTCTGTATGGCACTCGTGGCGGTGCTGGTCGCCGGATTCATCGGAGCCATCGAACGAACAGATCACCCGCGAGGGTCCTGGCTCCTGGCCGCCCTCGGCCTGCTCACCGCGGCCATCGCCTTCGGCCGCACCGGACTCTCCGCCGCCTGGCCCACCGTAATCGGCGTCGCCGCAGGCATTTACGCCCTCCGCATCCTGACCTCCCGCATCGACGACGCAGCGGCCGCCGCGCCGGTGGGCGTCGCACCGAAGGCCGCATCCGGCGGCGAAACGGTCACGGCTGAAGAACTAGCGTCGAGCAGCGCAGGGACGGCGGCCCGTTCGACCGCAGCGGCGGCCGAGAAGGAACCTTCGGCTTCGGGGGCGCAGCGGCGACAGGTGTTGCGGGGCATTGCGATTACGGGTGGGCTGGCGTTGCTCAGTGGGGTGGGCGGGCGGCTGATCGGGGCACAGCGGCGGGATGTCTCCGGTGAGCGGGCGGCGATTCAGTTGCCGGAGCCGAGTGGGCCAGCCGTTTCGCTCGCACCCGATGCGGATTTGAAATTGCCGGGGCTGACGCCGTATCTGACGTCCAATAGCGACTTCTATCGGATCGATACCGCGCTGATCGTGCCGCAAGTATCCGTTGACGATTGGTCGTTGCGGATCCACGGGATGGTGGATCACGAAATCCAGCTCAGCTGGGACGATCTCGCCAAACGCACGCCGGTCGAGACACTGGTGACGCTGGCCTGTGTATCGAATCCGGTCGGTGGCGATCTGATCGGCAATGCAAGCTGGCGCGGCTACCGCTTGGGCGAGCTGCTCGCCGAGGCCGGACCCCATCCGGATGCCGATATGGTCCTGTCGCACAGCATCGACGGCTTCACCGCGGGCAGTCCGCTGGCCGTACTCACCGACGGCCGCGATGCACTGCTCGCCGTCGGCATGAACGGCGAACCCCTCCCGGTCGCACACGGCTATCCGGCCCGACTGGTCGTTCCCGGCCTCTACGGCTACGTCTCCGCCACCAAATGGGTGACCGAACTGGAGATCACCCGCTTCGACCGGGCCACCGCCTACTGGACCCGTCGCGGCTGGTCCGCCTACGGCCCCATCAAAACCGGCACCCGCATCGACACCCCGCGCGCCCGCGCCGAACTGCAACCGGGCCGCACCGCTATTGCCGGCGTCGCCTGGGCCCAACACCGCGGCATCCGGGCCGTCGAAGTCCAAATCGACGACGGCCCATGGCAACCCGCCCGCCTGTCCACCGAGCAATCCATCGACACCTGGCGCCAATGGGTCTACGAGTGGAACGCCACCCCGGGCCCCCACACCATCCGCGCCCGCGCCACCGACGGCACCGGCGAAACTCAAACCGAAGCCCGCGCCCCCGTAGTCCCCGACGGCGCCACCGGATATCCATCCACCACTGTCACCGTCGGCTGAAGCGGAGACGATCATCGATCTGCCGATCCGGCGCGGTTCGACTGGAGTCGACTCGCCGAACTGATCCGCTGACGAGTGTGCCCCGTGCGCGAATTACGCACGGGGCACACAGAACTCAGACGCCGACGGTGTCGGCCTTGGCCAGGTTGGTCTTCGGGCCGGATGCGGCGGATTGGCCGTGCCGGATGAAGAGGGCCGAGGCGATTACACCGATCAGGAGGATGCCCGCGGGGAGCAGGATGGCTTGGCTGAGGGCGGTGCTGAAGGCGTCCTTGACGAATTCGGGGATGGGCCCTTGGCCCGCACCGCCTTCGGAGACCTTGCCGCCGCCGAGGCCATTTGCGCTCATGCGGGACGCGACCAAAGCGCTGATCGCGGCGCTACCGAGTACCGAACCCACCTGACGGGTCGTGTTGTAGACACCCGCACCCGCACCGGCCAGCTGGACCGGCAGGTTGTGCGTGGCAGTGGAAGCCAGTGGCGCCCAGATGCAGGCGTTGGCGAAACCGGCCAGCGCGCCCGAGAGCATGAACCACACCAATGAGGAATGCGGTGTCATCACTGCGGCGAACCAGAAGATCGAGGCCGAGAATCCGATGAATCCGATGGTCGGCACGAGACGCGGGTGCAGCCTGTCGGAGACCTTGCCGATGATCGGCGCGAAAACGCCGGTGACGATCGCCATCGGGGCGAATGCCAAGGCGGACTTGGTCGGTGACAACTCCCGCACCGCCTGCAGGTAGAAGTACGCCGGCACCATCAACGAGGTGACCGCGGCGCCCATGGCCGCGATGGCCACATTCGACATCGCGAAGTTGCGATCACGGAACAGCCCCAATGGCAGCAGCGGCTCACCGGTATTGCGCGACTGATTCACCAGGAACACCGCGAGCACAACAACACCCGCGCCGATCATCAGCCAGATGCGCAGCGACCAGTCGTAGGTATTGCCCTCCTGGATACCGAAGACCAGCAGGAACAGACCGATACCGCTCAGCACCACACCCGGGATATCGAACTTGTGCTCATGCGTCGGCAGCACCGGAACCAGCCAGACCGCGAACGCGAACGCGACGATGCCGACCGGAACATTGACGATGAAGATCCACTCCCAGCCGAGCCCGTCGACCAGCACACCGCCGAGGATCGGGCCGACCAGCGTGGCGAGACCCGCGACACCGCCCCATAGACCCATGGCCGCACCGCGTTTATCCGGCGGGAAGGTCCTGGTGATCACCGCCATAGTCTGCGGCGTCATCAGCGCGGCGCCGAGCCCCTGGACTGCCCGCGCGGCGATCAGCATGGCGATCGATCCGGACAGACCGCACCACAGCGAGGCGGCGGTGAATACGGCCAGACCGATCAGGTACAGGTTCTTGGGCCCGTAGCGATCGCCGAGCCGACCGGTGACCAACAGCGGCACCGCATAGGTCAGCAAGTACGCGCTGGTCACCCAGATGACCTGGGAGATGTCGGCCTGCATATCCTTCATGATCGCCGGATTCGCGACCGCGACGATGGTCATATCCAGCAGGATCATGAAGAAGCCGACGACCAGCGCGGCCAGCGCTAGCCACGGATTACGTTGTGTGGTCATGGATTTGGTTCCTATCTCGGATGTCTGTTCCGGAGGGCGTGCGCACACCGGTACACATCAGGGCGGTCACGCACTGGCCTCGTTCCAGCGGCGCGGCACCGGGGGTGGTTCGGAATGTTCCTGGTCGGACCAGGGGTGCTGATGTTCGGTTATGCGGGCGCCGGTGGCGGGGTCGAATTCGTCCCATTCCATCTCGCCGCTGTCCAGTTCGGAGATCAGGTTGCCGACCCACGCAATCTCGGCGGCGATGGTGGCATGCAGGTACGGGAGCACGATCCAGTAGCGCCGCGGCACGGCGTGTATACCTGCCCACTGGCTCATCATGTCGATATCGGCGAGGTCCTGCGCCAATCGCTCGACCCGCTCCCGCAGTAGCGCGAGCACTTCCGGCGCGGGCAGGTTGTGCGCTTCCGCGAGCGCGACCGGGAATACCGGGTATTCCCGCCCGGGATTGCGCAGGATCTCGGCGACCCGGGAACGCAATGTCTCCCGGCCGCTTTCGGTGATCCGGTAGGTGGTTCGCTCCGGCCGATTCCCGTCCCGGTCGACTCCCTCGGCCTGCACCATTCCTTGGTCGGCCAACCGCGTCACCGTGTGATACAGCGAGCCCGGCCGCACCTTCACCAAGATGTCCTCCCGACGGGCGATCAGCAGTTGATACGCCTCGTAGGGATGCATGGGCCGCTCGTCGAGCAGCGCGAGCACGGCGATCGCCAATGGCGTCACCGCCAGGCGCGCGTGCTGCCCCATTTTCGGTCACCTCCTGCACAACGCTCGTGGATGCGAGATCGAATTCCCGGAGCACGATAGCCACGGCCACCGACATACTCCGCATCAAATACTCCACGTGGAATATACGGTGCGGAACAGTCCGCCCACAAGACCGCAGTATCGAACGGAAATGTGATCGGCGACATAGCAAACGGCCCGAGCGTAATCGCTCGGGCCGTCGTGACCAGATGATTTGCTAGAGCGCGTGGTTGTCCAACCAGGTGCGCGCCACCTCCGCGGCAGCGGCACCTTCACGGACCTTGCGGATCATCTCCGCCAACTCATCGGTCGTGAGCTCACCCGCGACGTAGTTCAGCTTCTTGATCTGCCGATCATCCAGCAGACCTTTGCGGTAGACCGCAAGCACATTCTCGGCTCGCACCGCGTAGTCGTTATCGGCGAGGACCGTCAGCCCATCGGTCGCACCGGGGGTCAGCACGGGCGGACCGGTCAGGATTCCGGCCTGGATTTCGCCGTCCAGCAGTGCCTTTCGCAGCGCAGTCGCGTCGGGATAGGGCCTGGTACCGGCGAAGTCACAACCGGCAATCCGCACGGGCGCCGCCGTTTGCAGCACACCCGGCACCGACGCCACCCCCGCCTGGATTTCGCCACAGCGCGGTGCGAGCGCGCCGAGCGACCGGACCTCCTTGCCCGCGGCTTCGGTCAGCAGCACCCGGGCTCGCATATCCGTGCCGTCGGCCGGATCGGAGACCGCCAGCCCTTCCGGCAGCGACCGGTTCAACTCCTCGGTCACCGACAGCCGAACGGGTGCGGACTTGTCCGCCACCTCGGTCGTCACCTCGGGCTTACGCGCCTGCGCATCGGCATTCAGGAAGGTGAGCAGTTCGCCGCTGTGCTCGCCGACCACCGTCACCGTGCCCGCATCCAGTGCGGCCAGATAGTCCGCCCGACTACCGAGATCGGCGGTGACCGAGGTGCGCGCACCGGTCCGCGCCAACGCGCCCGCATAAATTTGCGCAAGCAGATTTGATTCCATCGAATCGCCCGCGCCGACCGCTATCGTCGGGCCCGGATTGTCGCTTCCACAGGAAACGGCCAGCCCGACGGCCGTGACGACCACGATCCGTGCGAGCATCCGCCTCGACGCGGCCAACCCCATCCGGCGACACCAACCTTCGGTAGTGAACAGGAACTGCATGCAGCGGGCAATATGAACAACCAGAATGTACCGGGTGGCCGTGCGAGCACGGCTTCTCGCACCGCCCGTCATGCCGGAAGGACTCCAGTGAAAACCACGATCAACCCCGATGCCGCGCGGCACGGGCGGTTCGCGCTGCGGCTGACGCTGCGCGCCGCCCGCATTCTCGTCGCCGCCGCGGCACTGGCCGCCGCCATGATCCTGTCCGCCTGTGGTAACTCCGATCCGCTTGCGGCCAAGGGCAATTGCGACGGCGACGGGCTGACCGTCGGCTCGGCGAACTTCCCGGAATCGGAAACGGTCGCGAATATCTACGCGGAAGTGTTGCGCGCCAACGGATTCAATGTCGACACCAAACTCAATATCGGTAGCCGCGAAGCGTATATCCCGGCACTGCGCCAGTGCGCGATCTCGGTGATTCCGGAGTACAACGGCAACCTGCTGCAGTACTTGGACAAGAACGCCACCGCGACCAGTTCCGCCGATATCGACGCCGCCCTCACGAAGGCACTGGGTTCCACGGGTTCGGGCTCCGATCTAGCCGTCGGCACCCCAGCCCCGGGCCAGGACTCGGACGCGGTCGTGGTCACCAAGGCCACCGCGGAACGCTGGAACCTGCACAGCATCGCCGATCTGGCCGCACATTCGGCCGAGGTGAAATTCGGTGCGCCCGCCGAATTCCAAGAGCGCGCAGGCGGTCTGCCCGGTCTGAAGAAGAACTACAATCTGGATATCGCCGCGAACAATTTCGTGCCGATCGCGGACGGCGGCGGACCCGCGACGGTGCGCGCATTGGTCGAGGGCACGGTGACCGCGGCCAATATCTTCACTACCTCCCCGGCGATCGCGCAGAACAATCTGGTGGTCCTGGAGGATCCGAAGCACAACTTCCCCGCCCAGAATGTCGTGCCGCTTTTCAACTCCGCCAAGAAGACCGATAAGGCGCTCGCCGCGCTCAACGCGGTCTCCGCGAAACTCACCACCGACGAACTGCTGAAGCTCAACGAGGCGGTCTCCGGTAGCAGCAAGACCGAACCCAAGGCCGCAGCACAGCAATGGGTCGCCGCCCAAGGGCTGAACAAGCCCACCGGGTAGGAGCCAGCGTGTCCGATATCGAATTCAGCCGTATCAGCAAGACCTATCCGGACGGCACGCACGCTGTCTCCGAACTCGATCTACACATCGAATCCGGTTCGTTCACCGTCTTCGTCGGACCGTCGGGCTGCGGCAAGACCACCTCGATGCGCATGATCAACCGGATGATCATTCCCAGTTCGGGCACCATCACCGTTGGCGGCGCGGATATTTCGACGGTGAATCCGGTCAAGTTGCGGCTCGGTATCGGATACGTGATCCAGAGCGCCGGACTCCTGCCGCACCGCACCGTCGTCGACAATGTCGCGACCGTACCTGTGCTGCAAGGAGTTCGGCGTCGCGCGGCCCGCGCGGCGGCACTCGAGGTGCTGGACCGGGTCGGGTTGGACCGATCGCTGGCCAACCGGTATCCCGCGCAACTCTCCGGCGGCCAGCAGCAGCGGGTCGGGGTGGCCAGGGCACTAGCCGCCGACCCGCCGGTGCTTTTGATGGACGAACCGTTCAGCGCGGTCGATCCGGTGGTGCGCGAGGAGTTGCAGGCCGAAATGCTGCGGCTGCAAGCGGAATTGCGCAAAACCATCGTGTTCGTCACCCATGACATCGATGAGGCGGTGAAACTCGGTGACCGGATCGCGGTATTCGGACCGGGCGGCGTCCTACAGCAGTACGACGAACCACAGCGCGTACTGGCCGCGCCCGCAACAGATTTCGTGGCGGGCTTCGTCGGACGCGATCGCGGCTATCGCGCACTGTCGTTCCGCAGTGCGGATAGCCTGACACTGCACGAGATTCACACCGCGACCGAACCCGAACTCACCGAATTGCGGCTGGACCCGGGCGAATGGGTATTGGTGGTCACCGATTCCGGTGTTCCGCGCGGGTGGATCGATGTCACCGGCGTAGAGAGCATTCGAGCCGGGCGGGCATTGCACGACAGCATCGCCGCGGGCGGCTCGCTCTTCCCACCGGACGGCGACCTCCGGCAGGCGCTGGACGCGGCGATCTCCTCACCGTCGGGAATCGGTGTCGCCGTTGACGATTCCGGTGCCGCTCGCGGCGGTATCCGGGCTCCCGAGGTGCTCGAGCAGCTCGCCGGGCAGCGCACGCTGGAGGACGACGAGCGCAATCGGCATTTCTTCGAAACCGAAAACGTATGAAGTATCTGATCGACAACTTCTCCGAGATCATGGGTTTCACCAGGACCCATCTGTATCTCGCCTTGGTGCCGCTACTGCTCGGGCTGATCATCGCGATTCCGGTGGGCGCGTTGGTGCGCCGGATCTCCTGGCTGCGGCGCGTCACGGTGACGGTGGCCAGCCTGTCGTACACCATTCCGTCGCTGGCCCTGTTCGTGATTATTCCGCCGCTGGCCGGGATTTCGACCATCGATCCGCTGAATGTGATCATCGCGCTCACCGTGTATTCGACGGCGCTGCTGGTGATCGCGGTGCCGACGGCACTGGACTCGGTGTCGCCCACCGTCATCGACGCCGCCGACGCCGTCGGCTTCAGTTCGCTGCGGCGCACCGTGACCGTCGATATGCCTTTGGCCATACCGGTTTTCGTCTCCAGCCTGCGCGTTGTGGTGGTCACGAATATCGCCATGGTTTCGGTCGGCGCGCTGATCGGTGTCGGCGGGCTCGGCAAACTCTTCACCCAGGGCTATCAGCGCGACTATCCGGACGAGATCGTCGCGGGCATCATCGTGACGCTGGCGCTGGCCTTGATCTTCGACCGCCTGGTGTACGCCATCGGACGCTGGGCGACCCCGTGGACGCGCGCGGACACCAGGACGGCGAAAGGCGCTGCGGCATGAACCTTTTCATCGATGCCTGGCACTACTTCACCGACGGCGCGAACTGGAGCGGCCCGGCCGGTATCCAACACCGCATCGCCGAGCACCTCTGGTACAGCTTCCTGACCGTCGTCGCCTCCGCGGCCGTCGCGCTCCCGCTCGGGCTGGTGATCGGGCACACCCGTCGCGGTTCCGCGCTGCTGGTCGGATTCGCCAATGCCATGCGCGCCCTGCCCACCCTCGGCCTGCTCACCTTCCTGGTGCTCGGCCTCGGACTCGGCCTGATTCCGCCGCTGCTCGCACTCGTCACGGTCGGCATTCCGCCGCTACTGGCCGGTGCCTACGCCGGAATCGCCAATGTTCCGGCCGATGTCGTGGACGCCTCACGCGCCATGGGCATGACCGAGCGCCAGATCCTGTTCCGCGTCGAGGTCCCCAACGCGCTGCCGATCCTGCTCACCGGACTGCGTGGGGCCACCCTGCAAGTTATCGCCACCGCCACCATCGCCGCCTTCGTCAACCTGGGCGGCCTCGGCCGCTACATCTTCGACGGCATCGCCGTCTACCGCTACGACCGGGTCCTGGTGGGAGCCCTGCTGGTCGCAGTCCTCGCCATGGTTATGGACGGCCTGCTGGCTATCGCGGTCTGGGTCAGCGCCCCCGGCACGGGCCGCCTGCGCCGCACCTCTCAGCTGCCCGTCACCCCTGCCGGAATCCTGCAGACCGCGGACTAGAGCTCAGGCATAGAGATCGGTGATCTCGCGCAGCCGGGCCAACGTCTCGCGCAGCTGCCGCATGCGCTGCGCACCGAGGTGCGTCGCCCACTCGGCCTCGATCCGGTCGGCGACGGAGTTCGCGTACGCCGCCATCTTCGCCCCGCGTTCGGACAGCACGACCAACCGCGCCCGACCGTCGCTCGGATCCGGCACGCGCTGCACATAGCCGGCGCGCTCGAGCTGATCGACCAGGAATCCGGCGGTCTGCTTGGTGACCTGGGCCTGCTCGGCCAATTCGGTCAGGCGGCTGCCATCGGGACCGATGCGCGCCGCGAGCCGCCCCTGGGCGACGGTGACGTCGTCGTATCCGGACTCGGCGAGATCGGCGAAGATCCGGTCCTCCATCGATCGGTGGGCAATGAACATCAGCAGGCCCACATTCATATCGTCGTCGGCCATCCCACTCCTTGACGTTGATCAGATAAGCTTACTATATTGGTAAGTCTATCTGACCAATTCTACAAGAGGTCCGACCCGGGAGCGCACCATGGACCGCGAAACCTGTTGGCAGACCATCGAACAGCAACGGCGCGCGATTGCCGACCTGCTGGCCGACCTTTCGGCCGACGAGTGGGAAACGCCGTCATTGTGCGCGGGCTGGCGAGTCCGGGAGGTCGCCGCGCACATCGCGCTGACACCGCAGCCGCCCCCGATCGGCGTCATGGTCGGCACCGGGATCCGCGCGCGCGGCAACTACAACCGGTTCATCGATGACCTCACCAGGCGATACGCGAAACATCCAGCCGCAGAACTTGTTTCGGCGATCCACGCCAACGCCGGTTCCCGGAAGCTGCCCAAGCTCACCAACTATCGCAATATCCTGTTCGACACGATGGTGCACGGTCAGGACATCGCGATTCCGCTCGGTCGCACGATCGAGATCGAACCAGCGGCCGCAGCCGCCGCAACCGCCCATGCGGTAACCGTCGGATGGCCGGTATGGGATAACCACCGCCTCGACGGCATCCGCTTGGTCGCATCCGACGTCGACTGGACCCACGGCAGCGGACCGGAGATCCGCGGCCCGATCACCGCACTGTTACTCCTGGTCACCGGCCGCTCAGCAGCAATGGACCTGCTGGCAGGCGACGGCGTCGCGGCGATGACCGCTCGCCTGCGCTGACCGCCCGAGCATTGACCAATGATGTGACATGGGTCACGATGTGACGTGCCGCAGGAGTTTGCTTCGCGGATGCTCGACACACGATCGCGGAGCCGAATTCTGCGGGATCACTCATCCGAGACCAGGAGGCGTACCGTGAACAGTCGCTCTATGAAGGCGCGCGACATCATGCACGAAAACGCGGAGTGGATCCCCGCCGACGAAACGCTGGATCGGGCCGCGCAGATGATGCGCAGGCTGGATATCGGCGCACTGCCGATCGGTAGCGACGACCGGCTCGTCGGCATGCTGACCGATCGCGACATCGTCGTGAAATGCATTGCGATGGGCCATGATCCGAGCAAGGTACGGGCCGGGGATCTGGCGGAGGGCACCCCTCGCTGGATATCCGCCGATGCCGATGTCCGCGAGGTGCTGAACATGATGGAGCATGATCGGATCAAAAGGCTGCCGGTGATCGACGACAAGAAGCGGCTCGTCGGCATGATCTGCGAATCCGATATCGCAAAGAACCTCAGCGACGCCGAAATCGCAAAATTCGTCTCGGCCGTCTTCGTTCCGCACTGATCAACCCGCACAGAGCGATACAGGGCTGCTCACGTGAGTGAGCAGCCCCGTATTTCCGGGTCGAAATTACGCGACGCCCTCCGCGCGGGCGGCGGCGGCCACGGCCTCGGCGACAGCCGGGGCAACGCGCGGGTCGAGCGGGCTCGGCACGATCTTGTCCGGGGCGATCTCATCGGCGACGACGCTGAGGATGGCATCGGCGGCGGCGATCTTCATGCCCTCGGTGATGCGGCGCGCGCCCGCGTCCAGCGCGCCCTTGAAGACGCCGGGGAACGCGAGGACATTGTTGATCTGGTTCGGGAAGTCGCTGCGCCCGGTGGCCACGATCGCGGCGTACTTGTGCGCGACATCGGGGTGGATCTCCGGATTCGGGTTCGACATGGCGAACACGATCGACTCCGGCGCCATCGAGGAGATCAATTCCTCGGCGATGGTGCCCGCGGAGAGTCCGAGGAAGACATCGGCGCCGGCCAGCGCCTCGGCCGCACCACCGGCGAGCCCGCGTGGGTTGGTGCGCTGCGCCAGTTCGGCCTTCACCGCGTTGAGATCGCCGCGCTCGGTGTTGACGATGCCCTTGGAATCGAGCACGATCACGTCCTTGACGCCCGCGGCGAGCAGGATATTCGTGCACGCCACACCGGCCGCACCGGCGCCGGACACCACGACCTTCATGTCATCGATGGCACGACCCTGCACCTTGGCCGCGCCGTTGAGGGCGGCGAGCACCACGATGGCGGTGCCGTGCTGGTCGTCGTGCATGACCGGGCAATCCAGGGCCTCGATGAGCCGCTGCTCGATCTCGAAGCAGCGCGGGGCCGAGATGTCCTCCAGGTTCACCGCGCCGAAGCTCGGGCGAAGCCGGATGACGGTCTCCACGATCTCGTCGACGTCCTTGGTGTCCAGGACGATCGGGATCGAGTTCAGTCCGGCGAACTTCTTGAACAGCGCCGCCTTGCCCTCCATCACGGGCAGCGAGCCGCGCGGGCCGATGTCGCCGAGACCGAGCACCGCGGTGCCGTCACTGACTACCACGACGAGCCGGTCGGTCCAGGTGTAGCGCTTGCACAGCGCCTCGTCTTCCGCGATCGCCAGGCTGACCTTCGCCACACCCGGGGTGTAAGCGATGGAAAGGTCGCGCTGGGTGTCCAGCGGTGCGGTGAGTTCGACCGAGAGCTTGCCGCCTAGGTGGCCCGCGAAAATTTCTTCTTGGGTGATTTCGGAAAGGCTTGCGGTGGCATTCGCTGCGTCAGTCACAGATGACACGATTTCACTCCTGGTCGGGTCGGACAAGCCGGGGGGACGGTTACCGCCGGGTACATGGGTATTAGCTGTTTCACACGCTCATCGAGTGCGCTGACCGGGACATTTCGGGTCGAGCCGAGAGCGTCGGAAAAGCGACGATCTACTACCGAAACGTGGCGCGGCACTGATCCGCAGGGCGAAGGTCGGACGGGTGTGTCCGTACAAAACGTGCAGGTCTTTTCGAGCGACCTGCAAGCAGTCGCTAACGATGGGGATCCTCGGGTCGCGACGGTGCGTCGCGAGGCGGTGATCGCCGTTGTTCCCGAACCCGGCGGTGGCGTAGGCGGGAATCCGCAACATTCTGCCAGCCGGGAGGACGCATTGCCAAACCGGCGTGTCGTATCCCGGTCGAGCGTCATCTCTCGAGGGTAGGTCGCGGGAATTACCAGGGGGTAAGCAGAAACTCGCAGTTCGGTAGCGGTATCCGGTGAGCTGTCACAACGGGAGCGGATCGGCCGCGGTGAGTTCCGGCCGCGCCGGTGGCCCGGGCATCATATCGGCAACCCCGGCGCGCACCCACACCGCCTCGAGTCCGCCGGAGGTCAGCCGCACCCGCCAATCCGCCGCTGCGCCAGGATGATCGGTGCGCCGGTGCATCCCGCGACTCTCCGCGCGCGCGAGCGCACTGTATTTGGTCCAGCGCGCCACCGCCAGCAGCGCCGCCGCCTGCCTGGCGCGCAACCGGTCCACGCCGAATCCGCCGAGATCGAAGTCGGCGCCCGGCCACATGGCGTCGAGTTCACCGATGCTGTCGCGCAGACTTCCCGCGCTGCGCCAGTAGCTGCGCCGCAATGGCAGCGTGTGCTCCTGCACCAACCCGATCACCGCGCGCGGATCGATGCGGGCCACCGGATTCAGTCCCGCACCGGCCACCTCGCGCACCGGGCCCGTCACGCCGCGCCCACGTGCGAAGCTCGCGGCACCCTTTCCGGCCCACACACCCGAGGCGATGGCCCATGCTCCGCCCTGACCGCCGAAGCCGCTGACCGCGCCCGTGATCGGCTCGCGCGTCATCACATCGCCCGCACCGTAGAGCCCGGCCACGGTGGTCGCGCAGTCGGTCCCGCCTATGCGCAACCCGCCGGTCCCGCGGACCGTCCCCTCGAGCACCGCGCGCAGCGGTACGCGGCGGGTGTGGTCGACCAGCCCCTG
This sequence comes from Nocardia vinacea, assembly GCF_035920345.1. NCBI lineage: Bacteria > Bacillati > Actinomycetota > Actinomycetes > Mycobacteriales > Nocardiaceae > Nocardia > Nocardia vinacea. The sequence continues at coordinate 5,465,142 of NZ_CP109149.1, forward strand.
TCTGGAGAGCCACCGCCGGACCGGGTAGGGCACATCATCCAGGGCCGCGTAGATCCGGCGACCATCCGCGATCGCGGTGAATGCCGCCGAGCGATGACCGGTGATCTCCGCACCGGATTCGTCGTAGAGCGTCGCGAAATGCAGTGCCAGCCCGGGGGCGAAGGCGGTGTCGCGGGGTCCGGGCACATCTGGTACCAGACCGTAGGCGCTGGAGAATTCCATGCCCGACAGTTGCGCGCCCGCCTCGGCGGCCAGCAGCAGTCCGTCGCCGGTATCCACATCGGTGCCCGCGCCGCCGGAGAGGAAGGCGCAGCCGCCGGTGGCGACGACGACCGCCCCGGCTCGGATGGTCCAGATCCGAAAGCCGTTGTGCCGCTGCACACCGACCGCACCGGCGACCACGCCGTCGCGATCGACGAGCAGTTGCAGGGCGGGATGGTGATCGAGAATGCGCACTCCGGCTTCGAGCAGGCTGCGGCGCATCCGGCGCAGATAGCCTGCGCCGTCGAGGCATACGCGCAAGGGTGTTGCGCCGTTACCCTCACCGGGAAACCGATAACCCCACGCCACGAGCTGTTCGATCCGCCGGTGCGTTTCGTCGAGTACGCGCAGCATCCATTCCGGTTCGGCGAGCCCGCCGCCGTGTGCGTATGCGCGCCGCACCGCCTCATCTCGCGCGGTCCCCGGCGGGATATTCCACAGCGAGGTCGTCCCGGCGGCGGTCGGCCCGCTGGCACCGCAGCGGCTTTTGTCGACGAGCGTCACCCGAGCGCCCGCGGTGGCGGCCGAGATGGCGGCCCAAGTCCCGGCGGGGCCGCCGCCGAGGACGAGCACATCCGTCTCGAATTCCGTCACAAATAGAAATGTTCGGCCACAATTCACGCGCCCGCAACCATTACCGATTTATCAGCTCCACCACTGCGTCCACAGCAATATCCCGGCGACAATAAAAACGACCACCGATCCGGAAAAAGCTGCCAATCCCCGATGATGATCTGAAAAAATTTGTGCGCCGAGGCCGATCGCCGAGGTGGCGACATGCCACGTCACCGATTCGCCGCCGGGTCCGGGAAAGCCGCGCCGAGCAGCGATTACCGCGGTACCGACAACGACGAGGGCCAGCACGAACATCCCACCGGCGACGATTCCGCTGAGTCCGCGCAGCACTCTCACGAGGCGATCACCGGCACGCCCGTCGCTTTGCCCGCGAGTTCCTCGAATTGCGCGGGGTCGGTGGTGAATTCACCTAGCCGGATGGTTTTGTTGGATCCGTGATAGTCCGATGAACCGGTGGTGATGAGACCGAGTTCGGCGGACAACTCCGTCAGCAGCGCGCGATCGGCCGCGGAATGGTCCGGGTGATCGATCTCGAGCCCGCCGAGTCCGAGCGTGGCCAGTTCACGAATATCGTCGATCGCCAGCAGCCGTCCGCGCTTACGCGCCCGAGTGTGCGCGAGCACGCTGACCCCGCCCGCGGTCGCGATCATTTCGACGGCCCGGCGCAGCGGTGTATCCGCCTTCTCCGCGTAGTAGGGGCCGTGCGGGGCCAGCAATTCGGTGAAGGCCGCGTCCACAGTCGGCACCACACCGGCCGCGACGAGCGCGCGTGCCAGATGCGGACGGCCCGCTGACGGTCCGGCCGAGGCCAGGACCGCATCCGGATCGATGGGTAGTCCGTCGTCGCGCATGCGCTCGGCCATCGCGCGCAACCGCTCGACGCGTTCGGCGCGCAAGCGTTCCCGCTCGTCGGCGAAACACCGGTCGGTCGGGTCGAAGAGGTATGCCAGCAGATGCACCGGGACCGGCCACCCGTCCTCACCGAGCCCGATACACGACATCTCGATGCCCCGCACCAGCGTCAACCCCTTCGGTAGCGCGTCGACCGCTTCGGCCCACCCGGCGGTGGTGTCGTGGTCGGTGATCGCGACGACGTCCAGCCCGGCCGCCGCCGCGTTGCGGACGAGTTCGGCCGGGGTGTCGGTACCGTCGGACGCGGTCGAATGGGTATGCAGGTCGATGCGCACGCCTTCTTTCATACCGTGCGCTCACACGGCGCACGCACGCGCACGCGACGTAGCATCGGTCGGTGCCATCAATTCCGCCGCTACCGTCGTTCCGGAGCCAGAGCCGGGCACGTAGGCAACTGCCCCATATCCCGGTCCCCACAGCGCGTGCGGTGGTCGACTGTGCCGTATACATCGACGGCAGGCGGCTGCCCGGCCATTTCAGCCATGCGGACGCAATGGCCGAGGTCAGCAATCGCGGAGCCGGATTCGTATGGGTCGGACTGCACGACCCGGACGAGTACCAGATGGCCGATATCGCCAAGGTCTTCGACCTGCACCCCTTGGCCGTCGAGGACGTCATCCACGCTCATCAGCGGCCGAAGCTGGAACGCTACGACGACACGCTGTTCCTCGTCCTGCGCACTGTCAGCTACGTTCCACACGAAATCCATTCGGTCAGCGAGATCGTCGAGACCGGCGACCTCATGGTCTTCACCGGCCCCAATTTCGCGGTGACGGTTCGGCACGGTGAGCACACCGGACTAGCCGGTGTCCGAAAGGAATTGGAGGATCGTCCCGACCAGCTCATGCTCGGTCCCGGTGCGGTGCTGCACGCGGTCGCCGACCACGTCGTGGATTCCTATGTGGCGGTGGCCCAGTCGGTCGAGAACGATATCGACGAGATGGAAGAAGAAGTCTTCACACCGCGCAGCGCGGTGACCATCGAATCGATCTACCAGCTCAAGCGAGAGGTCGTCGAGCTGCGTCGCGCGGTGAATCCGCTAGGCACCGCGCTCGAGGCACTCGGCCGCAACACCACAATGCCGTTACCCAAGGAAATTCGGCGTTATCTGCGCGATGTCGCCGATCACCACACCGCGGTGGCCGAGCGGATCAACGATTTCGACGAGGCGCTCAGCGCTCTGATCACCGCGGCGCTCGCCAAGGTCGGCGTGCAGCAGAACACCGATATGCGCAAGATCTCGTCCTGGGTCGCCATCGCGGCGGTGCCGACGATGATCGCCGGCATCTACGGGATGAATTTCACACATATGCCGGGGCTGGAGGCAACCTGGGGCTTCTGGATCGTCATCGTGATCACCCTCGCCATCTGCCTCGGACTGTACGTCAACTTCCACCGCAACAACTGGCTCTGAGAACTACAGCGACGCAGCGCCTCTGGCCGGATCATGCACATCGATCCCGGCCTCGGCCCACGCATCACGCAACGCCTGCGCACCGCGCACCCGCACCCAGGCCGCCTCGGTCGCGGTCACCGGAACCACCGCGAAGTACCGCACCGGTTCGGCGGGTTCGGGCAGCGTGACTTCGGGAATATCGCTGTCCCCCAACAGCACCGCGGTGAACGGCGCGTCGCGCCACATCGGCTCACCCAGATCGAGCAGCGCATCGGCTTGCAGCACAACACCTTCCACGGCGGGCGCCGCGGCGAGCACGCCGAGCGTGCGGGCGAGTCCGGAACTCGGGCCGACCCCGGCACGCAGCGTCAGCACCAATTCGGCCCGCGGCCCGCGCACCGGATCGGCGTGCAGGTCACCGGGATCGCCCATGGGATGACGTGATCCGCCGAGGGTCACGTAGTGCACCAGCTCGTCGCCGGGAATGCGCAGAATCTCGATTGGCTCCAAGCCCAGGAAGGTCACCGACGCGGAGTCGACACCCGTCGAGGCGGCACCGAAGTGATCCAGCACCTCGGCGCGGACCTTGTCCACAACTTCCATGCGCTCAGATCGCCAACCGCGCCAGCATGTCCCGAGCCTGCTCGGCCGACTTCGGGTCGCACAGCACGTCATAGCGGCCCGCCACCAACTGCATCGTGGAGGCGAAATCGCGCTGTCCCCTGGTCGCCGCGTACGGGATCGAGGTGGAGATGACGCCGAAGATGATGCCGCCGACCAAGCCGACCAGCACCGGCGCGAAACCGCCGCTGGTGGTGAACAAGCTCAACAGCAGGCCGAGGAACAGGCCGAGCCACGCGCCCGAAACCACCCCACCGCCGATTACCTTGCCCCAGGTCAGTCGGTACAGCACGCGCTCGACCTGCATCAGGTCCACGCCGACGATGGTCACGTCTTGCACAGGGAACTCGTTGTCGGCCAGGAAGTCGACCGCCTTCTGCGCCTCGGCATAGGTCGGATACGAGCCGACCGGCCAGCCCGATGGCGGCGTCGGCAGACCCTGGCGCGCGCGATTCGAGTTCCCCAAGGGATTCGTCATATCTCTATTCTGCTATTCCGAACCGGAGTTCGGGGGTGTGAAACGCGTGGTCCCCATCTCTGGAGACCTCAGCATCCCCGCAGCTCGGCCCTTATCAGCGATTACCTGAGCCATCTTCGCGCTGGCCTCATCGATCATTTCGTCGCCGAGCATTACCGCTCCGCGCGCACCGCCTTTTTCCGAGGTGTGGAAGGCGTAGGCATCCAGAATCAGCTCGGCGCGATCGTAATCGGCCTGGCGCGGACTGAAGATCTCGTTCGCGGCTTCGATCTGTCCGGGATGCAACACCCATTTACCGTCGAAACCGAGTGCCGCGGTGCGCCCGGCCGCCCGGCGGAATCCATCGATATCCCGAATTTGCAGGTAGGGACCGTCGATTGCCTGCAGGCCGTGCGCGCGGGCGGCGAGCAGGATGGTCATCAGAATGTGGTGGTAGGCATCGCCGGTGTCATAGCCCTCGGGCTGTTCACCGACCACCAGCGTGCGCATATTGATACTGGCCATGAAGTCGGCCGGACCGAAGACCAGGGTCTGCACCCGCGGGCTCGCGGTGGCGATCTCATCTATATTGCGCAACCCCATGGCGTTCTCGATCTGCGGTTCGATTCCGATCCGCCCGACCTCGAGCCCGCTGGCCTTCTCCAATTGCGTGAGCAGCAGGTCCAGGGCCTGCACCTGACCGGCATCGGTCACCTTCGGCAGCAGAATCGCGTCGAGTGCCGAGCCCGCGCCCTCGACCACGGTGATCACATCGGCATAGGTCCACCGGGTGGTCCAATCGTTGACCCGCACCACCCGCAGCTGATCGCCCCAGCCGGTGTCGTTCAGCGCGGCGACGATATTCGCGCGGGCCTCGGCCTTGGCGGCGGGCGCTACCGCATCCTCCAGATCGAGAAATACCTCGTCGACCGGCAAGCCCTTGGCTTTATCGATCATCTTCTTGCTGCTACCGGGGCAGGCGAGCACCGAGCGGCGCGGCTTCATGATCACTCCCGTCGATCGTGGCATGGTGTGAGTACCGGTCCGCGAACCCTCTAACCTGACAGCCATGGCAGCAACCAGGGTGTACGTCGCCAGGCTGGCCGGACTGGTGGTACTCGGCCCGGACGGCGAGTCTATCGGCCGCATCCGCGACGTCGTCGTGGCCGTCCGCTACGACCGCCAGCAACCCCGGGTGCACGGCCTGGTTGTCGAATTGCCGTCCCGGCGCCGGATTTTCGTACCGATGCTGCGGGTGACCACGATCGAACCCGGTGTCGTCGCGCTCAATACCGGCACGGTGAGCCTGCGCCGCTTCACCCAGCGTCCGGGCGAGATGCTCGCCCTCGCGCAGATCGTGGATTCTTCGGTGCGCGTTGATGATCCGGATCTGCCGGATCTCGCGGATGTCGATGTGCTCGTGGTCGATCTGGGCATCGAACAGACCCGGACCAGAGACTGGCGGGTCACCAGGGTCGCGGTGCGCGGACATCGCAGGCTCGGCCGCCGCCGGACCGTGCATGTAGTGGACTGGATGCAGGTCAGCGGGCTGACGCCGTACGAGATCGGCAGGCCGGGCCAGGACGTCACCCAGTTGCTCGAGCAGTTCGAGGGCCTGCGTCCCGCCGATGTCGCGCATATGCTGCGCGAACTTCCCGAGAAGCGGCGCATCGAGGTGGCGATCGCACTCGACGACGAGCGACTCGCCGATGTCGTGCAGGAACTTCCCGACGACGACCAGGTCGATCTGCTCGGCCATCTCGAGGTGCGCCGCGCGGCCGACGTGCTCGAGGCGATGGATCCCGACGACGCCGCCGACCTGCTCGGCGAACTGCCGAAGGGTGAGCGGGAATCGCTGCTGGCACTGATGGATCCGGAGGAGTCCGAACCCGTCCGCAGGCTGCTCGAACACTCGCCCGATACCGCGGGTGGTCTGATGACGCCGAAACCGGTGGTCCTGACTCCGGCCACCACCGTCGCCGAAGCGCTTGCCCGAGTGCGCAATCCGGATCTGACACCCGCGCTGGCCACCATGGTGTTCGTGGTGCGGCCGCCGACCGCAACGCCGACCGGCCGCTTCCTCGGCACGGTGCATTTGCAGCGACTGCTGCGCGAACCCCCGGCACACCTGGTCGGCGGCATCCTCGACACCGATCTGGCTCCCCTGCGTCCCGATGCCTCGCTCGGGGCGGTGACCCGCTATTTCGCCACCTACAACCTGGTCTGCGGTCCGGTGGTGGACGAGGAGAACCATCTGGTCGGCGCGGTCAGTGTGGACGACGTGCTCGATCATCTACTACCGGAAGATTGGCGCGAGCAGGAAGATACGGCCCACGACGCGGTCGTGGGCCACGAGGGGGTAGCCGATGCCGAGTGAGAAGACTCCGGCGCGCCAGCGCCTGGAAACGCCGATGGAATCGCGGTTCCGCTTCGATTACGACGCCGAGGCGCTGGCCCGCTCCAGCGAGCGGGTCGCCCGATTCCTCGGCACCGGACGCTATCTCGCGATCCAGACGATTGTGGTGATCGTCTGGATCCTGCTGAACGTCTTCGTGATCGCGCTGCGCTGGGATCCGTATCCGTTCATCCTGCTCAATCTCGCGTTCTCGACCCAAGCAGCGTATGCCGCACCGCTGATCCTGTTGGCGCAGAACAGACAAGACAATCGCGACCGCGTGTCGCTGGAGGAGGACCGCACCAGGGCCGCCCAGACCAAGGCCGATACCGAATTCCTCGCCCGCGAGCTCGCATCGCTGCGGATCGCGGTCGGCGAGGTTGCTACGCGCGACTACTTGCGCAGGGAATTGGAGGAAATGCGAGAGGTGCTGGACCGGATCGAGGCCGCGCAGTCACCCGATTCCGAGTCGAGCCCCGATAAACCGCCGAAGGCCAATCGCAAGAAAAGCTCCGGCAGAAAGCCGGGCACAGTTCAGGTTTCACCGCCAGTTGCTGACGATTGACAGGAAATGCTCAACAAGGTTGTGACCCACGGGTAACCTGGACGACGTTGTCCCGAGCGGACGGGCAGGGGATGTCCCGGACAGGCGCTCTCACGACGTAGAGGATTGGTGTGGCCGAATGCGAATCTCTGCTCCGATAACCGTCTCGGCCCTGGTCGTCGCTGGTCTTGTGGCCACGGGCTCGGGTACCAATGCCACCCAATCCACCACTCCCGATACCGCACCCGAGGCTTTGCTCGCGGCGTCGACCGGGCCGTCCGCCGCCGACGGAACATCCGGCAACACCGGCGAAGCCGCATTGTCCCGGACAGTTGGTCTCCTTCCGGTAACGCCGGAGGCTCCCCGCAAACTTCGAGCAATGACTCCGCTTGCGGACGGCACGCCACTGTTCGCGGGTTCGGTGCCGTTGCACGACATCGCCCTGCCCGCCACCGGCGGCGCGCTCGGGATCCCGGAAATCGTGCTCGCGGCCTATCGCAATGCCGAACTCGCACTGGAATCCTCGATGCCCGGCTGCGGTCTGTCGTGGAGTCTGCTGGCCGGTATCGGGCGGATCGAATCGCTGCACGCGGGCGGCGGACGCACCGACGCCGCGGGCACCACCGTGACGCCGATCTTCGGACCCGCGCTGGACGGCTCGCTACCGGGCAATGAGGTGATCAAGGCCGCCGACGGCACCGCGGTGCGCGCCATCGGGCCGATGCAGTTCCTGCCGAGCACCTGGAGCCGGTACGCCGCCGACGGCAACGGTGACGGTATCGCCGACCCACACAATGTCTTCGACGCCTCGCTCGCCGCGGGCAAGTACCTCTGCTCGGGCGAGTTGAACCTGCGCGATCCGCAGCAGGAACTGCGCTCGGTGCTGCGCTACAACAATTCGCTCGCCTACGCCGCCAATGTGCTGAGCTGGTCGGCGGCCTACCGCACCGGCGGCACTCCGAGCCAGGTGAACATCTCCCCCGATCTCATCCCGCCGGGTACCGCGCCGATCACGACGGGCGCGGACATGTTGGCCGCATCCACGTCGACACCGAAGACCACCACCACGACCGAACTGCCGCCGAATACCGTGACCATCCAGACGCCGACCGAGGTGATGATCACCATCCCCGGTCTGCCGCCGATCCCCTGCGGCATCTTCTGCCCGCGGCCGGTACCCAAGCCGCCGTGCGATCCCCAGCAGGTGGCTCCGGCGCAGCTGCCCGCACCCGGCGATCCGGCGCAGTCGCCCATCGCGCCGGCGCAGACCTACGGTGCTGTGGAAAACGGTGAGCCGAAGGATCCTCAGCAGCAGAACCAGCAGCATCCGGATCAGCAGCAGCCGCAGCGGCAACCCGCCAATTGCACTCCGGCTCAACCGGATGCGGCCCAGCCCGCGCCCGCACCGAATGCACAGAATCCGGCGCAGTCGCCGGGCGAAACGCTGCAGAGCACCCTGGAGAAGACACCGGAGCCCGGTGTGGCCGATGCGCCGGAGCCGACGCAGACCGAAGCAGCTACCCCGCCGCCCGCACCGGGCATCACGCTCCCGTTCGGCATCGTGATCCCGCTGCCCGCCCCAGCACCGGCCCCGCAGGGCTGAGACCAGGACCGATATCGAAACGATGACGCCACACCGAGACCCGATAACGAAGCAGTAACAAAAAGGTCTCGAATGCGGTACTCTCTACTTCGTCCATCACGAAGGGCTCGTTATCGAGTCAATTGGAGGGTCACCGCACAGTGGGGCGTCACCGAAAGCAGTCGCCTGCGACGATCAAGCGCAGCTCCGTAATCGCATTGACCGGATTGGTCCCCGCTGGACTCGTGGCCGTCGCCGCGTCCGCAGGCACCGGCGATCCGACCGCAACGTCTGTCCTGCAACACATTCCGGGGGACGATCAAGACGACCAGGCGGCGAGACTTTCGGTCGCCGCGGAACCGGCGGCGACCGAATTCGTCGCGAACGCAATGGCAAAGCAGACGCCGAGTGCGCCGCCGATCGTGAAAACCGTTGCGCTGCCCGATGGTAGGCAACCGGCCGCACTGCCACCCGGTCCGCTCGGCATTCCCGGCGTCGCCGTCGCGGCATATCAGAACGCCGAAAACATACTCGCCGCCGAGAATCCGGTCTGCGGAATTCCGTGGTACCTGCTCGCCGGTATCGGCCGGGTCGAATCGACGCACGCCTTCGGCGGTAAGGCCGATGCGGACGGCAACCCGCTGACACCGGTCTACGGTCCGGTGCTCGACGGCAGCCTCGCGGGCAACCACGTCATTCGTGATACCGACGGCGGCTCGCTGGACGGACTCAGCGGATACGACCGCGCCATCGGCCCGATGCAGTTCCTGCCGGAGACCTGGAAGCGCTACGGCGCCGACGGTAACGGCGACGGCATCGCCGATCCGCAGAATCTGTTCGACGCGACACTGACCGCGGGCAGGTACCTGTGCGACGGCGGGCTGAATATGCGCGATCTCACCCAGCAGACCCGGGCGATCCTGCGTTACAACAACTCCATGGCCTATGTCGCGAATGTGATGGCGTGGGCCGGGTCTTATGCCTCCGGCATCGCACCGAAGCCCGGGGACCTGCCGCGAATCTGAGACAACGTAAAATTCATGCCATGCCAGTGGTAACGGAAGTGGATGTACGGGGAGCCCTCGCGAAGGTCGACGATCCGGAGATCCGCAAACCGATCACCGAACTGGGCATGGTGAAGAGCATCGCCATCGGTGCCGATAGCAATGTCCATATCGAGGTCTACCTGACGACGGCGGGCTGCCCGCTGCGCACCGAGATCACCCAGCGGGTCACCAAGGCGGTGGCCGACGTCGCAGGCGTCGGCGCGGTCACGGTCGACCTCGATGTGATGAGCGATGAGCAGCGCACGAATCTGCGCAAGCAGTTGCGCGGCGACTCCGCCGATCCGGTCATCCCGTTCGCCCAGCCCGGTTCGCTCACCCGCGTCTACGCGGTGGCCTCCGGTAAGGGCGGCGTCGGAAAGTCCAGTGTTACGGTCAATCTCGCCGCCGCGATGGCCGCGCGCGGTCTCTCGGTCGGTGTGCTCGACGCGGATATCTACGGTCACTCGATTCCACGGATGCTCGGTACCGACGCGCGCCCGACTCAGGTCGAGCGGATGATCATGCCGCCGCAGTCGCACAATGTGAAGCTGATTTCCATCGCCCAGTTCACCCAGGGCAATACGCCGGTGGTGTGGCGCGGTCCGATGCTGCACCGGGCGCTGCAACAGTTCCTCGCCGATGTGTTCTGGGGCGATCTCGATGTGCTGCTGCTGGATCTGCCGCCCGGCACCGGCGACGTCGCGATCTCCATCGCGCAGCTGATTCCGAATGCGGAGATCCTGGTCGTCACCACCCCGCAGCCGGCGGCCGCCGAGGTCGCCGAGCGCGCCGGTGCGATCGCGCTGCAGACCCGGCAGCGGATCGCGGGCGTCATCGAGAATATGTCCTGGCTCGATCTGCCCGACGGCACCCGGATGGACCTCTACGGTTCCGGTGGTGGCCAATCCGTCGCCGACCGTCTCACCCGGGCCGTCGGAGCGAATGTGCCACTGCTGGGCCAGATTCCGATCGAGCAGGAATTGCGCGAGTCAGGCGACGAGGGCACCCCGATTGTATTGCGCAATCCGGAGAATCCGGCCGCCAAGGCACTGCTCGAGGTCGCCGACAAACTAGCGGTGCGCCGCCGCGGACTCGCGGGCATGTCACTCGGAATCGACACCACGCGCCACCAATAGCCACAGGCCACACCCGCAGCTAAGGCGCTGCTCGAAATCGCCGACAACCCCGCGGCGCACCACCGCAGACTCGCAGGCATGCCACGGGAATCGACATCACGCGCCACCTAAAGCCGCAGGCCACACCTGTCACTGCGGATCACACCAGTCACCGCAGGCTACATCGCAACTGCGGGCCACACAGTCACCACAGGCCCCAGCTGTCGTGACGGGCCACAGCTGTCGTGACGGGCCGCACCGACACCGCGGGCAACATCTGTCACCGCATGCCCCGGTCCATCGCGGGACACACTGGCGGCTGGGTGAATCTCACCTTTCGTAGGGGAGTGGCCGCCCTGCGGCGCTTTCATAATCGCGGGTCCTCGTCGGGCCGCGACTGCGCCGTGCCGACTCGGATCGACCGGGCGATCGCACAGCTCGGCGGCCGATCACATGACCGCTCTGCAATTCGAGGTCCAATTTTCGCGGGCGGGCGGATGTCAGGTGTCGGCGTTGGCCAATAAGCTCGGGGACATGCTCACGCTGCTGTTGTACGTGCTGATCGTCGGCTTGGTCGCCGCGGTGCTGTTCCTGCTCGCCAGTGCGGTCTTCGGGCGAGCCGAGGAACTCGGACCACTGCCCGAGGGAACAACGGCGACCGTGCTGCCCGCCGAGGGCATCAGCGGCGCGGATGTGCGCGCCCTGCGCTTCCAGCAGGTGGTGCGTGGCTATAAGGCCGGTGAAGTCGACTGGGCGCTGACCCGGCTCGCGGCCAGAATCGACGAGCTGCAACTCCAACTAGCCGAGGCGCGCGGCACCCAGACCCCGAGCGTCCAGCTCCCGAAGCAGCCGCAGCCGAGCGCGCCGCACCAACAGCCCCAGCCAGCACCCGCGCAACCGAACGGCACGATCGCCCAGCCCCAGGCCCCGACCGGCCAGCCCCAGGTACCGACCAGCCAGCCCCAGGTGCCAACCGGCCAGCCCCAGGTACCGACTGTCCCGCCAAACGGCTCGACTACCCGGCAAGCACCGACCGTCCAGCCACCTGCGGCCCCGCAGCAGCCACCGACCGTCCCGCCGAACGGCACAGCGCCCCAGGCACCGACCGCACAACCATCGGTCGCCCCGCCACAGCCACCGACCGCCCGGCAGGCCACTCCCCTCCCGCCGAACGGCACGATTGATCCGCCAGTCCCGACCGGCCAGCTCCAAGCGCCGGCAGTCCCGCCGAGCGGCTCGACTACCCCGCAGGCACCTGCTGTCCAGCCGCCAGCGGGTCGACCGCAACTGCCGACCGGCACGGCTCAGACTCCTATCGCACAACCATCGGTCGCCCCGCCACAGCCACTGACAGACACAGCGCCCCAGGCCGGCACAACCCAAGGACCGATCGCACAGCCGTCAGTCGCCCCACTCCAGATGCCGACTATTCAGACCACGACTGTCCCGCAGAACGCCGCGATCGCCCAGCCGCCGACCATGCAGCCCTCCGTCACCGCTACGCAGGCTCCGACCGCGCAGCACGGCCCGGGCGCGCAGCAACTCCCAACCACACAGCAGGCCCCGACCGCACAGCAAGTCCCAACCACACAGCAGGCCCCGGGCGCGCAGCAAGTCCCGACCGTGCAGCAAGTCCCGGCCGCACAGCAAGTCCCAACCACACAGCACGCCCCGACCGCACAGCAACTCCCGACCGCGCAGCAGGCCCCGGGCGCGCAGCAAGTCCCGACCACACAGCAACTCCAAACCGCGCAGCAGGCCCCGGGCGCGCAGCAAGTCCCGACCGTGCAGCAAGTCCCGACCGCACAGCACGCCCCGACCGCACAGCAACTCCCAACCACACAGCAGGCCCCGGGCGCGCAGCAAGTCCCGACCGTGCAGCAAGTCCCGACCGCACAGCACGCCCCGACCGCACAGCACGCCCCAACCACACAGCAAGTCCCAACCACACAGCAAGTCCCAACCACACAGCAAGTCCCAACCACACAGCAAGTCCCAACCACACAGCAGGCCCCGGCCGCACAGCAAGTCCCGACCGCGCAGCAGGCCCAGGCCGCGCAGCAGACCCCAACCGCACAGCAAGTCCCAACCGCACAGCAACACTCGGCCGCACACCAAGCCCCGGGAACGCAGCACGGCTCGTCCGCGCAGCAACACATGCGATTCGGGGTGGGCCGGTAATGACCGCCGAAATCACTGTGGCCGCGGCGGATACGACCGAATCCGACGGCAAGATCCGCTGTCCGTGGTCGGAGGGCTCCCAGCTTTATCGGGATTATCACGACAACGAATGGGGCAAACCGCTGCACGGCGATGACGCCATGTTCGAGCGTATGTGCCTCGAGGCATTCCAATCCGGTCTGGCGTGGATCACCATTCTGCGCAAGCGTCCGGCCTTCCGAACCGCATTTGCCGGGTTCGCGATCGAGCGGGTGGCCGCCTTCGGCGATGACGATGTGGCGCAGCTGTTGGCCGACCCCGGCATTGTGCGCAACCGGGCCAAAATCGAGGCGTCGATCGCCAACGCCCGGGTGGCCGCCGCGCTCGATATCGGACTCGACGAGTTGATCTGGTCCTTTGCACCGGCCGCACGTCCGCGCCCGCGCGCGATTGCCGAGGTGCCCGCGACCACCCTCGAATCCATAGCTCTGGCAAAAGAATTGAAGCGGCGCGGGTTCCGCTTCGTCGGCCCGACGACGGCCTACGCGCTGATGCAGGCGACCGGAATGGTCGACGACCACCTGGCCGATTGCTGGGTCTAGGGAGGACGGCCCAACACAGGCCGAGCGGTCACATTTCGAACTCAGGTATCCGTCCACTCCGGCGATAGGGAAGAATGGGACGGGTGTAGCTCGCCAAATGCCGGCGAGCTCACTAGTTGGTGACAACTGGAGTTCCAAGAAAGTGCGCAGCATATCGCGCAGATCTGGAGGGAGCAGAGGATGGCGGCCATGAAGCCCCGCACCGGGGACGGTCCCCTCGAGGCAACCAAGGAAGGGCGTGGAATCGTGATGCGGGTTCCACTCGAGGGTGGCGGGCGTTTGGTCGTTGAGCTCACGCCGGATGAAGCGGCAGCGCTCGGTGACGAACTGAAGAGTGTCACCAGCTAATCCCACACTCGCTGATGTGGCCGGTCTGCTGGCCTGTCCGGAATGCGGCTCCGAAATGGAGTCGCGGGATCGGGCGCTGCGCTGCGGACAAGGGCACAGTTTCGACATCGCCAAACAGGGTTATGTCAGTCTGTTGACCGGTGCGTCGACGAAAATGACCGGCGATACCTCGGCGATGCTGGACGCGCGTGCCGCGTTCCAGGTCGGGGGACATTTCGCGCCGATCGCCGATGCGGTGGCCACGGCTGTCGCAGCCGACGATCCGGTGTTCGACGGCGCCGCCGTGCTCGAGGTCGGTGCCGGAACCGGCTACTACCTGGCCGCGGTGCTCGATGCCGTTCCAGCTGTCGGGATCGCATTGGATGTGGCCAAACCCGCGGCCCGACGCTGCGCCCGTGCCCATCCGCGTGCCGCCTCGGTACTAGCCGACGCCTGGCGCGGACTGCCGGTTCGAGACGGTGCGCTGCAGCGAGTGATCTCGGTTTTCGCACCACGTAATCCGAGCGAGGTCGCCAGGGTCCTCACCGCCGACGGCCGGTTCGTCGTCGCCACACCTACCCCACGTCATCTGGCCGAGCTTGTCGGTCCACTCGGCATGGTGACGGTCGACCCGGACAAGGACCGCCGTCTCACCGATGCCATGTCCGGCCACTTCGACGCGGTAGACCGCACTGTCGTCGAATATCCGATGAAACTCACCGCCACCGATATCGGCAACGTGGTGGCGATGGGCCCGTCCGCCCACCACGCGACCAACCACCTGGATGGCCTACCGGACGCGCTCGAGGTGACGGCCTCGGTCCAGATCTCGACCTACCGACGTCAGAACTTGCGAACCTGGTCGTAGATCGCCACGGTTTGTGCGGCGATCTGCAGCCAGTCGAATTCGGCGATGGCACGGTGGCGTCCGGCAGCGCCGAATTCGGCGGCGAGCACCGGATCACCGGCGACCTCGTTGACCGCCGCAGCCAGATCGTGTTCGTACTGCTGCGGCGCATTCGCGTCGTAGTGCACCAGACGACCGGTCTGTCCGTCCACGACCACCTCCGGAATACCCCCGACATCGGAGGCGACCACCGCCGTCGCACATGCCATGGCCTCCAGGTTCACGATCCCCAGCGGTTCGTAGACCGAGGGGCAGACGAACATCGTGGCCGCGGCCAGAATCTGGCGAATCTGCTCGGTCGGCAGCATCTCGCGCACCCAGAACACATTGCCGCGCGCGTTGGTGAGTTCCGCGACGGCTGCGGCGACCTCGGTTTCCAACTCGCGGGTGTCCGGCGCGCCCGCGCACAGCACCAACTGGATCTCCGGATCGAATTCGCGGGCGGCGGCGAGCAGATGCCCGACCCCCTTCTGCCGGGTGATGCGACCGACGAAGGCCACCATCGGCAGGTCGGAACGCACACCCAATTCGTCCAGGATCGTGCGGGATCCGCCGACGGGCGGTTCCGGATGCCAGACGGTCGCGTCGATGCCGTTGTGCACCACGTGAACCCGGTCCGGATCGATCGTCGGATAGGCGTCGAGCACATCGTGGCGCATACCCTCGCTCACCGCGATGATCGCATCGGCGTATTCCACGGCATTGCGCTCCGACCAGGACGACAGCCGGTAGCCGCCGCCGAGTTGTTCGGCCTTCCACGGCCGCCGCGGCTCCAGCGAATGCGCGGTCAACACATGCGGTATCCCATAAAGGGTCGCGGCGAGATGTCCGGCGAGCCCGGTGTACCAGGTATGCGAATGCACCACGTGCACCTCACCCGCGGCATCGGCCATCCGCAGCTGGGCCGACAGCATCTGCATCGCGGCATTCGCGGCGTAGAGCATCGGATCCGGTTGGTGGACTACGGCATCCGTGCGTGGCACGCCCATGCAATGCACGGTCACCTCGCACAATTGCCGCAATTGCGCGGCCAACTGGGTGACATGGACACCTGCCCCGCCGTACACCTCGGGGGGATACTCGCGCGTCAACATAGCAACGCGAAGCCGGTCGTGATCGCCGGCTCCCGCCCCCGCACCCCCACCGCCCGTGCCGAAACTCACGGCTTCAAACTAGACGTTCACTTCGGCATGGGCCACCTGTACCCGCGTCGCGCGGTAGTTTGGCAGGTGTGAGGAGCCAGCCGCACGTACTCGGGATCGTGCTCGCCGGTGGCGAGGGTAAGCGCCTGTTCCCCCTCACCGCGGATCGGGCCAAGCCAGCTGTCCCCTTCGGCGGTGCGTATCGACTTATCGACTTCGTACTCAGCAATCTCGTCAACGCGGGCTATCTGCGCCTGTGCGTGCTCACCCAGTACAAATCGCATTCACTGGACCGGCACATCTCGCAGACCTGGCGGCTTTCGGGTTTCGCGGGTGAATACATCACGCCGGTGCCCGCGCAGCAGCGCCTCGGTCCGCGCTGGTACACCGGCAGCGCCGATGCGATCATGCAGTCGCTCAACCTGATCTACGACGAGGATCCGGACTACATCGTGGTCTTCGGCGCGGATCACGTGTACCGGATGGATCCGGAGCAGATGGTCCAGCACCACATCGACTCCGGCGCGGGCGTCACGGTCGCGGGCATCCGGGTGCCGCGCAGCGAGGCGAGCGCCTTCGGCTGCATCGACTCCGACGAGTCCGGACGGATCACCCAATTCCTGGAGAAGCCCGCGCATCCGCCGGGTACACCAGACGATCCGAACGTCACCTTCGCCTCGATGGGCAACTACGTCTTCACCACCAAGGTGCTGGTGGATTCGATCCGCGCCGACTCCGACAACTCCGATTCCGATCACGATATGGGCGGCGACATCATCCCGGCGCTGGTCGCCGCGGGCGAGGCCTCGGTCTACGACTTCGCCGATAACGAGGTGCCCGGCGCGACCGAGCGCGACCGCGGCTACTGGCGCGATGTCGGCACCATCGACGCTTTCTACGAGGCCCACATGGATCTGGTCTCGGTGCATCCGGTCTTCAATCTCTATAACAAGCACTGGCCCATTCGCGGTGCGGCGGAAAATCTGCCGCCGGCCAAGTTCGCGCAGGGCGGGCTCGCGCAGGAGTGCGTGGTCGGAGCCGGTTGCATCCTGTCTGCCGCGACCGTGCGCAATTCGGTGCTCAGCTCCAATGTCATGGTCGACGACGGCGCCACCGTCGAGGGCAGTGTGATCATGCCCGGTGTCCGGATCGGGCGCGGCGCGGTGGTGCGCCGCGCGATTCTGGACAAGAACGTGGTCGTCGGCGAGGGCGAGATCATCGGCGTTGATCTGGATCGGGATCGGGATCGCTTCGCGGTCAGCAACGGCGGCGTGGTGACCGTCGGCAAGGGCGTCTGGGTCTGACTATGTCGGATTCGACGGACAGAACGGCGCGCAGGCACCGGGTGTTTTCGGCACGGTCGTGGCCGGTGACTTATCGCCGAAATCGGCGGTGACGACCAACAGCATCAACACAACGGCGAGACCGAGCACCAGCACAAGAATGATCGCCGACCAGCCCCAGTTGATCGGGTCTCGATCATCGTTGTCGCGAAACACGCTGAACCTCTCCCCGACGGCCACTCCCGGGACATCCTCTACTCCTTGATACCCAGTCGGCGGCGGTTTCGCGCGAAATATTTCCGACAGTTATCGCGGGCCGGGTTCCGGTGGCGCGACGGTGACCGTGCAGAACGGTTCGCAGGGACCGGGAGTCAGTGGAACTTTTGTGCGCTCGGTGCCGAAATCAGCATTACTGACCCACACCAGCACCACCACGGCCAGCACCATGATGAAAATCAGAAAGCCGAGAGCGGGCAGCAGACAACCGCCGCGTGCTCGTCCCTCTTTGATCGCGTGGCCGAAATGGCCGATTTCTAGGATCTGGGATCCGCGCTCCCACACCATGGGCGTACCTTGCCGTCGTCGAACCTGGCATCAGCTCGAATACCCGTCCGACGGCGATGAAATCAGCACACGGCGAATGAAATCCACACGCTCCCAACGCTTGTGAATAGCCGGGCGGTTACTAGCCCCTCGATGCGCAGAGCAGACCGTCGCCGACCGGAATCAGCACGCTGGTGAGTTCGGGATCCTCGGCGATCGCCCTGGTCGCGGCGCGCACGGCCTGTGTCGCCGGATCGCGCTGGGTCTGGTCCGGAACCCGGCCGCCGAGCAGAGCATTGTGCAGCAGGATCGCGCCGCCCGCGCGCAGCAGCCGCACGGCCTGGGTGACGTATTGCGGATGCTCGAGTGGGGCGGCATCGATGAACACCAGGTCATAGGCACCGTCGGCGAGTCGGGGCAGCACATCGAGGGCTCGGCCGTTGATCAACCGGGTACGCGCGGGCAGGATCTCGGCGGTTCGGAATGCCTCCTTGGCCGCACGCTGATGCTCGGGTTCGGAATCGATGGTGGTCAGGGTCCCGTCCTCGCGCATGCCATCCAGTAGCCACAGCCCGCTGATTCCCGCGCCCGTCCCCACCTCGACCACCGCACGCGCGCCGAGCAGCTGGGCATACATGCTCAGCAGGGCGCCGACCGAGGGTGGTACAGGTAACGCACCGAGTTCAGTGGCCCGCTCACGCGCGCTGACGAGGACCTCGTCTTCCACGACGGATTCCTCCACGTAGGAGAGATTTCGCTCCAGATTCGATGCCACGCCTATGAATCTAGGGCACGAAGTCGCAAGTTTGGCTCATCGGTGAAGCGTTATCCCGTGGCCGTGCGATTAATTGTTTGTCGGGGGCGGGGGCGGATTCTCAGGTGTCCCTCAGGATCTCCACATCCTCGGCATATCGAGGCAGGAAAGAGTATGGGCAAGCAAGACCAGCCGACCGTCCGGCACGGGGGCGCGGGAACAACAACATACCGATCGTCTGTTGTAACCGTACGTGACGATCCGAGACCCGGATCGCCACTAGATCCGCAGCCACGGTCCCGAGTAGGAGGTATCACCATCCACATGGTCGATGCGGCGCGCGAGTTCGCCACCCTGCCAGCGCAAGCTCTGCCGACGGAAGCGGCGCAAATTCTCCCGACGGAGGCCGAAATGCACGACGAGGACGCAACCGAAGTCGAGCTGACCGGCACCGCGGCCTTCGACGCGACGGGTGACCGTTCCGCGATGCCGTCCTGGGACGAATTGGTCCGCGAACATGCCGACCGGGTGTACCGGCTGGCCTACCGACTTTCCGGCGACGCGCAGGACGCCGATGATCTGACCCAGGAAACCTTCATTCGG
This sequence comes from Nocardia vinacea, assembly GCF_035920345.1. Lineage (NCBI taxonomy): Bacteria > Bacillati > Actinomycetota > Actinomycetes > Mycobacteriales > Nocardiaceae > Nocardia > Nocardia vinacea. Next base: position 5,484,368 of record NZ_CP109149.1, read on the forward strand.
GTATTCCGTTCGCTGTCGAATTACCAGCCGGGCACCTTCGAGGGCTGGCTGCACCGCATCACCACGAATCTGTTCCTGGACATGGTGCGCAGGCGCAACCGGATCCGGATGGAGGCGCTGCCCGAGGATTACGACCGCGTGCCCGCCGAGGGACCGAGCCCGGAGCAGGCCTATCACGACTCCCGCCTTGATCCCGACCTGCAATCCGCCCTGGATTCGCTGGCTCCGGAGTTCCGCGCGGCGGTCGTGCTCTGTGATATCGAGGGTCTGTCCTACGAAGAGATCGGTGCGACCCTCGGTGTCAAGCTCGGCACCGTGCGCAGCCGCATCCACCGTGGCCGTCAGGCACTGCGCGACTACCTTGCGCATAATGGAAGTGAGCAGCGGTTCGCCGCTGACGCGAACCTGGGGTGATCCGGCGCAAGCCGAACCGCACCCGACGGCCGGATATCCGTTCGGTCGAGCGCAGGAGTGGATGATGTCGGTTGGAAGGGTGAGCACCGAATGAGTGGCGACGCCAGCACGTCAGGTCGTCCCCGTTTCCGTCCCACCGAGCATCTGGCCAGCGAGGCGATCGCGGCCTATGTGGACGGCGAACTGCGGATGAATGCCTATCTGCGTGCCGCCCAACATCTTTCCGTCTGCCCCGAATGTGCGGCGGAGGTCGACGCACAGCAGCAGGCGCGGATCGCGCTGCGCCGGGCCGGTCAGGTCTCGATTCCGACCGATCTGCACGACAGCCTCACCCGTATTCCGCTCGCCGAACTGCCCGGCGGCGCGACCAGCGCGGCCGCCCGGCCGCCGGCCGGAAGCCCCCGCAACGAGGCGGTTTTCGGATTTCTGACCGATTCGTTCACCGCGACCCGGTGGACAACCTGGTGGCGCAAGTAGAGTTTGCCGAGTGACCACCGAATCGACGAATTCCGGGCCGTCGGAATCGCGGCCCTCCGCAGGCGACACCAACGATTCGGCGCCCCGGGGGAACTTAAGGCCGTCGGACGCGCCCGTACTCGGACCGCGCCCGGTCTACCGGCCCCACGTGGACGGTCACACGGCGCATGCGTTCCGCCGCCCCTCGGGCCAGGCCGGTTCGTTCGGCGAGCAGCCCAAATCGAGCGGTTCGGGTGCACCGCAGGTCGGCCCGGAACTGCACAACAGCCCGCCCGACGCGGTGCTTGCGGAGGCTTTCGGTCGCCCCGACGGCTCCTCCGAACTCCTGCAGCGTGATCCCGACGCCGCCGACACCGGCGCACCGGCGGCCGGTCCGGCCGATCCGTGGCGCGATCCCGACGCCGCCGCCCGTCTCGGCGCACCCGCCGTCGCGACCCCGCGGCCCGCACCGTTGCCGCAGGCGCGGAAGCTTTCCGCCAGGGAGGTGCTCTTCGGCTCCCGGGTGGCGCCCAAGGCGCTGGCTCTGCTCGCGGCCGTCGCGCTGGCCGTCGGTGTACTCGGCGGACTGGTCGGCCGGTTGACCGCGGAGGCGACGTCCCCGTTGACCTCGCGCAAGGTCGCCCTGGAGCAGTCCGGCGAGGTCGAGCGCCCGCACGGCCTGATCGCCAAGGTGGCCAATGCGGTGCTGCCCTCGGTGGTCTCGATCCGGGTCACGGTCGGCGACAACGGCGCGACCGGTTCCGGTGTGGTCATCGACGGTGCGGGATACGTCGCGACCAACAATCACGTGATTTCGATGGCGGCACAGGACAAGTCGAACCGGGCCGCCATTCAGGTGACCTTCTCCGACGGCAGCCGGGTGCCCGCGAATATCGTCGGTCGCGATCCGAAGACCGATCTGGCGGTGCTCAAGGTCGATGTGAAGAATCTCACTGTCGCCAATCTGGGCAAGTCCAAGGACGTTCAGGTGGGTGACGACGTGCTGGCGATCGGTTCACCGCTCGGCCTGAGCAAGACCGTCACCTCCGGCATCGTCAGTGCCCTGCACCGTCCGGTCGCGCTCTCCGGTGAAGGTAGCGATACCAAGGCCGTCATCGACGCGGTGCAGACCGACGCCTCGATCAACCCGGGTAACTCCGGTGGCGCACTGGTCGACATGGAGGGCCGGGTCATCGGGATCAATACCGCGATCCGCAGTGAGACCGGCGGTTCGGTCGGCCTCGGCTTCGCGATTCCGGTGGATATGGTGACCAATATCGCGCAGACCCTGATCCGCGACGGCCAGGTGCACCACCCGAAGATCGGTCTGAGCGCACGCAGCAAGCAGGTCGCAAACGATGTGATGAGCGGCGCGGCGGTCGCCGACGTGGAACCCGGCGGACCGGCGGCCAAGGCCGGAATCGTCGAGAACGACGTCATCGTGAAGATCGGCGATCGCGAGGTGACCGGCCCGGATGAGCTGGTGGTCGCCGTGCAGCAGCGCAAGATCGGCGAGACGGTGAACGTGCAGTTGATCCGCGATGGCAGGCAGGTGGACGTACCGGTCACGCTGGAATCGGACTGAGTCGCGGATGGAATCCGGAGCGGCTCGGCTACGTCGGCCCAGGTAGCCTGGACTCGTGTTCAGCAACATCAGCTGGGGCGAGATGGTCATCCTCCTCGTCGCCGCCCTCGTGATCCTCGGCCCGGAGCGACTGCCCGGGGCGATTCGCTGGACCACGCAGAGCCTGCGCAAGGTTCGCGACTACGCCAGCGGTGCGACCCAGCAGCTGCAGCAGGAGCTCGGACCGGAATTCGAGGACCTGCGTAAGCCGCTGGCCGATCTGAACGAGCTGCGCCAGATGTCGCCGCGCCAGATGGTCACCAAACATCTTCTGAATGGCGACGATTCGGTTTTCCGCGAATTCGAGAAGGCGATCCCCGATAAGCAGGACCTGCTCGGCGCCAACAGCGGCATGCCGGACTACCCGATGCCCAAGCTCGAAAAGCCCTTGGAGCACAACGAACGTCCGCCGATCGACACCGACGCGACGTAACTTGTGTCTGATGGCCGCGCCTGCCGCGCGGCGTGTTCGCTCGTAAGACTCGCTCCGTTGTGGTTGCCAAGGGCTGCAATGGGTCTGTTGTGTCAAGCAGACTAGACGCTTGATCGTGTCGAGATGTCTAGACTTCGCACATGTCGGCCGATGACGTGGCGCGCGTTTTCGCGATCGAAGATAAAGTCGAGCGACTCAAGGCGGCCACCGATGGGGTGGCAGCGGCCCAGCAGACCATCAACGAACTAACCCGTATCCGCAGGGCGGTGATCAGGGAACTTCATGCCGAAGGCTGGACCTTCGCCAGAATCGGTGCGGCGGCGGGACTTTCCCGCGCGCGAATCCATCAGGTGAGTACCCAGGGTCCCGCACCGGAAGGTCTGTTTTTCGGGCACGGATCGCTCACGGTAATCGCTCCGGAGGTGCGCGGCGGCCGAGTGCTCGGCGCACCGGATCCGAGTGCGGCACAACGACTGGTGGAGCTACTTCGCGAACTCGGCTTCACCGCAACGGTCGAACACTTCCTGCCGGGCCGACCCGTCGACCTGAATCGCGACGGCCTGATTGTGCTAGGCGGGCCCGAACTCTCGCCGAGCATTCGTCAGCTCATCGCGGCCGATCCGCGACTGCGGCGCGCGGTGGCGCGGGCCGGGGATGCCCGGCGCGGCATCGAGGATCGGGCGGCCAGGCGGGTATACCGGCCGGGCGGTCCGGAACCACACGATATCGCCTATGTCGCGCGACTCCCACGTCCCGACGGACGCGGCACCACCCTGATCATCGACGGCCTGCACCCACCCGGCTCGCTCGGTGCAATCCGTTTGCTCGCAACCAGATTGGCCACGCTGCACGAACGCGCTGCGACACATCTGTTTTCGGTACTGGTCGCGGTCCGCTACGACCGGTCCACGGGGGAACCGGTCGATGCCGATCTGCTCACACCGGTGTATCGGCACGATGCCGAGCCCAGATCGATCTCCGGCCTTCGACGCTGAGTTGTTCGACTGCCGGAAATCTTCTGGCAACCAAGTAGAGATCGCGACCGTCGCGCGGCACCTCGATTCAGTGGAGCCGCGCAATATTCACTCGGGCTCGAAGAATCCAGGTAGATTACAGGAGTTCGCAATGAAACCGTGATGTGTCACACATCACCTAAACCTTCCATCCAGGCTCGACAACCGCAATGCTGAGTTAGCTAGTCGATAACTATGGCGGTAGGTGGGTTTTCAAATGAAGGTTCCACGTCCGGTGCGAGCTCGCACCGCGTCCCCGAGCGCGCGTCCCGAACTCGGGTCGGGGTTCGAGCTCGAAGCGGGCGGTCCGACAGCGGAACCGGCGATCACCACCCATCGGCTCACCTACAGCAATCGACTCAAGGTCTTCATCGGTCCGGACGACTCCGTGATCAACTTCTTGCGCCCGCTGCACAGACTGGACGGATTCGATTCCTACTCGGTGAATCTCACCCGGCTGCCACATCCGATGCCCGCGTCCGAGATCACCGCGACGCTCAGCGCCGCGCCGGGCCGGAACTACGTGGAGTGCATCGGCTCGGCCGACGTGCTTGCCATCGAGCTGGGCACCGAAGACGACGGGACGCCGCGCCGCTACCAGCTCGGCCTGCCCGGCGATCGAGTCGGCTACCCGGGCGTCGATGTGCCGAATGGCGCAGACATACTGCGCGTGTATCCCGACGAGATCTTCGACGCCGAACACGCGGCCGAGGTATTCGCGACCTACTTCCACACCGGCGATATCCCGGCTGGGTTCCGACTACGTGAGGTTCTCGATTAATTCGCACAACCAAGGTCTGGAACGAACGACCGTGAATGTCATCGTGATCGTGAGTGTCGTGCTTATTGCCGCCGTGATCGCCGCGGTGGTCACGTGGCGGCGGCCGTACCGCATGCATGTGAGCGTTTCGGATCTGCGGGCGCGTCTGGCCTAGGAGGCCAAGCGTTTGCATCCGGACAGTCCGGTCGGCGTCGAGCACGCCGAACCGCGGGAACTCGGGCGCAGCGCATAGGAACTGGCTGGTAGCTAGCCTTGATGCCAGCGACGACGAAAAGCTCCGCCCGAGAAAGGATCGGTGGCCGTGCGCACGATGCTCGAACAGTTGGTGCAGCTTGCCGCTCGGGAGCCGGTGGCAATGGCCCGCATCGTGGATGCGACCGGGCCCGGCCCGCGCGAATTGGGCGCGGCGATGGTCGTTACCGCGGACGGCGAAGTGCTCGGCTCGTTATCGGGCGGCTGTGTCGAGGCCACGGTGGTCGAGTCGGCTCGGGAAGTGCTGGCCAGTGGACATGCGGTATCGGATCGGTTCGGATATGCCGAGGCCGACGGTTTCGCGGTGGGGCTGACCTGCGGGGGTGAGATCGAAGTCTTCGTCGAACGCGTCGATGGCACCCGGCTGCCGGTGCTGTCCGCATTGCGTGCGGCGATCGTGGCGGGTGAGCCGATATCGCTGGCCACCACCCTGGATGCCGCCCCGGACTGGAAACTACTGCGTCCCGGCGCTTCCGAGCCGTGGCGCGGCGTCGACCGCGACGCGCGGGCGCTGCTCGCCGCCGGGCGCAGCGGTCTGGTCGGCTCGGATGAATGCGAAACGGTCCAGGCCCCACGCCCTCGCGTCTTTGTCCAGACCTTCGCCGCCCCGGCCCGCATGATCCTGGCGGGCGCCAACGACTTCGTCCGCGCCCTCGCCCGCACCGGCCGTCAACTCGGCTACCGCGTCACCGTCGTCGACGCCCGCGAAACCTTCACCACCCCAGCCCGATTCCCCTCCGCACACGAGGTAGTCGTCGACTGGCCGCACCGCTACCTGACCGCCGAACACGCCGCCGGACGCATCGACGAACGCACCGTGGTCTGTGTCCTCACCCACGACACCAAATTCGATGTCCCGATGATCGTGGCGGCATTGAGCATCGAGGAAATCTGTTTTGTTGGGGCGTTGGGCTCCCGGCGTACTCACACCGAGCGCACCGAACGCCTGCGCGCCGCAGGCATCACCGACGATCAGCTGGCCCGCCTGAAAAGCCCACTCGGCCTTGATCTCAACGCTCACACCCCCGACGAAACCGCCATCTCCATCGCCGCCCAGATCCTCGCCGAACGCGGTGGTGCATCGGCGCAGCCGCTCGCGCGAACAGACGGACCGATCCACCATTGAATGACACGCGACGGCACGGGCCTGCGCAGGTCATGGGTGATGTTGCGGCGCAAGGTATTCCACGATCCACCCACGGACCGGAACCGAGTGTGGCAGACCGGTTTTTCCGAGTTCGAGACCACCGGTGACGGGATCTGGCGGATCTGCGCGGTGATCGATTAAGCCACCGAATACTGCCTGGCGGCTACCGTGACTTCTAACGCGCACGGGGCCGACGCGCTGGCTTGCCTGATGCTGACGGTCGCCGAGGAGACTGTCGCTGCTCGCCTCAGAGGACGGTGACGCGATGTAGCCGAGGTAGTGCGCGCAGCAGGACCCATCGTTGCACCGGATTGCTCCCGGTCAGGCGGCGTAGTTGTTTGGTTGCGTCGCCGACTGCTCGGAATGCATACGGCACCATCTCGGCTTGATAGGCCGACAGCGCGTGCTCGAGTGGATCGCCTTGCGCGGCAGCATGTTCCAGCTTGGTTGCCAGCAGGGCCGCATCCCGCAATGCGGTATTGCCGCCGTGGGCACCCACGGGTGGCATCGCATGTACCGCGTCCCCCATCAGCGTCACCCGCGACATCCGCCACCCACGAGGGCGAGGGGCGGCCATGAGTTTCACCTCCATGGTGTATTCGGGCTGGGACTCGGCGATGAGTTCCTGTACGGCAGGATGGAATTCGCCGACCAGGGTGCCGGCGAATTCGTGCAGCTTCGCCCGTGTGGGCTGGCGATCGGTGAATGGACTGTCGGCGCCTGGAAAGACCAGTCCCCACATCACATAGTCGTCGTCGACAGGGGCGCCGGTCCCGGGCGCCAGTCGCTCGAAGGCTGCCGCGGGTTGCTCACCGAAACGCATGGAGGTGAAGAACGCGCATCGTCCCGGCCTGTCACCGACGGCCAGCACTCCGCTCTTGGTCAGAGCCGGCGGCACCATGCACCGGCCGCGGATCTGCAGCGGCGTGCGGCCGTACAGCGCGCGCATGCCGGAGTCGATCGGTTCGTGGTCGGGGAGTGTGGCCGCGCGTAGTACCGAGCCGATGCCGTCGGCGCCGACGACCACGTCCGTGCGGGTCGAACTGCCGTCGGCCAGCTGTAACACGGCACCGTCGCAGTCCTCCTCGACACCGACCGCTCCCTTGCCGAAATGCACCCGGTCCTCGAGGCCCCGCAGCAGGATCGTGCGCAGCGTCTGGCGATCCATCTGGCCCGCGCCGTCGGGGACGTTTTCGTCGAAGTGCAGGGTGATGGCGTCGCGCAGATCCTTGTTGGTGATCCGGAAGTATCCGCCCGGGGCGCCCGCGACCGCCGATATCAGTTCGAACAATGTGGCGGGAACGCACTGCCGCAATGCCGCTCTGCCGTGTTTGTCGACCGTAATGCGGTATCCCTGGCGGCGCACGAACGGTCCGGAGTCCTGCTCGTACACCTGCACCTCGATCCCGGCCTTGTGCAGCGACTGCGCCAGGCACAGTCCGGCGAGACCGGCACCGGCGATAGCGATCGAAGAACGATTGGTAGCCATAAAATTTCTGCCCATCGAGGTCAGGTCCGGCTCCAGCCGAACCGATTCGGATAACGCGAGCCCGCCCGCTGCTGGTGCCGAACCCCGAGCGAGGACCAGGACTCGATCAACCGGTCGAGCAGCCGGGTGAGGGTGACGACGTCCTCGGCGGACCAGTCGGCGATCACCGCACCGAATACCTCGTCTCCCACTTCCAGGAATTGCTGGAGCTCAGCCCGGCCGGCGTCGGTGGCCTCGACCAGCACCGCACGCCCGTCGGCCGGGTCCGGCGAGGTCTGCGCCAGACCTGAATCAACCAGGGCGCGAACGTGTCTGGTGACCGACGATGGCAGCGCATCCAGCCGCTCGGCGATCTCACCGGCCCGCACCGGCCCGGACTCCACCGCGCACTGGAGCACCCCGACCCGCACCGGGTCGAACACCCGCGAGGTACCTTGCCGGATCGCCTCGGCGAAGCGAGAGGCCATCCGCGTCAACTCCGACACCTGCCGCTTATTTGCTTTCATGAATCAACTATATCATTTGTTTCACTGAAGCAAATAGTTGAAGGCTGGACTGGCCCGGGCAATCCAGCGACCACGGTGACCGAGTCCGTGTGACACCCCGACGCTGCCCAGCAGAATCGACCAGAGTTGTCGGATCCGGGCCGCGTTGTTCGTAGCTACGGTGAACGGCCGCCCATGAGGGCGCTGTCACGACCACAGGAGATGCTGACCGATGCCGCACCGACAGGCCAAGATCCACCGCATGTTCGAGCTCGTCGAGCCGATCGCCACCGTCACCTTCTCCAAGGTGGCGACCGAGGCGTTCCTGGCCCTCGGCATGCGCAACTACTGGGACGGATACTTCGCAGGCCGGGCCGCACCGCTGGGGCCGGCACCGGCCGCGGTGGTGCACGCGGTGTTCTACAACTTCGCCGACGGCGAGGTGGCACGCCACATCCCATGGGTCTGGGGCAAGATCACCCCGCAGGAGGCGATCGCCGTGCGCGAGCGAGGCAGCGCCGCCGCGCTGCGGCAGAAGATCGGGAAGCTCGCCGCGTCTCCCGGTCTGGTGCGGGTCGCCGACCTCGCCGCCCGAGCGGCGGTCAGCGCGCCGACCGAGGGCCGAGCGCTGTACGCCGGGCTCCGGGCGCTCGACGTGCCCGAGGAGCCGGTGACCAGACTCTGGCACGCGGCGACGCTGCTGCGGGAGTACCGCGGAGACGGCCACAACGCCGCCCTCGTCGCCCACGGCATCGGCGGCACCGAGGCCCACGTCCTCATGGCTCTCGCCCTCGGGATGAGGGCGGAGAAGTTCGACCGGATCCACCACCTGCCCAAGGAACAGCTTGCCGCTGTCGTCGACGGGCTGCGCGGCCGCGGCCTCGTGGATGCCGCCGGCGGGTTCACCGACGCCGGCCGGGAGACCAAGCAGCGGATCGAGGCCCTCACCGACGAGTTGGCGGCGCCGGCGTACGACGTGCTCAGCGCGGACGAGCTCGACGAGCTGGTCGCGAGGCTCGAGCCGATCGCCGCCGCGGTACAGGCCGTCGACGACTGAGTGGGCGCATCGAGCGACGGCCACGACCTCAGCTCGGCCAAGGGCGCCGATCGGGCATCGGTGCTGTGCGCGTACGCGCGGATCGCCTCAGGGGAATCCGTTCGGTAGCCGCAAAGTGCTGGGCTCCGCCCGGGTTGTCCCCGGGCGGAGCCCAGCACTTTGCCCGTCTTCTTCGGCGGGTTCGTCAACGCATGCGTGCTACCCGGATGAGGCATCCGGCGGTTCGGCGGCCCATTCGGTCACTGCGGTGGCGAACCGAGTCATCAGTTCGACCGGCAGCAGCTTCGCCGGACCGGCTGGCATGTATGCCGATGCACCCGGAACCCGTTGCGGCAAAGGGTTACCCGCCGTACAAATCGATGTCGTGGATTCGTTGTTTCGACGGATGAGCCACCGGTCGAGTCGATCCAGAGGTCCGCTGCACACAATCGAGCCCGATCCGTCGACAAGGTTCCAGCCATACGGCGGATTCGGCTCGCGCTCGACGTGATAGTTCGCACCGGCGCCATTCTCGATGGCGCGCAACCACTCTCGTATCGATGGCAATTCACCGGCGTGCCGCTGGTCGTCTGGTGGCATTTCGGGGGTCACTGCGGGTACCCGGCCGTGACCGAGGCCCGATACCGAGGAACCAACACCATCCACAGGTCGTGGCGTACGGCATCCCATAGCCGCGCCTGCTTCGGCCACTGGTCCCGCGCCTGAACCAGATCCGGAAACGTGCCCGGTCCGAACGTGACAGTCGGCAGAATCTCAGATGTGTTGTGTACGTGCATGATTTCGACCTGTCGTAAGTGATTCAGTCGCCAGGTGGCCCGTAAGCCGTCGATCTCGGTCCGATGTATCTCGCCCATCTCGCCCTCCCAGGTCGGGCCGATCGAGCTTGGCCCCTGGATTACCGGAGTTGCCGCTATCGTCATTCGATCCGTGTCACGCCTTCGCCGAGCTGCAATCAGATGCCTTTGCCGCCAACATATTTCGGCCTAGCCCGGTGATCTCGTACCGACCGCGCCGGGCTCCGGCAACGATCAGGTTTCGGCTGGCGAGGTTCGCCACGGTTTGGCGGGTGGTCCACGCGGTGAGACTCGCGGAAATCTTGATTTGCTGTTCGGTGAGCATCCCGCCGCAGCTCAGCGCCCGCAGGACGCACGCTTGCGGTACAGAGAGGCTTCCTTCTTGCTCGGCCATGGGGATATGGTGGCGCAGGTCGGGCTGGGTACGGAGTCTCTGAACGGGAGTCTCTGCAAGGGGCGAGAACACCCAGCATCATTCTTGGAAGTCACCTACGCTGATTCTCAGCCTGAGAATCAGCGGGTGCGCCGGTTGAGAAAGCAGGGGGCACGACTATGCCGAGACAGGCAGACCTCAGCGGCACAACACTTCAGCGACGCCAACTGGGGCGAGCACTACGGGACGCACGGCAGGCGCAGGGCTTGACGCTCGATCAGGTGGCGGCTGCAACGAAGATCAGCAGAGCTACGCTGAGCCGGATCGAGCTTGGGCAGTACGAGAAAATTAGGGACATGGAGGTCGATTACCTGTCCCGGTACTATTGCCTGCCGGACGCCCGGACCGAGTATCTGAAATCTCTTGCTAGCCAAGCCAATGTCAAAGTCTGGTACCAGGACTACCGCCATCTGATCGTGCCAGGTTTCGGCACGTACCTCGAGCTGGAATCATTCGCGTCGGACTTCTGGTTCTATCAGCCGATCGCCATACCCGGTTTGCTACAAACGGCGGACTACGCCCGCACCTTGGAGCAGCTCGGCCGACCGGACCACTCTCTAGACGAGAACAACACGCGAGTAGATCTCCGAATTCAGCGAACGAAGATACTCACCCGCCCGCACAACCCAGTCCGCGCGGAATTCCTGTTGCAGGAGAACACTCTCTATACCCTCGTCGGATCCGGCCCGATCATGGCAACTCAGCTGCGGCATATCGCCGACCTCAGCACCCGTGACAACGTGACGGTGCGTGTCCTTCCGTTCACCGCTGGCCTCCCGACTGGGAGCATGATGCCGCCACATATCATTCTCGACTTTCCGGACAACGAGCCATCGGTGGTTTACACCGAAGCTGCCATTGGCTCAATGACTTTCGATGGCACCGAAGACGTGAAGCGTTTTCGCACACTCCACGAAACCCTCCGAGGGGCCGCGCTGGACGAGCAGTTATCCAGGGACCGAATCAGGAAGATAGCAGGGAGACATAAACAGTGACCGTCGACCCGTCACGCACGCAGTGGTTCAAATCGTCGTACAGCGGCAGCCAGAACGAATGCGTCGAAATAGCCTGGCTCGCAGAGGGACTCGTCGGAGTCCGCGATTCGAAGAATCCCGATGGCCCCGCACTGACCTTCACGCCCGGCGCATGGAACGCCTTCACCGCCGTCGTGAAACTAGCAAGGAGGTCTGACCAGTGACCATCGACACCACCGGCGCGCAGTGGTTCAAATCGAGCTTGAGTAGTGGCAAGGAAGCGTGCGTGGAAGTCGCCTGGCTTGCAGCCGGGCATATCGGTGTCCGAGACTCCAAGAACCCGACTGGTCCGGCTCTCACCTTCACGCCCGGTGAATGGGACGCCTTCATGGCGGGCGTACAAGATGGGGAATTCAACCGGCCCGACGCCTAGCCTCGATCGACAGCGAGCGGCCCTGTTCCGGAACAGGGCCGCATACCGTATCTCTCGGTGCACAGCGCAGGGACTTATTCCATGGTGCCCAACTCCTCGAGATCGACTCGGTCCAGGTTTGCGGTAGGTAGCCGATTACCGGACGCGAAGCCCGTCCCCTGCCCTTTTCGCCTGCGAGAGCAGTCCTGAATCGACACGATCGCCGCAACCTCTCAAATCGAGAGTGCCGCGACGACCGCGTGAACCCAAGATGCACCCAGGGTTCGTCGTGGTTATCTCAGGCGGCGGCCCAAGCCGGGCGCAGCGTATTCATCGGCGGGCGATCGGCGAGGGAGACCTCCGTGCTGTGCGCGGTGAAGGCATCGCCGATCAGCGGGAACTGGGTCAGCGCCGCACCGGAGTCCTGGACGCCGCTGCGGCCGAGCACGGTGCCGAGGATCTGGCGGCTCATTACGCCGAGGTCGGCGAGGGGGCGGTTGCGGTGGGTGCGCACACCGAGATTCACCTGGCCGATCGCGGAAAGGCCGAGGCGGTCGTAGGTGTCCAGCAGCAGACCGATCTCCACGCCGTAGCCGGGGGCGAACGGCACCGAGGTCAGTAGTTCGCGGGTGCCCGCGTATTCGCCGCCGAGCGGCTGCAGCACCTGCGACAGTTCCGGACGCAATGCGGCGAGCAGCGGACGGGCCACGAGTTCGGTGACGCGACCACCGCCGTGTGCGTCCACGGCACCGGCCTGCCGCAGCGGCCTGCGGTAGTAGGCCTTCACCAGATGCATATCGTCGACCAGCAGCAGCGGACCGAGCAGCTTCGGCACGAAGGCCGGATCCGGGTCGATGAGATCGGAGTCGACGAAGGCGATGACATCGCCGCTGGTCACCGCCAGCGAGCGCCACAGCACCTCGCCCTTACCGGGCAGCGGATCGAGTTCGGGGACGGCCTGTTCCCGACTTATCACCTCGGCGCCCGCGGCGAGCGCGCGTTCGGCGGTGGCATCGGTCGATCCGGAATCGAGCACGACCAACTCGTCGACCAGGGTGCCCAGCAGCGGTCGAATGCTGGCCACCACATCGGCGACGGTGTTCTCTTCATTCAGTGCGGGCAGCACCACGGAAACAGTGCGCCCGCGCTTGGCGGCGATCAGCTCGTCGATCGTCCAGTCCGAGGTGTCCCAGGTATTCGTCGTCGCCCAGAGCGGGCTGTCGTGGTGGTGGAAATTCATACCAGACCTCGCAGGGTTCGTGCGGGGGGCCGGATGCCCTGTATCGCGGCGATCATGTCCACGACGCGCCGGGTTTCGGCAACCTCGTGTACTCGGAAGACTCGGGCGCCGGCGGCCGCCGACCATGCTGTTGCTGCCAATGTGCCCTCCAACCGTTCGGATAGACCGACACCTAAAGTCTCCCCGATAAAATCCTTGTTGCTGAGCGCCATCAAGACTGGCCATCCGGTATTTACAAGAACGTCTATTCCCCGCAACAACTCGAGCCCGTGGTAAGTGTTCTTGCCGAAATCATGGGTCGGATCGATCAGAATCGAATCCTTGCGAACCCCGGCCGCGAGCGCGTCTTCGGCGGCTCGCTGCACGGTTTGCGTTACTTCGGCCACCACATCGGCATAGCGCACCCGATGCGGACGGGTGCGCGGGACGGCCCCGCCGGTATGGCTGCATACGATGCCGACCCCGCGATCGGCGGCCACGTGCACCAGATCCGGATCGGCGCCCGCCCAGGTGTCATTGATCAGGTCCGCGCCTGCGGTGACTGCGGCCTCGGCCACCTCGGCGCGCCAGGTATCGATGCTGATCAGTAGCTCCGGATACTTCTCCCGGATAGCCGCGACGAACGGGACCACCCGGCGAGCCTCTTCCGCCGCATCGACAACGGTGCCCGGACCGGCCTTCACCCCGCCGATATCGACCAGATCGGTGCCCTCGTCGACCGCGCGCGCGACCGCTTCCATGGCAGCCGCATCGGTGAAGGTGGCGCCCTTGTCGTAGAAGGAGTCGGGGGTGCGATTGACGATGGCCATGACCAACGCCCGATCCGTCGCCACCGGCTTGCCGCACAAGGTCGGAAGCGGCGCTGCGGGGCTGAACATGCACCCGACTGTACCTAGTCCTGTAACACGCCCACAGGCAACGGGTTGTGGACGGTGCATTCTTGGGACGCGCAACAACGGGATCGGCGAGCACCTGGGTCGACTCGTCGCATGCGCCCAATGCGCTGCCGGACGATCGACGCTTAGTTCTTGGGCGCGCGGGCCGCGGCGACGTCGGCGACGTACTCGTCGTAGGCCGGGACGTAGCCGTCCGCGCGACCGGCGAGCACATACAGCTGACTGTCTGCGTCGGGTGCGTAGCCCCGCTTGCGGAGTTCGACTTTGCGGCTCTTGAAGGTGGAGGTCTGCTCGAGTTCGGCGACGACCCGGATGAACAGCGGGACCGCATAACCGGGCAACCGGGAGTAGGCCAGTTCGGCGAGCACGCGACCGTCGAATGGGGCGTCCGGGTACAGCGTCACCGCCGCCATGCCCGCCTTGCCGTCGGTGCCCGGGATATCCACGCCGAAGACGACCGCCTGCGAAATCGCGTCGGAATCGGCGAGTACACCCTCGACCTCGGTGGTGGCGACATTCTCGCCCTTCCACCGGAAGGTATCGCCGAGCCGGTCGACGAAGGCGATGTGATGCCAGCCCTGATCACGGACCAGATCACCGGTGTCGAACCAGACGTCGCCGTCGGTGAAGCCGTCGCGGACCAGCTTCGCTTCAGAGGCGGCCCTATCGGTGTAACCGTCGGCAGGCGAACGATCGGTGACCTCGGCCAGCAGCAGACCGACCCCACCGACCGGCACCCGGCGCAGCCGACCGTCCTTGTCGCGCTTGGCCTTTCCGGTCGCATCGTCGTATTCGACGATGGCGTAGGGCAACGGCCCGAAGCCCGCGGTGCGATCCAACCCGAAGGCATTGACGAAGGCGATATTCACCTCGCTGGCGCCGTAGAACTCGACGATCCGGCCGATGCCGAAACGGCTCTTGAACTCGTCCCACAGCTCCGGCCGCAGACCGTTGCCGACGGCGAGCCGGACCCGGTGCTGCCGATCGGTCGGCTCGAGCGGCTGATTGACCAGGTAGCGGCAGAGTTCACCGATGTAGATGAATGCGGTCGCCTGCTCCCGGATGATCTCGTCCCAGAACCGGGAGGCGGAGAACTGCCTGCCGAGTGCGAAGGCGCCGCCCGCGGCGAGCACCGACGACAGCGCGACGGTCAGTGCGTTGTTGTGATAGAGCGGCAGGCAGCAGTACAGAGTGTCATTGCCGCGCAGGCGAATTCCGAGTCCGCCGAGTCCGGACATGCTCTTGCTCCAGCGCAGATGTGTCATCACGCTGGCCTTGGGTAGGCCGGTGGTGCCGGAGGTGAAGATCAGGAAGGCACGTTCCTTCGCGGTGACCTGCGCGCAGCTCGGCGGATCGGCCGGGTCGGCATTCTCGGCCGCCTTGTCCAGATCCTGCGAAAAGAGCACATCGGCAAGGGGTTCGGCGAGCGAGTCCAGTGCCGCCTGGCATTCCTCGCCGACCACGTTGAGCACGCTGTCCAGTAGTCCGAAGCTGTGGGCGAGCACCTGGTCGCGCTGGTGATGATTCAGCAAGCCGACCGTCGCACCGAGTTTCACGGTGGCCAGCACCACGAACAGAGTTTCCGGACGGTTGGTCATCAGCACGCCGACCACATCACCGCGCTGCACGCCACGGTCGGCCAGCACCCGCGCGTACCGGTTCACCCGCGCGTTGGCCGAGCCGTAGCTGAAGGTTTCGCCCTCGTACTTCAGGAACGGCCGGTCCGGATGCCGGTGCGCGTTGCGTTGGAAGTACAGCCCGACCGAAGATTTGTCATCCGGCCGCACCATCATGCCGAGCGCGCCGCGCAGCATGGACGGTGCGTCGAATGCCATGAGCGGCAACCGCTTCGCGATATCGAATAGGCTGACCTTCGAGCGGGCGGGAGTGCTCAATGCGTCAGTTCTCCTCGTCGAGAGCGGTTTCCGGCTCCTGCGTCACCTCGGATGCCGGCACCGGTTTCAGCGCCGCGAAGGCCGCGGGCAGATCGTCGACCACGGTGATCCTGGCCATGGCCGACTGGGACACGAACTTCCGATCGTAGAGTTGGTCCAACCAGTCGAACAGACCCCGATAGAAACCATTGGGATCGAGCACAACCACCGGCTTATCGTGTTGGCCCAGATAACCGCCGGTCCAGGTTTCGAAGAATTCCTCCAGCGTGCCGATGCCGCCGGGCAGAGTGAGAAAGGCGTCGGCGCGGTCCTCCATGACCTGTTTGCGCTGGCGCATGGTGTCGGTGACGATCAGCTCGTCGGCATCGACATCGGCTACTTCCTGGTGCACCAAGTGTTTCGGAATCACCCCGACGGTATGCGCACCGCTCGCGCGAGCGCCGGTTGCGACCGCGCCCATCATCGAGACGTGACCGCCGCCGGAAACCAATTGCCAACCGCGCCTTGCGATCTCGGTGCCGACCCGGGCGGCGAGGGCGAGCATTGCCTGATCGGCGGTGCTGGCCGAACAGTAGACACAGACCGCGTATCCGGCTTCACTCACCATTGATCCTCCGTCCCGAGGGCATCGGTGTCGGTGGCCCCGTCCGCGGTGGCCAGGATGATCTGCACGACCTCCTCGACACTATCGGTCACATGCAGCAGGCCGAGGTCGCCGGGTGAGATCTTGCCGGAACCGCCGAGCGAATCGCGCAGCCAGTCGACGAGTCCGGCCCAGTACTTGCTGCCGAACAGGATGATCGGGAAGCGGGTGATCTTGTGGGTCTGCACCAGGGTGAGCGCCTCGAACAGCTCGTCCAGGGTGCCGAATCCGCCCGGCAGGCAGATGAATGCCTGCGAGTACTTCACGAACATGGTCTTGCGCGCGAAGAAGTAGCGGAAGTTGATACCGAGGTCGACCCATTCGTTGAGGCTCTGCTCGAACGGCAACTCGATGCCGAGTCCGATCGAGTACCCGCCCGCCTCCGACGCGCCCCGGTTCGCGGCCTCCATCACGCCGGGGCCGCCGCCGGTGATCACCGCGAATCCGGCCTGCGCCAGCGCACCGCCGATGGCCATGGCGGCGTGATACTCCGGATGCCCCGTCGACGTGCGGGCCGAACCGAAGACGGTGACCGCGCGCGGCAGTTCGGCGAGCGCACCGAAGCCCTCGACGAATTCGGCCTGGATGCGCAGCACCCGCCACGGATCGGTATGCACCCAATCGCTTGGTCCGTGCCGGTCCAATAGGTTCTGATCGGCGGTGCCGCCCGGTTTGCGATCGCGGCGGAACATGATCGGTCCGCGGTATTTGGGTGTCGACTTCGGCGTGCTTGCGATCTCGTTATCGGCGGCTTCGGCGGACATGGCGCCCACGCTACCGGGATGCACCGGTGAGGTAGCCGCGCAGCACCTCGGCGACCGAGCCGATCTGGGCGACCGGGACGTGTTCGTCGCGCTTATGGGCGAGATTGGGGTCGCCGGGACCGAAGTTCACCGCCGGTATGCCGCGGGCGGCGAAGCGCGCGACATCGGTCCAGCCGTATTTGGCGCGCACACTGTCGGCGCCGACCACAGTGATCAGATCCTTAGCGGCGGGAGCGGACAAGCCCGGCAGTGCGCCCGCAGCGGCGTCGGTGAGCTCGAAATCGAGCTCGAGCCCGTCGAATACCTCGCGCACATGCTCGGTGGCCTGGGCGACGCTACGGTCGGGGGCGAAGCGGAAGTTCACGTCGACCTCGGCCTCGTCCGGAATGACATTGCCCGCCACACCACCGCCGATGCGGACCGCGGAAAGGCCCTCGCGATAGATGCAGCCGTCGATATCGACCTCGCGGGCCTTGTATTCAGCAAGCCGTTGCAGCACCGGGGCCATGCGGTGAATCGCATTGTCGCCCTTCCACGACCGCGCCGAGTGGGCCCGCACGCCCTTGGTCGTCAGCCGGGCGCGGAGGGTGCCCTGGCAACCCGCCTCGATGACACCGCCGGACGGTTCGCCGAGGATGGCCAGATCGCCGACGAGCCAATCCGGGAGGTCGCGCTCGATGTGGTTGAGGCCGTTGTACTTCGCGGAGATCTCCTCGCAGTCGTAGAAGATCAGCGTCAGATCGTGCACCGGCTCGGCGACGGTGGCGGCCAGATGCAGGAAGACCGCATCACCGGATTTCATATCGACGGTGCCGCAGCCGTACAACTGGCGCTCCCCCGCCTCGTCCACAAAGGTGCTCGGCACATTGTCGGCGATGGGCACGGTATCCAGGTGACCGGCCAGGATGACCCGAGTCGGCCGACCGAGATCGGTGCGGGCGAGCACCACATTGCCATGCCGCAGCACCTCGAACCCCGTTGTCTGCTCGCGCAGCGCCCGCTCGACAATGTCGGCGATAACCGCCTCGTTCTGCGACACACTCGGGATGTCGACGAGAGCCGCGGTCAGCGTGATGGGATCGGCGCGCAAGTCGATGGTCACGCGCCCCAGCCTACGGTTCTCCGGTTGCACCCGTCGCCCTCGCGGCGGCGATACGGTGTTCGGTATGCACCCGGCCCATCGGCGCAATCGGTTACCGCGCCGCGATCGGCGACGGCCACACGAGACGGCGACGGTTTCGGTCGCCGGGGCCGACATCGTCGTAGTCGGCTTCTTCTCCGCCAGGGAGCCGGACTACGCGACGCGCATGGACGACGCCGCGAACGCCGTCGCCACCCTCGGCGGTCGGGTCGTCGCGACCTTCACCCAGCGACGTGGCGTCTCGGCTGGCGGCGTCCGCCTGATGGCGCGGCCGTTTTCACCCCGGACGCTGTTCAGCGCCGGAAAAGTCGGCGAGATCGCCACGGCCTGTGCGGAACTCGCTGCAGATGCGGTAGTGGTCGTCAACCAGCTCACCCCGCACCAACGCGCGGTGCTGACCGAGGCTTTCGGGCGGTCGACGATCAGCCTCGCGGAATTGTGACGGGCCGGGTGGTGGGTAGCGGTCGACGTGGCTCACCATGGGCCGCGGCGGGTGGGTAACCTCTGATGACGTGAGCATTCAGGGAGCAGCAGCAGTCGGTATCGCCAATGTGACCGCGGACGGGACCGTATTGGATACGTGGTACCCGAATCCCGAGTTGGGCGCGTTCGGTGATACCGGCACGAAGCGCCTGGACGAGGCGCCCGCGGAATACGCGGCGCTGCTCGGATTCGACGAGGCGCGCGGGGTCGATGTGATCGCGGTGCAGACCACGATCGCCGATCTGTCGGCCGCCCCCGTGGACGCGCACGATGTGTACCTGCGGCTGCATCTACTCTCGCATCGGCTGGTCAAGCCGCACGAGGTGAGCCTGGACGGGCAGTTCGGACTGCTCAGCAATGTGGTGTGGACCAACCACGGTCCGGCCGCGGTGGAGGGTTTCGAGGCGACGCGCGCCAAGCTTCGCGCCCGCGGCCCGGTCACCGTGTACAGCATCGACAAGTTCCCCCGGATGGTCGACTACGTCGTGCCGTCGGGCGTGCGCATCGGTGACGCCGACCGGGTCCGCCTCGGCGCGCATCTGGCCTCCGGCACCACCGTCATGCACGAGGGCTTCGTGAACTTCAACGCGGGCACCCTCGGCGCCTCCATGGTCGAGGGCCGCATCTCCGCGGGCGTCGTGGTCGGCGACGGCTCCGATATCGGCGGCGGCGCCTCCACCATGGGCACCCTGTCCGGCGGCGGCACCACCATCATCTCGATCGGCGAGCGCTCCCTGCTCGGCGCCAACTCCGGCCTCGGCATCCCCTTCGGCGACGACTGCGTCCTGGAAGCCGGGCTCTACCTCACCGCGGGCACCAAGGTCACCACCCCCGATGGCACCGTGGTCAAGGCCGCCGAGCTCAGCGGCCAGAACAACCTGCTCTTCCGCCGCAACTCCACCACCGGCGCCGTCGAGGTCGTCCACCGCAAAGGCACCGGCATCGAACTCAACGCCGACCTGCACGCCAACGATTGAGCGCTCCTCTCCCCGCCTCCCCGAACCTTTAGGCGCCAGACTCAGTCGCGACAACGATGACGTTGGCGGGCGGCGGTTGAGACGTAGGCAAGTTAGCCCGTCCTCTACGAGTTACCAGTGTGCTCTCTAAACTCATCGCCGCTGGTCATGGTGCCGACAGTACCCGGTGTTCTTACTGTCGAGTATGAAGCCGACTACCGTGCACACCGCGCCGAACAACCGGCCGGTGACAGATAGACCAAACCCGGGGAAGGTTCACCGGTGACTTGGCGAACCCCCGTTGTGGCGTGCATGCGGCCACCTCGAGAGCGGACGGTGTTACAGGCTTCGCGCTGTCGGACGCTGGTCCCGAATCCGCGTCCCCCGCGGAGATCGCCTGTTCCCGCACCCACGATAGTCGGCCTTGCTCGGCCCGGCGGCCTCTTGTCCTCGCTGCCACCACAGGCTGGCGGATCACTCAACGTCACCAGAACTTCCTGATCTCGCCCCGACTCACCCCTCTAAACCGACCGGTCACCCGGTTTAATACGAGTCCGACAGCAGAGGGGCCGCGCCACTTTCGCCCGATCACCACCCATGGCTGCTACGGCAGCCTAATAAATGCATCACATTTAGTTTCGATACCGACCACCCAAACCTAAAGTTTAATTAGGAGCTACAGCCTGAAGCCTATTATCGTAGTAACACGCGTCGAGTGCCATAAGTACTTCGATGGCTGCCGAGGCAATAGAACTGATCCGCTCGCATTCACAAACGCATGTGAGGCTTGTAGATAAATTCTATCTGTCGAGGAGTCCCTATGAGCTCGTCATTTCGTGCTGTATCGGTCATTCCAGGGTTGCCCGGCGGTCCCAGCCCACCGATTCCGGAACTGCCACCGCAAAGATCCGGCTGTCCAGGTGGACCCGGAGGTGAAGGTGGTCAGGGCGGCCCCGATATACCCGAGACAACACCGCTTGTGACCCCAGACCCCGGAGTTCCCCCAAAGGGTGCTCCAGGTACCGGCGAAGGCGGCACCGCCGATAGTCCGCGTCCAGTTGATGACCTTGGGTGTGCTGGCGGTACCCGGACTCAGCCTCCCGCTCGAGCGGACCACTCGCCGACGTCAGGGACCCACCGCAGCCCGGCCGGAACCGGAATGACTGAAGCACGAGCGCGCAGTCCAGGACGCAGTTCGCCGGTGTCGTCGAGGCACCTGCGGATAGCGGCGAGCATTCTGCTACTTCTTGCGGCACTAAGTCCGATCGCTCGACTGTGCCCAGGTGGGAACCTGGCCCCGGCCACCGATGCCACCGTGACCGGGTTCGACAACGTGGCCCCGGCCGGGCTCCCGGAATCGCTCCCTGTGGAACTACACATCCCAGCTATCGCCGTGGATGGACCACTGTCCGAGCTCGGCCTCAATCCTGATCGCACCGTAGAACTTCCGACGGACTTTCAGGTAGCGGGCTGGTACCGATACGGCCCCCCGCCGGGGGACATGGGCTCCGCGGTCATCCTGGGACACGTGGATTCCTACACCGGGCCCGCGGTCTTCTACCGACTATCGTCACTGCGCCCCGGGGACGAGGTCCACGTGACAAGAGCGGATCGATCGGTTGCTCACTTCCTCGTCCAGACAGTAGCCACCTATTTGAAGTCAGAGTTCCCAAGCCATGAGGTCTACGACCCGCGCGGATATAGCGCGCTGCAATTGGTGACGTGTGGGGGCGAATTCGACCACACCATAAGAAGCTATCAGTCCAACGTGGTGGTCTACACCGCGCTCGTGGGCATCACCCCGCCGCCCGCTGGCCCACCATGACAGACCGGGCCCCAGCAACAACCTTGGTCGATGAGGGCGCCAACCCACCACCACTGCAAAATGGCGATTTGTCGAAATCCCCTACAGGAGCTCGCGCGACGACACCGCGATAATCGACATGGCTCCGACTGCTGCGGCTATCGGCGGCGCGCTCCAATACCAGCTGGCGCTGTTCAAGGGTGAGTTCGCGGACCCTGCAAGAAAGTTGGATCGGACACCGGCGTCATCGCCAGCGGTGAGCCGATGTCGAAGCAGTCGCCACGAAACCAGGAACACCAGGAGCATCCACACGCAATCCCACATAGCGGTGTCGGCTTGGTCAGCGGTAACGGATGCTGACATGCGCTTTAGCGGTGCGCGATGTAGGAGCGTGGATTTGGCTGTAGCTTGTTCGGCGGCCTGGCTCGACGGTGGAGATGCATCGCCTGGCGCTACGGCCTGATGTGGATCGATTGGCCGACTGGCAGCACTCGGTGCAGCGGTAGCCTTGGCCTTAACGGTAGAGCCTGTCCGGGTCGCGAGACTGCGTGCCAGCGCTGAAAACCAGTCCGCGACGAATTGGGTGGGCGTCTGGCCGGTTTCGGTGACGGATTCCCATACATAGGCGCCGTGGCGTGCGACAACATCCTGATATCTCGCCCACATTGCGGGTTCGAGCAGCGCGGCGTTGTCTGCGACGGCAAAGGCGACCGCGTCGAACGCTTGTGTCACCAGGTTCCCGGCGGGTCCGATCGGCTCCGATGGGAATCGCGGGCCAGTAATCTTTTCCGTAAGAAGGGCAATGCCGTCCAACGGTTGATTCTCGCCCACGCTGAGAATCTCGGCGACCTCGCTCGGTTCGAGTGTCACACCTACTACCGCGAGCAAAATATTGAGCGTGACTGTAGCCACTTTGAGCAACGCCGCCTGCGCGTCGGGACCATAAACCGGTACCCGCGGGTCCGATGCTTCGGAAAGACGCTGACTGAGCGTCCTTTCGGACGTCAGCGTCAGTGATTCGACCGTATTGCCGTCCACGTCATGACTTACCACGGCGGCGGCGGTCTTCACGGTTGTCGCGACAACGGCTTGAATGATCGAGGACAGTACGGTGAATGGGTCGAGCGGGGAAAGCAGTGCCTGACCGATGATGTTCGTCAACGCGTGCAGTATCGGTGCGCCGGTGGGTGCGTCGCAGGCGAGGTCTTCTGCAACGCATAACGAGGCCACGCGTCCAGTGAGCGCGCCGAAGTCTGCGGCAATGTCTTGTTGCGGTCCGATGCCACCGCCCGCTGGCATCGTCTGTGCAACTGGTGGCAGCCCCGCGAATGCTGTTCGGTCGGTGCCGGGTGCGGGGGCGGGTGTGCGCTGTCCCGGCGCGCCGGGGAACACCGGTGCCCCCGGGTCACGGGTCGGGTCGGCGAAGAGTGCGGCGCCAGCTATCTTGTCCGGTGCCACCACACCGTATCCGAGCCCTACCTCCCGCAGGAACAACGAAACAACGTGTGCCCCTTGTGAATACCCCAGCAAAGCCAGGCTGGTGTTCTCGCATCTATTGCTGATCGCGCGGGCCATGCTGCGCAGCTCGTCGAGTCCCGCGAAGACGGATTGTGCGTACGGCGGCGTGGCAGCGCCGGGCACGATCCCGCCGAACGCCGCGGGATAGGGCACGTATGCGCGATCGACCGCTCCGGGCTTCGAAATGCTGGCCAGCAATGGCGCGAAAACGCCCGACAGCATGCCGGTGTCGACGGTGGGCGAGGCGCTGAGAGAGGACTGCCCTGTGCCCTGAACACCGAGGGTGTACAGGGCCGGGCAATCGCTCGGATCGAATTCCGGAGCAGCGGCAGAGGGTTGGGCGACGACGGCGCCGGTCGCTGCGATGACGGCACACACGCCGGTTACGGCGAGTGCTCGAGCTATCTTCCTCGACACTACGATCCGACCTCTCACAGACTCGAGCCTTTTACTTGGACTTGCCACACTTCACGTTCATCCCGCTGTGGTTGCCATAACCCCTAGAGCAGGCCGCCGGTCAGAAAATGGAGTGTGTCTCCCACGACGGCGAGAAGTCCTGTAACGAGGTTGATTACGGGCTGGAGGATCATTCGAACAGCCTCTCGGTCGGTTGATCACCTAGGTAGCGGGCGTAGTGAATTGTTTGCGGCCCGGCCCCCGACCGACTGTTTCGAGATATCGGGGGCCGGACCGCAACCAAACATTCGTGTCAGAGCAGCGAGTGGACCAGAACGCTGACGACACCGGTGAGAAGGTTGCCTATGATCGGCAGCAGACCGCTGATGAGACCGCCCATGTTTTGTTTGACCTCTTCCTGTTTGGTGATTGGTGGTGCCCCCAAGGACGGGCCTCGAGGGCGCTTGCGTGGTCGCCCGCCAGAAGAGGGATCGCGCAGTGTATTTGCGAACCGCTGATACTTCCGTGGCGAGACTCGACCGTGACACCGATCCAGTAGCAAGCAAACTGACGCGAGCATCGCCCACGCCCCGCTGCATCGGCATCGGCATCGAAAGGTACTTCGTAAGTCGATAGACCCTGGATGGGTTAATTTCTGGCTTCGTCTTATCGGCGTGGTCGGGCCGGTTTGGAAGCTTCTAGACCAGCGGTGGGCAAATCGCGACGGACCGACCCATCCACGCATCCCAGTTGCATCGAAGACAGACAGTGACATTCACACGTGTGCCGTTCAACGGCGAAGGGAAGCCAGTGACATTGCCGTCCAACTCGCCCCGGGCGCGTCCGGTCGGACGATTGATCATCGCTGCGGTGACGGTTGTGACCGCCACAGTTCTGTTGATATTCAATGGAACAGCGTCAGCGGCCCAGCCCCCTGTCGGGTTGGGGACAGCCGCGTCCTTCGCGGTACTGGCGGGCCAGACGGTCACCAACACGGGGCCTACGATCATCGCCGGTGATGTGGGGGTCAGCCCGGGGAGTGCGATTACCGGGTTTCCGCCGGGACTTATTACCCCCGGAACGGGAACCTTCCACGCTGCCGACGCGGTGGCGTTGCAAGCGCAAACGGATCTGACTACGGCATATAACGATGCTGCGGGTCGCGGTCCCGCCACCGCTGCTCCCCCAGATCTCGGCGGCCAAACACTGGTCGCGGGGGTGTACAACACGGCGGGCCCCATGGGCCTAACCGGGACAGTCACCCTCGATGGGCAAAATGATCCCAACTCGGTCTGGATCTTCCAAGCGGGATCTACGTTGATCACGGCATCGAACAGCACGGTCGCCCTCATCAACGGGGCCTCACCGTGCAACGTCTTCTGGCAGGTGGGTAGCTCCGCGACACTGGGCACCAACACCACCTTCGTCGGAACCATCATGGCGTTGACCTCGATCTCGGCGCAGACCGGAACCATCGTGGAGGGACGGCTTTTGGCGCGAAACGGCTCGGTCACCCTGGACAACAACAGGATCACCCGACCCAACTGCACTATCCCACCGACGTCCACGACGACAGCACCGCCGACAACGACAACGACCGGGCCGCCGACAACGACGACCGGGCCGCCGACAACGTTGCCGACAACGCCGGCGACAACCATCCCCGTCCCCGGCGGCGGTGGCGGAGTTATTCCCGTCCCCGGCGGCGGTGGCGGAGTTATCCCCATCCCCATCCCTATTCCCATCCCCATCCCCATTCCGATTCCCGAGGGCGGTATTCCCGGTATCGGTATTCCGGGTCTTCCCGGTGGTCCAGGTGGACCGGGTGGCCCGGGTGGACCGGGTGAGCAGGGACCCGGTGAGCAGGGACCGGGTGAGCAGGGACCCGGCGAGCAAGGACCCGGCGAGCAAGGACCCGGCGAGCAAGGACCCGGCGAGCAAGGACCCGGCGAGCAAGGACCCGGCGGTGGCGGGGACGTTCCCGAAGGGTCTCCGGAAACGGGTGGCGGTGGTACTGCCTAGCCTGGGCAATTCACCGTTTTCCGGCATTGTGTACCGGTAGACAGCGAAAGGTGCTCTAACGGGTGGCCGGGAGGGTTTTCACCTCCCGGCCACCCGTATGTGGCAGTGTCGCGTCACACACGGTGGCCATCATCGAGCGTTCACGGTGGCGGGGTTCCCGATCGCCCAGTCGGAGAAAGAATTTCGGGTAGGCCTCGGCGGCCTTCCGAAGCGCTTCACATGCTCATTTCCACCGGCCCCGGAACTGCGGATAAACAAAAAGGGGGATCAACCCAGATCACATCCTGGCCGAGTAGATGCGCAGACATGTCGGCGACGTTCGGCTTGTCGAACAGGCTCAGATGAGTTGTCTCCACACCAGATTCGGAGAACGCGGCATAGAAAGCGTCGATGCTGGCTTGCCGGTCGCCAGTTCTGGTAGTGATGAAGCACAGTCGAGCACGGGACTGCCCTCCGGCGAGATCGAACGCATACCGGAATACCGGCGACGGCAACCACGGATCCCGCGCCCGATTGAAACCTCGCGCTCAGACCGCATCGTGTTCCGGAGATATCGGTGGCGAGCGCGGGTTGCACCGATTCGCCCGGCCAGCAGTCGTGCCAGCGTCGTTTGCCAGTGCCGGGCAGCCCGCCGATAACGATAAGCATGCGGTCATGCTGCCGCTACCAGCTTGGGAGGACGTGATCCGTTCTGCGACAGGCGCTACCCATGGGTGACGCCGGCCTCTAGGCCGAAGGCGATGATTCGGGTCGGGTGGATGCGGATCATTTCTCGGGAGACGCCGGAGATATAAGGCTCTACGTCGGTCAATTGTTCTGCGGTGCCTCGGATTTCGAGGCAGCGAACGCGCCAGGGTTGGACGGAAGCGACGTCGTCGACGACGAAGGCGATGCGGTTGTTGGTGGCGATGTTGCGGAATTTCCAGGACTTGCCCATATTCCAGCCCGCGATATCGATGGTGCCGAGTTCGGCGTTGTAGCGGAAGCCGACCGGGCTGTTCTGGGGTGAGCCGTCGGGGCGTACGGTCGCCAGTCGGCCCAGGCGCTGGGTGGCCAGGTAGTCGATCTGTTCGGGTGTCAGTGCTGCACTCATACCGGCGACCGTAGAACCTGAACCGAAGTAGAGGTCAAGCTGTTCAGCCGAGCAGCTTCTTCTGCACCTTCCCCATGGCATTGCGCGGCAGGGAATCCACCACGCGGACCTCGCGCGGGCGCTTGTGTACCGAAAGCTGTTCGGCCACATGCTCGATGAGAGCCTTCTCGATGGAATCCGCTGCGGCACCTCGCAATACGACGTACGCGACGATCCGCTGTCCCAGATCGGCGTCGGGGAGCCCTACTACCGCAACCTCGGCCACATCCGGATGTCCGAGCAGTACGGTCTCGACTTCGCCCGCGCCGATGCGATAGCCACCGGACTTGATGAGATCGACCGATTCCCGGCCCACAATGCGGTGGAAACCATCGGCATCGATGGCCGCGACATCACCGGTCTTGAACCAGCCGTCCTCGGTCCAGCATTCGGCGGTCGCCTCGGCCCGGTTGCGGTAACCGTCGAACAGCATCGGACCGCGAACCTGCAGGCCACCGATGCTCTCGCCGTCATGCGCGACATCCGCACCGGCCTCGTCCAGCAACCGGGTCTCGACACCAGCGACGGGCGTGCCGACCCATCCGGGACGGCGCTCCCCATCGAACCGAGTGGACAGCGTGATCATCGTTTCGCTCATCCCGTACCGCTCGATCGGCGCGTGCCCGGTGAGTTCGCGCAGCCGCTCGAATACCGGCACCGGCAGCGGCGCACTACCCGAGACGAGCAGCCGAGCAGCACGCAATTTCCTTGCGGCATCGGGATCTTCGACAACGCGCGACCACACGGTCGGCACCCCGAAATACAGCGTGCCACGCGCGTCCGCATATGCCTGCGGTGTCGGCTTCCCGGTGTGGATCAGCGGGCTGCCCACCCGCAGCGGCCCGAGCACACCGAGGATCAGCCCGTGCACGTGGAACAGCGGAAGACCGTGCACCAGAACGTCATTCGGCGTCCAGGCCCACGCGTCCGCGAGCGCATCGAGCCCGGCGGCAATGGCACCGCGATTGAGCACAACCCCCTTGGGCAGACCGGTGGTCCCCGAGGTGTACAGCACGAATGCCGGTGTGGCGGCGTCGGGTTCGGGATAGGTATGCCACGAGCGCGCGTGCACGCGCACCGGAACGACCGGTAGATCCGTCCCTTCCGGCGCCTCGCCCAACCACGCCTGCGCACCGGAGTCGGCGAGAATATGCGCCAGTTCGGCGGTCCCCGAATCCGGTGGCACCGGCACCACCGTCACCCCGGCGATGAGGCAGCCGACCACCGCGAGAACCGTGGTCACGGTCGGTCGCGCCAGTACCGCCACCCGATCAGCGCGTGCGATGCGCTCGGCCACCGAGGTTGCCGCACCGAGCAGATCACTGCGCGACAATGTCACCCCGTCGATGGTGACGGCATCCGGTATGTCCGCTCCCCCGGCGACAGCGAGCGGATCGAGCGAACTAAGCAGCAGCGGCGGACCGAACGACATTCGCTCACGCTACTTCGGCACGACATCGCACCACCACGCTCCCCCTTGACGACAACGTGACGGTTGACACACCCATGAGACGGTGAGAACGTCTAAGCAATTCCTTCTCAACGATGAGCACGGGGTCGACAATGACCAGCCCGTTTCGTAAACCCGAGTCCACACCCGCCGAGGACGCCTTCGATATCGAGCGATACCTCGACGGTGTCGCCGCGTTCTTCGGCGGAACGGCGAATGTCATCATGCAGCTCAGTACGTTGCCGGTCGGCTACGGCGTGCTGGAGAGCACCGTCGACAGCGGCAAGGTCATGCTGCATCCGATCAAGCGGCTGCGCACCACCCTCACCTACCTCGCGGTCGCCATGCTCGGCACCGACGATGAGCGCGACGTCTATCGCGAGGCCGTGAACCTGTCGCATCATTCGGTCAAGTCGACCGCGGCGAGTCCGGTCAAGTACAACGCCTTCGATCCCGAACTGCAGCTCTGGGTGGCCGCCTGTCTCTATTGGGGCGCCCGCGATCTCTATGAGCGCATGCACGGACCGATGAACGACGCCGACGCGGAAGCCTTCTACCGCTACGGATCTCGGCTCGGCACCACGCTGCAAATGCGTCCGGAAATGTGGCCCGCCGACCGTGTCGCCTTCGACGAGTACTGGACCGAACATCTCGCGAAGACCACCATCGATCCCCCGATCCGCGACTACTTCAACGATCTGATCGATCTGAAGATGCTCCCGCGCCCCGCCCGCTTACTGTTCGCCCGCTTCCAGCGCTTCGTGGTCACCGGCTTGCTGCCGGCGCATCTGCGCGACCAGATGGGCATGACCTGGACCGCGGACGACGATCGGAAACTCGCCAGAATTATGCACACCACCGGCTCGATCACCGCACGAATGCCTAAGCAGGCCAGGCTGTTTCCGATCAATGCCTACCTGTGGGATATGCGCATCCGCAGGCGGTTCGGCCTGCGGCTGGTGTGATTCAGTCGGCGAAGCCGACGGGGTGGGTAAGTTACAGCCGGAACGAAACAACCACATGGTCGCGCGCGAACTTGCGGATCGCGGCGTCGTCGTCGAGTGGAAGGACCGTTTGCGGCGTCAGCGCCAAGGACAGCGCCGTCCGCGCGATCATCTCCGCGACCGGCTCCGGATCGTATTCGGGCAACTTGCCCTCCCCCTGCAGCCGGGTGATGAATTCGGCCACATAGTCGCGGCCGAGCTCGAGCACCGGCGCACCCTTGACCGTGAGATACGGCAGTACGATCTCCGGCTCGGTCTTCAACAACCGGTCGAGCAGCTTATTGCCGCGCAGCCCATTCAGGAAGGCGACGAACAGCTCCACGATCTGATCCTCGGCGCCGGCATCGCGATCGACCTGCCGCTGCTGCGCCGCATCCACCTCCTCGACGAATTGCCGCGCCTGCCGCATCGCGACGGCCTGGATCAGATCGGATTTGCTCGCGAAGCGCCGGTAGAGCGTGGCCAGCGAAAGCCCACACCGCCGCGCGACCTCCACCATGCTGGTCCGCTTGATACCGAAGTCCAGGAACGCCAGCAGAGCGGCATCCAGCACCCGTGTCTGGTTGCGGTCCTCCGGGCCGGTGCTGCGCACCAGTGCCAGCAGTCTGGTCAGCGTCGCCATAACTTCCACCCCTATTCCGCTCCGATGACACGATGACATCGCTAGCATCGCATGCCGTCAGTCAGCGCCACCCACGAACGCCCCCGAAAGCGTGGTTGACACCACCGCGAGGCAATGAGACGGTTTATATAGAACCTTCTCATCCATCCGCCTTTGTCGCGGCCGGCCACAGAAAGGCGAGGTCAACGATGACCGAACCCCTCCGCAGTGCCGATTACCTGCCGACTCCCGACCGCGTCGGCCCCGCCGCCGTCGAGCCCATCACCCCGGAAACCGTCGAGAAGTACGTCGACGGAGTCGCGGCCTTCCTGGGCGGCGCCGCCAATGTGATCATGCAGCTGAGCCTGCGTCCGGTCGGGCGCGGCGTACTGGAGAGCACGGTCGATAGCGGCAAGGTCACACTGCACCCGATCAAACGGCTGCGCACCACCCTGAGCTATCTCGCCGTGGCACTGATGGGCTCCGATGAAGAGCGCGCGCTGTATCGGGAGGCGGTCAACGAATCGCATCGACCGGTCCGCTCGACCTCGGCGAGTCCGGTGCGATACAACGCCTTCGATCCCACACTGCAACTCTGGGTCGCGGCATGCCTCTATTGGGGCATCGACGACCTCTACACCCGCATGCACGGGCCGATGAATCCCGATGTGGCCGAGGACTTCTACCACTACTGCGCCCGGCTCGGCACCACCTTGCAGATGCGACCGGAGATGTGGCCCGCCAATCGCGCGGATTTCCAACGGTATTGGGACGAGAACCTGCCGAAGCGCGGGATCGAACCCGCCCTGCGCGACTACTTCGACGCACTCATCGATCTGAAGATGATGCCGCGCCCAATTCGATTCGCCTTCGCCCGACTCCAACGGTTCGTCGTAACCGGCCTGCTGCCACAGCATTTGCGTAATGAGATGCGAATGACCTGGTCCCAGCGCGATCAGCGCCGCTTCGATCGGCTGCTGCGGATGATTTCGGCGGTGCACACCCCGCTACCGAAGCCGGTGCGAATGTTCCCGTTGAACGCCTATATGTTCGACGTTCGCCGCCGCATCCGACTGGGTAAACCGCTCGTATAAGGGGACCGTTTGACACGCTATCGAGGTGATGAGAAGGTAAATACCAATTCTTCTCATCACCTTTCGATTTCCGCCGATCGACCCCCTGAAAGACGAGGCCAACGATGACCTTGCCGCTACCCGTGGAGCCGCCCGATCCCGGACCGACCTGTCGCTACGGCACCGTCGACAACTTCGCGATGGACGAATTCTGGAGCGGCATCGCGGCCTTCCTCGGCGGGACGGCGAATGTCATCATGCAGCTGAGCCTGCGGCCGGTCGCGTACGGCGTCATGGAGAGCACGGTCGAATCCGGCCGGATCGATGTGCACCCGTGGAAGCGGACGCGCACCACGCTGACGTATCTCGCGGTGGCCCTGATGGGCACCGAGGAGGATCGTGCGAACTATCGCGAGGCCGTCAACGGCTCACATCGCGCAGTGCATTCCAAGCCGGGCGCCGCGGTCAAATACAACGCCTTCGACCCGAAGCTGCAACTGTGGGTCGCCGCCTGTTTGTATTGGGGCTTGGTCGATCTGGAGGAGCGGCTGCACGGGCCGATGGACGAGGACACCGCGGATGTGCTGTACCAGTACGCCGCTCGGCTCGGCACCACCCTGCAGATGCGACCGGAAATGTGGCCCCGCGACCGAAAAGCCTTCCAGGAGTACTGGAATACCACTCTCGCGACCAAGACCGTAGATGCCCGCACCCGCGCCTACTTCAACGATCTCATCGATCTGAAGATGGTCGCCTGGCCGTTGCGGATCTTCGGCCCGCTGCAGCGGTTCTTGGTGACCAGTCTGCTGCCTCCGCACCTGCGTGCCGAGATGCGCATGAACTGGAGTGAACGCCAGGAGCGCTTCGCGAACCGACTGCTACGCGCGATCGGCGCCGTGCACCGCATACTTCCCAAGCCCGCCAGGCTCTTTCCGATGAATCTCTGCCTGTGGGATATGCGCAGGCGGCACCGTCTCGGCAAGCCGCTCGTCTGAGCTCACCCACCCCGCCGGCTCCGCCGGCTGCCATCCCCTAGGACTTGCTGACCAATGCGCGCAGAAAGAACGTGAGGTTGGCCGGACGTTCGGCGAGGCGGCGGGTCAGATAGCCGTACCACTGGCTGCCGTACGGCACATACACCCGCATGGCATTGCCCGCGGCGGCCAGGCGCAACTGCTCGGGATCGCGGATACCGTAGAGCATCTGGTGCTCGAACCGGTCTGGGCCACGGCCGGTTTCGGCGGCCAGCTGTTCGGCGGCGAGGATGAGCACCGGATCGTGGGTGGCCACCATCGGATAGCCGGCACCACACATCAGGATCTCCAGACAGCGCAGATAGGAATCTGTCACTTCGGCGGAGCGCTGGTAGGCGACGGTATGCGGTTCCCGATATGCGCCCTTACACAAGCGGATTCGTGATCCGGACAGCTCGCGACAGTCCGCCTCGGTGCGATGCAGATAGGCTTGCAAAACGACACCGAGCCAGGGGAATTCGGCACGCACTTCACGAACCGCGGTCAGCGTGGCTTCGGTGGTGGTGTGGTCCTCCGCGTCGACGGTGACCCACACTCCGGCCTGGGCCGCTTTGGTGCACAGAATGCGCAGATTTTCGGTGGCAATGGCCGGGCCGTCGACGGGCAGCGCCTGCCCGAGCGCGGAGAGTTTCACCGACACCTCGGTGCGCGCCGTGGCATCTCGGAAGCCGTTCATTGCCGCCAGATCGTTGATCAGCGAAAGATATTCGGCCACCGTGACATCGGCCTGTGCCCGGTCGGTGGTGTTCTCCCCGAGGAAGTCGACGCTGACCAGCCGACGGCTCGCGAGCAGCTCCCGCACCACCGGAATCAACTCGTCACGGCCCTCACCGGCCACGAAGCGCCGAACGATCTCCGCGGTAACCGGCGTTGCGGTGACAATGCGCTTCATCCGCGGCGACGCGGAGGCCGCGAGAATGACCGGCCGCAGTGGATTCATTCCGACCCCATGTGCGGATACCGGTAATCACCCGGCGGCACGAAGGTCTCCTTGATCGTGCGTGGCGCGACCCAGCGCAGCAGGTTCAGCGGCGAACCCGCCTTATCGTCGGTGCCCGAGGCGCGCGCACCGCCGAAGGGCTGCTGACCGACGACCGCGCCGGTCGGCTTGTCATTGATGTAGAAATTGCCTGCGGCGAATCGCAGTGCGGCCGAGGCCTGTTCGACGGCCTTGCGGTCCTGTGCGAAGACCGCGCCGGTCAGTGCGTAGGGTGCTGCCGACTCCACCTGGGCCAATACCGCCGCGTAAGAGCCGGGTTCGGCATCGTCGTAGACGTGTACCGCGAGGATGGGGCCGAAATATTCGGTGGCGAAGGCGTCGTCGTGCGGATCGTCCACCACCAGCACCGTGGGTCGGACGAACCAGCCCTCGCTATCGTCGTATTCGCCACCCGCCGGGATGGCGATACCCGCCGACCTGGCGCGTTCGATGGCGGCGACATTCTTGTCGTAGGCGCGCCGATCGATCAGTGCCCCACCGAAATTCGCCAGATCGGCGACATCGCCGTAGCTGATTTCGCGGGTCAGTTGTAGGAAGTCGTCACCGATCGTGCGCCACACCGAGCGAGCGATATATGCACGCGAAGCCGCCGAACATTTCTGGCCCTGATATTCGTAGGCACCGCGAATCAGCGCGGTGCGCAAGGCATCCGGATCGGCGGACGGGTGCGCGACGATGAAGTCCTTACCGCCGGTCTCACCCACCAAGCGTGGATAGCCGTGATAGCGGCCGATATTCGCGCCGACCTGGGACCACAGGAACTGAAATGTCTTGGTGGAGCCGGTGAAATGGATACCCGCCAGCCGCGGATCGACGAGCGCGACCTCCGACAGTTCGACACCGTCGCCGGTCACCATATTGATGACGCCCGGCGGCAGTCCCGCCGCCTCCAGCAGCTGCATCGTGTAGAAGGCCGCGAGCGTCTGCGTCGGCGAGGGCTTCCACACCACGGTATTGCCCATCAACGCGGGCGCGGTCGGCAGATTGCCCGCGATCGCGGTGAAGTTGAAGGGCGTGATCGCGTAGACGAACCCCTCCAGCGGCCGGTAGTCCATCTGGTTCCACACGCCGGCGCTCGACTGCGGCTGCTGCTGCAGAATCTGGCTCGCGAAGGCGACATTGAACCGCCAGAAGTCGACCAATTCGCACGGCGCATCGATTTCGGCCTGCTGGACCGTCTTGGATTGACCGAGCATGGTCGCGGCGGCGACCGTCTCCCGCCACGGCCCGGCCAGCAAATCCGCCGCGCGCAGGAAGACGGCAGCCCGCTCGCCGAAGGTCGTGCTGCGCCAGCCGGGCGCCGCCGCGATCGCGGCCTCGATGGCGCCGTGGGCTTCCGAATGGGTGGTGTCGGTGTAGGTGCCGAGCACCTGCCGATGCCGGTGCGGGGCGACGATATCGTGCCGAGCCCCGATGCCCGGCCGGTGTTTGCCACCGATGACCAGCGGAATATCGATGGATTCGGCGGCGATCTCGGTGAGCTTGGTGATCAGCAGTTCCCGCTCAGGGCTGCCCGGCGCGTAGGAATGCACCGGCTCGTTGCTGGGGATAGGGACTACCGTGACAGCGTCCATACCCCAAGGCTAACGCCGTTCCCAGGCCGTCGGGCACGACTGCGGGACGTGTCAGGCCAGGCGTTGCGCCGCGGCCTCGATGCGTTCGTCGGAAGCGGTCAGCGCGATGCGCACGTACTCCCCCGCGCCCGGTCCGTAGAAGTCGCCGGGTGCGGCGAGGATGCCGCGCTCGGCCAGCCACTCCAGGGTGGTGCGGCACGGTTCGCCCCTGGTGGACCACAGGTAGAGGCCCGCTTCAGAGTGATCGATGCGGAAACCGGCGCCCTGCAAGGCCTTTCGCAGCACCTCGCGACGCGCACGGTAGCGCTCACGTTGCACTGCCTCATGGGCGTCGTCACCGAGCGCGGCGGTCATGGCCGCCTGGATCGGGAACGGCACCATCATGCCGGAGTGCTTGCGCACCTCGAGCAATTCGGCGACGAGTTCCGCATCACCCACCACGAATCCGGCGCGGTAGCTGGCCAGGTTGGAGGTCTTCGACAGCGAGTGCACCGCGAGCAGGCCGGTGTGGTCGCCGTCGCACACCTCCGGATCGAGGATCGAGACGGCGCCGCCCGGAGCGGAGCCTGCGGAGCGACCAGATGATACGGACCATGCCAAGCCCAAGTAGCACTCGTCGGAGGCCACGACCGCGCCGCGCTCACGCGCGAACTGCACCACCTTGCGCAGATGCTCGACACCGAGCACCTTCCCCGTCGGGTTCGACGGGGAGTTCACATAGATAAGGGCAGGCGATTGCGGACCCAACTGGGTCAGGCCATCCGCTCGCACCACTTTGGTACCGGCCAGCAGCGCACCCACCTCGTAGGTCGGGTAGGCGACCTCCGGGATGACGACCAGATCGTCCGCACCGAGCCCGAGCAGCCGCGGCAGCCCGGCGATCAGCTCCTTGGTGCCGATCACCGGCAGCACCGCGGCCGGGTCGAGTCCGGTGATCCCGTAGCGCCGCTTCAGTGCATCGACCGCCGCGGCCCGCAGTTCGGGCGTGCCGTGCGTGGTCGGATATCCGGGCACGTCGGCGACCGAACTCAATGCCGCACGGATCAGCGGGTCCACCGGATCGACCGGGGTGCCGACCGAAAGGTCGACGATCCCGTCCGGATGCGCGGCGGCCTTGGCCTTCACCGACGCAATGGTGTCCCAGGGAAAATCGGGCAGCAGAGCGCTGACCCGGCGACGCGGTGACACAGAACTCACTCAGTACCTATTACTCATTCAGTCGCCATGGGCGGCAACTCTTTGATGAACGGCGGGTCGTAATCCACCTTGCCGACCTTCGTCGCACCGCCGGGCGAACCCAGCTCGTCGAAGAAGTCGACATTGGCGTTCACGTAGCCGCCCCACTGGTCCGGGGTGTCGTCTTCGTAGAAGATCGCCTCCACCGGGCACACCGGCTCACATGCACCACAGTCCACGCACTCGTCGGGATGGATGTACAGCATGCGACCACCCTCGTAGATGCAGTCCACGGGGCATTCTTCGATGCATGCCTTGTCCTTCACGTCAACGCACGGTTCAGCGATGATGTACGGCACTGCCGCTCTCCTAGTCTGTCCTCACGGGGATAGTCCGCCCAGCGTCACACTAGCCCGGCAGCCCAGGTTACTCCCGGTCAGCCTGCCCTAACTAACTTCATCCCGCATACCACTCGCTGGATATGAAACGCCGCTGACATCCGCGCCTTTGCGAATCGTCCGAGCACGACGACCGGGAATCTGGTATCGACTAGCCCACTGTCAGTGGCAACGCCGCGGAGATCTTCCGTGGTGGTACCCCATAAGTGGTGGTCCGTTCGCGCACCGGACGGCCGATGCCCTCGGCGATCTCGGCGAGTTCCGCGACGGTTTTGGCGGAACCGTGTTGCGATCCGGCCATGCGGGAGATGGTCTCCTCCATCAAGGTACCGCCCAGATCGTTGGCACCGCCATTGAGCATCATGCGAGTGCCCGCCGTGCCGAGTTTCACCCAGCTGGTCTGGATGTTATCGATGCGGCCGTGCAGCATGATCCGCGCGAGGGCATGCGCCGCACGGTTGTCGCGGATCGTCGGACCCGGTCGCGCCGCACCGGCGAGGTACAGCGGTGCGCTCTGGTGCACGAACGGCAGCAGAACGAATTCGGTAAAACCGCCTGTCTCGTCCTGGATTCCGCGCAGCACCCGCAGATGTCCGACCCAGTGCTTCGGATTGTCGACGTGGCCGTACATCATCGTGGAACTCGAACGCATGCCGACCCGATGTGCGGTGGTGATCACCTCGACCCATGCGGAGGTCGGCAGTTTGCCCTTGGTCAGCACCCAGCGCACCTCGTCGTCGAGGATTTCCGCGGCCGTACCGGGAATCGTGTCCAGCCCGGCTTCCTTCAGCGCGACCAGCCAGTCGCGAATGCTCTGCCCGCCGCGAGATGCGCCGTTCACGATCTCCATCGGGCTG
Source organism: Nocardia vinacea (assembly GCF_035920345.1). Taxonomy (NCBI): domain Bacteria; kingdom Bacillati; phylum Actinomycetota; class Actinomycetes; order Mycobacteriales; family Nocardiaceae; genus Nocardia; species Nocardia vinacea. Next base: position 5,521,189 of record NZ_CP109149.1, read on the forward strand.
AACGCGTGCACATGCATCGATGGCACCCGCTGTTTGATCGCGCGCACCAGATCGGCATAGCCGGTGACCGGGAGGTCCGGATCGATGCCGCCCTGCATGCAGATTTCGGTCGCGCCGTCGACGTGCGCCTCCCAGGCGCGGTCGGCGACCTCGTCCATGCTCAGGGTGAAGGCGTCGGCGTCACCCTTGCGCTGGGCGAACGCGCAGAAGCGGCAGCCGGTGTAGCAGATATTGGTGAAGTTGATATTCCGGTTCACCACGTAGGTGACATCGTCGCCGTTGACGTCGCGGCGCAGTTGGTCGGCGAGGGCAGCCACCGCATCCAGCGCTGGTCCCTCGGCCGTTGCCAGTGCCAGGTACTCGGCATCGGTGAGCCCGGCCGGATCGTTTTCGGCGGCTCGCAGCGCGGCGAGCACATCGGAATCGAGCCGCTCGGGTGCCGCGACGGCGAGGTCACGGGCCTGTTCGCGAATGGTGTCCCAGTCGCCGAAGGCCCCGACGACATCCTGGCCGAGCGCGGAATCGCTGCGGCTCTCGGTATTTCGGCCCTCGGTATCGATCGAGGTATTGAGGTCGATGCGGCCCGCGGAATCCCACGACTCGTCCGGTTCCTGCCAGGGCAGGCCGACCGGGAGCGCATCCGGATTCGCCAGACCGGTTTTCGGATCGGTGAGTGCGGCGACATGTGCGCCGATACGCGGATCGACCCATGGGTTGCCCGCGCGCACGTATTTCGGGTGCGCCGAGGTGCGTTCGACGAGTTGGTAGCCCGCGGCCTCGGTGATTTCGCGCAGCGTATCGAGGTTCGGCCAGGGCCGTTCCGGATTCACATGGTCGGGGGTGACCGGCGAGACGCCGCCCCAGTCATCGATGCCCGCATCGATCAGTGCCTGGCATTCCTCGTGAGACACCAGGTTCGGCGGCGCCTGCACCGGAACGTCGGGGCCGAGCAGCAGCCGGGTGACCGCGATGGTGGCCCGGAACTCCGCCATACCGGCGTCGGGAACATCGCGCATGGCGGTATCGTCCTTGGCGCGGAAGTTCTGGATGATCACTTCCTGGATATGCCCGAATGCCTTGTGCTGCTTGCGAATCGCCATAATCGACTCGGCGCGCTCGGTCAGCGTTTCGCCGATACCGACCAGAATGCCGGTGGTGTAGGGCACCGAAAGCCGTCCGGCGTCGGTAATGGCGCGCAACCGCACCGCCGGATCCTTATCCGGACTCCCGTAGTGGCAGTTGCCCTTTTCGGTGAACAGGCGGGTGGCGGTGGTCTCGAGCATCATGCCCATGGACTGCGCCACCGGCTTGAGCCGCGAGATCTCCTCCCAGCTCATGACGCCCGGATTCAGGTGCGGCAGCAGACCGGTCTCCTCGAGCACCATGATCGAGACGGCGCGCAGGTAGTCCAGCGTGGAGTCGTAGCCGCGTTCGTCGAGCCACTGCGCGGCCTCCGGCCAGCGGTCCTCGGGCCGGTCACCGAGGGTGAACAGGGCTTCCTTACAGCCGAGCTCGGCACCTCGACGCGCGATTTCCAGCACCTCGTCGGGCTCCAGGAACATGCCCTTGCCCTCGGCGCGCAACTTGCCCGGCACCGTGACGAAGGTGCAGTAGTGGCATTTGTCCCGGCAGAGCTTGGTCAGCGGGATGAAGACATTGCGGGAATAGCTGATGGTCTTCGGCCGACCAGCCGATTCCAGTCCGGCATCGCGCACCCGGGCGGCGCTGCGACACAGGTCGACGAGGTCGTCACCGCGTGCGTGCAGCAGCACGGCCGCCTCGTCCACATTCAGTGTCACACCGTCGCGGGCCCGCCGCAGCGCACGGCGCATTGCCGACGGCGTTGGCGGTGCGGGCGGGGCGCTCGGGGTCGCTAGCTCGGTCACGCCCTCGATCATGCGCTACACATCCTGGGCTGTCTCCCTCCAGTGCTTGTGAGGGGTGATAACTGTGAGGTCTCACGCAGTATTCCGATACGTCCGATCGAATTATTCCCGTGCAGGTAGGTGGGTTGGGGCGGACGAAGGAGACGGCCGCGCCATGACGTGGAACCATGGCAAGCATGTCGCAGCCGCGCACGATCATGGCCGGTCCGGCCTGGCGTCCGAGCACCAAGGCCAAGCTCTTGTGGACGATTCAGGCCGCGGTCGGCTGGGCGATTCCCGCCGTGGCGCTGATCTTGTGGGTTGTCGTCGACGCCGAGCACCGCGGTGCGCAGCTGGTGGTGTTCGCGGTGGCGCTCGTGCTCGCGGCGGTGAGCATCGGGGTGGTGCCGCTGTGGCGGTTTGCGGTGCATCGGTGGGAGGTGACCGATGAGGCTGTGTACACCCGGGTCGGGTGGTTGACGGTGGAGAGCCGGGTGGCGCCGATCTCCCGGGTGCAGACCGTCGATACCGAGCGCGGGCCGCTGGAGCGATTCCTCGGGCTGGCGACGGTGACCGTCACGACGGCGTCCTCGGCCGGTGCGGTGCGGATCTCCGCGCTCGATCTGCCGGTCGCCGAACAGACCGTCACGCGGTTGACCGAGATCGCCGCATTGCATCGCGGAGATGCGACGTGAGTTTGTATGAGACCGATCTCACGCCGGAGACGGAGCAGCCGTGGTTGCGGCTGGATAAGCGAATGTTGTTGGTACACCCCGTCAACGAGGTCGTGAGGTTCATTCCGGTGCTGATCGGGTCGGTGATCCTCGGCACGAATACCGGTAATCCTGTCTGGGGGCTCACCGCATTGGCGGTGATCGTCGGCTTCGCGCTGACGCGCTGGTTCACCACCACCTATCGGGTCGGGCCGACCGACATCGAGTTGCGGACCGGGTTGATTCAGCGCAAGAAGCTGTCGGTACCGCGGTCGCGGATCCGGTCGGTCGATATCGAGGCCGATCTGTTGCATCGCGTGCTGCGGCTCGCGGTGTTGGCGATCGGGACCGGGCAGCACGCGGATTCGGGTGAGAAGTTCAAGCTCGATGCGTTGGATGCGGATGTGGTGCCGCAGTTGCGGGCGGCGCTGCTCGCCCATACCGCCGGTTCGCCGGAACCTACTGCTGGACAACAGGTTCCAGATCTCCGGAAAGACCGTCCGGTGTCCGGGAACGCCCGGGAGATCGGTCGTTGGCAAGCGAGCTGGGTGCGTTACGCGCCGCTGTCGCTGACCGGTTTCGCGATCATCGCACCCATTGTCGGTTTGGCAATTCAGTACGGGTTCGACCAGATCGTGGTCAGTTCGGACGCGGTGCACAGCGTCGAGGACGGTAGTACGGCGCTCATCGCCGTCGCCATCGCACTGCTGGTCGTCGCGATCGTGGTGATCGTGAGCCTGGCGGCCTGCGCACGTTATCTGACAACGTATTTCGGGCTGCGGGTGCTCGACGACGACCGCACATTGCATCTGCGCCACGGACTGTTCACGACCAGACAGATCACCCTGGATCTGGCTCGTTTCCGCGGCGCGACCGTCAACGAGCCGCTGCTGCTCCGCATGGCCGGTGCCGCCGAACTCGAAGCCATCATGACCGGCCAGAGCCCGCGCCAGAAAATCCTCCCCCAGGCACCGCGCGCCGCCATCGAACGCACCCTCGCGGAATTGCTCGCACCCCGGGGCGCCCGACGCCCCACTGCCATGAACGAACTCGCACGGGCCGGAGATTCGGTGAGCCGAGCGCCGCAACCGGAGCCGAGCGCAAGCCACGCGCCACGCGCCACGGTGAGCACCGCACCGCTGATCGCGCACGGCCCGGTCGCGCGCCGCCGCCGGTATACCCGCGCGCTGAGTCCGATCGTGATCCTCGCGGTCGCGATGCTGTACTTTTCCCTTGCCGGAGTGGACTTTTCACCATGGTGGTGGCTGTTGCCCGCACTCCCGGCCCTGATCGCCGTCGCGCTGGCCGCCGACCGCTACCGCGGCCTCGGCCACGCCGTCCTGCCCGCCACCGACAGCAGTCCGGCGTGGCTCATCACCCGTTCCGGCTCGCTCGACCGCGATCGCGACTGTCTCGAGGCTCCCGGCATCATCGGTTGGACTGTCCGCCAATCCTTTTGGCAGCGCCGCTCCGGCATCGCCACCGTGGTGGCCGCCACAGCAGCCGGTAAGAAGCGCTACCTCGTCGTCGACATCCCGCTCGAACAGGCCTGGGACCTCATCGAATCGGCAACGCCTGGCCGCCTGGGCACCCGCTGACCCCGCCGATCGAGTTCATGCAACCCGGTGACCGCGTGCCGATCCGACTCGCGCGGTGTCGCTGACCGATTGCTGACATCGCGCCGAGTTCAATGGTGAGCGTGGTCGAGACCCCGGTATCACCGACGCGGGAGTTACCCATCGCCGATCGCCGCGTGCGGCGGATGCAACGCGGCGACAAATATCGACTGACCGCGATCGGCGGTTTGTCGGCGTTATCGCTGGATGCGCTGTCCAGCGTGGCATACGGTCCCGAGGCGATCGTGCTGGTTCTGGTCGCGGCGGGCGCGGCGGCGGTGTCGTGGACGTTGCCGGTGTCGCTGGCGATCGCGACACTGTTGCTGGTTTTGGTGCTGTCGTATCGGCAGGTTATCGCCGTACATCCGGATGGCGGCGGTTCCTATGCAGTGGCGAAGAAGGATCTCGGTCGCGGTGCCAGTTTGCTCGCGGCGGCGAGTCTGGTGGTGGACTACGTGCTGACCGTCGCGGTGAGTCTCGCGGCCGGTGCGGCCAGTTTGGCCAGCGCGTTTCCGGGGCTTGCCGATCATCTGCTGCTGATCACGCTGAGCGGACTGGCGCTGCTCACCGTGATCAATCTGATCGGGGTGGCCGAATCGGCGAAAGTGCTGATGGGGCCGACACTTCTGTTCATCGTCGCGATTCTCGCGGTGATCATGGTCGGACTGTTCCGCTCGACACCGGTCGCGGTGATCGGTACCGATCCGGGGCCGTTCGTGCCATATGACACCGTCGGAATTCTGTTGCTGCTCAAGGCATTTTCGGCCGGATGTTCGGCGTTGACCGGGGTCGAGGCGATTGCCAATGCCGTGCCGTCGTTCCGGTCGCCCGCGGTGCGACGGGCCCAGCACACCGAGGTCGCGCTCGGCGTGCTGCTGTGCACGATGCTGCTCGGTTTGGCACTGCTCATCCGTCGCCATCACGCGGTGCCGCGCGGCGATGTCACCCTGCTCGCGCAATTGTCCGCGGCGGCATTCGGAACCGGGTGGCCGTTCTACGTGACCAGTCTGGCCGTCACGCTGGCGCTCTGCCTGGCCGCCAACACCAGCTTCGGCGGACTGCCGGTGCTGCTGTCACTGCTGGCGAAAGACCACCGGGTCGCGCACCTGTTCGCGTTGCGCTCCGAGCGCCCGGTTTTCCGCTATGGCGTTGCGGCCCTCGCCATTCTGGCCGCCACTGTGTTGCTCGTCGTGCATGCCGAAACCCACCGTGTGCTACCGGTTTACGCCGTCGGCGTCTTCATCGGGTTCACCATCAGCCAGACCGGGCTGGTGCGGCACTGGCGCGAGCAGCGTGGATCCGGTTGGATTCCGCGCGCCATCCTCAACGGCTTCGGTGCGCTGCTGACTGCCGTCGCCGCCGTGGTTCTGTTCATCGAGAAGTTCAACGAAGGCGCGTGGCTACTGCTGATCATCGTGCCCGCGTTGATAACCCTGTTCGCCCGCACCGAAAACTACTACCGCAGCGTCGCCGATCAACTCAGCCTCGGCCGAATCCCTTTCCTCCCACCGCAATCTCCGGATCAGGAACCGATGCTCATCGTGGTTCCAGTTGTCGCGGTCAGCGAGGTCACCGCCCGTGCCCTGCGCACGGCCCAAGCCTTCGACGGCGAAATCATTGCCGTCGCAGCCGAAATCGACCACGCCGCTACCCGGCGACTCAGCGCCCAGTGGAAGCAGTGGGATCCGGGTGTCCCCCTCACCGTCCTCCCGAGCCCACGCCGCAGTCTCATCACCACCCTCGTCGGCTACGTCCGCGCCCAAACCCGAGCCGGCCGCCAAGTCACCGTTCTCCTGGCCCAGGTAGAAGCCGCCCACTGGTATCACCGCCCCCTGCACAACCCGCGCGGCCCCGTCCTGGCCGCCACCCTCCGCGCCCGCACCGACGCGGTAATCGCCACCCTGGCCGTTCGCCTCGACTGAGCAGTGTGGGCGCGACACAGTCTTCCGACAGAAGAGTCAGTGGCTGCTGAACAGACCGGCGTTGCTTCGGATGTAGATGTAGAGGAGGGGCGGGACAAGGCCGCAGAACAGGAGCAGCAGGGTGCGCCAGTCGCTGCCCAGCATGATGTCGCCACCGGGACCAGTTACGGAGCAGGTCAGGAAGCCGAGGGTCCAGGCGGCTACGGGGAGGAACATTGCGCTTACGCGGTGGGTTATGGAGCGGACTCCCATTACCAGGAGGACGTTTACTACCCCGGCCAGCACTGCGGAAAGGGGGAAGGCGATGGTGTTGATATAGGTGGGGAGGTAGAGGACCTCGAGGGCGAGGGCGATCAGGGCGTCCAAGACCAAGACGGCGATGATTGCCGGACCCAGAGGGAGGTTTTCATGGGTGCCGTAGGTGCGGTCCGGCGCCTTGTCGAAGGTGACGCTCACGGCTGCGCCTCGCTGACGCTCAGCTCCACCGTGCGCGACGGCGCGCTGTGCTTATGGTTCACTCGCTGACGCTCGCTCACGGCTGCGCCTCGCTGACGCTCAGCTCCACCGTGCGCGACGGCGCGCTGTGCTTATGGTTCACTCGCTGACGCTCGCTCACGGCTGCGCCTCGCTGACGCTCAGCTCCACCGTGCGCGACGGCGCGCTGCGTTTACGGTTCACTCGCTGACGCTCGCTCACGCGACCGGCGGGAAACCGAGGAGGGTGAGCAGGTGGCTCTGCATATCGACGAACGCGTACAGCACCGACATGTAGAGGTCGTGCTGTTGCTGCGCGCCAGGGCGCAGGCTGTCCACGAAGGCAGCGATGGCGTTCTGCAGATCCCAGTTGTACATGATCGGAGTCTAAGCCGAAATCACTCGCCTTCAATGGGGATATTGGCGACGACCGGGAATTCTCCGGTATAGCCCTTGCGCATCCGGGCGATCTCGAGCACCCGTTTGCGGGCTGCGAACCAGCCGATGATCAGCATCGGAATGAGCACCGCGAGCGAGGCGACGGTCCAGGTGCCGACCGGATAGTCAACACCGGTGAGCACCACCACGAAGAACAGGAATACCAGCGTGATCAGGCCGGTCCACGGCGCACCCCACATGCGGAACTGCGGCCGCTGGAGTTTGCCATGCTTCCACCAGCGCCACAGCTGCAACTGGCACAGCACAATGGTGGCCCAGGACGCGACAATGCCGAGCGAGGCCATATTCAGCACGATCTCGAAGGCGCGCTCGGGCACGATGCCATTGAGCGCGATACCGCAGAGCGCGATCAGGCTGGTCAGCATGATGCCGCCGTAGGGCACACCATTACTGCCCATCACCCCGGTGAACTTGGGCGCGCTGCCGTTCATCGACATCGACCGCAGAATGCGCCCGGTGGAATACAGGCCCGCATTCAGACTGGAGAAGGCGGCCGTCAGCACGACGACGTTCATGATGCTGCCGATACCGGGCACACCGAGCATAGTGAAGAAGGTGACGAACGGGCTCTCGCCGGACTTGTAGCTGGTGTAGGGCAGCAGCAGTCCCAGCAGTACGAGCGAGCCCACGTAGAAGACCGCGATCCGCAAGATGACCGAATTGATCGCGCGCGGCATGATCTTCGCCGGATTCTCCGTCTCCCCCGCCGCGGTGCCCACCAATTCCACAGCGGCATAAGCGAATACGACACCCGAGGTGACCACGACCAGCGGCAGGATCCCGGCCGGGAAGAGTCCGCCGTGATCGGCGACGACGCTCGGACCGGTCGCCGCACCCTTGACGGTGAATCGGCCGATCAGGAATACCGTGCCGATGATCAGGAACGCACTCAGCGCTGCCACCTTGACGAGCGCGGCCCAGAATTCCATCTCACCGAACCACTTCACCGAGACCAGATTGACCCCGAGCACGAGCACAAGCGCGATGAGCGCGAGCACCCACTGCGGTATATGAGTGAATCCGGCCCAGTAGTGAAAATATTGGGCAATCGCGGTGGTGTCCGCGATACCGGTCATCGACCAGTTCAGGAAGTACATCCATCCGGCGATGAATGCGGCCTTCTCACCGAAGAATTCGCGGGCATAGGAAACGAACGAACCGGACGAAGGCCGGTGCAGCACCAGCTCACCGAGCGCGCGCAGAATGAAGAATACGAATACACCGCAGACCGCGTAGACCACGAACAGCCCTGGTCCCGCACTCGCGAGCCGACCGCCCGCACCGAGGAACAGACCGGTGCCGATCGCGCCGCCCATGGCGATCATCTGCAGCTGACGCGGTTTGAGACTCTTGTGGTATCCGTGATCCTCGATGCTGAGGTGAGCCTTGTCGCCGACCGCTGTCATGAACCGCTTTGCCCTCCACATCGATGTCCGAAATCACAAAGACGGTACTCGCCGCCGAAAACGGCAACGACAGCAACCCTCAGGCAACGCTCGGAAATTACAGGCCCGCGAACAAGTCGTGTTCACGCCCGTCGGCCCCGACCGGACCGCGCGTACCACGGACCAAAATGAAGTGCTCCTCCGGAAGTACGGGCTGCGCAACATTATTGGACAGCACGAACTCGCGCCCCGACGGCGCGACCGTCACCTGCGTGGCATGCGCCCGCAATGCCGCCCGCTTGGCGGCCAGCGAATCGGATACATCGATGGTGGTCGTCACCGTATGACTCGGCACGCTCGCGAGTTCCCCCGTGCCGGGCAACCGCCAGCCGCGCGGCAATGCGCCGGGCAGCCCCTCCACGGTCCGCCGGGCCAGCGCCTCGGTGTGCAGGCGCAACATATCTGCGTCGGTGACCGTCCAATAGACCTTCGGGGTGTCCCAGCCCTGCTCGACCGCAGCGGTCACCGCCGCCGAGGTTACCCAGTGCGCCCGAATATGGTCCGGATGCCCGTAACCACCGCGCGGGTCATAGCCGACCACCACCTCGGGCCGCAGTTCCAGCACGATCGCGGTCAGTGCCTCCACCGCGGCAGCACCGGAATGCACGAAGGCCCGCGGATTCTCAGCCGCCGCCGTGCCCGCCATACCGGAGTCGCGCCAGCGGCCCGCACCGCCGAGGAACCGCGGCGGCCCGGCCTTCAGCGCGGTCAGCGCGGTGGTCAGCTCCGCGATCCGGTAGCCGCCCAACTGATCGGCGTGCTCGGCGGCCAATTGTGCCCATTCGTCGCCGATCACCTCACCCTCTTCACCGAGAGTGCAGGTCACCACCGTCACCGGTACGCCGCGGCGGCGGTAGTGCGCGATGCTGCCGCCGGTGGTGATGGACTCGTCGTCCGGATGGGCGTGCACCAGCAGCAGTCCACCGGTCATGGGATCCTGCGCCACATCGCCGCATCACCGAAGATGCCGACCTGAATGGCGCCGCTCAACGACGCACCGTCCACGCGCGGGCCGGATGCGGCGACCACATTGTCCTGCACGATCGGCAGCACCGTCGCCAATGCCCACAGCCGCGGCTCTGCATCGGCCAGTGCCCGGCCAACCTCGACACCGCGCAATGATTCGTCGATCGAGGGCTGCAGTCCGGGCTCGCAGATGCCGGACAGATTGCTCGGCGCCTTCTTGGCCGCCTCGATGGCGGTCTGCGAATCCCCGTTGGTGGCACCGGTATCCACCGGCGGGCAGCCGTAACGTGATGCGAGCACGGTGGCCGGATCCGAACCGGCGACCTCCCAGCCGACGATAGCGTCCACGCCGCTCTCGGTGAGTTCCTTGCCGTAGAGGGCATCGGCCGCGAGACTGCGCACGCTGGCATCGATTCCGGCACTGCGCAATTGGTCCGCGGCGGTATTGGCGACGGCGAGCGCGGTGGCGTCACCGGTTACCGCGCCGATCCGAATCGCCAGTGCCTTACCGTTTTTCGCGACCGAGCGGGGCTGCGGTGCGGGTGAGGTAGGCGACTGTACCGGCGGTGTCTCCGGCGCCCGACCGTAACCCGCCTCAGCCAACAGTGCGAACGCCTCCTCGGCGGACGGTCGCGGCGGCGCGGTCGGTGCATATCCGGGATCCGACGGTGTCAAGATCTGCGCGCGCACCGGCTCGACCCAGCCGCCGGTCTGCCCGGCGACGGTGGCCAGCAGCGTCGGATCGATCAGCGCGGTCACCCCGCGCCGCACCCGTGGATCGCTGAGATCGCCACTGCGCCCATTGATTGCGAATTGCAGCTCACGCGACTGCGGCATGATCACGGTGCGCACCGACGGGATCGCCGCCAGCTGCGCCTGGGTCGCGACACCACCGTGCACCAGCGCCATCTGCGCGTCACCGGTGCGCAGCGAATCGGCCAGCTGCGCGGGAGTTCCGCCGCGGCGCAACAGAATCTGATCCGGAGCCGCGGGCGTACCCCAGTACCGATCATTGCGTTCGAGCAGGATCTCGTCGCGTCCGCGGTCGGTCGATTTGATCCGGAAGTTGCCGCCCGACACCTGAACGCCCTCGACCAGACCGGTGGCGAAACCGCCGGGCTGGTCCTTGATCAGATGCGAGGGCAGCAGATTCGTGAACAGCTCACGCCAGGCCGGATACGCCTCGGTCATCGTGACGGTGACCGTCTTGCCGCCGCCGGAGGAGCTGATATCGGCAATGTGGCGATAGCCCGCCGGATCGACGACACCCGGCTGGGTGATCATCTGCTGCCACAGGAACCGGAAGTCCTCCGCCGCGATCGGCGCACCATCGGACCAGTTCGCCTGGTTGCGCAGCGTATAGGTGATGGTGAACGGTTCCTGCGCGGTCACCTCGGCCGAGACCACCAGCGCGGTATCCGGCACCCATTCGGTGGCGCCGGGCACGCCGGGATTCGGTACCGGCCGAAACGGGCTCGGCAGCACCATCGAGCTCACCGCAGCGGTGGCCGGTGACTGATCGGAACGCAGGTGCGGATTGAACCCGATGCCGATGTCGTCGATGGCCACCACGACGGTGTTCTTGCCGGGCTTGGCCGGTGTCGTCTTCGGGCTGTCGGTGCTCTCGATCGGCGGTGGCGGATTCGCGGTGCAGCTGGCGAGCACCACGGAGGAGGCCGCCATCATGATCAGCATCGCGCGTCGTATAGCCCCCGAGCTCACGTGCCGCACTCTACTTGGCCTCGCCGTCGCTCGGCCGAGTAGATCGCGACCTTGCCGAAATGGCCCCATGCCTTACAGCGCAGCCCGGTCCCGAGCCTTCCGTCGCGACAGTTCGCGACCGCGTTCGGTGGCACCGAGGATGACCTTGCGCACCCGCACGATCTCCGGCGTGACCTCGACACATTCGTCGGCGGCACAGAACTCCATCGCCGCCTCCAGGTCGAGTTGCAGCGGCTTGGCGAGTGTCTCCATCACATCGGCGGTCGAGCTGCGCATATTGGTCAGCTTCTTCTCGCGGGTGACATTGATATCGAGATCCTCGGCGCGCGGGTTGATGCCGACGACATGCCCCTCGTAGGTGTCCGCACCCGGCTCCACGAAGAACTGACCGCGATCGGCCAACTGGATCATGGCGAACGGGGTCACCGAGCCCGCGCGGTCGGAAACCAGCGAACCGGTGTGGCGGGCGCGGATCTCACCGGCCCACGGTGCGTAGCCGTGCGAGACCGCGTTGGCGATACCGGTGCCGCGGGTTTCGGTGAGGAAGTCGGTGCGGAAGCCGATCAGGCCGCGCGATGGAACGATGAACTCCATCCGCACCCAGCCCGCGGCGTGGTTGTTCATCTGGACCATCTTGCCCTTGCGGGCGGCGAGCAGCTGCGTGATCGCGCCGAGGTACTCGTCGGGGCAGTCGATGGTCAGCTCTTCGTAGGGCTCGTGCACCTTGCCGTCGACCTGTTTGGTGACCACCTGCGGCTTGCCGACGGTCAACTCGAAGCCCTCGCGACGCATCTGCTCGACCAGGATGGCCAGCGCCAGCTCACCGCGGCCCTGCACCTCCCAGGCGTCCGGGCGGCCGATATCGAGTACACGCAGCGAGACATTGCCGACCAGCTCGGAGTCCAGCCGCGACTTCACCATGCGCGCGGTCAGCTTGTGGCCCTTCACCCGGCCGACCATCGGTGAGGTGTTGGTGCCGATGGTGACCGAGATGGCCGGCTCATCAACGGTGATACGCGGCAGCGCGACGGGATTGTCGATATCGGCAAGGGTGTCGCCGATCATGATCTCCGGGATCCCCGCGATGGCCACGATGTCACCGGCCTCGGCGACCTCGCCGGGCTGACGCTCGACGCCGATGGTCTGCAGCAGTTCGGTGATCTTGACCTGCTTGATGCCGTCGCCGTGCATCCACGCGACGTTCTGGCCCTTGCGCAGCTCACCGCTGTAGATGCGGACCAACGCGAGGCGACCCAGGAAGGCCGAGGCGTCGAGGTTGGTGACGTGCGCCTGCAGCGGCGCGGTCGGATCGCCCTTGGGCGCCGGGATGTTCTCCAGCAGCACGTCGAACAGGGCGTCCAGGTTGTCCGCGGCCGGCGCGCTGCCGTTCTCGGGACGTTCCTTGGAGGCCTTGCCCGCACGGCCGGAGGCGTAGAGGACCGGCAGGTCCAGCGCGAGTTCGGCGGCCTCGGCAGCCTCGTCGTCCAGATCGGAGGCCAGGTCGAGCAGCAGATCGTGGCTCTCCTCGACAACCTCTTCGATGCGGGCGTCGGGGCGGTCGGTCTTGTTCACCACCAGGATGACCGGCAACTTCGCGGCCAGCGCCTTGCGCAGCACGAAGCGGGTCTGGGGCAGCGGTCCCTCGGACGCGTCGACCAGCAGCACGACACCGTCGACCATGGACAGACCGCGCTCGACCTCACCACCGAAATCGGCGTGGCCCGGAGTGTCGATGACGTTGATCACGGTGACCGAACCGTCCTGATGGTGCCGGTGCACCGCGGTGTTCTTGGCGAGAATGGTGATGCCCTTCTCGCGCTCCAGGTCACCGGAGTCCATCACACGATCGACGAGCTCGGCGCGTTCGGCGAAGGCGCCGGACTGGCGCAGCATGGCGTCGACCAGCGTCGTCTTACCGTGGTCGACGTGGGCCACGATGGCGACGTTGCGAAAATCGCGTGCAGACGACACGCCTCAATCCTCCTGCTGTTGGTATAGATGCCGGCCGACCCTTTGCAAACAGGTGGAGAATCGATACTCACCAGGGCATTGCGGCCAGTTACACAGTACCGGCATTCGAATGGCTCGCAGACCACGCACTCCGCTAAGGGTATGCTAACCAATCATGGGCAAGGTCAAGGCGAAGAAGGTTTCTAGCCTCAAACCGAAGAAGAAGTGCTGTCGCAAGAAGACGCGCTGCTTGAAGTGCCCGGTTGTCATCATGCGGATGAAACGCCTGGAAGCGGCCGGTTGCTGCGGTAAGGAACTGAAGAAGGGCCTCAAGAAGGCCCGCGCCGCCTGATCGACGAATTCGGATTCCCTGATGGCTTCGCGCGCCACGGGGTACAACTCAGCCATGAGCGAACCGAAACTAACTGAGGCAGAACTCACCGAAGCTTTGACCGAGCTGTCGGACTGGACCCGGTCCGGCGACACCATCACCCGCACGATCGAGGCCGAGACCTTTCCCGCGGGCATCGAACTCGTGCGTCAGGTCGCCGAAGTCGCCGAGAAAGCGAACCATCATCCGGATATCGATATCCGCTGGCGTCGGGTGACCTTCGCCCTCTCGACCCACGACTCGGGCGGACTCACCGCGCTGGACGTGTCGCTGGCTCGCGAGATAGATCGGCTTGCGGCGCAATCCGATTGACCATGCGCCCGGACCAGATCACCCAGCCGTAGAGCACCAGCACGCCGAGCACGTCCACGGCACCGAGCCAGGACAGCACCCCCGGCCGCGAGATGGTCCAGATCGACGGCTGGGCGAACGAGAGCACCCACGGCACGCCGACCAGGGTCGTGACCAACCAATATCCGGCGAGTATCCGAGCGCCGGGCGCCTGCCGCAGCGGCCCGTACACCAACCACATCACCGTGGGCAGCAGCCACACGAAGTGATGCGACCAAGAGATGGGCGAGACCATCAGCCCGAACAGTTGCACGATGATCAGGGTGCCCAACCGATCGTCGGGACCCAGTGCGCGCCAAGCGAAGAAGGCCAGGATGGCGACCACCGCGACGGACGCCAACCACCACGGCCCGGATTGGACGTCATGACCGAGCAGACGGCTCAGCGCACCGCGTAGGGACTGATTCCAGACCGAGCCCACCGGACCGATCCGATCCGCGTCACCGAGCAGCGTGCCGAAGTACCGTTTGGCCTCCTTGTGGTTGATCAGGAAGCTGACCCCGACCGTCGCACCGAAAACCACCGCCGACCACACCGCGGTCCCCCACCGCCGCCGCGCTACGAAGTACAGCCCCGAAATCGCCGGTGTCAGTTTGATTCCCGCGATCACACCGATCAGTCCGCCGGACAGCCACCATCGCGAACTACGCACCGCGAGCATGGCCCCGAGCACCAGGAACACATTGACCTGGCCGTAGTCGATGGTGGTCCGCACCGGCTCCATCCAGATGCCGATCGCGGTCCACCAGACCGCGGCGGTGCGCCACCGCGGCTCGCCCATCCGCTCCGCACCGAGGATCAATTCGAAGGCGATCCACACCACTACATACAGCGCGACGACAATGGCCAGCAGCCAGAGCACCGCGATCACGGTGAACGGAAAATAGTGCAGTGGGAAGAAGACGAGCGCCGCGAACGGCGGATAGGTGAACGGCAGCGGGAAGTCCGGGGTCTTCTCGGCGTAGGTGAAGTCATAGAGCCGGTCGGTGAGCAGGGCCGCCGAACCGTCGACATAGACGTGCAGATCGACGAGATTCATCCCGTTCTTCGTCAGCAGCATCCACAGCAGCCTGGCCAATACGGACAGACCGAGCACCGGCACAGCCAATCGGAGACTTCGGTTCAATTCGCAGGCTTTCGAGTCGGTTCCGGGAAGGCTGCGACTAGCCTAACCGGCGCCGTGAGAGATCCCATCAATCCCCTGGACCGACCCCGGCGTGCGCATCGAGCCCGGAGACGGTAGCTTTCGTACCGCAACCGCCGATTACCACTGATAACATTTGCATCACCTTTCACTCTGGTAACAGCGGAAAAGCGCTAGCGTCTGATAACACTGAGCGTCCACAACAGAAGTAGGGGCACGGCGGCTGTACAACATGCAGTCATGTCCCTAGAGTGACCCCGAAACGATGGCTTTTTGCATCGCTCCTGTGATGTACCCGAGGTTAAGGACGGCTAGACCAGTGCTTCGCACCCGAGGATCGCGGATTGCCTTGTCCGCGCTCGCCATCGCAGCGAGCGCGTCGCTCGTTGCGCCGTCGACGGCAGTCGCGGCACCGGCCCCCGCGCCCGTTGCACCGAGGAACACCATTCCGATGGTTCCCGAGGGCGTCCCGATCGATGCGCTCGCCTCGCTGGCCCCGGCCATAGTCGGCGCCATCGCTGGGCCCGCCGATGCCAAGCCGATCGCGGATGCCCCGAAGAACACCATCCTCGACCAGGTCCGAGCGCTGCTCAACGCGCTGAACCTGCCGCCGCAGATCAAGTCCACGCTGGAACGGATCATCACCTTCCTGGACGGCAGCGGCGGCGGCGGCCCGGAGGTCCCGCAGGGCGGCCCGGCCATCGCTCAGTTCCTCTATCCGAGCATCGGCAAAGGTTGCATCGGCGACGGCGCCGATTCGATCGGCACCGCACTCGCCGTCCCCGGCCCGGCCGAGCTGCCGCCGCCGGGACCGCAGGCCGGTCAGACCGGATTCGTATTCACCGCGCTCGGCACCAAGTCGCCGACGCCGGATCAGAATCCGCCGATGACGGTCCAGTGGCTGAACCTCGACACCCGTCAGTCCGGCGTCCAGCCGCTGACCGACGAGGCGAAGATCAACCCGGACGGTCCGGCCACGCTTTCCGCGATCGTCAATACCGGCTCGGGCCGGGTCGTCGCGGTCGTCGGCGGTTCGCTGACCACCCAGGCCGCTGACGCCGCCCCGCGGACCTGCTCGTTCCTGCCGATGCTCGGCTTCTTCACGGTCGCCTAGCTGCTGGTGCTTTCGAAGCCCGGTGCACCTGAGGGGTCACCGGGCTTCGCTCTTTGTCGACACACGTGGTGCGAATCGCTGCGATAGCGCGCCGTCATGAAGGGACTGTGGTAGACCGAAGTCATGGCGACTGTCGATGATTCGCTTCGGTCCGGTCCCTCGATCCATCCGGGTCATTCGATCCGGAGCAGGCGTTCGCGTCGATCGATCCTGTCCTTCCGCTCGGAAGGCTCGATTCTGTCCATCGGCTCGGCCTACTCGATCCTATCGATCGGCAGCGTGGGCTCGGTGCTGTCCATCGGGGCCGTCGGATCCTTCGGCTCGGTGATCTCGTCCTTCTCCATCGGCAGCGTCGGCTCCGCCTTTTCCGGCATCTCCCGCTGGTCGCTGTTCTCCTGGCGCGGCGACCACGAGGCACCCGACAATCGGCCCATGCTCCGTGTGGTTCCCGACGACGAACCCGAACTCCGCTTGGCGCCCACCTGCCACTGCCAGACTTGACCGCCTCCCCGAATATTTAGGCCATAGCAGTAAGTGCCACTGAAGTTACGTTCAGGTCCTGCGTCAGATACCTGGTCGGATTTTGGAGGTACCCGACGAGGTTCTTCCGAAATCAGTTGGTCAGTCGGCATTCGCCGGAACTACATGACCCTCAAATATCTTCACCACTGGCCGTACTCGGGGGCCAAGACATTGTTGACATCGACACCGATGCCGTCGATGGCGCGTTTGTCGATCTCGATCTGGTGTAGATGCGCGGACGGGTGTACGAAACCCTTGGGTGTGCCCCAATTGTGCTGCCAGTACCAGGAACCCAGGCCCGCGGCGCGTGCCAGTTCGATGGTCGGCGCATTGGCGTAGATGCCGACGTTCTGTTTGCCGAGCACCGACTCCCAGCCGAGGATGTACGCCGCGATCATGGTCGCGAAATCTGCCGGGGTCGGATTGTCATCGATGGACGCGTAAATCGGCCGGTTCTCCGGACCGCCCGCGGCCAGATGCAGTTCCAGGCCGCGGTCGGCATGCTTCTTGCCCGCCTCCAGGCCACCGCGCCAATCGGCGGTCGGACCCTTGCCGAACTGGTAGTTCGACACGATCGTCAGCCCGGCAGCGTGCAGTTGGTCGACCTCCCTTGCGCGCAATGGCTTCCCCTCCATCCATTCGGCACCGGGACGACGATCGGAGACGTAGCGGATGACGCCGAGGTGACCGTCATCCAGGATCGCGCCGGCGGACGGAACACCGCCCGCGTAGTCGACGAGGGTGCCGAGCACACCGGCCGCCGAAGCGCGGGGCGCGGCGATCCCGACGGCGGCGGCCGCGGCGGTGTAGGTGAACAGCTGGCGGCGAGACACAGAAATGGAACGCATCGCAGGACTCCTTCGCGCAACCCCGACATGGACAGGTAGCGTGCCCGGCGCACCTTCCCCAAGGTTCACTCGCGCGCCGGGAGCCTCGAACGTGCACTCATTTCACCATATTCACATTGGAACCGCCAGACCCACTGGAAACAGGAATTTACACTTGCCACACAGGTGAAGGGCTGGTTCTAGACGATGCTGTCGAGCCGCGCCGCGACATCGATCGTGCGGCCCGAACTTTCGCTGAGTTCCTCGCGCACCACCCCGGCAACCTGCGCGACGACCTGCTTCTTGATCCCGGCCAGCACACCGAGCGTCGCCGCCCGCATCCCGCGCGCCTTGAACTCCAGCCGCAGGTCGTCGGCCGCGGGCGGCGGCACATCGATCACGATCAGCAGCGGATCGGCGGCCCGCGCGGTCAGCACCAGTGGAATCTCGACGTCGGCGCGATAGTGGTTGGCCTTGAGCACATCGACGGTGATATCCAGGCTCACCGGCAGTGTCAGATCGAAGGAAACCGGCTCGGCCGAGCGATCCGTCAGCTGCGGCACTCGAATATCGCCCTGCACCGTGACGGTGGCGGAGTCGCGCGGTCCGGCGCGCAGCGGCCCGACCTCGATAGGACGGCCCGCCATCCGCTCGACGAATTCGAAGACCCGATCGCGGGTCACGATGCGGGAGAAGAACTGATGTCCGAATTCGTCGTAGCCGATCCAGTCGAATTCGGCCTGGTCGACGTGCTCGGAATGGACGCCGTTGATGATGGCCTCGACGTCGAAGACCCGGCCGCGCCGCGCCTGCGGTTCGGCGAGCATCGCATTCACCCGATTGGCGACCTCGCGCTGCACCACCCCGGCGATCGGATCGAGCAACCACTCCCAGGCCGAATCGATGGCCTGGGCGCGCAGCACGAAGCTGACATCACGCGAGGTGATCGGCGGGATATCGATGACGATGAGCAGCGGATCCGCGGTGCGCGCATGCAGCGTGAGATCGATTTCGGCGACCGCCTCCAGCCGCATTTTCCGCCCGCCGAGCAGCACCTTCACCGACATCGTCAGCGGCACGGTCACCTCGAAGGTGACATGCGGGCCGTTGCGCAGAATGACCGGCTTGCCTACCTTGCCCTCGGCCATGAATCCGGCCAAACCCACTGGTCCGAGAGAGAACGGGCCGATTGTGATGCCGTGATCGGTCATCGCGGAGACGGCGGCCTCGATCCGTTCGGCCGTCACCGCGTGGGTGACGAACCGTTCCCCGAAGTCGGCATAGTCGATCCACACGGGATCGTCGGTCTTTTCCTCGATTGGCAGCATCAGAGTTTCCGAAACCCTCACCTCTCAACGGACAACCGACACGGTACGCGACGCAGATTTCGGCGAGGTCGGGCCGACATCCCCCACCCAGAGGTCCCTGTCCTGCTGATGAGGGGGTAGCAGGACAGGGACCCGAAAGACGGCGCTGCCGGGCGCCGCCTAGTCAATGGTAAGTGCTAGCGGAGGACCCGCCGACAATGCATAGCCACTAGGAAGACCGGCTGAGTCCCAACACTATTCACAAACGACCGAATCCCACCACCCCCGGCACCTCCACCAGTGCGAAACGATGGATCGCGACCTCGCCGAATTCATTGCCGCCGACGGTCGTCACGGTCCCGTTCGCGGCCGTGAGCACGAAATTCGTGTGCTGGTCGAAGGGGCTCCCCTCGGCATAGAGCAGCACGTCACCGGTGCGCGGCTGATACCCCGAACCGATCGGCGCGAAGCGGTCCGCGCCTTGGTAGTACTCCTGCAGCGTGTACACACCCGGAATCCGCCACGATCCGGAATTCGGATTGGCCAGCGGCGCCCCCGCCTCCCGCAGCACCCAGCTGACGAAGTCGGCGCACCACGGTTCGTCGGAACCTTCGCTGTACTTCGGACTATCACCCTGCGCCTTGAACTCGCGTTCGAGAACCGCGACGATCCGTCCCTGCGTGGGGTCCAGCCCGGACCTGTCGATCGCGGGAAATGCGGTCAAGCGGTCTCCGGTGATTGCGGGTTGTGCGCGATCCTGCCACCAGCGCACCCCGACCACACCGGCCGCGACCAGCGCAACCACCACCAGGCCCAGCAACGGCCACCAATACCGTCGCCGCTGGGCCACCTCGTGCTCCGACATATTCCTTCCCCTCGAGGCTTTCGACTCCTGATCCTTAGGACGAACGGGGCCGCCTCGTGGTTCCCGCGGATGTGGTTTCAACTGGATGGGTGCGGGGCAGTCTCTCGAAGGCACAGCGGCGGTGGACAATTGCCGACTGCCGTACCGCGCGAATTTCGTCCGGTCGAGCGGCAGGCGCGATAGTCTCGGAGGACACCGGGCGACGGGGAGGTACGGCCCTGGACACACTGTGGACATTCGTGGTGCATCGGCGCGCACAGCTGGTCACCGATTCGTATTTGCATGTCTCGGCGGTGGTGCAGTCGATACTGCTCGCGACGATCGTGGCCGTGCTGATCGGCATCCTGGTCTACCGCAGCCCGTTCGGATCCTCGGTGGCGACGGCGCTGGCCAGCGCCATTCTCACCGTTCCGTCGTTCGCACTGCTCGGGCTGCTGATTCCATTCCTCGGACTCGGTGTCGGACCGACCATTACCGCGCTGGTGCTCTATGCCCTGCTGCCGATTCTGCGCAACACCATCATCGGGTTGGCCTCGGTGGACCCGGCGATCGTGGACGCCGCGCGCGGGGTCGGCATGAATCGGCTCCGGGTGCTCGCGCGCATCGAATTGCCGCTGGCCTGGCCATCGATCCTGACCGGGATGCGGGTCAGCACTCAGATGATCATGGGCATTCTGGCCATTGCCGCCTATGCCAAGGGACCCGGACTCGGCAACCTGATCTTCTCCGGCCTGGCCCGGCTCGGTAGCCCGAATGCGGTGCCGCAGGCGCTGGTCGGGACGATCCTGATCGTCGTACTCGCGCTGGTCCTCGATGGGATCTTCGTCATCGTCGGGCGACTCACCACCTCGAGGGGAATACGTGACTGATACCGAAATCCGCGGCGACAGTACGGCATCGGCGGTATCCGGCGTCGAGATCGTGCTCGACGAGGTCACCAAACACTATCCGGGCCAACGTGATCCGGCGGTCGACCAGGTTTCGCTGACTATCCCGGCGGGCGAAATCGTCGTCCTCGTCGGGCCGTCCGGCTGCGGTAAGACCACCACCATGCGGATGATCAACCGCCTCATCGAGCCGACATCGGGCACCATCACGATCGGCGGACGCGATGTCACCGGTGTGAATCCGGACCAATTGCGCAGGGGCATCGGCTATTCCATCCAGCAGGCCGGGTTGTTTCCGCATCTGACGGTCGCGAAAAACGTTGCGACAGTGCCGGGTCTGATCGGCTGGGATCGCAAGAAGGTCGCCGCGCGGACCGACGAAATGCTCGAGCTGGTCGGCCTCGATCCCGATACCTACCGCGACCGCTATCCCAGGCAGCTCTCTGGCGGCCAGCAGCAGCGCGTCGGAGTGGCCCGTGCTTTAGCCGCCGATCCGCCGGTGCTGCTGATGGACGAGCCGTTCGGCGCGGTCGATCCGATCACCCGCGGTCTACTGCAGGACGAGCTGCTGCGGCTGCAATCCGAACTGGGTAAAACCATCGTGTTCGTCACCCACGATTTCAACGAGGCGGTGAAGCTCGGCGACCGAATCGCGGTGCTGGGCAATCAATCCCGCATTCTGCAGTACGACACCCCGGCGGCGATACTGGCAGATCCCGCGGATGAGACCGTGGCCGGTTTCGTCGGCGCGGATGCCTCGCTCAAGCAGCTCACCCTCACCCGGGTCCGCGATGTCGAGCTCGGCAGCTGCCCGACGGTCCCGGAGTCCGATTCGGTCGACAGCCTCCGCGCCGCGCTGGCCGGACGGGATTGGCCATGGGCGCTGATTCTCGACGCGCAGCAGCGGCCATTGCGTTGGGTGTCGAGTGAGCAACTGGCACAGGCGAATTCGTTGCGTGATGTCGGCTCTTCAGTCGGTGAGCAGCTTTCACTGCAATCGACACTGCAGGATGCGTTGGAGGCCTTGCTCGCCGAACAGACCGCGACCGCGGTCGTCACCGGTCGGCGCGGTGAATACGCCGGATTGATCACGATCGACACGCTCGTCGGCCATCTGTCGGCCATGCGCGCCACGCATGCGGGCGCCGAGACGGATGCGACGACATGACCACGGCGACCACCGCACCGGCCACCGCATCGCCGACGACACTGCGTCGGGCCGAACGCATCCGGCTGCTGGTCCAACCGGCGGTCGTGCTCGTGCTCACCGCGGGTGTGCTGGTGTGGGCATTCCGGCGCGATCTCACCGTCACCCAGCAGGCCAGTATCAGCGTTTCCAATATCGCGACCGTCACCTGGCAGCATGTGTTGATCACCGCGACAGTCGTGGTGATCGTCGTCGCGGTAGCGGTACCGCTGGGCACACTGCTCACCCGCCCCGGATATCGCCGTCTGGCACCACTTTTCGTCGGTATCGCCAATATCGGCGCTGCCGCACCCGCGATCGGCCTGATCGTGCTGTTCTACCTCGCTACCCATACCACAGGGTTCTGGATCGGCGTCGCGCCGATCGCCTTCTATTCACTACTTCCCGTGCTGCGCAATACGATCCTCGGCTACCAGCAGGTGGATCCCGCCGTCATCGATGCCGGACGCGGCCAGGGCATGTCGGCACCGACAGTATTGCGCCGCATCGAATTTCCGCTCGCCATTCCCTACATCCTGGCCGGGCTGCGCACCTCGCTGGTGCTGGCCGTCGGCACCGCGACGCTGTCGTTCCTGGTGAGCGCGGGTGGTCTCGGCATTCTGATCGATACCGGGTACAAGCTGCGCGATAACGTCACGCTGGTGGTCGGAGCCGTCCTCGCGGTCGCGCTGGCGCTGCTCGTCGACTGGCTCGGCGCGTTGGCCGAACAGTACTTGGGGCCGAGGGGGTTGAAGTGAGGACATGGGTGCTGGGCCTTGCGGCCGCATTCGTATTGAGCGCCTGCGGATTACAGTCCGGGAGCGCGGTGCCGCTGCGGGTAGGTCCCGGCAGTATTCGTCCGGTGCCCGAGCTCGACGGTGTCTCGATTACGGTGGGCTCCAAGGACTTCACCGAGCAGAACATCCTGGGATATCTCATCGAATTCGCCCTGTCCGCGGCGGGGGCGCAGGTCCGGGATCTGACGAATATCCAGGGCTCCAATAGTGTTCGCGATGCCCAGCTGCACGGTCAGATCGATATCTCCTACGAATACACCGGCACCGGATGGATCAACTATCTCGGCAACGAGACACCGGTTCCGGATGAGGTCGGGCAGTTCGAGGCGGTTCGCGACGCGGATCTGGCCGCGCACGGCATCGTGTGGACGGATATGGCCCCCATGAACAACACGTACGCGCTGGTGATGAGCGCCGATACCGCGAAGGAGACCGGTGTCGTCACGCTGTCCGACTATGCCCGGCTGATCGCTACCGACCCGGCCGCCGCCGCGACGTGCGTCGGCACCGAATTCAATGTGCGCCAAGACGGTTATCCCGGAATGGCGCGCAAGTACGGAATCGATGTCGGCAAGGTGCGCAAGCAGATCGTGCAGGATGCGGTCGTCTATCAGGCCACCGCCGATGCCAAGCAGTGCCGGTTCGGCTCGGTCGCCGCCACCGACGGCCGGATTCCGGCGCTCGGGCTCGTCTTGCTGAAGGACGATCTGGGCTTCTTCCCGAAATACAATGCGGCACTGGTGATGCGGAAATCCTTCGCCGACGCGCATCCACAGGTCGCCGACATCATGGCACCGATATCGAAGAAGCTGACCAATGAGGCGATCACCGAATTGAATCGCCAGGTCGACGTTGATGGACGCGAACCCGCTGAGGTAGCGCGGGATTGGATGGTGGCGGAAGGGTTCGTCACAGCTCGCTGACGGGTCTGAGCGTGCACTTTGCACGCTCGGACCCGGTCGAGTCAGGCTTGCGGATCGCGACCCAGGTAGCGCAGCAATTCGGCGACCGCCGTGTCATCCTCCGCGCCGTCGACGATCGCGGCGTAGGCGCCCCACTGACGCAGCGGCTCAACAATTTCCGCCTCTGAACCGCCGCCGGGCGCGGGGTTGAGGGTCCGCGCCGCAGTGAGCAGGTGACCGGCGAGTTCATCGTTCAACGGGGACGGCTGTCCGGTCGCGATCGCGATATCCCAGGCGTGCACAGCCGCGTCCAAGGCGCACATGACCGCGGCGACCGGGGTCGGCAGCGCGCCGTGCGGCAGCGGGGTGGGTACGGTCTCGGTCTCGTCGGTGACGGTGGCCCAGGCGGTCGCGGTCTGCTCGACCGCATCGCGCACCAACTCGGCGGCCGTGCCGTCGATGGCACCGGACGGGGCGAAGGGATTGTAGGTGGGGCCGATTCCGATACCGAGCGCCTTGGCGAAGGCGAGCTGATCGCCTGCGGCGTGCTGAATCACCTGCGTGACATCCCATTCCGAGCACGGGGTCGCCAGCTGCCACTGGTCGTCGCCGATACCGGGGACCACATCGGTCAGAGCGCGGTAGGAGGTGGCGAGGACATCGCGCCAGACGGGGCGCAGGGTCGCGGTGGCGTCGGCGGCGGTGGTGATGTTCATGGCTGGCCTTTCGTTTTCCTTCTTGCTGATGTCACCAAGCCTATGAGGCCATTAGGCTAGTTTCGTTCCTAATACATCGGCTTCATCCAAAAAGATTTCCGGAGGCGACGGTGGCGGCCACCACAACACGAGTTCTTCGCCTGCTCTCGCTGCTGCAGGACCGCGCACATACCGGCCGTGAGCTGGCCGAACGGCTCGACATCACGGACCGGACGCTGCGCAACGACATCCAGCGACTGCGCGAACTCGGCTATCCGGTGCATGCCGAGCGGGGTGCGATCGGCGGCTACCGGCTCGGTCGCGGCAGCACCATGCCGCCGCTGCTGCTCGACGACGACGAGGCCGTCGCGGTGGCCGTGGCCATCGGCCTGGCCGAGGACGGCTCCACCGGCATCGCCGATATCACCGAGAACGCAGCGCGCGCACTAGCGAAGCTCGACCAGATCCTGCCGAAACGCTTGCAGCGCAAAGTAACCGCGCTGCGCGACGCGACCGCCATCGGCCCGGCGACCACCGGCTCACGCGAACCGGATGCCCCGGTCCCGGCCGCGATACTGACCACGCTTGCGAGCGCTATCCGCGATGGCGCCACCGTGCGGATCGGGCTGGATCCCGACGCGGACAACGAAATCGAGCCCTATCGTCTGATCAACTGGCAGCGCCGCTGGTATCTGGTCGCCTACGATCTCGAAACCCATTCCTGGCGTGCGATTCCCGTCGCCCAGTTACAGCGCGCCGGCGCGGGGTCGCGCCGCTTCGCCGCACGGTCACTGCCCGACGACGATCTGGTGGCCTTCGTCATGCGCCATATCGCCAGCACGGGCTGGAAGGTGCATGCCCGGGTGACGGTCCTGGCGCCCGCCGAGACGGTGATCGCCCGCATCAACCCGGCCGTCGGCGTGGTGGAGGCCATCGACGCCGATACTTGCATCCTGCTGACCGGCGCGGATGCCCTGGAGACAATTGCCATCTACCTGAGCATGCTCATGATGGACTTCCGGGTCGACGGCCCGCCGGAACTGGTTGCGCACCTGCGCACCCTCGCGCGGCGTTATACCGAGTCCGTCGAACTGGCACCGTAGCGTTATCTAACGTCGCGGCAAGGCTTTTAGGTCGAAATTAGGGTGGAGTGGGTATGTGAACGGGGGGGATCAACTCTTGATCCCGAGGGAATCAGGAGGCATCAGCACCATGGCGGATACCCGCCCTTCGATCGCCCGCTATCTGCGGGAACGCCGGGAAGCCGCCGGACTGACCCAGGCCGCGATGGCCGTGGCCACCGGATTCCCGCAGACGGTGATCCAGGATTTCGAACAGGGCGTGGTCGCGCCGACCTCGGCGACGCTCGGCCGGTTGTTCGATGCGCTGGGTGTACCGGTGTTCTTCCGCGACCACATCGTGAGTCTCACGCAGGCGAGCCAGTTTCCGGAGACCTTCGGCCCGGTGCCGAGCGCGCCGCTGCCCACCGATCTGCGCACTTTGCGCGGCCTTGCCCAGCCCGCCTGGTTCCAGATCGTGCCGACCTTCGATCTGGTCGCCGCGAACTCCGCGTACCTGCGGCTATTTCCCGGACTCGAGCCCGGCGACAATATCCTCGAGTGGACGATGCTGAATCCGGAGGCCAGACAGGCCGTGCACGAGTGGCACAAGGAAGCGCATCTGATGGTCTACGCGCTGCGGATGATGGCGCCGGGGTTGGTGCCGCCGGAGCGGCTGGACAAGATCATCTCTGCCTGCCGGTCGGCGCCGGAGTGGGAGCAACTGTGGCTCACTGATGTCGCACCGGCCGATATCGCCAGGCAATGGATCCACGTGCGTGATCCGGCCCGCCGCGAACTGCGCCGAATGACATTGAACGTCTTCATGTCCGAATTCCCGCGGCGGCCATGGTGGATGTACACCCTGGTGCCGATCGACTGAACCCCCTGGCAGCCGGCTCGCCACCCAGGCGGACATTCATCGGCCCGAATGCGTGGCCGCGGTGGGGCTCGATCCGGCCATCAAACGACAACGGGGCCGATCCTCGCCGTTGCGGATCGGCCCCGTGGCCGTTCGGGCTCGTGACCCGATGATCAGGCGTGCCCGGCCTTATCGGCGGCATCGGCTGCCTTGCGCATCGGAATGATCAGCGTGAGCACGATGGCGACCAGGGCTGCGGCCGTGGCGATCAGGAAGGTGGTGTGGAAGCCGTCGCGCGAGGGCAGTACATGCGAGCCGAGCTGCATCGTCATGTGGGCGAGCACCACGCTCATCACCGCCGCCGAGGTCGAGGTACCGATCGAGCGCATCAGCGAATTGAGGCCGTTGGCCGCGGCAGTCTCCGTGAGCGGCACCGCGCCCATGATCAGCGCGGGCATCGCGGCATAGGCCAGACCCACACCGCCCGCGACGATCATCGCCGCGATCATCAGCTCCCAGACGCTGTTCATCAGCACCACGGCACACAGATAACCGACCGCGATCACCGCCGAACCGAGCGCCAGCGTGACCTTCGGGCCGCGCGCCGCCGACAGCCGCGCCGAGACCGGCGACAGCAGGATCATCACGAATCCCGTCGGGGCCAGCGCCAATCCGGCATTGACCATGGACAGGCCGAAGCCGTATCCGGTTTGTTCCGGCGCCATCATCAGCTGCGGGAAGGTCAGCGACATGGCGTAGAGCGCGAAACCGACCGCGATGGAAGCGAGGTTGGTGAACAGCACGCGCGGCCGCGCCGAGACCCGCAGGTCGACCAGCGGCGAGCGCTGCTTCAGTTCGAAGAACCCCCAGACCAGGAATACCACCAGAGACAGCGCGAACAGGCCGAGTGTGCTCGCACTGCCCCAGCCCCAGTCCGCACCCTTGGTGATCGGAATCAGCAAGGCCAGCAACGCAATCGACAGTCCGACCGCACCACCGAAATCGAAACGCGCAGGCGTGCGCACCGGCGACTCCGGTACGAAGACGAAAACCAGTGCGGCACAGACGACACCTAGCCCGGCCGCGGTCCAGAACAGCATGTGCCAGTCCGCATTCTGCGCGATCGCCGCCGCCAGCGGCAGGCCGAGCGCGCCACCGACACCGAGTGTCGCACTCATGATCGCCATCGCGGACCCCACCTTCTCGGCGGGCAATTCGTCACGCATGATGCTGATGCCGAGCGGGATCGCGCCGACCGCCGCACCCTGCAGCGAGCGCCCGATGATTTCGGGCGCCAGCGCGGAGGACAGCGCGCACACCACCGAACCGGCGACCATCGACACCAGATTGGCGAACAGCACCCGGCGCTTGCCGAACATATCGCCGAGTCGGCCGCTGATCGGGGTCGCGACGGCACCGGCCAGTAGGGCCGCCGTGATCACCCAGGAAGCATTGGACGCCGAGGTGTCCAGCAGCGTCGGCAGCGTGGGAATGATCGGAATGACCAGCGTCTGCATCAGCGATACGACGACACCGACCATGCCGAGGGTCGCGATGAGTAGGCCGGATGCAGGACGGCGCCGGGCGTCGTTCTCGGTGACGGTCGAAGACGCGTCGGCTGCAACAGTCATGAATATGTACGGTACACATCCTATGTATCGTGCACAATTTGCAATCGGCGTGATTCAGCCGACATAGTGTGGGCCATGCCCGAATCAGGTCCCGAGGATGACGATGAGCTCACCCGCCTCGTCTTCGAGTTGACCCTGCTCTCCCGGCACTTCCCGGCCTCGCTGCTGCGCCGGCCCGGATTCCAGCTCGACCGGTCGGCGTATCTGATCCTGACCAGGCTGGAGATGGACTTCCCGCTCAGCCTGCGCGAACTATCGGAGGCCTTCCAGCTCGATATCTCCACCATCAACCGGCAAGTCGCCGCGATGCTGAAGCAGGGCTTGGTCGAGCGCGTCCCCGATCCGGACGGCGGTATTGCCCGCAAGATCCGGGCCAGCGCCAAGGGCCTGGAATTAGTGACCGCCGATCGCGAGCAGAGCCAGGAGGGCATCGGCGCGGTCGTCGCCGACTGGACGGCCGCCGATATCGCGCAGTTGAGCGGACTCATCTCTCGGTTCAATACGTCGATAGAGCATCTCGAGGAGAATCCGTGGCCGCGCCCGCCCGCCCGGTAGGCCACCGAGTGGCGCGGCCCCCGGGGCGTCGGGCAATATCGCTGCGGTGAGGTTCGGGTTCGGGGTGGTCGCGGCGTCACTGTTCGTGGCGTCGCCGCTCGCCGTCGGCTGCGGACTCGATACCGAGGCCGACGAATGGAACGGCTGGACGGTGACGGTGTATTACACGGCGGTCGAGTCCTATCATTCCGGACCGCTCGAAACCGTACGCGGCTGCAGCGATCTCGAATGCACCGACGCCAACGTCGAAATAGGCTCGCTGCCAGAGGATTTCGTCGACGTGGTACGTGATGAGGGCACCGGCCGGATCACCAGCGGCGAGCACGCGGGTCGATATCTGAACTGGTCCTACGATGTCGGCTTCTGGGTTGACACCGAACCGCGGGACACCCGAGGCGAGGCGCTGCATCCGTTCGAGAGTGCGGCCGCCGATGGCATCGAGCCGGGAACCCGATTGCGGCTCACCGGTTGCGGGAACGCAAGGGCCGACAGCGTATGCGGCAAATTCAGTGCCGCAACTTGGACGATCGGCGACGAATTCACACCGGGACTCGGCGGCCCACGGCATCTGGACCTCTACATCGGCGAGGAAACTTCCGAAAGTTTCACCGAGGGACCGGATTTCGTGACATTCACCGGTGCGACGCTCGAACCCGTCGGGCCCTGACCCCCTTCGAAGTACACGCCGGGCGCAATGCCGTAGCAGCGCCGGAACCAGCGGGTCAGATGGGCTTGATCGGCGAATCCGGCCTCGATCGCCGCCTGGCTGATCGGTCGGCCCGCGGCGATCAATCTGCGAGCCGTGCGCAGCCGCAGCAGTCGTTGGTAATCGCTCGGTGCCAAACCGTAGTTGGTGCGGAAGGCGCGATACAGTGCGAATCGGCTGCATTCCGCGGCTTCGGCCAGATCGTCCATGGAGATGGGGTCGAGATAGCGATCGTGCAGTACCGTACGGACCCGTCGTGCGACCGCCCTCGCATATGTCCTCTACTACTGCGCGGTGAGTCAGGTCGGACCGGCGACCGCAGCGGCGGCGATGTTCCTCGTGCCCGCGTTCGGTCTCAGCTGCGCGTGGATGTTGCTCGGGGAGTCCATCTCGCTGACGCAGGCCCTCGGGGCCGCACTGATGTTCGTCGGTGCCTGGCTGAATAGTCGCAGCAACGCGCCACGCGAAACGACGCCCGCGCCGGAGCCGGTCGACGTGCGTTCCTGAGGTTTGGATGGCCGCTGGCGAGGCATTACGTGGATGACACGACCGTCTGGGCTAGGAGGATCGCGTGTCTTCTGCAGTGATAGCAATAGTGGTCGTCGTGGTGCTGGTTTTTGTCGTGGCCGGGTTGCTGGTCGCGGCTTGGCCGGTGCTGCGGAGAAAGCGGCTGCGCAAGAAGTTCGGGCCCGAGTACGACCGGACCATGGAAGAGATGGAGAGCCGGAAAGCCACCGACCGGGAGCTGACCGAACGGGAGCGGCGCCATGCCGAACTCGATATCCGGGAACTGTCGGAGCAGGAGAAGCAGCGGTATCGCACCGAGTGGGCGCAGATGCAGGAGCACTTCGTCGACGCTCCGGCGGATGCGGTGACAGCAGCCGATGTGCTGGTGGCCGACATCATGGCCGAGCGCGGCTACCCCACTGAAGGGTATGACCAGCAGCTCGCCGATCTGTCCGTCGAGCACGCGGCGACGGTGGGCCACTATCGCGCCGCGCACGAGATCGCGATCCGGCGCTCCGATACCCGAATCTCCACCGAGGACATGCGATTCGCGGTGGTGCAGTACCGCGAGTTGTTCGAGGACCTGCTCGGCGGCACGCCGGACGAGAAGAAGGAAGTAAAGCAATGAGCACGGGGCAGGACCGGGAGCGGAGTCTGGAAAACGAAGTGCCGGAAGGGGTTTCGCCAACCGGGACACGTACCGGGACCGAAGGCGATTCGGCTGCGTCGTATGGGTCGGCGCCGATATCGGAGGCTGAGGCGAGCGGGGCCGGGGCTACGTCGGCTGCGGGCTCGGCTGGGAGTGAGAGCGCTGCGGACGAGCGCATAGCTGCGGGCGAGAGCACGGCGGCGGCAGACGAGCGCACGGCCGGAGGCGCAGCCGAGCGTACTGCGGCAGCCACGAGCACGGGTGAAGCCGAACGCACGGCCACAGACAAGAGCACGGGAGAAGCCGAACGCACGGCCGCAGGCGGGAACGCAGCCGCAGGGAAGCAGGAAATCGGAGATCAGCCGCTCTTCGGCGCCGCCGATGTCGAGCGCTTGCGCACCGCATGGCGGCAGTTGCAGGGCAGTTTCGTGGACAGCCCGCACGACGCGGTGACGCAGGCCGACGATCTCGTCATGGCGACCGTTCAGCAGTTGTCCGCCACGCTGGCCGAGCGCAAGCAGTCGCTGGAACGGCTGTGGTCGCGCGAGGAGGACGGCGATACCGAGGATCTGCGGCTGGCGCTGCGCAGCTACCGCGCGTTCTTCGACCAGTTGGTCGGCACCGGGAAGTAGCGCGGTTCAGGCCCCAACCTGCGCGACAACATCCTCGCCGGACTGGACCGCCTCATCTCCGCCGATCGATGACGCATGTGAAACGCGTATGTCGCATGGGCGCGCCCATACCATAGGCTTGCGCCGTGATTTCCGAGCGTGCAGTGGTCGACGGGCGTTTCGAGTTGCTCGAGCCGCTCGGTAGCGGCGGTATGGGGACCGTGTGGCGTGCATATGACCTCGCGCTGCATCGCGAAGTCGCGCTCAAGGAGGTGCGAGCGGAGACGGATGGCGCAGGCTCGCCCGGCGTGCACCGCGAGCGGGTGCTGCGGGAGGCCAGGGCGCTGGCCCGGATCGGTCATCCGAATGTCGTTGCCATCCACCACATCGTGGATTCACCCGAAGTGGCACATCCATGGATCGTCATGGAACTGGTTCGCGGACAGAGTCTCGCCGATCACCTGGCGGCTGGACCGATGCCGCCTGTGCAAGTGGCGCACCTCGGCCGTGGCATCCTCGCCGCCCTCCGTGCCGCGCATCAGGTGGGTGTACTGCACCGCGATATCAAACCCGCGAATGTGCTGCTGCGCGAAGACGGTTCCCCGGTTCTGACCGATTTCGGTATCGCAGCGCTCAACGATATGACCGGTCTGACCTCCACCGGCAGTGTGGTCGGCTCGCTGGATTATGTTGCGCCGGAACGGCTCAGTGGCCAGGAGGGGCACACGGCCTCTGATCTGTGGTCGTTCGGCCTGCTGCTGTATTTCGCAGTCGAGGGGTTTCACCCGATGCGGCGGGAGTCGACGGTTGCCACGCTGGCGGCGGTGATCAGCGGGGCAGTGCCGCCGCCGCAGCGGGCTGGGGTGTTGACTGCGGTTTTGACGGCACTGTTGGTGCCTGATCCGAATCGTCGGCCGAGTGCCGAGCAGGTGGATCTGATGCTTGCGCGAGCGATTGGGTTCGGTGCTGCGCCCGGAGTGTTCGGTGGGGCGGGCGCGGGTAGCGGGCCGGGAGCTTCTGGTTGGCAGGGTGGGAGCAGTGATCCGGGGGCTGTTGGTGGACCTAGCGCGGGCAGCGGTCCAGGAGTTCTTGGTGAACCCGATGCGAGCAGCGGTCCAGGGGCTATTGGTGGACCTGGGGCAGGCAGTGGCCCCCAGGCTTTTGACGGGCAGAGTGGGTTTGGTACGCCGAGTGCGGCCGATGCGCCGGGTGGATTCAATCCCCCAGGTGCGGCGTATGGACCCGGATTCAGCACGCCAGGCGCGGGCTATGGCCCCGGCGGGTACAGCACTCCCAGCGCATTCGACACCCCCGGTGCAAGCAATACACCCGGCGCATTCAGCACACCGGGTGTGGGCAACACACCCGCATTCAGCACACCCGGTGCCTTCAATTCGCCTGGCTCAGTCGAAGATTTCCACGGACCCAGCGGCATGACACCCGCCATGCACCCATATGGCTCCACGAATCCCCCTGCGCACAAACAACTCTCACGCGGGATGGTCATCGGCCTCGCGGCTGCCGCACTCATCGCTGCCGTCGTCGCCACGATCACGATAGTGGCCCTGCTCCCCGATTCGACCGACAACCAGGCCGATCCGAGCAATCCCCCCACCACAATTGAATTCCCTGCAACAAGCCGAGCCGCACTCCCGACATCCGGAGCACCCGTAACCGGCAGAACCGTCGACCTCCTGACCCCGACCAGCATCCGCCAGGCCATCGCCGCACTCGAAAAGGTCTCCGGCAGCGACGAATTCAACGAAGCAACGTTCTACCCGACCTACGCCAACGTCGGCGCACCGGTCAAAAACAAACCCGACCTCTACGACCTCTTCGTCTATCGCGACGGAACAGCCACCCGGAAAGGCGCAGGCGGCCCACTCTCCGACAAGGCCACCGTGAAGCTGAGCTCGATCAACTGGGACATCCTCCCCGACCTGTTCCGCACCGCCGACGAAAGCCTCGGCATCCCCACCCCCACCCTCCGCTACGTAATCGTCGACCCGGCCTGGACCTTCAACAACGACCAACCAACCGTCATGGTCTACCTGACCGACGACTACGGCGGCGCCTACCTGGCCGCCAACACCGATGGCACCGTGGTAACCAAATACCCCAGAGGCCGTTAGCCTCAACAACTTTCACCCCGACCGACACGAAACCCCTGCACCTGGCTCGAATTAGGTGCAACAGCGGATTCAACAGCCTCAAATATTCGTACCGGGAATAACACACCGCCCATCGGGCCCGATATTCCCGATGATCATCCCATCCGACAACGTACAAAAGCTGCCGATCTGAACGCACTCCCGATGCGTATTCATAACCATCTGGTCCCCACAGGGCGTCCCCGGATCATCCGGACCAGCCTGCGCACTCACGGGAAAAAGCGCCGCGGCAATCCCTGCAGCACCAGCAGCAACCAATAGCGAAATACGAAGCATGATCAATCCTCCAAACCGATGACGGATCGCGAGCACTTCTCTATTCGGACCGTCCCAATCGTCGGCATTTCACACCGAACAAAACCCATCCCCGACCAGCACGATCCTACTCTCCAGCACTCCCAAATACCCCCAATTACACCACTGCCCATATTCCATACTCCAAATATTTGCCCGTACGATTGCAGCCGGTCATCAGGACGGAGACACCTCCGGATTGTCGCAGTCGGCCAGCCGCCCTGATGCCCTACATATGGGCAGGAGCCCATTCGGTACGTCCTTTTCCAGTGGCTCGATTGCGGTCGGGGAGAAATCGCGGTCCGCTGCTGCAGTCCATCGAATTAGCCGGTGCAACAACAGCTTTCAGAGTGCTAGTGCCGCGTCCAGATAGCTTCTGCCGTATCGAGCCTTGGTTCGGAGGGTTCTGTCGAACGCAGTCGAATGGTGGTCGCCCACACCGCATTCGACCGGCGAGCAGGGTGGTGACGCCGATCCGCGGAGATGAGCAGGATGTCCTGAACACCCAGCAGAGCAACCGTTCACCATCGGTACATATGTGCCGGACGCGGGGTTCGCTCCGAGACCAGCCATACGCAGATCGCTCGGCGCTCAGAAACGATTCTTATGTTCGGCCACCCATTCAGCGAAAGTGCGGGCGGGCCGACCGAGTATCCGCTCGACGGTGCCATCCGGAGTACGCGCCGACTCCGGCGGATCGGCATACCAACCGACGACGTACTCGGCGTCGGCCCGCGACACCCCCTGCTGCCGTAACCGCTCGACGGCCTGCTCATTGCTGATCTGTTCAAAGGCGAGGTCACGGCCGAGCGCGTCGGCGAGCATCGCGACGCGCTCCCTCGTGGTCAGCGCCTGAGGTCCGTTGAGGTTGTAGGCCCGGCCCGCATGCCCGTCTTCGATCAGGGCGGTCGCGGCCACCGCGCCTAGATCGGCCTCGTGCACAATCGCACTTGGGAAGTCGAAAGGCTCACGCACCACGGCCTCGTCTCGGATCGAGTCGACCCACGTGAGTGCATTGGACATGAACTCCTGCGGCTCGAGCCTGGTCCAGGCAACACCCGATTCCGCCACCGCGGTCTCCGCGGGGCCGACGTACCCGCCCCACAGGATGGTGATGCGCTCGACGCCGGCGGACACCGCCCGGCGGACCAGTTCGGGTCCGGTCTCGGCCACGCCGGCGGTCACGGTGATGTGTAGCCCGGTGACACCGCCCAGCGCGGCATCGAGTGTGCCCGGCTCGGTGTGAGTGCCCGCCACCAGCTCCGCACCCGCGGGCAGCAGATTCGCGGCACGCTGCGGATCGCGGGTCAGCGCACGCACTGCTCGCCCCCTCCGCAGTACCTCGGCGACCACGTGCCGTCCGGTGTTTCCCGTTGCGCCCGTTACCAATATCGTCACAGTGAACTCCCTTCCGGGCGCGACGCTATAACCTCAATAAGCATTGAGGTCAAACGCTTGTTGCGGCCGATCTGCCGAAGGCAGATGCGAGAATGCTTGCGCGACAGGCCACCTCCGCGACTATGCGCCGTCGGCGACTACGCTCACCGCAATATCGGCATAGGTGATGTGATCAACGGGGGAAGGCGTAATGGAGGATCTCGCCGCGCGATTCGAGGAGCTGGGTCGCCTTGTACCGATCCCCTACCCATGGGACATAACGGAATACATCGCGCGGGTGGCAGAGTACCGGGGACGGCCGATCACGTTGTGCCCGATCGACGTCGGCGCACTCTCGAGGAACGGATGCGGCACCGGAAGCGGCCTGTGGATTGCCCGGGAAGGCGACGACGTGATCATGTACGGGGCCGACTCCGAATGGCATGCCGATCACATCATCGTCCACCTATGCCGAGGTGGGAACTATGCCGCTGCGGCAGGGATCGTGACGTGAAAGCCCTGGTAATGGCGGCAGAAGGACTCGGTATGGCGGCGAAACGGCCTGCATAGTTCCAGCGGCAGCACTGATACTTCTTCTGATGGGTGAGTGCGTCAGATGGAGGCGTGATCATGGTCGGGACTCGGAGAAAGCCGGGCAGGATGGGCCCATACATCGCCGGTTACCGAAATCATCTGGAGGAGTGCCGATACACCTCCGCCACGATCCGGAACATGTTGCAGATCATCGGCGATCTGGGACGCTGGATGATCGAGCAGGACGTGACGGCAGAGCAGCTGACCGCGAAATCTCTGGAGGAATTCCGCAGGGTCTGTTGCGAAGCGATGCGCCACCCGCCGACCGCGAAGAGCCTCAACCCGCTCATCGACTTCCTGAAATCGGAAGGGCTACTGACAGATCCGCCAGTCGTCCTCGATCCGCTGGACCCCTTGATCGGCGAATACCGTGCATGGCTGGTGAGCGACCGAGGTCTAGCGGCGACCACGATCGTCCGCTACGAGAGCCTGGCCCGCCGGTTCCTGGCCGAGGCATGTCCAAGCGGACCTGGCGAACTGGATGGCGCGGACATCGTCGCGTTTCTGCTGGCCGAAAGCCCGCGAGTCAGCGTCGGCGCGATCAAAGGCCGTGTCGCAGAGCTGCGGTCGCTGCTGAAGTTTTTGTATCTGCGCGGGCTGCTTCCACACCCGTTGACTTCGGCGGTTCCGCCGGTCGCTGGCTGGCACGACACCGGCATCCCGAAGTCGATCACCGCTGGGCAGGTCCAGCGACTACTCGACACCTGCGACCGCGATGACCCGGTCCAGATCCGCGACTACGCCATCTTGACCATGATCGCGAGGCTGGGACTGCGCTCGATCGAGGTCGCACGCCTGGAAGTGGGCGATATCGATTGGCGGGGCGGGCGGATCATCTTGCGCGGCAAAGCGTCCCGCGAGGATGCAATGCCGATGCCGTTCGACGTCGGGGAGGCCATCAGCGCCTATCTGACCGCTGTCCGGCCGACGACGACGTTGCGCCCGGTATTCGTGACCTGCAAAGCGCCCCTGCGCGGCATCCGCGCCGATTTGGTCAGCGATGTCACCCGCCGAGCCTGCGATCGGGCGGGTCTGCCGCGCGTCGGCGCTCATCGGCTGCGACACTCGCTGGCCACCGAAATGCTGCGCCGCGGAGTTCCGCTCGTCGATATCAGCCAGGTCCTTCGCCACCGAGACCTGGCCACGACCGCGATTTATGCGAAGGTCGACCTCTCCACGCTGCGCGACATCGCCGCCGAATGGCCCGGAGCGCCACGATGAGCCGGTTGTCTCAGGCTGCTACCGACTACCTGGATCTGCGCAAACGGCTCGGCCACGACCTGGCCGAGCACCATCGACTGCTGCCGCGGTTCGTCGCCTATCTCGACCATATCGGGGCGCCGACAGTCACGATCAACGCCGCAATGGACTGGGCCCTGGCACCCGAGGTCGATGCGGCGACCTCGAACCCGGCACGCCGGATGACGATCGCCCGCCGCTTCGCCCAGCACATGGCCGGGCTGGACCCGCGCACCGAAGTCCCACCACCAGGGTTGATCTCGTTCCCTCAACGCTGGCATCCGCCGTTCATCTACACCCGAACCGACCTGGAAACACTGACCACTCAGGCGCGACGCCAGGTCCAGGGTCGGCTGCCGGCGGCCACTCACTCCACGATGCTGGGCCTGCTCGGCGCCACTGGTCTGCGGGTCGGCGAAGCGATCCGCCTCGACCGCACCGACATCGACTGGACAGACCAAGCACTGCTGATCCGAGAATCGAAATTCGGCAAATCCCGACTGGTTCCGATCCTGCCATCCACCGTCACTGCCCTGCGCGACTACGCCGACATCCGCGACGAGCACCACCTGAACGCGGCAACGGCTAGCTTCTTCGTCTCCCGCCGCGGCGCCCGGATGGTCTATCCCTGCGTTCATGCGATCTTCCGGAAGTTGTGTCACACCAACGGAATCGGGGCCGAAGCGCCCCGCCCACCACGCATCCACGACCTGCGGCACTCGTTCGCGGTCAACACGTTGCTGCGCTGGCATCGAACCGGCGAGGACGTCGAAGCGAAACTTCCGA
Organism: Nocardia vinacea; assembly: GCF_035920345.1. Lineage (NCBI taxonomy): Bacteria > Bacillati > Actinomycetota > Actinomycetes > Mycobacteriales > Nocardiaceae > Nocardia > Nocardia vinacea. The sequence continues at coordinate 5,558,348 of NZ_CP109149.1, forward strand.
CGCTGTCGACCTATCTCGGTCATCGGGACCCGCGCTCGACCTACTGGTATCTGTCGGCGGCCCCGGAGCTGCTGAGTCTTGCCGCACAGCGGCTCGAATACTCGGTCCAAGCGAGGCCGTCATGACCGCGATCGCCGCCACCCTGCAGAACTTCTTCACCGAACGGCTTATCAAACACCGCCACGTCAGCCCGCGCACGATCGCCTCCTACCGCGACTCTCTGAAACTGTTGCTGGGCTTCGTTTCCCAACGCGCGGGGAAACCAGCGTCCGACCTGGACTGGGCCGACCTGAACGTCGACACCATCAGCGCGTTCCTCGATCACCTCGAACACGAGCGCAGTAACAGCCCCCGCACCCGCAACCTGCGGCTGACCGCGATCCGGTCCCTGTTCACCTATGCCTCCCTGCGACACCCCGAGCACGCCGAGCTGATCCAGCGAGTGCTGGCGATCCCACCCAAACGGTTCGACAAACAGCTCGTCGCGTTCCTGACCAGCACCGAGATCGACGCCCTGCTCGCAGCACCGAACCGCGATCGCTGGGAAGGTCGCCGTGATCACGCCCTGCTGTTGGTCGCGGTCCAAACCGGGCTACGCGTCTCCGAACTGACCGGGCTCAACTGCGGCGACATCAGTCTCGGCGCTGGAGCCAACCTCCGCTGCCTCGGCAAGGGGCGCAAACACCGCGCAGTTCCGCTGACCACTCCCACACAGCGGGTGCTGCGCGTCTGGACCGACGAACGAGCCGGCGAAGCCCCTCAGCCCTTGTTTCCGACCCGCACCGGCCGACGGCTCAGCGCCGACGCTATAGAACGCCTGGTCCGCCGACATGCGACCACCGCAGCCCAATCCTGCCCCAGCATCCGGCCGGCCGACCTGCATCCACACGTCCTGCGACACAGCTGCGCGATGGCGTTATTGCACGCTGGCGTCGACACCGCTGTCATCGCACTCTGGCTCGGCCACGCCGACATCCGATCCACCGGAATCTATCTGCACGCCGACATGACCATCAAGCAACGCGCACTCGACCAGACAACCCAGGCTTCAACACCGCCGGGCATCTACCGCCCGACAGACACCCTCTTGGCCTTCCTCGAAAACCTGTGATCAGACCGACCGCTGGATATCACTAGCTGCGGAACATGCTGCGCTGCTACAGATTCGATGTCATGCGCCGATCTGCTCGGCATAGTTCTCACCTCGGCATAGGTGGACCTATGCCGACGTCGGCATAGGTCGACGAGATCGGTCACATGCTGCTCGGCCACGGAGGGACCGCGAGCGGTCCCGGTGGTGCTGCGGCTGATCTGCCGTTGCGCGAATTGATGCCCTCGCTGTCGCTGGAAACCATCCGCAGCGTACTGCGCCGCCAGGACTACGGCAGTGAGCGCGAGCGCGCCGCCGAAACCTTCGCCGACCTGCTGCTGGTCGAAGCGATGCTACCGAAGCGGTCGGCGAGCCGGTTCCGCTCGACGTTCTTCCGGAACCGGCATCGATGAGATGACCTCCCCGGTTCCGGCTCTGATCACCTGGCCCGTCCTGACAGGTCTCACGTTGGTGCTCGCCGGTCGGTGGTGGCTGTTGCGGGACAGCCTCGTCGACCGACTCATCAACCGCGCGCTCGCCGCCGCTCTCTGCGAAAACCTGTTGCGGGACGCATGGTTCGAACAGTCACTGGCCTGGCTGCTGCCCGGCGACGACCGCGACGTGGTGAACATCGCCCGACAGCTCTCGCTGGGAGCAACCCTGTTGGGCATCTCGAATATCTACGGCTTTGCCAAGTTGTGGGCAGGTGCCGATCCCGCCCACACATGGCGCCGGCAGTGGCGCTATTACCTCGTCACGATCACCGCCACCGCCGTCATCCTGATCGCAGGGACGCCCGCCCGCCACGCCGACCAGTTGATCGACCAAGCCCTCGGCTGGCCGGCTGTCGTGGTCTGCCTCGCGTTTTCCCTGCCGCTCGGCGCTACAGCCCTGCTCCTCAGCCGGGTAAGTGTGCGCGAGATGCGCGCCGTCGGCGCCACCACCTGGCAGGAACGTGCACTGTACACAGCGGTCCTGGGCACCATAGTGGGCCTGGGGGCCATAGCGGTCGGATACCCGCTCGGGACCATCATCAGTCTCATCACAGGCCAACCGTCATTCGATCCCGAGATGCACTGGGAAGCATGGAGCGGCTTCCTTCTCTCGGCCGTCGGCGCTCCCGCCGTGGTCACGGTGCCGCTGATCAGCACCCTGCTCACCCATATCGGATGGGACCGCACCGGCCGATACTGCCGTCGCCTGCGGCCGATGTGGGCCGATCTCACCGCAGCCGCACCCGAAATCGTCCTGGAGATGCGGCGCGACCACACCGGCCGAGCAGACCCGGCCATCCGTCTGCACCGCATGACGGTCGAGATCCGCGACAGCCTGCTGCATCTCAAGCGCTACAGCGACAGCCCTGACGATCTGGCCGCCACAGGCGGTGACCCACATATCTATGCCCGCCGCATCGCCGAGGCCATTGCCACCAAAGCTGCCGGGCACCCGCCGAGCGCGAGCCGGTTCACGCCACGGCACCAAGTCCAACCGGGGGCACGGGATCTCACCGCGGAGCTGCGCCAGCTACTCGCACTTGCCAAGGCATGGCCACACGTCCGCAGCTTGACAAAATCGCCGTAGCGTCGCGCCATCGAGCAGCAATCCCCCCGCCGGTGAGCTTCTCGAGGAGGGCTTCGGCCGTGCAGCCGTAGACACCGATCGTCACGCTGCGCCTCATCGCAGCACCCGGCCGGCTCGGTGGCGTGGCGGTGGGCTCGGTCACGCCGGCCCACCGCCGCTCGGCTACGGCACGAGTGCCGGCTGGTCCACGGACCACAGCCACGACCCGTCCGGCTGACGACGGGCGATCTCGACGGTCACCTCGCCGGTGGTCAGCGTGGACGCTGTCAGTGCCAGGTCACCGCTCACCAGCGCTGGATGCTGCCTACCCGGGGAGAGCACCGGCGCGGCCGCGACGAACTGCTCGTACACCTTGCGGATCTCCGCATGTCCGGTCGCGAGATTGCCCGGCGGGAACGCCAGTACGGCGTCCGGCTCGTACAACGCCACCAGCCCGTCGACGTCGCCCGCGTTGGCGCGCTCGATGAAGTACCTGCCCAGGTCGTTCGGTTCAGTGGCCACGATCTTGTTTGTCATATTGCCAAGCCTCCCAACGAATCACGACATCCTGTGTCGTGTATTCCCATAGACTTTTCGTATGCGCGCCGACCGGTTGGTCTCGCTGGTGCTGCTGCTGCGCCGGCACGGTCGGCTGTCCGCGCCCGCGCTGGCCCGCGAGCTGGAGGTATCCACCCGCACCGTGCTACGCGACATCGAGGCGCTGTCCGCAGCCGGCGTCCCGGTCTACGCCGAACGCGGCAGGCATGGTGGTTTCGCATTGTTGCCCGGTTTCCAGACCGAGCTGACCGGACTGAATCACGACGAGGCACTTGCCCTGCTGGTCGCCGGATCACGGCGCGGCGCACAGGCATTCGGCCTCGGCTCGGCGCTCACTTCGGCCATGCGCAAGGTCGTCGACGCGCTACCCGAAAGCCATCGGGCCACCGCGGCCGGCGCGGCCCAGCGACTGCTCATCGACCCCGAGACCGACCTCCTCGCACGCCGACTGGTCGCTGAAGAGGTGCCCGACACCGTCGTGACCGAGGTCCGGCGCGCGGTGTTCGCCGGACACAAGCTGCGCATCCACTACGCGGCTGTGGACCAGACCCCGACGTGGCGCACGGTGGACCCGATCGGCCTGGTCACCGTCCGCGACCAGGTCTACTTGCTGGCCACCAGGTCCGGCGCGGACCGCACCTACCGGCTGTCCCGGGTCTTGGCCGCCGAGGAACTCCCCGAACCAGCACAGCGACCGAACCGGGTCGATCTGGGCCGGGCCTGGCAGGAACGCAGCACGCAGTTCCGGACCGGCGGCGACCAAGTCACCGTGCTGGTACGGGTGAACCCCGCGCGGCGGGAGGACCTGGTGGGCACCGCGCTGACCGTCCGCGCCGAAGAAACCGACGCAGACGGCTGGCTGCGACTAGAGGTGACCTTCCAAGATCCGAAACACGCCGAATGGGCACTATGGCAACTAGCCACGGACGCGGAAGCCCTTGCCCCGCAATGGTTGCGCAACTCTTTGCGCGACCGCGCCGCCGCGATCGCCACCAGCTACGGAGTGGCACCGTGAGAGTTGCCGCCTTCCACGGGCCGCCGCCGAAGCCGACAAGCGTTCGCAGAAGCTGAAACGCTATACGTTGAAACGGAATTCGACTACGTCGCCGTCGGACATGACGTAGTCCTTGCCTTCCATGCGGACCTTGCCCGCGGCCTTGGCGGCGGCCATGGAGCCGGCGGCGATGAGGTCGTTGTAGGCGACTACTTCGGCCTTGATGAAGCCGCGTTCGAAGTCGGTGTGGATTACGCCGGCAGCCTTGGGGGCGGTGTCGCCTTGGTGGATTGTCCAGGCGCGGGCCTCTTTTGGACCTGCGGTGAGGTAGGTCTGCAGGCCAAGGGTGTGGAAGCCGGTGCGGGCCAGGGCGTGCAGGCCGGGTTCGTTTTGGCCGATCGACTCCAACAACTCCAGGGCGGACTCGTCGTCGAGTTCGAGGAGTTCGGCTTCGACCTTGGCGTCGAGGAAGACCGAATCCGCCGGTGCGACAGCGGCTTTCAGCTCGGCGACCTTCGCCTCGTCGGTGAGCACCGACTCGTCGGCATTGAAGACGTAGAGGAAAGGCTTGGTGGTGAGCAGCGAAAGTTCTTTCAGCAGTTCGCCATCCAGTTGGGCGCGGGCGGAGAAGAGGGTTTTGCCGCTGTCGAGAACTTCCTGTGCGGCCTTGGCCGCGTCGAGCAGCGGCTTGCGGTCCTTCTTGACCTTGGCTTCCTTCTCCAGCCGCGGGATCGCCTTTTCCAGGGTCTGCATATCGGCGATGATCAGCTCGGTTTCGATTACCTCGATATCGGCGAGCGGGTCGACGCGTCCGTCGACGTGCACCACATCATCGTCGGCGAAGACTCGCACCACCTGGCAGATGGCATCGGCCTCACGGATATTGGCGAGGAACTTGTTGCCGAGCCCGGCGCCCTCGGACGCACCCTTCACGATGCCCGCGATGTCGACGAACGACACCACGGCGGGCAGGATGCGCTGGGAGCCGAAGATCTCGGCCAGCTTGTCCAGTCGCGGGTCGGGCAGTGGAACCACCCCGACGTTCGGCTCGATGGTCGCGAACGGATAGTTCGCGGCCAGCACGTCGTTCTTGGTCAGCGCATTGAACAACGTCGACTTTCCGACGTTGGGCAGGCCGACGATTCCGAGGGTGAGACTCACGAGGAAGAGAGTCTACGCGGCGCACGCGGTCGTCCTGCCCGCAGGCCATTGCCGGTATCGGCTGGCCGCGACGGCGCGGGCACCGAATCGAGCAGTCCCGGGCGCTCCTCAGGGAATCAGGATGACCTTGCCGAGGTTCGAGCGGTTCTCGATGACGGCGTGCGCCTCGGCGGCGTCTTCCAGCGGGAATTCCGCGTGAACAACGGGGCGGAGTAGGCCGGAGGCGAAGTATTGCCAGAGCTCTTGGCGCCAGTGTTCGTACAGGTCCGGGGAGTTGCGGGCGATGCGGGCCAGTTGGAAGCCGATCACCGATTTGGCGCCGACGAGCAGGTCGTAGGCCTGGATGGTGCCGCCGCCGGAGCTGTATGCGACGAGTCGGCCGCCGGGGGCGAGGGCCCCGATGGCCGGGGTGAGGAGGTCGCCGCCGACGGCGTCGAGGACGTAGTCGACGGGCTCGCCCCAGGATTCCTGGTCGTAGGCGACGATCTCGTCGGCACCGAGGCCGCGGAGGAAGTCGGCCTTCGCGAGGTCGGAGACCGCCGCAACCACGCGTGCTGCCCCGCGCACCCGCGCCAGCTGCAGGGCAAGGTGGCCGACACCGCTGGCGGCGGCCGTGATCAGGGCAGACTCGTCCGCCTTGGGATTCGCGGCGTCGAGCGCACCGAGTGCGACCAAACCGCTGCGGACCAGCGCGACCGCATCGACGGCGGAGGCACCGTCGGGAATCGGCGAGGCCATGGCGGCGGAGAGGAGTGCGTAGTCGGCATAACCGTGGCCGAAGACCAGACCTGTGACGCGGTAGCCGGGCATACAGCTGGTCACGCCCTCACCGACCGCGACCACCTCGCCCGCAACCTCGCCACCCAATGCGATCGGCTCACGCGGCTCACGCACCTTGCGAACCACCGGCAGTGTCACACCAACCGCGTCGACGCGGACCAGCAGTTCCCCGGGGCCCGGCGTCGGCACCTCGGCCGACACCACCTCGAGTACCTCCGGACCACCGCTGCGCTGGTATTGCACCCGCCGCATCACACCTCCAAAAATCCTTAGGAGCGGTAAAGGTAGCCCGACGCTGCGACAACCCCCACCTATTTACCGCGCTGAGTGCGATATCTCACCGCAGCCGTCGTCCGGGTGAGAGCCGCTAGTCCTGCTCGACCTGGCGGCGGATCCGCGGTCGATCCACCACCACATCAACGTTGCCGGCCGACTCGCCTTGCGACAGCCGATCGGCGGCGTAGCGTTCCGGGTATGGAGCCGACCACCGAAGTGGTGACGGCACGTCCGGCACCTGCGCTCGCGGCGTTCATCGATGGGTACCTTGGGTATCGACTGAGCGGGTTCGCGCCCGGGTTGCATCGGGGGCTGCCGTCGCGGCATATGACGTTCATCGTGTCGATCGGGCCGAGTATCGACGTTGTGGCGCAGACGGATTCGCGGCAGTCGCCGGAGGATTACCGGTGTGTACTGAGTGGGTTGCAGGCCAGTTCGGCGGTTATCTCGCACAACGGTTATCAGGAGGGGATCGGGATCGAGTTGACGCCGCTCGGGAGCCGGGCCCTGTTCGGGCTGCCCGCGAGTGCGCTGTGGAACACCTCGGTGGAATGCGCCGAGGTGGCGGGGCCAGTCGGGCGGCAGCTGTGGGAGGAATTGCAGGAGTTGTCGTCCTGGCCGGAGCGGTTCGCCGCCTGTGATCGGGTATTGACCAGGCTGGCCTGTCATGATCGCCTGGTGACGCCCGAATTGACTTGGGCCTGGCGCACTTTGGTCGAATCCGATGGTGCGGCGCAGATCGGCCCGCTCGCCGAGGAGATCGGTTGGAGCCGTCAACATCTGGCCCGACGCTTCGGTGCCGAGTTCGGGCTCGGTCCCAAACTCGCCGCTCGGATCGCCCGCTTCGAACGCGCCAGGCGGATGATCGGACACACGCCGTCCTATGTGACGATCGCGCAGGTGGCCGCGACCTGTGGATATTACGACCAGGCCCACCTCGACCGCGACTTCGCGGAACTCGCCGGTTGCAGCCCGACCGCATGGCTCGCGGAGGAGATTCCATCTGTACAAGACCCGGAGAGGTCCGGCGGGTGAGGCTGGATCCATGACGACACCAACGGATTCACCGCAGACCACAGCAACTCGCACCGCCGTGTGGCCGTGCCTCAATTTCACCGATGCTCGCGCGGCAGTGGCCTTCCTGACCAGCACATTCGGCTTCGAGGAGGTTGCGCTCTACGCCAGGGAGGACGATCCGTCGTTCATCGAGCACGGTCAGCTGCGCTGGCCGCTCGGCGGCGGAATCATGTTCAGTTCCATCGGCAAGGGCGACAACCCGTTCTGTGAGCGCGGGCCGGGCACCGATTCGATCTACCTCGTCTGCGAGGAACCCGACGCCCTGCACGACCGCGCGGTCGCGGCGGGCGCGGAGGTGGTGCGCGGCCTACGCGATGAGGACTATGGTTCGCGCGGCTTCACCGTCCGTGACCCGGAGGGCAACCTTTGGAGCTTCGGCACCTACTGGGGCGAGTAATAACGACGGCCGCCATCAGCGCGGCCGTCAACGCCCGCCCAGACCGGATGCCGCGATGCCCCGCACGAACGCCCGCTGCGCGATCGCGTAGACGACCACCAGCGGCAGCAGAATGACCACCGCCGCGGCCATGAGAATCGGCCATTGCGTATGGTACTGGCCTTGTAGCCGCACCAAACCCAATGTGGCGGTGGCGATGTCGTTGCGCTGGATCATGATCAGCGGCCACAGGAAGTCGTTCCAGACCGTGATCCAAGTCAGCACCCCCAGCACCATGAGCCCAGGACGGGTGTGCGGCAACAAGACTCGCCAGAACACCTGCCAGGTGGTGCACCCGTCGATGATCGCCGCTTCCTCGAGTTCGGCGGGCAAGGTTCGGAAGAACTGGCGCATCAGATAGGTGCCGAATGCGCTGCCGAACAGACCAGGAACGATCATCGCCCACGGTGTATCCACCCAGCCGAAGGCGCGCATGATCAGAAATTGCGGAATCACGGTAACTGTCAACGGCACCATCAGCGTGCCGAGGTAGGCGAGGAAAAGTACGTCCCGCCCGCGAAAACGCAAGCGCGCGAACGCATATCCGGCCAGCGAGCAGAAAAAGACCTGCCCCGCCGTGACACATAACGCATAGAACGCGGTGTTGAGCAACATCCGCCCAAGCGGCAGCAGGTCGAAGACCTTCCCATAGTTGGACCACTGCGGACGCGCGGGAACCAGTGACGGCTCGGTGATCTCGCCATCGCGCTTCAACGAACCCGACAACGCCCACAGAATCGGAAACAGCGCACACCAGGCGACACCGACGAGCGCCACATAGATCAGGACGCCACGCACCGTCCGGCGCAGAATGGCCCGCTCCACCCGACCGGTACTGCGTGCCCGCACACCGATCCGCACCGGAAGCGACCGAACCGCCTCGTACGCATTCACGACTCCACCTCCGACCGGCGCGCGAACCACAGCTGTAAGAGCGTCAGCACCAGCAGGATCGCGAAGATCACCCAGGCCAGCGCCGCCGCATAGCCGACCTCGTAGAACCCGAAGGCATTCTGGAACAACATGATTCCGAGCAGATAGGTTCCGGTCTCCGGTCCGCCATTGCCGCCGGTCAAGGCATAGGCCTGATCGAAGGCCTGCACCGAATTGATGATGGTGATGACGAAGACGAACGACAGCGGCCCGCGAATCAACGGCAGCGTCACCGACCAGAAGCGCCGCAGCGCCCCCGCACCATCGATGCGCGCCGCCTCGTACAGCGTCTCCGGTACCCCCTGCATCGCTGCCAGCAGGATGACCGTCGCGAAAGGCACGCTCTTCCATACGGTCACAATGCTCAGCGAGACCAGCGCCCAGTCCGGGTCGGTCAGCCACGGCATCGGATCGATGCCGACCCAGCCGAGCATGATGTTGAGCAGCCCGTCATCGGTGGTGAAGATGAAGCGCCACACCACCGCCATGGCCACGGTCGAAGCGACCAGCGGCAGGAACGCGATGGTTCGAAAGATGCCGATACCAGCCAGCTTTCGATTGAGGACGGCCGCAACGGCGAGGCCGATCACCACCGTCGGCACCAGCGTCAATACGGTAAACACGGCAGTATTGCGTAATGCGATGAGGAACAACGGATCCGACACGAACAGCCGTCGATAGTTCGATACCCCCACGAACCGTGGCGCACTGAACAAGTCCCACGAGTGCAGACTCAGATACAACGAAACCCCGAGCGGAAACAGCAAGAACACCAGCACCGCCGCCAGATTCGGTGCCACGAAGACCCAGCCCGCCCGCTCGCGCCGCCGCGCAAGCCGCCCTTGCTCGTGTGGCGCACGCATCCGGCTACCGATCAGTTTCATGAGGATTCCAGAAGAGTATTGATATCGGCTGTCAGGGATGCGCTCATGGATTCAGCGGTTGCGGCACCGCGTAGCACCCGATTGCCACCGCGCTCGAGCAGCGCGGAAACCTTGCCCCACACCGGAGTAACCGGCAGCGCTCGCGAATTCTCCGGTCCCTCCGTGAACACCTGGAGGTTGCGTATCTCGCGATGCGCGTCCGCGAATCCGGCCGCGCCCATTGCGGATTTCAGCACCGGCACGAACAGTCCGGAGGCGGCGATAATGGCCTGCCCAACCGGCCCGGTCGCGAATTTTACGAATTCCCATGCTTGTTCGATGCGCGGACTATCCGCGGCAATCGACAACCCGGTGCTGCCCACATCGGTAATTGCCCCCGGGCCGCCATGCGGGCCGACCGGCAACACCGTGACATCGATGGGCAGATCATCCTGTCCGGCGAACTCGGAATACAGCCAATGCCCACCCATCGCCATAGCCGCCCGCCCACGGCGGAACAGGTCGGGCGCCGAAATCGACTGCTGGTCGGCAACTTTCGGCGCAACCCGGTGGCGAACCGCGAGATCAGCATAGAACTGGAATCCCTCGGCGAAGCGCGGATCACCGAGATTGGTCCTGATCGGATCCACCGACGGCGAGAACCACTCCGCCCCATTGTTCATACCGAAACACGCGGCCGAGAAATACGGCACCCAGGCGTCGGCAAAGCCCCACTGCTGGTTCCGCCCTGATGACTCATGCCGCGTGAGTGCCCCTGCGGCATCGAGGAATTCGGCGAAGGACCAGGCATTCCGCCACCGGGTAGGCGCGGTCACCCCGGCTTCGGCGAACAGCTCCCGGTTGTAGTAGAGAAACACCCCCGACCACTGTTCCGGCAGCGCATACTGCCCACCGCCGTAGGTGAAGGTGTCGTAGAGCGCCGGATAGCTGTCGGCACGCAGTGCGGCAGCGTATTCGGGCTCCCGATCGAGCAGCGTGCGCAGATCCAGCAGCACGCCACGTTCGGCGAGTCCGGCATAAAGCAACTCCCACGCCATCATGACGTCGGGACATTTGCCGCCCGCACAGTAGGTCAGCATCTGCTGCAGCGGATCCGGCCCGGACATGATGGTGCGAATCCGGATCTCCGGATGCCGCCGCTGGAACTCGTCGATGATCTTCAGCCGGACCCGTGCCTCTTCCGGCCTGGCCTGAAAGAAGAAGGTCAGCGCGTCGTCATCGGATCCGCAGCCGGTGGCGGCGAGCAGCGGCGCGGCCAGCACCGAGCCGAGCAGCGTGCGCCTGCGCAACGAGGCCCTCCTCCAGGCGGGTGTGGAGCTTGGCGGAATCGCATGGCAGCATACGTTCGGCAACACCGACGTGATGGCCGACACACGAACAAAACTTAACGTTGTCCAAAGCCGATCGGAAACAAGCCCGGTCGACATCACCAATCGGATACGTTGTCAGATGTTTGAGCAGGGATCCTGCGCGTTTTTCAGGAGAGTAAGCGGATGGCGACAATCGAATATTTGCGGACGGATCCCGATCTGCCGCCCGTCGGGGTGGTCGATCACTCCCCGATCACGCCACGGAAGAAGGCGATCTTCGGAGCGATCGCGGTCGTCGGAGCGATAGCCTGGGCCATCCTCGCCATCTCCCGCGGTGAGAACGTGAACGCGGTGTGGATCGTGATCGCGGCGGTCTGTACCTATGTGACCGCCTACCAGTTCTACGCCAGGCTGATCGAATACCGGATCACCAAGCCGCGCGACGATGTGGCCACGCCCGCCGAGGAATTGGAGAACGGCAAGGACTACATGCCGATGGACCGGCGGGTGCTCTTCGGGCACCACTTCGCCGCCATCGCGGGCGCCGGTCCACTGGTCGGACCGGTGCTGGCCGCGCAGATGGGTTATCTGCCGGGCACGATCTGGATCATCGTCGGCGTCGTCCTCGCCGGCGCGGTGCAGGACTACCTGGTGCTGTGGGCCTCGTCGAAGCGCCGTGGTCGCAGCCTCGGGCAGATGGCCCGCGACGAACTCGGACCGATCGGCGGTGTCGCCGCGATCGTTGCCGTGCTGGTGATCATGATGATCCTGCTCGCGGTGCTCGGCATCGTGGTCGTGCAGGCGCTGGCGGCGGTCAAGGGGCCGGACGGCGCGCTGCACGGCGGCAGCCCGTGGGGTGTGTTCTCCATCGGCATGACCATCCCGATCGCCCTGTTCATGGGTCTGTACCTGCGCTTCGTGCGGCCGGGCCGGGTCGGCGAGGTATCGGTCATCGGCTTCGCACTGCTGCTGTTCGTGATCATCTCCGGCCGTTGGGTTTCCGAATCCGGTTGGGGCCGTGACCTGTTCACGCTGTCCGGCACCACTATCGCCTGGCTGCTGATCGTCTACGGTTTCATCGCCTCGGTACTGCCGGTGTGGTTGCTGCTCGCACCGCGCGATTACCTGTCGACGTTCATGAAGATCGGCACCATCGGTTTGCTCGCGCTCGGCATCGTGTTCACCATGCCGGTGCTGAAGGCGCCCGCAGTATCGCAGTTCGCGCACAACAGCAACGGTCCGTCCTTCGCAGGCAGCCTGTTCCCGTTCCTGTTCATCACCATCGCATGTGGTGCGCTGTCCGGATTCCACGCCTTGGTCTCCTCCGGCACCACGCCCAAACTGCTGGAGAAGCAGTCGCATGCGCGGATGATCGGCTACGGCGGCATGTTGATGGAGTCGTTCGTCGCGATCATGGCGATGATCACCGCGAGCATCATCGACCAGCACCTGTACTTCGCCATGAACGCGGGCGCGGGTCTCACCGGCGGTACCGCCGAGAAGGCCGCCGCATACACTAATTCCCTTGGTCTGAGCGGTGATCCGATCACCGCGGGTGAGTTGACCCAGACCGCCAAGGATGTCGGCGAGACCAGCGTCATCTCGCGCACCGGTGGCGCGCCGACGCTGGCGATCGGCATGTCCCAGGTGATGTCCGGATTCCTCGGCGGCTCCGGGTTGAAGGCGTTCTGGTACCACTTCGCGATCATGTTCGAGGCGCTGTTCATCCTCACCACCATCGACGCCGGTACCCGCGTCGCGCGCTTCATGCTCTCGGATTCGCTCGGTAATCTGGGTGGTCCGGCGAAGAAGTTCAAGGATCCGTCGTGGCGGCCCGGTGCGTGGCTGTGCTCGGCCATTGTGGTCGCGGCCTGGGGTTCGGTGCTGCTGATGGGTGTCACCGATCCGCTCGGCGGCATCTATACGCTCTACCCGCTGTTCGGCATCTCCAACCAGTTGCTGGCCGCGATCGCGCTCACCGTCGTGCTGACCATTCTGATCAAGAAGGGTCTGGTGAAGTGGGCGTGGATTCCCGCGCTGCCGCTGATCTGGGATCTGACCGTGACTATGACCGCGTCCTGGCAGAAGATCTTCTCCGCCGATCCGAAGCTCGGCTACTGGAAGCAGCACGGTAACTACAGTGCCGCCCGCGATGCCGGAAAGTTGTTGGCGCCCGCCAAGAATGCCGACGATATGGACAAGATCGTGCGCAACACGTTCATCCAGGGCACGTTGTCGATCATCTTCGCGGTGTTGGTGCTGGTCGTCGCGGTGGTCGGTGTGGTGGTCTGCTTCCGTGCCTGGCGGGCGGGCGGTGGACCGAGCAGTGAAACGCCGGACGAACCGTCGAAGATCTTCGCACCGCGCGGCTTCATCGCCACCGCGGAAGAGAAGGCGGTGCAGCAGGAGTGGGATGCCCTGATCGAATCGGGGCAGGTCCGGGCACCTGGCGCCGCACATGCCAGGGGCGCGACAGCGGATACCGTGGAACATTGACCGCAGCAGCGCAGCCGAATGACGGCCGGTCACCTCGACCGGCCGTCATGCGGCGTCTGCGGGTGGCCGGAAGTGCCTGTGCGGCAAGGGTTCGCGCATTCGGTTCATGGTTCAACGCGGTGCTCGGCGGTCAGGATTACCAGCGCTATGTGGACCATCTGCAGCGCAATCACCCCGGTTGCGAGATTCCGTCGGAGCGCGAGTATTGGCGACGTCGGCACGCGGATGCGGATACCAATCCGCAGAATCGTTGCTGCTGAACGATCCGACTAATCGATAGTCAACTGAGCTTCGCCACGCTCGTGATCCAACAGCCAACGCTTGACCGGCAGCCCCCAACGGAACCCGCCGAGCGCTCCCCCGATGCGCAGAACCCGGTGGCACGGCACGAAAAGCGCCGCGGCATTGCGGGCGCAGGCATTGGCGGCGGCGCGGGTGGCGTCGGGACGGCCGGAGATGGCAGCGTATTCGGTATAGGTAACCGGATCGCCCGCCGGGATCTTGCGCAGCACTTCCCATGCGTGTATGAGGAATTCGCCGGATTTCTGACGCACCTCGATCGCGTCGATGGCGGTCAGCTCGCCGCGGTGATAGGCGGTGATCGCACGGGTCACCTCGCCGAGGTCATCGCGCCCGCGTAGCTCGCTGGGCCGCAGACTCGGGTGGATCAACTGGCGCAAGTTCTCGGCGTCGGCGGTCCAGCCGGAGGCGAGGACGGCACCGTCCGCATCGACGAGCGCGGTGAACGGGCCGATCGGAGTGTCGGAGGTCGCGAAATCGGTTGTCACGATCGGGTCTTCGCTTTCGGTGCGGCGACGGACTTCGTCGCGGATGCTTTCGGCGGTGTGGCCTTGCGGCCGGCGAGCGCGGCCTTCCACAGGTGCATGGATAGATACGAACGCCACGGGGCCCAGCGCGCGGTATCGGTGAGATCGACGCCGAGGAGGGTGGCGCCTTGGCGGACGACGAGATCGGTGTCGAGCAGCACATCTGGATCGGCGAGCAGTCGCATGGTCACATAATCGGCGGTCCACGGTCCGACACCTTCCAGCGCCAACAGGTCGCGGCGCAGGTCGGTGGCGGTGCGGCCCTGGTGCAGCACCAGATCGCCGGCGGCGAGCGCCGAGGCCACACCGACAATCGAGCGGATCCGCCGCGCTGGGCCGGTCAATACCTCGGCCCCGCGTTCGGCGATCGCAACCGGTGTCGGGAACAGCCGTGCGACCGGTCCGTCGATCGGCTCGCCCAGCGCCTCGACCAGTCGAGCGGTGTGGGTCGCGGCGGCGGATACCGAAATCTGCTGACCGATCATGGTGCGCAGCAATAACTCTGGACCATCGAGCGCGCCGGGCACTCGGATACCGGGAGTGAACGGCGGGCGGGCCCGGCCCCGGCGGACGGTGGCCGCACCGACATTGAAGGGATGGTCGGCCGGTGCCGCACCGGCATCCGGGAGATCTCGTCCGGACGTCTCGATGACGTCGGTATCGGCGGGCACCACGCCGAGCGCCTCATCGATGCCGACCGGGTCCGCGTCCAGGTCCAGCAGATGCCGCAGCCGTGCGACGGTCGGTGCGAGATCGCGCATATCGTGCAGGGACAGTTCGGCGCGCACGTGATCGCGTTGGAAACTCAGCCGCGTCGTCGCATGTCCGTGCGGGGTACGCAGGCTCCGGGTGTAGGCGCGGTCTTCCCATAGCTCCATACCCGGCACGACGTGCGAGGAGAGGAACCACTCGAGCCAGCCGCGGTCCAGCGGCTCCCGAAAAGGCAGCCGCAGCGTCAGCGATCCATTGGTGGCGGACACCAGGTGGCTGCCGGAGCGGGTCACCCGCTGCGCCTCGGTGCGCATGGTGGTCGGACTGACCGCGAATACCTCGCGGACGGTGTCGTTGAACTGGCGAATGCTGGCGAATCCGGCCGCGAAGGCGATATCGGACATCGGCATATTCGTGGTCTGGATCAACAGCCGCGCGGTGTGCGCGCGATGCGCCCTGGCCAGCGCCAGCGGACCGGCGCCCAGTTCGGTGGTGAGCACCCGGGTCACCTGGCGCTGTGAATAGCCCAGCGTGGCGGCCAGTGCGGGCACGCCGCCGCGCTCGATGACGCCGTCGCCGATGAGTCGCATCGCCCGTGCGGCCAGATCGGCGCGGGTATTCCACAGCGGTGATCCGGGTGCGGCATCGGGCAGGCAGCGGCGGCAGGCCCGGTATCCGGCCTGCTGCGCGGCAGCGGCCGTCGGCAGGAATGTCACATTCGACGGCTTCGGCGTGATCGCCGGACATGAAGGGCGGCAATAGATTCCGGTAGTTCGCACCGCGGTGAAGAACTGGCCGTCGAATCGGGAGTCCCGGGTCGACACCGCTCGATAGCAGCGTTCGAAATCCAAAGCCGTGATCGTCACCCAATCCACAATGGCAGCAACCCGCGCCGGACGCTAGCGGAAATCCGCCACAACCCCCTGTGGCCCCCCGGACGAGACCGACCAGAACAGAAAGCGGTGGGCACGCAATGATCAGCACGTGCGCTCAGGCGACGGTGGTGCGGAGTTGGGAGCCCGCTCGCCCGCGTATGACGTGCAGGCGGCTCGGAATACGCTGGCGCATTTCGTCGACGTGGCTGACCACGCCGACCACACGCCCGCCGGCACGGAGCTCGTCGAGAACGCCCATGACCGCGTCGAGGGTGTCGGCATCGAGTCCGCCGAAACCCTCGTCGATGAAGATGGTGTCGAGCACCACGCCGCCGGACTCGGCCGCCACGGTATCGGCGAGACCGAGGGCCAATGACAGTGCGGCCATGAAGGATTCGCCGCCGGAGAGGGTTTTGGCGGGGCGGACGGCGGCGGTGTAGTCGTCGCGGATATCGAGACCGAGGCCACCGCGACGGCCGCGCGGGCCCGCCTTGTCGGAGTGCACGAATTCGTAGCGGCCGCCCGACATTCGGCGCAGGCGGACCGAACCCGCCAATGCCACCTCTTCCAGCCGGGCAGCAAGTACATAGGAGCGCAACGACATTCGGCGGTTGTTCTCGCCTCGGCCCGCGACGACTTCCGCGAGTGCCGCCAGTTCCTCGTGGGCGCGCTGTACCGGGGCGATCCGATCGACCGCGGCCCACAGCTGACCACCCAAATCCTCCAGCAGGTTCACCCGGCGAGTGGCCTCCGCATGCGCGGCGACGGCTGCGTTCAGTTGGGTCTGCGCGGCGGCCACAGCGGACTCCAGCTCCTCGAGATCGCCGGGTTCGGTCGAGGCAGCCGCTTGGATCTCCGGCTCCGCGAGGACGGCCTCGGCATGCGCGCGAGCCCGATCCGCAGCCACCAATACCGCTTCGATCTCGTTCTGCCGCTGCGTGGTTCGCGAGGCAGCGGTGACTACTCGCGCGTATGCCGTCAACAAGGCCACGTCATCGCGTGGTCGCGCGTCGGCTTCGACGACCGCCGAACCGACTGCGCTCCTTGCGGCTCCCGGATGGTCGACGCTCGCCTCGATCGAATCGGAGACCGCACCAGCACCAGAACCGTCGGCGTCGGCGTCGGCGTCGATGACCGCATCACCACTGGCTGTGCCCCCCGGATCGACGACCCGCGAAGCACTCGGACCAGCCGCCCGACCGGATGTTGCCCCCGGACCGGTTGCGACGGAGTTCTCAGCCGACTCGATGGCGAAACCTGCTGCCAGCGCAAGACTTTCGACTCGGTCGGCGATCACGGTGACCTGCTCGATTGCGGCCGACTCGTCCTTGCGTGTGTCGCGGAGGGCAGTGGCGTCGCCGATCAGGGTGTCGAGGCGGGTGCGGCGGCGGTCGATGGTTTCGTCGGCGCCTGCGGCAGTGCGCAGGCGGTCGGTGAGTTCGGTGAGGCGCGCGGTGGCGGCGGCGATGCGGGTGGTGACGGTGCTGCGGCGGGTGTCGGATTCGCGGAGTTCGTCGTGCAGGCGCGATTCGTCGGTGCGCAGGCGGGACAGTTCGGCGGTGAGGCTGTCGGAGAGGGTGGCGAGTTCGGCGGCGTCTTCGTAGCGGTCGGTCGCGGCGCGCAGGGCGGCGGCCAGTTCGACGCGGTCGGCATCGCCGCCGCGGGCGATGAGGGCGTCGATTTCGCGTTCCAGATCGGTGATTCGGGCCAGCACCCGGTCGCGGGCATCCTCGGCCGCGCGCTCGACGGTGGCCGCCGCATCCTCGACGTCCTTCGATACCGCGCTGGCTGCGGCGCGAGCCGGTGCTGGGTGGTCGGCGGAGCCGCATACCGTGCACGGCTCCCCGTCGAGCAGCTGACCGGCGAGTTCGGCGGCCATTCCGGCCAGCCTGCGCTCACGCAGGTCGAGTACGCGTTCCTTGGCATCGAGGTGCGCCGCGCGGACCGACTCCAATTCGATCCGGGCGTGATCGAGAGTTGTTCTGCGACCGGCGAGTTCGACCGCCGCCGTCGCCGACGCCTGCAGGCGTTCGCATTCGGCGGTCATGGTGGGCAGTTTGGCCGCGGCCTCGGTGGTTTCGCGCAGCCGAGCCTCGATGGTGGCGATCGATTCGGGCAGTTGCTGACGCATTCGGTTCAGCTTGTCCACGCGGCCGGAGAGTGTGGTGTCCTCATCGCGCAGCGTGCCCAGTTCGGAGGTGAGCCGGGTCGCGGTGGTCGCATCGGCGCTCACCTCGTCGAGCGCGCCGATCTGGGCGCTCCACCGTCGAATGGCCGCATCGACATCCGCGTCGGCGGCGACGGTCGGCACCCCGTCCTGGCCGCGCTCGACCGCGATCAGCTCCAAGCCCGCGACATCGACGCCAGCGGGTTCGGCGAGCAGTGCGGCCAATCGTGCTGCGATGCGGTGGGTTTCGTCCGATTTGCGCCTGGCGTGCACTACCGCCGCGCGTGCCTCATCGATGGCCTCGGCGACCGGCGCGGCACGGCGGGCCGATTCGAGTTCGGCCTGCAGGTCGGCGCGATGGTCGGCTGCGGCCGCGTATTCGTCGAGCCGCTCCCGGGCCGCGGTCATGCGACGGCGCAGTTCGTGCAGGCGACGTTGCTCCTCGGCACGGGACCTGATGCGCACCGATTCCTGTTGGCAGCGTTCGGCTTCCGCCGCGGTCGTGGTGAGTGCTGCACGCGCGATCGCGAGCAGATCCTGCGACCAGCCGACTGCCTCGAGCGGCCCGACGGTTTCGGCCGCCGTCTCCCCCGCAGCCACCGCGACCTGTGCGATCAACCGATCGATGCCTTGCTTGCGCGACTCCACGTCCGCGGTCGAGGCCCGGCGCTTGTCTGCCAACCACTGCTCGGCACTGCCGAAACGTTCGGTGTCGAAGAGCTTTTCGAGAAGCTTCTCGCGCTCCTCGTTCTCCGCGCGCAGAAATCGCGCGAAATCACCCTGGGGCAACAGCACGACTTGGAAGAACTGGTCCGCGCTCATGCCGAGCAGGCGGATGATCTCGTCGCCGATATCGGTCAGGCGAGCGAGGTTCGCGCCGCGCCCGTCCAACCATTCCAGCGTCGCGGCGGCATTCTCTTTGACCCAGCCGCTTTTGGCCCGTTTGCTCGGCCGCTGGAATTCCGGCGAGCGCGTCAACCGCACTCGTCGGCCACCCAGCGTCGCCTCCAGCACGACCCGCGGCGGCGTCTGCTCGTCGGCATGATCGGAATGCAGGCGCTTACTCTCGCCACGTGCGCCCGGCACGCTGCCGTACAACGCGAATGCGATCGCATCCAGCACCGTCGTCTTTCCGGCCCCGGTCTGCCCGTACAGCAGAAACAGCCCATCGGCGCCGAGCGCGTCGAAATCGACAACCGTGGTCTCGGCGAACGGACCGAATGCGGTCATCTCCAGCCGGTGCAGCCTCATTCAGCGGCCCCTTCGAGCGCAGTCGACAGCGCGGGCATGCGGTGCGTCGTCCGGCGAACCAGGAAACGTCCACCGAGCGCGCCACCGCTCCAAGAACCCACGCCCGAGGCAAAGCTGTTGCGATAACCAATGCCGCGAAGGGTGTTCCGCATGCCCGGCACGGATTCTCCGAAGCGGTGTCCGCTGGTGACCGGCCTGAGCGCACGACGGCCGCTCATGCGGACAGTTCCCCAGCAAGCGTGACCGCTGCGGGCACCTCGCGGTCGGGTTCACGGATCGCGGCGGCGAGCGCCCGTTCCAGCCAGGCCATTTCACCCGGGGTGGGTTCGCCGCGGACGTCGGTGAGGAAGCTCTGCGCTACTTCGGTATCGCGGCGACCGTGCACGCGCTCACGGTAGCGCAGTTCCGGGTTTCCTTCCGGACGTGACCATTCCACGTGCACCGCATGCGGGAAGCGTTCGCGCAGTTTGCGCATGGCGTCGACGGGGCGGGCGTAGTCGGTGAGCGTCGCCGAGACGTAGTGCTCCTCGGCCTCGGAATAGGCTGTGTCGCCGAGCAATTCGTCGAGGGTACCGCTGAGGCGGCTCAGCCCGCGCACGAGCGGGAGGTCGCGGCGCTGCACCGAATGCAGGCCGGTGGCGTCGAGATCGACGAGCCATACCGCCTTGCGGTGCGAGGTCTCGGCGAACGAATACGGCAGCGGGGAACCGGAATAGCGCACCGATTCCGAGAGCGTCTGCGGTGAATGCAGATGTCCGAGCGCCACATAGTCGATGCCGTCGAATGCCGACAGCGGCACCGTCTCCACGCCACCGACCGAGATCGAACGCTCGGAACCGGTCGCCTCGCCACCGACCACGAAGGCATGAGCGAGTACCACCGTGCGGGTGCCGGGACGCTCGGCGATATCGGCCCGGATCCGGCTCATTGCCGCATCCAGGATATCCGCATGCGAACGTGCTTGCGGCACACCGAGTTCGGCGCGAGTTATCTCCGGTTCGAGATACGGGATGCCGTAAAAGGCGATCGCGCCGTGCTCGTCGGACAACAACACCGGCTGATCGGCAGCGGCGACCGTCGTGCGCAGATGCAGCCCGCCCGCCGCCGCGAAACTCGCACCGGCACCGAGCCGCGTCGGTGAATCGTGATTGCCGGAGGTCGCGATGATCTGCGCCCCGGCCGCGCGGATGGCCTCGAATCCCTGGATACACACCGCGATCGCGTCGGCGCTCGGAATGGATCGGTCGTACACGTCCCCCGGCAGTACGACGACGTCAACGGATTCCGCGGCCACCAATCCGGCGATGGCCGCGAGCGCGGCGGCCTGATCGGCGAGCAGATCGACCCCATGGAATGTGCGCCCGATGTGCCAGTCCGAGGTGTGCAGCATCCGCATGCCGCGAAACCGTAGGCGATCGCACCGACACACTCAACAATTGGCTGTATCTTCGGCCGCGCCTTCGGCGCGGCGTGTTCGCGGCCCCCTGGTGTCTCGCGTCCGAGCCGTCGAGACTCGCGCCTGCGGCGCATGCGCTTCGACGGCTCGGACGCGAGACGGGCCGCGAACGGGTCGCTCGTAAGACTCGCTCCGTTGTGGCCGGCGATGGCGGATCGTTCGGCACCTGATGCCCTCATGCCGGGGGGTGGAGTTCCGCGCCTGCGGGCGGATGCGCTTCGACGACTGGGATGCGAGATGGGCCGCGAACGGGTCGCTTGTAAGACTCGCTACGTTGTGGTCGCCGGTGGCGGATCGCTCGGCACCTGACGCCCTCATGCCGGGCGGTGGAGTTCCGCGCCTGCGGGCGGATGCGCTTCGGCCACTGGGACGCGAGACGGGCCGCGAACGGGTCGCTCGTAAGACTCGCTCCGTGGTGGTCACCAGAGCAGGAACCCGACCTTGCAACAGAGCGGGCACAGTGTTGCTGGGCTCGGTACGACGACGGACCGCACAGTTCGAAACCGCGGCTCATAGGCTTTCGTCGACGAACTGCTGCCCGATAGCTCACGGGTTTCGAACTTGTCGGTGCCATGCGGCACTATCTGCGCTATGACCGCACCGATGCTCGTCGCACTGATGCTGGTGTTCGCCGCCGGGGTAGGGCTCGGCTGGCTCGGACATGCCGCGCGCGCCGGGCAACGCGCGACGGCAGCGGAGGCGAGACTGGCCGCAGCCACCGACAATGAGCGGCTACTGCGGCAATCGCTCACCGCGGCGAATGAGGATGCGGCACGCCGACATTCGCATGCCATCGGCGCGATGGTAGATCCGCTGCGCGAGGCCGTCGGCGCGCTGAACCAGCACATCCAGCAGGTCGAACATCACCGGATCAACGCCTATTCGAGTCTGCGCGAACAGGTCGCGGGGATGCAGCGCACGTCACATCAGCTCACAAGCCAAACAAGTCAGCTCGTGGCCGCACTGCGCGCGCCGCAGGTGCGCGGGCGCTGGGGCGAGATCCAATTGGAGCGGGTGGTGGAACTGGCGGGCATGACCCGGCACTGCGATTTCGACACCCAGGTGAGCCGGGCCGCGCGCAGCGACGGGGCTACCGAACGCACCGGCATGGTACGGCCGGACCTTGTGGTCAATCTCGCAGGCGGCAGGCAGATCGTGGTCGACGCCAAGGTGCCGTTCACCGCCTACCTCGACGCCACCATGACCGACGACCCGGACGAGCGCGCCGAACTGCTCGGCCGCCATGCCAAACATCTGCGTGCCCATATCGATCAGCTGGCCGATAAGGCCTATTGGCTGGCCTTCGATCCCGCGCCGGAGTTCGTGGTGCTGTTCGTACCGGGCGATCCATTCCTCGATGCCGCACTCACCACCGATTCCGGCCTGCTCGAGTACGCGTTCGGCCGCAACGTGATCCTCGCTACTCCGACGACTTTGATCGCGTTGCTGCGTACAGTCGCCTTCGGCTGGCGGCAGGAAGCACTGTCCCGGGATATGGCAACCGTTCAGCAATTGGGTCGCGAGCTCTACAACCGGCTCGGCATGACCGGCCGACATCTGGACCGCCTCGGCGCGCAACTCGGTAAGGCCGTAGACGCTTTCAACTACACCGTCGCCTCGGTGGAGTCGCGGGTGATGGTCACCGCCCGCAAACTCCACGATCTTGAAATAGCCGAGCAGGAGGTACCGGCAATCCATCGAGTCGATTCATTGCCGCGGGCGGTCGGCTTCGCCGACGCCGACGATTAGCCCTGCGACGGCCGTGCCGTAACGCCGCCGAGCGCGGCGGCAGTTAGTGTCATGGTGTGGCTGCTTCCCAACGTGTGCGAACCCGGGTGCCCGCGCCGCATCGTTCGATCCTGCCCTCGGTGCCGGGGATTCCGGCCGGGGCGGCGGTTCTGATCGCGGTGGCGTGCACATTTTTGGGGTTCCTGATCGATGCCCACGGCGAGAACAACGAGCTGACCGGGACGTTCAACACGTTGTACGTCCTCGGCTGCGTCGCGGCGGTGCTCGCCGTTCGCTATCGCGGACTCTTCACGACGATGGTGCTGCCACCGCTGTTGCTGTTCGTCGCGGTGCCGCTGGCTTATCAGCAGCTCACCGGTGGCGCTTCGACCGGCCTCAAAGACATCCTGTTGAATCTGGCGATCCCGCTGGTGAACCGGTTCCCGATCATGGCGCTGGCCACCGTGCTGGTGCTGGCGATCGGCGGCGGGCGGATCCTGCTACACAGGCGTGAGGAAGCCGCCGGACGCGCCGACGAATCCCGTCGCGGCACCAGCTGGGGCCGCAGCAGCGCAGCCAAACGCACCAGGTCGGAGCGCACCGAGCGCGGCTCGCTCGCCGATGCCGCGCGCCGACGCACTCGCCGTCCCCAGGCCGATACATCCGACCTCGATACCGATCTGCATCTGCCGCGACCGAGTCGGCGCGGTAGTTCGGAAGTAGCGGACACCCCACCGCGCGTCGGCGGCGCCGCAAAGAACGCCCGGGGTGACGAACGCCCGAGCCGCGAGCGCCGATCGAGCACCCGCGCCGCCCGCCCCGCCACGGCAGCGGCCCGCAACGAAGGCGAACCGACCCGAGCCGCACGACCCGCCACGGCAGCGGCCCGAAGCGAGGGCGAACCGACCCGGGCCGTACGACCCGCTGCGGCAACCCCTCGGGCCGATGCAGATTCGAGCCGAGCGGCAGCGACCAGGCGGCGCGGTGAAGCCCCACCGCCACACCCGCAGCCCAATGTCCGCTACCGCGAACGTGATTCGAGCCGCACCGAGCGCCGTCGACCGGAAAACCTCTAGCCGAACCCGAACGGCTCTCGACATCAGCGACCCTCACGCGGGACAGCATCCACGCGCAGCCTCACAGCTCAACGCCGGGAACCGCGCAGCACCCAGCTTCGCGCCGAGCCCTGGAAATCCTCGGCGCAGCTCAGCGACGCGACGTCCGCAACTCCCTTGGCAGTGCGAATACCAACGTCTCGTTGGCCGTGGTCACCGGCTGCACCTCGCCGAAACCGTGCTCCGCCAACATATCCAGCACACCACGCACCAGGATGTCGGGGACGGACGCACCCGAGGTGATGCCAACCGTGCGCACACCTGCCAGCCACGCCGGGTCGACCTCACGGGCGTAGTCCACCAGGTATGAGGCCTTCGCGCCCGCGCCGAGGGCGACCTCGACCAAGCGCACCGAATTCGACGAATTGCGCGAGCCGACCACGATCACCAGATCGCATTCCGGTGCCATCGCCTTGACCGCCACCTGACGGTTCTGGGTGGCGTAGCAGATGTCATCGCTCGGCGGATCCTGCAATCCGGGGAACCGCTGCCGCAGCCGCTGCACCGTCTCCATGGTCTCGTCGACGCTGAGCGTGGTCTGGGAGAGCCAGATCACCTTGGACTCGTCGCGCACGGTGACCCGGTCGACCGCATCCGGACCGTCGACGAGCTGTACATGCTCAGGGGCCTCGCCCGCGGTGCCCTCGACCTCCTCGTGCCCCTCGTGACCGATCAGCAGAATGTCGTAGTCGTCGCGGGCGAAACGCTTGGCCTCCTGATGCACCTTGGTCACCAGCGGGCAGGTGGCATCGATGGTGCGCAGATTGCGCGCCGCTGCCGACTCGTGCACCGCGGGTGAGACCCCGTGGGCGGAGAATACGACCAGCGCACCCTCGGGCACCTCGTCGGTCTCGTCGACGAAGATCACCCCCTGCTCACGCAGCGTCTCCACCACATGGCGGTTGTGCACGATCTCCTTGCGCACGTAGATCGGGGCGCCGTGCTTTTCGAGCGCCTTCTCCACCGTCTCGACCGCGCGGTCCACGCCGGCGCAGTAGCCACGTGGTTCGGCTAGCAGCACACGCTTACCACCATCGGCATCGGCGGATCCGGAACCGGCCGAGCTGGCGATTCCGACGTTCAAAGGGATGGCCGAAGACATGCCCCTCAGCTTACGTGCGGCCGAGGAATGCTGGACGGCCGGTCACGTCGTTCTCGACACACTCGCACCGGGCGAAAAATGCCGCCGAATGATGCAGAACCCCCGGCGCGCGTGGTCAGGCCCGCAGGAGGCAGCCCGCGTAACCACGCGGGGCCCCGCGCGCGCCAAAAGTAGATTCCGTGTCTGTGACACCAGTGCTTTGCAGAACATCCCGTATCGGGCAGGCTAGGAGCATGTTTCGACCACCGTTCCTGGCCCGGGTCGCCGCCGGCGCCGCCGTATACGCCATCGAAGAAACCCGTCGGCTACCAACTGTCGCAATGAATTTCCCGATCACCGCGATCAGCCAGATGTTGCAGACCACAATGCACGTCCAGCAGTTCGTGACCAGTCTCGCCCTCAAGGGCGACGGCGTATTCGACCGTCTCACCAACGCCCCGGTCGAGCAGCCCGAGTGGGCCACCTTCGACGAGGACACCGAGCCGGAGTTCACCGCTCCCGCCCGCACCAGCAGTTTCGACCTGTATGACGACGAACCGACCGACTACGCCGCCGATGCCGCCCGTGCCGCTGAGACCAATGGTCACGCCGCCCCCGTGCAACCCATCGTCGTCCCGGAGACCGAGGTTTCCGCGGTCCCCGAACCCCAGCCCGAGCCCGAACCAGAGGTCGTCGAGCCCGAGGTGGCCACCCGCTACGACTACGCCGATATGACCCTGGCCCAGCTGCGTGCCCGCCTGCGCATGCTGACCGTCGAGGATCTGAACGCCCTACTCGAGTACGAACAGCAGACGCGTGCCAGGGCGCCGTTCGTGACCATGCTGACGAACCGGATCGCCACCGTGCGGGCCCAATGAGTTCAGCGTCGCGGAGCGATTCGATGGGGGGTGGTGGCCGGGATAGGCCCGAACCCCCCGCATCTTCGTCGACGGTTGGCCGGGAATCCGCCGGCCAACCCGACCGAGCCGCTCCCGCCAACTCCGCCGAACAGCCGTGGCCGGTGCGTTCGGTGGCCATCAAGGTCGCCCAGTGGATCGATCGGCTGGGCAGCATCTGGGTGGAGGGCCAGATCACCCAGATCAATCTGCGTCCCGGCACCAGCACCGCATTCCTGGTGTTGCGCGATACCGCCGCCGATATGTCGCTGTCGGTGACCTGTCATCCGGATCTCATCCGCCGCTCCGCCGTCCCGCTGCAAGAAGGCAGCCGGGTCGTGGTGTACGGCAAACTCGCGTACTTCACAGGACGCGGCACGATTTCGTTGCGCGCCATAGAGATTCGCCCGGTCGGCATCGGTGAACTGCTGGCCCGCATCGAACGGTTGAAGGCACTGCTCGCCGCGGAGGGACTATTCGATCCCCGGCTGAAGCGGCCGATCCCGTTCCTGCCCAAGACAATCGGCCTGATCACCGGCCGAGCCAGCGCCGCCGAGCGCGATGTGCTGACGGTGGCCCGAAATCGGTGGCCCGCAGTGCGTTTCGAGATCCGCAATACCGCGGTGCAGGGCCCGACCGCGGTACCGCAGATGGTGCAGGCGTTGGCCGGACTCGATCGCGATCCGGCCGTCGAGGTCATCGTGCTCGCTCGCGGTGGTGGCAGCGTCGAGGATCTGCTGCCCTTCTCCGATGAGACGCTGTGCCGCGCGATCGTCGCCGCGACCACGCCGATCGTCAGCGCGATCGGTCACGAACCCGATAACCCACTGTGCGATCTGGTCGCCGACCTGCGCGCCGCCACCCCCACCGACGCCGCCAAGCGCATCGTGCCCGACGCAGCCGCCGAACTGGCCGGGGTCCGCGATATGCGTGCCCGCGCCGCCGCCGCGCTGCGCGGCTGGGTCGACCGCGAAACCAGGGCACTGGCCCAGTTGCGTTCCCGGCCGGTGCTGGCGGATCCGCTGCGCGAACTCGACCGCCGCTACGACGAGATCGAACGCCTGCGCACCGCGGCACGCCGCACCACCGACCACCTGATCAGCGCCGAAACCACCACGACCCGGCACCTGCGCGAAAAACTCACCGCGGTGGGACCGGCCGCGACGCTGGCCCGTGGCTACGCTGTCGTGCAGCGTGTCAGCGGTAAGGAGCGGCATGTGGTCCGCTCGATCGAGGACGCGCCCGCGGGTAGTCAGCTGCGGATCCGGGTCGCCGACGGTGCCATCACCGCCGCCGCACTCGGCACCCAAGCATTGGGCAAGACCGACACAGGGAGGAACTGACCTTGGCCGACCCCGGCAAGGACGACGAGCTGGCCGAGATCTCCACCTTCGGCTACGAACGCGCCCGCGACGAACTGGTCAACGTCGTCAAGATGCTCGAACAGGGCGGTCTCGACCTGGACGAATCCCTCGCGCTGTGGGAGCGCGGCGAAGCACTGGCCACCCGCTGCGAGGAACATCTGGCCGGCGCGCGTCAGCGGGTCGAAAACGCCCTTTCCCGCACCGACCTCGAAACCGACGAATGACCATCCGCCGCGCCACCCCCGATATCCGCACCGAGGACATGGCGGCCAGTCGCGAGTTCTACCGGCGGCTCGGTTTCGAAGAGGCCATGGACCTCGGCTGGGTGGTGACGATGGCATCCCCGATCAATCCGACTGCACAGGTGCTGCTGCTCGGCCCGGAAGCCGAGCAGCTGCAACCGGATATGAGCGTCGAGGTCGAGGATGTGGACGCCGTACACGCCGAAATGGTCGCCGCGAATGCGGACATCATCTATCCGCTCCGCGACGAGCAATGGGGCGTGCGCCGATTCTTCGTCCGCGATCCCAGCGGCACGATCGTCAACGTGGTCAGCCACCGCTGACCGACCGCCTCACTCGGGCTGGTCCCGCGCACCGATTCGCACGCCACGCATGTTCAGCCCTGTGAATTCGTGCGCGACGCGCGGTTGGCCGGGCGCTAGCGCTGCAAGGGCCGGGCGGCGGCGATGGCGGCGGCGAGGGTGGTGAAGACCGCGTGGTTGCCCGCGCCGGTGATCAGCACTCGGGACTGGCCGAAGTCCGCGATCCACGCCGTCTCGGAACCCTGTTCGGCATAGACGACCCACTTCTGGTCGCCGACCTGCTCGGTGCCGGTGCCGTAGCGGGAGCCGAGCACGAAGCGCGACAGCGACTCCTCGGTCGCGCTGCTCTGGCTCATCCGCATATACGTGCCCTGCGGTGTGATGAAACCAACAGTGCTGACCGGCCCGCCGCCGGTGGTGGTGATCGTGTCGCGGCTACCGGAGTTCGGGGTCCACTGTTCGGGCAGGCTCGGATTGCGGATCGGGAAGGGCATCGTCTTCGCGTCGTTGGCGAGTGCGGCCGTCACGTCGAAGTGCGGAATCTGCCCCTGTGTCGGCCCTTTCCCCGCGAAACTGCACTGGCTGGCGAGCCCGGCGAAGACCACGGCGATCAGCACCAACGGGATCAGTGACCAGAACAGATCCCGGTAGTCGTTGAGAATGCGTGGTTTTTGGTACGACACGCTCCCAGTATCCACGCCGGTCGCGGCACACTGCCGCAGAGGTGGTCGGAGATCTGGAGCCGACCTTTCGAGCGGCCTGCAAGCAATCGCTACAGGTAGTACCTGATCGAGAACGGTCACGCTTCTGAGAGAATCAGCGGTAGCAACGACCGTAGGAGGCACACCGTAATGACGGCATCTTCGCCCGCACCCAGCCGCCGCGAGGCGCCGGACCGCAACCTGGCGCTCGAACTGGTCCGGGTCACCGAGGCCGGTGCGATGGCCGCGGGCCGCTGGGTCGGCCGCGGCGATAAGGAAGGTGGCGACGGTGCGGCCGTCGACGCAATGCGGCAGCTGGTCAGCTCCGTTTCCATGCGCGGCATCGTGGTCATCGGTGAGGGCGAGAAGGACGAAGCGCCCATGCTCTACAACGGTGAGCTGGTCGGCGACGGCACCGGTCCCGAGGTCGACTTCGCGGTCGACCCGATCGACGGCACCACCCTGATGTCGAAGGGTTCGCCTGGCGCTATCGCGGTGCTCGCGGTCGCCGAGCGCGGCGCGATGTTCGACCCGTCCGCGGTGTTCTACATGCACAAGATCGCGGTCGGCCCGGACGCGGCGGGCGTGATCGATATCTCCGCCCCGATCGGCGAGAACATCAGCCGGGTGGCCAAGGCCAAGAGTCTGTCGAAGTCCGATCTCACCGTCTGCATCCTGGACCGGCCGCGCCACGCGGACCTGATCCAGGAGGTCCGCGACGCCGGCGCCCGCATCCGCCTGATCTCCGACGGTGACGTCGCGGGCGCCATCGCCTGCGCCCGCCCCGACTCCGGCACCGACATCCTGGTCGGCATCGGCGGAACCCC
The DNA here is from genome assembly GCF_035920345.1 of Nocardia vinacea. NCBI lineage: Bacteria > Bacillati > Actinomycetota > Actinomycetes > Mycobacteriales > Nocardiaceae > Nocardia > Nocardia vinacea. Next base: position 5,587,446 of record NZ_CP109149.1, read on the forward strand.
GGAGGGCATCATCGCCGCCGCCGCCATGCGCTGTATGGGCGGTGAACTCCAGGGCATGCTCGCCCCCAAGGACGACGCGGAACGCCAGAAGGCCATCGACGCGGGTCACGACCTCAGCCGCATCCTCACCACCAATGACCTGGTCGCGGGCGACAATGTCTTCTTCTGCGCCACCGGCGTCACCGACGGTGACCTACTACGCGGCGTCCGCTACTTCCCCGGCGGCGCCTCCACCGAGTCCATCGTCATGCGCTCCAAGTCGGGCACCGTCCGCATGATCGACGCCTACCACCGCCTCACCAAGCTCCGCGAATACTCCTCGGTCGATTTCGTCGGCGACGAGGACGCGGTGCCGCCGATGCCCTGATCTTCTCGAATGCGTCGAGCCCGGTCCGCTTCGGATCGGGCTCGATTTTTCGTCATGTGCGGTGCTCTTTCCGCGACGGTAAGCTCCGGAATCCCCAGCAGACCAAGGAGATCCGGTGGCAATTATCGGGAAGCTGTTGAAGAACCGCCGCGCCGGAGAGCAGGGCGTCGCCTGGTATCTTCCGAACCTCGCCACCGACGCGACCTTCGAAATCACCAGCCCGGATTTCACTCATGCGTCGCCACTACCAAAGGTGCACGCGTCCAAGCGGATCGGTGGCCGAGACGCATCCCCCGCGCTGGCGTGGAACGCGCCCGACGGTACGGCGCAACTGCTGCTCGTCGTCGAAGATCCGGACGCACCAATGGGATCGCCATTCGTGCATTGCGTAGCCCTGCTGGAACCGACCCTCGCCGAACTGCCACAGGACGGACTGCGCGCCGACCATCCCGCGCCCGGCGTCAGCATCCTCCGCTCCGGCTTCGGCCGCGGCTACCAAGGTCCGGCCCCGATCAAAGGCCACGGATCGCACCGCTACGCTTTCCAACTCTTCGCCCTGACCGAGCCGATCGACACCATAGGCGGCAAGCCCGCCGCGAAAGCGAAACCGCGCGAGGTATTTTCCGCCGCAAAAGCAGTCGCCCGTGGCCGGATCGATGGACTCTACGAACGGCCGTGAACGAGTAGCTTGCGCAAGCGGCGGTAGGGATCGCCAGATCAAGATCAGGTGGCACTGGTGTAGGGGGCTTTTCGCGCGATGCCGCCACCAGTTCCACCTGATCTTGATCCGGGGGCCTCGCACACCGACGCATCGCACGGAACGCTGTGTCCGGGGCACGAAGGTGTGCGGGGGAGTGGGGTATTCCGGCGACGGGTGTGCGAATCGCCTCAGGCGTGGCAGCCCCACGGCTGGCGTATGCGGCATAGGGTCGGGATTATGACGACCGAGGAGACGCAGTTCCGGATCGAGCACGACACGATGGGGGAAGTTCGGGTTCCCGTGGATGCGTTGTGGCGGGCGCAGACGCAGCGGGCCGTGGAGAACTTTCCGATCAGCGGGCGCGGGTTGGAGCGGGCGCAGATCCGGGCGCTCGGCCTGCTCAAGGCGGCGTGCGCCAAGGTGAACAAGGATCTCGGGCTGCTCGATCCGGCCAAGGCGGATGCGATTATCGCCGCCGCGAATGAGATCGCCGACGGTCTGCACGACGACCAGTTCCCGATCGATGTCTTTCAGACCGGCTCGGGCACCAGCTCGAATATGAACGCCAACGAGGTGATCGCCTCGATCGCGAAGGCCAACGGCGTGAATGTGCATCCGAACGACGACGTGAACATGTCGCAGTCGTCGAACGACACCTTCCCCACCGCGACCCATCTCGCCGCCACCGAGGCCGCGATCAAGGATCTGATCCCGGCGCTGGACCACCTCCGGCTGGCGCTGCAAGACAAGTCGGCCGAATGGCGCACCGTGGTGAAGTCCGGGCGCACCCACCTCATGGACGCCGTACCGGTGACCCTCGGCCAGGAGTTCGGTGGCTATACCCGCCAGGTCGCGGCGGGTATCGAGCGCATTATGGCGGCGCTGCCCCGGCTCGGTGAGCTGCCCATCGGCGGCACCGCGGTCGGCACCGGTCTCAACGCGCCCGCGGGTTTCGGCGCGAAAGTCGTTGCCGAACTGGTGCTGTCGACCGATATCGATGCACTCTCCGAGGCTCAGGATCACTTCGAGGCGCAGGCCGCTCGTGACGGTCTGGTGGAGGCGTCCGGCGCACTGCGCACTGTCGCGGTGAGCCTCACCAAGATCGCCAACGACATTCGCTGGATGGGTTCGGGCCCGCTGACCGGTCTCGGTGAACTCCAGCTGCCGGATCTGCAGCCCGGCAGTTCGATCATGCCCGGCAAGGTGAATCCGGTACTGCCCGAGGCGGTTACGCAGGTCGCCGCGCAGGTGATCGGCAATGACGCGGCGGTCGCGTTCTCCGGTGCGAGCGGCGCATTCGAGTTGAATGTCTACATTCCGGTGATGGCGCGCAATCTGCTCGAATCGATTCGGCTGCTCGCCAATGTGTCCCGGCTGTTCGCCGATAAGTGCATTCGCGGTCTGATCGCCAACGAGGATCACCTGCGCACCCTCGCGGAATCGTCACCGTCGATTGTGACGCCGCTGAATTCCGCCATCGGCTACGAAGAGGCGGCCGCCGTCGCGAAAGCGGCGCTGAAGGAAAAGAAGACCATCCGTCAGACCGTGATCGATCGCGGTTTGCTCGACGAGAAGCTCACCCTGGAAGAACTCGATCGCCGCTTGGATGTGCTGTCGATGGCCCGGGTCGAAGACGGAAAGTAGTCGGAATCAGAAAACGCGGTCGAGCGTCACGTTGGACACCTTCATGCCGATCCAACGTGACGCTGGAGTGCATACGCACAGGTACGGCACCTATCCGCACGGGTCGTCACGGAACGATGCCGAGAGCCGCGACGAATGCGACGACAGCGAGAAAAGAGACCGGCCGACGCACAAAACTGTGCGCCGACCGATTCACCTCCTGGATGTGACCGCGAGAATCAGGCCAGCGATCCGGCCCGCAGGCCCGCGAGTTCCGCGCGCGCCTTCTCACCATCTGCACCGAGACCGGTGCGGGTGAAGAACTCCCAACGCTCCAGCAGCGGACCGAAGACCAATTCGTTCTCCTTGGCGCGGTCGTAGATGCCCGCCTCGGCGAGTACATCGTCGCTGCTGCGCCCATCGGACAAGGTCACCGACGGCACCTCGAACCGCGCGACGCTGTCGGCGATGGCGCGCATTGTCTGATCCGGTGCGACGCCGAACGCCGCGCTGATCAGGTCGGCGAAGAAGATCGACTGCAGTTCATCGTCGCGCGCGATGCGCTCGGCGATGGCGGTGACCATCTTGTTCTCCCCGAGCGCGGCGGTGTTGCGATGCCGGATGGCGGCGGCCGCCTCCTCGAACGCGCAGGTGGCGAGCACGTCGAGCAGGTGCAGCGCAGGACGCCGGAAGCCCTTGGTCATATGGTCCATCCGCAACCGCTCCAACTGCACCGGGTCGACCGACCGGGTGACCATGAGGTAGTTGCGGATCATGATCTCGTGCCGGTTCTCCTCGGCCGTCCACCGGCCGACCCAGCGCCACCACGATCCGGTGCGCAGGTACTTACCGACCTCACGGTGGTACGAGGGCAGATTGTCCGCGATGAGCACGCTGACCGTCAGCGCCAGCTTGGCGCTCTCGCTCAACTCGGATTGCTCCGGCTCCCAATCGATTCCGCCGAGGAAGCCGAAATTGCGGCCGTCGTCCCACGGGACATAGTCGTGCGGCTGCCAGCCGTCGGCGGCGGCGATGTGGCGGCGCAGATTCAGCTCCACCTCATCGGCGAGGGACGCGAGCAGTTCGCGATCGGTCAACAGAGTTTGCACTAGCACAACCTAGCGGCTGGGCCCCGCGATGCGGGGATCTACGAATAGGAATCGGTACCGGCGTCCGAGCGTACAAGCACCAGCTCTTTCGAGCGAACCGCGAGCACTCACCAATAATGGCATGTGAGCGCCCGGACGCCGGTGCGGATCAGGACTTCGGCGTGACGGTGGTATTGCCGTCCACCCAGGTGATGGTGCCGCCGACGAAATCGCTCTGCTTGCCGCCGGGGATGTCCTTCTCGTCGCTGGTCGGGTACCCGATCTTGCCGTCGGGGCCGTCGTTGTCCTCCCACGCCTTGCGGATTTCGCCCCAGACGATGTGCGCGCCGCTGTCCTTGCTCCAGACGATCGCGCCGCCGGTGAAGTCCTGCCACTTGCCGTCGTTGGGGGCGTCCTCCTGCGACTTCAGCGGAGCGCCGAGCGGACCGGTCGGGCCGCCGGACTGCACGTACTTGTCGAAGATGATGCCGGAGACGGTGATGTCGCCGCCCTGGGTGGCGATCTTGGTCTCCTCCGCCGCACCGGACATATGCTCCTCGCCGTGGGCGGCCGCCGAGGTGGTCGTCATGGACGCGGCGGAGTTCTTGTCCTTGTCGTCGTCATTGCTGCAGCCGGTGGCCAGCAGCAGTGCCGCGGCCGCGGTGACCGCGGTGAATCCAGCCGTTCGTCGAGCGAAGTGGTGCATTTCCATCCCTCTCGTCGCGCGTAGCCTGGGCCGATGTTCGGCAACGGCCCGGCGAATCGATATAAGACTCGCCGGGCCGTCGCTGAACAGGTATCACGCGGATACTACCCGCTCGATTGTGATGGGAAACACACCCTGGATAGTTGCTGCTACCCGCTATGCATTCGGGCCGTATTCCTCCAACATCTCGGTCACCAGCGCCGCGATCGGCGACCGTTCGCTACGGGTCAGCGTGATGTGCGCGAAAAGCGGGTGTCCCTTGAGCTTTTCGATCACCGCGGCGACACCGTCGTGCCGACCGACCCGTAGGTTGTCGCGCTGGGCCACATCGTGGGTGAGCACGACGCGCGATCCGGTGCCCAGTCGGCTGAGCACCGTCAGCAGCACATTGCGCTCCAGCGACTGCGCCTCGTCCACGATCACGAATGAATCGTGTAGCGAGCGACCGCGAATGTGGGTGAGCGGCAAGACTTCCAACATGTCGCGGCTGAGCACCTCCTCCATCACCTCGCGACTGGCCAACCCGTCGAGCGTGTCGAAGACCGCCTGCGCCCAGGGGCCCATCTTCTCGCTCTCCGATCCCGGCAGATAGCCGAGATCCTGCCCACCGACCGCGTACAGCGGACGGAACACCACCACCTTGCGTTGTGTGCGACGCTCGAGCACCGCCTCCAAACCGGCCGTCAGGGCCAGCGCCGACTTGCCGGTACCGGCCCGGCCGCCGAGCGAGACGATGCCGACGCTCTCGTCCAGCAGCAGATCCAGTGCGATGCGCTGTTCGGCCGAGCGGCCGTGCAGTCCGAACGCCTCGCGTTCACGCACCAACTGCACCCGCTTATCCGGCGTGACCCGGCCCAGGGCGCTGGAGCTTGCCCCGAGCAACCGGATTCCGGTGTGGCACGGCAGTTCCCGCGCCTCGTCCAGATCGATCACGGCATCGGCGTAGAGCTGATCGATCTGTGTTTTGGAGACATCGATCTCCACCATTCCGGCCCAGCCGGAGGTCACCACGTCCTGGGCGTGGTATTCGTCGGCGTGCAAACCCACCGCACTCGCCTTGACGCGCAAGGGAATGTCCTTGGACACCAGCACGACCTGACGGCCCTCGGCCGCCAGATTGAGCGCACAGGCCAGGATGCGGGAGTCATTGGTGTCGGTGCGGAATCCGACCGGGAGTACCGCGGGGTCGGTGTGGTTGAGTTCCACCTGCAGCGTTCCGCCCTCGGTGCCGATCGGCACCTGCTGATCCAGCCTGCCATGCTGCAGGCGCAGATCGTCAAGGTTGCGCAGGGCTTCCCGCGCGAACCAGCCCAGTTCGTGATGGTGGCGCTTACCTTCGAGTTCGCTGATCACGACCAGCGGTAATACGACATCGTTTTCGCCGAACCTGGTGAAAGCCCAGGGATCCGACAGTAGAACCGAAGTGTCGATGACGAAGGATTTCGCACCGGAATTCTGGGAATGCGAGGGGCGGGCCCCCTTCGCGGCGGCTTCGCCTTTCGCGGAGCTGGAGTGCGCCGAGGGAGCGGGAACGGAGCGTGCAGCAGTCACGGTGGGCTCCTTTGTGTTCGCGCGGCACCCGCACGAACGATCTCGCTGGACCGGTCCGTCCTGATGGGATCCGACTTGCGTCAGATGCCCAGAGGGCCGGGTGCCGGCCCTCTCGTACTGAGTAGCTCAGTCACGGTTCAGGACCTCCCGTACGAGCCACACCGACGCGGCCCGCACCAACGACGCTACCGCCGACTGCCCGGTCTCCGCTCGGGCACAGGTAGGCGTGTCCGTGAATTTGTCGTTAACCCCGCATTGGTGCAGGGGATAGAGTCGCAGGTATGGCCGGTAACGAGGAGTTGGAGAAGCTGTCGTCCAAGGAGCTGCACGACCGTGCGGTCCGGCTCGCGGCGCGACGCGGTGACATCAAATATCTGTGGCGACTACTGAAGTCGATTCCGGCCGCCGAGGCCGCCGCGGGCAATCTCGGCGAGAGCGAGGCCGATATCAAGTACGTGCTGCCGATGATCGACGACTACATCCACGCGGGCGACGGCAAGATCGCCGAGATCCTGCGACCCTACTACCTCGACTACCTCGCCAAGCACACCTGAGTTCCCGCACCCGGCCCTCGGCGAAGGCGCCGACGGTAGTCGAATGGCGGCTGTCGCGGCGGCCCGGAGCCACCATTCGACTACCGTCGGAAGCAGCCTCGATTGCGATGGATCAGCTGCGGGGCAATGCGGCGCGGAAGAGTCCGACGGCGGTGCCGCGCAGGAAGTTCTCCCAGCTGAAGTGGTCGTCCCACAGGATGATTCGGCCGTCGCGCAGTTCGAAGGTGCCGCAGACCCAGAACGCGATCCGCAGCGGGCCGACGCGCAGGATATCGGTGCGGTCGGTCAGCACGAAGTCGCCGTTGGCGGCGATGTGATGCATTTCGGCGGCGAAGCCGATGGTGTCGCGGTTCAGCCCGCGCAGGATCTTGCGCGTGAGGCCGCCGCCGACCGTCGGCAGTGAGGTGTTCTTCCAGACGACATCGGGGTGCAGGAGGTCCAGTGCCTCCTCCACCGCGCCGATCTCGAGTGCGGCGAAGAATTCCCGCACCGTGGTGATCGCGTCCTGCTCCAGTTCCAGTTCGTCGGTCATGCACTGAGCCTAAGCGGTGGCCTCGCATTCGCTCGTCCAAGCGCAAGAGACCAATGACGGACTTTGTCGGGCTGCGCCCGATCGTGCCGCTAGGGTCGGCGGCGGTCGGCGATGAGGACACCCAGACCATCGAGAATTCGGTCGATGCCGAAGCTCAACGCATCCCCAGGACCGTCGATCGAGGGTGGTCCGCCGGTGGCGGCGGCCTCCTCGGCGAAGGCGGCGGATACCAGGGGAAACCGGTCACCGGCGGCGGCCATCATCGCGGCGAACTGCCCAGCGATCTGCTGCGCCGTTTCTCGCCGGTCCGCGGTCGTCACCTGCTGCACGAGACTGCGGATGTGCCCGTTGAGCAGCACGATGGTGTCCAGTTGCTCGGGCCCGGTCAGCCCGGTGCCGTCCAGCGCGGTCAGCGCGGCGTTCATCCACCCCATTTCGTTGGGGCCGATCGCCCGCACGCCCACGGTGAGGGTGATCGACCAGGGGTGTGCGCGGTAGCGCTCGAAGATCGTCTCGGCCCAGCGGCGCAGCCCGGCTCGCCACGGCTCTTCCTTCGAATCCTCTTGCGCCGCAATAATATCCGGTGGAGCTCCGAGCGCGGTATCCACCATCAGCGCGGTGAGCTGATCCTTGCCGGGCACATACCGGTACAGCGACATCTTGGTGAAGCCGAGGCGCTCGGCCAGGCGCTGCATGGACAGGTTCGTCAGCCCTTCGGCATCAGCGAGAGCGATGGCCTCCGCGACGATCCCCTCCAGCGATAGCGCGGGCTTGGGGCCGCGCTTCGGCCGCTGCTGGGTGCCCCAGAGCAGTTCGACAGTGGTCGGTGCAGGCATTTCCACATCCTTACGCATTGCGTGTTGACAAGTAACTGTGTCCACCATACTCTAATTCGTGTCCAGTGGATACAGATTCCATCGGACGCAGATATAGACTCGGGAGACATCATGCGCAACAAGACCGTCCTCATTTCCGGCGCGAGCATTGCCGGTCCCGCACTGGCCTACTGGCTGCACCGCTACGGGTTCGACGTCACCGTGGTCGAACGCGCTCCGGCGCTGCGCCCGGGCGGCCAGGCCATCGACTTCAAGGGAAAGACCCACTTCACCGTGCTCGAGCGGATGGGCATCCTCGAGGAGGTCCAGGAGCGCCGCACCGGCACCACCGACACCGTGTTCGTCGACGAGAACGGCGAGCGGCTCGCGTTCATGTCGGGCGACTTCACCGGTGGTGATGTGGAGATCCTGCGCGGCGACCTGGCCGAGATCATGTACAAGCGAACCGCCGAGCATTGCGAATACCTGTTCGGCGATTCGATCAGCGCGCTCACCGAACTCGCCGACGGCGTATACGTCGAATTCGAGCACGCACCGGCGCGCGCCTTCGATCTCGTCTTCGGCGCCGACGGCATCCACTCCCGGGTACGCAAGCTGGCCTTCGGACCGGAGCGGGACTTCGTCGAGTACCTGGGCCATTACTACTGCGTCGCGGGGGCGAGCCCGTGGAGCAAAGACGCCACCGGTCCGCGTCCGCGGGCAACCGCCTACGGCCACAACGCTCCCGGCAAGCTCGCGATCACCGGCGGCTCGAAGGCACAGCAGTTGTACATGTTCGCCTCATCGGAGCTGGATTACTCCCGCGATGACATCGCCGCCCAGCGCCGCATCGTCGAACAGGTCTACGCCGACGTCCAGTGGGATGTGCCGCGGATGCTCGATGAGATGGCGGATTTCGACGACTTCTACCTCGACACGATCAGCCAGGTGCGGATGAAGGGCAACTACACCAAGGGCCGGGTCGCGTTGATCGGCGACTCGGCGTACGGAAATACCCTGGGCGGCTTCGGCACCGGGCTCGCCGTGGTCGGTGCTTACGTCATCGCGGGCGAACTCGCCCTTGCCGACGGCGATTACCCGCTGGCCTTCGCCAACTACAACGCAATCATGAAGCGCTATGCCAAGATCGCCGGCAATAGCAACGCGGGCAAATTCCTCGCCCCGCGCACCGCACGCGGCATCAAGATGCGCAACTGGTTCCTGCACTCGTGGATGTGGAACCTGATGCTGAAGTATGCCGATAACGCGGCCAACGATATCGATCTGCGGGACTACCCGACGCTGGTCGGCGCGGCCGATGCGAATTGATGACACCGATGGGCCATGGGCCGATCCGTCCGAGTGACGTCGGCCCGAACCCATTTCAGCCGACCGCACGGTATGGCGTGGCGGAATCGACTGTGTTTCGATGGAACCGAGGTGGGGTCGAGTGCGTCTATAAGGTCAGACGGCACTGACGGAAGGGGCTGGCTCGGCCATGACAGCACAGATGGACGGCCGCGCGATCACCAATCCCGAGAACGCGCAGAACTTTTCGCACGCGGAGATCAAACAGGCGGCCGACCAGATGAATCCGGACGGACTGGACGGTGCGTTCGATGCCTGGGTCGCCATCGCGGCGGCGGTGACCAAGGCCGGACAGCAGTTCGAAACCGCGATTCAGCAAGCAGTGGATCAACATTGGGAGGGTGCGGCGGCCGACCGGGCGGTGCGCGCCATTCGGGAGTATGCCGCGCGCGTCGGTGAGCTGGGTGAGTCGCTGGATCAGCAGTCGACACCGCTGTCGGCGGCGGTGAGTGCGGCGGGGCGGTTCAAGGTGGCGGTGCCACCGGTGGTGGATAGTTCGGATAGTCCACGGGGGCCTGAGCTGCGGAATTCGCAGGAGGAGCAGGCTCGGGACGATATGAGCACGTTGTATATCCAGCCTTATGGGAGTACGGCGCCGTTGATTCCTACGTTGCCGCCGCCCGCTAATCCGATTTCCGGGGGGTCGGGGGTTTCGGGAGTGTGGGGGGCTTTGCCGGGTGGGGATTCCGGGAATGCAGGGGATACGAGCCCGGCGGAGGGCACCGGCCAGGGTGGGGCTGCTGGCAAGGCAGCGGATACAGGCACGACGGAGGGCACCGGCAGGGCTGGGGATACAGGTAAAGCGGCGGATAGCAGCGGGACTGGGGATGCAGGTAAAGCGGCGGACGGCAGCGGGACTGGGAATTCAGGCAAAGCGGAAGAGACTAGCGGCGCCGGGGATACAGGTAAGGCAGAGGACACTGGTAAGGCCGGGGATCCGAACAATAGCGGGGACACAGGTAAGGCGGATGGGTCGGGCCGAGCTGAAGCTGTTGCTCCGCAATCTATTCCGTCGACTCAGAACAATGGCTCGTCGACCATGCCCGCGTCCTCTACCCATACATCCACAACTTCGGCCATCCCCTCGGCGGCCGGTACGCAGATCGCACCGACCACATTCATGTCCGGCGGGATCGGGCCGGGGACCTCGACCTCGACGGGCGCTTCCCCCAGTCTCGGTAGCGCACCCAGTCCCGGCGGTGCGCCCAGCCCCGGCGGTGCGCCCAGTCTCGGTGGTGCGCCCAGTCTCGGTGGTGCGCCCAACACCAGCGAGACTCCGAGTCCTGGCAAGTCGGTGCCGGGCACCACACCGGTAGCGACGACTGCTCAGCCGACCACCGGTACACCGAGCCGCGTGGGCGCGACAGGTGCCGCCGGATACTCCGGGATGTTTCCACCCGGCGCGCGTGGCCGCCGGGGCGAGGACGGTGAACACAAGTCGGCGAAGTACCTGCGCACCGAGGAGCACGGCGAGGAGCTCATCGGCGAAGTGGAGAAGACTGTGCCGCCCGTACTCGGGGCGCAATGATGACGCAGTGGACCTTGTCCGCCGAGCAATTCGCGGCGGCTTGGTTCGGCACCGGCCTGGATCGCATGCCCTTTCCGTTTCGCTTCACCAGCCGCTTTCCCGGACTCCATGAATATCGGGCCTACCAGCGGCAATTTCGCGCGGAGCTGGACCGTGAGGACAATGCGTCACTGCAGCGTGCCATCGGGGTGCTCGCCAAACCCGAGTGGCGCATCGAACTGTTCGGCATCGATAACACCCGCGGCGGGATCGAAGTGCGCGCCATCGGCTGCGCCACCCGCACCGGACCTGGCGTCATCGCGCTGCAGGCTGCGGCTCCGGATGGCGGCAGGGTACGGCTGCGCCGCGTCCGCGGCGACCAACTCGCCACCGAACTGATCCGCCTGCTCCCCGATCCGGCACCCGGCACCGCGGCCGAAAAGAGTTACCTCCTCGACGATCTCAACGACGACCGCCCCGACCCCTTCGGCAACTCCCCCTCCCGGGCCATCCAGGACCGCTACCGCCGCTTCTGGCGCCAACCCTGCGACACCAGCGGCACCGCCACCGTCCTGGTCGGCCCCCGCAATGCCGAACCCCTGCGCACCGGAAAACTCCGCTGGATCGACACCAAGGCCGGCCGCTACTGCGAAGTCCCCGCCAACCGCGCCCTCATGATCCGCCCCGCCACCAGCGCCGACATCACCCGCTACCTAGACGAGTCCATCGTCCGAGCCAAAGCCCGCGTCGACCAATAGGACTCGCGCTGCGGGATCAAGATCAAGACTCGAAGGGGCCGGATAGGTTGTTCGGTATGACGACGCGCGCGGAGATCGAGGCTTATCTGGTCGAGTATCAGGAGGCGTTGAGTGCGTTCGACGCCCAGCGTTCGGTGGCGCAGTGGGGTGCGCCGGGAACCATGGTCAGCGACGCTTTCGTGGGAACTGTCGCCACCACCGCCGAAATGGCCGAGGGGTTGGAACAGTCCTATCCGCTCTACCAGTCGCTCGGCCTCGCCAGTGTCGACCACACGGTGCTCGAGCACGTCGACCTGAGCGAGCGCATCACCCGCATCCACGTGCGCTGGCACTTCTACGACATCGAGGGCAATCTGCTCACCGACAGCGACTACGAATACCTGCTGCGCCGCGACGACGACGGACAATTGCGCGCCTACGTGGCGGTCGCCATCGACGAGATGGACAAGATCGCCGAGCTGGCCGCCGCAAAGGGTATCCAGCTCTGAATCCGGTTGCCGTCGAACCGGATCCGATTCGACGACAGCGAGCCCGCCGCTGGTCGGGACCCACACCCGTCGACCCGAATCATGCTGCGGCCGAGCCGAACCGGCGCACCCATGCGGCAGGTAGGTGGTGTCACACACCCAGTGCCTACCTCACCCAGGCCACACACCTTGTGCGACATGATCGCTGGATATGCGATAACACCGGTGCGGCTATTTTCGGGCGGCGGCCAGGTGGTCGGATACGAGGGGTGTCGAGGAGGACGCCGAGGTCCGGCCAGGGGAGAGGCTGGGGCGGTCCTGAACTCGGGGTGCGGGGTGCATTCGGTCGCCGGCGCGGAGTCGGCCGTCGTGCAAATCGGCGCAGATCGGGCCAGCCGCAGCGATCTCAATGCGCCCGACAAGAAGCGCCCAGAAGTCCGGCGGCGGAGAGGCTTTCGATCTCACCTACAAACGAGTTCGCCTGGGAACCCGCGCACACCAACGAATACTGTTGGCGCGCAGCCGGATTCCCAGGCGAATAAGAGGGGCTCAGCCGAGCAGGTGCCAGTCCTCGAGGCCGTTGTAGAGCGGCAGATCCCGGGCCAGCTTGGTGACGCGGGCACGCAGGGCATCGACATCGGAGCCGCCTGCCAATGCGGTGGCGATAATGTCGGCGACCTCGGTGAACTCGGCATCACCGAAACCACGGGTGGCCAGGGCGGCGGTGCCGATACGCAGGCCGGAGGTAACCATCGGCGGGCGCGGGTCGAACGGAACGGCATTGCGGTTCACCGTGATTCCGATTTCGTGCAGCAGATCCTCACCCTGCTGACCGTCGATCTCGGAGTTGCGCAGATCGACGAGCACCAGGTGCACATCGGTGCCGCCGGTGAGGACGCTGATGCCCTTGTCCTTGACGTCCGCACCGCCGAGCCGCTCGGCCAGAATCTTCGCACCGGACAGGGTGCGCTCTTGGCGCTCCTTGAATTCGGCGCCCGCCGCGATCTTGAACGCGACGGCCTTGGCGGCGATCACGTGCATGAGCGGGCCGCCCTGCTGACCCGGGAAGACCGAGCTGTTGAGCTTCTTGGCGTACTCCTGCTTGGCCAGGATCAGTCCGGAGCGCGGACCGCCCAGCGTCTTGTGCACGGTGGAGGACACCACATCGGCGTAGGGCACCGGCGAGGGGTGCAGACCGGCGGCGACCAGACCGGCGAAGTGCGCCATATCGACCCACAGCTTCGCGCCGACCTCATCGGCGATCTCCCGGAACGCCGCGAAGTCCTGGTGCCGCGGGTAGGCCGACCAACCGGCGACGATCACCTTCGGACGCGAGCTGAGCGCGGTCTTGCGCAGCTCCTCCATATCGATACGGTGATCTTCCTTGCTGACCCCGTAGGAGTGCACCTCGTAGAGCTTGCCGGAGAAGTTCAGCCGCATGCCGTGGGTGAGGTGACCGCCGTGCGCGAGGTCGAGGCCGAGCAGCCGGTCGCCCGGCTCCATCAGCGCCATCAGCACCGCGGCATTCGCCTGCGCGCCGGAATGCGGCTGTACATTGGCGAATTCGGCGCCGAAGAGTTCCTTGGCCCGATCGCGGGCGAGAGTCTCGACGACATCGACGTGCTCGCAGCCACCGTAGTAGCGACGGCCCGGGTAGCCCTCGGCGTACTTGTTGGTGAGCACGCTGCCTTGTGCCTGCAGCACCGCGCGCGGCACGAAGTTCTCCGAGGCGATCATCTCGAGGGTGTCGCGTTCGCGGGCGAGTTCGCCTGCCATCGCGGCAGCGACCTCCGGATCGAGCTCACCGAGGGATTGGGTATTGACAGAGGCGGTCGTCTGCGTCACCTGGCCGAGTCTATTGGCCGTCCGCGCCGCGCCGATCAGGGGGTTCTGTGTCTCGGTGTGCATCGCAACCTCCGTGGTCCGGGGTGGCCCGGAGTGCGCACCCCAAGGCCATGAGCCCAGCACCCAGGCGCGCGGTGCGGGGCGAGGGTGCTTCCCGGTGGTTGCTTCCACCTCGAGTGCGCCAGTCGCGGTCGCATCATCTTATCCGGGGGTCGGCAACGGGCCGAGACCCGTCAAGCCCCGGGGACGGCGGACCGCAATAAGGCGGTGAGATGCACTTGCGCGTCGTCGAGCGGCCGAGTGGATTTCAGCGCCCGGGATTGAATGATGGCGCCCTCCAACGCACTGATGACGAACCCGGCCAGCGACCGCGCCTCCTCGGCCGATAAACCCTTGTCACGCAATCCGTTCGCGATCTGGTCGGTCCAGTCGGTGAACACGGTGCCCGCAGCGGCCTGCACCCGCGGCTCGGATTCGGCGAGTGCGGCGCCGACGATCGGACATCCCGTGGCGAACACGGACTTTTCGAGCGTGCGCCGCCACCAGCCGACGAGCGCGTCGATCCATTGCTCGGCCGATCCGGAGCCGGTGATCTTGTCCGCCACTGCGACGAGACGCGCACCCGCCGTCTTGGTCGCAACCTCGACCAGCTCGCTTTTACCGGATGGAAAGTGCTGGTAGAGCGAGTTGCGGGAGGCACGGCTGCGTTCGAGCAGAGCGGCGAGCCCGGCGGCGTGCACGCCCTGTTCGCGCACCAGATCGATGGCGCTCTCGATCAGTCGGTCGCGCGGACCCAAGGTCATCGCCGTCCTCCTTGTCCATGCTTGCATGAACCGATCGGTCCATGCTGCAATCATGACAGATGTGAACCGATCGGTTCATCGAAAGGACGGGATTCATGAGCGAGCGAACATTCGACACAGCCGCATTTGCGGTCATGACGAAGCCGAGCGCCGAGGCGCGGTCATGAGCGCACCGACCGATCTGACGCAGCTGTCGGGACTCGAACTGCTGCGTACCGCGATGACGACGAAATCGCGGCCGCCGTTCATCGGCGATCTGCTCGGCCTGGAGGTCGAGGAACTCGAGTTCGGCAAGGCAGTCTTCGGACTCCGGACCCGGCCCGATTTCGCCAATCCGCTCGGGACCACGCACGGCGGCATCTGCGCCACCCTGCTCGATTCGGTGATGGGCTGTGCGGTGCACACCACGCTCGACGCCGGTGTCGGCTACACCACGCTGGAACTGAAGATCAACTACATCCGCGCGGTCCCCACCGACGGCCGTCGCCTGATCGCCACCGGCACCACCATCCACGTCGGCCGCACCACCGCGACCGCCGAGGGTCGCGTCGTCGACGACCAGGGCAAGCTGGTCGCACACGGCTCCACGACCTGCGTCATCTTCCGCTGAAGGAGCACAGCTATGAGTCAACGCACCACCGACGCCGCCGCGCGCAAGTTCCGGCGGGAACGGTTCATCGGGCGCTATCTCGCCAATCCCGCTGTCGGACTACTCGATCGAATCGGTATCCGCTCCTCCATGCTCGCCGAGTTGGAGACCATCGGCGCCAAATCGAGTCAGCCGCGTCGCGTGCCGGTCACCGTTTCGATCGACGACGAGGGCGCGTGGCTGATCTCCCAGCACGGCCACCGCGCGGGCTGGGCGCGCAATATCGCTGCGAATCCGCAGGTCCGGCTGCGTCAGGGCAAGCGCTGGTACACCGGCACCGCGGCCTTCGTCCCCGATGACGATGTGGTCGCCCGCGCCCGCGCCTTCGCGAAGGGCAGCGCCGCCGAATCGGCCACGGCCTGGACGATCAAGGCACTGGAATCCGACCCCATCTCGGTGCGCATCACCTTCACCGCGTGAGGATGTGCCTCGCGCGCGCCGAATGGGTCACGAACCAGTGCAAGCCATTACTCCAGCGCACTGTTCCGCAACAAGCCGCAGGTCGAGCGTGCCCATTGTTCAAGGGGCGCGAGTTTTCGGGGGCAGACGGGCGTTAACGCCAGGGCCGATATCACCGGTTTCACAGGCGAGTCCGTCCACATCGCTACCCCGAGGAGACGCCATGCTGAATCTGGTCTCGGTCCCGACATCGCCGCTCGATGCCCTCCTGCGGACGCTGTCCCAGTTGATCTGCACCATCTCCAGCGGCGGCGGTTGCGCCGTCATCCAGTAATCACATGACGCGCAGGGCACCGGGAGTGAGCGGTTCGTCGAGGAGGCGGCGGAAGCGATCGGCGCGGTCGTCGGCGTCGACGGCACGGTCGAGCCAACTGCCGAGGAGGCGGTAGCCCTCGACGTAGGTGCTGATGTAGGCGCGCCACAACGGCGAGGACAGAAAGCGCAGGGATTGGCGGGCGCGCTCGGGTGTGGTCAAGCTCCAGCGCTGCAGGAATTCGGCGACCTCGTCGGTGTCGCGGCGCCGATCGTGCAGCAGCAGCGCGGCATCCTGCCTGACCCCGAGCAATCCGGCCGAAGCATTCGAAAGCTGTTCGGCGCGTTCACCTTCGAAACGCAGACCCAGATCGGCGTAGATCTCCTGCGCCCACTTGCCCCAGCCCGGTCCGACAATCGAACGCAATGCCAGATCCGCAAGGCCCTCGGCCATCAGGCACTGCGGGGTGTTCACCAGGAACAGCGTCTGCTCGGCCTGCCCGTTCGCGACCAGACCGGCCTCCTTGCGGCAGTGCTCGGTGTGATGTCCCGGATAGGCCTCGTGCGCGATGAGGCCGGGCAGATGCGCCATATGCTGTTTGAGATCGGAGTTGATCGCCACCCGGGAGTGGTAGTTGCCCAGGTAGTAATTGAAGCCGGACCAGGGCTTATCCCCCACCACCTCATAGGTGACGTGCTCGTGGTCGGGCAGCGGATAACGCTCGCGCACCCGTTCCCGCAACGCACTCGAGAACGCCTCGACACAGACACTCAACCGCTCCGGCGGAATCTCATCGGCCTTGCGAAATGCGGTCACCCGCTCGGCGAGCGGGCCGTCACCGGGCAGCACCTCGTCCATCTGCCGGTGCGCCTCGCGGTAGTCCTCGACATCGCCGGGTGCGATATCGACATCGAAGTACGCGCGCACCTCGTCGACGAACCCGATGTCGTCCCCGGCGAACTTGCGACCGGAGCATTCCAGCGCCCGCAGATGCACATCGAGGAATTCGGTCCGCTGCCGCGGCAATTCGGCCGCGGGCAGTTCCGCACGCAATGCCGCCGCCCGCCGCGCCAACTCGCGCGGCTCGGGAGCGGGCGCGTTCTCCACCTCGCGACGCAACGCCGGATCGCCGGTATAGGCGTCGACGAAACCTTCCTCCAGCCGGTCGAATGCCAAGCCGAGCCGCAGGTACTCGGTCACGAGGGGATGCGCTTCCATGTCCGCCGACATTAGCCGCTGAAGGCCATGTCATCGACCGGTTACCACCCGGTATCGGCACCCCGCGTTTCACACGATGTTGACGCAGAGCAGAATTCGGCTATGCGAGAGCTGGACCGAATCTCATACAGTCGGCGCGCGATGTATGCGTGTTTGCCTGAACGGAGTGTCGGGTAAGTGGCACGAATGAGCGAGCCGAGTCCCTATGTGGAATTCGACCGGAAACAGTGGCGGACCCTGCGTAAGTCGACTCCCCTGGTGCTCACCGAGGAAGAACTGATCGGTCTTCGCGGCCTCGGCGAACAGATCGATCTGGAAGAGGTCGCCGAGGTCTACCTCCCGCTCGCTCGCCTCATCCACCTGCAGGTCGCCGCACGTCAGCGGCTGTTCGCCGCGACCGCGACCTTTCTCGGGGAGACCCATCCCGATGAACAGGTGCCATTCGTGATCGGTGTCGCCGGCAGCGTCGCGGTCGGAAAATCCACCACCGCCCGCGTACTACAGGCGCTACTCGCGCGGTGGGATCACCATCCGCGTGTGGATTTGGTCACAACCGACGGATTCCTATATCCCACCGCGGAACTGAATCGGCGCGGCATCATGCACCGCAAGGGTTTTCCAGAAAGTTATGATCGCCGCAAACTACTGCGCTTCGTCACCGAGGTGAAATCCGGTGCAGCCGAAGTATGTGCGCCGGTGTATTCACATATCTCCTACGACATCGTGCCGAGCAAGTTCCACTGCGTGACTCAGCCCGACATTCTCATCGTGGAGGGTCTCAATGTGCTGCAGACCGGTCCGCGGTTGATGGTCTCGGATCTGTTCGACTTCTCGATCTACGTCGACGCACGCATCGAGGACATCGAGAACTGGTATGTGCAACGGTTTCTCACGCTGCGCGAGACCGCCTTCGCCGATCCGAACGCGCATTTCCACCACTACGCGGGCTTCACCGACGACCAGGCAACGGCCGCCGCGAAGGAGATCTGGAACTCCACCAACCGGCCCAATCTGGTCGACAACATCCTGCCCACCCGTCCGCGCGCGACGCTGGTGCTGCGCAAGGACGCCGACCACAGCATCAACCGGCTGCGGTTGCGCAAGCTCTAGCCGTAGCGACTGCTTGCAGGCCGTAGCGACTGCTTGCAGGCCGTAGCGACTGCTTGCAGGTCGCTCGAAACGGTCAGCTCGAAACGGTCAGCTCGAAAGAGTCACAGCTTCCAGGCCGCGTCCAGCCGGGCGGCGACATCGATATCGCGCACCGCGGCGATATGCGGTTTGCGGATTTCGGTGGCGAGATAGCGCGCGACGAAGCGCCGGATCTCGTGGTCGACGCTGGCCAGGATGCGCAGCAGCTGTCCGCGTTTGGTGGCGGTGGCCACATTGATGCGAACATCGCTCGGGCGCGGCTCGGCGATATCGATGACGACCCGCAGCGGTTCGGCGGTGCGCACAGTCAAATGCAGGTGGATATTGCCGTCGATGTGGAAGCGGTGCCGGTCGACGGCGAGATCGAGCAGCAGATCTACATCGAGCGGGATGACCAGCTCGAAGGAGATGACCTCGTCGACGTACCGTTGCAGCTTCGGTTCTCCGAGTCGCACCTGCGCCGCGACCTTCGCCAATTTGGCGGGCCCGACACCGATCGGGCCGAAATCGAAGGCGGCACCGGTCAACTGGGCGAATGCACCCGAGATGCGCTGTTCCGAGGCCGCATATTCCAGGAAGCGCCGACCGAATTCCGCATAGCCGATGTAGGACATCTGCTCCCCCTTCGGCCCGGGCACAGCACTCGTCGACTCGTCCACAAACCGGACGGTACGCGAATGTCGTTGCGTCAGATACCGAAGCGGCGATGTCGAGCGGCGTAGTCGCGCAAGGCGCGCAGGAAGTCCACCCGTCGGAATTCCGGCCAGTAGGCCTCGGTGAACCATATTTCCGAGTATGCGCTCTGCCACAGCAAAAATCCGGAAAGACGCTGCTCACCGGAGGTTCGGATGACCAAGTCGGGATCCGGCTGGCCGGAGGTGTAGAGGTGCTGGCCGATGGAATTCACGGTGATCGACTGGACCAGATCCTCCCCGGTCTCCCCCGCCACGATCTCCTGGCGGACCAGCTTGCGGACCGCATCCGCGATCTCCTGCCGACCGCCGTAGCCGACCGCGACATTCACGTGCACACCGTCACGTCCGATGGTTCGTTCGGCGGCCGTGCGCAGCCGCTTGGCGACCAACTCCGGAAAGCCGTCGAGGGTGCCGACGATGCGCACACTCCAGTTCTGTTCCGGTGCGGACAGCTCCTCGACGACATCGGTGATCACCTCGAACAGGGTCTCCAGTTCGTCGGGATCGCGCTGCAGATTCTCGGTGGACAGCAGATAGACGGTCACCATCTCGATGCCCTCGTCCGCGCACCAGCCGACCAGTTCGGCGATTTTCAGCGCGCCGACCCGATGCCCGTGGGTCACATCGGTGAAACCGTTTTCTCTGGCCCAGCGCCGATTACCATCGCACATCACCGCGACGTGCCGAGGATGTTGTTTGCCGGCCAGCTGCTTGGACAGCCGCGCCTCGTAGATGCGGTATGGCAAACCACGCACCTGACTCGGAAGCTCCACGGCGACCAACCCTACGCCTCAGCGGCGCGATCCCGGCATCGACTGTGGTTCCGGGTACAGTGACCAAGTACCGGAACTTACGGTACCGTAGGTTACCGGCGGGTATCACTAGGAGGTAACTCGGTGTCCGAAATAATCGGCACGACCGATGCGACACCTGTCGCGATCCCGGGCACGTCGATACTGATCAAGCCGCGGATGCGGGGCTGGATTCACACCTGGGCGGTCGGCATTGCGGCTATCGCGGTGCTCGTTTTGGTCTTGAAGGCCGCAAGCGTCTCGGCGACGGCAAGCTGGTCCACTCTGATCTACGGGCTGACGGTGTGCGGGTTGTTCGGCATCAGCGCCGTATACCACCGGGTGACTTGGGCCACCGCGAAGGCGCGCATCCAGATGAAGCGGGCCGACCATTCGATGATCTTCCTGTTCATCGCGGGCAGCTATACGCCGTTCGCATTGCTCGGCCTGCCGGGCCGAACGGGCCAGATACTGCTGCTGGTCGTGTGGCTCGGCGCGCTGGCCGGTGTGGCGCTGAAACTGTTGTGGCCGACCGCGCCCCGTTGGGTCGGGGTGCCGCTGTATCTGCTGCTCGGTTGGGCGATCGTGCCGGTGGCCGGGCAGCTCAACGCGAATATCGGCATCGCACCGCTGATCCTGCTGCTCATCGGCGGTCTGGTCTACAGCGGTGGCGCGATCCTCTACGCGACCAAATGGCCGAACCCGTGGCCCACCGTCTTCGGCCACCACGAGTTCTTCCACGCCGCGACGGTGTTCGCCGCCCTCTGCCACTACGCCGCGATCTGGTTGGTCGTGCTGCGCTGAGTGCATCCGGGCACCCCGCCCGTGCACCGAGCACCCGCACAGCGGATGCCCGGCTCTGACCATGGGGTGCCCGGTACGTACGAGCCGGGCAGCCGGAGCATCGCGGGCATGCCGAATTGCTCTTTGCGGCAATAGAGTTGGGGACGGATGCGGATCCGGAAAATAGCGGGGCGAAATGACACAGCAGACGATCGAGACCGGTAGACAGCAGGCGGGGCGCGAGCAGGGAATCGGCTACCGCTGGGGCGTGGCGATGGCACAGCACCGGCGGATCGTCGTCGCGGTATGGCTGGTGCTGATCGCCGCGTGCGCGGTCGCCTACCCGCAACTCAACGGCCGCCTGGAGGCCATGGAATTCCACGCCGACAAGGCGGAATCGACGCGGATCACCGAACTGCTCGCCGCGCACTATCCGGATCTGGGAGCCGAACAGCTTGCGCTGGTCTTCGATTCGGAGCAGCGGACCGTCGATGATCCGGCTTACCGAGCGATCGTGGAGCGGGCGGTCGCGGATCTGCGCGGGGTTCCCGGGGTGCGGGTCGCGGTGGGGCCGTTCCAGGGAGATCAAACGTCGCAGATCTCGGCGAGCAGGCATGCGGCGCTTGCGGTCGTCGGGATCGACGGCACGATTCCGGAGCGGGCAGAACTGGCCGGTGAGCTGCAGGAACGTACGGGACAGTTCTCCGGAGACGGGGTGACCGTCGGGCTCACCGGCTTCTCACCGGTGCTGCGCGATCTGATGGAGATCGAGGTGGCCGATTCCGGGCGGGCCGAGGCGCTGGGCCTGCCGGTAGCGTTCGTGCTGCTCATCCTCGCGCTCGGCACGGTGGTCGCCGCGTTGGTGCCGGTAGTGGTGGCGTTGAGCGGACTGCTGCTCGCCTTCGGCGGACTGTTTCTGCTTTCGCATGTGATGGCGACCAGTTCGCTGTTGCTGGCCGTCGCGACCATGATCGGCACCGGCATCGGGCTGGACTATGCGATGTTCGTGGTCAGTCGGTTCCGCGAAGAGCTCGGGAAGCCGGGCGGGAGTTCCGCGGCCGGTGTGGCGCATGCCTGCGGGATCGCGATCGCCACGGCAGGTAAGACGATCGTCGCCTCGGGCTTCATCGTGATGATCTCGCTGTGCTCGCTGGTGGTGGTGCGCGCGCCAGTGTTCCGCGGTATCGCCGTAGGCGTGGTGATCGCGGTCGTGGCCGCGCTGATGGTGGCGCTGACGCTGCTGCCGGCGGTGCTGGCAATGCTCGGATCGCGGGTGAATCGCGGTGCGCTGCCAGCTCGGTGGCAGCCGTTGGAGACCCGGCCGGGATCGGATGCCGATCCGGCGAGCGGGCGGTGGGCGCGGTGGAGTCGGATCGTGATGGCACGGCCGGTGGTGTTCGGTATCGCGGCCACGCTGGTGTTGCTGGTGGCGGCCGCGCCACTGACCGGAATTCGCTACGGCATGGATATGGGCACCGCGGCGATGGGCGATACCGCGTCCGGCAAGGCGAGCAAGGTCGCCTCGGAGAATTTCGCGCCCGGACTGCTCGCGCCGATCACGATCGTGGTGACCGGTTCCGGTGATACGCCGCTGAATGCCACGGCGGCCGGCGAGGTGCAGAACTTCCTGACCGCACTCCGCTCGGATGAGCGGGTCGAACAGGTGCTGCCGATCCAGCGCGACGGGCGGATCTTCGCGATGGTGGTGGCGAAGTCCGCATTCGATTCCAGCGAGGCCGATCAACTCGTCCGGGAGATCCGCGACCGGGCCACCGCACTGCCCGGTGACGTGCTGGTCGGCGGTGCGACGGCGGAGTTCGCGGATATGTCCGACGAGATCACGGGGAAACTGCCACTGGTCGTCGCGCTGGTTCTATGCTGCTCGTTCGTGTTCCTCATTGCTGCCTTCCGCAGCATCGCGCTACCGATCAAGGCAATAGTGATGAATCTGCTGGCCACCGGCGCGGCCCTCGGCATCACCGTGGCGGTGTTCCAGTGGGGCGTCGGCGAGTCACTGCTCGGGTTCCACAGCACCGGGTTCATCCAGGTATTCCTGCCGACGATGGTCTTCGCGATTCTGTTCGGGCTGTCGATGGACTACGAGGTGTTCCTGATTCGCCGGATCAAGGAGTTCTGGGAGAACTCCGCGCGCGCCGCGGCCGATAACGAATACGCCGTGGCAGCCGGGCTCCAGCACACGGCCCGCCCGATCAGTGCGGCGGCGGCGATCATGGTGGTGATCTTCGGCAGTTTCCTGACCGCCAGCGTGCTGGAGCTGAAGCAGGTCGGGTTGGCGCTGGCGGTGGCTGTAGCGATCGATGCGGCACTCGTGCGGTTGGTCTTGGTCCCCGCGCTGATGAAGCTGTTCGGAACCTGGAACTGGTGGCTGCCCGGCTCGGGGACGCCCGTGCGCGTCGGGGTTTCGGTGCGCACGCACGCGACGGCGCAGGCGGGCTCCGATCCGGATGTCAGGGCACCGTGATCACCAAGCTGGTTGTTTGGGCGCTGAAGGCGCGGTGGGGGTTGGCGGCGGTGGTGATCGCCGCGAATCTCGGTGGCCTCGGGGTGATCGTGACCGAGCTGTGGCTCAGTGGATTTTTCGGCCGGATCGGGGATGACTGGCGGCGCATCATCGGACTGGCGTCGATCTATCCGGTGGTGGGTTTCCTGGCCGGGGTCGGGCTCGCCGTGCGCGATCGGACCGTGTATTTCGGGTGGCTCGATGACGGGCGAAAGCCGACCGTCGACGAGGCGCAACGGCTGCTGCGCCTACCGATCGCGATCACCACCCGAGCGCTGGCGATATGGCTGCCCGGCGTGATCGTGGCGGCCTCGATGCTCTCGCATCTGGCCGCACACAACAGTGCGGCGGTGACCGTGGCCCTGTTCGCCCTCGGCGCACTGCAATCGGCCGGATTCACCTTCCTGATCGTCGACCGGCTGATCCGCCCGACCATTCCGGTGGTGTCCGGGGTGCTCGGCCCCACCGCGCACTGGAGTTCCTCGGTGCTGATGCGGGTCGTGATGACCTGGGCGGTGGCGGGTGCGATGCCGCTGCTCATGCTGATCACGGTGCTCGCCGACCCGGCCTCCGGCGCACCGGACCGCGTCCGCGCCGCCATCTACCTCTCCATCGTCGGCATCGGATCCGGCGCGCTGGCGACCGCGATCCTGGCCCGTTCGGTCGCAATGCCGATGCGCACGCTGCGCCGGGCGCTCGATCGAATCACCAAGGGCGAGTTCGATGTTCGGGTTCCCGTCGGCAGCACCAGCGAGATCGGGCGGCTGGAGAATTCGGTCAATGAACTCGCCGCGAATCTGTGTGAACGCGAGCGGATGCGGGATGTATTCGGCCGGCACGTCGGCACGGAGGTCGCCGAGCGGGCATTGGCGGGCGGGGTCGATTTGACCGGCGATGTGCGCGACGTTTCGGCGTTGTTCGTCGATGTCACCGGATCCGTCGAGCTGTCCAGCGGTCTGACACCGCATGATTTCGTGGCCAAGCTCAATCGCCTGCTCGCGATCGTGGTTGCCGCGACCGAGGAGAATAACGGGCTGGTCAATAAGTTCGAGGGCGATGCGGCGCTGTGCATCTTCGGTGCGCCGATCGCATTGCGCGACAATGCGACACCTGCCCTGCGGGCCGCGCGACGCATTCGCGACGAGGTCACGGCCACCGGCGAACTCGATATCGGCATCGGCGTCGCATGTGGGCGGGTGTTCGCCGGTGATATCGGCTCCGATACGCGGTTGGAATACACGGTGATCGGCGATGCGGTAAATGAGGCGGCCCGGCTGACCACCGAAGCCAAGGAGGTGCCGCGCCGAATCCTGGTGAGCGGTGCGATCATCGAGTCGGCGGCCGAGCACGAGCGCGCCAAATGGGTTCTCTACGACAACATTCCGCTGCGTGGAATGCCCGAACCCACCGCCTGCTGGACCGATGTGGAGGCCGCCCCGACCTCCCATGGGGTGGAACCCGCTACCGATCCGGCCGCCATCAGCGCGATCGCCGAAGTACGAACCGCGACAACCGAATCGCCCTCGCAGAAGCGCTGAGCGCTGGAGCGCGGCGACGCGCAGTGCCCGCGGCCGGGCCGTCGCGTCGATCATCCCTGCGGGATCAGTTCAGAGCAGCCAGCCGGTCAGGGCGACAACCTCCGCAGCGATACCGGAGACCTCGCGGCCATCGGTGCCGACCCGATGCACCCAATCCGGAGCCTGGCATGCAATCGGTGCGCGGGGAACTCGGAGCGCGGACTTGATTGCGGTTGGATGGGCCCAGCCGAGCGGGTGTGGCGGGGCTAGGGGCGGTTCAGGGAGGCGCGCAGCTCGGATGGGGTCGTTACGGGGAGGTCGCAGACGGAGCCGCGGCAGACGTAGGCGGAGGGGGCGCCGTTGACTGGGATGCGGTCGGTCAGGAGGGGGACCGAGTTGGCGGTCGCGGCGATGATGACGGTGCCGCCGGGGGCTTCGGCGCGGGCGGTGGCGATCAATTCCGTTGCCGCGGTTGCGGTGTCGGATAGGGCGATGGCTACCTGGAGGGGGCCGCGGAGCGCGGCTTCGGCGGCGGTGAGCCATTGGCCTGCCGAGCGTGGGACGCGGGCAAGGACGACGGCGCCACGTTGGAGGGTTTGGTCGGCCAGTTCGCGGTAGCGCAGTGCCGGTTCCGGGGCGCTGGTGGCAGCGGCTGTGAGGAGGGCTTCGGCCAAGGCAGATGCGCCTGCGGGGGTTGCGCCGTCGATGGGATCACGGGGGCGGGCGACGAGGGTTTCGGCGTCGTCGGAGGTGTCGAACCAGCTGCCGGGCGCAGTGTCGTCAGCGAAGTGGTGAATTGCCTTGTCCAACAGTCGTTGTGCGTGGTCGAGCCAGTCGAGTCGGCCGGTGGCCTGGTGTAGGGCCAGCAGGCCGGTGACCAACCAGGCGTAGTCCTCCAAGACGCCTGGAGACGCGCCGACCACGCCACCGAGCGAGGCCCGGCGAACCCGGCCGTCGACCACGTGTTCAGCCAGTAGGAAGTGGGCGCAACGAGCGGCGGCTTCCACCCAATCATCTTGCCGCAGTGCAGAACCCGCCTCAGCGAGTGCGGTAATCGCCATTCCGTTCCAGGCGGTCACCACTTTGTCATCGCGGTCCGGCTGTGGGCGTCGAGCACGGGCTGCGCGCAGGGTCGCGCGGGCACGTTCGAAGCGTTCGCGGGCAGTCCCGTTGTCGGACAATGCATCCGGATCGACATACCGGGTGAGCACCGAGGTGCCCTGTTCGAAATTCCCGGCGGTAGTTACCCCGAAAACCTCTGCGGCCCAAGTACCTTCGATAGGACCGAGTTCGCCGACCAGCTCGGCGGGTGTCCAGACATAGGTCGCGCCTTCGACACCCGGTCCGCCCGGCTCCAAGTGGGTGTCGGCGTCCAGCGCGGACGCGAACCCCCCGTGGTCGGTACCGAGGTCATCGAGAATGAACTGCACTGTCTCGCGAGTAACCCGGTGCGCCAATGACTCTCGCTCAGGGCTGCGGCGGGCGAGATGCGCGTAGGCGCGCAGCAATTGCGCATTGTCATAGAGCATTTTCTCGAAATGCGGCACCAGCCATGCGGCATCGACGGAGTAGCGCGCGAACCCGCCGCGCAACTGGTCGTAGATCCCGCCGCGCGCCATGGCTTCGGCCGTCCGATTCACCACATCGAAGGTCGCGGCATCGCCGGTGCGCTCCCAACTGCGCAGCAGCCCCTCCAACAAAGCCGATGGCGGAAACTTCGGCGCACCACCGAACCCGCCGTGCTTGTGGTCTTCATCGCGCAGCACCGCGCCGACCGCATGATCGAGCAGTTCGGCCGAAATCGTCACATCGGCATCGGGCAGCCCGGCGGCCTGCGCACGCAGCGCGTCGGCCACCTGCGCGGAAGCCTTGTCCACCTCATCGCGCCGGGTGTTCCAGGTATCGGTAACTGCCGTGAGCAATTGGGTGAACGACGGCATCCCACCGCGCGGCACCTTCGGGTAGTAGGTGCCGCAATAGAACGGCTCGGCCGCCGGCGTGAGGAAGCACGTCATCGGCCAGCCACCCTGACCGGTCATCGCCACCGTGGCATTCATATAGACCGCGTCCAGATCCGGACGCTCCTCACGATCCACCTTGATGCACACGAAGTTGTCGTTCATCTGCGCCGCCGTCCGCGCATCCTCGAACGACTCGTGCGCCATCACGTGGCACCAGTGGCAAGACGCGTATCCGATCGACAGCAGGATCGGCACATCCCGTGCGACCGCCTCCGCCAAGGCATCGGCATCCCACTCACGCCATTCGACTGGGTTGTCAGCGTGCTGAAGCAGATAAGGCGACGTCGCGCTGGCCAATCGGTTCACACTGCCAGCCTCCCACACCCGGCAGGCACATACCACGACCCACACACCACCCCATCCGACCGAGCACACGCGACTGCGCGAAAGCCGCAATAACCGCAGGTCACAACCAGTGTGCAGCTGGAGGTGGCCTGCGGTTCGACGGCGTTGCGGGCCGACGGCGCGCGCCGTACGAGAATGCCGGGATTTCGGGTCGTTATCCGGCCGCGGCCTGAATGAGTGCCGTGGCGAGCGCTTCGGGCTGGGTCAGCTGCGATTCGTGGCTGCCGGGGGTGTAGATCAGCGGAGAACCTGCGGGCAGCCGCTCCGGAAACCTCGATGCCCAAGCGAATTCGCCGGGCGGCAAGGCGAGGTCGTCCTTGGACAACACGTAGGCCGACGGCAGCTGCAGGCGTTCCCATTCGTCGAGTTCGAGCGCCTCGTTCATGGTGTGGAACGGCTGACGTTCCAGCAGCGGGTACACCACCCGCTGCGTCTCCGGCGACGCGTCCTGCATGAAGGCGGCGGTGAAGACCTCGAACGGGAACATGACGGAGTTGTCCGACGAGGCGGCGGCCGAGGCCCGGAACATCTCGCCGTAGGCCGGTGGGCACAGGTCGATGAGGGATTCGCCGGTGCGGGGGACGAACGCACTCCAGTACACCAGCCGTTCGATGCGGGTGGCCAGTCGAGCGGCGGCACCCGAGACCGGGAAGCCGCCCCAGCTGTGCCCGACCAGGACGACATCGTTCAGATCCGCCCGTTCGACGTAGTCGACAAGGTAGTCGACCGAATCGGACAGATGAATGTCCGCACGCTCGTCCTCGGAGTTGAGCCCCGGCAGTGTGGGTGTGTGGACGACATGGCCGGCTGCCCGCAGATGCTCGGCGACCGGACGCCAGGTCCAGCCGCCGTGGCAGGCACCGTGGACGAGTACGAATGTCGACATCGTTGTCTCCTGCAAGTGGTTGATCATGTTCGCGATCGGTCGGCACTTGTGCGGACTGCGCCGACCTCGAACTCGCCAACAATGGGAAATGATGGTTGTGACTCGATGTGAGTGCCATCACTATGTGACATCTTCATCTACTATGTCAATAGATTTGAAACATTTCTCTCGGCATCCGCCGAGACAGGAGGAACGGAATGCGGCCGCGGGCACTGGTGTTCGACCTTTACGGCGAGTACTTCCGATACACCGGGGGCGCGGCCAGGCTCGGCGCACTCACCGAGCTGATGGGCGTCTTCGACGTCGAGCCGACCACCGTCCGAGTGGTCATGACACGGCTGCGCAAGGACGGCTGGTTCGATTCCAGCAAATCCGGGCGCGAGGTGTCGTACCTGCTCAACGACAAGAGTTGGCAGTTGCTCGACGACGGGCGCAGCCGAATCTTCGAACGGCATTTCGACGAGTGGGACCGCACCTGGACGCAGGCGCTGGTCGACGAATCCGGCGTCGACCGTGACCAGCGCAAGCGGATCGAGAAGGCACTGACCTGGTGGGGGTTCGGCAACTACGGCGGCCCGGCCTGGTTCTCCCCACATGACCGCGAGAAACAGCTGCGCGAGGCGCTCACCGGCGGCGACGAGCTGCACATCCAGTTCCTGCGCGGCCGCAGCGCCGGCCTGGCAGGCGACCGGCTGATCGCGCAACGATGCTGGGACCTGGGCGAGCTCGGCGCCGACTACCAGGCGTTCATCGAGGAGTTCCGGCCCCGGCTGGCCCGCTACCGGCGCGGTCTCGAGGGCGCGGCCGCGCTGATCGAGCACATGCGGCTCATGCAGCACTATCGCCGCTACCCGTTCCGCGATCCGGATCTGCCCGAGACGCTGCTGCCGGCTGGATGGCGCGGGCGCGCCGCCCACGAGGTGTTCACCGAATGCCACGACATCCTGCGCGCCGCTGCCGAGCCGTTCGTGGCCGCCGCCGGCGACGCCGCCACTTAGATGTGTAACAGTTTTCTTGACGAGAGCTACTTATTTGTCACATACTTTCGCCAGGTTCCGCGCGAGACCCGCGCCACAGTCAGACAAGGGCGACACCGATGTCACTTCCCGATCAGAATCCGCTACCCACGCCGCCGCTGCGTGTCGCGTGCATCGGCGGCGGCCCCGGCGGCCTGTTCACCGCGATCGCCCTGGCGCATGCGCTGCCCGGCACCACGATCGACGTCTTCGAGCGCAACAGCGAATCCGATGTGTTCGGTTTCGGGGTGGTGTTCTCCGACGCGACCCTGGACAACATCGATGCGGTCGACCCCGTCCTCGGTGCGGCGCTCGACGAGCACGGCCGGCACTGGGATGCGATCACGGTCCACCTCAAAGGTGCGGCGGTATCCGCAGGCGGCAACGGGATGTCGGCCGTGCACCGCCGCATACTGCTCGAGGCCCTGCGCCGACGCGCGATCGAGCTCGGCGCCCGTTTGCATTTCGACACCGCGGCCGGTCCGGACGAGCTCGACGCCCACGGCAGCTACGATTTGATCGTCGCCGCGGACGGCACGAATTCCGCGGTACGGCAGCGCTTCCTGGACCATCTCGGCCATTCCGTCGAGGAGGCGTCAGTCAAGTTCATCTGGTTCGGCACCACATTCGAATTCGACGGCCTCACCTTTCTGCACGAGCGGTCCGAGCACGGCAACTTCGCCGTACACGCCTATCCCATCGGCTCGGGTTTGAGCACCTTCATCGTGGAAACCGACGAAACCACGTGGCGTAGCGCGGGACTCGACGGATTCGACGCCGCCGCCCCACCCGGTTCCTCGGATCTGGTGACCCAGCGCTATCTCGAGCGGGTCTTCGCTGCGCATATCGACGGTCATCCATTGGTGGCCAACAACTCTCGCTGGGCCAACTTCCGCACCCGCCGTACCGACCACTGGTACACCCGGGCCGCCCACGGCACCCCGGTCGTGCTGCTCGGCGATGCCGTGCACACCGCGCACTTCTCGGTGGGCTCGGGCACCAAGATGGCCATGGAGGACGCCGCGGAACTGGCCAGGGCACTCGCCGCGCACCCCGGAGATCTGCAGACGGCACTGGCTCGGTTCCAGCACATCCGGCAACCGCAGGTGGCCAAGATCCAGAACTCATCACTGCCGAGCCTGTCGTGGTGGGACCACTTCGGCCGCTACTACGACGCATTCGAGCCGTGGCAGTTCGGATTCCACTTCTTCAGCCGCTCGATCTCCGCCGAGAAGATCCGGATGCGCGACAGCGCGTTCGTCGCCGCGTCCGAGCGAGCCTGGTACACCGAACACGGTGCGGCGCCCCTGGATACACCGCTGCGCATCGGTGCCCACGTCCTGGGCTCGCGGCTGCTGCGGCTCACCGAGCACTCGAGCAAAGGCTTGCTGATCAGCGACGGCGCGGTCACCGCATGGGCCACGACCGCCGAGGGCGTCCGCGACGACACCGACTCGACACTACCGCTGGTCACCGCACCGGAGGCCGACAGCATCACCCTCGCACCCGAGGTGTGCGCGGCGCTCGACGAGCTGTGCGCGCGACGGCCGTCCGCCGTCGTCGTGCACGCGGGCACCGCCCTGTCGCGCGCACTGGTCTCCGAGTACGTGCGGTTGCTCCAGCACATCCCGACGATCATCGTCGAGCGGCCCTCCGCCATCCGCAGCCGTCGCGCGGTGGATGAACGCGACTGCGCCGCAACGCTCGTCCTCTCCGGACGGGCCGATGCCGTCGTCTACGAACCCGAGCCACAGAGCGGTGATCGGGTACTGATCGAGGCGGCGACGGCGAAATGACAGTCACCAGCACCGGCACCGTTCACCACACCCCGTTGGACCGGCTCTTCCGCCCCACGTCCATTGCTGTTGTCGGGGCGTCCACCGCGGTCGGCAAGCTCGGATCGGCCATGCTCGCGGCCGTCCGGCGAGCGGCCACGGACGCACCGGCCGTGTACGCGATCAACCCGACCGGCACCGCTCCCGGCTTCCTGCCTTCCATCCGAGCAGCTTCCGAAACTCATGGCCGCCCAATAGATCTCGCGGTGCTCTGCATCCCGGCAGGCGCCACTCCCGACGCGCTGCGCGAGGCCGCCGAGTGCGGTGTCGGCGGGGCCGTCATCTGCTCCGGCGGCTTCGCCGAGACCGGCGCCGAAGGCACGGCGCTACAGGAGGAGGTGGCGAAGATCAGCGCCGCCACCGGAATCCGGGTGCTCGGGCCGAATACCTCCGGGTTCTTCCGGCCCGGTGCGACGACGGTGAGCTTCGTACCCACGGTTCGGCGAATCCGGCCCGGCCCGGTGGCCGTCGTGGCCGCCAGCGGCGGCATGAACCACGCGTTGTCGTTCCTGCTGTCCGAACAGGGCGTCGGCGTGGGATTCGGTGTGGGCCTGGGCAATTGCGTGGACGTGACGAACATCGACGTCCTGGAATATCTGCGCGCCGATCCTGCGATCACCGCCGTGGCGCTACATATCGAATCGGTCGACGACGGGGCCGCCCTGCTGGCGGCCATACGCGTGGTGACCGCGGCGAAACCGGTGGTCGCCATGGTCATGGGGCGCGGCGACGTGTCGGCGTTCGCCGAATCCCATACCGGCGCGCTCGCGACTTCATGGCGGACTACCCGGGCACTGCTGACGGAATCCGGTGCGGTCGTGGTGGATTCCGAGCAGCAGCTAGTGGACGCGCTGGCGGTGCTGAGCCGCACGCGGCTGCCCGCGGCGCCGACCCCGGGCATCGGAGTGGTCACCGCACAGGCCGGGCCGGGCCTGATGGTGCTGGACAACCTGCTGGCCCATGACATCCGGGTGCCGGCGCTCACCGAGGCGACCCGGGCCGAGCTGGCAAAGCTGTTGCCGCCCATGACATTCCAGGTGAATCCGGTGGACACCGGCCGACCGGGTGCGACCTTCGACAAGGTACTCGCCGCCACCGCCGCCGATCCTGACATCGACGCGGTAGCGGTCTACGCTCTGGCCGAGCCGGATGCGATCGATCTCGCCGACGCGGTCCGGCGGTCCGGGATCCACCGGGACCTGCCCGTCGTCCTCGGCATCGGCGGCCCCGCCGACGCGGTCGCCCCGAGTGTGACCGCCGCGGACCATCTCGGCGTGCCGGTACTGCCCGGCCCCACCGCCCTCGCCACCGGGATCCGAGCACTCGTACAGGACGCCCGAGTCCGCCACCTGCGGGCGGCGGACGACGACGGCCGAATCACCACGCACCAGGCCGAAGTCGCGCTTCCCGCCGACGAGGCGACCGCCAAGGAACTACTCGGCGCACTGGGTATCGCCACCCCGCCGCGACGGGTATGCACCGACCGGGCCGCTGCCCACCGCGCGCTGGCCGAGCTGCCGTCGCCGGTGGCGGTCAAGATCCTCGACGCCACTGTCGTGCACAAGACCGAGATCGGCGGTGTGCACCTGAACGTTCGCACCACCGGGGACCTCGACACCGCGTTGGACGCCCTCGATGCCATCGGCAGCCCCGCCTATCTGATCGAAAGCATGGCGGCACCCGGCGTCGACCTGATCCTGGGCGTGCGCCGCGATCCGGTGTTCGGCCCGATCGCGGTCGCCGGGCTCGGCGGCACAGC
Source organism: Nocardia vinacea (assembly GCF_035920345.1). Taxonomy (NCBI): domain Bacteria; kingdom Bacillati; phylum Actinomycetota; class Actinomycetes; order Mycobacteriales; family Nocardiaceae; genus Nocardia; species Nocardia vinacea. The sequence goes on from NZ_CP109149.1 coordinate 5,620,027, forward strand.
CGCCGAGGTGATCGGCGATGTGGCCATCCGCGGGCACAGGTTGACCCACGCCGGAGCCGCGGCCATGCTCGACGATCTGCAGTGCGCACCGCTGCTGGACGGCTGGCGCGGCGGACCGGTGCTCGATCGCGACGAATTCGCCCGTATCGCAGTCGGTTTGGTGACGTACCTGGCCGATCACCCCGAGATCGGCGATATCGAGATCAACCCGCTACGACTCACCCCGACCGGTCTGATCGCCCTCGACGCGGTCGTCGTCGCGGCGCCCGACCGGCAGAGCCCGCTCGAAGGAGAGCAGCCATGAACACCCGGCACCCTGTATCGATCGAGGGAACCGTGCCCTGGCCCGGCGACGTCGCCGCACGGTACCGCCGGGCCGGGTACTGGCGGGGCCGCTCGATCGGCTCTTACATCACCGAACAGGTCGGCCGCCGTCCCGACGACGAAGCGATCGTCGACGGCACGGTGCGCCTGTCCTACCGGCAGCTGTGGGATCGGTCCGCCTCGTGCGCGCAGGCACTGCTCGACTCGCAGATCGCCCCGGGCGACCGCATCGTGCTGCAGCTGCCGAACTGCTGGGAATTCGTCACACTCACCCTGGCATGCCTGCGCATCGGCGTCGTCCCGGTAATGGCGCTGCCCGCGCACCGGCTGTACGAGCTGACGCACCTGGCCGCGCTCTCCGGCGCCGTGGCTGTGGTCGTCGCCGACGCCGACCGCGATACCGACCTGCGGCAGAGCGCCCAGCAGATCGCCGCCGCGGTTCCGAGCCTGCGAACCGTTTTCGTACACGGCCAATTATCCACCGGCCCAACTGAATACGTCCCGGAGCGCAGCCTCGCCGCGGCCATGAAGACGCCCGCGCGGTTCGCCTCGGCCGAGTACGAACCCACTGGCCCCGATGTGGCCTGTCTATTGTTGTCGGGCGGCACCACCGGTCTGCCCAAGCTGATCGTCCGCACCCATGACGACTACGCCTACAACATTCTGTGCTGCAATGAAGTATCCGAATTCAATGAGCGCACAGTCTATTTGGGCACGCTGCCCAGCAGTCACAACTTCCCGCTGGCCTGTCCCGGCATCCTCGGCGTGCTCTTCGCAGGCGGCCGGGCGGTGATGTTACCGTCCCCCTCCCCCGAGCGGGCCCTGCGCACCATCGACGCCGAGGGTGTCACCGTGGCCGCTGTCGTTCCCGCCGTGGCGCAGACCTGGATCGAATACCAGCGCGAGCATCACACGCTGCGCGGCAACAGTTTACGAGCATTGCAGGTGGGCGGCTCGAGAATGCCGGACGAGCTCGCGGCCCGCGTCGAGCCGACTCTGGGCGCACGACTGCAGCAGGTGTTCGGCATGGCCGAGGGGCTGATCAATATGACCCGCCTGGACGACGATCCGGAGATCGTGTTCACCACCCAGGGGCGGCCGGTCAGCGCGGCCGACGAGATCATGATCGTCGACGAGAACGGTGCGCCCGTGCCGGACGGCACTCCGGGCGCCCTGCTGACCCGAGGCCCCTATACCCCGCGCGGCTATTTCCGAGCTCCCGAGCACAATTCGCGCGCTTTCACTCCGGATGGCTGGTACGCCAGCGGCGATGTCGTCATCCGCCGACCCGACGGCAACCTCGTGGTCGCCGGGCGGGACAAGGACATGATCAACCGCGGCGGCGAGAAGATCTCCGCCGAAGAGATCGAGAATTTCGCCTACCAGCTCAACGGCGTGGAAATGGCCGCCGCCGTCGCCATGCCCGACCCCCGGCTCGGCGAGCGACTGTGCCTGTATCTCACTCTGGCACAGGGTCATTCGGTCGAACTGTCCGATGTCGTCGCCCTGATGAACAGCGCCGGCGTTGCCCGGTTCAAACTTCCCGAACGACTCGTCCTCATCCACCGGATGCCCGTCACCAAGGTAGGCAAGATCGACAAGAAGGCGCTGCGCGCGGACATCCTCGAACGCCTCACCCAGGAGAGCACCCGATGACCACAGACAACAACCGCGGCGACGAGCCGCTCGACGAGCTCTACCGAGACTTCGAAACCGCGCACCTGAACCCGTTGTGGACCCAGCTCGGCGACCTCATGCCGATGACACCCACCTCGAAAGCCGTTCCCTTCGTGTGGAAATGGTCGACCCTGTATCCCCTCGCGCAGCGCGCGGGCGACCTGGTACCCGTCGGCCGAGGCGGCGAGCGGCGCGCCATCGCGCTCGCGAATCCGGGACTCGGTGGTGTACCCCACGTGACGCCGACTCTGTGGGCGGCCATCCAGTACCTCGGCCCGAAGGAGACCGCGCCCGAACACCGGCACAGCCAGAACGCTTTTCGCTTCGTCGTCGAGGGCGAGGGCGTGTGGACGGTGGTCGACGGCGACCCGGTCGCCATGCGCCGGGGTGATCTGCTGCTCACGCCGGGATGGCATTTCCACGGCCACCACAACGAAACCGACCAGCCGATGGCGTGGATCGACGGCCTGGACATACCGTTCGTCCACTACACCGACACCGGGTTCTTCGAATTCGGATCCGACGGTGTCACCGATGATGCCACCCCGAGCGTGTCGCGCTCGGAACGACTGTGGGTGCATCCTGGTCTGCGACCCCTGGTCGGCCTCGGCGCCAGAACCAGTTCGCCGATCGCTGCCTACCGCTGGGAACACACCGACGCCGCTTTGCGCGAACAGCTCGCCCTCGAGGATGAGGGATACGCGGCCACGACCGAACCCGGGCATGCCGCCGTCCGCTACACGAATCCCACCACCGGCGGCGATGTCATGCCGACCATCCGTGCCGAATTCCACCGGCTGCGGCCCGGGGCGCACACTCGCCGACGCCGCGATGTCGGCTCGGCGGTCTACCAGGTATTCGACGGTTCGGGCCGATTCCACCTGGGCGAGAACACAACCGAGGTCGGCAAGGGCGATTTGATCGTCGTCCCGTCCTGGACCGAATGGTCGATCTCCACCGACACCGAATTCGACCTTTTCATGTTCTCCGACGCACCGATCATCGAACGCCTCCACTTCAACCGCACGCACATCAGCGAAGGAGCTTGATCCGCGATGAAACTCGCCACCCTGCGCCTGGACGGCGGCACCGCGGCCGTGCGGGTCGACGACGACCGCACTGCCACCGTGATCGAAGGCTATCCCGACCTGTCGGCCCTGCTGACGGAGGCAGACTGGAAAGTGCTGGCAGACAAGGCATCCGGCCGCGACGTCGACCTCACCGACGCCGATTACGCGCCAGTCGTCCCGAACCCCGGCAAGATCATCTGCGTCGGTCTCAACTACGCCACCCACATCAAGGAGATGGGACGGGAACTGCCGCAGTACCCCACACTGTTCTCCAAATTCAAGGAGGCACTGACCGGACCGTACGACGACGTGATCGTCCCGCGCTACGCCGCATCCCAGCTCGACTGGGAGGCGGAATTGGCCGTGATCGTCGGCAAACGCGCCTATCGGGTTTCCGAGGCGGACGCCGACGCCCACATCGCCGGCTATTCGGTGATCAACGACTACACCATGCGCGACTACCAGTACCGCACACTGCAATGGGATCAGGGCAAAACCTTCGACAGCACAAGCGGTTTCGGCCCGTTCCTGGTCACCGACTATGTACTGGGCACCCGCATCGAGACCCGTCTCGACGGTGCGGCCATGCAGAGCGCCACCACCGACGACCTGGTTTTCACTCCGGCCGAGCTCATCGACTACATCTCCCACATCGTGACCCTGCAGCCCGGTGACGTCATCATCACCGGCACCACCGGCGGCGTCGGCCACGCCCGCACACCCGCCCGCTACATCCAGGACGGGGAGACGGTCGAGGTGACCATCGACGGACTCGGCACCGTGCGCAACAAGACCATCATCGAATAGGAAAGCCACAGTGGAATTCCACGAGCTCGACCTCCCCGAGCGGCTACTCCTCGCCCGCCGGGGCACCGCGTACTTCGCTCAGCGCATCGCCGAACTGTCCGACACCGACTTCGACAGCGGCACGCTGTTGGCGGCCTGGACCCGCAGACATCTGATCGCCCACGTCGGTTACAACGCCGCCGCGCTGTGCCGCCTGCTCGACTGGGCCGCGACCGGAATCGAGACACCCATGTACGCGTCGGCCGGACAGCGCGCCGGGGAGATCGACGAGGGAGCCACCCTCAGCCCCGCCGCGCTGCGAAACCTGTTCCACCACACCGCCGCCCGCCTGGACGAGAAATGGCGGCACCTGCCGGAATCGGCATGGACGGCCGAGGTCCGAACCGCCCAGGGCCGAGTGGTCCCGGCCGCGGAAACCGTTTGGATGCGGGTCCGCGAGGTCTGGATCCACGCCGTCGACCTTGCCGACGACGGCAGGTTCGGCGACTTCCCCACCGTCGTACTCGACTCACTGCTCACCGACATCGTCGGCATGTGGCGCAGAAAAGGACTCGGCACCGGACTGGTCCTGACGGTCGACGACCGCGCACCCATTGCCGTCCAAGAGAATTCGCCCACCACAACGCGGGTGTCCGGCCCCCTCGCCGCAGTTGCGCGCTGGGCGGCCGGTCGCGGCGCGATCGGTCTCGAAACCCACGGCGATACCGTCCAGCCACCAGCGTGGCTGTAACCGACAATTCTCGCGGGCGTCCGGTCACCTGTGCAGCATTATCGCAGCGACCTCGCGCCGCGATCGCAGCTCGAGCTTGGCGAGGATATTCGACACGTGGGACTGAACGGTGCGGCGCGATAAGAACATTTGCGCCGCGATACCGGAGTTGGAGCAGCCATCGGCGACGAGCGCGGCGACCTTGCGCTCGGTATCGGTCAGCGCCGCCCAGCCGGATTTGGGCCGGTTGCGCCGACCGCGTACACCTCGCCGAATGTCGTACGGCCGCACGCGTGCGTCCGTGCGGGCGGTATCCCAGGATGCGCCGAGTCGGCCGTAGATCCCGATCGCGGTGTCGAGCGAACGGCGGGCGTCGGCATCGTGCCCCGCCGCGGCGAGGAGCACGGCGGCGTTCTCGTGCGCCTGTGCTTCGTAGAGCAACCGTCCGGACCGCCGGAAGGCCTGGGCCGCCGCCAGCAGGCTGTCGGAATCGCGCTCGGCCAGACCGCGACACAGTAGCGCTGTCCCGATCCTGGAGGCGGTCGGCTGGCGCGCCACAATCTCGTCGGCACCGACCACTACCGACCGCGCCGCATCCGTATCGCCGAGGTCCGCTGCCAGTCGGGCGATATCCGGGAATATGTAGTAGAGCGTCGCCGCGGCCGAACGGTCGGCCAGTCGCTCATGGGTGTCGACGAGCAGTTTCAAGGCGAGGTCCGGATGACCGTGCGCCTCGTGCGTCAATGCTTTGGCCCACAAGTGCAAATGCGCGTAGCCGGTGTTGCCCGCGAGATCGTCCGGTATGGGAATGCTGTCCACGTCCGGCTGGAACGTGCCGCGGTGAATACCGATGAGTGCCGCGAGGCTACCCGCGACCGTCGAGTACCCGAGCACGTCCGGCGCCGCGCCTGCGCCACATTCGGCCACTGCGTCATCCCAGCGACCATTCAGCAGGTAGAGGCGTGCCTTGGCGACCCGGTTCGCGGACAGGGACACTCCAGCGACACGGCGGTTGCGCGCTATCGCCTGATTCAGCACGTCTTCGGCATCTGTGAGGCGATCGAGCTCGATCAGACAGTGTGCCCGCAGCGCATATGGATCGAACTGGTCCGGCGAGGTACCGACGGTCGAGGCGACGGGTATGCGAGTGCTCAACTCCAGTGCCTCGGCGAGATGGCCTCGGGTGTACCGAATCGCACCCACGGCGGTGAGGCCGTATCCGATAGTGAGGGGGTCCCCATTGGATTCCCCCATCGCGATCGCCACTCGACCGGCCCGCTCGGCCGCATCGAACCGCTCGAGGAATACATTGTCCACCGCGCACATGCCGTGGAAGCGGGCCGCCGCCTCGATATCGAGATCCATTGTGCTCAACGCCGTTTCGGCGATATCGACGGCCTCAGCGATCCGACCCCGGGCTCGGCAGACTTGGGCGAGCAGCCAGCGCACTTCGATATCGTCGCCGTACTCCGACAGCGCAACGCGCACCTCGGCCTCCGCCTCGGCAGCTCGGCCGCTCCACAGCAGCGCCTCGATGTATCGGCGGATCAGCTGTGGATTATCGGCCTCCGTCCTCGCGCGCCGCAACAGCCGCACCGCCAGCTCGGGCGCTCTAACGGCCAATTTGTCGCCTACGGCTATCAGCCAGTCGGGGCCGATGTCGTCCAGTTCGTAGTCGGCGACCGCCAGATAATGGGCGATTCGCTCGATCGGCGCCGTCCGCAGGACCCGTCCAGCCGTGCGCAGCAGACCAGCGCGCACCCTCGCAGGCAACTGATCGGACAGCACCTGCCGGATCAGTTCATGCCGGAACACCACTTCGGAGTCGACAAGTTCGAGCACCCCGGTCGCCATCACGTCACTGACGATGCTCCACACTTCCAGCAGGGGCCGGTCCAGAACCGCCGCCAATTCCGTGACGTCGACGACCGGGCCGAGCGCGGCGGCAGTCGCGAGCACATACCTGGTCCGGCGCGGCAGAAAGTCCAACCTCCGCGAAATCGCTTGCGCGAGTGTGGTGGACGAGCGCTGCCCGGCGACTGTCTCGGCGGCGTCGGCGCTGATCGTGATCGCCTGCTCGCGCTGCAAGGCGGCCACCAATTCGGTGATGTAGCGCGGATTTCCGCTCGCACCCGCTACCTCCCGCAGCAACCCTCGGCCCGGGGTGGCACCGACGATATGCGACACCAATTCCGCCCCTGCCTCGTCGGAAAGCCTGCCGAGTCGTATCAGCGGGGCGCGGCGGGCGACGAGTTCGGCCGACAGCGTGGTGAACGCCGAGTCCTGCGGCTGTGGGCGGGCGCTGAGCATCAGCAACAGCGGGAGCTCATCGATGCGAGCGCAAAGCCGCTGCAGCACGGACACGCTCGACGTGTCGGACCACTGAATGTCATCCATGATCAGCGCGAGCGGGCCGGTAGCGCACCAGGTTTCGACGTGATCGAGGATCGCCTCGGCGATGGCGATCTCAGGCATCGCGTCGCCCGCCAGGACGTCGCTGTCGAGCAGCGCGCGGATCGCATCTGCCCCCGGCGTGTCGGCGTCGAACCAGGTGAGCAACGCGGCGAACGGGACGGTCTGCTGTGGTTCGCTGGCGGCCCCGAGCCGAATGTGCAGACCCGCCGCTGCGCATCGCACGCTGGCAGCGTGCAATAGAGACGTCCTGCCGATACCTGGTTCGCCCTGCACCAGCACCACGGCCCCACGCCCGGCAGCGACCCGACGTGCGAGCGCCGCCAGCTTCTCGATCTCGCCATCACGACCGATGACCACTGTCGATTCCTGGAAAGGCCTTGTCGTCAACGAACTGGGCATGCGAGCGCCCGATCGCCGAGTCCGACCGAATCCGGCACCACGTCGACATTCCCGGACGGGGATATGGTGACAGATGGCAAATCCCATTGTCGTGCCGACTTTTCGGCGCGCCAGGCGACATTCCACCCGAACGGCATCACGTGGACGCGGTCCCCGTATTCCGCCAGTTGTTCGGCGAGATCCGAAAGCACGTCCAGTGTGTCAGCGAGGACATCCAGCGGATCGGCGGCCGACATGAATCGAGGGGTCGTGCAGTGCGGGGTTCCGGCGATAACGATATGCGCCGCCTCGCTGACGAGGCACAGGTACCGGATCGCGCGAACGGCCTCGGCGGACAACGGACAATCGCCCGGTTCGACGACGACTCGCACCACCAGGCAATCGACAAACCTCTGTGTCACCCCGACCGTCGTCGGGTCGACGGCGACAGCACAGGGACCGGCCGCCACCAGGGTGTATTCGAAACTGCGCCAACGACTTCCGACGCCCCTCATCCAAGGAACCTTCCCCGCAGACGCTGTTGGAGGCCGGTCATGACTCCGTCGGCACATTCTGGTCGGCGACCCCGCAGAGGCTGTAACAGAAAACGAACGGCACCCCGCCGTCGTTGAACCACGCATGTGTCGCCGACCACGATTCTGCGCATATGAACTCCTGACTATCGTCCACGACCAACTGCACGGGTCGGCATCGATAGCCGCACCGACCTGGGCCTCAGCTATCCGGACGGTAGCCGCCGTCCGCGCGGCTCCGCTTGTCCCGAAGCGCAAAAGCATGGTCCGAGTGCGCAGAACTCGACACCCGACAATGCTTGCTCCAGCGGTGATCTGCTCGGTTCTGCACTAGGCTGCTACCAGAGTTGGGGCCGACGCCCGGGCCACCGATGATCGACGAATCGGAGGCGATATTCATGAATCAAGCGGCTATCGCTGACTCCACCACGACAAATGTGGTGGATCCACATGAGCGAGCCGAGTACTGGGCCGATCTGATCAGCACATACCACTGTAGGTTGGGCTATCGCTTCCCGAGCCGCACCGACTTCCGAGGGCACACCCAACTGCGGCGCACCGACGCCTACCAGCTCGTCGGGTGGAGATCGGATGCCGTCACCTACCTTCGCAACCCGAGCCACATCCGCGCCGACCCCGATGACGACTACCGGCTGATCGTTCCGTTCACCGGGCGACTGTCCTTCCGCACCGAGGACAGGTACGGGATCCTCGCGCCGGGCACCATGTGCCTGGTGGCGGTCGACCGGCCCTACGCGATGTCCATGTCCGACAGCACGCGCGGGATGATCATCACCATTCCGCGCAAGGAGATCAAACATCGCCTCAACCGCGTGGTGCCGCCCAACCATCCGCTGGATCTCACGACCGGGCTCGGGCGGGTGACCGACGGGATCCTCAGCGGCCTGCGCACCGAATCCGCCGCACTCACCGACCTCCAATTCGACAGCGTCTCCGAACGGCTGGTGGATCTGCTCTGCATGCAGATCCTCGGTGAACCGGCGAGCTCGCCCACCCAGCTCGCTCATGTCGAAGCGACCGCTCGCCGGTATATCCACGACCATGCCGGAGATCCGGACCTCACCGGCACCCGTGTCGCCATTGCGCTCGGCTGGTCACTGCGTCAAATTCAACTGGCGTTCAGCGATGCCGGCACCACGCCCAGCGAAGTCATCCGGGAAGAGCGCCTGCGATTGGCGCGCGACCGCCTGCGCAGCCCCGCCTACCAGCATCGAAGTATCACCGATATCGCGTCGGACCTGGGCTTCGGCTCGATGAGCAGCTTCAGCAAGGCCTTCCGCCGACGCTTCGACACCACGCCCGGCCAACTCCGCGAGGACTGGCGGGCCGCACCCCAGCGCTGATTTCAGGAGCGAACGGTCGCGATATCGTCGCAGCGTGGACTCCCTGCGCCAGCTGCGGTACTTCGTCGCCGTCGCCGAAGAACTGCATTTCGGGCGGGCCGCCGAACGCCTCGGCATCGCGCAGCCGCCGCTCAGCCAGCGCATCCGCAAACTCGAACACGATCTCGGGGCCCGGCTCTTCGACCGGAACAGCCGACGTGTCGAACTCACCGAGGCGGGTCAGATCCTGCTCGTCGAAGCCCGCGATCTGCTCGCCCGCTGGGACCGCGCGCAACGGATGGTGGGCAAGGCGCATCGGGGTGAGATCGATGCGCTGCGGGTCGGTGTCCCACCCGAACTGGCCGGGCGGGTGCTCGCGGCGATCCTCACCACATTCGAAAGCCGTGACGTCCGAGTCGATCTACAGGAACTGACCACCGCCGAGCAGATCCGACTGCTCGCCGACCGTCAACTCGATGCCGGACTGCTGCAACATCCGGTCGATGTGGTCGGACTCGAGCTCGGACCCGAGGTCGAGACACCGCTCGGGGTGGTGTTGCCACGCGATTCCCCGCTGGCCGCACGCTCCGCGCTCACCCTCGCCGACCTGGCCGGACTCGGTCTGGTGATCTTTCCGCGGGCCGCCGCGCCCGGACTCTACGACGCGACCCTGCGCACCTGCTGGGAGCACGGCTTCCGGCCCACCCGCGTCCAGCACGCGCGCAATCCCGAATTCGTGCTCGGCATGGTGCTCTCCGGCCGCGGCGTCGCCTTCGACCAGGGCATGGTCGCGCAAAAGGAACCGCGCGTCGTCTGGCGACCGCTGACCGACGCACTGAGCTGGCGGCTCTCGCTGGCGTGGCCCGCCGCGGCACCACATCCGCTGGTCCGCGAACTGGCCGAGCTGATCGTGACGGTCATCCAGGGCGACGGCGCGTCACGGCCCGCGCCCGCTCAGGAGGTGGCACAGCGGCCGTGGAATGTCGTATTCGGCAGATCGTGACGGATGCGGTGAATCGCCAGCCGCGCGGCCTCGCCGATCGCATGATCCACCTCGGGCAATCGCTGGGCGAGCGTATCCGCCCTGGTGAATACCGCTACGGCATAACGACTTCCACCGGGATATGCCACCACCCCGATCTCATTGCGAATCGCGGGCAGTGATCCGGTCTTGCCCCACACCGACACCTCCGACGGGAAGGCCGCGGCGAGCCGGTGCCAGTTGAGCTGCTGGCCCATGAGCTCGCGCACCCACCGGCAGGCGGCAGGATCGCCCGCGCGGTCCTGGCCGAGCAGGGTGAGCAGCCGGGTCATGTCGCGCGGCGTGCTCGCGGTCGTACGCAGTGGGTCCATGGCCCGGGTGGCAAGCACTTCCGACACGCTCAGGGTCGGGAAGCGCCGCGCGAACTCGGTGGTATCGGATGCGCCGATATCCTCAGCCATGGTCTGGACGACGTACCTGGGCGAGCCGACGATCCGCGTCTCGGTGAGCCTCAATTCGCGCACCAGCGAGCGCACATTGTCCAGGCCGACGCGATCGAAGAGCAGGTCGGCGGCGGTGTTGTCGCTCACGGTCAGTGCGAAGAACGCCGCATCGCGCAGGCTGAACTCGACATCGTCCAGACATCCGGCGGTGCCGACGCCACCGAGCCGGTCCGCCGCGCTCGCCCGCACCCGATCGGTCGGGTCGAGCTGACCCGCGACCACCTGACGGGCGAACTCCAGCACCAACGGCACCTTCACCACCGACGCCAGCACCACCGGTTCATCGGCGCCGAGCCCCACCTCACCGGCGCAATCGAAACATCGGGCGTGCACCCAACCGCGCACACCGGCCTTACGGAAGATCTCCTCCACGACTGCCAAACTTCCACACGGGACTGCTCCGAGTCAGCTTGACTCTCCCGCCGATGGAGGGTTCACGCTCGTCACCGTCCGAGATTTCGATACCGAAGGGCTCACGATGAAACTCGATCTGGCCAAGAGCGACCCGCACTACTACGACGCCACCCGGGAACCCGAACTGCGCACCTTCGACACCTACGGCTATCTGACGGTCACCGGCTTCGGCGCACCCGGCGGCGAGCGGTACACCGAGGCGGTGCAGACGCTGTACCGATCCGCGTACGGCGCCAAGAAGATCGCCAAGGCGGACGACCAGGATTTCGTGGTGCCGAAGCTGGAGGGCCAGTGGTGGGTGAACTCCGACGAACCGCCGCTGTCGGTGCCGCGCGAGCAGTGGCAGTGGCGGCTGATGATCCGCATGCCCGAGGTGGTCACCGCCGAGATGGTGTCCGGGGCGACGTTCGAGCGGTTGACCGAGGGGGAGGCGATCCAGGTCATGCATATCGGGCCGTACGCCACCGAACCGGAGACGCTGGCCAGGATGGAAGCGTTCATGACCGCCGAGGGGTTGCTGATGAACGGCCGCCATCACGAGATCTACCTCTCCGATCCACGCAAAGCCCCCGGCGCGAATACCCGCACGATTCTGCGTCATCCCGTGCGTCGCGCCTGAGATCTACTCTGCGGCAAGCGGTTACCAGGCTCGTCCGAGATAGCCGAGCAGTCGACGGTGTGCGGGCGCCTCTGCCGGTACCGTGACCTCGTCGTCGAATATCCCCGGCTTGCGGAACCCATCGAGTCCGCCCATGGCGTGCATTGTGGTCAGCAGTTCGGCGCACAATTCGTCATCGGCGAGGTCGGGGCGATCGATGGCCAACGCGATATCGACGCCGTGCGCGACGACCTCGGTGAGATGGACCATGGCGGCCGCCGGACCGGGGAGCTCGCCGAGTGCCATGCGCACGGTGCCGGTCAGGGCGTCGGGGCGATGCCAGGCCGCGCGGTCCACCTCGGCGGCCGCGGCGAACGCGCCCTGCGGATCGATGCCGAGCCAGTCGTCCTCGAGTCCGGCGCCCGCATCGGTCCCGCTCACCCCGGCCGCGAACCGGTGCATATTGCCGACGGCATGATTGAGCACCGCATGCACATCCCAATCCTGACATGGCGTCGGCGCCGCGAGCCGGTCGCCGTCGACGGCGGCGATCACGATCGCACCCGTCATATCCAGTGCGCGGTCGATCTGTCCGATCACATTGTCCATGGGCATCCTTCGCTCGAAGAGTCAGCAGAATGGGTAGCACAACCGGATGCCGACCAAACTCGATCGAACACGGCCAAAGTCGATCCAACGCCGCCCAGATCACGGAATCCAGCACGACAAGGACCCGAAAAGGTTGCGCCGATACCGTTCCGGAGCAGCACATGATCGAATGTAAACGGCCCTACCGAGTTCCGCCGAGCACTGCGGACCGCCAGCCGATAGGGGCCGACGGTCCGCAGTGACGTATGCGAAATCCGTTATCCGAGAACCGGATAATTGGCGCGGATCACCGACCGCGGATCGCGCGCCCGCTTGATCTCCCGCAACCGCGCCAAGGTCGACGAGTCGAATGCCGCGGCGGCCGTCTCCTCCGGAGTGAGGAAGGTGTACGGCTTGAGCCCGCTGATGTGCGCGCCGATCGCGTCGACGATCTCGGCCCGCCGGGCCTTGACCGCGTCGACGATATGCGGAAGTCCGAGTCCCAACGCATAGAGCAGATAGGGCTCGGTGACCGGTCCGCGCGCGCCACCGTCCGCGCCCGCCCTGGCGAATGCGCCGCCGAGATGGCGGATCTGGATATCGACCAGCGGTGCGACCGGCTCGTCGAGCAGGGTCTTCACGACCGCGTCGCCGAGGTCGGTGAGCAGTTCGGCGCGGGACAGGGACGGGCTGGGATCGGTTGGCTCCGCCGTGATTTCGCCGAGGCTCGCCACCGACAGCGCGCCACGCTTATCGGCGAGCGGCCCGTCGATCGCGTCCAACCGGGTCAGCAGGGATCGGCCTACCTCGGGTTCGCCGAGGTAGGCGACATCCAGCGCGACCATCGGCGGCGCATCCGGGAACTGGAACCGGTGGAACCACACCGACAGTTCGTCGGGTGCGTCGGCGGTGATCTCCTGGAATGCCTCGAAGACCTCCGCCGTGCGCGCACCGTGCCACATCACCCGCCCGCCGTAGAGCCCCGGCGCCGGGAAGAGGTCGAATTCGAGCGCGGTCACCACCGCGAAATCGCCGCCGCCACCACGCAATGCCCAGAACAGCTCCGGATCGTTCGCAGCGGTCACCCGCGTCCGCGCGCCCTCGGCGTCCACGATCTCGAAGGCGCGCACCGCATCCGAGGCCCAACCGTGCTTGCGGCCGAACCAGCTCATCCCGCCACCGAGGGTGTATCCGGTGACGCCGACCACCGGATTGCTGCCTGCGAGTCCGGTGAGTCCGTGCACCGCAGCCGCGGCCTGCACCGAGCCCCAGTTCGCGCCCGCGCCGACCTTCGCCACCCGCCGCTCGGCATCGATCTCGACACTGTCCAGTCCCCCGGTGCGCAGCAGGATCGCGTCCTCCACCCCGCCGGCGGCGCCGTGCCCGGTCGGCTGCGCGATCACCGGTACCCCGGCTCGATATGCGTGTGCCACCACCGCCGCGACGTCATCCGCATCGCCGGCCCGCACCACCGCGGCGACCGGCTGGGTGACCGTCAAGGTCCACGGCCGCGCCGCCGCCTCGAAGCCCGCGTCACCCGGCACCAGCACCCGGCCGGATAGTTCAGCGCGCAGATCCTCGAATGTCATTGGTATGTCCTCACTTCGCAGCTGTGCCCGAAAGCACCTGCGGCCCGTGGATCGTGCCGCGACTACCCCAATGACGAAACGGGAGCGGTAAATGTAACAGCGGCCGCCCGAGATTCTCGGACGGCCGCTGCGAAATCAGGTTTTATCAGGCCCTTCGTCGGACTCGACGTCCTTCTTGTCGAGCCGGGTGATACCGGGTTCGGTGCCCTCGTCGGCCGCCTGATCCGGTTCCGGATGTTCGGGCTCGAAGGTCGCGGGCAGGCCCTTGATATGCCGGTTCATCGACCGCACCAGCAGGACGGTCCCGGCGAGCAACACCAGAATGATCACCAGACCGAGCGGCGACGCCTTGCCGAATTCGGGTCCGGTGGGCGTGCCGGGAGTTTGCGCTAGCAGAACCAACATCACCGGTGCTCGTCTTCGATACCGGCGAACAGATCGGTCTCCGGCCGCGCGGAGTCGACCCTGGACTTGGCCAGTTCGAACTCCTCGGTCGGCCACAGCCGCTGCTGCATTTCCATCGGAATCGCGAAGAACGCGCCGTTGGGATCGATCTGGGTGGCGTGCGCGCGCAGGGCGTCATCGCGCTGCGGGAAGTATTTGGCGCACTCGATCTGGGTGGTCACCTTGGACATGCCGTCCGGGCGGCCCTGCCGGTAGGCGCGCATCCGTTCCAGCCACTCCTGCAGCGGAAACGGCTCACCGATCCGTTCGTATTCGGCGGCGAATACATCCAGGCGGGCCATGGTGAAACCGTGGTCGTAGTAGATCTTCAGCGGCTGCCACGGCTCGCCCGCATCCGGGAAACGCTCCGGATCGCCCGCCGCGTCGAACGCGGCCATCGACACCTCGTGGCAGCGGATGTGATCGGGATGCGGGTAGCCGCCGTTCTCGTCATAGGTGGTCATCACATGCGGCTTGAACTCGCGCACCACGCGGACCAGCGCCTCGACGGCTTCTTCCAGCGGGACCAGCGCGAAGCAGCCCTCGGGTAGCGGCGGCAGCGGATCGCCCTCGGGTAGGCCGGAGTCGACGAAACCGAGCCAGGTCTGGCGCACACCGAGCGCGGCGGCCGCGGCCTCCATCTCCTCGCGCCGGATCTCGTCGATCCGCTCCAACACGCCGGGAGTGTCCATCGCAGGGTTGAGGATGCTGCCGCGTTCGCCGCCGGTCAGCGTGACGATGAGGACATCGTGGCCCTCGTCGGCATACCGTGCGGTCGTCGCGGCACCCTTACTGGATTCGTCGTCGGGGTGCGCATGAACCGCCATGAGCCGAAAGCCACTCACGTCTCGTTCACCTCATCAACCACCGTCATACCTCGTACTCTCCGCCGCCGGGGTCCGATCTGCTTGTCCCTATAGTTCCATTCGACAGACTTTTGTTCCGACGTACCCCCCGGAGTGAGACGGCATGAGTGAAACGCCCGGTGACACGCCGATCGACCGACGTGCCGACCGGTACGGAACCACGCCACGCCCGACGCGCCGCTGGATTCCGTTCGCACTCGGCGCGGTCGTGCTCGCCGCGGGTCTCGGGGTCGCCTACGTCGGCTTCCAGAAGTACGGACCGGAGGATATCGACGCCGAACAGCTCGGTTACACCGTCGTCGACGACTCGACCATCTCGGTCCATCTCAAGGTCACCCGCAAGGATCCGCAGCAGCCGGTGGTGTGTTTCGTCCGCGCGATGGCCAGGGACGGGTCCGAATTGGGCCGCCGCGAGGTGCTCATCGAGCCGTCCGGCAGCGGCACCATCGAGCTGACGACCACCGTGCGTGCCTCCGCCCGGCCGGTGTCGAGCAGCATTTACGGCTGCAGCGATGACGTGCCGAAGTATCTGCGGGCAGGCTGATTCCGGGCAATACGCCACTGAGCGGTCTGCAAAATGAACGCCGACCTGCATGTTTGTGATTCATGCTAAAATGGCGTGATACACGGTTCCGGGGCTCGGAGCCGTGTTTGCTGCATTGGCGGCCAGCGCTGTTAGTTCCGGGTTAGTGAGTTTGCCGGACCTGAAGCCTGTCGGGGTTCGATGAACTTCCCCAGGATGGCACTAGCCGTCGGCTGGTGCGTGCCCGCCCCCTGTGGGCACTGCAGCGGATCAGGGAACCCGGCCTCGGCCGGGAACAACTACTAGGGAGTGATCGAGATGACTGAGACGCAAGTGACTTGGCTGACCCCGGAGTCGCACGACAGGCTCAAGGGTGAACTCGACGCGCTCATCGCCAATCGTCCGGTCATCGCCGCCGAGATCAACGAGCGCCGTGAAGAGGGCGACCTCAAGGAAAACGGCGGATATCACGCCGCGCGTGAAGAGCAGGGTCAGCAGGAGGCGCGCATCCGGCAGCTGCAGGAGCTGCTGAACAACGCAAAGGTCGGCGTTGCGCCCACCAAGTCCGGCGTCGCGCTGCCGGGTTCGGTCGTCAAGGTCTACTACGACGGTGACGAATCCGACACCGAGACCTTCCTCATCGCGACCCGCGAAGAGGGTCTCAACGACTCCAAGCTCGAGACCTACTCGCCGAGTTCGCCGCTCGGTGGCGCGCTCATCGATGCGAAGGTCGGCGACACCCGTGAGTACACGCTGCCCAACGGCAAGACCATGAAGGTGACGTTGGTCAGCGCCGAGCCGTACCACAGCTGATTCCGGGCCTGAAGCCATGAAGAACGGCCGCATCCGGAAAGTACGGATGCGGCCGCTCTTCGTTTCCATATCTAGTTCGCCAGTGCCTGTTCGATGTCGGCCAGCAAATCGCTGACGTCCTCGATGCCGACCGAGAGTCGCACCAGATCGTCCGGCACCTCCAGCTGCGAGCCCGCGGTGGAGGCGTGCGTCATGGCAGCCGGATGTTCGATCAGCGATTCCACGCCGCCGAGCGATTCGGCGAGGGTGAAGATCTTGGTGCGCGAGCAGAACTCGTGCGCCGCATCTTTGCCGCCGTTGAGCCGCACCGAAATCATGCCGCCGAAGCGCTTCATCTGCTTGTCGGCGATGGCGTGGCCCGGATGCTCGGCCAGGCCCGGGTAGATGACCTGCGAAATGGCCGGATGCCTGGTCAGGAATTCGGCAATGGTTTCGGCGTTGTCGCAGTGTCGATCCATCCGCACCGCGAGGGTTTTGGTGCCGCGCAGGGTGAGGTAGGCGTCGAACGGGCCGGGCACCGCGCCCGCACCGTTCTGCAGGAAGGCGAAAGCCGCATCGAGTTGCGGATCGTTGGTGATCAACGCCCCGCCCACGACATCGGAGTGCCCACCGAGGTACTTGGTGGTCGAATGCGTGACGATATCGGCGCCGAGCAGCAGCGGCTGCTGCAGGTACGGCGTGGCAAAGGTGTTGTCCACCACCAGTTTCGCGCCCGCGACATGTGCGACCTCGGCGAGCGCCGGAATGTCGCCGATGCTCAGCAGTGGGTTGGTGGGGGTTTCGATCCAGATCAGCTTGGTGTTCGGGCGGATCGCGGCACGCATCTCGTCGACATTGAATACATGCGCGGGCGAATGCTCGATGCCCCACTGGCTGAAGACCTTGTCGATCAGCCGGAAGGTGCCGCCGTAGGCGTCGTCCGGGATGACGATGTGGTCACCGGGGCGCAGCGTCGCCCGCAGCGCACAGTCGGTGGCGGCCATGCCGGAGGCGAACGCGCGTCCGTAGCGGCCCGATTCGAGCGCGGCGAGGTTCGCCTCGAGTGCGGTCCTGGTCGGGTTGCCGGTGCGGCCGTATTCGTAGCCTTCGCGCAACCCGCCCACCCCGTCCTGGGCGAACGTCGAACTCGCGTAGATGGGCACGTTCACCGCACCGGTCCGCGCTTCGGGTTCGTATCCGGCATGCACGGCTCTGGTGGAGAATCCCAGCTCAGCTCTGTTCATTGTTCGCTCGCTGCGCTCGCTCATGAGGTCAGCCTAAACCTGGGCGATCGGCGGGCTATCAGCCGGACCATTTGTTGTGACCCGATCCCGGCTTTCGCGGCGGCGACGGCGGTAGGTTGAGCTCATGCTGAGCGTTGATGAACTGTTCGCGATCGATGCCCTGTTGACCGAGGACGAGCGCGAGATCCGCGATACCGTCCGCACGTTCGCGAACCATCGGTTGCGGCCGCAGATCGCGGAATGGTTCGAGGCAGGGACGTTCCCAGCCCGTGAGCTTGCGCCGGAACTCGGCAATGTCGGGTTGCTCGGTATGCACTTGGAGGGCTACGGATGCGCGGGTCTGTCGGCGACCGCCTACGGTCTGGCCTGCCAGGAGCTCGAGGCGGTCGATTCGGGTGTGCGCAGCATGGTTTCGGTGCAGGGTTCGCTGGCCATGACCGCGATCCACAAGTTCGGCTCCGAGGAGCAGAAGCAGCAGTGGCTGCCGGATATGGCGGCCGGACGCGCGCTCGGCTGCTTCGGACTCACCGAACCGGATTTCGGCTCGAATCCGGGTGGCATGCGAACCAGGGCCAAGCGCGACGGCACCGACTGGGTGCTCAACGGCTCCAAGATGTGGATCACCAACGGATCGGTGGCCGATATCGCGGTGGTGTGGGCGCAGACCGAGGACGAGGGCAAGCAGGTGGTGCGCGGCTTCCTGGTCCCGCCGGCCGCACCCGGATTCGCCGCGCGCGAGATGCATCACAAGTTGTCGTTGCGCGCATCGGTGACGGCGGAATTGGACTTCGACGACGTGCGGCTGCCTGCCGATGCGGTGCTGCCGCAGTCGCGCGGACTGAGTTCCCCGCTCGCCTGTCTGAGCGAGGCGCGGTTCGGCATCATCTTCGGCGCCCTCGGCGCGGCGCGCGACTGTCTGGCCGCGACCATCGAGTACGCGCGGACCAGGGAGGTCTTCGACAAGCCGCTGGCCGCCTACCAGTTGACCCAGGCGAAGCTCGCCGATATGGCACTCGAGTACGGCAAGGGCCAGCTGCTCGCGCTGCAGGTCGGCAGGTTGAAGGATCGCGGCGAGGTGCTGGCGGAGCAGATCAGCGCGGGCAAGTTGAACAGCACCCGGGAGGCCATCGCCATCGCCCGCGAATGCCGGACCATACTCGGCGCCAACGGCATCACGCTGGACTATCCGGTGCTGCGGCACGCGAACAATCTCGAGTCGGTGCTCACGTATGAGGGCACGGCCGAGGTGCATCAGTTGGTGCTCGGAAAGGCGCTCACCGACTCGAATGCGTTTCGGTAATAACTCGGCCGGACGTTTGAATGAAACGCCACAATTTCATAGATGCTGGCCGATTGCTGGCATGAGTAGACGTTTTCGCTCGGCCCCGCGGTACTCGAAGTGTCGGCATGAAGGACTTTGAACCGCCTGCACCAGACACACGGGGTACCGGCGCTCGCCGCAGCCGCGGCACTACCCGCGCCCTCGGCAGCGCTGGACCAGCACGCCGCGGCAGTGCGCGACATTCTCGAACACGGCGTCGAGGGGTCGACCGGATTTCCGGCGGCGGGGCCTTCTCGACATTTGCCGCCATCAGCACATGGTGACCACTCGTCCAGCCTGGCGACAGCCGCTCGCCCGGCTCGCGCCGGGGTGTCGAAGAGGGAGTCAGCGCATGTCGCGGGGGTCGTCGTATCGCATGTATTCGCCGGTCCGGGAGAAGCCGCCTTGGTGGGAGTAGTCGTCTTGTATGGCGTCTGTCCAGCCCTGGCCGCGGGCTGCCTGCTGGTCCATCCAGATTTGTTCGCGGACGGCGTTTTCGCAGCCGCGTCGGTAGGCCTGGGCGTGCCCCTTGACGGCGGGCATTTCGCCGGCCACTCGCCCGATGCCCGATGCCCGATGCCCGATGCCACGAATCCTGGTGTACGACTGGCACATTCATCATTGCAGACTGGTCGGCCTAGTTTCACAACGCGAATTACACCGTGTAGAGAACATTGTTACTGCCTGTCATCGCTGTGCCATCTCGACGTCACCGAATTGCCAAGGGACGAGGCGCAAGCTGTATCGCATCGAAATGTACGTGGAGGTACACGATGCACGCGCTCTTATCCGACCCCGCCGCCCGGTTGATCTCGATCCCGTTGGGAGCCAGTCATGTTCGTGCGTAGTAGCGCCCCGATCATCGGGGGTGCGAGAGCCCTGCCGGATCAGCGTGAATTGGTCGCTGCCTTCGGCGGACATCCGGTTGAGCCTGCTCGGGAGCATCCGCTCATTCCGCTGGCACACGCGCTCGCGGACCTGCACCGGCAGCGGCACGGCGATCCGCTCGCCACCGCCGGAATCGATTGCCGCCGAGCCGAACTCGTCTCCGCCATCGACACCTGGGTAATCACCCGGGTGCCGCAGCGGCGCTCGACCGCACATATCCGCGCCGAATCCATCGGCGCGACCATGGATCGAATGGCCGCCGCCTACGTCCACGCCAGCCACCTACTGCATACCGCCGAAAAGGTCGCCGACGACCGCGTCCACGCCGCCTGGTACCGCCTCGCCCTACTCGCCGACCACTGGACCGACCTCATCATCGGTGCCGCCCAAGACAACCCGCGCACCCGCCGAACCGCGTAGCGCGATCAAGATCAGGTGGCAATGGTGGCGGTGGCTTCTCGACCGATGCCGCCATGGCTTCCACCTGATCTTGATCCAGTGGGTGGGTGACGGAGTTAGATTGAGCCTGTGCTGAGGAAGCCGAGTAGGTCGTGGCGGGTGATTACGCCTACGGGCTTGCCGTCTTCGACCACCATTAAGGCATCGGTATCCGATAGCGCTTTGGTTGCGGCCGAAATGGGTTCGCCTGAGCCGATCAGGGGGAATGACGGGCTCATATGCTGGGCAACCGAATCCGTCAGGTTCGCACGGCCTTCGAAGACCGCCGACAGCAGGTCACGCTCGGTCACGCTGCCCGCGACCTCGCCCGCCATCACGGGCGGCTCGGCGCCGACGACCGGCATCTGCGAAACCCCGTACTCGCGCAGGATCTCGATCGCATCGCGCAGGGTCTCCGACGGGTGGGTGTGCACCAGATCCGGCAGCGCACCCGATTTGCCGCGCAGCACATCGCCGACCAACGGCTCCGCCGCGCCGTCCATCCGATCACGCAGGAAGCCGTAGGAGCTCATCCACTGGTCGTTGAAGATCTTGGACAGGTAGCCGCGGCCACCGTCGGGTAGCAGTACGACCACGAGCGCATCCGGATCGCGCCGGGCGACCTCGATGGCCGCGATCACCGCCATACCGCAGGAGCCGCCGACCAGCAGGCCCTCCTCGCGCGCGAGCCTGCGGGTCATATCGAAGGAGTCGGCATCGGAGACGGCGATGATCTCGTCGGGCACGGCCGGGTCATAGGCCGAGGGCCAGAAGTCCTCACCGACGCCCTCGACCAGATACGGCCGACCGGTGCCGCCGGAGTACACCGACCCCTCGGGATCGGCGCCGACGATCTGCACCTTGCCGCCGGAGACTTCCTTCAGGTACCGACCAGCGCCGGTGATGGTGCCGCCGGTACCGACACCGGCCACGAAGTGGGTGACCTTGCCGTCGGTATCGCGCCAGATCTCCGGCCCGGTGGTCTCGTAGTGACTGTCCGGCCCGCCCGGGTTGGAGTACTGGTCCGGCTTCCACGCGCCGTCGATCTCGCGGACCAGCCGGTCGGAGACGCTGTAGTAGCTGTCCGGGTGGTCCGGGGGCACCGCGGTCGGGCACACCACGACCTCGGCGCCATAGGCACGCAGCACGTTGCGCTTGTCCTCGCTGACCTTGTCCGGGCAGACGAACACGCACTGGTAACCGCGCTGCTGCGCGACCAGCGCGAGCCCGACCCCGGTATTGCCGGAGGTCGGCTCGACAATGGTGCCGCCCGGCCGCAGTGCACCGGAGGCCTCGGCCGCCTCGATCATCTTCACGGCGATTCGGTCCTTGGAGCTACCACCCGGATTCAGATATTCGATCTTGGCCGCGACAATGCCTGCGTTGGGGCCCACCACCGAGTTCAATCGAACCAGCGGCGTATTGCCGATGAGGTCAACGACGTGATCAGCGATGCGCATGCCCCTATCGTTGCAGAAGGGGTCGATATCCGTGCGCGCGCGTCTAGCCCGACAAATCGCACATGACGGTGATCACTTCCCTAGGATCGCAAATATGAAGCAGCCGAACATCGCTCGCGCCGCGACAGTTCTGGCCGGAGCTGCAGTGGCCGCCGGAGTCCTCGGGGCCGCCCCCGCCCAGGCCGCGACCGTTCAGTTCCCGCAGGTGCCGACGCTGGCGCACGGCGCCCTCTGCTGGACGACCATCCGCACCTGGGCCGACACCAGTGCGCAGTGGCCGGGCCGGGCCGTTCTCAATGTGCGCGCGGATCCGGCGGTGGGGCTCGGACCCGGTGACTATCCGCTGGCTCCGCTGTGCGAGGTCCGCACCACCGTCGCGTGGCGCAATCTGAACACCGGCGCAACGGGCAGCTACGACAACAACGTGGTCACCGGCCTCTACGGCAGCATTCAGTACGCCCTGTTCCAGGACACCGGTCCGGGACGCGTCGAGGTCACCGTCACCACCGACACCGCGAGCGTCCCCGCGCACGGGTGGTTCGACGTTCCCGGCGACCCGCCAGCCTGAATCGCGCCACGAGTTCGCTGCCTGCGGTAACCGTGTCTGCCGCACGGCGGCCTCATCTCGTGTTGCCTCGAACCGCAACAACTGATTTCGTAGATACATGGGTAACTCATCGGGTACGCCCTGGAGCTGTGGCGCACCCAACCACCGGCCCGGACCGCAACTGCCGTGACTCCCGACGACCGGCAAAAGGCCCGGGGAGGCGGGGGAGTATGGAAGACCGCGGTTGTGACGGGTGCCGCAACTGTATTGGCCGGTTCCGGCGCCGGGACCGCATGGTGGGCGACATATCGGCTGCTCATGGCACAGGCCGGGGTCGCGCGCGGGGTCATCGGGCGCGATACCTCGAAACCGCCCGAGGCCGACGGCATCTACACCGCGGGCTGCCTCGCGCCGCAACCGTGGCGCACCGGTCTGCCTGCCGACGTGCATCTGATGATCTTCGGCGATTCCACCGCGGCCGGGGTCGGCTGCGTATCACCCGAGGAAGTCCCCGGCGTGCGCATCGCCCGCGGCCTCGCCGAGGCCTCCGGACAGCGAATCCGGTTGAGTACCAAGGCCATATCCGGTGCGACCTCGAAGGGGCTGTCCGGACAGGTCGACGCGATGTTCGTCGCCGGCCCCCCGCCGGATGCCGCGGTCATCTTCATCGGCGCCAACGATGTCACCAAGAAGCACTCCATCCGCGCCTCCGCGCACCGGCTGGCCGCCGCGGTGGCCCGCCTGCGCCGTGCCGACAGCATCGTGGTGGTCGGCACCTGTCCGAATCTCGGCACCGTCGTGGCAATTCCGCAGCCGCTGCGGACGGTGGTGCGTAACTGGAGCATCCGCTTGGCCCGGGCCCAATCGGTCGCGACCACGATGGCCGGTGGCATCCCGGTGGCAATGGGCGACCGGCTCGCCTCGGAGTTCCGTGCCGCACCCGAGCAGTTGTTCTCCGAAGACGGATTCCACCCCTCGGCGGCGGGTTACGAACTGGCGGCCACGCTGCTGCTCCCGGTCCTGATCGAGGCACTCGAGGAGGCGACCCCGGGTTCCCGCCCAACAGGACGCGACGTAGATTCGATCCGAACGCACAAGTAACAAACGGTTCGAAGACCGCGTTTCGGACACCGTCCCGGCGCACCCTGACCGTCCAACAAAGGAGTCCTCATGCCCGAGGCCGTCATCGTTTCCTACGCTCGCTCGCCGATCGGCCGCGCCGGAAAGGGCTCGCTGGTGAGCATGCGGCCGGATGACCTCGCGGCCCAGATGGTCCGCGCGGCTCTGGACAAGGTTCCCGGCCTCGCCCCCACCCAGATCGACGATCTGATCCTGGGCTGCGGCCAGCCCGCCGGTGAGGGCGGTTTCAACATGGCCCGCAATGTGGCCGTGCAACTCGGCTACGACACCCTGCCCGGCGTCACCCTGAACCGCTACTGCTCGTCCTCGCTGCAGACCACCCGGATGGCCTTCCACGCCATCAAGGCCGGTGAGGGCGACGTGTTCATCTCCGCCGGTGTCGAGACCGTGTCGCGGTTCCCGAAGGGCACCGCCGACGGCTGGCCGGACACCCACAACCCGGAGTTCGCCGAGGCCGAGGCCCGCACCGCCAAGCGCGCCGAAGGCGGCGCGGACCTGTGGACCGATCCGCGCGCCGCCGACATCCTGCCCGACGTCTACATCGCCATGGGCCAGACCGCCGAGAACGTCGCCCAGTACACCGGCATCAGCCGTGAAGATCAGGACCATTGGGGCGTGCGCTCGCAGAACCGCGCCGAGGATGCCATCAAGGCCGGCTTCTTCGAACGGGAGATCACCCCGGTGACCCTGCCCGACGGCACCGTCGTCACCACCGACGACGGCCCGCGCGCCGGCACCACCTACGAGAAGATCTCGCAGCTCAAGCCGGTGTTCCGCCCGGACGGCACCATTACCGCCGGTAACGCCTGTCCGCTCAACGACGGTGCGGCCGCGCTGGTCGTCATGAGCGACACCAAGGCCAAGGAGCTGGGCCTGACCCCGCTGGCGCGCATTGTCGCCACCGGCGTCTCGGGCCTGTCCCCCGAGATCATGGGCCTCGGCCCGATCGAGGCGGTTCGCAAGACCCTGAAGACCGCCAAGATGACCATCGACGACCTCGACCTGTACGAGATCAACGAGGCATTCGCCGTCCAGGTCCTCGGTTCCGCCCGCGAGCTGAACATGGACCTCGACAAGCTGAATGTGTCCGGTGGCGCCATCGCCCTCGGCCACCCGTTCGGCATGACCGGCGCCCGCATCACCGCCACCCTCATCAACAACCTCCAGACCCACGACAAGCAGTTCGGCCTGGAGACCATGTGCGTCGGCGGCGGCCAGGGCATGGCCATGGTCATCGAGCGCCTGAGCTAGTTTTCGCGCCCCTCGGGGCGACAAACGAAATCCGTTGAACGGCTCCCCATCCGGCGCGATAGGGAGCCGTTCGACGTTTCATCGGTTGGGCTCCGCTCGCCGATGTCACACTCCCCACCCGGGCTCCGTCTACTCAGCGAATCACCAGCTGAACCCGTTCCGAAGGAGCCCATTCCATGTACACCGCCTACGTCATCGTCACTGTTCTCGCCGCCGCGTGGGTCGGCTTCTCGGGCTTCTCGTTGCTGCGGCGGGCGAAGTTCGTCGTCGATCCGCTGGTCGAATACGGCGTGCCCGAATCGTGGTGGAACCTGCTCGGCCTGGCCAAGACCGCGGGCGCGGTCGGACTCGTTGTCGGCCTTTGGATCCCGGTGATCGGATACGCCGCCGCGATCGGCGTCGTGCTGTACTTCACCGGCGCGGTCGTCACCAATATCCGGGCCCGCGCCTACGGCCACATCCCGTTCCCGCTGCTGTACATGATCCCGGTCATCGTCGCCGCCGGTCTCGGCATCGCCGCCTGAGCCCGATGACGGTGCTAGGGGCACACGAAGAACGGCTCCCTACCCGAGCGGGAAGGGAGCCGTTCTCGGTAGCCGAATCACTAGTCGTTGTTGAAGTAGCTCAGCAGGCGCAGGATTTCGATGTAGAGCCAGACCAGGGTGACGGTCAGGCCGAGGGCGACACCCCAGGCGGCCTTCTCCGGGGCCTGGGCGCGGATGAGCTGGTCGGCGGCGTCGAAGTCGAGCAGGAAGCTGAAGGCGGCGACCGCGATCACGACCAGGCTGAAGACGATGGCGAGGGGGCCGCCGTCACGCAGGCCGAGGCCGCCGTCGATGAAGAAGCCGGCGATCAGGTTGCCGACGATCAGGACCAAGATGCCGATCATCGCGCCGAAGATCATTCGGGTGAAGCGCGGGGTCACGCGGATCGCGCCCGTCTTGTAGACCACGAGCATGCCCGCGAACACGCCGAAGGTGCCGAGCACCGCCTGCGCGATCATGGCACTGCCGCCGACGCCGCCGAATTCGATGTTGGTGAACATGAACGACAGCGCGCCGACGAACAGACCCTCGAAGACGGCGTACGAGAGCACGACAACCGGGTTGTCCATCTTTCTGGCGAAGGTCGCGACCAGCACCAGCACGAAGCCGATCAGACCACCGCCGATGACGAACAGCGGCGCCAGCGAGGTGTTCGCGTTGGTCAGGCCGTAGGAGATGATCGCCGACAGCGCGAGCACACCGAGTGTGATGGCGGTCTTGGTGACCACATCGTCGATGGTCATGGCCCGGGTGGCCGGGGCCTGCTGATACTGGGGGTACTGCGGGTACTGGCCGTGCTGCTGGGTCATCTGGCCCGCGCCCGTCACCCCTGACCCGAAGTTGGCATAGCCACTGCCCTCTTGCCGAGGAAGTTGACGAAAAACCGGATTGCTAGTAGTGCGCACCGTTGATGCCTTTCTGGAGTCGTGGTCCACGTCGCCGTGGCCGTCAGTCCCGAGCCGTCTCATCCGAGCCGGTGTCCGATATCCAACTAGGTTGTCCAACGTGTATCGACCCGGCCGAGTTCCCGAGCGACCCTTCGGTACGGACAATTCGGACTCTACTACCGCTGAACGTCGCGCAGCCCACGCACGGATCGCGTCACCGTGAATTTCCGATTGCGGCCGATCACCTCGGTCTGGCCGACCATCCGCTGGACCACGCCGCG
Source organism: Nocardia vinacea (assembly GCF_035920345.1). Classification (NCBI taxonomy): domain Bacteria; kingdom Bacillati; phylum Actinomycetota; class Actinomycetes; order Mycobacteriales; family Nocardiaceae; genus Nocardia; species Nocardia vinacea. The sequence continues at coordinate 5,646,584 of NZ_CP109149.1, forward strand.
ATAGTTCAGATGCGAGTTGTAAACCGTCCACAGTTCACCGCCGGGACGCAGCACCCGACCGGTTTCAGCGAACATCTTGATCGCCGATCCGGTGTGCACGGCGGCGCCGACATGGAACGGCGGATTGCAGAGCACCAGATCGGCGCTGTTGTCCGCGGCGGAGGACATGGCGTCGTCGCGCACCACGGTCACCCGATCGGCGACCTCGTTGACCACCGCGGTCGCCCGCGCCGACGCCACCGCGGCGGCCGACTGATCGGTGCCGACCACCCGGATGCCGGGCCGCGCCTTGGCCAGCGCGACCGCCAGAATGCCGGTGCCGCAACCGAGATCGATGGCATCGCGGGCATCGGGCTTCATCCACTTGAAGTGCTGCAACAGGAATCGGGTTCCGATATCCAATTTGGCGCCGGAGAACGCCGCGCCGTGCGCGACCACGTCGATATCGATATCGTCGATCCGCTCATGCACCGGAAATGGCGGCGCGGCAACGGGTTTCGGCCCGCTCACCAATAGCGTGCGGGACTTCTGCCGGCCCCGGCTCGCGCGCACCTGCGAGAACGATTCGGCCAGTACATCGTTCATGGATTTGGTCAGATATTTGTCGCGCCCGCCCGCGAATACGGTCACCTCGGGATCCGCGTAGCGGGCGACGGCGTCGGCGACCTCGGTCAGTCCGGCGAGCATGCGCGGTAGTCGCAGCAGCACGACCTTGGCGTCGGCGAGCAATTCTTTGGAGAGCGCGTGTGCGGTATAGCGATCCGCGAGACCGAGCACGCGGGCATTGTTGGCCAACGCGAGTTCGCCGGTGAGCAGGTCCTGATGGACACGGATATCGCGCAGATCGTGTCCGGCGATCGCGCCGAGGGTGAGCGCGCCGTAGGCGTCGCCGATCACGGCGATCCGGCCGCTGCCTGCGGCATCGATGGCATCGGCGGCGACGTCGAGAATCAACCGGTCGGCGGCATCGACGGCGTAGAGGTTCAGCGCCTCCACATCCGGGTACCGCCGCAGCCGGCCAAGTACGTCCTCGACATCTCCCACACCTCAAGTGTGCTAGATCGTTGCCGATGGATCGCGCCCACCCCGGCATGTCGGCGACACTCCGGTGCCGAACACCGGGTCATCGCAAATCCCCGACGGCGCGAGCCGCGACCAATACCATCAGCCACATGCGTAACAGGATGGTGCTGTTGGTCGCCGCCGCGGCGACGGTGCTCGTCGGCTGCGGCGACGGCGGGTCCAGCCCGAACACCACGACCACCGCGCCGACCCCGACCGGCACATTCACCGATGCGCCCGACACCGCACCGCACGATGCGGGGCCCAAGCGCGGGACCCCGTCCAGCGACGCGGGCGTGACCGTGTCCGGCATCCGGATCGGGCACCACGCGGGCTTCGATCGCGTGGTCTACGAACTCGGCGGTGCGGGCACGCCCGGCTGGATCGTGCAGTACACCGGGCAGGCCATCCAGGACGCCAGCGGCAAGGTAGTCGATGTCGCGGGCCGGTCGATTCTGGAGGTTCAGATCACCGGGTCGGCGTATCCGTTCGACAACGGCGTGACGCCGTATTCGGGTCCCGATCCGGCCACCGACCCCAGTGCGCCGGTAGTCGCGGGGGTGTATCGGAGCGGAGTTTTCGAGGGCACGACCCAATCGTTCATAGGGGTGAATACCGATCGCCCAGCCTTCGAGGTCAGCACCCTGACCAATCCCACCCGGCTGGTCATCGATATCGCGAATACCTAGAAGGTGCCCAATACGGTCAGGGGGTATCGAAGGTCGCCGTGCGGCGCTCTCTAGAATGACGCTGTGGTCGAACCGCAGCCGTCTTCGCGCACCACCGGACTCGTCCGGGTGCTCGGCGTATTGGTGCTGCTCGCAGGCATTGTCGCCATGCACGCCGGAGTTTTCGCAGTCGCGCCCGCCGATGACCACCACGCGATGGCGACCATGGCACTGCCCGTCGACCACAACGCGGCCGCCGGACCGGACTGCACCTATGACGGTTGCGGCCACGCACACGGCGGCATGCACGCCTGCGTCTTCATCCTGACCGCCGGCGCGGTCGCCCTGATGCTCGTCCTGCTCTACTGGATCACCCTCGATCGACCGGGTGGCGGTATGTCGAAACCGCGCCAGTGGCGGCCGATACGCGAACGCGCACCACCGTGGACCGTGCCGTCCCTGGCCGAATTGTCGATTCTGCGGATCTGACAGACCCCACCGCGCCCGCAACCACGGACGCGGCTGCCGCCTGCCCAAAACCGTTCATTCGCAATTCCCCAGGAGCACAGACATGTTCATCACCCGTAGCCGTATCACCGTCGCCATTGCCGCAACGACCACCGCCGCAGCGCTTTTCGCCGGAGGTTGTAGCAATGACAACTCCATGCCCGGTATGGATCACGGCTCCTCGTCGGCGAGCTCCGGAAAGCCCGCTACCCGAAGCGATTTCAACGCCGCGGACGTGACCTTCCTGCAGACGATGTACCCGCACCACGCGCAGGCGGTCGAGATGGCCCGGCTGGTGCCGAGCCGCACCCAGAATGAGCAGGTGCGCGCGCTCGCCGCGGATATCGAGAAGGCGCAGTCACCGGAGATGGAGCAGATCACCACATTGCTGGAGAGCTTCGGCAAGCCCGCGCCCACCAGCTCCGGCCATAGCGGGCACAACATGGAGATGACGACCACCATGAACATGCCCGGCATGACCACAATGCCGGGCATGATGTCGAACGAGCAGATGAACGCGCTGGCAGCGGCCTCCGGTGCGGACTTCGACCGGCAGTGGTTGGAGCTGATGATCGAGCACCACACCGGCGCGATCGCCATGTCGAACACCGAACTCGCCGGCGGCGTCAATCCGGACGCGAAGGCTCTCGCCACCGCCATCGTCGCCGCCCAGCAGGCCGAAATCGGCACCATGCGCGGGCTGCTCGGCCAGCGCTGACACAGCGACGCGGAGCACACCGGGACAATCGCGTTCCGGTGCGCTCCGCACCGACCATGCGGTTCCTGACCAGTGCTTTTTCGGTCGTTCGATATCGGTTGGTCATCGATATCGGTTCGGTCGGCTGACGTCGACGGTTGCGAACAAGTACGGTCTTTACGTCCGGCTTCCTACGCGCCTCCAGCGGCCGGATGTTCGGAGGGGAGAGAGGGGAACCGAAATGCGACGACTAGAGCGGACGGGCCTTGTCGCCGCGGCGGCAGCCACTGCGGTGGGTGTCCTGACCATCGGCGCGTGCTCGAAGCAGATCAACGGCAGCGCGCAGGTCAACCAGACCGAACTGGCCGCATACGCCTCCGAGGTCACGGCGTCGTCGGTGGCCGCGTCCTCCTCCCGCGCGGCGGCGGCCGAACGTGCGGCCGGGACCGCCTGCGACACGTTCACCAGCGCGAACAGCAGCTCGATCCGCACCTTCAACGACTACATCGACGCGAGCAACAACAAGGGCGTCAACGATCCGGAGACCAACGCCAAGGCCAATGACGCCGTCACCGCGCTGCGCAATAGCGCCCGGACCATCGACTCGAAGGTGACCTCCGACGTGCCGTTGGCCGTAGCCGGCCCGCTGCGCAGCTACCGCGACGACACCAACGCCCTGGCCGACACCCTCGACCGGCGCGCGCCGACCGATACCCTCAATGTCGCGATCGATAAGTTCAACGCCACCAAGAACGTCGCCGAGGACGCGTGCAAAGCCTACTGACGCAGTCTATTTCGCGTTCCCATCGGCACGGTTGAAGAACTCTTCGAGCAGTTCGTTGAACGGGGCACTGGTATCGGGCACCAGATGTCCCATACCGGGGCAGACGGCGCGCTCGGCGTCGGTGCGCTCGGCGAGTGCGTCACAGATCGCCTCGTAGACCGGTCGGTCACCGCCCGAGACGACCAGGATCGGGAAGGAGGCGGCGCGCAACGGGTCCAGCGGCGGCACCGCTTCGTCCGGCGGGCGCGCACCCTGGAGTTGCCGCATGCGGTCCAGTAGTACCTGCGGGATGGGGTCGGTGAGCGTTATCGGCACGCCCGCGACCGGGAGGAACCGCGCCAAACCGGCTTCCGGCGAGGCCGATGTGTCCTCGATGATGTCGCGCGTCACCTTACTCGTGGCATCAACTTCCGGATTGCCTTTCGCGACGGCGAACAGCGGCGGTTCGACGACGGTGAGCGATCGGATGTGCTCCGGGCGCAACGCGGCGGCGTACAGCGAGACCAGTCCGCCGTAGGAGAAGCCGACCAGGTGCACCGGCCGGCCCAGGAGCTGGTCGGCGACGAGCCGGGCTTCCGGTTCGAAATCCTGTCTGGCAGCGGGAGTTCCGCCGTGACCGGGCCGATCCGGGGCGAGCAGCGTCCACCGCTCGGCGAGCGGCTGTTGCCGGACTGCAGCTCGCGGCGGATTTCGAGCCGGATCTCATGCTGCATCCACCGGTCGACTTCGCCGCACCACTGGTGGCCGCCCAGCGCGGCATCGCATCGATCACCTACGGCACCGGACCGCTGCCGAAATACGGCAGATGCCAACGGCGGCAATGGTTGCCAAGGAACTATGTCAGGGATGAATCAAGCGCCGGGCGGGACGGTCGGCTGCCAGGGGGCGGGCTCCTCCGATGCACGCGGCTGTGGACGGCGGCCGCGCCGCTCGAAGAGCACGAGGGTGATACCGGTCAGCGAGGCGACGAGGGCGACGAGGGCGAAGATGAACGCGGTACCCGGAAAACCGGCCGCCCCGATCACCGCAGCGACGATGGCGACGAGTCCGCCGATGATCAGCAGGACGAACCCGGGCCAATTTCTGGCGTCCGCCAAGGTAATTCCCGGCTTCGGCTCGGTCGCGCGGGCGATATCCGGAGCGTCGTCGAGCGGGGGAATTTCCCACGGCCCTTCCGCTGTCATGGTGGTACCTCACATTTCGCTGTCAGGCTGGGTGCTTATGCCTGATGCCTATAAGGTGCCCCTGACGTGACGATCCGAAACAGGCAGGTGAACTAGCCGACCGTGCGGCCGAGCACTCGCGCGAGCGCACGGGTGAGGTCGTCGGCCGGATCCGGCGGGGTGATCGGCGCACGCCACGCGACGATCTGGTCGGGTCGCACGAGAAGTGCGCCGCGGTTGGTGATTCCGACCTGCACCGGCCAGTCCTGCTCCTCGACGACCACCGCCGGAAGGGAAACGAGCAGACGGGCGGCAACCTCCTGGGCGGCGCGTAACCACTCCGCGTTGTCGCACGCGACGAGCAGCGTGAATCGGGACTCGACAAGGTCGAGTGTGGAGTGCCGGTTACCGTTTCGTGCCACCCACCCATGCGGGAGTCGGGATCCCGGAGTGCCGTCGAGGACGAGTTCGATGTCCTCGGTCGAGGGCAGTTCGGGCTGTGGTTCGATGACGGCTGCGGAGTCGTAGCGGTAGCCCATGTGCACGACCGGTGCGTTCACGATGCCCATCGCGGCCCGCCCGGCAGCCGCGGCCGGGCTCATATCCCAGTGCAGGTGTGGGGCTTTCAATCGAAGCAGGGCTTGGGACAAAGTGTTCGTCGCGACCGGCCGCCGCTCGGCATCGTAGGTGTCGAGGAGGGCGGGGGCGGCGGCACCGGCCAGCACCGCAGCCAGTTTCCAGGCCAGATTGTGTGCGTCGGCCGCGCCGGTGTTCAGGCCGAATGCGCCGAGCGGCGGTACCGCGTGTGCGGCGTCACCAACGAGGAACACCCGGCCCTGCTGGAATCTGTCGGCCACCGATCCTCTGGCTCGCCAAGGCAATCTGCTGACGACTTGTGGATCGAGTTCGGGGTCGCCGATTGCGGTGCGGATCAGTTCGCGGCAATGGTCGATGGTGAAGTCGTCGGCCGACTCGCCCCGCTCCGGGTCGTAATCACTGTGGAATACCCACTCTTTCGCGCCGTCCACGGTCATCAGGATGCCCGGCGCTGCGGGCGTGGTGATATCGCAAGCGACGAACTGTCGTCCCTGGGTATACGGACGCAGGTCGGCGTGGAAGAGAATATTCATCTTCGGATTGCCCAGCGGCCCAGGGCCGGTCGTGCCGATACCGAGTGCCTTGCGTACGCCGCTGTGCACACCGTCCGCGGCGACCAGATAGTCCGCGCGAATCGTCTGCCCGTCATCGAGGTGCGCGGTGACACCATCGGCGTCCTGTTCGAAGGACAGCAGTCGCATTCCGTATCGAACGGTGGCTCCACCCCGCGTGGCCGCGGGCAGCAATACCGAATCGAGCCGATGCTGCGGGCAGGTGCCGCGGATGACGGCCGGGGTGACCGGATCCGAGCGCTGGTGTGATCGCGCGAGTGTGGCATCGGGCAGCCCGGCCAGGTTCGCCGAGGCGAGGGTCACCGCGGACAGCTTGCCGAGATTGCCTGTCGACATATCGACGGCCACGGCATCGACAGCGTCGATGACACCGGCCTCACGTAGGTATTCCAGCGTGCGCGGGCCGAGACCGGTGGCCCGTGGGTGCACCGACGGCTCCCGCTGGGCCTCCACAACCAGCGCCGCGACTCCGTGCCGGGCCAGCAATAGCGCCGTGAACAGGCCGACCGAGCCGCCGCCGACTATCAGAACCTTGGTGTGCAACATGACAACTCCCTAATGGCTACAGCGTTACCAATAGTGATACACCGTAGCCACACTGCTACGATGTTCACAACAGCCAAAGGAGCAGCAGTGACTAATTCGGCGAAGAGCCCCGCGCTGGTCTGGAGCAAGGAGAGGCGGACCCCGCGCCGCCAGGCCCCCGGCGTGGAGCAGATCGTCCGCACCGCCATCGGACTGGCCGATGGCGAGGGACCCGATGCGGTGTCCATGCGCCGCATCGCCACCGAACTCGAATCCGGCACCGCATCGCTCTACCGGTATGTCGCCAGTCGTGACGATCTGCTGGATCTGATGATCGATGCGGTCCGCGGCGAGGTGGCGCCGCCCGAACTCATCGGTGACTGGCGCGCCGACCTCACCGCCGTCGCCACACACCTGCGCGACACCATGATCCGGCACCCATGGCTGGCCTCCGAACTCACCGGTCGTCCCACCCTCGGTGCGAATTCCCTTCGCCTGCACGACACCTCACTCTCAGCGGCCACCGAGCTGACGTCCGATATCACCGATGCGGCCGCGATCGTGGATACGGTGCACGCGTATGTCTTCGGCGTCACCGCCGCCCAGCTCGCCGAGGAACAGGCGCAACGTCGCACCGGACTGACCGAGGATCAGTGGCGCGAAACCGTCGCGCCGTATATTCGCGAAGTGATCGAAAGCAACGAGTACCCGAATTTCGCTCGTCGCGTTCGTGATGCGGCCGATACCGACGCCGATCAGCGCTTCGAATTCGGTCTCGGATGCGTGCTCGACGGCATCGCCGCCCGGGTACACCACCACTACTGAGCTGCCGATATTCGACATCGCGAACGGCGTTGGCAGCTAACGGCTTTGGAGCTCTATCGCAGCGGGCGACAGACGCAGGCGCCAGCGGCGTTGCGGCGGGTCCGGGAGCTGGTGGTCGACGAGTTCGGCGTCGAGCCGGGGCGCACTGCACGAGTTGGAACGCCGCTTGCTCGACCACGATCCGGCGCAGCTGCGCGATGCCGCGGTGGCGACGACCCGCCGTCGAGAGGCCGTGCTTCGGCCTGGCTGGAATCGGCTGTCCGCCAGTTGAAGTCAGCGGACTCGACTCTGGAAGGCGGTGCGGTAGGTGTGCGGGCTGGTCCCGACCACCCGTTTGAAGCGGTCGCGGAAGGCGGTGGGCGAACCGAAGCCGACCTGGGTGGCGATGCGGTCGACCGGATGGTCGGTAGCTTCGAGGAGGTATTGGGCCTGGCGGATGCGGGCGCGGTGCAACCACTGCAGCGGAGTGGTGCCGGTCTGTTCACGGAAGCGGCGGTTGAGCGTTCGCGGACTCATACTGGCCTGGGCCGCAACATCTTCCAGGGTGAGTGCGTTTGCGGCGTGCTCCTCCAGCCAGCGCAGCAGCGGTTCCATCGACGCACCCTGCGGCGTCGGCGGCTGGTCGTGCACGATGAATTGCGCCTGTCCCCCTTCGCGTTCCAATGGCACGACCGCGAGGCGGGCGGCGTCGGCCGCCACCGCGGAACCGTGATCGCGGCGAATCATGTGCAGGCACAGGTCGATTCCGGCGGCGGCACCGGCGGAGGTAAGGAATTGTCCGTTGTCGACGTAGAGCACATCGGGGTCGACATCGATGGCGGGATAGCGGGCGGCGAGGGTCGGGGCGGCGAGCCAGTGCGTGGTGGCGCGCAGCCCGTCGAGCAGACCGGTGGCGGCGAGGATGAACGCGCCGACGCAGATCGAGGCGATGCGGGTGCCGTTGGCCGCCGCCGCGCGCAGTGCCTCGATGACATCGTCCGGGACCGCAACGGTGGGGTCCGCGCAGCCGGGAAGCACGATCGTGTCGGCCTCAGCCAATGCCTCCAGCCCCCAGCGCGCCTTGATGGTGAACAGTTCGGTCTCGACAGTCGGCGCGGCCGCGCAGACGCGAACCCGGTAGGCGGGGCGGCCGTCGGGTAGGCGGCTGCGGGTGAAGGATTCGATCGGCGTGGACAGGTCGAAGGGCAGGACCTGGTCCAGCGCGAGGACAGCCACAGTGTGCATGCCGAAACCGTAGGCGATCACGAGGTTCCCGCCAATGGGTGTGACCTGCGGCATTACCGATTTATGCAGATCAGCGTGATTGGCGAGAATCCGTTGGCTTATGGCAATTCCGCCAGTTCCCGCACCACTCGGCGATCATTACCGTCGGCAGCACCTACAAGATGAAGGAGCTGACACGGTGCTCGCCCAGTTCGTATTATTCGACGGATTCGATCCGCTGGATGTCATCGCGCCGTTCGAGGCCGGCAAGCTGCCCGGTGGCGCCGCCGCCATCGCGATCTGAGCGCCGCCCGTGACGAAACTTCTACTCTCCCTGCATGTGCTGGCGGCCATTATCGCCATCGGCCCGGTAACGGTGGCGGCAAGTATGTTCCCCGCCACCGTCCGCCAGGTACAGACAGACCCACATCGCTTGGCCATCGCACACAACCTGCACCGCATCTGCCGCGTCTACGCCACCATCGGCCTCGCCGTCCCGGTCTTCGGGCTGGCCACCGCCGCCGGCCTCGGTGTACTCAGCGATATCTGGCTCACCGTATCCATTGCTCTGACCGGTGTGGCCGCCGGAATCCTCGCGCTGGCGATCCTGCCCGACCAATCCCGCATCCTCGCCGCCTTGCCACAAACCATTCCCGCCACCGGCCAATTGGCCATGCTCACCGGCATCTTCAACCTCCTGTGGGCCGTGGTCACCGTCCTGATGATCGTCCGCCCCGGTTCGACGACCGGCGCTTGACCAAAGATTCAGTGCGGCAGTGAGTTTCCGGGTACGAGGACAACTTTGCCGGTGACGGTGCCGGATTCGGCGAGCTCCATCGCGCGGGCGGCCTCGATCAACGGAATACGAGCGGCCACCTGCGCACGCAGGCTACCCGCCGCGGCCAACTCGAATACCGCGCCGAGATCCGCCGCGATCGCGGCGCGGAAACGGGTGCGGTTGCGCTGGCCCGCCCAGATATTGAAGAAGTGCGCATTCCGCTTGTTGGGCAATAGGTTCCACCAAATCAGTCGGCCCACCAGCGCGAGCACCGGGAGGCGCGAGTTGCCCGGATCGTCTTTGGTGGATGCGGTGCCGTAGGAGACCAGGGTGCCGTGGGGCGCGAGCAGGCGGAACGAGTCGACGATCCCCGGCCCACCGACATGGTCGAAGACGGCGTCCACCCCGCCCGGCGCAAGCGCTCGAACCTGTGCCACCACATCGCCGCGGTAGTCGATAGCCTCGGCGCCCAGCGCCGCGACGGCCTCGGCATGCCGTGCGGACGCAGTGCCGATCACACGAATACCGGCGTGGCGGGCCAGCTGCACGAGCGTCGAGCCGACGCCGCCGTTGGCGCCGTGCACCAGAATGGTCTGACCTGCGCGAACCTTGGCGATGCGGTGCAGCATCTGCCATGCGGTAATGCCGTTCACGACGAAGGTCTCGGCCGCAGCGGGATCCAGGCCATCGGGCACCGGAACCAGATCCGCAGCGGCCAGCACGATATGACTCGACCAACCGCCGATCTTGGTCAGTGCGGCGACGCGTCGTCCGAGCAGCGCCGGATCGACCCCGGGTCCGATCGCGGTCACCGTGCCGACCAGGTCATACCCGGGCACGAACGGGAAGGGCGGCTGGTCGTAGTACTTCGCGCGGCGCATCTGCTGTTCGGCGAAGGAGACACCACTGGCCTCGATGGCGATCATGGCCGCACCGTCGGCAGGTGCGGGCAGTTCACGGTGGGTGACCTGCAAGCCCATCGGGTCGACGGGGCCGGGCAGCAGAATCTGGGTTGCCTGGATGTTCATGGGTTTGCCTTTCGATGCAGAGTGAGTGATCGAACAGTCACTCTGTGGTTAAAAAGAGTGCCCCCGCAGGGGCAACGGTCGTTTGAAACAACTACCCCTCACGTCGTCGGATCGACGTGCCGAATACCGGCACTCAGCATTCGCGCCCAGTCGGCATCGAGACCGTCGAGTCCGAGCGTGGTGATCAGATGACAGAGTTGCCCGTAGGCGATGAAGCGCTGCACCGCCGCGTCATCAGCACCGGAGCGCGTCTTCGCGTAGGTCGTCACGCGCTCGAGCCCACGGCGCACCGCCTCGGCGACCTCCGGAATATCGACCGCCGATTGCGCATGCACCTGCAGCAGCAACAGATTTCGATCGGCGATCAACTCCGCATACGCCGCACCCATTTCGTGCAGGATGGCATCGGGTTCGGCACCAGCAACCCGCGCGGCACCCGCGGACAGCGCTCGCTCCACAAGCTCGTAGCACCGGTCCAGCGCCGCGATGAACAGCGCGATCTTGCCGGGAAACAACTTGAATACGTAGGCGGGCGAGATATTCGCCCGCGCCGCAACGGCATTGATGGGCGTCCCGCGATATCCGGTCTGCGCGAATTCGGCGATCGCGGCATCGACCACCGCCTCGCGCCGGATCTCCGACGTAGAAAGAACAACTCCGGGCCTGCTCATGTGAGTGACTATACACTCACTTCTCCCGTTGCTGTCAACCGTCAGACGTCGTCAGACCAGCGCTGAACCCAGATCTGAAGTGGTCCAAGGGCTTCGACGAGGTCGAGGCCGTCGGCGGTGAGGCGATAGCCGCTCGGGTCGGTCTCGACAATGTTCACCTCGCGCAATTCGCGCAGCCGATCATTCAGGACACTGGCCGACACCCCACCGGTCAGACTCTGCAATTCACGGAAGGTGACGCTCGCACCGTCACGTAATTCCCACAGCACCCGCAACGTCCAGCGCCGTCCGAGCAGATCCAGCAGCGCCATGATCGGGCGGCCGGTGCGTGATCCGCGCACAGACTTGCCGACCATCGATGCCTTGCCTGCTTCGGATTCCGAAGCTACCATCGACATAGTCCTTGCTCTGTTTTTCGAAGCATGCCGACAAGTCTAGCGAGGTTTGATCGATGACCACCCGAATCGCCCCACTGCGCCCGCCCTACGCACCCGAGATCGATGCGCAACTGAAGAAGTGGATGCCGCCGGAAGCCGCATTCGAGCCGCTGGCGCTGTTCCGCACGCTGGCCGTGCACGACGAACTCTTCTCGCGTATGCGGCCACTCGGCGCCGGAATTCTCGGCCACGGCCGAGTGCCGCCGCGCGACCGCGAGATCGTCATCCATCGCACCTGCGCTCGGGCGGGCGCCGAGTACGAGTGGGGCGTGCACGCGGTGGTCCAGGGTCCTGCCGTGGGCCTGACCACTGCCCAAATCGACGCCGCCGCAAGCGGTCCGGCCGATGATCCGGCCTGGACCGCCGCGGACAGCGTGCTGGTTCGGCTGGCCGACGAACTGCACGACACCGGGAATATCTCCGATGCCGTCTGGGCCCGACTGGCCGAGCGCTATGACGACGACCAGATCCTGGAGCTGATCATCATCGCGGGTTGGTATCGCTTGCTCAGCACCGTAATCAACAGTGCCCGAATCGAATTGGAACCCTGGGCGCGGCGGTTTCCGGCAGGTACCCCTCAGTTCGGTGTCGCGGCCAGGTCGTAGACCGCGACATTGCCGATGTGAACGGCCTGGTAGTGCGCGGCGACCCAGTCGCCGATGTCCTTGTGGCCGATGGGTCGCCACGGCTCGTCTTCCGGGGCCGGTGTCGCGGCATCACCCTGGTTGCGCACGCGCCAGGAATCGGGCAGTTGCACTTCCTGTGCCAGGTAATAGCGGACCTGGTGGGTGCGGACCAGTTCCTGGAACTGATCGAGGGTGGGCACCGGATCCTCGGAGGTGAAGCCGCCGATCGCGATAACCGCTGTGCGGCTGGCCAATTCGAGAGTGGCCGCGGTCGAGGAGCGGTCTACGGCCGCCGACCAGCGGGTCGTGGTGTCGCTCAACATTTTCACCACCTGCGGCTCAGCGAAGTTGCCACCCATGATCCGGCCCACCTGGGATTGCTGTTGGGAATCGGGCTTGCGTGCCTTGGCAGGCCCGACCGTCGGGCCGCCACCCGTATGCGACTGCGGCAGCGTCGCCACCGCGTATGCCGTCGAACCACCCAGACCCGCGATGATGCCCGCGATCACCAGCACGGAGGTCACCCGGTCCCGCAGGCGCCGTCGCCCGGCCGCCGGAACAGATGCGATGAGCAGACCGACCGCCGCGAGCACCGAGATCACGATAATCGTCCAGCGCAGCCACGGCTGCCAATCCGAATTCCGCTGCAGGACAATGAAGGCCCACACACCGGCGGTGAGAATGAGTGCGGCGGAACCGATACGACCGAATGCATCGGCGCGGCGACGCCACATTTCGTGCACACCCAGTGCGAACATTCCGGCCACGGCGGGCCCGATCGCCAACGTGTAGTAGGCGTGCATGCCGCCCTTCATAGTCGAGAACGCGATGCCGTCGATGATCAGCCACAAGCCGAAGGTCAATGCCGCGCCACGAACCAGATCGGTGCGTGGTGCGCGCCACCGGGATGCCAGCACCAAGGCGAAGGCGAGAATCGCCGCGGGCAGCAACCAGGAGATTTCATAGCCGATTTCCCCGGTGAACAGCCGGTCCGGACCCGAACCGAATCCGCCGAACCCCTGTCCGCCTCCGGCATTGTGCGGCATTTGGTAGCCGGGTGGCAGCTCGAAGCGGTTGCCGCCCTTGTGGTTCCGGCCGAGGAAGCGGGCGAAGCCGTTGTAGCCGAGCACCAGATCCATGAATGTGTTATTCGTGGATCCGGCAAGATACGGCCGCGAGGATTCCGGCCACAGCATGGTCAGCACCACGAACCAGCCGGAGGAGACGACCAGCGCGCCCGCCGCGGCCAGCAGATGCCACAGCCGCGTGCGCAGTTCGGTCGGCGCGACGATCAGATAGGCGATGCTCAATGCGGGCAAGACCATCAATCCCTCGAGCATCTTCGCCAGGAATGCGAAGCCGAGCGCGACACCGGCCAGCATCAGCCACCGCACACTCGCCTGCCGCAGGGCTCGGATCGTGCAGTACGCGCCCGCCGTCATCAGCAGGACCATCACCGCATCGGGATTGTTGAACCGGAACATCAACGCCACCACCGGTGTCATCGCGAAGACGGCACCGGCGAGCAGTCCCGCGCCGCGGCTCTGCGCCGCCCTGGTCACCGCGCCATACATCAGCGCGACCGTCGCGACGGCCATGAGTGCCTGCGGTATCAGCATGCTCGCACTGCTGAATCCGAACAGCTGACCGGAAAGTCCCATCACCCACTGCGATACCGGCGGCTTGTCGACGGTGATGAAATTCCCGGGATCCAGCGATCCGAACAGCAGCGCCTTCCAGTCCCGCGAGCCCGACCAGGCCGCGGCGGCATAGAAGCCATTGCCCATGGCATTGACGGTGATATTCCATAGATAGGCCACGGCCGTCGCGATCAGCAGCACCGCCAGCCCGATGCGCTCCCACCGTCTGATCGGCGGCAACGCTGCCGCGGGTGCGGGCGGGGTCGTATGGGGCGGCGTCGTATCGGGTGGGGTCGTATCGGGCAGGGACGCCGGGGCACTGGTCACTGTCACCTGGGGAGTATCACAGCCGTCCCGGTGGAGCCCCTTTGCGTTTCCTGTCAGTCCGCTGTGAGCCTGCCCCTAACCCTGTGACCATGGGATTTGGGCCGCTAGGTGCGGTGACTGATCTGTTCAGATCGCCGGAATTTCGCGTTGGAACCAGTCGAGGATTTGCGGGAGCGCGACGCGCGCGGTGGCGGAGTGGTCGATATCGCCGAGATCGGTGAGGGTGGCCCGGTCGGTGCGCATGGCTTGCAGACAGTGTTCGGCATTGGCGTAGAGCACATTTCGATCGCCGGTGGCGGCGTAGAGGTGGACCGGAACGCGCGGGGTCCAGTCGCACGTGCCATCGCTGGCAGCCACCGCTTCGCGCGCGGTTCCGGTCGGATCTTGTGCCAGGGCAAGGAACTTCGGCGTCAGCAAGAGTTCGGGGCGCACGGGTAGGGCAGTGCCGATGGTGATCTCGTTCTGCCGTCCGTCGAAGAGTTGTTCGACGCGATCGGCAATCGGTTCCTGGAAGGCGTCGACGGGCCGGTCGTAGAGGTGATAGATCCGGTTCATCGCGGTGATCCAATAGGCGAGGTAGAAGACCGCGACCGCCGGGAGGACCCGGCCCTCGATGGCGCCGGGCGTCTCGACGTGCTGAACGTCGTAGGGGCCGCTGATCGGTGCCAGGGCGGCCAGTCCGAAGCCAGGGGCGTCACCGCCCTGTAGCGCCTTGCCCAGTGCCGTCGCGGCCTGGCCGCCCTGGGAGAAACCGGTGACGAGGACATCGGAATCGAGGTCGTGCTGCTGTCCGGCGGCCATAGTACGGGCAGCGCGCAGCAGATCGACCGAGGCGCTGACCTCCGAGGGCGCATGGGTGTAGGGATGTGCGCCCGGGCCTTCGCCGAGGCCGAGGTAGTCCGGCGCGATGGCCGCATAACCCGCCGCGGCGAACATGATGGTGCGGGCACGATCGGCACGCGTGTCGTTCACCGAGGGCGCATCGCTTTTCAGCACCAGCGTGCCGTGCTCATAGGTGACGACGCGCAGCCGCCGAGACTCGGTACGCGGCAGGACGACAAGGCCGCTCGCCGTGGTCGGGTCGCCCTCCGGGGTGACTGTTCGGTAGACGACACGATAGGCATCGACGCCATTGCGCGCGGGAGTGCCGATATTCGCGCTGGCCAGATAGGTCGTTGTCTGTTCCGCTGACAGCTGCACGACCGGCGTGGTGCTGACAACCTCGCCGCGCGCGACCGCCAGTGGGTTATCGGACCCGCAGGCGGGGGCCACGAGCAGTGCCGCGGCGAGCAGTGCGATTACCGAACGCGGTGTGCTGCGCATGAATTCGGGTTCCTCTCGAACGACCACACGGACCATCGTGACACCGCCGACTCGTATTTCCGCGACTCGCCAGCCGACCGAGCATATTTGCTCCGCATTCGCTGCCATGTTATTAACCAGGCGATCGTCAGCCGTTTCGGCCCAGATCACCGAGCCGATGGCGTGTTTCGTTTGCAGGTCCCGATTTGTGAGCGAAGGAGCGTTTGCGGTGTTTGCGAAAAGTTCGCGTCTCCTCCTACCGATTATCGTGCCCGCGGTACTCATCGGCACCCTGTTCGGCGTGCGCGCTCCGGCGCACGCCGACGATGCACGTCCGGACGGGAGCGTGCCACCGGCCGGTGCCAATGATTGGACCTGCCGCCCGTCGGCGGCACATCCCCAACCCGTTGTCCTGGTTCACGGCACATGGGGGAATCAGAACTCGTGGGATGTGCTCGCACCACAGCTGAAAGCGCAGGGCTACTGCGTATTCTCGCTGAGTTACGGGCGCGCGATCTCCAGTATGCGAGGTGCACAACCCGGGGTCTACGGCACTGCGGATATGCGCAACTCGGCCAGGGAAATCGCGCGATTCGTCGACGAGGTGCGGGCGGCCACCGGCACACCGAAGGTGGATATCGTCGCGCATTCCCAGGGCGGTCCGCTGGTTCGGCAATTCATGCGGTTCGACGGCGGTGCGAATCAGCGGAATCCGGCGGAGAACAAGGTGGACCATCTGGTCACCATCGCGGCGACCAATCACGGCACCACCGCGGAAGGGCTCGGCTTCCTGCTGCCGACCGGAAGTGCGCAGGCGCCGATACTCGGCGTGATCGCGAGATATCTGGGCACGGCCGCGGCGCAACAGCTGATCGATAGTGAATTCCTGCGCAGCCTCAATGCCGGGGGCGATACCGAGCCGGGAGTCACGTACACGGTTATCGCCAGCCGTCTCGATCGGGTCGTCACTCCGCCCGAGGCCACTTTTCTCACCGCCGGAATCGGGGCCACCGTCGACAATGTCTGGGTGCAGGACCTGTGCCCGGACGACGAGTTCGACCATGGCGCGCTACCGGAATCCCCCACCGTCGAATACGTCGTGCAGAAAGCCCTCGATCCGGCGTATAGCGGTCCCGCCTGCCAGGGCTGACCTGCGCGGATTACGGGCACCGACGCACTTGCGTCAACGCTGTTATCGTCGATAACGCCCATGGTGCTCCGGTGGTGGGACCGTGCGCCGCACCGTCCCCCGCGAGGAATGAAACTTTCGTGAAATACGTCCCGCGTATCGTCCTGTTTCTGGCGATTCCCGCCCTGCTTTTCCTGGTGCCTTGGTGGACCTTGATCGGCGCCACGACCGACGGGGCGCTGTTCTGGCTCGGCTCGGCGATTTTCCTTGCCGGATTCGTATGTCTGCCCGCGGCGATGTTTCTCGGCCATGGTCCGCAGCAGCATGATGCGGCATCCATCGTCGGCGACACGCTGCTCGGGCTGATGTGGGTGGTTTTCAGCTGGTCGGTGCTCGGCAATGTGGTCGGGCTCGGACTGTCCGTGAGCGGGGTGGACGATCCGGCGCGGTCCAGGATCGTCGCCGCCGGAGTATTCGTGATCGCCGCCGCGCTATCCGTCTGGGGTGTGGTCGAGGCGCGCCGGGTGCCACGGGTGCGCACTCTGGATGTCGCGATCCGTGGGCTCGGACCGGCACTCGATGGACTGCGCATGGTGGTCATCACCGACACGCACTACGCCGCGCTGGACCGGTTGCGCTGGTCGGAAAAGGTCGTCGATGTGGTGAATGCCCAGCAGCCCGATATCGCTTGCCACGCAGGCGATCTCGCGGACGGCTCGGTCGAGAAGCGACATCGGCAGGTCGATCCACTGGGTAAGATCGAGGCTCCACTCGGGCGGTTCTACATCACCGGCAATCACGAATACTTCGGCGACGCAGCGGGCTGGATCGAGCATATGACCTCGATCGGCTGGCAGCCGCTGCACAACCAACACGAGACGATCACCCGCGGCGATGACCGGCTGGTGCTTGCGGGCATCGACGACCCCACCGGCGTCGGCCTGCCCGGACACGGGCCCGACCTCCCGGCCGCCCTCGCGGGCGCGGACTCGAACGCACCGGTCGTCCTGCTGGCCCATCAACCCAGGCAGGTCATCGAGGCCGCCGCGGCCGGCGTCGCCCTGCAGATCTCCGGTCACACCCACGGCGGCCAGATCTGGCCGTTCCATTATCTGGTCCGCCTCGAACAACCCGTGGTCGCCGGTCTCAGCCGCCACGGCGAGCACACCCAGCTCTACACCAGCCGTGGCACCGGGTTCTGGGGTCCGCAATTCCGGGTCTTCGCGCCCAGCGAAATCACCGTCCTCGTATTGCGCGGCGCCTGAACGAGACTTGCCCCGTAGGGGTATAGCTTCGCGTGGTGGACGCTGGTCTGGCACACGCTAATCGAGCACGATCACATGACGTAGCGGCGCCAGACCTGTTCGAGGTGAGCCGCCATATCGATGGTCGGGTCGATCAGCCAGCGGGCTTGGAGGCCGTCGGCAAGGGCGAAGAACATGGTTGCGGCGCTGTCGGTGTCGATATCGACGGGAAGGGTGCCCGCTGTTTGCATTTCGCGGAGCGCGTGGGAGAAGGCTTGGATGCCCAGGCGATAGCGTTGTCGCATGTAATCGTGGGCCGGATGGGTCGGGTCGGAGGCCGCGGCCTGCATGTGGGTGAACAGTTCGATCAGGCCGGGGACCTCGGTATTGCGGCGGACAACCTCGATGAATGCCTCGGGTGCGGAGCCGTGTAGTGCGGAGGCGTCGGATTCGTCGCGCTTGCGCAGTACGGCGATGAACAGTTCCTCCTTCGAGCCGAAGTAGTGCAGCAGCCCGCCCTGGCTCAGCCCGACCGCATCGGCCAGCTCGGCGATGGAGGTGGCCGAGTACCCGCGCTCGGCGATCGTGCGCAGCGCGGCATCGAGGATCTGCTCCCGTCGTTCTATGCCCTTGCCGTAGGGACCCCGTTTTGCCATCGGGCCAGTTTAGGCACGAATCGCGGATCGTCTTGTCAGCCAAAACCGAGCATTGTACGGTTTTGTAACTCTCGACGAACAGGAGCACCATCCGATGCGACTCCGCGCCCTCTGTGTGGCCGTTTGGGCCGCCGCACTCCTGCCGAGCTCCCCCGCTTTCGCGCGGCCGGAGCCGCCCGCGCAGGTCGCGCCGCTCGGCTCGGACTTCCTCTGGGGTGTCGCGGCCTCGGGCTACCAGTCCGAAGGCCATGCGCCGGACAGCAATTGGAGCCGCTATGTCGCGGCGGGTAAAACCGATGACCCGTACCGTGATTCGGTCGACTTCTTCAGCCACTACGCCTCCGATATCGAACTGGCCGCAGGCTTGGGTGTGCAGGTGTACCGGATCAGTGTGGAATGGGCACGCGTGCAGCCGCAGCCGGGCGTGTGGTCGGCGGAGGGATTCCGCTTCTACGACAATGTGATCGGGAAGATCAAGGCCGCCGGGATGCGTCCGATGATCACCCTTGATCACTGGGTGTTCCCAGGTTGGGAGGTCGATCGCGGCGGTTGGCACAACCCGGACATGGTGGCGGACTGGCTCGCCAACGCCCGCACCGTCGTCGACCGCTACGCCGCCGACAACCCACTGTGGGTCACCTTCAACGAACCCACCGTCTACGGC
Source organism: Nocardia vinacea (assembly GCF_035920345.1). Classification (NCBI taxonomy): domain Bacteria; kingdom Bacillati; phylum Actinomycetota; class Actinomycetes; order Mycobacteriales; family Nocardiaceae; genus Nocardia; species Nocardia vinacea. Next base: position 5,665,689 of record NZ_CP109149.1, read on the forward strand.
CTGAACGAACTGCGCCACGGCGGACTCCAGGCCAACGATGTGCCAGGGATGCAGGACCGACTCGCCCAGGCGCACAACGCCATCTACGACCACATCCACCAGTTACAGCCCGGTGCCATGGTCACCAGCAATGTGGCCTATATCCCGGCCGCCGAGGACGTGGTCAACAAGCCGTTCATCGACAAGATCGCCGACAAACTCGACTACGTCGGCATCGATTACTACTACGGCTTGACCCCCGACACCGTGACGGCACAGATCGACAACCTGACCAAGCTCTGGAACAACCCGCTGCAGCCCGAGGGCATCTACTACGCCCTGCAACACTATTCGCGCCAGTTCCCCGGTAAGCCGCTCTACATCGTGGAGAACGGGATGCCCACCGAGAACGGCAATCCCCGCGCCGACGGCTACACCCGCGGCGACGATCTGCGCGACACCATCTACTGGATCCAGCGCGCCAAGGCCGACGGCATGAACGTCATCGGCTACAACTACTGGAGCCTCACCGACAACTACGAATGGGGCAGCTACACACCACGTTTCGGCCTCTACACCGTCGACGTACTGACCGATCCGACCCTCACCCGCAACCCCACCGACGCGGTGCCCGCCTACACCGCGATCACCCGCAACAGCGGTGTTCCCGGCGACTACCGTCCGACTCGGGCACCCCAGCCCTGCTCACTGGTCGACGCGGCAGCCAGCTGCACCGACCCGATCACCGTTCCGCGCTGAACGCAGTACGACTTTTCAGCAAGGCGGCGGTGGCGGCGCTGTAGGCGTGACTCGCTTCCACCGGACGCAGGGTCGGGTAGTTCGACCGGTGCGTGACGATGACGCCGTTCGGGAGGGTTACGGTGCGATCCGGGACGGTGGCAACGCAATTGCCGCCGGATTTGGCGACGAGGTCGACGATCACCGTCCCGGTGCGGAGTGCATCGAGTGCGGTGGCGTCCAGCAGCAGTGGGCCGCGGGAGCCGCGGTGCACGGCGGCGCAGATGATGAGATCGGGCGGGTCGGCGGTGAGGTGGGCGAGAAGCCCGTCCGGATTCGGCAGGAATGCCTTGGCACCGTGTCGGATTGCGGTGGACTCCTGTTCCTTGCGGTTGCCCATGGCGGTCGGCTCGTCGCCGCGGGCAGCGGCCGCGGCGATGGCGGCAAGTCCGGCCTGACCGCAGCCGAGGATCAACGCGCGCACGGGCCCCTCGGTCGAAAGGAGTTGTCGCCCTTGCTCGTAGGCGACATCGCCCGCTATCCGGCTCATCGCGGAGAGCGCATCGATATCGGGGCGGGAGTGCGGAACGGTTTCATAGCCGACGGATTCGATGCCGCGAGCGCGCAGTCTCGCAATCAGGTCGTGGCGATGCACGGGGTCCTGGAATCCGATGAGGGTCATCCCCGGTCGCACCGAATCCAGTTGGTATGCCGGAGGTTTCACCCACACGACCACATCGCAACGTGCGAAGATTTCCGCACGCTCGCCCACCTGCGCCCCGGCCGCCACGTAGGCCGCATCGTCGAACCCGATGGACCGGCCCGCATCGTGCTCCACGATGACCCGCACGCCCGCGAGCCCGCGCACATCGTCCGGTATCAGCGCGACGCGCCGCTCCTCAGCAGCGGTCTCCCGCAGAACTCCGATAATCATTGTTGTTCGATGACGGGCAAACCGCACCCGGCCAGCACTTTGGGATAGGTCAGCCCATTCCGGATCTCATACAGAAGCTGTTCGAGCCGGTCGAATAATTCGTCGACCAGATCCGCCGACTCGTGCCCGGGCGCCTTGCGCGGCGCGAGCACGTTGAATCGGACACCGAGGCGCTCGGATCCGGTCCGGTCCAGCGCGACATTATCGATTCCGGCACCGGCAAGCAGCAGATCCTCTATCTCCGCACTGGTTTCGACGCCCGCCTGGTCGAGGACCGCATCGTCGAAGACCACGGTAAGGAACATGCCCTGCCGACTACCCAGCGGCCGAATGACGTTCGCACCGAGCCGAGCATTGATCGCATCGATGTGGCCGTGCGCGCGATCCAGCTGGTCGAGCATCCGCACGCGGTTCTGCGCGAAGTAACTCTCGGGCGTGTGCTCGACAATCGCCCGCGCCAGATGCGTCGACTCGCGCTGGAACGAAATGGTCAGCCGCTCTCGAATCCTGGCCAGCCATTCGGCATCACCCGAGCAGGCCGCGCCCAATTTGCATGGTCCGAAGGCGTTATAGCCCTTGGAGTTTCCGGTAATGGTGAGCACCTGGTCGTACAGCCGACGCACACCATCGTCGGTCGCGAACTCCACTGCGGCGATCGGAATATGCTGTTCCACCATGCAATCGAAGGCCATATCGCAGATGACCGGTACCCGACTGGCAACGAGCACCCGGCCGATCGCCAGCAACTCCTCGGCCGAATAGTCGGTGAATACCGGATTTCCGGGCAGCGTGAGCAGCACCCCGCACAGTTCGTCACGGTCGGCGAAGTAGTCCAGGCAGGACGCGAGCAGATCCGGATCGATCTTGAAGGAGTCGTCCGGCGCAACAGGGCACGCCTCCATCCGCAAACCGTACTTCTCCACATGAATGCCTGAACTCTTGTACAGGCCTTCCGGATACACGATCACACCGCCGGGGCGGGCCAGCGTCGCGACCGCCTCTTCGAGCAGCATGGTGCTCGAGTACGGACAGACGATGACCTCCTCCGGCGATACCCGGACTCCAGGTATCCCGTCGGCCGGCTCCGCCAATCGCCCGAACAGCTTGTGCGCTGCCAACTCTCGCAATACCAGCGGCTGTCGCTTGTGATACAGCGTGCCATCGGCGTATTCGTCCGGCGGTTGGGTATGCATCAGTTCGCGCCATGCCAGATCCAGTGCGGCGACGGCACTTTCGGCCAGCGGCAGACCGGTCTCGCCGTGGTAGGCGTCCAGCACATCCGAAAACGTCCGCTCGCCCGTCCCCGCGAACCGCGGCCGCGCACCCAGATGCCGACGCACTTCCCGCTTGCGCTCCTCAGAGCGATTGGTGCGGGCGGCGAGGCTGGGTGCCGGTGTCCGCCAAGGCAGCCGATCGTTATCAGCCAGCCGAGTCACGACACCTCACTTTCGAAGGACGGCTCTCCCGGCGCGGTCATCCCGCGCCACCTCTGTTCCAGCGCCGCACGGAACAGACCGCGGCAATCGCCCTCGGTGAGGCGCTCGTAACCGGCCAGTTCCGGTGACGCGACGATATCGTCGACGACAATGCCCGAACCGGCGACCTTGAGCTCATAAAGACGCTCGAACCGGCGCACCGCGAATGCGACATCATGCTTCAAGGCCGAGAACCGGGTCGCCACGCGCGCCTGCCGGGAATAGTCGTATTCACCGACGGCGACGTACCTTTCGTCGACGATGAGCATGCTCTGCGCGTTGCGCGCGTGCTCACGCTTGACCAGCACGCTCTCCACGCCGGCACGCGCCTGTTTCCACAATTTGTCGTCATAGGGCCACACATCCTCGATCGTGTCGAGGACATACATGCGTCGCACATCGATTCGAGGCGGATGGGTCGTATCGGCCAGGCGCAGGATCGCGGCGTGATAGTCGTCGCCGACATCGCCGCCGATGGTGCCCAGATCAGCGGTGTGGATCGCGCGTACCGACGCCTTGGCCTGCTCGAGGATCATCAACCAGTCGCTGACGGTATTCCATTCCCAGACGGTCGCGCTGCGCGAAGGGATCTGCGCCAGGATTTCCTCGGCCCGCTCCAACTGCCGATCCGCGATCATGCGCAGCGGTTCGATCTCCTCCCGCGCGAAAGTCGCATCGATCAAGCTGCCCGCGATGCCGAGCGCGCGCTCGACGAGTTCAGGGTCCTTGCCGAGCAGGACATTGAAGCGCATGCGCAGATCGTGGTATCCGCCGCTGGCGAGATCGTCGGCGATACCGTCGGTCGAGGGCAATTCCTGGCCGAGCGCCAGGCTGAGACGTTCGCGCAGCGGTAGCGGTGGCACCCGAGTCCCGTTCTCGATCTGCTGGATCAGGCTGCGCGAACAACCTGTCTTGGCCGCGAGTGCGGCCTGGGTGAACCCGCGTTCCGTGCGGAGCCGACGGACCAGATCCCCGACCTGCTCACCGTCCGGCCCTGAGCCAGCCATGCCGCGCCTCCATCCCTACGCTCGGATTTTCAATGCTCACGATGTGTCATCCGACGTCATCATAGCTACGTTACGCCGCGAGGCAGTGATAGCGACGATGGAAGTTTTCTGGTCGATCGCTGGAAACCGTACGGGCGGGCAGATATTGCGCAAGACCGCTCCGATACCTAGGACCTCGAATGCACGTTGCGGTACTCAAAGCTGCTCTCACGGAGCAGATTCCAGATACACAAGGCCGAATTTGCTTATATCTAAGCAATATTGATTGAGAAATATCTTCAGATAGCTTCTATGCTTAGTTGACATCCAGAAGTGGCGATCCATAGCATTGTTGTCAGCGTCACATCCGATCCGGAGCTCGCTTTCCGGGACAGATGGGTTCGATCGACCAAGGGAGGGGTCATGACATTGAGGCTGACCGACTGGTTGATCACCAGCGACATCACCCCCGAAACCGCCCGCTACACCGGCAGCGGCTGGGTTCTGAGCTGGCTGCCCGGCCAACTGCTGACGCGAGAGCAGGCCATGACCGGCATGGTGCTCGACGAGACCCTGAGCGATCCGGATCCCGAAGACTACGTGCTCGCCATGGAGATTGCCGCCATCCGGGCCGCTGATCTCGGCCTCGAATTGGCTCAGGCGGTCGTGCTGCTGCACGCCCGCATCGTCGAACGAGACCGGCGGCAAGCCGGCACCAACTGCCGCATCGCGGTACCGACCACACCGGCCGCGTAACGGCAGTTGGCGCCGCGGAGGGGTCGGCGCCACCTGACGTCGCGCCGAAACAGGGTCCGGCGAGTACCGCTCGCCGGGCCCTGTTTCACGAGTCGGAACGCCGAAGACGCTTGGCGGAGCGCGACTTTCGCCCGGTGCGCGCTATTCGCGGATCGTCGGCGACCTCGTCGCGCCGCACATACAAGCCCAGGAATGCCTGCACGGTGGCCGTCATCCGAATCCTTCAGCAGCCGTTCGCGTAACTGCGAACCCTCGCTACGGCACCGAACCGAACGCCTGCTTGAAGTCGGGGCACTCGACCAGCGGCTGGTGGGTGCAGGTGGCTGCGTGGCGGAGGCTGTCGCGCATGCGAGTGAGTCGAGCGATGTCCTCGTCCAACTGCCGAGCCTTCTCTGCCATATGGCGGCGGAGTTCGGTATCCGCGGGCGTGGCCACGAGGAATCGCGCGATCTGCGCGAGTGTGAAACCCGCTGCGCGAGCACAGGATACGAGCGCCAGGCGGTCGATCACCTCGGCCCGATAGGTGCGCCGCAAACCGTTGCGCCCGTCGGATTCGATGAGCCCGCGCTTCTCGTAGTACCGCAGCGCCGACGGCGCCAACCCGGACCGCGCGGCCACTTCCGCGATATCCAGCACCATCACTACTCCTTGACTTGAAGCACGCTTCAAGTCAGACGATAGTGCAATGAGCGAAACAAAAGAAGAGCTGCACCCCCAGGTTCAGGCATATCTGGATCGTCTCGTCCGCGCGAATTTCGGCTCGGTGCACACATTTACCCCGGAGCAGGCACGCGAGGGATGGCGGCGACAGATCGCCCTACTCGGCGAACCGGAACCCGTTGCCAATATCGAGAACCGCACCGTCGCGGGCATAGGCGGACTCCGGATCTACACCCCGGATGGTGAAGGCCCCTTCCCCGCATTGGTGTTCTTCCACGGTGGCGGCTTCATGCTCGGCGATCTGGACACCCATGACGGACTGTGCCGCGGTCTGGCGAACGGTGCGGAATGTGTCGTGGTCTCGGTCGACTACCCCCTGGCTCCGGAGCACAAGTTTCCCGCCGCACCCGACGCGTGCTTCGCGGCGACGCAGTGGGTCGCCGATCATGCGGCGAGCATCGGCGTCGACGCCACTCGCATTGCCGTCGGCGGCGACAGTGCGGGCGGCAATCTGGCGGCGGTTGTTGCGCACATGGCACGCGACAACGGCGGTCCGGAACTGACCTTCCAACTGCTGATCTATCCCGATCTCGATTTCCGCAGAACGAATTTCAGCATCACGGAGTATGCGGGCAAGTACGGAAATATCAGCCGCGATGCCCAGCACTGGTTCATGGACAGCTACTTGAATGGTTCCGAGGAGAAGCTCGACCCGCGGGTTTCCCCACTGCTCGCCCCCGACCTGGCCGGGCTACCTCCGGCACTCATTGTCACGGCCGAATACGACGCCCTGCGCGACGAGGGCGAAGAGTACGGTCAGCGACTCGAGGAAGCAGGGGTCCCGGTCACGGTCGCTCGCTATCCGGGGATGATCCACGAATTCGTCCGGCATCCTTTCGACGACAGTAGGCGCGCCCGACTCGATGCGACGACGGCGCTGCGGAAGGCATTCGCCCGGTAGCGAATTGCGTCAGTCGCGGTTCGACGGTGCTCGGGAAAGGACAATGGGCATCCGCCACGACAGGCGGACCGGATTGTCGGTCGCGCGACGCACGAGCAGCCATTGGGCGACAGCCGCCATGGTGGAACCGAGCGAGGTCGCTACCGCGAGAAATCCCCAGTGCGTAAGGCCGGCGGATGCGTAGCTGGCGGTACTGGTGCCCGGGATGGCCAGTTTGCCTCGACCGGTAGCCCAGTTCAATATCTGTCCGACTTGGCCACCCAGGTCATAGGTGCGACCGGTCATGGCCTTGAGTTCGGCACCTTTGCCATTGAGGTAAATCAAGCACAGGATCACGAAAAGTGACGCACACGCCAGCGAAATCGCGGTAAGGCGGGCGAGAAGTTCGTTGCGAAGGCGGATATTCAGCACGATGGCGCAGAACGCGGTGATGATGGCGGCGCTGGCGAGGATGGCCCACGTGCCGGTGACCGGCGGGGTTTTGGGCGCCGCTTTCGACCAGACATTCATCGCGTTCGTGGTTATTTCGAGCCGACCGAACGCATTGGCGGCGACCCTGCCGTCGGGCCCCTGTGCGGTGATCCACGATTGGAACAGCATGAGGAGGGTGGCGGTACTGCCGACCGCGGCCAGTATGTAGCCCCAGTAAGATTGGAGCGGTCCCAGCCGCGCCCGGAGATCGGCCAACTCCGCGGCGCGGCCTTGTGTCGGTCCCGGCGGAGCGGTCCCGCGTCGAGATGTGATGGCTCGGGAGGAGTTCTGCTCCATGAACTCAGCTTAGGCGTGGAGCAGTGACGCGACTCACCTCCAGTGGGAACGTCAGTCGGCGGTGACTGGGAACAGATCCGGTCACCGACTCTGTTGCCACTGCCGGGGGTTCGAACGAGAGCGAGGTCGACCGTGCGGGTCGAGATCTGGACCGACATCAATTGCCCCTTCTGCTACCTGGGCAAGAAGCGGTTCGAACAGGCATTGACCGACTTCCCGCACCGCTCCGACGTCGAGGTGGTGCACCGCTCGTTCGAACTGGATCCGACGCTGCCCGCCGACGAATCCGGCCCGGTGATCGCCAAGATCGCGCACAAGTACGGCATCAGCGAGGCGCAGGCGGCCGCCAATGAACGCGGCATCGGCGCACAAGCCGCCGCGATCGGCCTGCCCTATCTGACCGAAGGCCGCGATTACGGCAACTCCTTCGATATGCACCGCCTGCTGCACTTCGCACTCGCCGAAGGCAAACAGGACGCCCTCCTCGACGCGCTGTACCGCGCGAATTTCGCCGAAGAACAATCCCTGTTCGCCGATAACGAGCGCCTGGTGCGACTCGCCGTCACCGCCGGACTCGACGAATCAGCCGCACGCACCGTCCTCGACGACCCGAATGCCTACGCCGACGCCGTCCGCGCCGACGAGCAGGAGGCCGCCCGACTCGGCGCCCGAGGCGTCCCATTCTTCGTCTTCGACCGCAAATACGGTGTCTCCGGGGCGCAACCCTCCGAAGTCTTCACCCAAGCCCTGGACCAAGCCTGGGCCGATCGGGAACCCGTCATCCAAACCATCGGCGGAGCCGACGTCTGCGGGCCGGACGGATGCGAGTTGCCGGCGCACAATTAACCTGCGGCAGTCCTATTCGGTTTCTTCAGTCGACTTCGCCGCAGGACCGAGCCGCACCACACCGGCGTCGAGATCGATCTCGACGCGCGGTCGGTGCACCTGACCGTCGCTGTCCTCACTCCCCTCATCGGCCAGCTTCTGCCCGGGGAACAGTTCACCCATAACGCCCATAGTTCGACGATAGTCCGCATAGCGAGAGACATCGCCAGGTCCGCCTCCTCCGAGTTCACCGGACCGGGCGGTACTCATCACGGCGGCACCGCCGACGTTGCGGCCGGAGTGGCAATCACTCCCATCACAGGCGACCGGCGACCATAGCCACCTACACTGGCCCGCATGTCTGTGCCACGGATGCTCGCATTGTCCGCGTTCGCCCTGCTCACGCCCCTCGCGGGGGCGGCGTGCTCGTCCGAGGGAGCCGGGTATAAGTCCGAGTGCCAGGTCAGCGGTTGTACGGTCACCTTCACGCGTGGCGTGAATGCGAAGGCCAGTGTGCTCGGCATCGAAGCGGAACTCGTTGCGGTGCAGGGCAATACGGTCACATTGAAGGTGGCCGGTCAGCAGCTCGATATTCCGGTCGGGCAGACCCAAGCCACCAACGGGTTCAGCGCGACGGTGCAGGACGTCACCGATGACAAGGTCGTGGTTCGGATCAACACCGGCGTCAACGGCAATTGATCCTCAGCCGCTGGTGACTTCGCCAATGGCTTGATCGAGGATGGAAAGGCCGAGGGCCAGTTCGTCTTCGGTGGCGGTCAGGGGCGGGGCGATGCGGAAGGCGCCGCCCATTCCCGGGAGCTGCACGATATTCATGTGCAGGCCCAGCTCCAAACAGCGCCGTGTGACGAGTGCGCCGAGTTCGTCTGAGCCCTGTTTGGTTTCGCGGTCGAGGACGAGTTCCAAACCGACGAGCAGGCCGCGGCCTCTGATATCGCCGACTACGCTATGTCGCTGGCCGATTCGCTCCAGGCCTCGGCGGAGGAACGTGCCGAGTTCCACCGCACGCTCGTCGAGACGGTCGCGAACGAGGACATCCAGCACGGTATTGCCGACCGCCGCGACCAGCGGGTCCGAGACGTGGGTGGTGAAGAACAGGAACCCGCGATCGTGTGCCCGCTGCTCGATTTCGGCACTGGTGATCACGGCCGCGAGCGGCAGCCCTGCGCCGAGCGTCTTGGACAGGGTCAGCATGTCCGGGACGACGCCGTCGCGCTCGAACGCGTACCAGGATCCGGTGCGGCACAGACCGGTTTGCGCCTCGTCCAGGATCAGCAACATGCCACGCTCGCGACACTTGTCCCGCAGCGCGGCGAAGTAGCCGGGCGGCGGTTCGATGACGCCACCGGAACTGAGAATCGGCTCCACCAGGCAGGCCGCGAGGCTGCCCACCGACTGAGCGTCGATCAAATCGAACGCGAAGTCGAGTTGCCGCCGCCAGTCGAGTTCACCAGCGGCCGTGGTGAAATCGGGACGATACGAATTCGGCACGGGGATGGCGAAATTCCCTGGTGCGGCGGGACCATAGCCCTTACGCCCCGCGCTGTAGGTGGCACTCGCCGCCGCCTGCGTCATACCGTGCCAGGAGCGCGCGAACGAGACGATCTCGTGTTTTCCGGTGACCAGCTTGGCCATTCGGATCGCGGCCTCATTCGACTCCGCGCCGGTGGTCAGCAGTAGAGCCTTCTCCAGCGGTTCGGGCAGAATGTCGGCCAGTCGCCGGGCGAGGTCGACGACCGGACGGCTCAGCATGCCGCTGAACAGATGGTCGAGCTCACCGACCTGGCGTCGAACCGTCGCGACGATATCCGGATGTGCGTGTCCGAGGATGGCACTCATCTGTCCGGACGTGAAATCCAGTATCTCCCTGCCACTTTCGGTGTACAGAAAGCTGCCTGCAGCGCGAGTGATGATTTCGCGGGTGAATTCGCCGGCACCCGCATAGCGGATGAGGTGCCGATCGGCGTCGGCCCAGAAGTCGTCGGTGGACAGTGCTGCGGTGGTTGGAGCGGCCATATTTTCGACGGTAAGGGCCGTCCGAGCATCGGGTCCATCTCAGTTTTCCGGCTGTGCTGTTCGGCTGAGCCGCACAACAATGGACCCATGCTGAACCCTTGGCGACTGCGCCTGCTCAGCCAGCTCGACTCGCTCGGCACTGTCCGCGCGGTCGCGCAGGCGGCCCACCTCAGCGCGTCCAGCGTGTCCCAGCAGCTCGCGGTGTTGGAGGCCGAAACCCGCACCCAGCTGCTGGAACGCACCGGCCGCCGGGTTCGGCTCACCCCCGCCGGACTGATGCTGGCGCGCCGCGCCAGGGGCATTCTCGATCAGATGGACAGCGTCGAGGCAGAGCTGCGCAGCCTCGGCGAGGAACCGGTCGGGTCGGTCCGGCTCGGCGCATTCCAGAGCGCCATCCATTCGCTGTGTGTGCCCGCGGTGACGCGCCTCGCCCGGACGCATCCGCATCTCGATGTCGAACTGATCGAGCTGGAACCGCACGAGAGCATGCCCGCGCTGCGGGTCGGTGACGCCGACATCATCATCACCACAACTGATTTCGTCGAACATCCGCTCGGCTCGGATGTGGATATCGTGCCGTTGGCCACCGATCCGATCGTGCTCATCCTGCCACCGGAGCGCGCTGCCCGCGGGCCCGCCGACCTCGCCGCCTACGCCGACGAGCCGTGGGCCTTCGATACGCCGAAGTCGTATATGGCGAATCTGGCCACCCGGCTGTGCCGGGAATCCGGATTCGAACCGCGGGTGGTGTGCAGGTTCAGCAATTACCTGATGACGTTGCAGCACGTCGAAGCAGGACTTTCGATCGCTCTGCTCCCCGGCTTGGCGGTCGATCCGCGCTATCGCGTCGCGACCCGGGAACTCGCCGATCCCGTCACCCGCACCATAACCGCCGTAATTCGCCGCGGCGCACCGCCACGTGCCGCCGTCCATCTGGTTCTCGAGGAACTGCGTCGAATTCGTGAATTGCCGGTCGACCCGCGTCTATCGACGACTTTCGAAGCGTGACAGCTACTTTCGACCTCCCCCGTAGTCGCCGAGTCCCCGCTCCAAAACCGCAATGGCGCGTCGAGCCCGGGCGCCACAGGCGCGAACAACCCAGAAACCTCCTCGGTGGATCGAGACTAAGCGGCTTGGTCCGCGAATTGGTGGAATCGGGGGAGTTGACAGGCTATCTGGACGCGGCACTAAGTGCCCGCCAGTTCGGTGACCGGGGCGGGGTGGTTGAACAATCTGTTCCAGTAGACCAATGGCACTCGGTCGCTGATGTAGGTCGAGTGGACTCGGCCGGTCAGGATGCTGTGGTCGCCGCCGTCGACGACGTTCACGAGTTCGCAGGCCAGGCGAGCGGCGGCGTGTGGGAGGCCGGGTAGGCCGAGTTCGCAGGGGTGCATGTCGCCTGCGGCGAAGCGGTCTACGCCGGATTTCGCGAAGCGTAGTGCGACGTCGGATTGGTCGGCGGCCAGGACATTGATCAGGAAGAGCTGTGCCGAGACGAAGGTTGCGTGGGTGCTTGCCGATTTGTCCAGGCAGATCAGTGCCATGGGTGGGTCGAGGGACAGCGAGCTGAACGAGCTGCCGGTGAAGCCTGCGGGGCCGGATAGCCCGATCGTCGTCGCGACGGCGACCGGGCTCGGGATCCGGGACATGGTGACGAGAAAATCGGCTCGATCGATGGTCATGGGTCGGCCCCTCGCTATCGGCGCATCTTCAGCGGACCGCCCAGCAGATACTGGCCGACCATCTCGAAATTCGTCGGCGACAGCGTCATATGCTTCACCGCCGCGTGCACATCCCGGAATGCGCGCTCGAGCCGGCTGCTGGTGTAGAGCGAACTGGTACCCGCCATGGCATGTGCGATATCGACCGCGGCCACGGCCTGCTCCCCCACGGTCGAGCTGGTCAGCCGCACCAGCGCGCTGAGTGCGTCGCCACCGGTTTCGCCGAACGCCGTAACGACCGCTCGCCGGTGCCGAAGCAGTGCCAAATCTGGCGCACCGCAAGGACATATTCGCGCATGCGGGCGGCGGGCGCGGACCACGGCATGCTGAACCGGCGGGTTATGTGGTTCTGCTTCTGGGTGCCGAGGCCGAGGGTGAACCGGCCCTTCGCGACCAATTGCAGATCATTGGCAATCATGGCGGTGGACATGGGATTGCGGGCGAAGGCGACCGCCAGTCCGGTCGACAGCCGCACCCGCTCGGTCCGGGCGGCCGCCAGCGCCAGGCCGACGAATGGATCGTGATTCGTCTCGGCGGTCCAGATGGAATCGAATCCGCCCTGCTCCAGTTCCGCGGCGACGTCGCCGAGCACCTCCGGCGACATCGAGGTGGTGTGGAAGTCGAACCTCATGGGGATACCTCCGTATCGGGTCTCTGCGACGATGCAAACATTTCGCGGACCATGCCGACGATTCCCCGAAAGATGTATTTGATCGCTGTTTGAATCGCATTGGATCCCATTGCGGAAGAGTCGAATCATGTACAACTACATCATTACCGCGCCGGGTCAGGGAGTTCAGCAGCCGGGCATGCTCGATGCCTGGCTGGCGGCCGTTCCGCAGGCGCATACGCAACTCACCGAATGGTCCGATATCGTCGGCTTCGATATGGTGTCGGCCAGCCGTGACGAAGTAATGCTCGGCGATACCGCGATCGCGCAACCATTGATTGTTGCCGCCGCACTACTGTCCTTCGAGCTATTGCGCGATCGGATCGATCCGGATGACGTCCTGTTCGCCGGACATTCCGTCGGCGAATTGGCCGCTGCCGCGGGCGCCGGATATGTCGGCGCGGCAACGGCGATCACCCTGGCCGGTGTGCGCGGAGCGGCCATGTCGGCGGCGTGCGCGCTGACCGAGACCGGTATGGCGGCGGTCATGCCGACCAAGCGCGACGGCGCGTCGGATGCTGCCATCGTCGCCGCGGTCGGCGCGGCCGGACTGACCGTCGCGAATTGGAACGGTAGCCACCAATTCGTCGCGGCCGGAGCAAAATACCGCATCGATGCCTTCATCGAAGCGCGACCGCATGGACTGCGGATCGTGCCGCTCACCGTCGCAGGCGCATTTCATACCGATGCGATGGCCACGGCGACACCGAGTTTCGCAAAGGCCGCAGCCGAAGCCACTTTCCTGGAACCGGCCTCGGCGATGGTCGGCAATAGTGACGGCGCGCTCATAACAAGTCCAGATGACTTGCGACAGCGACTGATCGCCCAGATCACCGCACCCGTCCGCTGGGATCTGTGCGCGCAGACAATCGCCGCACTCGCCGCCACGGACGCACCGCACCTCGAACTCGCACCGGCGGGGCCGCTTACGCGACTCCTCGAGCGCGAACGCCCGGAGGCTCGCGCGCTGGCGCTTCGCACTCCGGAAGATATCGACCCCACCGCCGAGGCCGCATAGCGCAGTGTGTCCGGGCCCCACCGAGGGCCCGGACACACTAATGCACTTGTGGCTCAGGCGAGTTGCACGATCGTCTTCGCATGACTGAGCACCTTGACGCCCTCGGAGGTCACGGTGAAATCCACCCGCACCCGTCGTTGCGGCAGCTGTGCCGCGACCACCGCGGCCACCACGATCCGTGCTCCGGCATCGTCATCGGGGACGAACACCGCGTCACGGCACCGGACGCTGGCCTCCAGTACCGCGCCCGGATCCCCGAGCCAGTCGGTGAGCACGCGGTTGGCCAGCCCCATGGTCAGCGCGCCCTGCATGATGACCTGCGGCAAACCACCCAGTCGCGCATACCGGTCGCTCCAGTGGATCGGATTGAAGTCACCGGACGCGCCCGCGTACCGGACCAGATCCGCACGAGTGACCGCAATCTCCCGTGGACCGATCTCGAAGCCGACCGGGATGTCATCGAACGACGGCACCGCGGTGGGCCGACGATCGGAGAGCGAATCGAAAAGCCAAGTGCTGGCTACCAATGCCATCTCAGGCCACCTCCGCGACTGCCGGCGTCTCGGCCCGCTGCACGAACGACGACGTCGCCACACATACCAATTCGTCATCGGCGGAATGTATTTCGGTGCGGAAACCGAAGACGCCGTGCCCGCCGAGATCGTCGACCTGGGTAACCGTCTGGGCGAGGGTCAGTGCGTCACCGGCATGGACCGGTCGCAGATGGGTGAAGTTGAGGTCGCGGTGCATCAGCCGGGCCCGCGCCAGCCCGAACTCCGGATCGGACATGGCCCGGTCGTCGGCCATCAGGGTCAAGGTGACCAGGAAGGTCGGAGGTGCGACAAGATCCGGATGGCCGAGCGCGCGTGCCGCGGCCACATCGTGATAGGCCGGATTGTCGTCACCGAGCGCCGAGGCGAATTCGCGAATCTTCTCGCGACTCACCTGGTATGCCCGGGTCACCGGGTAGACCCGGCCACCTCACACTCGCCGAACATCTGCACGAGCCCAGGACCGTCGAGGGTGCGACGGTCATGCCGCGACTGATCGCGCTGGCCCTGCAAAGCCTCGCGCCGCACTGAGTTTCGGCCTCCTCGCCGGAGCCGCCCCACCACCCCGACATCCGCGCGCCGGCTGCGCCCCGAATGCCGCCCGGGCTTCGTCGTCTCCCGGACAGCTCGGCCGCCTGGGTCGAGCGTTCGCCAGTCAGTAGCTATGCTGGACATATACGTTTGCTGATCGAAATGCCGGTTCCCCACCGCCGCAGCGACTCTCGCCAACTCGACACCAACAGTCGTTAATACCGAACGGTATTCGGCCGTCGGCAGCCGAGAAGTGAGGATTCCGTGCCACATTCACCTCGGCCGACATTTTGGATACCGAAAGGTATTGATACCGAAAGGTATTCTTATCCGCGTATCCGGCGGAAATGCCGCGCTCGGCCATAAATCTGAAGAATTCGCCTTCCATCACCTGTCCGCAGTGTGTAGCGTCTGGACCGCTGGAATCCCCGAAATGACAGGCCGGGCGCGGTGATCGGTATCGACGACTGCTTGAAACGCATCATGGACATTCCCGGTGCGCGCAGCGTGACGATGGTGGACAGCGCGAGCGGTCTGGCGATCGCCGCGGCAGGTCGGCACGACCACGTCGATCAACACGAGGACGCTGCTACCACGACTGATGTGGTCCGCACGGTGCTCGGCTGTCCGGCGCTGGCGACCGATCACGAGGACGACCTCACCGAGATCATCGTGTGCGGCACCCGCGGCTATCACCTGTTGAATCTGGTGCACGGCGACTTCGACGGTCGCCTTTTCGTACACGTGCTATTCGACGAGGACACCGGAAATCTGGCCATCGCGAGATTTCGACTCCACACAATTCTCGGCGAATTTGTCGAGGACGCTAATGGTCGTTGACGTCGCGACCGAACTGCGGCGACTGGAAAAGCAAAGATGCACCGGGGTACTGTGCGCGGGCGATGGCGCATTTCACCTCGCGGACGGTGCGATAACCGCGGCCGACTGCCTGCGCACCACCGATCTGGAACGGCTCGCGATCGCGGCCGGTGTAGCGACCGCAGCGGAATGGCAACGGGCTGTGTCCGGCGATCCAGGCCGTGTGCCGGTCCTACCACGACTGGAAACCCTGGCGTTGCTGTCGGTCTTCGACGCCGCCTACTTTCTACTCGCCACGCCGGTCGTTCCAGAATTCCGATCGGCGCCGCCGCACTGGTTGGCCCCGGTCTGCCAGATCCCGCCGCGGGTGCTGCTGCACGAATGCGCCCGGCGGGGTGATCCGGAGGCCGAACCATGGCCCGCGGAGCTGGTCGACCGCGCTCCCGTCGTGCCGGTGCGCCGTGTCCGGCGCAGACGCGTCGCACTCAGCGGCGGCCAGACCGAAGTACTCGCCGCCGTCGACAGCAGGCGCAGCATCACCGGCATCGCCCGCGACCTGGGCCGCACCAGCTACGGCGCGCTGGTCGCCGTGCGTGAGCTGACCGCGGCGGGCCTGATCGAGCCGCCCGATCTGGGCACCGAGCCGCGGCAATTTCTCCCGCGCCGGGTGCGCCGGGCCCCGGTCGCACACCCGCAGAGCTGGGAGCCGGTCGATCGCGATGTGCTCATCCGCCTCCGTGCGGCGTTGGAGGAGCTTGCGTGACCGCGCGGAAGAAACTGCTCGGCGAGTTGATGGGAAGGTTGACGAAGGTGGCGATGTCCGGACCCGAACCGAATGCGGCGGTGCTGGCGGAACTGAAGGCGCTACGTAATCGTCTGCCTCATCTGACCGGCACGCTCGTCGCCTCCAGCGACGGACTGCTCGTCGCACACGATCTGCCACCCGATATCGAGCCGACCCGCATGGCCGCGCTGGCCTCGGCCCATCTGTCGCTGTCGTATCAGCTGGCCGCCACCGCGTACGGCGGCGGATTCCACGAGGTCGTGGTGCACGGCACCGGCGGGCACGCGGTGATCTACGCGGCGGGCTGGGCCTCGCTGATGGTGCTCGCCGGACCCGAGGTGAATGTCGGCCGCCTGCACCTGGAATCGCGCCCGGTCGCTCGCAACATCGCCGATCACCTGACAGCCACCGACTCCGGAAAAGACCGGACCTGGAAAACCGATCGAAAGGAACCGATATGACGAATATGGATCTGGCGCTGAAGGACATGATGGGGATAGACGGCGCGATCGGCGCCGCCGTCGTCGACTACAGCAGCGGCATGGCCCTCGGCATGCTCGGCAGTTCCAAGGCGCTGGATCTGCAGGTCGCCGCGGCGGGTAATACCGAGGTGGTGCGCGCCAAGCTGCGGACCATCGAGCAGCTCCAGATCAAGGAGGATATCGAGGATGTCCTCATCACGCTGACCGGCCAGTACCACATCATCCGCCCGATGACCGGCCGCAAGTCCAAGGGGCTGTTCCTCTATATCGCCCTGGACCGTGGCCGGGCGAACCTCGCGCTGGCTAGGCACCGCCTCAAGTCCATCGAAGAGGACCTCGAGGTGTGACCTTGCGGTGCAACACCTTTCGCAGCCGGGCGGTGTGGACATCGACCGCACCGCCCGGCGTCGAGGTGAATCGCGTTGCGGGCAACGGAAACTAGCGCCGCAAGTTTTATCCGGCTGCTGCAAGAATGCGAGCACCGAGAGGAGGCGATACATGGCTCGACCCCGCCGACCGCTGCTCACCCACGAGCGCATCATCGAGACCGCATTGACCCTCGTCGATGCGGATGGGCTGGCTGCGGTTTCGACCCGCCGTCTCGCCGCCGAACTCGGCGTGCAGGGACCGTCGCTGTACAACCACGTCGGCACCAAGGACGAAATCATCGATGCGGTGGTCGATTCCGTGCTCGGCGAGGTGGATACCTCGATGTTCGGCGAGCTGTCGGCCGATAATCCGGACTGGCGATCGGCGCTGCGCCGCTGGGCCCATTCCTATCGGAGCGCGGTCGCCGCGCATCCCAATATCGTCCCGGCACTGGCCGGCGGACCCGGCCTCCGGCCCAATGCATTACGCATGGCCGATGCTGTATTCGGCGGTTTGGTCGCGGCGAATTGGCCGCGCCGGGAAGCCACGACCGTGGGCACGCTGATGCGCTACTTCCTCACCGGATCGTCGCTCGGTTCGTTCGTCGCAGGCTTTCCCGCCGACGCCGAGGTTTATGCCGAGGAGTACCCGCACCTGAACGAGGCACATCTGCTCGCCGAGCGGCAGCAGCGGATCGATCAGGACGCATTCGAGGTCGGTCTCGAATCGCTGCTGGATGGGCTCGAGGGGCGCTACCGGTTGCTGCCGCGCACTCGTTAGTTCGATCCCGGTGCGCTGGTAGGCATCCCGAGGCGGCTGTCTATCGGGTCACAGTCGGCGCGGTTGTCGGTACCGCACCGGCGCGGCTGCCCGTGCAATTTGCCGACCGCGAAAACACCTACAAGAGAGCAAGTTTCATCGAATTCATCCTCCTCAGCGGCGCTCGTATCACGGCCGTTTCACAAGTTTCGTGTGCATGGGGTCACGTTGCCCCGCCGACCACAGAGTCCTAACGTAACTTCTTGTTAACAGACGATGTCGTCTGTACCAATTCCTATTATTCGTCCCAGGAGGACATGCCCCGCAGCGTCCGCTTCCTCGAAACCGGAAGTGGCACAGCAGGTGTGGTTAGAAATGGCACACACAACGCCTTGGCAAGAAAACAATGTTCAGCTCGGTCGCCCCGAGAACGATGACGATCTCATCGGCGAGGTGACCGTACAGCGTTTCGATCTACGGTCCGACTGGGGTTATCTGTGTGCCCCGGGTCTGGGTCTGGTCACCTTCCTACTGCTTTTCCAGCCCTGGATTTCGGCAACCGGACCCAACGGCACCGTCACCTCCAATGCATTCGGCCGGATCGACGGATTCACCACCGGCTCATTCCAATCCGTGGTGAGCATCAGCAGCACCTGGGCCGTCCTCACCACCCTGGCGGTCGCCGGTGCGGTCGTCGCGACCGTAATGTATTTCCGGCTCCGTAGTCGGCTGCTTTCATATCTGGTGCTTGGCTGCAGCATTGCCGCCGCCCTTTTCGTACTCGCCGCCTTGTCCTACCTCAACGGCAAAGCGCCGGAGTTACGCGAAATCACCGAATCCGCAAACCAGACCGGACTTTTCGGCTGGCTCTTCGGTAACAATTCGGCGACCGACCTCGGGGGTGAGCACCGAATCGCCAGCGCCGGTCTCGATTCCGCCGCCACGCTCAGCGCCGTCACCGCATGCGGTGCCGCACTGGCCGCCGGTGCCATGAGCCTGCGCAAGCAAGGCTTCACAGTTCGACTGATCTCGGCTCCCCAGCCGAATGTCGCTGCGGCGGAAAGCACGCCGGAGCAGTCCGCCCAGAAAGCATCGGACACCAACGTATTCCTCTGGGAACAGCTGGCTTTCGACGATGACCTGGCCGTTTACGACCCCCAGGTCCGCCGCCGGATGGTTCGTCGAACCAAGACAGCCGATCGCCGCCCGCCCGCGCGCGAAACGGCACTGTCCAGGTAACGCCCGCAACGAAAGACCCGCATATCGGTGCCGATATGCGGGTCTTGGCAAAAGAGGGCCGGGCGGCCGATAGGCGCCCGGCCCGCTTGCATTGTGTTCGATTACCTCCGATGCGTGACCTATCACGGGAACGGCGAGAAGAAGCCGATCGCCGCACCGATCGCTGCGCCGATCGCGCATCCGAAGATCGCGCCGACCAGGAAGAACCAGATACCGATCGCGACGCCGACCAAGCAACCGATGGTTGCGCCGACAGCGATCGAAATCGGTCCCCAGGCCTGGTGCACGCCGGGCATATTCTGGGAGTTGACGGCCTCAGTTGTCGGTCCGCCGACCGGCGTGAGGGTCAATTGCGTGCTGGTCCTGTCCAGCGACGGTGTCACCGCGAGGCTCTGTCCGGCTTCGGTACGCAGGGTTGTCGGGATGCTGCCGACTACCGCACCATTGTCCGCGAGGACCGTGACGGCATCGGGTGTGACGACGAATCTGCCGGAGGCCAGGCTCACCAGAGCACTTGTGTGATCGGCTGCGAGAGTCGTTGTGTAGGCGATCGGGCCGTCCGCGGCGTTGAGGCTGACATCGGTCAGCATCCCCTCACCATGTGCGGTGGCAGTGGCTATGCCGGTCGCCGCGACGGCCATAAAGGCGGTCGCTATCAATTTCTTGAAGAACATTGGACTTCCAATCATTTCCGCTTTCTCTTGACGTTCCCCGACAAACGGCACCGGATAGCTATAATGATGCTCCGCGTATTTGATTGAGTCGACAACTTATTTGCGGAATGACAGTCGGTTTTGCTCCCCTAGGGGATAGGAAATCGGATTCCGATCGAATAACATCGAGAGGTCGATTCGATTTCTCCGCCGAGCGCATCGTCGAACTACGCACAGCGCCACCGAACGCGGAAAGTCGATCGCCGATCGGGGGCGAAATTCGGGTACCGCACTACTCGATACTTCGCGGCTCGACGGGCCCACACTCATTGCGTGTCCACCGGTAAGAACATCGTCATCTGTCTCGACGGAACAGGCAATCAGGTCCGCGCCAGCGGTAGCACCAATGTGGTCCGCCTGTTCGAGATGCTGGACCTGAGCGATGCCACGAAACAGATCGCCTACTACGACCCGGGTGTCGGTACCTTCAGCTCTCAGGGCGCATGGACGCCACCGGCCCGGTGGTTCTCGCGAGTGCTGGGCCTGGCGGTCGGCCGCGGGCTGCGTTCGAATCTCGCCGAGGCATACTCCTACTTGATAGCGCACTGGCAGGCGGGCGACCGGGTGTTCATATTCGGATTCAGCCGCGGCGCGTATACCGCGCGAGCGCTGGCTGGATTACTGCATGAGCCCGGCCTGCTGCGTCCGGGTAGTGAGAATCTCGTCCAGTACGTCGTCAGCGCCTACACCCGCAAGACCACGAACTGGCCGGAACTTCGCCGATACGCGCGCACCTTCTGCTCGAAGTCCTCGGACGGCGACTTCTCGATTCCCATCGAATTCCTCGGCGTATGGGACACGGTCAAAGCGGCCGGGCTGCTGCGCTGGGAACTGAAATGGCCCTACACCAGGCAGGTGCCCAATGTGGTGAAGGCACACCACGCTGTTTCGATCGATGAGAAGCGCCGTCCGTACGAGGAATATCTGGTCACTCCGAAGGGAAACCGGCCGGTGCTCACCGAGGCCTGGTTCGCCGGTGTCCACTCCGACGTCGGCGGTACCTTCGAGGACGATCCGAAGCTGGCCGAAATCGCGCTCAAGTGGATCACCGACGCTGCGCTCGAGGCCGGATTGCTGCTGCGCGCCGGGACGTACGTGGACGCCTGCGCGATAAGCCCCGAGCATGCGAATGGCAGCGTGCACCGAATGGGCTGGATCTGGGCGCTGCTCACCTACCGCCGACGGAAGGTTCCGGCGGGTGCTCGGGTGCACGCGAGCGTGCGCTCACGGTGCGAGAGCGACACGACGTATGGAAAACGAATCCCCCCGGATGTCATGTGGGAAGACGAGCAATGGACGAAACTGCGAATTCAGTAGAGTACGCGAGCGGAATCTGTCCACCGGCCCGGCGCAGACTGCGTACCTTCGCATTCGACCCGATGTCGACGCGGCTGTCCGGCCAGTTCCTCACACTGGATATCCCGTTCGAACACATCCGGGGACCGGGCCCCGACGGCGCACTCGTGCAGGTGGTCGACTTCGACGCCAGCCGCAATGCCTGGTACGAGCCGGTCGACCTCGACGATCCATTTGTCTTGGCGCAGGACGGAATTCGACCGACAGAAACCGATCCCCGTGCGCATCAACAGATCGTCTATGCGGTCGCGATGAGCGTCATCGAGCGATTCGAACGGTTCATGGGACGTCGATTCCGGTGGCACCGAGACCAGATCCTGCGTCTGGTCCCGCACGCTTTCGAGGGGCAGAACGCCTATTTCGATCCGCGGCGCCGCGCCTTGCTGTTCGGCTATTACCAAGCCGATGCCGAGAATCCGGGCGCCAATCTCCCCGGACAGGTCATCTTCACCTGCCTGTCGAGCGACATTATCGCGCACGAAGTGACACATGCGATCGTGCATCGAATCCGGCGGCTGTACAACGAATCCACAAACCGGGATGTCTTTGCCTGGCACGAGTCCGTCGCCGACTTGATCGCGCTGTTCCAGCATTTCGCCCACCGAGACCTAGTGCTCGACGCAATCGCGACCACGTCGGGAGTACTCGAGAAAAGCGCCGGGCTGCTGGACCTGGCCAGGGAGTTCGGTGAGTCCACCGGACGCGGCGCGGCCTTGCGTTCAGCGATAAAGGACCGCAGCCGCACACCCGAACGATTTCGCGCGGCACAGGAGCCGCACGAACGCGGTGCGTGTTTCGTGGCGGCGGTATTCGACGCGTACTTGGACGCCTACCAAAGCGCGATCGCGGATCTGCTGCGGATCGCCAGTGGCGGCACCGGAGTGCTGCCGCCCGGTCGCCTGCACCCGGATCTGGTATCTCGGATCGCCGACGAGGCGGTCAAGACCGCGGACCGAATGCTCGGGATGGTCGTTCGGAGTTTCGACTATCTCCCGGTATTGGACGTCACATTCGGCGATGTCGTCCGGGCGATCGTCACCGCGGATCGCGGTCTTTATCCGGAGGATCGGCAACACCTGCGCAGCACGCTCGTGGAGGCGCTGCGGCGGCGCGGCATCTGGCCGGTAAGCGTCACTTCGCTGACCGATGAAGCGCTGGTCTGGCAGCGGCCGGACACCCGGCTGAACCTCGGCGACGGCGATCACCCGGTGGATTTGTCCCGGGTCATCCTGTCCGCATCGAAGGATCTCGACCCGATCGGTACTCCGGGTGAATTGCGTACACCCGCCGTACCCGACGGCAACGGCACCTCCGGTCTGGACAGTTCTTCGACCCGACATTCCGTTTTCGAGCAGGTGGCCCAGGAGCTCATCGGATGGGCCAACGCGAACGCCGCCCGAATCGGACTGGATCCGAACTTCAAAATCAGCTGCGAGGGAATCCACGTCTCGTACCGAATGGCGGGTGATCGGTTGCCGCGTCCCGAATTGGCCATCCAGTTGCTGCAGCGTCGCGCGGATCTCGAAGATGCGGGGCAAGGGAAGCAACAACCGGTGATCCGCGCCGGTACCGCGCTCGTCGTCAGCGCCGACGGGAGCGTGGACTATGTGATCGCCAAGCCGCTGCCGTTCAGCGACGAGTCGTCGGCGGCTGACGACACTTCCATCGCGTTCCACCGGGCGGGCAAGCTGCGGCTGGCCGCGATGCGGGAATGGTTCGACCGACTGGAAGCCGACGACGCGCTGAGCGCATGGACGGCCGAGCACGCAATCCACCGCCTCGACTTCGCGGCGATCCACGCGCTAACAGCTGAGTAGGTACGAAATGTCAACGCCGACAACGATTGCCGTCCGGATGTACAACGTCGGATTCGGCGACGCGTTCACCGTGACGGTGCGGCGCAAGAACGAAACCTGGCGCATGTTGGTCGACTGCGGCGTACACAGCCAGGGCCGGGCACGCCCGATCCGCGACTCCGTACAGGCCATCATCGCCGACCTCACCGAGGCCGATCCGCACCACCGACCGCACCTTGACATCGTGGTCGCCACCCATCACCACGCCGATCACATCACCGGATTCGCCTGCCGGGAATGGGAACAGGTGACCGTGGACGAGGTGTGGGTGCCATTCGTCGAGGACGCCGACGACGAAGACGCACGACGGATCCGCAGCGGGCAGGTCGATGCCGCGAACGGTCTGCTCGCGCTGATCGAGCGGCGCGGCAACGGGCGTCGCATGTCGGCGACCGTCGAACAGGCACAGGCATTCGCGGTGAACTCGCAGGGCAATGCCGCCGCGACCGATCGACTCCTCGGCCGCAATTTCAGCGGATTCGCCGCACCCCACCGGGTGCGGTACCTGCCGAGCAAGGACGAAACCGAGAATACGATCGCCGTGGATCGCGTCGGGCTCGTCGCACATATCCTCGGGCCGCCGCGCGATGCCCGATTCCTGAAGCGCATGGATCCGCCTGCGAAGCAATCGTGGCCCTTGGTGCGCGCGAGCGCGTCCGCGGAGAGCGACGGCAGGCCGACGCCGCTGTTCAATCGGCGCTATATCGCGCGGAATACCCTGCCGGACCGCCTGCTTCAGGCGAAGGCGGATCTGGACCTGGACGAACTCGTCGACGATGACGATCGACTGCTGCGCGCCGCCTCGATTCTCGAGAACGCGGTCAACAACACCAGCGTCTTCTTCGTGCTGGATATCGCCGGAACCCGGTTGCTATTTCCGGGAGACGCGCAGCAGGGTGCATGGGAGCACGTCCTGTCCGATCCGCGGAATGTCGATCTCGTGTCCCGCCTGGCCTTCTACAAGGTCGGACATCACGGTTCGCACAATGCCACACCCCGGCGTTTCGTCGAAAAAGATTGGCAGACAGAAGGTTACGCAATGATTCCGTTCGGACTCGTCAAGCGCTGGGCGAAGACCATTCCGAAGAAATCGCTGGTCGATTCGCTGGTGAGTCACGATCACACCGTCATCCGAGCCGACACGGCTCCCGATGTCGTCCCCGGCAAGATTGCCGTGAACGGTGACCTGTGGTCCGAGGTAACGCTCACCGCCTGATCCTCATCCCTGATAGCTGATCGCATCCTCGAGATCGCGGATACGAGTGATGCGAGCAGCGATCAGCCAGCACGGCCAAGGGTGCCGTCAGCAGCTGGACGAGCCAACCGGCCAGGGCCGGACCCGCTACCTGTGACACCGATTGGCTCGCCTCCATCGCCGCCTGACCGGCTGTCAGTCGACCGCGCGGCACGACCATGGGTACCAGCGACAACATGGCGATATCGGCGAAAACCGCGAATGCCCCGGTCACGAACGCCACCGCCGACAACAGCGCGAACGTCAGCAGGCCCATCGCATCGGCCAACGGCACCACCGACAGCGTCAATGCCTGACCGATGGCACAGACCAGGCAAACCTGCCGCCGCGGCAGCCGGTCGATCCACACCCCGGCGGGCAGCCCCACGAACAGGTAGGGCGCACGGCCATAAGCGACCAGCACTCCCATCTGCCATGCACTCGCCCCCAGCGTGATCACGGCGATCAGCGGAAGCGCGAGAATAGTGACCTGCGAGCCGACCAATGAGACGCTGTGGCCCGACCAGAGCAGCACAAAAAATCGGTTCCGCCGTAGCGGCGTCTCGCTGCTATCGGTCAACGCGGCGACGCCGGTCGAGCGTGGATCGCCAGGGGCCGAACCGTCATCGCGCACCACCGACACCGTAGTGCCGCGAGCGGTGCCGATAAGAGCGATGGGGTTCCGACCGATTCAGCCAGACTTGGCGAGATGAGGCGTTGCGGTCGCCGGCGTTAGCCGCCGCGCAGCCAGCGTTCCTTCAACATCCAGTGGTTGGCCCACCAGGCGCGTACGACTTCGGGATCTGCGTTCAGCGGTGGTGGTGGGGACTCACCGGGAAAGAGCCAGTTGCCGTCCGGCGCGCCGACGGTGGTCGGAGTCGGTGCGGTCGATGTCGGCGCTTCGGTCGTGGTCGAGCCGGGTTCGGTCAGGGGTGCTGAGCCGGGCGTCGTCTCCGTTGCGGGTGCGGCGCCGGGTTCGGTCGTCCGCGTTGTCGGTGCGGAGGCGGTTGCGGGCGGGGTGCGGCGTGCCGGTGGCCGTGTGGGTGCGATCGGCGAGATCTGTTGCGGCGGCGGTTCGATGGCGATCGGGGTAGTGCGCGGTGCGGATTCGATGGTGATCGGCGCGGATGGGATGGCGGCTGCGGGCGTGCTCGGTAGCAGCGATTCGGCTGCTCGGCCGATGGCCTCGCTCGAGGGGTCGTCGAGGATCTGCGCCACAGCGATGCCAGACGCACCCAGTACCGTCGCAACGGCGGCGGCGCCCAGCAGTAGTCGTCGTTTCCGACGGCCGTTGCTCGGCACCGCCACCGGTAGCTCACGCAGCCGCTCGGCGGCAATCAGTGCCGCCCCGCGGGCCGCGCCATCGGCGTGATCCGGAACCACGATCACCGGCGCCTCGAATCCGAGTTGCAGCACGGGCGCGATATCGGGATCGCCCGCCCCCGAACCGCAGACAGCGACGGCGTCCACGTCGACAGATTCCAGGATCGGCAATATCCGGCCGATCATGTGGCCCGCGGAATCGGCGTCGACTGTGCCGGAAGTCCAAGAGTCGGCTGCCGATACCGCGTCGCGCGCCGGACCGACGATCACGAACGATATCTGGCCGTCCACAAGCTCCAACATGAGCACAGTGCCGAATTCGTCGAGTCCGCGCTCCTCCCTGGCCAGCACAGCCAGCGCCGAACGATCCGAGACCAGCGACGACGACGCCCACTTCCCGGCCGCCAGCTGCGATACGATCGCCCGCCGCTCGGCCACCGACCGGTACACGATGGCAACGTCCTCGACCCCGGTTTCGTCACCCAACTCCTCGGCCACACCGTCCAGCACACCGCTGATCGCAGCACCGACCGCACCCCCGCGCAGACGTCGCTGTATTGAACGCAAAACAACCCCCGGCGGCCCCGCCGCCAGCACAACCCCGCGCACCACCGACTGCTCCACCGATATACCGACTGTGGCCATACCGAACACCCCTACTCGGAGACAACTCTCCTCTGTCATTCGCGACCGACACGTCAACCGATTTGAATCGGATCAGAAGATGAACTGGCTGCCGTAGGCGGTGGTCTGCGCAATTCCCACCGGAGTACCCACCGAGGCGGTGATGAAGGGGACGGCCGATACCGGTGAGGCACACTGGCCGACGTTCAACGCGGCGTTGTTGAAAATGAAGTGGTACGGGAACACGGTCTTTTCGTCCAGGTTGGCCGTCACTGTCGTGACGGTGGTGATCTGGCCCGGTGCCAAAGTGGCTTCCAGGAGCTCTGTCAGGCCCAGGGTCCCGCCGACAGTCGGTCCGAGGCTCGCGCTGGGCGGGCTGGCCGAGGCACTCGGGGATGTGGTTTCGATACTCGGCGAGGTGGTGGCGGCGCTTTCGGAAGTGGTGGCAGCGCTTTCGGAAGTGGTAGCAGCACTTTGGGAAGTGGTAGCAGCACTTTGCGAAGTGGTAGCAGCACTTTGCGAAGTGGTAGCAGCACTTTGCGAAGTGGTAGCAGCACTTTGCGAAGTGGTAGCAGCACTTTGCGAAGTGGTAGCAGCACTTTGCGAAGTGGTGGCGGGACTCCGGGAAGTGGTGGCGGCACTAGGTGTTGTGGGCACCGGCGCGGACGTCACACTTGGCAGGCGGGCGGCAACGTTCGACTGGCTGAATTCGGGGGAAATGCTGGCCAACAACCCCTGATTGGGATCTATTCCGACGGTGAAGCCATTATCCAGACTGATCGCGCAGCCGACGACGAACCCCGCGACGGCCTGGCCGGACGTCACCCCACCGCCCTCCACGCTCAGCGAGTAGTCGCCGGACAACTGCGCGGCATGCGCGAATGTCATGAGGTAGTTCGGAGTCCGGTCGCCGGCCGGGTCCACTCTGACGTCGTGCACCGCTGCCGTCAGATGAATCCCGGCACCTGATACGTCCGCACCGGGCGGCGGTTGGGCTCGGCTCAGCTCGATGCCACCGGGCCGCAGCACCACGACAGCCAGGACGGTCGCGACCACACCGGTCGCGACAACGATGAATGGAGGTCGCATACCTGATCCTGTTTCGAATCGGATGTACACCAATGGCGGCGAAATCGCTTGAACAGACCCACTTGGCTAACGACTGGCAAGCATAGCGGGATTGCGGCCCGGCACATTGAGATAGAGGGCGTGTCGCGCATCCGCAGCGCGCAGCCACAGATTTGCTGGATGATTCGAAAATTAACCCGACCCGGCCGTGCGCGCCGCTTAAGCTAACTGCGCCGCAACATGCGACAAACACTCAGGTCGACAAAATCTACGTGGTAGACGTCCAGGAGGTACGGAATGCCGAAAGCCGGTCATTGGCGTGGATCACGACCGATATTGATTGCGAGCATGTTGCCGCTTGCGGTCGTTCTCGGAACCGGAGTAGCGAACGCATCCCCGGATGACACCGCGCTGGCGCCTGCCATCCCATCGACGACAGCGGACTGGCTATCCCTGACGCAGCATGAGCCGGGGCACGGTCCTTCCCCGTTGCCGAGCCTGTTCGCTCTACTCGGCCGGTCGCCGGTCGACCTCGTACCTCCGCTCGACAGCCGCCGCGGCGATCGAGCTGTCGGCCCAGCGAATCCGCTCGTCGCCGACAGTTGGACCCGAGTCGAGACGGTGGACGCGCCGGAAACGCCGCCGGCCGTGGATCAGCAGCCGATCCAGGCCTTCTGCGAGCGCGTCCCGGTAGATCCCGACAGATGCACCGTCACCGCCGTCGACGCGGGCGTCGGTGCGGCGATCGGTGCAGGCATCGCCGCGGGAGTGTCCGCGCCCGTCGCGATAGCCGCCGGAATGGTCGGCGCGGCCGCCGGGTTCGTCGCCGGTATCCCGTTCATGCCGACCGGCTTGGTTGTCGGCCCGCTCCTCGGCGCGGCCGTCGGCGTCGCCGTCGTAGCCGGACCTGCCGCCCTGCTCGGCGCGGCGCTCGGGGCGTCGGTCGGGGCGATAGTGGGCATCACCACGCCTCTCCCGCAAGACGGCCGAACCGATGGATCCGGCGCGGCCACCACCTCGCCGAGATAAAACGCGGTCATCGATCCAGTTGTGCGTTGAGGATCCGGGCGATCTGGGCAACCGCACCCGGTTCGGTCATTGCGAGGTGGGCCGCATCGATGTCGAAAGTCGAAATCTGCCCGCGGACCACCTGCGCCCATCCCTCGTGACCCGCAGCATCGGATCGCCTTTCACGTGTCGCGGTGAAGTAGAGCATGTCGCTGTCGAATACCGCGGGCCGCCAGACGCCGGCCGCCCGGATCGCCAGGTTGTAGGCGTCGGTCAGGCGCTCGATCGTTGCGGCGTCGATGCCGAGGCTGTCCCCCAGGTGCCGTTCGATCAGGTCGGCGGCCTCCTCGGCGGTCGCATCGGGGCGCACGAAATCGACGCCCATGACCGGGCCGAGATTGCTGATCAGTTCGCCGGCCGTGACGGCGGAGAGCGTCGACTCGTCGACACCGCCCACCTCGGCGTCCAACAGTGCCAGTAGCGCAACCTGTTCACCGGCGGCGCGCATCTCGACGGCAATGGCATGGGCGATCACACCACCCAGCGACCAGCCGAGGAGGTGATAGGGGCCGTGTGGCTGAACCGCGCGAATCTCGTCGAAGTAGCGTTCGGCCATTTCTTCGATCGACGTCGGACCGGGCACCTCGCCGCCGATTTGTGGCGCCTGAAGGCCGTAGATCGGTCGACCGTCGGAGAGGTAACGGTCGAGTGTGCGGTAACACCACGACAGGCCGACGGCCGGGTGGATACAGAACAGTGGTGGTCGTTCACCGCCGGTCCGGATCGGCAGCAGCACGTCGAAGCCGACAGTCCGGTCGACGGTGGGCCCGGAGCGCATTCCGGATTCGATCCGCTTTGCCAGGTCGGCCGGGCAGGGATCCGACAGCATCCAGCTGATCGGAACCTCGTAGTCGAGTTCTTTGCGCAACTCGCTCACCACTTGCACCGACTTCAGCGAGTTACCACCCAATGTGTAGAAGTCGTCGTCGGCGCCCACCCGATCCATGCCGAGTACCGCTCCGAAGGCCCGTGCAACCTCCGCCTCCAGCCACGACGAGGGCTCCCTGAATTCCCTTAGCGCGAGCACCGGCTCCGGTAACCGCGTGCGGTCCAGCTTGCCCGACGCGGTGAGGGGCACCGTATCGAGCACCATCACCGTGGTGGGCACCATGTAGTCGGGCAGTTCGGTTGCCGCGTGCGCCATGACCACCGCGGTGTCGACAGTGGCGCCGGCGGCAGGCACCAGGTAGCCGACGAGGTGGTCCACCGCACCGGTGGAGTGCACCACAGCGATCGCCCGGGCGACGCTCGGGTGCTCGGCGAGCACTGCCTCGACTTCACCGAGTTCGATACGCAGGCCGCGCAGCTTCACCTGGAAATCGGTGCGTCCCAGGTATTCCAATTCGCCGGTGTGGCGCCAGCGCACCAAGTCGCCGGTGCGGTACAGGCGCCTGCCGTCACCGTACGGGTCGGGCACGAACCGTTCCGCGGTCAGGCCCGGACGTGACCGATAGCCGCGCGCGAGCTGGGCGCCCGCCAAGTACAGCTCCCCGGCAACACCGGGCGGTACCGGATGTAGCCGGTTGTCGAGCACATACGCCCGCGAGTTCCATACCGGTGTGCCTATCGGCATGCTCCCGCTGTCGGCCTCGGTCACCCGATGCGCGGTCGCGCACACGGTGAACTCGGTCGGCCCGTACAGATTGTGCAACTCGATCCCGGGCACTATTCGCTCCACCGCGGCCACCACCTCGGGGCCGAATGCCTCACCGCCCACCAGGAGCGTCCGCATCGACTCCAGCGACTCCGCAGGCACCGCGTCCGCAAGAACCGCCAGCATCGACGGAACGAACGCGGCGATCGTGACCCGTTGGGTGGCAATGGTTTCGGCGAGATAGGCCGGGTCGGTATGCCCGTCGGCTCGGGCGATCACCATCCGCGCCCCCATCGCCAGTGTCGCGAACAGCTCCCACACCGACATGTCGAACGTGGCCGGGGACTTCTGCAGCACCACGTCATTCGGCGTCAGTGCGTAGCTCTCGTTGACCCACCGCAGCTGGTTCACCACCGAACTATGCAATACCGCAACACCTTTCGGTCGCCCGGTCGACCCCGAAGTGAAGAGCACGTACGCGATGTTGTGCGGTCGCAGCGGTGCGAGCCGATCGGCGTCGGTGACCGGCGCGTCATCGAATCCGGACAGCTCCAGCCCATCGAGGGACGACAGCTCCAGCACCGGCGCGGCGACCGACAGCAGGTACGCGATGCGGTCGGCCGGAAGGTCCGGATCGATCGGCACGTACCCACCGCCGGCAGCGTGCACTGCGTACATGGCGGTGACTTGGTCCAGTGAACGCCGCATCCGCAGCGCCACCAACGACTCCGGCCCCACTCCACGGGAGATCAACCACCGCGCCAACCGGTATACGCGAGACGCGAATTCCGCATAGGTCAGCGACTGTTCGCCGAATGTCACCGCGGGCCGGTCCGCATGCGCCTGCACGGAGTGGGCGAAGACCGAGGCGAGCGTCTCGCCGGGAGGGAGCCCGCGATCGGTCGAATTCCACTGCACCAGAACGGCTTCCCGCTCATCGGCACCGAGCAGATCCACCTCGTGCACCGGCTGTGCCGCATCGGTGACCAGTGCGCCGAGCAACCGCAGCAGGCGATCGACGATCGTGGTCACCGTCGTCGCGTCGAAGAGGTCGCTCGCATAGGTCACCGCGCCGCTGATGCCGGCCGGGGCACCGGCGGAGTCGTAGGAATCCGATACCGCGATCTGCAGATCGAACAGTGCGGTGTCGGTGTCGGCCGTCATTGCCGACACCGAGAGCCCCGGAAGTTCGAACTGGGCCCCGCCGATGTTCTGGAATGCCAGCATCACCTGGAACAGTGGATGGTGGGCGTGCGACCGCACCGGGTTCAGCTCCTGCACCAGCCGCTCGAACGGAACATCGGCGTGCCCGAACGCGGCCAGATCGGTTCCGCGCACATGCTCGAGCAGCTGGGTGAACGTCATCCCCGGGGTCAACCGGGTCCGCAACACCAGGGTGTTGACGAACATCCCGACCAGATCGTCGAGCTCCGGCTCGCCGCGTCCCGCATACGGAGTGCCGATCGCGATGTCGTCGGTATCGGCCAGCCGGGCCAACGTGGCCGCCAGCGCGGCGTGGAAGACCATAAACAGTGTCGTGTTGTGTGCCCGCGCGACCCGCTGCAATCCCGCGTGCAGATCGGCGCCGACGGTTATCGGTACGCTCGCGCCCGTGTGGGTCTGCACGGGCGGGCGCGGTCGGTCGGTCGGCAGCTCGAGCAAAACCGGAAGTTCCGCCAATTCGACTGTCCAGTAGTCGATCTGGGCGCGTAGCAGCGAGTCGGGATCGTCTTCGGTCCCCAGCACGGTCCGCTGCCAGATCGCGTAGTCGGCGTACTGCACCGGCAGCGGCGGCCGGCTCGGTGTCTCCCCGACAAGGTGTGCCGTGTACGCGGCCATCATGTCCTGTGCCAGCGGGCCGAGCGATGCCCCGTCGCAGGAGATGTGATGCACCACCACGGCCAGGATCCACTCGTTCGGCCCGAGCTCGAACAACCGGAGTCGCACCGGCGCCTCGACAGTCACATCGAACACTGTCGAGACGAACGCCGACAACGCTTCGGCCAGTTCATATTCCGCGACCGAAGTCACGGTCACCGGCGCGATCGCCTCGGCGGTGGGAAGGACAACCTGCGACGGCTCGCCCTCCCCATACGGGTATACGGTCCGCAGTACCTCGTGCCGGGTCAGCACATCCTCGACGGCCGCGCGCAGCGCGTCGAGATTCAGCTTTCCGGACAGCCGTAGCACGATCGGAATGCTGTAGGCCGCCGAGCCGGGGTCGAGCCGGTTCAGGAACCACATTCGCTGCTGTGCGTACGACAGGGGAATTCGCTGCGTCCGTTGCTGTGCGGTCAGCGCCACCCGACCGGTGTCGGCCCGCGATTCGGCGCGCGCGGCCAACCGCGCGACCGTCGGCGCCTCGAAAATCATCGACGCCGGGATGGTCGCGTCGAGGGCGGCACCGATCCGCGCGGCTAGGCGGGTGGCCACCAGGCTGTTGCCGCCCAGTTCGAAGAAGTCGTCGTCGGCGCCTACCGGACTATCGATGCCGAGGACCTCGGCGAATACGCCGGCCACTATTTCCTGCACCGGCGATGCCGGGGCCCGGAATCGCTTGGCCTCGACGACGGGTGCGGGCAGGGCCGCGCGGTCGAGTTTTCCATTCGGCGACAGGGGGATCGTGTCCAGGATCATCACCGCGGCGGGCACCAGGTACGACGGCAACACCTCGGCCAACGACGCCCGCAATTGTTCGCCCGACAAGCTCACCCCCGCTTCCGGCACCGCATAGGACACCAATAGCACCGAACCGGTGTCCTCCCGCCGCGCCACGGTGACCGCGTATGCGACATCCGCCCGCGCGCTCAACACCGCGTCGATCTCGCCGAGCTCGATACGGTAACCGCGGATCTTTACCTGGGAATCGTTGCGCCCCAAAAATTCCAGGGCACCGTCGGTATTCCAGCGCACCACATCACCCGTGCGATACATGCGATGTCCCGGTTCCCCGAACGGGTGCGCCACGAACCGCGCCGCGTTCGTCGCAGCCCTGTTCAGGTACCCGCGCGCCAGCGCAGGACCCGCCAGATACAGCTCTCCGGCCACCCCCACCGGCGTCGGCTGCAACCGGGCATCCAAAACCAGCGTCTGTACTCCCGGCAGCGGGGTACCGATCGTCGGCCGGTCGGCCGGTCGCAGCGCACCCGTCGCCGTGGCGGCGATCGTGGCCTCGGTCGGCCCGTACAGCACCTGGAACTTCCTGGCGCCCGCGATGTCGGTGCCCGCCCATCGGCTCACCAGATCCGCCGGGACCTCCTCACCACCGGACATCACCAGCCGCAAGTCGTCCAGCCCGGCCGGATCCACCGAGGCGAGCGCGGCCGGGGTCAGAAAGGCGTGGGTGACTCGCTGTACGCGCATGAGCTCGGCCAGCTCGCCGCCGCCGTAGATCCCTGTCGGCGCCACGACCAGTACAGCGGCCCGGCTGACCGCGATCAGGATCTCCATCAGTGCGGCGTCGAACGACGGCGACGCGAAGTGCAAGACCCTGGACGTGTGCCGAAGCTCGCGGTCGGCGCGCCACGCCGAGACGAAGTCCGCGATGCCGGAATGTGTGACGGCGACGCCCTTCGGCACGCCGGTCGATCCGGAGGTGAAGATCACGTAAGCGACATCTGAGGCCCGCAGTGGCCGCGGCCGCTCGTCATCGCCGATCGGGCCGCTGGCCGACGCGTCGATCCGCGCGGCGACGGCCGGGTCGTCGAGCACGATCCAGTTCACCGAATTGGGCACCTTGGCACGCGCCGACGACACCGTAATTCCCAGCGTCGCATCGGAATCCGAGACCATCTGCTCGATCCGGCTCGCGGGATAGCCCGGGTCCACCGGCACGTACGCCGCGCCCGTCTTGACCACCGCCCACCACGCGACGACGGATTCCAGCGACCGCGCTGCCGCCACCAGCACCGGATGTTCCGGTCCGGCGCCACGGCGGATCAGTACCCTCGCCAGCCGGCTGGACCGCTCGTCCAGCTGCGCGTACGACAACGTGACATCCCCCGCGACGACGGCGATACCGTCGCCACTGTCCCGCACGGCCGAGGCGAACACGTCCGGCAGCAATCCGGAGGGCTCCCGCGCCGCCACGGTATGCGCGCCCACCCGCGACGTGAGCGCCGAGCGCTCGTCGGCTTCCAGCCAGTCGATATCCCCGATCACTACGGCCGGATCGTCGGCGACGGCTTCCAGCACCCGCACCAACCGTCGGACGATCGCCGCCGCGGTCGCCTCGTCGAACAGATCCCGCGCATAGGTCATCGTTCCCGAGATGCCCTGCACCACACCGGCATTGCCGTACGAATCGGACAGCACCAGTTGCAGATCGAACTGGGTCGCCCCGGTATCCACATCCACTCGGGTGACCCGGACACCGGGCAGCGTGATATCGGCCGTCGACACGTTCTGGAACGCGAGGGCCACTTGGAACAACGGATGCCGCGCCGCCGATCGTTCCGGGCTCAACGCCTCCACGACCTGCTCGAACGGCACGTCCGTGTGCTCGAACGCAAGCAGGTCCGTCTCGCGAGTGCGCATCAGCAACTCGGCGAACGGCTCGCCCGTATCCACCCGGGTCCGCAATGCGAGGGTGTTCACGAACATGCCCACCAGATCGTCCAGAGCGGGCTCGCCGCGCCCTGCGACCGGCGTGCCGATCACTACATCATCGCTGTCACCGAGACGCCCCAATACCGTTGCCAGCGCCGCATGCATCACCATGAACAGCGACGACCCGCGCGACCGTGCCACCGCGAGCAACCGCTCGTGCAGCCTGGCATCGATCTCCACCGGAACCCGGCTTCCCGACAGCGATGCGACGGCCGGGCGTGATCGGTCCGCGGGCAGTTCCAGCCGGTCCGGTGCACCCGCGAGTGTCGAGCGCCAGAACTCCAGCTGCGCGGACATCAACGACTCCGGATCGTCCTCGGTCCCCAGCATCTGCCGTTGCCACCACGCGAAATCCGCGTACTGCACGGCGAGCGGCTCCCATTCCGGCGCACGCCCGGCCAGTCGCGCGGCATACGCCGCCATCACGTCACGGGCCAGCGGCCGCATCGACTGACCATCGCCTGCGATGTGATGGACCACCAGCACCAGCAGGAATTCTCCTGTGTCACCGTCGAGCTCGAACAATCCCACTCGCATCGGCACTGCGGCCGTCACATCGAATCCGCGCCGCACGAACTCACCCACCACATCCGGGACCGAATCCGCGGGCACCCGCACCGGCTCGACCGGCACCGCGGGCTCGTCGAGGACGACCTGCCGCGGCTCACCGGAGACTTCCGGATATATCGTCCGCAGTACCTCGTGACGTGTCATCACATCCGCGAGTGCGGCCGCCAGCGCCGTGGTGTCCAGCCGTCCCGACAGCCGCAGCATCACCGGGATGTTGTATGCCGCAGAGTCCGGCTCGAACCGGTTCAGGAACCACATCCGCTGCTGTGCCAGCGACAGCGGCACGGGGTCGGGGTGCACTCCGGGCAGCAGGGGCAACCGGCCCCCACCGCTGAGTGTCCTCGCGAGCGCGGCCAATTCGCCGACGGTCGGCGCCTCGAACACCGACCGCACCGGCACGCGCACGTCCATGGCCGCACCTATGCGTGCCACCACCAGCGAGGCGCTCAGCGAATCGCCGCCCAGCGCGAAGAAGTCGTCGTCGACTCCCACCTGGTCCACGTCGAGTACCTGCTCGAATGTCCGCGCGACCAACTCTTCCAACCCCGGCGATGGCGCCCGGAATTCGCGGGCGACCGCAACCGGTTCGGGCAACCGCTCGCGATCCAGCTTCCCGTTGGCGGTCAGCGGCACCTCGTCCAGCACCACCACCGCGGACGGCACCATGTACCGGGGCAACGCCTCGGCCAGCGCCGCACGCAACTCCTCGCCCGATACCTCCGCCCCGGGCGCGGGCACGACATAGGACACCAGCAGCACCGGTCGTCCCTCATCGCTCCGCGGCACGGTGACGGCGTATGCCACATCCGCACGCGCACCCAGCACCGCGTCGATCTCCCCCAGCTCGATCCTGGTGCCGCGCACCTTCACCTGAAAATCGTTGCGCCCCAAGAACTCCATCTCACCATCAGCTGTGCGACGCACCATGTCACCGGTCGCGTACATGCGCTGACCCGGCTCCCCGAACGGGCATGCAACGAACCGCGCCGCAGTCAACCCCATCCTGGCGACGTACCCATGGGCCAGGCCGGGGCCGAACAGGTACAGCTCGCCCGCGACACCGGCTGGGACGGGCCGCAACCAGGTATCCAGGACCACGGCCGCGACCGGGCCGACCGGCCTGCCGATCGTGATCGCGGAACCCGGTGCCAGAGCGTCGGAGGTAGCCCAGATAGTGCATTCCGTCGGCCCGTAGACATTGACCATGGCGCGATGCGGCGCCCACCGCTCGACCAGTTCCGGTCCGACCGGCTCGCCGGCCGCTGCCAGCACGCGCAGCCCGTCGAGACCATCGCACGGGACTGTCGCCAGCGCTGACGGGGTCACTATGGCATGCGAAATACCTTCTCGCCGGATCAGATTCGCCAGCTCGGGACCGGCGTAGACATCGGCAGGCGAGACGACGAGCCGACCGCCCGAGCCGTGCGCCATCAACAGCTCGAACACCGAGGCGTCGAAGCTGGGCGAGGCGACCTGCAGCACCACCGACGTCGGGTCGACGCCGAGTACTCGCCGCTGAGCCGCGACGATATCGACCAAGCCGCGATGGCTGACGAGAACGCCTTTGGGCGTTCCGGTCGACCCGGAGGTGTAACTCACGTACGCGGTCTGATCCCGCCGAATCGGCCCGCCGCGTTCGGCATCGGTGATCGGCGCGGCAGGGACCGAGTCCAGGGCGCCGAGCGTCTGCTCCGTGTCGAGGATCAGCCAGTCGGTGCCATCCGGAAGGTGCTTCCTGGTGGACGTATCGGTAAGCCCGAGGATGGTTTTCGAGTCCGATAGCAGAAATTCGATGCGGTCCGATGGCAGGGCCGGATCAATCGGCAGGAAGGCGGCGCCCGTCTTGGCCACGGCCCACAGTGCCACCGTCGCCGCAAGGGATCGCGGAAGCACAGATGCGACGACCTGTCCCCGCCGGGCGCCGTGCCGCAGCAGGACCCGAGCCAGACGTGCAGAGCGCTCGTCGAGCTGCCGGTAGGTCATGGCGGCCGTACCGCACCGCACCGCGATCGCGTCGAGTTCGGCGGCAGCGGACGCGGTGAGTATGCGGTCCAACGTGTCCGGAATCGCAACTTCCGCGACCGAATCCGGCCACAACGGCCCCGGTTCCTCGTCGAGCGGCAGCTCGCCCAGCCGCACATCCGCGTTCGCGGCGATCCGGCACAGCAACTCGACGAAGCGGTCGAGGATGCGACGCGCCGAGGCGGTGTCGAATGCACGCTCGTGGAATCGGAGGATGATCCGCAGCCCCTGTGCCTCGCCGTCCTCGGACTGCTTCGGTTCCACAGCCAGGATCAGCGGGTACGGCGTCGCGTCCACACCACTGAGTTCGTCCACCCGCAGGCCCGCCGAATCGACGAGTTCCTGCAGCGCCGTCCGGTCGACGGGGAACGACTGGAAAGTGATCGCGGTATCGAAGAGTTCGGGCAGGCCGACGCTGCGGTGAATCTCGGGCAGGCCGATATGGTGATGCTCCAGCATGCGCGCGTGCCGCGCTTGAATGCCGGTCAGCAACTCACGCACCGTCATGGTGGGTTCGAGCGGGACTCGCACCGGAACCGTGGTCAGGAACATGCCGAGCGTCTGATCGACTTGCGGCAACTCCGGGGGCCGGCCCGACACCGCGGCGCCGAAGATCACATCGGTCTCACCGGTCGATACGCGCAGATTCAAGGCCCAGGCCGCGGCCACCGCCGTATTGATGGTGACGGCCGCTTCCGCCGCCACTCGACGGAGTTCTGCGAAACGATCCGCGGTGAGTTCGGCCGCGACCTCGGCGGCGGATACGGAGCCCGCCGCAGCGGCTTCGCGGGACACCCGGGTGGGTGCGTCGACATCCGAAAAGGCTTGCGCCCATGCCGCTTTGGACGCAGCGCTGTCCTGTCGACCCAGCCAGGACAGATATTCGCGGTAGGAGGGAGCGGGCCCGGCGGAGTCGATATGTGCGGGAGATCCGTAGTAGTCGAGCAGTTCTCGCATCAGCAACGGCATCGACCAGCCATCCAGGATCACATGGTGATTCGTCACGAGCAGCCGGAAAGAGCCCGCATCGAGGCGGATCAGCGTCAAGCGCAGGAGCGGAGGAGCCGACAGGTCGAATCCCGCCGCCGCGTCCGCTGCCGCAATGGATCCCGGGTCGGCGGGGGATTCCGGATCGCCACCACCGGCGAGATCGATCTCCCGGAACGGGATTTCGGCATGGTCCAGCACGATCTGGCACGGCCCTGCGGCCGTCTCCACAAAGGCGGCCCGCAGGATATCGTGCCGGTCGACCACGGCCTGGGCAGCACGTCGCAGGCGCTTACCGTCGACCGCGCCGGATAATCTGATCATCGTCTGGACGGTGTAGTTGTCCCCGGCATCCGGGTCGAACGTCGAGTCGAAGTGCATCCCGGATTGCATGGGCGACAACGGCCAAATGTCGGACAGGCCGCCGTACTGCCGTTCGAGCCGATCGATCTCCTGTTCTGTCAGCGCGACGAGCGGATAATCCGAGGTGCGATCCGTCGTCGGGCGTCGCGGGGGTTCCTCGATGGTCACCGGAGCCGTATCGCGGCCCGCCAGTGCGGCGAGGGCGGCAACCGTCTTGCCTTCGAACACATCTCGCGGCGTGAACGTGAGCCCGGCGGATCTCGCCAGCGCCACCAGCCGCATCGAGACGATGCTGTCCCCGCCGAGCGCGAAGAAGTTGCTGTCGGCGGACACCGTGTCGAGATGGAGCACATCGGCGAAGAGTTGCGCCACGACCTGCTCCGTAGGCGTCGACGGTGGCCTGCCGCCCGCGGCGTCGAGATCGAAGGTGCGCTGCCGCAATGCTTTCCGATCGATCTTTCCCGTTGGCGTGCACGGCATCTCCTCGAGCTGCACGATCGCCGCGGGATTCAGATAACGGGGTAGCCTGCCCGCGAGATCGCCACCGAGTGCCGCCACATCCACGGCAGCGCCCGGCGCGGCGACGACATAGGACACCAGAACCGGTTCGCCCGCAGGCCCTTGCACCGCAACGGTGGCGGCGCTCGCCACGTCCGGGTGCCGGGCCAGGAGGGCATCGATTTCCCCCGGCTCGATCCGCAGGCCGTGAATCTTGACCTGTTGATCGCAGCGGCCCAGGTATTCCAATGCCAACCCGGCGCGTCCGCGCACCCAGCGCACGGAATCACCGGTGCGGTAGATCCGCTCGCCACGGGTGGATCGCGGATCCGCAACGAAGCGCGACGCGGTCACGCCCGGTCGATCTATGTACCCGCGGGCAAGTCCGGGCCCACCGATATAGAGTTCGCCCGCGACACCGATCGGAACCGGTCGCAGCCACGTGTCGAGAACCATCGCGGACGCGCCTCGGATCGGGCCACCGATCGTCACCGGCTCGCCGGATGCGAGGGCATCCGACCCCGTCGCCCAGATCGTGCACTCGGTCGGTCCGTAATGATTCATCAGCCGTCGCCCAGGGGCCCACCGGTGCACGGTGTCCGGCCCGGTCGCTTCGCCGACGACCGCGAGCGTTGTCAACGACGGCGTCCGGGACGGATCCATGGTGTTCAACACGGACGGGGTGATGATCGCGTGCGAAACCTGCTGCGACCGA
Organism: Nocardia vinacea; assembly: GCF_035920345.1. NCBI lineage: Bacteria > Bacillati > Actinomycetota > Actinomycetes > Mycobacteriales > Nocardiaceae > Nocardia > Nocardia vinacea. The sequence continues at coordinate 5,705,347 of NZ_CP109149.1, forward strand.
ATCAATTCCTCGAGGTCGGTCCCCGCGTACACCTCTGGTGGCGCCACCACGAGACATGCGCCGCTGCTGTGCGCCAACAGCAACTCCGACAGGCAGGCGTCGAATCCTGGCGACGCGACCTGCAACACCACCGAATCCGTACCCACACCGAAGGCGTCGACTTGCGCCGCGACCAGGTCGGCCATGCCTCGATGGCTGAGGTGGACCGCCTTCGGTTTGCCGGTCGATCCGGACGTGTAGATCACGTATGCCGCATTGTCGGCCGACAGCCTGTCGGCCCCGGCCGGACGAGGTAGACCCGCATGAGCGTCCGAAGCCGAAGCGTCCAGCATCAACCAGTCGACAGTGTCCGGAAGCTGCGGCGCCACAGCGCTGGTCGTCACGCCCAGGGTGGTCCGCGAGTCGGACAACAACTCCCCGATCCGCGCGGCGGGATTGCCGGGATCCAACGGCAGGAAGGCGGCGCCTGTTTTCGCCACCGCCCAGATCGCGACGACCAGTTCGGCCGAACGGGGAACGGCCAACGCGACGATCGACTCGGCGCGAGCACCATGGCCGGCCAGCAGGCGAGCGAACCCGTCGGCGCGACGCTCCAACTCGCGATAGGTCCACGTGGTGTCACCGCACCGGACAGCAACGGCATCCGGATACCTGCGCGCGGTCCCCGACAGGATGTCGCGCAGCACGAGCTCCGCGGACGGCTCCTCGCTGACGACCGAAAGCAGTTCCGCGCGTTCGGAATCCCGGCAAGCGGAGATCTCGGCGACCTTCCGGGCGGGATCCATGACGATCTGCGTGAGCAGCAGTTCGAATCGTTCGAGCAGCGTGCGGGCATCGTCCGAATCGAATCGGTCGGTGGCGAATTTCAGCGTCACCGTGTAGGTGCCGGGCTCGTCGGCGTCCGGTCTCCCGCCGCGACTCGACCGCGGCGGGGTCACTTGCAAACTCAGCGGATATGGCGTCGCATCGTGTGCGTCGATCTCGACGAGCCGCAATCCGGCGTCGGAGAGATTGCGTGCCAACAGTTCCCGGTCGAGCGGATAGGACTCGAGCACCGTCGCGGTGTCGAACATATCGGTGATACCGGTGGCCCGTTGCAGCTCCGCCAAGCCGATGTGCTGGTGATCCAGCATTGCGGCCTGCTCGGATTGCACGCGGACGAGCAGGTCGCCGACGGTTTCGTCGGGTTCGAGCCGGACTCGGACCGGCAGCGTGTTGACGAGGAGCCCGACCAGGCGCTCGACATCCGGAATCTGCGGCGGGCGGTGCGAGAGCGTATTGCCGAACACCACGTCCGACCGTCCGGTCAAGACGGCCACCAGCAATGCCCACGCCGCTTGCAGGGCTGTGTTGGCAGTGACGCCGTGCGAACGGCCCAGATCGAGAATCGCGGCGGTGGTCGCGGCGTCCAGGTTCAGGCCGACTTCGCCCGCGTGCGCGATGACGGTCCGACCCGGCCCGCTCGTGACCCGCGTCGGACTGTCGATTCCGGCGAGCATCTCCCGCCACGCGGCGGTTGCGGCGTCGCGATCCTGAGCCTGTAGCCACTGCAGATACTCGCGGTACGAACGAGGGAGCGCGAGCTCGGCGGTATCGCAATCGGATATATACAACGAGAGCAACTCGTGGATCAGCAGGGGCATCGACCAGCCGTCCAGCACGAGGTGGTGGTTGGTGACCAGCAACTGGAACATATCGACGCCGGTGCGCACGAGGTGGAAACGCACCAGCGGCGGTCGGGCGGGGTCGAACGGAGCCGCAGCCGCCGTCGCGAGTCGACGAAGTGCTTCTGCCTGCCGGCCGGCATCGGTGATACTCGACTCGTCCCAATCGACCTCGGTGTCGCGCAACACGATCTGACGTGGCCCGTCGGCAGTCTCGACGAACGCGGTACGCAGGCTGTCGTGCCGGTCGATGAGCACCTGCGCGGCCCGCCGCATCCGCTCCCCGTCCACCTGCCCGGCAAACGTCAGCGCCGCCTGCACGATGTAGCCGTCGTTGCCGTCCCGGTCGTAGATCGTGTGGAACAGCAGCCCGGACTGCAGGGCGGTGAGTGGCCACACATCGGTCATCGACGGGTATTCCCGCAGCCAGTGGTCGACATCGTCCTGCGATACCGCGATGAGCGGGAAGTCGGATGGGGTGAAGCCGGGTGTGGTGTCGGATCGGACGTGATCGGCGAGCGCCCCCAGGGCTCGAGCCCACAGCCCGGCGAGTTCGTCGACCTCCTCGTCACTCAACACCTGCGAAGCGAACTCCCAGGTCGCGTCGAGTTCGAGCCCGTCGCGACCTTCCTCGGCGATCGCATTGATATCGAGCACGGCGGACAGCGCCATCTCTGGATCGCTCGTCGCGGTCAGTGCGGTGAATTCGGTGGTGGGTGCCCAGGGCCCCGAGCGTTCACCGACACCCACCCGCCCGAGGTAGTTGAAACTGATCTGAGGTTCGGGCAGGTCTGCGAGCTCGGCGCTTCCCCGGGAATCGAGATAACGCAGCATCTGATAGCCGATGCCGTTGCCGGGCACCGCGCGCAGTTGCTCCTTCACCTGCTTTATCGCCAGTCCCGCACCCTTGCCGCCGGCCAGCGCATCATCGAGGTCGACATTCTCCCATTCGATCCGGACCGGAAAGCGTGTGGTGAACCAGCCCACGGTGCCGCTGAGATCGGCGCCGGGTACGGCCCGCTCCTCGCGGCCGTGCCCCTCCAGCGAGATCAACTCTCCGGCGGCCGCCGCACTACCGCGCCTGCGCCGCCACTCACCGAGTGCCAGTACCAGGGCCGCCAGCAGCGGATCGTTGGCACTGCAGTGAAAGCGGTCCGGAATGGTGGTGAGAACCGCCTCGGCAACCGCTGCCGGAATGCGCTGATGTACCCGGCCCGCCGTGGCCCCGACGTCCCGACCCGGGACCAGGCGGCGCGATCCGAGTAGCTGATCGCCGGGCTCGAGTACGTCTTTCCACAGGTCGAGCTCCGCCGAGCACCTGCCCGGCGCCTGTTCGACCAAGCCGTGCACCCATCGCCGGAACGAGGTGGTGACCGGGCCGAAGTGCGGTTCGCCGCCGTCGGAAACCTGCGACCAGGCCTGTGCGAGGTCGGCGAGAATGATGCGCCACGAGACCGCGTCGACGGCGAGATGGTGGATCACCAGCCACATCAGGTCGGGCCCGGAGCCATTGCGATCCTGAATCCAGACGGCCTGAACGAGCACACCGTTGCCCGGGTCCAAGCGATCCGCGGCTTTGTGCAGGTGCCGGTCGACTTCGGCAGCGTCACGTCGATCGAACCGAACATCGACGAGCGCGGCGTCCGGGTCGACCGCTTCCCGATCGAGTACTTCGACGTGCCACCGATCAGCCGAATCGCCACCGTGCAGTACCGCACGCAGCATGTCGTGGCGGTCCAGCAGGGATCGCAGCGCGCGCACAAGACCCGCTCGATCGACCCCGTCGGGCAGCTGAACGAGCGCGGCCTGCGCAAATCGGTCGTAATGACCCCGATCGAGCATTGCGCGCATGATCGGCGACAACGGCATCGGCCCTGTGCCGTCACCGGGCAACTCGGCCAACTCGGGGGTATCGCCGGCTTCCGTCGCCGTGGCCGCCAAGCCCGCGACGGTCTTGTGCACGAACACATCCTGTGTGGAGAAACTCAGGCCCTCGGCCTTGGCACGCGCCACCAGCCGGATCGACAGAATGCTGTCGCCGCCGAGGGCAAAGAAGCTGTCGTCCGCCCCGACGCGAGGCACGCCGAGCACCTCGGCGAACAGCCTTGCGACCGTCTCCTCCCGGCCTGTTTCCGGCGCCCGGCCGACCGGCGCGGTCCCGAATTCGGGCTTCGGCAATGCGCGGCGATCGAGCTTGCCGAAGGCGTTCACCGGGAGGCTGTCCAACGCGAGGACCACCGCCGGGACCATATGCGGCGGCAACGAATCGCGGGCGAAGCGCTGGAGCTCGAACGGATCGATCCGACGGCCACTGACCGGGACTACATAGGACGCCAGCACGGTCGTACCGGCATTGTTCTGCACCGGCACCGTGACGGAAAGATCCACGTCCTCGTGTGTGGAGAGCGCGGCGTCGATTTCACCCGGTTCGATCCGGTATCCGCGGATCTTGACCTGGAAGTCGCTGCGCCCCAGCATTTCCAGCGTCATTTCGCCGTTGTCGCCGGTCCAGCGCGCGTTGTCACCGGTGCGGTACATCCGCTCGCCGACATCGCCGTACGGATCGGCGACGAACCGGGCGGCGGTTTCGACGGACAGATGGCTGTATCCACGGGCCAATCCCGGCCCGGCGAGATACAACTCGCCCGCTGTGCCCTTGGGCACCGGTTGGAGCGTTCGGTCCAGCACCATCGCCGAGAAGCCACGGATGGGGCCACCGACCGTATGCGCACGGCCGGGTCGCAGCATGGCACCGACGGCGGTCACGGTGGTTTCGGTGGGACCGTATTCGTTGTACATGGACAACGACGGTGTCCACCGCTCGATGACGTGCGGTGGGCATACGTCACCACCGACCACGACCACCCGCAAGTCGGTCATCGGACGCGGGTCCACAGTTGCCAGCATCGCGGGCGTCAACGTCAGGTGGGTCACATGCTCGTCGGCCAGCAGTTGCGTGAGCGGCTCACCGCCGGTCACCTCGGGCGGCACGATCACCAGCGTGGATCCGTTCGCGAAGCAGGTCAGAAACTGCTCCAGGGAGGCGTCGAAACTGGGCGAGAGGGCATAGGACACGCGGGATGTCGTGTCGATGCCATACGTGGCGGCGCGGTCGGCAACGAGATTCGCGAGGCCGGTGTGGGTGACCTGGACACCTTTCGGCGTTCCGGTGGATCCCGAGGTGTAGGTCATATAGGCGACATGGGATGGCCGTAGTGGTCGGATCCGGTCATCGTCGGAAATCGGCCCGCCCGCGGCCTCTGATTCCCACCGGGTCGCGGGGCCGTCGAGAACCACATGGTGTATCTCCTGCGGGAGCCGCCCGCGCAGGGCATCGACCGTGATCGCCACAGCTGCGCCGCTGTCGGCGACCATATGTGTTATCCGCTTCGACGGGTACTCGGGGGCCAACTGGACAAACGCGGCCCCGCATTTCGCGACCGCCCACGTCGCCACGACCGATTCGACCGAGCGTCGCAGCATGATCGCCACCGCCGTGTCCGGCCCACAGCCCAGCGTGATCAGATGCCGGGCCAGCTGGGAAGATCTGGTGTCGAGCTCGCCATACGTCATCGTCTGCCCGGCCGAAGCGATCGCGCACGCACTTCGATTCCGGCGCGCGCTCTCGCTCAGCATCTCCGGAAGCAGCCGTGTTTCGACCCCGCTGGGCCCCCGCACCGGCAGCAGCGCAGATCGTTCCTGTACTTCGAGCAGCGGCAGTCTACTGACCGGACATCCCGCTCCCCCGGCGAGGAACTCGTGCAGAAACATGAGGAACCGGCGGTGGTGCCCGCCGAGTTCCTCAGGGCTGTAGGCATTCGGATTCCCCTGGAAGTCGATATGTGTACTGGCCTTGCCCGCGCCCGGGTAGATATTGACGAAAAGGTCGGCGGTAGGGCCTGAGGTGAGGACGTGCAGGCGGCCTGTCGTGTTGCCCAGCACAACCTCGTTCTCGATCATCATGAGGTTCACGGCCGGTCCGAAGGATGCCGCCTCGTCGCGCGCAATCCCCATATCGTGGAATAGGTCTTCTTGGCGGTAGCGCTGCCGCCGAAGGGCACTCGTCAACTCGCCCTGCACAGCGGCGATCAGTTCACCGACGGTGCGGCCCGCGACCTGCACTCGCAGCGGGACCACATTTGCCACCATCCCCCCGGAACGGCGCAGCACGGCAGAGTGCCGACCCGAAACCGGCAGGCTCAGCAATACTTCATCGCTTCCGGTCATCCGCGCGAGATACGCGGCAAACGCCGCGACGATGGTCGCAGTCGCGCTCTGGCCATGCTCGGGCGCGACACTGCCCAGCAGCTGCGCGGTGGCGTCCGGCAGCTCTGTGCTGACCAGCGCCGGATGAATGGTGGGCTTGCCCACCCGCCCGGCCAGGCTGACGACCGGAGGCGCGCCTGCCAGGTGCTCCAGCCAGTATCCGCGGTCGTTGTCGAAACGCGCCGAACCCTGGTACGCCAGATCCTGCTCGACGACGGCCCTCAGATCCTGCGCCGCGCACGGTGCCGGTACCTCGGACTTCAGCCAAGCGTTGTACAACTCCGTTATCCGGTGCAGCATTGTTACCGCGGCAAATCCGTCGAGCGCAATATGGTGCGCGCGCTGATACCACAGGAAATGGTCCGCGCCGACCTGGAACACAGTGCTCGTCATGAGGTTGTCGTTCATCAAGTCCAGCGGAGCAGAATAATCCTGAACCATAATTCTGTGCGCAGTCGCAACCGGATCGGAGTGCCGGCGCAAGTCCATAACCGACACCTGAGCGCCATGTTCCTCGTCGACGAACTGGCATGGCTCTCCGTCGACCTCGATCAGGCGCATATGTCCGGATCCGAACTCGCGACTGGCGGTTCTGCATGCCTCGGCAAGCAATTCCGCGTCCAACTCGCCTTCGATCTCGACGTATTGGGCCACGGATATCGGCGACGACTCCGCGAGATGCTGGGCAAACCAGATTCCCCGCTGCGCCGCGGTCAGCGGAAGAATGTCGAATGACGACGGCCGCGCGTCTCCATTACTGTTGGCGCGCGCGCCGGAACCGATACCAGAATCCGGGTTTCCGGAAGAGCGGAATGGGCCGGTTTGCAACGATTCAGACCGGTTCGGACTGCTATCGGTACCACTCTTCGACTGGTCCACTTCGACCTCCGCTTATATCGTTCGTTTCAGGAACTCAATAAGCGCGAGCACCGGCTGCCGATACGGTGTCGCGCGCCGGACCGACGAACAAGAACAAGGTCTGGCCGTCCACGATCTCCAACACGCGCACGGTCTCGAATAGTTCGAGTCCGCGCTCCTCCCTGGCCAGCGCAGCCAGCTCCGAACGATCCGAGACCTGCGACGACGACGCCCACTTCCCCGCCGTCAGCTGCGATACGATCGCCCGCCGCTCGGATACCGCCTGGTACACGATGGCATCGTCGCCGCCCCCGACATCGTTACCCGATTCGTCGGCCACACCGTCCAGCACACCGGTGATCGCAGCGCCGACCGCACCCCCGCACGGAGGTCGCTGTAACGAATGCAAAACAATCCCCGGCGGCCCCGCCGCCAGAACAACCCCCCGAACTGCCGATATACCGACTGTGGACATACCGGACATCCCCTACTCGAAAACAACTTGTCCTGTGGGATTCGCAACGGACACGTCAACCGATTGCATCCCGACCGATTTGCCGCAGTTGTGAGCAAAGCGTTCGCACCGCATATGGCGGCAAATGCGTTGTCGGGTTCAGCGTGAATTCAGGGTATAAGCACTCAACGAGCTCGCGGATGCGTTTTTCATCGAGGGGCGCTCGTCCGATCGAGGCAAGGGCGAGATACCCCACGATGCGATAGACAATCGTCCCCGACGATACGCGCACTGCCAGATCACCGGTGCCATGCGCGGAATACAGCGGAATACAGCGGAATACAGACGTTCGATGATCAGCCGATTGACCGGATCGGTAAGGATGCGATTCCCCGGGCCGGCCACGATGTTCCGGTGTCTCACCCAGCAGCGGCCGGACCGCGTGTCTGCACCGTTTGGATCACATGGACGCACAGCTCGCCGGATTCGTCGACGATCTTTACCTCGACCACCACAGCGGTGCGGCTGGCGCGCATCGGCTCGGCGACCGCGTGCGCCAGCCCGTGGATCGGACGCAGGAAGTGCGTTGTCGAATCGGTCGTCGCGGGCAGTGCTCCCGGCGCGGCGTTGAGAACCGCGCACACCGCGGCCGCGGCATCGGCCAACCCCATCAGTGCGCCGCCGTGCAAACCTCCCCCGGTTGTCGACAGCTCGACGGCGTGGTGCAGGCGGGCAGCTACCACAGCCGATGTGAGTTCGGTGAACTCCACGCCGAGGGTACGCACGAACGGAGCAAGTTTGTAAACGTCTTCGGAAGTGATGGTCATGGTCGCTCTCTCATCATTGTAGAGATCTCACTCTACAATTTTCTAGAGAGTAATCTCTACACCCGTGGTGAGATTCGTACATGACACCGCGGCGATTCTCGACGCCGCAGCGCGACTGCTGGCTGCCGATGGCGTGGCCGGCGTCACGATGGCTGGCGTGATCCGGGAATCGGGCGCGCCGAGCGGATCGGTATACCACCGCTTTCCCGACCGTCCCTCCTTGCTGGCTGCCCTGTGGAACAGGGCCGTCGGGCGCTTGCACCACGACGCTTACGTCTTGTTCGGCGAGGACGATCCCGTCGAGGCCGCAGCCGCGGTCGCCGGCCATGTCGTGACGTGGTGCCGGAGCAATCCACTCGATGCGCAGGTGCTGCTGGCAGGAGTCCACAGCTTTGCTCACCAGAGCTGGCCCGGCGCTGCCTGCGAGGAGCGCGACAACGAATCCGCTCGGTGGGACACCGCGATCCGCGGGCTCGTCCACGCGTTACGTGCCGAAACCGGACTGTCCACGGCCACGATCGCCCTCGCCGTGATCGACCTGCCCTATGCCGCGGTGCGGCGATATCTTACGACCAGCCGGCCGATACCCGCCGAACTCGACGACCAGGTGCCCAGCATCGTGCGCACGTTGCTGCACAGCTTGCCGACCGCAGACGAGGACCGCTCCACTGACCCCGCCCTGTCCGGACAGCCGCCCGCAAGCAAGCGGCATCCCGGCCCCGCACGGTAGCCTCAGCGCTGCATGAGGTCGCGAATGCCAGCAGCTCGCCAAGAGATGCTGTACGTGCCCCCAGTCGGACTCGAACCGACACTTTGCAGATTTTAAGTCTGCTGCCTCTGCCAATTGGGCTATAGGGGCGCCCGGTCAGCGTACCGACTCGTACTGCCGTACCGGAATTCTGTTCTGCAGGCTAGTGCATCTCCGGTGGTGGCCAGAGTAATGCCGCCATTGCGCAGTCAGGTGCCGTCGTGGGCGGCTACCGATGCGGTGCCGTCGGAGGAATTCGCATCTGGCCGGTTGGCGAGGACGGAGTGGCGGCGGCCGTAGGCGAAGTAGACGATCAGGCCGAGGGCCATCCAGACGAGGAAGCGCAGCCAGGTTTCCACCGAGAGGTTGAGCATCAGCCATAGGCAGGCGAGGACGGCGAGGACGGGGACGAGCGGGACCAAGGGCACGCGGAAGCCGCGCGGGAGTTCGGGGCGGGTGCGGCGCAGGATGAGGACGCCGATGGCGACCAGGACGAAGGCGAAGAGGGTGCCGATATTGACCATCTCCTCGAGGGTGCCGAAATCCACGAAACCGGCGAGCGCGGCGCAGACGACGCCGACCACGATGGTCAGCCGAACCGGAGTGCCGTTCTTGCCGGTGTGTGCGAGCTGACGCGGCATCAGTCCGTCGCGCGACATGGCGAACAGCACGCGGGTCTGTCCGAGGAACATCACCATGACGACCGTGGTGAGTCCGGCGAGCGCGCCGACGGAGATGATGTTCTTGGTCCAGGTGGCGCCGTGCTGCGCGAAAGCCGTTGCGAGCGTTGCGCGGTCACCGGACAGCGCGGTGTAGGGCACCATTCCGGTGAGGATCAGCGATACCGCGACATAGAGAATCGTGACGATCACCAGCGAGCCGAGAATGCCGCGCGGCACCGAGCGCTGCGGATCCTTCGTCTCCTCCGCCGTGGTCGCGACGACATCGAAACCGATGAACGCGAAGAACACCAGACTGGCCGCGGCGAGCAGGCCGTACCAGCCGAAAGTGCTGTGACCGGCACCGGTGAAGTAGGAGAACAGCGACTGGTGCAGCCCCTCCCCTTCCGCGCCGGACTGCGACGGCGGGATGTAGGGCGTCAGGTTCGACTTGTCGAAATAGGTGGCGCCGACAACGAGAACCACCGCGATAACGCTCAGCTTGATGGCGACGGCCACCGCCGAAACCCGCGACGACACCTTGGTGCCGACCGCCAGCAGCACACCCAGAACCGAGATGAGAAGTACCGCACCCCAGTCGAAGTCGATCGGACCCAGATGCACGATCGGCGAATGCGATCCCATCACCTCTCCGAGGTATTGCGACCACCCCTTGGCGACCACCGACACCGCGAGCGCGAACTCCAGGATCAGATCCCAGCCGATGATCCACGCGACGAGCTCGCCGAAGGTGGCGTAGGAGAACGTGTACGCGCTGCCGGCAACCGGAACCGTCGAGGCGAATTCGGCGTAGCACAGCGCGGTCAGCCCGCAGGCGATGGCGGCGAAGACGAAGGCGAGGGAAACCGAAGGTCCGGCAACATTGCCCGCCGTCCGTGCGGTGAGCGTGAAGATGCCCGCACCGACGACCACGGCGACACCGAAGACGGTGAGATCCCAGGCGGTCAGCTCCTTACGCAGTTTCGAATCGGGTTCGTCGGTGTCCCGGATGGACTGCTCGACCGATTTGGTGCGGAACAGACCGCCCCATCGAGTTCCTGGGGTCGCCAACACTGTCTCCTTGCCGTCGTCGACGGGTTCTCCGTCTCTAGTGCACACCGGCCATATGTCGGCTCACCCATGGTGTGAGTGCGACGACGATCAGACCGGCACAGATCGCTACTGCTCCGGTGATGCCGAAGTACGCGAATTCGTGGTCCGCGTCATAGAACCGAGCCAAAGTACCGGACATCGAGGTTCCAATGCCAACGGAGAAGAAGTACAGCGCCATCATCTGAGCCCGGAACGCCTCGGGCGCCAACTGCGTGGTGACCGAGAGGCCGATCGGGGAAAGCAGCAGTTCGGAGACCGCGAATGCGCCCATGATGAGCAGTACCGCCAGCGCAGGCACCGATTTGCCGCTGCTCCCCGAGAACAGCACGAATAACCAGAACGCCAGCCCCATGCCGATGACGCCGAGGGCGAATTTGCGCGGTGTGCTCGGCGCGCGATTGCCCAGCTTGGTCCACATCAGCGCGAACAGCGGCGACAGGCAGATGATCCACACCGGCTCGACCGAACCGATCCAGTTCGACGGCGCGGTCCAGCCGAAGATGGTCCACCGCATCCGCTCATCGGAGTACACCGCGAGGACGGTGAAAATCTGCTGGAACAGCGACCAGAAAACCGCATTCGCGATGAACAGCGGAATGAAGGCGCGGACCCGGCTGCGCTCGACGGGCGTCACCTTGGCGCTGGTCAGCATGAGTACGAAGTAGGCGAGCGAGGCCGCGATGATGACGACGGTGGTGACCTCGGAGAGGTTGTCCAGATTCACCAGGCCGGTGATCAATGCCAGCGCGACCACGATGGCCGCACCGGCCACGATGCCGAGGATCGGCCCGGCGGCGTTGCGCGGCAACGGGTTGGGCACATGCCTGCCCGCGGTACCGAGGTTGCGCCGGAACACCACGTACTGCGTCAGCCCCAGCGCCATGCCGACGGCGGCCGCACCGAAACCGTAGTGAAAGCCCCAATTCCGTTGCAGCAGACCGGTGAGCAGCGGACCGACGAACGCACCGAGGTTGATGCCCAGATAGAACAGCGTGAAGCCGCCGTCGAAGCGCGGATCACCCGGCCGGTAGAGGGTGCCGAGCAGCGAGGACGCATTGGCCTTCAGTCCGCCGCTGCCGAGCGCGACCAGCACCAGGCCAACTCCGACACCACTCAGTCCGGGCAGAATCGCCAGCGCGATATGCCCGGCCACCACCACGACGCCGCCGTAGAAGACGGTGCGCTCCATGCCGATCAACCGGTCTGCGATCCACCCGCCGAGCACCGTGGACAGATACACCAGCCCGCCGTACGCGCCGACGATCCCGACGCCGGTGCTCTGCGATAGACCAAGTCCGCCCTCGGTCGTCGAGTAATAGAGGTAGTACCCGAGGATGGTGAGCATTCCGTAGAACGAGAAGCGCTCCCAGAGTTCGACTCCGAAGAGGTTGGCCAACCCGATGGGATGACCGAACAGGCTCGGCTCCCGAACCGGTTGCTCCGCCATTGCTGCGTCGGACATGCTCAGACCATCCCATATAGGCAGGGAATTCCCGGCATCCTGAACAAAGTTTCCCTGCTCAAGGCCTATATACCTGGGCATGCCAGAGCGGCCGCAGGAGCAATCCACCAACCGGCACGTCCATCTTGGAAATACTGCTTCAGTGCGCCTCGCCAGCGAATTCGAGGCAACGTCGAATATTCGTCGACCGCGATCGGTGACGCACAGCACTCGACAAGAAAACCGGAGAATTCCCCGGTAAAGTTCGCCTCGCTGGACGGGGAAACCTCGTTTGTTGGCTGGACGGGGGAACCTGATGAAGCGCTCGAGCGCCCATGCGGCGCTGCTGCTCGCCGTGATCGGCGCGCTGGTGTCGCTGCTCGGCACCGGGTGCGCGTCGGTATCCGCGGTGGACGCCGAGCCCGTCGTCGGCGCGCTGCAGGAACCTCCGCTGACGGCCAATACGCTGCACGCCGAGCTGCGCCTGCCCCTGCTGCGGTGTCAGCTGCCGGCGATCGAGATGAGCGCGGCGGGCCAGCGGCAATTCGTGCAGACCGAGCTGGACTGCCTGACCAAGGCCTGGGATCCTGCCCTGCGCGCCGCGGGTATGAGCCTCGCGCCGCTGCAACTCGTCGTGGTCGACAACGTGACGACCGGCTGCTCGAAACAGGTCCAGTCCACGGATCCCGCGTTCTATTGCGGCGGCAATGTGTACTGGCCGACCGACGATCCGATCCATCGGGGTTGGGGTTCGCAACTCGGGCAGTACCTGATGTTCGTAGTGATGCACGAATACGGCCACCACCTGCAGTCCTCCACCGGCATCCTGCGTAGCGCCGATCGGGATATCGATACCGCGGGCGAGAAGTCGCCGCTCGGACTGGAACTCAGCCGACGCATCGAACTCCAGGCCCAGTGCCTGGCCGGAGTGATGCTGGCGGCAGCGCAGGCCGGCGGCATGCTGACCCCGGCCGAGGCCGTGGATCTGATCGATATCCAATCCGATACCGAGGAGGATCCGACCCATGGCACCGGCGTGAACAGCCGACGCTGGGTCGAAGCCGGTTACCGCGGCGCTTCGACGTCATCGTGCAATACCTGGGCTGCCGCGCTCGACGAGGTGGAGTGACCAGCCTCAGGCTATGGACAGGGCGATGCCGTCGAGGATGTCGTGTTCGCTGACGATGAGGGCGGAAATGTCGGCGCGGCGGGACAGTTCGTAGGCGAGTACCTCGGTGATGACGGCGCCGCCGCCGATCACATCGACGCGGCCGGGATGCATGGGACCGAGTGCGGCGCGTTCGTCGTGGTTCATGCCGATCAGGCGATCGCAGACCTCGCGTACCTGGTCCAGGGTGAGGCTGGTGAGATGGACTCGCGCCGAATCGTATTCGGGCAGATCGAGGGCGACGGCGGCGATCGTGGTCATGGTGCCCGCAACGCCGACCCAGGTGTGCGCGCCGTCGACGGGAACCTTGGCGAAGGCCTCATCCAGTCGTTCGGTGGCGAATTCCCGTGCGGCGGCGACCTGTTCGGCGGTCGGCGGATTGCCGGGCAGGCACCGTTCGGTAATGCGGACGCAGCCGATATCGGCGGAGAATGCGGCCCGCACACCATTGCTGTCGCCGACGACTAGTTCGGTGGAACCGCCGCCGAGATCGACGACAACGAAAGGCCCTGCCTCGCTGGCCAATTCGCCGACCGCACCGGCGAAGGACAGCCGCGCCTCCTCGTCACCGGTGATCACCTCGGCCTCCGCACCCGCCACCACGGTGCCGAGTTCGGCACGGGCCATGGCGAAGAAATCCTCGCGGTTGGCGGCATCGCGCGTCGCGGAGGTCGCGACCATCCGCACCCGACCTACCCCCGCCTCCCGCATCAGCGCGACATAATCGGCGAGCGCAACCCTGGTGCGCTCGATCGCCTCCGGCGCAAGCGCCCCCGTCGCATCCACCCCCTGCCCCAGCCGCACAATGCGCATCTCCCGATGCAGATCCGCCAACCTCCCGTCGCCGAGCACCTCGGCGATCAATAGTCGAATCGAATTCGTCCCGCAATCAACAGCCGCTACCCGATCATTCATGCTCAGCTCCGCTCATCTCAGCCCCGGCCAATTTCCCACTCACGCTCACCGGCGCGCCCGGTCATCCCAGTTCCTACGCCGCCCGCAGCGCCCCCGCGCATTTCGGCACCACGCTCATTCCAGCGCCCACGCTCATCTCAGCGCCCACGCTCATTCCAGCGCCCACGCTCATTCCAGCGCCCACGCTCATTTCAGCGCCCATGCTCATCCGCCTGCGCTCATCTCAGCGCCCGCACTCAACCCAGCGCGCACGTTCTCCCCAGCGCCCGTGATCAATTCAAGCGCCGCGCGCACGTCATTGCCCGTCGGTCGGAGCGAGCGGCGGCTCGTATTTCGGCCAGTCGGCGGGGATTGCGGTGCCGCGGAGGCCGTGGTCGGCGGCCATGGCTACTGCTTCGTCGCCGAAGGGGTTGACGCCTGGGCCCTTGGCGAGGGCGTGGGCGATCAGGACGTGCAGGCATTTCACTCGTTCGGGCATGCCGCCGCCGGTGAAATCGGTGCCGAGCGATTCGATTTCATTGCGCTCGGCCAGATAGCTCTCGTGGGCGGCGCGGTAGGCGGCGGCCAATTCCGGGTCGGTGGCGAGGCGTTCGGTCATTTCCCGCATGACGCCCGCGGATTCCTGCCTGCTCGCCTCTGCGGTGAGGCGGGGATCGGTCAGGTAGTAGAGGGTCGGGAAGGGGGTGCCGTCGGGCAGCCGCGGCGCGGTCTTGACCACCGCGGGCAGCCCGTCCGGGGTGCGGTAAGCGACGGCGAGTACGCCGCGCGGTTCGCGTCCCAGCTGCTTGGCGATGATCTCGAGATCGCGGTCGTTCGGTGCGGTCACCTGGGTCCTTCCGGTGCTGGCTGCGGCGCGGCGGGCGGCCCGGCCGGTGCGGCCGCCGGGGCCTGCTGCGGTTGCGAAATACTGCGCCACAGTTCGGTGTACCAGGGCTCGGGCGCCTTCGACTGGGTCGGTGCGGCGGGCGGCGCGGGAGCTTCGATACCCGGCACCTGGACGATATAGGGCGTCTCACCCGGCATGACCAGCCGCAACCGGTCCCTGGCCTCGGAGCGGACGTAGGCCGGATCCTGTTGCTGCGCACGGCGATCCCGCAACTTGGCGAGATCGGCCTCGAGTTCGATGCGCTCCTGCGCCAGGTGCGCGGCCTCGGCGCGCTGGGTGAAATAGGTGCGCAGCGGCACGGCCAGCGTCAGCGCGAGTGCGCCCACGACAATGGCCAGGATGACCGCTTTACCAGTGGACAGGCCCAGGATCGTGCGATCATGCCTGTCCTCGTGCCCGCCGGAGCGCAGCCCAATCTTCTGTGACTTGGCCTTCTCTGCGGATTCGGACCGCCTGCGGGTCGTCCGCTTCGGTGCGGCCGCCGGCGATTCGGCGGCCGGGCGCGATCTGGCAGAGCGCGACGTGCGGCGGTTCCCGCGTCCGGCCGGACTGGATCCACGCGCACGTCGCTCTGTCATACCGCTCCCCTAGCTGACTAGCCTTCGAACGCGAACCGCGGGAACGCGACGTCACCCGCGTACCGTGCGGAATCGCCGAGCGCATCCTCGATGCGCAGCAGCTGGTTGTACTTGGCGACACGCTCGCTGCGCGCCGGGGCGCCGGTCTTGATCTGACCGCTGCCGACCGCGACAGCCAGGTCGGCGATAGTGGTGTCCTCGGTCTCGCCGGAGCGGTGGCTCATCATCGTCTTGTAGCCGTTGCGGTGTGCGAGCTCGACGGCATCCAAAGTCTCGGTGAGCGTGCCGATCTGGTTGACCTTCACCAGCAGCGCATTGGCTGCGCCCTTGGTGATGCCCTCCTCCAGGCGCTCCGGGTTGGTGACGAACAGGTCGTCGCCGACCAGCTGCACCTTGTCGCCGATCTGGTCGGTCAGCGCGACCCAGCCGTCCCAGTCGTCCTCCGACAGCGGGTCCTCGATGGAGACCAGCGGGTAGGCGGTGAGCAGTTCGGCGTAGAACTGCGCCATGTCGGCGGCCGAGCGGACGCCACCCTCGAACTTGTAACCACTGCCCGCGGTGTAGAACTCGGTGGCCGCGACATCGAGCGCGAGCGCGACATCGGTGCCCAGCTTCAGGCCGGTCTTCGCGATGGCGACACCGATCAGGTCGAGCGCTTCCTTGGTGCCCGCGACGGACGGCGCGAAACCACCCTCGTCGCCGAGACCGGTGGACAGGCCCTTGGACTTCAGCACCGACTTCAGCGCGTGGTACACCTCGGTGCCCCAGCGCAGCGACTCCTTGAAGGTGGTCGCGCCGATCGGGGCGACCATGAACTCCTGGACATCGACGCCGCTGTCCGCGTGTGCGCCACCGTTGAGGATGTTCATCATCGGCACCGGGAGCACATGTGCGTTCGGACCGCCCAGGTACCGGAACAGCTCCAGGCCCGAGGATTCGGCGGCGGCGCGGGCCACCGCGAGCGAGACGCCGAGCAGGGCGTTCGCACCGAGGCGGGACTTGTCCGGAGTGCCGTCCAGATCCAGCAGGACCTGGTCGACGGTGCGCTGCTCGACCGCGTCCAGGCCGATGACGGCGGGCGCGATCTCGTCGAGCACACCCTCGACGGCCTTCTGCACACCCTTGCCGCCGTAGCGCTCGCCACCGTCGCGCAGTTCGACGGCCTCGTGTTCACCGGTGGAGGCACCGGAGGGCACGGCAGCACGGGTCAGGGTGCCGTCGTCGAGGGCGATCTCGACCTCGACAGTGGGGTTTCCGCGGGAATCCAGGATCTCGCGAGCTCCGACCTGTTCGATGATGGCCACGAAAACGACACTCCTTCGGCTGTTGGCACGGTAGGTCTGACGGGAAGGGCCGTGCGTCTGCGAGCCTAGCGTCCTCGCGCATTCCGCAGTAACCGGCACTCCGACGAATCGCTTCGCACTGTCGCGGTAAGCACCCGTTGTTTCCTCCGAGGGGTGCTCATGCCCGACGCCCGACGCTGTACGCAGCGGCGCGATCGCGGACGGTCAATAGATAGGCATTCGACTGGTTGTAGGTCAACAGAGCCTGCTGCCAGCCGCGCTCGGAGGTCAGATCGCCGCCGCTCGCGCACAGGTAGCGGGCCGCGGTGAGAGCGGCGTCATCGATATTCTGCGGATCGGCGACGCCGTCGCCATTGGCGTCGACACCCCAGCGCTTCCAGGTCTCCGGAATGAATTGCAGTGGGCCCAGCGCCCTGTCGAACTCCGGGTCGCCGTCGAGCTTGCCGCCGTCGGTGTCCTTGACCAGTGCCACGCCCGGCGCACCGTCCAGCGGGATGCCGATGATCGGCGGGCGCACGGTGCCATCCGCATCGACCTCCGAACCGCGATGGGTCCCGTGCTTACTCTCCACACTGGCGATCCCCGCGATGGTGGTCCAGGCGATCCCGCAGTCCGGCCGAGACCGGCCCAGGATCGCCGCGGCATAGCCGTACGCCTCCAGCGAGACACTCGGAATGCCGAGTTTGTCGGATTGCTCGTCGGCCCAGTCGCGTAATTGCACGGCGGTGCGGCCGGGCGCATCCAGATCGATCAGCGGTAGCGGAGTACCGGGACCGGGCGGGATGCCCTCGGGAATGGGCGGAAGATTACGTTCGGTGCCGCAACCGGCGAGTACAAGGATCACCATTGCGGCGACCAACACGCCGGTCAGCTTCGCGAGCATTCCGTCATCATCCAGATCCGAACGACCACCCACGCGATGCACGCGTCGCGGCAAACCCAGCGCCATGTGTCCCTCCCCCTGCAGACCCCGCATGCCTGGTGGTCACGCGCTCCGTGTTCCGAGATTACCGAGCAGATCGCCGATAACGCAGCCGCCGATTCGTCCGCACAGAACTACCGTGCGTCACGCACAAGCTGTGTGCGGGAAACGCCTAGCCGAGAAGTTCGCGGGTCGCGGTGTGCGCCGGGGCGGTGAGGACCGCTGTCGCCGAGCCGGATTCGACAATGCGGCCGTGGTCGAGGACGACGAGTTGGGAGCAGTGTCCGGTGACCAGCGTCATGTCGTGGGTGATGACGAGCAGACCGGTGTCGTGTTCGGCGCGGATGCGGTCCAGCAGGGTCATGATCGAGACGGCGGTGTTGTGGTCCAGGGCCGAGGTGATCTCGTCACAGACCAGCACGGCTGGTTCGGCCGCGAGCGCTCTGGCGAGTGCCACCCGCTGGCGTTGGCCGCCGGAGAGTTCGTGCGGGTAGCGGACGGCGAGCTCCGATGCGAGTTCGACCGAGTGGAGTAAGTCGGTAATGCCCTGCGCCAGTTGTCGTTTCGGTACACCGCCGATTCGGCGCAGCGGACGGCCGAGCGTCTGGGCGACGGTACGACGGGGATTGAGCGCGGACCGCGGGTTCTGCGTGACCAACTGAATACCATTGCGGCCGTTGCGGGCTCGTCGACGGGGGCCGATCGGGATCGACTCACTTCGCAGTTCCAGCGATCCGGTCGCTTCCCGGTGCAGACCGGCGATAACCCGCGCGAGAGTGGTCTTTCCAGCTCCTGACGCCCCCACTATGGCCAGTGCCGCGCCGCCCGGCAGCACGAAATCGATATCCGCCAATACCTCGTGCCCGTCGATCGAGGCACCGATGTCCTGGCCGCGCAGGACGGGTTCCGCGACCGGCTCGACCGTCCTGGAGCGCACAGCTACCGCACCCTGTCCTTCGATGGGCTGCAGAGCCGAGTCCCCGGTGTCGGCCGCTCGGCCGAGTGGCATCTCCGGAGCCATCGCCACCCGCACGATCGACGCGGCACCCCCGTTCGATCGCGGTGAATTCGATATACCCGAAAGAGTCGGCACAGGTGTGCGGCTGATTACATCGGTATGCACCGCACCCAACTCGACCACATCATCGGCGATCGCATGAATAGTCGCGGTGTCGTGCCCGGACAGCAAGATTGCGGCAGAGCGCTGCGCGGCGATATCGGCCAGCAGACGGGCGATATCGGTGCGGAGGGAACCGTGCAGCCCGGCGAGGGGCTCGTCGAGAATGAGGATCCCGGTGTGACGAACCAGCGCACGCGCAAGGGCCACTCGGCGCTGTTGACCGCCGGAGAGTTCGCCGGGTCGGCGGCGCAGGTGTTCGTCGGATAGGCCGACCAGCTCCAGGGCTTCGGGCACGGCGGTGGCGGGGTGGCGAACCTCGTTCAGCAGGGAACGCACACGCATCAACGGATTGAGGGCCGAACCAGGATCCTGTCCGACATAGGCGATGTGGTCCCGCCGGAACCGTTGCAGTGCGCCAGGATTCAACGCGAATACGTCCTGCCCCGCAACCACGGCCGAACCCGCGGATCGCCGGGCTCCCGTTGGCAGATGCCCGAGCAGTGCCCGCATCAACGTGGTCTTGCCCGACCCCGACGGACCGGTCAGGGCGGTGACCTTACCCGCCGCGACGCTGAAACTGGTGGGCTCGAACAACTCCTGACCATTCGATCCGCACACGGTCAGCGCATCGACGACTACAGACGCATTCATCCCCGCTCCTCCAACGCATTGCCTGCGACCGGCGACTCCGCGCCGGCCGGTCCCAGCGGCTCGGAACCGCGCGCCCTTCGTACAGCCCAGCGGCGCGGACGGTGCTGATCGAACGAGGTCACCGCGAGATTCACACTGACCGCGACCACCGCGATCGCCAGGCTCGGAGCCAGCACGGACCAGGGGTTGAGAAGCATGCCGGAGGAGTTCTCGCGCACCATGACCGCCCAGTTGCTCGCGCCGAGCGTGGTCGGCAGTTGGAGGAACGATGCGGTGCTGACCACATACACGCCCTCTACGAAGCGAAGACCGAGTTGCGCGGCCAAGACCTCGCGCAGATTCGGAATCACCTCACGGAATACCAAGTGCGGCAGAGTTTCGCCGCTCGCTTGGGCGGCCTCGACATAGCCGCTCGCAGCGACTCCCGCCGCGGCCGCCGCGAAAACTCGTGCACAGTACGGAGTTCCGAAGAGCAGAGCCACCACAACGAGCCCGTAGACGCCCGCATCCGGCCAGGCCGTCAGCACCAGCAGGATCCCGAGTACGGCCGGAAGCAGGATCGCGAAATCGGCGACGCCCTCGATCATCGCACCGACCCGAGGACGCAGTGCCGCGATCGCGCCGAGCACGCACGACAACCCGGTCACCGCGACCGCGATCACACCCGCCAGCAACAGCAGACCCCAACCGCCGTAGAGCAGTTGAGCCAGCACATCCCGTCCGAGTCGGTCCGTGCCCAATAAGGTGTCCGCGCCCGGCCGCCCGAATGGTATCCCGGCCGCCTCCTCAGCAGGCCGAGTCGCCGAACTCGGCCCGAGCGCGGCAGCGATAACCACCACCAGCGCAGGCAATACCGTGAGGAATCTCTTCACCTGCGACCTTCCGATCCGAGCCGCCGGATTCCGCTGCACATCGGTCATATTCGCCCCCGCAATGCCCAGGCCCGAATCCCGTCCGCCATGGCCAGCATGGCCATGATGACGATTCCGGTCAGCGCGACCACCGCGGCGATCAAGGAGGTGTCCCGATCGGCGACCGACCCCGCGAGCACCGCACCGAGTCCCGGGTAGTTGAAGATGGTCTCCACCACCAGCGCACCACCGAGCAGCATGCCGACCGTGGTCGCGAAACTCGCCACAATCGTCGGCAGCGCGAACGGCAGCACATGCCTGGTCAGCACCGTGGTGGTCGAAAGTCCGTCCAGCACCGCACTTTCCACATGCGGCGAGCGCGCGGAGTCGAGCAGGGCCGCGCGCACCACCCGGGTGTTCCAGCCGGTCTGCGGTATCGCCAGTGCGAGTACGGGCAGCACCAGCATGTCCGGACTGGCCGGAAATCCGGAGCGCCCGGTAATGGTGACGGCGGGTAACCAACCGGCGCCCAAGGAGAACACCAGGATCAACAAGGTCGCGATGACGAACTCCGGAATCGCCGCCGCCGCAGTGGTAGTCGGCTGCAGGAACCGAGTAGCCGCACCCCGCCGTGTCGCCCACCAGCCGCCGAGCAGCAGCGACGCGACCACGGTCACCAGGAAGGCGAGCCCGCCGAGCAGCAGCGTCGGCGGAAACTTGTCGGCCAGCAGCTCATTGATCGATCGCCCACGCGCGGTGCGGCCGAAATCACCGGTCGCCACACCGGATATCCACTCGACGAACCGCACCGGCAGCGGCCGGTCCAGGCCCAGTTCGTGTTCCTTCGCCGCGATCTGCTCCGCGGTGGCGTCGCGGCCGAGCACCGCGCGGGCGGAATTGCCCGGCAGCAGATCGACGGCCGCGAACACCGTCGCCAGCAGCGCGACCAGCAGGAGGACGCGCCGGATGAGGAGTCGGGCGAAGGACATCACTCCGCGAGCCAGGCCCGTTCCAACTGCACCCTGGCGAAGCCGCCCAGGGTCGGCACATCGCGCACCCGGGATGTCGCGATATCGATACCGTCGGCCATGCCCCACACCAGGTAGCCGCCGCGGGCGTACTGGATCCGCTGTACGTCACGGCAGGCCGCCGCGTATTCCGAGTCACCGGGCGCGGCAAGGGCTTTCGCGGTGGCCGCATCGAATTCGGCATCCTTGAAGGCGGTTTCGTTGCGATTCGATGTCGAGGACATCAGCTTGGTCGCGAAGAACAGCGCGGAATCATTGGTGCCCCAGGAGACCGTGTAAAACGGCGCCTTCAACCAGGTCTGGTCGTAGAAGGTATTCGACTCCTGCGTCACGACATCGAGGCGCAGCCCGATATCGGCCAGCTGGGTGGCGATCACCTTCGCCGATTCGACCTCGCCAGGGGCCTCGGCCTTGGTGAGGAACTGGTAGCTGCGCCCGGTATCGAATCCGGCATCGCGCAGCAGCGTCTTCGCCCGGTCCACATCGCGGGTGCGCTGCGCAATGGTGTTGTCGTACAACGGATCACCGGTACCGAGGATGTCGTTCGCGACGGTGCCGTACCCCGAATGCACCTGATTCACCAGGGCCTTGCGATCGATGCCCAACCGGATAGCCCCGCGCACCCGCACATCGGCGAACGGTCCGTCGGAGGTCCGCATCGCGACCCCGACCATGGTGTCGTTCGACCGCCGCACCACCCGCAGATCACCGCGCCCCTCGGCGGTACGTCCCGCGATCGCACCGACATTCGAGGCCAGGTCGATCTGCCCGCCGAGCACCGCATTGCCCAATGCCGTCACGCTGTCGAACATGGTGACCTCGATGGCATCCAGCAGTGGCGCCGGACCGTACCACCGATCGTTGCGCACCAGCCGGGCATTGCCACCCTGATAGGACTCCAACCGGAACGGCCCGGTGCCGATGGCCTTTGTGAAATCGGTGGTGTCCTTCTTGACGGTGAAGGTCATCAACCGAACCAGTAGCGGTAGTTGCGAATTCGGTTCGGGCAGCGCGATCACCACCCGGTTCGGACCGTCCGGGGTGATGTCCTCAACGGCGGCAGGCATTTTCGACGCACCGCCGACGGTCCGCAGGCGACGCAGCGACCACACCACATCATCGGAGGTGACCGGGGTTCCGTCGTGGAAGGTCGCGCCGTCGGCGATGGTGAAACTCCAGCGGCGCCGCTGAGCGTCGGCTTCCCACCGACTGGAAAGGCGCGCAGCAACATTCGGGTTCGCGCCCGGTACCGTGAGCGCGTCGTACACCAGCGAGGTGATGAGGAAGTCGCTGTCATTGCTGAGATTCGCATGCGGATCGCGTTCGATTCGCGCCGCACTGCCGAGCGCACCGACCCGCAGGGTGCCACCGCGCCGAGCCGGGCCGTCCGAATTGCCGCCGTCCGAACATGCGGCGACCAACAGCACCGCGCCGACACCGAGTCCCGATCGCAGGAGTTGTCGTCGATTCCATTCCATGATGCTGCCTTCCTCGAGCCTTAACGAGTTACCCACGCGCGACCGCGAACCCTAGCGAATCTAGCTAGGACAGGCTAGCCTAATAGGGTTCCGGCCGTTGAGTTTTGCCGCACCACAGCTACCAGTCACCACCCCGAAGGCAATGCCGCAGATTAGCTACAGCTAGCTGCGGCAGGCTTCGACCCCAGTCATACGCGCTCGTTATTTTTATGACTCGCTTAGGTAAGCCTTGCTTAACGCGGCCGGACCCACTAGCTTCGCAGATCGAATCGTCATACCCCCGCTTTTCGACCCGATGCGAAGAAGGGACTCCTGGTGAAAGGCGTTCTCTCCGAATGTAAGACGCTTCACCCACTAGATATCGAACGGCGCGAGCTGCCGACCACCGCCGGTCATGCGGTGCGTACTCTCGCCCATGAGATATGTGTCACAGTCGATGCCCGGCCGGATGGCACCGCCGATATCGCGCGCACGCTGACCGATCCGGCATTGCTCGAGCAAATCGATGCCCGCGTCGGCGAGTTGCCCGACGCGGTACGCGTCGCCCTGCGACCGCCCGCCACCGCGGCCGGTGCCACCATCGTCGGCAAACTGCCTTTGACCGATGCCGAATTCGGCCCGACCCCGCCGAGCTGGGTCGAGGCGGCCCGCTGGAGTGGTGAAATCGACCGCCGCGCGAGCTCATTCGAACTCGATATCGCAATGCTGCTGCTCGCCCGCAGCGCGGGTGAGCCGTTCGGCTGGCAGGGCCAGCAGGGCGGGCGACTGGTCAACAACATCGTGCCCTCGCCCGGTCACGAACACGAACAGTCAGGCGCGAGTAGCAAAACCCTGCTCAGCCCGCATACCGAGGACGCCTTCCACCCGGACCGGGCAAACCTGTTGTTGTTGGCGTGTCTGCGCAATCCGGACGGCGTCGGCACCACCGTGTCCTCGGTGCGTCGGACCGAGCTCTCCGATGACGAGCGCCGACTGCTGGGCACGCCGACCCTGCCGATCCTGCCCGACGTCTCCTACGGCACCGGTCACGAGCGCTATTCCGCACTTCCGTTGCCGACGCTGTGGAGCGCCGAATCAGCTGGCGACACAGCAGATTTGACGCTTCGTTACGATCCGGCATACACCCCGCTCGACGATGCCGGTACCGAATTCCGGCTGGCATACGCGCGCCTCACCACGGAGCTCGAACGCGTCTGCATCACCGCCGCACTGGCCCCCGGCGAGCTATTGCTGGTGGACAATGACGTGGCCGTGCACGGTCGGGTACCGTTCACCGCGCGCTACGACGGCACCGACCGCTGGCTCAAGCGCGTCAATGTCCGCCTGCCCGAACGCCGACGGCGGGCCGCCGAGGCCGACGAAAATGGTTATGGGCAACGGATCGTCGCCCCGTTCCGAGCGACAAGCAACCCGCTCGCGATCGACGGTGCACCGGCCCGGGCTACCACCCGGACCGCAGTAAGGCTGGATACGACACAACATGATCGAGGAACCGTTGAGCACTCGTGACCGGAGCACACCACTGCGTGTGCTGAGCCGCAGCGATCTCGCCGACGTGCCAATCACGCCCGCCGATGTGGTGCGCGCGGTAGAGGAAGCGTATCTCGCCTTCGCCGCGGGTGATTCGGATAATCCGCGCAAACTCAGCGTCGCGAATCCGGACGGCTGGTCGGTGGCTTACGCCATGCTCGGGCGCGACGGCCGTCGCCGGGTGGTCGCGATGAAGACCTCCTACAAATTCGATCCCGGCCACGACCGCAGCACCAAGCGCTACTACACGACCATCACGCTCTACGACGACAGCACCGGCGCGCCGATCGCCATGATGGACTGCGCCAGGGTCGGCGCGCTGCGCACCCCGGCGGTGTCGGCGCTGCTGGTGCGCGAGACCGCACGGCGCGGCGCGGAGAGCGTGCTGCTGATCGGCACCGGCACCCAGGGCCGAAATGCCCTGCCGCACTTGCTTGCCGCCAATCCGCAGCTGCGCAAGTTGATGCTGTACGGCACCCATCCGGAGGGTCTGGCGGCGGTGCGCGACTACCTCGCCGAATACAACCCGCACGCATTGCTGGAGACCGTCGACGATCCGCGCGCGGCCGCCGGTACCGCCGATGTGGTGTTGGCGACGGCCGGACCGGGTACCGAGGTCGGGATCGAATCCGAGGATCTCGCACCGGGATCCACCGTGGTGCTCGTCGGCTACGGTTTGGCGCCGTCCACGCTGGTCGACGCCGATCGCGTAATCGCAACCAGCGCCGAGCAAATGGCGCTGACCGGCACCGATATGGCCGGTCCCGACGGCAGACTGCGGACCGTCGATGCCGAACTGCCACAGATCCTGAGCCGTCGCGCGATCGCCAGGCGCTCCGACGACGAGCGGATCTTCGTCTACAACAGCGGGTTGGTGCTGACCGATATCGCCGTCGCGCACGCACTCGCCGAACGAGCCATTGCCGAGGGCCGCGGCACGGAGGTGCCCCTGTGGGACTAGACATCGGCGCCGTCGAGTTCGACAAGAAGGCGCCCGCCCCCGGCACCGCCGAACCCGACGGCACGCTGCTGTTCGACGATGGCTCGACCCGCGACAAGGTCAAACTCGGCGATCATCGGTCGAGTACCGAAACTGCCCCCGATCCCGCTGTGCTGGCGGCAGTGCAGGGGCTGCTGAGCATCTGCGCGCCTGCCCTGCCCGCTCACACCGACGACTGGGAGCGCAGGCTCCTCGCCGATCCGAATCTGCTCGGCGATATCGCCTTTGCGATCGGCGGGCCGTTCCATGTGATGTATCCGTCACGGGTCGCGGTGAATATCAATGGATTTCAGCGGGCGTTCGAGCAGGCCGGTGTGGATGGGGTTGTCTACTTCGGCAAGAAGGCCAACAAGGCGGCCTGCGTTGCTCGTGCCTGCGCCGAAAATGGTGCGGGCGTCGATGTTTCCAGTGTGGGCGAGCTGAATGCCGCACTGTCACAGGGTGTCCGCGGTGACGAGCTGATGGTCACCGGTCCCGCCAAATCCGACGATCTCCTTTGGCTTGCCGTGCGGCACCGCGCACTGATCGCCGTGGACAGTCTCGACGAGCTCGACCGATTGGCCGCATTCACCACCCCGGCCGCCGCGGCCCGCGTACTACTTCGCGTGCTGCCCAACGGATCCGCGAGCCGATTCGGCATGACCGCCGGGGAATTGGACCGCGCGATTTCGGTGATCGGCGCATCCGGCACGGTCGGTCACGAATCGATTCGATTGCACGGCTTCAGCTTCCACCTGTCCGGCTACGATGCCGTCGCGCGCGCCGAACAGGCTGACAAATTGATCACCCGCTGCCTGGATGCGCGCACACTGGGCCATCCGGCCGGCACCATCTCCATCGGCGGTGGATTCGGCGTCGACTATGTGCCCGCGAGCGCCTGGTCGGAGTTCAGCGATCACGCGAACGGTCAGTGGTTCCACGCCGGGAAGTCCTTCGATTCGTACTACCCCTACCACTTCCCGGCACCCGGCCCGGCCATGCTCACGACCGTCCTCGAGCACAACGCCCTAGCGGAACGGTTGCGCGACAACGATATCCGGCTCGCCGTCGAACCCGGCCGGGCACTGCTCGACCGCGCCGGATCCAGCGTCTTCCGGGTGCAGGGCAGCAAGACCCGCCATATCGACGGTCACCCCTACCGACTGCTCACCGTCGACGGCACCAGCCTGAGCCTGTCCGAGCAGTGGTTCGACAGTGAATACCTCCCCGATCCGATGCTGTGGCCGCCGCGCCCCGGCGAGCTCACCCCGACCTGCGTCGGTGCGGCCAGCTGTCTGGAGTCCGACATGCTCAGCTGGCGGCGCATCCCGTTACCGAGACGGGCCGAGGTCGGCGATCTGCTGATCTATCCGAATACCGCCGGTTACCAAATGGATTCGAACGAATCAGCCTTTCACGAACTGCCGATTCCGCCGAAGGTGGTGCTGCACGACACCGGTGATCGACTCCGCTGGACGCTCGACGCCGGATGATCCGGCACCCCTATCGACCAATACCCCTTACGGCCCCGAACGAGGAGACCTCCATGCCGCTCGTCACGCGCGTGACGGATCTGATCGGTCGCACCCCGCTATTCGAACTGGCGACCACTGCGACCGGCACCCGGCTGCTGCTCAAACTCGAGCAGTTCAATCCGACGGGTGCGGCCAAGATCAGGATGGCGCGCGCGATGATCGACGATGCGGAGCGTCGGGGTTTGCTGCGCGATGGCGGGCATATTATCGAGTCGACATCCGGGAATACCGGGCTCGGCCTCGCGGTAGTAGCTGCCGAACGTGGGTATCGCTTCACCGCAGTGGTCGATCACCACGCATGTAAGGACAAGCTGCGCGCGATGCGAGCAATGGGTGCGGAATTGGTATTCGTCGCCGATGACGGTGACGACAACCTGGCCACCTCGGCGCGGGAAGACCTGGCCGAGGCGATGGCGGCCGGACAGTCGGACGCATACTTCACCGAACAGCACAACAACGACGCGAACGCGGTCGGCTACTACGCCGTGGCCGAAGAATTGCTGGAAGACGTGGAGCGCGTCGATATCCTGCTCTCCGCGGTGGGCACCGGCGGTTCGCTGTTCGGCACCGCGACCCGACTGCGCCAACTCGGCTGCACGCCACGGGTCATCGGCGTGGAGCCCGTCGGATCGATCGCCTTCGGCGGGCCGGGCGGCCCGTACTGGCAGTCCGGTACCGGCACCCCGCCCGGTGCCACCATCGGCACCGCCGTGGACTATTCGCTGCTCGATGAGGGCGTCAAGGTTTCCGATGTCGCGGCCTTCGCCGCCGCTCGCGCGGTCGCGGCCAAGCTGGGCCTGATGATCGGCGGCTCCGCGGGCGGCTCGGTACACGCCGCGCTCACCCGCCTCGAGGAATTCCCGCCCGGCTCGACCGTGGTCACCCTCGTCTGTGATGGCGGCGAGAAGTATCTCGATACGGTCTTCGACGACGAGTGGATGCGCGAACGCGATCTTCTCGACGCCGCCACCGAACGCGATGTGCACGCCATGCTCGACCGCTACGCTCCCACCCGACGTGACCAACTCGTGGAAGCGCGATGAAGCACGCGCGCGCTTTCGATCACCGTTGCGCGACACCTCATATGTCTGAAATGATCACCTCGTTAGGGTTGCCTAACCCATATGAAGCTCAGCGACGAGTTGGGACGAGGCTCATGGCGATCGATTTCGGGATTCGACCGGTGGAGGTGCGATGGTGAATCTGTCCACCTTCCGTGCCGATGGCCGACAGCTCACCGCGCTGGCGGCACCGATCGCACTCACCCAACTCGCACAGATCGCGGTATCCACTACCAATATCGCCCTGATGGGCACGCTCGGTGTACGCGAGGTCGCCGCGGGCGGGCTGGCGATGGTGCTGTTCAACCAGATTCGCACCATGTGCGTCGGGCTGATCACCGGGACCGGGAATCAGATCGCTTCCTCGGTGAGTGCGGCAGATAAACGTGGTGAGTCCGCGGCCGGGGAGGTCCGCGATATCGTCCGCTCGAGTTTCCTGATCGCCACCTTCGCCGGAATCATCGGCGGCGCAGTGCTGATCGGACTCGGCTGGGCCCTGCAATGGCTCGGCCAGGACGCGGGCGTACTCGCCGACGCGCGACCGCTCATGCTCGCCCTCGCGCCCGGACTGCTGCCCTGCCTGTGGTTCCAAGTACTGCGGCAGTACACCGTCGGTATGCAGCGTCCGCAGGCCCTGCTGCTGGTCACCCTCGGCTCGGTGGCGCTGAATCTCGTACTGGCCCTTACCTTCATGCACGGCTGGGTCGGACTGCCCGTACTGGGACTGACCGGCGTCGGCGTCGCGACCTCACTGGTCTTCCTGATCACCTTCGGCGTCTTCTTCGCGATGGTGCGCGCCGATGCGGCACTCGGCGCCACTCTGCCGCTGCGTCCGTGGCCGGTGCACATGCCGACCATCCGAGCCGAGCTCAAACTCGGTGCGCCGATCGCGCTCACCTATGGTTCGGAAGCGGGCATGTTTTCCGTGCTCGCCCTGGTGATGGGCAGTATCGGACCGGCCGCGCTGGCCGCGCACAATGTGGTCTACCAGATCATCTACATCGTCTTCCAGGTCGCGATCGGCCTGTCGCACGGCGCGTCCATCCTGGTCAGCCATGCCGTCGCGCGTGACGAATACGGCCACGCCCGTGCGCTGGCCTGGTTGGCGCTGCAGCATGCGGGCATCGTTGCCGCGGTCACCGGCGTGGTTTATGTCGCCGCGCCGAAACTCGTGCTGAGCCCCTTCCTCGAACCGGGCGACACCGCGACGATCGAACTGGCCCGCTCGCTGCTGCTCATCGGCATCGTGCTCCAATTCTTCGATGCCGCACAGAACATCGGCACCGGCCTGCTGCGTGGTCTGAAGGAAACCAAGGCGGGCTTCCGCCTGTCCCTGGTCGGCTACTGGCTCGTCGGCCTGCCCACAGCCTTGCTGCTGGCCTTCCCGCTCGGCCTAGGCGCCGCGGGCGTCTGGTGGGGTCTTACCGCGGGTCTGGCCAGCACGGCCGTTCTCATGCTCCGCCGCTACTTCGCCCTGCTCGACGCCGCCGCCTCCACCCACCCCCATCCCCTCCCACAATCCCTACCCACCCCTTCCTGACCTCGTAAAATCCGGACCTAATGGGCGGCGGAAAGTGTTGTGCAGCAACCTGATAGCGTGCGGGGAATGCGGCAGAGCCTGGCATTGAGTTGTGAGCGGATCTCCGCTGAACTGCTCGACCACTTCGACGGGGTCGGGATGGTGCGCGGCGAGTACGTGTTCCGCGCGGCCGGGAAATATCCGACACCCGAATCGGTTTCGGGTTATCTCGTGCCATATCTGCGCCATATTGCGAAGCGGGCCGGCGGAACGATCTGGTATCGCACCATGGAAGCCGATACCGCCGAATGCAATATCCTCGACGGCGTCGAAGAGATCATCGACGAGCCGCATAAACTGCTCGGCCTGCGCGGTATTCGACGAGCGCGTCGCTTTCCCGACGCATTCGTCGCCGAACTCGAGGGCATTGCGCAGGTGCGTGACGAGGGCGCGGATATCGGCGTGCTTTTCCCGTTCGTCACCTATGTCGACGAATTGCAGTGGGCCATCGAGCAAACCAGGGCAGTGATCGGCGACTGCCCGATCGCAACCATGATCGAGATCCCGTCGCTGCTGCTCGAGGTCGACCGGGTCGTGACCACCGGGGTGTCACGGGTGGTGATCGGCTGCAACGATCTGTCCTCGCTGCTGCTCGGCCAGGCGCGCGCCAGCCTACGCCCGGTTCGCCCGGTTCCGCCGCTGCTGCGCGCGATCGAGCGCGTCACCATGGTGGCCGCCGCCGCGGGCGTGCGGACCGCGGTCGCGGGTTATCTGCATCCGGACCTGCTCGCGGCGTGTGCGAACCTCGGCGTCGACGAATGCGTGCTGCACTACTCCGATCTGCCCGAAGTGCTGGGTGAGCAGTTCGCGGACCTGCCGGATCTCGATGTGCTGCAAGCGATCAAGCGTAAGACGCGTGCCGCGATCGCGATATACGAGGCAGAGCGGGCGGCCGGGTCCGATCCCGACCACCCGCACGCCCATCAGACGTTGACGCCGTAATCGCGGGCGATACCCGCGAGCCCGGAGGCATAGCCCTGACCGATGGCACGGAACTTCCATTCGTTGCCGTACCGGTACAACTCCCCGAACACCATGGCGGTCTCGGTCGACGCATCCTCGGTGAGGTCATAACGGGCCAGCTCGGCGCCCGTGGTCGCGTCGACCACGCGGATGTAGGCGTTGCGGATCTGGCCGAACGACTGTCCGCGCGCATCGGCATCGTGAATGGAGACCGGGAAGAAGATATTGGTGATCGTCGGCGGCGTCGCCGCCAGATCGACATTGATCACCTCGTCATCGCCTTCGCCCTCACCGGTGAGATTGTCACCGGTATGTTCGATCGTGCCCTCGGGCGAGCGCAGATTGTTGTAGAACACGAAGTGCTGATCGGACAGCACGCGCTGATTCGTCCCGGTGGCGAGCGCACTCGCATCGAGGTCGTAATCGGCCCCGGTGGTCGTTCGCACATCCCAACCGAGCCCCACCGCAACCTTGGTGAGGTTGGCGGCCTGCTTCGACAGCGAGACATTTCCGCCTTTGGCCAATGTGACGCTCATGATCCCCTTCCATTCGACGCGTTCGCGCCGCCTTTCATCACGATTATTACTCTGTACCGGACAGCTTGTGCCGGTTCAGTTCTCGATGCCGACCTTTTCGAGCGACCTGCAAGCAGTCGCTAGCGGCTCCACGCGCGCAGTGTCTGCACGCGCCCTTCGAGCGCATGCAATTCGCTCGCGTCGAGGACGGTGCGCTCGATTCCGTGCGCCACCGCGAAGGCCGACTGCCGGTGGTCATCGATGACTTCGACATCGATCTGGACCGCGACATAGTCTGTCGCACCGGGCATTTCCTCGGCGATAACCCTCGCCTGCCCGCGCGCACACAGCGCGACATTGCCACCGCCGAGAATCAGCAGTGCGACATCGGGCCGTTCGCGCAAGCGGGCCAGCGAACCGCGATCGAATTTCAGGCTGAGCAGAATCCGCCGATCATCCGCGCGCACCGGCCAGGACACCGGAATCGCATGCGGCGCTGGGTCGGTGGTGACCAGCACCGCGATCGTCTCCTGGGGCCATTCCGGGAGTACGTCCAGTTCGGGATGATCGGCCGTAGAGTGGTCTTGACGTTGCACGGGGCTCGCTCCGGCTGCCATGTTCGTCACCTCTTGATCGCTGCAACGCGGCGGGCTGTGCCACGTTGCCTGCAAGTCTAAGGTGCTGTGGCCCTTGTTCGCTGGCGCTGCGACCTTTGTCCGAAGTGCTCACAGGCACCTCTCAGGACACCGATACGGCGTCGCTGGTGATGGGCGGCGCTCTGGCCGAGTCGCGGGCCATCTCCTCGCTCGGGCATTATGCGGTAAGGCTACCCTTATTTCAATCGGACAAGTTGGCGAATCTCCTGTCCGGGACACCCCTCGGCTGTCCGGATTGACGGGTCGGCACAGTCGATGCATCATTGCTGATAGCACCCTGCTCAGCAGGGCTTCTCCATTCGCCGGCCGATGTCTGTCCGGCCCGCGTGCTGCTCTCGGTACCGCTCGGCCGCCGCGCCTTGCCGCGCCGACAGCACTACCCCAAGAAGACGCGCTGGCGTCCGGCCGTGAGTGAGGTGAGAACGATGATGTACCGATCGTCTGAGACCCGGCTGATCACTTCGTTCCTGCACTACGGCATCGTCCCGAATTTCTGAATTCAGCCGCGCCGGGCACGGCAACCGCAGACGACGTCCGTCGACGTCGTCCGCGGCGGTGCCCGGGTTGTAGCGCGGCACCACGGGACATTTCGGCACACATACGGACGTGGGGAGCAGACACATGGTTGATATGCGGGCAAGGAATTCCGGCGCGGTCGATATGGTGGCGTGGCCGACGGCAGGCAATCTCGTCGTCTCGGCCGCGATACTGGACGACCTGGGCTATCTGCGCGGCGAGTTGGCGGCCGCGGAGGTGCCGTTCCTACTGATTCGCGATGGCGGACATCGGCTGGCACTGGCCGCGGATGCCGCGCACCAGACGATGGTGCGTCGGGTGACTGCCACCGTGATTGCCGCGGGTTTCGCATGTGCCGAGGTGCAACACAATGTTTTTCGGCTGAGTCGCGATGCCGATCCGGCGCATTACGTGGATCTGGAGCTCTGGGAGTACCACGGCGACATCGTCGAATGCCCGCGGCCGAATGCGTTCACCCGCAATGTCTTCGACCTCGCCGATGTCGAGCACACGGAAGTTCGCCTGTTCGACCGCAATTGGCCGACATTGACGGATATGTTCGCGCCACAGCCGACCGATGTCGGCTTCGATATCGATCTGGTGTTCTCCTGGGTCGATGGCACCGATCCCGAATTCCGTGCCCGCCGTGCGGGAATGCTGGCCCAGGTCGTGGTCGGCGAGGGCGATGACGCGGATGCTCGGATCCGCCAAATCGACGAACTGAAGTACGCACTGCGCTCGGTGGACAAGAACGCGCCGTGGATTCGGCGGATCTTCATCGCGACCGATTCCGCGGTGCCGGAATGGCTCGACGAACATCCGCGGGTGACGGTGGTGCGCGCGGTCGATCACTTCAGCGATATCAGCGGGCTGCCCACCTTCAATTCCCATGCGGTGGAATGCCAACTGCAACATATCGATGGGCTCAGCGAGCATTTCCTGTACTCGAACGACGATATGTTCTTCGCCCGGCCGGTGCGTCCGTCGATGTTCTTCAGCCCGGCCGGGGTCAGCCGGTTCATCGAGGCAGGCACCCGGATCGGACCGGGTCGAAATAACGAGCGGCGCAGTGGTTTCGAGAATGCGGCGCGGGTGAACCGGGAATTGCTGGCCGGGCGGTTCGGACATGTCATCACCCGGCATCTGGAACACACCCCGGTTCCGTTGCGGCGCAGCGTATTACTCGAGATGGAGCAGGAGTTCGCGACCGACTTCGCACGGACCAGGGCGAGCAGATTCCGTGCGGCCACCGATATTTCGGTGACGAATTCGCTGTACCACTACTACGCCATGCTCACCGGACGCGCGGTGCCGCAGGAGATGGCGCGGATGCGCTATGTCGACACCACGAGTCAACGCGGGCTCGCACTGCTCGACGTCCTCGCCGTACATCGTGATGTCGACTTCTTCTGCCTGAACGACGGCAGTTTCCCCGAGGTCGCGGAGGCCGACCGGGTGCGCGCGGTGTCGGAGTTCCTGTCCGCCTACTTCCCGGACCGCGCGCCATGGGAGCGGATCAGTGCACGGCCTCGTCATCTTCCGGAGTCTGCGCCGGGCGCCGCATGACCCGTGGGATGCGCGCGGCGGGCGGGATCACTATGCCCTCCTCGGCCAGCACGCGCGCCGCCTCTTCCGGGGTGGACGGAGCGCCGACGGTCGGGCCGCGATCGATCGGGACCACCGAGTGGACGATGGTGTCCGGATAGATGTGCACGTAGTTGAAGGCCTGCGCGCCGTCGCGGCCGCGCAGGCCGCCCTCGGCGACGGCCAGATCCTGGCTGTAGCAGGTCGCCGAGGCGACCGAGACCGGGATGCCCGCGAAGGTGGCGCTGGTCGAAAAGTGCAGGTGCCCAGCAAGAATCGCGCGCACGTCGGTGCCGTCGAGCACATCGGCCAGCCTGCGCTGATCACGCAGTTCGACGGTCACCGCGAGATCGAGCACGCACGGCACCGGCGGGTGGTGCATCGCCAGAATCGTGCCGAACGGGGCGGGTTCGGCGAGTACCGATCGCAGCCAGGCCAGCTGTTCGTCGCGGATTTCGCCGTAGTGGTGGCCGGGGACGCTGGTGTCCAGGGCGATGATGCGCAGGCCGTCGATCATGTGCACCCGATCCAGTGGCTTCGTCGACGGGCGCTCGCCGAGCAGCGTCCGGCGCAGTTCGCCGCGATCGTCGTGATTGCCGGTGACCCATACGATCGGCGCGCGCAATCGGCGCGCGAACGGCTCCACCATGGCGCGGAGCTTCTCGTATGCGTCCGGCTCGCCCCTATCGGTGAGGTCACCGGTGAAGACGATCGCCGTCGGGCGGATGCCGCTGGCCGCGGCCTGGTCGAGCAACTGTCGAAGACGCAGATCCGCGTCCACGTCGCCGTACAACTCGCCGTCGCCAGCGATCAAATGGGTATCGCTGAAATGGAACAGCACATGATTCGGTCGCGGGTGCTCCGCGACTCTGCTGGTGGGCACCGGACCGAACGTCCTCCCCGGCGGATTCGCCCGCCATTGGCTTCGGGTTCCATCGCCAGGATAGCGAAGCCGTATTGACAGACTGCCTGCCCCACGGTGACAAACTGCTTGCGGGTAGGTGAGAGTTCGGTGTCATCGGAGTTTCGTCGTCGATCACTGGGATTCATCGGCACGCTCGAGGCCGAACCGGATCCAGCCCTGCCATACCAAACTGCTTCCGCGAGCCTGCACCGTCGCCGCCAGGAGACTTCGCGCTCACTTCGTACCGAGGGCGTCGGCGGTGCGGAGGGCGTCGAGGACCATGGGGGTGTCGACGGTGAAGGGTTCGTTGTGGATTGTTTCGCCGGGGGCGGTGGCGCGTTCGGCGATGGCGATCAGGGTTCGGTTGTCGGGGTCGGTCAGCCCGAGTGCGGCGAAGGTAGTCGGTAGGCCGACCGACGTGCAGAACTCGAGGACCGTTGAAATCTCTTCGGTGGGAGCGCCTTCCAGTACCAGCTGGGTGAGGACGCCGAAGGCTACCTTTTCGCCGTGCAGGTATGGGTGGGTTCGGGGAGCGGCGGTCAGGCCGTTGTGGATGGCGTGGGCGGCGGCGAGACCGGAGGATTCGAAGCCTAAACCGGACAGCAGGGTGTTGGCTTCGACGATGCGTTCGAGGGCCGGGGTGACGGTGTGGTTGCGGACTGCGGCGAGGGCGTGGGTTCCGTCGGCAAGCAGGGTGTTGTAGCAGAGTTCGGCCAATGCGGTGGCACTGCGGGTGGAGGCGCCGCCGCGCATATTCCGGACCCGCGCGACACTGCAGGTCCGAGCCTCGAACCAGGTCGCGAGCGCATCGCCCATCCCCGCGGTGAGCAGCCGCGCCGGAGCCTGCGCGATAGCGGACGTATCGACCAGCACCAACGCCGGATTCCGCCGCACCAGCTGATAGGCCTCGAATTCCCCGGCGTCCGTATAGATCACCGACAACGCACTGCACGGCGCGTCACTGGACGCCGTCGTAGGACAACTGATCATCGGCAGTTCCAGATCATCGGCCACCGCCCGAGCCGTATCGAGCACCTTGCCGCCACCGGCCCCCAACACCACCGTGCTCCCGCTCTCCTGCACAGCCGCGGTCACCCGCCCGATCTCCGCCCGGCTGCACTCACCCCCGGACCGATGCACCGAATACTCGATCTTCGCCTCGGTAAGCGACTCCTGCCACGTCTGCGCCAACAACCGATGCGCACTGGCCCCCGCCACAATCATCACCGGCCCCGCGATCCCCAACCGCGTCATCTCCGCCCCGAGCGCCCCCGTCGCATCCCGCCCCTGCACATAATGCCCCGGCGAAGAAAACACACTCAGCATCTGCCACCTCCCGATCGCGGGCACCGCCGATGCGCCCAAACCACCGCTACCCGACCGCCGACTCCGTATCGCAAACGCTACGCGCCCCCGAGTGAGCCATCAGGTTTATTCGAAGCTTGCCGAACGCCCGGCTACTGCGGCCAGTACTTGCGCCAATCGGCGGCCGATAACGGGACACGTTCGCCGCGGGCGGCTTCGGCGGCGTCTTCGGTGGCGCGGATTTCCGATGCGAAGGACAAGGTGGCCTTGCGGAGGCTTTCTTCGGCGCTATCTTCGCCGCCCAGGTGGACGGTGCGGAGGGTGTCGGGGATCAGGTCTTCGGGCAGGCCTGCTCTGAGGCTGCGGGAGCGGATCTTCTCGGCCAGGGCTAGGGCGGGTTGGGCCATGGCTATGCCGTCGAGGCAGGAGCGGCGGGACTTTTCGGCGGATTTGCGTTCCTCCCAGGCTTTTTCCTGGGCGGCGATCTTTTCCGCGACGGTGGCCGACGGGTCGATGGGTTCGTCGGCGAGGTGCGGGCTGCGGTTGACGAGTTTGGCGACCAGTGCGGCGGCTACCTCGTCGACGGTGAATTCGCCTGCGGCCTGGGCGATTCGGGAGTGGAACAGTACCTGCAGCAGCAGGTCGCCGAGTTCTTCCTTGATGGTTTCGGCGTCGTTGTGCTGGATGGCGTCGAGGAGTTCGTAGGTTTCCTCCAGCAGATAGGGACGCAGCGAGTCGTGGGTTTGCGTCACCTCCCAGCCGCCGAAGTTCCACAGCCGGTCCATCACCTCGACGGCGTCGGCTAACCCCGCCGCCACCAGGGCGGCATCGGTTCGGCTGGATTCGCCCGCGGCCCGCCCAGGATCATCGGCGATCGCTTCGGGCACCGCGTGATCGTGGGCACCATTGGCCCGCCCCGCCTCCGCTGCCGCATGCCTGGCGGCTCGCAGAACGGCTTCGTCGCGGTCCGAACTCATCGAGCCGCCGTGGCTTCTGTGGCGACCCGCAGCTCTACGAAGCCCTTCGGCTTGCCATCCAACTGCAGCAACAGGTCGGCAACGAATTGCAACAGGACGACGTCGCGCACCCGGTCGGCGCCGACACTGTCCTCCACCCGGGGCAGCGGCAGTTGCACCACCCCACTCGCCGCGCGATAGCCCGCGCTCGGGTACAGGCGCTTCAACCGCGTCTGCTTGGAATCGGGCAGGCTCATCGGCGAAACCTTCAATGTGGTTCCGGTGACCGCGATTTCGGTGACATCGTATTCGCGAGCCAGCAGGCGCAGTTTCGCCACCGACACCAACCTGCCGACCTCGACGGGCAGCGGCCCGTACCGGTCGACCAGCTCCTCGACAACCGATTCCAACCCCGGACCATCTTGCGCCGCAGCAAGTTTGCGGTAGGCCTCCAACCGGAGCCGATCGCTGGTGATGTAGTCGGGCGGAATATGCGCGTCCACCGGGAGGTCGATACGGACCTCCTTGGCCTCCTCGGTCGTAATCGGCTTACCGTCGGCGGCGGCCCGATACGCCTCCACCGCCTCACCGACCAGCCGCACATACAGGTCGAAGCCGACACCGGCCACGTGCCCGGACTGCTCGGCACCCAGCACATTTCCGGCACCACGGATCTCGAGGTCCTTCATGGCCACCGCCATACCCGCACCGAGATCCGAATTCTGCGAAATGGTGGCGAGCCGGTCGTAGGCCGTCTCGGTGAGCGGCTTCTCCGGCGGGTAGAGGAAGTACGCGTACCCGCGTTCACGACTACGGCCGACGCGTCCACGCAACTGGTGCAGCTGCGAAAGACCGAGAGCGTCCGCGCGTTCCACGATCAACGTATTCGCATTGGAAATATCGAGCCCGGTCTCGATGATGGTGGTACAGACCAGCACATCGAATTCACGCTCCCAGAATCCCTGCACGGTCTGCTCGAGCATGTCCTCGTGCATCTGACCGTGCGCGACCACCACCCGCGCCTCGGGCACCAGATCCCGAATCCGCTTGGCGGCCTTATCGATCGACGAAACCCGGTTGTGCACGTAGAAGACCTGGCCGTCGCGCAGCAGCTCACGCCGAATGGCCGCGGTGACCTGCTTGTCGTTGTACCCGCCGACATAGGTGAGCACGGGATGCCGCTCCTCCGGCGGCGTGAGGATGGTCGACATCTCGCGAATGCCCGCCAGGCTCATCTCCAAGGTGCGCGGAATCGGCGTCGCGGACATGGTCAACACGTCGACGTGCGTGCGCAGCGCCTTGATGTGCTCCTTGTGTTCGACACCGAAACGCTGTTCCTCGTCCACGACGACCAGGCCCAGGTCTTTCCACCGCACACCGGTCTGCAGCAGCCGGTGCGTACCGACCACGATATCGACGGCGCCGTCCGCCATCCCCTCCAGCACGGCGCGGGATTCGGCCGGATCGGTGAAGCGGGACAGCCCCTTCACGGTCACCGGGAATCCGCCGACGCGCTCGGTGAAGGTCTGCAGATGCTGTTGCGCCAGCAGGGTTGTCGGCACCAGCACAACGACCTGTTTACCGTCCTGCACCGCCTTGAACGCAGCGCGCACGGCGATCTCGGTCTTGCCGTAGCCGACATCACCACAGACCACGCGGTCCATCGGGACCGCCTTCTCCATATCGGCCTTCACCTCGGCGATGGCGGTCATCTGGTCGACGGTCTCGGTGAACGCGAACGCGTCCTCCATCTCCTTCTGCCACGGACTGTCCGGACCGAACGCATGTCCGGGCGCGGCCTGGCGCGCCGCGTACAGCTGCACCAGCTCACCGGCGATCTCGCGAACCGCCTTGCGCGCCTTGCGTTTCGTATTCGCCCAGTCGGATCCGCCGAGCTTGGACAGACTCGGCATCTCACCGCCGACATAGCGCGAGAGCTGATCCAGCGACTCCATCGGCACGAACAGCCGGTCGCCTGGCTGACCGCGCTTACCGGGCGCATATTCGATGACCAGGTATTCCCGCCGCGCCCCGCCGACGGTGCGTTCGATCATCTCGACGAACCGGCCGATGCCGTGTTGATCGTGCACCACCATATCGCCGGCGTTCAGCGCCAGCGGGTCGACTTGGTTGCGGCGCTTTGCCGGTAGCCGCTTCCC
Source organism: Nocardia vinacea (assembly GCF_035920345.1). NCBI lineage: Bacteria > Bacillati > Actinomycetota > Actinomycetes > Mycobacteriales > Nocardiaceae > Nocardia > Nocardia vinacea. Next base: position 5,744,520 of record NZ_CP109149.1, read on the forward strand.
CTCCGCCGGTGCGGTGACCCGGTTGCCGGTGAGGTCGGATTCGGCGACGACCACCAGACCGGCGTCATCGAAGACCAACCCGTCGTGCAGCGAACCGCACAGCACACCGACCAGTCCGGGCGTCGGCTCGGCACCGGCTGTCAAAGCAGCTGCGGGCACTTCGGCATCCGAGAGCCGTTCCAGAATGCGTTGCGCCGTACCGTGACCAGCCACGACCACGACCGCACGTCCACCGGTCAGCACATGCGCGCGCAGCGACGCGAATATCGTCGCCACCAGCTCATCGGATCCACGCGCCACCGGACCGGCCAGCACCGGCAGCACGACCTCGGCGGGATCACCGGAGGTCAGCGGGCTCAAACTCCACCACGGCAGACCGTGTGCATTTGCGCTGTCATGGATTTCGGGCAGCGCGCGGTAACCGGAGGCGGCCAGATCGAGTCCGTGTCCGCCCAGCGGCGCGGCACCGCCGAACGAGGCGGCGGTCCACGATGCCTCCAGGAACTCCTCGCCGGTGCGCACCAGATCGGCTGCGCGCGTGCGGATCTTCTCCGGATCGCACAGCAGCAATTGGGTGCCCTCCGGCAAAACCTCGGTGAGCAGCCGCAATTCGCCGGGCTGCAGCACCGGCAGCAGCGCCTCCATCCCCTCGACCGGAATGCCCTCGGCGAGCTTCTCCAACATCTCGACCAGCGCCGCATCGGCGGCGTTCGCCACCGCGACCTCGGCGGCGCGCTCGCGAACAGCCTGGGTGAGCAACAGTTCTCGACACGGCGTCGCGACGACGACATCCGCCGTCAGATCGGTCAGCGAGCGCTGGTCGGCGACCGCGAAGGGCCGCAGCTCGGTCACCTCGTCGCCCCAGAACTCCACGCGCACCGGATGATCGGCGGTCGGCGGGAACAGATCGAGGATGCCGCCGCGCACCGCGAACTCACCGCGTTTGCCGACCATATCGACGCGGGTGTAGGCGAATTCGATCAGGCGCAAGAGCAATTCGTCGAAATCGAACTCGGCGCCGACGCGCAGCACGATCGGTTCGATATCGCCGAGGCTCGCAGCCATCGGCTGCATCAGGGAGCGAACGGTCGTCACCACGACCCGCAGCGGTTCCGGGAATACCGGATCTTCCGGATGCGCCAGCCGCCGCAGCACCTCGAGCCTGCGCCCCACGGTGTCGGCACCCGGCGACAGCCGCTCATGCGGCAGCGTCTCCCAGGACGGGAACTGTGCGATCGCCGCGCCGAGGATTTCCTCCAGCTCGACCGTCAGATCGTCGGCTTCGCGCCCAGTCGCCGTCACCACCACCAGCGGCCGCTGGGCGGCGATCGTCGCCGCGACGAACGGCCGCACCGCCGACGGCCCGACCAACTCGACCGGCGACTTCCCGACCAGGTCAGCGACGGTCCGCAAGGCCGAATCGGCCCCGGCCACCGCGGCCAGTCCGGCAAGAGGTGGACGGTGGGTGGACATCGAACACTCCTGAGCTCAGGCGGGGTTTAGGACGGCCAACCGAGTCTAGGCTCCCCCGCCACCCCGAGTCATTTGCCGGTCGTCAGGTGCCACCACACAGTCGTAGCGGGCCGGCGGCCGAGCGGGAGGTCGAGTTCTGGGCGTACCCGATGAGTTACCCATGTGCTCACGAGATCAGTCGACACGTCACAACCTACCAACGCGCTGTGACACGTTTTACGGCACGTAGCGGCGTAGGCGGCGGGCGGCGAATTCCCGGAAGTACGAGAGCTTCTCCGGGGGCACGATCGCCGGGAGCAGGAAGTACCAGGCCCGTTCCATCCGGGTCGCCATCTGATCGATCGAATCGGTGCCGACCGCCGTGATATGCACGCCCGCGGTCATTTCCTGCAGTAGCAGACCGATCACCTCGGCGTCCAGATCGGCCTCGAGGTCGCCCTGGGCGATGGCCCGCTCGGATAGTACGCGGTAGGTATCGCCCCAGGTCTTGGCGATATTGTCGCCCTGGGCGCCGCGGTAGTCGCCGATCTGATGGGTCAGCTTGAGCATCGCGCCGACCATCGGATCGTTCATGGATAGGTCCGCGACGACATAGGTGATCCCGATACATGCCTCGAGCGCGGGCACTCTCGGATCGAAGAAACCCTGGCACGAACTGACCAGACGTTCATTGCCCTGGTCGACCACGGCGCGCGCTAGCTCTTCCTTCGAACCGAAGTGAAAGTACAAGGCGCCCTTGGTCACGTTCGACTGCGCGATGATCTCGCTCAGGCTCGCATTCGCATATCCCAAGCGCAGAAAGACATCGGCAGCGCCCGCCAGAACGGAATCGCGGGTGATCTCCGCGCGCGCTTGCCTAGCCATCAGATCCGCCTGTCATCCTTAAAACCAGCCATCCTGAAGTAGACCGACATCCCGAAGTAGACCGACTTACCGCTCGAACAGCACCCTGAGGATGGGTGAACCGTACCACCAGGTGAGCGCGCGCCAGCGAATTCGAGCATTCGGACGGGCATACTGCGCAATTTGCTGGCTACCACTGCGGTCAATCCCCCCGACCGGCGCGCCATTCCGAGCTCAGCTGCGGTTCGGCTTCCAAATGACTGAGGCCATTCCAGCACAGGTTCACCAGATGTGCCGCCACAACCTCTTTCGACGGTGTGCGTTCGTCCAGCCACCAGGTCGCGGCGGTCGAGACCATGCCCACCAATGCCTGCGCGTACAAACCGGTCAGACTGGTATCGAAGCCGCGGCGCTCGAAATCGCCGCCGAGAATATGCGCGACCTGGTTGGTGGCCTCGTTGAGCAGGCTCGAGTAGCGGCCCTCCGCGGTAGCTGCGGGCTGGTCGCGCACCAGGATTCGAAATCCGTCGGTGCGTTCCTCGATATAGGTCAGCAGTGCGAGCGCGACCTGTTCGAGCCGAATTCTGGACCGATTCTGGGTGAGCGAGGAGGTGATCATATCCAGCAGCATCGACATCTCGCGGTCCACGACCACGGCGTAGAGCCCCTCCTTGCCGCCGAAGTGTTCGTACACCACGGGTTTGGAGACCTGGGCCCGCTGTGCGATCTCCTCGATCGAGGTCGCGTCGTAGCCGCGCTCGGCGAATATTGCGCGACCGATCTCGATCAACTGCTGCCGCCGCTGAGTACCCGTCATCCGCGGCCGGGACACCCTGGGCGGCTCACCCGAAGACACCGTCCCGCCTCCTCGCGCATGCCAATAGTCGTCGGCCCCAACTGTTCCAGACAGCTCTAGCTCCCCTACCGTCACCCCTGTCCGGCCAGAGCGACAACTGATCTCGGACGCACATGGGTAACTCGTCGGGTACGCCCAGAATCCAGCCCCGACCTGGCCGCCAGCCCGCGACGGAAGCGGTCGAAGCACCCAACGGCCGGCAAAGGTTCCGGGGAGGCGGGGGAGTATTTGCCCAGATAATGCGAACGGTGCGGACAGATCGGGGCGATGGGTACCCCCTAATTCGGCGAAGCAGTTCGACGAACGGGAGGTCTTCATGCGAGGATTCATGCCGTGCCGCTGGCGCAGTGGCGGGTTTCGCAGATCCCGCCGGTGTGACAATCCGCCGTAGTGTAATGGCAGCACCTCTGATTTTGGTTCAGATAGTTCAGGTTCGAGTCCTGGCGGCGGAGCACATCGGCACGATGGCTTATCGTTGGCCGCGCACATCGCTGACCAAGCACGACGACAGCCCCAAGCACGATGACAGGCAGCCGAGGGAGATCCATGCCACAGCAGACCGCCGTCGTCGTTCTCGCAGCCGGTGCCGGGACGCGAATGCGGTCGAAGACTCCTAAAGTGCTGCATTCGCTGGCCGGTCGAAGCATGCTCGCGCACGCGCTGCATGCGGCCAACGAGATCGACCCCGCGTTCCTCATCACCGTGGTAGGACACGATCGGGAACAAGTCGGCGCCGCGGTCGCCGCCGTCGCCGCCGACCTCGGCCGCGACATCACCACCGCCATTCAGGAAGAACAGCTCGGAACCGGCCACGCGGTGCAATGCGCGCTCGCGGCGGTTCCCGAGGATTTCACCGGTGACCTGCTGGTCACCTCCGCGGACGTGCCGCTGCTGGACGGGCACACCCTGTCCGCACTGCTCGACGAACACCGCAGCTACGCCGAACGTTCCGCGGTCACGGTGCTGACCTTCGAACCGGACGACCCGAACGGCTACGGCCGCATCGTCCGCAATGCCGACGGCCAGGTCACCGAAATCGTCGAACATGCCGATGCCACCCCGGTGCAATCGGCGATCACCGAGGTCAACTCGGGTGTCTACGCTTTCGACGCGACCGTGCTGCGCACCATGATCGGGCGCCTGTCCACCGCCAACGCCCAGCACGAGCTGTACCTGACCGACGTGCTGCGGCTGGCTCGCGAGGCCGGACATCCGGTGCACGGCGCACGGCTGCTCGACTCGGCCAAGGTCACCGGCGTCAACGACCGGGTGCAAATGTCCGAGGCCGCGCGCACCCTCAACCGCTACATCCTCGAGCGGCATATGCGCGCCGGGGTCACGATCATCGATCCCGCGACCACCTGGGTGGACGCGAACGTGAAAATCGCCAGGGACGCCGAAATCCGGCCGGGTGTGCAGTTACTCGGCGGCACCGTCATCGGTGAGGACGCCGTGATCGGACCGGATTCCACGCTCACCGATGTCATCGTCGGCAACGGCGCGCACGTCGTTCGCACCCACGGTGATCAGGCCGTGATCGGTTCCGGTGCGAATATCGGGCCGTTCAGCTATCTGCGCCCCGGCACCGTTGTCGGCGATTCCGGAAAGCTGGGCGCATTCGTCGAAACCAAGAACGCATCGATCGGCGCGCACTCCAAAGTGCCGCACCTCACTTATGTCGGCGATGCCACCATCGGTGAGCACAGCAACATCGGCGCCTCCAGCGTTTTCGTCAATTACGACGGTGTGAAAAAGCACCACACCGTGGTCGGCTCGCATGTGCGGACCGGCAGCGACACCATGTTCGTCGCGCCGGTGACGGTGGGTGACGGCGCTTATACGGCGGCGGGTACTGTGCTGCGTAGAAGCGTTCCGCCGGGGGCACTCGCGGTTTCAGGTGGGCCACAGAAAAACATTGAGGGCTGGGTGCAGCGCAACCGTCCGGGGACGGACGCGGCACGGGCGGCGGCGGAAGCCATCGCGAGCAAAGAGATGTCGGGTCAGGCAATCGAGCAAAAGGATGGCAAACAGCAGTGACCGCGTCATGGATCGACAACCAGAAGAACCTGATGCTCTTCTCGGGACGCGCCCATCCTGAGCTGGCCGAGCAGGTGGCCAAGGAACTCGACGTCCACGTCACCCCGCAGACTGCGCGCGACTTCGCCAACGGCGAGATCTTCGTCCGGTTCGAGGAGTCCGTGCGCGGATCGGATGCCTTTGTGCTGCAGAGCTTTCCGGCTCCGCTGAACCAATGGCTGATGGAACAGCTCATCATGATCGACGCGCTCAAGCGCGGTTCGGCCAAGCGGATCACCGCGGTGCTGCCGTTCTACCCGTACGCCCGTCAGGACAAGAAGCACCGCGGCCGCGAGCCCATCTCCGCCCGCCTGGTCGCCGACCTGCTCAAGACCGCAGGCGCGGACCGCATCATCACCGTCGACCTGCACACCGATCAGATCCAGGGCTTCTTCGACGGCCCGGTCGATCACATGCACGCCCAGCTGCAGCTGGCCGAGTACGTGCGCAACAACTACAGCCTCGAGCACATCACCGTGGTCTCCCCTGATTCCGGTCGCGTGCGCGTCGCGGAGAAGTGGGCCGACTCGCTGGGCGGCTCGCCGCTGGCGTTCATCCACAAGACCCGCGACCCGCTGGTGCCGAACCAGATCAAGGCCAACCGTGTGGTCGGTGAGGTCGAGGGCCGCACCTGCATCCTGATCGACGACATGATCGACACCGGCGGCACCATCGCGGGCGCGGTCAAGGTGCTCAAGGAGGCCGGCGCCGGTGATGTGGTCATCGCCGCGACCCACGGCGTGCTCAGCGATCCGGCTGCAGAGCGCCTGGCCAATTGTGGTGCCAAGGAGGTCGTGGTCACCAATACGCTGCCGCTCAGCGAGGACAGGAAGTTCCCGCAGCTGACCGTGCTGTCGATCGCGCCGCTGCTGGCTCGCACGATTCGCGAGGTCTTCGAGAACGGTTCGGTCACCGGACTTTTCAACGGCAACGCGTAGCGCTGACACTTCGTCGCGGCTCGGACTCGGGTCCGGGCCGCGACATTTCTGTTTGTAAGGCTCGCTTCGGCGTGGTACCCATGGCGGGTAAGGATGACAAACAGGGGGCGCGCCATGTCGGATTCGGAACCGAATATCAATCTCGGGAAGTCGCAGGCCCCACCGCCTGCCGAGCCGCCGCAGGACAACGTGGACGCGACCAAGGTCTGGTCACCGGAGCCGGGTGTCGATCCGACGATGGCTTATCAACCGGGACAACAGTTTTCGCCGGAAACCGCCCCACCGTACACCCCGCCCGCGGGTTATCAGCAGCCCACCGCATATCCGCCGCCACCATATCCGCCGAGCTACCCGCAAGCCGGTCCGTACGTCGGACAACCCGGCTATCCGCAAGCGCCCGGCGCTTATCCCGGTTACCCGTACCAGCCCTATACGCCACCTCGGCAATCCGATGTCCCGATCTTCTCGATCATCAGCTTCTCCTGCCTGGCGGCGACCGCACTGTCGGTGGTGATGTTCTGTGGCCTGCCCATCGTGATCACCGGACCGGCGGGCATCGTCCTGGGCATCATCGGCCACAACAAAGGCGAATCGCTCGGCAAATGGGCGGCCATCGCCAACGGCGCGGTACTGGCGATCGCGGTCGTCCTGGTCATCGCCTTAGTCGGGTTCCTCGGGGCCTTCAGCTGACGGATTCGCACGCGTCGGATCCCGTTTGCCCCTGATGCCGAGGGGGATACTGGGAGTATGGACCGTGACCCGCTTGATATGGACATGGGGGACGACAAGCAGGAAGACGAGATCCGCGCATACCGGCGAAATGTCGAGGATCCGCCAACTGACCTGCGCATTCGCTATCGCGAAAATGAGGATGACGGCCGACTCGGCATCGGCGAAGAACTCGAACAGGAGTGGACCCGTCATCGTAAGGCCGCCGAACTCGCCGAGGAGGACGAGCGCCCCGCCGAGGTCGCCGCGATGGAGATCGTCAACGATACCGACCTATAGCCCGCTCCCCGCCGACAGGAGAGTTCGATGAGCACGCCGCAGCAGGGACCCGAGCGAGGCGATACGTCGCCCGAGAAACCGGTCGGCGAATCCGAGTCGGCCGAATCCTCGGATGCGGCTCGGGCCACTCCGGCCGCCGACGGAACGTCGGAGTCGCAACCCGTCGAGCCCGCCGCGCAGACACCGGCCCAGCGAGCGGCCGCCGAAACGGCACCGGATCTCGTCGCACAACCGCAGCCGTCGCCGGAGTCCGCGCAACCGGAATCGTGGAATGCCACCGCCGCGGGACGCTACGACCAAGACCGGCCCGGCACCGTCTATCCGCCGATCACCGACGCCACCCCGGAAACCCCATACGGTGGCTCTCCCGGCTATACCCCACGGCCGTACACCACGCCGGGACCGCCGTCGGGTTCGCAGACGCTGTCGATCATCGGCTTCGTCTGTGCGGGCATCTCATTGCTGTTCTGCCCCTACCTATTCGGCCCGGTCGGCATCATTCTCGGCATCATCGGCCACAAAAAGGGCGAATCCCTCGGCAAATGGGCCGCCCTCGTATCCGCCATTTCCCTGGTCATCGGGCTCATCCTGGTCTATGCCGTCTTCAGCGGCAGCATGATCCCGGACTCCAACTGACCGTGCGCTGGACTCGCGTCGTCGGGTGGGTGAGTCTAGGGGGATGGCAGCCGGCGGAGCTGGCGGGGTGGGTAAGGCTAGCGTGGTCAGCATGAGTCGATTCGGTGGTTTCCCACTCGCGGGGCTGGACTTTTACGAGGATTTGGAAGCCGATAACTCGAAGGCCTTCTGGACCGCGCACAAGGATGTCTACGAGGAGTCGGTCAAGGCGCCGATGGTCGCGCTGACCGCGGAGTTGGAGGCGGACTTCGGGACCGCCAAGATTTTCCGGCCGTACCGGGACGTGCGTTTCTCCAAGGACAAGGTGCCCTACAAGACGGCGCAGGGCGCGGTGGTCAGCGTTGCGCCGGGTACGGGCTGGTATGTGCAGATCAGCGCGGCCGGACTCTTCGTCGGCGGCGGATTCTATGCGGGCTCCCCCGCGCAGATCGCCCAGTTGCGCACAACCATCGATGACCAGGTCCGCGGCCCGGAGCTGGAGGCCATCCTGGCGAAGCTCACCAAGGCCGGATTCACCATCGGCGGCGAGCGGCTCAAGACCAAGCCGAAGGGGTACGACGCCGACCATCCGCGCATCGATCTGCTGCGGCACAAATCGCTGACCTGCAGTAAGGAATACGGCGCACCGGCCTGGTTGGACAAACCCCGCGCCGCGAAGGAGGTCCGCACCGCCTGGGAGACGATGCGGCCCTTCATCGAATGGCTGGGCGCGGTGGTCAGTGGTGCGCCGGCTCGGACCTAACAGCGAGCGGCGAGGACGAGGGCGAAGCGGTTGTCCGGATCGGTCCAGACCTGTTCGGTCTCGAATCCCGCTGCGGCCAGTTCGGCGTCCAATCCGTCGATACGGAATTTGGCCGAGATTTCGGTGCGCATCTGCTCGCCGCGCGTGAACTGGAGGGTGAGGTCCAGTTCACGGACCGTCACGGTCATGTCTTCGGTGGCCTCCAGCCGCATTTCGATCCACTCGTCTTCGGTTTCCCAAGTGGCGACGTGGGCGAACTTATCCGGCTCGAAGTCGGCGTCGAGGCGACTGTTCAAGACATGCAAGACATTTCGGTTGAATTCGGCGGTGACACCGGCCGCGTCGTCATAGGCGGGGACCAGTACGGCGGGGTCGATCACCAGGCCCGCGCCAAGTAGCAGCTGCTCCCCCGGCTCCAGCACCTCGCGGATGCTGGACAGGAATTCGGCCCGTTCGGCGGGGACCAGGTTGCCGATGGTGCCGCCGAGGAAGGCGATCATGCGGCGGCCGCCGCGCGGCAGATTGTGCAGGGTGTCGGTGAAATCGCTGACCACGCCGTGCACCGCGAGGCCCGGGAACTCGGTAGCGATCTCCGCGGCGGCGGCCCGCAGCGCCGAGGACGAGACATCCTGCGGAACATAGGTTTTCAGCGGTCCCTCGGCGGTCAGTGCGGACAGCAGCAGCCTGGTCTTCGCGGCCGATCCCGCTCCGAGTTCGACCAGGACCTCGGCCTGCGCGGTGCGGGCGATCTCGCCGACTACCCGCTCCAGCAGCGCGCGTTCGGTGCGAGTCGGGTAGTACTCGGGGAGTTCGGTGATCTGCTCGAACAGTTCACTGCCGCGGGCGTCGTAGAACCACTTGGGTGGCAACCACTTCGGGTCCGCGGTGAGGCCGAGTCTGGCATCCGCGCGCAACGCCGAGGTGAGGTCGTCATCGGATAGGTAGATCTCCAGCGTCGGTGCGGTCATAGGAGCGAGCCTTTCGTGCTTGGAACGTCTACTAGCGGTGTGACGGACAGCGCGCCTGGGCGGGCGCTGACCAGCTGGCGATCCGGAATCGGCTGCCAGCGCGGGTCGTCGTCGAAGGGTTCCGAGGACAGGATGGCGAAATCATCGGTCACCAGGGCGGATAGCGAGTGGTAGACGGTGGTCGCCCACAGCTGCCTGCCATCACCGAGCAGGAAATTCAGTCGGGCGCCCGGGGATTGGGCCAGCACGGCCGAGACCAGCAGACTCAATGCCGCCGGCGCCGCCGCCCACGAACCGTCGGGAGTGTCGGTCGAGAGCAGACTGCGCAGCATCACCCAGAGCGTCGCCGCATCGGTCGCGGATTCGGCCTCCAGCAACTGCACCGGCTCGAACAGCGGCCCCGCGCCCAGTTCGGTTGCGGTGGAGCCGAATTCTTCGGCGACCGCGCTGAGGGCCCGCCGCCAATCGGGCACCATGCCGTTATGGCTGAACGCCCACCGGCCATGTGTGAACGGTGCACAGGCATTCCGCTCGACCGGCATACCCACAGTCGCCGAGCGAACCGCCGCCAATACCGCCCACGACTCCAGTTGCGGCAGGACCTCTTCCACCGCCGGATCGGTCCAGATGGGCGCCGAGTTGCGATACCGACTGACGGTCACGCCGTCGTCGTCACGCCACCAGGCCACCCCGAACCCATCCGCATTGATCGTCCCGCCTCCGCGCATATCCTTGGGCGCCCACGCCTGGGTCCGCAGGGAATGCGAACCGAGCGTCAACATGTCGCCCACGCGTACCGGCGGACCGACGTAACCGAGTTGACGACACATCAGCGCCGCCCTTCCGCCGTCGAGACCCTCACTCGCCCTCGCCTTTTCGCAGGTCGCGGGCCAGGCGGAAGCCAGCGAAGATCTGGCGGCGGACGGGGTGGTCCCAGTTGCGGAAGGTGCCGCGGCAAGCGACCGGATCGGTGCCGAAGGAGCCGCCGCGCAGGACTCGGTAGTCACCGCCGAAGAACACATCGGAGTATTCGGCGTAAGGGAAGGCGCGGAAGCCCGGATAAGCCTCGAAACCCGAGGCGGTCCACTCCCATACGTCGCCGATGAGCTGATGCACACCGGCCGGGGAGACACCGGCCGGATATGCGCCGACCTCAGCGGGTTCCAGGTGCCGCTGACCGAGATTGGCGGTGACGGAATCGGGTTCGGCATCACCCCACGGGTAGCGGCGGGACGTGCCGGTCTCCGGATCGAAACGCGCCGCCTTCTCCCATTCGGCCTCGGTGGGTAGACGCTTACCAGCCCAAGCGGCATACGCCTCGGCCTCGAACCAGCAGACGTGCACCACCGGCTGCTGCGGGCGCACCGGCGTCATCACGCCGAATCCCCGGCGCCACCAGTGCCCGGCCGGATCGCACTCCCAGAACTGCGGCGCCACCAGACCCGCCTCCTGCCGGTGCGCCCAACCGCGTTCGGACCACAGCTCGGGCCGCTCGTAGCCGCCGTCGGCAATGAAGGCCTGGTACTGCGCGTTGGTGATCGGTGCGACGTCGATGGCGAAGGCGGGCACATGCACCGGATGCGCCGGACGCTCATTGTCCAGTGCCCACGCGTCGGTCGACGCGCCCATGACGAATTCGCCTGCGGGAATGACGACTTCGCCACCGACAGGAGCAGTCGCCGTCGGTGCGGCGGGTGCGGACAGCACGACCGGGCCGGTGCGCAATTGATGGGTGGCGAGCATGGTTTCGTCGTGCTGCTGCTCGTGCTGGGCGATCATGCCGAATGCGAAGCCGCCGTCGACCAGTGGATCACCATGTAAAGCGCTGGTTTCCAACACATCCCACACCTTGTCGCGCACGGTGCCGACATAGCCGCGGGCCTGGGTGGGGTTGAGCAGGGGCAGTTCGGGGCGATTGGCGCGGGCGTGTTTGAAGGCGTCGTACAGCTCGTCGATATCGGCGCGCACCGCGTCGCGTCGGCCGACATCGCGCACCAGCCAGAGCTCTTCCTGATTGCCGATATGGGCGAGATCCCAGACGAGCGGGCTCATCAGTCGCGAATGCTGGGCGACCAGCTCCGCTTCATCGAGCGTGGTGAGGCCGGTGGTGCGATCCCTTGCGCGGGTGAGCACTTCGGCGATCCGGTCACGCAATTGTTCGGTGCCGGAATTATCCGTTGCGGGGTACTGAATGGTCACGATGGGTATCTCCCGAACTCGTTCTGGTCGGCGACTCGAGGCTGCGGCGCCACGGTCACGAATGCTCCTCGGGCTGATCCGCACTGCGCGAAACGAGTTCATCGGTCGGGGTGCGACCGCTGCGACATCGTTCGGCGGCGGATTCGATCTCGCGCGCCGCCGCCGGACTCGCCGCATGTGCCGCGGCCAGGATCAGCAACTCGACCGCGACGCCACGGATCTCCGGATCGACCAACCCGCAGCGCGCCGCGTCGAGCCAACGGCCCGCGAGTGGCGCGGCGAGCGCCGTCGCCTCGGCGACAACCGCCGGAGTCGACAGCAGGGCGTCGAAGACATGGATCGGGACGGTCCAGTCGTTATCGGGCTGCGCATCCAGATAGCGGACCTCGAGATGTCCGGAGGCTCGTACCGGTGGGAACAGCGTGGTCAGGTGATAGTCGAGATCGCCGACATCGGGACGTCGGCCGATCTCGTCGTCCAACGCACCGGACAACCAGTCCGCAAAGGTCGCCTCCGGCGGCGCTGACCAGCCGATATCGCCGCCGTTGCCGGATACGCCATCGGGGCGGCGAACGCACAGCAGCGGGACATCCAGGGCCCAACGCGCATAGCCGGCGATCGGGTCGGGCCAGGCCTCCACCGCGGGACGGGTACGAGCGTGGTCGAGACGCAACCAGGTCCGCATGCGCTGGGATGCCCACACGCCCACCGGTGCACCGTGTAATTCGGGCGAGCAGGCGAAGGCCGCGAGTAGCGCGGGACCGATTGTGTACAGCGCATTCCACCGTGCGGTGACCTCGTCGCGGTCCGCACCGGCATCGACGCTGACCTGCGTAGCGGCGGTATTGCACATCATCAATTTGCCGAAGGGGCCGATACCGCTGAAGGACTCTTCCATGGCGCGATAGCGCGGTAACCGCAGGACCCGTTTCGGGCGGCGGTCCGCATCGGCGGCGGCGGAGACGGTGCGGATGGATCGGGATCCGAGTAGATCCCGCAGCATCCGAGCATCGGCGTGCAAACCCTCGCACAACTGCGCGGCAGCGGCGAACGGGGCACTGGAGAGTTCGATCTGACCGCCGGGTTCGATGGTGACCCGGCTACCCCCTGGCAGCGGAAGTGCCGGTGAATCGGGGGCGATGGACCGCGGTGCATAGGGTCCGAGTGCATCTGCGAATGCAGCCAGTTGCGGGCGGGGGGCGGCCGATGGGCCGGACGACGAACACTCACCCTGCACGGTGAGCCATTCCAGTTCGGCGCCGATGAGCGTTGGTGGCCCCAGCTTGAAACAGATTTTTTCGAGATACGCCTCGGCCGCGGCCCGCGAGGAGAGCTCGCCATTTTCCAGCGCAATGACCCGCTTCGGATGCTCGAGCGTGACCGCCATACCAACCTCCACCATGTGAAACCAGGTAACCGTGGCTGTGCCGCGTGTGTGCTGCCGACAGTTGTTCAGGTAGTTCTGTATCGCATCGGGCGCCGTTCGTATTCCGGTGCGCCGACCCAAACCAGCGTAGCGAGGGGCACCGACAAGAAATGTGACAAGAATCTGAATTCGTGGTCATGCACAGCGGGGCGCCCGCGCACGGTGGCCCGGACCTGCGTCGACTCGTGCGACGGCCCAATGCCACGATTTCGGCGATACTGTCGAGGCCATGCTCGACGAGAATCGCGTACGCGCCGACATACCGGCCTACGGCGCCGGATCCGATCTGGTCTTCCTCGACAGCGCGGGCTCCTCGTTACCGCCCCGAGTCGTCGTCGATACCGTTGTGGCGCATCTGCGACGCGAGGCCGAAATCGGCGGCTATCGCGCGGCGAACGAGCGACTCGACGATCTCGCCGCGGTGAAAACCGATATCGGCCGACTCATCAACGCCGATCCGACCGGCATCGCGCTCAGCGATAGCGCGACCCGCGCGTGGGCCGACTTCTTCTATTCGGTCCCACTCGCTCCCGGCGACCGCATCCTCATCTCCGGCGCCGACTATGCGAGCAATGCCATTGCGGCGCTGCAGCGGGCCAAGGCGACCGGCGCAGTGGTCGAACAGATTCCCAGCGACGGCAGCGGCCAGCTCGACCTCGACGCGCTCGCCGACATGGTCGACGAACGGGTCCAGCTGGTGTCGGTGCTCCACGCCCCGACCAATGGCGGTCTGGTCAACCCGGCCGCCGACGCCACGCGGATCGCGCATTCGGTCGGCGCGCTGGTACTGCTCGATGCCTGCCAGTCGGCCGGACAGCTGCCGATCGATGTGGCCGAACTCGACGTCGACGCGCTCTCGGTCACCGGGCGCAAATGGCTGCGCGGACCGCGTGGTACCGGATTCCTTTATGTGCGACCAGGATTGGCAGCGTCGATGGAGCCACAGCGGCTGGATCTACACAGCGCGCAGTGGACCGGCCCTCAGGAGTACGCCCTGGTGCCCGATGCGAGGCGCTTCGAATTCTGGGAATGCGATGTCGCGGCCCGACTCGGTCTCGGTGCGGCTGTGCGGTATCTGCTCGAACTGGGGCCCGATGACGTCTACGACGCCATCGCGGTCCGGGCGGAACATCTGCGCAAATCGCTGCCGGAAATCGACGGAGTCACGGTGCGCGACATCGGGATTCGACACAGCGGCATCGTTTCGTTCACCGTCGAAGGGAAATCCGCCGTCGAGGTGCGCGATCGCCTTGCGGCGCAGAATATTACGGTGACGGCCAGCCATGCCAGTTCTACGCTGCTGGATATGACCGCCCGTGGCCTGGATTCGGTGGTGCGCGCCTCGCCGCACTGCTTCGTGAGTTTCGAGGAGCTGGACCGGTTCGTCGGCGCGGTCGCGACGCTCTGATGTCACCTCGCGAACTGGTCGTCCTCGGCACCGCGAGTCAGGTTCCGACCAAGCAGCGCAACCACAATGGGTATCTGCTGCGCTGGGGCGACGAGGGCATCCTCTTCGATCCGGGCGAGGGCACCCAGCGGCAGATGACGTACGCGGGCGTGTCGGTCACCGACATCACCCGGATCGCGGTGACGCATTTCCACGGCGACCACTGCCTCGGACTACCCGGCATCATCCAGCGGATCAATCTGGACAAGGTCGCCCATCCGGTCGATGTGTACTACCCCGCCTCTGGTGAGGCGTTCTTCGATCGGCTGAGCAATGCCAGCTCGTTCTATCGCACCGTCGAGCTCCGGGCGCATCCGATCGCCGATCCGGGTGCGCTGGACGCGCCTGGTGCACCGTTCGTCCTCGAAGCGGTCGCGCTATCGCATCCGGTCGACACCTTCGGCTACCGCCTCACCGAACCGAGCGGTGTGCGCATCCTGCCGGAGCGGCTCGCCGTATTCGGCCTGCACGGCCCGGCGGTCGGACAACTGCAGCGCACGGGCAGTATCGAATTAGCCGGGCGCACAATCACGCTGGCCGATGTCAGCGAGCCGAGGCCGGGCCAGAGCTTCGCATTCGTGATGGACACCCGCCTATGCCCGGGCGTGCTGTCCCTCGCCTCGGGCGTGGACATGCTGGTGATCGAGGCGACCTTCCTGGACGTCGATGCGCAGCTCGCCGAGGAATACGGCCACCTGACCGCGGGCCAAGCCGCCCGAGTCGCCGCCGAAGCCGGTGTGCGCACCCTGGTTCTGACCCACTTCTCCCAGCGCTACCGCGACCTCGACGCCCACCTCGCCGAGGCAGCCCTGCACTTCACGGGCGAGATCGTCATCGCCACAGACCTCGCGAGAATCCCCCTCCCGCCCCGCCACTGAGCACCACCCGAACGGCCGCATAAGTAGTGGCTATGTCGCACAAGGTCATTCGGTCGGCGAGGTAGTCAGAGGTCGTGCTCGGTCAGCCGATGTGTAGGTCGATTGCGTGGGTTGCGAGGGTGCGGGCGTTGGCGGTGGGAGCCACCAGGCGGAGGCTGCGGTTGACCTGGAGGGCGGCGATGCCATGGAGGCTGGTCCACAGGGCGATCGCGCGCTTTTCTGGGCCGGCCGATGGTGGGGCGGCTTCGCGAACCAGCGCCGCAAAGCGCTCGAAGAGCGGCAGGGTGATCCCGCGGAGATTCTCGCCGGAGCCCTCGAGTAGGTCGTGGCGGAACATCAGCGTGAACATCTCCGGGCGCTCGCCGGCGAATTCGACGTACTCGGCGGCCATCCGTTCCAGATGTTCCCTCGGCGTGCTCGCGCCTACCTCCACCTTCGCGAACCGCTCGATGAGATCGGCGAAACCGCGCGCGGCGATGGCGGCCAAGAGTGCGCGGTGCGTCGGAAAGTGCCTGCGTGGCGCACCGTGGGACACCCCGGCCGCGCGGGTAATCGCACGCAGGCCCAACTGGGCCGCGCCGACCTCCTCGAGCATGTCGACCCCGGCGCCGACCAATCGTTCCCGCAACGGTTCGCTTCCGACCATGAAGACATTGTCTACGGCGCTCATCGAATCACTCCCTCCGACTTCGTCACATAAGTAGAAATCCGCTACCGATGATCGTAGACAGTGTCTACGATCATTGGTAGACATTGTCTACGGCAACTTTCTCGGAGGCTCATGTGTGGTACCGGTTGTTCAAGTACGTCCTGCTCGGCCCCCTGCTGCGGCTGCTCGGCCGCCCCGAGGTGGAAGGGCTGCGGCACGTACCCCGCACCGGACCGGTGATCATCGCGGCCAACCATCTCGCGATGCTCGACTCGATGTATCTCGCGCTGGCCCTGCCGCGCCGGGTCACCTTCCTGGCCAAGCAGGAGTACTTCACCGGGACCGGATTCAAGGGCCGGTTCCAACGCTGGTTCTTCACCGTCGCGGGTCAGGTCCCGGTGAACCGCACCGGCGGCACCGCCGCCGCGGACGCACTGACCGCCGCAACGAAAATCCTCGAATCCGGCGACGTCTGGGCCATCCATCCGGAGGGCACCCGCTCCCCGGACGGCCGCATCTATCGCGGCCGCACCGGCGCATTGCGCGTCGCCATGGCCACCGGCGCTCCGGTCATCCCGGTCGTGCTGGCGGGCACCGACAAGGTGAATCCGCGCGGCCATCGGCTGCCGCGCTTCGGCAAGGTGCACATCAGCTTCGGCACGCCGCGCTACTACCCACAGCTCACTCCGACCCACCCGGCACCGGACACCTGTCAGGTCCGCGCCGCGACCGACGAACTGATGCGGGAATTGGCCGCCCGATCCGGCCGGCGCTACGTCGATCGCTACGCGGCAACTTTCTCGAATCGCCCATAACGCCACCGCGACACGGGCATGTCCTCGGAATGGTTAACGCGGGGACGAATTGGCGGGATAGTTGGGGAGCAGGCCGTTCACCCATGTCCGGCCACCGCATCGGGGTGACAAGGGAGTTGGACTTTGAGCAGGTTCACCGACGAGATGTACGCAACGGCACAAACCTCGAGTCGCGGATTGGTGACCGGGGAGCCCAACGCGCCGTTTCGGCAAACCTGGGGTGAGATCCATCGAATCGCACGACAGATGGCGGGCGGACTCGCCGAAGCCGGCATCAGACACGGTGACGCGGTCGGCGTGCTGGCCGGGATGCCGGTCGATATCGCACCGGCCTGTCAGGGCATCTGGATGCGCGGCGCGTCGATCACCATGTTGCACCAGCCGACGCCGCGCACGGATCTGGTGGTCTGGGCCCGCGATACCGAGACCGTGCTGTCGATGATCGAGGCGCGCGCGGTGGTACTCGGCGCGCCCTTCGAGGCCGCCGAACCACTGCTGCGCGAGCGCGGCATCAGCGTGGTGCGCATCGATCAGCTGCGCGAGAGCCCGGAGACCGATCCGGTGCCGACCGTCGAGACGGATATCGCGTTGCAGCAGTTGACATCCGGTTCGACCGGATCGCCGAAGGCGGTGCGGATCACGCACGGGAACTTCTATACCAACGCCTACGCCATGTTCGACCGGGTGAAGTTCCAGCTCGACGACGATGTGATGATCAGCTGGCTGCCCCTGTTCCACGATATGGGGATGGTCGGATTCCTCAGCGTCCCGATGCAATTCGGCGCCGAAGTCGTCTGTGTGACGCCGATCGACTTCCTGATGCGTCCACTGCTGTGGGCCGAGCTGATCGATAAGTACCGTGGCACCGTCACGGCGGCACCGAATTTCGCGTACTCACTGCTGGCTCGCCGGCTCAAGCAGGCCGAGGACGGCGCCTACGATCTCAGCAGCGTCCGATACATGTGGAACGGCGCCGAACCCGTCGATCCAGACACCATGGAGAACCTCGCCGCGGCCGGCAAACGCTTCCGACTCAATCCGATGGCGCTCACCCCGGTCTACGGCATGGCCGAAACCACACTGGCCGTATCGGTTCCGGATCCCGGACACGGACAGGTCCTCGACATCATCGATGCCGATCTACTCGAAGCGATCGGCAAGGCCGTGCCGGCCCACGATCACCACGGCAATGTCCGCCGCATGCCCACGCTCGGCTATCTGGTCGACAATCTCGAGGGTCGGGTCGTCGACGCGGAGCGCCAGTCGCTGCCGACCCGTTCCGTCGGCGTGATCGAACTCCGCGGTCCCGCGGTCACTTCGGGCTATGTCACGGTCAACGGGTTCCGCCCGGCACAGGATGCGGACGGCTGGCTCGATACCGGCGATATCGGCTACTTCACCGATGAGGGCCTGATCGTGGTGTGCGGCCGGATCAAGGACGTCATCATCATGGGCGGTCGCAATATCTACCCGACCGATATCGAGCGTGCCGCCATGCGCGTGCCGGGGGTGCGTCCCGGGAATGCCGTCGCGGTCCGCCTGGACGCGGGCGAGAAACGCGAAAGCTTCGCCGTTGTGGTGGAAAGCAACGACCATCAGAACGCCGACGAGGTCAAGCGCATCGAACGCGAAATCGTGCATGCGGTGTTCTCCGAAGTCGGCGCTCGCCCGCGCACCGTCGCCGTGCTCGGCCCCGGTGCCCTCCCGAAAACCTCCTCGGGCAAACTGCGCCGCTCCGCCACCGCGATCCACCTGCGCTGAGCCGCAGTCGAACTCGGCCTAGTGCAGTTGGTTCTGGGCCGGTTCGAGCCCGACGCGCAGTAGCAGTTCGACCGCGTCCGCGGCCTGTTCGACGATCACCGGCACTTCCTTGCGCTCCATCGACGAAAACGGTTTGAGCACGTAGTCCGCCGGGTCCTGGCGACCCGGCGGGCGGCCGATGCCGATGCGGGCGCGCAGATAGTCCTTGGTGGTCAGGGCATTGGAAACCGAACGCAATCCGTTGTGCCCGCCCTCACCGCCGCCGCGCTTGAGCCGGACCTGACCGAACGGCAGATCCAATTCGTCGTGCACGACGATCACCTCGGTCGGCGGCACCGAGAAGAATTTCGCCAACGCCGCGACCGGGCGCCCGGACAGATTCATGAACGAGCGCGGCTTGGCGATCAATACCTGACGCCCGTCCAGCCTGGCCTGCAACAGATCCGCACCGGACTTCTTGTGCACAGCAAAACGGCCGCCGACGCGCTGCGCGAGCACGTCGGCGACCAGAAAGCCGATATTGTGCCGGGTGCGCTCGTACTCGGAACCTGGGTTGCCAAGTCCGACCACGAGCGCGGGCCCGGTCGAGGATTCGGTCATTCGGATAACCGACCCGGGGAGTTCTTACTCGGCGCTCTCGGACTCCACGGCGGCCGCGGCAGCCTCTTCGGTCTCCTGCGCGGAAGCCGGGGCCGCGATGATGTTGACGATCAGGGCCTCCGGGTCACCGGCCAGGGTGACACCCTTCGGCAGCTCGATCTCGCCCGCGGTGATCTGGGTGCCCGCCTCGACGCCTTCGATCGAGACCTCGATGGACTCCGGAATGTTCAGCGCGTCGGCCTCGATGGACAGCGTGGTGACGTCCTGGGTGACCAGGGTGGCCGCGGCGGCCTCACCGATCAGCGCGATGTTCACATCGGCGGTGACCTTCTCGCCGCGCTTGACGATCAGCAGATCGGCGTGCTCGATGTAACGGCGAATCGGGTGCACCACAACGGATTTGGTCAGCGCAAGCTGCTTCTTGCCATCGATGACGAGGTTCAGCACCGCATTGGTGCCGTGCTCGCGCAGGATGGCGGCGAAGGCTTGAGCGTTGAGCGAGAGGTGCTGCGGGTCGGCGGCGTGGCCGTACAGCACGGCGGGAACGTTGCCCGCGCGACGGGTGCGGCGGGCGGCGCCCTTGCCGAACTCCGTGCGGACGGCGGCTTCGAGAAGGTTGGCGTCAGACATGACTGGATCTACTCCCTACGGCTCTTCCGGGCTGTCAACAGTGCGCCAGGGACTGTTATCCCCCCTGGCAAAGGTTGGTCTACTCGTCGGGCGAAGACCGAACGAGGACGGCCGAGAGCCGAGCCGCGTCGATCACGGTGAACGCATTACGTCTGCGGTCACCCTCGCCGAGACAACCCGAACACCATAGCGCAAGTGTTTATGTCCAGCTGAATCGGGTGGTCGGACTGGCCGGATTGTCGTCACCCCGGTCGCGTACGCTGGAGCGGTTGCCGATCGGCCGTCTGAAAGGTTGTTGCAGTTGACCGCCTCCACTGAGGGTGTCGTCACGCCCGCCCCGCGTGGGTTGCCCGCCGAGGTCGCCCGGCGACGCACATTCGCGGTGATCTCCCACCCCGACGCGGGCAAGTCGACGCTCACCGAGGCGCTGGCGTTGCACGCCAGGATGATCTCCGAGGCGGGCGCCATCCACGGCAAGGCCGGACGCAAGTCCACCGTGTCGGACTGGATGGAGATGGAGAAGGCGCGCGGCATCTCGGTGAGTTCGACCGCGCTGCAATTCAACTACCGCGCCGCGGGCTCCGATATCGATAACGTCATCAACCTGGTCGACACCCCCGGCCACTCGGATTTCTCCGAGGACACCTACCGCGTGCTCACCGCCGTCGACGCCGCCGTCATGCTCATCGACGCCGCCAAGGGTTTGGAGCCGCAGACACTGAAGTTGTTCCAGGTGTGTCGCCATCGCGGTATCCCGGTCGTCACCGTGATCAACAAGTGGGACCGTCCGGGCCGCGCGCCGCTGGAACTGCTCGACGAGATCAGCGAGCGGATCGGCCTCACCCCGACGCCGCTGTTCCTGCCGGTCGGCATCGCTGGTGACTTCCGCGGTCTGCTACGGCGCGGCCCCGAGGGCGCGGCCGTCGAATACATCCACTTCACTCGGACCGCGGGTGGCGCGACCATCGCGCCGGAGGAATCGATAGATCCGAAATCGGCCGAGACCCGCGAGGGTGAGGCGTGGACGACCGCCGCCGAGGAGAGCGAACTGCTCTCGGCCACCGGGCAGGACCACGATCAGGAAATGTTCCTGGCCGGGCAGACCTCCCCTGTCATCTACGCCTCCGCGATGCTGAATTTCGGTGTGCGGCAACTGTTGGAGACCCTGGTCGCGCTGGCACCGGCGCCCGGCTCGCGCGCCGATGTCGGCGGCACGCCGCGCGACACCACCGATCCGTTCAGCGCGGTCGTATTCAAGGTGCAGGCCGGAATGGATGCGGCACACCGGGATCGGCTCGCATTCATGCGGATCGTGTCCGGCGAATTCGAGCGCGGGATGGTCGTCACGCACGCGCAGACCGGTCGGCCGTTCGCGACCAAATACGCGCTCACCGTTTTCGGGCGGGAGCGCTCGACCGTCGACACGGCCTACCCGGGCGACGTGGTCGGCCTCGTGAATGCCACCGCACTGGCGCCGGGGCACACACTGTTCGTGGACAAGAAGGTCGAGTTCCCGCCGATCCCGTCCTTCGCGCCGGAGCATTTCGCGGTGCTGCGGGCGCAGAGCGCGGGTAAGTACAAGCAGTTCCGCAAAGCCATCGACCAGCTCGATTCCGAAGGCGTGGTGCAGGTCCTGCGCAATGACGCGCGCGGTGATGCCTCACCCGTGCTCGCGGCGGTCGGTCCGATGCAGTTCGAAGTGGTCACAGCGCGGATGCTCGCGGAGTTCAATGTCGAGACGCATATGGAGCACCTGCCCTACACGCTTGCCCGGCGCACCGATGCGGAGTCGATGGCCGAACTCGATCGGCAGCGCGGGGTCGAGGTGTTCACCCGCTCCGACGGGGCGTTGCTGGCATTGTTCAGCGATAAGTGGCGGTTGCAGTACATCGAGAAGGAGCATCCGAAGCTCACGCTCGAGCCGCTGGTCGCCGCGGCGGATTAGGAATTGCCGTTCACCCGGCCTCAGGCTCCGCCGCCTCCGGCGCGGTCTCCCGCCGCAGCGGGGTGGCGCCGGGCTCGCGCTCGACCGACGCGATGCCGTCCTCGCGCGTGATCAGCCCCCATCGACTCGATGTCAGGCGCAGGCTCGGCAGATCGCTGAGCGAGAGCACCACCTCATAGGTGCGCTCATATCCGGTATGCGCGATGCGCCAGCGACCGTCATTGCAGCGGACGTAGCGATCGGTGTAGAACGCCGCGCCGCGCAACAGCATGTTGTGCGCCGGTATCAGCACCGTATCGGCGAGATACCAAGTGCCGGTAGCGGTGTCGCCGTCGACATCGATCTCCGGATGGTCGCATCGATGCTCGGTGATGACGTGCGGACCGAGGGTGTTGCGCATGAACGCCAGGAACGCATCCCGCGACTCGAACTGCAGGTATTCGCTGTAGGTAGCGGTCGCCTCCGGGATCATGGTGTCCGCAAATTCGTCCCACGACTTGGTGTCGAGGGTGCGCAGATACCTGAACTTCAGGCGACTGATCGCTGACACAGCATCCTGGTCCATAACTCAACAATCCCATTCGAAGTCGCCGCGCTACGGAGATTGGGAGATTTGTATCAGATTGCTATCAGTTCGAGCTGAAATCGGCGGTCTACCGCACGGGTCAGTTCCCGATGGTGAAGCAGGTGTTGCAGAAATCGCTGCCGAATTCGGTCAGCCGCAGACTCTTGCGCACGATCTTGGGGGCGCGTCCGGCCTTCTTCAGCGCCGCCTCGACCACGGGCTGCACCTCGAGCACCATGTACCGGCTGAGCACCACCGGGTCATCGGAAACCTGGGTCAGGCCGAGACGGTTGAGGTTGATCAGATAGGTGCGGGCACGGTCCGGATAACGGACACCGGCCTGTTCCGGAACCGAGGTGAGATCACCGGTTACCAACTCCGAGCCGATGCCGAGCGGACGGTTGGTGCGCACATCGACCGACGGCTGCGGACCGTTCAATGCCATGAACCGCAGAATGCGCGCCTCGTCCGGAGCCAACTCGTCGAGGATCCGGTCATAGGCGGGGTGTACGTCGTCGGTGAAGTAGACATCGGCCGAGCGGGCGAGCAGCGCATCGCCGCGGCGGCGTAACTCTTCGCTGCTCGCCGAGCGCAGCGGCGCGCCGATACCGACCGGCGCCGGCTGCGGCGCACCGTTGGAAGTCGGTACGTAGCTGACGATTTCGCGCACCGACCCCTCGGTGACGCCGAGCGCGCTGCGCGCGATGGAGCGCAATGCATTACCGGTGCGCTCGGCGATATCCGCCGACGACTCACCGTCGAGCGCGGCCTGGGTGATCTCCTTGGTCACCTCATAGGTCGTCTCGACGGCCCACTGGCTGCCGCGCACCATGGTGCCCGCCGCGAGCCCGGCCGCTCGGAACACACCGCGAATCAGCCGCGCCTCATTGCTGATCTGCCGCTGTTCGACATCCGAGCTGCGTTCCACCGAGCGGGAACCGGCCCGGGCTACGTCCTGTCCGGTCCTGTCGTCTGTCACGTTCTCTCCGATGTATTGCCAAGTGAACGAATACGCCCACAGATTATTGCCCGCCAGCCTTCCAGGTATGCCTTACCGCGAGCCGAGTGGGCCAGCAAACACGCCGACCCCTGCTGTCGGACGCGTGATCGTCGCCATTGTCTCCGCCGCCGGTTGACACTACGACATTCTGGACACACAGTGTGACTGATGTCTCAGACAATCTGCTGTGGCCCGGGACACTCGCGATGGACCGGCGTCTCGAACTCACAGTAGGGTCCGTCTGCCGACTGGGTGCTAGTTTGGGTTGCCGGTGAGGCGGCGGTCACCGGTATATCGGCAGGAGGGTGTCGTGTTGGAGAGTGTTTTCGGGGTGCATCCGACGGTCCTCCTGGAGTTAGTGACTATCCCCCTTTTCACTGGCATCATCGGATACATCACCAACTGGACCGGCATCCTGATGTTGTTCAAGCCGGTCGCCTTCCACGGTATTCGTTTACCCGGATTGCGCGCACTGTTTCCCTTCCTGCCCAAGCGAATTCAGGTGCTGCCGCTGCTGAGCTACGACGGCCGAATCGGCTGGCAGGGCATTGTGCCCTCGCGCGCGGACAAAATGGCGAGCATCGCGGTCGACAAGGGGCTGGCGAAACTCGGTAGCGTCGCCGACTTCTACCGCGAGCTGGAGCCGGACAAGCTCGCCGAACATCTCGCCACTATCGCCGACGCGCAGATCAAGGACATAGTCGAAGAAATCCTGCGCCGCGAACATCCGCAACTCTGGTACAACCTGCCGACCGGGGTGCGCGACATGATTCACGCGCGGGTCCGCCAGCAGCTGCCCGATATTCTGCGCGAGTTGACCGAGGAATTGGGCGCCAATATCGATCAGCTGCTGGACGTCAAGCAGATGGTCATCCGTTATTTCCAGGCGCGTCCACATCTGCTCAACACCCTTTTCCAGGTGCTCGGCGCCAAGGAACTGCGCTTCATGCAGAACTTCGGTTTCTACTTCGGCGCGCCGATGGGTGTGGTGCTGGTCGCCGTATTGCATGTGACCGGCTGGTCGTCGCTGGTGGTGCTGCCGATCGGCGGTGTCGTCATCGGCTGGGTGGTCAACTGGATCGGCCTGAATATGATCTTCGCGCCCGCGTACCCGAAGTGGTGGTGCCCGTGGCGGCAGGGTCTGCTGATCAAGCGGCAGCTCGAAATCACCGACGGCTACGCGGAATTGGTGTCCAGTCAGGTGATGACCGTCGCCAACATCGGTGACGAGTTGCTGAACGGCCCGCGCTCGGACCGGACCATGCAGATGCTCGAGGACACGCTGCGCCCGGCCGCGGACCGGGCGCTCGGACCTGCCCGACCGGCGGTGAAGTTCATGCTCGGCAGCCGGGAGTACGACTCGCTGCAGTCGACGCTGACCACCGAGGCGATGACCATCGCGCCGATCGCCTTCGCGGATCCGGACTTCAACATCCAGCAGGGTAGACAAATCAACGACTACATCGCCAAACAGATGTCGGCGCTATCGCCCCCCGACTTCGTGGATATGCTGCGAGCGGCCATCAAACAGGACGAATGGCTCCTTTTTCTGCATGGCGGCGTGTTGGGGCTCTTCGCCGGATACGCTCACATCCTGATCTTCGGAACGGGAGTGGCGACAACATGGCTATGACGGAAGCTGGCGGCGACGATCTGCGGGCCACCGGGCAGGGCTCCGAGCGAACAGAGCAGTCCGAAGTGGCCGAAACCGCAAGAACTTCCGAGTCGTCGACCTCCGGGCAATCGACGGAGATCGCGCGCCTGCCCGTTGGCGCGGTCGAGCCGAAACAGCAGGTCAGCTCGGTGCGGAAGACCGTTCGCGCGACCACCGGGGTTGCCAGGGTCGCGGTGAGCGCGGCGGCCGAGGTGACCGCGTGGGGCATCGACACCGCCCTCGGTGTCGGGGCCACCGTGGTGCGCGGCAGTATCGCGGGAACTCCCCCGCGTGAGGTGCTCGCGGAGGCGGAGGCCGAGGTTCGTGACGCGGTGCGGCGTGCGTTGCGTCTGCCCGCCACGCCCGAACAGCCCACGTCCGATGCCGTTCCCACTTTGCGTGAGCAGGGGGCCGCGCTGCTGCGGCTGTCGGCGAGCACGCAGGGCGAACACCACGAAACCCACCCGGCCTTCGCGCGCATGCTCGAGGAGCTGACCCCCGATGAGGCGCGCATCCTGCGCTTCCTGCACCTCGACGGCCCGCAGCCCTCGATCGATATCCGCGCAGGACGGCCGCGCGGGATCGGTGTCGAGCGAATCATCTCCGGACTCAACCTGATCGGTGAGCACGCGGGCCTGCGCTTCCCCAACCGGATCCAGCAGTACCTGCCGAACCTGCGCCGCCTCGGCCTGATCGAATTCGTCAAGGAACCGGTGGGCAATCCGAACCGCTACCAACTCCTCGAAGCCCAATCCCCGGTCCGAGAAGTGTTGAAGCGCTCTGGTTTCGGTACCAAGGTCTACTACCGCAGCATCGCACTCACCGGCTTCGGCGCGGACTTCGTGCAAACCTGCCTGCCGGTCGTGGTCCAGGACGGGCGCGTCTCCGGCACCAGCTAGACCGGCGCCGTCGAGGCGAGTCGAACTCACCTCGACTGGCTGTGGTTGCGTTCTCGAGAGTTGTCGAGGGTAGTCGAACGGTGGTTGTGGGTGGTGCGTGGAGCGACCATTCGACTACCACCGATGGGCGGGGATCAGGTGGTGTCGGCCAGTTCCAGCCAGCGTTCCTCGGCGGATTCTTTTTCGGCCAGGACCTGTTTCAGTTCGGTGCCCAGGGTGATGAGTTTATCGGGGTTGGTGGCGGCGTCGGCGAGAGCGGTGTGGAGGCGCTGTTCGCGTTCGGTGAGTTTGTCGATGGCACGCTCTAGTTTGGCCAATTCCTTGCGGGCGGCGCGGTAGGCGGCCGAGTCGGTGGAGGGAGCTTCAGCAGACTTGGAGTCGGTGGCTCGCGTTGCGGCCGAACTCGATGCGGCGCGCTTTTTCAGGTATTCGTCGATGCCGCCGGGCAGATTGGTGAGTTTTCCATCGCCGAACAGGGCCCAGGTGGAGTCGCAGATGCGCTCGATCAAATAGCGGTCGTGGCTGATCACGACCAGCGTGCCCGCCCAATTGTCGAGCAGGTCTTCCAGTTGTTGCAGGGTGTCGATGTCCAGGTCGTTGGTCGGCTCGTCGAGGAGCAGAACATTCGGTTCGGCCATCAGGATCCGGGTGAGTTGTAGCCTGCGGCGCTCGCCACCGGATAGGTCACCGACCGGGGTGCGCTGACGGGCCGGGGTGAAGCCCAGGCGCTCGGCCAGCTGGCCCGCGGAAATTTCCTTATCGCCCAGCATGATTCGCTGCGCGATCTGCTGTACCGCCTCCAGCACCCGCAGATCGGTCGGTAGGTCGTCGAGTTCCTGACGTAGCCAACCGATCTGAACCGTCTGGCCCTGAATGCGTTTGCCCGCGGCGGGTTCGGCGGCACCGGCCAGCGTGCGTAGCAGGGTCGTCTTGCCGGAGCCGTTCACACCGACCAGGCCGACTCGCTCCCCCGGCGCCAGGCGCCAGGTCAGGTCGCGCACCAACTCGCGGCCGTCCGGGGTGGTGAGGGTGGTGTCCTCGAGTTCGATGACGACGCGGCCCAGGCGCTTTCGCGCGAATGCGGCCAGCGAGACGCTGTCGCGCGGCGGCGGCACATCGGCGATCAGTACCTCGGCCGCCTCCACCCGATAGCGTGGCTTGGAGGTGCGGGCCTTCGCACCGCGCCGCAACCAGGCCAACTCCTTGCGCGCCAGATTCGCGCGCCTGGCCTCGGAGGCATCGGCCTGCCGCGCCCGCTCGGCGCGCGCGAAAATCCAGTCGCCGTAACCGCCTTCATAGCTTTCGACCTTGCCGCCGACGACCTCCCAGGTGTCGGTGGCGACGGTGTCGAGGAACCAGCGATCGTGGGTCACGACCACCAGCGCGCTGCGACGCTCCAGCAGATGTTGCGCCAGCCACTGCACGCCCTCGACATCGAGGTGGTTGGTCGGCTCGTCGAGGACGAGCAGATCGAGGTCGCGGACCAGCGCGGCGGCCAGTGCGACGCGACGGCGCTCGCCACCGGAGAGATTGTCGACGGAAGTATCCAGACCGAGGCCCTCGATCCCGATACCCTCCATCACCGAACGGATGCGCGGATTCGAGGCCCATTCGTGTTCGGCCATGCCGTATTGATCTCGGCGCTCCTCGGGCCCTCCGTGGTCACGCAAGCTGCCGCCTCCGTGCCCGTTCATCGCGTCATCGGCCAGTCCCGCCAGCACCACGGATCCGACGGTCGCGCCCACGGGAAGTACACCGCGCTGGGTCACCACCGCCATGCGCAGCCCGCCGACCCGGCTCACGCGGCCGCTGTCGGGCGGCTCGAGACCGGTCAGCACCTCCAACAGGGTGGTCTTGCCGCCGCCGTTCAGTCCGACGACACCGATCCGCTCGCCCGCGTGGATACCGAGTGAAACATTGTCCAGGAGCGGTTTGATACCGAAACTCTTGGAGACCTGTTCGAGATTGATCAGGTTGGACATGGATCCTTCCGAGTCATGCGCGGGGCGAGTACTCGCCCCGCGCAAGCGTACCGAGCATCCCGAACCACCCGCCGCCCCACCGACCGCCCCAGCGTCCATCCTGGTGTCGCGGCCCGGGACCACTGCACGCCGCCTGGTTCTCCGCTCCGACGGCCTCGTCCGATCCTGATCAGCGCAGTCGTCCGCGACGGTGCCACCCTCGGTAACTGTCGGGTTTCGCCAGACTTGCGCGACGAACGGCGTTCGTTTAGAGTCAGCTGTAGCGAACAGCGTTCGTTACGAACGATGTTACGGCGCTCCTGAGACACAGCCGCAGAATGGGAGCCCCGCCTCGAGATCGAGGTGAGTGGGGCGGCACGGTTTCAACTACCCCTGGAGGTTTTCATGCACGTCGGACTCGGGCTGCCCATTTCCGATCCCGCCGCCCTGCTCGACTGGGCCCGCCGCGCCGATGCGGGTCCGTTCTCCACGCTTGGTCTGCTCGACCGGCTCGTCTATGACAATCCCGAACCACTGGTCGCCCTCGGCATGATCGCCGGTGCCACCAGCCGCATCAAGGTACAGACCGAGGTGCTCATCGCACCGCTGCGCGAGCCGACACTGCTCGCCAAGCAGGCCGCCACCCTCGACCGCATGTCCGGCGGCCGCCTGGTGCTCGGCCTCGGCGTCGGCGGTCGCGAGGACGATCACATCGCCTCCGGCACCGAGCTGCGCTCCCGCGGCCGTCGCCTGGACGAACAACTCGAGATCATGCGCCGCCTGTGGTCCGGCCGGCCGTACGGCACCGACTGCGGACCGATCGGTCCCGCGCCGCTGCGTCCCGAGGGACCCGAACTGCTCTTCGGCGGGTTCCAGCCCGCCGCTATCGATCGCGTCGGCCGTTGGGGTGGCGGCTTTCTCGCCGCCGCCGCACCGTCGTGGGCCGGTGGCCTGTTCGACACCGCCCGCCGCTCGTGGAAGGAACACGGCCGCGACGGCAAGCCTCGCATTGTCGCCCAGGTCAATGTCGCGCTCGGCGCACCCGATCTGATCGAAGACGCCCGCACCTCGATGGGCGCCTACTACGAATTCAGCGGTCGCGCCGACTTCATGCTCGCCGGAATGCTCACCACACCTGACGAGATCCGCACGGCTATCAGCCAATTCGAGGATCTCGGCGCAGATGAGGTCATGCTCTACTGCTACGGTCGCGACGCCGACCAAGTGGACCGGCTCGCCGACGTCATCGCATAACAAGCGAAACGTCAGCGCTTGCCTGGCGTGTCGCTGCTGATCACGCGAGCGCCGGGCACCGGTCCGCTGGCCGTGCGCACGCTACGGCACACACCGGCCCCCGCGAGCTCGGCCGCGACCGCCACCGCGCTGTCCTCGCTGTCACACAGGAATGCGCAGGTCGGGCCGGAGCCCGAGACCAGCCCGGCAAGCGCCCCGGCACCGACGCCGGCGCGCAACGTCCGTCGCAACTCGGGCTTCAGTGACAGCGCGGCGGCCTGCAGATCGTTACCCAGCAGGGGCGCAAGCTGTTTCGGGTCACCGGAGGCCAATGCCTGCATCAGCGCCTGCGGCTCGCCGAGCCGGGGCGGGGTGCCGTTCTCGCGTAGTCGGTCGAGTTCGGTGAAGACCGCGGGTGTCGACAATCCCCCCTTGGCCAGGGCAAGCACCCAGTGAAAGGTATTGCGGGACAACACCGGAAGCAGCCGCTCGCCTCGACCGGTGCCGAGCGCCGTTCCGCCGTGCAACGCGAACGGCACATCGCTGCCGAGTTCGGTTGCCACCGCGAACAATTCATCGCGAGTCAGCCCGACATCCCAAAGTTCGTTCAGGCCCACCAGCGCCGCGGCCGCATCCGCGCTGCCGCCCGCCATTCCACCCGCCACCGGAATGCCCTTGTTGATGGCGATTTCCACCAGTGGTGCGCGGCCGGCCAGATGGGCGACGCGCACGGCGGCTTTCCACACCAGATTGGTGCGATCGGTCGGCACATCGTCGGCGCCCTCGCCGCTGACCCGCACGGTCAGCGAGGCGGCGGGTGCGAGTTCCAGATCGTCGCTGAGCGAGAGGGCTTGGAACACCGTGGTCAGATCGTGATAGCCGTCCGCGCGCACGTCACCGACGCCTAGGTGGAGGTTCACCTTGGACGGCGCGCGCACGATGACCGGACTTGGCACAACTGACAACACGGTGCTCAAGCCTATCCCGTGGGTACGACAGGTGCTCAGCTCGAGATGAGACATTCACCGCCCATGTGTCGGACGGTTACAACAGCGCCCCGCCGGTGGCATCGATCCACTGTCCGGTGACCCACCGCGAATCATCCGAGGCGAGGAATGCGGTGATATCCGCGATATCACCGGGCTGGCCGACTCGATTCAACGGCGACCATCCGGCCACCAACGCCTCGGTCTCGGCATTGCGCAACCAGTTCGCGTTCATATCGGTATCGATCACACCCGGCGCGACGGCATTCACCGTGATGCCGCGGGCGCCGAGTTCCTTTGCCAGCGTTTGGGTGAAGGTATCGATCGCACCCTTGGTCATCGTGTAGGCGATCAGCTGCGGCATTCTCGACCCGTGCGTGAGGCCGGTGGAGACGTTGACGATGCGGCCGCCGTCGCGCAGCCGATTCAGCCCGAGCTTGGTGACGAAGAACGGCGCCTTCGCATTGACGGCGAAGACTCGGTCGAAGGCGGCCTCATCGGTGGCGCCGATCGGTTCGCGGATGCCATCGATGCCCGCGTTGTTGACGATGACGTCCACGCCGTCGGCATGTGCGTCGAATGCGGACCACAGCGCCGCGGCATCTCCGGGTACGCCGAGTTCGGCCTTGATCGCGAAGGCCGAACCGCCCGCCGCCTCGATGGCGACGACGGTTTCCTTCGCCGCCTGCTCATTGCCGTTGTAGTGCACGGCGACCCGCGCCCCCTCCCGGCCGAGCCGCTCCGCGATGGCCCGGCCGATGCCGCGGCTCGCGCCGGTGACCAGCGCGGTCTTGCCGTCTAGCCGGCCGGTTTGCAGCGGTGCACCCATGACGGGTTCCTTTCTCTAGCGGTCACTACAGAAAGGACGTTAGCACATTCTCTAGCGATCGCTATAAAATGCAGACATGAGTGCACCGACCAGGGGACGCCCCCGCTCGTTCGATCGGGACGCCGCACTGGAAAAGGCGTTGCGGCTGTTCTGGGCGCGCGGTTACGAGGCCACCTCGATCGGCGATCTGACCGCGGCGATGGGCATCGGCGCGCCGAGCCTGTACGCCGCATTCGGCGATAAGGCGACGCTGTTCAACGAGGTGGTGCAGGTCTTCGGCGCGCGCTACGGCAGCTTCATCCCGCGCGCCCTCGCCGAGGAGCCGACCGCCGAGGCGTTGGTGCGCCGCATCCTGCGCGAGGCGGCGACGGAGTACACCCGACCCGATCGCCCGCACGGCTGCCTGGTGATCAGCGCCGGACTCAATACCACCAGCACCGAGATCGCCGACATGCTGCGCGCGCTTCGCAACCGAAATGTGGAGGCCTTCGCCGCGCGCATCCAGACGGATATCGATGCGGGTCTATTGCCGCCGAAGGCCGATGCGGCCACGCTCGCGCGGTATGTCGGCACCGTCATGCAGGGCATGTCGCAGGCGGCCCGGGATGGCGCGAGCGCCGCGGAACTGGAGCGGGTCGCCGAAATGGCCATGCACGGTTGGTCTTCCGCCGTTCAAGGCTGATTCGGGAACTATCCAGACCTCTGCAGCGACTAATCGACGGAACCTCGGCGTAACCCACCCTTGCGTTCAATACCCTCCGGGGGTATGTTGATTTGCGTCGGGGATACCCCCGCACCGTATGATCGAATGTGAGCGAAGGAGTCGGAAATGGCCACGAGCACCTACACCGTCACGGGGATGACCTGCGGACATTGCGTCAGCTCGGTCAAGACGGAGATCGGCAAGATCGATGGCGTGACCAGCGTGGACGTCGACCTCGCCAGCGGTGCGGTCCGGGTGGACAGCACCGCACCGCTCGCCGACGCCGATATCGCCGCCGCCGTTGACGAGGCGGGATACGAGGTCGCCGTCTGATGCAGGCCCGGCTGAGATTCGCCGCGGTCGGCGGCGGTCTCGTCGCGCTGTTCGGTGTCGCACTCGGTATCGGCGCCCTCGTGGGAGATCCGACCGGGTCGACACCGGACCACGGCGCGATGGCACACACCGAACAGGACACCGGGCTGTCGGATTCGCGATCCGGCTACGCCCTGACCGACCTGAGCGCACCCGCTGACCCGAATCGAGCCGGGGCCCTGCGTTTTCGGATCACCGGACCGGACGGAGTTCCGGTCACGAGATTCACCACCCAGCACGACAAGAAGCTGCACCTGATCGTGGTCCGCTCGGATACCACCGGATATCGGCACGTGCACCCGACCATGGACGACACGGGCACCTGGTCGATCGATTGGAATTGGACAGCGCCCGGCACCTATCGCGTCTTCGCCGATTTCGTTCCCGAGCAGGGGCCCGGCGATCTGGTCCTGAGCCGCACCGTCACGGTCGCGGGACCGGCTGAGCTCCAGCCACTTCCACCCGAGTCCCGGTCGGCAACGGTGGACGGTTACCAGATCCGCATGGCGGGCGATCTGAGCACCGCGGGCAGCGAACTTCGTTTCACCGTGACCCGCGACGGCGTCCCGGTGACAGACCTCGAGCCGTATCTCGGCGCGTACGCGCATCTAGTGGTCCTGCGCGCCAATGACCTTGCCTACCTGCACGTCCATCCGCAGGGCGAAATCGGCCGCACCCCAGCGGGTCCGGAGGTCGGCTTCCATGCCCAGACCCCGAGTGCGGGCGCATTTCGGTTGTATCTAGACTTCTCCCACGGCGGTGTCGTACATACCGCCGAGTTCACCGCGCGCGTCGAATCATCCACAGCGCCATCCACATCCGATGGTGGACACCATTCGGGTGGCGGTCACCCCTGACCGCATGCGCTGACCACCGCGTGCTCGAGCTGACATTCAGCGCGATGACCTGCGCTTTCCGTACGGCACGCGGAGTGTGGCGACACGCGTGAATTGATTGCCGCGGGGCATGAATCCGGTTTCGCGACCAACAAGGCAAAAGTTGGTTATCCACAATCTGTTTCGCTTGTGGCGATGCCCCAGCAAGCGAGCCGAGTGGATAACGCGGCGCATTGTCCGCCTCACCTGTCACAGAAACCGACCAGTCCGGCATAACAGCAGATCATCCACCGCGGCGGGACAGGCCGATATCCGATGGCAGCCAGGCGACACTCGTCCGGACGAAGTTACGCCGGGTAGCAAGCAATCCGCGGTGTAGAGATCACCGCGGCGGGTCGATATCCGATACCAACCAGGCGAAATCACGCGGCGCCGCCGACGCGGGTTACGCCTGGGCGGCGAGGCGGACGAAGGCTGCGGTGTCCAGGGTTTCGCCGCGGGCGGTCGGGTTGATACCAGCGGCGACCAGGCGGCGTTCGGCTTCGGCCGGCGAACCGGCCCAGTTGCCCAGTGCGGCGCGGAGGGTTTTGCGGCGCTGGGCGAAGGCGGCGTCGACTGCCTCGAAGACGCGGCGGCGGTGTGCTTCGTCCATCGGCCACGGCGGTTCGGCGTAACGCTCGATGCGGACCAGGCCGGAGTCGACGCGTGGCACCGGCCAGAACACCTGGGTGCCCACCGCGCCCGCGCGGCGCACAGTGCCGAAGAAGCCCGCCTTGACGCTCGGGACGCCGTAGACGCGGCTGCCGGGCTCAGCGGCGAGACGGTCCGCGACCTCGGCCTGCACCATCACCAACGAGGTTGTGATGCTGGGCAATTCGGCGAGCAGGTGCAGCAGCACCGGCACGGCGACGTTGTAGGGCAGATTCGCCACCAGCGCCGACGGTGCCGCAGGGAGTTTGTCCGAACGGACCCGCAGCGCATCGGCCTCCACGACGGTCAACTGCCCGGCCAGTTCCGGCGCGCGATCCGCGACGGTCACCGGAAGATGTTTCGCCAGTACGGGATCGATCTCGACGGCGATGACCGAATCCACCACATCGAGCAGGGCCAATGTCAGCGAGCCGAGACCCGGCCCGACCTCGAGCACCGTATCCCCACGCCCGACCCCCGCCGCCGCGACAATCCGCCGCACCGTATTCGCGTCGTGCACGAAATTCTGTCCGAGCTGCTTGGTCGGCCGCACACCGAGTCGCTCGGCCAGCGCCCGCACCTCGGCGGGCCCGAGCAGCGCAGCACTCCCACGGGCGGAAATATCGGGTTCGGACACGTCCGACAACGTATCAACCCGCCCGCTGTGCTCAGCCGATACCCAGGCGACTGGTGCAGGCGGGCCAGGCGCCCCACCCCTGGCGGGCGCGGGTGACTTCGGCGATGGCGATCTGTTCTTCGCGGGTGGCCAGGTCGGCGCGCGGGGCGTACTTGAGACCGCCCTGGCGCTCCCAGGTGCCCTGGTCGAATTGGATGCCGCCGTAGTAGCCGTTGCCGGTATTGATGCCCCAGTTACCGGTGGACTCGCAGCGGGCCAGCGCATCCCAGATAGCACCGTCACGCACCGGCGGCACCTCGGTACCGGGCTTGGCCCCCTTGCGGACGGTCTTCGGCTGAGCCGTCACCTTCACATTGGAAGCGATCGGCCGCCGACTGACCTCCTGGCCATTGACCATGGTCACCGCGAACGTCACGTCCTGCACGCCGGGCGCACCCGCGCTCTCCACCACGGTCCGGCTCATATTCATGGTCGGATCCTCGATCACATTCTCCGGCGGATCCAGTGGCACCGTCTCGACCTTGTTCTCGACGCGCTGGCGGGTCACCACGATCCGCAACCCATCGGTGAGCGGCGTGGTCGCCGCGGGCTCGACGGCGTCCTGCTCGATCAGCGGAATGCCCGCCGCGGTGAGGAATTCACCAACGGTCGGCGCGGCCAGTCGAACATCGACCGGATTGCCGATGCCGTCGAGCAGCGATACCGAACGCGGGCTGGCGATCTGCAGCGCGGCGCCCTCGAGCGGCAGCTTCTCGTCGCGGGCAGGGGAAACGAATACCTCGCGAGGCAGGTGCAGTTGGTCGACCACATCGCCCGCGGTCAGACCGGTCGACCACACCTTCTCGGCCTTGCCGTCCAGCGACACCGCGACCTCACGCGCCCGGTTGTAGGTGATGGTCGCGCCATCGGTGATCGCCGCGGCCAGTGCGGGCCGGACCAGGTCGCGGTCGTTCACGTCGAACCCCGCGGCCTTCAAAACCCCGCTGACGTTTCGCGACATGGTGGTCTGCGTCATCTGCTGACCGTCCACGACGACCGTGACCGTCTTGCGGTTCACGATCGCCATCGCGGCACCGACGATCAGCGTCACCAGCAACGCCGCAACCGCCGCGTACAGCAGCGGCGAGCGGGACTGGTTGATCCTCGTGAATGGAGACATGGTCACAGTACGATAACGAAGGGGTCAGCGGTCTACAACCGTAGTGTTACGAGCGGCCGGTATCAATATCACAAACCGATCTCGACGCCGCAGGTAAATCACAAAACGTACCGACCGAAGTGACCTAGGACACACTTACCCGTCCGAATGTGAAACAAGATCAGGTGAAATTGGGCGCCACTCGCGATTCCACCTGATCTCGAATTCAGATGCCGTAGATACGGCGGGCGTTGGCGGTGGTGAT
The DNA here is from genome assembly GCF_035920345.1 of Nocardia vinacea. Lineage (NCBI taxonomy): Bacteria > Bacillati > Actinomycetota > Actinomycetes > Mycobacteriales > Nocardiaceae > Nocardia > Nocardia vinacea. The sequence goes on from NZ_CP109149.1 coordinate 5,780,178, forward strand.
TTTGGCGAGGGCCACGGGATCCTGTTCGCGCAATTCCGCTAGGGCGCGCACGGTGTAGGGAAGGCAATACGATTCGTTGGGTGCGCCACGGAATGGATGCGGCGTGAGATATGGCGCATCGGTTTCGACCAAGATGTGGTCATCGGGCACCACCTTGGCGGCCTCACGCAATTCATGCGCGTTCTTGAAACTCACCGTGCCGGAGAAGCTGAGGATGTACCCCTCGGCGACACACGACATCGCCATATTGGTGTCCGAGGAAAAGCAATGGAAGATCACGGTTTCCGGAGCGCCCTCGTCCAGCAATACCGCCAGCAGATCGTGGTCTGCCTCGCGGTTGTGGATCATCAGCGGTTTGCGCAGACGTTTGGCCAGGTCGATATGCCAGCGGAAGCCCTCGACCTGCTCCTCGATATCGGCGCAACCCTCCAACTTGCCCGGCCAGTAGTAATCCAGACCGGTTTCGCCGATCGCGACCACGCGCGGGTCGGCGGCCAACCGCTCCAGTTCGGCCTTGGTCGCATCGTCCAGCGCATTCGCCCGCGTCGGATGCAGCGCCACGGCGGCGAACACCCTCCGATCCCAGTTCGCGGCCTTTACGGCCCACTGCGCAGCGGCCAGATCATCGGCGACCGTGACCACCTGGCCGACCCCGACCGAGGCCGCGCGGTCCACGATCACCGCCGTCGACTCCGCATCGGTCGCCCCGCAGGCATCCAGATGCGTATGCGCGTCGACCAGCGGCGCGAGCGGTTCCGGCAGCTCGGGCGCGGCCCGTTTGGCGCTGTCTTTTGTTCGCTCGCTCATCGGCAAACTCCGGCACACCAGAACGCGGGCGCGGGACAGCGGTCATTGCCTCGGGGGATATTCACGTGAGCGTCGGAATCCACGCGCATTACAGTAGATGCACCATGACCGCAGCTGACCGCCCCGCCTTCTACATCACAACGGCCATCGCATACCCGAACGGTGCGCCGCACATCGGGCATGCGTACGAGTACATCTCGGCCGACGCCCTCGCCCGCTTCAAGCGGCTCGACGGTTATGACGTCTTCTTCATGACCGGGACCGATGAGCACGGGCAGAAGATGCAGCAGACCGCGGTCGCCGAGGGGGTGCCGGTGGAGGAGCTCGCCGCGCGCAACTCGGATGTGTTCGAGGCGATGGACAAGGCGCTCGACATCTCCTACGACCGCTTCATCCGCACCACCGATGACGACCACCAGGTGGCCAGCGCCGCGATCTGGGAGCGGATGCTCGTCAACGGCGATATCTACCTGGACAACTACTCGGGTTGGTACTCGGTGCGCGACGAGGCGTTCTACACCGAGGAAGAAACGACGCTGCTCGAGGACGGCACCCGGATCTCGACCGAATCGAAGACGCCGGTCACCTGGACCGAGGAGTCGAACTACTTCTTCCGGCTGTCGAACTACCAGGACAAGCTGCTAGCGCTCTACGACGAACATCCCGAATTCATCGCGCCCGCAACGGCTCGCAACGAGATGGTGAGTTATGTGAAGGCGGGTCTGAAAGACCTGTCCATTTCGCGCACCACCTTCGACTGGGGCGTGCCCGTGCCCGGACATCCCGATCATGTGATGTACGTGTGGGTGGACGCGCTCACCAACTACATCACCGGCGTCGGCTTCCCGGATACGGAATCCGTTGCGTTCCAGCGGTTCTGGCCCGCCGACGTGCACATCATCGGTAAGGACATCACCCGGTTCCACACCGTGTACTGGCCCGCGTTCCTGATGTCGGCCGGGATCGAGTTGCCGAAGCGCGTTTTCGTGCACGGGTTCCTGTACAACAAGGGCGAGAAGATGTCCAAGTCGGTCGGCAATGTCGTCGACCCGCTGGCGCTGGTCGACGAGTACGGCGTGGACGCGGTGCGCTTCTTCCTGCTGCGCGAGATCTCCTACGGTCAGGACGGCAGCTACAGCCACGAGGCGATCGTCGGACGGATCAATACGGATCTGGCCAATGAATTCGGCAATCTGGTGCAGCGCAGCCTGAAGCTGGTCGCCCGCGACTGCGGTGGTGTGGTGCCGACCCCGGGCGAATTCACCGATGCCGATCGCGCCCTGCTCGACCGTGCGAACGAGCTACTGGAGCGCTGCCGCACCGAATTCGATGCCCAGCAAATGCATTTGGCGTTGGAGGCGATCTGGCTGACGCTCGGTGAGGCCAACCGCTACTTCTCCGCGGAAGCGCCGTGGGCGCTGGCCAAGACCGGCACCGAGGAGTCGCTGGCCCGCGAGGCGACGGTGCTCTACGTGACCATCGAACTGCTACGCATCGTCGCCATCCTGGTCCAGCCGGTCATGCCCGAATCCGCCGGCAAGATCCTCGATCTGCTGGCCAGCCAGAACCGTACCTTCGCCGATATCGCGACCCGGCTGGTCGCCGGCACCCCATTGCCGGAGCCCGAAGCCGTCTACCCGCGCTACGTGGAGCCGAAGAAGTAATCAGCGGCCGACTACGCGAAGATCACTGCATTACTGAAGCGCTACCGCTCGATAAAGCGGTAGCGCTTCGGTTCGGCCGAACCTCTGGGAGGGCTACTTCCAGCGGTCGAGCAGCCGATTGATCTCGGCGGTCAGCGCCCACTGCAGCATGGGGCCGAAGGTGATGCGCCCGACGCCCTGCTCGGCGAAGACGGCCTTATCCGACTTATCGGGCAGCCCGACAGCACTGATCGGCAGCGGCAATTCGCCGGTCAGTCGGCGCATATCGGTATCGGAGTGCCGACCCGCCGGGAACAGCGAATCCGCACCCGCCGCGGCGGCCAGCCGCAGGCGCGCGATGGCGCGATCGACGCGGTCGCTCGCGTCACCGTCCTCGCGCATGAACAGGTCGGTGCGGGCATTGATGACCACGTGCACACCTGCGGCATCGGCGAACTGACGCAGGCCGTGCACAAGATCGGCGTGCTCGTGGGCGCCGCGCAACCGGCCGCCCTCGCTGTGCACCGTGTCCTCGATATTGAGGCCGATCGCGCCCGCTTCCAGCACTCCCTCGATCAGCTGCGCGGGCTCGAGGCCGTAACCGGATTCGATATCGACGGAGACCGGAACATCGACCGCGCCGGTGATCTGCCGGACGCGGGTCAACAGCTCCGCGAACGTCATCCCTTCCTTATCGCTGCGCCCGACCGAATCGGCGACCGGATGACTACCGAGGGTCAGCGCCGAAAATCCCGCCGCGACAGCGACATTCGCCGACCACGCATCCCATACCGTCGGAAAGACACCGGGATCGCCCGGGACATGCAATTCGAGAAACGCCTTCGCCTTGCTTTCCAAAGAGGTCATGACACCGATCATCGTCTCGCCCGTGATCGATAGCACTATGACACTCCCCATCCGGCAGCCCGGGAGTGTCGGCGATGGCGAGTCGCGCTATGAACTATCGCCACCGTTGCGCCGCGCGGTCAGTACCGCGTCGTACAGTTCGCGGCGGGAAACGCCGGTCTCGGCGGCCACCTGGGCGCAAGCGTCCTTGAGACGAATACCCTCGGCGGTCAACGATTCGACCTCGTCGACCAGATCGGCGGGATCGGCCGCGACGGGTTGTGCGCCTTCGAGGACGACGGTGATTTCACCACGCGCCCCTTCAAACGCCCAGGCGGCTAGTTCGCCGAGATTGCCGCGGACGACCTCCTCGTAGGTCTTGGTCAGTTCCCGGCAGACCGCGGCCCGCCGGTCGGCACCGAGCACCTCGACCGCGTCGGCCAGACAGTCGGCGAGCCGGTGCGGCGCTTCGAAAAATACGCAGGCGCGCGGCTCGTTAAGCAAGGTGCGCAACCATTCTCGACGCTGGCCGGATTTGCGCGGCGCGAATCCGTCGAAGCAGAAGCGTTCCACCGGGAGCGCGGACAATGCCAGGGCGGTGGTCACCGCCGACGGTCCCGGCAGGCAGGTGACCGGCAGCTGACGCTCGACACAGGCCACCACCATGCGATAGCCCGGATCGCTCACCGACGGCATGCCCGCATCGGTAACCAGCAGGACCGTGCTGCCGCCCTCGATCTCATCGAGCAGCGCCGGAATCTTGGCGGACTCCACGTGGTCGTCGAACCGCAGCACCCGCCCGGTGATTTCCACCTCCAGGGCCTTGGCGAGGAAGCGGGTGCGCCGGGTGTCCTCGGCCGCGACGATCTCGGCGGATCCGAGCGCCTCGCGTAGCCGCTGTGAGGCATCGCCGATCTCGCCCATCGGCGTCGCCGCCAGCACCAATCGCCCCACCTGGTCCGCCACCACGCTCCTCCGCCTCCCCGGGCCTTTTGCCGGTCGTCAGCGCCTCGAGACTTAGTCGCCGGACCGGCGGTTGGGGGCGCGACGAGTTCTGGGCGTACCCGATGAGTTACCCATGTCCTCACGAAATCAGTCGTTACCTTCGCTGGAGAAAGATTCTCTCACCATACGAAAACGAATCTCGTGCTGGGTAATCACGCCGACGTCGATACTCATCTCGTGAAACCTGGCCCGCTGCTCAGGGTGTGATTCGCGCGGCGGCGCGCTCACCGGTGCGGGTCACGGTGGCGCGCACAGCATACGATCGGGGCGTGACCCAGGTGACCGACAAGCGCGCGACCCTAGCCAAGGCCGTGCCCTCTTGGTCGAGCCCCGCGCCCCTGCGTCCATCGCCCGACTTCGGGCCGCTCGACAAGCTCCAGGGGTGGGTGGTCACCGCGGTACTCACCGCGATCGCGGCGTTGACGCGGTTCATCCTGTTGGACTATCCGACCGACGCCTACACCCCGGTCTTCGACGAGAAGCATTACGCGCCACAGGCCTGGCAGATCCTCACCGGCGGCGGCGTCGAGGACAATCCCGCATACGGGTTGGTGGTGCATCCCCCGATCGGCAAACAGCTCATCGCGGTGGGTGAGTGGATGTTCGGCTACAACGGCTGGGGTTGGCGATTCAGCGCGGCGCTGGCGGGCACGATCCTGGTGCTGCTGGTCATCCGGATCGTGCGCCGGATGGCGCGGTCCACCCTGGTCGGCGCGATCGCGGGCATTCTGCTGATCGCCGACGGACTCACCTTCGTCTCCTCGCGCATCGGCATGCTCGACATCTTCATGGGTGTGCTGGTCACCGCGGCATTCGGCTGTCTGATCGTGGACCGCGACGAGGTGCGCGCCCGAATCGCCAAGGCGGACTACGAGGGTCGAATCGATGCGAGCGAATGGGGTCCGCGACTAGGAGTGCGCTGGTGGCGCTTCGGCGCCGGTGTACTGCTCGGACTGTCCTGCGGCACAAAGTGGTCCGGGATGTACTTCATCCTCGCGTTCGGGCTGATGAGCGTCTATTTCGACGTCTCCGCGCGGCGCGCCTACGGTGTGCGTCGGCCCTGGGTCGGCACGGCGGTGCGTGATGTCGGGCCCGCGCTGTACTCGTTGGTGCTGATTCCGCTCGGGGTGTACCTGGCCAGCTACTGGGCCTGGTTCGCCAGTGAGGACGGCGTCTTCCGCTATTCGGTCGGCAATCAGGTCGGTCGCGATGGACCGTGGTCGTGGCTGCCGAATGCACTGCGCTCGCTGTGGTACTACAGCGGCGAAACGCTGCGCTTCCACGAAGGTCTGACCAATTCGGCCGGTAACCATCACCCCTGGGAATCCAAGCCGTGGACCTGGTCGATGGGGCTGCGGCCGATGCTCTACTACTACGCCGACACCGGTGTCACCGGGTGCGGTCAGACCCAGTGCGTGAAGGCCGTGATGCTCATCGGCACCCCGGCGATCTGGTGGATCGCATTCCCGGTGCTGGGCTGGATGCTGTGGCGCAGTGTGGTCCGTCGGGACTGGCGCTATGCGGCGGTGCTCACCGGATACGGCGCCGGACTCATTCCCTGGTTCTTCACCCTCGATCGGCAGATGTACTACTTCTACGCCGTGCCGCTGGCCCCGTTCCTGGTGATGGGGATCGCTCTGGTGTGCGGCGATATTCTCGGCCCGGCCCGATCGGTGCACATACCGCGAAGTCCGGCGGGCACCTATCTGCCCGCGCTGCCCAGTGAACGGCGCAGTCTCGGACTGCTCGCGGTCTGCATCTACCTCGGCCTGGTGATCGCCAATTTCATCTGGCTCTGGCCGATTCTGACCGCGTTGCCGATTACGCCCGGTAACTGGCACGACCATCTCTGGCTGCCCAGTTGGCGCTGAGGACTAACTCTCCAGAGCCGCCCTGACGTACTTCAGGGCCGCCTCGTCATCGAGACCGAGCCGTCGAATGGTGGCGACGTAATCAGTTGCGGCGCGCCCTGCCAGATCTTTCGTCGGGTCACCCGAGGACGCGATGAAAGATCCTTGCCTGCCCCGGGTTTCGACGACCCCATCGGCCTCGAGTTCCCGATAGGCACGAGCGACCGTATTCGGCGCCAGCCCGAGTTGCGCGGCCAGAGCTCGCACCGTCGGGATCTTCGTTCCCGCCGTCAACTCCCCCGAACGCACCTGCGCGATGACACCCAGCCGCAACTGCTCGTAGGGCGGAATCGACGAATCGTGGGTCACGGTAATAGTGAACATCGCACGCTCACACGTCATCTCGGGACAGCGGGCAGGACATGCACCGCGGTCCGCCACGGCCGGAACCCAATTCGGAGCCCGGGATGCGCAGCACCTCGATGCCCGCGTCCTCGAGCCGCGCATTGGTCATATCGTTGCGCTCGTAGGCGACGACCACGCCGGGCGCGAGCGCCAGCGTGTTGTTGCCGTCGTCCCACTGCTCACGTTCGGCGGTGACCACATCGAGCCCGGTATCGATGACCCGCAGCTTGCCGATGCCCATCGCATCCGCGGCCGCCGGCAGGAACGGATCGGGGCCGCGCATGCTGACCCGGGCCTGGTCGTTGCGTCCGCCGCCGAAATAGGCATCGGGCCCAGCGTCCTCGCGATGAATCGTGAACGCGCACAGCGAATCCCGGACCGCGGGATACATCACGACGGCATCGGTGTCGACCATGGTGCAAACCGTGTCCAGGTGCATGGTCGCGCGATTCTGCGCGATCGGGACGACCAGCACCGTGTGGGCGAGATCGTCGTCGAACAGACTGCGCGCCAACGCTTCCGCGCCCGCGGGCGAGGTGCGCTCGCCGACCCCGACCGCGACCACGCCGTGCGCGAGCAACAGCACATCACCGCCCTCGATCGGCGCGGTATGCGATTCGTAGGCCCGCCGCACGCCGAGGAAGCGCGGATGGAATGCGTAGATGAGATCGGTCAGCGAGGTCTCGCGCATCCGGGCGGGCAGGGCGAGTGAGGTGATCGCCACCCTCGGGCCGACCCAGAAGGACGAATCCCTGGTGAACAGCAGATTCGGCAGCGGATCGATGACGAAATCCGCACCGTGGTGCATGCGCCGTACCAGCGAGGTGTTGTCCCCCTCGAAGGGCAGTTCGTCGAAGGTCATCCCGGCCATCAGGATATTGGCCAGATCCCTGGCCCGGACGCCGCGCAGGAAGGCCGCGAGCTCGTCGGCCAGCATATGTCCGAGTTTGCGTGCGTCGACCGCGCCGGAGATGCCCTGGATGCGGGCCGCGCCGCTGACCGAGAGCGTTTCGGCGAGCAGATCGGCGAGCAGCAGCACCTCGACTCCGCGTTCGCGCAGCACCCCGGAGAAGATGTCGTGCTCCTGCTGGGCCCGCTCGACCCAGGGAATGCCGTCGAAGAGCAATTGATCGTTATTGCGCGGGGTCAGCCGCCGCAATTCGTCGCCGGGCCGGTGCAGCAGCACCGTGCGCAGGGTCCCGACCTCCGAGCTGACCGCTAGCCGACCGCCCGGATCGCCGACACCGTCCAACTCATCGTCCGCACCGCCATCGTGCCCCGCCCGCACCACGTCTGCTCCCATGATCCGACCGTAGTTCGCCGAGGGCGTAAGAGCACGCAATTGGGTGTCTCCGATTCCGACCCCAGCACACCCTAACCTGAAGTATTGTTTAGGTGAATGGAGGAGCGTGATGTCGACAACCGATTGGCGAGCGAAGGAGCTGACCCCCGGGCAGCTGTCCGAGCGTAGCGGAGTAGCGGTCTCCGCGTTGCACTTCTACGAACGCGAGGGTCTCATTTCGAGTCGTCGCACGAGTGGAAATCAACGCAGATACGCGCGCGAAACGCTGCGTCGCGTCGCCTTCATCCGCATCTCCCAGCGGGTCGGCATTCCATTGAGCGAAATCCGCGCCGCACTGGACAAACTCCCAGAAGGCCGCACCCCGACCCGGCGCGACTGGGAGACCCTGTCCACCACATGGCAGGCCGACCTCGACGACCGCATCACCCAGCTGACTCGCCTGCGCGACAACCTGACCGGCTGCATCGGCTGCGGCTGCCTGTCGCTCGGCAGCTGCCGACTGGTCAACGAACACGACCGCCTCGGCGAACAGGGACCGGGCGCCCGCGTGCTCGATGTGACGCTCAACTGCCCATCGAAGCCAGCAGCCTGCTGAACCGATCGCTGGTGCGGCGAATCACGAATTCGTAGGGGTAGGCGAATTTGCGGGCCCACCAATAGCCGAAGCGGATATCGAAAGAGGTATAGACGAGGAACCGATTGCGCTCGATACCGCGAAGGATCGCAGCCGCAACATGTTCCGGCGATGCGGCATGCTTGGTGAACGCGGTGGTGAGTCGCTTTATCCTCGGGTCTTCCCTGTCCACGCCGACCAGCTCGACGCTCTGCACCAGCGGTGTGTTCACCGCGCCGGGCACCACCAGATGCACCGAAATATCGTGGCGCCGTAGGTCGAATCGCAGAACCTCGGAAACACCGCGGATGCCGAATTTGCCCGCGCTGTAGGCGGCGTGCCATGGCAGCGCGAGGATTCCGGCCGCCGAGGAGACATTCACGAGTGCCCCACCGCGTTTCGCCCGGACCATCGGCGGCACGAAGTTCTCGATCACATGGATGGGGCCCATCAGGTTGACGTCCACCATCTTGCGCCAGTGGCGGTGCTCGAAGTTCTCGACGGTGCCCCAGATGGAGGTGCCCGCGATATTCATGACGATATCGAGGCTGCCGAATTCGGCATGCACGTCGGTGGCGAAGGCGGTGACCGCGTCGTAGTCGGTGATATCCAGGGCACGCGCGGCGAGCACGGTGCCGCCCGCCTCCTTGATGGTGCGAACCGTATCCTCGAGGCCCTCGGCATTGATATCGGTCAGCACCAGTTCGGCACCCCCGGCCGCGGATGCCACGGCGGTCGCCCGGCCTATCCCGCTCGCCGCCCCGGTGACGAGCACCTTCGCATCCCGCACTGTCTTCCTGCGCCCAAAGCCAAGCACACCGGATCCCATCTCGAATATCCCCAATCGGTTGCACGCAGGGTACGCGGCAACCGTCACGTTCCGACGTTCATACGGCCGAAGCGGGTCGGGTAGTTCGAATCGGGACGGCAGGTTACCGCCCGAGCACCGCCAGCATCCCCGCGACAGCCCGCGGCCATGTGAACTGCTCAGCCCGGCTGCGCGCTGCCTTCCGGCGACCGGCGGTCGGCATCGCGAGCACATCGGTGACCGCCTCGGCGAAGGCGGATGGGCGATCGGCGGCGACCGCGCCGCATTCGGCGGTGACGATATCGGCGAGCGCTGAGGATCGGCTGGCGACGACCGGCGTACCTGCGGCCAATGCCTCTAGTGCGGCGAGTCCGAAGGTTTCGTGCGGTCCCGGTGCCAGCGAAACATCGGCGGTAGCAAGTAGTTTCGCCACCATTGCCCGATCGGTGATGAATCCGGTGAAGTGCACCGCAGGCAGACCGCCGGTCAGCGGCGGCAAAGAACGGGCCCGACGCTCCAGGGCTTCCCGCCGCGGCCCCTCCCCCGCCACGACCAGCCGGGCCTCGATACCCGCCTTGCGCAGCGCGCCGATGGCTTCGATGCTGCGATCCACCCGCTTCTCCACCGACAATCTGCCGCAGTGCACCAGCAGCGGATGCCCTGGCACGCCTAGATCGGCGCGCAAGCGATAGTCGCGGCGACGCGGGCTGAACAGCTCCAGATCCACTCCGAGCGGCACCAGTTCGACATTGGGCGCGTCGATGCGCAGGAACTCCGCGCGCGCGAATTCCGTTGTGCAGACCACGATGTCGTAGTCATCCGCAGTCCGCCGATTGGCGATATCGGCGCATCGGCGAGCCACCGGGCCGGGCATGACCTGGCCGAGCAGTCGGTCCAGACGCTCGTGCGAGATCATTACGCTCGCCACGTCGCGGGTCCGCGCCCAGCGTCCGAATCCCCGCAGCGTCAGCCGGTCCGAAACCTCGAGCACGTCCGGCCGCAACCCGGCCAGCACATCGGCCACCCGGCGCGGATCCGCCGCCCGATAGCCTCCGGTCCACGGAATCGCCAAGGCCGGCAGGGTGATCCGCACCGCACCGGTCGGCAGGATCTCCTCGGCCCGGCGCGGTCCGGGCACGATCAGCACCACTTCGTGCCCGGCGGCAACATAGCCCTCGCCCAAGTGGTGCAAAGCGGTGCGCAGCCCACCCGACCGCGGACCGTAGAAGTTCGCCAGCTGCACGATGCGCACATCGCCGATCGTGCAGCGAATCGGGTTCCCCCCGGAACCGATGCGCCCAACACCGCATGAACACCCGTGAAAGACCCTGCTAACGGGTATCGGGTTCGCACCACACTCGGATGCACTTCCGAGATTTCGCGCACCCAATCCCTGGTGCGATCACCATCCGCGACCCAGCGTCGGCTCCTGGTCATGGCCGAGCGTTTCGATCAGCAGTCACGGACCGGGTGTGCCGGTCACGCGCGCGTGGTGCCCCGGCCCGCCCTGGGCAGATCGAGATCCAGCGGGATGCGCCCGACGGCCAGATGCGCCTCGACCTCGTCGGCGGGCATCGGCCGCGCGATCAGAAACCCTTGCGCCCGATAGCAACCCAGCCCGACCAGGGTCCGCGCGGCCACCGGCGTCTCGACGCCTTCCCCGACCACACCGAGTCCGAACGACCCGGCCAACCCGATAATGGATTTCACGATCGCCAGATCATCGGTGCTCGCGCCGAGGCGCTGCACGAAGCCGCGGTCGATCTTCACCGCGTCGACCGGAAGCGCCTTCAGATGCGAGAGCGAGCTGTATCCGGTGCCGAAATCGTCGATGGCGATCTGCACGCCCATTCGCTTGAGTCCGCGCAGCGTGACCTGGGTGCGCGCCAGATCCTGCACGACCACGTGTTCGGTGATCTCCAGACAGACCGAACTGCCGTCGATCCCGAACAGCCGCAGAATATCCTCGATCCGCTCCACGAAATCCAGGCTGACCAGCTGAACCGGCGAAACATTGATCCGCATCACCACATTCGCCGCCAGCCCCCGCCTGCGCCATTCGGCGAATTGAGCACAGGCCGAGCGGATCACCCAGCGCCCCAGCTCACCCGCGAGATTGGTGGCCTCGGCAACTGTGACGAACGCACCGGGCGGCAGCAGTCCCCTGGTCGGATGTAACCAGCGCACCAGCGCCTCCAGCGCCACCACCCGGCCGGTGCGCAGATCGACCTCGGGCTGATAGTGCAGCAGCAGCGAGCCGTCGGAGACCGCGCCACGCAGATTCAGCTCCACATCGTCCTGCAGTTCGAACTGCGCGCGCATGGCGTCGGTGAAGACCGCGACACCGTTGCCGCCGCCCGATTTCGCCGACAGCAGCGCGTGATCGGCCCGGCGCAGCACATCCGCGACCGTGGTCTCCCCCGGAACACCCACCGCGACACCGACGCTGGCGCCGCGGCTGACCGATTCCCCGCCGACGGTCACCCGCCGTCCGATGAGCTGCTGAATCCGCGTCGCCTCCAATTCGGCCGCCACCGCATCCATCGGTTTGGCCGGCACGATGACGAATTCGTCGCCGCCGAGTCGGGCGATCATGTCATTGGAATCGAGATTCTCCCGCAATCGCGAGGAGAGCGTGCGAATGAAGTTGTCCCCCGCGGTATGTCCGAGAAAATCGTTGAGCGCTTTGAGCCGGTCGAGATCGAGGAAGAAGGCGGCAACCGGGCCGGGACTTCCCTGTCTGAGCCGCTCCTCCATATGTTCGAGCAGCGCCCGCCGGTTCGCCAACCCGGTCAGATCGTCGTGCAGGGCGATATAGCGCAATCGTTCCTCGGCCACGACGCGCGCCTGCAACTGGGCGAAGAGTGCGGCGATCGCCTTGAGCACGTTCAGTTCCCGGGTGCTCCAGTCGCGATCGCCCTGTTTGATGAATCCCAGCACGCCGGTCGACTCGCCGCGCGACAACAGCGGCACCGCAGCCATCGCGACCTGCGGAATACCCGACGAACGCCGGATAGTCTCCTGATAATCGGCGGATTGCTGGGACGGCCGCACAATGATCGGCTCGGTCGCGTGTTCCAATTCCCGGAATACCGAGTCGGCGTGCTCGAAATGCACGATCTTCAGCGGGTCCGGATCCGGTATGTCACCACGGTGCGGCCACTCCGCGATGAGCACGGTCGCCCGCTGCTCTCTATCGGTATGGCGTAGATAGCTGAAATCGACATCGAAATGCTCGACCAACCTGGCCAGCACGCGTTCACTCGCCGCCACCATCGTTGTGGCGTCGACGCCCATCAACTCGGAGGCGACCTGGGTCACCAATGAGTCGAGCGTTCGCCGAGGCACCCTATCTCCGATCGCGCTAGCTGCGGTTGCCCGCGCCCGGCACTGGAAGCCGCCTGCTGCGGACCGTGGCTGCTGCCGCATAGCTCAGGCGAAGCACCAATGCCATGATCTCATGCCCAGGCACTCCCAGCAGGTCCAGGAAACGGCCCTGAAGTGACGTAAGTGTATCCGCGAAATCCGGTGAAATCCCTTTCAGCTCGTCGGGGTGCCGCGCATAAAGGAACAAAGGCGAGACCGGTTGCACCGCAAGACCGAGCCGTTGCGCCGCGATCCAGACCCGCTGCACGGCCGCGCCGCCGCCGGCGTAGTCGGCAAGTGATACCGACTCTGCTCCGGATCGACGCGGAAAAGTTATCGCGAGCAGCGCCGAACTCGACAGCACGCGATCGCGGCTGTACTCGCCGAGCGCGGTCCCGCCGGACCATTCGCGCAGCCGATCCATGACATCCGAGCGCTGCCCGATCTGAATTTTGGCCTGCTCGTCGGCGGCCAATTCCATACTCCGGATATCGATCCCGGTGCGCGGATCCTCGCCGGGCCAGCGCAGTTCGCCGAACATCTCCTGATGCAGACGTGGAGTCAGATAGCGAATGCGATCGGATTCGCCCACCAGCGCGGCCGCGGCGGCGAGCTCATCGGGTGCGGTGATGGCATGGACCGCCGCATCAGTGGCGGCCGCGTCCAGGGCAGGTAGGACATGATCGGCTAGCGGCGCGCCCGCGCCGAGGTGTCGGTTCGTCTCGCGGGTCAGCGTGGCCGGATAGTCCGCGGCCAGTGCGGCATCGGTGCCGTTGCCGAGGTGTAGCACCGCTGAAAATGGGGTGGAGTTGTTCTCGATGAACTCGTGCGCGCCGAGTATGCCGTGCGCGGCGGCCGCGGCGCGGGCGTTGTAGAGCGCCGCGCCGATCGATACCGCGCTGGCGCGATAGCCGATATCCAGTGCCGACGAGCGGGTTCGGACGAGATCGATGCGCAGCTCGTCGCCATCGACCCGCAGGTACCACGGTTGGGTATTGCCGCCCGACGGCGCCCGCTGCGCGGATTCGAGGACCTTCTCGACGGCGGACCCGTGCGGGTCCGGAACACCGCCTTCGGGCACCGGAAATTCGTCGGACACCTTCTCGCACACCGGCTCCGGTTCGGCCAGCTCGTCGAGACCACGCTCCAGATCGAACCGGGTCCGGCCCGAGGACAACTTGTGCCCGAGCCCGACCCGGCGCACCGCCGCCGCCACGATGGCCGCGCCCAGCTGTACGTCACCGCCGAGTTGCGGCCAGGTGGTCACGGTTTCGTCGATCTCGACCAGACTCGCCGCCATCCGCGCGGATAGCTCTTTCGGGTCGAGAATCCGCATGACGTGCGGCGCCTTGTCCTTGGTGGACAACCCGCGCAGATCCGCGCCTACCGTCGCGCCGAGCAGACCGTGGAACGTCGGACGGTCCGGTTCCAGGTCGTAGCGCTCGACATCGAGCAGGCCGCGATCGCTGGTATCCATCAACAGCGGAAGGCGGTGTCGGCGTGCACCTTCCCGGACGGCGAACTTGATATCGAGCGAATCGCATTCCTCGACGACCAGCGACAACCCGTGCAGGAATGCGTCGACGCTGTCCTCGTCCACGCCCGCGGTGGCGACCTCGACCGGCAGATACGGATCGAGTTCGGCGATCCGACGTGCGGTCACGATGGATTTGTTCACACCGATATCGAAGATCCCGCCGGGCACCCGATTCAGATTCGACAGCTCGATATCGTCGAAATCAGCCAGGCGCAATAAGCCGCAGGTGCCTTCCAGGGCCAATGTGTAAGCGACAGCGTGCCCGACGCTCTGTCCGACCACCCCGATCGCGAGACCGGCGCAACGCTCCTGTTCGGCGCGGGTGAGCTTGTTCTGGTTGCGGTCCAATCGAATTGCCCGAAATGTCTTTTCACCGGGCAAACCGACGAGCGTGCGCCGCCACGGGTAATAGACCCAACGGTCCGTTTCCGGCCCACCGAGATCCGCCGGCGGCCGACGCACCTTGGCGAGTTCGGCGCGCAGCACATCACGCAGGTCGAGAATGCGGACCTGCGGCGATTTCCGTAATTGCACGAGGATCCGTGCGTCGTCGGTGGCATTTTCATCGAGAATCAGCGGGCGGTGGTCCGCGGTGAGCTCACCGTTCATGCCTGCGCCAATCCTCCGATCCCTGATCCAGGCGCTCGACCATGCGGCGACAGCCAGGCATCGAGTGCCGCACGCTCCAGCGCAGTCAACGAACTCTGCAATTTGGTGGCTAATGACCGATATGTCCGGTCATCCCACCACATCGGAATGGTCCGATAGCGGTCGTCAGGATAGGGCACCGCCAGTATCCGATCGGCGACATACCCACCGCTCGAGCGGTACAGACCGATATTTCGCGTGGCAGTGGTGACGAAACCGAACCTGGCATCGAGCAGCCGGGCGGCGTGCACGACACAGCGAGAGACCGCTGCGGCAAGCGCGGCACGATGCTCGGCCGCTCGGGAGACCCAGACCGCTTTCACCTCGACCACACCTTCCGGTATCCGGTCGGCAACCATCGCGCGCAACTCGGCGGCACCGGGTCGACCAGCCCAGGCGCGTAATGCGTGCACTTCGTCGGCCACGCCATAGGGCCCCTGCGCCCGCAATCCCGCGACGACCACGCCGGACGGATCCACGGCCGCGAAGAACAACGACGTCGAACGGCCGTCGACAACGCTGTCGTATTCCAAAGCGTGATCAACACCGTAATGCCGGTAAACCTGCAGCGCACCGCGCAGATATCGGCGCCACAGATCGGGATGAGCCTGCGGAGTGGCGACATGAAAGACATATCCGGAATGCATGTCGCGAAACCGCAACACCTCGGCATCGCGTGTGCCCCCCGGGCCGACTGCGATTGTTTCGACAGTCATGGTGTTCCTACTCCGTTTGCTACCGCACATCTGCACGGTCATCGAGCCGGCCTGACCGACTCGCCAGACGGCTCGCCGATCGGTTGAGTTTGCCTAGGGCAGTATCCGTCATACGACAAGAATTGACCAGATATCTGGTTAATCTTCCGAAAACTAATAGTCGGTAGCCAAATTACCGCAGGTCAGACCCCTCGAACATGCCGTCGAATAGATCGTGGAGACCAGTCGGTACTGACGCAGCTAATATGCCGCAATCTCAGACCAGGATGGAGATGAACAGTTCGACCGACTCCGGCCCACGCCAGATCTCGATTTCCTCCCGGTACGCACGGGTGATCTCAGCGGATGCCGTCGCATCGTCGACCTGGGCCCACACATCCTCGACCGGATCGTGGTAATCCCCGTTCGGCTCGAACCGGGCGTAGACCCCCTTGGGCACCTTGACCAGTACGTCACCGACCGGAACCGCACCCGGATCGGAGTACTCGAAGCACACGACGGCGTTGTAGTTCCCGGCCGGATCCGGCACGTACACCGTGTACATCGGCTGGTCCGCGCCCGCGCGGTCACGCAGCCGATCCTTGAGGAATTCGATCAGGTCGCTATTGCTGACCTTGAAGCTCGGACGTACCCGCGGCACCACCAGACCGCCATAGATGGCCTCGCGGCGCACCACGATCGCGTATGTCATCGCGCCTCGACCGCCAGGTAGAGATCGATCTTGTAGGCGTGCGGATAACACTCGAAATCGCCGGTGTAGGTGCGTCTTATCTGGCTGTGTTCCTCGGCATAGGCGATCTGCGTCCACAGGTCCGTCATCACCTGCGGGAAGTTACCGACCGAGGAGAACCTGGCATAGGTGCCGCGCGGTAGCCGCGCCACCAGGTGGCCGCGGGTGACCTCGCCGAAGGATACGCACTCATAGCCGACGATCTGCGTGTTGTAGGTGCCGAGTTCACCGGAGTAGTCGGTGTAGGCGCTGGCCAGTTGACCGCCGAGTTCCTGATGCAGTACTGCCGCCCACGCGGCCTCGAGGTCGTGGTCACGCAGTTCCCCGAGCGCACGTTTCGGGCTGCGCACCGGGAGCCCGGCAACCCACGTTTCGTCTCGCTCGACGATTTCAAACTGCATGGAAAGACTCTTTCGAGGTGAACCCGGGGGCGGTGCCCGCATCCGGTCGGTCAGAAAGGCCATGCTATCAACTCGACCGCGTGGTCCGGCTCACATGTCCGCGTCGTTATGCACACCCCACCGCCGCGCTGAACTGGTCGTGCGACCTGTACGCAAACCAGTGGCTATCGATGCATAGTGGACATGATCGTCTCGTCTATCGCTGATCATGCGGCATCCCGACACAACGAACGGAGTTCAGATGACTGCAGGCGCGATCTATGACGAATTGGACAGGCGCGCGGCACAAGTGGCCGATCAGGTCATCACGTGGCGGCACCATCTGCATCGGGATCCCGAGCTGTCAAACCGGGAGTCGAATACCGCCGCGCTCATCGCCGATCATCTGCGCTCGCTGAAGCTGGACGAGGTGCGCACCGGCATCGCCGGCGTGCTACGCGGCGGCATGGACGGCGACCGGACGATCGCGCTGCGCGCCGATATCGACGCACTGCCGGTACCCGACCTGTGCGGTGTCGATTTCGTATCGAAGGTCGTGGACAACGACTATCCGGCGGACCGTTCCCGGTCTCGCACGCCTGCGGCCACGACTGCCACACCTCGATGCTGATGGGTGCCGCCTCGGTGCTGACCGGCGTGCGCGATCGGCTGCCGGGAACGGTGCTCTATGCCGACGACGGCCCGCTGGTCACCGGTGTGCGGCTGCACGCGCACGTCGCCCATGACCACCTGACCGGCCTGCTCGCGCCGATATGACCTGCGGCACCATGTGATCGTGTGCGAGACCATCGCCGAACTCGACGCCGCGGTCGCGGATTGCTTCGCCTGCCCGCGACTGGTCGCCTGGCGGGAACGGGCGGCCAGGGAGAAGCGCGCGGCGTACCGTGACGAAACCTATTGGGGCAGGGCGGTTCCCGGTTACGGCCCGGATGACGCTCAGCTGCTGATCGTCGGGCTCGCCCCGGCCGCCCACGGCGGCAACAGAACCGGGCGAATGTTCACCGGCGACCGCAGTGGGGATTTCCTCTACGCCGCCATGTACAACGTCGGGCTGACCAATCAACCTACGGCGGTGCACCGCGATGACGGACTGCGGCTGATCGGTGCTCGGGTCACCGCACCGGTGCACTGCGCGCCGCCCGACAATAAGCCGACACCTGACGAGCGAGACCGCTGCAGTCACTGGTTGAAGACCGAATTGGGCCTGCTCACACCGACATTGCGGGCGGTGGTCGTACTCGGCGCATTCGGCTGGCAGGCACTGCTTCCGGTACTTGCCGCATCGGGCTGGACCGTGCCGCGTCCGCGTCCCAAATTCGGGCACGGCGCTCACGTTGTGCTGCCGCCGACCGTCGATGATCGTGCGCCGCTGCACCTGTTCGGCTGCTACCACGTCAGCCAGCAGAACACCTTCACCGGTCGGCTCACCCCCGAAATGCTCGAAACAGTGCTGGCCGCCGCGGCGACCGCTGCGGGTCTTCCTGGCCGCCGGAGCTGAGCGGAAGACTCAGGACGGCGCGGTGATCTTGGTAATGACGGTGATGCCCTCGTGGGGCGCGACGGTGACGAACTGTCGATAGGTGCGCACCGTCGCATCTAGTCGGAACTCGGTGATGACGACGTCGAAGCGACCGTCGGGCATCGGGGTGATCATTACGCAGTGCTGGGTGCCGGGCGGAATCGATTTGATGCCCGCATCGATCAACGCGACCGCGGACACCGCCGCATCCGCCGTGGTCAGCGCGCGGGCATCCGCGCCCGAGCGGGTCACATAGTAGGCATATTGGAAGGCCAGGATCACATCCGGCCCGGATTCGGTCGACCCGGTTCCGTTGCCGCGCACCAGCTGTTCGGTGCGCGTCGGCTCGCAGTTCGGTCCGCCGCCGAGCACCCGATCGGTGATCGTGGCCGTCGACTGCCGGGTATTGCTCGCCTCGGCCGTGTACACGAGCACCAATGCCACCGCCGCCAGCGTCCCGAAGACCGCGGCACTGCCGACCAACCAGGGCCGACGCGGCGGACGCCGCTTCCGACGGTGCGGGCGCGTCGGGGGGAGGACACGTGGCGCGGGGCCGGGCGGGAGCATGCCCGGCCACAGCGGATCGACCGAGCGACTCCCCCGCGTGCCGACGTGCCGGGGGATGGCAGCCGGCGGGGTGGGTGAACTCTGCGCGGCGGTATTGCCGCCGGACTCGGCTGTGTTCGACGACACCATGCTCTCGCCACACCCCTTCACCGGTGCCGCTGGGGCGACCCTTTCAATGCCGTTGTGCAATAACAAGATTGCATAGATGCGTCGGTAAGGCGACAGAATGGGCCGGAGAGAACCGGTCAATGGACCAGCACGCTACGCCCGAACCGCCCGCGGATGAGCGCGGTTCCTGCGACTTTGGAGGTTTCCCACAAGCGCCGGGCCGAAGGTTCGTAATGACGGGCATACCATGAGGAATCCGCGCCGGTATGCTCTTCCGGGAACGATGTCCAGCGAAAATACCAGCTCAGCAGCGCATTTCGGTGCATGCGGCGGCATAGTAGAACGCCTGCGACGATGCCGCACGACAACGATGTCCGGCCGCCGTAGTCCGTCGAACGCCTGTCCAATTCAGATAAGGCACTCGCCAGGACACCGAAAACCGCGTTATCGGAAGAGAAACCAGGAGCGACTCTCGTGCGAAACCTCTTTGCTGCCGACGGGCGATTCCCGAATGTCGTCGTGACGAGTCTCGCGGCGACCACCTCCATCGCGGGTGATGTCGACGCGACTTGGAAGGGACTCCTCAACGGCGAAAGCGGAATCGACGTGCTGGAGGATCCCTTCGTCGAGGAGTACGACCTGCCCGTCCGCATCGGCGGTCACTTGAAGGTTCGCCCCGAAACCCTGCTGACGCGGGTCGAACAGCGTCGGATGGCCTACGTCGAGCAGCTCGCGACGGTGCTCGGGCGCGAGGTGTGGCGCAATGCGGGCAGTCCGGAGGTGGATCCCGAGCGGCTCGGTGTGGCGATCGGCACCGGGCTCGGCGGCGCGGATGCGATCACCGATGCGAACACCAAGCTGAAAAACGGTGGCTACCGCAAGATTTCGCCCTTGGCCGTGCAGATGATCATGCCGAATGGTCCCTCGGCGGTCGTGGGTCTGGAATTGAAGGCGAAGGCAGGCGTGATCACGCCGGTCTCGGCGTGCTCGTCCGGGTCGGAAGCGATTGTCAACGCCTGGCGCATGATTGCGATGGGTGACGCCGATATGGTCGTCACCGGCGGCGTCGAGGGATACATCGATGTACTCCCGATCGCGGCGTTCACCATGATGCGCGCGATGAGCACCCGCAACGACGACCCGAAGGGCGCCTCGCGTCCCTTCGACAAGGATCGCGACGGTTTCGTCTTCGGCGAGGCCGGTGCACTGATGGTCATCGAGACCGAGGAGCATGCCAAGGCCCGTGGCGCGACGATCCACGCGCGCCTGCTCGGTGCCGGCATCACTTCCGACGGTTACCATTTGGTCGCTCCGGCCCCTGATGGCGATGGCGCGGCACGTGCGATGACCCGGGCCATGCAGATCGCAGGTCTCACCCCGAAGGACATCACCCACATCAACGCCCACGCGACCGCTACCCCCATCGGTGACACCGCCGAGGCGAACGCGATCAACAAAGCCGTGGGTAACCACGCTTCGGTCTATGCGCCGAAATCCGCACTGGGACATTCGATCGGCGCGGTGGGCGCACTGGAATCGATTCTGACCGTGCTCAGCATCCGCGACGGCGTCGTGCCGCCGACCCTGAACCTGGACAACCTCGATCCCGAAATCGATCTGGATGTCGTGCACGGCGAGGCGCGCAACCAGGAGATCGAGTACGCGATCAACAACTCGTTCGGCTTCGGCGGGCACAATGTCGCACTCGCCTTCGGCCGGTACTAGCGAACGAGAATGGCACGCGGGTAGAGCAGCTGGAATCCGAGCTTCTGCACGTTCTGCTGCGACTTCGAACCCGGCAGTGTCGTAACCACCGCGAGGTCACAACCGGCGGCCGCCGCGGCGGCGAGGCGCATCGACAGCAGTGCGCCCTGCACACCGCGGCGGCGGAATTCGGGAAGGGTTGCCGCACCGCATAATTGGGCTACGCCGTCGCTGAGGCGCAGGCTCGCGCCGCCGACGGGCTTACCGTCGATCATGGCGAGCGAGCCGACGAAACCGCTCGTCGCGGTGAGGTCCCGCTCGGCCTGTTCGACGGCCTCGCGCGGGAATTCCTCGTGCGAGGCGACGCCCTGGGTATCCGGGGCGGCGAAGCCGTCGACGACGACGTTCACCCAGGTCTCGAATTCGTCGTGCCCGACATCGCGGATCTCGATGTCCTCGGCCGGCTGCGCCTGCCGCCCAGGCTCGAGCCGCAAGCCCAACACGTTCTCGAATCCGAACAGCACGTAGCCGCGGCGCGTCAGGCGTTCGACAACGGCCGGATCGGCCAGCGTGGAGACCTCGACCTGGACCGGCGCCTCCCGCTCGGCGAAGGCTTGTTCGACCGCGTCCAGCTCGGCGTCATCGAAGGCAGCGCCGTTCATACCGACGCCGACTACCTTGTCGAGCGGTGAACCCGGGCCCGCCCACACCGCGAGGCCGCCGCCGATGGGGCGCACCAGCACTCGCTGCTGCGGGTCCCGGCGGGCGGCCGCGCGAGCGCCCTCCTCGATCAGCGTCCGTTCGGCGTGCTCGACCCGCGCGGCGAGGTCCTGTCCGGCGAACAAACCAGGGGCGAATTCAGTCAGCATGAGGCATTCCTACCTTGTCGGTAGCACTGGATTCACCTGGTTTTACCGCCGGGCGGTTCGGCGTGTCGCTCGTTCTGGTTCGGTCATCGATTCACTTGTGGCCGTCCTGAGCGATAAGGACCGAGCAGTCGGCGTGGCGGGCGGCCTTCTCGGCGGTCGCACCGATGAATCGACCCCAGATCGCCGAATGACCACTGCGGCCGAGGACCAGCAGATCCGCCTCGTGGTGTGCGGCGGCGACGGCGAGTTCATGCGCGGGGTGCCCGGCTCGGATTTCGGCTTCGATGGCTATGCCGCGCTCGGCAGCCGTCTCGGCAGCCGCGGCGAGCCAGCGGCGGCTGGCCACCTCCTCGACCGAGAACTCCTCCTCGATCTCCCCTATCACCGGCCCATAGTGCGGACGATGCTCCTCCACCGCGACCACGGTGAGCACGGACTTATTCGCGGCGGCCAACTCGAGTGCCATCCGCAGAGCTTCCCTGGCGCCGGGTGAGCCGTCGTATCCCACCACGATCCGCTGGAACACACCTCCAGTCTGATCCTCGCTCCGGCGACGCGCTATCCGACCACGGGTGGTGGTCCGAATCCGACTCCAGAAGGTGGTTCGGCAGACGGGCGGCGAACTATCGTGAGCGTATGCCTGTTACCGACGGTACCGAACCGCCAGTCATCTCCGGTGTGCGCCGGTCGTTCGTGACAGCCCGCGATGTCCGGTTCCACGTCACCGAATCCGGACCCGAGGACGGCCGCCCGGTCGTGCTGCTGCACGGCTGGCCACAGCACCACTACGCCTATCGGGATCTCCTCGCCGACCCGCCCGAGGGACTCCGGATCATCGCCCCTGACCTGCCCGGATACGGCTGGTCGGGTCCCGCGCCGCATCGGTGGTCGAAGGAGGAGGTCGCCTCCGATGTGTTTGCGCTGCTCGATGCGCTCGGCCTGGAGCGAGTGCTGCTCGTCGGCCACGACTGGGGCGGCTACATCGGTTATCGCATGGTGCTGCGCGAACCCGACCGCTTCGATGGCTACCTGGTGCTGAATATGGCCCATCCGTGGGTAAAGCCGACGACGGTCATGCGACAGATCTGGCGCTTCCTCACCTACCAGCCGCTGGTCGCCACGGTGGGCGTACCGCTGCAGCAGCGCACCCGCTTCCTCGAATGGCTCATCAGCGGGGCGATCACCGACCGCAGCAAGGTCAGTCCCGAAGTGATCCGCATCTTCGCCGACCGCTTCCGCGATCCGGTCTGCGCCCGCGCCGCCACCGACACCTACCGCACCTTCTGGCTGCGTGAAATCCCGGATGCCGCACGTCATCCCGAACGCCGCCGCGTCACCATCCCGATCCGCGTCCTCTTCGGCGTCGACGACCCCGCCGTCCACCGCTCCCTCGCCGCCGCCGAAACCGCCCGCGGCGCCGACGACTACACCTTCGAACCGGTAACCGGCTGTGGACATTTCGTCGCCGACGAACGCCCCGAACTCGTCCGCGCCCGCTTGATCGAACTCGCGGCAGACACGAAGTAGCCCATGCCACTCCGGCTTTCGCGCCCATGCCTGGATAATGCGACCGTTGGCCGAACTGAGGAGAGACACCCGTGAGCGAGCGAATCAACAGCACAGCGCCCCTCGGGCATGGCCGTGCCGAGCGCTAGCGAGGCGCGGTCATGAGTCGACTGGCAGTCGTGACCGGTGCGTCGTCCGGCATCGGAAAGGCAACGGCCGCGGCCCTGGTGGCGCGCGGCTTCCAAGTGATCGGGACGAGCCGGAATCCGGAGTCGATCCCGGCCGCCGACCGAGTGGCGGATGTCGACTATCGCGCGCTCGATCTGACCGATGCCGAGTCGATCCGCGAATTCGTCGACGGGCTGGATGGTGTCGATGTGTTGATCAACAATGCCGGCGAAAGCCAGGCCGGACCGCTGGCCGAACTACCGACCACGGCGGTCGAACGGCTGTTCCAGCTCAATGTGCTCGGGCCGGTCGCGCTCACCCAGGCGGTGCTTCCCGGAATGCGGAGCCGTGGATATGGGCGGGTGGTCATGGTCGGCTCGATGCTCGCCAGTTTTCCGATGCCGTACCGGTCCTCTTATGTCGCAACCAAGGCAGCCGTGCGGGGATTCGCCACGGCGGCTCGATTCGAGGAGTCGCCGTTCGGCGTGTGGATCACCGCCGTCGAACCGGGCCAGATCGATACCGGGCTGCGTGAGCGGCGCACCAAGTACATCGACGAGAACTCCCCGCACACCGCGGATTTCACCCGCTTCATGACCGCTCTCGATCAGCAGCAGGCCAAAGGCATTACGCCACAACGGGTTGCCGCCACCATCGTCGCCGCCGTCGAGGTCCGGCGGCCGCGGCCGCTGTATGCGGTCGGCAGCAATGCACCCGCCATGTTCGCGCTGCGTCGCCTGTTGCCGCGCACGGTCATCGAGAAGGTCATCGCCAGGGCCTACGGGTTGTCCCGGTGATCGCTTGCGGCTCGGATCGGTGATCATCGGCGGCATATACGGCACCGGCTGCAGCTGATAGGTCCACGGCAGATACGCCCGTTCGCCTCGAACAACTGCCGGGCGATTTCCGCCGATGCCGACAAGGTTCGCGACGCAGCGCAGCCGCGAGGCAAATGAGTCGTCTACCTGCTGCGGCGGTGAGGCCGGAACGGCAATACGCCGTCGAATACCAGCCGAGTGTCGCCGCCTTGTTCATCTGTACCGCGATATACCCGACTCTGTCCTCGGCAGCGTCGAAGTCACCGCGATAACCGCCCGACCGGCATCGCGGATTATGCGGTCGAGGTCGTCGATGATGTCGCTGATCGCATCTCGGGTCCGATCCGCCTGCGCGGATGCGGCTGGCTCCCTGTCGAATTCGATACCGATCTTGTTGAGCTGCAGTCCGGTATCGAGCAGACTTCGAACCAGGTTATCCGCAATTTCAGCGAAAGCGACTGCGTCACTGTCCCATTCGCCGCTCTCGGGCTGTCGATGCGTGGCGATATGGTCTAACTGCTTGTCCCACATAATAATTCCTCTTGCCGGACAGATTCACTGACTGCCACGGCCGCCGTTGCCTGGAATTCGTTCAGCGCCGGAAGTACCCCGCATCCAGCTACCGCAAACTCCTCGAGCCGCAGCGGTGGTCTCCGGCCACGAACATATGTTGCGCGAAGTATGCTGAGCCTATTGCCATGAGTGCCGCAGCGGAGCAGTGTGAATATGTCGGTGGCGCCACCGGGGTGCTGCCCTGAACACCGAGGGAGTCGCTCGTGTACGCACGTTCTACCACTATTCAGGCGCAACCCTCCGCTATCGATGCCGGGATTGCGCACGTACGTGACGAAGTAATGCCGGCTGTTGAAGACATACCCGGCTGTGTCGGACTATCGTTGCTGGTCGATCGCCAGTCCGGCCGGTGCATCGTTACTACCTCATGGGAAACCGAGGATGCGATGAACCGCAGCGCTGACCGGGTTCGCCCCATTCGAGATCGTGCGGCCGCGGCATTCGGCGGCGGCGGCACCCAAATCGAGCAGTGGGAAATCGCCGTCCTACATCGTGACCACCGCGTCCAGCAGGGTGCCTGCGCCCGCGCAGTCTGGATGAGGACAAACCCGGATCGACAGGACGCGGGAATCGAGACCTACAAATCCCAAGCCCTGCCCGGCATGGAATCTCTCGAGGGTTTCTGCAGCGCGAGCCTCCTGGTCGAGCGCGGATCCGGCCGTGGCGTCTCCTGCGTCACCTTCGACACCGCCGACGCGATGGAACACAATCGCGAAGAGGCAAACGCTCTGCGCGAGCGAATCACCCGTCAAGCCGGCATGGAGGTGGTCGACATGTGCGAATTCGAGTTGGCCATCGCCCACCTCCGCGTCCCCGAATTGGTGTAGATCGCACGGCTGCGACTCCCGACCGGTTGACCGGTCGGGAGTCGTCGGCGTCATTATCTTGTCGTACTGCGACATCGGAGCCACAAGCTAGCCCCTGGGAATCAAGCTCCGTAGAGCGCCCGGAGTTCGCGTTTGTACACTTTGCCCGATTCGTCCCGTGGCAAGGCCGTGACCACGCGCACGTGCGCCGGAATCTTGTAGCGAGCAATGCGGTCGGCGAGACCCGCACGAATCACACTCTCGGTGAGCGTTGCCCCGGATCGCGCAACGACATGTGCGGCGACCGCTTCCCCCAAATCGCCCGCATGTGGGACGCCGAATACGGCAACGTCCTCTACCCCATCGAGAGAAGCAATAGCGGCCTCGATTTCGGCAGGGTAGATATTGACGCCTCCCGAGATAATGATCTCGCTGGAGCGCCCCGTGAGGTAGAGATAGCCGTCGTCGTCGAGGTACCCGGTGTCACCCACGTCGAGGAAGCCGGGAACCGGACTGGCCGCCCCGGCATCGCGGTTTAGGTACCGAAATTCGGGCCAGTAGTCGGCACCACGAACGAACACATTCCCGATCTCGTTCGGCAGCAACGGTTTTCCGTCTTCGGTAGCGACAACGACATCGGAACCGTCTGTACCACGGCCGACGCTCCCCGGATGTGCGAGCCATTCCGTGGCACTGATCCACGTAACAGTGCCCGCCTCGGTACAGCCATAGAACTCGATCACCGCATCACCGAACCACTCGATCGCCGCGCGTTTGACAGCGGGCGGGCACGGCGCCGCGGAATGGATGAGGTGCGTCAGACTGGAAACGTCATAACGACAAGCGATTTCGGCAGGCAACGACAACAGCCGCGACAGCATCGTGGGCACCACCTTGGCCTGCGTAATCCGACGCTCCGCTACAAGCTGCAGAAATCGCTCCGCATCCCAACGCGGCATGATCGTAATATTGGTCCCCATCCGCAGCGCCAACACCGCCACCGCATTGGGACTGGTGTGATACAGCGGCCCAGCCACCAACATCTGCCCACCCGGAGCCAATCCCATCCGTTTCGCCGTACCACCCGCGATGGACAACAGCTGATGCGGCGTCATACGTTCGCGGAGAACACCTTTCGGCGTTCCCGTAGTGCCCGATGTGTAGATAAGCCCCATCGAATCCGCAATCGCACCATCGAGATAACCGAGCGGGTCAGGACGATCTCGGATCCACTGCTCAACAGTGCTGTGCTGACCAGTGGGCTGCGCCAACGCCACATCGAGCCCCGCCTCCTCGAGCAGTTCAGTCGGCATAGCGACCTCGATAATCATCGGCCCCACCCCGGCTGTCTCACAAGCCTTCTCGATGGTGTCGATGAACTCTGTATGCGCGAGAACGACGCGAGCGCTGCAGTCTTCGAGGACATGCGCAACCTCGGCGGCCCGCCAGCCCGTATTGATAGGAACGGGATTGGCCCCACAGGCAGCAATCGCAAGGGAGACCTCGAGAAACTCGATGTCGTTCCGCAACATCACCGCGACACGATCACCACGAGCAATCCCATTCGCGACGAACGCCGAAGCGAGACATCCAGCACGGTGATGCGCCTCGGACTGGGCGCGCATCCGTCCGCCGCAGGCGATCGTCGGAGCAGCCGAGGACGCATCGTTCATGAGCGCATTCTGTCAGGTACGAAGTTGGTGAGCGGTGCTCATGCGCTGGTATGCCGATGCACGCAGCGGCGCAGGTGCTGGACGACCTTGCTCAGAAACGTACTCAGCCATCTACGACGTTGACAGACACCAAGGTCACTGATACTCATATGCTATGACTGGGCCGGATGATTTCGAGTTCGAAGCCGTCTACCAAGGCACGGGTGGCCCGTTCGGGCCGGGCGTCAAACCGCCGTGGAGTATCGGGGAACCCCAGCCGGAACTCGCCGCACTGATCGAGCAGGGCAAATTCCATGGCGATGTCCTCGATGTCGGATGCGGGGAGGCGGCGATCTCGCTATATCTGGCCGAGCGGGGCTACACCACCGTGGGGCTGGATCTGTCGCCGACCGCGATCGAGCTGGCCCGCGCCGAGGCAACCAGGCGCGGCCTGGCCAACGCCTCCTTCGAGGTCGCCGACATCACCACCTTCACCGGCTACGACGGTCGCTTCGACACGATCGTCGACAGCACGCTGTTCCATTCGATCCCGGTCGAGTCGCGGGTGGGCTACCAGCAGTCGATCGTGCGCGCCGCGGCGCCGGGCGCGTCGTATTTCGCGCTGGTATTCGACCGGACCGCCCTGCCCGAAGTACCCGTACCGGGACCGGCGCCGGTCACCGCTGACGAGCTTCGCGAGGCAGTGGAGAAGTACTGGGTGATCGATGAGATCAGGCCGGCGCGAATCCATGGCAACCTGCCTGTCGGCGACTTCGGGCCGACTGCCGACGGCCCGAGATTCCGGTTCGAGGGCATCCGCGACGAACCCAGTGGCCGCAAGTCGGTTCCCGCCTGGCTGCTGTGCGCCCGGCTGGGCTGATCCGCCACAAAGCCAGTCCACAGGCTGCAGGGAACTTACTCGAACGGTATGAACATTTCGTCTCGCCATCGGCCGCGCTCGTCGAGCAGATTCGGGCGTGCCAAGCTGGCGAGGTGAAGTTGGAGGCGGCGGAGATACTCGACATCCTCGATCAGGTGATGGCGATCGTGCAGGCCGGGCCGCAGGACATGAGCTGGCAATCTCGGTATGCGGATGCGGCGGAGCTCGTGGGCGATCTCACCGACCATTCCGAGCTGATTCGGCGAGGTGATATGAGCCGATTGCCCGATCTGAAATTTCTGTTCGTCGCGACCGGCCCGCTGTGTGAAATCGCGGCCAGCAGTGGGTGGTTGCAGACTTACACGGTGCTGGGCAACCAGTTCGATCGGTTGTATGAGCGGTCGCGGTAGCGCGCTGCCGGCCTCAGTCCGGTGAACGGGCCATCCTTGCGACCACGTCCGACAAAGCACTCTGCTGTCGCGGCCGCGCGTTCGACCGGGCGGGTCGCAGGTACACAGCGCCCGTAACGGCTGCGCCCTGATCGCTTGCCGGGCAAGACTTCCTGCGCCTCGGCAATGCGCCGAATGGCAGATGTCCGGTCGATCAAAGGGCCGGTCGTTGAGGGCACCGGCGTTTTTCAGGGGTGTGCCGAACCAGTCGGAGAGTGCTTCGCGCAGCGCGGTCGCGAAGGTGTCGGTGACGAAATGCTGAGGGCCCAACGCTTTTCGAGGCACGAGGCTGGCTATGGTTAGCGGCGACGATCAGCCTACGGGGAGCGTGAAGTGACCGAAACTGCGCGCCTACCGCCGATCGAGGTCATGATCCCGGTGGCAGCCAAGGATCTGCCCGGCCTCGACGCCTGTATCACCGGACTGAGTGCACACTGCCGCAATCCGATCCGATCGGTGAATATCGTCGGGTCCGCGCGCCTGCACGCACAGGTACGGACCGAACATATGGTGCAGTGGATCGATGAGGAAGCGGTCTCACCGACACCGGCCTCCATCGAGGCGGCCCTGCGCACAGCGGGCGGCGATCACCACAATTCGTCCTGGTATTTCCAGCAGCTGATCAAACTGAACTGCTTCCGTATCCTGGCGAGCACGGTCCAGCACATCCTGGTGCTCGACGCGGACTACGCGCTCGTCGACGATGTCGTGTTCGTCGAAAACGATGGCAGATCTTATCTGGCACTCGGCTATCCGCTGCAATGGCGCCTCGACACCCGCCAGCACGCGATCCCCGACCGCCACTCCGCGATCACCGCAGCGACCCGGCTGCTCGCCGAGTGGCGGCCGGTCGACCCCTACAGCGGGATGCAGCATCACATGGTGTTCGACAGACAAATCCTCGCGGACCTGATGCGGCGAGTCGAAGACCAGCACCGGCGACCGTTCTGGGAGGCATTCCTGGCGACGATTGAACACGCCAAATGGACCGGCGCTTCGGAGTATGTGCTCTACCGCCACTTCGCAGCGAAGTTCTTCCCGGAACATATCCGGTCACGACACCTCGACGCCATAGACATCATCCAGCCCGCCGAAAACGCTTTGTGGACATTGACCGACGCTGTCACCAGGCTCCGCCGGGCGGGAGTCAGGGCGATCGGATGCCACAGTTTCCTCAGCTACCGCAACCGAATCGCCACGATGGACTACATACCCGACCAGTTACGCAGCCAACTGCAAACAACACCCGGGGCACTGATGCTCGACCTCAACCAAGGTGCCCTCCACATCACCCCGGCAACGCCACCCCTGGGTCGCGCCGAGCGTCTGCGTCGAACCCCAGGTCGTGGGTGAAGACTCGAACCACGACCACCGAACGCAACCGCAGGCTCCGGGGGTCCGGGCGCGAAGCCCGCCGGGTGGGTGTGGGGCTTCGCCCCCACAAAATACGCGGAACGCAAAAGGCTCATGCTCTCCAAGAGCATGAGCCTGCGATGTGTGGACCTTGGGGGAATCTACTACAACACGAAACGCCAGGTAGAAGCGTTGCAGTCGCTGGTTCGGAAGCTTCCGGATCCCAGTGCGCCCATGCCGTCGACTGCTGCCCGGTCCAAACCCAAGCGGGCACGCCAGCTCGACGCTGCTCAGATTCGGGAGTTGATCGCTGGCTATGAGGGTGGAGCGACGGTGTATGAGTTGGCTGCCCGGTTCGGTATCGAGCGGCGGACGGTCGGCGAGATCCTTCATCGGCATCACGTACCGATGCGCCGCCGTGGCCTGACGCCCGACCAAATTGATGACGCCATCCATCTCTACGGTCAGGGTTGGTCGCTCGCCCGAGTTGGTCGGCACCTGGGTGTAGACGGCATGACCGTTCTGAACAGGCTCCGCGAACGTGGGATCTCTACGAGAGATACCCAAGGACGACCGCGGGCGTAAGTCGACCGTCACAGGTACGCACCCTCGGCGGGTCACACAAAACATGGGCTACTGAAAAACGCCTGGTCATCGTGGGTGTGTATCCCATGTAAAGGAATCGCGATGGCCTGCGGGCATCGGTCAATCGGCCCCGACGCTAATAGTGCGCCAGTGCCCGCAAAATCTGCGCGGCGGGGGTGGTCAGCGGGCACGTCGCCGCGACCAGTTCACGTGCTCGCGGTAGCGGACTCCGGCCTGTCCTTGACTCACGTCTTCCGGGGCAATCGATACCCTACCGACTCAGCAGACGTCCGATAATGCCGAATTGAGTGTTTCCGGGTCAGCCAGCATAGCCGGAAACAGATTGATGACGCCCCTCGGAGAATTAGTCCAGGTCGTGTGGCGGTCGACCTGGCGATGTACCCGAATCAGCCGGTGAAGGACTCGGGGCCGAAGCGGCCCCAAGCGACGAAGGCGGCTGCGGCGAGGTAGACGAAGTTCAGCGCGACGTATTTGTACTGGCCGTAGCGGGCGTGGGTGATCATCGCGCCGATCATCAACAGGATCCAGCACACGGCGGTTACCGGCACCAGCACCGGTGCGATGTCGAGTACGACGGGCAGGACGAGACCGGCTGCGGCTGAGATCTCAACTGCCCCCAGGGTTCTGACGAAACCGGCGCTGGCGTGCTCGGTCCAGCCCCCACCGGACTTTCTGCCCAGTTCGTCCAGCTTGTCCTTGGGCATGAAGGCTTTGGTGAGACCGCCGAACAGGGCGAGGGCAGCAAGCAGCCCGGCAATGATCCAGAGTGCGAGGTTCATGAGCTCTTCTCCTTCAGGGGGCAAGCGGGGCGGAGGTGTTGGCAAGGGCGGCAACGCGGTCGGCGCTGGTTGGGTGATCTACGGAATCGTCATGGAGGTCGATGCCACCGGCCAGCCAGCCGCCATCGATGGTGAACACGCCGCCGGTGATGAACGACGCGCTGTCACTGGCCAGGAACGCGACCAGGTTGGCGACCTCCTCGCTGCGCCCCGGTCGGCGTAGTGGGAATCGGCTAGCGATGTCGAGTTCCTCGCCCATCTTCCGCATGAGATCGTTGCTGGCGATGTAGCCCGGGCAGATGGTGTTGACCCGGATCCCGACTGGACCCAGTTCCAGGGCAGCCGACTTCACCAAACCGATCACACCGTGTTTCGACGCCGAGTACGCCGCTGCCCCCCGATTACCGGTGAGCCCGGCCGCCGAGGAGGTGACCACAACCGAGCCACCACCCACCTCGCGCATCGCCCGACCCGCCGACTGCAAGCCGAGCAGCACACCGCGCAGGTTCACCGCCATCGTGCGGTCCCACTCCTGCAACGGGTAGTCCAGAACACCGGCCCAGTGCCCCGTTCCAGCGTTGAGATGGGCGATATCGACGGCGCCGTAACGGGCAACCGTCTCCCGGACCATCGCATCGTTGTCCTGCGGCGATGCCACGTCGACTCGCAGCCCGAATGCTTCGCCACCAGCAGCAGTGATCTCCTCGGCCGTCCGCTCGACACACTCGATGTTTCGTCCGGCGCAGCACACCCGCGCTCCCAGCCCAGCCAGCGTTGCCGCGGTCGCCGCGCCGATGCCGGACCCGGCCCCGGTCACAACCGCTACCTTCCCGGCCAGTGAAGCCGTTCCTTGCTCCGTCATCAATTGCATCCTTTCCCTGATCCGAGGTCGAGTCCTCGGTCCACCATGAGACGTCGGCGACTCGATCCTCTGTGACACCGCAGCTACGTGACGCGCGCCACAAGCAACTGATCGGCATCAGCCCATTTCCTGGGCGGCTGCCACGACGGCCAGACAGAACCGCGCGCAACGCCGCTCCTGCTTGTCGTTGTGGTGTCACAAAAAACGGTGGGCCGGTGTCGTATGGATGACCTAGTCGAGAGTCGAGAGACAGGAGCTGCCCATGGTCGGCACGTTGCGGACCGCGCCGGAGATCGCGGCGAGGCATGAACCACGACAGCCGCCCAGCCCCGCTACCGAGGTGTTCCTCGCCCACCGCAACCTGCTCTTCACCGTCGCCTACCAGATACTCGGCTCGGTTGCCGACGCCGAGGACGTTGTGCAGGAAACCTGGCTGCGGTGGGTGAGCGTCGATCTCGCCATGGTGCGGGATCAGCGCGCCTACCTGGTCGGGATCATCACCCGCCAGGCGCTCGACCGACTGCGTACTCTCAACCGGCGCAAGGAGTCCTACATCGGCACCTGGTTGCCCGAACCGGTGCTGACCGCGCCCGACGTGGCCGAGGACGTCGAGCTGGCCGACAGCATCTCGATGGCGATGCTGCTGGTGCTGGAGACCCTCACACCCACCGAGCGGGCGGTGTTCGTGCTGCGCGAGGTCTTCGAGACGCCCTACGACGAGATCGCCGAGGCCGTCGGAAAGTCCGCGGCCACGGTTCGCCAGATCGCTCGGCGAGCACGCGAACATGTGGCGGCTCGGCGCCCGCGGGTGCAGGTGAGTCGATCCGAGCAGCAGGCCGTGGTGGAGCGGTTCCTGCTCGCGTTGCGAACCGGGCAGTTGCGGGACCTGATGGACATCATGGCGCCGGAGGTGGTCCTGATCGCCGACGGTGGCGGGCTGGTGACCGCGAGTCAGGCCCCCATCCACGGGGTCGAACTGGTGGCGAAGTTGCTCGCGCGCCTGAACCGGGTGGTGGCCACGTTCGAGACGACGACCGTGTGGCTCAACGGTGCGCCAGCGGGCCAGATCGAGATCGACGGTGAACCGGCCGCGCTGAGCCTCGTCGTGGAGAACGGGCGGATCATCCAGATCTACGCGATAGCAAACCCGCGGAAGCTGACGCGGCTGGATCAACCGGCCGAACTCGCCCGGTAGACCCGACAGTGAGCACTCGCGGTCAGGTTCGAGCTCAGGCTATGGCACCGTGAGTTCCATTCTTGACAATCGGTCCTCGTCGGCGACTGCGTTGATCCCGGCGATGTGCTCGCCCGCGAATCGGATGGTCATCACCAGCATCAGCGTGCCGCTCGGGGCCAGTACCAGGCCTGGCTCGCCGTCGAGCATGATCGCGCGGGCAACCTGCGCCTTTCCGCAGAACGCTTCGGCGAGGACTCGGCCACCATCGAAGTCGGTCCCCGCTCCCAGCAGGCGTGCGGCCTCGTCAGTGCGATAGCTGACGTCCGGGTCGAGCATCGCCAGCAGCGCCTCGAAATCGCCGTTCTGCGCGGCCCGCAGGAACACCTCGACAGCGCGGTATTGCCGCATCCGGTCCTCGCTGCCCGCCCCGGAGTCGCCTCGAACCCGTCGACGCGCCCGGCTGGCGATCCGCTGCGTCGTCTCGGGGCTGCGGTCCACGATCGGGGCGATGTCGGCGAACGATACGGCGAACAGGTCGTGCAGGACGAAGGCGATCCGTTCGGTCGGCGAGAGCTTGTCCAAGACCACCAGCAGCGCCAAGCCGACAGAGTCCGCCAGCAAGGCCTCCTGCTCAGGGTCGGTCCCAACTCGCGTCCCGAGGCTTGCGCCGTGTTCGTCGAGGGAGTCCTCGCGACGCGATTCGCGGGATCGGAGCATGTCCAGGCAGACCCGGCCCACCACGGTCGTCAGCCATCCGGCCAGATTCTCGACGCCACCGGTGTCGGCACCGGCAGCCTTGAGCCAGGTCATTTGGACGGCGTCGTCGGCCTCGCTGAGCGACCCCAGCATCCTGTAGGCCACCGCCCGCAAGTGGCTCCGATGCTCCTCGAAGCGCGCCGCGAGCAGTTCTTTTCCGTTCATGTGTCTGGTTTCCTCGCCGTCACCCGTCAGAGAAGCAGCAAGCCATTCCGACACCAATATTGGAGGCAGTCAATCATGAACGTCGCTCTGTGGATCGTCGCCGGGGTGCTGGCAGCCGTGCTCCTTGCCAGCAGCGCCAAGATCGTGATCCCCAAAGAGAAGATTCTGGCCGCCGGCGGGTACGCCGCATGGGCCGAAGCTTTCAGCCCGACCGCCCTGAAAGCCCTTGGGGTGGTGGACCTCCTGGGCGCGGCCGGGTTGATCCTGCCCGCCGTGCTCGGCATCGCACCGATCCTGGTGCCGGTGGCAGCGACCGGCACGGCCCTGCTGTTCACCGGGGCGATCATCGTGCGGGTCCGGCGCGGCCTGTGGGCAACAGCCGTCGCCGAGGTGCTCTACCTGGCCATGGCCGTCTTCGTGGCCTGGGGCCGCTTCAGCCTCGAACCCTTCGCATGACTCAGCTTTTGACCCGAACCGGCCGCACGCCTTGGTGTGACGGCGCCGGAACCATCACAAAGGAGAAATCGAATGACCACGCCCCCGCAACCGACCTCGGCGCTGATCACCGGCGGCAACAAAGGACTCGGCCTCGAGACTGCCCGACGACTCGGCGAACGAGGCTGGACGATCTTCCTCGGCTCACGTGACCCCGGACGAGGACACGCAGCCGCCGACCAACTGACCGCACGCGGCGTCAACGTGACCATGATCCCGCTGGACGTGACCTCGGACCAGTCCGTGGCAGACGCCGTCGGCCTCGTCCGCCAGCACACCGACCGGCTGGACGTACTCGTCAACAACGCCGGTGCCGCAGGCAACATCGTCACCCCCGCAGAGGTAACGGTCGCCGAAGTTCACTCCGTCTACAACACCAACGTCTATGGCCCCATCAGGGTCACCAACGCGTTCCTGCCCCTGCTACGAGTGACCGACAACCCACGAGTTGTGATGGTGTCCAGCGCCATTGGATCCATGACGATCGCGACCGACCTCACACAGCCCCCCACCAGATTCCACGAGCTCGCCTACAGCTCCTCCAAAGCAGCCCTGAACATGATCACCATCAGATACGCCAAAGCCCTCCCGGAGATCAAATTCAACCTCCTCACCCCCGGAGAGATCGCCAACGGCAAATACACCGCCACCGACATCAACAATCACACCGGCCAACTGACCGTCACCGAAGGCACCGACCCGATCATCGAACTCGCGACTATCGACGCCGACGGACCGACCGCGACCTTCATCGACCGCCTCGGCCCCATTCCCTGGTAACCGGTCCCTCACCCGCACTGTGCGCACCCCGCATCGACGGAGTGCGCACAGCGAACCATCCACTGCCAGTGGCTATCCAAACGGTCTTTGCAGTTCGTCCGTCCGGAACCCTCGTCATTCGAGGCCCTGATCGAATGAACCGACAAGCACGGCCCTGCCGATCGCAATCGGGCTGAGACGCTCTCGTGCAACGCACGCACATGCCGCGTGTCGCGCTGACCGAACCGGCCAGTGCGCCACCTCGAAAGACCAACGGGGCCAAGTCACCTGGTGCTGGCCGAACGCGCCATCATGCCGATTGCGGTCGTTTTCGGTGCAGCACTCGAACGGTGACCATGGAGGGGTGATCCGCATCACTGGCTGGTGCTGTCAGGAATTCGGGAGCTGTCTCGTTCAAGGAGCACGCGAACCAGACAGGAGCGAATCATGAAGCACCGCATCGTCGTCCTCGGGGCCGGATACGCCGGAGCCTTCTCCGCCGCATTCCTGGCACGCCAGCTCCACGCCGACGACTTCGAGATCACCGTCGTCAACGCCGAACCCGATTTCGTCGAGCGGCTGCGCAACCATCAACTCGCCGCCGGGCAGGATCTTCGCCACCTGCCACTGACGGAGGTGTTCGCGGGCACCGGGATTCAGCTTCGGCTGGCTCGGGTCATCAATGTCGATCCCGAGCACCGGACGGTCGAGGTCGCCGACGGCGAGGGCATCGGCCAGATGGCCTACGACACGCTCGTCTACGCGCTCGGCAGCACCGTCGCCGATCACGGCGTCGCGGGCGTCGCCGAGCATGCCTTCCACGTGGCCGCCCGGCCGGATGCGCTGCGCCTGCGTGCCCGTCTGGATGAGCTGGGCGAGAACGGGAAGGTGCTGGTGATCGGCGGCCACCTGACCGCTATCGAGGCCGTCACCGAACTCGCCGAATCCCGTCCGGGACTTCGGATCAGCCTCGTCACCCGGGGTGAACTGGGCGCGTCACTGGGCCCCAAGGCCCGCCGTCACCTGCTGCGCACCTTCGAGCGGTTGGGCATCACGGTTCACGAGCACACCGCAATCGAGCGCGTCGAGCAGTCGGGCGCGGTCGCCACCGACGGCACCGTTTTCACCTCCGACGCGACGGTGTGGGCCGCCGGTTTCGCCGTCCATCCGATCGCCGCCGCCAGCGGCCTCACGGTGGAACCCAATGGCCAGATCACGGTAGACCAGCACATGCGATCGGTCTCGCACCCGGATGTCTACGTTGCCGGTGACAGCGCCTACGTCATCGGCGACAACGGCCTGCCGATGCTGATGTCGTGCGCTACCGCGGGAACGACCAGCAGGCAGGCGGCCGCCGCGATCGTCGGGCACCTGACCGGCCGCAAGATCGCAATTTCCGCGCAGGCGTATCACGGCAACCACATCAGCCTCGGCCGCAAGGACGGGCTCTTCCAGTTGGTAGATGGTGAGGCGCAACCGAAGTCGGGCGCTATGACCGGTGGGATGGCCGCGCGGGTCAAGTCGGCAATCCTCTGGGGATCCGTCTGGGGCCTGACGCACCCGAACTTCGGAAGGCCGGACCACAAATACCGCTTGGCCACCACCCGAGAGCGCGGCGTGGTTCCCGCATAGAGCCCTGCCGATCGGCACTGCCACCGTGATGCGTTTCGAGGCCAGCCGGAATCGGCTGGCCTCGCTCGCCTACCGTCTGCTCGGCTCGGCCGCCGACGCCGAGGACACCGGCCTCTTATCGTCCGCAACCCAGAGAAGCTCACGCCCATCGAATCCGGGACCCCTACTCACTGCGTTGAATACCGGTCACGGCCCCACCGTTCGAGGAGTAGACATGACCACGCTGACGCCGCTCATCACCGACGCGCTTCCCACACGATGGCCGACGGTGGCCCGAGCAGTCGTCCTGCTCACGGCGATCACCGGCGTACTACTCGTCGCCTTCGCCTGGCCGTCGGTGCGGGCGTCGGTGCACGATGTGCCGATCGCCGTCGCCGGGCCCGCTCCCGCGGTCGCGCAGATCCGCACCGCACTCGAGCAGCGTCTGCCGGGCGGGTTCGCGATCAGCGAAGTCGCCGACACCGCCGCCGCCGAAAAACTCATCCGCGACCGGCAGGTGTACGGGGCGATCGACCTCAGCACCGGCACGCCGAATGTCATTCTCGCCTCCGCCGCCAGCACCGCGGTCGCCCAGACCTTGCAGAGCATGGCCACCGGCCTCGGCCGAGCGGGCAGCACCGGCACCCCGGTCGCTGTGCGCGACCTCGCCGCCCTGCCCGCCGAGGACCCCCGCGGCGCGGGCCTGGCCGCAGGCGCACTGCCGCTGGTCATGGGCGGTCTGCTGGCCGCAGTGCTGCTGATCAGGCTCGTCCACGGCACCGGCCGCCGAATCGCCGGGGCACTCGCCTTCGCGGCCACCGGCGGCCTGACCGTGGCAGCGATCCTGCAATTCTGGTTCGGCTCGCTGAGCGGGTCCTACCCGGGCAACGTCGGCGCTGTCGCCCTGACTATCGCGGCCACCTCCCTGACCGTTCTCGGGCTCGAATCCCTGCTCGGCATCGCCGGAATCGGGATCGGCGCCGTCGCCATGATGCTCATCGGCAACCCACTCTCGGGCACCGCGACCGCACCCGAAATGCTGCCCGGCTGGTCCGGCACACTCGGCCAGCTACTACCCCCCGGCGCCGGTGGCCGACTGCTGCGCTCGACCGCCTTCTTCGACGGCCGCGGCGCCACCCAAGCCATCACCGTCCTGGTCGCCTGGATCGCGCTCGGTGCAGCGCTCTGCCTGGCTGGTGGCCTGCGCGCAAGCCGGGCCGCCAACTCTGCATAAAGTCATGCCTATGCTCATGGACACCGCCACCGTGGCGCGTTTCGAAGCCAGCCGGAATCGACTGGCCGCGATCGCCTACCGTCTACTCGGCTCAGCCGCCGACGCCGAAGACACGGTGCAGGACGCGTTCCTGCGATGGCAGGACGCCGACCGCGAGTACATCGAGGTGCCCGAAGCCTGGCTGACCAAAGTCGTCACCAATCTTGCCCTGGACCGGCTCCGGTCGGCGAAGACGCGACGCGAACGCGCAGTCGGCGCCTGGATGCCCGAACCACTGCTCGACGGCGACCCGATGCTGGGCCCGGCAGATACCGTCGAGCAGCGCGAATCGGTGACCCTGGCGGTACTGACGCTCATGGAGCGACTCTCGCCCGTCGAACGAGCCGCCTACGTACTACGCGAGGCCTTCGCCTACAGCCACGCCGAGATAGCCGCGATTCTCGGTATCACCGAGTCCGCGAGTCAGCAACACACCCACCGAGCCCGCCGTCGAATCGCCGTCGCTCGCAACAGCACTGACATCGACCCCGTCTCCGCGCGTCGAATCGTCGAGGCGTTCGTCGATGCCGCCTCCTCGGGCCGGACCGAACGACTGCTCGCGCTGCTGACCGACGACGCGACCGGCATCTCCGACGGCGCCGGCCTCGGGCTGGGACTGGCCGAGACGCTGGTCCGGTACTCCACCCCGCAGCGGCTCGCCGACGCGATGCGGGCCTTCAAACCGTCTCCGGCCAAACGCAAACTCGTCGGCGGCTCGCCTTCGATCCACGCCACCGTGGTCAACGGCTGCCCGGCCATGCTCGTCACGCTCGACGACCGGGTCGTGGGCGTCACGATCCTGGAGATCCGAGACGACAAGATCGCAGGCGTGCGCGGCATGACCGACCCGGACCGGCTCGCTCGCCTCACCGAGCAATGGCAGCGGCGCGAGCACGAGGTCCCGCTGATCGAATCGTGGTAGCGCCGTTCGGCATTCGATCTTGTGTTCGTTCGTCTGTTCCTGTCGAACGATTCGGCGAGCGCCGCGGCCAGTCGGCAATGGGTTCGAACGCACCATA
Organism: Nocardia vinacea; assembly: GCF_035920345.1. Taxonomy (NCBI): domain Bacteria; kingdom Bacillati; phylum Actinomycetota; class Actinomycetes; order Mycobacteriales; family Nocardiaceae; genus Nocardia; species Nocardia vinacea. The sequence continues at coordinate 5,819,330 of NZ_CP109149.1, forward strand.
GTGCCGCATATCGGTTGTTCGGCAGCCCGAAAAGTGCTGTACAGCAGCTTATCTCACGCCGCCACAGTCAAAGGGGTGCGGTATCGTTCGTTGCCGCCTTTGACGCCATCGAGAACGGTGGCTGTTCGAACATCAACGTGTCGCCTGTTGCGGCGGTCATGCCAGGCTGGTGACCGTATTCGTGGTCAGCCGCAAGGCGACCTGCACGGTACGACCCATACCGGAAGCTTGACGCGAACTTGCCTTCAAGTAGGACAGTGGACGCATGACAACTCCGATCAACACCGTTACCCGGTGGGGCGAACTTGCGGTTCGTGGCGTCCGTCATGATCCGCCTGATGCCGACAAGATCGCGAAGGTGCTCGTCGAACTGGCGCGAGAACAGATGGCCGACAAGCCACGTCGTCGTGACGACCGCACCGCGATCGGTAGCGGGAGTTCACCTTCGCCGCCCCGCCGGTCCACGCCGAGGCGGGCACGACAACTCGATCAGGACCACATCCAGATGCTGATACACGACTATGTCGCTGGCGCAACGACCTACGAACTGAGCAACCGATTCGGTGTCGACCGCCGCACCATCAGCGCCATCCTGCATCGGCACGACGTGCCGATTCGCCGACGCGGCCTGTCCCCCGACCAGACCGACGAGGCGATCCGCCTCTACCGTCTCGGTTGGTCCCTGGCACGAGTCGGGAAACACTTCACCGTCGATCCGGCCACCGTGTTGAATCGTCTGCGCGAGCGTGGCGTCCGCACCCGCGACACACACGGGCGGCTCGGTCCTGACATCAATCCATGATGACCAGGTGAGACCGCACTTGCGACGAGCATGGCTCGCGGTCGCGGTAATGAAAGAGTGCCTTCCGACTTAATCAACACCGCGCCGGAACGAAAACACACCTTGGGGGCCAACTAGAACAAGAAAACAGGCGCTGACCAGGAGATATGTGACACCCAACCGAAGCTGGTCTCAAGGCTGAAAGACAGCAAAACCCCTGATCAACAGCACTATTCATGTCAATTTGTGGAGCTAAGGGGAATCGAACCCCTGACCTTCTCGATGCGAACGAGACGCGCTACCAACTGCGCTATAGCCCCGTGCGGCTCCGGGGAACCGCGCTGTGACACTGTATCAGGCGGGGTGGGCAGACTCCGAATCGCGTGGGTGACCTGGGCGGATGGGTCAGGCGCCTGCGGCGCGGCGCATGTCGCCGGTGCCGCGGCGGAGGGCGCGGGCGGTGGCGGGGTCGAAGGTTTCCAGGTGGTCGAACATGGGGTCTTCGTCGTCCGCCTCGATGAGGGCAGAGCGGCGGCGCAGGGCGCGGGCGGTGTCACGGTCCATGACGCGCTGTTGGGCGCGCTGCTCGGCCTCGCGTTCGGCCTCGACGTGCTCGCCGCGACTGCGGGCCAGGCGAGCGAGGCGACGGCGGCGGATTTCCTCCTCCATGCGGACCTGCTTGCGTAGGTACGCCAGGTAGGTCACCAGGACGAGCGCGGAGCCACCGCACCCCCACCAGAACATGGGGCTCAGCGCCACCGAGAGTCCACCGGAGGCGAGGGCGGCCAGGACGAGGCCGAGCACCGCGCGCTGGCGGAAGGTGTAGCGGGCCGCGCGCGCGATGGCGTCGGCCTCCGGGTCGAAGCCGCCGCGGCCGCGCCGGGTCGGCACGAAATCCAAGTCGTCGGAGTCGGATTCGTCGAATCGGGCGGGCGTCGCCGTCCGGGCCGGGGGGATTCGGGCACCGGTCGATTCGGTGTGCTCTAAAGCCACCCGGTCATCATCGGCGGTCGCCCGTTGCTTCGCAGCCGTTCGGGCCGTTGCGATTTCGGCATCATCGGAATCGGCGGCGTCGAGTTCTTCGGCTTCGTTGTCGAATTCACCGTCCGCACCGTCGAATTCGTCGTCCGTGTCGTCGATTTCGGCATCGGATACCGTGGATACCGCCGACTCGGCTTCGGGCGGGTTGTCCGCGGGATTGTCGTCCTCGGTGACCTGCTCGTCGGCCGGTGGGGTCATCCGGTCCTCCGCATCATCGCTGTGGGAAAGCTTTCTCTGCACTCGGGTCGGCCGGTAATCCGGATCGCTGTCGTGTCCGGCGGCCGGGCCACTCTTGGTGCGCCGCTTGGAACCTCCGCGGTGCAATACGCGGGTCGCCAACGCCGCGTCGGTCGTCTGCCTGATCCTGGGGTGCCGGTCGGCGAGGATCGGGAACAGCACGAAGACCCAGAGCACGACCAGGCCGATCCATAGGATCGAATTCGGCATCTCGCCTCTGCACCTCCGTCCCCGCCGCATCGTCCGCTCGGCCTTTCGACCGGGTCGCACCGCGCCCCGTCGCGGTGCGTTCGCTCGCCGCAAAACGCCTCGGACGGACGGAACGTCCGGCCGCCGTGAGGTGTATTCGGCACTGCCTCACAGGCTGATTGCCGGTGGCGCGGGACGCACCTCCGACGTCCGTAGGTTAATTCCGTGGCGCACCAAGTTCGGTCAGGCGCGCCGTGCACATACGCCACACCTGTCACAGTTCCACCATTTTCGCCGCGCGCCGAAGCCATCCGGGCGCGTCGAAAACAGTACGACCGTACAGGTATTTCAGGGCAGCGTGGCCCGACCATCGCGCACCAGTCGATCGATGACGGTCCCCGCCACCTCCTCGACGGTGATGCCGACCAGCAGGTGATCGCGCCAGGCCCCGTCCACGTCGAGGTACCGCTTCAGCAGCCCCTCCTCGCGGAACCCCACATTGCGCAGAACCGCTTGACTGGCCAGGTTTTCCGGCCGCACGGTCGCTTCGACCCGATGTAATCCGACCGGCCCGAAGCAATGGTCCAGCCCGAGCGCCAATGCGGCCGTCGCCACGCCCTGACCGCCCAAATCCTTGGCGACCCAATAGCCGATCCACGCCGAACGCAGTGCGCCGCGCACGATATTGCCGACGGTCAGCTGCCCGCTGAACGCGCCGTCGACCTCGATCACGAGCGGAATCATCGCACCGCGCCTGGCCTCGGCCTTCAGACTCGACCACAGCGACGGCCAGTTCGACACGTGGTTGCGCGCCTCCCAGGCACCGCGCCCGGTCGGCTCCCACGGCTCCAGATGCGCCCTGTCGCGCAACCGGATCCGGCTCCATACCGCCGCATCGCGCAACCGCACCGGACGCAATGTCACCTCCCCGGCAGCGACGCGCACCGGTCCCAGATGCGCGGGCCAACCGGGATGCTGCGTGACCCGGAACACGTTCATCGTCTCCACGTCTCAGCCACGCTGTGCGAGAAATGCGACCCGGACCTCGTCACCGGTCCTGATCTCGGTGTCGTCCGGGTCGATCACGATCAGACTGTTCGCCTCGGCCAGCGTGGCGAGCAGATGCGACGAACCCCCCGCGCCGCCGCCCAGCGGCTGCACCAGGTAGTCGCCGGTGGCCTCATCGCGCATGAGTTGCGCGCGCAGGTAACCCTTGCGTCCGGCCATGGAGGTGATCGGGGTGATCGTTCTGGCACGGATGATCCGGCGCATGGGATGTCTGCGCCCCAACGCGATTCGAATCAACGGCCGCACCATGACCTCGAAAACCACCAGAGCGCCAACGGGATTCGACGGTAGGAGAAAAGTCGGCACCTCATCGCGCCCGAGCCGCCCGAAACCCTGCACGGAGCCGGGATGCATGGCGACCCTGGTGATTTCGAGCTCACCGAGACCTTCGAGTGCCTCGCGCACCTGCTCGGAGGCCCACCCGCCGATGGCGCCCGCGATCACCACGACCTCGGAGCGAACCAGCTGCCCCTCCACCACATCGCGCAGCCGCCGCGGATCCGAACTCACGATGCCGACCCGGTTCACATCCGCGCCCGCGTCGCGCGCGGCGGCGGCCAGCGCATAGGAATTCACGTCGTAGACCTGTCCCGGTCCCGGCGTGCGATCGATATCGATCAACTCGCCACCCACCGAGATCACCGACAGCCGTGGGCGCGGATGCACCAGCACCTTGTCCTGACCGACCGCTGCGAGCAGACCGACCTGCGGCGCACCGATGATGGTGCCGGCGCGCACCGCGACGTCGCCGGGCTGCACATCGTCACCGATGCGCCGGACATAGTCACCGGATCGCACCGGCTCGTACACCTTGATCCTGGCCCGGCCGCCATCGGTGAAATCCAAGGGCAGCACGGCATCGGCCAGCGTCGGCAGCGGCGCACCGGTATCGACCCGCACCGTCTGGCGCGGCTGCAGTCGGATCGGCTGCTTGGAACCGGCGACCACCTCGCCGACCACCGGCAGCGTCAAATCGACGAGTTCGCCGTTCTCATTGCGAATATCGGTGCCCGCGGCGGACACATCGACGCTGCGCACCGCGTAACCGTCGATCGCGGCCTGATCGAAGCCGGGCAGCGGCCGCTCGGTGACCACATCCTCGGCACACAGCAGGCCTTGCGCCTCGGAGATCGCGACCCGGACCGGCCGGGGCGCGACCGCCGCGGCCGTCACCTTGATCTGCTGATCCTCAACCGAGCGCATCCAGCCCTTCCTGATCTCTGTCGCACCGACCGATTCCGCGACCGCGCAACCGAACCCGCGCGACGAAGATGAACCATCATTCGTACCCGACGGTCCACTATCGGCGAAACCCGACGCCCGCGCCTATCAGTCGTAGGTCGTCAGCTGTGGGTCCCAGTCCGCACTGAGCCGATACTGCAGCCACTCCCGCAGGGCGGGGCCGTATTCGTCTCGTTCCAAAGCGAAATCGACCGCAGCACGAAGATAACCGCCCGGGTTGCCCAAATCGTGGCGCGACCCACGGTGGACCACCACATGGACCGGATGGCCCTCCTCGATGAGCAGTGCGATCGCGTCGGTGAGTTGCAGCTCGCCACCCGTGCCCGGTTCGATCCGGCGCAGCGCGTCGAAGATGGCGCGGTCCAACAGGTATCGGCCCGCGGCCGCATAGGTCGACGGTGCGTCCGCGAGCGCGGGCTTCTCCACCATCCCGTTGACCCGCAGCACATTCGGGTTCACCGCATCGGGCACCGGCGCGACGTCGAAGACACCGTAGGCGCTGACCTGTTCCTTGGGAACGTCGATGGCGCACAACACAGTTCCGCCGCGCTTGCGCCGGACCCGGCTCATCACATCGAGCACGCCGCACGGCAACACCAGGTCGTCGGGCAGCAGTACGGCGATGGCGTCCTCGTCGTCATCGAGGGCGCCCTCGGCTTGGGCGACGGCGTGGCCGAGGCCGAGCGGCTCGTCCTGGACCACCGAGGTGACATCCAGCAGCGCGGGCGCCTTGCGCACCTTCTCCAACAGGTGGAACTTGCCGCGCTCGGCGAGCGTGCCCTCCAGCACCAAGTCCTCGACGAAGTGTGCGACCACACCGTCTTTACCCGGCGAGGTCACGATGACCAGCCGCTCCGCACCGGAATCGGCGGCTTCCGTCGCGACCAGTTCGATGCCAGGAGTGTCCACCACCGGCAGCAACTCCTTGGGCACGGTCTTGGTCGCGGGCAGGAACCGCGTCCCGAGTCCGGCCGCGGGCACGACGGCCGTGCGGAAACACGACACGACCGCGCCATTCGCGGATTGTCCGGCCTTTGCTGTCATACGCCTACCCTATCCATCCGTCACCGGCCCGAAGCGGCCATCACGCCGACTCGGGTCCCGGTGAGCTTAAGGTGATCACCGTGGAGATGCCCGGCGAGCGTGACAAACATGCCTGGCGGGCGGAAATAGGTGCTCGACGGGCCGCGATCACCAGCGTCGACCAGGAAAACGAGGCGCGTGAGCTGGCCCACAGTGTCGCCGAGCTGGACGTCCCCGAATGGGTGTGCGCGTATGTGCCGATGCGCGGTGAACCCGGATCGACGGCGATGCTGACGGCTCTACGAGCGGCAGGCGCCCGGGTGCTGCTGCCGGTCACCGGACCGCCGGGACCGCTGCAATGGGCCGAGTTCACCGGCATCGATGACCTGCGGCGCGCCAGATTCGGACTGCTGGAACCCGTTGGCGAAGTGCTGGCCGATGCGATCGCACTGGCGGAGCTGATCCTGGTCCCCGCGCTGGCAGTGGATCGCCGCGGTGTTCGGCTCGGCCGCGGCGCCGGGTACTACGACCGGACGTTGCCCGCAGCCCGACCGACAGCGCGGCTGATCGCGGTGGTCCGCGATGACGAACTGCTCGACCGGCTCCCCGAGGAACCACACGATCTGCGCATGGGCTGGGCCCTCACACCGCGCGGCGGACTGCATCGATTGGGTGGCGATGAGCATGCGGAATGAAATGCCGATTAGCGGTGTTGGCACTGTCGGCTGTAGAGTGCCAGATTGACGAACCATGCGGAGGATCCAGTGCCAACTTATTCATATGCGTGCACCCAGTGTGACAACCGCTTCGACATCGTTCAGTCCTTCACCGATGAGGCGCTGAGCGTCTGCTCGGAGTGCTCGGGCAAGCTGCGCAAGCTCTTCAACTCGGTCGGCATCGTGTTCAAGGGCAGCGGTTTCTACCGCACCGACAGCCGCGGTGGCTCCTCGACCGCCAGCGAGCCCGCGAAGTCGGACAGCGGTGCCGGCAGCTCCGCGTCGAGTTCGGATTCCGGTTCGGCCAGCAGCTCCAGCACTACCAGCACGGCCGTCGCCAGCTGAGTTTCCCCTGATAGAAGCAGCCCTGTGGGAGTTATCCCCAGGGCTGTCGTTATCCACAGGGCACGGCTTTCTCGGGCGAGTCGCGGTGCCGATGACCATACGCTCCGAGCATGGCTCCCCTGGGCATCATTCCATCGGGCAAGGCCCGATCCTTCGCCGATCTCGGTCGCAGCGACTCGCTGTGCTCGGCGATCTGGAATAGGGCAAGTTGGAATAGACCGCCCTGGGCGAATGCGCTACTCGCCCGCCGCCTGCTCGCAGCGGCACTCACTGCACTCGCGATCGTCCTTTTCCTGCGCGGCGATCCCGGCAGTGCACGCACCGAGGTCGTGGTCGCCGGACGCGATCTACCGCCGGGCCATCTGCTCGAGGCGACCGATCTACGCTCGACACCTCGGGAATCCGGCACACTGCCCGCGGGCGCGGTCGCCGATATCGCCGTCCTGGTCGGCGCGACCCTGACCGGCGGGATGCGCACCGGCGAGGTATTCACCGATCTGCGCATCGTCGGACCGCGACTTGCGGCGGTCGCCACCGGCGCGGGCGATGCCCGCATCGTGCCCATCCGGCTGGCCGATTCCGCGGTCGCGGAGATCCTGCGGGCTGGTGACCGGGTGGATGTCATCGGGGCCGAGGAACAGAGCGGTCCCAGCACCCGGCCGGTCAGGCTGCTGGCGATCGACGCCGCGGTCGTACTGGTATCCGGCCCCGGTGACCGGCGCGGCGCGCCCGAGCGCGTGGTACTGGTCGCGATGGACGCCGAACACGCCACCACGGTTGCCGCCGCCTCGCTGCGCACCGCGCTTACCGTTGTCTTTCATTGACCGGAGTTCGCCGAGAATTTGCCATCAAGGTCAACTAGCATCGGTCGATACGGCAGCCCGAACCGCCGAGCACAACGAGTCAGCTCCCACCCGAAGAGGAGATATCGGCAATGCTCAAGGGTTTCAAGGATTTCCTACTCCGCGGAAACGTCGTCGACCTCGCAGTAGCCGTGGTGATCGGTACCGCGTTCGTCGCGGTCGTCACCGCGTTCACCAATGGCATCATCAACCCGCTTCTCGCCGTCTTCGGCGAACGGGATGACCTCGGCCTCGGTTTCCAGTTGATTGCTGATAGACCGGCAACCTTCGTGCAGGTGGGTCCGATCATCACCGCGGCCATCAACTTCGTGGTCATCGCGGCGGTGCTGTACTTCGTGCTGGTGCTGCCCGCACTGCACGCGAAGAAGCGGTTCGGCACCACCCCGGACACCAAACTCAGCGATTCCGAGGTGCTGATCCAGATCCGCGACCTGCTCTCCGACAGCCAGCGCAGCGCGGGCGGACGTCACGAATTTTGAATCGAATTCCCTGCCCGACAAAAGAAACAGGAATTCTGCTGCGCCACAATCACATACGGTAATTCCCTGCGCCACAAGGCAAACGGGCCCGTCGCATGCGCGACGGGCCCGTTCACATAATTCGAGCGAAAGACTCAGCTGAGACTGAACGGCTGGCCCCACAACGTCGTCCAGGTGATGACATTGTCCGTCTCCACCTCAACGCTGACGAAGGCACGAGCCTGCGCGTAGCCACCACAGCCGCTGAGACCGATCGTCTCGTCGGCCCAGGTGACCGAGCCACTGCCGCCCTTGAACTTATTGCGCTTCTTGTGCGCCTCATTGCCGAAGTCGTCGGCCTGCTCGAGATCGAGCACATAGAACGACTGCGCCTGGCCCGGACCGAGACTGAGATTGGCGCCGCTGGTGGCGCCAACACTCGGCTTGACGTTCTGGCTGTCGCTCCAGTCCAGACCACCGGTGACGCCGCCTTCGGCACCGCCGCCGTCGATATTCACTTGGCAGGCAACGACATAACCTGGGAAGATCGCGCCGTTCCAGCCGTCGGTCACATCGACCTGTGCACTACCGGACACCCACGCATTGCGGTGCACGGGTGTTGCGCCCATGGACGGATTGATATTGGCCGATTCGCCGACCAGCCGAATGGTGAGAACCGTTCCGTCGGAAAGCGTTTTGACGATTTGACCGCCCGGCAGTGGAATGAAGGTGTCGGCATTCGCCGCACCGGTGGACAACAGGCCGAGTGCCAGCGCGGCGGCGCCGCCGAGCCCGGCAACGCGCGCCACAAACTTACGATCGATCATGATTGGTACTACCCCTAGCGATTGAGTTCGATGAATTCGATTCGGCGAGTAGAGATTCGACAGATCCCACCGCGGTCAGCCGATGCTGAACGGCGCTCCGTACAGGGTGACCTTGGAGTAGTTGTCGCCGATGATCTCGACAACGGTGTAGGCACGCGCCTGGGCGTAGCCCGCGCAGCCCTGGATCTCGATCTCCGCATCCTGATACTCAACCGAGTAGCGACCCGGCTTCAGAATGTCCTTGTAATCGATCTGAACGAACTTGACATCGCCCGGGCCGAGATTGAGGCCGATCGAACCGCCGAGCGAACCGCCCGAGAGGTTGATGCCGCCGGAAACCCCGGCCGAGATCGCGTTATCGGCGATGCTGACCTGGCAGCCGACGATATAGCCGGTGCTCAGCTGCGAAGCGCCGTGCGTCGAGGAGTTATTGGTACCCGGCGCACCGGAGGCGCCGTTGTTCGGGCCGATGGTGCCCTCAGGAGTGACGGACACATCGGCACTGGCGTTACCCGAGACCCACACGACTCGGCCCGCGCCATTCGCGGCCAAAGATGGTGAAATCAAGGCGCGTTCACCCGTCCGGCTGACGGTCACGCCCGGGCCCAGCTTCTGGCCGTCCGGCAACGGCACAAAAACATCGGCGTTGGCAGCGCCGGTCGAAAGCAGGCCCATCCCAGCAGCGGCGGCGACAACGGCACCCGCGATGCGGACACCTCGACGCAGACCGCTGGTGCGGTTCTTGCTCATACTTCCCCTCATCGGATTCTAGCGGTCGCCCTCGGGGTACCGAGGCCGAAAACCCTTTCATGCCGACACCGCTTGCTGGAAAGACATTGGACATCAAGCGGTTTGCCGACAATCTCGTCGGTGGACGATCTTGGGTGCGCCCAATATTAGTGGTTTGCGCCGAATTCCTGTGAGATTTCGCACATGTTACCGCTCGATCCGCTACGATCTGCGAATTTGGCTGGGCGCCAGGGGGTTTCACAACGAAAACGGGCCCGCCGCGAATGCGACGAGCCCGCTTGCGTTTTCAGGGTGCGCAGCCCCTGTCGATCAGCCGAGGCTGAACGGCTGGCCCCACAGCGTGGTCCAGGTGACGACGTTGTCGGTCTCCACCTCGACGCTGATGAAGGCACGAGCCTGGGCGTAGCCACCACAGCCGCTGAGACCGATCGTCTCGTCGGCCCAGGTGACCGAGCCACTGCCGTTCTTGAACTTATTGCGCTTCTTGTGCGCCTCGTTGCCGAAGTCGTCGGCCTGCTCGAGATCGAGCACGTAGAACGACTGCGCCTGGCCGGGGCCAAGGGTGAGGTTGGCGCCGCTGGTCGCGCCGGCACCACCGGTAACGGTGTCACCGCTCCAGTCCGCGGTGCCCTCGACACCACCTTCGGCACCACCACCGGAGATGTTGACCTGGCAGCCGACGGTGTATCCCGGGAAGATCGAGCCGCCGCCGTCACCGGATACCGAGACCTGGGCGCTACCCGACACCCACGCGTTGCGGTGCAGCGGGGTGGAGCCCATGGACGGGTTGATGTTGGCGGATTCGCCGGTCAGGCTGATGGTAACGACGGTGCCGTCGGACAGCGTCTTGGTGATCGAGCCACCCGGCAGCGGCACAAAGGTATCGGCGTTCGCGGCGCCGGTGGAGAACAGGCCAAGGGCGAGAGTGGCAGCGGCGCCTACACCGGCCACCCGTGCCACGTTCTTACGGTTGATCATGCTGATAGTCCCTCGAGGGTTGAATCGCTTGAGCGAGAAGAATATTCGTGGATTGACCGACGTCAGCCGATGCTGAACGGCTGCCCGTAGAGGGTGGTCTTCGAGTAGTGGTCACCGATGATCTCGACGACGGTGTAGGAACGCGCCTGGGCGTAGCCCGCGCAGCCCTGGATCTCGATCTCGGCATCCTGGTACTCGACCGAGTAACGACCTGGCTTCAGAATGTCCTTGTAGTCGATCTGCACGAACTTGACATCGCCCGGGCCGAGGTTCAGGCCGACCGACCCGCCGAGCGAACCGCCCGAGAGGTTGATGCCGCCGGAAATACCGGCGGAGATGGCGTCGCTGGCGATGCTGACCTGGCAGCCGACGATGTAGCCGGTGCTCAGCTGGGATGCGCCGTGCGTCGAGGAGTTGTTGGTGCCGGGAGCTCCGGAGGCGCCGTTGTTGGGGCCGACCTCACCCTCCGGCGTAACGTTCACATCGGCGATGGCATTGCCCGAAACCCAGACCACACGGCCGGCACCGTTGGCCGCCAGCGACGGCGAAATCAGGGCGTGCTCACCGGTACGGGTGAGCGTGACATCGGGACCGTTCTTCTGGCCGTCCGGCAACGGCACGAAGGTATCGGCATTGGCAGCACCGGTCGAAAGCAGGCCCATGGCCACGGCCGCGGCAGCGCCGACTCCCGCGATCCGGGCACCGCGGCGCAGACCGTTGGTGCGGTTCTCGCTCATACTTCCCCTCATCAGGTTCTAACAGTCAACCTCGACCATCGAGGCTGGACGTTGGTCCTCTCAGGCCCAGCTCAGTTTGTGCCCCGATTGTTGCCGATACGTAACCGGCTGTTATTTCGGCGCAACGGTCAGTGCTGGCATCGGAACCGAGCCAGGTTCCGCCGAGTCGACAAACGTACGTGCCGCACCCGGGCCCGCGAGGTCCAGCAGCGTGGGTGGCTCGTGGCGAGATTAAACCGACCAGTAACGGTCTGGCAACGTAAGTTTTCGTTAAGATCAATGTGATCTAGATCACATAGCCTCAATTGCTCATATTGCTTGACGTGCATAAACAGGAAATAAGCGCCACCCGAAAGACCGCAATAGGCGGCTGCAGTCGCAACGATGCCGATGGTAACTACGGGACAGCACCGTACTTGAAGCTCTAGCAAACTTCAGCGTGAGGAATTCGCAATGCGTGAAGGCGCAATCGCGAACGATGGTACGTGGCTGGACCGTAGATGAGTCACGAGCCGTGATGGGGTGGCACCTGCGACCTGAGCCAGTCGTCGGATAACGATTCGGTCTCGTCGCCGCGCTCGTCGCCGGTTGTCTCCGGGAGGACCTCACCGAAAATTTTTGCCAGACGCGCCGCGTCCCTCGCCCGGCGTGTCGCCGGACGAGGGTCGTCGGAGGAGTCCGCGGCGGTAATTTATTCCGCCAATCCGGACAGCTCGCCGATCACTCGGCTGGCGAGCGGACCGAGCGTTGCCATGCCGTCGCGGACCGCGGCCCGGCTGCCCGGCAGGTTTACCACCAATGTGCTGCCGGAGATTCCGGCCAGACCGCGCGAGAGACCGGCGTCGAGCGAACCGGCTACGCGACCGGAGGAACGCAGCGCCTCGCTGATCCCCGGCAGTTCCCGGTCGAGCACCTGCGAGGTGGCCTCGGGCGTGACATCGCGCGGGGACATACCGGTGCCGCCGACGGAGATGACCAGGTCGACACCGCCGATCACCGCAGTGTTGAGCGCATTGCGGATCTCCACCTCATCGGCCTGCACCGATACCGAAGCGTCCACCAGGAAACCCGCCTCGGTGAGCAGCTCGGTGACCAGCGGCCCGAGCGAATCCACACCTCCATGCGCCGTTCGATCGTCGACGACCACCACCAGAGCACGCCCCGCCACAGGAGCATCGATTTCCATGTTGGTAACCGTAGCGTCCAGATCGACGAGGTGGGCGTCGGCTCCCGGTCGTGCCGACAATCCGCCGGGCAGGACCCGCATCATCGGCCACCGTCCGCGGCCGCACCGGAGAGCGTCACGTCGACTGTCTTGGGGTTGTTGCCTTGTTCATCGGTGTAGGTGACCTTCACCTTGTCTCCTGGCTGATGGGAACGGATGGCGGCGATGAGTGCGTCGCCCGAGTCGATGGTGCGGCTGTCCACCTTGGTGATGATGGCACCGGCCGGAATGCCCGCCTTGGCGGCCGGGCCGTCTGCGGTCGCCTCGAGCACCCGTGCGGCGGCGTCCTGCGGGCGCAGTTTGATGCCGATCTGGGCGTAGGTGGCGTGACCGGTCTTGATGAGTTCGTCGGCGACCCGGCGGGCCTGATCGACCGGGATGGCGAAGCCGAGGCCGATGGAACCGCTCTGCTGACCGGTCGCCTCGCTGCCGCCGAGGCTGGCGATGGCGGTATTGATGCCGATGAGCTTGCCGTTGGCGTCCACCAGTGCGCCACCGGAGTTGCCCGGGTTGATCGCGGCGTCGGTCTGGATCGCGTCGATGACCGGTTGCACCTGGCTCGGGGTGCCCTCACCGTTGGTGGAGACCGGACGGTTGAGTGCCGAGACGATGCCCGTGGTCACCGTGCCCGCCAGCCCGAGCGGCGAGCCGATGGCGATGACCGGCTGGCCGACCGCGAGAGCCGACGAGCTGCCCAGTTCGATCGGGGTCAGTCCGTCCTTGCCCTGCACCTTGATCACGGCCAGATCGGAAACCGGATCGGCCCCGACCAGCGTGGCCGGAGCGGTGGTGCCGTCGGCGAAGGCGACCTCCATCTTGGCGTTGGCGCCACCGCCGGAGGCGACATGGTTATTGGTGAGGATCAGACCGTCGGAGGACAGCACCACACCGGAGCCCTCACCCTGTGCGCGATTGCTGGCGACCTTGATCATCACCACGCTCGGCAGCACCTTCTGCGCGACCGCCTGGGTGGAGCCGGCCGGTGCGTTGGCGACATTACTGACATTGGGCTTGGGTGCGTCCAGGGCATTGGTCACCGTGGTGTGGCCGTTATCGGAGCGGGTGACCAGCGAGCCGACCGCGCCACCGACACCACCGCTGACGAGTGCGAGCGCGACTGCTCCGACGACGAGACCGGTGCGGACCGGGCGGCGTGCGGGTTCGGGCTGCGGCTCGGCGGCGAATACGGCGCCGGGATACGGCCCCCCGGGTGGGATCGGCGGGGTGTAGGACGGCTGGGAGTACTCCGGGCCCGCCTCGGGACCCGGGAATTGCTGAGCATATTCCGGGCCCGCCTCGGGACCGGGGAATTGCTGAGTCGGGTTGGGCGGCGTGCGTTGCTGCCAGATCGTTGGACGCGGTGTCGGTACCTGAGGCCTGTATCCGGATTGCGCGTAGGTCTGGCCCGGTGTTGCGACCGGGATCTCCTGGGTCGGATGCGGACCGGGCGCGGCGTTGGCGTTATCCGGCTGCGGCGTCAAGCCTTCCTTGGAATCCTCGGTCATTTTTCTCCTTACGTCTTCGACCAGTTTGGCGACGACGACTGAGAGCGGACTGAGACGCTGCTTTCAGTTTTCCGAGTATTGCGGACGGACCGAGTACGGCCCGCCATCACCTTAGTCTCGAACGGCGTCAATCGGTTACGGAGTCGACCACACCGTCGAGCATGCTCGCGGCACCCGGCAGCACGATCCGGATCAAGGCGCCGCCACGCTCGGAGGTCTCGATGGTGATCGTGCCGCCGTGCTTGGTCACCACCTGTTTGACGATCGCCAGGCCGAGGCCCGAGCCCGGCATGGAACGCGACGCCGTGGTCCGATAGAAACGGTCGAACACCAGCTCGCGCTCGGGGACGGGGATGCCCGGTCCGGCGTCGTCGACGTCGAGCTCGAGCAAGCCGCGACCGGTTTCCCGCATGGTGACCTTCACCTGCACGCCCGCCGGACTCCACTTCGCGGCATTGTCGAGGACATTCAGAATCGCCCGCTCCAGGCCCGCCTCATGGCCGTATACGAACCAGGGCTGCAGCTGCGCGGCGAACTCGATGGAACCGCGGCGGCGCCGAGCCCGCTCGAGCGCGCGCTCGGCCACCTCGCCGAGATCCACTCGCTCGTAAACGGTTTCGGGTGCGTCCTCCCGGGCCAGATCCACGAGATCGCCGACCAGGGTCGACAATTCCTCGATCTGAGCCATCACATCCGCGCGCAGCTCGGCCATGTCCTGTTCCGGAATCTGCGGTGCGCCAGGGCGACTGGAGGCGATCAGCAATTCCATATTGGTGCGCAGCGAAGTCAGCGGCGTGCGCAATTCATGTCCGGCGTCGGCGACCAATCGACGTTGCCTATCGCGCGATTCGGCGAGTGCGCGCAACATTGTGTTGAAGCTCTCTGTGAGCCTTGCAAGTTCATCGTCACCCGTTACCGGAATCGGCGTCAGATCATCGGTGCGGGCGACCCGTTCGGTCGCCGCGGTGAGCCTTCCGATCGGGCGCAGCCCGGTGCGACCGACCGCGGTACCCGCTGCCGCTGCCAGTACCACACCACAACCGCCCACGACGAACAGCAACCAAGCGAGCCTGTCCAGTACCTCGCGGGTCGGTTGCAGCCGCTGCGAGATGACAAGCGTCGCGCCGGAATGCGTCGGCATGGCGAGCACCCGCTGATTACTCACGGTGCGCAGTGACGAGGGCAGCTCACCGTTCGCGACCGCGAGTTCCTGGGTACCGACCGGCGGAATCGTTTGCTGCGGCGGCATATACGCCTTGTCTTTCGCGTATATCAACGCCACTCCGACATCATTGGAGTACAGGCCGGCCAACACGATCGACTGGAAACCCAAACTGTCGAAATTATTGTTGATCATGGTGTTCGCGCGCGCCTCGAGCTGTGCGTCCACATCGGCGTTAAGCGCGCGGGCCACCATGGCATAGGCGGCGATGGAGGTGACGGCCACGGCGATGGCGACCACCGATGCGGCGAGCAGGGTGACCCGCCAGCGCAGGGAGACCGACCTGGTCAGGGGCATGGGCGGGCGCATATCCGTCGGTTCCGAGGGATATGCGCCGAGGGCGGCGACCACTTGTCGCTTGGGATTGGTTCTGGCCATGGCGTGTCGACTCGCCTACGGGGGTGTTTCGCGCAGCACGTAGCCCACACCGCGCACGGTGTGGATGAGCCGGGCCTCGGCCTCGGCCTCGGTCTTGCGGCGCAGGTAGCCGATATAGACCTCGAGCGCATTGCCGGAGGTCGGGAAGTCGTAGCCCCAGACCTCCTCGAGAATGCGGCTGCGAGTCAGCACCCGGCGCGGATTGGCCATCAGCATTTCCAGCAGCGAGAACTCGGTGCGGGTCAGGCTGATCGAGCGGTCACCTCGCGTCACCTCGCGGGTCACCGGATCCAGCGACAGATCGGCGAACGTCATGGCCTCGGAAACCTCGCCGGGATCGGTGGCCCGGCGACGCAACAACGCGCGCAATCGGGCCAGCAATTCCTCCAACGCGAATGGTTTCGGCAAATAGTCATCGGCACCGGCATCGAGTCCGGCTACCCGTTCGGAAACCGAATCCCGTGCCGTCAAAACCAGAATCGGCAGATCGTCTCCGGTGCTGCGCAAGCGTCGGCAAACTTCGAGCCCATCCATCCGGGGCATCATCACATCGAGCACGAGTGCGTCCGGACGCTGAACGGTTGCTTTCTCCAGTGCGTCGACTCCGTCGACCGCGAGATCGACGGAGTAGCCGTTGAAGGTCAGCGACCGGCGCAGCGATTCCCGGACGGCACGATCGTCGTCGACTACCAGAATGCGCATGCCCCCAGTTTGACCGCATCGACTGAGAGTCGACTGAGAGGGCGCCGCCCGACACGCCGCGCCAGCATCGATCCCGCCCACTAGGGGCTGGACGAGCGACCAGCAGGTTTGTGATCACGTACAGATCTCGACGGAAACCGGCAACCGTTTTGGGCGACGAAACCCGTTCTGAGTAGCCATATTCGAGTGAATTACAGAGCGACTGCCCCAGATTGCCGTTAGTCACTTTGCGCGGTATGTTCCCTGCGGTAAAAAGAAGACCTCTAGTTGGTTCTCAGCGGGTTGAATCAAAACCGAACAGCCACGCGCCATCCGGGGGCACACGTGCAAGCTCGTGAAGCGGAGGCAACGGAAGCGGATGGAAGCTGCACCGCGGTCCTGGCAATTCAGTCTGTCCAACTGGTCGGTCACTCGCAAGGTTGGCATCGTGCTGGTCCTGCCTGTGCTGCTGGCCACCGTCTTCGCCGTGCTCCGCATCAACAACGAACTGCGCACCATGTCCCAGTTGGATGCGGCGACCGAACAGGTCATCATCATTCGCCCGATCGTCAAGTTCGGAACGGCCACCGAACAACTCGCGGTCGCGGCGACCGCCTCCTGGGGTAACACCGCGGATCCGGCGACAGACGCGGCAATGACGAAATTCGATCAGGCGCTCGCCGATCTCGAGGCCGGAATGCGCACCACCAAGGTGAGCACCCGGGTCACCTCCGAATTGGCCTCGGCCGTCGCCACCGGCACCACCATGCGCAATAGCCTGCGCAACGGATCGCCGATGATGGTCGGTGAACAGGCCGATGAGATCGCGGTTCGCATCGGCAACGCGTATGCGCTCTCGCCCTCGGTCGAGGACCTCGTCATCCAGCGCTACTTCCTGCAGATCGGCGCGATCCAGAACGCCCGGCGGGTACTCACCCAGCAGCGCATGATGATCGGCTCCCCCGATGCCGGCCGCAATCCGAGCGTGCGCGCGAAGGTGCTCACCTCCGCCGGTGCCGAGATGACCATGATCAATACCTACGGCATCATCCTTCCGGACAATGCGCCGAACATGCGGCCACTGCTGGACGCGGTCGGCATCCGCCTCGGCGCATTCAGTCAGAACGGTGGGGATCCGACATCGAATCCGGCCGTACTGGATTCACTGCAGGTCAGCTCGGACACCTACGAGAAGACGACCAATTCCCTCGCCGACACCATCGATAAGGCGCTGGCGCATCGGACCACCGAGGCGCAGACCGGTGCGCTGCGCGAGACCACGATCGTCATCGGCATGCTGCTGGCCGGTCTTGCGCTGGCCCTCGCCGTCGCGCGCACGCTGGTCGTGCCGGTGCGCAGGCTACGCCGCGACGCGCTCGAGGTCGCGCACGTCAAGCTGCCCGACGAACTCGCGGTGGTGCGCAGCGGTGGCGCCACCCCGGAGATCACCCCGGTCGGTGTGCACACCACCGACGAGGTCGGCCAGCTGGCCCGCGCCGTCGACGAAATCCACGAGCAGGCGCTGAACCTCGCCGCCGATCAGGCCCGACTGCGACTGCAGATCGGGAATATGTTCGAAACCCTTTCCCGCCGTAGCCAATCCCTGGTCGAACAGCAGCTGTCGCTGATCGAGGATCTCGAACACGACGAGGACAATGCCGAGCGGCTGCAGAGCCTGTTCCGCCTCGACCACCTCGCCACCCGCATGCGCCGCAACGGCGACAACCTGCTGGTGCTCGCCGGTACCGCGCTGCGCCGCGGTCAACTACATCCGGTGCCGCTATCGGACATGCTCTGGAGTGCGGTCTCCCAGGTGGAGGACTACCAGCGGGTCGAGATCGGCGCGGTGCCCGACGGTATCGTCGCAGGTGAGCCCGCGGTCGATATCGAACATCTGCTGGCCGAACTGATCGATAACGCGCTGCGCTACTCCCCGCCGACCACACCGGTCGCGGTGATGGTGGCGCGCGCGGTCGACGGCGGCTACCTGATCGAGATCACCGACCGCGGCCTCGGCATGTCACTCGAGGACCTGCAGCTCACCAACGACCGGCTGGCCTCCGGTGGTGAGGTGACCGTCGAAACTGCCCGCCGCATGGGCCTTTTCGTCGTCGGCCGCCTCGCCAAGCGGCATACCATCACGGTGAGCCTGCGCCGCACCTCGACCATGGCGCAGCAGCCCGGCATCACCGCGAGCGTGCACCTGCCCGGCGCGTTGGTCGCGCCGCCGCTCGATGCGACCGATCCGAACCAGCGGGCCATCGAAGCGCAGGTCATAGCCGCGTTGCCCGGCCCCTCCCAACAACAGCCGCCGCGCACGCTGGTGCCGGTGCCGAGCCTGCCACAGCGTGAACCGTCGCGGTTCGCGGTCACCAGTTCCGGTCTGCCACAACGTCGTCCGACCATGCGCGTCGCCGACGCGCCTGAGATACCGATACCCGGCGATGATCACACCGAAACCTCGGTCGACGTATTCGCGGAGAATCCGAGCAGCCGCCGCGGCGAGGACGACCGGTCCCGCATCGCGCCGTTCGGGCCGCCGACCCCGACGGATGAGCCTGCCACCGGACCGAATTCGGTCATCGACGTGGAACCGCAAGTCACCGATCTGTGGGCCGAACAGCCCGACGAACCGGTGGACACCGGATCGAACCCGATCGTCTCCCGCGAGCCCGCCGAGCCGCATCCGACCGCCGCCCTGCGGCCGCCGCTGCCGACCAGAAGGCCCGCCGCAGCAACGGAACCCGACCCGACCTCGACCCGACTACAGCCGGTCTCGGCCGACGCCGCGACCAATACCTCGACCCGACTACAGCCCGTGCAGGGCGAATCGCCCACCCCGATCTATCAGCGGATGGTCTCGGAGTGGTTGGTCGAGCCCGCGACGGCACAACCATCGTCCTCGGCATGGACCTCCCCCGCCGACGCGGGCTGGACGGCCGCCGAGCAGGCCAGCCATCCGACCGCCGACGCGCGCACCGTCGGCGGACTGCCGATCCGCAGGCCCGGAGCGCAATTGGTGCCCGGCGGCCTCGCGCCGGTGGAGGAACCCGGCGTACGCGATCCGGAGGAGATCCGGAACAACTTGACCAGGCATCTCAGTGGGGTCCGCAGCGGGCGGGCCGAAGCGCAGTACAACGACGGAGGGCTTGTATGACCAACCCGAACAGCACCACGGACGAGAACCTCAACTGGCTGGTTGCCCGCTTCACCAAGGATGTGCCCGGAGTGTCGCACGCGGTGCTGGTGACGGCGGACGGTCTGCTGCAGGCGACCAGCCCGAATCTACCCTCGGACCGCGCCGAACAGCTTTCCGCGGTCACCGCGGGTCTGGCCAGCCTCGCCACCGGCGCGGCATCGCTGTTCGACGGCGGCAAGGTGATGCAGTCGATCGTGGAGATGCAGCGCGGCTACCTGTTGGTGATGAGCGTCGGCAACGGGTCGCACCTGGCCGTGCTCGCCAACAAGTCGCACGACATCGGTCGGATCGGCTACGAAATGGCCCTGCTCGTCGACCGTGTGGGCACGGTGGTCACGGCCACCGCCCGGACAGCCGTCTGATCCAACGATGTCGAGTCCATTCGGCCACGGACCGAACCGGCCGACCACCCGCGTCAGACCGTATGCCCTGACCTCCGGGCGTACCGAACCCGCGGTCGACCTACCGCTCGAAGCGGTTATCGAAACCCTGTCGTACACTGCGCATCTCGACTGGCCGGCGGGCGATCTGCGCACCGAGATCCTGCGGCTGGGCACGCACCGGCTGTCGGTCGCCGAGATCGCCGCCCACCTGGATCGACCGCTCGGCATGGTCCGGGTCATGGTCGGTGACCTCGTCGTCGACGGCGCGCTGCGCGTGCATTCGACACTGACCGACGAGGCGAGCTTCGACGAGCGCCGTTCCCTTATGGAGAGGACTTTGCGTGGACTCCGTGCCCTATAGGCAAGGCGGAAATTACGGGCAGCCCGGCAACTCCGGATCCGGCAATACCGGACCCGCCGAGGCCGACACTCGGGTCGCCTCGACCAAGATCGTGGTCGCGGGCGGCTTCGGCGCGGGCAAGACGACCTTCGTCGGCGCGGTATCGGAGATCGTTCCCCTACGCACCGAGGCCATGGTGACCCGCTTTTCCGACGGCATCGACGATCTCGCCGATACCCCGGACAAGGAAACCACCACGGTCGCAATGGATTTCGGCCGCATCATCCTGCCCGGCAACCTGGTGCTGTACCTGTTCGGCACGCCCGGCCAGCGCCGCTTCTGGTTCATGTGGGACGACCTGATCCGCGGCGCCATCGGCGCGGTGGTGCTCATCGACACCCGACGGCTCGAGGACAGCTTCGCGGCCGTCGACTTCTTCGAGGCGCGCAAGCTGCCGTTCCTGATCGCGGTCAACCGCTTCCCGGACGCGCCCCGCTTCCCGATCGCCGAACTGCGCGAGGCGCTTTCGGTGCGTGAAGGGGTGCCCATCGTGGATATCGACGCGCGCAATGCCATGGAGGTCCGCCAGGCGCTGGCGGCCGTCACCGAATACGCGATCGCCCAACTGAAGGCGCTCGAATTGGAAGGAACCGCCCGACATGCATGACGTCCGGTTGTTCGCTGCGGCGGACAACGGCGCAATGGTGGACCAGTTCTCGATGGGGTACTGGGTCGCCGCACTCTCCTTCGGTGTTTCGGTGCTCGGCGCCGTGGTCGGGCTGGCCTGCGTACTACACGCGGCGCGATCGTCGCGGTTCCGGTTGGTGTGGGTGACCTCGGCCGCGGTGGCGCTCGGCGACGTCGGGGCCTGGCTGTCGACCTCGGTCGCGCTGCTCGGCCTCGATATTTCGGGTACCGCGGCGCGCTTCGACGGCGGCAAGATGATCGCGGCCATGGTGACCTCGTTCGTCGCGGTATTCGTCGCGCTGATCATCATCGGCCGTCGGCTGCAACTGGCCCGGCTCATCCCCGGCGGACTGGTCATGGGATTCGGCATCGGCCTCACCCTGTATCTGGGGCTCGGATCCATCCGCATCCAGGGGTCGATCGATATCTCCCCGTGGCTCGCGGCGGTGGCGATGGTGGTCGCGCTGCTCACCGGTGTCGGCACGCTGTGGTCGTTCCAGGCGCTGCACGGTCTGCTCGCGCGAGCGGCCACGGTGCTGCTGTTCGCCGTCGGTGTGGGAGGCATGTATTACGCCGGGGTCGCGGCCCTCGACCCGAACGTCGATACCGCCGCGAAGGCACCGGACGGACTCACGCTGTTCGAATTCGTCTTCCCGATGTTCGTCATCGGATCGCTCGCGCTGACGGTCCCGATCAGCGCGGTGCTCATCGCACCGGACCGCCGCGAGACGGCGGCGGCGCTCGAGGCCAAGCGCCGGTCCGAGCTGCGGTCGGACCGGCTCCGGTCCGAGCTCCAGTCGGCGCGCTGAGCCGACTGGAGCCTCGCTGCCGATCAGATCCGAGGGGCTCAGGCCTTGGGTGCAGGCATCGTCCCGACGGTCTTGCTCGGATCGATGATGCCGATCGCCTCGCCCTGCGGACCGGCGATGACAGCCGAGCGTCCGGCGGGTGAATCCGCGATCGCCTGCAGCACCCGGCCGCCCAATTCCGTTGTCTTGGCGACGCCGGCGTCCACATCGTCGTGCTGGAACCACACCCGCCAATATGACGGCATACCGTCGGCAGCCCCGCCCTCAGATACTTTCAGCCCGGACTCGTCGGCTATGCCACCGACGCCCTCGGTTCTGGTCGGCGGGGTGAACACCACGTACTCGGCGTCGCCGAAGTCGAATTCGGTGTAGCTGAAGCCGAATACGTCGCCGTAGAACTTCTTGGCCGCCTCGATATCGCGAGTGTGCAGTTCGTTCCAGCCGTAGGCGCCGTGCTCGTTGTAGACGGCCGCGCCGTTGTGTCCCGTCGCCTGCCATACCGCGAAGACCGCGCCGACCGGATCGGTCGCGACGAACATCCGGCCGAACTCCATGACATCGAAGGGCGGCACGATCAGCTCACCGCCCGCCTGCTGCACCTTCGCCGCGGCGGCATCGGCGTCGGTGACCGCGAAGTAGGTGGTCCAGACCGATGGCATACCCGGCATCGATGGCGGTTTCGGACCGATTCCGGCCACCGGCGCGCCGGCCTTCATCGCCATCAAATAGCCGCCCGAATCCGGGCCGCCGTCCTGGATCTCCCAGCCGAACAAACCCGCGTAGAACTGCGCGGCCTTACCCGGATCCTCGACCTGACAGTCGATCCAGGCCGGTGTTCCCTCGGGCCATGCGTCGTTGCGTATGGGCATCGGTCATCTCCGTTTCTAGTGAATAGGCACCTCCAGGGACCTAGTCAACCACCGGGCGCCGACGGTTTCGGTGGGTTCGGCAATGCCGCCGATTTCGGCCCACGACACCCCCTACAGTGAGAGATATGCGTTTGGGGTTGGACTACGCAGGGGGCCGTCCCGGCGGCGCGGCCATTCGAGAATCCGGTTTCGATTTCGTCGTGCGCTACCTCTCCGAGGGTGGTCCGACCCTGCCCGGCAAACAGTTGACTCCGGCCGAGGCCGACGACCTGCGGGCGAACGGCATCTCCATCGTGTCGAACTGGGAGACCACTGCGGCCAGGATGCTGGACGGCTACGGCGCCGGAATCGTCGATGCCCGTGCGGGTTTGGCGCAGGTGCTGCACTGTGGCGGTCGGTCGGATCGGCCGATCTACTTCTCCGCGGATTTCGACTCGACACCGCAGGATCAGGTGGCGATCAACGCCTATCTCGAAGGCGCGGCCACCGTGCTCGGCGCCGCGAATGTGGGTATCTACGGCGGGTTCTGGTCGATCAGCCGGGCGTTGGACGCGGGCGTCGCGGCCTGGTCGTGGCAGACCGATGCCTGGTCGGGCACCAATGTGGAGACCAGGCGCAACATCCATCAGACATTGCGGCAGGTGGTCGTCGGGGGCGTGCTCTGCGATGTAAACGAAGCCGAGACAATCGATTTCGGTCAGTGGGACTTCGTACAGGAGGAACCGGACGTGACGCCGGAACAAGAGGCAGTGCTGCGCGATATCCAGATCCAGCTGCGTGGTCCGGAGCTGTCCGGTTGGCCGCAACTCGGCACCGATGCGGAGGGCCGCTATCGCACGCTGGTGGACGGTGTAGCGGCGGCGCTGCAGCGGATCAAGGAGCTGGAGGACGAATCTGCCGATTTGCGTACGCAAGTCGGCGAATTGCGTACGGAGATCAGCGAACTCGAAGCCACCACCGCAGATCTGGTGGAAGAGGTGAAGCGGTTGGACGGGCCGCATTGGCCGTGGCCGCTCTCACTGATCGAGGGTCCGGCCGACTTCGTGGGTGAGCAACTGGCTCGGCTGGAGTCCCTGTTGCCGGACTTGCCAGGTCTGTCCAGTGGCCGGGAAGTGGGGAAATCGGCAGAGAGGCCGGAAGTTTGGCGATGAGCGGGTTCCCGGAGATCCGGTGAACCGGGGTTCCGAGAACCCGCCCTCCCGGATGAGGGTACCGGCGCGAGAGCACGAAATCATCACTGCGCCAGGACTTTTACGGACACGAAAAACCAACTCACAGTACGTAATTGATCGATGAGCTATCGCATCGCAATCGTGGAACCAGAAAATTGCCACGTGACATGATCCACTTGGATAGCTATCAGATTGCCACACTCTCGAGTGGTTCCGATCCGAGACCGGCATCGAGCCATTCCGGTCGATCGACCATCGACCCTGCGCGTTCCGTCCCATGCCAGCAGCGCGCGAGTTATCGTCAGCTCGCACATACCGGTTCGTACGAAGGAGTTCGCATGACCGTAAACGTGGTGCTCGACAAGGCTCTCGACAAGGAATTCGAGAACAAGTCGCTGAAGGACATCCTCTCCGCCCCGCCGTCGGCGCTGGCGGGCCTCACCCCGGCGCACGATAAGCAGTTGCTGGAAGCTCTGAAAATCAAGACCATCGCCGACCTCGGCAACAACAAGTTCTTCCAGCTCGCCGCCACCTTGGTGCAGCTCGCCGAAAACGAGGGTTGAGCGCCCCCTCGGCAGTACACGGCGGCCCGGCAGAACCATCTGCCGGGCCGCCATTCGTTCCAGCGCGGGTCAGATCCGTTCCGGATCGACGAGCCCGCGCCGCACCGCCTGCACCAACCGACGCGGCACCTTGTGTACGACCCCACCGACACTGACCGGCACCAGGTCCGGTGGGGTCGCCTTCCACTGCGAGCGGCGGCTGCGCGTATTGGACCGCGACATCCTGCGCTTGGGCACCGCCATGTCAGCCCTCCCCTCGTGAAGGCTGGGACGCGGCCCGCACCCGCTTGCCGTATTTGCGCTCGAACTTCTCCACCCGGCCCTGGGTATCCAGCACGCGGTGCGCGCCGGTCCAGAACGGGTGCGAATCGGAGGTGACGTCCACGACCAGCAGCGGGTAGGTATTACCGTCTTCCCACTCGACAGTGCGTGCGCTGGTGGCGGTGGACCGGGTCAGGAACCGCGTTCCGGTACTCGAATCCTCGAACACCACGGGATGGTAGTCCGGATGGCTTGTGACTCTTTTTTGGCAAGTCTTCATTTCGCTTCTCCTCTAGGGCTTTTCGCCTGACCGTCGATCGGCAGGCCGGTCGGTTCGCCCGACTCACAGGGGTCGGCATGCCATTCGCCGAAGGGGTCCTCCCACTGCCCGACCCGCTCGGGTGCGCGTTCCACCAGTCGCAGTTCGTCGTCCTCGACCAGCGCCCAGTGCAGGGCCTGCCGGATCTCGGCCGGGTCCGCGTCATGGGCCAGGATGACCAGCGAAATATCGCGGTCACCGAACTGCTCGTCCCAGCGCAGCGCGGCCATGGCCCGGCGCATGGGGTCGGCCTGTTCCAGCTCGCTCGGACTCATCGCGGCCAGCCACGGCCCCGCGCCGCCGACGCGCAATCCGCCGCCCGCCGATTCCAGCCACACCACCTCGTTCGGTTGGGTGGCCAGCCACATCCGTCCGCGTGCGGTCACGACGCCGTCGAAGAGCACGTCGAGGGCCTCGTGCAGGCGGGCCGGATGGAATGGGCGGCTCGCGGCGAATTCGACCAGGGCGATACCGTATTCGGCGCCGAGCGGCGGCTGGCCGCGCAACAGCGGCGCATGGGCATCGAAGACGCGGCCGCGCCGCGAATGGGCCGGGATGCGCGCGAGCAATGCCTCGACATCGGCCGAGTCGAGCAGATCGATATCGTCGATCCAGGCCACCGGCGCTTCGGGCACCAGCCGGGACAGCACTGCGGCGAGTCGGGCCCGATCGATTGGATCGCCGGTACTGCCATGTGCCACAACGGCATCCGCGAAGTCGACCTGACCGACCGCCACCTGGGCCACGGTCCGGTCGTCGTCGGCGGTCGCCAGTCCGCGCTCGGCGAGGGTGTCCTCGCCGGTGGCATCGGCCATCCAGGTCCGCGCGTCCACACAGGTGAGTACAGCCTCGACCCGCACGTCACGGCCGGCCGGGCCGTCGACTCGACCCACCACTCCGGTGACGACGATATTCTCGATCGCCTGGCATACCGCTTCCGCCTCGAAGGCCGGATCCAGTTCCAGCACAATGCGATCCACCGATTCACGGGCCGCGAGCGCGCACAGCAGCGGCAGCAGATCGATGCGCAGGGTGCAGGACACGCAGCCGTGCGCCAACTCGAGCACAGTCGAGGTCTCCTGCTCGCCGATGCGCACCGTGCGATGCACGATGCCCTCGCCGAGTCCGCTCAGGTCGTGGCGGATGGTGACGGTGCCCGGCGTCTCGCGCAGCGCGGCGGCCACACCCGCCGCGGCCGCTCCGGCGCATCCGGCGAGCACCACGGCGGGCGTTCTCCGGTCGGACTGCCTCCCGGGTGGGAGTAGGGCGGGTTCCACGCAGCACCCCTTTCGGTATCCAATTCGGCATGAGCGGAGGCCCTCCGTGGTTACGCAGGCTGCGTCCGCCGGGCCTGATCCACTCATATCGGAAACGATTTTCATTTGCTGTCAGGCAACGGTACATTGTCGAACAGCCGTTGTCGAAAATGATTGTCAAATACTGGAAGGAGTCCGCATGTCGGCCCACTGCCAGGTCACCGGGCGCAAACCGGGATTCGGCAAGTCCGTATCGCACTCGCACAAGCGGACGAGCCGGCGCTGGAATCCCAATATCCAGCGCAAGACCTACTACCTGCCCAGCGAGGACCGGCGCATCACGCTGAACGTCTCCGCCAAGGGCATCAAGACCATCGACCGGGACGGGATCGAGGCGGTCGTCGCCCGGATCCGCGGGAGCGAAGCGAAGCGGTCAAAAAGACACAGCCGAGCCCGCAGCGACAAGATCTGATAGGAGCACCATGGCCTCGAAATCGACCGAGATCCGGCCGATCATCAAGCTGAAATCCACTGCGGGAACGGGATATACGTACGTCACGCGGAAAAACAGGCGCAACGATCCGGACCGTATGGTGTTGCGCAAATACGATCCGGTGGTGCGCAGGCACGTCGACTTCCGCGAGGAGCGCTGATGGCCAAGAAGTCGAAGATCGCCCGCAATGAGCAGCGCAAGGAGATCGTCGCCCGCCATGCGGCGCGGCGCGCGGAGCTCAAGGAACTGATCCGGAAGCCGACCACCTCCGAGGAACACCGCGCGGAGGCACAGTCAGCGCTACAGCGACTGCCCCGCGATGCCAGTCCGGTACGATTGCGCAATCGGGACGCCGCGGACGGACGACCGCGCGGTCATCTCCGGAAGTTCGGACTCTCCCGCGTGCGTGTACGCGAGATGGCCCATCGCGGTGAGCTCCCCGGTGTGCACAAATCGAGCTGGTAGACAACCACTGATCTCGAGAAGGAACCCGTCACATGGCAGTCAAGCGAGCACCCTCGAAGAAGGTTCGCGCCGAGCAGGCCCGTCGCCCGAAGAAGAACCCGCTGATCGCGGCGGGCGTCGAGACGGTCGATTACAAAGACGTCAACCTGCTGCGCACCTTCATCTCCGACCGCGGCAAGATCCGCAGCCGCCGGGTCACCGGGCTCACGCCGCAGCAGCAGCGCCAGGTCGCCGTCGCGGTGAAGAACGCCCGCGAGATGGCACTTCTGCCGTTCACCAGCCGGTAGACACCGACGTGGAGGGGCCCCGAAGCTGAAACAGCCTCGGGGCCCTTCGTCGTTAGCACGTCACGGTGATTGTCACGGGATGGTGAGCACCTGGCCGGGGTTGATGGCATCCGGGTTGTCGATGCCGCTGGCGGTGGCGATCTCCTGGTAGCGGTTGCCGTCGCCGTAGAAGCGCTCGGCGATCGCCCACAGGGTGTCACCCGGCTCGACCGTGTAGGTCTGCGCGGCCGGCGGCGGGGGCGGAACCTCTTCGGCGGCGGGCGCGGCGGCCTGCTCGGCAACCGGCTCCGGCTCCGGCTCCGGCTCCGGGGCGGGCAGCGGGTTGTCGGTCTGGGTGTCCGACGCCCACAGCGCGCTGCCGTCCGTGCCGTACAGCACCACATTGCGGTCGGCCTGCACGGTCAGCCGGTCCGCTTCCCGGCCATCGGTTTCGGTGGCCCAGGCGGCGCCCTCACCCTTGTAGAGCACGAAGTTGCCGTCCTCCTGCAGGACGGCCCGCTCGACACCTTGATCGTGAGTCAGAGTGGACCACACGACATTTCCATCCGGTTCCGACAGCACCAGATTGCCATCGGGCTGCAGGGTCAGGGTGTACGCACCGCCGACCAGAGACTGGCCGAGCCCGAGTTCTTCACCTACGCGCAGCGTGTCGCCCACGTTCTTCCTTTCGAAGGTCTACTGTGCCAAGCATTCCGACTCGATGCGTGCTGGTTGGCGCGCATCGGCCCCCGAATGTACTGTGCGGGCGAGCGGCGCGGAGGTATTACGCGCAGGCTTAGCCGAATGTTCACTGTGTTGGTTTCATCGCTCTATCATCTTGTGGCACAAACGGATGCGGCCGTTCTCCTGATTTGCTGATACGGTTCGCCTCGACGCATCGGCATGTGGATTAGGGTGGTCGGTATGTATCGGATGTCGCGAGTTCGGCCCGCCGCAGTCGCCGTCGCATTGTTCGTCGGCCTCGCCGTCACCGCATGCGGTGGCTCCGATAACGATGGGACACAAGTGAAGACGACGACCACAAGTGCGGCGAAGAGTACGCCGACCGAGGGGACACCCGCCGACGCGGGCCGGATGTTCGTCGCCGATCCGACGATCGTTGGCGCGCATCCGATTCCGTTCACGTCCTGGTCACGGGTGGCCGATGATCGGATCGCGGTCAACTTCGAGACCGGATCACCGGAGTGCTACGGCGTGGATGCCGGCGTGACCGAGACCGATTCGACGGTCACCGTGGAACTTCGATCGGGTACGCGCGCCGATGCCGTCGGCCGAATGTGCACCATGATCGCGGTTTTCGGCACCCTCGAAGTGCCGCTGAAGGCTCCCCTCGGCAGCCGACAGGTCCTCAGCGCGGTCTAGACGGGTTCGGCGACTGCGTCCGAGAGGGCGGCGAATTCGAGGTAGGTTGCGGGTTTGGCTGGGCCCCAGGTCTTTTGCGCCATGACGCGCAAAGGCATAGTGATCGATGTGGCTATCCGGGCCGGACTTTGTGCGGTCGGATCATCGCACCATACGTATAGACCGGAGCCGAGACTGCTCGCATTCTGCTCAGGAGTCAACCGGATGCCGTCCACGAAAAGTGTTGGGTCCCAAAGGTCGTAGGCCAGTGGGGCCGGAATATTGCCGATAGCGGCCGGTCCGCCGATCACGTAGTAGGTGGGCGTGAAGGCGGCGTTCTTCACCTGATGACCGGCGGCGATGAGATCCGGTGCGGTGCGCGCGATCCCGAAGAACGGCAGGGGCAGCTGCGGGATGCCGGCGCGGCTCCAGAAGTCGATGACGATATCGCGATCGGGCGTGACGGTTCCTTCGCCGGTGTGCAGTCCGTCGTTCCAGATGCGTGGACGTTTGCCGTGGGCGCGCACGATTTCGGCACCCCAGTTGATCAGTCCGAGGTAGGCGTCGACCGGTTGGGCCTGCGGACTGTAGGTGGCGCGGGCGTATTCGCCCAGTTGCGGGTACTCGTCCATGGATACGATGCGGGTGCCCTGCAGGAGGAACTCGTCGGCGCCGAGATGCCAATAGCCGCCGGGGAATTGGGGAAGAAATTCCTCCAGTGAGGGTGTGCAAGCCGTCGACAAGATCGACCGCCGCGTCGCGCAGCCCGTCAGCTGCGTACACGACTCGCGCGTGTGCGCCGAGGGAGAAACCGGCCCCACCCGGCACCCAGCGCTTTACCGACGGGACGGTTGGCGGTGCGAAGTACTCGGCCCGAACCGGCGAGGCGCCACCAAGCGAAGCGGTCGCCGCAACCATCAAGGCGACTACCCACGAAGCCAGCGCCACGCGATCCGACATGCGGCCACTCTACGAAACCCGACACGCCACGCCCGCCACCGCGCGACCGCGCGCCGGATATCCGATCCCGGGCCCTCCGAGGCGGGTAGATGTCCATCGGTGTAGTCGTATGGCGGGTCCTCGCGCCGTCGACAGCCACCATTCGACTACCGTCGGCGGATGCTCTGCCGTGCGGACCGGCGGGAGCCGGTGGCTCCCGCCGTCCTGGCGGAGTGACTCAGTGAGCGAAGTGGCGAGATCCCGTCAGGTAGAGGGTGACTCCCGCTTCGCGGGCCAGGTCGATGGTGTCCTGGTCGCGGACCGAGCCGCCGGGCTGCACGATGGCCCGGATACCGGCCTGGATGAGCTGCTGCGGACCGTCGGAGAACGGGAAGAACGCATCCGATGCGGCGACCGAACCCTTGGCGCGGTCACCGGCACGCTGCACCGCGAGACCCACCGCATCGACCCGGTTGACCTGGCCCATGCCGACGCCGACCGAGGCGCCGTCGTGGGCGAGCAGGATCGCATTGGACTTCACAGCACGGCAGGCGCGCCAAGCGAACTCGAGATCGGCAAGGGTCTCCGCATCGGCCGCCTCACCCGCCACCAGGGTCCAGTTCTCCGGGTTGTCTCCGGGGGCGTCGAGGATATCGCGGCTCTGCAGCAGTGCACCGCCGCTGATCGGGCGCAGCTCCGCACCGGCGCGCCGCGGCGGCTCGGCGACCAGAATGCGCACATTCTTCTTGCGCTGCAACACCTCGACGGCGCCGTCGGCATACGACGGCGCGACGATCACCTCGGTGAAGATGTCGGCGACCTGTTCGGCCATCTCCACGGTGATCTCACCGTTGGCCGCGATCACACCGCCGTAGGCGCTCACCGGATCGCATGCGTGCGCCTTGCGGTGCGCCTCGGCGAGATCCGCGCCGATCGCGATGCCACAGGGGTTGGCGTGCTTGATGATCGCGACCGCCGGTGCCGAATGGTCGTAGGCGGCGCGCCAGGCGGCGTCGGCGTCGGTGTAGTTGTTGTACGACATTTCCTTGCCGTGCAACTGCTTTGCCTGCGCCAGGCCCCGGCTGCCGTCGTTCTGGGTGTACAGCGCAGCGGCCTGATGCGGGTTCTCGCCATAGCGCAGCACCGAGGCACGTTCCCAGGAGCCGCCGATCCAGCTCGGGAACCGCTGCGCGGCAGCCTCATTCGGCGCAGTCGCCGGGGCGAGCACGCTGGTCATCCAACTCGCGACCGCGACGTCATAGCTTGCGGTGTGCTGGAATGCCTTGGCCGCCAACGCGGTCCGCTCGGGCAGAGTGAAGCCGCCCGCTTGCACCGCGGCGAGCACGTCGTCGTAGTCGCCGCTGTCGACGACCACCGCGACCGACGGATGATTCTTGGCCGCCGCGCGCACCATGGACGGACCGCCGATATCGATCTGCTCGACGCATTCGTCATTGCTCGCGCCGCTGGCCACGGTCTGGGTGAACGGGTACAGGTTCACCACCACCAGCTGGAAGGCCTCGACGCCGAGTTCGACCAACTGGTCGACGTGTTCGGCCTTGCGGGTATCGGCGAGGATGCCCGCGTGCACCCGCGGGTGCAGGGTCTTGACCCGGCCGTCCAGGGTCTCCGGGAAACCGGTCAGATCCTCGACCTTGGTCACCGGGATGCCCGCGCCGGCGATCTTGCCCGCCGTCGAACCGGTCGAAACCAGTTCGATACCGGCGGCGTTCAGCCCGGTCGCGAGCTCGATGAGCCCCGTCTTGTCGTAGACGCTGATCAGCGCCCTGTGAATCCCCTTACGCTCACTCACCGAAGTACCCGCTCATCTGGAATTACTGCCTTTCGTCCGTCGGAGACAATGCCTCTGGTGGCGACGGCGGCGACAACCTCCGCCAGCAACCGTCGCTCGACAACCTTGATGCGCTCGTGCAGCGTGGCCTCGTCGTCATCGTCGTGCACCGGCACCGCCTCCTGGGCCAGGATCGGTCCGGTATCGATGCCGGAATCGACCAGGTGCACGGTCGAACCGGTGACCTTCACCCCGTAGGCGAGTGCGTCGCGGACCCCGTGCGCGCCCGGGAATGCGGGCAGCAGCGCGGGGTGGGTATTGATAATCCGGCCGCCGTAGCGGGCCAGGAAGACCGGGCCGAGGATCTTCATGAATCCGGCCGAGACCACCAAATCGGGTTCGTAGGCGGCGACCGCATCGGTCAGCGCGACATCCCACGCGGCCCGATCGGGGAAGTCCTGCACTGCCATCCGGAAGGCCGGAATCCCCGCGGCGGCCGCGTGTTCGGTGGCCTGGCAGACGCGGTCGACGCCGACGGCGACGACGGTCGCCGGATACTCCGGAGCGGCGGCGGCCTCGATAAGGGCACGCAGCAGGGAACCGGTGCCGGAGGCCAGCACGACGACGGTTGCCGGGGTCGCGGATGGCACCCACGGGGCATTCGAAGACGACTGGGGGTTGGCAGCCGGCGGAACCGGCGGGGTGGGCAAGCTCAGCGGTCCACTCCTGCATGTCGGTCGAAAGGCGGAGGCGGTGCTACACCGCCGGGTAGAGCCTAACGACCGTCCATCCGGTCACTTTCCGGCAGGTCCGCCTCGACCACTTCGGCATCGACAATGTCGGGGAAGGTATAGCCGCCCGCGGCGCCCGAGGTAGCGAGGGCGGGCTGCTCGTCGACCAGTTCGCCGTCGAGTTCCACCTCGAAGTCGGGACCGGCGTAGTCGTCGTATTCGTCGTAGTGATCGTCCTCGTAATGATCGTCGTACTGATCGTTGTCGTCGTCGTAGTAGTCGTCTTCGTAGTAGTCGTCTTCGTAATCGGCGTACTCGTCGTCGTACCCGGTCACCGGCGCGCCGATGGGAACGACGAACCAGCGCGCGAACACTAGACCCACATATCCGGCTACCGCCAACCAGCCGAAGGCCACCACCGCGAAGATCGGCAAGTCGAGCCCGAACTGTCCGAACGTTCCGAGGTCGCCGCTCGCCACCGCGCCGAGCAGCACCAACGTCACGGTCGCCACCCCGGCTGAAGTCAGCGTCGCCCACGGCGCGGCCGCGCGGTCGTGGGAGGTCCGTCCGATATCGAGCCCGCCGAGCACACCCACCGCGGCCGGAATCAACAGCAGCACCGGCCACCAGCCTTCGGCAGGTCCGGTCGGCACCGCCGCCATGAGCGGAACGGCCGGAATCGGGCCGCCGACAACGGAAAACACGCCGATCGACGCATCCCCGAACTGCGCGCCGGAGCCGACGAGCACGCCGACCGTCGCGATCACCACATTCGGCAGATACGCCAGCGAGAGCAGGATCAGCCCGAGCACACCCGCCGCATTGCCCGCGGTGTGAAAGGTGTCACCGATTCGCGACCAGTGCGCGAGGAAGGACACGATGACGACCACGATGGCGCAGGTCAGCAGGCGTACCACCGTTCGGCCGGCGCCGAATGCGCCCGCGATCGCCCAGTCCGGCAACCGCAGGAGCGTGAACAGCCGACGCCGGCACCGGCTCGCGATGCCACCGGCCGCGCCGACCAGATGCACGCCGCCGACCCAGCCGAAGGCGGCCAGCGTATTCGGCGGCTGCAATGCGACCACACCGGAGGCGTCCTCGGCGACCGCCAGACAGACGGCCGTGACCAGCAGCGGTCCGGCCAGCGACGCACCGACGATCCAGCCGAGATCCGCACGCGAACTGTCCGGCTCGACCGCGCGGGCGCAATCGCGACCGGTCGCCCAAGCGAATAGTCCGGTCGGCAGCAGCGGTAGGAGTTCGAGTGAGGTTTTGCCGATCATCAGCGGAACCTGGTGTGCCGCAAGCCAACCCGCGGCGATCGCACCCGAGGTGCCGGCCAGGCTACTACCCGAGGACAGTAGGGCGGCCAGTATGAGGACGACGACGGCGACGAGCGCGTAGGTCGTCGGCCGGGCCGCGACCAGGAGCAGCACGCGAGCGCGCTCGGGGGTCAGCGATAGAAATCCGGCCTCGTCGAAAATGTCCGCGGATGTGCGCGGCGTCGATCGGTCGCTCCGCGCCGAACGTTCCGGCGCGCCGCGGGACTCGGCGGTCCGGCGAACAAGAGGAGATCTCGAGGAGCTCATGGAAATTCAGCGTGGCAGCTCCCCCGGCGCGAGCGGGTCAGGCGCGCCGACCCGTTCTGGGCGCCGGGAGAGCCGACGAACTACTTGTTCTCGTCCGGACGGAATGCGTGGGTGGCGTCCGAGGACGGATCCGAACCGGATTCACCGCCGAACGGTTGGTTCTGCTGGCCCTGCTGCCCCTGCTGGCCCTGGCCGAAACCCGGTGTGCCGTACTGCTGTCCGGACTGCGGGGTCCCGAAGTGCTGGGTAGCACTCTCATCCGGGCGCGGCTGCGCGGCAGGCGAGGCGCCGAAGGGCGAACCCTGCTGTGCCGCACCGTATCCGGGCTGCTGACCATAGGAGGGCGGCTGCTGACCGTAGGACGGCTGCTGGCCCTGACCGTAGGTCGGCTGGCTCGGCTGACTCTGACCGTAGGGCTGCTGTGACTGGAATTGCGGGGCACCCTGGCCGTACTGACCCGGCTGGCTCTGGCCGAACTGACCCGGCTGCCCCTGACCGTACTGGCTCGGCTGACCCTGGCCGAAGGCCGAGGGCTGCCCCTGTCCGAACGCACCCTGCTGGCCGTAACCGCCGGAGCCGAAACCGCTCGGCGGGGCCTGCGGGGTCGCGGGCTTGGGTGCGGGCGGGGTCAGGATGCCGGATTCGAAGAGCACGGCGACGACCGCTACGGCCGTCTGCACGAGCGCGAGGAATAGCAGCACGTACGCGCCCCACTTCAGCTCGACGTTCAGATCGTCGGGCGTGGTGAAGGACAGGAACAGCGTGCCGAGGAAACCGGCGGCGGATGCCGCGGCCGCGGCGCCGGTCCAATTCTGCTTGGGCAGCAACGAAAGTCCGGCGAGCAGGCCGCCGAGCAGCAGGATGGCCAGCAGTCCCGCCGCGCCGAAGTACTGGAAGAGGCTGAGCGTGTCATTCCCTTCGACCGTGACACCTCTCACTTCCCGCGGCTTCTGACCGAAGAACGGCAGGAAGCCGAGCAGGAAGTTGATCACGCCGAGCGCGGCGACGCCGACCACCAGGAAGTACGGCAGGCCCTTTGCGGTGGACTCCGTGCCGGTACCAGCCGATTGGCCGGAGCTGGAAGGTGCGGGTGGCGTCGCGGGTGCGTTGTACCCGGAGCCCCCGGTCGGGTATGACATGGTCGTCGTCTCCTAGGTCGAGTCGTACGTCGTCTGAACGGCTGGATCTCTACCCGACGCTACTGCACTCGCTGGCCCGGGTCACCCTTAACGAACTGGCCGGGCGACCGAAAAACGGCGTCTACGCTGGTCCTGTGTAAATCTGCGCCGACCGATAACAATTCGGCGCTACCACCTCCGATGGGAACGCACTTCGGCCTGGAGCTGACTGCTCCGGGCCGAATCCCCTCCGATGCGCCCCGAATGACTAGCGGGGCACGACATACCAGGCGCCGTAGCTGCCGACGCAGTCGAAGTCCTGCCATTCGCCGGTCCGGATGCCCTCGTTGCCGCGGGCGAGGCATTGGTGTTCGTATTCGAAAGGGCCGAGGTTGCCCGGCTGGGCCTGGGCCGATCCGGTGCCGAACGGCCCCGCGACGGCGGGAGCGATACCGCCGACGAAGCCGGCGACGGTGAGGGCGGCGATGGCCGCGATGCGGGCGGGGCGGATGCGATTGACGGTCATTGTCCGCGCCTTTTCTCTGGTCGGTCCCTTTGGCGATGACCAGAGTCCCGTGCGGCCGTCGCAGCGCGATTTCACCCGCATTTCACGAGGTAGTGCCCGGTTTTTCGAGTCTGTTGAGGTAGCGCTGCCAGCCGAAACCACTGGCCCGGTAGGCGGACCGGGTGCGCTCGACCAACTCGCCGTCAGGGTCGCCTCGAGCGTGCCGCAGCACGACTTCGATCGCGCGGGCCGCGAGTGCCGGGACGCCGCCGGGAGCCGCCGCGTCGTGCTCCGCGAGCAGTGCCGCTGCCTCGTCGAGTTCGCCCTTGGCGATGAGAACGTCGGCGAGTTCGAGCCGGGCCAGACCGGCCTCCTCTTCGTGGGCGAGGGCGGCGCGGCAATATGCTCGGCATTGTCGAGGATCAACAAGACTTGCTGTGCGTTGTCGCCGGTGCGGGCCGAATTCGTCGATGCCGCGCGGTCACGCTGCGCACTTGCGGTTTCCGAAGTACCCAGCGCCGCAACAATTCCCGGCAAGGGATCATCGGGGTCGATCGGGATGTCTTCCGTCAGGCCATTTGTCTCGAGTACCGCGAGCACTGCGGGCAGCATGTCCTCGGCTCGGGCCAGGGGTGCCAGTTCGACAAAGGCGACCGGGCGGCCGGAGTTGGCGGCGGCGCGGGCGAGTTCGGCTGCGAGGCGGGACTTTCCGCTGCCTGCGACGCCGACCAGGGTGGTCAGGCCGGGTTCGGCGAGGCGGGCGCCGAGGGTGTCGAATTCGCGGCCGCGGCGTCCACGCCTCACAGCATGGCAGCGCCGCTTTGTCCGCGCACACCCGGTCGCCCGAGCACTGCTCGATCCCTATGTCCGACACCGGTTCGCCACTATGCGTCGGCGTGCACCATCGTCGCGCTGCAGGGCCCGCCGCATCCAGCATCAACGACATCGACCGGCTCGGTTCGAACCGACCACAGAGCGGGTCGGCATATTGCCGGCGGACAGTTTCTACGCAACCGTGTGGGCTCCGAATCCGAGCGGAGTGGGCTCTCCGCACCAACTCACCGGGGGCCGTGAGATCCGCACGGCGACAAGCATTCCAAAACGGACACAGGTCTGTTTCAGGGCGGGTTGTGGCGGGGGCGGCGTGCCAAGCTGTCAGGCGATGCTCACGTACACCCAAGCCGTTGTTATCGGCGCACTTCAAGGCATAACCGAACTGTTCCCGATTTCCAGCCTGGGTCATTCCGTTTTGGTGCCCGCGTGGCTGGGTGGGTCCTGGAGCGATCTGGTCACCCAGGGCGATTCCGATTCCGGCACACCGTATCTCGCCTTCGTCGTCGGGCTGCATGTGGCGACGGCGATCGCGCTGCTGGTGTTCTATCGGCGCGACTGGGTCGAGATCGTGGTCGGCTTCCTCACCACACTGCGCACCCGCCGGATCGAGACCTCGACACAGCGCCTGGCCTGGCTGGTGGTGCTGGCGACCGTGCCGGTCGGCGTTCTCGGGTTGCTGCTGGAACACCCGTTGCGCACCTTGTTCGCGAAACCCCTTGCGGCGGGCCTGTTTCTGACGTTGAACGGAGTCGTACTGGTCACCGGTGAGGTGATGCGCCGCCGCAGCCAGCCGACGCTGTCCGACTACGGTCGCCGCTTCGCCGAGTCCGAGGCACGGGCCAGGGCCATCGAAGACGGATATTTTGTCGCGACGGCGGAGGAGCCGACCAGCCTCGGCGATCTGTCGGCCAAGGACGCGTTGATCATCGGTGTCTCACAGGTAGGCGCATTGTTCGCGGGCATCAGCCGCTCCGGCATGACGATGGTCGGCGGCCTGCTGCGCGGTTTGGACCATGAGGACGCGGCGAAATTCGCCTTCCTGCTTGCCACTCCGGTCATTCTGGCGGCCGGCGTGCTGAAGCTGCCGACGCTGGCCGGTCCGCAGGGCGACGGCATCCTCGGTCAGGTGCTGGTCGGATCGATTGTCGCGGGCGGCGCGGCGTATCTGGCGGTCCGCTTCCTGGAGCGCTACTTCAAGTCGAATTCGCTGCTGCCGTTCGCGATATACAGCCTCGTCTTCGGAATCGCTTCGGTAGTCCATTTCTTCTGACACAACGCCGAAGGCCGCCATCCCGATCGGGATGGCGGCCTTTGTTCGATCAGCGAATCAGGCGGTGACGCTTGCCTTCTCCAGGATCTCCCGCGCCAGCGCGGCGGTCTCGGACGGCGTCTTGCCGACCTTCACACCGGCGGCCTCGAGCGCATCCTTCTTCGCCTGGGCGGTACCGGCCGAACCGGACACGATGGCGCCCGCGTGGCCCATGGTCTTGCCCTCGGGGGCGGTGAAGCCCGCGACGTAGCCGACGACCGGCTTGGTGACATTGGCCTTGATGTAGGCCGCGGCCCGCTCCTCGGCGTCGCCGCCGATCTCACCGATCATCACGATCAGCTTGGTCTCCGGGTCCTTCTCGAACGCCTCGATGGCGTCGATGTGGGTGGTGCCGATGACCGGGTCGCCGCCGATGCCGATGGCGGTGGAGAAGCCGAAGTCACGCAGCTCGTACATCATCTGGTAGGTCAGGGTGCCGGACTTCGACACCAGGCCGACCGGGCCCTTGCCGGTGATGTTGGCCGGGGTGATGCCGACCAGCGCCTCGCCGGGGGTGATGATGCCGGGGCAGTTCGGGCCGATGATCCGGGTCTTATTGCCCTTCTCCACGTTGTAGGCCCACGCGTACGCGGTGTCCTGCACCGGAATGCCCTCGGTGATGACCACGAGCAGCGGGATCTCCGCGTCGATGGCCTCGATGATGGCGTCCTTCGAGAACTTCGGCGGCACGAACGCGATGGACACGTCGGCGCCGGTCGCCTTGATGGCCTCTTCGACGGTGCCGAAGACCGGCAGCTCGACCGCGTTGCCGTCCTTGTCGGTGTGCGCGACGGTGGTGCCCGCCTTGCGCGCGTTGACGCCGCCCACGACCTGGGTGCCGGCCTTGAGCATCAGCGCGGTGTGCTTGGTGCCCTCACCGCCGGTGATGCCCTGGACGATGACCTTGGAATCCTTGTTGAGGAAGATAGACATTTCCGGTTTCCTTTACTTGGCCGCTGCCAGTTCGGCGGCCTTGTCGGCGCCTTCGTCCATTGTCTGCGCAAGTGTGATCAGCGGATGCGCGGCATCGACGAGAATCTTGCGACCCTCGTCCACCTTGTTGCCGTCGAGACGGACGACCAGCGGCTTGTTCGCCTCGGCGCCAAGGATTTCCAGCGCCTTCACGATGCCGTTGGCGACCGCGTCACAGGCGGTGATGCCACCGAAAACATTGACGAACACGCTCTTGACCTGGGCATCACCCAGGATGACATCGAGGCCGGCGGCCATGACCTCGGCCGAGGCGCCACCACCGATGTCGAGGAAGTTGGCGGGCTTGACGCCGTTGTGGTTCTCGCCCGCGTAGGCGACCACGTCGAGAGTGGACATGACCAGACCCGCACCGTTGCCGATGATGCCGACCTCGCCGTCGAGCTTGACGTAGTTGAGGTCGTTCTCCTTGGCCTTGAGCTCGAGGGGATCGGTCGCGTCCTTGTCCGCGAAGGCCTCGTGCTCCGGGTGCCGGAACTCGGCGTTCTCGTCCAGGGTGACCTTGCCGTCGAGCGCGAGGATCTCGTTGTCGGGCGTGCGGACCAGCGGGTTGACCTCCACCAGGGTGGCGTCCTCGCCGATGAACACCTCCCAGAGCTTCTGGATGGTCACGGCCGCGGCGTCGAGCACGTCGGCGGGCAGATGGCCCTGCTCGGCGATCGAGCGGGCGAACGCGAGGTCGACACCCTTGACGGCGTCGACGGGCACCTTGGCGAGGCGCTCGGGCTTGGTCGCGGCGACCTCTTCGATCTCCATACCGCCTTCGACCGAGCACATGGCCAGGTAGGTGCGGTTGGAGCGGTCCAGGAGGAAGGAGATGTAGTACTCCTCCGCGATGTCCTTGGCTTCGGCGACAAGGATCTTCTTGGTGATGTGGCCCTTGATATCCAGGCCGAGGATGTTCTGCGCGTGCGTGAACGCGTCGTCCGAGGTGGCGGCGAACTTGACGCCACCCGCCTTGCCGCGGCCACCGGCCTTCACCTGGGCCTTGATCATCACCGGCTTGCCGATTTCCGCCGCGATGGCGCGGGCGTCCTCGGCCGTGTCCGTGACGCGGCCCTCGGACGAAGGCACTCCGTGCTTAACGAAGAGCTCCTTCGCCTGATATTCGAAGAGATCCATGTACTCACCGTCTCGTCTGCGTTGTGATGACAACGTCTTTGTTGGCGGCCCGACGTCGGAAGCGGGTCGGGTCGGACTTTAACCAGTCACATGGAGGGCCAAACGGCCACGTTCATCCTAAGTGGCGCAGGTCACGGGGTGCTGCCCAGGGCGGGAAAACGCCTGGCCAAGGCTACTCGCCAGTAGGTTGCCGACGGCGCGCCAGGTAGAGCAGCCGAACCGGTCGACCGAAGGCCTTCTACTACGGCTCGTCGTCGCTTTGCCTCACCCGCGTGCCCCGATCACAGTGAGATATTCCGGTGCGTTACCGTGATCAATCTCACATGTTTGGATTGATCGCACGTAGCGCTTGCGGACCCCGCAATCGTTTCGTTACCGTCATTGCGGTCGATGTCACAACACGGTCACGACTAGGAGGACGGCAAGCTTGACGCAGCACAGCGCTCCGCAGACGGAGAGCCGTTCCTTAACGTCTCTGATCAGGCAGTTCGACACCGTGATCTCTCGCTCGATGATGTGGCACCACCGATGAACCATCGCTCGACCTTCGCAACCGAAAATCGCGCTCGCTCCGGACATCGTTACCGGTCCGATGACGAGGGATTCGGTGGACATTCCAGTGCTGCGGAAGATCCGTTCGGGACTTCGTCGCGGCGTGCCGGTGAGCATCGATATGCGACCGGCGGACACGAGGACAGCTCGTTGAGTGCGAACGATTCTTGGGCACAATCCGATTCCGCTTGGGGACAATCGCGGGCCGATTCGTGGGCACAGCCGCAGGCCGACTCGTCACCGCAAGTTGATTCGTGGGGACAGTCGCAGGCTTGGACGCAAGGCGATTCCTGGGCCGGTGGCGGTGCGTGGGCGTCCGAAGATTCTTGGACTCCCGAGGGCAACGAGACCTGGAACGCCGACTCCGAGGCGTCATGGACGCCGGAGGCGGACGGATCCTGGGATGGCGACGAATCATGGGATGGCGACGAATCATGGGATGGCAGCGACTCTTCCTGGGAGTCCGAAGATCCGGAAGGGCCGGCCCGGCCCACTGTGATCCCGGGCCGTCGGGCGAACCGCGGTAATGGTGGCGCGCATCGGATGCCCGCGCCCCCCGCCTCGCTCAAGGGCCGCGCCGCGGTCGTCGCCGTCGCCGCGGGTGCGGTGGTCGCCGCCGGACAGGCCGCCTTCGCCTCGCCCGAACAGCCTTCGCAGGCCGTCGATTACGAGGCCGCCGGACAGATTCACGAAATCGCGGCGCAGTCGGTCAGTGTGGCCGATCCGACTACTTCGCCGGATTCGCCGCAGGTGCTGAATGTTTCGGCGCCGACGAATCTCGGTCAGTTCGGCGACATGCTGCAAAAGGGGCAGAAGTTCGCCGACGATATGGCGGCGCAGGAAGCCTCGAAACTCCGCCCGCTGTTCACCAAATTCGCGGCAGGCAATTTCACCTCCGGATTCGGCGCCCGCTGGGGCGTACAGCATCTCGGCGTCGATATCGCGGGCCCGATCGGCACTCCGATCTACGCCGTCGCCGACGCCACCGTGATCGAAGCAGGTCCGGCATCCGGATTCGGTATGTGGGTGCGACTGCTGCACGATGACGGCACCGTCA
Organism: Nocardia vinacea; assembly: GCF_035920345.1. NCBI lineage: Bacteria > Bacillati > Actinomycetota > Actinomycetes > Mycobacteriales > Nocardiaceae > Nocardia > Nocardia vinacea. The sequence continues at coordinate 5,860,578 of NZ_CP109149.1, forward strand.
CCATCTACGGTCATATCGACACCGCAACGGTGTCCCAGGGTCAGCGTGTGCTGGCCGGTGATCAGATCGCCACCATCGGCAACCGCGGTTTCTCCACCGGCCCGCACTGCCATTTCGAGGTGTGGTTGAACGGTGTCGACAAGGTCGATCCGCTGCCGTGGTTGGCGACGCGCGGAATCAGCTTGGGTTCGCAGCGCGACTGAGTTGCTCTCCGGGTAAGAGACTTCCTCGGGAGTCGGTGTATCTCTGCGCGCTTGGAGCCAAATTCAAAGTGCAGCAATAAGATTCATCGGACGACTGGTTGCGGTACCGCTATCGATTCGTTACCGTCGATGGACCCGTTCCCCTTCCGTAGTTGTGACCAGAGGATGAAATTCTCGATGCGCGTTGCGAACACTCTGAGCGCCGTCCACGACACTCGAAGACCAGGAACTTTCGAACTTTCCTCACGTTCAGGACAATTCGGGCGCGCCAGTGGTGTGATGCGGTTACCGCGATGACGCGAGAATCGTTATCGGACTCCGGTGGGCGAAGGGTGCCGGTTCAGCATTATCTAGATAATTCTTGGCAACATTCGGGGGATTTCAACGGGGGTGAATCCTGGAAGCTGAGTGATCCATGGTCGCAAGCGGATTCATCGTTGAATAGTGGTATTCAGAGCTATAGCGCTGGGCAGAATTATGGCGCTGATCAGGGCTACAGCGCAGGTCAGAGTTACGGCGGCAGTCAGGATTACGGCACAAGTCAGTCCTACAGCACAGGCTCCGATCAAGGCGCGAACCGGATCTACGACGCAAACCATGATTACGGCGACAGCCTGATTTACAGCGCAGGCGATGGCAGCTGGCACCAAGTCGGCGACGGCCGCGATGAGAACGTGGACTGGAACGGCGTCGCTATCCAGGAATACAGCGCAAGCCAGAGCAACGGCACAGGGCCGAGCCACGACGCAGGCCAGAACTACGACGCAAACCACGATTACGGCGACAGCCTGATTTACAGCGCGGGCGATGGCAGCTGGCACGGGTTCCCCGACGGCCGCGATCGGGGCCTTGACTGGAACGGCGTCGCCATCCGGGATCACGCCGCAGAGCAGGACTACAACGCAGGCCTGGATTACGGCGATAGCCCGATCAACAGCACGGGGAATGCCGACTGGCACGGGTTCCCCGACGGCCGCGATCAAGGCCTGGACCGGTACGGCCGCGCCACCCAGAATCACGGCACGAGTCAGAGCCAGGGCACACGCCAGGCCTACGACTCGAGCCCGGATTACGGCCAGAGCCCGGACCAAAATGCGGGCAACGGGCATGAGTTCGGCGACGACCGGGATGAAAACCTGGAATGGAACGGCGTTGCTATCCAGGATTACGACACAGGCCAGGGCTACGGCACAGGCCAAGACCACGGCGCACGCCAGGACCACGGCGACAGTCTGGAATATGACGCGCGCCCGAACTACGGCACAAGCCAGGCCTACGACGCAAGCCCGGATTACGGAAACAGCCTGGACCACGGCAATGGCGGCTGGCGCCGGCTCCGCGGCGACCGCGACCAGAGCCTGGACTGGAACGGCCGCGTTATCCAGAACCACGGCGAAAGCCGGAACGAAGATACAAGCGGGGATCAGGACACAAGCCTGAGTGCCGGCGTGCGCCAAGAGCACGATCCACACCAGAACGATGACGTAAACCAGGATGACGGCGACAGTCTGCGCTACAGCGCGGGCAATGCCGACTGGCAAAGGTTCGATAATGGCCGTGACGAGGACGTGGACTGGGAGGGGATCGCGCTCCAGGATCGCGATGTCACTCGGCGCGACGATGCTTTGTGGAATCGCGGTGCGGCTTGGGGTAGTCGCAATTTCGATGGTGTGGGCGGTGCTCGGAATGTCGAGGCGGGGGCAGATCGGGTAGGTGATGCCGCCGATTCGGCGGGGCGGCGGAAGCGGCGGGGTGGTGCGCATCGGGTGCCTGCGCCACCGCGGGCGTTGAAGGGGCGGGCCGCGGTTATTGCGGTGGCGGCGGGGGCGATTGTGGCGGCGGGGCAGAATTTGGCGGCGGGTAGTGAAAAGTCGCCGCAGACAGCGGAATTGCAGGCCGCCGGGCAGCAGCAGGCATTGGCGCCGGTGAGCGTTGAGCTGCCGACGACACCGGAGTTGCTCGACACAGCCACACCGACGAACCTCGGGCAGTTCTCCGATGTGCTGGAGAACGGCGATAAGTTCGCGCAGGATCTGGCGGCGGAGGTGGAGGCCAAGCTGCGGCCGCTGTTCACGAAGTTCGCTTCGGGCAGCTTCACCTCCGGATACGGCGAGCGCTGGGGCGTGCTGCATCCTGGTGTCGACGTCGCCGCCCCCATCGGCACACCGATCTACGCGGTCGAGGACGGCACCGTCATCGACGCCGGTCCAGCCGCCGGTTTCGGCATGTGGGTACGGATGCGCGGCGACGACGGCACCGTCACGGTGTACGGCCACATCAACACCGCACTGGTCTCGGTAGGCCAGCACGTCCTCGCGGGCGACGAGATCGCCACCGTCGGCAACCGCGGCGAATCCACCGGCCCCCACTGCCACTTCGAGGTCTGGCTCAACGGCACCGACCGCATCGACCCCCTCCCCTGGCTCGCCACCCGCGGCATCAGCCTCGGCACCGAACGCGACTGACCCCCTGCGCTTCGATGCCGCCAAGCAGTCACCTGCGTATATCCCCAGCCCGACACCGCCCGCTTATGTGCCCGCTCCGACGCGGAACGGTCAGGCTCTGAAGCTGAGGGCTACGGCGCGGCGGCGATCGCCAGTCCGATCAAGCTCACGACCTTGACTACCTCCAACCCCACATACCAATAGTGAGCGTGCGAGCGCGGTAACTCCGCGCCCGCGAGCACGCGGTCCGAGCGGCGGGTCAGCAGTGGCCGGACCGCGAGGAGTTGGATTGCGAGGATCGCGGCAGCCACACCGAGCCAGATCCGAACCGCACCGCTGGGTGCGACAACCAGGGTCGCGACGATCAACAGGACGGCGAGAGCGGCCTCCACGACATTGAGCGCCCGGAATACCAACCGTCCGATGCCGAGGCCGAGCGGCACGGTGATGCCCGGCGCCCGGAACTTCAGCGGCGCTTCCAGGAACGAGATGGCCAGCACCATGCCGAGCCACAGCATCGGAAGCAACCACAGCAGGTATTGCGCGACGGTTTCCATGTCGCGCACGCTACCGACAGCATCGTCGATAGATCAGGGTCGAAGGCCCCTATCAGAGCTTGACCAGGGTGCGGCTGTATTGCGGGATGAGGCGGATCTTGCCTGCGGTGCCGAAGTCGATGGTGACGGTCGCCAGGGGGCCGAAGCCTTCGGCGGCTACCACGCGGCCGAGGCCGTACTTGTCATCGCTGACTCGATCGCCGACAGCCAGTACGAGATTGGCATTGTTGCGGCTGGCGCCACCGGGTGCGGGGCGGCGTGGGGCGCGGTCGCTGACGCCCGGTCGCTGCTGATTCCAGCCGTCGCGGGTCCAGTCGTGTTCCAGGCCGTCGTCGTCGCCGCGGCGGCGGATGCTGCGGGTGAGCGGCGAACCCTTCGGCTCCAACCGCTTCCAGTCGACGAGGTGGGCCGGTATCTCTTGCAGGAATCGGGATTCCGGATTCGAGACCGGCTGCCCCCAGCCGGAGCGCACCACCGCGCGGGTGACGTAGAGCCGTTGCCTCGCCCGGGTGATGCCGACGTAAGCGAGGCGGCGTTCCTCGGCCAGTTCGGTCGGATCGCCGAGTGCGCGCATATGCGGGAACTGCCCGTCCTCCCAGCCGGTCACGAAGACCACCGGGAATTCCAGGCCCTTGGCCGTGTGCAGCGTCATCATGGTGACCACGCCGGTGCCCTCCTCGGGCAGCTGATCGCTATCGGCCACCAGCGAGACGCGTTCCAGGAAGGCGGCGAGCGAGCCCGGGTCGGGTTCGCCCTCGGCCACCTCCGGCACCAGTCCCTCTTCCCGGGCGGCCTCGGCATTGTTGTATGCCTCGGAGCTGAATTCCCGCGCGACGCTCACCAATTCGTTCAGATTGTCGAGCCGAGCACCGTCCTGCGGATCGTCGGAGCCCTCCAACTCGGCTCGGTAGCCAGTGCGGTCGAGAACCGCCTCGACCATATTGCCGAGGTCGGGAAAGTCCTGATCCGCCTGTGCACCGGCCTCCCGCACCTCTTCGAGCAGGTCGAGGAATCCGGCGATCGCGCGCTGCGCCCGTGTATTGAGCAGTGCCACTTTGCCATCGGCCGCATCGCGCAGTGCCTCGGCGAAACCGATGCCGCGCTGTTCGGCATGCACCGCTACACAGGCCTCGGCCCGGTCGCCGATGCCGCGGCGCGGAGTGTTGAGGATGCGGCGCAGGCTCACCGTATCGTCCGGATTGTCGAGCACGCGCAGGTACGCGACGATATCGCGCACCTCCTTGCGCTCGTAGAAGCGCACGCCGCCGACCACCTTGTAGGGCAGTCCCATACGAATGAAGATTTCTTCCAGCGCGCGGGAGTTGTTGTTGGTGCGGTAGAAGACCGCGACATCGCTGTAGTTGGCATCACCCGCGTCCACCAGCCGGTCGATCTCGCGCGCCACGAACGAGGCCTCGTCGTGCTCGTTGTCGGCGACGTAGCCGGTGATCAGATCGCCCTCACCGGAGTCGGTCCACAGCCGCTTGTCCCGGCGCTTCTCATTGCGCGATATCACCGCGTTCGCGGCGGACAGAATGTTCTGGGTGGAGCGGTAGTTCTGTTCCAGCAGAATGGTTTCCGCATCCGGGAAGTCGCGTTCGAATTCCTCGATATTGCGGATGGTCGCGCCGCGGAAGGCGTAGATGGACTGGTCCGCGTCACCGACGACGCACAGTTCGCTCGGCGCGACCGCGTCTTCGGTCTGCTCCTCCGCGTGATGCCCGACCAGCTCGCGGACCAGGATGTACTGGGCGTGGTTGGTGTCCTGGTACTCGTCGACCAGCACATGCCGGAACCGGCGACGGTAGTACTCGGCGACCTGCGGATGGTTCTGCAGCAGTGCCACCGTTTCGCCGATCAGATCGTCGAAGTCGAGTGCGTTCGCCGAACGCAACCGGCGCTGATATTCGGTGTACACGCGGGCGACGAGCCCGGGCAGTTCGGTTTCGTCGGTTTCGGCATCGGCGGTGGCCTGCTCGGGCCCGATGAGCTCGTTCTTCAAATTCGAGATGGCGGTGGCCAGCAGCCGCGCCGAATATTTCTTGACGTCGATATCGAAGTCGCGGCTGATCATGGTGAGCAACCGCCGGGAATCGTCGGCGTCGTAGATGGAGAAATTGGAGTTCAGGCCGGGCAGCAGCGCCGCCTGCATGCGCAGGATGCGGACGCAACTGGAGTGGAAGGTCGAGACCCACATGTTGTTCGCGCGCGGACCGACCAGCCCGCTCACCCGCTCGCGCATTTCGGCGGCGGCCTTATTGGTGAAGGTGATGGCCAGGACCTGACCAGGCGTTACGCCCCGAGCGGCCAGCAAATAGGCGATGCGCCGGGTGAGCACGGCGGTCTTGCCCGACCCCGCGCCCGCGACGATCAACAGCGGCGTACCGGTGTGTACGACCGCGGCGCGCTGCTGCGGGTTGAGGCCGTCGAGCAGTCGCTCGGCCTCCTCCGCGCGACGTTGCTCACGTTCGGCGCGGCGCTTTTCTTGTTCGACACGGTGCTTGTCGTCCACGACACGCCGCGAGGCTTCATCGACGGCCGGGTGCGGGACCCCCGCCACGGTGGGCACGGCAGGGTCGCCCATCTCCCCGGTGCGAGCAGCGTCGACCAGCGGTTTCTGCGCTGAATCCTGGTGCCGAGTCCGCCCGGCCTGCGTCTGGGGAGCCACCGTGATGTCCATCGTCCATCCACGCTACCGGCGGGCACCGACAGAGATGAAGTCTCGGTCGACATCGGTGTCCATTCGGCGAACCGATCGTTTCGAGCGACCTGCAAGCAGTCGCTACGGGAAGGTGAACCGCCCCGGGTCGACAGGGACGTCGCAACGTGCAAGCCTTCTCAGGAGATTCACAAAATGAGGTGTTTTGCATTGCTTCGACCCCATGGCAGACTGGCCCATATGACCTGCGCGACCGCCGCGAAGTATCCGATTCGGCTAACGGCCGGATATCGTGATCGCGGACTTTGTACCTGAGCGCGCTGCCTGGGGGGAGGATTGCATGACCTACCAGGTTTGTTTTGCACGGTGAAAGAACCGATCGGTAACGAGCTCGGCTCACCGGCCGATCCATGTTCTGACACGAGGAGATGAATGATGAGCACCCCCGCCACGACGACCGGGTCTGATTCGGCTCTGCCCCACACCGAGGCCGAGATCGACAAGCTCCGCAAGGAGATCGACCAGCTCGACGCGGAAATTCTGGCCGCCATCAAGCGCCGCACCGAGATCTCGCGGATCATCGGCCGCACGCGTATGGCCTCCGGCGGCCCCCGCCTCGTACACAGTCGTGAGATGAAGGTGCTCGAGCGCTTCAGCGAACTCGGCCAGGAGGGCCACACCCTCGCCATGCTGCTGCTGCGCCTCGGTCGCGGCCGACTGGGCCACTGACCGTCTCCGGCCGCCACTAGCGGACCGATCGAACCACGCGACGTTCGCAAGATCGCCGCCTTCCACAAGGCCGCCCCGGGTGTATTTCACCCCGGGGCGGTCGTTTCATGTCTGCCGGTCAGGTGAGGGCGATGTACTTGGTGGACAAGTACTCCTCGATGCCCTCGATACCGCCTTCGCGGCCGAAGCCGGAGGCCTTGACGCCGCCGAAAGGTGCTGCGGGATCGGAAATTACGCCGCGGTTGATGCCGACCATGCCGGATTCGAGGCCCTCGGCGATGCGCAGAGCGCGGTCGAGATCGCGGGTGTAGACGTAGCTCACCAGGCCGAATTCGGTGTTGTTGGCCGCAGCGAGACCCTCTTCCTCGGTGTCGAAGCCGACGATGGGGGCGACGGGGCCGAAGACCTCCTCACGCAGGATCCGAGCATTCGCGGGGACCTCGCTGAGGATGGTCGCGGGATAGAACCAGCCGGGGCCGCCGGGAGCCTTGCCGCCGAGGCGGACCTGCGCACCGACTGCCACCGCGTCATCGACCAGTTCGCTGACGGTATCGAGCTGCTCCTCGTTGATCAGCGGGCCGAGCGTGGTGTTCGGATCGGTACCTGGTCCGAGGGTGACCGTATTCGACATCGCCTCGACGAGTTTGGTGGTGAACTCCTCGAGCACGCCGTTCTGCACGTGGAAGCGGTTGGCCGCGGTACACGCCTCGCCGCCATTGCGCAGTTTGGCCAGCATCGCACCCTGTACGGCGGCGTCGATATCGGCATCGTCGAAGACCACGAACGGTGCGTTGCCGCCGAGCTCCATCGAGGTGCGCAGCAGTCCGTTCGCCGACTTCTCCACCAGCTTCTTGCCGACCTCGGTGGATCCGGTGAAGGTGAGCTTGCGCAGGCGCGGATCGTCGAGCAGCGGCTGGGTGACGGCGCCGGAACGGCTGGAGGTGATCACCGAGAGCACCCCGTCCGGCAGCCCCGCCGCACTGCACAGCTTCGCCAGCGCCAACATGGTCAGCGGTGTGGCCGATGCGGGCTTGACGATCATCGTGCACCCCGCGGCCAGCGCGGGTCCGATCTTGCGGGTGCCCATGGCGAGCGGGAAGTTCCACGGTGTGATGGCCAAACACGGCCCGACCGGCTGTTTGTGCACCATGATCCGCCCGGTACCGGACGGCGCGTGCAGGTAGCGTCCGTGCGCCCGCACTGCCTCCTCGCTGAACCAGCGGAAGAATTCGGCGCCGTAGCGGACCTCGTTGCGGCTTTCCGGCAGCGCTTTGCCCATCTCCAGCGTCATCAGCAGTGCGAATTCCTCGGCGCGCGCGGTCAGCTGATCGAAGACCCGGCGCAGGATCTCGCCGCGCTCCCGCGACGGTGTCGCCGCCCATTCGGCCTGCACCGCAGCGGCCGCGTCGAGCGCGCGCACGGCATCTTCCGGCGTGGCGTCGGCGACCTCGGCCAGCACCTGCCCGTCGGCCGGATTGTGCACCGGGAAGGTGCCGCCCCCGGTGGCGTCGACGGGACCGCCGATCCACAGCTGCGTCGGCACGGATTGGAGTACTTCGCGTTCGGACACCATGCACCCCAGCCTAAGCCGCGCGCTCGCGCATCACCCTCGACTCATCGATCCGAAATTCGCCGACCTATTCGAGCGGGATGCACCCCTGTCCGAGCGACACGCGAATGATCGCCACGGGGTAGCCGTCAGGACGACATCGGCGAAAGTATCCGGTCCTTGCCTGCACGCTCGATCGAGTGCTTGTAACCTCGCGGACGTGAGCAGCGACATCACCGCATCGGCGGCCTGGCGGAAACTGCACGAGCACCACGCCGCCGTCGCCGGACGACACCTGCGTGAATTCTTCGCCGAGGATCCCGACCGCGGCCGCGAGCTGATCGTCCAGGTCGGGGACCTACACATCGACTACAGCAAGCACCGCGTCACCCGGGAAACTCTGCATCTGCTGGTCGAATTGGCACATGAGGCCGGGATTGCCGACTGGCGCGACGCGATGTACCGCGGCGACCACATCAACACCTCGGAGGACCGCGCGGTGGAACATATCGCGCTGCGCCTGCCCGAGGGCGAGTCGGTCACCGTGGACGGCGCGGATGCGGGCGTCGAGGTGCACGAGGTGCTGCGGCGGATGGGCGAATTCACCGACGCGGTGCGCTCCGGTGCATGGCGCGGCGCGACCGGCGAACGCATCAAGACCGTGGTGAATATCGGTATCGGCGGTTCGGATCTCGGCCCGGATATGGTGCACCGCGCACTGCGGCACTATGCCGATGCCGGGATCGGCGCCCGATTCGTCTCGAATGTCGACCCGGCCGACCTGCTCGCGAAACTCGACGGACTCGACCCGGCCACCACGCTGTTCATCGTTGCCTCCAAGACTTTTTCGACGCTGGAGACGCTGACCAATGCCACTGCCGCCCGGCGCTGGCTGGTCGCCGCGCTCGGCGAGGATGCCGTCGCCAAGCATTTCGTGGCCGTCTCGACGAATGCCGAGCGGGTCGCCGAATTCGGCATCGACACCGCGAATATGTTCGGCTTCTGGGATTGGGTCGGGGGTCGCTATTCGGTGGATTCGGCCATCGGCCTTTCGGTGATGGCGACCATCGGCAAGGAGCGCTTCGCCGAATTCCTGGCCGGAATGCACACCGTCGACCGGCATTTCGCGACCGAGCCGCTGGACCGCAACGGTCCGGTACTGCTCGGCCTGCTCGGCATCTGGTACTCGAACTTCTTCGGCGCGGAATCGCGTGCGGTGCTGCCCTATTCGAACGATCTATCGCGCTTTCCGGCCTATCTGCAGCAGCTGACCATGGAGTCCAACGGCAAATCGGTGCGCGCCGACGGCACCCCGGTGACCACCTCGACCGGCGAAATCTTTTGGGGCGAACCGGGAACCAACGGCCAGCACGCCTTCTACCAGCTGCTACACCAGGGCACCCGGCTGATCCCGGCCGATTTCATCGGATTCGCCCAGCCCACCGCTGATCTGCCCACCATCGACGGCACCGGCAGCATGCACGACATCCTGATGACCAACCTGTTCGCGCAGACCAAGGTGCTCGCCTTCGGCAAGACTGCCGAAGAGATCGTGGCCGAGGGCACCGATCCGAAGGTGGTGCCGCACAAGGTGATGCCGGGCAATCGGCCGAGCACCACCATCCTCGCGCCGCAGCTCACCCCCTCGGTGGTCGGCCAATTGATCGCGCTCTACGAACACCAGGTATTCGTCGAGGGCACCATTTGGGGCATCGACAGCTTCGACCAGTGGGGCGTGGAACTCGGTAAGCAGCAGGCGCTCGCGCTTGCCCCCTTGCTGACGTCTCCGGAAGAGCCGCAGCCGCAAGGGGACTCGTCCACCGACGCCCTGATCGGCTGGTACCGCGACAACCGCTGAGCCTCAGCCCAGCGCTTGCGCCGTCTTGATCAGGGCGGCGACGACATCCGGGAAGTCGGCGGTGATCGCCGGACCGATTTCGGGGCCGACGGTATCGGCGGCGTCGCCGATGACCTCGGTCCGGTAGACGACGCGGGTCCAGCCCTCGCCCGCCGGCTCCAGGCGGTGTTCGGTGACGACGGTGAAATCGCCGCCGTCCATTTCATCGGTGAACAGTTCGCCGGGTTCGATCTCCACCAGGCGCATGCGCACGGTATCGCCGCCGGGGAGCGTCATGGTGAACGAAGTGCCAACCTCGAACGGGCCGTCGATTTCGATCTCGTCGAGGCCCTCGTTCCATTCGGGCCAGGACTCCACATCCGACCAGCACCGCCACAGCGCCTCCGGTGCGACCGCAGTCTCCGCGCTGTATTCGTACTCCCACATCCCGCTTGCTCCCGGCTACCTCGACACGATTTGTCGAGCGAGATCATGTCACCTCCAGCGTGATTCGGCGACGCGGCGCACATCACCCCTCGGCGGCGTAGTAGCGGCCGCCGCGCTGACGCAGGACGAGGTCGGCACCGTGCCGGGTATCGGCGATCAGATCGGCATTGGGTAGATCACTGTCGTACACCTTGATTTTCGCGGCGTCAGGGGTGCGGCCGCCGCGAATGTGGCGGCGCAGCAGGCGTTGTTCGAGCACCTCGCGGGCCACGTCCAGGTACCAGACCTCGTCGAGGAATTCACGCGCGCCCGCCCAGGCGCCGTCGGACAGCAGCAGGTAGTTGCCCTCGGTAATGGCGATCTCCTGCCGATCGAAGACGACACCGGCCGGGGTCGGTTCCTCGACGGCGCGGTCGAAGGTCGGCCACGGCACCGGCTCGCCGAGTGGGGTATCGCGCAGGCGGCGCAGGGTTTCCACGAAGGCCGCCACGTCGAAGGTGTGCGGTTCGCCCTTGCGCTCCAGATTCGCCGTCGCGCGCAGTACGGCGTTGGGCAGGTGGAAGCCATCCATCGGCGCGATCTCGGCGATCCGGGGTCCGGCTCGGTTGTTCATATCGTCGCGAATGGCCTTGGCGAGCGTGGATTTACCCGCACCCGGCGGACCGGCTATGCCGAGCACGTACCGTCGGGCGCACCCCGCCGCCCGGATCCGCAGGTGCTCGACCAGCGAGCGCAACGGCATTTCGACGGAAGTCCGTGTCATCGAAATCACAGTACTCAGCATGAGTCGGTCCGCTGCGAATTTTGGGCGCGTGGCTATACAAGCCGGCTATCGAAGTCGCTGGCGCACTTCGGTGGCGAGGTCGGCGGCGGCGTCGCGCAGCGCCTCGATGAAGATCTGTCTCGGGGAGTCGCCTGTTCGATAGACGACGCACGTCGTGCGAACCGCTGCGGGATGGTCGATGCGGACCAGTGCGATGCCCGGTGGCAGGACCGGCACCGCGATTCCGGGTACCACGGTGCTGCCCATACCCGCCGCGACCAGCCCGAGTTTGGCGAACCAGTCGCGGGCGACGAAGGCGATCTCCGGTTCCCAGGTGGCGTCGCGCCATGCGCCGAGCAGGGTGCTGCTCACCTCGGTGCTGCCCGCGATCCAGCGTTCCCCGCGCAGCTGCGCGGGCGTGACGCTGGCGTGGCCTGCGAGCGCATGGTCCGGTGGGACCGCGATGAGCAGCGGGTCGTCCAGGAGTGGCTCGATCTCGGTATCCGCGGGCAGATTTCGCGTCTCGGTCACCACTGCCAGATCCAGCCGTCCCCGCGCGACGGCGGATACCAACCGTGGGCTGGTTCCTTCGCGTAGCGGTACTCGCGCGAGTCGCGGCGCGGTGGCGGCGATGGCCCTCGGCACCAGTGCGGCCATGGCGGTCGAGAATGCGCCGACTCGGAGTGTGGCGGGCGGGCGCGCGGTCAGCCCGTCGAGTTCTTGCCGCACGGAACCGAGTCCACCGAGCACCGTTTCGGCATGGCGCAGCACGATCCGGCCCGCCTCGGTGGTCTGTACGCCGCGCGCGTGCCGTTCGAACAATGCCCGGCCCGCCGCCTGCTCCATCAGGGCGATCTGCCGGGATACCGCCGACTGCGTGTAGCCCAGATTCTCCGCGGCGGTCGAGAACGACCCGCTCCGTGCGGCCTCCCGGACCACTCGCAATCCTACGATCGTGAACTCACCCATGCCGTTTACTCATACCAAATATGCGAGAGTCTCGCTTGTCGCATAACTCGGCGCTCCCTAGCGTCGAATGTATGAGTGCAGTAGCGAACAAGAAGCTGATCGAGGACATCTTCGAGCAGATGTCCCAGGGCAATACCCGAGCGATGGGCGAGGCCATGGCCGAGGACTTCCGCTGGATCTTTCCGGGGAACTGGTCGTGGTCGCACACCTGGGAACCGAAAACGGTTGTGCTGAACGAACTTCTGCGGCCGCTGATGACTCAGTTCACCGAGTACCGCAGCGCGGCCGACTTCGTGATCGCCGAAGACGACCGCGTCGTCGCCCAGGTCCGTGGCCACGGCATCACCACCGGTGGCGAGCCTTACGAGCAGACCTACTGTTTCATTTTCCGGATCGCGAATGGTCGGCTCACCGAGGTGATCGAGCATTGCGATACGGCGCTGGTCGAGCGGGTGCTACAGCGCGTTGGCTAGTTCGGGCGCGTGCCGCGGTAGAAGGTGACGCGGCCGAGGCGACGGTGGCGCTGGGAGGCGACCACGGTGCAGTCGAAGCCGACGGTGCGCAGGAGTTGGGGGATGCCGCCGCCGAGGTTGTCATGGGCATGGTGGTTGTGCAGCAGCAGCCGGGCCATCAGGCCGTCGTCCGGGGTCACCTCGCCGCCGATATCGAGGATGTGCAGGCTGCCGCCGGGGCGCAGGACGCGCAGCGCTTCGGTCAGTGCGGCGGTTTTGATGTCGGTCTCGAGGTGGTGCAGCATCATCGATGACAACACCCGGTCGAATTCGTTGTCCGGATAGGGCAGTTCCTGGGCGTAGGCGCGTTCGAAGCGGATTCCGGTCAGCCTGTTCGCCTTTCGTTCGGCACGGGCGAGCGCGAGCGGGTCGGGATCGGAGCCGATCACCTCCGCCGCGGGTTGGGTCCGTTTGGCTCGGATCGTCAGATTGCCTGTGCCGCAGCCGATTTCCAATACACGTTGACCGGAGGCGAGTTCGGCCTGTGCGACGAGGGTTTCGTGGAGTTTGTACATGCCGAGCAGGCGGGTGAGCAGATCGTAGCCGGGTAGGAATGCGTCGCGGCCCGCGGCGGGCAGGTAGTCGTGCCGATTGCCCATTGCTGCAACTACGGAATGTGGATGATCTTTGGTCATGTTTTTCATGGTGCCCGCAGATACAGCAGCATAATTGGGTGATAGTAGGCCGAATTTGGACTATTTTCGGTATTATGACCGAGGCTACCCGGATGGTTCGGCACCGCCGTGGTGTTCCGGTGTTCGACTATCGGAGCGATCAGGTCACGCCGCCCGTATCGCTGTTGCGATTCGATCGCCTCACCGAACGCGGCCACAGTCCGCACATTCACAACTTTCCAGCCTTGCTGTACATCCAGTCCGAAGGCGTGGTGTACGTGGTCGCGCCGGGTCAGGTGATCGCGGACGCACCACCGCATAAGTCCGAAGGCTCGGTCGCGGTGTTCTTCGATCCCGCGGCGCTCGGCGATGCCGGACGCGCGCCCTGGCCCACGTGGCGGGCGCATCCGTTGCTATTTCCTTTCCTGCACCAGCATTCGGGTGGGGTGCTGGAATTGACCGTCCCGGTGGCACGGAGACCGTTGTGGGACAATGCGATTGCCGCCCTCGAGGCCGAGCTGGCGCAGCGGCAGGAGGGGTATCGACAGGCGGCGTCGGCACATCTGACGCTACTGCTCATCGACCTCGCGCGGCTGGCCGCCGATGTGGTGGGCGATCTGCGGCGCAGCGGTGAGCCACTGCTCGCCGAGGTGTTCGATGTGATCGACCAGCAGCACACCGCACCGCTGTCGCTACGCGATGTGGCGGATGCGGTCGGCATGACACCGGGGCATCTGACCACCGTCGTGCGCCGTCGCACCGGGCGCACCGTGCAGGCATGGATCACCGAGCGGCGGATGACCGAGGCGCGCCGCCTATTGGCCGAAACGGATCTGCCGGTCGGCGAGATCGCCCGGCGGGTCGGGATTCCGGATGCGGGTTACTTCACCCGCTTGTTCCGGCGCAACAACGAGCTTTCACCACGGCAATGGCGCGCCCAGCCTGCTTCCCGCGCACGCTGACGCGAGGCATGCAGTGGGCTGACTCGAGCGCCTGGCCGTGCCGAGGCGGGCACCCGCAACGCGCCGACCCCAGCACCCGCAGCGGGCTGACGCGGGTGCCCGCCAGAAGATCCCTGGATTTCGTACCCGTCGTCGGCGCCACACTGGGTGCGGAATCCCGAGCGTTCGCAGTGGGCTGACTCGAGCGCCCGTAGCGGTGCCGACGCGCGCGCCCGCAAGGGCTACCAGGACTTCTACCCGCGGCAGGAGCCCACACGGGATGCCCGCGAGCGGACGGGTCAGGTGAGGGCGCGGGCGATGATGTCGGTGGTGTTCACTCCGGTGGGGAGGGTGCCGAAGGCGATGCCCCAGTTGTCGCCGAGGCGGGTGGCGCAGAAGGCGTCGGCGACTGCGGGGTGGCCGTGGCGGACGAGTTGCGCGCCCTGTAGGACCAGGGCCATGAGTTCGACGACGCGGCGGGCGCGGTATTCGATTTCGTCGAGGTCGGACAGTTCCTTGCCGAGGCGGGCGATGGCATCGTCGAGGCGGGGGTCGGCGCCGGCGGCGAGGGAGACTTCGTTGAAGAACGCCTCCACGGTTTCGGGCTGACGGCCCATGGCGCGCAAGGCGTCCAGCGCCGCGACATTGCCGGAGCCTTCCCAGATCGACATGAGCGGGGCCTCGCGGTACAGCCGAGGCATACCGGATTCCTCGGCATAACCATTGCCGCCGAAGCATTCCAGAGCCTCGGCCGCATGCGCGGGAGCACGCTTGCAGACCCAATACTTGGTGACCGCCAAGGCGATTCGGCGCAGCGCGGCCTCGGCGGGATCGGTGCCCGCACGGTCGGTCGCACCGGCCAGGCGCATCATGACCGTGGTGGCGGCGTCGGATTCGATCACCAGGTCGGCGAGCACATTGCGCATCGCGGGTTGGTCGATCAGCTTGGCGCCGAACGCTTCTCGGTGTCGCGCATGGTGCGCTGCGTAGACGGCACCGACGCGCATGCCGGTGGCGGAGCCGATGACGCAGTCCAGGCGGGTCATATTGACCATTTCGATGATGGTCTTGACGCCGCCCCCTTCCGCGCCGACCAGCCAGCCGGTGGCGTTCTCGTATTCGATCTCCGAGGACGCGTTCGACTTGTTGCCGAGCTTGTCCTTGAGGCGTTGGATCCGAATGGGATTGCGGGTGTCGTCCGGGAGCACGCGCGGCAGCAGGAAGCAGGACAGACCGCCGGGCGCCTGGGCCAGGGTGAGGAACATATCCGACATGGGCGCCGAGGTGAACCACTTGTGGCCGACGATGCGGTAGCTGCCATCGGGCTGCGGTGTGGCGGTGGTGGTGTTGGCGCGAACGTCGGAGCCGCCCTGCTTCTCGGTCATCGACATGCCCGCGATGAGACCGGCCTTGGTCGACGGTTCACGCAGGCCGAAATCATAAGTACGGGAACCGAGTAGCGGTTCGAACTTGGCCGCGAGTTCCGGATTGTGGCGCAACGCGGGCACGACGGCGTAGGTCATCGAGATCGGACACATATGCCCGGCGTCGGCGACACCCCAGGTGTAGAACTTGGCCGCGCGGGCGGAATGGGTGCCCGGCCGGTCGTCGAGCCAGGGCGAGCCGTGGAGTCCGTGCGCGACAGCGACTTTCATCAGCTCGTGCCAGTACGGATGGAATTCGACCTCATCGATGCGGTTGCCGTAGCGGTCGTGCGTATGCAGGACGGGCGGGTATTCGTTGGCGAGGCGGCCCCACTCCTGCGCTTCGAATCCGCCTGCGAGCCTGCCGAGTTCGCGCACTTCGGGTTCAGCCCAGCCCGCGCCTTCGCGGTGCAGTCCCTCGAGCAGGGCCGGGTTCTGCGCGACATCGAAGGGCACGATATCGGGAACCTGGTTGAAGACTTCATGCGTCGGCATCGGACACTCCTGAGTCGGATTCATCGCGCACACCCAGTGCGCGTAACGCGAAACTGATGAGTTCGGGCACAACGGATTCGCTGTGCGGGGCATCGGCCAGCGGGCCGACCAAGACCTCGCCGATCGCGCCGACGAGCGCGGCCGCGCTGGTCTTGGCATCCTGCGCGGGCAATTCACCACGCGAAACCCCCTCCGCGACAGCAGATTCGAAGGCTTCGGCGAAGGCCCGGCGGAAGCGCAGGCGCTCGGCATCGACCACGGTATCGACGGGTTCGACGAGCAGGACGTAGGCGAGTTTCGGATTCTTCAGCGCCCGGCCCGCGAAGGTTTCCACCGCCGCGGTCACCCGCTCGACGGCCGTTCCCGAGGCACTTGCAGTAACCACTGCGGCCACTTCGTGCGCGACCACCTTCCGGAATACCGCGCTCACCAGGTCGGTCTTACCGCTGAAGTTCTTGTAGACCGTTCCGGTGGCCACGCCTGCCTCGGCGGCGACGGCCGCCATGGACAGTCCGGCATAGCCCGCGCGGGAGAGCACCTTGGTTGCCGCCTGCACGATCAGGCCCGCCTGGGCGTCGAGGCGGGCCTGCACAGCAGGAGTTCTCCGGTAGGCCATACAAGAAGTGAACCACAAATTCATTTCTTCACACAAGGGTACTTCTGACGGCGTATGGTCGTGCTCGTGACTGTGCGAATCGAACGCAACGGGCCCGTGACCACCGTGATCCTGCACCGCCCCGAGGCGCGCAATGCCGTCGACGGTCCGACCGCCGCGGCCCTGGTCGACGCATTCCGCGAATTCGATGCCGATCCGGATGCGGCGGTCGCCGTGCTGTGGGGTGATGGCGGCACCTTCTGCGCTGGCGCGGACCTGAAGGCGCTCGGCACCGAGCGCTCCAATCGGGTCACCGAGGACGGTGACGGTCCGATGGGACCGACCCGAATGCGGCTGTCCAAACCGGTGATCGCCGCGGTCTCCGGATACGCGGTGGCGGGCGGGCTCGAGCTTGCCCTGTGGTGCGATATGCGAGTTGCCGAGCAGGACAGCACCTTTGGCGTGTTCTGTCGCCGCTGGGGTGTACCGCTCATCGATGGCGGCACGATTCGGTTACCGCGCATTGTCGGCACCGGGCGCGCGATGGATATGGTGCTCACCGGTCGCGCCGTCGCCGCCACGGAGGCATTGCAGATCGGGCTGATCAATCGAGTGGTGCCGAATGGCGAATCCCGCAGCGCCGCCGAACAACTCGCCGCCGAAATGGCCGCACTGCCGCAGACCTGCCTGCGCTCGGACCGCATGTCGCTACTGGAGCAGGACGGTATGGACGAGGAGACGGCGCTGCTCAATGAATACCGACACGGCCTGAAGGCCCTGGCCGACGGAGCCCTGGACGGCGCGCAACGGTTCGCCGCCGGTGCGGGCCGTCACGGTTCGCGTACCTGACAATGGCTGCCGCCCAACGGTTGAGCGTTGTCGACGAGATCTTCCTGCGCACGCATCGAGGGCTCGGCACCCCGATCGCGCTCCAGGGTTTGTGGCGCACGGCCGACCGCGTCGATCCGGAGCTACTGTGGCAGGTGCACGCGGCACTGCGGGTCGGACCGTTGGGGCGCAGAGTGATTCGGCCTTCGGTCCCCGGTGCGCGTCGCAGTTGGCGGGCGAACACTCGGGCGTATCCGCTCGAGTTCACCGACGGCACTATCGCTACCGGGGACCTGCTCGAGTGGGCCGATGAGCAGGGCGCGAACCTCGATCCCGAGTACGGTCCGGGTTGGCGATTGTCGACCGCCGCCTTGGATAACGGTGGATCGATTGTGTCGCTGACCTGTTCACATGCGCTCGCCGACGGAAGAGCGCTGGTGCTCGCGGTCGATGATGCGCTGGGCGGCCCGAGCCTGACCACGTCGTCGATGCGGGCAATGCTTTCCCCGGATACCGGGTCGGGTATGAGGTCGGCACCGTCGACGATCGGTGCGATCAGCACGCCATCAACTAAATCTACTGCGCCAGAGGCAAATTACTCGGACGACATACGAATGGTTGGAGCCGCGCCCGGCGGATCGAGCACGAGCGAGCCGATGACGACCACCGCTGCCGAGGCGACATCCGCTGCGTCAGAAACAAATCGCTCCGGCGGAAACGACCAGGTGACATCCGCTGCGCCGCAAACAAACCGCTCCACCGAGAACGACCGGTCGACCGGCAGCGCGCACCACACGTCCGGATCTGCATCAGCGATCGGCAACGCACCGCTGGATACCCATCGGCTCGCCGACGAGTTGGCTTATCCGAAGCTGCCGGGCCGATCTGATGCGGGCGGCTCAATAACGATGCCGAGATCTTCGTCGACATCCATTACGTGGGAAGCAGACCGGTCCGACATGCGATTGAATGCCTCGCTGGGCCGGGAAACCCGAGCTCCGGCATCGGAATGGTCCGATGCTCGGCGGCAGTGGTCGATCGTTGTGCGCGGCACGTTTCGCGCGCTTCGTCGCGGAATCCCCGAACGTCCCGCCCAGACGGCATCTACTCGCGAACACGGGTCGTCGACCCGTGAACGCGGGTCGGTCGCTGGACGCGTAGGGGTCGAGAACGTGCCGACCCTCAGCGTCGTACTGCAGTGTCCCGCAGCGGACTGGGAGTCGGCGGCTGCGGCGCAGGGTGGCACCGCCAACAGCTTGTTCATCTCCCTAATTGCGAAGATGTTGTGGGCCAGTGGATTTCCCGGTGAGACGATCGATGCCAGCCTTCCGGTCGACACCCGCGACGAGCCGCGCGTCGACAATGACCTCGCGATGACCGAGATCACCATCGAGCGCAGCGATACTCCGGCCACCATTCGCGAGAAGGCCCGAATCGCCTACGAGCGGCGCATGTCCAGCCCCGGCGGGATGCCGGAGGAACTGCTGCAGGTCATTCCGGATCGCTGGGCCTATGCCCTGTCCAAGGGCGCTGGTGAACGAGACATCCTGTGCTCCAACATCGGAACGCTCCCCGACTCCCTGCGCACCCTGGGCCCACACCGCTGCATCGGCGTCGCCGCCCGCGCCATCCATCCCGGCCTCACCACGGACCGTCTCCCCCGCACCCGGCTATCCGGCTATCTCTGCCGCATCGCGGACACCTACACGCTCGCGGTCGTCAGCCTCGACCCCGCCCACATCGACACCCCCGAAACCCTTCGCGCCTTGGCTCACGAAACCGCAACCGCCGTCGACCTCCCGATCACACTCTGGTGACCGCCGGCCCTCGGCTCGGCGCACACCGCCACCTGAATGCCGATGCGCCTGGGCGGGCATTCCAGGAGGCGCTGCGCGAGGTCGAGCCACGCGCCCTCCACGAGGGCGCCTTCGACTTCCATTACCGCCACCGCAAAGACATCGTGCTCATGCTCGCCGAGCTGACTACCCTCGCCGACCTGGGCCTGATCGACCTCGTATTGGCCTGGCGCGGGCGGCTGGTGAAGCTGCCGCGCGGCCCTGAACCCACACTGGAGCAGTCCACCCGGGCCGTGATCGCCTTCGGCGGCCTCCAGGACTGCACGATCCAGTTCGCCGACGTGCCAAAGGACGAGCTCCGCCGGGCGGCCGTGGACGGCGCCTGCGCGGCCCTGGGCATGGAGCCGCGCCCCGAAGCCTGACGAGGCCCCGGCGGACGGCCACCCTCACAACAGTCGCCCAACCCGGCCGCATACCCAGTTACTACCCCGCAAAAGCGGCTGGTGCGAGGTCGGCACCGGGCATGGGAAACCAGGCATGAGTCATGCCTCGAGGGTGATCCACGTCACTGGACAATGCTGTCAGGAATTCGGGGGCTGTCTCGTTCAGGAAGCACGCGAACCAGACAGGAGCGAATCATGAAGCACCGCATCGTCGTCCTCGGGGCCGGATACGCCGGAGCCTTCTCCGCCGGATACCTGGCGCGCCAACTTCACTGCGACGACTTCGAGATCACCGTCGTCAACGCCGAACCCGATTTCGTCGAGCGGCTGCGCCTGCATCAGCTCGCGGCCGGGCGGCATCTGCGCCACCGGCCGCTGGCGGAGGTGTTCGCGGGCACCGGCATCCGGTTACGACTGGCGCGGGTGACAAGCGTCGACGCCGAGCACCGGACTGTCACAGTCACCGACGGCGAGGGCATCGACCGGCTCGAATACGACACCCTGCTCTACGCGCTCGGCAGCACCGCCGCCGACCACGGCGTTCCGGGCGTCGACGAGCACGCTTTCCACGTGGCCGCGCGGCCGTCCGCGTTGCGCCTGCGCACACGCCTGGACGAGCTGGGCGAGGACGGGAAGGTGCTGGTAGTCGGCGGCAATCTGACCGCGATCGAGGCCGCCACCGAGCTCGCCGAATCCCGTCCAGGACTTCGGGTCAGCCTCGCCACCAGCGGCGAACTGGGCGGCTGGCTGGGCACGAAGGCTCGCCGTCACCTGTTGCGTGCCTTCGACCGGTTCGGTATCACGATCCATGAGCACACCACCATCGAGCGCGTCGAGGCGGCGGCGGCGGTCGCCGCCGACGGCACCGCTTTCGCCTCCGACGCGACCGTGTGGGCTGCCGGCTTCGCCGTCCACCCGATTGCCGCCGCCAGCGGCCTCGAGGTGGTAGCCAACGGCCAGATCACGGTCGACCGTCAGATGCGGTCGGTCTCGCACCCGGATGTCTACGTTGCCGGTGACAGCGCCTTCGTCATCGGCGAGAACGGTCGGCCGTTGCCGATGTCGTGTGCTTCCGCGGGATTCACCGGCATGCAGGCGACGGCCGCGATCATCGGGGACCTGACCGGGCGCAAGATCAAGGCGACCACGCTGACATATTTCGGCAACCACATCAGCCTCGGCCGCAAGGACGGGCTCTTCCAGCTGGTCGACGGTGACGCGCAATCGAAGCCCGGGGCCCTGGTGGGCCGGTCGGCGGCCCGAGTCAAGTCGGCGATCGTGGCAACCAGCGGCTGGGCCATCAGCCGCCCGACCTTCGGAAAGCCGAGTCACAAGTACCGCTTGGCCACCACCCGAGAGCACTCGCCGGAACTGGTCGCTGGATAGAGTCGCGCTCATGGACACTGCCACCGTGGCGCGTTTCGAGGCCAGCCGGAATCGGCTGGCCTCGCTCGCCTACCGTCTGCTCGGCTCGGCCGCCGACGCCGAGGACACGGTGCAGGACGCGTTCCTGCGGTGGCAGGCCGCCGACCGGGAGTACGTCGAGGTGCCCGAGGCGTGGCTGACCAAGATCGTCACCAACCTGGCGCTCGACCGGCTCCGTTCGGCGAAGGTGCGCCGCGAACGCGCGGTCGGCGCCTGGATGCCCGAACCGCTCCTCGACGGCGACCCGATGCTCGGCCCGGCCGACACCGTCGAGCAGCGCGAATCGGTGACCCTGGCGGTGCTGACCCTCATGGAGCGTCTGTCGCCGGTCGAACGGGCCGCTTACGTGCTGCGCGAGGCCTTTGCGTACAGCCACACCGAGATAGCCGAGATTCTCGACATCACCGAGTCCGGGAGTCAGCAACACATCCACCGAGCGCGGCGTCGAATCGCCGCCGCCGGCAACGGCACCGACATCGACCGTGCCTCCGCACGTCGAATCGTCGAGGCGTTCGTCGATGCCGCCTCCTCGGGCCGGACCGAACGGCTGGTGGCGCTGCTGACCGACGACGCGACCGGCATCTCCGACGGCGCCGGGCTGGGGCTGGCCGAGAAGCTGATCCGGTACGCGACCCCGGAGCGGATCGCCGGCGCCGTGCGGGCCGGCTTCAAACCGTCTCCGGCCAAGCGGAGACTCGCCGGTGGCTCGCCCTCGATCCATGCCGTCGTGGTCAACGGCTGCCCGGCCATGCTCGCCACGCTCGACGACCGGGTCCTGGGCGTCGTGATCCTGGAGATCCGTGACGACAAGATCGCAGGCGTGCGCGGCATCGCCTCCCCGGACCGACTCGGTCGCCTCACCGAGGAATGGCAGCGGCGGGAGCATGACGCCCCGCTGATCGAATCGTGGTAACCGGTTGAGCCATATGCCGAGTACGTGAGTCGGCATACCGAATCGACTGAGTTCGTGCCAACTTCACTGAGCCAGGACAGGGCAGGTTTGGGTCAACGGCCGGGGACGGAGACCATATCGGTTCGATCGAGTACCTCCTGTGGCACCTCGATGCCCGGCTCCAGATCGTCCGACGAAATCGGGGCGTCCCAGACCTGACGGAGGGGCAGGACGCCTGCCCAGACGCCGCCGGTTTCGATATCGGCGGCGTCGTCCTTGGGGCCGCCGGTTCGGACTTTCACCGATGCCTCGGTCAGGTCGAGGGCCAGGACCATGGTGGCGGCCATTTCCTTTTTGTTCGGCTGCCGCACGCGATCCCACGCACCTGGCGCGGAGTGTTCGACGATGACCCGCAGCGCGTGCATGCGTTCATCGGGGTCGATGAGTTCGACGGCGCGGCCGCGCACCACGGCCGAGCGGAAGTTGGCGGAGAAGTGCATGGCCGAGCGGGCGTAGACGATGCCGTCGACCAAGGTGACGGCGATAGAGATATCGCCGGTCAGCGCCGCCCGCAGGTTTCCGGCGCCGGTCGAACCGTGCAGGTACAGCGTGTCGCCGTCGCGGCCGTAGACGGTCGGGAGCACGACCGGACTGCCGCCGAGCAGCACGCCGAGGTGGCAGACCAGGCCCGCGTCCAGGACCGCATCCAGTTCGGCCCGGTCGGTCCGGCCGCGCTCCTTGGAACGTGTCAGGGTGGTACGTGGGGTAGTCGAAAGCGGCGGCCGAGAGTTCGTCATACCTCTAGCGTGGAGCCGAAAGTGGCATTCTGAAATAGCCAATTCATAGAAATTTGAACAGTCCAATTCGGGAGGTGCGCGATGCTGGATGAAATTCCGCTCGTCCTCGACCGCGAGGCTGAGCAGCCACTATCGGTTCAGGTCGCGGAAGGGCTGCGCGCCGCGGCGAGCAACGGACTCCTGCGCGCGGACGATCGACTGCCCTCGTCGCGAGCGCTGGCCCAGCGCCTCGGCGTCAGCCGCACGGTGGTCGCCGCGGCCTACGACCAACTGCACGCCGAGGGCTGGATCGCGGGTCGCCGCGGCTCGGGCACCTACCTGACCACCGCCCCCGCCGAACCGCCCGCACGACCGAGCACACACAGCACCGCCGAGCACGCGCCGGACCTGCTCGATCTCGGCCCCGGCGCGCCCTGCATCGAGGCCCTCGACCAGGCAGCCTGGCGACGTGCCTGGCGCGCGGCCGCCGACGAACCTCCCATCATCCGCAAGGATCGCCGCGGCGAACCGGAATACCGCGCGGCGGTCGCCGAACACCTGCTGCGCCACCGCGGTCTCGGTGCGGGCAGCAAGTCCGTGGTGCTCGCGACGGCCGGAACCAGTTCGGCCGTAGGCGAACTCGCGACCGCCCTACTGCGGCCCGGCGACGCCATTGCCATGGAAGATCCGGGCTATCAGCGTGCCGCGGGCGCATTCGTCGCGGCCGGTGTCCGGGTACTACCGGTGCCGATCGATGCCGACGGCCTGCGCGTCGACCGACTGCCCAACGGCATCAAGGCCGTGTATTGCACTCCAGCACACCAATTTCCACTGGGCACTCGCATGCAAGCAGCGCGACGCGTACATCTCGTCGAATTCGCCAGGCGCGCCGGCCTACTCATCATCGAGGACGACTACGACGGCGAATTACGTTACGACACCGCCCCTTTGCCGCTGCTGGCCGCAATGGCTCCCGACGTCGTCATCCATCTCGGCACCACGAGCAAAATCCTCTCGCCGACCTTGGGTATCGGCTGGCTCGTCGCCGCCCCGGATATCACCGAAGCCGTTGTCGCGCACCGCGAACGAACCGGTACCGGCCCGAGCCCCGCCGGCCAGCGCGTGCTCACCGCATTCGCCGACCACGGCGATCTCGCCAGACACCTGCGCCGACTGCGCCGCGAGGTGCCCCCGCGCCGAGGCCTGGTCGTGGACGAACTACGCCGCCGCGGACTCGAAGTACTCGGCGACGATGCCGGTTCACACGTGGTGGTGCCACTGGATTCGGCCGAAGCCGAACAGCGCGCCATGGCAGTGGGCCGAACGCGCGGCGTGGCGCTCGACGGACTGTCCCGCCATCACCTTGTGGCACAACAACATCCACTCGCGGCGGCAGTTGGTCCGCATACCTTCGGCATCGCACTCGGCTACACGGCACTGAGCTGGACCGAGCTGCGTACCGCGATTCCGATTGCCGGAGAATGCCTTACGCAGCCATAGCACCTTGCCTCGAGGTTGCTTACCTGGTCATCCGGTGGTCTGCGCGTCCACGGCGCGAACCACAAGCAGTCGCCGCTGGGCACATTCACCCCGAACCCGGGATCGTTGACCAACGACTCTGCTCGATATGGGCACAACGTGGGAGCCGTCGGCCGCAGGCGCCCTGCTGCTCCCGCGCACCGATTCGCGCCGCGCACCGTATCCCCCGCGAATTCGTGCGTGGCGTGCGAAAAGGTGCGCGGTGCCGAGACGATCGCCACCAGCGACGGCGCGGTGCTCTGCGCGGCGGGTGAGGATCGCACCAGCTGGACGATCGCGACCTTGCTGCGCGTGGTTTTGTCCGGTGCGCGCTGGTTCAAGAGCACTCGTAGCCCGGGAGGCAAAGAGTGCGTCGAGGTCGCATTCGTCGACGGCGGCCAGGTCGGTGTCCGCGACTCCAAGAATCCGACCGGCCCGGCGCTGGTCTTCACCCCGGGCGAATGGGACGCCTGCACCGCAGGCGTTTCCGACGGTGAGCTCGACCGCACATTGTCCCGCGAGATCAAAGCATCAAGCCCGGTCCACACCATTCAGATCGGGCCTTTTTCGTGTCTGCGGAACAAGCCGCTCCGGAGCCGATCAGGCCCGGGCCGATTCCCGAAGGACCGTGACCGCGCCAACACGGTCGTAGCATGGTCCCCATGACCGAACAGGACATCCTGGCGCGTATCAAGAATTTGGTCGATCGCGAGCATGATTTGCGGTCCAAGGCGACGGCCGGTGCGGTCGATCCGGTAACCGAGCGGCAGCAGCTCGCCGCACTCGAAGTAATGCTCGATCAGGCCTGGGATCTGCTGCGGCAGCGCCGCGCGCGCATCGACGCCGGGGCCACCCCCGAGGAGGCGCAGGAGAACCCGGCCCGTCAGGTCGAGGGTTACCTGCAGTGACCTCCGATTCCGCCGCCGAATACGACGTCATCGTGATCGGTGGTGGGCCCGCGGGCGAGAACGCCGCCGCCTACGCCATCGCGGACAGCGAGCGAACCGCCGTGATCGTGGAACGGGAACTGGTCGGCGGTGAATGTTCGTATTGGGCATGCATGCCGAGTAAGGCGCTGCTGCGACCGGCCCACGTGCTGTCCGGCGCCAACGCGATGGCCGGAATCACCGCGAGCGGGCTCGATGTCGACGCGGTCTTGAAGCGGCGCGACGCCTTCACGCATAAGCACGACGACAGCTCGCAGGTCGACTGGGCCAACGACAATCGCATCGAGGTGGTGCGCGGGACCGGACGGCTCGCAGGCGAGCGACTCGTCGAGGTGGGCGGCCGACAGCTGCGCGCGCGTCACGCGGTAGTGCTGGCCACCGGCACCAAGGCCGCGGTTCCCGATGTGCCCGGATTGCGTGATGCGCTGCCGTGGATTTCCCGGGATGTGACCAATCTGCACGAAGTTCCGCGCCGGGTGGTGATCATCGGCGGCGGTGTGGTCGCGTGTGAGGCGGCTACCTGGCTCGCCGCGCTCGGGGCGAGTGAGATCACCATGCTGGTCCGCGGCAATGCGTTGTTGGGCAATGCCGAACCGTTCGCGGGGGAACGTGTGGCCGCGGCGCTGTCCGACGCCGGTGTCCGGGTTCTATTCGGCACCCAACCCACTCGGGTGGTGCGCGCCGATGCGAAGGATTCCGGCGAGGGCTGGATTCATGGCGGTGTGGTGACCGTCGAGATCGGCGACAGCGAAGTCGAGGCCGACGAGATCGTGGTCGCCGCCGGGCGCGGACCGGCGACCGCGGAACTCGGCCTGGGCTCGGTCGGGCTGGCGGACGGCTATGTCGAGGTGGACGACCGGTTGACGGTGCGCGGCATCGACGGCGACTGGCTGTATGCGGTCGGCGATGTGAATCACCGTGCGGCGCTGACACATATGGGGAAGTACCACGCCAGGGTGTGCGGTGACGTCATTGCCGCGCGGGCCGAAGGGCGCGCGCTGGCGGATGCGCGATACGCGGCGACGGCCGACCACGGGCAGGTGCCGCAGGTGGTATTCACCGCGCCGGAAGTCGCGTCCGTCGGGCAGACCGAGGCGGCGGCGCGTAAAGCGGGCTATGCGGTGGAAACCGTGGAACTCGATATCGCGGTCGCCGGATCGGCGCTGGCCCGCGACGATTACGCGGGGCGGGCGAAGATCGTCATCGATACCGCGACCGACACGCTGCTCGGAGCCACTTTCGTCGGACCGGAGGTCGGTGAGTTGATCCACGCGGCGACCGTTGCCGTGGTCGGCAAGGTGCCGCTCGCGACGCTCTGGCACGCAGTGCCAGCCTATCCAACGGTGAGCGAGCTCTGGTTGCGTCTGTTGGAGGCCCGCCGCTCGTAGTTACCATCGGAAAGATGTCCGATATCACGACCGCCGACGGAGTTGTCCGCGGTTACCGCGGCCGTCGCGTCCTGCGCTGGCGCTCCCTGCCATATGCCGCCCCACCTGTGGGCGACCTGCGATTTCGCGCGCCGCAACCGGTGGCCCCGTGGGCCGGTGTCCGCGAGGCCACCGCATTCGGGTTCGCCGCGATGCAGCATCGCGCCGGTGCCAGGATCGGGCCGCGCCGGTATCAGCCGACCAATGAAGACGCCCTGACACTCAATGTCGTCACACCGATCGAACCTTCGTCGGCACCGCGGCCGGTCCTGGTGTTCATTCATGGCGGTGGGTATCTGACCGGTACCTCGGCGCTCGGTCTGTATTCCGGTGCGCGACTGGCGGTCGGCGGCGATGTGATCGTGGTGTCGCTGAACTACCGGCTCGGCGCGTTCGGCTATGTCGATTTCGGTGAATTCAGCACGCCTGAGCGACCTTTCGACAGCAACCTCGGACTGCGCGATCAGGTCGCGGCGCTGGAATGGGTGCAGCGCAATATCGCAGCGTTCGGCGGAGATCCTGGCAATGTCACCATTTTCGGCGAATCCGCTGGTGCCCATGCGGTGCTCTCCCTACTGGCCACGC
Organism: Nocardia vinacea; assembly: GCF_035920345.1. Classification (NCBI taxonomy): domain Bacteria; kingdom Bacillati; phylum Actinomycetota; class Actinomycetes; order Mycobacteriales; family Nocardiaceae; genus Nocardia; species Nocardia vinacea. The sequence goes on from NZ_CP109149.1 coordinate 5,887,953, forward strand.
CTGCGGCGGAGGGACTGTTCCATCGCGGCATCGCACAGAGTCCGCCCGCCGATTGGGGTATGAGTGCCGAGGATGGTCGCGCTTTCGCTCGCCGATGTGTAGACGCGCTCGGCGCCACACCCGACACCGCCGCCAAGGCACTGATCACGGCTGGCGCCAACGACATTCGGCGCGCGGTCGACAAGACCAGCAATAAGGTGCTGCGGGAACGGCCCGGACTGTTCCCGATCGCGCCGGTCGTGGACGGCGACTACCTGCCGCAGTCCCCGATAGATGCGATTACCAGCGGTGCCGCACACAAGGTTCCGCTCATCATCGGTACCAATCGCGATGAGGGCACATTGTTCGCGAAGTTCGCCGACGAACTGCCGACCACTCCGGGACGCCTGCATGCCCTGCTCACCCGTGACGGTGGTGCGGAACTCGAATCCCGCGTCGTAGCAGCCTATCCGGGCTATCCGGATGCGAAGGTCGCCGTTCGTGCCGGTGGGGATTACGTGTTCTGGCGGCCGTCCGTCACCGTGGCGGCGGGGCACAGTCGCTACGCACCGACCTATTCCTACCGTTACGACTTCGCCCCGCGCGCACTGCGTCTCGCCGGGGTCGGCGCGACCCATGCCACGGAGCTGATTCCGGTCTTCGGTGCCGCCAATTCGCCGATCGGCCGGGCCTTCACGGCGGCGGGCGGGCGGCGGGGGATGCAGTCGGTCACTCGGCAGTTCCAGGACAATTGGCTCGCATTCGCGAAAACTGGGCGGCCACTCCCCTCGTGGCCCGCCTATACCGAAGACCGGCGCACGACGCTGATCATCGACGAGATCACCCGGTTGGAGAACGATCCGGACAAGGCCAAACGTATTGCCTGGCAAGGAATCCGGGTGCCGACGTTGATCTGACCTACTTCAGTAGGCGCGACATGCGGCGGTCCGCGAGTACCTTTCCGCCGGTCTGGCAGGTCGGGCAGTACTGAAACGAGCGCTCGGCGTAGGAGACCTCGCGGACGGTGTCGCCGCAGACCGGGCAGGGCAGGCCGGTGCGGGCGTGTACTCGCATGCCGGAACGCTTTTCGCCTTTGAGGCGGGCGGCGTCCTGGCCGACCGAGCGCTGTACGGCGTCGGTGAGCACCGAGCGCATTGCTTCGTACAGCACCGAAATGGTCTCCGCCGACATGGTTTTGGTATTGGCGAAGGGTGAGATCTTGGCGGTGTGCAGAATCTCGTCGGAGTAGGCATTACCGATTCCGGCGAGCAGGGACTGATCGACGATCGCGGTCTTGATGCGTTGCGATGCGCCGTGCAGGATCTCGCCGAATTGCTCCTCGGTCACCTCGAGTGCATCCGGGCCGAGGCGCGAGATGCCGGGCACGAGTTTCGGATCGTCGACGATGTACACCGCGAGCCGTTTCTTGGTGCCCGCCTCGGTCAGGTCGAATGCAGGCGTCATGCCCTCGGGGGTGAAGAAGTGCACCCGCAGTGCGAGCGGGCTCTTGCCGCCCGGTTTGGGAGGCGTCTGGCTCGGCTCATCGATCCACCGCAACCATCCGCCGCGCGACAGATGGGTGATCAACCAGAGTCCGTCGCACTCCATCCCGAGAAATTTGCCCCACCGCCCCGCCCCGGTCACATCCCGCCCGGACAGCGCCGTAACCAGCGGATCGAACGTCTTGACCGCGCTCAAGGCCGCCACATCGACACGCCCTACCACAGCGCCGACCGCGTGCTCCCGCAGGAACTGCGCCAACGCCTCCACTTCCGGTAGCTCAGGCACGATCCTCAGGCTACCCGGCCCCACCGACATCGGCGCAGTTCACGCGAGCGGGTGTACCAAGATCAGGTGGACATGGTGGCGGGGCCATCTCGACCGATGCCGCCATAGATTCCACCTGATCTTGATCGCCCGGCGCTCGGCTGCGGGCGTTCGACGGCGGGCAGCCGGCAGCGGGCATCCAGCCCAGCGGGCAGCGGGTAGCGGGTAGCGGGCAGCGGGCAGCGGGCAGCGGGAGACGCTTAGTCGGCGCACGCGGGGGGCGGCGCGCGACTGCAGGCAGTGGGGATGCTCGCCCGTGCAAGAGCGGGCGCTAGGCAGCGGGCTCGGGCGCGAAGTGGGTGCGGTGGTGCTCGGCCCAGGTGCAGAAAGTCCGGGGTGGGGTTCCGGTGATGCGGTCGACGGTGGGGTGTACGACCGAGGTGAAGGTCTCCAGGGCGGTGGCGCGTAGGGCCATGATCGCGTCGGCCATTTCGTCGGGGACGCCGTGATCGATGATCGACTGGCGGGCGGCGGCGGGTTCCACTTCGACGTAGCGCAGTGCGCGGCCCAGTACGTCGGCGAGGATTTCGGTTTGCTCGCCGGGGGACAGCGGCTGTGGGCCGCTCAGTGTGTAGATCTCGCCCTCGTGGCCGTCGGTGGTGAGTGCCACAGCGGCGACGGCGGCGATGTCGTGCGGGTCGACGACGGCGATTCGGCCCTGACCGAAGGGCGCGTAGACCGCGTCGTGCTCGCGAATCGAACCGGCCCAGTGCAGCGCGTTGGCCATGAATCCCAAGGGGCGCACCATCGTCCACGGGACACCGCTGTCGCGGACCGCCTGTTCTCCGGCGCGGTGCCAGGTCGGGATCGGATCGGTCGCGGTGTCGTCGCCGGTGCGGCCGGATGACAACTTGACGATATGTTCGACCCCCGCGCGGGCCGCCGCCTGCGCGAGATTCGCGTCGTGAGTGGGGATTTCGGGGCCGCTGGACAACAGGAACACCCGATCGACGCCGCGGATCGCATCGGTGAGGCTGTCCGGATCGCTCAGGTCCGCGCGCACCACCTCGATGCCGTCGGGCAGTCCGGCGAGTTCGGGCCGCCGCGTCATCGCCCGCATCGGAACACTCTGCGCCAGCAACTGGCCGACCAACTCGCGGCCTACGGTCCCGGTCGCTCCGGTCACCAGAATCATCAACTTCTCCTTCGTCGATCTGCCGGGCCGAGCGGCCCGAGGCAAAGTCCACCTTCGGCAGACGTGCCGAAATGCACCATCAACCGTCGAAGATCAGCAGATAGTTTCCATATCGAGCGCGAATGTGAGAGATATTTTCCATGCTCGACGACGTAGACCGCGGCCTGATCCACGCCCTGCACATCGACGGCCGCGCACCGTTCAGCAAGATCGCGGCGGTCCTGGACGTATCGACCCAGACCGTCACCCGCCGCTACCAACGTCTGCGCGCCACCGCCGGACTACGCGTGGTCGGCCTCGCCGACCCGCGCCGCGCCGCACACACCCAGTGGCTGGTGCGCCTCACCACCACGACGGCCAGCAGCCAGAACCTCGCGAATTCGCTGGCTCGCCGCCCCGACACGTCATGGGTCAAACTCACCTCCGGCGGCACGGAGATCCTTCTGGTAGTGACTATTCCGCGCGGTGATGCATCCCGCTCGATACTGCTGCGGGACCTCCCCCGAGCCGCGGGCATTACCGCCGTCTCCGCGCACTACGTTCTGCACACCTACCTCGGCGGACCGACCGCATGGCGTGGTCACATCACCGCGCTGACCGAACAGCAACGAAAACAACTGGAGCCGAACCGATCCGGGCCCGCACCCCGGCGTGGCCTCGCAGGCACCGATGCCGCGCTACTGAACGCCCTGCAACAAGACGGCCGAGCGACCTTGTCGCAGCTCGCCACGGCGACCGGCTGGTCCCAGGCCACCGTCACCCGACGACTCACGGAACTACGAGCGGCACAGGTCATCTTCTTCGATGTCGAACTCGACGATGCCCGCTTCGGCGCCACAACCCAAGCACTGCTGTGGATGTCGGTGGCACCTTCGCAGCTCGATCGCGTCGCAACCGCACTGGCCGGGCACGAAGAATTGGCCTTTGTCGCCGCGACGACCGGCCCGACAAACCTTGTCGCCCAAGCCATGTGCTCCGACCCCGAGGCTTTACACCACTACCTCACCCAGCGCCTCGGCGCATTCGAGGCCATTCACACCTTGGAGACCACGCCCGTCCTCGCGACCGTGAAGGCCGTCTCGCATCAGGAGCCCGGACGCAGGAGGTAGACGTCCATGATCCACCCCTTTTCGGCGCGTAACCGAGTGCGCCGCTCGACGATCTCCTGCTCGACCGCACGCAGCGGGCCCTCGATCAACGTCTCGTCGGGCATCCCCAGATACGCGCCCCACCAGATGTGCACGTCGTCGCCGGGCACCTTTGTGAACGAACAGTCACCGTCCAGCATCACCACGGTCGAGCCGCTGAGTCCGTCCTCGCGCAGCCGACGCCCGCTGGTGATGTGCACCGGCTCGCCGATGCGATGCAGCACCATCCGATGCCGAGCGGCCAAGGCCTGCACGCTGGTGACGCCAGGAATCACCTGGTAATCGAAGCTCTGGGCACCGCGATCGAGCACCCGTTCGATCATGCGCAGCGTGCTGTCATAGAGCGACGGGTCACCCCAGACGAGGATGCCGCCAACACCGTCGACCTGCGCGAACTCATTCTCCAGCAGCGCCGAACGGCGATCGTGCCAATCCTCGACAACGCCCCGATAATCGGCGGGATCCCGGTCGCGCGGCGGATCGGCGATCTCCACGGTGCGGTACGGGTGATCGAGGTGCTCGGTCAGGATCGACGTGCGCACGTCGACCAGTTCCTGTTTCTCGGCCCCCTTGCCGATCACGAAGAACACCTCGACCTGCCGCATTGCCTTGATCGCCTGGACCGTCACCTGGTCCGGATCCCCGGCACCGATGCCGATCACGTAGAGCTTGCGCATGGCTCGAGCTTGCCAGGAACGACATGGGTAAGCTCGCCAGGCGTGGCCAACAATGCTGATACCCAGTACGAGGACCTGCTGCGCTTGGTCCTGGATTCCGGCACCGCGAAGGCGGATCGCACCGGCACCGGCACCCGCAGCGTCTTCGGCCATCAGCTGCGCTACGACCTCGCCGCGGGCTTTCCGCTGATCACCACCAAAAAGGTGCACCTGAAGTCGATCATCTACGAATTGCTGTGGTTCCTGCGCGGCGATTCGAATGTGGCCTGGCTGCACGAACACGGCGTCTCCATCTGGGACGAATGGGCGGATCGCCATGGCGAACTCGGCCCGGTCTACGGCGTGCAGTGGCGATCATGGCCCACCCCCAACGGCACCCATATCGACCAGATCGCCGAAGTACTGCACACCCTGCGCACCAATCCGGATTCCCGGCGCATCATCGTCTCGGCCTGGAATGTGGCCGACCTCGACAAGATGGCATTGGCGCCGTGCCACGCGTTCTTCCAGTTCTATGTTGCCGACGGCAAGCTGTCCTGCCAGCTCTACCAGCGCAGCGCGGACCTGTTCCTCGGCGTGCCGTTCAATATCGCCAGCTATGCCCTGCTCACGCACATGGTCGCGCAGCAGACCGAGCTGGAACCCGGTGATTTCATCTGGACCGGCGGCGATTGCCATATCTACGACAACCATGTCGAGCAGGTCACCGAGCAGCTGACCAGGCAGCCCTACCCGTTCCCGACATTGAACCTGCGGCCCGCGCCGACGCTGTTCGATTACGTCTACGAAGACGTGGAAGTGGTCGGCTACCAACACCATCCGGCGATCAAGGCGCCGGTTGCGGTATGAATGCAGCATCGCGTAGCGATTCGGTGAGGGGTGGCGGTCGGGCGACGGGAGGGCATGACCGCACCATAGGTCTGATCTGGGCGCAGACTCCGGACGGGGTGATCGGCTTCGAGAACACCATCCCCTGGCGTGTGCCCGAGGATATGGCGAATTTCAAGGCCGTCACCATGGGGCATCCGGTCATCATGGGCAGGCGCACCTGGGATTCCCTGCCGCCCAGATTCCGCCCGCTCGACGGTCGCCGCAATATCGTGGTGACCCGGCAGCCCGACTGGTCGGGTGCGGGTGCCGAACGCGCCGCGTCGCTGTCCGATGCACTCGCCGCGAGCGCACCGGAGGACGTCTGGATCATGGGCGGCGGCGAAATCTACCGGGCCGCCATGGATTTCGCGACCGACCTGCTCGTCACCGAGGTGGACACCACCGTCGACGGTGACGCCTACGCACCCGTCATCGGCCCCGAATGGCACGCCGACGACACCGAGCCGTGGCACGAGTCGAAGACTGGCCTGCGCTTCCGGATTCGTCGCTACACCCGCAAGTAGGCCGACCAGTTGGCAAACCTTCCGCATAACGCATTCGGGTCCGTGCAACACGGTTCGAGCACCGATTGGCAGCGAACACGCCGCACACCGCCACGGCGACCAAACCGGACACACGTCACCCGTCGGTCGGGCATACTCCTGGATATCAGCCCGTGTCACCAGCCCTGATCTGGCTGATTGCATCTGCGGAAGGTGGTCCATGGACAAGAAATCGCTGACTGCGGTCGCGCGCCAACAGCTCAAGTTGGCCAGCACCGCCACGAGCGGGCGCAGTTCGCAAACCATCTACGGCGGTCATGCCAATGCGCTGCGGCAGACTGTGGTCGGTCTGTCGGCGGGCCAGAGCCTGGCCGAACACGACAATGCAGGCGAGTCCACGCTGCTGGTGCTCAGCGGCACACTGACCTTGATCAGCGGCACCAACGAGTGGAAGGGGTCGGCCGGAGACCTGCTGGTCGTGCCCAAGGCACGGCACAGCGTCAAGGCTGTGGACGATGTCGCATTCCTGCTGACAGTCGCCAAGTAGGGGCCGACGGGGCCGCACCGCGTGGCCGGTTTGTCGGTGCCGCCCTCTAGGGTGGAGCGCATGGGTGAGCCGCAGCCGATCCTCGAACCGCTCACACCTGCCGCCATCTTCCTCGTCGCCACAATCGACGAGGGTGGCGAAGCGGCGGTGCGCGACCTGCTCGCCGATCTCCCCGGGTTGCGTCGTTCGGTCGGTTTCCGGCTGCCCGGCGCCGGGCTCACCTGCGTCGCATCGATCGGGTCGGACGCGTGGGATCGCCTCTTCGCGGGCCCGCGACCGGCCGAACTGCATGTGCTGCCTGAATTCGTCGGCGAGCACCACAGCGCACCGACCACGCCGGGTGATCTGCTCTTCCACATCAAATCCGAATTCCAGGACGCCTGCTTCGAATTGGCGATGACGATCGGTGACCGGCTCGACGGCGCGGTCACCATCGTCGATCAGACTGTCGGGTTCCGGTATTTCGAGCAGCGCGATCTGCTCGGCTTCGTGGACGGCACGGAGAATCCGGAGGGCTCTGCGGCCTTCAGCGCGGCCTTCGTCGGCGATGAGGATCCGGACTTCGCGGGCGGCAGTTACGTCATCGTGCAGAAGTATCTGCACACCATGGCGCAGTGGCGGGCACTGTCGGTCGAGGAGCAGGAACGGGTGATCGGGCGCACCAAACTCGACGATTTCGAGCTCTCGGATGCGGATAAGCCCGCGAATTCGCATGTCGCGGTGAACACCGTCACCGACGACGACGGCACCGAGCGAAAGATCCTGCGCGCCAACATGCCCTTCGGCAGCGTCAAGGACGGCGAATTCGGCACCTATTACGTCGCCTACGCGGCCACGCCGAGCATCACCGAAACCATGCTTACCCGGATGTTCATCGGAACCGAGGAGGCGGCCTATGACCGGATCCTGGACTTCTCCATCGCGGTGACCGGCACGCTGTTCTTCGCACCGCCCCTCGACTTCTTCGACGACCTCCCCGACGCACCCGAGGTCGCCGCGACAGAGCTCGAGGAATCTTTATCGCCGAATCGTGTTGGCAGTAACGGTTCTCTGGGTATCGGCACGTTGAAAAGGAGCATGCAATCATGAACAACCTCCATCGCGAACTCGCGCCGATCACCGCCGAGGCATGGACAGCCATCGAGCAAGAGGCGACGCGCACCTTCAAGCGTCATATCGCCGGTCGCCGGGTGGTCGACCTGTCCGGGCCGCACGGCACCGACTTCTCCGCGGTCGGCCTCGGCCGCACTACCGTCATCACCGCACCGGATGAGGGGGTGCAGGCCCGGCAGCGGGTGGTCGCGCCGCTGGTCGAATTGCGGGTGCCGTTCACGTTGTCGCGCGAGGAGCTCGACGATGTCGAACGCGGGGCGCAGGACACCGATCTGGATGCGGTCAAGGAAGCGGCGCGCAAGATCGCCTTCGCCGAGGACCGGGCCATTTTCGAGGGCTATCAGGCCGCGAATATCACCGGTATTCGGGCCAGTTCGTCCAATTCGCCGATCACGCTGCCCAGCGATCCGCGGCTGGTTCCGGAATCCGTCGCCCAGGCGCTGAGCGCACTGCGGTTGGCGGGCGTCGACGGGCCGTATTCGGTGCTGTTGAGCGCGGACCTGTACACGGCGGTCAGCGAGACCTCCGATCACGGTCACCCGATTCGCACCCATATCGAACGCCTCATCCCGGAGGGCGAGATCATCTGGGCCCCGGCCATCGACGGTGCGTTCGTGCTGACCACGCGCGGCGGCGACTTCGATCTGCAGCTGGGCCAGGACCTGTCCATCGGCTACCAGACCCATGACGCGCAGTCGGTGCAGCTCTACTTCCAGCAGAGTCTGCAGTTCCTCGTCTACACCGGCGAGGCGGCCGTCGCACTGGCGTCCTGATATCAGACCCGCCCGCGTCGGGAAGCCACCGGTCCACCGACCGGCTAGGTTGGGGTGCGGTATGCAGGAGGTCGAGATGACGATGGTGCGCGCGGGTGTGGTTCCGACCGGGCGGGCAATGCTGTACGGGATGCTCGGGATCGCGGTCACCGTGCTGGTCTGCGGTGCGATCGTGACCGGATTCGGGGTCAACCGGGTCTTCACCGGTCTGCTGGCCGGTGCGGTCGCCGGAATCGCACTGCTGGTCGCGCTGTTCGGGCGCGATGTCGTCGTGCTCACCGAAGGGGCGATCTACCAGCGCACGCCGTGGCGAGAATCCAGTATCGACTGGGAGCGGGTGGTGGCCGGACGGTTCGCACTCGACGAGCGGGCCCGCTGGTCGCTGGCGCTGGATCTGATCGGCGGTGACGAGCGGCACGGTGAACTCGTGCTGCTGTCCATCCCGCCGGTGCGGCGGCCCGTCGCCGGGGCGTACGACATGCGCAAACGCGAGCAAGTCAACGAGATTCGGGCCATGTTGCGGCGCAAGCGGGTACCGGTCACGGTACTGCCGGAGATCGCCGGTGCGCTGCAACAGCATTGGCAGATCGCGCCGCCCACCCGCTGATAGCCGGGGCCCGCAGTGACCGAGACAGGGCGCACTCAGGTCGTATACCTTGGCAGATGTGTCGATGATGAAGGGCGCCAACGTTGCGGTGCCGATGTCTTCAGTCCGCGTCGAGCTGGGGTGGCAGTCAGGTCCAGGGGTTCCGGATGCGGATGCCTCCGCACTGTTACTCGTCTCCGGGAAGGTGCGGTCGGATAACGACTTCGTCTTCTACAACCAGCCGAATCATCCGTCCGGCGCGGTGCGACACGAAGGTAAACGACCGGGACCGACGGTGATCGACACATTGTCGGTGAATCTGGCGCAGGTCGAATCGCAGATCGACACGATTGTGATCGCGGCATCCGCGGATGGTGGCACGTTCGGGCAGTTCCAAGGGCTTTATGTGCGGGTGCTCGATGCGGTGAGCGGGGCGGAGGCCGCGCGGTTCGACAGTACGGGGGCGAGTACCGAGACGGCGTTCGTGCTCGGGGAGTTGTATCGACGGCAAGGGGCGTGGAAGTTCCGGGCGGTTGGTCAGGGGTATGCGACCGGGTTGGCTGGGCTGGCTACCGATTTCGGGATTTCGGTTGATGATCCGGGGGCTGGGCAGACGCCTGCGGCTGCGCCGCAGGCGCAATCGGCTTACCCGCCGCCTCCGACGCAGCCGTCCACGCCTCAGCAGCAGTACACGCCGCCGCACGCGCAGCCGCATACGCCGCCGCCCACGGCGCAACAGTTCACGCCGCCGCACGCGCCTTCACCCGCGCAGCAGCAGTCCGCGACACCTCCGCAGTATCCGCCCGCGGCACCGCCCGGGTTTCCGCCGAATCCGGGGCAGCCGTATCCGGCGAACCCGACGCCGCAGCCCCACGCGCAGAACGCTTTTCCCTCGAACCAAACGCCGCAGCCCTATGCGCCCCCGAACCAACAGCCTTATGCACCGCCGACCGCGTCCAACCAATTCGCCCCGCCGGCTGCCGCTCCCGGCGCGCCGGTCAACCTCAGCAAGGTTTCGCTGACGAAGGAAGCGCCGACGGTCTCGCTGACCAAGCACGGTGCGACCTCGGGCACCATGCGGGTCAACCTGAATTGGGTCACCGCGCAGACCGGCGGCGGTGGTCTGTTCGGCCGCAAGCGCGCCAACGCCCTCGACCTCGATCTCTGCTGCTTCTTCGAACTGGCCGACGGCCGCATCGGATCCGTTCGCGCCCTGGACCGTTCGTTCGGCGCGCTGGATCGCCCGCCGTTCATCCGGCTCGACCAGGACGACCGGACCGGCAGCAGCACGACCGGTGAGAATCTCGATATCAATCTCGACTACACCGCGCAGTTCCGCCGGATTCTGGTCTTCGCCTCGATCTACGACGGTGCGAACAACTTCCAGGGCGTGCAGTCCACCGCCACGCTGTATCCGCTGAACTCGCCGCCGATCGAAATGATCATCAGCGGCTGCCAGGACAACTCGCGCGATGTGATCCTCGCGCATCTCGAGAATGTCAACGGCGAGTTGATCGTTCGTCGCGACGGCACATTCGTCCGGCCGCCCTCGGGGCATCCTGGTGGCGGAGTCCGCGAAATCGCGCGCATGTACAACTGGGGCTTCGAGTTCAAAGCCACACGCGGCAAAGGTTAGAGTCGCTCACAACGATCGCGGGGGTAACTATGTCGATGATCAAGGGCGCCAATGTTGCGGTACCGGCGGCCACCGTTCGGGTCGAACTCGGCTGGCAGGCGGGGGCATCGCCCTCAGCTCAGCAGGCACCGCCGATCAACATGAGCAAGATCTCGCTCACCAAGAACGCTCCGGCCGTCTCGCTCACCAAGACCGGTGCTACCCGGGGCATTATGCGGGTGAATCTGAACTGGTCCTCGCCTTCCGGCAAGGGCATCTTCGGTAAGCGGAAGACCGGGGATGCGCTCGACCTGGCCTACAGCTGGGGCATGGAGTGGGTGGCGGTCGACGGAAAGTCCTGACGTGCAGGCGCTTCAGGCCAAACGCTGGAGGAGTCCGGTGGCATCGGCGCGGAGGCCGTCCAGATCACCGCGCCAGCCGAGCATGCGCATGATCGCGTCGGGAATGGTGCGTTCGGCGTGGGCGGGTGCGCTGCCCTCGTCCGAGCGGATGTTGATCACCGTCTCCACGAGCCGGAACGGCAGGGACTCGGCCCCTGGCACGCCTGCCTCGGCAGCGACCGCCGCCGCCAAAGTTTCGTAGTGCCCGCGCAATTCGTCGCGGCGTAATCGAAAGGCGGCGAAGCGTTCGGTGCGCAATTCCGGAAGTAGGTAGAGCGCACCGAGATTCCGATGCGACGCGCACAGCTGGCGCACGTCGAACCAGGCCAGCGCGTACAACCGGGTGTGCGCAGGCTCCGGCACCGCACGTATGCGTTCGGCGAGATCCAAGGGGCCTGCGATGGTTTCGGCGAGCAGTGCGTCGAGGATGTCGTCCTTGGATGCGAAGTGATGGTAGAGCGAAGCCTGCCGGATACCGACCGCATCCGCGACCGCACGCGTCGAGGTATTGGCGTAGCCATTGGTGGTGAACAGTTCTCCGGCGGCGTCGAGGATCTCGGCGCGTGGCGTCCGGCCGCGCCGGGGGCGCTGGTCGAGACGGGGACGGCCGGGACCGAGATTTGCCACGACGCCATTCTGACACTGCGTCCGACATGGCCGACCGCCGCCATAGCGATCAGACCGGTCTGATGTTTCCAGTGCGATTGCCCAGGTGTGAGGTTTCTGTCACTCGATAGAAATCCAGGCAACGCAGAAGTTACCGGCGTTCCCGGAAGCGATACACGAGGGACACCGAAAGCGCGATCGCGAACGCAAAACTGTCATGCGATAGGTATTGGCCGCTCGCGAAGGAACCCCCATGGCCACCAGAGTTGATTCCCCCGCCCCCGTCCTCCCACCGCCCGCCAGCCAGGACAATGCCGACCTGGCCGGCTTCGGCTATCAGCCGGTGCTACACCGCAAGCTCGGCCGCTATGCCTCATTCGCGGCCGGATTCTCCTTCGTCTCGATCCTCACCACGATCTTCCAGTTCTTCGGTTTCGGCTATTCGTTCGGCGGGGCCGCATTCTTCTGGACCTGGCCGGTCGTGTTCGTCGGACAGTTCCTGGTCGCGCTGAACTTCGCCGAACTGGCCGCGCGCTACCCGATTTCGGGCTGTATCTACCAGTGGTCGCGACGGCTCGGCGGCGAGGTCGTCGGCTGGTTCGCCGGATGGATGATGGTCATCGCACAGATCGTCACGGCCGCCGCTGCGGCAATCGCGCTACAGGTGGTGCTGCCATCGATCTGGAGCGGATTCCAGATCGTCGGCGACGACACCGCGCTCACCTCGACCTCCGGCGCCACAAACGCGGCGCTGCTCGGCAGCGTCCTGCTGGTGTTCACCACGGTGATCAATGTGATCGGCATCGATCTGATGGCGCGGATCAATTCCATCGGCGTCACCGTGGAGATCATCGGCGTGCTGGCGATCATCGCGCTGTTCTTCACCCACACCGAGCGTGGACCGGGCGTGGTGCTGCAAACCGATCAAGCCGCACCCGGGCCGTATTGGGCGGCGTTCCTCGTCTCCGGTCTGATGGCCGCCTATGTGATGGTCGGATTCGACTCCGCCGGAGAGCTTTCCGAGGAAACCAAGAATCCGCGCCGGGTCGCGCCGCGCACGATTCTGACCGCGCTGTCGGTCTCCGCGCTCGGCGGTGGATTGCTGCTGCTCGGTGCGTTGATGGCGGCGCCGAGTCTGGATGACGGTTCGTTGGGCACCGAGGGCCTCGCCTATGTGCTCACCTCGAAGCTGGACAGCCCGGCGGGCAAGGTATTACTCGGATGCGTCGCGGTGGCGATTACGGTGTGCACCTTGGCAATTCAGACCGCAGGCTCGCGGCTGATGTTCTCGATGGCGCGAGACGGCAAGTTGCCCTTCGCCCGTCGTCTGGCCGTGGTGCATCCGCGCTTCGGCACACCGGTGCTGCCCGCGGTGATCATCGGTGTGCTCGGTATCGGTCTGCTGGTGCTCAATCTCGGCAATGCGGCGATCTTCGCCACCCTGGCCAGTGTCTGCATCGTGACGCTCTATCTGGCGTATCTGCTGGTCACGGTGCCGCTGCTGATGCGGCGGATCAGGGGTTGGGACAGTGCTGCTGTCGGGCTGTTCAGCCTGGGGCGCTTCGGAATTCCGATCAACGCACTCGCCGTCGTCTGGGGCGTCGCGATGGCGGTGAACCTGGCCTGGCCGCGTGCCGAGGTGTACACACCGAATGGCGGCGGCTGGTGGATGCTCTGGGCCGCACCGCTTTTCGTGGTGATTGTGGTCGCTGTCGGAGTTGTCGTGCATCGCATCGTCAATGCCGGTCCAAGTACCGAAAGTCTCGAACCCGCTCCCCAGCCGGCCTGACCGGGTGCGCGGTGGTGGCCTCGACGACCGCCACCGCGCAGCATCCGACCAAGTGGCACACACGGACTCGCCCGAACAGCAGCCGATCGCGCCGAACCCGGTCCCCGAAACGTATCGAGCACTCGCGGAGCACTTTTCGCGGCACAAGAGTTCGGTAGCACGAACGAACCCGCACCGAAAGGACAACGATGACCAGCACAGCCTCCACTACCGGAGCGCGCGCGCACGCGAGGTCGCAAGCGGCCGCAGCAACCATCTCGGGGCCGCAGGTGCCGGACAATGTCGCTGCATCGAAAATCACTTACGCCCAACGTATTCCGGCCGGTGGATATGCGAGTGTCGTACTCGGTCGCGGAACCAGGCTCCGCTTGCGGGACCCCGCCGGAGCCGCATGCGCGCACGTGTTGTTGTTGCGGGCCGACGCACTGTGGGAGCGGCTCAATGTCGCCGATATCGTGAAGGTGCCGTGGCAGGCGTATCTGGGCACCGGACATCCACTGCTCTCGGATCAGGGTCGGGTGCTGGCCACCGTTGTCGCCGACACCTCCGGTCGGCACGACACGCTGTGCGGCCCGACGCCCGAAGGCCGCGCGCTGCTGCGGCTCGCGGGCGCCAAGCAGGGACTCCAACCACGGGATATCGGGCCGACCGTGTCCTTCTTCCGCGGCGTCCGCGTCGAATCCGATGGTGTGCTGACCGCCACCGGTAGCGCGGGCGCGGGTTCCTCGGTCGACCTGCTCATCCATCTGCCACTGGTGCTGCTCGTGGCCGACACGGCACACCCGCTCGATGACCGGCCCGCGACGGATCTCGACATCGTTGCCTGGTCTGCGCCGGAAGAGCTTGCCGTGCAGCACAATTCCGATCCGGAGTATCTGCGGGCCGTGGAAAACACCGAACAGGCCTGGACGGCCGCGACTCTGGAGGTAGGGGCATGATCTCGGCACCGACCCGCACCATTGTGCTCGACGAAACCGTGCCGGCGTGCGCGCCATGGTCGACTGTGGTCCGCGCGGGCGATCAGCTCGAAATCATCGACCTGCACGGCAATCAGGCGGTGGACTGCCTGTTGTACTCGGCCGCCGACCACACCGATCGCTACAGCGCGCAAGCCACCATTACCGCACAGCGCAATATCTTCCTCGGCACGGGAAGTGTGCTGCGCACCGATGCGGGCACCGCGATCATGACCGTGCTCGCCGACGAGGTCGGCAACCACGACACCATCGCGGGCGCCTGCTCCCAGGAGTCGAATACGCTGCGCTACGGCCATCACACCCGCCACCAGCACGCCTGTGTGGAGAACTTCCTCACCGAGGCGCTGAAATGGGGCCTGGGCAAACGGGATCTGGTGTCGAATATCAACTGGTTCATGAATGTCCCGGTCGAGGCCGACGGCACCCTCGGCATTGTCGACGGATTGTCCGCTCCGGGAAAGAAGATCACGCTGCGCGCCGAGATCGACACGTTGGTGCTGGTGTCGAATTGCCCGCAGATCAATAACCCCTGCAACGGCTTCGATCCCACTCCGGTGCGGATGGTGGTGACCCGATGATCGCGACCGACTTGTCCGCGACCGGTGCTGCGAAGCCGGTCGGGTCGTCGGCACTGCCGATCGACGAGCATTCGATCGTCGCGGATGGCACCCCTGGGCAGTTCCGGGCGAATATCAGCGTCGACACGGCGGAAGCGTCTGAGATCACCTCCGCCGCTGCGGGATCCGCCGAGCACAACACGAACGGCAGGCTGGAATCGGCCGATTCGGTCGGCCGGAACGACCTCGAAGTTATCGGCGACACCAAGTCGCGGATCGAAGTGCTGCGGCCGGGAATGCTGACGACCGTGCAGGATTGGCCGGGCCGGATCGGATACTGGCATATCGGCGTTCCGCCGTCGGGACCGATGGACGATCTGTCGTTCCGGCTCGGCAACCGCGTACTCGGCAATCCCGAGGGCGCGGCGGGCCTCGAGTGCACACTCGGCGGTCCCGCGCTGAAGTTTTCTACGCCGACCTGGGTGTGTGTCACCGGTGCGCCGACTGATGTCACCGTGAACGGGACCCGCGTCCAGCAGTGGCGAACGGTGCTGGTCCCGGCGGATGGAACTCTCGATATCGGTGCAATAAGCGGACCGGGCATGCGCTGCTATGTGCTTGTCGCGGGTGGTATTCAACTGCCCGAATATCTGGGCAGCGCAGCCACATTCACGCTCGGAAAGTTTGGCGGCAGCACGGGTACTGCGTTGCGTGCCGGTGAAATGCTGCCGCTAGGCATGCATCAGGGCCGGGTGGCGGCGGCGGTGCCGATGGAGGAGCAGCCCGTCCTCACCCGGCGGTGGGAATTGGCCGTCACCGAAGGTCCGCACGGCGCACCGGAGTTCTTCACCCGCAATGACTTCGACACGATTATCGGCACAGACTACGAGGTGCATTTCAACTCCGATCGCACCGGAGTGCGATTGATCGGCCCGAAACCGGAATGGGCCAGGACCGATGGGGGCGAAGCCGGACTGCACCCGTCCAATATCCACGACACCCCGTATTCGGTTGGGGCGCTGGACTTCACCGGCGATACGCCGATCCTGCTCGGCCCCGACGGACCCAGCCTCGGCGGCTTCGTCTGCCCGGTGACGGTGGTCGCCGCCGACCGATGGAAACTCGGTCAGCTCGCCCCCGGCGATGCCGTGCGCTTCGTCCCGATCCGCAGCGATCGCGCCGCCTCGGTTCGCGAACTCGGTCCGGCCCGGCGCGCCGCATGGCCCACGGTGCTCTCCCCCGGCGGCGATGGTGATGACGGTGTACTGCGCCGCACCGATGTCGACGACGAGGCCGGGGTGACCTACCGCCGTCAGGGCGATGACGGCGTACTCGTCGAATACGGCGCCATGACACTGGATCTCGGGCTTCGCGCCCGCGTGCACGCCTTGCACCAGCACCTGCTCGAGGTCGGTGTGCGCGGTGTGACGGAGCTGACGCCCGGTGTCCGTTCGCTGCAGATCCGAGTCGATACGACGGTCATGCCGGTCCACGCGCTACTCGATCTGCTCACCGAGGCCGAACAGCGCATCCCCGCCTCCGACCGGCTCGTGGTGCCGAGCCGCACCGTGCACCTGCCGCTGTCCTGGGACGATCCAGCCACGAGGGAGGCGATCACCCGCTATATGCACGGTGTGCGCGCGGACGCACCCTGGTGCCCGTGGAATATCGAATTCATCCGGCGCATGAACGGATTGGCTTCGGTACAGGACGTCTACGACACCGTCTTCGGGGCCGAATACCTGGTCCTCGGGCTCGGCGACGTCTATCTCGGCGCACCGGTCGCCACCCCGACCGACCCACGCCACCGGCTTGTCACCACGAAGTACAACCCGGCCCGCACCTGGACTCCCGAGAATGCCGTCGGCATCGGCGGCGCGTACCTGTGCATCTACGGGATGGAAGGTCCCGGCGGCTACCAATTCGTCGGCCGCACAACCCAAGTCTGGAACCACCGTCACCCCGGCCATGCGAGCGACGAATCCCCCTGGTTGTTGCGCTATTTCGATCGGATCCACTGGTATCCGGTCGAGGCCGATGAACTCCTCGACCTGCGCGCCGATTTCGCGGCGGGCAATGTCCAGGTGCGGGCCGAGGACGGCGAGTTCGCGCTCGCCGACTATCGGAAGTTCCTGTCCGACAATGCCGAATCCATCGACGGATTCCGCGCGGTACAGGCCGAAGCCTTTGCCGCCGAACGCGACTCTTGGCGGCAGGCCGGTGAACTCACCGCCTGATCGCGCATTACCAGCCGAAGAGCTCCGCCGTATCGATGGCCTCGTCATCCCAGAGTTCCTCGATATGGCGTCGTTCGGCCTCCGGCAGACCCGGTGACCAGCCGCAGCGCCGCCAGAACTCTTCCCGATGTTGCTGAGTAATCCGTCTCGGCTCACTCATGGCGCTCACCTCTGCATTGCCACCGTCCTGCTGCCATTGATTGTGAGCCTGCTCCGGCCGCGACATGCCGGAACAGGCCCATGTTTTCAGCGCAGGTCGCGGAAGAATTCGCGGATATCGTCGGTCAGCAGTACCGGTTCCTCCAGGGCCGCGAAGTGTCCGCCGCGATCTACATCGGTCCAGCGGGTGATGGTGTTCTCGGTCTCGGAGTAACGGCGAATGACGATGTCGTGGGCAAAAACCAGCGCCGCGGTCGGCACACCGGAGTTCGGGTTGGTCGTGCCCCAGCCGCCGCGCTGCGCATAACCGACGTAGGCAGCCGAGCCAGCGGTGCCGTTGAGCCAGTACAGCATCACATTGGTCAGCAGCCGATCCCGATCGATGACCTTGTCCGGGTCCACATTTCGCGGATAGGTCCACTCGCGAAACTTGTCCATGATCCAGGCGAGCTGGCCGATCGGCGAATCCACCAGCCCGTACGCCAAGGTCTGCGGTCGAGTGGACTGGATGGCGATGTAGCCGAACTCCTCCTGCATGAACGCCTGTATGCGCCGGATCCGGTCGCGTTCGAGATCGGTCATGCTCGCCAACTCTTCTTCGGACAGTTGATGTGTCGGTGGGATCGGGGCGGGGCCACCATTGCAATGCACTCCGACAACATGGTCCGGCGCGGCGCGGCCCACCTGCGGGCTGACGGATGCGCCGAGATCGCCGCCCTGAGTGCCGTAGCGTTCGTAGCCCAGCCTGCGCATGAGTTCGACCCATGCCGCGCCGATCCGCTCGAAAGTCCAGCCGTCGTCACTGACAGGTCCGGAGAAGCCGAAGCCCGGCAGCGATGGAATGACCAGGTGGAAGGCGTCGGCGGGATCGCCGCCGTGGGCGCGTGGGTCGGTGAGCAGTCCGATCACGTCGAGGAATTCGACGACCGAACCGGGCCAGCCGTGCGTCATCAGCAGCGGCATGGCATCGGGCTCGGGCGAGCGGACGTGCAGGAAGTGGATGCGCTGTCCGTCGATCTCCGTGGTGAATTGCGGATAGGTGTTGAGCTGGGCCTCGGCAACGCGCCAGTCGTAGCCGGTGCGCCAGTAGTCGACCAGTTCGCGCAGCCAGGTGGTCGGCACGCCGATATCCCAGCCGTCGCCGGGCAGCGGTGCGGGCCAGCGCGCATTGTCGAGACGATTGCGCAGTTCATCGAGCTGCTGCTGGGGGATTTCGATGCGGAACGGGGTGATTTCTGTGCTCATGAGAACCACACTATGAGCCACCTAGGACAGTTTCGGCCCTAGGCTTGCGGCAGACTGTCAGCCATGTTGGAAACCTCCGCGCGCCTGCTGCGATTGCTGTCGCTATTGCAGACGCCTCGCGACTGGACCGGCACCGATCTCGCCGAACGCCTCGAGGTCGATGTGCGCACAGTGCGTCGCGATATCGATAAGTTGCGCAATCTCGGCTATCCGGTCGACGCGACCGCCGGTGTCGCGGGATACCGCCTCGGGGCGGGTGCGAAACTGCCGCCGCTGCTGCTCGACGACGATGAGGCGGTGGCCGTTGCCGTCGGGTTGCGCACCGCGGCGGGTGGCACCATCGCGGGCATCGCGGACAGCTCGTTGCGCGCGCTCACCAAACTCGAGCAGGTACTGCCGTCGAGGCTGCGGCATCGGGTCAGCCTGCTCCAATCGGTCACCGTCACAGTGCCTTCCGCGGGTCCCATCGTCGATCCCGATGTGCTGACCGCCGTCGCCGGTGCCATCCGCGACAATCATCGCCTGCGCTTCGACTACCGAACCCACGGCGGCACCACATCATTGCGCACCGCCGAACCGCATCGCCTGGTGCACACCGGTCGGCACTGGTACCTCGTCGGTTGGGATATCGACCGCGCGGACTGGCGCACCTATCGCGTCGACCGTCTGCGCCCCCGCATTCCCACCGGCCCGCGCTTCACCCCGCGCGAACCACCCGAAACCGACCTGGCCCACTACATCACCAGCGGCACAACAACTTCCCCCTACCGCTATGCCGCCCGCGTCACCCTGTATGTACCCGCCCAGGTCGCCGCAGAACGCATCGCCCCGACCGTCGGCGTCATCGAGGCCATCGACGACCAGACCTGCCTACTCCGCACCGGCGCCAACTCGCTCGACGAACTGGCCATCTACATAGCGACTTTCGGCTTCGACTGCCGAATCCACGAACCCGCCGAACTGATTGCCCATGTCCGCGAACTCACCAACCGCCTCACCGCGGCGATCGACTAGCGGCACACCGGTACGGCGGCGACGGTCTAGATTCGAGGACCGCACCGGGTACGGCGAGTCCGGCCCACCTTGGCGAGGGTGATGGCAGGCGGATTCGGCCGTCGGCCCAACACTTCGCCGAACGCCGCGAATCCAACCGATATCGGCTGGCCGTCGACAATCAGAATCGTCCACTTTGAGACGTGCTGGATGGATGCGCCTGCGGCTTCGAGGCAGGTCACCTCGCCAACGCCTGCCGGTTGCGCGGGGTCCGGTCCGGCCAACTGTCCGTCGGCCCAGGAAGGGATTTCGGTGTTCTAGTCGTCCTCGCGCGCGGTGGCTTCCGGGTTCACCTGATCACGAATGGCGCGCAGACCGGCGACGAACGCGTCCAGTTGATCGGGGGGCAGCAGACCGGTGAACCAGCGTTCGATGACCTCGAGGTAGTCGGGGAGTACGCGCGCCAAGCGGGTCGCACCGGCGGCGGTGAGAACGGCGTAGGAGCTGCGGCGGTCCACCGAGTCGAGTTCGCGGCGCACGAAACCATTGCGCTGCAGGCGGTCGACCAGTCGGGTGACGCCGCTGGTGGACAGGTTGGTCTGGGTGGCGAGATCGGTCATCCGCAGACGACGCTCCGGTGAGCGGCTCAGGCGCATCAGCGCGTTGACGTCGAGGCCCGACAGACCGTGTTTCTTCCAGGTCGGTTCCAACTTGCGCGTCAGGCCTTCGTACGCCTCGTAGAGCAGGCCCATGGTGGTGAGCCTGGGATCGTCGAAGAGTTCTGCGTCCACGGTGGCGAGCTTAGCCGAGATACTTGCGATGAGGATAGTTGACATGCGGAACATATGCGCTAGATTGTTGTCATCGCAATATTCCTCACCGCAACTAAATGGAGATTCCGATGACTACCTCTTCGCGCTGGGTCGCGGGCTTCCGTTCCACACTGGTCGACCCCACCGAGCGGATTCGTTTGGCCGAGCCGCGCAGTTTCGCCGATGAGACCGTGCGTCAGGTGCTGCACCTGGTCGGGGGCGGCGAGCAGCTGCGGGTGCGGCTGACGAACCGTTACGGTTCGACGCCGGTGACTATAGGCGCGGCCCGGATCGCGGTGCGCAAGTCCGGGGCCGAGCTCGTCGCGGAGACCGATACCGAGCTGCGTTTCGACGGCCAGGCGCAAGTGATCATTCCGGCGGGGGCCGATATCGTCAGTGACCCGGTCGATTTCGCGACAACGGCGAGTACGGATCTGGTGCTGAGTATCTACCTGCCGAAAGAGACTGGCCTGGCACCCTTTTCGCACCTGCCGATGGAATCCAGTTTCGTGGCCGCCGGTGATCAGGTCGCCGCGATCGCGCTATCCGAAGCCGAGGAGACCACCTCGCGCTTCTATGTGACCGGTGTCGACGTGCTCACCTCGACGAATGACCCGATCGTTGTCGCGTTCGGCGACTCCTGGTTCGAAGGCGTCGGGTCCACACCCGGCGCCAACCATCGTTCCGTCGACGTCCTCAACGAACGTCTCACCAGCGGTTGGGTTCTCAATCAGGGCATCGGCGGGACCCGCTTGCTGACCGACCAGATCGGCGAACACGGGCTGGCCCGTTTCGACCGCGATGTGCTCGGAGTTCCCGGCGTGACGCATGTCGTCCTGAACTTCGGTATCAATGATCTGATCCTCGACAACAGCACGTCATCGGCCGAGGCGCTCATTGCCGGTTTCACAGAATTGGCCGGACGTGCCCGTGCGGCGGGACTTGCGGTGTACGCCAACACCATTGGCCCGTTCGCCGGTGTCATCTATCCGGACCTGAATGTCGCCGAGGGCCGAGTGGTTCGCCGTGATGTCAACGAATGGCTCCGCACCACAAGTATTTTCGATGCCGTGTTCGATGTGGCTGCTGCCGTCGAGAATCCAGACGATCCCGACTTCATTCGACCCGATCTGGACAGCGGCGACGGTCTGCATTTGAACGATGCGGGTCACCGCATCATGGGTGAGACCATGGCGATCCCGGGGCTTACCGACTAGTTACGGGGCCAAGCCGCGCAGGACGATTTCGATGCCGAGACGGAATTCCGTCTCGGCATCGACATTTCGGGCGTCGGTGGCGGTTTCGACGAGTACCGGGTAGTCGGCCGGGGCCAGTCGGGTCATCGCGGCGGTGCCCGCGCCGGAGAGTGGGCCGTAGTGCTCGTTCTCGAGGTGGCCGAGCAGGAAGGCCATCAGGGTGCGCTGGGCCAGGACTCGGCCGATTCCGGTGAAGCCCGCATCGGTGAGGATGGTCAGCATCGCCTCGATCCAGCGCAGGCTGTTGGGGGCGGACTGGCGGTGGCGCACGACCAGCGGGACCGTGGCCGGGTGGGTGGATACCGTCGTGCGCATGCGATTCAGGAGGGCCGCGACGCGATCGCGCCAGTCCGGGTCGGTCGGTGGCGTGAGGTCGATATCGGCCAAGAGATGGTCGACGACCAGCAGCTCGAGTTCGTCGCGGTCGGCGACGTAACGGTAGAGCCCCATGGTGGCTATGCGGAGTTCCTTGGCAACCGCGCGCATGGTGAGGCCGGACAGACCATCGCGGTCGAGCACCGCGACGGCAGCGCCCGCGATGGCGGAGCTGGTCAGCGAGCGAGGGCGGGGCACGGGTTGACAGCGTACAAGGTACGCGCATACTTGTTGTAGGCGTACGTCGTACACCTACGAAAGGGAGTTTCCATGCCATTGCCGACCACGGTGCCCACCCGACAACTGGTCACCATCGCCGACAGCACAATTCGGATTCCGGACCAGGATTGCCTGATCCACCTGCAATTTCGCCGCTTCGCCGGCTGCCCGATCTGCAACCTGCACCTACGCTCGTTCGCGGTGCGGCACGCCGAAATCCTCGCCGCCGATATCCGCGAGGTGGTCGTATTTCATTCCAGCGCAGCCGAATTGCGCACATACGAAGGCGACCTCCCCTTTGACCTGATCGCCGACCCGTCCCGAACCCTCTACCGCGAATTCGGCATCGAAGCCAAACCCCGCGCCCTCGTCGACCCCCGCGCCTGGCCCACCATCCTGCGCAGCGTCGCCACTGTAAGCAGGGCCGTCCGCCGCAAGGAAAAGCCCGCTCCCCCATCGAACCCCGAAGGCGGGCGGCTGGGGCTGCCCGGCGACTTTCTCATCGCGCCCGACGGACGCGTGCTCGCCAGCAAATTCGGTAAACACGCCGACGACCAATGGTCCGTCGATGAACTGCTCGCGCTCGTACCTGCCCCGGAAACTCGGCCTTGACCAGGAAGTCAGCGTCTGTGGACTCCGTCCGACTTCAGGTCTTTGAGCCGTGTCAGCGGCGCGTCAGCGGGGGCGGGCATGTTCTGGGCAGGCCGCACGGGAGACCTCCCTGGTGTGGCGGACAGAACGGAAAGGGTTGGACAATGGCTGAGGTTGCGCTGGATCGATTCGTTGCGGAGATGGCTGCGAAGTTCGAGGTTCCGGGGGCGGCGGTTGGAGTGTGGGTTGATGGGCGGGAGGTCTTCGCCGCACATGGGGTGACGAGTATCGAAAGTCCGGTGCCGGTGGATCGGGACACGATGTTCGTATTGGGGTCGGTGAGTAAGACGTTCACCACGACGGCGTTGATGCGGCTGGTCGCGGAGGGCAAGGTCGATTTGGCTGCGCCGGTGCGGCGGTACGTGCCGGAGCTGGAGCTGGCCGATGACGCCGTCGCGGCGGAGATGACGGACGAACGCGGCCGGATCGTGGGCGCAGATATGGCCGGACGGATGTTCAACCGGGTCTCGACCACGGCCTGATCTGCGAACAAGTGATAGCCGTTGCCCAGCTCGGCAATGGCTATCACGTGCTGTGCCAGCCGCATCAGCGGCACGGTCCGGTGAGTGAAGAGCGGTTAAGGCGTTGTAGCGCTTCGGCTTTCTTCGCTTCCGACTTGCGAATCCCTTGCCGCACATGCCGTGGCAACATCAGGGATCGCCGTCTCTTCTGTTGTGGTCGCGGTGTTTTCGGTAGCACTGGTTCGACAGTCGCGTATCGTCCGAGCGATATCGGTGCTGCTTGCGATACTCGCAACAACCTCCTGCCTGTTGCAGGTAGCGAAAATCTACTTTGCCGCCGTCGGCCACCGCGAGCTGGTTTTCCAGGATCACGTGGTGGTCAATCCTCGTGGACTACTGGGGTATTTCAACATTCCGCTCGTGCTGACCTACACAGCCGACATCGCATTGTGGTTCGTCTGCCTTTTGTTGTCGATGGCATCCACAGCGGCATTCAAGAGCCGGACAACCGACCGAAATTCAACTGAGCCCACAGATCTGCCAGGCCGTCCCGGTTCTTCATAGACGGCGGAGAACCAAGGCTCATTGTTGGCGTTCAGACCGACGGCATGTCGTTAGTACCGCTAGGGCTTGCTACGCCAGCGGCCGAGCGCGGCCCCGACCAGCGCCCGAGCATCCTTGCCGGTCACGGACTGCCTTGCGAGTGTTTCGAACGCTCGGGCGTACAAGGCGATCTCTCGGGGTTGAGTGATTGTCAGCTCTGCTGTGATCGCTTCAACCATCACCATTCGTTCATCGAACATGACGAAGTTGGTTGCAGGCGTGAGCCATTCAGCATTCGAGGGCACCACGCCGAACAGCATCCGAGGTAGCCCCATGACGGCTAGGAGCCGGTCCAGCTGACCGATCATGACCTCGGCGTTGCCCACGGTCGTAGACAACGACTGCTCGGTGATCACGATGTGGAATCGGTGGTCACCGTGGTAGAGGACCTTTTGCTGCTCGAGCCGTTTCGACACTCCTTGGTCTACGTCGTTGGGAATCCGGTAGAACTCGGTGACCCGGCGTAGTACCGCCTCGGCGTACTCGGCGGTCTGGAGCATCCCCGGGATCAGCACCGGTTCGTAGATCCGCATGAGCTTGGCCTGTTCAGCGAGCGTCACCGACTGTTGTTGTCGGCGTTTGGTGCCAGTGTGTAGCAGGCGCTTGTATTCGAGGTACGCCGATTCGATGTTGCGGACGGTCGCGACGAGGTCGGACAACTGGCTCTCTGTGTCCGTGTGGATACAGTACGTGCGCAGTTGCGCCTCGGTGGGGGTTCGGTGGCCGGTTTCTATCTTGGACACGAGCGACTCGTGCCAGCCCGCCAAAGCGGCGAGCTGGCGTCCGGTGAGTCCGGTGTCCTTCCTCATCTCGCGGAGGCGCTTCCCGAGCGCTTCCCGCTGTTCATAAACCGAGTTGGTCACAGCGTGGCGTGCGCGAACTCGGCGTAGGGCGTGGCCAGCTTCCACAGCCGTTCTCGGATGCTGCGGCAGTAGGCGACTATGTGCGGGTCGTCGGTCGTGACGCCCCCTACCCCGGAGCCGTTGGTGTCGACGACGTTGAAAGTGACGAGCGAATCGTCGTACAGCCACCAGTCATCTGCCGGGAGTTCTCCGGCGAGATGCCTTGGAACGTAACGGATGTCCTCTCCAGCGTCGGCGTTCTCGGGTGTGATCGACAACAACCAACGGTGATAGTCCGGCAGCGGCACCGTGACCACTCGTACCCGCGAGACTGCGATGCCCCGGTTAGTGGCATCCCGCATCAGGTTCAGCCACGGCTGAAACCACGCGTAGTCATCGTCTCTGTGTCCAGCAAGGAACCGGTCGAGCTGCGGGTTCTCGTCGTCAACGTCGTAGGCGTCCTTGGTTTCGAGGTGGAACGCTGAGCGCTCAGCTTGCCGAAACAGATCCCAGAACGCCTCGCCTTGCAGCAGCTGCACCGTAGAACTTCCTTTCTCGCCTCGGCACCTCGATAGCCGTCTCGTCCTCGGCTAGGTCGAGTCGATCCAGCGTCTCAGCATCCGTAATCGGTCGTCCAGCGAGGATGAATGTTCCCCGGCCGGTGTCGGTCATAGTCGCCCCGACGAACGTATCCGGCTCAGCGAACCCGAGTAGCAAGTGGGGAATCTCGATAGTGCCGGGATGGTCGGTTAGTCACCCCTGGACGAGGTAGCTGTCTTGGTCGGTGGCGTACAACGTCGGGCAATGGCCTTGTCCTGACCCGCCGCTGCCCAGGAACTTCAAGCGCATGATCTTGGCTCCCGTCTAGGAGTGTGACCGTGTGTGACACTCCCGTAAGCAATAGTGCCTCATTTCGACCGGCTATTCCGCCTGTAAAAGAACTTTTGTCAAGTTCCGTCAAGTTACTAGATGCCACGGCTCTGGACTCCTTAGCGTCTGAGCTGGCCCCCGTGACATGTGACGCCAACCGGTCACGGGGTGCCTACCAACACCGGACTACAGGAGTCGAGATGGACAGGCCCACACGACTGTTCGTGTTCCCAGGCGGGTTGCTGGAGGTCGCCGACTACGGCGACGAGAACGACGGTCCGGGGGTGTACCTCGAGTTGCGGAGTCCAGCCGATCGTGTGCTACCGCAACGGGTTCCGGGTGCAGCCGTCGTGGATCACCGCGTCAGCCCTGTCGAACCTGCCGACGCCGAGACGTGCGCCACGGTGCTGCGACTCCTCCAAGATCTGCCGTGATTGCGCTCGGCTGGGTTGTCGCGATCGGGCTACCGCTGGCGGTGACTGTTGGAGTGATCGTGTGGCCGGAACGGATTCCGAAGGACCGCCGTCAGGGAAATCCGCGGACGGATCGAACGTGAGGACACGAGCATCTCCGGCCAAACTAGCACCGGTACAACGCATTTGGTTCTTCTGTCCCTGCTACCGCGCGGGCTCCTCGCAAACCGACGCACCCGGGAGCAGACGCTACCCGGGACGTCCGAACCACGGACGCCGAACATCTGATCAGCAATCTGAATTCCTCGGGGGAATCATGCGAAACCTAGTGATCCGGTCCTTGGTCATTCTCGGTATCGGCCTATCGGCCGGTCTGCCCGCCACTCCGAGCGCGCCCCGCCATGGCAATGACCTGGGAGCTCGGGGAACCGATCGCGACCCGCGAACTCCGCAAGGGCGATGATCCAGTGGTCGTCTCGTTCGGGAAGCCAGAGCCGTCCGAAGGCGGTTCATACTCATGCCCCGTTCGGATCGAAGGCATGGAGGCGGAGCCGTTGACACGGGCTATCTTCGGTGTGGATGCGGTACAGGCCCTTATCGAGGCAATGACCTTCGCTGGTCGTCTGCTCGAAGCCAACGAAGGCGAGTACACGTTCCTCGGGGAATCCGACCTCGGATTTCCTCGAAGCTGACACACAGCCCCAGATGCGCACAACCCCCGACCGGAGCGACTCGGTCGGGGGTTTTCTGTTGAACTCCGGAAGGCCACGGAGACACGCACCCCATTGCTGCCGGATGGGTAAACCGTAGAACCGCGAGGCCAAGGTGTCGGCCGCGCATGCTGCACATGATCTCGAGCAGCGGTATCGACCACGGGGCAGCAGTGCCCGGTCGGCGATAGAACTCGGAAAGGCAAGAGCCCCGTACCGTTATCTGTTCGAGGTGCGGGGCTCTTGCCTGCCGCGCGGGGCGGTCTCGGCTACTCGATGACCACGATTCGCACGTCCTCGTCCGCGGCATCCGTCGACTCGTGCACGGTGACGAACCAGTGGGTGACCTCGCCGTCGGCCAGGTCGTCCGCGATGTCGTCCGCGCCGGGGAGCACCGAGAGTGCGCCTGCGGTTGCTGCGGCCAGGGATTCGAGGAAGGCGACTCGACCCGAGACCGCGGTGGTGAAGGTCGTCGACTCGTAATCGATCTCGTATTCCGAGCGGAACTGCTCGGCCTGTTCGAGGGCCTCGGTCTGACTGAAGGCGCGGGGGGCGCCGTCGGCTGCGAGGACTACGAAGGCCGGGTGCTCCTCAGCGAGCGGGCGGACCCGATCGGCGTAGGAGACCGGGTGCGATGGGGCGGCTGCCAATTCGGCCTGGACCGTCGGGTCGCTCGGGACCAGCCAGTTGATCGGGCCGTCGGTCGGTTCCAGCGTGATACCGAAACCTGCTCCGGCGGTGGTCATTTCGGCGGCGGACAGATCACCGGCGAAGAGGCAGGCGGCACCGGCCTTCTGGATGGCCCAGACCGCGACCGCCGCGTCCACCGAACGCGGCAGCGCCAGGGCCACCACATCGCCGGGTCCGGCACCGTGCGCGATGAGCACCCGGGCCAGTTGCGAGGAACGGCGATCCAGGACGTGGTAGGCGATTTCGTCGCCGTCCACCAGCAGCGCGGGCGCCTCCGGATCCGCCTCGACCACCTCGGCGAGCACCTTCGACACCGTGCGCGCACCGACCCGGCCCACCGGTTCCGGTGCGGCCGCCGTTGCCGCGATACCGGATTCGACGAGCAGGCGGGCCCGCTCACCGGCATCGAGGATATCGATATCGCCGACCAGTCCGGCGGGATCGCCGAGCAGTGCGTCCAGTACGCGGATCAGCCTGGTGGACAAGGTTTCCACCTCTTCGGCGGTGAACCGGCTGAGCAGGTACTCGAAGGTGAATTCGAGGGTGGACTCCGCGGTCACCTGCAGGGTGAGCGGGTAGTGCGTCGCGCTTTCCATACCGACACCGGTCACCGACATGCCGTCGATCGAACTCGCCGCGGCGATCGCCTCCCGATCGATCGGGTAGGACTCGAACACCAGCAGGGTGTCGAAGTGCGAGGCGATTCCGGCGGCCCGCTGGATATCGGACAGGCCGACGTAGTGGTGGTCGAGCAGGTCGGTCTGGTCGCGCTGCAACCGCTCGAGCTGATCGTCGATGGTCGCGCGGTCATCGATGCGCACCCGGACCGGGAGCGTATTGATGAACAGACCGACCATCGACTCCACACCGGTCAGCTCGGCGGGCCGACCCGACACGGTGGCGCCGAAGACCACATCGGCGCGGCCGGTGAGCCTGCCGAGCAGGATGCCCCAAGCCGCCTGCACCAGGGTGTTGACGGTAATGCCGAGTTCGGCGCAGTGCTTGGTCAGCTGACGGGTGCGGTCGGCGTCGATCTCGGTGACCAATTTTGCGGTCTCGTAGGTCTCGGCCGTCCGCGCCGGCGGCGCCAATTCGGTCGGTTCGGTCGCACCGTCGAAGGCATCGGCCCAGACCCGCAGCGACGCGTCCTGATCGCGAGTGGCGAGCCAGTCCAGGAAGTCGCGGTAGGAGGAGACCTGCGGCAGTGCCGACTGGTCGCCACGCGTCGCGTAGAGCACCAGCAGATCCCGCATCAACAGCGGCATCGACCAGCCGTCGATCAGCACGTGGTGCGTGGTGATCGCCAGCGTCCATTCCTCGGCCGCGGTGCGCAACAGCGTGTAGCGCACCAGCGGCGGGCTGGACATATCGAAGCGGTCCGCATGGTCGGCATCGATCCGGCGACGCAGTTCGTCGGCCCGCTCCGCCTCCGGCACATCGGTGAGATCCTCGATGCGCCAGGGCACTTCGATCCGATCGAGCACGACCTGCCGGACCTGACCGGTGGAATCGGTGACGAATGCGGTGCGCAGGTTCGGGTATCGATCCAGGATCGCCTGCGCGGCCGCGTGCAACCGCTCCACATCGACCGCTCCGGCCAGCTGCACCACGGCCTGCATGGTGTAGACGTCCACGGTGGCCGTGGTCATCAGCGCGTGGAAGAGCAGGCCGGACTGCAGCGGCGAGACCGGCCAGACATCGTCGAGGCCCGGGTAGGTCTGCTCCCACAGGTCGATATCGGCCTGGCCGACCTGCACCAGCGGCAGATCCGACGGCGTATGACCGCCGGCGTCCGGCCGCTGCGCGTGCTTCGCCAGCGCGGTCAGCGCGGCAACCCACAGCTCCGCCAACTCCTGTACCTGCTCCGGGGACAGCAGACCGACCGGGAACTCGAAGGTGGCCAGCAGCCGCGGACCATCGTCCTCGTCGCCGACGGTGACGGCGATATCGAGCGCACCGTTCGCGGGCATGGTGGCATCCCGCTCGGTCTTGATCGCCGCTTCCTGGTACCGGAAGCCGACCTGACCCGCCAGCGGGAGATTCAGCAGCCCGTGGCCGACGCCCTGATCGGGCACCGCGAGCAGTTGTTCCTTCACCGACTTGATGATCGAACCCGCGGCAGCGCCGCCGTCGAACGCGTCGGCCAGATCGATCCCGCTCAGCGCGAGACGGGCCGGGTAGACGGCGGTGAAAGCACCGACGGTGCGCGACAATTCGGCACCGCTGACCGCCGCCCGAGCGTCACCGTCGAGCCGGATCAGCACATCCGATCCGTGCTCTGCACCGCGCCAGCGCACCAGCGCCATGGCCAAGGCCGACAGCAGCCCGTCCGGCACGCCGCCGTGGAACCGCGCCGGAACCGTGGTGAGCAGGACCTCGGAGATCTCCGTCGGCACCTCGATGCGGACCCGTCGCGTCGTGGCGACGGTATCCAGCGCCGGATCGAAGGCGCGCGCGCCGAGCAGCGGATCGGGTGTGGCCGAAACCTTTTGCCAGAACGGCAGTTCGGCGGCGCGGCCGCTCGCCTGCTCGGTCAGGCCGTAGGCCCAACGCCGCAGCGAGGTACCGACCTCCGGCAGGGCGACCTGGTCGTCGGCGAGCAGATCGAGCAGATCGCCGGTCAGGATGCCGAGGGACTTCGGATCGGCCGCGAAGCCGTGCACCACGACGAGCATGAAGTTGCCGCCGTCGAGCCGGTCGGCGGTGCAGCGCACGAACTGCGCCATTACACCGTTGGCCGGATCGAGGCGATCCGCGGCGGCCGCGCGTTCGTTGTCGGCGAGCCGCATGAGCTCGTCATAGCCGTAGTCGTCGTCGAGGGCGGTATCGAATGCGACCTCTTGCACCAGCGCATCGATATCGATGGCACCGCGCTCGAGTGCTTCGAATTCCCAGACCTCGTCGACCTGGCGCAGACGAGTGCGCAGCGCATCGTGCCGATCGACCAGGGCGGCGATCGCCGCACGCAGCCGATCCCCGTCGAGGTCGCTCGGCAGTGCCACCGCCGCCTCGTAGGAGAAGCGCTGGTACGCCGTGCCGTTCGCCAGCACCGCGGCGATGCCGGGCGGCAGCGGGATCTCGCCGATCCCACCACCGGGCAGCTCCGCCATGGTCGCCTGCCGCAGATCTGCGGCCGAGGTCGCGATCGCGGCGAGTCCGGCGACGCTGCGCTGGTCGAAGACGTCGCGCACGGAGAACACCACGCCCTGTGCCTTCGCCCGCGATACCAGCTGGATCGACAGGATGCTGTTACCGCCGACTGCGAAGAAGTCGTCGTCCGCGCCGATCCGTTCGATACCGAGCACATCGGCGAACACACCGGCCACGATCTGCTCGACCGGGGAGACCGGCGCGCGGAAAGCGGCATGTTCGAAGGTGGGCTGCGGCAAGGCGTTTCGATCGAGCTTGCCATTCGCATTGAGCGGCAGGGTGTCCAGCGCCAGGAAGGCGCTCGGCACCATGTAGGAGGGCAGCTCCGCGGCCAGTGCAGACTGCACTGCACCCTTATCGAGCTCACCGGTGGTCGGGACCACATAGGCGACCAGGCGGTCACCGAGTGCCGGATCGGTATGCGCGAGCACCGCTGCCGAGGCGATCGAGGTCTGCCGCAGCAGGGCCGCCTCGATCTCGCCGAGTTCGATGCGGAAACCGCGGATCTTGACCTGGAAGTCGGTGCGGCCGCGATACTCCAGCTCACCAACGGCATTCCAGGCCACCAGGTCACCGGTACGGTACATCCGGGCGCCGGATTCGAACGGATCGGCCACGAACCGCTCCGCGGTCAGATCGACCCGGCCGAAGTAGCCACGCGCCAATTGCGCACCGGCCAGATACAACTCACCCGAAACACCCACCGGCACCGGGCGCAACCGCGAATCCAGCACGTAGACACGGCTGTTCCACTCCGGAGCACCGATCGACACCGAGACGGTGTCCGCATCGGTCACCTCGTGGTTGGTGATCGAGACCGCGGCCTCGGTCGGACCGTAGAGGTTGAACAGGCCGGCCGCATTCGACTCCCGGAACCGCTGCGCCGTCGCGGCGGGCAGCGCCTCACCGATGGCGAGCACCCGGCGCAACGACTCGGGCAGTTGTCCGTCCGATTCGATCAGCAGCGCATCCAGCATCGACGGCACCGCATGCAAGGTGGTGACGGCGGTATCGCGCATCAGCGTGTTGAGGTAGGACGGATCGCGATGTCCGTCGGCGGACGCGATGACCAGTCGGCCACCGGAAACCGCCGCCGACCAGAACTCCCACACCGAGAGGTCGAAGGTCGCGGCCGTCTTCAGCAGCACCGCATCCTCGGCGCCCAAGCCGAATTCGGCTGTCTTCCACAGCAACTGGTTGACGATCGCCGCATGCGGCACCGCGACACCCTTGGGGCGACCGGTCGAACCCGACGTGAAGATCACGTAGGCCGTATTCGCCGCGCGCAATGGCGCGATCCGCTCCGCGTCGGCGATCGGCGCGTCCGTGACGTCCGCGACTGCATCCATCCGGACGACGGCGGTCACCGAGGTCTGGAAATCGGTGTCGGCGTTGGTCACCACACACAGTGGCCGAGCGGTTTCGAGAATGTAGTCGGTCCGCTCACCCGTCTGATCCGGATCCAGCGGCACGTACGCGCCACCGGCCTGGGTCACCGCGTACATCGCGACCACCAGGTCCACCGAGCGGCGCAGCGCGAGCGCCACCCGCGCCTCCGGTCCGACGCCCAGCGAAATCAGGTGCCGCGCAAGCTGATTCACCCGGGAGCCGAGCTCGCCGTAGGTGACGGCGGTTTCGTCGTCGCCGACCAGCGCCACCGCGTCCGGTGTGGCGGCCACGGTCCGATCCAGCAGCGAGGCCAGCGTCGCGGAGGCATCCACCTGGTGCGCTGTCGCATTCCGGCCGGAGACCAGTTCGCGGCGTTCGTCCGCGGCCATGATCTCGAGATCGCCGACAGCCGAGCGCGGCGCCGCGATGATCTCCGCGAGCACACGTGCGAAGCGATCGGCGAAGCCACGGACGGTATCCGGATCGAACAGGTCGGTGGCGTAGGTGAAGTACCCACCCATACCCGACGGAGTGCCGTGCTCGTCGTAGCTGTCCGCCACGATCAGATGCAGATCGAACTGCGACAGCTGGGTGTCGATATCGAATCCGGCCACCGTGAGCCCGGGCAGTTCCAGCGTGGTCCGCGCCAGGTTCTGGAACGACAGACCCACCTGGAACAGCGGATGCCGAGCCTGCGAACGCACCGGGTTCAGCACCTCGACCAACCGCTCGAACGGCACATCCGCATGCGCGAACGCCTGGATATCCGTTTCGCGCTGGCGCCCGAGCAGATCCGTGAACGCCTCGCCGCGCTCCAACTGGGTACGGAACACCAAGGTGTTCACGAACATGCCGATCAGATCGTCGAGCACAGCCTCACCACGACCGGCCATCGGTGTGCCGATCGCGATGTCATCGGTTCCGGAGAGCCGCGAGAGCATTACCGCGAATGCGGTGTGCACCACCATGAACAGCGTCGCCCCCTCGGCCCTGGCCAGACCGACCAGCGCACGATGCGTTTCGGCATCGATACTCAGCTCGACCTTGCCGCCCGTGAAGGACTGCACGGCGGGACGCGGGCGATCCGATGGCAGATCCAGCTGATCCGGCACATCCGCCAATGCCGACTGCCAGTAGGCGATCTGCTTGGCCGCCAACGACTCCGGATCATCCTCGCTGCCGAGCAGTTCGCGCTGCCAGATCGAGTAGTCCGCGTACTGCACCGGCAGCGGCGCCCACGTGGGCGACTCGCCGACCGAGCGGGCCGCGTACGCCGTCATCAGATCCCGGGTCAGCGGGCCCATCGACGAACCGTCACCGGCGATGTGGTGCACCACGAGCACCAGCACGAACTCGTTCGGGGCAGGAGCGGAGCCTGCGGAGCGACCCGAGGACACAGCGGCGGGTGCGTCCGTCACCTGGAACAGCTCGATCCGCACCGGCACCTCGGCGGTGACGTCGAACGGCGCCGCCATCACCGCGATCACCGTGGATTCCAGCTCGGCGGCCGCGATCGGCCGCAGGTCCAGAGCCGGAACAGCCTGCGCCACCGGCAGAATCACCTGCGCCGGGGCGCCTGCGGTCTCCGGGTACACCGTCCGCAGAATCTCGTGCCTGCCGACCAGATCCGCCATGGCCGCCCGCAGCGCGTCGACATCCAGCGCACCGGTCAACCGGACCGCGATGGGCAGGTTGTAGGCCGCCGACTCGGTGTCGAAGCGGTTCAGGAACCACATCCGCTGCTGCGCCAGCGACAACGGCACCGGATCCGGCCGCGGACCGGCGACCAGCGGCCGCCGCTCGCCCACACCGGACAGCTGCTCCAGCTTCACCGCCAGGGCCGCCACGGTCGGCGCCTCGAACAGCGCGCGCACCGGCACCCGCCCACCGATCGCGGCGCTCAGGCGCCCGACCACCTGGGTGGCGACCAGCGAGTTGCCGCCGAGGGCGAAGAAGTCGTCGTCGGCGCCCACGCGC
Organism: Nocardia vinacea; assembly: GCF_035920345.1. Taxonomy (NCBI): domain Bacteria; kingdom Bacillati; phylum Actinomycetota; class Actinomycetes; order Mycobacteriales; family Nocardiaceae; genus Nocardia; species Nocardia vinacea. Next base: position 5,922,108 of record NZ_CP109149.1, read on the forward strand.
TCGATACCGAGCACATCGCTGAAGACGCCCGCCACGATCTCCTCCACCGGCGTTGCCGGGGAGCGGAATTCGCGAGTGGTGAAGGTCGGTTCGGGCAGGGCCTTGCGGTCGAGCTTGCCGCTGGAATTCAGCGGGAAGGCGTCGAGCACCACGACGGCCGCCGGAACCATATAGGCCGGAAGTACATCCGACACCTCGGCCAGCAGTGTCCGCTGGTCGATCGACTGCCCCGGCGCGGGAACCACGTAGGCGACCAACTGGTCGCCCAGCGCCGACGCGGCTACCAGCGCCACCGCCTGGCTCACCGCGGCATGGGCGAGCAGCGCCGTCTCGATCTCGCCGAGCTCGATCCGCTGTCCGCGGAACTTCACCTGGAAGTCGGTGCGCCCCAGATATTCGAGGCGATGATCCGCATCCGCCGGTTCGCGCCAGACCACCAGGTCGCCGGTGCGGTACATCCGCGCACCGGGCGCGAACGGGTTGGCCACGAAGCGATCCGAGGTCAGATCCGGCCGCGCGACGTAACCGCGGGCCAGCTGATCACCGGCCAGGTACAGCTCACCGGCCACCCCGGCAGGCACCGGCCGCAGCCGCGCATCCAGCACGAACACCTGGGTGTTCCACTGCGGCAAGCCGATCGGCACGGTGCGCACATCCGTGTCGCGCGCGGGCCAGTAGGTCACCGACACCGCGGCCTCCGTCGGCCCGTACAGGTTGTGCAGCACCGCATCCGAAACGGACCGCCACGCCGTCACCGTTTCCGGCGGCAGCGCCTCACCGATCACGAACACGTCCCGCAGCGTCGGCAGCGAGCCCGCTGCCAGCTGTGCGGCGAACACCGTCAGCATGGACGGCACGAAGTCGGTGACGGTAACCCCGTGCGCGGCAATCGCATCCGCCACGTAGGCCGGGTCGCGATGGCCGTCGTGGGTGGCGACCACCAGCTTCGCGCCCGCGCGCAGTGGCATGAAGTAGCCCCACAGCGACACATCGAACGTGGTGGCGGTCTTCTGCAGGTACACGTCGGCCGAGCCGAGCGGGTACTCCGCGAGCATCCACTCGATCTGATTGTTGATCGCCTCGTGCGATACCGCGACGCCCTTGGGACGCCCGGTCGAACCCGAGGTGAAGATGACGTAAGCCGGGTTGTCCCGGGTGACCGGGCGCAGCAGCTCACCGGGTTCGATCGGAGCGGAGGAGAACCCGTCCAGCTCCAGCGAATCCAGTTCGAGCACCGGGATGTCCGCGGGAACCGGCACCGCGTCGGCCGCGGTGGTGACCACGCACGCGGGCTGGGCGGTATCCAGAATGTGCGCGATCCGCTCCGCCGGATGATCCGGATCCAGCGGCACATACGCGCCACCGGCCGTCACGATCGCGTACATGCCGACAACCAGATCCAACGACCGCCGAACTGCGAGGCCGACCAGCGACTCGGCACCGACACCCTGCGAAATCAACAGGCGGGCAAGTCTGTTCACCCGTTCGTCGAATTCGCGGTAGGTAAGGGCGGCGCCTTCGAACACCACCGCGACGGCATCCGGATGCGCCGCTGCGGCGCGCCGGTACCCGTCGAGCAGCAGTTCGGGCTGCACCGGATGCGCGCTGGCATTCCAGCCATCCAGCATCCGTTCCCGCTCCACCGACGTGAGCAGCTCGAGATCGCCCACCGCCGCACGCGGCGCGGTGATGATCTCGCCGAGCAGCCTGGTGAACCGGTCCGCGAACCCTTCGACCGTGCTCCGGTCGAAGAGATCGGTGGCGTAGGTGAATACGCCGGCGATGCCCGCGGGAGCCCCGGACTCGTCGTACAGGTCGCTGAGAATCAGGTGCAGGTCGAACTGGGAGATGCGGGTATCGAACTCCACGCCGGAGACCGTGAGATCCGGCAATTCCAGGGTGGTCTGGGCCAGGTTCTGGAACGACAGACCCACCTGGAACAGCGGATGCCGCGCCTGCGAACGCACCGGGTTCAGCACCTCGACCAACCGCTCGAACGGCACATCGGCATTGGCGAACGCCTGGATGTCGGTTTTCCGCTGCCGTCCGAGCAGATCCGCGAACGGCTCGGCCGAATCCAGCCGGGTACGGAATACCAAGGTGTTGATGAACGTGCCGATCAGGTCGTTCAGCGCCGCCTCACCGCGGCCCGCCATCGGCGTACCGATCGCGATGTCGTCTGTGCCGGACAGCCGGGACAACAGGACGGCCAGCGCCGTGTGCACGATCATGAACAGCGTCGCACCCTCGGCCTGTGCCACGCCGCTGAGACCGCGGTGGGTATCGGCGTCGATGCGTACCTCGACGGTGCCACCCGCGAAGGACTGCACCGCGGGCCGCGGGCGATCCGCGGGCAGGTCCAGCTGCTCCGGCAGATCGGCCAGTGCGGTCCGCCAGTAGGCGACCTGCTTGGACATCAGCGATTCCGGATCGTCCTCGCTGCCGAGCAGTTCGCGCTGCCAGATGCTGTAATCCGCGTACTGGACCTCCAGTGGCGCCCAGTTGGGTGCGACACCCGCCGAGCGGGCCGCGTACGCCGTCATCAGATCCCGCGTCAGCGGTCCCATCGACGAGCCGTCACCGGCGATATGGTGCACGACCATCGCGATCACGTACTCGGGAGCCGAACTTTCGGTGTCGATCTCGAACAACCGCACCCGCACCGGCACCTCGGCGGTGACGTCGAACGGCGCCGAAATCAACTCGACCACAGCGGTTTCGACCTGATCCGGTGTGACCGTCCGGACGTCCAGCTCCGGAATCGCCTGTCCCACCGGCAGAATCAGCTGCACCGCACCCGACGCGGTCTCCGGGTAGATGGTGCGCAGGACCTCGTGCCTGCGCACCAGATCCGCGATCGCGGCGCGCAGTGCGGCCACATCGAGCGCGCCGGTCAGCCGCACCGCGATCGGGACGTTGTAGGCAGCGGACTGGGTGTCGAAGCGGTTGAGGAACCACATCCGCTGCTGCGCCAGCGACAGCGGAATATGTTCCGGCCGTGGACCGGCGACCAGCGCGTGCCGTCCGCGCCCGTCGGCGTGCTGTTCGACCCGGATGGCCAGTGCGCCGACGGTCGGCGCCTCGAACAGCAGTCGCACCGGGACGCGGGTGTTCAGCGCCGCGCCGAGGCGCGCCGCGACCTGCGTCGCGAGCAGCGAGTTGCCGCCCCACGCGAAGAAGTCGTCATCCAGGCCGAGCCGCTGCGCCTGCGCTCCGGAACCGAGGTGCAGCACCTCGGCGAAGGTATTCGCGACGATCTCCTCGATCGGGGTGACCGGCGCGCGGAAGACGGCCTTCTCGAAGGTGGGCTCCGGCAATGCCTTTCGATCCAGCTTGCCGTTCGCGTTCAACGGCAGCGCATCGAGGGTGAGGAAGACCGACGGCACCATGTAGGACGGCAGCTCGGCGGCCAACGCCGATTGCAGCCGCGTGTTGTCGAGCTCATCGACTTCGGGCACCACGTAAGCGACCAGCCGGTCGCCCAGATTCGGGTCGGTGTGTGCGAGCACCGCAGTGGCCGCAACCTCGGGCTGCCGCAGCAGGGCCGCCTCGATCTCACCGAGCTCGATCCGGAAACCGCGGATCTTCACCTGGAAGTCGGTGCGTCCGCGATACTCCAGCCCGCCCTCGCTGTTCCAGGCCACCAGGTCACCGGTGCGGTACATGCGCTCGCCGGTGCCGAACGGGTTGGCCACGAAGCGATCCGCGGTCAGCTCCACGCGTCCGAAGTAACCGCGCGCCAACTGCGCACCGGCCAAGTACAGCTCACCGGAGACACCGACCGGAACCGGACGCAGCCGCGAATCCAGCACGTACACCTGGCTGTTCCACTCCGGAGCACCGATCGGCACCGAAACGGTGTCGGCATCGGTGACGGTGTGCGCGGTGATCGACACCGCGGCCTCGGTGGGGCCGTACAGGTTGAACAGCTCGGCCGCGTTGTCACGCCGGAATCGCTGCGCGGTCGTCGCGGGCAGCGCCTCACCGATCGCCAGCACCCGCCGCAGCGACTGCGGCAGGCGGCGACCGGATTCGGTGAGCAGCGCGTCCAGCATCGACGGCACCACGTGCAGTGTCGTGACGCCGGTGGAGCGCATCAACTCGTTGAGGTAGGCGGGATCGCGGTGACCATCGGCATCGGCGATGACCAACCGGCCACCGCAGACGGCGGCCGACCAGAACTCCCAGACCGACAGGTCGAAGGTGGCCGCGGTCTTGAGCAGCACCGCGTCATCGGCGCCGAGGCCGAATTCGGCTGTCTTCCACAGCAACTGGTTGACGATCGCCGCATGCGGCACCGCCACGCCCTTCGGCTGGCCGGTCGAGCCCGACGTGAAGATCACGTACGCCGTATTCGCCGCGGCCAGCGGCCGCAACCGGTCGCCGTCGGTGATCGGACCGTCCGCAACGCCGGATAGATCCAGCTCGTCGAGCGACACCACCTCGGTCACGGCGCTGTGGAAATCATCGCGTCCGGTGGTCAGCACACAGACCGGTGCCGCGGTGGTCAGGATGTAGTCGGTGCGCTCGGCGGGCTGATCGGGATCGATCGGCACATACGCCGCACCGGACTTCGCCACCGCGTACATCGCGACCACGAGATCCACCGAGCGCCGAATGGCCAGCGCCACCCGGTCCTCCGTACCGACACCGAGCGTGATCAGGTGACGCGCCAGGCGGTTGGCCCGGCCGTCCAACTCGGCGTAGGTGAGCGTCGCGTCCTCGGCCACCAGCGCCACCGCATCCGGGCTCGCCGCCACCGTGCCGTCCAGCAGCGACACCAGCGTGGTCGAGGCGTCGATGTCGAGCGAATGCGCGGTGTCGTTCCAGGCGTGCAGAATTCGCGTGTTCTCGGCGGGCGAGAGCAGATCGATCTCGCCGACCCGCACGTCGGCGTCGGCCAGCACGGCATCGAGCACCAATACGAAGCGGTCGGCGAAACCCTGCACCGTCGCCTCGTCGAACAGATCGATGGCGTAACCGAATTCGGCGACGATCTGGGCGGGCGTACCGTCCTCGGCGTAGCGGTCGTACAGCGTGACGTGCAGATCGGTCTTGGCCAGCTGCGAATCGAAGTTCACCGCACTGACCGACAGGCCGGGCAGCGTGAAGGTGGTCTCGGCCAGGTTCTGGAACGAGAGTCCGACCTGGAACAGCGGATTGCGCGCCGTCGAACGCTCCGGGTTGAGCACCTCGACCAGCCGCTCGAACGGCACATCGGCGTTCGCGAATGCCTCCAGGTCCCGGTCGCGCACATCGGCGAGCAGGTCGGCGAAGGTGTCACCGGGCTCGATGATGGTCCGGAACACCAAGGTGTTGACGAACATACCGATCAGATCGTCGAGTTCGCGTTCACCGCGCCCCGCGATCGGGGTACCGACCGCGATGTCGTCGGTACCCGAGAGCCGCGAGAGCAGTACGGCCAGCGCCGCGTGCACGACCATGAACAGCGAGGCGTGCTTGGCCCGCGCCAGCTCGTGCAGCTTGGCGTGCTTGTCCGGTGCGATCTCGAAGCGAATCGCCTTGCCCTGGAACGACTGCGCGCGCGGGCGCGGCCGGTCTGCGGGCAGCTCCAGCTGATCGGGCATACCCGCGAGCGCGGACTGCCAGTAGGCGACCTGCTGCGCCGCGAGCGATTCCGGATCCTCCTCGGAGCCGAGTACCGTACGCTGCCACAGCGCGTAGTCGGCGTACTGCACCGGCAGCGGCTGCCACTGCGGGATCTCACCCTGCGCCCGTGCCACATACGCCGCCATGACGTCGCGGGCCAGCGGACCCATCGACGAACCGTCGGCAGCGACATGGTGCACCGTGAACGCCAGCACGTGTTCCTGTTCGGCGAGCCGGAACAGCCCCACCTTCAGCGGCACCTGCACGGTGACATCGAAGGTGGTGAGCGCGAATTCGATCACCGCGCCGACCAGGTCCGATTCCGAGATATCGATGACGGTCAGCTCCGGCACGGCCTGGTCGGCGGGCAGGATCACCTGGTGCGGGCCACTGGCCGAACTCGGGTAGGTGGTCCGCAGCACCTCGTGCCGGGCGAACACATCGCCGAGCGCCTTTTCCAGCGCCCGCACATCCAGCGCACCGGACAACCGCACCGCGAGCGGGATGTTGTCCACGGCCGAGGTGGTGGTATCGAACTGGTTGAGGAACCAGTACCGCTGCTGCGCGGGCGAGAGCGGCACCCGGGCCGGGCGCTCCCCCGCGACCAGCCGCGGCCGGGTGCGGCCGGATCCGGCATTGTGTTCGGCCTTGGCCGCCAGCGCGGCGACCGTCGATGCCTCGAACAGATCGCGGACCGCGAGCTGGGTATCCAGCGCCGCGCCGATGCGCGCGGTCACCTGGGTGGCCAGCAGCGAGTTGCCGCCGAGTTCGAAGAAGTCGTCGTCCAGGCCGACCCGTGCGACGCCGAGCACATCGCTGAATACGCCCGCCACGATCTCCTCGATCGGGGTGGACGGTGCGCGGAACACCTTCGCCTCGAATACCGGCGCGGGCAGCGCCTTGCGATCCAGCTTGCCGGAAGCGTTGAGCGGGAACGCATCCAGTACGACGAAGGCGGTCGGCACCATGTACGCGGGCAGATCACCCGCGAGTTCGGCGCGCACCTGGTCGATATCGATCGAACGATCCGCCGCCGCGATCACATACGCGACCAGCTGATCACCGAGACGGTCGTCGGAGCGAACCACCACGGCCGCCTGCGCGATCGTCCCCAACGCGGTGAGCGCAGATTCGATCTCGCCGAGTTCGATGCGCAGACCGCGCAGCTTCACCTGGAAGTCGGTGCGGCCCAGGTATTCCAGCTCACCGTTCGCGGTCCAGGTGACGAGGTCACCAGTGCGATACATGCGCGCGCCGGTGCCGAACGGGTTGGCCACGAAGCGATCCGCGGTCAGATCCGGACGCGCCACATAACCGCGCGCCAACTGTTCGCCCGCGAGGTACAGCTCACCGGCGACACCGACCGGAACCGGGTGCAGTCGCGAATCCAGCACGTACACCTGGGTGTTGAATACCGGCGCACCGATCGGCACCGACACCGTATCGGCATCGGTGACCTCGTGATAGGTGACGTCGACCGCGGCCTCGGTCGGGCCGTACAGGTTGTGCAGCCAGACACCGGTCAGCTCGCGCAAGCGCTGTGCGGTCACCGCGGGCAGCGCCTCACCGGAGGCGAAGACATTGCGCAGGTCGAAGCATTCGCCCGCGCGGTCGTCGGCCACGAAGACCGACAGCATGGACGGCACGAAGTGCACCGTGGTGACCTGCTCGTCGGCGATGGTCCGCACCAGGTACGCCGGATCGCGATGGCCGTCCGGCTTCGCGATGACCAGGCGCGCGCCGACCTGCAGCGGCCACCAGAATTCCCATACCGACACGTCGAAGGTGGCGGGCGTCTTCTGCAGGACCACATCGCCGCGGTCCAGCCCGTATTCGGCCTGCATCCAGACCAGGCGGTTGACGATCGCGGCATGGCTGACGGCCACACCCTTCGGACGACCGGTCGAACCCGAGGTGAAGATCACGTACGCGGTATTCGAAGGCCGCAGCGGCGCAAGGCGTTCCGCATCGATCAGCGGTTCGTCGGAGAATGCCGAGAGATCCAGTGCCTCGATCTCGAGCGTCGGCGTCGATGCCGCGTCGAACTCGTCCGCGGCGGTGGTCAGCACGCAGACCGGCTGCGCGGTGTCGAGCACATACCGGGTGCGGTCGGCCGGATGATCCGGATCCAGCGGCACATACGCGCCACCGGCCACGCTCACCGCGTACATGCCGATCACCAGCTCGAAGGATCGGCGCATGCCGAGCGCGACCATCGAATCGGGTCCGACACCCAGCGAAACCAGGTACCGGGCAAGGCGATTCACCCGGGAGGTGAATTCACCGTAGGACAGACTTGTCCCCTCGAACGTCAGCGCGATCGACTTCGGGCTCCGGACCGCCTGCTCCTCGAACATCGAGACCAGGGTGGCCTGGGCATCGACGACATACGCCGTCTCGTTCCACTTTTCGAGCACCAAGGTGTGCTCGGCGGCATCGAGCAGATCGACGTCACCGACCGCGACGGCCGGATCCGCGACCACCGCATGCAGCAGGCGGACGAGCCGCTGTGCGACACCGGCGATCGTCTTCGCGTCGAACATATCCGTCGCGTAAGCGAATTCGGCGGTCATGCCGTCCGCACTACCGGCCGCGTCGAGCCGGTCGGCGAGGTTCAGGTGCAGATCGAACTTCGCGGTCACCACGTCGAGCGGCACACCGGCCACCTCGAGACCGGGCAGTTCGAACGATGCCTCACCGGTGTTCTGGAACGACAGCATCACCTGGAACAGCGGATGCCGCGCCTGTGAACGGGCCGGGTTGAGGATGTCGACCAGCCGCTCGAACGGCAGGTCGGCGTGGCCGAAGGCGGCCAGATCGGTTTCCCGTGCCCGCGCGACCAAGTCGGCGAAGGACGCACCGGAATCGACCGGCGTGCGCAGCACGAGCGTATTGACGAACATGCCGATCGCGTCGTCGAGCACGGCCTCACCGCGACCCGCGACGGCGGTGCCGATGGCGATATCGTCGCTGCCGGACAAACGGGACAATAGGGCAGCAAACGCCGCGTGCACCACCATGAACAGGCTCGCGCCGTTCGCGCGGGCCAGTGCGTTGAGCTCGGTCAGCAACTGCGCGTCGATGCCGAATTCGTAGACGTCACCGCGGTTGGACGCGACGGCCGGCCGCGAACGATCCGACGGCAGGTCCAGCTGATCGGGCAGACCGGCCAGATTCCGCGACCAGTACGCGACCTGCTGGGCGATCAGCGATTCCGGATCGTCCTCGGAGCCGAGGGTGTCGCGCTGCCAGAGCGCGAAGTCGGCGTACTGCACCGCCAGCGGCGCCCAGGCGGGCGATTCGCCGCGGGTGCGGGCCGCGTAGGCGACCATCACATCGCGGGCCAGCGGACGCACCGACCAGCCGTCACCGGAGATGTGGTGCACCACGAAGACCAGCACGTGGGTATCGGGCAGCGAGCCGTCCATCGGCGCCCCGAGCCGGAACAGCTTGGCCCGCACCGGAACTTCGGCAGTGACGTCGAAGCCGGTCAGCACCAGTTCGCTGATCCGATCGCGAATATCGGTCTCGGACACCACGACCGGGGTCAGGTCGAGGTGGACCTGACCGGTGGGCAGCACGACCTGTACACCCTGACCGTCGGCGGTCTCCGGGTAGACGGTGCGCAGCACCTCGTGCCGGTCCATCACATCGGCGACGGCCATGCGCAGCGCATCGGTGTCGAGTGCGCCGGTGAGCCGGACCGCCAGCGGGATGTTGTTGACGGCGGTCTGGTTGTCGAAGCGGTTGAGGAACCACATCCGCTGCTGGGCCAGCGAGAGCGGAATCTGTTCCGGCCGCGGTCCGGCCGTCAGTTCCCGACGCCCGCCGGTGCCCTGCTGCCCCTCCATCCGCGCGGCGAGCGCGGCGACATTCGGCGCCTCGAACAGCAGCCGCACCGGAACGCGGGTGTCGAGTGCGGCGCCCAGGCGAGCGACCACCTGGGTGGCGATCAGCGAGTTGCCGCCGAGGTCGAAGAAGTCGTCGTCGAGACCGACCGGACGCGCGCCGTCCGCGGTCGACAGACCGAGTACCTCGGCGAAGGTGTCGGCCACGATCTCTTCGATCGGGGTCGACGGTGCGCGGAATTCCTTGGCTTCGAAGGCGGGTTCGGGCAGTGCGCGGCGGTCGAGCTTGCCGTTGGGGTTCAGCGGCATGGCGTCGAGCACCATGAGCGCCGCGGGGACCATGTACGACGGCAGTTGTGCGGTCAGGTGGGTGCGCAGCGCGTCGAGGTCGACGGTGGCGCCGTTCGCGGGTACCACGTAGCCGACCAGCTGATCGCCGGTCCTGGCGTCCGAACGCACCAGTGCCACGGCCTGTGCCACCGAATCGTGTGCGGTGAGTGCGGTTTCGATCTCACCGAGCTCGATGCGCAGACCGCGCAGCTTCACCTGGAAGTCGGTACGGCCGAGGTAGACGATCGAACCGTCGGCGGCCCGGGTCACCAGGTCACCGGTGCGGTACATGCGAGCGCCCGGTGCGCCGAACGGGTTGGCCACGAAGCGATCCGCGGTCAGATCGGTACGCCCGAAGTAGCCGCGCGCCAACTGCGCACCGGCCAGGTACAACTCACCCGCGACACCCGGCGCCACCGGGTGCAGACGCGAATCCAGCACGTACGCCTGCGCATTCCAGACCGGCAGGCCGATCGGCACCGCGCCTTCGACCCGCTCGGCCACCGGGCCGTGGGTCGCGTGGACGGTGAATTCGGTCGGGCCGTACAGGTTGTAGAGCTCGGCCGAGCTGACCCGGCGGATGGCGGTCGCGGCATCGGCGGTGAATGCCTCACCGGCGATGAGGAGTGCGCGCAGCGATACCAGTGCCTCGCTGCCGACAGCCGCGTCGACGCTGCTCGCGAAGACGCTCAGCATCGAGGGCACGAACGAGGTCATGGTGACCCGCTCGGCCGCGATCACATCGGCCAGGTACTGCGGGTCACGATGGCCGTCCGGGCCGGCCACGACGATCCGGCCGCCGGTGCTCAGCGGGCCGAACAGCTCCCACACCGACACGTCGAACGTGGCAGGGGTCTTGAACAACACGACGTCATCGGCACCGATGCCGTATTCACCGGTGATCCAACGGATCTGGTTGACGACGGCCGCATGCGACACCGCCACACCCTTCGGCCGCCCCGTCGAACCGGAGGTGAAGATGACGTACGCGGGGTTGCTCGGCCGCAGCGGCGCAATCCGCTCCGCATCGGTGACCGGCTCGTCCGAGTACTCGGACAGATCCAGGTCATCGATGACGATTGTGGGCAGACCGGTGCCGTCGAAGTCGTCACGCGAGGTGGTCAGTACACACACCGGCGCGGCCGAATCGAGCACGTAGCCGATCCGCTCCGCGGGCTGATCGAGGTCCAGCGGCACATAACCACCACCGGCCTCCTGCACGGCGTACGCCGCGACCACGAGGTCGACGGAGCGCCGAAGACCGAGGGCCACCAGGCTCTCCGGGCCGACACCATCCGCGATGAGGCGACGCGCCAAGCGGTGCACGCGGGCACCGAATTCGGCATAGGTCAACGACGCACCCGTCGCCGGGTCCACGATCGCGACCGCATCCGGTGTCGCCGCTGCCTGCCCGGCGAATTCTTCGACCAGCGTGCCGACCGCACCGAGGTCGCGCTCGGTGTCGTTCCAGCCGCGCAGCGCCAGTTCGGCTTCGGACGCATCGAGCAGGTCGATATCGCCGATGGCCCGATCCGGTTCGACCGCGACGGCTTGCAGCAGTCGGTTGAACCGCTGTCCGAACGCCGCCATGGTGTCGGCGTCGAAAAGGTCGGTGGCGTAGATCAATTCGGCCGCGATACCCGAAGGTGCGACCGTGGTGGCACCGGCACCGTTCGAATTGCTGATGGGAGTCGCGGTCTGCTCCGAAAGCACCAGCTGCATATCGAATTTGGCCACATCGATCGGCAGTTCGACACCGCTGACCGTGAGTCCGGGCAGTTCCAGGCTGTTCTGGCCGGTGTTCTGGAACGACAGCATCACCTGGAACAGCGGATGGCGCGCCTGCGAACGGGCCGGATTCAGGATCTCCACCAGCCGCTCGAACGGCAGGTCGGCGTGTCCGAAGGCGCCGATATCGATGGCGCGCACGGTGCGCAGCAACTCGGTGAAGGTGGCCTCGCCGTCGATCGGAGTCCGCAGCACCAGGGTGTTGACGAACATGCCGATCAGATCGTCGAGCGCACGCTCACCACGTCCGGCGATCGGCGTACCGATCGCGATGTCTTCCTCGCCGGACAGCCGCGACAACAACACGGCCAGCGCGGTGTGCGCGACCATGAACAGCGTCGTACCCCTGGTGCGCGCGAGTTCGGTGAGCTTGCCGTGGGTTTCGGCATCGATCTCGAAGATGTGCGTCGCACCGCGACCCGATGCCACCGCCGGCCGCGGCCGGTCGGTGGGCAGGTCGAGCTGTTCGGGCAGGCCGCGCAGGGTCTTGGACCAGAACTCGATCTGCGCCGAGATCACCGATTCCGGATCGGATTCGGCGCCGAGCACCGCGCGCTGCCACAGCGCGAAGTCGGCGTACTGCACCTCGAGCGGCCGCCAGGAGGGCTCGCCACCCTCGACGCGCGCGGCATAGGCCGTCATCACGTCGCGGGTGAGCGGGCCCATCGAGAAGCCGTCGGCCGAAATGTGGTGCACCACCAGGGCGAGCACATGTTCAGTCGGGCTGATCTCGAACAGCTTGGCCCGGAACGGAACTTCGGCGGTGACGTCGAAGCCGGTCAGGATGACCTCCGCAACACGCTGCGGCAGTTCGGCCTCGGTGACGTCGATGGGCGTCAGATCCGGGATCACCCGGGCGGTGGAGACGGTCTGCTGGTAGGCGGTGCCGTCGTATTCCGGGTAGAAGGTGCGCAGCGATTCGTGGCGGGCCAGCACATCGGCGACCGCGATCTGCAGTGCCTGCCGGTCGAGCAGACCCGACAGCCGCACCGCGGCCGGGATATTGTCCACGGCCGATTCCGGATCGAAGCGGTTGAGGAACCACATGCGCTGCTGTGCCAGCGACAGCGGCACCCGCTCGGGACGCTGCTGCGGCACCAGGGCCGTCCGGCCACCGGCACCGGCCCGGGACTCCGCGCGGGCCGCGAGCGCGGCCACCGAGGACGCCTCGAACAGTTCGCGGACACCGAGATCGGTATCCAGTGCGGCCGAGAGCCGGGCGGCGACCTGGGTGGCGCTCAGCGAGTTGCCGCCGAGTGCGAAGAAGTCGTCGTCGAGTCCGACGCGTTCCAGGCCGAGCACATCGGCGTAGGTGGCCGCGATGATCTCCTCGACCGGCGTGGTCGGCGCGCGGAATACCGCGGCCTCGAACACCGGCGCGGGCAGTGCCTTTCGATCCAGCTTGCCGGAGGCGTTGAGCGGGAAGGCGTCGAGCACGATGACCACCGACGGGACCATGTACGCGGGCAACTGCCGCGCCAGATCCTCGCGCACCGTCTCGATGTCCAGCCGCAGGTTCGGCGTCGCGATGACATACGCGACGAGCTGGTCGCCGGTGTGCTGGTCGCCGCGCACCACGACGACGGCCTGGGCGATCTCGTCCAGCGCGGTGAGCGCCTGCTCGATCTCGCCGAGCTCGATGCGCAGACCGCGCAGCTTCACCTGGAAGTCGGTGCGGCCCAGGTAATCCAGCTCACCGTCGGCCGTCCAGGCCACCAGGTCGCCGGTGCGGTACATGCGCGCGCCATCGACGGCGAACGGGTTCGCGACGAACCGATCGCTGGTCAGATCCGGACGTGCGACATAGCCGCGCGCCAACTGGGTGCCCGCCAGATACAGCTCACCCGCAACACCCACCGGAACCGGGCGCAGCCGCGAATCGAGCACGTAGACCTGGGTATTGAAGACCGGCGCACCGATCGGCACGGTGTCGGTATCGGTCGCGACCACCTCGTGGAAGGTGACGTCGACGGCGGCCTCGGTCGGGCCGTACAGGTTGTGCAGCGCCGCACCGGTCAGCTCGCGCAGGCGATGCGCGGGCTTGGGCGGCAGCGCTTCACCGGAGGCGAATACCAGTCGCAGCGAATCACACCGCGCCGCGGCGGCATCGGCCACGAAGACCGACAGCATGGACGGCACGAAGTGGGTGACGGTGACCCGCTCCGCGGTAATGATCTCGGCGAGGTAGGCCGGATCGCGGTGCCCGTCCGGCTTCGCGATGACCAGCCGTGCACCGATCTGCAACGGCCAGAAGAACTCCCACACCGAAACGTCGAAGGTGGCGGGTGTCTTCTGCAGTACGGCATCGGCGCCGGTCAGCCCGTAGGCCGACTGCATCCACACCAGGCGGTTCACGATCGCGGCATGGCTGACCGCCACACCCTTCGGACGGCCGGTCGAACCCGAGGTGAAGATCACGTACGCGGTATTCGACGGGCGCAGCGGCGCACGCCGTTCCGCCTCGGTCACCGGCTCGTCCGACAACCCGAACAGGTCGAGCAGATCTATGCGCACCTGGGCGGTATCGATCTTCAGATCGTCACCGGAGGTCAGCACGCAGACCGGATCGGCCGTGGCGAGAATGTATTCCGTGCGCTCGGCCGGATGATCCGGATCAAGCGGCACATACGCGCCACCGGCCACGGCCACCGCGTACATGCCGACCACCAGATCGATGGAGCGCCGCATACCGAGGGCCACATACGATTCCGGGCCGACACCGCGTTCGATGAGCCAGCGCGCCAGGCCGTAGACCCGGGCGCCGAACTCGGCGTAGGTCAGACTGGTCCCCTCGAACGTCAGCGCGGTCGCGTCCGGTGTCGCGGCGAGCTGGGCCTCGAACATCGAGACCAACGTGGACCCGTGCGCGGAGCCTGCGGAGCGAGCCGACAACACAGCGTCTACGTCGTGTGCGGTGTCGTTCCAATCGGACACCACGAGCTCACGCTCGGCGGTATCGAGCAGTTCGATATCGCCTACCGCTGCAGCGGGTTCGGTAGTGATCGTGGTGAGCACCCGCACCAGGCGGTCGGCGATGCGGCGCACGGTCTGCTCGTCGAAAAGGTCGCGCAGGTAACCCGCGCGAACCCGCAGCTGGGAGTCCAGCTGCGCGATCAGGGTCAGCGGATAGTGCGTGGCATCGGCGGCCTGCATATCGACCACAGCCATGCCATCGATATCGGCGGCCTGCGCCCGGATGCCCTCGGCGTCGACCGGGTAGGACTCGAAGACCACCAGCGTGTCGAACAGCCCGCCGATACCGGCGGCGGACTGGATATCGGCCAGGCCGACGTAGTGGTGATCGAGCAGATCCGCCTGCTCGCCCTGGGTCCGGGTGAGCAACTGCTCCACCGATTCCGACGGATCGAAGCGCACCCGCACCGGGACGGTGTTGATGAACAGGCCGACCATCGATTCGACGCCGGACAGCTGTGCCGGACGGCCGGACACGGTGGTGCCGAACAGGACATCGTCACGGCTGGTCATCCGGCCGATCAGGATGCCCCAGGCAACCTGCAGCACGGTATTCGGCGTGACGCCGAGCGAGGCGGCCAGTGCGGTGAGTCGCGCGGTCGCCTGCTCGTCCAGCTCGAAGAAGTATTCGCTGGACAGCGAGGTGATTTCGCGGCTCGCATCCGGGCGCGAGAGCAGCGTCGGTTCGCTGACACCGCGCAGTGCGGCGGTCCACGCGGCCACCGACGCCGCATGATCCTGCTGCCTGGTCCATTCCAGGAAGTGCCGGTAGGAGCGCACCGCGGGCAGCACATTGGCATCGGCGTGCGCCGCGTAGAGCACCAGCAGATCCCGCATGAGCAGCGGCATGGACCAGCCGTCGAGCAGGATGTGGTGGTTGGAAACCACGAACTGCCAACTGCCTGTGTCCGATTGGCGGCGGCCGCGGGTCCCTCCGTGGTCGCGCTCCGCCACCGCCTCCGGGCCCGTCGCGGCCGCCGCGGAAGCAGTTTGGATCAGTGTGAAGCGGATCAGCGGCGGCGCGGTCAGATCGAAGCGCTGGGTGCGGTCGGCGGCGATGAGATCGGCGGCGTCGCCGGATTCGATCCGGTCGTGCTCGGCCCAGGCGACGCGGGCGCTGTCGAGGACGACCTGCACCGGGTTGCCGTCGTTATCGGTGACGAAGGCGGTGCGCAGGTTCTCGTAGCGATCCACCAGAGCCTGTGCGGCCGAACGCAATCGGGTCGGATCCACCCGGCCGGTGAGCGTCACTACGGCCTGCGCGGTGTAGACGTCCACCGAGGTGGCGGCCAGGCGCGCGTGGAACAGCAGACCCGCCTGCAGCGCGGACAGCGGCCAGATATCGGCCAGTGCCGGGAAGCGCTGCTCCCAGTTGTCGATATCGCGCTGGGTCGAGCGCACCAGGGCGAAGTCGGACGGTGTGTGCCCGCCCGCGCCGTTCGAATTGGCATGCCGGGCAACCGCTTCCAGTGCGGTAGTCCACAGTTCGCCGAATTCGCGGACCTGCGCGGCATCGAGCAGGGTGCTCGGGTAGCCGATATTCGCGGTCAGCTTGTCGCCGACCACGATGGCATTGATATCCAGCGGCGCCATCGCGGGCATATCCGCGTCGTAGGCACCACCGAGCGCACCGAGTTCGGCGGCCGGGATCCAGCCGAAGCCGCGCAGCGCCTCGGGCACATCGCCCTCGGAGACGCGGCCCAGGTAGTTGAAGCTCACCTGTCCCGGCTGTTCGACAGGCAGGTCCGTCGCGGTGGCCGCATTCATGTAGCGGAGCAGGCCGTAGCCGATGCCCTTGTCCGGCACCGCGAGCAGCTGCTCCTTGACCGCCTTGACGGCCTTGCCGAGCGCGGGGCCGCCGGTCAGTGCGGCATCGATATCGACGCCGGAAAGGTCGAAGCGGACCGGGAAGATCGCGGTGAACCAGCCGACGGTGCGCGAGAGATCCGCGCCGGGCACGATGCCCTCTTCACGGCCGTGGCCCTCCAGGCGGATCAGCAGCGCATCGTCGGTGCGAGCGGTGGTGCGGCCAGCGCGCCACTTCGCGGTCGCCAGGGCGAGCGCGGTGAGCAGACCGTCGTTGACGCCGCCGTGGAACAGCGCGGGCACGGTGGTCAACAGCGCCTTGGTGACCTCCGCCGACACCTCGACCTGCAGCTTCTCGATGGCGCCCGAGGTATCCACGGCCGGGTCCAGTGCACGCTCGGTCAGCAACGGATCCGCCGTGCCGACCACCGAGCGCCAGTAGTCGAGTTCGGCCACCCGCTCGGCACTTTCGGCCTCGCGCCGCAGCGCGTCCGCCCAGGCCCGCATCGAGGTCGCGGGCGCGACGAGCTGTGGTTCCTGGCCCGCGGTGAGCTGGCCCCAGGCGGCGACGAAGTCCGGCACCAGAATGCGCCAGGACACACCGTCCACCACGAGGTGATGCGCGGCCACGATCAGGCGGCCGCCGCGGCTGCCGTCCGACGGTTCCAGCCAGACGAACCGAACCACCACGCCGGCAGCCGGATCGAGTCGATCCAGTGCGGCATCCAATGCGGCGGAAGCGATTTCGAACAGTGCGGCGTCGTCGATACCGGCATCGAATTCGGTGCGATCGATCAGCGCGTCCACGTCGATGCTGCCCGGCTCGACGGTTTCGAGGGTCCAGTCGTCACCCTCGCGGTACAGCCGGGCCCGCAGCATGTCGTGGCGGTCGACCACCGCGGCAACGGTTTTCGCGATGCCCGCGCGATCGATGCCGACCGGCAATTCGAGCGCCATGGTCTGGTTGAACCGGCCGAACGAACCGTGCCGCTGCGCCATGAACCGGACCACGGGGGTCAGCGGCATGGCGCCGATGCCGCCACCGGGCAGCTCGGCCAGCGCCTCGACGGCGGTATCGGTGCTGTCGGCGGTCTCGGCGACCGCGGCGAGTCCGGCCACGGTGCGCTGCTCGAAGACATTCCGCGGGGTGAAGACCACACCGCGCGCCTTGGCCCGCGAAACCAGCTGGATGGACACGATGCTGTCGCCGCCGAGGGCGAAGAACGAATCGTCGACACCGACGCGCTCGACGCCGAGCACCTCGGCGAAGACCTCGGCAATGGTGTGCTCGATCGGCGTGCGCGGTGCGCGGAAGACCACCTCGGTCGCGAACACCGGCTCTGGCAGGGCCCTACGGTCCAGCTTGCCGACCGGGGTCAGCGGAATGTGGTCGATCACCATCACCGACGACGGCACCATGTACGCGGGCAGGCGTTCCTCGACGTGCGCGGTCAGCTCGGCGACATCGATCGAATGACCCGGTACCGCAACCACATACGACACCAGCGAGGTGGCACCCGCCGCGCCCTTGTGGCCGACGGTGACCGCGAAGTCGACGGTCTCGTGCGATGCCAACGCCGCGTCGATCTCACCGAGTTCGATACGGAAGCCGCGCACCTTCACCTGGAAGTCGGAGCGGCCCACATATTCGACCTCGCCGGTACGGGTCCAGCGCACCACGTCACCGGTGCGGTACATGCGCGCACCCGCGACATACGGATTGGCCACAAAGCGTTCGGCGCTCAGCCCGGCGCGAGCGTGATAACCGCGCGCCAGCTGGATGCCCGACAGATACAGCTCACCCGCGACACCCACCGGCACCGGCCGGAGCTGGGCGTCCAGGATCAGCGACTGCATACCGCGGATCGGCGCACCGATCACCACCGTGTCACCGACCACCAGCGGCTCGCTGATATTGGTCATGATGGTGGTCTCGGTCGGACCGTAACCGTTGTGGAAGTTGCGGACGGATCCGTTCTCCAGCGGCACTGCCCATTTCGCGACCAGATCCGCCGGAACCGCCTCGCCACCGGCGACCAGCACGCGCAGCGAGTCCAGGCCGGTCGGATCGAGGGTTGCCAGCGCGGCGGGTGTGATGAACGCGTGTGTGACCCGCTCGGTGCGGATCAGCTCGGACAGTTCCTCACCGCCGTACACGCCGGGCGGCGTCACCACCAGCGCGCCGCCCGCGCCGACCGCGAGCAGCAGTTCCAGGATCGAGGCGTCGAAGCTGGGCGAGGCGAAATGCAGTGCGCGCGAACCGGAATCGAGGTCGTAGCGCACGATCTGCTCGACGCTGAAGTTCGCGAGTCCGGCATGTGTGACCACCACACCCTTGGGCACACCGGTGGAGCCCGAGGTGTAGATGACATAGGCCGGATGCGCCGGACGCAGCGGGCGGACCCGATCGGCGTCGGTGATCGGACCGCCGTCGAATCCGTCCAGGTCGAGCTCGTCGAGCACCAGCCAGCGCACCGAATCCGGCAGGCCGTCGCGAACCGCCGCGACCGTCAGGCCGACGGGGGAACCGGAATCGGTGACCATATGCGCGATGCGCTCGGCCGGGTAGTTCGGGTCGACGGGCACGAATGCCGCACCCGTCTTCGATACCGCCCAGGCGGCGAAGACCGAATCCGCGGACCGCGGCACACCGACGGCGACCAGATCCTCGGTGCCGATGCCCTCGGCAATGAGCAAGCGCGCCAACCGGTTCGACCGCTCGTCGAGGTCGCCATATGTCAGCGTCGCGTAGCGACTCGATGAGGGGTGGTGGTCGGGCGACGGGTGGGCCACACGTGCACCCTGGAACACCACGGCGGTCGCCTTCGGATCCATCGCGGCGGCCTCGGCCAGCAGTTCGGGCAGGGTGCGCGCGGGCACCGCGGGCGCACCGGTGCGGGCGATCAGATCGGCCCGCTCCTGCGCGTCGAGCACATCGATGGCACCCACCGTGACGGTCGGGTCGGCGGCAATGGCCTCCAGCACCCGCCGCCAACGCTGCGTGATCAGCTCGGCCGTCGACTCGTCGAACAGCTCGGTGGCGTAGGTGAGCGCCAAAGTCATTCCAGCGGAACCGGTTTCGGACAGCGTGAACTGCAGGTCGAAGCGGGCCACATTCTCTGCGAGGTCCAGGGCGGACACCGAGAGACCCGGCAATTCGAGTGTGGTGCGCTCCAGGTTCTGGAATGCGAGCATCACCTGGAACAGCGGATTGCGCGCCTGCGAGCGTTCCGGCGCGAGCAGTTCCACCAGCCGTTCGAACGGCACGTCGGCATTGCCGAAGGCGTCCAGGTCGGTCGAGCGCAACCGGTCCAGCAGCGCCGTGAACGATTCCGACTGATCGATACCGGTGCGCAGCACAAGGGTGTTGACGAACATGCCGACCAGATCATCGAGCGCCTGCTCACCGCGTCCCGCGATCGGCGAGCCGACGGCGATATCGTCGGTGCCCGACAAACGGGCCAGCAGCACCGTGAGCGCACTGTGCATCACCATGAACAGCGACGCACCGCGTTGGCGCGCAATACCTTCCAGCGCCGCCACCAGTTCGGCGGACAGTTCGGTCTGCAGGGTCGCACCGCGATGCGAGGCGATCGCGGGACGCGGCCGATCGGTGGGCAGCGGCAGTTCGTCCGGGATGCCGTCGAGTGCGCGCCGCCAATGCGCCACCTGACGCGCCATCAGCGAAGTCGGATCGTCCTCTGCACCGAGGACTTCGCGCTGCCAGATGGCGAAGTCCGCGTACTGCACCGGCAGTGGCGCCCAGCCGGGCGCGGCGTCCTGGGCACGCGCGGTGTAGGCGAGCATCACGTCGCGGGTCAGCGGGCCGATGGAGAAGCCGTCGGCCGCGATGTGATGCACCACGACGACGAACACATGCTCGTCGGCACCGGCGGAGAAGAGCCTGGTGCGCAGCGGAGCCTGTTCGGACACATCGAATCCGGTGGTCACGAATTCGGTCACCACCGCGGTCAGCTCGGCCGGATCGACCGAAACCGGCTGCAGGTCGAGCGCGATCGCGTCGGCGGGCACGATCACCTGGACCGGGGTGCCGCCGTGCTCCGGATAGCGGGTGCGCAGCGATTCGTGCCTGCGCACCACATCCGCCACCGCCAGCCGCAGCGCCTCGATATCGAGCGCACCGGTCAACCGGATGGCAACCGGGAGGTTGTACGCCGCCGATGCGGTGTCGTACTTGTTCAGGAACCACATGCGCTGCTGCGCGAACGACAGCGGCACGAGTTCGTCGGCCTTGCGCGGACGGGCCACGAGCCGGGCGCGCGCGGCGCCGTCGGCATGCGATTCCACCCGGGCCGCGAGCGCTTCCACGGTGGAGGCCTCGAACAGCGCGCGCACCGGGACGGTGGTGCCGAGCGCCGCGCCGATCCGGGCGACCACCCTGGTCGCGATGAGCGAGTTGCCGCCGAGGTCGAAGAAGTCGTCGTCGACACCGACCCGAGGCACGTCGAGCACATCGGCGAAGACCGCGGCGACGGTCTCCTGGACCGGTGTCACCGGGGCGCGGAAGGCCCTGGCCTGCACCGCGGGCGCGGGCAGCGCGCGACGGTCCAGCTTGCCGTTGACGGTCAACGGAATCCACTCGAGCCGCACCAGCGCCGCGGGCACCATGTAGGACGGAAGTCGTTGCGCCGCACCGCTGCGCACGACGTCGAGATCCGGGATCACATCGGGTTCGGCGACCACATAGGCCACGATCCGCTGATCGCCCGGCTGGTCCTCGCGCACGATGACCGCGGCCTGGGCGATGCCCGGCTGGGCCAAAATGGCGGATTCGATCTCACCGAGTTCGATGCGGAAGCCGCGCACCTTGACCTGATCGTCGGCGCGGCCGAGATATTCGAGTTCGCCGAAGCGGTTCCAGCGCGCGAGGTCGCCGGAGCGGTACAGGCGCGTGCCCGCGGCCTCCGCGTCGGCGAGGGGGTTCGCGATGAACCGGGTGGTGGTCAGGTCCGAGCGACCGAGGTAGCCGCGGGCCAACTGCGGTCCCGCGACATACATTTCGCCCGCGACGCCGACGGGCACCGGCCGCAGCCGATTGTCGAGGACGTACACGCGCAGACCCGCGATGGCGCGACCGACCACACTGCCGGAGGCGGCGGCGATGGTCGCGGCGTCCAGCGCACGGTAGGACACGTGCACCGTGGTCTCGGTGATGCCGTACATATTGACCAGCAGCGGAGCGGTATGCGCCGAGCGCCTTTCGGTGCCGTCGCCGTGTCGGGCGACCCAATCCGACAGCCTGCGCAGTTCGAGGGCTTCACCGCCGAACACCACGTAGCGCAAGGCCAGCGGATCGGCATCCGGTGCGGCATTGCGATCCGCTTCGGCCAGTTGGTAGAACGCGGACGGCGTCTGGTTGAGCACCGTGACCTGCTCCACCCGCAGCAGTTCCAGGAACTGTTCGGGCGAGCGCGAGGTGTAGTAGTCGACGACCACCAGGGTGCCGCCGAACAGCAGCGGACCCCACAGCTCCCACACCGAGAAGTCGAAGGCGTAGGAGTGGAACAGCGTCCACACATCGCGGGGGCCGAAGCCGAAGTCGCGATCGGTATTGGCGAAAAGCCGCACCACATTCCGGTGCGCGACCGCCACACCCTTCGGGCGGCCGGTCGAGCCGGAGGTGTAGATCACGTACGCGACATTGTCCGGGGTGAGCGCCGCGAGGCGGTCGGCGTCGGTGATCGGGGCATCGTCGGCGTCCTCGACATTGCCGGTCTCCACCGCGAATCCGTCGAGCACCACGGTCGGCAGTTCGTCGGGCACGGTCACCTGGACCGTGGAATCGAGGATCACGCTGGTCGGACGCGAGTCCGCGAGCACGTAGGCGATGCGGTCGGCCGGGTAGGTCGGATCGACCGGCACATAGCCCGCACCGGTCTTCACCACCGCGAGCAGTGCGACCACGAGATCGAGCGAACGCGGCAGGATCACCGCGACCAGCGATTCGGGACCCGCGCCGTCGGCGATCAGCCTGCGCGCCAACACATTAGCGCGCCGATCCAGTTCCGCGTAGGTAAGCGATTCGATGCCGAATTTGGCCGCCGTATTGTCCGGATGCGCGGCCACCGCCTGCTCGAACAGGTCGACCAGCGTGGTACCCGGTGCACTGAATCGCGGTGCGCTGTATCGGATTGCGGCGCTACCGGTGCCCTGCGTGGTTACACGGGCTGCCGTCTCCGGGCCCGTCGCTCGCGCCAGGCTATCGAATCCGGACGACACCCAGCGCTGCGACACATTGAGTCGCTCGGCCTCACCGAGCAGATCGATATCGCCGATGACGATCTCGGGATCCTCGACCACACTCTGCAGAATCCGGACCAGGCGATCGGCGAACGATGCCACCGTCTCCGGATCGAACAACTCGGTGGCGTAATTCCACGACAGGCCCAGCGCACCGTCGGCGGTCTCGCCGACGGTCAGCTGCACATCGAATTTGGCTGTGCCAGGGTCGAATTCGACCACCGACAGCTCGACACCCGGCAGCGCGACGGTGCCCATATCCGCGGCCGAGGCGGCCTCGAAGGTCAACGCCACCTGGAACAGCGGGTGGTGCGCCTGCGACCGGGCCGGGCTGATCACATCCACCAGCCGCTCGAACGGCACATCGGCATTGGCGAAGGCCGCGAGATCGGTGCGGCGCACCTGCGCGAGCAGATCGCCGAACTTTGCGCTCGGCTCGACCTCGTTGCGCAGCACCAGCGTGTTGACGAACATGCCGACCAGATCGTCGAGCGCACGTTCACCGCGGCCGGCGATCGGGGTGCCGATGGCGATATCGGTGCTGTTGGACAGCCGGGCCGCCCAGGCCGCCAGTGCCGCGTGCATGACCATGAACAGCGTGACCCCGCGAGCGCGGGCCAGCTCGGCCAGTGCGGCGTGCAGTTCGGCGTCGATCGAGAAGCCATGGGTGCCACCGGCATTGGACGCGACCTCGGGCCGCGAACGGTCGGCGGGCAGTTCGATCTGATCGGGCAGATCGGCCAGCTGCTCGGTCCAGTACGCGAGCTGCTGTGCCGCGACGGATTCCGGATCGTCCTCGCTGCCGAGCACGTCGCGCTGCCACAGCGCGTAGTCGGCGTACTGGACATCCAGCGGCGCCCAGGCGGGCACCTCACCGCGACTGCGCTCGGTGTAGGCCAGCACCACGTCACGCAGCAGCGGACGCAGCGAGAAGCCGTCACCACTGATGTGGTGCATGACGAGCACCGCGACATGGTTCTGCTCATCGATGCTGAGCAGGTTGGCCCGGAACGGCACCTCACTGGTCACATCGAAGTGCACGCTCGCCAGCTCGACGATGCGCGCGGGCACCGCGCCCGGCGCGATCGCCTCGGTGGCCAGCTCGAAGCGCACCTCGTCGGTGTGCAGTACGTGCTGGTAACCGGTGCCTTCGACCTCCGGGTAAATGGTGCGCAGCGCCTCGTGGCGGGCCAGCACATCGCCGACGGCAGCGTTCAGCGCCGCGATATCGACATCGCCGGTGAGCCGGACTGCGACCGGGATGTTGTTGACCGCGGTGCGGTTGTCGAAGCGGTTCAGGAACCACATCCGCTGCTGGGCCAGCGACAGCGGGACCAGTTCGGGACGCGGCTGCGGAGTCAGCGGTGCGCGACCGCCTTCGCCCGCCGCCGATTCGACCAGTGCGGCGAGTGCGGCGACATTCGAAGCCTCGAAAAGGGCGCGCACCGGGATCTGGGTGTCCAGCGCCGCGCCGAGACGTGCGGCCACCTGGGTGGCGATCAGCGAGTTGCCGCCGAGCTCGAAGAAATCGTCGTCCAGACCGACACTGTGGCCGGCGCCCTGCAGTCCGAGCACCTCGGCGAAGGTGCCCGCGACGATCTCCTCCACCGGGGTGGTCGGCGCGCGGAATACCTTGGCCGCGAACGTCGGTGCGGGCAGCGCCTTGCGATCCAGCTTGCCGGAGGCATTGAGCGGGAACTCATCGAGCACCATGTAGGCTGCGGGCACCATGTAGGCGGGCAACTGCTCGCCGAGCGTGTTCTTGACGGTCTCGATTTCGATGGCCCGGTCCGGATTCGCGACCAGGTAGGCGATCAGCTGATCGCCGGTCCGCTCATCCGAATGCACCAGCACGACCGCCTGCGCCACCGCGGCCTGCGCGGTGAGCGCCGACTCGATCTCACCGAGTTCGATGCGCAGACCACGCAGCTTCACCTGGAAGTCGGTGCGGCCCAGGTACTCCAGTTCACCGCGCGGCGTCCACATGACGAGGTCACCGGTGCGGTACATGCGCTCGGCGGCACCGAACGGGTTCGCGACGAAACGCTCGGTGGTCAGGTCCGGGCGGCCGACATAACCGTGCGCCAACTGCGCACCCGCCAGATACAGCTCACCCGGGACGCCCGCGGGCACCGGACGCAGGCGCGAATCCAGTACGTACACCTGAGTGTTGAACACCGGCGCACCGATCGGCACCGAGCTGATATCGGCATCGGTGACCTCGTGGAAGGTGACGTCGACCGCGGCCTCGGTGGGACCGTACAGGTTGTGCAGTCGCGCGCCGGTCAGCTGGCGCAGCCGCTGCGCGGCCACGGCGGGCAGCGCCTCGCCGGAGGCGAAAACATTACGCAGACTGGTGCATTCGGCCGTGCGGTCCTCGGCGACGAAGACCGAGAGCATGGACGGCACGAAGTGCACCGTGGTGACCTGCTCGTCGACGATCAGGCGCGCCATATAGGCCGGATCGCGGTGGCCGTCCGGCTTGGCGACGACCAGGCGGGCGCCGACCTGAAGCGGCCAGAAGAACTCCCACACCGACACGTCGAAGGTCGCCGGAGTCTTCTGCAGCACAACGTCTTCGGCGGACAGACCGTATTCGGCGTGCATCCACACCAGGCGGTTGACGATCGCGGCGTGCGAGACCGCAACACCCTTCGGACGACCGGTCGAACCCGAGGTGAAGATCACGTACGCGGTATTGCCCGGACGCAGCGGGCGATGCCGATCCGCGTCGGTCAGCGGTTCACCCGAGAAATCGGAGAGGTCGAGTTCATCGATGCGGACCTGGCGCGACACCGTGGTCTCCAGCTCGGTGCCGGAGGTCAGCACGCAGACCGGTCGCGCGGTCTCCAGGATGTAGTCGATGCGCTCGGCCGGATGATCCGGATCCAGCGGCACGTACGCACCGCCGGCGGCATTGATCGCGTACATGCCGACGACCAGATCGATCGAGCGCCGCATGCCGAGAGCCACATAGGATTCCGGGCCGACGCCGTTCTGCTTGAGCCAGCGCGCCAGCCGGTGTACCCGGGCGGCGAACTCGGCATAGGACAGACTTGTCCCCTCGTAGGTGACCGCGTCCGCGGCCGGCGTGCGCGCCACCTGTGCCTCGAACAGCGACACCAGCGTCGCGGCCGCATCGCCGACCGGGGAGGTCAGTGCCGCGTCCACCGGGAATTCGGTGTCGTTCCACCGGTCGAGCACCTGGACCCGCTCGGTGTCGTCGAGCAGGTCGATATCGCCCACCACGATCGCCGGTGCGGCGGTGATGCCGTGCAGCACCCGGACGAAGCGCTCGGCGAAGGCGTCCGCGAACCGATCGTCGAAAAGGTCGGTGGCATAGACGAGTTCGGCGGCCATCTCCGATTCCGCGCCCTCGCTCAGCGTGAGCTGCAGGTCGACCTTGGCGGTCGGCGGATCGATGCCGAGTTCGGAAACCGCGAGTCCGGGCAGCTCCAGCGAGGTGCGTCCGAGGTTCTGGAACGAGAGCATCACCTGGAACAGCGGATGCCGCGCCTGCGAGCGAGCCGGGTTGAGCACCTCGACCAAACGCTCGAACGGTACGTCGGCGTGCGCGAAGGCCTGCAGATCGCGTTCGCGCACCTGGGCGAGCAGATCGGTGAACGCTTCGGTCGGATCGACCTGGGTGCGCAGCACCAGGGTGTTGACGAACATGCCGACCAGGTCGTCGAGGACCTGCTCGCCACGACCGGCCACCGGGATGCCGATCGCGATGTCATCCGAACCGCTCAGCCGCGCGAGCAGTGTCGCGAAGGCGCTGTGCACCACCATGAACAGCGTGGTGTTGTGCTCGTGCGCGACGCGGTTCAGTGCCTCCACCAGTGCGCCGGGCAGCTGGAATCGGTGCGTGCGCGCCGCATACGACGCGACGACCGGTCGCGGCTTGGGCGAGAGACGCAGTTCCTCCGGCAGTCCGGCCAGGGTTTCCCGCCAGTAGCCGAGCTGTTCGGAGATCAGCGAGGTCGGATCGTCCTCGGAGCCGAGCGTTTCGCGTTGCCACAGTGCGTAATCCACGTACTGCACCGCCAGCGGCGGCCAGACCGGCGCGGATTCCGAACTGCGCGCGATGTAGGCCGACATCAGATCGCGGACCAGCGGACGCATCGAGAAGCCGTCCGCCGCAATGTGATGCACCACGACCGAAAGCACGTGGTTCTGAGTGTTGTCGCGCCACTTCTTGCTGCTCAGCGGCGCGCGCTCGACCTGGTAGAGCCGAATCCGCACCGGGGATTCGGTCGTGATATCGAAACCGCGACCGATGAATTCGAAGAGGGCACTGCCCAATTCGCTTTCGGCGACCGGGACGATCTCCAGTTCCGGAATCGCCCGCGCGGCCGGGAGCACCTGCTGGTAGGCCACGCCCTCATGCGATGGGTAGATCGTGCGCAGCGACTCGTGCCGGGTGATCACATCGGCGATCGCGCCGCGCAGCGCGGGCAGATCGAGATGCCCGTGCAGCCGCACCGCCGCCGGAATATTGTCGGCGGCCGAATCGGCGTCGAAGCGGTTGAGGAACCACATCCGCTGCTGTGCCAGCGACAGCGGCGGGTACTCCGGCCGCGGCCGCACAGTCAGCGCCTGGCGGGCGCCGGCCCCGGCGCTGGCCTCCATGCGCGCGGCGAGCGCGGCGACGGTCGGCGCCTCGAACAGCAGTCGCACCGGAACCTGGGTATCCAGTGCCGCGCCGAGCCGCGCCACCACCTGGGTGGCGACCAGCGAGTTGCCGCCGAGATCGAAGAAGTTGTCATCGATGCCGATGCGCTCGTGGCTCAGCACATCGCTGAAAATGTCGACGACGATCTCTTCGATCGGGGTCGACGGTGCGCGGAATTCCTTGGCCTCGAAGACGGGTTCGGGCAGCGCGCGCCGATCGAGCTTGCCGTTGGGGTTCAACGGCATGGCGTCGAGCACCACGATGGCGGCGGGAACCATGTACGACGGCAGCTGCTCGCTCAGGTGCGCGCGCAGCTCGTCGAGGTCGACCGTGCCGCCGTTGGCGGGCACCACATAGGCCACCAGCTGATCGCCGGTCCGCGCATCCGCACGCACCAGCGCGACCGCCTGGGCCACCGAATCGTGTGTGGTGAGCGCGGTTTCGATCTCACCGAGCTCGATGCGCAGACCGCGCAGCTTCACCTGGAAGTCGGTGCGGCCGAGGTAGACGATGGCACCGTCGGCATTGCGAGTCACCAGGTCGCCGGTGCGGTACATCCGGGATCCGGAGGCGCCGAACGGGTTGGCCACGAAGCGATCCGCGGTCAGATCGGTACGCCCGAAGTAGCCGCGCGCCAACTGCGCACCGGCCAGATACAACTCACCCGCGACACCCGGTGCGACCGGGTGCAGGCGGGCATCGAGCACATACGCCTGCGCATTCCAGACCGGCAGACCGATCGGCACCGCGCCGACCAGCCCCTGTGCCACCGGACCGTGGGTCGCGTGCACCGCGAATTCGGTCGGGCCGTAGAGGTTGTAGAGCTCGGCGGAGCTGACTTTGCGAATGGCGGCGACGGTGTCACCGGTGAAGGCCTCACCCGCGACCAGCAATGCGCGCAACGACTCCAGCGCCGCACCACCGGCGGCATCCACACTGCCCGCGAAGACGGTCAGCATCGAGGGCACGAACGAGGTCATGGTGACCCGTTCGGCCGCAATGACTTCCGCCAGATACTGCGGATCGCGATGCCCGTCCGGGCTCGCGACGACAATCCGGCCACCGGTGCTCAGCGGGCCGAACAGCTCCCACACCGACACATCGAACGTGGCAGGGGTCTTGAACAACACGACGTCATCGGCACCGATGCCGTATTCACCGGTGATCCAACGGATCTGGTTCACCACCGCCGCATGCGGCAGCGCCACACCCTTCGGCCTACCGGTCGAACCGGACGTGAAGATCACATACGCGGTGTTCTCCGGCCGCAGCGGCGCGACCCGCTCCGCATCGGTGACCGGTACATCCGAGTACTCGGACAGCTCGAGCTCATCGATGGAAAGCGTGGGCAGCCCGCCGCTTTCGAAGTTGTCCCGCGAGGTCGTCAGCACACAGACCGGTGCCGCCGACTCGAGCACATAGCTGATCCGCTCGGTCGGCTGATCCAGGTCCAGCGGCACATAACCGCCGCCGGCTTCCTGCACCGCGTACGCCGCGACCACGAAATCGACCGAACGCCGCAGACCGAGGGCGACAAGCTTTTCCGGACCGACGCCCGCCTCGATCAACCGACGCGCCAACCGGTGCACGCGCGCACCGAATTCGGCATACGTCAACGAGGTTCCGGTCGCCGGATCCACGATCGCGACCGCATCCGGTGTGGCGGCGGCCTGCGCCGCGAACTCGCCGACCAAGGTGAGCCCGCCACCCTTGCGAACACCGGAACGACGCGGCGCGCGGCCCGGCTGACGACGCGGCAGCAAATCGTGCTCGGTGTCGTTCCAGCCGACCACCGCGAGCGCGGTTTCCTGATCGTCGAGCAGCTGGATGTCGCCGATCGGCACGGTCGGATCGGCGATGATGGCCGCCAGGATCCGATCGAGGCGCCGCGCGAAGGCGGCCACCGTGTCCTCGTCGAAAAGATCTAGGGCATAGGAGATTTCGGCCGACATACCGGCGGCCTCGCCCGATTCCTGGGTCTCCTGCAGGGTCAGCTGCAGATCGAATTTGGCCAGTCGGGCGTCGTAATCGATGCCGTTGACCGACAGTCCGGGCAGTTCGAGGTTGGCCTGCTTGACGTTCTGGAACGCCAGCATCACCTGGAACAGCGGATTGCGCGCTTGCGAGCGGGCCGGGTTGAGAATTTCGACCAGGCGCTCGAACGGCAGATCCGCGTGTGCGAACGCCTGCAGGTCGGTTTCTCTTGCCAGGGCGAGCAGATCCGCGAAGCTCGCCGAGCCCGCGACATCGGTGCGCAATACGAGCGTATTGACGAACATGCCGATCAGGTCGTCCAGCGCGGCCTCACCACGACCGGCGGCCGGGGTACCGATCGCGATATCGCTGGTACCGCTGGCCCGCGCCAGCAGCACGGCGAGCGCACTGTGCATGACCATGAACAGCGACGAATTGTGCTTGCGACCCAGATCTATCAGCGCGCGCTGGGTCTCGGCGGAGATCACGAACGCGTAGGTGCCGCCGCGGTAGGAGGCGATCGCCGGACGTGGGCGGTCCGAGGGCAGCACCAGTTCGTCGGGCAGATCGGCGAGTTGTTCGGTCCAGTACCGAATCTGGCTGGAGATCAGCGAAGTCGGATCGCCCTCGGAGCCGAGCACCTCGCGCTGCCACAGCGCGTAGTCCGCGTACTGCACCGGCAGCGCGGACCAGGCGGGCGACTCCCACGAGGTGCGCGCCGCGTACGCCACCATGACGTCACGCGCCAGCGGCCCCATCGACCAACCGTCGGCCGAAATATGGTGCACCACCATGCCGAGTACGAACTCGGACTCGCTGATCTCGAAAAGCCTTGCGTGCAAAGGCACTTCGTCGGTGACGTCGAAGGCCATGGAGGCCAGGTCGATCAGATGCTCGACCAGTGTCTCCTCGGTGACCCGGTACGGAGTCAGGTCGGGCACGATCTGCGCCGCGTCGAGCACGACCTGAACCGGACCGCTCTTGGTCTCCGGGAAAACGGTGCGCAGCGATTCGTGCCGGTCGATCACGTCGATGACCGCGACCTGCAGTGCGGCGACATCGAGATCACCGGAGAGCCGGATCGCGACCGGAATGTTGTTGACCGCCGAGGCGGTATCGAAGCGGTTCAGGAACCACATGCGCTGCTGCGCGAGCGACAGCGGCACCTCCTCCGGGCGCTCCCGGGGGACCAGCGCACTGCGGGCGCCGGCACCGGCATGCGACTCCACCCGGGCCGCCAGCGCGGCCACGGTGGACGCCTCGAACACCATCCGCACCGGCACCCGGGTATCGAGTGCGGTGCCGATGCGCGAGGCCACCTGGGTGGCGATCAGCGAGTTGCCGCCGAGGTCGAAGAAGTCGTCGTCCACGCCGACGCGGGGCAGGTCGAGCACCTCGCCGAAGATCTGGGCGACGATCTCCTCGATGGGCGTACTCGGCGCACGGAAGGTGTGCACCTCGAAGACCGGCTTGGGCAGGGCGCGCCGATCGAGCTTGCCGTTCGCATTGAGCGGCATGGCCTCCAGCGTCACGAAGGCCGCGGGCACCATGTAGGTGGGCACCATGGCGGACAGATGCGTGCGCAGCGCGGTATCGAATCCCGCCTCCGGCTCGGCCTCGGTCGGCACCACATAGGCGACCAATTGGTCGCCGAGCCGGCTGTCGGAACGGACCAGCGCGACCGCCTGCGCCACCGCGGGATGGGCGCGCAAAGCGGATTCGATCTCGCCGAGCTCGATCCGGACACCGCGCAGTTTCACCTGGAAGTCGGTGCGACCGCTGTAGACGATCTGTCCCGCGGCATCGCGGGTCACCAGGTCACCGGTGCGGTACATGCGAGAACCGCTGGGGCCGAACGGATTCGCGACGAAGCGGTCGGCCGTCATATCCGGCCGGGTGAGATAGCCGCGCGCCAGCTGGGCGCCCGACAGATAGAGCTCACCCGCGACACCCGGCGGCACCGGGTGCAGCCGCGCGTCGAGCACATAGGCCTGGGTGTTCCAGACCGGCGCACCGATCGGCACCGCGCCGCGCACCACCTCGCCGACGACCGCGTGAGTGGCGTTGACGGTGAATTCGGTTGGGCCGTAAAGGTTTATCAGCGTGATGTCGGGGCGGCCGAGCTTGCGGAACGCCTCCACCGCCTCGCCGGTGAACGCCTCACCACCGACCAGCAGCATGCGCACCGAGCTCAGTGCCGCCGCATCGACGGTGCCGGCGAATACGGTCAGCAGCGACGGCACGAACGAGGTCACGGTGACCTGTTCGGCGGCGATGACCTCGGTCAGATATTGGGTGTCGCGGTACCCGTCGTGGGTGGCGATCACGGTCCGGCCACCGGTCAGCAAGGGCGCCAACGGCTCCCACACCGACGCGTCGAAGGTGGCCGGGGTCTTGTACAGCGCGACGTCGTCGGCGCCGATCCCGAATTCGCTGATGAGCCAGCGCATCTGGTGCACCAGCGCGGCATGCGACACCCCGACGCCCTTCGGGCGACCGGTGGAGCCCGAGGTGAAGATCGCGTATGCCAAATGCTCCGGGCGCAACGGCGAGACGCGCTCGGCATCGGTCACCGGGGCATCGGAGATCCCGGACAGATCGAGCTCGTCGACAACCAGCGACTCCAGGCCCTCCGGCGCGAACCGGTCCCGCGACGTGGTCAGCACATAGGCCGGCGCGGCGGTATCGAGCACATGGGCGATGCGTTCGGCAGGCTGATCGAGATCGAGCGGCACATAGGTGCCACCGGCCTCGAGCACCGCGTAGATCGCGACCATCAGGTCGAGCGAACGCCGCATACCGAGCGCGACCGGGACATCCGGACCGACGCCCGCCTGGATCAGCCAGCGCGCGAGCGCGTGCACCCGAGACCCGAACTCCGCATAGGTCAGCGTCGCGGAGCGACTCGATGAGGGGTGGTGGTCGGGCGACGGGTGGGCCAGCGACGCACCGACCGCCGGGGTGAAGCCGTCGACGGAACGGTCGACTACGGCGATGGCGTCCGGTGTCGCGGCCACCTGGCGGGTGAACAGATCGCTCACCGTCTCGGCCGCCTCGAGCTCACGCGGCGCGCCGTGCCAGCCGTCGCGTGCCAGCTCGACCTCGCGCTCGTCGAGCAGATCGATATCGCCGACGATCGCCGCCGGATCCGCGGTAACGCCGTGCAGAATCCGCACCAGTCGATCGGCGAACGACGAGACGGTCGCCTCGTCGAACAGATCGGTGGCGTAGGAGACGACCACCGAAACGCCCGCGGGCTCCCCCTGGTTGCCGCGCTGTTCGGTCAGCGTCCAGAGCAGATCGAATTTGGCGATGTGGACTTCGAGTTCCGCCGCGGACACCGACAGTCCGGGCAGTTCCAGTGTGCCGTGCGACATCTCCTGGAACGACAGCATCACCTGGAACAGCGGATGCCGCGCCTGCGAGCGGGTCGGGTTGACCACCTCGACGAGACGTTCGAACGGAACGTCGCTGTATGCGAACGCCGCGAGATCGACTTCCCTGGTGCGCGTGAGGAATTCGGTGAACGAGTGTCCCGGATCGACCTCCGAGCGCAGCACGAGCGTATTGACGAACATGCCGATCAGGTCGTCGAGGGCCTGTTCGCCACGTCCGGCGACCGGGGTGCCGATGGCGATATCGGTGGTGCCGGAGAGCCGGGCCAGCAGCAGCGCGAGCGCGGCGTGCAGCACCATGAACGGGGTCGCGCCCTCGGCGCGGGCCAGTGCACTCAGCCGGGTGTGCAGTTCGGCATCGAGATCGAAAGCGAACTGCGCGCCGCGGAAGCTCTGCACCGGCGGACGCTGCCGATCGGTGGGCAGATCCAGCTGATCCGGCAGTCCGGCCAGCGCATCCCGCCAGTAGGCGATCTCGCGGGCGGCCATGGACTCGGAATCGCTTTCGGCGCCGAGCAATTCGCGCTGCCACAGGGTGTAGTCGCGGTACTGCACCGGCAGCGGTGCCCAGGCGGGCGCTTCCCCGGCCGCACGGGCGAGATACGCGGTCGTGACGTCGCGCGCGAGCGGCCCGAACGAGAAGCCGTCCGCCGCGATGTGGTGCACGACGAAGGCGAGCGCGTACTCGGGCGTGTCATCCGAGGACGCACCGATGATCTGATAAAGGCGCACCCGAATGGGCAGCTCGGTCGAGACATCGAAGCCGGCGGAGGCGAATTCGGTGAGCACGTCGAGCAGCTCGGACGCCTCGAGTGGCTGCACGTCGACACCGAGGTCGACCTCTTCGATCGGCAGCACCTGCTGATAGGCGCCGTCGCCCGAGTTGGGGAAGATGGTGCGCAGCGATTCCTGGCGAGTCAGCACATCGGTGAGCGCGGCCCGCATCGCGTCGAAATCGACGCGACCGCCCAACCGCACCACGAACGGCAGGTTGTAGGTCGGCACCGTGGAGTCGAACTGGTTGATGAACCACATCCGCTGCTGCGCCAGCGACAGCGGCACCCGCTCGGGCAGTTGCTGGGCCACCAGGGCCGGGCGTGGCCGCTCGGTGGGCGGCGCCGATTCGGCGCGGGCGGCCAGACCGGCCACGGTCGGGGTCTCGAACAGCGCACGCACGCCGATCCGGGTGCCGAACGCCGCGCCGATCCGCGCCACCACCTGGGTGGCGACCAGCGAGTTGCCACCCAGATCGAAGAAGTTGTCATCGATGCCGACGCGTTCCTGGCTGAGCACATCGGCGAAGATCGCCGCCACGATCTGCTCGGCCGGGGTACGCGGCGCCCGGAATCCGGCCGCGTCCACGCTGAACACCGGCTCCGGCAGAGCCTTTCGATCCAGCTTGCCGGAGGTATTGAGCGGGAACGCGTCCAGCACCATGATCGCCGCGGGCACCATGTAGCTCGGCAGCTTTTCCGCGACGAACCGGGTGAGTTCGATCGGTTCGATCGACTGGCCCGGCGCGGGCACGACATAGGCGACCAACTGCTGACCGGTCGCGGTATCGACCACCAGCACGGCGGCCTGGCTGACCACCGGATGGGCGAGCAGATCGGTTTCGATCTCACCGAGTTCGATGCGCTGACCGCGGAATTTCACCTGGAAGTCGGTGCGGCCGATGTATTCCAGAGTGCCCGCGACATTCCAGCGCACCAGGTCACCGGTGCGGTACATGCGCTCGCCGTTGCTGCCGAACGGGTTGGCGACGAACCGATCCGAGGTCAGGTCGGGGCGACCGCGGTAACCGCGCGCCAGCTGACGTCCACCCAGGTACAACTCACCCGGTGCGCCGACCGCCGCTGGGCGCAGCCGCGAATCCAGTACGTAGACCTGGACATTCCATTCCGGAATACCGATCGGCACCGTGACGGTGTCAGCGGAAGTGGCCTCCCAGTAGGTGACCGAAACCGCAGCCTCGGTGGGACCGTACAGGTTGTGCAGACCGGCCGAGGTGATCGCGCGGAAACCCGCGGCGGTCTCCGGCGGCAGCGCCTCACCGATAACGAAAACCGCACGCAGCGTGGCGCATTGGGCGGCGGTGGCATGGGCAACGAACACCGTCAGCATGGACGGCACGAAGTCGGTGACGGTGACCCCGTGCCGCTCGATCATCTCGGCGACATACAGCGGATCGCGGTGCCCGTCCGGGGTCGCGACAACAAGTTTCGCGCCGACCATCAGCGGCAGGAAGTAACCCCACAGCGATACGTCGAAGGTGGTCGCGGTCTTCTGCAGGTACACATCATCAGCAGTCAGGCGGTACTCGTCGAGCATCCACAGCTGCTGGTTGACGATCGCATGATGGGTTACCGCAACACCTTTCGGGCGTCCGGTCGAACCCGAGGTGTAGATCACATAGGCGGTGTTGTCCGGACGCAGCGACGCGCGCCGCTCCGAATCCGCCACCGGCGCATCGTCGTACGCAGATACATCGAGGGTGTCGATTTCCACCCGGCGCACCGATTCCGGCAGCTCGAGTTCGTCACCGGAGACCGTCAGCACGCAGACCGGTGCCGCGGACTCGAGGATGTAGGCGGTGCGATCGGCCGGATGATCCGGATCGATCGGCACATACGCGCCACCGGCCTCGAGCACCGCGTGCATACCGACGACGAGATCCAGCGAACGTCGCATGCCAAGCGCGACAAGCGATTCCGGGCCGACACCGTCGGCGATCAGGAAGCGGGCCAGACGATTGACCCGCGCACCGAACTCCGCATAGGTCAGCTGCGCGCCCTCGAAATCGAGGGCGACGTTGTCCGGGGTCAGCTGAATCTGCGCATCCAGCAGGGCCGCCAGCGTGGTTTCCGGGACGTCCTGCTCGGAGTCGTTCCACTCCGCGACGGTCAGCTCCCGCTCCGCCGCGGTGGTCAGCTCGAGGCCCCAGACCGGCGCATCCGCCTCGGCCCGCAGGAAGCGCTCGAAGAATTCCAGGAAGCGTTCGTGCTGACGATGCGTCTCCGCCTCGGAGTACAGGTTCGGGTTCGTCTCGAAGTCGATACGCGCGCGCGAACCGCCCTCGGACTGATAGAAGTTGACGCCGAGATCCTCGATGCTGCCGGTGGACAACACCACCATGGTGCCGACCATCGAGCCCATGCTGATCTTGTCCTGGAACAGCATGATGTTGATCCAGGGGCCGAAGAACTCCCTGGTCACCACGCCGTCACCGGCCGCGTCGCGGCGGATGTCCTCGTGCCGGTAGCGCTGGTGCCGCAGCGCGCCGGTCACCTCGACCTGGACCTGCTTGAGCACATCGGCCACGGTGGTCTCGTGCCCGATCCGCAGCCGCAACGGCACGATATTCGACGAGACACCGCCGGAGCGGCGCATCACGGCAGTGGTCCGCGCAGTCACCGGCAGGCTCAGGATCACGTCCTCGGAACTGGTCCACTGCGCCAGATATCCGGCGAACGCGGCGAGCAGCAACCCGGCCGGCGACGAATCATGGCGCGCCACAGCCGCTTCCAGCACCGCGTTCTGCTCGTCCGAGAGCAGCACACTGCTGAGGGTGTTGATCGGCGCCGGCCCCGCGGACCGGCCCGCCAGGCTGGTGCCGTCCCCCACGCCGGCGACCCGCTCGGCCCAGTACGTCTTGTCCGACTGGAACCGGGAACTGTCCCGGTAGGCCATCTCCTGCTCGAGGAGCGTGCGCAGGTGCGCGGCATTGGCCGGTGCGGGCTCGGTGCCGTTCAACAGGGCGGTGTACCAGTCGGCGACCCTGGAAAGGTTGGTCACCGCGCCGAAGCCGTCCAGCACGATGTGGTGCGCGCGCAGATACAGGTACCAGTGGTGATCGCCCACCTGCAGGCCCGCGAAGCGCAGCAGCCGATCCTCGAGCAGGTTCAGCGGGGCGCTGTACTCGGCGCGCATCCACGCCATGGCGGCGGCCTCGGGATCGGCCTCATCGCGGAAGTCGACGTAGTAGACCTTGTCCCGGTCCGGAATCGTGTAGTCGATCCACTGATACGGCTGGCCGTCGATCTCGGTGATGCACAGCATGCCGGAGCCGCGCTCCTGCCCGGAGCTGATCAGCGCCTCGCGCAGGACCTTCAGGTCGAGGTCGCCGTGCAGGTCGACGTACTGCGCGATGTTGATCGGCACCTGCGGGTCGACGTGCTGTGCGTACCAGATACCCAGCTGCGCCGGGGACAACGGGAACGGCTCACTCGACTCCCTCGAAGCAGCGTGCGCCCGTTCGCCACTAGTTTCGCCGTTTCCGCCGAAATCCAGCCGGTCCAACCGTAACCTCGCTTCCGGAACACCACACGAGCGCTCCCCGATGAACACCGGGACGCCGACGCGCACCTATATCAGCGTGGCGCCTGTGTTCCCGCGTTCAGTTCTCATCAATCAAGCAAAAATGTTCATTGGCACTATCTGCCCGTCAGGCCGGGCTTGTTACATGGGCGCGACCCTGCCCGCCACCCACCGACCGGCTTCGCCGGGAAGTTCAATGCAGATCACCGAAACAATCTACCGTCGCCCTCGCCAGCCGACCAATCAGCTCCCATAGCCGAGAAACATCAGCCCAGGCAGGGGGGTCATCGCAAGTTTGCTGGATGGCTGTCACCGATCTCACACTGCTTGCGAAGGTGAATGTCGGTCGCGAGCCGGGTCGTAGAGATGGGACTGGGTACAGGACAGATTCGGGGTGAGGGCGCGGCCGACGAGAATGACGGCGGCTTGGCGCAGACCCGCGGATTCGACCTGGTCGACGATATCGGTGAGGGTGCCGCGCAGGACCAGTTGGTCCGGTTGGCTGGCTCGGTAGACCACGGCGGTCGGGCAGTCGGCGCCGTAAGCCGGGATCAGCTCGGCTGCCAGTGGGCGGATTCGGGTGATGGCCAGATGCAGCACCAGCGTGGCCTGTGTCCGGGCGAAGTTCGCGAGGGCCTCGGACTCGGGCATGGCGGTAGAACGAGCCTGGGTGCGGGTGAGGACCACCGATTGGACGACTTCGGGGACGGTCAACTCGGTGCCGAGCAGCGCCGCCGCG
Source organism: Nocardia vinacea (assembly GCF_035920345.1). Lineage (NCBI taxonomy): Bacteria > Bacillati > Actinomycetota > Actinomycetes > Mycobacteriales > Nocardiaceae > Nocardia > Nocardia vinacea. Next base: position 5,959,824 of record NZ_CP109149.1, read on the forward strand.
GCGGCGTAGGCGGGGACGCCGGGGGTGATGTCCCACGGCACGTCCGCGGCGTCGAGACGGCGGGTTTGTTCGGTGAGGGCCGAATATATGGAGGGGTCGCCCGAGCAGAGGCGCGCGACATCCTTACCGGCGCGGTGCGCGCGCACCAGGTGCTCGGTGATCTGGTCGATGTCCAGGTATTGGGTGTCGACCAGTTCGGTATCGGGGGCACAGTGCGCGAGCACCTCGGGGTCGAGGTAGGTACCCGCGTAGAGGCAGACCGGGGCGCTGCGCAGCAGCTCGACCGCGCGGACGGTCAGCAGGTCCGCGGCGCCCGGCCCGGCCCCGATGAAGTGCACGGTCATGCGGGTGAGTCTAGGGCTAGGCCGTCGCGTCGAAGTGGGCGATCACCTTGGACGGGTGCACCCGGACCACCAGTTCGCCCGGGACGCCATTGCGCTTGCCGAATTCCTCGGCCCGGTCCGCGCCCATATAGCGGCCGCCGATCTCGGTGGCGGTGCGCAGGAGTTCGTCGGGATCCTCGGACAGGGTCACGGTGCCCTGGATCTGAATCGAGGAGTACGGCGCTTCCTCGAGGTCGACCACCACCGCAATGCGCGGATCGCGAGCGAAGGCCCTCCCCTTGGCCGTGGCCTTGCCGGTATTGAACACCAGCTCGTCCCCCTCCAGAACAAACCACACCGGGCTGACCACCGGTCGACCGTCGGCGGCCACGAATGCCACCTTTCCGGTTCGCTTGGCGTGGGTCAGAAAGTCGCGCACTTTGGGATCCGAAAGTGATGCCATCCCCCAACCCTAAAACCCTCCGCGGAATCCAAGCACCTCCCACACCCGGCTGGACAGATGATCACGTGGAAACTATGGCGGCATCGCCCGAGAAGCCCCCGCCACCAGTTCCACTTGATCTTGATCGCTCAGAAGGTGCCTTGTTCACGGGCGCGGGCGACGGCCGAGGTGCGGGAGCGAACGCCAAGCTTGGCGTAGATGTGCACGAGGTGGGATTTGACGGTGGTTTCGCTGAGGAAGAGTGCCTTGGCGATCTCCCGGTTCGAACTGCCGTCGGCCACCAGGCGCAGCACCTCGATTTCGCGCGGACTCAGGGTGGTATCGGCGCGGCGCACGCGGATCATCAGCTTGGATGCCACCGCAGGCGACAGCACGCTCTCCCCCGCGGCCGCCGAGCGCACCGCCACGAGCAGTTCCATCGGTGGGGTGTCCTTGAGGATGTAGCCGCAGGCTCCGGCCTCTATAGCGCTGAGAATGTCAGCGTCGGTGTCGTAGTTGGTGACCACCAGGACATTGGGCGGCTGAGCGAGCGCACGCAATTCGGCCGTCGCGTCGACGCCGGAGCGGCCCGGGCCGAAGCTGAGATCCATCAGCACCAGGTCGACCGGGGTGGTGGTACAGAAGGCGACGGCGGCCTCAGCGGTCGGTGCGTCTCCGACGACTGTGATGTCGTCATTGCTTTCCAGTAGTGCGCGCAGGCCCGCGCGCACGATGGCGTGATCGTCGACCAGGAGTAGGCGAATCATTGACCGCCCTCCTGATTCGTTGCCTTCGGTATGCCCTGGGCGGATTCGGCTGGCCGCGAACTGGCATGTGCTGCGGCCGCCCCGGGATCGTTCGGCTTCGTCGAGCTCTGCGCCACCGCAGGCAGGTCGGGGTCGTCCGGCGCAGACGCGGAATCCGCCGCACGCTGCGCCAACGCGGGCAGGTCGGGAGCGTTCGGCATGGGCTCGGAATCCGCCGCGTTCGTTTCCGTCGCGGACAGGCCCGAATCGGCCGCGGGCAGGTTCGAATCAGCCGCAGACAAGCCGGATTCCGCTGCGCGCAGGCCGGAATCGACTGCGCCGGAACCGGGCTCCAGCGGAAACATGACGGTGACCGCGGTGTGGCCAGGCTCGGACTCGACCGCCATTGTGCCGCCCTGCTGTTCGACGCGACCGCGCATGGCGGCCAGACCGAAGGTGCCCGTTGGCGGGCGGTCAAGCACCGACGGATCGATGCCCATGCCGTCGTCGACCACGTCGAGGTACACATCGGTATCGGAGTACGTCAGGGTCAACCGCATCCGGCTCGCGTCCGCATGGCGCACCACGTTCGAGATCGCCCCCTGCGCGATCCGAACCAGTGCCGCCTCGACGGGCATCGGCAGGCGCTCCGGCGTGCCCTCGACGACCATCTGGGTGAGCAGTCCCGGAGCCTCGGCGCGTTGACAGATGCGCTCGAGCGCCTGCGCGAGGCTCTGCCCCTCCAGGGCGGCCGGTGTCAATTCCGCTATCAGCCTGCGGGTTTCGGCCAGATTCTCCGCCGCCGTCTCGCGAGCCAGCTTAATCTGTTGCAGCGCAGGGTGATTCGGCGCTGACTGTTCCGCGGCGTGCAGCAGCAGCTGAATGCTGCTCAACCCCTGCGCGACGGTGTCGTGGATCTCCTGCGCCAACCGTTCACGCTCGGCCAGTTTGCCCGCGGTGCGCTCCTGTTCCGCGAGAGTCGCTCGGGTACTGAGCAATTCGTCGATCAGGCGCTGACGTTCGGCGGATTCGCGGAACATCGCCTCGTAGCCCAGCCCGATCCCCACCGCGACGGCCGCGCCGATAATCGGACCGATCGCACCCGCCACCGACCAGCCGCGATGCATCCCGAAACCGATCACCGCAACCGCCGTGGCCGCACCGACCGCGAGCAGACTCCACGGCCGTGGCAGCAGGTGCAGGTAGAGGAAGAAAACACCGAATGCGAGGTATCCGGCATCGGGTGCGAGCACCACGAGGCCGAGCCACAGCACCGTAAGCGCCGCCAACCAGATGCGGACGCCCGCCGGGCGGCGACCGACCAACGCACCGGCGAAGTACACGACCAGGAATGCCGCGGTCAGTGTGACGACGCCGAGCGGATGTCCGGCGCCCGGCAGCAGTGCGCGCACCGCGACCACCACGGCCAGCGTCGTCACCAGCACATGCAGCCCCAACCGCAGCGCGGTGAAGACAGGCGTGAACGGCGACGAATGCACTTAGCCAGCTTATGTGCGGCTATCCGGGCGGCATCCATCGAAAGGCGTAAAACACCGACCAACCTTCGATCGGGATGCATTCCTCCGCGTGCGCGATGGCATGGGAGCCGGCGCACGGCAGGGTGATGGCATGTTCGTCGCACTCCGGGATCTGCGGGCCGCACGCGGCCGTTTTCTGCTCATCACGCTGGTCGTCACCCTGGTGGCGCTGCTGGTGAGTTTCCTCAGCGGTCTCACCGCCGGACTCGCGCACCAGAACATCTCGGCCATCGAAGCGATCCACGCCGATGCCCTTGTCTTCGCCGATAACGGCGCGGCCCCTTCCTTCGACGCCTCCGCACTGACCGAGCAGCAGGTCGAGACCTGGCAGGCGGCTGCGGGCTCCGTGGATCCGATCGGCATCAGCCGGACGGAGGGCGCGGTGTCGGGTCCGGGTGCGACCAAACCCGCCCAGGTCGCGCTGTTCGGCACTACCGGAACCGCATTTGGCAACCGCGTCGCAACCGATTCCGGCACCGTCGTGCTCAGCACCGGCGCGGCCAAGGCCCTCGATGCCATCGTCGCTGACACCGTCACACTCGGCACGGGTACCTTCCGGGTGGCCGCCGTCCAGGGCGACGACTGGTACAGCCACACCCCAGTCGTCTGGATGACGCCCACCGACTGGCAATCGGTGAGTCCACGCGGCGGCACCGCCACGGTGCTCGCGGTATCCGGCATCCCGAATACCGCCTCCGTCAACGCATCTGCGCATACGACCTCGACCAGCGTCTCCGGATCGCTGTCGGCATTGAGTTCCTACAAGGCCGAAAACGGTTCGCTGACGCTGATGACCGTGCTGCTGTTCGCCATCTCGGCCTTGGTGATCGGCGCGTTCTTCACTGTGTGGACGGTGCAGCGCATGCCCGATATCGCGACCTTGAAGGCGCTCGGTGCGACATCCGGCGCACTGGTCCGCGACGCCCTTGCCCAAGCGACAATTGTGCTGACCGCGGGCGTCGCGGTCGGACTCGGAATCACCGTAGCCGCAGCAACATTCATGGGTGACGCGCCGCCCTTCGTGCTCAGCCTCTCGACAACCCTGTTCCCCGCAGCGGCCCTGATCGTCCTCGGTCTGCTCGGCGCGGCCTTCGCCCTGCGCTTCCTGTTCACCACCGACCCGCTGACCGCGCTCGGTTCGGCCCGCTGATTATTCGGAGCTCCGCATGACCATCGCGACCATGATGAAAACCGCTCTCACCGTACGCGAAACAACCCTCACCTACCCGGACGGCGCGGGTCGCCTCACCGCACTGAACCAGGTGAACCTGCACGTTACCGGCGGCACCATCGCCGCAATCACCGGCCCCTCCGGCTCCGGAAAATCCAGCCTGCTCGCCGTAGTCTCCACCCTGATCCGCCCCGACTCCGGTCGGATAACGCTCGAAACTTCCAACGGCACAGTCGATCTCACCACCCTCACACGCCGCGAAGCCGCCGCCGTGCGCCGCTCGTCCATCGGCATCGTCTTCCAGCAGCCGAACCTGATCCCCGCCTTGACCGCCGTCGAACAACTAGAAGCCATGTCCCACCTCGGCCAGCGCCTGTTCACCTCCCCCACCCGACGCCGCGAAACCCGGACCAAGGCAATGGAATTACTCGACGCCGTCGGCCTCGCCGACCAACACGCCAAACGCCCCGCCCAACTCTCCGGCGGCCAACGCCAACGCGTCAACATAGCCCGCGCCCTGATGAACGATCCGGCCCTCCTGGTCATCGACGAACCAACCAGCGCCCTCGACACCGAACGCGGCACCGCCATAATCGAACTGATCGTCACCATGGCCCGCACCCACGAGGCCGCCACCCTCCTGGTAACCCACGACCACACCCACCTCCATCAAATGAACGCCGTCTACCGCATGATCGACGGCACCCTCACCCCGATCCTCTGAACTCGACATATGGCTCGAGCAAGCCGCGTTCGCCGCCGCCGACGATCTCTTGCCGAAATAGCTGTAATCCTGATCATCCCGCAGTCGTTGACGACATCTCACCGAGTAACTCTTACCAACTGTCTTGATCAGCGTCGGCGTTTCTCATGAAGGACCCGGTAAACCGAGCAGAACGTTCCGCTGGTCCCGCACCCGAACCTGAATCGCATCGACGACCGCCGCCACCTCCGGCCTGCGCAATGTCTCGGTGCGAGTGACGAGCCAATAGGTGAGCCGAACGGAGACTTCCTTCCGAAGCACTCGGATCAGGTCGTCGTGACGATCGGCCATAAAGCAGGGCAGTAAGCCGAGGCCCGCCGCCGCCCGGGTCGCTTCGACGTGCACGAAAACATTGGTGGAAGTTACCGATTCACGCATCGCAGGCGCGAAACTGGAGGCCAGGTCCAAGTCATCCACCTGCAGCATGGAATCGATGAAGTAGACCAACGAATGACGCGCGAGATCCCCTATCGCCGTCGGTGTTCCGTGTTCACGGAGATAGTCGCGCGAACCGTAGAGCCCGAGACAATAATCGGCCAATCGAATTGCCCTGGCGCGGTGCACTTGCGGCTCACCCACCACCACTTCGATATCCAGACCCGAACGCTGCTGGGACGCGCGACGGGTCGCCGCCACGATCTCGACGGCGATCTTCGGATGCCGCCGCTGCACCTCGGCGGCGGCCGGTGCGGCCATATAGGCACTGAATCCGTCGGTCGCCGAAATCCGAACCACCCCCTCCAGTACCCGCATGCCATCGGCACCGGTAGCCAGCGACTTGACCGCGGATTCCACCGCCTCCGCCGCCGCCAACGCCTCCCGCCCGAGATCGGTCAGCTCCCAACCACCGGTCACCCGAGTGAGCACCCGCCCGCCCAGCGTCTGCTCCAGTGCGGCAATGCGGCGCGAGATGGTGGTGTGGTTGATCCCGAGCTCCTCGGCGGCCGAAACGAAGCGCCCGGAGCGCCCGACGGCGAGCAGAACCAGCAGATCATCCGCGCTGGGGCGGTTGGGGCCCGAGGCAGGCGGACTCATTTCTGCATTCTTGCAGACACGCACTGCACAACTGGTCATTGCGGCCGAAGATATGTGCACGAATACTCGTTCTGACCACGAAATGTGGGGGCCGTCACATCTTGTTGCCAGATATGGCCCCGGTCATGAAGGAGATGTTCGATGAGCGTGCGCGATGCAATGCGGCCGACGGGAAACGATCCCGGCGGGATACCGGCCGGACTGAGGCGGGTGGTGGCCGCGTCCATGGCCGGCACCGTGGTCGAGTGGTACGAGTTCTTCCTCTACGGCACGGCCGCGACGCTCGTCTTCAGCAAGGTGTTCTTCGCCAAGGGCACCAGCGATCTCGACGCGATCCTCGCCGCCTTCATCACCTACGCCGTCGGCTTCGCCGCACGTCCGTTGGGCGGCGTCGTCTTCGGACATTTCGGTGACAAATACGGCCGCAAGAAGCTACTGCAGTTCAGTCTGGTGCTGGTCGGTGCCGCGACCTTCCTCATGGGCTGTCTGCCGACCTTCGCCCAAATCGGTTATTGGGCACCGACATTGCTGGTGGTCCTGCGATTCATCCAGGGTTTCGCGGTCGGCGGCGAATGGGGTGGCGCGGTACTGCTCGTGGCCGAACACAGTCCGAACTCCAGGCGCGGATTCTGGGCGAGCTGGCCACAGGCCGGGGTGCCGGTGGGAAATATGTTGGCGACGGTCGCTTTGCTGGCATTGACCTCGACGCTGTCCGACGCCGCCTTCCTGAGCTGGGGTTGGCGCGTGGCATTCTGGTTGTCTGCGGTGGTCGTGCTGGTCGGGTACTACATCCGCACCAAGGTCACCGACGCACCCATTTTCGTTGCGGCACAGCAGGAAATCGAACAGATCAAGTCCGATTCGCTCAGTGTCGTCGAGGTGCTGCGGCGCTACCCGCGCGGCGTATTCACCGCCATGGGGCTGCGATTCGGCGAGAATATCCTCTACTACCTGGTGGTCACCTTCACCATCACCTATCTCAAGGTGCAGGTGCATGTCGACACCAAGGTCATCCTCTGGTGGCTGCTGGCCGCACATGCCGTGCACTTCTTCATGATTCCGTTGGCGGGCAATCTCTCCGATCGTTTCGGCAGACGGCCGGTGTATCTGGTCGGCGCGCTCACTGCGGGCACCTGGGGCTTCTTCGCTTTCCCGATGATGGACAGCGGCCACAACGCGATCATTATGTCCGCGATCATTATCGGCCTGGTATTCCATGCCTTCATGTATGCGGGCCAGCCCGCGATCATGGCCGAGATGTTCCCCACCCGGATGCGGTATTCCGGTGTCTCCCTCGGTTATCAGGTCACCTCGATCGTGGCCGGATCGCTCGCCCCGATCATCGCCGTGCGCTTGCTCAATACCTACAAGTCCGCGGTCCCGATCGCCCTGTATTTGGCTGCGGCCGCGGCGATTACCGCGATCGCCGTCCTGTTCGCCCGCGAAACGAAGGGCATAACCCTGGAGAGCATCGACACCGCCGACGCGGAAACCCTTGCCGCACAGAGCCCGGCAGCGCGAGCCGAAACCCTACGAGTGGAGCTCACATGAGCGAGCGCAGCGAGCGAACAAAAGGGACAGCCGAGCGCAGCGAGCGAACGACAGGCACAGCCGAGCGCTCGGTCATGACGGAACCGAGCGCCGGCGAGGTGCAGTCATGAGTGACCTGAACGGACGTTCCGCCCTGATCACCGGCGGCGCCAGCGGTATCGGCGCTGCCTGCGCCAGAGAGCTCGCGGCACGCGGCGCCACCGTCACCATCGCCGATATCGACGACGTGGGCGCGAAGGCACTTGCGAGCGAGGTAAATGGAAAGGCTTGGGCCGTCGACCTTCTCGACATCCACGCATTGGAACAACTCACCTTGGATGTGGACATCCTGGTGAACAACGCCGGTGTACAGAGCATCAACCCGATCGAAGACTTCCCGCCGGAGCGATTCCGGAACCTGATGGCCCTCATGGTCGAAGCGCCGTTCCTGCTCATCCGCGCGGCACTGCCGCAGATGTATCGGCGGGGCTTCGGCCGGATCATCAATCTGTCCTCGGTGCACGGATTGCGCGCGTCCGAATACAAGGTCGCGTATGTGACGGCCAAGCACGCACTCGAGGGCCTGTCCAAGGTGACCGCGCTCGAGGGCGGTCGCCACGGTGTCACGAGCAATTGCGTCAGTCCCGGCTATGTCCGAACGCCGCTGGTGGACAAGCAGATTGCCGATCAGGCCAAGGCGCACGGCATCGACGAGCAGGAGGTGCTGGAGCGGGTGCTGCTCACCGAGAGCGCGATCAAGCGCCTCGTGGAGCCGGAAGAGGTTGCGTCACTGGTGGGTTGGCTCGCCTCGCCGAATGCGGGCATGGTCACCGGCGCGTCCTACACCATGGACGGCGGCTGGACCGCGCGGTGATGCTGTATCTTTGGCCGCGCCTTCGGCGCGGCGTGTTCGCGGCCCCCGGGTGTCTCGCGTCCGAGCCGTCGAGACTCGCGCCTGCGGCGCATGCGCTTCGACGACTCGGACGCGAGACGGGCCGCGAACGGGTCACTCGTAAGACTCGCTCCGTTGCGGTCACCGATGGCGGATCGCTCGGCCACCGATGCACACGCGCCGGATGGTCAAGTCCCGCGACTGCTGCACACGCGCTTCGACGACTCGGACGCGAGACGGGCCGCGAACGGTCGCTCGTAAGACTCGCTCCGTTGGGGCTGGCAGAGGCTTGAGAAGCGGCGGGCGATCAACCCAGCGCAGCCTGAGTCATTGCGGACAGCGCCATTCGACGCAGTATCGGCCGGGCCCGGGTGGCGGTGGCATCGGTCGCGCTGTGCGGCGTGGAGTTCATCAGGCCGAAGCCCGCGTGGGCCTGCACCCGTGCGGTCTCCTCCGGCAGTTCCGGATGCAACTCCCGCAGCACCGCCACCCAGATCTCGACGTACTGACGCTGGGTGCGCCGCAGTTCGCGCCTGGGCCCGACCGGCACGTTCTCGAGGTCGCGGTCCTGGATCCGGATGAGTTCGGGCTCGCCGAGCGCGAAGTCCAGATGGAAATCGACCAGCCCGTCCAGCGCCTCCCGCGCCGACCCGGTCCGCGCCACCACCGCTTTCCCACCGGCGAGCAGCCGCTGACTGACCCCGATGAGCAGTTCGACCAGCAGTGCCTCCTTATTCGGGAAGTGCCGGTAGACCGCCGGGCCGCTGATCCCGACGGCCGCGCCGAGGTCGTCCAGGCGCATGCCGAGGAACCCACGATCGGCGATGAGCCGGGCACCCGCATCCAGCAGCTGCGCCCTACGCTGCAGCTTCAGTTGTTCCCTGCGGGTGGGCGCGACGGGGTCGGTGCTGGTCACACGCGCTCCTTTCAGCACACCTGGACATCTCGGTTAATCAACATTAACCTGAATTCCAGTTATCGGCGACTAACTGGATGGCAGGACGGCGTGATGACGGTGACCGAACAGGTCGAGGTCGACAACCGCGCGGCACACGGGGCGCTACTGGAGGATCTGCGCGCCCGACTGGCCGCCGCGGCGCTCGGCGGGCCCGCGAAGGCGCGTGAGCGGCACGTGGCCCGCGGCAAGCTGCTGCCCCGGCAGCGGGTGGATCAGCTGCTCGATCCGGGCAGCCCGTTCCTCGAGCTCTCGCCGCTGGCCGCGACGGGCATGTACGACGATGAATGTCCCGGCGCCGGGATCATCACCGGCATCGGCCGGATCTCCGGGCGGGAATGCGTGATCGTGGCCAACGACGCCACAGTCAAGGGCGGCACCTACTACCCGATGACGGTGAAGAAGCATCTGCGCGCCCAAGAGGTCGCATTGCAGAACCAGTTGCCCTGCGTGTATCTCGTCGACTCCGGCGGTGCGTTCCTGCCGCGCCAGGACGAGGTCTTCCCGGATCGGGAGCATTTCGGGCGCATCTTCTTCAACCAGGCGACCATGAGTGCCAAGGGAATTCCGCAGATCGCCGCGGTACTCGGTTCGTGCACCGCCGGCGGTGCGTACGTACCAGCGATGAGTGACGAGGCGGTGATCGTGCGCAATCAGGGCACGATCTTCCTCGGTGGACCGCCGCTGGTGAAGGCCGCGACCGGTGAGGTGGTCACCGCCGAGGAGTTGGGCGGCGGCGAATTGCATTCGCGCACTTCGGGAGTCACCGATCACCTGGCCGAGGACGACCAAGACGCGCTGCGCATCGTGCGCCGCATCGTGGCCACGCTCGGCCCGCGCCCGGCCAGCCCATGGGAGGTAACGCCGACCGTCGCGGCCGCGAAGCCGGAGTCCGAACTGTACGACGTGGTTCCGGTCGATCTGCGCACGCCGTATGACGTCCGCGAGGTCATCCACCGGCTGGTCGACGGCGAAAACGGATTCCACGAATTCAAGGCCGAATACGGTAAGACGCTCGTCACCGGATTCGCCCGCATCCACGGCCATCCGGTCGGCATCATCGCCAATAACGGCGTGCTGTTCAGCGAATCCGCCATGAAGGGCGCGCATTTCATCGAACTGTGCGATAAGCGCAAGATTCCGCTGCTGTTCCTGCAGAACATCACCGGTTTCATGGTCGGGCGCGATTACGAGGCGGGTGGTATCGCCAAGCACGGCGCGAAGATGGTCACCGCGGTGGCGTGTGCGCGGGTGCCGAAGCTCACGGTGGTGATCGGCGGATCGTATGGCGCGGGCAACTATTCGATGTGCGGGCGCGCGTATTCGCCGCGCTTCCTGTGGATGTGGCCCAATGCGCGAATTTCGGTAATGGGTGGCGAGCAGGCCGCCTCGGTGCTGTCGACGGTGCGTGGGGATCAACTCGACAGCAGCGGACAGCCGTGGTCGGCCACGGACGAGGAGGCATTCAAGGCGCCGATTCGGGAACAGTACGAACATCAGGGCAATCCGTACTACTCGACCGCGCGGCTCTGGGACGACGGCGTCATCGACCCCGCCGACACCAGAACCGTACTCGGACTTGCCCTTTCGGTGTGTGCGCAAGCACCGCTCGAACCCGTTTCCTACGGCGTCTTCCGGATGTGAGCGCGATGATGAACAAATCCCATCCCATCGATTTCGACACCGTGCTCGTCGCCAATCGCGGCGAAATCGCGGTCCGGGTCATCCGCACGTTGCGCGCCATGGGAATTCGCTCGGTCGCGGTTTACAGCGATGCGGATGCGCAGGCCAGGCATGTGCGTGCGGCCGATACCGCGGTGCGCCTGGGTCCGGCTCCGGCCCGGGAAAGTTATCTCGATATCGAGAAGGTCGTTGCCGCGGCGGTGCGCACGGGCGCCAAGGCCGTACATCCGGGCTACGGATTCCTTTCCGAGAATGCGGCTTTCGCATCAGCGCTGGCCGAGGCGGGCATTGTCTTCCTCGGGCCGCCCGCAAAGGCAATCCAAATCATGGGCGACAAGATCGCGGCGAAGAACACTGTCGCCGGCTTCGATGTGCCCGTCGTCCCGGGTATTGCCCGTCCGGGCCTCACCGATGCCGAATTGATCGACGCCGCAACCGATATCGGCTATCCGGTACTGGTGAAGCCCTCCGCCGGTGGCGGCGGTAAGGGTATGCGACTGGTCGAGGAACCGTCGGCATTGCCCGCTGCGCTGGCCAGCGCCCGGCGTGAGGCGGCCGCGGCATTCGGTGACGACACCCTGTTCCTGGAGCGATTCGTCACCCGGCCACGCCATATCGAGGTGCAGATCCTGGCCGACCAATTCGGCCACGTGATCCACCTCGGTGAACGCGAATGCAGCCTGCAGCGGCGGCATCAGAAGGTCATCGAAGAGGCACCGTCCCCGCTGCTGGACGCCGCGACCAGGGCGCGCATCGGCGCGGCCGCATGCAATACCGCACGCAGCGTCGACTATGTGGGTGCGGGCACGGTCGAATTCATCGTCTCCGCCGATCGGCCGGACGAATTCTTCTTCATGGAGATGAATACTCGGCTGCAGGTGGAACATCCGGTCACCGAGCTGGTCACCGGGATCGACCTGGTGGAGTGCCAGGTGCGCGTCGCGGCCGGGCAGAAGCTGGCGGTCGAGCAGGATGAGCTGCGGCTCGTCGGACATGCGATCGAGGCCCGCGTCTACGCCGAGGATCCCGGGCGCGGCTTCCTGCCCACCGGCGGCACGGTACTCGACCTGTCCGAGCCCGAAGGCACTGGCGTGCGGGTGGATTCGGGACTGCGCATCGGCACTGTCGTCGGCAGCGATTACGACCCGATGCTGTCGAAGGTCATCGTGCACGCCGCCGATCGCCCGACCGCACTCGCGAAACTCGATCGGGCACTGAGCGATACCGTCCTGCTCGGCGTCACCAGCAATATCGAGTTCCTGCGCTTTCTGCTGGCCGACCAGGATGTGGCCGCGGGGAAGCTCGATACCGGCCTGCTGGATCGCCGCGTCGGCGACTTCCGACCCGCCGCGGTCGGGGATGACGAATTCATCGCTGCCGCTGCCTATCACTGGGTGCGACGCTGGCCGGTCGGGCCGAGCGATCCGTGGGATATCCCGTCCGGGTGGCGCATCGGCACACCCGCGCCGACCACCATCAGGCTCGCCGGCGGTGACCGCACCGAGCACGTTTACCTGACCGGCGCTCCCGATGCCGCGGAGGTGCATCTCAACAGCAGCGAATCAGTCTCGCTCACTGCTGATTTCACCGGCGGAAGGCTGGTCCTGACATTGGACGGTCTGCGCCGGGAGTTCCGCGTCGTGGAACACGACGGTCAGCTCTGGGTGGCTGGACCGTCCGGTGTCGCGGTGCTGCGCGAGGTGGCCGAGATGAATGTCCGCGGCGGCGCCGAACACGTCGGTGACGCCGAAATCCGCAGTCCCATGCCGGGTTCGGTGATCGCGGTACCGGTTGCCGACGGTGCCATCGTTGCGGTGGGGGCCCCGGTCGTCGTGGTCGAGGCCATGAAGATGGAGCACACGCTCACCGCACCGGTCGCGGGCACCGTCGAAGTCCTGGTCGAGCCGGGTGCCCAGGTCCGCCTCGACCAGCCGCTGGTGCGCATCGCCGCGGCTGCCACCGAACCCGAAACCGCCGAGCGAGAAGGAACTTCCGCATGAGTGATTTTCTGTCCACCGGCACACTGCCCGAGGACTATCGCGACCTGGCACTGACCGTGCGCGATTTTGCCAAGTCGGTGGTCGCCCCGGTAGCCGCCGAACACGATGCGAACCATACGTTTCCGTACGAGGTCGTCGCGGGCATGGCCGATATGGGTCTGTTCGGCCTGCCGTTCCCGGAGGAGTACGGCGGTATGGGCGGAGACTACTTCGCGCTGTGCCTGGCGCTGGAGGAGCTCGGCAAGGTCGATCAAAGTGTGGCGATCACCCTGGAGGCCGGTGTCTCGCTGGGCGCCATGCCCATCTACCGCTTCGGCAACGATAAGCAGAAGCAGGAATGGCTGCCGCAGTTGACAAGTGGCCGCAATCTCGCCGCCTTCGGCCTCACCGAACCCGGTGCGGGCAGCGATGCGGGCGGCACCAGGACCACCGCGGTCGCCGACAGCGGCGAATGGGTCATCAATGGCAGCAAGCAGTTCATCACCAACTCCGGCACCGATATCACCAAACTGGTGACGGTGACCGCGGTGACGGGACAGTCGGGCGGTAAGAAGGAGATCTCGACCATCCTCGTACCCACCGACACCCCCGGCTTCGTGGCCGAACCCGCCTACAACAAGGTCGGCTGGAATGCCTCGGATACGCATCCGCTGAGCTTCACCGACGTCCGGGTGCCGGAGGAGAATCTGCTCGGCGAGCGCGGTCGCGGCTACGCCAACTTCCTGCGCATTCTCGACGAGGGCCGCATCGCCATCGCGGCGCTGTCGGTGGGAGCGGCTCAGGGCTGTGTCGACGAGAGCGTGCGCTACGCCAAGGAGCGCGAGGCCTTCGGCCAGGCCATCGGCCGTAACCAGGCCATCGCCTTCAAGATCGCCCGCATGGAGGCGCGCGCCCACACCGCGCGTACCGCGTACTACGACGCCGCCGCACTCATGCTGGCGGGTAAACCTTTCAAGAAGGAAGCCTCCATCGCGAAGCTGGTGGCCAGCGAGGCGGCCATGGACAACTCCCGCGACGCCACTCAGATCTTCGGCGGCTACGGCTTCATGAACGAATACGCTGTGGCCAGGCACTATCGCGACAGCAAGATCCTGGAGATCGGCGAGGGCACAACTGAGGTGCAGTTGATGCTGATCGGACGGGAACTGGGCCTGTGACCGAGCGAAGCGAGGGAACCATCAGCACAGCACCAACGGTCGCAGCGGAGCCGAGCGCCAGCGAGGCGGAGCTGTGACCGAGACAGACGCTCCACGCCGCGTGGTGCAGCGCGGCCTGTGGTTCGAGGAGTTCGAGACCGATGTGGTGTACGAGCACCGGCCGGGCCGGACCATCACCGAGGCCGATAACGTCCTGTTCACCACGCTGACCATGAACACCCAGGCGCTGCACCTGGACGCCGCCTTCAGCGAACAGTTGCCGCCGTTCCACCAGCGCCTGGTGAATTCGATGTTCACCCTGTCCACGCTGATCGGCCTCTCGGTCGCGCAGCTGACCCAGGGCACGATCGTCGCCAACCTGGGCTTCTCCGAGGTCGCCTTCCCGAAGCCGCTGTTCCACGGCGACACCATGTATGCCGAGACGGTGGTCACCGATAAGCGCGAATCCAGGAGCCGTCCGGGCGAGGGCATCCTCACCTTCGCGCACACCGCGCGCAACCAGCATGGCGATATCGTGGCGACGGCGGTACGAAAGACATTGGTACGCAAGGAGCCCGCATGAGTTGGCAATTGCCCGGACCGGCCTGGTTGTTCTGCCCCGCCGACCGCCCCGAACGCTTCGAAAAGGCCGCCGCGGCAGCCGATGTGGTGATCATCGATCTCGAGGACGGGGTCGCGGCCGGCGATAAAGCGGCCGCGCGCAAGGCGCTCGTCGAGACCCCGCTGGATCCCGAGACCACCGTGGTGCGGATCAATGCCGTCGGCACCGACGAGCACGAGCCCGATCTCGCGGCATTGGCGCGGACCGAATATCGGCGGATCATGCTGCCGAAGGCCGAATCCGCCGAACAGCTCGGCTCCCTCACCGACTATGAGGTGATCGCGCTGATCGAATCGCCGCTCGGCGCCATGGCGGTCGGGCGAGCGGTATTGGCGCGCAACGCGATCGGGGTCATGTGGGGTGCGGAAGATCTGGTCGCCGGGCTCGGCGGCAATTCCAGTCGGCATGCCGATGGCAGCTATCGCGATGTGGCACGCCATGTTCGGTCGACCACCCTGCTGGCGGCCAAGGCGTACGGCAAGTTCGCGCTCGACTCGGTGTATCTGAACATCCGCGACCTCGACGGGCTGCGCGCCGAAGCAGTGGACGCGGTCGCGAGCGGCTTCGACGCCAAGGTGGCGATCCATCCGAGCCAGGTGCCGGTCATCCGGGCCGCCTACGCGCCGTCTAATGACGAAATCGATTGGGCTCGAAGGGTACTCGACGAAGTACCGAACCATAGGGGAGTCTTCGCATTCGAAGGCCGCATGGTCGATGCCCCGGTGCTGCGGCATGCCGAGCAGATCGTGCGGCGCGCGAACCACACCTGATTCCCGAAGACTCAGCCAGGAGGTAATGCGGTGCAACCACAATGGGTGCCGACCGAATCAGATATCGCGGAGGCGCGCATCACCGACTTCGCCGGATTCGTGGCTGCGCGCACCGGACAGTCCGCGCCGGATTACCGGTCGCTGTGGCAGTGGTCGGTCGACGATCTGCCCGGCTTCTGGGGTGCGCTGTGGGATTACTTCGAACTCGGCCCGATCGCGGGCGAGGTGCTGGCAAGCGCTGAAATGCCGGGCGCGCAGTGGTTTCCAGGTACCCGGCTGAACTATGTCGATCAGGTCGTACGGCAGTTCCGCACCGATCGACCCGCCATCATCGCAGTCGCCGAGGACACTCCGGTGCGCGAGGTGTCCTGGAGCGAATTGATCGACAGCACCGCGGCATTCGCGCGCACACTGCGCTCGCTCGGCGTGCAGCCGGGTGATCGGGTGGCCGGGTACCTGCCGAATATTCCGGAGTCGGTGATCGCCTTTCTGGCCACCGCGAGCATCGGTGCGGTGTGGAGCGCCTGCGGTCAGGACTATTCGCCCAAAGCGGCGCTGGACCGGCTGGGCCAGCTCGAACCCACCGTGCTGATCACCGCAGACGGCTACCGGTTCGGCGGTAAGACGCATGACAAGCGCGACGATATCGCGGCATTGCGGGCCGGACTCGACACCGTGCAGACGACGGTCGCGGTATCCCAGCTCGGGCTGCCGGTACCGGACGCACTGGCCTGGACCGAGGCGGCCGCCAATACCGAGGCCGTTGTCATCGAAACCGAGACGGTCGATTTCGACCATCCGCTGTGGATCGTCTTCTCCTCCGGCACCACCGGACTGCCCAAGGGCATCGTGCACGGGCACGGTGGCGTCGTGCTGGAACATCTCAAAGCCGTTGCACTGCAGGCAGATATCGGCCCGGAGGACACCTTCTTCTGGTATACCAGCCCGAGTTGGATGATGTGGAACTTCCAGGTCGCCGGACTGCTGGTCGGTGCGACTATTGTCTGCTACGACGGCAGTCCCACCTATCCGACCCCGGATACGCTGTGGCACATCGCTTCTCAGGTCGGCGCGACCGTGCTCGGCACCAGTCCGGGCTACGTGCTCGCCTGCATCAAGGCGGGGGCGGTACCGCGCACCGACCACGACCTCACCGCACTGCGACAGGTCGGCATCACCGGTTCGTCATTGCCGCCCGCATCGGCGGTGTGGTTGGGCGAGAATGTCGGTGACCACGTCCAAGTCGCCTCGATCAGCGGCGGAACGGATGTGGTCTCTGCCTTTATCGGCGGTGCGCGGACCGTACCGACCTGGCCGGGTGAGCTTTCCGCGCCCTATCTGGGTGTCGCACTGGAGGCCTTCGACGCAGACGGTAAGCCGGTTCGCGACGAGGTCGGCGAACTCGTCATCACCAAGCCGATGCCGTCCATGCCGGTGCGCTTTTGGAACGATCCGGACGGAATCCGTTTCCACGACGCGTATTTCGACATGTTCCCCGGCATCTGGCGGCACGGCGACTGGATCACCATCACCGAACGCAACAGCATCGTGGTGCACGGCCGCTCCGACTCCACCCTCAATCGGCACGGCATCCGCATGGGTAGCGCCGACATCTACCAATCCGTCGAGCGCCTCCCCGAAATCACCGAGGCCCTCGTCATCGGCGCCGAACAATCCGACGGCGGCTACTGGATGCCCCTCTTCGTCACCCTCACCCCCGGAACCGACCTCACCGACGACCTGAAAACCCGCATCAACACCACCATCCGCACCGAGGTCTCCCCCCGCCACGTCCCCGACGAAATCATCGTCGCCCCCGGGATTCCGCACACCCGCACCGGCAAGAAGCTCGAGGTACCGATCAAGAAGCTCTTCCAGGGCGCCGACCCCACCCGCGTCGTCGAACGCAGTGCCGTGGACAATCCCGAACTCCTCGACTGGTACGCCAACGTCCGCCCAGCCCAGAACTGAACCAGCAGGCACGCCACCTGTCGGCTCGTCTTCCGCGCCAACCTCGTGATGGCACTCACCGTCGAATGGCTCGAGCGAGTGGAAGACACGTCCTAGGTGGCTGGTGTTTTTCGTGCGGTGACGGCCCGGCTCGAGCAGAATGATCGGGTGACGTTGGGGCAGTCGCCGAGGCAGGCGGATTTGTTGCGGTCGACCGCGAACTTCTGCGAGGGTCGTGTGGCGGAGGGCTCGATTTACGGTGTACTGCACCGTGATTGCTTCCAGTTGTTCCCGGATGAGATGTTCGCCGACCTGTTCACCGATGTCGGGCGGCGTTCGGTGCCGCCGATGATCGTGGCGGTGGTGATGGTGCTGCAACGCATCGAGGGGCTCTCGGATCGGGAAGCGGTGGAACGGTTCGCGTTCGATGCCCGCTGGAAATACGCCGCCGGTGGCTTGGATTTCGACTATCCGGGATTCGTGCACACGGTGCTGGTTGACATGCGGGCCCGGCTGGCCCGCTCGCAGCGGCCCAACCGCATCTTCGACGCCGTGCTGGAGGTGGCGCGCCAGGCTGGTTTGGTGGGTCGTAAACGGGTGCTGGACTCGACCCCGCTCTATGACGCGGTCGCCACGATGGACACCATCACCTTGATCCGGTCGGCGATCCGTGGCCTGCTCGCGGCCGTCGGCGCCGAACTGGCTGCGGCATTGCGGGCGGCGATCACCAGCGACGACGACTACACAGGCACTGCGAAACCCATGATCGACTGGGACGACGAGACCGCTCGTGAGCAGTTGATCGATTCCCGTGCCCGTGACGGGTCGGCGATGCTGACGCTGCTGGACGGGCTCGATCTCGACGAGCGTGTCGGCAAGGCCGCACAACTGCTGGCGACCGTGCTCGGCCAGGACATCACCACCGATGACGACGGGAACTTCCGGATCGTGCGCGGCACGGCAGCCGACCGGGTGATCTCGACCGTTGATCCCGAGACCCGCCACGGGCACAAGACCAGCGCCCGCGGATTCGACGGCTACAAAGGCCATATCGCCGTCGACCCCGATAGCGAGATCATCACCGCCACCACTGTCACCCCCGGCAACAGCAGCGACGCCGACGCCGCCACCGGCCTGCTCGCCGACATACTGCCCTCCGAAGCCGAAGCCGAAGCCGAAGCCGAAGCCGAAGCCGAAGCCGAAGCCGAAGCCGAAGAGGGTGGGGTGGTGGTTTTCGGTGATGCCGCATACGGGGCGGGAGGGTTGCTGAAACGGTTGGACGACAACGGGATTGGCAACCAGATCAAGGTGCAGCCGTCGCCGTCGGTGAAAGGGCATTTCTCCAAGGACCGGTTCAGCATCGACCTGGACCACCGCACGGTGACCTGCCCGGCTGGAGTCACCGCGACGATCGCGGCCCGCACCGGCCGCCACACCGGCGCCGCCTACTTCGGTGCCGCCTGCACCGGGTGCCCGCTGCGCGCGCAGTGCACAACGGCGGCCGGCGGGCGCACGATTACCGTCGGAGCCCACGAAAAATACCTGGCCACCGCCCGCGCCCGGCAGCTGAACCCGGCCTGGAAGGCCGCCTACCGCGCGACCCGCCCCAAGGTGGAACGCAAAATCGGGCACCTGATGCGCCGCCGCCACGGCGGACGCCGCCCTCGTCTGCGTGGACAAGCCAAGATCAGTGCCGACTTCGGGCTGCTCGCCGCCGCGCACAACCTCGCCCGCCTCGCCGTCCTCGGGATCGGCTACAGCACCAGCGGATGGACCACAGCCGCCGCCTGACATTCCGGGCGCACCACAGACAAAGCCCAAATCACCACGGACACAGCCTGATACGACAATCCTGGCACAGTCACCGCCAGCCGCCGTCAACCAACCACGACATACCAGCCCGGCGGCATCACCGCGCCGACAGGCGCGTTCGACACCAGCCACCTAGTGGCCGAAAAGGATGACCCGCATGAGGTGCGCGACTCGCTGCTGCGAGCACAGCGGGTTTTCCGGTCCGAGCCACTGACCGAGGTCGACCACCAGTGCCAGGGCGGCGTGCACCAGCACCCGCGCCTCGGCCGCGGAGAGCTCCGGCCGGACTCCGATGAGCAGCTTGGCCCACTCTTCTACGTTGAGCCGCTGGATATTTCGCAGTACGGTGCGATCCTCCGGCGGCACATTGCTGATCTCCGCGTAGTACACGAAGGTCAGCTCGCGCTCGGCGAACGAGCCCTGCACGTACAGCTCGATCAGGGTGCCGAGTGCCTGTTCCGGGGTATCCGATGCGGCGATGGCGGGTCCGATGGCCGCCGAAACCCGGTCCGCCGCACGGCGAAAAGCGGCCGCGAGCAGGTCGCCCTTGCCGCGGTAGAAGCGGTACACCGCTGACGAGGCGGGCAGGCCCGCGGCATTGGCGATATCCTCCACGCTCACATTGGGATACCCGTGCTCATGAAAAAGCTCAATGGCCCGCGCCAACAACAGCTCGTGTTTGAAGGTGAGCGGAACCTCCTTCGCGCCAGGGGATTCGGTGTCAGCGCCAGGCGCGGGCAGATCACATGCGGTCACCGTATGACAGGCCGACCGCAGCAGTGCCGCCAGCGCGCGCACCGGCACCGCGACATGATGGTCGGAGATGCTGCCGATCACGCTCATCGCAGCGGCCGAGAGCACCGTCCGATCCCCGTCGGGCAGCTCGGGTCGAGTCTCGGCCAGCAATTCGCGGGCCACCGCATCAGTGGTGATCAGGTGATCGATGAGGATCTGGCGATCGGGATCATCCAGATACCGGTTCTGCCAACGCAGCAGTGCGGCGCTGCGCCGATTCGCGATGGAGGCCGCGATGAGGGCATCGAGGATGTGGTCGAGGCGTTCGGCGGCGGGCCGGTCACGCAGTTGTTCGGGCAGGCGCACGGCCTCGGTGCTCAGCCCGGCCAACCGCAGCGCTTCCTCGCGGAACAGGGCGTATTTGCTCGGATAGTGCCGATACAGTGCGGTAGAGCTGATATCGAGGCGCGAGGCAATGTCCTCCATGCTCACGCCGTGGTAACCGAATGCGCCGAAGGCCTCCGCGGAGGCGGCGGCGATCTGCGCCCGTCGGTTGCGCGGGCGGCGGCGCACCTCACGCGATCGCGCGGTGCGGCCTGCGGTCGCGTCCTCCGGTGCGCGACGATCCTCGGCATCCATCCCGCGATGTTAGCCCAACCGGACGCTTGCTCGATGTCTCTTCCCAGGGCTGAAATCGTATTGAATGGACGATCACAAAAGCGCGGTATTACATGGAGTGCCTATGCTCAACCTGCATAGAATTGTCACTAACATACTCAGAACGGCGACGGGCGGCGTATCGAAGCGGAAGGGCGCGGACTAGGAGCGGGCCGGGCGGCCGAACAGGACCAGCTGCATGAGCAATCGAACTCGAGCCGGGGAGGCGATCGGTTCGACACCGAAGTTGCGCCCCAGATCCACCACCAACGCGAAGGCCGCGTGGATCAGGAAGCGGGCCTCGGCGGGTGAAAGCTCCGGTCGCACATCACGCAGCAGCCGCGCCCACTCTTCGACGCTGAGCCGCTGGATATTTCGCAGCACGGTGCGCTCGTCGCTCGGAACATGCTGGAACTCTGTGTAATACACGAAGGTCAGCGCGCGTTCGGAGAACGAACCCTCGACGTACTGTTCGATCAGTGTGGTGAGTGCCGCTTCCGAGTCAGCCGCCGCTGCCACCGCGGGGCCGATCGCACCGGAAACCCGGTCGGCGGCCCGTCTGAACGCGGCCGCGAGCAGATCGCTCTTGCCCCGATAGAACCGGTACACCGCCGAGGCAGCGGAAAGCCCTGCGGCAGTGGCGATTTCCTCGACGCTGACATTCGGATAGCCACGATCGTGGAAGAGTTCGACGGCCTTGCGCAGCAACAGCTCATGTTTGAACGAATCCGGAATCTCGACTGCCACCGGCAGTTCGGCATCCGCTTCCAGCGCGGGCAGCTCGGCGGGCACAATTGACCAGCAGGCCGAACTCAACAGCCGGGCAAGGGATTTCGCGGGCAGACTGGCATGGTGATCGGCGATACTGGTGATCGCGCTCAGCAAGGCGGCGCGCAGCACTCGCAGCTCGTCCTCCGCGAGTTCCGGTCGCAATGCGGCCAATTGCACACCGATCGCGCCGACGACGGCGAGCTGTTGGTCGGTCAGGACCGTCAGATCCTCCGGTTCGAGATAGCGACCCTCCCAGCGCACCAGGGTGACGGTCGGCCGATTCTCGATTGTGACGCCGATGAGGGCGTCGAGCACCTGGCGCAGCCGCCGCTCCGGCGTCCAGGGTTTACCCACCCCGCCGACTCCGTCGGCTGCCATCCCCCGGTCCGCCGCGGCCTCCGGCAGCTCGACCGATTCCGTCATGGCCCGGCCCACCCGCAGCAATTCCTCGCGGAACAGCGCGTACTTGCTCGGATAGTGCCGATACAGTGCCGCCGAACTGATCCCGAGCCCGGACGCGATGTCCTCCATGCTCACGCCGTGATAGCCCAGCGCACCGAACGCGGCCGCCGAGGCCGCCGCGATCTGGGCCCGCCGATTCTTCGGCCTGCGCCGAATCTCCCGCGGTGCCGAGTCGCCGCTGACCGCCTTGCGCGCCGTACGGCGATTGTCGACACTCATGCGGCCATGGTATCGACCCTCGGACCGCCCCAACTGTCTAGGTCGGTCTGATTTGCCCAGGTGGGAGCATCCGGCTCCATTTCGGGGTCAGCGCCTGCGTTCAGGCGGACTCGTCGGGCGCGTTTGTATCGAAGGTGGCCAACCCCAACGACTTCCACCCATCGAGAAGGCGTTTGTCGCCGGATGCGACGACTAGATCGGTGTCCTCCAATTGTTCGGCGCTAGCACAGTGGACGGCGTCGTACCCGCGCAGCGCGAGGCGGACGGCGAGTTCGGCCGCCCGCCGGGCCAATGCCTCATCCACCTCGATGATCTCGAGCTGTGGCCAAAGCTGGTCGAGCAGCCGTCGGCACGCTGCATACGCGTTAGCGTTGAGGCGCTCCATACGATGTGCCTGCGCGAGTGCCGCCGCTGTCTCGATATAGAGCAGTCTGCTCGATACCACGGCGTCAGCGTCATCCCAGAATCGGCGACATGCTTCGCTGCTAGGCTCGCTGACCAGCAACGGTACAAAGGCCGATGTATCGAGGTAGCCGATCACCGGCGCTGTTCTTCGATGAGCTCGGTGACCATGCCCTCCGCACGAATCGGCTCGGGCGCGGGCTGCTTTTTCTTACGGGCGGGCTGCACACGCCCTTCGGCGCGCAGTTGTTCCAGCCGCGTCGGTCGCCCGACGGGCACGATGCGGGCGACCGGTCGCCCATGGTCTGTGACGGTCACCGTGTGCCCGGACCGCACATCAGCCAGATGGCGACTGAGGTTATCGCGCAGTTCCCGAATGCCGACGTCCACGCAGCTCTCCCTCATATGGCTATTATTTTCCATATAATTGTAGCCACTTTCAGCGGTTTTGCTGTGCAGCACCCCCAGACATACCTGGGCTACGACCGTGGCGGCGTGGCGAGCGGTGAGTTCACCTTGTTGATCAGCCAGCGACCGTCCACCTTCTCCAGCCGCATAACCATGGACAACTGACCCGGCGCCGGCTTGCCCTGGGTGCCCATGCTGGTGATGGTTTGGCCGATTACCACGATTGCTTCGGCTGAGTTGGTGTCGCCGGACTTGATCGCGCACTGCACGTCGTTGGCCTTCGAGACCACCTCGCCCTGGGTGAGGACGTCGCGCAGTTCCTTGCTGGTGCTGTCGAATTGCTTCTTCCAGTCTCCGGTGGCGCCGTCGAGGACTGCGGCGAAGTATTTGTCGAGGTTCTTGGCGTCGTAGTCGGCGAGTACGGGTGCGTATTGGCAGGCGGCGAGGCGGGCATCCTCGTGGGCGGTGACTATGGCCTTGTTGTCCTTGTTCTGGAGGTAGTAGAACACCGTGGAGGCGACTGCGGCGGCGAGCAGTAGTGCGGCGGCGGCGCGGAAGGCGATCGCGGTGCGGCTGTTGGGCGTGCGGAGGAATGCAAACCGTTCGGCTGCAGGCACTTTCGAACCCACATCTGGCGTGGCGTCAACATTCGACGCAACATCCGTGTCGATATCCTTACCGAGCGAGACGGTAGCCTCCGGCACATCGGCCTGCGCATTGTCGATCTCGTTGTCGGCTGTGTCGATGGTTCGCTCGCTCATAGCTTCTCGTTCCTATCTGCCGGGTGCGGGGCGGGAGAGTTCATTGCCGGTGACGCCGGGCGGCGGGCCGGAACCGTTATCCGGCATATTCGGCCGTGGCGCATTCGCCGAACCACGCACCTGCAGTGCGGGGTTGGTGGTGATGCAGTAGTTGTAGAGCCGCACCCTGGTATCGACGGTCTTGTCGGTCGGCACCACGGGGATCGTGTCGTAGTCACAGGTCGGACGCGGCCACGGATCGACCATCGTGTTGAAGGCGTTGTCGTGTGCCGGAATTCCGATGGCCTCCGAACCCGCGCGCAGTGCCGGGAACAGCGCTTCGATCGCTGGTTGACGCAACTTGGCCGCCTTGGTGATGGCGACGAAGTTGGTGATCAGATTGGTCATCGGGTCCTGCGTGTCGTGCACGATGCCGCCGAGGGTGGCCAATTGGCCGGGGCCGAGTTCGAGGAATTTGCGCACTTCCTGATCGGCCGCGGTCAATTGCTGGAACAGTGTGCTCGAGCCGGTGGTCAGCGTGGTCAGATCGGGTTGGGCGTGGGTGGTGGTTTCGGCGATCACCTGCAGGTTCTCGATGAGTCGCTGGGTTTGCGGGAGCAGATCGGTCAGTCCGGACATGGCCCGGCTGATTCCGGCGACCATATTGCGCAACCGATCCGGACCACCGGCCAGCGCCTTGTCGAGTTCATCGATGATCACATTGAGTCGCGCCGGATTCATCCCGCCGATCAGCCCGCTCATATTCGTGAGCACCGACTGCACCGTCACCGGTGTGCTCGTCGCCGACCGATCGACGATCGAGCCGTCGGACAGATACGGTCCACTGTCGGAGTCGGGGCGGAAGTCCAGGTACTGCTCCCCCGCCGCCGAGAGCCTGCCGACGGCGACGGTGCCGCCCACCGGAATCCTTGCGGTGTCATTGATTTCGGCGATAGCGGCAACGCCGTCACCGGATACACGAACGTCGAGTACTTTGCCGACCCGACTGCCGCGGAAGGTGACGTCATTGTTCGGCGCGAGTCCGCCGGAGCTCTTCAGCTCGACCCGGACCCGGTAGCTGCTCGGCAGCGGATTGATCCGCAGCACGGCCGCACCGAGATAGGACATGCCGAGAATCAGCACGACGATCAGCCCGATATTGGCCACTGCGATCCGATGTCGAACCAGCCAGTGCCACAGCGGAATATTCATCGCCCACCACCCTGCAGCCGCCCGATGACCTTCTGGATCACCTCGGCCAGACTGCCGATGAATGCGGGTACATCGCCGACTTCCGGCCAACGGCTGCCCTTCGGATCGGTGAGCGCACCGATATCGAGATAGGAAACCGTGGCGGCGACCGCGAGCACCGGCCCGTCATAGCTGGCCATGACATCGGGATAGATGGCGTGCAGCCCGTCCAGCGTCCCCGCCAGGTTATCGCCCATTTGGGTGAATCCGGACATCAGCCGCTGGATACTGTCGAACAGGCTCAGGAACTCCGGGCCCGTGGTGTCGGTGAAATCACCGAGCGCGGACATGGTGACCGAGACCTTGGCGACGAGTTCGGCGATACTCCTGTTGTTTTCGGCGACCAGTCCGATCAGCGGTGGGAATGTATCCGCAGCCGCACCCAATTCTGCCTTGCGCCTGGCCAATTCGCCGGTGAGCACGTTCAGTCCGGAGAGCACACTGTCGACGTCGGCGGTGCGTGCGTTGAGTGCCGCGAGCACATCGGTCATTTCGGTGATCAGATGTGCGAGCTGTGGTGCGCGGCCGGCGAACATCGAATTCATCTCGGTGGTTATCCGAGCCACCTGATTGAGTCCACCGCCGTTGAGCAGCATGGAGATCGACATCATCAACTGTTCGACCGACGCGCCGGTGCCGGTATGGTCGGGCGCGATGGTGTCGCCGGGACGCAGCATTTCGGCGCTCTGCTGCTTGGCGGGCAGGTTCATCGCGACGAACATGTCACCGAGCGGAGTGGCCTGGCGCAGTTCGGCGGTGGTGCCGCGGGGCAGCTGAATATCCTGCCGGATCTGCATTTCCACATCGGCGAGGAAATTGATGGTGCTGATCTTGGAGACCATGCCGATATCGGTGCCGCCGATCTTCACGTGTGCATTCGCGGGTAGGTTGAGCGCATCCTTGAAAACGGCGTGCAACTCATAACCCGGCCCGCCGATGCCCGGCTTCGGCAGCGGCACGTTGTCGACCGTCACGGCACACCCCGCTGAGGAGACGACAACCATCGCCGCGACGAAAGCCGAACGCGCCGCCCTCATTTGGTGATCCCGAGCAGTGCGGCGGTCAACCCGAAGTCGGGGCCGAAGTCCTGGATCTTCCCGGTGCGGCAGCCGTCGAGACGCAGCTGGATTCGCTCACAGAACAGCGAAAGCGCCGCACCGTCCAGCACCGCTTTGTCCAGCAGACCGTGTAGGCGCAGCGCCCGGTTCTCACGGCTCACGGCATTCGAGAAGTTCTCGAAGAAGAGCGGCGTCACATCGGTGACTTCGGTGAGCCCGCGCGCATTGGCCCGCATCTGCGCGGTCAATGTCGTGAATCGGGTGAGCGCACCGAGCAGTTGTTCGCGATTCTGGCCGACCACGGTCGAGGTATTGGCGACGAAGTCGTTGAGCTGGGTGATCACCGCCTGCAAACCTGGCGCCTGCTGCCCCATCAGTTGCACGAGTTCGGTGAGCCGACCGCTGAAATCCCTTACCGTCTGGTCGTTCTGGGCGATGATCTCGGTGATCTCATTGAGTTTGACGATGGTATTGGAGATCTGGTCACCATTGGCGAGGGTGACCTCGAATGCGGAGGACAGATCGTCCAGCGTTTCGCGCAGCTTGTCGCCATTGCCGTTCAGCAGCGGAAACAACACCCGGCTCGCCATCGGTCCGGTTTCGTTGTCACCCTTCAAGGCCGCGCCGAGTTGATCGAAGGTTTCGAGAATGCGGTCGAGTTCGACCGGGGTACGGGTCCGGGCGAGCGGGATGTGCTGGCCGTCGGTCAGCACCGGACCATTGCCCTCGTATGCCGGGGCAAGTTCCACATGCCGATTGGTGATCAGCTGTGGTGAAACCAGCGCCGCCATGGCGTCGGCCGGAATGCGCACGCCCTTATCGATGGACATGGTGACTTCGACGTAACTGCCCTTGGGGGTCACGGTATCGACCCGGCCGACCGGAACACCGAGCACCGCAACGTCATTGCCCGCATAAAGACCGGCGACATTCTCGAAATCGGCACTGATCTGCAGATGTTCGCCGAGATACTGATCGGGAAGCGCGGTGAGGCTGCCGGGTAGCAGCGAACAACCGGTCGCCACCGTTACAGCGAGGCCGAGCACCGTCGATTTCAGCAAGGTACCCATCGTCATCAATTGCACCCCTGTACGGCTTGGGCGAAGCACAGCCAGTTGTCCGGGAACACCCATGGCGCCCACACATCGCCGTACGGGCCGTTGCCGAGGGCGTTGTTGAACTGCCGCAATGCGACCGGCATGATCTCGTAGAGCGAATCGAGGTTGTCCCGGTTCTTTTCCAGGCCCTCGGACATGGTGTTCAGATTCTGGATGAGCGGACCGAGCTGATCCTGGTTCTCCAAGCCCATGTCCTGCAGCAGCCGCGACAGGCTCGCGACATTGTCGAGCAATTGCTCGAGCAGGTTCTGCCGCAATGCGACGGCATTGCCGATGGCCTCGCCGCGGGTCAGTAGCAGCAGCACGCTATTGCGGTTGTCGGAGGCCAGCTCGGACACCTGATCCATGCTCTTCAGGAGTGTGTCCACCTCGTCGCGGCGATCATTGATCACCTTGGCCAGCGCGCCGATGCTGTTCAGCGCCTCGACGGTGAGCTGCGGAGAGTCACCCATCTGCCGGCTGAGCACATCCAGTGACTGCCGCAGTTTCGCCGGATCCAGGCGTTCGATGCGCTCGAAGGACGACTTGTAGTTCGGATCCCGGATGACCTTGCCGAGGTTGTAGGGCACCGAGGTCTGCTTCAGCGGAATTCGATTGTCCGGCAGTCCTTTTCCAGTACCAGGCACCAACTCGACGTGCAGCTTGCCGAGGATGGTTGTCATCTTGATGGCGGCCGAGGCGTCCGGACCGAGTCGAAGATCCTTGCGCACCTTCAGATCCACGACGACCTTCGCGCCATCGAGTCGCACGGCACTCACCGAGCCGACCTCGATACCGGAGACATCCACCGATGCTCCCGATCGCAGTCCCGCTGCCTGCGCGAATTCGGCATGAATCGTCTTATCACCGAGATGCGCCTGCGATAACGCACTCGAGCCGACCAGCAGCACGACGACCGAACCCGCCGCGAGCAGTCCTAGCCACAACAAGCGATTGCGCACCCGACCCACCAATGCCGTCATCGGCAGACCTCCGAATGAGAATTGCCGCCCACCTGCGAGAACAGCCCGGGTGGCAGCAGCACGCCCCACAGCGAGACGTCCAGCGAGCAGATGTAGGCGTTGGCGTATGCGCCGTAGCTGGTGAACCGGGCGAGGCCATTGAGGACGGTCGGCAGCTCGACCGCCGCCTGATCCAAGGACGCGCCGTTGAGGATCAGCAGCGCGACACCGCTGGTCGCATCGTTCTGTGCCCGAGCCAGATTCGGTTTCACCTGATTGATCAGAGCCGCCAGCGAATCGGTGGATTTCGCCACCGTATCGACCGACGACTTCAGCGATTCGCCCTGTGCGTAGAGCGATTCCACCAGCGAACGGGCCTGCGTGATCAGGGTTTCCAATTCGCCGCTGCGATTGGCCAGGCCCGCGATCACACTGCTGAGATTGCCGATGACATCGCCGAGAATTTTGTCGCGCTGACCGAAGGTGCCCGCCAGTTCGGCGGCCTGGGTGATCAGCGCACTGAGCGAGACATTGTTGCCTTGCAGGGCCTGAATCAAGGTCTCCGACAGCGAATTGACCTGATCAGGTTGCAGCACGCTGAATAGGGGTTCGAATCCCGACAGTAGCGATGACACATCGAACGACGGTTCGGTGCGTTCGACGGGAATCGCGGATCCGGCAGTCAGCACGGCGCCCTCGTCCTTGCCCGGAACCAACGCGATATAGCGTTGGCCGATCAAATTCTGGTAGCGCACAAGGGCTTTCGTCGTCGTGGACAGCCGCTGATTGTTCTGGATACGGAAGTCCACGCGCGCCTTGTAGTCGCCGTCGAAATCGATAGCGTCGACCCGCCCGACCCGCACGCCCGCCATCCGGATGTCATCGCCGACGCGCAGTCCGAGCACATCGGTGAAAGTGGCCGAGTACGAGTCGGTGTCGCCGGTTACCGAACGCTGCAGCGTCGACCAGATCGTGTACGTCAACAGCACCGCGACCACGGCGAACAGACTGAATCCGGCTAACGATTTCCCTGATTTCATGTACTCACCGCCCTTCATCCGGCGCGGTGTCGTACACAGTTACCGAACCACCGGCCAGTACCGGAGCCAAGAGCAGATACTGCGCGGTGGTCGGTCGCCCGCCGACGATCGCGGCGGCGGCATCGAGTCCACGCAGATCCGAATTCGGCTGGGCGGGTTGATCCGTCGCAGCGGCTGGCGCGGTGATGCCCGGAATCGTCGGCAGCCCCGGAATCGTCGGCAGCCCCGGAATACTCGGCAGCCCGGGAATACTCGGCAGCCCCTGCGCCGGAGCATTGGGCGCCGGTCCCGCGGCTGCCAACCGTTGCGGCAGCAGCTGCGGCGGAAACTCCTGCGGCGGTGCGACATCCGGCACCGAACTGCCCCCACACCGCGGACCGGCCATGGTGCCGTAGCGCGGACAGTCCTTGGCCGTGTACTGCTGGAACGGCGTGAAGCTGACATCCATCTTCCACACCATCTGCCGGCTGGGTCCGAATCCGAAGGTCGTGCGCACTCGTTGCAGCGCGGCATTGAAGTTGGCGGCGGTATCCGGGATGGCCTGCGGATCCCTGGCCAGACCACCGAACAGGCCGTCGAGTCCGACGACCAAATCCTTCCCGGCGTCCGGATTCCGTGCGAAAAGTGAATTGACCGAGTCGACCGCGCCGCTGGCATTGGTAAGCAGTGCGACGAGGTTGTCGCGCCGCTCGGTGAGCGTGCGTGCGGTGGTCACCGAATCCGACAGCACACCGACCAGCTCCGGCGCCGAAACGCTCAGTGCCGTCACGGCCCGGCCGAGGTTGCCGAGCAGATCGCCGATACCGGGAGTCGCGTGCACCTGGGTGAGCCAGGTATCGAGGCGTTCGATGGTGGAACCCGGCACCCGCGCGGCGGGATCGAGTGCGTCGGCGAGGGTTGCGAGCACCCGGCCCAGCTTCTCCGGCTGGATATGGTCGAGCACATCGCGCAGCACACTGAGCGTGGTCTGTAACTGCACGGTGCCTTCGCTGGTGTCCTCGGGAATTCGGGCCCCCGCCCGCAGGGTTTCGGTGGCGTGCCCGTTGTCGACGAGTTCGATGGCGGTCACGCCGAAGATATTGTTGGGGATCACCCGCGCCGTGACATTCGCCGGAATCGTGCCCGCCACAGCCGGTTTCAGATCGAGCGCGGCGTCTTGACGTTCACCCTTCGCGACTACCTCGACACCAGTCACCGAACCGACGACCATGCCACGGAACTTCACATCGGCATGGGTCGGCAGCCCGTCACCGGTGCTGGTGAGCACGGCGACAACCGAGACCTTGTCCTGGAAATAGCCGGTGTAGCGCAGGCCGAGCAGGTACAGCAGCAACGCCGCCGCCGTGACCATGGCAATTCCGGCCAGGGTGAGCTGACGTGCGGTGGGTCCGCGCCCACTTGGATCGAGCAGCATCGCCACCTACCCCGAAATCCGGAATCCGGGGTCGATGCCCCAGATCGCAAGGGTCAGAAACAGATTCACGAACACCATGACGACGATCACCATCTTGATCGCGCGCCCGGCCGCGTGGCCGACACCTTCCGGACCTCCGGTGGCGATATAGCCGTAGTAGCACTGGATGAAGGTCGAAATGAGTACGAACACCACGACTTTGACGACCGAGAAGAAGACATCGATAC
Source organism: Nocardia vinacea (assembly GCF_035920345.1). NCBI lineage: Bacteria > Bacillati > Actinomycetota > Actinomycetes > Mycobacteriales > Nocardiaceae > Nocardia > Nocardia vinacea. The sequence goes on from NZ_CP109149.1 coordinate 5,990,635, forward strand.
CGTTGAGGAACTGGAAGAAGTAGTGGTCGTAGGTCCCGGCGGAGGTGCCGCCGAGGAACAGCACGGACAGCTTCGTCATCAGATACGCGACGGCGAGGCCGACGCTGTAGAGCGGGACGATGGTCAGTGTCGCGGCGATCATCCGCGTGGTCACCAGATACGGAAGTGGCCGGATGGCAATGGATTCCAGCGCATCGATCTCCTCGGAGATCCGCATCGCACCCAGCTGCGCGGTGAATCGGCAGCCCGCCTGGATGGCGAAGGCCAAAGTCGCAAGGATCGGGCCGATCTCACGCGTCGTAGCGAAACCGGAGATCGCGCCGGTCAGCGGATTCATAGTCAGCAGATTCAGCGCGGTGTAGGACTCCATGCCGACGGTGATCCCGCCGAATCCGCACAGGATGATGACCACACCGACCGTGCCGCCGCCGACAATTAGTGAACCATTGCCCCAGCCGACATCGGCGGTCAGCCGCAGCACTTCCTTGCGATAGTGCCTGAGCACGAACGGAATTGCCGCCACCGCCTGGCAGAAGGTGATCGCCTGGTGGCCGAGTCGCCGGTTGGCCTGGACCGGCACGCTCGCGATCGCAGAGACCGCGCGAAATGGCTTCAGTGCGGGCGGGGTGTATCGGGTGCCCATCTCAGATCACCTTCGCCGGGAAGAGCGTGTTGTAGATCTGGGTGATGATGATGTTGGTCGCGAACAGCATCAGCGCCGAATTGACCACCGCCGCGTTCACCGAGTTGGCGACCCCACCTGGACCGCCCTTGGTATGCAGTCCGATGTCGCAGGCGATGATTGCGGTCAGCGCCCCGAAGATGGCCGCCTTGACCAGTGCGATCACCAGATCGTTCGCCACCGCGAAGGAGGCGAAGGTGCTGATGAACGAACCAGCCGTGCCGCCCTGGGCGTACACGTTGAACATATAGCCGGTGGCGAAGCCGACGAACACCACGAATCCGCACAGCAGAATGCTGACCAGGATCGCTGCCAGCAGTCGCGGCGCGACCAGTCGGCGCACCGGATCGACGCCCATCACCATCATCGCGTCGATCTCCTCACGAATGGTGCGGGAGCCGAGGTCCGCGCAGATGGCCGAACCGACCGCGCCCGCGATCATCAGCGAAGTGACCAGCGGTGCGCCCTGCCTAATGATGCCGAGACCACTGACCGCGCCGATAAAGGTCGTCGCACCAACCTGATTCACTAGCGCACCGACCTGGATCGACACGACAACGGCGACCGGAATCGCGACGAATACGGTCGGTGCGGCGGAAACGCTCGCCATGAACGCGCACTGCTTGATGAACTCGTGGAATGGGAAGCGGCGCACGAGCATTGCGCGCAGCATCTCGATGAAGGCATCGCGCATGAGCCGAACCTGGCGCCCCAAGGTCTCCAGCGACCGCTGCGGATGCCGTTGCCACAGGCCCTTCAGATCCTCGACTGCCCGCTCTAGATCCGTTGGCTCAGTGAGTCTTTCGGTGAGTCGAGTGCTCATGCCGACTCGCTGAGTTGATGCTGAAGCAAGACTAGGAGATAGCCGACCACGGCTATACCGGCGACGACAGTGCTGAGTACGGCGAGCCAGAGCCCGAACCGCAGCACCGGATTGACTTTCATACGCCCCCCGAGGATCTTGACGCCGATCACCAAGATGTCGATGAGCCAAACCAAGATCATCATCAGGTCATGCACACATTCGAGAAGGTGAGCACCGGCCAGCACACGATCGAGCCGAGGAAGGATATGACCACGTCGATGCCGTGCATGCGGTGCAGATGGCTGGTGTGGGTCAGCGTCCAGATGAGGCCCACGAGCCCGTAGGGAATGGCGAGAATGATGATGGTGCCGAGGAATTCGGAGACCTTCATCTCGTAGCTGAATATTCGATCCAGCTTCTTGAGCATGCGCCTGTGTCCTTTCCCCCGCCGCCTGAGCAGCACAGCCGAACACACGCCGGGGGCGAGGCATCGCTGCGGCGCGAGTGCGGCCGATCACGCTGCGATCGGTCGGGTATGGGTGCGTATGTTACGCATGATTCCGTCGACTGCGGAAGAACTTTCGAAAACTTAGGTCTAGTGAGTTCGATAGGGAACCCAGTACAAACAGCTACACTTGGTTCTCGATGCAGAGAATCTCTAGTAACATAATGGGAGGTTCGGCCAACTCGGTGTCAGTGGCGGCAGGAGATTCCGATGACGAGCACGCAGCTTCCACGGCATTCCAAGTGGCCGCCCCGCCACTTCGAGCCAAGACCTAGCGCGAGTCGGCGTGCCACATCTGGCCCACGATTGCCTCGATCTCGGAATACCTTGGGACCCAACATAATTGTTTCATCGCCTTGGCGGGATGGCCGACCAGCGAATTCGGCTCCGGCACCGCTGGGCGATGAGTGAGCGCCATACGTCGTCCCAATACCTTTTCGACAGCGGCAACTACCTGGCGGACGCTCGTGCCCCGACCGCTACCGATGACGTACCGCTCGGTCACGCCCGGCGGTGGCAGGTGTTCGAGCCCGGCCACGAACGCATTCGCGGCATCGGCCACGTGCACATAGTCACGGACCGTCGTGCCGTCGCCGTTGACCTCCAACGGTTCATTTCGTGCCGCAGCGCTGAGTACCCTCGGGATGAGTCGGGTGGGGTCCGGATCGCGACCGCCCGCCACATTCAACAGCCGAAGAACGACAGCGGCGGCGGCGCGGGCTTCGACAGCCTTTTCAGCCGCCAACTTGCTGCTTGCGTAGGGGTGAGGCGGGTTATCGGGCAGATCCTCGGTGATCGGCCGACCGCCCACATCGCCGTAGATCGCGCCGGTCGAGGCGAATACGAGCCGCGGCACCTCGGCGGTCGCCATGGCATCGAGCAGGGCGATGGTCCCGACCGTGTTGACCCCGAAGTACCGGAGGGGGTCGGCCATCGACTCCCGCACCCGGGTCAGCCCGGCCAGATGACACACCACGTCTACGCCGTCGACAGCCCGACGAAGCGTGATGGGGTCGAGCAAGTCGGCAACGCGAACCTCGTTGGCATGCACGATGTTCGGTCGCTCCGCGCGCACCATTGCGACCGCATCGTGCCCGGCCTCCGCCAAGGCAGAAACGACAGCTCTGCCGAGGTAACCCGCCGCTCCCGTGACAAGTACGCGCACGGTACGAGCCTATGGAAAGTCGTGGTCGGCTACCGGATCGGGTAGCGGCGGTCGATGAGGTCGAACATATTGGGTTGGCCTGCTTTGTAGAGTTCGCGGTCGATTAGTTTGAGTGGCTCCCAGAGGGGCATGGTGTACCGGGGTGTGACGGTGGCCAGTCCGGCCGACGAGCCGGAGGCGTGCAGGATGGCGTTGGCGGCGAGGCGGCCGCCTTCGTTCGCGCCCTCCATGCAGGCGACATTCATTCCGGTCTTGATCCAGTCGCCCGCGAGGAAGAGGTTATCGATCGCGGTGGCGGCGCCGGGGCGGTCGGACCATGAGCCGGGGTTCTGGATGAAAATGGCGTCGTCGTAGGCGATTTCGGACGTGCCCGCGTCGGTGAGGGCCGGGTCGATCATCCAGGAGTGCAACATATCGTCGGCGAGCTGGATTTCGCCGTCGTCATTGACGTGCGCCTTGATCTGCGCCCAGGTTTCGCGGGCGATCTCCTCGGGGCTGCACTGTTTGGCGGTCTTGCGGTTGAAGGTGCCCGGCTCCTCCCATTCGGAAATGATGGCGGACAACACATCCTGGACACTGCCGTCGCCATAGGTGGTCAATGGCCGTCGCCAGAACTGGGCCTCGCTGATCGAGGTCAGGCCCCATGGCGCGTCGTTGTAGCCGACGTGGCCGTTGGCCAGGTCGACACGTTTGCGCAGGAAGAATTGGATGCCGACCATCCAGGCGGCCTGCAGGTTGCGGATGCGCTCGAGATTCGGATCGGCCGCCGCCATATCGTCGGTGAGTACGTCGGGGAACTTGTCGAGCGGGATTGCGGAGAGGTAGAAGTCGGCCTCCACCCGGTGACGCGCGCCGCCCTGGTCGGTGACAGTGGCCGAGGTGAGGTGCGCGCCATCGCTGTCGAAGCCCGAAAGGCGCTGGCCGAGTTCGAAAGTCACGCCGATCGAGCGCAGATAGTCGATCCACGGATTGATCCACGCCTCGCTGGTCGGGCCGTTGAGCACGCGGTCATTGCCCTTGCCGTCGCTGTCGTTGTTGAGGTTCAGCACCGACCACACGTACTCCTCACCGACCAGCCCGATCGAATGTGCGCTGCAGTTACCGGATTTGGTGGCGACGAGTTCACGGATGAAGCCGTCGCCGAGGAAGCGGTTGTATTCCGGGGACGAGTTGTCCAGGCGCGCGAAATCGGTCCAGGTCATCCGCTCCCACTGCCCCAACTTGCGCTCGGTGCTGCTGGAGACGTAGACGGCCAAGCGCTCCGCGGCGAAGACCGCTTCGTGCAGCGGCAGCCGGAACAGCGATTCGAAGACCGATGCGACGGAGTCGACGAATCCCTTGGGAGTCATCGGGAATTGCGAGAACGGAAGCGGGAACGGCAGGGGGACGGTGAGATTGCGCCGGTCCATGCCCGCGATCATGGCCGCATTGAGTCGGACCAGGTTGTCCCACACGCCGTTCGCATTGCCGGGGAAGGGGATTCGGCGCAGCGTATCGGGCAGATTGTGATAGAAGCCGAAGAAGCTGCGGAATCCGTGTTCGCCGGGTAGTTCGTCGGCGTAGATGCTGCGGGTCTTGCCACCGAAAGCACCGAGCTTCTCGTACACCGTGACCGCGAAACCGCGTTCGGCTAGTTCGTGCGCGGCGGTCAGACCCGCCGGACCCGCACCGAAGATCGCCACGGACCGGCCCGGCTGAGCGCCCGCCCTACCGCCGGTGGGTGCCAATGTCATGGCGGCGGCGACACCACCCGCCATGGCGGCGTTCCTCATGAATGTTCGTCGCGACTGCTTGGTCCGCATGCTGAATCTCCCGACCATCCGGCCTGCCACGTCCATGTGAGCCGCGCACAGGCGCCTGCGATGTCGCAAGATGTTACTGACTATTCTGTGGTTGTGTGACGATTTTCGGCGATGCAGAGCGGAGCAAATCATCCTCGGCTATTCCATGATCACCCGTTCACGGCAGTCGCCCCGCCGCCATGATGTTGCTAGCAATTCTCCCGATTGACATAGAGCGCGCGAGAGTATGGTGGTCATAACGGGCATGGCTTTCGGCTAACACCGCACATGAGCCGCTACGAGTCAAGGCTTGCGTTGGAGCACACTCCAACTTTTAGAGTTCGGGCATGACCAACACACAGGCCTCTACCAGCGATGATCGTTTCGAGCGCGGACTGGAACTGCTTCGGCAGGTCGGTGGGCAGGAGCGGCCCGCGGTGCTGGACAGTCTCGCGGATATCGCACCGGACCTGGGGCGGCTGACCGTCGAATTCGGGTATGGCGACATTCTTTCGCGGCCGGGGCTGACGTTGCGGCAGCGGCAGTTGGCGACGGTGTCGGCGCTGGCTGCGATGGGAAATGCCGCGCCGCAGTTGCGGTTCCACATCGACGGGGCGCTGAATGTGGGGTGCACACGGGAGGAAATCGTGGAGACGCTGATCCATGTCAGCGTGTACGCGAGGTTCCCTGCCGCACTGAACGGGCTGGGGGCGGCGCGCGAAGTGTTCGACGCCCGTACCGATCTCCCGGCACCGGTCGAATCGGCACCGGCACCGACGGGTGACCGGTTCGAGCGCGGGAGCGCCAAACTCGCCGAGATCGACGGGCACGCAGGCGAACAGGTCATCGCATCGCTGCGCGATATCGCACCGGATCTGGGGCGCTACATCATCGAGTACAGCTTCGGCGATATCTACTCGCGGCCCGGTCTGGACCTGAAGACCCGTGAGATGGTCACCGTCGCCATGTGCACCGCGCTCGGCACGGCGGCGCCGCAACTGGGCGTGCACATCCACGGTCTGCTGAATGTCGGCGGCACCGAGACCGAAGTCGTCGAAATCATCACGCAGATGGCGGGTTACGCCGGATTCCCGGCCGCACTCAACGGAATCACAGTGGCACGTGCGGTTTTCGCGGAGCGCCCGGGCGACTGACGCGCCCTCAGTTGGAAGGTTCCGGCAGCAAACCATCGACGCCGGTAACGGTCGTCCCCCAAGGCCTGCCCATCCCGGTGCGGCACTTCTGCGGATAAGCGCCGCACCGGGACCCCCATCAGGGCAGCGGGTTACCTCTCGGCAGTGCGCCGGAAGCAGTGCGCGGAGGCGGCCAGATATTGGCGGCAGCGGGCGCCGTGTCCAGCATGAACGGAGAGGATGAAACGGGCCCGGTCATAACTGAGACCCACCGGCTCTTGATTGCAGTCACGGCTCTGCACGAGCCACAATTCCCGTATGTCCGAATGCAAAACGTCCATTGTTCACCTCCACCGAAGAGATAAGTGCACCCGGCACCGGCAGCGCCACCGGAGCCCGCCGTCTACGCTGCGGATCGGAACAGCGTTGGGACCGTGCGTCGGGTTCCGGAGAGCCGGCACCCCCGAAAGGGTTTGGGGTACAAACCCGGTGCCGGGTACCGCTTCAGCGTGCACGTTGCGATTCGGTGGATAACAGAGCCGAATGCGATAAATGCGAGTACTTTCCGATTGAATCAGCCTGGTACGAGGGAGCGGGACCTATGGTTGAGGTCGACTGGACCGGCGAAGACGTACTCGCTCTTCGCGTGGCGATGAAGCGAAGTCGCTATGAGTTCGCACGCCTGGTGGGCGTCACCCCGCGCACCGTGATCTTGTGGGAGAACGGCCGGACAACCCGGATGCATGCCGCAAGCAGGCGTTTGCTCGATCGAGTGCTATCGGAGGCCGACTCGGTCGTCGTCGCGCGATTCGAGCGCGCGATCGCGAGCCCGACAGCGGCCCGCGATACCGAAGAGACGAGCCCGGCGCTCGATCGGAAACAGCTCGGTAGGGACATCGGGCTCGACAAGGAAGTCGAGGATGACGACGTGAGAAGGCGATTGCTATTGGCCTGCATCGGTGCGGGCCTGGCCGGTCAGGCGGCCGATATGGTCGCGAGCGAACCGGAGAAGATGCTCGCCACCCTGGATGCGGGCTCGATGAGCGAACGGCGGCTCGGCCTGCTCGAGCAATCCGTCGAGGCCCTCGGCGCCCGCGTCGTGCAGGTGCCGCCGCACGAGTTGCTGCATGCCACGCTCGATCAATTCCGCGCGGTCCGTGGCTGTCTCGCGGAACGGCAGGCGACCCATCATCAAATCCGACTGGTCCGTACGGCCGGACGTCTGGCAAATGTCGTCGGCGAAATTCTGTTCAATGAGGGACATTTCGGCCAGGCTCGATTGTGGTACACCACTGCAATTCACGCCGCCCAGGACATCGGCGACCGCTATTCCGAGGACATCGCACTCGCCGGATTGTCGTATTTACCAACCTATAGCGATAATCCGAAGGAAGTTTTGAACCTGCTCAGCCCGCGCCTCGAAGAAAATCCGGGCAAAGGTCCGGCGGCGGCCTGGTTGTGGGGAATGGCGGCCCGGGCGCACGCCAGCCTCGGCAATTCCGACGGCTTCGCCCGCTGCATCTCGAGATCGGAGCAGGCGCTGGAAAATGTTCCCGCGGAACAACTCTCGATCGGCATCTTTTCCTTCCGCCCGGAGAAGCTCGCCTTCTATCAGGCCATCGGCTATTCCCGACTGGGCCGCACCGAGCAGACCGCCCTGGCATCCGAGCGAGCTATCGGGCTCTACGACCCGAGCGAGACCATGGAACCCGCACTGGTCCGGTTCGAACACGCCACCGCGTTGCTGGCCTCGGGCGAGGTGGACGAGGCCTGCGCGGTGGCGACCCGCGCGATCACCAATGGCCACACCTACGTCGGCCTCACCGTCACCAAGCGCGCGAAACAATTCGATGCCGCGCTGTCGGGTTTCCGGGGTCGCGCCGTCGCCGATTGGCGCGAGCAGGCTCGGATGATCGTCGATACTCCGCGCACCCGGGCATGAGGGGGTAGGGCGCACCGGTCGGCAGGGGGGATGTGCGAACCGGCGCACCCTACCTATTCAGTTGGCCTCGGGCTGCATCGCGGTAATGAGTGAATTGGGACGCATATCCCGCCAGTGGGATTCGACGTACTTCAGGCAGGAGCGACGCGCGGCCGCGCCGTAGGCGATGGTCCAGCCGCCGGGAACGGCGGCGAAGATCGGCCACAGGGAGTGCTGTCCTTCGGCATTGGTCAGGACGTAGAACTGGGCGTCATCGTCGTCGAACGGGTTGGTCATCTGGTCGGCCTTCCTGGTGGGAGAGTTCAGGCCCGGTCGGCGTGAGCCAAGACATTGGTCAGGACGTGGCCGATGCGGCCGAGGGCGGATTCGGAGGTCATGCGCCAGTGCGTGGCCTGGACGGCGTGGTTGTGCACGGTGCCGTCGACGGCGTCGGACCAACTGGCCGCGCCGGTGGCCCCGGTGGGGTCGTCGAGTGCGGCGGTGAAATAGACGAGATTGCCCTTATAGGGCCGAGGGCGGTAGCGGGTGATGAGCTCCAGGGAGTGCGTGCCCGCGTCGAGGAGCCGGCCGAGCCGATCGAATCCGAAGGATGCGAACGGTTCCGGAAGTTCGGCGATGCGCCGGGCGAGTCGGGTGCGATCGAGTTCGGTATCGGTGTCGTCGGCCTGTTCGCCGAGCAGCCCGCCGAGCAGATCGGCCACCGGTACCGTCGCCGTCTCGTCCACCGTGATGTGCAGCGGACTGTCCATCATGGCCAGCAGCGCGACATGTTGGCCCTGGTCCTGTAATTGGTTCGCGACGGCGTGTGCGAGTACACCGCCGAGCGACCAGCCGAGCAGGTGGTAGGGGCCGTCGGGCTGTACCGCGCGGATTTCGCGGACGTAGTGTCCGGCCCAGTTCTCGATGGAATCCGGCAGTGCCGCCGCCGAATTCAGTACCGGGGACTGGATGCCGTAGATGCCGCGCTCCGGATCGATATGTGCGGCCAGACCCGCGAACGACCAGGCGACACCGCCGACCGGGTGGATGCAGAACAGCGGTTCGCGAGAACCTCCGGGGCGCAATGGCAATAGGACATCGAAGGCGGCTTGCACGTCGACGCGGCCGCGGCCGGAGCGGTGCAGTTCCAGTTGCGTGATCAGGTTCGCGGGTGTCGGCGCGGCAAACAGCCATACCACCGGGATCTGTTCGGCGAGTGCGGTACTCAGCTGGGTTGCCAGTCGCGTGGCCAGGAGTGAATTGCCGCCGCGTTCGAAGAAGTTGTCGTCCATGCCGATTCGCTCGACCTCCAGCGACTCGGCGAAGACGGCGCAGACCAGCAGCTCCAGCTGTGTTTCCGGAGCCCGGAATTCTCGGATGTCCAACTCGGGCTCGGGTAGTGCGGTCCGGTCGACTTTGCCGTTGGCGTTGAGCGGCAGGGCATTCAGCTGGATCAGCACGGTCGGAACCATGTAGCTCGGCAGGGTTTCGGTCAGCGCGGATTTCAGCGCGTTCGGATCGATCGGCTCGGTGGCGGTGAAATACCCGACCAGCAGGTCACCGCGATGAGCGATCACGACGGCCTCGGCGACCGTCGGACGTGAGCGCAGCGCGTGCTCGATTTCGGCGAGTTCGATGCGGTAGCCGCGTACCTTCACCTGGAAGTCGCGGCGCTCCACATATTCGAGGTTGCCGTCCGCACCCCAGCGGACCATATCGCCGGTTCGATACATCCGGGTGCCGGGTGCGCCGAATGGGTTGGCCACGAACCGTTCCGCGCTCAGGTCGGGTCTGCCGTGATAGCCGCGGGCCAGCTGCGCGCCGCCCAGGTACAGCTCACCGGTCACGCCCGTCGGCACCGGGTGCAGCCGGTCGTCGAGTACGTAGACCCGGTTTCCGGATTCCGGTGTGCCGATGGGGACGACCGTCTGGCGGATACCGGCGCCGGTGCGGAACCGGGTCACCGAGACGGCTGCCTCGGTGGGGCCGTACAGGTTATCGATCCTGGCGGCGGTGCGAGCCCCGATCCGGTCGACGGTCGCGACGGGCAGTGCCTCGCCGATGACGAGCAGTCGACGCAGCGATCTCGGCAGTCGCTGATCGCCGCCGACGTCTAGCATGGCCAGCAGCGATGGCACCAGCGTCACCGTGGTGACCGAGGCGCGTCGGATCAGATCCAGCACGCTCGCCGGCTCACGTTGTGCGCCTTGTGGTGCCAGTACCACTCGGGCACCGGTACGCATGGCCCACCAGAACTCCCAGACCGAGAGATCGAAGGCCGCCGAGGTCATCAGGAGCGTGGCGTCGTCCGGCTCGAGCACGTATTCCATTTGCAGCCAATCCAATTGGTGTGCGACTGCGACATGGGGGACGGCGACGCCCTTCGGCGTTCCGGTCGATCCCGAGGTGAAGATGACGTAGGCGGTATGCGCGGAAGTCAGCGCCGACAGCCGCTCTTCAGCACGAATCGGTCCGCTGTCGAGCACACCGGCGGCAACCGAGATATCCAGCACCACATCGTGATCCGCCACCGACTCCGGCAGCATCGGCTGCTCGGCCGAGGTCAGCACCAAGGCCGGATCGGCGGCGGCGAGTACGCTCGTGGTCCGGTCGAGCGGGTGGGTCGGATCGAGCGGGACATACGCGCCGCCCGCGGTCACCACCGCGTACATTGCGACCAGCAGGTCGACACTGCGCGGAATGGCCAGGGCCACCAGCGATTCCGGGCCGACGCCGCGACCGATGAGCGCGCGGGCGAGTCTGTTCACCCGCGAGGCGAACTGGCCGTAGGTGACCGTTACTTCGTCATCGACAATCGCCACCGCATCGGGCGTCTCGACGACCTGTGCCTCGAAGGCGGCGATGAGGGTGGCGGGAGTGAATTCGTGTTCGGTCCGATTCCAGGACACCAGCATCCGGTCGCGTTCGGCGGTGTCGAGTAGCGCCAGATCTCCGACCGGCAGCCGCGGTTCGGCGCAGATCGCGGCCAGCAGGCGTTGCAGTCGTCCGGCGAAACCGGCGACCGTGGCTTCGTCGAACAGCGCGGTGGCATAGGTGATCGATGCGGCCATGCCTGCCGCATTTCCATCCGGGCCGTAGCGGTCGGTGACGACCAGATGCAGGTCGAATTGCGATACTTCGGAGTCGAAATCGACTGCGATGGCGGTCAATCCGTCCAGTGCGAATTTCGCTTCGGCCTGGTTGTGGAAGGAGAAGCCGACCTGGAACAGCGGATGCCGCGCGGTCGAGCGCTCCGGATTCAGCACCTCGACCAGCCGCTCGAACGGTACGTCGGCATTGGAGAAGGCGGCGACATCCGCGGCGCGTACCCGATCCAGGAGTTCAGTGAAGCCAGTAGCCGCGTCCACCTGGGTACGGAGCACGAGCGTATTGACGAACATGCCGACCACATCGTCGAGTTCGGCCGCACCACGGCCCGCGACGGGGGTACCGACCGCGATATCGGCGGTGCCGGACAGGCGGGCCAGCAGTACCGCGAAGGCGGCGTGCAGGACCATGAACAGTGTCGCGCCGGTGTTGCGGCCCAAATCCGCCAATCTCGCCTGCATGTCGGCGTCGATGGTGAAATCGACATGTCGCCCGCGGGTGGAGACGATGGCGGGTCGGGGGCGGTCGGTGGGGAGGGTGAGTTGTGCGGGCAGTCCGGTGAGGGTTTCGGTCCAGAAGCGGAGTTGCTGGGAGATCAGCGAATCCGGATCGCTTTCGCTGCCGAGCAGATCCCGTTGCCAGCGGCTGTAATCCGCGTATTGCACCGGCAGTGGCGGCCATTCCGGTGGCATGCCGTGCTTACGCGCGGCGTAGGCGGTCATTACGTCACGTGCTAGCGGTACCAATGACGAGCCGTCCGCGGCGATGTGGTGTACGACCACGACCAGCACGTGCTCACCGAGAGCTGTCGGGCCCGCCACCGGCCGGAATAGCCTGGTGCGCAACGGCACCGAGTCGGTGACATCGAATCCCCCGCCGACGAAATCCGCGACCGCGGAGGTCAGATCGTCGACGGGCACCGGAATTGCGGCCAGCACCGGCGCTCCCGCATCGGCCATCGGCAAAACAACCTGTACCGGGCCGCTTTCGTGCTGCGGGTATACGGTGCGCAGAACTTCGTGGCGTTCGACCACGTCGGTGATGGCCGCATTGAGTGCGGTGATATCGAGGCCACCGGTGAGTCGCACGGCCAGTGGGATGTTGTAGGCGGTGGACTGGCGGTCGAGGCGGTTGAGGAACCACATGCGCTGCTGTGCCAGCGAAAGCGAGATCGGACCGGTGTCGATGCGCCGGGTCAGTGCCGGACGTGCACGCATCGCAGTGGTGTCGAGAGCGGCGGCCAAGGCCGATACGGTCGAGTTCTCGAAGACAAGTCGCACGCCGACCGAGGTGTCCGATCGAGCACCCAGTCGTGCGGCCAATTGTGTCGCGGTCAGCGAGTTTCCACCGACGGCGAAGAAGTCGTCATCGCGACCGACCGCTGCCAAGCCGAGCACCTCGGCGAAGACCTCGGCCACGATCCGCTCGGCGGCCGTCTCCGGTGCGCGGAAGGTCGCGGTACGCAACTCGGGTGCGGGCAGTGCCTTGCGGTCCAGCTTGCCGACCGGGGTCAGCGGGATCTCGTCGAGGACCATGATGGCGGCGGGCACCATATAGGCGGCCAGCGATTGTGCGGCGAAGGCGGTGAGCTGCGCGGTGTCGATCGCTCGGTCCGCTACCACATACGCGACCAGCGAAACTGAACCTGCGGCATCGGTGTGTCCGATCGTCACCGCGAATTCGACGCTCTCATGGGCCGAGAGCACCGCGTCGATCTCACCGAGTTCGATGCGCAGACCGCGCACCTTCACCTGATGGTCGACACGTCCGACGTACTGGATAGCGCCGGATGTGGTCCAGCGCACCAGATCACCTGTCCGGTACAGCCGCCCGCCCGCTGGACCGTAGGGATCGGCGACAAAACGATCCGCCGTAAGTCCCGGCCGCGCGTGATATCCGCGAGCCAGACCCGGCCCGCGCAAGTACAGTTCGCCGGTCACCCCATCCGGGACGGGTTGCAATCGAGTATCGAGCACCACCGCGGACATGCCGTGAATGGTGGTGCCCAGATCGAATTCGCCGGGCCGCAGCGGTGCGCTGATATTGGTGATGATCGTGGTCTCGGTCGGACCGTAGGTGTTGTGGAACGCACGCCCAGTTCCCCAGCGTCGCACCATATCGGGGCCGTACGATTCGCCGCCGACGGTCAGGTGGGTGAGTTCCGGGAGTTCGTCGGGATCCAGTGTTCGCAGCACCGCCGGGGTGATGAAGGCATGGGTCACCCGTTGATCCCGGACGAACGCGGTCAACTCCGAGCCGCCGTAAACACCGGCGGGAGCGATCACCAGTGCGGCGGCAGCGGGCAGGGCCAGCAAGAGTTCGAGCATGGAGGCGTCGAAACTGGGCGATGCCACGTGCAGGACGCGGGATGTCGCGGTGACCTGGTAGCGATCCCGCTGTGCACGCGCCACTCCCGCGAGGCCGCCGTGGGTGGCGAGTACGCCCTTGGGGGTGCCGGTCGACCCCGAGGTGTAGATCATCCACGCGGGATTGGCCACGCGCACCGGACGGATCAGCTCATCGGGAGCAAGGGGTGCCGCGCTCGAATGCCGCATGCGGGCCGCCGTAGCCGGTGCGTCGAGTACCAGCCATTCGGTGGTGCCGGGCAGCGCCGGGCGGCATGCGGTGAGTGTAAGGCCCACGGTGGCACCGGAATCCGACAGCATGTGTGCGATTCGATCTGCCGGATACGTCGGGTCGACGGGGACGAAGGCCGCACCGGTCTTGGCCACCGCCCAGACCGCGAGCATGGATTCGGCGGAGCGCGGGATGGCCACGGCGACGAAGTCCTCGGCGCCGATGCCGTGTCCGATCAGCATCCTGGCCAGGCGGGACGAGTGTTCGTCCAGTGCACGATAGGTCAGCTCACGGTCGTTCGAAATCAGCGCGAGGGCATCGGGATTCATGGCGACCGCTGCGGCGATCAGTTCGGCGAGGGTATGCGGCGGCACAGGTTCATCGCCCCGCCTGGCCAGCAGTTCGGTGCGTTCGGCCGGAGTGAGGACATCGATGGTGCCGATCGGCGCGGACGGATTCGCGGTGAGTGCGCCGAGGACCCGACCGAACCTTCGGAGCAGTCCGGTGGCGGTCGCAGCTTCGAAAAGGTCTGTCGCGTAGTCGAGTTCGATTGCCAGGTGACCCTCGGCGTCGAGTTCCGCCGCGACGGTGAACTGGAGATCGAAGCGCGCCACCGGTTCATCGAATTCGACGGCCGCCAGTTCCAGGCCCGGCAGTGTGAGTTCCTCCGTGCCGGTATTCAGATAGCTCAGCGCCACGGTGAACAGCGGATGCTTGGACTGCGAGCGCTCGATGCCGAGTTCATCGACGACGCGCTCGAACGGCACGGTCGCATGGGCGAACGCGGCCAGATCGTTTGTTCTGGTCTGGTCGAGCAGATCGGTGAACGAACGGGACGGGTCCGGATATGTGCGCAGCACCAGGATGTTCACGAACATGCCGACCAGGTCGTCCAGCGCCGCCGCGCCGCGGCCCGCGACCGGGGTGCCGATGGCGATATCGCTCGAGCCCGAGAGCCGAGCCAGCAACACGGCAAGTCCGGCATGCACCACCATGAAGGGGGTTGCGTTGTGACGCGCGGCAAGTTCGTGGATGCGGGCGCCGACACCACCGCCGATGCGGGCACGCACCGTGCCGCCACGCTTTGACGCGACAGCTGGGCGTGGCCGATCGGTGGGCAATGCCAGTTCTTCCGGCAGATCCCGCAGCGCTTCGGTCCAGTAGGTGAGTTGTTCGGCTGCTACCGAATCCAGCTCGGCCGTCTGCCAGAGCGCGTAATCGGCGTACTGTGCGGCGAGTTCCGGCCAGACCGGGGTGCCGCCGACAACTCGGGACAGGTAGGCCGACAACAGGTCTCGCAGCAGTGGGCCCATCGAATAGCCGTCCGCCGCGATGTGGTGCAGCACGGCGACGAGCACATGGCTGGTCGCGTGCTCCCGCAGCAGTATCGCGCGCACCGGCACCTCGGCGGTGATATCGAAGCCAGTGCCGAGGAAATCGGCGATGCGCCCGTCCACCGAGCCGGCGGTCTCGACGACGAGGGATACCGGTGCCGGTTCGGCGGGCAGGATCACCTGGTGTCCGATCCCGTCCACATCGGCCGGGTATACCGTGCGCAGTGCCTCGTGGCGGGTGATCACATCCGTGAACGCGGCACACAGCGCAGCCTGGTCCAACTCGCCGCCGATGCGTACCGCGACCGGGATATTGTGGACGGCCGAGTCCGGGTCCAGCCGGTTGAGGAACCACATGCCGCGCTGTACCGGTGCGAGCGGAATGCGCTCGGGGCGTGGCCCGGCGATCAGTGGTACGACCTGGTCACGTGCTAGAGCGGCCAGGCGTGCCGCGAAGGCGTGCACGGTTGGTGCCTCGAACAGCAATCGCACGGGCACGCGACCGAGCCGGGCCAGAACCCGGGTGGCGATGAGTGAGTTGCCGCCGAGGTCGAAGAAGTTGTCGTCGGCACCGATCGGCGACCGCGCGAGTACCGCCTCGAATGCCTCGGCCACCAACCGTTCGGCCGGGGTGACCGGCGCACGGTAGGCGACGCTGTCGAATACCGGCTCCGGCAGCGCCTTTCGGTCCAATTTGCCGGAGGTGTTGAGTGGGAAGGCGGCCAGTACAACGATCGCCGATGGGACCATGTACGACGGCAACGCATCCACCGCGGCCGCCAGAACTGCCGTGCGCACATCTTGTGCATCACCCACCACATAGCCGACGAGCCGGTCGGCGACCACGCCGGCTGCGGCCTGTGAAACACCGGGCACCGTCGCGAGTACGGCCTCGATCTCGCCGAGCTCGATGCGCTGGCCGCGGAACTTCACCTGGAAGTCGGTGCGGCCCAGGTATACGAGTTCAGGGGTGAGGCCACTCGTGTCCCAGCGCACCAGGTCGCCGGTCCGATACATGCGTTCGCCCGCAGGTCCGAATGGGTTCGCTACGAACCGGTCCGCCGTCAGATCGGGCCTGCCGTGATAGCCGCGGGCGAGTTGGGTGCCCGCGAGATACAACTCCCCCGCGACCCTGGGCAGCGTCGGTCGTAGCCGGGAATCCAGCACGTACACGCGGCTGTTCCATTCCGGA
Organism: Nocardia vinacea; assembly: GCF_035920345.1. Classification (NCBI taxonomy): domain Bacteria; kingdom Bacillati; phylum Actinomycetota; class Actinomycetes; order Mycobacteriales; family Nocardiaceae; genus Nocardia; species Nocardia vinacea. The sequence goes on from NZ_CP109149.1 coordinate 6,006,838, forward strand.
TTGCCGATCGGCATGACGGTGCGGTCGATTTCACCGGTGACGTCGCGGTAGGTGATGCTCACCGCGGCCTCGGTCGGGCCGTACAGGTTGTGCAGGCGCGCGGAACTCACCGCGCCGAAGGTTCGGACGGTCTCGGCGGGCAGTGCTTCGCCGATGACGAATACCGTGCGCAATGTGCCGAGATCGGCAGCGGTTTCGACATGTCTCGCGAACTCGGTCAACATCGATGGCACGAAATCGGTGACGGTCACGCCATATTCGGCGATTACGTCGGCGAGGTAGCCGGGATCGCGGTGGCCGTCCGGGGCAGCCAGCACCAGCGTTGCGCCGATGCGCAGCGGCAGGAAGTACCCCCACAGTGAGACATCGAAGGTGGTCGCCGTCTTCTGTAGGTATACGTCTTCGGCGGTCAGCTGGTACTCGGACTGCATCCACGTCATCTGGTTGACGATCGCGGCGTGGGAAATGCTGACGCCCTTGGGTTTTCCGGTCGAACCCGAGGTGAAGATCACGTAGGCAGGGTTCTGCGGGTGAATCGGTGCGGTCCGCTCGCTCACCGCGATCGGGTCATCGGCGTAGCCGTCCAGCGCAACGGTATCGACACACACTGTCGCCCCGTCATATCCGAAGTCCTGACGATCCCCCTCGGTGGTGAGCAGTGCAATAGGTGCCGCGGTGTCGATGATGTGCACGATGCGCTGGGCCGGATGATCCGGGTCGATCGGGACATAGGCGCCGCCCGCCTTGAGCACCGCGTACATGGCGACCACCAGATCGGGCGAACGCCGAATAGCCAATGCCACCAATGACTCCGGGCCGACGCCGGTCGCAATCAGATGTCGGGCCAGTTGGTTGGACCTGCCGTCCAGTTCGCCGTAGGTCATGGTGGTTTTGTCGAAGACCAAGGCAATATCGTCCGGCGTCGCGGCCGCCTGCTGCTCGAATTCGTCGAGCAGCATTTCCGCGACGAATGCGGTGTGCGCGGAGTCGTTCCACGCGGTCACCACTCGTTCCAGCTCACTGGTATCGAACAGATCGATATCGCCGACCACCTGTTCCGGATGGTCGATCACCGCGCCGAGCAGGCGGATGAAGCGTGCGCCGATCGTCGCGATGGTCGACTCGTCGAAGAGGTCGGTCGCGTAGGTGAAGCGAAGCGCGTCGTCGCCGACGGTCAGTTGCAGATCGAATCGTGTTGTCTCGTAGTCGATCTCGTATTCGGCGACAGTGACGCCCGCCAGCTCCACCGCTACGTGAGCGAGATTCTGGAAGAACAGCGCGACCTGGAACAGCGGATGCCGTGCCTCGGACCGCGGCGGATCCAACACCTCGACCAGCCGCTCGAACGGCACATCGGCATTGGCGAAGGCATCCAGGTCACCATCGCGGACCCGACGCAGTACGGCGGCGAAGGAGTCCGAGCCCGCCACCTCGGTGCGCAGCACCAGTGTGTTGACGAACATGCCGACGAGGTCGTCGAGGGCGGCGGCACCGCGGCCCGCGATCGGCGCGCCGATGGCGATGTCATCCATGCCGGAAAGTCGCGCGAGCAACGTGGCCAGCGCGGCATGGACGACCATGAACGGGCTGACGTCGTATCGTCCGGCAAGGGCGGCTATGCCGTCGCGGATCGCGGCATCGAGCCCGATGGTGGCGCTCGCGGCGGCGTGACCGGCAATGGCGGGACGCGGCCGATCCGAGGGCAGATCGAGCTGAGCGGGCAACCCGCCGAGTACGCCGCTCCAGTAGCGCAGTTGCTGTGCGGCCACCGATTCCGGATCGCCCTCGACTCCGAGGATCTCGCGTTGCCAGAGGGCGTAATCCGCGTACTGCACACGCAGGTCCGTCCATGTCGGTGCGGTGCCGGTGGCGCGTGCCGCGTATGCGGTCGTGATATCGCGGGCCAGCGGCGCCATCGAGAAGCCGTCCGCCGCAATGTGATGCACCACGAGAGCGAATAGGTGCTCGCGATCCGACAGGGTGGCCAGGCCGATGCGCAGCGGTACTTCAGTTGTGACATCGAAAGGTGTGGCAACCAGGTCCACCAGTGCCGACGGATCCAGCTCGACGATTTCGGGCACGTGCGTCGCATCCAGAATCCGCTGGAAACCGGTGCCATCGACATCCGGGTATATGGTGCGCAGGGTTTCATGCCGGGCGACGACATCGGCCAGCGCGGCGGCGAGCGCATCGGTGTCGAGATCTCCGGTGAGGCGGATCGCAACCGGAATATTGTTCACCGTCTCGCCGGGATCGAATCGGTTGAGGAACCACATCCGCTGCTGTGCGGGCGAGAGCGGAATCAGGTCGGGGCGCGGGCGCGCGGTGAGCTTCGGACGAGCGCCGGTGCCGGTGCGCAGGGCGGCGCGGGTGGCTATTCCGGCAACGGTAGGTGCCTCGAACACCATCCGCGCAGGGACTTCGGCATCCAGCGCGGTACCCAGCCGGGCGGCCAACTGGGTGGCGATCAGTGAATTGCCACCGAGTGCGAAGAAGTTGTCGTCGGCGCCGATTCGCTCGATGCCGAGCAGTTCGCTCATGATCCCGGCGACGGTCTGTTCGGTCTCGGTCGCGGGAGCTCGGTAGGTGGCGGTCTCGAATACGGGAGCGGGCAGCGCGGCGCGATCGAGCTTGCCGGAGGTATTGAGCGGGAAAGCATCGAGCACGACGAAGGCCGACGGCACCATATAGGCGGGCAGTGCGACGTCCAATTCCGCGCGCACGTCGTCGATATCGACTGCCAGGTCTGCCACCAGGTAGGCGACCAACTGATCGCCGAGCCGCTCGTCGCTACGCACCACGACGACGGCCTGATCGACGACATCCAGTGCGGTGAGCGCGGATTCGATCTCGCCGAGTTCGATGCGCAACCCACGCAGCTTCACCTGGAAGTCGGTGCGGCCCAGGTACTCCAGCTCGCCGTTCGCAGTCCACCGGACCAGGTCACCGGTGCGATACATCCGCTCCCCCACGCCGCCATGGGGATTCGCGACGAAACGTTCAGCGGTCAGCTGCGGCCGACGTACATAGCCGAGCGCCAACTGCTCACCCGCGAGGTACAACTCACCGGGTACACCCACCGGCACCAGCCGCATCCGTGCATCCAGCACCAGCAATCGGGTGTTGAATACCGGCTTGCCGATCGGCACCGACTCCGCGTCGGCATCGGTCACCTCGTGGAAGGTGACATCGACCGCTGCCTCGGTCGGCCCGTACAGATTGTGCACGCGGGCACCGGTCAGCTCACGGGCCCGCTGCGCGGTCGGTGCGGGCAGCGCCTCACCTGAGGCGAACAGCGCTCGCAGCGTGACGCATTCGCGCGCACGTGGTTCCGCCAGATATACCGCGAGCATCGACGGCACGAAATGCACGACGGTGATTCCTTCATCGCTGATCAACCGCGCAAGATAAGCCGGATCCCGATGACCGTCGGGCCGCGCGACCACCAGTCGCGCGCCGATCTGCAACGGCCAGAAGAACTCCCAGACCGAGACATCGAAGGTCGCCGGTGTCTTCTGCAACACCGCATCGTCGGCATTGAGCCTGTACTCGGACTGCATCCATGTCAGCCGGTTGACGATCGCGGCATGCGATACCGCGACGCCCTTCGGACGGCCGGTCGAGCCGGAGGTGAAGATTACGTATGCGGGGTGGTCCGGCAACAGCACGCCGAGCCGATCCATCGTGGTCAGCGGCGCGGGTGAATATCTCGTCAGTTCGAGACGATCGATCCTGACCTGGCGTGCCGCAACCGTTTCCAGATCAACACCCGAGGTCAGCACCCACACCGGGCGCGCTGTCTCGAGCACATATGCGATCCGGTCGGCCGGATGGTCGGGATCGAGCGGCAGGTACGCGCCACCGGCGACCGTGACCGCGTACATGCCGACCACCAAGTCGAGAGAACGCCGCATGCCGAGCGCGACAACCGAATCCGGGCCGACGCCGTGCCCGACGAGCCATCGCGCCAGCCGATGGACCCGGCCCGCGAACTCGGAGTATGTCAGCGTCGCGTAGCGACTCGTTGAGGGGTGGTGGTCGGGTGACGGGTGGGCCAGACTTCGCCCCTCGAACGTCACCGCGGCCGCATCGGGTGTCCGCAGTACCTGTTCCTCGAACAGCGAAACCAGAGTCGGTGACCGGTTTATCGCGAACGAAGTGTCGTTCCATCGATTGAGCAGGGACAGCTCGTTCCTGTCCAGTAGCTCGATATCGCCGACACGTATGGCGGAATCGGCGACCACCGCCTCGAGTACGCGTACGAAGCGGGCCGCGAACGATTCGACCGTCGCCCGGTCGAATAGATCCGTCGCGTAGCGCATGACGGCACGTAGCGCGGTACCGTCGCCCTCCGCGAGTTCGAGCGCGAGGTCGAACTGGGCGACCCGATTGTCGATGGGATACGCGGCGACCTCGAGTCCGGGTAGGCGCAGCACCGTATCGTCACGGTGCTCGAAGGTGAGCAATGTCTGCACGATCGGTGAATACGCTTGCGAGCGCATCGGATTCAGCTCATCGACCAGACGCTCGAATGGCAGGTCGGCATGTGCGAAGGCCCGGACATCGGTGGCGCGCACCCGCCCGAGCAGTTCGGCGAAGGCCGCTTCGGCCGCCACCTCGGTGCGCAATACCAGGGTGTTGACGAACATGCCGACCAGATCGTCCAGCGCCGCCTCGGCCCGGCCCGCGACGGGGGTCCCGATAGCGATATCTTCCACCCGGGCCGAGCGGGCCAGCAATACCGCGTAGGCGGCGTGCACCACCATGAACGACGACACCCCATGCTTACGCGCCAGCTGCGCGATCGCGGCGGTCAGTTCCGAAGTGATGGCGAACTCGACCGCGGCACCGCGACCTGAGGCCACGGCGGGACGCGGCCGATCGGCGGGCAATTCGAGCACCGGGGCGAGTCCGTCGAGTTCGGTGCGCCAATACGTGATCTGGCGGGCCAGTACGGAGTCCGGATCGTCGGCCGAGCCGAGCACTTCGTGCTGCCACAGTGTGAAGTCCGCGTACTGGACCGGCAGCGGCTGCCACCGCGGTGCCGAACCTTCGGTGCGAGCGCTGTATGCCACCATCAGATCCCGCGCCAGCGGGGCCGTTGAGACACCGTCGGCGGCGATGTGGTGCACCACCACGACGAGCACATGATCGTCGGACGCGATCCGGAACAGCGTGGCACGCACTGGCATCCGGGTGCGCAGATCGAACCCGATTCCCGCGAAGCCGACAACCGCTGCGGCGAGGTCGGCTTCGGTGATATCGACCCGCCGCAGCTCCAATTCGGTCGATTCGGTCACCATCTGCGCGGGACCGATACTGTCCGCAGGGAACACGGTGCGCAGCGACTCGTGCCGGGCGACAACATCGCCCAGCGCGGCGCGCAAGGCGGATTCGTCCAATGCACCGGTCAGGCGGATGGTGATCGGAATGTTGTAGACGGCCGATTCAGGATCGAGCCGGTTCAACAGCCACATCCGAGTTTGCGCCAGCGACAACGGAATTCGCTCCGGACGATCGCGCGCCACCAGCGCAGGCCGCACGACATCGGCGTGCGTCACCCGCAGCGCCAATTCGGCCACGGTCGGCGCTCCGAAGATCTCGCGCACGGTCAGCGCGCTGCCGAAGGCCGCGTTCGCTCGTGCCACGAGGCGCATGGCCAATAGTGAATTGCCACCGCGCGCGAAGAAATCGTCATCCGCGCCGATCCGCACGCCACCGATCAGGTCGGCTATCAGTGCCGCGAGTACCGATTCGGTGCCTTCCTGCGGTGCACGGAATTCCATTGCGCTACCGGCGACTTCGACTGCGGGAAGCGCCGCGCGATCGAGTTTGCCGACCGTGGTCAGCGGCATCTCGTCGAGCACAACCAAATGCGCGGGCACCATGTATCCAGGCAGTTGCTCACGCACCTGCGCGAGTACCGCATCCGAGGACAGCTCCGCCCCACTGATATAGCCGACCAGGCAGTCGTAGCCGGAGGTGTCGCGCGTCGATATCACCGCGGCATTAGTCACGCCCGCCACCCCGGTCAGCGCCGACTCGATCTCCCCGAGTTCGATCCGTTGACCGCGCAACTTGATCTGGAAATCATTGCGGCCCAGATAGATCAGATCGCCGCCGCGATTCCAGCGCCCCAGATCGCCGGTGCGGTACATCAGCCGCCCGGGCACACCGAACGGATCGGCCACGAAGCGCTCGGCGGTCAGTCCGGCGCGGCCGTGGTAACCGCGGGCCAGTTGGTCGCCCGCGAGATACAGCTCGCCCGTGACACCGACCGGGACCGGCCGCAACCGTGCGTCCAGCACATAGGCGCGGGTGTTCCAGCACGGACGGCCGATGGCGACATCACGGCCGGAATCGGCGTCGGTGAATTCGTGATAGATCGCCGAGATCGCCGCCTCGGTCGGGCCGTACGCGTTGTGCACCGCGCCGCCGGCATATTCGCGAATTGCGGCGAGCAGGTCCGGGGTGAGCGCCTCACCGCCGCAGTGCAGATGGCGAAAGGAGCGCAGCGCATCACCCATGCCTTCACCGATGAGCGCCGCGAGTACCGATGGCACGTATTCGGCGATGGTGATGCCGTGTTCGCGCAGCAGTCCGGCGAAATACGCCAGGTCGAGGTGGCCGCTCGGACGGGCAATCACCAGCGGTGCACCGACCGCGATCGGCAGGAAACACTCCCACACCGAGACATCGAAGGTGAGCGGGGCACGTTGCAGAATGCGGTCGGCGGCGGTGACGCCGTAGCGGAATTCGAGCCAGCGCAGCTGGTTCATGATGGCGCGGTGGGTGACCGCGACGCCCTTCGGTCGTCCGGTCGAGCCGGACGTGAACAGCACGTACGCCGTATTGTCGCGGCGGAGTGGCGCTCTGGCGCTCAGCTCGGCGTCGAAACCGCTCAGGTCGGCGAGATCGACAACGCGGACATCATCGAGGTCAGGCAGTTTCGCGCCGCCGACGGCCAACACCAGAGCCGGTGCGGCACTGTCGATCACCTGCGCGATTCGGTCGGCCGGATGAGTCGGATCCAACGGCAGATAAGCACCGCCCGCGCGCACGATCGCGAATATGGCGACGAGCATGTCGACAGATCGCAGGGCGGCGAGTCCGACGATCGTCTCCGGACCGACGCCTGCCGAAACGAGCCAGCGCGCAAGGCGATTCACCTTGGTTTCGAGTTCCGCGTAGGTCACCGAGGTTTCCTCGAAGATCACCGCAACGGCATCGGGTGTCGCGGCCACGCGGGCTGTCAGCAGGTCGTCGAGGGTCTCGGAAGGCAGTGGCCGCGCGGTGGCATTGCGATCCGAAAGCAGCAGTCCGCGTTCGGCCACCGACATCAACTCGACACTGCCGACGAGGGTTCGCACGTCACGCACTATGGCGCGTGCTACCCGCTCGAAACCTGCCAGGAACCCGTCAACGGTTGCCTTGTCGAAAAGGTCCAGTGCGTAGTGCAGATGCACATCGATGCCGTCGGCCGCGCCGGCGGTGTCGTAGCGGTCGGTCAGCGTCCAGTCCAGATCCAGTTGGATCGGTGCGGGCCCGATATCGAGCGCGGCAATACTCAAACGGTGCAGTCTGAAGTCCGGCTTGGACTGGTTCTGCAATGTCATCGCCACCTGATACAGCGGCGCATGTGCCTGCGAGCGGACGGGATTCACCACATCGACGAGCTGTTCGAAAGGCACCGCGGCGTGATCGAAGGCCGCCAGATCGGCTGTGCGGACGGTGGCCAAGAGCTCACCGAGCGTGGCATCGGCGCACACTTCGGTACGCAGCACCAACGTATTGACGAACATGCCGACGAGCTCGTCCAGGGCTTCGTCACCGCGTCCCGCGACCGGCGTACCGATGACGATGTCGTCGGTAGCGCTCAGGCGGCTCAGTAGTACCGCGAGCGCGGCGTGCAGCACCATGAACGGGGTGACCCGATGGGCGGCCGCCACATCCTGGATGCCCTGGTGCAATACCCGATCGAGACGGCCGGTAATGGCACCGCCTCGGTTCGAGGCGACCGCAGGGCGCGGCCGGTCCGTGGGCAGCGGCAATACCTCGGGAACGCCCGCGAGCCGGCCGGTCCAGTACCGCAGCTGATGGGCCAGCAGCGAACCCTTGTCATCGGCCCGGCCCAGAGCAACGCGCTGCCAGATCGCGAAGTCCGCGTACTGCAGGGTGAGCGGACTCCACGACGGTGCGACGTCCGCACAGCGGGCCACATACGCGGTAGCCAGATCCCTGGTCAGCGGCGCAAAAGACCAGCCGTCGGCGGCGATGTGGTGCACGACGAACAGCAGTACGTACACCTGTTGGCGGGACATACTGCCGGATTCGCCGTCGTCGATTCGCAGTAGCCGGACACGCAGCGGAACTTCGGTCGTGACGTCGAATCCGGTCTGGGCGGCGGTGGCGATGAGTTCGGGTAACTCGGCCGCCGGCACCGCACGAGCGACGAGTTCCACCAACTTGGTCCCGGCGGGCAGCACCACCTGCGTTGCGGCGCCGTCGTGTTCGGGATAGATAGTGCGCAGTGTCTCGTGCTTGGCGATGACATCGGCAATCGCACGTTCCAGCGCGGGCACATTCAGCACACCCGTGAGGCGCAGCGCGAACGGGATGTTGTATCCGCCACTCGCGGAGTCGAATCGGTTCAGGAACCACATGCGCTGCTGGGCGATCGACAGCGGAATCGGCTCATCGCGATCCTGAACCGTCAACGGCGGCAAGGCCAGAGGTGCCGCGTCCGGTTCGAAGGTGATTCGACGCGCCAGCTCACGCACTGTCGATGCGTCGAAGATGGTGCGCACGGGTACATCCCCGCCGGTCGCCTTGGACAGCCGGGCCGCGAGTTGCGTGGCGACGAGCGAATTGCCGCCGAGGGCGAAAAAGTCGTCATCCGCACCGACCAGGTCGACACCGAGCAACGCGGTGAACGTCTCGGCGACAACGGTTTCCGCGCGGTCGCTCGGCGCGCGGAATTCGGCCGCCGCAAAAGCTGGCGCGGGCAATACCTTTCGGTCCAGCTTGCCGGAGGCGGTGACGGGAAAGCCGTCGAGGACCACAAAGGCCGACGGAACCATGTATGCGGGTAGCCGCTGAGCGAGTTCGGCTCGAACACGGTCGGTATCGAGTTCACCGTCCGCCACCAGGTAGGCGACCAGTTGGTCGCCGTGGTCGTCGCGAACCAGGACGATGGCCTGCGCGATACCGGCAACCGACAGCAATGTCGACTCGATCTCACCGAGTTCGATCCGCAGGCCGCGGACCTTCACCTGGAAGTCGGTGCGGCCGAGGAATTCCAGCACACCCCGCTGATCCGCCGCCCGCCAGACGACCAGATCGCCGGTGCGATACATCCGGGCACCGGCCGGACCGAATGGATCGGCGACGAACCGCTCACCGGTCAGATCGGCGCGACCGAGATAGCCGCGGGCCAACTGCGTTCCGGCCAGATACAGCTCACCTGGCACACCGACAGGCACCCGACGCAACCGCGCATCGAGCACATACGCACGGGTATTCCAGATCGGCCGGCCCATCGGCAGCGGACCGCTATCGGCATCGGTCACCTCGTATGCACTGACCTCGACCGCCGTTTCGGTGGGCCCGTACATGTTGTGCACCCGCGCGCCGGTAACCGCCCGTGCCCGCTGCGCGATTGTGACAGGTAGCGCCTCGCCTGAGCAGAACACGTGCCGCAGTGTGGGCACATCGATATCGTCCGCGACGAAGACGGCGAGCATGGACGGTACGAAGTGCGCGACCGTAATCGACTCGCGCCGAATCAGATCCGCCAGATACACCGGATCCTGATGACCATCCGGACGTGCCAGAACCAGCCGGGCACCGGCCTGCAGCGGCCAGAAAAACTCCGGCACCGAAACATCGAAGGTCACCGGCGTCTTCTGCAGCAGCGCATCGGTGCCATCGAGCGCGACATGCGCCGACTGCATCCACAGCAGCCGGTTCACGATACCGCGGTGGCTCATCGCAACACCCTTGGGCCGACCCGTGGAGCCCGAGGTGAAGATGACATAGGCGGTATTGGCGGCCCGCAACGGCGCGCGCCGATCCGCATCGGTAACCGGCGCGGCCGAATACCTGGAAAGGTCGAGTCGATCGATACGGACCTGCGCGGCCTCGATACCCAGGCCCATGCCTGAGGTCAGCACGCAGAGCGGAGCGGCGGTATCGAGGATGTAGCCGGTGCGTTCGGCCGGATGATCCGGATCCAGCGGTACATAGCCGCCGCCCGCCACGGTGACGGCATACATGCCGACCACGAGATCGATTGAGCGCCGCATGCCCAGTGCGACAAGCGAATCCGGGCCAGCGCCCTGCGCTATGAGCCAGCGCGCCAGGCGGTTCACCCGTCCGGCGAATTCGGCATAGGACAGCGTTGTGCCCTCGAAGGTGAGCGCGGGCGCTCGCGGCGCTCGCGCCACCTGCTCGGCGAATAACGAAGCGAGCGTCGCGGTTTCGTCGAGGGGGTGCGTGGTGTCATTGCAACGGTCCAACAGAGACCGCTCGTCGGCAGCCAACAGCTCGATCTCGCCGATCCGGGTCTCGGGCGCATCCGCCACAGTGGCGAGCACGCGCCGAAAGCGGGTGACGAACGCAGCGATGGTCGCCGCATCGAACAGATCGGTGGCATAGCGCAGGCTGCCGGTGAGCCCGTGATCACCGGCGCGTTCGTTCACCACTAGGTGCAGATCGAATTTCGCGGTGGGATCGGGCGATTCGAGCGGTTCCACGGTGAGCCACGGGACTGCGAGCGCCCGACTGCCCGCGACAATGCGCGGTGCCGCACCGAAGCTGAACAGCACCTGGAACAGCGGGTGCGCGCCGGTGCTGCGATCCACGGCCATGGCATCGACAAGCCGCTCGAACGGCAGATCGGCATTCGCGAGGGCAGCAAGGTCGCAAGCGCGCACGCCCGCAAGGAGTTCGGTGAAGGTGGCTGCCGCATCGACCGGAGTCCGCAGTATCACGGTGTTCACGAACATGCCGATGAGCGCGTCGAGTTGGCGCTCGCCGCGACCTCCGACGGGCGAGCCGATCACCACGTCATCGGTGCCGCTCGATCTCGCAATCGTCGCCGCGAAGGCCGCGTGCACCACCATGAACAGCGTTGCGCCGCTGCGATGTGCGAGTACGCGCAGGGCGGCGGCCAACTCGGGAGCTATCTCGAAATCCACTGCGGCACCGCGATTCGAGGGCAGCGCGGGGCGGGGCCGGTCGGTCGGCAGCGCGAGTTGGGTCGGCATACCGTCGAGAACGGCGCGCCAGAATCGCAACTGCTGATATGCCAGATCACCCGGCCGGTCCTCGGCGCCCAGCAGTTCACGATGCCAGAGGCTGTAATCCGCGTACTGCACCGGCAGCTCACGCCAATCCGGCTTCCGGCTGGGCCCACCCATCGAATCGCCGCGCGATGCGGTACCTAATCTGGCCAGGTAGGCGTGCACCAGATCGGTGATCAGCGGTGTCATCGAAAGTGCGTCGGCCGCGATGTGGTGGACGACGAAGACCAGCACGTATTCGTCGCCAGAAATGCCGCGCCGGTCGTCCACCCGATCGACGATCAATAGTGCGACGCGCGACGGCAGTTCGGTGGTCACATCGAATCCGGCGGTCGTGATCGCGGTAATGGCGGCCGCCAGATCGGCACGTTCGACAGGTACTGGATTAAGGGTCAGGCCGATGTCGGCCGGTATCAGAATCGACTGGTACGGACCGGATTCGCTGTCCGGGTAGATGGTGCGCAGGGATTCGTGCCTGGACAGTACATCGAGCACCGCATGCTCCAGCGCGGTGACATCGAGCCTGCCGGTGAGCCGGAGCACGACCGGGAGGTTGTAAACGCTGGCGGCGCCGTCCTGGGTTTCGATCCGGTTGAGAAACCACAGCCGCTGCTGGGCGGGCGAAAGCGGAATGCGGGCCGGACGCTCACGGCGCACCAGCGGCCGCGCGGACGCACCCGCTCTGGTGAGCTCGTCGACGGCAGCCGCGAATCCCTCGACCGTCGAGGCGTCGAAAAGGGCGCGCACCGGGATGCGCGTGCCGGTGGCCTCCCCCGCCCGTGCGGTGACCTGGGTGGCATCCAGCGAACTGCCGCCGAGCGCGAAGAAATCGTCATCGAGGCCGACTCGTTCCACCCGCAGTACCTCGGCGAATACCGCGGCGACCAGCCGTTGTGCCGCATTGGTCGGTGCTCGGAAGCTCTGTTGCCGCAGCACCGGCACTGGCAGCGCCTTGCGGTCCAGCTTGCCGCTGGTGTTGAGCGGGAATTCCGGCAGCTCGACCAGCGCGGTCGGCACCATGTATCCAGGAAGACGACGGGCCAGCCCGGCCTTGACAGCATCGAGATCCAAAACGCTGCCCGGCGTGCGAATCACGTACCCCGCGAGATAGTCGCCATCGATCAGCCGTACCGCGGCCTGACTCACCTCCGGCACCGCGAGTAGTGCCGTCTCGATCTCGGCGAGCTCGATGCGCTGACCACGGAACTTCACCTGGAAGTCCATTCGGCCGAGGTAGCCGAGTTCCCCATCGGCGCTCCAGCGCACCAGATCCCCGGTGCGATACATTCGCGCACCCGCTCGGCCGAAAGGGTTGGCCACGAAGCGATCCGCGGTCAGATCGACCCGGCCGTGATAGCCCCGGGCCAGCTGGTCACCGGCCAAATACAATTCGCCGGGTACCCCGATCGGTACCGGATGCAGTCGCGCATCCAGCACGTACACCTGGGAATTCCACTGCGGTTCGCCGATCGGCACCAGCTCGTCGTCGACCGTGACCTCGCGGTAGGTAATGGATACGGCAGCCTCGGTCGGGCCGTACAGGTTGTGCAGCGCGGCATCGCTCACCGCGTGGAAGGCCGCGACGGCGTCCGGCGGCAATGCCTCCCCGATGACGAAAACATCGCGCAGCGAATCGAGTTCGTTCGCCTCGGCATGGGCGGTGAAAACCGCGAGCATCGATGGCACGAAATCGGTCAGTGTGACGCCGTGGCGGGCAATGGTTTCCGCGAGGTAGCGCGGATCGCGGTGGCCATCGGGCGAGGCGAGGAGCAGGGTCGCGCCCGCGCGCAGCGGCAGGAAGTATCCCCACAGCGAAACGTCGAAGGTGGTCGCGGTCTTCTGCAGATAGACATCGCCGACGCGCGGCCGATATTCGGCGTGCATCCAGGCGAGTTGGTTGGCGATGGCGCGGTGCTCGACCGATACGCCCTTCGGTCGGCCCGTCGAGCCGGAGGTGAAGATTACGTAGGCGGGGTGCTCAGGCCGCAGCACCGCACGGCGCTCGCTATCGACGATCCTCGCCGCGGAGTATTCCGACAGGTCCACTTCGTCGATATGGTGCAGGTGCACGCTCGGCGGCACGGTCGCGGGGAGGGCGAAGCCGGTACCGCGCGTGGTGAGTACCGAATGCGGCCGGGCGGTATCGAGGATGTGCCAGCTGCGTTCGGCCGGCTGCCCGGGATCCACCGGCACATACGCGCCGCCGGCGCGCAGTACGGCGTACATCGCGACAACCAGCTCGATCGAGCGCGGCATCGCGAGCACGACCAGCGATTCCGGGCCGACGCCGGTGCTGATCAGCAGGCGCGCAAGGCGATTGGCCCGCCCAGACAGTTCGGCGTAGGTGAGTTCGGCGGTATCGGACACCAGGGCAATGGCATTCGGCGTGCGACGAACCTGGCTGTCGAAACCTTCGTGCAGATAGCGATCGGCGACCTTGTGCCCGCTGGCATTCCAGCTGGCGGTGACGTAATCGAGTTCACCCGCATCCAGGAGTTCGATATCGCCGACCGCGATATCCGGATCGGCAACCGCCGCGCGCAGCAGCCGGAGAAATTTGATGCCGAACTCACGCACGGTCGCGGCATCGAACAGATCGGTGGCATAGGTGAATTCGGCGCGGTAGCCCGCCTCGATATCGGAAAGTGTCAGCTGCAGATCGAATTTTGCGAAGCCGGGATCGAAATCGACCAGCTCCGCATCCAAGCCGGGCATCGTCAATGCGATCGGCCCGATGTTCTGCATGAACAGCGCGACCTGGAACAGCGGATGCCTGCCCTGCGACCGCGCCGGATTCACCACCTCGACCAGACGTTCGAAGGGAATATCGCTGTGCGCGAATGCATTCAGATCGCGCTCGCGTGCATGGGCGACGAGGTCGGCGAAGCTCAGCTCGCCTCGAACCTCGGTACGCAGCACGAGGGTATTGACGAACATGCCGACAAGGTCGTCCAGGGCGCGTTCGCCGCGTCCCGCGACCGGTGTGCCGATGGCGATATCGGCGGTGCCGGACAGGCGCGCGAGCAGGACGGCGAGTGCCGCATGGACCACCATGAAGGGCGTCGCTCGACTGCGGGCGGCAATCCGGTCGATCGCATGGCGTAGCTCCGCGTCGATGGCGAACTCATGGGTCGCCCCGCGGTAGGACGCGACCGCGGGGCGGGGCCGATCGGCGGGCAGATCCAGCTGTGCGGGCAGGTCGGCCAATTCGGCGGCCCAGAACCCGAGCTGGTGCGCGGCCACCGATTCCGGATCTTCCTCGCTCCCGAGCACCTGCTGCTGCCACAGCGCGTAGTCCGCATACTGCACGGGCAGCGGCGCCCAGTCCGGTCGGCGTCCGGCGCGACGGGCCGCATAGGCGGTGACGAGATCGCGCATCAGCGGTCCCATCGAGACACCGTCGGCGGCAATGTGATGCACCACCAGGACCAATGTGTGGTCCTCGGGTCCGCTGCGCAGCAACCGCACCCGGACCGGGATCTCCTCGGTGACATCGAATCCCTGTACCGCACTGGCCAATACAGCGGCGGCGAGTTCGGCCTCGGGTATATCGCTCGGCGACAGGTCGAACACGGCGTGCACCGGCCGCACCACCTGGGCTGGACCATCGGCGGTCTGCGGGTAGACGGTGCGCAGGATCTCGTGCCTGGCAACGAGATCAGTGATCGCCGCGGACATGGCGGTGACCTCGAGTGCACCGCGTAGCCGCAGTGCGACCGGAATATTGTCCACCGCTGCCGTATCGAAGACGTAGGCGGATTCGGTGTGCGTGCCGAACCGGTTGAGAAACCACATACGCCGCTGCGCCGGGGACAGTGGAATATGCTGCGGTCGCGCGGCTGCCGTGAGCGCCGGTCGTGCGGCTCCGGTCCGTGCCGACCCGGCCAG
The DNA here is from genome assembly GCF_035920345.1 of Nocardia vinacea. Lineage (NCBI taxonomy): Bacteria > Bacillati > Actinomycetota > Actinomycetes > Mycobacteriales > Nocardiaceae > Nocardia > Nocardia vinacea. Next base: position 6,022,029 of record NZ_CP109149.1, read on the forward strand.
CGCCGCTACCGTCGGGCGGTCGAAAAAATCGCGGACATCGACGGTAATGCCGCGCGCGGCCCCGATTCGGGCAATGGCGCGGGTGGCAAGGAGCGAGTTGCCGCCCAGCGCGAAGAAGTCGTCGTCCGCGCCGACTCGATCCATCGCCAGCAGCTGGCCGAAGATCTCGGCGACGGCCACCTCTGCCTCGGTCGATGGTTCCCGGTATGCGGCCGATCCGAATACCGGTTCCGGCAGTGCTCGCCGATCGAGCTTGCCATTGGCATTGACCGGCATTTCGTCGAGGACAACCACCAGCGACGGCACCATGTAGTCCGGTAGGTCCCGGCGGGTGGATTCCAGCACGGTGGCCGGATCAACGGTGACGCCATGGTGGGCCACCACATATGCGACCAGATGATCGCCGCCCGCATGCCGATGCAGCAGCACCGCGGCCTGCGCGACCTGCTCATTGCGCAGCAGTGCCGCCTCGACCTCGCCGAGTTCGATGCGCAGCCCGCGCAGTTTGACCTGGAAGTCGATGCGGCCCAGATATTCCAGTTCGTCCGGACCACCCCCGCCATCGGTGCGCCAGCGGACCAGGTCGCCGGTGCGGTACATCCGGTCGCCCGGCGCGCCTTCCGGATTGGCCACGAAGCGGTCGGCCGTCAGTCCAGGACGGGCCACATAGCCGCGAGCCAGCTGCACGCCGGCGAGATAGAGCTCACCGATGACGCCACTGGCCACCGGCCGCAGATTGTCGTCCAGCACCAGCAATTCGGTGTCATCGGCGGGCGCGCCGATGGGGACGGTCGTGCTGTCGGCGGCGGTGACCTCGTGCGCGGTGACATCGACGGCAGCCTCGGTGGGGCCGTACAAGTTGTGCAGTGTCGCGCCGCTGATATCGCGGAAGGCGGCCGCGGTGGCGGCCGGTAGCGCCTCGCCGGAGGCGAATACCAGGCGCAGGGTCCGTGCCGCACTTTCGATCTGCGGTTCGGCCGCGAAGACCGCGAGCATGGAAGGCACGAAATGCGCGACCGTGACACCGCGTTCGGCGATCGTGCGCGCCAGATATGCCGGATCGCGATGACCATCCGGCGCCGCGATCACCAGTCGCGCACCGACCTGCAACGGCCAGAAGAACTCCCATACCGAGACGTCGAAGGTGAACGGCGTCTTCTGCAGCACCACATCATCGCCGCGTAGTCGATACAGCCGCTGGCGCCACCGCAGGTTGGCCAAAATCGAACGGTGCGATACCGCAACACCTTTCGGGCGTCCGGTCGATCCGGAGGTGAAGATGACGTAGGCCGTATTGTCCGCCGCGGGACGCGGGCGGTCATCGATCGACGCCCCTGCCTCGGCGGTGTCGAATTCGTCGATCCGCAGTACCCGAATATCCGGTCCGAGCTCGGGCTGGTCGTAGGTCGTGGTGAGTACCAGGACCGGTGCGGCGACCTCGAGCACGTAGCCGATGCGTTCGGCCGGATGCTCCGGATCGATCGGCACATACGCACCGCCCGCCTTCAGGATCGCGTACATGCCGATCAGCAGGTCGAACGAGCGTCGAACGGCAAGCCCCACCGGGCTGTCCGGGCCGACACCCAAGTCGATCAATCGCCGCGCGAGGGCGTTCACCCGGCCGTCGAACTCCGAATAGGTAAGCGTCGCGTAGCGACTCGATGGGGGGTGGTGGTCGGGCGACGGGTGGGCCAGCCTCGGGTGGGCCGGCGTCGCACCCGCGTACTCCAGGGCTACCGCGTCCGGTGTCCGGCGCACCTGTGCCTCGAATTCGCTGATCAGGGTCTCGATCGGCGCGAATACCGACGGCAGCACGTGGGCCGCCGCCGTCAGGGCGTCATCGAGCAGTCGCTCCAGCACGGTGCCGAGTGCGCCGTCCCCGGACTCCAGCAGGGCGGGCAGTTGGCTGGAGACCACGACCGATACCAGTGCGTCGGCACCGAGCCCGCCACCCATCGCCTCGTCCAGCACCATGATCTCGGTGGCCAGCACACCGTAGGTGATGGTGGTCCCGTCGTACCGCAGAGCGACCCGCTCCGGATCCAATTCGGCGACCTTATCGATCAGGATGGGTAGATCGTCGAGTCCGTACGCCCGGCGCAGTGCCGAATGATCGTATGCGGCACTACGATTGCCGAGTTTGCTGGATGCGACCGATTCTGCCTGGGACATCAGTTGATTCCTTCCGAATCGACTTCCGAATCCGAGTTGGAGAGCACAGCCCGCGCCTCGGTGCGCAGCGACCGCAGGACTGCGGCGAGACCACTGCCGCCGAGGGCGGCCAAGAGGCCGGGCACCAGCCCGGCGAGGGCGACATTGATGAGCGCTTCCGGTTTCGCGGTCGTCCCCATGGCCTTGGTGACCGTCGCGAGCTTGGCGGCCAGCTCGCCGAAGGTCACCGCGTGCGCGTCGTGGGTGAAAGCGACGGCACCGGGATCGATTTCGGCGGCAGCGGCGATCAGCGCGGGCAGGTCCGCCGGGCTGTCCGACCGTTCGCCACGGGACTGTTCGCCGCGAATATCGATGGCGCGAATCACGATCGCCGGATCATCCGCGACTACCTCGAATATCCGAAGTAGTCGCTCGGCGAACAGCCGGACCGTTGCGGCATCGAAAATGTCGGTCGCGTAGCCGAATCTCATATCCAGCCCGACCAGATCCCCTGCGGCGTCGAACAACTCGATGCCGGTGAGCTGCAGGTCGTATTTGGCGTCGGCCAGCGCGAGATCGAGCACCTCGACCTCGAGTCCGGGCAGCGCGACGCGGCCGGACGGCATGTTCTGGAAGGTGAACATCACCTGGAACAGCGGCGTATAGGCACTGGACCTGGTCCGGCCGACGGCATCGACCACCCGCTCGAACGGCACGTCGGCGTGTGACAGCGCCGCGATATCGCGATTCCTGGCCTGCCGAAGCAGATCCGCGAAACCGGTACGCGCGTCGACCTCGGTGCGCAGCACCACGGTATTGACGAACATGCCGATCAGGTCGTCTAGTTCACGTTCGCCACGGCCCGCGACCGGTGCGCCGATAGCGATATCCGGGGTGCCGGACAGTTTGGCCAGCAGGACCGCGAATGCACTGTGGATCAGGGTGAACAGGGTTGTGCCGTGCGCACTGGCAACCGCCTCCAGCCGCGCGGTGAGTACCGTGTCGACCTCGAAACCGACTGTGTCACCGCGCATATCCCTGCGCGGCGAACGCGGTCGATCGCTCGGCAATGAAAGTACTTCGGGCAGGCCCGCCAATTCCGTTGTCCAATAGTCGAGTTGCCGGGTCAGCAGGCTGTTCGGATCACGATCGGAGCCGAGCAACGCGCGTTGCCACACGCTGTAATCGGCGTACTGGATCGGCAATGGCTCCCAGTCCGGCGCGTCGCCCGCGATCCGGCTGAGGTAGGCACGCATGAGATCCCGCGTCATCGGGGCGACCGAATAGCCATCGGCGCTGATGTGGTGCAGCACCACCACGAGGACGTGCTCGTCGACGTCGGTGCGGAACAATGCCGCGCGGACCGGCGGCGACGAGGTGATATCGAAACCGGCGGCGACGAACTCAGCGATGCGCTCGTCGATATCACCCTGTTCCAAAAGGATCGGTTCCAGATCGACCTCGGCAACGTCCAGTACTTGCTGCACCGGTTCGGGCTCGGCATCCGGATATCGGGTGCGCAGGGTTTCGTGGCGTTCGATCACGTCCAGGATTGCCGCGCCGAGGGCAGCGATATCCAGTGCGCCGGTCAGACGCAGTGCGGCGGGGATGTTGTAGGCCGAGGAATCCGGGTCCAGCCGATTGACCACCCACATCCGCTGCTGTGCCAGCGATAGCGGGGCGGGCGCGGTGCCGGAACGTCGGGTCAGCGCGGGCCTGGTATCGGTTCCCCCGAGTTCGGCCAGTCGCGCGGCGAGCAGCCCGAGGGTCGGTGCGTCGAATACCGCGGCCACCGGGACCCGCACTCCGAGTGCCGAGCCCAGCTGCGCCGCCAGCCGGGTCGCCAGCAGAGAATTGCCCCCGAGCGCGAAGAAGTCGGTATCCAGCCCTACCGTTTCCTCGGCTGCGATCACCTCGACGAAGGTTGCCGCGACCAAGCGCTCCAGCTCACTGGTCGGTGCGCGGAAAGGAGCCGTGGTGAACAACGGCGCGGGCAGTGCGGCCCGATCAACCTTGCCATTGGCATTGAGCGGCAACGACTCCAGCACAACGATCGTGTTGGGCACCATGTAGGTGGGCAGCTCTGTAGCCACCGCCGCACGCAACGCATCGGCCAATTCGGCAGGAGCCGTCGAGGCCGGAACGGCAACATAGGCGATGAGCCGAGCTCCAGCATGCGCCACCGCGACCGCAGCGCGCACGTCGGGCAGCCGCAGCAGCGCGGCCTCCACCTCGCCGAGCTCGATCCGGAAACCGCCGATCTTGACCTGGAAGTCGGTGCGCTCCAAATATTCCAGCGTGCCCTCCGGACGCCAGCGGACAATATCGCCGGTCCGGTACATCGTCGCGCCGACGGCGCTCGCGAAGGGATCCGCGACGAAACGGTCGGCCGTCAGCGCGGGCCTGCGTTGATAGCCACGCGCCAATTGCGCACCGGCCAAATACAACTCACCGGGCACACCCACCGGGACCGGCTGCAGCCGTGCATCGAGCACGTAAACGCGACTGTTCCAGGCGGGCGTGCCGATCGGCACGATGTGGGTCGGGTCCGCATCGACTTCGAAGGCCGTGATCGACACGGCTGCCTCGGTCGGGCCGTACAGGTTGAACAGTCGTGCGCCGGAATGTCCGGCCCGACGACGGAATTCGATCGCGGTGGCGGGCGGCAGCGCCTCACCGATGGCAAGCACCTGCCGCAGTGAATTCGGCAGCGGCGCATCCGTTACCGCGAGCAGCATGCCGACCAGCGACGGTACGGCGTGCAGCACCGTCACCGCATGGCGTTCGATCAGGGCCCGCAGCCGGTCCGGATCGCGTTCGGTGCCGGGCTCGGTCACCACCAGGCGACCACCCGTCGTCAGGACCGACCAGAATTCCCACACCGACAGGTCGAAGGTTGCCGGAGTCTTGAGCAGCGCATTCGCCTCTGGCCCGAACGCGAATCGGTCACGCAGCCAGGCCAATTGGTTGACGATCGCCGCGTGCGAAATAGTGACGCCCTTGGGCGCTCCAGTCGAACCGGATGTGAAGATCACATATGCCGGATGCTCGATCCGCAAGGGGCGCGCCCGCTCGTCATCCGAAATCGAAGTCGCCGCGTAGTCAGCCAACTCGAGCCGATCCACTTCCATTACGGCAAGGGATGTTTCGATGGGCAAACCATCACGTGACGTGGTGAGCACACACACGGGCGCGGCCGTTTCGATGATGTACGCGATGCGGTCGACCGGATGATCCGGATCGATGGGCACATACGCACCACCGGCTCGCACCACCGCGTACATCGCGACAACCAACTCGACCGAGCGCCGCATAGCGAGCACCACGGTTGCCTCCGGACCGACCCCGTCGGCAATCAACTTGCGCGCCAACCTGTTGACTGCAGCATCGAATTCGGCATAGGTGAGTACTGATTCGGAGCTCGCATCGATCAACGCGACCCCCTCAGGCGTCAGCGCCACCTGAGCATCGACGAGATCCGCCAACGTCGCCGAGGCCACCGGATACGCGGTCCTATTCCACTCCTCGAGTAACCGCGCGCGTTCTGCCGAACCGAGCAGGTCGAATTCACCGACAGCCGTATCTGACTGGGCAACAACGGATTCGAATATCCGCAGCAGCTGCTCACTGAACCGCTGCGCACTAGCGGGCTCGAACAAGTCCGTCGCGAACCCGAGCGCAAGATCGATGCCCTCAGGCGAGCCGTCCGCACCGTAGTGATCGATAGCGAACAAGTGCAGATCGAATTGTGCGACCCCACTGTCGAATTCGACCTCTCGCACTTCGAGCCCGGGTAGCCGCAGTTCGCCGCGCTCGTGATTCTGGAACGAAAGCCCGACCTGGAACAGCGGATGCCGCGCCGTCGATCGTTCCGGATTCAACACCTCCACCAGGCGCTCGAACGGCACATCCGCATGCGAGAAGGCGGCGATATCGGCCGCCCTGACCCGTTCGAGCAATGCATCGAAGCTTTCACCGCCATCGACCCGAGTACGCAGCACCAGCGTGTTCACGAACATACCGATGACATCGTCGAGTTCCGCATCGCCCCGGCCCGCGATCGGCGTACCGACCGCGATATCCGAACTACCCGAAAGCCGAGCGAGAAGTGCGGAGAATGCCGCGTGTACAACCATGAACAGCGTTGCGCCACTGCGTCGTCCGAGCACGACGAGCGCACTGTGCAACGGTGCGTCGATCGCGAACTCTACTTTCGCACCGCGCAAACTCTGCCGCGCGGGCCGCGGGTGATCGGTAGGCAGCGCCAGCTGATCCGGCAGTCCGTCCAGCGTCCGTGTCCAGTACGCGATCTGCTGTGCCGAAAGCGATTCGGGCGCATCCTCGCTGCCGAGTAGCTTCCGCTGCCACAGTGCGAAATCCGCGTACTGCATGGCGGGCGGTGTCCAGCCGGGCGCGCTGTCATCCAGGCGTGCGCTGTACGCAAGCATCAGATCACGGACGAATGGTGCGAGCGAGGATCCGTCCGCCGCAATGTGATGCAGCACCGCCGCCAATACGAACTCCGCGCGCCCCGCTATCCGGAACAGCCGCATCCGCACCGGGATATCGACGGTCACGTCGAACGTGGTGGCGGCCAGCTCCCGAATTCGATCCGGCAGTTCGGCCGCAGAGATATCAATCGGATACAGCGACGGGATCGCCTGCACGACCGGCGCGATCAGTTGGGTCGCCGCACCGTCCACTTCCGGATACCGCGTCCGCAGCGACTCATGTCTGCCGATCAGATCCGCGACCGCGGCTCGTAGCGCCGCGATATTCAATGCGCCGGTGAGCCGCAGCGCCACCGGAATGTTGTAGGCAACGGAGTGCTGGTCGAACTGGTTGAGGAACCACATCCGCTGCTGTGCCGGGGAAAGCGGAATCCGGTCCGGACGGGCGCCGGCCACCAGCGCGGGCCTGGTCGCAGCCGTATCGCTCGCGTTGACCGCTGCGGCGAGGTCGGCGACCCGCGGCGATTCGAACAATGCGCGGACTCCGACGGTGCGCCCGAGCGCGGCGCCGATGCGAGCCGCGGCTTTCGCGGCCAGCAGGGAGGAACCGCCGAGGGCGAAGAAGTCGTCATCCGCGCCGATCAGACCGTCCATGCCGAGCACATCCGCGAAGACTCCGGCGACAATCTCCTCGACGACCGTCCCGGGCTTGCGATAAGTCGTCGCCTCGAACTCCGGCGCGGGCAACGCCGCCCGATCCAGCTTCCCGTTGACGGTCAATGGAATTCGATCCACCATCACGATCGCGGCGGGCACCATGTGCTCAGGCAACCGGCGCGCGAGCTGTTGTCGCAGCTCCGCCGTATCGACCGCGTCGAAGCCGACCACATACGCGACAATCCGCGGCTCATCCACCAGATCGCTGCGCACGACCACCGCCACCTCGCGCACCGCTGCGCTCACATCGAGTAGCGCCGCCTCGATCTCCCCCAACTCGATGCGGAACCCACGCAGGTTCACCTGCTGGTCGGCCCGGCCCAGATACTCCAACTCGCCGTCGGCCGTCCACCGTGCGAGGTCACCGGACCGATAGGCCAGCGCACCATCACCCGCGTACGGATCGGCCACGAACCGGCTCGCGGTGAGCGCGGGCCGTCCGAGATAGCCACGCGCCAACTGACCACCGGAGACGTAGATCTCGCCGGGTACCCCGACCGGCACCGGCCGCAGCCGCGCATCGAGCACCCGCACGACCAATCCGGGTATGGCCCCACCGATCACACTCGCCGAGCCGGTACCCGCCTCGATCGGCCGATAGGACACATGCACGGTGGTCTCGGTGATGCCGTACATATTCACCAGTCGAGGCGACCGCGGATGCCGAGCGAACCAGCCGACCAGCCGCTGCGGTTCCAATGCCTCGCCACCGAAAATCACATAGCGCAGGGCGAGTTCGGCAGGCTCCGCGGCAATCAGCTGATAGAAGGCCGACGGCGTCTGGTTCAGAACCGTCACCCGTTCCGCGGCCAGCAGTTCCAAGAACTGCTCTGGTGAACGCGAGGTGTAGTAGTCGACCACCACGAGTGTGCCGCCGTGCAGCAGCGCACCCCAGAGCTCCCAGACCGAGAAGTCGAAGGCGTAGGAGTGGAACAGGGTCCAGATATCCGAAGGCCCGAACTCGAAGTGGCACTGGGTGTTATCCAGCAGGCGCAGCACATTGCGGTGCGGGATGACCACACCCTTCGGGTTCCCGGTGGATCCGGAGGTGTAGATGACGTAAGCCGTATGAGCCGGATTCAGCGGCCTGCGTCGCTCCGCCTGGGTGATGGCGGTCGTACACTGATTCGTGGCAGCGATATCGATCACCGGCCCGCCGAACCAGCCGGGTGCCAATTCGGTTCCGGCGCTGGTTATCGCGCAGATCGGGCGGGCGTCATCGAGTACGTATTCGATCCGATCCGCCGGATAATTCGGATCGATCGGCAGATAACCGCCGCCCGCCTTGATCACCGCGACCAATGCGACGACCAGTTCCACCGACCGCGGCAACGCCACCGCAACCAGCGCTTCCGGGCCGACCCCCGCCGCGATCAACCGCCGGGCCAGCCGATTCGACCAGCTGTCGAGCTCGGCGTAGGTCAGCGATCGGGTGCCTGCGCGGACCGCGACGGATGTCGGATCGATCGCGGCGGCCAGCGCGAACCGGTCGGCCAGCGTGGCCGTCTCGGTGACATAAGTCCGTGTCGGAGTAGACCATTCGTGCAGCGCGCGATGCTGTTCCTCGGCGCTGAGCAATTGGATATCCCCGACCACGACCGTGGCATCGGCGGCGATGGCGGCCAACACCTGGGTGAACCGGCGGCCGAGTACCGCGATCGTGCCCGCATCGAAAAGATCTGTCGCATAGGTGATCTCGATTTCCATGCCATCCGCACGGCCATCGGCGTCATCGGATTCGACCACCGTGAACTGCAGATCGAATTTGGCTGCCGTCGCGTCGAATTCGACCGGACGCACCATGAGATCGGCGAGTTCGAGCGGCGGCAGCGTGAAGTTCTGGAAAGTCAACGCGACCTGGAACAGCGGATTTCGATTCTGCGCCCGCGTCGGCGCGATGATCTCGACGAGCCGCTCGAACGGCACGTCCGCATGCGACAGCGCTTCGATGTCCTGTGCGCGCACGGTATCCAGCACCGTCTCGAAGCGCGCCCTGGTGTCGATATGGGTGCGCAATACCAGGGTGTTGACGAACATCCCGACGAGCCCATCCAGCGCGGCATCACCGCGACCCGCGACCGGCGTGCCGATTGCGATGTCCTCACTCACCGACAAGCGAGACAACAAGACGGCCAGCGCCGCATGCATTGTGCTGAACAACGTTGTTTCCCGCTTGCGGGCCAGTTCGCGCAGTTCACTGTGCAGATCGGAGTCGATGCGGAGCCGGTGGGCGTCACCGCGATACGACGAGACGGCGGGGCGCGGCCGGTCCGTGGGAAGCTCGAGTTGTTCGGGCAGACCGGCCAGCGCACGCCGCCAGAAGGCGAGCTGCCGGTGCGCCTGCGACTCCGGATCCGCGTCGTCGCCCAGTGTTTCGGCTTGCCAGATCGTGTAGTCGGCGTACTGCACGGGCAATGCCGCCCATGCGGGCGCGATACCATCTCGACGTGCGCTGTAGGCGGTCATGAGATCGCGCGCGAGCGGTCCGAGCGAGAAGCCGTCGGCCGAAATATGGTGCAGCACAAGTGCTAGCACGTGTTCGTGGCCATCGGTGAACAGTCGGGCCCGCAGTGGCACCTCTGTGGTCAGATCGAACGTCGTCGCCGCGAATGCGGAAAGGTGCGGCTCGAGTTCCGCTTCGGTGATCAGCTCCGGTCGCAACGACGGAACAGCCGCGGCGATGATCACCTGCTCCGCGCCATCGGTTCCGTCGGGATAGACCGTCCGCAGTGTCTCGTGCCGAGCGACCACATCCGCCAGCGCGGCGGACAATGCCTCCACATCCAGATCGCCGGTCAGCCGCAGCGCCACCGGAATGTTATCGACGGCATCGCCCGGACCGGCGCAATCGTCGGCAAGGAACCGGTTGAGGAACCACATGCGCTGCTGAGCCGGTGAGAGCGGAATCCGCGCCGGGCGCGGGCGCGCGCTCAACGCGACATATCCGCGCCCCTGATGCGCCTCCGTCGCGGCCGCCAACTCCCCGACCGTGGCAGCCTCGAACAGCATCCGCACCGGCAGCCGCATATCCAGCGCCGCACCCAACCGGGCAACGACCTGGGTGGCGTTCAGTGAATTTCCACCGAGAGCGAAGAAATCATCGTCGAGGCCGACCAGCTCGACATTCAGCACCTCGGCAAAGGTCCGCGCAACGATTTCCTGGGTCGCCGTGACGGGAGCCCGGAAAACAGCAGCCTCGAATACGGGCGCCGGCAGCGCCTTCCGATCCAGTTTGCCGGACGCATTGAGCGGAAATTCATCGAGCACGACGAACGCAGACGGCACCATATACGCGGGCAGTTGCCTGCTCAGAGCGGATTTCAGGGCATCGGTATCGACACCGGGTTCTGCGATGACATAAGCGACCAGTTGCTGCCCGTCCAGCAGCACAACCACCGCCTGCGCAATCGAATCCAAGCCGGTGATCGCGGTTTCGATATCACCGAGCTCGATCCGCAGACCACGCAGCTTGACCTGGAAATCGGTGCGCCCCGAATACTCGAGCGCCCCATCCGCACGCCAGGTCACGAGATCCCCGGTCCGATACATCCGCGCACCATCGCCGAACGGATTCGCGACAAACCGATCACTCGTCAGATCCGGCCGTCCGATATATCCGCGCGCCAATTGCACACCGGCCAAATACAACTCGCCCGCAACTCCCACCGGCACCGGACGCAACCGCCCATCGAGCACATAGACCTGGGTGTTGAATACCGGCCCACCGATCGGCACGGTATCCACATCGGCATCGGTGACCTCGTGGCTGGTGACATCCACCGCCGCCTCGGTCGGGCCGTACAGATTGTGCACTGCCGCACCGGTCAGCTCACGCATCCGATGAGCAGGCTTGGGCGCCAACGCCTCCCCTGACGCAAATACCATCCGCAGCGAATCACAGTCAGCCGCTGCCGGTTCCGCGACGAACACCACCAACATCGACGGCACGAAATGCGCGACGCTGACGCGCTCGCGACGAATAACCCGCGCCAAATACGCCGGATCACGATGCCCATCCGGCCGCGCCATCACCAAACGCGCCCCGACCTGCAACGGCCAGAAGAACTCCCACACCGACACATCGAAGGTGGCAGGCGTCTTCTGCAGCACCACATCAGCAGGTGTGAGCGCGTAGGCGTCCTGCATCCACACCAGACGATTGACGATCGCCGCGTGCGAAACAGCGACACCCTTCGGCCGCCCCGTCGAGCCGGAGGTGAAGATCACGTACGCGGCATTGCCCGGGACCAAGGGGCCGAGGCGATCGTCATCGGTGACCGGAGCGTCCGAATAGTCGGAGGTATCGAACAGATCCACATCGAGCACCGCCCACGCGCCCGAACGCTCGTCGGTGTCGAGATCCAGCCCATCCTCCGAGCGCGTCAGCACGCACACCGGACGCGCCAGCCTCAGCGCCTGGGTGATCCGCTCGGCCGGATGCTCCGGATCCACGGGAACGTACGCACCGCCCGCCGTGAGCACGGCGTACGTGGCCACGACCAGATCCACCGAACGCCGCATGCCGATGGCCACGGTGACATCCGGACGAACCCCGATCGACACCAGCAGCCGCGCGAGCCTGTTCACCCGACCCGCGAATTCCCCATATGTCAGCGTCGCGCAGCGACTCGTTGGGGGGTGGCGGTCGGGCGACGGGTGGGCCAGCGTCGCGTAGCGACTCGTTGAGGGGTGGTGGTCGGGCGACGGGTGGGCCGGCGACTCGCCCTCGAAGGTGATCGCAGTGGCATCCGGCGTCCGCGCGACCTGCGCCTCGAACAGCGATACCAGCGTCGCACCGGCATCCACCGGATGCGCTGTCGCATTCCAGGCGTCGAGAATAAGCGCCCGCTCGTTGTCCGCGAGCAGATCGATATCGCCGATCCGCACGTGCGGATCCGCGACCGCATCGAGCACGCGCTGTAGCCGAGTCGCGAACGAAGCGATCGTCCGCGCGTCGAACAGATCGGTGGCGTACTCGAACGTCGCTGCCACACCGGCTGCGCCGACAGTCTCGGTCAGCGTCAGTTGCAGATCGAATTTCGCAGTCCGCGTGTCGATATCGAGCATCGAGGCCTCGAGCCCGGCCAGTTCCAGATTGGTCTGCGCGGTGTTCTGGAAGTCGAGCATGACTTGGAACAGCGGATGTCGTGCCGCGGAACGCTCCGGATTCAATACCTCGACCAGCCGCTCGAATGGCACATCGGCATGTGCGAGAGCACGCAGATCACCGTCGCGGGTCGCTGCGATCAAGTCGGCAAAAGTCAGTTCGGGCCGCACATCGGTCCGCAGCACAAGGGTGTTGACGAACATTCCGACGAGCCCGTCCAGCTCCGCGGCGCCGCGACCGGCGACGGGGGTTCCGATCGCAATATCCTGCTGCCCAGCGAGTTTCGCCAGCAGCGTGGCGAATGCCGCGTGCAGCACCATGAACAGGGAGGCATTCGCGCCCTCCGCCACACCACACAGCCGACGGTGGGTCGCGGCATCGATGGTGAAGGCATGGCGCGCACCACGACCCGACGCGACCGCCGGACGCGACCGGTCCCCCGGCAGTGCCAGCACATCCGGAAGATCGGCCAATTCGGCCGACCAATAACGGATCTGCGCGGCGATCAGTGATTCCGGATCGTCCTCCGCACCGAGCGTTTCCCGCTGCCACAGCGTGTAGTCGGCATACTGCACCGGCAGCGACACCCAGTTCGGCTCCGAGCCCATGCAACGTGCGGCGTATGCGACCATCAGATCCCGGGTAAGCGGCGCGATGGACCAACCGTCCGCACTGATGTGATGGATGGAAACAACAAGCACATGCTCGGTCCCAGTGCGCAGCAGGGTGAGTCGAACGGGTGCCTCCCGGTCCACCGCGAAAGGCATTGCCGCCAGCGCTCGAATCCGATCAGCCAACTCCGTTGCATCGACCGGCTCCGGCACCAGTAACACCGCATCCCCTGGCAGCACTTCCTGCTGCGGCACACCGTCGACCGCTGGATATCTGGTGCGCAGCGCCTCATGCCTGGCAATGACATCGGCGACCGCATCCGTCAGTGCGCCGAGATCGAGCGTGCCGACCAGTCGCACCGCGGCCGTCAGATTATTCGCGACCGAGGCGGCATCGAACTGATTGAGAAACCACATCCGCTGCTGTGCATAGGAAAGCGGCACCACATCGGGCCTGGCTTGCGCGATCAATGCTCGTCGCGCCGTCCCTGAACCGGGCAGATGCGCGGCCAACCCGGCCACCGTCGAATGCTCGAACAGCAGCCGCACCGGAATATCGGCATCGACGACTGCGCCGATTCGCGCGGCAATCTGCGTGGCCACCAGGGAGTTTCCGCCGAGTGCGAAGAAGTCGTCGTCCAGCCCGACCCGATCGAGGCCGAGCACCGCCGCGAACACCTCGGCAACCGCATGCTCGCCAGACGTGACAGGTGCACGAAATGTCCCAGCGGTCAGCACCGGGTCGGGCAATACCTTGCGATCCAACTTGCCCGAGCTGGTCAGCGGCATTTCCGCCAGTCCGACATAGGCCGTCGGCACCATGTACGAAGGCAGTACAGCGCGCAGCCGCTGCCCCAGCACATCGGCCAGCTCCACCTCTGGCATGTCCGCGACCACATAGGCGACCAGCAGCTCACCCGCCGCGTGCGCGAACACCCGAACAGCCGCGGCACGCACATCGTCGGCAGCGACCAGAGCCGCCTCGATCTCACCGAGCTCGATCCGCTGCCCCCGCAGCTTGACCTGAAAGTCACTGCGCCCCAGATATTCCAGATCCCCGGCCCGATTGCGCCGCACCAGATCACCGGTCCGATACATCCGGGCTCCGGCCGGTCCATACGGATTGGCCACAAACCGCTCAGCGGTGAGTTCCGCCCGCCCGTGGTACCCGCGCGCCGTCTGAACGCCGGATAGGTAGAGCTCGCCGACGACCAGGTCCGGCACCGGCCGCAACCGCGCGTCGAGCACCAGCACCTGACTCGAACGCACCGGCCGACCGATCGGCACCGCCCCCGGCAGCGCCGCATCGACTGGCGCACAGGTGGCGTGCACGGTGAATTCCGTTGGGCCGTACAGATTGTGCAGAGCGGCTCGGCACACAGCGGCGAAACGAGCCGCAGCTTCACCGGTCATTGCCTCACCGGCAACGAAAACCATACGCAACGAAGCGATCTCGGCAATACCGGTGGCATCGGCGAACACCGTCAACATCGACGGCACGAACGAGGTCATCGTCACCCGGTGCGCCGCGATGGTCGCGGACAGATAGGCGCTGTCCCGATGCCCGTCATGCTCGGCGACCACCATGCGCGCACCGCGCGCCAACGGCGCGAACAGCTCCCACACCGACACATCGAAGGTCGCGGGAGTCTTGAACAGAACCACATCGTCGGCACCGATACCGTATTCGTCGGCAATCCAGTCGATCTGATTCACCACCGAGGCATGCTGTACCGCAACACCTTTCGGAAGCCCCGTGGATCCGGAAGTGAAAATGACGTACGCCGTATTGATCGCCCGCAACGGACGCAGCCGATCCGAATCCACCACCGGCGCATCCGAATAACCCGAGCAGTCCAGTGCGTCGACCACCAGAACCGAAGGTCCTGTCGACCACCCGTCACCCGCCCGAGTCAGCACACACACCGGCCGAGCCGAGGCAACGACCTGCGCACGCCGCGCCGCCGGTTGATCCGGGTCCACCGGCACATACCCGCCACCGGCGGTCAATACGGCATAGGCCGCGACAACGAAATCCACCGACCGCCGCATACCCAGCACAACCAGCGTCTCGGGTCCGACACCGACGGCGATCAGCCGACGAGCAAGCCGATTCACCCGCCCCGAGAACTCCGAATAGGTGAGCGTCGCGGAGCGACTCGTTGGGGGGTGGTGGTCGGGCGACGGGTGGGCCAGCGTCGCGGAGCGACTCGATGAGGGGTGGTGGTCGGGCGACGGATGGGCCAGCGCACCATGCCCATCGACCAGTGCGACAGCATCGGGTGTCCGCCGCACCTGCGTCTCGAACGCGGCCAGCAGCGTCGCGACCCGGCTCGACGACTCCGCGATTCCGCGCTCGATCGCACGCTGCCGACCCGCGACATCCAGCAGCGGCAGATCCCCCACCGCCAGCTCGGCATCGACCACGATCGCGCGCAGCAACCGAACCAACCACTCCGCGTAGTCAGCGATGGTGGATTCGTCGAATAAATCTGTGGTGTAGGTGAATTCCGCACGGACCCCCGCCGGTGCCGGACCTTCCCCGAGTCCGGCACCGGCGAAGCCTTCGGTGACCGTGAGCTGGAGATCGAATTTGGTCACTCCGGTGTCCAGGGTACTGGTGCAGACCGACAAATCGGGGAGTTCGAATGCGATGTCCGCGGCATTGTCGAAAGCGAGCAATACCTGGAACAACGGATGCCGCGCCTGCGAGCGCGGCGGGTTGATGGCATCGACCAGCTGCTCGAATGGCAATTCGGCATGGCCGAAGGCAGCGAGATCGGTCTCGCGCACCCGTGCCAGCAGCGACGAGAAGGGGGCGGCGGCATCGACCACGGTCCGCAGCACCAGGGTGTTGACGAACATGCCGACGAGATCGTCCAGCGCCCGTTCACCACGGCCGGCCACCGGCGTGCCGATCACGATGTCGTCGCTTCCGGACAGCCGCGACAGCAGCGCGGCGAGCGCGGCATGCAACACCATGAAGTTCGAAACACCCTGGTCACGGGCAAGTTTCACGACCTCGACGTGCACGTCGCCCGGAATTTCGAAACCGAACACCGCACCCCGCCCGGATGCGACCGGAGGGCGGGACCGATCGGCGGGCAACTCGATCAGATCGGGTGCACCGGCGAGCGTGGCCGTCCAGAACTCCAGCTGCCGGGCCGACGCGGCATCGGGATCCTCGACTGAGCCGAGCAATTCATGCTGCCAAAGGCTGTAGTCCGCGTACTGCACCGAAAGCGGCAGCCATTCCGGCACCTCGCCTGCGTGTCGAGATCCGTACGCGTACATCACATCTCGTGCCAACACCCGCAGCGATACGCCATCTGCGGCAATGTGGTGCAGCACCAGCGCCAGCGCGCAGCTCTCCTCATCGACCAGAAAAATCCGTGCCCGAATGGGTATTTCACGCTCCAGGTCGAATCCGAGCGCCGCGAACCGAGCCAGCTCGTCGTCCAGTTCGTCCGCACCGATCGACTCCGGCTCACCCACGACGACAACCTCGTCCGCGGACAACACGACCTGCTGGGCCGCCACTCCAGCCGATACCGCGGGAAAGATCGTGCGCAGTACCTCATGCCTGTCGACCAGATCGGCCAAGGCCAGCCGCAGCGCAGAAATATCGACCGCGCCGCGCAACCGCACCACGAACGGCATGTTGTACCCGGCGCCGGCAGTCTCGAACCGGTTGAGGAACCAGATCCGCTGCTGCGCCGGAGATAGCGGAACCAGCGGCGGCCGGTGCCGCGCCCGCAGCTGCGCGAGCACCGGCACGCCACTGGATCCACCCGCCCGCTCGATGAGTTCGGCGAGTGCGGACACCGTGGTAGCGGTGAACAATTCGCGAACCCCGAGCCGACAGCCCAGTTCGGCGCCCAACCGCGCCGCGACCTGGGTGGCCACCAAACTATTGCCGCCGAGCGCGAAGAAATCGTCATCGCGCCCGACCAGATCGCGTCCGAGTACCGCACCGAAGACCCGCGCTACCGTGGCCTCCACCGGCGTCGTGACCTCGGTGTAGTCGGTCGAGATCCGCTCGGGTGCGGGCAGCGCGGCACGATCCGATTTGCCGGAGGCATTGACTGGTAACGCATCCATCACCACGAACGCGGCAGGCACCATATACGCGGGCAGCGCGCGTAGCGCCGCAGTACGCAGTTCGGCTGGAGACACCGCGCCACTCTCGGCTTCGACCACATAGGCGACCAACTGCTCGCCCACCCCGGCGTCATCGCGCACCACGACCACCGCGCGCACTACCGAATCGACGGCCCCGAGCACGGCTTCGATCTCACCGAGCTCGATCCGCAACCCGCGCAACTTCACCTGAAAATCGGTGCGGCCCAGGTACTCCAGCTCACCGTGGGAGGTCCAGCGCACCAGGTCACCGGTGCGATACATCCGGGTGGCCGACCCGAACGGATCCGCGACGAACCGATCGGCGGTGAGCCCGGGGCGGCCGATATAACCACGGGCGAGCTGTACCCCCGACAGATACAGCTCGCCCGCAGCCCCGACCGGTACCGGCCGCAGCCGCGAATCGAGCACGTAGAGCCGGGTGTTGAAGACCGGCGCGCCGATCGGCACCGAGAGGGTATCGGTATCGGTCACTTCATGGAAGGTGACGTCCACCGCCGCCTCCGTGGGACCGTACAGGTTATGCAGCCGCACACCGGTCAGCAGCCGCAGCCGCTGCGCCAACGCCGCGGGCAGCGCCTCGCCGGACGCGAAGACCATACGCAGCGCGGTGCGGCCGATGGAATCTGACTGTGCCAGAAACGATTCCAGCATAGATGGCACGAAATGTGCTGTCGTCACGCCATATTCGTCGATCACTGCCCGCAGGTAGGCCGGATCACGATGACCGTCGTGCTCGGCAAGTACCAGCCGCGCGCCGATCTGCAACGGCCAGAAGAACTCCCACACCGACACATCGAAGGTGGCGGGTGTCTTCTGCAGTACGACATCGTCTGCCGACAGCCGATACTGCTGCTGCATCCAGACCAGCCGATTCACGATCGCCTCGTGGGTGACGGCCACCCCCTTCGGGAGTCCGGTCGACCCCGAAGTGAAGATCACATACGCGGGCTGCCCCGGCCGCAGTGCGGCGGTGCGTTCCCGATCCCAGATCGGACCATCCGCGTAATCCGCGAGATCCAGCCCATCGAGGCGGATGACCGGTACTCCGGTGAGCTCGGTGGCGTCAGTCGTCAGCACGCATGCCGGTCGCGCGGTCGCCAGAATGTGTGCCGTGCGCTCGGCCGGATGATCCGGATCCAGCGGCACATACGCCGCCCCCACAGCGAGCCCGGCATACATGGCGATCACCAGTTCCGGCGACCGACGGATGTTGAGCGCGATCAGCGTCTCGGGTCCGACGCCGAGCCCGATCAAATGCCGCGCCAGCCGATTACTGCGCGCCGCGAGCTCCCGATATGTCAGGTCCGGCACACCCGCGAACCGCACCGCAACCGCATCCGGCGTCCGCGCTACCTGCGCTTCGAACATCGAAACCAGCGTCGGCGCACCGGCGACCGCCGCGGGCACATCGAATCCGGTCGCATTCCAGATCCGGGTGCTGACCTCGAGTTCCAGCTCGGTCGCCACCGCCACCGCCACCATCGGCGTATCGACCTCGGTGGCCACCAACCGCTCCAGATACCGCACGAACCGTGTCTGATGGCGCGCAATGTCGTCGGCGGCATAGAGATTCGGATTCGCCTCGAAATCGAGGTGCACGCTGTCGCGCTCGCCGTAATAGACATCGAAGCTCAGATCCTCCACCGGCCCGGTGGACAATACGTGGTACCGGCCGACCGTATCGCCCAGCGTCAGATCGCTGCCGAACAGCATGATGTTGGCCAGCGGTCCGAACAGCGCACGGCGCGCCGGACGCCCGCCGTGCTCGGCATCGCGGCGGATGTCCTCGTGCCGATACCGCTGGTGCCGCAGCGCACCCGCCACCTCGACGCGCGTCGCCCGCAGCAGGTCCCCCCAGGTGCCGTCGACCGCCAGCCGCAGCGGCACGATATTCGACAGCATTCCGGCCGACCGCCGCGTGAGCGCGGTGGTGCGTGCCGTCACCGGCAGACTCAGCACCACCTCGTCCCGATCGGTGAGCCGCCCGAGATATCCGGCGAAGGCCGCGAGCAGTACCACCGCGAGCGTCGAATCCTGGTTCGCCGCAAGCGTATTCATCCGATCGACGAGCGCATCCGGCAGTACCCGTCCCACCACCAGATTGGTGGCCGAGCGCGGTGCGGTCCGCCCGTCCAGGCTGGTCGCGCCCTCGAGCCCCGCGATCCGCTCGGCCCAGTGCGCCCGGTCGGTCTCGAAACGCGAACTGTCCCGGTAGTCGAGCTCACCGTCGACCAATTCGATCAGCGCACCCGGCTGGACCGCCTGCGGCTCGGTGCCGAGCACCCTGGCGGTATACAACTGCGCCACCCGTTGCGTATTGGTCAGCGCGCCGAACCCGTCGAGCACGATGTGATGCGCCCGCATGTACCAGAAGCACCGCTGGTCCGCGACCCGCAGCACGGCGCCGGCGAACAGCCGATCGGTCAGCATGTCGACCGGCGCGCCCGCATCCGCCCGCATCCATTCGTGCGCCGCGACCACCGGATCGGCACATTCGCGCAGGTCGACTGCCTGGATATCGACGGAATTCGCCGGATCTACGTACTGATTCGGCACACCGCCGGATTCGCCGAGGCGCACCAGCACCGATTCGTATTCCCGCGCCGCAATGACCGAAACCTCCTGCAGGATCGCGGGATCCAGCACCCTGGGCACGTCGACGTATTGGGCCACATTGATCGGCACGTCGGGATCGAGCAACTGCGCGTACCAGACCCCCAACTGCGCCGGTGCGAGCGGAAACGGCTGGTTGTCCGGAGCGTCCGGTAAGCAGTCACTCGCCAGGCGCGCGGCCCCGTCCGGTCGCGCCCCACCCAACTCCGCACCGTGCACCAGAGCCTCCTTGTTCGGCGTAAAACAGCAGGCCGAACGCATTCGGGCAGCACGAATAAGCCGCTGCGGCAACGCTGTTCAGCGTTGACACATGGCTTCGACGCCACCACAAGAAGATTCGGCGAATGCGCGGGGCATGCGGACACCCGCGCGGGATCGAAACAGATTGCGCCCCGCGTGCGCCTAGCTCTTGATCGCTCCTCCAACGTCGCTGCCGCGGTGCGGGCGCCGCGGCGGTGTCAGCTACATCACACGGATGTGATCCGCATTGCGAACATTAGGCGCTTCGTTAATAAAAGGGAACTTTTTGCACTAAAAAAAGTTGGTCGGCCGTCCAGCGTGCTCAGCTGGGCCGACATAGCTGGGCAAAGCTGTGTCCGCGACCACAATTCGGTCGCGAATGTGAGCCACAGCACTTTCGGATGTGCAGACTATGAGCGGGAACGTTGCATCCGCGTTGCATCGGCGCCGAGCCGCCGATCGAGCACCCGAATTTTGGCCTCGATCTGCGCATACAGCGGCGAATCGCGATCTACGGTCGCCCGGTACGCGACCCAGGCCGCGGCATCGTCGCGCCCTTCCGCACATGCGGTCCATCGACGCAGCACCGCGGCGTCACCGGAACCGAGGACCGCGGCGCGCAGCCGGACCCGAAGTTCATCGCGGATATCGATAATTCCCGGCGCGGTCGAGCGTGGCAGCACCGGACCCGCATACAGGCGTAATGCGGTATCGACAGCACCGGAATCGAGCGCGGCCCGCAGCGCCTCGATATCAGTTGCGATATGCACCCGCAACCGATATGGGCGCGAACCGAATACGTTCGGGCCGACCACCGCGCGCAACCTCGACATGGCGGCGCGGATGGTGCCGTTATCCAGATCCGTGTCGTCGAGCAGCAGTGCGAGATGGTCCGCGCCCAGCCCCTCTGGATGTTCGGCGAGTAGCAGCAGAATTTCGGCGTGCCGCTGCGACAACGGAACTCGATCACCCGCGACGGTCAGCAGCGGCTGTCCGAGCCCGAGCACATCCAGACCCAACCGCGCCGCCGAGATTTCACCGGTCGAACTCACCGCCCCGTGCTGACCAGCACGCATCGCGGTCAGCAGCAGATCCATTTCGGCCGCGGTCGAGGTCGCCTTCACCAAGGCCAGAATCTCCGGCTTCGCCACCCGCACGCCCCCGGCGATCATCAGCACCCCGACCAGCCTGCCGTCGGGATCGTGCACCGGCGCCGCGGCACCGGTGATCTGATGCATCCGGTGCAGAAAGTGTTCGGGCCCATGGATCCACGCGGCCCGCCCGGTGCGCACCACCAGGCCGACGGCATTCGTGCCGATGCGGCGTTCGCTTAGATCATCGCCCGCGCGCAGACCGATTTCGGCGGCGGCATCGACCTGATCGGGATTGCCGTGCACCCACAGCACCCGGCCGAACTGATCGGCGACCGCGACGATCAAACCCGTTCTGGCCGTGTCCTGTACGAGCAATTTGTCGATCAGCGGCATCAATGCGGCAATCGGATGTGCGTCGCGGTAGCGCTGCAGATCCGCGCCGCGCAGGCCCCGCCCGTCGAGCGGATCCATCGGGTCGACGCCGCCGCGCACACTGCGCAACCAGGATTCGAGCACGACGGGACGCAGCAGACCGGCAAGCTGCGACAGCTGCTCACCACCCGCGCTAAGATATCCGTGTGCTTGTGCGGCATAGGCTTCCAGTGCGCCGAGCTGAGTGCCGGGTTCGACGCCGTGCCGTGGGGGCCGCCCACCTGCAAGATTGCTGACCATTTGCCTTTCTTTCCGCCCCGAACTGTACCGGCGCGCATAACTCGGACAAGGGCGGTTGCCTTCGTTTGTCCGCCAGGTCACACCACATTCAGACCTCGCGCAAATGTGACCTACCCATCTTCCAGGCCCCTAGGTGAGGTACTCGGCGACGCGTTCGGCAATCAGTACCGTCGTCGCCTGCGGACCGCGACTCAGCGGCACCGGAACAACGGAAAGATCCACCACGGATAAACCGGTCGTGCCGTGCACGCGGCACTGCTCATCGACTACCGCGCGTTCATCATCCGCACCGCCCATTCGGCAGGTGCCCGACAGATGTTGCGAAGTAGCCAGATTCGCGTGCAGCCACGCGTCGTCCGGTATCGATTCCGGCGCGTGCACCAGTGGTATCGCGTGCAATATCTCGCGCGCCGCGGTAACCGCCTCCCGTAACCGAATCCGATCCGCTGCCTCGGATAAGTAGCGGTAATCGATGTGCGGCGGCACGGTCGGATCGGCGGAGCGGAGTCGGAGGACACCTTCGGAATGCGGGCGCATGAGCGCCACACCCAAACGTTGGGTATACGGGGTAAACGTTACGGCGTACGGACGGATTTCGACATCGTCGAGTTCCAGCACATATTCCAGCGGGATGCCTTCGGCAGTCGAGTGCGACGGATCGAAGCGGTAGTCGATGCCGATCTCGGGGTGATCGCTGAACCCGGCGCCGACGGGCGCGGGATGCACCACCGGAATATCCAGCGCCCGAAGTCGTTCCGGATCGCCGATACCCGAGCGCAACAGCAGCGCCGCGGATTCGATTGCGCCCGCGCACAAAACGATGCGATCCGCGTCGAGTGCGCCCGGCTTGCCCTCGTGCATGTAGTCCACCCCGATGGCGCGCGTGCCGTGGAAACGGATGCGGGTCACCAGCACGGCGCTGGTCACCGTGAGATTCGGTCGCGCGAGTGCGGGTGCGAGATATGCCGATCCGGTGTCGACGCGCCTGCCATCCTCGATATTCCACGGCACCGGCCCGAAACCATCGGTCGGACCTGTGCCGGGCACTGCGTTCAGATCAGGTATGAGCGGAAGGCCGAGTGCCGTACATGCCGAGCCGAATTCGCAGCTCAGAGGCGCGGGAACAGCGGTGCGACGCACCGGTATCGGGCCTGTCGTACCGTGTCCCGGCTGGTCGCCGAAGTCATGATCGCGCTCGAGTCGGCGATAGGCGGGCAAGACCGCGTCGAAGGACCAGCCGTCGAGTTCCTTACTCCACGCGGCGAAATCCGCGGCCGTCGCCCGCACGAAGTAGCCGCCGTTGACCGCACCCGATCCGCCGATCACCTTGCCGCGCACGATATTCCCGGTGACCTCACCTGCCAACGTGACAGGGTATCGCCACACCCACGGTGATTCGTGCCCGATCGGCATCCGAGTCGCATCGAGCAGTACCGCAGGATCGGTCGAAACCGGCCCCGCCTCCAGCAGCCGCACCCGATGCTCCGGGTCCACGCTCAGCCGGGCCGCAAGTACACACCCGGCCGAACCACCACCGATGATCAGTGTGTCGATCATCTACATCAGCTCATCGGGTGATACAGCCATTACACGTTCGATTCAGCTCCGGGGCGTACTCGGCTTGAGCGATTCCAGGCTGCGCGCGCGGAATGCGCCCAGCCACAAGCCCGTTCCGTAGGCGATATCGTCCATCCGCTTGTAGGCCACGTAGCGGAACGGGTCGAGCCCGCCCGCGTCGCGATGGGTGAACCAATCGGCCAGACCGTCCGCCACCGCCATGGTGACCGCGATGCGCCGGACCCGCCGGGAAAGAATCATCGCCAACATGGTGACCGGCCAATAGTGCCGACACATCGCCGAGGCCAGTCGCCAGATACCCGCGAAGTAGCCGCGCGCCAGATAGATCGCCGCGATCCTGGTCGGGTTGTCCAGTCCGGTGAAGACCCGGCGTAGTCGGGCCAGCGCGGTCACCAGGGTGATGAGTCCGCCGAGCAGTCCCCCCTTCGTCAGCGTGGCGAACAGCATGGTCGCGACCACCGTCCAGAACGGCACCGACAGCGGCGTCACCATGCCCGCATGCCGCTCGCCCAGCGGCGCGGCCCCGGTGCCGTAGAACAGCTTGCGACCGAACCACGCGCGGAACGAGATTCGATGATCGTGCGCGACGTGCGCCGCAGGCTCATAACGCAGCCGCCACCCCGCCTGCTCCAGCCGCCAGCACAGATCGACGTCCTCGGCCACCTGCATCGTCTCGTCGAACCCGTCCTGCACGAGCAGCGCCCGGCGGCGCACCAGCATGGCCGCGCTGGGCACGTACGAGACCAGTCCGCGCGACTGCACGGCCGATTCGCGCCGACCGAGATCGAGCGAGGATCGGGTGTGCTCATAGCGCGCGAGCGCGTTCGACTCCGGATCCAGCGCGACGATCCGCGGCGCGACCAGCGCGACCTCCGGATCACTGAAGTGTCCGAGCATCACCTCGAGCCAGCCGCTGCGCGGGACCACATCGGAGTCCAGGAAGGCGACGAAGTCGGTTGTCGCGGCCCGCAACCCGGCATTGCGCGCGGCGGCCGGGCCCTGTCTGCGGTCGTGGCGCAGCACGGTCACCCGGCAGCGGGTGCCGCGGTTGCGCGGGATCTCGACCGGCTGATCCGAACCGTCGTCGACGACGATCACATTGTGTCCGCGCAATGCCGCGAGCAATCGGGCGAGGCCGTCGGCATTGTTGTGCAGTGGCACGATCACGGTCACATCGTCGAGGGACGGCAGCAACCGGGGACGCGGATTAGCGACGCCGGAGTCGAGCAGCCGTCTGGCAACAACGGCGGACTTCGGGCCGGTGACCTCGAGGTACCCGTCGCCGATCATCTCGGCGGCCTCCGGGGCAAGTCGCAGCAACCGGGCGGGTGAACCGCCGATCAGGATGCGTCCCCCGGAGTATGCGCGTACCCGTGGATCGATCCGCACCCCGAATCCGTCGGGCAGGCGATCGTGGCGCATTCCTGGCATGTTAGGCGGTGATTCGAGCATTGGCACCATCAGTCCGGAAAAAAGGATGGAATTCCGCACGAATGCGCCCGTGTGGCGCAAGAACTCCCGCCGAATCGTGTCTTCGGCGGGTCGCAAGCGACTCGCCGAAGACAGCTGGCAACGCGAGGGCAATCATCGATTTGCCGCTCGATAGCCATCGCCGATCAACGGGATAGCGCATGGCCAGCTACCGGCCCGACATCAGTTCAGCGGACTTTCGTCGCAGGCCCGCGCGGGGCGCCGCTCCGGCGACAGGCGTTCGGACGCGGGCCGAGATACCGACAGTGTCAGCGGAATCGGGCCCGACTTACGCGAGCCGGGTCGGCTCGGCGCAATGCGCCGGGAGTGGTCCACCGACGAGCGCGGAATCATCCGCCCGGCCTCGGCCAGCGCCGCCTCGCCGTAGCCCTGGACGCATTCCGGATCCGGTCCGTCGGCGGGCAGGCCGGTGAAGAACTTCGCCGCCATGCAGCCACCGCGGCAGGAGTCGTAGTGCGCGCAGCCGGAGCACGCACCGCCGCCGCTTGGCTCGCGCAGTTCGGCGAAGAGGTCCGATTCCTGCCACACGGTGCGGAAACCGCCGTCCGCCACCACATTTCCGGCGAGGAACTTGTCGTGGATGGCGAAGGGGCAGGCATAAACATCGCCGAGCGGATCCACCAGGCAGACCACCCGGCCCGCGCCGCACATATTCAATCCGGGCAGCGCCGAACCGAAGGCGGAGAGATGGAAGAACGAGTCGCCGGTGAGCACACCCTCGCCGTTGCGCACCAGCCAGTCGTAAAGCACCCGTTGCTGTTCCGGCAGCGGATGCAGGTCGTCCCACACATCGGCGCCGCGTCCCGACGGCCGCAGGCGGGTCAAACGCAGTGTGGCGCCGTACTTGTCGGCGATCGCCTTGAACTCGTCGAGCTGGGCGATATTGTGCCGGGTCGCGACCACGGAGAGTTTCGCGTCCGTGAATCCCGCGGCCGCCAGATTCTCCAGCGCCCTGATCGCCATGGCATAGGAGCCCGGCCCGCGCACGGCATCATTGACCTCGGCGTCCGCGCCGTCCAACGAAATCTGTACGTCCACATAGTCACTGGCGGCCAGGCGCGCGGCGACCTCGGGCGTGATGCGAACTCCGTTGGTGGAGAACTTCACTCCGACATGATGCGCGGTCGCGTAGTCGACGAGCTCCCAGAAGTCCGGGCGCACAGTGGGTTCCCCGCCGCCGATATTCACATAGAAGATCTGCATGCGCTCGAACTCGTCGATCAGCGCCTTGCACTGCTCGGTGCTCAGCTCGCGCGGATCGCGGCGGCCCGAGGACGACAGGCAGTGCACACAGGACAGATTGCAGGCGTAGGTCAACTCCCACGTCAGGCAGATCGGTGCGGCCAAACCGTTTTCGAACTTATCGATCAGTCGCCCACCGGTGACGGTCGACGGCTGCCCGGCGAGCGGCAGCGGCGCGACCGCGGGGATCGGAGCACTGCCCGGCGCGGCCTGCCTGATCATGTCGGAGTCGGCCAGCTGATCCAATGCCCGAACATACTGTCCGGCCAGGTCATCCGTCACACCTGCGGCATGCAGGGCCGCGCGTGCCGAGACATGCGCTGGCAGCGACCGCACGATCTCGAGTATCCGCGGACTCTTCAGAAACGAGAGCTTGCGGGTGCCGAAGTGGTAGAGCAGCGCACCGAAGGACTCCGGCCGCAGCGCCACCCGCGGATGCAGCTCCCATCGGGTATCGAGATCCAGCATGGTCGCAGCGCCTGTCAGTAGACGCCGCACATACCGTCGATGGAGACCTCTTCGATGAGGGTCTCCTCGACCAGCGGCGCTTCCTCGATCGAACGGGACTCGGCCGCCCCGATCCGTCCGGTGTTGTCGGTATCGGTGTGTCCGATGGATCCGTACTCCGGCATGCCTACCTCCGAGATGTGACCGGGTTCCGCGGCCACTGCTGTAGCCGTCATCACACAATAACGTCATGAGCTGACAAAATGGAACAGGGAATGCGCAGCTCCCGCTCAACGCCCGTGCGGACGCACGCCGACCTACTCACAGCCGCGCGTTCTAGACTGCGGGTGGCAAGCAGCTGAACAGGACGTGACGGGCGATTCGACCCGCGGTGTTAGAGGTGGCATGGGAGTCGGACGAATGCAGACGAGCGGGGGCGGCAATACCCCGCGGTGCGAGCTCAAGGCCCGGAGGCGGAAGCTTGCGTAACCACGTAGGGCCTGGGAGCACCGCAAGTAGGACACTGTCGGAGTCCGAGATCGTCGAGGCCGCGTTGCGGGTGGTACGTGAGGATGGTGTGGAGAAGCTGTCGATGCGACGGCTCTCCCGTGAGCTCGGCGTTTCCCCGATGGCGCCGTACTACTACGTCGCGGATAAACGCGAGCTGCTCGATCTCGTCGCCACCGCGGCGCTGACCGGAGTGCGCAAACCACCGGCCGATTCCGGACCGTGGCAGCAGCGGCTGCGCGATCTGATCGACCAGATCGATGAGAAGCTGCGCAAGCATCCCGGACTCGGCGATGTGCTGATCGAACAGATGCTGGGCAAACAGCTCGACCTGATCGCCGCGATCATGGAGATCCTCTTCGAGGCCGGTTTCAACGATCGCAATGTGCTCGCCGGGTACGCGACGATCCACACCTACCTGTTCGGCCGCCGCCGGGTGAACCCGAGAGAGCCGCAACCGCTGGCGGATATCGCACTGCCCGAGTCGGTGGCACGAGCCACCAAATACATGCCCGACCTGCGCGGAAAGTACGCCTACGACTTCGGCATGGAAGTGCTGATCGCGGGTCTCGAGGCCCAGCTTGTCCGTCAGCCCGATCCCGACGTACGATGAAACTGAAACACGTTCTAGTTTTGGTTCGGTTCGAGAGGACGAGATGACCATCGTCGAGGTTCCACACGGTTCACGTTCGGTCGTGCTGCGGGTAGCCGCGGTCATCACCGAGACGCCGGATACCTGTTCGCTGGTCTTCGACGTCCCCGACGACCTGCGTGAGCGTTTCAGCTATCAGCCGGGCCAGTTCCTCACCCTGCGCATCCCGAGCGATCTGACCGGGTCGGTGGCCCGGTGCTATTCGCTGGCCAGCTCGCCGTACACCGACGACAAGCCCAAGGTGACCGTCAAGCGCACCGTGGGCGGCTACGGGTCGAACTGGGTGTGCGACAACGTCAAAACGGGCGACGCGATCGAAGTGCTGCCGCCCTCCGGCGTTTTCACGCCGAAGGATCTCGATGACGATCTGCTGCTGTTCGGCGCGGGCAGCGGCATCACACCGGTGATGTCCATCTTGAAGTCGGCACTGGCGCGCGGCTCCGGCCGAATCGTATTGGTCTACGCCAATCGCGATCACGAGTCGGTGATCTTCGCGGGCGAGCTGCGCGAATTGGCCGAGAAGCACCCGCAGCGACTCACCGTGATCCACTGGCTGGAGCACCTGCAGGGACTGCCGACCGCCGACGGTTTGGCCGCCCTGGTCGAGCCTTACACCAGCTATCACGCCTTCATGTGCGGGCCCAAGCCGTTCATGGACCGGGTGCACGACGCACTCGGCCGGCTAGAGGTGCCGCGCTCGCGCACCCACGCCGAAGTGTTCAATTCCCTTGCCGGAGACCCGTTCGCGGATCAGGCGCCGGTCGAGGTGACCGACGAGGAGGCGGCCGATGCGGCCACCGTCGAGGTCGAACTCGACGGCGAGGTGCACGAGCTGAAGTGGCCGCGCAAGCAGACTCTGGTCGACATCATGCTGTCGAAGGGTCTGGATGTGCCGTACTCCTGCCAGGAGGGCGAATGCGGTTCCTGTGCGTGCACAGTACTCGAGGGCAAGGTCGAAATGGACAATGCCGAAATCCTCGATCCGGAGGATATCGAGAACGGCTATATCCTCGGCTGCCAGGCGCATCCGGTCACCGATCACCTGCGCATCCAATTCTGAGCTCCTGTGGGCGCGACCCCCACATCCCCGAAACTGCGGGGCTACGCCCCTTGGATCTCCGGTCGGGCGGGCGCAATCCTTTACAGTTCGCGATAGTGGACGCGTAAGGCGGGATCGAGGCGTTCGGTCGCGTAACTCAGTGCGGTGCGGCCCATTCGCGTCGCGTGCTTGTCGAGGAAGCCGGTGAGCAGTCGCTCGTCGATGCGCTTGCCGATTTCGCGCAGCATCCAGCCGAGCGCCTTCTGGATCAGGTCGCGGCGGTCGTCGAGTAGCTGTTCGCCGAGTTCGAAGGTGGTCGAGGCATCGCCCGCCTTGATGAACGCGAAGGTTGTCAGCAGCGCTACCCGACGCTCCCAGAGCGAGTCCGCGCCTGCGAGTTCGAAGAGCAGGTCGCGGGGTCGGTCGAGTAGCCAAGGGCCGATGATGTTTTCGGCGGACACGTCGACCAGATCCCAGTTGTTCACCCGGCCTCGGCGCACCGCGGCGAGGTAGAGCTCAACCATTGCCGCCTGCGCATTGATATCGAGCGTGCGCGGTTTGGCCGCCTCGGCGAATTCGGCGTTCAGGATGATCAGCGCGGCCAGGCGGTCCTCGTGCACGGCACTGTTCAGCAGTGTGTCGATCTCGTCGAGCGGAAGTGCCGCAAAGCGTTTCGCGATCGATCGCGTGACGGGCACGCGCACACCGAGGAAGACATCGCCCTCGCCGTACTCGCCGGGCCCGGTCTTGAAGAACCGCTGCAAATGGATGGCATCGGCCGGGTCGGCGACCTCGGCCAGCGCCGCATGCACATCGGCGGCGGTCGGCGGCGCCGCGCTACTCCTGGGCACCCAGAATCCGCCCCGACTCGAAAGCCGCCGCGCTGGTGGGTAATTCACCCGGCCGACCGCTGTTCAGCACCCGCACCTCACCATTGCCGGTGGTCGGCCGGTCGAGCGCCTCCATCCGCCGAATCGTCTGCGCCGCAACGGCTTGCGCACTGTCGAACAGTCGCACGCCGTCCGGCAGTGCGGCCACAATCGCATCGATGACCAGCGGATAGTGCGTGCAGCCGAGCACCACACCCTCCACATCGTCCGGCGTCTGTTCGGCCGCGCGCGCAATCGAATCACGGGCCGCGACCAGATCACCGCGATCGATCGAATCCGCCAGACCATGGCAGGCGATGCCGGCCACCTTCGCATCGCCGCCGAAGCGGGCGATCAGATCGGCCTGGTATCGGCTGGCCGTGGTCGCGGCGGTCGCCCACACCGCGACCGATTTGCATACCGCCGCGGCGGGTTTGATCGCAGGGACCGTGCCGATTACCGGAATACCGGGCCCGACCTCGGCGCGCACCTCGTCCAAGGCGGTGACGCTGGCCGTATTGCACGGCAGCACGAGCACTTCCGCGCCGAGCCGCACCGAGCTCCGCGCGGCGTCGACCACCCGGTCGGTCACCCACTGTTCCGGCTTGGGACCCCACGGCGCGCCATCCGGGTCCAACTGGAGTAGCAGGTCGACATCGGGCCGCAGCTTGCGCAGCCAGGCGGCCGTGGGCAGCAACCCCAGCCCGGAATCGATGAGCGCGACGATCACCCGACCACCGTATTACAACGGAACAATCGCTACGGCTGGGCGGCCTCGAGCAGGTCCGCGATCGGCGCACCCGCGGCGATCTTCGCGCGGACCTTCATCACCTGAGCGGTCTTTCCCGCGCCGACCACGCCGGTCAGATTGCCGTTCTGCGAGTAGTAGGCGAGGAACTTGCGGCCATCATCGGAGACGATGTGGATTTCGTCATCGGCATTCGGGGTGCCGAGCGCCTGGATCTTCACGTCGTACTGATCGCTCCAGAAGTACGGCACCCGCGCCGCGGTCGGCGGTTCGGCGCCCAGCAGCGCACACGCCAGCAGCCGCGCCTGCTCACCGGCATTGGTCCAGTGCTCGACGCGCTTGCGCTGACCGGTCTCGTGCAGCCATGCCGACACGTCGCCGACCGCCCACACACCCTCGACCGAGGTCCGCCCCACCTCGTCCGCGAGTACCCCGCCACCGGCCGACGGTTCGGCGAGTGCGATACCGGAATCGGCGAGCCATTCGGTCACCGGCCGGGAACCGACACCGATGACCACCAGATCGGCGGCCACTTCGCTGCCGTCGGAGAGCCGGGCGCCGCGGACTCGGTCGTTGTCGGAGACGAAGGTGTCCAGGCCGGTTTCACAGCGCAGATCCACGCCCTCATCACGATGCATGCGGGCGACCAGCGCACCGATCTCGGCGCCGAGCACCGAGGCCAGCGGCGTCGGCTGCGGTTCGACGAGTACGACCTCGACGCCGCCGGCCCGGAAGCTCGCCGCGAGTTCACAACCGATGAATCCGGCCCCGACCACCAGCGCGGTACCCGCACCGGACAATTCGTCGCGCAGTGCGGCGGCGTCGGCATAGCCACGCAGAACATGCACGCCCTGCAGATCGGGCAACCCGGGCAGACGACGTGGCCGCAGGCCGGTCGCGATGATCAGCTGGTCGTAGTCGAGCGTGCCGCCGTCGGCCAGGCGCACCTGGCGGGCGGCGGTGTCGACGCCGACCGCCTCGGTATTCAGCCGCAGGTCGATCTGCTTCTCGTCGAAGAATTCGGCGGGGCGCAGGGTGGTGTCGTCGGTTTCACCGCGCACGAACTGCTTGGACAACGGCGGGCGATCGTAGGGCAGCCGCGACTCCTCGCCGACGAGGAGCAACTCACCCTCGTACCCGGCGCGGCGCAATTCCTCCGCCGTGCGCAAACCGGCCAGACCAGCTCCGATGATCACAATCGGCCCGGCTCTGTTGATGGTTCGCTCGCTGCGCTCACTCACGCGGACTTCCCTTCGTCGTGCCTGGCAGGCGCCGGGTCGAGTTGGCATCCGTCACCGAGGGTGACGCAGCTAACCCTAACCTTTGCTTGGGCGCGAATCGCCGTGACGGCCGTCACCCTGCAGTACCCGACCGATCGGTACGCAATCGTATCCATACCTATATTGATCGGGCGGTCAATCAGAGTTAGATCTGAGTAAGGAGAACAATTCAGCCTGAGGAGGCACCCATGTTCACCGAAAGTCGCGCGCAGGACTTCCTAGCCGTTGTGCTGGGCGTCTTTACCGCGCTGTCACCCCTGTGGGTGACCCACAACGACAACGCCATGTGGACGCTGATCGTGCTCGGCGTGCTCATCGCCCTCACCGGCCTCGCGCAGATGTACCGGGCGACCCTGACGGCCGCCGACTACGCGATGGGCCTGTTCGGCGCGTTGCTGTTCATCTCCCCATGGGCGATGGACTACACCGACTACCGCGGCGCATCCTGGACCGCATGGGTAGTGGGCGTGGTGACGGTAGTGGTCGCGGTGGCGGCGCTGCCGACGGTGTCGGGCCGGTTGCACGACATGGCGCCGCATCACTGATGCAGATGCCGAAAGCCCGGCGAGGCGGGCGTCGTCGTAGCGCGAAAGTCGACGGCGACGCCCGTCAGCTCATTCTCGATGCTGCAGAACGACTCTTCGCGGCACAGGGATTCGACGCGACCGCGACAGCGGCTATTGCCGAAGGCGCCGGTGTTCCCAAGGGTCTGGTCTTCTATTACTTCCCCACCAAGGATTCGATCCTGTCCGTACTGATGGCCGAGCGGGTGCCCGCCCAGCCCATCGCCGATATCGGCACCGTGGTCACACCAGGCGATCCGGCGGCCAGTCTGATCAATCTCGATGCCGCGCTCAATCTGCGCGATCACCATTCGTCGGTGCTGCGCGTGATCATGTGGCGCGAGGCCGATACCCATCCCGACGTGCGGCGTCAATTGCGCCGCCTGCGCGATCAACTGCTCGACGTCACCGCTCGGGTGCTGCAGGCAAGCGCGCCCGGCCCGGTCCAGCCCGGCACGTTGCGCGCGTGTGCCGCGGCCTGGGTTTCGGCGATGTTCGCCATTGCCAGCAGCGATCGGCTGCATGCGCTCGACGGACTGCCGCTGCCGACGGCGGATGAAATCTGCAATGTCGCCCAGGTTGTCGCGGCGGGTATGACCCAACTCGGCTGAGCACCGAATTCTGAAAGACTTCGCCTTCTCAATGCGGATGCACGGTGCGTGATACAAGTTCCAGTTGTGGAGATCAATCGAATCCTTCGAGATCTCACCGGTCTCGCGACGCGCGCAGTGATTGTCGGCCTGCTGGTCGGCGCTTCGACGACAGTCCTGAGCGGTACCGAGGCCCAGGCCACACCGATTTATCCGGACCCGGATCCGGACCCTTTTTATGCGACGCCACCCGATCTGGCGAATAAGAAACCAGGTGACGTGCTCGCGACGCGGCAGTTGCCGCCTATATTGATCTTTCCCGATACCACCGTCACGCTGATCAAATTCCGTTCGACGAATTCCACCGGCCGACCGATCGCGGCGACGACCACGGTGTTGACGCCGCGCTCACATCAACCCGATGGGCCGGTGCTGTCCTATCAGCACATCATCAACGGCCTCGGGGCGAAGTGCGCGGTTTCCCATGTGCTGTACACCTCCGATCCGAATCTGCAGGTCCGCGAGGCGATATTGCTCAACGCCCTGCTGCTGAGCGGGTGGAGCATCGCGCTGCCCGATCACCTGGGACCGACCTTCGCCTACGGTGCGGCCCGGCTCGGCGGCCAGATCACCCTGGACGGGATTCGCGCCGTGCGCCGGGTTCCCGAACTCGCCGCCGCACGCAGCCGGATCACGATGGCCGGATATTCCGGCGGCGGTATGGCCACCGCATTCGCCGCCGCGATGGCGCCGAAGTACGCACCGGAACTCGAGATCGCGGGCGCCGCGACCGGTGGCGTACCGATGAATATGGTGAAAATGCTGGAGGGGGTCAACTTCAATCCGCATCCGGCGTTCGGACTGCTGATGGCCGCCGCTATCGGGCTGGAACGGGAATATCCGGACCGCTTTCCGATCAGCAATTATCTGAACACACGCGGGGTGGCGGCACGCAAGGCCATCGCCAACGGCTGCACCAATGAAATCCTCGCCACCGGCGCGGGGCACAACGTCCGGGATTACGCGAGCAGTATGACGATGATCAGTGATCGCAACGCCAGGGCCGTGGTCGAGGAAAACAGTCTGGAACTGTTCGAAGGGATCCCGAAAATACCGATATTCGAATGGCATTCGCCCAGTGATCCGCTCATCCCGACCGATTCGATCCTCAATGTCAACCGCCGCTACTGCGCGGCCGGAGTGCCGCTACAGGCCGAACTCACCTACTCCCCCGAACACCTGAGTGCCGCCGTCCTCGGCATCCCCTCGGTGCTCTCCTGGCTCGCCGCGCGCTTCCGCGGCGAACCAGCGCCGAGCAACTGCTAGTCGGCGAGAAAGGCGACGACGTCGGGAACGAACCGCTTCACGACCCCGATATGCGTGGTTTCCGGGTAGATGATCAAGTGCGAGTCCGGGATTCCGTCGGCGGTGCGACGGAAGGTCTCGGTGCTGTAAGCGCCGTCGCGGTCGCCGCCGAGGACGAGGGTCGGCGCGGTGATATCTCCGAGCCGACCGGCGAGGTCGAAGGAGTCCTCGGCACGGATGAAAGCCAGCGTGTCCGCCGGATTCTTCGGGCGTGCAAGAGGATCGGCCAGCCACATACTCGCAGCGGCGATGCGCTGCGCGATCGGCGAGGTGGAACCGACGGCGGCCATATGGTGCAGTGCGCGCCTACCCGCATAGGCCGCTTCGCCATAGGCCAGTTGCGCCGCGCGGGTGGCGTTTTCCAGAGTGTAGCCAGACGAGGCGATGATCAGCCGGCGCACCGCGGCAGGTCGATCCGCCGCGAGTTGCAGCGCCAGCGATCCACCCGAGGAGACGCCGAGAACATCGACAGGCGTACCGAATTCGGCCCACAATGCGTCCGCGTGCTCGGCGGCGATATCGGCCATCGTCGTCCCCTCGGCCATACCGGGCGCGCGGTTCACCGCGTACACCCGAAAATGCGCCGCGAGCGGTGCCAACGTCTTGATTTCGGACTGCCGCATCCACCCCGTCGGATTGGCATGATCCGGAGTGAACCACCGCAGGAAGACCAGCGGGCGCCCAGCTCCGAGCGCGAGATACGGCATACCGTGCGCCAACGTCCCCTCGGTGACGTCGAGCGCGCTGGCCAGCACCGAACTCCTCATTGCATCCTCCGATCAACCGGTCTTTACCCCTTTTGCCCGACGTTAACCAAAGTGGCCGCGACACGCGATGACCACCGACGTCATGGACAGGAATACCGTTCCCCGGCAGGACGCACGGAAAACCCGGGCGGCGCCGCACCTTTCGATGCGGCGCCGCATTTCGTCTAGGCGGTCGCGATGATCTGCTTCGACACGGCGGCCGGAACCTCCGCGTACGAATCGAACACCATGGAGTAGTTCGCCCGGCCCTGGGTCTTCGACCGCAGATCACCGATATAACCGAACATCTCCGACAGCGGAACCAGCGCCTCCACGACACGGGCACCGCCGCGTTCCGCCATGGCCCGGATCTGACCACGGCGCGAATTCAGGTCGCCGATGACCTCACCCAGATACTCCTCCGGCGTCACGACCTCGACGGCCATTACCGGTTCGAGCAACACGGGATCGGCCAGCTCGATCGCTTCCCGCACCGCCTCGGCAGCGGCGGAGCGGAACGCGAAGTCGGACGAATCCTTCTCGTGCACAGCGCCATCCAGCAGCAGCACCCGCACGTCGACCACCGGATACCCGGCGAGCACGCCGGACTGCACGGCATCCTGGGCCCCGGTATCGACCGATGGAATGAATTCCTTCGGCACCCGGCCCCCGGTCACCCGGCTCTCGAACTCGTAGCTCGCGCCGTCGGCGACACCGAACGGTTCGACCGCGATGATCACCTTGGCGTACTGGCCGTTGCCACCGGTCTGCTTGCGCAGGGTGTACTCGTGCCTGGATACGGCCTTGGTGATCGTCTCTCGATAGGCCACCTGCGGCTTGCCGATATTCGCCTCGACCTTGAACTCCCGGCGCATCCGGTCGATCAGGATATCGAGGTGCAGCTCGCCCATACCGCCGATGACGGTCTGGCCGGTCTCCTTGTCCAGTGTCACCGAGAAGGTCGGATCCTCCCTGGCCAACTTCTGGATCGCGATACCCAGTTTCTCCTGATCTGCCTTGGTCTTCGGCTCGATGCAGACCTGGATCACCGGATCCGGGAAGGTCATGGACTCGAGCACGATCTGGTGCCGCGGATCGCACAGGGTGTCACCGGTGGTGGTGTCCTTCAGCCCGATCACGGCGTAGATATGCCCCGCCCCGGCCTCGCCGACCGGATGCTCCTTATTCGAATGCATCTGGAACAGCCTGCCCAAACGCTCCTTTCGTCCCTTGCGTGGATTCACGACCAGCGCACCCGTTTCGACGCGGCCCGAGTACACCCGCAGGTAGGTGAGCTCGCCGAAGAACGGGTGAGTGGCGATCTTGAACGCCAGCGCCGCGAACGGTTCGTCCGCATCGGCGGTGCGCCGGATGACCTCGGCCTCGTTGCCCGGCGCGTGACCGATCGCGGCACCGGTGTCGAGCGGTGACGGCAGGTAGTCGACCACCGCGTCGAGCATCGGCTGCACGCCCTTGTTCTTGAACGCCGAACCGCAAAGCACCGGATACACAACGGAATTCACCGTCAGCGCCCGGATGGCACCCTTGATCTCCGCCACCGAAAGCTCCGCGCCGTCGAGGAACTTGTCCAGTAGCGCGTCATCCGATTCCGCGACGATCTCCAGCAGCTCACGGCGATACCGTTCGGCCCGCTCATGCAGCTCCGCCGGAATCTCGACAACCTTGTATCGGGCCCCGAGTTCCGTTGCACCGGACCAGATCTTGGCATTCATCTCGACGAGATCGATGACACCAACGAAGGTGCCTTCCGCACCGATCGGCAACTGGATGACCAAAGGTCGTGCGCCGAGCCGCTCTTCGATGGTCCGCACGGTGAAGTCGAAATCCGCACCGAGCTTATCCATCTTGTTCACGAAACAGATCCGCGGCACGTCGTACCGATCGGCCTGCCGCCACACCTGCTCGGACTGCGGCTCGACACCTTCCTTGGCATCGAATACCGCCACAGCACCGTCCAGCACGCGCAGCGAACGCTCCACCTCGACGATGAAATCCACATGGCCCGGAGTATCGATCAGATTGATCTGATGCCCGCCCCAGAAACACGTGACCGCGGCCGAGGTGATCGTGATGCCCTTCTCCCGCTCCTGCGGCATCCAATCCGTGGTCGCACCCCCGTCGTGCACCTCACCGATCTTGTAGGTGGCACCGGTATAGAACAGAATCCGCTCGGTAGTAGTCGTCTTACCCGCATCGATATGCGCCATGATCCCGATATTCCGAACCAGGCCGAGCTCACCGAACACACCACGCGTCATGGGAATCCCCACTCCATCAACTAGATTCGTCAATTTCTGACGCTCGCCTAGTTGTTGCGCTCCGGTGACGGCACGAGCATCCCCCGCGGCGCCGCCCCACGCCCGTAGACGCTCAGCCGAACCTACCGCGCACGCGGACGCACTGGAAACATGCCCTCATATGTACCGGCACCGCCCGCCCCTGTCGATCGAATTTCCCCCGAAATGCCGAACGGCGCCGCCCCTTCCGGGGCGACGCCGTTCGAAAGCGATTCAGGGAATCACTTGATGATCTTCGTGACACGACCGGCGCCGACGGTGCGGCCACCCTCGCGGATCGCGAAGCGCAGACCCTCGTCCATGGCGACCGGCTGGATCAGCTTGACGGACATCTCGGTGTTGTCACCGGGCATGACCATCTCGGTGCCCTCGGGCAGAGTCACAACGCCCGTCACGTCCGTGGTACGGAAGTAGAACTGCGGACGGTAGTTGTTGAAGAACGGGGTGTGGCGGCCGCCCTCGTCCTTGGACAGGATGTAGGCCTGACCCTCGAACTCGGTGTGCGGGGTGGTGGTGCCCGGCTTCACGACAACCTGGCCACGCTCGACATCTTCGCGCTTGATACCACGAACCAGCAGACCGACGTTGTCACCGGCCTGGCCCTGGTCGAGCAGCTTGCGGAACATCTCGATACCGGTGACGGTGGTCTTGGTGACCTTCTCGCGGATGCCGACGATCTCGACTTCCTCGTTCACGTTGACGATGCCGCGCTCGACACGACCGGTGACGACGGTGCCACGACCGGTGATGGTGAACACGTCCTCGACGGGCATGAGGAACGGCTTCTCGGTCTCACGGACCGGGTCCGGGATCGACTCGTCGACGGCGTTCATCAGCTCGACGATCGACTCGGTCCACTTCGGGTCGCCCTCGAGCGCCTTCAGACCGGAAACACGCACGACCGGCGCGTCCTCGTCGAACTCCTGGGCGGCCAGCAGCTCGCGGACCTCCATCTCGACGAGCTCGAGGATTTCCTCGTCGTCGACCATGTCCGACTTGTTCAGCGCGACCAGGATGTAGGGCACGCCGACCTGACGGGCGAGCAGCACGTGCTCACGGGTCTGCGGCATCGGGCCGTCGGTCGCGGCGACCACGAGGATGGCACCGTCCATCTGCGCCGCACCGGTGATCATGTTCTTGATGTAGTCGGCGTGACCCGGCGCGTCGACGTGCGCGTAGTGGCGCTTCTCCGTCTGGTACTCGACGTGGGAGATGTTGATCGTGATACCACGAGCCTTCTCCTCCGGCGCCTTGTCGATCTGATCGAAGGCAAAGCTCTCGTTCAGATCCGGGTACTTGTCAGCCAGCACCTTGGTGATCGCTGCGGTCAGCGTGGTCTTGCCGTGGTCGACGTGACCGATGGTGCCGATGTTGACGTGCGGCTTCGTCCGCTCGAACTTCGCCTTCGCCACTTTGGTGTCCTCCTGGACTTGTTGGTGCGTGCAGTTGCAGCAGTGCGGTTTACAAATTGGGGGTCGTGCTGACTCCCGGCTAGGTGGAGCAAGTGCTTGCGGCTTGCCCCCGAGGGACATGCTGCAAGTCTTGCACTTGCTCCACCGGGGTACTACTCGCCGGTCGCCTTGGCGATGATCTCCTTCGACACGTTGGCCGGAACCTCCGCGTACGAATCGAACACCATGGAGTAGTTCGCCCGGCCCTGGGTCTTCGACCGCAGATCGCCGATGTAACCGAACATCTCCGAGAGCGGAACCAGCGCCTTGACGACACGGGCACCACTGCGTTCCTCCATGGCCTGGATCTGGCCACGGCGGGAATTCAGGTCGCCGATCACATCGCCCATGTAATCCTCGGGCGTGATGACCTCGACCGCCATGAGCGGTTCGAGGATCACCGGACCGGCCTTACGGGCCGCTTCCTTCAGGGCCTGCGAGCCAGCGATCTTGAAGGCCATTTCCGACGAGTCGACGTCGTGGTAGGCGCCGTCGAGCAGCGTGACCTTCAGGTTCACCAGCGGGTAGCCCGCGAGCACACCGTACTGCATGGCATCCTGCGCACCGGCGTCCACCGAAGGGATGTACTCACGCGGCACGCGGCCACCGGAGACCTTGTTCTCGAACTCGTAGGTCGCGCCGTCCTCGCCGACAAACGGCTCGAGGGCGATGATGACCTTCGCGAACTGGCCGGAGCCACCGGTCTGCTTCTTGTGGGTGAACTCGAGCTTCTCGACCTTCTTGGTGATCGTCTCGCGGTAGGCCACCTGCGGCTTACCGACGTTCGCCTCGACCTTGAACTCGCGCCGCATGCGGTCGACGAGGATGTCGAGGTGGAGCTCGCCCATGCCGCCGATGACGGTCTGACCGGTCTCCTGGTCGAGCTTGACCGAGAAGGTCGGGTCCTCTTCGGAGAGACGCTGGATCGCGGTGCCCAGCTTCTCCTGGTCGGACTTGGTCTT
This sequence comes from Nocardia vinacea, assembly GCF_035920345.1. Taxonomy (NCBI): domain Bacteria; kingdom Bacillati; phylum Actinomycetota; class Actinomycetes; order Mycobacteriales; family Nocardiaceae; genus Nocardia; species Nocardia vinacea. The sequence goes on from NZ_CP109149.1 coordinate 6,061,676, forward strand.
CGGCTCGATGGAGACCTGGATGACCGGGTCCGGGAATGTCATGGACTCGAGCACGATCTGGTTCTGCGGATCGCACAGGGTGTCACCGGTGGTGGTGTCCTTCAGGCCGATGACCGCGTAGATGTGGCCGGCCACGGCCTCGCCGACCGGGTTCTCCTTGTTGGAGTGCATCTGGAACAGCTTGCCCAGCCGCTCCTTCTTGCCCTTGGTCGAGTTGATGACCTGGGCACCGGAGTCGACCTTGCCCGAGTACACGCGCACGTAGGTCAGCTTGCCGAAGAAGGGGTGCACGGCGATCTTGAAGGCGAGACCGGAGAACGGCTCAGCGGTGCTGGCGTCGCGGTGGATGATCTCGTCTTCCTTGCCCGGCACGTGACCGTCGGTGCCACCGTCGTCCAGCGGCGTCGGCAGGTAGTCGATCACGGCGTCGAGCATGGGCTGCACGCCCTTGTTCTTGAACGCCGAACCACACAGGATCGGGTACAGCTCGGAGTTGACCGTCAGCTTGCGGATGGCGCCCTTGATCTCATCGATCGTGAGCTCTTCGCCACCGAAGAACTTCTCCAGCAGCGCCTCGTCGGATTCGGCGACAGTCTCCAGGAGCTCCTGGCGGTACTGCTCGGCCTTGTCCTTGAGGTCGGCCGGGATCTCTTCGATCTCGTACTTCTCGCCGAGCTTGGTCTCGCCCTTCCAGACCTTGGCGTTCATCTCGACCAGGTCGACGATGCCCTCGAAGGTGTCCTCAGCGCCGATCGGCAGCTGGATGACCAACGGCTTGGCACCGAGACGGTCCTTGATGGTCTGCACGGTGAAGTAGAAGTCCGCACCGAGCTTGTCCATCTTGTTGACGAAGCAGATCCGCGGCACGTCGTACTTATCGGCCTGACGCCACACCTGCTCGGACTGCGGCTCGACGCCCTCCTTGCCGTCGAACACCGCAACGGCGCCGTCGAGCACGCGCAGCGACCGCTCCACCTCGACGGTGAAGTCGACGTGCCCGGGGGTGTCGATGATGTTGATCTGGTTGTCGTTCCAGAAGCATGTGGTAGCCGCGGAGGTGATGGTGATACCACGCTCCTGCTCCTGCTCCATCCAGTCCATGGTGGCGGCGCCATCGTGGACTTCACCGATCTTGTAGGTGATGCCGGTGTAGAAGAGGATGCGTTCGGTTGTGGTCGTCTTGCCCGCATCAATGTGGGCCATGATGCCGATGTTGCGGACCTTGTTCAGGTCGGTGAGCACGTCCTGTGCCACGGAAATCTTCCCCGCTCGTAGCTAGTTGGGATTTTCGGGGACGACCCTGTGGTCGTCTCTATGTCAACGCCGGAAGCGGCAGGTTAGTGCCGCTTTCCGACTGTGCCTCCCGACCCGGAAACGACGGGCCGGGCAGACGTCACCAGCGGTAGTGCGCGAAGGCCCGGTTGGACTCGGCCATCTTGTGGGTGTCCTCACGGCGCTTCACCGAAGCACCCAGACCGTTGCTGGCATCGAGGAGCTCATTGGCCAGACGCTCGACCATGGTCTTCTCGCGGCGAGCGCGGGAGTAGTTGACCAGCCAGCGCAGGGCCAGCGTGTTGGAGCGGCCCGGACGGACCTCGACGGGCACCTGGTAGGTGGCGCCACCGACGCGGCGGGGCTTCACCTCGAGGGCAGGCTTGACGTTGTCCAGCGCGCGCTTGAGGGTGACGACCGGATCGGTGCCGGTCTTCTCGCGCGCCTGCTCCAGCGCGCCGTAGACGATGCGCTCGGCCGTGGACTTCTTGCCGTCCAGCAGGATCTTGTTGACCAGCTGAGTGACCAGCGGCGACCCGTAGACCGGGTCGTTGATCAGCGGACGCTTGGGTGCGGGGCCCTTGCGTGGCATATCAGCTCTTCTCCTTCTTGGCGCCGTAACGGCTGCGGGCCTGCTTGCGGTTCTTCACACCCTGCGTGTCGAGCGAGCCACGGATGATCTTGTAGCGGACACCCGGAAGGTCCTTCACACGACCGCCACGAACGAGCACCATCGAGTGCTCCTGCAGGTTGTGGCCCTCGCCCGGGATGTAGGCCGTGACCTCGACCGCGCTGGTCAGGCGAACACGCGCGACCTTACGCAGCGCGGAGTTCGGCTTCTTCGGGGTGGTGGTGTACACGCGGGTGCACACGCCACGACGCTGCGGGCTCCCCTTGAGGGCCGCAGTCTTGGTCTTGGAGACCTTGTCGCGACGACCCTTGCGGACCAGCTGGTTGATGGTTGGCATAGACCGGCTTTCCTTAATTAGTTAACGCGGTGTCTGGAACTTCATGTCTGTGTTCAATTCGCGATGCTCGTGGGGCCCTCGTGGTCACGCTCCGCTACCTCCTTCGGGCCCGTCACTCCCATCGCCGTGTTCAATTAGCAGCGCTCTCGGGACCCTCCGTGGTCACGCAAGCTACCGCCTCCGGGTCCGTCGTTCACGCTGCGGTCATCGAGCTTTCACTCGCACGTCCGGCCACGTTTCTCGCGTCCCGAGGTCGGGCGTGTCGCACGCAAGACATATCCCGAATTCCGGGCACGCCGGAAAGGTCAGCCGCTCTCGCTGGCTTACGTTTGCGCACGAACCTGCCCGCATGCTTCCGGGCACAGCGGTCCACGATACTCGTGACCGCGACACAGGGTCAAAGTGGGGTCGGTTGTCACACCCTACGGGCCATTACCACCTGCCAGGCTACCGCGCCAGATTCAGCGTCAACTCGACCAATTTCTGGGCGCCCGCGCACGGATCGGGATGGCCGCCGGGATGATAGTTGATCCACCAGCCGATGATGCCCGTGTCGGCGGCGCCCGCACTCACCCCGCACGAGTCGGGATCGTTCGGACGCGTCGTCTTCAGACCGCGCCGCCCCTGCACGGTGATGTTCTCGGTGTTGTAGCCGAGCTTGTCGTTATTGGACTTCTCGTTGTTCAGCGAGCCTTCCTCGTACCAGTTCAGGGTCACCATGGCCGAGCCGCCGGGCGCGTCCTCGACATCCCACATGCACACCGCGCCGTTGAAGGACGGGGAAACGACCGTCGCATTGCCGACCGCCGCACCGATCTGGTCGAGGCCGACCACCTCGCATTCGCGCAGCAACTTGTCGAAATTGGTATTGATCGTGGTGGTGCCGCTGCCGCCCGCCGGATGCGCCGAACCCTTGACGGTCTTGCCGCAGCCGCCCGCGGACATCGCGACCGCGAGCACCGCGGCGGCGACGGCCGCAACCCGCAGACCAGGACGTGAACTCATCCGCATTCCCCTCACTGCAGCCGCTGCACGGTCAACTCGGCCAGCTTGCGGGTCCGGTCACACGGATTGCCCTGCTCGGAGAACAGTCCGTAGGACATCGACCATTCGAAGAAATCGTCATCGAGCTGCACCGCGAGATCACAGACCGAACCGCTGGGATCGAGTGCCTGGAAGCCCTTGCGGCCACCGACATCGATTGTCTCCGGATCGCGCCCGACATTGGAGACCCAGGCCTTCTCGCGATCGATCGGGCTACCCCGATAGGACGCGAAAGTCACACTCGGCGAAGCGAGTCCGGCGGATTGGAAGTTGCAGCCGACCGAATTCCGGTTGACCCGCGCCAGTTGGCTCAACCCGGCGATATCGCGCACCTCTTGATCGGTGACATGACCGCACTCACCAACGAACGGGCCGAGCGTCGCGACCTTCGGCGGCGGACGCAGCGGGGCGTTCGAGGAATCGGAGTCACCGTCCGAGCCGCAGGCCGACAGCGTCAATGCCAAGGCCAGACCGGTGATGATCGCCGACGGGATCCGCATGCGATGAACTCTACTGAAATCTTGGCCGCGCGGGCGCGGCGTGTTCGCGGCCCCCTGGTGTCTCGCGAACGGGTCGCTCGTAAGACTCGCCCCGTCGTGGCTGGTAGTGCGGTGATCGGCCGTGCGGCTAAAGGTTTCCGCGCGCGGCTTGTTCGCGCTCTATCGCCTGGAACAGGGCCTTGAAGTTGCCCTTGCCGAAGCCGAGTGAGCCGTGGCGTTCGATGAGTTCGAAGAAGACGGTGGGGCGGTCGGTGAGCGGTTTGGTGAAGATCTGCAGCAGGTAGCCGTCTTCGTCACGGTCGACCAGGATGCCGCGGCGCTGCAACTCGCGCACCGGGACGCGGACGTGACCGATGCGAGCGCGCAGTTCGGGATCGGAATAGTAGGTGTCCGGCGTTTCGAGGAATTCGACGCCCTCGCGACGCAATATATCGACGCATTCGAGGATGTCGCTGGTGGCCAGCGCGATGTGCTGCACGCCCGGGCCGCGGTAGAATTCCAGGTATTCGTCGATCTGAGAACGCTTCTTACCCATCGCGGGTTCGTTGAGCGGGAACTTCACCCGGTGATTGCCATTGGCCACCACCTTGCTCATCAGCGCCGAGTATTCGGTGGCGATATCGTCGCCGACGAATTCGGCCATATTCGTGAATCCCATGACGCGGCGGTAGAACTCGACCCACTCGTCCATCATGCCGAGCTCGACATTGCCGACGACATGGTCGATGGCCTGGAACAGCCGGGTCGGAGTGCCGACGCGGGGCTGATATCCGGAGCGACGGGCGACATATCCGGGCAGATACGGCCCGTAGTACTCCGAGCGGTCGATCAGCGTATGCCTGGTCTCGCCGTAGGTGGCCAGGGCGGCCGAGCGGACGGTGCCGAATTCGTCTGTGTCGTCATGTGGTTCGACCAGGACCGTCGCGCCGTGCGTCCGTGCCCATTCGATGCAGCGGTCCACATCCGGAACCTCGAGCGCGATATCGACAATGCCGTCGCCGTGCCGATCGTGGTGTGCGACCAGCGGACTGTCCGGGGCGACCGCGCCGCTGACAACGAATCTGGCCGCACCGCTGCGCAGCACATAGGCCTTGTGATCGCGGTTGCCGGTCTCCGGCCCCGAGTAGGCCTCCAGCCGCATGCCGAAGGCGGATTCCAGGAAGTGCGCGGTCTGGGTCGCGTTGCCGACCACCCAGACCAGTGCGTCCCAGCCGATGACCGGGAACGGATCGACGCTGTCGTCGTGATCGACCAGCCCGACCAGGCGGCGCAACTCACCGTCGGAGGGCAGCGGGCCGCTCTGTCGCTGGGCGTTCCGCAGATGCTCGATGGTCATGATCCAAGGAAATCGCCACCCCCTCGGATAGGCAACATCACCGATTTCGGTTAGACACTATGGCGAAATCGGCTAGCAAGTCACCCCTGATGCTGGACAATTTGAATAGCATCACAAGTGACCCGCACTACGCCGGTCGCGCCCCGAACGGAGGCCGTCATGTCGCGCACGCCCGCGAAACTCGATGAACTCGATCTCGCCATCCTCACCGCGATGCACGAGTATCAGAAGGCGGGCATTCTCGAGCTGTCCCGGCGCACCCGGGTCGCCAGGGCCACCGTCCAGTCGCGCATCGGGCGGATGGAGGAGTCGGGCGTCATCTCCTCCTATGATCCGCAGATCGATGTCACCGCAGCGGGTTTCGATGTGCAGGCCTTCGTCACCTTGGAGATCGCACAGGGTGCGCTGGATGTGGTGGCGGCCGAACTCGACGCGATTCCCGGTGTGCTGGAGGCATATGCGACCACCGGCTCCGGCGATGTGCTGTGCCGGATCGGCGCGGATTCACATGCCGGACTCCAGGCGGTGTTGTTGAGCATCGACCGGACGAGTTCGGTGGTGCGCTCGCACAGTGTGATCGTGCTGTCGACGGTGGTCGCGCACCGGACGCTGCCGCTGTTGCGCACGCTCACACCGACCGGAACGACGAAAGCGCCCGCGTACCGGGACAACCCGGAGGGCTGAATCCATCTAAGCTCGTACTTCCTGTGTCACCGAGTACGAGATTTCGATGAGCGAGCCTGCCGAATCCACTACCGCAACACCCCATGCCCGCGCCACCTGGGCGGAACTATTCTTCGACCTGGTCCTCGTCTTCGCGGTCACGCAGACCGCGCATGTACTCGGCCACCACACCTCGATCGGCACGCTCGGCCATGCGCTGGTGCTGTTGGCGCCGCTGTGGTGGGGGTGGGTCGGGGTCACCATCCTGGTGAATACGGTGGAGGAGAACAACGCTCAGCGCTTGGTGCTGTTCGGGTCCGGGCTTTGCATCTTCCTGATGGCGGTGGCCGCGCCTGCCGCGCTGGACCAACCACGCGGGGCCGCAATGGTTTTCGCGGGTGCGCATTTATTGCTGCGGATCGTCTTGTTCGTCGCCGTCACCCGCACCAATGGCTTCGCGACCACCATCAACCCCTTCAGTATCGGATTGGTCACCGGCATAGCGATTTTCGCGAGCGCGCCACTGCCGGAACATTCGCGCATCTGGGTCTGGACGGGGGCGCTCGTCGTACAATTGGGCGCGCCGCTGCTGTACAGCAGGGCCTTGCGCAACCGCACGATCGGGGTTTCGCATCTCGCGGAGCGGTTCGGCCTGTTCATCATCATCGCGCTGGGCGAATCCGTGGTGGATGCGGGTGCGCAGGCTTCCTCGACCGGCCTCGATCCGGCTGTGGTGACCACGCTGGTGCTCGCCTTCGTGGTCGGCCTCGGACTGTGGTGGATCTACTTCCATCGATCCGCGCGGCTGATCGAGCATGCATTGTCCACCATGCCCTCACCCGGACTGATCGTGCGAGATGTGTTGAGCTACGGGCATTTCGCGCTGGTAACCGGGTTGGTGGCGGTTGCCGTCGGGCTCGGACATTCGGTCGCCGACCCCGGTCATACCGCGCACGGCGTGGCCCCCGCGCTGGCGCCGGGCGGCGCCGCGCTGTTCATGGTGGCCCTGGTGGTGAATCGGTGGCGGATGCTCGGCAATGTGGCGACCACACGCGCTGTTCCGGCCATCGCATTGATCGCCATCGCGCTGACCTCGTCGCTACTGCCCGCCATCGTCGTGGTCGCACTGACCGCGGCCGTGCTGGTAACCGCAAATATCGTCGAGCAACTGGTGGCCGCACCCGGTCGGCCGCTGCCCGTCGTGCCCATCGGACGCCGGCGTTCGCGATAACGCTGCCGGTTCAGGGACGCAGATCCGCATTCACGTCGAGGATTTCGACGCTCGTTCGCTTATCGGCCTCCAGGAATGCGACCAGCGCGTTGGCTTCGGCATCAACCGCCGCACATTCCGCGGCCGACCACTTCCGGGTCGGGGTAATGCGTAGGCGGGCGACGCCCTTCTCCTGGAAGATCTTGTAGAAGCCCGCGAGGAAGCCGTCGACCAGGACCGGGGATACCGCGGTGGCGAATGCGCGCAGGGGTGGGGCCGTGCCGTCGGGGACGATCCTGGTTCGGTCCTGGTGCGAGAGGATCGCATTGTCGTACCAGCCGAGCAGGCGAACCGGCGCGGGCAGGTCGGGATCGGCGAGTTCGCCGTCGGCGATGTCGTAGAGGGTGCGGCCGCGTTCGTCGGTGTAGGTGCGCAGACGGTCGCCGAGCTGTTCGACTGCGGCCTTCATGCCGGTCAGCTTCGACCAGGTCTGCATATCCATGGTGCTGGCCGGACCGAAGGCGCGCAGGTAACGAAAGACCAACTCCGCCAACGGATAACCATGTTCGAGTGGTGCCCCGAGCCAGGGTTCGACGCGGGACCAGACCGGCCTGCTGTTGTCCTTCCACTTGCCGCGCGGCGGAGTCTGCAATACGGGCAGTTGGTACAGCCAGGTCTGCAGCACCGCACCGGCGTCGCGATCCGGGTAGATCGCCGCCGCCTCGGCACGCAGGTCGGCCGCTGACATCGGCTCGGCACCGAGCGCGGCCTCGCCGTGCTCGCGCACCTCGTCCGGATCCAACCCGACCATCGCGCCGTAGTTGAAACCCTTTCGAAAGGGGACCTTTTCGAGCTCGGGCTGGATATGCGGTGCGATGCGCAGCGCATCCGGCGGCGTGACCATATGAATCGTGCCGCGCATCAAGGTGATTCGCACCAGCGTGCGATCCTCCAGGCCCGCCGAAACGGTCGCAGGATCGAAATCCGCTATGCGGCTCCACAATCCGACGAACGGCGGCGGCGAATCCTGGGCCTGCAACCCCACCAGATGCTCGCACATCTCGAAAACACTCAGCGCCGAACGCTCCAGCAGATGCTGGCGTGCGAGCAACGTCCGGTTCAGTACCCGATTAGACAGCATCTGCGCAGCGATTCCATGAGGGGTGGTGGTTGGGCGACGGGTGGGCCGGCTTCATGATCAGATCACCGTACCGCCGGGCGCGAATTGTCGCGCCGTGCATCGAATGGTCGGAGAATTCAGAGCGGCGCACCGATTCGGGCGCGGCTCGCGGTCAGCGCAGGGTGACGACAACCTTGCCGGTGGCGGTGCGGTTGTCGAGGGAAGCGACCGCCTCGGCGGCCCGCTCCAATGGGTAGAGCACCGGCTTCGGTGGGGTGATCTCGCCAGCGGCCAGCAATGGCTCGACTTCGGCCCACTGCTCGGTCAGGTAGCCGGGGTGGGTCATCACCCATTCGCCCCAGGCCGCGCCGATCACCTCGACGTTCTTGAGCAGCAGTCGATTCACCTTGACCGTCGGGATCTCACCGGCGGTGAAGCCGACCACCAGCAGACGACCCGCCGGAGCGAGGCTGCGGATGCTGTCGGTGAACCGGTCGCCGCCGACCGGATCGAGCACGATATCCACACCGCGGCCACCGGTCAGCTCCTTGACGGCCGCGAGCCAGCCGTCGGTCAGCACCACATCGGTGGCGCCGTTGGCGCGCGCGACCGCCGCCTTCTCCTCGGTGCTCACCACCGCGATGACCCGGCCCGCACCCAGCGCGACCGCCATCCGCAGCGTCGAGGTGCCGATGCCGCCCGCGGCGCCGTGCACCAGCACGGTCTCCCCCGCGGCCAGTCTGCCGCGGTTGCGCAGGCAGAAGTGCACGGTCAGATCGTTGAACAGGATTCCGGCCCCGGCCTGCAGCGATACGTTGTCCGGCAACCGGAACACCATCTGTGTCGGCGTGACCGCCACCTCGGCGAGGGCATTGCCGAGCATCGTCAGCGCGACCACCCGATCCCCCGCCTTTATGTGCGCCCCCTCCGGAGCCGCGCGCACGATCCCAGCCACCTCGCCGCCGACGACGAACGGCAGCTCGGGCTTCATCTGGTACAGACCCCGCGTCATCAGCACATCGGGAAACGCCACCCCGGCCGCGTGCACGTCGATGACCACACCCCCGGGATATGCCGCCGGCTCCGGAATCTCGACGACCTCGACCGCTTCCGGCCCCTCCAGCTTGCTGACCTGGGCTGCACGCATATGCCGACCTCTCTGTCCATTCGGCGAAACTCACATCATCACCGACGCCCTGACCAACCTAACCACCCACCGTCGGGCCCCTGTCCACACCACCCGTTTTTGCTATGCTGACCGCGACCTGAGCTGGGGACGAAGGGGGAGTTTTTCGTGGTAGACCAAATAGACCCAGGAACGTTGCGGGTCGATGCGGGCGCGCTGCAGACATTCGCCAAGAGTCTGGGCGATGAGGCGAATGGCATCAAGAAACTCAATGTCGGTGACGGCTTCAACATCGCGGTAAACGCACTGCCCGGCACCCAATTCGGAACTGCCGTGCAATCCGCCACCGACACCGTCAACCGCAGCCTGACCCGAATCGGCGAGCGCCTCGACAAGATCGCCTCGATCACCCACAACGTCGCGGGCGCCTTCGAAGTCGCCGAGACCGACTTCACGAACAGCCTGAAGACGATCGGCCTGCAACTCCCATGACCCTCACCATCGACGACGTAGCCAAGTGGGAACCCGACCACCTCACCACCGCAGCGAATAACGCAGCCAAGCTCTCGACGGATCTGGACACCGCGATCCGCAAGGGCACCGAAGACACGGCCGAACTGGGCACCGACAAGACGTGGTCCGGCGTCGCCGCTGCTGCGGCCAACACTCGAATGGAAACCGAAAAGACCCGCGCTTCCGTGGTGAGTCAAGCGGTGCACGATCTCCAGACAGCCTTCACCGCCGAGGTGGGCAACCTGAACCAGACCAAGCAGAACGTGCTGTCACTGCGTGATCTGGCTACCAACCCGACCTCCACGGCCCCCGGCACGAATACCGAGCCGGGCTTCCATGTCGCTGCGGACGGCACAGTCGATGCCAATGACCGAATCGCTTGGTACAAGGCGAATCTGAACGAATCCGAAGCCAACCGACTCACCGTTCAGGCCGCCCTGGACGCCGCGCACTGGCAAACGCAGATCGTCAACGCGCTGGCGGCGGCAGAAGCCGCGGCCGATCGAGCTGGACAGTCGGTGGATCAGGCCGTCAAGAAACTCCAAACCGCCTACGACGGCCTCGGCGACCCCGCTGCCGTTACGCCGCAGACACAGAACACCAGCACAACAGCGACGTCAACTACGTCCACCTCCAACACGAGCAAGCCGAGCTATGTGTCGAGCAACCACAATGGCAGCGGCTCCGGATCCCCTTCGAGCTCGCTGTATTCCGGTGGTACCAGCTCCAGCGCACCAACCGGGGCGAAGCCGAGCGGCGATATGGCCAAGTGGATCGAGGACGCGAAGAAGGCGCTCATCGCCATGGGTTACGACCCGAAAGATATCGATGAGAACGCGATCGCGTTGATCATCCAGCACGAGTCGGCCGGCGACCCGTACGCCGAAAACCGCTGGGACAGTAACTGGGTGGCCGGGCATCCTTCCAAAGGACTCATGCAGACCATCGATAGCACTTTCAACGCCTACAAAGCGCCCGGCCACGACGATATCTGGAATCCGGTCGACAACATCATCGCCGGGGTTCGGTATTCGATCGACACATACGGATCGCTCGGCAATGTGCCAGGTGTCGCCGCGGTCAATTCCGGTGGCGCATACCGCGGCTACTGACGGTGAGCGAACAAAGCGTCATCGACTGTTGGCGAACAGGGCGTACTGGGCGTCTCGGCGAGAAGCACATTGGTCGGTTAGAGGTCGCGGTGCACCATGCCCGCGCGGTGGATCTCCATGAGCGCCGAGGCCAGACCCGCTCCCCTCGGTCCTCCCCGGGCATAGTACCGAGGTGATCGCCGCGGTGGAGCGCTCAGGCGAAGCTCTGGCCGCGTTCGGCGAGGGCGGTACGGAGTTTGGCAATGGCGGTGGGACCGACGCCGTGCAGTGCGGCGAGATCACGTTCGGTCCATGCGGTCAGGTCGGCCAGGCGGCGGATTCCGGCGGCGGCCAGGGCGCGTTCGGCCGGTTTGCCGAGTTTTGCGGGGAGGTCGGAGTCGGGCATGGCCCCATACTGCCCCGTGGGACCGACAACTGTGAGTAGAGGCGGCTCGACGCGAGGGTGTGACGTACGCCCCGTAAAGTCGTCTCAGAACAGCAGCGTAAGAGAACGCGGCACACCGTGCAGCGCGAGGAGCACCAGTGTCACTCGATCAGCCACTCGCCCCGCTTCCCCAGGAGGGCATGGGGTTTGCGTCGGCGTGGCCCATCCGGGCTGGCGATGTAGATCCGTACAACCGCTTGCGGTTCGACGCCGTCGCACGTTATCTGCAGGACATTGCCTGGGAACAACTGCAACAGACGAATCTGCATACGACCGACCCGAGCTGGATCGTGCGTCGCACGGTCATCGACGTCATCCGGCCGATCCTGTGGCCCGACGAGGTGCGGCTGCTGCGGTGGTGTTCGAGCATGTCCACCCGGTGGACGAATATGCGGGTGCGCATCACCAGCGCGAACGGCGGATTGATCGAGACCGAGGGCTTCTGGATCAATATCAGCGAGTCCAACAATATGCCCGCCAGGATCAGCGATGAGGGCCTCTCCTACCTGGCGCAGACCACCCGTGAGCACCGCCTGCGCTGGCGGCCCTATCTCACCGACGCCACCCCGCCGGAATCGGATACCGATATGCCGTTCCCGGTGCGGGCCACCGATATCGACCAGTACAACCACGTCAACAATGCCTGTTACTGGCAGGCGGTGGAACAGTTCCTGGTCGAATACCCCAAGCTGGTCGCGGGGCCTCATCGCGCGGTGATCGAGTACGTCGCGCCAGTGCTGGCTCGTCAGCATGTCACCGTGCGCAGCCGCTACGAACCCGGCGACCGCTCCGGACGGCCGGTGCTGCGGTTGTGGTTCGTGGTCGGCGGCACGACCACGACCGTCGTGCGCATCATGCCCCTGTAAAGAAAAACCGGCTCCGTTCACTGGGAACGGAGCCGGTCGCTGTTCAGCCGCGTGCGGCCTTGAGCAGATCCTCACGGGTTGTGAGCTTGACCCGCGGACGGCCCGACGCCTTACCCGCGGACTTCTCCGCCGTATCGATCGCCTTCCAGCCCTCACGGTCGACCAGATCGGCCTGCCGCTGTCCGATCAGCGCCTTCAGCGCGGCCCGATCGGCCTGTGGCACACCGAGTTTGCCCGTGGTGAAGTCGGCGAGGAGGTGCTCGACGGTCTCCTCGGAGTCGGTGCGGTTGGAGCCGATGACACCGCGCGGACCGCGCTTGATCCAGCCGCTCACGTACACACCGGGCACCGGAACACCGTCTTCGCCGATGACCCGGCCGTGCTCGTTGGGAACGACAGCGCGGCGCTCGTCGAACGGCAGATCCTTGATCGCTTCACCCTTGTAGCCGATGGAACGCAAAACCAGTCCGGCGTCCAGGGTTTCGCTGCGATCGGTCGTCCGCGCCACCAATTGGCCGTTCTCACTGACCAATTCGTTGTGCGCGAACTCCACCGACTCGACGTGATCGGCACCGTGCAATGCCGTCGGCGAGACCAGGTAGCGGAAGACGATCCGCTTATTGGCCGGATCACGCCGCCCCGCCGCGTATTCCTTGGCGAGGGTGTACTTCAGCTCCAGCGACGGCTCGACCTCGGGATCGTCCAGCAGCGCCTGACTGCCCGGGTCGAGCGTCAGGTCGGCCTCCTCGACGACGACATCGACGCCCTTCAGATGCGTCAGTGCCAGGAATTCCGGCGAGGTATAGGCCGCCTGCAGCGGACCGCGCCGACCGAGCACGACGACCTCGCGGATATTGCTGCCGCGCAGCGCATCCAGGGCATGGTCGGCGATATCGGTCTTGGCGAGTTCGTCCGGGCCCACCGTCAGCACGCGGGCGACATCCAGCGCGACATTGCCGTTGCCGACGATCACCACGCGCTCACCGGACAGGTCGAACTTGCGATCCGCGTAGTCCGGATGGCCGTTGTACCAGGCGACGAATTCGGTCGCCGAGTGGCTGCCAGGCAGATCCTCGCCCGGCACGCCCAAACGGCGGTCGGAGGACGCGCCAACGGCGTAGATAACCGCGTGGTGGTGAGCGAGCAGTTCCTCGTGGCTGATGCGCGTGCCGACCTCCACGTTGAGGTAGTACTGCAGCGTCTCGCGCCGGAAGGCCGACTCGAACAGCCCGGAGACCGTCTTGGTGCCCGGGTGGTCTGGGGCGACGCCCGCGCGCACCAGACCCCACGGCGTCGGCAGCCGATCGAACATCTCGATCTCGACATCACAGCGGCGCAGCAGTTCGTCGGCCGCGTAACAGGCCGCGGGACCCGCGCCGACGATCGCGACGCGCAGTGTGCCGAGTTCCTTGGGCGGACGCGCGGGCGTGACGATCGGATCGAAGTTCGATTCGAGTGGATGCCGTTCGAAGTAGGCGGCGTTGATGTCACGGAACCTGGCCAGCGACGCGGTCAGATCATCCTCGGAGAAGATGGCCTCCACCGGGCACGCGTCGACGCAGGCACCGCAGTCGATACAGGTGTCGGGGTCGATGTAGAGCATCTCGGTCGTCGCGAATTCCGGCTGGTCCGGGGTGGGACGGATGCAATCGACCGGGCACTCAGTGACGCAGCTGGCGTCATTGCAACAACGCTGCGTGATTACGTAGGCCATATTGTGCAGATCCTCGAAAATGTACCTGGGCTATAGCCACCCAAGGGGGTCGGGAGTGGTCGGGAGCGTCATCGTCGCGGTGCCGGCGGAGGGTGCTCCACGTGGCGCCGTGATGTGATGCCGCTTTCAGTTTGCCTCGAGTGTGTTCGAGGCCTCTCCTCCGGAGGGCTTACGGTATCTCCATGGTGCGGACTCTGATCCTCATGCGGCACGGTAAGTCGTCCTATCCCGACGGTATCTCCGATCACGAGCGCCCGCTCGCTCCGCGTGGTCAGCGCGAGGCCGGACTTGCCGGTCAGTGGTTACGCGAGACCCTGCCGCCGATCGATGCGGTACGTTGCTCGACCGCCACCCGCACGCGGGAAACACTTGCCGCCACCGGAGTTACCGCGCCGGTGGTCTACGAGGCGGGCATCTACGAGGCGTCGCCGCGCACACTCATCGAATTGGTCCAGCTGAGCGATGACGATGTCACGACGCTGCTGGTCATCGGGCATGCGCCCGGAATGCCGTGGACAGCATGGGAGTTGGCGAGCAATCGCGACTCCGATCCGGCGATCGAGCTCAGCCGGAAGTTCCCCACGTCGGCGCTGGCGGTGCTCGAATTCGACCGGCCGTGGGCGCAGGTGGACGAGGGCACCGGCGATCTGGTGCGCTTCCACATCCCGCGCTGATCGCGGACGGCGTCAGTGCAATAGTTTGCCGCCAACGACCACGACGACGCCGAGGACGACGAGCAGCACGAACGCGGCGAATCCGCCGAGCAGCCACCACACGACGCCGAGCGCCAGCACGAACGGCGCCACCGCGATAGCGGTGATCACGGGGCTTTCCTTGACCGTGGCCCAGGCCGAGCGGGCCCTGATCCGGTCGATGTTCTTACCTGGCATGTCACCAGGGTAGGTGTGAAAACCCGTTCTCGCCGTTGAGCGGGTGGGATGCCTCCGCTAGTGACTGCTTGCAGGTCACTCGAAATAATCAGCAGATGGATTGGAAAATCGAACTGGTCGCAATTCCGGTGACCGACGTGGACCGCGCCAAGGACTTCTACACCAAGATCGGCTTCAACGCCGACCACGACCACCGCGTCGACGAGAGCCTGCGCTTCGTCCAGCTGACCCCACCCGGCTCCGGCTGTTCCATCTGCATCGGTGAGGGCATCACCGACGCCGCACCGGGCAGCGTCGAAGGCATGCAGGTGGTCGTCGCGAGCGCTGAGGACGCGTACAAGCAGCTGGTCGCGGCGGGAGTGGAGGCGTCGCCGGTGGTGGATATGGGCTGGGGCCTGTTCACCTTCTTCACCGACCCCGATGGCAACAAATGGGCCGTGCAGGAGCTGCCCAGGCGCGACTGAGTCCGCAGCGGCACGCTGGTCGTCGTCGCGCATTGGATGCGCGGCGATGACAGCGTCCGGTCACTACCCCAGCTGTACAGGCACGGCTGCAAGTAAAACCGATGTTCGGCAGAATTGAGGCTTGCGTGGAGTGCGCTCCAAGTGGCTAACGTCGGTTGTGTTCATCGAGAAGGGCGAGTGCAGTGGGTGGAGCCGTAGGTCAGGTTGTCGGTGATCAGCAAGTTGTCGATGCGGATCGGGAGAAGCCGCAGTATTCGATCGGCGAGGCGGCCGATCGGTCGGGACTGAGTCGCGACACGCTGCGCTGGTACGAGCGGATCGGGCTGATGAACTACATCGGGCGCGATCACGCCGGGAAGCGGCGGTTCAGCAATCGCGATCTGGAGTGGTTGGCGTTGATCGGCAGGTTGCGCACCACCGGGATGTCGGTGGCGGACATGGTCCGCTACGCCGAATTGGTGCGAGAAGGGGAATCCACCGTGCCCGAGCGGCTGCAGATGTTCCGCAATACCCGCGCGGAGGTGCTCGCCAAGATCGACGAACTCCGTCAGACCCTGGCCGTACTCGATTACAAGATCGACCTGTACGAGGGCAAGACCGCCGCCGTCAAACCGGCCGCACTCACACAACCATGCGAAGGGATCAAGATCCCTCCGTCGGCCGGGAACGACCCGTCGTAGCGATTGCTTGCAGGTCGCTCGAAATAGCACCACACAGCAGATCAGGAGGCATCGGTGTCCACACTGACGCTCAATGTCCGATTCACCGCCAAGCCCGGTCACGAGACCGAACTGCGCGAGACGCTCGAGGATTTGGTCGCGCCGACGCTCGCCGAGGCGGGCTGCATCGCCTACGAGTTGTACCTGCACCCGAGCGATCCGAGCCGGGTGGTGCTGCTCGAGGAGTGGGTCGACGAAGCGGCGCTCGCGACGCATTTCGAAACTCCGCATCTGAAGGAGGCCGCGGTCGTATTGAACGAGATCCTGATCGAGCCGTTCCAACTCCGGCGATTCCACGAGGTCGCCTGATCCCCAGCGCAGCGCGGGGAACCGGACCGCAGTCCGGGCACCGTGCTGCTCTAATATCCGGACCATGGAGTCCTCCGGCAGCCGCGTGTTCATCGACAAGCAGACACCCGAGGCGTTTCGAGCGCTGAACACCGTGGCCAGCGCGGTCCGCGCGGCCGGTGCCGCGGCCGGACTCGACCGCAGGCTCATCGAACTGATCAACGTGCGCGTCTCGCAGATCAACGGCTGCGCCTACTGCCTGGACGTGCACCATCGCGCCGCCGTCGCGGCCGGGGCCACCGAGCGCGAACTCGCCGTACTGTCCGCATGGCGGCGGACCGAGCTGTACACGCCGCAGGAGCGGGCCGCGCTGGCACTTGCCGAACTCACCACCACGCTGCCGGACGAGGCCACGATGGACCGTGAGTACGCTCTGGCACGGGAGCATTTATCGGATGAGCAGGTCTCGGCGATCCTCTGGGTCGCCACCACGATCGGCGCGTTCAACCGCGTGTCGATCCTGAGCAAGCACCCGGTACGCCCGACGAAGGAGAAGTCGACCATGACCGAATCGACCCCAGAGCGCAACGTCGTTCGCAACGACGAAAAGAAGCGCTACGAGGTGTTCTACGGCGGCGAACTGGCCGGATTCGCCGAGTACGAGGAGCGCGACGACGAGACGGTGTTCATCCACACCGAGATCGATGGCGCGTTCTCCGGTAAGGGCCTCGGCACCGTTCTGGCCAAGCACGCGGTCGAGGATGCGGTCGCCCGCGGCCGGGTGATCCGGCCGCTGTGCCCGTTCATCAAGGCCTACCTGGAGAAGCATCCGCAATACGACGAGCATGTGGTCGGCAAGGGCGTCACCCGATGAGCGAGCGAACAATCAACACAGCGACAAGGTCGGTCATGCCGGAGCCGAGCGCCGGCGAGGCGCAGGCGTGAGCGATCTCGATCCGCATCCGGAGGAAGCGGTCTGCGAGGCGACACCGGGTTCCGGTCCGGTCGCGGAGCTCTATCCGGCGCGCGAGGTCCCGCTCGGCGGGGTGCGCGGCGTTTACGTGGAACGCGTACTGCCGCAACGTGATCTGCCGACCGTCGGCGCCTGGTGCTTCCTCGATCACTTCGGCTCGCCCACGGTCACCAAGACGGGTGCGTCACCGGATATCGATCCGCATCCGCATATCGGACTGCAGACGGTGACCTGGCCGTTCGACGGACGCATCCGCCACCGCGATTCGATCGGCTCCGATGTGGAGATCGAGCCGGGACAGCTGAATCTGATGACCTCGGGACGCGGCATCGCGCATTCCGAATACGGCGTCGCGGCGGCGCACGCCGGGCACGGCCTGCAACTGTGGATCGCATTGCCCGGCAACAGCCTCGGGATCGATCCACATTTCGAACAGCATCGTGAGCTGCCGGTCTACGAGGCACCCGGGGTGCGAGCGATCGTGCTGATCGGCACGTTCGCCGGGCTGACCTCGCCAGCCAAGGCGTACACACCGATCGTCGGCGCGGATGTGCGAATCGAACCGGGCACCGATACCGCCATCGCCCTCGATCCCGATTTCGAGCACGCGCTCATGGTGGTCGAGGGCGAGGTCACGGCCGATGGCACCGAAATCGCCGCTGGCCCACTGCTCTACCTGGGCACCGGACGCAACGAACTGCGGCTGAGCAGCGCCGAGGGCGCACACTTCGCTCTCATCGGCGGTGAGCCGTTCGGTGAGGAGCTGGTGATGTGGTGGAACTTCGTCGGCCGCAGCCATGAGGACATAGTCGCGGCCCGAAACGATTGGGAGAAGCACGATGTCGAGCGTTTCGCCGATATCGCGGGGCACACGCCGGAACAGCGCATTCCGGCCCCACCGCTGCCCGGTCTGCATCTGAAGCCCCGTAAACGTCGCATGGGCTCGGCCAGGACCTGAATCCGAAGCAACACAAAACAATCGGGACTTTCCCTAATGCGTTGGAATTCGGGGAGGAAACCCTTCAACATCCGATCACGAAACGGTATCTTCGTCCGGAGCAAACCGGACATTCCGCGCCGGTGGTCGGATGAAAGAGCAGGATGAGGATCTCCAGAATCACCGCGACGGCACTGCTTGCGCTCGCGGCCACCACGATCGGCACCGGCGTCGTACACGCGGAACCCGCACCGCCCGCACCGAATTCGACCGCCGACGTACCACTCGACCTGCAGGGTGTCTTCCAGCACATCGGCTATCACGTCGCGGCGGCGCAGAACCGCCACGCCGTGGTGACGACCATTTCCGAGGGCCGCTGGGACCTCGTCCGCGACAACAAGGTCATCTCGCTGACCGATCCCAGCGGACAGGTGGTCGCGGCACTGCCGACCGCAGTGAAGATCGCCGGACATCGGATCGATCTGGTGCCGACCATCGATGAGGCGGGCACCCGGCTCTCGCTCACGCCTATCAGCACGACCGATGACCCGGTGCGGGAGGTGAGCACCGAGGAGCGCTTCTTCGATCAGGTCGAGAAGTCCATGCCGCAGGTGCTGACCGGTGCCGCTATCGGTGCGGCCATCGGATTCGTCCTCGGTTTCCCGCTCGGTCTTTTCGTCTTCGACTTCATCACCGTCCCGGTTATGACCGTGGTCGGCGGGACCATCGGTGCGTTCGCCGGTCTGTCCGCCGGTGGTGGCGAACCGGCCGTTCAGGCGGCGATGGATTACTTCGATCTCAATCCCTGAGCGAGCCGATGTCGTCGTGCGGTAGCAGGCGCTGCGTCCCGATGACGCGCAATAGATCCAGCTTCTCCGCGGCATCGGTGCCCGGACGCGGCATATAGACCAGTAGTCGCTGTGCCGCGTTCGGGGTCAGCAGGGTTTCGCAGACCGTATCGATCACGCCGACCTCGGGGTGCAGGATCCGCTTGATATCCGAAGTCCGCACCGCCACTTGGTGTTCGTGCCACAACTGCTCGAATTCCGTACTCGCGAAACGCAATCGGCTCACGTATTCGGTGACGTCGGCATCGCCGGATCGGCGCGCCGCAGTGGCGCGCAGATCCGCGACGTGGTTGCGGCCCAACCGATCCCAGTCGTCCTCGGGGAAGATCGAACGCGACTGCGGATCGGTGAACCAGCGCCAGGCATAGAACCGGTCCCAGCCGCGCCGATTCGCGTGGTCGCCGACGAGCAGGGTGTGCATGCGGTTCTGCACCAAAACCTCGCCGAGGTCGGTGATGACCGTGCCAGCTGTGTCGTCCAGCTTCGCGAGCACGTGCATGATCCCGGGACCGACATGTTTGTCGGCGGACTCCTGCCCGGGCGGGGCGTGATCGCACAGGTGGTACAGATGGTCGCGCTCGTCATTGCTGAAGCGCAGCGCCCGCGCCAGCGACGCCAGTACCTGGGTGGACGGACGCGGGCCGCGGGACTGTTCGAGGCGGGTGTAGTAGTCGGTGGACATGCCCGCCAGCAGTGCCACCTCGTCCCGGCGCAGGCCCGGCGTACGGCGACGCACCCCCGGTGGCAGCCCGACGTCCACGGGCGTCAGCTGTTCGCGACGCTTGCGTAGGAAATCTGCCAGTTCGGATCGGTCCATGGCACCACTGTCCCGCAATACGCGCGGGCCAGCCAGGGATCGCCGATCCCCCGATAAGCGATCTCTGCCGCGGCCCGTGCACAGGGGCCAAGCTGGTCCCATGACGACATCGAAGCTCAGCACCAAGCTCGGCAATACCGGCCCGGCGGTCAGTCGCATCGGACTCGGCGCCATGGGCATGTCCGGCATGTACGGCGCCGCCGACGACGCCGAATCGATTGGCACCATCCACGCCGCACTGGACTCCGGCGCCAACCTGATCGACACCGGCGACTTTTATGGCGCTGGTCACAATGAGATGCTGATCGGCAAGGCCATTGCCGAGCGTCCCCGCGAGGACATGGTGCTCAGCGTGAAGTTCGGCGCACTGCGCGGGCCGGGCGGCACTTGGGGCGGCACCGACAATCGACCTGTCGCGCTGCGCAACTTCCTCACCTACAGCCTGCAGCGCCTCGGCGTGGATTACCTCGACATCTACCGTCCCGCGCGCTTGGACCCGAATGTCCCGATCGAGGAGACGATCGGCGCGATGGCCGAACTCGTCGAGGCGGGCTATATCCGGCACATCGGCCTGTCCGAGGTCGGCGTCGACACCATTCGCCGGGCCGCCGCCGTGCACCCGATCGCCGATTTGCAGATCGAATATTCGCTGATCTCGCGTGGGATAGAGGCCGAAATCCTGCCTGCGGTAAGGGAACTCGGCATCGGCATCACGGCCTATGGTGTGCTGTCGCGTGGTCTGCTCAGCGATTCGGTTCGCCCGGGTGCGACCTTCGCGCCGACCGACTTCCGCGCCCACAGCCCGCGCTTCCAGGGTGAAAATCTCGACCAGAACCTGAAATTGGTCGACGCCCTCGCGACCATCGCCGCGGAGAAGGATGTTTCGGTCGCACAACTGGCCATTGCCTGGGTGCTGACCCGGGGTACCGATATCGTGCCGATCCTCGGTGCGCGCACTCGCCAGCGCTGGTCGGAATCCCTTGGGGCCGTGGATATCCAGCTCAGCGCCGACGAACTGGCGACAATCGAGGCCGCGGTGCCCGCGGATCAGATCGCGGGCGAGCGTTATGCGGAAGCGCAGATGGCGCTGCTCGACAGCGAGCGCTGACGTGGTTTACCGGAGGGCGCGCGCTCGGGCCGCCCTCCCGACCGGGTCAACGGGCGAATCGGTCACTTCCGCCTTGGGCGGATGACGGCCGTGAATGCCGATGCGGCAACGGACTTTCCGGTGTTATCGGTGATATCCACCGGCACCTCCAGCTCGACATCGACCCGCGCCGCGATATCGGCGCGCACCCGTTCCAGGGTTTCGGCGGTCAACTCGGAGGTCGCGAGGAACGGCCCCGCCTCCCCCTTGGCCCGCGCCAGATATTCGATCCGGCCGTCGCGGGCGACGATGAACGTCTCACCCATGAGATCGACGATGCCCGAGATCGACGCGCCCATCGCGGCGGTCTCGGCCAAGCCGAACAGTACAGCGGCATGCAGATCGCCGTTGTGGTTGAGATGTTCGGGCTTCGGCGCGATCGTCACGACATTGCGGCCCGCGCTGAACTCCACTCCTTCGATACCGGCGAACTGGATAAATCCCAGCTTCTGAAATCCGGCCATCACCAGATCGCCCATGGCCGTGTCATCCATCGCATCTCCCACTGAACTGTAACGTGTTCTAATTTCATACCCCGGCGGGATAGCGGTTGTCCACCGCGGGTCAGGAAGAAGATTGGGTGAGCGTGACGACCAGGTAGCCGAGTCCGAGTACCACGCACAGCACATTCGCGACCATCGCTCCGATCGCCCAGCCTCTCGCCTTCTTCGACGCGTCCAGCGCGCCGGCGACGTCGCCTGCGATCCACTTCGAATGCACCTGGGTACCGAAGACGATCGCTACCAGCCCGAGCGCCGTTCCCACCAGGCAGGTCAGCGTGCCGATAATCGTGGCGACGACCGCGAAGCCCAGATGTGCCGGTGGTTCGAACTGCGGCTCGGCCGGCAGGTAGCCATAGCCGGGCTGTTGTCCATACGTCATAGGTGGGATCCCGTCTCGAAGTCGGTGGCCGGGCCCGGATTTCGGACTGCACCAGCCTACGAACACAACCTTGCACCATGGCTGATGATCGCGCGATCGGCTCGGCTTGGGCACAATTGACAACGGTGGCATGTCTATCGCGATTGGATATTGCATGACGGCGTTGGCGCGGAAAGCTGAGGAAAAGCCGATGTGTCTGCGACCGATCGGGCGGTAGGGCCGATGTACGACCCGACCTCCGATATCGATCGGATCATCGCGCAGCAGGTGGGTTGGTCCGCGGCAGATGACCATCTGCTGTACACCTGCGGTGTCATCGACTTCCTGCTGCACGACCGGCTTGCCGAACTGCCGACCCGGGCCACCATGGTCCGAACCGAATCCGACGAATTGTGCCTGGCCGAGGGGCCCGCCGTCTGGTTTCAGTGGCGGGCGGTCGGGGACGGAACCTGGAATCGCAACAGCGTGACGGCCGTCGGCACGCTGTCCTTCGTGGCCGCTGCCCATCTCGGCAATGCCATGGCGAACCGCTCGCGACGCCGCCAGGCCGAGGCCGGACTGCGCCCGCGCTGGGTGGCCGAACGCCCCGGCTCGGTAATGGTTTCGGACCGGCGGATGTACTGCTACAACGTTGATCATTCGTTCTCGGTGCATTGGGCGGGTCTGGAAATGGTGGATATGCCCGGTTCCGACCGCCTGATCTGCCGTTATCCGGACCGAAACGGCAATCCACATCTCCTCCAGGTCCAAAGCCCATGGGCCGTACTGATTTTCGCACTCGCGGCACACACTCAGTTCCCGAGCCATCCGCTCTTGCAATCGGGTAACTGGCTACCGGCGGGGTTCGAGGAAAAGTGCCACATCGCAGGCAAAACCTGCCCCCGAGTGCGTCATCGGGCCCGCTAGCGGTGATAGGCCCTGGGCAGCCGGTAGCCGCGCTCAGCAAGGACGGTGCGCAGTAGGTCCGGGCGATTGGTGATCAGGCCATCCACACCAAGATCGATCAGCGCGGCCATGGTGGGGCGATCATCCACCGTCCACGGCACCACCGTCATGCCGTGCTCGTGTGCGGCACGGACCAGTTCGGGGGTCGTGAACGCCGCGTAGCCAGGATCCGCGACCGCGCCGTCCTGCGGAATGCCGTGTACCGGCGACAGCACATTCGCGCCGAAAGACGCTGCGGCCACGACGTATTTCTCCGGCAGTGTGCCAGGGAAGTCATCGATATCGATCCCACCCAACCAAGGCGACGCATTCGGCTGACCTTCCTGCAGAAATTGCTGCCCGTTGGTGAGCGCGACGATCGGCAACTCCGGCGCCATCTGCCGCATCCGCATCAGCGCGCCCCAATCGAAACTCTGTATGGTCACCCGGTTTTCGAAATTCGCCCGATGCACCTCCGCCGCGACCACCTGCACGAATTGCTCCCGCGGCGCGGTCTGCTCCGGCGCCCCGGCCTCGACCTTCGTCTCGACATTCAGCATTACATCATCGGCTCGATAGGCCCGCACCAGCTCGAACACCTCCGACAGCAACGGCATTCGCTCCCCCGGCGCGATTCGCTGATTCGAAAATGCGACCGATCGCTTCGATCCACAATCGATCGTCCGCACCTGAGCCAGTGTCAGATCCCGAATGAACTGTGCACCAGGCACATACGGGAACTTCGGATCGCTCGGAAACGCGGGCGCGGTATCGACACACTTATCCGGACTCGGATCCCGATCATGCGTGACCACCGCAAACCCATCCGCCGTGATCTGCACATCCAATTCCAACGTGCTGACGCCGAGCTCCAATGCATTCGCGAACGCGGCCAACGTGTTCTCCACAACCAACCCCGCCCCACCCCGATGCGCCTGCAAATCGAAAGCGCGCCCCGGGCCGTCCGCCGATGCCACACCGGCGGCGGCCAATAACAACCCGACCAGGCCCGCCACATACCACCGCATACACCTCATGGTGACAAACCCACCCCACCACCGCGCAACCTCCGGACGAACAGACCGAGTGCGCTCAGTACGTGAATCTGCTGCTCGGCATGTCAGCCGACCTCGATGAGAAACGACGATCGCCCCGCTCCTGTTGGAGCGGGGCGATCGCCTGACTACAGAGCTACCGATTACCGGTAGTCGCTGAAACCGTAATCGTCGAGCGGGACCGCGGCACCGGTGGTGGCGCCGAAGCTGTCGGGGCTGTAGTAGGTGTCGTCGTAGGACGGCACCGCGTACGCCGCGGCACGAGCCTCTTCGGTCGGCTGGACCTGGATGTTGCGGTAGCGGTTGATACCGGTACCGGCCGGGATCAGCTTGCCGATGATCACGTTTTCCTTGAGGCCGATGAGCTTGTCCGAGCGGCAGTTGATGGCCGCGTCGGTCAGGACTCGGGTGGTCTCCTGGAAGGATGCCGCCGACAGCCACGAATCGGTCGCGAGCGACGCCTTCGTGATACCCATCAGCACCGGACGACCCGCCGCCGGCTCATTGCCCTCGGCGACGACGCGACGGTTGGAAGCCTCGAACTCGGAACGCTCGGTGAGCGAACCGGGCAGGAACTCCGTGGCACCCGAATCGATGATCGTCACGCGACGCAGCATCTGGCGCACGATGACCTCGATGTGCTTGTCGTGGATCGACACACCCTGCGAGCGGTAGACCTCCTGGACCTCGTGGACCAAGTGGATCTGCACCTGACGGGGGCCCATCACGCGCAGCACCTCATGCGGATCCGCCGCGCCTTCCAGCAGCTGCTGGCCGACCTCGACGTGGTCACCGTCGGAGAGCAGACGCTCGGTGCCGTCGTCGTGCTTGAACACACGCAGACGCTGACGCTTCGAGAGCTTGTCGTAGACAACCTCTTCGCCACCGTCATCCGGGATGATGGTGATCTTGTAGAAGCGATCGTCGTCCTCGAGCCGCACCCGACCCGAGACCTCCGCGATCGGCGCCTTGCCCTTCGGCACACGAGCCTCGAAGAGCTCCTGCACACGAGGCAGACCGCCGGTGATGTCGTCACCCGCGACACCACCCTGGTGGAAGGTACGCATGGTCAGCTGGGTACCGGGCTCACCGATGGACTGCGCGGCGACGATACCGACGGCCTCACCGATATCGACCAGCTTGCCGGTCGCCATGGAGCGGCCGTAGCAGGTGGCGCAGACACCGGTGCCGGTGGTGCAGGTCAGCACGGAGCGGACCTTCACCTCGGTGATACCGGCGTCGAGCAGCGCCTCGATGGCCGGGTCGCCGAGGTCGGCGCCCTTCGCCACGACAACGTTGCCCTTGGTGTCCACCGCGTCCGACGCGAGCGTCCGGGCGTACGCGGAGGTTTCCACATGCGCGTCCCGGATGAGCGAGCCGTCGAGCTGCTTCTCGGCGATCGGCACCACGATGCCGCGCTCGGTGGCGCAGTCGTGCTCGCGCACGATGACGTCCTGCGAGACGTCCACCAGACGACGGGTCAGGTAACCCGAGTCAGCGGTACGCAGCGCGGTGTCGGCCAGACCCTTACGAGCACCGTGGGTGTTGATGAAGTACTCCAGCACCGTCAGGCCCTCACGGAAGGAGGACTTGATCGGCCGCGGGATGAACTCACCCTTCGGGTTGGTAACCAGGCCCTTCATACCGGCGAGGGTACGAGTCTGGGTGAAGTTACCGGTCGCGCCCGAGTCGACGATCGTGATGATCGGGTTGTCGGCCGGGTAGTGCGCACGCAGCGCCTTACCGACCTCTTCGGTCGCTTCCTGCCAGATCTTGACCAGGGCGTTGTTGCGCTCCTGGTGATCGAGCGCACCACGCTGGTACTTCTTCTCGATCTGATCGGACTGCGCCTCGTAGCGCTCCATGATCTCGGTCTTCTCCGGCGGAACGAGCACGTCCGACATCGAGACCGTCACGCCGGAACGGGTGGCCCAATAGAAGCCCGCGTCCTTCAGCTTGTCGACGGTCTGTGCGACCACGATCATCGGGTAGCGCTCGGCCAGATCGTTGATGATCGTGGCCTGACGCTTCTTCGGCATCTGCTCGTTGATGAACGCGTAGTCCGCCGGGAGCAGCTCGTTGAACAGCACGCGACCGAGGGTGGTCTCGGCGATCCACGCGTCGCCGCGGTTCCAGCCGTCCGGGAACAGCTCCGCCTCGATTGCCTTCGGCGGGCGCTGGTCGGTGAGGCGCACCTTGATCAGCGAACGCACAGTGAGCTCACCGCGGTCCACCGCCATCTGCGCCTCTGCGGGCGAGGAGTACACGCCCTGCTCCGGTGCGTCCTTGGTGGCCGCCTGGTACTCGCCCTTCGCGCCCTCTTCCAGGCGGGTCAGGTAGTACAGACCGGTCACCATGTCCAGACGCGGCATGGCCAGCGGACGACCCGAGGCAGGCGAGAGGATGTTGTTCGAGGACAGCATCAGGATGCGGGCCTCGGCCTGCGCCTCCGCGGACAGCGGCAGGTGCACGGCCATCTGGTCACCGTCGAAGTCGGCGTTGAACGCCTCACAGACCAGCGGGTGCAGCTGGATGGCCTTACCTTCCACCAGCTGCGGCTCGAAGGCCTGAATGCCGAGGCGGTGCAGGGTAGGCGCACGGTTCAGCAGCACCGGGTGTTCGGCGATGACCTCTTCGAGGACATCCCACACCTGGGGACGCTGCCGCTCGACCATCCGCTTGGCGGACTTGATGTTCTGCGCGTGGTTCAGATCGACCAGACGCTTCATCACGAACGGCTTGAACAGCTCCAGCGCCATCAGCTTGGGCAGACCGCACTGGTGCAGCTTCAGCTGCGGACCGACGACGATGACCGAACGGCCCGAGTAGTCGACGCGCTTACCGAGCAGGTTCTGACGGAAACGACCCTGCTTACCCTTGAGCAGATCGCTCAGCGACTTCAGCGGGCGGTTACCCGGTCCGGTGACCGGGCGGCCGCGGCGGCCGTTGTCGAAGAGGGCGTCCACGGACTCCTGCAGCATCCGCTTCTCGTTGTTGACGATGATCTCGGGCGCACCCAGATCGATCAGTCGCTTGAGGCGGTTGTTGCGGTTGATCACGCGGCGGTACAGGTCGTTCAGATCGGAGGTGGCGAAGCGGCCACCGTCGAGCTGAACCATCGGGCGCAGCTCCGGCGGGATCACCGGAACGGCGTCGAGCACCATGCCCATGGGCGAGTTGCCGTTGGCCTGGAAGGCCGCGACAACCTTGAGCCGCTTGAGCGCGCGCAGCTTCTTCTGGCCCTTACCGCTGCGGATGGTCTCGCGCAGCGATTCGGCCTCGGCGTCGATGTCGAAGTTCTCCATCAGCTTCTGGATGGACTCCGCACCCATGGCGCCGGTGAAGTACTCGCCGTAGCGGTCGATCAGCTCGCGGTAGAGCACCTCATCGACGATGAGCTGCTTGACCGACAGCTTGGTGAAGGTGCTCCAGATCTCGTCGAGCCGGTCCAGCTCGCGCTGGGCACGGTCGCGCAGCTGACGCATTTCGCGCTCGCCGCCGTCCTTGACCTTGCGGCGAACATCGGACTTGGCACCCTCGGCCTCGAGCTCGGCCAGATCGGCCTCGAGCTTCTGGGCGCGGGCCTCGAGATCGGCGTCGCGCTGATCGGCGACCGCCTTCTTCTCGACCTCCATCTCGGCCTCGAGCGTGGAGAGCTCGTTGTGACGCAGCTCCTCGTCGACGCCGACGATGACGTAGGCGGCGAAGTAGATGATCTTTTCCAGATCCTTCGGCGCCAGGTCGAGCAGGTACCCGAGGCGCGAAGGCACGCCCTTGAAGTACCAGATGTGGGTAACCGGAGCGGCCAGCTCGATGTGGCCCATCCGCTCACGGCGTACCTTGGCGCGAGTCACCTCGACGCCACAACGCTCACAGATGATGCCCTTGAAGCGGACCCGCTTGTACTTACCGCAGTAGCACTCCCAGTCCCGGGTGGGACCGAAGATCTTCTCGCAGAACAGGCCGTCCTTCTCCGGCTTGAGCGTGCGGTAGTTGATGGTCTCCGGCTTTTTCACCTCGCCGAAGGACCACTGGCGGATGTCTTCGGCGGTGGCCAGACCGATCCGGAGTTCATCGAAGAAGTTGACGTCTAGCACGTAACTTCCTTTCCCCTATTCGGGTCGAATTCGAGCAAAAAGTTCACTAGTTGGTCGAGCGCGGAGGCCGGATGTCGTCGGCGTGCACGCCATCCGGCCCTACCGCCTAGTTCGCCAGATCGTCGACGGTCGCGGCTTCGTTCCTGGACAGGTTGATGCCCAGGTTCGCGGCCGCACGCTCCAGATCCTCATCATCGCCGTCGCGCATCTCGATCGCCGCGCCGTCCGAAGACAGCACCTCGACGTTGAGGCACAGCGACTGGAGCTCCTTCAGGAGCACCTTGAACGACTCCGGAATGCCCGGCTCCGGAATGTTCTCGCCCTTGACGATCGCCTCGTACACCTTCACGCGACCGACCACGTCGTCGGACTTGATGGTGAGCAGCTCCTGCAGCGTGTAAGCGGCGCCGTAGGCCTGCATGGCCCAGCACTCCATCTCACCGAAGCGCTGACCACCGAACTGCGCCTTACCACCGAGCGGCTGCTGGGTGATCATCGAGTACGGACCGGTCGAACGGGCGTGGATCTTGTCGTCGACCAGGTGGTGCAGCTTCAGGATGTACATGTAGCCGACGGCCACCGGGTACGGGAAGGGCTCACCGGAACGTCCGTCGAACAGCGTCGCCTTGCCGTTGTCGTCGACCATGCGCTCACCGTCGCGGTTCGGCAGGGTCGAGGCGAGCAGACCGGTCAGCTCCTCTTCACGAGCGCCGTCGAACACCGGCGTGGCGATGTTGGACTCGGCCGGGGCCGCCAGCATCTCCTCCGGCAGTGCCTTGGCCCAGTCCGGACGGGAACCACCGTCCGCACCGGCGCCGACATCCCAGCCCGCCTTGCCGATCCACCCGAGGTGGGTCTCCAAGATCTGGCCGATGTTCATACGACGCGGCACACCGTGGGTGTTCAGGATGATGTCCACCGGGGTGCCATCGGGCATGAACGGCATGTCCTCGGTCGCGAGGATCTTGCCGATGACACCCTTGTTGCCGTGGCGACCGGCCAGCTTGTCGCCGTCCTGGATCTTGCGCTTCTGCGCCACGTACACCCGGACCAGCTCGTTGACGCCCGGAGGCAGATCGTCGTCGTCCTCGCGCGAGAACACGCGGATGCCGATGACCTTGCCGGACTCACCGTGCGGCACCTTCAGTGAGGTGTCACGCACTTCGCGCGCCTTCTCACCGAAGATCGCGCGCAGCAGCCGCTCCTCCGGGGTCAGCTCGGTCTCACCCTTCGGGGTGACCTTGCCGACCAGGATGTCGCCGTCGCGAACCTCGGCGCCGATGCGCACGATGCCGCGCTCGTCCAGGTCCGCGAGGACCTCGTCGGAGACGTTCGGGATGTCCCGGGTGATCTCCTCGGCACCGAGCTTGGTGTCGCGGGCGTCGATTTCGTGCTCCTCGATGTGGATCGAGGTGAGCACGTCCTCTTCCACGAGGCGCTGCGACAGGATGATCGCGTCCTCGTAGTTGTGGCCCTCCCACGGCATGATCGCCACGAGCAGGTTCTTGCCGAGCGCCATCTCACCGTTCTCGGTGCAGGGACCATCGGCGAGCACCTGACCGATCTCGACGCGCTGGCCCTCGTCCACGATCGGCCGCTGGTTCGCGCAGGTGCCCTGGTTCGAGCGGGCGAACTTGCGCATCCGGTAGCTCTTGCGGGTGCCGTCGTCGGCCATCACGGTGACGTAATCGGCCGAAACCTCTTCCACCACACCGGACTTCTCGTTCACCACGACGTCACCGGCGTCGACCGCGGCGCGCAGCTCCATACCGGTACCCACGATCGGGGATTCGGAACGGATCAGCGGCACGGCCTGACGCTGCATGTTCGCACCCATGAGGGCACGGTTGGCGTCGTCGTGCTCGAGGAACGGAATCATCGCGGTCGCGACCGAAACCATCTGACGCGGCGAAACATCCATGTAGTCGACCTCGGAGGCGGGGACGAGTTCGTTCTCGTCATTGCCCCGGCGGCAGAGCACACGCTCCTCGATGAAGCGGCCGTCGACGTCGACCGGCGAGTTGGCCTGCGCACGGACGTGGCGGTCCTCTTCGTCGGCGGTGAGGTACTTGACCTCATCGGTGACCACGCCGTCGATCACCTTGCGGTACGGCGTCTCGATGAAGCCGAACGGGTTGACCCGCGCGTACACCGACAGCGAACCGATCAGGCCGATGTTCGGGCCTTCCGGGGTCTCGATCGGGCACATGCGGCCGTAGTGGGAGGTGTGCACGTCGCGGACTTCCAGACCCGCGCGCTCACGGGACAGACCACCCGGGCCCAGCGCCGAGAGGCGACGCTTGTGGGTCAGACCCGACAGCGGGTTGTTCTGGTCCATGAACTGCGACAGCTGCGAGGTTCCGAAGAACTCCTTGATCGCGGCCACGACGGGACGGATGTTGATCAGGGTCTGCGGCGTGATGGCCTCGACGTCCTGGGTGGTCATCCGCTCGCGGACCACGCGCTCCATGCGGGAAAGGCCGACCCGGATCTGGTTCTGGATCAGCTCGCCGACGGTGCGCAGGCGACGGTTGCCGAAGTGGTCGATGTCGTCGACCTCGACCGGCACCTCTTCGCCGCCCGGCGCGGTCATCGCCCGATCACCGGAGTGCAGACGCACCAGGTACTCGATCGTGGTGACGATGTCTTCCTTGGTGAGCACCGATGCGGTGATCGGCTCGCCGAGGTGGATGCCGAGCTTCTTGTTGATCTTGTAGCGACCGACGCGCGCCAGGTCGTAGCGCTTCTCCTTGAAGAACAGGTTCTCCAGCAGGGTCTGCGCGGACTCCTTGGTCGGCGGCTCGCCCGGACGCAGCTTGCGGTAGATGTCCAGCAGCGCCTCGTCCTGACCGGCGGTGTTGTCCTTCTCCAGGGTCGACATCATGATCTCGGAGAAGCCGTAACGCTCGACGATCTCCTCGCTCGTCCAACCCAGCGCCTTGAGCAGCACGGTGACCGGCTGCCGGCGCTTACGGTCGATACGCACGCCAACGGTGTCGCGCTTATCGATATCGAACTCCAGCCAAGCGCCACGCGACGGAATCACCCGCACACTGTGCAGGTCCTTCTCCGTGGCCTTGTCGACGCTGTGATCGAAGTACACACCCGGCGAACGCACCAGCTGCGAAACGACGACGCGCTCGGTGCCGTTGATGATGAACGTGCCCTTATCGGTCATCATCGGGAAATCACCCATGAAGACCGTCTGGCTCTTGATCTCACCGGTGTTGTTGTTGATGAACTCAGCGGTCACGAACAACGGCGCCGCGTAGGTCATGTCCTTGTCTTTGCACTCGTCGATGGAGGCCTTGACCTCCTCGAAACGAGGATCCGAGAAAGAAAGGGACATCGACCCGGAGAAGTCCTCGATCGGCGAGAGCTCCTCGAGCACCTCCTCCAGACCGCCCGTTAGTCCGCCGTCGCCGCGAGCCGCGGCTTTCTCACGCCACGAGGGCGAGCCGATCAACCATGCAAATGAGTCGGTCTGTAGATCGAGAAGTCCGGGCACCTCCAAGGGTTCACGGATCTTCGCGAAAGACACCCGCAACGGGGCTCCGGGGATTCCGGCAACTGCCTTGGTCTGGGTGGAGACTGCCAAGATGCGTCCTTCCAGCACCTCACGCGCGTCGCGTGGTGGTCCGCGACCGTCGCTTGTCTGCTACGAATTCCGCTGGATACAACCCGAACGAAACCCGAACAGGCAACAACGGAAGTAACACCGGAAGGTGGAACTTACGTGTGCAAATCGAGGTATGGACAGGAGGCAGCCAGCGCAACGTCCAACCGTACACCCATACGCAAGGTGGTGTCAAAGTACCACCCGAACAAGCCTCCGCGTGGCGGCACGCCGTGACCGTTATGGCCGCATTCCGGGTCCGAATCGCTGGCTGCGTCGGGAGCCACGGGGCGCGAGAAGCCACTGTGACAGCTGCCGCTGTTGTGAATAGCGTGACGTGTCCGGCGAAACTCGTCAAGTGGCGGGCCCGACCCGGTGATCAGCCAGATCCCCTGCCCCGCTGGGCTTATGCCGCCGAAATCACTGGTCGACGATGGCCGCAGCCAGCCACTTGCCGTCGACCTTCTGCATTTTCAGCACGATCGGGCCGGAGGCGCTCTGCTGGGCGATGCCGTTCTTGTTCGCGCTGACCACGAAGTTCACCAGCAGCTCGGCCCTGTCCTGGGTGAGCAAGGTCACCCCGATCGGATCGGCGAGGGCATCGGCGCTGGTCTGCGCCTGTTTCAGGGCGGCGAGATTGGTATCGGCGTACTTGTCGAAATCGGCCAGCATCTGCCCGGTGACGACACCGTGTACCGCATCCTTGTAGCCGTCGAGCTTGTTCACGTCATAGGCGTAGATGGTCTTCAACGCGTGCGAAGCGGCCGCGGTCACCTCTTCGGTGGCCTTGCTGTCCACATAGGCCTCGTTGGAATCGTCGATGCCGGGACGGAACGCCGCGACCGCGGCGAAGGCACCAAGCAGCACAGCGACGAGGAGAAGGGCCGCGACCACACCCCACCCCGCGCCCGGGCGCAACCGCTGCGACCACGGCCGCGACGGCTCGGCGGGGTGCTGAGCCGGACGGACCGGTTCCGCGCTACCAGCGACCTTCGTCCGGCGCTTCGTGGTCGCTTCGTCGGCCGCGCGGTTGCTGCGGCGCGCGGTGACCGACCCGGTGTTCGCCGCCGTGCGGCCGACAGTGGGACGGTTGCGGGGAGTGACCCGATTGACTGGTCGACGAGATGCCATGACGGGTTCTCCTACGATCCGGGCTTGGGCGTCGCGCCCGCGGACGGCGTGGCACCGGGCTGTGCGGCAGTCGGCTGATTCAGGGGGATGGGCTGGCTCAGCGGACTCGCCTTCTCGGCCTTCCAGACCTCACCCTGCTTGACCAGATCAAGGGCCCAGGTCTGACGGTAGGGGTACGGCGCGACATCCGGGACGGTCCTGGTGGTCTGCAGCACGATGAGCGCGGAGGCGTGGTCGCGCTCGGAGTTCAGCGCGGTCAGTGAGGAGCCGATGACCTTGGACTCCAGCCTGGTCTTGGCCTGCGTGGCCTGCTCGCGGAACTGCTCCTGGGTCTTGGTGGCATCGTCGAGCAGCGATCCGGTCATCGACGACTGGATCAGCTTGATCGAACCGTCGACATCATTCGGATCCAGCGACATCAGGTTGATCGCGGCCTGCCTGGCATCGGCGAGCGCGGTATCGCGCGCCTCGACGCGCGGACCGTCGGTGAAGAAGGCCGCGCGCACCCAGCCGGTGCCGAACCAGACCGCGGCGATCAACGCGACGACCAACGCGGCGGCCGCGACCATGGTGACCGCGAGTCGTCCGCGGGGTGCGTCCGCGGACGCCACCGTCGGGCGCACGGGATCCGATGCCGTCGCGTCATGCGCTGCGGCATCGGCTTCCGTGGAATCGGAGCCGGTCACCGCCGGCGTTTCCTTGGACATGTCGATGCTCACGACCGTACCTCGCTAGCGCTCGGCACGGTCGTGCCCATCATGGGCGCAGTTTTTTTGGTTCGCTCGCTCACGGCCAGACACCCTAACTATTGTTACTGCGGCGTAGCCGCGTAGGTCCTGTTCACCGCTTGGGCGTGACCCCCAACAGGGTGGCCATCTGTACGGCGATCGGGTTCAGATTCAGCTTCTCGGGATCGGTCTTGGGGTTGGAATCCCAGGGCTGCACAATGCTCGGATCCGCCAGATCGGCGCGCATTCCACCGCGCACCGCGGTCGGATTACCGAACGGCACAGTGCATTTCGCGTCCTTGTTGAACGGGAACTCGTCGCGGGTGTCGTCGAAGTCCGGATTCTCCCGCTTCATCTGGTCGAGGATCGCTTTGGTGCCCTCGTAGCCCTGGGTACACGCGGGCGGGTTGTTCGCCTCGAGCACCAGACCGAAGTGGCTGGTGCCGTCACCGGGCGCGGTGGACGACGCGCCGATGGACAGCCCCGGCAGCATCTGCAGCAGCGGACGCAGCGCGTAGAACTTCGGCGAGATGGTCAGCAGCAGCTGACGCAGGTTGGTCAGATCCTCGGTGAGCGCGCCGCCGCTCTCGTTCAGCAGCGCGGTGATCTGCTCGCCGGCATCGGTGCCGGTGCCGATGAGCCGCCGGATATCCGGATCGCTCGAGCGCAGTTGAGCGGTGAGTTCGTCGAGGCCCTGGCTGAACTGCCGGATGTAGCCCGACTGCTCGGCCTGGGTGCCCAGTGCGATCCGGCCGTCGCGGATCAACTGGATCGTCTGCGGCAGGCTGTCGTTGAACGTGGCGGTGAATTTGTTCAGCGAATCGATGAAGACCTTGAGGTCGTCGCCCTTGCCATCGAAAGCCTTGCCGAGTTCGGTGACGGTGGTGTTGAGCGCGGTGAGATCGACCGAGCGGGTGAAGGTGTCCACGCTCTGCACCAGCTGCTCGACCGAAATCGGTGTCGTCGCCGAGGCGATGACCGAACCGTCGCGCAGATACGGGCCGTGGTCGGCATCGGGCTGCAGATCGACGTACTGCTCACCGATGGCCGAACGGTTGGCGATCACTGCCTTGGCCGACTCCGGAATCTTCGGCGCGTTCGAATCGAGCACCAGGTCGATAGCCACACCCGAATCGGTCAGTTCGAGATTGCCGACCCGGCCGACCGGGACGCCGCGGTAGGTCACCTCGGCGCCCTTGTAGATGCCGCCGGTCTGCTTGGCGTCGACCTTCACCCTGTACTCGCCGATGCCGAGCATGTGCTCGAGCCGAACGTATTTGGCGCCGACGAATACCACGCCGAGCACCGCGATCAGGGCGAACGCGACCAGCTGGTAGCGCACCAGACGGGTCATCGCTGACCACCTCCGATCTGGTCGAGAATCGCCCCGAGCGGATCGGCAGGCAGCTGCGGCAGGCCAGCGGGGTAGCGCGGAATATTGGGCGGCAGCGGCAGCAGCGATACCGTCGGCCAACCCGGGCGCGGACCATTGCCGCCGTAGTACGGGTTGGTCGGATTCACCGGTACCTCGGGGCCGTAGGGCGGCGGGATGTACACCGGGTCACCCTTGCCGACACCGAGATTGCTGAGCGTGACACCGATCTGCTGATCCACCGAGAGCCAGGTATTCACCTGACCACCGAAGGTGCCCTCCAGCGTCGAGTCCGGGAACGGATAGGTCGGTATCAGCGGCAGCGCGGTGACCAGATCCGGTGCGGCCTTGCCGAGTTCCTGCAGCGTCGGACGCAGCGAGGTCAGATCCTTGATCAGGTCGTCCTTCGAGTGGTTCAACACGTCGAAGCCGGCCTGACCCACCCGATCCAGCTGCTGCAACAGCGAAATCAGTTGCGGCCGTTGCTCGTTCAGAATCTTTACGCCCTGCGGCAGCTCATCGATGATCTTGCTGATCTGATCGGTCTGGGTGCTCACCCGACCGCTCAGCGTGGCGAGTCCGTCGATGGCCCTTGTGATGTCGTCGACCTGCTCGTTCAGCCCGCCGATCAGGGTATTGGCCTGATCCAGCAGCGAGCGCACCCGCTCCTCACGGCCGCCGAGCGTCTTGTTCAGCTCCGTGACGATGGGCTGCAGCTGCGCGACGCCGCCACCGTTGAGCAGCAACGACAGCGCACCGAGCACCTGCTCGATCTCGGTCGCGTGCCGGGTGTGGTCGGCCGGGATGACCGAACCATTGGCGAGCTTCTTGCTGTCGGGTTCCTCGGCCGGCTTGGACAGTTCGATGAACTTCTCGCCGAGCAGATTCGACTGCCGCACCTCGGCCCGCGCATTGGTGGGCAGGTCGACCGAGGAATTCACCAGCGCGCGCACGCTGGCCGTCCAACCGTCCGGAGCCAGAGCGATTTTCTCGATGCGGCCGACCGCCACGCCCTCGACCTTGATCGCGGACTGCGGCACCAGATCGAGGACATCGTCGAACCGGATATCGATGGTCATCGGGTGGTCGCCGACATCGGCGCCGCCGGGCAGCGGCACCGCATAGATACCCTCGGACGAGCACGAAGTCACCAAGACCGTGCTCATACCCACCACCAGCACCGCGCCGGCCATTTCGAGCGACCTGCGAGCAGTCGCTACGCGGACCCTTTCTAGCGACCTGCGAGCAGTCGCCACGGCGAGAGTGCGTGCCGCGGAACGAATTCGCTTGTTCATCGCTGGCCACCTCCCTGCGAGGGCGGAAGTTGATCGGACGGTGTGCCGGGAACCGTGCCCGGCACCGGATCGCGCTGCTGGTTGTCGTTGCTGAGGATGCCGAACGGCAGGATCAGCGTCGGCGTCTTCACACCGGCGGTGATCTGATCGGTGATCTCCTTGCAGTGATCCAGAATCGGGCGCATCTGCTTGCCGAGCGCCTCGAACTTGGGATCGCCCGGCATCAGCTTGCTCAGATCCAGCATCTTGCACACCGCGCCGAACGGATCCTGCAGATCGGTGAGGTTGGCGCGCATGTCGAGGGTGCCGGATTCGGCATTGTGGATATTGATCAGATTGCTCAGCGCCAGCGGCAGCACCGGCAGTGCCGCGGCCAAATCGTCGCGCTGCTTGGCCAGCGTCGCGGTTAGCGTGGTCAGGCCCTGGGCATTCTGCTGGATCAGATCCCGGTTCTCGTCGATGAATCGAGCGACATCGCCGAGCGCGACCGACAGCAGGTTCAGCGCCGCGCCGAGGTCCTGGCGTTCCCCCGCGAGGAAGGTCGACAGATCCGCGAGCTGGACATTGAATTGCCGCACCTGCTGGTCGTTCTGGGCCAGCATGGTGACGAAGGTCTGCAGATTCTTGACCGTGTCGAAGATATCGCCGCGGGCATCGCCCAGGTACCGCGCCGCGCGCGAGAGCTGAGTGATGCTGTTGGCCAACGCCTCTCCGTTGCCCGCCAGGTTCGCCGCGGAGGTTCGCACCAGTTGGTTCACCGCGCCCTGGGCGTTGGCGCCGTTGGGGCCCAACGCATCCGAGAGTTCGGTGATGCTCTTGTACAGCTGGTCGACCTCGACCGGGGTGACCGTGTTCTTGCGCGGAATGGTCGCGTTGTGCGCCATTTTCGGTCCGCCGGTGTAGGCCGGGGTCAGCTGGATGTAGCGGTCGGACACGATCGACGGCGTGATCTGCGCGGCCTTGGCATCGGCGGGCACGTCGACGCTGCGGTCGACGCTCATCACCACCTTGACCTGCTCGCCTTGCGGCTCGACGGAATCCACCTTGCCCACCGGCACACCGAGGATGCGAATATCCGAACCTTCGTAGATGCCCACGGAGCGGTCGAAGTACGCGGTGATCTTGGTCGTGGTCATCCGGTCGAAAAGCCACCAGAGGGCACCGGCCAGGACCAGCGCCGCGATCACGCCGATCGCGATGGTCGCCTTGGTGCCGCGACGCGAGGTCCGCAGCGCGGTGAGCGGCTCCTTACGAGGCCAGTTCACCCCCATGTCAGTTACCTCCCATGGTGCGCACCGGCGGCCGGTCGCCCGGAATCTCCGGCAGACCGGGCGGGAGCAGGTTCACGATCACCGCGTCGAACCAGCGACCGGTACCGAGCACATTCGCGTAGAGGCCGTAGAACGGCGCCGCGAGTTCCAGCGTCTTGGAAATGTTCTGCTGATTCTCGTTCAGCAGGTTGATGGCGGCCTCGAGGTTGGTCAATGCCGGCCCCATCTGCTTCTCGTTATCGGCGACCAGCGCGCTCAGTTCGGCCGACACCGTCTTGGCGCCGGTGAGCAGCTGTGCGATGGACTGCTGGCGAATGTTCAACTCGGCCAGCAACTGTCCGCCGTTGGCCAGCAGGCGCTCGAACTGCTGACTGCGGTCGGCGAGCACACCGGTGGTCTGCCTGGTCGCCGCGAACAGCTTCTTGAGCTCCTCATCGCGCTTGCCGAGGGTTTCGGAAAGCCGGGCCACACCGTCGATGGAGTTGCGGATCTCCGGCGGGGTGGTCTCGAACGCCTCCGAGAGCACCCGCATGCTGGTGGCCAGCTGCGCGGTGTCGATCTGATCGATGTTCTTGGCCGCATCGCTGAACGCGTCCACCACGTCATACGGAGATACCGTGCGCGACAACGGAATCACTTTGCTCGGATCGGCGGGCTCGGAGCCCTTCGGATCCAGCGCCAGGTACTTCTGGCCGAGCACGGTCTTGATCTGGATGGAGGCGGTGGTCTCGTTGCCGACCCACGCGTCCTGGGTGCGGAAGTCGACGAGCACCTTATTGCCGTCGAGCCGGACATCCGATACCGCACCGACCTTCACACCGGCGATGCGAACCTCATTGCCCTTCTTGAGGCCCGCGGCCTCGGAGAACTGCGCGGTGTATTTGGTGCCCGCGCCGATGATCGGCAACCTGTCCAGGAAGAACGCGGAGATCGTCACGAGCAGCACCATTGCCAAGCCGAGCACACCCAGGAACGCGGGGCTGCGCTTGCCGAGCAGGATCCGGTCGTCCATCAGTGACCACCCTTCCCCTGGCAGCGCGGCGCAGCATTGGTGTAGAGCGGCTGGTTGACCGTCGGCAACCCGGCGGGGAGGTTGAGCTGCGGCGCATCCACCGCGCCCGGTCCGACCACGATGTCGATACCGCACAGATAGAACTGGAACCAGGAGCCGTAACTGCCGGCGCGGCCGAGCTTCTCCATCTTGATCGGCAGATTCGTCAGCGCCGTATTCACTTCGTCCTTGCGCTCGTCGAGGGTGCCGGTGAGCTGGCTGAGCCCGGCGATCGAACCCTGCAGCGTCGGGCGGGTCGGCACCAGCAGATCCGCGGTGGCCGAGGCCAGATTGCCGAGCGAGGTGACCGAACTGCCGATGGTGTCGCGTTCGGCGGCCAGTCCGCTGACCAGCGCCTCGGTATTGACGATCAGCTGATCGAACTGGCCCTCACGCTCGTTGACCGCATTGAGTACGGCCGTCAGATTGCGCACCAGATCACCGATGACCGCGTCCTTGTCGGCGATCTTGTTCGTCAGGTTCGCGGTGGTCGCTACCAGATCGTGGATGGTGCCCTGCTCACCCTGGAAGACCTGGATGATCTCGTAGGACAGCTTGTTCACGTCATCGGCTGTCAACGTCTGGAACAGCGGCCGGAAACCGTTGAACAGGGTGGTCAGGTTGAGCGCGGGCCTGGTGTGCTCGAGCCCGATGGTCGCACCCTTGTTGAGTTTGCGGCCCTGCTCGCCCGTGCCCTGTTCGAGCGCGATATAGCGCTGGCCGACCAGGTTGCGGTACTTGATGGTCGCAGTCGTGGAGGCGGGCAGCCAATCGCGGTCGGTCAGTTCGAATCCGACCTCGGCCTGGCGCTTGTCCACGATCTTGACGCTGGTGACCTTCCCGACCCGGACACCGGCGATGCGCACCTCGTCACCTTTATTGAGCGAGGTGACATCGGAGAAGCGCGCCTTGAACGCGGTGCCGCCGCCGGTGTAGTTGGCGATCGAGAGCCCGAGGATCGTCGTCGCCAACAGCGTGACGACGACGAAGATGATCAGTTTGGTCAGCGGCCCGCCGAGGCCGCGCATCGTTTCCTTCATCGCACGCTCACCTCGCTGCCACGGAATGCGGGTGCACCGATCCTGGTGACCCAGCTGGGCACCTGGTCGGGCGAAACACCGTTCGCCGCACCGTAGATCGTGCCGAGGGTCTGCTGTTCGGCGGGCGAACCGGCCGTGGTCGGCACATTCGCGGCCGGGTACATGCCGAACTGCGGCACAGGTAGCTTGCCACTGTCCTGGTCACCCGGATTGCGGCTCGGCACCTGGTAGGAACCATCGTTGATCGGTCCGCCGGTGTACTGACCCGGATCGGTGAAGACCGGGTATTCCGGCACGCACCAAGGCCCGCGGGTGTCCAGCCAGCGCGGCTCGTCCTGGTTGGGCAGGTACTTGCCGCGGGTGTTGGTCAGCTCGATGCTGACTCGCGAGCCGGGCCGATTGGTACCCATACCCATGAGCTGGTCGATGCGCGGCTTCATCTTGGCGAAGTTCGCTATTGCGCAGGTGTAGGTCGGCGAGTAGGTCGCCAGCTGTTCCAGCGCGGGCCGCGAGTCGGCGGCCACATCGATGATGTTGTCGCGGTTGGCGATCAGGAAGTCCGCGGTGGTAGCCGCGGTCGGATTCAGCGTGGCCAGCAGGTTATCGATCTGCGGGCGGCGCTGCACGATGGTCGCGTTGGTGGTGCGCAGGTTGTCGAATGCGCCGACCAGCTGCGGCAGCGCATCGGAATAGGTGGCGGCCACATCGGCGAAGCTCACCAGATCCTGCTTCAGATCCGGCATGACCCCGTTGACCTCACGGAAGATGTGATCCAACTTCTCCACCGACTCACCGAGCGCCAGGCCCTGCCCCGAAAGCGCTTGGGACAGTGCGCCGAGCGTCGAGGCGAGATCCTGCGGCGGAATCGCCTGCAGCAGTGGCAGCACATCGTCGAGCAGCTTGCTGATCTCGATGGCATTGCCGCTGGTGTCCTGATGCAGGGTCACGCCCTCGGTCAGGTGCTGCTTACTCGGCTCGTCCGGGATGACCAGATCCACATACCGCTCTCCGAACAGCGTCTTCGGCAGCAGCCGGGCCGTCGCATTGACCGGAATCTGCTCGGCCTTACCCGGATCGATCGCGAGGTCCAGGGTCACCTTGCCGCCCACGGACCGGCTGGACCTGACCTCGCCGACATTGACGCCGCGCACCTTCACATCGGCATTGCGGGTCAACGCATTTCCCACGCTGTCGGTGATCAGTTCGACCCGGACGGTGTCGACGAACGCCTTGTTGTAGATCGCGACCGTAGTGACCAGGAATAGTGCGCAGACCACGAAGAATGCGATACCGAGTAGCCGGACACGCAATTTCTCCGTCGCGCGCCACAGCTGCACGTTATTACTCATGACGGCACCTCACCGCCGCTTCGCATTTCGATGACCCGCGCGCTCATGCCTGCACCTCGCTGACGCTCGGTTCCGGCATGACCGCGATGGTGGCTCTGTCTTTTATTCGCTCGCTGCGCTCGCTCATCCGGCAACCCGCACGGTTGTCGTGGTGCCCCAGATGGCGAGACTCAGGAAGAAATCGAGCACATTCACGAGCACGATCGCCGCGCGCACCGCGCGACCCACCGCGACGCCGACACCGGCCGGTCCGCCGGTGGCATTGAAGCCGTAATAGCAATGCACCATGATGATTACGAATGCGAAGACCAACACTTTGATGAATGAATACAAGACGTCTTCTGGTGGCAGGAACAGACTGAAATAGTGGTCATAGGAACCACTGGATTGTCCGTTGAACCAGATGCTGATCATTCGCGACGCCAGGAAGGTGCCGAGCAGACCGACGATGTAGAGCGGGATAACCGCGAGAAAGCCCGCGATCACCCGGGTGGTGACCAGGAACGGCACACCCGGCACCGCCATCACCTCGAGCGCGTCGATCTCCTCGGAGATCCGCATCGCACCGAGTTGGGCGGTGAAACCACAACCCACCGTTGCCGATAGCGCGAGCGCGGCGACCAGCGGCGCGATCTCGCGGGTATTGATATAGGCGGTGAGGAAGCCGGTCAGCACCGAACTGCCGAGCGCATCCAGGGCCTTGAAGCCCTGCAGGCCGACCACGACGCCGACCGAGCCGGACATGAACACGATGACGCCGATGGTGCCGCCGATGACGGCCAGCGCACCACTGCCGAAGGTCACCTCGGCGAGCAGCCGCATGACCTCCTTGCGGTAGTGCACCGCGGTGCGCGGAATCCAGGCGATGGCCTTGGAATAGAACGACATCTGATCGCCCGCGCGATCGATGACATTAACCGGCACACGTGCGATCTCACGGGCCCGGCGGGCAGATTTCGCCAGCACCGGGGGACGGTACGAGGTGGCCACGGGTCAGGCGCCCTTGGCGGGGACGACCTGCAAATACACCAGTGTCAGGATCAAGTTCACGAAGAACAGAACCATGAAGGTGATAACCACGGATTGGTTCACCGCGTCTCCGACTCCTTTCGGGCCCCCTTTGGGATGCAACCCCTTGTACGCGGCGATCACGCCTGCGAGCAGACCGAATACCAAGGCCTTGATCTCGCCGATCCACAAGTCCGGCAGCTGGGCCAGTGCGGAGAACGAAGCGAGGTAGGCGCCCGGTGTTCCGCCCTGCAGCAGCACGTTGAAGAAGTAGCCGCCCGCGATGCCGACCACCGACACCAGACCGTTGAGCAGTAGCGCGACCAACATCATGCCGAGCACGCGGGGCACGACCAGGCGCTGCACCGGGTCGATGCCGAGCACCTCCATCGCGTCGATCTCCTCACGGATGGTGCGCGCGCCCAAGTCTGCGGCTACCGCCGATCCGGCCGCGCCCGCGATGATCAACGCGGTGACAACGGGGGCGGCCTGCTGGACGGTAGCCAGGACGCTGGTTGCGCCGGTAAACGATTCGGCGCCTAGTTGTTTGATCAAAGAGCCGGTCTGCAGCGCGACAACCGCACCGAACGGGATGGCGACCAGTGCGCTTGGCAAGATCGAGACACTCGCGATGAACCACGACTGCTCGATGAATTCGCGCAACTGGAAAGGCCGTTTGAACGTCTTGCGCATAACGTCGATGAGCAGCGCAAAGATGTTGCCGGCCTGGCCAAACCCCGACTCTACTGGAGTCCGCAATCGCGCCAGGGTGGAATTCACGATCGCAGATGTTACCCGTTAGTTGTGTTGTGGCGCACGGTAGTGTCGAATGACCCGCCCTGGTATCCGCCCAGCTCGCTGTTCTGATACGCCATCACCTGCGTGTCGTCGCTCTGCTCAAGTGACTCACGGATAGCCGCCTGGGCCGCATGCGGCAGGGTGTGCATGACGTCGCGGACGCGCGCCTGACGGCGAAGTACCGCCTGACGCACCGGCATACCCGGAGTGGCCCGCATCTGCGGAATGATGCCCTCGACCTCCTCGGCACCACCGTGATGGTGCCCGGCATCGACGAGGGCCTGCTCGCGCGCCATCTGCGCCTCGTCCTTCTCCTCCGACATACCGATCGGACCGATCATCCGACCGTTGAGGAACTGCTTGACCACCGGCTCCTCGGAGGTCAGCAGCACCTCACGCGGACCGAACATCACCAGCGAGCGACGGAACAGCATCCCGATGTTGTCGGGCACGGTGCGCGCCAGGTTGATGTTGTGGGTCACGATCAGGATCGTCGCGTCGATCTGGGCGTTGATATCGATCAGCAGCTGCGACAGATACGAGGTACGGACCGGGTCCAGACCGGAGTCGGGCTCGTCGACCAGAATGATCTGCGGGTCGAGCACCAGGGCGCGGGCAAGACCGGCACGCTTGCGCATACCACCGGAGATCTCACCGGGCAGCTTGCCCTCCGCGCCGAGCAGACCGGTCAGCTCGAGCTTCTCCATCACGATCTTCTTGATGTCCGATTCGGACTTCTTCGTGTGTTCACGCAACGGGAACGCGACGTTGTCGAACAGGTTCATCGACCCGAACAGCGCGCCGTCCTGGAACAGCACACCGAACAACTTGCGGATTTCGTAGAGCTCCTTATTGGAGCAGGTGGTGATATCGGTGCCGTCGATGAAGATCGAACCGCGCTCCGGACGCAGCAGACCGATCAGCGACTTCAGAAAGACAGATTTACCGGTACCCGAGGGGCCGAGCAGCGCGCTGACCTCACCCGAGGGCAGCGTCAGAGAGACATCCTGCCAAATACGCTGTGAACCGAAGGATTTGGTAACACCCTCGGTCCTGACCTCGACGCCCACGCCAACCTCCACAAATTCTCAGCGAGCCACCCACCGGCGAACCGCGCTATTCGGTATCACGGTGTGTCGCGTCACAGTGGGTGCGG
The DNA here is from genome assembly GCF_035920345.1 of Nocardia vinacea. Taxonomy (NCBI): domain Bacteria; kingdom Bacillati; phylum Actinomycetota; class Actinomycetes; order Mycobacteriales; family Nocardiaceae; genus Nocardia; species Nocardia vinacea. Next base: position 6,105,400 of record NZ_CP109149.1, read on the forward strand.
TCACTGTATCCCATGAGCATGACGCGGCACACCCTTACCTGACCGAAGAGTAACCCCGGATCACTCGCAATATTCGCATTACCGTCGCACGCGTCATGACAACGCAAACGGGCGGCCCCCAATGGGGACCGCCCGTTCGGCGAGTAACTCGCGAATTACTTCACGGAAACCTTGGCGCCGGCCTCTTCCAGCTTCGCCTTGGCAGCCTCGGCGGCGTCCTTGGCGACCTTCTCCAGGATCGGCTTCGGGGCGCTCTCGACGAGGTCCTTGGCTTCCTTCAGGCCCAGGCCCGAGACGATCTCACGGACCACCTTGATGACCTGGATCTTCTTGTCGCCGGCACCCTCGAGGATGACGTCGAACTCGTCCTGCTCCTCGGCGGCCTCGGCCGGAGCGGCAGCGCCACCGACGGCGGCGACGGCGACCGGAGCAGCCGCGGTGACCTCGAACTTCTCCTCGAACTTCTTGACGAAGTCCGACAGCTCGAGCAGGGTCATGTTGCCGAAGGTCTCGAGCAGTTCGTCAACGTTGGCCATTGTTGTTTCCTTTCGGTAGTTGGTTGTCTATGTGGGCGAGCCGCACGCGATCCACCCGGGGGTGTTACTCGGCGGCAGCTCCGCCTTCTTCGGCCTGCTTCTTCTCCTGCAGCGCGGCGGCCAGGCGGGCCACCTGCGAAGCGGGAGCGTTGAACAGACCGGCAGCCTTCGCCAGGTTGCCCTTCATCGCGCCGGCCAGCTTGGCCAGCAGCACCTCGCGGGACTCCAGGTCGGCGATCTTCTCGACCTCGGCAACGGACAGCGCGGCGCCGTCCATGTACCCGCCCTTGATGATGAGCGCCTTGTTCTCCTTGGCGAAGGTCTTGATGGCCTTCGCTGCGTCGACCGGCTCGCCCTTGATGAAGGCGATGGCGGTCGGTCCGACGAACAAGTCGTCCAGGCCAACGACGCCCGCTTCCGCAGCCGCCCGCTTGACCAGGGTGTTCTTGGCGACGGAGTAGGTAGCGCCTTCGCCGAGCGCGCGACGCAGATCGGTGAGCTTACCGACCGACAGACCACGGTATTCCGTGATGACGGTGGCCGACGAGCTCTTGAACTGCTCCGTGATCTCCTCGACCGCGGTGACCTTCTCGGGTTTTGCCATACTTCGCCTCCTCTCTGGATGTCGGTTCGTATTCGAACTGCCGAGTACCAGGGGCCAGCGATAAAGCAAACGCCCCGAACGCAGAGCGTTCCGGGGCGCAATAGGTGATCGACCCAGGCATTGCCCAGATCGAATCCCAGCCTCGGTCCTCCCTGCGTGGGCCGCCGGCTCGATGCCGGACCTTCGACCACGCCCGAATGGGCGCAGCGACCAACGGTCTTCGGTAGAACGGATTGGGTAGTCATCGAACTCGTCGATTACTTCGGTCCAGAGTAGCCGAACCCACCCTCATCTGCCAAAACGGCGCTCCCCCGGAACTTTCGCCGGTCGCGAGTGCCACCGGCCGAACGTCGCGGACCTGCGGCTATGCCGGAGTTGCGGATTGGACGCACCCGACGAGTTACCCATGCACTCGCGAAATCAGCCAGCGCCTCCATAACTTCGGCCATGTGTCGCCAATCACAATCACTGACAGCTGTGGCGGATATCGCCGCAATAAAGTGTTACCAAGAGTGACAGTTACTGCTTGACTACTGAACTATGGCAACCTCCATAGTCGATCCACCGGTGCTGTTGGAACGACGCACCAGGCGCTTCATCGCCCTTGCCGTCATATGTTTGGCGGAGCTGCTGGTCGTCCTCGACAACACCATCGTGAATGTGGCCCTGCCCTCCATCGGAGTGGAATTGGCCACCGGCGTCAGCGGTCTGCAATGGGTCGTCGATGCGTACACCCTGACCTTCGCCGGATTGTTGCTGGCCTTCGGCAATCTCGCCGACCGCTACGGACGCCGCCGCGTCATGATGATCGGGCTGGTCGGCGTGGCCGTCATGTCGGTCGGCGGGGCGCTGTCGGAATCCATGGGCACTGTCATTGCCGCCCGCGCCGCGATGGGAGTCTTCGCCGCGGCCGTCTTCCCTGCGACGCTGGCGCTGATCATCAATATCTTCACCGATAAGCGCGAGCGCGCGCTGGCCATCGCCGCCTGGACTGCCATGGCCGGCTTCGCCATCGCGATCGGCCCGATCTCGGGTGGCTGGCTGCTGGAACACTTTTCATGGCATTCGGTCTTCTGGATCAACGTACCGGTGGCGCTGATCGCCCTGGCCGCCACCCTGATCTGGGTGCCCGAATCGCGATCCGCCCAGGTGGGGCGGCTCGATCTGCCAGGCATCGGATTGTCGGTCACCGGCATCACCGCACTGGTGTGGGCCATTATCGAAGCGCCGCGCTACGGCTGGCTTTCCACGACCACACTCGGCGTCGGCGCACTCGGCGTCGCACTGCTCGCGGCGTTCATCACGTGGGAATTGCGTACCAGCGCACCGATTCTCGATATGCGGCTGTTCCGCAATCGACGATTCTCCATGCCCGCCTTGGCGATTGCGGTCGGCTACTTCTCGATGTTCGGATTCCTGTTCCTCATTACTCAGTACTTCCAAGGGGTGCGCGAGTACACGCCACTCGAATTCGGCATCGCCTCGCTGCCATTCGCGTTCTCGGTGGCGATCGGCGCACCGATCGCGACGCTCATGGCGACCCGCATCGGCACCACGCCGGTGATCGTATTCGGGCTGTTGCTCACCGGGGTCGGGCTGTATCTCGGCGGGCAGGTCACGGTGGACAGCAGTTATGTCATCGGTGTGCTGCCGTCCATGGTTTCGATGGCGCTCGGTCTGGCCATCGTGCAGGGCCCGGCGACCGAATCGATCATGGGTTCGCTGCCACTGAATGAAGCGGGCGCAGGATCCGCGGTCAACGACACCACCCGCGAGATCGGCGGCACCCTCGGCGTCGCGGTACTCGGCTCGATTGTGGCGTCGTACTACACGACTCGCGTTTCGCCGCTGATCGACCGGGTGCCCAGCGGGATGATGAACTCCGACCAGCGCAGTCTGGTGAAGGCCAGTCCGCTCAGCGTGCTGGAAATCCGCAAACGAGAACTCGCACCATTTTTCGACGCCCAGCGCGAAAACCTCATCACCGCAATGAAAACGGCAGCACTGCAGGGGTCACACGCCGCATCCCTGGTCGCCGCGGGCGCGGTCGTGGTGTGTGCGCTGATCGTCGCCATCTTCCTACCGTGGGGAGTGCAGGAGAGCGAGTCGGTGCTCCTCGGCTGGCGCAAATCCACAGAGCCCCACGAAAACTGACCATCCGAGCGAGTCGAATGGTGGCTTGGAGCGGTCCGAAAGACACCATTCGACTCGCCTGGGCGGTGTGGTCAGGCTGGGGTGGTCTGGTGGACCAGACGGGTGAGGGCTGTCAGTGCGCCGGTGCGGAATTCGGGGGTGGTGACCAGGCCGTCGGCGTCGACGGCATCGCGAGCTACCGGCAGGCGGGCACAGGTAGCCGGATCGACGATGGCACCGACGTAACCCAGCACAGTGGTCAGGGTGGTGGCCGCGCCTTCGCCGCGGCCTTGGGCGGCGACATTGAGGAAGGCAGTCGGCTTTTCGTAGAGGTCGGCGGTGCCGACGGTCCAGTCGAGCAGGTTCTTTAAGCTGCCGGGGAGGGTACCTGCGTATTCGGGAGTGCAGAGCAGGACCGCGTCGGCGCGCGAAATATGTTCGTGCAGTGCGACAACCGACGGATGACCGGTACCGTCGTCATCCGGGCTGAAGGCGGGAAGTTCGGCGAGGCCTTCGTACCAGAAGGTCTCGACATTCTCCGGCGCGATTGCCGCGACTGTGCGCAGTGCGGCGGTATTGGTCGAAGCACTACGTGTGCTTCCGGAGATGAGCAGTACGGCGGTCACCTCATGGCCAACCGTCGCCGCACGTGAATTAGTCCGGTTCGCGGTGCGGCCGCAGCACCGCGACCGTGCCGCTACCTACGAGAATCTGCCGAGTATGCGCAAAGGACGGGAACGCGATTCGCGTTCCCGCCCTAGCGGTAAAACTCAGCTTCCTGCGATAACGCTCAGCTTCCGAAGAGCTGGGCTACCGAAGAGCCAGGGTGCTACTTATGCATCCTCGTCGAGGAGGTTGCGGGTGCGGTTCGGGTCCACCGGGATGCCCGGTCCGGTGTTCGTCGAGACCGTCACCTTCTTGACGTAGCGGCCCTTGGCGGTCGACGGCTTGGCACGCAGGATCTCGTCCAGCGCGGCGCCGTAGTTCTCCACCAGCTTGGCGTCGTCGAAGGACGCCTTGCCGATGACGAAGTGCAGGTTGGCCTGCTTGTCGACGCGGAAGTTGATCTTGCCGCCCTTGATGTCGTTGACGGCCTTGGTCACATCGTTGGTGACCGTGCCCGTCTTCGGGTTCGGCATCAGGCCGCGCGGGCCGAGAACACGCGCGATCCGGCCGACCTTGGCCATCTGGTCCGGGGTGGCGATCGCGGCATCGAAGTCCAGCCAGCCGCCCTGGATCCGCTCGATCAGATCCTCGGCGCCGACGGCGTCCGCACCGGCGGTCTCGGCCTCGGCGGCCTTCTCACCAGCCGCGAACACGATGACGCGGGCGGTCTTACCGGTGCCGTGCGGCAGGTTGACCGTGCCGCGGACCATCTGGTCGGCCTTGCGGGGATCCACACCGAGACGAACGGCGACCTCGACGGTCGCGTCGGTCTTGGTGGTTGCGGTCTCCTTCGCCAGGCGCGCGGCGGCCAGCGGGGAGTAGAGCTGAGTGCGATCGACCTTCTCGGCCGCGGCGAGATACGCCTTGCTTCGTTTTGCCATGATTGTCTGTCCTTAATGTGGTTCAGAAGTGGTTATCGGGTCTGGCCGACCCTCCCACCGGGATTTCGAGTGCGAAACTCACGCCTCGACGGTGATACCCATCGAGCGCGCGGTGCCCGCGATGATCTTGGCCGCCTGGTCGATGTCCTTGGCGTTCAGATCTTCCTGCTTGGTCTTGGCGATCTCCCGGACCTGGTCCATGGTGACCTTCGCGACCTTGGTCTTGTGCGGCTCGGCCGAGCCCTTCTGCACACCGGCGGCCTTGAGCAGCAGCTTGGCGGCGGGCGGGGTCTTCAGCTTGAAGTCGAAGGACCGGTCCTCGTACACCGAGATCTCGACCGGAATGACGTTGCCACGCTGCGACTCGGTCGCGGCGTTGTACGCCTTGCAGAACTCCATGATGTTGACGCCGTGCTGACCGAGCGCGGGGCCGACCGGAGGGGCCGGGTTCGCCTGGCCGGCCTGGATCTGAAGCTTGATGATCCCGGCGAGCTTCTTCTTCTTGGGGGGCATCTTTCTTTCCTAGGGTTTTGGTGTCCTTGCTCTTTGCAAGCCTGGTGAATCAACCCGTGCGCCGGGCCGATTCATCCCGCGATCCCGGCCGGAGCCGAAACCGCGGAACTAGATCTTCGCGACCTGGGTGAACGCCAGCTCGACCGGTGTCTCGCGACCGAAGATCGACACGAGCACCTTGAGCTTCTGCTGCTCGGCATTGACCTCGGAGATGCTGGCAGGCAGCGTCGCGAACGGGCCATCCATCACGGTCACCGACTCGCCGACCTCGAAGTCGACCTCGATGACCGGCTTGGGCGCGATATCGGTGGCGGTCGAAGCCGCGGCGGCGGCCTCGGCAGCGGGCTTCTTCTGCTGCTGCGCGGCCGGGACCAGGAACTTCACCACGTCGTCGATGGAAAGCGGCGACGGCCGCGAGGTGGCGCCGACGAAACCGGTGACACCGGGGGTGTTGCGCACCGCGCCCCACGACTCGTCGTTGAGTTCCATCCGGACCAGAATGTAACCGGGCAGCACCTTGCGGTTGACGTGCTTACGCTGGCCGTTCTTGATCTCGGTGACCTCTTCGGTCGGCACCTCGACCTGGAAGATGTAATCCTCGAGGTCCAGGTTCTGCACGCGGGTCTCGAGGTTGGCCTTCACTTTGTTCTCGTAACCGGCGTACGAGTGGATTACGTACCAATCGCCGGGGGCGCGCCGCAGGGCGGCCTTCATCTCGGCAACCGGATCGGCGGGTTCGGCATCGACAGGAGCGGCCTCGACAACTTCGGCGTCAGCGGCGTCGGATTCGTCGACAACAGCTTCCTCGACGGCCGCGGACTCCTCGACGGTCTGCACCGTTTCGTCGACCGGGAACTCGTCGGTTGTGTCGTTCTCCGGGGTGCTCACTGGGGCACTCGCTTCCTGTGTCGTCACGTACATCCTTTGCGTACCGGGCCGGGCGCGCTGTAACGCGCCGCCCCGGGGTCGGCTACCGGCGTCGGCGGCGATCAGCTAGCCGAACAGCCAGTTGACACCCTTGATGAACGCCAGATCCAACCCGCTGATGAACGCGACCATGAAGATCACGAACACCAGAACAACGCTCGTATAGGTGACCATCTGCTTCCGGTTGGGCCAGATCACCTTGCGCAGTTCCGCGACTACTTCGCGCAGGAACTTGATCAAACGCTTGAACGGGTTACCCGTCTTCTTGCGTTCGGCCCGATCGGTCTTCTTGGCTGCCTTGCCCGACGTGGGCCGATCGATCGTGGCGACCGAGCCCGAATCGGCATTGCGACTGCGCCGCGCGGACCGCTTACCGCTCGGCCGAGCCACCGCGGCGGTGTCGTCGTCCTCGGCATGCGCGTCGTGGCGATTATCCCGCTCGTCGCTCACGCCGTCACCTCGCTACGCTCGGCGCCGCCGTGCGCGATGCGCGCTGTGCCAATGGCTCGCTCGCTACGCTCGCTCACGTCGATCCTTTCGTCGCTGGCATCCAGGGCAGGGGCGACAGGACTTGAACCTGCAACCTGCGGTTTTGGAGACCGCTGCTCTGCCAGTTGAGCTACGCCCCTTCGGTTGGACGATCCAGCTGTCCAACCACTGTTCTGTATTCAGTTGTCGGTCTTCCACCTGGTTTCACACAACACGCGCGCCACTCCGGCAGTTGCCGGCCCCGTCGGCGAATCCTTGCGGACTCACCTGGAACCAGCCCTTGCAGAGCAGCGCGCAGCGGCTGGTGACCCCAGAAATCTGAGTGTACGTTACCGCCCGCGGCATATGCCAATCAGGGTCGCTCGACCAGGTCAGGCCAGTTGGACCGTCGCGGTGGCGCGTCCGAAGATCTTCTTGCCCGCCGACTTCGCCACGATGGCGACGACTGCGGTCCGGGTCTCCGGATCCACCGACTTCACCTTACCCGTGAACTCGACCTCCGCAGGCTCCTCGGAGCCGACGTAGACCGGGCTGGTGAAGCGGACGTTGTACTCCTTGACCGCGCCGGGATCGCCGAGCCAGGAGGTGACGAAACCGCCGCCGAGGCCCATGGTGAGCATGCCGTGCGCGACCACGTTGTCCAGGCCGACCAGCTTGACGACTTCGTCACTCCAGTGGATCGGATTCGCGTCGCCGGAGACGCCCGCATAGTTCACCAGGTCGCCGCGGGTCAGCCGGACGGTGCGCGGGGGCAGCTCGTCGCCGACGGCGATGTCCTCGAAGTTGATCGCGTGCTTGCTCGGCACGATCGCAGGCACTACGGGCGCAGGCGCCGCGAGCGCATCGGTGGCGGCCCCGGTGCGCGGATGGTGGCTCGGCGCGTCCTCGTCGATGCCGTGCATGAGCACATTGCGGACCGCGCCCTGCAGGTTCGGATCGATATCGCCGCCGCTGCGCCCGATCAGCGTGGTGTAGGTGGTGAGCACCACCTCGTCCTGCACGGTGACGATGTTCTTGGTGACGATGATGTCGCCGCCGAAGGCCTGCCGGAACGAGTGCAGGTAGACATCACAGACCAGCTGGTCGCCGACCTTGATCGGCCGATGGAATTCCAGGATCTGATCGGTCTGCATGATCTGGCTCAGGTCGTAGCCCGTGACGATCTGCTCGAAGAGTTTGCGCTGGGCCAGAATTCCGACCAGGGAGATGAAGGTGAGCGGGGCGAGCAGGCTGTCGTAGCCGTACTCCTGCGCTGCGTCTTCATCCCAGTGCACCGGGTGGTAATCCTGCACGGCGCGGGCGTATTCACGCACCTTCTCGCGGCCGACCTCGTAGTAGTCGTCGACGCGGTAGTGATGACCGACCATCGCCGCGGCGTGCGCCGCGGGGTCGAGTTCTTCGTCCATTGCGACCGCTTCGTCTGTACCGGTGTTGATTGTCACGGGAGGACTGTACCTATCTGACCCCGAGCCCCGGAGTCGACGGAGCGTTCACGACTGCGCCTCGCTAGCGCTCGGCTCCGTCGTGCCCGCTTTGGCGGCTGTGCTCTTGGCTCTCTCGCTTCGCTCGCTCGCACGACTGCGCCTCGCTAGCGCTCGGCTCCGTCGTGCCCGCTTGGCGGCTGTGTCGATCGGTTACTCGCTTCGCTCGCAACGCCCACTGCACTCGAGTCGTGAAACACGTCAGGGCCGGACATATGTCCGGCCCTCGCAAGTGTCACGACCCGAGAATCCGGGACGAACCCGGAAGCCAATTCAACGCGGCAGCGGCACGCGTGGTGGACTAGCGGGATTCGCGGTGCGCCCGGTGGGTGCCACAGTTCGGGCAGAACTTCTTCAGCTCCAGCCGATCCGGGTCGTTGCGCCGGTTCTTCTTGGTGATGTAGTTGCGGTGCTTGCACTGCTCGCAGGCCAAGGTGATCTTTGGCCGGACATCGGTGGACTTCGCGGCCACGATATTCCTTCTTTCGGGTCAACCAGATGGTCTGATCGGTCTTTGGTAGCGATGGCCGGACTTGAACCGGCGACACAACGATTATGAGTCGTTTGCTCTACCGACTGAGCTACACCGCCACGGGGTCGCATTGCTTGGTGATGCCGCGCCCAACCTTGGAGATGCCGAGTCGGTCACCACCGGCAATCCGGCGAGCCCCCTAACGGAATCGAACCGTTGACCTTTTCCTTACCATGGAAACGCTCTGCCGACTGAGCTAAGGGGGCATGACTAGCTCCGCACCGTGACCAACGTTCAGGACTCCGGCGCGGCGAAGTCTTGAACGAGGTTACACACTCACCGGTCGCACTTCCAAACCGGGTGGTCAGAGCGGTTTTTACGACCACCCACGCGGCGGGCCGCCAGCGACTGCTTGCAGGTCGCCCGCAAAGATCAGCCACAACGCCTACCGGTAATTGACGAACTGCAGCGCGATACCGAAGTCCTCACCCTTCAGCAAGGCGATCACCGCCTGCAGATCGTCGCGCTTCTTACTGGAGACGCGCAGTTCGTCACCCTGGATCTGCGCCTTGACGCCCTTGGGCCCCTCGTCGCGGATCTTCTTGGAAATTTTCTTCGCATGCTCGGCGTCGATGCCCTGGACCAGCGTGCCGGTGATTTTGTAGGTCTTGCCGGAGGCCGCGGGCTCGCCGGTGTCGAAGGCCTTGAGCGAGATATCGCGGCGAATCAGCTTTTCCTTGAATACGTCGAGCGCCGCCTTGACCCGCTCCTCGGCCTCGGCACTGAGCACGATCTTGTCCTCACCGGACCATTCGATACTCGCGCCGGTGCCACGGAAGTCGTAGCGGGTGTTCAGCTCCTTCTCCGCCTGATGCAGCGCGTTGTCGACCTCCTGACGGTCGACCTTGCTGACAACATCGAAAGACGAATCGGCCACACTTCGCTCCTGTCCTGGCGGTCCAACGGGTCCTGGCTGACCCTTTCGAGCGACCTGCAAGCAGTCGCTGGCGACCAGACGATCCGGTCACCGTCAGTTCTACCCCGGAGCGCGACCGTAGTCCCGTCGCATGGCCGATGGCCAGCCGGTTTGCATTCTGGGTGCAGGTTCGTTGTAAGCTGCTCTGCGCGCCGAGAAGCGCGACGGCAGGTTGCCCGAGCGGCCAATGGGAGCAGACTGTAAATCTGTCGGTGAAAGCCTACGTAGGTTCGAATCCTACACCTGCCACCGAAAACCCCCGTCGATCATCATGATCGGCGGGGGTTTCTCATTTCTGCGGGCATTTACCGCTGTCGAAGTGCGGCCGGGTCGGTCGCATTCAGGGTTGCCACGAGTTCGTCCTCTTCGTAAGTAAAATGCGTTTCCAATTCATTTGCGAGACGGTCGAATTCGGTACGCAAACGGACCGGGTCGGCACTGTTCAGCAACTGTTGCAATTCGGCGAGTGCCGTGGCAACCACACCGTGCTCACGCTGCAGCCGCTCGACCACCGGAGCCAATTCGGGATGCAGGCGGACCAGCGCCGGAAAGACACCGTCCTCATTGGTGTGATGCTCATGCAGCGCACCACAGAATGCGACACAGTGGCTGCGCAGATCCGTTGGCAGGCTTGGGATTTCACTCGAGCCGTCGAGCTGATCGAGTTGCGTGCGAACCGTCGCGAGATCGCGCCGCAATTGCTCGTGCACGGTCCGCAGATGGTCGCCGATAGCGGCAGCGCGTGGGGCCGCCTGCTGCGGGGCCGCACCACCCGAGCCGACGATCGCGGCGGAGACACCCGCCACCGCGGTCGCGGCGACCGCCGCACCGACGATCATCCCGCGGCGGCCGATCGCGGATCGCTGTTCCCGAGACAGCGCGATCACCGGTATGACTCTCGAGGTTCCCGCTTGATATGTGGCAAATGCCGGATCGCGCTCGGCCTGCTCGGCGTAGCGCTGATCGCGCTCGGCACCCGACAGCACTGTTGCGGTTGCCCGAAAACTCTCGACGCCGGCCGCTTCGCCGATCTCCACGGTGACGGCCGGATTCCGCTGCACGTTGTAGAACCACGCCGGATGGGTGTCTGCGCCACCGTTCGAACCGAAGATCAGTAGACGATCGCCGTCTCGGTAGTAGACGACGGGCGTCGTGTGCTCGCGTCCGCTTTTCGCGCCGACCGTGGTCAGCAGGATGAGCGGCACTCCCTCGAACATCGCGCCGACCGACCCCGCGTTCGCGCGGAACTCCTCGATGATCGCCGCATTGAAATCCGCCGCCGAAGTCGGCTGTGCATCTGTCATGTCCTGCGTCCTTCCGGATCGCCGGGCGGACCGGCGACCGCTGGTACTAGCCTTGCCAGAGAGATTAAATTTTGCTTTGCAAGCAAAATTACTTTGTGAGCAAAGGCTATTTGGAGGTGTGCGGGATGTCAACGGGTGCGCGTGGCATCGGGGTGGACGAGGGCATTCGGAGTCTGCTGCTGCTCATGCCGCGGGTGGTGGGACGGGCCAAGAAGATGCGCGTTCCCGAAGAGCTGCAATCGTTTTCGCTCGCTCCGCGGCATCTGTCACTGCTGGCGAATCTGGTGTTCGAGGGGCCGATGACGGTGAACGAGCTGGCGGCGCGGCTGGAAGTCGCGCCGACGACGGTCAGCCTGATGGTGGGCGATCTGAGCCGTCAGGGAGTACTCGAGCGACGCTCGGATGCGGCGGATCGCCGTCGGACCATCGTCGCCATCGCGGCAGCGCACGAGAAGTCGGTCAATGCCTGGCTCGGTGGCAGTGCGCGGGCGTGGCGGAAGGTGCTCGAGCCATTGAATGCCGAGCAGCGGCGGATGTTCGTCGACACGCTACGGGCCTACGAACAGGAACTCGCGGCCGAACACGATTGAGCGCGTCGGGTCCACCGATCAGTAATTGCGGGGCCCGCCCCCCATTTCCTCGAGGCGGGCGATGCGATCGGCCATCGGGGGGTGGGTGGAGAACAGGCGTGCCGCACGCTCACCGGCCCGGAACGGGTTGGCGATCATCAGGTGCGACTGGGCAGTCAGCTGCGGCTCAGGGGGCAGCGGGGCGGCCTGTACGCCGCGCTCCAGCTTGCGCAGCGCCGAGGCCAGGGCGAGCGGATCGCCGGTCAGCTCGGCGCCGGATCGGTCGGCTTGATATTCGCGGGAGCGCGAGACGGCCAATTTGACCAGGGTCGCGGCGATCGGGCCGAGCAGCGTCACCAGGATCACGCCGAGGATATTGGGGCCGTCGCCATTGCGGTTGCCGCCGAACATCGAGGCGAAGAAGGCCAGGTTGGCCAGGCCGGAGATGACCGCGGCCAGTGCGCCCGCGATCGAGGAGATCAGGATGTCGCGGTTGTAGACGTGCGATAGCTCGTGGCCGAGCACCGCGCGTAGTTCGCGCTCGTCGAGGATCTGCAGGATGCCGCTGGTACAGCAGACCGCGGCGCGGCGCGGATTGCGTCCGGTCGCGAAGGCGTTGGGGGCGTTGGTCGGGCTGATGTAGAGCCGCGGCATCGGCTGACGCGCGGTGGTCGCGAGCTCACGCACGATGCGATAGATGACCGGGGCCTCCAGCTCGCTGACCGGCTGCGCGTGCATGGCCTTGAGCGCGATCTTGTCGCTGTAGAAATAGGCATAGGCATTCATGCCGACGGCGAGCAGGATCGCCAGGAAGAGAATCAGCGGGCTGCGGAACATCGACCCGATGAACACGATCAAGGCCGAGAGGCCGACCATGAGCCCGAACGTCTTCAGCCCATTCGCATACCCGTGCATGTCCGCCTCTCCGCGTATTCAGGCCATACAAGTCAGTGCCGCGAGACTTGGTCACAGGTCCTGCGTCGAGTGCCTGGTGGGTTCTGGGCGTACCCGGCGAGTTACCCATGTACTCACGAAATCAGTCGTCGCGTTTGCCACGATCTCACCGATTGGATTACACCAGGTCAACGCCGAGGGCGGGGCGAAGGTTCCTGATCGAAATGTGAGCTCCGTGCCACCTAGCCGACGCGTTCGATGGTGTAACGGACCAGGCGCTCGAGGGCGTCGTTGGCCGGGCCCGACGGCAGCGCGGAGAGTTCGGCGTGCGCGATATCGGCGTAGCTCTGCAGCTTCTCCTTGGCCAGCACCATGCCGCGGGAGTGGGCGAGCAAGGACAGCGCCTCCTCGACCTCGTCGTCGGTCTGCAGCGGGTGGGCCAGCAGTTTGCGCAGGCGGTCGCCCTCGGCACCCTCGTCGCGCAGCGCGTACAGCACCGGCAGGGTGTGCACGCCCTCGCGCAGATCGGTGCCCGGCGTTTTACCGGATTGTTCGGCGGCCGAGGAGATGTCGATGATGTCGTCGGAGATCTGGAAGGCGGTGCCGACCGCATCGCCGAGCCGGGCCAACCGCTCGACGTGTTCGGCATCGGCGCCGGAGAAGGTGCCACCGAAGCGTCCGGCGGCGGCGATCAGCGAGCCGGTCTTCTCCCAGACCACGCGCAGGTAATGCTCGACCGGATCCTGGGATTCGCGCGCGCCCATGGTTTCCCGCATCTGACCGGTGACCAGTTCGGCGAAGGTTTCGGCGATGATCCGCACGGCATCGGGGCCGAGGGTCGAGGTGAGCCGTGACGCGTGTGCGAAGAGATAGTCGCCGGCGAGGATGGCGATGCTGTTGCCCCAGCGCGAATTCACGCTCGGGGCGCCGCGGCGCATCGGGGCCTCGTCCATCACGTCGTCGTGGTACAGAGTCGCCAGGTGCACCAGCTCGACCACAGTGCCCGCAGTGATCAGCGCCGGATCGGTGGGGCGCGGACCGAGCTGGCCGGTGAGGATGGTGAACAGCGGGCGGAATCGCTTGCCCCCGGCCTTGGCCAGATGCAGCGCCGCCTCCTGTAGGAACAGCTCGCCGTCGGACAGCTCATCGATCAGGAGTTTTTCGACATCGATGAGGCCATTGCGCACGGTCTCCGCGAGCTCGGTATCACCGAGATCGACTCCGGCCACCACCGTGCTCTCATCACTCACAGCCGATGTGCTCATCTCTTCTCCCAGCGATGCGTCCGACCCCACGGTAGAGAACCTAGCGTGTCCCCGCCGCGCGGCCCATGAACACCGTCACTATGCGGTGTATCAGACACTTTTCCATATCGTTTTCCGACGTCATCGATCGCATGGTCTGCGCCACGGGCAGGCTCCATCGACACGAACCGAATGCTCCTGCGAGTATTGAGCGCATGGGTTCACCGGATGTCACCCCCGTCGGCGGGGACGGGGAGACGCAGAGCGCGATTCCCACACAGACCGAAGTGCTCGTGGTCGGTGCCGGGCCGGCCGGATCGGCCACCGCCGCCTGGGCCGCGCGGGCCGGTCGCGATGTCCTGCTCATCGATTCAGCCGTCTTCCCACGTGACAAGACCTGCGGCGATGGACTCACCCCGCGCGCGACCGCCGAATTGGAGCACCTCGGGCTCGGCGACTGGCTGCGCGCGCACACCGTGAACCACGGCCTGCGGCTGACGGGTTTCGGTCGCGAGGCCGAGCTGCCGTGGCCGGGCGGTTCCTTCCCAACGTATGGAAGTGCCGTTCCCCGAACCGAACTCGACGACAAGCTGCGTGAGACAGCGGTGAAGTCCGGGGCCAGGATGCTGGATGGCACGAAAGTGATCGATGTCATCCGGGAGGGTGATCGCGTCACGGGTGTGACGGTGAAGACGGCGGAGGGCACCCGTTCGATCGGATGCAAGACGCTCGTGGTCGCCGACGGTGTCCGCTCCCCGATCGGAAAACTGCTCGGGCGCACCTGGCATCGGCAGTACGCCTATGGCACCGCGGCCCGCGCCTACATCAAATCCGCGCGCAGCGACGACCAGTGGATCACCTCGCATCTGGAGCTGCGCAATGCCGACGGTGACTTGGTACCCGGCTACGGCTGGGTGTTCCCGCTCGGCAATGGCGAGGTGAATATCGGCGTCGGCTCGCTGGCCACCGAGCAGCGGCCCTCGCATGTCGCGCTGAAACCGCTGCTGGAGCACTACACGTCGTTGCGCCGCGAGGAGTGGCAGTTCGAGGGGTCGCTGCGGGCGGTCGCGTCCGCACTGCTGCCGATGGGCGGGGCGGTATCGAATGTCGCGGGGCTCAATTGGGTGCTGATCGGCGATGCCGCGGGCTGTGTGAATCCGCTCAACGGCGAGGGCATCGATTACGGACTGGAGGGCGGGCACATGCTCGCCGAACTGCTGGACGAACCGGATCTCACGATGGTGTGGCCGGAGCTCTTGCGTACCCGCTACGGGCGGACGTTCTCGGTGGCGCGGCGGATCGCCGGTCTGGCGACCCACCCCAGGATGGTGCCGATGGGCGGGCCGCCGGTGATGCGGTCGAAGTATCTGCAGCGCACAGCGGTTCGGGTGATGGGCAATCTGGTCACCGACGAGGATCTGGATCTGACGGCAAGGGCCTGGCGGGCCGCGGGCCGGGCGTCCTACCGCTTCGACGAACTCGCACCCTTCACCTGAGATGACCGGATTGCCCGCGCTCTACCTACTTCCGCATCTGCGGCGGGCGCGGGATCTTGCGGACCGGAACTATGCCGAGCCGTTGAATCTGGACGAATTGGCTGCCGCCGCAGGGGTTTCGAAGTATCACTTCCTGCGCGCGTTCGCGACCGTGTACGGCGTGACGCCCGCGGCGTATCTGGCGGAGCGGCGGATCGAGCGGGCACAGGATTATCTGCGGGCCACCAACCTCACCGTGACCGAGGTATGCATGCTGGTCGGATACAGCAGTCTCGGGTCGTTCAGCAGTAAGTTCCGGCAGTTGGTCGGGGTGACGCCGTCGGAGTACCAGGCCGAATTCGCGGACGGCGCGCCACGGATTCCGGGCTGTTATGTGTTCATGCACGGGCTGTCGGATCGCAAGCCGCGGGGCTGAGGCTGAGCGGTTCGCACAGCTCAGCAATTTCGGAGAAGCGTCCGGATCGACGCGTTTCCTAGTCTTTGGGCATGACTATTACGAATGTCTCGCTGGTCACCGTGTACGTCACCGACCAGGACGCCGCCAAGCAGTGGTACACCGAAAAGCTGGGGTTCGTCGAGCGCACGGATCTGACGATGGGCGACAACGGATTCCGCTGGGTCAGCATCGCACATCCCGATCATCCGGAACTCGAGGTCACCCTGATGATTCCGGGACCGCCGCTGGATGACAATCTCGCCGACGCCATCCGCCGGGCCCTGGCCAATGGCACCAACGGCGCACTCGGCCTGAAGACCGACGACTGCCAGAAGACCTTCGAGGAATTGACCGCCAAGGGCGTGGAGTTCATCCAGCCGCCCGCCGAACGGCCCTACGGCACCGAGGCGATCATCCGGGACAACTCCGGCAACTGGCTGGTGCTGGTGGAGCCCAAGGAATTCAGCCCGGAGGATTTCGCCTAGCCGATGAGCCCGGCACGCCCCGGCGTTCGGAACTGGTCAGGCGCTCGCCTGCGCGGCGACCCACTCCTCGATGTGTTTACGCTCGCTCTCGAGCACCCGATGATGCAACTGCTCGGCGAGCGGTTCGATGGCACCGCCGACCAACGGCACCTTCACCTGCACGGTACCGGCCACCTCGATCTCGGAACCCTCGGCCGTCGGGCGCAGTTCGTAGGTGCCCGACATTTCGGTGCTGATGCCGCGGGTGGCGCCCTCGAAGGTGCCCTTGGCGATTTCGCCGTCCAACGCCTGCCAATTGTCGGTGCGCGAGAGCAGTAGTTCGTTCTCGAGTACCCTGCTCACGATGCCGGGAACCTTGTCATCGCTTGCCTTTTCGGTCATATGTATGCGGATGGTGCCCGCGCCCTGCGGATGCGAGAGATCGAGCGTGGCGGTCCGCGCATCGGCGAAGCGGGACTGCCAGACGTCATCGGTGGTGAGTGCCCGGTGAAGATCTTCGACCGGGACGGCGTAAGGCACGGTGAAGCTGAATTTTCGGGACATGGGCGCAAACGGTATCGGAGGCGGCAAGTAGCCTGTTGTGGTGTCGGAAACCAGCCAGTCTGAAAGGCGTTCGAACCGCCTGCGGCGGGCCAGGATCGGGGTGCTGACGGCGGCCGTCTTCCTCAGCGCCCTCATTGTGCTGTTGGTGCTGGCCGCCTGGCGCAACGATTATCTGATCAGCTCCGACAAGGGTGTGACCTCCGCCGAGGTGCTCTCGGCCGGGCGGCTGCGTTCGGCGGTCATCTATGTCACACCGGACGGGAAGACGCACAATCCGAAGGTCGGGGTGCTGTATCCGACGAACCTCACCGCGGGTGAGCGGATAAATGTGGAGTACAGCCGCAAGGATCCGGATCTGGTCCGGGTGGCCGGGCGTGATGTGCGGGTCGCGATTCAGCCCGCGCTGTCGGTGATTCTGGTGGTGTGGGTGGTCGCGTTGCCCACAATGTGGCTGCTGCTGCGGGCACAACGCCGCACGCCCGGCCCGGTGAACAGATCCCGCGCGGCGGCCGGCGCCGCCTGAGGCGAGCAGCCCCGACAGTTCGCCGGATCTTTGCGTATCGGTCATTTCGACGTGACGGCGTGGCGCGTTGCACGGGTCAACCTGGAATGGTGCGAGTAGCCATCGTTTCGGAGTCGTTCCTGCCGAATATGAACGGCGTCGTCAATTCCGTGCTCCGGGTGCTGGACCACCTGGACCAGCACGGGCACGAGGCGCTGGTGATCGCGCCGGATACGCCGCACGGGCTGCCCACCGCCCCACGGGTCTACAAAAGGTTCCCGGTGCATCTGGTACCAGCGGTGATGGTGCCGAAGGTCAGCTCGCTGCCGGTGGGCCTGCCGCAGCCCGGGATCACCGCCGCGATCAACGAATTCGATGCCGATGTGGTGCATTTGGCCTCGCCCTTCCTGCTCGGCGCGGGCGGTCTCGGTGCGGCGATGCGTTTGGATCTGCCGACGGTCGCGATCTATCAGACCGATGTGGCCGGATTCGCGAAGAGTTACGGGCTGGGGCTGGCCAGTCGCGCGGCCTGGGCCTGGACGCGACGGATTCACGAGGGCGCGACGCGGACGCTGGCACCGTCGCGTGCGGCGGCCGAGGATCTGGGGCGGCACGGTATCCCCCGGGTGCACCGCTGGGGTCGCGGTGTCGATATCGGCCGGTTCACACCGTCGGCGAAGCGACCGGAACTGCGGTCGTCCTGGTTACGCGGGCGGGACAAGCTGCTCGTGGGGTTCGTCGGTCGGTTGGCCCCGGAGAAGCATGTGGAGCGGCTCGCGGTGCTGGTGAGCGATCCGGCGATCCAGCTGGTGATCGTCGGAGACGGGCCGGAGCGGGCTCGGTTGGCTCGGATGATGCCCACCGCGGTCTTCACCGGTGAGCTCGGCGGCGGCGAGCTGGCGCAGGCGTATGCGAGCCTGGATGTGATGGTGCACGCGGGTGAACACGAGACTTTCTGTCAGGGCGTGCAGGAGGCGCTGGCCGCCGGGGTTCCGGTGATCGGGCCGGATGCGGGCGGACCGCGGGATCTGATCGCGCACTGCCGCAACGGCTACCTGTTGCCGGTGGATCGCTTCACTGAGCTGTTACCCAGTGCGGTTGCGGCGCTTCGTGATCCGGTATTGCGGGCGCGATTCGCCGCGGCCGCTCGCAAGTCGGTGCTGCACCGGACCTGGCCCGCCATCTGCACCGAATTGATGGGCCACTACGCCGACGTCACGGGGATTCGGACCCAGTTGCCACACACCGCGTGATCCGTTGTGAGTTTCGCGACCTCCGAAAGCCGGTTAGGGGATGTGACCATGGAAAAGACCGGCGTGTCTGATGGCGAGGCAGATTGTCTGGGCCAGTTCGGCGCGGGAGTCTCGCCCGGCATGTGTTACGCGCGGTAGGTTCGGGGGCGTGGCGAAAACAGAGCAGCGGGAACCGGTTCGGGCTTCGCTGGACAAGCAGCCGCACGAGGTCGCGTCGATGTTCGACGGGGTCGCGAAGCGGTACGACCTGACCAACACCGTCATCTCCTTGGGACAGGACCGATATTGGCGCTGGGCGGTGCGGAAGGCAGTGGCGCCGCGGCCGGGTGAGCGCGTGCTCGACCTCGCCGCCGGCACCGGCATTTCGACGCTTGACCTGGCGAAATCCGGTGCCTGGTGCCTGGCGGCCGACTTCTCCCAGGGCATGCTCGCCGCGGGCAAATTCCGCAATGTGCCGATGGTCGCCGCCGATGCGACCGCACTGCCCTTCGCCGACGATTCGTTCGACGCGGTGACCATCTCCTACGGTCTGCGCAATATCTCCGAGACCGATGCCGCGCTGCGCGAGATGCTGCGGGTCACCAAGCCGGGCGGGCGGATGGTGGTCTGTGAGTTCTCCACACCGGTCGTGCCGATCTTCAGCACCATCTATCTGGAGTACCTGATGAAGGCGCTGCCCAAGGTCGCGGTGGCGGTGAGCAGTAATCCGGATGCCTACGTCTACCTCGCCGAATCCATCCGGGCCTGGCCGAATCAGCGGCAGTTGGCGCTGCGGATCGCCGATGCGGGCTGGTCGTCGGTGAAATGGCGCAATCTGACCGGCGGCATCGTCGCACTGCACCGCGCTTACAAATTGGGCTGACCGCCGAATTCGGCTGAGCACCTGGTCGCGGCATATTTTCGTGGCGTAGGCCACACCTCACGGGGGAAATTTGCTGCGGTGAGGTTAATTGTCATCTGTCGATAACGTTGGGTAAATCGGCCGCAATCGGCGGTGCGCATGATCGGTGGCATGACCGATGCAGGCACCGATCGCGCGGGCACCGCCAGAACGGCGTGCTCGTACTGCGGCGTCGGCTGCGGCATCGTCGTCGAGACCCGCGCGGGTACGGACGGTGCGCCGGTCATCGCCAAGGTCCGCGGTGACAAACTGCATCCGACGAATGCGGGTCGGCTGTGCACCAAGGGTGCGACCCACCAGGAGTTGATGGCGGCGCCGGGGCGGATGGAGACCGCGTACCGGCGGCCCGAGCGCGGTCAGGTGCCGGTGCCGGTGCCCGTCGACGAGGCGGTGCACGAGGTAGCCACCCGGCTGCGGGCGATCCTGGACGAACACGGACCGGACGCCATCGCGCTGTACGTCTCCGGGCAGATGTCGCTCGAGGCGCAGTACCTGGCAACCAAGCTGGCCAAGGGGTATCTGCGGACCAAGCACATCGAGGCCAATTCCCGGCTGTGCATGGCCAGCGCCGGGACCGGCTACAAGCAGTCGCTCGGCGCGGACGGGCCGCCCGGCTCCTATGACGACTTCGAAAACGCCGATCTGTTCTTCGTGACCGGCGCGAATATGGCCGACTGCCACCCGATCCTCTATCTGCGCATGATCGACCGGGTCAAGGCGGGGGCGAAGCTGATCGTGGTGGATCCACGGCGCACCGATACCGCGGCGCGGGCCGATCTGTTCCTGCAGATCGCGCCGGGTACCGATCTCGCCCTGCTGAACGGGCTGCTGCACCTGCTCGTCGAAAACGGTGATATCGACACGGACTTCATCGCCGAGCACACCGAGGGGTGGGCGGCGATGCCCGAATTCCTCGCCGATTACCCGCCGGACAAGGTCGCCGCGATCACCGGGCTGGCCGAGGACGATATCCGAACAGCAGCGCGCTGGATCGGCGAAGCCGGTGAATGGATGTCGCTGTGGACCATGGGACTCAACCAGTCCACCCACGGCACCTGGAATACCAACGCGCTCTGCAACCTACACCTGGCCACCGGGGCTATTTGTCGACCTGGCAGCGGACCGTTCTCGCTGACCGGTCAGCCGAATGCCATGGGCGGGCGCGAAATGGGTTATATGGGTCCGGGTTTGCCCGGGCAGCGCAGCCTGCTCGCCCCCGCCGACCGCAGCTTCGTGGAGACCGCTTGGGGCGTCGAGCCGGGCACGCTGCGCACCGAAGCCGGACCGGGCACGATCGAGATGTTCCGCGAGCTGTCCGAGGGGCAGATCAAGGCGGCCTGGATCATCTGCACCAATCCCGTTGCCACCGTACCCAACCGGAAGACGGTGATCGGCGGCCTGGAGGCAGCCGAGCTGGTCATCGTGCAGGACGCCTACACCGATACGGCCACCAACTCCTACGCCGACATACTGCTGCCCGCCACGCTGTGGGCCGAAGCCGATGCGGTGATGGTGAATTCGGAGCGCAACGTCACGTTGCTGCAGCGCTCGGTGGATCCGATCGGCGATGCCCGTCCGGACTGGTTGCTGATCGCGCAGGTCGCCACCGCGATGGGCTTCGCGGGTTTCGAATACTCCTCCAGTGCCGAGGTTTTCGACGAGATCAAGCAGTTCGCCAATCCAACCACCGGATACGACCTGCGTGGCATGAGCTACGAGCGGTTGCGTGAGGGGCCGATGCAGTGGCCGTGCGCCGAGCCCGACCGCGCGCGCAACCCGATCCGCTACCGCAATGACGGTGTCAGCCAGGAACTTTTCGTCGACGATGCCGGGCACCAGCCCCGGTTGTCCTTCGCGACGCCGAGCCGTCGCGCGGTGTTCTGGCCGCGCCCGCATCTGGCGCCGGAGGAAATGCCCGACGACGACTACCCGTTCATGCTGAATACCGGCCGCCTGCAGCATCAGTGGCACACCATGACCAAGACCGGCAAGATCGACAAGCTGACCAAGTTGACCGGCCAGCCGTTCGTCGAGGTACATCCCGAGGATGCCGAGCGGCTCGGGGTCGAGACGGGTGACCAGCTCGAAATCGCCTCCCGGCGCGGTCGAGCGGTGCTGCCGGTGCAGATCAGCGACCGGGTGCGGCCCGGTGATTGCTTCGCGCCCTTCCATTGGAATGACGAACAGGGCGAGTATCTGACGATCAATGCCGTGACCAATGACGCGGTGGATCCGGACTCGTTGCAGCCCGAATTCAAGGCGTGCGCGGTGTCGTTGCGGCGGGTCGCGGTAATGGCGAAAGCGGCCGAAAGGCCTTCGGCGGGACTGCCGGAAACCGCCGCGAACCATGGGTCGCACCCGCTGGCGGTCATGCTGGGGCTCGATGCGGGCACAGCGCCGACGCTCAGTGAGACCGAGCGGATCTACCTCGCCGGATATCTCTCGGCGCTGCAATCCCTTCCGGTCACGGGTCAGCCGGTGCTGCCCGAATCCGCACCGCTGGCCAAGAACAGTCGGCTGTGGATCGATGGACTACTGGCCGGAATGTATTCGCGAAGCGCGGCAACCGAATCCGCGTCCGTCGACAATGTTCCCGACGAACCACCGGCGCGTCCCATCACCGTGCTGTGGGCTTCACAGACCGGAACCGCCGAAGAGTTCGCGGCGACTACGGCCGCGCGTCTGGCCGAATCCGGTTTCGCGCCGCGGCTGCTCGATATGGACTCGTGCGAACTACACGAACTCACCGGCGATGTGCTGGTGATCAGCAGCACCTTCGGCGACGGCGGACCGCCGGATAACGGCACCGACTTCTGGGAACGCCTGGACGACAGCGTGCTCCGATTGACCGGCATGCGGTACGCGGTATTCGCACTCGGCGACTCCTCGTATGACGACTTCTGCGGCCACGGTCGCAAACTGGACTCGAAACTGACCGAACGCGGGGCCACCAGACTGCTCGCACGCGTCGACAGCGAACCCGATTACGAGCAGGCGGCGGCGCGCTGGCTCGACGAGGTGCTCGCCGCCCTCGACGGCGGTGCGCCCGAAGTTGGTCCGCCCGGGCCGATCGGAACTCGGACGCCCGCGCGGTCCTCCGGTATCACGATGGTGCTGCCCCGCACCGCACCGCCGCTCGGCCGAAACCAGGGCCCGGGTCCTGCGCCGTTTACCCGCAACGCCCCGGTGACCGCACCGCTGGTGCGCAATGAACCACTGTCGCATGCCGGTTCGCCGAAAGAAGTGCGCCAGTTCGGCTTCGACCTGCGCGGGCAGAAGGCGAACTACGAGGTCGGCGATTCCCTCGGAGTTTGGCCTACGAACGCCGATTCGATGGTGGCCGAATGGCTCGGCGCGACCGGGCTGGACGGTCGTCGGATCATCGAACTCGACGACCAGGAGCTGCCGCTGGCTCAGGCGCTGCGGACCCGCTACGACATCACGAAGGTCAGCCACGATCTGCTCACCTTCATTGCCGAACGCAATCCCAACAACCGGCTGGCGAAACTGCTGCGCCGCGATAATCGCAATGAACTCGACAACTACCTGTGGGACCGGCAGGCCGTCGACGTGCTGCGCGATTTCCCGGTGCGCGCCGATCTCGTCGAATGGCTCGGCACGCTGAAAAAGCTGCAACCGCGCCAGTATTCGATTTCGTCGAGTCCGCTGGTCAGTCCCGACGAGGTGCAGCTCACCGTGGGTGTCGTCCGGTACGGCGATCCGGCCGCCACCGGATCCGCCGCGCGGCGCGGCGGGGTGTGCTCGACCTTCCTCGCCGACCGCGCCGACGCCGCCGAATCCGCGGTGCCGATCTTCCTGCAGCGCGCCCCGCACTTCCGGCCGCCGCTCGATCCGACCGCACCGATGATCATGGTCGGCCCCGGCACCGGCATCGCGCCCTTCCGCGGCTTCCTGCAGGAACGCCGTGCCCTCGGCTGCAGCGGCCGCAACTGGTTGTTATTCGGCGATCAGCATGCCGCCCAGAACTTCTACTACCGAGCCGAATTGGAGGATATGTTCCGCTCGGGCTTCCTCACCCGACTCGATCTGGCCTTCTCCCGCGATCAGCGCGAGCGGATCTACGTGCAGCACCGGATGATCGAGCACGGCGCTGAGCTGTGGTCCTGGCTGCGCGACGGCGCGCACTTCTATGTGTGCGGTGATGCCGCACGCATGGCCAAGGATGTCGACGACACCCTGCTGGCCATCGCCAGGATCCACGGCAAGCTCGACGAGGACGGGGCGCTGGCGTTCCGGAAGCAGTTGGTTGCCGAGAAGCGGTACGTTCGCGACGTGTACTGAGGGTGGGTGGCCTCAGCGCCCATTCCTGTTCCGATCCTGCGGGTTCTGCGGCGGAGATGGGCGCTGTGGCCGATCCCCTCACACCGCAGGAGCACTCAGCCGAGCAAAATCCGGCAGCCGGTAGTACGGATAGTAGGGGTACGCCGGAGTAGTCGCGCCGGCCTTGTCGAGTCGCGCGATCTGCTCGGCATCGAGCTCCCAACCGACCGCGCCGAGGTTCTGGCGCAGCTGCTCCTCATTGCGCGCACCGACGATGACGGTCGACACCGTTGGACGGCGCAGCAGCCAGTTGAGCGCGATCTGCGGGACAGTCTTACCGGTCTCCACAGCGAGCTCGTCGAGGACGTCGACCACGTCGTAGAGCTTGTCGTCATCGACCGGCGGACCTGCCTCGGCGGTCAGATGCAGACGACTGCCCTCCGGAAGTGGTTGGCCGCGACGGATTTTCCCGGTCAGCCGACCCCAACCGAGCGGGCTCCACACCACCGCGCCGACACCCTGGTCCAGGCCGAGTGGCATGAGCTCCCATTCGTAGTCGCGGCCGACGAGTGAGTAGTAGACCTGATGGGCGACGTAGCGGGTCAGGCCGTGCCGGTCCGCCGCGGCAAGGGATTTCATCAGCTGCCAGCCCGCGAAGTTGGAGGCGCCGAGGTAGCGGATCTTGCCCGCACGAACCAGATCGTCCAGTGCCGCAAGGACTTCCTCGACCGGGGTGTGCGCGTCGAAGGCGTGCAGTTGGAACAGGTCGATGTGGTCCGTGCCGAGCCTGCGCAGCGAGCCCTCGACCGCCTTGATCAGGCGCGAACGGCCGGAACCTGCGTCGAGCGGACCGGGACCGGTCGGCAGACTCGCCTTGGTCGACAGCAGCAGTTGGTCGCGCCTGCCCTTGATGGCCGCACCGAGCACTTCCTCGGAGGCGCCATCGGAATAGACATCGGCGGTATCGAACATGGTGACGCCCGCATCCAGGCTGATATCGACCAGTCGGCGCGCCTGTTCGACATCGGTATCGCCCCATGCGCTGAACAGTTCGCCGCGCCCGCCGAAGGTGCCCGCGCCGAAACTCAGCGCCGGGACGAGCAGACCTGATGCGCCGAGCCGCCGGTACTCCATGATGACTCCTAAAGGGTCTATAGTTCCGTTAACGATTCGAACCATACACGCGTTGCACAGCAAATGAAACTGGAGTTCCGTTATGGAGCCTGACAATGCCATCCCCGGCTCGATTCGCCCCGGTGGGCGCACTGCTCGCGTTCGCGAGGCGGTACTGCAGGCGGCGGGCGATCTACTCGCCGAGCGCGGTTTCGCGCACCTGGATCTGACCGAGGTCGCAGCGCGCGCCGAGGTCGGCAAGACCACGGCCTACCGCCGCTGGCGCAACTCCACCGGACTCGTGGCCGACCTGCTCATCGATATGGCCGAACAATCGCTGCCACACGCCGATACCGGCTCCCTGCTCGGCGACCTCACCGCCAACGCCCGCCTGGTCGCCAAAACGCTCACCGACCCCCGCCAAGGCAAGCTCTTCCAGGCCGTTATCGCCGCCGCCACCTGCGACGAAACCGCCGCAGCCGCCCTACGCCGCTTCTACGACATCCGCCTCACCGAATGGACCCCCTGCATCGACGCAGCCATCGCCCGCGGCGAAATCCCCGAAAACACCGACCCCCGCGCCGTATTGACCGCCGTCTCATCCCCCCTCTACTACCGCCTCCTCGCCACCGGCGACCCGATCGACGACGCAGCCGCCCGCACCGCCGCCGCAGCCGCCACCCAAGCCGCAACAGCGGGCATCTTCACCAAGTCATGAACAAGATCAGGTGGAACTGGTGGCGGGCCCTTCTCGGGCGATGCCGCCCCAGATTCCACCTGATCTTGATCCAACTCGTTGCGAGCTATGGCAGTTCGTTGCGGGCTATTCGGCGGGGTTCAGGGCGGCCACCTGGCGGTCGGTTTGGGCTCGGTGGACTTCCAGCGCGGTGCGCAGGAAGTCGAGGATCACATCCAGCTGGTCGGAGTTGTACCGGGCCAAGGCCTTCGCGCCCGCGTGGCCGACAGGGCCGAAGATTTCAACCGCCGTCGCGTGCGCAGCCTCTGTGGCTTCGACCAGGACGCGGCGACGATTGGCCGAATCCTGGCTGCGGGTGACGAATCCGGCGCGGACGAGTCGATCGATGACGGTAGTGGTCGCGGCGGGGCTCAGTTTGAGCTGAGCACTCAGCTCGCCGGCCGCGAGCGGGCCGCGACCGAGAACGACGTCGAGGCAGCGAGTATCGGTGCGATTGAGGCCGAGACGGGCGGCGACGGCCTCGTCGAAGGCATCGAAGCTCTCCTGCAGCAGGCGCAGCTGCATCCCGATCTCGCCGATGATTTCATCTTTCGACATTCGAAACTTTCTGTTATCGTATATTTCGTTGATCGAAACGATAGCACAGAAAGAGTCGACACCATGAACGAGACCCTCGATCGCGCCGGCACCGACGACACACAACTCAGCGCGGTTTTCCAGCAGGTCATGCAGACCTGGACCGATAACGATGCCGCGGCATTCGGCGCGTTGTTCACCGACGACTCCGACTACGTGTCCTACGACGGCACCCGCGCGATCGGCCGCAAGGAACACCAGGCCAACCACGACAAGCTCTTTCGCGGTGTGCTCGCCGGTTCGGCCCTGGTCGGCGAATTGGAGTCGATCCGGTACGTGACACCGGATGTCGCGATCGTGCACGGCACCGCGTCGGTGCTGATGCCGTGGCGGTCGCGGCTGCCCGAGCGCCGCCTGTCGCGGCAGACCCTGGTGCTGGTGCGAACCCCCGAGGGATGGCGGATCACCGCGATTCACAATGGCCGCGTACGGCCGGTCACGGTTCCGGAGCCGGATTCGTTCCCGGCCAGGATGTCTCAACTGATGGCCCGTATCGCCCGCAAGCTCGGTCTCGGCCGCAAGTGATCAGCGAGCCCAGGAGGGGTCGCGGCCCGTTAGTCCGATGATGCGGTCCAGAGAAGGGGCGGTCTCGAGGACTTGGACGACAGGGCCGAACATGCCCGGGGTGCCCTCGGGTGGTGTGTCCCTGAGGAATTCGAGCAGGATGGTCGAGTGGACCGGGTCGACACTCGGTTGCTGATCGGTAGCGCGGGCGAGATCCCAAGTGTGGACCACGATTTCGTCCAGGGCGATCGTGGCCATGACGACGGCCGGGGCGGATACGCCGCCCGCTTCGGTTTCGCCGTCCCAGGCCGCCGGCTCGCGCCATGCCTCGACGAGCGCCTTTAGTTGGGCCGGAATGCGGGAACGCCAGTCGGCGGGCAGGGCGCTCTCCGGGCCGACGGCGGGCGGGACCGAGCGGCCGACCGCTTCCTTGGTCGCGGCCTGCCGGAAGGCCTCGGTGAGTCCGATGACGTGGGCGAGCAGGTCACGCACGCTGGTATCGGTGCAGGGTGTCTGCGCGCTGAGCTGATCATCGGTGATGGCGCCGGCCACCGCCTCCAGGGTGGCGGCGGCCGGTTCGAGATCGAAATTCGGGTGCATCGGGGCCTCCTCGGCAACGGACGTCAACGATTGAGACGGCGCGCTCCATCGGAATTCATCGGTGCCGCGATCCCCGACCGCATCCGGTTCGGTCCAGCGCCTTGCGAGGCCTTCCCGCCGCCCATCGCAACCAAGTCGTAGCGGCGAAAGGTGCTGGAAAAGCGGAGAATTGGTAGATGAAGGGCGATCGGGTGGAGATAGTCGTCGATTTCGGCGACGGGTCTCGCAGTTATGAAGTGGTCGCGACGCGGGCCGGGCGCAAAGTCGAGGTACGCATCGCACGTGGCGTGGTCGAGGTCAGTGAAGTGACGCGAACGGGCGTCGCGGTGCGGACGGCACGGTTCATGGCGGGCCGCACATTGGCCCTCGTCGAATTCCCGGCGAATGGTTCGGGTCCGTTCGACGGCGAGTAGCAGGTGGGTTGCCGCGCGGCCAGACTAGGAGCATTCTCAACAGTGTTGGACTGGTTGTCCGCCTGCGCTGTGATTCCCGCAGCACCTGGAGTTCGCTCGGCAGAGCATCGGGTACCCAGCCGAAAAGCACGCGCGGAGAGGAATGAACGATGACCGATCCAAGCACGTCCCGCACCATCGACGCGGTTTCGGAAGCCGACTACGTCGAGCAGAACGTCCCCGCCTACCCGGAGATCGGCGATGACACCGACGACAGCTCCGACCGCGATCTCGCGGCGGCGGTCGATCGAGATGCCTTCGATGCCAATCCGGCCGATGTCGTGGAACAGTCGATCCCGGTGCCGCTCGACGACGATCGCGATTCCGAGCCTGGGTACTGATCGGCCTCGCCCGCAGCCGATGCTCACCAGCACCTGAAAGTACGGCAGCGGCGATCGCACGCAGACCGGGGAGGCGGCGACAGCCATCGGGGTCCGAGTCCTCCGATCTGGCGATTCCGCCGTACCGGCCGAAGGTGCGCGCTCAGAGCCGATCTCGGCTTACGCCTGCGCCTCGCTAGCGCTCGGCTCCGCCGTGCGCCGTGACGCGCTGTGCCTATGGTTCACTCGCTGACGCTCGCTCACGGCGCGATCTTGGCCCGCACGGTCGCGTGCAACTCCCGCAGACTGGAACGCTCGGTCGCGACTTCGAGCACCCGCAACCCGTGCGCGTGCCCGGCCAACTCGACCGCCAACTGCTCGGGATCGACCTGCTTGTGCGGAATCCGGTAGGCGGCACACAGGGCGGCCAAATCCATTCCGTGCGGCGTACCGAAGACGCGCTCGAAAACACCGGCGTACTGCGGATCACCCTGTTCCAGGAGTTCGAAGATGCCGCCGCCATCGTCGTTGGCGACCACGATGGTCAGATCGACGGGCCGGGGTTCACCGCGGCCGATGAGCAGGCCGGCGGCGTCGTGCAGGAAGGTGAGGTCACCGATCAGCGCGATGGTGCGACCGGTGTGGTGCAGTGCCGCGCCGACGGCCGTGGAAACGGTGCCGTCGATACCGGCCACGCCACGATTGGACAGCACTCGGACACCCGGCCGCGGAGCCGAGACCAGGGCCGCGTCACGCACCGGATTCGATGCGCCGAGCAGCAGCTGATCGCCCTCGCGCAACGCGTCCATCACCACCGCGGCGACATGCAGCCCCGTCGGCTTCGGGTGGTTGGCCAGTTCGGCGCGAACAACCTGAACAGCCTTCGCATCGAGTTCGCGGCAGTACGCGAGCCAGTCCGCATTCGGCGCGCCCGTGGTCACCGCTCTGGTTCCGGTGCCGACTACATTGCCGGAGACATCGGGCCAGCGGGGACCGGTGGTGAGCGCGTAGACGGTCACGGCCGGATCCGCGAGCACCTTCGCGACCTGACGATGCAGCGTCGGCCGCCCGGTGATGATCGCCTGCCGCGGCTTCAGCAGCGGCAGGGCAAGCGGGTGCAGGGACGGACCGTGCATCGGGGCCGTGGGTTCGGCCACTGTCGGCAGCTCGGCCAGTTCCGGTCGCAAGCCGGCGCCATGGCCGGAGATGACGACCGTATCGGGCGTCAGGTCGAGATCGAGGGGCACATCGAGCGTCGCGTACCTGGTGCACGTCCACGCCTCGCCGCCGGGGCGGCCCTGGGGCGCCCACTCGTCCGGCATGTGATCCGGTACCAGCGGCTCGCGCAGCGGAATATCGAAATGCACCGGCCCGGCATTGCCGGAACGGGTGCCACGGGCCGCCGCGAGTACCCGGCAGACGGCCGAACGCCATTGACTGTTCTGCTGGCCGTAGGGCATGCCGCCATCGGCATCCGACTCCTCCTCGGCGAGTCCGAGGCTGATCGAGGCACGGACCTGGCTACCGAACAGCCCGAATTGTTCGACGGTCTGATTGGCGCCGGAACCGAGCATCTCGTAGGGCCGGTTGGCGCTCAGCACCACCAGCGGTACGCGGGCGTAGTTCGCCTCCAGCACGGCGGGGCCGAGATTGGCGACGGCGGTCCCCGAGGTCATCACCACCGGAACCGGCAGTCGACTGGCGATGGCGAGACCGATGGCCAGGAAGCCCGCGGTTCGCTCGTCGATGCGCATATGCAGGCGGAGCCGGCCGGCCGCATCGGCCGCCTGCAGCGCGAATGCCAGGGGCGCGTTTCTCGACCCCGGGCACAGAACGACGTCCCGCACACCCCCGCGCGCGAGCTCGTCAACGACCACTTGCGCCTGTGCTGTAGACGGATTCACATCTCCAGCCTCTCAGACAGTTGCTTCGACGTCTTCGTCACCCTGCTCACAATGGCACCTCGCTAGGCTCGGCACCATTGTGCCCAGAAGGCGCTGCGCCGTTGGTTTGCTCGCTGCGCTCCCTCACGCTGTCGAGGTTGACGGAAATTCGCCCCGCGTCCACCACCGGACGCGGGGCGCTCAGCGCCCGTGGTCGGCCGAAGCACCGTGCGCGACAATGAGCGTCGCCGGCGCACCCACCACGGAGCGAGTCCCATGAGCGAACGCCGTGAGCGGCAAAAACACAGCCGCCCACGCGGTCATGCCGGAGCCGAGCGCTAGCGAGGCGCAGGCATCAGCGAACGCAGAGAGCGACAAAGAACACAGCCGCCCACGCGGTCATGCCGGAGCCGAGCGCTAGCGAGGCGCAGGTATGAGCGCGATACGCGGCGCCGTGGCGCCGCAATCCAACTCAGGCGTGCCGCTGCACGAGGTCGCCCAGCCGTGGCAGGGCCTCGATGACGTTCTTCTTGGCCGAGGAACGCATCGACGAGTAGACCTTCTTCAGCGCCGGACGCGTCGAAGAGTCGGCACGCGCGTCGGTCA
Source organism: Nocardia vinacea (assembly GCF_035920345.1). NCBI lineage: Bacteria > Bacillati > Actinomycetota > Actinomycetes > Mycobacteriales > Nocardiaceae > Nocardia > Nocardia vinacea. Next base: position 6,135,797 of record NZ_CP109149.1, read on the forward strand.
CCGCGAGCAAAGCCTCGGCGACCTCATCCGACTTGGCGACCAGCAGGTCGGCGAATTGGCCGGACCCCGTCGCCGCGTATTCCTGCCAGAACGGCTCCAGCTGCGAGACGAGCTTGGGCGCCAAGGACTCCAGCGCGTCCGGCACGATGGACGGGCTGATCTTCTTGACCGCCGCGTAGCCACCCTTTACGGCCAGGCCCGACGCACCACCCTTGTCCGACACCTCGGCATCCAGAACCTCCTTGGCATCGGCAAGGAAGGCCGTGCGCTTTGCGTCGTCGAGCAGGGATTCAGACAGTGCTGCAACCACTTTCAGGTTCCTCCGGGATCGATGTCATGAACGAGCGCACGTCACTATACGCACTGGTGCGCAGAGTCACACGGCACTCATCGGGCTACGGCTGCCATGGCAGCAATTGGACCATCAATCCTTCACAATCCGCGAGGACATTGCCCTGCTCATCGGCCAATTCCGCGGTGATGAAGGTTTTGCGGCCTTCGATGCGATCTACGCGACCCCGCACGGTCAGCGGCGTCTGCAACGGAGTAATTTTGCGATAGTTCACATGCAGATAGGCGGTGCGGCTGATCGGTCGTCCGGCGTAGTGCACGATCATGCCGAGCAGATCGTCGAAGAGCAGTGGGAGCACGCCGCCGTGTGCCGCGCCGTTGCCGCCGAGATGGAAGCGACGGAATTCACCGTTCATCACGATGCCGTCGGGTCCGGCCTCGACCACCTGCCACGGCAGCAGCAAAAGGCTGCCGCGCCCGGGTAATTCGACGGCACGGCCCGCCGGACCCTGGAGTTCGGGGGCGCGATACGGCTCGAGCAGATCGATGAGTTCGCGTGTGCGGTCGAGTGCCTCGCCGTAGATCTCGTCGGGGGCGTCCACGGAGACGACCAGATCCTGCAACGTGCGCATGGCCTCGACGAACGGGCCGAAGTCGGCGCCGACTCGCGCGCGGGAGACCTTGGGGAAGCCGCCGTGCTTCTCGTACCGGGATTCGTCCACCGCGCTGTTGTCGATGCGGCCGACAACGCGTTCAGGAACCCGTTGCGCTGCCGCACGCCCACCCGTCGCCCGACCGCCACCCCTCATCGAATCGCTTCGCGATGCTCCACTCATGCTCTGCACGGTATCGCGTTGTTTTACACCGTCAAGTCGTACCGCCGAGTAATGGAACCGGCACCGTAGAAGTTCGCATGGAAGTCGCTGGCATCCGAAACATCGGTGGGGGCAATAATCACTGGGGTGACGTTCAATTCGAAGCTGTGGCGGCCCGTTCCAGGGTTCGAGAACCTGACCGACATCACCTATCACCGGCATATCGAGCAGGGCACCGTCCGGGTGGCCTTCGATCGGCCGGAGGTGCGCAATGCGTTCCGTCCCCACACGGTCGACGAGCTCTATCGTGCGCTCGATCACGCCAGGATGACCCCGGACGTCGGCGCGGTGCTGATCACCGGCAACGGCCCTAGCCCCAAGGACGGCGGCTGGGCCTTCTGCTCGGGCGGCGACCAGCGTATTCGCGGCCGCAGCGGCTACCAGTACGCCGATGGCGAGACCGCGGACACTGTCGACCAGGCGCGTGCGGGCCGCCTGCACATCCTCGAGGTGCAGCGGCTGATCCGGTTCATGCCGAAGGTGGTCATCGCGCTGGTCAACGGCTGGGCCGCGGGCGGCGGGCACAGTCTGCACGTGGTCTGCGATCTGACCCTGGCCAGCCGCGAGCACGCCAGGTTCAAGCAGACCGACGCCGATGTCGGCAGCTTCGACGGCGGTTACGGCAGCGCCTATCTCGCGAAAATGGTCGGCCAGAAATTCGCGCGGGAAATCTTCTTCCTCGGCCGTCCCTACACCGCCGAGGAAATGCATCAGATGGGCGCGGTGAACAAGGTCGTCGATCACGCCGAACTGGAAAATGTCGCACTGGAGTGGACCGCCGATATCAACGGCAAATCCCCACAGGCCCAGCGCATGTTGAAGTACGCGTTCAATCTGCTCGACGACGGCCTGGTCGGTCAGCAGCTCTTCGCGGGCGAGGCCACCCGGATGGCGTATATGACCGATGAGGCGGTCGAGGGTCGCGACGCCTTCCTGGAAAAGCGCAAGCCGGACTGGACCCCCTACCCCTGGTACTTCTGACATGGACATCCTCAGCAGCCGGGTCATCCTGCGGCCCGCCGACTACCAGGCAACCCTCGCGTTCTACCGCGACGGACTCGGCTTGGCCATCGCGCGCGAGTATCCGGGCGGCACGGTTTTCTTCGCTGGACAGTCGCTGATCGAGGTGGCCGCACACGGCGGATCGGGCAAATCGACCATCTTCGAGGGCGCGCTCTGGCTGCAGGTTCGCGACATTTCGGACGCGGCGGCGGAGCTTGCGCTGAAGGGGATCCGCATCGAGCGCGAGCCGGTGCGCGAGCCGTGGGGACTGATCGAAATGTGGGTGCACGATCCGGACGGGGTTCCGATCGTCCTGGTCGAAGTTCCCGCCGAACATCCGATCCGACGGGATTCGCGCTGGTCACCGGACTGATCACGACGGCAGCGGCGGCACGGGTGGGTCGGCTCGAGTTGCCAATGCCGACCCCGGCGAGGACGATAACCCACACATGGCCGCCCGACCGCCGACGTCCGGGCGACCACCGCTGAGTACCGTCCTCCGAGTGAATCGCAGTCTCGATGTCCGGCGTACCCGACTTCTTCCCCCCTGACGCGGCCGAATCCCCAGCGCGCCGCTCCAGCAAACCGACCCCTGCCGCGCGCGGTCATGTTGACATGACACGATCAGACTCGTGAGGGAGCGCAGCGAGCGAACCATGAACACAGCGCGCCTGCGCACGACGGCGCCGAGCACCAGCGAGTTGCGGTCGCGCATGACGGGGGCGAAATCATGAGTCGCACCCTGCGGACGCTGCCGATGCCGACCGGATCCGGGCTCGACGATGTCATGCCGCATCTGCGAGAAGTGTTGGAGGGCAACGGCCCCGCGTGGTTGCCGATACCGACCAGCGACCGTCGGGAGGCCCGACGACTGAGCGATGCACTCTCGCCCGGCGAGCTGATCGATGACGAGGCGGCCTTGGTCGTGACCACCTCCGGCACCACCGGTGTGCCGAAGGGCGCCATGCTCAGCTCCGCGGCGCTGCGGGCCAGCGGGACTGCGACACACGATCGACTCGGTGGTCCAGGCACCTGGCTCCTGGCCCTGCCGACCCATCACATCGCGGGCATTCAGGTGTTGCTGCGCAGCATTCTGGCCGGTACCGAACCCAGCGTGCTCGACGTTTCCGGTGGCTTCCTACCCGAGGCGCTGGCCGGCGCGATTTCCGGTATGCGCGGTGAGCGCCGCTACACCGCGCTGGTGCCGACCCAGCTCATCAAGGCGCTGGAGGCGCCCACCGCCGCGGCAGCACTTGCCCAGTTGGATGGTGTGCTCGTCGGCGGGGCAGCCACTCCGGCGCCGGTCTACGAGCGCGCGAAAGCGGCCGGTATCAACGTCGTTCGCACCTATGGCATGAGCGAAACCTGCGGCGGCTGTGTGTACGACGGAGTTCCGCTCGACGGCACCGAGATTCGCATCGAGGACGGTCGCGTGCTGCTCGGCGGCGCGATGATCGCCGTCGGCTACCGCGGCCAGCCCGACCATCCTGCGTTCGCCGAACCCGGCTGGTTCCGTACCGAGGATGCGGGCACCTACGAGAACGGCGTGCTCAGGATCAGCGGACGGCTCGACGAGGCCATCATGACCGGCGGACTGCTCGTCATCCCGCAGGTCGTCGAGGCCGTGCTGACCACGCATCCCGGCATCAGCGAATGCGTCGTGCTCGGTCTGCCCGACGATCGGCTGGGCCAGCGGGTCGCGGTCGCGGTGGTCCCCGCCCCCGGCGCCACCCCGACCCTCGAGGAACTGCGCGATCACGTCGTGCGCGAACTCGATTCCATCGCCGCACCGCGCGAGCTGGCGATCCTCGACGAACTCCCGCTGCGCGGACCGGGCAAGCCGGACCGCGCCAAACTCCGCCAGCATCTCCTCGCGGAGTCGACGCACTGACACCGGGTCCGGCGGGCAGCACCGGCTGCTACCGACGATCGCCATCGATGACCAGGGCCGGGCACAGCTGATAGGCGCCGCAACAGTTGTCGTCGTCCGAGCGGCTCGCGTTGTGTCATTGATCTTGCTGCGGGCGCGCAGACGTGCAAGTGGGTGCAAGAGATCGGTGACACCGTCGTGCAAGGGCCGTGCAAGACGGCGACCGCACAGTCTTATGCATGACTTCTTTCGCACCCACTTCAGCGCTCGCCGTCGAGGCGGACGGCCTGGTCAAGGTGTTCGGGGAACAGCGCGCCGTCGACGGTGTGAGCCTGGCGGTTCCGCAGGGCTCGGTCTACGGCGTGCTCGGACCGAACGGCGCGGGCAAGACCACGACCATCCGCATGTTGGCCACCCTGTTGCGCCCGGACGGCGGCAGCGCCCGCATCTTCGGCCGTGACGTCGTCGCGGAACCGACAGCGGTCCGGTCCCTGGTCGGCGTCACCGGGCAGTACGCCTCGGTCGACGAGGACCTCACTGCCACCGAAAATCTGATCATTTTCTCCCGCCTGCTCGGCCTCAGCCGGATCGATGCCAGGCGCAAGTCGGTCGAACTGCTGGAGGAGTTCGACCTCACCGAAGCGGCGAACAAGCCGCTGAAGAACTTCTCCGGTGGTATGCGACGCCGTCTCGATCTGGCCGCCAGCCTGATCGCGACACCGCCGCTGCTGTTCCTGGACGAGCCGACGACCGGACTCGATCCGCGCACCCGCGCCCAGATGTGGGAGACCATCCGCCGTCTGGTCCGCGAGGGCGCGACGGTGCTGCTCACCACGCAGTACCTGGACGAGGCCGATCAGCTCGCGGACCGGATCGCCGTCATCGACCACGGCAAGGTGATCGCCGACGGCACCGCCGACGAACTCAAGGCCTCGGTCGGCGGCTCCTCACTGCATCTGACGCTGGTCGACCGGGCCCAGCTCGAGGAAGCCCGCCGGGTTGTCGGTGACTTCCTCGGCGTCGACGCCCAGATCACGCCGGAGGCCGGACGGCTCACCGCGCCGCTCGCGGATGCGGGCATGACCGCCGACCTGCTGATCCGCCTGCGCGAGTGGGAGATCGAGATCGACGAGATCACCGTCACCAAGCCCAGCCTCGACGAGGTCTTCCTCACCATCACCGGCCACCCGGCCGACGACAACGATTCGGAACGGAGCGCGGCATGACGACCATCACCGCCGAAAGCACCACCGCGCGGCATGCGGCAGCGACCTCGATTCCCGAGGTCAGCAATAAGATCAGCCTGCAACAGACCATGTCGACCTCGCTCACCATGGCCTATCGGGGCATCCTGAAAATCAAGCACAATCCCGAGCAACTGTTCGATGTGACGATTCAGCCGATCCTGTTCACCGCGCTGTTCGCCTACATCTTCGGCGGGGCGATCGGCGGGAGCGTTTCGAACTATCTGCCGGTCCTGATTCCCGGCATTCTGGTGCAGACCGTGATCCTGACCTCGGTCGTCACCGGCACCCAGTTGCGCGAGGATATGGACAAGGGCGTCTTCGACCGGTTCAAATCCCTGCCCATCGCCCGCATTTCGGTGCTGGCGGGTGCGTTGATCGCCGATATGGTGCGCTACGCGCTGGCGACGACGCTGACCATCGTGGTCGGCCTGGCCATCGGCTACCGGCCCGAGGGCGGTGTCGCCGGTGTCGTGGTGGCCGGTCTGGTCATCGTGGTCTGCTCGTTCGCGGTGAGCTGGATCTGGGCGCTGGTCGGTGTCACCGGTAAGAGTGCCGCAGGCGTGCAGGGCATTTCGATGATGGTGATGTTCCCGCTGACCTTCATGTCCGGCGCGTTCGCTCAGGTGAGCACCATGCCGGGCTGGATGCAGGGGCTCAATCACGTGAATCCCGTGTACTACATGGTGAATGCGGCCCGAGCGCTGATGAACGGCAATGTCTACGGCAGCGATCTGGCCTGTTCGCTGATCGGCTCGGTGATCGTGATCGCGATCTTCGCACCGCTGAGCATCAAGGCGTACATGCGCCGGGCGTGATGCCCGGAAGTCGCGGTGGGTGAGTCACCCACCGCGATTTTCGTTGTCGCACGACAGTTCCTGTAGGAGGTCGAGGATCCTGGCCGCCGCCTGCCGCCGACGCATGCCGGCGGCCCGGGTCAGTGCTTCGTCGAAGCGCCCGTCCCCCACCGTTGTTCGGTGCAGTGCCGCGTGATGTCGCAATTGGGCCGACGGATTGTCCTGTCGCGCCGTCACCTTGGTGGCCAGCGAAAGCAACTCCAAGCCGATCTTCGAATCGCGTCCGACCGCGAGATAAAATGTTCCGACCGCGTTGCCGACCGCGCCGATCTGTGGCAGGTCGTAGAACTGCCCGAGTCGGCCCGTCGCGAGGCGAATCAGCGTGCGCGCGATATCGTCGGCCTCCGCCGCCCGCCCGTGCAGCACGTATGCGTCCACGGCGCCGCTCGCGGTCATCAGGATGCCCGGGCCGGGCATCGGTTCGTCATCGGGCCAGCCGTACAGGTCCAGTGCCCGCCGATAATGGCGCAGCCCGGCGTCGGTATCGCCCTCGGCAAGTTCGAGTTCCGCCATTCCGATGACAACCGGCGCCAGGCGGTGGTTGCGTCGGATGTGCGGATCGTCGATCGCGGTACCGTGCGCCGGATCGCCATCTGCGGCGCCGAGCGCGAAGCCCAATTCCCGCCGCGCCTCGTCGAGCCGACCCGCGCCGATCAACGACACCGCGAGATAGCTGCGCATCTCCACGGCTTCCTCGTGTGCGCGCAACTCCCGCAACAGTTCCGCGGCCCGGCGGTAGTACACCACCGCATCGGCATAGTGTGCGGTCTGTCCGGCGAGCTGCCCGAGATGCTGGGTGACCATGGCCGTCCCCCAGACATCGCTTCCCTCGATCAGCTGCAGGGCGGCTTTCGCGTCCCGGGTGGAACCGTAGACATGGCCGGAGTTTTCCCGGACATTGGCGCGCATGAACACCGCCGCGGCGCGCACCAGGGGGTCCGGCGACCGGGCGCCGTCCGCGAACAGCCTCGGCGAATCCGAGCCCGAGATATCCCCGCAGGCCATGACGCCGAGAAAACGCGCTCCACTATTGAGATCGATTGCAGTGCTGAGCAATCGACGGATCCGTGCCCGCGTGGTCGCCACCTGACGCAGACCGCTGTTCAGGTACAACATGTGCATACCGATCTGCAGGTGCGCGAGCATCTGCAGATCCGCGACCGTACCGCGCACCGGACCGGGTTCGGGTGCCAGGGGGAGAATCCGGCGCGCCCAGCTGCTCAGCTCCATGTGCGCGCCGCGCATTACCCATAGCGTGCCGACGATCGGGAACACTCGGTACACCGTGCGGGCGTCCCTGCGCTCCAACGCATATCGCAGCACCGTGACAAGGTTGTCGAGCTCCGCACCGACCGAGAGCACCGTGGCCACCTGCTCGTCGGAGAGATAACGGTGCACCGTGGCGATCGAATAGTCACGGGCCCAGCGCGACATCCGATCCATCACCACCGGACGCTCGTCGACCGCACCCGAAATGCCTGCCGCAGCATCGGACCCGGTCAGTGCGAGCTGTTCCTCACCGAATTCGCGCACCGTTTCCAGCATTCGGTAGCGGGTTCCGATCAGGCCCTCGTCGTCGTCCAGGACTGTGAGCAGCGATTGGCTGACCAGTCCGTCCACGGCCGTGGTCACATCGTCTACATCCGGGCCACCCGCCACCACTTCGGCTGCATCGAGGGTGAATCCGGCCGGAAAGCGGCACAGCCTGCGCAAGGCGATCTGTTGCGGCGCTTCGAGCAGATTCCAGCTCCACGCGATGACGGCGTGCAAGGTGCGGTGCCGTTCCGGCGAGGAGCGATCTCCGCTGCGCAGCAAGGCGAATCGGTGTTCCAGGCGGGTCTCGATTTCCTCGACGCTCATGGTCCGCACGCGGGCGGCCGCGAGCTCGATGGCCAGCGGCAGGCCGTCCAGCGTGCCGCACAGCCGGGCCACCACTTCGGCATCCAGGCGCACGGTCGGCCGCACCGCACGCGCTCTGGCCATGAACAGGTCGGTGGCCGGTGATCCGGCCGCGTCGATTGCCAAGGGCGCCAGCGGATAGACCGTTTCCGCGGTGATCGCCAGTGGTGCTCGGCTTGTGGTAAGGACACTGAGCTGGTCGCAGCTGCCGACCAGATCGGCGACCACTTCGGCGACCGCGTCGATCAGATGCTCACAGTTGTCCAATATCAACAGCGTCGGACGGGCCGCGAGCGCATCTCGCAATCGCCGACCGGCATCGCTGTAGCCGGTGGAGCGCCGCCATGCCGTCTCCCGGACGATCTCGCCGAGGCCGAGGGTCGTGCTGATCGCGGCTTCGATATCGGCGCGTGGGTCGGCGTCGGCGGCCGTATCGGCCCGTACCGACGCCAGCTCCACCAGCACCACGGATTCGCTGCGCGCGACCCGAGCACCCAATTCGTTGGCCACCCTGGTCTTTCCGGTGCCGCCGGGGCCGAGGACGGTCGTCACCCGGGAGCGGTGCAGCAGTTGCTCGAGTGCGTCCAGATCGGCGGCACGTCCGAGCAGCGCATTGGGGGCCGCGCGCAGTCCGATCGCGGCGAGGGCACTCTGCGGTGCGGCAACGGCCGAATCGGAAACTCGTCCAATCGAATCCAGTGACACCGAGTCCCGGCCGGCGGAATACCGCGCGGCCGAATCACCTACCGCGACCGATACCGTCGGATCACCCGATGTGGCCGAATTCGTAGCGGGCGTCGGCTTCGGCACGGCCCCACCATGATCGGCCCGCGATGCGAATCCGGGCACCGGATCACCGCGCAGGATCGCGGTATTGAGTTCCACCAGCGCCGGGCCCGGATCCGCGCCGAGTTCTTCGACCAGCCGCCCGCGCATCGATGCGAAGACATCGAGGGCTTCGTTCGGCCGCCCGGCCGCGGCGAGCAGCCGCATCAAGGTGGCGTGCGCGGCCTCGTCGAGTGGCTTTGCGACCGCGGTGCGGCGGGTGATGGCCACCGCACCGTCGAGATCACCGGTGGCGACCCGGGCGGCGACCTCGATCGCCTCCAGTTCGGACCACCGGTGCGCGGCCGCTGTGCGCAGTTCGTCGGCGAGGTCGCCCGCAGGTAAGTCAGCACCGGGCTCGCCGCGCCAGAGCGATCTGGCCTGGGTCAGCACCTCGAGACATCCGGCGTGGTCACCGTCGGCTTGTTTGACGCGGGCCGCGTGCACCAAGTCGTCCACGAGGGTCAGATCGACCTGATCGGCGGTCAGCCTCAGGCGGTAGCCCGCCGGGCCGATCTCGAGGGCCGCATCCGGTAGCGCCGAGCGCAGCCGCGACACCTGGGTGTGCAGCGCGTTCATCGGCGCGCGCGGCGGCTGCTCACCCCACACCTCATCGATCAGCGCCTGGGCACTGCGGCTGCGGCCGGGACGCAGGGCCAGCGCGGCGAGCAGCAGTCGCGACCGTGCGCCGGGGAGCGCGGCGAGCGTGCCGTCTCGGCGTAGCGCGATTTCGCCCAGCAGGGCCACTACGACCGATTCGCCTGCGGGCGTCGTCAGGGTTTGACTTCGGCCGTTCGGGCCGCTCTGATCGGGAAACATTCCGTGGTTATCGTATGCGAGCCCCGGCGCGAGCGACGGGTCCGGAGGCGGTAGCGCAAGGGCAAGAACAGTCGGCCGCCAGGCCGTCCGTCGAGGGTGGCGGTGGGAGACGGGTGGGCCCATGAAGGGACCCGGGAGTGCCGAAATCGAATACTGTCTGCCAGGCTGACATGGTTTTTCGCCCCTGTTCGGACCGGTAAGGCGCTTACGCTGTGCGCATGGCTGAGTTCGAAATCGTTCGGCAGGCTGTGATCACGGCCGAGCCCGCGCGCATTCATGGGCTGATCGATAACTTCCACGAGTGGACCAAGTGGTCGCCGTGGGAGGACGTCGATCCGCAACTGCAGCGGAAGTACTCCGGGCCGGACGCTGGAGTCGGCGCCCAGTACGCCTGGGACGGCAACCGCAAGGCCGGTCGCGGCAGCATGGAGATCACCTCCAGTGACGACCGGGAAATAGGTATCCGGCTGGCCTTCGAGAAGCCGTTCAAGGCCACCAACGAGACGACCTTCGAGCTGAACCCGGTCTCGGCCCTCGAAGGAGGAGAACCCCGCACCGAGGTGGTCTGGCGGATGAGAGGCCAGCACAAGGGCCTGATGGGCGTGATCGGAAAGGTGTTCCCGATCGACAATATGATCGGCAAGGACTTCGAAAAGGGCCTCGACCGACTGAAGGCCGCCGCCGAAGCCAACTGAACCGCCCGAGCGGACCGAACCGCGGCCGCGCATTAGGCTGCGAACATGGCTACTGCAGCGCAATGGATCGAGGGCGCACGGCCCCGTACCCTGCCGAACGCGATCGCCCCTGTCCTCGCCGGAACCGGCGCCGCCGCCTCCATCGATGGCGCGGTGTGGTGGAAAGCGGTTCTCGCGCTGCTGGTTTCGCTGGCCCTGATCATCGGGGTGAATTACGCCAACGACTACTCCGACGGCATCCGCGGCACCGATGACGTGCGGGTCGGTCCACTGCGGCTGGTCGGGCAGAAGCTCGCCTCGCCGGCCGCTGTCAAGAATGCCGCGATCATCAGCCTGGCCATCGGCGCGGTCTTCGGGCTGGTGCTCGTCATCGCGACGGCGTGGTGGTTGCTGCTGGTCGGCCTGGCCTGCTTGGCCGGTGCCTGGTTCTACACCGGCGGCAGCAAGCCCTACGGCTACAGCGGGTTCGGTGAGCTGGCGGTCTTCGTCTTCTTCGGTCTGATCGGGGTACTCGGTACCGAATTCGTACAGGCCGAGCAGATCGAATGGGCGGGTCTGGTGCTGGCGATCGGGGTCGGGGCGTTCTCGAGCGCGGTGCTGGTGGCCAATAACCTGCGCGATATTCCGACCGATACCGAATCCGGGAAGGTCACGCTCGCGGTCAAACTCGGCGATCCGCGGACCCGGACGCTGCACCTGGCGCTGCTCGCGGTGCCGTTCATCGCGACGCTGCTGTTGGTCGTCCGCACGCCGTGGGCGCTGGTCGGGCTGGTCGCCGTGCCGTTGGCGGTGCGCGCCAACGCACCGGTGCGCTCCGGCAAGGGTGGGCTGGAATTGATTCCGGCGCTGCGCGATTCGGGGTTGGCGCTGTTGGCGTGGTCGGCGGTTACCGCGTTGGCGCTCGGCATCGCTGGTTAGGGACCGCGAAGCGCGGCATTCGGTTGTCGCCGGCGGATCCAAACGTGCACTTTCCGGCCGAATTCGGCAATTTCCGCCTCGTTCGCCCGAAGAATGCACGCTCAGACCCATTCCGCCTTCGAACGAGCCGTGAGCGCGCCACGAAGCTGCTAGTCGTCGCCGTCCGGAACCAGGATGCCGAGGATCCAGTTGACCACCGCGACAATGATGCCGCCCCACACAGCTGCCCAGAAGCCGTCGATACGCAGGCCGTAGTCGGTGGTCTCGGTGATCTTCGCGGTGAGCCACAACATCAGCGCGTTGATCACCAGAAGAAACAGGCCGAGGGTGACGATGACCAGCGGTAGCGATAGAAGTTTCACGATCGGCTTGACCAGGGCGTTCACCACGGTGAAGACCACGGCGACGGCCAGGATGACAATGACTTTTCCGCCATTGCCCTTGTCCTCGGGACTCCAAATCTCGATCTTGTCGACCCAGGCTGCCGCCAGCCAGATGGCAACGGCGTTGATGATCAAGCGAATCAGAAGCTGCATGGCTTGATGCTAGGCCCGACGGGCGGGAATGTGCTGCCACAAGACGTGAATCGGGCGGCGCGTACCTGCCCGACCCCTCACGCGGCACGGTCGAGCAGCGCGTGCACCTTCGGTCGGAGCGCATCGATCGCTTCCGAACCGCCGAGGATGCGGGTGGTGGTCGCATTGGGCGCGCGCAGAATGCCGAGCAGCAGATGCCCGGATTCGATGGACCTGTCCTTACGGGCCAGGGCTTCGCGAAGTCCCAACTCCAACACCTTCTTGGCATCTCTGGTGAACGGGATGTGACCCCAGTTCCGATCGCGGCCGCGGCCGAATCGGGACCGCTCCTCGGGCACGGCCCGTTCCAGCGCATCCTCGCCGAAGGTGGCCTCCAGGCTCTCGCGCACCGCATCCAGATCGATGCCGATCGAACGCAGCGCCTCGGCGTCCTCCGCGCCGAGCGGCTGGCCTTTGGCCTGCTGGCCCAGGGTTTTCAGGACCTCTCGGTGGGTGAGCCCCGCCTCCTCGAGCAGTGTCTTCAATTCCGGCTCGCCCTGTGCCAACAGACCGAGCAGGACATGCTCCACCTCGATCCTGGGTGCGCGCAGTTCCCGCGCGTCTTCCTGAGCGATGACGATCGCCGTCCGCGCCGACCTACTGAACCGTTCGAACATCAGCGGTTCCCGCCTCTCCGGTTGTATTTCTGGTGGACCGCCTGCTTGCTGACCTCGAGCGCCTCCGCGATCGCCTGCCAGGACCAGCCCTGTTCGCGGGCATTGGTCACCTGGATCGCCTCCAGCCGTTCGAGCAGCCGACGCAGTGCGAGCACCGCACGCAGCCCGACCTTGGGGTCCGGGCTGCCTGCGGCGGCCGCCAGTGTGGTTGCTTCAGTCATGTCGTCAATTTTGATTGACGAACTCCGGAGTTGTCAACGAAAATTGACGAGATTCGCCGCAAGAGAAACCCCGACGCTGCGGCCGGGTTTGCGATATCGCGTGCTAGCCGGACCAGATTCCGGTCGCGGCGAACTTCTCCAGGATCGCGGCGGGTTCGGTGAGATTCATGCCCTGCGCCTCGACCCATGAGTCATCGAAATACGTTCCGGCATAACGATCTCCGCCGTCACAGAGCAGCGTGACGACACTGCCCGCACGTCCGGTGAAGATCATTTCGGCAATGAGTGCGAACGCACCCCACAGATTGGTTCCGGTGGAACCGCCTACGCGGCGGCCGATTACCCGACTCGCGTGCCTGGCAGTGGCGATCGATGCGGCATCGGGCACCTCGATCATCCGATCCACCACCTGACCGATGAACGACGGCTCCACTCGCGGGCGGCCGATTCCCTCTATGCGCGAAGGCATTCCGGTCTGATATCCGGCGTCGGCGGTTTCGTAGCCGCCGTAGAACGCGGAGTTCTCCGGGTCGACCACGGCCAGTTTCGACGGGTATCGGTGATAGCGGATATAGCGACCGATAGTGGCACTGGTGCCGCCGGTACCCGCGCCGACCACGACCCAGTCCGGCACCGGATGCGCCTCCAATTCCATTTGCTGGAAGATGGATTCGGCGATGTTGTTATTGCCGCGCCAGTCGGTGGCACGCTCGGCATGGGTGAACTGATCCATGAAGTGGCCACCGCATTCGGCGGCCAGCCGCGCTGCCTCGGTGTACATCTCCGGTGGGCGCTGCACGAAATGGCAACGGCCGCCCTGAGCTTCGATCAACTCGATCTTCTGCGGCGAGGTGCTCGCCGGCATCACCGCGACGAAATCCAGGCCGAGCAATTTGGCGAAATACGCCTCGCTGACCGCGGTCGAACCGGACGACGCCTCGACCACCGTGGTGCCCTCGGTGACCCAGCCGTTGCAGATCGCGTACAGGAACAGCGACCGCGCCAGCCGGTGCTTGAGGCTGCCGGTGATGTGGGTCGACTCGTCCTTCAGGTACAGCTGGACATGCCAGGCGGCGGGCAGCGGGTACCGGATCAGATGCGTGTCGGCGCTGCGCTGGGTGTCGGCCTCGATGAGCCGCACGGCATTGTCGACCCAGGCGCGTGGCGTACTGCGATCGCAGTACTTCACGAGGCGGCACCGTTCGGGTCGTCGTCACCACGCAGCCGGGCACGCAGCTGCGCCTTGTCCTGGCGACGCTTCGCATCGACTACCGCGATGTCCTCGTTGACCCGAGCGCGCAATTTCTTGAACAGCGTCAGCGACAGCGGCATCGCGATGATCAACGCGAACAGCGCGGCGACCAACCACGGGACATCCACCGAGACGAGCCGGGCGACACCGATGATCGCAGCGGCGATGACGACGACCAGCGCCAGCCTGGCGAGCGTGTACAGCGCCAGATTGCGGGCCAGCCGCGCGCCGACGCCAGCGGTTTGCTGTGCGGGTTCACCCTTCGGTGGCGTTGCGTCACTCACGTCGTCCAGCCTATGCGAAGCTATGGCCCACCCTCGGCGATACCTCCGGTCGAGGTAAGCGGTGGCCTCGCCGGTGCCAGGCCAAGCGCAAGGAACCAGAGACGGACTGCGTCCGACTACGCCTGACCAGGGCTCGTATCCGTTTTGTCTATTACTTCCCCTTTACCAACTGTAGGTGGTTCGAGTACCTAGGGGTTGCAGTGCAACGATGGCGCCATCTGATGAGGGAACTGTCGAGAACGGAGAGGTTTGCTATGACTGCGATCACCGTCGGCGGCCAGGACACCCTGCTGACACCGGGCCAAGTCGCCGCCATGTTCCACGTCGATCCGAAGACCGTCACCCGTTGGGCCCACGCCGGGCGCCTGGGATCACTGCGGACGCCGGGCGGTCATCGCCGGTTCCGCGAATCCGAAGTACTTCAGCTGCTCCAGTCGCTCACCACCGAGGCAACCGCACGCTGATCATGGTCCGCGGGCCTGTAGCTGTGAGTTCGATCTTCCTGTCTAGGGGCCCGCACCCACCAATTTCGTGTCTGCGGTGTTCGAAGGCTACGCACGCGACTACCCTCGTTAGCAGGAGGTGAGCGACGTGACGTACCTGTTGGCACTCATCGCAGTTGTGGCAGTCGCGGTGTTGTGCTGGAAGGCGTTCGGCCCCGAGAAGACAGCCGGACCGCCCACGCGTTCGCCGCAGCGCAAGCGCATCGAGGGGCCGGACGACGACCCCGAATTCCTCTGGCGCATTTCGCGCCAGCATCGTGATGGTGACGGGTCTGCCGAGCGCTGATCGTTCGCTCCGGTCGCCAGGAGTTTCCGGGCCCGAAGCCCTCAGTCGCGCAACTGTATTGACCGCGCGGTAAGCCCGCATCAGAAGGTGCCGAAACCCGATTGCTACCTCTGACGCCTGGTCAACTTCTTCGCCTGGTACGAGGCCGAACGCGACACAATGCTTCGGAACTACCTGACGAAAGTGGCGATGATCGAGGGTCGCCACTCTCGTGGACCTAGACGTTCCGCGACCGCAATGACCGATGCATCGACCGCGCCGCGCGGGAAGTCGCCGTATCGGACGACCAGGTCAGCCAGCGCCGCGTAACAAGCCTCATGCTCACTGTCCGTGCTTATTGGCTGCTCCCAGCAACGGCCCAATGTCGCAAATGATCACTCACGACCACCGAGGTCGCGCCACAGCACTTCCTGGGATGTGGAAGCGAAGTCGGCCCCGGCCTCGACCGAAGGCCGCCGCCACGCTCCTCAGCGTGCCGTTCGGCCCGTCAAACGATCACGGCTCGCCGTTGATGACGGCCATGAGGGCGTCCATGAACGACTGCCCGCCCATGATGTAACCGCCGGCGATCGCGCCGATTACCGCGCCGATCGGGCCGGTGATGATGCTGAAGAAGAAGACGCCGACGATGGCGCCGATGATGAGGCCGAGGACGCCGCCGAGGACCACGCCGACGATGTTCTTGTTGATTTCGTCGGTCAGGCGGGCCATGGAATTGACCGGCTGCATCTCGCCGATGTTCTTGGCGCTCAATTTCGGCGTGAGAGCGAGGGTCCGGCCGTTATCGGAGATCGTCTGGTCGACCGCGACCTTCGTGCCGGAGAGCTCGTAGGTCAAGGGGACTTCCGTCACCACAGCGCCGGCATCGGACTTCAGCAAGACCTTGGTGCCGTTGTCGGCGAGTTCGAACTTCCCGCTGTCGACCTCGGTGGTGAGAACGCGATCCCGGTGCCCATCCGAGATTTCGGAAGCCACTGTGTGGTAACCGATTCCCTGCTCGACGCCGGAGGCCGACACCTCTTTGGCAACTTCCGCTGGCTTCGCATTCGCGGTTCCCGCCGCGATTCCCACTGCGGCGATGGACACGAGAGTGACGGCGAACGTGCCGAACTTCATCAAGGTTTCCTTCTGACAAGCGCCGGCCCCGGTAGCCGGTTGACGCGTCTAGCGCCACGTAGCTTGTTGCCCCGCACGGCATTTAGGAAACCCCTGACGGCCATCGTTATTCGATCGTTATTCCAGCATCCGACCCATGATCATTTCACACAAGTATCCTTTTTATCCTCGAAAATAGGTGACTCGACGCGCACACACCGGATGGTGTAGGCATGACGTGATCTCTCACCATTGCAATTTTCAACTTCGTATCTCGGCGCGCGAGTTCGAACAGCCCTGGAGGACTTCACAGGTGTCGCGTCAACGTGTCCGTGCGGGTCTCACCTTGACGGTCTTCATAGCTGTAACCGCGCTAGCCGCTGCCGTTGTGGCGGTGGCGGCGATGTCGCTGAGCAACGACAAGTCCACCACGAGCAGCCCATCGCCCGCGGCCCAAAACGACGCCGCGCTGACCACCTCGCCGGAGCCGTCGTTCCCCGAACTGCCACTGACCACCCCCGAGGCCCCACCGACCACCTCCGCCATCCGCAGCACCTTCGACAAGATCGCGGGCGGCCTGAAGGTCGAGGTCGGTGACTGCGTCGAAATCGGCGGCAGCGGCGACAATCCCACTCTCGGCAAGACCGCCTGCGGCGGCGCGACCTCCAACTACAAGATCATCGATAAGGCGCCCGAGAACGCCGCCTGCCCGATCGACGCCGACCGCGCCCTCAACGACACCCTGCACGGCGTCAACCGCGCCGCCCTCTGCCTGGACATCGACTGGGTAATCGGCGGCTGCATGGACCCGAACAAAGACAACCCCAAACGCCTCGACTGCAACACCAGGGGCGTCCCCAATGCCGTCCGGGTCATGGACGTCAAACAAAACACCACAAACGTGAACGTCTGCTCCTCGAGCGACCGCGGAATCGTCTACCAACAACGCCAATTCGTAGTCTGCGTCCACCGGTTGTAAGACCCCGCCCAATCGGCATCCATCGATAGAGGGTGGCGAGCGCATCGGCCAGGGATCGCGCCTCGACAATCCGTGTCGCCAGGGTCGCCCGACAGTCAACGCACGAACAGCACTGCCACCACAGGCATCTGGAGTCCGACGGCTCCCACCAGTAGGCCGAGCGGCAACATACCCGAGCCAAGTCACCTCTCCACCAATGACATTGCATCGTCGGTAGACCCCCGCGACATGCGGGGTCTGGAATTGTGCTGTGCCCTAACGTTGCTGGGATGGTGTGATTCGGTATTGCCGGTATGAGGATCACGGTACGTCTGCCCGCACTCGACGTGGCGCGGGTGGAGGCGGCGGTCGCGGAAGCGATGGCGTGACCTAGCCGCGGAGTGATACGACTACCTGGCAGCCCTGCCCGGCGACACGATGCTGGTCGAACTACGCTGCCACGTCTGACCACCATCACTACCCGCTGATCGACGATGCCAGCGGCGCGTCAGCTCTAGTTCAGGCCCGCGTACGAGTGCAGACCGCTGATCACGATGTTGATGATGAACAGGTTGAAGAGCATCGCGACGAAGCCCGCGATGTTGATGTAGGCGGCCTTGGTGTCGCGCCAACCCGATGTCGCGCGGGCGTGGAGGTACGCGGCGTACAGGACCCAGGCGATGAAGGAGCAAGTCTCCTTCGGGTCCCAGCCCCAGAACCGACCCCATGCGGCCTCGGCCCAGATGGCGCCGAGGATGACTCCGGCTCCGAAGAGCGGGAACCCGATGATCGTGGTCTTGTAAGCCAACCGGTCCAGGGTGCGGGCGTCGGGGAGGCGGCGGGCGATGGTGCCGAGGATGTTGTCGGATTCGGCGCCTTCGGGCTGGCGCAGACGGTAGAGGAACAGCAGGCTGGCTATGCCGGAGACCAAGAAGACACCGCTGCCGATGCTGACGATGGTGACGTGGATGGGCAGCCAGAACGACCTAAGTGCGGGCACAACGGGTGCCGCGTCGGCGTACAGCACGGTGCCGGCCAGGAACAGCAGGATCAAGATCGGGACGAGCAGGAAGACCCACATCGAGCGGTAGCGCTGTTCGCGCAGGAAAACCATGCCGACCACGGCGGCCGCGGCGGTCGCCATGGTGACGAATTCGTACATGTTGCCGAGCGGGAAGCGGTGGGTCGCGAAGCCGCGCAACACGATCGAGGTCACATGCAGGGCGATGGCGACGAACAGCACCGAGAACGCCATATTGCCTGCGCGTTCGGCGAACGGCTTGGCCTGCGGTGTCTCGACCCGACCGGGTCCGGTGGGACGATCGGAACCGCCGCCCGCGGTCACCAGTTCGCGCGCGACGACCTTCTGCGTCCGCGCCGCCGCGTACTGCATGATCAGCAGCACCAGCACCAGCGCGTACACGACGATCGCCGATTTGAAGGAGAGATCGCTGTACTGGGCGATGGTCTCGTCGATCGGCATGGTCACTCTCCCGTGGCGGATCGGTCATCGAGCAGGCGCTTGCGCAGGCGATCGAATTCGCCGCCCCAGCCCGCCTGATCGGTTCTGGCGAGCCCGCCCATCTCTACTACGGTGCGTCGTTTGTCAACGGTACCCGCTTCGTCATCGGCCGGGTACACGCGGATCCAGATGCGTCGCCGCTTCACCAGCAGCGACACCAGCAGCCCGGCCATCATGGCCAGCGCGCTCACCAGCACCCACTGCTGCGCCGGATCGTGGGATACCTGCAGATTCACGAATTCCTGCGCACCGTCGAAGCTGACCTTGGTGCCATTGGGCAGCGTCGCCGACTCGCCGGGACGCAGATTGACCCTGGCCTCCTTGGTCAGTCGCCCCTGCTTGACCTGTTCGGGATCCAGCGCGAACAGCGACTGCGGCTTACCGGTATCGAGACCGGTATCGCCGCGATAGATGTCCACCGCGACGGCCGGATCGTTCATGGTCGGGAACGAGGACGTCAGCAAGCTGCCGTGCAGTAGCGCGGTAGGCGCGAACAGACCCTCGATGGCGATCTGGTTCTTGCGGCGCTCTTCGTCGGTTGCGTACATGCCGCCGGGCGGATCGATCCGCAGCACACCGCTGGACAGGAAGGTCTGCGCATTGTCGGGCCGCCACTGGACGGTCTCGGTTCGGGTCTGGCCATTCGGGAAGGTCACCCTGAACGTGGGCGCGTAACCGTGGCCCTGCAGATACAACCGGTCCCCCGAGACGCGCAGCGGATGGTTCACCTGGATCTGCGCATCGCGCCAGGTATCGCTCTGCAGATCGTCGCCGGCCTGATATTCGATATCCGAGGTGAACATCTCGGCCTGACCGTTCTGCAGGTAATCGGCCTTGAAGTCCTTGACCCGCACGCACAATGGCGCCATACCGGTGCCGTCGTTGATATTGCCCGCCTTGAACGAGTCGAAGACGGCGGGCGAGGTAGTGCAGAAGCCGGGCCCGTTGTTCGCGATGACGATCACGCTGCCCTCGTAACCGAACAGCTTGCCGACCGCGATCGCGACGAGCAGCCCGACCAGGGCCAAGTGGAAAACGAGGTTGCCGAGTTCGCGGGTGTAACCCTTCTCCGCGGAGAGAGTGATCTCACCTTCACGAGTGCCGCCGCGCACCTCGGCCCGCCAGCCGCGCAACTCTTTTCGAACGTGCTCGAGTGCGGCGTCCGGGGTGCCATCGATCGTCTCGGAGTAATGGTGCGGCAGCCGCGACAGGTTGCGCGGCACCCGGACCGGCGGAGTGCGCAGCGCGCGATAATGGTCCAGGCAGCGCGGCAGAATGCAGCCGACGAGCGAAATGAACAGCAGCGCATAGATTGCCGTGAACCAGAAGCTGGAGAACACGTCGAACAGCTGGAACCGGTCCATCCACGGTCCGAGCGTCGGGCGGTCGGCGATGTACTGATCGACCTTGCCCTCGTTGAGGTTTCGCTGCGGCAGCAGTGCGCCCGGAATCGCGCCCAGAGCCAGCAGGAACAGCAATACCAGCGCGGTGCGCATGCTGGTGAGCCCACGCCAGGCATTGCGCACGAGCGCCCACGCGCGACCCGGTAGCGACTGGCGGGGCGGCGTCACCGGCGCCTCGGGTCTGTCGATCACGGTCATATCGGCAGCGTCACCTCGGAAACGAACCCGTCGCGCACCCAGGCGACGAACTGATCCCACGCCCCCGTGACCAGCGCGATCCCGACCGCGACGAGTAATATGCCCCCGATGATCTGAATGGTGCGCGAATTGCGCCGCAGCCAACCGACCCCGCGCAACGCACTCGCCGACCCGAAGGCCAGGATCACGAACGGCAGCCCGAGGCCGAGGCAATAGGCGACGATCAGCGCGACGCCGCGCACGGCCGTCGTGCCCTCGGTCCCGGCCGAAACCGCCATCACCCCGGACAGCGTCGGCCCGAGGCACGGCGTCCAACCGAGCGCGAAGACCGCGCCGAGCAGCGGAGCGCCCAGAACACTGGTGAGCCTGCGCGGCTCCATCCGCGTATCGCGCTGCAACGCGGGGACCAGGCCGATGAACACCAGACCCATCAGGATGGTGACCACACCGCCGACCCGTTGCAGCAGTTCACGATTCACGTTCAAGGTCTGGATGACGCCGAAAACCGTTGCGGTGGCGAGCACGAACACCACGGTGAAGCCCGCGACGAACAAACCGGCCGCACCGGCCACTCGGATCCGACCCGTCCGTGCCGCAGCCTGATCGACCGAAACCGCTGTGCCGCCAAGGCTTTTGGCCTGCATTGCGGTGGCGGGCGGCGCCTCGGCGCCGACCAGCCCGGCCAGATAGGACAGGTAACCCGGCACCAGCGGCACCACACACGGCGAGGCGAACGAGACCAGTCCGGCCAGTACGCATGCGCCGAGCGCCAATAACAGCGGCCCCGTCGCCGCCGTCTGCTGGAACGAATCACCTACTGCGGCAAGCACCATCAGTCGGTCTCCACCGGGGGTCGATCAGCACGCTCGGGCACCGGCGCCGATTCCGGGGCGAAGTCCATCATGGAATCGGCTGCGGCGCTGCGCGGTACGGCGGCAACGCCGACCCAGCGATCATCGACGGTCCAGACACCGCGAACGAGACGGGCGGCCTGCCGCGGGCGACAGGCACGCGGGCTACGAGTACGGCGATCGCGATTCACGATTGCACCTTTCCTACCGCTCGCTTTCGAGCGGGACGTTATTACGACATGGGCCGAACGGCTTGTGCGGGGTCACTGCGAACCTTCCGCGGCAATGCGTTCGACAACTGGTTGGAGGTCTTCCGCCAAGAGCGAGCGGAGGAAGACAGCGGCGACCCGATGTTGCCGATCCAGCACCAGCGTGGTGGGAATGACACTGGTCGGGAAGTTGCCGCCGAGCGCGAGCAGGGTGCGCATGGACGGGTCGTAGACGGACGGATAACCGACCTTGTTGTCGACGACGAAGTCCTGTGCCTTGTCCTGCTGGAAATCACGGACATTGATGCCGAGAAAGACGACGCCCCTGTCCTTGGTTGCCTCGTAGACCTTTTCGAGCGCGGGCGCCTCGGCACGGCACGGCCCGCACCACTGCCCCCACAGATTGAGCACGACCACCTTGTCCGGGAAGTCGGCGACCGAGGTGGTCTTGCCCGAGGTCATCAGATCCGGCCCGGCGAGCTTGCCGATGGTGCCACGCGCGGCGGGCGGATCGTAAAAAATATCGGTTTTGCCACCGGGCGAGACGAATTCGAACGTACCGCCGGAGGCCACCGCATCCTTCCCGGTCGAACAACCCGCGAGCGCGGCCACCAGAGCCACGCACGCGAGCAGGACCGGCGCGAAACGCCGGGCCGACGGCCGGGAAGAAGTTCTCATGCGCCGTGCACCGTGGGATCCGAACCGCCTGCGGGCTCGGAGTAGACGATGTCGACGAGGGTGTCGCCCTGGTAGACCAGCGAGGTCAGCGAGGCGAGCGAGCACTGCCGGTGCCGCGGATCGTGCCAGAGTCGCTGGCCCTGCAGGAACCGCCGCAGCGTCCAGACCGGCAGCTGATGC
Organism: Nocardia vinacea; assembly: GCF_035920345.1. Lineage (NCBI taxonomy): Bacteria > Bacillati > Actinomycetota > Actinomycetes > Mycobacteriales > Nocardiaceae > Nocardia > Nocardia vinacea. The sequence goes on from NZ_CP109149.1 coordinate 6,157,924, forward strand.
GAGACCAGCACCGCCTCGTGTCCGGCCGCCTCGACCCTGGCCTTATTGACCGCGGCCAGCATGCGGTGCGCGATCTGCAGATACGGCTCGCCCCAGGACGGGGTGAACGGATCGCGCAGCTTCCACCAGTGCCTCGGCTTACGCAGCGCACCGTCGCCGACCGAAACCCGCAGGCCCTCGAAGGTATTACCGGCCTCGATCAGGTTCTCGTCGGCGCGCACGAGCAGCCCGTGCTGACGCGCGATCGGCTCGGCGGTCTCCTGCGCACGCTGCAGCGGCGAGGCGATCACCACCGCGATGTCGTGGTCGGCCAGCGACCGCGCCACCGCACCGGCCTGCGACCGACCGGTCACAGACAGGCTGAACCCGGGCAGGCGACCGTAGAGAATGCCCTTCGGGTTGTGCACCTCGCCGTGCCGCAGCACGTGCACGATGGTCTCGGCGGTGTCGTCCTCGACGGCGTCGACCGGCGCAGCGGCATCGGACTCGTCGACGAGGGCGGCCGTTTCCGCGCTGTCGACAGGGGTATCTGGTAGTTCGCGCATTTCTGAATCTGGCTGGTCGGAACTCACGCGCGGGATCCTTCGGGGGTGGCGGCCGCGGCCGCATGTGCGGCGGCGGGCAGGGCGGCGGCGATACGGTCGAATGCGTCCTCGTCGAGCGCCGCGGAGACGAACCATGCTTCGAACGCGCTCGGCGGCGCGTACACACCGCCGTCGAGCAGCGCGTGGAAGAAAGCGGGAAAACGCCAGGTCTGGCTGGCTTTGGCGGCGGCGTAGTCGGTGACCGGACGGTCGGCGAAGAACACGCTCACCATATTGCCCGCGAACTGGACCTGATGCTCGACCCCCGCGGCCCCGAGTGCCTCGGTGAACAAGCCGCCCAGGCGCTCGGCATTGCGATCGAGTGCGGCGTACACCGCGTCGTCGGCCGCACGCAGCGAGGCGAGGCCGGCGGCGACGGCAACCGGGTTCCCGGACAGGGTGCCCGCCTGATACACCGGACCAAGCGGCGCAAGGTGATTCATGATCTCGGCGCGACCGCCGAACGCTGCGGCAGGCAGACCACCGCTCATCACCTTGCCGAAGGTGTAGAGGTCACCGGCGACACCGTCGCGGCCGAACCAACCAGACCGGCTCACCCGGAATCCGGTCATCACTTCGTCCATGATCAGCAGCGCGCCGTCGTCGGCGGTCAGCTTGCGCAGGCCCTCGTTGAAACCGGGCAGCGGCGCGACCGCACCCATATTGCCCGCGGCCGCCTCGGTGATCACACACGCGATTTCACCAGGATGCGCGGCGAAGGCGGCGGCAACGGCCTCGATGTCGTTGTACGGCAGCACGATGGTGTCGCCCGCCTGCGCGCCGGTGACACCGGGCGAGGTCGGCAGGCCGAGGGTCGCGACGCCGGATCCGGCGTCGGCAAGGAGGGCGTCCACATGGCCGTGGTAGCAACCCGAGAATTTGATGATCTTGGCGCGACCGGTGTAGCCACGGGCCAGCCGGACCGCGCTCATGGTGGCCTCGGTGCCGGAGTTGACCAGGCGGACCCGGTCCACCGGCGCCATCCGCTCGGCAATCAGCTCGGCGAGTTCGATCTCGCCTTCGGTCGGCGCGCCGAAGGACAGTCCGCCGACGGCCGCGCGCCGCACCGCCTCGACCACCTCGGGATGCGCGTGGCCGAGAATCATCGGACCCCACGAACACACCAGGTCGACATACTCGTTCCCGTCGACATCGATGAGCGTGTAGCCCTTGGCCGATGCGATGAATCGCGGTGTGCCGCCGACGGACTTGAAGGCCCGCACCGGCGAATTCACACCACCCGGAATCACCGAAGCGGCCCGGTCGAAGAGCTGAGCCGAGACCGGCACCGATGCCCTGGTCACGCGCGGAGAAGAACTCACGACGTCCAGTGTCTCAGCCCGATTGGAACGAGTCGACGACAGGGTGTAGTCGAGTGACGCAGACCGCAGGCGCCGCAGTCCCGCCGGCGCAACACGCCGATCATGGTTGCGGCCGATATCGGTCGCCGACCGATTACTGATGCGTAATCTCGGTGCGTCGTCGCACCATCTAGCCCATCGGGAGGGTCCAATGCGGTTTGCCGTCATCAGCGCCACGATCTTTGCCGCGCTCGCCGCCGCCGTCACCTTCGGCACCGGGACCGCAGCCGCCGCGGATCCGGTCAGTCAGCCTGACCGGGTCGGGCTGCATCTGGATCACGCGGAGACCGCGGCCCTAGGCGGCGGACCACTGCCCGCGTTGGTCACCATGGTGGTGCCGCTCAACCGGATCGGCGCCGGACTGAAGAGCGACACCGAGATCCACCGCGACGAGAACGGCGGAGTGCACGCCTCATTGCGCCAGGTCATCATGGAGGCGGCCAGTCATCCCGACGGCACCGTCACCGTGTACCTCAACGCGCCGGGCACGAGGGACGGCCGCACGCTGGACATTTACCAGAACTGGAACTAGGGCCACGGCAGCCACCGGAGTGGGTGAACTCAGGTGTACATGCACGGCACCGAGGCCGAGATGGTGTGCAGCTGGCACATGAAGTTGTTGTACACACCCGCCGAACCCGAATCGGGCACGAAGATCGGCGCGGGCTGGGCCACCTCGGTCTGAGTGTCGGTCTGGGCGGCGGGCTCCAGCAGCAGTCCCGGCGCGGCCCATGCGGGCGCCGCACCGATCGCGGCTGCCACAACGACCGCAGCGCACACTTTCCCGGCAAAACGAATCACAAGCATTTCTCCCAGTCGACACAATTCGGATCCCGGCCGAAAGCATAACGGCCACAACAGTATTCACTGAATGCCGACCGTTGCACCTCGCGGCGCGGCACTTGCACGCTAGTGCAGTCGCCGCCGATGCGCCAGGGCACGTCCCGGATCGCCGTTGCGCCCGAGGTGCGGTGCTACGAGGTTGCGCCCAAGCAGAACCCGACGAAACCGGTGGTCAGCAGACAGGCCAACGGGACCGGCAGCAGATTCAGCAGCGAGAACGATGGAATTATCGGCATCATGCCTACGATGCTCCCGCGCAATTCGCGACCCAACAGCCGAGGCGATGCCGATCGCCGGTGATTGCCCTCGTTCAGCGCGAGCGCGCGGCACGCACCGTGCGCGCGACGGCATCGATCGCGAGCACCCCGGCCGCCACGACCAGGAAAGCGGCGAGCACCAACCACGGAGCGCTGTAGCGGGTGGAATCGAAGCCGGGCACGTCGCCCGACGGCGCGAAGGCGGTGGTGATCAGCCCATTGCGCCAGCTCACCACCGCGAGGACCGCGCAGCCGAGCGCGAGTGTCAACTCGACCAATGCCGGAAGCATCCGGTCACCGAGCGCAATCAAGCGCGTCAACGATCCACTCCGTTCTCGCTGTCTTCGGTTTCCTCGGTCCGCGTCGGCAGGTCGGCATCGGTCCCACCGAGCGCTTCGGTGAGCGCGGCCCGCAGTCCGCGGTGATTCTTCGCCCACGCCTGCACCAATTCACCACCGACGAGCCGCAGCCCGATGCCCCTGCGCCGGCGTGGCAACCCGCTCAATTCGCCGAGCGAGCGCGCCGATTCCCAATCCTCATCATCCCAGGAGTCCTCGTCCCGCTCGGGCAGCACCGCAGCGATGACCGCCAGCGGCAGGGTCTCGGTGCCCTCGCGCAGCGTGTCGGGGGTCAGCTCGACGCTCACATGCCGCTGCCCCGCGATCACCTGCAGCACAACGAAACCCGCGATCAGCGCCGCACAGAAAATGAGGGCGAACCAGTGCACCTGATCAGCGGTCACCAATTCCAGAATCAGCACGATCAGACACAGCAACGGCCCGTAGGCCACCGAACGCCAGCGCGCGCCCGGTTCGGCGAACAGGATGGTCGCGCCATCCGCGGAATCCGTCACACCATGCTCCCGGCCGCTAGCGACTGCTTGCAGGTCGCTCGAAAGGGCCAGCCGAGCCCGGCGACGGGAATCGACATCCGGTCCCGGATCAGCCGACCGCGCCGGGCAGTATCAGCAGCGCGACGGTGACCAACGCGAACAGGATCAGCAGGCTCAGTACAAGCAGATCTCTTCGAATGCTCTGCGGCTGTTGGATCACCACTCGCATCGATGCCTCCGATCTCCCGGGGCCATCTGGTCGACGTACTTACAAAACGTAAGACAACGTGTAACAAATGACTTCCGGTTCCCATGTCCTCTGTGACAACCCTCACGATACATGCTGCCGATTTCTTGACAAACTCGCGGACGGCTCCAGCCTTCGTTCACCTGCGATTCATCTGGAAGTACCCGGTCGAGTCCGGACGGTGACTCAGATACACCGCACCCGCCGCCAGCACGCCCTGCACGATCGCCGCCGCACCGGCCACCAGCGAGGCCGCTCCGGTTACCGCTTCCAGCGCGAACAGTGTGCCGACCGCGACCAGCACCAACCAGACCCCCACAGCAGTCAAAAGCGTCCGCGCCCAAAGCTTTCCGCGCACGAGCTGATGCACGAACAGCAAGGCGAACGCCGCCAGCGCCAACCCGATCACCACAGCCACAACGAAGGCCAACGAGACCATCAGCTCCGCATCGGCCATCGTGAAATTCGGATCGCCGACGTGCACCTGGTCGAACATCTTCTGCGCGAAATCCTTGCGCTGCTGAAACGCCGCGACAACCGAGCCGATCATCTGCAGAATGCCGAATCCGATTACGCCCCACCACAATTGCCGCGCCGTGCGAAGATCCTCCGGCGGTTCGGGCCGCGGCCGCGGCACGACAACGGGCCCACGGGGGTACGGTCCTGGTGGATACATCCCGGGCGGATACGGCATCGGTGGATACGCCCCCGGCGGAATCGCGCCCTGCGGATACGGTCCGGGCGGAATCGGCCCGGGCGCATGCGCTGCCGCTGGACTCGGACCGTGCGAATGCACTTCTGCGGGACTCGAGCCGTGCGGATTCGACTCAGCGGTCCCGGGCGCCTCCGCCCCCTGTGACCAGGTCTCCGCCGACTCAGCCCCCTGCGGCCCAGGCGGATACGCCTCGGTTGGATGCACGTCCTCGGGCAGTGGCGCGGGATTCGGTCCCGGAGCATCCGCCCCCTGTGGATTCGACCCGAGCGACTCCGTCCCGTCCGACTCGCGATGCGCCGAATCCGAACCGCCCGGCTCGGAGGATGACTGCGGTGTCGCCGATTCCGACTCGAACGACTTCGGACTGCCGGACTCCGAACCCGGCGCCTCGGGTCTGGGCGGATTCGTCACGACAGCCAGTGCGCGGCCTCGGTCGCCCAATAGGTGAGCACCATATCCGCGCCGGCCCGGCGGATGCCGATGAGCGATTCCAGGATGGCGGCGCGGCGGTCGATCCAGCCGCGCTGGGCGGCCGCGGTGATCATCGCGTATTCGCCCGAGATCTGATACGCGGCCACCGGCACCGTCGATTGGTCGGCGACATCGCGCAGGATGTCCAGATACGACATCGCCGGCTTGACCATCACGATGTCCGCGCCCTCGGCCAGATCCAGTTGCAGTTCCCGGATCGCCTCGCGGCGGTTCGCCGGATCCTGCTGATAACTGCGCCGATCCCCTTCCAGCGAGGAGGCGACCGCCTCGCGGAACGGACCGTAGAACGCCGAGGCGTACTTCGCCGCGTAGGCGAGGATGCCGGTATCGGTGCGCCCGACCGCGTCCAGTCCGCGCCGGATCGCGCCGACCTGACCGTCCATCATGCCGCTGGTACCGAGCAGATCCGCACCGGCTTCGGCTTGCGCGAGCGCCATCTCCACGTAACGGTGCAGGGTGGCGTCGTTATCGACGGCGCCGTCCGCGGACAGTACGCCGCAGTGCCCGTGATCGGTGAATTCGTCAAGACAGGTATCGGCCATGACCACCGTCGAATCGCCGACCTCGTCGGCGAGCGCGCGCAGACCCCGGTTGAGAATGCCGTCGGGATCGCTGGCCTTGCTGCCGGTCGCATCCTTGTCCTCGGGCCGCGGCACACCGAAGAGCATGAGCCCGCCCACACCCGCGGTGACCGCCTCGACCGCCGCCTTGCGCAGCGAATCCATCGAATGCTGCAGCACGCCCGGCATCGAGCTGATCTCGCGCGGCTCGTCGAGTCCGTCGGCAACGAACATCGGCAGCACCAATTGCCGTGGCTCGAGAGTTGTTTCGGCCACGAGACGACGTAGTGCGGGGGTACGGCGCAACCGCCGCGGGCGGTCCAATCCGGTCATAACCGCACGATACGCCCGGCCAGAATGCGAGTCACAAGCGGCGGGTGCGCCAATGGATCAGCGGGCCGGGAATCCCGGCGGCATCTGCATCTATCCGCCGCCGACGGGCCGCCGCCGACCAATACCGTCGAACCTGCCATATATCCGAGGTCGTCACCGCACAGCGCAAGGATCGCGCGGGCCACACCACGTCATCCCGTTAAGGATGTCTCGAGGATTCGATAAGCCCGCTGCGCGACACTGCGGGCTCCCCGGCGGTCGCCGGGGATTTACCGGCGCTCGAGGAGTGCGGTGCGAGGGGCGGATGATGGTGGGGAGTGGCCGGTCTTGTTCCAGGAGTACGCGATGACCGAATTCTCGACGCCACCGCGGCGACGCACCGATTGGGAAGGTCTGCGGAGACTGGCGCGTGGCGGGGATCCGGGCGTGATCGTGCAGTTGGCGCAGCGGTTATCGGAGGCGGGGGAAACGACCGAGGCCGAGCAGTGGTTCCGCCGCGCCGCCGCCCGAGGCAGCGGACCGGCCATGGCAGGCCTCGGCGCATTGCTCGCGGCCGATGGTCGGATCTCGGATGCGATTCGATGGCTGGAGTTCGCGATCGCGGCCGGTTGCCCGGGGGCGGATCAGCAATTGGGCACGTTGTATCTGGAGCGCGGAAATCTCGACGCCGCCGAGTTGTGGTTCCTGCCCGCGGCCGAGGACGGGCTGCCGGAAGCGCTGTGCAATATGGGGGTAGTCGCGAGTCGTCGCGGTGTCGACAATGAGGCGCGGCATTGGTACGAGCGGGCGGTGCGCGCCGGAAGCCCAACGGCCATGCGCACTCTCGGCGTATATCTGGCGCGCGACGGCGAAATCGAAAGAGCGATCACGCTGCTGACCGACGCGGTCCGGCGCGGTCGCGACGACGCCATGGCCGTACTCGGCGCGATCTTCCTCGACCACGGCGATCGGGTCGAGGGCGAGCGGTGGTTGCGTCGCGGCGCTGATGCGGGAGATGCTGATTCGATGTTCCAGCTCGCGCGATTCCTGCGAGAGCAACCTGTGCAGACGGCGAGTCCCGCGGCAAAAGTCCAGGCGCACAAGGACGCCCGCTACTGGCTCGAGCGCGCCGCAATCCTGCGCCACCCCCAAGCGCTCGAACTCCTACACGGACTCTGAAACGCACACCCGCGAATAGATCATCCGCCCGGATACCCGGTCTCACGGCCGGGCACCCGTACCCAAGCCCTCGGTTCGAACTCGGGGTGCCCAGATCACCGCGCGGTTCGCCGCAGCGCACGAAAGCCCTTGTGAGCGGGCGTTTTTGTCGGTGGGCAGGAGTAAAATCGAAGGCGTGTTCGAGGGAATCGCTCCGGGTTCCCGATCGCGACGGGAGGACGCCACCGTGCCCAACACCGCACCGAAGTCGAAGGTTACCGCTAGCGATTGCTTGCAGGTCGCTCGAAACAACACAGTTCGGCCCTATGTGCCGCTGCAGAAGCGGCCGCTGCCCGCCGGGCGGCCGCGCAAGTGGTACATCTCGCACAATCGACGACTCAAGGCGATGCGCCTGACCATCGCCCTGCTGGACTCCGGGATCTATCTGCCGAGCCAGGCCAGCAACGAAAGGATCCGGCGCACAGCCGAACTCATCGATATCCGCCCGCCGTCCGACACCACCTGCCGTTTGGTGCGGACCCTGCTGCGCTACAGCCGCTGATCAACGGAGCTCGACGGTTGCGGCGGCTCCGGTTGCGCGGCGAGGGAGCCGCCGCTAGCGACTGCTTGCAGGTCGCACGAAACAGCCTGCACTCTCGCCGCCCAACCGGGTAGGCCAACGGATATCTAGCGGCTGCGGCGGCTCTTCTTGCGCGGCGGGGGCAGCAGGCCCTCGGCGCGCAGGCGGGCCGCATGCTCGGCCAGCGCCTCCACCAGCGGACCGACCTGGGCGACCTCCGGCTGCACATCCACGCGCAGACCGAATTCGATGGCCGTCTCGGCGGTCTTCGGGCCGATGCACGCAACGATGGTGCGCGCGTGCGGTTTACCCGCGATACCGACCAGATTGCGGACCGTGGAGGACGAGGTGAACAGCACCGCGTCGAAGCCGCCGGTCTTGATCATCTCGCGGGTCTCGGCCGGCGGCGGCGAGGCGCGCACCGTGCGGTAAGCGGTCACGTCATCGATTTCCCAGCCGCGGTCGCGCAGACCCTCGGCCAGGGTTTCGGTGGCAATGTCCGCGCGCGGCAACAGGACTCGATTCACCGGATCGAAAACGTCATCGTAGGGCGGGAAGTCGGCGAGCAGGCCCTCGGAGGACTGTTCACCACTCGGCACCAGCTCCGGGTTGATGCCGAACGAGCGCACCTTGTCCGCGGTCGCCTCGCCGACGCAGGCGATCTTCACACCGGAGAAGGCCCGCGCGTCCAAACCGAATTCGGCGAACTTCTCCCATACCGCGCGCACCGCATTGGTGGAGGTGAACACCACCCACTGGTAGCGGCCGTCGACCAGACCCTTGACCGCGCGCTCCATCTGCGCCGGACTGCGCGGCGGCTCGACCGCGATGGTCGGCACCTCCATCGGGATGGCGCCGTGGGTGACCAGTCGCTCGCTCATCTCGGCGGCCTGATCCTTGGTGCGCGGCACCAGCACGGTCCAGCCGTACAGCGCCCGCGACTCCCACCACGACATCTTCGACCGCTGCGCGACCACCTTGCCGATGGTCACCACCAGCGGACCCACCAATTCAGAGGCCGCACTGTTGAGCGTGGCCAGCGTGGCCTCGATAGTGCGCTGCTGGCGGGTCGTGCCGCGCACCGTCACCGCGACCGGGGTCTGCGGCGCCATACCGTGTTCGACCAGCGCACTCGCGGTTTCGGCCAGATGACCCGAGGTCGCCGACAACACCAGCGGGCCGGGTGCGGCGGCCAGTGCGGCCCAGTCGACCTCACCGCGCACATCGGCCTCGGTGTGCCCGGAGCCGAGCGCGATACCGGCGAAACTCGGCACCGCGGAACCATTGGGCAGCCCCGGCAACACCTCGAAGACCATATGCGAGCGCGTCACCGCATTGACCTCGGCGATCACCGAATCGGTCGTCAGCGGATCACCCGCGACCACCCGGACCACATCGTGGCCACCGCGGGCCTCGGCGATCAGCGTCTTGGCCACCTCGGCGGGGTCGCCGAGTGCGGGCCGCACGTCCACCGGGCGTTCACCGTCCTCGCCCGGCTCGACCGCGATACCGATCAGGGCGAGCACGCCCTTGTCGACATCGGGATCGGTGAATGCCAATGTCGCCCGGCCCAGCACCTCGCGCGCACGCACTGTCAGCAGTGCCGCGTCGCCGGGCCCCGACCCGACAAACAGGATCCGACCTGGATGCTTCTTGTGCGCTCGGCTCATGCCCGCACCTCGCTAGCGCTCGGCACGGGCATGCCCGAAGGCGCTGTGCTCTTGATTCGCTCGCTGCGCTCGCTCATTGGTTTTTCTCCATTGGGCTGGAATTGGAAAAGTCAGTGCGCGGGTTATCCGCTGCTTCCGGCGTGCTGAGCAACTCACGGGCGCCCAGATCGAGCAGTTCCCGGGCCAACTCGCGGCCGAGCTCCGCAGCGCGCTCCGGAGCGCCGACCACGGAGGCTCGCAATACATCGGAGCCGTCGACGGCCGCCGCGCAACCGCGCAGCGAGAGTTCGTCGACAATTCTGCCGTCATCGTCGAGCGATTCGACGACCTCGGCGATCGCGCCGATCGGCGCGGTGCAACCGGCCTCCAGTTCGGCCAGCAGCGACCGTTCGGCAATGACGGACGCGCGGGTCGCGGCGTCGTCGAGTTCGGTCAGCACCTTGATGAGTTCGCTGTCATCGCTGCGGCATTCGACCGCCAACGCACCCTGCGCGGGCGCGGGCAACATCTGCACCGGCTCCAGCGCCTCGGTGACCACGTCGAGCCGGCCGATTCTGGCCAGTCCGGCCCTGGCCACCACGACCGCGTCCAACTCCCCCTCGCTGACCTTGCGCAGCCGGGTATCGAGATTGCCACGTAGCGGCACGATGTCCAGACCGAGTCCGAGGGCACGCAATTGGGCGGCGCGGCGCGGCGCGGAGGTGCCGACCTTGGCACCGGTGGGAAGTTCACCGAGCACCAGACCATCGCGCGCCACCAGTGCGTCGCGCGGATCCTCGCGGGGCGGGATGGCGGCGATGGTGAAACGCGGATCCTGTGCGGTCGGCAGGTCTTTGTACGAATGCACCGCGATATCGATATTCCCGGAGGCCAGTTCGTCGCGCAGTGCCGAGGTGAAGACGCCGACACCGATCTGCTGCACCGGATCCGACGACAGATCGCCCGCGGTCTTGACGACCACCAGCTCCGCATCGTGTCCGGCCGCGATCAGGTTGTCGCGGATGGTGCCCGCCTGCGTGAGGGCGAGCAAACTGCCTCTGGTGCCGATCCGCCACGGCACGCGAATGCTGCCTGCGGTCACGTTTTCCTCTTCCTGCACAACTGTCATGCCGTCTGCCCCTGTTCTTCGCCGCGGTGTCCGGCGGTGAAGTCGTCGGCCAGCGCGATCTCGCTGCCGCCGACGATCGCTTCCTGGTCGAGGGAAACATCGCCGAGGAAGCGGATCGCCGTATGCTCGTCGCTGATCGAACTGAGCTCCATCGGAGCCGCAACCGCTTGCGCCGCACCGGGTTTGAGCTCGAACAGTTCTCGCAGCGCCTCGGCGTAGGTATCGCCGCCCGGGGTGGAGGCCAACTGTTTAACTCGCACCGTCGGCGCGTGGAGCAACTTGTCCACCACGCGACGCACGGTGCGCGCCACCTCGTCACGCTCCGGATCAGCCAGTCCGGGCAGCCGGGAATCCAGCCGCAGCAATTCGGCCTCGACCACCTCGGCCGCGCGCTGCCGCAACGCGGCAACGGTCGGGGTGACCTCCGCCATGCGCTGGCCCGCAAGGTATTTCGCGAGTTCGTCGGCGACGATCGAGCGAGCGGCGGCGGTATCGTCGGCGGCCGCACCGGCCGCCGGATCGCGCTGCAATGTCTCGATATCGATGACGGTGACACCGGGCAGTCCGGCTACGGCGTGTTCGACATCGCGCGGCAGACCGAGATCACAGAACACCAACGGGCGTTCCACCTGGCTTGCGCGCTCGCGTTCGGCGAGTGCGCGATGGGTATCGGCCAGCGTCACCACCGCGCCGACCGCGCCGGTACAGGTGATGACGACATCCGCGGCCGCCATCGCCTCGGTCAGGCGCGACAGTTCCATCGAATGAGCCTCGACACCGTGACTGCGCGCGGTCGCGGCGAGCCGCTTGGCCCGGGCCGACGTGCGATTCACCACGATGATGCGGCCGATGCCCGCCCGCGACAGATGCGCCACCGCGAGCCCGCCCATCGCCCCGGCTCCCAGCACGACGGCGGTCTGCCCTGCGAGCGGGCCGAGCACATGCTGCGCCCGATCCAGCGCCACCGAAACCACCGACGCACCGGCCCGGTCGATACCGGTCTCCGAATGCACCCGCTTGCCGACCCGCAGTGCGTGCTGCGCGAGTTCGTGCATGGTCCGCCCGACCGCCTGCTGGGCATCGGCGGAGGCATAGGCGCCACGGATCTGGCTGAGCACCTGCTGCTCGCCGATCACCATCGAATCCAGACCGCTGGCCACCGCGAACAGATGCTCGGCGGCGGCCTCGCTGTAGCGGACGTAGGCGTGTTTGGTCAGATCCGGCAGCGGCAGTCCGGAATGTTTGGTCAGCAGCTCGCCGACCTCGGCGAGGCCGCCGTGGAAGGCGTCCACCACGGCGTAGACCTCGACGCGGTTGCAGGTGGAGACGATCATCGCCTCGGACACATGGCTGGAGGCGAGCATTCGATCGATCAGTTTCGGCCGGTCCGCGTCGGTGATCGCGACCTTCTCCAGAATCGAGACGGGCGCGCTGCGATGCGAAATCCCGACCAAAAGAATGCTCATGACTCCGCCTCGCTGGCGCTCGGCTGCGTCATGCGCATTGCGCGCTGGCACATGATTCGTTCGCTGCGCTCACTCATGGTGTGACCACCGATCCCTTGCTGGATGGCTCCGTTGCCGAATGCGAGGACGTCGAATGCTTGAGCGCCGGATGTCCGGCAGCAGTGTGCGCGGGCGCGCGGTGGGCGATGCGGCCGGAAACGGCGTGCGCGACCTCGGGCAGCGGCGGCGCATTGCGTGCGGTCTCGAACGACAGCATCTGCAATTCGACCGCCAGATCGACCCGGCGCACCTCCACCGTCTCCGGTGCGGTCAGCTCACACGGAGCAAAGCTCAGAATCGACTGCAGTCCGGAGGCGACCAGCAGATCGCAGACATCCTGTGCCGCGTCGTCGGGCACGGTGATCACCGCGATGGTCGGCTTCAAGACGTCGATGGCCAGGGTCAGATCCGCGACATCGCGCACCACCAGGCCGGCGACCGACCGGCCGATCACCTCGGGATGGCTGTCGAACATGCCGACCACGCTGAAGCCGCGCCGCCGGAACCCGCCGTAGCCCACCAGGGCCCGGCCCAGATTTCCGGCGCCGACCAGTACCACCCGATGTCCCTGCGAGAGCCCGAGCACATCCTCGATCCTGGTGCGCAACTTGGCGACGTCATAGCCGACACCCCGAACACCGTTGGGGCCGAGGAAGGAAAGGTCCTTGCGCAACTTGGCCGAATTGACACCCGCCGCGACAGCCAGTTCCTCACTCGATACGATGGCAACACCGTCGTCGGCCAACATGGCCAGGACCCGGAGATAGGTGGCCAGCCGCGCCACGGTGGCTTGGGGGATGTCCTTCTGCAGAGCCCTGCCGGAGACGCCACTCGGCGCCTCATGCTGCTCTGTCACGTCGTCGGCTCCTCGTTCCGGCCTCCGGCGAGGTCCGGTTCGTCGTTCGACCTCGGGCCCGGGGCGGTCCGGTGCCATGGTCGAAGTATTCGGAATGCTGGGTTCATTACGCGGTGGATCCGCAGCCTCGGCGAGCGGGTCGCGTGCCACCACCGTAACCGCTTGTGCAGCCCTTCACAAAGTCGGTGAATTTGGCCTCATTTTCCGCCGCGACCAGCAGCGCGGCGGAATCAGGCCGGATCAGCAATCGCTCAGCGAGTCAAGTCGGCCCGCAACCGGGGCTCGTCGACATCGAAATAGCTGTGCTCACGGCCGTCCAAAAGCACGACGGGAAGCCGGTCGCCGTACTCCGCGCGCAGGCCAGGGTCGGTTCCGGCGGCTTCGTCGACGTCGACTGTCGACGGCTCGATATCGAAATCGGCGCAGATCGCCAGGAGTTGCTCGAACGCGGTGACGCAGAGCCCGCAGCCCGATCTCGTCAGCAGCGTCACCGAATGTGTGGGATTGGTCATGGCCGATATTAAATCCCCTCGCCACGCCCCGATCGGAGCGCGCGGTAGTGCCTTAACTGTCACCGCGGCCAGCTAGTGTGGTTGTGGTTCGCGCGACGGGCGGAGGTACTGGTGCCGGAACGATCGAAGGTGGCAAGGGCAGGTTTCATCGCGGGACGATTCGGTGAGTTTCCGGTGCGGTGGAATCAGGGTCGGCTCGGCCAGGGTCTGCAGGACCAGCTCGCGCGCATCTCTCGCAGCCCGTTCGGCCCGAGCGAGGAAGAGCTGCGGGCCAATCTGGCCGGTGAGGCCAGTGCCGAGGCGGCGCTGTCGCTGCACGATGCCGAACTCGCCGAAGCCGATATCGAGGCCATCGGGCCCGAAGTACCGCGGGACCTGACGGCGGCCGCATTCTTCGATGTCGACAACACCATGGTGCAGGGTGCGTCGATCGTGCATTTCGCCCGCGGCTTGGCCGCGCGCAAATACTTCAAGACCTCCGATCTGGTGGACGTCGCCTGGAAACAGGTGAAATTCCGGGTCACCGGTAAGGAGAACAGCACCGATATGGCCGCGGGCCGGGAGAAGGCGCTGGCATTCATCGCGGGTCGCCCGACCGCCGAACTGGCCGCCCTCGGCGAGGAGATCTACGACGAGATCATCGCCGACAAGATCTGGCCCGGCACAAGGGCTTTGGCGCAGATGCACCTCGACGCCGGACAGCAGGTGTGGCTGGTGACCGCGACGCCGGTCGAGCTGGCACAGGTGATCGCGAAGCGGCTCGGGCTCACCGGTGCGCTCGGCACGGTCGCCGAGAGCGTGGACGGAAAGTTCACCGGGCGATTGGTCGGCGACATCCTGCACGGGCTCGGCAAGGCGCATGCGGTGCGCACACTGGCGATCCGAGAAGGCTTGAACCTCAAGCGTTGTACGGCCTACTCCGACAGCCACAACGATGTGCCGATGCTGTCGCTGGTCGGCACCGCGGTGGCGATCAATCCGGATTCCGACCTACGCGAGGTGGCAAAGAATCGCGGCTGGGAGATCCGTGATTTCCGCACCGGACGCAAGGCAGCCAAGATCGGCGTGCCGACCGCGCTGGCACTCGGCGCCGCCGGTGGCGCGGTCGCCGCGGCGGTCACCCGGCGCCGCGAGCATTAGCCCGTGAACGGGTTGCGGCGCTTGGTGAGCAGTTTGTAGAGAGTCTGCTGAATGGTTTCGCGGACCTGGTCGGTGACCTCGAACATGGTCATCGGATCGTCCGCGTCCTCGGCCTCGTAGCCGGTGGTCGCGATGGGCTCGCCGAATTCGATGTACCACTTCGACGGCAGCGGCAGCGCACCGAGCGGACCCAGATGCGGGAACAGCGGTGTCACCGGGAAATACGGCACATTGAGCAGCCGGGCGAGCGGCTTGATATCGGCCAGCTTCGGATAGATCTCCTCCGAGCCGACGATCGAGCACGGAATGATCGGTGTGCCGGTGCGCACCGCCGCTGCGACGAATCCGCCGCGACCGAAGCGCTGCAGCTTGTAGCGGTCGGTGAACTGCTTACCGACGCCCTTGAAGCCCTCCGGGAACACGCCGGTCAATTCGCCTGCGCGCAAAAGCCTTTCGGCATCCGGATGGCAGGCCAGGGTGTGCCCGGCCTTGCGAGCGAGCACGCCGAGCACCGGCGTCTCGAAGAGGAGATCGGCGGCTAGCAGGCGCAGCGCGCGTTCCTTCGGATGCCGGTCGTGGATCGCCAGTTGCAGCATCAGCCCGTCGAGCGGGATGGTGCCCGCATGGTTGGCGACGATCAGCGCACCGCCGGCCTCCGGAACGTTCTCGATCCCGTTGACCTGCACACGAAACCAATAATCCGAGAGCGGGCGCAGCGCAGGAAGGATCAACGATTCCAGCAGATGCTCGTCGAAGCCGAATTCGTCGACCTGATAGTCACCGGTGACCCGACGGCGCAGGAAATCCGCGGTGGTGCGGATCTGCTTGCCGATGGCGCCGCGCAGCATGTCCGACACCGAATGCGGCGCCGGGGGTTCGGCGGCCGCGAGACGTTCGGTCAGCGACGTCACCACCTGGCTCGGCGCGACCTCGCCGGTCACCGGCTCCGGCCAGCGCCGCGGCGTGCTCCGCTGGCGCGTTTCGATATTCAGATCGTGGAGTTGGATGACTTTCGCTACGTCATTCATGTATGTGCTCCCGTATCGGCCCCGAGCAGGCCGAGCAGTTTATGTTCTGCGGCATCGATCCATGCTGGATCGATGACGGGCCGCGACGCTGCGCCCCCGATGAAGTCGTCGAATGCCTGCACCGTCGTCCAGCGCGGGACAAAACCGAGTTCGGCGCGCATACGGGTGGTGTCGAGACCACAGCCGAAGTGGAAGTAGTCGATCTGCTCACTGGTGAAGTCCCGCATGATCGGGCCCATGATCGCACGGCCCGCGGTACGGAAGACCAGCCATGGGATCGGCAGCTCGATCCGGCCCGCACGCCGGATCGCCTGCGATAACACCAGCGCGCCGTCGCCGGCGATGTTGTAGGTGCCACCGGGCGCCTGCCGTGCCGCGTGCGCCATCGCGGCGATGGCGTCCTCCTCGTGCAGCAACTGCAGTCTGGCATCCCGGCCGAGGACCGTCGGAGCTACCGGCGAACGCAGATACTGCACACCGCGCCGGGCCAATCGTGGGCCGACAATGGGCGCCAAACGCAAAATCGAAGCGGCTATATCGGGACGCCGCCGCGCGAGTCCGCGGACGAATCCTTCGATTTCGATCATGTCGCGGGCAAACCAACCACTCGGTGGGGTTCGCGCGCTCATTTCTTCAGTGAATTTCGCGGGATCCTTCGCGCTGCATCCGTAGACCGCGGAGGTCGAGCGCACCACCACGCGCCGCACCGAAGGCGATTTCTGACAGACCGCGAGCAGCTGCATGGCGCCGAGCACGTTGAGATCCTTCATCACCGCCCGGCCACCACCGGCCGGTGGATGCGTGAGCATCGCGGGGTGCACGACGGTGTCGACCTCATTGCCGCCGATCACCTTGCGAATCAAGGGATTTCGAATATCGGCGCGAACGAATTCGGCGCGGCCCATGCGTCGTTGCAGTTCACGACTCGGGGTCATGGTGTCGACGGCCAGGATGTGCTCGATGGTCTGATCCTGGGCCAAACGCGCGACCACGTTGCCGCCGAAGAATCGGCTGGCACCGGTCACCATCACCACCTTGGGTGTATGTCCATCCCGTATTTCAGAACCCACCGCACCGGATCCCAACTGTGACAGCCCCCCAATTCCATTTGCTGCGGTACCAGAGTAACCGGTCGACTCCGATACGCAGAGGGTATTAACCAGGATCTAACGATGACTTCAGTCACCCGATACATGGGCAACTTTCAAAATTCGCTGTTTCAAAAAGAAAAGCCCGCCACCAATCGGTGACGGGCCTCTCAGCTAACGCGCAGCAACTCACTTGCCGAGTTTGCGCCGCTGAACACGCGTGCGGCGAAGCAGCTTGCGGTGCTTCTTCTTCGACATGCGCTTGCGGCGCTTCTTGATCACAGAACCCATAGGGTTGTCCTCGCGTTCTCTCTACTCGGCGCGCACGCGAATCACGTACGCCTATTTCAGCGTCCGCGCCGCCAAGCTGGCACCGGACACCACAAAGCGGTGCCGCCGGCAGGCGCACACGAACCGAGGGTTCATCCTACCGGGACACCGTCAAGCTGATGAAACCGCCTCATCCAGCGTCGAAGTAGGACGTCTCCAAATAGTCGTGCACCGCCTTGGCATGCACCCGGAATGAGCGACCGACCCGTACGGCGGGCAACTCACCCGAGTGCACCAGCCGATAGACCGTCATCTTGGACACTCGCATGAGATTCGCAACCTCGGCGACGGTGAGGAACTGAGTACCTCCGCCGAGCACCGATTGCGTCGGAGTTCCCGAACCGCCTTGGGTCCGGGAATTAGCCCGGCCACCCGATGGTCCGGAACTTCCTGGCGACGTCCCTGAATTATTTGGAGACATCTTGTTAGACATCATCGCACCACTGACCTCCGGCACGTCCGCGCCGCCGGCTTCCCCACCGGCGGAACAGACACGCACGTGCTCCTTGAAGCTTAGCGGGACCAGTGGGATTACTGCGACGGGTGTGAGAAATCAGGTTTACACGCAGGGAACCGACCGGTCACCCCGTAGACGCGCGGTGTTTGATCAACGCCCGCCCGAGACGCCTCAGGAAGCGCTGCCGCCCGCACCGTCGTTGGCACCCTGTTCGGCGGATCGTTGCTTCGCCGCGTGCAATGCCTCTAGAAAGGCCGAACGCACCCCGCCACGCTCCAATTCACGCACCGCGGCGGCGGTCGTACCCGCCGGCGAGGTCACGGCGGCACGCAGCTCAGCAGCGGTCTGTCCGGAGCTCTCGAGCAGGGCGGCCGAGCCGAGCATGGTCTGCACCACGAGTTCAGTGGCGACGTCGCGGGTCAGGCCGAGCCCGACACCGGCATCGACCATGGCCTCGACCACCAGGAAGAAGTACGCGGGTCCGGAGCCCGAGACCGCGGTCACCGCATCCATCTGCGCCTCGGTCACGGTCGCCACCTTGCCGACCGCGGCGAGCAGCTCGGTCACCTGGGTCAGCTGTTCCGGCCGGGCATAGCGGCCCGGCGCGAGCACGCTCATGCCCTGGCCGACCAGCATCGGGGTATTCGGCATCACCCGCACCACCGGGAAACCGGCGGGCAGCTTGTTCTCCAGGCGCGCCGTCGGCACACCCGCCGCCAGCGACACCAGGATCTGATCCCGGTCGGCATCGAGTTCGGCCTTGCCGACCTGGGTCAGGACCGTATCCACATCACCCGGCTTGACCGCGATGACCAGGACATCCGCACCGACGATCGCGTCCGCGATCGAATCGGTGACCCGTACGCCGAAGCGGTCGCCGATGAGTTCGGCCCGATCAGCATGCGTCTCGACGACGACCAGATCCTTCGCCGCCCGTCCGGATTCGAGCAATCCGGCGATCAACGCCTCCCCGATGCGACCGCCACCGATCACCGCAACTCTCGTCATGGGCTCAAGGCTAGCCCGCCTCCCCGAGCCTTTTGCGGGCCGCAGGTGCCACGCACTTTGCATCGCGGGCCGGCGGTCGCGGAACTGAAGGAGGGGGAACCGGTCCTATCGCTGCTGCGGTACCAGGGCGAGCTGACGGCTCTGCGCGACGACCGCACCGGTGGAGTCGAGAATCAGCTGGTCCTCGTCGAACATGCGCTCGCCGATCTCGTGGCTGGTCGCGATGATCCGCAGCCAACCCGGGGCCGGACGGCGGCGCAGGTAGGTGGTCATCTGAACGGTCGGCGCCCAACCGGTCTGGCCGAGGTTCGCCGGGACCGGCGGGCTCATATCGGCGGACATGATCGCGAAGTACATGGCGATATCCGGATCCTGCTGGTCGCCCTCGAACGGGCGCATCCAAAGACGCAGGCGCGGTTCACCTTTCGCACCGTCGAGGAATCGGGCCCACTCGCGGTCGATGAACAGTTCGGCGCCGCGCGCCACATGGACGACCTTGCCCATCGACGAATCCCGGTAACCGACGGCGTCGGCAGGCGGTTCGATCGGCATTTCAGCATGCTGCTGCGTGTAGATCGGGTCGGCGTCATCGAGATGACCGAAGGTGAACGCGGTGCGCACCAGCGTGCGCCCGTTCTGGATCAGATTCACATCGACCAGGCAGATCTGGCGACCGACCTTGCGGATGTGCACCTCGTACTCGACCTCGCCCGGCTCCGGTGCACCGAGGAAATCGGAGCTCGCCGCGATGGGCGCCATGACCACCAGGGCCGGATCGGAGGCGCGCAGCCAGCGGGTGGCCGCGGCGGCGCTGGTCGCGACCATGGTGCCGCCGTGCACCTTCGGCCCGATAGTCCAGATTTTGTCGATGATGCCCAGGTAGCGGCCGGTATCCGGGTTGGCCGACAGCAGTTCGGTCAGTGTGCACACCCGGCTGAAGGGTGCGCCTGTCGTGATGGCCTGCTCGAGCTCGGCGGTCAGCTCCGGCATCGTCACTCCTGTCGTCGGTCGGCCGCGTCGGCGAGACGCGGCGTTCGTACAGCGTAGAACGAAGCGATTCGGGGTCGGAATTCCCCTCTGCTTGCAGATCGGTGCGGCGTCACACCTGGTTGGCGTGCGTCGGGGCCGGAGCGGGTGCGCTGAGGTGTGCTCTGGCGAAGTCCAGCGTGCGGTCGAGCATGCCCGTGCGGTCCTGGGCGGTGCGCGCGTTCTGGGTATTGATCTCGGCCACCGCGTGACCGGCGAAACCGGAGCGCAGCAGCGCCGCACACAGCTCGACACAGGGCTGGGTGCCCTCGCCGGGCACCAGATGCTCGTCATGCGCCGCACCGCGGCCGTCGGCGAGATGCAGGTGCGCAAGGCCGTGGCCCATCCGCGCGGCCAGGGCGAGCGGATCGGCACCGGCGGTCGCGGTATGGGAGAGATCCAGGGTGTAGTGCCGGAATCCGGTATCGGTCGGATCGTAGGACGGGCTGAAGGCGGTCACGCCGGGACCGGGTCCACCGCGGCGCTCCAGCCGCTTCACCGACCCGGATTTGCGGCCGAAGAGGGTGTCCGCGCGCATGGGGAACATATTCTCCACCGCGACGATGACGTGGCTGTGCTCCTCCAGCTCCGCCACCTGGTCGGCGAAGCCCTGCGCATATCTGCGCTGCCAGCGGAAAGGCGGATGCACCACCACGGTGCCCGCGCCGAGCGCCTCGGCCGTGCGCACACTGCGCTCGAGTTTGGCCACCGGATCCGAGCCCCACACCCGCTGCGAGATCAACAGGCACGGTGCGTGGATCGCCAGTACCGGCACACCGTATTTGCGGGAATAGCCCTGGACCGTGGCAATGCTCTGGCTGGCCGGCTCGGCCCAGACCATCAATTCGATGCCGTCGTAACCGATTTCGGCCGCGTATCGGAAGGCCGCCTCGGTGTTCTGCGGATAGACCGAGGCCGTCGAGAGACCGACGAGGATCTGCTGACCGCCGGATCCGCCGGCCGCTTCGACCGGCGAATAGGGTTCGGTACGCACGTCGGGATCGGGAGCGGGCCCCCTGGCCACGCTCGCCGTTCTGGTGTCGTCCGCCTGCCCGATGTTCCCCACAGCCTGCTCCCTGCTCAGTTCGTACTGAGTAGAAAGGCTAGCGGTCCCAGGGTGACAAAGATGCCGACGACGACGGCTATCACCGTGCTGAGGATGTCATCGGTGCGCCGCAGTATTCGCACCAGCGCCACCAGGCCCAGGATCACGATCATCGCCAGGCACAGCGCCACCCAGGGCAGCATTTCCCACATGCGCTCGAAGCCCTTGAAGAGCAACATTCCGGCGACTGCGGCGCCGGTGCTCTGACCGCCGAGAATCATCCACTGGCGGCGATTGGCGTCGTACTCCGACTTGCGTGCGACCCGCGAGCGCGCGCGTCTCGGGGACAGGCGGGAGGCGAACGAATGATCCGAATCGACATCGTCGCCGTCGAAATCGTCCTCGTCGTCGAGGACATCACCGGTCGGGAACGGTTCGTACACATCGGTCAGACCGTCGTACACCTCTGGCTCGGCGGGCTTCGATCGGCCACGTCGTCCACGCCCGTTGCGTTCGGCGGCGCGCCCGTTCGCCCGCTCGGCCTCGGCACGTTCGACTTCATCGCGCAGCAGGTCGCCCGCTACGGTCTGGCCGGAGACGAGCTGTTGATCCTGGCTCGCCAGAGACCATGCGGCGGTGGGGATGCTCTCGGACTCGGGCGCATCGTTCTTGGTCGGTACATGTCTTCGCACCGACCAGGCAGGCAGACCGCCGTCGACCGGACCTTCCCGCCGTGCGGATCTTCGCTGATCCGGCGGCTCGGGATGGGCGCCGCGCGCCCGACCGTCGGGCGGGGACATCGGCAGTGGCGCGGACTCCGGGGCGAAGCCATTGGTGGACGGCGACCATGCCGCGGTCGAGGGTGCGGCTTCGGCCTCAGCTGCCTCCGCCGCACGTCTCCGGGCGGCCCGGCCGCCCGATCTCGATCCGCTCGGCGGGCTTTCCGGCGGGGCACCGATGCCGCGGCCGAGATCGTGCAGCGGCTGTACGTCGGTGGTCTCTTCCTCCGGTTCGGCATGCCGATGTCGGCGGCCGGTGCGTCCGGAGCCGACCGCCGAAGCGCCATCGGCAAGCGGGTCCCGCGAATACGGATCAGGTGCCGGGGCGTACGGATCGGGCGCCGGGGCGTACGGATCAGGTGCCGGGGCGTAAAGGCCCGAGATCGGCGCAGACAGCGGATCCGCGGGTGCGGCATGCCGCGACGAATCCGCGCCCGGCATTTCCCGCCCTGGCATGACCCGGCTCGAATATCCCGGCGCGGGCAGCGGATCGGCGGGCGCCTCCGGAGCGGCGTAGGCCGAGAGCGGGTCGTATCGGGTGATCGGCCCCGACATCGGCGAGTAGTTGGGTAATTCGGGTGCGGCGTACGGTGCCGGATCCGGCGCCGCGTACGAAGTGGGTTCCGGCGCAGGCGTTTCGAAACTGGACCCCGCGTACCCGCCGGACTGGAAACCGGAAGGTTGGTAACCCGACGCGTCGTACCCGTTGGATTCGTATCCGTTGGATTCATACGACGGCGGTTCGTACGCCGGTTCGTCGTCCTCGGGTGCGGCGTGCGCGGAATGGCCACCGCCGCCGCCCACCGGAATGGCAGGCAGATCACCGGTCAGCTCAGCAACCGAGATGCCGCGACCACTGCGTCGCCGCCGCCCGCCGCCACCGGACGATGCCGCGCCCTGCTGGCCGTTGCGTGCCAGCAGCTCGGCAACCGATAGCTGCTTGGAATCCTCACTCATGACGACACCGTTTCGATTGGGCCCGATAGACCGCCGCCGGGCACCGGCTTACCGCTCGTTTCCGCGACGGAACCCGGCAATGCCGTAGCCCGCGGTCCGCCGTTCATATCGGTATCCAGTTTGCGCAAGATGAGCCCCTCGCGCAGTGCCCACGGACAAATCTCGAGGCTATCCAGCGATAGTGCCCGCATACTCGCCTCCGCGACCAGTGCGCCAGCCACCAATTGCTGTGACCGATCGGAACTTACGCCTTCCAATTCTGCACGGTCCGCCGCCGTCATTCTCGAGATGAACGCAATTAATTGGCGCAGACCTGAGCTGGTGAGTGTACGGCGCACCCGCAGCCCGGCCGAAGAGGGTGCCGCTCCGGTCAACCGGGCCAGCGACCGAAACGTCTTCGAGGTGCCGACCGCGAGATCCGGTTTCCCCACGTCCAGCAGCTGTTTCGCGGGTGCGACGAGTTCCGCGTCGAGCCAATCGCGCAGCACCGCGACGCGGCGTTTGCCCGGTGGATCCTCGCGCAGCCACTCTCTGGTCAACCGTCCGGCGCCGAGTTGCAGCGAGACCGCGAGATCGGGTTCCTCGTCGCCGCCGTTGGTCATTTCCAGTGAGCCGCCACCGATGTCGAGATTGAGGATCCGGCCCGCGCTCCAGCCGTACCAACGGCGCACGGCGAGGAAGGTCAGCCGGGCCTCGTCGACACCGGCGAGCACCTGCAGTTCGACGCCGGTTTCGGCGCGGACCCTGGCGAGTACCTCATCGGAATTCGCGGCCTCACGCAGCGCGGAGGTCGCGAACGGCATCAGCTCGACACAGCGGGAAGTCTCGGCGATGCTGGCGAATTCGGCGACCGTCGCGATCAGCCGTTCGGCCCCTTGGACGGTGATGCAGCCGTCGGCATCCATGTTCTCCGATAGCCGGAGAGTGGCCTTTGTCGAGCTCATCGGCATCGGGTGACCACCGCGATGGGCGTCCACCACAAGCAGGTGGACGGTATTGCTTCCGACATCGAGTACCCCAAGCCGCACATGAATACGGTACTGGGTGAACCGGCCCTTTAGCCCAGCCGACTGAACTGTTAGCGTCCTGAAGTGTGACGGTAGGCGCAGCAGTGAGTGAGCGCAGCGAGCGAACCAGCAAGCGCAGCGCGGCGCAGCGCGCGACGGAGCCGCGCGCCGGCGAGGTGGAGTCGTGAGCGGCTCCAAGAGGCCCCGACCAGCGGGGAAGATCGATCCGGCGCCGGAGGTCGATCTCGACTTTCCCCGTGAATGGATCGAGTTCGTGGATCCGGCAAACGACGAGCATGTGATCGTCGCGGATATGACCTGGCTGCTGTCGCGCTGGACGTGTGTCTTCGGAACTCCGGCCTGCCAGGGAATTCTGAGCGACCGCCCCGATGACGGCTGCTGCTCGCACGGTGCGTTCCTCTCCGACAAGGATGATCGCAAGCGTCTGACCAATGCTGTGAAAATGCTCACACCGAGCGACTGGCAGCTGATGGACGAGGCGACCGACGCCGAGGGCAAGATCACCAAGAAGGGCTATCTGGAGCTCGACGAGCTGGAGGACGAGCCCGCGCTGCGCACCCGTCGCTTCGACGGCGCCTGCATCTTCCTGAACCGCCCCGGGTTCGACGGCGGCGTCGGCTGCGCGCTGCACACCATGGCGCTGCGCAAGGGCATCGAGCCGCTCGAGGTGAAGCCAGATGTGTGCTGGCAGCTGCCGATCCGGCGCACCCAGGACTGGGTGGAGCGCCCAGACGGCGTGCAGATCCTGAAGACCACCATCACCGAATACGACCGTCGCGGCTGGGGTCCCGGCGGCGAGGACCTGGACTGGTACTGCTCCGGCTCCCCCGACGCCCATGTCGGCACCCGCCCGGTGTGGCAGTCCTACGGTCCTGAACTGAAGGAATTACTCGGCGCACCCGCCTACGAAGAGCTGGCCCGACACTGCAAGCGCCGCGAGGGGCTCGGCTTGATCGCGATCCATCCCGCGACCGTGCACGCCGACCGTATGAAATCCGACCAACCGATCGCCGACCAATCGGCGTGAGGTTTGCATAGCGGGTGATTCACCTGCTCGCCATGCGCGCTTTACTCAGATGCGGTTGGATGTGCGGTCATGTTGAAGAAAGCCCTGCCCCTGACCGCCATCGCGCTCGGCGCCACCGCCGCGCTGACCGGTGCCGCGCATGCCGAACCCAATGGTGACCCGGCCAAATACGCCGATTTCACCGCCGACTTCCTGCCCGCCAACACCCCTGAGGCGCTGAACGCCCAGGCGAATGGCAAGAACCTGATCATGAGCCCGTACGGCCTCAGCCGCACCATCGCCTGCCGCGGCACCAGCGCGGCGGATGTCTACGACTGCATGCAGGAAGACGATCTCGGCTGGATCACCCTGCACAAGCAGGACGTCCCCGGCATCGGCCCCACCTGGGTCTACCTGCCCTGATTCGGATACGCAGCAGCACCGAGGTTGTCGGGGCCTCGGTTGCTGCGAATCTTTGCCTACGTATCAACTGATTTCGCAAGCACATGGGTAACTCGTCGGATACGCCCAGAACCGGTGACCGACACGACCGCCGGTCCGCGACGCGAGTCTGGCGTCACCTACCGATCGGCAAAATATTCGGGGAGGCGGTCAAGCCTCGAGCTTGTAGCCGAGGCCGCGGACGGTGACGAGGTGCTCCGGCTTGGCCGGATCGCCCTCGATCTTCGAGCGCAACCGCTTGACGTGCACGTCGAGGGTCTTGGTGTCCCCGACGTAGTCGGCGCCCCAGACCCGGTCGATCAGCTGGCCGCGGGTCAGCACTCGCCCGGAATTGCGCAGCAGATATTCGAGCAGATCGAATTCCTTCAACGGCAGGGTGACCTGCCTGCCGTTGACGTGCACGGTGTGGCGGTCGACATCCATCCGGACCGGTCCGGCCTCGAGCACACCGCTCTCATTGCCGCCGTCCAGTTCATCGCCCGCGCCGCGGCGCAGCACGGCCCGGATGCGGGCGATCAGTTCGCGCGCCGAGTACGGCTTGGTGACGTAGTCGTCGGCGCCGAGCTCCAGGCCGACCACCTTATCGATCTCGCTGTCGCGCGCGGTGACCATGATCACCGGGACCCCGCTGCGGGTGCGCAGCTGTTTGCACACGTCGGTGCCGCTCATACCGGGCAGCATGAGGTCGAGCAGCACGATATCGGCGCCGGAGCGGTCGAATTCGGCGAGCGCGGACGGTCCGTCACCGACCACGGTGACCTCGAATCCCTCCTTGCGCAGCAGGAACGCGAGCGGATCGGCCAGCGACTCCTCATCTTCGACGATCAGAACACTCGTCATCTGCGTGCCTCCACACCATTCGGTCTGCCCGGCCCCGTGGGGCGCGGGTGTGTTTCTCTCATACTCACCGCGGAACCGTCGACCTCTTCTTCGCCGTCGGCTTCATGGTGGGCAGGTATTCGCAGGGTGAACGTCGATCCGGTGCCGAGCTTGCTCCACAGGGTGATTTCACCGTTGTGGTTGGCCGCCACGTGCTTGACGATAGCCAGGCCGAGCCCGGTGCCACCGGTGGCGCGCGAGCGTGCCTTATCGGATCGGAAGAATCGTTCGAAGACCCGCTCCTGGTCTTCCTTGGCGATACCGATGCCGCGATCGGTCACGGCCATCGCGACGTGATCGCCGCGCAGTGAGCGGCTCACCGAAACGTGGGAGCCCGCGAGTGAGTACGCGATGGCGTTCTCCACCAGGTTGGACAGTGCGGTGACGAGCAGGGTTTCGTCGCCGAGCACCTCGAGCCCGCTCGGGCGATCGGTGCTGACGGTGATGCCCGCGGCCTCGGCGGCGGTACGGGAGCGATCGACCGCCTGCGTGACCACGGAGTCGACGTCGACCACCTCGAGCTCGGGTAGCTTTTCCGCGCCCTGTAGTCGCGAGAGCGCGATCAACTCGGTCACCATCTTGCCGAGGCGCCGGGATTCACCGAGTACGCGCTGACCGAAGTGCCGGACCGCCTCGGGATCTTCGGCGGATTCCAGCATGGCCTCGGCCAGCAGGCTCATCGCGCCAACGGGAGTCTTGAGTTCGTGGCTGACATTGGCGACGAAGTCGCGGCGGGTGGCCTCCATGCGGGCCTGCTCGGAATCGTCGTCGGCGAACAGCACGGTGAAGCTGGTCTCTTCGCGCGACAACTGTCTGGCCACTCCGCGCACCGCGATCCGGCTGCGGCCGGGCATCGGGTTCTTCGCGGTGAGATCGAATTCGGTGGATTCGCCGGTGGCGAGCACCTTCTCCACCGCGGCCCAGGCGCGTTCGTCGAGCAGCCGGTTGCGGACCAGGCCTAGTTCCTCGGCGCGCGGATTGACCAGCACCACGTCGCGGTATTCGTCCACGACCGCGATTCCGCTCTCGGAGGCGAGCACGATCAGGTCGAGCACCTGAGACATGGTGAGACCGGAATCCGCCTGTCTGCGGGCGGCCTGCCTGGCGTTCATGAACGGGATCAGTAGCCCGCCGACTGCCAGGCCGACAACAGCCGCGAGGACTGCCAGCAGGACGGCCTGGGGAACACTCACACTTGAATCGTACGGTCGCCGACCGACAACCCAACTCGGGGTACGCGAAGTTTCGCGCAGGTCATGGGTACTTCCAGGCCCGTTAGCCGCTTGTTTACGCGTTGTTCGCGCGACAGCGTCCGGATCGCTTTCACTCCTCCGAATCCGACATTGCCGACCGCACCGAGTCGCCGTGGCGGTCGGCCCATTCGCCGAGGGCGTAGATCGGAATGAGCAGATCGCGTCCGGCTTCGGTCAGTTCGTATTCGACGCGGGGCGGGGCCTCGGCGTAGCGGTGGCGCTCGATGAGGGTCATGGTCTGCATGCGGCGCAGCGTCTGGGTGAGCATCTTCTGGCTGATGCCGCCGATGGCGGTGCGCAGGTCACCGGGGCGCATCGGGCCGTCGCGCAGCATGTAGACGATGACCGCGAGCCAACGGTTGCCGAACAGGTCGACGCCGAGGCGGGCCGGACAGTCGGCCTCGTAGTCGCCATAGGGCGCGAATTCCACGGGTTCGGCATGTTCGACCGTCATGACTCCAGCCTGCCATCGTTATTGCGCACCTTCGGGTGCCTATCGAAATCCCTAGCGTCGGTGCCGGATACACCCCTTACCAGGAGTTGATATGCGAATCGGAATCATCGGGGCCGGCGCGATGGCGAAGGCACTGGGCGTCGGCTGGGCCGCGGCCGGACACGAGGTCGTCATCGGCGCTCGGTCCCGTGCGGCCGCGGATGCGCTGGCAGCAACCATCGGGCACGGAGCGCGGGGCGGAAGTGTCGGCGCGGCTGCCGAATTCGGGGCGGTGGTGCTGTTGGCACTGCCGGTAAGTGCCCTTGACGAAGTATTGGGTGAAATCGGCGCAGAACTTGCCGGACGGACGGTGATCGACTGCACCAATGCGTTCCTCCCGGACGAGGCCGCGCCGCAAGGAGTTCCGGCTTTCGTACTGTCCGAGGACGCGGTCGCCGCTCGCATCGCGGCGACGGTTCCCGAGGCGAACGTGGTGAAGGCGTTCAACGTATGTGCCGCCGAGGTGTGGGAATCACCGGCCCGTGTCTTCGAGGACCGCAGGCTGGCGGTGCCGATCTGCGGTGACGATGCTTCGGCAGTGCAACAGGTCGCCACACTGGCGGAAGATATCGGGCTGCAACCGATTTCGGCGGGCGGACTGCATCAGGCCAAATATCTCGAGGCCACCTCGGTCTTCACCGTCGGCCTCTGGTTCGGCGGTGCGGATGCCCGCGCGATCTTCCCGCCGTTGGAGTCGGCATTCGCCGTGGCCGACTAGCGACCAGACCCGGTCCGAGCGTGCACCACCGCCCATACCCCGCGGATTCGAGCTTGAATGCGCGAGAAGTGCACGCTCGGGCCGGATACGGCTTACCAGCCCGGGTTACCCCGCACTGGAAGATTCACGAAACTCGGCCGATTCGGATCCAGTTGCACGTGTTGTGGTTTCAGACCCGTATCGATCAGCATCGGCAGTACCGGCAGGCCCTTGGGGAAGTTGCCCGCGAAGACATCCACGCGCAGGCGATGGCCCGGCTGTAGAATCGCCTCGGTGGCGGGCAGGGCGATATCGAGGGTCGTCTCATCCCCCGGCACGGTCGGCTGACGCAGGTCGAGCGAGGTGTAGGGCCGCGGATCGGTGTAATCGCCACTGACGGACCGGGTGCTGTTCGCCTCGTCGACCTGACGCAGCGACGCCATCAACTGGCCCGAGGAGAGCACGGTGGACTGGCCGTCCGGCGCGACATCGTTCACCGTGACCACCCAATAGCCGTCGGTCGCATCCTGAACGGTATTGAGGTGCGCGGCGATTCGGCCGGAGATGGTGGTCGGCTCGGCGACTGGGGCGCTGGTGAAGGTCAGTCCGTTGAGCTCGGCGATCCGGGAGTCCTTGGCGCAGCCATCGATGATCGAGAGGAAACCCGCACTACCCTGCGCTGCGTCGTTGGAGCACAGGGTAGTCAGGCCTGGCGCGACGGTGAGCCGCGCCGAGTCCGGGCTCGCGGCGGCGAGCAACGATCCGTCGTTCAGGCTGTTCGCGGTGCCACTTCGGTTGGCGGACAGGTACATCCGGCGATATTCGGCATCCTTGGTACCGGTCTGCGGATCGGCGAACGAGTCGGTGGTGATCCAGCCGCCGCCCTGCTGCCGCAAGGTGATCGGGCCGTACTGATCGATGCCGTTGTCGATTCCCTTGAGCCACTTGTCGAACCACGCGCGCTGCAGCACATCCAGGCGCGGCGGCAGGCCGGGCTTGCCGTATTCATTGCCCGAGTTGATGTGGTACGTATTGCCCATCAGCAGCTGTTTCTGGCCCGCGGGCAGCGGAATCTCGTTGTAGATCTTGGATTCCGAGTAGGTGAACAGATCGTGCCAGCCACCGGTGACGAAGGTGGGCACCTGGATCTTGCTCGGATCGCTGAGCCAGGCCGCGCGCGACGCCGACGAACCGGTCAGCAGTTCCCCGGCGCGCGGGTCCAGGTCCTCGATGCGGGTGGTGCTGTAGACATTGAGCAGCACGTCCATGAAGGTGAACGGATCCTTCGCACGATCCGCGAGCCACCTCATATCGAACTGTCCGTTGAGTATCGACGCGACATCCGGAACCAGCTTGAGGCCGTTGATTGCGGTCAGCCACAGCGGAATGAAGTTGAAGCCGAAGCCGCCGCCAGGTGCGAGCACATCATTGACCAGGTCACTGCCGGGCACTACCGGAAAGATCGCCTTCAGCGCGGGCGGATGCATCGCGGCGACCTGGATCTGGTTGATGCCCGAATAGGACAGGCCATTCATGCCGATGCGGCCGTCGGACCACGGCTGACGCGCGGTCCAGTCGATCACCTCGTAGGTGTCTTGCTGTTCGCGCTGGCGCAGCATGTCCCAGGTGCCCTGGGAGAAACCGGTGCCGCGCACGTCGACCACGACCTGGGTGTAGCCGCTCTTGATGAGCTGGCGGTCGACGGCGAAGTTGCGCAGTTCACCGCCGCCGAAGGATTTGGTCAGATCGGTGACGCCGGAGAGCGGAGTGCCGCTGAGGTCGGTCTGGCGAAACAGTTCGATCAGCGCATCGGACAGGCCCGGAATGGACATGGCGCTGTCGGCGATATTCGAGACCAGTTTGGTGTACGGCGTCAGGTTGACCACCGTGGGCGTCGGGGTGTCGATCGGGCGACCCACCGCATCCGCCGGACGGTACACATTGCCCTTGAGGACGGTGCCGTCGCTCATGGTGATCGGAACGTCCCACTGGATATTCACATTCGGGTACTGCTGGGGTCCGTCCTCTGTCGCGGCCCAGGCGGCACCGGCCGCGCCACCGTCGGGACCGGACGGCTCGGGCGCGGCGATCGCGCTCTGGGTGACGAATGGAATGAGCACCGCCGTGGCGACTGCCGCCACTGTGGCACGCAACATTGTCTGCATCAGGGGTGATCCGCCTCTCGGACTGGTCGAACGACCAGAGCTTACATACCGACGGGTAAGTTCGATCTTCGGGCTACTTAGATTGCGACTCGAATGCTGGTTCACATACAGCAATCAACACTGCATTACGCCTGGATAAAGCTTGAAAAACCCACGCCAACCTGCAGAATTCACACTAACCCAAGCGATTGCAGCTAACCGATCGCGACCCGCGCCCCAGTTCCATTTCCGATCGAGGCAAATGGCGTGTCACCGCCGAGAAACAGCAACGCGCCGCGACCGATACCGGTCGCGGCGCGTTGTATCGAGGTAGGTGCTTACTTGCCGCCCTGGCTGGCGACGGCCGCGGCACCCGCGGCGGCGGCCTCGGGGTCCAGGTATTCACGCGGACGGACCGGGCGCAAGTTCTCGTCCAGCTCGTACCGCAGCGGAATACCGGTGGGGATGTTCAGCCCGGCGATATCGTCATCGGAGATCCGGTCCAAGTGCTTGACCAATGCGCGCAGCGAATTGCCGTGTGCCGCAACGAGAACGGTCTTGCCCGAAAGCAGGTCCTCGGAGATGGTCGACTCCCAGTACGGGACCATCCGGTTCACCACGTCGAGCAGGCATTCGGTCTTCGGGACGTCGATGCCGCGGTAGCGCGGGTCGCTCTCCTGGCTGTATTCGTTCGACGGGTCGATCGGCGGCGGCGGAGTGTCGTAGCTGCGCCGCCACAGCATGAACTGGTCGTCGCCGTACTGGTCACGGACCTGAGCCTTGTTCTTGCCCTGCAGATCGCCGTAGTGGCGCTCGTTGAGACGCCAGTCGCGCACGACCGGGATCCAGTGCCGGTCAGCGGCGTCCAGCGCGATATTCGCGGTGCTGATCGCGCGCCGCAGCACAGAGGTGTAGACGATATCGGGCAGGATGCCGTGTTCGGCCAACAGTTCCCCGGCGCGCTTGCCCTCGGCGATGCCTTTATCGGTCAGGTGCACATCCACCCAGCCGGTGAAAAGGTTCATGGCATTCCATTCGCTCTCGCCGTGGCGCAGCAACACGAGGGTGTACGTCATGCAGGCCATTCTGGCATGCGCGGAAACAGCGCCCACACCCGTTCCCAGTCGTCGACCGGCCACTGCCGCCCCCGTTCGTGGCATCCGACACAGGCCGCGAAATAGTCGCGGTCCCCACTGCCGCAACTTCCATACGACGCGCGTCCACGGACTTCGCCCGTCTCAGTAGTCGCCCGATCAGGAGATGGCATCGGCCGTATCGTGGCCCGCGGCGAGCACGCCCGCGCCAACCAGGGTGGCGCCATTGGTGATTCGCGACGGCACCACCTGCAGCTCGCGCAGGAAGTCCAAACCCGTGTGCCGGGTCAGTGCCGCGCGCAGCGGTTCCCACAGCGGTTCACCCGATTGCGCGAAGCCGCCGCCGATCACCACCCGATCGATATCGAGCGTCGCGGCCGCGGAGGCGATGGCCGTGCCGAGTGCGGTCCCGGCCCGATGCAGCGCGGCGAGCGCGATCTCGTCACCGGTGTGCGCGGCCTTCGCCAGCCCGGCGCCGGTCTCGCCGCGCCAACCCTGTTCGCGTGCCCAGCGCACCGATGACATACCGCTCGCGATCGCCTCCACGCAGCCGACGCCGCCGCATTCACACGGGACATCCCAACCCGGCACCACGATGTGGCCGACGTGTCCGGCATTGCCGGTGCGCCCGAGCACCACCCGTCCGTCGGCGATGATGCCGCCGCCGATGCCCGAGGAGACCGTCATGGCCAGGCCGTTCGGAATGCCGCGCAGCGCGCCGGCGTGATGTTCCGCCAGCGCCAGGCAGGCCCCGTCGATGGCGAATCGCACTGCGGCGGCAGGGAACAGCCGCTGCACCTCGGCCACGATCGGAAAGCCCAGCTTCCATTCCGGAATGTTCAGCGGCCCGGTGACACCGGTTCGCACGTCGACCGGTCCGGCCGAACCGATCCCGATCGCCGAGACCGTCGCGTCACCGGCCACCTCCAGCAGCAGGTCGCGGCATGCCGACCACACCGATTCCCGGGGCACATCGACCCGCCGCACATCGCGCACCTTCCGCCCCCCGTAGACCACCCCCGCGGCGAATTTCGTCGCACCGATATCCAGAGCAAGAACCATCATCGCCGGGCAGCCTCCTGCTATCTCGCGGCCCACGCGCACGTTGCGCCACAGCGCGATTGTCGCCTATGCCGAGCGCATCGGCGCCGGATCCGACGGCGACGAACTCCTGCTCGGATCCGGACCGAGTCTGTCGGCCTCAGCTGCACTCCCTGACGCCTTGCTGTGCACCCGTTGTCGCAGGCCCCACCCGCTCTAGGAGGCGGGCCGGGTGTGCTTGTGCAGGCAAGGCCAACGTGGAACAGGCTCAGGGCTGGTCGACGGCCTCGACCAGATGCTCGAAGGCGCGCAGGTTCTGCAGGGATTCGCCGCGCGAGACACGCCACTTCCATTCCCGGCGAATGGATTCGGCGAAGCCGAGTTCCAGCAGGACATTGAAGTCGGCGTCGGCGGCCTCGAGGATCTGGCCGAAGATCCGGTCCAGTTCATCCGGGGTGACGGCGTGGGTGGCCATGCGGCCGACCAGGTAGATATCGCCGACGCGGTCCAGGGTGTAGGCCACACCGTAGAGGCGGCGGTTGCGACGCAGCAGGAATTTGTAGACGCCCTCGAAGTTCTCGTCGGGCTTGCGGCAGACGAACGATTCGATCCGCAGTCCGTGCTTGCCGACGGTGAGCATCACGGTGGTCTTGAGTTTGCGCTCACCGGGCAGGACGACGACAAACGTCTCCTGGCTGGGATGGGTGTACTCGATTTCGCGCTCGCGCAGCGTTTCGTCGATCAGCTGTGCGGTCGCGGCTGCCGTGCTCATCGGTGCGCTCCCGTCCGGCGGCGCCACAGCGCCCGCGATCTGGCCTGACTGCTCTCGCCGAGGAGAACAGCACTGCGTTCACCCGTGAGGCTAGTGCGTTCCTCCGGCAGCTCGGCCCGCGCGGCCTCGAAGACCTTGCGGCGGCCCGCACCGAGACCGGCGCGCACCGCACGGAAATCGGCCAGCGCCGCCGAATAACTGGCGAGCAGTCCGTCTGCGGTGTGCTCCCAGGAGAAATGCCCGGCGTGCTCGACCGCGTGCAGACCCATCCGACGTAGTCGCTCGCCGTCATCGAGCAGCTGGCCGAGGGCATCGGCCCAGTCCGGAGTCCGATGTCCGGGGACGAGCAGGCCGGTCTCACCGTGACGCACGGCGGTGCCGAGCCCGCCCACATCGGCCGCGAGCACCGGGGTGCCGCTGGCCTGCGCCTCGATGGCGACAAGACCGAAGGATTCGTTGTAGCTGGGCACCGCGACCAGGTCGGCGGCCCGATACACCTGGACCAGGCGATCCGGCGGCTGCGGCGGCAGGAAGGTGACATGCTCGGCGATGCCGAGCGCGGCGGCGAGTTCGATCAGTGAATCGGGGCGCTCCAGTCCGGTACCGGACGGTCCGCCGACGATGAGCACCCGCAGCTTGCGCGCCGGGTCACGGTGCAGCAGCTCGGCGGCCGCGCGGACCAGCACATCCGGGGCCTTGAGCGGCTGGATGCGGCCGATGAACGCGACGATCCGCTCGTCGGTGGCCAGACCCAATTCGGCTCGGGCCGCGGCCTTTTCACCGGGACAGTAGCGATTCAGATCCGCGCCGGGCGGCACCACATCGATGCGGTCGGGATCGGCGCCGTACAGCTCGATGAGCTGGCGCGCCTCCTCCGCGGTATTGGCGACCATGCGATCGGCCTCCGCGATCACCTGCTTCTCGCCGATCTCGCGGGTCGCGGGTTCGGGGCAGTCGCCCTCGGCCAGCGCCGCGTTCTTCACCGCCGCCAAGGTGTGCGCGGTGTGTACCAGCGGCACCCGCCAGCGGTCGCGCGCCAGCCAGCCGACCTGACCGGAGAGCCAGTAGTGCGAATGGACGAGGTCATAGTGTCCGGGCAGGTGTCTGGCCTCTTGGCGCAGCACCTCGGCCGTGAACGGGCACAGCTGGGTCGGCAGATCATGCTTGTCCAGCCCCTCGAACGGGCCCGCCACCACATTGCGCACCAGAACCCCCGGGGCCGCCTCCTGGACCGGCGGGACGTTCGAGGAGGTGGCCCGGGTGAAAATCTCGACCTCGGTGCCGCGTCGGGCCAGCTGAATGGCGGTTTGCAGGACATAGACGTTCATGCCGCCTGCATCGCCGGTACCCGGTTGAGCAAGTGGTGAGGTGTGCACCGATAACACGGCAATCCGATTCGGCCGTAGGTCCGGGCGTTGACTCACACCATCCATAGTGCACGTTGAGTTGCCCAACCCAGACGCCGTAACCGGGCCGAGTGACAGTCGTCACAGCAGTTTCGTGAGGGTTCTCACGCGCGATGCAAAAATCTGCCCGGCGCTGATCTTGTCACCGGGACACGACAAGTCTGCTCGAGCCGAGCGTGCGGCGCCAGCGAATTTCGGACGGCTAATTCAGACCGTCGATGAACGCGCTCACCTCGGCGACGAAACGGGTCCGATCCTCGATGAACAGCCCGTGCTGTGCGTCCTCCCAGAACGAGCCGCGGCCGTCGGGCACCGCGTCGAGAATGTAGCGACCGTTCTCGATCGGCACGACCGGATCCTTGGTTCCGTGCAGGACCAGCACCGGAATGTCCAGGGCACGTAGCGTTTCGGTGTTGTCGACGGTCCGGTAGAACAGCGCCTTACGCACCCGGGGCGGCGTACCGAGGCTCGCACCGAAGATGCGCTGGGCATCGACGCCCTTGTCCGGACCGGGTCCGGTATTGGCATTGCCGAAGGCACCGAACGCGCGTAACGCACGACCCGCACTCTCCTCGAAGACCCCGGGAATGGCCTCCTGCAAAGCCGAACCGGTCTCCGCACCGGGTGCGCGACCGATATTGGCCATCGAACCCGAGTAGACGACGCCCGCGACCGCGCCGGTGCCGTAGGCGGTCAGGTAGTCGCTGATCACGATGCCGCCGTAGGACCAGCCGAGCAGCACCGCATCGGATTGGATGCCTTCGGCGGCGAGCACCGCGGCGATATCGGCGGCCCAGTTCTTCGGATCGTCGTAGCCGGTCTCCGGGGCGCCGGAGTAGCCGTGGCCGCGCAGGTCGACGGCGAGCACCCGGAAGCGCTCGCCCAGCTCGTCCGCGGCCGCGCCCCAGCACTGCAGATTGGCCGACCAACCGTGCACCAGCACCAGCGGCCTGCCGTCGGCCGGGCCACTGACCCGGTAGACGATGCTCGTTCCGTCCGCACTGACCGTTTCCCGAATAGCCATGCACCGAGGCTAGGCTCCCCCGCCTCCCCGCGCCTTTTGCCGGTCGTAAGTGCCACTGACGCCCTGTCGCGGGCCGGCGGTTAGCGACTGGCCGACTTCTGGATGTACCCGGCGAGTTACCCATGTACTCACGAAATCAGGTCCTGCGTTGCATGCGGCAGCCGCGATCTTCGGCGATTACCCGGCATTTAGGATCGAAAGCTATGAGCATTCGCACTGCCGTCGTGACCGGAGCCAGCTCGGGAATCGGCGAAGCCACCGCCCGGGAACTCGCCAAGCAGGGCTACCACGTGGTCGTCGGTGCGCGCAGGCTCGATCGGTTGCGGCGCCTCGCCGACGAAATCGGCGGCACCGCACTCGAACTCGATGTGACCTCGGAAGATTCCGTACGCGCGTTCACCGATGCGATCGAGAACGCCGACGTGCTGGTCAACAATGCGGGCGGCGCGAAGGGGCTGACCCCGGTGGCCGAGGCGGATCTGGACGACTGGCGCTGGATGTGGGAAACCAATGTGCTCGGCACGCTGCGGGTGACCAAGGCGTTGCTGCCGAAGCTGATCGCCTCGGGCGACGGGCTCATCGTCACCATCACCTCGGTCGCCGCCTTCGAGGCCTACGACAACGGCTCCGGCTACACCTCGGCCAAGCACGCACAGGCCGTACTGCACCGCACATTGCGTGGCGAACTGCTCGGCCAGCCGGTGCGGCTCACCGAAATCGCGCCCGGCGCCGTGGAAACCGAGTTCTCGCTGGTGCGATTCGCCGGGGACGAGGAGCGTGCGGCCAAGGTGTACGAGGGCATTGACCCGCTGGTCGCGCAGGATATCGCGGAGATCATCGGGTTCGTGGCGTCGCGACCGTCACATGTGAATCTGGACCAGATCATCGTCAAGCCCCGCGACCAGGCCGGTCCGGGACGCTTCGCTCGCCGCGGCTGACCGAATCCACGACCGCCGGCCCGGATGTGAACTCGGGTGGCACCCGACGACCGGCAAAAGACGCGGGGCGGCGGACAAGCATTTAGACCAGATTGGAGTAGCTCGGCTCATGTTCAAAGGTTTCAAAGATTTCCTGATGCGCGGGAACGTTATCGATCTTGCGGTCGCGGTGGTCATGGGTACCGCGTTCACCGCGGTGGTGACGGCTGTGACAAAGGGAATCGTCAATCCGCTGCTCGCGGTATTGGGTAAGACCAATGAGCTGGGACTCGGCGTTCAGCTGGTCTCGGATAAGCCGGCCACCTTCATCGCGATCGGGCCGATCATCACCGCGCTCATCGACTTCGCGCTGGTCGCCGCGGTGCTGTACTTCGTGCTGATGGTGCCGATGAAGACGCTGAAGAACCGCTTCGGCACCGCCAAGGTGGCCGAGCCGTCCGAGATCGAATTGCTCATCGAGATTCGCGATCTGCTCGCCAAGCAGCAGAAGGATTCGGTCGTCGACACCGAATCGTTCGGTAAGGACGGTTCGCTCGTCAAGGAGAACGCGCGGTAATCGCCACGCGCCGAATATGTTTCGCCCCCGCGCGGTTCTCCCGAGCGGGGGCGATTTTCATTCAGGCGCCGACGTATGCCGCAAGGTGTTCGGCGGTGAGGGTGGCGCGCTCGGCGACCAGGTCGGCGGGCGTGCCCTCGAAGACGATCTTGCCGCCGTCGTGGCCCGCACCGGGACCGAGGTCGATGATCCAGTCGGCATGGGCCATTACCGCCTGGTGGTGCTCGATGACGATGACAGACTTACCCGAGTCGACCAGCCGGTCGAGCAGGCCGAGCAGCTGTTCGACATCGGCGAGATGCAGGCCCGTCGTCGGCTCGTCGAGGACGTATACGCCGCCCTTCTCGCCCATATGGGTGGCCAGCTTGAGCCGCTGCCGCTCGCCGCCGGACAGCGTGGTGAGCGGCTGCCCGAGGGTGAGGTAGCCGAGCCCGACATCGGCGAGCCGGTCCAGGATCTTCTCCGCGGCCGGTGTGCGCGCCGCGCCGTCGCTGAAGAACTCCTGCGCCTCGGTCACCGGCATCGCGAGCACCTCGCTGATATCGCGGCCGCCGAGGTGGTACTCGAGCACTGCGGCTTGGAACCGTTTGCCCTCGCACTCCTCACAGGTGGTGGCGACACCGGCCATGACCGCGAGGTCGGTGTAGATGACGCCCGCACCGTTGCAGTTGGGGCATGCGCCCTCGGAGTTGGCGCTGAAAAGCGCCGGCTTGACGCCGTTTTCCTTCGCGAATGCCTTGCGGATCGGGTCGAGCAGTCCGGTGTAGGTCGCCGGGTTGCTTCGTCGCGAACCGCGGATCGCGCCCTGATCGACCGACACCACGTCCGCGGAGCTTGCGGCGCGGCCGTCGAGCTGAGCTGCGCCTGCGGGGATCGAGCCGTGCACGAGCGAGCTCTTGCCCGAGCCCGCGACGCCGGTGATGACGGCGAGCACGCCGAGCGGAATGTCGACATCGACGTCCCGCAGGTTGTTAGTCGATGCACCGCGAATCTCCAACGCGCCGTTGGACTTTCGCACCGTCTTCTTCAGCGAGGCGCGGTCGTCGAAGTGACGGCCGGTTATTGTGCCGCTGCCGCGCAACCCATCGACGCTGCCCTCGAAGCAGACGGTGCCGCCACCCGTACCCGCGCCGGGACCCAGGTCGACGATGTGGTCGGCGATGACGATCGTCTCCGGCTTGTGCTCGACGACGAGCACCGTATTGCCCTTGTCCCGCAGCCGCAGCAGCAGTTCGTTCATCCGCTGGATGTCATGCGGGTGCAGCCCCGCGGTGGGCTCGTCGAATACATAGGTGACATCGGTGAGCGAGGAGCCGAGGTGGCGGATCATCTTGACGCGCTGCGCCTCACCACCCGACAGCGTGCCCGCGGGCCGTTCCAGCGACAGGTAGCCGAGTCCGATCTCCACGAACGAGTCGAGGGTGTGCCGCAGCGAGGTCAGCAGCGGCGCCACCGACGGTTCCTTCAGCCCGCTGACCCATTCGGCCAGATCGCTGATCTGCATGGCGCAGGCGTCGGCGATGCTGATGCCCTTGATCTTCGACGATCGCGCCAACTCGCTGAGCCGGGTGCCGTCGCATTCGGGGCAGATCTGGAAGGTAACCGCCCGCTCCACGAAGGTGCGGATATGCGGCTGCAGCGCGTCGACGTCCTTGGACAGCATCGACTTGCGGATCCTCGGGATCAGGCCCTCGTAGGTCAGGTTGATGCCATCGACCTTGATCTTGGTCGGCTCCTTGTAGAGCAGATCGTTGAGTTCGCGCTTGTTGAACTTCTTGATCGGCTTATCCGGATCGAAGAAGCCGCAGCCGGTGAAGATGCGGCCGAACCAGCCGTCCATGCTGTAGCCGGGGATGGTGAGCGCACCCTCGTTCAGCGACTTGGTGTCGTCGTACAACTGGGTCAGATCGATGTCGTTGACCGAACCCCGCCCCTCACAGCGCGGACACATGCCGCCGGTGATACTGAAGCTGCGGCGCTCCTTCACCGTCTTCCCGGCACGCTCTACCGCGACCGCACCCGCGCCGCTGATCGAGGCGACATTGAACGAGAACGCCTGCGGCGAGCCGATATGCGGCTTGCCGAGTCGGCTGAACAGGATGCGCAGCATGGCGCTGGCGTCGGTGGCGGTGCCGACCGTGGAGCGCGGGTCGGCGCCCATCCGCTGCTGGTCGACGATGATCGCGGTGGTCAGCCCGTCGAGCACATCGACCTCGGGCCGCGCCAGCGTGGGCATGAAGCCCTGCACGAAGGTGCTGTAGGTCTCGTTGATCAGCCGCTGGGACTCCGCGGCGATGGTGTCGAATACCAGCGAACTCTTGCCCGAGCCGGAAACACCGGTGAACACCGTCAATCGGCGCTTCGGGATTTCGATGCTGATGTCTTTGAGGTTGTTCACGCGCGCGCCGAGCACGCGGATCAGATCGTGGCTGTCGGCAGCGTGCGTTTGCGTGTCCGTCTTCTCGGCCACGCGCCCATCCGTCACCCGGCCACCACCTCTCACGGAATCGCTTCGCGATGCGGTGCTCATCTGGTCTCCATCTGGTTGCGCGGGCCGCATGCGCGGTCTCCGTCGGAGTCGACTAGCTCGATCTAATCAGCTTCGAGCAGTGCGTTTCGTATTTGTACGGCGGTGGTCGTGGCAATTGCTTGCCATTGGCTCGACGCCGGTGACCTGCGGTCGCCACCGGTGTCGAGCGCTGCGATTGCCCGAGGCTCAGCTCGATTGCTGGATACGGACCATGTTTCCGGCGGGATCGCGGAAGGCACAGTCGCGAACCCCGTATGGCTGATCGGTCGGCTCCTGGACGACCTCGGCATTGGTGGCCTGCACCTTCTCGAAGGTGGCGTCGACATCCTTGGTAGCCAGCAGGATGCTGGCGTAGGTGCCCTTGGCCATCATCTCGGCGATGGTGCGGCGCTCGTCGTCGGTGATGCCGGGGTCCGCGGCCGGCGGGTGCAGGACGATGGATGTGCCGGGCTGGTCGACCGGGCCGACGGTGAGCCAGCGCATCCCGTTGAATCCGACGTCTTTGCGCAGCTCGAAGCCGAGGGCGTCGCGATAGAAGGCCAAGGCGGCCTCCGGGTCGTCCTGTGGGAGGAAGCTCGCTTGAATGATGATGTCCATGGCATTCACGCTAGTTGCGCCTAGGTGACCGGCGCTTCTCGATTCCTGATCGGTCTTGTCACCCGTTTTACGACGAGCGTCGGCAGATCCACCGTGGCGTGCTCGGCCTGCTCCCGGTAGGTGCTGGGCGGTAGGCCGACCAGTTCGGTGAACCGAGTGCTGAAGGTGCCCAGCGACTGGCAGCCGACGGCGAAACAGACCTCGGTAACGCTGAGATCGCCGCGCCGCAACAGCGACATCGCGCGCTCGATGCGCCGCGTCATCAGGTAGGAGTACGGCGACTCGCCGTAGGCGAGCTTGAACTGGCGGCTCAAGTGACCGGCCGATATGTGCTCGTCGCGGGCCAGCCGCTCGACGTCGAGCGGCTGCGCGTACTCCCGGTCGATCCGGTCGCGGACACGACGCAGGCGAGCAAGCTCGCGCAGGTTGTCCTCCGTGGCTGGTCTGCTGGTCACGTGACCGATCGTCGCATGTCGCGCCGGGTTTGCCTAGCTCAGCGGCCGCCGGCGGGCAGCGGCGGCACCGGTGTCGCGGACACCGGATTCTTGGGCTCGCCCTGCAATGCCGACAGCCCGGTCCAGGTATTCCAGTCGATGGTCCAGTCGTAGAGATCGCCATCGGCGGCCGACAGCGCGATCGACGTGCCGGTCACCTCGACCGGATCGCCGTAGAGCGCGGTCGGGAAGTAGGCCTGCGCGTCACTCGGCGACAGGTTGATGCAGCCGTTGGTGACATTCGAAGAGCCCTGTGCCGAAAGGGATTCCGGATTGGCGTGGATGAATTCGCCATTGTTCGAGATACGTACGGCCCAGCGTTCGCGAACATTGGTGTAGAACGGCGGATTCGACATCATGAAGTCTTCGTACTTCTCGGTGACGACGTGCACACCGGAGCGGGTGACATTGCGCGCCTCATTGCCCTCGCCGTAGCTGACCGGGATATCGACGACGACCTGTCCGTCGCGCACGACCTGCATGCGATGGCTCGGTGCGTTGGCCTTGACGATCTGACTGCGGCCGATGCGGAAATCCGAAGTGAGATCGGAATATCCGTAGTTTCCGCCGCCGAGATCCAGGCCGTAGAGCTTGGCCGCGACGTGCACGGTGGTGCCGGGCGCCCAGTAGTCTTTCGGCCGCCAGTGCACGCGCGAGCCGCCGTTGTCGTCCGGGAGCCAGCCCCACGCGCCCTCGGTCGGCGGATTGGTGGTGATGGTGAGCGCCTTCTCCACCGCGGCCTTGTTCTGCACAGATCCCTTGAACTGCAAGATGATCGGGGCGGCGATGCCGACTTCCTGGTTATCGGCGATATTGAGCGTCGCGGGGAAGGTGTTCTTCGGTGCGATGGTGGTGAAGGTGCCGTCGATCGCGACCGGCTTGTGGTCGGGGCCGACCGCGGTGCCGGACCAGGTGTATTTGGCGTCGTAGCCGAGCGGTTCGGTGGTCTGGTAGCTGTGCTTGTCCGCGGCGAGTTGGCCGGCGACCTGCTTGCCGTTGACGTTGGTCAGCGCGATCTGATCGATAGTGCCGTCGGTGACGGTGACCGAGATCGGTGCGGTCGGATTGACGTTCTTGGCGTCGGCGCCCGGTGTCAGCGTGACCTTCGCAACGGGGGTGTTGTCTTTGGCGGAGTCGCTATTTCCGCCTTTGTCGGACGTGCATCCGGCCACCAGCGCGACTACCACGAGCAACACGGCGGAGACGGCGGCGGCCGGTCTGCGGATGACTGGACGATGGCTCACTTCATCGAATTTACGCGGCGAAAACCGCCCGATTGGGCTGCGAAGAGTGTGGTGTCCGTTTCACCCGTTTAAAGATCCACCCCAATGGGTACCGGCTCCGGTTCGAGCCGAATACCGAATCGCTCGGCGACACCATCGCGGACCGTGCGGGCCAGTGCGACCAGATCGGCGGCGGTCGCACTGCCACGGTTGGTCAAGGCCAGCGTATGTTTCGTGGACAGCCGGGCCGGGGCGTCGGGGCCCGGAAAACCCTTGGCGAAGCCCGCCCGCTCGATGAGCCAGCCCGCGGAGAATTTGACGCCGTCGGGGGCCGGATAAGTCGGGATCGTGACGTCGCCCACATGGGCGATAATCGCAGCCTTCACTGCCTCGACGCGGTGGTGCGGAACGACCGGATTGGTGAAGAACGAGCCCGCACTCCAGGTGTCGTTGTCGTCGGGGTCGAGCACCATGCCCTTGCCCGCTCGCAACTTCAGCACCGCCGCCCGGACCCGATCGGCGGGCCGGGAGTCACCGTTGCCCGCACCGAGTGCGTTCGCGAGTTCGCCGTAGCGCAGCGGTGCGCTCGCGCCGTCGGGATTGAGTGCGAAGTCCACCGCGAGCACCACGGCGGTATCGCGGTGCTTGAGTGCGCTGGTGCGGTAACCAAAGCCGAGTTCGGCCGGTTCGACCCAGCGGATCTCGCCGCTCGCGCGATCCAGCAGGCGCACCCGGCGCAGCAGGCTTTCGACCTCCACGCCGTACGCGCCGACGTTCTGTACCGGCGTCGCACCGGCCGATCCGGGAATGCCCGACAGACATTCCAGCCCGCCGAGAC
This sequence comes from Nocardia vinacea, assembly GCF_035920345.1. NCBI lineage: Bacteria > Bacillati > Actinomycetota > Actinomycetes > Mycobacteriales > Nocardiaceae > Nocardia > Nocardia vinacea. Next base: position 6,200,849 of record NZ_CP109149.1, read on the forward strand.
CGGCCTCGATCGTGGCCGCGACCACCGCGTCCCAGTTCGCACCTGCCTCGGCGACGACACCGTCCGCGCCGATCTCGACCGCCTCGTTGCGCACCAGGACCACGACACCGTCGAAGCCGTCGTCGCCGATCAGCAGGTTGGATCCGCCCGCGAGCAGCAATAGTGGAATGCCCGCGGTGTCCAGCGTCCGGACCGTCGCGACCAGCGCTTCGGTCGTCGCACATTCCACGACCGTGGCCGGACCGCCGACCCGCAATGTGGTCAGCTCGGCCAGCCGCACCGATTCGCGCAGCCGCGCACCGCTATCGACCAGCAGCTCGCGCAGCCGGTCCGCCGACACCACCCGTGAAGTTCGCACGCCCCAGACGGTAGCCTGTTCGACCATGGCTACACCCCTGGCGTACACGGCTCGCTACTCGTATCCGGTTGCCGCCGTATGCGCGGCCTTCGCCGATGAGCAGTACTGGAAGGACCGCATCGCCGAAGTGGGTGGCGATAATGCCCGGCTGGATTCGGTCAGCGTCAACGGCGACCAGGTCGAGGTCGAGATGGTGCAGGTCATCGCCGCTGAGCTGCTGCCCGCCGCGATCACCGCGGTGCGGCCCGGCGATCTGATCATCCCACGCACCGAGAGCTGGACCGGCGATTCGGCCACCTTCACCGCGCGGGTGGAGGGTGCGCCCGCCGAGGTCCACGGGACCATCGAGCTCACGGCCGACGGCTCCGGTTCGGTGGCTGAGACCAAGGGCACCATCGAGGTGAAGATTCCGCTCTTCGGCGGGAAGATCGAGGCGGCCATCGCGGAGCGGTTGACCGAACTGCTGGCGAACGAGGAAGAGTTCACGAACAACTGGCTCGCCCAGCACTGAGCTTGGTCGGCCGTCCCGCAGGGCAGTGATCACCCCAGGTGCGGGGTGGCGGGCGAGTTCGACGCCCACCAGCGATTCGACGCAAGTCCGGCGAGCACGGCTCCGATCGCGTTGACGAGGACATCGTCGACGGACGAGTGGCGGCCGATGCACAGCGCGAACTGCGACACCTCCACCACACTGGACAGCACCGCGCCGACCAGCAGCCGCCGCCACGGGTCTGCGAACCAGGCCCAACGCATCGGCAGCAGAAAGCCGAGTGCGGCGAATACCAACAGATTTCCGCCGAGCTGCTCGACGACGCGATCGTCGCGCATCTGATCGATCAGATCGCGCAGCGGCACCACATTCACCGAACGACCGGCGCCCACCGGGGTGAGGATCATCCACAACCACGGCGCGGTGCCGACCACAACGCCGACCTCGCACAGGGCATTGCGCCACGAACCCCGCCGCCGCGCCAGCCACCACGCGACGCAACCGGCGAGCGGAAGTGCCGCGATCGTCGCCGTGATCACCCCGCCCCACGCCTCCCACGTACTGTTCATACCGCGATTCTGTCCGGACGATGTGCGGATTCCGCGTGGCTTGGGTGTGGCGATTGTGGCAAATCCCCAGACCCACCGCCGAGCGATGCGGCGCCAATCGGTCCCGGTAACGTAACCCCTCATGGCCCGCAGACTGGACTATTCAGCCCGCTTCCCGCTGCATACCACCAAGGAGCTGTACGCGGCGCTGTCGACCCGGGGGTACTGGGACGACCGGTGCGCGGAGATGTCGAAAATATCGCCCGGCAATGAGGTCGTCGGCCTCGATGTCAGCGACTCCGGTGTCGATATCGTGCTCAACCACATCCTGCCGCGCGACATGCTGCCGGAGATCGCGCAGGCGGTCATGCGCAAGGACATGGTCATCACGCGCAAGGAGAGCTGGGGACCGTTCGACGAGAACGAGTCCGTCGGCAAGTTCTCCGCCTCGATTCCGGCCGGGCCGGGCAGCCTCGGCGGCACCATTCGCCTGTTCCCCACCGATACCGGCTGCACCATGCGGTTCTCCTCCGAGGCCAAGGTGTTCATCCCGATGGTCGGCCCGCGACTCGAACAGCTGATGCTGGTCAACCTGGTCGACCTGTTCCGCGCCGAGGCCGAACAGACCGTGAAGTGGCTGGAAGAGCAAAACCCGACCCGCTGAGACCGGTCGGCACCATCACCAGGGGCACCACCGGTGTCAACCGATTACGGCGTAGCGACCGCTGGCTGATCCACGACGAACTGGTCACCGGTCGACTGCGCGATGCCGCCGATCCACTGGTCGTCGACCTCGGCTATGGGGCGAGTCCGTGGACCACGCTGGAGTTGGCGGTCCGGCTGCGCACGGTCCGCGCGGATGTGCGGGTGGTCGGGCTGGAGATCGATCCGGAACGGGTGGTGCCCGGCCGCGACGGCGTCACCTTCGCCCGCGGCGGCTTCGAATTGGCCGGGCTGCGACCGGTACTGGTACGCGCGTTCAACGTGCTGCGCCAATATCCGGAAACGGCCGTTCCCGATGCGTGGACCACCATCCTGTCCGGGATGGACCCGGACGGTTTACTCGTCGACGGCACCTGCGATGAGCTGGGCAGACGCTGTGCCTGGGTGCTGCTGGATCGATCCGGACCGCTCTCACTCACCCTGGCCTGGGATCCCTTCACGGTCGAGCGACCGTCCGATATCGCCGAGCGCCTGCCGAAGGTGTTGATCCACCGCAACATTCCCGGCGAGCCGATCCACGCGCTTCTATCGGCCGCTGATCGCGCATGGGCCCGTGCCGCGCCGCTCGCCCCCTTCGGCCCCCGAGCGCGCTGGCGCGCCGCGGCAGAATACCTACGCCACGAGGGCTTCCTGGTGCGCACCTACCGCCGCCGCATGCGCGACTGCGTGCTGTCGGTCCCCTGGTCCGCCGTCGCGCCCAACCAAGCACACTGATCAAGATCAGGTGGAACTGATGGCGGGGACTTCTCGGGCCGATGCCGCCACAGATGCCACCTGATCTTGGTCGTGGCTGCCTTTCGGCTGGCGAGTCGCGCTATGGGGGGTGTTTCCGCCCGGGGTCATGTCGAGGGGTGCTAGGGGCGGCCGAGGATCGTGCGGAAGTAGCCGGCGAGGGCCGCGAGCGGGAGGATCGAGGTCGGCTCGAAGGGCTGGCGCCAGAGGCCGCCGTGGGCGGCGCCTGCTACGAATATGCGCTCGGGGGTGGTGTCGGCGGGTGTTTCGGGTGGGGCGAAGAGGTCGGCGACGAGCTTGGCTGCCAGGAGGGTTCGGGCGGTGTCGGGGTCGAAGACCTCTACGCCGAAGTGGTGGGCGCCGCGGTAGGAGGCGGCGAGAGAGCGTTGGGTGCGGAGGGATTTCGTCCTGGCGGGTGGTGCGACAGCGCAGGAGACCGTGCGGCCCGCGGTGTGCGCGAGGACGGTGCGCCAGCGCAGGAGGCGTTGGGCCAGTGCGTGATTCGGGCCTTGGGCTGGGAGCAGTGCATCGGCGACGCTCCAGGTCGCGCCGAGGTGGTCCGGATTCGTGGTCCGGTAGTTGGGCCGGTACAGGGCCGACGCGGTGAGCACGCGCAACACGCGCGGGCCGACACCGCGCTCGCGCAGGCGGGCGTGGGCGTCCGCGATGACGTCCTCGGGCACGGCATAGCAGTCGGTCGGCGAACCGAGGTATGCGATGGCCGCGTCATCGCGGTGCTCGAGCAGATCCTCGACGAGGACATCCAGCGCGGCGGCCAGCCGAACCCCTTGCGGTCCGGGAGCATTCGCGTACAGACCGAATACCGGGCGGGCGTCGTGGTCGAACTGCGCGCGAATCCAATGCACCAACGCCGGGAACTGCCTGGTGATATCCGCACCGGGTCCCGCCGTGACGGGATAACGCAGCCGTCCCGCTCCCACCTTCGCGATATTCGAAATCTCGCGCCACCGCTGCGGTCCGGGCAGGTCTATCGCGAGAACTTCAGCACCCCACTGCAATAGCGGCCGCAGCGGGCCGAGTTCGGCCGCCGCCCCGGTGACAATCACCCGGAAACCGGGCAACGACAACCATTCCGGATGATCGATCACCCGCTCCACCGCCGCCGCGAAGGCGGGCTCGATAATGCCGCGGCGACGCCAGTCGGTGAGCTGCTGCCCTAGCGCCTCCTCGGCCAATAGCGCTCCGCGGAACGGAATTTCGAGTCGGGGGGCGGGTTTCGCGGTCCCGTCGATCCGGCCGGTCTGTAGTCCGTCGGGTGTGGCGATCGCATCCACGTCGACGCTGTGCAGTGGCGCGATGGTGTGCCCGGTCACGAAACGCAGCAGCTGGCGTGCTGCCCGCAACCCGTCGGTCGCGATCCCCACCGACACCGCGGGTGAGCTCGCGGCCAGGGCGGTCAGGCCACGGAAGATGCCGCGGTAGTCACAGTGCCAGTCCCGGCAGGTTTCGACCTGTTGTGCGAGGTCGGCGTCATATCTGCGGACCGCGTCGGCGACCACGGCGGTGGCGAACATATCGCCGATGCGCTCGGGCGCTCCGGACGGAAAGACGAGATCCCAACTGCCCTGACCTACCGTCCCCATGGTCAGTCACCCTGCCATGATTGCGCGCCGGGCAAAACCGGAGATCGAATGAATTGATAGCCGAATCGGATCATTCGCGACTTCACCGCGCCGGTCACGCGGCGGTGAGGGCCCGGTGCACGCGAGCCGCCGCACGCGGGGGTAGTCGCACACTCGCGGAACGGATTTCATCGATACCGCAGCGATGGATGGCGACCGCGTCGCCGACCACCTCATCCAATGCGGATTGCCCGATAGCGGCCTCGGCCAGATCGAGCACCGTGCGCACGGGCGTGGTCACCAGAAATCCGCCCGCGGATTCGAGATCGGCCGGAATCACCGGGCGGCGCAGCACCACCAGTCGCGGGGTGACCGGCGGCCGTCCCGCACCGACCGACATATGCAGAAATCGCGGCCGTAGTCGACCGAGTCCGTGCAACTCCGCAGCACTCTGATGCGATACCGCGGCGGCCCCGTCGAACCAGGCCGCCCACATGGCGTATTCGTCGAGCGGGCCGGTGGGCCAATCGGCCAACCGCAATAGCCCGACCCCGGCCCGCGTCACCGAGCCGTCACCGAGACCGGCGCGAACGCGGGCCTCACATCCGGTACGCAGTACCTGCCTGGTAGTAAAGAAACCGGCATGGCGCCCGGCCAATCGCCGCAGCACACGCCACCCGTGCTCGGCGGACTCGAGTGCGCGGCCCGCCGCATCGCCAGCCATGTCGACCAGGCTACGCTCGAATTGTGTCGCATGTCACAATCGAACCCCTAACCGCGCCCTCAGAGCGAGCACAGAAACGTGGTGAAGAATCGAGCGCATGAGTACGAAGAGCCCATCCACCCTGACGGTCAAACGGCGCCCCTTGGTGATCGCGCTCGTCGTGGTCGCGATTCTGCTCGCTACCGTGCTGGTAGGCGGGGAGGCATACGCGCGGTACCAGGTATCACGGTGCATCAGCACACAATTCGAGAAGGATATGGGTTCGAAGATCGATGTGAGCTTCGGAGCCAAGCCCATGCTGATCACCTGGATCGACGGGAAGGTCGATCAGGTGAAGGTGAACAGCGACGATTCCAAGTTCGGTCCGGCCGTCGGCATGGTGGTGCACGCCAGGTTCAACAATGTCGAGGTCAGCAATAGCGGCAGCGGCGGCACCATCGGCAGCTCGTCGGCCGATGTCACCTGGGGCAACGACGGCATCCGGGAAACGCTCGGCGGCCTGGTCAGCGGCGTGTCGTCCTCCGCGTCGAGCGGGATGCTGACCCTGGATGTGCTCGGCGGGCTCGCGCAGTTGGAGGTGAAGCCGGAGATCAAGGACGGCACCGTGCAGGTCGAGACGAAGTCGGCGGCGCTGCTCGGGATGGGGATACCGACCGATCTGGTGGCGGGCATCGTCGAGGTGTTCACGCAGAGCCTGCAGAGCTACCCGCTCGGCATGAAGGCCACCGAGGTCAAGGTCACCGATAGCGGCGTCGCGGTGAAGCTGGCGGGTGGGCGGACCGAACTGCCCGCCGCGCAGGACAGCAACGTCAGCTGCTGATCCGGCTCTCAGGTCCGCGCCGTTGTGCCGGACCAGCGGGCTTTGGGGCGAAATGGCTATCCAGGTAGCCATTTCCATGGTCACGTTGTCGCAAGCACCCGAGGAATTCGCCCGCACGCTCGGCATACTTCCACGATCGGCCACGGGATCAGACGGGAAACCCCTCCAGCACCACACGGGATTTCGAGAGTCCGAGACGGGTCGCGCCCGCGGCGATCAGTTCGGCGGCGGCCTCGGAGGTGCGGATGCCGCCGCTGGCCTTCACACCGAGACGTCCGCCGACGGTCTCGGCCATGAGCTGGACCGCGTGCACGCTGGCACCACCGGACGGGTGAAATCCCGTGGAGGTCTTCACGAAATCGGCCCCGGCACGTTCGGCGGCGCGGCAGACCTCGACGATCGCGGCATCGGACAGCGCCGCCGATTCGATGATCACCTTGAGCACCGCGCGATCCCCTATTGCCTCGCGCACCGTCACGATGTCGGACAGCACCGCGCTGTAATCGCCTGCGCGCGCGGCTCCGACATCGATCACCATATCGACCTCGGCCGCGCCCTGTTCGACCGCGAGGCGCGCCTCGGCGCCCTTGACGAGCGAATGGTGCTTCCCGGAAGGGAATCCGGCGACCGTCGCGACCACCACGCCGGACGCTCGAATCGGCAACATAGACGGCGATACGCAGATCGCGTACACGCCGAGTTCGCGTGCCTCCGTGGCCAAAGCGTTCACCTCCGCGGCCGTCGCCTCCGGCGCCAGCAGCGTGTGATCGATCATGGCGGCCACTTCGGCCCTGGTCAGCGACGCGGAATTTGCCACAGGGTGAGAGTCTGGCATACCGGTGGCGAATTCCATTGCGTGCCTCCGGCACATCGCGCACACTCGATACTGTCGGTGGAGCTACGGACATCGCTTTGCGACTGCCCCCGGCCGACTGTTGCGCAGTTGCGGATGGCCCCATTCGTTCAGGAGGAGACGACACCGTGCTGATCCGTCGCGAACGCGCCGACGATGCCGCCGCGATCGCGGCCGTCCACCGCAGCGCCTTCGGACCGCAGTACGCGAATACCGATAACGACCGGAAGACGGCCGAACTCACCGACGACAGCGCCGCGGACCCACCCGAGGTCGACCTCGTCACCCGGCTGCGCAGCGACTCCGGCTGGATCCCCACCCTCTCTTTGGTCGCGGTCGAATACGACACCGTCATCGGCCACATCTGCCTCACTCGCGCGGGCGTCGGCCCGTTCCCGGTGCTCGCCCTCGGCCCGATCGGCGTCCTGGCCGAACATCAGGGCAATGGCGTCGGCGCGGCCATGATGCACGCCGCCCTCGGTGCCGCCGATGCCCTCGACGAACCCCTCATCGGCCTGGCCGGAAGCCTCGACTACTACCCCCAATTCGGCTTCACCCCCGCCGCCCGCCTCGGCATCACGCCGGATGAACCGGCCTGGGTTTCCCACTTCCAGGTGCGGGCATTGTCGGCGTACGACTCGCAGATCACCGGCGAATTCCGTTACGCGGAGCCGTTTTACGAGCTGTAGGTCAAGTCCCGGGGAATTCACGCAACAGACCTCACACTCAGCAGGTGGCGCTAGCGATACCACCAAAGCGGCGATTTCGAGATCACCATGTACTGGCGGCGGCAAACGTCGAGAGTGGTACTCCCGGAAAACATTCTCGGCGGGGTCAGGGGTGGTGGAGCATGTCGTAGACGTAGGAGCGTTCGTGTTTGCGGGCGACCCAGGCGCCTTCGGGCGGGAGCGGGCCTTGGCCTGGGTCGTCGAAGGGGCGGCTCAGGACTTCACCGGAATCGGTGCAGATCGACCAGCCGAAGTCCGGTAGGCGGCGGCACCAGAGGTCGTGATCGACTCGCTTGTAGGACGGGTAGCCGTAGGCCCAGCCGTCGCGCACGAATTCGTACGTCAGCCCATCGAGCTGTCGTACGAACTTCACGCGAGTCACATTTCCATTGTCGGCTTTCCCACAACATTCGCTCAACACCTGCCCCGGGCAGGGTGCCGCAGGTGCACATAGTCGACCTGGGAGGATGACCCCATGAGTTCCGCTCCACCCGTCCTGGACGACCGACGCTTCGTGCTCACCCTCGGGTGCCCGGACCGTCCCGGCATCATTGCCAGGATCACCTCCTTCATCGCCGAGTTCGGGGGGTCCATCGTGGAGGCGGGCTACCACTCCGACCCGGATATCGGCTGGTTCTTCACCCGTCAGGCGATCAAGGCGACGACTGTGCCGTTCGGCATCGCGGAACTGCGCGACCGGTTCGCCGGGGTCGCGGCCGACTTCGGGCCGGAGACCGAGTGGCAGCTGCTCGACTCCGGTGAGCGTCGCCGGGCCGTACTACTGGTCAGCAAGGACGGCCATTGCCTGCACGACCTGCTCGGCCGTGCCGCGAGCGGTGAACTGCCCGCGACCATCGAAGCGGTGATCGGCAATCATCCGGACCTCGCCGGGATGACCGAGGCGCACGGCGTGAAGTTCCACCATGTGCCATTCCCGAAGGATCCAGCCGAACGCGGCCCCGCCTTCGAGCAGGTGCGCGCCCTGGTGGATGCCCACGATCCCCACGCCGTCGTCCTGGCCCGCTTCATGCAGGTGCTCCCCGCCGAACTGTGCGAACACTGGGCAGGCAAGGCGATCAACATCCACCACAGCTTCCTGCCATCGTTCGTCGGCGCTCGCCCCTACCATCAGGCCTTCGCCCGCGGCGTCAAACTGATCGGCGCGACCTGCCACTACGTCACCGCCGAACTCGACGCGGGCCCGATCATCGAACAAGACGTCATCCGCATCGACCACGCCGACGAGGTCCGCGATATGGTCCGCCAAGGCCGCGACATCGAACGAGTGGTCCTGGCGCGGGGTCTGCGCTGGCATCTCGAGGGCCGAGTGCTGGTTCACGGCCGCCGCACCGTGGTCTTCTCCTGACCCCTACCCGGCTGCTCTGGCGGGCTGGCGCACCGAATCGAGGACAAGCTCCAGTTCTTCGTTGAACCGCTCGTACATCTCGGTGTTTCCCAGATGTCCCTGTGGGAGCACCTCGTATTTGACCAGACTGCCGGTCTCCCTGAGCATTTCGGCGATTCGCCGGGCATGCACCGGCGGCGTCATATCGTCGAACTCGCCGGCCAGGATTGTGGTGGGCACGACGAGGTTGCGGGCAGACTCGCCGAGGTCCAGTTCGGCGAGCAGGATTCCGAATTTCGCACGGACGCGGGCGGGGCAGGAGCGGACGACGGCGAGGCTGTAGTCGACCACGTCGCCGGTGGAGCGCAGGCTCATGATCTGTCGGGTGAAGGCCCACTTCACCGGGGCGATCGGTGGGAAGACGAGCGGGGAGCCGAGGCCTAGGCGGCCCATCTTGTGCGGCAGCCGAATTCGCCGGTTGAGCAATGGGAGTGGCGCATTGAAGAACGGCAGGACAGTCGTCTCGGCGATCAGGCGGCTCGGCGCGGTGTTGGTCAGCAGTACCGCGCATGCTTGCTTCGCGACTCGGTCCGGATAGCGGCCGGCCCAGGCCTGCAGCGTCATGCCGCCGAGACTGTGGCCGACCACAACCGCCCGCTCGCCCTGGCGCAGCGTGGCGTCGAGCACAGTGGCCAGATCGTCGGCGAGCAGATCGGTGGTCAGCTGGCTGGCGCCGAGTTCGCTCTCACCGTGACCACGCACGTCGTAGACGACTACGCGGTACCGATCGGCGAACTCGTTGATCTGCGCATTCCAGTACTCGATGGCGCAGGTCCAGCCGTGTACCAGCACGATCGTCTGCGCATCGGCCGGTCCGTAGACGTGTACGCGCAAGCGCGCACCATCACGGGCGATGACCGGAACGACCTCACAGGGCGCGGTCGGCGGATTCAGCACCTCGGTCGCATAGGTACGCGACCGCAGGTTGGCGCGGTGTGTGTGAAGCAACCCCCGGACCCGACCAGGGACGTCCACCAGTGCAGGCGACATTGCGCGCATCGGACACTCCTTTGTGTAACTCTCCGATACACTAATCGCAAACCGCCATGCTTGCTAGTGCAAGCACCTCAGAAGTTATCCGAACTTCTCCCCAGCCCCGTGTGTGACCGATCCCAAAGGAAGCTCGAACCAGCCAGTGGCTGGAGGGTCGAAATCAGCTGTCAACAGCACAAATCGCCACTGTGAACGCTGACAAACCGCCGCCGAATCGCATCTCCGGTTACCTACCGGATCACACCAAGTCGACCGAAAATCCAGCTCGGTCGCTTGGTCGAATCCGCGTCCACACGACAACAGGGTCTCGTCGATGGCAGCTAGCGCACGCAGACCGCCGCGCTCGATACACCACGCCTCCCCCAACCGCAGCCGTGACCGGCTCAGGCACGCAGCTTGACGGGCATGGAGCGGTAGGCGTGCAGATTGCGCAGGGGATGTGGGATCGGTGGACCGTCCAAGGACAGATCCGGGTACCGCTCGAACAGGGCTCGCAGCGCAATGGAGCCTTCCAATCGGGCCAGCGTGGCGCCCAGGCAGCCGTGCAACCCGCTGCCGAACGCGAGATGATCCGCCGCATTGACCCTGGTCACATCGAATCGTTCGGGATCAGGGAAGACGGCGGGATCGTAGTTGGCGCCCGCCAACGACAGCAGGACCAGGGAACCGGATTCGACGCGCTGATCGGCGATGTCGACCTCGCAGTTCGTGACTCGGCCCGTCATCCGCACCGGACCGTCGTAGCGCAAGACTTCCTCGACCGCACTTGGCCACAGCTCCGGCTGTGCCGCCAGCAGTTCCAGCTGGTCCGGATGGCTTGTGAGCAGGGCGATTCCATTGCCGAGCATATTCACCGTCGTCAAGAATCCAGCGTCCAGCAGAAGCGCCGCATTGGCCATCTGCTCGCGACGGGAGAGCTCGCCACCTGTCACCAGCATGCTGAGCACGTCGTCGGCCGGTTCGGCAGTGAGCCCGTCGAGGTGTTGGTCGAAGTACCGCTGAACCTCGGCCAGGTCTTCGATGGCGTGGCGGTAAGTGCTCCAGCTCAGGCCGCGTTCGAGCAGCGGCGCACCGGAATCTCCCCACTTCAGCAGGGTCGAATGCATGTGGGCGGGCAACCCGAGAATCTCGGCGATTATCGCGACCGGCAATTGTGCGGAAAAGTCGACGATCAGATCCGGGCGCGGCTTCGATTCCAGGCGTTCGAGCAGGTCATCGGTCACTTCGACAACCCGCTCACGCAGTTTGGCAATTGCCTTCGGGGTGAATGCCTGCCCGACCAGGCGTCGATACCGGGTGTGGTCCGGCGGATCGGTCACCAGCATCGAGGGCGGTTCCGCGAGGTTGGGTAGTCCGGGATCCGTTTTGGTCATCACCCAGCGGATCGGCTTCGGCAAGGCCGAATGGTTGGGCCTGACGACGCTGAAGCGGCGGTCTCGCAGGATGAGTCGGCACAGTTCGTAGTCCGCGGTCACGCGCAGCCCCGATACCTTGGGTATCCGGCCCCGCTGCCGGATCTCCTCGATGTACTGCGACGAGCCGAGCAATCGATCCGGACCGACCGCGATCTGCCCCAGGGGATCGCCCCGGCGCGCCGCCCACAGGAGGTAGAACCGTGGCAGGCCATGCATCATCAGCCACCGAATCCACACGCGTATCAACATGTCGTCACCTCCCACTCCACCTTTCCATATGATAGATAGCCGCTATGAGCGAAGCGTCGCTGTCGGCGCTGATGGAGCGACCTTCGAATCAGGTGAGAGGCAACCATGGACAGGCGCAGTTTCGTCAAGGGCGCTGGCCTGGCGACGATGCTGGGTTTTGCGAGTGGAAGCACGTTTGCGGCGTGGGCCGATGATTACAGCCCGAGCCCGAGATCACCGGTATACCGCACGCTGGTGCCGGAGATCTTCGCACCGCTGCCGGATCCGGCGGATCATATGCCCGCGATCGTCATCGGATCAGGGTTCGGGGCGGCGATCACCGCGCTGCGTCTGGCGCAGGCCGGGACCCAGGTCGCGGTGCTCGAGCGAGGGTCGCGCTGGCCGAACGATCCGTGGCGCAATATCTTCGCCAACGACACGATTCCGGATGGCCGCGGCTTCTGGCATCGCACGACCTTTACCGGCGCGAACAGGATCCCGGTGCAGATCGATCCGTTCGGCGGGGTCCTCGACGTTTCCAGTTACCCGGGCATAGACGTATGGCGCGGTGCGTGTGTGGGCGGTGGCTCGGTGGTGTTCACCGGGGTGATGATCGAGCCGGAGCAACGGTTCTTCGACCACGTGTTCCAGGGTGTGGTCGACTACCGCGAGATGCACGACATCTACTACCCCAGGGTCCGAAATACGTTGCGGCCGAGCCCGATACCGAACGATATCTACGACTCCTTCGCGTTCACCCACGCGCGCGGCTGGGACGAACGGTTCCGCGCGGCCGGCTATACACCGCAGCGCATCGACGGCAGTTGGAATTGGGACATCATCCGAGACGAGCTGACCGGACGATCGATGCCGTCGGCGACGGTCGGCTGTTCGAACCTCGGCAATTCCAACGGCGCGAAGTTCGATCTGAACCAGAACTACCTGCGTTATGCCGAGGACACCGGCTGCGCCCAGATCTATCCCGGCCATCGTGTGGACGCCATCGCCGAGGAGTCGGGGCGCTATAGCGTCGCCGTGACCAAACTCGCCCCTACCGGGGACGTGCTCCGCATCCGCACGCTGACCTGCGACAAGCTGTTCCTCGCCGCGGGCTCGGTCGGTACCTCCGAACTGCTGGTCCGCGCGCGGGCGACGGGCGCGCTGCAGAACCTGAACGAGCACATCGGCGAAGGCTGGGGTGGCAACGGCGATGTCGCATTGGCGCGGCCTGCCAGCTCGGTCGACATCGGCACGCAGGGCACGCCGTCCGCGACCCGGATTCTGGACGAGGCGGACACACCCGTGTCGCTGGAGAACTGGTTCGTCCCCGGCACCACGCCCTTCGACGTCGGCATTGTCGCGTCGTTGGGCATGGTCCTCGACGACACCCGCGGCCGATTCGGCTACAACCCGACCGACGGGAGCGTGGACCTGCAGTGGCCACCCGACGGCGCTGCCGGCTACCTAGCGCACGCGCGGGAAGTCAACAACAAGGCGACCTGCAACTGCCCGTCCAACGCCCAACCTGCCTTGGAGGCGGATGCCTCATTCACCTCACATCCGTTGGGTGGCGCAGTGATCGGACGCGCGACGGACCCCTACGGCCGGGTGCGTGGTTATCGAGGCCTGTACGTGATGGACGGGGCGGCTGTGCCCGGCAGCACCGGAACGGTGAACCCGTCGTTGACAATCAGTGCGTTGGCCGAACGCAATATCGAAGAGATCATTCGTTCCGGCGAGTAGGCACTACCAGCGCGGCCCGCGCTGAATCTCATCCACCTTCGGCCGCACATCGGCAAGGTACACGCCGGTCGCGATAATCGACACCAGCGCAAGCAGACTCGTGACGCTCAGTGAGAGCAACAGGAACAGCAGGGCCGCGCCGAGGATGGCGATCCAGATCGGTTTGGTCAGTTTGTCGACCGCGGTGAACGCGTCGGGGCGCTGGCGGATGGCGTGGATGAGCGCGAAAATCGTCGCGCCGAGCGCCAAGAGCCGCAGCCCGTACAAGATCCAGCTGGCCAATCCGTGCGCTGTGTCCACCAGCCCATCATAGAAGCAACGACCCCGCACACGTCGGTGTGCGGGGTCGTCAGCGTGGAGAAGGGAAGGGCGTCAGGCCTTCTTGGGGGCCGCCTTCTTGGCCGGAGCCTTCTTGGCGGCGGGTGCCTTCTTGGCCGGAGCCTTCTTCGGGGCGACGCTGTCGGCGGCGGGCTCGGTCTCGGTGGTCACCTCGATGACCTCGGCCTCGACGACCGGCTCGACCTCGGCCTCTTCTTCCTTGGCCGGGCGACCGATCAGCTCGTTGACCTTGGCGAGGGCATCCTCGGCGCGGCTGGCCGCATCCTTGTACAGCGTCTCGACGCGCTCGACCTGATCCTCGACCAGGTGGTTGGCGCGCAGCCGCTCGACGGTCTCCTCGCCGCGCACGGCCAGATCCGAGTACAGGTCGATGACCTGGGTGTAGTACTTCTCGGCGAGCGCCTTCAGCTCCTCCGGGGTGAACTTCTCGCGCAGCTCGGCGAGGTCCTCCGGCAGCTCCGAGGGCAGGCCGGACAGCCGCTCGCGCAGCGTCTCGAACTGGGCCCGGACATCGGCGGGCACGTTGGCGAAGCGCTCGCGGGCCTCTTCGACGCGGCCGCTGACGTCGGCGGTGGCGGCGCGCTCACGCACCTGGCTGACGGCGTCGACAACCGCGGCGTACACGGCATCACCGGCACCGACGGTCGCGAACAGTGGCTTGATGGTTACGTTTTCGGTCATTCTTCGTTCTCCTGGCGTGGCGGAGTTGGTGATGTGCTCGGAACGTCGCTGTCCCACTCGTCCCCCCCTGGTTCGCTTCCTCCGTTTTCCCGGCGAAACGATTCATAGATTTCCAGCAGCACCTGCTTCTGCCGTTCGCTGATCGACGTATCGGCAAGCAGGGCATCCCGGACCGGACTGTGCGGCCGCTGCTCGAGATAGCCAGCCCGTACGTACAACACCTCCGAAGAGACCCGCAGTGCCTTGGCGATCTGCGCGAGTACTTCGGCGGACGGATTACGCAATCCGCGCTCGATCTGGCTGAGATACGGATTGCTCACTCCCGCCAGGGTGGCGAGCTGACGCAACGAGACTTGCGCGGCTTCTCGCTGTGCCCTGATGAAACCTCCGATGTCATGTGCCGCGTTGGCCACACGCGCCGCCTTTTCGCCGACGCCGCTGGATCTCTCCTGCGAATCGTCGGTGTACTCGGCGGAACCTTCGGGCTGGTCTGCCATCACTCACCTTCTGGCGGTTGTACGTATCCAATTCTAAAGCAGGGTGCTAGCTATTGCAAGCACGTTGTAAGCACCCCTCCAGCAAACATTCAGCGCGCTCTGCCCAATTCGCGGCGTTCACGACCCTCCGTGGTTACGCAGGCTGCCGCCTCCAGGCCTGAGCTCACGCAGCGGCGGTCAGCCGCCGAACATCAACTGCGAAATCGTGTAGATCACCAGCCCTGCCAGCGATCCTACGACCGTGCCATTGATGCGAATGAATTGCAGATCACGCCCAACCTGCAATTCGATCTTCTTGCTAGCTTCCTCGGCATCCCACCTGGCAACCGTATCGGTGACCAGAGTGGTGATCTCCGCTGCATAGTTTTCCACCAGATACCGCGCACCGCGATCGATCCAATCGTCGACCTTGGCGCGCATCTCGGCATCATCGCGCAGCCGCTCCCCAAGCTGCTGCACATTCTCGGCGACCTTGCGCCGCAGCGTGGAGTTCGGATCGTCGGCCGATTCCAGGATCAGCCGCTTGGCCGCGCGCCAGGTCGCCTCGGCCATGCCGGTGATCTCCTCGCGACCCATGATCTGCGCCTTGATCCGCTCGGCCTTTTTGATCATGGCCTCGTCGTGCTGGAGGTCGTAGGCGAATTCCTCGAGGAACCGATTCGCCGCGAGTCGCACCTCGTGTTCCGGATTCGACCGCACCTTCCAGGTGAACTCGACGAGTTCCCGATAGATCCTTTCTGAAAGCAGAATGTTTACGAATTTCGGCGCCCATTGTGGAGCATCCCGTAAAACGATCCGGTCGATCGTTTCCTGCGAACCGAGCGCCCACTGGTGCGCACGCTCGGCAAGCATGTCGAGCAGCGGCAACTGCCGATTGTCGGCGAGCAGTTCGGCAAGCACCCGGCCGATCGGCGGACCCCACAGCGGTTCGGCGATCCGCTTGACGATGGTGTTGTCGATGACCTGCTCGACATCCTCGTCCCGCAGCACCCCGACCACCGCGCGCAGAATGGTCGAACTCTCCTGCGCCACCCGGCCCGCATGTCCGGGATCGGCCATCCAGCGCCCCACCCGCCAGGAGACCTGCGCCGAATTCACCTTCGCCGAGACCACATCCGGGGCAAGGAAATTCGATCCCACGAAGGCGCCGAGACTGGCGCCGAGCTGATCCTTCTTCTTCCTGATGATCGCGGTATGCGGGATCGGCAGGCCGAGCGGATGGCGGAACAGCGCGGTCACGGCGAACCAGTCGGCGAGTGCGCCGACCATGCCCGCCTCGGACGCGGCCCGCAGGTAGCCGACCCAATCACCGCTCACTCCGCGCGATTCCAGCCAGCGACAGAACAGATAGACCGCTGTCGCGAACGCCAACAACCCGGTGGCCAGGGCCTTCATCTTGAACAGATCGCGGCGCTTGCCCGCCTCGTCGACGAAGGCCGCGAAACTGGTCGGGGGTGCCGACGTGGGCGCATCCAGCACCGCTGTATTGGATCGGCGGCGTTCGCGGGGCCCTTGGTGGTTACGCTCCGCTTCCGCCTCCGGGCCCGTCGCTCGCGCCGCCGTGTTGCCGGGAGCTTTCTCCATGACACCCATTCTGCTGTGTGTTACCGACCGACCTCCGAGCCGATCGCAAGCGACACGCAACCGACGCCGAATGGCCCGATTATGTGCAACCTGTCGCAACCGACACCCAAACGCGCATGTGGGTCGTTGCCTGGACCTAAGCTGGTGGTCCACGGACCCACACAAACGAGGGAGCTCACGCTGTCCACCGAAGACCTTGTCGATGTCGGCGAGCTTGCCGAACGACCGGCAGCGGTGCGCACCGGCCGGACGGACGGCCGTAAGCGCCGATGGCGGCAGCACAAGATCGACCGCCGCGAAGAGCTGGTCGATGGCACCCTCGCGGCTATTCGCACGCGGGGCAGCAACGCGGGCATGGACGAGATCGCCGCGGAGATCGGCGTCTCCAAAACCGTGCTCTACCGTTACTTCTCGGATAAGAACGACCTGGTCCACGCGACCATGCAGCGGTTCATCGAGACCACCCTGATGCCGCGGGTGTACGAGGCGATCAGCCTCGACGCGGACGAGTACCACCTGGTGCGTTCGGCGCTGGCCGCCTACGTCGGCACAGTCGACGAGGACCCCGAGGTCTACCGGTTCATCATGGGCAACGGCTCGACCGATCAATCCTCGCTCGCCGAATTCGAGAAGCTTTTCGCCGACGTCGTCACCACGGTCATCATCGATCGCGGCGTCGAGCACGGCTTCGAGACCGAGGGCGCGCTGCTGTGGTCTTATGTGCTCGTCGGCGGCATCCAGTTGGCTACGCACTGGTGGACCACGGATAAGGCGATGTCGCGCGAGGAAGTCATCGACTACCTGACCATGATGGCCTGGAGCGCCATCGAGGGCATGGCGCGCGCGGGCGGCTCCCGGGCGATCTTCAACGCCCAGCCACACATCCTGCCGGACCCGCCGCAAGCCGGCGCCTGAGCGCTAGCTAGTGATCGCCGACTGATCAATCGCCCGACTTCGCGCGCTAACAGGCCGCTAGCTGGGGCGCTAGCTGAAATAGTGACGGCGGTCTCGACATTGCCGCGAGGTTGGCTACTCTGAAGCCGAGCGGTACGCGGGTGTCCCACGTCACCGCCCCGCGCTTTGCGCCCGATGGCGGTCTGCGCGGGTCGCTACGTGGTTACGCAAGCTACCGCCTGCGCGCCCGTCGCTCCGACCGCTGGCACCAATGGAGGTACCTCGATGGCGAAGCAAGTGCCGACTTCTCGGCTTGCTCGTGGCACCAAGCTGGGTGCGGTGGCAGCCGGTTCGGTAATTCGAACCCAGCGCACACGCCTATCCATGCGGGGCCGGTCGGCGGCCGTACGCGCCAAGATGGCCGAGGAGTCCATGATCCGCACCACCGAGCAGGTGGTCACGGTCCTCGGGACCATGAAGGGCGTGGCCATGAAGCTCGGCCAGATGATGTCGGTGCTCGATCTCGATCTGGTGCCGGAGAGCCATCGCGAACGCTTCCAGAAACGACTCGCCGTGCTGCGCAATGCCGCGCCGACAGTGTCGTTCGAGTCGATGCGGCAGGTGATCGAGGAGGACTTCGGACAGCCGCTGGACGCGGTATTCGACGAATTCCAGCCCGAGCCCATTGCCGCGGCCTCGATCGGGCAGGTCTATCTGGGGCGGCTGCACGACGGACGTCAGGTCGCGGTGAAGGTGCAGTACCCGGGCATCGACGCGGCGGTGCGCGCGGATCTCAAGAATCTGGCCATGTTCCGGCGCGTTCTGCAATCGGCGATGCCGTGGGTCACGCCCGCCGTACTCGACGAGCTGCGGCTGAATATGGAGAGCGAACTCGACTATCACGCCGAGGCCGACACCCAGCTCCAGATCGCCGAGCTCTACGCCGGACACCCGTTCATCATGGTGCCGCGTTCACTGCCCGAACTCAGTACGACGCGGGTGCTGGTCAGTGATTATGTGGCGGGCAAGGGATTCGAGGAGATCCGGCAGTTGCCCGCGGTCGAACGCAATCGGATCGGCGAGATCATCTATCGCTTCTATGTCGGTTCGCTGTTCAGCTTCAACGAATTCTGTGGCGACCCGCATCCGGGAAATGTGTTGCTGGCCAACGACGGTCGGGTCGGCTTCCTCGATTTCGGCCTGTTCAATCGGATGGATCCCGAACATGTGCGGTTCGAGACGATCTGTCTGCGCGCGGCGGCCGAGGATCGGGCCGAAGACCTGCGGCAGTTGATGATCGAGCGCGGCGTGCTCGACTCGCCCGACGAGATCGGCGCCGAGGAATGCCTGGAATACGTGCTCGCGGCCTCGGAATGGTGTCTGCTCGACGAGGAGTTGACCATTACCCCGGAACTGGCCAGCGGTGCGTTTCTGCTCGCGGTGGATCCGCGAGCCAGTGAATTCGCCGGGATGAAACAGCAGAATCTGCCGCCGGAGCACCTGTTCTCGCGGCGTGCCGACTTCCTCACCTTCGGCATGCTCGGTCAGCTCGAATGCACCGCGAACTGGCACAAGATTTCCCGCGAATGGCTCTACGACGAAGCGCCCGTCACCGATTTGGGTAAAGCGCATCGGGAGTGGTTGAGCGAGCGCAAACCGACGCCGACCAAGAAGCCGCGGGCGCGGGCGAAGAAGCGGACCACGCGCGGTTCCGGTACCAAGTAAATCCACCAGAGCAGCTATCGAACGGAAGATCATGACAGACAACCGAGAATTCGACCTAGTGCTGTTCGGCGCAACGGGTTTCGTCGGCAAGCTCACCGCGCAGTATCTGCTCGGCGCGGCGCCCGCCGAGGCGCGCATCGCACTGGCGGGACGCTCGCTCGACAAATTGACAACGGTTCGTGACGAACTCGGCCCCGCTGCCGCGAATTGGGGGCTGGTAGTTGCCGATTCGACCGACCAGACCGCACTCGACGCACTGGCCGCGCGGACCACTGTCGTGGTGACCACCGTCGGCCCGTACCTGCGCTACGGCATACCGCTGGTGGCCGCGTGCGCGAAGGCTGGTACCCACTACGCCGACCTCACCGGTGAGCCGCTGTTCATCCGGGACGCGATCGACCGGTACCACGAGCAAGCAGTGGAGACCGGCGCGAAGATCGTGAATTCCTGTGGCTACGACTCGATTCCGTCGGATCTGAGTGTGTACCAGCTGTACAAGCACACGGTCGCGGACAACACCGGCGAGCTCGAGGACACCACCCTGATCGCGTCGCTGAAGGGCGGGGTGAGCGGCGGCACCATCGACTCGGGCCGGGCCATGATGGAGGCCATCGCGGCCGATCCGGCCAAGGGTTCGGTGATGAGCCACCCGTATTCGCTCAGCCCGGACAAGTCGATGGAACCGAATGTCGGCCGTCAGACCGATCAGGCGCTGCAGCGGGCCAGCAGCATCGACCCAAGCCTGGACGGGTGGGTCGGCACCTTCGTCATGGCCGCGCACAACACCAAGATCGTGCGCCGCACCAATGGCCTGCTCGGTTGGGTCTACGGTAAGAACTTCCGCTACCGCGAGGTGATGAACGCGGGCAAGTCGGCCGCGGCGCCGCTGGTGGCCGCCGGTATGGCGGGCGGCATCGTGGCGACCATGGCCGCCGGTGCGGTGCTGTCGCGAGTCGCGGTGGGACGCAAGCTGCTCGACCGGATCGTGCCCAAGCCCGGCACCGGACCGAGCGAACAGGCGCGCACGAGTGGCTGGTTCACCATGAAGACCTACGCGCGCACCTCCTCGGGCGCGAAATACGTGGCGACCTTCTCCGGCGCCGGCGATCCCGGCTACCAGGCCACCGCCGTAATGCTCGGACAGGCCGGACTGTGCCTGGCATTCGACGGTACGAAGCAGCCCGAATTGGCCGGTATCCTCACCCCAGCGGCCGCGATGGGCGACGCGCTCACCGACCGCTTACGTGCCGCAGGCATGACCATCGAGGTCGAGCGCACGTAACTGCCTTCCGCGTCGCCCGACCAGCCGCCGCCTCACATACCTTCCGGGTACGTCGCAGACCGTCGGCAGATCTCGCACATCGACTCTCCGCGCGACACACCGCACCCGAACCGCGAAGTCATGCGAGAGCTCGGGATGCGGACACTGCGAGCGCCTGATTGGAACTCCCCAACGACGAGGAACACAAATGAGATCCGGACCAGTCGAGCGTCATAGACGGGTCACCGCACCGCCACCAGCCGACCTGAGGGCGGTGCGGTGAACCTCGCTCGACGCACCATGAACGCCCCCGCCCTCGCCGCGATCTACGAAAAGGCTTGGCGGCCCGCGCTGTTCTATCTGGCCAGCGGCCGCACCACAGCCGCAGACCGTCGCGACGCCGTCACCACCCTGCGTCTCGACGGGTCCAAGAAGGTGCTCGATATCGCTTGCGGCCCAGGCAACTTCACTCGCTATCTGAGCAATGCCCTCGACGGGGACGGCTTCGCCATCGGCCTGGACTACTCCGCACCGATGCTGGCCCGAGCCGTCACCGACAACGGGGGCCCGCGCGTCGGCTATCTCCGCGGCGACGCGCGCACCCTGCCCTTCGCCGACGGCACCTTCGACGCCGTCTGCTGCTTCGGGGCGCTCTACCTGATCCCCGACCCGATCGCGGCGACCCGCGAAATGATCCGCGTCCTCGCCCCCGGCGGCCGCATCGCCATCACCACCAGTTACCGCGGCGACAACCCGTTCGGCCGGGCGAGCCGTGTCGTCGGCGGCTGGAGCGGACTTCGTGTCTTCGACGACGAGACCTTCCCGAAGCTCTTCGCCGAAGCGGGCCTGATCGATATAGATCAACAGGTCCACCGCCTCCTGCAATACATCAGCGCCACCCGCCCGCTCTAGAGACCCCCGCTGTGGTGCGCCACATCACATGGGTGCGACGCCGAGGGACGAGCACAAGCGGGTTACACCGGTCGGTACCGAACGGTAAAGTGCCCGCAAGCGGTGGGTGGACCGAATGTGAGGGGGCGACCCAGATGGCGGTACCGGATACCGGTCAGCGGATGGCCAGACAGTTGTATGCCGCCGCCACCGGAACCAGCGGCGGGGCACCCTTCGAGTTGGCCGAGGATGTCGCCGAAAACCTCGCTGCCGCGTGCGACAAGCTCGTCGAGGATCTACAAAAGGCGACGGCCACCGGACATCTCGTCACGGAGGTATCCGGTTTTCCCGACCTGCCGACGGGCCACGGCCTGGCAAAAGGCTTCGGCGACAAGGGCACTCAATTCCTCGACACCGTCACCGCATTCCAGGAAACCGCCCTGCTGTACAAGGCCGCCTATCTGGCCGCGGGAAAGCGATTCGAGGATGCCGAGGCCGCGAACCGTGCGGCCATGCAACTGATCACCGATTACCTGGAGTCGCCGCGCGGCGAACAGTCCGACGGAAACCACTGACCCATGGCCGATTCCGTCACCAGGGCAGCCGCCGACGCCATCCGGGTCCAGCAGCGCGCCGTCGCCGCTTCCGCCGGATCAGCAAGCGGCGGAACCGATCCCCCGTACGCACCCGAGCGCGAACTATTCGGCGCCTATACGCACCAAGAGATCTGGGATCTGGTGCACGAGGTCATCGATCCCGCGGCTCTCGGCCGGGTCGCCGATGCCTGGCGCGCCAGTGCCACCGTGGTCGCCGAGGCATTCCAGGCCTTCTCCGATGCCACCAATCGCGAATTCGCGCACTGGTCGGGTCGTTCCGCCGATGCCGCGCTGCGCGCCACCCGCGAATTCGTCCGCACCGGTACCGAGGCGAATGATGTCTGCCGCGCGGTACAGCGCCTGATGGAGCTCAATTCCGATGCGGCACAGGCCATCCGAGCGGCGATTCCGCCGCCGCCGCAGTATCGTGCTCTGGAAGATCAGGCCGCCGAAGCGATCCACGGCGGACAACGCAGGATGGACCACGACATGGCCGCTGCTACGGCGCAGGCCGATGTCCAGGACACGATGACCTATGTCTACACCCCGATCATGCCCGCATCCGGCGACCATGTCCCCCGGTTCACCCCGCCGCCCGACGGCCCACAGATCGCGCGGCCGAATGCCGGCAGCGGGGGCGCACGGTGAAATGGGTATTCACCCCGGACGAATTCACGCATGTCTGGGAGAACGAAACGAGTCTGGACCGCCGCCCCTATCCGGTCAATCTGGCGCCCGCCGCCACGGTCCGCACCGAATCCGAATACGCCGCACTGCGACTACCCCAGCGCTTCGCCCGCCAGGCCGATGCCGATCTGGCCGCCGCACTCATGCTGTGCGCCCGCCCCGATGCCACCACCATCACCGTCTCCGGTGAGTCGGGGGCCAAGCGGATCCTTGTTTTCGCCGCGGTGGTGCACAACCACGCGGGCATTCTGACCGCCGATATCGACAAGGTGACCGTGCGCATGTGCCACGCCCGCAACCTCGGCAAACATCTGATCGAGATCATCGGATCGGCCGAGCCCGGCAAGCTGGCGCCCATGCGGGAGCCGCAGGACGCGGTCCTGAACGCCGACGAAGGCGACAGCGCGACCAACGGTCATCGCCGCGCCGCCCGGTTCCGTCAGACCCTGCGAAAACCGGTGGACGGTCGCGGCTTCATCACCGTGACCGTGGAACCGGAAAACCCGATGTCGCCGCCCACCAGGCACCGCAGCTGGCTCGATTTCACCGGTGACGGACGCTATCTGCTCACCACCTCGCACGAGCTGACCCTGACCCCGGTCACCGACGAGGATTTCGCCGACCAATTGCTCCGCCTAGCCCAGATCCGCTGACCCATCGCCGGGCAGTTGACAACCGCCACGTCGCAGCACCCCCGTGAGCACAACGGAGCGAGTCTTACGATCAACCCGTTCGCGGCCCGTCTCGCGTCCGAGTCGTCGAAGCGCATGCGCCGCACGCGTAGGGCTCGACCATCCGGCGCGTGTGCATTGGGTGCTGAACGACCTGCCATCAGTGACCCCGACGGAGCGAGTCTTACGAGCGACCCGTTCGCGACCCGTCTCGCGTCCGAGTCGTCGAAGCGCATGCGCCGCACGCGTAGGGCTCGACCATCCGGCGCGTGTGCATTGGGTGCTGAACGACCTGCCATCAGTGCCCCCAACGGAGCGAGTCTTACGAGCGACCCGTTCGCGGCCCGTCTCGCGTCCGAGCCGTCGAAGCGCATGCGACGAAGTCGCGAGTCTCGACGGCTCGGACGCGAGACACAGGGGGCCGTGAACACGCCGCGCCGAAGGCGCGGCAATCAGACAGAGCCATAAGATACATCGATGGCGAAGAAATGGTCTCTGCCGCCCATCGAGGCCTTGCGGGCCGATGGCTTGCGTATCGCTGATCTCGATGCCTCCGGTACGCCCGGATTCAAAGGTGGCAAGAAGCAGGCCCAGAAGCTGCTCACAGAACGTGCAGGCGTGCTCTCGGATCTGCAGGAGAAGCTCTACGCCAACGGCCGTTCCGGCGATACCCGCAGCGTGCTGCTGGTGCTGCAGGGGATGGATACCGCAGGCAAGGGCGGCATCGTCCGCCACGTCATCGGTTCGGTGGATCCGTCGGGCGTCGACCACGCCTCCTTCGGTGTTCCGACCGGGGAGGAGAAGAGCCACCACTACCTGTGGCGCATTCGCAAGGAACTGCCGCGCGCCGGCCAACTCGGCGTCTTCGACCGCTCGCACTACGAGGATGTGCTGGTCGTGCGGGTGCACAATCTGGTGCCGCCGGAGGTCTGGGAACCGCGCTACGACGAGATCAACGCCTTCGAGCGGGAACTGGTCGACCAGGGCACCACGCTGGTGAAAGTCGCCATGTTCGTCTCCCTCGACGTGCAGAAGGAGCGGCTGCGCGAACGGCTGGACCGACCGGATAAATACTGGAAGTTCAACCCCGCCGATATCGACGAACGCGGCTACTGGCCCGCCTATCAAGAGGCCTACCAGGTCATGCTGGACCGCACCTCGACCGACTACGCCCCATGGCATGTGCTCCCGGCCGACCACAAGTGGTTCGCCCGCCTCGCGGTCACCGAACTGCTGATCGACGCACTCGACGGGCTGAAACTCGACTGGCCACCGGCCTTATTCGATGTCGAGGAGCAACAGCGCCGCCTCACCGAAGCCTGACCAAGGTTCCTCTCAGGTTGACCACGGATGATGTGGCCGTGCCCGTCCACGCCCCGGGGGAGCTCCGGATCTACCATCGTGGCGGCAGGTAACCGGCAGGCAAGCGAAAGGCGTGGTGAACGCACGGTGAGCAATAAACCGGGTGGTAAAACGAATCCGCTCGCGGCGGCGGAGCGCGCCGACCGCAACCGCAAGATCCTCATCCAGGTGGGTGTCGCCGTCGTGCTGGTCGGGCTCATCGCAGCGATCGGCATCGGTATCGCGGTGAAGAACGCAAACAAGAACGATCTGGGCGCCACCCCGTCCATCGCCGCCACCGCGAGCCAACTGCCCAATGGCGCCACCGCGACCATCACCGATAACGGCGCGGTCCGCATCGGCAAGCCGGATGCGAAGGTGACCGTCCGCGTCGTCGCCGACCTGCAGTGCCCGGCCTGCAAGGGCTTCGAGGCCGCCAACGCCAAGGTCATCAAGGATGCCGTCGACAATGGCACGGCCATCGTCGAATACAACATCATCTCGTTCCTGGACAAGGCCTCCACCACGAAGTACTCCTCGCGCGCGGCCAATGCGGCGTATTGCGTCGCCGAGGCGGATCCGTCGAAGTACCTCGACTGGCTGACCACCATGTACACACAGCAGCCCGCTGAGGGCAGTGCGGGCCTGACCGATGACCAGCTGATCGATGTCGCGAAGGGCGCGGGCGTTCCGGATTCGGTCGGGCAGTGCATCAAGGACAACAGCTACAACAAATACATCGGGGCCAAGACCAAGGACGTGCTGAACAGCGGCATCCAGTCGACCCCGACGGTCTTCGTCAACGGTAAGCAGATCCAGTCCAGCCAGGAGCTGATGACCCCCGGCGGCCTCGCACCCGCGATCGCCGCCGGAGGCCAGTGAACAGCGCGACATCCAGGGCCGCCTGGGTGTTGCTGATCGGCGGGCTGGCCGGGTGGCTCGCCTCGGTCACGCTGACCATCGAGCGGTTCAAGCTGTTCACCGATCCGAACTACCGGCCCTCGTGCAGCATCAACCCGATCCTGTCCTGTGGCAGCGTGATGGCCACCGAACAGGCCGCCAAATTCGGATTTCCCAATCCGATCATCGGCATCGTCGGCTTCTCGGTGGTTGTCACCCTCGCGGTGCTCGCGGTCGCCAATGTGCGCTTTCCGCGCTGGATCTGGGGCGGACTGTGGGTGGGGACCGTGCTCGGCACGGTCTTCATCTGCTGGCTGATCTTCCAGAGCCTGTACCGGATCGGCGCGCTGTGCCCGTACTGCATGGTGGTGTGGGCGATCATCACGCCGCTGCTCGCGGTGGCCACCGAGCAGGTGTGGGGTGGTGCGCGCGGACCGATGCGGATCGTCGTCGAGTGGCGGTGGACGTTCGTCGCGGTGTTCTACGCCGTGGTGCTGCTGCTGATCTTCCTGAAGTTCCAGGATTACTGGCTGTCGCTGGTCTAGTTCGGTGTGCCCAGCGCGAGCACCACGGTGATCGTGCGCTGCACTCCGCCGATGCCGAGGACACCCAGCTGAACGATGTCATCCGGCTTGTGCACATTGATCGCGCCCCGCAGCGCCTTCGCGGTGGTGATGCCACGGCCGTCGATCGAGGTGATGACATCGCCATCGACGAGTCCGGCGGCGTAGGCCGGTAATCCGTACAGTGCGACATCGATCTTCGCCCCGCTCGGTTTCGCATCGGAGATCAGTACGCCGAGCGTCGCGGTCGGCCCGATGTGCACAGTTTCGGTGGGCGTGCCGGAACGGATCTGGCCCACGACCCGCATCGCGGTGTCGATCGGCACCGCATAGCCGTTCGGGGTGCGCCCGACCTCACGTGAGGTTTCGCCCGACGCGGCGGTGATCACGCCGACCACCGTGCCACCGGGATCGGCGAGCGCACCGCCGGACTGTCCCGCGGTGACCGGCGCCGCGATCTCCACCATCCCGGTCAGCGATTTGCGGGTCAGATCGGAGGCATTGAGCGCGACGATCGTGCTGTTCAGATCGGTGATATTGCCCGGGATCGAGGTCGGCGTGCCGCCCGCGCCACCCGCATTACCGATGGCGAGCACATCCTCGTGCACGCGCAGCTCGGCGGAGCGGCCGATGCGTGCGGTCGTCAGATCGGTGGCACCGGTGAGTTCCAGCAGCGCGATATCCGCACCGGCGTCGTAGCCGAGCACCGTCGCGTCGTAGACGGTGCCGTTGCCGACATCGGTGACCGACACGGTTTCGGCGCCCTTGACCACATGATGGCTGGTCAGCACCTGTCCATCGGCGGTCAGCACGATCCCGGATCCGGCCGCGCCGAGTCCGAACGGCCGCGCGGACGTGCTGATATTCACCAGTGCCGGTTCTACTGCCTGCGCGACCGCCACCGGATCCAGCGGCGGCAGCGGCTCGAGCAGGGCGGGCGGGGAGTTGTCCGCACCCGAGGGCGACGACCAGTCGGGCAGTTCACCGCGGAAACCGAAGAAGGCGGCCACGGCGAGCAGGACGGCCGCGAACAGCGCCAGCGCCCGCCCGCCACTGTCTACTCGCCGCCCCTCGGGCGGGCGGTGCCGCTCGTCGTCCATACCGCTCTCCCGCCGCCGGCTGGGCCCTTGACCAATTCCATTGTGGCCGGAGATCTTTATTCGGCGAAGCGTTTGGCAATCCTCCGCATGCGGCGGTAGGCATGTACGCATGAGCGAACGCAGTGAGCGAACCATGACGCAGCGCGCAACGCGCATGCCGAAGCCGAGCGCCAGCGAGGCGCAGGCATGAGCGTTGCTGCTGCGTATGCGATGTCCGCGCCCGATGGGCAATTCGAGAAACTCATGATCGAGCGGCGCGAGCTCGGACCGCGCGATGTGCTGATAGATGTCAAATACGCGGGTATCTGCCACTCCGATATCCACACCGCCCGCGACGAATGGGGCAGCGCCAAATACCCGTGCGTCCCCGGGCACGAGATCGCGGGCATTGTCGCCGCGGTCGGTCCGGAGGTGTCCAAGCATCAGGTCGGCGATCGGGTCGGCGTCGGCTGCATGGTCGATTCCTGCGGCGTCTGCGGTCCATGTCTGGCCAATGAGGAGCAGTACTGCGACAACGGCGCCACCATGACCTACAACACCCAGGTGGACTCCTCCATCCAGCCGGGTGGGTACACAATGGGCGGCTATTCGACCCAGGTCGTGGTGACCGAGAACTTCGTACTGTCGATTCCGGAGGGCATCGGACTCGATGTGGCGGCACCGCTGCTGTGCGCGGGCATCACGCTGTTCTCCCCGCTGCGGCACTGGAATGCGGGGCCGGGTAAGAAGGTCGCGATCATCGGCATGGGTGGACTCGGGCACGTCGGGGTGAAGATCGCCGCGGCGATGGGGGCCGATGTCACCGTGCTGAGCCATTCGCTCAGCAAGCAGGACGACGGCAAACGCTTCGGCGCGCACCACTACTACGCGACCGGCGATAAGCAAACCTTCCGCGAGCTGCGCAACCGCTTCGATCTGATCCTCAATACGGTCTCGGCCGATCTGCCGATCGACAGCTACCTGCGCCTGCTGAAGCTGGACGGCACCCTGGTGATCCTCGGCATACCCGAGAACCCGTTGAGCGTCAGATCTTTCATCCTCGCCGGATACCGGCGGGCGCTGGCCGGCTCGATGATCGGCGGTATCGCACAGACCCAGGAGATGCTGAACTTCTGCGCCCAACACGGAATCGGCGCGGAGATCGAGCTGATCTCGGCCGACGAGATCGATGGCGCCTACGACCGGGTCGTCGCGAGCGATGTGCGGTACCGGTTCGTGATCGACGCCGCAACGATCTAGTCCGTGTCGTTGCGCCGATTCGTCGCCGGTTCAGTAGCTTGGCGATGTGTCTGCGGATGAAGAGCAATCCCCACCCGCCGAAACGGCGGCGGTCACCGCCGATGTGACCGCGGGGCCGCCGCCGTGGCTGTTGCGGGCGTTCCTGCTCGCGGCGGCGACGGTGGCCGGGCTGGTATGCGGCTTCTGGATTCTGCAGAAACTGCAGGGTTTCATACTGGTGCTGCTGGTTTCGCTGTTCCTGGCCTTCGCCATCGAGCCGGCGGTGAATTGGCTTGCGGCGCGCGGTGTCCGGCGCGGACTGGCGACCGGGGTGGTGTTCGTAGTGTTGGCCGTCGGCACCGCCGCATTCGTGTGGACGCTCGGCGCGCTGCTGGTCGATCAGGTCACCACCCTGGTCAAGAACGCGCCCGAACATGCGGATCAGGCCGTCGACTGGGTGAATCGCACCTTCAAAGCCGATCTGTCCAGCAGCGATATCCAGAAGTACCTCGGCGACTGGAGTTCCACCATCGACGGCTATCTGGTCGGGTTGGCGGGCAATGCCTGGGGCGTCGGCACCGCCGCGATCGGTGCGATTTTCCAGGCACTCGGCGTGCTGTTGTTCACCTACTACTTCGCCGCCGACGGACCGCGCTTCCGCAATGCGGTCTGCTCGCTGCTGCCGCCACACCGCCAGCGACATGTATTGCGCGCCTGGGATATCGCCGTCGACAAGACCGGCGGCTATATCTATTCGCGCGGACTGCTCGCACTGTGCTCGACGATCGCGCACTATGTCGCACTGCGCATCCTCGATGTGCCGTCCGCATTCGCCCTCGCGCTGTGGGTCGGTGTTGTCTCGCAGTTCATTCCGACCGTCGGCACCTATCTCGCCGGTGCGCTGCCGGTGCTGGTCGCGCTGGTGCACGGACCGTCCACCGCGCTGTGGATTCTGGGCTTCATCGTGGTGTACCAGCAGTTCGAAAACTATGTCCTGCAACCGAGGATCACCGCGACCACGCTGGATATGCATCCGGCCGTGGCATTCGGCGCGGTCATAGCGGGTGCGGCGATACTCGGGCCGACCGGTGCGCTGCTGGCGATTCCGGTCACCGCGACGGTGCAGGCATTCGCGGGCGCCTACATCCGTCGCTATGAGGTCGAGGCGGACAGCAATACCGAAACGCCCGAGGGGCCGCCGAAGAAGCAACAAAAGTGGTTGCGCCAGTTGACCATTCGCCTCAGCGGCAGCGGTCGGCCACCGGAGTGATCATTCAATCCGCTGTAGTGCATCGATCAGCGCCAAGCTGACCTTGCCCATCTGGGCGCGGCTGTGCAGGACGGTGTCGTACTCGACCTGGATGGTCAGGCGTCCGCCGATGGTGAAGACGGTGAGCTTCGGCGGCATGCCGGGGCCCATGGCGTAGACGTCGTCGCGAATGTGACGGATACCGTTCGGGATCGAATGTGCTGGCAGGCGACCGATATTGGAGATAGCGACGGTCGGCGAGGCCGCGAAGATCGCGGCGGTCGCCTCGTCCTGGACGCGCTGCGAGGCGAGTAGAAATATGGGAGCTTGGCGCTGCTCCAGTGCGGCCGCCATGCCCGCGGCCACCTCGTATGCGACCTCGATCGGGCCCGCGTTCTCGGCGACGAGCGCGGGGGTGCCCGCGCCGGAAGCGCAATTCAGGATCGCGTGCGCGGGCAAGTTCAGCTCGGATCGCACATCCACCGCGTGGCCGCAAAACACCGGAAGCGTTCCCGTCGCGGGTTCGAGTTGGGAGCGGACTGCGACGAGTGCGGCGCCGGCGAGCAGGCTGTTGACCGAAAGCCCGCGCGCACGAGCGGCGTCGACCAGGTTCTGGGTTTCCTTGGTATCCAGTTCGATTCGCTGCACCGCGAACCGGCCGAGTGGATCGTCGCCGCTCCCGTCGATCGGTAGGGTGCGCGGAGCCGATTCCGGCCCTACCAGCGAGGCCACCGTCCGGATCTGGTCAAGCGACTCGGCGACCTCCACATCCGAGACCACCGCGGCGAGTTGGATATCGATGCCCTCGGGCAATTCCTGATCGAAATCCGACTGCGGCAGTGCGGTTCCCGTCGCACATGCGGTGTAGCGCTGCCACAGCTGCGCGAGCAGCGCGAAAGCCGATCTGCCATCGGCGATTCCGTGATGGATGACCAGGACGATTTGATCGCGGTCGCCGTCGCGGAGCAGATGGGCGCGGAACAGGCCGTCGCGCCAATCCCGTGGTCCGTTGACCAGATTCAGGTACTCGGCTTCACCGCCGTCGGTGATCTCGAGGTGGGGCCGGTAGGCGTCGTCCCGGCGCAGATACAGCGTGCCGTCGGCATCGGCCACCGGCTTGCTGCGCAGCAGTGGATGCTGGGCAGCGAGTTCGTCGAGCACCCGGCGCAGGATCTCGACATCCAGCAGTCCATGCACGGTGGAACCGATGAACAGCGGCATACCGCCGGTCGGCACGCTGCCGAGTCGGGTTTCGGAGCCGAAGAAGGTCAGCTCGAACGGAGAAATCGGTCGCTGTGCGGTCATTGGTCGTCTCGTACTTCCGTGTGGTGGAGCAGGTTACGCCCTCAACATACAGATGTTTCAAACGCTTGTCACAAACACTTGTTTGAAATACGTGTCACAAACAGATGTATGCCACGCTGATAGGGTGGGAACCCGAGAAGATCTGCTCGCCGCAGCCAAGCAGTGCCTGGCCGAACGCGGGTATGCGCGCACGACCGTGCGGGATATCGTGGCCGCCTCCGGCACGAATCTGGCCGCCATCAACTACCACTTCGGCACGCGCGACAAACTGCTCAACCAGGCGATGATGGAATCGAGCGCGGATGCGGTACAGCAGATCCTCGAATCACTGCCCGCGCACGATGCCGAGGATCCGGCCGCCCGCCTGCGCGATTTCCTGCACCAGTTGATCACCTCGTTCACCGAGAATCGCGCCCTCTGGTCGGCCAATGCCGAAAGCCTGACGCAGGCGCTGCACTCCCCCGAACTGCGCACCGAATTCGGCACCGCGCAGGCGCAGGCACGCGACGGACTATCCGACTTTTTCGGGCCTGGTGCGCAGGACCCGCGCATCGGCGCCATCCTGCAAACCATGATCGGCGGCCTGCTGATACAACACCTGGTCGACCCGGACCAGGCCCCCACCGCCACCGATATCACCGCGGGTCTGCGCACCCTCGCCACCCTGCTCCCAGCTGACGGCGGGACATAGCCGCCGCATCGTCGCCTAGGCGTGCTTCCGGGTGGTCCCGCTCCGGGCGCGCTCTGCGCGCCCGAATAGCGACCACCGCGTCGGGCCGACATCGCGAACACCCAGCGAACTGGCTGCGCGAATATCGCATCGCGCTGGCGGCGGGTGACAGATGCTGGACCGATGGCGATTCTGCTTGCGCTGGTATCGATGTGCTCGACGCTGGTCGGCGGGCTGGTGGCGGTGCGGATCGGCGACCGCAAACATCTGGTGCTGGGGCTGGCGGCGGGGGTCATGTTGGGTGTGGTGTTCTTCGACCTGCTGCCGGAGGCATTGGAGCAGTCGGGGGATATCGTGCTCGGTGTCCCGGCGGCGCTCGTCGCCACCGTGGGCGGCTTTGTCACCATCCACGTCATCGAGCGCGCGGTCGCCATCCATACCGGCCATGAAGGCGAATTCGGTTCGCACAAGCACGGTTTCGAATCCGTCGGGCTGGTCGCGGCGGCCGGGCTGATCTTCCACAGCACCCTCGACGGTCTCGGCATCGGATTGGGTTTCCAAGCTGGAGCCACCGTCGGCATCGCGGTCGCCATCGCCGTCATCTGTCACGACTTCGCCGACGGCTTCAACACTTTCACCATCACCAGGCTGTACGGCTCTGCCCACAGACGCGCATTGATCCTGCTCGCCCTGGACGCCATCGCCCCCGTCATCGGTGCGGTAATCGGCACCGTCATCCAGGTTCCGGCCGGGACCGTCGGCCTCTACCTCGGCTATTTCGCCGGATTCCTGCTCTACCTCGCCACCGCCGACATCCTCCCCGAGGCCCACGCCGAACACCCGTCTCGCCTGACCCTGGCCTGTACCGTCACCGGCGCGACGTTCATGCTCGTCGTGGCCGCGCTCAGCCACTGACCAGCGTTAGCCGAGTTGCGGCAGCACCTCTCGAGCCACCCAAGCCATGGCGTCCGCGAATGCGGGACCGGGTACCGGCAGCCAGATCGAGCAGGCCTGGAGTCCGGCCTCGTGCAGGACCCCGAGTTCATCGACAATGCTTGCGGCCGTTGGCTGCCCGCCACCGAGCAGCCGCCCCGGATCACGGCTGATGGCGGTGAATCCGGGTGGGACCACGAAGGCCACCGAGGTCAGTCGCAGCTGCCGCTCGATACCGGATGCTTCGGCGAGTTCGGTGAGACGTTTGCGGATTCGGTGCAGTTCGGCGGGATCGGCGACCGGACCGTGCCATGCGCTGCCGAAGCGCACGGCTCTGCGCAGTGCGGCATCGCTCTGCCCGCCGACCCACACCGGCGGTCCACCGACAGTGCGCGGCGCGATACCGATTCGCGGCTCGGACTCACCCCGCCACAACGATGTCAGTACTTCCAGATGCTCGCCCGTGCGCTTGCCGCGTTCCTCGAACGGAACCCCGACCGCATCGAATTCGGCACGGTCCCAGCCTGTTCCGATGCCGAGCGTGAATCGCCCACGGGACAGTCGGTCGAGTGTCGCGGTCTGATGGGCCAAGACGACCGGGTTGTACAGCGGCAGGATCAGCACGCTGGTCGCGATGCCGATGCGCGAGGTCGCACCCGCGATGGCCGACAGCATGATCAGCGGCTCATGTGTGACACCCAGGTCACCGGCGAGCACATGACTGCCGGCGACAATGTGGTCGAAGCCCAATTGCTCTGCGGTACGCGCGGTTTCGACGATATCGTCGAGTTCGCCGGCCTTCCCGGGCCATAACCCATGCGGTGCGATACCGAGCCGAAGGCTCTTGCTCTCACCGACTGTTTCTTCCAAAGGCATGGGCGTTGGCTCCCGATTCCGGTCCCGATAGAGGTGACGCCGGGCTCCCTGTCTATTCACCGCGCACCCGGTACACCCGGTGCCTGGTTGGTGGACGAGTTGCCCGGTCCATCAGATCAACATCGACAGTCGCCCCCCGATTCCGGCGGAGACTCGGCCGGTCAGCGAGCGATTGCGCGCAGCACAGCATCGACCGACTGGTCGGCGAGGGTTTCGGTCAGCGGCAGGTGGCCGAAGAGGGCGCGGTAGTAGATCGGGGCGGCGACCGTGTCGAGGACGAAATCGAGATCGATACCCGGATCGATCTCGCCTCGATGGATTGCCGACTCCAGGGCGATCGCGGTGGTTCGCCTGCGTGGTTCGAAGACCGTCGCCAGGAAATGCGCGCGTAGATCCGGGTCGTTGGCGAGATCCGCTACCAACGCGGGCAACACATGGCTCAGCGAGGTATCGCATAGTGCGGCAACGAGATTGCGCATCGCGATAGTTAGATCGGCACGCAGGTCACCGGTGTTCGGTGTTGGTTGCAAACCCAGCAGGTCGGCGACGACATCGACAACGAGGTGGCGTTTGGAGGGCCAGCGGCGGTAGATCGCCGGGCGGTGCAGACCGGCTCTGGCCGCCACCTGGCCGATGGACAGTTCGGCATAACCGTTCTCGTCCAACAGCTCTCGCGCTGCGGCGAGTACCGCGGTGTCGATGCGGTCGTCGCGCGTGCGTCCCGGCATCAGAACACCGGACGCGGCATCAGAACGACTCGCCAACCGTCCGGATCCGGAAAGGTCAAGCCGCCGTTGGCCGCCCAATACGGATTCTCGGCGGGCACCGGCTCCACCCCGAATTCACCGAGGCGCTGTGCGACGTCGTACATCTGGGTTTCGGTCGAGAAATAGAGCACCAGCAGGTTTTCCGCGCTCGGCGCATCGCCGGGACTTCCGTCCACGTGGGTGGTGAACTCCAGGTGATATCCGGTCCCGGGCAATCCGAGCATCACGCCGTCGTAGCCCGCGTGATTTTCGAATCGGTAGAGCTCGCGCAGTCCCAACCCCTCGACGTAGAACCGCACGACCTCTACCAACCGATCGGTGGGCCTGGCAATTCGAACCTGGACCACCGGCAACGACTCGGGCCATGTCTGCTCAGCCATATCTCAACGATACAGTACGTACTGTACCGATTTGATATGGCATCCATCACCCGAGCCGCAAAGACCGCCGCCACGTCCGAGACATGGCGGCGGCCTTCGTCTTCGGTATTACTCCGTCGGCGTTGCCCGCCGACGAACACGGCGCGCGGCCGCGACCATATTGCGCAGCGAGGGCTCCAGCTGCCAGTAGTGCCGGGTCTTGAGTCCGCCGTCCGGATTCGCCCACAGGCGTTCCGGACTAACGGCTTCGGCTGCGGCCGTGAGCAATTCGTCGAGCTCATCGATATCCGGGATCCGCGCCGAACGGCTCTCGTAGACACCGGGACCGACGCCGTGACTCAGGCCGTGACCCGATGCGAAGTCTTCCCTGAGCGCCTTCAACACCCATTCGATCGAGCGGGTCGCCACGATCGCGGTGACATCGGCATCGAGCTCCTCGATCGCGTCGACCACCTCTGTGCGACCGGAATAGCCGATATGCGTGTGGATCTGGGTCTCCGGCTTGACACCAGAGGTGGCCAGACGGAATGCCGCGACCGCCCACCGCAGATATTCGGCGCGCCCCTGCGGACGCATGGGTAGCAGCTCGCGAATGGCGGGCTCGTCGACCTGGATGATCGAGATCCCGGCCCGTTCCAGATCCACGACCTCATCGCGAATGGCCAGCGCGACCTGATCAGCGGTCTCGAACAGCGGCTGATCCTGCCGCACGAACGAACGCGCGATCATGGTGACCGGACCGGTGACCATGCCCTTGACCGGTTTATCGGTCAGCGACTGGGCATAGCTGATCCACTCGACCGACATCGGCGCGGGCCGTGAAACGTCACCATAGATGATCGGCGGTCGCACACAACGGGATCCGTACACCTGCACCCAGCCGAAGTGGGTGGTCGCGAAGCCGTCGAGCAGCTCGGCGAAGTACTGGATCATGTCGTTGCGCTCGTGCTCACCGTGCACGAGCACATCGAGGCCGATGTCCTCCTGCAGGCGGATCGTGGCCTCGATCTCGGCCTCGATCTTCTTGCGGTATTCGTCGTAGGACAGTTTGCCCTGGCCCAGGTCGTAGCGGGCCTGACGAATCTTGTTCGTCTGCGGGAAGGAACCGAGCGTGGTCGCGGGCACCGGCGGCAGATTCAGCTTGCGCTGCTGTGCTTCGCGGCGCACCTCGTACGGTTCGCGCGAGCGCATATCGGGCGTGATCGCGTAAACCCGTTGCCGCACCGCGTGTTTCTGCTTGAAGTGCACCTCGGTGGGCCGCTTGCGCCACTTGTCCGAGGGCCCCTCGGTAAGTGCCTTGGCGAGCGAAACCACCTCGCCCACCTTCTGCCTGGCGAAGGCTAGGCGGTCCGCGACATTGCCCTCGATATCGTATTCGGCGAGCACGTCATAGGGCACGTGCAGCAGCGTCGTGCCGGTGGACACCACGAGATCGGGGCACACCTTGGCCAGCTCGTTGAGGTATTCCAGTGTCACATAACGGTCCGCGCGCCAGACATTGACACCGCTGATCACGCCCGCGTACAAGCGCTTACGTCGAATGCCGGGAATCTCGGCGAGCTCTTCCGGCTGGATCCGATAACTGGCCAGATCCAGGCCGATGGCCTCGACATTGGTCTCGGCCAGAATGCGCAGCGCCTCACCGAAATCGCCGTACTGCCCGGTGACGAGCATGCGTGGCCGCAGCGCCGAGGTCGAAAGTCGTTGGTACGCACGCTCGAACGCGGCGAGTTCCGCAGGAGTGCGCTCGCTGGTGAAGCACGGCTCGTCCAACTGCACACAGGTGGACCCGCGCTTGGCGAGGATTTCGAACAGCTCCTCGTACACCGGAAGCAGCTTGTCCAACAGGCTGAGCGTGTCGAAACCGCCTGTCTCACCGGGGATATGGCCCGCCTTGGACAGCAACAGCAGCGACACCGGGCCGACGACCACCGGGCGCAGCTCGATATCACCGGCCTTGGCGCGATCCCATTCGTCGAGCAAAGCCTCTGGGTGCAGCGAGAATTCGGTGTTCTCGTCGAGTTCGGGCTGGCGGTAGTGGTAATTCGTACCGAAGAACCGCACCAGCTCCAGCGGCGGCAGATCCGGACGACCGCGCGCCATCAGGAAGTAGAAGTCCAGCGGATGCAGCTCGTCCTGGTACGGCTTGAATCGCGCGGGCACCGCACCGAACAGCAGCGCATTGTCGAGAATGTGGTCGTAGAAGGAGAAGGTGTTGCCCGGCACCTGGGTCAGACCGGTGGCGGCCAACCCGTTGTAATGCCGCTCCTGGATATCGCGCCCGACCGCGAGCAGTTCGTCGCGAGAAACCCCACCACGCCAATAGCCCTCGAGGGCCCGCTTGAGTTCCCGATGCGGCCCGATCCTCGGGTAGCCGAGAATGCTCGACCCGTAACCGTCCTGAACGTTGACCATGAGCGGGGCCACTCCCTTTCGATCACCTGCGCTGTGTTCATTTGCCGCGCCTGCGGCGCGGCGTGTTCGCGGCCCCTGGTGTCTCGCGTCCGAGCCGTCGAGACTCGCGACTTCGTCGCATGCGCTTCGACGACTCGGACGCGAGACGGGCCGCGAACGGGTCGCTCGTAAGACTCGCTCCGTGGTGCTCACGTGGGTGCCGAACGGTGGCAGGCGTCCACGACAGCACGTCTTGAACAGCCTATGCCGCTGACAGCATCGGCTCTGTCTGATTTGCGGCTTATCAGACCTTGTACTGGTAGAAGCCCGTGCCGGTCTTCTTGCCGAGCAGACCGGCCTCGACCATGCGCATCAGCAGCGGCGGCGCCGAATACAGCGGCTCCTTGAACTCCTGGTACATGGAGTCGGCGATGGACTTGACGGTGTCGAGGCCGACCAGGTCGGTGAGCGCCAGCGGACCCATCGGGTGGGCACAGCCGAGCACCATCGCCTTGTCGACGTCTTCCTTGGTGGCGAAGCCGGATTCGACCATCCGGATGGCCGAGAGCAGGTACGGCACCAGCAGCGCGTTCACCACGAAACCGGAGCGGTCGGCCGAGCGCACGACCTGCTTGCCGAGCACATCGCCGGCGAAACCCTCGGCCCGTGCGGATACCGCTTCACTGGTCTTCAGTGTGGTGACCAGCTCGACCAGCGGCAGCACCGGCACCGGGTTGAAGAAGTGCATGCCGACCACCCGCTCCGGGTTGGCGGTGGCGACAGCGATCTTCATGATCGGGATGGAGGAGGTGTTGGAGGCCAGCACGGCGTCCGGATCGGTGACCACCTTGTCGAGTTCGGAGAAGATGGCGGTCTTGACCTTCTCGTCCTCGAGCACCGCCTCGACCACCAGCTGGCGGTCGGCGAAATCGCCGAGGTCGGAGGTGAACCGCAGCCGCCATGCGGCCTGTTCGCGCTCGCGCTCGGTGATCTTGCCGCTGCTGACGCCGCGGTCGAGCGAGCGCAGGATGCGGGCGCGACCTGCCGCGGCTAGCTCCCGAGTCTGTTCGTAGACGAGCACGTCGATATGCGCCCGCGCACACACCTCCGCGATTCCTGCACCCATCTGTCCGGCACCGATGATGCCGACGCGCTGAATCTTCTCGCTGCTCACGTCCCGCTCCTGCTGTTTTTGTCTGGCTGTCGGGTGGCTGATGGCGAAGGACGCTCCGATAAGAGCCGACCTTCGATGGTCCAAGGTATAGGGATGCCCTCCCGGCTGGGGCTGTTCAGCCGGGAGGGCGGTACACCCCTACTGGAGTAGAGGATTAGCGGTATTCACGTCGGGAACCTCAATTCCCTGTGCAAACACGGTGTGGCGACGTCGAGGGCTTCCGTAACCCCGTACGGGGCGAGCCCGACGAGCCCGTTCGCGGCCGGCTCGCTTCCGAGTACTCGAAGCGCATGCGCCGAAGGCGCGAGTCTCGAGTGCTCGGAAGCGAGCCTTGGGGGCCGCGAACACGCGGCGCGGAGCGCCGCCATGTATCAGTGGAACTGGCCCTCTTCGGTGGAGCCCTTCAGGGCCGCCGTCGAGGTGTTCGGGTCCACGGTGGTGGCGATGGTGTCGAAGTAGCCGGCACCGACCTCACGCTGGTGCTTGATGGCGGTGAAGCCACGCTCGGCGGCGGCCTTGAACTCGCGCTCCTGCAGGTCGACGAAGGCGGTCATGCCCTCGCGGGCGTAGCCGTAGGCCAGGTCGAACATGCCGTAGTTGAGCGAGTGGAAGCCGGCCAGGGTGATGAACTGGAACTTGAAGCCCATCGCGCCGAGCTCACGCTGGAACTTCGCGATGGTCGCGTCGTCCAGGTGCGCCTTCCAGTTGAAGGACGGCGAGCAGTTGTAGGCCAGCAGCTGGTCCGGGAACTCGCCGCGGACGGCCTCGGCGAACTTGCGAGCGACCTCGAGGTCCGGCACACCGGTCTCCATCCAGATGAGGTCGGAGTAGGGGGCGTAGGCCTTGGCACGCGCGATGCAGGGCTCGATGCCGTTCTTCACACCGAAGAAGCCCTCGGCGGTGCGGGTGCCGTCCAGGAACTCACGGTCGCGCTCGTCCACGTCCGAGGTGATCAAGGTGGCGGCCTCGGCGTCGGTGCGGGCGATGATCACCGACGGAACGTCGGCGACGTCGGACGCGAGACGCGCGGAGGTCAGGGTGCGGATGTGCTGCTGGGTCGGGATCAGCACCTTGCCGCCCAGGTGGCCACACTTCTTCTCGGAGGCCAGCTGATCCTCCCAGTGCACACCGGCGGCACCGGCGGCGATCATGGCCTT
The DNA here is from genome assembly GCF_035920345.1 of Nocardia vinacea. NCBI lineage: Bacteria > Bacillati > Actinomycetota > Actinomycetes > Mycobacteriales > Nocardiaceae > Nocardia > Nocardia vinacea. Next base: position 6,240,045 of record NZ_CP109149.1, read on the forward strand.
CTGCAGTTCGTAGGCGTTCAGCGCGCCACCGAAACCGGCCTCGGCGTCGGCGACGATCGGGGCCAGCCAGTTCTTGACCGAGGTGTCACCCTCGACCTTGGCGATCTCGTCGGCACGGAGCAGCGCGTTGTTGATGCGGCGCACGACGGCCGGGACCGAGTTGGCCGGGTACAGCGACTGGTCGGGGTAGGTGTGGCCGGACAGGTTCGCGTCACCGGCGACCTGCCAACCCGACAGGTAGATGGCCTGCAGGCCGGCGCGGACCTGCTGGACCGCCATGTTGCCGGTCAGGGCACCGAGGGAGTTGATGTAGTCCTCGTTGTTGACGAGGTCCCAGAGGATCTTCGAGCCACGACGGGCGAGGGTGGCCTCTTCGACGACGGTGCCCTGCAGCTTCGACACCTGGTCGGCGGTGTAGTTGCGGGTGATGCTCTTCCAGCGCGGGTTGGTGTCCCAATCCTGCTGGATCTCCGCAGCGGTCTTCGGGGTGCCGACGTTCGACATCTCTGACTCCACTTCTTCGTTTCGGTGCCCCACGGTCGAGCATCGCTCGAACTGCTGTGGCGGCAATTTGCAGGCTTGCTAGGCCCATGGGGTGTACTTCCACACGATGGCACACCAGGAAATAGCCGTCTACCTGTTGCAAGTGTGAATCCGAGCTAGGTTTCGGCCGGTCTTTGCTAACTCTGCGAAATTTGCCTGCGAATTGCACGCGTGAAACCTACCCGCCGGTAGCGCTGACATGCGGTTTTAGCGTAACGCTCGTACTGTTTGCGATCGACCGACCGGCTGCCATCCGACGCGCCCGGCATTCCGGGTTGTGAGCACCTTCACAAGCGTCCGTGTGGCCTCCGCCACCTCGAAACGGACGCCGATGGTTCGATTGGCAGACGCGTCCATCGCGGACAGACGTTCCGCGTCCGAGAGGAGCCTTTATGCGGAAACTGTGCTTCGCCGCTGCCCTCGTTTGTGGTCTAGGCCTGCAACTGCCTGCGGCGAGCGCCGATCCGGGTGCGGTGGAATCCGTCGCGCCGCTGGCTGCGGTGGCAACGCCGCCCGGTTCGGTGAATTCCAGCCGCATCTTGTACGCGACGACCACCGCGAACGATGTGCCGACGGTGGCCGGCGCCGCGGTCTACTTTCCGCCGGGGGAACCACCCGCGGGTGGTTGGCCGGTAATCGCGTGGGCGCACGGCACGGTCGGACTCGGCGACGACTGCGCCTACAGCATCGCCGGGCCGAGCGCGGTCGAGCGGGACTGGGCGTATCTGGAGACGTGGCTACGGCAGGGCTATGCGATCGTCGCCGCGGATTACGCCGGACTCGGCACGCCGGGCGAACATCCCTATCTCAATGGCGTCGTGGTCGCGCACAACGTAGTCGATGCGGTGCGGGCCGCCACCAGGCAGTACTCGTCGCTGGCGAGGAAATGGGTGGTCGTCGGTCAGTCACAGGGTGCCGGTGCTGCCGTCTACACCGCGCGCTACGCCTCTGAATTCGGCGGACCCGAACTCGACTACCGCGGCGCGGTCGGCACCGGCATACCGGCGTATATCCAGGACATTCTGTTGCCGCTCGGTCCGCATGTGCCGCCGGTGAAATTGTCGCCGCACTCGTCGGCGTACGTGCTCTACATCCTCAACGGCCTGCGCACCACCCATCCGGCGCTGAATATCGATTCGTATCTGACCGAATCCGGCCGCGACTGGCTCACTCGAGCCCGCGAGGCCTGCATCACCCCGCTCAGCGATGCGCTCACGGCCGACGGTGTGGTGATCGGTGACCTGTTCTCCCGCCCGCTGCTCGAGATCCCGGACCTGCACGGGCTGCTGACCGGCTACCTCGGCCTGCCCGAGTCCGGTTACGACAGGCCGCTGTTCCTGGGGCAGGGATTGCGCGACACCGATGTGGTTACACCGGAGACGCTGCGGTACGCCGCGGTGCTCGAGGCGAATCGACAGCCGGTCACGCTGCATACGTATCTGGAGGATCACAGCGGGACCGTCAATGCGTCGCTGCCGGATTCGCTGCCGTTCGTGCGGAATCTGTTCGGCTGAACTTACCCACCCCGCCGGCTCCGCCGGCTGCCGTCCCCTAGGCGCCACCCGCCGGATGCACCCGACGCCAGTGCTCGGCGATATCGATGCGGCGCGCCACCCACACGTCGGCGTGCGACTGGACGTGGTCGAGGAAGCGTTCCAGCGCGACGAGGCGGGCCGGGCGGCCGACCAGACGGCAGTGCAGACCGATCGACAGCATCTTCGGACTGCCCTCCGCGCCTTCGCGATAGAGCACGTCGAAGGCGTCGCGGAGGTGGGCGAAGAATTGTTCGCCGGTGGGGAAACCCGCGGGTGAGGCGAAGCGCATGTCGTTGGTGTCGAGGGTGTACGGGACGACCAGATGGTTTCGGCCGTGCACGCTGACCCAGTACGGGAGATCATCGGCGTAGGAGTCGGAGTCGTAGACGAAACCGCCGTGTTCGACCACCAATTCCCTGGTGTGCGGGGAATCGCGGCCGGTGTACCAGCCGAGCGGGGCCGCGCCGGTGAGTTCGGTGAGGATGCGCACGGCCTCAGCCATATGTTCGCGCTCGATGTCGCGGTCGGTGAGCTGGTAGGACTGCCAGCGCAAGCCGTGGCTGGCGATTTCGTGGCCGAGTTCCCGAAATGCGGCCACCGCCTCCGGGTTTCGCTGCATGGCGCGGGCGACGGCGAAGATGGTCAATGGTAGGTCGCGGCGTTCGAAGGCACGCAGGACCCGCCACAATCCGGCGCGGGAGCCGTATTCGTAGAGCGATTCCATGCTCATGTGACGATTCGGAAAGGCTTGCGCGGGAGTCATTTCCGAGAGAAACGTCTCCGAATGCGGATCGCCGTCGAGCACATTGTGCTCCGCGCCCTCTTCGTAATTGAGGACGAACTGGACCGCGATCTTCGCGCCATCCGGCCACTGCGGATCCGGTGGCGTCGCACCGTAGCCGACGAAATCTCGTTCGCCCATGCCGCTCAGCCCCCGAGTTCGCCGTAGAGGCGCAGTCGCGCGAGTCCGCCGTCGGGGTAGATATCCAGGCGGACCTCCTCGACCGAGGCCGCCATCGGCGCGATCGCGAAGCGGTGCCTGGTATCTGGCAGCAGTTCGGTGCGCGGGAGCAATTCGAGTTCGGTGCCGTCGGTGGTGCGGCCGGTGAGCCGGGCCGAACCGGGGCTATTGCCGAGGAAGTACGACGTATCGATCTCGGCGAGGCGGATGAGGCCGGGGCCGGCCAGTCGGATGTGCACCCAGTCGTTGCTGTCGTCGCGGCGGCGGGCGGTTTCCCAGCCGTCGCCCATTTTTCGTGCCAGGCCGGGGTAGAGCAGCTGGTTCGGCGAACTGTAGAAGCGGTTGGAGCAGTCGAGGACCAGGGCGCCGTTTTCCAGTGCGGCCAGGTCCAGCGGGCCGAGACCGAGCAGCTCAGGGTCGGGCCTGCCCTCGCCGTGTACCCGCAGCCGGGCGACGCCGCCGTCCGGGTGCATGGTGAGTTTCACATGGGTCCAACGGTTTTCGTTCTCGATCGCGAACGGATTGCGGCTGTCGCCGGTTACCGGGGCGCGGTCGATCAGCGGCACCCAATCGTCGTGCTCGGCAATGGTTTCCGCGGGCGGATAGCCGTCGATCTCGAGTGCGGAAACCGACACCGCAGGCGGATAGTTACCCTTGAACCAGGCGGTATCCACCACGATGCCGTGGATCACGCCGGGCACGCCCAGGCGCACGATGGCCGAGTCGTCACCGGGGCGGCCGCGGTGCCTGCGGGTTTCCCAGCCGTCATAGATCTGGCCCTTGTGCCCGAAGGTCGACGGTCGGTATTCCGACGGACCGGGATTGATCAAATTCTCCTTCTCCGCGAAGAATTCGTCATTGGCCCAGATGACCGATCCACCGAGCTGTCGGACCGCCAGATCCGGCAGCAGTGTGAAGTCCACGGCGTCGCGCCCATCCGTCGCCCGACCATCATCACCGATGGCATCGCTACTCACAGCACCTCCTGCGTAATCGTTCACAGCGTCTCCTGCGGAATCGGCGCGCGCGCAACGAGCGCACGCAGCACCTCGGGAGTCAGTACCGGCGCGAGCGCACGCAGTTCATCGGCGGTGCGTGCGCCGCAGTTCACGCCGCGTAAGACGGTGGCCGCCAAGGCTTCCGCGGTGGCGGGCTCGTCCATGACGCCGCCGGAGCGCCGGTCGAGATAGGCGACCAGACGGGGTACCGCGACGTCGATGGCGCGACGGAAGAATTCGTAGGTGGCCAGCCAGCGGGTGATCAGGTGTCCCGGATGCATATCCCAGCCCTGGTAGTAACCGAGGCGCAGCGCCCGGCCGACGAGCCGATGATGGTTGCGCAGTGCGGATTCCGGATCGCGGTCCGGCACGATCTGAGTGGAGCCGTCACAGACCCACACCCCGGTTTGGGCAGCGGCCACCTGCATGACCGACTTCGCGTAGTCCGCAGCCGGATGGTCGAGCGCCTGATCAGGCGCGGCGATACCGCACGCGGCCGTGTAGTCATAGGTGCCGAAATGCAAAGCACTGCAACGACCTTCGGACACACTGAGCATTTTGGCGATCGGCGCGCTGCCGTCGGCGGCGATAATCGCCTGCGGGCTCTCGATCTGCAGTTCGAATCGCAGGGTGCCCGCAGCGAGTCCGGATCCGCGTTCGAGTCCGTCACACAGGGCGACCAACGCCGAAGCCTGTTCCGCCGCACGGATCTTCGGGACCGTGAAGACGAAACCCGGTGGCACACCGCCCGCGGCATCCAGGACCAGCTCGAGGGTGCGCAGAGCGCGATTGCGTTCGGTGCCCGCCAGACCCTTCATCCGGATGCCGAGGCTGGTCGGCCCACCGGGTTGCTTCGCCCACTCGGCGAGTGCCGCGCCCGCATCGGTGGCGGCCTCGTCCTCCTCGGCGTCGGCGCGGAAGCCGTAACCGTCTTCGAAGTCGATGCGCAGATCCTGGATCGGCCGCTGCGCGAGTTGGCTGCGCACGGTGGGCAGCGCGGCGGTGCGGTCGATTCCGGCGAGCAGGTCGTGGTGGCGATCGAGTAGCTCGATCGCCGTCGCACCCCATTCGGCGGGGGTCGCGGCAGTGGCCCGGTCGGCCGGGACGTAGGCAGTGTGGATCGGCTGGACCCGGCCGTCGGGGCCCGGGTACCGGGTCCGCAACTCGGCGTCGACCGTGTCGAGCATCGCGTTGATGCGAGCGCGGACATTCTCGGGTAGCTGAGTTCGATTTGCGCCGCTCCCGGGCCCTCCGTGGTTACGCACGCTGCCTCCTCCGGGCCTGACGCTCACGTCGCTGGGTGCTCACCCCTGGTCTCCTTCCTGAAGGGCGCGCCAGATCCGGTCCGCGGTCATCGGCAAACCGGTCTGTCGTACTCCGACAGCATCGCGGATGGCGTTCGCCAATGCAGGAGCGACCGGGTTGTACGGGGATTCGCTCATCGACTTGGCGCCGAGTGGGCCCAGGTCATCGGCGGTTTCGGCGAAGTAGACCTCGGTGTGCGGCAAATCGACGAACTGCGGGATGTGATAATGCCGCAGCGTCCGTGTGGTTACCTCGCCTTGCGCGGAGCGCATGTCCTCGTAGAGCGCGGTGCCGATGGCCTGCGCGGCGCCGCCGACCACCTGACCGCGGCACTGCACCGGGTTGAGCACCGTGCCCGCGTCGGCGGCCTGGACCGATTGCAGGATGCGCACCAACCCGGTGTCGGGCTGCACGGCGACCCGGAACGCCTGCACATTGAAGCTGACCGAGCGCGGGCTGCCCGCGTGTTCGCCGTGTCCGGACAACTCACCGTCGGCCAAGAGTTCAGTGGCGTCGATCAGCCGATCGCCGCAGCGGACGCCATCGGCCACCAGGACGCACTCCGCTTCGGCGCGACCGGTCAGCTTGGCGGCCCGGACCAGAATGTGCTCACGCAGTGCCACGGCCGCGGCGTAGGAGGCCTTGCCCGCGACGGTGATGCCAGTAGACCCGAAGGCGCCGGTGTCGTAGCCGACGACGTCGGTGTCCGATTGGCGGATCACTGTGCGGCGCACGTCGGTGTTCAGTGCCGTCGCCGCGAGTTGGGCGTGCACAGTTGTGGTGCCATTGCCGAATTCGACTGTGCCTACGCGGAGTTCGTAGCGGCCGTCGGGGAGCAGGGCGACGGTCGCCTCGGAGCGGTGGCCGCGCGGTGGGATGGTGGCAATCATGGCCAGTGCCATCCCGGTGCCCACCCGCCAGTCCGGGCCAGGGGCACAAATCCCGTTGCCGCGCAGTAAGGCTCGTTCGGCGAGATCGAGACATTGATCGAGGCCGTAGCTGCCGAAGTCCAGATCGCTGTCGCCCACTTCCGCGCCGACGAACGCGTCGCCGGGGACGATGACATTGCGGCGGCGGAATTCGAACGGGTCGATATCGAGTGCGCGCGCCAGTTCATCCATGGCCGACTCGACGCCGAAGATGATCTGTCCGAGACCGTAGCCGCGGAATGCGCCCGAGGGAACGTTGTTGGTGTAGACCGTCTTCGCCTCGACGCGCTTATTGGCGCACCGGTAGACCTCGATGGATTCGCCGACGCCGTGGAACAGCACGCCGGCACTGTGATTGCCATATGCCCCGGCATCGGCGAGCACGTCGATCGACAGTGCGGTCAGTAGGCCGTCGGCATTCGCGCCCGCGGTGATCGCGACCCGCATCGGATGACGGCAAGTGGCGCTGGTGAATTCGTCGGAGCGGGTGAATTCGTATTGTACGGGGCGGCCGGTACGCAGTACTGCCAGTGCTATCAGATCCTCGGCTAGCATTTCCTGTTTGGCGCCGAATCCGCCACCGACGCGCTTAGCGAATACGCGCACCCGGTCACGCGGTAGCCCGAATATCTGGCACAGTTCGTCGCGCACCAGGAAAGGGACCTGCGTGCTGCAGCGGACGACCAGTCTGCCGTTGGCGTCCAACCAGCCGATACCGCCGTGGGTTTCCAGGTGTACGTGCTGGGCCCGCGGCGAATTCCAGACACCACTGACCACCTGCGCCGCTGCGGCGAGACCCGACTCGACGTCACCGACTTCGCCGTTGATCTCGGCGATCAGATTGCGTTCCGTATCGGAGATTCGAGCCGAATCCGGTTTACCACCATGCAGTTTCGGCGCATCCGGCAGCAATGCTTCGGCCGGATGGAATACCGCTGGCAGGATTTCGTACTCGACCTGTATCACTCGGCAACCTGCACGAGCAATATCCAGGCTCTCCGCCACTACGGCGGCGACCCGTTGTCCGATAAATCGCACCGTGCGATCCAGCACGTAGGTGTCATCGGGATCGTCGACTCGAAGTTCATGGCGCGCGGTGGAGAAGGCGATATCTGGAGCGTCTGCGTAGGTGAGCACTGCATGCACGCCCGGCAGGTTTTCGGCGGCGGAGGTGTCGATGGATACGATTCGCGCGTGGGGGTGTGGGCTCGGCAGGACCGCGATATGCAGTGGGGCTGTGGGAGGTGCGTTCTCGTCCTCGGGGCTGACGTCGAAGGTGAAGGGCTCTGTGCCGGTGACAATTCGGGGTCCGGCAGGTGCGCCGACGCCGGTGCCCGCTCGTCCAGTGGCCTCGTCCGACGAGACATGCCGAGCATCGGAGTCGACCTGCGCCCCATCCCTACTGCTGGGGCTCGGACATGCGGTCGCGCCCGCACCACTCGCCGAGACGGCATCGGGATCCGACAGGGGAGCCGCGCTCGAGGCATCGGCGCTGATCTGTGGCCCATCTCCAATGCCAGGGATTCGGGCGCTCGCCGATTCAGACCCAGCAGTCGCACGTTCACTCGGGGCCAAAGCGGGGTTCAGGTGTGCGGTCGCCTCCGCACCACGCGCCGAGACGGTGTCCGGGTCCGAGGGGGAAGCCGCGCCCAGCGCATCGGCAATGGTGCGATATCCGGTGCAGCGGCAGAGGTTTCCCTTCATGAGCTCCGGCAATGCCTCGAGATCCGGGGTGTTCGGGCCGCCGCAGCCGAGGCCTGCGGCGGTAACCACCATGCCCGCGGTGCAGAAGCCGCATTGGAAGGCGGCCGAGTCCACGAAACGTTGCTGGACCGGATGCGGCTCTTCGGGGGTGCCGAGACCGGAGGCAGTAGTTATGGTGCGGTCGGCGGCACGGTAGGCGGGAATAATGCACGAGTGCACGGGGATTCCGTCGAGTTGCACGGTGCACGCACCGCAATCGCCCGCATCGCAGCCTTTCTTCACCGCGAAATGGCCGTGCTCACGCAATAATGTGCGCAGACACTGGCCGGGGCGCGGTTCGGCCTGCACCGACTGACCGTCGACCTCGAATCTCATTGCCCATCACCGACTTCGGTGCGTAGCTCGGCCGCGACCTCGCGAGCAAGCACACCGGCGACATGGCAACGCCAGTCCGTCGCTCCGTGCGGATCGTCGAACCAGAGCGTCGGGTCGATGGCGGCCATCGCACCCCGCACCTCGGCATCGCCGGGCACCCCATCGAAATCCAGCACAATCGGCCGGGTCGTCGCGGCGGATATGGTCAGCGCGCAGTGGCCGTCCACCTCGCGCCGACCCATCACCACCGCACCGGAGCGCCCGAGCGGAGCCAGCGCGATCTTCCGGAAGACAGTGCGCGCGCGCAGACTTCGAGTCGGAACGGTAATCGACCGCAACACCTCACCCGAGCCGAGCACATTATGTCCCGGCCCGAGTACGAACTCCCGCAACGGAATCCGCCGATCGGAACCATCCGGCGACCACACCAGCGCGACACCGTCCAACGCCACCAACGCCGCCAACACCGCCCCGGCGGGCAACGACAGGCACACATTCCCACCCACCGTCGCCGTCCGCCATATCTTGTGCGACGCCACCAACGCCCTACACGCCAGGGCGAACAACGCCGTCCCCGGCCACTCCGCCCGCAGCATCTCCACCCCCAACTCCCGCCCCACCCCAGCCCCCGCCAACTCCGCCAATGTGCAGGTAGCCGCGATCTCCAACCCCTCCCCCGTCACAGTCAACGCGGTCCACCCGAGCCCCGTGATATCGACCAGCCGCTCCAACTCCTCCTGCGGCTCCGAGAACAAGAACGTCCCCCCGGCGAGCACCGCACAACCCCCGCCCACAACAGCCAGGTCGGCCCGCCCCCGCGCCACAACCACATCCCGAATCGTGTCCAGATCCACGCCACACCTCGCTCCACTACCGCTGCCGCCACAGTAGAAGCCGCGGGTTGCCGCGATGTTGCGCGACACCCGCCCCAGGTTGCGCGGTCGTTACCCGCCGAATCGAGCACCCGCGCCCGCCGAAGCGCGTAGTCAGAGACATCTCTGTTCCAGTATCCAGCAATACCGTCTGATCAGGCCATTCGCCTTAACTGCGGCAACTCGCCGGACACGTTTGCCCCCGGAGACCAGTCAGGTCCGATCCGCACACGACGGACCGGGCCCGGCGATCGGGTTGCGCACCCGGATATAGCCATCGCGCGACTGGAACCGTCGCTGAAGCAAGGCGGTGCGGCGTCGGAGCGCAGAGTGGTATCCGCAGCCGGTATCCGTCCGATCATCTGGACGTCCGCAGCCTCGGAGACGGCTCGATCGGTCTGTCCAACTCTTGCGTTATCGCGACCGATGAACGCTCGATCCCCGCAGATGCCGCGGCCGCCGTCACCGAAGGGGAGACGGCGGCCGCGGACCGAGACTCAGCCCGCCTTCGCTACCAGCGCCGCCTGTGCCCGTGCGACCTCGCCGCCGACCTTCTCCTCGTCGACAGTGCGCACCTCGCCATCGCGAACGACCGTGCGCCCGTTGACGATCAACGCCGCCAGCGGCGGGGCCGAGCCGAGAATCAATGCGGTAACCGGGTCATCGATGCCCGCGTGTGCGGGCGTATCGAGCCGCCACAAAGCGAGATCGGCGAGTTTGCCCGGTTCGATCGACCCGATTTCGGCTTCCCGCCCCAGCACCCGTGCGCCGCCGATCGTGGCCAACTCCAAGGCTTTTCGAGTACTGATTGCGCGCGGCCCACCCTTGGCTCTTGCGTAGAGCAGAGCATTACGCGGCTCCTCGATCATCGAACTGGATTCATTGCTGGCGGCGCCGTCCACGCCGAGCCCCACCGGCACACCGGCGGAGACCAGATCGGCCGTGCGCGCCGTACCCGCCCCGATCCGAGCATTCGAAGTGGGGCAATGCGCCACTCCGGTACCGGTTTTCGCCATCGTGCCGATGGCAGCGTCGTCCAGATGGATGCCGTGCGCGTACCAGACATCCGAGCCGAGCCAGCCGAGCCGCTCCATGTACTGGGCGGGTGTACAGCCGAATTTGTCCGCACAGAAGTCCGCTTCATCGATCGTCTCCGCTAGATGGGTATGCAGGCGTACACCGAGATCGCGTGCCAGCACGGCGGATTCGCGCAGCAACTCGGTCGTCACCGAGAACGGCGAACATGGCGCGAGTGCGATCCGCAGCATCGAATCGAATGACGGATCATGCCAGCGTGCAACGGCATCCGCGCTCGCGGTGAGAATGGCATCCAGGGTCTCCACCACCTCGTCGGGCGGCAGCCCACCCGAACTCTGCCCGAGATCCATCGAGCCGCGCGTCGGATGGAATCGCAACCCCACCTCGGCGGCCGCGGCGATCTCCGCGCCGAGCAGGTCACCACCCGCGCGCGGGAATACGTAGTGATGGTCGGTGGACGTGGTGCAGCCGGTGCGGGCCAGCGCGGTGAGCGCGCCGGTCGCGGCGACGCGAACCGACTCTTCATCGATGCCCGCCCAGATCGGGTAGAGCGTGGTGAGCCATTCGAACAGCGTGTTATCCGCGGCCAGACCCCGGGTGACCCACTGGTAGAGATGGTGATGGGTGTTCACCAGTCCGGGCGTGAGCAGGCAGCCACGGCCATCGATGCGGTGCACATCCGCGCCGACATCGGGCGCATCGCCCGCACCGACCGCGGTGATCCGGTTGCCCTGCACCGTCACATACCCGCGACGGTATTCGGTGCCGTTCGGATCGACGGTCGCCACGGCGCACCCGTCGATGACCGTCGTTGTCGTCATGACGCCTACGGTAGCCATGCGGGCCCGGCTTCCGGGGCGTCTTCCCGCTGCACAGTGGCATGGATGAGTCCGTAGGGCCGGTCATCGGCGTGAAAGACCTCGCCGTGGTTCTCGATGCCGAATCGACCGAGGTCGAAGTCGAAATGATGCTTGTTCGGCGCGGCCAGTCGGATTTCGGCGAGCACCGGAAAGGCCTCGAGCGCGGCCTTGCCCATTTCGAAGAGCGTCTGCTGCATAGCCTTCGAATGCAGCGTCGCGAAGACCTCGACCATCCGCTGCCGGACGCCCGCGTACACCGCATCCCAGTCCACGCCGGTCGTGGCGGCGAAACGCCACTGCGCGACCAGGGAGGTCGCGAGCATCCGGTCGCGCGTCGGCGCGAGCACGGTGAAATCGTCGGTGAGGAAGTCGGCGAATTCCGAGCCGGTCGACTTGAGGATCACCAGATCCTTCACCCCTCCGATGACCCAGGCCTGCTGCCGGTCGCCCTTGCCCGACACCGTGACCGTCGCGGTCCGCACCTCGGAGCCTTGCCGCACCCAGGTGTGATCGTGCTCGCTGCCGTCGACGGTGACCCGCTGCCAGGCATACTCCTCGACCTCGATGCGCGCGCTGTCGACCGGCGCGATCTCGTCTACGAAATGCGCGGCGAGCGTGCACGCATAGTCTTCGATCGGTTGCAGCCCAGGCTTTTTCGCATAGGCGTAGGCGGTCTGCTTCTGGGTATCGGTGGGCAGCACCTTCGACTGGTCACCGGTGATATAGGCATCGGCGAAATCGCCACGCAGCACTGTGGATACGTTCACATCGCGGATTTCGTGACGCGGCTGGTCCCGATAGATCCGGACGATGCGGTTCTCCGCCTTTCCGTACCGGTTGTCGGACAGCACGATCGGCCCGGTCAGCTCCATGAATGGCTCAGCTCCCTCGGTAGGTGGAAAAGGCGAAGGGCGACAACAGCAATGGGACGTGATAATGCCGCTCCTCGATGACGACGAACGTGATGGCGACCTCCGGATAGAACGATTCGACCCTGCGCCCGGCGAAGTAAGGGCCGGTATCGAATACCAGCCGATATGTGCCGGGTGGCAATGCCACAGCGAGCGAGGCGATCCGGCCGTCGTCATCAGTGGTTCCGGAACCGAGCACCTCGGTGTCCCGATAGAGCACCACCTCGATTCCGGCCGCAGGCGCACCCGCGACGGCATCGAGCACATGTGTACCGATCGTGCTCATGACTGCGCCTCGCCGGCGCTCGGCTCCGTCATGGCCACGGAGGTGGCTGTGTTGAATGTTCGCTCGCTGCGCTCGCTCATTCGGCAGCACCGACCAACAGCCGCGCCAACCGAATCCGATTGATCTTCGCTAATTCCGTTCGCATAACCCGCCTTTCGGTCTCCGGATCATTTCCGAGCCGGGCGGTGAGCAATTCCAGCAGCTCGTCCCCGGACTTACCGGTCGCACACACCAGATAGATATGGCCGAACTTCTCCTCATAGGCCAGATTGCCCTCGACCAGCCCCGCCCGCACCGCATCCTCCGCCCCGGCCACGCCGGCCTGCTCGCGCGCCGATTCCGCGGTATCGGGCCGGGCGCCGATGCGCGGGTGTCCGTCGAGTGCGCGATCGATCTGCGCCTCGGACAATTCGGCCAGCACCGCATCGGCCGTATCGAATACGGCATCGATATGCGCGTACGGCCGCCCGGCGACCAGCGCACGAGCCCATTCCGGCGCAGAGCAACACACGAGCAAGGCCGCATTCGCCTCCGCTTCGGACAATGCGTTGAATTCCGCGAGGCCCAACCCGTCGGGTGTCATCGGACCAGCATCGAATACGACCGACCCGGCCGCCACTCGAACGAGATAGATCACCTCCGGCGTGTCGCCGGCATCCGACTGTCGACGTCAAAGCACTTTTCCGTAACCCATTGGCTACGCGGCCGGGCTACCGTCTTTTCATGGCTGCATCACCCGAACCGGTCTGCGCGGGCATCGTCTTGGCCGCCGGCGCCGGCACGCGCTACGGGATGCCCAAGGCATTGGCCGAGGGCGGCGCCTGGCTGCGGTCGGCGGTGGCGGCACTGCGCGACGGCGGCTGTGATCCGGTGATCGTGGTGCTCGGCGCGACCGGACCAGCGACGGACGCGGTCGACTTACCCGAGGGTGTCGATCATGTGTGGGCGGCGGACTGGGCGACCGGACTCGGGGCCTCGCTGCGGGCGGGTTTGCGAGCCGTCGCGCACACCCCCGCCGAGTACGTCGCGATCATGCTGGTGGATACCCCCGATGTCGGGGCCGATGTGGTCGGCCGGGTGGTCGCCGCGGCCTTCGCGGCACCCACCGGCCTGGCGAGGGCTGTGTTCCACACCACACCCGGGCATCCCGTTGTGATGTCCGACAAGCACTGGACCTCGGTGTATCAAGCAGCCGATAGAGATTCCGGCGGGCGCACCTATTTAGCCGGTAATAAGGATATGGTGTGCGTCACGTGCGACGATTTGGCGACAGGCGATGATCGTGACTTCCCGGCCACGCCGCACGCGTGAGCGGAGCTGAACAGATGCGGGACATCGTCGACGACCTATTGCGGGTGTGGCATTCGGGCCGGACAGGTGGACTGGCCACCGTCGTGCGAACTGTTGGTTCCGGACCGCTGCCGGTCGGCACATCGATCCTGGTAGATGCCAATGGCGCGGTATACGGTTCGCTTCTCGGCGGCAGCGTCGAGACGACTGTGATCGAGGCGGCCACCGATGCCGCGCGCAGCGGTCGACGCGGACTGCACCGCTTCGGCGTCCCGCCGGGCGAGCCCGGATTGGACTCCGGCGGCATGGTGGATGTTTTCGTCGAGCCGTTCTCGCGCCGGGATTTTCCGGAATTCCCGTCCATCGCCGCGGAAATCGCAGCGCACCGCAGGGTTACCCTCTTCACCGTGGTGTGGAATCCGGATCCGGATCTGATCGGACAACATCTGATCACCCCGCAGCGGCATGCGACGGAGCTGGTCGCGCTGCCCGAATCCGATGTATTCGTCGCCTCGTTCCCACCACCGCCGCGGCTGATCATCTTCGGCGCCAACGCCTTTGCCGCGGCACTGACCGTCCAAGCCAAACTGCTCGGCTACCGCGTCACGATCTGCGATTCCCGCGACACCTTCGCAACGCCCGACGCCTTCCCGGGCGCCGAGGTGGTCGTCGACTGGCCGCACCGGTACCTGAACACGCTCTCGGCGGCGGGCGAGATCGATAACAGCACGGCGATTGTCGTCCTCGGGCACGATCCGACGTTCGAAATCCCGCTGCTCACGGTGGCACTGCGACTACCCGAACTGGGATACCTCGCCGCAAACGGCTCCTGGTCCGCACACCTGAGACGCATCGAAGACCTGAGAGCCGGCGGCTTCGACGACGCGACGCTTGCCCGCCTACACTCCCCCGCCGGTCTCGATATCGGGGCACGCACCGCCGCCGAGGTCGCCGTTTCGATCGCCGCCGAACTGCTTGTCGCCCGGTCCGGAACCGAGCGGCGGATCACCGAAAACCGGGACGCCGAACCGCAATTCAGGGAATTTCCGGCCAACGCCCCGGTGGCACTCTAGCTCTACTTCAGGCCCGGATTCTCCGCGTACACCTCGCGCAGCACCGAGAGGTCGAACAGTTGGTCGGCCTTGATATCGATCTTGGCATTGCGCAGCGCGGCGATATTCTGTTCGATCAACTGATCGGTCATGGTCAGCAAACCATTGGCTGTCGAATCCGCGGAAACGACGAGGCCGTTCTGCGCGGTCGCCTCCTGGGTCTGTTCGTTCAGATCGAGTTTCTGATCCTTGCCGTATACCTCGACCGCGAGTCGCGCCGATTCGGCCGGATTCGCGACCGCATCCTTCCAGCCCTTGATCTCGGCGATCAGGAAGGCCTTCAGCTTGTCGCGTTCCTTATCGATGGTGGACTGCTTGACCGTCAGGGTCTCGGCCACCAGCGGCAGGTTGTAATCGGCGAACAGGAAGTTCGTATTCTGGAATCCCTTGGCGGTCAACGTGATCGGCTCATTGGTCACATAGCTGACCCAGCCGTCGACCTCGCCGTTGGCCAGCGGAGTCGGATCGTACTGCGCGGGCACGATGGTCACATCGCTCGGCTTCATGCCATTGGCGTTCAGCAGCGCGTTGAAGATCAGCTGATTGGTGTCCTGGACGCCGATCTTGCGGCCCTTCATATCCTGCGGGGTCTTGATGGGCTTGGCGGCGGAGCTGACGATGCAGAACGGGTTCTTCTGATAGGTGGTTGCGACGATCTTGGCGGGTAGGCCCTCCAGGATCGCGGGCGCGGTGGTCTGCGGGGCCGAGGTGCCGAGCCAGACCTTGCCGGTGTCCAAGCCCGCCTCGACCGAGGTGCTAGCCGCACCACCGGCGATCAGATTCACCGAACCGAATCCGGCCTCCTTGTAGTAGCCCTTGGAATCGGCGAAGTATTCGCCCGCGAATTCGATGTTCTTCAGCCAGGACAGCTGGATCGCGACGGAACCGTACTTGGATCCGTCCGCCACCGACCCGCCCGACGAGTCTTTCGAATCATCGCCACATGCGGCCAGCAGGCTCGCACCGCCCAATGCGGCGCCGGCCAGCGCGGAGTAACGAAGCAGGGATCGCCGGTTCAGGTTCGGCCCGAACGAAGAGCGTTGTACGGGGTTCATGGGCCGAATCTAAGGGGATTCCGTTTCGATTTCTTTACTTTGGCGTTCCGAGCATTGATTTACGAAAAACTGACCGGTCAGCGGCGACCCGCCTCGGGGCCGAAGCGGGCCAGCACCAGATTTTCGATGACGCCGACGATCGCGTACAGCAGCACCGAGACAATGGTCACGATCACGATCGAGGCCCACAGCTTGCTGTATTGGAAGGTCGGGATGGCGCGAATCAGACTGGCGCCCAGCCCCGTTCCGCTACCCAACCATTCACCGAGCAATGCGCCGATCAGCGCGCCGGGCACCGAAATTCGCGCGGCCGCGAAGACCGAGGGCAGGGCGGCGGGCACGGCGACCATGCGCAGTCCGGTCCAGCGGGAGCCGCCGTACGCGGCCACCAGATCCATCGCCTGCCGCGGTGCATTGCGCAATCCCGCCATGATCATCACGAGCGCCGGGAAGAACACCACGATCGCCGCGAGCACCGTCACACCGGCCAGTCCGCGCCCGAATACCAGCACGATGATCGGGGTCAGCGCCACCAGGGGCACCGACCGCAACAGCATTGCCACCGGCATGAACGTCTGCTCGACCACCGAGAACGAGACGAACAGCGCCGCGACGACGAGTGCGGCCAGCATGCCGACGCCGAAGCCGATCGCGGCGTCGCGCAGGGTGATCTGCAGGTCGTCGAAGATAGCCTGACGTGCGGTGTGTGCGCCGGAGGAGTTGAACAGGTACTTCCAGATATCGCTGGGTGTTTTGCCTACTCGGGGGCCGACTTGGGGGAAGGCCTTCAGGAAGACGTACCAGATCACCAGCATCAGCAGCAGCGCGGTGACCAGGGGGAACAGGAAGCGGCCGATGCGGGTGAGGACGGCGAGGGCGGCGGCGCTGCGCTGGGGCCGCGGGCTCGCCTCGACGGGTGGCGGCGCGGCGGCAGTCACGTTGTCCATCGGCACGAGTTCGTCGGTCATCGCACTCCTCCAAACGGGCCGCGCGCGGTCTTGCCCGACGCGCACTGCAAGCTATCTGGACGCGGCGCTAGTGCGCGGCTCATCTCGCCTCCTGTGCGGTCCACGGGGTGACCAATCGGGCGACCAGCGCGACAATCGCGTAGCCGAGCCCCGCGAGTGCGGCGGCAGCCAGTGCCATGCCCCAGGTGCGCGGCACGTTATAGGCGGATTGCGCGGCGGTCAGTGCGACACCGATGCCGCTGTCCACCCCGCCGAGGTACTCGCCGATGATCGCACCGAGCACGGCCGACGGGGCGGCAATCTTCAACGCCGCGAACATATTCGGCAGCGCCGCGATCGCCTGTACCCGATAGAGCTGCTGCCAGCGACCACCGCCGTAGGCGCGGATCAAGTCGAGGCTCGTGACATCGGCCGAGCGCAGTCCGGTGACCGTGCCGACCATGGTGGTGAAGAAGCAGTACATCGCCGCGAGGAATACCGTCGGGGTGCGCCCGCCGAAGACCACCAGGATGATCGGCCCGAGCGCGAGCAGCGGGATGCAGTAACTGAGGATGGCGAGCTGGGTGGCCAGCGGTTCGATCCACGGGATCAGCACGATCAGGAATGCCAGACCGATGGCCAACGCATTACCCCAGATGAACCCCTTCAGCGCGCCCAGCGCGGTGATCCGGAAGTTGGGGCCGTACAGATCCCAGCCATCGGTGTACATGTTGTGCAGAACGGTCCACGGGCTGGGGATGGTGCCGCCCGCGACCTCCAGCGCCGCCAGCAGCCACCAGATCGCGACCAATCCCAAGACGCCGATCAGTCCACCGATCCGTTTCATGCCGCACCCCCTCGGCGGCGTCGGCGGCACACCACCGGCTGCCGCGGCCGATCATGCCTGACCCGCTGCCAGCCCTGGCGTGCGTGGGCCAGGCATCTGGTCAGGTCATGCGACCGCGGCTCTCGAATGCCATTCATGCCCACACCTCACGAACCGTTCCGGTTGTGCACGACCGCACTACGATTCGCTCGGCTGTATTCAGTATTCGCTCGCTGCGCTCACTCATGCGACACCGCCCTTGCCGGACTTCCCGAACAACAGCTCGGAGAGGTAGTCGTGCAACTTGTGGAATTCCGGCGTGCGCATCATCTCGGGCGTGCGCGGGCGCGGCAGATCGATCTTCACCAGTTCCAGCACCCGGCCCGGCCGCGGACTCATCACCGCGACCACATCGGAGAGGAACACCGCCTCCGCGATGCCGTGCGTAACCATGAGGGTGGTCGCGGGCTTCTCGGTCCAGATCCGCAGCAGTTCCAGATTCAGCCGCTGCCTGGTCATATCGTCGAGAGCGCCGAACGGTTCGTCGAGCAGCAGCACGGTCGGCTTCACGACCAGTGCGCGCGCGATCGAAACACGTTGGCGCATGCCGCCGGACAGCTGCGCCGGTTTGGCCTTCTCGAAGCCCTCCAAGCCGACCAGCCGGACCAGATCCGCGATCAGTCCCGGATCCGGTGAGATGCCCGCGACCTGCAGGGGCAGTTTGATATTGGATTCCACCGAACGCCACGGCAGCAGCGCCGAATCCTGGAAAGCGATGCCGAGTTCGTGGCGGCTGCGCAGTTGGGCGGGGGTTTCACCGTCGATGAGCGTCTTGCCCGCGGTCGGTGTCTCCAGTCCGGCCAGGATGCGCAGCACCGTCGATTTGCCGCAGCCCGATGGGCCGAGCAGGGACAGGAACGCGCCCTGTTCGGTATGCAGCTCCACTTCGTCCAGCGCCTGCACCGTCTTCCGGCCGACCCGGAATGTCTTCGTCAAACCACTGATGTGGATGCCCGTCCCCCCGGTGGGCTCCTCGGTACCGCTCGCCATCATGACCAAAACACTAGGAGCAGGTCGTTGCACGGATATTGCGAATCGCCACCCCAGATTGCGCAATCGTTACGCGCACCGCTTCGCGGCCCGCCTCGCAGATCTTTCTCGGACCTCGCACACCGACTCGCCGCACGAAACGCCGTCGCCGGAATGCGAGGGTATGCGCGAAGCTCAGCGGTGGCTTTGGGATGAGAAGTTGAAGTGCTCGGGTTATAGCGGGGGTGAACCCTTTGGTTGCGCTGCTCGACGCCAAGCTGGATATCGGGGGCTCGGAGATCCTCTGGCGCGAGGTCATCGGCAATGGTTTCGGTCTGGCCTCCGCGGTCGGTGGTATGCGGCGACGGGTGTGGGCGTGGCCGATCGGGATCGCAGGCAATGCGCTGTTGTTCACCGTTTTCGTCGGCGGAATCTTCAACACGCCACAGCATTTGAATATGGCTGGACAGGCCGGTCGTCAGTTGATGTTCATCGCGGTCAGCGTGTACGGCTGGTGGAGTTGGTATCGGCATGCGCGCGCCGAAACCGGACTCGAACATCGCGGCGTCGTACCGCGCTGGGCCAGCGGGCGCGAACGGCTGGTGCTGGTGGCGGCGATGCTGGTCGGCACGGCGGCCTTCGCTCAACTATTCGCGTGGATCGGTTCCTACGGCCCGTGGGCCGAAGCATGGATCTTCACCGGATCGGTCCTGGCGACCTATGGGATGGCACGCGGGCTATCCGAATTCTGGCTGATCTGGATCGCCGTCGATCTCGTCGGCGTGCCATTGCTGGTGAAGGCGGGCTATTACCCGTCCGCGACGCTGTATCTGATCTATGCGGGCTTCGTCGCGTGGGGCTTCGTCGTCTGGGTGCGCACCCTGCGCGAATCGGCTCCTGTGGTCGCTGATCTCGCGCCTTCGCGTCCCTAGAAGTTTTTTCGCAACCTCCGATGAATCGGCGCGGCGGCGCCGGTATGTACCCGCAAACCCATCGGAGGAAGCAATGAAGATGACCACGGGACAGCGCTGGGTACTGGCGCTGACGTCACTCGCGGGTTTGATGATCGTGCTCGACGCACTGGTCGTCACGACCGCGATGCATGCGATCCAGCTCGATCTGCACGCATCGATCGGCGAGCTGGAATGGACTATCAACGCCTACAACCTGAGTTTCGCGGTGCTGTTGATGGCGGGCGCGGCGCTCGGTGACCGCTACGGTCGCAGGCGGGTGCTCGTCGGCGGGTTGACGTTGTTCAGCGCGGCGTCGGCCGGATGTGCGCTGGCACCGAATCTGGGTCTGTTGATCGCCGCAAGGACGGCGCAGGGCATCGGGGCCGCCGCCATCATGCCCGTGGCGGTGGCCTTGCTCTCGGCGGCGTTCCAGCCGGAGCAGCGGACCAAGGCGCTCGGATTATTCGCGGCGGCAACCGGATTGGCCACCCTCGGCGGACCGCTCGTCGGGGGTGCGGTGGTGCAGGGCTTGGCTTGGCAGTGGATCTTCTGGTTGAACCTGCCGATCGGGGCGGTGCTGATCCCGCTGGTGCGCACGCGGCTGGCAGAAAGTGTGGGGGCGCCACGCAGATTGGACTTTCTCGGGATCGCGTTGGTGAGCGTCGCCGCCTTCGGCATCGTCTGGGGTCTGATTCGAGGCAATGAATCCGGTTGGGCCAGCCCCGAAATCGTGCTCGCTTTCTTGGCAGGTGCGGTGGCACTGATCGGATTCGTACGCTGGGAGCTGCGCACCACCGCGCCGCTGATTCCCATGCGCTTCTTTGCCTCGCGCGCCTTCTCCGCGGGCAATGCGGTCGGATTCCTCCTGGCCGCCTCGATTTTCAGCGGTGCGTTCTTCTTCGCCCAGTTCCTGCAGATCGTGCAGCAGCAAGGCCCACTCGGTGCTGGGCTGCGCCTGGCGCCGTGGACGGTCACCCTGTTCCTGGTGGCGCCGATCGCGGGCAAGCAGGTCAACCGGTTCGGTGAACGTCCGCTGGTTGTCACCGGTTTGCTCATGCAGGCCGTCGGCTATGGGTGGATCGCCCTCACCACCGGACCGGACCTGCCGTACTCCGCGATGATCGCGCCCTTCGTCATCTCCGGCGTCGGTGTGTCGATGGCGATTCCCGCCGCGCAGAGCGCGGTACTGCGCGCGGTTCCGATGCCTGCTGTCGGCGCCGCGTCGGGCACCTACAACACCCTGCGCCAACTCGGTGGTTCCTTCGGAATAGCGGTTCCCGCAGCTGTTTTCGCGGCGGTGGGTGGCTTCACCAGCGCGCGGGCCTTCAGCGACGGTTTCGCGGCCGCCATCGGTACCGCTGCTTTGCTTGCCCTCCTCGGCGCCGCCATCGGCCTGCTTATCCCGGCCGGTGCGCCGGTCCCGCCAGCACCCGCTGAGCGGGTTTCGGCCGACCCCGCGGGGACACCGAGCGGCGGGGTTACCTCCGACTCGGCAGCTCGCGAGGACCGCACCGGGGTGAAAGCATGACCAGCGCCACAGATTCCTCGGTAGGTTGTGCACCCATGACGGTCAGTGCGGATTTCGCGGCGCGCACCGCGCCCCACCGGCCCGAACTGCTCGCGCACTGCTACCGGATGCTCGGGTCGATCCACGATGCCGAGGATCTGGTGCAGGAGACGATGCTGCGGGCCTGGCGCTCAGCCGACCGTTATGACGAGGATCGGGCATCGCTGCGCACCTGGCTGTATCGGATCGCCACCAATGCCTGCCTGACCGCGCTCGAACAGCGTGGCAGGCGAGCACTGCCCACCGGGCTTGTCGGGCCCAGCGATACCGCGGTCACCAAACCGCAGCGCCATCCCGAAATCCCTTGGCTGGAGCCGATTCCCGATGCCCTGCTCGGCACCTCGGCCGACGATCCGGCAACCGTGATCGCGGCCCGCAGCGGGATCCGACTCGCATTCATCGCCGCACTGCAATACCTCCCCGCCCGGCAACGCGCGGTATTGATCCTGCGCGACGTACTCGCCTGGTCCGCGGCCGAAGTCGCCGACCTGCTCGAAACCTCCACCGCCGCGGTCAATAGCGCACTGCAACGCGCCCACGCCCAATTGGAAAAAGAGGCCCCCATGCTCGACCGCATATCGGAATCGTTGAGCCCGGACGAGCGCGCGATGATCGATCGCTACGTAACCACCTTCGGCAATGCCGACATGGCCGAATTCGCCAAGCTCTTGCGCGACGATGTGGTCCTCGAAATGCCGCCCGCCCTGCTCTGGTTCGCCGGACGAGCGCATGTGGTCGAATTCTTCACCGACAAGTGCGGTTCCACACCCGACGAGTGGCGCGCAATCCCAACATCCGCCAACACCCAACCCGCCATCGCCTACTACCGATTGGACGAAAACAACACCTACCACGCTCATTCCATCCACCTGCTCACATTGCGCGATGCGGCTATCGACCGGATCACCGTCTTCCTCGATGCCTCCCTCTTCTCCGGCTTCGGCCTCCCGACCACCCTCTGAACAGTGGTTGGGGCACCGCATCAGGGTGGGCTGGATCGTCGAGCTTGTCCGCGGCGGATGGTAGGAACCCTGCGTGGACCTACAAACCGCCGCAGCAGCGCTCGCAGATGCGTCGCTACGAGATGAGGCGGTGGACGCGATGGTGGCCGCAGGTGACTATGTGATCGAGCCGCTACTCGACGAGTTGGTCGATCCGGATTCATGGCTCGACCACTCGGGCATTATCGCGGTGCTGCTGCGGTTCGGTAGCGAACCGCTCTAGACCACGTCGACCCGAACCCCAGCCGCCCGAATCGTCGCCACCGCAACCGGATCCGCGTCCGAATCCGTCACCAGGACATCAACCTGCTCGATCCCGCAAATCCGAGCCAACGCCGAGCGCTCCAACTTGTCCGCGGTGGCCACGACCATCACCTGACCGGATCGCCGCACCATCTCGGTGGTCACGCCCGCCTCGTCGATATGCCGACACTGCGCTCCGCCCTCGGCGGAGATCGCATTCACCCCGAGAATCAATGCGTCCAAACGCAATTCGGCCAACGCGCGCTCGGCCAACGGCCCGTGCAGCTCGTAGGACTCCCGGCGCGCCACCCCGCCCAGCACGATTGTGCGCATATGTGGGCGCAGTACCATTTCACCCGCGATATTGAGTGCGTTGGTGACGATGGTCAGCGGGTCACCGGCCGCATTGGCCAAATCGGTTCGTCCGGCCAATGCCCGCGCCACCGCGGTCGTCGTTGTCCCACCGTTCATTCCGACCACCGCACTCGGTTCGACAAGTCCCGCAGCGTGTTCGGCGATTCGCTGCTTCGGCTCGTCCGCAGCCTGCCGGTAGCGCGCAGGTAGGTCGTAGGCGACCGAAGTCGCGACGACACCGCCGTGTGTCCTGGTCGCCAACTGCTGTTCGGCGAGTGCGGTGAAGTCGCGGCGCACCGTCGCCGGGGAAACCCCGAGGCGTTCGGCGGCTTCTTCTACCGAGAGCCGCCCGGTCTCGGCGAGCAGTTCCAGCAGTCGGTTCCATCGCTGCGGCCGGTCCGTCGGTCCGGTCATCTCATGCCTTCCCGTCCACGCGGGCGACCTGCCGTTTTTCCACGTACGCAAACAATATGACCACAGGCACGTGCCGACCGTAGAGATTCGGCCGCCGTATTGCCAAGCCGGACACCCGCATCACCGCGCCCGCAGCCCGTCGAGCACGAGATCGACCACCCGACGGACCGCCTCCGGATACGACTCACCGGCCCGGGTATAGATCTGCAAGGTCATCAGCCCGGCCACCTCCCCGGGCTCGATATCGATGCGCATGGCACCGGCCGCCTGCGCCTCCCTGGTCATCCGCGAGACCAGCTCGACAATCCGCCCCCGCACCTCGTGCAACCGCGGATCGGCCTGAATCTCGGCATGCAGATTCGGCTCGATCGCCGATGCCAACGCACCGACCCGCCGCTGCGCACATTCGTGCAGAAACCGCGAAAGCGCAGGCCACGCGGCGTCCTCCTGCTCCAATGCGGTCGCCGCCAAGTGGGCCAGATCCGCGAGGTAGGACTGGGCGGTCTCCGCGATCAACGCATCCCGATCCGGGAAGTGCCGATACAGCGTGCCGACACCCACCCCCGCCCGGTCCGCGATCTCCTTCATCGGCACATCGACACCGCGCTCGCGGAAGGTCAGCAGGGTCGCGGCAATGATCTGATCCCGGTTATTCCTGGCATCCGCCCTCTTCAGACCGGTCGTCACCCCGCACCTCCAAGACCAAGTGGACGAAATCCTTCCACTTACTGTACCCTTTCGCTAACCGGACGAAATTCGTCCACTTAGCCGAAAGGTGTTGTCATGAACAAGACGGTTCTGATCTCGGGCGCGGGCGTCGGCGGCTCGACCCTCGCGTACTGGCTGGCCGAACGCGGCTTCCAGGTCACGGTGGTCGAGCGGACAACAGGGCAACGCTCCAGCGGAAACCCGGTCGACGTAAAAGGACCCGCAATCGACGTGGTCGAGCGCATGGGCATCATGCCGCGGCTGCGTGCCGCGAATTCCGCCGTGTCCCACATGAATTTCGTCAATGCGAGCGGCCGGCGCGTCGCCCGGGTCGACCTGAAGGCGTTCCAGGGATCGGCGGGCGAGCGCGAGGTCGAGGTCCCCCGCGCCGATCTCGCCGCGATCCTGCTCGACGCGAGCCGCGACAAGGCCGAATTCCTTTGGGGCGACACCATTACCGGCCTGACCCAGCACGCCGAGGGCGTCGACGTCACCTTCGAACACGCCCAACCCCGCCGCTTCGACTTCGTAATCGGCGCGGACGGCCTGCATTCGGTGGTGCGCCGTCTGACCTTCGGCGACGAATCCGAATTCGTCCGGCATATGGGCATCTACATCGCCACCATCCGGCTCGATGAACCATTCGGCAGCGACCGCGAAGTTCTCATCTACAACACACCGGGACGAGCACTGTCGGTGCACCCGACGAAGGGTCGCGCCCTCGCGGCATTCATGTTCCGGCACAAGGGCGTACCCGGTTTCGACCACCGCGACACCGAACTGCACAAGCGCCTGGTCATCGAGGCCTTCACCGATCAAGGCTGGCGGGTCCCCGAATTGCTGGACCGCGTCCGCGACACCGATGACCTGTTCTTCGACTCAGTCAGCAAGGGCGAGCTGCCGCGCTGGTCGGACGAACGCATCGCACTGCTCGGCGACGCCGCATCCTGCGTCTCACTGTTCGGCGACGGCTCCACCCTCGCGATCGCCGGTGCGTATACGTTGGCGGAGGAACTGGCAGCCACACCCGAGGACCACCAGGCCGCGTTCCAGCGCTACGAGACCCGGCACCGGGTACTGGTCGATCCCAAACTCAATGGGGTGGCCACCGCGGCGTCGATGCTCATTCCGGCGACGAAGGCCGGAATTGCACTGCGCAATACCGCAACTCGGGTCCTTCCGGCTGTCACGGCCATTCGCAACCGGGCCCGGCACGCCGCTTGAAGCTCAGGCCAATCCCACCGTCAATTCAACGCAAGCCCGGAATTCACGAAATACGCGATCTCCTCGCATATTTCATCCAGTGACACCTCGGTATCGGGATGGGTGGTCCGCACCAGCTCCTGGGCCAGCGAATTCACCGCACCGATCACCGCGAGCGCGAACAGATCGAACCGGCGCGCCTTGGTCTCGCCCCGCTCGACGGCCCGCTCCGCCTCGCTGATCAGTAGCGATGAGAGCAGGCGGCGCTGCTGCCTGCGCCAATCCTCCACGGCCGAACTGACGCCGACCACTTCGACGTAACACACCCGCGCGGACCGATGATCGGCGCAGGTCACCTCGAGGTAGGCCCGAAAACTGTCGACGACCCGCGTCGAAAGCGGTTGGCCCGCAGTCTTCGACATACTTTCCAGTGCTCGTTCGACCGCATGCGAGGTAATGCGATTGACCAGCGCGATCAACAATGCCTCGCGACTGCCCATATCCTCGTAGAAACTGCGCGTGGAAACATTCGCGACGGCGCACAGCCGTTCGATCGAGGTGGCCGCATAACCCTGGGTACCGAATAATTCCAACGCGGCATCGATGAGTCGCGCCTGCCGCTGGGCTACCCGCTGTTGCTTGGACAGCCCGCCGTAACTGCGGCCCTCCTTGGGTTCGTCATCCTGTCGTGCCACGGATTCGATGCTACCGGTCGGAAGCGCCTACCCCGGGCCACGGACATCCCAATGACCGCTACTACTGTGCGCCGACGACCTGCCCGAGTTCTCTGTATGCCCGCAGGTTGTGCACCGATAAACCGCTTGGCTCGCACGGCTTTCCGGGTCGACGCTGCGGCACACCGAACATGTTTTGAACTCTTCCACCCCAAATCGCGATCCAGAAGGCCATACCCCGCCCCAGACAGCTGTGCCCGAAAGCGAAAACGGCGGGTGACACATGGCCACCCGCCATCGCTGGCGGCGACTACTTGACGCTGCCCGCGGTAAGCCCCGCGACCAGGCGCTTCTCGATGAATGCGAACAAGATGACCACCGGAACGATGCCCACCGTGGAGATCGAGAAGACGTACTGCCACGCCGTGTCGTACTGCCCGACGAATTTGGTCAGCGCCACCGACAGCGGCTGGTTTTCCGGCGTGGTCAGCACCACCAGGCTCGCCGCGAATTCGTTCCAGCAGGCCACCACCACGAAAATCGTCGCGGTGACGATGCCCGGCCAGACCAGCGGCAGACTCACCCGGACCAGGATCTGCCAGCGACTCAGTCCATCGAGCTGCGCGGCCTCCTCGATCTCCACCGGAATGGCGGCGAAGAAGCTGTGCAGGATCCACACCGCGAACGACAGGTTGAACGCGGCGTTCACCAGGATCATGGCCAGCCAGGTGTCATTGATGCCGAGGGTGAAGAACTCTCGGATCAGGCCGGTCACCAATACCGTCGGCTGCAACATCTGGGTGACCAGCACCAGTGCGAGGAATACCGCGCGTCCCGGAAACTTGTGCCGCGCCGTGTAATACGCGGCCGGGATGGCCACCACGAGCACCAGCAAGGTGGCGCAGACCGAGATGATGATCGTGCTCACCAAGTTGTATGGCAGCGGCGTCTCCGGGGTGTCCCACATGGTGGAGTAGTTGTCCGGATGCCAGGTCTCGGGCAGATACGTCGGCGGGATGCGCAGGATTTCGGCGCGGCTCTTCAGCGAGCCGAGCACCATCACCACGAACGGGGTCAGGAAGATGACGGCAAGCACCACCCCGACCGCGGTGAGTTCCCACCGCCGCCGCCGAGATCGGCCGGTCGGGGCCTCGGCAACCGTTGCGTCCGGCGGGATTTCCACACCCGCGATGTGAATGTCGGCCTGTGTCGTCATGCGTCCACCTGCTGGGTCGGCTTGATGACCTTCACATAGATCGCGATGATGACCACGATCAGCGCGAAGTTGAGCACACTCATGGCGGCGGCGGTATCGAGCTGTTGGTTCTGACGAATCAGCTTGAACGTCAACGTCGTCGTCGTATCCGCACCGAAGCCCGCGATACTGCCGGTGATCACCTGCAGAATGGGCAGCGAGTTGAACACATTGATGATGTTGATGATCGTCGCCACCGCGATCGCCGGACGCAGTTGCGGCAGTGTGAGATACCGATAGCGCTGCCACGCACTGGCGCCGTCGACCCGGCCCGCCTCATCGATCTCGGCCGGAATCGATTGCAGCCCGGCCAGAATCGTGTAGGTGGTGAACGGGATCGAGACGAAGACCGCGACGCCGATCGCCACCAGGAAGGCGGGCGTCGGCTGTTTGGTGAAGCCGTAGCCCCGGTCCAGCAGCCCGATATCGACCAGGAACCGGTTGGCGATGCCGACATCGGGATCGAGCATGTAATAGAAGATGGTCGTCGTCATCACGACCGAGGCCGCCCACGGCACCAGGATCGCCATACGCACCGCGGTGCGTCCCGGGAAATCCTTGTTGAGGAACTGCGCCAGCCCCGCCGAGAGCACCAGGGTGATCAGCACGACGCTGACCACCCAGACCACGGTATGCGCCAATACCGATCCCAATTCGCTGATATCGAACAGGTTTCGGTAGTTGGCCAGTCCGGCGGGACCGCGATCCTGGCCGTAGGCGCTCAGGTCCCGGGTGCTGGTCCAGACCATATAGCCGACCGGGAACGCGACGATGGCCGCGATCAGCACCAGGGACGGCCCGATCCAGGGGGCGGCCCGGAGTGTCGAATTCTTCCCTGAAAGTACCCGGGTTCCTGTGTTCAATTTGCGGCCCTCCCGGGGCCCTGCGTGGTCACGCTGCGCTACCTCCTCCGGGCCCGTCGCTCGGGCCGCCGTGCGCCCCACGCTATTTCGCTGCTTCCTGAATCCGCTGCAGCACCTGAGCCGGGTCCGCCCCCTGCGCGATGGTGCCCATCTGCTGATGCATGGCGCCCTGCGCCGCAGCCCATTTCGGGTTATTGCTCGGGTAGAACTTGGCCACCGGCAGGGTCGACGCGAAGGCCTTGGTCACCGGGTCATCGGCGAGCACCGCGGTGGCGCTGGTCGTGATCGGGATGAAGTGCTCGTTCTTGACGAAGTTCGAGTACACATTCGCCGAGTAGAAGAAGTCGAGGAACTTCTTGATCGTCTCGGCCTTCTTGCCGTCCTTCTTGAATGCCATCAGGTGATCGGCTACGCCCAGCGTGACCGGCGCACCGTCCTTGGTCGGCGTGGGCGCGGTGGCGTACTTCAGACCCGGATTCTTATCGGCGATCTGGGCGATGGTGGGCGGCAGGCCCTCGATCATCCCGATCTTGCCCTGGATGAAGGAGTTGATGACGTCCTTGCGGTTGGTCGCACCCGGATTCGGCTGGGTGACACCGGCATCGAAGATCTCCCGCATGGCCTTGACCCCCTCCAGGTTCTGCGGGGTATCCACGGTGATCTTGTCGCCATCGGACCAGTTGCCGCCCGCGCCGAAGGTCCACAGCGACGTCTCGGCCTGCGATTCCTCACTGCCCAGCGGCAGACCGTAGCCGGAAACACCGCCGCCGAGCGCCTGGATCTTCTTGGCGGCATCGGTCAGCTCGGCCCAGGTCTTGGGCGGTGTGGTCACCCCGGCCTTCGCGAAGAGGTCGGTGTTGTAGAACAGGGTCCGCGTGGAGGCGAACAACGGCATCGCATACTGCGTGCCGTTCAGCGAGGCATTCTTGGCGAAGCCGGGCTGCACGTCCGACAGCACATTCGGGGAGACGACCTCGGATACCGGATAGAGCATGCCGTCACCGGCGAAGCTGGCATACGCGTCGATATTCAGCAGATCCGGGGTGGTGGACTTGGACTGCAACTTGGTCTTCACCACATCGTTGATCGACTCCCAGGACTCCATCTGCAGGTTGACCTTGTAGTCCGGGTTCTGCTTCTGGAAGTCGTCGATGATGCGGTCCCACAGCGCCTTGGTGCCATTGGCACCGTCGCTGTAGGTGGGAGCCAGGAAGTTGATCGTCTTATCGGAGTCGGCCGAATCCTTGGAGCCGAAACCACAGGATGAGACGGCGAGCGCGAGGCCGGTGACCAGCGCGATCCCCGCGAGGACGCCGTGGAGGGGTCTTTTCACGAGCAGAACCTTTCAAATTTTCGCTCCGGGCGCTACCGCACCGCCGATGATGGAGCGAACGAATCGACTGACGAACAATCTAGACCCAATAGTGATCATATGTGACTGATTCGCTCGTAAATTTGACATGAACGATCACATGGGTTGATTCTGTTGATGTGCCGATCTCCGCTCACCCCACCCCCGTGACTCATCTGGCCGCCGAAGTCGCCACCCAGCCGGACGACTGGGTTCGCGCCGAGACCACCGCCGCCGAATACCGCGCCGTACTGCCCCAACCAGGCGAGCGCGTCGCAGTCATCGGTTGCGGCACTTCCCTGTTCATGTCCCGTGCCATCGCATCACTGCGCGAGGGCTCGGGACAGGGCATTACCGACGCCTGGCCCGCCAGCGAGGTCCGCGCCGGTCGCGATTACGACCGCTACCTGGTCATCTGCCGCTCCGGCACAACCACCGAGGTGGTCGATGCCATGCGCGCGATTCCGACACATATTCCGCGGACCGTCATCTGCAGCAGTCCGGGCACCCCGGTGCTCGACCTCGGCGATCCGATCCTGATCGACGAGGTCGACGAGCAGTCGGTGGTGCAGACCCGTTTCGCCACCACCGCGCTGGCGATTCTGCGCTGGCATCTCGGCGAGGATCTGCGTCCGGCCATCGAGCAGGCCAGGGCCGTACTCGCCGAGGATCCGGCTGCGGCACTGGCCGACGTGCGTCGTGCCGAGCAGATCAGCTTCGTCGGGATGGGTTTCGCGGCCGCGATCGCCGAGGAGGCGGGGCTCAAGCTGCGCGAATCCTGCCAGTCCTGGACCGAGTCATATCTGCAGACCGAATACCGACACGGACCGATCAGCATCTCCACCCCCGGCCGCGCCGTCTGGGCCTTCGGACCTCTGGTCCCCAATTTCGCGGCCGATGTAGCCGTCACCGGGGCGCACTTCGAACATCGCGATATCGATCCGATGGCCGATCTGGTGCGGGTGCACCAGCTCTGTGTGCTGCGCGCCGCCGACCAAGGGCTCGACCCGGATCATCCGCGCAACCTCAACCGTTCCGTCGTTCTGGATCGGTGAGCGGTCGCTACCAGGAACTACTGTGCGGATATGGGAACGGAACAGCCCCCGACCACCGTGCACCGCCCGGATCTCTCGGACCGCACGGGCGTAGCGACCTCGGCGGTGCCGGACGCCGCGGCAGCGCCGGGGCCGGCTGCGGAACAGCACCCGGTCACGGCGTTGACCGATGATCTGCTGGTGCTCGGCCTCGATGTCGGCGGCACCACGATGAAGGGTGAGGTCACCGATGCCGCGGGCACGGTGCTCGCCTCGGGTGTGGTGGCCACACCGCAGGGCGAGGCCGCCTTCGAAACCATGGGGGCGCTCGGCGATCAGTTGCTGGCAGAGTTGACCGATGACCAGCGCGATCGCGTCGCGCGCGCGGCGGTACTGCTGCCGGGCATTGTCGATCCGGTCCGTTCGATCGCGGTATTCAGCAGCAATGTCGGTTGGCGCGATGTGCACATCGGCAATCGGTTCACCGATCGCTGGGGTATACCGGTGCTGATCGAGCACGATGTCGCGGTGGCGGGCTGGGCCGAATGGCGGTTCGGCGCCGGGCGCGGCCACGACGACGTGTGCGTGGTCATCCTGGGCACCGGCATCAGCGGCACCCTTTCCGTCGGTGGCCGTTTGATGCGCAGCGCGTACGGGCAGACCGGCGAATACGGACACATCCCGGTGCGGCACGCCGACGGATTGCGCTGTCCCTGCGGCAATATCGGCTGCGTGGAGACCGTGGCGTCGGGCGCGGCCATCGCCCGCGCGTACGCGAAGCGGACCGGTCACGCAACAGCAAGCGCGGCCGATGTTTTCGCGATACTGGACACCGACCCCGACGCCAAAGCCGTGATCGCCGAAGCGATCAGCGCGCTTGCCGACGGACTGCTCGGCCTCATCCATGCGGCCTGTCCCGAACTGATCATTCTCGGCGGCGGTCTGGCCGGGGCCGGACCCGCGCTGACCGAACCCCTGCACCACACCATTGCCGAACGCCTGCGCGTGGTGCCCGCGCCGCGGGTTGTACTCGGCGAGTTCGGTGCCCGCGCGGGGCTCATGGGTGCGGCACTGTTCGCCAGACAGGGAGCGCTCACGTGACTCGCGTCGAGACGAGTGCAGGTCCAGCGCGTCGGTTGCGGCGCATCCAACCGATGGGTTCGGTCGCACGCTACGAAACGCGGATCGGCGATATGGCGCGGGCCCATACAAGGTTGCCCGCATGAGTCTCGAGATTCGCGGACGGATCGTATCGGCGACATCCGAATTCGACGACGGCGTCGTGTCCATCCGCGCAGGCCGGATCGACAGGGTACGCACGCTCGCGGACTGGGTTGCCGCACATCCGGATTCGACCGTGCCCCCATTTTCCGGCACCGTACTGCCCGGCCTCGTCGATATTCACAACCACGGTGGCTTCGGCCATCGGTTCGACACCGTCGACGGTGCCGAGGCCCGGGCCGCCGCCGAGTTCCATCACACGCACGGCTCGACCACCGTGCTGGCCAGCGTTGTCACCGGCGCCGCGCCTGACATGATCGCGCAGGTCGCGACGCTGCGATCCTTGGCGGCGGACGGCACCATCGGCGGAATCCATGCCGAGGGACCGTTTCTGGCCGCCGCACGGTGTGGTGCGCAGGATCCCCGATATCTGCGCGATCCCGATCTGGAGCTGACCGAACGACTGCTCGCTGCCGCCGACGGATATCTGCGGGTCATGACGCTCGCCCCGGAGCTGCCGGGATTCGACAAGGTCGCCCGACGTCTGTCCGACAGCGATGTGGTGGTGTCGCTGGGCCACACCGATACCGATTTCCCCCGGTTTCGACAGACCCTGCGACCCAATGGATTCGGCAGTCTGGTCACGCACTTGGCTAATGGAATGCCGCCACTGCATCACCGAACGCCCGGTCCGGTGGCTGCCGCACTCGTCGCCGCGGCGCAGCGCCAGGTCGTCGTCGAGCTGATCGGCGACGGGGTACACGTCGACTCCGGTTTCGGCGCTTTGGTTTTCGCGACCGCGCCCGGCCAAATCGCGCTGATCACCGACGCGATGCAGGCCGCGGGCATGCCCGACGGCGAATATCAGCTCGGTCCGCAAGTCGTCCACGTCGCCGATGGCGTGGCACGGATAGCCAATGGATCCATCGCGGGCGGCACCGCTCACCTCCTGCACTGCCTCGCTTGGGCGGTCCGAGAATGCGGTGTGCCGTTGCGCGAGGCTGTGATTGCCGCCACTTCGGTACCGGCAGCGGCGGCTGGACTGGCCGATGTGGGCGACCTCAGAACCGACCATTTCGCCGACCTGCTGATAGTCGATGACAATCTGCAGTTGCGCCGGGTGCTCAGACGTGGACAGTTGTTGACGTGATCCTCACCGTGACAATGAATCCCGCCTACGACATGACCTACCGGGTAGAGCATTTCGAGCGCGGCCAGGCCCATCGGGTCCGTTCGGTCGAGCAGCGCATCGGCGGCAAGGGCATCAATGTGACGCGGGTGCTCAATCAGCTCGGAAAATATGCCAGGGCAACGGGATTCTCCGACCACGCCTTCGCGGCCGCCGCCGAGTTGGAGATGCCGGTCGACTTCGTGCACGCACTGCCCTGGGTCCGGCGCACGGTGGTGATCAGCGAATCGGGCGACGGCACCGCGACCGCACTGTGGGAGCCGGGTGCACGGGTGTCGAATCCACATGCCGCCGAACAGCTCTCGGTCCGCGTTTCGGGCATGCTGCCCGATATCAACGGCCTGGTCATCTCTGGATCACTGCCGGGCGGCATCGCCCACGGCCTGCCCGCCGAAATCGCGCGCACCGCCATCGCCGCCGGCATCCCGACCGTCTGCGATGTCGACGGCGAGTCATTGCGCCTGGCCGCGCAGGTCCCCGGCATCGTGCTGATGCCGAATACCGAAGAGCTGGAACGTCTCACCGGACGGGTCCCGGTGACCCCCGACGAAGTCGCCACGGCCGCACGGCCGCTCATCGAACGCGGGGTGCGCGCCGTCGTCGCGACCCGCGGCGCCGAGGGCATGGTCGTGGTCACCGCAGAGGGCGCGTGGTCGGCAATTCTTCCCGAACCACTCGCCGGAAACCCTACCGGCGCGGGCGATTCCGCGACGGCCGCGGTGATCGCGGCCCTATCGGATGCGAAAGACACCCCCGACTGGCCCGCCGTTCTGGTCGACGCCGTCGCCACCTCTGCCGCCGCGGTCGTCATCCCGGTCGCCGGTGAAATCGATCGCCGCCTGCGCACCCAGATCGCACCGACGGTGATCGTCGAACGACTAGCCACCCCGCAGGAGACCTCCCCATGACCTCGAGACCCGTCGCGGACCTGATCGCGGCCGCCCGTCCGGGCGGTCTCGGCGCCTTCAACGTGATCACCATCGAACACGCCGAGGCCATCGCCGCAGCGGCTGAGGCGTCGAAACTGCCGGTGCTGCTCCAACTTTCGGAGAATACCGTGCACTACCACGGCAGTCTTGCCCCGATCGCGCTGGCCTGCTCGAGCATTGCCGCCGACAGCAGCGCCGATATCGCCGTGCACCTGGACCATGCCACGTCGTTCGAACTCATTCGCACCGCGGTCGACCTCGGCATCCGCTCGGTCATGTACGACGGCTCCATCCTCGACTACGCCGAAAATGTCGCTGCCACCGCCGATATCGTCCGCTGGTGCCACGACCGCAATGTCTTCGTCGAGGCCGAACTCGGCGAGGTGGGCGGTAAGGACGGTGCGCACGCCCCCGGCGTCCGCACCGATCCGGACGGGGCCGTCGAATTCGTCGCGATAACCGGCGTGGACGCCCTCGCCGTGGCCGTCGGCTCCTCGCATGCCATGCAAACCCGCACAGCCGAACTCGATAACGACCTGATTGCTCGACTGGCCACGAAAGTTCCTGTCCCCCTTGTGCTGCATGGCTCCTCCGGCGTCCCCGACGCCGGTCTGCGGGCCGCCGTCGAGCACGGCATGACCAAAATCAATATCGCCACCCGGCTGAATGTCCTTGCCACCGAAGCGATCCGGGCCGCACTCGCGGACGACGTGACCATTGCCGATCCACGCAGGTACCTGAAGCCCGCTCGCGACGCGATCCAGGTCGAGGTCGAACATCTGCTGCGGGTGCTCGCCGGATAGGTCTCTCCAGCCGGGGGAAAGATGGGCAGCCATCGATGGGCAGCGATGATACGATGAATTACTATTAGTTTAGCTAAGGATTTGCTGTCCGCTCGAGCTGTATCACCTGATGAAGGAAAAACAACTCCATGGCTGTCATCCTGCAAACAGGAGAACAGCGCGCTGCCGGTGCGGGGACGCAGCCCAAGGTCTCGCACAAATCAACGCTCAGTGCCGCAATCGTATTCGCCTCTCTGTCCATCGGTGCCTGGCTGCTATTTCTGCGGCCCAACTGGCAGATGTACTGGCACCAAGTCGATCTCCAGGTCTACATGTGGGGTGGTACCGCCGCGGCGACCAATCCCGCACTGCTGTACGACGGCCGAGGACCACTCGGCCTGCCCTTCCTCTATCCGGTCTTCGCCGCCTGGATCTGTGCCGAACTGTCGAGATTCCCGATCAACTACATCGGGACCGGCGTCACGGTGCTCACCATGGTGTCGCTCTTCGTGAGCGTGTGGAGCGCGGGCAAACTCCAGCAACTGCGCCGCGGAAAGGGTTTGCTGGCATTGAGCATCGCCGTCACCGGCGCCGCGATCTGGTTGGAGCCCGTTCAGCAGACATTCCGGTTCGGACAGCTCAGCGCGATCCTCATGGCCTTGGTCCTCGCGGATCTCGCCCTGCCCGAGCAGAGCCGATATCGGGGCATCCTCATCGGCATCGCGACCGGACTGAAGCTGACCCCCGCGGTCTTCATCGTCTATCTGCTCATCACCCGCCAGTTCCGGGCCGCCGCGACGGCTGCCGCGACCTTCGGTGCCACGGTCGCGATCGGCTTCTGCTACCGACCGACCCAGGCGCTGCAGTTCTGGACAACGACCACGACCTCGCAGAACCGAATCGGCTTCGCCTATGTCCAGAATCAGTCGATCAACGGCATGTTCGGTCGCCTGGAATGGACGACCTGGAACGACACCACGTCCTCGTTCGTCTGCGCCGGACTGCTCGGGCTGGCCGGGATGGCGGCAGCCCGGATCGCCTACCTGCGCGGTGACGAATTGCTGGGCGCGCTGCTCGCGGCCACGGTAATGCTGCTGGTCTCGCCGATTTCCTGGACCCACTACTGGGTGTGGATCGCACCGGCGCTGCTGTGGCTGATCCACGTGCTGCGCCACCGTCAGCTCGCCGTCCGGATCGCCGTGCCCGCGCTCATCTATCTGTTCGTCTTCGCATGGCCACTGCGGGCCGACCGGTTCGGCGCTTGGGATCCCGACCTGCCACTGCTACCGCAGGGGCTGATCTGGCAGGTACCGCAGACCGGTGGCCGGGAATTCCGTTGGACGCTATGGCAATTCCTACTCGGCGATTCGTACACCCTGCTCGCCACCATCGCGCTGATCGCCGCGATCGTCTGGCTGATTCCGCTCCGGCCGAACGTCGTGCAGCTGCCGGACGCGGAAATCGCGGACCGGCGGCGCGAGCGAGGGGTGGGCGCCGCCGGTCAGCGGGAAGACGGTCCGAGCAGTGAACCGCCGGGGTCGAGCGAGTTGGAAGCCGTGGGGTAAGGCTCCTCTTTTACGAGGAGCCGCTTCGTTCGCCGACACTGATCATCCTGCTCCGATCACCTCGAGAATGCTGGCAATCCAGCTGTGAATCGTCTGGGAACCGATCAGCAGGCGCTAACAGGCTGTCGGATCAGAAGATTCGGTATCGGTCAGTGGCGTCGCCAGCGGCCAGCCGCCCGCCGCCAGATGTGAAGCGACCCTGGCGATATCGTGCGCGTCCGGGTGCTCCTTGGCCATCCGCGCGATCGCTCCTTCGATATCGGCGTGGCTGATCTCGCTGTCCGGATTGGAGTCCACCAATTCCTCGGCGATCACCACCACCTCGTAATCGGTCAGGTGGCGGTGCAGCACCGCGAACAGGGCGACGTAGTCCGACCGCGGAATCCCCTGTGGATAGCCGGCCCGCAGCCAGCCGATGACCCGGCCGAGCAGATTCGGCCGGACCTGAGCGGGTTTCGCTGGATCAGTCACGGGTCACCCTTCTCACGCTCCGAACAGATGGATACCGAATCTAGCGGCCAGGAATGCCTTAGCGGTGTAAAGAATTCCGGTAAGAATCGCGGCGATGATCAGCGCGAAGCAGGTGTAGGCACCGGCCAGTGCCGAGTACTTGCGTCGAGCGGCACCGCCTTCCGCAGGCACCGTGTCGGCGACCGACCAGAGCCGGACCCCGACGGCGAAGACGATCGGCAGCCCTGCGCCGAGCAGCAGACCCGCGACGGTCACCTTCCACAGCGCGTCCAGATTCGTGACGAGTGTGTGCACGATGCGCCTCCTCAGACCTGGGCCGAACGATTAGTGGTTTCCGGCGCGGGCGATCCGGCGGACACGTCACGTTCCCCATCCTCGACGACCGGCGTGGCGTCCTTCGCAACCTCGGTACCGGAGTCCGGCGTGTCGCCGGGCCACTCGTTGACATTGCTGGTGTCCACCGGATCCCGCCGCGACCGCAGGTACATCACCAACGACAGCGCGATCAGCAGTGCGAATACCACCAGCACACCGGGCAACCCGCCGATGACATGCGCGATGGCCCAGCAGATCGCACCGGCCACACCCGCGAGCGGCAGCGTCAACAACCAGGCGACCGTCATCCGGCCCATTACACCCCAGCGCACCTCCGCGCCCTTGCCGAGTCCGGTGCCGAGGATGGATCCAGTCGCGGTCTGCGTGGTCGAGAGCGGCAGCCCGAAATGGGCCGAGGTGAGGATTATCGCGGCGGAGGAGGATTCGGCGGCCAGCCCCTGCGGCGAGTCGATCTCGACCAGTCCCTTGCCCAGGGTGCGGATGATCCGCCAGCCGCCCAGGTAGGTGCCCGCCGCGATGGCGACGGCACAGGCCGCCATTACCCACAGCGGCATTTCGTCGTTCTTGGTCAACGTGCCGTGCGCGACCAGCGCCAGGAAGATCACGCCCATGGTCTTCTGCGCGTCATTGGTGCCGTGCGCCAGCGAGACCAGCGACGCCGAGCCGATCTGGCCCCAGCGGAAGCCCTCGTTCACCTTGTCGCGATCGGAATTCCCGGTAATCCGGTAGACACCCCAGGTGCCGATGGCGGAGACCAGTGCGGCCACGATCGGCGCGAGCAGGGCGGGCAGCACGATCTTGGTCAGCACGCCGTCCGCGCCGTGCGCCCAGATCACCCCACCCCAGCCGAGTGCGGCGATGGTGGCGCCGATCAGGCCGCCGAACAGTGCGTGTGAGGAACTCGACGGCAGGCCGAACAGCCAGGTCAGCAGATTCCAGAGAATGCCGCCGACCAGACCCGCGAAAACGATGATGAGCAGCGCCTCGCCCTGCACGGCGTCGAGCCGGACGATGCCCTTGGCCACCGTCGCGGCGACCGCGACCGACAGGAATGCGCCGAGCAGATTCAGGACCGCGGATACCGCGACCGCGACCCGTGGCCGCAGTGCACCGGTGGCGATCGAGGTCGCCATGGCATTGGCGGTGTCGTGGAAGCCGTTGGTGAAATCGAATGCGAGTGCCGTGACGATGACGATCAGAAGTACCAATAGGTCCGCGGTCACCCCTCCAGTGTGCGGCAATCACGATCGGGATTGCCATGCGGTTGCCGCTTGTCGGGACGCATTTTCGATCGGCTACCGTGAATCTTCGCTCTATCTGCTGACCTTCGAGCAGCCGACCGGTTCGGCCGCGCCGGCGAAGCGTTGATCGATCCAGGAATTGGCGGCCGAAACTCCGGTGTCGGCGACGATCAGATGCTCGCCGAGGTGGGCCTCGAAGCGCACCGGAACCCCCAACCGGCACCAGTCGTCGTAGAGGTGTTCGGCCCCGGCGAACGGAAGCCACACCTCGTTGATGCCGTGGTACAGGAAGACCGGCACCCGCGGCGCGGCGGTACCGAGACGGTTCTCGGCCAGGATCTCCCTGATCATCGGCAGCTTCGTCGGGTGGGCCATATCGGTGAGCGTCTCCGCGGGGATGGGTGCGAGCACGCCGAGCAGCGCCGCGTCCAGAAAACAGAGGTCCTTCGCGAATTGCGATAGCCGCCAACCGTTGTCATTGAACAGGCCCATGATCTCCGGGTACTCCCTGGCCAGACCGAGGGTTGCGGCCAGGAATACGCCTGAGGCGGCATTGGCTCCGTTCATCGTATTGATCAGCATGCCGAAGTCGGCGGGAACGCCACCGACCACAGCACCGACGAGGTTCACCTCCCCCGCGTATTCCGGTGCGAGTTGCGCCGCCCAGCCCGAGGCGATGGCGCCGCCGGAGTACCCGGAGACCACCGTGGGCGCATCGGGCGACAAACCCAACTCGGGCGTCTGCACGGCGGCGCGTATCGAGTCCAGTACCGCATGTCCGGCCATGCGACCGGCCGCGTACGCCTGTCGCGGACCCTGGTGATCGGCCACGATCACCGCATAGTTCTTCGAAAGCGGCAGCTGCACAGAGCGGAGACCGGCCGATAGACCCAGCTTGAGCTGCTGCGACGGCGCACAGTGGTTGCCGAGTGAATCGATCGGCACGTTGTCTGCGACGAGGGGGCGGGGCCCCGAACCCTGCCACGGCGCGATGGGCACGAGCAGCGTGGCGACCACCGGTACCGGACGGCCCTTGGCATCGGTCGATCGGATCAGTAGTTCGGTGGCAGTGACCGGCGTCGGCTTCAGCCCGAGATCGACGAGACGGGCCGCGACCACCGCGCCCGGACGCAGATTTTCGAAACCCCGCGGCGGTGTATAGAAGGGGTCGGCGAGCGGAGTCGGCATGACAGCGGCGGGATCACGCGCGGGGTGCAAGATACCGGCGACCGGATCCGGCTCCGCCGCAACCGTTCCCGGCACCGCGATACCGACCGCCGCCACCGCACCTACACAAATCACCGCACCGAGCACCGCCACCTTCCGCATCGGCCGACCGATGGCCGACCACGATCCCATCCATCGTTTTCGTGCCATACCTAGCAAGGCCGAGTCCCCGTTTCCGAGCGTGTATCGGACAAAATCCGAGCCAGTCTGGCCTACGACCAGTACAAATGCCGGGAACAGGACCGCTCGGTCCGCATAACGATTCGGACGCCGCTCCTCGCGCGGATCCCGATGCGGGGCGAAGCAGCACGGACCGCTCGATTACGGCAGCAGCGCGCGGACCGTTTCGATGGTGTCGGCATCGGCGGCGGACTTATCGGGTCGATACCGCACAACGCGGGCGAAGCGCAGGGCGACACCGCCCGGATAGCGCGAACTCACCTGAACGCCGTCGAGGGCGATCTCGACGACGAGTTCGGGCCAGAGGTAGACCGTGTATTCGTCGCGGGCGCGCTCATGCCGCGGGAATTCGGCGGTCTGCCACTGCAACAGCGCATCGGTGAGGCCCTTGAAGGTCTTGCCGACCATCACCGGATCACCGGTCTCCGGATCGCGCGCGCCGAGGTGCAGATTCGACAAATAGCCGGTGCGACGGCCGTAACCCCATTCCGCACCGAGCACAAGCAGGTCGAGGGTGTGCGTCGGCTTGATCTTCTGCCAGGACCGGCCGCGGCGGCCCGCGGCGTACGGCGCGAGCAACGATTTGACCATCACGCCTTCGTGGCCGGCAGCCAGCGCGCCGTCGAAATAC
The DNA here is from genome assembly GCF_035920345.1 of Nocardia vinacea. Taxonomy (NCBI): domain Bacteria; kingdom Bacillati; phylum Actinomycetota; class Actinomycetes; order Mycobacteriales; family Nocardiaceae; genus Nocardia; species Nocardia vinacea. Next base: position 6,280,013 of record NZ_CP109149.1, read on the forward strand.
TCCGCGGCCGCCTCGGCGTCGGGTCGGATCAGGGCCGGAATGCTGTGTGCGGCCGCGACCTCGGTCAGCGCCGTACGGCGCTCATGCAGCGGTGCGTCGAGCAGATCCGCACCGTTCAGATGCAAGCAGTCGAAGAAGTACGGGTGCAGCAGTAATTCCCTGGTCGTGCTGACCTCGGCGAAGCGGCTCATCGTCTCCTGGAACGGACGCGGCCGTCCGGAATCGGTGAGCGCCAACGTTTCTCCGTCCAGCACCACGCTCACGCAGTTGAGCTGGGCGACCAGATCGACCAGTTCCGGCACACCGGCGGTGATATCGCGCAGCGTCCTGGTGAATACCCAGACCCGCGAACCCTCCCGGTGCACCTGGATGCGCGCGCCGTCCAGTTTGTGTTCGACGCTCACCTCGTCGCCGAATTCGGCCATCGCCTCGTCCAGCGCGGCACCGGGCGAGGCGAGCATGGGTTGGATCGGGCGGCCGACCTCGAGCCGGAATTCGCCCAGCGCCTCGACCCCGCCGGTCAGCGCGGCGACGGCCGTGACCGGTAGCTGCCCGGACAGCATGTAGGCCCGTCGGACCAGTTCGATCGGCACTGCCGCCGCCACCGCGACCGCCTCGGCGACGATCGCGGTGAGCGCGCCCTGACGCAACTCCCCGCCGAGCAGACGCATCAGGAAGGCCTGCTGCTCGGCGGTCGCGGCTGTCCACAATCCGCGTAGCAATTCCTTGCGCCGGTTGGTCGAGCCGGGGCCGGAGGTGGTGGCCAATTCACTCAGCGTGCTGTCAACCGACGAAACCGTCAGCGTCGCAAGCTCACTCGGCTCGCATTCGAGTGCGGTCAGTGTGCGCCAGCCGGTGCCGATACGGCCCTGCCGTAGTTCACCGGAGACCCAGGCGACCACCGGCCCCAGCTCATCCGGGGCGGCCTCGGACAACAGCGCGGCCAAGGTTGCGATCTTCGTCTTCCGGGACCGGGTCGCACGGACGGTCTCCGAGGCCTGCACGACATCCGAGAACAGCATCACTCGACGGTAACCCGCCCCTGTGACATATCGCTCAGCTCTGCTGCTAATTACCCATTGGCAGGTTTGCGAATTCGCTCATAAACTGGACGCATGGCCAAGACTTACGTCGGGGCGCGGCTTCGTCAGCTGCGGACCGAACGAGGGTTGAGCCAGGTCTCACTCGCCCAGAAGCTGGAGATCTCGGCGAGTTACCTCAACCAGATCGAACACGATGTGCGCCCGCTCACCGTACCGGTACTGCTGCGCATCAGCGAAGTGTTCGGCGTCGATGCGACGTTTTTCTCCTCCCAGGACGACACCCGGCTCATCGCCGAGCTCCAAGAGGTCGTGATGGACCAGGAGCTCGGTATCGAGGCCGATACCCAGGAGATCGCGGATATGGTCTCCGCGCATCCGAGCATGGCGCGCGCACTGGTCAATATGCACAACCGGTACCGCAACACCTCCGCACAGCTGGCTGCCGCCACCGAGGACCGCTTCGCCGACGGCTCCGGCAGCGCGGCGATCAGCAAACCGCACGAGGAAGTGCGCGACTTCTTCTACCAGCGGCAGAACTACATCCACGAATTGGATACCGCCGCAGAGGAACTCACCGCCCGGATTCGCTTCCACGGCGGCGATGTGAACAGCGAGATCGCCCGCCTCCTGCGCGCACACGACGTGCGCATTGTCGAGCGCATCGATCTCGGCGAAGGCGTATTGCACCGCTACGATCCAGAGACTCAGCGGCTGGAGATCGCGCCGCATCTGTCCGGTGGCCAGCGCACCTTCAAACTCGCCGCCGAACTCGCCTACTTCGAATGTGGCGACCTGCTCGAAAAGCTGGTCGAGGAAGGCAATTTCGTCTCCGAGGACACACGCAAGCTGGCCATGCTCGGCCTGGCGAATTACTTTGCCGCCGCAACCGTCCTGCCCTACACGCACTTTCACGAGGTCGCCGAGGATTTCCGCTACGACATCGAGCGGCTCTCGGCCTTTTTCACCCAGAGTTACGAGACGATCTGCCATCGCCTATCCACTCTGCAGCGGCCCAAGCTGCGCGGCGTTCCGTTCTCCTTCGTGCGCGTGGACCGCGCGGGGAATATGTCGAAACGCCAGTCCGCCACCGGTTTCCACTTCTCCTCCAGCGGTGGTACCTGCCCGCTGTGGAATGTCTACGAAACCTTCGCCTATCCGGGCAAGATCATGACGCAGATCGCCCAGATGCCCGACGGTCGCAAATACCTGTGGGTCGCCCGCACCGTCGAACGCCGCGCGACCCGATACGGCCAGGCCAGCAAGACCTTTGCGATCGGTCTGGGTTGCGAGCTGCGGCACGCGGGTCGCGTCGTCTACGCCGACGGCATCGATCTCGACGTGGCGAAGGCCACACCGATCGGTGCGGGCTGCCGCGTCTGTGAACGCACCAATTGCCCACAGCGCGCGTTTCCGCCACTGGGCAAGGTGCTCGATATCAGCGAACATCGAAGCTCGGTATCGCCGTACGTCCTCAAGTGACGCGGCGCCGCACACGAACTCTCGCAGTCCGGCACACCAGGGCGGAGGAGCCGCGCGTCGTTCGCGGCGACGGAAACTCAGGTGCGTCGGCGCTGCCCGGAATACACCAGGCCGACATCGGCGATTTCCGATGTCGGCCCGGTGCATTCAGCTAAGCCGGTAACGCCGAACGCTGGATCCGCACCCCGAACAGGGTCAGGCCGAGCGCCGCGACCAGGAGGATGGCCAGGGTCCACGCCAGCACCGAAAAGCCGTGTGGCGCAGCGGCCGCGGCCACCAGCGGTCCGGCGGTGGCACCGACGTAGAAGCTGAACATCGCGACCGATGACGCGGCAGCGCGCGCCTCACCACCCAACTCCCCTGCGGTCTGCAGGACTGCGGGCGCGATGACGCCGAGCCCGCCGACCAGCACGGCGAGCAGGACAGTCAGCACCGCGAGGTGGGTGCCTTCGAAGGTGGCGATCACCATGGCGGTCGCGGCGACCAGCACGCCCAGCACCATCTGCCCCGGCTTGGTCAGGCGCGAGAGCGGGATGGCCAGCAACGGCAGTGCGAACATCACCGGCAGCGCGCCCGCACGCAGGGCGAGCAGTTCACCGGAACTCTTGACCAGACCGGTGATTTCGATGCCGGTGTACACCCCGACCATCACCGCCATGGCCAGCGCGCCCGCGGCCAGCATCGGCAGCAGCGCCTTGATCCGCAGCACCGCGGGAATCGCGGCGTAGCTGTGCACAAGTGGCTTGTCGCGACCGGTGGGTGCGTCATCGAGCATGACCGCACGCAAGACGAATGCGAGCGCCACGAAGACTACGGCCGAGCCGATGAACATGGTGCGCCACGGGAACGAGGCGACGACGGCCTGCGAGGCGATCTGCGCCAGCACGGTCGCGGCCAGGAAGGAGGTGGCGACCGACATGGTCACCACCGCCCGATGCGCCGGTGTGATGCGGGTGGCGATATAGGCCATGATCGCGGGCGGAATCGAACCGACGACAAGTCCCTGCGCGACGCGCAGGCCGACCGCGATCGGCGCACTGAACGACAGACCGGTCAATAGTGTGACCACCGCAGCGGCGATCATGCCGGTGACCAGTACCCGGCGGTGGCCGTAGCGATCCGAGAGCGGGCCGAACAGCACGAAGCCACCCGCATAGCCGAAGGCGAAGGCGCTGATGATCCAGGTCATGACGCCCGCGCCCACATTCCAGTCGGCCTTCATGGCCGTGAAAAGGGGAATCGGGATGTACATCTGGCCGGTGGCCAGCAGTGCGGACAGGACGAAAACAGGGAGGGTACGCCCGGTGTGCGCGCGTGGTGACGCGCTGCGAGTGCGTGCCCGAGCCGGGATACCGGTCGGAAGCTGAAGAGTCGGCGTTGCCATGTGGACGAAGTTAGGCCCATTGCCGAGCTGTTGTCAACCAAATAGTTGGTTTAATGGGATGGTAAAGTCGCGGTCATGACGGTCACGATGAAACGGAGCGACGCGACCAAGCAGGCCCTGCTGCGCGCTGCGCGCGACGAATTCGCCGAATACGGCCTGGCCGGCGCGCGGGTGGACCGGATCGCGGAGGCGGCCGGGGTGAACAAGGAGCGCATCTACGGCCTGTTCGGCAGCAAGGACAAGCTCTTCGACGTCATCCTGATCGACACCATGCGCGAATTCATGGATGTGGTCCAGCCCCTGGCCGAGACCGAACCCGGCGAGTACGTGGGCAAGCTGTTCGACTACCACCGCGAAAATCCGCAACTGCTACGGCTTTTGCTCTGGGAGGGCCTGCACCGCGGCACCGACGCGCACGATATCGATGGCTGGCGCGCCCAGCACTACCTGCGGAAATTCGACCGCGCCAAGGAGCAGTTCGATGTCGACGCCAGCCACGCGGGCCGACTGCTGCTCGCCCTGTGCGGCCTGTCCAACTGGAGCCTCGCCGTCCCGCAGACCACCCGCCTACTACTCGGCGCGGATGCCGAGAACCAGGGCGCGACCCGCGAATTCATGATGGAGTTCGCCAGGGCTGCGCTGCGAACGGATAAATCGATCCCGCACCGCGAGCCAGTCAATGAGTTGACCGCCGAATCGGCCAGCGGGGTTGACGGCACAGCCACGGCCGATGCGCCGACCGATCCCGTAGACCGCGCCGCGCAGCGTCTGCGCGAGGCCCAAGCCGCGGCCGACGCTGCCCGCGACGAACTCGCCGCCGCCCTGCGAGACGCGCACGCCGGCGGCACCAGCGCCAACCAACTCGCTCGCCAGGTGTCGGGCACCCTGTCGCGCCCCGTCGTCCTCAAGCTCCTCGCCGATTGAACGCTTCCGGTTCTGACACACGCAGTTCGCGGATTCGACACCACTCAGGGCTGACCACACAACGTCAGGTTTCATTTCGCACTTCTGCTACTCGATTCCGCTCGCCCTGATCGAGAAACGCTTTGGCCGAAGAGTCAATCCCGGACGGCGCGTGAGAGTTTCGTGAACTCGATCGCCTGCTGGGCACGCGCCAGTACATGCGTGCGCGAGCTACCGATGTGCGCGGTGAGCGTGCGCAGCGCGGCATCCGGATCACTGTCGAGCAGTTGTTCGGCGATAGCGATGTGCTCAGCGGTCATGGTGGCGATCCGCTCCGGCGTAGGCAAGTCCAGGGTTCGGACCGGCCGAACCCGGACGTATACCCCGGTGAGTGCATCCGCCAGCGCCGTATTGCCCGCCGCCGCGAGCAGCGTCGTGTGGAACTGCTCGTCCGCGGCGACCAGCGCGGGCCCCGGTTCGGGCGGATCGTCGCGAAATCCGCGCCAGGTATCGAGTTCCGCACGCACCAGCGACAAGTCGTGCGCCGGTGCGGGTTCCCCGACAATTCCGATGACGCGCTGAATTCCCCTGGTCTCCAACACAATCCGCAACTCGAACAGATTGTCCAGCTCCTCCAACCGCGGTCGATACGGATACAGCCCATCGGCGTGCCGCTCGACCAATCCGTCGGCCTGCAGCCGGGCGAGCGCTTCCCGCACGGGGGTGCGCGAAACCCCGTAGATCTCGGCCAGACGTTCCTCGCCGAGCCGTTCGGTGGGCACGATCGCCCCTGTGGCCAGGTCCCGCCGCAGCGATTCGTAAACCTGCTCGCTGAGCGGAACCCGCCCCCTGCGCGTCATGGCTGCCAGCTCAGATCGCCATCGCCGAGCGAACCGAGGTCTCCGCGCCCGCTCCGCCCTCGCCGGTGGATGTCACGCGTCCGGACTGCAGCACGTAATAGCGTTGCGCCGCTTGCAGTGCGAAGCCGATGTGCTGTTCCACCAGCAGCACGCTGAGTCCACCGCGACCGGTCAAATCGATAATCGTGCGCTCGATTTCGGCGACCACCGACGGCTGGATGCCTTCCGTCGGTTCATCGAGAATCAGCAGCCTCGGCTCGGTGATCAGCGCCCTGGCGATCGCCAATTGCTGGCGCTGGCCGCCGGACAGCAAGCCCGCCTTGCGATTCAACAGTTCGCGCAGTGCCGGAAACAGGTCGAGCGATTCGTCGATCAGGGCCTTACCGCGCTTGCGTCCGTCGGCGACGACCTGCAGATTCTCGGCGGTGCTCAGCTGCGGGAAACTCTGTTGCCCTTGCGGCACATACGCGATTCCACGTTTGACCCGACGCGACGGCGACATCTTGGTGATCGCCTCACCGTTGAAGTTGATCTGTCCGGATTTGGTGCCGATCAGACCGACTGCCGTGCGCAGTAGCGTGGTCTTGCCCGCGCCGTTGTGCCCCATGATCGCCACGACACTGTCGTCGGGAACGGTGATCGAGACGCCATGAATCACCTCGGTCCGGCCGTATCCGGAATGGATGTCGATGAGCTCAAGCATCGGCGGACTCCTTTGCGGTCAGCTCCTGCGCGGTCTGCGCGTCTTCGAGTTCGGTGCCGATGGCCGCGGCGGTGCCGAGGTAGACCTCCTGCACCTTCGGATCGGCCTGCACCTGTTCGACGGTGCCCTCGCTGAGCACCTTGCCTGCGGCCAGCACGGTCACCGAGGTCGCGAAGGACCGCATGAAATCCATATCGTGCTCGACCACCACGACAATGCGTTCACCGCCGATGCGCCGCAACAGATTACCGGTTTCCTCGCGCTCCTCGGCGCTCATACCCGCCACCGGTTCGTCGAGCAGCAGTACCGAGGCGTTCTGCACCAGCAGCATGCCGATCTCCAGCCACTGCTTCTGCCCGTGCGCCAGCACTCCGGCGGGCTTATCGCGCAATTCGCCGAGACCGGTGATCTCCAGTGCCTCTTCGACACTCGGCAAAACCGACTTGCGGCGGCGCAACAGTGTCAGCGCCGAACGCCCCGCACCCGCCGCGATATCGAGATTCTGCAGCACACTGAGTTGTTCGAAAACGCTTGCCGTCTGGAAGGTTCGGCCGATGCCGAGCCGAGCGATCTGGTGCACCTTCTTCCCGAGGAATTCGACACCGGACTTCTGCGCCGATCCGGTTGCGGGCACCAGACCGGTGATCGCATCGATGAGAGTGGTCTTCCCCGCCCCATTGGGCCCGATCAGGAACCGCAGATCACCCTGCAGCACAGTGAGGTCCACATCGGAGACGGCCTTGAATCCATCGAAACTCACCGAGAGTCCGCGAATTTCGAGGTATTCACTCGACATGCCCGCATTGCCGCCCAGCTTCGGGTCGTGCGCGTTCATCGGGATTCCACCTTCTCCTCGGTCACGACTTCGGGCAGCGGTTCATCGACCATTACCGGACTGTGCGCAGCGGGCTTCCGAAACTTACTGTCCAGCAACCCCTTCAACATCGGCCACACCCCGGCCAGGCCCGCCGGAATGAACCCGACGACCACAATGAACAGCACACCCTGCAGATAGGTCCAGCTGGACGGGAACTCCTCCGAGAGCGCCGTCTGTGCCCAGGCGACGCCGATCGCGCCGAGTACCGGGCCGAGCAGTGTGGTCCGTCCGCCGATCGCCACACCGATAATGAATGCGATGGACGGCACGACACCGATATCGGCGGGCGAGATGATGCCGACGATCGGGGTGAACAGCGCACCCGCGATGCCCGCGAAGAATGCCGCGACGACATAGGCCACGATCTTGATATTGGCCGGATCGTAACCGAGGAAGCGCACGCGTTCTTCCTGATCACGCACGGCGACAAGCAATTCGCCGTAGCGGCTGTGCATGAGCTGGCGCACCGCGGCGACCACCAGCAGCAGGGTGCCCGCGGCGATGAAGAACAGCATCTGCCGGTTCACTGGATCCGAGAGCTTGAAGCCGAAGAAGGCACGGAAGTCCGACAGTCCGGTGAATCCGCCGATCTTCTGCTGTCCGGTCAGCAGAATCGCGAGCGCCGCGGCCAAGGCCTGACTCAGGATCGCGAAATACGTCCCCTTGACCCGGCGCTTGAATACGCCGTAACCGAGTGCCGCCGCAATCAGCGCGGGCAGCACCAGAATGCCGATCAAGGCGACCGGAGCGGACGCGAAAGGTCGCCAGAACGACGGCAATTCGCGAATACCGGCAATTTCCATGAACTCCGGCACCTCATTGTGCAGCCGGGTCGCATCGGCCATCTGCAGGTGCATCGCCATGATGTAGGCGCCGATGCCGAAGAACACGCCCTGTCCGAGCGTGAGCATTCCGCCACGGCCCCAAGCCAATCCGATGCCCGCCGCCACAATCGCGAAGCACAGGAATTTGGCGAGCAGGTTGAGCCGGAAGTCGCTGAGCACGGCGGGCGCGACCGCGAACAGCAGGACCGCCGCGACGACGAAGCCGCCCCACGCGGTTATGGAAGGGTATGCGCGCCAACGTTGTCCGAGTGTGGTCATGCCAGGCTCCTCGTCCGAACGGTGAATAGCCCCTGCGGACGAACCTGCAGGAAAATGACGATGATGACGAAGACGATCACCTTCGCGATCGAGGCCGTCGTGGAGTACTCGATATACGAATTCAGCAGGCCCAGCGAGAAGGCCGCGATCACGGTGCCTTTGATCTGCCCGAGCCCGCCGATCACGACGACCAGGAAGGCGTCGATCAGATAGCTCTGCCCGATGGTCGGGCTGGTCGACCCGATCAGGGTCAATGCGACGCCCGCGACCCCGGCCAGGCCGGAACCGATGAAGAAGGTACTGATGTCGGTGACGCGGCTGGAGACGCCGCTGGTCTCGGCCAGACCCCGATTCTGCACGACCGCGCGAATGCGCCGACCGAGCGGGGTGGTCTTGAGTACAAGGGCCAGCACAGTCACCGCGACGACTGCGAGCACGAGAATAAAGATGCGGGTCTTCGGCACCACCGCACCGAGAATGGTGACACCGCCGCTGAGCCAATCGGGTGCGAGCACGTTCTTGGCGGGAGCGCCGAAGATGTCACGCGCGGCCTGTTGTAGCACTAGTCCGACGCCGAAGGTGACGAGCAGGGTATCCAGCGGCCGGTCGTACATCCACCGGATCAGACCCATTTCCAGGGCCGCGCCGAGCAGGCCGCCGACCAGGAAGCCGATGAGCAATGAAACGACCAGCGATATCCCGGCCGACGAGATGACCTTCTGCACAACATAAGTCGTGTAGCACCCGGCCATGATGAATTCGCCGTGCGCCATGTTGATCACGCCCATCTGACCGAAGGTCAGCGAAAGGCCCAGCGCCGCGAGCAGAAGAATGGATCCCAGACTCAGCCCGGTGAAGAGCTGGCCGATCAACACGTCCATGTTTGGTTCCTAACGGGTCGGCCGGATGCGGGCTCCCCCTCACAGAGCCCGCATCCGGCGCTTGTCGACTACTTGAGGCCCTTGGCCCACTCGTAGGACGTCAGGTACGGGTCCGGCGTCACGGGCTTGCCCGAGTCCCACACTGTGTAGATCAGTCCGTCCGGGCGGATTTCGCCGATGCGGGCGGTCTTGGTGATGTGGTGGTTCGAGCCGTCGATGGTGACCAGGCCCTCCGGGGCCTCGAAGGTCACACCGTCGGCCGCGGCCTGAATATCGGCCACCTTGAACGACTTCGCCTTTTCCACGGTGTTCTTCCAGAGGTAGACCGAGGCGTAGGCGGCCTCCATCGGGTCCGAAGTCGGCTTGTCGGCACCGAATGCGGCCTTGTAGTCCGCGACGAACTTCTTGTTCACAGGAGTGTCGACCGTCTGGTAGTAATTCCACGCGGTCAGTTGTCCGGCGATATTCTGCGCGCCGATACCGGCGACCTCTTCCTCGGCGATGGATACCGAAACCACCGGCATATCAGCGGCTTTCAGGCCCGCATTGGTGTACTCGCGGAAGAAGGCCACATTCGAGTCGCCATTGAGGGTGTTGAATACCGCGCCCGCCTTGGCATTTCGGACCTTGTTCACGATGGTGGAGAAGTCGGTGGAGCCGAGCGGGGTGTAGTCCTCACCCTTGATCTCGATGCCGTTCGCCGCCGCGTAGGCCTTGATTTCCCGATTGGCGGTCTGCGGGAAGACGTAGTCCGAACCGACCAGGTACAGGGACTTGATGCCCTTCTGCTTCAGATAATCCAGCGCGGGCAGGATCTGCTGATTGGTGGTCGCGCCGGTGTAGAAGATGTTCTTGCTGTCCTCCAGGCCTTCGTACTGGACCGGGTAGTAGAGCAGCGAGTTCAGGCTCTCGAACTTCGGCTTCATGGCCTTGCGGCTCGACGAGGTCCAGCCGCCGAATACCGCGGCGACACAGTCGGAGCTGATCAGCTTTTCGGCCTTCTCCGCGAAGGTCTTCGGATCCGATGCGCCGTCCTCCAGCACCAGGTCGAGCTTCTTGCCGAGTACGCCGCCCGCGGCATTGATCTGGTCGACGGCCAGCTTGGTCGAGTTGGCGACGGTGACCTCGGAGATCGCCATGGTGCCCGAAAGCGAGTGCAGTGAGCCGATCTTGATCGAGTCCTTCGAGGTATCGACGCAGGACGTGGCATTGGAGCCGCCGCTGGAGGCGTCATCCTTGGCGCCACAGCCGGTCAGCAACAGACCGGCGAGTGCGACGGCCGTCGGCACGACCAGCGCCTTGCTGACGCGGCGGGAACGCGATCGACGGATATCACGGGAATCTGGCATGGAGCGCCACCCTTCTCACTTCATCAGGTGTTCGGCGGCGCTACGTGCGCCGCGCCGAATAAGCCCGCCTTTGCCCCGGTCATCGCTGTAGACCGGGTTGTATACAGCGGCTGTATTCGTGGTGCGAACGTTAGACAGAAGTTGTTGCGCCGGAATATCTCTCGGTGACGAGTCCGTTTCGCACGTTTCCGCCGCGTGAACGTTTGCCGTAATCGCTCGGCAAACCGCTGTGAGGACCCCCGGCTGCCTACGGTTGCGTAGCAAGACAGCGGTACGGCACGCTCTTTTTGTACAACGTCAAAACGCCGATTCCGCGGCTGCCCGGTCGTGGAGGCGTGAGTCCGAGGAGGACCGGTGGGTCACTACAAGGCGAACGTTCGGGATATCGAGTTCAACCTGTTCGAGGTGTTGGAACTGGACAAACTCCTTGATACGGGTGCCTATGGCGATCTTGATTCGGAAACCGTGCGGGAGATCCTGGCCGAGGTGAAGCGGCTGGCCGAGGGGCCGGTGGCGGAATCCTTCGCTGCGGCCGACCGCGATCCGGTGGTCTACGATCCGGCCACCTTCTCGATTTCGGTGCCCGAACCACTACGCAAGACCGTCCAGGCCGTGAACGAGGCCGACTGGAGTCGGCTCGGCATGCCGGAGGGGATGGGCGGCACGCCCGCGCCCGCCGCGGTCATCTGGTCGATCAACGAGATGCTCACCTCCGCCAACCCGGCCGCAAGCTTCTTCAATATGGGCCCGGTGATGTCCTCGGTGCTGTTCAATGTCGGCACCGAAGAGCAGAAGCAGTGGGCCACAAAGGGTTACGACCGCGGCTGGGCGGGCACCATGGTGCTGACCGAGCCCGATGCCGGTTCCGATGTCGGTGCGGGACGCACCAAGGCCGTCGAACAGGAGGACGGCTCCTGGCATATCGAGGGCGTCAAGCGCTTCATCTCCGGCGGCGACGTCGGTGAGACCGCCGAGAACGTCTTCCACCTGGTGCTGGCTCGTCCGGAGGGTGCCGGTCCCGGCACCAAGGGCCTCTCGCTGTTCTACGTACCGAAATTCCTGTTCGATCACGAGACGCTGGAGCTGGGCGACCGCAATGGCGTCTACGTAACCGGTGTCGAGCACAAGATGGGCCTGAAGTCCTCGCCCACCTGTGAGCTGACCTTCGGCGCGACCGATGTGCCCGCCAAGGGCTGGCTGGTCGGCGAAGTGCACAACGGCATCGCGCAGATGTTCCAGGTAATCGAGAACGCCCGCATGGTGGTCGGCATCAAGTCCGCCGGCACGCTATCGACCGGTTACCTCAATGCGCTCGACTACGCCAAACAACGCGTGCAGGGTGCGGATCTGACGCAGATGGCCGATAAGGCCGCTCCGCGCGTCACCACTACCCACCATCCGGACGTGCGGCGTTCGCTGGCGATGCAGAAGGCCTATGCCGAAGGTCTGCGCGCGGTCTACCTTTACACCGCCGCCCATCAGAATGTCGATGTGGCGCAACTGGTTTCGGGCGCCGATGCCGAATTGGCGCACCGGGTCGACGATCTGCTGCTGCCGATCGTCAAAGGTGTCGGTTCCGAACGGGCCTACCAGTACCTGACCGAATCGCTGCAGACACTGGGCGGTTCGGGCTATCTGCAGGATTACCCGATCGAGCAGTACATCCGCGACGCGAAGATCGACTCGCTCTACGAGGGCACCACCGCCATCCAGGCGCAGGACTTCTTCTTCCGCAAGATCATCCGGGACAAAGGTGTGGCGCTCGCGCACGTAACCGGACAGATCGCCGCCTTCCTGGAGGCGAAGACAAGTCGCTTCGAAACCGAGCGGGCGCTGTTGGCCACCGCGGTCGCCGATGTGCAGGCGATGGCGGCCACGCTGACCGGCTATCTGATGGCATCCCCTCAGGATCCGAAGGAGTTGTACAAGGTCGGGCTCGGCTCGGTGCGCTTCCTGCTCGCGGTCGGCGATCTGCTCATCGCCTGGCGACTGCTGGTGCAGGCCGAGATCGCGGCCGCCGCACTGGCCGCCGAAGCACCGGAGAAGGATCGGGCGTTCTATTCCGGAAAGGTCGCTGTCGCAAGCTTCTTCGCGAAGAACGTACTGCCCGAGTTGACCGCGGTGAAGAACATTATCGCAGCGATCGATAACGACATCATGGAGCTGGACGAAGCCGCGTTCTGAGTCAGCAGTTGGTCTGGAGGGGCCAGCACTCGGTCGGACGGTACGGCGGCGGCGAGGGCGTCACGCTCGTCGTCGAGGTATCCGATTCGCGGGCCGGATCGGCCGAATCGTGCGCGAGTGAACTCGCGATCACGATGAGGAGCACCACCATGCCGGCCAGGGCGACAGCGAAGACCACCCACCCCGCTGCGGTCTGCCGCCTACTCGGCGGCAGCGGCGCGGGGATGACGTGCCGGCGCAGCTCACGCGCCGACGGCGACGGCGCTTTGGGCTGTACCTCGTCGAAGCCGTCGGCGAGTAACTCGGCGCGGGAGGGCTTTTCGATGAGGCCGAGCGCATCACAGGCGGCGAAGACCCGGTCCGCGGTCCAGCTGCGCGGTCCGGCGGAGAAACCCTCGAGATAGATACGGAGTTCGGTCGCGTCACGGGCATTCGAGACCACGATATCCATGCCGGGGCGCAGGTTTGTTCGAGCAGGCCGCACCGCGACCCCGCGGAACGGCACGAGCACGACGGCGCCGCAGATGTGGCCCGGATCGATCAGCGCCCGCTCCAGCCGGGTCTTCACCGCATGCATACTGTGTTCCAGCTGATCGACGGGATTGCCGGAGATCTCCTCGTCCAGATCGGCAGGCTCCGCGCTGATCGTCCACGGACCGTCGCCCGGAATGCTCAGAATCCCGCTCTGGCGGCGTCGGAAGCCCTTGATATCGGTCACGGTAATGCCACGCGGGGTCAGAATGATCGCATCGACCCGACGAGATCCGTGATCGCCGACCTCCAAGCCGACCAACGCGACACCGGTCGTCGGATACGACCGCAGGCATTCCACGAATTCCTGTTCGGCCCCGGAGAGATCCGCTCCGGTCTTGATCTTCACCAGCATCGCGTATTCCCTACCCTCATCCGGTTCGACCCGGCGTCCCACCATCCACCGCGCCGGTACTGATGATGACCCGCCGTCGCCGCGAAGACCACCGGAAAGCCAAGAAGACCAGCACAATTCAGCTATAGAAAACCGGTCAGTCGGATCTGTCCCGACTGGCCGATCCCCTAGCGGTACCCCTAGGGCTGCGCGGATAAGCCGAGGTCCCGGAACCGCGCACCGCACAATCGGCGGCGCCGACCCGCCGATCACGGACCTACCCGCTAGTACGCTCGGATTCGGTCCGGCAGGACGGATCCCGCCACCGGCGGCGGACAAGGAGGCATGAGCATGGTTTCGGCGTTGCAACCACGCATTTCACCCGGTCGGCTCCGGGAGCTGGGCCCGATCAATTGGGTTGTCTGGCAGATACTTTCACGCGCGGCAGGGACGGACGACGCACATCTGTTCAGCACACTCGGCCGCACCAAGGGACTGTTCCGCGGCTGGCTGCACTTCTCGGGGCGGCTGATGCCGGGCGGCCGACTGCCCCGGCACGAATCCGAGCTGGTCATCCTGCGCGTCGCACAACTGCGCGACTGCGCCTACGAAATGGACCATCACATTCGCCTCGGCAGGCGGGCGGGCGTCACGCCGCAGATCCTGGACCGGATTCGCACCGGCCCCGCTGCCGACGGGTGGTCGGATAAGCATCGCGCGCTACTCACCGCCGTCGACAAGTTGGTCGAAACCCGCGATATCGACGACGCCACCTGGTCCGCGCTGGCCGAGCACTACGACGAGCGCAGCCTGATCGAAATCGTGCTGCTCATCAATCAGTACGAGGGGCTGGCCGCGACCATCACCGCGCTGCGGATCCAGCGCGACGGCGTCTGACCGACCGCGGCGTTGGCGCACAGGGCGGCACCCCTCGCCAACGCCGCCCATTCTCGATTTAGCAATTCCATAGCGATCACCCTCGATAGCCCCTAAACTGAAACGCGACACGCACAGAATGACGACTTTCACCCCCGTCGTCATGCAGCACCATAGCTTTCGAGACATTAACCGACGTGTGTCGCACGCCATAGTGTGACAGCACCAGGATCGGAAACCCCTCCATCAAGCTAGCTGACAGGTAACTGTCGGCTCTAGAGGAGAAAGGGGCCGTCATGACTGTCAGCCTCGTGTTGATCGTGGCGGGATTCATTCTTCTGTCCATCGTGATCACCAGCTTCCTGCTTCCCAGCAGTGCGGACACCACGCGGCATCCGAAACCGCACAACGAGTCCGGCGATCAATAGGCCCTGCGGCTCAGCGGTTTTCGATGAGCTGGGCCAGACCGTCCAGGACTCGCACCAAACCGAATTCGTAGGCGTGGTCGGCGCTGTAGGCGGAGTCGTACGCCTGCCCCGCGACCGCGCCGACGCGGGCGGCCAGCGGGTAGCGCTCGGCATCGAAGAATTGAGCCAGTAGCGGGGCGGCGCGTTCCCACCATTGCCGGTCGGACATGGCGCTCTCGGTTGCGGCGCGTTCGGTGTCGATGGCGATGCGAGCCACCGAGGTGACGAAGCCGAGGACGTAGGTGACGGCGGCATCCAGCTCGAGGTCGTCGAGACCGAGGCCGTCGAAGGCGCGCAGTTCGTGTTCATATTTGGCGGCGACACCCGGGCCGAGCGGTGGCCGCGTGGTCGGCAGATAGGCGACCCACGGGTGGCGGACCAGCATGGCGCGATTCTCGGCGGCGACCGTCGTGACGCGATCACGCCAGGGCAGACCGGCCAGGTCGGCACGCGGCATCTCCCGATAGACCGCGTCGAGCATCAGGTCGACGAGTTCCGCCTTGCCCGGCACGTAGGTGTAGGTGGCCATGGGGGTCAAGCCCAGCTTGGTGGCGACCGCTCGCATGGTGAGCGCGCCGATCCCATCCGCATCCACGATTTCGATGGCCGCCGCGACCACCGCATCCACGCTGCTGCGCTGCTTCGGTCCGCGCACCGACGCGGCAGGCACGCGCCACAGCAGTTCCAAGGTGCGCACGGGATCGCCCGCGCTGCTGCGGTCCCGTGACTGCTCGGCCATGCCGCCTCCTCATGTTCGCGAGATCCCGCGCGAAAGCCGATCGTATCGGCGTGACCCGCATAACAGTGCGTCCACTCGGGAATTTATCTACAACGTACAGCGTACTTAGTATAGTATTTGAGTCCAGCTCCCGAGGAGGACCTTGTGAAAATCACCGCTTCCGCCATCTCGCTCAATGTCGCCGACCCGCAGGCCTCGGCAAAGTTCGCCATCGACCACCTCGGCTTCACAGAGCAGATGTCGGCCGACGGTTTCGTCTCGGTCGCCCGCCCCGATGCCGGTTTCACCGTGTGCTACCTGCGCACGGGTCTCGACAGCTTCAAGCCGAAAGACAAAGCGGGAAGTGCGGGCGAGGGGCTACTGGTCGCGTTCGTCGTGGACGATATCGATGCCGAGTACGAACGGCTCCGGGGCGAGGGCGTGCCGATCGTCACCGCGATCGAGACCGAGCCCTGGGGTGAGCGGTACTTCCAGACGGCCGATCCGAACGGCATCATCCTGCAATTGGTGCAGTGGGTCTGATGAGAGTCGCGGTTGCATGCCGTGCCGTAAGCAGGGCATGCAACCTCGGCGTCTTGGCCAACCAATTCCTTTGACGCACACCGGGTTTGCACGTTGTATCGCTATGTTGCGACGGCGGCGTGCAACCGGGTGAACTCACCCTCGAATACCTCAGGCGAGAGCGGCGCCGAAGACCTCGACGGCGGGGGTGGAGGGGCGGCCGAGCAGTTTCTGGAGGTCGCCGGAGTCCACATCGAGGATGCCGTCGCCGACTCCGGCGTCCGCATCCGCGAGCACCGCGGCGTAGTTGCCGGGCAGACCGGCCTGCTCGAGCGCCGCGCTGTAGTCCTCCTTGGACAGGTTCTCGTAGCGCACCGGCTTGCCTGAGACCTGCGAAATCACCTGGGCGAGTTCGGCATAGGTGAGGCGCTCATCGCCGCCGAGCTCGTAGATCCGGCCCGCGTGGCCATCGGTGGTCAGCACCTTGGCAGCCGCCTCGGCATAGTCGGCGCGCGCGGCACCGGCGACGCGACCCGCACCCGCGGCGCCGTGCAGCACGCCGGACTCGACCGTGTGCCCGAGCGCGCCGAAGTAGTTCTCCCAGTACCAGCCGTTGCGCAGGAGAGTGTGCGGGACAGTCGATTCCGCGAGCACCTCCTCGGTGCCCCGGTGCTCCTGGGCCAGAATGAGCGGGTTCTCGGTGGCGCGCGGAATGCTGGTGTAGGCGAGCAGTTTCACGCCCGCACGCTCGGCGGCCCGAATTACGTTGGTGTGCTGGGCGACTCGCGCACCGAATTCGTTTCCGGAGACCAACAGCACCCGATCGACACCGGCCAAGGCGCGGTCGAGGGCTTCGGCGTCGTCATAGGAGGCCTCTCGGACCTCGACGCCCCGCTCGGCCAGATCAGCGACCTTCTGCGGATCACGCACGATCGCGACCACCGGCGTGGACCCCTCGCGCAACAGCGCCTCGACAACGAGACGGCCCAACTGCCCACCGGCTCCGGTTACGGCGACGGTCATGATTTACCTCCATGGGTCTGTACGTTTCATCAAGTACTAACTAATAGTAAGCACTATGCATTCCGTAGACACTTTGGTCAAGTTGGGTACCATTGATTCCATGACCACTCAGCGCACGCCGTTGGTGGATACCGACGATCCGACGCTGGAAGCCGACGTATTCGCCCGGAACTGCACGTCACGACCGGTGCTCCAGAATGTGATCAGCCGCTGGGGCACCCTCGCCCTGGTCGCGCTGCGCGAGGGGCCGTACCGGTTCAGCGCCCTGCGCCGCCGCGTCGACGGCGTCAGCGAGCGCATGCTCTCGCAGACCCTGCAAGCCCTGGAGCGCGACGGCATGGTCCATCGCGAGGTGCAGGAAACCATCCCGCCGCGAGTCGAATACACCCTCACCGAGCTCGGCGCCCTAGTCGCCGACCGCCTCGAAGACCTCATCCAGGTCGTCGAAACCAACATGCCCCGAGTCCTCGAAGCCCAAGCCGCCTACCACCGCGACTAACCCGGATCGGTCGGCGGATGCGCGCCCATCGGCGAGCACCTCGTCCAGGGCCATGTACTAGTGGCGTTGGTCTCGGCCGGTGCCGCAACCATTACATGGTGATCAACTGACCAGCGGGAAGGTCGGGGGCTTGTGGTGGGTTGGTGTGGGTATGGAAATTTCCTCGGCTGTCGATTTCGCGCGGACCACAAAGCGGTCCGTGCTCACCACGATCCGGCGCAATGGTCGCCCACAGCTGTCCAATGTGCTGCATGTGGTGGGTGACGACGGGATCATCCGCATCTCCATCACCGCCGACCGGGCCAAGTACCACAATCTGGTGCGCGATCCGTGGGCCGCAATCCACGTCACCCGCGACGACTTCTTCGCCTACGCAGTCATCGAGGGCACCGTCGATCTCACACCCGTCGCCGCCGACCCCAACGACTCCAGTGTCGACGAACTGGTCGCCTACTACCGAGCGGGCTCAGGCGAGCACCCCGACTGGGACGAATACCGCAAGGCAATGGTCACCGACCGACGCGCCCTCGTTCGCCTGACGCCCACCCACGCCTACGGCATGCTCTGACGATTCTCAGTGCTTCAGAAGCTCCGACACCGTGACGAATTGGTAACCGGCGGAACGCAGTTCGCTGACTACGCGCGGAATGGCGGCAAGGGATTCATTCCACTGGCCCATGACGTGCATCAGGACGATGGAGCCGGGCCGCACCTTGGAGACGGTTTCGGCGACGATGGCATCGGTACTCGCTTGCTTGCCCGAGTCGGGTTCCACATCCCAGGTGATCGTCGTGCGGTCGTGGTCGGAGAGGTACTTCGGTAGCGCCCAGAGCTTCTTGCCGTAGGGCGGGCGGAAAGTGACCGGACCCTGGTAACCGGTTTTCGCGATTTCCGCGTCGGTTCGCTCGATCTCGTCGCGGACGGTATCGCCGGAGACGAGCACCATGCGGCGATGGTCGTAGGTGTGATTGCCGATTTCGTGACCGGCCTGCGCCATGGCCCTGCCGTATTCGGGATGCGCGGCCAGATCACGACCGATGAGATAGAAAGTAGCCGGAATCCCCGCTTCGGCAAGGACTTTCAACACTTCGGGCGCTTTGTCCGTCGGCCCGTCGTCCAGGGTCAATGCGACCACCTTGTCGGTGGTTTCGACTCGGTTCACGAGCCGCCCCGCCAGTTGGAAGGTGCGCGAGTTCATCAGGTAGTAGCCGCCGACCGTCAGCGCCAACACCACCACGAGCACCAGCGCACTACCGATCAACCATTTACGTCGCATCGTTCAGCTCCAATGAAAAACGGTGGCGCCCGGACCTTTCGACCCGAACACCACCGTCTTCGACAGGGATCAGAAGTTGATCATGTGGCCCGCGAGGCCGTGGAACGCTTCCTGCAGGGCTTCGCTCAACGTCGGGTGAGTGTGGACGTTGCGGGTCAGCTCATTGACGGTCAGGTCCCACTTCTGGGCCAGGGTCAGCTCCGGCAGCAGTTCGGAGACATCCGGACCGATGAGGTGGCCGCCGAGGAGTTCACCGTACTTGGCGTCGGCGACCAGCTTGACGAAGCCGGTCGGATCGCCGAGACCGTGCGCCTTGCCGTTGGCGGTGAACGGGAAGGTGGCGACCTTCACGTCGTAACCCTCGTCGCGGGCCTGCTGCTCGGTGAGGCCGAAGCTGGCGACCTGCGGCTGGCAGAAGGTGGCGCGCGGCATCATCCGGTAGTCACCGAGGGTGACCGTGGGCGCACCGGCGATGGTCTCCGCGGCGACGACGCCCTGGGCCTCCGCGACGTGGGCGAGCTGCAGCTTCCCGGTCACGTCACCGATGGCGTAGATGTGCGGCACGTTGGTGCGCATGTTGTCGTCGATGGCGATGGCGCCGCGCTCGAGCGCAATACCGGTGCTCTCCAGGCCGTAGCCCTCGACCCGGGGCGCGAAGCCGACGGCCTGCAGCACCTTGTCGACGGTGACCGTCTCCAAGTTGCCGGTCTTGTTGTCCTTGATCGACACGGTGACCTTGGAACCGTCGTCGTCGATCGACTGCACGGCCGCACCGGTGGTGATGGTGATGCCGAGCTTCTTGTACTGCTTGGTGATCTCCTTGGAGACGTCGGCGTCCTCGTTCGGCAGCGCACGGTCCAAGAACTCCACGATGCGCACGTCGACGCCGTAGTTCTTCAGGACGTAGCCGAACTCCATGCCGATCGCGCCGGCGCCGACGATCAGGATCGAGCCGGGCAGGTCGCGGGTGAGGATCTGCTCCTCGTAGGTCACCACATTCGCGCTGAGCGAGGTGCCCGGCAGCAGCTTGGTGACGGTGCCCGCGGCGATGATGACATTGCTGAAGGTGATCGTCTCGGTGCCGCCGCTGGACAGGGCGACCGAGAGGGTGTTCGCGTCGGTGAAGGTGCCCTTGCCGTCGAACTCGTCGATCTTGTTCTTCTTCATCAGGAAGTGGACGCCCTTGACCCGCCCGTCGGCGACCTTGCGGCTGCGGTCGAACGCGACGCCGAAGTCGAAGCTCACGTCGCCGGAGATGCCGAAGGTCTTGGCTTCCTTGGTGAAGATATGCGCGAGTTCCGCGTTGCGCAGCAGCGCCTTGGAAGGGATGCAGCCCACATTGAGGCAGACACCACCCCAATACTTCTGCTCGACGATCGCGGTACGGAGGCCAAGTTGTGCCGCACGGATGGCGGCGACATAACCGCCAGGACCGGCACCGAGAACGACAACGTCGTAATGGGAAGTCACGCCGTCGAGCCTAACTCTGTCGAGCAAACTTCACCCACCCGTCCCCCACCAAGGTTGGATGCGCCTGGTCAACGCCTCGGATGCCCGGGGCCTGGCGATTCCCGGCTCGGCCGCAGATCACTACGGCTCGCGACGCCCGGTTCACAGTGCCGATCGCGGTCGAGAACAAAATGAACGGATTGTGGGTGCCCCGGATCAGTCGCGCCAGACCTGCTGGGCGACCCGAGCGAAGTTGCCACCGAACACCGCCGCCCGGTCCCCGGCACTGAAACCACGACCGGCAAGCTCGGCATCCAGTCCGGGCAGCTCGTTCAGTCCGAGCAGATCTTCCGGCGGCACCCATTGCAGCGGCCCCCACTTGGTATACGCGTCGGAAAACGCCCCCGGATCCTGCGTGAGCATGTCATTGAAATCCTCGGCATCGAAGGAGTAGTCGGATCCGATGCCGATATGTTCGATCCCGACGAGCTCCGCACCGTATTCGATATGCGCGGCCATTGCCGCGACCCGCTCGGCCCGGCCATCGATCGCATTCTGACCAAGGAAGATTCCCACTCCATTGACACCTATAACCCCGCCGGTCCGGGCACAAGCCAGCGCCTGTTCATCGGTGATATTGCGCGGATGCGCCCACAGTGCGGCGAAATTGGAATGGCTGTAGATCATCGGAGCCCCGGTGCATTCGGCGAGGTCCAGTCCGGTGCGGCGGGAGCAGTGCGAACCGTCGACGAATATGCCGACCTCGTTCTGTTTGCGCACCAGATCTCGGCCGTAGGCGGTGAGTCCGGTGTCGTCGGGATCCAGACAGCCGCAACCGGCCGCATTGGCGTGGTTGTAGGTCGGCAGCATTGAGCGAACGCCCAGTTCGTAGAACATCTCGAGGTTATCCGGATCACCGCCCAGCGGCCCCGAATCCTCCAGGTCGAAAGCCAGCGAAATGGTATCGGCGGCACGGATATCGGCGAACCGCTCGACCAGCCGGAACCGACCGTCGCCCAGCGCGTCCCGGCGGAACTTGTGCAGCAGCGCGAGCGAATCCTCGGTCGACTGGCGCGAATACCCGACGTTCACCGATAAATACGACCCGAGCGGATAGCGCGCCAGATCGGCGATCCGAGCGGAATGCAGTAATGGCAGGCAGCAGTGCTGCTCCCAGAGAAACTGTGGCAAACCGGCCACCTTCCACCTCGGTTCGGTATCGGAGCAGCGATCCTACTGATCCGACCGGTACGTATGTCACTCCTTGAATCGATGTCGAGCAACCGGTAACAGGCCGCCCGAATTGCCCGATTCATCGAGTGATATCTCACCTTTAAAGCCTCTCGGCAACAATGTGGACATGACGGGCGTTGAGCAAACTGTGACCGATCCCTACCTGTGGCTCGAAGAAGTAACCGATGAGCGGGCCCTCGACTTCGCCCGCGCGCACAACGAGGTGGTTGTCGAGCGTTTCGCCAGCTCCGGTCGGTTCACCGAGCTCGAGCGCCGCATCCTGGACATGCTCGACACCGACACCAAGATCGCCTACCCAGGTCGGCGCGGCCGCTGGCTCTACAACTTCTGGCGCGATGCCGAACATCCGCGCGGGCTGTGGCGGCGCACCACCTTCGCCGAATACGCCAAGGAAGCGCCGGAGTGGGATGTGCTGATCGACCTGGACGCACTCGGCACCACCGAGGGCGAGAACTGGGTGTGGGGTGGCGCCGCGGTGCTGCGGCCGGAACAGTCGCGTGCGCTCATCAGCCTGTCCCGCGGCGGCGCGGATGCCAAGGTCGTGCGCGAATTCGATATCGAAACAAGGGAATTCATCGAGCCGACCGACGGCGGTTACTTCCTGCCCGAGGCGAAATCCGAGATCCGCTGGATTGATATCGACTCGGTCTATGCCGGCACCGATTTCGGGCCGGGTGCGCTCACCGATTCCGGCTATCCGCGAATCGCCAAGCGCTGGCGGCGCGGCACCCCCCTCACCGAGGCCGAAACGGTATTCGAGGGCGAGGCGGGCGATGTCGCGGTCTCGGCCGGGTACGACCGGACACCCGGCTATGAACGGCATTTCGTCGGTCGTGCCACCGACTTCTTCAACGAAGAGGTGTACCTGCTCGAAAGCGACGGCAGTCTGCGGCATCTCGATGTACCGACCGACGCCAGCGAGTCCTGGTACAAGGATTGGTTCCTGGTCCGACTGAAGTCGCCGTGGGAAATCGGTGACAAGACCTACCCGGCCGGCGCACTGCTGGCCATGGACTTCGAGAAATTCCTTTCCGGCGCACGGGAGTTCGAGGTGATCTTCACCCCGGACGAGCACACTTCATTGCACGGCTACGGCTGGACCGAGAACCATCTGCTGCTGATCACCCTCGAGGATGTGCAGACCAAGCTCTACGTCCTCACGCCGGGTCCGGACGGCTGGCACAGGGAGCCGCTCGCCGACACCCCGCCGATGGCGACCACCAGCGTGATGAATCTCGACCCGCTCGAGGGCGGCGACGAATTCATGCTGACCACAAGCGGATTCACCACTCCCGCCACCCTGCTCGCAAGTGCGGTCGGCGGCCGGTCCGAACAACTCAAACAGGAACCCGGCTTCTTCGACGCCGAGGGCATCGAGACCGAGCAGTTCTTCGCGCGCTCCGATGACGGAACCGTGGTGCCGTATTTCGTGATCCGCCACCGCGATCGCAAGGACACCCCCGGCCCGACGGTGATGTCCGGCTACGGTGGCTTCGAGGTATCACGCACCCCCGCCTACAGCGGCGCCTCCGGTATGGGCTGGCTGGAACGCGGCGGCACCTGGGTGATGACCAATATCCGCGGCGGCGGCGAATACGGCCCGCAGTGGCACACCTCGGTGCAGAAGGCCAACCGGCACAAGGTCTATGAGGACTTCTCCTCGATCGCCAAGGATCTGGTGGCCCGCGGCATCAGCACGCATGAACAACTGGGCGCGGTCGGCGGTAGCAACGGCGGCCTGCTCATGGGTGTCATGCTGACCCGCTATCCGGAACTGTTCGGCGCCATCGTCTGCCAGGTCCCGTTGCTCGATATGCAGCGGTATCACCTGCTGCTGGCCGGTGCGTCGTGGGTGGCCGAATACGGCGATCCGGACAAGCCCGAGGAGTGGGAGTACATCAGCAAGTACTCGCCCTACCAGAACGTCCGCGCCGACGCGTCCTACCCGCCGATCCTGCTGACCACCTCCACCCGCGACGACCGGGTCCACCCTGGCCATGCCCGCAAGATGGCTGCGCTGCTGGAGGAACAGGGCCACACGGTCTGGTACCACGAGAACATCGAGGGCGGCCACGGCGGTGCGGCCGACAACAAGCAGTCGGCATTCCAGGCCGGACTCATCTACGAGTTCTTCACCCAGATGTTGATGGAACGGTAATCACGTCCGACCAGCCCGGTGCATCCTGCACCGGGCCGACTTTTTGCGGTGTGTCTACGCTGTAGACTCGATCTACGTTGTAGACAAGGAGCTGTAGTGGCCGAAACCGTCGTACGCATCGTCGAAACCGCCGGCGCGCGATTGCATACCGAAGCGGCCGGAACCGGGCCGGACCTGGTCCTCATTTCCGGAGGCGGCGGTGATGCCGGAATGTACGAAGCTGTCGTGCCGCTGCTGGCCGACAGCTTCCGTGTGATCACCTTCGACCGGCGCGGCAATTCGCGCAGCCCGCTCACCGAGCCACGCGCCGCGATCGATGTCGCGACGCAGGCCGCGGATGTCATCGCGGTCCTCGACGCCTACGCGATCGAGCGCGCCCACATCTTCGGCAGCAGCGGTGCCGCAATCATCACGCTCGAACTGCTTGCCGCATCTGAAGATCGGCTCATCGATGCGATCGTGCACGAACCGCCGCTGGTCCAACTGCTGCCCGTCGAAAGCCCTGCGCGGCAGGAGATCGCCGACATAGGCGCACTCGCCGTTGCCAAGAGTCCGATGCGGGCGTTCGCGGCATTCGGTGTTCTGACCATGCCGAATGTGCCATGGATCCTCCGGTCGAGTCCGGGACAAACTCTGCTGGCCGGCGCAAGTCGCGTATCGCTCGCGATCGGAGCCGCACTCCGCCGGATCACCCGAACTCAGCCCTCGACCATGACCCGCCAACTGAACAATGCCGACCTGCTGCTGCGCCGCGAACTGCCCGCCTTCTGCTTCGACTACCACCCGGACCTGGCCGCCCTCCGGAAGGTCGAGGTGCCGTGGCGGCTCGCGACCGGACGCGAGAGCGTCGGCAAGCCGTACTACGTTGCCGCGCATGCGCTGGCCGACGAACTCGGCCGGGACTGTGTGGAATTCCCTGGCGGACATGTGCCCTACCAGTTGCAGCCGGAGCAGTTCGTCGCCCGACTGGTGGCGCTGTTCGACGAGATGAGCGCATGAACAAGCCGAAGCCGACCACCCGGATCGCATTGAATCGCGACTATATCGCCGCGACAGCGCTGACCGTCATCGATACGGCGGGGCTGGACGGCTTCACCATGCGGAAATTGGGTGCGGCACTCGGGGCGGACCCGATGGCGGCCTACCGGCACTTCACCGATCAGCAGGACCTGTTCGACGGCATCGCCGAGGTAATGTTCGACGAACTCGAAATGGAAACCCTTCCGTGGCAGGAAGATTGGCCGGGCTTGATGAGCGCCTACGCACATCGCTTACGTTCCACTCTGCGCCGACACCCGAATGCCGTGCCGATCTTCGCAACACGACCGGTCCGCAGCGGCGCGGCGATCGAAACCGGAAACTGGATGCTCGAACGTCTACAAGGCGTCGGCTTTACCGCCGCGGTAGCCCTGCAGTTCGCCCGATGCCTACGCGAATACGTAGTCGGACACATCCTCAGCCACACAGTCGCCGCCGTAGCAGCCCAGCGCAGCCGCAAGCCCACCCCGAACGCCCCCGACTACAACACCCTCGCCGCAGCTGCCGACGCCACCGCCGACACCGACCACTTCGATATCGGCCTCACGGCGATGCTCGACGGCTTCAGCAGGCACCTCGGCGAGATCGCCGACCACACTTAGCACCTCTCGACGGGGCCGCAGCCAATCCGCGCTTCGGCAGCAGGCTCTCGAACTTGCTGTCCACCGAGTGCAGGGTCTCCTGCTGCGGGCTGGTCACTGCTGACGTTGGTGGGTCCGAACGACAGGATTTGGTCGTTGTTCCAGCCGCGCCTAGGAATTGCCGTTGGTGGGAGCCAGGATGACCACCGGGATCTGCCAGGACACCTTGGCCTGGAAGTCGGCGAGGAATGGCGCATCCACCAGCTTGCGGTCCCAAAGTTGTTGCCGCTCGCCGCCTTCCGCGAAAGATGCGACTACCGGCCAGGACTCGGTGCCGACCTCGACGACAGCGTCGGGATGCGCCGCCAGATTGTGGTACCACCCCGGACGATTCGGCCGTCCGCCGTTTGCGGCGTAGACCACTACCCGGTCACCGTCGCGCTGATATGCCAGTGGCCAGGTTCGGGATTCGCCTGTGCGGGCGCCGGTGGTGGTCAGCAGTAGCAGCGGTATGTTCGCGAACTGCCCGCCGACCTTCCCCGCATTGGCGCGGAATTCCGCGATGACATCCAGATGTAGTTGCCGCCGTTGCTCATTCGACACGAGCACCAGCCTATGACGGCTTGCCGGAACATGTACGCCGATCAGCGGTCCCGCAGCCATTTCTCGATTTGATCGACCGTGCTGCCGTACCGACGGATCCAGCCGTTGTGCCCCAACGATTCCGGTTGTACCCAGGTGGTCACCTCGGCCTCGGGCATCTTGGCCAGCAGGTGTGCGGCTGAACTGCTCGGCGCGAGATCGTCGCCGGTCATGGTGATGGACAGCACCGGCAGCTTCAGTCTGGCGATCCGCTCTTCGTAGTCGATATCCGCATCGACCGGCACGAAGCGGCCGGAGCGGGCCAGCCGGGCCCAATCCGACATCAGCACTTTCGACTGACGTCCGAAGCCGCCGAGCGAGATCCGGTCGCCGGGCCAGAAGCCGGCCAGATTGGCCGTCAGCGACATGACTGCGGTGCCGGCCAGCATGCCAGGACCCGAAATACCCCGGAATCCACGGTGATACGGGGTGCCGGAGGCGATCAGGATCAGCCCACCCAGGCGGCCGCGGATCCGTGACGCGTACAGCACAGCGAGCTGGCCGCCCATGCTGTGGCCGAGCAGATACGGGGTGCTGTCCGGGAACCGGTCGCGCACCACCGAAAAGATCGCCGGGAAGTCGACCGATGCCAGTTCGTGGTAGCCGAAGGTGCTCGCGGCGCTCGGGCGCGGGCGACTGTCACCCGCGCCGCGCAGCTCACCGATCGCGGCATCGAAGCCGCGCGCGGCCAGCTCCTGGGCGAACAGTTCGTAGTACCCGGCCGGGACACCGAGGCCGGGCACCATCACCACAACCGGACGCGGCGCATCCGGGCGCACCGGATGCCGATGCGCACCGGTCGCCGGGAACAGCCGCACCGGCACGGTGGTGCCGTCCGGCATCTGGATCGGAACTGTCTCCATAGAGCGCACGCTAGCCGACGGCCGCCGGAACTACGCGCCGACCGCACCCATGATCACTCGGCTGAGCACCCGGATCACGTCGTCTAGTGGCGGGCGCGGGTCCGAACCGCTCCAGGAATCCACCACGTAGTTGACCGCGCCGATGATGGCCAGCACCCGCATCTCGTAGTCGCCCGTTGGGATTTCGCCGTGCAAGGCGGCATCCTCCGCGGCGCCGGCGAGTAGCGAACCCCAGACGCGACGAAGCTCCAGCCGGAACTTCTCCACCTTCGGCCCGGCGCCGACGACCTCTACCAGCGCCACCCGCGCCTTGCGCGGATCGGAGCCGATGGATTCGACGTAGGCGCGCACCGAGGCATCGATGATCTCCAGCGCGGTCGCGTCGGATTTCTTCTCGAGGGCGGCGGTTACCGCATCGCGCGATCCCCTATCGATCTGCTCGTAGAGCTCGAGTAGGAGGGATTCGCGGCCGGTGAACTCCTCGTAGAACTGCCTCGAGGAGAGTCCGGCGTCCTTACAGATAGCGCCGACCGAACTATTGGCGTAGCCATCGCGCGCAAAGACCGTCAGGCCCGATTCCAGAAAACGCGCACGCCGCTGACGTTGCCGGTCCTCTACGGGTTGCCCGGCATACATTCGTCCCGTATTCGCATCCTGTGACATTGGGGCAGACAATACCGAAGGGCCCGATCCCCTCGTCATGGATCGGGCCGTTCGTCTCAACCTTCGGCGGAACAGTTGTTAGCCGAAAGTTGGCCGCTCGGTTGCTATTGCGCTCAGCGGATGCTGCTCTCCGATCTAACTGCCACCACAGTGGTCGTCACTGATTGTTTGCCGCAACGGAGGATTCCGAGGGGTTCGGCACGCCGAAAGTGTTTTGCAGGACTTTTTTAGAATAATTCTTTCGACAGATCTTTCAACAACGCGGGCAGTTCCGCTACGGAATCGATGACGTGATCCGGTGCGGCCGAAGCCGCCGCCAGAACGGCGGGCCGGAATTTGCCGGTGCGCACCAGAACTCCGGTCATATCGACCTGTTGGGCGGCTAGCACATCGGAGTGCAGATCGTCACCGATCATCAGCACCTCGGCCGGGTCGAGGTCCATAAGGTCCGCGCAGGTCCGGAATCCGGCCGCCGCGGGCTTGCCGACCACGGCGATCTCGGCATTGCCTGCCGCCTCCAGACCCGGCAGGTACGCGCCCGCGTCGATGCGGAGCCCGGTATCGGTGGCCCAGCTCAGGCCGCTGTGCATCGCGACGACCGGAAGCCGTCCAGCATCAGCTCGGCCACCCGGCTCAGCGCGCCATGTGTGAATTCCACACCGGCGCCGCCGATTACGATGACATCCGGATGTTCGTCATCGAGAGTCAGTTCAGCGAGGTCGGCCGCGATATCGCCGTGATTGAGCACCCAGACTGCCGCATCCGGGTACCGGCGGCCCACATATTCGCCGGTGAGCCGGGCAGCGGTGACAATCTCCGCGGTATCGACATCGAACCCGGCGTCCCGCAGCCGCTCGGCGATCTCATCGCAGGTTCGGGAGGTGGTGTTGGTGAGAAACCTTCGGCGCAAACCACTTTCGTGCACGCGGCGCACGGCGTCGACCGCACCGTGGATCTCGCGCCAGGAGGTCACCAGCACGCCGTCGATGTCGTAGAGCACACCGCGTATGTCGCCGGACATGGGTTCAGCCTACGACCGCGGAACAGGGCGCGTCCCCGCATCCGTTCGACACGGCGCGTCAGCGGGCGAAACTGCGGGCGGCACGCGCAAGCATCCACGGCACGAGCCGACGATGAAATGGGCGCACGACGGCGAAATACCTTCGGCCCCAGTGATTTCGATACTTGACCAGCGAGGTGATGGTGACCGTGCCGTCGTCGACGAGAACCGAGACGACAAAGTCGAGGACCGCCATCACATCGGCGGTCACCTGCTCGCGCTCGTCGCATTCGCGATCAGGAAAAGGGTTGCCGAAGAATATCTTTCGGGTCCATTTCCGAGGGTCGGTTGGAGCGCCCGGCGGCAACGCTATTTCGTAGGAATCGATGTAATCCCAGTCGGTGCCCGACGAGCGCGCCAGGGCGGCTCGTTCGGGAATTTCGACTCGTCCATAAGTCGGCATCACATTCCTCCGATAACCCATACGGGGCCGTATGGAACGACCATACGGTAGCGTACGGGAATGGCACAAGGGGATGCGACCGCGAAGACACGGCTCAGCGCCGACGATTGGGCACAGGCCGCGCTGGACGCGCTGGCGGAGGGCGGTCTGGCGGCGGTCGCCGTCGAGCCCATCGCCAAGCGGCTCGGCACCACCAAGGGCAGCTTCTACTGGCATTTCAAGGACCGCGCGGCCCTCGTCGAGGCGGCACTGGCGCGCTGGGAGCAGCGCAGCACCGACGATGTGATCGCCGAGATCGCCATCGAGACCGACCCGGCCGAGCGGTTGCACCGACTCTTCGCCCAGGTCATCGATTACGCGGCCACCGGACGCATCGAATTGGCGCTATTGGCCTCGGCGGACCAGGAATCGGTCGCCGCGACACTGCGCCGAGTCGCGGACCGGCGCATCGAATACGTCACGGAATTGCTGCGCGAATTGGGGCTGACCGCCGGGCAGGCGCGGACCAGAGCGGTTGTCGCCGTGAGCATTTACCACGGCTTCAACCAACTGGCCCGCGTCTCCCCCGACACGCTCCCGAGTACCGATGCACAGCGAAGAATGTTGGTAGACAGCGCATTTCAGAGTCTGTTGCCGGACTGAATCAGCTGCCCCCGCCGCAACCACCACCACCGCCGCCGCAACCGCCCCCACCGCAGCCCGAACCGCCGCCGCAACTGGAGCCGCCGCCGCAACCGCCGCCGCCCTCGCCACCGCCGCCTGCGGCCCATCGACTCCGACTGCGGCGGTTGCGGCGCCCCCGACTGTCGCGGTGCGCGAGATTGATGATCACGAGCGCCCCGTACAGCAGCAGCACGACGCCGATCACGATCACGACCAAGAACCCGTCCATTGTCCCCCCTGAGTGACGTTCGAGGCTGGTCCCCACCCCAAGTGCACCTGCTACGGGATCGCCGGTAAAGCCAATACTTTTGGGGCGTTTGAACACCAGGCGGTCGAGTGCTCAGGTCAGAGTTGCGAACCGTTGATAACCGCATCGAGCAGGCCGGGGAAACGTTCCTCCAGATCGTCACGCCGCAGTTCGACGAGTCGATTGCGGCCGGAGACGTAGGTGGTCGTGACACCCGCATCGCGCAGCACCTTCCAGTGGTGCGACGCGGTGGCGGCGGTGATTTCGACATCGAACTTATCGATGGCGCAACTGAGCGGTTCGCGGACCCCGGCGAGCGAGCGGATCAGCTCCAGCCGGATCGGATCGGCGATGGCGCTGAGCACCCGGATCAGGTCCAGGTCGCCGGTGCTCGGCTGCGGTAGCTGGCGCATGTCCATCCTCCGATCGTTTGACAACCATCGAATTATATCTCAGCATCATAAGATGCTTCGACAACCATCGAACAATCTGTATCGATCCCTGATCCCACTCGCCGTCGGCACCTTCGTGCTGGGTACCGACGGTTTCGTCCTCAATGGCATGCTCCCGCTCATCGCCCGCGACCTGGACGTCTCGGTGGCCACCGCGGGCCAGCTCACCACCATGTTCGCCTGGACCTACGCCATCGCCTCGCCGATCATCGCGGCCGCGACCGGATCCTGGGACCGGCGCTGGGTATTGGGCGGCGGTGCGGCGCTTTTTGTCATCGGCATGATCGGACAGGCTGCGGCGCAAGACTTTTCGGTAATGGCCGGTGCACGCATCGTTGCCGCCATCGGCGCGGCGGCATTCCAGGCCAATGCCTTCGCCGTGGCCGGGGTGGTCGCCGACGACGCGCACCGCGGCCGGGCGCTATCGGTCGTCACCGCCGGAATTACGCTGTCCGCCGTCGCGGGCGTGCCGATCGGCATCTTCGTGGAGCGTTGGATCGGTTGGCGCGGGGTGCTCTGGGCGATTGTCGCGGGCGGGGCCATCGCGGCCGCGCTGGTGCTGCTGCTGCCGCGCGTCACCTTGCCGAGTACCGGATTGCGCGATCGCGTCGGCGTGCTCGCTCGGCCCGCCGTGCTGCGAGTTCTGCTGGTGACGACGTTGCAGATGACCGCGGGCTATACGACCATCGTCTACCTGCCGGTCGTCGTTGCCCCATCGGTGCCGCAGGGACAACTCGCGTGGCTGCTGCTGGTCATGGGCATCGGTCAGGTCATCGGCAACTCCCAGGCGGGCCGGGCGGTGGACCGCTTCGGCCCGGCCCGCACACTGGCCGTCGGACTCGTCGGCAGCCTCATCGGCCTGATGCTGCTCGGCCCGGCCACCCACGCCAACTGGGCGGTCTTCGCGGTACTCGGCCTGACCGGCCTCTTCGGATCCGCGATCCTGATCCCGCAGCAATTCCGGCTCTTCGCCATTGCCCATGACGCGCCGACCGTCGCGCTCGGCCTCAATGGCTCGGCCATCTACCTGGGCAGCGGCATCGGCTCACTGCTCGGCGGCACGGTGCTGGATTCGTCGGGCGCGAGCTGGCTCCCGTGGACCTCCGCCGCGGTCGGCTTCGGCGCCCTCGCGCTCGGCGTCGCAACCCTGCGCCGACCGGCGCGCGCCGAAGCGGCGGTAGTCGCTCGGGCGTGAAATCGCCCGTACCCCAATAGCTCCCGGGTCGATCCGATCCGGGAGCTATTTTTTCGGCGCGGATTCGGGACGGATGGAGTCGAGCAGGTCGGCGCAGCGGGTGAGCAGTTCGCGCAGCGCGGCATTTTCGGTCTCGGTGAATTCGTCGGCCAATGCGCGTTCCACGCGGACTGCATTCATGTCCGCCTCCTGCGCGAGCGCCGCCCCCGCTTCGGTGAGACGGGTCTCCAGGACGTTCTTGTGCCAGGCGTGCGGGGTGCGCTCGATGAGGCCGCGGTCCTGGAGATTGGTCAGAATCGTATTCATGGTCGGCGGGGTCACCCCGCACAGGCGGGCCAGCGCGGCGGCGTTGATGCCCGGATTTTCGATGAGGAACAGCAGGGCCCCGTACTGGGGAACGGTGAGGCCCGCCGGTTTGAGCGCCGCGCTCTTCGCCGAGTTGAGAGCCTGTTCGGCGCGCTTGAGATACGAGCCGAGGCGCTCAGAGGAGTGCATGGACGTCATATCCGCATGGTAACTGCCCGTCTACTGGTTAGACTCTTGACGTTGATTAGAGTTCTAATATACGTTCGTGCACATTCTAAGATGTGAATGCATCCGGATGTTCGACTATCAGGAGCCACGAGCATGTTCCGCACCATCTCGACCATCGCCACCGCCATTGCCTGCACCGCCGTCACGTCGTGCGGCACCGCGACGGAGGCCGCGAGCCAACCCGCGACCCGCATCAGCACCGCATACGAACTGCCCGGTGATCGCGTCTACCCGGAGGGCATCGCCGTCGACCCCCGCACCGGTGACACCTACGTCGGCTCATACGCCAACGGCGCCGTCTACCGCGCGACACCCGGCGCCACGCGAGCCGAAATCTTCCTGCCCGAAGGGACCGACGGCCGCAAAACCGCCAATGGCCTGAAAGTCGATGCGGCAGGGCGACTGTGGGTCATCGACTCGACCGCCGGAGTCGCGGTGTACGACACCGGCAGCCGGGCGCTGGTCGCCCGCTTCGATATCACCGGCACCGAACCGAGCCTGGTCAATGATCTGGCCATCACGCCGGACGGCAGCGCATATCTGACCGACAGCCTGCGACCGGTGGTCTACCGGGTCACCCCGGAGCAGGTCACTGCGGCGCACGGCGGAAAGGCGATTCTGACAACACAATTCGACCTGAGCACCATTACCAGCCCGCACGCGCCGGACGCATTTACCTTGAACGGCATCGTGTCCGACGATTCCGGTCGCTATCTGCTGATCGTCGATATGAATTCCGGTGAGCTGTATCGCGTTGCGACCGCGGCGAATTCGCCGGAGATTCGCAAGGTGACAATGCACGGCGCCGACCTGAAACACGGTGACGGACTGGAACTGCACGGCAGCACGCTGTGGGCGGCCCAGAATACCAGCAACACCATTACCCGCTGGCAGATCAGCGATGACGGCGGGTCCGTCGAGCTGGAACGCGCGGTCACCGATGACTCCCTGCGCATTCCCACCACATTGGTACGCAGCAATGGTCGAACGCTGGTCGTCTCTTCCCAATTCGATAAGGGCGGGCCGATGGGGCCTGGCACCCCGACCATGCCGTTCGCCGTCCTGACAATTGACGGAATCTGATCCCGCCGCGCGGCCGGTTCGTTCAGTGGACCGGCAATCGGCCTATTCGCGGTATGACAACTTGATCTAAATCACGCCGAAACGCCCGCACCCATCGCAGGTATGCCGCCGCGATGACGTAAGCTCGGCCGACTGACCGGGCACGCGGCTGGGGTGGCGACCTTCGGGCGAGTGTCATACGCTTCGCCGCGGAGGAAAACCGCCTCATGGAGGGACAATTGACCACTCCGAGCCATGGCGATGTCGGAACCGGCGGGCCACAAAAGGTTCCACTGTCGCAGCTGATCCACCTGATGGCCGAATATCAGAAGCTCGGCACGCACCGACAGACCTTTCTACCGGCGCCGGCGAGCGATACTTTCGTGCGTGGCTGCGGGATCGTCGCGGGCGGGTTCACGGCCGTGGGAGTTATCTGTGTGACGGTCGGTGCCTATCCCGGTGCGCTCGCGGTCGGTCTGCTCGCCCTGGTGCCCGCGTCGTTGGCATTCTTCCGCGGGCGGCGCAATCGTCGGCACCGCGCCGCACGGCTGGATCTGTTCGATGTCGGCATGACCGTGTACCGCTCCGGTGAGCAGGTGGCCGGGTTCCGCTGGGACAGCGCCGAAGTGCGCCAGCAGGTCATCCCCTTCCAGAATTCCGCCCACCCCGAGTACTCGCTGCGGATGTCGGGCCCCGACGGCGCCGAGGCCGCATTCGACGACACCCTGTTCGGCGACGCGCGCGACTGGGGCCGGGCCATCCAGTCGGCCGTCACCCTGGCCCAGCTCCCCCGCGCCGTGGCCGCAATCGATGACGGCGCGACCGTCCATTTCGGCGAAATCGCCCTCGACCTGGCCGCACTCTATTTCCACAGCCGGGCCTACACCTGGGAACAGATCCAATTGATCGACGCCCGAAGCGGTTTGGTCCGCATGAAGGTCGACGGCAACTGGGTCTCCCTCACCCCCGTCGGCCAGATCCCCAACTTCTACATCTTCAACGAACTCGCCGAACGCCTACGCCTGGCCGCCGCCGCAGAGTCCGCCGCCGAATCGGCCGCAACCGAACCCGCGGATCCCGAACTGCCGACCATCACACCGGCTGCCGAATCCGATCCGCCCACGCCGACGGTCGACTCCGATCCACTCACGCCGGTAGTCGCCTCCGATCCGACGGTCGAAAATGCTCCCGAGACAGCCGCCGATCAACAAATCGAACCCCCTACCTCAACGGCCAAAGGCACCGCCAAAACCCCCAACCGCCCCACCCAAGACCTGAGCGCCGCCTCGAATTAACCCCCGCCCCAACCCCTTCCACCGAACCATCAGCCTTCATCCGTTCGAGCCAACCAAAGGCCGAAGGCCGGGCCACCTGATGGTGGACCGGCCTTCGGGTCTAAAGGTGTTGCTGGGGAGCGGGACTCAGAAGTCCATGCCGCCCATGCCACCGGTCGGGTCGCCGGCGGGAGCGGCGGCCTTCTCCGGCTTGTCGGCGACGACGGCCTCGGTGGTAAGGAACAGGGCCGCGATGGAGGCCGCGTTCTGCAGGGCCGAACGGGTGACCTTGACCGGGTCGGCGACACCGGCGGCCAGGAGGTCCTGGTACTCGCCCGAGTCGGCGTTCAGGCCGTGGCCCGCCGGCAGGTTCGAGACCTTCTCGGCGACAACGCCGGGCTCGAGGCCCGCGTTGAAGGCGATCTGCTTCAGCGGAGCCGACAGCGCGACACGCACGATGTTCGCACCGGTCGCCTCGTCACCGGTCAGCTTCAGGTCGTCCAGCGCCGGAGCCGACTGCAGCAGGGCCACGCCACCACCGGCGACGATGCCCTCCTCGACGGCGGCCTTGGCGTTGCGCACGGCATCCTCGATGCGGTGCTTGCGCTCCTTGAGCTCGACCTCGGTCGCGGCGCCGGCCTTGATCACCGCAACACCGCCGGCCAGCTTGGCCAGACGCTCCTGCAGCTTCTCCCGGTCGTAGTCCGAGTCCGAGTTCTCGATCTCGGTGCGGATCTGCGCGACGCGGCCCTTGATGGCCTCCGCGTCACCCGCGCCCTCGACGATGGTGGTCTCGTCCTTGGTGATGACGACCTTGCGCGCCTGGCCGAGCAGCTCGATGCCCGCGGTCTCCAGGGAGAGGCCGACCTCTTCGCTGATGACCTCGCCACCGGTCAGGATGGCGATATCGGCGAGCTGCGCCTTGCGACGGTCACCGAAGCCCGGCGCCTTGACGGCAACGGACTTGAAGGTGCCGCGGATCTTGTTCACGACCAGGGTCGACAGGGCCTCGCCCTCGACGTCCTCGGCGATGATCAGCAGCGGCTTACCGGCCTGGATGACCTTCTCCAGCAGCGGCAGCAGGTCCTTGACGGTGGAAACCTTGGAACCGACGAGCAGGATGTACGGATCCTCGAGGACCGCTTCCTGACGCTCCGGGTCGGTCACGAAGTAACCCGAGATGTAGCCCTTGTCGAAGCGCATACCCTCGGTGAGCTCCAGCTGGAGCCCGAAGGTGTTGCTCTCCTCGACGGTGATGACGCCTTCTTTGCCGACCTTGTCCATGGCCTCGGCGATCAGCTCACCGATGGACGCGTCACCGGCCGAGATACCGGCGGTGGCGGCGATCTGCTCCTTGGTCTCGACCTCCTTGGCGGTCGCGAGGAGCTTGGTGGTGACGGCCTCGACGGCCTTCTCGATGCCGCGCTTCAGACCCAGCGGGTTGGCGCCGGCCGCAACGTTGCGCAGGCCCTCACGTACGAGCGCCTGGGCGAGCACGGTGGCGGTGGTGGTGCCGTCGCCCGCGACGTCGTCGGTCTTCTTGGCGACTTCCTTGACCAGCTCGGCGCCGATCTTCTCGTACGGGTCCTCCAGGTCGATCTCCTTGGCGATGGAAACACCATCGTTGGTGATCGTGGGGGCGCCCCACTTCTTCTCCAGGACAACGTTGCGACCCTTGGGGCCCAGCGTCACCTTAACCGCGTCGGCGAGGGCGTTCAGACCCCGCTCGAGGCCGCGACGGGCCTCTTCGTCGTACGCAATTGTCTTGGCCATTGCGTTGAGATCCTCCACATGTATATGGCTGACACACAGGACGACCGCAGGTTGGATCGCCCCATTTACGCTGGCCAGGTTCGGTGCCCGCGACGGACGACCGAGGGTGTCGATGGAACCCGGTCTCACCGTCCCGACCTGGCACTCACACGTCGAGAGTGCCAAGCCCTTTTTAGCACTCAGGGGTATCGAGTGCAAGGTCCGCCGCGCTGCTCAGCACCGGCTCAGGCCGAGCTGCGGTCGTCCACCCGGAGTATCAACGCGACGAAAGCATCGGCCCGGCGCTCCTCGGGCGTGCGTGGTTCACCCTCATCGACCGTTACGAGTTCCGCGTCGTTCAGCAGCAACTCCGCCTCCACCCGCATGATCGCCCGAATGAACGGTGGCGCGACATCGGGCGGCAGGTCGCCGTTGATGATGTAGCCGCCGTCGGGCTGCGGTTCGGTGGAGACATAGGTCAGCGCACGCTCGAGATCAGCGCGTCGTTCCCCCGCAACCAGGTCGGAGTCCGTGTCATCCGCCATTGCTATAGCTTACCGGTGCGTCGGAGCAGCCCTTTCCCGACAGGCCGACCAGTCCAGGATCCGCGGCACCGACCCAAGTCGCGCGACCAGCAAATCGCTGTCCGCCAATGGCTTACGACCGCGTGGCGCGGCGCAGGATCGGCGCCGACCTTATGGTGTCCAGGTGAGTGAAAGTCCCGGCTGGAACGCTATCGATGCCGCGTTGGAGCAGCTGTACCACGACACCGCACCCAGCCATTGGGGGACGGGGGTCCCCTGGTCGCTCGGCGGACCCGATCCGTTGGACGGCATCAGCGCCTATCCGCGCACCGAACCGGTCCCACACTGGCACTACATCAGCTACGGCATGACCGAGCTGTACGAGAAGGAATGGGATAGCCCGGACGAATCGGGTTGGGGATTCGAATTCACCTTCCGCCTGCTGCGCACACCGGCCGACGAGAAGCCGCCGGTCTGGCCGGCGAACTTCCTGCAGAATCTGGCCCGCTACGTGTTCCAATCCGGGAATTGGTTCGCACCGGGCCACACCATCAAGTCGAACGGCCCGATCGCCGCGGATCATCCGGATTCGGATATCCAAGCCGTCGCCTTCACCGTCGACCCGGAGCTCGGCGCCATCGACACACCGCACGGGCGGATGCAGTTCCTGCAGATCGTCGGCCTGACCATGCCGGAGTACCGGACCGCGCAGGGCGGGCACACGCTGGCGGTGCTCGACGAACTCGCACCGCGGCTGCCGCTGTTGGTCACCGATATCGAGCGCGGACCGCTCATGGAGGAACCGAAGACCAAGGCGAAATGGCCGCGCTGGGGCGGGGGCCTGCGCGGGCGAGCGTAGATTTCGCCATGGAGGAAGATCAACGATCCCGAAGGGGGACGCCCGTGCCCGCATTGCCGTTCGACTCGCTCTATCGGCACGGGTTCGCGCGGGTGGCGGTCGCGGTGCCGCGGATCCGGGTCGCCGATCCCGCGTTCAATGCCGAGCAGACGCTCGAGCTCGCTCGGCAAGCGGCCGCCGACAGCGTGGTGCTGACCGTCTTTCCCGAACTCGGACTCTCCAGCTACACCGCCGACGATCTTTTCCACCAGGATGCGCTCGACGATGCGGTGGGCGCGGCAATCGAGCAGGTGGTCGCGGCGAGCGTCGAGATCGATACGGTGCTGGTGGTCGGTGCGCCGGTACGGACGCAGGGGCGGCTGTTCAACTGCGGCATCGCGATATGCCGCGGCACGGTGCTCGGCGCCGCGCCGAAGAGCTATCTGCCCAACTATCGCGAGTTCTATGAGAAGCGCCAGTTCGCGGCGGCACGCGAAACGCTGGACGACCACATCACGATCGCGGGTCAGCGGGTGCCGTTCGGATCCGATCTGTTGTTCACCGCGACCAATCTCGACGACTTCGTATTCCACCTGGAGATCTGCGAAGACGGCTGGGTTCCGTTGCCGCCCAGTGGATATGCCGCGCTGGCCGGTGCGACGGTGCTGGTCAATCTGTCGGCGAGCAATATCGTCATCGGTAAGGCCGACTACCGGCGCGCGCTGTGCACCTCGCATTCCGCGCGCTATCTGGCCGCCTATCTGTATTCGGCTGCGGGACACGGTGAATCGACCACCGATATGGCCTGGGACGGACAGGCACTGGTATGCGAGAACGGCGACCTACTCGCCGAGGGTGAGCGGTTCTCCGACCATCCCCAGTTGATCACCGCAGATCTCGATCTGCAGCGGCTGGCCGCGGATCGCATCCGCACCACCAGTTTCGCCGACAATGTGCACGATCACCGCGACCGCCTGGTGCGGTTGCGGCGCATCGAGGTCGAGTTGCCGGTCCCGACGAGTGCCATCACCTTGGGGCGCGAAATACAGCGCTTCCCTTACGTTCCCAGCGATCCGGCCGCGCGCAACGAACGGTGCGCAGAGGTGCATCACATCCAGGTCGAGGGCCTGAGCACCCGGCTGCGTGCGACCGGCAGTCAGCGCGTGGTCATCGGCGTATCCGGTGGATTGGATTCCACCCAGGCGCTGATCGTCGCGGCCAAAACCATGGACCGGCTCGGACTGCCGCGCGCGAATGTGCTGGCCTACACCATGCCCGGCTTCGCGACCAGCACCCGAACGCGCACGGACGCGCACGCGCTGATGGACGCGCTCGGCGTGACCGCGCAGGAGATCGATATCCGTCCGTCCGCCACCCAGATGCTGCGCGACCTGAAACACCCTGCCGCCGACGGTATTCCGCAGTACGACGTCACCTACGAGAATGTGCAGGCCGGCGAGCGCACCTCGCATCTGTTCCGACTTGCCAACCAGCACCACGCACTCGTGGTCGGCACCGGCGATCTCAGTGAACTCGCCTTGGGCTGGTGCACTTTCGGCGTCGGCGACCATATGGCGCACTACAGCGTGAACGCCTCGGTCCCCAAAACTCTGGTCAAATATCTGATCGCCTGGGCGGTCGACACCGATCAGTTCGGCCCCGAGGCGGGCCGGGTGCTGTCATCGATCCTGCAGACCGAGATCTCACCGGAGTTGGTGCCCAGCCACGATTCCACCGCACCGAGCCAGAGCTCCGAGGCCACCGTCGGCCCCTATGAACTGCAGGACTTCCACCTCTACTACATGCTGCGCTTCGGTTATCGCCCGAGCCGGGTCGCCTACCTCGCCCGGCACGCCTGGTCCGAGCGCGACCGCGGCAGCTGGCCGGACCTCATTCCGGCCGACCAGCGCAACACCTACGACCTGCCGACCATCAAACACTGGCTCGCCGAATTCCTGCGCCGCTTCATCCAGTCCAGCCAGTTCAAACGCTCCACCCTGCCCAATGCCCCGAAAGTCGGTTCGGGCGGCTCACTTTCACCACGCGGCGACTGGCGAGCGCCGAGCGACGCCTCCGCCGCCGCCTGGTTGGACGAACTCGCCCGCAACGTGCCCGAGGACTGAGCCGCCGTCACGCCGCAAGGGGCTCACGGTATTCGAGCGAAGCCGTGAGGTTGTGCCGCACCGACATCCCACGGGACCGGATGGCCCGCCGCTGCCTTGCCCTGGCCGCGTGCGCGGATCGAATGCCGATGACCAGCCGGGCAATTCGACGTCGTCCGGCGCCGAACGCGGCCCGGGCGTTCATGACTTCTCGGCGGCGATCACCGACAGCAGTTCGGTCAGATCGGCTTCGGCCTTCGCCTTGTCGACGCCGAGATCGGACAGGATTCCGGAACCGTTCTCCTGTTCGAGCAGGGCGAGCAGGACATGTTCGGAGCCGATGTAGTTGTGTCCCAAGCGAAGTGCCTCACGGAAGGTCAGCTCGAGCGCCTTCTTGGCCTCGGGTCCGAATGGAATGAGCGCGCCCATATTCTCCGGATCGGCGGGCCGTTCGGCGATGGCCGCGGTCGCAGCATCCCGGACCGCGTCCAGTTGCACCCCCTGGGCGGTAATCGCCCGCGCGCCGAGGCTTTCCGGTTGGGACAGCAGAGCCAGCACCAGATGTCCGATCGCGATCTCCGTATGACCGGAGGTGCGAGTTGCCTCCTGGGAGGCCACCACCATCTTTCGTGCGCGCGGGGTGAACTTCGCGAAGCCCGCATTGGGATCCATGGCCGCGGCTTCCGCCGGATCACCCGGCCCCTTGGGCACAAACCGCTTCTGCGCGGCCTGTTTGGTGACGCCCATGCTGGCGCCGATATCGGTCCACGATGCGCCGGAGCGGCGGGCCTGATCCACGAAGTGGCCGATCAGATGATCGGCCACTTCGCCGAAGTGTCC
The DNA here is from genome assembly GCF_035920345.1 of Nocardia vinacea. Classification (NCBI taxonomy): domain Bacteria; kingdom Bacillati; phylum Actinomycetota; class Actinomycetes; order Mycobacteriales; family Nocardiaceae; genus Nocardia; species Nocardia vinacea. The sequence continues at coordinate 6,320,619 of NZ_CP109149.1, forward strand.
GGCCGTGACCACCGCATCGGAGAGTTGGTCGAGCACATTGTCCGGACGTGCTTTTTTGATGCCATCGATCAGATCGTCGAGGCGTACATTGATTGCCATGCGTCAACCATAAGTTGACGATTCCGCTTCGTCAACCACTAGTTGACGATTTTTCAGGGACGTGCCGCCCCGGCCGCACCACGCACGATCTGCTCCTTGAACCAGGCAGCCGTCCGCCCGGTGAGCACGGTCCGTCCCGGGGAGTCGTCCGCGTGCAGAAACTGGATGACGCCATCGCGCCGACCGAGGCTGATGCACTGGAAGAAGTACCGGAACCGCAGCTCACGGGGTGCACGACCGGCCAGCCGTGCGACAACTGCGTCGGCCGCGTACTTGCCGGTGGGCAATGCCGTCGCACATGCCATCCGCAGTTCCCGACCACCCGGACCCGCGATCACGGCAGCGTCGCCCGCCACGTAGACATCCGGATGCGATACCGACCGCAACGTCTCGTCGGTCAGCACCCGACCATGCCCGTCCACCGCGAACCCGGCCCGCCGCGCCAGCTCCGGCACTCCGAAACCAGCGGTCCACACCGTCGCGGCGGCCTCGACCACGGACCCGTCGGCCAACCGAACGCCTTCCGGAGTCACCTCGATAACTTTTGCGTCCGAACGGATCTCGACCCCGAGCCGCTCCAGCGCCCGTCGCACATGATCGCGCGCCCGCGTCGACAGCCAGGAGGCAGGCTCATCCGAGCCGAGCAGCACCACCCGCAAGTCCGGTCGGGACTCGGCCAGTTCCGCGGCCAGCTCGATGCCGGTGGCACCGCCACCGACCACCACGATCCGCCCGATCGCAATGCCGTTCCGCAACCACTCCGAATCATCGGGTGTGGCAACCGAATACGCGTACTCCGCCACCCCTTGGACGCCCGCAGGATCGTTTGTACTGCCCAGCGCATAGATGAGCGCGTCGTATTCGAGATCCGGTGCGCCGTCGAGGATCACCTGCTTGTGCTCGGTATCGATCCCCTGCACCCAAGCACGTACGAAGTGAATTCGCTTGGATTCGAGCAACTCTCGCAGGTCCCGTGCCGGAATCGACTGCCCCGCACCGTATTGGTGCAACCGCACCCGTTCGACAAAGGTCGCGCGGGCGTCGACAACGGTGATGTGGGCGTCGCGGGCGGTGCGCGCCAACCTGCGGGCCGCCGCCAGCCCCGCGTATCCGGCGCCGAGGACGACGATTCGATGCTGTCCGGTCATGATGTGGCTCCCTTTCGATCGGCCGACACCCCTTAGACGGGACAGCCCTCCGATCCCTGACAGCCTCGGGAAATGACCCGCGTCACGCCCGCCCGATATAGGTCAGCTTCTCCGGATTGACGATCATGCGCAGCGCGGTCACCGAATCGTCGAGGGTGTCCACGCCGACGACCAATGCGGGCTCCCCCGCCAACCGCACGACGACCGCGAGCGCGCCGTTGATCTCCTCGAGCGCCATCACCATCCCCGGCACCTCCCACCGGAACAGTCCGGCCACATACCGCGCGACCGCGGGAGCCCCGACGATCGGGCGCCGAGCCGCGGTGACCTGACCGCCGCCGTCCGCGGTCGAGACGACATCGGCCGCGAGCATCCGCTCCAATGCCTCGATATCCCCGATGCGTGCCGCCTTCAGGAAGCGCTCGATCAGCTCACGGGCTTGATCGGCCGGAACATCGAAGCGCGGCCGCCCCTCGCGCACCCGGATACCGGCCCGGCGGAAGATCTGCTGCGAATTGGCCTCGGATACCGCGAGCATGTCCGCGATCTCCCGGTGTGCGTATCCGAATGCCTCGCGCAGCACGAAAACCGCACGCTCGATGGGGCTCAACCGCTCCAATGCCGTCAGCAGCGCCAGCGAAACCAACTCGCGCTCCTCCACCGTCTCCAACGGCCCGAGCTCACCGCGCGCGGTCGGTACCGGCTCGGGCAGCCACGGCCCGACGTAGGTCTCCCGACGGGCCCGCGCCGAAACCAGCCAGGTACGGCAGAGATTCACGACCGCGGTGGTCAGCCAGGCCTCGGCCGAGCGAATCGTGGTGCGGTCGGTGCCATCCCAGCGCAGGTAGGTCTCCTGTACCGCATCCTCGGCCTCGGTCGCGTAGCCGAGCATCCGATAGGCGAGCGCGAACAGGCGCGGGCGATGCGCCTGAAATTCGCGCAATCCATCCGGTTCCACCGCCACCTTCTTCCGTGCTCGGCCGCCGAAGATGACGGTACCGGTCGGGATCCACCCTGCCTTCGACAGTTCGGAGGCCGACCCGATGGTCCGGCCACCACCGAAAACCCGACCCAGATCGAATCCCCAGAACCCCAAACCACCAAGTGCCGCAACGCTGCTCATAGGCGCAGCATTCCCGCGCGACCTAGACGATTCCTTAAGGAATACCAGGCAAGCCGCAACAGCTCAGAGGTGCAGATCGTCCGCCCGACGCTCTTTACCCGGACTGCGCAGCCGCAGGCGGCTCGCCCCGCGAATCGCCGGACGCCGCAGCGCGGGCCGTCGCCGCTGCGCCCGCCGCTGGGCCCGGCGTTCGGATGGCTTGTGCTGCCAGGTTTCCGGACGCGCGGCCACCCAGCGCTGCGAATGCCAGGCGAACGGGATATGCCCGAGGTACAGCGCGACCAGCACCAGCAGCAGCACGATCGGATAGGTGACCAGCAGCGCCGCCGCGAGCGCAGTCAGCACCAGCAGCCCGGCAGCCGCCTGCGGCGCCACCGATACCGACTTCATGGCCAGCGTCGGAATCGTACTGACCGCCAACGCCGCCGCGAACAAGGTCCAGGCCGCGACCTCGTAGTAGCCGACCCACCAGCCGTCACCGAACTGCACGTACAGCCCGATCGGCACCAGCGCGATCAGCGCCGCCGCCGGTGCGGGGACGCCGACGAAATACTCGCGCGCCCACTGCGGTCGAGTGTCGTCGTCGAGCAGGGTGTTGAACCTGGCCAGGCGCAGCACAAGGCTCACCGCGAAAACCAGCGCGATGATCCAGCCCGCGCTGTTGCTGTCCAGCAGCGCGATGTAGATCACCAGACCGGGCGCGACTCCGAAGGAGATGGCGTCGGAGAGCGAATCGAGTTCCGCGCCCATCTTGGTGGTGGCGTCCAGCATCCGGGCGAGCCGACCGTCGAGGGTGTCCAGTACGGCCGCGGCGCCGACCATCGCCAAGGAGATGTCGAGCTTGTCGTCCAAGGCGAACTTCACCGCGGACAGTCCGGCACACAGCGCCATGATCGTCACGATGCTCGGCAACAGCCGGATGGTCCGGCGCCTTCGCTGCGGTGTGGGCAGGGCCTGCTCCATCATGAGTCCGTGGAAAGTACGGCCAGCACGGTCTCGCCCCCGATCGTGCGCTGTCCGGGTTCGACGAGTAATTCGGTACCCGCCGGGAAGTACGTGTCGACCCGGGACCCGAAACGGATCAGGCCGTAGGTATCGCCGATGGTCAGTTTGTCACCGACCTGCGCGTCGCAGACGATGCGCCGCGCCAGCAGACCCGCGATCTGCACGACCACGAGCTGCGCGCCACCGGCGGTGTCGATGACCATGCTGTTGCGCTCGTTCACCGCACTGGCCTCGGGCAGATCCGCCGAACGGAACTGACCGGACTGGTGCAGCACAGTGCGCACGGTGCCGGAGATAGGGGTGCGTTGCACATGGACGTCGAGCACCGAAAGGAAGATGCTCACGCGCGGCAGCGGCGCATCGCCGAGGCCCAGTTCGGCGGGCGGCGTCGCGGTGTCGACCAGAGCGATCTCGCCGTCGGCCGGGGCGACGACCACCCCCGCCCGGTTCGGCGGCACCCGGTTCGGATGCCGGAAGAAGGTCGCGCAGGCCGCGGCGGCCAGCAGGCCCGTGCGGCGCACCCACTTGCGCTTACCCCCGATGACCGCCACCGCGAGCGGCGCCGCGACGAAGGGCAGCCCGGCGGGATGCAGCGGGGGAATCGCGGCCCGGACCAGATCGACGACATGGCCGACTCCGGTCGTTTCGGGCGTGCCGGGCGGGGTGGGACGGCGTGCCACAGGCTCCTCTTTCGTGCTCGATGCAGACGGTTTGCGCCCCTCAACGATAGGTCCGGCGCAAGCGTTCACACCTTACGGGAACCGAGCCTGTGGCACCCGCTCTCAGTGCACGGCTTTACGGCCGGTGAACAGCCGCACCAGGAACAGCAAGATCACCGCGCCACCGAGGCAGGTGAAGAAGCTGAACCAGAGTCCGCCGCCCTCGACGTCGACGCCGAGCACCTTGAGCAGGAATCCGCCTAGTAGACCACCGACCACACCGACCACGATGTTGAGGAGGATGCCCTGTTGGGCATCCGTCTTCATGATCTTGCTGGCGATCCAGCCGGCAAGACCGCCGATGATGATCCACCCGATAATCCCGAGTCCGAGCATGGTGTCCTCGAATCACTAGTTGGGGCGACGCCACACCACAGGGCGTGCTTCGAGGGTATACCCGCCAAATGTGAGAATACGCACTCCCAACACACGCGACACGGGCTAATATGAGGGGGCCTCATGTCTACGGTGACGTAGGCGGCCGGCCGATGAGGGACTCATTTCGATGCTTTCGGGGTAACAACCCGGCGGCGCCGCCGCAGGTACATAGGAGACGCATTATGGCTGCTCAAATCACCCAGACCACAGGGGCTGAGCACACGGCGATCCTCGGGCTCGGCGTTTACCGCCCCGCTCGAATCGTCACCAACGACGAGGTCGCCGGGCCCATCGACTCGAGTGACGAGTGGATCCGCACCCGGTCCGGAATCAAAACGCGGCGTTTCGCCTCGAAGGAAGAGACGATTCACAGCATGAGCGTCGCGGCCTCCCGCGGCGCGCTCGAATCCGCGGGAGTCGAGGCCGATCAGATCGACTGCGTCATCGTCGCCACCTCCACCCACCTCTTGCTGACTCCGGCGGCCGCGCCGCAGATCGCGACCGAGCTGGGCATGAACGGCACGGCGGCGTTCGATATCTCGGCCGGATGCGCGGGCTTCTGTCACGCGCTCGCGCTGGCCTCGGATCTGGTGCGCGCCGGGACGGCCGTACATGTACTGGTGATCGGCGTGGAGAAACTGACCAACACCATCAATCCGAAGGACCGCGCGACCGCATTCCTGTTCGCCGACGGCGCGGGCGCGGTGGTGGTCGGTCCGTCGGAGGAGCAGGGCATCGGCCCGACGGTCTGGGGGTCGGACGGTACCCAGCACCACGCGATCCGGCAGGACAAGGACTGGATCGAATTCTTCGAGGAGATCGAGGAGAAGGGCCTGGACGCGGTACGGCCCTACCTCGCCATGGAGGGTACGGCGGTATTCCGCTGGGCCGCACATTCATTGGAGAAGGTCTGCCGCGACGCCATCGATCGCGCGGGCCTATCCACCGATGACCTGGACGCGATGATCCCGCACCAGGCCAACGGCCGGATCATCGAGATCATGGCCCGAGTGCTGAAGCTGCCCGAGCACTGCGCGCTGGCCAACGATATCGAGGAGACCGGAAATACCTCGGCCGCCTCGATTCCGCTGGCCATGGAGGCGCTGCTGCGCAAGGGTGAGTCGAAGCCGGGCGATACCGCGCTGCTGATCGCCTTCGGCGCCGGTCTCTCCTACGCCGCGCAAGTCGTGACGCTGCCCAACTGGCAGTAACTCAGCTACGCGGCGGCCTCCACCGCGGCCTTGATCTTGCCGAGCGTTTCGTTCATCCCGCGCTCGAGCAGTTCCTCGAACGGCGCCTCGCCGCCCATCGCGGCATCGATGGACTTGCGGGAGAACCAGCTGGTGCCGTTGGGCACATCACGGCGTTCGATCAGCCGCGTGCCGGTGGCGGTCGGCTCCAGCGTGTAGCTCCAGATGCTGCGGTTCTCGTTGATCCGAAATGCGAAGGCCTGATTGGGCTCATAACGCACGATGCGCGCGGTGGTCGGCCAGTACTTCTTGCCGTCGGTATTGAGGTTGATCGTCCAGGTGCCCGCTTTCGGCGTACCGAGCGCGCGCATCCGTACGCACTGCGGGCTGAACTCCGGCATCCGCTTGAGATCGGCGACGACGGCCCAGACCTGTTCCGGCGGTGCCGCGATCTCGATCGTGGCTTCGATATTTTTCGGCAACGCTGCCTCCGGAGGACTGTGCGACGGATGTGCTGGCCCTTTCGAGCGACCTGCAAGCAGTCGCTACGTGTAGCACGACTTGACGATTTGGCAACAGCCTAGTCGGCGACTCTTGGAAGACAAATGTGTCACTTTTTCGCGATTTGTTTACCCGGCCGTGTAATGGCGCGCGCACAATGGCGGATAGACGAAGCATCAGACACTGCCACAAGCTTTTCCGTCAAGCGTGAGGTGATCGGCCGTGAAACTGCGCTCGCTCTTACATCGTCGGCACGGGGGTCAGGTTCCGCTGCTTCCCGCCATCGCACCCGAGACACCCGCTACTCGAGACACCTTCACGCCGCGCATCGCACGCGCGATAGTTCCGGACGAACAACTGGAGCGCCTGCTCACGCCCACCGAACTCGACTTGGTGCGCGAGCATCGCGTTTGACGAGCGTTCCATACTCGATAGGTGACTGCACCCGCTGCTGCGAAGCCGGCCATCCTCAGCGTCGACGACGATCCGGGAGTTTCCCGCGCGGTCGTTCGCGACCTGCGCCGCCGTTATGGGGCCGAGTACCGGATTCTGCGCGCGGAGTCGGGCGCGGACGCACTCGACGCACTGCGTGAGATGAAACTGCGTGGCCAACCGGTCGCGGTCTTGATCGCCGATTATCGGATGCCGGGCATGGACGGCATCGAATTCCTGGAGCAGGCCATGGACCTGCACCCGTACGCGCGGCGTGTGCTGCTGACTGCCTACGCCGATACCAGCGCCGCGATCGACGCGATCAATGTCGTCGACCTCGACCACTATCTGCTCAAGCCGTGGGATCCGCCGGAGGAGAAGCTCTATCCGGTGCTGGACGGACTGCTCGAGGCCTGGCGCAGCAACGACCACAAACCCGTCACCGAGACCAAGGTGGTCGGCAACCGCTGGTCCCCGCGGTCGTCGGAGGTGCGCGAATTCCTGGCCCGTAATCAGCTGCCCTACCGCTGGTACCTGGCCGAGGAACCGGAAGGCGCACGGCTGCTGGAAGCGGCGGGTGCCGATCCCAATATCTGTCCGGTGGTGATCACCCCGGGTGGGCGGGCACTGGTGCAACCGAGCGACGGCGAGCTCGCCGAAAGTGTCGGGCTGAACACCAATCCGACCGGCGACTTCTACGATCTCATCGTGGTCGGCGGCGGACCCGCCGGACTCGGCGCGGCGGTGTACGGCGCCTCCGAGGGCCTGCGCACGGTGCTCGTCGAGCGCACCGCGACCGGCGGCCAGGCGGGCCAGAGTTCACGCATCGAGAACTATTTGGGCTTCCCGGACGGGCTGTCCGGCGCGCAGTTGGCCGATCGGGCACGGCGGCAGGCCGCGAAGTTCGGCGCCGAGGTGATCACCACGCGCGAGGTGGTCGGGCTCGAGGTGAACGGGTCCGCGCGCACCGTGCGGTTCGCCGACGGCGGGCGGCTGTGCGCGCACACGGTGATCATCGCGACCGGTGTGGACTACCGGCGTCATCCCGCACCGGGTGTGGACGATTTCACCGGGCGCGGTGTCTATTACGGCTCGGCCATGACCGAGGCCTCCGAATGCGCCGACCACGACGTCTACATCGTCGGCGGGGCGAATTCGGCAGGGCAGGCGGCGGTATTCCTGTCCCGCAACGCGCGCACGGTGCATCTGGTGGTCCGCGCGGATTCACTGGAGAAGTCCATGTCGCACTATCTGATCCAGCAGATCGCGCAGATACCGAATATCCGCGTGCACACCGATACCGAAGTGATCGGCGCCGACGGCGACGATCACCTGCAGCAGATCGTGGTGCGCAACAACCGGACCGGCGCGGAAGAAAAAGCCGAGGCCGAACGGTTGTTCCTATTCATCGGTGCCGCACCACAGACCGACTGGCTCGACGGCGTGGTCAAGCGGGACGAGGCGGGCTATGTGCTGGCCGGTCCCGATCTGCTCGTCGACGGAACCAGACCCGCGGGCTGGGAGCTACCCAGACCGCCGCATCACCTGGAGACCAGCGTCCCCGGCGTTTTCGTCGCGGGTGACGTGCACGCCGATTCGGCGAAGCGGGTCGCCTCGGCGGTCGGCGAGGGTGCGATGGCGGTCATGCTCGTGCATCGGTACCTGGCGTGATAGGAGGCTGGACCATGAATTCGAAGGAGACAGCGGATCGCAGCAGTCATCTGGTCTGCGATCCGGTGGAGCTGCGCAGCCTCTTTCTCTTCGAGAAGCTCACCGACGAACAGCTGAATCTGCTGTGTGCCGATGGCCGCATCGAGATCGTCGAACCGGGACTGGTGTTCCGCGAGGGCGATCCGGCCACCTGCTTCTACGTGATGATCGAGGGCGAGGTGCAGCTCACCAAGCTCTCCGGTGGTGCCGAGATCGAGACGACGCGCACCGACTACCGCGGCGCGTACGCGGGTGCGTGGACCGCCTACCTCGGCGACAAAGTGGACCAGACCTATAACGGCTCGATGTACGTGACTCGCAGGTCGCGGTTCTTCGTGCTCGACGCAGGCACCTTCGCGCGGATGATGCACGACTGGTTCCCGATGGCCGTACACCTGCTCGAGGGCGCGTTCTTCGGCAACCGCAAGAGCAACGAGCGGATCGCCGAGCGCGAACGCCTGCTGGCGCTCGGGTCGCTGTCGGCTGGTCTGACCCATGAGCTGAACAACCCGGCCGCCGCGGCGGTGCGCGCCACCTCCGGGCTGCGCGACCGGATCGCCGGTATGCGGCACAAGCTGGCGATGATGGCGCAGGGCAAGTTCGATACGGCGTCGCTGGAGGCGTTGGTGCGGCTGCAAGAGGAAGCGGCGGCCCAGGTCGCCAAAGCCCCTGAGCTCACCACGCTGGAGGCCTCCGAACGCGAGGATCTGCTCAGCGAATGGCTGGAGGGCCAGGGGATCGACGACGGCTGGAATCTGGCCCCGAATTTCGTGCAGGCCGGCTTCGATGTGGATTGGCTGGAACGGGTTTCGGCAACTCTCGATGGCTCTCCCGACCAGGTGTTCCAGGGCGCGATCCGCTGGCTGAACTACACCATCGAGACCGAACTGCTGATGAACGAGATCGCCGATTCGACCACGCGTATCTCGACCCTGATCGGCGCGGCCAAACAGTATTCGCAGATGGACCGGGCACCGTTCCAGGTGGTCGACATCCACGAACTGCTCGACAGCACGCTGGTGATGCTGAGTCGCAAGATCGGCGACGGCGTCGAGGTGGTCAAGGAATACGACCGGACACTGCCCGAAGTGCCCTGCTACGCGGCGGAATTGAATCAGGTGTGGACCAACCTGATCGATAACGCGGTATACGCGATGAACGGCGAGGGCACACTCACCATCCGCACCAGGCACGAAAACGACTGCGCCGTCATCGAGATCGGCGATACCGGCACCGGCGTACCGGCCGAGGTGCGCAGCCGCATCTTCGAACCGTTCTTCACCACCAAGCCGGTGGGCGAGGGAACCGGTCTCGGCCTGGACATTTCGTTCCGGATCGTGGTGAACAAGCACCACGGCGATATCCAGCTCGATTCCGAGCCGGGCAATACCCGATTCACGGTCTGGCTCCCGCTGCACCGTCCCGACGAAATGCCGGAGTCCGGCGACCGTTCCGAAGTCGATGCAGGAGGTCAGTGATGACGCAGGAGTTGGAGGGTATCGATCCCGTGGTCGCGCCCAGCGGTCCGGGCTGTATGGAATGTGAAGCGGCCCAGGGCTGGTGGGTGCACCTGCGGCGCTGCGCGCAGTGCGGCCATATCGGCTGCTGCGACACCTCGCCGGAGCAGCACGCCTCCAAACACGCCAAGGACACCGGACATCCGTTCATCCAGAGCTATGAGCCGGGCGAGGATTGGTTCTTCGACTTCCGCTCCGACGAGATGTACAGCGGCGGGCCGGAACTCGCACCGCCGAAACACCATCCGGTGGACCAGCCTGCGCCCGGACCGCGCGGCCGGGTGCCCGCCGATTGGCAGACTCGCATCCACTGACCATCAGGGATCGTTTGGAAAAACGTAAGAGCCGCACCGGGCTGTGGGCTCCATGACAACCGAACGAGCTCACCCGGTACCCTGCACCGGACGCGCCGGAGACTCCGGCGCCGCGAGTTACCGGGGAACGCACGTGATCAAGCGAGTTACCGCCATCGTCCTAGCCACCGGGGCGGTGGCCGTCGCGCTGGCCGGATGTGGCAGTTCGGACGATTCCAGCTCCGACGCGAACGGTCTGCGCAAGGGCGCCACGGGCGCCAGTACGTCCGCTGGCACCACGTCCGCGACCGGCGCAGCGCCGACGACGGCCGCCGCCGCACCGACCACCACCAAGACCACGGCGAGTTACCCCTCGCTCGGCCCCGCGTCGAGCACCACCTGCGGTGAATTCAAGAAGTTGGACAGCACCGAGGAGAAGGCGTTGATCGAGAAGGTGCTCGCGGAGAATCCGGGCAGCGAGTTCGAGGGCAGCCCGAACGTCGCCCTCGGCACCGCCAAACTCGTCTGCCTGGCCCCCAGTTACGCCGATACCCCGGTCGCGGTGGCCGTCGGGATCGTCGAAAAAGACAAGTAGGGCCGCGCTGCTCGGTCGCAGCACCGACGGCACATACACAGAACGCGCGTACACAGCGGGCAGGCGCTGTGTACGCGCGTTCTACTTATGGCGCGACGATCAGGGCTGACCGGTGGCGAACGCGATCACGGCGTCGAGGAACTCCTGGCCGCCCATGACGTATCCGCCGATCAGTGCACCAGCCGGGATGCTGATGATCCACAGGAAGGGGATAAAAGCCCCGATGACGGCACCGATGACGATGCCCGGCAGGTTCTTGTTGACCTGCTCCATGAGCCGGTCGTAGGAGCTGATGTCCTTCAGCCCCGCAATGTCCTTCAGCTTCGCGGTGTCCGCCGGGGTCATCGTCGAAGCCAGCGCGAGGGTGTGGCCGTCCGCGCTGATCTGCTGGCTCACCGCGATCGGCAGTCCCGCGACCTCGGAGTGCAGCGGCACCTGGTCCACCGTCGCGCCGTCGTCGGACTTCAGCAGCACTGCGGCACCGTCCGAGGCGAGCTCGAACCGGCCGCTGTCAACCGCCCAGGTGATGGTCTTATCAGTTGGGGAAACCGTTGTGTGGTAGTTGATTCCGTGTACAACACCAGAAGTCACGTCCCCCGGAGTCACTGCCGCCGGCTGGTCAGTCGCCACGGCGGGCTGCCCATTGGCGGTAGCTGCGGTAATCCCCACCGCGGTGACAGCCATGAAGACAGCAGTAGTGATCTTTCCGAACTTCATTTCTTGAATTCCCTCCACTTTGTTGTCCCGCCCGACAAGGGGCGGGATCAGAACGTTAGCGTGCGGAATTCGTTGTCGCACATTGGGGTTCGTCAGTCACGAAATCGTTGCCGAAGTTTAACTATCCACAATTCCGTGGATCAATTTGCGATGCAGTCGGGCCACATGAGGGATGCCCCGCATTTGCTCGAGCCGAGTTTCTAACTCCGCAACAGTCGCCCGTCATATCGCAAGTGAGCCGTAGGCCCAGGTCGATCCACGGTGGGGCGGCGTATTTGCCAAGGCTAGTGACGTCGACTCGGACAGGCGTACCAGTCTCCGGGGCGAAATTACTGGTCAGAGCGCACTGCCGCGATTGCACGTCCGATCGACGATATCGACGACGATCCGCGGCCGTTTTCGGTTCCGTGAGTACATTCACAATTTTCGGATGGCAGGGCGCAAATAGCGGATCGGGCACTCACCATCGACGATTTTCCGCATATCTCGGATCTTTCCGACGGACCGCCGACCAACCGGGGCCGGACGCGGGCAGAATGACACAGTGGCAGAACTTGCGCTCACCGCTCGACTGAATCCCTCCGCCGCAGATGCCAGGCGCGGGGTGGTCCGGTTGCATCCGGAGGCGCTGACCGCGCTCGGCCTGCGGGAATGGGACGGTATCGCGCTGATCGGGGCGCGGCGCACCGCCGCGGTCGTCGGGGTGGCTCCGGCGGGCACACCGGCCGGGGTCGCGCTGCTCGATGACGTCACATTGTCCAACGCGGGGCTGCGTGAGGACGCGAATGTGGTGGTCTCGCCCGCGACGGTATACGGGGCCAAGCAGATCTCGGTGAGCGGTTCGGTGCATGCCACCAGGACCATTCCGGCGGCGACGCTGCGGCAGGCGCTGCTGGGCAAGGTGGTCACGATCGGCGACGCGGTCTCGCTACTGCCCCGCGACCTGGGTCCGGATATCAGCTCCTCCGCTGCTACACAGGCACTTTCGCGCACCTTCGGCATCGCGTGGACCACCGAGTTGCTGACCGTCACCGCGACCGATCCCGGCCGCGCTCCGGTGAGCGTGCAGCCGAATACCGCGGTGGTCTGGGGCGCGAGCGCGGTGGCGGCCCGGGATTCCGCCGATCGGGCGGCGGCCGGGCTGCCGGTACCAGCAGGTGAGGCCGCGCGTGGGGCCACCGAGGCCGCGGCGCTGGCCGCGACCAATGGGGCGGGCGCGGGTTGGACCGCGACCGTCGGCGAGTCGACCATCCCGGTCGAGGACCTGGCTGGTGCGCATGGGCAGGCGGCGAAACTCCAGGAGTGGCTCAGCCTCGCGCTCGACGAACCGGAACTGCTGAAGGCCCTGGGCGCTACACCGCATCTCGGGGTCTTGATCACCGGCCCGGCCGGGGTCGGCAAGGCTACGCTGGCGCGTGCGGTGGCCGCGCCGCGGCGCATCGTCGAACTGGATGGTCCGACGGTCGGCGCGGCTGAAAGCGGTGCGCGGTTGCGCGAAGTCGCGGCCGCGGTGGCCGAAATCGGTAGCGGGCGAGGCGGAATCCTGCTCGTCACCGATATCGACGCACTGCTGCCCGCACCGGCCGAACCGGTCGCCACGCTGATCCTGGACCAGTTGCGCGCGGCGATCGCCGAGCCCTGCGTGACACTCCTGGCGACCACCGCGCATCCGGCCGGTATCGATCCGCGGCTGCGCGCACCCGATCTCTGCGATCGCGAACTCGCACTCGCGCTGCCGACCGCCGCCGTACGCAAGGCACTGCTCGAGCAGCTGTTGCGCAAGGTACCGACCAAGGATCTGAAACTCGACGAGATCGCCTCGCGCACACCCGGATTCGTAGTCTCAGACCTGGCCGCGCTGTGTCGGGAGGCGGCGCTGCGTGCGGCTTCGCGGGCCAGTAAACAACAGTCGGAACCGGAGCTGACCCAACCCGACCTGCTCGGCGCCACCGAGGTGATCCGGCCGCTATCGCGTTCCGGGACCGAGGAACTCGCGATCGGCAGCCTCAGCCTGGACGACGTCGGGGACATGGCCGAAACCAAAGAGGCGCTCACCGAAACCGTGCTCTGGCCGCTGCGCCACCCGGATTCGTTCGCCCGCCTCGGTATTCGTCCGCCGCGCGGCGTACTGCTCTACGGCCCGCCGGGCTGCGGTAAGACCTTCCTGATCCGCGCACTGGCCGGGACCGGTCAGCTCAGCGTGCATTCGGTCAAGGGCGCCGAGTTGATGGACAAATGGGTCGGCGCCTCCGAGCGTGCAGTGCGCGAATTGTTCCAGCGCGCACGCGATTCCGCGCCATCGCTGATCTTCCTGGACGAGGTGGACGCACTCGCGCCGCGCCGCGGTCAGAACAGCGACTCCGGCGTCGGTGACCGCGTGGTCGCGGCACTGCTCACCGAACTCGACGGCGTGGAACCGCTGCGCGATGTGGTGGTGCTCGGCGCGACGAACCGTCCGGAACTGATCGATCCCGCACTGCTTCGCCCCGGCCGATTGGAACGGCTGATCTTCGTGCCGCCGCCGGACGGCGACGCCCGACTGGAGATCCTGCGGGCCGCCGGGAAATCGGTGCCGCTGGCCGCCGATGTCGACCTGGCCGCGCTCGCCACCGATCTGGACGGCTATTCCGCGGCCGATTGCAGTGCGCTGCTGCGCGAAGCCGCATTTGCCGCGATGCGCCGCGATGTTGACGCCGCCGATGTCACCGCCGGGGATGTCGCGGCGGCCAGGGCGGCGGTGCGGCCGTCACTCGATGCCGAGCAGGTCGAGTCGCTGCGCCGGTACGCGGACAACCGCCGATAGCCGTTGCCGATCAGAGCAACCTTCCGGTAATTACTGTCTTCCTGCGTTTTCCGCAAATCCGACATATCCGGGCAATATGGGCGCAATCACATGCTCCCGCGTCGCGCGGGGGTAAGTTCGACGAGGTGCACAAGATCGGCAATGCGATCGACACGATCACGGCCTTCTTCGGGGCCGCGGTCGCGGGCGTCGCACTGTTCCTGCCGATCACCTTCAGTTGGAGCGCCGACAGCTCGCCGTATCGGTTGGCCAGCCTGAACAACAGCGTGCCGCGAAGTGCCGCGATCGGGGTGATCGTCGCGGTGGCCATCGCGGTGCTGGTGATCACCTTTCACAAGCCGCTGGTGGCATGGGCGGCGGCACTGTTCGGCGCGGTCGGCATCGACGTCAATCACTTTGCCGGACGCCATGTTTCCTCGACCGACCTGCTGACCACCCAGAACTATCTGGATTCGATCCTGGCCGGTGTGCTGCTCGGCGCCTTGGGCGCGGCAGTGCTGCGTCGACCGGGTCCGGCGGCCGGCTTCGTGATCGGCGCCGCCGGCTTCTTCGTCTACGGTGATCTCGCGGAACTGCTGGAGATCGCCGACGACGATCCGCACGCGGTGCTCGAGACACCGCCGCGCTGGCTCGTCAGCGTCGCGGTAGTACTGCTGATCGTCAGTGTGCTTCGCAATCGGTCCCAGCCCGAGGAATCGAAACCGCCGCGGATCGCCGTCGAACTTCCGGTCACGCCGATCCTGGCCTCGATGGTGCTGGCACTGGTGATCCTGGCCATTACCGAATGGCTGGCGCGGCAGTATCAACATGCGCCGAATGTCAGTCATGCGATCGAAATCGGGATGGCGGTCGCCGCGACGATCATCGCCGCCACCGCCGCGGCCATGCTGCTACCCGGACGCGACGGCACCGGGGTGTATCTGGCGGTGAGTCTGGTCGCCGCCACCGATGCGATCGGCGGGGATCCGCGGCCCGGGTGGAGCGTTGCCGCGCTGATCGCGGTCACCGCCGTCGGGCTGCTGATCGGGATTCGCCTGCCCTCGACATTCATCGCCATCCTGCTGATCACTGGACTCGCGGTATTCGCCCTGGTGAGATCCCCCGACCATCGCTATGCGACCGCGGCGGGCAGCGTGGCCCTGGCGCTCACGGCTGGTTACTGTTGCGGCACCGCGCGTCCCCGCTACGCACCGAGCGGAGTGCTCGCAATCTCGGCGCTGTACCTGCCGTCGATCATCACCGCATTGCCGCACGACACCGCCGAGTGGCCGCCGCACGGGGGCGCCGACCATCAAGCGCTGGTCGGCCGGACCGCGCTCGCGATAGTCTGCGGTTCGGCCCTCGGGCTGGTGGTGCTGCGCCGATTCCGGCCGCGCAGCCGACCCAAGCCGGGGCAATCCGTCGACGACGAAACGTTAGCGGACATATAGCCCACCAGCCCGGAGATGGCATACGCCATACTCGCTCGGCCGACGAAACCCCCAGGCTCCAAGTAGGATCATTCGGTATCACCCCGCCGCAACTACCCGACGGAGTGCAGTTTGCTCGGAATCCTGCTCGCGCTCGTGACAGCCGCACTTGCGGCACCGTTGTGCGTGCGGGCGTTGGGGCGCAACGGTTTCTACGTACTCGCGCTCGTCCCGTTCGGCTGTCTCGGCTGGGTGATCGCGAATTGGGGTAGAACACAGCGGGTTCGGGTCGGTTGGGCGCCGAGCATCGAAATGAATATCGAGCTGCGCTTCGATTCGCTGGCCGCCATCATGTCCGCGCTGGTGCTCGGCATCGGCGCGGTGATTCTCGCTTATTGCGCACGGTATTTCGAGGACGACGAACCGCGGTTGCCGGTGTTCGCGGCCCAGTTGGTCGCCTTCGCCGGGGCCATGTTCGGCCTGGTCACCAGCGATAATATGTTGCTGCTCTTCGTCTTCTGGGAAATGACGACGGTGTTGTCGTTCCTGTTGGTCGGCCACAATGCCGAACAGGCGGTGAGCAGGCGGGCCGCGATCCAGGCGCTCTTGGTGACCGGGGCGGGCGGGCTGGCGATGCTGGTCGGGATCATCATCCTCGGTCAGGTGAGCGGCAGTTATCTGCTGTCGGATCTGTTCGCCGGACCGCCTTCCGGCATCGCGGTAGATGTCGCGGTGGTGCTGCTGTTGGTCGGGGCATTGAGCAAATCGGCGATCGTGCCGCTGCACTTCTGGCTGCCGGGTGCGATGGCGGCGCCGACACCGGTGAGCGCGTACCTGCATGCGGCGGCCATGGTGAAGGCGGGTGTTTATCTGGTGGCGCGGTTGGCGCCGGTCTTCGCAGAAAGCCCGGCTTGGCATCCGCTGATCCTGACGCTCGGTGTGGCGTCGATGGTGCTCGCGGGATTGCGGTCGTTGCAGGTGACGGATCTGAAGCTGGTGCTCGCCTTCGGGACGGTGAGTCAGTTGGGGTTCCTGATCATGCTGGTCGGGCTGGGAACGCCGGATGCGGCACTGGCCGGGGCGACCTTGATCGTGGCGCATGCGCTGTTCAAGGCGTGTTTGTTCATGGTGGTCGGGATTATCGAGCACGGGGCCGGTACGCGGGATCTGCGGGAGTTGTCGGGGCTGGGGCGGCGTGCGCCGGTGCTGTGCGGGGTTGCGGTGCTGGCGGCGCTCAGTATGGCCGGGATTCCGCCGCTGGTGGGGTTCGTGGGCAAGGAAGGTGCGTTGGCCGCGGTGTTGGATGCCGATGTCCTCGGCGAACCGGCCAAGGCCGCGTTGGCCGTCGGTGTGGTGCTGGGATCCATGCTGACTGTTGGCTACAGCATTCGGTTCATTTGGGGAGCCTTTGCGGATAGGGAGGTGCTATCCCGTGGCGAGCCCGAGAGCGGAGATCTGCATGCTGACGGGGACCTGCACCTTGCGGAGCGCGGTTATGGTCACTGGCATGCGCCGGGAGCGCTGTTCACGGCTGCGCCCGGCTTGCTCGCGGTGGGGAGCCTGGTAGCCGGTCTCTGCGCACCATGGCTGGACGATCTATTGAATCCCTACGCGAAAACCCTTCCCGGCGTGCTCGATTCGCATCTCGTACTATGGCACGGCTTCAATGTTCCACTGGCACTGACGATCCTGATCACCTGCGCGGGCATCGTGGTTTTCCAGCTGCGCGGTCACATCGGCGAATCCGCGACCATGCTCGGCAATGCCGACCGCGCCTACGACGCCACCCTGCGGGCCATGGACCGGCTGTCACTGCGGATGACCGGTGCGGTGCAGCGCGGTTCGCTGCCGCTGAGTCAGGCGGCGATCCTGGTGACATTGATCCTGCTGCCGACGGTGCTGCTCGCGCTCGGCACGCACACCGGAGTTCGCCTGCGCCTGTGGGATTCGCCGTTCCAGGTCGCCATCGGCGCGATCATGGCCGTCATGGCGCTGGCCGCGACGGTGCTGCGCAACCGTTTGGCCGCCGTGCTCGTCGTCGGCGTCACCGGTTACGGCTGCGGTGTGATCTTCGCGCTGCACGGTGCGCCCGATCTGGCGCTGACCCAATTCCTGGTCGAGACACTGACTTTGGTGATCTT
The DNA here is from genome assembly GCF_035920345.1 of Nocardia vinacea. Classification (NCBI taxonomy): domain Bacteria; kingdom Bacillati; phylum Actinomycetota; class Actinomycetes; order Mycobacteriales; family Nocardiaceae; genus Nocardia; species Nocardia vinacea. The sequence goes on from NZ_CP109149.1 coordinate 6,338,399, forward strand.
CGTACTGGTGCTGCGCGCCTTCCCGGCCGAAATCGACGAAAGCCGCACGGCCGCATTCAAAGTGCGTCGGGCGATCCTGTCGGCACTGGTCGGTGCGACGGTCGCGGTGCTGGCCGCCTTCGCCGTCGCGGCCCGCTCCACCGAACCCATCTGGCACCTGATCCCCGATGCCGCATACACATTCGGCGGCGGTAAAAATGCCGTCAATGTTCTGCTCGTCGATATCCGGGCCTGGGATACCCTCGGCGAGATCTCGGTGCTCGTCGTGGCCGCGACCGGTGTGGCATCGCTGGTATTCCGCAGCCGACGTTTCGGCAGCGCGCCGCGCGCGGCGGACTCCCCGGACTACGATCCGGACCTGATCAGCTGGTTGCCCGCGGGGCGGCTGGTGGGTCGGCGCGAACGATCGATGGTCCTGCAGGTCACCACCCGACTGGTCTTCCCGACCATCATGGTGCTGTCGGTGTACTTCTTCTTCTCCGGCCACAATGCGCCGGGCGGCGGTTTCGCGGGCGGACTGACCGCCGGACTAGCCCTGACGCTGCGCTATCTCGCGGGCGGCCGCTACGAACTCGGCGAGGCACTGCCCGTCGATGCGGGGCATTTGCTCGGCGGCGGGCTGGCGCTGGCCGCCGGAACCGCGAGCACCTCACTGCTGCTCGGCGCGCCGCCACTGTCGTCGGCGATCGTGGAAGTGACGCTGCCGGTGATCGGGCACGTCAAGGTGGTCACCGCATTGTTCTTCGATCTCGGCGTCTATCTCATCGTGGTCGGGCTGGTCCTGGACGTGCTGCGCAGCCTGGGCGCGCGCCTGGACAGCGAGCTGGCCACCGACGAGGACGAATCCACCTCGGCGCAAGGACGTTTCCAGTGAGTGCGAATCTGACCCTGCTGATCCTGATCGGGATTCTCGTCGCGTGCGGTGTCTATCTGATCCTCGAACGCGCGGTGTCGAAAATGCTGCTCGGCATGATCCTGTTCGGCAATGCGGTGAATCTGCTGATCCTGACCGTCGGCGGGCGGGACGGTCGGCCACCCATCCGTGGTGAGGGCAAAGAGGTGGCCGATCCGCTGGCCCAGGCGATGGTGCTCACCGCGATCGTGATCACCATGGGTCTCGCGGCCTTCGTGCTCGCCCTCGCCTATCGCTCCTACATCCTCACCACCACCGACACCGTGCAGAACGATCCGGAGGACGCCGAGGTCGCCGCCCGGCGCGAGGCAGAGGATCCGGCGCATTGAGTCTGCTGACCACGCTCGCGCCGCTACCGGTCCTGGTGCCCCTGCTCGGGGCGGCGGGCACGCTGGTGTTCGGGCGGCAGCCGCGCATCCAGCGCTCCGTCATGCTGTTCGTGCTGTCGGTCGTGGTGGCCATCTGCGGGATGCTGCTGTATCTGGTCGATCGCGACGGAACCACCGCGCTGCAGGTCGGCGGTTGGGGTACGCCGATCGGCATCACGCTGGTGGTCGATCGACTATCCGCGGCCATGCTGCTCGTCTCCGCGATCGTGCTGCTCGCGGTCTCGGTCTACGGTGCGGGCCAGAATATCCGTGACGGTGACGACCGCCAGCCGACCTCGATCTATCGACCGACCTATCTCGTACTCACCGCGGGTGTTTCGGCCGCATTCCTGGCCGGTGACCTGTTCAACCTGTTCGTCGGCTTCGAAATCCTGCTCGCCGCATCGTTCGTGCTGCTCACCGTCGGCGCGACCGCGGACCGGATCCGCGCCGGTATCGCGTATGTGATGGTCTCGATGGTGTCGTCGCTCATCTTCCTGACCGGCATCGCGCTGGCCTACGCGGCCACCGGAACACTGAATCTGGCCCAGTTGGCGGTGCGAATGGGCCAGGTGCCCAACGGTATTCGGATGGCCGTCTACGCGGTGCTGCTGGTCGCCTTCGGCATCAAGGCGGCGGTCTTCCCGCTCTCGAACTGGCTGCCCGACTCCTACCCCACCGCACCCGCACCGGTGACTGCGGTCTTCGCGGGCCTGCTGACGAAAGTCGGTGTGTACGCGATCATCCGGACGCATTCCCTGCTGTTCCCCGACGGCGGATTCGACGATGTGCTGCTGGTCTGTGGCCTGCTCACCATGTTGGTCGGGATCTTCGGTGCGATCGCCCAGAGCGATATCCGGCGCCTGCTGTCGTTCACCCTGGTGAGCCATATCGGCTACATGGTGTTCGGTATCGGACTCTCCACCGCCGCAGGCCTTTCCGGTGCGGTGTTCTACGTGGCGCACCACATTCTGGTGCAGACGGCGCTGTTCCTGGTGGTCGGACTGATCGAGCGGCAGGCAGGATCGGTATCACTGCGACGACTGGGTGGTTTGGCGGCGGCCAGTCCGCTGCTGGCGATCCTGTTCCTGGTGCCCGCCTTGAATCTCGGTGGTATACCGCCGTTCTCGGGATTCATCGGGAAGGTCGCGCTGCTGCAGGCGGGTGCGGCAGCTGGCAGCGTACTGGCGTGGGTGCTGGTAGCAGGATCGGTAGTGACCAGCCTGCTGACGCTGTATGCCGTGGCGCGGGTGTGGAGCAAGGCGTTCTGGCGGCCGCGCATCGAGGCGCCGGAGGGGCATCTCACCGCGGCGAAACCACCGACGCTGGTGGAGGATTCGACCGATATGCTCTACGACGAACGCACCGATCCGGGACGCATGCCGCTTTTGATGGTTGGGTCGACAGCGGCGCTCGTGATGGTCGGTCTGTGTCTGACCGTATTCGCCGGTCCGATTCTGCGCATCGCGGACCGCGCCGCCGACGACCTGAGCAATCCGGCGGTGTATGTCGGTGCGGTGCTCGGCAATTCGCATGCCGACGCGAAGGGGACGAACCGATGAGCACCGCACGTAGCCTTGTCCCGAATCGATCGACGGTCGTGCGCGTCGGTGTGCTGTTGTGGCTGACGGCCGTGTGGTTGACGCTCTGGGGCGATCTCAGCGTGGGCAATCTGCTGGCCGGTCTCGTGGTCGGTGCGTTGATCATGTTGACCCTGCCACTGCCGCGCGTCCCGGTATCCGGACGACTACATCCGCTGTCGCTGATCGAATTGATCATCGTCAGTTCGTATTACGCACTGGAATCCAGTCTGCAGGTCGCCTGGTTCGCGATCCGTCCGGCGCCGCCGCCGGTCTCCGGTGTGCTGCGGGTGAATCTGAGTGTGCGATCCGATCTGGTGCTGGTGTTGTGCGCCGATGTGCTCAATCTGATTCCGGGCACCATGGTGCTGGAGATCGACCGGCAGCGCTGCGTCTTCTATGTGCACGTCCTGGACGTGAGCAGTGAAAAGGCGGTCGACACGTTCTACCGGACCACCCGACGGCTGGAACGGCTGCTCATTTCGTCGTTCGAACGCCCCACCGAATGGCGTTCGGCCCGAACAACTCCGGAGGTGGAGTCGTGAACGTTGTCGCGATTGTGGCGGGCATCATGCTGATGGCCGCCGCGGTGATCGTCAGTTACCGCATCCTGGCCGGTCCGAGCACCCTGGACCGCGTTGTCGGCATCGATTCGCTGGTGGCCATTGCCGCCTCCGGCCTGGCGGTCTGGGCCGCCTACAGTGACGACACCACGGTCGTTCCCGCGATCGTCGCGCTGGCGCTGGTCGGCTTCCTCGGCTCCGCAGCGGTGTCCCGATTCCGCGTTCGGGATGACGTATGAATCTGTGGCACTTGGCCTCCGGCGTCCTCATCCTGAGCGGCGCGACACTCGCACTGACCGCGTCGATCGCAATCGTGCGCTTTCCGGACACCCTCTCGCGCATGCACGCCGCCACCAAACCCCAGGTCGTCGGCCTGATCCTGGTTCTGGAAGGTGTGGCGATCCAGTTGCGCGGGCACGGCAATATCTGGCTGCTGGTGCTGGTCGGGCTGTTCACGCTGCTCACCGCGCCGGTCATCGCGCATCTGATCGGGCGGACGGCCTATCGGGAGCAGCGCTACCGTGACGGGCTGTTGCGGTTGAACGAGTTGCGGGACGACACGTTGTAAGCCGGGCCTGTCCTGACCTGCGCTCGGCTATGACAGGAAGGGGCGCTCAGGACACCCGAGCAGCATCAACAGTAACCTCTTCCGTCTCGACCACCGGAGCCCCGGCAAACCATGTCGCATGAAATGCCGCGGCCATAGCGGCCAGCAGCGCAAGCACAACCGTCCCGGCGAGCACCGGATACTCGGCCATCGAAACCGCCAGATAGCGGAACGAGAGCAACAGCGCGCCGAGGATCACCACACCGAACAGCACCAGACGCACCCGGAACCAGCCCCAACCACGCTCAGGATCGCGCAGCGCGGATTCGACAGTCAGGCACAGCACCGCACCGGCGACCAGATCGACGCCGTAGTGGTAGCCGAAGCCCAGCGTCGCGGTCAGCGTGGCGGCCAACCAGAACGCACCGAGGCAGCGCAGCCACAGCGGAGCCTGCGAGCCGTCCGTGTCCCGGCGGGTGTGCAGGAAGACCGACAGCGCCCAAGCCGTGTGCATGGAGGGCACGCAGTTGCGTGGCGTGAAGGAGTCGAAGGACAGCGGCGTCGGATTGCGATCGATCGGCGGGACGAAATCGGGCCAGAAGTTGCCCACCTGCATGCCGTGGCCATCCGCACCGTAGCCGAACATCGGGCCGACCACCGGGAAGATCACGTAGATGACCGGACCGATCAGTCCGAGCACCAGGAAGGTTCGCACCAGATAGTGGGTCGGCCACACCCCACTCGATACCACCCGGCGCAGCTGCCACACCGCGACGACAATCGCCGCCACCGGCAGTTCGATATAGACCCAGTGCAGCACCGCATAGACCACCGGTCCGAGCGCATCCACCACGCGGCCCATCACCCAGGACGGATCGCCGAGCGCATGGTCGGCCAGCGCCACATAGACGTCATAGACCTGCGGCCGACTGACGACCGTAATGTGCAGCCACACATCACCGACCTTGGTGGCCAGCACCAGCAATGCGCCCAGCGCGGCGGCGTGCAGCGCATTGCGTCGCTCCACCCCGCTCCAGCGGAATCCGGCGACCAGCGCCAGACCGGTGAGCACGAGCGTCGGCCCATTGCCGATGGCGAACGACTCGCCGCTCAGCACCCGAATACTCGCCCACACCACGTCGATACCCGCCGCGATGCCGACCGCGATCATCCTGCGGCGCTTGGAGATTCCGACCAGCGCCAGGATGAGTCCGGCCCACGACACGGACATGGACTTAGGTGTGCCGACATAGTCGTGCCACAGACTGCCGAGCGGCCCCTCGAAATCGTGCCCGATCGAACCCACCTGTAGGGCGACGAGCAGCACCGGAACCGCCGCGATCGCGGCCGCCGTCCAGATCCGCGAACGCGGCACGCGCACCCGCTCAGTATTCGATTTGCGGCGCTCCCGGGTCCCTCCGTGGTTACGCTCCGCTACCGCCTCCGGGCCCGTCGCTCGCGCCGCGGAGACGCTGCCACCCTTTGGACTCGGATCTTCGACAAGCACGTCGACCATAGTAAACGGCGAATGAACGCCATCCCCCTGACCAGCTGAACGTCAGCCGACCTTTCGACCAGGCAGAACTACTGGTCCAACTCCTTGACCAGGGCATCGACCACCGCGACCAGATCACCCTGGGTGCTCGCGGCCACTTTGCGCTGCCGCTGATAGGACGCGCCGCGCTGTGGGATCTCCGCCACCAGTGCGAGTTCGTCCGCACAACCGAGCCGCTTGGCGGTCGGCTCCAACCGCTGCAGCAGATCCATCAGATCGTCGGTGACCAACCGCTCATTGCTGTCGTCGTCCACGACGATGATCGCGTCGAGCCCGTAGCGGGCCGCGCGCCACTTGTTCTCCTGAACATGCCACGGCGGGATGGTCGGCAGCGTCTCGCCGTTCTCGAGGCGCTGATCGAGATCGACGATCAGGCAGTGGATGAGCGCGGCCATGGCCGCCAGCTCCGCGCGGGTCGAGATCCCATCGCAGACCCGCACCTCGATGGTGCCCCATTTCGGCGCGGGCCGGATATCCCAGTGCATGCCGCCGAGCTGTTCGAAGACCCCGGTCTTCATCTGGTCGTGCACGAAATGCTCGAACTGGGACCAGTTTTCGAATTGGAACGGCAGACCGGCGGTGGGCAACTGCTGGAACATCAGCGTACGGTTGCTCGCATAGCCGGTATCCGAACCCGCCCACATCGGGGAGGACGCGGACAGCGACAGCAGATGCGGATACGACAACAGCAGCGAGTTCAGGATTGGAAAAACCTTCTCGCCGTGCGAAACTCCGACGTGCACGTGTACGCCCCAGATCATCATCTGGCGGCCCCACCACTGCGTGCGATCGATCAACTCGTCGTAATGCGGTGAGCGCGTCAGCTGTTGGGCCGACCACTGGGCGAACGGATGGGTACCGGCACAGAACAAGTCGACGCCGAGCGGATCGGCGGCACGGCGCACGATATCCATGGTGCCGCGCAGATCGTCGACCGCCTCGCCCACCGTGTTGTGCACACCGGTGACGAGCTCGACCGTATTGCGCAGTAGTTCCTTGGTGACCTGCGGGGTTCCATCGTAGGCGTGTAGGTCACCGAGCGAATCGAATACGGCCGCAGCGGTATTCGACAGATCGCGGGTCACCTTGTCGACGAGCGCGATCTCCCATTCGATACCGATGGTCGGCCGGGGCGACCCGGGGAAGGGAACCCGCGCGATTGCTGTCCCGGCCATATCGGTGACCTTGCTACTGGATTACACCGCAGGCGATGCGACCGCCAGCGTCGCCCGTCGCCAGTGTGGTGTCGTCCGGACCGGCAACGCCGTCGGCGCGGACATAACGGTTGGGGATATTGCCGAAGTTGTCGGCGTCGGCGTGGATCATCAGGGCCTTGCCCTTGAGGTCCTCGAGCGTCACCGCATCGGTGGTGGTGACCAGCTTGGCCGAACCGTCGGCACGGACCTCGAGCGAGGTCAGGTCGCCGCTGGCCGGATGGGCGTTGGCGCTGCCGACCTGCAGGTGGCCGCCGGCCGACAGGAAGTCACCCGCGGGTCCGCCGGTGGGCGCGACCGAGTTGGGCTCGCACTTGCCGACCTGGTGGACGTGCAGGCCGTGGAAGCCGGGACGCAGGCCGTGCGCCTCGATGCTGACCTGGAGGTGGTTGCCGTCCTTGGTGATGTTCGCGACGGCGACCGAGGAACCTGCGGCGTCCTTGAGGTCGACTTTCACCCCGGGGTTGGCATTCGGCGCACCCGTCTCGGTGCCGGATTCGCCGGCCGACGGGGCGGACGTACCGGTCCACACGGGCGGCGTAGTTCCCTGGACGTCGCTCGACTCCTGGCTGTTCGAGCAGGCGGCGAGCCCGAAGACCGCGACAGCGAGCACCGGGGTCACAGTCCGCCAGGACGGGCGACGAGTTGTGGACGGGGCCATCGGGGGAACTCCTTTACGAGTACCGAGTTTACGAGTAAAGCTGGGTGGACACGTTCGTTACCGGACAAGATGATGCCACGCCCGCCGTGTCGCACCCGTTACCGGGCCGTGTCGCGAGCCCCCGGACTGGTCAGTTGCCCGTGACAACTACCGTCACACCCGAACCCGACCCACCGGAGCGCAGCTCGGCGGTCGCGCCCAGTTCATCGGCTATGGCCAGTGCGGCTTCTTTCTCGCCGGGGTTATTGCCGTAGTACACAGTCGTATTCGTGAGATTGGGGCCGGGATAGTTGCCGACCTCGGCGACCGTCCAGCCGTTGGCGGTGAGCTCGCCCGCGGTGCGCGAGGCCAGTCCGACAATGTTGCTGTTGTTCAGAACATGTACCGGGACAGCGCGATTCGCCGTGGTAGTCGCGGGCGTCGTCGTGCTGGTCGACGGCTTCGTGGTGGCCGACGCCGAACTGGTCAGTGCCGCACTCGTGGTCTGCACCGGCGAGTTGGTCGTCGCGACCGCCGTGGTGGTGGCGGCCCGACTCGTTGTGCTCAAGGGATCACCCGCCCCCGAGGTATCGGAATCCGAACTCGATAACGACATCGCACCGAGCCCGGCGAAAACGATGGCCAGCGCGATCAACACCATCGCCAGCGCGCGCAACGGCGGCCCGCCGGAGGTGGGATTCGGGTTGCTCACGCTAATGACCCTATCCGCAAACCGGCCCCTGTGGTCTTTGCGCAGGGTCCGCTTTTACAGCGGCGCGTCATACCTGGAAGCCGAGCCTCCGAGCGGCTCGCGCCTTCTGCCTACTCGCCCGCAGCCGACGCAACCGCTTCACCAGCATGGGATCGGCCGCCAGCGCCTCCGGCCGATCCACCACCGCATTGAGTACCTGGTAGTACCTGGTCGGCGACATGCCGAACAGTTCACGAATGGCCTCTTCTTTAGCCCCGGCGTATTTCCACCATTGCCGTTCGAAGGCCAGGATGTCGTGTTCGCGACGGCTGAGACCGTCACCGTCACCATCGACCTGCTCGGCTGCCGTGACATCTTCGCTCGCAGAAGGGCCGTCCTGGATCGCGGACAGATTCCGAGCCGCTGCGCCGTCCATCTTGCTCCCTCGCCAAGTGACCACCAGACGAAAATGATGCTTGTACGTCGCGGATCATTCAACCACGGGCCGCGGGATTGCCCCAGTACTGCCGCGGCGTGTTCGCTACCCGCCGGTAGCGAGTCGCGACCACCCGCGATCGCGGCGGCTGCGACCCGCGCGAGCCCATCGGCAATAATTGCCCCCATGGCAATCCTCCCCATCGTGATCGTCGGTGACCCGGTTCTGCACAATCCGACCGAGCAGGTCACCCAGACGCCGGAGGAACTGGCCGAGCTGATCGCGGATATGTACGAGACGCTCGATGCCGCCAACGGCGTCGGACTGGCCGCGAACCAGGTCGGCGTGCCGCTGCGACTGTTTGTCTACGACTGCCCGGATGTCGGCGCCAACGGTTCGGCCGTGCGGCGCAAGGGCGCGGTGATCAATCCGGTGCTGGAGACCTCGGAGATTCCGGAGACCATGCCGGATCCCGATGACAATGACGAGGGCTGCCTGTCGGTGCCCGGTGAGCAGTTCCCCACCGGTCGCGCCGAATGGGCCCGCGTCACCGGAACCGACGAGCACGGGGAACCGGTCGAGATCGAGGGCAAGGGTTTCTTCGCCCGCATGCTGCAGCACGAGGTCGGACATCTCGACGGATTCCTCTATGTAGATGTGCTGGTCGGCCGCAATGCCCGCGCGGCCAAGAAGGCGATCAAGCGGAACGGTTGGGGCACACCGGGACTCAGCTGGATTCCGGGTACCGTGCCCGACCCGTTCGGACACGATGACTGATCCTGCGGCACAACCGGGTGATTCGATATTGCCCGATATCCAGCTAGGTCGTCGCGTGGTGCTGCGGTATCGGTTGCCTGCGGGTTATCCCCAGTCACTCACAGATGTGATCGGCGAACTGGTTTCGCTGGATCCGCCTACCGTGCGGGCCGCGAACGGGCAGGTCGTCGCGGTCGCGGTGGATCGGGTGGTCGCGATGAAAGCGTTGGGGCCGAGGCCGATTCGCACCAGGGAGATTCGGGCGCTGGAGGCCGCGGCGGCCTACGGCTGGCCCGGTATCGAACAGGGTTGGATCGACGGCTGGCTGCTGCGCGCCGGAAACGGCTACACCAACCGCGCCAATTCCGCTGTGCCGCTTGGCAGCTCGGACGGTCCGGCGGCGCTGGGCGCGGATACGCTGCAGCGGATCGGCGAGTGGTATACCGCGCACGGGCTGCCGGTGCAGATCGCGCTGCCGGATCGTCTCGCGTCGCTGCCGCCGGGCTGGCGGAGTTGGCGGGAAACCCAGCTGCTGGCGATCGATATCGAGAATTTCGTACTGCCGCAGGGGCCACGAATGGTGCGCATCGTGCCCGCACCCGATTACGCCTGGCTGTCGATGCACCGATACAGCGGCGAAGATCCTGCGACACAGCCTGTTTCGACGCCGCCGGTGGTGCAGGTGCTGACGGCCGTGCACGACGGCGAAGTGGGTTTCGCCTCGCTCGGATTGCCGCAGCCCATCGCGATCGGCCGCGGCGCATTCACCACCGCACCGGACGGCCGCCGCTGGATCGGCCTGACCTGCGTCGCGGTGGCGGCCGAGCACCGCAGGCACGGACTGGGTTCGCTGATCTGCGCGGAGCTGATCCGTTGGGGCGCCGACCGCGGCGCCACCCACGCCTACCTCCAGGTCGAGGCCGAAAATACCGGGGCCATAGCGATGTATCACGAGTTGGGCTTCCTCGACCACCACACCTACCGCTATGCCGCGCCGGACGGCTCTCGCTGAACCTACGGTCCTGCGGTACAACAGATCTATAGCCCATTGCGAAGGAAGGCATCCGTGCGTCTCGCGACCTGGAACGTCAATTCGATCCGCTCCCGCCTCGACCGGGTCGCGGACTTCCTCGACCGCCAGGACATCGATGTGCTCGCGATGCAGGAGACCAAATGCCGCGACGACCAGTTCCCGTTCGAGCGCTTCGACGAGCTCGGCTATGAAGTCGCCCACATCGGGCTGAACCAGTGGAACGGCGTCGCCATCGCCTCTCGCATCGGCCTCGACGATGTGGAAGCCGCGTTCCCGGACCAGCCCGGCTTCGACAAGGATGCGGCCGAATCGCTGATCAGCACCCCGATCGTGGAATCGCGCGCACTCGGTGCGACCTGCGGCGGCGTCCGGGTGTGGAGCCTCTACGTCCCCAACGGCCGCACCCTGCACGACCCGCACTACACCTACAAACTGGAATGGCTTGCCGCCTTGCGCGCCAACGGCGCCCAGTGGCTCGCCGCGCATCCGGAGGCGCAGATCGCCCTGGTCGGCGACTGGAATATCGCCCCGACCGACGACGATGTCTGGTCCGTCGAATTCTTCGCCGACAAAACCCACACCTCCCAACCCGAACGCGACGCCTTCAACGCCATCGTCGAAACCGGCTTCGCCGACGTCATGCGCCCCTACGCCCCCGGCCCCGGCGTCTACACCTACTGGGACTACACCCAACTGCGCTTCCCCCGAAAAGAAGGCATGCGCATCGATTTCATCCTCGCCTCCCCCGCACTCGCCGCCCGCACCAAAGACGCGATGGTCGATCGTGAGGAACGAAAAGGCAAGAGCCCGAGCGACCACGCCCCCGTAATCGCCGAATTCACCGACTGATCGCTGACGCCGATCTCATTCGTAGTGGAAGCGGCAGGCGACAATCTTGGCCGTATCATCTTCGATCACATACACAATGCGATGCTCGGTTGTGATGCGACGTGACCAGAACCCAGCGAGGTTCTGCCGCAATGGTTCCGGCTTACCTATGCCGTCGTAGCCGTTGCGGGTAATGTCCTCGATCAGTCTGTTGATTCGCCTCAGCGTTGCCTTGTCGTTGGCCTGCCACCAGAGGTAGTCGGCCCAGGCATCAGGCGTGAACAAGATCTTCACTCCGCGCCCTCGTCGTCGGTTTCGACGAGTTCATGGTGTTCGGTTTCGCCAGCCCGTAACTGCTCGATGGATCGCTCCAGATGACGCGCGTTGGCCGGTGATCCAAGCAGGTATGCGGTTTCCTTCAGCGACTGGTACTCACGCAGCGAAATCACGACTGCAGACTCGCGTCCCGCACGGGTGATGACGACCTCTTCCAGGTCTTCGGTAGCCGAATCCAGGACAGAAGCCAGATTGGCGCGAGCCTCGGTGATGGAGATAGGTCGCATAACGGTCCTCTCGAACGTCGTAGTTCCAATGTACTGCATCATGTACATAAAGGCTCGAGCTGCGCCCCTTACGCACGATCGACTGGTGGATGCCGCGGCGCCAGGGGCGGTGTTGCCGTCACGGGACGGATCCCGAGGGGGCAAGCTAGGGGTTCATCTCGTAGCTGCCAGCGTGGGCTCGGGCTTGGGCGAGTACCTGATCGAAACGGGAGCGCGAAAAAATCGGGCGGCGGACGAGGTCTAGCGCGCGGGTCTGCTGGGCTTTGGTCGCGGCGGGCTTGGTGTGCAGAGTCAGTGCGTTCTTGGAGAATTCGCGGACGAAGACGTCGAAGATCTGGTCGAGCACATCCGTTGTGGTGCCCTCGATTTCGGCCTGCTCCAGGATCAGCTGGGCATAGGGCACCGCAGTGAACAGTTCGCCCAAGGCGAAGAGGAAATCGACGTCGCGCTGTTGTGCCGCGGTCGGCGAGGCGGCGGCCAGCAGTGTCTGGAAGGCGAGGGCCTGCTCGAGGAAGAGCGCGACATTCGGCACGTGCGCGAACTTTTCGAAGACCGGTCGCCAGTCACGGAAGCGGATTCGGCCGAGACCGCTGCTCGGGCCCTGCCGGAACAGGAATTCGTCATCGGCGGCGTCGCGGCGCGTCGGCACGGGATCGTAACTGGCACCGGCCAATTCGGCGCGCAGTTTGGGTACCGCCGCACCCGCGCGCGGGGTGAGCTTTCGGCTCGACCAGCTCAGCGCACCGGAAACCGCCCGAACCGTCCCCTTCGGCGCGACACCCGCGCCGGGCAGGTAACGCAGCGCGGCCAATCCGGCATCGGCGGGATGGAACATGTAGTTGGCCATGAATTTCAGCGACAGCGCCATATTCACGTGCACCGTGCCTTCGAGCCGCGGCAGTCCGAAGAGCCCGAGCATCGCCATCGGGAAGTACATGTCGTTTTCGAAACCGCGGGCCGCGATCACATCCGCGAGATCCTCGGTGATCCGCTGCCCCTGCCGGGTCACGGTCATTTTCTCGATCGCATTGAACAGCAGGTAGCGGCGGTCGTTCGGGGATGCGGAACGCATGTAGTCGATGGCGCGCTCGCTGTAGAGCTTCATGCCGAGCAGCCGCGCGTAGGAATCGGTCAGCAGCGATTGCACCTGAGGGAACTCGGTTACCCGGTGCCCGAACAGGATTCGGTTCTCGGCGTGGGTAATCGCCTCATAGAAGGCGTGTTCACAGGCGCCGACCGCACCGAATCCGAGATTGAACTTGCCGACATTGACCGTATTCATCGCGGCGTGGAAAGCATCCTCGCCGCGATGCAGGATGTCCTCTTCTGCAACCGGATACTTCTCCAGATCGAAGGCCGCCACATACATTTGGCTGTCGACGACATTGCGGCGCAACTTATAGTTCTTGTGTTTGCTGTCCGCGACGAAGAACAGATAGCCCTCGTAATCCTCCTGCGTCGGCTTGCTTTCCAGCGCCTTCGCGCTGTCGATGATGGGTTTGTCGGCCCGGCGACCGAATACCGACACCATCCCCGCCAGATTTCCGTTGCCGATGTAATGCTTACTACCGGAAGCGGTGTAGCCGCCGCCACGCTTGGGCGTGAGCACCATATCGGTGGAGTAGACGTCCGCGCCGTGCTCCTTCTCGGAGAGTCCGAAGGCGAAGATCTCACCGGAATCCAGCAGCGCGGCGGCCTTCTGCTTGGCGGCCTTGTTCTCGCTCTGCCAGATCGGGCCGAGCCCCAGAATGGTGACCTGCCAGACGTACCAGTAGGACATGCCATAGAAGCCGAGGATCTTGCTCATCATCGCGATCCGGCCGGTATCCCAGCGCTTGTTCGGATCGCCATTGGCCTCGGCCGCCGGGGTGAGAAAGGTGGCGAAGACCCGCTCCCGCTTCACGAAATCGAGGAAGTCGGCGTACCAGATCCGCTCCCGATCGTCGTGCTTCAGCGCCGCCTTACCCCTGGCCTCGAACCACTCCACGGTGGCGCGCAGGAGCCTGCGGGTCTCCGCATCGAACTCGGCGAATTCGCAGGTCTTCGGGTTGAACAGGGTTTCGGTCATCGATGACTCCTCATTGATCCGGACATGCACCGGCCACTTCATTCGCGACTGTAGCATTATTGTTCGTCGATGTAGGAATTCGATCTTCAGCCCCGGTACCAGGGCGAATCCGGTGAGTAACGCTGATACCTTGGTGCCATGGGTAGCGAGACGGCGGTGCAGACACGGCAGCGGGCACAGCATTTGGGCCCGGAGCGTCGCCGCCCCCAAGTGCTCGATACCGCGCTGGCGATTGCGGTCGAGCACGGCGTCGCGGCGGTAACCATGGCCGCGATCGCCGAGCGGATGAATGTGACCCGGCCCGTGGTGTACGCCTGCTTCCCGGATCGCGTCGAGCTGATCGAGGCGCTCATCCAGCGCGAGGAGAGCTTCCTGGTCGGCGGAGTGCTCGAGGTGCTGCCGCCCCGCGATGTCGACGCGGGCGAGACCGTATTCGTCGACGGCTTCCGCGCCCTGCTGGAGAAGGCGGCCGAGCGACCGGATGCGTGGCGGCTGCTGCACGGCAATCCCGATCCGGCCGTTGCGGATTCGTTCGGGCGCGGTCGCCGGCTCGCCATCGAGCGCTGCACCACGTTGCTGCGACCGACGCTGCGCGCATGGGGTACCGAGGACGCCGAGCGCAAGTTGCCGGCGCTGATCGAGCTGTGGGTATCCGCGGGTGAGGGCGCGGTGCGCACGCTGCTGGCGGGCGAGGGCGATTGGGATCCGCAGAGCCTCGGGGCCTTTGTCGGGGCGGCGGTGTACCGCGCATTGCGTCACGCCTGACAATTGTTCAGCACTTCAACCCATCGCTAGGCGAAATGCCGCAGAAGACGGCAGCGGACCGACAAAATGTCCACCGTACCGGCACCTGCGGCACTACGATGGAAGCAAATCCAGCGGTCCAGCCGGAGGTGCGGTCATGGCGTTCTATCGGCAGATGGGAGCGGTGCCGCCCAAGCGGCACACCCAGCATCGTGACGACCAGGGACGGCTCTTTTACGAAGAGTTGATGGGTGAGGAGGGCTTCTCCGGCGATTCGTCGCTGCTGTACCACCGGGGCCTGCCGCCCGCCATTGTCGATTCGACGGTATGGGAGCTGCCGGACCAGACCCTCACTCCGAATCATCCACTGCGCCATCGACATCTGCGCCTACACAGTCTCTTCCCCGGCGATACCCCGGCCGGAACCGATCCGGTTACCGGCCGTCGACTGCTGCTCGGCAATGCGGATGTGCGGATCTCGTATGTGGTGGCCAAGGGTGCGTCACCGCTGTACCGCAATGCGATCGGCGACGAGTTGGTGTACGTGGAATCCGGTGCGGCCGTTGTCGAAACGGTCTTCGGCACGATCACCGCCCGGCAGGGCGACCAGGTGCTGATTCCACGCGCGACCACGCACCGCTGGCTACCGAGCGGCCCGGAACCGCTGCGCGCGTATGTGATCGAAGCATCCAGCCACATCACTCCGCCGAAGCGCTATCTCTCGAAATTCGGTCAGCTGCTGGAACATTCGCCGTACTGCGAGCGGGATCTGCACGGGCCAGGGGAACCGCTGGTCGCCACCGGAACCGATATCGAGGTGCTGGTGAAGCATCGTCCCGGCGGTCAGGTGGTCGGCACGCGCATGATCTATGCGACCCATCCGTTCGATGTGGTCGGCTGGGACGGCTGCCTGTATCCACTCACCTTCAATATCGCCGATTTCGAACCGCTCACCGGCCGGGTGCACCAGCCGCCGCCCGCCCATCAGGCATTCGAGGGAATCAATTTCGTGGTGTGCAATTTCGTACCACGCAAGGTCGACTACCACCCGCTATCGATTCCGGTGCCGTACTACCACTCCAATGTCGACAGCGACGAGATCATGTTCTACTGCGGCGGAAACTACGAGGCGCGCAGGGGTTCCGGCATCGGGCAGGGTTCGGTATCGGTACATCCCGGCGGTTATGCGCACGGTCCGCAGCCGGGCGCGTACGAGCGCAGTATCGGCATCGATTTCTTCGATGAACTCGCGGTCATGGTTGATACCTTCCGACCGCTCGAACTCGGCGAAGGCGCGCTGGCCTGCGAGGATCCCGGATATGCGTGGACCTGGTCCGGTCGCGGACCGCAATCCGACGGACACCGGCAACCGAATCAGCGCCCGCACGCGAATCAGCGCCGTGGGCCCGCATGAAGACCCGCATCGAGGTTCCCTACAACACCCTCTTCGGTCCGGACAATCTTCCCTATGGCGTCTTCGCGGCGGAGGGCCAGAACTTCCGGGTCGGTGTGAGACTCGGCGAGCAAGTCATCGATCTGGCTGCGGCACTGGAGGATCCGGTATTTGCCGAGCCGAGCCTCAATGCCTTCATGGCGGCGGGGCCACGTCGGTGGCAGGACGTGCGCAACCGGATCCGCGAGCTGATCGATGGCGAAATCCCCGGGGAGGCAGTGCATCTACTGCACGATGTGCGCACCAAACTGCCAGTAGAGATCGGTGACTATGTCGATTTCTACGCCAGCATCGACCATGCAACGAACCTCGGCAGGCTGTTTCGCCCCGATGCCGAACCGCTGCTGCCCAATTGGCGGCATCTGCCGGTCGGATATCACGGGCGTGCGGGCACCGTCGTCGTCTCGGGTACCGATATCGTTCGGCCGCACGGGCAACACCGAACATCCTCTGACACAACGGTTTTCGGTCCGTCACAGCGTCTCGATATAGAAGCCGAGCTCGGATTCGTGGTCGGGATCGGTTCCGAACTCGGCACACCCATCGATATCGACCAGTTCGCCGAGCACGTCTTCGGCGTCGCACTGGTGAACGATTGGTCCGCGCGCGATATCCAGGCCTGGGAGTACCAGCCGCTCGGACCGTTCCTCGGCAAGTCCTTCGCGACATCGCTCTCGGCCTGGATAACACCGCTGGCCGCCTTGGAGACCGCCCGCATTCGGCTGCCGAAGCAAGAACTCGAGCCACTGCCCTATCTGCGGGGCAGCCAGCAGTGGGGACTCGATATCGACCTGGCCGTGCACTGGAACGGCCAAACCGTCTCGCATCCACCGTATTCCCGGATGTACTGGTCACCGGCGCAGATGCTGGCGCATCTCACCGCGAACGGGGCCGCCACGCGCACCGGCGACCTCTACGCGTCCGGTACCGTCTCCGGATCGGAACCGGACCAGCGCGGATCGTTCATCGAATTGTCCTGGGGCGGAGCCGAACCCGTCACGGTGAACGGTCTGCACCGGACCTTCCTCGAGGACGGCGACGAGGTAGTCATCACGGCATCAGCCCGGGGTTCGAATGCGCGACGCATCGGTCTCGGTGAGGTCCGCGGGCGCATCTGGCATGCGCGAAACTGAGCGTTCAACGCGCGGCAGTTCGAACACCCGCATCGACAACGGCGATGAATCGCTGCAGATCCTCGATCAGCGTATCGACCATATCGGGCGCGCCACCGTCGTCATGATGGTGCAGCCAGTCCGCGACGAGTTCGAACATGCCGCCAATAGTCGCCAGCGCCAAGGCGATTCGCCTGCGCTGCTCCTCCGGATCCGATGCCGCCGCACCTGACCACTGCTGATCGATAAAGGCCGCCGACCAGCGCCGATTACTGCGCCGTTGCTTCTCCACCGCGGGTGATATGCCGCCCGCCTCGCCGAATGTCACCTTGGCCAGCCGCGGATCATCGGCAATGGCATGCACGAAGGCCGCGATAATGGCCTGCGCGCGCTCCGGCCAGGACAGTTCGGCGGATGCGGTGGCCGCCTCGATGGCCCGCTGCTGAATCTGCTCGGTGATGTGCGTGAGCAGCGCGACGTAGCACGCTTCCTTGCTGTCGAAATGATCGTAGAAACCCTTGGTCCCGACGAACGCGCGCTGACAGATCTGTTCGATCGACGTACCCGAAAAGCTTTGCTCGGCAAATAGTTCGGTGGCCGCGTCGAGCAGTTGATTGCGCCGTTGTGCGCTGCGCTGCTCGGCATCGAGACCACGGATGCGGCGCCGCGCCGGAGTCGGATCGGGCCGCGCGGCGGATTTGCTGCGGGTCATACCTCGACCATAGCCGGAGCAGTTTCAGAAAGACTTCTTGTTGGTAACAGGAACTCGTGTTGTAATCACTGTCACGTCGATGAGGAAGGGACAGACGTGTCAGTGATCAATGAGGATCCGACCCGCATGCGTCGGCGCGGATTGCGCGCGGCGGCCGCGCTGGTATCGATGGCGATGGCATTGACGGTCGGGGGTGTCACGGCCACGCCCGTCGCCGCAGTGCCGGTGCCGCAACAGGATTCGTTCTATCAACCGCCGGAGGGCTTCGAGACGCAGGAAGTCGGCACAATTCTGCGCTCGCGTGAGGTGCATCTGGCGGTGCTGACCGTACTGCCGCTGAGCGTGCGCTCGTGGCAGCTGCTCTACCGCAGCACCGATCTGTTCGGACAGCCGACGGCCGCCGTCAGCACCGTGATCCTGCCCGCCGGCGCGGATCCGAACCGGTCGCGTCCGCTGGTCTCGCTGCAGTTCTACTACGACAGCGCCAGCATCGCCTGCTCGCCGTCGTTCGTATTGCAGCAGGGCGCCGGGCTGCCGGGTGTCGAAGGCATCCACTCACAGAGCGAGCTGATCGCGATCGCCGCGCTGATCAGCCAGGGCTGGGCCATTTCGGTGCCGGATTACGAGGGCCTCGACGGACACCTCGCGGTGGCCGAGGAGCCGGGATATATGACCCTCGACGGCATTCGGGCCGCCGAGCGATTCGAACCGCTGGGCCTGGACGGCGCGAATACCCCGGTGGCGCTGTGGGGTTATTCCGGCGGCGGCATGGGCAGTGGATGGGCCGCCGAGATGCAGCCGAGCTATGCGCCGGAGCTGAACGTGAAAGGTGCCGCGCTCGGTGCGCCGGTTTCGGATGTCGAATCCCTGCTGCATGTCAACGGATCCATGTTTTCCAGCCTCATCGGCATCGGCGTTTCCTCGCTCTACAACGCCTACCCGAAGTTCCGCGAGGCGACCGATCAGTACCTGACGCCCGAGGGCAAGGCGCTGATGAACCGGACCAACTCGCAGTGCCTGCCACGCAATGCACTGACCCAGATGTTCACCGATTACCAACGGATTCTGACGATTCCGATCGCGCAGTACCTCGCGCTACCGGAGATCCGCGAGGTCTTCGACGCGACCGTCCTCGGCAAACACACCCCGACCGCGCCGCTGTTCATCTATCAGGGCGTCCTGGACGAGGCTGTCCCGATCTGGACCACCGATCGCCTGAGTCGGCAGTGGTGCGCGGACGGTGCGTCGATCGTCTACAAACGCGACCACCTCAGCGAACACCTGACCCTTCCGTCGCTCGGCATGGCCGACACCTTCAACTGGTTGAAGTCCCGCCTGGCTACCGATGCGCCGGATCAGGTCGGCTGTCGCACCGAGAACGTGGTTTCCATGCTCGCCGATTTCAATGCCCTGCTCACCCAGATCGAGATCAATCTGAACGCCACCTTCGGCGCCCTCGGTTTCCCGATCGGCCCGCGCGAACGCTGAGCACGCAACCGCTCGGCGTCAATTCGTGCGAATCCACTCCTGAGCGGCGGATTCTTCGTGTACCTTCCAGGTAGAAGCCCCGGACCACCCGTTGGTCCGGGGCTATCGCCATTTTTACGACACGACCGGCAAATACACCTGTGCGCCGTGGTCAGCGAATTCGGCGGACTTCTCCGCCATCCCGGCTTCGATCGCCTCGGTATCCGAAAGCCCCTGGCGCGCGGCGTATTCCCGCACGTCGGCGGAGATGCGCATGGAGCAGAACTTCGGTCCGCACATGGAGCAGAAGTGGGCGGTCTTGGCGGGTTCGGCGGGAAGGGTTTCGTCGTGGTACTCGCGGGCGGTATCCGGATCGAGGGAGAGGGCGAACTGGTCCCGCCAGCGGAATTCGAACCGCGCCTTGGACAGCTCGTTATCGCGGTCCTGGGCGTGTGGATGACCTTTGGCGAGGTCGGCGGCGTGCGCGGCGATCTTGTAGGTGATCACGCCGACCTTGACGTCGTCGCGGTTGGGCAGGCCCAGGTGCTCTTTGGGAGTGACGTAGCACAGCATCGCGGTGCCCGCCTGGGCGATGATCGCCGCGCCGATGGCCGAGGTGATGTGGTCATAGGCGGGTGCGATATCGGTGGCGAGCGGGCCGAGGGTGTAGAACGGCGCCTCCTCGCACAGCTCCTCTTCCAGCCGCACGTTCTCCACGATCTTGTGCATCGGCACATGCCCCGGACCCTCGATCATGACCTGCACGCCATGCGATTTGGCGATCTTGGTCAGCTCACCGAGGGTGCGCAGCTCGGCGAACTGGGCCTCGTCGTTGGCATCGGCAATGGAGCCGGGGCGCAGGCCGTCACCGAGGGAGAAGGTCACGTCGTACTTCGCCAGGATCTCGCAGAGTTCGGCGAAGTTGGTGTACAGGAACGACTCCTGATGATGCGCCAGACACCATGCGGCCATGATGGATCCGCCGCGCGAGACGATGCCGGTGACGCGCTTGGCGGTCAGCGGCACGTAGCGCAGCAGCACACCGGCGTGCACGGTCATATAGTCGACGCCCTGCTCGCACTGCTCGATTACAGTGTCGCGGTAGATCTCCCAGGTGAGCGCGGTCGGATCGCCGTTCACCTTCTCCAGTGCCTGATAGATCGGCACGGTACCGACCGGGACGGGCGAGTTGCGCAGGATCCATTCGCGCGTCTCGTGAATGTTCTTGCCGGTGGACAGATCCATGATGGTGTCCGCGCCCCAGCGGGTCGCCCACACCATCTTCTCCACCTCCTCCGCGATCGAGGAGGACACGGCCGAATTGCCGATATTGGCATTGATCTTCACCAGGAACTTCTTGCCGATAATGGTCGGCTCCAGCTCCGGATGCTTGTGGTTGGCCGGGATGACCGCGCGACCGGCGGCGACCTCGTTGCGCACCAGCTCCGGCGTGACGCCCTCGCGCGCGGCGATGAAGCGCATCTCGGCGGTGATAATGCCCTGACGCGCCCAGGCCAGCTGGGTCGGCGGACCGTCCACCTCGGGCTTGGTCCAGCCGTCGCGCAGCTTCGGTAGACCGGCCTCCAGATCGATGGACGCCGTGTCGTCGGTGTACGGGCCCGAGGTGTCGTAGACATCGAAGTGCTCGCCATTGGTCAGATTGATCCGACGCACCGGAACGCGCAGGTCATCGACCTCTTGGTAATGCTTGACGCTGCCTTCGATCGGACCGGTGGTCACGGAATCGACAGGTGTGGCCATGAATATCCTCCCTACGCCGGCATTACCCGGTCAGGTTCATACGGTCGACGGCCCTGAACGCCCGAATGGGCTAGCCGTCCTCTCAGCCCGCTGGTGCGAGCCCCCGTTGGTGTGTGAAATTTTCCCGCCCGACGATACCTTTCCACGTCCGCGCTCCGCCGGGCGATCGGAGGAACATACAGCGAAGCGCCCGAGGCCCGACCGGGCGCCGGTAGATTCCTCAGGGTGAAATTCACCCTGGAGGTAGATCTGGATGTCCTGCCCGACGGCGTGGCCGCGCCGGCCGATCTCGCCGATGAGCTCGGCCGGATCCTGCGCTATTGGGGCGGAAATATGAAGCACTACCA
Source organism: Nocardia vinacea (assembly GCF_035920345.1). Taxonomy (NCBI): domain Bacteria; kingdom Bacillati; phylum Actinomycetota; class Actinomycetes; order Mycobacteriales; family Nocardiaceae; genus Nocardia; species Nocardia vinacea. The sequence continues at coordinate 6,359,750 of NZ_CP109149.1, forward strand.
GATCACCGAGGGTGACAGCTCTGCGATCTACAACTCCGGATACCGCGAGGTCGGCTCCTGGCAGATCAGCTGATCTTGCCCTCGTAGGCGTCCCGCATGCCTTGCAGGTCGATCTTCTGCATACCGAGCATCGCCTGCATGGCGCGGTTCGCGGCCTCGCGGTTGGTACTCGTCAACAGGGTGTCGGCTTCGACGGGCCAGATCTGCCAGGGAATACCGTATTTATCGTTGAGCCAACCACATTCGATCGGCTGGCCGCCGTCGGCGAGCAGTGCCGTCCAGAGCCGGTCGACCTCGTCCTGGCTGTCGCAATTCACCAGCAGCGACATGGCATGGGTGTAGTGGTAATCGCCGCCGCCGTTGATGGCGGTGAACTTCTGTCCGTTGAGTTCGAAATCGACGAGCATCGTCAGTCCGGCTTCGCGCGGCCCCACCTCGGAGTAGGGCACGACATTGGTGATCTTCGAATCCTCGAACAGCGAACAGTAGAACTCGGCGGCTTCCTCGGCCTGAGTGTCGTACCAGAGGTTCGTAACGATTTTCTGCATGGTGGTCCTCCCGATCGGTGTGCCTGTATTAGTGCCGACGGTGCTGGCGGACGGAATTCATCGCCCGTCAGTAGGACTGGAGCTCGATCAGGGTACCCGCTGGGTCGCGCAGGTGAGCTGTGCGCAGGTTCGGACCCCAGTTCGGTCGATCGGTCGCGGCGGCGGCCAGGGTCGCGCCGTTGCGCAGGCAGAGGTCGAGGCCCGTGTCGACGTCGGGTACTCGGCAGACGAACATCACGGCATCTTGCGCGGGTGCGGCGGTGACGGGCAGGTCGGTGGTGCCGACGACTTCGGCCATCGCGCTGCGGTCGAAGAGCACGAGCACTGCTTGGTCGTCGACATCCCAGTTCGCGTAGGGGCCCGCCGCGGTGCCCTTGATCAACTTCGCGCCGATTAGCTCCGGGAGGACGGCGTTGTAGAAGTCGAAGCATTCGCCGAAACGGGTGACGAGCAGTCTCGAGTACAGGGCGTCCACGCTGTCTCCTTATTAGTAGGCGCGAACCTATCGTAGGTTCCGCCCTATAATTTGTCGCATGGATTCCGCGCATGCACTTCCGCCGAGCCTGCTCGGGCTCGAGACCTACCTGCTGTCGCGGGTGGGCAAGGTCGCCCGGGGGCGGTTCGCCGATCGGCTTGCGGCGCGCGGGCTTCGGCTGTGGCATATGGCCGTACTCGCCGCGCTCGCCGATTTCGGGCCGCATGCGCAGCGCGATCTGAGCATTCGGCTCGATATCCATCCGAGCGATGTGGCGAAGATCGTCGACGAATTGGCAAGTGCCGGTCAGGTCGAACGCACTCGCGATCCCGCCGATCGTCGTCGAATGTCGGTGCGGATCACCAGGACCGGCCGGGCCTTGCTGCGGACCCTCGAGAAGGAGGCCGGACAAGTGCGCGACGAGATCCTGGCTCCGCTACGTCAGGATGAGCGAATTGTGCTGGCGGACATGATGCTTCGACTGTTCGAGCACACTCATTCGGACGCCGTGACGGATTGATCGTCGCCATCGTGCCTGCCCGATCCCAGCGTGATCGGGCAGGCACGATGGCAACCTCAGGCAGCAGCCTTACTTTCGCGCTTGTCGATGGCAACCGGCTCGGGAGCCTTGCCGCGCAACGGAACTTCTTCGATGAACCAGGCGATCAGGAAGCCGAGTGCGCAGATGGCGGCGGCGGCCAGGAAGACGTGTCCGGTGCCGGTGGCGAAGGCTTCGAGGTAGCCGTGCCCCTCGGTGGGTACATGGCCCTGTAGTGCCCTGGTGAACAGGGATCCGAAAGCCGCGACACCGATTGATCCACCCAGAGTGCGGAACAGCGTGACCGCACCGGATGCCGCGCCGATATTCGCCATTTCCACGCTGTTCTGCGCGACGGCGGTGGACAGCTGCATCGAGAAGCCGAGTCCGGTGCCCATCAGCGCCATGGCTAAACCCGTTGTCAGCCAGCCGGTTTCGGCGTCGATGGTCGCCAGCAGTACCGCGCCCGCGGTGAGGAACAGCCCGCCGAGGATGAAGAAGATCTTGTACTTGCCGGTCGCGGTCATCCGCTTCCCGACGATCTGGGAGACCACCAGCAGCGGCAGCATCATCGGCAGCAGGAGCAGTCCGGAGTTCGCGGCCGAGGCGCCCTGCACCGTCTGCTGGAACAGCGGCAGATACAGCACCGATCCGAACATGACCACGCCGCCCACGAGGGCGGTCAGTGCGGCCAGGGTGAGATTGCGGGTGCGGAAGATCCCCAGCGGTATCACCGGGTCGACGGCCCGGCGTTCGATCACAAGGAATGCGGCCAGGGCGGCCACCGCGAGCACGGCCGGCCCGATGATCTGCGCCGAGAGCCACTCGTAGTCGACACCGCCCCACGTCGCGATCAGCACCAGGGCGGCGATCGCGGTCGTCAGCGCGAGAATGCCCGCGTAGTCGATGGTCACCTTCCTGCGCGCGACGGGCAGTTCGAGCCGCCACCACGACCAGGCGAAGGCCACCAGCCCCAGCGGAATATTGATGTAGAAGGCCCAGCGCCAGTCGAGTCCGTCGGTGATCACACCGCCGAGTAGCGGTCCGCCGATGGTGCCGACAGCCATCGTGGTGGCGGTCATGCCCTGATACTTTCCGCGTTCACGCGGCGGGACCAGCGCACCGATGACGGCGAATGCGGTTACCGCGATACCACCCGCGCCGAGGCCCTGCAGTGCGCGGAATCCGATCAGCGCGGGCATCGACCAGGACGCGCCCGCCAGCACCGAGCCGATCAGGAACACGCCGATAGCACTGAGGAATACGGTCTTTCGGCTGTAAAGATCGCCGAGTTTCGCCCATACCGGCGTCGAGATCGCCGACAGCAGGGTGTAGGCGGTCACCACCCAGGCGACGTGGGACAGTCCGCCCAATTCGCGCACGATCGTCGGCATCGCGGTGCCGACGATCGCGTTGTCCAACATTGCCAGCAGCATCGCCAGCAGCACCCCGGCCAGTACCAATCGGATCTGCCGCGTGGGCGCGGTCTCCGTCTCGGTCATTTCTGCGGACATGGCCGCTCACCTCCTTCGAGTCTCGACAGCTCGAGAGCTGCCGACGGCTCCAGAAAATCACAGTCGCTACAAAAGTACAACTGCTCCGACTTTGGTGCCGATAGCCTAATCGGGTAAGGTTGCGGCATGACCGCGACGACCGGGCGCAGAGAGCGCAAGAAGGCGCAGACGCGGCAGGCCTTGGCCGATGCCGCGACAAGGCTGTTCACCGAACGCGGCTACGACAATGTCGGCGTTCGAGAGGTCGCCGAGGCGGCCGATGTATCACTGAGCACGCTGTTCAAGCATTTCCCCAATAAGGAATCACTGGTCTTCGACCTCGACGCGGATATCGAGGCCGACCTGGTCGCGGCCGTCCGTGACCGGCCCGCCGGGCAATCGGTCATCCACGCACTGCGCGACTATCTGATGCGCACCCGCACCGCACGCAACGACGATCCCGGAGTCGTCGCCTTCCATCACCTCGTCGACTCGACGCCCGCGCTGCGCGAGTACGCACACCGGATGCTGCTACGGCACGAATCCGCATTGGCGACCGCGATCGCCGAGGCAACCGACGCACCGCAGGGTGATCTCGCGGCCGCGGGACTCGCCCACTTCGCACTGGAAGCCGCCAAAGTCGCCGGTACCAGGGAAGATCCGGTGAGCGCGTTCCGCGAGTTGTTCAACCTGCTCGAAAACGGCTGGGGCCGCTGACTTCCGGCGACCCGAAATCCCTTGGGCGCCAACCACACCGCCAGTACCGCAACCGTCGCGACGATGCCCGCCGAGATGTGCCAGGTGGTCTTCAGGGCCACATCGAAGGCGTTGCGCGCAATGCCGAGGACTCGACCGCGCGTCGAATCTCCATCCAGGCCCGTAGCGATTTCCACCGCACCGCCTACCGAGCCCTCAGCGCAAGCCCCAGAAAGCCAAGGGCGAGTGCGCCGAGTGCGGAATCCCGATATCGCTTGACCAATAGTTCTAGCGTTGCTAGATTCTCTATCAACGCTACAAGAACAGAATGGAACAGCTCATGATCACCACACTCATCCAGGTCGTCGCCATCGTCTCGGTCCTCGCGAACGCCGTCGTCTACGGCACCGATGCCTGCTTCGCACTGATCACGCGGTCGGTGTACGACAAGCTGGACGACCAGGCCGTGACCATCTCGGCGGGCTGGGGTCACTACTACGGCGACCGCCGGATGCCGATCGTCGGCATCAGCGGTGTGGTAACCGCCGTTGCGGCAACGGCTCTCGCGGCGATCGGCGGCCACGCGGCAGCGGCGATCGCGGCGGGTATCGCCGTCGTGGCGCTGGTGACCTGGCTCGGCATCTACGTTCGGGTGGCGAAGCCGGTGAACACCCAGCAGACCGCCGCGGCACACTCCGGCGTCATTCCGCCGAATGCCCGTGCGCTGCAGGACAAGTGGAACAGCGTGATCAACGGCCGGGTGGCCCTGCAGTTCATCGCCGTCGCCGCACTCTGCGCCGCGATCGCCCTCGCCTGACGCACCGCACCGCACCGCACCGCACCGCACCGCACCGCACCGCACCGCACCGCACCGAGAACCCTGCGTCGGCCGCACCTTGCATGCGCAGCCGACGCAGGGTTTTTCTATGCCCGAGGGGTCGTTGGACCAGGGGTTCATCAGCACCTCTACCAACAACCCGCTGCACCGAAACACGGTGTCTAGCGGATATTTTGGTCGATCAACCTGCGCGCCGCTCGGTCGGTGCGCTCCACATCACCGGTTATCAACCGATCCTGAATGATGCCGCGCAGCCCCGAAACCAACAGCGTGGCAATGGCTTCCGGATCATCGATGGATTCGATTCGACGCAGCGCATCCGCGAGCGTCCCGATGAAAGTCGCGATCGCGGCATTCGCGTATTCGCCATAGGGACTACCCGGCACACACGCCGCCCCCAGCACCTGCAGCAGCACCCGCACACTCGTCGTGGCCTCCCCCGCGATATTCACCGCACAGAATTCGCCGAGCCGCTCGCGCAGCGAAGCCGCATCGGAGACCCCCGCGAAGACCACGGCTATATCCGGGCGCTGCGTCGTCAGCGCCTGCACCAGCAGTTCTTCCTTGGTATTGAAGTAGTGGATCAGCATGCGCGAGCTGGTGCCGAGTTCGGCGGCGAGCGGGCGCAGCGACAGGTCACCGAGGCCGTGGACGGCGATGTATTCGACGACGCCGGCCAGCAGGTCGGCGCGTTTCGCGTGGTCGAGTGGACGGGCCATGAGTTGACTGTAGCGATTGGTACAGGTATTCATGACATCGTGACTGTAACAATCGCTTCAGAAACTCGCCCGGCCGTCGTGGTCACCGCGGTCGCCGCGACCACATCGATCGCCGATGACATCGATGCGACCTGGTCCGGGCTGCTCGCCGGGCGCAGCGGTATCGGCATGCTCGCCGACGATTTCGTGGCCGAATACGATCTGCCGGTCCGCATCGGCGGCAAGTTGAAGTCACGGCCGGGCGATCAGCTCACCCGCGTCGAACAGCGCCGCCACTCCTATGTCGAGCAGATGGCCCTGGTGCTAGGCCGCAAGGTCTGGCGCAATGCGGGCGCACCCGAGGTCGAGGGTGAGCGGCTCGCGGTCGTCATCGGCACCGGGCTCGGCGGCGGCGATGCGCTGATCAATGCCGTCGATTCGATGCGCGACGGCGGCTACCGGAAGGTGTCGCCGATGTCGGTGCCGATGGTCATGCCGAATGGTCCGGCCGCGACGGTCGGGCTCGAAATCGGCGCCAAGGCAGGGGTTTTCGCACCCGTATCGGCCTGTTCCTCCGGTTCGGAGGCGATCGCGCATGCCTGGCGGCTGATCACCACCGGCGAGGCGGATGTCGTGGTGGCCGGTGGCGTCGAGGGGCATATCGATGCGGTGCCGATCGCGAGTTTCGCCATGATGCGGGCGATGAGTACGCGTAATGACGAGCCGGAGCGGGCATCGCGGCCATTCGACCGGGATCGCGACGGATTCGTCTTCGGCGAGGCGGGGGCACTGGTGGTGCTGGAGTCCGAGCGGCATGCGCGGGCGCGCGGGGCGCAAATTCACGGCCGGGTGCTGGGCGCGGGGATCACCTCGGACGCCTATCACATCGTCGCATCGGAGCCGGAGGGCATCGGTGCCGCGCGCGCAATGCGCAAGGCGATATGCACTGCCGGACTACAGGTTTCGGATATTCAGCACGTCAATGCGCACGCCACCTCGACATCGATCGGCGATGCGTCGGAAGCCAATGCCATCACCGCGGTGACGCCGGAGGCATCGGTCTACGCGCCCAAATCCGCACTCGGCCATTCGATCGGCGCGGTCGGTGCACTCGAATCCATCCTCACCATGCTGACACTGCGCGACCAAATCGTCCCGCCCACATTGAATCTCGACAATCGGGACCTGGAGATCGACCTCGATATCGTGGCGGGCGCGCCCCGCGAGCAGCGCATCGACTTCGCACTCAACAACTCCTTCGGCTTCGGCGGCCACAATGTCGCCCTGGCCTTCGGCCGAGCGTAGCGATAGCGGCTCGTTGCCGCGGAGTAGCGTCGTAGCAGAATCGTTAACCGTACGAACAACCCAGCGGAACGGGACAACGACGTGGCCGACGCCTTCTACACCCCAGATCCGGCGAACCCGAATCGGTTCGTCTCGACCGAACTGACCCGCGGTCCGTGGTCACCCGACGCCCAGCACGCCGGACCACCATCCGCGCTGCTCGGGCACACGATCGAGCGCTGTGAGCCACGGACCGGATTCCAGGTCGGGCGGGTCGCGGTGGAAATACTCGGCCCGGTTCCCCTGGAGCCGCTGACGGCGGCGGCGCGGGTGGCCCGCCCCGGACGCAGTGTGGAGCTGATCGAAGCGACCCTGTCCACCGATCGCGGACCGGTCATGCGGGCGAATGCCTGGCGATTCAAACTCGCCGAGCCGGAGCTCGAACTGCCCGAACAGTTCCTGCCGACCGGCGCCCGCCCCGGACCGGATCAGGCAGTGCCGTCCCACTTTCCGTCGACCCAGCCCGTCGGTTTTCACACCGGCATCGACTACCGCTTCGTGTCCGGGTCTTTCGCCGATCCCGGCCCGGCGATCTGCTGGATCCGGCTCAAATATCCGATCGTCGCCGGTACCACGCCGAGTCCGCTGGAACGCACACTCGCCGCGGCGGATTCGGGCAATGGTGTCAGCCGGGTGCTGGATTGGAACCGATACCTGTTCATCAATACCGATCTCACGGTCACCCTGCACCGACAGCCGGTCGGCGAATGGGTCTGCCTGGACGCCGCCACCTATCCGCAACCGCACGGCATCGGCCTGGCCGAGTCGGCGCTCTTCGACGAGAAGGGTCCGCTCGGCCGCAGCACCCAGACCCTGTTCCTCGGCCCGCGCTAGCACGCCCCCTTGACCTGCGGGTATCACCGGTCGGGTGGTTGCTGAAGAATCGCCGCGTATGAAACCATAAACGTGATTCGGTCGAGTCCGGCGACCACAGCTACCGAGCGCTTTCGCGCGGTGGCTGTGATGCGGGAAGGAGTCGACGGTGTTGAATCCGATGCGTTTCCGACTGACCCCGGACCAACTTGCCGCAGCCTTGTCCATTGCTGGACTGAAACCGGGTTCACGGTCCACGCTGCCGCTGAAAACCCCGCCGCACGACCCGGCGGCGGCGCTGCGGGACACCGAGCTACTCGAAGAGGACGGTCGGCTCACCGAAGCGTCGACGGGAGCATTGCGAATCGCCGCCGATCCCGTCCACACCGTCGCCATCACCACCAATCGCGCCGGGCAGAACAACTGGACAGCGGCGCTGCTGCTGCGCCGGGACGAAGACGACACCTTCGTCATGCAGACCGGAACCGGCGATAGCGGCTTCGACTTCGCCATCGTGCCCGATCTCACCCAGGCCACCGTGCTGGTGGACGAACTGCTCGATCTCACCTCCTACGGCCCCGGTTCCTCATCGCCCCCCATCGACCTCGATCTCATCGCGTTCGCCACCCTGCTCGCCGCCGCCGATGCGACGCAGGAAGCCCGCCTGGCCGGGGGACCGGGTCGAGACATCGCGCCCGAACCGCCCGACCTGAGGGCGCTCGAGTTGGAGGAGCAACTCGCCGAGGGGCTTGCCAGCGGCGACACCCGATGGGCCTTGCCCGCCGCCCAGGGCGCCGCACCGGTGTCGCTCACGGCGGCAGCCGGCCGGATGTCGGCGGGATTGGCCAGACTGGCGTTGCTGGGCCTGGTCCGACTGGAAGGGCTCGGTACCTATCGATTCACCGATGCCGGGACCGCGGTGGCGCGGTCGTTCGGTCAGCTATTGACGACCGGGAGCATCGCCGTGTTCACCGGTGCGGCAACCGAACGGGCCGCTCTCACCCATTTCACGGTTTTCCGCTCGTCGTTCACGACCAGGTTCGCATTCTGGCGCGGGCTGGCGACGCGCAACCCGCATGTGGAATTGTTCGAAACCACAGCGGAAGTCGCGCTCCGTCTAGTGGGTCAGATACTGGATCCCGCCGTGGTCACGCCGTTCGCCGGTGACATACCGGCGGTCGACGCAGCCTCCGTACCCGAGGAGGTCGTACCGGAGGTTGCCGAGCGCGGCGGCGAACCGGCGTGGCATCCGACCCACCAGGTGCCCGACAACGGCATGCCCGCCTGGGCCACACCCGACCCGACCCGGCCACCGGTAGCCCGAATCGACCCGCGCGTCGAACTCCAGATCCTCGACCGCACCGGCGAATGGGCACATATCGCCTGCAACAACGGCTGGACCGCCTGGGTCGACGGCCGCGCCATCGAACCCCTCGCGGCTACCGCCACAGCATCCTGGCACCCCACCCACCGCGTACCCGACGGCGGATTGGACGCATGGCCTTCGCCCGATCCGGGACTCGGCCCCATCACCAGCATCGATCCCGGCGTCGAACTCCAGATCCTCGACCGCGCCGGGGACTGGGCACATATCGCCTGCAACAACGGCTGGACCGCCTGGGTCGACGGCCGCGCGATCCAACCCCTGACATTGCCCGGCGCACCCTCGACATCCACCGAAGACGGGTGCGACTGATGTCTCGGTCACGAGCGGTCGGTATCGATCTCGGGACAACCAAGTCCGTTATCGCGGTACTGAATGCCGGTGTGCCCGAAGTGATCGCCAACGCGGAGGGTGCGCGCCGCACACCGCCGGTTGTGGCCTTCGCGGGCAATGGGGACGTTCTCGACCAAGGGCATACCGCTCCGGAGATCATCGCGCAGGTGCTGCGGAAGCTCGAACGCGACGCCGCGGCATATCTGGGCGAAGACCGCACCGACCTTCTTATCGGAATCGCTGTCTCCGCAGGCCCGGAGCAGTACCGGCAGCGTCAGGCGATCGAGGCGGCATGCCGGATTGCCGATCTCCGGGCATTCAGGATGATCGCCGGTCCTACCGCAGCGGGGGTGGCGTACGCGCACTTCCACGGCGACAAGGAGCAGACGATCCTGGTATTCGACCTCGGTGGCGGCACATTCGATGTGTCGTTGCTGGAGATCGGCGACGACATCGTGGAAGTGCGTGCCAGCGGTGGCGCCAACCTCGGCAGCGTGGATTGGGACCAGCGCATCGTCGAATGGCTCGTCGGAAAGTTCAAGTCCGCCAACGGGATTGATCCGACCGACGACAAGGTGGCGATGCAACGCCTGCGCGCGGCCGCGGAGCATGCCAAGATCGACCTGTCCAGCGCGCACAGCACCTCGATCGCCGTGCCCCACATCTGCGTCGACGCCGACGGAAACCAACTGTCCCTGGACGAACAGCTCACCCGGGCCGAGTTCGAGCAGATGACCGCCGACCTGCTGGACCGCACCCGGGCGCCACTCCAGGAAGTTCTCGAGGATGCCGACATCTCGATCGACGACATGGACCACGTGCTGCTCGTCGGCGGATCCACCCGCATGCCCGCGGTCATCGAGCTGGTACGTGAACTCACCGGCGGCAAGGAGCCGAACCGGGGCGTCCACCCCGAAGAGGCAGCTGCGCTTGGGGCGGCGCTGCGCGCAGGTGTTGGCACCGGTGAAGTCACCGACATCCTGCTGCTCGACGTCACCCCGGTGTCGTTCGGCATCGAGACCGAGGGCTGCGTTATGACGCGGATGATCGAACGCAACGCCACCATTCCGACCCGGCAGTCGCGGACCTACACCACCGCCGTGGACAACCAACTGTCGATGCAGATCAGGGTGTTGCTGGGCGAGCAGACGGTCGCGGCTGACAACACGCGGATCGCCGACTTCGAATTGGCCGGGATACTGCCTGCGCCGCACGGCGTCCCGCGGATCGAGGTCACCCTCGATGTCAACTCCAACGGGATAGTGCAGGTAACCGCGAAGGACAAAGGCGGCAGCGAGAAGACAGTCAGGGTCGGTGGTGACGCCCTTTCCGACCACATCGCCTCCGGAGCAGCCGACTCGAGTCGCCTGCCGGTGTGCCTTCGGCGCGAGCCGCCGCAGGATAAGAGTTCCGAACCCGGCGCACGATCCGCCCGGCCGGAACACCCCGCCGCACCCGCGGCGGGACCACCGCCTGGACCGCCTCGCGTAACCACGCCAGCGCAACCACCGCCCGCACCGGCTCGGCCGGCCACCCCAGCGGGACCGCCACCTGGACCGCCCCGCGCGACCACCCCGGCAGGACCACCACCCGGACCACCCCGAGCAACGGCTCCAACAGGGCTGCCACCCGGACCACCACAACCCCCCGGCGGCGGGTGACGCGGATCGAAGGGAGGTGCCGCAAACGAAAGGCTAAGGGCGGGTGGAGATCTGCTGAACCGCCCACATCGGTGCTATTTGTTCGGTCCCCACCGCCACGCGAATTCACCCGCCTCCGGCGGCGGACCCGGCAGTTCACCCGTTCCGGAAAGCCCCGCGATCAGCATGGCGAGTACCCGCCTGCGCAGCTCCACGGTTCGGGCCTGGTCCGGCATGGCGACGGCCGCGCATGCTTCCAGGACGAGACCGAGGTCGTTGGCATTGGCATCCGCGCGCAGCCGACCGGAGACATGGGCCCGCCGCACCAGTTCCTCGGTGACCTCACCCGAATGTGTGACATCCGGAAGAATCGACTCGTCCGGGGTGAAAGTGCCCGCCAGGTGCACGGCCAACGAATGCACATCCGCGTCGACCACGCGTTCCAGGAATCCCACCAGACCACGCCAGCCGTCCGAATCCTCCAGTGCGGCATCGGCTTCGGCGTTGTAGCGGCGTAGACCCTCGTGGCAGAGGGTGCGCAGCAGCAGCTCCTTGCTCGGATAGCGCCGGTAGAGGGCGCTGATGCCCACACCCGCACGCTCGGCGACAGCGGCGATGGGGGCGTTGGCGTCGGCGAGGAAGACCGCGCGGGCCGCCTCGAGGATGAGCCCGTCGTTGCGGGCGGCCTGCGCCTTGCGGCCGGGCAGCCCCTTCTGAGCTGGGGCATCGGATGTCTTCGGCATGAGTTCAGACTAGCACTTGAAACGGAATGATCTGTTCTGATACTGTTAAAACAGAACGAAGCATTCCGTTTCACAAGGAGTAGAGATGGCCGCCATCACCCCCTTCACCATCCACATCGACCAGGCCGAGCTGGACGACCTGCAGAACCGGCTGGCCCGCACCCGTTGGGCGGATCAGATTCCGGGTTCGGATGACACCTACGGGGTGAGCGTCGATCGAGTGCGGCATCTGGTGAACTACTGGCGCGACGGGTTCGACTGGCGCAAGGTCGAGGCGAAGCTGAACGCCTACCCGCAGTTCACCACCGAGATCGATGGGCAGAACATCCACTTCCTGCACGTGAAGTCGCAGCAGGACAACGCTTTTCCGCTGATCCTGACGCATGGGTGGCCGGGTACGTTCGTCGAATTCCTCGGTGTCATCGAGCCGTTGACGGCCGCCGGATTCGATCTGGTCATCCCGTCGGTACCGGGTTACGGATTCTCAGGTCCCACAACGGAATCCGGCTGGAACGATCAGCGCATCGCCGAGGCCTGGGCCGAGCTGATGCGGCGGCTTGGATACGGCAAGTACGGCGCCGTCGGCAATGACGGTGGTGCGCAGATCTCGCCGGAACTCGGTCGGGTCGCGCCGGAAAACGTCGTCGGCATCCAGATTTCGCAGGTGTACTCGTTCCCGTCGGGCGATCCGACGGAACTGGCCGACCTCACCGAGGACGAGCAGCAGTCTCTGGCGACGCTGGATTGGTTCGTCAAGAACAAGATGGGCTTCAATATCCTGCAATCGCAGCAGCCACAGACGCTGGCGCACGCGCTGATGGATTCGCCGACCGGTCTGGTCGGCTGGAACAGCCAGCTGCTCGGGCCGGATCTGGACGACGAATTCGTGCTCACGAATATCGCGATCCATTGGCTCACCGGCACCGCGGGTTCCGCGATCCGGCACTACTTCGAGAAGGCCAAGGCGCAGCAGCCGACCGAACCGACCACGGTGCCGCTGGCACTGTCCGGATCGAAGGGTGATTTCCACGGGATCCGCCGGTTCGCCGACCGCGATCACGCCAACATCGTCTCGTGGCGGACCCACGACGTGTACACCCACTACCTGCACCACGTCGCCCCCGCGCTGATGGCCGGCGAGATCACCGAATTCTTCGCGCAGTACCGCTGAACCGCCGAGCGAACACGACCAGGAGATTGCCATGACTGCCATCCACCCCTTCAGCATCGACATCGCGCAGGACAAGCTCGACGATCTGGCCGATCGGCTGCGCCGGACGCTGTGGCCGAACGAGCTGCTGGGAGTCGGTGATTCGTACGGCGTGCCCGGCGATCGGGTCCGCGCACTCGCCGAATACTGGCTCGACAGCTTCGATTGGCGGGCACTCGAGGCGAAGTTGAACAGCTACCCGCAGTTCACCACCGAAATCGACGGGGAGAACATCTATTTCCTGCACATCCGGTCCGCGCGCGCCGATGCGCTGCCGGTGCTCCTGACGCACGGCTGGCCGGGGTCGGTGCTCGAATACCTCGACGTCATCGAGCTGCTGACCGCACCGGAATCAGCCGATGACCCGGCCTTCCACGTGGTGATTCCGGCATTGCCCGGCATCGGTTTCTCGGGCCCGACCCGCAGCACCGGCTGGACCATGCGGCGGGTCGCACAAGCGTGGGTCGAGCTGATGGATCGACTCGGCTACGACCGCTTCGGCGCTATCGGGAACGACGGCGGCTCGATGGTTTCACCGGAGATCGGCCGCCTCGTGCCCGATCGGGTAGTGGGTGTGCATGTGACACAGCTGTTTTCGTTCCCGTCGGGCGATCCGGCCGAGTTCGAGAACCTCTCCCCTACGGACCTCGCGGCGTTGGAGCACCTGAAGTGGTTCCAGGACAACAAGATGGCCTTCAATATCTTGTGCAGCCAGCAGCCGCAGACCCTTGCGTATGCGATCTCGGATTCGCCGGTGGGGCTCTTGGGCTGGAACGCACAGCTTTTCGGCGAGAGTCTGGACGCCGAATTCGTGGTCGGCAATGTGGCGCTCTACTGGTTGACCGGCACGGCGGGATCGTCGGTCCGGTTCTACTACGAAGAGGCGCACAGCGCCGACCGGCCGACCCGTCCGACCACGGCGCCGACCGCGCTGGCAATGTTCAACGGCGATTTCCAGTCGATGCGGCGCTTCGCGGAGCGTGATCACCGCAATATCGTCAGTTGGAACTCCTACGATTCGGGGTCGGTGGTCGGCGGTCCGAACGATGCCGCGGGACATTTCGCCGCCCATGAGGCGCCCGAGTTGCTGGTCGGCGATATCCGACAGTTCTTCGCAAAGCTCAGCTAATAGAAAACCGCTGGTCAACGGCCCGCGCTCCAGTCATGGGAGCGCGGGCCGGTGCGCGTAGACACCCTCTTATGTCCGCGAGACGCACGACCATGGTTCGGCTCCTTCTCCGCTGTTGTACTGGATTCACCAGCAGTTCAACAGCTTTCGATACCCGCGGTGCGAGCGTCAGGCCCGGAGGCGGCAGCCTGCGTAACCACGTAGGGCCCGGGAGCACCGCAAGTTCAACAAGGAGAAAACAATGCGAATCGCAGTCTTCGGAGCCACCAGCACCGTCGGTCGTCTGGTCGTCGAGCAGGCGCTCGCGCAGGGACACGAGGTCACCGCCTTCACACGCAGCGCGGCCGGTATCGAGCAGCGGCACGAGCGGCTGCACATCGTGGAAGGCAATGTGCTGGACACGAATTCGGTCGAACAGGCCGTCGCTGGTCAGGATGCGGTGCTGATCTCGCTCGGCGCGGGCCGCAAGGGCGTCATCCGGGCCGCGGGTACTCGCGCGGTAATCGAGGCGATGAACCGTACCGGCGTGAAGCGCCTGATCTGCCAGACCACCCTCGGCGTCGGCGACAGCGCGGGCAACCTCAACTTCCTCTGGAAGTACGTGATGTTCGGGATGCTGCTGCGCCAGGCCTTCGCCGACCACGTCCAGCAGGAAGAATACGTCCACGCCAGCAACCTCGACTGGACCATCGTCCGCCCGAGCGCTTTCACCGACGGCCCCCGCACCGACGCCTACCGCCGCGGCTTCGGTGCCGACGAAAAGGGCCTCTCCCTGAAGATCGCCCGCGCCGATATCGCAGCGTTCATGCTCGAGCAACTCACCGACGCCGCCTACACCCGCCAGGCCCCGGGCATCTCCAACTGAGCCGACAATGCCGCCCGAACTCGGCTGCGTCCGCGCGACCGGCCCACCCGGTTCGAAACCCACGCCCCGATCCGGTGCGTGGGTTTCGGCCGTCGACGGGCGCTCAGTGCTGGTGTAGATCGCCCCAGGTGGGGAAGGGGTCGGGGTAGGTGGACCATGTTGTGGGGCCGGTGGCGAATTCTGCATCGGTCAGGAGCGCGGCATCGAGGAGTCCGCGGATATGGTCGCGGTCGAGTTTGACGCCGATGAAGACGATTTCTTGGCCGGCTGGGACTTCGAGCGAGGTCCACCAGGCGGCGGGTTCGAAGGTCAGGTTGGGGCCTGCCTGGGACCAGACGGCGGCCAGAGCGGGCCGGGTGGCGAGCCAGCAGAAGCCCTTGCTGCGGAGCATGCCGCGCAGTTGGGCGAGGGCTTCGGCCAGGCGTTCGGGGTGGAAGGGGCGATCGGCGGTGTAGGTGAGGCTGCGGATGCCGTATTCCTCGGTTTCGGGGGTGTGGCCGCCCGCGAGTTCCTCGGCCCAGCCGTCGGATTCGGCAGCGATGACCGGGTTGTAGCGGCCGGTGGCGAGGACTTCCGCGAGATCTACCGCGCCCTTTTCAGTCCGCAGGATCTTGGCGCGTGGATTGAGGCGGCGCACCGTGGCCTCCACCGTTCCGGCCGCGTTGGCGCTGACCAGATCGGTCTTGTTGACGAGCAGGACGTCGGCGAATTCCACCTGGTCTACGAGCAAGTCGGCGATGGTGCGCGTATCTCCCTCGCCCGCTTGCAGATTCCGCTGCGCCAGCGCCTCACCACGAGCGACCTCGGCGAGGAAGGTGGAGGCGTCCACGACCGTGACCATGGTGTCCAGGCGGGCTATATCGCCGAGTTTGAAGCCGTCCTCGAATTCCCAATCGAAGGTGGCGGCGACCGGCATCGGCTCGGAGATGCCGGTGGATTCGATGACCAGCTGATCGAAGCGGCCTTCGCGAGCGAGCCTGCCGACGGCTTCGATCAGGTCCTCGCGCAGGGTGCAGCAGATGCAGCCATTGGTCAGTTCGACCAGCTTCTCCTCGGTGCGATCCAGATGTGCCTGTCCGGCGACGAGCGCGGCATCGATATTGACCTCGCTCATGTCGTTGACGATGACCGCGACGCGGCGGCCGTCCCGGTTCGCCAAGATGTGGTTGAGCAGGGTCGTCTTACCCGCGCCGAGGAAGCCGGACAGCACGGTGACGGGCAGCAGGTCAGGGGTCGATGAAGTGGTCACGCATTAATGATAATGGTTTTCATTTAGATGTGGCTCGGTGGGCGTCAGGCGGCTGCGGATTTCACCGCCGAACCGATCTCACGCCGCAGTGCGGCGAACTCCGGGGAGGTGCGCAGTTCGTCGGCGTCGACATCGGTACGCGGCAGGCCAACCGGGAGATCGAGGGCAATCCGACCGGGGCGTTTGGTCAGCACCACGACCCGTGAACCGAGGAAGGCCGCCTCGTCGGCGCTATGGGTGACGAACACCGCGGTGCGGCCGGATTCCTGGCCGACGC
Source organism: Nocardia vinacea (assembly GCF_035920345.1). Classification (NCBI taxonomy): domain Bacteria; kingdom Bacillati; phylum Actinomycetota; class Actinomycetes; order Mycobacteriales; family Nocardiaceae; genus Nocardia; species Nocardia vinacea. The sequence continues at coordinate 6,376,023 of NZ_CP109149.1, forward strand.
GGCGCAGGTCGTCTTGCAGTCGCTCCCTGGTCAGGGCGTCCAGGGCGGCGAAGGGTTCGTCGAGTAGCAACAGCGAGTTCTCCGCCGCGAGCGCCCGGGCAATGGCGACGCGCTGCTGCTGTCCGCCGGAGATTTCCCAGATCCGGCGGCCATCCGTGCCGTCGAGGCCGACCCGGCGCAGCAGTTCTGCCCTGCGCTCCGCGCGCTGACCTCGTTGCACGCCCGCGTATTTCAGCGCTAGATCGACATTGCCGCCGACAGTCTTCCACGGGAACAGCCGTGGCTGCTGGAAGACCATACCGCCGGACCGACCGGGCACCGGCTGCGCACCGGAGACCTCGATGCTGCCCTCGGTGGCCGTCTCGAAACCCGCGATCAGCCGCAGCAGCGTGCTCTTGCCGCAGCCGGAAGCACCGACCAGGACCAGGAATTCACCAGGCGGCACCTCGAGATCCACCGGGCCGACCGCGGTGACCGCATCCCCGCCACGGCCATAGCGGTGGGAGACCTGGCGAATTCGAATGCCGCCCTTGCCGACTGGAGCCGCAACCGAGAGTGCATCGTCAACTACCGAGGACACCGGGCAACCCCTTGACGTAGATCCCGTCGCGAATGGCCGCCAATGTGGGCGCGGCCGGAATCTGCTTCTGCGCCACCAGGAATTCGGCCGCACTCTGCAAGCTCACCGAAATATCACCGACCGCGCCCTCGGTGCCGAGCCACTCCTTCGAGGTGAGCTGTTCCTTGGTGAGGAATACACCCTGGCGCAACTGCTGCGCCGCATCCGCTGTGCCGATACCGATTTCGGCCGAGACCGCCTTCGCCGCCTCTTCGGGCCGGTTCTTTATGGTGTCCAACGCCCGCGCCTGCACCTTGCGCCAGATATCGACCACATCGGGATGCGCCTGCGCGAACTCCTTGGACACCACCCCGAGATCGAGCGTCGGCTTACCGGCCGTCGCGAGTTCGCGACTGGTGATCAGCGTCTTACCGCTTTTGCGCAGTTGGTCCAGCGTCGGCAGCCAGGTGTACACCGCGTCGATATCGCCGCGCTCCCAGGCCGCCAGCGACGCTTGCGGCTGCAGGTCGACCAGCTTGACATCATTGGCGCTCAATCCATTTCGATCCAGCGCGGCGAGCAGGCTGTAGTGCGCGGTCGAGGCGAAGGCGGTGCCGATGCGCTTACCCTTCAGATCGGCGATCGATTCGATGCCGGTGCCGTTGCGCGCCACCAGCGCTTCGTTATCGCCGGCCACATCGAGCACGAACGCGACCTGATACGGAATGTTCAGCGGCGCGGACAAACCACGGGCGACCGGGCTGGAACCGATCGCGCCGAAGTCGACCTGTTTTGCGATGAAGGCAGTGTTGATGTCGGCGCCGGAGTCGAATTTGGTCCACTTGATGTTGTATCCGGGCAGTTCGGTCTCGAGCCACCGATTGTTCTTCACGACCAGGTCGCCGCTCGGAAACGCCTGGTACGCAAGGCGAATGGTCGGCTTGCCGCTATCGGTGCCGGAGTGGTCGATGGCACAGCCGGCGACGGCGATGGCCACCGCACCGGCGACCGCCGCCGCGACCGCACGGAAGAACCGGGCTCGGTAACTCATATCTTTCCTCTCCACGGCACAGCGCGCCGCTCGACCGCACGCAGCAGGCCGTCGATAACCAATCCGGAGATGCCGATCGCGGCGATACCGACCAGCACAACCGGGGTGTTGTTGTAATTGCTCGCGTCCTTCACCACGCCACCGATGCCGGGGAGGCCGTTGAACAGCTCCGCGGCGACGACCGACGAGTACGCCATGCCGACGGCGAGCCGCACACCGGTGAAGGTTTCGGGCAGTGCGGCCGGAAAGACCACATCCCGGATCACCTGTGTCCGAGTGGCTCCCAGCGCTCGCGCGGCCTCGACCAACCCGATGGGCGCGGCCGCCACCGCCGTCGTGGTGGCGATCGCCGCCGCGGGCAGTGCGGCCAGGGCCAGCAGAGTCACCTTCGGCGCCTCATCGATGCCGAGCCAGATCACCAGCAGGAAGAAGTACGCGAGCGGCGGCAAGGTTCGCAGGAACGTCAGCCACGGCTCGAGGATGCTGCGCAGCCAGCCGACGGTGCCCATGGCGACACCGAGCGCGACACCGAGAACGACACCGACCACCACACCCGCGAGCACCCGGCGCAACGTCATGTAGAGGTGCTCCCAGAGCAGATAGCCCTGGTAACCCCGCACGCCGTCGTGTGTCGTGGACAAATCGACGGCCGCGCGCCACACCGTAATCGGCGGCGGCACAAAGGTTTCGTTCCAGATTCCAGCCGCCGCGACGAGCTGCCAGACACCGACGAAAACCGCCACCGACAACAGCGGCAATAGCATCCGGATGCGGACCGGCGAATCACCCTCGGCCACAGCCGGTTCGGCGGAGACCACCATCAGGACGCCGCGACTTCGAGACCACGATGCGCCATGACCGGCGCATCCGGATGACGCCACAGCCCGCCCGCCGCCAGCCGCGGCAGCACGCGCTCACCGAACCAGTAGGCCTCCTCCAGATGCGGATATCCGGAATTCGTGGCGTTCGCACTGTGACCACCGCCGACGACATTGCGGCTGTCGCCATTGGTTGGCAGAAACCAGTGGAAGGTGAGGGACATTCGACCGATCCAACCGAAGTGGATGCGCCCCGACCAGGGATGCGCTCGGTCAGATCCGAATCCATCCGCGCGCACCGTCTGGGCGAGTCGTTAGGGTCTGGGGTGTGAAACTGCTGCCGCTGGTGCCCGACGGGCAGACCCCGGTTCGTGTCCTTACTATCGCCGGGACCGACTCCGGCGGCGGCGCGGGCATTCAGGCCGATTCGCGGACCATGGCGATGTGCGGGGTGCACGCGTGTGTCGCGGTGGCCGCGGTGACGGTGCAGAACTCGGTCGGGGTGAGCGGGTTCCATGAGATTCCGCCGGGGATCGTGGCCGATCAGGTGCGGTCGGTGGTCGGGGATATCGGGGTCGGGGCGGCCAAGACCGGGATGTTGGCCTCGACCGCGATCATCGAGTCGGTCGCGGCGGTCTGCGAAGAGGTGGGGATCGGACAGGGCCGCACACCGCTGGTGGTCGATCCGGTGGCGGCGTCCATGCACGGCGATCCGCTGCTGCACGAGGAAGCACTGGACGCGGTGCGGCACACGCTGATCCCGCTGGCCACAGTGGTGACGCCGAACCTCGACGAGGTGCGCCTGATCACCGGCATCGAGGTCACCGATGATGGCTCCGCGCGCCGGGCGGCCGAGGCGCTGCACAAACTCGGGACGCAGTGGGCGATCGTCAAGGGCGGACATCTGCGGTCCTCCGAGGTCAGCACCGATCTGCTCTTCGATGGCGACCAGTTCCTGGAGTTCACCGCACCGCGGATCAGCACGGGCAACGACCACGGTGGCGGCGATACGCTGGCCGCGGCCATCGCATGCGCTCTCGCCAACGGTTACTCGGTGCCCGATGCCGTCGCGTTCGCCAAGGACTGGACCTACCGCTGCCTCGCCGCGTCCTACGACCTCGGCGCAGGCCACGGCCCCGTCTCCCCGTTCTGGCGCCTGTCCTCATAGATACCGGTTCGGCGCCGAAACTTGTCGGTGGGTGGGTTCATACTGAGGGCATCGCAGCCACCGTTGGCCTCGACGATGCGGTCAACAAGAACACTGGCGTTCGAGGTGGATGCGGTAGCCGACCGCCACTGGCGCGCCCGCGGTCGGCACCACCGGTGGGTTCGATCGAATAATGTCTATTCGCTGGAAAAAGCCAGGTGCAGTGGCAGATCCGCGTCCATACTGATGCCGTTCAACCGTGCGTTGGCCTCGGCCAGCGCGGAGATGATCTCGGCCAGGTAGGCGACGAACTGCTCGATCGGCATCGTATGCGCCTGCAGGCGGTTCGCGCCCAGCCACCAGTCGGTGGCCGAAGCCACCGCGCCGAAGACGGAATAGTTGACGAGTTCGACGCTGGACACTTGCACGGACTTGTCCGCGAGCAGTCCGGTGAACAGATCGGCGGCCCGCTTGGCCGACCGGCGCGCGGACTGCAGCGCACGCTCGGATTCGTCCGCCCGCCGCGTGAAGTGGCTGTGCAGCATGAACCGGAAGACATTGGGATGCTCGGTCACCACGAGCACATATTCGGCCGCACCGCGCCGAATCAACTCGCGCGCTGAATCATTGGTCAGATCGGCACTCGCGACGATCCGTTCCCACAGCATGTCGCGAACCCGGTCGACGATGGCGTTGTAGAGATCGGTCTTATCCTCGAAATGCCGGTACAGCTTGGGTTTCGCGGCACCGGCCTCTTTGGCGATATCGCCCATACTGACCTCGGGCCCGAACTTGTCGAGCGCGCGGAAGGCCGCGTCGACAAAATCCGCGCGTACGTTGCGCCGATGCTCACGCCACCGCTCGGTCCGCGCATCGACCCGTTTGGGCGGCACTTCATCTACATCCCGCCCGCTGCGCATCACGAATCCGACGGTACCAACAGCTCACTCGACCTCGGTCGGCTCGGTCAGCGGCGCCCCGCCGGCGTCAGCGCTTCTTGGGAACGATCGTCTCCCCGCTGGCATCTCCACCCGACTTCGCCTTCTTCTCCGCTCGCTTCTCCTTGATGGACTTCCCGGATTTCTTCGACATTGCGCTGCGCGGAGATTTGTCGGACATGCACAGTCCTTCGATTGGAGACCTGAGCGGTCCCGATCCCAAGACCGTACGCTACGCCGAGCCGCCCGGAACCCGATCGATCTCCCACGCCGCCGCAAGCTTGTTGCGTTGCTGTACCTGCACGGGTTGTCCACCACTGATTTCGGGGTCTGCATTGGACAGGGTACGAATCGGTGCTAACCCGGCCGACGGTCGTACTCGGCTCGCGCGGCGGCAATGGCGCTGCGGTGCCGGGTCGCCCACCCGGTAAGCGTCAACAGAGACTCGTACAGTTCCCGGGCCATGTCGGTGAGGGTGTACTCGACTGTCGGCGGCACCGTTGGGTATACGGTGCGCGTGAGCAAGCCATCGCGCTCCAATCTGCGCAGGTTCAGCGTGAGCATGCGCCGACTGATCCCCCGCATCGATCGCTCGAGTTCCGTGAAACGGACCGGCCCCTGCGCGGCCGCGACCAAGATGCCGATGCTCCACTTCCCGGAGACGTGATCAAGGACCTCCGAGACCGGGCAAGCCTCACTGGCCAGGACTGACACATCGATGTGACTGTGGGACATAAAAGTGCCTTCTTCCGTGCCTGTTCATGGTGGCTGATCATGTACCCGGCGACAAAACATGCACCTATAGAAGAGGCGGATCATATGTCCCCAATTTCCCCGCAGATCCAGGAGATCATCGACCGTGCCGCCATCCTGGACACGGTTGTGGCATACGCGAGGGCTCTGGACACCAAGGACTGGGAAACGCTGGCCGCGTTATTCACCGATGACGCACGCTGGGAGTACACCGCAACAGGCGACAAACTCGACGGCCCGACCGCAATTGTGGCCCGGATCAGGCCAAGCCTCGAACGACTCGACACCACCCAGCACTTCAACAGCAACCATGTCATCACAGTGCACGAGGATGCGGCGGAGCACACCTGCTACTACCACGCTCAGCACATACGCCGGGGGCTGCCCGACGGTGAGTTCTTCGTCGCCGGCGGGAGCTACCACGACCGGTTGCGACGCACTACGAATGGCTGGCGATTCGTCTCGCGCAGGCTGAGCAGTAGTTGGAGCGACGGCAACCCCGACGTCCTCGCGTGAACTGACTGTTGCTGAAACGGCAAAGAATCTGGCGCCGCTTCGGGCTCCGCGGAGATCATGCGATCAGGGCGGATATCCCACCGCCCGGTAACTCGGATGGGAGATCGTCGGATGACCGACAGCACCGCAGCACAGCCCGCTCAGGAGTTTTGGGAAGAGTTCTATCGAGATCGGGATCAGATTTGGACCGGGAATCCCAATCCGTTGTTGGTGCGGGAGGCCGTGGAGCTCGAGCCGGGGACCGCGTTGGACCTCGGATGTGGTGAGGGTGCGGACGCTGTATGGCTCGCGGGGCGTGGGTGGCGCGTTACCGCGGTCGATGTGTCCCCGACAGCGCTGCGGCGTGCCGCCGTGCATGCCGACGAGGCGGGCGTCGGGGAGCGCATCACGTTCGCGGAACATGATCTGGCGCAATCGTTTCCGGACGGAGAGTTCGATTTGGTTTCGGCGCAGTTCTTTCATTCGCCGGTGGCGCAGGAGCAGGAGCGGACCAAGGTTTTGCGGCGGGCCGCGGAGGCGGTGGCGGTCGGCGGGGTTTTGTTGATTGCGGGGCATGCGGGGTGGCCGTCGTTTGTCGAGGATCGGCATGACGTGCACTTTCCGACGATGGATGACGTGCTCGACGGGCTGGCTCTCGGGCCGGATTGGAACGTGGAGACCAAGGATGCGGTCGAGCGGGAAGTCACGTGGCCGGAGGGGAAGGTGGGGCTGCGTACCGACACCGTGTTGCGGATTCGGCGGGCGCGGTAGGCACGGTCCCCAGGAACCTCACAGGTAGGGCCCAGCCAGGGTCCAGCGCGGTTCGCGAGGGTGGTCACCATGACCGAATCGACGACCGCCGCGCACCGGGCGGAAATGACCGAAACGGTGATCACGCCCGTGCTGGACGTCGTGATCCCCGTCTACAACGAAGAGGCCGACCTGGGTGTCTGCGTGCGGCGGCTGCACGCCTACTTGCGCGACGGGTTCCCGTTCCCGGCGCGGATAACCGTAGCCGACAATGCGAGCACCGACGACACCATGCAGGTCGCGCAGCTGCTCGCCGATGAACTCGATGACGTGCGGGTTGTGCACCTCGACGCCAAGGGCCGCGGCCGCGCACTGCGCGCGGTGTGGGAGCACTCCGACGCCCAGGTCGTCGCCTACATGGACGTGGATCTGTCCACCGACCTCAATGCGCTGCTGCCCCTGGTCGCTCCGCTGATCTCGGGCCACTCCGATCTGGCCATCGGCACCCGGCTCGACGCGGCGTCGCGTGTGGTGCGCGGACCCAAGCGCGAAATCATCTCGCGCTGCTACAACCTGATCCTGAAAGCCTCACTGCAGGCCCGCTTTTCGGATGCGCAGTGCGGTTTCAAGGCGATGCGCACCGATGTGGCGCGGCGGCTGCTGCCGCTGGTGGAGGACGGTGAATGGTTCTTCGACACCGAGCTTTTGGTGCTCGCCGAGCGGGCCGGGCTGCGCATCCACGAGGTGCCGGTCGACTGGATCGACGATCCGGACAGCCGGGTCGACATCATCGACACCGCGCGCAAGGATCTCCTCGGCGTGTGGCGACTGCTGCGCGGACTGACGACCGGTGCGCTGCCGTTGGACGAGCTTCGCCGCTCGGTCGGCCGTGAACCACTGGTTCCCGGTGTGCCGTTGGGGATGGTCGGGCAGGTGGTGCGGTTCGCGATAGTCGGCGTCATCTCCACGCTCGCGTATATGCTGCTGTACCTGGTGTTGCAGCCCATGACCGGCGCGCAGGTCGCGAACTTCGTCGCGCTGCTGATCACCGCGGTCGGCAATACCGCCGCCAACCGCGCCTTCACCTTCGGGGTCCGCGGATCGAATGGCGTTGTGTCACACCAATTCCAAGGTCTGCTGATATTCGGTTTCGGCCTATTGGTCACCAGCGGATCGTTGTTCGCCTTGCACCGTTGGGCACCCGACGCCGCTGTTCATCTGGAATTGTTTGTACTCGTGGTTGCCAATCTCATTGCCACGCTGATCCGATTCGTCGGCCTGCGCTGGGTCTTCCGTAACCCGACGGCCACCCGCACGGCGCTGGTCACCGAGGGCGGACAGCAGTGACGTCTACGCTCACGCCACCGTCGACCGCGGTACCGCCGCAATCGCGCCCCAAGCGCGAGACCGGCTGGGAATACCCGGCATTGGCGGTACTGCTGCTCGGCACCGGAATCGCCTACCTGTGCAACCTCAGCGCCAGCGGGTGGGCGAATTCCTTCTATTCCGCCGCGGTACAGGCGGGTTCGGAGTCCTGGAAGGCCTTCTTCTTCGGCTCCTCGGATGCGGCGAACTCGATCACCGTCGACAAACCACCGGCCTCGCTGTGGTTGATGGAACTGTCGGTGCGAGCATTCGGGCTGAATTCCTGGAGCATCCTGGTTCCGGAGGTGCTGCTCGGTGTCGCCTCGGTGGCACTGGTGTGGGCGACGGTGCGCAGGCCCTTCGGCCCGGCGGCCGGACTCATCGCCGGACTGGCGCTCGCGGTAACGCCCGTCGCCGCACTGATGTTCCGGTTCAACAACCCGGATGCGCTGCTGGTATTCCTGATGATCGCGGCGGCCTGGGCGTTGACCAGGGCGGTCGAGGACGGACGCACCCGCTGGCTGGTACTCACCGGTGTCTTCATCGGATTCGGATTCCTCACCAAGCAATTGCAGGTGCTGCTGGTAGTGCCGACACTGGCGCTGGCCTATCTGTTCGCCGGACCGCCCAAACTCGGCAAGCGGATCCTGCAGCTGCTCGCGGCGGGTTTGTCGATGATCGTCGCGGCCGGCTGGTGGCTGCTCGCGGTCGAACTGTGGCCGGCATCCTCGCGACCGTGGATCGGTGGGTCGCAACACAATTCGATCGTCGAACTCACCCTCGGCTACAACGGTCTCGGCCGATTGAACGGCAACGAGCGCGGCAGCGTCTTCCCCGGTGGTGGTGGCGATATGCCGCGCGGTGGCGGTGGCCGCAGCATGTGGGGCAACACCGGGATCACCCGGATGTTCGAACCGGCGCAGGGCGGTCAGATCGCCTGGCTCATCCCCGCCGCATTGGTTGCACTTGTTGCGGGAATTCTTTTGCGAGGCAAGGCTTCTCGCACCGATGGACGGCGCGCGGCACTGATCCTGTGGGGCGGCTGGCTGCTGGTGACCGGGCTGACCTTCAGCTTCATGGCGGGCATCTTCCATCAGTACTACACGGTGGCGCTGGCTCCGGCGGTCGCCGCATTGGTCGGTATCGGCGCGGTGCAGCTGTGGCGGGATCGGCATCGACTGTGGGTCCGGTTGTTCGCGGGGCTTGCGGTCGGCCTGACCACCGCGACGTCGTGGATGTTGTTGTCGCGCAGCTCGAGCTTTGTGCCGTGGTTGCGCTGGGCGGTGCTGGTGGTGGGTGTGCTCGCGACCATTACGATGCTGCTGCCCGCACCGCGGAAGGTGGCGCTGGTCGCGGCATTGGCCGCCACATTCGCCGGATTGGCCGGGCCCGTCGCGTATTCCGCCCAGACCATTTCGACCGGACACGAGGGCGGGATCCCGTCGGCGGGACCGAATGTCGGGGGGTTCGGACCTCCGCCCTGGGCCGAAAGCAACGGTGGTCCCGGGGGCGAAGGCGGCTTCGGCGGCGGCATGCCCGGTGGGCGAAATGCTGACGGCCGCAATACGAATGGCGCTGGCCGCAATGGCGCTCAGGGGAGAGAACAAGGCGTAAACGAAGCGGGCAATCCGATGATGGGTGGCCCCGCCGGTGGTCTGCTCGGCGCTAGCAGGCCGAGTGAGAAGGTCATCGCACTGCTGGAAAATAATGGCTCCGACTACACCTGGGTAGCCGCCGCCATCGGCGCGAACAGCGCAGCCGGGTTCCAGCTGGCCACCGAACTGCCGGTCATGCCGCTCGGCGGCTTCAACGGCAGCGATCCGTCGCCGACGCTGGATCAGTTCAAGCAGTACGTCGCCGATGGAAAAATCCACTACTTCATCGGCAGTGGCAATCGTGCCGGTGAGGACGGCGGTTCCGGATTCGGCCGCTCCGGCACCAGCAGCGAGGTCAGCAAGTGGGTGGAAGAGAAGTTCTCCGCGACCGAAGTCGACGGCATCACGCTCTACGATCTGACCGCCGCCCACTGATCGGCACTCTTCTGCCGGGATCCGCACCGAGCACGCACAACGGGTGCGGATCCTGACAACCAGCCCTGGTCTGGCACAGCGATTCGCCCGGTGCACGCACCGGGCGAATTGCTTTGTGTATCAGGCGTAAGTAGCTTCGACCCACTCGGCGAACGTCGGACCCGCCAACTTCGCGTGCGCACCCGGCAACAGCCCACCGTTCTCGAACTGCGCACGATCCGGGTTCGCCGGATCACTCGACTCGATCACCTGGGCAGGCGCACCGAGCTTTGCCACGAGCAGACCTGCCGCACCCGCCATGGTCTCCGGCTGCGGACCAGCGATCTCGGGGAACGGCCCGTCGAGCGACTCCGGCGCCGGATGCACCGCCAATTCCACCAGCGCCTCGGCCACCGCACGCGCGGCGACCAACTGGGTGCGCATCTTCGGCAGGTAGGCGACCTCGCCCTGGGTCCCCCACTGCACCATCACCTCGACCAACTCATGGAACTGCGCGGCCCGCAGAATCTGCACCGGCAGCGGCCCTTCCAGCAGCGCGGCCTCATGTGCCAGCTTCGCGGCGTTGTATCCGGCGAGCGAGCCATCGATGCCGATGATGGACACCACGACCAGCCGCTCGACACCGGCCTTCTGCCCCGCCTCGTGCAGGTTGCGCGCCGCGGCCCGGAAGAATTCGGTCGCGATGGTCTGGTCCGCGGACGGCGTGCTCGACGCGTCGATGACGACATCCACCCCGTCGAGCGCTTCCACGAGCCCGACGCTGGTCTCGATATCCACACCTTTGGCCCGGGAGAATGCGACGACCTCGTGCCCCTGCTCGTTCAGCACATCCACGACGTGGCGGCCCAGCCGTCCGGTCGCTCCGGCCACCGCGATCTTGATGTTCGACATGATTTCCGCTCCTGTTTTTCGCTGCGCTGTTCCGCTTTCACAGTGAGGACGACGCAGGGCGCACGAGTGTGACATGCCGTTTCGGACCGTTCCTCGAGATCCCTTGACCTGATTCCTCGAAATCCTCTTAATGCGGCATTCATTCGAAACCCTTTCGCACGCCGCGAACTCCGGGAATGATGATCCAGTTGCGCCAACTCCGACCATCAGGAAAAACGTGAGAAGCATTTCGAGATTCGTCCTAACCGTCATCGGCGCACTCGTCGCCATCGCGCTCACGGTCGGCTTCGCCTCGACCGCATCGGCCGCACCGGGCGAAGCGCCGGAGCCGACCGCACCGGTCGCGACCGCGCCGATCGCCGCGGCAGCCGAACCGACCCCGCAGGCCGACCTCATCGGGCAGTGCCTGGCGCCCGGCGACACCATCGAGGTCAGGACGCTGGTCGGCGGTCTGCTCGGCGCCACCATCGGCGGCATCGCAGGCCTGCCCCTTTTCTTCGTCGGCGCTATTCCGGGACTGATCATCGGTGGACTCCTCGGCGTCCTCATCGGTTCCACCTCCTACGCGGTCGACGAGGGCCACATGCAGCAGGCAGGGCTCTGCTGACAGCGAATTCCCTTTAGTGGCAAGCTGTTAGCGTGCGGGTATGAGTTCGACCACCGATCGATTCATCGACGCCGTATTCGATTTCGAGAGCGCAGTGCACGCGCAGGACCCGCAGGCTCAGCAACAAGCTCATTCGGAACTGCATCGCCACTACCAATCGGCGACTCCGGAAGAGCTTGCGCAGGGCGGGAAGCGGCTCGCGGAGTTGCTGCCCGATGTGCCGACGGGACCGCGAGCGAATATCGCGGTCCTCATCGGCGCGTGCGTCGAGGGTGGTGCGGATCCGGCGGCTTGCGCACCCGGCGTGCTGGCAAATCTCGCGATAACACTCGACGGCGCAAAGGAATTCGCCGAGAAGTGGACGGCGGCGGCCGATGGCGTCGACGTACCCGACCCCGAACAGTTCGAGCTGGACCCGGACCTGTTCGAAATCTTCGGATTCGACCAGACGCTGGCGTGGTGGACACTGGACCTCTGGAGCCGTGCCGGTCTGGCCATGTTGCAGCACAAGGCGGTTCGACAGAAGTTCGGACAATCGGGTCGCGAGATCATCCGGGAGCGGCACGACGCACTCGGCGAAGTCTCCGACCGGTGGGACAAATGCCTCGGCTACGCGCTGATCGTGCTGGACGACGAGCCGGTCATCGTGCTGCACCGCGAGACCGGCACCGGCTATGCCGTGCGCATGACCGGCATCGGCGACAATTTCCAATTGCACACCCTGCTCGCCGACGCTCTCATCGGCGGCGGACATATTCCGGGTGAGGCACCGGCGGCGGAGGCGGTCGCCATGTGCCGCGATATGCCCGGCATGGTGCACACCACCGGATCGTTCAATCTGGTCGCGCCGGACGGCAGCTGGATCTGGAACGAGGGCACGCCATCTGATATTCCGGTCGTCGACGGCACCCGCCTGCTGGTGCTGGATCCGCCTCCGTACCAACGCACTTGGCCAGCCGGACGCTTCTTTCCACATATGGTCGGCGATCTGACGCTGGACCGGGTGCTCACCGCGGACGAGACGGCCGCCTGGTTCCAGCATGTGTCACCGGCGAAGGATTCGAACGAGGACTAGCGGCGCACGCCCTGGTCCGCCCGGCGACCCGGCAATCCAGCCCGGCCCGGCGCCTGAGCAGAGCGCCGGGCGTCAGGGCGGTGGGGCGTGCAGTGCGGCGTGCAGCGTGGCCGCCCATTGCGAGACGATCTGTTTGCGGCGCGCCGAGTCGTCGGTCAGGACATCGGCCAGACCGAGCCCACGCGCCATATCGAGCGTGGCCTGAACGAGGTGATGGGCGACCGGATCACCGTCGTCCACACCCAGCGCCGCCACGGCCCGGCGATGCGATATACGCCCGAATTTGGCCTCCAGCGGCACAATTCGCTCCCGCAGCGCCGGATCGGCCGCCGCATGCGTCCACACCTGCAGCGCCGCTTTGAATAGCGGGCTGGTGTAGGAGTCGACCAGACCGGCGACCACTGCCTCGGTGCGCTCGACCCCACCGGCCAGCGCGGCCATCGCCAGCGCCTCGTCCTTGGACTGCTGGGTGCGGGTGTCGAACATGTACTCGAGCGCGGCGGTGATCAAGTCTTCCCTGGTCGGGAAGTGATGCTGGGCAGCGCCCCTCGACACCCCGGCCCGTTCCGCGACGACCGAGACTGTGGCCGCCGCCCAGCCCATTTCGGCCAGGCAGTCGATGGTCGCCTCGAGCAGGCGCTGCCGGGTGGCCCGGCTGCGGTCCTGCTTGGGTTCGTGGGGAGTCACCATCGGCTCACTCCGAACAGGCTGGCGGCCGTGGCGGCATTGGTCGTCGGCGATGTCACGGCGCTATTCTGCCCAGGTCGGTGGACGGCGCTGCAAGAAGGCCATCATGCCCTCCTGTACCTCTGGCGTGCCGAAGAAGCTCGCGGAACGTTTCGCCAGCTCCTCGGCGGAGCTGTCGAACTCGGCCAGGATGCCCGCGTTGACCAGTCGCTTGGCCTCGGCGAGACCCTGTGGGGAGCCCTTGCGCAGCTCCGCGCACAGCCGGGCCACCTCGGCCGCCGGATCGTCGGCGGTGATCGTGACCAGACCGATCTGCTCGGCGATATCCGCGCCGAACTTCTCGCCGGTGAGGTAGTAGCGACTGGCCGCGCGCGGGCTGAGCCGCGGCAGCAGGGTCAGCGAAATCATGAACGGCGCCAACCCGATTCGCACCTCGGTGAGTGCGAAGCTGCTGCCGGGACCGGCCACCACGACGTCACACGCCGCGACGATGCCCATGCCGCCCGCGCGCACATTGCCGTCGATCTGCGCAATGATCGGCTTCGGTGTTTCGACGAGTCGGCGCAGTACGCCGATCATCACGCGGGTGCGCTCGTCGGCGGCAACGGCCGGATCGGCATTGCTGGCTTCACTCAAGTCGGCCCCCGCGCAGAAGGTATTGCCGGTGTGCGCGAGCACGATGCCGCGCACGGCGGGGTCGGCTGCGGCATCGTCGAGGCCCTGCAGCAGCTCGGCGACCAGCCGCGAGGACAGCGCATTGCGGTTGTGCGGCGAGTCGAACGTCAGCATCGCGAATCCATTGCCGACCTCGTAACGCACGTATGGCGCGGTGGATGTCTCGGTCATCGAGCCTCCTGTCGTGGCATCCGGTCCCGCCCTCGTCGCCCCGGCATCGGAACGACGAGGGCTGGATATCAGTAGGACTTCGGCAGGCCCAGCGAGTACTGGGCGACGAAATTCAGCACCATCTCGCGGCTGACCGGGGCGATGCGACCGATGCGGGCGGCCGCGAGCATCGCGGCGAGTCCGTACTCCTTGGTGAGGCCCGCGCCACCGTGGGTCTGGATGGCTTGATCGAGCGCCTTGATACTGGCCTCGGCCGCAGCGTATTTCGCCATATTCGCGGCCTCGGCCGCACCCATCTCGTCACCCGCGTCGTAGAGTGTCGCGGCCTTCTGCATCATCAGCCTGGCCAACTCCACCTCGACCTTCACCGCGGCGAGTGGATGCGAAATGCCTTGGTGCGCACCGATCGGCGTCTTCCACACCGTGCGTTCCTTGGCGTATTCGACGGCACGATCGATGGCGTAGCGCCCCATGCCGACTGCCATGGCGGCGCCCATGATGCGCTCCGGGTTGAGGCCCGCGAACAGCTGCATGAGTGCGGCATCTTCCTTGCCCACCAAGGCATCCGACGGCAGGCGCACGTCATCGAGGAACAGCGTGAACTGGTGGTCCGGCTCGATGATGTCCATTTCCTGCGGCGTCTTGACGAAGCCCGGGGCATCGGTGGGCACGATGAACAGCGCCGGCTTGAGCTTACCGGTCTTGTGGTCCTCGGTGCGCGACACGATGAGCACTGCCTCGGCCTGGTCCACGCCGGAAATAAAGATCTTGCGGCCGTTGAGGATCCAGTCGTCACCGTCGCGACGCGCGGTGGTGGTGATCTGGTGCGAGTTCGAACCGGCGTCGGGTTCGGTAATGCCGAAGACCATCTTGGCGGTTCCGTCGGCGAGTTCGGGCAGCCACTGCTGCTTCTGCTCGTCGGTGCCGTATTTGGTGATGATGGTGCCGCAGATGGCCGGTGAGACCACCATCAGCAGCAGGCCCGCGCCCTGCGCGGACAACTCCTCCATGACCAGCGCGAGCTCGTACATGCCCGCACCACCACCGCCGTACTCCTCCGGCAGATTCACACCGAGGAAGCCGAGTTTGCCTGCCTCATCCCACAATTCGGTGAGCGGCTCGTTCTTGCGCGCCTTCGGCAGCACGTAGTCACGGAAGTTGTACTTCGCAGCAAGCGCGGCGACCGCGGCCCGTAGCGCCTTCTGCTCGTCGGTTTCGATAAAACTCATCAGTTCTCCTGGGATTCGGTGGGATCGACGACGGCGAGCACGGCGCCGACATCGACCTGCTGGCCGACGGTGACATTGAGGGCGCTGAGCACGCCGGCGGCGGGCGCGGAGATGGTGTGCTCCATCTTCATGGCCTCCAGCCACAGAATCGGCTGGCCCTGTTCGACGGCGCTGCCGACCTCGGCGCCGATGCGAATCACGCTGCCCGGCATGGGCGCGAGCAGTGAACCGTGCGCGACCTGATCGGCCGGATCGCTGAAGCGCGGCAGTCTGCGCACCGATACCGGCCCGAGTGGGGAATCCACGCAGACCAGATCGCCGTAGCGGGCGATATCGAATTGCCTACGCACCAGCCCGCGTTCGCCCGGAACCGCGAGGACCACGCGCTCGGGCCCCGCCTGCACCAATTCGAGTCCGTCGTGACCGTCCACCGCGACGCCGGTTCGGGTGAAGCGGTAACCGATGTCATGTGTTCCGCTGGTGCGGCTTTCGTACGATTTGTGCTGCGACTGCGACGGCAGATTTCGCCAGCCCGCGGGCAGCCCGCCGCCGACCCTGGCCGCCTGCCGGTTCGCCGCGGCATCCGCGAGTGCGGCGGCGACGATGGACAGTGCCTCATCGGTCTCGGTCGCCAAAGGTGCAGAGAGCGAATCCAATCCGTGCGTTTCGAAAAATGCGGTATCGGTGTCTCCGGCCAGGAACGCCGGATGCCGCAGCACCCGTACAAGCAGATCGCGGTTGGTCACCAAACCGTGAATCTTGGCTCGCTGCAACGCCGTTGCCAACAACCGTGCCGCTTCGTCACGAGTGTCGGCGTAGGAGATGACCTTCGCGAGCATCGGGTCGTAGTGCACACCGACATCCGAACCATCCACCACACCGGTATCCAGACGCACGCCCGGCCGATCGAGAACATCGAATTCGGTTACTACCGAAGGGATATCGAGCCGGTGCACCGTCCCGCTCTGCGGCTGCCACTCGTTCGCGGGATCCTCGGCATACAACCGAACCTCGATCGAGTGCCCATGCAGTGGTGGCGGCACGGCAGCCAACTCGCCACCGGCCGCGACCTCCAACTGGGACCGCACCAGGTCCAGTCCGGTGGTGCACTCGGTGACCGGATGTTCCACCTGCAGCCGGGTATTCATCTCCAGGAAGAAGAAGTCACCCGCCTCGTCGGCGAGAAATTCCACGGTCCCGGCACCGGTGTACCCGATCGCACCGGCCGCCAGCCGGGCCGCCTCGAACAGCCGCTCGCGCATGCTCTGTCCATCGGCCGTGCGCGCTGGCCCTGCGTGCGCGCGTACACCTTGCGATGTACCGCTTTGTCGGCCCCCACCGCGTGCCTCCGGGCCTGACGCGCGCATGGCGTCGATCCGCTCGACCAGCGGGGACGGCGCCTCCTCGACCACCTTCTGATGGCGGCGCTGAATGGAGCATTCCCGCTCGCCGACGGCCCAGATGGTGCCGTAGGTATCGGCCATGACCTGGACCTCGATATGTCTGCCGGTCTCCAGGTACCGCTCGCAGAACACCGTCGGATCGCCGAATGCCGATTCGGCTTCCCGGCGCGCGGCGGCGATCTGCGGTTCCAGATCGGCGAGTTCGCGCACCACACGCATGCCGCGCCCGCCACCACCTGCGGAGGCCTTGATCAGCACCGGCAGCTGCGCCGCGGTGACCTCGTCGGGATCGAGTTCGGCGAGTACCGGCACTCCGGCCGCGTCCATCATCTTCTTGGAAGCGACTTTCGAACCCATCTGCTCGATGGCCTCGACCGGCGGCCCGATCCACACCAGCCCGGCCGCCAGCACAGCCCGTGCGAATTCCGCATTCTCGGAAAGAAATCCGTAGCCGGGATGGATGGCGTCAGCACCGGTGGCCAAGGCCGCCTCGATGATCAGTTCGCCGCGCAGGTAGGTCTCGGCCGGTGTGTTGCCCGGAAGACGCACCGCCGCATCGGCTTCGGTGACATGTGGTGCCGCGGCATCCGCATCGGAGTAGACCGCGACCGTGCCGATCCCCATACGACGACAGGTCGCGAAAACCCGGCGGGCGATCTCACCACGGTTGGCTACCAAAACATTGGTGATGCGCCCACCCATCACCCGACCGCCACCCCTCATCGAATCGCTGTGCGATGCTGTCATTTCGGCCCTCACATCCGGAAGACGCCGAAGCCATCGGCGCCCTTGACTGGGGCACTGTGAATGGCCGACAACGCCATTCCCAATACCGTGCGGGTATCACGGGGGTCGATCACACCGTCGTCGTACAGCCGCCCCGACATGAACATCGGCAGTGATTCGGCCTCGATCTGCGCCTCCACCATCGCGCGCATCCCGGCATCGGCCTCCTCGTCGAACGGTATGCCCTTGGACTCGGCGGCCGCGCGGCCCACGATCGAGATCACACCGGCCAGCTGTGCGCCGCCCATGACCGCGGATTTCGCACTGGGCCAAGCGAAAACGAACCGCGGATCGTAGGCGCGACCGCACATGCCGTAATGGCCCGCACCATAGGACGCGCCCATCAGCAGCGAAATATGCGGCACCTTCGAATTCGAGACCGCGTTGATCATCATCGCGCCGTGTTTGATGATGCCCTTCTGTTCGAACTCCTTGCCGACCATGTAGCCGGTGGTGTTGTGCAGGAACAGCAGTGGCGTATTCGACTGGTTGGCCAGCTGGATGAACTGGGTCGCCTTCTGTGACTCCTCCGAGAACAGCACGCCGCGCGCATTGGCGAGAATGCCGACCGGATAGCCGTGCAGTTCCGCCCATCCGGTGACCAGGCTGCTGCCGTAGAGGGGTTTGAATTCGTCGAAATCGGAGCCGTCGACGACGCGGGCGATCACCTCGCGCGGATCGAACGGAATCTTCAGATCGGACGGGACGATACCGAGCAGATCCTCCTGGTCGTACCGCGGCTCGATCACCTCGGCGCGCGGTGACGGGCCCTGCTTCTTCCAGTTCAGGCGCTTGATAATGGAGCGGCCGATGCGGATCGCGTCCTGCTCGTCGACCGCCAGATAATCCGCCAGACCCGAGACGCGCGCGTGCATATCCGCGCCGCCGAGCGATTCGTCATCGGATTCCTCGCCGGTGGCCATCTTGACCAGCGGTGGTCCGCCGAGGAATACCTTGGAGCGCTCCTTGATCATCACCGTGTAGTCGGACATGCCCGGGATGTAGGCACCGCCTGCGGTGGAATTACCGAAAACCAAAGCGATGGTGGGGATTCCGGCCGCCGATGCCCTGGTGAGATCACGGAACATCCGCCCGCCGGGTACGAAGACTTCCTTCTGCGTCGGCAGATCCGCGCCGCCGGATTCGACGAGTCCGATCACCGGTAGTCGGTTCTGCATGACGATGTCGTTCATGCGCAGGTTCTTGCGCAACGTCCACGGATTCGAGGTGCCGCCGCGTACCGTGGGATCCGGCGCGACGATCATGCATTCCACACCCTCGACAATGCCGATACCGCACACCACGCTCGCCCCGACGTGGAAGTCGCTGCCCCACGCGGCAAGTGGGCACAGTTCGAGGAATGGCGAATCCTCGTCGATGAGCAGTTCGATGCGCTCGCGCGCGGTCAACTTGCCGCGCTTGCGATGCCGGGCCAGCTTATCCGGGCCACCGCCCGCGATGGCCTTGGCGAATTCGGCCTCCACCTCGGCGAGTTTGCTGGTCATGGCCTCGGCCGCGGCCGTGTACTCCGGCGATGCGGTATCGAGTGTGGTGCGTAGTGTCGGCCCACCCGTCGCCCGACCGCCACCCCTCATCGAATCGCTGCGCGATGCTGTCATCACTGGTACCCCAATCGTTTCGCCGCCAGTCCGGTCAGGATTTCCGTGGTGCCACCGCCGATGCCGAGAATGCGGATATCGCGGTACTGCCGCTCGACCTCGGATTCGCGCATATAGCCGAGGCCGCCGAACAGTTGCACGGCCTGATTGGCCACCCATTCGCCCGCCTCCACAGCGGTGTTCTTCGCGAAGCAGACCTCGGCGATCAAATCGGTTTCGCCATCGGCGCTGCGCTGCACCACATCTCGGGTATAGACGCGGGCCACGTCGATGCGGCGCGCCATTTCGGTCACCGTGTTCTGCACGGCCTGCCTGCTGATCAGCGGGCGACCGAAGGTCTCTCGGTTGCGCACCCAGTCCAAGGTCAGGTCGAGGCAACGCTGGGCCTGTGAATATGCCTGCACCGCGAGCCCGACCCGCTCGCTGACGAATGCACCGGCGATCTGATAGAAGCCGGAATTCTCCGGTCCGACCAGATTCTCCACCGGCACCCGAACATCCACATAGGACAGTTCGGCGGTATCGGAGGCCAGCCATCCCATCTTGTCGAGCTTGCGGCTGACCGTGAAGCCCGGAGTGCCCTTCTCCACCACCAGCAGCGAAATACCGCCGGAGCCGGGGCCGCCCGTGCGCACGGCGGTCACCACGAAATCGGCGCGCACACCCGAGGTGATATAGGTCTTCGCGCCATTGACGATGTAATGGTCGCCGTCGCGGCGCGCGGTGGTGGTGAGGTGGCCGACATCGGAGCCGCCACCAGGTTCGGTGATGGCGAGCGAGCCGATCTTCTCCCCGGCCAGTGTCGGCCGTGCGAAGCGCTCGATCAGATCTTCGTTGCCCGAGGCGATAATGTGCGGCACCGCGATACCGCAGGTGAACAGCGAGGCGAACAGGCCACCCGAGCAACCGGCCTGATGCATTTCCTCGCAGACGATCATGGCGTCGATACCGTCACCACCGGAACCGCCTGCGAATTCCGGGAATTGGATGCCGAGCAGTCCGAGCGCTCCGGCCTTCTTGTGCAGTTCGCGCGGGATCTCGCCGTCGCGCTCCCAGGCGTCCAGGTACGGAAGAACCTCACGCTCGGCGAAACCCCTTACGGTGGCGCGCAATTCGCGCCGTTCCGGCGTATTCCACGGACTCATAGCAACTCCAATGGGATATCAACATGACGCGAGCGCAGCCATTCGCCGAGCCCCTTGGCCTGCGGATCGAAGCGGGCCTGGTAGGCCACACCCTGTCCGAGCAGACCCTCGATAATGAAGTTCACGGCACGCAGATTCGGCAGCACGTGCCGGGTGACGGTCAGCGGCGCGGCTTCGGGCAACAGTTCCTTGATCCGCTCCACCGTCAGCGTATGCGCAAGCCACCGCCACTGCTCATCGGTGCGCACCCACACGCCGATATTGGCATTGCCGCCCTTATCGCCGCTGCGGGCCAGCGCGATCGCGCCCAGTGGTGCCCGGCGAGTTCCGCTGGCGGGCAATGGCTCCGGCAGTTCCGGCTCGGCCACGTCCGCCAATTCCAGCGTGTCCGATGCGGGTGCGATATCGACGCGAGTGCCCTGCGGGAGCACGGCCGCGTGCGGCACCTCGGCGGCATCGACGAATCCCGGTGTGTACACGCCGTACGGCGAACCATTGCCGGGCAGGCTGGTGAAGTTGGTACCCGGATAACTGGCCAATGCCAGCTCGACCGCGACATTGGAGAAGGAGCGGCCGACCTTGTTCGGATCCGGATCACGAACCACGCAGCGCAGCAAAGCGCTTGCCTGCTCCTCGGTTTCGGCGTCCGGCCGGTCGAGACGCGCCAAGGTCCAGGTCAACTCGGCGGGCCGCACGGGCAGCCAGGACTCCAGCTGTCGTTGCGCCAGTCCGGCTTTCGCCTCGATATCGAGTCCGGTGAGCACGAACTCCATCTCGTTGCGGAAACCGCCGAGAGTATTGAGCGAAACCTTGAGCTGCGGCGGCGGCGCTTCGCCGGTCACCCCGCTGATCAGTACCCGATCCGGACCTTCTTGATTCAGCTCGATCGTGTCCAGCCGCGTGGTGACATCCGGCCCCGCATAACGCGCACCCTGGATCTCGTACATCAGCTGTGCCGCAACAGTATCCACCGTAACCGCACCACCCGTGCCCTGATGCTTCGTGATGACGCTGCTGCCATCCCTGCGCACTTCGGCGATCGGGAAACCGGGCCGTCCGAGATCGGCCAACTCGGTGAAGAATGCGAAGTTACCGCCGGTGGCCTGCGTACTGCACTCGATGACATGTCCGGCCACCACCGCACCGGCAAGCTGGTCGTAATCGGTTCGCCCCCAACCGAAATGAGCGGCGGCCGGGCCGACGATCACGGAGGCGTCGGTGACCCGACCGGTAACCACGATATCGGCGCCCGCATTCAAACATTCGACGATGCCCCAGGCACCGAGATAGGCATTCGCGGTCAGCGGTGACCCGAGGCCGAGTTCGCCCGCACGACTGAGCAGGTCGTCACCCTCGACGTGCGCGACCTTGGCATCGAGTCCGAGATCCGCCGCAACCTTGCGCAGCTTCTGCGCCAACCCGGCCGGGTTGAGTCCGCCAGCATTGGTGACGATCTGAACATTGCGTTCCAGTGCCAGCCCGAGGCAGTCCTCGATCTGCCGGACGAAGGTCTTGGCATAGCCGAGACTGGGATCCTTCATCCGGTCGCGGCCGAGGATCAGCATGGTCAACTCGGCGAGATAGTCCCCGGTGAGCACATCGAGCTGCCCGCCCTCGAGCATCTCCCGCATGGCGCTGAGCCGATCACCGTAGAACCCGGAACAGTTGCCGATTCGGATCAGCTCCGGATCGGCGGCCAGCATACTCATCAGCTGGAAGGCCCTCCTGTGCGGCGAACCGTCCCGGCGCGCCGCGTTGCGCCGCCGGTGGAGTCCGCGTTCCGGAGTCCAGCATCACACCCGGTCCAGAAAAAAGCAAGCATGCGTGCTTGTTAATCGAGCAGGGCACGCGAGGCAGAATGACCAGATGTCGTCCGTCATCCTGTTCGCGCTGGCCGGATTCCTGCTGGGCGGGGCCTACTCCACCTGGAAGACCGCCCGCCCACTCGCCATCGCCCTCATGGTGCTCGCCGCCTTAGCGGCTGCAGGCGCGGTCGCCTGGTTGATGTAGGCACTCACAGCCCCACTCGACCACCACGGAGCGAGTCTTACGCGGCCCGTCTCGCGTCCGAGCCGTCGAAGCGCATGCGCCGCACGCGTCGTAGGACTCGGCCATCCGGCGCATGTGCATCGGTGGCCGAACGATCCACCATCAGTGACCCCAACGGAGCGAGTCTTACGAGCGACCGTTCGCGGCCCGTCTCGCGTCCCAGTCGTCGAAGCGCATCCGCTGCACGCGCGGGACTCCACCGCCCGGCATGAGGGCATCAGGTGCTGAACGATCCGCCGTCAGTGACCCCAACGGAGCGAGTCTTACGAGCGACCGTTCGCGGCCCGTCTCGCGTCCGAGTCGTCGAAGCGCATGCGACGAAGTCGCGAGTCTCGACGGCTCGGACGCGAGACACAGGGGGCCGCGAACACGCCGCGCCGAAGGCGCGGCAAATTAGACAGAGCTCAGGCGGAAGATCCGCAGATCCTCCGGCACGCCACTCAGTGGTGCGGCGAAGAAACTGCGCTTATACGGCTTGACCGAGAACCCGAGTTCCTCGAGCGTCTCCGGCGCGACGGACTGCAATGTCGCGTGCGAAAGCATGGTGTTGCCGTTGCCGCCGGCCTCCATCACGCGAGCGGCAATCGTCACATCCACGCCGAGCCAGTCGCCGCCGATCTCGCGCGGCGAGCCGGTGTGCAGACCGATCCGCATCTGCGGGCGATAACCGCGCACGCTGACGTCGGCCAGATTCCGTTTTGCCTGCACAGCGGCACGCACGGCACGATCAGCCGAGGTGAACACAGCCATCACGCCGTCACCCATGCGCTTGACCACCTGGCCGCCGCGATCGGCGATCGGCGGCTCGATGGCCTTGGCTACCCCGCGCAACAATTCGAGGGTCGCCTCATCGCCTGCAGAGAGCGACCAACTGGAGAACGCCACCAGATCGGTGAACATCACAGTTATTTCTTCGCTACCTCGACCGCGGCCGACATGCTCCAGCATGGCCTGCCAGACCTGCAGTGCGCCGAACCCGATTTCCCGGGCCGCGCTCGGCGTATCGCCGACCAACTTATCTGCCGCGCGCGCCACCGCGCGGGCGCCACCTGGACCCGAAACCGATAGCGGGTCACCGAAAGACGGGTCACCCGGCAGCTGTTCACGCGCCTTGCGCAGCACACCGATGATGTCCGGCCGCTGGTTCGCAGCGTTCATCAAGGCGGAGAACTGCCCGCGTCGCATTCCCGAGCCGGGACGACGAGCAGATCGGTCCTCATCGGCGGGCACCAACGGTATGGTCACCTCGGACGGAACGCCCCCGTTGTCTTCCGGTTCCGGCCCCGGCTCAGCACCGCCGGAAGGTGTTTCGGTCACGCCCCGAGCGTATCTCAGCCGACCAACCGTCGGCGGGTTACTTATTGTCGCCACCTGTGCCCCCTCGATCAGACTGAGCGGGCACTACGCCGGGTCCGCCAATGGGTAACTCACTGGTTGCCGACTCCGAGAGTAGCCAGCATCGATTCTGGATGGAAGCGATGCCCGGCTTAGTTTCCGGGAAGTTCACATACTGCCTGGATTGCCCGAATACATACACCGGCCCGGTGTGGAAGGGGATTCGCACACCGGGCCGATGTTCGCATCGTCCGCCGGGCAGTGGCGGACAGTGCGCGGGGTGCTCGGACCTCCCGACAAGGTCGGCACCCGTCACCCGAGCGGCGAGGGAGGGCAACTCGGGTAGTTCAATCATGCATCGCGTTGGTTGACCATAACCAGTGCGCCGCCGAAGACAATTGCGACGAAAGCCGCGAAGTAGAGCAGGCCGCCCCACGGTCCCCAGTGCCAGTTCGCCGTCGATTCCGAGGCGCTGTAGAAGTGGCTCGCATTCGCGAAGGGCAGGAACGGCTGCACATTGCGCCCGAAGCTGCCGAACGCGCCGAGCAGCGGCTCGATCAGCAGTGGCCAGAGCACGATCAGCGAAATCGCCGCGGCCGACTGCCGGACCAGCACACCGATACCGACCGCGAGAATGACGCTGAGCAGGGCATAGACCGGAATGCCGTAGATCTCGCGCCAGGCATCGCCACCGGAGAGCTTCAGGTTGTTGCTCGCATCGCCGCCGATCGCCTTGGCGATCGCGAAGGCGGCGAAGGCCAGCACGATGGTGAGTACCGCCCCGTACACGCCGACCAGACCCGCCTTGGTGGCGATCACCTTGGCGCGATGCGGTGTCGCCTGGTAGGTGGTCCGGATGATGCCGAAGCGGTATTCGCTGGTCACGGTCAAGGTGGCCATGATCATCAGGACCATCACGCCGAATCCGCTGATCCCGCCGACCGCGGTGGCGACGGTCAGGTCGAGCGCATTCTCCTTGCCCGACGACGAGCGGGCCACCGCCGCGAACAGCGCGGCCAGGCCGAGGGCGAGCACCACCACGATCGCCGAGCACCACCACGGCGACCTGGTCGAGGTGAGCTTGATACGTTCCGCTGCCAGCACGCCCATCAGAGCGCACCTCCCATCGCTGTGTAGGACCCGGCGTCCGCGGGGCCCTGCGTGGTTACGCGAGCTGCCGCCTCCGGGCCTGACGCTCCCGCCGGGTCGAAGCCTTCGCCGTGGTACTGCACCGCGCCGCCGGTCATCCGCATGAATGCCTCCTCCAGCGAGGCCCGCTGCGGCGCCAATTCGTACAGGGTGATGTCGTTCGAACCGGCCAGCTTGCCGACCGCGTCGCTGGTCACCCCGGCCACGACCAATGCGGCGCCGTCCTGGCCCGTGCCGTCCTCGCGGACGGTCATGCCATTGGAGGTGAGCAGGCTGCGCAACTGCTCCAGCTGCGGACTGCGCACGCGCACCGACTGTTCCGAGGCGCGCTCGATGAATTCCTTGGTGGTCGAATCGGAAATCAGCTGACCGCGTCCGATCACGACCAAATGCTCTGCGGTCTGGGCCATTTCGGAGAGCAGATGGCTGGAGACCAGCACGGTCCGCCCCTCGGCCGCGAGCCGCTGCATGAACCGGCGGATCCAGAGGATGCCCTCGGGGTCCAGGCCGTTCACGGGCTCGTCGAACAGCAGTACCGGCGGATCGCCGAGCAGCGCCCCGGCCAGGCCGAGCCGCTGCGACATGCCGAGGGAGAAGCCACCGGCATTCTTACTCGCCACCTCGGACAGGCCGACCAGCCGCAGCACCTCGTCCACGCGGGACATGGCGATTTCGTTGGATGCGGCCATCCACTGCAGATGCGCGCGGGCCGAACGGTTCGGATGCACCCACTTGGCATCCAGCAGCGCACCGACGGCGCGCAGCGGATGGTCCAGTTCGTGGTACGGCTTGCCCTGGATCAATGCGGTGCCCGCGGTGGGCTTGTCCAGGCCGAGGATCATCCGCATGGTGGTGGATTTACCGGCGCCGTTCGGCCCAAGAAAGCCCGTCACCTGTCCGGGTCGAACGGTGAAGGAGAGATCTTGAACCGCGACAGTCTGCCCGTAATGCTTGGTCAGGCCCCTCAGCTCGATCATGGTGACCAGCTTTCCTCATCGCGCGGCCACACGCGTCATTAAATGGTGCCGAGTTCAATCATCCTCGAGGATGACGAAGGCCCCCGGGCCGCATCAGGGAATCACCCTGAACGCTTTCTCCGTTAACGGCCCGGTGAGGAGGCCTGCGCCCAGAAGCGTTTGGGAATGCGGCCCGCGCGACGGGCCAGGTGACCGGCGTTGACCGCATCCCGCATGGCCGCCGCCATGAGGGCGGGGTGCTGGGCGCGGGTGACGGCGGTGGCGAGCAGCACGGCCGAGCAGCCGAGTTCCATGGCCAGCGCGGCATCGCTCGCGGTGCCGATGCCCGCGTCGAGGATGACCGGGACGCCCGCGCCGGCCACGATCATCTCGATATTGTGCGGATTGCCGATGCCGAGTCCGGTGCCGATCGGGGCGCCGAGCGGCATGACGGCGGCACAGCCCGCGTCCTCCAGTCGGCGGGCCAGGATCGGGTCGTCGGTGGTGTACGGCAGCACGACGAATCCCGCGTCGACCAATTGCTCTGCGGCGGTGAGTAATTCGATCGGGTCCGGGAGCAGGGTGCGCTCGTCGGCGATCACCTCCAGTTTGACCCAGTTGGTGTCGAGCGCCTCGGCGGCCAGTTGCGCGGTGAGCACCGCCTCCGCGGCCGTCCGACAGCCCGCGGTATTGGGCAGCGGCATGATCTCGAGGCGTTTGAGCAGGTCCAGGACGCCGGTGCCGCCGACTGCGTCGACCCGGCGCATGGCGACCGTGGTGAGCTCGGTACCCGAGGCGACCAGCGCCTCCTCCAGCACGGCGAGATTCTCGGCGCCGCCGGTGCCCATGATGAGGCGGGAGCCGAACCGCTTGCCCGCAATCTCCAGCGTGTCAGGGGTTTCCAGTGCGTCAGCCACCCTGAACCGCCGTCAGCACTTCGATCTCCCAGCCGCGGCCGACCGGCTCGTCCCAGCGGGACTTCGGGAAAACCGCACCGTCCACCGCGAGCGCGACGCCCTGGGACGGCAGCCCGAGACGATCGAGCAGTTCCCGCACCGTGAGGGATCGGTCGAATTCGTGGTCCTGCCCGTTCACGGTGACACCGATGGGGACCGAGGTCATCGAACTCCTCCTGCAGATGTAGCGAGTGACGACGGGTGCGCCGTCGAAAAACGTTGGGGGTCAGCGGCTTTCGCGTCATCGAGCGGCGCGCCGTCGAGCAGGCTCAGCACCGCGTCCACGGTGAGCGGCACCGCGAGCATGCCGTTGCGGCCGTGGCCGGTGGCCGCCACGATCCGGTCGGTGAGCCGTCCGATCAGGGGCAGGTTGTCGGGGGTGCCCGGCCTGGATCCGGCACTGGCCTCGGCCAATTCGTATTCGCCGATACCGGGCAGCACCGCCTCGGCGTCGGCGATCAGATCGCGGACACCGGCGACGGTCACCGTCGTGTCGTAGCCCGCCTCGTATTGTGTTGCGCCGACGACGATTCCGTCCACGCGCGGCACCAAGTAGACCTGCCTGCCGTGCACTCGCGCGCGAATCACGCGCTGTGGCGGTGGTGTCGCGCCCGGACGATGGCGCAGCCGCAGTATCTCGCCCTTCACCGGGCGGACCGGGAGACCGGGCCACAGCAGTGCCGATGCCGCGCCCGCGGCGAGCACGATTTGGTCGTGCGGCAGTGCGTTCACCGCGTCGACCGTTTCGGCACGTAGCTCGACTCCGGCTGTGCCACAAGCCTTTTGGAGTGCATCCAGCAGTCGCCGGTTGTCGACGGCGGGTTCGGCGGCGGCTCGCAGACCGGCGCGCACGGTGCGTGCCAGCTCGGGTTCCAGCGCACGCACACCGGCTCGGTCGAGCACCTCGAGTTCATGGCCTCGAGCACCGACCCATTCGGCCACCGTGCGGAGGTCGGCGGCGTCCGCGCCATCCAGCGCGACGGTCAGGGTTTCATCGGCGACGAATACCGAGACACCGGTCGTCGATTCGAGTCGCGCGGCGAATTCGGGCCAGCGGGCCAGTGAGGCGGCGCCGAATTCCAGGACCAGATCCTCCCCCGGCCAGCCCTCGGACAGTGGTGCGAGCATCCCCCCGGCAACCCACGAGGCACCGGAGCCGATGGCGGGATCGAATACGGTGACCGACCACCCCGCCTCGGCCGCGCGCCAGGCGGCGGCGAGTCCGATGGCGCCGCCACCGACGACGGCCAGAGTCCGCATTTGATCCACCTGCCTCACTATTCGCATCCCCACGGTAGCGCGACTACGGTCGAGCACGTGCAACCCTCCCACCAGTTCCGGTCCCTACCGCCCAGGGAGCGTTTGGCTACCGCCCGGCTGTATCTCTGCACGGACGCACGCAGGGAGAAGGGCGATCTGGCCAGGTTCGCCGAGGCCGCGTTCGCGGGCGGTGTCGACATCATTCAGCTCAGGGATAAGGGTTCGCCGGGTGAGGCGAAGTTCGGCCCGCTCGAGGCCAAGGCCGAGATCGGCGCACTCGCCGAATTGAAGGCCGCGGCCCGCAGGCACGGCGCACTGGTCGGGGTAAACGACCGTGCCGATATCGCGCTCGCCGCCGTGGCCGATGTGTTGCACCTCGGACAGAACGATCTGCCGCCGTGGTACGCGCGACGCATTCTCGGACCCGATGTGGTGATCGGGCGCTCCACCAACAACCGCGCGCAGGCCGGGCTCGCGGCGATCGACGAGAACGTCGACTATTTCTGCACCGGACCGGTATGGGCCACGCCGACGAAGCCGGGACGTCAGGCGGCGGGCCTGGACCTGGTGCGTTCCACCGCCGACGCCCACCCGACCCGACCGTGGTTCGCGATCGGCGGCATCGATGCCGAGCGACTTCCCGAGGTGCTGGCGGCGGGAGCCGAGCGCGTCGTCGTGGTGCGTGCGATTACCGAAGCGCGTGATCCAGAGGCGGCAGCCCGGCATCTGAAAACAGCGCTGCTGCACAACGCACAGCTCCGCTGACACTCGCAGCGCGGCTAAGGCTCATCGAGCGCAGTCGAATGGCGGCCCAGAACCTCGCCGCCAACCACCATGTGAGTACCTCGACAAAGCCCACACGGACCCCACAGCTTCAAGACAGCACCTGAACCCGGGTGAGCGACAAGACCGAATCGGGCGGGGCGAGCTCCGAATTCGCGGCTGTCTGCACGGCATCCGTCGCATCAATATCCGGGTCGACGATGCGGGCGTAGGCACCTGGACCTTCGGGCTCGGCGTGCAACCAGACGAAGCCCTGATCGGCGAGGTCGACGGTGCGAGGCAGCGCGGCCGCGACCGTATCGGCGTCGTCCACGTCGATGTCGTCGAGGCAGACGCGCGCCGGAGCCGCCCGCAACGCAGGCCAGGAGGCAGCGAAGCCGGGGTGCAGCGGGTGGCTGTCGACCTCGTCCTCGGGGACCCAGGCCAACGCACTGCTCTCCCGGTTGCGACTGGTAGGCAGAGTCATCACGGCATCGGCCACCACGGTGGTGTACGTCCAGCCGCTCAATGCCGTCGCGGTGATTCGCTCGCCGCGCACCCGAACATCGGCGGGATCGATACCCGCCTCCTCCCATGCCTCGCGGACCGCCGCATGCACCGGGGTCTCGTGGCTGTCGCGGGCGCCGCCGGGCAGCGCCCAGGTGCCGCCCTGATGACTCCACGGCGCGCGGTGCTGCAACAACACCGCGGAAACGCCGCCCGCGAGCGGGGCGCGCAGCAGAAGTCCGGCGGCGCCGAAGCGGCCCCAATGCCGCAATCCGTCCGAGCCGCGTGACCAACCGTCACCGTCACCACGCATCTGGTTACCATCCTCATCTAGCCGTTGCGCGGTTGTTTCACACGCCACGGCGCCGGTAAGACCACAATAAGCTCCCAGCAGGAGCACATGTGCGCACCAACCGGGGAGGTGGAGATGGCAGCGCTCGATTCGACGACGGCCCCGCGGCCGCCGTCGGTCATGACGGCCGATGTCGGGCCCGAGCGGCTGGACGTGCCGCGCGAGGCTGGGCTACGCGCCCATCTGGACCCGGCCAACCTACGATCCTTCGCGCTATCGACACCGGGCCGGCTCATCGCCATCGGTCTGCTGCTCGTCGGCCTGTGCCTGGCCGCGGGCATGATGACCGCCGCGACGGTGAGCGACCGCCAGCAGGCACTGGACATCCTGCTCGACGACACCGAGCCGGACGCGAACTCCTCCCATCACCTCTACACCTCGCTGTCCATCGCGGACGCCGCGGCGAGTACCGCGTTCATCGCGGGCGGCCTGGAACCGGAGACCGTGCGCGACCGCTACAGCCAGGCGCTCGGCGAGGCCTCCGCGGAATTGGTGACGCAATCGGGTCATGCGGCCGGCGAGGCGACCGCTGACGATCCGGACACCCGGCTGCGCACGGGCATCGCCACCGGCCTTCCGGTCTACTCTGGTCTTGTCGAAACCGCCCGTGCGAACAACCGCAACGGGTACCCGGTCGGCGCCGCGTATTTGAGCGAGGCATCGAATCAGATGCAGACCGTCCTGCTGCCGATGGCCGCACAGCTGCAGAGCCATCGCTCCGATGCTGTCAGCGCGGCCCAGCGGCATCATGTGCAGCCGCCGTGGTCCGCGATCGGTGTGCTGATTCTGGCGTTGGGCGCACTGGTCTGGTCGCAGTTCGATCTGTCGAAGCGCTGGCACCGCGTGCTCAATCCGGGACTGCTGCTCGCCTCGGCCGCGATACTGATCCTGTTGGCGTGGACGCTGATCGCCGGATCCGTCTCCGCGGCGGAAATGATCGGTGGCCGTGACCACGGCGCGGTGCCGAGCTCCCGTTTGACCGAGAGCCGCATTCTGACCCAGCAGGCCCGTTCGGCGGAGACGCTGAAGCTGGTGCGTCGCGACGCGACCGGCGACTACGACCGGACCTACGAGTCGAGTGTCACCCGACTCGACGAACTACTCAGCGGCTATCCCTCCGATGCGCCCGCCGCCGATGAGATCGAGCAGGCCCGTGCGGCACTTATCCGTTGGCGAGCGGCCCATCAGCGCATGAACGACAGCCTCGCGCACGGCGACTTCGTCGGGGCGGCAACGGTGGCGACCGGGCCTGGTACGGCGGATGCCGAAGCACAGGTGGAATCGCTGGACCGCGCACTGGGACTGGGTTTGGACGCAACGCGCGATACGTTGCGCGACAACATCTCCGGCGCGGCCCGATCACTCGACTTCCTGGCACCGGGCGCGATGGTGCTGGGGATACTCGCCGCGGCCTATGTCGGCCTCGGTATCTGGCCGCGACTTCGGGAGTACCGATGAACCGCGCGCGCGGGCTGCTCGCCGCGCTCGCCGCAAGCGCCCTGGTCGCCGGGTGCGCGGCGGGCTCGGACGCGATCGATAACAAGACCACCGTGTACACCGAACCACCGCTGCCCGCCAAAGCGGTTTCGATACCGACGGACTCACCGATTCCAGCGGAACGCGACGAGCAATGCGGCGATCCGACCGCGAGTCTGCGGCCCACCGGGGCGGGTGCGGCCGCCCGTGGACCGACCATCGATGCGATTCGTGCCCGCGGTCGGCTGGTGGTCGGATTGGATACCGGCAGTAACCTTTTCAGCTTCCGGGATCCAGTGAGTGGCACGATCGTCGGGTTCGATGCCGATATCGCCAGGGAGGTCGCGCGCGATCTGTTCGGTAGTCCGGAGCAGATCGAGTACCGCAGTCTCGGGTCCGCGGAGCGCGAGTCCGCGCTGCAGAATCACCTCGTCGATATCGTCGCCAAGACGATGACGATCAATTGTGAACGGCGGCAGAAGGTCGCCTTCTCCACCGTCTATCTCCACGCGAATCAGCGCGTGCTCGCGGTGAAGAACTCCGGCATCCGAAGTCTGGCCGATTTGGCGGGTAAGCGAGTGTGCATCGTTTCCGGCACCACCTCGCTGGATCACATGCGCCGCGAACAGCCCGCAGCGACCATCCTCACCGTGCCCACCTGGGCCGACTGTTTGGTAGTACTGCAGCAGCGCCAAGTCGACGCGATCAGCACCGACGACGCCGTCCTCGCGGGTCTGGCCACGCAGGACTCGTCGTACACCGAGTTGGTCGGCCCCAGCATCAGCGTCGAGCCCTACGGCATCGGAATCCCCAAGGGCAACGACGATCTCGTCCGCTTCGTCAACGGCAGCCTGGAGCGCATCCGCAATGACGGCACATGGGTCCGGCTGTACCAGCAATACCTCATCGCTCTAGGGCCGGTACCAGCCCCGCCCGTCCCGACCTATCAGGACTGACGGCGATGACATCACCGCACGATGCCACCGATTCGACCAAGGGCGAGCCGAAGGAACCCGCCGAGGAATCCGGAGAGACCACCAGGGCAACCGCGTTCTTCGAACCAGATATGGCCGAACCAGGCTCCGCGGCCATCGAAACGATCAGGTGGTCACCGGGTACCGGCCCCGAGGCCGAAAACCTGCGTCCCGAGGCCACTTCCGGCACCGGGGAGACCGCCGACAAATCCGTCCGTCACCACCCCGCCTCCGCCGAAACGACCCGTGACCACCCCGCCTCCGCGGAAACCATCCGCCACCAACCCGCCTCCGGCGAAACCGTTCGGCGGAACAATATGGCCGCTGAATTCACCGTCGGCGCATGGAATGCCCCGGAGCCGACCTCCGCCGCGACCATGCGCACCTCCGGCCGCAGCGTCCGCACCGCGCGCTCGCGACCGACGACGCGCAAACTCGGCGCCGGACTGGTCACGATTCCGAATATCCCGCCCGCCGATCCACGCACCGCGGTGCTCGCCGATGCCGTCGTCTCCGAGGGCAGGCGCTTCTGTTGGCGTTGCGGCAACCCGGTCGGGCGCGCCACCGCGACCCGCCCCGCGACAACCGCTGGCACCTGCGAAACCTGCGGTGCGCCATACGATTTCCGCCCGTCACTGCACGAGGGCGATATGGTGTCGAGCCAGTACGAGATCCAGGGCTGTATCGCGCACGGCGGACTCGGCTGGATCTACCTCGCGATCGACCGCAATGTCAGCGACCGCTGGGTCGTCCTGAAGGGTTTGCTGCACGCGGGCGATACCGAGGCGCAGGCGGTGGCCGTCGCCGAACGCCAATTCCTCGCCGAGGTGGCACATCCCAGCATCGTCAAGATCCACAACTTCGTCGAGCACACCGGCGACGACGGCGAGTCCATCGGCTACATCGTCATGGAGTACGTCGGCGGCCGCTCGCTGCGCGATATTCTCGACACCTATCCGCGGCCGGAGCGGATGCCGGTCCCCGAGGCGATCGCATATCTGCTCGAGATCCTGCCCGCGCTGGAGTATCTGCACTCGATCGGGTTGACCTACAACGACCTCAAACCCGATAACATCATGGTCACCGAGGATCAGGTCAAACTCATCGACCTCGGCGCCGTCGCCACCATCGATGCCTACGGAAACCTGTATGGCACCAGGGGTTTTCAGGCACCCGAGATCGCCAGGACCGGTCCGACGGTGGCCTCGGACATCTACACGGTCGGGCGGACGCTGGCCGTGCTGACTTTGAGCATGCCGATGGAACAGGGACGCTATCTCGACGGCATTCCCGATCTCGCCGACCATCCGGTGCTCGAACGCTACGAGTTCTTTCATCGCTTGCTGCTGTGCGCGACCGATCCCGATCCCGAGCGCCGCTTTCCCTCCGCGCGCGTCATGTCGGCCCAGTTGGCCGGTGTACTGCGCGAGATCCTGTCCATGGAGACCGGCGCCGACCATCCACAGCTGTCCACAGTTTTCAGTCCACAGCGCGGCAGCTTCGGCACCGAGGAGTTGATCAGCCAGACCGACGCCTATGCCGACGGCATTGCCAGAAGCAATCTGCTGCGCGCCGACGAAGTGGCTGCGGCACTTCCGGTTCCGCTCATCGATCCGACGGACGCATCGGTGCCCGTGCTCGCGGCCGTGGCACATCCGGAACCGAACGATGCGCTTGCGGCGCTGCAGGAAGCGCATGAGCGCGCAGTGGCCGATCCCGAAAAGACACAGGAGACATGGGATCTGGAACTGACGCTGGCCGAGGCCAAGCTCCGGCTCGAACTCGGCGAATCGGCGGCGGTGCTGCAGATGCTGTCACGACTGCCCGGCGATCACGATTGGCGCATCGACTGGTATCTGGGCCAGGCCCAACTGCTCGAGTTGGACTACCAGCAGGCCTATGACAGCTTCGATGCGGTGCTGCGGGTGCTACCCGGCGAGATCGCGCCCAAGCTCGCACTCGCGGCAACTGCGGAACTCGTACTGCAACACTGGGATTCGGACGACCACGAACAATGGCGGGCCTGTGCGGAGAAGTTCTACGCCACTGTCTGGCGCACCGATCGAGCCGTGGTGAGTGCCGCGTTCGGCCTGGCCAGGCAGTCGGCCGAGGCGGGTCAGGTCGACGAGGCGGTGCGCGCGCTCGACGAAGTGCCCGCCGCCTCCCGGCACTACACAACGGCTCGGATGACCGCGGTGTGGCTATTGCTCACCGCGGCCCCGATCGCCGAACTCCCCGAATCCACCCTGCACCTTTCGGCCTCGCGCGTTGTCGGTCTGCCCAGTGGGGAGAGCCGCGCGACCCAGATGCGCGTGCTCGTCCACGGTGCTGCGCTGGCCTGGCTGCAATCGGGCAATACACCGAGGAGCGACGGGACGACTCTCTTCGGCGCGCCGTTCACCGAGCGCGAGCTGCGCGCGGGCACCGAGGCCGGGCTGCGCGCCCTGGCCCGCAGCGCCCCCGGCCGCAATCACCGCTATGCCTTGGTCGACCTGGCGAACTCGATCCGCGCCAAGACCTGGATCTAGATTCGAAGCTGGACGACTGATCTCGTACGAACATGGGTAACTCATCGGGTACCCCCAAAACCGAGCCACCCTCGCAACCGCCGGCCCGCGACGACCGGCCCCCCACCTCCCAACGACCGGCAAAAGGCCCGGGGAGGCGGGGGAGCCTCGGATCTCGATTCGCGGAGCAGTCGGCACACCGATGATCCCCCGGGATTCCGCGCTTCCGGCCCGCCCCGGGGGCAGCCGGAGCGGGCACATCGGGAGTGGCGAGGGCATCGCGGTCCCGATAGCGGCGGAGGTCCGGCCCCGGTTTCGGCGTCCGGCGCGAACCTGATCCGATACCAATACTGCCGCGGCGAGTGTGAGGATTCCGTGAGGTTTTCTAGAGTCGCTCAATCAGCGCGCTGAGCTGCGACAACGCGGAGCGCGGCCTGCGCTATCGCCAATTCCTCATTGGTCGGCACGACCAGCACGGCAACCTCTGCGCCCGGTGCGGAGATATGCCGGGCCGCGCGGTCCGCAGCGGTGTTGCGGGCCGGGTCGACTGCGATGCCGAAGCGGGACAGCCCGGCGAGTGCGTCGGCGCGGACCTGCGGGCTGTTCTCGCCGACGCCCGCGGTGAAGGTGATGGCATCGACGCCACCGAGCTCGATCAGATACGCGCCGAGGTAGCGGCGCAGGCGGTGGATGTACACGTCGTAGGCCAGGCGCGCCGCGGCGTCGCCCCCGTCGATGAGCCGCTGCAACTCACGGAAGTCGTTGACGCCGGATAGGCCCTTGAGTCCGGCGTTGCGGTTCAGCATTTCGTCGATCTGGTCGACATCCATGTGGGCCGCGCGGACCAGATGCGCGAAGATCCCGGGATCGAGATCGCCGCCCCTGGTCCCCATCACCAAGCCTTCCAGCGGGGTGAGGCCCATGGTGGTGTCGATCGGGTGTCCGCCGCGTATGGCCGATGCCGACGCGCCGTTGCCGAGGTGGAAGATAATCTGATTCAGGTCTGCGGGATCGCGATCGAGCAGCGCGGCGACCCGGCCGGAGACGTACTCGTGCGACGTGCCGTGGAAGCCGTACTTCCGGATGCCATGCGCGGCAGCGAGTTTCGCATCGATGGCGTAGGTCTTGGCGGCATCGGGGAGGCCGTGGAAGAACGCGGTGTCGAAGACCGCCACCTGCGGTACGCCGGGCAGCAGTTCGCGCGCGCTCTCGATGCCCGCGACATTCGCCGGATTGTGCAGCGGCGCAAGCGAAGACAGGTCGGATATGGCCGCGACCACGTCGTCATCGATGAGCGTCGGCCGGTAGAACACTTCGCCGCCGTGCACCACGCGGTGCCCGACCGCGCGCACCCCGGCGGTGGCCAGATCGTGGCCGGATTCGGCGAACACATCGAAAACCAGCCGCAGCCCCGCCGTGTGATCGGCGATCGGCTGTCGATGCTGGATGGTTCGGCCATCGACCTGATGCTCGATCCCGGCCTGCTCCTCGCCGATCCGATCGACCATGCCGGACGCGGCGACCACACCCGACTCCGGGTCCAGCAGCTGGTATTTGATCGACGACGAGCCGGAATTGATCACCAGCACGAGGTCATTGCGCCCACCGGTCGCCCGACCACCGCTCCGCATCGAATCGCTGCGCGATGCCGCGTTCATATCTGCACCTCCTGCATCACGCGCGTGCCCCGCACTCGGTCAGCAACCGCGAACCCGGTCGCATTGTTCCGCTGTGTGCCACACCGCACATCAGCTCTCCTCTGCCTGGATCGCGGTGATGGCAACCGTATTGACGATATCGGCGACGAGCGCACCGCGGGACAGGTCGTTGACCGGTTTGCGCAGCCCCTGCAGCACCGGGCCGATCGCGATCGCACCGGCGCTGCGCTGGACCGCCTTGTAGGTGTTGTTACCGGTGTTGAGGTCGGGAAACACGAAGACCGTTGCGCGCCCCGCCACTTCGGAATCCGGGAGTTTGGTGGTGGCCACCGTGGGTTCGATCGCGGCGTCGTACTGGATCGGGCCCTCCACCAGCAGTTCCGGCTCGCGCTCGCGAACCAGTTTGGTGGCCACGCGCACCTTGTCCACATCGGCGCCGCTGCCGGATTCACCGGTCGAGTAGGACAGCATCGCGACGCGCGGGTCGATGCCGAAGCGAGCCGCGGTGCGCGCGGAGGAGATCGCGATATCGGCCAGCTGCTCCGAGGTCGGATCGGGCACAACGGCACAGTCGCCGTAGGCGAGCACCCGATCGGCCAGGCACATGAGGAACACACTGGAGACCGTGGACACCCCCGGGACGGTCTTGATGATCTCGAAGGACGGCCGGATGGTGTGCGCCGTGGTGTGGGCCGCACCGGAGACCATGCCGTCCGCAATGCCTTTGTGCACCATCATGGTGCCGAAATACGAGATATCGGCCATGGTTTCGCGGGCGCGCTCGAGTGTCATGCCCTTGTGCTTGCGCAGTTCGGTGTATTCCGCGGCGAATTCGTCGAGGTAACCGGAGGTGCGCGGGTCGAGTACCCGTGCTGCCGAGATATCGACGCCGAGTTCGGCGGCACGGGCACGCACCGCCGCCTCGTCGCCGAGAATGACCAGATCCGCGATCTTGCGCTGCAGCACCCGCCCCGCCGCACGCAGGATGCGGTCGTCGTCGCCCTCGGGCAGCACAATGGTCTTGCGGTTCGCCCTGGCGCGTTCGATCAGCTGGTATTCGAACATTTGCGGCGTCACCACCGAGGTATCCGGGATTTCGATGCGCTGCAACAACTCCGACGCGTCGACATGCTGTTCCATCAGGGCCAGCGCGGTGTCGACCTTGCGCGGGCTGCCCGCCGACATGCGGCCGCGGGTGCGGTAGGCGGCGCTCGCGGCGTCGTAGGTGCCCAGTTCCGTGGTGAGGATGGGCAGTTTGGGTTTGAGGCCGTTCATCAGCCTGGCTATGGCCGGATGCGGCAGCATGCCACCGTTCATGATGATGCCCGACAGCGACGGAAAGCCTTCCGCCTCATGCGCATTCACGACACTGAGCAGCACGTCTGAACGATCGCCCGGCGCGATGACCACGACACCGTCGACCAACCGCTCGAGAATATGTTCGGCCGTCATGCCGCCGACCATGACCTTCAATGCCTCACGCTGCAGCAATTCCACATCACCGCTGTACATTTCGCCGCCGATCGCGGTGCACAGCTCGGCTACTGTCGGCGAAATCAGCAGCGGCACTTCGGGTAACGTCCAGGACGGCACATCGAAGCCCTCGAGAGCAACACCGACTTCATCCAATTGCTCTGGGGCGCAACGGTTGGCGATGATGGCCACCAAGTGCGCGTGTTCGAGGGAAAGCTCGTGTGCACACAGCTCGGCCAGCTGCTCGACCTCGTCGGGAGTGCGGCCAGAACCACGCACGACCAGCAGTACGGGCGCGCCGAGGTTCACTGCGATGCGGGCATTGAAGCGCAGTTCGCTCGGGCTGGCCACATCGGTGTAGTCGCTGCCGACGATCACTACCGCGTCACACAGCTTCGCGACCTCGTGGAAGCGCATGACGATCTCGCTGATCGCGGCATCCGGATCCGCGTGTACCTGCTCGTAGGTGACGCCGATGGCCTGCGCGTAATCGATATCGGCGGTGCTGTGCTCGAGCAGCAGTTCCAGGACGTAATCCGGCTCGGTGGTCGAGCGGGTGATCGGCCGGAATACGCCGACCCGGGCGGTGGTCGCGCACAGCATCTGGAGCATGCCGAGGGCCACCGTCGATTTTCCGGTGTCACCCTCCGGAGATGCGATGTACACAGCGGATGGAGCGGAATCGGCCATGCCCCAGAGCTTAGTAAAGCCGCGGCTACCTCGACCGTTCGGCGAGACGGCGATCACGAACTCCTATTCGCACCGGTCCGGATATAGTCCGGGCATGGCTGAGCAATTCCCGAAGCGGCAGTGGGGTTCGAACACCAATTTTCTTGCCCGGCTAGCGACCAAGCTCGCTTCCACCAAACCCGGGTCGTGGCTGATTCGGAAGGTTACCCCGCTGGATCGGGCCATCCTCGAGCGCACGAATGCCAAGTACACGCTCCTCGGTCCGATCGGTGCCCCGGTCATGCTGCTGACCACCACCGGCCGCAAATCCGGTGAGCCGCGCACCCAACCGCTGCTCTGCCTGCACGACGGTGCCACCATCTACGTGATCGGCAGCAACTTCGGCCAGCAGCAGCATCCGGCCTGGACCACCAACCTCCTGGCGAACCCGAATGCCACCGTCGCCATCGCAGGTCAACGCATCCCCGTGCGCGCCACCCTGGTCGAGTCCGACAAGGACGCCCTGTTCGCCCGCTTCGTCGAGATCACCAGCGCCTACGGCATCTACCGCACCCGCACCACCCGAGACCTGCGCATCTTCGCCCTCACCCGCGCCTGACCAATCGCGGGAACCGGACCCACACACCGAGTGCATGCCCCGGCTTACCAGCGCGCCGAAGCCAGTCGAATGGTCGCTGCGGAACCAATCGCGGCCAGACTCACCTCAATTGGCCATTTCGCCTGAGCCGGCCGAGCATCGCGGATCCGGCCGAACATGGGCAGGCAAGCCCGTCGATGCTCGGCCGGTGCGACCAGTTGCGGCTCAGCCCAAGGCGCGGAGGCGGGGAGCCAGGTCGCGCTGGAAGAGGTCGAGGAAGCGGGACTGGTCGTGGCCGGGGGCGTGGAAGACCAGGTGGTTGAGGCCGGCGTCGAGGTACGGCTTGATTTGTTCGACGGCCTGGTCCGGATCATTGGCGACGATCCAGCGCTTGGCGATCTGCTCGATCGGGAGGGCGTCGGCGGCGGCCTCCATTTCGATCGGATCGGTAATGGAATGCTTCTGCTCGGCGGTCAGCGAGAGCGGGGCCCAGAAGCGCGTATTCTCCAGTGCCAGTTCGGGATCGGTGTCGTAGGAGATCTTGATCTCGATCATCCGGTCGATCTGCTCGACGGCGCGTCCGGCCTTGGCGGCGCCCTCCGCGACGGCGGGCATCAACTTCTCGGTGTACAGGTCCATACCCTTGCCGGAGGTACAGATGAAACCGTCACCGGCGCGGCCCGCGTAGCGCGCGACCAGCGGTCCGCCCGCGGCGATATAGATCGGGATGCCGCCCTTGGGCACGTCGTAGATCGAGGCGCCGACGGTCTTGTAGTACTCGCCGTCGAAGTCGGTGCGTTCACCGGTCCACAGCGCGCGCATGAGGTCGACCGATTCGCGCAGCCGAGCGAAACGCTCCTTGAATTCGGGCCATTCGCCGGTGTAGCCGGTGGCGATCTCATTGAGCGCCTCACCGCTGCCGACACCGAGCATGACACGATCGGGGTAAAGACAACCCATGGTCGCGAAGGCCTGCGCGATCACGGCGGGGTTGTAGCGAAAGGTCGGGGTGAGCACCGAGGTGCCGAGTTGGATGCGCTTGGTGCGCTCACCGACCGCGGCCATCCAGGCCAGCGAGAACGGCGCATGCCCGCCCTTGTGCCGCCACGGCTGGAAATGGTCGCTCACCGTCGCGCTGTCGAGGCCGTGGTCCTCGGCCGCCACCGCGATTTCCACCAATTCCCGCGGTCCGAACTGTTCCGCCGACGCCTTGTATCCGAGCTTGAGATCACCCATATGCGCCACTCCTGTCGCTTCGCTCAACGGTCCGTGCGGGAGGTTCCGCACACCGTCGGCCGCCTGAATCCCGCGACCGCATCCCGGTACAACCGCAAGGGCGACACCGGAGTTCCCGAGCCGCGATCGGCCTACCTGAGCGCTGCGCGATCGGTTCTCACACGGCCTCCCCTCGACCATAGTCAGCGCGTCCTGGGAAGGTGCGCAGGGCCGCACCCCGTGATCGCAATAACCAGTCGGCATCACGCTCCGGGGACTGGATCTGCGTCGGCAGAAGAACCGGACATTCGAGGTGCTGCGTATCGCTGAGGTGCGACTCCCGGCGGGTTGCAGCCTGCGGCGCAGCAAGTCGCTGACGGCTCTCGGGGGAAGTCGGTATCGGCTCACGATGCGGCCGCAAGCCGGGGACGGCTCACGGCGAGGCAGCCAGTCGAAATCCCCGATCACGGTGACACCCCGGGCATTCGGCAGACCGCGAACGAGGTGCCATCCACCTCGCCGTCGAGGGTGGTGTAGTGACGCGGGTGCGCGCCGAGCACATCCCACAGGTGTTCGTGGCGCCCCTCGCCGATGAGGTGCAGGTCCAGCTCGCCGACGATGGGCAGGAAGCGCTAGCCGTCTGCGCTGATCTGCGACGACTCAGAGCGACGCGGCAAGTGGGTGGCTCTCAGGGCGGTGTGGGGATGGTCGCATCGGGTCCGGTATTCACACGCTGGGTGGGCGGATAGCCGACAATTGACTCGTGAGCACACCAGATGAACCGATCCTGTCCTACCTGACCGATATGGATGGGGTGCTGGTGCACGAAGACCATCTGGTGCCCGGTGCCGACAAGTTCCTAGCCGAGCTGCGCGGCAATGAGATCCCGTTCCTGGTGCTCACCAATAACTCGATCCGCACGCCGCGCGATCTGCAGGCCCGCCTGCGCCACACCGGACTCGATATTCCGGAGGAGGCGATCTGGACCTCGGCGCTGGCCACCGCGACCTTCCTCAACGACCAGCGTCCCAACGGAACCGCCTACGTGGTCGGCGAATCCGGACTTACCACCGCACTGCACGAAATCGGCTATGTGCTGACCGATAGCGATCCGGACTACGTGGTGCTCGGCGAAACCCGCACCTACTCCTTCGAGGCGATCACCACCGCGATCCGCCTGGTCGATCGCGGTGCGCGCTTCATCGCCACCAACCCGGACGCGACCGGACCGTCCCGCGAGGGCCTGCTCCCCGCGACCGGCTCGGTCGCCGCGCTGATCACCCGCGCGACCGGCAAGGAGCCGTACTACGTAGGCAAGCCGAACCCGCTGATGATGCGCTCGGCACTGCGCCGGATCGGCGCACATTCGCAGTCGACCGTAATGATCGGCGACCGCATGGACACCGATATCGTCTCGGGCCTGGAGGCGGGCATGCGCACCGTCCTGGTCACCACCGGCATCTCCACCCGCGAATCCGTCGAGCAATTCCCCTACCGCCCCACCCTGGTCGCCGACTCAGTAGCCGACCTAGTCGGCCGAACCCACAACCCCTTCCCCTGACCCCCGCCCCCGCGGGCGATCAAGATCAGGTGGAACTGGTGGCGTAGCCTTCTCGCGGTTTGCCGCGATGGTTTCCACCTGATCATTTGTCCATTCGGGCGCTGGGATTAGCGACAGTGCCGAACAGCAGCTGGGGATCAGGTTTCGTCGGTGATGGTGGCTAGGGCGGTGGAGAGTTGGGTCATGAGGTGGGCGGTGAGGGCGAGTTGGTCGGGGCCGAGTTTGGCGGCGAGCCGTTTCGCCATGACTGCGTGCTGCGGGTTTATGCGTTTGATTGCCTCGCGGCCTGTGTCGGTGACCGCTACGAGTTTGGCGCGGCGGTGCGCCGGATTGGGTTGGAATTCGGCAAGTCCCTTGTCCACCAATAGGTCCGCGATGCGCTGCACGCTCTGCCTGGTGATCCCCATGGCTCGGGCGATTCCGGCCACCGGCAGCGGTTCGCGCAGCACCGCGCCGAGCACCTGCCACCAGGCCGCCGTAATTCCGGCGGGAGCGGCCAATTCCTCTGCGATGGTGAGGAATTGACCGTTCAGCTGGAATGACGTGATAGCGGCCGTTGCGAAGAGATCCTGCTCGGGCGTGTCACTCATATCGGAAACTCCTATCCGGGTCCGCGACTCACCGCGGATTCTTCCTCACGCGGAAGCGACGACCCGCTGCGCCTCGTACTCGGAAAGCGCGGCGAATCCCGCCGGATCGCTCTTGCCGAACAAGCGGTACCACGCGTCCAGCACGTAGGGCTCGTAGACGTCGAGCCTGCGAAGCACCTCGCGAGCGAATTCGAAAGGCGCGGTCGGACCCGCGGTGATGAGATCGCCATCCAGTACCGCCGCCTGGTCCAGATAGCGATCACCACCCGAATATCCGCTGTAGGCAAGGTATTCCGCAGCCGCGCCGGTATGGGC
Organism: Nocardia vinacea; assembly: GCF_035920345.1. NCBI lineage: Bacteria > Bacillati > Actinomycetota > Actinomycetes > Mycobacteriales > Nocardiaceae > Nocardia > Nocardia vinacea. Next base: position 6,418,579 of record NZ_CP109149.1, read on the forward strand.
GTGGTTATCGAGTAGACCCTCCTTCGCCAATCCGAAGGTGGCACCGCAGATCGCCGCGACCGGAACCCCCGCGTCCAGGAACTCCCGCGCCTTGTGCGCGAAGGGCACTAGTTCGCCCGTCTCCCAGGTGTCGGCGCCGGGCAGGATCAACATCGCGCTCGCGGCGGGCGTGAGATCGGCGAGCAGCACATCCGGCACGATGCGCATTCCACCCGTCGTGATGATCGGATCGGCGGTGAGCCCAACGGTTCGCACCCGGAAGGTTCCCGGCGCTTTCTGCCAGCTGGGCCGATTGATATGCGCGGTCGCCGCACCGACCTCCCAATCGGCGAGCGTGTCGTAAACGGCCATGTGAACTGTCTTCGTAGCCATGACAGTATGCTGTCATATTTGACAGCATACTGTCAATGCCTCAGCGTCCGCGTTCGATCTTCGCCAAATGCGCGATATTGGCGCGATCCTGCGCATCAGCACTCGGTTCACCGCCGAACCACGCGTCCAGAATCTCCGTCAGTTCCGCCCGGGATGTCGAACGCAGGCTCAGCGCAAGCACATTCGCGTCATTCCACTTCCGCGCACCAGCCGCCGTCGCCGCATCACCACACAGCGCTGCCCGGATCCCCGCCACCTTGTTGGCGGCAATAGAAGCCCCGGTCCCCGTCCAACAGCACACCACCCCCTGCTCCGCCCGCCCCTCGGCCACATCGCGCGCTGCCGCCGCACTGGCCCAAGCCCAGTCATCCCGCTCACTATCCGACAACGCCCCATGCACCAACGTCTCGAACCCCCGCCGCCCGAGCTCCACCACCAGCTCCTCGGCCACCCCCACCCGCTCATCCGCCGCAACCGAAATTCGCATACCCCAAGCGTAATAACGTCCCCACTGCACAGCACCGAAAACCGCGAGCGGGCCCGTCCTCGGTGCCGAGGACGGGCCCACCGCACCGGTCACCAGGCAACGGGGCCGAGGCGATCGATGAAGATCCCGCTCGGCCCGTCGGCGTCGATCGTGGCGAGTTCGAGGATCGAGTCGGTGCCCTCGGTGACCGTCAGTTGGCCGGTGTGATGGTTCATATCGGTCGCCGCGAATTTACGATTCGCGACCTCACCAGGAGTCGCGACGTTGAACTTGATCTTCGGCAGCGCCTGGGCGTACCGCAGGGTGATCATGTTCAGCGCCGCTTTCGACGAGCTGTAGGCGAGCTCGTGCATCTTCGAGACGGGCTGCTCCGGATCGGTCACGACCGCGAAGGAACCGCCACCACTGGACACCATCACCACCCGCGGATTGTCCGCCGCCTGCAGCAAGGGCAGGAACGCGTGCGTGACCCTGATCGGTCCGTACACGTTGGTGTCGTAGACGGAATGGATTTCGTCCGCGGTCGCGTCCGCGGGCGCAACAATATTCCCCGGTGCACCGGCGTTGTTGATCAACACATCCAGCCGGTCGGTGTGCCCGCTAACGAGCCGTACCGCATCCGACACCGACTCCTCCGAGGTCACATCCAGCGGCACCATCACGACGTTCACCCCCTCAGCGGCGAGTTTGTCCGCGGCGGCCTGTCCTCGAGCCGCGTCGCGCGAGCCGAGGAAAACCGTCCACCCCTGCGCCCCGAGCCGCCGCGCCGCTTCGAGACCGAGTCCCTTATTGGCTCCGGTGATCAACACTGTGGTTTGTTCCGTGTTCGTCATGCCCACTAAGACGCACCAGCCCGCTCGCGCTGTGACAACCTGTGAGCGGCCTCACAAACACCGGGAATCGACACTGTGCACCGACCCGGCGAATAGGCCAGAATCCTGGCAGCGTGACAAGACGCGGAAAGCGGAGGGACCGGCAGTGTCAGCTTGGGGTGAGGTCGTTGTCGGCCTGGTAATTCTGGTCGGTCTGGTCGGGATCATCGTCCCGATTCTGCCGGGGGCCATTTTGATCTTCGGGGCCATTGCCGTGTGGGCGTTCATGACCGGGGGCGCGACGGCGTGGATCGTACTCGCCATCAGCACAGCATTTTTGGTGCTGTCCGGCATCGTCAAATACACCTGGCCGGGCCGGAAGATGAAGGATGCGGGCGTATCCAATCGCGCGCTGTTCATCGGCGCGATCTTCGGCATTGTCGGCTTCTTCATCATCCCGGTGGTCGGGTTGTTCGTGGGATTCGTTCTGGGTGTGTATCTTTCGGAGCTGCACCGACTCCGCGACAACCAACCTGCTTGGCAGGCAACGGTTCACGCCCTCAAGGGTGTGGGCCTGTCGATGCTGATCGAGCTCTTCGGTGCGCTGTTGGCCACGGGCGTCTGGGGCGTCGGCGCGATTATCGCCTGATCGTCAGCGTTTACCTGCCCGCCGTCGCTGCACCTGTGGATCGCGCATGCCCACTGCCAGGTCGCGCTCACTCGATGATCGGGAACGGAATCGTATCCGCCGGTTCGAGTTTCGGTAGCTCATCGCGCCGCAGCGGCAGGGTCGGCTGCTCGGTGCGGTGGATCGGCAGGGTCGGCGTCGGATCGGCCTGGATCACTCGTTCGCGGGCGGGCAGTCGATAGAACGCCCGCGCATTGTCTTCCAGCACCTTGAACATATCGGTGCCCACCACATCGCAGATCAGATCGACATCGGAATCCTGGAACGGTCGCCCCGCGCGGGTGCCGGGCAGATCGGTGCCGAACATCAGCGCTTCGGGATTGACCGCGTGGATCCGGCGCAGCGTATCGGCCACTTTCATATGCACCCGCCCGAAACCGGTCGCTTTCACCCGCGCCCCGCGATCCACCAGATCCAGCAGATAGGGCAGACCCTCCTCGGACATGCCGAGATGGTCGATGGAGAACACCGGCAGCTTCGAGATCACCGGCTGCATCGAGGTGAGCATGTTGCCGTCGATATACACCTCGACGTGCCAGCCGACGAGGTCGTGCGCACGCAATGCCTGCAGTGTCAGCGCGGTGATATCCGCGGCTGCGCGCTTGACGTTGAACCGCAGCGCGCGCACACCGATCCGGTCGAGTTCGATGATCTCTTCGTCGGTGGCGTCGGGGTCCAGCGCGGTGACGCCGACCCACCCCGCGCCGAGCTCCGCCAGCGCCGCTTTCAGGTACGTCTGATCGCTGCCTTGGAAGGATCCGCTGACCACGGCGCCGCCGCCGACATCGAAGCGCGACATACGCTTTCGATAATCGGCGATGGTGAACGGGTCGGGCAGGTAGCCCTGGTTCTCGGCCAGCGGGAACCGCGGGTCGAAGATGTGGAGATGGGCATCGAACACTTGTACAGAATGCCTCAGTCACGGAATTTCCGCTGCCGCGGACCCGACAGATTTCGCGCTGCCGCAGCCGTGTCGGATTGTCGAGAACCACAGGAGGTGACGGTCACCCCCTGTGGGCATTCGCGCTAGACCTTGTGCGGCTCGCTGGCGCGCAGCATGTCCTCGCGCTCGACGACCTTGACGCGCTCGCGGCCCTCCGGCTCGCCGAGGGCGCGCTCGTGCGCGTCCAGGCGGTACCAGCCCTGCCAGGTGGTGAACGGGATGCCCTTGCTCTCGAGGAATTCGGTGACTGCCTGTAGCTCCGGATGCTTAGCCGGTGCGAAGTTCACGCTGTCGTCGAGCAGGCAAGCAACGGTCTCGTTGGCGTCGCCCTTGGTGTGACCGATGAGGCCGACCGGACCGCGCTTGATCCAGCCGGTGACGTAGGTGGCGGGCAGATAGCGATCCGGACCGTCGGCGTCTTCGTCGGCGAGGACGCGTCCGGCCTCGTTCGGAACGACACCGGCCTGATCGTCGAACGGCAGGTTGGTGAGGTTCTGCGACAGGTAGCCGACGGCGCGGTAGACGGCCTGGACGTCCCAGTCCCTGAACACGCCGGTGCCCTTGACATTGCCGGTGCCGTCGAGCTGGGTGCGCTCGGTGCGCAGGCCGGCGACCTTGCCGTCCTCGCCGAGGATCTCGGCCGGGGACTCGAAGAAGTGCAGGAAAAGCTTGTGCGGGCGGTTGCCGACGTCGCGGATGGCCCACTGCTCCAGGGTGTTGGAGATCATGTCGACCTGCTTGGAGTGCCGGCGCGCGGCCTCGGAACCCTCGTCGTAGTCGATGTCCTCGGGATCGACGATGACCTCGATGGTCGGCGAATGGTCGAGTTCGCGCAGCTCGAGCGGGGTGAACTTGGCCTGCGCCGGGCCGCGACGGCCGAAGACGTGCACCTCGATCGCCTTATTGGCCTTCAGGCCGTTGTAGACGTTCGGCGGGATCTCGGTCGGCAGCAGTTCGTCGCCGGTCTTGGCCAGCACGCGCGCCACGTCGAGTGCGACATTGCCGACACCGAGGACCGCGACCTTCTCCGCCTCCAGCGGCCAGGTGCGCGGCACGTCCGGATGACCGTCGTACCAGGAGACGAAGTCCGCGGCGCCGTAGCTGCCGTCCAGGTCGATGCCGGGGATCGGCAGCGCGCGGTCGGCGTTGGCGCCGGTGGAGAAGATCACCGCGTCATAGAACGTGCGCAGATCGTCGAGGGTGATGTCGGTGCCGTAGTCGATATTGCCGAGCAGGCGGACCTGCGGCTTGTCCAGCACCTTGTGCAGAGCGGTGATGATGCCCTTGATGCGCGGATGATCCGGCGCGACGCCGTAGCGGATCAACCCGAACGGCGCGGGCATGCGCTCGTACAGGTCGATGCTCACCTCGGCATCGGACTTCATCAACGCGTCGGCGGCGTAGATACCGGCCGGTCCTGCGCCCACGATCGCGATGCGAAGCGGGCGAGGCCCCGCGGTGTGCGCGTCAGGCCCGGAGGAGGCAGCTTGCGTGACCACGGAGGGCCCGTGCACACCGCTAGTCGACTCTGCACTGTGTTCGGTCATCTTTTACGCGCACCCTTATGGTCGAAACAATTAACGGCGTCAGTCTTAGCTTAGGCTAACTTGACGCACCCTCTCGGTCGCATCTGCCGATGCGGACAGGCGGCCATCTCGGCTATGACAGCAGGCCGCAGTCTCGCGATTCTATCGGTGGCACAGCGCGCACCCTGCGGCGGTGCGTACACCGGGTGTTTGCTGCCCCGGCCCACCTACCGTGACTACCCGCTCTGCGCACATCTATCAAATCCTCGTGACGCAGGTCTCGGGGCCGAATGCCGGATACCGCCGTCCACCAGGGATGATCGACCCATGACAGAGCAGCAGGGCACCGATGAAGAACCCGTAATCGAGGTCGATCAGACCGATCGTCGCTCCATCGCGCCGTTCATCGCGGCGGCCGTCTTCGCCGCTGTCGTGCTGGTCGCGATCGTGCTCGGTGCGGTGCTTTCGCCCGCTGAGAAAAATGTCACAGAATCGGACAAGATCGCGGCCGCGGTGCAGCGCTACGCGGAGGCCCGCGCCACCACCGACAGCACGCCGCCGCCGGGCGTGGCCTGTCTGGGCTTCGACGAGAGCAAGACACCGCTCGCCGGTCAGTTCGGTGGGGCCGCGGCCGGAAAGTCGATCAAGGTCACCAAGATTGAGAATGCGATGGTCGACGGCGATCGGGCCAAGGCGACGGTGACCATCGCGGTCGACGGCCGGGAGACCCCGGCTACCTGGAATCTGACCCGCTCCCAAGACCGATGGATCGTCTGCGGTTGATTCCTTATGCGCGGCGCGAACTGGGGTTTGACATGGCGGCCCCTGCCCAGGCAATCTCATTTTCGGGTCATGAGTACCAGCGCCAAGCCCCGGCTGGCTGGTCGGCAACCCTCCTCCGCGGTGGGGTGCTCCGGGTGACGACCTGGCCGCGCACCGAAACCCAGGTGCGGCAAGCGTGGATTCACAGGAGGATCGCATGACATATGCCGGTGACATCACCCCACAGCAGGCGTGGGAGTTGTTGCAAGACAATCCCGAAGCCGTCTTGGTAGACGTGCGCACCGAGGCCGAATGGCGTTTCGTCGGTGTGCCGGATACGACTTCGATCGAACGGCCGACGGTGCTGATCGAATGGGTCGACAGCAACGGCGCCCGCAACGGTGAGTTCGTCGAGCAGTTGACCAAGGCGCTGGAGGGTCGCGATCCGGCGGCGCCCGTCGTCTTCCTCTGTCGCTCCGGACAGCGTTCCATCGGTGCGGCGGTCGCCGCGACCGGGGCAGGCATCGCCCCGTCGTTCAATGTGCTGGAGGGCTTCGAAGGCCCGATCGATGAGCTCGGACATCGCGGCGGCTCCGGCTGGCGCGCCATCGGCCTGCCCTGGCGGCAGTCATGATCACCGGTGGTGCGTTCGACAAGCCGCTGCCCGAAGGTGTCGGTCCCGCGACGCTCGGCGTGCGAGGTGGCCTGCGCCGCTCGGGATTCGAGGAGACCGCCGAGGCGCTGTATCTGTCCTCCGGTTTCGTCTATGAGAGCGCCGAGGCGGCCGAGGCCGCGTTCACCGGCGATATCGAGCATTTCGTCTACTCCCGCTACGGCAACCCGACAGTCGCCATGTTCGAGGAGCGGCTGCGTCTGATCGACGGCGCCGAAGCATGTTTCGCGACCGCGAGCGGCATGTCCGCCGTATTCACCGCGCTCGGTGCGCTTTTGGGCGCGGGCGATCGACTTGTGGCCGCGCGCAGCCTATTCGGCTCGTGCTTCGTGGTGTGCAACGAGATTCTGCCGCGCTGGGGTGTGGAGACGGTCTTCGTCGACGGCGATGATCTGGATCAGTGGGAGCAGGCGCTTTCGGTGCCGACCCAGGCCGTGTTCTTCGAGACACCGGCCAATCCGATGCAGACGCTGGTCGATGTGCGCCGGGTGACCGAACTCGCGCATGCCGCGGGTGCGAAAGTGGTGCTGGACAACGTCTTCGCCACGCCGCTGCTGCAGCGCGGTTTCGAACTCGGTGCGGATGTACTGGTGTATTCGGGCACCAAACACATCGATGGTCAGGGCCGGGTGCTCGGCGGTGCGATCCTCGGCGCCCAGGACTACATCGACGGTCCGGTGAAAACCCTTATGCGCCATACCGGTCCGGCGCTGAGCCCGTTCAACGCATGGACCCTGCTCAAGGGTTTGGAGACCATGCCACTGCGCGTGCGTCACTCGACCGAATCCGCACTGCGCATCGCCCGCTTCCTCGAGGGCAACAAAGCCGTCTCGTGGGTGCGCTACCCGTACGTGGAGTCGCATCCGCAGTACGAACTGGCGACCAGCCAGATGAGCGGCGGCGGCACCGTGGTCACCTTCGAACTGAACGCGCCGGAGGCTGAGGCCAAGAAGCGCGCCTTCGAGGTCCTCAACCGCCTGCGCATCATCGATATCTCCAACAACCTCGGCGATTCCAAAACCCTCATCACCCACCCCGCCACCACAACCCACCGCGCCATGGGCCCCGAAGGCCGCGCCACCATCGGCCTGTCCGACGGTGTGGTCCGCATCTCGGTGGGACTCGAGGATGTCGAGGATCTGCTGGGGGATCTGGATTACGCCCTGAGCTAGCCCGCACGCCATCGGCGTCGCCGCGTTCAGTTCAGCGCGGCGGCGCCTTTACCGGGCCGTTTCCGTCCAGGTGACCGGCAGTTCGTGGACGCCGTAGATGTTCATGTCGGTCCTGAGTTTCACCTCGTCGGCGGGGATGGCGAGTTCGAGGGTCGGGAAGCGACGCAGCAGTCCGTCGAAACCGGCGCGCATTTCGATGCGGGCCAGCTGCTGGCCGAGGCATTGGTGGATGCCGTGGCCGAAGGCCACCAGACCGCGGGCCCTGCGGTGGATGTCCAGGGTGTCGGAGTTGTGGAAGCGCCGAGGGTCGCGGTTGGCGGCCAGCAGCGAGATAACGACGGTCGATCCCTTGCCGATCGTTTCGCCGCCGAGTTCGATGTCCTCCGTGGCGTAGCGATAGAAGATATCGGCAACCGACAGGTAGCGCATGAGCTCCTCGACGGCATCGGGAACCAACTCCGGGTCGGCGCACAGTTCGGCCAGCTGCACGGGGTGCTCCAAGAGCGCGAAGGTGCCGAGTCCCAGCATGTTGGCGGTGGTTTCGTGGCCAGCGAGCAGCAGCAGGAAGGCGATGCCGGTCAGTTCCTCGATGGTGAGGTCGTCATCGCGGGCCAGGTCGGACAGGATGTCCTCGCCGGGTTCGGCGCGTTTGCGCGTGACAAGTCCGGCCAGGTACATGGTCATTGCGCCGTACGCGGCCATCTTCTCCTCGAGCGCCTGGTCCTTGACCAGGAACTTGGCGGAGTTGACCTGGAAGGTGTCCCGGTCCTCGTAGGGGACACCGAGCAATTCGCAGATCACCAGCGAGGGCACCGGCAGCGCGAACGCTTTGACCAGGTCGACCGGCGGGGTCAGGCGCGCCATCTCGTCCAGTTGCCGCTCGACGAGGTCGATGATGTGCTCTTCGAGCTGCTTCATGCGCTTGACGGTGAAGGCGCCGGTGAGCTTGCGCCGCAACCGGGTGTGGTCCGGCGGGTCCATGGCGACGAACAAGCCCGGAATCTGCGGGGAGGGTTCGGTAGCGACCGGCATGCCGGGAGTCTCGTACGGCACGTGGACAATGCCGATGTCCTGGCGGGAGCTGAACCGGGTGTCGGCCATGAGCTGGCGGACCTCCTCGTAGCCGGTGACCAACCAGCCCTCGTGACCGTCGGGGAAGACGAGAGGACTGACCGGGCGAGCCTCGCGCAGCCGGCTGATTTCGCGAGGCGGGTCGAAGGGGCCCGCATTGCGGTCCATGGGGAGGCCGTGGGGGACGGGAACTGTTTCACTCATCAGGTTTTCCTAATCAGCTAGTAGCGATAAGTTGACCGGCCGACAGGCCGTAGAACCACGCAGCGTCTCCGTTGCGGGCGGTGGTGGGGAAGCCGGTTGGCGCTAATCGCCGGAGACGATGGTGATCGCGCCGGACGGGCACACTTCGGCGGCCTCGCGGACGGCCGGCTCCCGCTCGGGCGCGGGTGTGCGGTCCAGCGGCACCACCCGGCCGTCCGCGATGTCCTGGTCGAACACTCCGGGGGCGGTCAGGACGCACATGCCGGCGCCGATGCAGCGCTCCCGGTCCACTCTGAGTTCCATCGGTTATCCCTTGTTCCAAGTGACCGGGAAGGAGCGCACGCCGTCGCTGAGCGCGTCGGTGCCATCGGGGAACGCCTTGTCCCCGTATGCCTTCCGCAGTCCAGAAGCTGAAATTGCTGAACTATTCACATGAACACTGTCGCCAGCCCGGCTGATATCGACCTGACACCGACCTGACACGGTGTTCGACCTGGTCACACGGCCGCCGCCGCGCCCAGCGAATTACCGGCCAGCACAACGTCGTCCATCTCCGTTACGGTCGGAACCCCGTGCTGGCGTTGATCGTCGTAGTGGCGAGCGCAAAGTCGCGTGAGCCCCCACCGAAGCCCCGCCCATAGAACACGCCTTCCTTTTGCGACCCTCGCGGTTAGAAGCGGCCACCCCGGTGCACGACGCCGATGTGGCGTCGTGCAGCCGGTAGCGGTTTGCGGAAGCAGGCCCGGGGTGCCGGAGCCGGGTGCACTAGGCGGCGATGGCGTGCCGAATGATGATGTTGCCGTATGAGTTTCGCGCATACACCTGCACGGTGTCCGCATTGCGTTCCGCGCGGTCGACCGGTTGCATCTGGTTCTGCACGGTGCCGTACTGGGCGTTGGTTTCCAGCCGGGCCGCGCTGCCCGGATGGATGCCCACCTCCAGCTCGCCCATGGAGGTTTCCAGCCGGAGCACGCCGCGCGATGCTTCGCCGATGCGGATATTGCCCTTGGCGGTTTTCGCGGTCACCGAACCGCGCGGGCGCTCGACGATGATGTCTCCGGCAGCGATCTCCAGGTCGCACTGGCCGAGTTCGCCGGCGCCGAGCAATCGGCCCACACCGGCGGTGCCATCGAGCCGGGAGCCGGTGGGCACCTCGATGGTCACCTCGATCGACGGGTTGCCGCCGAACGGTGTGTAGGTCCGCCAGTCTTTCGGCGTTTTCACGGTCAGGGTGCCCGCGACGAAATCGACCTCGGTCTGCTCGGCGGCGCGCACGTCACCCTTCTTGGACGCATCGGCCGGCCGGACCTCGACGATGGTGTCGATGCGGTCGGAGGCGATGACCGTGACGTTGCCGGAGAGCACCTCGACGGTGACGGCGATCGGTTCCGGGGTCTGGAACGTAGTCATGGCTGTAACTCCTTCAGCGTGGTGTGTTAATTGGGAGGCCGGGTCAGCGGACCCAGCCGGTGGTTGCCGTGTTGATGACATGAACACTGTCGCGAGCCCGGCTGATATCGACCTGACACCGATCTGACACGCGCACTGACATGGCGTTCGGCCTGGTCACAGCCGACAAAGGAGTGCCGAACAGGGACCGAGCCACGCGCGACAATGCCGCATATCGCGCGGTCGGCGGCATCGAATGGACCGCCCGGCAACATGTTCCGCCATCGGAGCGTGGTCATCCGAGGGGCGGGCCGCGCTGATCTCTCGTTCACGGCAGAATGGTCCGGGTGCAGATCGGGATGCTTGGACCGCTCGAAATCCGACTAGATGACGGCGGATTGATCGAGGTACCGGGCACCCGGTTACGGGCGCTGTTGATCGCCCTTGCGCTCGAACCCGGCCGCGCGGTCCCGAAAGCGACGCTGGTCGACTGGATTTGGGGTGAACAGCCGCCCTCCGATGCGGCGAACGCCCTGCAGGCACTGGTCTCCCGGCTGCGGAGGGTGCTGCCGGACGGGTCGCTGGACGTGCAGGCGGGCGGATACCGGCTCACGGTGGAATCCGACGCTGTCGACGCCGTGCGGTTCGAACAGCTTCTCGACCAGGCCCGCGGCGGTGACCACGTACAACAGGCCGAACTGCTGCGCGAGGCCCTCGGCCTGTGGCGCGGTGCGCTGATGCAGGACATCGGTGTGCAGGACAGTGCGGCCCTCGACGTGGTGATCACCCGCCTCGAGGGGCTGCGCCTGACCGCCATGGAGGATCTGTACGAAGCGGAGATCCGCCTCGGCCGGGGTGCGGAGCTGGTCGCCGAGCTGACCGAGCTGGTGGCCCGGCATCCGGTGCGGGAACGGCTCGTCGCCGCGCTGATGCGGGCATTGGTCGCCGCGGGTCGTGGCGCCGAAGCACTGGTCGTGTACCAACGTGCCAGGGAAGCACTCGCCGACACGCTGGGCGTGGATCCCGCACCGGAACTCTCCGCACTGCACGTTGCGCTGCTGCGCGGCGAAATCGGAGCGCAGGACAACGACCGCAAGACGAACCTGCGGGCCGAGTTGACCAGCTTCGTCGGCAAGAACGGGGACATTGCCGCGGTGCGCGAACTCATTGCGGCACACCGGCTCACCACGGTGACCGGGCCCGGTGGCTCAGGGAAAACCAGGCTGGCCCTGGAAACCGCACGGACCCTGCTCGACGACCTACCGGACGGGGCCTGGCTGGTCGAACTGGCGTCCGTCGGCGCAAGTGGTGACGTGGCACAATCTGCGCTCGCCGCACTCGGGCTCCGGGATGCGCTGCTCGGCGCCGCACCGAATGCGGAACCGATGGACCGGCTCATCGCGGCGCTCCGCGAGCGCGAGACGTTGTTGATCCTGGACAACTGTGAACACGTGATCGACGCCGCGGCGGCATTCGCCCACCGGCTGCTCGGGGAATGCCGGCGGCTGCGGATCCTTGCGACGAGCAGGGAATCGCTCGGCATCACGGGCGAGGCGTTATGGCAGGTCGTGCCGCTGGCGTTGCCCGCGGAGGACGCAGACCCCGGCGAGATCGAGTCCTCCCCGGCCGTTCGGCTGCTGCGGGACCGGGCCGGTGCGGTGCACAAGGATCTCGCGGCCGATGCCCGCACACTGTCGACCATGGCGCGCGTCTGCCGGGCGCTCGACGGGATACCGCTGGCGATCGAACTGGCCGCGGCCAGACTGCGCACCATGTCCCTCGATCAGCTCGCCAACCGCCTCGACGATCGGTTCCGCCTGCTGACCGGCGGCAGCCGTACCGCGATTCCACAGCACCGGACGTTGCGAGCGGTGGTCGACTGGAGCTGGGAGCTGCTCACCGACGCCGAACGGATGGTGCTGCGCAGGCTCGCGGTGTTCTCCGGCGGCGCGAGTTTGGAGGCGGCCGAGCAGGTCTGCGCGGATACGGGGGGCGGACCGGAAGGGCAGGGGACGGGGGGCGGGCCCGAAGGGCAGGGGGGTGGGAAGAACACAGCGGTCGAGCGGTGGGAGGTGCTGGAGCTGCTGACCGCGCTGACCGAGAAATCGCTGCTGCTCACCGTGGAGGACAGTGCTCCTCCCACCGGCTCGCCCGGTGGGCCGCGCTATCGGATGCTCGACACGATCAAGCAGTACGCCCGGGACCGGCTCGTGGAGTCGGGGGAATCGGAGCTTGTACGCCGAGAGCATCTTTCGTACGTCACCGAACTCACCGCGACCGCGGAGCCGCACCTGCGCCGCACCGACCAGCTGGTGTGGCTCGCCACGCTCGAGGCCGAGCACGACAACATCGCCGTCGCGATGCGTGGCGCGCTCGCGGCCGGGGACGCGGTCGGAGCGATGCGGCTCGCGGCGGCAGCGGGCTGGTACTGGTGGCTCAGCGGGCACAAGGCCGAGGGCATGGAGCTGATCACCGCGGCCGCCGACCTGCCCGGCGAGGTGGACGATGAGACCCTGGCCATCGTGTACGGGCTGATCGTGCACTTCATGTCCTCCGGACCGAGTGACGAGCGCCAGATGGACGAATGGATCCACAAGGCATACCGGTTCAGCCGGCGAAGTCGCTCCCGCTACCCGCTGCTGGCGTTCACCGCCGCGCTGGAACATATGTTGCAGGGGCCGGACCAGTATCTGTCCGCGTTCGAACCGCTGCTCACCGACGAAGACCCCTGGGTGCGTGCACTGGCCCGGCTGCTCCTGGGCAGGATGCGGATCGTGCTCGGCCAGGACGGGCGGGAGGCGGACGAGTATCTCGAGACTGCGCTCGCCGAGTTCCGGGCCATCGGCGAGCGCTGGGGGATTTCGTTCGCGCTCACCGAGCTGGCGGATCGAATCGCGGTGCGCGGCGAATTCGCCACTGCCTGCGCGTATTTCGATCAGGCGATCGCGGTGGTCACCGAGGTGGGCACGATCGACGATGTCGTCCGGATGCGCTCGCGGCAGGCGCAGCTGTACTGGCTACTGGGTGATGCGGAGGCGAGCGTGGCGGCCATGGGCGAGGCGCAACGGTGCGCGGATCAGTCCGCCTGGCCGAACACACTGGCCGTTTTGGCCCTGGAGAAGGCGGAGCTGGCCCGTTGGAACGGCGACACCGAGCAGACATACCGGCAGATCGGCGTCGCGACAACCGCGCTGGGCAGCGATGCGGAGCAGGCGCAGATCAGGGCGGTGACACACAACCTGCTGGGCTACCTCGCAGACGGTCTCGACGAAGCCCGCGAGGAATACACAGCGGCCTTCCGGGCGGCGTCCGAGGCCGGATACGCGCCCCTGCTCGCCCAGGTACTCGTCGGGATCGCGGACCTGGCGCTGCGTGCCGACCAAATCGAGCAGGCCGTGCGCCTGCTCGCGGCGAGTGCCGGAGTACGCGGACTGCCCGATCGTTCCCAACCGGATGTGGCTCGCATCGAGCAGACAGCGCGACATCGCCTCGGTGAAGCGCGCTTCACCGAGGCGATGAGGGAGGGTGCGGAGGCGGACTGGCGTGAACTGGTCGCGACTACGCTCGCTTGTTGAACGTGGCACGTGACCACAGGTATCCGACGATGGCGAACCCGGCACACCAGGCGAGCGCCGCGGCCGTGTAGCCGCCTGACGGGTGACCGTTGAGAAATCCACGCAACGCTTCGATGATCGGCGTGAAGGGCTGATACTGCGCGAACTGCCGGACGCCCTGTCCCATCTTGTCGGCCGGCACGACCGCGCTGCTGACAAAGGGCAGCATGATCAGCGGCACCACGCCCATGCCCGCGGATTCCGGAGTTTTCGCGGCCATACCCAACGCGACCGTGAGCCAGGAGGCCGCGAAAGACGTCGCCGCCATGATGCCGATCGCGCCGAGCCAGTCGAATGCGGTCGCGGCCGGCCGGAACCCCAGCGCGAAGGCCACACCGATAACGGCCGCGATGGCTACCGCATTGGTCAGTATGGTGGCCACGACGTGACCGGTCAGTACGGCGCTACGGGAGACATCCATAACCTTGAACCGGTTGATGATGCCCTTCGCCATGTCGGAGCTCACCGATACCGCGGTGCCCGACAACCCGTAGCTGATGGCCAGCAGAATCATGCCCGGTGTCGCGTAATCGATGTAGTGTTCGCCGACATCGAAGGCGCTGCCGAACACGTACACGAAGATCAACATCATCACGACCGGCATCAGAGCCGCGTTGAATACCGTGACCGGCGTCCGGGCGATGTGTTTGAAGTTGCGCCGCAGCATGATCGTCGAATCGGCCAGCGGTGCGAATGTGTTTACCGAAGAAATGGTGCTCATTGTGCGTTGGCCTCCGTGGTCGCGTGACCGGTCAGGGAAAGGAAAACATCATCGAGGTCGGGGGTGTGGACGGAGACCTCCGCGGCCTCGATCGCGATTTCGGCGAGCCGATCCAGCAGGTGGCGCAATGATTTCGTGCCGCCGTCGCCCGGCACCCGCAAGGTCAGAGCCTCGTCGTCCCGGGTAGAGCCGGGCAGGATCCGCGCCGCCGCATCCAGTTCCACGACCGTGGTGAACCGGAGCCGGATGTGGCTGCCCGGTACCCGGCGCTTGAGATCGTCGGGAGTGCCCTCGGCGACTATCCGGCCCTGGTCGAGCACCGCGATCCGGTCGGCCAACTGATCGGCTTCCTCGAGATACTGGGTGGTGAGGAAGATCGTCACACCATCGGCCGTCAAATCCCGCACGATTTCCCACATCGTGCGGCGGCTACGCGGATCCAGCCCCGTTGTCGGCTCGTCCAGGAAGACGATGTCCGGCCTGGTGACCAGCGTCATCGCCAGGTCCAGCTTCCGGCGCATACCGCCGGAATAGGTCGCCGCCCGCTTTCGCGCCGACTCCACCAGATCGAACCGTTCCAGCAGTTCGGTGATCACCCGCTTGCTCTCGCCGCCCCGCAGACGGTGCAGATCCGCCATCAACTGCAGGTTCTCTTCCCCCGTCAGCAGATCATCCACCGCCGCGAACTGACCGGTGACCCCGATCGCCGCGCGCACCGCCTTGGTCTCGGACGCGATATCGTGCCCGGCGACATGCGCCGTGCCGCCATCGGCCTTCAACAGCGTGGTCAGCACGTTCACTGTCGTCGTCTTACCCGCCCCATTCGGACCGAGCAGCGAAAAAATCGTGCCGGCACCGATATTCAAATCAATGCCATCGAGGACGACCTTGTCCCCGTAGGCCTTCCGCAGCCCGGAAGCCGCAATTGCTGAAGTTGTCATGCGACGACTGTCAACGGTCGGCCTGATACTGACCTGACACCGACCTGACACGTCCACTGACGCGGTGTTCGACCTGGTCACCTCGGACAAGCCGACATCGATCCGCGGCCACTACTTACGACCAGTCGAGCCATCCGAGGGTTCGGCCGTTGGGCCGCAGGCGATGTCGAGGAAGGCTTCGCGGAGCAGGGCGGTGATTCGCTCGGGCGGGGCGTCGCGCAGTCCGTCGAGCTGGAGCAAGTGCCGACCGATGACGGTGCCGATGGTGATCGCGCCGATGAGCCCGGCGCGCAGGTCCGCATCGTCGTCGGCCAGATGCTGTGCGGCCTGCCGCTGCCGGGACACCATGGCGAGTTGCACTTCGGCGGCGGCGTCGGGATGGGTGAACATGGACCGGATCGCGGCGA
Source organism: Nocardia vinacea (assembly GCF_035920345.1). Classification (NCBI taxonomy): domain Bacteria; kingdom Bacillati; phylum Actinomycetota; class Actinomycetes; order Mycobacteriales; family Nocardiaceae; genus Nocardia; species Nocardia vinacea. The sequence continues at coordinate 6,434,361 of NZ_CP109149.1, forward strand.
GCGCGTCGGTGGGCTGCTGGGCGAGCTTGGTTTCGAGGGCCGCGAGCAGTTGGCCGGCCGCCTCTTCGGGCGTACCGGTCACGAGGTCTTCCTGTTCGAAACCGGAAGCCTGGGCGAAGAGGTTGTCTTTCGACCCGAAATAGCGCATCACCAGTCCGGGATCGGTCTGCGCCTCGGCGGCGATCGCGCGAATGGTGGCCCGGTCGTAGCCGACCTCCGCGAACAACCGCTGGGCCGCGTCCAGGATCCGGGATTGTGTGCTCTGCCGTTGCTCGGCGCGGCTGAGAGGGCCAGAATTCATGAGCTCAGTCTACGAGCGTTGACCGACGCTGGGCGCCATGCTAGTTTTCGGTCTACAACCGTTGACTGAAAGAAGGTGGCTCATCATGTGGCACACGATTCTGTTATCCGCGCTGGCCGGACTGTTCGGCGTGAATGCGGTACCGCATTTCGTCAAAGGCATGGTCGGCGAACAGTTTCCGAATGTGTGGGGTAACGATCCGCTGCGCAATGCGGTGGCAGGCACATGCGGACTCGCACTCGCGGTCGTCATCGGATACTGGGCCGACCTGCCGTCGCATGTCTACGCGGGAATCGGCGCCGCCCTGGTGGGCGCGCTGCTGATGGCGGTATTCCACGGCCGTGGCGGGGCTTATCGACTCAACTCCACCCTAGGGCTCGCGAACCCATCTCGCAGATAGCTTCGGCGTTATTGTCATACTGTCAATACAGCCTCGGGTCGCCCCGGGGAGCGCTGGATCAACGACGAACCGAGGTAGGGCGTGAGCACACCATCCACCGCCAAGCAGGGCCCGCTCGCGGGCATCAAGGTCATCGAGCTGGCCGGTATCGGCCCCGGTCCGCATGCGGCGCTGCTGCTGGCCGACCTCGGCGCCGATGTGGTGCGGGTACAGCGGCCCAATATGCTGCCCGGCTTCATGGAGCGGCCGCAGTGGCGCGGGCGCACTATCGTCGAGGCGAACCTGAAGGATCCGGCGGATATCGAGAAGGTGCTCACGCTCGCCGAGAAGGCCGATGTGCTGATCGAGGGCTTCCGGCCCGGCGTCACCGAGCGCATGGGCCTCGGCCCGGATGCCGTGCTCGCGCGCAACCCGAAGCTGGTCTACGGCCGGATGACCGGTTGGGGCCAGGACGGCCCGCTGGCCGAACGCGCCGGACACGACATCAACTACATCTCGCTGACCGGCGTGCTGCATGCCATCGGCCGCAAGGGCGAGCGGCCGGTGCCGCCGCTGAATATGGTCGGCGACTTCGGTGGCGGCTCGATGTTCCTGGTATTCGGCATTCTCGCGGCGCTGGTGGAGCGGCAGAGTTCGGGCAAGGGTCAGGTCATCGACTCGGCGATGATCGATGGGGCGCTTGCCCTTTCGCACATGATCTGGGGTATGCGCGGTATGGGCCTGTGGTCGGATGAGCGCGGCACCAACCTGCTCGATACCGGCATGTCGTTCTACGACACCTACGAAACCTCCGACGGCAAGTACATGGCGGTCGGCGCCATCGAACCGCAGTTCTACGCGGAACTGCTGCAGAGCTTGGAGATCGACCCCGAAGGTCTGCCTGCACAGCTCGATCCGAATGGTCAGGATCAGCTGAAGAAGCTGTTCGCGGAGAAGTTCAAGACCAAGACGCGGGACGAGTGGGCCGCGATCTTCGATGGCACCGATGCGTGCACCACACCGGTGCTGACTTTCACTGAGGCAGAACAGAATCCGCACATCGTCGCCCGCACCGGATTGATCGAGATCGACGGTGTCGTCCAGCACGCGCCGGCCCCGCGCTTCTCGCGCACCCCTGCCGGTACGCCCACCCCGCCGCCCAGCGAGGCGACGCCGTTCGAATCCGTCTGGGCGGATTGATAATTCGCTAGTGGCGCGTCCAGTCCGGCTGGGCGAAGTGTGCGATTCGTGCGGCGGCCGGGTCGCGGCCCAGCAGCACAACTTCGCGGAACTGCCAGAGCATGGCACCGGTCGGTGCATGGATGGTCATGTTCTCGGCGAGGCGCATCTGCAGTAGACCGGGGCCTTCGTAGGGCACAGAAGGCGTATCGGACCGCAGATCCTGTTGCCGCACTGCCTCGTTCGGATGCACCCAATGCGGGACATCGTCGGCGGCCAGCCGGGCGAGATCCACTTGATGGACCGAGTGGACCTCGTCCGGACTTGGCCGCAACTCGGACACATCGGCGAGAGCCGCCACGATCGGGGTGATGACGAAACCCGATGCGGCGGGAAAGTCGTCGAGCCTGCCGAGCAGATCGGCCGGGCTCGCGGTCAGTCCGAGTTCCTCGTGCAATTCGCGTATCGCCGCCTGCTCAACGGTTTCCCCGTCGTCGACCCGCCCACCCGGCAGCGCCCATTGCCCGGCATTCCGCCCGCGATACGCGCGTCTGATGACCATCAGCGACGGCGGACCGTCTACTGCCACCACGCACAGCAACACCGCCGCCCGACGAAGACCTGGCGCGTCGGCAACCTCCGTATGCGGAAATCCGCCCAACCGCGCGCCCGCCAATTCACGGAAGCCGTCAACACTATCGGGGACACGCGGTCCCGAAATGAGATCCATACCCTCGATATTGCACTACCCCGTCAGTAACAGGTGAGCGGTTGGAGGGGGTCGGCGGCGCGGGGGGTGAGGGCTTCATAGGCGGTGGCGATGGACTTCACCGCCAAACGGAGTTCGGGTTCGGGGTGGGTGAAGGGCAGGCGGATGAAGCGTTCGAAGGCACCTTGGACACCGAATCTCGGTCCGGCGGCGAGCAATACACCGTGGTTGGGGGCGGTGGCGGCCAGTGCCGTCGAGACCGGAGCCGGTAGCTGCGCCCAGACGGACATGCCGCCGTCGCCGACGATCGTGCGCCAGTCCGGGAGCTCTTCGCCGAGCGTGGCGAGCAGGGCCGCACGCTGGGCGCGGAGTTGGTCACGACGGCGGGTGAGGATGGTGCCGGCATTCTCCAGCAGGTGGATGGTGGCCAACTGATCCATGACGGGCGTGCCGAGGTCGACGGTGGAGCGGATGCCGAGCAGTTTGGTGATCAGCGACTGGTTGGTGCGGATCCAGCCGACGCGCAGACCACCCCAGAAGGATTTCGAGGCCGAGCCGATGGTGATGATCTCGCTGCCCTTGGCAAAGGCCGCGACCGGCGGGGGCGCGGTCCGGTCGGTCAGACTCAGGTCCACCATCGACTCGTCGATCACCACGGTCATCCGGGTCTCGCGGGCGATGGCGGTCAGTTCGGCGCGGCCGTCGGCGTCGAGCAGCAGGCCGGTCGGGTTGTTGAAATCCGGCACCAGGTAGGCCAGGGTGGCCGCGGTTTGCCTTGCGGCACTGCGGATTCCGTCGAGATCCCAGCCGGATTCCGGGGTTTCGGGGCGCAGCGGCACCGGCACCGGGCGGGCACCGACATCGCGGATCGCCTCGATGGCATTCGGATACGTCGGGTGGTCGATGAGCACCCGGGCCGCGGGCGCGGTGAGCACATTGAGCAGCAGGCGCAGGCCGTGCTGGGCACCCAGGGTGACCAGGATCTGGTCCGGCTCGGTGGGCAGGCCGCGTTCGGTATAGCGGCGGGCCAGTGCCTCGCGCAGCGCGAGCACACCGACCGGATCCATACCATGCGTGCCGAGATAGGCCGGAAGGCCTTGCAGCGCAACGGAGTACGCCTCCTGCATCTCCAGGGGCGCGGCCATGGCGGCGTAGGTCATATCGATGGTCGGCAGTTCTGGTTGGGCCATCATCGCCAGGATGCTGCGGGCCGGTTTGGTGCCGTCGTGCTGCACGTCGCGCGGGAGGGCGACGGTACTGCGCGAACCTTGACGGCTGATCAGATAGCCGTGTTCGCGCAGCAGGCTGTAGGTGGAGGTGATGGTCGTGCGACTGACGCCGAGAGTGGTGGCGAGGTCGCGTTCACTGGGCAGTGCGACGCCGAGCGGCGCGCGACCATCATGGATGAGCAGGCGGATGCCTTCGGCGAGAGCCAGATAGGCCGGACGCGTCGACCGGCGCTCCCCCGGTTCGCCGTTCTCGTCCGCACTGCGCCAACTCCCCAGATCGCGGGCAAGGCTGGCGGCACCGATAACTCTCGTCGACATAAAGTCCAGTATTAGCCAAGTGGATATTTAATGGCAAGGCCAGTGCGCGCACGCTGACTTCTATGACCGCCCTCGCCACTCTGCTCGTCATCGCCGCCTTCGCCTATCTCGTCCACCGGTTCGCACCGCGGCGCCCGAGCGAGGTTTTCCGCCTCGAACGGTTCCACGCGCCGGGACCGCTGACCGACTGGTCGCCGTCCTACTACGAAAACCAGCGCCAATACGCGGATCTCGCCGCGATCTACGGCCGCAATGATGTTCCGGATCCGGATGCGTCGGCCCTCGCGCATCCCGAGCGAGCCGTGCAGCACCGGATCTCGAACCCGAGTTGCGGAGCAGTGAAGCCGACCATCGTTGGCATCCAGGCCAGTTTCTGAGAACTGGACTGGTCTGCTCGAAGATGTCGGACCCGGCGTGCACACTGACCGTATGAGTGCTTCCGCTCGCCCGGTCACCGGGTCGGCGCTGTTCGAGACCGCGATCGGCACCTGCGCGATCGCCTGGACCGACGACTTCGTATTCCGATTCGGACTGCCCGAGGCGAGCTCTGCCGCGACGCGGACCCGGATCATGCGTCGCAGCAGCCGAATTCCGGACTCCGAGGAAATTTCGGAGGCGAAACCCACCGGCCCGATCGCCGATGCCGTCGCCCGCATCCAGGCCCACCTCGCCGGGGAACTCGACGATCTGCGCTGGGTTCCCGTGACCACCAATGGAATTCCGGAATTCCACCGCGCCGTCTACGAAGTGACCCGTGCGATCGATCCCGGCCACACCCTCAGCTACGGCCAGGTCGCCGACCGTATCGGCGCGCCCGGCGCGGCCCAAGCCGTCGGACAGGCCCTCGGCCGCAACCCGATCCCCCTGATCATCCCCTGCCATCGAGTCCTGGCCGCCGACCACGCCCTCACCGGCTTCTCCGCCCCCGGCGGCATCACCACCAAACAACGCCTTCTGGAAATCGAACGCACACCCGGCTTCGGCGAACCCACCCTCTTCTAACCAGCCCGAGAGACCATCGATCGGGCATAGTCGGGGCATGAGTGATGACCGACCGGCGCTGGCTGTTGCACTGGATTTGGAGCCGCATCCGGAGGGCGGGTGGTATCGGCAAACCTGGCGTAGTGCGGCGGAATTCAGGCCGGAGGGCTACCCCGGGCCGCGAGCCAGTGGGACCGCGATCTATTTCCTGTTGATGCCTGGTGAGCGGTCAGCGCCGCATACGGTGCGGTCGGATGAGGTGTGGTTGTGGCATCGGGGTGGGGCGCTGGCGCTCGACATCGGGGGCGAGGAGATTATCCTCGGGCCCGATGTCGAGCACGGGCAGGTATTGCAGGCGGTGGTGCCCGGCGGGGTCAGTCAGGCCGCGCGGCCAGTCGGCGCTGAATATGTGCTGGTGAGCTGCATCGTTGCACCGGGATTCGACTTCGCCGACTTCACTCTCGACTGATCAGTCGATTTCCAGCACACCCTCGTCGACGGCCCATTTGATCGTCTTCTCCAGTTGCGCACAGGTTTCCGGACGCCCCGGTCCGTAGCCCTCCGCGCTGAGCCTGGCGAAAACCGGGCAGCGCGCGGCCGGATTCTCGGTCCACTGCACCGAGGTCTGGTGCGACGAACTCTTGCGCACCAGCACCTCGGTCTGGCATGACTGACACCGCAGCGGCGTCAGCCCCTCCTCCAGATAGCGCTGCTTGTCGACCACGGTCTGGGCCTGCACCGCGGCCCGCCGCGCCGGTTGGTCGGCGAAGTCGGGCGCTTTCGCCCAGGTTCCCGCCATCAGACGCCTGCTTCCGCTTCCGTTTCCCGCTTGCGTCGCAGGTTCTCGGCGACCTCGGCCTCCCATGCCTCATTCGCCTTGGTGGTATCCACCTCGAATTCGAAGCGCTGGGTCATCTTGTCGGTCACGTCGGCCAGATCCACATAGAACTGGTCGTACCACCGACGCAGCTGGTAGACGGGGCCGTCCTCCTCGCAGAGCAGCGGATTCTCGACCTTGGACTTGTGCTTCCAGATCTCGACATCCTGCAGGAACCCGACGCTGATGCCTTCGGTCATCTTCGCGGCCAACTTATCGGCCATCTCACCGTCGACGCCCTTCGGCTTCTCCAGCGAGACGCCCCACTGCAGCACGAACGAATCCTGTGTCACCGGGTAGTGGCAGTTGATCAGGACGCTCTTGACCTCGTATCCGCTGTAAATATTGACCAGCGGATTGATCATGTAAGAGGGCCCGAAGTACGACGCCTCGGACTTCAGCAGGGTATCGCCGCCGTACTTGGAGGCCATGCCGATATCGGGACGACCCTTGGTCTCCAGGAACTGGGTGGCGATATGCCCCTCGAAGACGTTCTTGAAGTACGTCGGGAAGGCGAAGTGGATATAGAAGAAGTGGGCCATATCCACCACGTTGTCGATGATCTCGCGGCAGTTCGCGCCTTCGATCAGCAGCGAGTTCCACGTCCATTCGGTCCACCCGCTGTCGAGCTCTTCACTCGGGTTGCCATCCGCGTCGGTGTAGGGCCCGACGATGTGCGGAATGGTGACCTCCGGCGGCGGCTGGCTCCCCTCGTGGTCATGCCAGACGAACAGCTGTCCATTGCGCTCGAGCGTGGTCCACTTGCGGGTCCGCGCCAGCGGCGGCACGCGCCGCGCATAGGGAATCGCGGTGCATTTGCCACTGGTGCCGGACCAGCGCCAGTCGTGGAACGGGCAGGCGATATCGCCGTCCTTGACCTCGCCCATGGTCAGGTCGCCACCCATATGCCTGCAGTAGGCGTCCAGCACCCGGAGTTCGTCATTGCTGTCGACCCAGACGACGAGCTTGGTTCCGAACACCTCGACCGCGTGCGGCTTGCCGTCGCGGAACGTTTTCGCCAAACCGAGGCAATGCCATCCCCGCGCATATCGGGTGGGTGCGGAGCCCACATCGAGCTCGCGGACCTTCGCACCGCTCCCCAGTGGGGTAACTGCCATCGCGATTCCTCCTCCTTCTGTACTAGAACACGTTACAAAAATGTCGCGTTCCACGCCAGCGATTCCGGCGACCACCTGCGAATCGGTGACGAATGCCCCTTATGGTCACCCGTTCTCGACAGAAATAAGAACCTGTTCTAGTCTCAGAGGCAAATGAGTACCGGTTACCAATCCGACCAGGCAGGAGCAGGTCCCGCGATGACGCAAGAAGTGACCGAACGGGTCGAAGCACTGTTGCCGACGCTGCGCGAGCGCGCACAGGAAGCCGAGGACCTGCGGCGCATCCCCGACGAATCGATGAAGGCACTGCAGGAGACCGGCTTCTTCCGCCTGCTGCAGCCCAAGCAGTGGGGTGGCCATGCGGCCGATCCGGTCGTGTTCTACGACACAGTTCGCAAGCTCGCCAGCGCATGCGGCTCCACCGGCTGGGTCGCGGGCATCGTCGGCGTGCACAACTGGCACCTCGCGCTGTTCGCACAGCAGGCGCAGGAGGACGTGTGGGGCGAGGACAACGAGGTCCGGATCTCGTCGTCGTATGCCCCGATGGGCGCGGGCACGGTCGTCGACGGCGGCTATATCGTCAAAGGTGCGTGGGCCTGGTCCTCGGGCTCGGATCACGCCACCTGGGCGGTGCTCGGCGGTCCGGTGATCAAGGACGGCAAGCCGGTCGACTTCGGCAGCTTCCTGATCCCGCGCTCCGACTACCGCATCGATGACGTGTGGAATGTGGTCGGCCTGCGCGGCACCGGCTCCAATACGGTTGTGGTGGAAGACGTTTTCGTGCCGTCGCACCGGTTCCTGAGCTTCCGCGCGATGAGCGAGCTGAATTCCCCCGGCCTGGCGCAGAACACCGATCCGGTGTACAAGATGCCTTGGGGCACAATCCATCCCACTACCATCTCCACGCCGATCGTCGGTATGGCCTATGGCGCGTACGCCGCCCATGTCGAGCATCAGGGCAAGCGGGTGCGGGCGGCCTACGCCGGTGAGAAGGCCAAGGACGATCCGTTCACCAAGGTGCGGGTCGCCGAGGCCTCCAGCGATATCGATGCGGCCTGGCGTCAGCTTTCGGGCAATGTCGCCGACGAATACGCACTGCTGGTGGCGGGCAAGGAGATTCCGTTCGACCTGCGGGTGCGAGCACGCCGCGACCAGGTGCGCGCCACCGGCCGGGCGATTGCCTCGATCGATAAGCTCTTCGAAGCCTCCGGCGCCACCGCACTCGCGAACGGCACTCCGCTGCAACGCTTCTGGCGCGACGCGCACGCTGGTCGGGTGCACGCCGCCAATGATCCCGAGCGCGCCTATGTCATGTACGGCACGCACGAATTCGGGCTTCCGGTTACCGACGGCATGGTCTAGCCGTGACGGCGACAACCGAACTCACCTTCGAATCGACCTCGCGATATGCGCAGGCGCGGCCCGATCTGCGCCTGCACTATCACGAGGCGGGAGTCGGCAACGGCCCGACGATCGTGCTGCTGCACGGCGGCGGGCCCGGCGCCTCATCGTGGTCGAACTTCGCCCGCAATATCCCGGTGCTGGCACGCGAGTTCCACGTGCTCGCCGTGGATCAGCCGGGATTCGGGCTCTCGGACAAGCCGACCGAGCATCCGCAGTACTTCGCGCACAGCGCCTCGGCGCTGAAGGATCTGCTCGATGCGCTGGAGATCAGCGGACGCGTACACCTGCTGGGCAATTCGCTCGGCGGTGGTACCGCGGTGCGCTTCGCGCTGGACTATCCGGATCGGGCGGGCAAGCTGGTGCTGATGGGTCCGGGCGGGTTGAGCGTCAACCTGTTCGCACCCGATCCGACCGAGGGTGTCAAGAACCTCGCGAAGTTCAATTACGAGCCGACCAGGGAAAACCTGGAGGCATTCTTGCGGATCATGGTCTTCGATCAGTCGCTGATCACCGACGAGCTGATCGATGAGCGCTTCGCCTCGGCGAGCACGCCCGAGGCGCTGGCCGCGACCAGGGCGATGGGAAAGTCCTTCGCCGGAGCGGATTTCGAGCAGGGCATGATCTGGCGGGACGCCTATAAGCTGCGCCAGCCGGTGCTGCTCATCTGGGGCCGGGAAGATCGGGTGAATCCACTCGACGGAGCGCTGGTCGCGACGAAGATGATTCCACGGGTGCAGCTGCACGTCTTCGGTGGTTGCGGGCACTGGGCCCAGCTGGAGAAGTTCGACGAATTCAACCGGCTGGCAACGGATTTCCTTGCCGGTATGAAGGAGAAGTGATGGGCATTCGATCACTGGCGTATCTGCGCATCGAGGCCACCGATATGGCGGCCTGGCGCGAATACGGGCTCAAGGTGCTCGGCATGGTCGAGGGCAAGGGCAGCAATCCCGAGGCGCTGTATCTGCGCATGGATGATTTCCCGGCTCGGCTCGTCATCTCGCCGGGCGAGAAGGATCAGCTGCAGGTCTCCGGCTGGGAGACCGCCAATGCCGCCGAGCTACAGGATATTCGGGACCGGCTGGATGCGGCCGGGGTGCCGTTCAAGGAGGGCACCGCACAGGAGAAGGCCGATCGCCGGGTCTACGAGCTGATCTCGTTCGAGGATCCCTCGGGCAATACCCTCGAGGCGTTTCACGGTGCGGCACTGGAACATCGGCGCGTGGTCAGCCCCTACGGACACCGATTCGTCACGGGCGAGCAGGGACTCGGCCATGTGGTGCTCAGCACCAAGGACGATGCGGCGGCGCTGACCTTCTACCGCGATGTGCTCGGCTTCCGGCTGCGCGATTCGATGCGGCTGCCACCGCAGATGGTCGGGCGGCCCGCCGACGGTGAACCGGCCTGGTTGCGCTTCTTCGGCTGCAACCCGCGCCACCACTCGCTGGCCTTCCTGCCCATGCCGACCCCGAGCGGCATCGTGCACCTGATGCTCGAGGTGGAGGGCTCCGACGACGTCGGGCTCTGCCTGGATCGCGCACTGCGCAAGAAGGTGAAGATGTCGGCGACGCTGGGCCGACACGTCAACGACAAGATGCTGTCGTTCTATATGAAGACACCGGGCGGCTTCGACGTCGAATTCGGTTGTGAAGGTTTGGAAGTCGACGACGCCGACTGGATCGCACGGGAATCCACCGCGGTCAGCCTGTGGGGTCACGACTTCACGGTCGGCCAGCGGCAGCAGTAATGTTCGACAGGGCGAGCGGGGAGACGATGACGACCGACGAATATCCGGCGATCGACGGGCGACAGTTCCGAAATGTCCTTGGACAGTTCTGCACCGGCATTACGGTGATCACCACCTTCGATGCCGACGGGGCCCCGATCGGGTTCGCCTGCCAATCCTTCGCCGCCCTGTCCCTGGACCCGCCCCTGGTGCTGTTCTGCCCGACCAAGACCTCCCGGTCCTGGGCGGCCATCGAACAGGCCGGAGGCTTCTGCGTGAATGTCCTTGCCGAGGAGCAGCAGCAACTGTGTGCCCGCTTCGGTTCCCGCGAACCCGATAAGTTCGCCGAAACCAATTGGCACACCTCGGAACTGGAGCTTCCGCTCCTGGACGACGCCTTGGCCACCATCCAGTGCAAGGTGGACAGCGTCGTCGACGGCGGCGATCACTACATCGTGATCGGCCGAGTACTGGCCCTGTCGGAGTCGACCAGCTCCGGCAGGCCGCTGTTGTTCTACCGCGGCCAGTACACCGCCATCGAACCGGATAAGACCGTCCCGGCTCCCTGGCGGCACGACCTGGAGCATTTCCTCACAACGACAACGCTGGACACCTGGCTGTAGAAAATGTGGCCCCGCCCGGAATCACCTGGGCAGGGCCATATTTCACTCCGCAGGACGCGTGCTGCGGAAGGTGAGAGCGACGACGAAGGTCAGCGCGGCGATAACCACGGCACCGGCGAAGGCGGTGGTGATGCCGCTGACCAGGGCGTGGTGTGCCGAACCTCCGGCATCGCGGGCGGCGGTGCCGAAGATGGTGACCAGAATAGCGAGGCCGAGGGAGGCACCGGTCTGCTGCAGGGTCTGCAGTGCGCCGCCCGCGGCACCGGCTTCGGTCGGCGCAACGCTCGACATGATGATCACATTGAGCGGCGAAAAGGCGAGGCCGATACCGCTTCCCATCAGGATCATGGCGATGAACAGCATAGGGAAGTAGGCGGTGTCGACGGTCAGTCGGGTCAGCAGCACCAAACCGGCCGCCATCAGCAGCGTGCCGATTACCGTCACCGGTTTCGGACCGAAGCGCGGCAGCAGCCGCGGAATCAGCCGGATCATGGTGAACATCATCAGCGCGGTCGGCATGAAGGCGAAACCTGTTGCCAGCGCGCTCAATCCGCGCACTTCCTGCAGGTACTGGGTGAGGAAGAAGAACATCGACATACCGGCCATCGGGCCGAGGAACATATTGGCGTAGGCCGCGGCGCGATTGCGATCGGCGAACAGCCGCAGCGGCAGCAGAGGCTGGGCCGTGCGCGCCTCGATGGCCAGGAAGGCGATGACCAGTGCCACGCCGACAGCCAGCCAGATATCGGTTCCCGCATCGCTCCAGCCATGTGATGCGGCGCTGATGAAGCCGTAGACCAGGGCGGCGACGCCCCCCGTCGCGGTTACTGCACCGGGCAGGTCGAGGCGGGCGGGCTGACGTTCGGCAACCGGCAGATAGCGCAGCGCGAGCACGACGACGGCCAGGCCGAAGGGCACATTGATGAACAGCGCCGAGCGCCAACTCAGCCATTCGGTCAGCAGGCCGCCGATGATCAGACCGATCGCAAAACCCGCACTGGACATGCCGGAGAACAGCGCGAGCACCCGCATCCGGGCCTTGGGTTCACTGAATGTGGTGGTCAGCAGCGCGAGGGTGCTGGGACCGGCCATGGCCCCGCCGATGCCCTGCACAACACGGGCGATGAGGAGCCAGGTGGCCGACGGCGCCAGCCCGCCAGCCAGCGAGGCCAGCGTGAACAGTGCCGTACCGGCGATGAACAGGTTGCGACGGCCGAACAGATCACCGGCACGGCCGCCGAGCAGCAGTAGACCGCCGAAGACCAGGGTGTAGGCGTTCATCACCCAGGACAGATTGGTCGCGCTGAAGTGCAGGTCGGTGCGGATGCGCGGCAGCGCCACATTCATCACGGTGATGTCGAGGATGATCATCAATTGGCAGGTCAGCAGCGTGACCAGCACAATGCCGGATCGGAGCCGACCGGCGCTGGAGGTTACGGGCACACGGGTGTCCGCGGACATGGTTGTGGACAAAGAATGCTCCATCGAATGGGACTCAAACGGAGGGAGCCTCCGCTTCCGATAGAGCTATCATATGGAGGGTTCCTCCAGTTACGCAAGCCTATCTGGAGGGTCCTTCCGTTTTCCAGTGGAGGGAATATGGCAGCACCGTCGACGGGACGGCCGATGCGCGCGGACGCCCGGCGCAACTACGAGCGGATCGTGACATCCGCTCAGGAGGCATTCGCCGAACAGGGACCAGACGCCCCACTGGAAGAGATCGCCCGCCGCGCCGGAGTCGGCATCGGCACGCTCTACCGGCACTTTCCGAGCCGCGAGGTGCTGATCGAAGCCGTATACCGTTCCAGCATCGAACAATTGAGCGCCCGCGCTCACGAGTTGCTCGAAACCCATTCGGCCGCTGTGGCTTTCGAGACGTGGCTGCGCGAACAGGTGCAGTGGGTGATGGACAATCGCAGCCTCGCGACCACCATGAAGGCCGGTATGGACAAGGGCTCACCGACCTTCACCCTGTGTCGAACGATGATCACCGATGCGGCGGCCGCGCTACTGAACGCGGCACAGGATTCCGGCGATATCCGTCGCGATATCGAGCCGCGCGACCTGCTCAGGTTCGGTCACGGGATCGGGGTCGCCTGCGAAACGGTCCCCGAGGCCGCCGGTCGCATGCTCGATGTGACGCTGGACGGTATGCGCGCGCCGAACTGAGCAGGTGGTGGAAAGCCGAGGTGTCGATCCCCATCCCATTCGCATGGGACCAGCCGTTTTCAAGACGGTGACGGACGCCGGTCCGCATGACTTTCCAGGGTGAGCACCGGGTGCTCGATGTGCGCGTAGCAGGATTCGAACCTGCACTGACCAACTTTTGAAAATGGTGCCTCTGCCGCTTGGGCTATACGCGCGGCACGGAAAGACGAGGGCACGATCCCCAAGGTTTAGGCCTCGATTCGCTTAGCAAGCGATCCCAGACACCCGTCTGGTTGACTTTCCCGATAGTGCGCCCGGTAGGGATCGAACCCACGACTTCCGACTTAAAAGGGCGGAGCTCTACCAACTGAGCTACAGGCGCATCGCGACCCCGACTGGAATCGAACCCGCGTCGCTCTGATCGACAATCAGAGTGCTCAACCAACAGAGCACGAGGCCATGGATACCCGTTGAGAGAATCGAACTCCCATCTCCTCCGTATCAGAGAGGCGCTCTTTACCGTTGAGCTAAACGGGTGTGACGCAGATCGGAATCGAACCGACGTGGTCCCTGAATGAAAGTCAGGTTGCCCATACCAACAGAGCAACTGCGCCGGAAATGAAGAAGGGCCGCTCCCCGGCATTTGCCTGGTGCGACCCTGTGACACAAGAGATCTATGTCATGGACCGCAGCCAGTATCGGCCGAAATACTCTGGGGCAGAGCACTTTCCAAGGCAGCATCGAACAAGCGCGCACGCCCCTCGGATTTCGCCTTGATGGTCATTGCCGGGCCCTTCCTTTGAACTTCGGTGTATCCAAGGTAAGCACGCCCCCGCACGATCGCAACCGAATTAAATCGGCAACTTACGCCCAAATCGGCTGTCGCACACTGCATAGTCACCTCGCATAGGTTGCACCATTTGCGAGCCGACCACTGGATTTGCGAGCGCTACTCAGGTCTCCGACAGCGCACACGGTGAGCTACCCGAGCGATGTACAGGTGGCGGAATCCGGCAATTCCTCTGCGAGGAAGACGGTTTGGGCCATCATTTTGAAGCCGGACATCTGTTCGCGGAAGACCTCGATGGACTCCTCCGGATGGACCGAGTCGATGACGGCGTGGGGGCCGATGGCATTGAACTGATGGCTCACGCCGCGGGGGATCTGCATATCGACGAAGGAGCAGGGCGGGACGATCAGGTTGTACCTGGTGCGATGCAGGCCAGGTGGGGTGTCGGGTAGGTCGTCCTCGAATTGGTTGGGTGCGAAGGGCGTAACGCCTTCGACGTCGGTTACGCGGAACGGCGAGAGGCTGCTCACCCGGATGTGCGTGTCCGGACCGGTCATCATGCGGACGAAGCGCAGGCCGGTGTGCAGATGCATGCGCGAGCAGATGCCGCGTTCCTCGGCATTGTAGAAATCCATGATGTAGCGGTCGGCGAAGAAGCCGTCGAAGGGCGACTCGATCATGTAGACGTCGCCCTCTTCGAAGGTCTGTGAGCGGATGATGCCATCCGCGTCGGGGACGGTCGCGGCACGACTTGCCTTCGCATTCCGGACTATCTGAGCGAACGCCTGGACGACCACCGCGGCGACCTCGGGCGGGAATTGTGCTACGGGCGTAACGACATTGCGTCCAGCGTCGACGAATTCGGCCAGGTTGTGGATCTCGTTCTCATCGTCCGCGTGGTGCTTTATTCGGGGATCGGACATTCGGCTCCTACTTCAACATACGAATGCGACTCACGGCTGCGCCTCCTGACGCTCGCCTCCGCCGTGCGCCGCGGTCGCGCTGTGTCCTTGGTTCACTCGCTGACGCTCGCTCACGGCCCGACTTCGAAGGACCGCAACCACAGCTCCAACGACAGCACCAGCCACAACTTGCCGCCCTGCCGCGGCAGCAGCGCACCGTCGCCGCGCAGCCACGAGCGGATGGTGTCCGCACGGAACAGGCCGCGCGCCCGGGCGGACGAACCGAGCAGCAGGTCGTGTCCGAGTTCGCGCAGCGGCCCGGAGAGCCACTGCTGCACCGGAACTCGCATACCGCTCTTCGGGCGGTCCACGATGGTCGCCGGAAGTAGGTCGCGCACGGCCTGTTTGAGAATCCACTTTTCGCTGGTACCGGCCAGTTTGAACCGGCCTGGGACGCGGAAGGCGTGGTCGATGACGGCGCGGTCGAACAACGGCGCTCGGCCCTCCAAACCGCTTGCGGCGGTGAGTCGTTCGACCTTGGTGAGAATGTGATGTGCGCCTTTGGTGCGCAGGTTGGTGTGCAGCAGTTGGTTCAGCAGGCTGGTCATCCGGCCTTGGCTCAGGTAGGGCGAGAGCAGATCGGTGAGTGGCGGTGCGTCTGCCAATGCGGTCAGGACGTCGGGGCTGAGCAACACCGGCAGGTCGCTGTAGCACTTGCGGTAGCTGTCCAGATAGGCCAGCGCCCTGGCGTCCGGAGACGGGTCGTCGCGAGATAATTCGAAGATCAGCATCGGCAGATTCTTGGGGCCGCCGAAGACCGGATCGCCGCCCTCACCGTTGAGCACAACCCGAATACCTTCTGCGGCAACAGCTTCCGCGAGCAGCAGGTTGGGTACGGTGAGTGGGTCGCCGACCGGGCAGTCGAGTAGCGACACAGTCTCCGCCAATCGCGATGCGACCGTTTCACCTGGCACGGTGAGCACTCGATGGTCGGTATTGCAATGTGTGGCAACGAGTCCGGAGTACGCGAGTTCGTTCGGCGTGGTCCCGCCGAAACTGATGGAATACGAGCGCACACGCTGATCGTGCAGCTTGGCGGCGAGGGCGGTGACCAGACTGCTGTCGATGCCGCCGGAGAGCAGGACACCGACCGGCTCGCCCGCGGGCAGTCGTCGAGCGACCGCGTCCTGGAGCAGTTCGCGGAGTTCGAGTGCGTGCTCGGCGGCTGTTCGGTTGTCCTCGACTTCGATCGGCTCCCAGTAGGTTTCCTCGGTCATCGTGCCGTCGCCCTGCAGGCGTACGCAGCGTCCAGGCAGGACCTCATGGATGCCGCGCAACAGGGTTTCGGTTCCCGGCAGGTAGGCGAAGGTGAGGAAGGAACGCACCGCGGGCAGATGCAGACCGGTCCGCAGGGTGGGGCATCGGCGCAATGCGCGTAGCGATGTGGATGCGGCCCAGCCTTTGCCTGCGCGTGCGTGGAATAACGTGCGGGTGCCGACGTGATCGCGGATCAGTACCAGATCGCCGCGGTCGACGATGGCGAGTGCGAACATGCCGTCGGCGGCGGCGATTCCGTCGAGCCCGAAACGGGCGTAGCAGTGCAACAGCAGTTCACCGTCAGGGCAGTCCGGCGGTGCGTCCGTGCCGAGTCGGGCGCGCAGCTGTGCCGCATTGAACAGCGTGACCTCACCTATGGCAGTCAGCTCACCAACAGTGAAAGGACCTTCCGCAATGCCCGGACCATCGAGTAACCCCAGCGCATAACGGCCGGTCACCGACACCGGATGGCCGCCGACCGCCCGCACCTGCCCGGCCGGATCGTCCGGCGTCGAGAATGCACACCAACGAGACATCTTTTCCCTCAGCCGAAATCGCCGCCGTCGTCCCCGCCGTCATCGTCCCAACCGCCATAATCGCCGCCCCGGTCGCTGGAACGGGACGACTGCGCGGCCGCCTGGCGGCGCAACTCCTCCTCTTCCGCGGCACTCAGCGCACTCGGCGGCATGACCAGCGCGCCGAGCAGCGCACCGCCCGCCACCGCAGCCAGAATGCCGCCGAGCCGGCCACTGAACGAGGACCGATTGACGGTCAACGCTCCGTCACCCCAGAGCGTCCGCCCGAACCCCGCTTCCCTGCCGTAAACCACGGATCCGTTGTGGTACATGCGCTTCACGATCTTCGGCCCGAGCCCCTCATCGGTCCCCGAGTTACCCCGATCATCGCGCCAGGAGACCACCCCCTGTGCCCCACGCGTCCGCCACTCCTGACGCCCATCGGCATACCGCCGATGCACAGACCCGTCAGCAAGCAACTCATCGGTATACGTAATCTGCCGATGCTCCGGCACAGCAATTCCCTTTCATGCGGCGGGCCAAGTCATGAAGCCCGTCGTTCGGGCGCGGCGCAGTTCGGGCAGGCCGGTGCGGGGTGGGCGAACCTCGCGGACGAGGCGGTGCACGGTGCGCAGTAGCGATGCCGGGCGCACCGCTTCGATTTCGACGAACCTGCCACGCCGTAGCCATGCGCGCTCCCATGAGTCCAACTGTGCTGCCTCAGCGCGCGGCACGTCGCGCGCACGCGAATCCACGTGCGTCGCCCGAGCACTCGAGGCCGAGTCGGGGCGCAGAACTTGGCGCTCGCTCGATTGGACCTGCGCCGTTTCAGCACTCGACGCTGAGCGGTGAGACGCTTCGCGCTCCCGCGGATCAACCTGCGCGGCAACGGCACTCAGCATCGGGCTGCGGAGGTGGGTAAGGTGCAGGGTGCCAGCTTGACGGGGGCGCAGGCCCAAAGGGAGTACTCGTACGCCCTCCGGAATCTCGGTCAGGTCTGCCAGCCGGGCTGGGAAGGTGAGGCCGTGGGGGCTTGCGTCGTGCAGGAGGTAGATGGTGCCGTCGACTCGGGCGAGCATTTCGGCGATGCCGGGGTCGAGCGGGAGTTCGGATGCGCTGAGGATCGGGCAGGCGGATTCCATGGGTAATCCGTTGGCGCGCAGCATTTGTGCGATTGAGTCGGACTCGCAGACGAGTAGGCGGGGTAGGCCGTAGTCGAAGAGGTCGGGTTCGGGGGTGTGGAGTCCGGCGCGGGTGGTTCGGGGTGAGGTGGGGGTCAGTAGGCCCGGAAACTCTTGGCGGTCGAGAGCGGTGCGGAATGTGGCGTAGCTCAGTGGCGCGGGGACCGTGAGGGCGAACCGGCGCGGCGCTCGATGCGTTGGTGTGAGTACGCGGCAGACCTCGTAATAGAGCTGACGCTCGGTGAATCGGATTCCGATCGGGGCGGCGGCGCGGTCGGCCGCGATGCGGAGCAGCCGATCGAGCATGTGCTGCTTCACCCGGTCGGCCACGTGAGGAAACCTACCTCGCGGGCGCGGCGGCGATCCGGATCGGCCGCATCCTCGATCCGCCCGACCGCTCGTTCGAGCACCATGAGCAGCTTCGCGGGTGGAATCGCGGCGATCGGGGACCACCAACCCGCGGCGAGCCATTCGATCTCCGCCGCCGATAACGGTTCACCATGCAGAAATGCGGTGTCCTGCGGCTTTGGCTCCTGCAACCGCAGCGCCGACGTATTGGCCAGTACCGTACGCGGGGACAGGCCGACCACCACGGCCCGGTTCCCGAGTGCGACGCGAGCCTTCCCAGCCAGCGCAATGCCGGGCAGGCTGGCATCGTGCAGCACGATCACCGGCACATCCAGCGGCAGTTGATCGATGCGGTCGGCCAGCGCCATGGCCCAGGTCTGCGACACATTGTTGGCCGCAAGGCAGGCGAGCACGCTGCGATCCGGGCACAACACCGCGAATCGAGGCCGGTCCACGGCCGGTGGCCGCACCAGCCCCTCGTCGACCGAGCCGGGCGGCGGGCCACCGTAAATCGGCGTCCACCGACCGACCACATCCCGGCGGAAGATGTCGTACGACACCGGCATTCGCACTGTGGCCCGGCTCAGGAACCACGGCCGCGCCGCGCCGATTCCGACGATGGCCAGCGCCAAAACCAGCGCGCCGAGCGGGAACACCACACCCGGCGGCGCCGCGCCGCTCACCATCAGGAAAAAGGCGACCACCACGATGGCCACCCCGAGTCCGATACGCACCCGCTTGAATACGCGCGCCGCATCCGGAACCTTCTTGCGTCCGGCCGCATACCAGAGCTGCACCAGCGTGTACCGCAGTCCGCGCCCGTCACCGAGCCGCTCGGCGAGCTTGCGGATCCGGATATCGTGCAGCCCGAGCGGACTTTCCTTCGGTTCGAGCGCGAATTCCCGCTTGCACGTCGAACAGCGCCGACCGCCGCGCTTCTTGCGCAGCAGGTTGGCATTGCAATGCGGACAGATCACGGTTCATGATCGCTGATTCCCCCACCCGTCCGCGACCCCCGAATTCGAATGTTCACCTGCCGCATATCCAGTGGTACCTCGCACAAGCCTGCGTGGGGCACGCACCGGATTTGCGACATCGCGCTCGCCGCCATACTGAACATTTGGTGACGATGTTCACTGTCGACGGCGCTGAACCCGTCGAGCGGCCCCATAACCGCGAAAGGGCCGCGACCAAACCGGTCGCGGCCGTTTCGCAGAGGTATCAGACAGAGACAGAAGCCTCACGCTGAAGTTCGAGCGCGATATCGATCAGCTGGTCTTCCTGCCCACCGACCAACTTGCGCTTACCCGCCCGAACCAGCATTTCGGCCGCCGAAACCCCATAGCGCTCGGCCTGACGCTCGGCATGCTTCAGGAAGCTGGAGTACACACCCGCATAGCCCATCATCAGCGACTGGCGGTCCAGCAGACATTCCTGCGGCATGACAGGCCGCACCACATCCTCGGCAGCGTCGGCGATAGCGAAGAAATCGATACCCGTCTTGATACCGAGCTTGTCGCAGACACCGACGAACGCCTCCACGGGTGTATTACCCGCACCAGCGCCGAATCGCCTTGCGCTGCCGTCGATTTGCTTCGCACCGGCACGAACCGCATAGATCGAGTTGGCAACCGCCAGATCCAGGTTCTCGTGGCCGTGGAAGCCGACCTGAGCGTCATCACCGAGTTCGGCAACCAGCGCCGCCACCCGGTCCGAAACCTGTTCGAGCACAAGCGCACCCGCGGAGTCCACCACGTAGACACACTGGCACCCGGCATCGGCCATGATGCGCGCCTGCTTGGCCAGCGCCTCCGGCGGCTGGGTGTGCGACATCATCAGGAAGCCGACGGTTTCCAGCCCCAACTCCCGCGCGAGACCGAAGTGCTGGATCGATACGTCCGCCTCGGTGCAGTGCGTGGCGATGCGGCAGATCGACGCACCGTTGTCCTGGGAAATCTTGATGTCCTCTTTGACGCCCACGCCGGGCAGCATGAGCACCGCGATCTTGGCCTGCTTCGCCGTCTCCGCGGCAATCTTGACCAGCTCCTGCTCGGGAGTGTGCGAGAAGCCGTAGTTGAACGACGAGCCGCCGAGGCCGTCGCCGTGCGTCACCTCGATGACCGGCACACCGGCGCCGTCCAGCGCGGTCACGATGTTGCGCACATCGTCGGCGGTGAACTGGTGACGCTTGTGGTGCGAACCGTCACGCAGCGACGTGTCGGTGACGCGGATGTCGAGTTCTGCGGAATATGCCATGGTTGAGCTCCTTTACACCCGGGCCGACAGAATCTGGGATGCCATGACCTCGCCGACCTGGGTGGCGGCCGCGGTCATGATGTCGAGGTTGCCCGCGTAGGGCGGCAGGAAATCGCCCGCACCCTCGACCTCCACGAAGACCGAAACCTTCGCCATCCCACCGGAAACCACCGACGGCGGGTCGAATTGCGGCTCGTTCAGCAGCCGGTAACCGGGCACGTACTTCTGGATATCGGCGACCATCCGATGGACGGAATCCGCGATCGCATCGGTATCGGCATCCTCGGGAATCGCGCAGAAGATGGTGTCGCGCATGATCATCGGCGGTTCGGCCGGGTTCAGAATGATGATGGCCTTGCCGCGCTGCGCACCGCCGATGGTCTCCACACCACGCGAGGTGGTCTTGGTGAACTCATCGATATTGGCGCGGGTGCCCGGTCCGGCGGACACCGACGACACCGAGGCGACGATTTCGGCGTAGACCACCGGCACCACGCGCGATACCGCCGCGACGATCGGAATGGTGGCCTGACCACCGCAGGTGATCATATTGACGTTCGGCGCATCGAGATTCGCGCCGACCAGATTCACCGGCGGCACCACGGCGGGCCCGACCGCGGCGGGCGTGAGATCGACCGCGCGAATTCCGGCCTCGGCGTATTTCGGAGCGGCCGCCCGATGCACATATGCGGAGGTCGCCTCGAATACCAGATCCGGCAGTTCCGACTGCGCGAGCAACCAGTCCACGCCCTCGTGCGAGGTTTCCAGCCCGAGCCCGCGGGCGCGCTTCAAACCCTCGCTCTCCGGGTCGATTCCGATCATCCACTTCGGTTCCACCGTGGTGGAGCGCAGCAGTTTGTACAGCAGATCGGTGCTGATATTGCCGGATCCGACGATCGCGGCGGTGACGGTCCCCGTTTCGGACACGGCAAGCCTCCTATTTGAATTGCAAACGGACAGAACCGAGTCCGGCGAACTCGGCGTGGAACGAATCGCCCGCGCGGGCATCGATGGCACGGGTGCAGGAACCGGGCAGCACAATGTCGCCCGCCTTCAACCGCACCCCGAAACTGGCGACCTTGCGCGCCAACCAGGCCACCGCGATCACCGGATCGCCGAGCACCGCATCGCTGCGACCCTCCGCGACCACCTCACCATTTCGGGTTAGCACGGCGTCAATGGCCTTGATATCCAGTTCTTTCGGCGCAACCCGCGGCGCACCCAGCACGAAACCGGCCGAGGACGCGTTATCGGAAATGGTGTCGGCCAGTCCGATCTTCCAGTCCTTGATCCGCGAATCGATCAGCTCGATAGACGGCGCGTAGGCGACCGTCGCGGCGAGCACATCGGCCTCGGTGCATTCTTCGCCGGGCAGATCCGCGCCGAGCACGAATCCGACCTCGACCTCGACTCGCGGAATCAGATAGCGCGAGGTCTCGACGGGAACGTCCTCGAAGACCTCCATATCCGCGAGCAGATGACCGTAATCGGGTTCGTCCACACCCATCATCTGCTGCATGGCCAGCGACGAAAGTCCGACCTTGTGCCCGACCACCTTCGCGCCGTTGTCGAGTTTGCGCCGGATATTGATCAGCTGGATCTCGTAGGCGTCGACGACATCGATATCGGGATGCCTGGCGATGAGCGGGTCGATGCCGACCCGATCGCGTTCGGCGGCCTCGAGCTCATCGGCCAATTCGATTCGTACCGCGTCGGACAGCACGCTAGTTTCCTTCCACTGTTGTCGCTTCGGGCACCGCTGCCCGCGAAAGCACTTCGGCGCCTGCCGCGAATCTGCCCGCACGCCGACCGGAGAAAATGCAGTCGGCCAGGGACAATCCACTGACATAGGAGTCCGAGCAGATACCGACCGCCGTCCGGCCGGCCGCGTACAGGCCGGGAATATCGGTTCCTGCAGCGGATTTCACCGCCCCGGTGCCCTCATCGACGACGACTCCGCCGAGGGTGAGCATCGGGCACGGATTGACGACGCTCGGTTTGATACCCACATCCAGCAACCAGAACGGCCCGGCCCCCACAGTTTTGGTGAATTCGGCGGGCTTGCCGACCGGATCGGGCGCACCGTTCGCGATCGCGGCATTGTGCTCGGCGACGGTGGCGCGCAACCCGTCGGCATTGATACCGGCCTTCGCCGCAACGGCATCCAGAGTTTCGCCACGCACGGCATTGCGCCGCATCGCCTCGAACTGTCCGCGCTGGAACCAGGCCGACTGCGTCCGAATCTGTGAGATCGCGGTGCGCATGAGTCCGTCGTCGGCGAGCAGCCAACCCTTGCCGCCGTGTTCGGTGATCAGTGCGTGGCCGACCGCGGCACCGTAGCGGGTCTCATCGATGACCCGACGACCCTCCGCATCGACCAGGACCGAACCGGTAAAGGCACTGGGCGGCAAGATGAATCGCCACGCCGAGATATTGCCCATCCGATCCGTCGCCGCACCGACCCGCTCGGCCATCCGGATGCCGCTGCCGTCATCACCGGTGGTCCCGAGCGCGAGTCCGCTGCGGTATTGCGGCCCGTACTCCCGCAGCATCTCCCGATTCGCGATGAATCCGCCCGCGCTGAGCACCACACCGCGACGGGCCTGAATCCGAATTCTCGTGCGGTACCGGCGATCGAGCTTCGCGAGCTGACGCTCCATCGCCTTGCGCAGCGGCGGATAGTAAATGCCCGGCTTGGCAGCGATTTTCGCCATGCGGGCGTAGCGATCCCGGACCCGCCCGGGGGCGTCGCGCAGTGACTCACATTCGACGCCGATCACGGTGCCGTTGTCATCGGTGATCAATCGCGTTGCCTGCGTGAGGGTTTCCACCCGAATCCCGCGTCGCGACGCCGAGGCGGCGAGCGGACCGGTGAGCTTCTTGCCCGACGTGCCCTTGCCCTTGACCCGGTGTCCGCGCTGCGCTGGCGTCGCGACCTCGCGGCCGTAACCGGAGACCTCACTACCGGAGTAGTAGAGGTAGTAGCTGTCGTTCGGATACGACGTCTTGTACGGACACAGCGACGCCTCGAACGGCACACCGTGCCCCTTCAGCCACTCGATCAGCGCCGGACTCTCGTCCACAAACCGCCGCAGCGTCTCGGGCGTGACCGCCGTGCCGACCTCACGCTCGAGATATGCCAGCATCTGCTCCGGCGTATCGCGCACCCCGGCCTCGTGCTGCACCGAGGTGCCGCCGCCCGCGTAGATGATGCCGCCGGACAACGCCGACGCCCCGCCACCGGCGAAACGCTCCAGCACCAGCACCTGCGCACCCGCCTCGGTCGCTTCCAGCGCGGCCGCGGCCCCCGCTGCGCCGTAGCCGACGACGACTACGTCGGCGGTCAGGTCCCATTCGCCGCCGGCGATTGCTTGCAGGTCGCTCGACACAACGCCGCTAGCGACTGCTTGCAGGTCGCTCGACACAACGCCGCTAGCGACTGCTTGCAGGTCGCTCGACACAACACTGCCCATGTACACCACTCCGGTCAGAAACTGAAACAAGTTTTCTCGACGAATGGAACGTCGAGCGCGTCTTCTGCCACTCAACATAGACCAAATGCGGTCCCATTCTATAACGTGTTCTACATGACTGATCGGGAATACGATGTGGTGGTGGTCGGCAGCGGTGCCGCCGGGATGACCGCCGCCCTCGCCGCTGCCCACCACGGGCTGAGCGCGGTGATCATTGAGAAAGCCGCGCACTACGGCGGGTCGACCGCACGCTCCGGGGGTGGCGTGTGGATCCCTGGCAACAAAGCGCTCAAAGCCTCCGGCCGTCCCGATGACCGAGAGGACGCCCGCACCTACCTGCACAGCATCGTCGGCGATGTGGTGCCGAAGGACCGGATCGACACGTACATCGACCGTGGTGCGGAGGCCTTCGACTTCGTCCTCGACCACACCCCACTGAAGATGAAGTGGGTGCCCGGCTACTCCGACTACTACCCGGAGGCCCCCGGCGGCCTGGGCCAGGGCCGCTCGTGCGAGCCCGCGCCGTTCAATGCCAAGACCCTCGGCGAAGAGCGGTTCAACCTGGAGCCGCCGTATGCCAAGGCCCCGCTCAATGTCGTCGTCATGCAGGCCGACTTCGTCCGGCTCAACCTGATCCGTCGCCACCCGAAGGGCATCATGCGGGCCATGCGAGTCGGCGCGCGCACCTACTTCGCCAAGTGGACCGGTAAGCACATTCTCGGCATGGGGCAGGCGATTATCGCTGCCATGCGCAAGGGGCTCATCGACGCGAATGTGCCGCTGCTGCTGAACACTCCGCTGACCGAACTCATTGTGGAGAACGGCGTGGTCACCGGCGTCGAGGCCGAGCACAACGGCGAGACCGTGCGGTTCACCGCCAAATACGGTGTGGTGCTCGGCAGCGGTGGTTTCGAGCACAACGCCGAAATGCGCACCAAATACCAGCGCCAGCCCATCACCACCGAGTGGACCACGGGTGCGGCCGCCAATACCGGCGACGGCATCAATGCGGGGATGGAAGTCGGCGGCGCGGTCGACTTCATGGAGGATTCCTGGTGGGGGCCGACCATCTTCAAGGGCGGAAGGCCGTGGTTCGCGCTGGCCGAGCGGAATCTGCCCGGCACCATCATGGTCAACGCCGACGGTAAGCGATTCGGAAATGAGTCCGCTCCTTACGTCGAGGCTGTGCACACCATGTACGGCGGCGAATACGGGCAGGGTGAGGGTCCGGGCGAGAACATCCCCGCATGGTTGGTGTTCGACCAGCGCTACCGGAACCGCTACATCTTCGCCGGACTGCAGCCTGGTCAGCGGTTTCCGTCCCGCTGGATGGAAAACGACCTGATTGTCAAGGCCGACAGCCTCGCGGAGTTGGCTACCAAGATCGGCGTGCCCGCCGAGAATCTGACGTCGACCGTCGAGCGGTTCAACAAGTTCGCCGAGACCGGCAAGGATGAGGATTTCGGCCGCGGCAACAGCCACTACGACCGGTACTACGGCGATCCGACCGTGAAGCCGAACCCGTGCCTTGCCGGGCTCGTGCAGGGTCCGTTCTACGCGGCCAAGATCGTGCCGGGCGACCTCGGCACCAAGGGCGGCCTGGTCGCCGACACCGCCGGGCGGGTCCTGCGCGAGGACGGCACCGTGATCGAGGGTCTGTACGCCTCCGGCAATAGCGCGACCCCCGTGATGGGTCATACGTACGCGGGCCCCGGCGCAACCATCGGCCCCGCGATCACTTTCGGCTACCTGGCGGTGCTGGATATCGCCGAGCGCAAGAAGCAGCAGTCGGCCAAGGCCACCGCCGAGGCGTAGGCGTGGCGTCTCACGCAGCGGACGCCACCTTGCCAGCCGCGGCGCGGCCGCCGCACGATCGATCCGAAGCAGTTGCCACCGCGGCCTCGGATCGCTGGGATACGCCCACGACAGGTCGCCCGCATGCCTCGGGCGATCTGTCCACAAGCATTCACAAGGAGAACTCGATGCCCATCGACCCGAATATCGCGCTCGGCGCGGAGCTTCCAAGTGGGGAGTTCGCCTGGACACCGTCCGAAGTGCAGCTGTACCACCTGGGTCTCGGGGCGGGCGGACGCTGGACGGATCCGGCCGAACTACGCTACGTCGACGACCGCGCCCCGCAGGTGCTGCCGACCTTCGCGACCGTGGCACCCACCTTCCACGACACCGAGCCGCCGAAGGTGCAGTTCCCCGGCATCGATATCGATCTGGCCAAGGTCGTGCACGGCCACCAGGAGATCGAAGTGCACCGCCCGATTCCGGCCGCGGGCAAGGCCACCATCACCAGGCGCATCACCGAACTCTGGGATAAAGGCTCCGCCGCCGTCGTGGTGCAGGAGCATACGATCACCGGCTCCGACGGCGAACCGCTCTGGACCGCACGCTCATCCATTTTCGCCAAGGGTGAGGGCGGCTTCGGCGGCGAACGCGGCCCGAGCACCAAGGCCGAACTCCCCGACCGCGCCCCGGATTTCGACGTCACCACACCCACCCTCCCGCAGCAGGCCCTGCTGTACCGCATGTGCGGCGACCGCAACCCGTTGCACTCGGATCCCGAATTCGCCCGCGCCGCAGGCTTCCCCAACCCGATCCTGCACGGCCTGTGCACCTACGGCATCGTCTGCAAAACCGCCACCGACACCGTGCTCGATTCGGACGCGAGCCGCGTCACCGGCTTCCGCGCCCGCTTCGCCGGTGTCCTCTACCCGGGCGAAACCATCCGCACCCGAATCTGGCGCACCGATGGCGAGCTCATCATCAGCGCCACCGTCGCCGACCGCGCCGACGCCCCCGTCCTCGCCGACGTCAGCCTGCGCTTCACCTGAGCACCCGACGTCTGATCACCATGCGTTGGTGGAAGCAAAGGCGGGGCTCAGCCGAGGGCATCGGCGCATCGGCTACGCGATGCCGGCACATCCCGGGTTTCGACAGATGGCCGAAGGACGCCTGCGCAGCGTCACCGACGCCTGCGCGGCGGCCGGCCTCGACGCCCCCGACAACCTCGCGGTGATCGGAGCCGATGACATCCCCACCGCGCGGCTGTCGACGCCACCGCTCACCACGGTCCACTTCGACCTGCATCAAGTCGGCAAGCAACACGCCCAGGCAGTCGTCGCCGGCTTGTCCGGCGACGACTCCCAGCCGACCTTCGTGCCGATCATCCCGCGGCTCGTTCAGCGTGCATCCACATGAGAGTGGACCGGGATTGCGACCATGGCTTCAACTGGGCGCGGTCGCGGTCTCGTTGCTGCGTGCCCGTTTGATTGCGACGCCCTGGATTACCAGGGCGTACAGCAGGATCACCAGGATCGGGGCGGCGATCGGGACCCATGCCAAGCGCAATGGAAGCAGCGCCGCGCCCACAGCCACCGCAGAAAATGCCACCGCACCGGTGACGGAAGGCACCGTGGTCGGTACAACACCAACCGGCGCGGACACGGTCGCGGTATTCAGCAGATAAGCCGTAGCCACCAAACCTGCTGCGGCAGCGGCCAGTACGCCCGTGTCCGCTACGGCAAGCACTCCGATCGCGAGGAGCACCGCGCCGACCGCGGGCAGCCGGAACCACCAGCCCGCTACCACCAGCGCCACCGCCGGAATCCCGGCCCATGGCGTCATCAGCGTCACCGAGGTCACCAGTAGGACCCCGGACAGAATGGCGAGGAATCGAATCATCGGCGCACCCTTACGGTTCGGCGATGGTCGGGGATCAATCGCATGACCTGATCCAGTCGGGCGTCTTCGGTCCAGGCCACGATATCGACGCCGACGGTTCCCATATCCCGATACATCGAGGCGCGCTCCAGATTCCACATCCGCGCCAGGGTCGGATCGAGATGTTCGTGGAAGGGGGTGCCGCGCAAGACATCCACGACCACCACTACGTGTCCGCGCTTGCGCAGATCGATCAGCGCGAGCGCGAACTGGGTGTCCAGCAGTGTGGAGAAGGCGACGATGATCGCACCGAGTGGCACGGCCGCATGCGGCGCCAAGGTGCCGGTGGTCGGAATGTGCTCATCGCCGACGTCCAGCACGGTATCCACGATCCGATAGAACTGCCGCCGCCCGATATCGGGGCGCAGCCAGCGCGGTGACTGGCCGAGGCAGACCACCGCGGTGCGGTCACCGGCCTGCAGCGTCGACTGCACCACCTGTGCCGCACCGCGCACCGACAGCTCGAGCGAATCGGTGGCCGGACCCGGCGCCTGCTGCGAAGTATCCACCAGCACAACCACATCCGCGGATCGGTTCGTCAGCCGCTCGGTGACATATAGTCGCCCGCGCCGCGCACTCACCGGCCAGTTCACGATGCGAAGCTGATCACCGGGCGCGTAGGCGCGGATATCGGCGTACTCCACTCCGGGACCGTGCTTGCGGGTGAGGTGGGTGCCGAGCCGTTCGGGAAGTTCGGTGCGCGGCAACTTCATTCGCTGAGGGTCGGTGATCGGGTAGACGAACAGTTGCCCCGCGGGCAGCACCGCGGAGGCCACGGACAGTCCCGCCGGGCTCTGCGCGGTGACCCGCACCGACAGCGGATAGCGACCCCAGCGGTCCGCCGTCAGAGCCAGCCGCAGCCCGGCGGGCGCCGTCCCGGAATCGCTCGCCTCCTCGATGTCGATCCCGAGTCCCGCGAACTTCTCCGGTTTCAACCGAAGCAACGCGTGACCCGATTCTACGAAGGCACCGATCGTCATCACGACCTCCTCCGTCTCGAAACACCGCAGCGTGCCGCCACCGTCCACCTGGATCCGGGTCTTCGACTGCTGCCACGGCGCGGTGGCGAGCACACCGAGCAGCGGAGCCGCGAATACGACCAACTGCCAGCGGCCGAGCACCACCGCGAGTAGCAGCGCCACGGCCGCGGCCACCGCCAGCATGAACACCAAGGGCGCTGGACGCCAGCGCAATTCGGCCTCGACGGCGGCGCTCATATCCCGATGCCGCGCCCCACCCGCCATCGGCTCGTCCCGGGTCGGTGGTCGCGCCGCTGCGGCATTGGCCGCCGCGATCCCCTGGATGACGGGTGCGGCGGCGGTGGTATCCGGCTGGGTCATGCCCTTTCCCACCGGGTCATGTCACCGACGCGCGCGGAACCGGCAGACGGCGCAGCAATTCGGTGATCACGTCCTCGCCGCGGATCCGGCGCACCCACATCTCGGGCCGCAAGGTGATCCGGTGCGCCATGGCCGGAACGGCGAGCGCCTTGACGTCTTCCGGAATCACATAGTCGCGCCCGAGCAGCAGCGCACGGGCCCGCGACATCTGCACCAGATCCAGTTCGGCGCGTGGACTCGCACCCACCTCGACCTGCGCATGCGCACGCGTCGCACCCGCCAGCGCGACCACATAGCTGACCACATCCGGATGCACCGTGACGAATTCGACGGACTGCCGCATCTCCAACAGGCCGTTCGCATCCACCACCTGAACCACCTGTGGTGTCGCCGAACCGCGCTCCAAGCGGCGGCGGATCATCTGGCGTTCGTCGTTCTCGGACAGATAGCCCAGCCGCAGTTGCATGGCGAACCGGTCCAGCTGCGCCTCCGGCAGCGGATAGGTGCCCTCGTATTCGATCGGGTTATCGGTGGCGAGCACGACGAAAGGCTGGGGCAGTTGGAAGGTTTCGCCGTCGATGCTGACCTGGCCCTCGGCCATCGCCTCCAGCAGCGCGGCCTGGGTCTTCGGTGGGGTGCGGTTGATCTCGTCGGCCAGCAGCACATTGGTGAAGACCGGTCCGCGCCGGAAATTGAACCGGCCCGTGGACATGTCGTAGATGGTGGAGCCGAGCAGGTCGGCGGGGAGCAGGTCGGGCGTGAATTGCACGCGGGTGAAGTCCAGGCCGAGCGCGGCGGCGAAGGACCTGGCGATGAGCGTCTTGCCGAGGCCGGGCAGATCCTCGATCAGGATGTGACCGCCGGCAAGTACGGCGATCATGATCAGCTGCAACTCATCCCGCTTGCCGACGATCACCCGGGACAGTTCCCGGAGCACCGCCTCGCTGCGCTGGATGGTCGTGTCCATCGGCATCGTCATATGTCTACTCGCACTTGCCTCAAACCCATTCTCCTAAGGCCGTATTCAATTTGGCATGATCGGGGCCCTACATGGTTACGCAAGCTGCCTCCTCCGGGCCTGACCGCTCATGCCTGCGCCTCGCTGGCGCTCGGCTCCGGCATGCGCGTTGCGCGCTGTGTCATGATTCGCTCACTGCGTTCGCTCATGCCGGGTCAGTTACATCTTCTGCAAGCAGCGCAGGATTTCGTCCAGCGCCGCCCGCCCCGGTGCGGGAGTCGTCTGATCCCGCAGTGCCGAGTTGGCCGGATCGACCCAGCGCCACAGCTCCGGGCCGAACTGCAAAATTCCGGCGGCCTCGGTCGCCTTGCGGTTCTTCGCGACCCGCAGGCCGGTGGACAACTCGAACTCCTTGGCCAGCAGCGGACGCAGATGCCGATCCCAGTCGGCCCTGGTGCCGTCCGCGCGATCGGCGAGCATCTCCGCTCTGGCATGCCAGTGCCGCAGCATCTCGGCGGGACCGTTGTCGATATCGTCGGATCCGGCATCGGTTTTGATGGCCGAACGGCCGGTCAACGACCAGATGAGCTGAATCATGGCCAGCGCCACCGGAACTCCGGCGGCGATGAGCAATGCGCCGCGGGCCTTGCCGAGGGTGATGAGCTCGATCAGCACGATGAGGATCAGCGCACCGATCACGATCGCGCGGTTCATACCATCTCCCCTTGCAGATCGGCCAGCACGATACGCAGTAGTTGTTCGGCCCGCATGCGCTGCCACGCCAGCATCGAATGCGGACTGAACCTGGCCTCCTCGAAGAGCGCGACCAATTCCCTGGCCGACGCGTCGTGCAGTGCGCCGCGCTCGAAGGCGCGGGCCAGCACCTCCATAGGGGTATCCGAAGCAAGTGGGGCGGCGGCGCGATCGAAGGACAGCCCGTGTTCCATCGCGACGTAACAGGCGATGATGGCCTCGCGCGGATCCTGACCGGGCACATTCATGGCGGCCAGACCCATCTCGGCCGCCCTGGCCAGCGAACCCGCGACCGTCGGCGCAGCCGGCGGCGCCGGGACCGGCACCACACGCGGCTTGCGCTGCCCCGCCACCGCGACCACGATCAGCCCGATCAATGCCCCGCCGACCAGCACGGAGGCGGCGACAATGGCCACCAGTAGCGCTGTCCCGGTGAGGTGCTGCGTAGGCGCGCTGTCGGGTGTCGCGGGGGCGGTGACCGCCTCCTGCGGGGTGCGGCTGGTGGTACCGCGCGGCCCCGATGACGGCGCCGGCTCACCCTCGCGACCGAATCCGACGAAGAAGACTGCCGACGCCGCCGCGACGATCAAGGAAACGACCGCCAGCGCGGCCAGCACCAGTAGGCCGGTACGGCCGAGCAGTCCATGTCTGCGCTCGGAATCACGATCCACCTCCGGCATGGCCAGCGGCAGTCGATGCTGGCTGGCTATCACCCCGGCGATCAGGATCACCACCGATACCGTGAGCAGTACCGGCATCAGTACCACCGAAATAGCAGATGGCACCGCGCGGTGATCGCCGGAATCATGGGCCCCGGGAATGTGGCCGCGCAGCGCGATCGCGGCACACGCCAGTAGCGTGATCAGCACGATCACGCGCCATATCGGCGCTCCCGCCCTGGCCACTTGCTACCACCACATCTGAGTACAGCTCTGAACAGGCACATAGTTACATGCCGAGTGGTCCGCTCGGGAGTGAATCGAATACTTAGGATCGCCTCCTTTTTATCCGTAACCGGCCGTACATTTTTGCGGGTAGCGCAGCTAGCGGAGCACGGCGGATTCGGGCTGACGGAGTTCACTCAGGCGGCTTGCGGTCCGTGCCAGGTCGGGGACGGCGGGGACGTCGGCCACCAGGTCAGCGAGTGCGGTGCGAGCCTCGAGCGTGAGTTCGAGATCCGCGTCGTAGAGCACGTCGACCAGATTGACGAAGCGCATGGCCCAGTCGGGCGGGACCTCGCGCAGAGGTGGGACGTCGCGCAAGGTCCATCGGCGAAAGCGGTGTGCGAGTTCGACGTAGTCCGAGGCGGCGGTGGCGGTGCCGCACAGGGCGGCGAAGTCGAAAGTGATGGCGGAGCCGTCGACAGCGCTGGCATGGATCTCTCGGGCACCCGAGACAACAATTTCCGAGGTGTCGACGTCTCTCGCGTCGTCGATGCGGTAACAGCCGGAGGCGAAGCCCGTGCCGCTGTGTGCGGCGCGGGTGCGGTAGTCGAGTGGACCGTCGACCGAGACGATATCCAGATGCGCCAGGATGCGCGCGATGGTCGGTAGGAAGCGGTCGTGGAACAGCGGGTTGGGCAGCAGCTGCTCCGGCGGGTAATTCGAGGTCACCACCAGGACGATGCGGCGGGCGAACAGGGCGTCGAGCATGCGGGCGATCAGCATGGCATCGCCGATATCGTGCACGTGGAATTCGTCGAAGCAGACCAGTTCGGCATGGCCGAGCAAGTTGTCGATGGCCTTGTCGATGGAGCCCGATTCGTGTGCCGCGGTGTGCAATCGGGCGAAGAAATTGTGGAAGTGGAAGCGGCGCTTGCGGTGAGACGCTATGCCTGCGAAGAAGTCGTCCATCAGCATGGTTTTGCCGCGACCGGGTCTGCCGTGCAGGTAGATGCCACGATGCCGCTTCATCGGCCTGCCGTGCCGGTCGAGCAGTTCGAGCAGGCGCGCGCGAGCCCGGAGCTGGTCGGCATCCAGCGTGACGTTGTCTTCCATGACACCCTCCTGATCCTCTACAGTTGTAGAGGATCAGGAGATGCGGCCGCCAGAGAAGGTGATGATGTCCACAACCGACCGACGCGCGGCACTCGTCGACGCCGCCATCGATGTGATTGCCACCCAGGGCATTCGAGCGCTCACCCACCGCGCCCTCGATACCGCCCTCGAGCTGCCCGGCGGGTCGGCCTCCTATTACTTCCGCACCAAACGCGCGCTCATCGAGGCGATCGCGGACCGGATCACCACCCGCTCCCGCGACGACTTCGCCGCCGCAGAACTCGCCTCGTCGCCATCCCTCGACCCCGATGACATCGCGAAGGCCATAGCCAGTTGGCTCGACCGCCTACTCGTCGATCGTCGCCATCACCTGATCGTCCGGCATGCGCTGATCATCGATCTGCTCGGCGATCCGGAACTGCACCGACGGCTCACGCACAGCCTGTTCTCGACCGAGCGAGCGCGAGAACTATTCCACGCCTTGGATTTTCTCGATCCCGATGCGGCCGCCGCCGACTTCATCGCGGTGGTCGAAGGTGCGGTCTTCGATAGATTCGCGGGCGCGCGGGCGCACATTCCGGCAGGTACCCGGGGCAGCACCGACCAACTCGCGGCCGTGCTGTCCCGCTATCTCACCCAGCCCCACTCGCTATAAGGCGTGCCGGTCGTGAACCCACGGATTCCGGCAGCGGAATAGCGGATCAGCGACTCTTCCGGCAGCGTGTCGAGCGAAAACCATTGCAGCCCATAGCTTTTATCCGGCTCCCGATTCATCGGCTCACCCGCCCAGCGCAGTGCATGGAAGAACAGCCCGAGCCGGGCTTCCCGCCCGGAGCCGATCACGTGCGCGGTATGAATCAGCCGCAGATCCGCCGGGTCGATGACAACCCCGATCTCCTCCCCCGCCTCACGCGCGGCAGCAGCGGTCGCGGACTCGCCGGACTCCAGCTTTCCCGCAGGCAGATGCCACAGCCCATCGAACTCGTCCGCACTGCGCCGCTTGCTGAGCAACAGCTCACCGTCGCGCACGAGCAAGATGTGCACGTCGACAAGATGTCGCTCGGCCATCGGACTCCTCCCACTCCTGCGCCGCTCCAACCTACGCCGAAGTCGTCAGTTCGCGCTGAGCACCAGCCCCGAGGTCGGGACTCCCGTGCCCGCGGTAACCAGGATGTTCTCGAGGTTCGCCACCGGGTTTACGGAGGTGCCGCGGATCTGCCGGACCGCCTCGGCAATCCCGTTCATGCCGTGGATATAGGCCTCGCCCAGCTGTCCGCCGTGGGTATTGAGCGGCAGGCGGCCACCGACTTCGATCGCGCCGTCGGCAATGAAATCCTTTGCCTCGCCGCGTCCGCAGAAACCGAGTTCCTCCAATTGCATGAGGACGAACGGAGTGAAGTGGTCGTAGAGGATGGCGGCCTGCATATCCTCCGGACGCAGACCACTCTGCTCCCAGAGCTGATCACCGACCAGACCCATCTCCGGCAGACCGGTGAGGGCATCGCGGTAGTAGCTCGTCATTACATATTGGTCCGCACCGGAACCCTGTGCGGCAGCGGCGATTACGGCCGAACGCTGCGGCAGATCCCGGGCCCGCTCGGCGCTGGTGACCACGATCGCGACACCGCCGTCGGACTCCTGGCAGCAGTCGAGCAGATGCAGCGGTTCGGCGATCCAGCGCGAATTCTGGTGATCTTCCAGGGTGATCGGCTTGCCGTAGAAGAAGGCGGCCGGATTCACCGCGGCATGTTTGCGGTCGGCGACGGCGACGCGGCCGAAGTCCGCGCTCGTCGCGCCGTAGACGTGCATATACCTGCGGGCGACCATGGCCACCTGCGCGGCCGGTGTCCCCAACCCCTGTGGATAGGACCAGCCCGCATCGATGCCCGAGGAGGTCGGCGCGGTGGCCAGCGCGGTGGAGAACTGGCCGAAGCGCGATACCGAACGCTCGTTGAAGGCGCGATAGGCGACAACCACATCGGCGACGCCGGTGGCGACCGCCATGGCGGCCTGTTGAATGGTGGCGCAGGCCGCACCGCCGCCATATCCGATGTGGCTGAAGAACTTCAGCTGCGAGATACCGACAGCGCGTGCCACGGCCGCCTGGGTATTGGTATCCATGGTGAAGGTGGTCAGGCCGTCCACATCGGCGGGTGTGAGGCCCGCGTCGGCGAGCGCTGCGGTGACCGCCTCGGCGGCCAAGCGCAATTCGCTGCGGCCGGAGTCCTTGGAGAAGTCGGTGGCGCCGATGCCGACAATGGCGGCGCGGCCGGAAATCCCGGTGGTGCTGTCAGCGGTCATCATGGCCTCCGCAGTGCGATAACGGCTTTCGCCGTGATGTGGTCACCGAGGCTGTCGCGGCCGACGACATCGATATGGATGTCGTCGCCGTGGATCGCGGAGACGGTGCCGGAAAGTGTCAGGGTGTCACCGGCATACAGCGGTACGCCCAGGCGCAGCGCGACCGATTTGACGATAGCGCGTGGTCCGGCCCAGTCGGTGACGTAGCGCTGCACCAGCCCGGTATCGGTGAGGATATTTACGAAGATGTCCTTGGAACCGCGGGCGACCGCCTTGTCCCTGTCGTGGTGCACATCCTGAAAGTCCCTGGTGGCCAAGGCCGTACTGATCACGAAGGTCGGATCGGCGGTAATGACCAACTCGGGCAGCGCGGTGCCGACCTCGATCGTGGCCGGTTCGACGTAGGTCATGCGATCACCCGCCAAACCGGCAGCACGGCTTCGTCGTCGAGCTTCTCGAACTCGACCTGCACCGGCAGGCCGATCTTCACCTCGGCCGGATCGACGCCGCGCAATTCACCGAGCATGCGCACACCCTCTTCCAATTCGACCAGCGCTACCACGAAAGGCAGTTGCCGCCCAGGCACTTTCGGCGCGTGATGTACGACGTAACTGAACACTTCACCGCGCCCGGAGGCGACGACATAGTCGGTCTGCTCCGACTTGTCCTGCCACAGTGCCGGAATCGGCGGATGCCGCAGTGTGCCGTCCGGCAGCCGCTGGATCCGCAGCTCCCCGACCTTGGTGCCCTCCCAGAAGAATTCGGTATCCCAGGAAACCAGCGGTTTGACCCGGTCGCCCGTGGGCGCTTTCGGGGCGGTGCCGGTACCGGGCGCGAATTTCAGCATCCGCCAGAGCATTTCGGCGACCACCTCGTCGCCCACCTGCCAACTGATCTGGAAGGTGATGAACCACCCTTCACCGAGCGCGGTCCGCTTCGGGCCGCGGATATCGCACAGCCTGCTGGTCACCGCCACTTGCTCACCGACATTCAGGTATCGGTGGTAGGTCTGCTGACAGTCGGTCGCGACCACCGAGGTGAAGCCCGCGCTGTCCAACAGCTCGATGACCTGGTTCGTAGGATCGTCCGCCGCGCGGGAACCATTGAGCCCGAGCATGGTCCAGACCTGGATCATGGCGGGCGGCGCCACGGTGCCGGGATGTCCGGCGGCACGCGCGGCATCCTCGTCGACGTAGATCGGATTCCGATCCCCGAGCGCCTCCACCCAGTTGTTGATCATCGGCTGGTTCACCGGGTCACGCCCGAGGCGTGGCGCGCAATCACCCGCCGCGATGATCTTCTCGGCGGCTTCGGTAATCGCTTCCGGAGTCATGGTTTCCGGCACGCGCGGCTCCTTGTTGTCGTCCGTACCGCGCATCGGCGCGGATTCATCGAGGTACCCGAGGCAGTTTCAGCCCGGAGGAGGCGACCAGTTCGCGCATCACCTCATTGACGCCGCCGCCGAAGGTCACCACCAGATTCTGTTTGGTTCTGCGGTCCAGCCAGGTCAGCAGTTCGGCGGTGTCCGGATCGGCCGGATCGCCGTAATGCCCGACGGTCTCCTCGGCCAACCGACCCGCCTCCTGCAGCGATTCGGTGGAATACACCTTGGTTGCCGAGGCATCGGCGATGACGGTGGCCTGGTCACCGTCGACGGTCGCCGCGACCTGCCAGTTCAACAGTTCGTTGAGCCGAGCGATGGCGTGGATGCGACCGAGCGAGCGGCGCACATCGGCCTCGGCGAGCACACCCCGCGACTGGGCCCATTCGTGCACCCGGTCGTAGAGCTGTTCGATCTTGCCGGACGGGCCGAGGCTCACCCGCTCGTGATTGAGCTGGGTGGTGATCAGTCGCCATCCCTTGTTCTCCTCGCCCACCAGCATGTTGGCGGGCACCCGGACATTGTCGAAATACGTGGCGTTGGTGTGGTGCGCACCATCGCAGGTGATGATCGGCGTCCAGGAATAGCCGGGATCCTTGGTATCCACGATCAGGATCGTGATGCCCCGGTGCCGTGACTCGACCGAGCCGGTGCGGCAGGCCAGCCAGACATAGTCGGCCTCATGCGCACCGGTGGTGAAGATCTTCTGCCCGTTGATGATCCAATCGCCGGATTCGTCGCGCACGGCACTCGTGCGCAGCGAGGCGAGGTCGGTGCCCGCCTCCGGTTCGGAGTAGCCGATTGCGAAATGAACATCGCCGGAAAGGATTCCGGGCAGGAACTTCGCCTTCTGCTCGTCGGTGCCGAAGCTCTGCAGCGTCGGCCCGACCGTCAACAAGGTGACCAGCGGCAGCGGAACATCCGCGCGCACCGCCTCATTGAAGAAGATCTGCTGTTCCATCGGCCCGAAACCCTGGCCGCCGAACTCCTTCGGCCAACCGACCCCGAGCCAACCGTCCGCACCCATCCGGCGCACCACCGCACGGTAGGCGTCACCGTGGCGGTTGATCGCCATCTCGGCCTCCTCCTCGGGAGTCACGAGATCGGCGAAGTACGCGCGCAATTCATCGCGCAGCTTGCGTTGCTCCGCGGTCAGGTCGATGAACATCTGGCCCCCAATCGATCGAGTCGGAACGATTCGCCGCCGAGCCAGCGGGCGATGTCCTTGGCCTGCGAGTAGTAGCGGTGCATCGGATGGGTCACATCGACCCCGAGGCCACCGTGCAAGTGATGGCATTTCTGCATGGCGGCGGGCAGTTCCGACGCCACGGTGTAGGCGAGCACATCGAGGTCGTCATCGATGCGCTCTTGATGCGGCGGCGTCGAATCGGACTGTGCCAGTGCCCAGCTCGCCGAAACCGCGGCGGCGTGCAGGGTCCGCGAGACGACGTACACATCGGCGATCTGCTGTGCGACGGCTTGGAATTCGGCGAGCGGCCGATTGAACTGCCGTCGGGTCCGCAAATGCTCGGCGGTGAGCACGAGCGCACCTTTGAGCAGTCCGTCCGCGGTCGCGCCGATCGATGCGATGGCCAACCGGTGCAGTTCACCGATGCCGCCGGGCAGCAATTGCTCGGCCGGAATCTCGACCTGGTCCAGGCGCACCGAACATTCCGGAATCCCGCCGGAAACCGGTGACGGCGTCAGGGTGAGCCCCATCGAATCCGAATCAACCAGTGCGATACCGGAATTCGTCGGAACCAAGAGCCAACGCGCCTGCTCCGCATACGGCACCGCCACCTTGCGACCGGTGATTCGCACCGTGTCACCATCGGAAACCGCGGTGGTCTCCGGCTTGACCACGAACGGATTCGCGCGCTCGCTGAGCGCGGCGGTGAGCACCGCGCCCTTGGCGACCTCCGGATAGACCCGCTCGGCGACGCTGGCCGGCAATCCGGACAGCAGCGGCAGCAGGCCGAAGCCGAGGGTCGGCAAGGCGGGCACCGCCACCGCATCGGCGGCCAGTTCGGTCAACAGGACCGAGACCTCCGGCAAGCCCATACCGTCACCGCCGAACCGCTCCGGCAGCGCGAGCGAGAGCAGTCCGGTCTCGATCAGACTCGGCCACAGCTCGATATCGCGTGCGGGTTCACGCTCCAGCAAACTCACGACGACCTCGGCCACGGCGTCCTGGCCCTCGTCCCGGGTGAAGTCCACGCTTTACTCCCAGTTGGTTGGTCGACTAGCTGTCTGCATCGCGAGGTAGTCCGAGGATTCGCTCACCGGCCACGGTCAACAGAATCTGCTCGGTTCCACCAGCAATCGACAAACAGCGCGTGAGCAGGAACTCTTTTACCACCTCTGAGTCCTGCGCACCGGTTGGACCTGCCGTTTCCACCGCGAATTCGGCAACCGCCTGGCGGTGCCGGACACCGACGAGCTTGCGCACGCTACTCTGTGCTCCCGGATCACCGCCCGCCAGCATCCGAACCGCGGCACGCTGTTCCAGCAACAGTCCAGCGATCGCATCGGCGACGAAGCCGCCGAGCCGATCGTTCAATAGCTCCGCCCCCGGCCCGGTGGCGGGCAGTTTGGCGATGAGCTCCTCCAGCACCGGCCCGATCCCGTTGCCGCCCATGGCGACTCGTTCGGTCGACAGGGTCGAGCGGGCGATCTTCCAGCCGTTGTTCAGCGCGCCGACCAGACCGTCGTCAGGCACGAACACATCGTCGAGGAAGACCTCGCTGAAGCGCGCCTCCCCGGTGATCTGCACCAGCGGCCGCACCTCGAGTCCGGCGCTGCGCATATCGACGAGGAAGTAGCTGATACCACGGTGCTTCGGTGCGTCCGGATCGGTGCGGGCCAGGCAGATCGCCCAATTCGCGCGATCACCCAGCGACGTCCACACCTTCTGTCCGCGCAGCAGCCAACCGCCGTCGACCTTCTTGGCGGTGGTGCGCAGCGCGGCCAGATCCGAACCGGCCTCCGGCTCACTGAACAGCTGGCACCAGACCACCTCGCCGCGCAGCGTCGGCCATGCGAACCGGTCGATCTGCTCCTGGGTGCCGTGCTGCAGCAAGGTCGGGATGGCCCAGCCGCCGATCGTCAGATCCGGCGACTCCAGGCCCGCGCGCCGCAGTTCCTCCGAAATCACCAGGCCCGTCATGGGATTCGCGCCACGCCCGTACGGTGCGGGCCAATGCGGCATGGCGAGCCCGGCGTCGACCAGCGCATCGCGCCGCTGATCGACCGGCAGCGCGGCGATCGCGGCCACCTCGGCGGCCAGCTCGTTCGCATTGCTGTCGTCGACCTCGACACCAGCTGTGTTCGATTCGCGGCGCTCCCGGGCCCCTCCGTGGTTACGCTCCGCTGCCTCCTCCGGGCTCGTCGCTCGCGCCGCAGAGGCGAACACCCGGTCCGCACCGGTGGTCCGGCGATCGCCGGCCCGGGTCAGCTCGGTGACCCTGGCCCGCCAGCGCGCCGATCCACCGAGCAGCTGCCGCAGTGCGGTGGCCCGACGCAGGTAGAAGTGCGCGTCGTGCTCCCAGGTGAAACCGATGCCACCGAGCACCTGAATGCAGTCCTTGGCGGTCTCGACCGCGGCGTCCAGCGATATCGCGGCGGCGATGGCGGCCGCGATGGGCAGTTCCGCACCGCCCTCGTCGACCGCGGCCGCGGCATCGGCCGCGACGGAACGGATCAGCTCGGCCCGGCAGAGCATCCACGCGCAAATGTGTTTGAGCGCTTGGAAAGAGCCGATCTTGCGCCCGAATTGCTCACGCACCTTGGCGTATTCGACGGCGGTCTCCAAGCACCAGCCCGCCACACCGGCGAGTTCGGCCGAAACCAATACCGCTAGTAGATCTTCCACCGCATGCGGGGACTCGAACACCCGGTCCGCAGGCACTCGTACCTCGGCGCAGTGCACACGCGCCAGTGGCGTACTCAGGTCAGCAGGTGCCAGCGCCTCGATGCGCAGACCCTCGGCTTCGGGTCCGATCACGCACCAGCGCAACCCATCCGGCGTCCGCACCGGCAACAGCACCGAGGTGCCCGGCGCGGCGCCGAGTACCGATTCCCAGACACCCGTGAGCAACAACTCCTCGGATGCGGCCGGTATGTTCTCCACGTCCCCGACAACGAAGTCGAGTGCGACTCCGCACGGCATATCCTCGGCGAGCGCGCCCGCGGTGACCAGGTTCGCCAATGCGGTGGACAGCACCGGCCCACCGACCAGATCGTGTGCCGCCTGCTCGACCAATACCGCGAGGTCGGCGACCGATCCACCGTGGCCACCGGCCGCTTCGGCAATGGCGACCCGGAAAATTCCGAAGTCCGCCAACCCCGGCCAATAAGCGCGCCAGAAGTCCGTCGGCTCGTCCCGCATTGTTGCAATAGGACGTACCGATCCGGCCCATCCGCGCATCGACTCCTGAACGGCTTTATGCTCGTCAGTGGTGGCGATGGTCACAGTCCGTACCGCCTTTCCGGCGTGACTCCCACACCTAGAACATGTTCTAATATCCTAGCTGGGCGGAAGTCAAGAGACGACCGATGCCCGTTGCCGGAATGCAGGAAAGGACTCTCATCAATGGCCAGTCCCTCCCGATCGCAGCCAGCCGATTCGAATGCGGCCGGGCAAGCATCGGCCACCGCGACGGTCACGACGCTGAGCGAGGACGAGCTCAGCTCGGCCGCGCAGCGGGAACGGCGTAAGCGAATTCTGGATGCGACGCTCGCACTGGCCTCCAAGGGTGGTTACGACGCGGTGCAGATGCGCGCGGTGGCCGAACGCGCCGATGTCGCGGTCGGCACGCTGTACCGGTATTTCCCGTCCAAGGTGCATCTGCTCGTTTCCGCGCTCTCACGGGAATTCGAGCAGATCGAGGGCAAACGCAAACCGC
The DNA here is from genome assembly GCF_035920345.1 of Nocardia vinacea. NCBI lineage: Bacteria > Bacillati > Actinomycetota > Actinomycetes > Mycobacteriales > Nocardiaceae > Nocardia > Nocardia vinacea. Next base: position 6,475,498 of record NZ_CP109149.1, read on the forward strand.
TCGCCGGCCAGACGCCGAACGAGCGCATGCATCTGCTGCTGACCCAGATCACCCGAATGATGCAGCGCGACCCCTTGCTCACCGAGGCGATGACGCGCGCGTTCATGTTCGCCGACGCCTCGGCCGCCGCGGAGGTCGACCGGGTCGGCAAGGTGATGGACCGAGTATTCGCCAGGGCCATGAACGACGGCGAGCCCACCGAACGCCAGTTGGCGATCGCGCGGGTGATAAGCGATGTCTGGCTGTCGAATCTGGTCGCCTGGCTGACCAGACGCGCCTCGGCCACCGATGTGACCGAGCGACTGGAACTCACCGTGGATCTACTGCTCGGCGATAATGGCGCCGGTAGCCGCTAGCAACCGAGCAGTTGAACAATCGACACATGCGCCCATACGGCCCAGCGGCCAGCCGTAATTTCAGTCACATCCACCGCTGACGCAACCCCGACGGAGCGAGTCTTACGAGCGACCGTTCGCGGCCCGTCTCGCGTCCGAGCCGTCGAAGCGCATGCGCCGCACGTGTAGGACTCGACCATCCGGCGCGTGCGCATCGGCGGCCGAACGATCCGCCGTCGGTGCCCCCAACGGAGTGAGTCGTACGAGCGACCCGTCCGCGGCCCGTCTCGTGTCGGAGTCGTCGAAGTGCCTGCGCTGCACGTGTAGGACTCGACCATCCGGCGCGTGCGCATCGGCGGCCGAACGATCCACCACATCAACGACCCCAACGGAGCGAGTCTTACGAGCGACCCGTTCGCGGCCCGTCTCGCGTCCGAGTCGTCGAAGCGCATGCGACGCAGGCGCGAGTCTCGACGACTCGGACGCGAGACAGAAGGGGCCGCGAACACGCAGCGCCGCAGGCGCTGCAAATCCAACACTGCGCACGCCACGCGGCGCGCTTCGGTGCGGCAAATTCAACAAAGTATTGTCACGCGTGCCCCGGAAAAAACTCCTCCGATCACTAGGTTGGATGCGTGAGCGCACAGGATCTGCCACTGGAACTTCGCCGTGCACTGTCGACGGTCGCGCGCGTGCCACGGCTTTTGGTCGCATCGGACTACGACGGGACGATCGCACCCATCGTGTCCGACCCGGCAAAAGCTTTTCCGCATCGGGAATCGGTAAGCGCGCTACGAGCGCTTGCCGGTCTCACCGGAACGACCGCCGCCGTGATCTCCGGCCGTGCCCTGCGAGATCTCGCGGCATTGTCGCGACTTCCGGTCGAGGTGCAACTTATCGGTAGTCATGGTTCGGAATTCGATGTGGGTTTCGTGCACGCCATCGACAATGACGCCAAACAACTGCTGGTCGAGGTCCAGACCAGCCTGACGCAGATCGCTTCGGAGAATCCCGGCGCCAGCGTCGAGATCAAACCGGCCAGCGTCGCGCTGCATGTGCGCAATGCGAGTCCGGAAATCGGGCTGCGCGCACTCAAGGCGGTGCGCCAGGGTGCGGCCTGCTGGGTCGGCGTGCAGGTGACCGAGGGTAAATCGGTTATCGAGCTCGCGGTGATCCAGACAGATAAGGGCGTCGCGCTCGATACCGTCCGGCATCAGGAGGGCGCTTCGGCCGCGGTGTTCTTCGGCGACGATGTCACCGATGAGAAGGCCTTCCGGATGCTCTCGGGCCCCGACGTCGGCATCAAGGTCGGCGACGGCGAGAGCCTGGCCAAATACCGGGTGGACACCACCGAGGCGGTGTCCTGGGCGCTGGCCTACCTGCTCGAGGAACGGCGCACCTGGTTGGCGGGCGCGAGCGCGCCGCGCATCGAGCGGCTGAGCATGCTGGCCAGTCCGCGCTCGGTGGCGCTGCTCACACCCGACGCGACTGTCACCTGGTTCTGCCACCCCGAACCCGATTCGGCCGCGGTCTTCGCCCATCTGCTCGGCGGACCGCAGGCCGGACACTTCACCATCGAACCGGAACGTCCCGGGCTGCCGCTGTCGCAGCGCTACGTCGACGGCACGATGACCGTCGAAACCCGCTGGGCCAAACTGCAAGTGGTGGACTACCTGCCGCACGATGTGGCGCCCACCCGCACCGACCTGACCCGAGTGATCACCGGCGATGCCAAGGCGGTCGTAACCTTCGCGCCCCGACCGGAATTCGGTCAGGTACCGGTCAGCATCGAAATCGAATCGAACGGACTGCGCGTGGTCGGCACCAATGACCCGATGGTGCTGCGCTCGCCCGGTGTGCACTGGCAGATCCACTCCGACGGTATGCACAGCTCCGCGCGCGCCGTCGTCGATCCGTCCCGTGGCCCGATCGTGCTGGAAATGCGCTGCGGCACCCAGGATCTCGCGCCCGCCATGGTCAGCGAACCGGAGCGGCGCAGGGATGCCGAGGACTACTGGTCCAAGTGGGCGGCCAAATTGCAACTGCCGCCGCTGAAGCCGGATCTGATGAAGCGTTCGGCACTCACGCTGCGCGGGCTGGTGCACGCGCCGTCGGGTTCCATCCTGGCAGCCGCCACCACCTCGCTGCCGGAAGATATTGGTGGCGTACGCAACTGGGACTACCGCTACTGCTGGCTGCGTGATGCCTCGCTCACCGCACAGGCACTGGTGTCACTCGGGTCGCTGACCGAGGCCGAGGAATTCCTCGGCTGGGTGCATGGGGTCCTGGAGACGCTGCCCGGGCCGGAGCGCCTGCACCCGCTGTACACGCTCTACGGCGAAACCCTGCCGCCCGAAGCATCGATCGATCAGCTGCCCGGCTATGCGGGTTCGCGTCCGGTCCGCGTCGGCAATGCCGCGAATATGCAAGTGCAGCTCGATGTTTTCGGTCCGATCGTCGATCTCATCGCATCACTGGCGCACGGCCGCGAGGCGAAGGGGCTGACCGATCCGGCCAAGGCACTGCCCGACGCCGACTGGGAACTGGTGCACGCCATGGTCTCCGCGGTGCAGCGGCGCTGGCAGGAACCCGACCACGGCATCTGGGAGATCCGCGGCAACCCGCGCCACCACGTGTACTCGAAGGTGATGGGCTGGCTGACCGTGGACCGGGCGATCACACTCGCGCAGCGGTTCCAGCGTCAGATCGATCCGCTCTGGATCACGTTGCGCGACACCATCGCCGACGAGGTGAAGTCCAAGGGCTGGAACGACGACGTCCAGTCCTACACCGCCGCCTACGACGGCACCGATCTGGACGCGGCCACCCTGCACATCGGCCTCAGCGGACTGATCGACCCGTCGGATCCACGCTTCGCGGCGACGGTCGTCGCCACCGAGGCGGAGCTGCGCAGCGGCTCGACGGTGTACCGGTACCACCACGACGACGGACTGCCCGGCGGCGAGGGCGGCTTCCACCTGTGCGCGGCCTGGTTGGTCGAGGCGTATCTGCTGATCGGTAAGCGCTCGGATGCCGAGGCGCTGTTCGCGCAGCTGGTCGATGTCGCCGGACCGACTGGTCTGCTCAGCGAGGAGTACGACCCGGTCGCCGAGCGCTCACTCGGCAACCATCCACAGGCATACAGCCATCTCGGCCTGCTGCGCTGTGCACAGCTGTTGGGTAAGCCGGTGGAAGCGTTCGTCTGAGCCGACCGCCATACAGTTCCGGGCCCGCGAACCGATCGGTTCGCGGGCCCGGCCCGTATCCACCCACGAAGTGATGCGGCAAACATCGACTCGTGCTGAACAGGGCCTCCTGCTACAGTTCAATTGGTAACGATTTCCATTATGATCTAGAGCACGCTCAGATCTGCCGTACTGCCAGGAGTACCCCGCGCGTGAGCACACGGATTGCCATCAAATTCGCCGGTATCGCCGTGGGGGTGGCCACCGCACTGGCCCTCACCGCATGCGGTAGTTCGAAGGATTCGGATAAGCCGAACGTCGTCGCATCCACCAATGTCTGGGGCAATATCGCGGCAACCATCGCGGGCCCGGATGCCTCCGTGACCGCGCTGATCACCGATCCCGCCGCCGATCCGCATTCGCACGAGACCTCGGCCGTGGAATCGGCCAAGATCAGCGATGCCGATCTGGTCGTCTTCAATGGCGGCGGCTATGACGAGTTCATCGAGAAGGCGATCCAGGGCAAGGACAAGCGCACCGTCGACGCATTCGAATCCCGCGCCGACAAGAGCGACGAGAACGAGCACGTCTTCTACGACATCGGCACGGTGAGCACGGTCGCCGACCGGATCGCGAGCACCCTCGGCGAAATCGACTCAGCCCATGCCGCCGCCTACACCGACCGCGCCGCCGCGTTCAAGAGCCAGTTGACCGCGATCACCGCCATCGCCACCAAGATCGCGGGCGAGCACCCCAAGACCCCGGTGCTGCAGACCGAACCGCTGGCACACTACCTGCTGGTCGCCGCCGGAACCCAGGATCTGACCCCGCACGAATTCCAGGAGGCGATCGAGCAGGAGACCGATCCGGCTCCCGCGGCCGTCGCCGCCACGCAGGATCTGCTGACCGGTAAGAAGGTTCGCGCGCTGATCTACAACATCCAGACCGAGGACAAGATCACCAAGGATTTGCGGGCGCTCGCGCAGTCGAATGGCCTACCCATTGTCGAAGTTACCGAAACGCTGCCTGACGGCGTGGATTACATTCAGTGGCAGACCAAGAACGCCCAGGCCTTGGCCGCGGCGCTGGCCTGATCTTTATGACAGCATCGCATAGCGATTCCGTGAGGGGTGGTGGCCAGGTGACGGGTGGGCCAATGGGAGCCGCGCTGACCACCGAAGATATCGACAAGGTGGAGCGGCGGTCCGATACCCGCTCAGCCGCCGTAAAACTCGATTCCGCCAGCTTGTCATTCGGCGAACGTGCGCTCTGGCAAGGGCTGGACCTGGAGATCGCGCCCGGTGAATTCGTCGCGGTTCTCGGGCCGAACGGATCCGGTAAAACCTCGCTGCTGAAGGTGCTGCTCGGGCAGCTCGCACTCAGCTCCGGCACGGCCGATATCGCGGGTGGGCTCGCACGGGCCGGCAATCCCGATATCGGCTATGTGCCGCAGCAGAAGACGATCGATGCCGGTGTGCAGCTGCGCGGGGTCGATCTGGTCGGACTCGGCGTCGACGGGCACCGCTGGGGCCTCGGACTGCGGCGTCGCGCCGAGCGCAAGCGCAAGGTCCGCGCGGCCATCGCCGATGTCGGCGCGGAGAAATTCGCTTATGCGCCACTGGAATCCATGTCCGGCGGCGAACAGCAGCGGCTGCGGGTCGCACAGGCGTTGGTCGGCGATCCCAAGGTGCTGCTCTGCGATGAACCGCTGCTGAGCCTCGATCTGGCCAATCAGCGGTTGGTTTCGGAACTGATCGATCGACGCAGGCGAACCCATGACACCGCAGTGCTTTTCGTGACGCACGAGATCAATCCCATTCTGCCGCTGGTGGATCGGGTGCTGTATCTGGTCGACGGGAAGTTCCGGATCGGCACGCCGGACGAGGTGATGACCTCGGCAGTGCTCTCGGAGCTGTACCAGACCGAGGTCGATGTGCTGCGGGTGCGCGGGCGGCTGGTCGTCGTCGGCACCGGCGACACCATGGACGCGCTCGGTGCGGCCGGTGCCCAACACTGCGCAACGCTTTCCGACGAGCTGCCCGAATCGGCTGGGGTTCGTTCGTGAACGACAAGCTGTCCGATGTCGTCTCGAAGATGTTCGACTTCACCACCACCGCGGACCTGCTCTCGTATTCCTTCGTCCAGCAGGCGGTATTCGCGGCCGCGCTGCTCGGACTGCTGGCCGGTGTGATCGGGCCACTGATCATCAGCAGGCAGATGTCGTTCGCGGTACACGGCACCAGCGAACTCTCGTTGACCGGCGCGGCCGCCGCGCTGCTCGCCGGAATCGGAGTCGGGCTGGGCGCGATCGTCGGCTCGGTGGTGGCGGCGGTGCTGTTCGGTCTGCTCGGAACCAAAGCCAGGGAACGCGATTCGGTGATCGCGGTGGTGCTGTCGTTCGGACTCGGACTCTCGGTGCTCTTCCTGTGGCTCGGTCCCGAACGCGCCGGATCGAAATTCTCGCTGCTGACGGGTCAGGTGGTCAGCGTCGGCTACAACGGGTTGACACTGCTGCTGACCTGCACCGTTTTGGTACTCGCCGTACTTGCGGTGGTGTACCGGCCGCTACTTTTCGCGAGTTCGGATCCCGAAGTCGCACTCGCACGCGGGGTTCCGGTGCGGACACTTTCGGTGGTGTTCGCGGTCATGCTCGGTATTACCGCGGCCTTCGGTGTGCAGATCGTCGGCGCGCTGCTGGTGCTCGCGCTGCTCATCACGCCCGCGGCCGCCGCGGCGCAGCTGACCGCGAATCCGGTGCGCGCCACGGTATTGGCGGTGGTGTTCGCGGAAACGGCGGCGGTGGGCGGCATCCTGTTGTCGCTCGCGCCGGGCGTCCCGGTCTCCACCTTTGTCACCACCATCTCCTTCCTGATCTACCTGGTCTGCCGAGTCATCGGTCCCCGACGCCGTCAGGCCGCCCGTGCCCGCTGACAAACCGCGTGGATGCCGCGTACCTGTTTGCCCACAAGGCACGAAATAGCCGGCAACCCCATGTGTGAAGCGCAAATATTTGCGCGGCGCTCCCAGATAGGCCCAGTACGCATCCGGACTACGGGGCACAGCGCGCCCTGGGCGGGACCATGGTGGGCCGTGCGGATGACAGCGCGCGCCCGCCGATTGCCGCGCGGGCATTTGCCCGCCCCGCACGAAATAGTCGGTAATCCATGCGTGGCGCGCCAACATATGCGTAGCACCGCTCCCCGATCGGTCCCAGCGCGTACCGGTTGCCGGGCGCACCCCGTGCGGGACCATGGCGCACCCCGTGCGGGACCATGGCGCACCCCGTGCGGGACCATGGCGCACAGGCCAGGTGCTCGCGCTGGGCGAGCACCTGGCCTGTGCGGTGGATCAGGCCGTGAACAGGGCGATCAGGACCACGATCGAACCACCGAAGACGATGACGTGGCGCAGGTTCTGGAGATACGGGGTCACCCAGCGGGGGAAGGCGGCTCCGGCCACGTCGAGGAGGTTCCGGACGTCGATGCGGGCCAGTTCCGGGTCGCCCTTGCGGGCGAAGGCGGCCTGGACGCTCTTGGCGGCCGTCAGGTTGCTGTACAGGATCGCGACATTGCCGAGCAGAACCAGCACCTGGAAGACCAACGACAGCGTCCGGCCCCAGTCGTTGCCCGCCAGATTCAGCACGGCCATCGCGGTCATCACCAGCGCGATCCCGACCGGGGCCCAAGTCTCATGGCCACCGGCGTCGAACCGCATACCGTTCTCCGCGAGGACCCCGGGGCGCACATCCTGACGGGCCAATTCGGCATCGGCGGCGGTCTGGGCGGCGGCCCCGTAGCGGTGGCGTACCAGCGGGATGCTGACGAAGGCGAGAGCGATCAGCAGCTGGGCGACGGCGGCGACGGTCATCATGGCGATTTCTCCTCATCGAGTTGTTCGTCGAGTGGGCTCCTCGAATGACCGAACGATCTCCCGCCGCGCTGACAGCGCGCTGACACCTGGTCGGCCCGCGCTGACATCAGGAATCAGCGCAGGTAAACAGGGACATAGCGGCCGATTACCTTGTTTGATGGCAGTCGCCTTCAGTCGCACTGCCTCGGTTTCGTATGCTCGACCCACGCGCCCCATCGAACGAATGGTGACCAATGATCGACTTCACGATTCCCGCCGAACTCGCCGCCGAACGCGACCGGGTCCGACAGTTCGTCATCGACAAGATCGTCCCCTTCGAGCGCGATCCGCGACTCACCTCGCACGGCCCCACCGACGAACTGCGCCAGGAACTCGTCGAGCTGGCCCGCGCGGAGAAACTGCTGACCGTGCAGGCCCCCGAGGCCCTCGGCGGGCGCGGCCTCACCCATATCGAGCAGGCCGTGATCTACGAGGCGGCGGGCTGGTCCACCCTCGGCCCGGTCGCCATGAACTGCGCCGCGCCCGACGAGGGCAATATGTTCCTGCTCTCCAAGATCGCCAACCCGGAACAGGTCGAGCGCCACCTCGCACCCGCCGTCGCCGGACACCGGCGCACCGTCTTCGCCATGACCGAACCGGACGGCGCGGGTTCGGATCCGAATCAGCTGGCCACCGAGGCCGTCTTCGACGGCGAGAACTTCACCATCAACGGCCGCAAATGGCTCATCACCGGCGCGGACGGCGCGAAGACCTGGATCATCATGGCACGGGTCGCACCGAACCCCCATGTGCCCGACGGCCCGACGCTGTTCCTGACCGAGGGCGACCAGCCCGGCATCGTCATCGAACGCACCATGAACACCATGGACCGCAATTACGTCGGCGGTCACGGCGTGGTGCGCTTCGAAAATCTGGTGCTGCCCAAGGACGCGCTGCTCGGCGAGACCGGTAAGGCGCTGCGCTACGCCCAGCTGCGACTGGCCCCGGCCCGGCTCACCCACTGCATGCGCTGGCTCGGTGCGGCCGAACGCGCACAGTCCATCGCCGTCGAATACGCCAGGACCCGCACCGCCTTCGGCAAACCGATCGGCGACCACGAAGGCGTGTCGTTCATGCTGGCCGATAACGAGATCGCACTGCATCAGTGCCGCCTCACCATCTGGCACGCCTGCTGGCTGATGGACCAGGGCGAGAAGGCCAGGCACGAGAGCTCGATCGCGAAGGCATACGTCTCCGAGGAGCTGTTCAAGGTCGCCGACCGCTGCGTCCAGGTGCTCGGTGGCATCGGCATCAGCGATGAGACGGTCGTCGAAATGATCTTTCGCGACATGCGCGCCTTCCGTCTTTACGACGGCCCCACCGAGGTACACAAATACGCCATCGGCCGCCATGTGCTGGGTTGAATGGCAGCGCCTTCGGCGCTGCGTGTTCGCGGCCCCTGGTGTCTCGCGTCCGAGCCGTCGAGACTCGCGACTTCGTCGCATGCGCTTCGACGACTCGGCTGTGTTCGATGGCCGCGCCTTCGGCGCGGACGCGAGACGGGCCGCGAACGTCGCTCGTAAGACTCGCTCCGTGGGGGTGATCAGTGCTTGAACGGCCTTCGTCGGGACGGGCACGCAGCCGCGCGGGTCGACTACCATCCAGTGACATGAGTTCGGAACTGCTCGTCGATGTCTCCGCGGGCATCGCCGTCCTCACGCTCAATAGACCCGCACAGCAGAATGCCGTCACGCCGGCCATGGCCGCCGAATTGAGTGCGGCACTACAGCGATGCGATGTCGAGGATGCAATTCGCGCGGTCATCATTACCGGCACGGCGCCCGCGTTCTGCGCGGGCGCGGATCTGTCCAACCGGGTCGGCGAGGTCAGCGCGACCATCGAACCGGCGCCGTGGCGGGTGCGCAAACCGGTGATCGCGGCGGTGAACGGGCATGCGGTCGGTATCGGACTCGCGCTGGCCCTGCAATGCGATCTGCGGTACATGGCACAGGACGCCGTCTACGGACTCAATCAGGTGCGTCGCGGGGTACTCGCCGACGGCTACGCGCACTGGACGCTGCCGCGGCTGGTCGGCATGGCCAATGCCGCCGACATCATGCTGACCGGTCGCACCTTCGATGGCGACGAGGCCAAGGCCATGGGCCTGGCCAATGGCTGCCTGCCCGCGGGCGAGGTGCTGCCGACGGCACTCGCCATCGCCCACGACATCGCGAATGGGGCGGCGCCGCTGCCGGTGGCACTGTCGAAGCGGCTGCTATGGGAGAGCCTCGGCATGAGCCCGGCCATGGTCGGTCAACTGGAGACCGATCTGAACGAGCACGTCGGCAAGAGCATCGACGGTGGTGAGGCGATGGCGGCCTTCCGGGATCGCCGTCAGCCCAATTGGACCGGCAGAATCAGCGAGGAATGGCCGGCCTGGGACAGCAAGGGCGAAAACCAACGGCCCAGCCTGGATTGACTCGCTTGCTTACGCGCGGCCGCCGATCAGGATGAGCAGAAAAACGATCGCCATGCAGACCATGAGGATCGTGCCGACAACGCCGAGGACGTAGCCGACCAGCACCTGGGCGCGGCCGCCGTAACCGCCGTGGGATTCCTCGATCTGGTCGAGCGCGCGTCTGCCGAGCGCCCACGCCACCGGTCCCAGCACACCGCAGCAGAACACACTCGCCGCACCGAGCGCCAGCACGGCCGTCGCATGCGGATGCTCGATCGTCTCCTTGGGAGCCTGGTTCGGGATGACCACGAGTCGAATTCTACGGGGCCGGAGTCGATTTGCGGTTCAACCCCGGCAGCCGATTCGTCCGATCGACCGCGATCGCTGACTTGCGGTCCGCCCGTTGCGGTTCGAACCCGTCGCCGATTCGCCGGCGAGCCAGCCGGCTTCCGGGGCTCAGGCCCGGCGCTGACGCGCGATCTCGGAGAGTACGACGCCGGCCGCCACGGAAGCGTTCAACGATTCCACCGGACCCGCCATCGGGATGCCGAGGATCGAATCACAGGTCTCGCGAACCAGCCGGGACAGGCCCTTGCCCTCCGAACCGACCACGATCACGGTGGGAATGCTGCCGTCGAAATCATCGAGAATGGTGTCACCGCCCGCGTCCATACCGACGATCTGGAACCCCCGCGAAGCCCAATCCTTCAGTGTGCGAGTGAGATTTGTCGCGCGAGCGACCGGAAGCCGGGCGGCGGCACCGGCACTGGTCCGCCAGGCCACCGCGGTCACGCTCGCGCTGCGCCGCTGCGGAATCAACACACCCTGGCCACCGAAGGCGGCCACCGAACGGATCACCGCGCCGAGATTGCGCGGATCGGAAATATTGTCCAGCGCCACCAGCAGCGCGGGTTCGGCCGAATCCTGGACCCGCGCAACCAGATCATCCGGATGGGCGTACCGATAGGGCGGCACCTGCAGCGCAACACCCTGATGCAGTCCGTTGGCGCTCAGCCGATCCAGGTCGGTGCGCGGCACCTCGAGGATCGAAATTCCCGCATCTGCGGCAATCTTCACACTTTCGGTGAGCCGGTCGTCGTTCTCGGTGCCAACCGCGACGTACAGCGCGGTCGCGGGCACACCCGCACGCAGACATTCGACGACCGGATTGCGGCCGAGCACCATCTCCGGACCGTCGTCGCTCTTGCGTCCGGCCGGGCGCGTGCCACCGCGCGGCCCCGGCCTGCCTTGCGCGGCGGCCTTCGCCTTTGCCGCCGCACGCTTGGCGGCGGGATGTTTGGTGCGCGCCTCGGCGGGCGGGGTCGCACCGCGCGGTTCCAGACCGCGCCGACGCTGTCCACCCGAGCCGACGACCGCGCCCTTCTTGCTGCTGCCCTTACGAATCGCGCCTCGACGCTGCGAATTACCTGCCATCAGTTCGCCTTTCCACGCTGTACCGCGCCCGGCGAATGCTGTGCCGCGCCCAGCGACCATTCCGGACCCTGTGCGGTATCTGTCACTTCGATTCCGGCGGCCTGCAACCGGTCCCGCGCCGCATCGGCGCTGGCCCAGTCCTTCGCGGCGCGCGCCTGCTGGCGGCGGTCGAGTTCGGCACGCACCAGGACGTCCAGGGCATCCAGCGCCACGGAATTGTCCTGTGGGGTGTACCACTGAGGGTCGAACGGGCAGACGCCGAGGATATTGAGCATGGCCCGGACCTGCCCGGCCAATTCGACCGCCTCATCGATCGCGCCCGACTCCAGCGCCTTATTGCCCTCGTGCACAACACGGTGCACCTCGGCCAGGGCCCGCGGAATCGCAAGATCGTCGTCGAGCGCCTCGGCGAACGCATCGGTCCACTTGCCGACCGCGATCTCACCGGCCCGCTCGGCCACCCGATGTACGAACGCCTCGATGCGCTGATACGAGGCCGCGGCATCGGAGAGCGCCTTATCCGAGTACTCCAGCATCGAGCGGTAGTGCGCGCTGCCCAGGTAGAACCGAAGTTCAACGGCCCGAACCTTTTTCAGCACATTAGGCACCGAGAGCACATTGCCGAGCGATTTGGACATCTTCTCGCCGCCCATGGTCACCCAGCCGTTGTGCAGCCAGTACTGCGCGAAACCGGCACCGGCCGCCTTGGACTGGGCGATCTCGTTCTCGTGGTGCGGGAAGACCAGATCCATTCCGCCGCAATGGATATCGAATTCGGAGCCGAGGTAGAACTCGGCCATCGCGGAGCATTCCAGATGCCAGCCGGGCCGACCGGGACCCCACGGCGACGGCCAGGTCGGCTCGCCGGGTTTGGCGGCCTTCCACAGCGTGAAGTCGCGCGGATCGCGCTTGCCCGCACCGGCGCTCTCACCCTGGTGCACGTCATCGAGTTTGTGCCCGGAGAGGCTGCCGTATTCCGGATAGCTGACCACGTCGAAGTAGACGTTGCCCTCCGAGGCATAGGCGTGCCCGCGTTCGATCAGCCGCTGCATCAGATCGATCATCTGGGTGATATGGCCGGTCGCGCGTGGCTCTACCGAAGGCGGCAGTACGCCGAGGGTTTGGTAGGCGTTGTCGAAGGCGCGCTCGTAGGTGGAGGCCCATTCCCACCAGGGCCGACCCGCTTCGGCGGCCTTGGTCAGGATCTTGTCCTCGATATCGGTGACATTGCGGATGAACCACACGTCGTAATCGTGTGCGAGTAGCCAGCGCCGTAGTACGTCGAATGCGACTCCGCTGCGCACATGGCCGATATGTGGTTCCCCCTGCACGGTGGCGCCACAGAGGTACACCGAGGCACGGCCGGGGACCAGTGGCGCGAAATCGCGCATGGTCCGCGTGTCGGTGTCAAAAAGGCGCAGAGTCACGGAAGTCGATCCTAGCTGGTAGATAAGGCCGTTCACGGAGCGGCTCAGGTCGGCGGGAGCTGGATCAGCGACACTCTTGTAGCAGGGCGGTAGCCACTGCCGCAATGCCCTCGCCGCGACCGGTCAGCCCGAGGCCGTCGGTTGTGGTGCCCGACACCGAGATCGGGGCGCCGAGCAGCTCGCCGAGCACCTCTTGGGCCTCGGCACGACGCGGTCCGATCTTCGGCCGATTGCCGATCACCTGGACCGCCGCGTTGACTATTTCGAAGTCCGCCTCGTCAAGGAGCCTTCGCACTTCTTTGAGCATGGCCGCGCCGGAAACGCCTGCCCATTCCGGCCGTCCGGTGCCGAAAACCGCGCCGACATCGCCGAGTCCGGCCGCGGAAAGCAGCGCATCGCACAGTGCGTGCGCGGCGACATCGCCGTCGGAATGTCCGGCGCAGCCGTCGTCGCCGTCGAAGAGGAGACCCGCCATCCAGCACGGCCTGCCCGCTTCGATGGGATGGACATCGCTGCCGATGCCGACGCGCATACTCATGACCGGCCCGCCATCCGCGCACCGTCCAGCACGGCATTTGCCAGCAGCAGATCGAGCCGGGTGGTGATCTTGAAAGCCATGGGGTCGCCCGGAATGGTGCGGACCCGGGTGCCGAGCAGTTCGACCAGCCCGGCGTCATCGGTGGCCTGCAGGCGCTCATCGGCATAGGCCGCGCGCAGCAAGTCGGCGGCGAAACCCTGCGGAGTCTGAATGGCGCGCAGACCGGCGCGGTCGGGCGTACCGGTGACCTCACCGCGCGCGTCGACGGATTTGATGGTGTCGACCACCGGCAATGCGGGCACCACGGCTTCGGCACCGGCGCGCAGTTCCGCGACGACCCGGGCGATCAGCTCGGGCGGGGTCAATGCGCGGGCGGCGTCGTGCACGAGGAAGTGGGCGGCATGGGGGGCGGCGGCGATACCGCAGCGCACCGAATCGGTGCGCTCGGCGCCGCCGATGACCACGCGCACCGACTCCGAGGGCGGCAGCAGGGCAACGGCGCTCTCGACGAGTTCGGTGGGGACCATCACGATGATCCGGTCGACCGCCCCGGAGGCGATCAGGCCGTCGACGGCCAGCCGGACCATAGGTGTGCCGCCGACCGTGACGAACGCCTTGGGTGTCGATTCACCCAGACGAACGCCACGGCCGGCGGCAGGCACCAACGCAACGACGGATCCGTCGTTGTTAGAAACGTTCACGGTCAGGAAGCCGCGGCGAGAACCTCATCGAGGAGCGTCTCGGCCTTGCCGTCATCGGTCCCCTCGGCGAGCGCGAGCTCACCGACGAGGATCTGACGGGCCTTGGCCAACATCCGCTTCTCACCCGCAGACAGACCGCGGTCCTGCTCCCGACGCCACAGGTCGCGAACGACCTCGGCCACCTTGTTCACATCGCCGGAGGCGAGCTTCTCCAGGTTGGCCTTGTAGCGGCGAGACCAGTTAGTCGGTTCTTCGGTGTGCGGCGCACGCAGCACCTGGAAGACTCGGTCGAGACCCTCCTGGCCGACGACGTCGCGCACGCCGACATATTCGGCGTTCTCTGCGGGAACGCGAACAGTCAGGTCACCTTGGGCGACCTTCAGGACCAGATACTCTTTCTGCACACCCTTGATGGTGCGAGTCTCGATTGCTTCGATCAGCGCCGCTCCGTGGTGGGGGTAAACGACGGTGTCTCCGACCTTAAAAATCATGTGTCCCGTGCCCCTTTCGATGTTCACAGTTTAACATGCGACTCGGTAACGGCGCGATCAACTGTGCAGGTCAGGGCCACAACGAGCCAACCGCGGGGGTTGACAGAACCGGCGCGGTGTGCATTACGTTGTGCCAGAACAGGTTATCGACCGGCGCGGATAGCACACCGGACGGTCCGCGAACCCAGCAGCGTGTCCGCAACTGCGCCGCGTTCTCGGAAAACCGTTACCTAACGGATGCCAACCGCCAGGGTGTCCAACCCATCCAGCCCTGGGAACCACGAGCCGACAAAGTGTCCGCGAACACGCCCCGAACCCGGCCACCACGGAGCGAGTCTTACGAGCGACCCGTTCGCGACCCGTCTCGCGTCCGAGCCGTCGAAGCGCGTGCGCCGCACGTGTAGGACTCGACCATCGGGCGCGTGCGCATCGGTGGCCGAACGATCCACCATCAGTGACTCCAACGGAGCGAGTCTTACGAGCGACCCGTTCGCGACCCGTCTCGCGTCCGAGTCGCTGAAGTGCCTGCGCTGCACGTGTAGGACTCGACCATCCGGCCCGTGCGCATCGGCGGCCGAACGATCCACCATCAACGACCCCAACGGAGCGAGTCTTACGAGCGACCCGTTCGCGGCCCGTCTCGCGTCCGAGCCGTCGAAGCGCATGCGCCGCAGGCGCAAGTCTCGACGGCTCGGACGCGAGACACCAGGGGCCGCGAACACGCAGCGCCGCAGGCGCTGCAATTAGACAGAGCCCGCGCGCCCGCGCTGCGGAGGCTACTACTACGCTGCCTAGTTACTACTCTCCCTAGCGGAGTGAGCCCGGTCGACATGGAGGGACAACCCGTGACTGCCCTGAAAGCTGTGACCGCCTCGACAGGGGCGCGTCGTCGCATGGTTTCGGTTGCCGTGCTCGCCGCCGGAGCGGCGCTCGTGCTGTCCGGCTGTAGTGCAGGCCAGATCTCGCAGACCGCGACCCAGGTCGCCGCGGTCAACGGCAATCACGCCGACATCGACCGGATCTCGCTGCGCAATGTGCACATCGTCTTCCCGGCCACGGGCACCGACTACACCAACGACAAGGGCGGCAAGGCGATCGTCGCGCTGTCGGTTGTCAACAACGGCGAGACCGTCACCGACGAGCTGACCAGCATCACCACCGACCTGGGCACCGTGAAGATCACCCCGCCCGCAGGCGCCTCGGCCTTCCGGATCGCCCCGCAGCAGACCATCGTCGCGGCGACCTCCCCCACCACCGCGACCGCCGCCAAGTCCGATGAGCACGGTGCGACGCCGAGCAGCTCCGCCGCGCCGACCACCAGCGCCGCGCCCGGCTCGCACGGCGCCGGCCCGGCCGACGACAAGACCGCCGTCGATCCGGAGAAGAAGCCGGGTCTGATCGAGATCACCGGTCTGACCAAGGACATCATCCCCGGCCTCACCTACCCGGTGACGTTCAACTTCAAGCAGAACGGCACCGTGACCGTGCAGGTCCCGGTCGACGCCGGTGCGGTCACCGAACGGCATGAGGGCCAGACCGCCGCGACCGAGGGCGAGCACAAGGGCGGCCACTGATCAGATCTCCTGAGGGAGACTGCGCAGTAGGATTGCCGACGCAACAACTGATCTCGTAAAGACATGGGTAACTCGTCGGGCACACCCAGCACTGTTCGAATGCCCGACCGCCGGTCCGGGTCATGACTTTCGAGGCACTCACGACCGGCAAAAGATTCGGAGAGGCGGGGGAGCGCGCCTGTGGCCAAGACCAAGTCGATCTTCCGATGCTCCGAATGCCGGTACGAGGTCGCCAAGTGGGTGGGCAAATGCCCGGATTGCGGCGCATGGGGCACCGTCGACGAGGTAGCTGGATCGGCGGCGACCGCGGCATCACTGGTCGGGCGCAAGGCCATGCTGCCGAGCACCGCCGCCGCGCCCATCTCGCATATCGATTCGAACATCACCAAGGCCAGGCCGACCGGGGTCGAGGAACTCGACCGGGTGCTCGGCGGGGGCATCGTGCCCGGATCGGTCGTACTGCTCTCCGGTGAGCCCGGTGTCGGCAAGTCGACGCTGCTGTTGGAGGTCGCTCATCGTTGGGCCGCTCAGCGCGATGAGAAGTCGCTGTATGTCACCGCGGAGGAATCGGCCGGACAGGTTCGGCTGCGCGCCGACCGGACCAATGCTGTGCACGAAAGGGTCTATCTCGCAGCGGAATCGGATCTGTCGATCGTGCTCGGCCATGTCGAACAGGTGCGCCCGACGCTGCTGGTGGTCGACTCGGTGCAGACCATGCTCGTACCGGAGGTGGACGGCACCATCGGCGGCGTCACCCAGGTGCGCGCGGTGGCGGCGGCGCTCACGTCACTGGCCAAGGCAAGCGGCATTGCGGTGCTGTTGGTCGGACATGTCACAAAGGACGGCAATGTCGCGGGCCCGCGCACGCTCGAACATCTGGTGGATGTGGTGCTGCAGTTCGAGGGCGACAAGAACTCCACACTGCGTATGGTGCGCGGCATCAAGAACCGCTTCGGCAGCTCCGACGAGGTCGGCTGTTTCGAATTGCACGATGACGGAATCTCCTGCGTCACCGATCCGTCCGGGCTGTTTCTGCACCACCGCACCGATTCGGTATCGGGTACGGCGGTCACGGTCGCGATGGACGGTAAGCGGCCGCTGGTCGCCGAGGTACAGGGCCTGACCGTGCACACCGAGATCCCGAATCCGCGGCGGGCGGTGAGCGGGCTGGACTACAACCGGGTCGCGATGGTGCTCGCCGTACTGCAGAGCCGCGGGCGGGTGTTCCTCGGCAAACACGATGTGTACGCCGCGACCGTCGGCGGTATGCGCCTGCTGGAACCCGCGGCGGATCTCGCTGTGGCACTTGCCATTGCGAGTGCCGAGCGCGATCAGGCGCTGCCGGTCGGCTGGGTCATCCTCGGTGAGGTCGGGCTGGCGGGCGAGGTGCGCCGGGTCACCGGCCTGGAGCGCAGACTCGTCGAGGCCGAACGCCTCGGCTTCACCACCGCGCTGGTCCCTCCCGGTTTGGCACGCACCAAGAGCGGCATGAAGATCCACGAGGTGACCGACGTCAAGACGGCCATCCGCCTCGCGGGCCTGCGCAAACAGCGCGCAGCAACCACCGAAACCGCCCCAGACTTCTGAGCCGGCAATAGCTGTCAGACAACCTGAGTGATCACGCACAGCCAGTGGTTATCACGCACAAGCCAGAGCCTATGCGCGATGACCACTGGATATGCGACAGCGCTCGAGGTCAGGCGATATTGAAGGGTTCGGCGGCACTGCGGAGTGAGCCCAGTTGGGCGACAACGGCGTATGCGCCTGGCGGGACCTGGACGCGGTCGCCCGCACAATTGGGTTGAGAGGTCGAGCCGGACCAGGTGACCATGAAGGCCGCCTGTTCGCCGCGGTTCAGGGTGCGGATGTCGGGGGCGCCGTCCGGGTAGCAGTCGGTGCTCGACCAGAGGCGGCGCTGGCCGTCGAGGCTGGTCACCGAGACCTGCTGCAGTCCGGAGCCGACATCGCGCGAACAGGCCGTGGACGAGATATTGGTGATCACGATGCCGAATACCGGATTCTCACCGGCCTTGTAGGTCGGCTGCTCGACGGTCACCTTCACCGCCAGCGACTGATCCGGGCAGATACCCGCGGCGACCTGGCTGCCGCTCGCAGCCGCGGCGGTAGTGCCGGAGGGCTTCGCGCTGGATTCGCCGGTGGTCGGCGGCGGCGTCGAGGAGGATGCGCCCGCGGGCTTATTCGTCGCCGCCGCGGAACTGGTCGCGGCCGCCTTTGTCGTACCGGGCGAATCGCCGCCGCGCGTAACCGTCAATACCAACCAGATCACCAGTGCGAGCGCCACGACCAGAACACCTACGGCGAGCGCGCGGCGTCGCCAATAGATCTCCGGAGGCAGCGGTCCATTCGGTTCCAGCACGGAGTCAACGGTAAGGGCACGATCCGGTGCAGCGACTCAGGACCCCGGCGTGTCGGATCGGAAAACCCGCGCGCGGCAGGTAAATTCCGCTCCCACCGTTGGATGTCTCGGATCGGCCGTATCAGACCAGCTCACCGATATTGCCGACGACCCGCTGCAACTTGACTTCGCCCTCGGCCAGTTTGTATGTGACGCAGGCGATCGCGCATTCACCCGTCGCGACGCGCTGCGAAATGATCATCGAGCGCTGCATGAGCAGTCGGCTGGTCTCCACCACATGCCTGGCCTCCATCTCGTCGACGGTGGACAGCCCCTCCCGGCGCCCGATCAGAATCGACGGCGTGACTCGCTCGACGACACTGCGGATGAATCCGCCGGGCACCTCGCCGCCGTCCAGCGCGTCGATGGTGGCTTTCACCGCGCCGCAGCTGTCGTGGCCCAGCACCACGATCAGCGGCACGTTCAACACCTGCACCCCGTACTCGATCGAGCCGAGCACCGAACTGTCCACCACATGGCCCGCGGTGCGCACGACGAACATATCGCCGAGGCCCTGGTCGAAAATCAGCTCGGCGGCAACGCGGGAGTCACCGCAGCCGAAGAGGATCGCGTGTGGGTGCTGGCCGCTGACGAGCTTGGCCCGGTCGGCCGCTCCCTGACTAGGATGCAGCAGGTTGCCGTTCACGAAGCGTGCATTGCCCTCGCGAAGGGATTTCCAGGCACTGATCGGGTTGGAATCCGGCATACCGACCATTGTGCACATCGCAGTGGTTACCAGCGAGTCCGTTTCGTTACGGCTCGGCAAATATCGACCAGCCGCAGGACAATAGGAACGGTGAGGGCAGTGTCGGAGGGCGGCGCAGCGCAACAGCGTGCAGGCGGAAAACCCAAGATCACGATGGGTACCAACCGGGTGGATGCCGAATCGTTGCTGGACTGGTACCGGGAGACCGCGCGGGATCTGCCGTGGCGACGCAAGGACGTCACCGCCTGGCAGATCCTGATGAGCGAAATCATGCTCCAGCAGACGCCGGTGGTGCGGGTCGAGCCGATCTGGCGGGAGTGGGTCGCGCGCTGGCCGGTCCCGTCGGCCATGGCGGCCTCGTCGCAGGCCGAGGTGCTGCGCGCCTGGGGCAAGCTCGGATATCCGCGGCGGGCGCTGCGACTGCACGAATGCGCGAAGGTGCTCGCCGAGGAACACGGTGACGAGGTGCCGACCGATGTCGATGTGCTACTCGGTCTGCCGGGTATCGGCGCGTATACCGCACGGGCGGTGGCCTGTTTCGCCTACGGGCAGCGAGTTCCGGTGGTGGACACCAATGTTCGTCGGGTGGTGGCGCGTGCCGTGCACGGGCGCGCGGAGGCCGGTAATCCGTCGTCGCGTGATCTGCCCGAGACCGAAGCGCTGCTGCCGCGCCGAATCGACCATGCCGCAATGTTTTCCGCCGCGCTGATGGAACTCGGCGCGACGGTGTGCACGGCACGCACGCCCGACTGCTCGCGTTGCCCGCTGCCGCAATGCGCGTGGGTTTCGGCGGGCAGGCCGGTCTCCGATGTGGTGCGCAAGACGCAGAAGTACGAGGGCACCGATCGCCAGGCGCGCGGTCGGCTGCTCGACGTGTTGCGCGACGCGACCGGTCCGGTCGAGCGAATCCGGTTGGATCTGGCCTGGACTCGCGATCCCGGCCAGCGCGACCGAGCTCTGGACTCCCTGCTCGTCGACGGCCTCATCGAACAAACCCCTGACGGGTTGTTCGCGCTCGCCGGTGAGGGCTAGCACAACCTCATGCGGGAAGGTTCAGGACTTTCCGGAGGAATGCTTCGACCTCGGTGCGGTAGCGCTCCGGTTGGTCGTCGTGCACCAGGTGGCCCGCGTTCGGGATGCGGACGTAGGCGGCGTCCGGGTGGACGTCGGCCATCTGCCGCATCTGGCCCTCGGGGGTGATGGTGAATTCGCCTTCGAGCAAGAGCACGGGCGCTTCGACCGCGCGCCATTGCGCCCAGAAGTCGCGGGTGCCCCACTCCTCGGAGATATCGCGGAAGGTGGCGACCGAACCGTGCAGGCGGTAGCCGTCGGGGCCGTGCTCGAAGGAGTCGAGAAAGTAGCGACCGGCGACCGGGCCGAAGAAATCCAGCACCGCGTCCGCATCCGGAAACGGCTGCGGCCACGCCTCGATCATGGCCGCCCAGTTCGCGGCGGTGCGGCCGCGGAAGTCGGGGGCGATATCCTCGACCACCAGCGCGCGCACCCGCTCCGGATACCGCGCCGCGAAAACCCAGCCGTGCAGCCCGCCCATCGAATGTCCGATGACCACCATGGGTTCGGAAATTTCGGCGGTGGCCGCGGCGAGGTCGTCGATGAAGGCCTCGGTGGTCAGTTCCACGGGCGCGGGACGACCGTGACCGGCGGCGTCGAAGGTGTAGACGTGGCCGAACTCCCGCAGCCAGGACAGGTGATCGCGCCAAGTGCGGGCACTGCCCATCAGTCCGTGCAGCAGCAGGATCGGCACCCCCGCGCCGCCTTCGTCATACAACACTGTGCCATTTTGCAGTATTTTTGGCCGCGGCTCCGCCGCGGCGTGTTCGCGGCCCCCTTCTGTCTCGCTCGTAAGACTCGCTCCGAAGTTGGAGAGTCTCGCAGTCAACTCGACTCCGATGGACTACGTCGCATGCGCTGCGGGGTGTCCGGTTGGCGCGGACGTATCGTCGGAGCCATGGCTGTTGTGAAGATCAATGCGATCGAGGTTCCGGAGGGCGCGGGCCCCGAGTTGGAGAAGCGATTCGCCCATCGCGCGCACGCGGTCGAGGGCTCGCCGGGCTTCCTCGGCTTCCAGTTGCTGCGGCCGGTGGCCGGGGAGAACCGGTACTTCGTTGTCACCCAGTGGGATTCGGAGGAATCGTTCGCGGCGTGGCGGGACGGACCCGCACGCGAGGCGCACGCAGGCGAGCGG
This sequence comes from Nocardia vinacea, assembly GCF_035920345.1. NCBI lineage: Bacteria > Bacillati > Actinomycetota > Actinomycetes > Mycobacteriales > Nocardiaceae > Nocardia > Nocardia vinacea. The sequence continues at coordinate 6,496,818 of NZ_CP109149.1, forward strand.
CAGAAGCCGGTTTCGACGGGTGCCTCACTGCTGGAATTCGAGGTCGTACTGGACGTTGCGGCCAAGTCCGCTTCCTGAAATCGCTGGACAGACGCGGCGCGCGACTCGCCCATCCCGGCCTGGGCAAGTCGCGGGCTGTGTTGACGCCGAGTACGACCGGATGTCACAGTTCGAAGGACAAACGCGAGGGTGACGCGGTAATTCGGTGAAATTTCGAAGCGGTCGCGCCACTGTGTTCTTGCACCGAGTCCTCGGTGCCGGAAAGCCAGACACCGGCACCTTCGCACCGAACAACTCACGGGACGCGCATCCCTAGGAGGACTCGAATGGCTATCGCGCATTCACCGAGTCGGGCAACTGATTCACTCGGCACACTGCTCATCGCAGTGGGCGTCGTTCTTCTCGCATTGCTCACGCTGTACCTGGTCGGCTTCGACCAGGGCGTCATCTCGCGCAGCGGGATGTACCTGCATGAGCTCATGCACGACGGACGTCACCTGCTCGGTGTGCCGTGCCATTGATCGGATCGCTAAAGACCCTGCTGCTCCGTGGCCTGCTGGCCGGCCTCATCGCCGGTCTGCTGGCCGCGACAGTGGGCTATTTCGTCGGCGAACCCAAGATCGACGCCGCCATCTCCATCGAAGAGGCCGATACCGCAAAGTCCGCCGAGCACGCCCAGGAACCAGCTGGGCATACGCACGGTGACGAGGAAGAACCGCTGGTCAGTCGGTCCGGGCAGAAGTTCGGGCAGTTCCTTGCGCTCGGACTCGCCGGGCTCGCGCTCGGGGCGATCTTCGCTTCGATCGCGCATTTCGCACGCCGGTACACCGCCTTGTCGGGGCCGAAGCTCGCGCTCGGATTGGCATTGGCCGGTTGGACCGCGATCGTGGCGGTGCCGTTCTTCAAGTACCCGGCCAATCCGCCCGCCGTGGGTGAACCGGACACCATCAACCAGCGCACGCTGCTGTGGTTGGCGGCGGTGCTACTCGGACTGGCTGCCGTCGGTGTCGGGCTGTACGTCTACAAACTGCTTGCCGCGCAACTCGATACGGTCCGGCTGATCGCCGGGGTCGCGGCATTCGTGCTCATCGTCGTACTCGGGTACATCCTGTTGCCCGGTGTGAACGAGGTGAAGGACGACTTCCCGGCCGTACTGCTGTGGCAGTTCCGTGCGACATCGCTCGGCGAGACGGCCACCCTGTGGGCCTGCCTCGGCCTCGGTTTCGCGGCGCTCACCGAATTCGCCACGCGCGATAGCACTCCGGTACGAGAAACAGCCGCTACCCCAGGCTGATCCGGAGTTCGGACCGCGAAGGGCAGTGTCGGTTGTATGACCGGCACTGCCTTTTCCGTACGGCCACGAACCGACCCGCCACGCTCGGTTTCCGTAGCATTCACCGCGCTCGTCATCGCGCTGCTTTGCGGTGTCGGCGAGGCCATCACCTACACCGCCGTCCAATTGGACCGCCCGAATGCCGATATCGGCTCGCTCGCAACAGGTCTGGCTATTCGCGGCGGCATCTACCTGGTGGTTCTCGGCGTTGCGGTCCAGATGGCGCGCGGTGCCCGCTGGGCCAGGATGGTGCTCACCGTCGGCATCGGCGTAGTCGGCCTGGCCTCGCTGATCATCGAACCACTGGCAGCCACGTTGTCCGCCAAGCAAATCGGCGACCTGTTCGACAACCTCACCGCATCCGCAGTGATCACCGGAACCTTCCGCACCGGGCACATCCTGGCCGTCTTGGTTGCCATCCCCGCCATGTACCATCCGACCGCCCGCCGCTACTTCGCGAGGGAATCGGCGGCGCGAAGGTAGCGGCTACTCGCACAGGCTATTTGATATGCGCGGTAGTCACCTGTTGTGCGACAGCGTTATTGCCAGCCGGGGCGGACCAGGCCGGATTCGTAGGCCATGACCACGAGTTGGGTGCGGTCTCGGGCGTCCAGTTTCATGAGGATGCGGCTGACATGGGTGCGGGCGGTGGCGGGGCTCATGAAGAGCCGTTCGCCGATTTCGGCATTGGTGAGGCCCTCGGCCACCAGGGTCATGACCTCACGCTCGCGGTCGGTGAGTTCGGTGAAGGCGGCGGGCGGGGGTTGTTTGGCGTGGGCGGAGAATTCGGCGATGAGGCGGCGGGTGACACCGGGTGAGAGCAGGGCGTCACCCGCGGCGACGACTCGGATCGCGCGGACGAGGTCGGCGGGTTCGGTGTGTTTGACCAGGAACCCCGTCGCGCCCGCGCGCATTGCTTCGAAGACGTATTCGTCGAGTTCGAAGGTGGTAAGCACGACCACCTTCACGTCGGCGAGTTTCGGATCTTCGGCGATCATTCTGGTGGCGGCAAGGCCGTCCAGGACCGGCATTCTGATATCCATCAGGACCACGTCGGGGGTCAGGCTGCGGGTCATGCGGACGGCCTGTTCGCCATTATCGGCCTCGCCCACCACCTCGATGCCGTCCTGCGCGTCGAGCAGCGCGACGAAACCGCCGCGCACCAGGGCTTGATCGTCGGCAACCAATACCCGGACGGGCCCGCCCGCGTCCCTCGAATTGCCGCCATTCATCGCGCCTCCTCCTGAGCCCCTACCTCGGACGGTAGCCGGGCCACCACGCGGAATCCGCCACTGGGCCGCGGACCCGCGATGAGCTGACCGCCGAGGGCGTGTGCGCGCTCGCGCATGCCGAGAATGCCGTTGCCGCCGCTCGGTCCGGACTTCGATTGTGTGCCGGTGGCGCGAGCGTTGTCGATGGTGATCTCGACCGAATCGGCGGCATAGCGGATGGTCACCGCGGCCGGTGCGCCGGGCGCGTGGCGGACCACATTGGTCAGCGATTCCTGGATGATGCGGGCCGCCGCCACATCGACGACGCTGGGCAGTTTGTGTGCAGTGCCGATTATGCGGGTGTCGACCGTGAGGCCGGCGGCGCGGGTGCGCTGCAGCAATGCGTCCAGGTCCTCGATGCTCGGGGCCGGGCTCCGCGGGGCGGGCGGCCGGGCCTCGACGCTGTGGGCAACCGAATTATCTTGGGCCCGTTCGGATTCGCGGCGCGCGAGTGCCGATTCCGGCTCGACATCCGATTCATCCACTTCGGCCGCGCCGGGTGTCGGGCTGCCGCTGCGGATCGCGTGCAGCAACGTATGCACCTCGGCCAACGCATCCTTACTCGCCGTTTTGATCGCCGCGAGAGCCGATTCGGCCTGTTCCGGCTTCTTGTCGAAGAGCTCCAGCGCCACCGAGGACTGGACATTGATCAGCGAAAGGCTATGTGCCAGCACATCGTGCAGCTCGCGGGCAATGGCGAGCCGTTCCTCGCTGGCCCGTCGCTCACGCTGCGCCTCCTCATCGCGGCGCGCCGCCTCGGCCCGCTGCCTGCGCGCCACCAGCACCGCCTGGCGCTGACGGATCCCCTCCGCGATCGCGACCAGCACACCCAGCCAGGCGATCATGCCGAATGCCAACCACGGGTCGGCCGGATGTCCGACCAGCGCGGGCAGCGGCCAGAGCAGCGCGAGATAGCCGATCGGCGCGAGCGGATATGTCCACCAGCGCGATCCGACGATCGCGGCGCTGATGAATGCGATCACGAGCGAGACGAAGATCGGGCCGTAGCCGTAGCCGCGCAGCAGGTACACCGCGCAGGACGCGATCGTCACGAGCAGCGCGGGCAGCGGGTAGGAACGGCGTAGCAATAACGCCACCGGTCCGATGAGCAACAACACATAGCCGAATGCGTCGAGCGAGTGCACTCCGGTCTGGCGCAGGTTGGCATTGCGTCCCCCGACGACCTGGATCGCCGCGACGACGAGCGCGAGCACCCAGTCCTGCACGACCGGGCCACGTTTCGATTCCCCTGGCGCTGTCACACTTGCAGCCTATTAGCCCGGACGCGCCACGACGTCCGCCGCGCTACGTATGCTCCCCCGCCTCCCCGAATATTTTGCCGGCCGCTGGTGTCCCAACGGTCACGTCGCGGGCCATCGGTCGAGGTGACAGCCAGGTTTTGGGCGTTCCCGACGGGTTACCCGTGTGCCTGCGAAATCGGTCGTCGTGTCCGCTGTCACCGTGCTTCGTAGGCCGCCGTACGTACGTCGAGCATCGCCGCGCGACGGATGTGTCACCCCTGGTCGGGGGCGGATTCTCGGTGCATGACAGATTCCGTCGTGGTCACCGCAGGGCTGACCAAACGCTACGGCCCCCACGCCGCCGTCGACCGCGTGCATATGAATGTCGCGCCCGGTGAGATCTACGGCTTCCTCGGTCCGAACGGCGCGGGCAAGACGACCACGCTGCGAATGCTGGTCGGATTGATCCGTCCCACCGACGGCACCGCCACCGTGCTCGGACATACCCCCGGCGATCCTGCCGTGGTCCGCCGCATCGGCGTCCTCATCGAGGGCCCCGGCTTCTACCCCTACCTAACCGGCCGCGACAACCTGCGGGTACTCGCGAAATACCGCGGCCTCGAGCGTGCCGATGTGGAGGACGCACTCGACCGCGTCGGCCTCGTCAATCGCGCCGACGATAAATTCCGCACCTACTCCCTCGGCATGAAGCAGCGCCTCGGCGTCGGCGCGGCTCTGCTCGACCGCCCCGATCTGCTGATCCTGGACGAGCCGACCAATGGCCTCGACCCCCAGGGCATGGCCGAAATGCGGGAGCTCATCACGACTCTCGCCGGTGACGGTCATACCGTGCTGCTGTCCAGCCACATGCTCAGCGAGGTCCAGGAGATCTGCGATCGCGTCGGTGTGATCTCCGGCGGGCAACTGCTCACCGAATCCACGGTCGCCGAATTGCGCGGCGCCTCTTCGCTTTTGCTACGTGCCGAACCGTTGGAGGTGGCATTTCCCGCAGTGCGCCGGGTGGTCGGCGAACGCTCGGCCATGTTGACCGCGGGCGGTATTCGAATCGAGGCCGGTGCGGACAGCGCGCCGGTGGTCGCGCGTGCGGTCGTCGAATCCGGCGCGGATCTGCTGGAACTGCGGTCCGATGAAAAGTCCCTGGAAGAAGTGTTCTTCGAAATGACCCAATTGGAGCCGGCGAAATGAACGGGACAATGAAAGACCTGATGGCGAGTACGAAAGCGGAAATGCTGCGACTGCGTAAGTGGCCCGCATTCTGGATTATTCTCGGCACCTGGATTCTGCTGAATCTCACCTTCTCCTACCTCTTCAACTACCTCGCCTACTCCTCCGGCGATATGAAGACGATGTCGAACGGCGTGCCCAAAGACGTACTGCTGCATCAGATGCTGCCCGCCGCGGTGCCGGAGGTTTTCACCCAGGGCATGGCGATGTTCGGTGGCGCGCTGATGCTCATCCTCGGCGCATTGACCATCGGTAGCGGATACGGCTGGGGCACTTGGAAAACCGTGCTGACCCAAGGTCCGTCGCGGACCAATGCCATCGGCGGAGCGCTGATCAGCCTGGCGATCACGGTTATCGGGCTGGTGTGCGTCGCATTCGTGGCGGATATCGGGGTCGCCTCGATTATCGCGACGACCCGATCACAGTCGCTCGCACTGCCCGGCCTGGGTCAGGCGGTTAACGGAATCATCACCGGCACAGCGATTCTCGGCATGTGGACGCTGGCGGGCGCACTGATCGGGGCGATCGCGCGCGGTCCCGCATTGGCCGTCGGACTCGGGCTGGTATGGGTGCTGGTTGTGGAGAATCTGCTGCGCGGTGTCGCAGCGATCTTCAGCCCGATCAAGGTGCTCACCGATCATCTGCCCGGTACGGCAGCGGGTTCGATGGCCGGTGCGATGCGGACCGTCGAGGGACCGTCGACGCCGGGTGTGCTCGACATCCTGTCGCGGACTCAGTCGCTCATCGCGCTGGTGGTGTACGTGGCGCTCTTCGCGGTGGGCACGATGTGGCTGGTGCAGCGGCGCGATATGGCCTGATTCCTGAGGCACCGAAAACCGTTGGCGGACAACAGTTCGTCAGCGGTTCGGTGCATTCAGGGCTCGGACAGCACGGAATGGGCCAGTTCGGCCAGCGCCGCCGCGATCTGCGCGGAAGTGAGACCCCGTGCCCGCTGATGCCGGTAGACCTCGGCGGCCAACGGCGCGAGCAGCGAATCGGCCATGGCGTCCGGTTCCGCGGCGCCGTCGGCCACCAACAGCGACCGGACGTGCAGGAACCAGAAGCCGTACGCACCAGTGGCGAACCGCGCGCCGCCGGTTTCCGCGCCGAGCACCAAATCCGCGTGCCCGTCCAATAATTCGACCATGGCGGCGTAGAAGGCGGCGAGCCGTTCGGCGGGTGGTGCGCCGGGACCGAGCGGTGGTTCACCGCGCAACAGCTGCTCCTGCAGTGCGCGTTCATGTTCGTCGAGCAGTGCGACGGCGATCGAATTCTTATCCGGATAGCGGCGATACAGCGTGCCACGACCGACCCCCGCCGCCTTGGCGATGTCATCCATCGTGACAGTGCGCGGATCCCGCGTTGCGAACAGTTCGGCGGCCGCGGCGAGCACTTTGGCTCGGTTGCGGGCCGCGTCCGCGCGCTCGGTCGGTACTGCGGGCTCCGGATGCCCGCTGAGCAGATCCATATCACTGTTCATCGCCCCGACTGTACTCGACTTTCCGGTCAACTGGACACACTGTCCGGTTATCGGTATCGTACCAAACGGACATAGTGTCCAGTTATATTCGCGGGAGAGATCATGAGCACGTTGTTGCACCTCGATGCCAGCGCCCGGCGTCGCTCCATCAGCCGGGAACTGAGCGCGGCATTCGCCGAGGCGTGGCGCGCCGAGAATCCGGAGAGCGGCTACATCTATCGCGACCTGGCGGCCGAGCCAGTGCCCTTCATCGACGAGGCATGGACCGAACTATGCGATGCCGTCCTCGCCCAACCCGGCACCGATCTGAACCGCCTCGCCGAACTGGTCCGCACACCGGAACAGGCCGCCGCCTGGGCGATAGTGCAGCCGCTGCTGACCGAGGTGCTGGCCGCCGATGTGATTCTGATCGGCACCCCGATGTACAACTACTCGATCCCGGCAGCACTCAAGGCCTGGCTCGATCAGGTGACCTTTCCGCGAATGTCATTGGGCGACAGGCGATTCGTCGTCGTTTCCGCACGCGGCGGATCGTACGCACCCGGCGCCCCCAAGGCCGCCTTCGACTATCAGGAGCGCTACCTTCGCGATTTCTTCGCGGGCCATTTCGCCGTCACCGACACGGTTTTCGTCAATGCGGAACTCGCCAACTCGAGGCAGGACCCGGCACTCGCACATCTGCGCGGCAAGCATGACGAATCCTATTCGGCTGCAATGGAATACGCGCGCGATCTGGCCGGCCGCCAGCGACTGCTCGCAGGTCGCTCGAAAGGATCGGAGGACTGATGAACTGGATCATTCTCGGCATCGCCGGACTGGTGGAGATCATCTGGTCGCAGAGCATCAAGCCGACCGAGAACTTCACGCGCCTCGTCCCGACCGTCATCTGCTTCGTACTCGGCGCGGTCGCGGTGTACCTGCTGTCGCGGGCCATGCAGACGCTGCCGGTCGGCACGGCCTATGCGGTCTTCACCGGAATCGGCGCGATCGGCGCGATCAGCCTCGGCGTCGTGATCAACAAGGATCCGATGAGCGCCGGACGGCTGCTGGCACTGTCGCTGATTCTCGGGGGCATCGTGCTGGCGCGCGTCACCAATCCGGAGTGACCAGGTCCGGCGGTACAGTCCGAAGCATGATCGAACCAGTGCGGGTACCCGATCTGTCGTCGCGACCCTATGGGCTCGAAGTCGAGCGCACGATGACGGCGCCGCCACCGGCGCTGTACCGAGCCTGGACCGAGCGGTTCGACCACTGGTTCGCGACCCCTGGCTCGGTCCTCATGCGACCGGCCGTGAACGAGCCGTTCTTCTTCGAGACCGAATATCAGGGCATGCGCAGCCCGCACCACGGACGCTTCCTCCGCCTGGTTCCGGATCAGATCGTCGAGCTGACCTGGGTGACCGGGGCGGGCGGCACCGATGGCGCGGAAACCGTTGTGACGGTCGAGCTTGTACCGACCGACACCGGCACCCGACTTCGCTTGGCGCACGCGGGATTTGCCGATGAAGCTGCCCGCGACCGGCATTCGCAGGCCTGGCCGATGGTGCTCGAACAGCTCGATCGGCGCACGGCCGAGCCCGCCTGACCGTCACCCACTGCGGCACTCGATTCCGGCTGCCGCCTTCGCACGCGTCGCCGGGGCGGCGGGGGTAGGTTCGACTGCGAATTGTGATTCACACATCTTCGAAAGGATCGTGATGCCCACACGTACCGCGCGCACCGCTTGGACCGGTGGCCTCCAGGACGGCTCCGGCCAAGTCGAGCTGGCCAGTTCCGGTGTCGGCAAGTACGACGTCTCCTTCCCCAAGCGTGCCGCCGACGACGCCGACGGCACCACCAGCCCCGAGGAACTGATCGCCGCGGCGCACTCCTCCTGCTTCGCCATGGCCCTCTCGGCCCAGATCGGCAATGCCGGCGGCACGCCTGAGAGCCTGGACGTCACCGCCGATGTGACCCTCGGCCCGGATCCGGACGGCGGCTTCCGCATCAACGCCATCAAACTCACCGTCCGCGGCCGGGTCTCCGGCCTGGACGCCGACGGCTTCGCCGCCGCGGCGGCCGCCGCCAAGGCGGGCTGCCCGGTCAGCAAGGCCCTCGCCGGGGTGGACAACATCACCCTCGACGCCGCCCTCGCCTGACTTCCCGGCTCCTCGCACCCCGTGTGCGAGGAGCCCAGTGGTTATGCGAGGCCGGCCGCCCGCCGACCGAACCGTATACGCGCACAGGCGTAGGGCGACTATCGCTGACAGGCCGATGTCAGGGTGGGGGCCTCGGGCGCAGGGTTGGGGCATGAACATTTTCAACCAACCCGAGGCCATGACCTTTTTGGCCGATCACTATGACGGCGGGTGGCATCCCTGGCCGTTCTTCTGGATCTTTCCGCTGCTGTTCTGGGTCACCTTCATTGTCATCGTCGTCTTTGCGCGGCGGCGGTTCTGGGGACACCAGAGTGGAATCGGCGCGCTGCGTACCGCATTCGCGCGCGGCGAGATCACCGAGGACCAATATCGGAGTCGGCTGGCGGTGCTGCGCGAACGTGGCGGCAAACCGCGCGGTGGCGAAACTCCCACCACTTGAGCCATTCGGCAAAGACTGTGCCCGCCGCACCGGCCCCATGAGCGGCGGGCACCGCAACGAATATCGCCGGCACACGGCCGCACACCGACCCAATCATCATCCGCATCACGGGAGACCACACCATGAGCATGACTTTCGGCATCGTCATCACACCGCGTTCCGGCGCCGAATGGGCCCGCGCGGCACAGAGTGCCGAGCAGCAGGGCTACCGGACGATCCTGCTTCCGGACACACTGAACACCCCTTCACCCTTCCCGACGCTCGCGGCCGCCGCGGCGGTGACCACCACGGTCCGGCTGCGCCCGAACGTATTGGCCGCTCCCTTGCGCAACCCCGCCACCACGGTGCGGGAAACCGCCGCACTGCAACTGCTTTCGGACGGACGATTCGAACTCGGTATCGGGTCGGGGCGTCCCGATGCGAGCGCGGAGGCCGAGCGACTCGGAATGCCGTGGGGTTCGGCGGCCCAGCGTCGCGAGCAACTCATCGCCACCGTGCATGCCGTTCGCGAACAGGTCGATCCGGCGCCGCCGATCGTCGTCGCCGCAAATGGACCTCGAATGCTCACTGTCGCAGCAGGTTTCGCCGATCGGGTACTACTGGCCGCCGGGCCGGACGCGACCGAGGCCGATCTCGCCGAGATGGTCCGAATCGTGCGCGACAATACCGATCGCGATGTGCGCTTCACCCATCAACTGGTCGGCATCGGCGACGAACTGCCGTTCTGGTTGAGCAAGCGGCTCGGACTCACCGCGGACGGACTGCGCGCGGCCGGATCGGCGGGTGTGCTCGACGGCGATCCGGCCACCGTCACCGAGGTGCTCGAATACCGCAGGGAGAAGTACGGCATCGATGAACTGATCGTCCCCGGCGAGCTGGCCCAAGCCTTCGTCCCAGCCCTCGCCCGGTTCACGAACCCCACTGCCTAACCACCCCTCGGCGCGGAATGCCCACATGAACCCGCCCCGCCACAACGCCGCGGTCGCAATCCTCGCGACCGCGGCGTTGCGCTGATCAGCCCCGGAACTCTCGGCCCGTCGGTGCGCACCTCGACAATCAGCGTGCGCGGCCGCTCGTAATCGGAACGGCAGCGAGTTCGGTGTAGCCCGTCCCTAGAGCGCGGTACCGCCGCACGACTCAGCGGCGGCACGCACCACCACCGGCCTGCGAAACTACTGCCCGTCCGGATTCGCCGCCCGCCGTTCGGCATCGGTGAAACCATCCACAGCCTGGCCGGGCGCGGCCATACTGCGCCGCGCCGAATACGCCGCCGCCGAGGCGAATACTCCGGCCGCACCCGCCGGTGTCGCGCCGTAGGTGAGCGAGCGACGGGGATCGAAGCCCAGCTCGGAGCCGACCGCCACCGCATCCATATTCGCGCCGAGGAATACGAAGTCCCAGGAGTACACCTCCTGCTGCTGGGTGATCAACGCCCGCACCGCGGCATGCGTCCACTCCCGACTGGAATTCTCGTGCCCGTCGGTCAGCACCACGACGATCACCGTGCCCGGCCGCTCGTGCTCGGGACGGGCCGCGAGTTCGGTGCCGACATCGCTGACCAGCCGCCCTAACGCGTCGTACAGCGCGGTACCACCGCGCGGCTGCAAGCTCAGCGGCGGCACCTCGGCGATCGGCCGATTCGCATAGACCAGTTCGTATTCGGTATCGAACTGAGCCAGCGTCACCAGCGTCGTCTTCGGCACCTTCCGCTGTTCTTCGATGTAGGCATCGAAGCCGCCCTCGGTATCGGTTTTGATCGCCTGCATGGAACCCGACCGATCCAGCAGAACCGCGATCAATGTCAGATCTGAATTTGTCACCTAGCACCCCCGTGATAGTTGTCCTAATGACCGCTCCCCACGGTACGCCGCTGCTCGAGCGTGCGAATTCCAGAAAAAAATGCCGCCCACCGGAAATCCGGTGGGCGGCATCTCCAGCCGTTGCGACTTACTCGCCGGCGGCCTCGGCCGTGGTAGTGCCTTCGCCCGCACCCGTGAGCACGACCTCCGGCTTCTCCTCGGTCGCCGCTGCCTTGGTCAGCTTCGCCTTGCCGACGAAGGTGAACTTGGCGTTCTCGCCGGAGCCCTCTCCGTCCCAGCCCTCGACATCGACCACGATGGTCTGTCCCGGACCGATCTCGCCGAAGAGGATCTTCTCCGACAGCTGGTCCTCGATCTCGCGCTGGATGGTCCGGCGCAGCGGCCGAGCGCCGAGCACCGGATCGAATCCGCGCTTGGCAAGCAGTGCCTTGCCCTGCGGGGACAGCTCGATCTCCATGTCCTTGTTCTTCAGCTGCTTGGCGACGCGACCGATCATCAGGTCCACCATCATCACGATCTGGTCGGTCGTGAGCTGGTGGAAGACGATCACGTCGTCGATGCGGTTGAGGAACTCGGGCCGGAAGTGCTTCTTCAGCTCGTCGTTGACCTTGAGCTTCATCCGCTCGTAGTTCGAACCCTCGGCGTTGGACTGGGTGAAGCCCAGGCCGACCGCCTTGGAGATGTCCGAGGTACCCAGGTTCGAGGTGAAGATCAGCACGGTGTTCTTGAAGTCGACCGTACGACCCTGGCCGTCGGTGAGACGACCGTCCTCGAGGACCTGCAACAGGGTGTTGTAGATCTCCTGATGTGCCTTTTCGATCTCGTCGAACAAAACGACCGAGAACGGCTTGCGGCGCACCTTTTCGGTGAGCTGGCCGCCCTCTTCGTAGCCCACGTACCCGGGCGGGGCACCGAAGAGCCGCGATGCGGTGAAGCGGTCGTGGAACTCGCCCATATCGATCTGGATGAGCGCATCGTCGTCGCCGAACAGGAAGTTCGCCAGCGCCTTGGACAGCTCGGTCTTACCGACACCGGACGGACCGGCGAAGATGAACGAGCCCGAGGGACGCTTCGGATCCTTCAGACCGGCGCGGGTACGCCGGATCGCCTTCGACACGGCCTTGACCGCGTCCTCCTGGCCGATGATCCGCTTGTGCAGCTCGTCCTCCATGCGGAGCAGACGGGTGGTCTCCTCCTCGGTGAGCTTGAACACCGGGATACCGGTCCAGTTGGCCAGCACCTCTGCGATCTGCTCGTCGTCGACCTCGGCCACGACATCCAGATCACCGGAGCGCCACTGCTTTTCGCGCTCGGCGCGCTTGGCGACCAGCTGCTTTTCCTTATCGCGCAGTCGCGCCGCCTTCTCGAAGTCCTGCGCGTCGATCGCGCTTTCCTTCTCCCGGCGCGCATCGGCGATCTTGTCGTCGAATTCGCGCAGGTCCGGCGGGGCAGTCATGCGACGGATGCGCATGCGCGCACCGGCCTCGTCGATCAGGTCGATCGCCTTGTCCGGCAGGAACCGGTCGTTGATGTAGCGGTCGGCCAGGGTGGCCGCGGCCACCAGCGCGCCGTCGGTGATGGACACCCGGTGGTGCGCCTCGTAGCGGTCGCGCAGACCCTTGAGGATATTGATCGTGTGCTCGACCGTCGGCTCGCCGACCTGCACCGGCTGGAACCGGCGCTCGAGTGCGGCGTCCTTCTCGATGTACTTGCGGTACTCGTCGAGGGTGGTCGCACCGATGGTCTGCAGCTCACCGCGGGCCAGCTTCGGCTTCAGGATCGAAGCGGCGTCGATCGCGCCCTCGGCGGCACCCGCGCCGACGAGCGTGTGCAGCTCGTCGATGAACAGGATGATGTCGCCGCGGGTATTGATCTCCTTGAGCACCTTCTTCAGGCGCTCTTCGAAGTCACCGCGGTAGCGGCTGCCCGCGACCAGGGAACCCAGGTCGAGGGTGTAGAGCTGCTTGTCCTTCAGCGTCTCCGGCACCTCACCGTTGACGATGGCCTGCGCAAGGCCCTCGACTACGGCGGTCTTACCGACACCGGGCTCGCCGATCAGAACCGGGTTGTTCTTGGTGCGGCGGCTCAGCACCTGCATGACACGCTCGATTTCCTTCGAGCGGCCGATGACCGGGTCGAGCTTGCCTTCGAGGGCGGCCTGGGTCAGGTTGCGGCCGAACTGGTCGAGCACCAGCGAGGTGGACGGGGTCCCGGCCTCACCGCGCGAACCGGATTCGACCGGTTCCTTGCCCTGGTATCCGGACAGCAGCTGGATGACTTGCTGGCGCACCCGGTTGAGATCGGCACCCAGCTTCACCAGCACCTGCGCCGCGACTCCCTCACCTTCACGGATCAGGCCGAGCAGAATGTGCTCGGTGCCGATGTAGTTGTGGCCGAGCTGCAGCGCCTCGCGCAGGCTCAGTTCCAGCACCTTCTTGGCACGCGGGGTGAACGGGATGTGACCGGACGGGGCCTGCTGGCCCTGGCCGATGATCTCCTCCACCTGGCTGCGCACACCCTCCAGCGAAATTCCAAGGGATTCCAGCGACTTCGCCGCTACGCCCTCGCCCTCGTGGATCAACCCAAGCAGGATGTGCTCGGTGCCGATGTAGTTGTGGTTGAGCATCCGGGCCTCTTCTTGGGCCAGGACAACGACGCGCCTCGCGCGGTCGGTGAACCTCTCGAACATCGCTCCCTCACTCTCCTGCTCCGACATTCTGGCGTCCGACGCTTCTGTGGCGTCAGCCTGCCATGAAGCCCGGGGGTTGCGGCCCCGGCCTCCACTCTAGTTGGCAGGGGATTACGCCGCCTCCAGTCCACCCTATTGGGGACCGGCGACAGCACGGTCATTCACTCATAACGTGCTAGTTGCGGGATACGTTTCCGCTCAGGTTTTGCCCTCAGCGAAATCGCCGGTCACCGTTCCCAGGCGTGGTGTTAGCCAGTGAACGGTGGGACGAACTCGCACGGCACCTCGCGCGCATGCGCCGGATCGAGGGCGTTGAGCACGAAGCGGGCGGTGCGGGGACTGCCCGCGATTGCCAGATGTTCGGAGAAGTCGGTCGCGCAGCCGTCCTGGACGACGATACTCGTCGCGTTCGGCCCGGGCACGAATCCCGAGTCGTAGGGGACGACGATCTCGTCGAGGCCGGCCATGATGTTGGTGTAGGTGATGCTGGGAACGTAGACGCCGTCGCTGTTGAGATCCCGCAGGAACACCGAATCGCGCAACAGCTGGGTGCAGGCCTGGCACAGCGAACCCGCCGCCGCCTGGAAGTAGGGCCCGGCGCCGAGCCGCTCGGCGAATGCGGCCACATCCGCCCCGCCGCCCGCATTGGTACCGCGCCAGGCCGGTGCGATCGATACATATTTATCGATCTTGTCCGCACCGCCGAGCCGCTTGGCGTAGTAGTTCGGCATCACCGTGCCCTGCGAATGCCCGACCACATCCACCCTGCTCGCCCCGGTCGCCGCGAGCACCCGATCCACGAACGCACCGAACTGCACCGCACTCTGCTCGATCGGCAGCATCCCGCCCACCGCGGAGATCGGCCACGGCAGATCGTAGGCGCCGTAGGTCAACGAGAAGACGCAGTAACCTTCGTTCGCGAGCAGCGGCGCGTACAACCCCCAATTCGTCTGCGCCCCACCACCCGTACCGTGCGCGAGCACCACCGGATTCGGATGCGCCGCACTGGGTCGACACCCCCAATCATTCGAACCCGGCAGCGAGCCACCATGATTCACCAGCTCATTCGGAATTCCGGCAAAGAAGTTGTAGTCCACCGGATATTCGGCCTGCGCACTACCACCCGCACCAACCCACAGCACGGCCAGCACGGAAACAACGAGCGCGGACCCGGAAACACGCCGCATGGAGACCTCCACAATCTGAAACGTGTTCCAGAACGTAGCGCAACTTATAACCGCCATGGAGCAGTTCAGCGAAGTCTCCGCACGAATCATCGCGGCCCTCAGCCGAGGCGGCCGCCCATTACTCGAGGCGCATAAGTCCCCGTTTCGACGGTGTTCAGATGGCATGAGCTACCGACTTCGATTCGGGGGCTGCTCCTCCTGTCTCGATTTCGGAACGCGCGGCCATAGAAGCTCGACCGGCCGTGGTTCGGGACTATCGTGAGCCGCCGGCGACGCTCCGACCGGATCTCGATGCGCGCGTGCGGCTTCCACAGCGGGTGGGTGCCCACCAGTTCCATTCGCTCATCATTCGCACGGCCGCGGGCATCTGTATCGCGCGGATCAAGGCGACGACCGATAGCACCGCCGGTGCGAGGTCGAGGCCGATCAGTTCGGTCGAACAACGGCGGCACCGTTTTCGGCCCGCAGATCGGCCGTCAGACGGTTTCCAGCGGTTGCGGCGGATCCCTTGCCCACCCCGCGCACAGCAGTCACCAGGATGACGAAATTCGGCGTACTTATCCACGAGAACGGCCGCTGCCCTATTGAATTCGGAGTTCGTATACCAAAACCGCCGTCGGCGGATCGATCACTGATCGACCCGCCGACGGCGGCAGAGAAAGCTAGCGGTATTGCGGTCGGGGCGCCGGCCGACTCTAGGCCAGGGAATGCGCACCCGTCGACTGCGGACCAGACTGTCCGAATCCGTACTGCTGAGCCATGATCGGCGCACGGAACGGCTGACCGGCGGATTGCGGACCGACACTCGACATCGGCCGGGACTGCGAAACCTGCTGTGTGCCAACCGCACCCGCGGCCTGCGTGCGGCCGTGCTGGATGCCCGCCACGAACAGTGCCCCGGTCAGCACCAGGAAGGCCAGTGTGTGCAGGATTGCGCGGAGGATATTCCAACGGACCCAAGCGGATTCGAAATCGGCGCGCACCTTTGCCAGGTCACCGATCTGGGCTGGGTCGCCTGCCGCCGCGAGTTGGTCGTTGAGTGGAACATTCAACCCGGAGGTGACCGCGAAGGCGATCACATTGAGTGCCAAGGCCACACCGAGCCAGATCAAGGTGGTGCGGTGTTCCTTGCCCAGGTGCAGTGCCGCTGCGAGGAGGGTGAAGCCGACGGTGCCGAGGAATCCGAGCATGAACCACGGGTTGATGATGACCACATTGATCTTCTGCATCGCATCGATCATCGCGCGATCGTCGGTGCGGTTCAGCGCGGGCATCACCGATGTCGCATAAGCGTAGAAAACGCCCGCGATCAAGCCGGTTGCGAGGGTGGCCGCCACCAGCGCGGCGAGTCGTAGCGCGAACATAAATTTCTCCTACCTAGAACCCGGACCTGGCCCGATTTACTCGGTCCGGCGATGTTTCAAGTACACCGGTAACCGTCGCGACCATCCATGGTTCAAGCGCTCGGTCACCTAAGCGAGGGTCCACGCCCGCTCGCGTCACAAGTCTCGGTCGGAGATCAACCCACTTTGCATGGCCAAACCGGCCAGTCGGACTCTTTTCTGATTCTGCGGCAGATTTTCCACACCGAACTTGGCGAACAGTGCCCGCAGATGTGTCTTGATCGCATCGACGCTGAGGAACAATTCCTCGGCGATCTGTTGATTCGAAGCCGGAGACGCGAAACCCGCACCGTTCTTATATGGACGGCACAGTGCGACCAGCACCGAGCGCTGGGTATCGGTCAGTGAACGTAGCGTGGGAATAGCGCCGGTCGAGGTCCGCGTCGCATCATCGACAACGCCACCGAAATCATGGAACGAGACCAGCGAGGTACCGACCCGGATCCGATCGCCCGCCATCAGCCGCCGCCGCCCGACGAGTCGCTCCCCGTTGACGAAGGTGCCGTTGCGGGACAGGCCGTCATCGACGATCGTCCAGTGCGCGCCGAGATATTCGACCGCCGCATGCAGCCGCGAGACCTCCGCGTCCCAGCGCAGCGCCAGATCGGCCTGCGGGGAACGCCCGATGGTAACGCGCTGCTGGTCCGGGGTGAGCATGAACTCCTGCTGCCGACCCGAGTCATCAGTGAATCGCAATAGCGATCCGACGAAACCAGTCACTGCGCCGATACCTCATCTCTCCATACCGCCAGTGACGCTCTTCGCACAGTTCCATGGTGCCGCGTCCTGGTACCGCGAGCAAGATCGAGTCGACTCCGAACCTTCCTCATATCGAAGGCCTATCACAAACGAGCCGCCGCCCGGGCGTCGCACGATTCGCCCGGGCGGCAGCCCAATTAAATAAGAACTCAGCCCTTCGCGGCCTTGTTGTACGCATCGGTGATGTCGGCCGAGATACGACCCCGCGCGGACACCTTGTGTCCATTCCGGCGCGCCCACTCGCGAATTGCAGCGCTTTGTTCACGATCGATCGAGACCCGGCTCTTTGCAGCTCCGGGAGCAGCGACCGCAGCCTTGACCCGCCGCCGACCACTCACCCGCCGAGCACTCGAAACCCACTCTTCCAAGCCGTCGCGCAGCTTCGCCGCATTTGCCGACGACAGGTCGATCTCGTACGACACACCGTCGATCGCGAACTCAATGGTCTCGTCCGCGATGGACTCACCATCGACATCGTCGATCAGGCTAACGGTGACCTTCTTTGCCATGAGATGAACGTCCTCTCGAAATCGTGCGACCCGCATACTAGGCCGATTACCCGAGGCAAGAATACCCCGAATTCGAAAAATTCCAAGACGAGGGCCGAACTATGCAATCCGATCGTCAGCGAGTGACTGGACGCACAATTGGGAACAGTATCGTTTCCCGGATTCCCAATCCCGTGAGTGCCATCAACAAGCGATCGATTCCCATACCCGTACCCGTTGTCGGAGGCATGCCGTGCTCCATCGCCGCGAGGAAGTCCTCGTCGAGTGCCATCGCCTCGTCATCACCTTGCGCGGCAAGCCGCGCTTGATCCACGAACCGGTCGCGCTGGATCACCGGATCGACCAACTCCGAATAGCCAGTTGCCAACTCGAAGCCGCGCACATAGAGGTCCCACTTCTCGGTAACTCCGGGCTTGCTGCGATGCTGTCTGGTCAGCGGTGATGTCTCGACGGGGAAGTCACGCACGAAAGTCGGGGCGTAGAGCTTGTCACCGTACTGGTGCTCCCACAGTTCTTCGACAAGTTTGCCGTGGCCATAGCCCTTGTCCTCGGGAATTTCGAGTCCGACCCGATCAGCGAGCGCAAATAATTCCTCGATCGAAGTTTCCGGAGTCACCGATACACCCAGTGCGTCCGACAGCGAGGGGTACATCTCGACCGTCGCCCACTCGCCGCGGAGATCGTATTCGGTGCCATCTGCAAGGGTTACCACCTGCGTGCCGAAGACCTCCTCGGCAACTTCCTGCACCAATTCCCGAATCATCCGTGCGGAGTCGTCGTAGGTGCCGTATGCCTCATAGGTTTCCAACATTGCGAACTCCGGGGAATGCGTGGAGTCCGACCCCTCGTTCCGGAAGTTCCTGTTGATCTCGAAGACCTGTTCCAGGCCGCCCACCACACAGCGCTTGAGGAACAGTTCGGGCGCAATTCGCAGGTAGAGATCGATATCGAGGGCGTTGGAATGGGTGACGAACGGTCGCGCCGCCGCACCGCCGTGCAGCGTCTGCAGCATCGGCGTCTCCACCTCGAGGAAGTCGCGGCGCTCGAGCGCATTGCGCAGCGCGCGCACCACCGCAACCCTGGTCCTGGCCATTTCCCTGGCCTCGGGGCGCACGATCAGATCGACATAGCGCTGCCGAACCCGCGACTCCTCGTTCATCTCCTTGTGCGCCACCGGCAGCGGCCGCAGGGCCTTGGCCGACATGGCCCAGGAATCGGCCATGACGCTCAATTCGCCGGTTCGTGAGGAGATCACCTCACCGTGCACGAATACGAAGTCTCCGAGGTCTACATCGGCCTTCCAGGCCGCCAGTGCGTCGGCTCCGACACCGTTGAGGCTGATCATCGCCTGCAGTTTGGTGCCGTCGCCCTCCTGCAGCGTGGCGAAACACAGCTTGCCGGTATTACGCAGGAAAATGACGCGCCCGACGACACCGACCTGCAGACCGGTCTGGGTGTCCGGCTCGAGCTCCGGATAGGCGGCCCGAATTTCGCCGAGAGTATGTGTGCGCGGCACCACCACCGGATAGGCATCACCGCCATCGGCGATCAACCGCTCGCGCTTCTCGCGCCGAATCCGCATCTGCTCCGGAACATCGTCCGCGGCGGGCGCGGGACGGTTGGCTTGCCCCGCAGGAACCGAACCCGCGGAGCGACCGGATGAAGGCGTGTTCGGGTTGCTCACGTTCAACAACACTAGCGGGCACCGGAAATCGATTTGCGGGCCGCCCGGGCACGACCGACTGCTAACGAATCAGCCGTGCCCGGAACGGTCCGTCATGTCCTGTTTCGCGACCTTCCCCGGCACGCCGAAAAGCGGGCGCGCTCCGGCAATCATGCGAAAGCCGGTGCGCGCCCGTATGTTTCGAGATGGAAGTGGTTCGGCCCGAATTTACAGTGTTGCCAGCGCCTCGACCTCACGCGCGAAGTGCGGCGCCCGGACCCCGACACTGAGCAAACCGGCCGCCTTCAATGCCTGATAGCCACCGATCACATCGGTGGCCCGATGCAGACCGAGTTCCTGCAGCGCGGCCGCGGCGAGACTGGAGGTAAAGCCCTCCGAGCAGACGACGATCCATTCCACATCGTGATCGGTGGCCAGTGCCAGCCGGGCCGAACTCGACGGATCCAAACGCCATTCCAGGACATTCCGTTCGATCACCAGCGCGCCCGGCAGTGCGCCCTCACGTGCGCGCTGCGCCTGCGGCCGGATATCGACCAGAATCGCGCCCCGATCCAGCGCCTGCGGCGTTTCGAAGGCATAGACCCGATTCAGGCGGGCCCGCGCGTTCTCGAGCATCTGATCGATGGACAAACGGGTCATCACATATCACCTTCGGGCTGGTCGGTGAGGACGGTTCGGGAGCGCCGCAGGGTGCCGTGGCCAGTCACCTCGTAATAGGACATGGCGGTGAGCGGAGGTGAATAAGCGTGCACGCTGAGCGTCGGATCGAGCGGCCCGGCGGATTCGACGGCAGTATCGTTTCGAGCGACCTGCAAGCAGTCGCCGACGGCCGGCGCGCGCATCACATCGTGCACCCAGCCGATCGGGAACGAGGCTTGATCACCCGCGGTCAGGGTGCGTCGGCGCAGTTCGGTTCCGTTCCAGCGGAATTCCGAGAGCGCGCCGCTGAGCACGGTCAATGCGCCGAGCGAACCGGCGTGGTCGTGCAATTCGGTGGATTTGCCGGGCGTCCAGCTGATCAGCCAGACATCGACCTCGTCATCGGAAAGCAGCCGGGTGGCCCAGCGCTCATCGGTCGGCCAAATTCCATTGGCGGGCAACAGATGGTCGTAGCGTCCAGCGAGTACGTCTTCGGCGCCCTCATCGGTCAGCCGGAGCAGATCGGCGGGACGCAGGCGCGTGGGTAATGCGGAGGAGACGGCACGATCCAGCGGCGGGGTAGCCGACAGGGCATTACGTGCGGAATTGAGGGAAAGAACAGAAGAACGCATCAGCGAATCTCCAGGAGTTATGTCAACGGTCGAGGGACTTGGTCAGCCTCGAACGGTCGAGGCAGGTCAGCCTCGACAACACTCCTGGGTGCTCACGCGGGAATACACGGATGCGAGTGTAGCAGCGCGAAAACCGGTGGCAAAGCGCCTGGTCATGCGTGAGCACCCCGGGTGGGCATATCAAACACCCTTGCGGCGCTGATTGCGCTCGTAGACCAGGCGCAATCCGGTCAATGTGAGATGCGGCTCGTGGTGGTCGATGGTCTCCGATTCGGGCACGATCAACGGTGCGGTGGCGCCGGTCGCGACCACCGAGACATCGTCACCGGCGAATGCGTCGAATTCATCGCGAATCCGATCGATCAGACCGTCCACCAAACCGGCGAAGCCGAATATCGCGCCGGATTGGATGGCCTCGACGGTGTTCTTGCCGACCACCGAACGCGGCCGCGCCAACTCCACCCGGCGCAATGCGGCACGCTCGATGAGCGCCTCACTGGAGATCTCCACACCCGGTGCGAGCACACCGCCGAGAAACTCGCCCTTGGCCGATACCAGATCAACGGTGGTGGCGGTGCCGAAATCCACGACAATCGCGGCCGTGCCGAAACGATGATGTGCGGCAAGGGTGTTCACGATGCGGTCCGCGCCGATTTCCTTGGGATTGTCGACGAGCAGCGGAATACCGGTTCGCACACCGGGTTCCACCACCACATACGGCACATGATCCCAATAGCGAGTGAGCATCGATCTGATCTCGCGCAGTACCGGCGGCACAGTGGACAGCGCCGAAACTCCGACGATCTCCTCGACCTGATCACCGACCAATCCGCGCACCTGCATGGCGAATTCGTCCGCGGTCAGCAGCGGATTGGTATGCATCCGCCAGTGCCGCACCAACTTCGCGTGACTACCACTGCCCGAGAACAATCCGAGCTCGATGCTCGTATTTCGGACATCGATGGTCAGCAGCATCAGACGGTGGTCAGTGAGCGCGGGGTGACCAGACCGGAACCCGCCGGAGCGTGCGCCGGATCGGAACCGAGATCGGTCGCACGATTGTGCTCGTCGACGAAGACGACCTTCGGGGCATATTCCTTCAGCTCCGCCTCGTCCATCATGCCGTAGGCGATCAGGATGACCAGATCACCGGGATGCACAAGATGGGCGGCGGCACCATTGATCCCGATAACACCCGAACCGCGCTCACCGGCGATCACATAGGTCTCCAGGCGGGCGCCGTTATCGATATCGACAATGCAGACCTGCTCACCCTCGAGCAGATCGGCGGCGTCGAGCAGATCCTGGTCGACGGTCACCGAGCCGACATAGTGCAGATCGGCATGGGTCACCGTGGCACGGTGGATCTTCGACTTCATCATGGTGCGCAACATCGCTGTCGCCCTTCCTAAAAATTGGCCTGGGCAGGCTGGGAATCGGTCGCGGCGGTGCGCGAATCGGGAAGTGTGGGGTGGCCGCCGTCCACGGGGGCGCCGAGCGCGACGGCGGTATTGTCGATCAGGCGGGTCGGGCCGACCCTGGCGGCGATGAGCAGCCGCGCATTGCCGTTGGCGGGGGCGGGGGCGAGCGTGGACGACCGCAATTCGAGATAGTCGACATCGACACCGGGGGTCGCGTCGAGCACCGCGCGGGCAGCCGCCAGCACGGCATCGGCGCCGAGCGCACCCGCATGCCGACCCGCGGCCAGCGCCGCCGACAGGGCCAGCGCCGATTCGCGCTGTGCCGCATCGAGATACCGATTGCGGGAGGACAGTGCGAGGCCGTCGGGTTCGCGAACCGTCGGCAGCGGCACGATCTTGACGTCCATATTCAGATCGCGCACCATCTGCCGGATCAGTGTGAGCTGCTGATAGTCCTTCTCGCCGAAGAACGCCTCGGTCGGGCGCGCGATATTCAGCAGCTTCGCGACCACGGTCAGCATGCCCGCGAAATGCGTCGGGCGGCTGGCGCCTTCGAGCTCGGCGCCGATCGGGCCCGGATGCACGGTGGAGCGCGGCCCGTCCGGATACATATCCGACGCACTCGGCGCGAATACCAGCTCCACACCCTCGGTGCGCAGCAACTCGACGTCGGCGTCGAGGGTCCGCGGGTATTTATCCAGATCCTCGTTCGCACCGAACTGCAGCGGATTCACGAAAATCGAGACGATGACCACCTGATTGGTCCGCTTGGCCCGGCGCACGATCTCGAGATGCCCCTCGTGCAGTGCGCCCATGGTCGGCACCAGGCCGACGGTACGTCCGACACTGCGCAGGGCCTTGGAGACCGCGGCGATCACCTCGGGATCGTGGTGCACGGTCAGCTCGCCGCGCCGGTATGCGCCACGCAATTTCGGATCCATCATCGGCCTCCCTCCAGCAGCTCGATCAGAGCCGGATTGGTCTTGGCGCGTTCGGCCGTGCGCAGCGACATTGCGCGATAGCCCGCGGCCAGACGGGTATCGACCGCTTCCAGGGCGGTCAGATGGGCGGCAACGGCATCCGCGTCGCCGCGCGCCACCGGGCCGGTCAGCGCCGACTGACCGCGGCGCAGGGCATTGTCGAGCGCGGCGGAGGCCAAGGGGGCGAGCAGGCGTTCGGCCAGACCATTGGGTTGATCGTCGACGATCTGCTGGCCGAGCAGGCCGGGGCCCGCCAGTGCGGCGCGCAGTCCGTCGACCGCGTCCAGGATGACCGTGACCAGGTGATTACTGCCGTGTGCGAGCGCCGCGTGATAAAGCTGGCGATTTTCTTCCTGCACCCGAACCGGCTCACCACCCATTTCGATCACCAGCGATTGCGCGATGGCGAAGCCGATTTCGTCGGCGGCGGTAATGCCGAAGCAGGCATTGCCGAGACGAGCGACATCCTCATCGTGTCCGGTGAAGGTCATCGCCGGATGGATGGCCAGCGGCAATACGCCACGCTCGGCCAGCGGAGCAAGCACGCCGACGCCATTCGCGCCGGAGGTGTGCGCAACGATGCTGCCTGCCCGGACCACACCCGCGGATGCGAGCCCACGCACCAGCCCGGCTAGTTCGGCATCGGGTACGGCCAGCAGCAGCAGCTCGCTGCGTGCGGCCACCTCCTCGACCGGCAGGATCTCGGACTCGGGCAGTCGAGTGCGGGCCCGATGCACCGACGCATCGGAAATGGCGGCCACACCGAACACCACATGCCCGGCGCGCTCGAGCGCCGCGCCGAGTGCGGAGCCGACGCGGCCCGCCGAGACGATTCCCACCGTCAAGCGTGCAGGCGCGGGGTCACCCGAAGCAGCGTTGTCAGGGTTGACGCTTCTCGAGGTCAACGTTGTCCTCTCGATGTCGTTCCAGTCCCGGACAACCGGGTACCAGACGTTCCGCACCGAGAATATCGGCCCATGGCTCGCCGATGCCACGGGGCACCCGCGTGATTTACACCGCAGTGCTGTGTTTGATTTGCCGCGCCTGCGGCGCGGCGTGTTCGCGGCCCCCTGTGTCTCGCGTCCGAGCCGTCGAGACTCGCGACTTCGTCGCATGCGCTTCGACGACTCGGACGCGAGACGGGCCGCGAACGGGTCGCTCGTAAGACTCGCTCCGTTGGGGTCGTTGATGGTGGATCGTTCGGCCACCGATGCACACACGCCCGATGGCCGAGCCCTACACGTGCAGCGCGCACGCTTCGACGGCTCGGACGCGAGACGGGCCGCGAACGGGTCGCTCGTAAGACTCGCTCCGTTGGGGTCGTTGATGGTGGATCGTTCAGCCACCGATGCACACACGCCCGATGGCCGAGCCCTACACGTGCAGCGCGCACGCTTCGACGACTCGCACGCGAGACGAGCCAGAACCGGCCGCTCGTAAAGACTCACTCCGTTGGGGTCGTTGATGGTGGATCGTTCAGCCACCGATGCACACACGCCCGATGGCCGAGCCCTACACGTGCAGCGCACACGCTTCGACGACCCGGACGCGAGACGGGCCGCGAACAGGTCGCTCGTAAGACTCGCTCCGTTGGGGTCGTTGATGGTGGATCGTTCGGCCACCGATGCACACGCGCCCGATGGCCGAGCCCTACACGTGCAGCGCACACGCTTCAACAACTCCGACACGAGACAGGCCACGAACCCGCCGCTCGTAAAACTCGCTCCGTGGTGGTCGCTGGCAGAGCCGTCACCGCTCGGCGCTGATCAGCGCCCCGTACGGCCCTTCTCTTCGGACTGCAGGTTGGCCATGATCTCGGCGACCGAAAGTCGGCGTGAGGAGTTGCCGGAGTCAGCATCCGGATCTACTCGGCGACGGCGGCGGGAGCTGGCGCCGAGGGGCGGGACCGCGGTCGTCGGATGCGGGGTGGGCTCCGGGTGTGGCGTCGGGGTGGACGGCTCCGGTGTCGAGAGGTCATGCGACTCGGGTTCGGACGGCTCCGGCGACGACGGGCGCGGCGGCACGGTGTACTCCAACGGCTGCAGCCGCGGCGGGACACCGGTCTTTTCCGGGTCCTCGGTGAACGCGTCGGCCCAGCCGCCGGTGGTGGTGAGCGGGTCGTTGTCGATCTCGGCGTCGGCGATATCCGCAGCATCGAGATCGTCGACCGAGACGATCGCGGTCTCCGCGGTCACCGGATCGTCGAACGGGCTGGCGAACCGCGGAGGCTCCGGATGATCCGATTCGAAGACCGGGGTCAAGGTGCTGGGAGATTGCTGGAATGCCATGTCCAGCCAGGTGTCGGCATTCGCCGAGCTATTGTTGGCCGAATTTCCGAATGCACTCGGCAACTCGTGAATCCGGGTCGCATCGGCGCGCAATGCGGGTCGATCCATCGGCAGATCACCGTCGAAGAGCCGCTGCAGACTCTCGCGCAGCACGGTTAGTTCGGCGCGCAGCGCGGCCATTTCGGCCGCATCGGCACCCACTTCCGCGCGCACCCGCGCCTCGACGCCGAGCTCGTATTCGCGCCGGGCGGTCACCTCACGTTCCAACTGGAGCTCGTACACCGTCTGCAGGTCACGAACCTTGGCCTTATCGATCGTGGCTTCCTTGCGGTACCGCGTCGCGGCCAAAGCGCCGATGACGGCCGCCCACAGCGCCGCCACCAAGCCGATCCGAACAAACTGCAGACGGTCACTGAAAACCAGGAAAACGCTGGCAACCAGACCGAGCAGAATCAATACGCCGATGAACAATTTTCCCGCGTCGTCCCGCCGTCGACGAGAGGTGCTGCTACGGGAGGGTGAAACCATGCACGCCAGGGTAGCTTGATCAGCCAGCCGCGCCCAGATTCCCGTGCGGTGATTCCGACGGGATTACTTGCTATGTAGTTGCTGGATCATCCGAAGGGTCCTCGGGAGCCCGACAGCAATACTCCAGCCACAGTGCCGCAGCTACCAAAGCCACCCCCGCCAGCATCCCGACAATGGCGCCGGGACTATCCGCACCCGCCGCATTCAAGGTGCCGCGCTGCGGAAAGACCCAGAAAAGGAAACCCAGCCAGACACCGGCGGCAAGCGAGCCGACCTGCGCGGACGCCTTCGCCAACGCGACCGCGCGGGCCGCGGTGATCGGATGCAACTGATGGCTGCCGTCGCCGATCTGATGTTCATTGACCCGTCCGCGAATTACGAAGCCGAGCGCAACTTCGATCGCGGCGACCGGATAAAGAGATGCGCCCGCATAAATCGAGATCGGCGGAAAACTGCCATAGGCCATTCGCGTGAGCACCCAGGCGATGAGCGCCGCGATAACGACATTGGCGATGAGATCGAGGATCCGGGTCGGCTTCAGTTTCACTACGCCGATCCCTCCGCGGCAGCCGACAGCACGAATTCGGTCGGCCGGACGCCGGCGCGCTCGGCCGCGTCGAGTTCGGTGAGCCAGTCGCGCACCGGCCGGGCGGTTCCATCGACATCGAGTTCCGCGTCCGGCTGCACATCCAGCCACGGGATGAGCACAAAGGCCCGGTTGTGTGCCTGCGGATGCGGCAAGGTCAATTCCGGATCGTCGCTGCGGCAGACCACGCCGCCATCGGCACACCACACCACATCGACATCGAGAGTGCGCGCACCCCAACGCACCTCGCGCACCCGCCCGGCGGCCTGCTCCAACTGTTGCCCGAAGCGCAGCCAATCGTGCGCGCCGAACTCCGGATCATCAGCCAGCACAACGGCATTGAAATAGTCGTCCTGTTCGACCCCGCCCCATGGCGCAGTCGAGTACACCGACGAAACCGCGACCACGCGATCCCCCAACCCCTCGACAACACTGCGCAGATGTGCGAGCCGATCGCCCAGATTGGAGCCGATCGACAAGACGGCGCGACTCATGGCTCCACCTCGCTGGCGCTCGGTTCCGCCATCGTCGGGGACGCTGTGTTATTGATTCCCTCGCTGCGCTCGCTCATGGCTCCACCTCGCCGGCGCTCGGTTCCGCCATCGTCGGGGACGCTGTGTTATTGATTCCCTCGCTGCGCTCGCTCATGGCTCCACCTCGCCGGCGCTCGGTTCCACCACGACTCCCCGCTGCCGCGAGGTGACCACGCGGACATCGGCGAAGGTGTGCGGAATCGGCGCGGACGGTTTGTGCACGACCACCTCGACCGACTGGATGCGGGGATCGGTCATCACATCGTCGGCGATCTCGGCGACCACCTTTTCGATGAGATTGCGCGGCGGGCCCTGGATGATCTGCACGGCGCGCTCGGCGAGGGCGCCGTAGTCGATGGTGTTCGCGAGGTCGTCGGTGGCCGCGGCGGCGGCGAAATCGGTCCATACCGTCAGATCGACCAGGAACTCCTGGCCGTCGCGGCGTTCGTAGTCGAAGCAGCCGTGATAGCCGTATGCGCGCAGGCCGCGCAGCTCGATCCGGTCCAACTGCTCGGTCCCACCCGTCTCCCGGCCACCACCCCTCATCGAATCGCTGCGTGACGCTGCGGTCATTTCGCGGCTCCTCGGGTGCTGGTTCGGGCGGCGCGCAGCCAGGCGTCGGTCACTGCAATAGCATCCAGCGAGGCGCGCACATCGTGGACGCGGACACCCCAGGCCCCGTGGAGGGCGGCCAGCGCCGACACCGTCGCGGTGGCGGTCTCCCGGCCGTCGGGTGGGCGCGGGCCCGCGGCATCGGCGAGCAGGGCGCCGAGGAATCGTTTACGGGAGGCGCCGATGAGAATCGGCAGCCCGTGGCCGACCAATTCGGGCAGTGCGCCGAGTAGCGCCCAATTGTGTTCGGCATTCTTGGCGAAACCGAGGCCGGGATCGAGTACCAGCCGGGACCGATCCACACCGGCCGCTACGGCCAGGTCCACCTGTGCGGTCAATTCGGCGAGCACCTCGGCTACCACATCGTCGTAGTGGTCGGCCGGACCGGTGTGCCGATAGTCCGCGCCCGCCCGCCAATGCATGAGGATCCACGGAACCTCTGCTGCTGCAACGACTTTCACCATATCCGGATCGGCGCGGCCACCGGAGACATCGTTGACGACCGATACTCCGGCCGCGATCGCCGCCTCGGCGACACCGGCCCGCATAGTGTCCACACTGGTCGGCACACCGGCAGCTACCAAGCCGCGAATGACCGGAACCACCCGCGCGGCCTCGGTTTCCGGGTCGATCCGCACCGCACCGGGCCGGGTCGACTCGCCGCCGATATCGATGATGTCGGCGCCCGCCTCGTACAGCTCGATGCCGTGCGCGATGGCCAGGCTCGGATCGAGATAGCGGCCGCCGTCGGAAAACGAATCGCTGGTGACGTTCACGACACCCATCACCACACAGGAGCGACTATCACG
The DNA here is from genome assembly GCF_035920345.1 of Nocardia vinacea. NCBI lineage: Bacteria > Bacillati > Actinomycetota > Actinomycetes > Mycobacteriales > Nocardiaceae > Nocardia > Nocardia vinacea. The sequence continues at coordinate 6,525,044 of NZ_CP109149.1, forward strand.
CGGCGCGACACTGCTCCGGAGGGGATCGGGGGCATGAGTCGACACCGCGCGGTGCCTCACTTCCGCAGGATCAGATCGAGGGCCTCGGCCCGCGAGGCGGCGTTGGACTGCAGCAGACCGCGCACGGCGGAGGTGGTGGTGCTGGCACCGGGCTTGCGGATACCGCGCATGGCCATGCACAGGTGCTCGGCCTCGATCACGACGATGGCGCCGCGCGGATCCAGCTTGCGCATGACGGCATCGGCGATCTGGCTGGTCAGCCGCTCCTGCACCTGCGGACGCTTGGCGTACAGATCGACCAGTCTGGCCAGTTTGGACAGTCCGGTTACCCGGCCGTGCGGGCCCGGAATGTAGCCGACGTGCGCGACGCCATGGAAGGACACCAAATGGTGCTCACAGGTCGAGTACAGCGGGATATCGCGAACCAGCACCAGTTCCTGGTGCCCCTCGTCGAAGGTGGTGTTCAGCACCGCATCCGGCTCGGTGAAGAGCCCGGCGAACATCTCCCGATAGGCACGGGCAACTCGCGCGGGCGTATCGATCAGGCCGGGCCGGTCCGGATTCTCACCGACCGCGATCAGCAATTCTCGGATCGCGGCCTCGGCTCGGGGCTGATCGAATGGGCTGCCGGTCTCCAGTGCGATCAGGTCGGGCCCGGCCGGGCCCGCACCGTTGTACTTGACCGGTTCGTCGAATTCGTCGAAAGCGCTGGCATTCGCAACGGCACCGCCGTTCACATGCCCCGGCCCACCGACGTGATTGTTGGCCGACAATCGAGGACACCTCCAAAATCTCAGGCGCGAGCAATCTCCCCGCACCCAGATGGTCGAGCCTAATCGGCACGTGTCAGTGCCGACCGTTCGGTCCATCCCAATCGTGGTTCTCGCCCTCGTTATTCCCGGCGCCGTTGGCGGGCTCGTCATAGCCGTCGTTGCCGCGGCCCGGCTGACCCCATGGCTGCTGCGGCTGCGGGTAGCCGTGGCGCGGCTGCGGCTCCCCCTGCCAGCCGCCGTAGCCGGGCTGACCCGACTGCTGCTGCGGCTCGTCGCGCGGCGGCCAGCCCGGTGCCGACCAACCGGCCGGAGCACCGTAATCCGGCCGCGAGCCGTGCGTCGCGCCCTGTCGCGGATAGGCGGGGGCTGGTGCCTGCGGCAGCGGGTGACCGGTCGCGGGCGGCTGGGGGTGACCGGCGCCGTAGCGCGGGTCCTGATAACCGCCGTCCGGATAGCCGTTGGCCGCGGCGGGTTCACGCTGCGGCAGCTTCGGCAGCGCCGGCGCCTGCGGGGGCCAGGGCTCGCCGCGTTCGGCGGCCAGTTCACCCGGGGTCTTCACCGGCGGCTTATCCGACGGCACGCGATCGCCGAAATCGTTGAATGCGGTGATGCGCGGACGCTTCTCCACCGCGGCGAGGATCTCCTCGAGATCCTTGCGGTGCAAGGTCTCCCGCTCCAGCAGCGCCGTGGCGAGCACATCGAGCACATCGCGGTACTCGTTGAGGATGGCCCACGCCTCGGTGTGCGCGGCCTCGATGAGGTTGCGCACCTCCTCGTCGATGGCGCCCGCGACCTCGTGCGAGTAGTCCGAACCCATGCCCATCGAGCGACCGAGGAACGGGTCGCCCTGCTCCTGGCCGTAGCGCACCGCGCCCAGCCGAGCGCTCATGCCGTATTCGGTAACCATGGCGCGCGCGATCTTGGTGGCCTGGTCGATATCCGAGGACGCGCCGGTGGTCGGCTCGTGGAACACCAGTTCCTCGGCCGCGCGGCCGCCCATCGCCATGACCAGGCGGGCGATCATCTCCGAGCGGGTCATCAGGCCCTTGTCGTCCTCGGGCACCGTCATGGCGTGGCCGCCGGTGCGGCCGCGGGCCAGGATGGTGACCTTGTAGACCGGCTCGATATCCGGCATCGCCCAGGCGGCCAGGGTGTGGCCGCCCTCGTGGTAGGCGGTGATCTTCTTCTCGTGCTCGCTGATGATGCGGCTCTTACGGCGCGGACCACCGACGACGCGGTCCACCGACTCCTCGAGTTGCTCGCCGGTGATCACCGCACCGTTCTCGCGGGCGGTGAGCAGTGCGGCCTCGTTGACGACATTGGCCAGATCCGCGCCGGACATGCCGACGGTGCGCTTGGCCAGACCGTCGAGATCTGCCTCCGGCGAGATCGGCTTGCCCTGCGAATGCACCCGCAGGATGGCGCGACGCCCGGCCAGGTCCGGATTGCTGACCGGGATCTGCCGGTCGAACCGGCCCGGACGCAGCAAGGCCGGATCGAGGATGTCGGGGCGATTGGTCGCGGCGATCAGGATGACGCCGGTGCGATCGCCGAAGCCGTCCATCTCGACGAGCAACTGGTTCAGCGTCTGCTCACGCTCGTCGTGACCGCCGCCGAGGCCGGCGCCGCGCTGGCGGCCGACCGCGTCGATCTCGTCGACGAAGATGATGCATGGGCTGTTCTGCTTGGCCTGCTCGAACAGGTCGCGCACGCGGGAGGCGCCGACACCGACGAACATCTCGACGAAGTCCGAGCCGGAGATGGTGAAGAACGGCACCCCGGCCTCACCCGCGACGGCGCGCGCCAGCAGGGTCTTACCGGTTCCGGGCGGGCCGTAGAGCAGCACGCCCTTCGGGATCTTCGCGCCCAGCGCCTGGTAGCGGACCGGGTTCTGCAGGAAGTCCTTGATTTCGTAGAGCTCTTCGACGGCCTCGTCGGCGCCGGCCACATCCGCGAAGGTGGTCTTGGGCATGTCCTTGGACAGCTGTTTGGCCTTGGACTTACCGAAGCCCATCATGCCGCCGCGACCACCGCCCTGCATGCGCGACATCACAAAGATGAACAGGCCCAACAAGATCACCATCGGCAGCACGAACAGCAGGATCTGGGTGAACCAGCTGTCCTGTTTGACCACGGTGTTGAAGGGTGCGCCGGACTTCTGCACGGTGTCGAAGACCTGGTTGGAGGTCTCACTGCCGCCCGGATACTTGGCGATGATCTTCTTCGAGCCGGAAGTGGCGTCGTTCCCATTGTTCAGCTCGATACGAACCTGCTGCTCGCGGTCGTCGATCTGGACGTTCTTGACGTTGCTCTTGTCGTTCAGCTGACTCAACGCCACCGAGGTATCGACGCTCTTCCAGCCGCGCGTGTCATTGCCGAAATAGCTGAACGCATAAATCACGAGCAAGATGCCCGAGACTATGGCCAGGGTGCGAAACACAGTCTTGCGGTTCATAGAGCTTAGGCCGGGCGGCCAGTCCTTTCCGGGTGTCTCCGGTGCATGCCTAGCGTGGCGTCGGGCGCGTCCCGTCCGGTAGTTCGGATGCGGACATGCCACGTTACCGCGTACGGTCTAGTCGATACATCGCGCAGTTCGGCAGCTGGTGTAGTTCGACAGGTAAACGGTCGGGGAACGTCCGTGGTTCCCGAAGTCTCCGGTCGGGTTACGCCAAGTGGTCACAATCATGTCATGTTCGGCCTATCGTGAGCGACGACACATAAGAGCGCAGGGGGTATGGACATAGTTGAGCTACGGACACCCACAGCGATACTGCGGCACGGCCGTGGACGACTGATCGTTCTACGCCCGGGCAGCGAGGGCGAGCGCGTCCTCGATGTGCCGGTCACCGATCTACTCAAGGTTCGGCTGAACCGCCGCGCCGACGATGCCGTCGTCATCGAGATCTATCTGCGTTATCCCACGCCCGTGCTCACCGGTGTGCCCGCCGACCGCACCCCGCTACCGGTATTGATAGCCGAACACGATTTCCCCGCGGCCGCCGAGATCGTCGAGCGCATCAACGGTCAGATCCTGGCCGGCCAGCGCATCGATGTGGCCGCACCCGATCTACAGCCGCCCGCCCCGCAGTGGGGTAAGAGCGGGCCGACCAGAGCCGATGTCGATCGAGCCGTGCGGCGGATGACCCCCAAGCGCGAAGCCAAGGCGGCGATAGCCGCTCTGCATCGCTATGTCACCGTCGACGAATATGTGCTGGAGACCGCCATTGTGGTGGCGCATCCGCCCGCGGGCACCGGCCCCGGCCTGCTGGCCGCGACCACCGGACGGCTGCTCTTCATCTCCATCGGCCCCGGCGACAGGTACGCCCACGAGCTACCCATCCCGGTCGTCATGTGGGCGCGCACCACCGACGGCGCCGTGACGGCGCCCGGTGAGATCGGCTCGGTGCGTGGCGAGACCGGCATCGATGTGCACGACGGAAACGTCACGTTGCATTTCACCGGCACCGATCGGGCCGATACCGAACGCGTCACCTGCGCGGTGAATTTCGCCGTCCGGCGCGATTCGGCCGACAGCGCGGCCGGTCCAGCCGATCCAGGCGTCGCCCAGCTTTATTCCGAATGGGAATTGCTGGTGGAGCGGCATTCCCTCGGCATGGTCGATGACGGACAGTTCCAGCGCTACGGCCGCGGGATTCTGCGCTCACTCCCCGACGGGCACTGATTGCAGCGTGATCCGCCGCCACGGGCTGGTCGGACGCAACCACAGGCGCAGCAGTTCCATGCGCCGATCCACGCCGCCGTTCTTGAGTTCGGCCAGATCCTCACAGGCCTGCCAGTAGGTCCAGCCGGTCAGGTAGGCATCGCCGAATTGGCGCCAATTCCGGTATTTGCGCTGCGCCAGCGGCAGTGCCCGCATCAGATATCCCCAGGCCACCTCGGCGTCGAGATAACCCGCGGTAAAGGCCATTCGGGCCACCGCGACCACCCGGGCCAGATCCCAGGCATGGATATCGCTCGGCAGCGGACGGGCCAGATGATCGGTGAAACCGATTTTGATCGCCTGCGACCAGATGTCGTAATCGCGGACCAGCGCCTCCGGATTGTCCATCCCCCGGAACGAGCCCACCTGCCGCAGGAAGGCGCGGTGCCGATCGGCCCGCTCACCGAACCGATCGCGTTCACTGGCATTGATCGATGCCATCACCAATGGATGCACCATCGCGTACAGCGGCGCGTGCATCCCTTCGAGCAGTTGCTCCATGGAGGCCTGCGCCTCGGTGCCGTCGGTGATGCCCCAGGCGCCGGTGAGCGTATCTATGGCGAGTTCGCGCCGGTCACCGAGCGGATGGTCGCGCTCGGGACCGAGCAGCAGCGCGTCGTGGAAGGCGTCCCAGCGCGCCGAATAGAAGCCGCCGAGTGCGAGCGCACGCAGTTCGTCATCCGATACCGCCGCGCCGGACCAGTGGTCCTCTTCCCGCTTGTCGAGCTCGTCGTAGGGGAATGTTGTCAAGGTCGGTACACCGCGGGCAGGCATACTCCCGATTGTTCACCATCGATCTTGGATGGACCTGTGTAATCGCTTGGCTTTGTCGGATATGTTTCTTGGCCTGCCTTACCCCGACAATGGGCAGTAGTGTGCTCCCATGAGTAGCAACATCACCCTCCTTCGTGGCCTGGATCCTGCGCCTACCGAGCAGGAAATCTATGCTGCCGCACTGCAGTATGTGCGTACGGTCGGTGGCGTGTCCGGCCTGAGCACCACAACCAAGGCAGCCGTCGACAAGGCGGTGAACGCCATCGCGGCAGCGACCACGCAATTGCTCGCGGATTTACCGGATGCGCGGGTCGCACCGGTCACCGAACCGCCGCTACGCCACGACCGCGAGGTCGCGGAGGCGGAGTAGTTCGTAGCGTTTCAAGGTAGGGCGTCTGCGCCGTAGGTGGCGACGCAGGCCAGTGCGATCTCCAGCGGCAGGCTGCGCGCTTCGATCGGATGGCCGAGCAGTTCCTCGATCCGCTGGATCCGATAGCGGACCGTGTTCTTGTGCACACCGAGTAATTTCGCCGTGGCCTCCGGGCTGCGATGGCTTTTCAGATATGCGTGCAGTGTTTCGCGCAGTCGTGTGGCATTGACATCACGGCCCGCCAGCGCGCGTAATTCGCGCCCGATCAGACCGCGCATGGCCGCGGCGTCGGCGCCCGCCAGATAGGCGATCTCCACCTCGCGATATGCGGTGACCCGCGCTCGATCCGCCGGACCGTGCTCGGCGACGTGCCTGGCCGCGACGGCCTCGTGATGGCTCTGCCGGAACCCGGCGGCCTGCGGCGCGGGCACCCCGAACGCGACCCGCACCGGCGCATCGACCTGACCGGCCACCAATTCGGCCAGTCGAGCGGGCTCGGCCAGTTCCGCCGCATGCGCCTCGTCGTCCAGCCCCACCCAGGCCCACATGCCGCTCGCCCCGGATGGGACGGTCAGCACCCGATTGCTGCCGAGCGCACCCGCGAGCCGGGCCGCGACCCGATCCAGCTGCCCGCTCATCTCGGCATCACCCGACGTTTCGTCGGCCCAGCACACGAATGCCAAATGTTTTTGCGCCAGGCGGTATCCGAGCCGAATCGAGGCCTGGTCGAGGTCCAATTCGTCGTCGGCGAGCAGCGCGCGGACGGTCTCGGTGCGGCGATTGAGATCGGCACGCAGGATCCGCTCGCGTTCTTCCATGTAGGTGTCGGTCAGCGCCTCCACCGAATTGCCGACCCACCTGGTCGATCGCTCGAACAGCCGCAACATGACCGCGCGCTCGATTTCCTGCGGCGGACGCCGCTCATCGATGGCGTCGCTCATGTAGTCGAGGACGGCCTCTTGCCCGACGTGATAGGTCCGCAGCAGTAGGCGCAGGTGGAAACCGCGCCGGGCGATCGTGCGCGCGAAGGCGTGTACCTCGTCCGGCAGCGTGAAATCGAAGGTGTCACTGGTGAGCCCGCTCAGCATGACCCTGGCGTGTGCCCGTGTACTGGCCGCGAGATCGCGGCGGATATCGCGGTCGGCCAGTTCTGGAATGCGGGCGATGATCGCGTTGTCGAGGCGGTCGACGATCTGCTCCAACGTCTGGGTCCGCATCGTCTCGTAGACGTATTCGGCCAGCCAGTCGCGCACGATCTCGACGTTCGGATCGGAATCGGTCCGCAACGGGTCCGCGGCGGCGAACCGACCTGCCGAGGCAGCGGCCATAATTCCTCCGAATTGTTCTCTGAGTACAAATATGGCCGAGTTCATTGACAAATCGACCCAAGAAAGTCGTGCGATCTTGTGTCACGATCATAGGTCAGTGAGCTGATTCACACCGATCAGCACCAGCGGTTCAGCACAACGTCATTGGGGAGAACAGCAGTGACCAACACCGAATCGGTGCCCGGCGCCGCCAAGAAGACAACGGCACGAAAGACAGCGCCACAAAAGAGCGATCCTGCCGTCATCGAGGTGCGCAATCCGGGCACCGGCGCGGTGGTCGGCACGGTGCCGAACGAGAGCGCCGAAGCGGTCGCGGCCAAGATCCGCGAATTGCGCCTGTACCAGCCGGAATGGGAGGCCATCGGCCCCGACGGGCGCAAGGAATGGCTGCTGAAGCTACAGGACTGGATCATCGACAACACCGAGCATCTGGCCGATGTGCTGCAGGCCGAGGCGGGCAAACCCCGCGTGGACGCACTGATCGACCCGGCCTTCTCCACCGATCTCATCGGCTACTACGCGCGCCGGGCCGGGAAATTCCTCGCCGACGACCATCCCTCGCCGCACAGCCCGCTGGCCCGGGTCAAGAAGCTGACCACGGTGTACAAGCCGTATCCGGTGGTCGGCGTGATCACGCCGTGGAACTTCCCGCTGGCCATGCCGGTCATCGATGTGATCCCGGCGCTGGCGGCCGGCGCCGCGGTGATCCTCAAACCGTCGGAGGTGACTCCGCTTTCGGCGATCGAATTGGCAAGGGGCTGGGCCGAAATCGGTGCGCCGCCGGTCTTCGCCGTGGTCACCGGTGCGGGTGCGACCGGTGCCGCGGTGGTCGAGAATGCCGACTACATCCAGTTCACCGGTTCGACCGCGACCGGGCGCAAGATCGCCGCCGCCTGTGTCGAGCGGTTGATTCCCTACAGCCTGGAATTGGGCGGTAAGGATCCGGCCATTGTGCTGGCCGACGCGGATCTGGATCGGGCCGCGCACGGCATCGCCTTCGGCGGCATGTTCAACTCGGGCCAGGTCTGCATTTCGGTGGAGCGGGTGTATGTCGAGGCTCCGGTTTACGACGAATTCGTCGCCAAGCTCACCGATGCGGTGAAGAATCTGCGCCAGGGTCTCGACGGTCGCGAGTCCAAATACGACGTGGGCGCGCTGGCCAATGAGAATCAGGTCCAGATCGTGCAGCGGCATGTCGACGAGGCCGTCGCGGCGGGCGCCAAGGTGACCACCGGCGGCAAACGCACCGGTGTCGGCACCCTGTTCGAACCGACGGTGCTCGTCGATGTCGACCACACCATGTCGTGCATTACCGAGGAGACCTTCGGCCCGACTCTGCCGGTGATCAAGGTCGCCGACGAGGCGGAAGCCGTTCGGCTGGCCAATGATTCGATCTATGGTCTGTCGGCCTCGGTGTGGACCGGCGATAAGGAGCGCGGCGAGCGTGTGGCGCGTGCCCTCGAAGTCGGCGCGGTGAATATCAACGATGTCTTCGTCAACCTGTTCAGCTTCGCGCTGCCGATGGGCGGTTGGGGACAGTCCGGTGTCGGCGCACGCTGGGGCGGCCCGAACGGAGTTCGCAAGTACTGCAGGCAGAAGGCGATCACCACGCCGATCCTGCCGACCCAGCAGAAGGAACTGCTCTGGTTCCCGTACCAGATGCCGAAGGTGCTGTTCGGGCTCGGCGCTATGCGTGCCGCGGGGGCGCGCGGACTGCGGCGCATCGACATTGCGGCAATTCTGAAACTCAAGGGAGACAACAAGTGACCGCGGAGCGCGCGACGGGCCCGGAGGCAGCTGGTAAGGGCCATCAGAGCGGCACACCGCAAGGCATACGCGCCCACGGAGGGCACGGGGAGCTCCGCAAATCCAACACCGCCGCGGCGAAGATTCGCGGCAAGGTCGTCGTCATCACCGGTGGCGCACGTGGCATCGGACTGGCGACGGCGACCGCACTGCAGGCGCTCGGCGCCAAGATCGCGATCGGCGATATCGACGAGACCACGGTCAAGGAGTCCGGCGCGGCCCGCGATTTCGAGCTGTACGGCCGGCTCGATGTCACCGATCCCAACTCGTTCGAGAGCTTCCTCGACGAAGTCGAGCGCACCATCGGCCCGATCGACGTGCTGATCAACAATGCGGGCATCATGCCGACCGGCAGATTCGCCGATGAGCCGGATCAGATCACGCGCCGCATTCTGGATATCAATGTCTACGGCGTGATCCTCGGCTCCAAGCTGGGCCTGGCCCGCATGCTGGCGCGCAAGCGCGGACACATCATCAATATCGCCTCGCTCGCCGGCGAGACGCATATCCCCGGCCTGGCGACCTACAACGCCAGCAAGCATGCGGTGCTCGGCTTCACCGACACCCTGCGTGAGGAGTACCGGGGTTCGGGTGTCGCATTCTCCTCGGTGCTGCCGACACTGACGAATACCGAACTCGGCTCCGGCGTGAGCGGCCCGAAGCTACTGCGCCCGGCCGAGCCGGAGGAGATCGCCGATGCGATCGTCGCGCTGATCGCCGAGCCGAAGTCCAAGGTCCGGGTCACCGCGGTGGCCGGATTCCTGTCGCAGCTGGTGAATCTGCTGCCTGAGCCGGTGGCCGATGGACTGGCCAGGGCGCTGGGTTCGAGCAATGCCTTCCTCGACGATGTGGACGTGGCCGAGCGCAAGGCCTATGAGGACCGGGCACGCAGCCTCTGAGCGGTCCACGAAGGCGCCGTGGTCGAGTCATCGACCACGGCGCCTTCGCGCGTCCGAACACCGTTGCGGCGGCCTCCCCCGGACCTTCGAACGAGACGGCAAACAAAATTGTGACTAACATCACTCCACCCACCCGCAACGGCACCACCCTCGTTGCGGACCGATTTCTCGACAGTGACCGGCCACACTTCAGCACCTCCCCGGCGCGACGCGTAAGCCCACCCGACGCCGGATCATTGCTGGTCATACGCCCAATTAACTTGTGCGCGGCAGCACGGGGCGCGAGTGCTGGAGATTCGCGGAGTCGATGATGCAAATGACCATGACAAGCCATATGCTGTGTCTAACAAACCTGCCGACTGTTTCGGCTGCCATATCCAGACTTCCCGGCCTCAATAGGCTGGAAATTCAGGACCGATTCTGATAGCAAGGGGCTATGGACCCGCATTTGCGCGACCTGCGGTATTTCGTCGCCGTCGCTGAGGAACTGCACTTCACCAACGCCGCCCAGCGGCTGCACATCGCTCAACCCACCCTGTCGCGTCAGATTCGTCAGCTGGAACGCCAGCTCGACGTGGTCCTGTTCGACCGCAACCAGCGCAGCGTCGCGCTGACCGTCGCGGGTAAGGAGCTGCTCGAAGGCGCCCGCAAGATCCTGGAGCTGTGGGAGATCACCAACGTCTCCCTGCAGGAGGCGGGTGAGGTGCTGCGCGTCGGCATCCAATCCGCGCTCGGCCGCGGGCTGCTCAACGATCTGGAGAGCGCGAGCGGGCACCGCCTGGCACTGCACGCCGCCTCCTGGACCGACCCGTCCAGTGGTCTGGCCGGTCGACAGGCCGACCTCGCCCTGGTCTGGCTCCCACTACCCGATCCGAACCGGTACCGCTGGCAGGTGCTGCGCACCGAGCCGCGCTGGGTGCTGCTGCCGGAGAACCATCCGCTGGCCGAGAACGAGACCATCGACTTCGCCGACCTGCTGGACGAACCGTTCATCGCACTGCCCACCGAGGCCGGTGCGGTGCGCGACTTCTGGCTCGGCAACGATGCCCGCAACGGCCGTCAGCCCAAGATCGGCGCCGAGGCGGCGACCCCCGAGGACAAGCTGGAGGCCGTGAGCCTCGGCCTCGGCGTCTGCCTGCTGGCCGAGAACAATGTGCCGATGTACCGCTGGCCGGGTCTGACCGCTCGCCCGCTCGCCGGACTCCCCCCGTGCGAACTGGCGGTCGCCTGGCGCGCCGACGACAACCGACCCACCATCCTCGAATTCGCCGCACGCGCGGTCGACGGTGGTTTCGCAGTGCAGCATCAGCCCGCAATCGCGGGCTGATCGTTCACCCCTTCGTTCACCGTTCGCTTCCAGGGGTGGATCGACTCGAGTTGAGCCGCGAGGCGCAGCAGGATCGATTCACTGCCGGGCGGTGCCGTGAGTTGGGCGGCGACCGGCGTTTTGGATCTCGGGTGCATTCCCATCGGGATCGACGCGGCGGGCCAGCCGACCAGATTCCACAGCGGTGTGAACGGTGAATACCGAGCGCTGATAACGACATTCGCGAGCCACCCCAGGGTGTGCCAAGCCCTGGCCCGCGGTGGCGGCGCGGCGAGCGTCGGGGTGATCACCACGTGGTAGCGCTCGAAGAAGTCCAGGAGTTGCGCCTCGACCCGGTCCACCTGGGCCGGGCGCACCAGCCGCAGCCGCTGGACGAGCCGACCGAGTGCGATGTGGCGGCGGGTGCGCCGCTGCAGACGTTCGGGGCGGATTAGATTCGCGGCCTCACGCGCGGCGCATGCCAACCAGCGCAGGCCGACCGAAACGAGCGATTCGCCGTAGGGCAGTGTCACCGATTCCACCAGGTGCCCGGCCGCAGCTGCGGCCGAAGCAGCGGTGCGGGCCGCCGCGGTCCAGTGCCGATCGACCCGGAACATCCGGGACGGTGGCGCCACGGCCAGCCCGATGCGTAGTCGGCCCGGCGGCTCCAACTCGGCTAGGTCCGGGCGCGCGGCCAGCACGGACAGCATGAGCGCGGCATCGCCGACTGTCGTCGCGAGCACACCGTTTTCGACCATTCCGGACCAGGAATCGACGCCTACCTCGGCGGGTACGGTATGCCGCCCCGGCTTGATCCCGAATACCCCGCAGCAGGCCGCGGGAATGCGCACCGAACCGAGCCCGTCGTTGCCGTGCGCCACCGGCACCAACCCGGCCGCCACGGCCGCGGCCGAACCGCCGGACGAGCCACCGGAGCTGCGGGCGGAATTCCACGGGTTCCGACCGATGCGGCCCTCGCTCTCGGTCGTGCCCCACAGGCCCAGTTCGGGGACCGCGGTCAGCCCGACCACTACCGCGCCCGCGTCCCGCAGCCTGCGCACCACCGGATGGTCGGCGGTAGCCGGGCGGGTATCGGTCGCGGTGGAACCGGCGAGGATCGATTCACCCTCGACCGCGATGTTGTGTTTTATCGCGATGGGCACACCCGCCAGCGGCAGCAGATCCAGATCGGAACGCTGTTCCAGCGCGAGTGCCTCGGCCCGTGCCTTAGCGTAGCGAACGACCGTGAACGCATTCGTCTTTCGGTTCTCGGCGGCGATCAGATCCAGGGCGGTATCGACGGTTTCGGTCGGCGTCAGCGAGCCGTCACGCACACTCGCCGCGATTGCCGCCGCCGGACCTCGTGACAGGCCGGATTCGCGTGGCATGCTGGAGTCCATCGAAGCATGTACGGCGTCGGTCCCGCCCACCGCGACCCCACGGGCGGCCTGCACCTCCGGGGCTTCAGCAGCCTCCGGAGCGGTCGAATCCGTCGCTGTCGGGTCCGCCGCCGCGATGCCACCCGCCGCGGCCGTCACAGTATTCGATGTACAGCGCTGCTCCCGGGTTGTTCCGTGGTCACGCTCCGCTACCGCCTCCGCGCCCGTCGCTCGCGCCGCAGTGTTGTTCATGTGCTGGTTCTTCCCCGTCGCATGGTTGTCGAAATCGGGTGATCCACTGTTGTGGCGCAAGTTATCATTTCGATTACTGCTCGGGGGACGATGTCGTCGGGTGTGGCGGAAATTCAGCGGCACATCCACCGAACGGCCACTGCGGATACTCGACATCCGCTCAGCAGGTAGGTCCGAAAAATGAGTGCTGATCCCGAAAATACGCACCGAACCGATCTCGGCACCGAGCCGACCAGAGACTGGGGCGAGCCGCCGTCGCAAACCGAGAACGACGTGGTCGAGGCCTTCTCGACCGCATGGGAATCGGCGCGTCGGCCACCGGAGATCGCCGACTTTCTTCCCGATGCCGAATCCCTGCGCCGGGCCGCCTTGATCGAATTGATCCGCGTCGACCTGCGACATCGCTGGATCCGGCTCCCCGAGACGCCGACGCCGCGCAAACGGCTTTTCGACTACTGCGCCGAGTTTCCGGAACTCGAACCGGGCGGCATTCCGGCCGGTTTGGTGTACGAAGAGTTCGTCATCCGCAGACACAGCGGTGAACGTGTCGATCCGAAGGATTATCTGCGGGAATATCCGGAACAAGCGGCGGAATTGCGCGCTCTGCTCAATGCCGACGATATCGACCAGAGCACCCGCCGGGCCGCGCTCGAGGATTCGGTGCTGACCGAGTTCGCCAATACCCGCGCGGCGGCCGAACTGAGCCGGACCGTCCAAGCCGATCAAACTGTGGGGCTGAACCAAACCCAGGAGTCCGTTCGTAATACTGATGTGACTCGCGCCACCGCCGATCCGACCGAGACGGCGACCGTCACTCCGACCACGATCGGAACCGGTCCGGGGAAATTCGACGCCCTCGACCGGATCGAAGTCGGCCAGTCCATCGACGACTTCGACCTGCTCACCGGACTCGGCAGCGGCGCCTTCGCCCGGGTATTCCTGGCCAGGCAGCGATCAATGCAGCGCTTGGTCGCGGTGAAAATCTCCGCCGACCACGGCACCGAACCGCAGACCCTGGCCCAGCTCGACCACGACTACATCGTGCGCGTCTTCGATCAGCGGCTACTCGGCTCCGATGACGCCCGCGATCCGGCCATGCGCCGACTCCGGCTGCTGTACATGCAGTTCCTGCCCGGCGGCACACTGCTCGGGGTACTGCGCTGGGTGCGCGCGACCCCACCCGCCGAACGCAGCGGACAACTCCTGCTCGACGCGGTCGACGCGGCCATGGAGGAGAAGGGCGAAATTCGCCCGACCGATTCCAGCGTGCGCGCCGAGATCGCCGGACTCAGCTGGCCGGAAACCGTGGCCTGGCTGGGCCGCAGAGTGGCCGAGGCGCTGGAATACGCCTCCGCGCACGGCGTGCTGCACCGCGACGTGAAACCGGCCAATATCCTGCTCACCGCCGAGGCGGTACCGAAACTGGCCGATTTCAATATCAGCTTCAGCCGCAATGTGGCCGGCACCAGTCCGGTGGCCTATTTCGGCGGCTCACTGGCGTATATGTCGCCCGAACAGTTGGAGGCCTGCCATCCCGGCCGCGAGCGCACGGCCGAGGATCTGGATACCCGTTCCGATATCTACGCCCTCGGCGTAGTGCTGTGGGAATTGCTCACCGGCGCGAAGCCGTTCGACGATTCCACCGCGACCGACCATGGCGACGATACGGCGCTGGAGGGCATGCTGGAACGCCGCACCTCCGGGGTGGATGACGCTGCGCAGCGACGAGTTCCGGCGAACTGTCCGGCGGCTTTGCGGCGGGTGCTACTGACCTGTCTGGAATCGGATCGGACACTGCGCTGGGCCAATGGCGGGGTGCTGGCCAAGCAGTTCGACCTGTGCATGGACCCGAGGGCCAGGGATCTGGTCGACCCGCCGCCCGGCAGTTGGCGGCTGAAGTTGCGGTCGTGGCGGCTGGTGATCGTGTCGCTGGCCATCGGCATCCCGAATATCCTCGCCTCGGCATACAACATCCAGCACAACCAGCATCTGATCGTGGACCGGCTCCCCGAGGACGCCGGACGCACCTTCATGATCATCACCACCGTGGTGAACGGAATCTTCTTCCCGCTCGGGGCGACGCTGATCCTCTATCTGTCCCGAAGAATGCTCACGGTGCCGCACGGGCTGCGCCGCCACCGCCGCTACGATGCCGAGACGCTGCGGCTGGCCAGGGCGGATTCCCTGCTGTTCGGCGACCGAGCGGTGTGGGTGGTCTTCTCGCTGTGGGTGATCGCCGGATTCACCTTCCCGATCGCGCTGCAATTGGCGGCCGGAGACGTGCCCGCCCGCGCGGTGGTGCACTTCCTCACCTCGATCGTGGTGTGCGGCGCGATCGCGATGGCGTACCCGTTCTTCCTGGTGTGCTTCTTCATGGTCCGCTGCATCTATCCGATCTTCCTGCGGCACGGGGAGATCAGCACCGAGGACGCGGTGTGGCTGCGCGGCCTGGATCGCCGCGCCAACGGATATCTGGCGGTCGCGGCCTCGGTGCCGCTGCTCGCGGTGGCGGGTGTGACCTTCCTGCCGCCCGGCGATATTCCGATGGTGATCGACGCAGTGCGCGTGCTCTGTGTGGGTGGCATCATCGCGTTCATCGGTTCCTACCTGCTCTTCCGGGCGCTGGAGGCCGATCTGCGTGCGCTGGAGCGGGTCGTCGCGCCAGTGGATTCCCTGGACCGCGAACATCTTTCGGCGGACCGGGAGCGCGGCAGGCCGACCGTGCCGGAGCCGCGATCGTGACAGCTGCCGATTTCGCGGACCGAGGCGAGACCGACCCCATAACCAGATTTACCGAAGATTGGCAGCACTGCCTGCGAGGCGAGCGGACCGACCCACCTCCGATCGCTGAGTACATCCCTGACGGCACCCAGGTGCGGCTGGCGGTACTCACCGATCTGGTCCGCATCGATCTGCGCCACCGCTGGGATCGGGAGGGACTCGGCAAACGCATCGCCGAGTACCGCAAGGAATTTCCCGAGGTCGAGCACAGTGCGGAATTGGTCGATCTGCTCTGCGAGGAGTTCCTGGCCCGGCGCAGGTACGGCTCGCTGGAACTGGCAGATTTCCTCGCCGAATATCCGGAGCTGGCGCAGGATGTGCGCGCGCGGCTGGCCGTTTACGCCGACGACGATTCCGCGGCAGATACCGAACGCGGCGTCGCGCTGGTCGCGGGTCTGGCGCCGGGTCACCGGATCGATGACTTCGATCTGCTCACCGATCTGGGTGCCGGCACCACCGGCCGGGTCTTCCTCGCCAGGCAGCGTTCCATGCAACGCCTTGTCGCCGTGCGGCTTTCGGCGGGCCGTGCGGCCGGCGGGCACAGCATGGCGCAACTGGATCATCCGCATCTGGTGCGCGTTTTCGATCAGCGCCTGGTCACTGCCGCACCGTCCGCGGCACCGGAGGCCCCCGCATCGACCCGGCTGGTCTACATGCAGTACCTGCCCGGCGGTACGGCGGCCGGAGTGCTCGCCGAGCGGCGGCGCGGCCCGGAATCCGAAGGCGGCGCCCTGCTGCTGCGCGCCATCGATGCCGCCATGGAGGCCAGGGGCGAGATCCGGCCGTCGGATTCGAGTGTGCGCGCCGAAATCGCCACACTCAGCTGGCCGGATACGGTGGCCTGGATCGGCAGACGACTGGCCGACGCGCTCAATTACGCCGAGCAGCAGGGCGTACTGCATCGCGATATCAAACCGGCGAATGTGCTGTTCACCGCGGAGGGTATTCCCAAGTTCGCCGATTTCGCCGCGCGCACGGCGGCACCTCGCACGGCGACGAACCCACTGGCCGCCGAACCGGATTCGCTGCCGTACCGCTCCCCCGAACAACTCGCCGAACTCCTCGATCCGGCCGCACCGCCGCCCGGCCCGAGCAGCGATATCTACTCCCTCGGCGCGCTGCTGTGGGAAATGCTCACCGGCGCGATGCCGTTCGACGATCCGCCGATGCCCGCCGATCCGGACGCCCGCGCCGAAACCATCGCGACCATGGTCGCCCTGCGCGAGCGCGGCGTCACCGCGGATACGCTGCCCGCGGACACCCCGAGCGCGCTGCGGCGGGTGCTGCTGGAATGTCTGCGGGCCGATCCGAAGCGCCGCTGGCGCAATGGCGCCGAGCTCGCCGCGCAACTGGATCTGTGCCTCGACGAGCGCGCCAGGGAATTGGTCGATCCGGCACCGACCAGCCTGGCGTACCGGTCGCGCGGCTGGCTCATACCGATCCTCACGCTGTGCGTCGGCGTGCCGAATATCCTCGCCAGCGTCTACAACATCAACCTGAACAACTCACTGATCATCGATCGGATGACGGCGACCGACCAGGAACGGTTCGCCGCGGGCGGCCTGATCACAAATCTCATCGCCTTTCCGATGGCCGGATTGCTGCTGCTTTTCCTCACCCGACGCCCGCTGACCATCGGATTCCGCCTGGCCCGCGGCCGCGAATACTCCCCGCGCACCCTGGCCGCCGCCCGGCGCGACACCCTGCAGATGGGTGACTGGGCGGTCTGGGTACCGTTCGCGTTCTGGCTGCTCGCCGGGCTGGTGTGGCCTTTGGCACCGGTCTTCTTCGGGGTCGAGCTACCGCGCGCGACCTTTCTGCATTTCTTCGCCGCCCAGGTGGTGTGCGCCGCGATCGCGCTGGCGTATCCGTTCTTCCCGATCATGGTTTACGCGGTGCGTTCGATTTATCCACAGCTGCTTGTGCGCGGTGGTATCGGCGCCGAGGACGAGAAGCAACTGCGCAAACTCGCCAAGCGCGGAAACTTCTATCTGGGCGTCGCCGCATCGGTGCCGCTGCTCGGCGTGGCCAGCGCGACCTTCGTCGAGGCCGCCGATCTGGATTTGGTGATCGTTTCGGTGCGGGTGCTAAGCGTGGGTGGCATCCTGGCATTCGTGCTCACGTATCGGTTGTTCCGGATGCTCGAGGCGGATCTGTTGGCCTTGGCACGTGCGATTCCGCAGCGGAAGCGATGACCGGCTCGCAGCCGTTCGGACGGCTGGTCAGCCTTTCCCATGTCCACGATCCGGCGACAGCGCCGCTGTTTCCCGGCGATCCCGAATTCCGGACCGATATTGTCGCGACGGTCGCGAACGACGGTTATTACCTGCGCTATATCCAGCAGGGCGAGCACACCGGAACCCATTGGGGCGCACCGATCCACTTCCATGCCGACGGACTGGCCGCCGACGAATTGGATCTCGACGATCTCTTGTTGCCCGCGGTGAAGATCGACGTGCGGGACCAATGTGCGAACGATCGGGATTACGCGATCGATATCGCTGATCTGCGGGAGTGGGAGGGTCGACACGGGCGGATACCCGACGGGTCGGCGGTGGTGGCCTGGACCGGGTGGGACGAGAAATGGGGGACGCCGGAATTCATCGGAACCGGCGAAAGCGCCGATCATCAACCGGGATTCGCGGTCGAGACGGTCAAATGGCTATTGCGGACCGGGCGGCTGGGGCGGCGTGGCGCGCTCGGCATCGATACGTTCGGACCCGATCTGGGAACCGACGACACCTATGAGGTGTCGAAGCTGCTGTATCGCGAACATCGGATCAGCTTGGAATGTCTGGCGAATCTCGCCGAACTACCCGTCACCGGTGCTTGGGTATTGGTCGGCGGTGCGCTGTACAGCGGTGGGTCCGGTTCGCCCGCAACGATATTCGCGGTTACGCCTGCGCCTCGCTAGCGCTCGGCTCCGGCATAACCGCTGGGCGGCTGTGTTTTCTGTTCACTCACTGCGTTCGCTCATGCGCTGATTACGCGCCGCCGTAGACCTTCGGGTCGAGGGTGCCGATATACGGCAGGTCGCGGTAGCGCTCGGCATAGTCGAGGCCGTAGCCGACGACGAATTCGTTCGGAATATCGAAGCCGACGTGCGCGACTTCCACGTGGGTGCGTAGCGCGTCCGGCTTGCGTAGCAGGGTGACGACCTCGAGCGAGGCCGGATTGCGGGTGGACAGATTGCGCTTGAGCCACGACAGCGTGAGACCGGAGTCGATGATGTCCTCGACGATCAGCACATTGCGGCCCGCGATGTCCTTGTCCAGGTCCTTCATGATGCGCACGACACCGGAGGACGAGGTGGACGAGCCGTAGGAGGAGACGGCCATGAATTCCATCTGGGTGGGAATCGGCAGCGCCTTGGCGAGATCGGTCATGAAGAAGATGGCGCCCTTGAGCACGCCGACCAGCAACAGATCCCCCTCGGGAGCGTCGGCCGGATAACGCTTGGCAATCAGCTCGGCCAACTCCTGGGTCTTGGCCGCGATCTGTTCCTCGGTGATCAGCACCGACGCGATATCGCCCTCGTACACGTCAGTTGGTTTCCCTTCCGGTGTTGTATCTGCGACGCTCCCGGGGCCCTTCGTGGTCACGCTTCGCTACCGCCTTCGGGCCCGTCGCTCGCGCCGCGGGTGCCTCCCCGGCCGATCCATTATGTGTCATCGGCTCCCTTGCAGACGCAAAGTCAGCCTGCCATGTTCGCGCGCCGCGACCAACCTGCGTCCCGGCTGCCCGCCGCCCACCGCGACACCGCCCTGCCCGCGCCATGCGGTAATCAATTCGTCAACCGCCTGTAAATGCTTGTTGGTCAGGGCTTTAGCGCCACCGGCCAGCAACCACGCACGGATTGCGCGCCGCCGCAAGGCCGCGGGGGCAGTGGCGAGGGTCTCGATCGAGAGGGTCGGGCCATTACTCGCCGGACCGGCACTCGCGGCCCGCAACAACTCATCGGCCAGCGCATCCAATACCGCACCGTCATCGCGCAACTGCTCGGCCGTCCGCGCCAACGCCCCCGCGACCCCGCCCCCGAGCACCTCCTCCAGCAGCGGCAGAACCTCATTCCGCAACCGCACCCTGGTGAACTCCGCCGCCGAATTATGCGGGTCCTCGAACGGCGTCAACCCGATATCGACACACAACTGCCTGGTCACCGCCCGCCGCACTCCCAATAACGGCCGCCCCCACGGATCAACGAACGCCGCCATCCCCTGAATCGACCGCCCACCCGATCCCCGCCCCAACCCCAGCAACACGGTCTCGGCCTGATCATCGAGCGTGTGCCCGAGCAACACCGGCAACCCAGCCCGCGCCCCGTCGAGCGCCGCATACCGAGCCGCCCGCGCCGCCGCCTCCATCCCCCCGTCCGCACCGACCTCGACCGCCAGCACATGTGCCGACCGACACCCCAGCGCCAACGCCGCGGCCGCCGCCGCAGCCGCCACCTTGTCCGATCCCGCCTGCAACTGATGATCCACAACCAGCGCGTCGACCTGCCCCGCCTCCACCACCGCAGCCGCCGTCAACGCCAGCGAATCCGCACCACCGGACAACGCGACCGCCACATCACCCGTCGCATAATCGGCCAGCCACCCCCGCACCGCCCGCCGCACCTCGAGCACCGCCTCGGTCTCGGGCAGCCGCCGCGCATTCCCGGGCATCGCTCCCGCCGTACGGCTCATATCCGGAGACTACCGATGATCAGTGCCCTCGATTCGCTCGGCAAGCGCCACGATGAAGCCTTCGCCGCCGATCATGAGACGCCTACGGTCTGCCGCTCGGGTTCGATGACCGCGACTACGCGCTCGTCGCGAACTACCCGAGGACGCGCGCGATCCAGCGCTCAGGGGCCTCGATTTCCGTTGCGAGCGGGAGGGTTTCGGGGTTGGTCCAGACGGTGTTGAACTGGGCCATGCCGACTTGGGCCACCACCGCGTCTACGAATTTCTTGCCGCGAACGTATTGAGCGACCTTGGCGTCCACACCGAGGAGGGCGCGCAGAAGGCGTTGGAGCGGGTTGGTGGGGCGTTTGCGCCGCTTGTCGAAAGCGGCGCGGATTTGTTCGACAGTGGGGATGACGGCGGGCCCGACCGCATCCATGACGTGGTCGGCGTGGCCTTCCAGGAGGGTGCCGAGCATCAGCAGGCGGTCCAGGGCTTCGCGCTGCGGTGGGGCCTGGGTCGCGCGGAGTAGGCCGACGACACCGCGGGAATTCGGGTCTTCGGGGCCGGTGCCGCGGCGGCGGTCGCGCACCTCTTCGACAAGGCGACCGAGCATATCGGCGAGCGGTTCGTCGCCGACTTCGCCGAGAATGTCGACATTGGTGCGCATGTAATCGGCCAGCCACGGCGCGGAGGAGAACTGCACCCGGTGGGTCACCTCGTGCAGGCAGACCCAGAAGCGGAAGTCGGTCGGCGAGACGCCGAGTGCGCGCTCGACGGCCACGATGTTCGGCGCGACGAGCAGCAGCGTCCCATCGGGTCCGGTGAAGGGGTCGTACTGGCCGAGGATCGCGGTGGACAGGAAGGCCAGCATCGCGCCCGCTTGCACACCCGCGGGTTTGCCGGCGAGCAGGCCCTTGTCCGATGCCTGCCCGGTGCCGGTCAACTGGGCCATGGAATCCGCGGCCGCATTGATCCAGCCGGGCCGGTCGACGATCAGGGCCGAGGGCACCGGCTGGTCGTCGAGCAGACCGCTCACTTCGCGAACCGGTCCCTCCGCCCGCACCGATGCCTCGGCCAGCTCGCTCACTACCTGTTCGGCCGAGTATCGCGAGGTCCGCGGGCCGGACGGCACCAGCGCGGCGCCAGTGCGCGCGGCAAGGCGCCAATCGACGGCACCGGAAAATCCGGAGCGTCTGCGCTCGGCCGGAGCATCCGCACCCGAATTCACGGCGGGCACGGCGCCCGATTCATCAGTGCCTTCGAACATACTCAACCACCCGTCACGAGCATCCACAGTTACGCAGCGTGCCGGCGATGGCGTCCAATGCGGGCCGGCTCAGCTCCGGTGGCCGATCGTTCGACATCAATGCGAAGGTCAATACCCGCCCGTCGCTGTCCAGCACATACCCGACCAACGTGCTCGCCACCGAGAGAGTTCCGGTCTTGGCCCGCACCCATCCCGCACCGCCCCGGTTCTGCGCGACATAACGGCTGCTCAGCGACCCCGTCGCACCCGCGATAGGCAGATCGTCGAGCAGCGGCGCCAGGGTGGTCGCGATCCGATCGGTTTCCGGCCTGGCCTTGGTATTGCTCGGCTGCACGGCATTGGCGCCACTCGACTTCGCCGCGGTCGAGATGATCTTGTCGAGCAGCCGGGCGGGCACCCGGTCCTCGGTCGACAGGCCGCTGTTATCGCGCATCGAAAGTCCGTTGAGATCGAATCCGCCCTTGCCGAGCGCGGTTTCGAGGGCGGCGACGGCGCCGGTGAACGATGCCTCGTTACCGGAAGCGACCGCGATCTCGCGGCCGATGGCCTCGGCGAGCACATTGTCGGAATAGACCATGGTGTCGCGCAGCCGGTCCCGCAGCGGCGCAGATTGCACGCTCGCCACCTCGGTCGCACCGGCGGCGGCATTGCCGATCCGCACCTTGGCGGGATCGAGTCCGAGTTCGGTGGCCAGACGCTGTCCGGCGGCCAAGGCAGGAGTAGGGGTACGCGGCGAGTACTCCACCAGCGGGTCGAGGCGGCCGCCGTCGAGCATTACCGGATCCATCGGTGCGATCGAACCCTCGCCGATATCGACCGGATCCCAGCCGGGCGCCATGGGCGGGCCGGAATACGCGGAGGTGTCGACCACGATGGTGTCGACGGCATGGCCGGATTCCTTGATCTGCGACACCAGGTCCGACAGCCGCGGCCCGTTCGGGTAATAGCCCCTGCCGTCGGGCTGCGCGGTCAGCGTCGGATCGCCACCACCGACGAGCACAAGTTCATTCGGCGCGAATCCGGCGACGACACGGGTGGTCACCCGATGATCCGCGGGCAGGGTGAGCAGGGCGGCCGCGGTGGTGAGGATCTTGGCGGTGGACGACGGAATCATCGGCTTATCGGATTCGGCGCTCCACAGCACGGTCGCGGAGTCCGCGTCGGTAACCTCACCGGCGAACGCACCGAGGTCGGGATTGGCGACCACCGGCGCGAGCGCGGCGCCGACACCGGACGGAGTCGGCGCGGGCGCATTCGAGGGCGCGGGCGCGACCTGCGGAACCGGTTTGACCGGCGCGGGCGGTGCGGCAATGATGAGCCCGCCGTGCCGGAATTCCTCGGTCCACGGCTTGACCGCGATCACTACGCCCGCCACGGCACCGAGCAGCAGGGCCAGCACGAACGCGACGCCGATCCAGAGTTTGCGGCGTCGCTTGGTGCCCGAGCCACCGATATTCCCGTTGCTGCCACCCACCACGTACCCGCCGTCTCTCCGTCTCGTTTCGCCCAGTCGCCGAGGCCACCCACCTACCGCACCCAAGTGCCCGCGGACCACACTATCCTCGTTCCGGCACCGTTCCCCCCGAACACCTGTCGAGTCGGCGTTCCGACGACCGCAACGCGACAGTCCCTCAGAAGCATCAGTAAGGAGATGGCGTGGAGTTCGACGTCACCATCGAGATCCCCAAGGGTTCTCGGAACAAGTACGAGGTCGATCACAAGACCGGTCGGGTCCGGCTCGACCGCTTCCTCTACACGTCGATGGTCTACCCGGCGGACTACGGCTACATCGAGAACACCCTCGGCGAGGACGGCGACCCGCTGGACGCGTTGGTCCTGCTGCCGGAGTCGGTGTTTCCGGGCTGCCTGATCGAGGTGCGTCCGGTCGCGATGTACAAGATGGTCGATGAGGCGGGCGGCGACGACAAGGTGCTGTGCGTGCCCGCGGGCGATAAGCGCTGGGACCACATCCAGGATCTGGCCGATGTGCCGGAGTTCGAACTGGCCGCGATCAAGCACTTCTTCGAGCGCTACAAGGATCTGGAGCCCGGCAAGTACGTCAAGGGCTCGGAATGGGTCGGACGCGCCGAGGCCGAGGCCGAGGTGGAAGCCTCGCTCAAGCGGCTGCAGGAAAACGGCGGCCACTGAGTCTCGTTGGGGCGGTGGATGATTCGCTCCCAAACGAAAGCGGGAAGTCCGAATGCTCGGACTTCCCGCTTTTCTTTGTGGATCAGTGGTAGAGGTAGAGATCCCAGCCGCTGTAGGTTTGGACGCACTGCCAGTAGTTCCCGCCCGTCTTGGGCGACGCGCCGTCGGCGGCACACGCGGCTTTGGTCGCGTAGGTGCCGTAGAAGTAGCCCGGGGCGGCCGACGCGGTTGCTGACGCCGACACCCCGGCGACGACAGCGGTAGTGAGAAGACCGGCCGCGATGAGAGATTTGGTTCGCATTTCACTGCTCCTGAAGTGAGGGTTGATTGATTACCCCACTAACGGTAGAAACAGCAAACGTCCAGCACAGGCAACCCTAGGGCTCGAGCAACCGCCACCTGGGGCAATTCCACCTTCTCCACCTCATGAACCTGCATTCATAGCGTTTTTACATATCAATTGTCGCCAACGCACACCCTTTTGCAGGGGTGCACGACGGTAACCATAGGTGTGCGGACGGCTTCGAGAAGCGGGCTGCCGATTCGTTGCCGCTGCCAGCTGTGCTCCATCCCCGGCGACTGTTCGAGGGAATTTCGGGAGGCAGCCCATCATGGTTGACCTGAATCGCGATGCCCATCGAATCAAGTTGGGTTAGCGTCGAATTCGTGATATCTCTCGGCAAATCGGCTCTGCGCAAAGCATTGCTGGGTGAGACGGATTTGCTCGCCGACCTGTATCTGTCCGCCGACCCGAAGACACCGATACCGACTTGCCCGGACTGGACCCTGGCGAACCTGATCGCGCACGTCGGCGGTGGAAACCGTTGGGCCGCGGCGATGATCGCCGACCGGGCCACCGAATTCCTCGAATTCCAGCAGGTTCCCGATGTCCGTCGGCCACGTGACCACGACGAGGCCGATCGGTGGCTGCGGGCCGGCGCCCGAGCGGTGATCGACAACATCGACACGGTGGGTTCCGACGTCCCGGTCTGGACGCCGTTCGGCTCCGCGCGCTCGGCCGAGTGGTGGGTGCGCCGACGCCTGCACGAGGCGACCGTGCACCGCGCCGATGCCCTGCTCGCCCTCGACCACGAGGTGAACATCGCCCCCGAGCTCGGCGCCGACGGGCTGTCGGAGTTTCTCGAAATCGTCGAGAAGGGGCCGCGCTTCGAGACACCGCTCGATGAAGGCACCAGCCTGCGACTGCGCGCCATCGACACCGATGACACCTGGACCATTCTCCGATCCGGGGACACGATCACCTGGAGTGACAGTCAGGCACCGGCATCGTCGACGGTTCAGGGCACCGCAGTAGATCTGTTCCTCCTGCTGCTGCGCCGAATCCCCGCCGACAGCCCACGCCTGGAGACCTCCGGAGACCTCCCCGTTCTCACGACCTGGCTGGAGCGCATCAAATTCTGACCGTACCGACGACCGCCCAGCCCATACGCGCAAGGAAACGCCCAGGTGTTGTTGTGCGACAAGCGAAGCCAGCGTTGGTCAGTCCCGGGGAAAGAGGTGGTCGTAGCCGACGGCGAAGGTGCTGTCGGCCGGGTCGACCATCACCGTGAACCGCTCACCGGGCTGCTGCGGTGGATTTCGCGCCCCGACTTCACATTCCGCCTCGAAGGTTTCGAAACCCGACCCGGTGATACGCACCGTGAGTTCGGCGATGCTGTCGTCCTCTCCGTCGACCCGGATACCATTCACGGCCACGATCTCGGCCATCCCCGGAAGCCCGGCGGCAGCGAACCGTCGAGCCGTCGCCCGCCACTCGTAGGTTGCGAAGGCCAAGCCAATTCCAATGGGGAACGTGAAGATACCGGTACAAAGCCCATCGACCCACGAATCGCCGAACAGCCCGGACAACGGGCCGGCGAGAATGAGCGCTGCCGCAATAAAGTATGTGAACGGCCCGGCGACCGGACCGATGAGTTCGACCTGCCTCGGACCGGTACCGCTGGACATCTCCGCACCATAGACGCCTCCCGACCGGTACCACCGTTCGAGCTACCCGACGCTATGTCTGCACAATTTGTCAACGGCCGCTTGGGATCTGTGTCGGTTGTCGAAATGGCCCGAGTGGGGCGACCTTCGAGCTAGCCTTGCTGCGGAGGCTTGGTTTCAAGGTTGTGAGATCAGGAGGGGTTGACGATGTCGGCGAAAGGTTCTGTGGCGAACTGGCCGAAGCGCGGTGTCGTCATCGCGGCGGTCGGTCTCGTCGTCGCGGTAGTCGGTGCCGTGATCGCGGCGGTCGGTCTCACCAGGCACTGGACGGATGGCGACGCATCCTCGCCGATCGATTCTTCGGTGGCGGCTTCCGTCGAATCCTCAGTGCGACCGACGATTTCGGCACAACCGGTCGTCTTGGCGCAAGGACACCGGAAGATCGCCAACGTCGACGGGCTCGACCTGGACAACGGGCAGGTTCAGGAGCAGGACCTGCCCGGTGTCGACCTGAGTCCGTCCAAGGCCGCCGACAGCATCTACGCGATGACCCACGGCACACCGCGTTTCGCTCTCCTGCAGAGCGACGGGCCTACCGAGCACGACCGCTGTGCCGCACTACCGGTCGACGCTTGGACCAAAACCGTCGCCAACGTCTATGCCCTGCGCCTGGCCAGTCAGATCTGCGTGCAAACAGACCAAGGCAATATGGCGGCCCTGACTCTCACACACATTCCATCGGCCGCCGAGCAGTATCTCGAATTCGATTTCATCACCTGGCGCGACCGCTGAGAGCGGTTCAGACCGGCACAACGGCTTCATTGCTTGACGTCTCATCACGCGCTTCATTTCCTCGGCTCTGCGATTGATGGTCGCTGAGGATTTCGTGATGAGATGCCAAGCTTCACTGCACCACACACCCCGGGGCCTGTGGGGTGCCGGCGAAACGGTCGGCCAGGAAGTTCATGCCGCCCAAGGCTTCGCCCGCGGCGGCTCCGATGTGCGTCGGGAACAGCGAGTGGATCGCGGTGAGGGTGGCGCCCTGAGCGCAGTAGGTATCGACGAGGGCGGTGTAGCCGGCGACGGGGATCTTCTCGTCGGCCATGCTGTGGTACAGGTACAGCGGGGTGTCGGGGGCGCTACGGCCGAGTTCATTGGGCATGGCGGCGTTGCGGAAAGCGGGCTGCGCCAGCAGGTTCGGGACCGCGGCCAAGTCGTCGACGTGGATGTCGGAGTATTCCTGAGCCAGATCCGCACCGCAGCCGGAGGTGTCCGCGGTGAGCAGCGCCCGGCGGCCCCTGTCGTTCAGCAAGTCGGCCAACCGGGAGTCGGGCTCATTGCGGGCCAGCCCGAGCAGGATCAGTATCGCCCCTGCGGCGCTGTCGGCACGTTGTGCCACAGCCGGGATATCGGTGGGGATTCCGCCGGCGCTGGTGCCGACGAATCGCACGTCTGGTGCATATTCCTGACGCAACTGTGTGGCCCACAGGGTGGCGAAGGCTCCACTCGAGTATCCCCAGGCGCCGATCGGGCTCGCGGCATCGATGCCGGCCGGTAAGAAGGACCGGGCGGCCCGGATTCCGTCCAGGACTCCACGCCCGGATGTCACGCCGTCGAAGAGCCGGGACTGCGGCCCTTCGTAATCGCTGACCACGACGGCCCATCCCCGCCGCAGTGCGTCCGCGATGAACGGCGCATCCTGCATGGCGCTCGCCATGTCGCTGTCGCTTCCGCCGCGCAGCGTGGACGACGGTGCACAGCGGGTGTCGAGACTGTTCTCGGGTACCTGGTACGACAACACCGGCCGCGGCCCGTTCCAGGGCACCGGAGGCACCAGCACCGTGGTGACGTCCAGTTGTGGATGCTCTTCGGAATCGGTTGTGCGATACCGTAATTGCCACGCCGCGACCGGTATCGGCAGACCGAGTAGTGGGATAGTCCGCGCTCCGAGCACCGCGCCGTTGGGATGTGACGCGAGATCGGTGGGTGCGGCATAGAAGGGGTCGTCACCGGGGGACAGCACTGCGGCTCGCGCGACCGGCATCGACAATGCTGCCGCCAGCATGATCATGGCGAGAGTGAGGGGCGCAAGCCATTGTCGGCCGATCCGCCACCGCATCACTGGTTGCCGGGGCGAGCCGTCGTCCGGCGGACCAGGCACATCTGTAGCCGAACACGCTGTGCGGCAAGCATTTTTCCGATATGTAGACAACATATGCCGGGATTCCATCACGCCTCCCGCGTCCAACTATCCGACGCGCAGGCACTCTGGGCCCGCACCAAACCGGTCACACCACTCGGGGTTGAGGTCACGATAACATAACGATTTAACATTCACATCTGGGAAGTTTCCAACAACTGCCGAGACCGCCCAGTAGGTCGCAGAGGGCTCGCCGGACCGAGCGGATCCGGCACAAGCGCTTGGCCTCGAGATGACGGGCTATTGCTTGGCATACGCGTGCTGTCACGCCAGCCTGTGATCCGTGCACGTCGGTGCGCCCAACAAAACCGGATGTCGGAGGCGTAACCCGAATCTGACCGGGGCAAGCATCGGTGACGCTCCTGGAAATCTCTGCTTCGCCGAGCCGGTTTCAGCAAACGGCAGTAGGGTGCTGGTCCGAGACCCTGGAAAGGCTGTGCGACGGAATCAGGGATGCGTACGCGGAGGTCTCGGGCAGGAGATGCGATGCCGATAACTTGGGTTCGATGGCTCGTACTGGGGGTCATATCGGCAGCTGCATTCGCCACATTGCCCGTGGGACCGGCAAGCGCCGATCCGGTCGATGACATCCCGGGTGGGCTGGAGCCGTTCTATCACCAGAAGCTGGACTGGAAGCCGTGTAACGACGCGGTGCTCGACGGTGCCGGGGCTCAGTGCGCGGGCGTTGTCGTGCCGCTCGACTACAACCGACCAGACTCGCGCACGCTGACAGTAGCGATCTCGCGTATCCCGGCCACCGACCCGGACCGCAGACGCGGGATCATGCTGTCCAACCCCGGTGGTCCCGGCGGTCCGGGCCTGAGCATGATTGCCGACCTCCGGGATCGGCTCACACCGGATGTCCGTGCCCAGTACGACCTGATCGGCATGGACCCGCGTGGTATCGGCCGATCGGACCGAATGAGTTGTGCGCTGCCGCTGCCCACCATGTTGTTCTCGGCTGGCTTCGACGCCTTCGGCTACGCGCGCGACGCCACCCTGGCCGCCGCGTTCGCGGCTTCCTGCGTAGCACCCGATCCCGAGAAGGCCCGATCCATCACCACCCGCAATACCGCCCGAGACATGGATGTCATCCGCAGCGCATTCGGTGAACGCGAGCTCAACTATTACGGCGACTCGTACGGCACTTACCTGGGCGCGGTGTACACGCAGATGTTCCCTCAGCACAGTGACCGGATCGTGCTGGACAGCGCCATCGACCCGGACCGCTACTGGATCGGCACTTACCAGGACATGGGTGCCGTCAACGAGGCCGGGCTCGACGACTGGGCGATCTGGGCGGCCCGCCAGGACGCCGACTACCACTTCGGTAGCAGCGCACCGCAAGTCCGAGCCTTTGTCGAGGACATGATCCGACGTGCCGCTACGCATCCGGTCATCGGCAACGGCTATCTCATCGACGAACACACCGTCCCGATGATGCTGCTGTCGCTGTTGTCGAATCCGAAGAAGAACACCGACCTCGCCGAGGTCGTGCGGGTGGTAGCCGACGCAGTGTCCGGGCTGCCCGTCGACATGGAGCAGCTGAAAGCGAAGATCAGCGGTCCCGTTGCGTTGGATGCCTCGGGCATGGCCGCAGTCCTGTGTGGCGACAAGGCTGCACCCCGAGATCTGGCTTGGTATCGCCGCAACATCGAAAGCGTCCGGGCGACCCAACCGGTGTTCGGCGCGTTCGCCAACAACGTCACCGCCTGCGCGTTTTGGCCGGAGCCGATCGAGCCACCCACCGCCGTGCACAACCCGACACCAGCCCTGATCCTGCAGGCAACTCGCGACACCCGCACCGCCTACCAGCAAGGCCTTGCACTGCACCAGGACCTGACAGCGTCACGAATGGTCACACTGGCAGACACCCGCGTGCACGGCGTCCTCGGCTCCGACCTGAGCCACTGCGTGAACGAGCTCGTCAACACCTACTTCCGTGACGGCACCCTCCCCGATGCTGACCTCACCTGCCAACGCGACCCCAACTATCCCCCCGACTACTAACCTGCGGTGACCGGCACGATCCACTCGACGGCCACCTGGATGCAGAACCGAGTGCCTCTCCGACGGTCATCCCGTTCGCCACCGAGCTTCGCACCACGTGGAGGACAACGGGATCGAACAACCAGCTGCGCCGGTAGCCCGCGAGAAATCGAACGCCCGATACAGCGCGGGCCGCCGCTGCCCGGCACCGAGCAGCGGCGCTCGAACCGGGTCAGGCCGACCCAGTCACCTTCGGTCCGACACCGTTCGTCGAACTGCCGGCACCATTCGTGGAAATCGCCACGGCGTCCTCGGACGGGCTCAGCGCCTCGCCGCCCGCGGTCAGCAAGCCCACGCGCTCAACGACATCCGGCCCGGCACCATTGGCCGCCTCACCCTTGGCCGCCTCGATTCCGCCGACGGTCCGCAGCGGCACTTCCTTCCAGAACAGCACCAGGATCAGCCCGAGCAGGGCCATACCGGTCACCGACAGGAATACCGTCGACATCGATTCCGCGAAACCGACCTTGAACGGCCGCGCCAGCTCGGGGCTGAGCTGCTGCACGATCGAACTGTCCTTCAGCACTCCGGCAGCTGCCGAAGTATCCTGCGCGAGTAGACCTTTCGCGAGTGCGGCATCAGCGGGATTGCTGCTCTGCGCGGCCTCGACCACGGCGTGCTGGAAGGCCGGATCGGTGGCCGCGGACTTCATCTCGGTGGAGATGTTCGGTGTCAGCTGCGCAAAGAGAATCGAGAGGAATACCGCGACGCCCATCGTGCCGCCGATCTGCCGGAAGAAGGTGGCCGCGGCGGTGGAGACGCCCATATCCTTGGGCGGCAACGCATTCTGCACAGCGATGGTGAGCGGCTGCATGAGATTGCCGAGTCCGAATCCGGTGCAGGCCATGAAGATCATCGCGACCCACAATGGGGTATCGGCAGTCACGAAGTGCAACAGGAACAAGCCGAGCGTCAGCATGGTCGCACCGATGAGCGGAAAGGCACGGTAGCGCCCGGTACGCGAAATGAGCTGGCCGGAAATGATCGACCCGGACATCATGCCGAGCACCATCGGCAGCATCTGCAGGCCCGCCATTGTCGGGCTGGCCCCGCGCACCACCTGCAGGTACTGCGGCAGCAGGGAAATACCGCCGAACATCGCTGAGCCCACCACGACCGAGATCACTACACCGAGCGCGAAGGTCTTATTGGCGAACATCCGCAGCGGGATCAACGCCTTATCCTTCATTACCTTCTCGACCAGCACGAACCCGATCACGCCGAGCACGCCGATGACGTAACAGAGGATGGATCGTCCACTGCTCCAGCCCCATTCGCGCCCTTGCTCGGCGACGATGAGCAGCGGCACCAGGCCGATCGCGAGCACCAGCACACCCCACCAGTCGACCCGGTCGGTGGAGTGCGGCCGCTTCGGCAGCTTGAGCACCCTGGAGACCACCGCGAGCGCGATCAGGCCGATCGGGACGTTGACCAGGAAGACCCAGCGCCAGCCGCTGACACCGAGGATGGTGTCCTGCCCGGCGAACACGCCGCCGAGCACCGGGCCGATCACGCTGGAGGTGCCGAATACCGCGAGGAAGTAGCCCTGGTACTTGGCGCGTTCGCGCGGGCTGACGATATCGCCGAGGATGGTCAGCGCCAGCGACATCAGGCCGCCCGCACCGAGTCCCTGGAATGCGCGGAATGCCGCGAGCTCGTACATCGACTGCGCCATCGTGCACAGCAGCGAACCGACCACGAAGATCGAGATCGCCGCCATGAAGAAGGGCTTGCGGCCGAACATATCGGACAACTTGCCGTACAGCGGCGTCGCGAGCGTCGCGGTGATCAGGTAGGCGGTGGTCGCCCAGGCCTGCATCGAATAGCCGTCGAGATCGTCGGCGATGGTGCGGATCGCGGTGGAGACGATCGTCTGGTCCAGCGCCGCGAGCAGCATGCCGAGCAGCAGACCACTCATGATGGTCAGGATCTGTCTATGGGTGAAGCCCGTGGGCTCCGCCACGGTGGCCGGTGCGGTCACGAATCGTTCTCCGTCTCGAGGTCGTACAGGTTCTGGTCTTGGCGGATGGCCGCGATCATGGCGGGCTTGGCCTGCTCGTAGTCGTCGACGAACTTCCGCAGCAGCCCGGCGAAGGCGGCCCGGTCCTGCGGCGTCCATGCCGCCATCACCCGGGTCAGGTTTTCGTGCCTACGCCTGCGGATCCGCTCGGCGACTTCCCGACCGCGCTCGGTGACGACCAGCACAGTGGCGCGGCCGTCGTTGCGATCGGCCTGCCGCTCGACCAGCTGCCGCTCGACCAAGTGGGCGACGTGCCGACTGATCGTCGACGCATCCGAATGCACCGCGTCGGCGAGTGCGCCCGAGCGCATCGGTCCGTCACAGAGCAGCCGGAACAGGACCGCGAAGGCCGCTGGATCCACGCCGTCCTTGCTCCGCATTTGCGCCGCGGTCCGCTCCCGGATCCGTTGCAGCCGGGTGAGCTGCATCGCGATCGCGTCGACCGACAGCTCGTCCTCATCCACTCGACTCTCACCTTTACTTGCGTCAATCAATTAGTTGCGTGATACAAGTATGTGCGCGAGCCAACGGCTAGGGCAAGTGAATAACCGGCCTTTACCGGCCCTTGAACTCCGGAGCTCGCTTCTCGAACACCGACTGGATGGCCTCGGTCAGATCCTCGGACGGCAGGAATGCGGAGTTCCACGCGGAGACATAGCGCAACCCGGCGGCCACCTGATCCTTGGTGCGCTGCTCGAGCACATCCTTCGCACCCTGCACCACCAGCGGCGGATTCGCGGCGATCTCGCGCGCGATGGCGTGCGCCGCGTCCAGTACCGCCTGCTGGTCGGCGAATACATCGTTGACCAGGCCGATCTTCTCGGCACGCGCCGCGTCGATGTCCTTACCGGTGTAGGCGAGTTCGCGCAGATGACCCTCGCCGATGATGCCGGGCAGCCGGTGCAGCGACCCGATATCGGCGACGATCGCGACCTTCGCCTCGCGCAGGCTGAACTTCGCGTCCGCGCTCGCATAGCGGATATCGGCGGCGGCGATCAGATCCAGCCCGCCGCCGATGCACCAGCCGGAAACCGCCGCGATAACCGGCTTGCGGCAATCGGCGACCGCGGTCACGGAGGCCTGCATACGGCGCACCTCGTAGAGGAAGTCGGTACGCGGCGCGGCCAGCGCCTTATCCGCCATCAGCGGACCGAACGTGCCTGCCATAGCAGGCAGGTCGAGTCCGTAGGAGAAATGCTTTCCGGAACCGGTGAGCACAATGGCGCGAACCTCGGGATCGGCGTCCAACCCGCGGAAAATCTCCGGCAGTTCTCGCCAGAAATCCGGACCCATGGCATTGCCCTTGCCGGGGCCGGTCAGCGTGACCTGCGCGACGTGGTCCTTGGTTTCGACGGTGAAAGCCTGCCAATCAGTCATTCGTCCAGCGTAAAGCAGGTGCGAGCAAGCCAGCCGACCAGTCCGTTCCGTGTGCAAATGCTGTGCAAAGTCGGTGCGCCGCACTGGTTCTCCCGTCGGACATCTCGACCACTGACCGGAAACTCGACCGGCACACTGCCCGCAATCGCTCTACTCTGGTTCCATGCGCAGGTCGCTTCCACCAGTCGCATGCCGGGTCGCAGATACCCTGATCGCGCGCGGCCACCACGGTGTCATCGTCACTCAGCCCGCTCCCACGCCCACCGCCGCCGATGCCGCACGGGCACTCGGCGTCGATGTGGGCGCCATCACGAAATCACTGGTGTTCCTCCTGGATGACGATCCGGTGCTGCTGCTGGTTTCCGGCGCACACCAGGTCGATCTCGGGCGCACCGGCGAACGGCTGGAAGGCAAGCTCACCCGCGCCCCCGCCGCGATGGTGCAGGAGGTGACCGGTCAGCCCATCGGCGGCATCGCCCCGGTCGGCCATCCCACCAACCTGCCGACCTGGGTGGATAACGTCCTGTCCACGCACCGGGAGGTCTGGGCCGCGGGCGGCCATCCGAATACCGTGTTCCGCACCTCGTTTCGCGAACTGGTGCGCATCACCGCCGGGCTTCCGATCGACGTGGACTGAGCGCCACACAAGCGCGCGGCGTAGTTTCGTCATGTGAGCGAACGGAGCGAGAGAACCAACAACACAGCACCAACGGTCGCAGCGGAGCCGAGCGCTAGCGAGGCGCAGCTGTGACTGATGCTCAACCCCCCGCCACGGACATCCAGATTCCCGATGATCTGAGCGGTATCACCGCCGAGCTGTACCGCGCCTCCATGCGGCACTATCCGGCGGGCGTCACCGTCGTCACCCTGGGTTCCGCGAACGGCCCGGTCGGCTTCACCGCGACATCCTTCGCATCGCTGTCCCTGGAGCCCCCGCTGGTCTCGTTCAATATCGCCCACTCCTCGTCGAGCCTGACGGCATTGCAGGCGGCCGACTCGGTGGTGGTCCATTTCCTCGGCGAACACCAGCACGATCTGGCCAAGCGTTTCGCCCGCACCGCCGATCAACGCTTCAGTGACCGCTCCCTGTGGACCACCCTGGACACCGGCGAGCCCGTGCTGCACGGCACGCCCATCTGGATCCGCGCCACCATCCAGCAGTTGATTCCCCTCGGCGACCACACCCTCGTCGTCGGCCTGGTCACCCGGGTCCACGACAACACCGACGAACAGCCCAGCGCCGCTCCGCTGCTCTACTACCGCGGCCGCTACTACCGCCCGACCTCGCTCGAAGACTGAACGCGGCCGGGCGGATTCACCTGCTCGACGTCGTGCGGCGACAATCAGCCGATCGAGCAGGGCGCGGCGCCGTCGTTGGAGTCGGGACGGGCGAAGGGACGGGTCTCGGGCGTCGGATTCCAAAGTCCGTCGGTGCTGGCGTAATTCCACGACGCACCCTTGTCTACGAGGGTGGCGATGGCCTCGACCAGCCGATCCACATCGTCGGAGCTGGTGCCGAGGCCGATGCTGGCACGCAGCGCACCGTCCAGGCCGAGCCGCTCGAGCAGCGGGTGGGCACAGAAGCGGCCGTCGCGAATGCCGATGCCGTGTTCGGCGGAGAGGTAGGCCGCGACGTGTCCCGGGATGAATCCGTCCAGCGTGAAGGCGACGATGCCGACGGTGTCGGGGCTGTCGTCCCAGATGCGCAGCAGGTTGACGCCCGGAATCGCGGACAGCCTGGTGCGCAGGCGATCGGCGAGCCGTCGCTCATGCGCGGCAAGGGTTTTCGGATCGATCGCGCACAGCGCGTCACATGCGGCGGCGAGTGCAGCCGCACCCAGGACATTCGGAGAACCGGCCTCGTGACGCTGCGGCGCCGATGCCCATTCCGCGCTGGTAGTGGTGACCTCGCGGACCGCCCCGCCGCCCGCCAGATACGGTTCGGCGGCATCGAGCCAATCCCGGCGTCCGACAAGCACTCCCGCGCCGAACGGTGCGTAGAGCTTGTGGCCGGAAAAGGCGAGGTAGTCGATTCCGGTGCCGCGCAGGCTGATTCGACGATGCGGCGCCAGTTGCGCGGCATCGACCAGGATGCGCGCACCGCACTGGTGCGCGATAGTGGCCAGGCGCTCGAGTGGCAGCACCTCCCCCGTCACATTCGACGCGCCGGTGACCGCGAGCAATGCCGCTGGCTTACTGCATAATTCGGCGATCAGCTGGCGGATCGTCTCCTCGACGGTCGCCGCGGCCTTGACGACGCGGCGACCGTGCCGGGTCCAGGGCAGGAAGTTCGCATGATGTTCGATATCCAGCACCACGGTGTCGCCGGGGACACATGCGGCGAGCAGATTCAGCGAATCGGTGGTGTTGCGGGTGAACACCGCGACCTGGTCGTCGGCGGCGTCGAGGAAGCGGGTGACCGAACCGCGCGCGGCCTCGTAGCACTCGGTGGAGATCCGCGAGGCGTAACCGGCACCGCGGTGCACGCTCGCGTAGAACGGCAGCAGCTGCTGCACGCGGTCGGTGACCTGCGCCAATGCCGGTGCGCTAGCGGCGTAGTCGAAGTTCGCGTAGGTGGTCGTTCCGCCCTGTACGAGCGGCACCTGGAGGTCGTCGCCGGAGACCCGGGCGAGGGCGGCACAGGGGGACGGCAGTCGGCGGGGTGGGTAAACACAGCTCTGCTCAACTACAGCGGTCATCACAAAATCCCATCGGCTGTGGGACCCGAAATCAGGTGATCATCCGAGTCCGCGCTTGCCGCACCCGGTCGGGCTGCGGCCCGGTCGTCACCCGGAGCACCCCACCGCGGAGGAGGGTTGCCGACCAGCTAGCCGGGGCTTGACGCTGGTACTCATGACCTGAACCGAGATTGGCAGATGCCGCACCGCTCTGTCAACCGACCACTTGCTGCATACACATGCAGTCGAATAAATAACCTTGCAATGCGGAGCGATGTGCGGTCTGATCGAGAGGTGACGCTTTCCCTGTTGCTCAGCTTTATCGGCCTGTGCATTCTGCTGTCGATCACGCCCGGCCCGGATTCATTCCTGGTGCTGCGATTCTCGATCGTGGACGCGCGACCCGGCATTGCCGCGGCGATCGGCTCGGCACTGGGCGGGATCGTGTGGGCAGTGGTGGTCGCGGCGGGCGTCGCCGCCCTGCTGGAACAGTCCGCGACGGCCTACCGGACACTAAAGGTCATCGGCGGAATCTACTTGGTGTACTTGGGAATTCGGGCGCTGATCGATCACCGTAAGCAGCGCAGGGCGGGCACCGCCGCGGCGTCCGGACAGTCGGCCGCGGAGGCTCCCGCATCGATCCGCTCGGCATTCGCCGCAGGCCTGGTGTCGTGCATGTTCAACCCGAAGGTCGGGCTGTTCTACCTGGCGGTACTGCCGCAATTCCTTACCGATGTCACCTTTCTGAACACCCTCGCCCTCGGCGCCATCGAATGCTCCATCGCCGCCGTCGAGATGATCCTGCTCGCCATGCTGGCGTCACGAGCGGTTGCGATGTTGCGCCGCCCACAGGTTCGCGATCGGCTAGAACAGATCAGCGCGGCCATCCTCGCCGCGCTCGGCATCGGCACGGCCGCTTCTGCCGCGTGATCGGACTAACCGGTAAGCACCGGCCAGGCGCACAAACGTCACGACTTCGGCGTAATGTCCTTGCGCCACAGTAATAGTGACGCGACCAACGAGCGAGCCCGCTGACCACATTCACCGTTGCGAGCGGGTGGGCGATAGCACGCCCACGCTCACAGCCGACCGTTGCCAGTCGGCAGTCCCCGCCTTATGCACTGGCGCGCTGCGGGGTTGACGCTTCGCAGCCACCTGCCACCACGGGGGTGGTCTTCCGGTCGGCTCCACGTCCGTTTACCGTCTCCCGGCCACTCCGGGCGACGTACTGTTCCAGATTGAGCGCGGCGTTGAGGTCCCGATCCAGGCTCAGACCACACACGTCGCAGGTGAATGTTCGCTCGGCCAACGACAGTTTGGGTTTCACCGTCTGACAAGACGAGCAGGTCTTGCTGCTGGGATACCAGCGATCCGCGATGAGGAGATGGCCACCGTTCCAGCGGGTCTTGTAGTCGAGTAGACGGCGGATCGTCGCGAAACCGGCGTCACTGATGAACCGCGCCAACCGGCGGTTGCCCACCATCCCGGTGACATTCAGATCCTCCACCACCACGGTGCCGTATTCGGCGGCGAGGCGGGTGGTGAGTTTGTGCAGACCGTCGCGGCGCAGGTGCGTCACCCGATGGTGGAGCCAGTTGCGCATCGCGTTGGCGCGTTCCCACCTCTTGCTGGGGCGCTGTCCTGCGCGCCGGTCAGGCCCACGACGGCGAGCCACTCGCCGCGACAGTCGGGCCAGTTGCCGCCGCGCACGTTCGAGATGGCGTGGGTTGGCGATGATCTCGCCGGTGGACAGCACAGCCAGGTGGGTGATGCCGACATCCACCCCGATCACCGCGTCCGGGCGGGCGGGTCGGCTGACGCTGCGGGTGACTTCTACAGTGAACGCCACGTGCCAGCGCCCGGCCTCATGGCGGACGGTGGCGGACAGTATCCGCGCGGTCCCGTTCGCGAGGCGACGTTCGAGTCTGCGGGTGTTCTCGTGGGTTTTGATGGTGCCCACTCTGGGCAGGGTGACGTGGTGGCGGTCGGGTTCGACGCGGATGGCACCGGTGGTGAACCGGGTCGAGGGCGGGGTACAGCGGCGCGATCTGAAGCGAGGGAACCCGACGGGTTTGCCTTTGCGCTTGCCGCGTTTGGAATCGGCGAAGTTGCGCAACGCGCGCGCCACTCCGTCGAGACCGGTGTTGTAAGCCTCCTTCGAGCATTCCGACCACCACGGAGCGACGTCGTCTTTGGCCTGGTTCCACGCACGACGCAGCGCGGGCAGATTCCAGCCCAGCGGTGGAGTGAGATCGGAATCGGCGATACCGTAGGAGCGTTCAGCATCGCGTTGGGCGAGGTTCGCGCGCACCGCTGCAAGCGCCCAATTGAATGCGAACCGCGACGCCCCCGCATGGCGGTGCAGATCGCGGACCTGCGCGGGCGTCGGGTCGAGCGCAAAACGGTAAGCCTGCGTCACACTCGTCACGGCACTCACACCGTCACCTCGACAGCGAATAGCGGCGCGCAAAGCGAGCTGCGTCTGGTCCCTTCTTGCACCAGGTCGTCGATGGTCTCGGACCCGTCGAGCACTGCGACCTGCCGATCCGAGGCAGCCGACGTCGCAGTCAGGTGCTCAATCCCGAAGCGGGTCAGCCGGTCCCGGTGCTCCACGACGATCACTGTAGCCTCAGGGTCCGACATTGACCCCGTGATGTCCGGCTGATCGATGGCCTGGAGGAGGCCGGTTTCGTCATCCGCACCCGCGATTCGACGGACCGGCGCAAATACCGGCTTTCCATCACCCAGTCCGGACGCGCCGAGCGCCGCAAGACCGATCAACTCATCGAAGAGGCCGCCGAGCGGGTGCTGCACCGCCTCGACGAGGACGAGCGGCAGACCCTGCACCGCCTTGCGCTGAAGGCACTGGGCGAAGAATTCTGACCGATACCGCAGGTACCGTAGACAGTTGGTCACCGTGGCGTTTGCCCACTGGTAACCCTGCTGTGAAACAACAACGAGGAAGCGCTAGGCAGGTCTATGAGAGGTGGGCAGGACGTGATGCTGCGGCCGCAGCTCGACACCACGGCGGGCACAGACCCGACCGACGGGCTCCGCACGCCGGAACCCTTGCTACGCGCCGCACTCGCGCCGCAGGCCAGGACCCTTGTCGACATCCTGAACAGCACCGCCGAAGCCCACCCGGAGGCGCCCGCGATCGATGACGGTCGCGTGGTGCTCAGCTACACCGAATTGCTGGCCGAAATCGACGCCGGAGTCGTGCGCTTGGCCGCGGCGGGTGTACGTCCCGGCGACCGCGTCGGCGTGCGCATGCCGTCCGGCACACATGAGCTTTACGTCACTATTCTGGCCATTCTTTATGCCGGTGCGGCCTACGTTCCGGTGGACGCCGACGATCCGGACGAGCGCGCCCAGCTCGTCTTCTGCGAGGCCCGCGTCACCGCGATCGTGACCGCGGCAGGCGTCGAGCCGTCGGCCGTCGAACGGCCCGAGTCCGTCGGCGCCTCGACCGTTCGCCCTACGCCCAGCGACGACGCGTGGATCATCTTCACCTCCGGATCCACCGGAACCCCGAAGGGCGTCGCGGTCACCCACCGCAATGCCGCCGCCTTCGTCGACGCGGAAGCGCGCCTGTTCCTGCCGGATGCCCCGATCGGTCCGGACGACCGGGTGCTCGCCGGACTCTCGGTCGCCTTCGACGCCTCCTGTGAGGAAATGTGGCTCGCCTGGCGCAACGGCGCCTGCCTGGTGCCCGCGCCGCGTGCCCTGGTCCGCACCGGCGCGGATCTCGGTCCCTGGCTGGTCCGCCGCGAAATCAGCATCGTCTCAACGGTTCCCACACTCGCCGCGACCTGGCCCGTCGAGGCGCTCGACCCGGTCCGGCTACTGATCTTCGGCGGTGAAGCGGTGCCGCCCGAGCTGGCCGAACGTCTCGCCGGAAAATCCGCGACGCGAGCGAAGGGCCGCGAAGAGGTCGCCGACCACGCAGCGCCCGGCGAAAGCCCCGAGTCAGATGCCGATTCCGAGCGCGAGGTCTGGAATACCTACGGCCCCACCGAAACAACGGTGGTCGCGTGTGCGGCACTGCTGGACGGCGGCTTCCCGGTCCGCATCGGACTTCCGCTGGACGGCTGGGATCTTGCGGTCGTCGATGCCGCCGGAAATCCGGTGGACGAGGGCGAATCCGGTGAACTCGTGATCGGCGGTGTCGGCCTGGCCCGCTACCTCGACCCGGCCAAGGACGCCGAAAAGTACGCTCCGCTACCATCACTCGGCTGGGACCGTGCCTACCGCAGCGGCGATCTGGTCCGCAAGGACAGCGCGGGGCTGGTATTCCTCGGCCGCGCCGACGATCAGATCAAACTCGGCGGCCGCCGCATCGAACTCGGTGAACTCGACAACGCCCTACAGCACCTACCCGGCGTCACCGGTGCCGTGGCCGCGATCCGAACCACCAAGGCGGGCAATAAGATCCTGGTCGGCTACCTGACCGGCACCGCACCCGATTTCGACCTCAAGGCCGCCAGAGCCCAACTCGCCGAACAACTTCCGGCCCCGCTGGTCCCCCGGCTCGCCATCGTCCCCGAATTGCACACCCGTACCTCGGGCAAGGTCGATCGCGACGCCCTGCCGTGGCCGCTGCCGAACACCGCCGAACCCGACACCGCGACCGGTGATCTCACCGAAACCGAGCAATGGATTGCCGGACTGTGGGATTCGATTCTCGGCGCCGAGGTCATCGGCGCGGACACCGACTTCTTCGATCTCGGTGGCGGCTCGCTATCGGCGGCGCAACTGGTCACCGCACTGCGCGAACGTCATCCGCGCATCACCGTCGCCGATCTCTACGACCATCCGCGCCTCGGCGCACTGGCCGAACTGCTCGACGAGACCGCGCCGAGCGCCGCCGTCGAGGAACGCATCGTGCGCCCGACGCCACTGCGCGCCCAGTGGACCCAGGTGCTGGCCACCATCCCGCTGACAACCCTCACCGGACTGCAGTGGCTCACCTGGCTGGCCATTGTCGGCAATATCGCGGGCTGGTCCGGCTCGTTGCCCTGGCTGCCGCATCTGTCCTGGTGGTGGACGCTGGCCGCATTTCTGCTGTTCATATCACCGCCCGGTCGCATGATGATATGCGCGACCGGCGCTCGGATTCTGCTGCGCGGCGTGCGGCCCGGCAGTTATGCGCGCGGCGGATCGGAGCACCTGCGACTATGGGCGGCAGTGCGGCTCTCGGAGGCCAGCGGCGCCGAGAGTCTCTCCGGCGCACCGTGGATGGTGCCGTTCGCACGGGCACTCGGCGCGAAGATCGGCACGGGTATCGATCTGCACACCTTGCCGCCGGTCACCGGCATGCTCGAACTCGGCGACGGGTGCAGTGTGGAACCCGAGGTCGACCTGTCCGGTTATTGGATCGATGGCGATGTGGTGCATATCGGCCCGATCACCATCGGTGCGGGCGCGGTGGTCGGCGCGCGCTCGATCCTGTTGCCCGGCAGCAAAATCGGCAAGAATGCCGAGATCGCCCCCGGATCTTCGGTATCGGGCAAGGTGAAGGCCGAACAGGAGTGGGCGGGCTCGCCCGCCGCGAAAGTCGGTAAGGCCCAGCATCGTTGGCCAGCTCACACTCCGGCGCGGGCCGCACATTGGGTCGCGATTTTCGGGGTGACCTCGATGGCATTGGCGGCCATGCCCATTCTCGGTCTGGCCGCGGGCGGCGCATTCATCGCCTGGTTCATCCGCGACGCCCGCACACTCGCGGGTGCGCTCGGCAAGGGCTTCGCCATCCTCCCGGTCGCGACGCTGCTCAGCCTCGCCGTATACGCGGTGGCAACGGTCATCGCGGTCCGGCTGCTCAGCATCGGACTGACCGAGGGCCATCATCCCGTCCGCAGCCGGGTCGGCTGGCAGGCATGGGCCACCGAGCGCCTACTGGATTCTGCGCGGACATTCTTGTTCCCGCTCTACGCAAGCCTGCTGACCCCGCTGTGGCTGCGCCTGCTCGGCGCGAAGATCGGTAAGAGCGTCGAGGCGTCCACGGTGCTGCTGCTGCCGAAATTCACCACTGTCGCCGACGGCGCGTTCCTCGCCGACGACACCATGATCGCCAGCTACGAACTCGGCGGCGGCTGGCTGCACATCGGCGAGGCGAAGGTCGGCAAGCGCGCCTTCCTCGGCAATT
This sequence comes from Nocardia vinacea, assembly GCF_035920345.1. Taxonomy (NCBI): domain Bacteria; kingdom Bacillati; phylum Actinomycetota; class Actinomycetes; order Mycobacteriales; family Nocardiaceae; genus Nocardia; species Nocardia vinacea. The sequence continues at coordinate 6,566,934 of NZ_CP109149.1, forward strand.
CCGGTATGACCGCACCCGGTCGACGGGTGCCGAAAAACGGCCTGGTCGCCGTGCTGTCGGCCGCACCGTCCAAGGCCAAGGCGGGTTCGTCCTGGCTCGGCAGCCCACCTGTGCGTCTGCGGCGCGCCTCCGAAAGCGGTGATACCGAACGCACCTTCGATCCACCGCTGCGGCTGAAGGTGTTCCGCGGCATCGTGGAAACCTGCCGGCTCCTCCCGGTGCTCGTGACCTTCGCCATCGGCCTCGGTGTGCTGTTCACACTGGCCTGGATCGCTGAATCCGCCGGATACCTGGTCGCCGGACTGCTCTGCGGTTTTGTCCTGATGGCCGCCGGTGCGATCGCGGGGGCCAGTGCGGTCACCGCGAAGTGGTTGCTGGTCGGGCGAATTCGCGCCGAGGAGCATCCGCTGTGGAGTTCGTTCGTGTGGCGCAACGAGGTTTCCGACACCTTCGTCGAAACCGTCGCCGCGCCGTGGTTCGCGCGCGCCGCGACCGGCACCCCCGTACTGAATCTGTGGCTTCGTGGACTCGGCGCGAAGATCGGACGCGGGGTATGGTGCGAGTCCTATTGGCTACCGGAGGCGGACCTGGTGACACTCGGTGACGGCGCGACCGTGGAACGCGGCTCTGTAGTGCAGACCCATCTCTTCCACGATCGAATCATGGCCATGGACACCGTGACCCTCGGCGCGGGCGCGACCCTCGGGCCGCACTGCGTCGCCCTGCCCGCCGCCGGCATCGGCGCGGGCGCGACCATCGGCCCCGCCTCGCTGGTCATGCGCGGTGACACCGTGCCGCCGTCGACCCGCTGGTGGGGCAATCCGATCGCGCCGTGGTCGAGTGCGGTTCCGAGCCTTAGCGAGGCCGGAGCAACCTCCTGATGGCGGGTAAGTACTACGAAGAGCCCGTCGACGAATACCTACCGCAGAACGGAAATTGGGGCTACCGGGTATCGCGGTACGAGCTCGAGATCACCTATAAGGTCGCCAGTAATCGCATGGCAGGCCGAGCTCAGATCGTCGCGGTGACCGAAGCAGTCCGTGACCGTTTCGCACTCGACCTGTCCCAGTCGCTCACCGTGTCCAAGGTGCTCGTCAACGGCACCAAGGCCGCGAAATACTCCCATCAGCACGGCAAGCTCGTCATCACGCCGCAGCACCGTATCCCGGCGGGTGGGGTGCTCGAGCTGGTCATCCAATACGCCGGGCTGCCGAAGCCGGTGCGCGGGCCGTGGGGCGAGGTGGGCTGGGAGGAACTGACCGAGGGCGCGCTGGTGGCCAGCCAGCCCAACGGCGCCGCGTCCTGGTTCCCCTGCGACGACCACCCGAGTTCCAAAGCCAGCTACCGGATTTCGATCACCACCGACACCCCGTACTACGCGCTCGCCAACGGCACCTTGGTGCGCAAGCAGACCAAGGCCAGTCAGACCACCTGGGTCTACGAACAGTCCGAACCGATGTCGAGCTATCTGGCCACCATCCAGATCGGGCAATACCGCAAACACCGCATCGACAGCCCGCGCGGTTCGGTGCCGATGCAGGCCGTGGTCCCGCCGCGACTGCGCGCCAGTTTCGAACACGACTTCGAGCGCCAGCCGCAGATGATGGAGCTGTTCGTCGAGAAATTCGGTCCGTATCCGTTCGAGGGGTACACCGTCGTGATCACCGATGACGACCTCGAGATCCCGATCGAGGCCCAGGGCATCTCCATCTTCGGCGCCAACCACTGCGACGGCCGCCGCGGCGCGGAACGCCTTGTCGCACACGAACTCGCGCACCAGTGGTTCGGCAACAGCCTCACCATCTGGCAGTGGCGTGACATCTGGCTACACGAAGGCTTCGCCTGTTATGCCGAATGGATCTGGTCCGAAGCCGCGGGCGGGCCCACCGCGGACCAATTGGCCCGTGCCGCCAGGCACAACCTGTCCCGTGAACCGCAGGACATCATCATCGGCGACCCCGGCCCGCGACGTATGTTCGACGACCGCGTGTACAAACGCGGCGCGCTCACTCTGCATACGCTGCGCCTGGAACTCGGCGAACTCGCCTTCTGGGATCTGCTGCGCGAGTGGACGATCCGCTATCGGTACGGCTCGGTCACCACGGAGGAATTCACCGATCTGGCGGGCCACTACAGTCTGGTGCCGCTGCGGCCGCTCTGGGATGCGTGGCTGCTCAGTGAGCCGCTGCCGCAACTGCCACCCTCCGGCGGGCAGGCCGACACGAAATCGCGCTGAGGCGCCGTCAGAAAACCAAGTAGCGCGTGGCCAGTTCTTCGACCAGCGGATGGTCGTCGGCGACGCTGTTCAGCGCATCGAGATCGGACTCGACCGAGATCAGGCGCGGATCATCCTGTTCCGAGTCGGGCGTGCCGTCTTCGGCGAGCTGGCGCAATAGTTTCGCCCGCACGCGTTCCTTCAGCGAATCACTCATATACGAAGCCTGCCTGAAAACCGCTAGACCGGCGCGAGCCAGGTCCCCCACGGCGTATTTCGCAACACCGTATAGCCGATGAGCAGCGCGAAGAACACCCACATCGTGGTGCGGCCGATCCGAGGTAGTCGCATCCGCTCACCGCGCCAGGCACGGATCGACCAGTCACCGATCCACAGCACGAAAGCCAGCACCAGCGGCAGCACGAGCAGGTTGCTGTGTATCGCATCGAGAATTCGGCCGTCGGTCAGATTGTGCATGCCCCGCATGCCTCCGCAGCCGGGGCAGTAGAGCCCCGTCAGCGCGTAGACCGGGCAGATTCCATAGGAGCCTTCGCCGTGCGGATCCCGGAAATGCAACAGGACCGCGGCTCCGACCCCGACGCCCGCCGCCACCAACGGCCACCCCATAGCGCGCAGGCCGGTGCGCCTCGGCTGTTCCGCTACCGCTTCTCGGTGTGCGACCGGTAGCGCATGACTCATCTCCACAAGCACCAACGGTAGCCGCGGCCGCCCCGCACCCGCCACAGCTCGTGCCCGCTATTCGGGTTGGGCGAACCGCAACGTATTGCCGAACGGATCGGCCAATTCGAACCCCAGCCCGCCCGGTCCATCCTCCGGGCACCCAGGCTTCGCATACCGATAGTCCTTGCCCGCCAGCTCGGCATGCAGCGCCTTGATGTCGCCCACCGCGATCCACACCACCGACCCGGGAGTGCCGTCACCGTGGTGCTCACTCAAATGCACACTCGCCGACGACCGCGACACCTGCGCATACAACGGAAAGTTCGCACCGAACCGGTGTTCCCAGTCCACCTCCAACCGCACCCTTTATCGGGATCCGCCCCCAGAACCGGGCTGATCTCGAGAACGGGTGCGGGATTGTGCGGTGAGACAGGGAGATCGGGGCAACACAGGGTGGGCGGCGGGGGTAACGGTCGGCTCGGGCACGGGCGATATCCAGGAAGAAGAGCTCGTGCTCGATGTTTCTTCCGGTAGGACTATTTGGCCGACCTACTTTCGGGTATCCATCCGATAGAGCCAGGATTCCGCCACTGGTAGCGCTAGCAGTAGCAAGCACTCAGCTTGCACTGTACTGTGGCGGCAGACACAAAGGAGTGCTCGAATGCTGGTCAAGTCGATGAGGACGCTGGCGGAAGTGCGCGGAGACGAACCGTTGACCGCCGCCTACCGTGCTGGACTACGGTCGCGGACATACCGGACCGCGTCGCTCAACAAGCCCGCCGCCACACCCGAGATCATCCCGGTCACCACCGGGGACGGGGCCAAGCTCAGGGTCCATGCCTACGGTCCCGCCGATGGCGATGTCATCGTCTTGATCCACGGCTGGAGCTGCTGCATCGAGTACTGGAATCCGCAGATCAATGCCTTCGCCGACCGCTACCGTGTGCTCGCCTACGATCAGCGCGGACACGGCGAGAGCACCCTCGGCAGCACCGGCCCGGGCGCGGAGACACTGGCCGACGACCTCCAAGCGGTGCTCGAGGCCGCACTCCCGCTCGGCAAGCGCGCCGTCCTCGTCGGCCACAGCATGGGTGGAATCACCCTGCAGGCGTGGGCATCTCGCTATCCGGATCAGGTCACTCGGCGCGCCGCCGCGGTCGTCATGGCCAATACCGCGGCCAGCGATATCCGATACGAAACCGATCTGCTGCCGCTGTTCAACAAGCCGCTCATGGTGGCCAAGCGTCCGGTGACCATACTCGGCGCCAGCGTCCGCGTCCCGCTCGCCATCGCGGAAACCGCACTCGCCGCGCCGATTCCGCTGCCGGGCGGCTGGCCGGTCAGCGCGGTCTTCAAGGCCCGGGTGATGTCCAAGCCCGCCACCCGTGACGAGGTGGACTTCGCACTCGGCATCGTCCGCTCGTGTCGCCCGCTCACCCGCGGCCTGCACGCCGCCGCTCTCGCCGATCTGGACCTGGGTGATGCCGCGAAGCACCTGACGGTGCCGACCACGGTCATCGCGGGCGCCGAAGACCACCTGCTGCCCGAGCGCATGTCCCGCGCGATCGTCGAGGCCCTGTCAAAGGCGGGTCACCTCGCCGACTACCAGGTCTGGCCCACCGGCCACCTCGGCAATATCGAGGCCGCGGACCGCTTCAACACCCTGCTCGCGGACGTGGTCCAGCGCGCCGACCCACGCACGGTCGCCGCGGGCTGACCCGAACCTCTGCTGGGGCTGGTCAACGACGCCCGGCCCCAGCAGAAAATTCCTGGAATACCGCTCGTCACCGTTGTTATCGTGGACCGGTGATCACCATTCGACGGACATGGCGTCGGCTGCCTCATCAGCCCTGATCATCCATGTCCACGGGCTGTACGCAGCCCCGTGAATGTTCCTGCGCGGAACGAGGTTTCGTACGGTCCTCGATCGTCCAGGAGCCCCTCGTTGAATTCCTACGCCGCCACCCGCGACCGCAGTGACGCACTCGCCGCCGCCGTCGCCGCGCATCCGAGCCGGTACCGGGTCCTCACCGGCGAACGGCCGACCGGCCCACTGCATCTCGGCCACTACTTCGGGACGATCTCCGAACGAGTCCGGCTGCACAACCTCGGCGTCGATACCTTCGTCATCCTCGCCGACTACCAGGTCATCACCGACCGCGACGGCATCGGCCCCGTCCGTGACAACGTCTACAACGCCGTACTCGACTATCTCGCCGCAGGCATCGACCCGGACCGGGCGACGATCTTCACCCATTCAGCCGTTCCGGCGCTCAACCAGCTCATGCTGCCGTTCCTGAGCCTGGTCACCGAGGCCGAACTACACCGCAACCCGACGGTCAAGGCCGAACACGCCGCAGCCGGGCGCGCATTGAGCGGCCTAATGCTGACCTACCCGGTCCATCAGGCCGCGGACATCCTGTTCTGCAAGGGAAATCTGGTCCCGGTCGGGAAGGACAACCTGCCGCACATCGAATTGACCAGGGTGATCGCCCGCCGCTTCAACGAACGCTATGGCCACACTTTCCCGGAACCACGACCCTTGCTGACCGCAACCCCCGAAATTCCCGGCCTCGACGGCCGAAAGATGTCGAAAAGCTACGGCAATGCGATCGCCCTCTCGAGTACCGCCGACCAAACCGCCGCCCTCATCCGCCGCACCCGAACCGACGCCCACCGCACCATCACCTTCGACCCCGAACACCGCCCCGGCATCTCCGCCCTCTTGACCACCGCCGCCCTCTGCACCGGCATCGACGAGCAAACCCTCGCCACCGATATCGGCAGTGCCGGAGCCGGAGCCCTCAAAAAGTTCACCGCCGACGCGGTCAACGACTACTTCGCCGCCCACCGCCGACGACGCGCAGACCTCGCCCGCGACCCGGAATTCGTGTGCACGGTCCTCCGCGCCGGAAACGAAAGCGCCAACGAAATCGCGAACCGCACCCTCGACGAGGTGCGGGCCGCGATGGGAACTACGTACTGATCGGATGTTGTCGCAGGAAATAGCGGACCACCGCGTCGAACGCCTTCGGCGCTTCGAGGTTGCAGCAGTGGCCGACACCGGGAATCACGACCAACTGCGAGCCGGGGATATTCGCGTGCAATCCCTCGGCGATGCGCAGCGGCGCTCGCTCGTCGAGCTCGCCGTTGAGGATCAGCGTGGGGACGGCGATGGTGGGTAGCACGTTGCGCAGGTCGGCCTCCGCAAATGCCGAAAGTATCGCGATCATGCCGCTCGGTCGCGAATCGGACATGATCGCCAGCATCTCGTCGATCCACTCCCGGGGGATCGGCGTGGCGAAAAATGTCGGTAGGTAGGACTCGGCCCACTCGGCCGGTGGCCGCTGGGTCTCCTCCCGTATCCGCCGCACCCGCTCGTCCACCACATCCGCCGGCAGCGATCCCGCCCATCCGGCGTATGCGCCGACCAGGATCAACGAGCGCGGCACATCGGGGTGGCGGTGATACAACTCGATGGCCAGGCCGCCACCGAACGACAGCCCGAGCACATGTGGATGTTCGATACCGAGTCCCCGAATCAAACCCGCCAGGGTGTCGGCGTAGTAACCGAGACGCACACCTTCCGGCGGATCGTCGGACCTGCCGCACCCAGGTGCGTCCCAGGCAATGACCGTGTACTCATCGGCGAGCGACTCCAGCTGCAGCCGCCACGATCGGCTGTCCTCCCATCCGCCATGGAGCAGCACCAGCGGTGGACCGGCACCCACCATCCGGTAGGCGATCGACCACCCATCGACCTCGATCCGAGCTGAATCGTCCGCAACCTTCATCGGGATCAGCCCGGCTTGATATTGGCGTTGCGGTGGAAAACATTCTCGGGGTCGTACTCGGTCTTGATATCGGCCAGCTTCGCGTATTTGGCGGGTCCATAGGATGCGCGGACCCGGTCCTCGCCCGCCTCCGCCATGAAGTTGACGTACCCACCCTGGTTGGAGGCGAAGGGGCACAGCGCTTCCCAGGTCGAGCGCACCCACGCCCTGTCAACGGCCAATATCTCGGCGTCGGGGGCGGCGGCTTCTATATTGCATACGTAGTGTGCCGAGCGCGCGCCGCCGAATGCGGTGTCGTCCTCCCCGATAGCCGTGAAGGCGCCATCGAGTGTGAAGATCGGCATGAACGAGAGCGGCGATGTCTTCTTCCCGGCCTGCTCGGTCAGAATCGCGATCACGTCGTCGGAGAAATCGTCGAGATCGAGCGCCTTCTCATATCCGTGAATGCCCCACGGCGCCGCCACATCGAGCATCGACTGCAATCCGGTAAAGGGTATCGGGGCAATGAATTCGAAGAGCGGGGTGAGCGCATCACGGATCGGGGCCAGCATCTGGGCATGCTCCTCGGCGGTACCGTAACCGGCGACGATAAGGGCGTGGCCCGGAACGAAGTGGTACTGCTCCGGTACGAAAGGCTCCGGCGGCGCGGATAATGCGACGCAGACCAGTACTCCCGACCTGGGCGGCATCGTTGGGATGAACTCCCGAATCAGATGTAGCGCGGCATCGCCATCCGTCAGTGGCCAGAAGAAGATCCCGACGTGCACTTCGGGCCCGATCTGATGGGTGCGATATTCGAATTCGGTGACGATTCCGAAGTTTCCGCCACCACCACGCAACGCCCAGAACAGGTCCGGATGCTCGCTGTCGGACGCCCGCACGATCCGGCTATCGGCAAGGACGACCTGCGCCGAGACGAGATTGTCGATCGACAGTCCGGCTACGCGGGTCAGCCAACCCATGCCACCCCCCAGGGTGAGGCCACCCACGCCGGTATCGCTGATCACACCGCCGGGCACGGCCAGTCCGTACGCCTGGGTCGCGGCGTCCATATCCGCCATCGTCGCGCCGCCGCCGACCCGGGCTGTCCCGTCCGCCGGGTCCACGACCACGCGATTCATCACGCCGAGATTGATCATCAGGCCGCCGTCGCAGACCGCCGTGCCGCTATAAGCGTGGGCACCGCCGCGCACCGCTACCTCGAGGTCGTTTTCCCTGGCGAAAGCCAAGGCCGCGGCCACATCCTCGGCGGACAGGCACTGAGCGATCACCGCGGGCCGCCGATCGATGGCCCCGTTCCAGATGGAGCGGGCATGGTCATAACCCGCGTCGTCAGGAGCGAATACCGGCCCGCCGATAGCGGATCGCAATGCTCTGAAGTCGAAACTCATTGTTTGGGTCATGGCATTTCTCCAGCCACCGGGTCCCCGACCACTCGTGGAAGAGCGGGTCACGCTGTCCGCGTCGCCGACTCTTGCTGCGGCACCGACACGTAGGTGGTGCTATCCGAATGCCGCGCACACAACCAGCCATCCGGGTGATGTGGCGCGCTTGACATATTAACGCCGGTGCACCGCAGCCGTACCTGGTTTCGATCCGGTGCCGACCTACCGGCGACGTGTCGGTGCGGCACCGGCCGGAATCTTGGTGCTAAAAGCTTGGGTATGGACAGGGGTGTAATCGAAGGAGTACATAGATCGGTAGTCGGCATCGCGTTGGTGGGGATGCTCGTCGCGACGACGCTCGGTGCGCCGTCGGCGTTTGCCGAGGTCACCACATCCGCGCAGATTTCTACGGATACGGCGTCGGACGACGGCTCGCACATAACCGACGTCGAGTACATCGACGATCGATATATCCGACTTCAGGTCTATTCCGCGGCGATGGACGCTGAATTTCCGGTAGAGATCCAGCGGGCCGCGGATGGCTCGGTTCCTCGGCCGACGCTATATCTATTGAACGGTGCGGGCGGCGGTGAGGACGACGCATCATGGCAGGCACAGAGCGACGCGCGGCAGTTCATGTCGGATAAAAATGTCAACCTGGTCCAGCCGATCGGCGGTAGGTTCAGTTACTACACCGACTGGCTCGAGGACGATCCGGTACTGGGTCGCAATAAATGGAAGACCTACCTGACCGATGAATTGCCACCGCTGATCAATGCCGCCATCGGCACCGACGGAGTCAACGCGATCGCGGGAATTTCCGCTTCCACCGCCACGGTGTTGGCATTGCCCATTGCCAGACCCGACCTCTACCGGGCGGCTGCCGCATATAGCGGCTGCGCGCAGACAAGCGATCCGATCGGTTCCAGGTTCCTGAAGCTCGTGATCGCCTGGGGTGGCGGAAACGCCGATAACATGTGGGGACCGGTCGGCTCGCCGGAATGGATGGAAAACGATCCATACCTGCACGCCGATAAATTGCGCGGCATCGATCTCTATCTTTCGTCAGGCAATGGCCTGCCCGGAAAATATGACACGCTGGACGGGGCGCATGCCGAACCCGGACTAGACGGACTGACGAATCAAGTTCTACTCGGTGGCGCGATCGAGGCAGCAGCCAATTACTGCATGAAGAATCTGCAGGCGAAGCTGATATCGCTCGGCATTCCGGCGACGTACAACTTCGACGAGGGCACGCACTCGTGGGGTTATTGGGAAGATGAGTTGAAGCGGTCGTGGCCGATCCTTGCGCACGGACTCGGCTTGACATAGTGCAGCATTGCAACCGAACGCGGGGCGGAGCCCTTCGGCGTCCGGCCCGCGTTCGGTTGCAATGGCTAGAGGATAGAGAAAATTATACCGAGCAGTGCGCCAATAGCCGGTCCGAGAATGCTTCCAAGACCCAGCAGCACGAGTGTCCTCCTATTTTCGGCGGTGTGGCGATGGACCGGTGCGATCATCCCAAGCGGCGCATAGTCGACAGTTCAACGGTCTCGGCGTGTCGGCAAGTTGTCCGGCATAGGCATCGGGCGTTGACCGGCGCGGACACCGACACGCTATGGAACCAAATAGTCCGTTTTGTGACGCATGTGACATAGCGTCATCGAATACTTCGGCGCTTGGTCAGGAGGCGGCTCGATGAGGTCGGGTATTCGTACGCGACGGGCAGCGGTCGGCTGTGCTGCATTGGCAATGGCAGGTTCGATCGCGCATCCAGCGGCGGCCGTACCACAGCCCGATACCACCCCGCTGCCGCCCGGACTGATCGCGGCCGTCGCGAGTGACCTCGGAATGGATGCGCACGAATATCTCGTACGCACCGAAACCGCCCGGCGGCTGGCCGAATTCGCACAGCAGGCCCGCGCCGCATTCCCAGCCGTATTCGCCGGGATCCGGATGAACGACGACCGCCCGATCGTCTCCCTCGCCGAAGGTGAGCGCGCCGCGGACGCCAAATCCATCGCCGCAAAGGCCGGATTCAGCGTGGAAACCGTTGCCGACAGTGAGCGCACCCTCGATGCCCGCCGCGTCGCCTTCGAACGTTGGTTATCCGGTCAGCCGAGCACCGTCGTCGACTCGATTGTCGCCTACGGCATCGACGTGGTGACCAACAGTTTCGCCGTTCGCCTGGCGAACGACGTGCAGTTGCCGACCGATATCGGGCCGATCCAGTCGGTGACGGCCGTACTGCCGGAAGCCCGACCCGACGACTCCACCGTCGGCATCCAGGCGATCGCGGGAATCGAAGCCGAAGGCGACATCATCGGTGGCCAGCCGTTCGGCATCAAGGTCGACGGAAAAGCGCACCGGTGCTCGTTCGGCTTCAATGCCACCGACGCCGGCGGCAATACCGTGAATATCACCGCCGGGCACTGCGACCCGAACAACGTTGTCGAGCCATCCGCGAAAACCACTGAGCCCCAACGCGTCTACGAATTCAAAGATGGGCAGCTCGGCAAGGAGATCGGTGACTTCGCGGTCTCCCAGTTCGCACCCAAGGACTACGCGATCGTGCGGATCAACGAGACATTCGCGCCGCGCTTCCGGAACAACCTGGTGTCCACCCAGAAAATGGATTCACCGGCGCAGGCGCCCGACGTGAATGTGAACAGCAGCAATGCGAGACAGTCGCGAGCTGCCGGTTCGGATGTTCTGCGCATCGACGGAACCACCGAACCGGTGGTCGGAGCGGCCGTCTGCAAAACCGGCTTCACATCCGGATATTCGTGCGGGACAGTGCTGGCGGCCGGGCAAAAGGGCCTGTTACGCGGCCACGGCGACCAACCGATCGAGATCGAGAATATGTTCTATGCCGCCCTCTGCGGCCAGCGCGGCGACAGCGGCGGACCGATCTTCGCAGGCACCAAGGCACTCGGCCTCAGCAGCGCCATCGTCACGGCGAGCTCCCCCTTCGACCTCGGCTGCGGCCACGTCCCACTGCTGCTCGGCCAGCCGATCAGCAGTGTGCTGCAAGACAATCCGGGTTTGACCATTCGGACGAACTGATGCTCATGAAACCCATCGATATGGAAGGCAAATACATCTAAGGAGCGAATCGATGCTGCGCGTTGTCGCGGCCGCCATTGCGGTCAGTGCACTCATGGTTTGTGCCGGTCCAGCCGTTGCCGAGGGGTTGGGCGACAGCGTTGTCACGTTCGCCAATGCCCCGAACGACGACGCCGCAACGTCCGCTGACAGTCCGGCCGATAGTGGCCCCACATCTACTGACGGACTGAATGACAGCGCCACCAAGTCCGCCAATTCCCCCAACAGTGCCGCCGCGTCTACAGACAGCCTGGGCGAGAGCGTCAGCACTTCCGCCGAGAGGTTGGGCGACAGCCTCGCCCCGTCCGCCAACGACTTGGATGGCAGCCTTGCCACGCCGACAGACAGCCTGGGCGAGAGCGTCAACACGCCCGCCGATGCCCTGAGCAGCGGTGTCGCCACGTCTGCGGACGGTCTGGGCGAAAGAGTCAGCACTTCTGCCGACAGTCTGAACGACAGCGTCACCCCATCCGCCAACGGCCTGGACGACAGCCTCGCCGCCTACGCCGAAGACAGCGACAACAACACCGCTACGCCGGCCGACGAGACCGACGACGATATCGCCGTCACGCCCGCCGCCAGCCCGCCCGACAGTGGAACAACTCCTGCCGGACTCACGCTCTCACTGGTCCGCTTGGGCACCAGAGCCCTCGCCTTGACAGTGGTACCACTCCACCAGTTCCCAGCCTTCGACGCCGTCATCACCCACGAGAGCGGTTGGGACTTCTTCGCCATCAACCCGAAAAGCGGCGCGTACGGCCTCGGCCAAGCACTGCCCGCCGAAAAAATGCAAACCCACGGCGCCGACTGGCGCTTCAACCCACTGACCCAAATCCGCTGGACCTACGACTACATGAACGAGCGCTACGGCGGCCCCGACGGTGCTTGGGCATTCTGGCAGGTACACCACTGGTACTGACCGACATCAGCTCTTTGCCGGGGCGCGGTGCAGTTCCTTCCGGTCGTAGTAGCGAGTGACGCCGCCGCCCACGACCAGTCCGATGACCAACCCCAGCAGCGTCATCCAGATCGCGCGGCTCAGCCCGGCGGAGCCATCGGCGTTGAAATACAGGATCGCCCTGATGCCGAGGTAAACCTGGTGCATAGGTTCGAAATCGGCAAGCCAGGCAACGGATTTCGGGATTGCCTCGATCGGAATGGTGCCGCCGGAGGACGGCAGGCCGAGCACGATGAACAGGATGAGGTTGACCAGCAGACCGGCAGTGCCGAGCGCTGACACGATCGACAGCGCGGTGACGCCGACCGCGATGATCGCGAAGGTGCTGTAGAGGAACAGCAGCAGCGGCCGCTCGATCGGCATGCCCAGCCAATGCCCGACCGCCATGAATATCCCGGCCACAACCGGCGCGGTGCCGGTGATCACGCCCCACTTCAGCAGCAGCGTCCGCAGCCGGGAAATCGGCGTCGGCGGATAGTGCACGTACCAGGGACCGAATTCGGTCGGTGCGAAACCGAGCGACGAATCGACCATCCCGTTGATCACCATGGCGCCGGTGAATCCGGCCAGCAGCACCATCATCGTGTAAAAGAAGGCCGTCAGACCGCCGCCCGTACCCGACGGCAGGGGATGGAACGGGGTGATGACCACATCGATCGGCTGGGCCAGCATCAGCCGACTCAGGCCGGCCAGTTCCGGGGCTGATCCAGACGATTGCAGCTGGGTCTGCACGGTCTCGGTGAGCTGCTTGCCGACCGTCTGATTCGCTTGCGCGAGTGCGCTTCCGGCCACCGTCTGCACAACCTGCGATGAGAACGCCCCGGACCGCGGATTGGTGTACACCGTGATGATCGGCCGGCTGACATCGCCGGGCACCACGCTGGCGGTGGCGAAAATTCCGAGCCGCTTGGTGAAGTCGCTCGGAATGACGATCGCCCCGTACACATTGCCCGAGTTCAACTCTTGCTGCGCTTCGTTGATGCCGAGCACCCGCAGATCGATTTTGTCGCTCGGAATCTGCTGCACCAGCGCATCACTGATCTGCTTGCCGACATTGGTGGGCTTCCCGCCGATCAGATCCCCACTGTCCTGATCGACCAGCGCGATCGGAAAGCCGTGCAGATGCTTCGACGGATCGACCACATATGCGAGATACATCGTGGCCAGGAGGGCCATGAGCAGCGACACCACAACCGCAGGCGCCAGCCGGACACGCACGGGCGATCGACGAGGACTCGTCTGCTCGACCTCTTCCGGGTTCGTCATGACAGCACCGTAATTGCTGGATCGAGACGAATGGGGTGATTGCCGGACTGTGTCTCAGCGGGGGTCAAGCCACAATCTGGCGGTGGAACCGGCCCAGGTCGTCGATCGCGGCTCGAGCGTCGGAAAGGAAATCCGAGGCGACGTGGTGGACGTGCGGCGCGCGGTCCCAGACCTGCAGCTGTACCGGGACGTCCGCTTCGAGGCAGCGGCGGGCCAGCATTTCCGCGTCGGGCAGCAGGCATTCGGTGGAGCCGACCTGGATCAGGACCGGAGGTAGACCGGTGAAGTCGTGGTTGACCGGCGACCATGTCGGATCGAGTTCGCCATCGAGGGCGACGCCGCGCCGCGCGATCGTTTCCAGGATCCGAGTGGGTATATAGGAATCGAGGTACCGGTTGGGGTGGGCGTTTCGGGTCGTCGAATCGAAGTCGGCCCACGGTGCGATCGCGGAGATGCCGCCGGGCATCGGCAAGCCGCGTTCCCGGATTGCCAGCACCAGCCGGAAGGCGAGCCCGCCGCCTGCCGAGTCGCCGGAGACGATGATGCGCTCGGGTTGGAAGCCGTGCTCGAGCAGGTATTCATAGGACTCGACGGCGTCGTCGAGAGTCTCGGTGAAATGCGCACCGGGCAAGTGCCGGTAGTCGACATTGAATGCGGGCATCCGGCTGGCGCGTCCGATTTTGGCGACGAGGCGCCGATGGGTATTCAAGCCGCCGCTGATATACCCACCGCCGTGGAAGTACAGCAGCGCCGAATCTTGTCGCTGCCACGGGGCGGGCAGATCGTCGTTCCACAACCATTCGGCGCGGAAGTTGCCCAACTGAACGGTCCACCGTTTGGTGCCTTTGGGAGGCAAGAGTGCGGCAGCCGGTAGATCGATGAGTCGGCTGAGCCAGAGCGCATGCTCGAACCGGCTGTTGCCACCTAGCAGCGCCAGGGTTGCCAACCCGAACCCGACTGTGCCGCGCAGCAGCGGATGGGCGATTCGAGTTCCGATACTGGCCTGGTTGGCTGGTTCGACAATCGGTGACGATGCTTCGGGCCGCGCAACGGCCGTCAGGTCCATTGCCATTGGCTGCCCTTATTCCGACGTGGCGGAATAAGGGTGGTCCAGAAGTCGCGGCGCACCGCGTCCCACACCTTCGTCAGACCCGGATGGAGTTCTCGTGCTCGCGCGAGATCCGGATAAGCGGCGGGGCCGAACGAGAGCACCGGCGAAGCATCGGATGCGTCGTGCACGGCGACGATCGAGATCAGCTGATTCTGGATCAATCGCCACGTCACGCGCAGTCCGTCGAATTCGGTTCGACATACGTCATCCATCGTCGACCCCCGGTTGTCGTGGATGTAGCTCGCGCCTTTGTCGATCCTCATCGATCGGGCACGCTCGGTGAGATGTCAAGGTCGACCTCCTGCTCACAATTGATCGACCGAGCCTCACAGATCCGGCACGCACAGACATGGGTAGAAACACCCACTTCTCCACCCATATCCGCAGCTCGCGCATGTTCAGACCGCATTCGCACACACCGATGGGTAGCGCTCGGGGCACAAACCGCATCCCGCCCCCGGGCGATCAGGTAGCAATCGCTTCGGGAACGACCTTCGCAAACCGGGCCCTCACAGAGCCCCTGGCACGGTTAGATTAGGTCTCATGGGGCGAAGTAAGCCCACTCGTGTGGTCGGTAACCTGCCATTCGCGGTGACAAGTTTCGTCGGACGGCAACGGGAGATCCGCGAGGTCCGAGAGCTGCTCGCGACGGCTCGGTTGGTCACGCTCACCGGTGTGGGCGGTGTCGGAAAGACTCGGCTCGCCAGCGAGGTAGCGGCCGCTTCCGGCCGGTCGTTCCCGGACGGGGTGTGGCTGGTCGACCTGTCCGCCGTCGGCGATCCCGATCTGGTGGCGCAAACGGTGCTGACCAGCCTGGCGATTGTGGACGTATCGAACAGGACCATCGAGGAAAAGCTCGTCGAGCACCTGGCCGATCTGCAGGCGTTGATAGTGCTGGACAACTGCGAACACCTGGTCGACGCGTGCAGCGCGCTCTGCAATCTGCTGCTGCGATCCTGTGCCGGATTGCGGATTCTGACCACTAGTCGCGAGTTGCTCGGCGTCGGGGGCGAGCATGTGTACACGGTTCCGACGCTGTCGATGCCGAGCCCGTACGATCCGGTGACGCTCGGCGCGCTTGCCGCCTACGACGCGCCGACGATGCTGGTAGAGCGCGCTCGGGCAGTGCGCCCCGACCTGAGCCTGACCGAACGCGATGCGGATGTGCTGGTGCGGGTATGCGAGCGTCTGGACGGGATTCCGCTCGCCATCGAACTCGCCGCGTCACGGCTGCGGTCGCTGTCGCTGTCAGCGGTCCTGGAACGGCTCGAGGACCGGTTCATGCTGTTGGCTGGTTCCATCCGAGCAGCTGTGCCGCGGCAGCGAACGCTGCGAGCCCTGATCGACTGGAGCTATGAGCTGTGCCCGCCGACCGAACAGCTGCTGTGGGAGCGGCTGTCGGTGTTCGCCGGCGGATTCACCCTCACCGCTGCCGAGAGCGTGTGCGCTGGTCCCGACCTGCCGCGTGAACGCATTCTGGACCTGGTCGACCATCTGGTCGCGCAGTCGATTCTGGCGCCCGTACCGACCGACGGCCCGCCGCGGTATCGGATGCTGGAAACGATCCGTGAATACGGCTGGCAACGGCTGACCGAGCGCGACGAGACCGGCGCACTGTGCAAGCGGCATTGCGACCACTACCTCGCACTCGTCGAGCAGATCGCCGGAGCCTGGAACGGCCCGGGCCAAGCCGCCGGTCTGGCCGAGCTGCGTGCCGAACGCGACAATCTGCAAACCGCGCTGGACTGGGCGACGAGTACGCCGACTGCCTGCCACGAAGCGCTGGCACTTGTCACCGCCCTGCGCTATCACTGGACCGCCGACGGATTTCTCGGTGGGGGACGGCGGTGGATTGATAAGGCACTGCGCGTCACGGACGACACCTGTCCGGGTCGGATCTCTGCGCTGTGGGTCGCGGGGTGGGTACGATTTCTACAGGGCGATTTCGAGGCGGCCAACCAGGCACTCGACGAATGCACGGCGGGCGCGGCGGCAGTGGGTGACCGCCACGCACTGGCCTGGGTGAGCTGCCTGCGCGGCACAGCGGAATTGTTCCGCGGACATCTCGCACCGGCCATCGCCGCCTTCGAGCAGACCCTCGATGACTACGCCGACGATGACGAAGCGGTCCGTATGACCCTGTTCCAGCTCGCCAGTGCCCAAGCGCACGCCGGTGACCGCAGCGCGGGCGCGACGGCCCGTCAGGGCATCGAGCTGTCCGACCAGCGGGGCGAGCGGTATACCAAATCGCTTGCACTCTGGGCCCTCGGCTACCACCAGTACGTCTGTGGTGAATACGACAGCGCGACCGAATCGGCGCGCGCCGCACTCGAGATCCAGCGCGAATTCAATGACCATGTGGGCGCGCCGCTGATCATGGAGGTGCTGGCCTGGATCGCCGCCGCCCGCGGCGAATACCGGCATGCGGCGCGACTGATGGGTGCGATCGAATCGGTGTGGCGGCGGATCGGCGGATCGCTCGCGGCGTTCGGACCGCACTTTGGTGCACAGCACTCGGCCTGCGAGCGCACCCTCGCCCAATCGCTGCGGCCGACGGACCAGCGCGCGGAAAGAGCGCGCGGTGCGGCGCTGGACCTCGCGCAGGCGATCAACTACGCACTCGACCCGAGCCAGACCGTCCAGGAGCCGGACGAGCAGGAGGACACCATGCTCACCGCCCGCGAGCGGCAGGTGGCCGAGCTCGTCACGCAGGGTCTGAGCAACCGGCAGATCGCCGAACGGCTGGTGCTGTCAACGCGCACCGTCGACCGGCACCTGGAAAACATCCTCTGCAAACTCGGCTACTCGTCTCGGGCACAGATAGCCGCTTGGACCGCGCGCACGCACCGCCTGCACTAGCCCCTCGACCGGGTCGCGATACGGACCGGTCGGCAGAAATGGGTATACCCCTGGTAGTTCTACCGTCGTGTTCGGGCGCCGAGAAGGCGACGCTCAGTGGGGACAGCATCCATGGCTATCACACCGAGGTTTCCCATGTCCGAGCAAACATACGAGTCCGGTGGCAGATCCACAGGGACCGATACCGCAATGATGATCCGGCGCTGTGGACGCTGTGACAAATTGTTCGCGCCGCTGACCGCCGAATGTTCGTCGTGTCGGTCCTGGGATCTCGAGTGGTCGCCATCGTCGGGTCTCGGTTCGATTGTGTCGTCGCGGCTCGTACACCGAAGTGTGAGCCGTCCGCACGCCCAGGTGGTGCCGTTGACCATCGCCATTGTGGAACTCGACGAGGGGCCGTGGGTGTATGCGACGATCGAAGGTGACGTCGCGCCGTCCGCGGATCTGCCGATCCGGGTGCGATTCGAGCCGCGTCCTCGGATCGATCGATTCCCGGTGTTCACCATCTGCCGAGCGGCACCCGATACGGATGACAGCGTTCGTCCCGCATCACAGCGTATGTGTGCTTCGAACGATATGCGCCCGACGCTTCGTCCCCCTGTCGAACATCGCTACGACGCGTGGTGGGTGAGGACCTCGCTGCGCGAGTGTGAGCTCATGGAGGGCGCGAAGGCTCTCGACGCGGCGGCAAAAGCCCTGATCAGCTTTGCGATTCGATGGGCGCCGTTCGGCGGCGCCTCGGCCGGCGAACTGCTGGTGACCTTTGGCGTGACCCGTCGGCGGTTCCTGCACATGGTGGAGGAGGCACTGGATCCACGACGGACCGATAGCGCCAAGGTGCGCGGGTTGAAGCGCCATTTGCGGGACGCCTTGGCACAGGCGTGGCAGATGAGTCCCACCGCGCTCCCGACCGCCTGATGTAGACACGCACGACTCGCGATCCGTTCACCTTCGTTGGCGATACGCTGACATTGTCGAAAGGTGAGCGCATGGCGCCCGGTGCTCGCGCACATGCCGAGTGGATTGCCCGCCGCTGATGACAACGGATGATCCACTCCGGACCCGCCGCGACGCGATCGCACCCGTCACGGCCGATTCGAGCGCGTCCGGGTTCGAGGACTCGTCGCCGATCCGGGTATGGGCCCCGCCGCCACCGCTGCCGGGCGGCCGCACCGGCGAGCTGCCGCTGGAGCTGACCAGTTTCGTCGACCGCCGCGCCGAGACGGCCGAGGTGAAAAATCTGCTGTCCACCTGCCGACTCGTGACGCTGGCCGGGATCGGTGGTGTCGGCAAAACCCGGCTGGCGCTGCGAGCGGCGGCGAACGCTCGACGCGATTTCGCCGATGGGGTCTGGGTTGTCGAACTGGCCGACGTGCACGACCCGTCGATGCTGGTCGAAATCGTGGCGGCCACCCTTGGCCTGCTCGACCAGTCCGACCAGCCGTTGCTCGACATGCTGGTCCAGTTCCTGAACTCGCGGGAAATGCTGCTGGTTCTCGACAACTGCGAACAAGTGGTGGCGGCCTCGGCGGAGTTGGTCGAGAAGCTGTTGCTGGCCTGTCCGAATCTGCGGATTCTCGTCACCAGCCGCGAGCCGCTGGATATCGCCGGGGAAGCGACCGTGCGGGTCTTGCCGCTGACGGTCCCGGATCCCGACCACGAGCCCGCATTTCGGGGACTGCCCAAATACGACGCTGTGACATTGTTCGCCGACCGCGCCGCAGCAGTGGTGCCGGGCTTCGAACTCTCCGAGGACAACAAGACCACCGTGGCTCGGATCTGTTCCCGGCTGGACGGATTGCCGCTGGCAATCGAACTCGCGGCGGCTCGGATGCGCGCCATGTCGCCCGAACAGATCCTGCAGCGGCTCACCGACCGGTACGCGCTGCTCACCCGCGGTAGCCGCACCGCGCCGCCGAGACAGCAGACGCTGCGGTGGTGCATCGACTGGAGCTACCAGCTGTGCACACCGGTCGAGCAGCGGATATGGGCCCGGTTATCGGTATTCGCCAGCGGCTTCGAACTCGATGCCGTCGAGCAGGTGTGCGGTGCCGACCTGGCGCCGGAGAGTCTGCTCGATGCGCTGTCCTCCCTGGTGGACAAGTCGATCGTGATCCGGGAGGAATCCGATGGCGTCGTGCGCTTCCGGATGTTCGAGACCATGCGCGACTACGGTCGGGAGAAGCTGCAGGAGAGCGGCGAGTACCGGGATCTGCGTCGACGCCACCGCGACTGGTTCGAGCGATTGGCTCTGGATTCGGAGGCGGGGTGGATCGGCGACCGGCAGCTGGGCTGGCTCGCGCGGCTCGACCGTGAACAACCGAATTTCCGGGAAATGCTCGAGTTCTGCCTTGCCGAAGACAGTGCGGAGGCCGCCGAAGCCGGGCTGCGCACCGCCGCCGCCCTATACCTGTTCTGGAGCTTCCGGGGCCAGTACGGCGAAGGCCGACGCTGGCTCGACCGCATCCTGTCCCACCCCGCCGCGCATTCGATACCCGATCGCGTCAAAGCACTACATGTGAGCGCGATCATGGCGGCGGTACAGGGAAACCTGGAGCGCGCGGCCGCCTTCGTGGAGCAGGCGCGCACGCTCGCCGAACAGGACCCCGCTCCCACCACCAAGGCGCTGGCCGCGTCTGCCGAGGGAGCCCTGGCACTGTATCGAGGTGAGCCCAATCGGACGATATCCGTGGTCGAGCCCGCTCTCACGGTATTCGAATCGAATACCCGAGGACATCTGTATATCTCCGTATTGGCCATGCTCGGTTGGGCACACGCACTCCGGGGAGATACAAAGCGATCGATCGAATATCGCGAGCAGATACTTTCCATCACCGAAGCGTGCGGCGAATCGCTGTTTCGGTCGACCACGCTGTGGGGGATCGGCATTGCCGCATGGCAGCAGGGCGAGCGTTCGCACGCACAAGAAGTGTTGCTGGAATCGCTGCGAGTCAGCCGCCACATATCCAGCCCACTCGTCGCGGCGCCCGATATCGAGGCACTGGCCTGGACCGCTGACAATGGTGAACGCGCGGCCATTCTGATGGGTGCCGCGGAAGCCCTGTTGCGCTCCGCCACAGGTGTCACGACTTTCTTCAACGTGCTATACCGCTATCACGACGAATGCGAGCGCAAGGTGCGCCGCACGCTCGGTGACCGAGGATTCGATGCCGCCTTCCGGCGCGGCCAGGCCATGGGGATGAGCGCCGCGGTGTCCTACGCCCTGGGGGAACCGCCGACCACCGCACCACACGATTCCGCAACGAGATTGACCAGACGTGAACTCGAGGTCGCGCACCTTGTCGCCCAAGGACTCACCAACAAACAGATCGCCGCAAAACTGGTGCTCTCCCAACGCACCGCACAGCACCACGTCGAACACATCCTGAGCAAACTCGGATTCACCTCCCGCACCCAGATCGCCGCCTGGATCGTGGACGAGGCCCAGCACGGGAGTTCTTGACCGTTGAGCGGAGCCGCCCGGAGTAATCGAAACCCCTTGCGGCCTAGCACAACTAGCGAGTGCCGCGACAATATCGTCGGGCCCCGAGATCGGGACGCTCAGTCGCGAGTCGCGACCCGTAAACGTCCGGCTCGTCGACAGGCCGGATGAGTAACAGGGCTCATGAGATCAGTTGTCCCGTAGATGCGGTAGGGTCTGCCCGAAGGTTCGAGTGCTGGTCCCGTATCGAACCTCCTGCGCGGGTAGACACTTCGAGTCCCGGTGTCGTGAGCGATCTATTTCTACGGAACAGTCTGTGTCGGTAATTATTCGACTGGAGTGGTATGACCAGGAAATACCTCAGGATTATTGCATCGCTCACGGCGATAGCCGGTGCAGCGACTTGCATTGCGAACGCACCCGCCGAGGCGGCACCTGGCGAAGCCGGTGCCGGTGGCATGCACCTCGTCGCGGCAGTGGATGTGAGCAATGTCGTCCCGGCCGGCGGCGATGTAGCACAAGGAATCCCGTTCGTGCACGCAGTCAAAGTGTCCGGGGATTACTCGGTGTCTGTCGACGGCGGTCCATCCGTTCGCGACGGGGAAATTGCGATCGGATACTTGATCGGTTGCGCCGTGGATATCGCCGACGGCATCTCCATCGGGATTGCGCCGAGCATCGGCGTCAGCGCGGGTATCGCACCCTCGCTCGCGTTGACCCTCGGCGACTCGACCAGCGTCACCGTCGCGATTCAACCGAATGTCGGCGTCAATGCCGGTCTCGCCGGAGCGATCTCGGTAAACCTCGCACCGGGGACCGTCACAGCAGTGGTTATCGGTGCAGCCAGCCTGGATGAGGACGCAGAGTACCCCTACATATTCAGTCACACCAACACGCCACTGAACATCAGCGGATGCCTGTCGCCCGCATCAGCCATGCCGTTCGTCACCGCGCGCGTCGACGGTACCAACGGAACCGCCCAAACAACCGGCTACGGAACACAATTCACGTTCTAGGGAACACCGCCGCAAACACCGACCCCCCGCTTCCCAGATGTGGCGACCGCTCGGAACGGATCCTGGGCCTGGCGCCGCCGTCGGGCGCGCCCTGACACCTGCGACCACCAGCGGTACCTACAGATCCGCAACGCCCTACCTTTATGCACCGCAATACCGCGTCACGACCGCCAGGTCAGAGCTAGTCGGACGCGGTCACGAACACCACTTGCTGGCCCGCGATGGTCCTGAACTCATTGTCATCGCACACGACGGTCAGCCGTTGCTGAACCTCGACCGCTCGCCGAGGCCGCCTTCGAGTCATCGCGGTAACGACCTGTCAACCGGCGTTGCGCAGAGCGGCGAGTTCAGCGCGCGAGCGGATGCCGAGTTTGGCGTTTCGCCCAGCCGCTGCAGTCCGTCCCGCAGCGCGGCGTCGCTGCGGGACCGGGGGATCAACCATGTGTTCGGGTACGGGACCTCATTACGGGACTGCAGGCGGTCCTCACGGTGTTCCTTCGTGTCAGAATGCTGCTTCGTCGAGTTCCATGATGCTGTTGTCGATGTCGGAGATCATCGACCATTCGGCGCTCAGGTGCGGCAGCACGGTCTTGGCGAAGAACGACGCCACGGCGATCTTGCCGCTGTAGAAGGCCCGGTCCTGCTCGCCGAGATCGGAATCCAGGGCGGTGAGAGCGATTTCGGCCGCCACGATGAGCCGCCAACCGACGAGCAGATCACCGACAGCGAGCAGCAGCGGCACCGCGACCAAGCCGATCTTGTACAGCTCCGTGGGCTGCTCACGGGCGGCGATCAGGTGCTGGGTCAGTTTGCCCACCATGTCCTGCACATCTTCCAAGGCGGTGGCGAGCTGGATCTTCTCGGCTTTGAGCCGGCCGCCGTCGCTGGTGGATTCGGTGGTCTCGCGTACCTTGCCGGCCACGTGCGCGAGTGCGACACCGTGGTCGCGGGCGATCTTGCGGAAGAAGAAGTCCTGGGCCTGGATTGCAGTCGTGCCCTCGTAGAGCGAGTCGATCTTCGAGTCGCGGATGTACTGCTCGATCGGGTAGTCCTGCAGGAAACCCGAGCCCCCGAAGCACTGCAGGGATTCGGTCAGATACTGATAACCCCGCTCTGATCCGACGCCCTTGACGATCGGCAGCAGCAAATCGTTCACCCGCGCGGCCAGTTCGGCGTCGGCACCTGAAACTTGCTGGGCGGCAACAGCATCCTGGTGGGCGGCGGTGTAGAGGTAGATCGCGCGTAGGCCCTCGGCGTAGGCCTTCTGCATCATCAGCGAGCGGCGTACGTCGGGGTGGTGGGTGATGGTGACCTTGGGCGCGTTCTTGTCGGACATCTCGGCGAGATCGCCGCCCTGTACGCGGGTCTTGGCGTAGTCGAGGGCGTTGAGGTAGCCGCTGGAGAGAGTGGCGATGGCCTTGGTGCCCACCATCATCCGAGCTTCCTCGATGACCTTGAACATCTGCGCGATACCGTCGTGGACCTCGCCGACGAGATACCCAATGGCTGGTGTGCCATGACCGCCGAAGGTCAGCTCGCAGGTCGCGGACGCCTTCAAACCCATCTTGTGCTCGAGGTTGGTCACGAAAACACCGTTGCGGTCACCGATCTCACCGGTCTGCGCGTCGAACAGGTACTTCGGCACCAAAAACAGGCTCAGCCCCTTGGTGCCCGGTCCGGCGCCCTCGGGGCGAGCGAGCACCTGGTGGACGATGTTCTCGAACAGGTCGCCGGAGTCGGCGGAGGTGATGAACCGCTTGACGCCCTCTAGATGCCAGGTGCCGTCGGGCAGCTGGATCGCCTTGGTGCGCCCGGCACCGACATCAGAGCCGGCGTCGGGCTCGGTGAGGACCATGGTGGCTCCCCAATTACGTTGTACCGCAAGCTTTGCCCAGTGACGCTGGTCCTCGGTGCCGAGGCTGTGCACGATATCGGCCATGACGGGACCGCTGAGATACATATAAGCCGCGGGCTGGGCGCCGAGGAGGAATTCGTTGATCGCCCACGCCAGCATTCGCGGGGCGGGCACCCCACCGATCGCCTCGGCCTTGCCGACCCGCCACCAGTCGCCGTCGTACCAGGCGCGCACGGATCGCTGAAGCGAGTCGGGCAGCCGCACCGAATGAGTGGCCGGGTCGAACACCGGCGGGTTGCGGTCGGCGTCGGCATAGGACTCCGCCACCGGTCCTTCGGCCAGGCGCGCTGCCTCGACCAGCATCGACCGCACGGTTTCGCCATCGAGGTCACCGAACTGCCCCGACTGCAGGACCGCCTCCAGGCCGAGCACCTCGAACAGATTGAACTCGAGATCACGCACGTTGCTCTTGTAATGCCCCACCAGCACTCGCCTTCGCACAGGCCCGGCCTGCAGCCGGGCGAGATGATACGCGCGCCCGCCGACCGCCCGGACATCTCAGGCAGCTCGCGAGCACCGCTAAGTTACTCGACGCTAAGCTACAGTCTGATGACGTCGCCCAGCAATAGCAGAAACAAGGTCAGTAAGTTAATGGTCGATAAATTTCCTGGAACAGCGCTTGCCCTGGATCAGGAGCGGGTGGCGCCAGAGAACGCGATCGCGTCGCCCACAGCCACGAGAGCCTCGACGATGTCACCTCGGCGGCTCAGCCGCGGATTGCGTGCCGCGTCGATGACAACGGTGGTAACCGCCTGGATGGACACTCGCGCCGTCGGCAACGACAGCTCGGGACGCACAGTCTGCAGCATGCGCGCCCAGCGGATGACGCCGTCACGGTGCGCTTGCCGGTAGCGTTCGGCCAGGTCCCGCGGCAGATGCGCGACCTCGCTGACCGTCGTCCCCATCAGATCGGGCTGCTCGACAGCGAAGCGCGCGAAATAGGACAGCAGCAGCAACAGCGACTGGCGTGGATCGTCCCCCTCGGTCAACGCCCGCGACATGTAGAGGCGAATCCATTGATCGTTGCGATCAATAATCTGGTTGAGCAGCTCCGCCTTACCGGCGAAATGGTGGTACAAAGCAGGCCCACTCACCCCCACTGCCGCGCCGATGTCTTCGATGCTCACCGCGGCGTACCCGCGCGTATTGAACAACCGTGCGGCAGCGACGATCAACCGTTCCGGTCGCACGCCGCGATCGAATTCGATGTCACCGGTCACCCATGCTGCCCGCACTGCCCGCCTCTCCGAGGCCACGCCGGTCGGTAGCCGGACGTCGATCGTTGCGGCCACAGCCTTGTCGAGTACCTCGGCGAACAGCGGTCCCGGCAGCTCGACCCGGTGGTAGGACGGACTGACCGCGACCGACAGCACACACCAGCTCAGCAATTCCACATCGGCCGGGGTGAGGTCGGGGCGGCGCGCGCGGATCGCGGTGCGGAGATAACAAGTCAAACGCACCGCACGCGCGAGCACCCCCATGCGATCCGTCGGTCGCAAGTTGCGGAACTCGAGTTGCCACAATCGCGGCAGACCGCGCAATTCCAGCGCGACCCGCACCAACTCGGTCAGCACCGATCCCCCAGAAGGGTCGGCGCGGTGGGCATTGTCGAGCCGCGCCACGGTGACGTCCAGACCATCGAGCAAACAGTGTCCGAGCAGTTGTTGCTTGCTGCGGAAATGTCGATACAGCGCGGTGGAGGTGATTCCGACCGCCGCAGCGATGTCGGACATCGAGGTGCCGTGATAGCCGTGCCGGGCGAAGGCCTCGCTGGCCGCGCGCACGATCGTAGCGCGACGATCGCGCGGTCGGCGGCGGACAGATGATCGCACGGGCTGGCTGGTGTCCATCATCGACCAGTCTCCCAGTCGAGATCGAACACCATCGCCACCGCGGGCCGATTCCTTCCCACGACGCAGGTCCAGACCTGCCACATGATCGCGCCACCGTGGCCGCCGACCGCCCGACCAGTCGTTTTCAGGGCTATTGAAAGATTATTTTCGGCCTGCCAAACTATGGCGATAGTTCGCTCTAAGTTTTGACAGGCTGGGATGACATCTTCGATACCGCGCCGGTTCATGCTCGGCAGTGCCGTAGCTGCTTCGACGGGCCTCGCGCTCGGGACCATGCCGCTGCGCGACTCCGGACCGGCCAAAGCAGAGGGCCCGTCCGGCCCGCATACCGGACACCAGCCGAATACCGGTGGTCACGGCGGCGGGATCAGTGGGCCAACCTTCCGCAAGGGCGCGGTGGTCGATCACGTGGCAAACGGTTTCAATCCGACCGCCGTGCTACGTGATTTCGACTACGGGAAGACCTCGACGCGACCGGACGGGCGGACCTTGCGCGAATGGGATGTCTTCGCCAGCGACGAGGACATCGAGATCGCACCGGGCTTGAAATTCCCCGCGTGGACATTGAATTCGCGTATCCCTGGCCCGACCTTGCGATGCCGCGAGGGGGATCTGTTGCGGGTCAATTTCACCAATGGCTCGGCGCATCCGCACACGCTGCACTTCCATGGCATCCATCCGGCCGAAATGGACGGTATTCCGGGGATCGGGCGCGGTGTCATCCAGCCGGGTGAGAGCTTCACCTACGAGTTCGACGCGACACCGTTCGGGCTGCACCTGTTCCACTGCCATGTCGGCCCGCTCGCCGAGCACATCGCCCGCGGCATGTACGGGACCTTCATCGTCGATCCGCCGCAGCCGCGACCGCAAGCCGACGAGATGGTGATGGTGATGCACGGCTACAACACCACTTTCGACGGCGAGGGCAACCAGCTCTACGCGGTCAACGGGATCCCTTTCCACTACATGCACGAACCGATCAAGGTGAAGCGCAACGAACTGGTGCGCATCTACCTGGTCAACGTGCTGGAGTACGACCCGATCAACAGCTTCCATATCCACGGGAACTTCTTCGACTACTTCCCCACCGGAACCCGCCTGCAGCCAACGGAATACACCGACACCATCGTGCAGGGCCAAGGCCAACGCGGCATCTGCGAGCTCCGCTTCCCGTATCCGGGGCAGTACATGTTCCACGCCCACAAAACCGAGTTCGCCGAACTCGGTTGGATGGGCATGTTCGAGGTGACGGAGTAACCGCGCATGACCGACACCGCACAAACCCGCCGCCCATGGCTCCTCGGGCTCGCCTCGGCCGCCCTACTCATCGTCGCGCTGGCCGGGCTGGCCCTGCTCGGCGGACGCAGCCTGCCCGAACGCACCGGCCCGCCGGTCGAGGAGATCGCGGTCGAGCACACCGTGCTCGAATCCGGCTCGATCGAACTGACCCTGCGCAACACCGGGCCCGACCCGGTCTCGATCGCGCAGATTTTCGTCAACGACGCCTACGTCGATTTCACCGGCCCCACCGAGCCGATCGGCCGTCTCGCATCGACCGAACTCCGGCTGGACTATCCCTGGCAGGAGGGCCAGCCCTACAAGGTCTCGATGCTGACCTCGACCGGTCTTGTGATCGAGCACGACATCCCCGTCGCCGTTACGACGCCACGACCGAACGCCTCGTTCTTCGGCCTGATGGCCCTGCTCGGAACCTACGTCGGCATCGTTCCGGTCGTGCTCGGCATGCTGTTTCTGCCGGTGCTGCGCGCCGCCGGGAGTCGCGTCGTGCGGGTGCTGCTCGCGGTCACCGTCGGACTGCTGGCGTTTCTGGCATGGGAGGGCACGAGCGAAGGATTCGAACTTGCAGGCGGATCCGGTGGCGCGTTCGGCGGAACCGCGCTGGTCGTACTCGGTGCCGGTCTGGCGTTCCTCACCCTGACCGCCGTGGACCAGTGGCTGCGCACCCGGCGAAAAACCGCAGCGGCCGAGGGCAGAACCGGTCTGCGGCTGGCCCTGATGATCGCCATCGGCATCGGCCTGCACAACCTCGGTGAGGGACTGGCCATCGGATCCGCTTATGCGGTCGGTGAATTGGCGCTCGGCACCTTCCTGGTGATCGGGTTCGCCATCCAGAACACCACCGAGGGCCTCGCGGTCGTCGCCCCGCTGACCGAACGCCGCCCACCGCTGCTGCCCCTGCTCGGTCTGGGCCTGATCGCCGGAGCCCCGGCAATCGCGGGCGCGGTCCTGGGCGCGACGGTGAACAACGCCGAACTGTCCGCGCTGTTGCTGGGCGTCGGTGTCGGCGCGATCATTCAGGTCATCGTGCAGATCGCGCCGAGTCTGCGGGAACAGCCGGACGGGAAGTTCACCGCGGCCACGCTCGGTGGGGTCGTGGTCGGTGTGCTGGTGATGTATTCGACCGGACTATCGGTGAGCGCATGACCAGCACGCCACGTTCGGACCTACCGCTGTGTTCAGGGTGCACGCGGCGCAGCATGCTGATCGGGGTAGGTGCCGCCGCTGCAGTAGCCGCGGCCGGATGTGCCAGCAGTAGCGCGGAATCCGAGCCGCTGCGGATACCACTGACCGAGATCCCCGTGGGCGGCGGGCGCGTGTATTCGCGACAGGGCGTGGTCGTGACCCAGCCGAACCCGGGTGAGGTCCGGGCCTTCTCGTCCGTATGCCCCCATCAGGGCTGCGCCGTCGCCGAGGTCGCCGACGGAACCATCGAATGCCCCTGCCACGGCAGCAAATTCAGTATCACCG
This sequence comes from Nocardia vinacea, assembly GCF_035920345.1. Taxonomy (NCBI): domain Bacteria; kingdom Bacillati; phylum Actinomycetota; class Actinomycetes; order Mycobacteriales; family Nocardiaceae; genus Nocardia; species Nocardia vinacea. The sequence continues at coordinate 6,595,303 of NZ_CP109149.1, forward strand.
ACGGGTCGGTAATGCACGGTCCTGCCCGCGAAGCGTTGGAGACCCGCACCGTCACCATCGAAGCGGCAGAGATCGTCATCCAATAGCGCCGCCAACCGACCAGGCTTCCCGGCGGCGGCGAACGCTGCAAACAGCCCACCATCACCGATCATCGCCCCCGCCGGCAAGAACAACAGCGCCGTGTACGGAACGGTCCCAGCCGCGGCGCCCGACAGCGAAACGCTGACCAAGAACACCGCACCCCGCCGCCGGTTAGAATTGGCTCAACCGGTTATGCGTTCGATTCGGACAGTGTTTTGGTCGAACGTGGTGACGGGAGTGTGGGATATGAGCACGCACGAAGGACCCGTTCTGCGGTTGGGTCGTAGGACACGGGTGCTGTTGATCGTCCTGCCGGTGGTCGTCGTGTCGTTGCTGGTGATTCCCCGTCTGACCGGCGCGTATGTGCACTGGTTGTGGTTCGGTGAGGTCGGCTATCGCGGTGTCTGGCTCACCGTATTGCTCACCCGTTCGGTGTTGTTCGTCGTGGTCGCGATGTGCGTCGGCAGCGTGGTCTTCACAGCGATGTGGCTCGCGTTCCGGTTCCGGCCGCTGTTCGCCGCGCCCGCGGAAGTCGACGTTCTGCGGCCGTATCGCGGCGTCGTGCTGCGGTGGCCGATGCGGTTCGGGCTGGGTATCGCCACCGGCATCGGCGTGCTGTGCGGGTTGGTCGCGCAATCGCAGTGGATGACAGTCCAACTGTTCCTCCACGGCGGTTCGTTCGGTGTGGACGATCCCGAGTTCGGACACGACATCGGGTTCTACGTCTTCGATCTGCCCTTCTACCGGCTAGTGGTGAACTGGGTGTTCGTCGCGACCGTCCTGGCTTTCCTCGCGAGCCTGGTGACCCATTACCTACTCGGCGGGCTGCGGCTGTCTGGAAACCCGAAGGGCATTCTGCGCGCCGCGCGCGTGCAACTCGCGGTGTTGGTCGCGATGTTCATCGTCGTGAAGGCGGCGGCCTACTGGCTCGATCGGTACACGTTGCTGTCGAGCAGCCGCAAGGAGCCGACGTTCGCAGGCGCCGGCTACACCGATATCAACGCGGTGCTGCCCGCTCGCCTCATTCTCTTCGCCATCGCGGTCCTGTGCGCCGCGGCCGTATTCGCCGCGGTCGTGGTGCGGGACCTGCGGATCCCGGCGATGGCCGCCGCATTGCTGCTGTTGTCGTCGATTCTGGTGGGCGGTGTGTGGCCGCTGGTGGTGGAGCAGTTCTCGGTCCGCCCGAACGCCGCCGACATGGAACGCGTCTACATCGAACGCAATATCACGGCGACCCGGCAGGCGTACGCGATCGGCGGCGACCGGGTCGACTACCGCGCCTACCCCGGGGTCGGCACCAAGCCGCCGCCGGAGGTCCCCGCGGACCTGACCACGATCGCCAACGCCCGTCTGCTCGACCCGAACGTCCTCTCACGCACCTTCACCCAGCAGCAACAGCTGAAGAACTTCTACAGCTTCCCGACGAATCTGGACCTTGACCGATATCGCATCGACGGGCAACTGCGCGATTATGTGGTGGCCGCCCGCGAATTGACCCCGAATGCGTTGAGCGGCAACCAGACCCACTGGGTCAACCGGCATACCGTCTACACCCACGGAAACGGATTCGTCGCCGCGCCCGCCAACCGGGTGAACGCCGCCGTGCGCGATGCCGTGGGCGATGCCGCGGCAGGCAACAGCGGCTACCCGATCTACTCGGTGAGCGATATCGCCTCACAGGAGTCGGGACATCAACTGATCCCGGTGGACCAGCCCCGCATCTACTTCGGCGAGGTGATCGCGCAGGCCGACCCGGACTACGCCATCGTCGGCGGCGGCGCGGAACCGCGCGAGTACGACACCGACACCACCAAGTACACCTACGCCGGAACCGGCGGTGTACCGATCGGGAACTGGTTCAACCGGCTGGCCTTCGCCACCACCTATACCGAGCGCAACATCGTGTTCTCCAAGGCGATCGGCCCTGGATCGAAGATCATCTTCAACCGCGACCCGCGCCACCGCGTCGAACTCGTCGCGCCGTGGCTGACCACCGACAACAACCCGTACCCCACAGTCGTCGACGGCCGCATCGTCTGGATAGTCGACGCTTACACCACGATCGACGGCTACCCATACGCCAAGCGGAGTTCTCTCGAAGCCCTCGCGCCGGGAAGCGACACCGGCATCCGGCATCCCCGCGAGATCTCCTACCTCCGTAACTCGATCAAGGCCACCGTCGACGCCTACGACGGCACGGTCACCCTCTACCAGGTCGACCGGAACGATCCGGTGCTGGCGGCATGGATGCGGGTCTTCCCGGGCACCGTCGAACCCGAGGAGTCGATCACCGCCGACCTGCGGGCGCACTTCCGGTACCCGGAGGACCAGTTCACGATCCAGCGCGAGATGCTGGCCAAGTATCACGTGGACGAACCGCGAGAGTTCTTCACCACCAACGCCTTCTGGTCGGTGCCCAGCGATCCGACCGTAGACACCAACCCGCACCAGCCCCCGTTCTACGTCCTACTCGGCGAGCCGGGCACCGCGCGGCCGTCGTTCCGGTTGTCCAGCGCGATGGTCGGATTCAACAGGGAATTCCTGTCCGCCTACGTCTCGGCCGATTCCGATCCCGAGAACTACGGCAGGATCACCGTCCTGCACCTGCCCACCGACACCCTCACCCAGGGACCCCAGCAGATCCAGAACTCGATGATCTCCGACACCAGGGTGGCCTCGGAGCGCACCCTGCTGGAGCGGTCGAACCGGATCCAGTACGGCAATCTGCTCACACTGCCGATCGCCGACGGCGGGGTGCTCTACGTCGAACCGCTGTTCACCGAGCGAATCTCGACGACACCGAACGGGTCGACCTTCCCCCAGTTGGCACGGGTCCTCGTCAGCTATCGCGATCCGGGTACCGGTGGGGTCCGCGTCGGCTACGCACCGACCCTTGCCGAGGCGCTCGATCAGGTGTTCGGCCCCGCCACCGGCCGAGCCGCCACCGCACCCGGCGGCAGCCCCGCCGCCCCGCCGCCGCAGAGCGAACCGCCCCCCGTGCCGATACCGGTCCCGCCCGCGACCACGCCGCCCCTGGACCAGGCGAAGATCGACGAACTCAACGCGCAGATCGAGGCCGTCCGCGAGGCCCTCGAACGCCTCCAGAACCAGGTGGACCAACTCGGCCGACCCGGTCGATGACACTCCTCGCGGCGATATCCCCGCACTGCAATTACGCCTGATCGACGGATCCGAGACTTCTGCGTGTCAGCTCGGCAGCATTGGTTGTCGCGGCGGGCCGCCAACATTGTGCTCAACGCGAATCCGTGCGGCACCGCGACAACCAGCCAAACCTGTCCCGACAGCGACCCACAACCCGAAGATCTGAAGCCAACGAGGAGGCGTTTTACGGGGAACTTCTCCCGAGCGTTGGCACACTTGGGTGCCAACCACCGGTTCCGAAACCATCAAAACATCCTCTGACCTGGAGCCGCCTGGGGGAATCGAACCCCCGACCTTTTCATTACGAGTGAAGCGCTCTACCGACTGAGCTAAGGCGGCGTGCCTTTCGGCCACGCGAGTCTATCGTCCCGACGGTCGGATCGCGAAAACGGGTGGTAGCGGTCACGCGGTTTGGGCGGAGATGAGGGTGGCGACCATGGCGGCGAGGGCGAAGCGAGGTTTGACGTTGATGTCGAGGGCCTCGCGGCAGGCGAGGACGGCTTCGATGGAGCGGAGCAGGCCCTCGGGGCGGACGCGGTCGGCGAGGTCGTGGATCTGGTCGGACATATCGGGGTGGGTGAGGGTGACGCCGGAACCGTTGCGGGCGGCACCGAAGCGGACAGCCAGAGCGTCACGGTAGACGCCGGCGACGTCGATGAGCGCGCGGTCCAGGGCATCTCGGCCGGTGCGGGTGGCACGGGATTTCTGCCTGCGCTCCAGGTCCTTGAGCACACCGGCCGAACCTCGGGTCGCGCCGGCGGCGCCCTTACCGGTGCCGCCCGCGCCCATTGCGGTCGCCAGTTCTTCGCGCTCACGTTCGTCGCGGGCCGCACTCATCTGCTTGGCCTCATCGTCGGCGGATTTCACCAATTCATCCGCGGCGGCATACGCGGCACCCGGCCGCGAAACCGCGCCCACCAACGCCAGCGCCCGCTGCCGACGAGCACGCGCCTCCTCATCGGTGGCCAACCGCCGAGCCCGCCCGACATGACCGCCGCTCACCGATGCCGCCCAGGTGGCGGTCTTCTCATCGAGCTTGTCGCGCTCGCGCAGCACCCGCGCGATGGCGGGCACCGAGGGCGTCACCAGATGTACATGCCGACAGCGCGACCGCAGCGTCACGGAGATGTCCTCCGGATCCACCGATGGCGCGCACAGCAGGAATACCGTCCGATCCGGTGGCTCCTCGACCACCTTCAACAGCACATTGCCCGCCGCCTCGGTCAACCGGTCGGCGTCCTCGATCAGCACCACCTGCCATCGACCGGTACTCGGCCGACGCGAGGCGATCTGCACGATCTCGCGCATCTCCTTGGTGCTGATGCTCAGCCCTTCCGGAATCACCCGCCGCACGTCGCCGTGCGTTCCGGCCATCGTGGTCGTGCACGCATGGCACCGACCACATCCGGGCTCCCCTTCGTCCGTGCACTGCAACGCGGCCGCAAAGCACAGCGCCGCAACGGATCTCCCCGATCCGGGCGGGCCGGTGAACAGCCACGAATGCGTCATCGCGCCATTGCCGGTCCCCCCGCGCGCGGCGACCGCGGCCGCCCGCAATTCGGACTCGACCGCATCCTGCCCAACCAGCCGATCGAAGACACCCGCCACGCGCTACACCCTAGCCGCCCCCTCCGACAGCCCTGCCCGGACGGCCGAACGGATCCGAATCAAGCTCGCTGGTAGGTGGTATTAGCACCGTCGAGCGCCTCCCGAAGGATGTCGGCGTGCCCACTATGGTGGGTGATCTCGCGCAACACGTGCAGCAGCGTGAACCGCACGGTCCACCACACGCGGTCGGGCGTCCACGGTGTCGTCGGAGTCGGGATGGACGTGCTCAGATCCGGCTCGGTGCGAATCAGCTTCGCGGTCGCCTCCGCCACCTCGTCCCAGGTGGCCAGCAGTCCCGCAACGGTATCGTCGGGCGCCATCACATATTCACCCTCGAATTCGGCCAGTTCCTGCTTCGCCGTCTCATCGCGCTCGACGATGACCTTTGTCCAGTGCCGCTCGCAGTTGACGACATGGTGCAGCAGTCCACCGAGCGTCAACTCGCTGACGGTTGTGCGCTGCCGTGCCTGCTGCTCGTCGAGACCACGCAGGGTGATTCGAAACAGCTCGCGCTGACTGTCGAGTGCGAGGATGAGATCTTCGCGTTCCTGATCGATGGCCATGGCGGTCCCCTTCTCGTTCGAGCTTCGATACCGGGGCGAGGCTACGGCAAGGCGCCGACGAAACCGTCAGGACTTCTTCGCGGCCGTTTTCTTGGCGGTGGTTTTCTTGGCGGCGGTCTTCTTCGCCGCCGTCGCCTTCTTGGCCGGAGTTTTCTTTGCCGCCGCCTTCTTTGCCGTCTTCTTCACCGGACCACGCGCGCGCCGATCGGCGAGCAGTTCCGAGGCCCGCTCATCGGTGATCGAATCGACCTCGTCGCCCTTGCGCAGGCTGGCATTGGTCTCACCGTCGGTGACGTACGGACCGAAACGCCCGTCCTTGATCACCATCGGCTTACCGGTGGCCGAATCGTTCCCGAGCTCGCGCAACGCCGCAGCACTGGCGGCCTGGCGTCCGCGCCGCTTGGGCTCGGCGTAGATCTTGAGCGCCTCGTCCAGCGTCACGGTGAAGATCTGGTCTTCGTTGACCAGCGAACGAGAATCGGTGCCCTTCTTCAGATATGGGCCGTAGCGCCCGTTCTGCGCGGTGATCTCCTCACCGGAAGCCGGGTCGGCGCCGACAACGCGCGGCAGCGACAACAACTTCAGCGCATCGTCGAGCGTAATCGTCGCCAGATCCATATCTTTGAACAGCGATCCGGTCCGCGGCTTAGGTGCCGCAGCCTTTTTCGCGGTCTTTTTCGCGGGCGCGGGCCCGTCCTCGGCCGCGGGCTCCGGCAGGATCTCGGTGACGTACGGCCCGAAACGTCCTTCCTTGGCGACGATTTCGTGTCCCGTCGCCGGATCGGTACCCAGCGTGCGTCCCTCCTGCGGTGTCGAGAAAAGCTTCTCGGCGACGTCGGGGGTCAGCTCGTCCGGCGGCAGATCATCGGGCAGATTCGCCCGCTGCGAAATCGAATCCCCTTCCGGGTCATCGGGATTGGCGACCATCCGCTCCAGATACGGCCCGAATCGACCGACCCGAACCACGACGTCGCGACCCTCGCCATCGACGAACAGCTTGATCGAATTGACCTCGCGGGCATCGATATCATCGAGCCGCTCACCGACCATCCGCTTCAGACCGCCGGAGCGCGCGACCGAACCCTCGACACCGTGATCGCCACCGAAATAGAAGCTGGACAACCAATTTCCGCGCTGCTCACGCCCGCCGGCGATGGCGTCGAGATCGTCCTCCATCGCGGCGGTGAAGTCGAAGTCGACCAGCCGACCGAAGTATGCCTCCAGCAAACCGACCACCGCGAAGGCGACCCACGACGGCACCAGCGCACTGCCGCGCTTATACACATATCCGCGGTCGAGAATCGTCTTGATGATCGACGAATACGTCGAAGGTCGACCGATGCCGAGGTCTTCGAGCGTCTTGATCAACGAGGCCTCGGTATACCGCGCGGGCGGATTCGTGCTGTGCCCGTCGGGATTCAGCTCCACCGCCGTGACGCGCTCGCCCTCGTCGAGCGCGGGCAGCCGGGATTCGGCGTCGTCGGACTGACCGCCCGCCTCCTCGTCGACACTCTCGACGTAGGCCTTGAGGAAGCCCGGGAAGGTGATGGTCCGACCGGAGGCCGAGAACACGCATTCCTCGCCGGTCCCGGCGACACCGGTGATCCGCAGCGTCAACGTAGTGCCCCTGGCATCGGCCATCTGCGAGGCGACCGTGCGCTGCCAGATCAGTTCGTAGAGCCGGAACTCGTCATTGTCCAGCCGCGCATGCAATTGGCCCGGGGTCGCGAAGGTATCGCCCGCCGGGCGGATCGCCTCGTGCGCCTCCTGCGCGTTCTTCACCTTGCGGGTGTACTGCCGCGGCGTCGGGTGCACATATTCCGCGCCGTACAGCTGGGTCGCCTGCGACCTGGCCGCGGCGATCGCCGACTCCGACAGCGTGGTCGAGTCGGTACGCATGTAAGTGATGTAGCCGTTCTCGTACAGCCGCTGCGCGACCCGCATGGTCCGCTCGGCATTGAACCGCAGCTTGCGGCCCGCCTCCTGCTGCAGCGTCGAGGTCATGAACGGCGCGTACGGCTTACGCGTATATGGCTTGGCCTCCGCTGACGAGACCACCAGATCGGCGCCCTCGAGCGCCTCGGCGAGGCGGCGGGCATACGGCTCGTCGAGTACGACCACGCCATTGCCCTTGAGCTGCCCGTCCGGTCCGAAGTCCCGGCCGGTGGCGACCCTGGTCCCGTCGACGCTGACCAGTCGCGCCCCGAAGGTCCGCGGATTGGTGGCATCGCCGTTTTCCCCGCCCGCATCCAGCTTCGCCGCGATATCCCAGTACTCGGCCGAGCGGAATGCCATCCGCTCGCGCTCGCGCTGCACGATCACCCTGGTCGCGACCGACTGCACCCGGCCCGCCGACAGCCGCGGCATGACCTTCTTCCACAGCACCGGGCTGACCTCGTAGCCGTACAACCGGTCCAGGATGCGCCGGGTTTCCTGCGCATCGACCAGATCGTTGTCCAGATCGCGGGTATCGGCCGCGGCGGCCAGAATGGCGGGCTCGGTGATCTCGTGGAACACCATGCGTCGCACCGGCACCTTGGGCTTCAACGTCTCCAACAGGTGCCAGGCGATCGCCTCGCCCTCACGGTCGGGGTCGGTGGCGAGGTAGAGCTCGTCGGCATCGGCCAGCAGACTCTTGAGCTCGGAAACCTTGGCCTTCTTATCCGGACTCACCACATAGATGGGTTCGAAGTCGTTGTCGACGTCGACGCCGAGGCGCGCCCAGGACTGGCCCTTGTACTTGGCGGGCACGTCCGCCGCACCGCGCGGCAGGTCCCGGATATGACCGACAGAGGCCTCGACCGTGTAATTGCGGCCCAGATAGGGCGCAATTTTGCGGGCCTTGGTCGGGGACTCGACGATCACGAGACGACGCAGGGGACGGCCCTGGTCGGCTGCACCGCGGTCTCGTGTTGCCACCGGCGAATACACCTTTCCTTATCGACCCGCGCGGCGCTTTTTCGCGCTGTGCGCGGCTGGGGCAAGCGGCGGCGACGGGGAGTGACGTTGCCACCAGACACGTTTATACCTTGACGCGACGTGTGGCCGAGCGCTTGCGACTCGAACCACAGAGCGTACCTGCGTCGCTGGTGATCAGTATGCAGTGCCCGTCGCGATACGACCGCACCGCAGGTACGCGTCGGTTTTGTCTTACCCCAGATATAGCTCGTCCCTCACCTCCGTTACCGGTGGTGAGGGACGAGCGAATTGTTTCGACGCTCAGCTGAGCGCACGAACTCCGGTGGCCTGTGGGCCCTTGGTGCCCTGGCCAACTTCGAACTCGACCTTCTGGTTCTCCTCGAGGGTGCGGAAGCCCGACCCTTGGATCTCGGAGTAGTGGACGAAGACGTCGGCGGAGCCGTCCTCGGGCGCGATGAAGCCGAACCCCTTCTCCGCGTTGAACCACTTCACAGTTCCCTGTGCCATTCTGTTCCTTCTCTTTTCTTACCGGAACGGCGGACAAGTAGGTTCATCCACCGGGTCCGTTCCGACCGATGTACTGTTGGTTCCCCCTGCAGGAAAGCACCAAGCACATCGTTCGCAACATCGATCCTGCTGACGGTTTGGACTTTGGATCCGTCCCTCGAACACAGAAGCTTGCGACCAGGAACTAGTGAACCATGTCTTCGAGCAATTCAACAGTCGAGTTACCGACAATTTGCAAAAAAGTTGATCTTGCGAATGCGCAGGTGAGGGACACAATGCCAGAATCCAGACTTGTGGTTCGTTTGCTTACGGATAACCGAGCCAGTGTCTGGCAAACAGCCTGTGACCCAGGTCGCTATTTGGTATCGAAATGGCAGGCACGGCTTCCCAAGCGCACACGTTTCACACTTTCTGCGCGTGTCGCGGAGCCCGAGTCGTGAATCCGACCGAACCGCTAACTCCGCCACGCGCCAGCAACGGCCGAAGTTACGGGGCATCGTTGCTGAATCGTGTCCTTGATGCGGCGCCCGAGGACGACCCCCGCCTCACCCATGTCGTCGAGCTCGCCGCACGGCCCGCAGCCACGACTACCTGGCCAGATTGGGCCGCGCCCGACGTCGTCGCCGCGCTGCGAGCCGCCGGAGTCGAGGCGCCGTGGACTCATCAGACCAGCACCGCGGACCTCGCCGCGGGCGGCAGGCACGTTGTCGTCAGCACCGGTACAGCATCCGGGAAATCGCTCGGCTACCAACTACCGGTGCTCACCGCATTGCGCGAAGATCCACTCGCCACTGCCCTTTATCTGGCGCCGACCAAGGCATTGGGTGCTGACCAGCTTCGGGCAATAGCGGAATTGACGCATGAGGGGCCGTTGCGGGATGTCCATCCGGCCACATACGACGGGGACACACCGGCCGAGGTCAGGCAGTGGGTGCGGGCGAATGCCCGCTTGATCCTCACCAATCCGGACATGCTGCACGTCGGCATGCTGCGCTCACATCAGCGCTGGGCCAGGGTGTTGCGCAGGCTGCGCTATGTGGTGGTCGACGAATGCCACGCCTACCGGGGCGTATTCGGCTCGCATGTGGCGCTGGTGCTGCGCAGGCTGCGGCGGATCGCGGCACATTACGGCGCGGATCCCGTATTCATACTGTGCTCGGCCACCACCGCCGAGCCCGCGGCTGCGGCATCCCGGCTGATCGGCGCGCCCTGCGTTGCGGTCACCGAAGACGGATCGCCGCAGGGCTCGCGCACCATCGCACTATGGGAGCCGCCGCTGTTGACCACCCTGACCGGCGAAAACGGTGCGCCGGTTCGGCGATCCGCGACGTCGGAGGCGGCGAGGATCATGGCCGATCTGGTGGTCGAAGGCGCGCGCACGCTCGCATTCGTCAGGTCGCGGCGGGCCGCCGAGCTGACCGCGATCGAGGCGCGCAGGCTCCTCGCCGACGTCGATCCAGAGCTCAGCAAACGAGTCGCCGCCTACCGGGCAGGTTATCTCGCGGAGGATCGGCGCGAACTGGAGGCCGCGCTGTCGGACGGGTCGCTGCTGGGGGCTGCCACTACGAATGCGCTCGAGCTCGGCGTCGATATAGCGGGGCTGGATGCGGTCGTGATCTCGGGTTTTCCGGGTACGGTCGCCTCGTTCTGGCAGCAGGCCGGGCGCGCGGGCCGGCGCACGCAGGGATCGCTGGTGCTGCTGGTGGCCAGAGACGATCCGCTGGACACCTTCCTGGTCCACCACCCTGAGGCGCTGCTGGACAAGCCGATCGAGGCCACCATCACCGATCCGCACAACCCCTATGTACTGGGTCCGCAATTGCTGTGCGCGGCGCTGGAACTGCCGCTCACCGACAATGAGGTCGATGAGCTCGGGGCGGGTGAGGTGCTCACCGATCTCGCAGGTCAGGGGTTGATTCGACGCCGGAACGGTGCGGTGCGCGACGGTAGCGCGCGCTGGTTCGCGACGGCCGAGGCGCAGCCGCACGATGCCGTCGACGTGCGCGGTGGCATCGGCACACCCATTGCCATCGTGGATGGCGAGACCGGCAGATTGCTCGGCACGGCCGATGCTGGGAGAGCGCGGGCGACGCTACACGAAGGGGCCGTTCACCTGCATCAAGGCGATACCTATCTGGTCGATGAGCTGGATCTCGAGGGCGGAGTGGCCTTCGTGCGAAGCACCGATCCCGGTTGGACCACCAGCGCCAGACAGGTCACCTCCATCGCCGTCGACGCAGTGACCGAGCAGCGCCGCCACGGCCGAGTGACGACCGCATTGGCGCAGGTCAGCGTCACCAGCCAGGTGATCGGGTATCTGCGCACGCTGCGCACCGGCGAAGTGTTGGACCTGGTCGAGCTGGATATGCCGGAGCAGACGCTGCCGACCCGCGCGGTGCTGTACACGGTGACACCCGAACTGCTCGCCGCGGCAGGCCTGGATACGCCACGGGTGCCGGGTGCGCTGCACGCCGCCGAACATGCGGCGATCGGCCTATTGCCGCTGGTCGCGACGTGTGACCGGTGGGATATCGGCGGCGTTTCAACCGCCGACCATCCGGATACCGGGCTGCCGACAGTGTTCGTCTATGACGGGCAGCCCGGTGGTGCGGGCTTCGCCGAACGCGGGTTCGCGCAGCTACGTCGCTGGTTGTCGGCGACGCTCGCGGTGATCGAGACGTGCACCTGCGCGGTCGGGTGCCCGTCCTGCGTGCAGTCGCCCAAGTGCGGCAATGGCAACCATCCGCTGGACAAGGCCGGTGCGGCCCGCCTGCTGGCCGCGGTTCTGGGCGAATTGGCCGCCGGTACGGGCAACTGAACAGCGCGGCGAAGGCGCCGCGCCCGATTCGTGACAGCGCCGACCTCCGAACGTGATCGCTTGTCCACCTTTCCGGATGGTCACCAGGGGTTATAGGCGCATGTCGCCGTGCCTCGCCCTGCGATGCCGAGCGCGTCGGACCGTCGAATAAAGAGGATTAGATTCATGTTAACTGAGGTATTGCCACGGACGTTACCGCCCGACGTGCAGATTCATTCGATTGCGTTCTGCGGTTACTAAGTAAATGAGGCAATGGCGTATTTATTCGAGCATCGCAATTACCGAATTCCGGCATCGTGAAAGTACCACTGGCGAGTGTAAGTACGTACCGGTCACGCTCCGACTTCTACAGGTCCGGCACGAGCAACCGCGCGAACAGTCCGCTTTCCTAACAGACCCATTGGTACATTCTCTTCAACAGTGACAGTCGCATCCCACTGCACGACTTCACACTGCTGAATCCGCACTCCCATCCGTTGCGCGATCTCCGCCGCTTCCGTACATCCGACATCGGCCCCGCGCGCGAGTTCCCCCGCCGCCGCCAATGCCGCCAAATCCGCCGCAGCCTGCGCCCGGTGCCGCGCCACAACAACCGCCCCAACCTGAGCGATCAATAGCGTCGCGCCGATCAGCGCAGCCAGCGCCAGACAGGCGAACGCCGTCGCGACACCCTCGTCCCGCCGCACCGTGACGCCACGCCGGGCTGCACCACCCAGCGCAAAGACACTGCGCCCATTGGCGGCTCGGCGGCCTCCGGATGCAAATGCTCGGCACACGCGGCCGACTAGGCCGTCCGTGGCCCGCCGCGGGGATGCGCAAGGTCCGTGCGCATCGCCCAACGCGAACGCGATGTACCAACGGGCGAGGCGACTGGCCCCGATGGCGCAGCGGGCACGTGTGGTTCGCCCGTCGGCGATGTCGCTTCGGTTGTGGTCGCCTCGTTGGCAGGGTGGGCTGTTCGGCGGAGCCGCTTCTACTGCTCGGTCACTGGGCATCCTTACTGCCGCGGTTCGGTCGCGCGGCACGTCGCTGTCTTTCATCTGTGTTGCGCCCGGTGGCACGTCGCGGTCCGTTGGTCGGCCGTTGTTGGTCACGGCTCGGCTCCTGGCTCGCGGGTGGCGACAGCCTCGGCGTGCAGGACCAGTAAGGGCAGCAGGGGTGCGCGGGCGGAGACCGCCGCGACTACCCGGTCGCCCTCACTGCGCAGCGAGATGTCGGCGGTCGGCGGAGCTACCCGCCGCGCCGCCGACACCGCATTCGCTTGATCCCCGCGGGCAGCCAACCGGGCCGCTTCGCGAGCGGCGTCGACACAGCGCACCTGCGTCGACGCCGCGAGCAAGGCACCGACGCACAGCACCACCGCAAACACGATGGCAACGAGCGCGATCGCCGCCTCAACCGTCACCGCACCCCGATCGTCACCGAGATGCGTTGCACCACAGTAGTTTAATCGACAACTACCCTCCGCTACACCGCGGTGTTCAACGCCTTGTCGATGATCTTCGTCAGCGCGTTCACAATGCTGTCCCCGGTAACCACCCCATAGAGCACGGCCCCGAACGCCGCAGCCGCAATAGTCCCGATCGCATACTCCGCCGTACTCATCCCGTCGTCCGCGACCAGCACCCGCAGCACCCGAGCCCGAATCTCCATGCCAACGGCCCCCAGCCGAAGCACCACCCGATCCCGCATCATCCCCATTCGCACTGTATTCCCCTCTCATTCCCGCCTGCGCGGCCACTCCGCGCCGACACACTCTTCCCCGCCGTGCGCACCCCGGCACCGCGGCGCGCAGCCCACCCCTCCCGAGCAAAGCACTCGGCAGCTCAGCAACGGCACCTTCAACGCCGCCGCGTTCGACAGCCCCGTGCGCCCCCCGCACCGGGGCGACAATGTCCCGCGTGGCTACTCCGCGCCCATATGCTCTTCCCGGCCGCGCACGCCCCAGCACCGCACCACACACCTCGACGCTCCCGAGCGCAGCATTTGGTAGCTCAGCAACAGCACCGTTGGCAGAGCCGTGATCGACAGCGCCCCGCGCGGCCGTCTCCAGCCCGACAAAGTCCGGCGCGATCGCGCCCAGGTGGGTACTGCTCCGAGTGGGCGTCCCCATCCCGGCACTGCGCGGCGTGATCGTCCATAGCTCAACACCGGTCCGAGCAGCGGTCCCAAACCCGACTATGCCCGGCGGAGGCGTCCCCGGATCGGCGTTGTTTCGCACGGCAGTTCCCGGCTGCGGCAGGCTCGCACCAGTCCGCCTCCGAGGACGCGGCCGATGACGACGATGTCGGTACAGACGAAGGCCGATAGGTAGCAGAGCAGTGCCCCGCTCAGCACGGCTGGGCTCTGTAGATCCCAGCTCGGTAGCGCACCGTGCTGCGCTGTCTGTGGCAGCAGAACTGTCGGAACCGGCAGCGCCTCGCTCGGTCGTTCGTAGCTCCGTCGTTCGCGAACCCGTCGCTCGTGATGCAGTACTTCCCTGCGCTGTAGTTCTCACAGCAGTCCGCCTCCGAGGACGCGGCCGGCGAGGCCGACTACTACGGGGACGATGCCGAGGCAGACGAAGGCTGGGAGGAAGCAGAGGCCTAAGGGGCCGCCTATGAGGACTCCGGCGCGTTCGGCGCGGGCGGCGGCCGCATCTTCGACTCCGCTGCGGCGCTGTTCTGCCAGTTCGCCGATGGCGCTGGCGAGCGAGGCGCCGGAGCGGGCGGAGCGCCGGGCCATGCGTGCCAGTGAGTCGACCTCCTCGGCACCCGGTTGGTCTGCGCCGTCGCGCGCCACCTGATCCCAGGCGGTTGCCGCGTCCGCACCCAGTGCCAGCAGGTCGGCTGCCTTGCGTAATGCCGCGCCCAGGGCTGGCGGCGCGCTCGGTGCCACCGCGCGGGCTGCAGATGCCATCGGCAATCCGGCTCGTAGGCAGGCGGCCAGCAGGTCGAATATCGAGGCTATGGCCAGCGGATCGCTGTTGGTGCCGCGTGGAGATGACGGGGCGACCGGCTGTGGGCCCGCCTCTCGCAGCGTCCGCAATCGCCGATTCACCGCAACTCGTCCGGGCAGCACGAACAATGCCATTGCGAGCAAAAGCACTGGTGCACTGGACATTCCAGCCATACGCAAACCCTTCGAAACTGTGTATAACCAGCAGATTTGATTCATACGAAGACCTTTCGCGTGATCGCGTCGGTCCACAGCAAGCCGATACACGCCAATGCCGCGCCGAGTGGTAGCAGCACAGTTCCGGCACCCGGGCTCAGCAGCACGTGCAGTGGAGCGGCACCCATCAGTTGTCCCAGGCCGATACCGAGGAGCGGTAGGCCCGCCAAGACCGCCGCTGTGGCGCGAGCACCGGCCAGTGCGGCTGTGATGCGCGTGCGAAAACGGATGCGCCCCAATAGGTCCGCGCGAGCGGCCGAGAGCAGCTCCGCCAGAGCGAGACCGTGGTGCTCGGCAACCTGCCACGCGTCGGCGATCCTGGCGAGTTCCGCATCGACGATCGAATCGGAATCGCGCAACCCGTCCGCGCCGGAACCACCGAGTCTGCTGCGCGCCGCGCTCACCGCGAAGACGCGTGCGGCCTCCCCGCGCGACTCCTGCGCGGCAACCTCCGCCGCCGCACTCGGATGCGCACCCACCCGCAGCTCCCCGATCACCGCCTCGAGCGCGTCCAACAGATAAGCGCACTCCGCACTGCGCCGCCGTTCCCGCCTCGCCCACCGCACCCGAATACCGACCGTTCCCCCAACCAACACCGCCGCAACCAGCGGACCGATTCCAACGGCCAACGCCCCCACGATGACAACACCGATCGCCACCCGAAACCCACTGCCCCGACCGAGCGTTCGGACATCGCCTGATGCCGTGAACAGGCTGGTGAACCGCCGCCGCGAACTCGGCGGCGGCGCCAGCAAAATCCCGATCGCCAGACACACCAATCCCGCGATCATCGACCGAGCCGTTCGCCGACCAGGCACCGCGACGGTGCCATCCGACCAGCAATTCCCGAGTGCACCGCTGCCGCGATCAGGCTGGACCGCAACGCTGCCGGAGTCGCGTCCACAAGGAGCACCGGCACCGCATCCGACGACGGGGCCGCAAGCACGCGCGACAACGAAGCCGTCCGGGTTATGAGCGCTGTGCGCTGCATTCCCGCATTCACCGGTCGAGCCGTTCGTCGAGGAGGCGAATGAGGGTGGGGGCGGCCGGGGTGGGGGCTTGGTCGGAGTGCCAGGCGGCGGTTATGGTGACGCGGCCTTGGGGGTCGCGGTCTACGATGCCGATTTCGCGGAGGCCACGGGAGCCGTCGGCTCGGCGGTGGACGTGCAGCACTACCTGGACTGCTGCGGCGAGTTGGCTGTGGAGGGCGGCTCGGTCCATACCGCCCAGTGCGGCAAGGGCTTCCAGACGGGCGGGGACCTCGCGTGGTGAGTTCGCGTGGACCGTGCCCGCGCCGCCGTCGTGGCCGGTGTTCAGGGCGGTCAGGAGGTCGACTACCTCCGCGCCACGAACTTCGCCGACGACGATTCGGTCGGGGCGCATTCGCAGGGCCTGCCGGACAAGATCGCGGACGGTTACCGCGCCGACGCCCTCTACGTTCGCGGTGCGCGCGACCAGGCGCACGACGTGGGGATGTGGGGGTGCCAGTTCGGCGGCGTCTTCGACGCAGATGATGCGTTCGTCGGCGGCGACCTTGGCCAGTAGGCCGGACAAGAGCGTTGTCTTGCCCGCGCCGGTTCCACCGACCACCAGGAAGGCGAGTCTGGCCCGAATGATCTGCTCCAGTAGAAGTTTCGCGTCGGCGGGTACCGCGCCCGCCGCGGCGAGCGCATCCAGTCCCTGTGTCGCCGGACGCAGCACGCGTAGCGACAGGCAGGTGCCGCCGTGTGCCACCGGCTCCAAGACCGCGTGCAGCCGGACTCCGAACGAATCCCCCAGTGCCGCTTCCCTTCCGGATAACCGGCCGTCGACCCACGGTTGTGCGTCGTCGAGCCGCCGCCCGGCCGACAGCGCCAACCGCTGTGCCAAGCGGCGCACCGCAGCCTCATCCGGAAAGGCGACCGAGGTTCGTTCCAGCCCACGGCCCCGGTCGATCCACACCGCATCCGGCGCAGTCACCAACACATCGGCGACCCGGGGATCCTGCAGCAGCGGCTCCAACAGCCCCGCTCCGGTCATCTCGGTCTGCAACAGCCGCAATGCCCGCAGCAGATCGGTATCACCGAGTACACCACCGGCCTCGGCTCGGATAGCAGCCGCCACCTGCGCCGGATCCGGATCTCCCGACGCACCGGACAGCCGTTCCCGCACCCGATCCATCAACTCCGACGTAACCAACGCACTCACCGCGAACCCCTCCCAACCGAAGCGGCAAGAACCTGCCGCAACGTCCGGCGCATCGCCCACGCACTCGAAGCCGCAGATCGCCCAGCACCGAGCACCTCATCCGACAGCGCAGATCGCCCCATGCCGAGCACCGTCGGGACAGCGCACGCGGCGTTCCGATACCGCTGCAGCAGCTCGTATTCCATCGGCGCACGCGCCCCACCACGGCGCACCGGATTCTCACGCACCGCCGCGCGGACCCGAAACGACGGCTGGGACGTCGACGCACTCATCGCAGCGCCTTCCCGGCCGGAGCGCTGAGCACCCCGAGCACTGCGTCCGCAGCGTCGCGGAGAGGCCCGCGGCGCAAAGTAAGCCCGCCGCGTTCGAGGCGGGCGGCCAGTCCGGGTTGGGTTCGGACGGCGGCTAGGAGGGGGAGGTCGAGGACCTCGGCGACCTCCGGGCCGCGGAGTCCGCCGGGTGCCGGGCCGCGGACTACCAAGCCCTGGTTGGGATTTCGCTTACCGATATGAGCGGCGACCGATTCGGCGGCGGCTACGGCGCGCAGGCGGGCGGGGACGACCAGGACGACGAGGTCGGCCGCGTCGAGTATCTGGTCGGCGTGGGGGCCGCGTTCGCCCGAGATGTCGCATATCACCAAATCGCCTGCGGCACGGCCCGCTTCGATGACGGCGCGGACGGCGGCAGCGCCGATTTCGGCGGGCAAGCGTCCGGCACCGCCGCGGCCGCAGGACAGCACCGCCAGTCCCGGGACGGCTGCCGGCAGTGCGCTGTGCAGTGCGGCGGCCGACACCCGACCGTCCTCGATCACCAGATCCGGCCAGCGCAGTCCGGCCCTGGTTTCGATGCCGAGCAGCAGGTCGAGACCGCCGCCGAGGGGTGCGCCGTCGACGAGCACGGTGTCGCGCCGGAACCGCTCGGCGGCGGATCGCAGTCCGGTCGCCGCGGCCAATGTAGAGGCGCCCGCACCGCCGCTCGCACCCGCGATCGCGACGACAACACCGTCACCCACGCGATATTCGCCGTGCTCAGCAAACTTCTCGATAAGTCCGACCGCGGCACCGGGCAGCGCGATGACACGCTCGGCACCGACAGCCGCGGCGGCCTGCCAATCGGTCAATCCGGGCTCCCCGTCTGTCACCAACACGATGCCGATCCGTCGGAGGTAACCGGCCCGTGCACAGCTCTCGGCCGCCCCCGTGTCGAGGATCACCAGAGGTGCCGCCACCCAGGCGTGCCGACCGACAGAGAGCGCGCGCTCGTCGAGCGCGCGCTCTGCGGCCGCCGCGACCCGGCGCACCTCATCGCGCAGCCGGGTGTCCTGGATGAGCACGAGCGCGGGCGGCGGTGTGAGTGCCGGGGCGGCTTCGAGATTCATGCAGGTCAGCGTGCTCGAAGACGAAGCCGAGCAGAAGATGCAATATGCCGAATGTGGATAACTCGGGGGGTGTGGATAAATCCGGAGGCCCGAAACCGGGGAAACCTACCCCGAAATAGAGGACGGCCCCAGCCGGGGGGGGAGGAGGCTGGGGCCGTCGGGTTCAGCCCCGGGGGGTCGGGCTGAACGCGCCTGGACTATGTCCAGGTGCCAGCAATACTACACCCAAGCCCGGGCCACAACGCAAGTCTGTATTCGGAGAACTTTGTGGCCACCACCGGCCCGGCGTCCCCGGGGCAAACCCGCCGAACGAACCAGACGCGCGACCCGTCCGACAGCGTCGCCGCGGCATGCATATTCTGAACGAGTGACGGCCGATGGCGACCAGACAGAGCTCGAGGACCAGACGGCACGGGACGTGACGGCAACGGAGCGACCGAGCGCCGGTGGCGAGCGCGTAGCCGCTTTCTTCGATCTCGACAAGACGGTGATCGCGAAATCGAGCACCTACGTGTTCAGTAAGCCCTTCTACGCACAGGGCCTGCTGAACCGGCGCGCGGTGCTGGAGAGCAGTTACGCCCACTTCCTGTTCATGCTCTCGGGCGCCGACCACGATCAGATGGAGCGCATGCGCGCCAATCTGACGAATATGGTCGCGGGCTGGGATGTCGAGCAGGTGAAATCCATTGTGGCCGAGACACTTCACGAACTCGTCGACCCGCTGATCTATGCCGAGGCCGCGGATCTCATTGCCGACCACAAGATCCGGGGACACGATGTGGTGATCGTCTCGGCCTCGGGCGAGGAGATCGTCGGTCCGATCGCCGAGGTGCTGGGCGCCTCGCATACCGCGGCGACCCGAATGGTGGTCGAGGACGGCCGCTACACCGGCGAGGTCGAATTCTATTGCTACGGTGCGGGTAAGGTGACCGCGATCGAAAAGCTCGCCGCCACTGAGGGTTACGATCTCTCGCGGTGTTATGCCTACTCCGATTCGGTGACCGATCTACCGATGCTGAGCGCGGTGGGGCATCCGACGGCGGTGAACCCGGATCGCAATCTGCGACGCGAAGCGGTGGCCAAGGGCTGGCCGATTCTCACGTTCTCCAACCCGGTCTCGCTGTGGGCGCGCTTCCAGAGTCCGTCGTCGACCACCCTTGCCGCGACGGCGGCGGTCGGGCTGAGCGCGGTGCTGGCCGGTGCGATCAGCTACCGGCTGTTGCGCCGGCGCCGCTGAGCTATTGCTGTCCGGCGCGGGCCGCGCGGCCGGGCTGTTGAGGGGCGCGGCGGAGGGCTTGCTGTCATAACACAGAGGCCGCTGCGACCAGGCATTTAATCACGAAACGCCGGTAAACACGCCGGTTATTGAATGTTTTCCCAAGCCTTGATGTGAGGGCAGTCACAGTGTAGAAATGTAACTACGGAAGGACGGAAGGCCTGAGCGGAGCCGGAAGAGAAGGCTCAGCTCCCCGACCCCCCCCTTCCCAGCACGGGCACCAGGCACCCACGCGGAGCGCGCCGCGACAAGGGCAGAAGCGTTGTGGGCCTGCGAGATCCGGGTTTTCGACGGCGAAGGCCTCGCACAGGTTGCGGGGATGAACCGGCGGAGTTCGGATAATCGCCGAGGCCGCAGAACACAACCCACCCAGCACGCTTGGTAACCGGGTATCCGTGCTAGCGGGCGGTGAGGTCGTCAACGACAACGCCGCCCGCTTTGATGTGTGTAGACCCCTATCCGGATGCCGCGTCGGCGATCGATGTCGCCTCCCGCGCACCGTCTTCGAAGGCGCCGCAGCACAGGATCACCCAGCCGCCCACCGCATCCGGAGCACCCGAGCCGAATCCGGCCGCCGCGTCCAGATACTGCTGACGCCGCCGCAACCAGAACACCTCCGGTACGCCGAGGCTGTGCGGGTCCAGCCCACTGGACGCGGCCACCAGTCGCGAGGCCGCCCGCGCCACGATGCCATCGGCCGTACCAAACGGCCGCAAGGTCAGTAGTTCACCGTGCACGACCGCCGCGATGACCGGCGCTGGCGCCTTGGATCCGAGCACGGTCTGCACCAACAGGTCGAGCCGTTCGGCCACACCGCCGTCACCGCGCGGGCGCCCGAGTAGCTCCTCTTCGGTGACCAGATCGGCCGCGGCCAGCAGATGCAGCCGGGCCAGCGCCTGCAGCGGCGCGCGCTGCCAGGTGCCGACCAGATTCCGCAGCGCGTCACCGTCGAGCGCCTGCCCGACCCGCAGCGAGCCGGCCAGAATCGGATCCGCGACCCGGCCGTCGGCAGGCAGTTCGGTACTGCCGCCCTCGATCGCGGCGGATGAGCGCGCGGCCCGCACCGCCGCCTCGGCGGCCGTGGTCGGCCAGCCCCGCCGGTTCGCCTTGTGCCGATGCACCGCGGCAAGCGCGTCACGCGCCTTATCGGCGGCTTCGCGCACACCTGGCAGATCGACGAGGGGCTGTAGCGGATCGGTCACCGTGCTGATTTTGCCGCGCCCGCACCGCGACCGATCCACGACCCCCCTGGTCAGCCTGCCAGCAGGTCCCGTCCGGGAATGGCATCCAGCAGGCGGCGGGTGTACTCCTCCTCGGGGTTCTGGAACACCTCGTCGGTTGTGGCCGCTTCGACGATCCTGCCGGTCTGCATGACCAGGACGTCGTCGGCGATCTGGCGGACGACGGCCAGGTCATGGGTGATGAACAGATAGGACAGACCCAGCTCGGCTTGTAAGTCGTTGAGCAGCTTGAGGATCTGAGCCTGGACGAGGACGTCGAGCGCGGAGACCGCCTCGTCGCACACCACGACCTCCGGGGAGAGCGCGAGCGCACGGGCCACCGCGACACGCTGGCGCTGGCCACCGGAGAGTTCATTGGGGTAGCGGCGCATTACCGAGGACGGCAGCGACACCTTGTCCAACAGATCGCGCACCGTTGCCTCGCGTTCCTTAGCCGTGCCGATCTTGTGCGTACGCAGCGGCTCCTCGATGGTGCGGTAAATCGAGTACATCGGATCCAGCGAACCGTAGGGATCCTGGAAGATCGGCTGCACTCGACGACGAAAAGCGAACGCGCCCTTACGATCCAGTTTCGCAACTGCACGACCGTCGAAGGTCACCGAACCCGATGCCGGTTCGAGCAGGCCCAGAACCATCTGTGCCACAGTCGATTTACCCGATCCGGACTCGCCGACAATGGCAGTGGTCGTGCCGCGCTTCAGCCGGAACGACACATCGTCGACCGCGACGAAATCCGTCGACTTCCACGGCGTACTGCCCCGAATCTTGAACGCCTTGGTCAGATTCTGTGCGACCACCACGTCATCGGAGACCGCCGCGATTTCCGTATCGGCCGCCGCGACCTCTTCCGCGACCTGTACGGCCTGCTTACGCACTTCTATGCGCTCACGCACCGAGGACAGCCGCTGCGAGGCGAGCGAGGGCGCGGAATTCACCAGCTTCTTGGTGTACAGATGCTGGGGTTCGCGCAGAATCTGCAGTGCCGGACCGGATTCCACGACCTTGCCGCGATACATCACCACCAGGTGCTCGGCGCGTTCCGCGGCCAGGCCGAGGTCGTGGGTGATGAGCAGGACCGCGGTGCCGAGTTCGCTGGTGAGTCCGTCGAGATGGTCGAGGATCTGCCGCTGCACCGTCACGTCGAGGGCCGAGGTCGGCTCGTCGGCGATCAACAGTTTGGGACGGCACGCCAATCCGATGGCGATGAGCGCGCGCTGGCGCATACCGCCGGAGAATTCGTGCGGATACTGGTTCACCCGATGCGCCGCATCCGACATCCCGGCTTCCTCGAGCAGTTCGATGGCGCGCTGTTTGGCCGCCTTACCCTTGGCAATGCCATTGGCCTCCAAGGTCTCTCGGATCTGGAATCCGATCTTCCACACCGGGTTCAGATTCGACATCGGATCCTGCGGTACCAATCCGATACCGCTGCCGCGGACCGCGACGACCTCCCGCTTCGACGCCTTCGCCAGATCCTTGCCGTCGAACCTGATCGAGCCGGAGGTGACCTGCCCGGTGCCGGGCAGCAGGTCGATAATGCTGTGCGCGGTCGTGGATTTTCCGGATCCGGATTCGCCGACAATGGCGACGGTCTGGCCCGGATAAACCGTCAGACCGACGTCGCGAACCGCCGGAATCTTCTTGCCCTCGGAGGAGAAGCAGACGTTGAGATCCTCGATCTCGAGCAATGGTTTATCCGACATCGCCGTGGTCACCTCTTCCTCGCCTTCGGATCGAGCGCGTCCCGCAGCGCGTCGCCGAGCAGGATGAAGCTCAGCACGGTGAGCGCCAAAGCCGTTGCGGGATAGAACAGAATCGGCGATCCGCCGCGCAACTCGTGCTGGTTGGTATTGATATCCGAACCCCAGGACACGATCGTGCGCGGCAGACCGACGCCCAGGTAGGACAGCGTTGCCTCGGTGACGATGAACGCGCCGAGCCAGATCGTGGTGACCACGATCAGCGGCCCGGCCGCATTCGGCAGCACATGGCGCAGCAGCGTGCGTATTCGAGAGACACCCAATGCCTTTGCCGCCGTGACATATTCGCTGTTCTTCGCCTCGATCACCGCACTGCGCGCGATACGTGCCGCCTGCGGCCAGGTGAATGCGGCCAGGATCAGGATGACGGTCCAGATCGTGCGCGAATCCAGCAGCTGCATGATGACGATCGCGGCCAGCATCAATGGAATCGCATAGAAGATCTCCGCAATGCGGGACACCACCGAATCGAGCAGCCCCCCATAGAAGCCCGCAAGGGCCCCGAGCGTGCCGCCGACGAGCAGGAATACCGTGGTGGCACCCAAGCCCGCCATTACGGAAGCCCGTGCGCCGTAAACGGTTCGGGTATAGACATCGCAGCCCTGTTTATCGAAACCGAACGGATGTCCGGGCCCGCGTGGATCCATGCTGTAATCGCCGTTGCAATAGCGCGGATCCTGATCGGAGAACAGGCCGGGCCACAGCACCACGATGGCGATGAACACGATCAGCACCGCGGCCACGATGAAGATCGGATTGCGGCGCAACTGCCGCCACGCGTCCTGCCAGATGCTGGTCGGCGAACCGGTATCGACGACCTGATCGGTGGCGAGCACCTCGACTTCATCGGGCGGCGCGACGAAATGCTGCTGCCGGTCCGGAGCTTTCTTCTCGAGCTCAGGCATATCGGATCCTCGGGTCGAGCGCGGCATAGAGCAGATCGATGATCAGATTCGAGATCAGGAAGATCACGATGAGCACGGTCACGAATGAGACCACCGTCGGCGGCTCACCGCGGGTAATCGCCTGGTACAGCGTCCCACCCACACCCGGGATGTTGAAGATGCCCTCGGTAACGACCGCGCCGCCGATCAACGCACCGAGATCGGCGCCGAGGAAGGTGATCACCGGAATCATCGAATTACGCAGAATATGCACGGTGACCACGCGCGGGCGACTGAGTCCCTTCGCGGTCGCGGTGCGCACGTAGTCGGCGGACATATTCTCCGCCACCGAATTTCGGGTCAGCCGCAGCACATAGGCG
The DNA here is from genome assembly GCF_035920345.1 of Nocardia vinacea. NCBI lineage: Bacteria > Bacillati > Actinomycetota > Actinomycetes > Mycobacteriales > Nocardiaceae > Nocardia > Nocardia vinacea. The sequence continues at coordinate 6,619,220 of NZ_CP109149.1, forward strand.
AACGAGAGCGACCCGAGAACGAATGCGGGCACGAGCAATTCACCGACGCTGGCCTTACCCGTGACGGTCACCGGCGCGATACCCCACTTCACACCCAGTACGAACTGGGCGAGGAAGCCGATCACGAAGATCGGCACCGCGATGATGATCAGACTGACCACCAGCAGCGTGGAATCGAACAGCTTGCCTTTGCGCAGTCCCGCGATCAGGCCGAAGACGACACCGAAGACGCCCTCGACGAGCACCGCCATGAATGCCAATTTGATGGTGATCGGGAAGGCGCGGGCGAGTTCGTCGCGCACCGGTCGACCGGAGAAGGCCGTCCCGAAGTCGAGGGTGAAAATGCCCTTCAGGTACAGCAGATACTGCACGATGAACGGACGATCCAGGTGATACCGCGCACGCAGTTGGGCCTCGACGGCAGGCGTCATCGGCTTGTCGCCGGCCAGCGCGTGGATCGGATCGCCCGGAACTAAGAAGACCAGTGCGTAGATGAGCAGCGTCGCCCCGAGGAAGACGGGGATCATTTGGAGCAGACGCCGCACGACATACCAGGCCATTTCGTCTCCTGGGTGAGCGGCGCGGTCGTGCCGTCGGTAAGGGCGGCACGACCGCGCCGAGCGGCTACTTCTCGATGTTTTCGAAGTCGAACAGACCATTCCAGGCCAGGTCCGCCTTCTTCACCTTGTCCGAACGTCCCGCCGCGGCAAGATAATCGATCACCGGGATATCGGCCATATCCTTGATCAGCAACGCCTGCGCCTGCGCCACGATCTTGTACGACTCCTCCAGCGTCGGCGCGGCCAGTGCGGCGTCGAGCAGGTGGTCGAATTCGGGGCTCTTGTAGTCGACGTTATTCGTCTCGGAGTAGCTGTAGTACTGCGAGGTGAGGAACTGCAGCATGGTCGGGTAGTCACCCTGCCAGCCGTAGCGGAACGCCTTGCCGATCGTCTTCTGGTTCACCAGATCTCGGATGTTCTTGAACGTCGGATACGGCGCGCCGACGGCATCGATACCGAGGGTGTTCTTGATGCTGTTGGCCACGGCCTCGATCCATGCCTGGTGGCCGCCGTCGGAGTTGTAGGCGATTTCGTAGCGCCCCGACCACGGCGAAATGGCGTCGGCCTGCGCCCAGATCTTCTTGGCCTCTTCGGGGTTGTACTTCAACACCTCGGAGCCGGGCAGGTTGCCGTTGAATCCGGGCAGGGTGCTCGAAGTGAAGTCGCGCGCCGGAATCTTGGTGCCGTTGAAGATGGTGTCGCAGATCTGCTGCCGGTTGATCGCCATCGAGATGGCGCGGCGACGCAGCAGGCCTTCCTCACCGCCGAAGTGCGGGACATTGGCTTGGACGCCGATGTGCTGGTTCTGCGCGGACGGCTCCAGGATCGCGCGATCGCCGAGGTCCTTCTTGTACGAAGTCAGCGCGCTGTCCGGAATGGTGTCGAGGGTATCGAGATTGCCTGCCTGCAGGTCCGAGTAGGCGGTGTCGAACGACTGGTACATGACGAACCGCAGACCCTTGTTCTTGGGCGCGCGTCCGCCCTTGTAGTCCGGGTTGGGCGTCAGGTCGATCTTGACGTTGTGCTCCCAGGTCTGGAACTTGTACGGGCCGTTGCCGATCGGATTCTCACCGAAGGCCTTCATATCCTTGAACGCGGCATCGGGCAGCGGATAGAACGGCGCGTAACCGAGTTCGGTCTCGAAGTCGATGGACGGTGACTTCAGCTCGACGGTGAAGGTTCGGTCGTCGACCACCTTCAGACCCGACATCGTTTGTGTCGTTGGCTTTTCCGCCGACACCTCGTCGAATCCGACGATCGGGGTGAACGCATAACTCTGCAGCTGACCGTTGGTGCCGAGGGCGCCGTAGTTCCAGGCGTCGACGAACGACTTCGCGGTCACCGTGCTGCCGTCGGTGAACTTCCAATCCGGCTTGATGGTGATCGTGTAGGTCTTGCGGTCGGTCGTCTTGATGGACTCGGCCATCTCGTCGTGCGCAACGCCCTTGCCGTCGTAGTACTTCAGACCCGCGAACAGCCGGTCGACGACGCGGCCGCCCATATTCTCGTTGGTATTGGTCGGCACCAACGGATTCTGCGGCTCACCACCGTTCGTGGTGACGATGTCGGCGTCGGCACTATCGCTCGACGAACATGCGGACAGTCCCAGGCTTGTGGCCAGCAGGACTGCCGCGGTCAACGCTGTAGCTCTGTTGAATCTCAACGCGTTCTCCCGATTTCGAGACAGGCGAAGGGGATCCGCGACGACGCATGAGTATCTGCCCAGCGCGCCTCGACTCGATCCGCCTTGGAATGCCTGGGACGTTAGCTATTCGAAGCAGCCTTGTCACCGGATTGACAGAGGTTCGTTCCACTTGTTACCAATCCGGCAACATAGTCGAAACGCGCTAAACATTAGGGAGAAGACAGCCATTCGCCGGAAGTATGCCTCCGTTGGGGCTTCCGGCATCCGGAGCTGGTTGGTCTATGACGATAGCTACCGAAGGCCCGGTTTGTCAGCGGATCGCGCAGGATACCCGCCGCGGTGACGGGATGGAAACCCAATGGACACAGCAGGCGCGGGCTGGATCACAGTTGGTTACTGTCGAAATCGACTGCGACTGCCAGCACCACGGGGCTACGTAAGGAAGAGACGAGATGACCGAAACCACCGACCACCGGGACTCGTACCCGCCGACCGCGGAGTTCGCCGCGGCGGCGAATGCCGACGCGTCGTTGTACCAGCGGGCCACGGCGGATCGCGACGCGTTCTGGACCGAGCAGGCCGACCGGCTGCACTGGGAGCAGCCGTGGACACAGGTGCTCGACTGGAGTGACGCGCCCGTCGCGAAGTGGTTCGTCGAAGGCAAGCTCAATGTCGCCTACAACTGCGTGGACCGCCATGTGCTCGACGGGCACGGCGATCAGGTCGCCATCCATTGGGAGGGCGAACCGGGCGACTCCCGCGACATCACCTACGCCGAACTCCTCGCCGAAGTTTCCCGCGCCGCAAACTATCTGACCGAACTCGGGCTCGAAGCGGGCGATCGGGTCGCCATCTATATGCCGATGGTGCCCGAGGCGATCGTGTCGATGCTGGCCTGCGCCCGACTCGGACTGACGCATTCGGTGGTATTCGCCGGCTTCTCCCCCACCGCGCTGCGCCAGCGCGTCGACGACGCGAGCGCGCGGTTGATCATCACCACCGACGGTCAGTGGCGTCGCGGTAAGGCCGCTCCGCTCAAGGAGGCCGTCGACGAGGCGCTCTACGCCAATGGCGATGTGCCGCACTCTGTCGAACATGTACTGGTGGTGCGCCGCACCGATATCGAGGTGCCGTGGACCGAGGGCCGTGACCTGTGGTGGCACGAGACCGTCGCGCAGGCCGCTCCCGAACACCAGGCACAGGCCTTCGACGCCGAGCACCCACTGTTCATCCTCTACACTTCCGGTACCACCGGTAAGCCCAAGGGCATCCTGCACACCAGCGGCGGATATCTCACCCAGGCGTCCTACACCCACCACAATGTCTTCGACCACAAGGCCGGACAGGACATCTACTGGTGCACCGCCGATATCGGCTGGGTCACCGGGCACACCTACATCGTCTACGGACCGCTGTCGAACCGGACCACCCAGGTCGTCTACGAGGGCACACCGAACTTCCCGGATGAGCACCGGCACTGGAATATCGTCGAAAAGTACGGCGTCACAATCTATTACACGGCACCGACGCTGGTGCGCACATTCATGAAGTGGGGTAGGGAGATTCCGGCCGCGCATGACCTGTCCAGCATCCGGGTGCTCGGCAGCGTCGGCGAACCGATCAATCCGGAGGCCTGGCGCTGGTACCGCCAGGTGATCGGCGCGAACACCGCGCCCATCGTGGACACCTGGTGGCAGACCGAGACGGGGTCGATCATGATCTCCCCGCTGCCGGGCGTCACCGCCGCCAAGCCCGGTGCGGCGATGACCCCGCTGCCCGGAATTTCGGCGAAGGTCGTCGACGAGGAGGGCAAGGCGGTCGAGCTCGGTGAGACCGAGGCCAACGGCTACCTGGTGCTCGATCAGCCGTGGCCGTCGATGCTGCGCGGCATCTGGGGCGATATGGACCGCTACCGGTCCACCTACTGGGAGCGCTACGCAGAACAGGGCTGGTACTTCGCCGGTGACGGCGCCAAGCTCGATGCCGACGGCGATCTGTGGGTGCTCGGCCGGGTCGACGATGTGATGAATGTGTCGGGTCACCGCATCTCCACCGCCGAGGTCGAATCCGCACTGGTCGGTCACTCCGGGGTGGCCGAAGCCGCCGTGGTGGGCGCCAGCGATACGACCACCGGCCAGGGCATCGTCGCCTTCGTGATCCTGACGGCCGAGGCCAAGGACACCGGCGACGCGCTGATCGACGAACTGAAGGCGGAGGTGTCGCGGGAGATCAGCCCGATCGCCCGGCCCCGCGAGATCCATGTGGTGCCCGAGCTGCCCAAGACCCGCAGCGGCAAGATCATGCGGCGACTGCTGCGCGATGTCGCGGAGGGCCGCGACTTGGGCGACACCTCGACGCTGGTCGATCCGAATGTTTTCGAGGCGATTCGGGCCAGCCGCGCCTGAGCCGGCACATCGCGTACAGCCGGTGACGGAATTCGTCACCGGCCGTACCCGTTAGAATTGCGTAAGGTGTGCCGGGAAGCCTGGTCGGCATGCGGTCGTGTACCTGAAAGCCGGTTCGGTGGGATTGCGCGTCCGCGGTCGGAGTCCACCCTGGCGGAAGGTTTCCCGTGATCACCCAAGTTCGCTCGGAGCTGACGCGCTATCTACGCACCGAAACCGTTGGTGGCGCGATACTTATGATCGCGGCTGCTGCCGCGTTGCTGTGGGTGAACTCGCCGTGGGGCCAGAGCTACTTCACCGTCACCGAGTACGCCCTGCCGATCAAGGCACTGCATCTGGATCTCACCGTCGCGGACTGGACCAAGGACGGTCTGCTGGCCATCTTCTTCTTCGTCGCCGGATTGGAGCTCAAACGCGAGCTGGTGGTCGGCGAACTCGCCGATCCCAAGCGGGCCGTGCTGCCGATCATCGCGGCGGTCGGCGGCGTGGTCACTCCGGCACTGATTGCATTTGCCGTCGGATTCGGCGTCGACGGGATGGACCGAGGCTGGGCGATCCCGGTGGCGACCGATATCGCGTTCGCGCTGGCCGTGCTCGCCATGACCGGTTCCCGGATCCCGGCCAGCGCGCGGGTCTTCCTGCTGAGCCTCGCGGTGGTCGACGATCTGCTCGCCATCATCCTGATCGCGGTGCTGTTCACCACGACGCTGTCGGCGCTGTGGCTACTGGCGGCGGCAGGCTGTTTCGCGGGGTGGGCGCTGGCCCAGCACAAGCGGATCTCCACACCGCTGCTGTATGTGCCGCTGGCGCTGATCTCCTGGTACGCGCTGCACGAGGCGGGCATCCATCCGACACTGGCCGGTGTCGCGCTCGGTCTGCTCACCAGGGTGCGCAAGGACCCGGGCGAAACCGGAGCCCCGGCAACGCGGCTCGAGCATATGATCCAGCCGATCTCGGCCGGGCTCTGTGTACCGCTGTTCGCCTTGTTCGCCTCCGGAGTTCCGTTGGACGGCAAGGTTTTCCAGCAGCTGTTCAGCGATAGGCTGTCGCTGGCCATAATTCTCGGATTGCTACTGGGCAAGACCGTCGGCATCTTCGGAATCAGCTGGGTGGCAATCCGATTGGGCATCGCGAAGCGTCCGGCCAGCCTGGGCTACCGGGACATGTTCGCCCTCTCGGTGCTCGGTGCGATCGGCTTCACCGTTAGCCTTCTGGTGGCAGAACTCGCGCTGACGGACGTCGGTGACGGCTCGGCCGTCGAATTGGCGAAGGCCGCGGTGTTGGTGACGTCAATGACGGCGTCGCTCGCGGGTTCGGCGCTACTGTTGCGGCGTGGGCGTGTCCACCAGGCGCGGCGGGACGCGCGTGCGATAGAACGAGAGACTGAGGCGGAAGCAGTGCCGGGACAGGGAGAAGGGTCGACCAAGTGAGTTTCGCCCAAGATAGGAATGGGACGCAGCGCGGTAACGGGGACGAGTCGCGTCGCGACCGCACCGTGACCTCGATTCCCCTCTCGGACGCCAACCCGGCTGGGTCGGCGAGCTTCGGTACCCTGGTCCGCGATGCCACCGAGCAGATGTCGACGCTGGTGCGGGCCGAGGTCGAGCTGGCCAAGGCCGAGGTGACCGGGGAGATCAAGAAGGGGCTGCAGGGCAGCGTCTACTTCATCCTCGCGTTGACCGTGCTGCTGTTCAGCACCTTCTTCTTTTTCTTCTTCCTCGGCGAGCTGCTCGATGTCTGGCTGGCGCGCTGGGCGGCGTTCCTGATCGTGTTCCTGCTGATGATCGTCGCGACGGCGGTGCTCGCCCTGCTCGGCTATCTGCGGGTCAAGAAGCTGCGGGCGCCGGAGAAGACGATCGATTCGCTCAAGCAGGCGCGCACGGTGCTGCCGAGCGGATTCGGCTCGCACGAGGAACACCTCGCGCTCGCGGAGCCGACGCAGTCGAAGTCGCTCGAGCATCCGTCGAAGTAGGCGGTCGGGCGGCGCGGCAGCGTCGACTAGGTGGTTAGCCGGACCCCTACTAGGCTCGGTCGGCGTGTCGTCGAACTCATTTCCCGATCCGTCCAGCGTCCGTTACGACGGTCCGTGGACGCATCGGGACGTGCACGCAAACGGCATTCGCTTCCATGTCGTCGAGGCCGAGCCGGACCGCCCGGACGCACCGCTGGTCGTCCTGCTGCACGGATTCGCCGACCTCTGGTGGTCCTGGCGGCATCAGCTGACCGGACTCGCGGAACTCGGCTACCGCGCGGTCGCGGTGGATCTGCGCGGCTACGGCGACAGCGATAAACCGCCGCGCGGCTATGACGGTTGGACGCTGGCCGGTGATATCGCCGGCCTCATCCGCGCCATGGGCTATTCCGAGGCCACGCTGGTCGGACATGCCGACGGCGGCCTTGTGTGCTGGACGACCGCGGTGCTGCATCCACGACTGGTGCGCTCGATCGCACTGGTGAGTTCCCCGCATCCGGCCGCGCTCAAGAGCTCGGTACTGCGGGACCGGCGTCAGCGCCGCACCTGGCTGCCGAATTTCCTGCGCTATCAGCTGCCGCGCTACGGCGAACATCTGCTGACCACCGGCAACGGCTTCGAGGTCGAGCGGCTGCTACGCCAGCGGGTGAGCCGAACCTGGTCGGGCACCGCCGAATTCATCGATACGGCCGATCGGATGCGCTCGGCCATCCAGATTCCGGGCGCGGCGCACTGTGCGCTGGAGTATCAGCGCTGGGCCTTCCGCAGTCAGTGGCGTCCGGATGGTCGGCGGTTCATGGCCACCATGCGGGTGCCGATCCGCATTCCGGTGCTGGCCATGCGCGGTGAACTCGACGGCTACATCCTGCCCGCGACCTTCCAGCGCGGCCGCCGGTTGTCACCACAGCGGCGACAGGTCGTGATTCCCGGCGCGGGTCACTTCGCGCACCAAGAGAACCCGGAAGCGGTCACGATGGAGTTGGCCAAGCTGCTCGGGTAGCCGGTTCCTGCCTGGACAACTCGTCGAGCAGCGTGGTCCGGACATGCCGCGCCACTGCGATGCATCCGAGCGATGCTCAGCGTCGGCACCGGTTTCACGCAGGCCCGTCGGATCGACCGTGCCGGCCGATCCGACCATTGTCGGCGCCGCATGCAAAGGACCGGTGCTCGAGCGTTGGCGGCCCGCGGTCATGCCTTGGCGACCGCCGGAACCTTGGGCACTGTGGCCGAATTGGGTCCGACCCGGGCGGGCGACCGGCTCGCGTAACCAGTCGCCTCCAGCCGGTCTCAGCTCAGTACACAGGCTCCGGTCTGAATCTGCGTATTCGACCCGGGCGCAGCCTCCACTTGCGCACGCACCTCGTTCAGCGTCAGCACATAACCGGTGTCATCGTCGGTGACAGCCGCACCGAAGACCACCCCGAGCACCTGCCCCTCGGTATCCACCAGCGGCCCACCGGAATTACCGGCCCGCACCAAACCACGGACGGTGTAGACCTCACGCTCCACCGTGCCGTTGCGGTAGATGGTCGGCCCGGTCAGATCCAGTGTCTCGCGCACCCGAGCCGCGCTGGCCGTGTACGGTCCGCCGCCCGGGTAGCCGAGCACGATGGCGCTGTCGCCGGAGTGCGCGGGCGAGGGCGCCTGCGGGACGATCGGGGCGGTGAGGCCGGGCACCGCGAGCACCGCGACATCCTTGGACGGATCGAACAGCACCACCGTCGCCTCGAGCGGCCCGCGCGCGGTATCCACGCTGACGCTCGTCGTACCCGCGACCACGTGCGCATTGGTCATCACGCGTTCGGGCGCGATCACGAAGCCGGAACCCTCCAACGCCCGCTGGCAGCTCGGCGCCACGCCGCGGATGCGCAGCACGCTCTGCTGCAGCGAGGCCGCGACCGGGCTGGCGAGCACGCTGGGGTCAGGCGGTTCGACCGCAGCGATCGGCGCGCGACCGAACGGTCCGATGACATCCGGCAGCCCGGATGTGTTGAGCAGTTTGGAGAATTCGTTCGGCAGCCGCCGCAGCCAATTCGGGGACACATCGTTGACGTCGGCGAGCACCTTCGAACCATTGATGGCCGCGGCGATGGCCGGCTGAGACGAGGTGGCCAGTGGCAACGCCAGCAGCCATGCGGTGACCAACACCGCGACCGCCTGCAGCACCGCGCCGACGACGCTGTCCACGCTGCGGGTGAACGGATGCCGCATACCGCCGCGGGCGGCCCGGCCGAGCACCATGCCCGCGACTTCACCGACGATGACCAGCACCACGATCAACAGCACGCCGGTGAGCACCCGGGGTCTGCCCTCGTTGACATGGACCAGGATGTGCGGCGCGATGAGAATGCCCGCGACCGCGCCGAGTACGACGCCCAGGAAGGCCAGCGCGGAGGCCACCGCGCCCTGCCGCCAACCGGAGGAGGCGGCCAGCAGCGCGAGCAGCACCACCGCGATATCGAGCCAAGCCGATGAGCTCATAACGTCATCCCTACGGCCGCCAGCGCGGACTCTAGATCGCGAACATCGCTGTGGTCCCAGTCCCGTTCCCACCCGGCGGCCTTGCAGATGCCCGCCAGAATGCCGCCGGTCAGGCCCCACACCAGCATTCCGTCCACCTGGAATGCCGGACTCTGATAGCCGAGGCTGCCGCGCACCATGAAGCGATTCGCCGGATCCAGCAGATCGGCGAGCGGCACCCGCACGACACGTTCGGTCTCGATGTGGTTGACCACGTGGACCGCCCTCGGGGTGTGCCAGTAGGCCACCACCGGGGTCACGTCGAATCGGGACGGGGGCACGAAAAGCTTCGGCAGTACCGCAAACGGTTCGACGCCCTCGCGCGCCAGCCCGGTCTCCTCACAGGCCTCGCGCAGGGCAGTATCGATCGGTCCGGAGTCGCCGGGATCGACCGCTCCGCCGGGAAAGGCGACCTGGCCGCGGTGCTGGCGCATGGTGGACGCGCGCTGGGTGAGCAGCACATCCGCATTCGCGGGCAGCCCGCCCGGCGTCTCGGGATCGGCTTCGGGCGAACCACTGAACAGCACGAGCACGGCCGCTTGCCGCGGTGTGGTGCTGATCGTCATGGCCCGCCGCACCGCCCGCGCCAAGGACAGTGTGTCGGTGGAATCGGTATTCGGGTCCGCCGCTCGGCGCAGCCACCGCGGGATGCTGTGCGGCACGGAGATCTCGGTCATGCCGCAACTCCCAAATTATTCGCGACCGTATCGGCGATATCGTCGACGCCGTTGAAGGCCCGCACCACCACCTCGGCGACCGAACCATCGGCACGCAACAACACCGATACCGGCAGCACCGCGGGCGCACCGACCGCGGTTCGCACCTTGGTGCGCGGGTCGAGGACGCCGGGCAACGTCACCTTCAGGTCGGTCAGCAGCGCGAGCGCCCTCGCCTCATCCGGATCGCTGTGCACGGTCAGCACGGTAATCGCGTTTCCGGCCCGTCGCGCGTACTCCTGCACATCCGGCAACTCCTTGGCACACGGTCCACACCAGTACGCCCACAGGTTCAGCAGTGCCGGTTTGCCCGCGAGTGCGGCCGCCAGGTCGACCGGTTTGCCGTCGGACAGACAGGTCAGGGCGAGTCCGGCAAGCGGCCCGCGTCCCACCGTATCCGCCGCGGGCGTCGGACAATTCGCGAGCCCGGCGGCGGTGCGCGCCTCGACCGATGAGCTCGCAAGGGAATTCGCCGGGTGGTCGCCGCTCGTCGCGGTGTCGTCGTTATCGCGGGGCCACAGCGCGACCGCCAAGGCCACAACGGTGATCAACCCTGCCAGCGCCAGGCGCGCCGCGACAGGTATTCGTCTCACCGGCCCACCAGCTCGAGCAAATGCTCCGCCTCCGGACCCTTCACCAGCTTGGCCGCGGCTTCCGGATCGGTCACCCCGAGCCCGAACGACGGGCAGTCCTTGGCCAGAATGCAGACACCGCATGCGGGCTTGCGGGAATGGCAGACCCGACGCCCGTGGAAAATCACGCGATGGGACAGCATTGTCCATTCCTTGCGTTCGATGATCGCGCCGATGGCGTGTTCGACCTTCACCGGATCTTCCTCGGTGGTCCACGCCCAGCGGCGCACCAGCCGACCGAAATGGGTGTCGACCGTAATGCCGGGCACCCCGAAGGCGTTGCCGAGGATGACGTTGGCAGTCTTGCGGCCGATGCCAGGCAACTGCACCAGTTCGTCGAGGGTGTGAGGCAATTCACCATCGAAGCGTTCGACCAGCGCCTGCCCGAGCCCGATCAGCGAACTGGTCTTGTTGCGGAAGAAGCCGGTCGGCCGGATGTATTCCTCCAGCTCGGCACGGTTTGCCTCGGCATAGGCGCGGGCATCCTGATACTTCGCGAAGAGCGCTGGTGTGGTCAGATTCACCCGCTCATCGGTGCACTGCGCGGAAAGTATTGTCGCAACCGCCAATTCGAGCGGTGTAGTGAAATCCAGCTCACAGTGCGCGTCCGGAAAAGCCACCGCGAGAGTGCGGTTCATCCGGCGGGCCCTTCGGGTCAGGCCGAGTTGGGTTTCCGCTTGTCGCGCTCGGGATTTGCGCTTCGGCGCGGGGACCGCGGCGGGTTGCGCATCGGTCGCCTCGACGGCAGGCGCAGGCCCGCTCACGGCAGCTGTGGAGGGGGAGACACGCACGCGTCCACCATACGGAACCACCCCACAACGGTGCCCTCCTAGATCTCTTGCCGTGTTCCATCTGAGACCTAGACCGTGTTTACTGCTCGTCATGCAAGGACTCGCTGTGGTGCTCTTCCCAGTGGTGCTGATGCTATTTGCACTGGGCATGGAGCGGGTCGAGAATCGGCTCCGCAAACTTCTCGAACCCGACGAAGAGGTTCAGCAGTACCTGGACAAGGCAAGCAACGCCGAAGTGAAGGAGCTGACGAAGCTCGGACTGCCCGCCGCGGTGGCACGGATGCGCAGGCGCCGGTCCCGTGGCGAAGAGCTGGACGTCGCACGCGCCAGCTGAATCCCCTACCAACCGGTACCTGGCACGCCGCGCAATCCACTCGTTACGTGGTGTCTGTCACTACGCTGCTGTAATGCCGCGTAGACTGCGCTGTTGGCCGAATCGCTTCGGTCCAGGACAGAGCCATTTCCCATAAGGAGCACATTCGTGGACGAGGCCCTCGCCAGAGCAGGCATCTTCCAAGGCGTAGAGCCCACCGCGGTGGCGGCTCTCGCCAAACAACTGCAGCCCGTGGATTTCCCGCGCGGCCATGTCATCTTCAACGAGGGCGAGCCCGGCGACCGGTTGTACATCATCACCACCGGAAAGGTGAAGATCGGACGGCGTTCCCCGGACGGCAGGGAAAACCTGCTGACCATCATGGGTCCGTCGGACATGTTCGGTGAGCTGTCGATCTTCGACCCGGGTCCGCGCACCTCGACCGCTACCACCGTGACCGAGGTCCGTGCGGTCACCATGGACCGTGACGCACTCAAGTCCTGGATCGACCAGCGGCCCGAGATCGCCGAGCAACTGTTGCGCGTTCTCGCCCGTCGTTTGCGCCGCACCAACAACAACCTGGCCGACCTGATCTTCACCGACGTCCCCGGCCGGGTCGCCAAGGCGTTGCTGCAGCTCGCACAGCGGTTCGGCACCCAGGAGGCCGGTGCGTTGCGGGTGACCCACGACCTCACCCAGGAAGAGATCGCGCAGCTGGTCGGCGCCTCCCGCGAGACCGTGAACAAGGCTCTGGCCGACTTCGCGCACCGCGGCTGGCTACGGCTGGAAGGCAAGAGTGTGCTGATCTCCGACTCCGAGCGCCTGGCCCGCCGCGCGCGCTGACGCTCGAATCCGAGTGGCGACGGACACCCGGCCGCTACGAAGACGCGTCGCGGCAGGTGGCCGCCGCGGCATCTGAGCGCGAAAGCACGCTGAGTTCAGCTACCACATGAACTCAGCGTGCTTCGGTGTTTCTAGTTCTGCTCGGCGCGCAGGTACTCCAACTGCGCTTGCACCGAACTGCGTGCCGCCGGCCACAGCCGCTTGTCGACATCGGCATAGACCTTGCGCACGACCGACATCGCACCCGCGTTCGGGCCGAGCACGCGCAATGCCTCCCGCACCTGATCGAGCCGCTCCCGCCGATGCGCGATGTAGTACCGCGCGATCGGTTCCAGATCGGGATGATCCGGACCATGTGCGGGTAGCAGCGCGCGTCCCGCACCCGCCTCGACCAGCTTGTCCAGCGATGCCAGGTAATCGGCGAGGGTGCCGTCGGTGGAATCGAGCACGGTGGTGCCGAAGCCGAGGATGGTGTCACCGGTCAACACCGCGTCGTCGAGTACGAAACTCACCGAATCCTTGGTGTGGCCGGGGGTGTCGAGGACGATGATCCGCAGTCCGGCGGCCTCGATCACCTCGCCGTCGACCAGCGGCGCATCCGAATCGCGCAGGAATTCGGCGGTCCTGGCCCGCACCGGCGTACCCGTCAGCTTGACCAGCCGGTCGATACCACCGGTGTGATCGTGATGCCGGTGGGTGATCAGGGTGAGCGCGATATTGCCGTCGGTGACGCGGGCGATCGTCTCGCTGTGCGCCTTATCCTTCGGTCCCGGATCGACGACGACGTATTCCGATTGTCCCGGCGCGCGCAGCAGCCAGGTATTGGTGCCCTCCAGCGTCATCTGGCCGGGATTGTCCGCGAGCACGACCGCCGCGGTCGGCGTGACCTGCCGCAGCTGGCCGTATGCGGGATGGGTGAGCGTCATCGAACCTGTCTAGCGCACTTCGGCGATCAGCTCGACTTCGACGGGGGTGTTGCGGGGCAGTTCGGCGACGCCGACCGCGGAGCGCGCATGCACGCCCGCATCACCGAAGACCGCGCCGAGCAACTCCGAGGCACCATTGATGACCTGCGGCTGATCGGTGAATCCCGGTGCGGAGGCGACGAATCCGACCACCTTCACAATGCGCACCACCGCGTCGAGCCCGACCAGATCGTGCACCGCGGCAATCGCGTTCAGCGCGCAGAACTTGGCCGCCTCCTTGGCTTGATCGAGCGAGACCTCCGCGCCGACCTTGCCGGTCGCCGAGAGCTGGCCGTCCACGAACGGCAGCTGGCCGGAGGTGTAGACCAGCGATCCGGTGCGGATCGCCGGAATGTAAGCGGCGACCGGTGCCACGACCGGTGGCAGGGTCAGGCCGAGTTGGGCGAGGTTCTTCTCCCACTGGGTCATATGTGCAAGTCCCTTCGGTTACTTGGGGCGCTTGAGGTAGGCGACGTGCTGTTCACCGGTCGGACCGGGCAGCACGGTCACCAGTTCCCAGCCGTCGGCGCCCCACTGGTCCAGGATCTGCTTGGTCGCATGCGTCAGCAGCGGAACGGTGGCGTACTCCCACACCTTCGAATCACTCATGACAGTAACTTTGGCAGCGCCTTCGGCGCTGCGTGTTCGCGGCCCCCTTCTGTCTCGCGTCCGACCCTTTCGAGCGACCTGCAAGCAGTCGCTAGCGGCGCCGTCGAGACTCGCGCCTTCGGCGCATGCGCTTCGACGGCTCGGACGCGAGACGGGCCGCGAACGGGTCGCTCGTAAAACTCGCTCTGTCGTGGTTGCTGATGGCGGATCGTTCGGCACCCGATGCACAGGCGGGGGATGGTCGATGCCCGCATGCGCTTCGGCCCCTCGGCCGCGAGAAGGCCACGAATGGGTCGCTCGTAAGACTCGCTCCGTTGTGATCGATAGAGCAGGTATCTCACCCTGCGGCAAACTCGGCTCCAACTGTCTGAGGCAGAATCACTGAAAAATGAGGCGCTGACCATATCGCTGGGACGCGACGTCAGAACGGGTTATAGGCTCGCGATCGTGGGAGTACCAACAGCAGTGCCTATTTCGGCGGAGCCGGGGCTGGAAACGGGTTGGCCGGAGCGCGCGGATAAGGCCCGCCTGCACTATGTCTCCGGCAAAGGGGGAACCGGTAAGTCGACGGTCGCCGCCGCGCTGGCACTCGCGCTGGCCGCGGGCGGACGGCGGGTGCTGTTGGTCGAGGTGGAGAGCAGACAATCCATTGCCCAGCTGTTCGATCTGCCGCCGCTGCCGCCCACCGAAACCCGGATCGCCACCGCGGACGGCGGCGGTGAAGTAGTCGCGCTCGCACTGGATATCGAGCACGCGTTCCTCGAATACCTGGATATGTTCTACAACTTGGGCTTCGCCGGGCGGGCGATGCGCCGGGTCGGCGCCATCGAATTCGTCACCACGATCGCACCCGGTCTGCGCGATGTCATCCTGACCGGCAAGATCAAGGAATGCGCGGTCCGGGTGGATAAGCAGGGCAAGCCCGTATTCGACGAAATTGTCGTCGACGCACCGCCGACCGGACGGATCGCCAGCTTCCTCGATGTCACCCAGGCCATGGTCGAGGTGGCCAAGGGCGGGCCGATCGCCTCGCAGGCCGAGGGCGTCTCGAGGCTGCTGCACTCCGATCAGACGATGATCCACCTGGTCACCCTGCTGGAGGCGCTGCCGGTGCAGGAAACCGCCGACGCGGTCGCCGAACTCACCGCCAATGACCTGCGGATCGGCACCGTCATCGTGAACCGGGCGACCAAGGGCCAGCTACCCGCCGACGTGCGCAACAACGCCGCACACGGCGATATCGACCGCGACGCCATTCGCGCCGGCCTCACCGAGGCCGGAATTTCCCTGTCGGACCAGGACTTCCAGGGCTTGATCACCGAAACTGTCGAGCATTCGGCCACTTTGCGGGCACAGGACGAAAGCGCCGCCGAACTCGCGAACGTGGATGTCACGCGGATGTATCTGCCCGCGCTCGCAGACGGCATGGATCTCGGTGGCATCTATGAACTTGCCGAACATCTGAGCAAGCAGGGGGTCCGATGAGCAATTCGAATGTGGCCACGCCACTGGATGTTTCGAGCATTATCGCCGATCCCACCGCGCGGGTGGTGGTCTGCTGCGGCTCCGGCGGCGTCGGCAAGACGACCACCGCGGCGGCGATCGGATTGCATGCGGCCGAGCAGGGTCGCAAGGTCGTGGTACTCACCATCGACCCGGCACGTCGACTGGCCCAGTCACTCGGTGTCGCCGATCTGGACAACACCCCGCAGCGGGTGGCGCTCGGTCCGGAGGCCAAGGGCGAATTGCACGCGATGATGCTCAATATGCGGCGCACCTTCGACGATATGGTGCTCGAGCACACCAGTCCGGAGAAGGCGGAGCAGATTTTCGCCAACCCCTTCTATCAGACGGTCGCCTCCTCCTTCGGCGGTACGCAGGAGTACATGGCGATGGAGAAGCTCGGTCAGTTGGCCGGGCGCAAGGAGTGGGACCTGATCGTGGTCGACACTCCGCCGTCGCGCAATGCCCTCGATTTCCTCGATGCGCCACAGCGGCTCGGAAACTTCTTGAACGGCAGGATGATCCGGGTCATCATGGCTCCTGGTCGCGGTGTCACCCGATTGGTGACCGGTGCGATGAGCCTGGCCGTGCGCGGTGTTTCGACCATTGTCGGCGGCCAGATGCTCAAGGACGCGTCGAATTTCCTGCAGTCGCTGGATTCGCTGTTCGGTGGTTTCCAGGATCGCGCGGACCGCACGTACGCGATGCTCTCTAAGCCGGGCACGCACTTCCTGGTGGTTGCGGCCGCCGAACCGGATGCGCTGCGCGAGGCGTCGTTCTTCGTCGACCGCCTCTCGACCGAACGCATGCCGCTGGCCGGACTGATCTTGAACCGGACCCACCCGATGCTCAGTTCACTGTCCGCCGATCATGCGCTGACCGCCGCCGATCAGCTCACCGAATCCGATCCGCTTACCGCCGCGGTGCTGCGCATTCACGCCCAGCGGGTCGCTACCGCCAAGCGCGAACAGCATCTGCTGCACCGGTTCACCGGTGCGCATCCGCGGGTGCCGATCGCCTCGGTGACCGCGCTGCCCTTCGAGGTCTCCGATCTGGAGGCACTGCGTGCCGTCGCGACGCAACTCACCGATGCGCACCCGGTCGAGGTGACCGCCTGAGGCGTGGTCGGCAGCGAAATCGACTGAGCGACTGTGTCATTCTGATGTCGGTTTGATATAGACCATTAACGAAGCCGAGCCCGCAATCGCGGGCTCGGCTTCATCTCCAGGATTAGATTGCAATTTGATGTTGACGCTGGGCTTGGAAAAAGTCCGCCCAGGACGTCACCTCCGGATGCTGCTTGAGCAGCGCACGACGCTGTCGTTCGGTCATTCCACCCCACACGCCGAATTCGACTCGATTGTCGAGTGCATCGGCCCCACACTGCATCAGCACCGGGCAGTGCCTGCAAATCGTCGCCGCCTTGCGCTGCGCCGCGCCGCGAACGAACAGTTGATCAGGGTCTACTTCCTTGCATCGGGCCTGGGCTACCCAGGCGATCCTTGCTTCGGCCTGCTCTACGTCCAATCGAGCGATGGGGGTTGTCATGTGCATTTGGTGTGCCCCTTTGCAGTCCGAACACCGGGTCAACGGCGCTCCAGAATCGCGTGCCAGTGTCGCAGCAACCCAAACCCCGCTGCGAACTGCACCACATTCCACTTTGAGTGTTAGCTCTATCACACTGGGTTCTCAATCTAGGTAAAGGTATGGCTTCTGCGCAAGACCGTCCCGAGACTTTTTGGTACGTCCGTCCCTGCAACCGTGATCCAGAACCGGGCGGTCGACTCGACCCGCGGCCCGCCCCTCCGCGACACGCCGGAATCCATCCCGCGACACGCCCAATCGGGGCAGACTGCGCCTCGCCGGCGCTCAGCTCCGCCAGCCTCATGCGGGGCTGTGTCTATTGCTCACTCGCTGCGCTCGCTCGAGAACTCCAGGATCCGAGCTACTGGCAAACACACCCGAGAGCGCCGAATCGGCACCCCGTAGTCTGGGTCCGTGCCGATCACACATACGCTCGCGAGGCTGGCCGGCAGCTGCGCGCTGGCCGCCGTGCTCGTCGCCGGGTTGTTGTTCCCTCTCGCAGGCGGTTTCGGGTTCGTCTCCAACCGCGCCGCCGACGCCGTCGACAATGTGTCTGCAGAGCTGGTGGAGGGCACCGTCCCCGCCGTCTCGACCATGGTCGACGCGAATGGAACGCCCATCGCCTGGTTGTACGAGCAGCGCCGCTTCGAGGTCCCCAGCGACAAGATCTCCAACGATATGAAGTTGGCGATCGTCTCCATCGAGGATCGGCGCTTCGCCGAGCACGCGGGTGTGGACTGGACCGGCACCATGCGCGCGTTCGTCACCAATACGAGCAGCGGCGAGGTCCAGCAGGGTGCCTCCACCCTCGATCAGCAATATGTGAAGAACTTCCAGCTACTCGTCGTCGCCAAGACCGACGCCGAGCGCCGGGCCGCCATCGAGACGACTCCCGCGCGCAAACTGCGCGAGATCCGGATGGCGCTCACCCTGGACCGGGAGCTGACCAAGGACGAGATCCTCACCCGATACCTGAATCTCGTCCCGTTCGGTAACTCCTCCTACGGCATCCAGGACGCGGCGCAGACCTACTTCGGCATCGACGCCGCGAATCTGAATGTGCCGCAGTCGGCGATGCTCGCGGGCATGGTGCAGTCCAGCTCGAAGCTGAATCCCTACACCAATCCCGAGGGTGTGCTGCAGCGGCGCAATACCGTGTTGGACACGCTGATCCAGAACATCCCCAGCCGCGCCGAGGAATTCCGCAAGGCCAAGTCCGAACCGCTCGGCGTGCTGCCCGAGCCGAAGGGGCTGCCGCGCGGCTGCATCGCCGCCAACGATCGTGGGTTCTTCTGCGACTACGCGATGCAGTATCTGGCCAATGCCGGTATCAGCCGCGAGCAGATCAATACCGGCGGCTACACGATCAAGACCACGCTCGATCCGGCTCTGCAGGATTCGGTGAAACGTTCGGTTACCGAGGCCGCGAACCCGAACCTCGACGACATCGCCCAGGTGATGTCGGTGGTCGGGCCGGGACAGGATTCGCATCCGCTGCTGGCCATGGCCAGCAGCCGCACCTACGGCCTGAACCGCGATGCCAACGAAACGGTGCAGCCGCAGCCGTATTCGATGGTGGGTGACGGCGCCGGCTCGATTTTCAAGATCTTCACCACGGCCGCGGCCATGGAAAAGGGCCTCGGTATCAACGCCCAGCTCGATGTGCCCGGCCGGTTCGAGGCTAAGGGCATGGGTAACGGTGGTGCGCGCGGCTGCCCGCCCGCCACCTACTGCGTACAGAACGCGGGTAACTACAAGTCGCCGATGTCGGTGACCGAGGCGCTGGCCACGTCGCCGAATACCGCGTTCGTCAAGCTGATCCAGGCTGTCGGGGTCACCCAGACCGTCGATATGGCGGTGCGCCTGGGCATGCGCTCCTATACCGAGGCGGGCAGCTCGGGCCACGGTAACCAGAGCCTGGCGGACATGATCAAGGAACAGAACCTCGGCTCGTTCACCCTGGGCCCGGTCGCGATCAACCCGCTGGAGCTGTCGAATGTGGCCGCCACCTTGGGCTCCGGCGGCCGGTGGTGCCCGCCCTCGCCGATCAAGGAGGTGATCGACCGCTCCGGCAAGACGGTGCCGCTCACCCAGCAGGCGTGCGAGCAGGTCGTCGATCCAGGACTGGCGAACACCCTCGCCAATGCGATGAGTAAGGACGACATCAGCGGTACGGCGGCCGGCGCTGCGCAGGCCACCGGCTGGAACCAGCCGCTGTCGGCCAAAACGGGAACCACCGAGAGCCACCGCTCCTCGGCGTTCCTCGGCTTCACCAATTCGCTTGCGGCCGCGGCCTACATCTACGGCGACAGCCCGACACCCGGTGAGATCTGCTCGTTCCCGCTGCGCGGCTGCGGCGACGGAAATCTCTTCGGTGGTAATGAACCCGCTCGCACCTGGTTCAACGCGGTCAAGTCGGTGATCGGGAACTTCCCGCCGCCCGCACTGCCACCGCTGGACGACAAGTATGTGCGCGGGTCGAACCAGGCCCAGGTCCCCGATGTAGCGGGCATGACCCAAGGTCAGGCGACCGCCGCACTGGTCGCCGCGGGCTTCCAGGTCTCGCCGGTGAACGGCACCGGTGCGCCGCCGAAGGGCACGGTGATGGGGACAGCGCCGAATGGGTCGGCGATTCCCGGGTCGGTGATCACGATCTATATCAGCGACGGGACGGATCGTGCGCCCGCGCCGGCCCCCGGACCGGCGCCTGCGCCCGGTCTTCCGATTCCGGGCATTCCCGGCATACCGGGATTCCCGAGTATTCCGGGATTCCCAGCCCCTCGATAACGCTTCATAAATACGAAAGCCGCCGACCTGGATCCCGGATCGGCGGCTTTCTTCTATACGGCTACAGACGCGACTTCACGGCGGCCGAAATGCGGGAGCCGTCGGCCTTACCGGCGGCGATCGCGGTGGCGGCTTTCATGACCTGGCCCATCTGCCGCATGCCCGGTCGCTCGCCGAGTTCTTGGGCGACCTGCGCGATCGCGGTATCGGCGACGTAGGCGACCTCGGCGTCGGTCAGCTGCGTCGGCAGATATTCATCGATAATGCGCGCCTCGGCATGTTCATTGGCGGCCAGTTCGCCACGCCCGGCCTGGGTGTAGACCTCGGCCGACTCGCTGCGCTTCTTCGCCTCTTTCTGCAGTACGGCGATGACCTCGGCGTCGGAGAGCTCACGTGCCTGCGAGCCCGCGACCTCCGCGGTCTGGATGGCGGCGAGCAGCATCCTGAGGGTGGCGAGGCGCAGCGTGTCCTTGGCTTTCATCGCGGCGGTCATATCCGCACGCAGCTGCGATTTGAGTTCCGACATGTGCCACACGGTAGCCGTTTCCCCGTTCCCGGCCCACTACATTCGGCGCTCGACCCGGATTCACCTGATTTCCCCATAGCGACTGCTTGCAGGTCGCTCGAAAGGGTCAGCAGCGACTGCTTGCAGGTCGCTCGAAACGACCAGTCGACCGCTTGTGCGGAAACACACTCAGCGTTCCGCACCGGGGTCACCTATGCTGGGCAAATGCCCGTAATCTCGACCTCCGCTATCCGACGAACCGCGTTGGGAGCCGCCGGGGCCGCGGTGGCCGGTATCGGCTACGCCTCGCTGATCGAACGAAATGCCTTCGTACTGCGCGAGGCCACGATGCCCGTGCTACAGCCGGGCTCGTCGTCACTACGGGTGCTGCACATCAGCGATCTGCACATGATGCCTGGTCAGAAGCTCAAGCAGCAGTGGCTTCGGGAGCTGGATCGGCTGGAGCCGGATCTGGTCATCAATACCGGCGACAATCTTTCGCACCAGAAGTCGGTGCCCGCGGTGGTTCAGGCCCTCGGCGGATTGCTTTCCCGCCCTGGCCTTTTCGTTTTCGGCAGCAATGACTATTTCGCGCCGGTCGCGAAGAATCCGGCGAAATACTTCAAGAAGGACCACCGCCGGGTGTACGGCGCGCCGCTGCCGTGGAAGGACCTGCGCGCGGCATTCACCGAGCGCGGCTGGCTCGATCTGACTCATGTCCGCCGTGATGTCGAGGTCGCGGGCATTCGAATCGCGAGCGCGGGCGTCGACGATCCGCATTTGCAGCGCGATCGGTACGACACCGTCGCCGGTGCGCCCAACCCGCTCGCCGTGCTGAGCATCGGCTTGACCCACTCCCCCGAGCCCCGGGTGCTGGACCGCTTCGCCGAGGACGGCTACGACCTGGTCATGGCCGGACATACGCACGGCGGCCAGCTGTGCCTGCCCGGGTACGGTGCGCTGGTCACCAACTGCGGTATCGATCGCTCGCGGGTGAAGGGCTCGTCCAAGTGGGGCGCGCATACCCAACTGCACGTCTCCGCGGGTCTCGGTACCTCGCCGTGGGCGCCGTACCGCTTCTGCTGCCGGCCCGAGGCGACGCTGCTGACCCTGGTCGCCGCACCGCCGAAACGTCCCAATGCCGATAGCGGACAGGGCGTTTCACCCTCGGAAGCCATCGCCCACTGAATTCCGCTGAAGAGCGCATCTGAGAACTCTGTCGGTGGCCTACGGCAGACTGATCTCATCCGAGGCGCAGAGCACCACTGCCCCCGGGTCCGGGAGCCCGAAGCGCGAGCCCCGGTGATCAATGCCCGTGGACGGGAGGGCTCTGGCCTGCATCGCGGTGTGGGTGAAACCAACCCGGATGAAGCGGGAACCAACGTGCGCACCAGGTGGTGTGCACTGCGGACATCCGAGAAGGATGGTGTCGGGAACCATCGATAGAGGGTTTCCAGACACGCTGTAAGGTCCTTTGCCGAGACTGACGTCAGGCAGGGGACAGTGTGAGTGATTTCGACGACCGGCGCGAAACCGGTACGCCGTATCAGCAACAGCCTTATGGCGCAGAGCAATTCGGTCCTGCACTGGGACAGCCGGGATCCGAGACGCAGTCGGGGACCGACGCGGCGCACGACACATTCGGTGCGCCGGTCCACCTCGATCCGGCCGCACTGTCGCCGTTCGGCCCCGAACCGACGGCCACACCGTGGAACGGCGGCGTCGCACCGGCCCTGCCCATGCCGTGGCAGCCTGAGCAGCAAACAGTAAGTGCCCCTGGTCAATTCGATCCGACCCTGCAATGGGCGCCGCAACCCGCTCCGGCATGGCAGCCGGGCTCTACGACGCAATTCCAGCCCGGCGCAACACCATCCGGACCGTATGGCGGTATGCAAGCGCCCCATGGCCCGGGCGGTGGCTCGAATGCGTTCTTCGGTGACCGATTCGCCTCTGACTTGGCCGCCGCGTCGAGCGCGAACCGATCGGGCCACGGGCGCCGCACCGCATGGATCGCCGCCGCGGTCGCGACGCTCGTGGTCGCGGGCGGGGCGACGGCGGCGATCGTCACGGCCAACCACGGCTCGGATGACACTGCGCAGAATCCGGTTCCGTCGATGGTGAGCGCACTCACCCCCACGGGTTCACATACGTCGCCCCAGCCGACCACCACCAACCACGCCCCCGCCAATAAGGAGACCCCCGTCGTACCCGGTTACCAGGTCGTGGTGGCCTCGGACCTCGGGGCCGCCTATGACGTACCCGCCGACTGGACGGTGGCCCCCGACGGCAAGGTCGGCGGCTTCGGCGAACCGCCGAACGCTGTCACCGGCAAGGGGCTGGCCACCGAGGGGAAGAGCTACTGCCCCGGCTCGACCCGCACCGTGTCCTTCCTGACCGGCTCCAAGGACACCGATTCGGCAACTGCCGCAACCGAACTCGGCACCAGGACCGCCCAGATCGCCTACACCAACTCACCGGGCGGTACCCCGGGCGCCGCACAGCCGCTCCGCTCGCTCGACGGCTCCCAGCAGGGCATGTTCGTGGAGACCAAGGGCACCGCGACCAAGGTCAATCCGGGCTGCGCAACCGAGTATTCGGTCTACACCTTCGCCACCCCCACCGATAGCGGCAATTTCGTCATGGTGATCGCCGCCGACACCGGCGTCCCCAACGCCGTCGACGCGGCCACCGCGATGCGTATCTTCACCAGCATTCGCCCCCACGAAGGCTGATTGACCTGCGGGTTTAACGTCTGGACGTGAGCTGTTGTAAGCTACTCCAGGTTCGCTTCACGGGGTGTGGCGCAGCTTGGTAGCGCGCTTCGTTCGGGACGAAGAGGTCGCAGGTTCAAATCCTGTCACCCCGACTCGTGGTTGAGACGAATGGCTCCGCCCCCGGCCCGCACAGGTCGGGGGCGGAGCTGTTTTCGCTGGTCGGCCCGACGGTCCGGGGTCGGCCACCACACCGCGCAGGCAATGACCGCTAGTAGCCCGCACACCAGGGCGAGCAAGCCAACGATCACGAACGCATCCATCGTTACCTCCCGAGACTTCTCGTAGGTGCACCCGGCGCCGGGGGCGGATCGCCACCGACCGGCGGCGGTAGACGGGCGGTGTGCCTGAAGTACGGGCATCGACCCGGCGCCGGGGCTGATCTCCAGCCTGCGGCAGCGATGTGTCGTGCGATAGCGCGGCGGCGTTGCCAGGTGTTGCTGTCTGCTCCACCTCACTGTGCACCGCTGGTGAGAATTTCCGGAAGTAGGCGCGCCGATAACGGACCGAATGGACGCTCGGCCGTTCCGATATGTCCCCCGATGTCCCATATGGGCGGTGAGCAGACTCTTACCGCTTGCTAACGTGTGGTCATCTCGACGAAACGCGAGGTCCATAGCGTATACATGCATGTCGACACGGGTGGCCACACTGGCGGATGCGGCGGGACGGCCGCTGCGGGACGTTGTTTATACGACTTTGCGCGGCGAGTTGATGAACGGGGATATCCGGTTCGGCGAGCGCCTGACCGAGCCCAAGCTGTCGACCCGGTTCGGTATCTCGCGGACGCCGGTCCGCGAGGCGCTGACCATGCTGTGCTCGGATGGACTGTTGCAGCGGGAGGAATACGGCTTCACTCCGGTACGGCCGAGCATTCCGTTGATCCGGGACCTGTACGAGCTGCGAATCACCTTGGAGCTCGGCGGAATTCAGCGCGCCATCGATAGTCCGGCGGTCGTGCACGATCATGCGCTGCTGGCGGCCGAGCGCGAAGCCTGGCTGGCCCTGCGTGCGGATCCGCCCGAGCAGGAGCCCGGTTTCGTGGTGCGCGACGAGGAGTTCCACGTCACGCTGTTGACGGCGGCGGGCAATGCCGAACTGGTGCGCTCACTGAAGTCGGTGAATTCGCGGATCCGGCATGTTCGGATGTACGACTTCATGGTCAACAACCGGATCGAGACCACCATCGCCGAGCATCTGGGAATTCTGGATGCCGTTCTGGCACAAGATCTTCCGCTGGCATATCGGCTGCTACACACCCACATCGGCGAATCGCTCGATGTCGTTCTCGATCGGGTCACGCGGGCCATCGCCGCGATGTCCCTGGCAACTGAATAGGGAGTTTTCGGTGACACTGGAATTCGATACGGTTCTGGTCGCCAATCGCGGCGAAATCGCCTGCCGGATCATGCGGACGGCGCGTGCGCTCGGCCTGAAAACCGTCGCCGTGTACTCCGACGCCGATGTCGGTGCGGCACATGTCGAAATCGCCGATGTCGCAGTACATCTGGGGGCGAGTCCGGCGGCGGAGTCCTACCTGCGTGCCGACCTGGTTGTCGAGGCGGCGCTGTCGACGGGTGCGGGCGCGATTCATCCCGGATACGGATTCCTGTCGGAGAACGCGGATTTCGCTACAGCGGTGACCGATGCCGGGATAGCGTTCGTCGGTCCGACGCCGGAGCAATTGCGCATCTTCGGCGACAAGCACACGGCGCGGGAGACAGCCGAAGCCGTTGGGGTGCCGCTGATTCCGGGTAGCGGACTGCTCGAATCGGCCGAGCACGCGGTGGCCGAGGCCGAACGCATCGGCTATCCGGTAATGCTCAAGGCGGTCGGTGGCGGCGGCGGTATCGGCATGCAGGCCTGCGGTAATGCCGATGAGCTGCGGTCGGCGTATCTGCGCGTGCAGCGTTTGGCCGCGACGAATTTCTCCTCGACCGGTGTTTTCCTGGAGCGGTTCGTGGCGCGGGCCCGGCATATCGAGGTGCAGCTTTTCGGTGATGGTCGCGGGCGCGTGGTGAGCCTCGGCACCAGGGATTGTTCGCTGCAGCGCCGCAACCAGAAGGTCATCGAGGAAGCGCCCGCACCCGGACTCGCACCGGAACTGTCGGAGCAGTTGCTCGCGGCGTCGCGGGAGTTGGCCAGGTCGGTGCGGTACCGATCGGCGGGCACGGTGGAGTTCGTCTACGACGTCGAGCGTGGTGTGGCCTCGTTCCTGGAGATGAACACCCGGCTGCAGGTCGAGCATCCGGTGACCGAGGCAGTGACCGGGGTCGATCTGGTCGAGTGGATGATGCGGCTGGCGGGCGGGGACAGCTCGATGGTCGACGAACTGCCCGAGACTGGACCGGCGATCAGCGGATGGGCCGTGGAGGCGCGGGTCTATGCCGAGGATCCGGGACACGCGTACCGACCGAGCGCCGGGTTGATCACGGCCGCGACCTTTCCGGCGGATACGTCGTCGCTTCGGGTCGATACCTGGGTCGCGACGGGCACCGAGGTCAGTCCGTACTACGACCCGCTGCTGGCCAAGGTGATCGCGTCGGGGACCACTCGCGACGCGGCCTTCGCGGGATTGAGCGATGCGCTGGCCGCGACCAGGATCTACGGGGTCCAAACGAATCTGCCCCAATTGCGGGCGGCGAGTGCCGATGCCGTGGTGCTGGACGCGGACCACGTCACGACGACACTGGCCGATATCCGACCCGCCAGCCATCGCGTCGATGTGCTGCGCGGTGGCACGATGACCACGATCCAGGATCATCCGGGTCGAATCGGCTTGTGGCAGGTCGGAATTCCGCCGTCGGGTCCGATGGACGATCTGTCGTTCACCCTGGCCAATATCGCCGTCGGCAACCCCGCAGGTGTGCCCGCGCTGGAATGCACGCTCCATGGGCCACAGGTGCGTTTCGCCGATGACTCAGTGGTGTGTGTGACGGGTGCGCAGACGCCGGTCACGGTGGATGGGCAACCGGTCCCGATGTGGCAGCCGGTAGCGGTCCCGGCCGGGTCGGTGCTCGATATCGGCGCACCGTCGGACGCCGGATTGCGCACCTACCTCGCGGTACGCGGCGGCATCGATGCGCCGCTCTATCACGGCAGCGCCGCCACCTTTACCCTCGGCGGTTTCGGCGGCAGCACCGGGAAAGCCCTGGTCGCGGGGGATGTGCTGGGAATCGTCGGGAATCGGCCCGAACTCGCTGAGCCACAAGCGGTTCCGCTCGACGAGCGACCCGAATTCAGGCACGTCTGGCAATTGGCCGTCGGTATCGGACCGCAGACCGCACCCGCCTATTTCACCGATGCGGATATGGGCCAATTCTATTCGCACCCTTGGAAAGTCGGCAGCCACGCGAACCGCACCGGCATTCGGCTGGAGGGTCCGAAGCCGACCTGGTCGCGCACCGACGGCGGTGATGCGGGACTGCATCCGTCGAATCTGCACGACAACCCGTACAGCGTCGGAACATTGAATGTCTCCGGCGATACCCCGATCCTGCTCGGCCCGGACGGTCCGAGCCTCGGCGGCTTCGCCTGCCCGCTCACCGTGATCTCGGCGCATCGCTGGAAACTCGGCCAGTTGCGTCCCGGCGATACCGTCCGCTTCGTGCCCGTCGACGATGACCGAGCCACAGCGCTGCGCCGTTCGAACGCTGCGCGGGCCAAGGCCGACGCCCCAATGGATCTTGCTGCCGCACGGAGCCTGCTCACCGGTTCCCGCGAGCCGGTCGGACTGGATGATCGCGGCATCCTCGGCACCGTCGCGGCGGGTGCGGATCGCCCGCAAGTCGCCTATCTGCGTGGGGGCGATGACAATATTCTGGTCGAATACGGCGAGATGGTGCTGGATCTCGGTCTGCGCATGCGGGTGCACGCACTCGCCGAGGCGCTGGCGGGTACCGGACTGCCCGGCGTCATCGATGTGACACCGGGTGTCCGTTCGCTGCACATCCATTTCGATCCCGAAGTGCTGCCCCAGTATCGGCTGCTCGGCACGCTGACCGAGCTCGAGTCCGAACTGCCCGCAACCCATGATCTCGTGGTGCCCAGCCGCACCATCCGATTGCCGCTGTCGTTCGACGATCCCTCGATTGCCGAGGCCATCGATCGATACCGCAGCGGGGTCCGCGACACCGCGCCGTGGTTGCCTTCGAATACCGAATTCATCCGCCGCATCAATGGACTCGACAGCGTCGAAGATGTGCGTGCCGCGGTCTTCGCCGCCGAGTACCTGGTGCTCGGCCTGGGGGACGTCTACCTCGGTGCGCCACTAGCGGTTCCGCTCGATCCGCGGCACCGGCTGGTCACCACCAAGTACAACCCGGCGCGCACCTGGACGCCATCGGATGCCGTCGGCATCGGCGGCAAGTACCTCTGCATATACGGCATGGCATCACCGGGCGGCTATCAGCTGATCGGCCGGACGGTGCCGATCTGGTCCAGCTACCGGCAATCCGCACCGTTCGAAACAGGCACCCCGTGGCTGTTCCGATTCTTCGACCGCATCGTCTGGGAACCGGTGACACCCGAGCAGTTGCTCGAACAGCGCGCGGCCGCCGCGGCGGGCCGTTTCGACGCCGAGGTCAGCGATGGCACCTTCGCACTCGCCGATCACCTGCGGCTACTCGCCGAAAATGCCGAAGCCATAGCGGAATTCGAGACCAAACAGGCCGTCGCCTTCGAAGCGGAGAAACAGGCCTGGCGCGCCGCAGGGGAATTCGAGCAGAGCACGATCGTCGAAAGCGTGCCGGAACCCGCTACCGACCCACTGGCCGGATTACCGCCGGACGCAACGGTGGTCACCGCACCGATGATCGGCAATGTCTGGCGGGTGGAAATCGAGGTGGGCCAGCGTCTCGGCGCTGGCGATCCGGTGGCCATCCTCGAGGCGATGAAACTCGAACTGCCGGTGCACAGCCCGGGCACCGGCACGGTACTGAAGGTACTGGCCACCCCAGGCGCGAAAGTGGAACCGGGAACCCCACTAGCAGTGATCGGAGCCGCCGAATGACCGCAGGCGTCCTAGGCAATACCGAAGTCCACGGCACGCCGACCGCGCGGGTCGCCGCCGCGTATCGGCGCATCGCGGAGGTCGATCGGCCGGAGGTGTGGATCACACTGCGCGCCGAGGCCGATGTCGCCGCCGAGGCCGCAGGCGTCGAACAGCGGCTCGCCGCAGGTGAATCCTTGCCGCTGGCAGGGGTATTGGTTGCGGTCAAGGACAATATCGATGTCGCGGGACTGCCGACCACCGCGGCCTGCCCCGAATTCGCCTACACCGCCGAGGTCACCGCGGCGGCGATCGAGCGCCTGGTCGCGGCGGGCGCATTGGTTCTCGGCAAGACCAATCTGGATCAGTTCGCAACCGGGCTCGTCGGTACGCGCAGCCCATACGGCGCGGTTCGCCATGCGCACGATCCGGAGTTGATCTCCGGCGGGTCCAGCTCCGGATCGGCAGTCGCCGTAGCTCTCGGTATCGCGGATATCGGAATCGGTACGGACACAGCGGGTTCCGGACGCGTACCGGCCGCACTGCACGGAATCGTCGGTATCAAAGCCACTTTGGGGATCATCCCGGCACACGGCGTGGTTCCGGCGTGTGCGGACTACGACGCAGTGACGGTCTTCGCCACCGACCTCGACAGCGCGGTCGTGTCGGCCGCGGTCATGGTCGGACCGGAGCCTCGGGATCCGCGCAGCCGGTCCTGGCCCGCCGATGTTCCGCTCGCCGCACCGCAGACCATCCGGCTGGCGATCCCCCGCGCCAAGGATCTCGTCGCGCTCAGCGATTCGTACCGAGATGCGTTCGCCCGCACTGTATCCGCGGTGACCAGCGCCGGGATAACGACCGAAGAGGTCGATATCTCCGAGATGCTCGATGCCGCACTCCTGCTCTACGACGGCGCGATCGTCGCGGAACGCTATGCGGCCGTCGGCACATTCCTCGATACCGCGCCGGCCAGCACCGATCCCACCGTGACGGCCATCATCAATGCCGCGCGAGCAACGACCGGCCCCGGATTCGCGGCTGATCTGGATACCTTGGCGCGAGCCAAGGCTGCGGCGGCGGTGATATTGCAGGGGTTCGCCGGACTGCTCTTGCCGACAACCACGGAGCATCCGAGTATCGCTGCGGTACAAGCGGATCCGTTCGGCATCAATCGACGGATGGGCACCTTCACGAACTTCTGCAATCTCCTGGATATGGCGGCCGTGGCCGTCCCCGGCCTACCCACCGCGACCGGCGCGCCCTTCGGCGTGATGGTCGTGACGCCCGCCTTCGCCGATCAGGTCGCCGTCGATATCGCCGCCCGCATCATCGGTGAGGACAACGCCCCGGCACTGGTCGAAGACGGTGTCGAACTGGCCGTCTTCGGCGCGCACCTGCGCGGCCAGCCGCTGCACTGGCAGTTGGAAGAGATCGGCGCGCGGTTCACCGGCGAGATCCGCACCACCGACGCCTACCGCCTGACCGCACTCGACACCACACCTCCGAAACCGGGACTGGTGCGCCACGGCCCGGGACTCGGTGCGCCGATCCTCGGCGAGCTGTTCCGCGTATCGGCGGCGGGACTCGGCCGCTTCCTCGCCGCGCTGCCCGCGCCGATGGCGCTGACCAGTATCGAATTATCCGACGGACGTGCGGTCATCGGCTTCGCCTGCACTTACGATGCCGCAAGTACCGCCACCGATATCACCTCCTACGGCAGTTGGAAGGCCTACCTGCAGAACCAGAACTAGCCGCTGACTCAACCGTCTTACACATTTGTACTAGACAAACGTGCAACTGCTCTGTTAGACATATGTGCAAGACATTCGAGTCAGTGAGGAACAGATCATGAGCAACACCAACCCCGCCACCATCCGCCCGCGGGTCCTCGTCTGCGGCGGCGGCATCGGCGGCAATGCCGTTGCCCTGCAACTGCTCCGTGCCGGGATCCGGGCCACCGTGGTCGAGCGGGCGGCCACGCCGCGCCCCGGCGGGCAGGCCGTGGATCTGCGCGGGCCGAGCGTCGAGGTGGCGGAGCGGATGGGGCTCATGCCGGGCATCCGCAAATCCCAACTGGACGAGCGCGGCATGGTGTTCGTGGACAGTGAGGGCAAGGAACTGC
Source organism: Nocardia vinacea (assembly GCF_035920345.1). NCBI lineage: Bacteria > Bacillati > Actinomycetota > Actinomycetes > Mycobacteriales > Nocardiaceae > Nocardia > Nocardia vinacea. The sequence goes on from NZ_CP109149.1 coordinate 6,649,453, forward strand.
TGCGCATGGCCGCCGAGGTCTTCGAGGGTAAGGGCGCGGTCGCCGAGATCGAGATCACCCGAGGCGACCTGAACCAGGTGCTGCTCGATCTGCTCGACGAGGCGGGCGGCGTCGACTACCGCTACGGCGAATGGGTTACCGAGATCAGCCAGGACGATGCGGGCGCGGATGTCACCTTCGCCTCCGGCAGCACCGAGCGGTTCGACATCGTGATCGGCGCGGACGGACTGCATTCCTCGACCCGGCGCCTGGTCTTCGGCCCGGAGGAGGATTTCTCCACCTACCTCGGCGGCTACATGTCCTTCTTCACGCTGCCGACGCCCGACTATGCGGAGCAGCATTGGATCGCGATGAACTCCCTGGTCGGCGCGACCGGTGTGGGCCTGCGCCCGGATGCCGATCCGGCCACCTGCAAGGCGCTGGTCGTCATTCGCGACGCCGCGAATCCAGCGCTGCGTCGCGATGTCGCGGCACAGCAGCAGCTCATCCGCGAGCGACTGACCGACGGCGGCACGATCGCGAGCACCGTCCGCGATGCCATGGCCACCGCCGACGACTTCTACTTCGACGAACTGGCGCGCATCGACGTCCCGCACTGGTCCAAGGGCCGCGTGGTGCTGCTCGGCGACGCGGGTTACTGCGGTTCGCCGCTAACCGGACAGGGCACCGCGATGGCACTGGTCGGCGCGTACGTCCTGGCCGGTGAAGTCGCCGCGCACGCAACCGATCCCGAAAAGGCGCTGGCCCGCTACGAAGAGGTGCTGCGGCCGTTTGTCGCCACCGCGCAGGAGCTGCCGCCGGGTGGTCTGCGGTCGATGACGCCCCAATCGCGCTTCGGCATTCGCGCCGGTCTGTTCGTCAGCAGACTGATGACCACCAAGATCATGAAGCCGCTCATGATGAAGATGCTCACCAAAACCGAGAGCTACGAACTGCCCGACTACTCGGTCCAGACGGTCGGCTGACCGCTCGAAGCCCGGCCGGGCCGGTCACCCCTCGTGAACCGGCCCGGCCACATACACCCTTGGATGGGATCGTCGGCACGCACCGAATGGTTACCTTCGGCAGCGGCGACTGATTCGCCGGTCAGCTCCGGGAAGAGCCATCCGAAGTGGTTGCCCCAGATAAAGCGCCAGCGGGCCGGTCACCCCTCGTGGACCGGCCCGGCTGGCACTACCCCCGTGACGCGACCTGTTACCCCTCGTGAACAGGTCGAGTCCGGTTCCCCACCCCCGGTGGTGGCTTGTGTTGCGGTGTTGACACAAACAATGCCGTCGCGGGCTTGTTGGGCACTTAAGAAGACCTTGCAGGAACAAAACCGCAGGTAGTCACACTATTTGTGGAAGATCCCGACAAGTTTGCGGCGCGGTGGCGCGAATCGGCGGATGATGGTGGATAAGGGCGCCAGTGAGATTGGAGCGGCGATGGAAACCGTGGTTGTCTGGGTGTTGGCCTGCCTGCTCTATTGGTGGGGCCTGTTGTAGTTCCGAGGCATGGGGCCCGTGGAATCCTGCCCCCCGCATACGAAAAGCTCCGCCTCCGACCGAAATGGTCAGGGGCGGAGCTGTTTTCGGAGCTGAGCTGTCAGCCGTCCAGTCCGGCGCGGACACCTTCCTCGACGCGCTTACCGAGCTCGGCGTCCACGTTCTTCCAGTATTCGAAGACCCGGGACAGCACCGGCTCGCGCACACCGCCGAGCACATGGCCGACGATATTGTCCACTAGACGATCTCGCTGCTCGTCGTCGAACACCGTACGGACCAGGGTGCCCGCCTGGGCGAAGTCGTCGTCCTCGGCGTGCTCGATATAGCCGGAGCGTACGACGGTCGGGGCGAACTCCCAGACACCGCCATCGGGCGCCCGCTCCGGATCCGCATGCGGGCCGCCGAACGAATTCGGCGCGTAGACAGGTACATTCGCGTCGTTGTAGTCGTAACGCATCGCGCCCTCCTTGGAGTAAGAGTTCACCTCCGCGGCGCGTGCGCGGTTCGGCGGCAGCTGCGCGTAGTTGGTGCCGATGCGGTAGCGGTGCGCGTCCGCGTAGGCGAATACCCGGCCGAGCAACATTTTGTCGGGCGAAAAGCCTATGCCGGGAACGACATTCGAGGGCTCGAAGGCGGCCTGCTCGACATCGACGAAGTAGTTGCCAGGATTGCGGTTCAGGGTCCACTTGCCGACCTCGATCAGCGGGTAGTCCCGATGCGACCACACCTTGGTCAGGTCGAACGGGTTGAAGCGGTAGCCCTCGGCCTCGGCGACCGGCATGACCTGCACGTACAGGGTCCAGCTCGGGAACTCGCCGCGGTCGATCGCCTCGTACAGATCGCGACGGTGGTAGTCGGCATCCGCACCGGCCAGGCGATCGGCCTCGGCCTGGGTCAGGTGGTCGATGCCCTGATCGGTCTTGAAGTGGTATTTCACCCAGAAGCGCTCGCCCGCGGCATTGATCCACTGGTAGGTATGCGACCCGTAGCCGTTCATATGACGGTAGGTCTTCGGGATACCGCGGTCGCCCATCAGCCAGGTGACCTGATGGGCGGTCTCCGGACGCAGGGTCCAGAAGTCCCACTGCATATTGTGATCGCGCAGGCCGCTGCCGGGCAGGCGCTTCTGCGAACGGATGAAGTCCGGGAACTCGAGCGGATCCTTGATGAAGAAGATCGGCGTGTTGTTGCCGACGAGGTCGTAGTTGCCGTCCTCGGTGTAGAACTTCACGGCGAAACCCCTTGGGTCGCGCCAGGTGTCGGGGCTGCCCTGCTCGCCCGCGACGGTGGAGAACCGCGCCAGCGATTCGGTCCGCGCGCCCGGCCGGAAGAGCTTGGCCTTGGTGTAGCGACTCACGTCATTGGTCACCACCAGCTCGCCGTATGCGCCCGCGCCCTTGGCGTGCACGATCCGCTCCGGCACTCGCTCCCGGTTGAACTGGGCGAGCTTTTCGATGAGGTAGTGGTCGTGCAGCAGGATCGGGCCCTGGGTGCCCGCGGTGAGCGAATCGCTATCGCTCGGCACCGGCACTCCGGTGTTGGTGGTGGTCGGCTTGGTCATCGGCAGCCTCCTTCGCTGAATGGGTACGGCAGGTCGGGCACAGACCCCAGAAGACGACCTCTGCCTCGTCGATCACGAACCCGTGCGCGTCCTCGGGTTCCAGGCAGGGGGCTGTGCCCACGACACAGTCGATATCGACGACCGTGTCGCAGCTTCGGCACACCAGATGGTGATGGTTGTCCGCGACCCTGGCCTCGTACAGCGCGGGCGAACCGGCGGGTTCGATGCGCCGCAGGATTCCGGCGTTCACGCACGCTCGGAGCACGTCATAGACGGCCTGCGTGGATACCGAGCCCAGGGTTTCGCGGACGGTGGCGGCCACCCGATCGGCATCCGAATGCGGTCGGGCCACGACCGCGGCCAGCACCGCGACCCGCGGGGCGGTAACCCGCAGGCCGGCCGCGCGCAAGCGTTCGCGCGGATCGGTCAGGTTGGTGTGCATGCATCCGATGGTTACTCCTTTTCTGGAATTAGTCAAGAATTTGATAGTATCCAGAAAAGAATTTTGTCGCGCGGGTCAGCCAGCAGATATGGCGGCGGTCACGGAGGCCCCGCCGGCTAGGTGGGCGGCTCAGCGGTTGTGGACGTTTTGTGGCCAGTCTGGTGCGCAGGTAGAAGCCGCCGCGCATCTGATCGAAGACATGGCCGGCGGGGGTGAGGTGATCGATTGGCGGCAGCGCGGCATGTCGGCCAGGGCCCGGCGTGCCGAGGGGCCGGACGCGTGAACCGTGCTGATTGTCGGGCAGCTGCAGGCGATCAGGCCGGTCAGATGCCGCGCCCCCCGGGCGCAGACGGCGCGGAACTCCGGGGAGGCCGACGATGCGCCCTTCGCCGGGCGGAGTGCGGGTTGGCGTGCCCGGGGGGTGCGCGGCCGGGCCTGCTTCAGGAGCGGAACTTCTTGGCTCGCATGTACTTCGCGAGTTCGTCGTACGTCCCGTCGTTATTGGCGAATTCGATTACGTTGCGGGCGGATTCGAACCAGGGACCCGCGCTCGGCTTGACCTGGCTCAGTGCGACCTCGATATCGGCCATGCCGACCGGGCGCACGGTGCCGGTGCTGATCGAGTCGGCCATCGCCAATTGCGTTGCCGAGGTACAGATGTGGGCCAGATCGGCACCGGAGAAGCCGTCGGTGCGGCGCACGATCGCCGGGAGATCGATGCCCGCGACCGGACGATCCTTCAGGTGGTAACGCAGGATCGCCCGGCGCGCGTCCGAATCCGGCAGGCCGACCAGGATCATGCGGTCGAACCGGCCGGGGCGGCGCAGGGCGACATCGAGGTCCCATGGGTGGTTGGTGGCGCCGAGGATGTAGACGCCGTCGTTGCTGTGGGTGGCCGAATCCATCTCGTTGAGCAGCTGATTCACCACATTCCGCATCCAGGCCGAACCCGACATCTGACTGCGCTTGTGCCCGAGGGCGTCGACCTCGTCGAGGAACAGCACACAGGGCGCGTTGCGGCGGGCCATTTCGAAGACCTCGTGCAGATTGCGCTCACCGGAACCGTGGTAGATATCGAGGATGTCGGCGATCTCGATCGGGTAGAAGTTCGCACCGAGTTCACCGGCCACCGCCGCGGCGATGAAGGTCTTACCGCAGCCGGGCGGGCCGTAGAGCAGGAGTCCGCCGCGCGCGGAAGTGCCGAAAGCCTTGGCGAATCCGGGATTTCGGATCGGACCGAGCAGAGTGAGTTCGAGCTGACGCTTTACATCCTGCATGCCGCCGACATCGGCCAGCTTGACGGTAGGCTTCTCGAATACGCCGACATCGGAGTCGGTGACGAATTCGCGCGAGCCCTCATCGATGAATGCGGGGGCGATGATATCGCCGACCTGCTCTTCGGCTGCCACCCAATCATATTGCGACGGATCGTCTTTCGCCTCATCCGGTGTCGACTCGGTTGGCGTGGTGTTGCACGGCGCGGGCTGGGTCGGCGATGGCTGGGCCAGCGTGGACTCGCTCAGCGTGGACTCGCTCGACGTCGGCCGGGTCGGCGCAGCGGGGGTCGGCGCACCACTTGCGAGCACAATCGTGCACTGCTGCAACAACTCCAGCACCCGGGCATGTCCCGGTTCCTGACCGAGCGCGGTCGCACACTGGGCCAGTGCCTCGGCATGGCGGCCACGATCGATCAGCAACTCGATCACCCGCACCCGCAGCGCGAGCACCTCCGGACTGCGCTCCAGCGCGGCCAGCATTTCGGTCAGTACCAGATCATCGGACACACCGATCCCCCCTTCACCTCGTGAGCTCGTTGATTCTAGATTGCGGTACCCGAGTCGGTACCGACCCGAACCGCCACCCGCGGGTAGCCGACAGTGCCAGGACCGGTCCGCCGAGCGGCCATGCCGCATTTGATCACGGTCGCTGGGTGCGCGGTGCGGCGGCGGAGTGCCGCCCGCAGATCTGCCGTGCATATCCGGCTCGGGCGCGAAGACGTCGGCTTCTGATGGCAAAGGCCAGGCGTCAGCCCCTGCTGGGCTTGCCCTGAATGACGACGCAGCTCGAGATAGCTCAATAAATACCTATCGGTCGGTTTTATGGCTGCGGCAGCAGAACCCGTTCGTGCACCGGCAGGTCCGCACTGCACAGCAGCTGGGAATTTCTCGGGACCAATCTCGACGACGCCCATCGAGGCGGGATCGGATCAGGTGACTTTCGTTGTGCGCATCACATCGCATTTCGTGGAATAGATCCGGACGGCGGACCGTTGATCACCTCTGTCGGCGTCCGGACAGCCCCGGGCCTCACCCCATTTGTCGCTACGAGCGACCACTCGCCGAGAGGCGCTTGTGGGACGTCGGCACTCGAGTCGTGACGTTGGCGTGGCGTCCGGCGACTCAGCGCCGCCAGGTTTACCAACCTGGCGGCGTTTCGCATTTCCGGAGCGGCTCGGCTCGTGGTCGACCGTGGTGTGGTCGATGATGCAGCCATGGCAACGCACGGCGACGCGCTACGTCGCAGGCTCGGACTCACCGATTCAGTGGTCATCGGGCTCGGGGCGATGGTCGGCGCGGGCATCTTCGCCGCACTTACTCCCGCGGCGGCCGCGGCGGGTAGCTGGCTACTGCTCGCCCTGGCGGTGGCCGCACTGCTCGCGTACTGCAATGCCACGTCCTCGGCGCGGCTGGCGGCGCGGTATCCGGTGTCGGGCGGGACGTATGTGTATGGACGCGAGCGTCTGGGTGCGTTCTGGGGATATCTGGCCGGGTGGGGATTCGTCGCGGGTAAGTCCGCATCGTGTGCGGCGATGGCGCTGACGGTGGGCGGCTATGCGTGGCCGGAACATTCGCGGGTCGTCGCGGTCGCCACGGTTGTCGCGATCACCGCGATCAACTACACCGGCGTGCAGAAATCGGCGCTGACCACCCGGATCATCGTGGCGGCGGTACTGGCTGTGCTGATGCTGGTTATCGGCGTGGGATTGCTCGGAAACCATTCCGCCGCAACGATTCTGCCCGACCGGATCGGACCGCGCGGGGTCTTACAGGCCGCCGGATTGCTGTTCTTCGCCTTTGCGGGATATGCCCGCATCGCCACCCTCGGCGAGGAGGTGCGTGATCCGCGACGCACGATTCCACGGGCCATCATGATCGCACTCGGGCTCGCGCTCGCGATCTATGCGCTGGTGGCGGTGGTCGCGCTGGAGGTGCTCGGGTCTGCGGGGCTCGCGCATGCGATCGATCCGCTGGCAATGGTCGTTGCGACGGCCGGGGTATCTGGGCTGGCCCCGGTGGTCCGGGTCGGTGCGGTGCTCGCGGCCGCCGGATCCTTGCTCGCGCTGATACTCGGCGTTTCGCGCACGGTGCTGGCGATGGCGCGCGACAGCTATCTGCCAGGTGCGCTGGCCGCCGTGCATCCGCGCTTCGGTGTGCCGCATCGGGCGGAGTTAGCCGTCGGCGCGGTGGTGGCGGTGGTCGCCGGGACCTTCGATTTGCGTGCGGCCATCGGGTTTTCGTCGTTCACGGTGCTGGTGTATTACCTGATCGCCAATGTCTCGGCGGCGACATTGACCGAGGATCGTCCACCACGCTGGGTGCCGCTCGTCGGCGCGGCGGGGTGCGTGGTTGTCGGGCTGTCGCTTCCGCTCGGCTCGGTGCTGACCGGACTCGCGGTCCTCAGCGTAGGCGCTGGCTGGTTCGCGGTGCGTACACGCCGCTGACTGTCGAGCTGCCACATCGCTCGGCTCGGTTGACCGGACTCGCGGTCCTTGGCGTAGGCGCTGGCTGGCTCGCGGTACGTACACGCCGCCGACCGTCGAGCCACCACTTCCGCTCGGCTCGGTTGACCGGAACCGTGCTCCTTGGCGTAGGCGCTGGCTGGCTCGCGGTACGCACAGGCCGCCGACTGCCGGGCTACCACATCGCTCGGCTCAATTGACCGGACTCGCGGTCCTCAGCGTGGACGCTGGCTGGTTCACGGTACGTACACGCCGCTGACTGTCGAGCTGCCACTTCCGCTCGGCTCGGTTGACCGGAACCGTGCTCCTTGCCGTAGGCGCTGGCTGGCTCGCGGTACGTACACGCCGCCGACCTCGGGCTGGCACTTCCGCTCGATTCGGCGCCTAACGGAATCGCGGTCCTCGCCGTTGGCACAGGGTAGTTCGCGGTACGTACACGCCGCTGATGCCGTCCGAAGTGCGGATCGATTTGTATGCGTGGCGTGCGGCCGATGCGGTACGACGTGGAGCGGCGCGCCGAGTTGGCAATTGACTGAGACGCATTCAGCCTGTTGACCCGTCTGTCGAGGTCGGTCGCGATAGCCTTTGCGCATGGGGCGCATCTACGGATTCCTGGCCGGAATCGCAGCGGTATCGCTGGTTGCGGGAACCGTGTTCGCCGGAGGTGCGCAGGCCACGCACACCGAGCAGCTGTCATGTGGGGTGTCGTCCGGGCGGGAGCCGGAACGGGCGGCGCCGGAACAGGTTGGCCTGGATTCGGACCCGCTTGCGGAGGCATTGGAGTTCGCGAGCGGGCGTAATCGGTTCAATGTGCAGGTGTTCCGGCACAATTGCCTGATCGGCGAGGGGCCGACGAACGACCAGACCGGGAATGTCGCCTGGAATATCTGGAGTGCGACGAAGAGCATTGTTTCCCTGCTCGCCGGAATAGCCTGGGATCAGGAGAAACTCGATATCGCAGCGCCGATCGATCGGTATCTGCCGCCCGGACTGGGTGATGAGCAGCATCGGTCGATCACCGTGGAGAATCTACTGACCGAATCGTCCGGCATGAAGGTGGGCGTGCTCACCGAGGGCATCACCGGGGTGATTCCGATCGATCCGAACAGTGCGGTGCAGGCGCTCGGGGTGCCGTTGGACAATCCGCCGGGCGTGGCATTCAGCTACAGCCAGCGCAATGTCGATCTACTCGCCTATGTCATCGAGTTGGCCGTCGGCGAGCCACTGCAGCAGTTCGTGCAGCGTGAGCTTTTCGATCCGCTCGGCATCGAACGCGGTGATTACTACTGGGCGCGCGATCGCGCCGGGAACACCTACGGATACGCCCATCTGATGATCCCGCCGAACGATTTCGCGAAGCTCGGCCTGTTGGTGAGCAATAACGGACGCTGGGGCACACAGCAACTCGTCTCCCCGACCTATCTGCGCATGGCACGCCACCCATCACCAGCGAACAAGTGCTACGGCTACCTGTTCTGGCTTGGACCAGGATGCGCGGAGACCCCCGACTTCCTGCCCGCCGACGTATACATGATGGCCGGACTCGGCATGCAGAACGTCTTCATCGTGCCGAGCCTGGATTTGACGGTGGTGTGGACCGGAGTCTTCGGAAATGTCAGCAGCCAGGGCCTTGCGGGGGCCTTGCAGGACACTGCGGAACTGCCGCACGAATTCTTCCGCCGATTGTTCGCGGCATTCCAAGACCATCCGGTGCCCGATCCCGGTCCGTATGTCGAACCGCCGCTGCACGTGGATCCGAGCCGGTACATAGATACGAATCTGCTGATCGCGGTCTTCGGCATCGGGCCTGCGGCGTATCCGGGCTGCAATGTCTTCAGCTGCCTGAATTATCCATTGTCGCCGCCGTTCGCGGATACCGCGCCGGGCTGCGTCATTCAAGTCTGCCTCGGTCCGGATCCGCGCACACCGGGCATCCGCTGAATCACACACCGAAGAAAGGGATATCGCCTTCCTTCGCACCCTGCGCGAAGAAGTGATCCGGCGAGACCGCGATGAACAGGGCATTGCCCTCGGCGACGAGTTCACCGTCGTGTTCGAGGCGAGCGTGGATATGCAGTTTGCGCTCGCCTTCGCGCCGATCGAGGATCGCGGTCACGATCATCGGGCGGTGCAGCGGTGCGGGGCGCACATAGTTCACCTCGAGCTTGGCGGTGACCGCTGGGACGCACATGGTGGTCGGCACCGTGCCGGATGCCTCGTCGAGGATCGCAGCGATGACCCCGCCATGCGCGACGCCCGGTGCGCCTTGGTGGCGTTCATCAAGGGTGAAATGGCCGATGATGCGGTCATTTTCGAGATTCAGTGCGATGCCGACGGCCGCCGGATTCCGTGTTCCGCAGCCGAAGCAGCCGTACACATGCGGCGGCAGCGGACCGTCGGGCATGGGGCTGTTCAGCGGATTCGGCCGGCGCGCAATGCTGTTTTCCGCACTGTGGCTCACACCGCACCCGCCGCGCCTCGAATGTTGTTCATGATCTGCTCTTTTCGCCGCAGCGCGACGACGCGGGTGATGGTGCGGACCGGTCGTGGCAGCACGCGATCGACGCCGCGGATCACGACGGCGTAGCGACGCAACCAGCGCTCGTCGCGCGCGGTCCATTCGAGGCCGAGCCGCTCGCGCAACATCGGCGGCAGCACACCGGTATTCACCCAGACCGCAAGCGGTCCGACGATTCGCCACATGACGAGCTTCCACAGCCAAACCGGGATCGGCGCTTGCACCGGCGGGTGAGACATCGTCTCCAGCACATCGTCGATGCTCGGGTGATATTCGAGTCGCTCGCGCACGACCCGTTCGAACCATGCCTCGAAGGCGGGAAGATCCGCGGGCACAGCACGTTCCGGGAGTCCGGCCAGTAATGCGGTGTGCCGCCAGCCGTCGTACAGGTCGGCGCGCTGCGACTCGGTGAGTCCGGATCCGAAACGCGTCGCGACGATTTCGGTGGCCCAGTGCGCGGTGGCAAGGACGAAGAAGTAGGCCTCGGGTTCCCAGGCGTGATAGCGCCGACCCACGTGATCGATGCCGCCGATGCCCTTGTGCATGGCGCGGATATCGCGGCCGTAGGCGGCGGAATCGTCGCCGTAGAAGGCCAGGGCGAGGGTGGGCCAGTACGAGCGGTCGAAGCGGCCGAACGGATCGGTCTTGAAGATCGAGTGTTCGGCCACACCCGAGCCGATCACTGGATGCGCTACCTGCAGTAACAGTGCGCTCGGGGCGAGCATGATCAATCGCCAGTCCGCGGCGAGGCGGGCGGTCAGCGCGTCCTTGCTCAGGCCGGGTAGGTCGGCGTGCGATGCGTTCAGATCGGACGCTTCGGCGAATCCGGTCATGCTCACCCCTCAATCAGGAATCAGTTGTCTCTCGAATCAAGCTAGATTCAGGAAACAAATGTGTCAAGATTGGCGGATGGCATCCACGGCGCGCACCTATGGCGGAATATCGGCTGATCAGCGGCGCGCGACCCGTCGTGACCAGCTACTGGAGGCCGCCTTCGAGGTGATGGCGACCGAGGGCGCGGGCGGACTGACAATCCGGACGGTCGCCAAAGCCGCCGGGCTGTCCACCCGGTTCGTGTACGAGAGTTTCACCGATCTCGACGATCTGATCGGGGCCGCATTCGAGCTGGCTTTTCGCCAGTTTTCGAGCGCCGTCGGTGAGGCGGCCGCGGGCGCGGCACCGGATAATCGGGCACGGGTCACCGCAGTGGTGGAGACCATGGTCGACTTCTTCTTGGTCGCGCCCGCCAAGGGAAAGATTCTGTCCACCAAGGCATATGGGCATCCGGCCGTGGCCGAGCGGCGGCTTGCGCGTTCAGAGGATGTGTCGCGCGCGTTCCGCGGAATCCTGGCACAGTTGGTTCCCGACCGCGCTCCGGACGATCCCGCCATCGATCTCACCGCACGCTTTCTGGTCGGCGCGTTCGGCGACACCGTTACCGCCTGGATCCAGCAGGCGCTGCCCTACCCCCGCGACAAATTCGTGCACGACAACGTGGAACTGTTCCTCGGCACCATCGCCGCCCTGAAGCGCTTGTGATGCCTACGCCGACTAGGAACTCCGCTCTGCCACAAACCCACCGGGATCACACACCGAGTTGTCCTGCGCGGAGTTAATCCCACTTGGCGCAATGGATTGAGCACGTGTGACTACCTCGCACACGGTAGACGTTGCGCGAGGTAGTGACGGCTTGTGCGGGAGCGGTCAGAGGGGGGTGAGCCAGTTGTGGTGGGTGTCAGTGCGGAGGGCGGCGGTGTGGCGTTTGCGGAGGGTTTGGGTGAGGGGGCCGGGGCGGCCGTCGGCGATGAGGCGGCCGTCGACTTCGGCGACCGGGGAGGTGCCGGATGAGGTGCCGGTGACGAAGACTTCGTCGGCTATGTAGAGCTCGGTGAGGTCGATGGTGCGTTCGACGATCGGAATGCCGTCTTCGGCGGCGAGGGTGAGGATGGTGCGGCGGTTGATGCCGTCGAGGATGTCGCAGGACACATCCGGGGTGATCAGGGTGCCGTTGCGGACGAGGAAGATATTGGCGGCGCTGAGTTCGCAGACGTGGCCGTTGCCGTCGAGGAAGATGCAGTCGTCGTAGCCGCTGTCGATGGCATCCTGTTTAGCGAGTACCGAATTGACGTACGCGCCATTGACTTTCGCGCGCGAGGGAATCGCGTTGTCCGGAATACGCCGCCACGGACTAGATTTCAGCCGCATACCGTCCTGGGGCACGATCGGCACGGCGTCGTAGACGAAAATGCTGACCTGGATGGCGCAGCCGCGGACCCGGGTGCCCGGAATCGATTCGACGACATGCACGGTCGCGCGGACGAATACGTCCTCGGTCGGCGCATTGGCCGCGATCAGGTCGATGATCGCCGTGCGGAATCGGGCGAAGTCCCATTCGGCGGCGAACCGGTCGATACCGATGATCTTGCAGGATTCCTCGAGTCGCCGGAAATGGTCGTCGAGCCGAAATGCGGTGCGTGCCGATCCATCCACAAGCACCGGGAACACTGTGTACACGCTGAGCCCGTACATCACCGCCGACGATGCGACACCGACCGACGCCTGTTTCGCGTCAATGATCCGGTCCCCGAAGTACACCTGTGGATAAGGATTCGCCATCGGCGCAGGCTAGCAGTCGACACCCGGGCGGAGCGACGGAATTTCGGCCCGCCCGGGCCTTCTGGGTCAGTTCTCCACAAGCCGGGCGAAGCGCGCCGTATCCATGTAGTCGCGGAACAGCGTGACCTTGCCGTCGCGAACCCGAACGACATTGACGGAGGTGCGAACTCGCGCCCGCTCGGCGCCGGGCACCGTCATATCCACCTCGTTCTCCACGAAAACCAGCTCGGGATCGACTGTTTCGTACACCTGTGGATAGATCCCGTGCACCTCGATTCGCGAAATTCCGGACCACCGCTGCGCGAGATGCGCGCGTATCTCCGCACGCCCGACCAGCCGGGTCGGCATCCCGGGAATGACGAAGGGGATCTCGAATACCGCATCCGGGGCGAGCAGCTCGACGAATGCGTCGGCATCGCGCGCGGGCAGCTCCCGGAACATCCGTTCGACCAGCTCACGAGGGCTTTCCACCGAAGTCTCCACCATGAAAACACCTGCTTCAATTAAGCGGAACGTTGACCCCGCTTATCATTCGGAACGATCGCCCCGCTTGTCAATGCCTCCAGTAAACTCAGCCCTCATGACCGATCGCGAGGAACCGCGCCCGCTGCGCGCCGACGCGCGCCGCAATCGCGACCGCGTACTCGCCGCCGCCCAGGAGGCCTTCGCCACCGAGGGCATTTCGGTCCCGCTCGACGAAATCGCCCGCCGCGCCGGCGTCGGCGCGGGCACCGTCTACCGCCACTTCCCCACCAAGGAGGCCCTTTTCGAAGCCGCGATCGTAGACCGCCTCGAGCGCATGATCACCTACGCCCGCGAACTCGCCACCGCCCCCGCCCCGGGCAAAGCCTTCTTCGACTTCCTCGACCGCATGGTCGCCGAGGGCACCGTCAAACGCGACCTAGCCGAAGCCGTAGGCGCCGACGCCCCCGAAAGCCGCAAACCCGCCCACGATCTAAGGGGCGCGATCGCCCAATTACTCACCCGTGCACAACAATCCGGGGACGTACGACGCGATATCGATATCGACGACCTCATGCGCGTCGTGAAGGGCACCTTCTTGGCCGCCAACACCACCGACACCACCCCCGACCAACGCCGCCGCACCTTCGCAATCGTCTTCGACGGACTACGGCCCCACTGACCGAACCGGGCCACCCGACGCAGCCTCTCCATCCGTTCCCCGAGCCCGGGCCGGCCCGCATCGGTCACGTGTTCGTTGGGCTCTCGCCGCTTCCGAGTCGCCACCAAGGTCGAAGCGGGCGGGCAGGGCGCGGCTTATCGGCTCGCGCTGTCCCGGTCGACGGTGACTGCGGACAGATCGTGGCGTGGCGCGCGGCAAGCGTCGATGATGATCTTGCGAGCCGCACGGCCTTCAGGGCTGGGCATGAGCGCGTAGTTGTGCGGCAGCCCCAGGCCCTCGTGGTAGTCGACCGGTACCCCCGCGGCTTCGGCGCGGCGGGTGAGGGTTCGGGCGTCGGGCAGGATCATTTCGTGGGTGCCGGAGAAGATGGTCATGGGCGGCAGTCCTTCGATAGCGCCGAACAGGGGGCTGACGCGGGGGTCGCGGAGGTCGAGGCCGTCGGCGTAGAGCCGTGCGATTTCGGCCATTCCGGGCCGCTGATGCAACGGATCGACCTGTTCGAGCTCGGGCAGTGCCGGATCGGAAAGGGTGGCGTCGAGCCATGCGGAGATCAGCACTACCCGAGACAGTTGCGGCCCACCCTGATCGCGCAGGACATGTGCTGCCGCCAGTGCCAGCAGTCCGCCGGCCGAATTGCCCATCACCACGGTCTTGCCGGAGCCGCGCTGCTCGATCGTGCGGGCGAGTATCGCAGCGGTGGTGGCGACCATGTCCGCGGCGCTGCTATGTGGGATTAGCGGATAGATCGGAACCACGACCTCCGCCGGAATGGCAGCGCCGAGTTCGCGGACGAAACTCCAATGCGGGCGCACGATCTCGGCGAAAAAGCCGCCGCCGTGCAGGAAAACCACGCTGACGTCGGTGGATCCGGCGGTCGGCGTTACTCGGAACACGGGCCAACCGTCGAGATCATCCCGGGTGACGGTGGCCGCCTTGCGCAGGAACGCCGGCGGCCGCACCGCTTTGACGCGACGGTCGCGCTTTTCCAGCGCCGCATGAATCCCTTCCGCGCTGCCGAGCATCTGCTTCTGGCCGCGCGCTGCCAACAGCGCGGTGATGGCTCTGGTCTGCCAGCTCGGCTTCGCGGTAACTCCCTCGATTGTCATATCTTTTCGTCTCCCGTCGTCGCGGCTCGTACCGGCTGATTCCGCCGGACACCGATTAGCCTGACGAACATGACCGGGACCGCGCTTTCACAAACCTGCGGTGCGCCGGTGCTGTGGATGCGGCCCCGACATGCCGGATATCTCGGCCCGGAGCTGGGCGTGGGGATGCATGCCACGTCGATCGGGTATCTCGGCCTGAGCTTGGACGGACCATTCGCGGTGGAGACGGCGGCGGATCAGCCGATCATTACCCGCAGTGTGTTCATACCGGCCCGGGTACCAGCCCGGATTGTCTCGGAGGGCTGGATCGCATTGCTGTTCGCCGAACCGGGCAGCGCGATGATCGCTGGGGTCACCACCGGATCGGGTAGCAATGTCGAGTCCGCGGCTGTCGATCCGAGCGCCGAAGCCGTCCTCATCACTGCCGCCCGAATCGGTGTCGCCGAGCTGGAGCGCCTGATATCGGTTCGGCAACCGGCCATCGACCCCCGAATCGATGCCATCGTCCGCGACATTCGTGACGACCCGACCGCACACATCCGCGCCGAGCACGCGGCCGATGCCGCCGGGATGTCGGAAACCCACTTCCTACGAACCTTCGCCGCACACACCGGCACCACATTCCGCCGCTACCGCCAATGGGCCCGGCTGCGAATGGTTTTCGCGAGCCTGGCCGCCGGGCACGACCTCACCCGCTGCGCCGCCGATGCCGGATTCGCCTCCCCGTCACACCTGAGCGAAACCTTCCGGCGCACATTCGGGCTGTCGCTGACCGCACTGCTCAGTGCGTCGGTGACATTCGATATCCGATGACCGAAAAGCAAACGGGCCGTTCAGATCTCACGATCGGAACGGCCCGTTCGGTCAGTGTCAGCGCTGGGCCAACAGGACTTCGGCGATTTGGATGGTGTTGAGGGCGGCGCCTTTTCGGAGGTTATCGCCCGAGATGAACAGGGCGAGGCCGCGGCCTTGAGGGACGCCCGGATCCTGGCGGATGCGGCCGACGAGGGAGTCGTCCTTGCCCGCGGCGGCCAAGGGGGTCGGCACGTCGGTGAGCTGGACGCCGGGGGCCTTGGCGAGGATTTCCTTGGCGCGCTCGACCGAAATCGGTTCGGCGAATTCGGCATTCACCGACAGCGAGTGGCCGGTGAAGACCGGGACGCGCACACAGGTGCCGCTGACCAGCAGGTCGGGCAGACCGAGGATCTTGCGGCTCTCGTTGCGCAGCTTCTGGTCTTCGTCGGTTTCGAAGGAGCCGTCGTCGACCAGTGCACCGGCGAGCGGGATCACGTCGAAGGCGATCGGCGCGACATACTTGTTCGGAGCCGGGAACTGCACCGAACTGCCGTCGTGCACCAGCTTTTCGGCATCGTCGACCACGGCGCGCACCTGGGAGACCAGTTCCTCGACACCGGCCAGGCCGCTGCCGGAGACCGCCTGGTAGCTCGAAACGATCAGGCGCTGCAGGCCTGCCACATCGTGTAGCGGCTTGAGCACCGGCATTGCGGCCATCGTTGTGCAGTTCGGGTTGGCGATGATGCCCTTGACCAGATTGCGCGTCTGCTCCGGATTCACCTCGCTGACGACCAGCGGGACCTCGGGATCCTTACGCCAAGCCGACGAGTTGTCGATCACGGTGACACCGGCCGCCGCGAAACGCGGGGCCTGCACGCGCGACATGGTGGCGCCCGCGGAGAACAGCGCGATATCCAGGCCGGCGGGATCGGCGGTCTCGGTGTCCTCGACCACGATCTCGCCACCGCGCCACGGCAGGGTCTTACCCGCCGAGCGTGCCGAGGCGAAGAATCGCACCTCGTCGGCCGGGAAGTTGCGCTCCTCCAGCAGTTTTCGCATGACGGCGCCGACCTGCCCGGTCGCGCCGACGACTCCTACCCGTACACCCATGCTTATCGTCCTGTTCCCGCGTGGACGACGGCGACCTCGTCGCCGCCCAGATCGAAGGCCTTGTGCAGCACCTGCACGGCCTCGTCCAGTTCGGTGTCCTTGACCAGCACCGAGATCCGGATCTCGGAGGTGGAGATGAGGTCGATATTCACGCCCGCATTCGCCAGCGCCTCACAGAAGGTGGCGGTGACGCCCGGATGGCTCTTCATGCCCGCGCCGACGAGGGAGACCTTGCCGATGTGGTCGTCGTAGAGCACCTGCGAGAAACCGATCTCGTCCTGACGCTTGGTCAGCATCTCCACCGCACGCGCGCCCTCGGTCTTGGGCAGGGTGAAGGTGATATCGGTCTTGCCCGTCTCGACCTTGGAAATGTTCTGCAGGACCATATCGATATTGATCTCCGCGTCGGCGATCGCGCGGAATACCTTGGCGGCGTAGCCAGGTTCGTCCGGTAGGCCGACCACGGTCACCTTGGCCTCGCTGCGGTCGTGCGCGACGCCCGTGAGGATTGCTTGCTCCAAGGGGATGTCCTCCATCGATCCATAGACGTAGGTGCCGGGCTTGTCGGTGTAGGACGAGCGCACATGCACCGGAACGTTGTAGCGGCGCGCGTATTCCACGCAGCGCAGCATGAGTACTTTCGCGCCGCAGGCCGCGAGCTCGAGCATCTCCTCATAGGAGACCTGCTCGAGCTGCTGCGCGTCGGGCACGATCCGCGGGTCGGCGGTGAAGACGCCGTCCACATCGGTGTAGATCTCGCAGACGTCGGCATCCAGCGCCGCGGCCAGTGCGACCGCGGTGGTGTCGGAGCCGCCGCGGCCGAGCGTGGTGACGTCGCGACTGTCCTGGCTGACGCCCTGGAAACCGGCGACCAGCACGACCAGACCTTCGTCCAGCGCGGCGCGCACCCGGCCCGGGGTGACGTCGATGATCTTGGCGTTACCGTGCGATCCGGTGGTGATCACACCGGCCTGCGAGCCGGTGAACGAGCGAGCCTCGGCGCCGAGCGAATGAATGGCCATGGCGACCAGCGCATTGGAGATGCGCTCACCCGAGGTGAGCAGCATGTCCATTTCCCGAGCCGGCGGCGCAGGCGCCACCTGCTGTGCCAGATCGAGTAGCTCGTCGGTGGTATCGCCCATGGCCGAGCAGACGACCACCACGTCGTGGCCCTGCTTCTTCGTCTCGACGATCCGTTCAGCGACGCGCCGGATACGCTCGGCGGTCGCTACCGAGGATCCTCCGTACTTCTGAACAACGAGAGCCACGACAGGGTCCTCCAAGATCGACAATCAGCTGCTAACAGCACCCCAGCGTACCGGCCGAGGTCCAGCGTATTTGTTCCTACCTCCTCAGCCCGCGAGTACCGAAGGGGCCGTTCGCGAATCGAACTCGGCCGAAACGGATTCCATGAGCCGGTGGTATTCGGTGTTCTGAAAGGCGGCGAACAGCCCTTCACCGTCGTGCCGAACGGCCACTGTCGTCTGCCGGTCGAGCAGTTGGTGCTGGATGTGTTCAACCGGCTGCACGAGACATCGGTGCGGGTGACGGCGCTGCTGCGGGCGGACGACACCGACTGAGCGCGAGGAGGACGATGTAGCCATGAAGAGCACGGTGATCGAGGTGACCACGGGACGATCCGAGGTCGTGTACGACATCACCCCGCAGTGCGCGTCGTTCGCACGCGAGGCGGGTGCGGACGGGCTGCTGCATATCTTCGTGCCACATGCCACGGCCGGGATCGCGATTATGGAACTCGGGGCGCGCAGCGATGACGACCTGCTCGCCACACTGCTCGACCTGCTGCCCGCCGATGATCGGTGGCGGCATGCCCACGGCTCGCGCGGGCACGGCCGCTCGCACGTGATGCCCGCATTGATCCCGCCCTACGCCACCGTCCCCGTCATCGGCGGCGCGCTGACCTTGGGTACCTGGCAGTCGATCGCGCTGGTCGATCTCAATGTCGACAATCCGGATCGGCAAGTTCGCCTGTCGTTTCTCGGCGGCTAGTCACTCGGCACGAGGCGCGACCGGATCGGCGAAGGCGAGCGGTGCGGGATGCCCGGCGCCGTGGCGGCGCACTGCCGCCACGGCCGTGGCCTCAGGCCCTGGTCAACCAGGTGACCTGCGTACCGTTGCCGAATTCGGTGCGCTCGGTTGGTGCGAACAAGGTCGGATTGAATTCACCTGCGAAGGCCGGGGTTCCGGTCCCGGCCACCACCGGATAACTCTTGATGACGAGCTCATCGATCTCGCCGAGCAGTTGTGCGGCGAGCTTGCCGCCACCGGCCAGCCAGATATCCATGCCGTCCTCCTGCTTCAGCCGACGCACCAGGCCGACCGGATCACTCGCGACCACCTCGACCTGCGGATCATCGATGGGGCCGAGGGAACTCGAAACGACGTACTGCCGCATATGCGCATACGGGCTGGTCACGCCGATGGCCAGGCCCGGATCGTAGGTTCCGCGGCCCATGACCAGGGTGTCGAACTTCTGATTCGGCACATCGACCGCCAGGCCGATGTGCGGGCGGACATGGGTCGGGAGCGTCTCCGGATACTGCGCCTTCAGCCAGTCCCACACGTCGTCACCGACCGGATAGAAGCTGATGTCGTCACCGGGCCCCGCGATGTAGCCGTCGAGGGACATGCCGACAAAGTAGACGAGTTTTCGCATATGACTACCTCTTTCGTGGTGCTGGATCGTCAGGCCCGGGAGAACCAGGTGACCTGGGCGCCGTTGCCGAACTCGCGGCGCTCGGTCGGTGTGAACAGGGTCGGGTTGAACGCACCCGAGAAGGCGGATATGCCGCCGCCCGCGACGACCGGATAGCTCTTGACGATCATCTCGTCGAGTTCGTCGAGCAGCGCCCCGGCCAACTTGCCGCCGCCGCACAGCCAGATATCGCCGCCCGGTTCAGCCTTCAACCGTCGCACCAGCCCGACCGGATCGCCCGCGACCACCTCGACCTTCGGATCATCGCTCGGGCCGAGAGTGCTCGAAATGACGTACTGCCGCATCTGCGCGTACGGACTGGTGACGCCCTCCGACAGCCCGGGCTCGTAGCTCGCGCGGCCCATCAGCACGGTGTCGAACCGCTGATTCGGTTCGTCCACCGCCATCCCGACATGGTGACGCAGGTGGCTCGGCACGAAGTCCGGGTACCGCTCATTGATCCAGGTCATCATCTCGGCGTCGAGCGGATAGAAGTCGAACTCCCCCGCCGGACCAGCGATATAGCCGTCGAGCGATACGGCCACGTAGTAGACGAGTTTTCGCATATCAATACCGCCTGATCCGTTGTACTCTAACTGAAGTGGTTTGAAGGTAGTACTACAGATGGAGTGGTGTCAAGTGCGGACGAATCCGGAGCGGCGGCAAGCGCTGCTCGATGCGGCGATCGAGGTGTTGGCGAAGGAGGGGGCGCGCGGGCTCACCTTTCGTGCGGTGGACAAGGAGGCCGGGGTGCCCGCGGGTACGGCGTCGAACTACTTCGCCAATCGTGACGACCTGTTGACCCAGGTGGGCGGGCGGTTCTACGAACGGTTGACGCCGAGCGCGGCGACCATGGCCGACCTCGCGACCGGCCCGAAGACGCGGGCGCATATCACCGAGTTGATGCGGGAGACGGTCGGCCGCCTCGAGGCGTTCCGCACCGGCTACCTGGCCATGCTCGAGCTGCGTCTGGAGGCGACTCGGCGACCGGAGCTGCGCGCGGTCATGACCGAGGCTGTGCGCGCGGATCTCGATTTCAATGTGCGCAACCATCTCGAAGCCGAACTGCCCGGCGACGAAAAATCGGTGATTCTGCTGTATCTGGCGCTGAATTGGCTGATCGTGGACCGGCTCACGCTGCCCGGAATCTTCACCGAGGCGCAGAGCCAGGAGCTGATCGAGGCCGCGGTCGATCGACTCGTCGGTAACGCGTGAAACGCCGCGCGGTACGGGGGACCCTTGTGACACGCGTCACTGTCATTCGATAATGGGGCGATGATGGCGAATGTCGGAGACCGGCTCCTCGTACACGGCCACGTTGTGGGACAGAGTGATCGCCACGGCGAAATCGTCGAAGTCCGCGGACCCCAGGGCGCACCGCCGTATGTGGTGCGATTCGATGACGGGCACGAATCGCTCGTCTACCCGGGCCCGGACGCGATCATCGAACCAACGCCGCACTGAGCCGCCGCGTCCCAAGGGTCCGCTCGCCGCGGGCCCGTTACCTCCTGCCCAGCCGAAGATGCGAATACCTTGCGCACGATCGACTTACCGCCCGGCAGCTCCTACGGGCAAGTCCACTGGACCGGCGATATCGCGATTCGTTCGAAAATACTGAACCGTAACTTGTTCGCGCCGTACATAATCGACCGTGATCCCCCCGAGATATGCGGCCGATGTGGCTTCGGGCACTGCCCGCTCAGTTGACTTGCGATTGTGTCGCTGGGCACAATTTGCCGATGTAGTTGGGCGGGGGCGGAGGTATGGAATGCGTACAAAGACCGATATCCGTTTCGTCGTCGACGCCGATCCCGAGCAGGTAATGGATGCACTAGCAGCCGTCGAGATGCTGCCGCAGTGGTCGACGTCCTACACCGACGCTCGGGTAGCTAGCCGCGATGACGCACTGCGCCCCCGCCGGGTATTCGTCAAAACGGAGCTGATGGGCAGCTCGGATCTCCAGGTACTCGAGTACGAATGGACCGATATCCGGTCGTCCTGGGAGGTCACCGACAGTACGCGCGGGGTCAAGGGCGGTGGCTGGTTCGAGGTCACCGAGGGCGAGGACGGCACCGATGTCTGGTACCACCAGGACATCTACGTTCCGCTCCCGATCCCGGGCATGCTGGTACGCCGGACCATGCGGCGCCTGAATGAGGCCATGGCGCAGAACTTCATCGAGTTCGCTGAGGGCTTCACCGAGAACGAGAACTATCAGGCCGTATAGGAACGCACCTGTCGCATTCGGATGCGACGATGTGAACCATGATCGGTTCCAAACGGGCACGCCTGCTGCCAACGGCCGAAGATGCGTCGGTAACTCAGCTCGAGTTGTTCTTCGACCTGGTGCTCGTCTTCGCGTTCACCATGGTCACCGGCCTGGTCGCACACGACACCAGCGCCAAGAACATGCTGCGAGCCGGCCTGGTACTCGCTGTCATGTGGTGGCTGTGGATCGCCTACTCCTGGCTCGGCAATGTGGTGCGCGCGGACGAGGGCATCGCCCGGGTCGCCATGTTCCTCGCGATGGGCGGCGGATTCCTGGCCGCGCTCACCATTCCCGAGGCATTCGAAGATGAGCACGGCGGATGGTACGGGCCGCTGGTCTTCGCGATCGCGTATCTGATCGTGCGCCTGGTGCACCTGGGCATGTTCCTGCTGGCCAGCGCCGAGGATTCGCAACTGCGCCATCAGGTTTTGCGGTGGAGTCTCGGGTCGATCACCATCGGCACGACCCTGCTCGTCATCGCCGCGATGACCTCTGGGACGGCACAGATCGTGCTGTGGATAGCCGCGATCGCCGGGGATATGGGCTGGACCCTGCTGGCGGGCGAGGACTGGCGATTGAATTCGGCCCGCCATTTCTCCGAACGCTACGGGCTGATCGTCATTGTGGCGCTGGGCGAATCGATCGTCTCGATCGGCATCGGCGTTGCCGGACTGCCGATTTCGTGGCCGATCGCGGTCGGATCGATGCTGGGGCTCGCGGTTTCGGGTCTGCTGTGGTGGGCGTACTTCGATGTGGCGGCGCTGGCGGTGGAGCACGAGTTGCAGCGGGCCGAGGGCGAGCGGCAGATCAAGATCGCCCGAAACTCCTACACCTTCTGGCATTTCCCGATGATCGCCGGGATCATCTTGCTTTCGCTCGGGCTGAAGAAGGTGCTCTACTACGTCGCCGACGAATCGGCGCACAGCTTGACGGACGCGCTGTACGGCATCCCGCTGTTCGCGCTGTACGGCGGTGTCGTGCTGTATCTGATCGCGTTGGTCGGATTCAAGCAATACGCGACCGGCAGTGTCACAATGCCGCGACTGGTGGCCGCTGTGCTGCTGCTGGCGCTGATTCCGGCAGCCTGTGCGCTGCCCGCACTGGCCTCACTCGCGCTGCTGTGCGGTGTACTGGCGCTGCTGATCGTCTGGGAGACAATGCGTTACGCGGCGCCGCGCGACGAGATCAGGCACGCGGCACACGGCTGAGGTGGTAGCGCACGGTCTGTTCGTGCGGCGTCGGGCCGTAATTGGACGGCTCGACCCGCACCCCGTCGTGCACGGCGTCTCGGATCTGATCCACGTTCTCGCGGATCATGTCCGAGACCAATTCGTCCGTGCGCGGATCGGCGAGCACCTGGAAGACGATGCGAAATGTGGTGTCGGCGACGAGCCGGATGATCTCGTCGTGGAACGGGATGTAGCGGACCCGTCCGGCCTGCGGATCGTTCTTGATGAGCTCGAGGATCATCTCGTCCATTTCGGCGCGGTTCTCCTCCAGCGCCGCCGCGATATTGCGGGTGTAGTGTCCCGCGCGCAGCACATGTGCGACCTCGTCCAGGATGGCGATGGTCATGGGGCGCTTGATGACTTCGACGATGGTCGTGACGAACCGGTTCACCACCGCGGCGGTCACCCGATCGCCGAGAGCCCGATCGGCGACCCGGCCGAGGCGGACCGCGATCACCACGATCCGCAGTAACCGGAACCCGCGGAAAAACGGGCTGGTCACCGGGATCATGCCGAGCACTTCGTACCAATAGATGAACGGGAACGTCCACGGCCAGCCCGCGCGGCGCCAGCGCCAGAGGAATTCGGCGGCGAATATCGCACAGACCGAGTAGTCGAGGACCACGATCACGCGGTAGGTGTGCGCGGAGACGTCGAAGAAGCTCACCCAGGTAACCAGCACGACCGAGACGATCGCCAGCGCCAGCATCACCAGGTCCGACCACAGCGCGGGCGGCTTGCGTGGAAATTCCAGCTTCGGCCCGTCGTCGAGGCCGGGCGTGGTCGGCCTGGTTGGAGTTGCCACGTGAGGATCCCTTCGACGCCGAACGGTCCCGCCGACAGTAATACGCGCCGCGCCGGGCTACTTCCCAGCGCGGATGATGGCCTCGATATTGCGCTCGGCCAGCGCGGTGATCGTGAGCGACGGGTTCACCGTGCCGGTGCTACCCGGGACGGCCGCACCGTCCATCACGTATAGGCCCGGATGACCGTGCACGCGACCGTTGCCGTCGGTGGCCCGCCCGAGCACGGCACCGCCCAGCGGATGCGCGGTGAACAGCGCGTTCGCGTCGTAGCCGAGTGCGCTGTATTCGACAAGGGCATTGGAGCGTTCGGCGATCCGGTGATCGACCGCGCGGGCGGCCGCCACGATATCGTCACGGTTCTTGGCCGACCAGGACAGCCCGACCGCATTGCGGGCGCGGTCGTAGCCGAAGCGCGCGCGGGCCGGATCGAGCACTATGCCCAATGAGGCGAGCGCGCCGGTCTCGAACGGAATGCCGGGGATGTACCAATTTTCGAGCGTGAGCGGCACCGCGGATTCGTCGAGGATCCGGCTCGCACTCGGCACGCCCTGACCGAAACCGGCCAACTGGCTGGCGCCGCGAGCCAGCACCACATCACCGTTGGTGCCCCAGCCATCGCCGATGTGCTCGTTGAGGTTCGGTAGTGCGCCGGTGGCCTGGGCCCGCACCAGTAGCTCCGAGGTGCCGACCGAACCCGCGCCGAGGAACAGGCGGTCGCAGGTGATGGTGCGGGTGCCGATCACCTCGCCGTTCGGCGAAAGTTTTGTCACGGTCACCGAATAGCGGCCGCCGGATTCCTGCGCGATGGCGTCGACGCGGTGCCCCGGATAGATGGCGGACTTGCCGGTGTCCTGGGCATACCGCAGGTAGTTCTGGTTGAGGTCGAACTTCGCGCCGTTGGAGTTGCCGAGATTACTGCGGGCCACCGTCGCCGAAGGCCTTGTGGTGCCGGCGATTTCGCCGCGCAGCACATCCCAGTTGAAGATCGAGTCATTGGCGACCGGCTGATAGCCCGCCCTGCGCACCTGCTCGTCCCAGGCCCGGGAATGCGTGAACGGCGAAGCGGCGTACAGGTCCGCCGGAATAGGGCTGAGCCGCAACATCTCCCGCACACGCGGGTAGTAGACGCTCTCCATTTCGCCGTAATCGACGGTGCCGCCGAAGACGTGGTCGAAGAAGCGGCGCTCGGGCGCGACCATCGCACCGGAGAAGATGACCGAGCCGCCACCGACCGCCGCCGCCCGCCACACGTCGATGCCCGGGTACTGGGTGCAATCGAGCACCCCGCCGAAGCTGGCGAAATGCATCGGAACCTTGGTGACGCCGGTGAAGTTGGTGCGATGCCAGAAGCCGCGGCCGTCGGGCAGATCATCACCGGTGAAGATCTCGCGCCACGGATCGTTCGGCCAGCGCGAACCGCGCTCCAGCACGGTATTGGCGATGCCGGCCTCGGCCAGGCGCAGTGCGGTGACCGAAGCACCGAAGCCGGAGCCGATGACGATCGCGGGCGAATGCTCGGGCGGATCGGGAAGTGGCGCAAAGATTTCCGGGACCCACATGCGGAAAAGGTTGTCCCACATCGGATCTACGGCACCGGATGGGCCCGCACCCATTGCAGCACCCGCGACACCAAACATCGCGGCCGTACCTGCTGCCTTGAAAAAGGCACGTCTATGCACCCGGCCACCTCCCTCATCATGCATGGCCGAGCGCAGACTACCGGGATTCCGGTGTGCTGAACAGTGCTTGGCGATGATCTTGGTCGACCGAGGGGATGCACGGGCGGCGGCAGTGGTCGTCGCCGAGGAAGCCGAGCACCCCGAAACCGGAAGAACGCGCAGCCTGTTCAGTCGGCGAACGGCGCCCTATCCGGCTTGCAGGTCGCACCGGGTGCGGGGAGCTGCAGGTCGACGAGGTAATGCTCCTGCAGCCGGCCCGCGCAGTCACTCACCACCAGGTGGCCATAGCCACCCTCTATGACCACCAGCCTGGCGTTGACCATTTCCTGCTGGGCCCGGCGGGCTGCCGTCAGCGGGGTGACCGGATCGAATCGATTGTTGAACAGCAGGGCCGGCTTATCCGAGCGCAGAATCCACGGGCCGGTGATGCGCTGCGAATAGCCTCTGGCAAATTCGGGCCAAGCCCCACATGCCTGTCGCAGGTACAGCCACATGGCGCCGTAATGCGGTGCGGCGCTGGCGAGTTCGTCCGCCATGGCGGGCCATTGCTCCGGTTCGCGGCCAAATCTGTTGTCCGCGCACGTGATTGCGGTAAAAGCGTCCAGGAAGTCCTCGGTGAACCCGCCCGCATCCAGAATCTGTTGTACGACATCGGGATTGCCCGCCGGGCCGCGCTCGAGTTCGGTCAGCAGTTCGGCCAGTGCGGGCCAGCCCTCCTTCGCGTCGTAGAGCATGGTGGCGTGTGCGGGCAGCACCTCGGTGAGGGTTACCGCGCGGGTGTGCGCACCCTGGCCGACCACGATGGGCCCCTGGCGCAGCCGATCCAGTACGGCGTCGTTGCGGGTGCGCAGTGCGGCGGCATCGGTTTTGGTCGGGCCCGCGAACGCGCACCGCGGTTGTCCCGCTTCGGCACACAGCCGCAGGAACTCCGTGAGCACCTCCTCGGTGCCCGCCGCGGAGTCGGCGATCTGGGCGCGCGAATCGTTGGTGTAGGCGTCCGGGTCGATCATCGAGCCGAGTTGTAGCGCACGGACCCGGTCGCCGAAGAGCGCGCCGTAGACCTCGCCCAGATAGCTCGCGTAGGACCCGCCCGTGTAAGTCATGGTCGCCTCGCCGGCCGCGCGGCGCAGCAGATCCAGATCACGGGCGGCATCGACGGTGGTCAGGTGCGGCAACAGCTCCGGGCTGTGCGCGGCGCAGCCTGCGGCCAGTTCGCGGGCACTGCGCGCGGCCGCGGCCTCCTGTTCGGCAGTCGTCGGCGGGAGCAGGATGCCGGACCAGAAGCGGTGCTGCTCTTCGGAATTCGCGAAACAGCGCACCTGACCGCTGCGGCCGATGCCGCGCTGATCGAAGGTGATCACATCGAATCGACGGGCCACCTCACCGGTTGACAACTCACCGTGACTCGCCCATTTGAAGCCCGAACCGCCGGGTCCGCCGACCGCGCTGAACAGGGTTCCGATGCGACGGTCCGCATCGGCGGCGGGCTGTTTGATGACGGCCAGCGACAGCGTCGCGCCGTTCGGCTGCGCGTAGTCGATCGGGACCGCGGCCGTCGCGCACTGATACTTGCTCAACTCCGTCTCGGGGCACTGCGCCCAATCGAGTTCCGGGGTCGGCGCCGCATCGGACTGCGCGACCAGTTCGGCGACCTGCGAAACCGCCGCACTGTGCCGAGAGCACGAAACCAATGACGGCACCAATACGGCCGCCAGTGCCAACCCGACGATCTTCCACCCGCGCATACCGATCATCCTGCGTTGCGGACCCGACCGCCGTCGTCCTCCTTTGGGACCAATCCCGCTGCGCCACACCCCTGATCGCGCCGCGCCGTTCGGTAAGGGATCCGCCCGACGCGCTCCCGAGACGCGCACTACACCGGTCGAGTTCGCCGCGGACGGCGCGTCAACTCACCGCCGCAGTTCGGGCAGATGGCGTTCATCGCCGCCGTGCACGGATCGCAGAATGTGCACTCATAGCTGCAAATATGCGCGAGGCCGTCGAGCGCGAGGGCCACCTCGCAGCGCTCGCACACGGCTCGCATCTCGAGCGCCATGCTCCTCCTCCATCTCCGCTGATCCACTACGACTGCCGGTCGCACAGACTATTGCTCCGATGTGTACGGCCGGTCTACGTCATCAGCAGTCGGACGACGGCAATGCTGCCCACCACGACGATCACCGCACGCAATGCGGTGGGCGGCATCCGCCTGCCCATCTTCGCGCCGAGTTGACCGCCGATGATCGAACCGACCGCGATCAGCGCGGCGACCCGCCAGTCGACATCGGCGATCACCGTGAACACCACCGCGGAGACCGCGTTCACCAGCAGACCGAGCACATTCTTGACCCCGTTGAGCCGCTGGATGTCCTCGTGCACGAACACCCCGAGCAACCCGATCAACAACACGCCCTGGGCCGCGCCGAAATAACCGCCGTAGATGCCGCACAGAAATATCGCGACGTACAGGATCAGGCCACCGTGTTCGGGCGCCGGACCGGTATCGGCCGCGCGGCGCTGCTTCACCCAGCGCGCCAACCGTGGCTGGACCACAACCAGGATCAGCGCCGCGATGATCAGCACCGGCACGATCGCTTTGAAGGCCGCGGCGGGCAGAATCAGCAGCAGGATCGCGCCGGTGGTGCCACCGAGCAGGGACGCGCTGCCGAGCCGGACCAACCTGGCCCGCTGGCCCTCGAGTTCGCGCCGATAGCCGTACGCCCCGCTGACGCCACCGGGGACCAGACCGATCGTGTTCGAAACGTTCGCCGTGACCGGCGGAATCCCGAAGGCGAGCAGCACCGGGAAGGTGATCAGGGTGCCCGATCCCACAATGGTGTTGATGCCGCCCGCCGCGATGCCCGCACCGAAGACCGCCAGTTGTTCCAGCCAAGTCATATGAAGTACCTCCAGCCGGTCGGAACGCTAATCGTTAGGTCGGATGACCGGATGATCGGGACCGGGCTTTCGGCCGCCCCTCGCGGCACGGTAAACTCGCCGACATCATGCAGCGGGCACTTCTTCTCGACCGCCGCGACGGGGTCTGATCGGACTGGCCTCCCGTCGCGGGGTTCTGCCGCGCCGGTCGACCCGATAACTGGGATCCACCACACCCTGGAGAAAATCGCATGTCCCCTGCTGACGCCTTCGTATCCGGCTCGCGCACCATCGCCGCTCCGAGCAAGCCAGCCCCTGCCGACCAGCCCGCCTGGAGCCGGCAGAAGAACTCCTCCATGCCAACTTTCCGCTACCGGCCCTTCGCGGAGGAGGTCGAGCCGATCACGCTGCCCGACCGCACCTGGCCGGACAGGATCATCGACCGCGCCCCCGGCTGGTGCGCCGTCGACCTGCGCGACGGCAACCAGGCTCTGATCGACCCGATGAGCCCCGCCCGCAAGCGCCGCATGTTCGACCTGCTGGTGCGGATGGGTTACAAGGAAATCGAGGTCGGCTTCCCGTCGGCCAGCCAGACCGATTTCGACTTCGTCCGCGAGATCATCGAGGACGGGGCGATTCCCGACGACGTCGCCATCCAGGTACTGACCCAGTGTCGCGCCGAACTGATCGAGCGCACCTTCGAGGCATGCGCCGGTGCGGCCAATGTGATCGTCCACTTCTACAACTCGACCTCGGTCCTGCAGCGGCGTGTGGTGTTCCGTGCGGACCAGGCGGCGGTCAAGAAGATCGCGACCGATGCCGCGAAGCTGTGCCTGGAGGTCGAGCAGAAGTATCCGGACACCAACTGGCGCTACGAGTACAGCCCGGAGTCCTACACCGGCACCGAACTGTCCTACGCCAAGGAGGTGTGCGACGCGGTCACCGAGATCATCGCGCCCACCCCGGAGAAGCCGATGATCATCAACCTGCCCGCGACCGTCGAGATGGCGACCCCGAATGTGTACGCCGATTCGATCGAGTGGATGAGCCGCAACCTGGCCCGCCGCGATTCGATCGTGCTGTCGCTGCATCCGCACAACGACCGGGGCACCGCGGTGGCCGCCGCCGAACTGGGCTATCAGGCCGGTGCGGATCGCATCGAGGGCTGCCTGTTCGGTAACGGTGAGCGCACCGGCAATGTCTGCCTGGTGACGCTGGGGATGAATCTGTTCTCCCGCGGCGTGGATCCGCAGATCAACTTCTCCGATATCGACGAGATCCGCCGGACCGTCGAATACTGCAACCAGCTGCCGGTGCACGAGCGCCACCCCTACGGCGGCGACCTGGTCTACACCGCATTCTCGGGTTCGCATCAGGACGCGATCAACAAGGGTCTGGACGCGATGAAGGCCGCGGCCGACGCCGCCGAATCCGATGTCGACGACATCGTCTGGGAGGTGCCGTACCTGCCGATCGACCCGAAGGATGTGGGCCGCACCTACGAGGCCGTCATCCGGGTCAACTCGCAGTCCGGTAAGGGCGGCGTCGCCTACATCATGAAGACCGACCACGGGCTGGTGCTGCCGCGCCGGCTGCAGATCGAATTCTCCCAGGCGGTCCAGAAGATCACCGACGGTGAGGGCGGCGAGGTTTCGCCCAAGGAGATGTGGGATGTCTTCGCGGACGAATACCTGAGCCCGATCCAGCCGCTGGAGCGGATGCGCCAGAAGGTCACCGCATCGGAGACCGACGGCGGCGTGGACTCGATCACCGCGGTGGTCAAGGTCGACGGCGTCGAGCAGGAAGTCACCGGAGCGGGCAATGGACCGCTCGCCGCATTCGTCGACGCGATCGCGACGGTCGGATTCGATGTGCGAGTGCTGGATTACTCCGAGCACGCGATGTCCGCGGGTGACGACGCGCAGGCCGCGGCATATGTGGAGTGCGCGATCGGCGACAAGGTGGTGTGGGGTGTCGGCATCGCCACCTCGATTACGACCGCGTCGCTGCGGGCAGTGGTGTCGGCGGTGAACCGGGCGCACTGAGACGGAGTCGCGCGGCCGAGTCGGTGAGCAGAGTCTGCACGTTGCATCGGAGAGCACTGGGACACTGAGTCCGACTGCGCGATTCGGGTCCGGAGGCTGGCCCTGGATGTGTCCCGACCGATCCGGTCCGATCGATCGGGACACCTCGGCTCAGACCTGAGAGTACGGTGGGAGCCGGGCATCCGTTGGTGACATTTTGTCGCTGACCCGGGCGCCCGGCTCTCGATCTTGCTGTTGGACAGCGTTTTCGAGTTACGGCTGGTCGCCGTGCTTCACGCGGCGCGGCGGCCGTGTATACCACGGCGCGGGGCCGAGTACCCCGTGCTAGCGTTGATTCGCATTCAAGCGCCGAGCTCTCTGCTCGAATTCCCGAGCAGATGGGGGAACTGTGACAACTAACGACCACAACCCGACTTCTCCGCCCTGGCTGCAGAGTCATTCGGTGGACACGGCCGAGGTCACCACCGACTCCTCGGCGCCGGACGAAACGTCCGAATCCGTACCCGTCGACGCGGAGCCCGCAACCGACGAGCATGCGGCCGCCGAGGTAACCGAACAGCCCGATGAGTCCGAACAGTCGGAGCCGGGACAGTTCACCGGATATCCAGGCGGGCCAACGGATCAGAACAGCTACCCGCAGGCCGGGGTTCCGCAGCAGCAGTACGGACCGCCCGAGGGGTTCGCGCCGCCCGGAACGCCGTACAACACTGGTCAATTCGCACAGCCGTATCAGCCGGGTCCCGGCCAGAGCGGTAACCATCCGGTGCAGCCCGAGCCGTCCTATGGCGAATACCGCCAGGAGATCGGGCACGATGGGCTGGTCCGGCGGGTCCCGGTGGAAAGTCAGGCCGAGCCGCCGATCTACAGTTGGGCGCCGCCACCACCGGTGCAGCAGCCGCCGATGTATCAGCAGCCGCCCATGGGGCAACAGCCCCCGATGGGGCAACCGCCCGTTGGACAGCAACCGCTACCGTATGCCGAACAGGGGCCGGGCACCGGTCTGATGCCGTATGGCGAGCAAGGACCAGGCACCGGGATGGTGCCGTATACCGAACAGGGCCCGCCGCCGGGATGGCAAGGCGGCCCGCCGAATACGCAGCAGCCGTTCCAGCCGCAGCATGTGCCGCAGCCGGGTCAGCCGGGGCATTCGGTCAATGACCTGAACCTGCTCAAGCGGGCACGCAAGGCGCCGCGCAGTGGTTGGCGACGCGCGATGCACAAGGCCTCCGGCGGCATGATCAACCCGGGTGAGTCCGCGGCGGATGTCGTCTACCGCGATCTCGTCGACCGGGTGAATCAGCCAGTGCGCGGGGACTATCGGATCGCGATCCTGTCGCTGAAGGGCGGCGTCGGCAAGACCACGACAACCGTCGGGCTCGGATCGACGTTCTCCTCGGCGCGTGGTGACCGGGTCATCGCGATCGACGCCAATCCCGACCTCGGCACGTTGGCGCACCGGGTGCCGCGGCAGACCCGCTCCACCGTGCGCAACCTGCTCGAGGATCACCACATCACCAGGTACTCCGATGTCCGGGCGCATACGTCCCAGGCGCCGAGCCGACTGGAAGTGCTTGCCAGTGAACAGGATCCGGCGGTTTCCGAGGCCTTCAGCGAGGCCGATTACCGCCAGGCCATCGGCATCCTGCAGTCGTTCTACAACATCATCCTGACCGACTGCGGCACCGGTCTGATGCATTCGGCCATGGCCGGTGTCCTCGATATGGCCAGTTCACTGGTGCTGGTGACTTCACCCGCCATCGACGGCGCCCGCAGTGCGTCGGCAACCCTGGACTGGCTGGACCACCACGGCTACGGCAAGTTGGTCGAGCGAACCGTGGTGGTGGTCAACGCATCTCGCCGTGGCGCCTCCACCGTCGACCTGGACCAGCTACGCAAACTGTTCCTCGACCGCACCCGCGCGGTCCAGGTGGTGCCCTTCGACGACCACCTCGCCGAGGGCGCGGAGATCGACCTGGAACTGGTGAGCAAGCCGACCCGGCGTGCCCTCCTGGAACTGGCCGCCATGGTCGCCGACGATTTCGGCTACATCGGCACCCAGCAGTACCGGCCCGGTCCGCCCCGGCACCACTAGCTTTTCGAAACCCTTGCGGCCCCGAGCATGTTGTCGGGGCCGCGCCCAGGTCCGAAACGTACCCCCGGAATTCAGCTGCCGCATAGCGGTTGGCACCCTCGCACAAGTTGTGCAGCTTGTGCGACAGCGCCGCACGGTCTGCGCCAACGGATTCCGACGGTGGCTATGCCCGGGCGGGTTGCGGCGTGAGGCCGGGTGGCCAGTTCATAGAGGCGGGCGACGCGGAAGGCCTACACATGCTGTCTATTCGGCGGCGATTTCGGTGGCGGCAGCGCGGAAGGCCTGCAGGACGGTGGCTATGGCCGGGCGGGTTGCGGCGTGAGGCCGGGTGGCCAGTTCGTAGAGGCGGGCGGCCCGGACGCCGGACAGGCGTAGTACGGCGAGGTTCGGGTGCGCGACGGCCCAGCGGGGCATGAGGGCGACGCCGTAGTTCGCGGCGACGAGGGTTTCGATTACTCGGAAGTCGTTGAGGCGCTGGGCAATACGAGGTTGGACGCCGGTCATGGTTGCGATGGAGCGCAGCACGTCGTCGACCGGGAAGCCGCCGCGGACGCTGAGCCAGGTCTCCTCGGCGAGTTCGGCCGGGGTCACCTCGGTGCGAGTCGCGAGCGGATGGGTCGGTGCGACAACGACATCGGTGGGTTCGCGCATGATGACCGTGGTGCTGACGCGAGGCCCCGCGATACCGGGCGAGCGCTCGTCGCGGTGGGTGAGGACGATGTCGTAGTCGGCGAGCAGCCGCGGCACTTCACTCGGCGGCAGGTCCTCGTCACGGGCGACGACCTCGACACCACTGTCGGCCAGTGCGGGCAGCACCCGCGGCAGCAGCAGCGCCGCGCCTGATGGGAACAGCGCGACCCGTACCCGACCGCGCGCAGACCCGCGATAGTGCGCCATCTCGGCTACCGCACGGTCCATCGCGGCGAGCACCTCGTCAGCGCGCACAACAAGCGCCTGCCCCGCATCGGTCAGCCGAACCCGCCGCCCATCGGGCTCGAGCAACGCCACACCCGCCTCCTTGGCAAGCACCTTGAGCTGCTGCGATACCGCCGAAGGAGTCATCGAAAGCGCCTCGGCCACAGCAGCGATCGTCCCGCGATCCGCGAATTCCCGCAGCACCCGCAGCCGCTCAACCGCCATCGGCGGCCCAACCCGCACGTCCTCAGGCGGCTGCGACATGAACCGCTCCTACAGCCGGTAGCGAGACTGCGACCGCCGGCATTCCCGCACCGCCCGATCGCGCACCCGCCGCATGTGCCGACACGGACACTGTGACCTGAGCCATCGCAGCGACTGCCCCGCGTTCGCCCGTGTTGCGGACCGATCGCGCGGTGTCGGGAGTCGGGGAGATATGACTGCCAGAAACCATTAAGTGATGCTACATCGATAGTGCATATTTATTCGATTGTTCTTATTGGTTTCATTACCGACGATAAGGAACGTGACCAATCGTGACCGCTTGCTCGGGCTTACCGTTGTCCTGCTCTGGGGGCTGAACTTCATTGCTATTCGGGTGGGGCTGGACCACTTTCCGCCGTTCTTCTTCGCTGCGCTGCGGTTCGCGGTGATCGCCGTTCCCGTGCTGGTGCTCGTGCCGCGGCCGAAGGTGCCGCTGCGGTGGTTGCTGCTGTATGGGATCGGGTTCGGGATTCTGCAATTCGCCTTTCTGTTCAGCGCGATGCGCGCGGGCATGCCGACCGGGCTGTCCTCGCTGGTGCTGCAATCCTCCGCGCCGTTCACGGTTGTCCTCGGTGCGCTGTTCCTCCGGGAGCGGTTGCGGGCGACGCAGTTGCTCGGCATCGGCGTCGCCGTGGCGGGCATTGTGGTGATCGGGCTCGATCGCGCACAGCATGCGGCGCTGTTGCCGGTGCTGCTGACGCTGGCGGGCGGTCTCGGGTGGGCCTTCGGCAATATCGGCTCGCGTTTGGCCACGGCATCCGGCGAGGCCAACCCACTGCATCTGACGCTGTGGATGACGGTTGTGCCGCCGATCCCGATGTTCGCGCTGTCCGCACTCATCGAAGGGCCGACGACCGGCCTGCATGCCTTGACCGATGTCACCTCCCCCGGCGGCTGGCACGCGCTGCTGGGCCTCGCCTACATCGTCGCGCTCGGCACCATCGCGGGCTCGGGCCTGTGGACCTACCTGATGAGCCGTTACCCGGCCAGCACGGTCGCCCCCATGTCCCTACTCGTCCCAGTGGTCGGCATCCTCGCTGCTTGGGCGGCCTTCGGCGAGGACCCGACGCCGCTGTCGCTGCTCGGCGGAGCGATCGTGATCGCGGGTGCGTTCGGGGCGACGAAGGCGGGTCGTCGCGATGCGAATGCCACAGCGGTGCAACCGGTTTCGACCCCTACTCCGGTGTCTGAGCCGACCCTCGGCAGGCAACCCCGCTTGGTGGAAGCCTGAGCCGACAGCTATGCGATTGCCGCAACGGTGGAACCGGTTTCGACTATGCCCCGGTGCCGGAGCCGTTTCTCGGCAGGCAACCCTGGTTCGTACAGCCCAGAGCCATCGCGCGGGTCCATTTCCGTCTCGCCAACACAGCCTGCGATAGACATCCCAGCCCAGCCGCACACGATTTACCTGCCCCCTTCCGCCAACACCGCCACAACTACGCCCTGACCTGCGAAGTTTGCGTACGACCCCGGTTCCGGAAACCAACTCGGCCCGGTC
The DNA here is from genome assembly GCF_035920345.1 of Nocardia vinacea. Classification (NCBI taxonomy): domain Bacteria; kingdom Bacillati; phylum Actinomycetota; class Actinomycetes; order Mycobacteriales; family Nocardiaceae; genus Nocardia; species Nocardia vinacea. The sequence goes on from NZ_CP109149.1 coordinate 6,684,358, forward strand.
ACACCGCCCGGTAATGTCTGCCCCGCTGTATTCGTGACCTGGTCGAATGCGAGGCCGACCAGGACCGGGCGGCGGCGTCAGGGGTGGGTCGGCTCACCCGCCAGCGGTCGCTTTACAGTGTATTCGGCGTGGAACTGGGTCCGGAGGCTTGAACGTTGTCGAGAAACTTGTCGGTGCTCATCCGCGAGGTAGCTCCCGCATCGGAAACGATGCCCCGGACCTCCAAGCGGTGATAGATCAGCAATTGACGCTGTCGCGAAGAGCAATGCTTCGCGGCACCGTCGCAGCGGCGGTAGCAACGGCGGGGGTGCTGACGGCCGGTGGGCTGAGACCGGTGCCTGCCGCCGGCAGTCCCGGCGGCAGGCAGGTCGCGGTCCTCGGCGGTGGGGTCGCGGGATTGACCGCGGCACATGAATTGGCCGAGCGTGGGTTCCAGGTCACCGTATTCGAGAGACGTGCGCTCGGGGGCAAGGCGCGCAGCATTCCGGTGCCGGGCAGCGGGTCGGGCGGACGGCCGGACCTGCCCGGTGAGCACGGCTTCCGCTTCTTTCCCGGCTTCTATCAACATATTCCGGACACCATGCGACGAATTCCGTTCGCGGGCAATCCGAATGGCGTTTGGAATAATCTGATCGGCGTGCCAGAGGCACGTTTCGCCCGCCGCGGCGGCGATGATTTCCGACTTCCCTTGGGCCCCAAGGCCCGCACGAATTTCACCCCGGACGCATTCCGCGAAACCATGGGTGCGGCGATTGCGACGGCCTTGAAAATGCCCGCCGATGAAGGCGCCTACTTCGCCGAGCGCCTGCTGGTATTCAACTCCAGCTGCGATGCCCGGCGGTTAGGGCAGTGGGAACACACCTCATGGCGCGATTTCGTCGGCGGCCACCAGCGCTCTCACGAATTCCGCGCCCTGCTCTCGCGCACGCTGACCAGCATCATGGTCGCCGCGAAGGAGGATGTCGCCAGCGTCCGCACCATCGGCACCATGGGCGAACAGTTCCTGGGCAACCCCTTCGAAATCGGCAATGACGGCGCACTGGACCGGGTGCTGAACGGGCCGACCAACTCGGTGTGGATCGATCCATGGGTGCAGCGACTGCGCGACCTCGGCGTGCAATTCGCGCTCGGGGCCGAGGTACGCGGACTCGAGGTGCGCGATCGGCGGATCGCCTCGGCCCGCATCGTCGATGAAAACGGCGCACAGCGCAGCATCGACGCCGACTATTTCGTGGTCGCGCTGTCCGCCGAACAGGCCCGCGCGCTCTGGTCGCCCGACGTGCTCGAGGTGCGCCCGGAACTGGCCGCGATGGATCGCCTCTTCGTCGACTGGATGAACGGAATCCAGTTCTATCTGCGCAGGCCGATGGATATTTCACATGGCCACACCGCCTATATCGATGCCCCGTGGTCGCTCACCTCGATCACCCAGAATCAGCTGTGGGCGCGCAAAATCACCGAATTCGGCGACGGCACTGTGCAGGACTGTCTTTCGGTCGATATCTCCGACTGGAACTCCCCCGGCATGCTCTACGGCAAGCCCGCCAAGGAGTGCACGCACGAGGAGATCGCGCGCGAGGTATGGGCGCAGCTGCGGGCGCATCTGAACGACCGCGACGACCTGTTGCGCGATGCCGATCTGCATTCCTGGTTCCTCGATCCGGGCATCAGCTGGCAGGAATCCCAGCGGCGCAATGCCAATGCGGATCCGCTGCTGATCAATACCGCCGGGTCATGGGAGTGCCGACCGGAGGCCCACGGCGCGCTCGAAAACCTGTTCCTGGCAGGCGATTACGTGCGCACAAATGTCGATCTGGCAACCATGGAGGGCGCCAACGAATCCGCGCGCGACACGGTCAATGCCATTCTCGACGTTTCGGGTTCGAATGCCGAACGCTGCCGCAAGTACACGCTCTACCGTGCCACCGAACTGGACCCGCTGCGCCGCATCGATGCCGACCGCTACGCCGCGGGCCAGCCCAACCTGTTCGATGTGCGACTGTGATCGATCTCCCCTCGCGGGAACATAATTCGATCGTCCGCGACCCCGCGCCGGTGCTTTGATCGAAGTATGGGCGAGATCAGCGACACCAATGAGATCACCGATCCGACCGAGCTGCGGCAGTTGCTCGGGGAGGTCATGCCACGAGCCGCGACGAAGGAGCGCGTCGCACTGCATCCCCGTGACCGCGACTGGATCGCGGCCACCCCGTTCATTGCCCTGAGTACCAGCGATGCCGACGGCAATTGCGATACCTCACCGAAGGGTGATCCGGCCGGTTTCGTGAAGGTGCTCGACGACACCACCATCGCCATTCCGGAACGGCCGGGGAATCGCAGGGCCGACGGCTACCTGAATATCCTCAGCAATCCGCACGTCGGGCTCCTGTTCATGATTCCGGGCCGCCGCGAGACGCTGCGCATCAACGGCCGGGCGCGGCTGGTTCGCGATGCACCGTATTTCGACGACATGTTGGTCAAGGGCCATCGGCCGATCCTGGCGATCGAGGTCGAGATCGAGCAGATCTTCTTCCACTGCGCCAAGGCGTTCATCCGCAGTCACCTGTGGGAGCCGGAGCAGTGGCCGGTCGACAATCTGCCCAGTCCCGCCCGGCTCGTCAAAGAGGTCCAGACCAATGTAACGGAGTCGGTGGAGGAACTGGAGCACTACTACTCGCCGGAAAATTACAACGCCAAGCTGTACCGGGAGTGAGTACGGTCACTGCGGCCGAGGGGAGCGGGCCGCAGCGAATGCGCCGCCGAGCAGAACACATAGACTCGCGGCGTGGCAGACATAACGGTGCGCGGGCGACTCGCGCTGCGGGCGGCGGCGGCAGCGTCGTGGGCCTCGCAGAAGGCGGGCCGCGGCAAGGGGTCGATGATCGGCGGGCTGATCGCCCTGCAGATCGATAAGACGATCATGGATCAGCTGGGCCGCGGGCGGCGCACCGTGCTGGTGACCGGCACCAATGGCAAGTCGACCACCACCAGGATGACGACCGCCGCACTGAGCACCATCGGCAAGGTCGCCACGCAGGCCGATGGCGCGAATATGGACGCGGGCATCGTGGCCGCGCTGAGCGCGCACCGCGGGACGCCGCTGGCCGCGATCGAGGTGGATGAACTGCATCTGCCGCACGTCACCGATTCGCTGAATCCGTCCGTGGTCGTCCTGCTGAATCTCAGCCGCGATCAGCTGGATCGGGTCGGCGAGATCAACATGATCGAGCGCAAACTGCGCGCCGGACTGGCACGGCATCCGCAGACCGTGGTGATCGCCAACTGCGACGACGTGTTGGTGACCTCCATCGCCTACGACCACCCGAATGTGGTGTGGGTCGGGGCGGGCAGCGGTTGGTCGATGGATGCGACGAGTTGTCCGCGCAGCGGTGAGCCGATCGCCTGGGAGGGTGCGCATTGGCGCAGCACCGGCACGGATTTCGAACGGCCCGAACCGAATTGGTGGCTGGACGGCGATGAGCTCATCGGACCCGACGGTGTCCGGCTGCCGCTGAAATTGGCGCTGCCCGGACGGGCCAATAAGGGCAATGCCGCGCAGGCGGTCGCCGCAGCGGTCGCACTCGGTGCGGATCCGGCGGCGGCGGCGGCCGCCGCGGGTACGGTGCGCGAGATCGCGGGTCGCTATCGGACGGTGCAGGTCGGCGAGCACGCCGCCCGGCTGCTGCTGGCGAAGAATCCGGCGGGCTGGCAGGAGGCGCTGTCGATGATCGAGCCCGATTCGGCCGGTCTGGTGATCGCGGTGAATGGGCAGGTACCCGATGGCGAGGATCTGTCCTGGCTGTGGGATGTGCGGTTCGAGCATTTCGAGGGCGTCCAGGTGGTGGCCGCCGGTGAGCGCGCCACCGATCTCGCGGTGCGCCTGACCTATGCCGGAGTCGAACACACTATGGTGCCGGATCCGTTGCGCGCCATCGCATCCTGTCCGGCGGGACGGGTCGAGGTGCTGGCCAACTACACCGCGTTCCGCGATCTCAACCGCGATCTGGAGGAGCAGAACTGATGACAGCATCGCGTAACGATTCAATGAGCGGTGGTGGCCGGGTGACGGGCGGGCGCGAGTCAACCGTGCGAATCGGGCTGGTACTGCCCGATGTAATGGGCACCTACGGCGACGGCGGCAATGCACTGGTACTGCGGCAACGACTGCGCATGCGCGGCCATGACGCGGAGATCGTCGAAATCACCCTGTCCGACCCGGTTCCCGAGTCGCTCGACATCTATACCCTTGGCGGAGCGGAGGATTCGGCGCAGCGCCTGGCCACCCGGCATCTGCAGCGCTATCCCGGCCTGCAGCAGGCCGCCGCGAAAGGCGCTCCGGTACTTGCCATCTGCGCGGCCATCCAGGTGCTCGGGCACTGGTACGAGACGTCCACCGGCGAGCGCGTCGACGGCGTCGGCCTCATCGATGTCACCACCTCCCCGCAGGCCAAGCGCGCCATCGGCGAGGTGACGACCACCCCGCTGCTCCCCGGCCTCACCGCCGCCCTCACCGGCTTCGAAAACCACCGTGGTGGAACCAAACTCGGCGGTGACGCCACCGGGCTCGCGCATGTCACCCGCGGCGTCGGCAACGGTGTCGGCGACGGCCTCGAGGGCGTTGTCCAGGGCTCCACCATCGGCACCTACATGCACGGACCCGCCCTGGCCCGCAATCCCGAACTCGCCGACCTGCTCCTGTCCCGCGTCCTCGGCGTGGACGAACTCCCACCCCTGCACCTCCCCGAGGTCGACCAACTCCGCCGCGAGCGCCTGCGCGCCTGATCGCCTATCCGAGGCTGGTCGCAGCTGATCAGCAGGCGCGCGGCGATGCCGACATCGGCTATCGCGGGTCGGTCGCGCGGTGCGCGAAAGGGGCAACGCGACGCGCTTTTCCCTTGCGCCTCGGCGGAATAGCGGGTGATTCACGATACGCTCCCGCTATGGCGACGATCACACCAACGAGATCGGATCGGTTCGAAGAGCAGTCGGCACCACCAAATCATCAGCGGTCCCTAGTGAGCCGCCTACGGGCGTGGCGGCCGCGGCCGTTGCATGCTTCGGCGATCGTCACCGGCGTCGTCGCACTCACGTCATTCGAAATGTCGTTCGACGCATTGCACGACCTGGCGGTGCGAAACCTGGTGGCACCCCCGCTCGCCGCGAATGTGCCGATCGCCATCGATGGCCTGGTCGTCGGTTCGATCATCGCCACCGCCACCTTCCGGAGAGGAAGTTCGGGCTGGTGGTACGCCACGGCATTATTCGTCTTCTGGACCCTGGTATCGGTGGCCGGAAATATCGAGTACGCGCGCGAAATCGGGGGTAGCCCCGTGTCTTTGGCACTGTACGCGGGCATGCCGATGACGATGCTGTTCGCGGTGCATCTCACCCTGATGCTGTTCGGGCGACGACGCGAGCATGCACGCACCACGAATCACGTCCCAGTGCCGCAGCAGAATCAAGCCCCGGCATCGCATGACGATCACGCCTCAGCACCGCAGGACGATCACGTCCCAGCATCGCAGGACGATCACGTTCCCGCATCGCAGGACGATCACGCCCCAGCACCGCAACAGGATCGCGCCCCAGCGCCGCAAGAGGATTGGGTTTCAGCAGAACAGGACGATTGGGACCTGGCAGCGCTGGAAGAGGACTGGGACTCGGCAGCGGAGGAGGATCGGAACTCGGCACCGCCGCCCGAGCGTGTCGTGCCGACACGGATTCCCGCGATCCTGGAGAATACCGATCCGCTGCTCGTCGCTCCGAAAGCAGTGCTGCCCAACGCACTGCCCAGGACCGGTGCCACGCCGCGGATCACCCCGACGTTCGTGACCACCGGTCCGAACGGCCAGACAAAGATCAACCCTTTCTGACCCGAAACTGCTTCAGCCACAATCGGACACTTCGATGGAGTAAATGATGGCTATTACCGTTTGGCAAGACCAGGGCATAGATCAATTCCGGGAGGTCGCGGGCCGGCTCGCGTCGGTGATCCAGAGCGGCCTCGACCGATCGGGCGCGCTGAACCAGTTCGCCGAATCGGTCGGCAACGGGGAAGCATTCATCGAGCTGATGATCGAATACTCGTCCCGCTGGTTCACCGAAACCGGCGGACGCTCGACCTTGATCGGGCCGGAGTTGTTCTGGCTGCTGTCGGAGCCCAGCCCGCGCCGGGTATCCGGCACCGGCCTGCGAGCCCAGGAATCTTATCTGGATACCGAATTGACGGCCGGACAGCGCGCCCGGATTCTGTTGCTCATCTGCGTATACGAGGCGCTGGCACAAAACCAATGGGGACCGGAAGGCATCGCGGAACACATGATCGCGACCAACGGCGTCGGCTGAGCACACAGCGCTGACCGCGCGCCCCCAGGGTGCGCGCGGTCAGCGCGGGTCTGGGGTGGTGCAGAGGTCGTGCACCAGGCGCATTTTTTCGAGCACCGGGTCGGGCAGGACGAAGGGATAGAGGTCGTCGTGACCCATTGAGCGGTTGACCATATTGAGCGACCAGGCGAGGGGAAGCCAGAGGTCGATAATGCGGTCGAACCCGGCGCGGCCGACTTGGGGACGGTCGAGGGTCGCGCCGGCGGGGGCGAAGCCGAAGGCGGCGGCGGTGTCGAGGGTGTCGCGGATGTGCAGGTAGTGCGCGAAGGTTTCGGCCCAGTCCTCGGCGGCGTGCATGGTGGCGTAGGAGGAGACAAAGTCGGTTTCCCAGCCCGCGGGGGCGCCCTCGGAGTAGCGGCGGTCCAGCGCCGCTTGGTAATCGGCGTCCGGATCACCGAACAGGTTCCGGAAGCGTTGCGCGGCATTGTCATCGGCGACGAGCACCGAGAAGTAGTAGTGGCCGATTTCGTGGCGGAAATGGCCGAGCAGGGTGCGGTACGGCTCATCCATCTCGATGCGCAATTGTTCGCGATGCGGGTCGTTGGCCTCGGCCAGATCCACGGTGATCACACCGTTCTTGTGGCCGGTGACGACCCGGTCGGTGGCGCTGGAGAGCAGGTCGAAGGCCAGGCCGGTTTGCGGGTTCCGGTCGCGGCCGACGATCGGCAGGCCGAGTTCGACCAGTTCCATGAGCAGTCGGCGCTTGGCGGCCTCGGCCTCGGCGAAGGCCTGCAGGCCCGCGGCGTCGAGATCGTTGGGGCGGGTGCGGGTCAGGCGGCAGGATTCGCAAAGTCGCGGTCCCGCATTGCCATCCGCGGGCGACGCCGAAACCGTGATCTGCCAGGCATCCTCCGACGTACCCGTGGGAGGCGGCACGATCGCACCGGCCGATACCGCGGTGCCCGGCACCGGCACCAACCAATTGCATTCCGCCACATGCAAGTTGTCGCAGAGCCGGAACCGGTAGCGATCGACGACGCCCTTCGACCGATCCACCGCCGCATCGCCCGGCGGATCGCCGAGCACCACCAGCGCGCGATCGGTGAGACTGAAACCCAGTGGGCTGGAACAGGACAGGCACACCGAATTCTCGAAGGCCAACTGTTGTCCGCAGTTCGGACAGGTGAAATCGCGCATATCGCTACACCTCTACCGGCGCCACGTCGACGGATACGGTGATCGTGCTCTCCTTGGCGTCGGTGTAGATGATGCCACGCAGCGGGGGTACATCGGCGTAATCGCGACCCCAAGCGACAGTCACGTACCGTTCGTCGGCGAATTGGTCGTTGGTGGGGTCGAAGCCGATCCAGTGACCGGTCCGGTCGTGTGCGGTATCGCCGGGGACCCATACCGCGGACCAGGCGTGGGTCGCGTCCGCACCGACCATGCGCTCCTTACCCGGCGGCGGATCGGTTGCCAGATAACCGGATACATAGTGAGAGGCCAGTCCGTGTGAGCGCAGGCAGGCCGCGCCGATCCTGGCGAAGTCCTGGCAGACGCCCGCGCGTGCGGCGAAGACGTCGGCGACCTTGGTGGATACCGTCGTCGAGCCGGATTTGTAGATGAAGTCGTCGTGGATGCGGGTGTTGAGTTCGGTCACCGCTTCCAGCAGCGGCCTGCCGGGTGTCAAGGATTCGGCGGCATATGCGGTGACCTCGGGGGTGATCTCGGGTGGATGCAGGTCGAGGGTGAATTCCACCGCCAGTGGGCCATTGGTGGTAGACGGACGGGCCTGCTCCCATGGTTTGCCGGTCGCACTCACCGCAGTCGCATCGGGTGTATCGACCTCGACCACGGATTCCCCGGTTACCACGAGCTTCGTATGTTCCGCCGTGACATGGAAATACGAGGTGGTATTGCCGTACACGTCGGTGCCGATCGAGCGGTCCGATGGCGTCGGATCGATATGGATCTCATGCGAGAGCAGGCGCTGTCCGGGAAACTCCCGCGGCGTGAGATAGACGCGCCCATAGGAGCTGGTGACCTCGTCGGAATATTTGTAGGTGGTGCGATGCTCGACCCGATAGCACCGGGCGGCGGCGTTGCGCGCGATCATCCAACGACCCTCGTGCTACCCCACAGCGGCTGGATGCCGACCGGCAGCGCCAGTTTCGTGGTCTCGAACGATTCGGCTATCTTGCGCAACCGCAAGTGCACGCCCTCCAGCAACTCGGCCAGTTCGGTACGTCGGCCCTCGGCATCGGTGATATCCAGATCGGCTGGATCCACCCGGCGCAGCATGCGCTGGGCATCGGCCAGCAGTCGTTGCGGGCGTGAGGATCCCGAAGCACCAGGCAGCGCCTGGAAGTCGGCATCGAGCTGATCCAGCTGATAGGCCAGCGACCGCGGATTCCCGGCATCGAAAAGCAGCAGTCCGGCCACCGCCGATACCCGCACCGAATCCCGGTGCCGCCGACGGTAACTCACCGACGATTCGGTCGCCTTCAGCACCGTTTCGGTGACCACCCGCTCGGCTTCCGGCGGATAGACCGTCGTCAGTGCGGCCCCGAGCAATGCGGTCAACGACAGCCCCCGTTCGATGCGCTTGCCGATATCCATGACGTACCAACCGGTATCGCGCACCAGCGATTCGGCACCGATACCGGACAGCGAAAGCAGCGCCGCCAACGACAGCGAATGCACCGCTGACAACGCCGATTCCTGATCGTCACCGGTGAACCGATATTCCACCAGTGTCCGATCCACCGCACCCAGAATCATCCAGGTATCCGCCGACAGCCGATCGCGCACCGCCCGCGCCGCCGACCCGTACCGATTGATCGCAAACGCCATCGACCCCGGCATATCCCGATCAACAGTCAACGCCACCAAATAGTCATGCCCCTCCCGCCCCACCCCAGGCTCCATCGTCCGCGCGGTAATCGCCGCAACCGGCTTCGAGGGGTCAATGGAGCCCGATGCCGCTCCCGTGGCACTCGCCCCTTGCCCGACCGATTGCGACTGCGACGATGCCGGCTCATCGGAGCCCGAAGCCGCTCCCCTGGCACCTGGTCCTCGCCCGGGCGACTGCGACTGCTTTTGCGATCCGGGCGGTTGCGATCCGGCCGAACCTGATGCGACTGCACGCGGACCGGACCCTGCCGAAGATGGCGGCTGCGCGCTGGAAGTCGCATCCGACCGGGGCTCGCCGGAACCAGACGGCGCCCCCGCCGACTGAGGCCCCTGGCCAACCGCCTGCGACGCAGGCGGTTCCGCTCCGGCCGGACCCGATGACGCTGCCGCACGCGGACCGGGTCCTGCCGCCTGCGACTGCGTTTGCGATCGCGAAGCTGACGAGCGCGGCTCCGCCCCAGTCGATCCCGGCTCGGTGGCAGCGCCGCTCGCCCCAGTCGCACTCGGCTCAGCGGCCACCTTCTCCACTACCTCGACACCATGTACACCATCAGGCAGCACACTGAGTGGAGCCAGCGTTCCGGTGGTACGGGCCAGTGCGGCCATGAGCGCGGGCAGCGCGTCGGCGCCTTGCAGCCATGGGCGGTAGCGGTAGTCCTGATAGCACTCGTGCGTTGCGATGAGCAGCCGCACAACGGCTTCGGCGCGTTCGCTATAGCGGCCCATCCAGAAGAGGTCGTTGAGTACGCGGGGGGAGCTGACCGGTTCGATTGTCGGGGCGCGGCGTTCGCGTTCCTCCTGGGCGGGTTCGGTGCTGACGGCAGCGACGGCGGCCGGGGCGGCGCGGACCCAAATGTCTTTGGCGGCAACCTTTATGACTACTCGCTCGGGTTGCAGGCGTTGACGTAGTTGGCCGAGGCCGCCTTCCATTGCGGTATAGCCGCCGCGTCGGGCGAGCGAGAACAACCGCATACCGACCGGTGCCGAGGCGAGTCCGCCGTAACCCTGCACCGCGGGCGCGACCGAGAACTGTGCGGGCTCCTGCCCGACCCACTGCCAGCCGCTGTCCTCGATCCGAGTGGCGAGTTCCGCGCGTTCCGCATTGGACAGTTCCGGACCGAACAGCGTCGCACCGTCGACCGCCGAACAAATGATCAGCCGATCCAGATTCGCGATCAGATGCGACCGTTCGCTGTCATTGCCACCCCAATACGTCGGCGCACTCTCGAGCGCCAACTCCTCTCCGAGCAGCGCCCGCGAGATCCGCGGCAGGAATCCGGCCAGCGCAGGATTCTCCAGCAGCCCGCTGCCGATCGTATTCACCACGGTCACCGCGCCGCGCCGCAGTACCTCCACCAGCCCGACCACTCCGAGCCGCGAATCCGGCCGCAGATCAAGCGGATCGGAGAATTCGGCGTCCACCCGGCGCAGCACCACATCGACCCGCTTCAACATGCCGAGCGAACGCATCCACAGCGCACCGTCACGCACCACCAGATCCGCACTCTCCACCAGCGGAAAACCCAGCGTCGAGGCGAGATAGGCCTGGTCGAAAGCGGTTTCGGAATGCACACCGGGACTGAGCACTACGACGACCGGATCATCGTCATCGGCCATCGGCGCGGATTCGATCAACATCAACCGCATTGCCCGCGCGAACGGCGTGAGCGGACGCGGATTGGAATGTTCGAAGGCCTCGGGAATCGCCGTCGAGACCACCCGCCGATCCGCCAGCGCGTACCCCGCACCGGATGGCGCCTGGGCCCAGTCGGCGATCACGCGGAACTGTCCGTCGCTCCACCGGCTGAGATCGCAGGCGTGCAGGAATAATTGATGTCGCCCGGGAATCGTGATGCCGTGCGCGGCCCGCACATATCCGCGATTGCCGAACACCACCTCCGGCGGCAGCAGACCGGTGGTGATGGTGCGGCGCGCGCCGTAGATATCGGTGAGCACCTCGTCGAGCACCCGCGAGCGCTGCACCAGCCCGGCTTCCAGCCGGGTCCAGTCGTCGGCGGAGATCAGCAGCGGAATCGGATCCAGCCGCCAGGCAGTCGGCATGGGCGGTTCGCCCGCCGCGCCCACCTCGGTGTAGTAGATGCCGTCGTCATCGATGAGCCTGCGCACCCGGCTGTCCAGCCGCCCGAGCCCGGTCGTGCCCAATTCCACGAAATCGGCGGACAGCTCCGACCACATGCGCCGCACACCACCCGCGGGATCGACCAGCTCGTCGTAATACCCGCCCATCGGCCGACCGCATTCGTCGTAGCCCGCGGTATCCGCGCCCTCGGCGCGATATCTGGCGAACTGTTCCGCGACCTGCTCGCGGATACTCAGCCGCCCGGCATTCAGCGGCGTCGTCTCGGGTTCCCGAGCACCCGAGCCTCGCGCTTCGTCGCGCATAGTCACCGCGCCGACCTCGCTTCCCCTGCCAGACGTTGTCTGGAGCGCGGACGTATGTCCGCCCCTCGCTTACCGATCGCCGACCAGTCCCCACACCGTGCGCGCCCGGCGCAGATCGAGGATGCCCGGCGCGCCGATGTCGATGGACTGTGCTGCCATTTTCGCACGTAGTTCCCCCGGATCGACCCGGGAAGTGGTGTGGCCGGCCGCCTCGAACCGCCGGTTGCGGCGCGATTGCGCGGCCACCGCATTGACCGGCGGCTCCGCATAGGCCATGCCACCGGGATGTGCGACACGATAGGTGCAGCCGCCGCGGGACAACCCGGTCTCGGCATCGATCAGATCGAATACGAGCGGCACGTCGACAGTGATGGTCGGATGCAGCGAATTGGGCGGCTGCCATGCGCGATAGCGCACTCCGGCCACCTGCACATCGACCTTGTCGGTGGCGAGCACCGGCACCGGCATCCCATTGCAGGTCACCACGAAGCGGTCGCGGTCCGCACCGACCACCCGGACCTGCAACCGCTCCACCGAGGAGTCGACATAGCGGGCGGTGCCGCTCGCCACGGTCTGCTCGCCGAGGGTATTCCACGGCTCGATCGCACCGCGCAGCTCGAGTTCGACATCGCCGAGCACCACGGTCCCGATGCGCGGGAAGCGGAATTCGGTGAACGGGTCGAGCCAGCTGGTGTCGAATTCGATGGCGTGCGCGCGCAGGTCGTCGGCCACCTCGGCGATATCGGTCATGAGGAAATGCGGCAGCAGATAGCGGCCGTGCAAATTCGCGCCGTGCCGAATCAGTTTGGCCTGCAACGGTTCCGTCCAGAACCGTGCGACCAGGCCGCGCACCAGCAGCGACTGCACCATGGCCATCTGGAAATGCGGCGGCATCTCAAAACCGCGCAGCTCCACCAATCCCAGTCGGCCCCTTGCCGTTTCCGGACTGTAGAGCTTATCGATGCAGAATTCGGCGCGGTGGGTATTGCCGGTGAGGTCGGTGAGCAGATGACGCAGCGCGCGATCGATATGCCACGGCGCGTCCGAATCCCTACTCAGCCGAGCGATTTCGGCGAAGGCGATCTCCAATTCGTACAGCGCGTCCTCGCGGCCCTCGTCCACCCGAGGCGCCTGCGAGGTCGGACCGACGAAGCGACCGGCGAACAGATACGAGAGCGCCGGATGCCGCTGCCAGTAGGTCAGCATCGACACCAGCAGATCCGGACGGCGCAGCAGCGGTGAGCGCGCGGGTGTCACGCCGCCCAGCGTGATGTGATTGCCGCCGCCGGTGCCGCTGTGCGTCCCGTCGACATCGAAGGATTCGGTGCCGAGCCGAGCCAGTCCGGCCTGCTCGTAGAGCGTCGAAAGCAGTTCGGCCTGTTCGCCGAAGGAGGCGGTCGGCTGCACATTGACCTCGATCACGCCGGGATCCGGTGTCACCGAGAGGGTGCGCAGTCCGGCATCGACGGGCGGGGCGTAGCCCTCGAGCACCACCGGCTGATCCACCGCCACCGCGGCTGCCTCGACACGCTGGATCAGCTCGAGGAAGTCGTCGAGTTCTTCCAGCGGTGGCAGGAAGACGTGCAGTCTGCCATTGCGGACCTCGCCGACGAGTGCGGTGGTCGGCTCCCAATCCGGGTCCTCCACCACGGCGGATGGTTCGGTCCGCGGGAACTCCATCGGCCCGGTGAACAGCGGATCACTGTCTGGGCGCGGATGCGGCGGCGGCTGCCACGAGACAACATCCAGCGGCAAGCGCAGACCGGCCGGAGAATCGCCCTCCGACAATACGATTCGCCCCTCGGGCTGATCAGCCGACTTGCCGCGCCGCATCCGCCAGTCGGCACTCGCCCACCCGGCACCGTCCGCGCGGCGATACAGCGAAAGCAGATAGGCGGCGGGCGCGGTCACGACCGTGTCGAGCCGCGCCAACAGTTCCTTGCGCGCTTGCGCCGAATCCCGTTCCAGATCATCGGCAGGTTCTACCGGATCCCCTTCCGGCGCACGGACACTGCCCGCCAGCCGGGCCAGCGGGTCCTCGTAGGCCGGACGCACTTGGGTGTCCGGCAGACCGAGACTTGCCGCGATATGTGCGATCAGTGCCCGGGCCGACTCCGGATCGGCGAGCCTCGGCCAGCGGGTGCGCCGGACCGACGAGCCGTCGGGAGTCGCTGCGCCATTGCCGATCGACGCGGATCCGCCCGGAACATCCGAATGGGGTTGCGCCCCAGACGAACGCTCCACGCCACCGACCGAATAATGCTCCAGCACTGCGAGTTTCCCGACACCTGGCCCGAATCCCATCGCTGACCCCGGCACCGTCCCATCGGACGAGGTCGACTGCGGCCGTGCCATATCTCCCGAGTGCTCAGCCAGCGGCTCCACACTGACAGCCTCCCCCGCCGGCACCGAGGCAACCATCTTCGGTGGCGTCCACGGATCAGCAAGCAGATCCTGACGCGTCCAGACGGGTTCACCATCGGCACGCCACACGACCGCAACCTCCCAGCGCGGCAACGGTTCTCCCGGATACCACTTACCTTGCCGATACTGCACCAACCCGGTCGGCGCATAGATGCGACGCAACCGATCGGCGAGATCGACGGCGCGTTCGCGTTTGCGCGCCCCGTCCGCCTCGGTCGTCCATTCCGGGCTGGTCTGATCGTCGATCGATACGAACGTCGGCTCGCCACCGATGGTCAGCCCGACATCCGCCATGCGCTCGTCGACCGCCGCACCCGCGGCCGTGATCCGCGCCCACTGGGATGCGGTGTAGGGCAATGTGGTTCGCGGGTCCTCATGCACCCGCCGCACGGTATTGGCGAAATCCATGGTCGTCTCGGTCCGCCCGGTCGCGCCGGTGATCGGCGCCGACGAGGTCGGATGCGGTGTCGCGGCCAGCGGTATATGCCCCTCGCCCGCGAACAGGCCGGCGGTCGGATCGAGGCCGACCCACCCCGCACCGGGCAGGAACACCTCGGTCCAGGCATGCAGATCGGTGAAATCGGCGGACGGTCCCGACGGCCCGTCGAGTGCGGGCACGTCCTGAGCCAGCTGCACCAGATACCCGGACACGAACCGCGCCGCCAGCCCGAATCCCCGCAGGATCGACACCAGCAACCACGCCGAATCGCGGCAGGACCCGATCGCGCTGCGCAGGGTGTGGTCCGGCGATTGCACACCGGGCTCCATCCGAATCGTGTACCCGACGTCATCGCGCAGCGCCTGATTGACCGCGACCAGGAAATCGATAGTGCTCGGCCGATCGGTGGGCGTATACGCGCGCACCCATTCGCGAACCAGCGCACCTGGTCCCGAACCCGGCTCGGATTCATCGATCGGACGCAGATACGGATCCAGATCCGCGACCAACTCCGGGCTGTAGGCGAACGGAAAGTGCTCGGCGTAATCCTCGATGAAGAAGTCGAACGGGTTGAGCACCTCGAGATCGGCGATCAACCCGATGGTGATGGACAACTCCCGCGCCGGATTCGGAAAGACCAGCCGGGCAAGGAAATTCCCGAACGCGTCCTGCTGCCAGTTGCAGAAGTGATCGCCCGGGGTGACCCGCATCGAGTACGCCTCGATCTTGGTCCGTGAATGCGGCGCAGGCCGCAATCGCACCACATGGGGATGGATCTCCACCGACCGGTCGAAGGTGTAGGTGGTCCGGTGTTCGAGAGACACCTTGATGCCCATGCAGCAAGTTCATCACAACACCCCGGCCAGCTGTGTTCGAATTGCGGTGTTCCCGGGGCCCTCCGCGGTACGCGAGCTACCGCCTCCGAGCCCCGTCGCTCACACCGCGTGCGCAGCATGAACAGTCGGTTTCCGGACAGCCGTCGTCGCACGACACGCGACGGATCTCCCACTACCTGTCCGGGGCGGGTGCTATGACCGATTCACGAACCGATCTCGTCTGGAGGCCATATGCGCGCGCCGACGTGTCCGTCCTGCGAATCCGCCATCGACCACTGCCACGGCACCCTCATCGTCCACGTCGGCCGCACCGCCGAATGCACCGATGCCGACTGCATCGACCTCGCCCACGCACTGCACGCCTTCGTCGTCGACTGCGGTGACATTGCCGGGGGCTGCGCATGCACGACACCGGATGTCACCCGCACCTCTGAGACCGGCCCTAGTAGGTCAGCGCGAAGGTGAGCAGCAAGGTGGTCTGGAAGTAGCCGCGCCACCAGGAATAGCCGAACCAGACATTGGGCGTGACCTCGCGGATCTCGTCGTAGACCTGCGGGGTCGGTGACGGGGCGTAGTTCAACGCCCAGGTCGGCCCGCCATCCGTGATCGCGGGTGCGGTGTAGACGTCGGCCTGCCATGCCTCTAGGCCCGCGGGTGTCACCCGGTTCACCAGAAAGCCGCCGTCGGGGCCGGTGTAAAAGTTCTTACCGATCCACAAGGCCGGGGCCACCGCCTCCATGATGGGCGGCCTGGTCACCCAGCCGTTCGTAACTCCCCTCGGCACCTCGCCGCGCGGGGCATCGCGGAAGATCGCGTCCTGCTGTTCGGCCGAGCAGCGCAAGCGCAGCGAATCGATGGTCGCGGCCGGATTGTCGGGATAGAGGACGCACCCGCCGCCATAGTCCAACGCCGCGTCGACGACCTCGGAGTCGATCACCTCGGGGTCGACAATGCCGGAGTCGGCGGTGGCGGGACCGGCGGCCCCGAGGAACAGACTGGGAAATCCCAGCGTGAGCACCACGGTGCCCATGAAAAAAACTCGGTTTGCGCGCATTGCTGTCTCCAGAACTAACCACACCCGGACCCCGACCCTGCGACGATCGTATGACGCTGGCCTCGCTGACATCTGGTTCACAATCGAACTGTTATCTGGCGGCTCGGGGCTGCGGACACGGCTGTTGCCGCGCCCACTAGGCTGAACGACGACACTTTCCGCAGAGAGGACAAGCCGTGCAGCCCGGTGGTCAGTTCGATATGCAGCAATTACTCGCCCAGGCGCAGCAGATGCAGCAGGCGGTGATGCAGGCCCAGGCCGAGATCGCGGCGACCGAAGTGGAGGGTCAGGCCGGTGGCGGCCTGGTCCAGGTCACCATCAAGGCGACCGGTGAGGTCGTCGCGTTGAGCATCGATCCGAAGATCGTCGACCCGGACGATGTCGAGGGGCTGCAGGATCTGGTGATCGGCGCGGTCAACGACGCCATGTCCAACGCGCAGCAGCTGGCTGCCGAGCGGCTCGGTCCGCTGGCCGGCGGCGGGTCGCTGCCGGGTCTGCCCGACTTCTGATCCGGGGACGTCTTTGTACGAGGGCCCGGTCCAGGATCTGATCGACGAGTTGGGCAAGTTGCCCGGCGTCGGTCCGAAAAGCGCGCAGCGCATCGCATTTCATCTGCTCCAGGTCGAGCCGCCCGATATCGACCGGCTGCAGGCCGCTTTGCAGAAGGTGCGCGACGGCGTGCAATTCTGCATTGTCTGCGGCACGGTCTCGGATAACGAAATGTGCCGCATCTGTTCGGATCCGCGCCGCGACCGCACCATGATCTGCGTGGTCGAGGAGCCGAAGGATGTGCAGGCTATCGAGCGCACTCGCGAATTCCGCGGCCGCTATCACGTGCTCGGTGGCGCGCTCGATCCGCTCAGCGGCATCGGACCGGATCAGCTGCGCATTCGAGAGTTGTTGGCGCGCATCGGCAATCAGGAGGACGGCGTCGATGTCAGCGAGGTGATCATCGCGACAGACCCGAATACCGAGGGCGAGGCGACGGCCACCTACCTGGTGCGGATGCTGCGCGATTTTCCGGGTTTGTCGGTGACGCGTCTGGCATCCGGTCTGCCGATGGGCGGCGATCTCGAATTCGCCGACGAACTCACCCTCGGCCGTGCGCTATCAGGTAGGCGGGCACTATAGCTTGCGTTCGGTCGGGCACGGGTTACTGTGTCGGGGATGAGCATCGAGTTCTTGCTGACCACGCTCGTCATCGTCGCCACACCCGGCACCGGCGTGCTGTTCACGCTGGCGGCCGGACTTTCCCGAGGGACGAAGGCCAGCGTGATCGCGGCCTTCGGCTGCACGCTCGGCATCATTCCGCACATGATCGCGGCCGTCACCGGACTGGCCGCACTGCTCAACGCGAGTGCCGTCGCGTTCCAGACGCTGAAGTATCTCGGTGTCGCCTACCTGCTGTACATGGCGTGGAATACGTTCCGGGACAAGGGCGCACTGGCCGTGCCGGAGCCGGAGGCCGGAACTCCTTCCGCCCGACAGGTGATCACCTCGGCGGTGCTGCTCAATATCCTCAACCCGAAGCTGACGATCTTCTTCTTCGCCTTCCTGCCCCAGTTCGTGCCGACCCTTTCGAGCGACCCGCAAGCGATCGCTAGCGATACTGATGCGCCGAATGCGTTGGCGCGCATGCTCGAACTGAGCGGGCTCTTCATGCTCGCCACATTCGTGGTCTTCGCGATCTACGGTGCCTGCGCGGCCGCCGTGCGCAACCAGGTGATTTCCCGGCCCGCCGTGGTCACCTGGATGCGCCGGGTGTTCGGGGCCTCGTTCATTGCCCTGGCCGGTCGGCTGGCGGCACAGAATCAGTAAGCGTCAGACGGTGATTCGACTCCAGGGCAGGGCCTGCAGCCGGGTGCGGTTGTCGATCGCCCAGTCCCAGATCAGGTCCGCGACGGTCTGCGGGTCGGTGACGGTGATGCCGAAGTGCTGGTCCGGGGCGCCATCTCGGTATTCGAGGGTGAATGTTCCGGACTTGTCGCGGTAGGTCTGGATGTAGACCTGCTCGTCACGCTCGACGACCAGATACGGATTCGGCGGCGCCAGCTCGGAAATCCACTGGTCGG
The DNA here is from genome assembly GCF_035920345.1 of Nocardia vinacea. Lineage (NCBI taxonomy): Bacteria > Bacillati > Actinomycetota > Actinomycetes > Mycobacteriales > Nocardiaceae > Nocardia > Nocardia vinacea. Next base: position 6,702,823 of record NZ_CP109149.1, read on the forward strand.
CAAGGGCTTTCGTCAAATAGGGGAATTCGCCCGCGCCACCGTGGGTGACCAGCGCGGGCACATGTCCGGCCGGATCCATCAGCCAGGCCAGCTGCGGATCGTAGACGGCGTAGTTCAACGGTGTCGCTATCTCGAACAGCAAATGCCGGACGAATCCGATCGCGTCGTACGGGCACGGTACGTGCAGTACCGCACCGGTCGCCGCGCCGCCGACCGGAACCGTGCTCAGGAATCCGTCCTGCTCTGGTAGTTCAGCATTGCGCCTGTTCAGCTCCGCCGCCATCGCCGCGACCGGTTCCGTCTCGGGTCGCCCCTGCTGGGTAGCGAGATACGCGTCGACCTGCGCGATCGTCATCGCGACACCGGACGGCAACAAGACGTGGTCGTAGCTCACCAGAACAGCGTACGGGGGAGTAGGAAGTGGACAGTTACTCACCATGCGCTGGTGTTATAGGTCTCTCGGCCGATGCAGCCAAGAGCGTATAGCGAGCAGCCGACCAGGTTGACTCTCCCGTGGGGGGAGGGTGTTCGCTGGTGGGTATGGCAGCGACAGTATCGATTGGGGAGTTCGCCAGGTTGACGTATCTCAGTGTGAAGACACTGCGGTACTACCACGAGGTCGAGCTGCTGGAACCCGTTGCGGTCGACGCGGGGTCGGGGTATCGGCGGTATTCGGTCGATCAGATCGCGCAGGCGCATCTGATCCGTCGGCTGCGGGGGCTGGATATGCCGCTGCCGGAGATCAAGGCGGTGCTGGCGGCCTCGGATACCGAGTCCCGGGATGCCGCCTTGCGGGCGCATCTCGAACGCATGGAAGCGGAGTTGCAGCGCACGCAGTCGGTGGTTGCTTCGCTGCGCTCGCTGCTCACACCGGCCGCGCCGATCATCGTCGAATATCGGTCGATCGCGGCCTTCCCGGCGCTCGCGTACGTCGATTCGGTGAGCCGGGATGCGATCGGTGACTGGTGCGCTGCCGCATATCCGCTACTGCACGAGACGTTGGCCGCGACGAATATCGCGCCGGCCGGTGCCGACGGTGCGACCTATTCGATGGAATTCTTCGAGGACGACCGGGGCGAGGTCGCCGCTTTCATCCCGCTTCCGGCCGACCCGCGGATCGCGCTACCGAGCGAACTCTCGATCATCGAACTGCCCGCGCGCCGCTTCGCGATCACCGTGCACTCCGGCCCGTTCGACGATTTCGACCGCACCTACGGTGCCCTCGGCAGCCACGTCGCCGAACACGACACCTCGCTCGCCGAACCCGTCCGCGAACTGTATGTCCTCGGTCCGGGCGAAATCGACGACCCCAACGCCTACCGCACCGAAGTCTGCTGGCCCATCGGCCGGCTCTGAAAGAGAGAGAACCGCAATGACACTCACGATCGGGCATATCACCTTCGACTGTGCCGATGCCGCGACGCTCGCCGGTTTCTGGTCCGAGCTGTTGAACCGTCCCCTGGACGCGAACGCGAGCCCGGAGTTCGCCACGGTCGGGATGGCCGAAGGCGCGGCGCCGGTGCTGATGTTCATCCAGGTGCCGGATAAGACGCCCGGCAAGAATGTGATCCACCTGGATCTGCAGGCCGCGGACTGGCGCGATCAGATCGATCGCGCAATCGGCCTCGGCGCCAAGCACATCGGCGATTTCGACGAGTACGGCACGCAGTGGGCAACGCTGGCCGATCCGGAGGGCAATCTCTTCGATATCGCGGCCGGATAGGAAAGGCCCGACGCGTGTCGGGCCTTTCCTTGCTATCTCAGGAGAGTTCGCGCTGCAGGTTCGCGAGCACCTCGGCCTGAATCTTCTTCAGCCCCAACGGCGCGAAGATCCCCTCGAAGATTCCCGCGACACCGCCCGCACCCTTCCAGGACGTGCGCAGCGTGACCTGCGAACCCGTACCATCCGGCGTCACCGTCCAGGTGTTCACCAGCGTCGAATTCGAATCACGTTCGGTCACGATGGAATCCGAGACCGACACGACCGCGTGGATGTTGCGGGTCCGCTTCTCGGTGGCCTGCAGGGTCCATTCGGCGACGGTGCCCGCGCCCTGGCCACCCTCGACCACCTTGTAGTCGCGGTAGTGCGCGGAGAGGATGCGCGGACGCACCTTCTCGTAATCCGCGATGGCCTCGAGTGCGCGCTGCGGATCCGCCGCGACGGCGATCGAACTGCTGGCGCTGACCTGTCCCACGATGAGCTCCTTGTCCGGGCAGTGATTTGCTCCTATCCTGCCCTGTCCCCACCACTGCGCGACGACCAGGTCGGTCCTGTTGATCACCGCGCGCCGACCGGTCTGCACTGTTAGGCTTCTCGATCAGATTGCGCCGGAGGGGATCCATGCAATATGTCGTGCGAAGCGGGTGTTCGAAACCGCCCGGATCACCGCCGGACTGACACGGCGAGTCCTGGGTATTCCCGATGCAACAGATGCGTGACATTTATCCCTCGTCGGTGACCTCGCAGTGGCTTGTGTTACCGGTGCGTACTAGCGTCGAGGAGTGGCAGTGAGTCTGTTGGGGAAGGCCGGACACGCATCGGCCGCACACGAATCAGGATTCGCCGCGCATCGAGCGGGTGTAGACCGGCTGTTGGCCAGTTACCGCGCGATACCCGCGAACGCCAACGTGCGACTGGCGAAGAAGACCTCGAATCTGTTCCGGGCCAGGGCCAAGAACACCGCACCCGGCCTGGATGTTTCCGGCCTCGCCAAGGTCATCGCGGTGGACGCGGAAGCCAAGACCGCCGACGTCGCCGGGATGACCACCTACGAGGATCTGGTAGCCGCGACATTGCCCTACGGGCTCGCCCCGCTGGTGGTGCCGCAGCTCAAGACGATCACCCTCGGCGGCGCGGTCACCGGCCTCGGCATCGAATCCACCTCGTTCCGCAGCGGCCTGCCGCACGAGTCGGTGCTGGAGATGGACGTGCTGACCGGGGCGGGCGAGATCATCACCGCGACACCGGATGGCGAGCACGCGGACCTGTTCCGTGGCTTCCCGAACTCCTACGGCACCCTCGGCTACTCGGTCCGCCTGAAGATCGAACTGGAGACCGTCCAGCCCTATGTGGCGCTACGGCACGTCCGCTTCCACGACCTGCGTGAGCTGGAGTCCACCCTCGCCCGGATCGTCACGGACAAGACCTACGACGGCGAACGCGTCGACTACCTCGACGGCGTGGTCTTCACTGCCGACGAGAGCTATCTGACACTTGGCCGACAGACCGACGAGCCCGGCCCGGTCAGCGACTACACCGGCGTGGACATCTACTACCGGTCCATCCAGCACGACTCCGACCGGCCCAAACGCGACCGGCTGAGCATCCACGACTATCTCTGGCGCTGGGACACCGACTGGTTCTGGTGTTCGCGCGCTTTCGGCGCCCAGAACCCGAAGATCCGGCGGTTCTGGCCGAAGCGCTACCGGCGCAGCAGCTTCTATTGGAAGCTCATCGCACTCGATCACAAGTACAATATCGGCGACAAGCTGGAGGCCCGCCAGGGCAATCCGCCGCGCGAGCGTGTGGTGCAGGACATCGAGGTTCCGGTCGAGCGGACCGCGGATTTCGTCGAATGGTTCCTGCGCGAAATTCCGATCGAACCGATCTGGCTGTGCCCGCTGCGACTGCGCGGAAACGACGCATCGGCGGCGGGGCGTCCATGGCCGCTGTATCCGCTGCAGCCGAACCGTACCTACGTCAATGTCGGATTCTGGTCCGCGGTGCCGACCGTCGCAGGTCAGCAGGAGGGCAAGGCCAACCGCGCGATCGAGCAGACCGTCACCGAGTTCGACGGGCACAAATCCCTGTACTCGGATTCGTATTACGGCAAGGATGAATTCGCGGCCCTGTACGGCGGCGAGACCTACACCGATTTGAAGAAGCGCTACGACCCGGACCAGCGACTGCTGGATTTGTATTCGAAGGCGGTGCAACGCAAATGACTACATTCAAGGACCGTTCCGATGTCTTCGCGGACCTCGGGACAAAACTCAGCATTGCCGAGATCTTCGAGATCCTCGTCGACGGCGAGGTGCCGATCCGGCTGACCGCATACGACGGTAGCGTGACCGGACCGGAGGACTCGGAGTACGCGCTGGAGATCAAGACGCCGCGCGGTATCAACTACCTGGCGACCGCGCCCGGTGATCTCGGCATGGCCCGCGCCTACATCGCCGGCGATATGACCGCCACCGGCGTGCACCCCGGCGACCCGTACGACATTCTCCGGGCGATGGACGGGCTGAAGTTCCGTCGTCCGTCGGCGCTCGCGCTGGTCACCATCGCCCGCTCGCTCGGGTGGGAGCGGCTAAAACCGATCGCGCCGCCACCGCAGGAGACGCTGCCGCGCTGGCGCCGGATCGCGCTGGAGGGCCTGCGGCACTCCAAGACTCGCGATGCCGAGGCCATTCACCACCACTACGACGTCTCCAACACCTTCTACGAATACGTCCTCGGCCCCTCGATGACCTACACCTGCGCGACCTACGGGGACGAGAACTGGACGCTGGAGCAGGCCCAGGAGAACAAGTACCGCCTGGTCTTCGACAAGCTGCGGCTGAAGGAGGGCGACCGGCTGCTCGATATCGGCTGCGGCTGGGGCGGCATGGTGCGCTACGCGGCCAAGCGCGGCGTCAAGGTCATCGGCGCGACACTATCCGCGGAACAGGCGGAATGGGCACAGCAGAAGATCGCCGAACAGGGTCTGTCCGACCTCGCCGAGGTGCGGCATTCCGATTACCGCGATATCCCGGAGGTCGGCTTCGACGCCGTCTCCTCGATCGGCCTGACCGAGCACATCGGGGTGCACAACTACCCGTTCTACTTCGACTACATCAGGAGCAAGCTGCGCGACGGCGGCCTGCTCCTGAACCACTGCATCACCAGGCCGGACAACACCCGGACCACCAAGGCCGGTGACTTCATCGACCGCTACGTCTTCCCGGACGGCGAACTGATCGGCTCCGGCCGGATCATCTCCGAGATCCAGAACATCGGCCTCGAGGTGATCCACGAGGAGAACCTGCGCGAGCACTACGCGCTCACCCTGCACGAATGGTGTAAGAATCTGGTCGCCAACTGGGATGCCTGCGTCGAAGAGGTCGGCGAGGGCACCGCGAAGGTGTGGGGCCTGTACATGGCCGGTTGCCGACTCGGCTTCCAGCGCAATGTGGTTCAGCTGCACCAGGTGCTCGGCGTCAAGCTGGGCCCGAACGGCGAATCGGGTCTGCCGCTGCGCCCGTGGTGGCAGCCGTAGTCAACGACCGAAACTGCCCGTCCTAGCCCAGGAGTTCATCCAGGAATAGGGCGGGCAGCGTCGTTTCGCCGGATTGTCCCGGTGTCGCACGCACTTCGGTGCGCAGCACGCGCAGGATGCCGAGCACACCGGGGCCCGCATCCAAAAGCGGCATGGTCCAACCATGTTCGGCGCAGGTGGCCGCCGCGGGCAGCAGCAGTCCGGTGGCCTCGCCGACCCAGCCGGAGGCGGCCAGACATTCCGCCAGCAGCAGTACGGTATCCAATTCCGCCCGGGGACGGTGCTGTTCGACCATGCGCGCGTGGAGCGCACGGGCCCGGCGCACCGCGCGATCGTCGGCACGCAGCTGACGTTCGGACAGCAGCGCGCGGATCGCGGCGATCTCCTCCGCCTCGGCGGCCAGCGCCGCCGCGCCCGTCATCCGATGGGCCTGGTGGATGGTTCCGGAGATATCCGATTCATATCCGGTCGCGGTGTCGGCGACCCGCCGGGCCGCGGTATCGGTCAGCAGCCCCAGGCGCAGCCGCTCGGCGCGGATATGCGCGGCGAGCCGAATCAGCCTGTTATCGGCCGCGATTCGATCACCCTCGTCCAGCCGAGCCGTGGCGGTGTACAGATCGCCGAGCGCGGCCTTGACCCTGGCACCGACCACGAAGGTGGAGATCAGGAAGTCCACCGGCCCGACCCGGGTGACCAGCTGATGACTGTCGTCGAGCAGCCGATCGGCGGTATCCAGATCGCCCCGGCGGTAACTCATTTCGCCGAGCAGCGCCGCGGCCACCCGCACCGCATCGGAGCGCGGTCCCGACTTCTGCCGTGCGGTCTCCCACGCCTGCTGGAAACAGCTTGTGGCAGTGGCGATATCGAGCTGTTCATAGGCCGCCGCACCCTTGCCGCACAGTCCGAAAACTTCGCCGAGCGGATCCTTGGATCGAGCGTGATACGGCGCCGCCCATTCCTGGATTTCGCGCGCCCCGTCGAAATCGAATTCGCACAAACGCACGAAAGAGGTCAGATTCGCGGCGGTCGATACGGTCCAGGCGGGCAGTTCATCGGGCTTCTCCAGACATTCGGCCACCCGGGCGAGCACGCCTTCGGTGTGGTCGCGCGCGATCTGATCCGAGGCCGCGAGCACCACGGCCTGGCAGCGCTGCCGGTCCGCATCGTCATCGGTGGACGACCCACGCGCCAGCACATTGGACAAGCGACCCAAGGCCGCGCGCGCCGCGGCGGGCTGCTGCAGATTCACATTCGCCCTGGCCACAGCCATCAGCAGTTTGGATCGGGATGCCACCTGCTGCATCGGCAGTTTCGATACCGTCCCGAGCAGCGTCGCGAGGCGGGACTTATCTATGAGGTCCATGCCGCCGCTCTCGAGCAGATCCAGCGCCATCTTCAGATCCGTCGCCGCGAGCGCGTGATCGACCGACTTGCGCAGCAAATTATGTTCGGCATACCAGCGAGATGCCTTGCGATGCAATGCCTTCACCTTGCTCGGATCGGCCCGCTCCAAGCGCGCCCGCAGATGTTCGGCGAACAGCGGCTGCATCCGGAACCACTCGGGATCGTGGGCAATGCGCCGGACGAACAACTCGCGCTGTTCGGCCTGCTCGAGCATCGCATCGCCGTCCGGCTCCTCCGAAAGCGCCGAGGCCAGCGAACCGCTGACCCGCTCGGTGATCGAGATCGAGGTCAGGAAGTCGAGCATCTTGGGTTCGAGGGCGTCCAGGACGTTTTCGGCGAGATACTCGCGGATGCCGTGACTGCCCTCGGCGAGATTCGCGATCAATCGATCCGGATCGACATTGCCACGTAACGACAAACTCACCAGCTGGACCGCGGCGGGCCAGCCGTCGGTGACCGCGTGGATCTCCTCGATCTGGTTATCGGTGAGTGCGAATCCGTTGCGCTGCACCAGGATTTCTTTGGTCTCTTCGCTGGTCAGGCGCAACGCCGAGGAGCCTATTTCGACCAATTCGTCGTGCACCCGCATCCGACTGGTCGGCAGGCCCGACTGCTCCCGACTGGTCACCACGAAGCGCAAGTGGTGACATCCGTTGTCCAGCAACGCATCCATCGCCCGCCGCGCACCCACATCGCCGACCCGGTGCCAGTCGTCCACGATCACCACGACGGTGGTCCCGCCGGCGTGGATCTCATCGATCAGCGTGGAGATGACATAGGCGACCGCGTCGGCGGGCCGTTCCTCGAGTACCTGGTCCAAGCCCTCGCCGATATCCGGACGAACCCGGCGGATCGCCTGGATGAGGTGGGCCAGGAACCAGATCTCGTTATCGTCGTCCTGGTCGACGCCGAGCCAGGCCACCGGGACCCCGCCATCGGTCAGCTCATTGCGCCACTGCGCGGCTACCGTGCTCTTGCCGAATCCGGCCGGTGCGTGGATGACCGCGAGTCGGCGGCGGCCACCGGCGCGCAGCGTGTCCAGCAGGCGCGGGCGCGGCACCGGCTCGCGAGCCGGGGTCGGCGGGCGGAATTTCGTCGTCGCCGTCGGGGGCAGTGTCGGCGCGACCGAGGTCGAGTTGGCCGGATGCTGGGAGACCGCGGGACGCAATGTCAGCGGCCAGCTGCGGCGTGCGGTCACCGCCGGTCGCGTTACCGTCACCTCGGCGGCGTTCGGATGTTCCGTCTCGTCCGGCGCCACCACCTCGGTATCCAGCAGCGCCATCTCATCGGGCATCTGATCGTGCTCGCGCTGCACCGTGCGCAGCAGCTCGCCGAACTCGAAGGCCGACGCGGGTCGGTTACCCGGATCGGTATCCATCGCATGCTGGATGGCTTCGGCGACATCGTCGGGAAGGTCGTGGCCGTGCAGATCCGGCACCGGCTGGGTGGTGATCCGCAGGAATTGCGCGACCACCTTCTCCCCCGATTGCCGTTCGAAGGCGGCATGGCCGGTCAGCAGGGCGAACAGCGTCGAGCCGAGTCCGTATACGTCGGAGCGTACGGTCGGCTCGTCGCCCTTGAGCACCTCGGGCGCGGTGAAGGCGGGTGAGCCCGTGATCAATCTGCTGGAAGTGCGGAAACCGCCCGGAATCCTGGCGATTCCGAAATCCGTCAGTTGCGGTTCGCCGTACGCGCTGAGCAGGACATTCGCTGGTTTGACGTCCCGATGCAGAATCTGGGCCCGATGCGCGCTCTCGATCGCGCCCGCCAGCTTGACCCCGGCCCGCAGCGAATCCGCCCAGGTCAGCGGACCCTGGTCCCGAATGACCTGCTCGAGCGAGCCCCGGGTGCAGAAAGGCATCACAATGAACGGCTGACCGGTCGGGGTGACATCGACCTGCAGGATGTCGACGATATTCGGATGGCCGGACAGCCGGCCCATCGCCTGCTCCTCGCGCAGGAACCGTTCCCGGCTCTCGGCGTCGATCTCCGAGGAGAGCACCTTGACCGCGACCACCCGGTCCAATGGGTACTGGACGCAGCGATACACCACCCCGAACCCGCCCCGGCCGATCTCGACCGCATCCGACAGGCCCATCGCCTCCAGCTCGTCGACGATATCGATGGGCGCGTGCCGCTGTGTGTCCGATTCGGCCGGAGTCGATTCGGCGTTTGCCTTGCCCGAACGCATCTGTGGATTCATGTGACCACCTCGAATTCACATCGAATCGGCGTCACCGGCGACCGAGAAACACACGGACATCGGACATCGCGAAACGATCTCGCGATGCCCGATATGTCACGCATACTCCAACGTAGCGCGGTATGAACCCGAGTGGGTGGCTTTCGAAACAGCCTGGTTCCGTCCGCCTCAGCGCTCGGCCGCGGGCCTGGTCGCCGGATCGTAGAGAAATGAGATCCGCTCCATGACGTTCTTGCGCTGCGTGTTCTGGAACGCTGCGATCAACCAGCGACCGTCTTGGCGAACCATGGTGTAGGTCTGCGTTTTCGACAGCTCCTCGGGCTGCTTCGGGTCGCCCTTGTAGGTATCGCCGCGACTGGTGACGACGGCGGTATCCGGGCCGTAGAACCGGATGCCGAGAATCGAATCAGTGAGGTCGGTGCCCTTCTTGAAGCCCTTGAACAGGGCGCGGTGGCCCTCGACGATATCGGCGCGCCCCTGGTAGTAGGTGCCGACGAAACTGGTGTAGGTGGCGTCCTCGGTGAACAGGGCACCGTAGGCGTCGGCATCGCCGCGACCCCAGGCGTCGGTGAGTTGGTCGAGCAGATCGCAGATTTCCCGGGCCGACTGCGGCGCAGGCGTGGTGACGGTGGCGCAGGCGGGCGTGCCGAGGTTTTGCACGTCCGAGGTCTGGTCCAGCCAGAGGTACCCGCCGCCCGCGGCGACACCGAGGGTGATGGCGGAGGCGGCTAGGACGCGGGAGACGATGCGGCGGCGATTGCGGGGTGCGGGGGCGTTCATGGCGGATCCTTTGAGGCAGTGGGAGTTCAGCGCACGGCGGCGGGGCGCGCGGCGGGAGTGGACAGGTAGGTGATGCGCTCCATGAGCTTGTTGCGCTTGGTGTTCTGGAAGGCGGCGATCAGCCAGCGCCCGTCGCGACGGACCATGGTGTAGGTCTGGGTCTTGGTGAGCTGCTTGGGCTTGCCCTTGTAGGTGTCGCCGTGGCTGTTGACCACGGCGGTATCCGGGCCATAGAAACGGATGTCGACGATGTCGTCGGCCAGCCGGGTGCCCTTCAGGACGCTGCCGAACAGGGCGCGATGCGAGGCGACGATATCGGCGCGGCCACGGTAGAGGGTGCCGAGAAAGCTTGTGTAGGTGGCGTCTTCGGTGAAGACGGTGCCGTAGGCGTCGGCATCGCCGCGGCCCCATGCATCGACCAATTCCGCGAGTACGGCTTCGATCGCCTGGGTGTCATTGCTGCGCCCACCCGTCGCCCGACCGCCGCCCCTAATCGAATCGCTACGCGATGCTGCATTCATTTCGCCCTCCATGCTAGATTTCTTCTTGGAAGAGCTTTCTTCGTTGAAGAAGTCTCTTCGTTAAGGAAGAGATTAGAAGATGGAGGTATCCGTGTCAACACCTGCCATGCGCCCGGACGCGAGCGAGGTCTACCGCCGCTACCTGAGCGCGGTCATGCTGCACGGACAGGCCGGTGCGCGCGCCGTCGACCTGGGCGCGACGGACCTCTACGCCCTGAACATCCTGGAACTCAACGGCGCCATGACGCCCGGTGAACTAGGCGCGCGCAGCGGACTGACCACCGGCCCGACCACCCGCCTCATCGATCGCCTGGAAGACGCGGGCTATGTGCGGCGCGTCCCGGTCCCCGGCGACCGCCGCAAGGTCATCGTCGAATTGATCGACAAGCCAGCCGATCTCGACGAAATACTGGCCCCCGCCCGCCGCGCCATCGGCGAAATCCTCGGCGGCTATTCCGCCGAACAGCGCGAGGTGCTCTTCGACTACTTCACCCGCGCCGCCGACGCGTACTACCAGGCCGCCGAAGATCTGCGCCCCAGCTGAACTACGAGCCAGCCGCCGAGAAATTCGATGGTTGGCCTTCGGTCTACTGCTGGACAGCCAGTGCCACGATCTGAGTGACCTGCTTATCCGAAAAGTTGTTGTCGCTGACCAGAATCAGGGTGCGTTCGCCCGACGGCAGGCGCGGACCCCAGGTCATGCCCCCGAAATTGTCGATGGGGTCGAGGCCGAGGTCAGCGAGGTCGACCAACAAGCGTTTGGCGACCGGCCAGGCAGTGCCGAGCGGAGCATCGAGGATATCGGTCGCGCCATCGGTATCGGCCTCATAGATCCGGATCCTATTGCCGACGCCGAGCACGTAAGAGCGTTCCAGGACAAGGAATTTCGTGGGATCGAGCGAGTCGGCGGCCAGGATCGAGGCAATGCCGTTCATGCCCTGGCCCGGCTCCGGACTCGACTCCACGAAGACCGGCTCCAGCGGGTAGGCGTCCTGAGCGAGCAGCGGGCCGAAGCGCGCCTGCACCGTAATCCGTGAAGTGGCACCGGTTTTCGCCGTTGCGACCGGACCGTCCTGCAGCAGCGGGCCCTCGACGGAGGTCACGAACAATGCACCACCCGCCGCGAAGGTCGCGCCCTCGAGTGCGAGATTCTGGCGCGGGCCGGTGGTCGGGCGCATCCGCTCGTTCTCTGGAATCGGGAGTTCGGCGGCGAAAGTGCCATCCGGGTGGGTGATCCGGACCGAGGGGTCGGCGAGCACGGCATCGGTGCGCTCACCCTCCTGTGTCCAGAAGTAGGCACCGGTCCACGGGTCGACCCGAATCTCCTCCGGATCCAAGGACTTCGGCGCGTACAGCCGAAACGGCGAAAGCCCGCCACCGCGAAATGCGGTGGCGGGCTGACCTTTTCGAGCGACCTGCAAGCAGTCGCTACGGCCTTTTCGGACCTGCAAGCAGTCGCTACGGCCTGTTGCGAGTTATCGCGTGACTACTTGCGCAGCGAGGCCGGGACCTCGAAGCGCTCGCCGTAGGTCTTGGCGAGGTAGTCCGCACGCTCGACGAAGGCCGCCTGGCCACCCGGGTAACCGACGATGTACTGGTGCACACCACCGGTCCAAGCCGGGAAGCCGATGCCGAAGATCGAGCCGATGTTGGCGTCGGCCGTGGTGATGAGCACACCCTCGTCGAAGCACTTCTGGGTCTCGATCGCCTCGATGAACAGCATGCGGTCGATCAGATCCTGCAGCGGCACACCGAAACCGGCGGTGGTCTTGAAGTGCTCGCGCAGACCCGGCCACAGGCCGAGACGCTTGCCGTCCTCGTCGTACTCGTAGAAACCGGCCTTGCCGAGGCGACCCGGGCGACCCTGCTCGACCAGGTAGTCGATGACATCCTGCGCCGGGTGCCGCTTCACGCCCAGGGTGTTGTCACCCTTCCCGGCGGCCTCGAGGGTCTCCTTGGCGATCTTCTGCATCAGCGTCAGGTTCAGCTCGTCCGACAGCTGCAGCGGCGCGGCCGGGTAGCCCGCCTGCAGACCGGCCTGCTCGATGGTCGCGGGCTCGATGCCCTCGTTGAGCATGGCGATCGCCTCGTTGACGAAGGTGCCGATCACGCGCGAGGTGAAGAAGCCGCGGCTGTCGTTGACGACGATCGGGGTCTTCTTGATCGCGAGGGTGTAGTCGAACACCCGGGCCAGCGCCTCGTCGGAGGTCTTCTCACCCTTGATGATCTCCACCAGCGGCATCTTGTCGACCGGCGAGAAGAAGTGGATGCCGATGAAGTCCTCTTGGCGCTTCACACCGGTCGACAGACCGGTGATCGGCAGGGTGGAGGTGTTCGAGCCCAGCAGCGCGTCCGGGGTGACGATGTCCTCGATCTCCTGGAACACCTTGTGCTTGAGCTCGGTGTTCTCGAAGACCGCCTCGATGACGAAGTCGACACCGGCGAAGTCGGCCGCATCCGCGGACGGCTTGATCCGGTCCAGCAGCGCCTTGGACTTCTCCTCGGTGGTCTTGCCGCGGGAAAGGGCCTTGGCCTCGATCTTCTCGGAGTAGTTCTTGCCGCGCTCGGCCGCCTCGATGGTGACGTCCTTCAGCACGACCTCGTAGCCCGCCTTGGCCGAGACGTAGGCGATGCCAGCGCCCATCATGCCCGCGCCGAGCACGCCGACCTTGCGGATCTCCTTCTTCGGGACATCCTTGGGCCGCGAGCCGCCGTTGTTGATCGACTGCAGGTCGAAGAAGAACGCCTGGATCATGTTCTTCGCGACCGGCCCGGTCAGCAGCGAGACGAAGTAGCGCGATTCGATCAGCGACGCGTTGTCGATATCGACCTGCGAACCCTCGACCGCGGCCGACATGATGGCGCGCGGCGCGGGCATGTTGGTGCCCTTGAGCTGCTTGCGCAGGTTGGCCGGGAAGGCCGGAAGGTTGGCGGCGAAGGCCGGGCTGGACGGGGTGCCGCCCGGGATCTTGAAGCCCTTCTTGTCCCAGGGCTGCACGCCACCCTCGGGGTTGGCCTTGATCCACGTCTTGGCGGCGGGCACCAGCTCCTCGACCGAGCCGACGACCTCGTTGATCAGGCCGATCTCCTTGGCCTTGCCGGGGCGGTACTTGTTGCCCTGCAGCAGGAACTGCATCAGCGCGCCCTGCAGGCCGAACATGCGCACGGTGCGGATGACACCGCCACCGGCGGGCAGCAGGCCCAGGGTCGCCTCGGGCAGGCCGAGCTGCACGCCCGGCACATCCGCGGCGATCCGGTAGTGGGTCGCCAGGGTGATCTCCAGGCCACCGCCGAGTGCGGCGCCGTTGATCGCCGAGACGACCGGCTTGCCCAGGGTCTCCAGCCGACGCAGCGCCGACTTGATGGTGCCGAGCTCCTCCATGAGGGCCTGGCCGTCTTCCGGGCCGACCTTCATCATGTTCTTCAGGTCGCCGCCGGCGAAGAAGGTCTTCTTCGCCGAGGTGATCACCACGCCGGTGATGCTGTCCTTCTCGGCCTCGAGCCGGTCGACAGTCGCGGTCATCGACGTCTTGTACAGCTCGTTCATCGTGTTGGCGCCCTGGTTCGGGTCGTCCATCGTCAAAACGACGATGCCGTCCGAATCCTGCTCCCAACCGATCATGTTGGTCTCGCTCACAGCTCTGTGTCTCCTGTGTCTAATTGGCGGCGCTCGCGGTCCCTACGTGGTTACGCAAGCTACCGCCTCCGGGCCTGCGCGAACGCCGCCGTGAATTCTCAGCTGTCGGTTGGGTTTTAGACGCGCTCGATGATCGTGGCGACGCCCATGCCGCCACCGATGCAGAGGGTGACCAGCGCGTAGCGGCCGTTGCGGCGCTCCAGCTCGTCGACCATGGTGCCGGTGATCATGGCGCCGGTGGCGCCGAGCGGGTGGCCCATCGCGATGGCGCCGCCGTTGACGTTCAGCTTCTCGTCCGGGATCTGCAGATCCTTCTGGAACTTCAGCACCACCGAGGCGAACGCCTCGTTGATCTCGACCAGGTCGATGTCATCGAGGGTCAGGCCCGCCTTGGCCAGCACCTTCTTGGCAGCCGGGGTCGGACCGGTCAGCATGATGGTGGAGTCGGCGCCGCTGGTGGCGGTCGCGACGACGCGCGCACGGGGGGTCAGGCCGGAGGCCTTGCCCGCCTCTTCCGAACCGATCAGCACCAGCGCGGCGCCGTCGACGATGCCCGAGCTGTTGCCACCGTGGTGGACGTGGTTGATCTTCTCGACGAAGTGGTACTTCTGCAGCGCCACGGCGTCGAAGCCACCCATCTCGCCGACCACGGCGAAGGACGGGTTCAGCTTGGCCAGATCCTCGGCGGTGGTGCCGGGACGCATGTGCTCGTCGTTGTCGAGGACGACGAGGCCGTTCTGGTCCTTGACCGGAACGATCGACTTGGCGAAGTAGCCGCCGGTGGTGGCCTTGGCGGCGAGCTCCTGCGAGCGCACGGCGTAGGCGTCCACGTCATCGCGGGAGAAGCCCTCGATGGTGGCGATCAGGTCGGCGGAGACACCCTGCGGCACGAAGTAGGTGTCGTAGTTGGTGGCCGGGTCCAGCGCCCAGGCGCCACCGTCGGAGCCCATCGGAACGCGGGACATGGACTCGACGCCACCGGCGAGGACCAGGTCGTCGAAGCCGGAGCGGACCTTCTGCGCGGCCAGGTTGACGGCCTCGAGGCCGGAAGCGCAGAAGCGGTTGAGCTGGAAGCCGCCGACGGTGTCGGGCAGGCCGGCCGCGGTCACGGCGGTGCGGGCGATATCGGCACCCTGGTCACCCACCGGCGCGACGACGCCCAGGATCAGGTCGGAGATCCGGTCCTCGTCGAGGTTCGGGAAACGGCCGCGCAGCTCCTGGATCAGACCAACAGTCAGGTCGATCGGCTTGACCGAGTGCAGCGAACCGTTCTTCTTGCCGCGTCCGCGCGGGGTGCGGATGGCCTCGTAGATGTAGGCCTCTGTGGTCATATCGGAGTGTTCCTTCCTTAAGGGTGCGGCGGCCGAACATTCGTCCGTCCATGCGAGTGACCTCGCCGATCGGTCCGGAGACCGACCGTCCTGACGCTGTACAAAAGTCGACAAGCAGCGGCGATGACGAGTTCTTGATACCCGCATGCCTCCGCATACCATAGAACTTCGCCACACCGCGGCTCGCGGCCACCCGTTCATACTACCGTGGTGTGCGAACTCCGGTTAACTTAACGTCCTGCGAACGAGGGTTGTCAACCATCCAGCCGTGTGGCACCGAGCTCACTTTTGAGCAACTCCAAGGCCACCTCGTCCGGGTCGCGCCGATCCCCCGGCGCCACCGGGGTCTGCGATTCGGCCAGCATCTCCTGTTCCTCCTCCGGCGTGGAGGGCGGCGGGACGCCATCGATCGGCGCGTAATCCATCAGCCCCGGGTCATCCGGTAGATCCGGGAAGTCGGGCGGCGGAATATCGTCGTCGCCGCGGAACGACCGTGCGTCACCATTCGGCGCGGGCCGCTGACCAGGGCCCGCCGCCGGATCGGAGGCCACCGCCCTGGCCTGACTCGGCCGAGAGAACCGCGGCGGCGCAGGTGCATCCGAAGCGCGTCCGGCCGGGTTGCCGGATTCACGTCCCGGCGCATTAGTGGCCTGCTGACCAGCCTGACCACGACCCCGACTCGACTTCGGCGCGGCAGCCGCGGGCCGAGGCGCGGCCCCAGCCGCCTCCCAGCGCACCGGGTGATCGCTGCCAAGCACGGCCCGCACCGCCGACCGCACCGCCTCCACATTCCGCGGATCCGACAACCGCTGTGCCAACGGCGCATGCTGATGCGCGAATACGATCACCTCCCCCTCGATCCGCGCCACCGACGCCCCCGACAACAACGCCTGCACCGTAGGCCCGAACTCCCGAACCTTCGCCCGGATCTCCCCCCAGGCCCCCTCCACCGCTCGCAACAGATCCGCATGCTCAACCTGCTGCTCGCCGGCATCATTCGCGCCACCCTCCGCCGCGCCACCCTCCGCCGCGCCACCCTCCGCCGCGCCACCCCGCGCACCGCTCGGCTGCGCCGCGACATCTTGCTGCACGGCAGCGCCTTGCCGCGCAGCAGCAGGACCCGCGCCCGCAGAGTCCGAACCCGTCCCGGTCGTCGACTCACCCACTTGCACCGCAGCACCAGCTGCGGCCTGATCCGCGCCACCCCGCTCGGACCGCCGAACCGCGGCATCTTGATGCGCTGCGGCACTCGTCGGCTCGCTCGCTTGCGCTGATGCATCGACCCCTGACACCACTCGATCGGCGGCAGCCTGGTCAGACTGCTGAGCCGAAATCGGCTGCGCGACTTCCGAATTCGACGATGACGCCGCGGCGGCACCAGCACCTGCGGACCGTACGTGGTCACGCCCTCGCGGTGTAGTTGCGTCGGAGACCGCCTGCACCCCTTCGGTTTCCAACGATCCAGCACCAACGGGCGAACCCGTGCCGCCAGCGGGCTCGCCCGCAACGCGACCGGGGACGACAGTTCGATCCGTGGACTCGACGGCCGCGGACGGGGCGGAAAGCTCACTCCGCGCAGCATCGACCGGCGCTGCGTCAGCGCCCGCCGAAGCATCAGTCCGTGCCTGTCCCTCGGGCGCCGCCGCGACAGGTGCACCGCTTGTCCCGCTCGAGGCATCAACTCCGGCTGGCTCTGTGGCACCGACCTGGCTGGTGCTCGAGTCCTGGTCGACAGCCGTGCGATCGGCACCCGTCGGCGCCTCGCCGCGCTCGGCCGTCGAATCATCCGGCACGAAAGCGAATCCGGATCCGGCTTGCCCTGGTGCCGCGCTCTGCCCGGCAGCCGAATGCTGGTGCGCGGCCCGGGCCTCCGCTGCCGCCGAGTTCGTTGCTGTCGCAGCGCTTTGTCCAACCGTCGGATCCTGCCCACCGGCCTGGCTCTCTTGATCGGCACCCTGCCCGGCGGTCGAATGCTGTTCCGCAGCGGCTGCGCGCTCTGCAGGCAGGCTCTGCCCTGAAGCACCCGCCTGCGCGGGGCCACCAGCCTGCCCGGCAGCACCAGCCTGCCCGGCAGCACCAGCCTGCCCGGCAGCACCAGCCTGCCCGGCAGCACCAGCCTGCCCGGCAGCACCAGCCTGCCCGGCAGCACCAGCCTGCCCGGCAGCACCAGCCTGCCCGGCAGCACCAGCCTGCCCGGCAGCGCTCGCTGGGCTCGCGCTCGGGCGGGTCGCGTCCTTTTCGCGACGGGCGGCGGCGAGGAGTTCTGCGCCTCGGCGGCGCGGGGGTTCGTTGGACGACCGCGGCGGCGCCGAAGAGGACGGGGCTTCGGACTGTGCCGGAGCGGAGGCGGATGGGGGCGCGGCGGTGGGCGCTGCCATCGCACCGGTGGCTATGCCGCGTTCGAGGCGCTCCAGGCGTTGCAGGGTTGCGGATTCGGCGTCCGAGACCGACGGGAGGAGCATGCGGGCGCAGACGATTTCGAGCAGGAGGCGCGGGGCGGTGGCGCCGCGCATTTCGCCGAGGCCCTCATGCAGGAGTTCGGCGTGCCGGGCCAGGGTGGCCGGGCCGGTACGTTCGGCCTGTTCGCGCATGCGGTCCAGGACATCACCGGGGCCGGAGACCAGGCCGCGGTCGGCGGCATCGGGGACAGCCTGCAGCAGGATCAGATCGCGCAGACGTTCCAGCAAGTCGACGGCAAAGCGGCGCGGATCGTGACCTGCCTCCATGACGCGATCGATGGTGCCGAAGAGGGCAGCGCCGTCGCCGACGGCGAGCGCGTCGATCGCATCGTCGATCAGCGCGACATCGGTGACGCCGAGCAGCGAAACCGCCCGCGAATAGGTGACGCCCTCGGGACCGGCGCCCGCGAGCAGCTGGTCGAGCACACTCAGGCTGTCGCGCGGCGACCCACCGCCCGCGCGAATCACCAACGGGTACACCGCTTCCTCGACCGGCACCTGCTCCTGCTCGCAGATCTTGCCGAGCAGTCCGCGCATGGTGGCGGGCGGCAGCAGCCGGAACGGGTAGTGGTGCGTACGGGACCGGATGGTGGGCAGCACCTTGTCCGGCTCGGTGGTGGCGAAGATGAAGATCAGATGGGCGGGCGGCTCCTCGACGATCTTGAGCAGCGCATTGAACCCGGCCGTGGTGACCATATGCGCCTCGTCGACGATGAACACCCGATACCGCGACTCCGCGGGCGCATAGAAGGCCCGATCGCGCAGTTCGCGGGTGTCGTCGACACCGCCGTGACTCGCGGCGTCCAGTTCGATCACATCGAGGTTCCCCGGACCGCCCGGTCCGAGCGCCACACAGGACGAGCAGACGCCGCACGGTGTCGAGGTCGGGCCCTGCACACAGTTCAACGAGCGCGCGAGGATGCGCGCCGAGGAAGTCTTGCCACAGCCTCGGGGACCGGAGAACAGATAGGCATGACTGATGCGACCGGTGTCGAGCGCGATACTCAGCGGGTCGGTGACGTGCTCCTGACCCACCACTTCAGCGAACGTTGCCGGTCGGTACTTCCGGTACAGAGCCACGGCCAGAGGTTACCGGCGCCCACCGACAAAGCGCATTCCCCTCGACCGACAGGCCGGGCGCGGCGTGCTGTCGGGCGTTTCGCGACGGTAATGTGATGTAGATCACAGGATGCTCAGATCTTTGTTAGCCCCCACTGATCAGCGCCGAAGGCGGCAAAGTCGGAGCAATCGAAGATCGAGAACAGCCGAACAGGGCATTTTGGCGCCCGTCCAGTGCACTTCGCGGCGATTAGTTGGACTCGCGCCCCGGTTCAAGAGCTATTTGCGGAGATAACGAATCAATCAACGAGCATGACATCGACGCAATCGCCTGGCTACCGTGGTTAGCGGCAACTTCGGTAGCCAAACCTTCATCAGGTTGGTGGCCCCGGCCGGTCCCTCATCCCGACCGGGGCACAACCTGAAATCCTATAATTCCGGCGTTTTTCGCCGAACTCACACCACTTCCACCGGAGGAAATTTCCACCGTGCCGTCGTGTGACGACATCGCCGCCGCCTGGCTTTCGAGCACTGATTTCGCCGACGACCATGCCGCCGTCGACCTGCTCAGCCGGGCGATCAGCCCCCAGGACTTCGCGATCAAGCGCGATTCGCTACCGGTGGCCGCCGCCGCCGATCCGTCGACCGCCGCCGCCATCCTCGAACTACTGGAACGCGGCCAGGTGCCGACCATGGCGGCGATCCGCACCCTCACGGCGCAGAACGAGATGCGCCGGGAGGCCGAACGCATCGAACGGCTCGGCCGCCGGGCCCAGCGCAGCATCGATGACTTCGGCCGCGTACTTGCCCGGCTGGCCGAGGACCATTGGCTCGCGCACGGCGCCGGCCCCACCCGGCGTGACGTACTGCAGTCCGAACCGGTGATGACACTGATCCGGGACCGGATCGGCGATATCGCCCCGACCGCGGTGAAACACCTCTGGTTGATCGAGCGCGCACAGCGCGCCGGCTGGATTGCCTCCAATGCCAATCCCGGATCCCTCTGCGCCGCAAGACGCTTCTACTCCGCGAAGTACGGCAATCGTGTCTCGCTGCGACCGGTCAATACGATCGGCACGATAGTCGCGACCTACCTGCGCGACTATCTCGCCGAAAATGACCGCGCGCCACGCTGGTCCACCCTCGCCCACGACCTGCGCGACGATCGCGGCCGCCGACTCTTCCACGACACCGCCGACGCGCGCATCCAACGCCGGTGGCTCACCACCGCCGAATGGATGGCCGAGAGCGAGGAGCTTCCGGTGCCCGGGCGACGCGGTCTGCGCGCTCTGGCCAAGAAGGCGCGGCGCTGAACTGTCTGGGCCGATACTCAGGGACGATGTGACCATTCGGTAACTTCTTCGCAACGCATACACGCGTGGAAGGAGTTACCCCGTGTCCTCAACCATCGATCCCGCGGCCACCGCCTGGCTGCTCATCAGCACGGCCCTGGTGCTGCTGATGACGCCCGCGCTGGCGATTTTCTACGGCGGGATGGTGCGCTCGACCGGCGTACTCAACATGCTGATGATGAACTTCATCGCGATCCCGCTGGTGACCGTGGTGTGGCTGTTGGCCGGTTACAGCCTCGCCTTCGGCGAGGACGCGGGCGGCGGTCTGATCGGTAATCTCGACCACTTCGGGATGGCGGGTATTGATCCGAATTCGGTACACGGCACGATCCCAGAACTGCTGTTCGCCACCTTCCAGCTGACCTTCGCCATCCTGACCGCGGCCCTGGTCAGCGGCGCGATCGCGGACCGCGCGAAATTCGCGGGCTGGATGGTCTTCGTGCCGCTGTGGGCGCTGGCGGTCTATGTGCCGATCGCGCACTGGGTGTGGGGGCCGGACGGCTGGCTGGCCTCCTTCGGCGCGCTCGACTACGCGGGCGGCATGGTCGTGGAGATCGCCTCCGGCGCCTCCGCGCTGGCGCTGGCGCTCGTGCTCGGCCCGCGCATCGGCTTCAAGACCGATGCGATGCGTCCGCACAACCTGCCGTTCGTACTGCTCGGTGCGGGTCTGCTGTGGTTCGGCTGGTTCGGTTTCAATGCCGGGTCGGCGCTATCGGCGAATGGTGTTGCGGCAGCGGTATTCCTGAACACCCTGGTGGCGGGCTGTCTGGGCATGCTCGGCTGGCTCGCGGTCGAGCAGATCCGCGACGGTCGACCGACCACCTTCGGTGCGGCTTCAGGCGTGGTGGCCGGCCTGGTCGCGATTACGCCTTCATGCGGTTCGGTGAATACGCTCGGCGCGCTCGTCGTCGGCCTGACGGCCGGTGTGGTGTGTTCGTTCGCCGTCGGCTGGAAATTCAAGGCGGGCTATGACGATTCACTCGATGTGGTCGGCGTGCACTTCGTCGGCGGCATCGTCGGCACGCTGCTGATCGGACTGCTGGCCAACCAGGTGATGACCGGTGGTGTCGAGGGCCTGTTCTACGGCGGCGGACTCGCGCAGTTCGGCAAGCAGCTGGTCGGCGTGCTGGTGGTCGCGGCGTATGCGTTCGCCGTCTCCTTCGTGCTCGGCAAGGCCATCGACCGGTTCCTCGGATTCCGGGTCAGCAAGGAAGACGAGACCGCGGGCATCGATTTCGCACTGCATGCGGAGACCGCGTATGCCGAAGGCGTGCACGGACATGCGCCGCGTCGGCTCGGCGAAGGGCACTTCGGGCAGTCGCACGGCGGCGATCACTGATACGAAACACCAACAGCGTCACGACACCTGGGTTGCGGCCCACGACACGGCTACGCGACGTCGTCCGAGGACGCCAGCCAGGTGTTGCACTGGGGTGTCCGGTCGGTCTTGTAGCCCTGTGCGAACCAGTCCCCAGCGTTCTGCCCGGTGCCGTGATCGCGCGCGTCACCCTGCTTGTCGCCGCGACCATACGTGTCCTGCGTGGCGCGAGCCCCCTGCACATCGGTAAAGGCGCCATCGTAAACCGAGGTGCCGACGTACATTCCGGAGAAACACTGCGCCTGCAACTCCAGGCGGCGTGACAACTCCAGCCCGCGGGCGCTGCGGGTGCCCGCCGCGCTGCGTTCGGTGTTCATCTGCTGTGTCATCCCGGAGATCGCTTGCACGTGATGGCCGTACTCGTGAGCGAAAACCGCCAGGTAGATCACCACATCATTGCCGTACTTCTCGACTTGGATGTGATCGAGCGGCATGTAGATCGTGTGGTTCGCCGAACAGTAGAACGCCGCATAGCTGCCACCGGATGAGGTGCACGGCGACGACTCGTCCTCGGCTCGGGCGGGCGCCCGAACATTCGGGCTGGAGAACGGCAGATTCGAGCTCTGCAGGGCAGGCCGCCACTTCTTGTCCAGACAAGCCGCGGCCGCCTCGAAGAACCGTTGGGCCGCGGCGGCAGTCGAGGCCCAGGACGGATAGTCGCACTCGACATTGATCAGCCCGTTGTCGGCGTCGCTGAACAGCGGATTATCGCCGAGCTTCGCGACCGGTTGCGGCCCAGCGGGTTTTGTCGTTGTCGGTGCGGCGGCGCGGCTGGTGGTCGCCGCCGCGGCGCGCGATGTCGGGCTCGTCGACGAAGTCGGCGGGGTGTAGGTGTAGCTCGGCGTCGGCGGGGTGTAGGCCGACGGGCGGTTGCGCTTCTTCTCGTTATCGGCCGAAATCGCCGATGCGACAAACAGTCCGGCGACCAAGACGATGGCCGTCAACAGGCCGAACAGGACACTGAGACCCGCACCCGAACTCCGCCGCCGCGGCGGGTACGGACGCGGGGGATAACCCCGCCGCTGGTACGGCATCGGCGGACCGTACGGCGCGGTCGGTGCCCCATAGTTGGGCGGATAGCCCGGCGGCGGGCCATACCCCGCCTGGTAATCCGGCGGCGGCTGGTACCCGGGTGCGGGTTGATATCCGGGCGGTGGCTGGTATCCCGGTACAGGCTGGTATCCGGGCTGCTGCTGCGATCCGGTCGGCGCAGATCCAGGCGGTGGCTGGTATCCGGGCGGGGAACCATAGCCGTAGGGCGGCTGCGTCATCTACTCACGACACCGAACTGGCCGACGCGGTGAACGTATTGCAC
The DNA here is from genome assembly GCF_035920345.1 of Nocardia vinacea. Classification (NCBI taxonomy): domain Bacteria; kingdom Bacillati; phylum Actinomycetota; class Actinomycetes; order Mycobacteriales; family Nocardiaceae; genus Nocardia; species Nocardia vinacea. Next base: position 6,725,520 of record NZ_CP109149.1, read on the forward strand.
TGTGCCGCACGGTCTTTGTCCACTCCGATCTCGAACCACGCGCCACCGTTCTCCGTGGTCCCGTGATCGCGCATATCACCGCGCTGGTCACCGCGGCCGTGGGCGTCGCGGCGGGCGAGCGTGATCTGCGCCGTTTTCAGCGAACCGCCATTGGCCGAGGAGCCGAGATACATGCCGTCGAAGCAGTTGGCCTGCAACTCGATTCGGCGCGAGAGCTCCAAACCCTTCTCACTGCGCACGCCCGCGTCGACGCGATCGCTATTGGCCTTGCGCAGGATTCCGGCCATCGCCTGCACGTGGTGACCGTATTCGTGGGCGAAGACCGACAGGTAGACGATCCAGTTGTCCTTGAACAGATCGGTCTGCAGCTGACTGAGCGGCATGTAGATCGTCTTGTTCGCCGGGCAGTAGAACGCGGCGAAATTACTCGTGGAGCCGGTGCACGGCGTGGTGATGCCGTCCGTGCTCGCGCTGACATTCAGTGTCGGCGACTGGAACGGCAGATTCTTCTGTGCCAGTACGGGTTTCCACGCCGACTCCAGGCAGCTCGCAGCGGTCTCGAAGAACTTGCGCGCGGTGTCCACCTGCGTGCTCCACGGTGCGTACGAGCACTTCGCCGGAATCAAGGTGGTGTTCGGATCGGTCAGCAGAGGGTTGGTTCCGGTCTCCGATACCCCGCCGTTCGAATCCGGGGTGTAGGTCATGCTCGGGCCGGGGCCCGACGCGGTGCTACTGAGCCTGCCGTGCGAAAACGCGCCACGCACCAGGCCACCCGCGACCACGAAGACGATGATCAACAGCAGCGCGATCCACCCGCCGCCGCTCTTGCGCCGCTGTGGTGGACGCCCGGGTGGGCCGTAGGGAGTCGGCGGCGGCATCGGCGCGCGCTGTCCGTATCCGGGCGCCGGATAACCGGGCTGCTGGACATAACCCGGCGGCGGGCCATATCCGGGTTGACCGTAACCGGGCGAATAACCCGGCGGCTGGCCATATCTGGGCTGACCATAACCCGGCTGCCCTGGCGCAGGACGATATCCGGGCTGCCCATATGGCGAACCGGGACGCGGCGGAACCGGTTGTCCACCAGGCGGAACCGGCCCGTAACCGTACGGTGGTTGGGTCACGTCCCCCGTACCCCCTCGTCTCATGATCGCCGACAGTATTGAATTTGCGGCGCTCCCGGGCTTCGTGGGCCCGCCCATCGCCCACCGCCACCCTCGACGGGCGGCATGCGGCCGACTGTATCTATCCTGGCGCTACCGCCTGCGGGCCCATCGCTCGCGCCGGGCTGCTGACGCAGCTTAGCAACTTGTCTAGAGTAGGCAGCCATGCTGACTTTTCGGGGGGGCGCCGCGAGCGCGCTGCTTCTCGCCGCTGCGGGAATGCTGGCCGCCGCACCGGTTGCCCACACGGAGCCCGCAACCGATGGCGTCGATATTGTCGCGGATCTGAAACTGAGCCGCGAGGGTGTGCTCGAGGTCACCGAGAAGGTGACCGTCCCCGCCGACAGCGGCTTCAAAATGACTCTGCCGCTGCGCCTCAAGGTCGGCGACGATGTCGAACGCGTCTTCAAGGTCACCGATGTCGATACCAAGGGCGCCGGCACCGCGACGGTCGCGAACGATCTGTTCACCATCGATGCCAAGCCGGGTGAATCGACGTTCACCTATGCGATCCACAACACGGTCAGCGACGCTCCCGGCACCCAGGTCTTCCGCTGGCTCGGCACCATCAATGCCGATGTCGCATCGATCGACGCATCCCTGATCAGCCCGAGCTACGAAATGGGTGTGGTGGACTGCAAATTGGGCCCGCCCGGCAATCTGCGGCAGTGCTCCGATCTGCAGATCGAGGCAGACGGAGTGCTCTACTGGCGCCAGACCGACCTACGCAAGGGCGACAATATCGACCTGACCCTGCAGATGCCGCCCGGCACGGTGCCCGCCAACGCCGATATTCGCGACAACAGCGAGGCCGGCGCCTTCTCCTTCACGACTCCGGTACTCGTCGCATTCGGTGTGCTGCTGCTCGCACTGGCCGCAATGGCGGGCTACGTGCTCAAGACCAGACGGGAAAACGCCGCCACCACAGCCGGTTCGGAGACAATCGATCCGCTGCTGCGCGACGGTACGCAGGTCCAGTTCACCTCTCCGGACGGCATCCTGCCCGGCGAGGCGGGCGTATTGCTCGACGAACATGCCGATCCGAGCGACATCGCCGCGACGGTGATCGACCTCGCCGTGCGCCGGTACGTCTGGATCACGCCCGTCAGCGATAGCGATTGGCGCATCGACCGGGTGAACGCACCCGATGACCAGCTGCGCGATTACGAGAAGGCGGTTTACCGCGCACTGCTGCCGGACGGCACCGATTCGGTGACCGTCGGCGAGTTGCGTGCGCCGGGACGCGTGCAGTCCCAAACCGTGCGCAGCGCAATGCTCGCCGATGCGATCGAGCGCGGTGCATTCATCGATCGGGCCCGCATCGGATTGCCGATCCTGCTGGGTGGGGCACTGATCGTTGCCGGTATCGCCGCGACCATCGCCTTGGCGCTCACCGCGGGCAGCGCACTGGTCGGCGTCGCGATCCTGCTCACCGGCGTCGCGACGGTACTGCTGCCGCGATTCCTACCGGTGCGCACGGCGCAGGGCCGCGAACTCGTCAGCCAGATCCGCGCACTGCAGCGCGGCCTCGACGCGACCACCCGCGACCAGATCCCGCCCGCCGACCAGGAATTGGTCTTCTCCCGAGCGCTGCCGTTCATGGTGATCGGCGGCCGTGCCGACAACTGGATCCGTGCCTTCCGCGACCTGAACCCCGCCGCCGACTCCCAACCCGGCCTCTACTGGTTCGGCACCTTCGAACGCGACCGCAACCTGCAACGCTTCGCCGGCCACTTCCCCTACTTCATCACCGCCCTCGAAGGTCTCTTCACCTGAGGCCGGCCGCGGCCTTCCGTGCGATCGACCGCGGCTGGGCGGAACACAACAGCGCTATGCACAGGGGCACAACGCAATCGACCGGTCACCGGGGTCATCCCAGTGGCCGGTCGATTGCGGTCGGCGACTAGTCGGTCAGGGTGGTACGGCGGATGGCGGCGAGGGGGTCGGCGTAGATGGCGCTGAGTGAGGTGACCACTGCGGCGAATTCCTGGACCTTGCCGCCGAATCCGCTGATGCGGATGTCGGTCGGTGGGAGTTGGGAGGACTGGGTGAAGGCGCGGGCGACGTGGGCGACCGCCGGGCGGTAGCCGGTGAAGGCCTGGCCGCCGAGGATCACCCGGTCCGGGTTGAGCATGTCGCGGACCATCGCGACGGTGTGCCCCAGGATGGTGGCGCGCTCGGCGAGCAACTCCTGCGCGTCCGCCGCGCCGGCCTCGGCGGCGCGGTACAGGTCGGCGATGGTGGTACCGCCGGTGCCTTTGTGCGCCGGAATGATCCCGCGCCCAACGGCTCTGGCGTGCAGCGACCGATCACCGACGGTCACCTCGAGGCAGCCGCGCCGTCCGCAGGTGCATTCGACATCGGAGCCGGTCGGCAAGTGCGCGATCGAACCGGGACCGCTGCTGGGGGTATGCACCCGGCCATCCAAAGTCACTGCGATACCGGCGGTTTCACGAACGTAGAAATACAGGCTGCTGCCAGGACCACTGGTCCCACGCGGCTCACCGGTCGGCAACAGCAGTTCCGACGCGGCCATCGCCTCGACGTGCGGCGCAACCGAGACCGGCAGCTCGAGCACCTCGCCGAGCACCGAACCGACCTGCGCCCCTTGCCAAGCCAACTTGGGATGATCGACGACACCGGTCGCGGGATCGACCCGTCCACCGATCGCCACACCGGCCCAGAGCGGTTTGCGCCGATGCCAGCGCTGCAGGAAGGCCTTGGCGCTGCGCGCGACGGTGGTGGTCGCGAAGTCCTGACCGGTCTGCGGCGTCGCGATGGCCAGCCCACCGAGGATGCGCCCGCGCAGATCGGCCGCGACGATCTTGGTGACCGCGGCGCCGATGTGGATGCCGAGGGTCAGATAAGCCTCGTGGTCGATTTCGAACGGCACCCGCGGACGGCCGACCGCACCCGATGCGGTCAGGTCGGGGCGCTCGCGCAGCAGTCCGGTGGCCAATAGCGCCGAGACTTGGCGGTTGACCGTCGCGATGCTCAAACCCGTTGTGCGCGCGGCATTGTCACGGGAGACCGGACCGCCGGTCGCGGCGCGCAACACGGCTGCGGCCGGATTGTCGGCGATGCGGAGTTCCGGCGCGACGACGGGGCGCTGGACACGGACACGACCGGTTACGACCCTGGAGGCGGATCGATCAAGGGTGAGGGACATATGAAGATTCCTTGCTGAAGTCCCGTACCACGGGACGTGCCTACACGAGCGGCGGCGGGGCAGCGCACGAGCCGAAAGAGCGGCTCAGCTGCAGCAGGAACAACACAGTTCGCGAGTCAACGGCAGTCGCAGACCCAGTGCGGCGGTCACGTAGGTGACCCGCAGTGCGGTCGGACGGCTCGAAGACATGGGATCAAAGTTAACACCGAAATCGCCGTGTACCAAGCCCTGCCAGTGGCGCGCGACCTCGCCGAATGCGTGATTCGCATCGAAATCCTTGCCGCGCAGCATGTTCCGATCATACTGTGGCCCAGCGCACGATATGTCCGAAAACGCCGAATGGGGGTCGCCATTTGGCGACCCCCATGGGGTGACTGGCTCGCCCGGTTACGGGCCGTTCGCTCGTAACGGTCAGGCCGCTTCGGCGACCAACTGACGCCGGGCCAGCAGCGCGGTGGCCGAGGCGATCAGCCCGACCAGCGCGACCACGGTGACCAGGTACAGACCCGGCCGGTACTGCGCGATGCTGGTGGCGGCGCCACCGCTGATCAGCCCGGTGACCACGGCGAGCACGACCGCGCCACCGATCTGACCGGAGGTCTGCACCAGTCCCGATGCCAAGCCCTGCTCATGGTCGGCGATGCCCTCGGTGGCCTGCACCATGACCGAGGAGAAGCCGAGCGCGAAGCCCAGGCCGAGCAGCAGGAACGCGGGCAGGTAGTCCACGACGTAGGTCGGGTCGGCGCTACCGCCGAACGAGATGAACCAGACGTATCCGATCACGAACGAGGTCATCGAGGCGATGATCATCGGCGTGGTGCCGTAGCGATCGATCAGCTTGCCCGCGACCGGCGACAGGATCGCCACGATAATGCCCGTCGGAGCCAGGGCCAGCGCCATCTTCAGCGGCTCCCAACCCAGGGTGTTCTGCAGGTACAGCGACACGATCGTCTGGAAGCTGATGTAGGAGCCGAAGATGGCCAGTGCTGCCAGGTTCGCCCGCACGATCGACTTCACCTTGAAGATGCTCAGCCGCACCAGCGGGTGGGCCACCTTGTTCTCCACCACGAAGAACGCGCTCAGCAGGGCGACGGCGATTACCGCGGTCGCGACAACCGTTGCGGTGAGACCCTTTTCGGGTGCGGTGACGATGGTGTAGACGGCGGCCAGCATGCCACCGGTCAGCAGTGCGGCACCGGCGAAGTCGATGCGACCCTGTTCCTTCTCGATATTGCGCGGCACCACGAAGTAGGCGGTGACCACCACGGCCGCGACGACCAGCACCGGGACGTAGAAGGTCAGTCGCCAGTCGACGCCGGTGAGCAGACCCGAGACGATCAGACCGGAGGCGTAACCGGTGGCGCCGAAGACCGTGAAGATCGACAGCGCGCGGTTGCGGTCGTGGCCTTCCTTGAAGGTGGTGGTGATGATCGAGAGTGCGGCGGGTGCGGTGAATGCGGCGGCGACGCCCTTGATGATGCGGCTGGCGATCAGCAGCGCGCCGTTGTCGACCAGACCGCCCGCGAGTGACGCGAGTCCGAAAACCACCAGGGCCGTGAGGAATACCTGCCGACGACCGAGCAGGTCGGCGGCTCGGCCACCGAGCAGCAGCAGGCCGCCGTAGCCGAGGATGTAGCCGTTGACGATCCATTGCAGGCTCTCGGTGTCGAGGCCGAGTTCGGATCCGATGGACGGGAGGGCGACGCCGACCATCGAGACGTCGAGTGCGTCGAGGAACATCGCCAGACCGGCGACGAACAGCACGGCCCACAACTTCGGACCCCAATGGCCCGGGGCGTGCTCAGTAGATGCGGCGGTCCGGGTCTCGGATGCGGTAGCTGTCATAGTCACGTTCGATAATTTAGATGCACGCGCATTAAATGTCAACGCAAGTAATGTTCGCGCATAAAAGCCCAGGTCATGATCTTGCCGGTCAACACAAGAAGGCCCCGCCCAGTCGAGAGGTACTGGGCGGGGCCTGTTTCCGTGGCGACGGTGGGGCCACGGATGCTGTACGGCCTACTTGGCCGGGACGAGCGGCTGGTTGATGGTGGTGAAGTACTGGATCGCCGCACCGATCGCGACCGGAGCCGTGATCAGGATCTGACCGGCCAGGGTGCCCAGCGCACCGATGGCGATGATGCCGCCGAGGCAGCCGATGGCGGCGGCCGGGATGAACGCACCGAACAGGCCGACGATGGTGGCCGAGGCGACCGTCGCACCGGCGATACCACCGAGGACGCAGCCTGCCGCACCGCCGACGAGACCACCCACCAGCGTGCCGATGGTGGCCCCCGCCGAGATGGTGCTCGTCAGTCGCGTCCAGGCCGCGACCTCACGGTCGTATTCGGTCTTCCACGGCGCCTTGTCCTCATACGGCAGCGCGACCGGCTTGTAGACCGCGTGCTCGCGATCGATCTGCGGGGTCAATGTCGCGGTGCGATCGGAAATCTGTGCGGCGATAGGGAATTCGAAGTCATCGATCTGGAACCGCAGCGGGGTGCCCGCGAGCACGGTGCCATCGGCGGCCTTGATCTTGAAGACATCGTCCTCGACCACCAGCGAACCCGCGTCGGTCTTGATGATCGATGAATCGTTTACCGCTTGCGCGGTGAAATTTATCGCGCTGTCGTCGCTTTCGGTCGCGGCCGGGGCGGCGCCAGAGGTGCCCGCGGCCACCCCAGTAGCCATGGTCACCAGCGCCGCGACGACGGCGAGCTTCCTCATCCTCATGTACTGCATTCCCTCATCTCGGTGTTGCTCTCGAGGGAAAGCATCGGCGAGAACTCAATCGGGCACGAGGAAAAAATGCAGACAGATTCGAATAGGCAAACCCGGAGCGATCTCAGGACTTCTTGGCCGCGGCCTTCATCTGCTTCTTGAAAGCCCTTACTTCCAAAAGGGATTCGCCGTCGACAATATCGGCGGCCGAGCGCCGGGAGCCCGCTTCGGAATAGGCGCCGGCCGCCGCTTCCCACCCCTTCGGCTGCACACCGAGCTGCTTGCCGAGCAGCGCGAGGAAGATCCTGGCCTTCTGATCGCCGTAGCCCGGCAAGTCCTTCAAACGGCGCAGCACCTCTTTACCGTCCGGATCGCCCTGGGTCCAGATGCGTTCGGTCTTGCCGTCGTAATGCTCGCCCACATAGCGCGCGAGTTCCTGGGTGCGGCGGGCCATGGACCGGCCATAGCGATGAATGGCGGGCGGGGTCGCGCACAGTTCTTCGAACGCCTCGGTATCGGCGTCGGCGATCCGCTGGATATCGAAGCCGTCCATTCGGTCGGCGATCTTCTTCGGCCCGCGGAAGGCATGTTCGAGCGGGAACTGCTGATCGAGCAGCATGCCCGTCAGCAACGCGAAGGAATCCTCGGAAAGGAGTTTGTCCGCCTCCGGCTCCTGGGCGAGACACAGCTTGACAGTCGCCGACTTCGCTTTGGCCACGGGACTTCCTTTCGCTGGTACCGGACTTCTCCGATCATCTCACTCGGCGCCGCCGGCGACTGCTCGCCGGTCGCTCGAAAAGGTCGGCCACGTGGTCCCGCCCACCCGGATCAGCGGTATGCCCGAATCGTGACCCACCTCACAGTCCTGCCGTGCGATGCGGTCGGTGCCGAAGTAGGCTCAGCGCCATGCCTCAGACGACGGCAATACCTAGAGACGGAATCGGGCCCATGAATATGCAGGGGTTACGCCCGGATCGCTTCGATAGCGCGGGCCAGGATCAGTTGGTCGACGTGCGGGATCTGCAGGCGGCGCTGCCGGGCATCCGCCGACTGCGCACGTGGGCACATGAAGCATTGGCGCTGCAGCCCGGCGAGAGTGCGGTCGATGTCGGATCGGGCACCGGTACGGAGGTCATCGCCTTCGCGGATGCGGTCGGCCCGACCGGCACCGCGATCGGTGTCGAACCCGATCCGCAGCTGCTCACCTCCGCCGAACGCCGCGCCGAACAGGCCGGTTCGACGGCCAAGTTCCATTCCGGCGACGCCTACGGGCTGCCGTTCGGCGCGAATACCTTCGACGCCGCGCTCTGCGAGCGGGTGTTCCAACACCTGACCGCACCGAGTCGCGCCGCCAACGAGATCGCCCGGGTGCTGAAACCAGGTGGCCGTGTCGTTGTGGTGGACAGCGACTGGGGCACGGCAATCGTGCATCCCGGCGACCGTCAGGTGGTTCGCGACGTCGTCGACACCCTGATCGCCGCAACCACCAACCCGTTCTCCGGCCGCAGGCTACCCGGCCTGCTGACCAAGGCGGGCCTGGTTATCGACGAGGTCGGCTCGCACGCCCTGGTACAGGACCGGACGGTCGGCGCGGGCTCGCTGGTCAACCGCATCTCTGCCATGGCGGTCGCGCGCGGTTCCATAACCGAGAGACAGCGCGACCAGCTCATCGCGGATCTGAAACGGGGCGCCGAAACCGGTGATGTCCACCTATCGGTGACCATGTTCGCCGTGCTGGCCCATAGGCCGCACTGATATTCGAGCGAAAGCACAACGGGCGCATACCGATTCGGTACGCGCCCGTTGTGTGTCGAGCTATTTGTCGAGCAATTTCTCGGTGGCCGCGAGCAGGACGCAGGTGGCCAGACCGTCCATCGCCTTCTCCAGTTCCGGCAGCTGGGGGAAGCTGGGGGCGATACGGATATTCTTGTCCTCCGGGTCATTTCGGTACGGGAAGGCCGAACCGGCCGCGGTGAGCGCGATGCCCGCATCCTTGGCCAGCGCGATCACCCGGGCCGCGGTGCCCTCCAGCACATCGAGGCTGATGAAGTAGCCGCCCTTCGGTTCGGTCCAGGACGCCACCTTGGACGCGCCGAGCCGATCCTCCAGAATCCTCAGTACCAGTGCGAATTTCGGTTCGAGGATGGCGCGATGCTTCTGCATATGCGCGCGCACGCCGTCGGCATCCTTGAAGAACCGCAGGTGACGCAGTTGGTTGATCTTGTCCGGGCCGATGCTCTTCTTCGCCGCGTGCTCGAGGTACCAGTTCAGGTTCGGTGTGGACGCACCGAGGAAGCTCACCCCCGCACCGGCGAAAGTGATCTTCGAGGTGGAAGCGAAAACAATGGGGCGGTTCGGGTTTCCGGCCGCGGCGGCCATACCGAGCACATCGAGGACGGGTGCGGCGGTATCGGTCAGCGGATGCACCGCGTAGGCGTTGTCCCAGAACAGGCGGAAGTCCGGCGCCGCGGCGGGCATCGAAACCAACTCCTGGACAACCTCTTCGGAGAAGATGACACCGGTCGGGTTGGAGTAGTTCGGCACCGCCCACAGACCCTTGATCTGCGGATCACCGGCCACCAGTTCGGCGATGGCGTGCACATCCGGTCCGTCGTGACCGATCGGAATCGGAATCATCTCGAAGCCGAGCGCCTCGGTGATCGCGAAGTGCCGGTCGTAGCCGGGGCTCGGGCACAAGAACTTCAGCGTGGGCTCGGCCACCCAGCGGCGCTCGGAATCCGGTGTGCCGTACAGCAATGCGTAGCTGATCACATCGTGCATCAGCTCGAGGCTGGCGTTGTTGCCCGCGATCAGGTTCTCGACCGGAATGCCGAGCAGCTCACCGAAGATCGCGCGCAATTCCGGGAGACCGTGCAGCCCACCGTAGTTGCGGCAATCGGTGCCGGTGCCGTCCTTGAAATCGCCCGGACCGGGCAGCGTGAGCAGTTCCGCGGAGAGGTCGAGTTGTTCCGGCGAAGGTTTACCCCTGGTCAGATCCAGCGTGAGCTTCTCGGTCTCGAGCGTCGCGTAATTCGCGGTCTGGGTCTCGTGTTCGGACACGAGCTCCGGGGGGCTCATCAAACCGATCTGCGTTTGCCGGGGCATCCTGAGCAGCCTTTCGAAGCAGCGAAGGGGCGATTGACGTCCGAGCCGATTACCGCGGTCGGACCGTTTCATCCAGCCGAGCGCGTTCGACGTCCGGCGGACCGTGTTCACGTTACCCGGCGGCTGCTCCGAATTGGAGTGAATATAGGGGACCCCGCGCACCCGGCAGAGCCCGTTGACCCTTGCTGCCTTCCGGCCCTGGGGGAGTTCACAGGATGCGCGCCGCGCGGGATCCGTTAGCCAGTGTAGCGGGCGGATCCGACAATGATCACCACGGGGGTGGACCGCAACGGGTCGAACCGGGACCGAACTGGGAGTTCCCCGCCCCGACCAGCCCCATTTGGCAACCAACCGGGTGCACCCGGTATGCTCCTGCACGGAGGATTCGCCTAGTGGCCTATGGCGCTCGCCTGGAACGCGGGTTGGGTTAACGCCCTCAGGGGTTCAAATCCCCTATCCTCCGCCATGAACAGCGGGTCAGGACATGTTTTGAGAGTGTCCTGACCCGCTGTTGTTTTCGACCGTGGACCGAAAGCTGGCAGGCAGAGGTGCACCGCTGTGATCGAGCGGGGGCACAGTGCGTCGCTTGGTCGTCTCCGAGTAGGTCGGTGGCAAAGCCGGAGCCGCGGATACGACCGGCACTCGATAGGATTTAGCGGTTTGGGCCGACACCCACCGCTCAAAGGCGCAGACTATCCCGCAGAACGGTCTAACGCTGTGCACCCCGAGTGCCCATTGCCCACCGCATTTCAGTGGTGCACGAGCCGATCAGTGGAGGTCCGCGATGTCTATTTCGTCGACCGTGGAAGCATGCTTGCGCGATGCGGGCGTCACGTACGAAGTTGTACGTCATCCGCACAGCTTTACCAGCGCCCAGGCAGCGGAAGCGGCACATATCCCCGGCGACCGTCTCGCCAAGACGATCATGCTCGAAGACGAGCAGGGCTACGTCGGCGCGGTGGTGCCATCTACACATCACCTGCGTTTGTCGAAGCTGTGGTCGCAAACCGGACGACATCTGGTGCTGGCCAAGGAATCCGAGCTACGCAACGTGTTCCCGGATTGCGAGGTCGGCGCGATCCCGGCCGTTTGTAGCGCGTACGGCGTACAGACGCTGATGGACGAAAGTCTCACCACGGTGCCCGATGTCTACTTCGAGGCCGGCGACCACGAGGAGCTCGTCCACCTGGGTACGGATCAGTTCATGCGTCTGATGGAACAAGCAGAAAAGGGACACTTTTCGCACCGATCGAGCGCCGGCGAACAACACTGAGCCTTCTCCAACCGCTGACGCACCGACCTCGCTGTTTACCGTTGCCGCCCGGTCAGTTGTCGAAAATCGTGGTCATGATCCGGGTCGCCGATTTGTTCATCGGCTGAATGACATTCAGGTAGGTCCAGCGGGTGGGACGGACAACGGCGGTCCGCCAGGCGGCGGCCAAGGCCGTGCCGATGGGCCGCAGGATGGTGCGGCACACGGCGCGGCAAGGGGCTACCACGAGTACGCCGACGATGACGGTCGCGGCCAGCCAGCCGAAAATCAGGGCGGCGCGGAGTAGCCGCCACACGGGATGCATGACCCAATGCCAGAGCTGGCAGGCGGGCCAAGCGATCAGGTACTTACATGCCAGGTACAGCATGCGCAGGGTGATGGCGGCGATGGGGAACAGGATGTGCCTGGTCAGCCAGGTCAGAGTGGGTCGAAGGATGCGGCGCCAGAGGAAGGTCTCGATGGCGCGACGGAGGGGGCGCAGGAAGTAGTCGATGGCGAAGGCGGCGAGCGGGGTGAGCACCAGACCCCAGAGGACGTGGTGCAGGACCCAACCCCAGAGGAAGTCCTTGACGAAAGCCCAGGCCGGGCGGACCAACCAGTGCCAGGTGAGGTGGCACATCGGGCCGAGTAGGTGGTTCCCGATATAGATCAGGACGGCGGCGGTACCGCGGCCGAGCAGTTCAACGCCCTCCCATACCAGGCGCAGTGGAACGAGGATCACGATCGCGATGAGACGTGCGATCCACTGGCCTACCGAGATGGAGTCGGTTGGTGAGGTGGTCATCGGTTGCGCCCCCGCTCAATTGCCGCCGCAGCTGTCTCCGCCCGAATGTGTGAGCGTTCAATGCATTCGAACATGTCGATGTCGCTCGGACATGAGTAGAAGTACTGCCTCGGGCTGCGGTGAATCACCCGGTTGAGGTTTCGGGATGTCCCAATTCTGCTATGGCGCAGTCGAATACCTCGTTCAGCGCATCGCGTAGCAGGTCGACGTAATTATCGATGTCCGGTAATGCGGCGGTATCGGCGTGGATCGAGACGGTGACGGTGTCGCCGAGGCCGTGTACGCCGTGGGTCAGGTGCATGACCGAGCCGATTGCGGGGAAGCCGCCGGTGAAGCGGACCGGTGCGCCGCCGAAGGTCAGGTCGGCGGGGCCGCGGTGGACGCTGGAGACCACGGTGTGTCCGGCGATGGAGTGGGGGACGGTGTCGAGCGGGTAGCGCTCGATGTCGCGGCGTAGTAGTGGGGCGGGGGTGACGGCGGTGACGCGGTCCTGTGCGGTGAGCAATGGATGCTGGGCGCGGGTTCGGCGATCGGCTAGGGCTGCGGCGATCCTGTTCGCGCGGGCCAGTAGGTCCGGTTCGTCGATGAACAGGTCGACACCGAGGCTGCGATAGTTATTGCGAGCCGCTATCCGACTGTCGGACAAGGCCATCGGCACTTGCGCGCCCAGGCGGTCTGCTCGTTCACCTCGCGCCGTCAGATAGCGATCGAGTGCGATCGACACGGCGGTCAGCGCGACCACGGTCACGGTGCAGCCCGGGATGCGCAGCCGTTCGGCATCGCAGACGATCATCCGCACCTGATGGGCGTGTCTATCTGTCGAATCGCTCCGGTTCACCAGACTCGGTGTGAACGCGGGCCCCGGCCCGGGAAGCCTTCCCGCAGTGGTCAATTCGGCCAACTCCTGCTGTGCCCGGAATGCCTGATAGCCACGAATCGCCGTGCGCGCGAACTGAATCGGCATCCGGAGCAGCGCCAGCGCCGAATTCACGTGTATGGGATTCACCGGCGCCGCTTCGACTGCTGCTATACCGAGGCGTCGACCGAAGCCGGCGGACCTTCCACCCAGAGCCCGAGCAACCGACGCGGCACCGATAACCGAGGTAACCAGCGCGGACTCGGCAACCCGCTCAATCGCAACGCCCCGCTCGGCCCGAGCAACCGGATCCCGCGACGCGGCAACCGGCGCGGCACTGGCAACCTGCCCGGCCCCGGCAACCCGCTCGACTGCAACGCCCCGCTCGGCCCGGGCAGCCGGTAACCTCCCGGCCACCGACGCATCCCGCGCAACCAACTCACCCTCACCAACCTCAGAAAACAACCCCCTGGCGATCTCCGCACCCCGCCGGCCATCTGCCAACGCATGGGACAACTGCAGCACAACCACCATCGCCGGTCCAGCACCCCCCGGCGCACCGACGACCCGCCGAAACACATGCAACCGCCACGGCCGCACCGCGGCGTCCACCCCGGTACCGAGCAGTTTGCCGAGCACCTCACACACACTCGGCCAATCCGGTTCCGGAAGGATATGTTCCACAAATTGCTCGGCACGGAATTCACACCGAACCCATGCCGGATAGTCCAGATCTCCGGGCAGCTCGCGCAGCCGCACCGACAGGTCGGCAATCTCCGTACTGCGGCGCGCGACGAACTCGCGTAGTTGCGCACCGGAACGCCCGGAATCGTCGAAGCAATACAGCATGAAGAGGTCATTTCGGGTACGGCCCGACAGCCAGTACATCGTCGCGTCCTGGGCGGCCACCGTACTCACGACTCGACGATATGACACCGGGTTACCGGCGGTATTGGCCGGCACCGGGAAACTGAATGATCTTGTTCCACATTGCGGTTCAGGGAAACCTATCGATTCCTGGTCGATCCCCTGCTACCGTCTGTAGTAGAAGACATACCACCACTCACCGGAGCGGGGTGTCGGCCATGGCTGTTGACATAGGTCGTAAGGCAGGCGAACAAGCCAACTCCTTCGACGAGCGATATCAGGCCGCGAGATTCGTCAAACGGTCGATCAACAAGGTTTTTCCGACCCACTGGTCGTTCTTACTCGGCGAGATCGCGCTTTACAGCTTCATCATCCTGGTGCTGTCCGGTACCTATCTGACGCTGTACTTCGACCCATCGATGGCCGAGGTCACCTACAACGGCGCCTACCAGCCGCTGCGCGGGGTATCCATGACCCGCGCCTACGAGACGGCGCTGAACCTCTCCTTCGAGGTCCGCGGCGGTTTGTTCGTGCGCCAGGTCCACCATTGGGCCGCACTACTTTTCGCGGCCTCCATCATCGTGCACCTGTTCCGGATCTTCTTCACCGGCGCATTCCGCAAGCCGCGCGAAGCGAACTGGGTGCTCGGCTCGCTGCTGCTGATCCTGGCCATGTTCGAGGGGTACTTCGGCTACTCGCTGCCCGACGACCTGCTCTCGGGCACCGGCCTGCGGGCGGCGTTCTCTTCCATCACGCTCGGCATTCCGGTCATCGGCACCTGGATGCACTGGTTGATGTTCGGCGGCGACTATCCGGGCGACATCATCCTTCCGCGCCTGTTCATCGCGCACGTGCTGCTGTTCCCCGGCATCATGCTCGCGCTGATCGCCGCGCATATCGCGCTGGTCTGGTATCAGAAGCACACCCAGTTCCCGGGTCCGGGCCGCACCGAACGCAATGTGATCGGCACTCGTATCGTGCCGGTGTTCTCGCTGGATCAGGGCGCGTTCTTCGCGTTCACCCTCGGTGTCGTCGCACTTATGGGCGGCCTGCTGCAGATCAACCCGATCTGGGCCTTCGGCCCGTACAGCCCGGCCAAAGTATCGGCGGGCACCCAGCCGGACTTCTACATGATGTGGACAGACGGCATGATGCGCCTGATCCCGCCCTGGGAGCTGTATCCGGGCCGCTATACCGTGCCCGCACCGTTCTGGGGTGCGATGATCATGGGCCTGGTGTTCGCGGTGCTGATCGCCTATCCGTGGATCGAGCGTCGCCTGACCAAGGACACCGCGCACCACAATCTGCTGCAGCGCCCGCGTGACGTGCCGGTGCGCACCGCGATCGGCGCCATGGCGATCACCTTCTACGTGGTACTGACGCTGTCCTGCGTGAACGACATCATCGCTTACAAATTCGACGTCTCACTGAACGCGACGACCTGGGTCGGCCGGATCGGCATTCTGACCCTGCCTGCGCTGGCCTACTTCGCCGCATACCGCATCTGCCTGGGCCTGCAGCGCAGCGACCGCGCGGTGCTGGAGCACGGCATCGAGACCGGCATTATCAGGCGGCTGCCGCACGGCGAGTACATCGAGATCCACCAGCCGCTCGGTCCGGTCGACGAGCATGGTCACCCGATTCCGTTGACCTATCAGGGCGCGACGGTGCCGAAGAAGATGAACAAGCTGGGTTCTGCGGGCAAGCCTGGCACCGGCGGATTCTTCCGACCCGATCCGTGGCAGGAGTCCCGCGGTCATATGGCGGCCGAACACGAGGAAGAGCGCAAGCAGCTCGCCGTGCTACGCGCAGCTCAGGATCAGACCGACGGCCAGCACCACTGAGAATTGGGGCCACTGGGCACCTGCGAAGGCCCCGAGTCCGTGCCGACCCGGGGCCCGTGCTGTTGGTTCGGACGTACCTGTTGTTCAGGCGCGTCTGAACTCCCCCTGTGACATTCCGTTTAGGAACGCGTTCCACTCGCCGGGCGTAAACGCCAACAACGGACCGTAGCCGTTGTCTTTGGTGTCGCGGACCGCCACGTTGCCGTCGACGAGAAATGCGACTTCCACGCAGTTCCCGTCGGGGCCGCTGTATGTGCTCTTACGCCACACAGCGCCCGTCAAGTCAACTTCCACGGCACTAGCTCCTTTGCTGCGTCGAGAACGAGATTATTCTTCTGACATCGTTCTAACTAGCACCGGCATCCGGCGCGGAACGCCGAATCCCGCGGTGCGCCTTGCCAAAGCGCGCGACTTTCACGGTGCGTCGTGATCGCACTGCACTTCGAGGTGAATTCACCTCGCGGGGTCGCCCCCGCGCGGTAAACACTAGCAGGTTCATTGAGAATTTGCCGATCTCTTGCCCATTCAATGCTCGCATTTGCCAATCTTGCGAAGATGGGGAGTTGCGGAGACATTGCCGGAAGATGACATTCATTACTATGTTTGCTGGGCAGCAAACTTTTTGGGATGTGATTGCTCCGTGATCCGTCAATTAATCATGATCGAACCAGCTCGGGTGGACGCCTCCGACTCCGTCCATGGATGATGGGCAGCATGGTCGAACGCCCGCGCGACGAGGCAGGTCGCGCACGTAATCCCCGCCCACGCGACCGCTTCGGGCGGCCGCTGCCGGTCGGCAGCGTAGGCGTGCCGCGAATTCCGGACGACCTGAATCTGCCGCCCCAGCAAACTCTTTCCTATGCCCAGCAACTGCTGGATGACGGCCTGGCATTCAACGCACACGAGGTATTGGAGGCCGCGTGGAAGAACGGGCCGTTCGCCGAAAGGATGCTGTGGCAGGGTCTGGCGCAATATGCGGTCGGGCTGACCCACATCCAGCGAGCGAATCCGAAGGGCGCGCGCACCCTGCTCACCCGCGCGGTAACCCGGCTGCGCGCCTACGAAGCCGGTCCGGACACCGACCGAAACAATGCTGTGCCATACGGAATCGACCATGCGGGTCTAATCGCGCACGCCGAGGATCTGCTGGCTGCCCTCGACAGCGGAACCTCGATTCCCGAAGACCGACTCAAGCCGCGTCTGCTGATCCGGTGACCCGCGCCGGAGCACCTAGCATGGCAAACGTGCCAGTAGTCAGAAATCCAGCAGGCAGGTATGCCCCGAGCCCGTCCGGCGATCTGCACATCGGAAATCTGCGCACCGCGGTGCTGGCCTGGTTGTTCGCGCGATCGACCGGACGCCGCTTCGTGCTCCGGATCGACGATCTGGATCGCGTCCGGCCGGGCGCTGAACAGCGCCAACTGGCGGATCTCGCCGCGATCGGACTGGATTGGGACGGTCCCGTAGTCCGGCAGAGCGACCGGCTGCCGCACTATCGAGCGGCCATCGATCGGCTCACAGCGGCCGGTCTCACCTACGAGTGCTATTGCACCCGAAGGGAAATCCAGCAGGCCACGACCGCACCGCACGGACCGCTCGGCCACTATCCAGGCACCTGCCGTGATCTGACCGAGACGGAGCGGGCCGCGCATCGCACCGACGGACGCCCGGCCGCGCTGCGGTTGCGTGCGCACGCAACCGAGTTCGAGATCACCGATGAATTGCACGGGAGCTACCGCGGCCCCGTCGACGATGTCGTACTGCGCCGCGGCGACGGAATTCCGGCGTACAACCTCGCCGTCGTCGTCGACGATGCCGAGCAGCGCATCGATCAGGTGGTCCGCGGCGACGATCTGCTGCCGTCGACGCCACGCCAGGCCTATCTCGCGACGCTGCTCGGGCTTCCGGTTCCGCATTACGCACATGTGCCGCTGGTGCTGAATGCCGCGGGCAAGCGACTGGCCAAACGCGATGGTGCGGTGACACTCGCCGATCAGCTCGCCCTCGGCAGCACACCCGATCGGGTCGCGGCCGCACTGGCCAGTTCCCTGGGCTATCCCCCGGTTTCGCCCGCCGAACTACTCGACGGGTTCGACCCGACCGATCTGACCCAGGAACCGTGGATACTCGATGAGAATGGGTTGTTGCAACCCGCGCGATGTCCGTAACGTACGCAATCGACCGATCTACTGATCACTGACGAGGACACACATATGACAAGCGGTGGGTACGACCCCAACCAATATCCGCAAGGCGGGCAACAACACCCAGGCGGCCAGCAGTACCCGCAGGGTGGACAGCCCCAATACGGCCAGCAGCCGCCGCAGTACGGACAGCAGCCCCAGTACGGGCAGCAGCCGCCGCAGTACGGACAGCAGCCCCAGTATGGACAGCAGCCGCAGTACGGGCAGCAGCCGCAGGATCCCTACGGCCAGCAGCAGCCCTACCCCCAGCAGCCCTATGGCGAGCAGCCGGGATACGGCGGACAGCCCGGTGATATCGGAGCCCGCATCGGCGCCCGCGTCATCGATCACCTGATCGTCAGCATCCCGGTCTACGTCATCATCTTGCTCATCCTGGGCTCCGGACTCGGCGGGCAGATCGTGACCGGTCTGGTGGGCGCGATCGCGTTGCTCGGGTACTTCGTCGGCATGGAGACCTCGCAGGGCACCACCCTCGGCAAGAAGATCGTGGGCCTCAAGGTCGTCGCCCCCGGCGGCGCGGCGAAGATCACCCCGGAGGTTTCGCTGAAGCGCAACCTCTACGTCGCCCTCGGCATCATTCCGTGCATCGGTGGCCTGGCCGAGCTCGGCCTGATCATCTACATGATCATCACCACCTCGCAGGACCCGAACAAGCAGGGCTGGCACGACAAGTTCGCCGGCGGCACCCAGGTCGTCAAGGCCTGATCGCAGACCCCGGATACAACTCAGGGGCGCTCCCGAAATCGGGAGCGCCCCTGATGTTTTCGAGTCTTATGTCGTCGAAAGCGCGACGTTGAGAATCACGTAGACGATGGCGAGCACGATGCCGCCCGCACCCACCCAGATACCGGCCAGCGCCAGGCCGCGGCCCTCCTGTCCGCGCTCCTTGATCTGGTTGAGCGCGATGACACCGAGCACGATCCCGACGATCGAACCGATGCAGGTGCACAGCCCGACCACCGAGGCGACCAGCGAACCGATTGCGAGTCCATTAGTGCCCTGGGCCTGCTGCGGATAGCCGTACGGCTGATACGCGCCCGGATAGGCCGGGTTCTGCGGGTACGGCTGCTGCGCGCCGGCGACCGGCTGCTGCGGGTAGCTCGGGTACTGCGACTGCGGCTGAGGTGGCGGCGTCGGAGCCGGCTGCTGCGGGTACTGCGGCGCGGAGGGGTACTGCGGCGCCGAGGGGTACTGCGGTACCGACCCCTGGGAGCCAGCCTCCGGCGACACGCCTTCGCCGCCGTACTGTTTCCACCATTCGTCGGAATCGCCGGGATTCGTCATTGCTACAGCCTATTCCACAACCTGGTTGGATGAAGCGCGTGAGTGAGTCCAAATCAGTTGAAGAACACCCAGAATCTGGGGGCCCCGCGGCGGCCCACGCGGCATTCGCCGTCGCCGCGCGGGGCTACTACACCCCAGTCGTCGCCCTGTTCACCGCGACGCTGATCATCTCGAATATCTGCGCAACCAAAGGCGTTCAATTCTTCACCGATCATTCGGTGAAACTGGGCCCCATCGAGGTCCTGCCGATCTCCACCGACGGTGCGTGGTTCCTGTTCCCTCTGGCCTACATCATCGGCGACGTGCTCAGCGAGGTATACGGCTTCAAGGCCGCCCGCCGGGCCATCTACTACGGCTTCGCCATCCTGCTGCTCGCGGTCGTCTGCTTCAAGATCGCCATCGAGCTGCCCGCCGCGACCTTCTACGACAATCAGGAAGCCTTCCGATCCGTCATCGGCACCACCCCGCAGCTGGTCGCCGCGGGCCTGGCCGGGTACTTCGTCGGCGAGATGCTGAATTCGGCCTCGCTGGTACTGATCAAGGAGAAGACCAAGGAGAAGCACCTGTGGGCGCGGCTGATCGGCTCCACGATCGTCGGCGAATTCGGTGACACGCTGATCTTCTGCTCGATCGCGGCCACCGCCATCGGCATCGACAGCTGGGGACAGTTCGTGAACTACGTGATCGTCGGCTTCGTCTGGAAGACGCTCGCCGAGGTCATCGTGCTGCCGATCACCTACCGCGTGATCGCCTTCCTGAAGAAGCACGAGCCGAGCTACGCGCCACGCGAAACTCCCGCCCTCCTGAGCTGAAAGTTGTTACGCCCCAGGCCTACTGGGGTGTAACCACAACGGAGCGAGTTTTACGAGCGACCGTTCGCGGCCCGTCTCGCGTCCGAGCCGTCGAAGCGCATGCGACGAAGTCGCGAGTCTCGACGGCTCGGACGCGAGACACCAGGGGCCGCGAACACGCCGCGCCGAAGGCGCGGCAATTAGACAGAGCCTTTCCAACGGCCGAGGGTTTCGGCCTTGTACTCGTCGAAGTAGCCGCCCTCGATGCTCTCGCGAATCCGGTCGACGAGCCGAATCGTGTAGCGCTCGTTGTGAATTGTGCACAGCGTCGAGGCCAGCATCTCCTTGGCCTTGAACAGGTGATGGATATAGGCCCGGGTGTAGTTCGCGCAGGTGTAGCAGTCGCAGGTGTCGTCGATCGGGGTGAAGTCGCGGCGGAATCTGGCGGTATTGATATTGAATCTGCTCTCGGCGACATAGATCGCCGCATTGCGCGCGACCCGGGACGGGTTCACACAGTCGAAGGTGTCCGCTCCGTTCTCCACCGCGACGAAGATGTCCTCCGGTTCGCTGATGCCGAGCATATGCCGCGGCTTGTCCTCGGGCAGTTCATCGCAGCACCAGCCGACGATGGTGCCGAGATTGTGTTTCTCCAGCGCACCGCCGATGCCGTAACCGTCGAAACCCGTTCCGGCACTGCCGCGCAGCGATTCCAGTTCCCGACAGGCCTTGCGCCGCAGGTCTTCGTACTGCGCGCCCTGGATCACCGCGAACAGCGCCTGATACGGGCGATGCGTGCGCGCGGTGGTCAGCCGTTCGTGCTCGTCGATGCAGCGCTGCGCCCATTCGTGCGTGCGCTGCAGCGACCTCTCCTGGTAGGCACGGGTATTCAGCAGGGTGGTCAGCTCGTCGAAGGCGAACATGATGTCCGCGCCGAGTTGATGCTGGATGCCCATCGAAACCTCCGGGGTGAACCGGTGTTTCGAGCCGTCGAGGTGCGAGCGGAAGGTGACGCCGTCATCGTCGACGGTGGCCAAGCGCTCTTTGCCCTTGGCGATCACGTCATCGCTTCGGACGTCGACCGCCTCCATGGCCAGCACCTTCTTGAAGCCGACACCCAGCGACATCACCTGGAAGCCGCCGCTGTCGGTGAAGGTCGGGCCGGGCCAGTTCATGAATTTGCTCAGCCCACCCGCCTCGTCCACGATGTCCGGGCCCGGCTGCAGGTACAGGTGGTAGGCATTCGCCAGCAGCGCCTGCGCGCCGAGTTCCTTCATGGTCTCGGGCAGCACCGCCTTGACCGTCGCCTTGGTGCCGACCGGAATGAATGCGGGCGTCGCGATAGCACCGTGCGGCGTGCTGAGCACGCCCGTTCGACCGTGTCGCCCCGGGATACGGGTACCAACGGTGAACGAGAAAGCTCCAGGATCAGCCACGCCGTACATCCTCTCAGGCACTCCGTAGTGCCCCGCACCATGCTGTCGCACAGCCAACAGGCATCGCGCTCCCCGCACCTTCTCACCACCATCCTGGCAATTGGCGCACACGTTATGCGCGATAGCTGCCCGGTGTGCGGCGCCGCGGGTCAGGCTTCGGCGGCGGCCGCGGCGAACTGGGCGTTGTAGAGGCGGTAGTAGGCGCCGCGTTCTTCGAGGAGTCGCTCGTGGTTGCCGTGTTCGACAATGCGGCCCGCCTCCATGACGACGATCAGGTCGGCGTCACGGATGGTGGACAGGCGGTGGGCGATGACGAAGCTGGTGCGGTCCCGGCGCAGGGCGGCGGTTGCGTGCTGGACCAGCGCCTCGGTGCGGGTGTCGACCGAACTCGTCGCCTCGTCCAGGACCAGGATGGACGGCTTGGCCAGGAAGGCGCGGGCAATGGTGATCAGCTGCTTCTCACCAGCGCTGACGCCCGAACCCTCGTCATCGAGGACCGTGTCGTAACCGTGCGGCAGCGCATGTACGAAGCGGTCGACATAGGCGGCGCGGGCGGCCTCGAGAATATCCGCTTCGCTCGCATTCGGATTGCCGTAGGCGATGTTCTCCCGGATGGTGCCCTTGAACAGCCAGGTGTCCTGCAGCACCATACCGATCCTGGAACGCAGGTGATCGCGGGTGATATCGGTGATATCGACGCCGTCGATGGTGATGGTGCCCGCATCGAGTTCGTAGAACCGGAGCAGCAGATTCACCAGGGTGGTCTTGCCCGCACCGGTCGGACCGACGATGGCAACCACATGTCCCGGCTCGGCGACCAGCGACAGCCGCTCGATGACCGGCGTCTCCGGTTCGTAGCGGAACGACACCGCCTCGAACTCGACCCGGCCGCGATCGACCGGACGGGTGTTCTCCATGACCGGATCCGCCGACTGCTCCTCGGCATCGAGGATCTCGAAGATCCGCTCGGCCGATGCGACGCCGGATTGCAGCAGGTTGGCCATCGCGCCGATCTGG
Organism: Nocardia vinacea; assembly: GCF_035920345.1. NCBI lineage: Bacteria > Bacillati > Actinomycetota > Actinomycetes > Mycobacteriales > Nocardiaceae > Nocardia > Nocardia vinacea. The sequence continues at coordinate 6,748,034 of NZ_CP109149.1, forward strand.
GTCAGCGGCTGGCTGAACTGCCGGGAGTACTGGATGAAGGCCTGCACCTCACCGAGCGACAGATTGCCGGTCGCCACTCGCAGACCGCCGACCAGCGCCACCAGCACGAAGTTCACATTCCCGAGGAACATGATCGCGGGCATGATCAGCCCGGAGATGAACTGCGCCTTGAAACTCGACTCGTAGAGTTCGTTATTGCGCTTATCGAATTCCTGACCGACCTCGCGGTTGCGGCCGAATGCGGTGACCACCTCGTGCCCGGTAAAGGCCTCCTCGACCTGGGCATTCACCATGCCGGTGTACTTCCACTGGTTCACGAAGTGCGGTTTGGAGCGTTTGGCGATCTGTGTAGTGACCACGATCGCGGCGGGCACCGTGAGCAGGGCGATCAACGCGAGCAGCGGCGAAATCCAGAACATCATGATCAGGATGCCGACCACCGAGAACAGCGAGAGGATCAGCTGGCTCATGGTCTGCTGCAGGGTCTGCGACACATTGTCGACGTCATTGGTGACGCGGCTGAGCAGGTCACCGCGCGGTGTGGAATCGAAGTAGCGCAACGGAAGTCGATGGATCTTGTCCTCGACATCGCTGCGCAGCCGCTTCACCGTGCGGTTGATGACGACATTGAGCAGGAAGGACTGCAGCCAGCTGAAGACCGCGGCGCCGATATAGAGCAGCAGCACCAGCATCAGCACCCGGCCGACCGCACCGAAATCCACACCGACACCCGGGGTGACATCCATCGCGCCGAGCATGTCGGCAAAGGTGTTGTTGCCCGCGGCTCGCAGGCGCTGGATCGCCTCTTCTTTGGTGATGCCACTCGGCAATTGGCGGCCGACGACACCATCGAATACCACGTTGGTGGCCTTGCCGAGGATGTAAGGGCCGAGCGTATTCAGCACTACCGAGACGATCGCGAGCGCGACGATCACGCCGACATACACGCGCTCGGGGGCCAGCCTGCGCAACAGCCGCTGCAGCGACGGACCGAACGATTTCGCTTTCGCATCCGGCGCACCGGGATTCACCGCTCCGGGTCTCATCGGATCTCCTCCCGCCGGGTCCGATACCCGTCACCGCTCGCATCGGGCGGCGATGCGTTGCGCTTGGCGAGCACGACGGCCTCATCGGCGCCGAGCTGCGAGGCGACGATCTCCTGGTATTCCGCGCAATCGCGCATCAACTGCTCATGGGTACCGATCCCGGCAATGACGCCGTCCTCGAGCACCACGATCTGATCGGCATCGCGGATGGTGGTAACCCGTTGCGCCACAATGATTACCGAGGCATCCCTGGTCTCCGGCCGCAATGCCTCGCGAAGTCGGGCGTCGGTGGCGACGTCGAGTGCGGAGAACGAATCGTCGAACAGGTAGACCCGCGGCTTCTTCACCAGCGCCCGCGCGATGGCCAACCGCTGACGCTGCCCACCCGAAACAGTGGTGCCGCCCTGCGCGACCGGGGTCTGCAAACCCTGCGGCATATCGCGCACGAAGTCGGCGGCCTGGGCGATCTCCAGACATCGCCACAGTTCCTCGTCGGTGGCGTCCGGATTGCCGTAGCGCAGATTGCCGGCGATGGTGCCGGAGAACAGATATGCCTTCTGTGGCACCAGTCCGAACTGTTCGCGCAGCACTTCGAGGTCGATGTGACGGACGTCGGTGCCGCCGACGTAGACCGCGCCATCGGTCACATCGATGAGCCGGGGAATCAGATTGAGCAGTGTCGTCTTGCCCGCGCCGGTGGAGCCGACGATCGCCGTGGTCGTACCCGGCTCGACCTGGAACCGGATCGCCGACAGCACCGGTTTGTCCGCACCCGGAAAGGCGAATTCGGCGAATCGCAGATCGACCTGGGCCGGATCGCCCTTGAACGGCTGCGGCAGTCGCGGCGGCAGCACCGAGGTCTCGGTCTCGAGCACCTCACCGATCCGGTCGGCCGAGACGGCCGCGCGCGGCGCCATCATGGCCAGAAACGAGGCCATCATGACGGCCATCAGGATCTGCATGATGTAGGACAGCATCGCGGTGAGCGAGCCGATCTGCATTTTGTCGTCATTGATGAGGTGTCCGCCGAACCAGATCACCGCGACGGCGGTGATATTGCTGATCAGCATGACCAGCGGGAACATCAGCGCCATCAGCCGCCCGACCCGCAGCGAGGATTCGGTGAGTTCGGTGTTGGCCACTCCGAAGCGCCAGGTCTCCTGCCGTTCGCGCACGAACGCGCGCACCACCCGGATGCCGGTGATCTGCTCGCGCAGCACCCGGTTGACCTCATCGATCCGTTGCTGCATATCGCGGAAGCCGGGCACCATCTTCGCCACGATGACACCCATCGAAATGGCAAGTGCGGGCACCGCGATGAGCAGCAGCCAGGACAGCCCGAGGTCCTCGCGCAGCGCCATGAAGATGCCGCCGATACACATGATCGGCGCCATCACCAGGATGGTCGCCGACATCACGATCAGCAGCTGAACCTGCTGAATATCGTTGGTATTGCGGGTGATAAGCGAGGGCGCGCCGAACATGCCGACCTCGCGCGCGGAGAAGGTGCCGACCCGGTGCAGCACCGCGCCGCGCAGATCCCGACCCGCGCCCATCGCGGCCTGCGCGCCCAGATAGACCGAGCAAGCCGAGGCGATGATCTGCACGCCGGTGACCGCGAGCATCCACAGACCGGTGGTCCAGATGTAGCCGATATCGCCCTTGGTGACACCGCTATCGATCAGGTCGGCGTTCAGGGTCGGCAGGTACAGCATCGCGATGACCGAGATGAGTTGTAGGCCGACGACGCCCGCCAATTGGGCCCGGTAGGGGGCCAGATGAGTGCGAAGCAGTCTGATCAGCATGATGAAAAGGAGGCTACCGGCAATCCGCACCGTCCGTCGCGAACATTCCTGACCAGCAGCGATGTTCGTGCGCGAGGCTTTCGGCCGGGTATGATCCGATTCGAATTATCGTCGCGCCCAGGCACCGGGATCCTCGGTGAGCGTCCCGATGAATCCGGGCAACCGGTCCTGCGCGATGTCATCGATGGAGACATTCTCCAGCACCGCACGAATATTCACCCGCAGCGCGATCCACACCCGCTGCAACGGTTCGGCCGCACCCGGATACCGCACATCCTCCGGACGCTCGCCGCGCACCGAGGCCAGCGGGCCCTCGATCGCGCGGATCACATCGGCGATGAAGATCTGCGCGGCCGGGCGGGCCAGCCAATAGCCGCCGTCCGGGCCGCGCCTACTGGTCACCAGATCAGCTCTGCGCAATTCGGCGAGTACGGTCTCGAGCACCTTGGGTGGAATATGCTGCGCGGTCGAAATCGCCTCGGCCTTCACCACCGGGGCGACCTGCACAGCGACCCGATCCGACGCACGGTGGATCTGCGGTGCGCGGGCGATCTCCAATAGGGTCCGCACCGCGTAATCGACCCTCGCGCTGATGTGCACGGCGGCTACTCCTGGCCTCTTCGGTGTTCGAACGAATCTACGCGGTATGGCATCCGGTCAGCACACAGGTGGCCGCGTCCAGAAGTGTGCGTTCCACCACGGAATCCGCCACGCCGGGCACGAGTTCGGTGGACAACAGCGCCACCCCGAGTACCTCCAGTGCCGCACTGGCGCGCAGCTTGGCTACGTCGTCGGCGCCGGGTCCGGCGAGCCATTCGCGCAGCACCCGAGTCGAATCCAGCATGTCCGGATACCGGTCGGCCATGACATTGATGATCGCGACGGTGTCGCGGACGCACAGCGCACCCGCGTCGCGATGGCGGATCATGCCGCGCAAATAGGCCCGCAACACGGCGCGCACGCCCTCCTCGTCATGCGGGACCGCATCGATATCCTCGATCACCGAGCGCAAGTGATCCACGATCGGATCGACGATCGCGAGTAACAGATCTAACTTCGAGGCGTAGTGATAGTAGAGCGAAGCCTTTGTGATTCCTACCGCATCCGCGACCTCGCGCAGGCTCGTCTGTTCGAAACCCTTGGCCCCGAACAGCTTTACCGCAGCGTCGCGAATTGCCATTTTTGTGCCGCCACCTGCGACAACAGCGTCGCCCGCGTCACGAACAATCATGGGATGATCCTCTCACCACTCATACGCTGAGCTAACGTTGCCATCAGAATTGAGGTTGTACCTCCGCTTAGCCCCTGGGTAGTCTACCTACCGCACGGTAGGCAGAAAGCGTCAATGGAGGCGGGGCCGGCAGGGCAACCCCGCGAGTGCTGTCTACGCGCCACGCATCAGCACGTAACCAGCCATCCGTCAGCGATTGCTTGCAGGTCGCTCGAAAAGGTCCGCTAGGAGAACCTTCGTGTCCGTTTATCTGTATAGATGGGGAAAGTTCGCTTTCCGCAGGAAATGGATAGTGCTTCCGGTCTGGATTGTCCTGTTCCTGCTGCTCGGCGGCCTCGGCGCGCAGCTCAAGGAGCCGATGACCAATGACTTCAGCATGCCGGCGCTGCCGTCCGCCCGTGCCAACGACATTCTCGACAAGCACTTTCCCGGCGCCTCCGACGCCTTCAAATTCGACGCCGTCACCGGCACCTATGTCATTGCCGCGCCCGACGGCCAGAAGCTGACCGATCCGGCGAACCGGGCGGCGCTGCAGGCCTTCATCGCCAAGCTCGGCACGCTCGACATCGTCGACCACAGCAAGCCGGTGATGGATCCGGTCGAGGCCGCCGAGAAGTCGGGCTGCATCACCGACCCGGATCCGTCCAAGTGCAGTGGCGCACCGCTGAACGTGCTCAGCAAGACGGCGCCCGACTCGGTCGCCTTCTTCAGCGTTCCGTTTACCATCAAGAAGTTCACCGACGTCACCGACGAACAGCGCGAAGCGGCCTACAACGTGGCCAGCGATGCCCGCAATGCCGGGCTGCAGGTGGAGATGAGCGGCTCGATCGCGCAGAAGAACGAGGGACCGAGCGGTAAGTCCGAGCAGATCGGCATGGGCATCGCGCTGGTCGTCATGATCATCGCCTTCGGCGCCATCGTCGCCGCCTTCGTGCCGATCATCACCGCGATCGTCGGCCTCGGCGCGGCCACCTCGCTGATCTTCCTCGGTACCTCGATCATCGAGGTGCCCAGCTTCACCACCTTCCTCGCGTCCATGATCGGCATCGCCCTGTCGATCGACTACGCGCTGTTCATCGTGTCGCGCTACAAACACGAACTGGCGGTGCAGGATTCGCCGGAGGAGGCGGCCGGTACCGCACTCGGTACGGCGGGTTCGGCGGTGGTGTTCGCCGGTCTGACCGTCATCATCGCGCTCGGCGGACTCAGCATCGTCGGCGTCCAGTTCATGACGTTCATGGGCCTGGGTGGTGCGATCGCCGCGGCGTTCGCCGTGCTCACCGCCATCACGCTGATGCCGGCACTGCTCGGAGCGTTCGGCCGGTTCCTGTTCAAGCCGAAGCTGCCGATCGTGGCCCAGCACGATCCCGAGGACGACAAGTCGGTCACCAACGGCATGCGCGTCGGCCGTTTGATCGGCAAGGCGCCCGCGGTGACGCTGCTGCTCAGCGTGGTCGTGCTCGGTCTGCTCGCCGCGCCCGCCGCCGGTCTGAACCTCGGCCTGCCGGGCGACGACAGCCAGCCGAAGACCTCCACCATCCGCAAGGCCTACGAGCTGCGCACCGAGGGCTTCGGTGAGGGCAGCAACGGCGTGCTGAATGTCGCGGTCGACCTCACCAATGTGCCCGCCGACCGGCGCGAGGCCGCGGTAACCGCGCTGCGATCCAAGCTCGCGTCCTACTCGGGCATGGATTACGTGACCGAGGCCAAGTGGAGTGGTGAGGACAAGGCGGGCGCACTGCTCGACGGCGTGCCCAAGTCGGGTCCGAACAACCAGGCCACCAAGGATCTGGTCAGTGACGCCCGCGATGCCGAAGCGCAGATGCAGTCCGAGTACGGCATCGAATACGGCATCACCGGCACCACAGCGATCTTTGCCGATGTCGACCATGTGCTGCTGAGCAAGATCGTGCCGTATCTGGCGATCGTGGCCGGTGCCGCATTCCTGCTGCTGATCCTGGTATTCCGCTCGATCCTGGTGCCGCTGACCGCGGCGCTCGGCTTCCTGCTCTCCATGGCGGCGACCTTCGGTGCGACGGTGCTGGTCTTCCAGGAGGGCAAGCTCGGGCTGATCGAGGATCCGCATCCGCTGGTCAGCTTCCTGCCGATCATGCTGATCGGCCTGGTGTTCGGCCTGGCCATGGATTACCAGGTGTTCCTGGTGACCCGGATGCGCGAGGAGTTCGTCAACGGTAAGTCGCCGAAGGATGCGATGGTCGCCGGTTATCACCACGGCGCCCGGGTCGTCACCTCGGCCGCGATCATCATGATTGCCGTATTCGGTTCCTTCTTGCTGGAAACCGACATCACCGCGAAATCCATGGGCTTCGCGCTGGCGGCGGGCGTATTGATCGACGCGTTCATCGTCCGCATGGTCGTGATCCCATCGCTGCTGGTGCTGATGGGTAAGTGGTCCTGGTGGATTCCGAAGTGGCTGGATCGGATCCTGCCGGATATCGACGTCGAGGGCGCGAAGCTGCGTGAGCTCCAGCAGCACTCCGCGGAGACGGTGAAGGTGCCGGTCGGCGTGAGCTGATCGGAACAAGCGGCTCGGCCCCGCACCCGAATTCGGGTGCGGGGCCGAACACTCCCACCGGAATTCGCCGATGACCACTCGAATTCCGATGGGAGACCGGGTATTACTGGCTGGGCTGCGGCAGGTTACATTCCTCGACCTTCGGGTTCACACCCATGTAGTTGAGCGGACCGGCCAGCGCCGTCACGGCAATGGTGCCGAAACCAGCACAGTTGATCGGGGCGCTGTCGAAGTTGTGGCGCTGACCTGCGGCGACAACGCCGACGACCAGCCAGATCAGCAGAAGCATCGCAAACAGTCGCGCACCAGCGGAAGGCGCTGGTCTCGGGCGGGTAACACGCTCGCGCATCGTCATCGCTTCCTTTCGCACTCGCGTACCAACTCGGATACCCGCACGCGAGACGATCACTCTCCGGCCGGATGAGCGCTTGCGCCGATCACCACAGATCGGGCATCGATCGGCAAGGTAAGCACCGTTTTCGAGAAACCGACCAGTCCATTGTCATTTACTTAGGACACCTAGCTTTCGGCTGTGAAGGTTCAGCCACGCGCGGCTCGCGCGGTGCCCGCGCCCATCCTCATCATCGCCGCTATGGTCAGTATCCAGCTGGGTGCGGGCTTGGCCAAGTATCTGTTCGAGATCATCGGCGCCAGCACGGCGGCAAGTGTGCGTCTGGCCTTCGCGGGCGCCATCGCGCTGCTGCTGTGGCGGCCCTCGCTGCGCGTCGACCGAACGGCACTGCCCGGCATCATCGGCCTCGGTGTCGCCGTCGCCGAGATGAATCTGTGCTTCTATGCCGCCATCGAACGCATACCGCTCGGTATGGCGGTCACCCTGGATTTCCTCGGACCGCTAACCGTTGCGGTCATCGCCTCGCGTCGCCCCCGCGATCTGGTGTGGACGGTGGTGGCCGGGCTGGGTGTGCTGCTGTTCGATCCCCTGGTGCTCACGACGCTCGGCGTTGTCGCGGTGCTCTCGTCGCTGGTGCCGCACGCCATCGAACTCGAAGCGCTGCGCCGGATTTCGGCCGCCACCTTCGGTGTGCTGATGAGTCTGGAACCAGCGGTCGCGGCCGCGGCGGGACTGCTTTTGCTCGGCGAAGATCTCGCGCTCGTCCAGTGCGCCGGTATCGGCCTCGTCATCATCGCCTCGGCGGGCGCTGCCGGCGCCGGTTCTACGAAAACTCCTGAACCACAGCGGAATCTGGAGCCGGTGCCGATCTAGGGACTCGGTTGCGGGACATTGCAATCGGCGATCTTCGGGTTCACGCCCATGTAGTTGAGCGGGCCCGCGAGGACGGTCAGGGCGATCGAGCCGAAGCCCGCACAGTTGATCGGACCGCTGTCGAAATAGTGCCGCTGCCCCGCGGCAACGACGCCGATCACCAGCCAGATCACGATCAGCACACTGCCAAGTTTCATCTCGCCCATATCTCTCCCGCGAACCGCGCGCACGGAATTTCAGCGAATTATCGCATCGTGACAGGCGCGGGCGGGCGCGCCCGACCACACGGCATGTCGCCGCCCGGCAGAGCACGCCCTGAGCCCTGAGGGTGGCCGAACCCTCGGAACTCAGCCCTCACGCACTACTGGCTGGGTTGGGGCACGTTGCAATCCTCGATCTTCGGATTCACGCCCATATAGTTGAGCGGACCGGCGATCACCGTCACCGCAATCGTGCCGAATCCGGCGCAATTGACCGGACCGCTATCGAAATAGTGCCGCTGCCCCGCGGCAACGACGCCGATCACCAGCCAGATCAGCACCAGCAGACTGCCGAATCGAAAATAGGGCTCTCTCATCTAACTCTCGCGAATCAATCGCGCGCGGTTCGTACTGCACCGCATCATCGCTGCGCACCTTCCCCGCGCTTACCTAATCGCCGTATACCCGCCCGCCGCCCACTTACCCAGGAACTCCACAGTCGACGAATTCGTTGATGCCACATGGCGGATTTCCTGGGCTGGTCCATCCCTGGCTGGGTCCTACTGCTGATGGCCGTCGCCCTCTACGAAGCCCTGACCCGAAAACGCCGCAAACGCCGCAACCCCGTATCCGGCACCTTCACAGACGAGTTCACCGCCATGTTCTACGGGACGAAGCGGATGGAATTGGACCACCGGGACTCGGTGTCGATGCTGCGCGACGAGGAAGCGCAGGGTGCGCCGCCTCGGGTCGGGGTCGACCTGGACCAGCAGACTGTTGTCCTGCGGCGGCAGGATTCGGAGCAGTAATCCGGCCACATCGCGCGGATCGAAATCGGTTGCGCGATCAGTGAGCATCTTCTGCAGCCATGCGGATTACCATCGAGGTATGGGTGGTATGAGGATCCAAATTGCCGTCCGACGTCCAGAAGTGGTCACGTTCATCGATGCACACAGCGACAATCGGACCGCGAGCGTCGTGGAGGCGCTGATGCGTGTCCAACGCCGCAGGTTGGCCGAAGCCGAAGCGATCACCATCGGTGTGCGCCAGGCTTTCCCGGACGCGAACTAGAGACGATCGGTCCCCCGGACCCGGCCGGAAAGGTGCGCTGGGCCCACGCGAGAACTCGTGTGCCCGGCACTGAATCAGCTGGCGGCAGCGGCGATTACAGCCATGACTCGCAGGCTGTCCGCCAAGTTGGATCGACGATCTGGCGCAGCGCGGCGAACTAGATATGGTGCCCTGCAAAGCTGCATGCGGTGGATCGGCATTCCGACGGAGTAGTCGGCCAACCATTTGCGCCGCTGCCGCACAGGCACAGTGCGGAATGCCGCCTTAGACAGCCGGTGCCGTTCAGTACTCCCGTGCCGTGTCCGGAACCATGCGGCCCACGTCAATCAGACTTGCCCGGCCGCTTTCTTGCACGGGCATTCCGCAGCGCGGCATCCGCGATGGCGCTGCATGGTCCAATGTGCCTCGGACACACCTGGCGGCACGTCCGGGGCTTCGGTGTGGCCACAGCCCGACCACCGAGAAGTCCGAGCCCGATCATTCGACGCGGTTGCGTTTACGGGAGCCGGCTGCCCTGGCGAACGGCGCTACGTCGATCGGGCCTTGGCCAAGATCTTGCGGAGCTGTCGGCGGCGACTCGAAGACCAAGTTGGCTCCGAACTCGTTCTGCCGCTGGGAATTCGACAGGACTTGCCATCGAAGGCGATGGAGGCCGAACTCGACCAGGCCGCCGACCTGATAACGCGGGGCGACCTCGAGACGGATCTTGCCGTCATTACGCAGGGCGAGCAGCTGCGCAGGCTCGTCCGGATGGCAGCCGCCGCTGAACCCGGAGTCGGCAAGAAAAAGCCCCTCACCTGCGCTAACAGGTGAGGGGCTGTGGCGGTGGCGGAGGGATTTGAACCCTCGGAGGGGGGTTACCCCTCACACGCTTTCGAGGCGTGCTCCTTAGGCCGCTCGGACACGCCACCGCCGACAACCATACCGGACGGTGGGCGGATCGCTAAATCGGCTGTAGAGGGGCTGGGTGGTCAGCGTTGGGTGCGGAAGAAGACGTCGAGGAGGGCTGCGCATTCGGCTTCGAGGACGCCGCCGCGGACCTGTGGGCGGTGATTGAGACGGCGGTCACGAACTACGTCCCAAAGGGAGCCGACAGCACCGGTTTTCGGTTCCCAGGCGCCGAAGACCAGGCGGCCGACGCGGGCGAGCACCAGGGCGCCCGCGCACATGGTGCACGGTTCCAGGGTTACCGCGAGTGTGCACCCCTCCAGACGCCAACCATCGCCGACGACGGCGGCGGCGCGGCGCAGGGCGAGGATCTCGGCGTGCGCGGTCGGGTCGCCGAGGGCCTCCCTGGCGTTGGCCGCGCGCGCGAGCTCTCGGCCGTTGGCATCGAAGACGACGGCACCGACCGGTACGTCGCGATCACCCGCATCGGCTGCGGCGGAGATCGCCGCGCGGACCAGGTCGGTGTCGTCGGTGAGCAGGCCCACGTCAGCGAGGCAGCTTGTCCAGCACAGCCGTGAGTTCGTTGGCGAAACCGAGGCGCTGAGCGATCATGCCGAGCTGCTCATCCGGATAGAGATCGGTCTCGGCGAGGATCACGCTGAGCACGGGTTCGGGCAGGCCGAGGTCGGCGAGTACGCCGAGGTCGCCCTCCTCCCATGGCTCGATATCGTCGAGTTCGTCCGGATCGATGTCCGGAATTTCGACATTGAGGGCCTCGAGGACGTCAGCGGCGATGTCGTAATCGATCGCGGCCGTCGCATCCGAGACCAGCATCCGGGTGCCGCTCGGCGCGGGCCGGAGCACGATGAAGAACTCGTCATCGATATCCAGCAATCCGAACACCGCACCGGAACTGCGCAATGCTTTGAGTTCTGTTTCCGCCGCGGACAAATCGGTGAGCGCGGCCTGACTCAACGGACTACACCGCCATTGTCCTTCTTCGCGGACAACCGCCACTGCGAACCCTTCTACGTCGTCGTAATCATCCGACGCAGCCTTGTTCGTGCCCGAGCGCTGTGCTGCCATGGCCGCAACGGTAGTCGGCTCGAGCCGAAATGTTGAAGTCGTATGCGAATCTGTTCCGATGACTCCTGACCAGAAAGCACCGGTGTGTGTCCTCGGGACAGGCTTGATCGGCGGTTCGCTGCTGCGCGCCGCCGTCGGCGCGGGCTATGACGCGTGGGGTTACAACAGGTCAGAGGCGGGTGCGCAGGCCGCGCGGGCCGACGGATTCGATGTCACGGGGGATCTGCTCGGGGTACTGAACCGGGCCGTCGATACCGATGCGCTGATCGTGGTCGCGGTGCCGATGCCCGCGGTGGACCACATCCTCGCCGAGGTGGCGACCTTCGCGCCGCGCTGCTCGCTCACCGATGTGGTGAGCGTCAAGGCGCCGGTGGCCGAGGCGGTGCGTAGGCACGGGCTCGCGGCTCGCTATGTCGGCGGGCATCCGATGGCCGGTACCTCCGAATCCGGTTGGGCGGCTACCGATCCCGGCCTGTTCCGTGATGCGGTGTGGGCGGTCGGAGTGGATGAGGGCACCCATCCGGAGCCGTGGCTTCGGGTGGCGCGGCTAGCGCTCGCCTGCGATGCGGTGGTTACCCCGGTGGTCGCGGACGAGCACGACCGGGCGGTGGCCCGGATCTCCCATCTGCCGCATGTCCTGGCCGAGGCACTGGCGGTGGCCGGTGCGGCGGGCGGCGATCTGGCGCTCGGACTGGCCGCGGGTTCGTTCCGCGACGGCACCCGCGTCGCCGCCACCGCCCCCGACCTGGTCCGCGCCATCTGCGAACCGAACGCCACCGCCCTGCTGGACGTACTGGAGGAGACGCTCACCGTGCTCGGCGCGGCCCGCGACAGCCTCCGCGACGAAGGCACCCTGGTCGACCTCGTCGAAGCCGGGCACGACGGCCGCGAACGCTATGCAACCGCCCAGCGCTGGGAGATCACCGATATCCGCCCCGGCGACCACAACTGGCGGGAGGCGCTGCGCGAGGCAGGCCAGCGCGGCGGGGTGATCACCGAGCTGGACTGATCGCAGCACACGGATCCGAACACAGAGGAGACAGCCTCATCGCGGCGCTCGCGAGCGCGGCGTGGGAATCACCGTCCCCCGGACGGGCGCGTTTGCGGCAAGTAGGCCGACGCGGCCGGGTGCTCACGAAGCCGCACCACATTGCGCGCCACGCAGCAATTCGTCCGGCGAATCCGTGCGCGGCGCGTGGAAATGTGCGCGGCGCCGCAGCAGTGATTCACGCGTGAAGGTGCCAGGCGCCGGGTCAGATGCGCTCGGCGAGACCCGGGTAGTCGAGGAGGAAGCCGTCGGCGTCGACGGTGACGGTGGCGCTGGAGACGGGAGAAAGCACGCTGATGCCGGTGGCGCCGCTGCTGTAGGTGAGGCTGGCTTCCTGGACCAGGAGGTCGGGGAGGCGGACGTAGACGACCGGTACCTGGATGTTGTCGACGCCGTTCTGCAGGGCGAAGCGGCGGATGGGGAGGGTGTTGAAGAACGGGCTGAGTACGACATCGACGTCGAGGGCGCCCGCGAAAGTGGAGCGGACGTGGCCGCCGCCGGCATCGACGAGCCAGTAGTTCTCCTCGTCCCTGGCGATCGAGGCCTGTCGTTCCCCGGCGGCGGTGGTGCTGCGCAGGGACAGTCGCTTCGTGACGCCGTTCTCGTCGGTGACCAGGTCATACGACGCACTGAACGCAGGATGGTCGGCGCATTCGCCGCCGATCATGCGACCGGCGGCGCGGATGCGGTTGCCATTGAGCGTCACGCGGACGGACTCCATCCGTGACGCGTTGTGGGCGCGCCACGTGAGGATCGCCGGCCACCGCGATGTCGCCGGTTGGCTGTCGGGGCCGAGGTCTGGGTTCGTCACGTATCTACCGTAAGCGACGCACGCGCCTTGCCCGCATCACACCAGCGACTCTCGCCATGCCGCGTGCAGGCTGGCGAACCGGCCGGTGCCCCCGATGAGCTCGCTCGGCGTGCCGTCCTCGACGATCCGACCCGATTCCAGCACCAGCACGCGGTCGGCGATGGCGACCGTGGAGAGCCGGTGCGCAATGATCACGGCGGTGCGATCGCGCAGCACCGTCTCCAGTGCTCGCTGGATCTGCCGCTCGCTCGGAATGTCCAGACTCGAGGTCGCCTCGTCCAGCACGATCACCGCCGGATCCGCGAGGAACACCCTGGCGAACGCGACCAGCTGCCGCTGCCCCGCCGACAATCGCCCACCGCGTTTGCGCACGTCGGTGTCGAAGCCCTCGGGCAGCGCGGTGACGAACTCGTACAGCCCGACCGCGCGCGCCGCCGCGAACACCTCCGCATCACTGGCCTCCGGCCGGCCGAGCCGAATATTGTCGGCCACCGATCCGGAGAACAGATACGACTCCTGCGTAACCATCACGACATTGCGCCGCAGATCCGCATCGGACAACCGCCGCAGGTCGATACCGTCCAAGATGACCGTGCCGCCCGACGGGTCATAGAACCGCGTCAACAACTTAGCCAACGTGGACTTGCCCGCACCGGTCGCACCGACCACCGCGATCACCTGCCCGGCCGGAATCTCCAGGGAGAACTCGGGCAGTACCGGACGCGCTCGTCCGCGCTCCTCGGATTGCGGCACAGCGCCTTCGAGACTCGCCACCGCGGCGTCGCCCCGCAGCCGCCCAGCCACACTCGGTCGCACCGCATCCGAACCCTTCGAGACGACGTCCACCACAGTGCGTCCGGCGGAATCCGAATCGGCCAGCGCATGCCCCGGGGTCACCCCGCCCACGCTCGACGCCACCACATCAGGACTATCCGACACGCCTGCAACAGTCCCTCGAGCCGAATCCGACAGCCCGAGCACGGCATCGGCATCGGCATCGGCATCGGCATCGGCATCGGCATCGGCATCGGCATCGGCATCCGAAGATTCCGGCTCCGCGGGCCGAGCGGCAGACGATCCGTAGCCGAACCACACCCGGTCCATCCGCACGGCACCGGTCGCCTTCATCAGCACAATCGGCTCCTCGGGCTCCCGAACCGAGGGTTCCTCCTCGAGCACACCGGAGATCTTCTCCAGCGCTGCCGCCGCGGACTGGTAGGCGTTGAATACCTGGGCGAGTTCGTCGAGGGGGCCGTAGAACTCGTTGAGATACAACAGGTATGCCGCGAGGACGCCGACGGCGAGGTTGCCCTCGATCACCTGCCAGGCGCCGACCACGATGACGATCGCCGTGGTCAGATTGCCGAGCAGCCGGGTGAGACCGGCATAGTCGCCCATGCCGCGCATCGCGGCGGTGGTGGCCTGGAAGTATTCGGCGTCCTCGGTTGCCAGCACCGATTCGTTGCGGGCTTCGCGACGGAAGGCCTGCACCGCCCGAATGCCGCCCATCGACTCCACGAACTGCACGACCACTTTCGCGATGGCGCCGCGGGTGCGCCGGTAGCCCGCCCGCTGCCTGCGCTGCGCCCAACGGGTGACCAGCGCCAATGGCACGAATCCGAGCAGCACGATGGCGGCGAGCGTCTGATCGAGGTAGATCAGCAGCACCGCGATGGTCAGCACCGAAAGGATCGCGCTCAGCGCCTGATTCAGCGCGCTCTCCAGCAACTGCTGCAGAGTTTCGATATCACCGGTCAGTCGCGCGACGACCTTGCCGGAGGTGTACTGCTCGTGGAAGGCGACGCTGAGCCGCTGCATATGGGCGAACAGCCGGACCCGCAGATCGAAAAGCACACTCTGGCTGAGCCTTCCGGAGATCCGCAGGAAGACGAAGGTGGTGCAGACTCCGACGCCGACCGCACAAACGTAACCCGCGACGGTGCGTGCCAAGGGTGCCCAGTTCCCCGCGACGCCCTCGGCGATGCCGGTGTCGAGCCCGTGCGCGACGAACAGTGGCGCCGACACCATCGCGGCATTGTCGAGCACGATCAGCAGCAGGGCGAAGACCGCGAGTTTGCGGTACGGCCGGATCAGGCTCAGCAGCAGGCGCCGAGATCGACCGGCCAGCACCAGATTTCCGGTCTCGGTGACCGCCTTGTCCTCGTTGGTGATGCCGCGCCAGTCGGCGACCTCGTCGCGGTCGGCCGAATCGTCTGCGGGGGCGGTGGTTTCGGTGGTGGTCATGATTCACCGCCCATCAGTTCGCGGTAGCGACTGCTGTTTTTGAGTAGTTGATCGTGGGCGCCCTCCGCGACGATCCGGCCGTCGGCGAGCAGCGCCACCCGGTCGGCCAGTGCGGCGGTCGAAGGTCGGTGCGCCACAATCAATGTGGTGGCACCGGCCAGTACCGTGCGCAGCCGTTCCTGTACGCGCTCCTCGGTCTCCACATCGAGTGCGGACAGCGGGTCGTCGAGCACCATGATCCGAGTCCGCTCCCCCGCGCTTTCACGCGCGAGCACCGCGCGGGCCAGGGCCAGCCGCTGGCGCTGACCACCGGACAGGCTCAGCCCCTGCTCACCGATTCGGGTATCCAGTCCCCACGGCAGGTCGTTCACGAAATCGGTGGCCTGGGCGACATCCAGCGCGCGCCGCACATCGTCGTCGGTGGCCTCCGGATCGCCGAGCGCGACGTTCTCCCGCACACTCGCCGAGAACAGCACCGGCTCCTCGAATGCCACCGAGACCAGCGAACGCAGATCGGACACCCGCATCGACGCGATATCGATACCGTCGATGGTGATGGCGCCGTCGGTCACGTCGTAGAGCCGCGGAATCAGGTTGAGCAGCGCCGTTTTGCCGCTACCGGTCGCGCCGACCAGCGCCACCGTCTCACCCGGGCGCACCTTCAGCGAAATATCCTGCAGCACTTCACCCTTCGCGTCGGGAAAGGCGAAGCGCACGCCGTGCACAGTCAGTTCGCCGACGATCCGCTCCGGCAGTGCCACCGGATCCGCGGGATCAGCGATTTCGACGGGGGTGTCGATGATCTCCCAGAACCGGTCCGCCGCCGTGCGCGCATCGTTCCACTCGGCGAGCAGGAAGCCGGTCCAGATGATCGGCCACTGCAGGAAGGTCGCCAGTGTGATGCTCGCGACCAGGGTGCCGAGCGTCATCGTCTCGTGTGCTACGGCGTAACCGCCGTAGCCGAGCGCGAAGGCGATGGCCAACTGCGGCAGGCACACCATCGCCGACCAGAGCGTGGCGTCCAGCCGCACCTTGAGCAGTTCGGTCTGCTGCAGTTCCCGTGACTGCGCGGTGAACCGCCCGCCGAAGAACACACCGCGACCGAATGCCTTCAACACCCGGATACCCTGCGCGGACTCCTCGGCAGTGGTTGCCAGGTCGCCGGCCTGATCTTGCGAGCGCCGCGAGGCAACACCGTAGCGCCGCTCGAATCGCAGGCAGACGTAGGACAGCGGGATCGCAAGGAACGCGAAGGTCAGCCCGATCTGCCAGCTCAGCGCGAACAGCACCACCAGACCGATCGGGATAACGATGAAGTGGATGATCAGGAACGGCCCGGCGAATGCGACGAACCGCTTCATGGTGCCCATATCGTCGACCGCGCGGGAGAGCAGCTGGCCGGACTCCCAGGCATCGTGCCGTCCGATCGAGAGCGTCTGCAGCTTACGGAAGATCTTGGCGCGCATATCGATCTCGAACTGGGCCGCGGGCTTCGCGATCAGCCACCGCCGACCCCAAACGCCGCACGCCTCCAGCAGACCGAGCGACAGCACCAGCAGCACCGGAAACACGACGCCGCCGAAATCACGCCGCTGGATCGGGCCGTCGATAATTCGCGCGATGACCAGCGGAATCATGATCGCCGTCAAGGTGGCGAGCACCGCGAGCGTGGTGGCGCCGAGCAGCATGAACCGATGCGGCCGCAGATACGGCCAGAACCGACGAAGCGATTGCAGGCGGCCCGGCACCGCGGCGGCGGGCCGCTCGGGTCTGTCGACCTCCGTGTCGGCCAATGGCGTTTCGAGCGTGACGGACAAAGCTCCCCCTCGTGATCGTCTTGGATTGGCTGTGTCGCGAACGGATCCCCGGTGATGTTCGCATCGGGGTCCGACATTTCAGCGTGGCATCAGTCCCGAGATCGGCCAACCGGTTTTCCGCCACGTCCACAGCCAACAACCTCGAGTAACCTCGAGGTCAAGAACCCCCGCGACACCCCCGATCCGCGCCATAGACGCACCGCACACGACATCGGCGCCCAGATTCCCGGGCGCCGATTGCCGTTGCTTCAATTGTACCGTCGTATAACCCGAGCTCAGACGGACATATGCTCCGGTTCCACCGGTGCGTCCGGAAAGTCCTGCTGCTGATAGCCGCCGCGCAATGTGCCCTCCAAATACGCGGCGCGGCAGGCGCGCCGGGCGATCTTGCCGCTGGACGTGCGCGGAATCGAGCCCGCCGGAACCAGCAGCAGATCACGCACCGTGACGCCGTGGCGCTGTGCGATCGCGCCCCGCACGATATCGGCGATCGGCTGCGGATCCAGCTTCGCCGCACCGGTGCCGCGTTCGGCCACGATGACCAACTGCTCCGAGGTGTCATCGGCATCGAAGGTGAGTCCGGAATGGCTGCCCTGTTCGAATACCGATGCGGGCAATTGATTCGCGGGCACCGAGAATGCCGCGACGAATCCGGGCCGCAGTGCGGTACTGGATTCCTGCGCCGAGAATTCCAGATCCTGCGGATAGTGGTTGCGCCCGTCGACGATCACCAGATCCTTCACCCGGCCGGTGATATACAGCTCGCCCTCCAGGTAGACACCGAAGTCGCCGGTGCGCATCCACTTCGCGTCCGGATCGGTGCCCTGTGCGTGACTGCCCTCCGGTAGTCGTTGCGCCAAGATGTTGTGGAAGGTCGCGGCGGTTTCGTCCGGCCGACCCCAGTACCCGATGCCCATATTGTCACCGTGCAGCCAGATTTCGCCGACTTCGCCGTTACCGCGTTCGATGCCGGTTTCCGGATCGACGATCACCGCCCACTGCGATAGCGCCACGTAACCGCAGGACACCTGCGCGATCGAATTCTCCGTGCCCTTCGGCACTTCCACCATCCGACCCGCATTGAGCTCATTGCGATCGACGTAGACGACTTTCGCCTCGTCCTCGGCTTTGGTCGCGGAAACGAACAAGGTCGCCTCGGCCATGCCGTAACAGGGCTTCAGCGCGGTCTTGGGCAGACCGTACGGCGCGAACGTCTCATTGAATTTCTGCATCGACGACACCGAAACCGGCTCGCTGCCGTTGATCAGCCCGATCACATTCGAAAGATCCAGTTCTTCACCGGCTTTCGGCTTACCGCGGGCGGCCGCATGCTCGTATGCGAAATTCGGTGCGGCCGCGAAAGTTCCGGCGCCGTCGGAGGCGGCGGCCAGTTCCTTGATCCAGCGATACGGCCGCCGCACGAAAGCGCTCGGCGACATGATCGTGATGAATCCGCCGCCGATGGTCGGCAGGATCACGGACAGCAGACCCATATCGTGGAACAACGGCAGCCAGGTGACGCCACGCGAATTCTCTTGCACCCCAATGGCATCGATCATTTGCAGCAAATTTGTGCCGACCCCGCGGTGGGTGATCTCGACACCGGCCGGGGTCCTGGTCGACCCCGAGGTGTACTGCAGATAGGCGACGCTGTCGATATTGATGTCCGGTCGCATCCAGGTCGAGCCGACGCTGTCCGGAATCGCGTCCACGGCAATAATCCGCGGACGCTGAGCCGCCGGCAGGTGCCGGAAAAATTTCCGTACCCCCGCCGCGGCCGAACCGACTGTCAGAATCGCCGACGGCGTGCAGTCATTGAGCACCGCATGCAGGCGATCGGTGTGCCCCTGCTCCTCCGGATCGAACAGCGGCACCGCGGTATTGCCCGCGTAAACCGCCGCGAAGATCGAGACGACATAGTCCAGCCCCTGCGGGGCCAGCACCGCCACCCGATCACCCTGCCGAGTCACCTGCTGCAGCCTGGCCGCGACGGCACGCAGCCGCACGCCGAATTCGTGCCAGGTCAATTCGATGTACTCGCCGTCGCGCTCGCGCGAGTAGTCGATGTAGCGGTAGGCGAGCTCGTCGCCGTTCTCCGCGCTGTGCTTGTCGACGAAGTCGATCAGGGTCTTATCGCCACGGATTTTGATATTGCCCTGATCGTCCAAATAGTCGTCGAAGGTCTCGTCGATCATCGCCTTATCCTTTTGCCAACGCAGGCACTCAGGCCGTGCGATTACACCGAACACAGGTCGATAACGAAGCGTCGGGAAGGCTAGCAGGTGCGCCTTCCCCACTTATTCAGTACCGCCCGAAGGCGATCGCGACGTTGTGCCCGCCGAAACCGAACGAGTTGTTCACGGCGTAGTCGATTCGTCCGGGTCGGGCCTGGCCCTTGACCACATCGAGCTCGATTTCCGGATCCTGATTGTCCAGATTCAACGTCGGCGGAACGATGCTGTCGCGGACCGAGAGCACCGTCAGCACCGATTCCAGGGCGCCGACCGCGCCGATCGAATGACCCAGTGCCGATTTCGGTGCGTAGACCGAAACATGGTCGCCCACGGCGGCATTGATGGCCTGTGCCTCGGCGGTATCGCCGATCGGGGTCGCGGTCGCGTGCGCATTGACATGGCCGACATCGCTTTTGCTGATACCGGCCTTCTGCATGGCCCTGGTCATCGCCCGCGCGGCGCCCTTGCCCTCGAGATCGGGTGCGACCAAATGGAAGGCGTCGGAGGTGATCCCGGCACCCATCAGCCGTGCGTGAATCGTCGCGCCACGCGCCTTGGCGTGCTCCTCGGTTTCGATGACCATCATCGCGCCCGCCTCACCGAAGACGAATCCGTCGCGATCCTTGTCGAACGGTCGCGAGGCGGCCCTCGGGTCTTCGTTGCGGGTGCTCATGGCGCGCATCATGGTGAATGCCGCGATCGGCACGGCCTGGATGGAACCCTCGACCCCGCCGGCGACCACCATGTCGGCATCGCCCATCACGATCATCTGCCAGGCATTGGCGATCGCCTCCGAACCCGACGAGCAGGCCGAGACCGGTGTCACCACACCCGCTTTCGCACCGAGTTCCAGACCGACGCAGGCGGCCGAGCCGTTGGGCATGATGCGCTGCACGGTCAGGGGCGACACCTTGCGGTAGCCGCCGTTCTGCAGCCGGTCGCGCGCGTCGGTGATGAATTCGCCGCCGCCGAGGCCGGTGCCGATCGCGACGCCGAGGCGGTTCTTGTCCACTTCCGGGCTGCCCGCATTGCGCCAGACCTCACGAGCCAGCACCACGGCCATCTGCTCCACATAGGACAGCTGTTGCGTCTCCTGCCTGGTCAGGCAAGCCGACGGCTTGACCTTCAGATGTCCACCAATGCGCACAGGTAGCTCGAACTGCTCGATAAAGCTGTCCTCGAGGACATCGATACCGCTCTCACCGTTGAGCAGGCCCTTCCAGGTGGAGTCGACGTCACCGGCGATCGAAGTGGTCGCCGCCAGACTGGTCACGACAACGTTGGGATAGTTTCCGTTCTTGGTGGACGGAATCTGCATTTCGCTCACTTTCCTGGCGTCACTCTTGGGATAAACCGGGAACTGCGCGTGGAAGGTCATCGAACGACCGAGCAAACCGTGATTCGACCGTGAGCATTGCTCGGGGCATCCGGTCGGATCGGGTGCTCGACACAATACCGTGGCGGTCGCTGGTCGTCGCATTCATTGCTCGAGTAACCTGCTGAGCGGATACGCAGCGCTGGTGGTTCCGAGCGATCCGCGAGCAACCGCGAGAAGGGAAGACTGTGACGGGCGGGCGGATGGTCGGGCTGTTCGCCGGTATCGGCGGGCTGGAGCTCGGCCTCGGCCACCACGGCTGGCACACCGAGCTGCTGTGCGAGATCGATCCCGGTGCGCAGGCGGTGCTCGCCGCGCGTTTTCCCGGGATTCCGTTGCAGGGGGACATCACTCGGCTGCGTGCCCTGCCCGCCGGGACCGAGCTGGTCGCCGCCGGATTTCCCTGTCAGGACCTGTCGCAGGCCGGACGCACCGCGGGCATCACCGGTAAGCGTTCCGGTCTGGTGGACGAGGTGTTCCGGCTGGTGCGGCGTCAGCGTGGACCACGCTGGCTGTTGATCGAGAATGTGCCGTTCATGCTGCAGTTGGGTCGTGGGGCCGCCATGCGGCACATCACGAGCGCGCTGGAGGATCTCGGCTACACCTGGGCATACCGGTTGGTGGACGCGCGCGCGTTCGGGCTGCCACAACGCCGTCAGCGGGTGCTGATGCTGGCCTCGCGCACCGAGGATCCGCGCCGGGTGCTGTTCGCCGACGATGCCGGACCGCTCGATCTCGGTGACCCGGAACAGGATCCGTGCGGCTTCTACTGGACCGAAGGTGTGCGTGGGCTCGGCTGGGCGGTGAATGCGATCCCGACGCTCAAGGGCGGTTCGGCGCTGGGCATCGCGAGTCCGCCCGCGGTGCGGTTGCCATCGGGCGAGCTCGTCACACCGGGCATCGTCGACGGCGAGCGGCTGCAGGGCTTCGACGCCGACTGGACCGAGCCGGCGACCACGGTGCCCGGAATTCGGCACGGGCACCGGTGGAAGCTGATCGGGAATGCGGTGAGTGTGCGGATGGCGTCCTGGGTGGGCGCGCGGCTGGCCGAGCCGCTGGACCCGATTCCCGGCGATGAGCCGTTGCCGCCGGGGCGGCCGTGGCCGGTCGCCGCGTGGGGGCGCGCGGGTAACGCCTATCGGGTGCCGGTTTCGACTTGGCCGGTGCACGAGCCGTACGAGGACCTGCAGCATTTCCTCACCGATTCGCGACTGCTCTCGGCGCGTGCGACCGCCGGGTTCCTGCGGCGCACCGGAATGGGCAATCTACGGTTTCCGCCCGGATTTCTGGCCGATGTGGAAGGTCATCTCGACCGGATGGGCGGCTGGGCGGCATGAGGGTCGGTGCGTCATGAACCCGGCTCGGGGTCCGCTCACCGACGCCGCGACCAGTGCGCGGATGGCCCGCCAGCGGCGGACCGGAACCCGGCCCGAACTCGCGCTGCGCCGGGAATTGCATCGGCGCGGACTGCGCTATTACGTCGATCGCGCACCCTTGCGTGGGCAGCGTCGGCGGGCGGATCTGGTGTTTCCCAGGCTGCGCGTCGCGGTGTATGTGGACGGATGCTTCTGGCATCGATGCCCGCAGCACGCGACCGATCCGAAGAACAACGCGCAGTGGTGGGCGGACAAATTGAGCGGAAATGTGGCCCGTGACCGGGCCACCGATGCTGCGCTGGCGGCCGAGGGATGGCTGGTGATCCGTGTCTGGGAACACGAAAATGCCGTTGTGGCGGCGGACCGGATCCAGACCGTTTTGGCCGCGAGGCGCTAGCTGACCCTTTCGAGCGACCTGCAAGCAGTCGCTAGCTGACCATTTCGAGCGACCTGCAAGCAGTCGCTAGCTGACCATTTCGAGCGACCTGCAAGCAGTCGCTAGCGCCGCTCCCGCACCCGAACCAGCGAGCGCGGCGCGTGCGCGGCCAGGTAGCCGGACACCGCCATTACCGTCAGCACCAGCATTCCGGCGATGGCCGTTGTGATTGCGATCATGGGGACCTCCTCAGGTCTACCAACCATCGCCGACGGACCTGACAGAACCCTGTGTTCGAGTTGGTAATGAGGTGTGTGAAAGACCGATCGGTGCGGACACACGCACCTACTGTTGAACACCGGACCAACGAGGAGACGGAGAATGGTCCAGTGACTGATAGCCGTAGGCTCGCCGAACGCCACGTCCGGGTGGCCTGCGGGCTCATCGCGGCCGCGATCGCGATCGCCGGACTCTGCTATTCGTCGTGGTTGCTGGAATTCGTGCTCAAGATCGACGTCGATCCGGTCAACTCCTTCCTCAGCGAACTCGATGCCGTGGGCAAACCGCATCGCGAGTTGTTCGCGACCGCCGACAAGATCGTCGGTGCGTTGCTGATGCCGGCCGCGATCGCCGGGCTGCTGTTATTTCCGCGCCGCAGATTCACCACCATCGGCTGGGTCGCGCTGTTCTGCTTCGGCGCCGCGACCATCGGCGACGTGCTGCTCCCACTGCGCGATTGCATCCCGCAGGACAACGCCGAATGCGGCGGCGGTGGCAGCGAACTGTTCCCGCAATTGCATCAGCCGCACGCGCTGACCAGCACCATCGCGGTCACCGCTATCGCCATCGCGACCTTCGCGTTCAGCGTGGCCGCCTTCCGATATCACCGGTGGCGGATCCTGCGCGAGGCCGGTGTGGTGGTGCTGGTGATCGGGTCGGCGGCGACCGTGTGGATGTTGGTCGCCGACAACCTGACCGGCAATTACGCGCTCGGGATCGCCCAGCGGATCCAGGTCGGATCGATGTCGCTGTGGCTGATCACATTGGCGGCCGCGGTGATTCTGGAAGGCCGCGAGTGGGTCGAGAGTGATTCGAGTTAGTCGACCTTGATCTTGACCGTGTGAGTGTCGAGTTTCGCGGGCAGTTCGGTGGTGTCGACCTCGAGGATTTCACCGGTGTCCTGCTGACCGTTGGGCAGCCTCTTCGGCTTCAGGCCGAAGGGTGGCTGGTCGCCCTTACCGGCGGCAAGGCCGAAATCGCTGTCGTTGGCGATATAGAGGGTTTTACCACCGTCGAGCGTCGCGACGCCCTCGATCTTGTCGTGACCGAAGAACTTGCCGTCGGCGTTCAGGCTGGTGACCAGGGCAGCGAAATCCAGGTTCGCGGTCTTCGCGACGGGGGTGACGCCCACTTTCTTCAGCGCCGCGGTTGCGTCATTCGTCGAGACGGTGCCGACCAGGGTTTCCAGCGGCTTGCCGTCGATCTGGAGGCCGCCGCGTTCCGGATCGTATTGTGCGCCGGGGACCTTCGAGCCCGGACCGATGTCGGTGGCGCCGGAGATATCGATGGTCCACAGCTTCTTATCGGCCTTCGGGGGCAGGTTGCCGTCGCGTTCGTCGACCAGGAAAGTGGTGGCGCTCAGCGCGGTGATCTCGGAGTCAGCGACCTTGCTGGTCTTCGGATCCTGCAGCGGGAGTGCGAATTCCTTGATCGCCTTGGTTTTCAGGTCGACGGTGACGATACGGGTCATCGGCACGTCTTTTGCCGAACCGCCGAGGCCGGGGGTATTCAGGCCGCTCTGGACGACGCCGACGAGGGTCGCACCGTCGGGTGTGATGGTCAGGCCCTCCATGCCCTGGTTCGGGGTGCGCAGCGAAAGTTCCTTGGGCAGACCGGATCCCGGGGCGAATCGCTCCAGTTCGCCGCCCTTGGCGTCGAAATGCACCAGGAACGGGCCGTATTCGTCGGATACCCAGAAGGTGCCGTCCGGTAGCGCGACCAGCCCCTCCGGGTCGAGGCCATGGTCGGTGGGCGGCAGGACGTTTCCGGCGAGGTCCTTGATGGTTTCGCCGGTACTCGCGGCGACATCGACCTGGCCGTTGAACGGGGTGCCGTTGGCGGTGTGCAGATCGATCGTGGATTGCAGGACCGCGCGATTGCCGACGAGCTTGAACCGACCGATCTTCGGCACGAAACCCGGTGTCGGGGTGAGCTTCTCGTTCTTGCCGGGACCGTCCACGTTGGGGCCGCGATCGGTGAGTCCGTAGAACTCGCCCGGTGCGCCCGGAACCGGGGTCCATGCCGAGCCGTAGCCGCTTGCCTGGACGGTGGTGCCGCCGAATTCGCCGAGCGGCGGAATGTCGGTGGTGTACAGGCGAACCGCGTCGGTGGTGGTGACCTTCAGCTCGTCGGTGCCGGTGTAGCCCGCCTTCGGCTGGTAGACCAGTGCGCCGTCGAGGCGGCGGGTCAGCGTGCCGTGGTCCGGATCGGCGATCGTCACGGCGGCGGTGCCGCCGGTGGCGGCCAGCAGGTCGTCCAGGGAGATCACCAGCGGCTGGTCCTTCGCCACGGTGAAGTCGACTTCGGCATCCGAGGACGAGCAGCCTGCGGCCAGCACGCCCACACAGAGGACGGCGACCGCGGTGATACGAGGGTGCGCTTTCATCGTGTCTGCCTATCGCAGACAGCCGACAAATGCCCTACGTCCGAATGACCAGTTGGTGTCATGCTGTCGCCATGGGTGATCGGATGAATATCGCGTCGGGTTCGGAGTTCGAGGATATCGTCGGCTACTCGCGGGCGGTTCGCGTCGGCAATACCGTCGCCGTCAGCGGCACCACGGCCTCGCTGCCCGGTGGCAATGCGATCGGCGGCGACGATATCGGCGAGCAGACTCGAGAAGCACTGCGCCGCATCGGCACCGCACTCACCGAGGCGGGTGCGAGCCTGGCCGATGTTGTCCGGACGCGGATCTTCGTCACCGATATCGCTCGCTGGCCCGAGGTCGCGAAGGCGCACGCCGAGGTATTCGGCGATATCCGTCCGGCCGCGTCGATGTACGAGATCAAGGCGCTGATCACGCCCGCGCTGCTGGTGGAGATCGAGGCGGACGCGATTTGTGCGACGGTTCCGGGTTCGGATCGCTAATGTCGGTTCGGTGACCAGCGACGCGCCGGAGACCACCGTTCAACTCGAAACGGTCGCCACGGCGACGAACCGTCTGCTCGACACCATTCGAGGGCTCGACGATGACGTGACCGTGCCCTCGCTGCTGCCCGGGTGGACGCGGGGACATCTGCTCGCGCACATCGCGCGCAATGCCGACAGTCTGGTCAATCTGCTGCTCTGGGCGCGGACCGGGATCGAAACGCCGCAGTACGCCAGCATGTTCATCCGGGATGCCGATATCGAGGCGGGTGCGCCGCGGCCACTTGCCGAGCAGTTGGCCGATAGCGAAGCGGCGGCGAATCGCTGGCTGGCGCTTGCGCAGACCGCTCCCGAGGAGGCGTGGACGGCAACCGTCCGGACCCGGCAGGGGCGGCCTATTCCGGCGAGCGAGGTCATTTGGATGCGGCTGCAAGAGGTGGAGATCCATCATGTCGATTTGGCGGCCGGTTACCAACCTGGTGACTGGCCAAAGGATTTCGTTGCTCGGCTGCTTCCACGGGCCGCTGCCGATTTGACCAAGGGGATTGCTGCTGAGGGTGATCAGGCGACCGCGTTCGAGGTGCGAACCACGGATACGGGTTTCACCACGACCATCGGGAGTGGGCCTGCGGACCACACCGTCAGCGGGCCCGCATCCGCGCTGCTCGCCTGGCTCCTTGGTCGTTCGGAAGGCGCAGACCTCAGTGGCGTGCGGCCGACGCTACCCTCATGGAAATAGCATCCCGAGATCGTCGGCGGGACCGACCGGTTACAGCGTGGGTGAGGAAGACCAGCGACCACACGAGGATCAAGGCGACTGCCAGTCCGACGGGATAGTTGCGGTCCAGGACGGTGGGATTGCTCGGCATGCCGTCGCCACGGTCGAGGACCGGGAGGGCGATCAGTACCAGCGCGACCGAGCAGATGGCACCGCAGGCGGTGACGGCCCACCAGGTGCGTGGCAGCAGGTGGCGAGCGGTGAGCCCGAGTGCGGCGCAGATCGGGGCGAAGACCGCATCATGCAGCAGGATTCCGCCCGCGAACCAGATCGCGACCGAGTCGAGATCTGTTGGGGGTAGGTCGAATAACGCGCTGATGCCGTACCAGCCGAGCCAGCCGCCGACGACGAGCAGCAGTATGCGGGCCGCGATCATGGCAGCACCTCGATTTCGGACAGCCATTTCGTTTGCAGGACGCCGGGTCGGTTGGGTGCGATGAGACGGCATGGGTAGCCGTGGTCGAGATCGAGGGTTTCACCATTGATGGTCAGGGCGACCAGGGTGCTGTCGTCGACCGCATGACGTTGCGGGAGAATCGAACTCCCGTAGATGCCGGTTTGCTCCAGCGAGCGGAAGCGGATATCGCCACCGGAATAGTCGCCGACCGCCGCCAGCAAATCCAGCAGGCGCACCCCGGACCAGTCGGCTCCCGCGCTCCAGCCTTCGACGCAGGCAATCGGCAATCGTGCCCGAGTCTGCGGCAGGGAAAGCAGTTCGTCCCTGGTGAATTGGCGCTGCAGATCGCCAATGGTGACCGTCAACCGGTACTCGGGATCACGGGCCCGGTCACCAACCCCGGCTGCCGCGGCCGATCGGTTGACCGGAACCCCCTGTGGCCCGTACCCACTGCGCGGCGCGAGCACGGCAGCCCAGCGCAGGAACGGAATCGTCTGCCCGGCAACGGCCAACCCCGCTGCGACGGCAGCGACACCGGCACCCGTCAGCACCGCACGTCGCGAGATGTGCGGCCGCGTACTGGTGTCGGCAGGCGGCTCGGTCGGGGATTCGACCAGCCGATGTTGCAGCGCGTCCCGGATGACGGGAAGTTTGACGGCCAAATGCACGGCCAGTGCGCCGACGGCGACGGCGGCCATGGCGTAGTGCGCGGTCGGGAAGAAGAACTTCCACGGGTAGTACTGGGCGATATTGAGGAGGCCGGTCGACAGCTGGAAGATCGTCGCGCCGACCAGGATCGCGATGGAGCCGCGTTCGAGGATTCGCAATGGCGAACCGATGATCGGGCGGTGGAACAGTCTGGGGTACACCGCCCAGAGCTTCACCAGCAGCAG
Source organism: Nocardia vinacea (assembly GCF_035920345.1). Classification (NCBI taxonomy): domain Bacteria; kingdom Bacillati; phylum Actinomycetota; class Actinomycetes; order Mycobacteriales; family Nocardiaceae; genus Nocardia; species Nocardia vinacea. The sequence continues at coordinate 6,775,618 of NZ_CP109149.1, forward strand.
TGGGATCGCGGCGACACCCGAGATCACATGCGCGCCCTGGGTTACCCGATACAGCCACACAGGGTGGGCGGGCCACCAGAACCAGCTCGGTGGATGCTGAATCCAGTGGCTGAGCAAACCGGTGCCGAAGCACAGCAATATCGCACTGCCCAGAGCGATCCCCACGCGACTCGCGACCGCGGGTCCGCGTGCGGATGTCACCCGCGGGCGCGCGGCAGTCGCCTGTTCCCTGATGCCCTTCGTGACGCCAGACCAACGGGCGAAATTCGTACGAAATCGCGCTGGCGTTTCCATCCAGCTGCCGCGCTTCATCACAACACCCACCGACTACTCGAAGCGGGCCTGCCCCAGCGCAACCAGGCGATATGCCGGCCGGACACCTCCACCGCCGCCACCACGCGGAACCCGGCCGCCGCAGCCAGCTCTTCGGCGCGATCGATCCCCACGCGCGCCCACGGAAACCATTCCCCCACTCGGTCTCGCGTCTCCAGCCGAATCGGATTCGACACCACACCCGCACCGGGACGAGCGAATTCGACCACCGCGATGCCATTGCCAGCAAGGAGTTCACCCGTGCGGGTCAGCAAGCGGACCGGATCGCCTCCGATCCCGATATTGCCGTCCGCAAGAATCGCGTAGGACCAACGACCGGAGCCGGGTAGCGGCCCGAACAGGTCCCGCTGCAGTGCGGGCGCTCCACGAAACCTGGTGGTAGCCACGGCCATCGGCGAGATATCGACACCCAATGCGATGATCCCGCGTCGCAGCAGCGCGGCAACCAGCCGGCCCGGACCACATCCCAGATCCAGCGTTGGACCGTCGCAACAGCAGGTCAGCGCCGCATCGGCCGGACCGTCGACATCGTCGAAACCCAGCCAGCGCCGGGTGCGCAGGGGGTGACGCCGTCCGTCCGCATCGCGCACCCAGCAGTCCTCACCCGCCAGCGCGAGATCGAAGATATCGATACCGCTCATCGGTGTGCCAGCAGGGCATGGTGCAGCTGGTGGATCAAGCGCGCGAACCGCCCGTCGGATTCGCGCGCCACCTCGAGTGCGTCGGCGAAGGTATCGACATCGTTGTAGCGCGGCAGCGAGCGCAATCGAAGTCCGCAGTCCTGCATGGCTTCTCGGGTGAGTTCGCCAGTTCGATCGGTCGACATGGGGACGTCGACGAGTGTGCGCGCCGACTGTGGTGTCGGCAGCCCGAGCGCCCACCAGCCGCCGTCGTCGGAGAGACCGAGCAGTGCGTCGCCGCGCAAGACGAGCTCGCGGGCGGCCCAGGTCAGGACCTCCGGGCCGATCTGCGGGGTATCCATGCCGATCTGCAATACCGGCAATCCGTGACGCGCGGCATCGGCGTGAGCATTGGCCAGGCGTTCACCGAAAGTTGTGCCGCGCTGCGGAATGAGCTCGAAACCGGTTAGCGCCCTCGCGACTTCATCCGCATACTCCGCATCCGCGAGCTCGCCGGTGAACGCGACGACGTGGTGCGCAACCGGACTCCGCGACATCGACTCCAAAGTGTCCAGCAGCGACGCCGCAGCGACTCGGGCAGCGTCACGCGGTGAAAGCGGCGGCGTCAGACGAGTTTTGGCGAGCCCAGCAATCGGGGCCTTGGCCAGCACCAATAGCGTCGCGGCCACGGGCGACGGTCGAAAGTAATTCATCGCAGCACCGCCAAGAAGTCGCGAGTGGCGCGCAGAGTGCCGAGCCACGATCCGGATACCTTCGAAACACCACCTGACCGGGGCCGGTACGCGATATCGCGCTCGACCACACGCCACCCTGCTCCCGCCGCGCCGATGAGCAGCTGCAGTGGATAGCCGGAGCGGGTGTGCAGCGGTCCGAGGGAAAGCAAAGCGGCCCGGCGGGCCACCCGCATGGCACCGATATCGTGCACGGGTAGCCCGTATCGGCGACGCAACCGCCCGGCGATGACCAGATTGCCGAGCCGCGCATGCCACGGCCACACACCGCGACGCACCGGCTTACGCCGTCCGACCGCCAAATCGGCACCCGCCCGCACCAATTCGACCAACGGCGGCAACTCCCCCGGATCCATCGATCCGTCACCATCGAGAAAGGCGACCAAATCTGTTCTGGCCGAGTCGATCCCGGCCTGCACGGCGGCCCCGTACCCGGGGCTCGCCTCGGATACGACGGCGGCGCCGCACCGGCGGGCCACCTCGGCCGTCGCATCGGTCGAGCCATTGTCCACGACCAGCGCATGGAACCCGGCCGGGATGGCCGCGAGCACACCTGGCAACGCCTCAGCTTCGTCTCGGCACGGGATGACAACGGTCACGCCGCCCGGGTTGTGGAGGGTCTCGGTCACCTTCTCGACGCTAGGCCAGCCCGGCCGAATCGAGGCCGCGAAACTGGTGACGAAACAGTGACATCCGCGTTCAGAACCGCTCGAGCACGGGGTTTCCAGGCGATGCGGCCCTATCGTGATGGTCGTGCATGACGTGACGGAGGCCGCGACACGGCCGCGCGGCCGGATACGTGGCGAGCATCTGGGAGCAGGCATTGCCGCCGCACTCACCCTGACAGCATTCTTGGTTCCGCGAATTGCCAGCGAACACTGGCGGAGCAAGCTCTACGCGGGGTCAGCCCCCATCTTCGGCAACTGGTTGTCGCATGTCGGATGGGGTTCGGTACCGGCCGTCGCGATCGCGATATCGGTTATCCGATTCGGTCCAGCGATAGCCGAGTCGCTGCCTTGGCGGCGCCTGCTCGCGGTGTCTTGGGTGACTGCTCTGGCCTGGGCATTCGCATTGGCCATGATCGACGGCTGGCAGCGCGGATTCGCCGGACGACTCACCGACTCCCACGAATATCTGCACGAGGTCCCCGGCGTCCGCGATATCCCGGCCACATTGCGTGGATTCTCCGGCCGCATCCTGGATTTCCAACCGGATTCCTGGACGACCCACGTCTCCGGGCATCCACCCGGCGCGCTGCTGTTCTTCGTCCTGCTCGATCGCATCGGCCTGCGCGGCGGTGGTTGGGCGGGAATGGTGTGTCTACTGATCGGGTCCAGTGCGATCGTCGCGGTCGCGGCCACGTTGCGCGCGCTCGGTGCCGAGGATCGAGCCCGAAAGGCATTGCCGTTCTTGACGATAGCGCCCGCCGCGATATGGATGGCGGTTTCGGCGGATGCCATGTTCGCGGGTGTCACGACATGGGCGGTGGCGCTGCTGGCGATCGCGATCCGGCGGCCGCTGGTCGCGGTCGCTTCCGGTGTGCTCTTCGGGCTCGGCATCTACCTCAGCTACGGCCTCGTGGTTATGGCCCTACCCGCGGTCGCTGTCCTGGTCGCGGGCCGAACCGTCCGGCCGCTGCTACCTGCTGTATTCGGCGCGCTGATCGTCGTGGTTGCCTTCACGCTGGCCGGTTTCTGGTGGCTGGATGGCTATCACCTGGTGGTCGAGCGGTACTACCAGGGCATCGCCTCCGAGCGTCCGTACGCGTACTGGATCTGGGCGAATCTCGCCGCCACCGTCTGTGCGGTCGGCCTGGCCACCGCCGCCGGTCTACCGAGCGCACTGCGCAGACCATTCGATGCGACCGCGCTCTTGGTAGCGGCCGGATTGTGCGCGATATTGGTGGCGGACCTCAGTGGCCTGAGCAAGGCGGAGACCGAGCGCATCTGGCTGCCGTTCGACGTCTGGCTGCTTACCGCGACCGCGTTTCTGCCGCGGTCCACCGCCCGAGTCTGGCTATTCCTGCAAGCGCTCGGCACGCTCGTACTCGCCCACACGATCCTGACGAATTGGTAATCCATGTGCATTCTGATCGCCGACGACGACCCACTGGTCCGTGATGTGGTGCGGCGCTATCTCGAACGCGACGGACTGACCGTCGTGGAAACCTGGGACGGCGCCTCGACCATGGCACAACTCACCGAGCCCACCGGCGACCCCGTCGAACTGGCCGTCCTCGACGTGATGATGCCCGCCCCCGATGGCATCGAAATCTGCCGCGCGGTGCGTTCCGGCCCGCGCCCGGACACCCCGATCATCCTGCTCACCGCCCTCGGCGACGAGGACGATCGCGTGCTCGGCCTGGAGGCGGGTGCCGACGACTACGTCACCAAACCGTTCAGCGCCCGCGAGCTCGCGTTGCGGGTCGCCTCGGTGCTGCGGCGTTCGCAGGCGACGCGGCAGCCGAGCACGGAGGTACTGCGCGACGGCGCGGTCGAGGTGCGGCCGGATTCGCAGTCGGCGCTGGTGGACGGCGGGCCGGTCGACCTGACCGCGCGCGAATACGATCTGCTCGTCTTCCTGCTGCGCCACCCGCACCAGGTGTTCAGCCGGGAGGAACTGCTGGCCAAAGTATGGGGCTGGGATTTCGGCGACCTGTCCACCGTCACCGTGCATATCAAGCGTCTGCGGGCGAAACTCGGTGACCGGCACCGGATCGAGACAGTGTGGGGCCGCGGTTACATCTGGGGCCGGAATGGAGAATCCAGTGCCTGAGAACACCCTGCAATTGATCGGCTATGCGCTGGCCTGTTCGCTGCCGATCGTCGCCATCGGCGCGGCGATTCTGCGCACCACCAGCAATCGCTCCATGACCGCGAGCATGGCCGTGCTGGTGCTGATCCCGACGCTGTCCACGCTCGCGGGCATTATCGGGGTCAGCGGGTTGATGTTCACCGATGAACTCGAGCGCACGGCGGTCGTGCTCGCGGTCGTCGCGGCGGTCACCGTGCCCGCGGCCCTACTGCTCGGGCGGGAACAGGCCCGCAAGACCGTCTGGGAGATGCAGATCCGCGAGCAAGAGCGGATGGCGGAGCGCTCGCGCCGCGAACTCGTCGCCTGGGTGAGCCACGACCTGCGGACCCCGCTGGCCGGAATCCGCGCGATGGCCGAGGGACTTTCCGACGGCGTAGTCACCGGCACCGACGATGTGGCGCGCTACGCGGAACAGATTGTGCGCGAGACGGATCGGCTGTCGGTCATGGTGGACGATCTGTTCGAAATGTCGAAGATCAATGCGGGCGCGTTGCGTTTGGAACTGGAGCCGGTCGATCTGCGCGAGTTGATCGATGAGGTGCTGGCAGCGAACCGACCGAATGCCGAACGCGCCGAAGTCTTCCTGCGCGCGGAACAGCCCGACTCCGAAATCGTTGTCGCGGCGAGCGATCGAGCCCTCGGCCGGGTGCTGACCAACCTGGTCTCCAACGCGATCGCGCACACCCCACCCGGCGGCCAGGTCGCGATATCGGCAGGCACCGCCAACGGCCAGGCTTGGGCGCGCGTCGACGACACCGGCCCGGGCATCTCCGAGGCCGATCTGCCACGAATCTTCGAGGTCGCCTATCGCGGCACCGCCGCGCGCTCCCCGGTCGCCTCCGACGGCGTGTCCTCCGGCAGTGGTATGGGGCTCGCGATCGCCGCGGGTCTGGTCGAAGCCCACCACGGCGATATCCACGCCGAGAACCGAGAGCAGGGCTGCCGCTTCGAAGTTCGGCTACCGCTCAACGGAAACTGAACTACGCGACCGGCGCACCCGCCCCGGCAACCGCGCGCAGCGGCGCGAAGGCGAACTCGGCAAGGCCGTCGAGCGGATCCACCTGCGCGGTGAATCCCAGAATCCGTTGCGCCTGCTCTGGACTCGCGACGATATGCCGCACGTCGCCGGGGCGATAGCGTCCGGTTATCACCGGTTCGGGGCCACCACGCGCCGCAGCCAACGTGGTGGCTACCGCGCCGATGGTGATCGGACGTCCCGAGGCGATATTGAGCGGAACAAAACCGGTATGCGCATATTCGACCGCCGCGAGATTCGCCGCAGCGATGTCACCGACATGCACGAAATCCCGCGCCTGCCTGCCGTCTTCGAAAACCTGCGGCGGCGCACCGGCCTCCAGCGCGGATCGGAAGATCGCGGCGACTCCGGAATATGGTGTGTCCCTCGGCATATCGGGGCCATAGACATTGTGATAGCGCAATGCGGTGACCCCGGATTCGGTTACCGCCGCCCACGCGGCCGCATAGTGCTCCTGCGCCACTTTCGCCGCCGCATAAAGACTCCGCGGCCGTAACGGAGCATTCTCCGGCACCGCCTCCCAACTCATCACCTCATCCGAATCCGGATCCCGATGCTCGAACATCCCGTTCTCGAGATCCCCGCGCCTGCGCACCCCGACCTCAACGGCCCGAGCCCCGCGATACCGCCCCTCCCCATAAACCACCATCGATGAAGCCAACACCAACCGTCGACACCCGGCCCGATCCATCGCCGCCAATAAGACCGCGGTCCCCAAGTCGTTATGACTCGCATAAGCAGGCGCATCCTGCGCACTCACCCCCGCCCCCACCACCGCCGCCTGATGACAAACCACATCAATCCCCCGCAACACCGAATCCAGCGCATCCGCATCCCGCACGTCAACCAACCGCACGTTCTCCGGAACAACCGCACCGACCCCGTGCGCCGCAGGCAACATCACATCGATCGCCACCACCTCATGCCCCGCATCAATCAACTCCCGATGCACCCGCACGCCGATAAACCCAGCCGCACCGGTCAGTAGCACCCGCATATCACCACCACCCCAAGTTCCGGTGCCGTACCCGCCTACCGTCCACGCCATCGTTTTCCGAGGTCATGCTCCCGATTCTGCGGCCAACCGCGCAACAATTGCCGCAACCCGGCCACGTCGTCAGACTTTCGTCACGTTCCCGGACCGGCGTATGTCGTTTCATTCCCCGCACCGATCCGGACCTTCCCACGACAACCGCCCACGCCGAGCACGTAGCGGCACCTAGCGAGGAAGCCGACTCCGCCGCAGCACAGGCACCCGACGATCGAGAGTGCGTTGGACGGGCGGCTCGTTCCGACCAGGAGTGACGACCCCCGGCCTTACCGGTCCGACTTTCGGGCGGATGGTGGCGGCAGGTGAAACAGGTTTTTGATCCTGCGCAGGGCTTGTTTGTCACCGGTCGCGGATGCGACGCCGGTTTCGATCGCCTCGGCGAACGTCCGGCGTTGACTGGTCAGGCGGAGGAACTCCTGCTCACTGATAGTGATGATCGCGTCGGGGTGTTGAGCGGGTCCGTGCAATGTCTCGATCGTTTCGTCATCGATGCGGGTGTGGAAGAACTCCTCGCCGATGCGGAACTCGTACACCGCGCGGAGTCCGGTGGCGGCCTCGGCATTGAAGCAAGCCCGTAGACCGAGGACTGCCCAGCCCGGGTGAAACGTCTCGGTGGGATGCGGTTCGCTCATCGCCCACTTCAGACCCCACCGGGCCAGCGCCAGGATCGCGGACTCGAGTTCCGCGCCGGCCTCGGTGAGGGCGTATGCGGGGGTGCGAGCCGGGGGCGGGAGGGTGATCTTTTCTGCCAGTCCCTCACGTTCCAGATGTTTCAGGCGTGCGGCGAGCAGACCGGTGCCGAGACCGCGAAGGCTGGCCTGCAGGTCGCTGAACCGTTTGGGTCCGGTCAACAGTTCGCGGATCAGCAGCAATGTCCAGCGCTCGCCGACGATATCGAGGGTGCGCGCGGTCGCGCAGTACTGGTTGTACGATCGCTGTTCCACTTCATCACTCTAAACTTTGCGCTTCTCATTTTTGAACAAGCACGAGGTCAGGAGCATTTCGGCAAGTGCCTCCGGTGCGGTCAGCATGACATTGTGCGGGCCGTTCAATGCGAGGGTCCGATATCCCGCGGCTGCGGCGAACCGGTCGAAGGGGTAGGTCTGTGGCCGGCAGCAGATGGCCGTTCCGGCAATCCGGTCGACGGCTCCGGTCAAACGAGTGGGCTCGGTGAACGTGCGCAGCGGGTGCGGGAGCAGACGTGCGGTGAGCCAGGCCGCGGTGTCGGTATCGACGATGCCGAACGCGCTGGCGGGCGGCGCCGGAATCTGCGATCGGTCACCGGAGGTCTCGGCCGCGTTGTGCACAGCTTCGACGAAGGAAGCGGGCGCCAAGCTGAACATGCTGGCACCGTCGCCCCCGGACCATCCGTCGACGAGAACGATGTGGTCGACGATGCCGGGCCGCGCGTCCGCTGCCTCCCGGACTACCAGGCCCGCATAACTGTGCCCGACAAGCACCAGCTCATCGTCCCGGGGAAGGGTGTCGAGTACCGCGATGACCGCGGCGGCATGGTCGTGGAGTCCCTGGTCGCCACCGCCGCTGAGATCGGGGGTGAGCGTGCGCGCCCCGTCGGCGTGCAGTAGCGGGATGACGCGATCCCAGCCCCAGGGGCCGTGCCAAGCGCCGTGTACCAGAACGAACGTGGTCATTGGTGAATCTCCTTGCGCAGCGGGGGCAGAACTCGATCGGCGGATTCGGCTAGACCGGTATCGCGGTCCTCTTAATTACCAGATACTAAACTATTGACTTCCTGTTTTTGAAGTGCAAATGTTCTATTCTGTTACCTACGAAGGGAGTTCGAGAATGACCACTGCGCTGTACACGGCCGAGGTACACGTCACCGGCGGCCGGAACGGCCACGGGCGCACATCCGATGGTCGATTGGATCTGGACTTGCGACAGCCCAAAGAACTGGGCGGCGACGGGGAGGGCGCAAATCCCGAGCAGCTCTTCGCGATCGGGTATGCCGCCTGTTTCGGCACGACGCTCGCACTGATCGGGCGGCGAGCCGAGCTCGAGGCGAACGACGCGCTCATCGACTCGTCGGTGTCACTGGTCCCGATCGACGGCGGCCGATTCCAGCTCGGTGTCGAACTGCGTATTACGCTGCCCTCGGTCACCGACGAACAGGCGATCGAGCTGGTCGAAACGGCTCATCAGGTGTGCCCGTACTCCAACGCCACGCGAGACAATATCGACGTGGCACTGGTGGTCAACGGCGCCCGGCTGTGACGCGCGGCCTGTCGGATTCGCGTCAGCACCTCGTCATCGATCCGCCGCCCTCAGCGGCGCATCCGCTGCACTCGCGAACCTGTAATACGCTGTAGTCCAGGCGATTACAGCATTAGCCGATTCGGGTGGCGGCTGGCCAGGATCATGCCTTCGTGGGCATCGTGTCGGTCACGCCGAGTGCGCAAGGATTCGCCCCTCTCGAGCGATTCAAGCGCCGCGGGAAAGGTAGCGGACGGGAGGCGGGGTCCGGTAACCGAAGGCTTTGATGAAGCGGGCGCCGATTTGGGCTTCGCCGGCTTCGAGCGCCTCGGCACCTACGGTATTCATCACTCGGTTGATGACGTTGAAAAGGGTTGCTACCCAGACGGCCTCGTCGAAAGCCTCGGCGGTGACGCCGACCTCACGGACTTTGTCGGCGTCGCCGGGAGTGAGGCCATCGGGATCGCGGACCATTTTGCCGATGAATTCGAGCATGGCGCGGGCTTCGGGACGCAGGGGCGAATTGTCGCCGTCGGCCAGGGCTTCATCGACCAGATCCGCGGCGATATACGCGCTCGCGATACCCCGGTGCGCGGAGTCGCAGAAGGGGCATTCATTGGACTGGGAGGCCCTGGTTGCGAAGATTTCGCGTTCGGCGACGGTCCAGAAGGACGGTCCGCGCATGGCGTCCTGGATGAGATCGGAAAGCGGGGTGCCGAAATAGCGGTGCCGGTAGCAGATGACCTTCATGACCGCGGGAACCTCGGTGCGACCCAACCGCTGCATGGTCGCGAACATGATTCGGGCCGGGAGTTCTTGGCCGGATTCGACTGCGTCGAGCCACATTTTCAGCGCCCCTCCCAGCAGCGGCGGGCGGCGCGAAGCCGTCGGTCGGCGGCGCCGTAGGCCGCGACCACAGCCGCCTCGAAGATCTCGTCGTCGCTGCGTCCCGCCTCGGCCAGCGTCGTGATGTTCTTCTCGGTGAGCCGATACGAGCGTTCGGCGACCAGCTCGACGAAATCGGCGAGATCATCGGGGACCCCGGCCGCACCTTCTTCACCCGAGGCCCGCGCCCGAATCGACCGCCGCACCTCGACCGGCAACTGTCCCGGCGCACCCTCGAGATGCGCGCCGAACTCTTCCCATTTCGAACCCATGGAACGCCGTGCCATGGCCCCATTCTTGCCCATCAACCGCACTACCGCTGCCGAACGAAGATCAGATTTCGCCTTCCCCGCCGAAGTCCCGCCGCACGAAATTCGGGCGCAGATCCGGCTCGGGTTCGTCGTAGTAGCGGTGGAAGGTCGGGGTCACGCCCGACGAAATCGGCGGATTGATCCAGCTCCAATCGGTCGGGCATTTACGGCCCGCGGCCTGCTCCCGATTGACGTGGTCGCAGAACTGCTTGGCGACCGTGTGATGGTCGACGATATACACCCCCGCCTTCCGAAAGCTGTACAGCACAGCGCGATTCAATTCGACCAGGGCCTGATCGCGCCACAGTGAACGCTCGTATCTGGTATCCAGGCACATCATTTCGGCGACGAGCGGCAACATGTTGTACCGGGTGGTGTCACTGAGATTGCGTGCGCCGATTTCGGCTCCCATATACCAGCCGTTGAACGGTGCGAACGGGTAGGTGATGCCGCCGATCTCCAGGTTCATATTCGAAACTGCGGGCAGCGCATGCCATTTCAGGCCGAGTCCGGCGAACCAGTCGAATTCGGGATGTTCGAGTTCGACCTCGCGGGCCAATTCGGGCGGGATGTCGAACCAGCGGATCGGCTCGTCCGGAGTGCTGATGAGCACCGGCAGGATGTCGAAGGGCGTGCCCGCGCCGCGCCAGCCGAGCTTCATCGCGAATTCGGTGATCGTGATATTGGCCGGGTCGCCGGTGACGGTGCCGTCGCCATTGCGATAACCGGCGTAGCGGATGAGTTGTGGGCTGACGATGCGGAATTCGCGGCCGTCGGCCTGGCGCGGTGGTCCGACGGTGATCATCGATTGGATGGCGCCGCCGTTGGTCGCCATATGCAGGTGCTGCCAGCAGACCTCGGCCAGATCGCGGGCCGAGCGCACCCGCCGTGCGTCGAGCAATTTCAGTGATCGCCAGTGTTTTCGCCCGACGCAGCGGGCATGGTTGCGCCACGCGAGCTTTGCGCCGATCAGGATCTCCTCGGCGGTCTGCACGTAGCTGCCGGTTTGTTGGAGTTGCTCCAATGCGGTGCGGCGGCGGTTCGCGGATAAATGCGCGAGTTCGGGCAATCGGAAGAACTCATCACACTCCCGCATCCGCCTTTTCAGATCGAGTCCGAAAGGTTTTGTGTCAGCGGAGCTTTCGAGCGATATGACGGGTAACGCTTGATTCACGGTTTTCTCCGGTCGGGCATCAGGTACTGCGGCTAAACAGACAGGCATCGATCGAGCAGAGAATTTCGCGCGCGGAGCGCAGCTGACACCGGGTTATGCCGGAGGTCCGCGCGATAGCCTCCGCGTTGCGGCGAATCCGGATACGGCAGACGGTTTCGGAAGCGGAGCTGTGCAGGCTGTCGGGTTGCCGAGCACGCGCACAGCATCATGACCTGGCTGCTGCCGTTTGCTGTCCACGATCATGCTCGTCCCAATCGACGCCTGAAAACGCCCGCACAGCAGCCTAAGACCGGTGTGCTGGCCGTGTGCCCGAATTCGACGTAATGCCTGTTCGAAATCTGCCGGGCACTGGCAACTGTTTGCCGATCCGCCCGAAACCCGACCGACCTGTACGTTGCGTGCGAAGTACCGTTGCACGAACGGTTCGTCCAGCAGTCCTTCGACGCCGACCACATTGCTGCGATCGATAACACCACTCGAAAGTTGGTGGCGGAGAACGGCAAGCACAAGGTGCACACGGTCGGTTTCTGGTTCGCGCTCGGCCATTCCAGCGTGGTGTTCATTCTGGTCGCGCTGCCGGCCTTCGAAGTGCGGACGCTGGCGGCGAATCTGGAGAACCAGGATTCGAGGCTGCAGCAGTGGACCGGGCTATGGGGCACCAGCATCTCGGGCACCTTCCTGATCGTCATCGGTCTGCTGAATCTGGCCTCGCTACTCGGCATTTGGCGCGTCTTCCGCCAGATGCGGCAAGGCGGACTTCGACGAGGCGCAGCTCGAGCGCGAGCTGGACAGCCGGGGCCCGTTGAACCGGGTGCTCGCGCCGGTCGTGCGGCTGGTCGAGAAACCGTGGCAGATGTTTCCGGTCGGACTGTTCTGTTCGTGGCGACCTGGGTTGGTGGCAGCAGTGATATGGCGCTTCGCCGGAGTGGAACGCCGCTGGCAAGGTGACCTTGCCACGAAGTAGCCAGGCCGAGCGCCTCATGCCACATACCGTCCGGCATGTTTATGGTTTGCGTGCCTACATTCGCATTTCTGGCAGGATGGGCGCCATGCTGTCTCGGCGCGAGGTGCGGCGTTGGGTCTCCAGCGCCATCGTTAGCGTCGCACTGATTGCCGGTGCGGCGGTGTTCGGCCCACCCCCGGTACTAGCAGCGCCCGGCGATCAGCCCCGCCCGAACACCGGCTCGGCGGATGGTCCGTCCCCCGCGGAGCCGACCGTCCCCGGCGTGACGCAGGCTTCGATCGATCGGATCGTGCCCATCAACGACCGGTGGCTGCGGGTGTGGGTGAATTCACCCGCGATGAGTCGCGCCGTCGAGGTACAGGTGTTGCTGCCGCGTGAGCAGAACCATCCGCGGCCGACCGTCTACATGCTCGATGGGCGCAGTGCCGAGGCGGAGAGCAACAACTGGACCGAACTCGGGCACGCCGACAAATTCTTCGAAGACAAAGACGTGAACGTGGTGCTGACGGTCGGCGGACCGGCCAGCTTCTACACCGACTGGCAGCGCCCGGACCCGGTGCTCGGCACCAATATGTGGGAGACCTTCCTGACGAAGGAACTCCCGCCGCTGATCGATGCGAAGTTCAACGGCAACGGACGCAATGCCGTCATAGGCGTCTCCATGGGCGCCGAGGCCGCGATGATGCTGGCCTTCCGGCAGCCGAAGCTGTACACGGCGGTGGCCGCGCACAGCGGATGCTTCTCCATGGGCACCGACCTCGGACAGGCGCAGGCCCGCGCGGTGGTCGCGACCTACCGTGGCGGACCGGACAATATGTTCGGCGATCAGCACGATTCCGCCTGGCTCGACCATGACGTGCTGCTGCACGCGGAAGCGTTGCGCGGCAAGGCGATCTATCTGTCGGTCGGCAGCGGACTACCCGGCAAATACGACACCCCGAACAATCCGGATCTGGTCAGCACCATCGGATTCGGCGGTCCGCTGGAGGCCGCGACCAATATGTGCACCCACAGGCTGGCCGATCGACTCACCGCGCTCGGGATTCCGGTGACCGCGAACTTCCGCGCTACCGGGACACACTCGTGGCCGTACTGGGCCGACGAGTTGGGTCTGTCCTGGCCGACGATCTCGCGGGCGTTGGGCGTTTAGCCGATTCCGAAGCGCGCCAACACATCCGGATCGGTCGCGAACCGCAGGAACTGCTCGTTCTCGTGCGGATCACCGGTGGTCACCCGCACACCGTCGATGCCGTACGGCCGCAGCAGCACCCCCGCCTCCGCACTCACCTCACCGTATTCGGCGCTGCGCTCGCCCAGCGGCAGCCACAGGAAGTTCGACTCGCTCGGCGGCACCTCGTAGCCCGCCGCGAGCAGTGCGTCGCGCACCCGATCGCGTTCGACGACGAGACTATCGGTGCGGTCGAGTAGCTCGTGCCGCGCCTCCAGCGAGGCGATCGCGGCCGCCTGCGCGACCCGGTTCACGCTGAACGGGATGTGCACCTTCATCAGCGCGTTGATCACCGCCGGATCGCCGACCGCATAACCCGCGCGCAGCCCCGCCAGACCGTACGCCTTGGAGAAGGTCCGCAGCACAACGACATTGGGCCGATTGCGCCGCAGCTCGACACCGTTCGGACGCTGCTCAGGGGTCAGCCGCATGTATTCGAAATAGGCCTCGTCGAGCACGATCAGCACATGCTCCGGGATCGCGTCCAGGAAGCGGACCAACTCGGCCGCGCCGACCGCGGTGCCGGTCGGGTTGTTCGGATTGCAGACGAAGATCAACTTGGTGCGCTCGGTGACCGCGGCGGCCATCGCATCCAGATCGTGCACATGCTGCGGGGTGAGCGGCACCTGCACGGCGGTCGCATTGCCGATCTGGGTGACAATCGGATACGCCTCGAAGGATCGCCAGGCGAACAGCACCTCGTCGGTCGGTGCGTCACAGGTGATCTGCACCAGTTCCTGACACAGCGCGACGCTGCCGCAGCCGACCGCGACGTTCGCCGAGGAGACGCCGAGGAAGTCCGCAATCGCCGCGCGCAACTCGGTGACCTGATTATCCGGGTAGCGGTTCGCCAATTCCGCGGCCTCGGCAATGGCCTTCGCGGCGGACGGGAGCGGACCGAAGGTGGTCTCGTTGCTGGCGAGCTTGACCGCGCCCAGATGGTTGCGGCCGGGGACGTACGCCGGGATCGAATCGAGGTCCGGCCGGATGTGCGCTGTCACCGTTCAACCATATGCCGGGTCCGGAAAATCTGGATGTCAGGGCCGCTCACGTGCAATTTCTCGCGAAGATCAGCAGATCCACCTACCCTTGTTTCATGTCGGGCATTTACGACGATATTGCGCCGCTACGTAGTCGCGACGAAATCATTTCCGGTTCGGACCCACAATCATCGACCGACGATCGACTTCGGACCGCCAGCGCCCAGGTGCCCATCACGGTGGCCGAGCCGGAGGGCAATGCGCGCGGCGGCATCGTGGTGCTGCACGAGGCCCAGGAGTTCACCGGGTCATTGCTGGAACTCATGAAAGCCCTGGCGACCGAGGGCTGGACGGTGGTCGCGCCCAATCTGTTCCATCGCATCGACGGCGAGCCGGCGCAGGAGGTTTTCGGCGACGAACTCTTCGACGATTTCGACGCCTGCTTCGACTGGCTCACCCGCCGCGGCGTCTTCCCGGACTGCATCGGCGTGCTCGGCTTCGACCACGCGGGCACCGCAGCCTTCCTGGTGGCGACCAATCGCCCCGTCGGCGCCGCGGTCAGTGTCGCCGCATCCGGCATCGTCGAACCGCTCACCGACGAGGCCGATGCCCTCATCCGCGCGGCCCCCAATCTGCAGGCGCCATGGCTCGGACTCTTCGGCGCCGACGACCCGGACACCCCGGCCACCCACGTGGATCAACTCCGGGACGCCGCCGCCCGCGCCGCGGTCGCCAGCCTCGTGGTGACCTATCCGGGCCTGCACCACCGCGCCGACCGCCCCGGCGGCGACGAAGACTTCGAACTCATCGATTCCCAAACCCGGATTTTCGACTGGTTCGACAGCAATCTTCGGTGATTACCTGGCGTTTTGCGATCTGGACGTCGGCTACTGTAACCTTCCTGTTCGGCGGTTCGAAAGGACCGGTGCCCTCGAAGAGAAGGCTCCAGGAGGCGTGCCAGAGCGGCCGAATGGGACTCACTGCTAATGAGTTGTCCCTTCACGGGGACCGGAGGTTCAAATCCTCTCGCCTCCGCCACACCCCGGTTCACCGGGACTATACAACTGAACACAGGCATGCGCCCGTAGCTCAACGGATAGAGCATCTGACTACGGATCAGAAGGTTAGGGGTTCGAATCCCTTCGGGCGCACTTCACTCGTCACCGGCTCATGCTCACGGAGAGCGTGAGCTGGTGCTCGTTTCGTCGTGTTTGTGGGGGTGAAACCCCCACACCCCCACCCGGAGGGCTTCGCCCCCGGCTGGGTTCGGCGGCGGGTTCGCCTCCTTTCGGTCGCGCTCTTATTTAGTGCCCATTCGGCCTTTGGAGATCGTGTGACTGTCAGCTGGCATGGGTCACAGCCTCAGCCCACTACCAGCGAGCAATACCTCGACCTTGATGAGGCCATCCGACGCGACTTAGAGATCGTCGACGGGTTTGTCGTTCCTACGGTGAATTGATTCCTGCAGACGCACGCAGAGATCAGCGCCGGACCCAACCCTGTGCACGGTCGGCCAGGTTCCACCACGAAACGAACTGCGTGTCTTCGGAGTTCAGCTTCCAGCGCGCGGCGAGTCCATCGAAGAATGCGTCGTCACCGGTCTTTCCGTCCTTCGGCTCTCCGATGTAGACCAGCCGTTCACCACCTCCAGCTTCGAACGCGGCAAGCGCGTCCGACGCCATTGGGTTGCCCCACCCCGGCGGCCAGCAGAGGAACAGCACAGCATCGGAGCCGCCGCTCGGACGCGCAGCGAACTCATCGAGATCCCCGATGCCATGCCACACGTCCGACTGACCGGCTGCACCGAAAAACGACATGTTCTCCGTCTTGTCCGGCGGCTCGGAGTCGTACGCGTCGACGCCCATTCCCACTTCGGTCAGCTGCGCCGCCCAATACCCGCGCCCGGCCCCCAGTTCGACCACCTTGCGGCCATCGGCAAACTGATTCAGCCACGCAATCGTCTCGGGCGACGGGATGGCGTACGCATAGGCGGCCTGCAAGATTGTTTGCGCAAACCCCAGACGCACACTGCCATTCATCCGACCGCCGTCCACTACGCGACGGCCTTCGCGCTCGGACACCGATGGCGCAACGATCTCCCAGTACGGATTCGCGCTGACCGACCGGCCACCAGTCATGTAGTGCACGAACCGCAGATCGAACGCGGCGTCGGCCCGACCATCCCCCGTCCCCGCCAACATCGGGGCCGTATCCAAGTACTCCGCCACCTTCGGATACTCAGCCCGAAGCCGCTCCTCATCACCAAGCAACGCAGCCAGTTCGTCCCGCCGATCCGTCGTCAACGCGAGCTCGGTCATCCGTCAATTCTGGCCTGACACAGCCCAATTCGTGGGCAATTCCGCGGGCTGCGCGGGAAGACGTCGCCCCCTCGACGGCCATGCCCTCGCCGGGGGTGAAGACCAGCGCAGGCCAGCCGTCAGGCGTCGCGGACGTTCAGGACTACCTTGCCGAAGGTTTCGGAGGAGTCCAGGAGGCGGTGGGCCTCGGGGGCTTCGGTGATCGGGAGTTCGGCGTGGATGACCGGGGCGATGGTGCCGTCCGCGATCAGGGGCCAGATGTGGCGGTTCAGTTCGGCGATGATGGCGGCCTTGCTGTTGGGGCCGGTGGTGGGGCGGTTGCGGACGTTGTTGGCATGGATGGTGCCCCATTTGGACAGCAGCGCACCGAGATTCAGCTCGGCGGTGGCCCCGCCCTGCATGCCGATCACCACGAGGCGGCCGTGCGGCGCCAGCGCCTCGACGTTTCGTGACAGGTAGGCGGCGCCCATGATGTCGAGGATGATGTCGGCGCCGGGACCGCCCGCACCATTTTCGGCGCGGATCGCGGCGACGAAATCGTCCTCGCGGTAATTGATCAGGACGCTCGCGCCCAACTCGCGGCACCGCTTCAGCTTCTCCGCCGACCCCGCGGTCACCGCCACACGCGCACCCTGGCTCACCGCGACTTGGATGGCGTGCGTACCGATTCCGCTGCCGCCGCCATGGATCAGCACCAACTGCCCCGCATCCAGCCCGGCTGTCATCGCGAGGTTCGACCACACCGTCGCAGCCGCCTCGGGCAGCGCGGCCGCCGCACCCAGGTCGAGCCCGTCGGGCACCGGCAGCACCTGCGTCGCGGCAACCACAACCTTTTCCGCGTACCCGCCACCGGACAGCAGCGCACACACCCGATCGCCGACGTGCCAATCCCGCACCCCATCACCGACTTCGGCGATGACCCCCGAACATTCCAACCCCATGACCTCACTGGCCCCAGGCGGCGGCGGATAGAACCCTCGCCGCTGCAGCAGATCCGCGCGATTCACCCCGGCTGCGGCAACCTCGATCAGCACCTCCCCGTGCCCCGGCACCGGATCCGCCGCCTCGCCCCACTCCATCACCTCGGGTCCCCCGAACCCGTTCAACTCGATAGCGCGCACCGCCCCATCCTGCCCCCATCCCCGACCCGCCCGCTGGCCACCCCTTCTCGCGAGCACACACCCTGGGTAGAGCCTGTTGCCGAATCAGCGCGGATTTCGGTCGTGCCACAGGTCACCCGTCTGGATGGACTGCCGCCAGGTGATCATGCTCGCCGGTGGTCCCCAGCTGTGACGTCACGATCGCCCGTTGGGCGTATTCGGCAACAGGCTCGGTACTGAATGTGCGGCTCACAAATGGAGTGCGGCGTCCCGCACTCTGGTCCGGCGTCGTCAGGCTGGAAATATGGCGAGCTGCCTGCGGGGATGGATGCGGGGTACTACCGTTCCGGGCGTGAGCAGCTTTGTCGACTTCCAGAACGAGATCTACCTGGGTGGACTGAATGGCGCGGTGCCCGAATTGCCGTTGACGGCTACGGGTTTGGAAGACCGGGCGCGTGCGGTGCTGAGCAAGGAAGCCTTCGCGTATGTGGCGGGAAGTGCGTCGGGGGAGCGTACTGCGGCGGCCAATCGGTCCGCATTCGACCGGCACCGGATTGTGCCGCGGATGCTGCGCGGCACCTCGGAGCCGGGTGCGCGCGATCTGTCGGTGGAGGTGCTCGGGACGCGACTGGCCGCGCCGGTGCTGACCGCGCCGGTCGGGGTGCTGGAGCTGCTGCACGAGGGTGGTGAGGTGATCGTCGCGGAGGTCACGAAGGAACTCGGCGTCGGTACCGTGCTCTCGACGGCGGCCTCGTCCACGATCGAGGAGGTCGGCGCGGGGGCCGGTAGCTGGTGGTATCAGCTGTACTGGCCCGCCGATGACGAGCTGGCCAGATCCTTCGTCGAGCGGGCGGAGCGGGCGGGTGCGTCGGCCATTGTCGTCA
Source organism: Nocardia vinacea (assembly GCF_035920345.1). Lineage (NCBI taxonomy): Bacteria > Bacillati > Actinomycetota > Actinomycetes > Mycobacteriales > Nocardiaceae > Nocardia > Nocardia vinacea. The sequence continues at coordinate 6,794,282 of NZ_CP109149.1, forward strand.
CCGTCGACACCCCGAGCCTCGGTTGGCGACCCCGCGATCTCGAGCTCGCACATCTGCCGTTCCTGCACGGCAAAGGCATTGCCAACTATCTGTCGGATCCGGTCTTCCGCGCGAAACTGTCGACGCCGCCTGAAGAGAGCGAGGACGCGATGCGAGCCGCGATTCTCACCTGGAGCGGCCTGTTCGGCAACCACGCCCTGCGGCCAGCGGACCTGGTCCACCTGCGTGAGTGGACCGATCTGCCGATCGCGGTCAAAGGCATCCTGCATCCGGACGACGCCCGTCAAGTGGTCGACGCGGGTGCCGACGCAGTGGTCGTCAGTAATCACGGCGGCCGCCAGGTCGACGGTGCCATCGCCGCACTCGACGCCCTACCCGCCGTGGCCGCCAGCATCGGCGACCGCGCGGACGTCCTGTTCGACTCCGGCATCCGCACCGGCTCGGACATGTTCACTGCGCTGGCACTCGGCGCGAAGGCGGTGCTCTTCGGTCGCCCATGGGCGTACGGTCTCGGCATCGCGGGCCGAGCAGGTGTTCGCCACGCGCTGCGCGTTCTGCTCGCGGACTTCGACTCCGTTATGGGCCTGTCCGGATGCGCGAACCCAGCCGAGCTCAACCGTTCATTGATCGCAACAATCCGGTGAACCGGTCGACCCACATGCCCTGATTCAGGGCTTGATTAGTCGTGTGTCCAGGTCTTTCGCCGGACCGTTGGGTTATGCGTTTGCGCAGTTCAGGCGCGCTTAGAATGGAGCATGTGCAACCAGAACCGAGCAGTCACGCGCCCGTCGAGCCGGAATGGCTCTCGTCGTCGCAGCAGCGTGCCTGGCGGGCCTATATGGACGGTAACCAGCGCTTGGCAACGGCATTGAACCGTCAACTGCAACGCGACTCCGACCTCACCCTCGCGGAATACCGGATCCTCGTCCTGCTCTCCGAGGCTCCCGACCGTTCGTTGCGCATGAGCGAGCTCGCCGACGGCGTGCTGTCCTCCCGCAGCCGACTCACCCATCAGATCCGCCGCCTGGAGACTCAGCGGATGGTCCGCCGCAACACCTGCCTCGAGGACGGCCGCGGCGTACTCGCCGAACTCACCGAGGAAGGTATGCGTCGGCTCGAGGCCGCCGCACCCGGTCACGTCGAGGCGGTCCGCCGCAACTTCATCGACCTGCTCGGTCCCGAACAACTCGAGATAGTCGGCGAGGTCTTCGCCCGCGTCGACCACGAGATCGGCAACTCCGACTGACCCGTCGGCAGACGGCGCACGGCGACGGGTACTCTCGTTGGCCTGGAGACGTGGCAGAGCGGCCGAATGCACTCGCCTTGAAAGCGAGCGTCGCGAGAGCGACCGGGGGTTCAAATCCCTCCGTCTCCGCAATTCCGACCTGAACTTTCGGGTCCTCACGTCAGCGAAACCTCAACGGCGGGTGGGGAATTCTGACACACCGCGACGCACTGACAGGCGTTATTGATCTCTTTTGCTTCGTCCCACGCCTGTCCAGTCGACGATCCGCCCGTCGCGCGGATCCGGACCGATCAACCGGTCGCCGTGACCATCAAATCGGTCAGCAATCGCAGTGCGTGGTCCATGTCGGCTTCGGTCATCCGAGCCATACCGCACGATGTGCTCAGCCCGCCGAATGGACGAGGGTAATACTTCCGCGCCTGCGTCAAGGCCGAGCGGATATGGTCCGCACTCGCCTTCTCGTGCACGATGCCGGCGTAGATGGTCGCGTCGGGGGTCAGCTGCTCCAACGGCTGATAGATATCGGGATTGTCCACGTCGGCGAACGGCAGTACGTCGGCCGCCGCCAGGGGAATATGAATACCCTGCAGCGTCCGGCCCTCGGGCCATGCCGCCACAATGGCATTGACCAAGAGCACAACCGGCTCGAACCCGTTGATCTGCTTCAGCCACGTGCTGTGCTCCCAGTCGCCCCGACACAGATGGATCGTGACACGGGCCCCCTCCGGCATCCGGCGCACGAATGCGGCCAGATCCGAAGCGAGCTCAACAGCTTTCGCGGCCCGCTCTTGCGCCGACTCGATCACTTCGATCGTCAACATGCGCCCGGGGCTCTCGAGTTGGAACACCACATCGCCATCGAACAGCCGATGAATAGCGAAGATCTCTTCCAGCGCCGGTTTCCGAAACGACTCGTAATGCTGCTCGAGTCCGGCCTCACCCAGGGCGAAGTACGCATGATCGTACGGATCGACAATGCACGCCTGATAGCTCTTGCTGCTGCCGCGTTCCTCGATCATGCGCTCCAGAATCGGCTTGGCAGCCTCGGCTTGGTCGAAATACCCCAGCAGCACGGGCGGAATCTCGAGCTCATGCTCACCGGCGTACTCGTAACCGGGCATCCCCGGATAGGCCAACTCGATATTGCCGTCCTTCACCTTCCGCATTCCAGGAAGCGCGAAGGTACTGCGCAGCCTCGGCATGATCCAACCGGGAAAAGCCGTGTCACCCTCCGGAAACGACGGCAGGTACTCCCACATCGTGCCGAATTTCTCCATCGCGATCTGTCGTGTCGGCGCGTTGGCGCTTCCCACCAGATACGTCACGGGCAGTGAAAGAGCCATCGGGTGTCCTCTCCGTACAGATGTGCCGGGGACTATAGCGCCGACGACCTCGGCTCGACTCCAACCACCCAGCTTCGATCCGAGTCGTGCCTGATGCGAAATATCCTGTCTCGCAACGAATCTCACCGAATTGGCGGAGCCTTTCGACCCCTCTCGAACGCCCTCCCCGGTGCTGGGAACCGCAATGCTCTCCGCAGCCGCTCGCCGCGACCGTCCCGCCCGAAACCGGCTCGAGCGCAACGGTTTATGCTGCGCACCGGTGCTCGGCTTTTCTAATCTCCAGGCGCGGCCATAACGGCTCGTCGATAATAGGCGGCGTGCCTCTTACCGAAGGTCTCGGCTCCAGCCAGTTCGGCTCTGATGAGCCGAGCCCGCCTTCGATGGCGCCAGAGGACTACATCACCGATCGCTTGGAGCAGTACCAGGGTTGGTACGACAAGAAAGCCGTCACGATGAAGGCCAGGCATTTGCAGATCCGGGTCCTCGCGGTGGGCGGCGGCGTGACCGTACCTGCCCTTGTCAACCTCCCATTCGCGTGGGCACCGATCGTGGTCACAGTGGTCAGTCTCGTTGTAGCGGCGTCGGTTTCGCTCGAAAGTGTCTTCAAGTATCGAGAGCAATGGAAGAATTACCGGTCGACCGAACAACTGCTCGGCCACGAAAAGGTCTACTTCCGTACCCGAACAGGACCGTACGAGCACTTGGGCAACACCAAGGCCTTTCGGACCCTTGTCGAACGAGTCGAAGGCGCAATCGCCGCCGAGAACTCGGCAACCTTGAACGTTATGACGACAGCCCAGCAACTGAGCGAACCAGACTATCCGCGCAATGCGGCGTCCAGCTGACCTCTTCGTCCCGAGGGGCGATCTTCAGTGCGCGTATCAAATACCGCTGAACTGCGAAGATGTGGACTGATGCGCGTTACTGAGTCGCTCAACAGGATTCGCGTGCGGAGCAGGGCGGGTGGCGCCCGGGACTCACTCCAGCGCGGCCAGCGCCCGCCCCAACTGATCGATCTCGAAATTCGTTGTGTACGGGGCCAAGCCGACGGTTACGGCGCCGCCTTCGTCGTTGACGCCGAGGGCATCCAACAACCGGCTGCCGCCGTGGACACCGCTCAAGGTGCCGATGCGGGCGTCGGCGAGTTTGGCGGCTACCTTTTCGGCTTGCATGCCTGCCATGGTGAAGCTGACCGTGGGGATGCGGGTGGAGGCGCGGCCGATGACCGTCAGGTTGGAGATTTTGTCGAGCACGTCCATCAGGTGCTCGAAGAGTTGATCGTGGTAGTCCTGCAGCGAGGTGATGGAGATTTCCAGGCGCTCGCGGCGGGTGCCGCGGGCGCGCTCGTCCAGGCCCGCGAGGAAGTCGATGGAGGTGGTCAGGCCGGCGAGCAGGGCGTATTGGTGGCCGCCGACCTCGAGGCGTTCGGCGCCTTTGGCATAGGGGTTCAACGACATCGACGGAATACGGTCCAGGAAGGCCGGATCGCGGAAAACCAGCGCGCCGATCTGCGGACCACCCCAGGCAGGGGCGCTCAACGCGACCACATCGGCATTCAGATCGTCGATATCGATGAGGGCATAGGGCGCAGCGCCGAAGCAATCGGCGACGAGCAGACCACCCACCTCGTGCACCCGATCCGCCGCGACCCGCACCGCGGGGGCCGAACCGACGATCGGCGACGCCGCGGTCAGCGCGACCAGCCGGGCGGTCGGGCCGATCAATTCCTCGAACTGCCATGACGGCATCTCACAGGTCTCGATCTCGACCTCGGCCCAGCGCACATGCGCGCCGTAGCGATTCGCGATCCGCAACCACGGCGCGACGTTCGCCTCATCATCCAATCGCGATAGCACTATCCCGGTGCCGAGGCCGAGCCGCGAACTCAGCGACTCCGCCAACCAGGCCAATAAAACCGCGCGGTCCGGTCCGAGCACGACGCCCGCCGGATCACCGCCGACGAGATCCGCGACGGCCTCGCGCGCCGCATCCAGAATCGCGGCACTGCGAACGGCGGCGCCATTGCGGCCGATATGGGAAAACGAAGAGGTTCGGAAACCTGTTGATACAGCACGAGATACCGAATCCGGGACCAGCATTCCGCCCTGCGGGTCGAGATGGATCCAACCGTCGCCGAGGGACGGTATCAGGCCCCGAACCCTCGCGACGTCGTAAGTCATGTTGGCCACTCTAAGGGCAGCGGGCGAGCCTGGGTAACCGCGTTCCCTCTCACCGGCGGACGAGGGTGCAGTGAACTGGGACTCAGCATGGCAACCGACTTTCAACAAATCCGAACCACACGACCCGAACAGAATAGACGCCACCTCCGCGCCGCTGCACCGACCCGGCGACCTGATCGAAGGAGACCGACTTAGCGCGTTCGCGGCGGACGCGACATGATGGGGACCATGACGCAATCGGATGGAGCACCCGAATCCATTGTCGTGATCGGACCCGACGGCAGGCCGCTGGCTATTCCCGTGGAGTCCGGATCGGACACGCCCTTCACCGCGCAGGTCGTTACCGACGGCGATGAGAAATCCGACAATGCGGACAATAGGGACGACGCCGAAGAATCGCTCGCCGATATGGTCGAGCAGCCCGCGAAGGTCATGCGCATCGGGACCATGATCAAACAATTGCTGGAGGAGGTCCGCGCGGCTCCGCTGGACGATGCCAGCCGGACCCGGCTGCGCGAGATCCACAAATCCTCGGTGCGCGAACTCGAACAGGGTCTGGCACCGGAATTGCGCGAGGAACTGGAGCGGCTGACGCTTCCATTCACCGATGACGCGGTGCCCACCGATGCCGAACTCCGCATCGCTCAGGCCCAGCTCGTCGGCTGGTTGGAAGGTCTTTTCCACGGCATCCAGACGGCGCTGTTCGCCCAGCAGATGGCGGCGCGCGCGCAGCTGGAACAGATGCGTCAGGGTGCGCTGCCGCCCGGCATCCACGCGACCGACCCGCGCGGGGGCCAGTCGAACTCGCCGATCGGCGGCTCCGGACAATATCTCTGAGTAGATCCGAGTCGAGTGCCGGCCGGGTCGGCGGTGTCTGATTTGCGGCGATCGCGGGGCCCTACGTGGTTACGCTCCGCTACCGCCTCCGGGCCCCGCCACTCACGCCGCGGGAAATTGCGAGGGTAGTGTCGAGCACCGTGCCGTCCGCTGCCGCCCGCCCCGACTCGGTCTCCGATGTGAATACGGCGCGTCCCGATGAGAGCTCGGACCGTCCTGAAGAGGGTTCAGTGCGTTCAGATACCAGCCAAGCGCGTACCGACGAGAGTTCCGATGAGACCTCCGTGCCTCCTGAAGAGAACACCGCGCCGGAGCATCCGGTGAGCTTCGACGCGGAAACGCCCGCGTCGGACGAGGCCGTCGCGCCGGCGAGCGCGATCGTCTCGGACTCGCAAACCTTCGGGCGCGCGTTCAAAGACTTCCGCGGCGGCTTCACGCAGCGCGAGCTCTGGCTGTCGCTCGGCTGGCAGGACATCAAACAGCGCTATCGACGCTCGGTGCTTGGCCCGTTCTGGATCACCATCGCGACCGGTGTGCAGGCCGCCGCGATCGGCATTCTGTACTCGGCGCTGCTCGGCCAGTCGATCAAGTCGTACCTGCCGTATGTGGCCATCGGCATCATCGTCTGGAATGTGATCCAGGCCAGCATCCTCGAGGGTTCGGATGTCTTCATCGCCAATGAGGGACTGATCAAACAGCTGCCATCGGCGCTCAGCGTGCACGTCTATCGCCTGGTGTGGCGGCAGTTGCTGTTCTTCGCGCACAACATGCTGATTTATCTGGTGGTGCTGGTCGCATTCGGCGTCTGGGAAAAACTGCACTGGACCGCCATTTTCGCGATCCCCGCGCTCGGGCTGTTGTTCCTCAACTCGATGTGGGTCTCGATCGTCTTCGGCATCTTCAGCACCCGCTACCGCGATATCGCGCCGATCCTCGGCAGCCTCACGCTGATGTTGTTCGTGCTCACGCCCGTCATGTGGAATACGAAAAGCCTGGAAGAACAGGGTGGTCAGGTGAGCGAGCGCGCGAAGCTGGCCGAAATCGTGCCGACCTTCCATTACCTGGAGATCGTCCGCGCGCCGCTGCTCGGTGATGATCAGCATCTGTATCACTGGGTGATCGTCGGCGCCATCACCGTCGTCGGCTGGATCGTGGCGATCTTCGCCATGAAGCAGTACCGTTCGCGCGTGCCGTACTGGGTATAGGAGATCGGGCCCGATGACCGACCATGTGAGTATCGAAACCCGCCAGGCGTGGGTCGAGTTCCCGATCTTCGACGCCAAATCGCGATCGCTGAAAAAGGCATTCCTCGGTAAGGCCGGCGGTGCGATCGGCCGCAATCAGTCCGATGTGGTGGTGGTCGAGGCGCTGCGCGACATCACCCTTTCGCTGAAAGAGGGCGACCGGGTCGGCCTGGTCGGACATAACGGCGCGGGTAAATCGACACTGCTGCGACTGCTTTCGGGAATCTACGAACCCTCGCGCGGCAGTGCCCGCATCCGCGGCCGGGTGGCGCCGGTATTCGACCTCGGCGTCGGTATGGATCCGGAGATCTCCGGCTACGAGAACATCATCATCCGTGGGCTTTTCCTCGGACAGACGCGCAAGCAGATGATGTCGAAGATCGATGAGATCGCCGAATTCACCGAACTCGGCGAATATCTGTCGATGCCGCTGCGCACCTATTCCACCGGTATGCGGGTGCGCCTGGCAATGGGCGTGGTGACCTCCATCGATCCGGAGATCCTGCTGCTCGACGAGGGCATCGGCGCGGTGGACGCCGAATTCATGAAGAAGGCTCGGATCCGGTTGCAATCACTGGTGGCCCGCTCGGGCATCCTGGTGTTCGCCAGCCATTCCAACGAATTTCTCGCCCAGCTCTGCGATACCGCCATGTGGGTCGACCACGGGCAGATCCGTTTGCGCGGCGGTATCGAAGAAGTGGTGCGTGCCTATGAGGGCCCGGACGCGGGCAATCACGTCGCCACCGTGCTGCGTGAAATGGAAGCGGAACGGAAAATGGGAACCGAGCGAGAATTGGAGCGGAATCAGGCATGAGTGAGCCGACCGGGCAGAACGCCCCGATCGACGCAGGGCGCGAGGCCCTGATCGACTCCGTGCCAGCTTCCCTGGACGACGACTCCGAGGACCCCTCACCCGCACAAATCGAAGCCGCCCGTACCCCAGCCGGTACCGGCCCCGGCGCCAAGATCGTCGCCGTAGTCGTCACCCATAAACGCCGCGAACTGCTCGCCGAATCACTGAAAGTCCTTGTCTCCCAGACCCGCCCGGTGGACCACCTGATCGTGGTCGACAACGCCAATGAACCCGAGGTCGCGGAGCTGGTCGCCCAGCAGCCGGTCGAGGCCACCTACCTCGGCTCGGCGCACAATCTCGGCGGCGCGGGCGGTTTCGCGCTCGGCATGCTGCACGCGCTGACCCTCGGCGCGGACTGGGTGTGGCTGGCCGACGACGACGGCCGCCCCGACGGCTCGGAAGTCCTTGCCACCCTGCTGGATTGCGCGGGCCGACACGGTCTGGTCGAGGTGTCGCCGGTGGTCTGCGATGTCGCTGAACCGGACCGTCTCGCCTTCCCGCTGCGCCGCGGTGTGGTCTGGCGGCGGCTACGTTCCGAGCTAGGCGACGAAGACTTCCTGCCCGGCATCGCTTCGCTCTTCAACGGCGCGCTGATCTCCGCCAAGGCAGTGGATCTGATCGGCGTTCCGGACCTGCGGCTATTCGTGCGCGGCGACGAGGTCGAGGTGCATCGCAGGCTGGTTCGCTCCGGTCTGCCGTTCGGCACCTGTCTACAGACGGCCTACCTGCATCCCAACGGCGCCGCCGAATTCAAGCCGATCCTCGGCGGCCGCATGCACACCCAATACCCGGACGACCCGGTCAAGCGCTACTTCACCTACCGCAACCGCGGCTACCTGATGTCCCAGCCCGGTATGCGCAAACTGCTGCCCCAGGAATGGATCCGCTTCTCCTGGTTCTTCCTCGTCACCCGCCGCGATCCGGCCGGTCTGCGCGAATGGTTCCACCTGCGCAGCCTGGGCCGCAACGAGCAGTTCGGCAAGCCGACCCCGGACCAGAAGCCCACCGACGAAAAATAGATTGCGCGGGTCTGCGCGCCATGCCAAAGTGGGCGAGCAACGTCGAGACGAGAGTGAGGAGGTGGAGATCGTGACACGGACCGTTCGGATTGTCGTGCCCGGATCAGCTGTGCAAATGCACGCTGTCGCACGAATTTCCGCCTCAGATACCTCTCGCTGAGTCCGGTTCGGGCTCGGCGCCCGACGAAGGATTCCTTCCATCATGGTCGACCACGACCTCCTCGTCCCTTACGGCTGGACCGAAGCCGTTGCCAACGAATACGACTCGCTCATCGACGATGGGTGCGTCCCCGCGCGGGTGATTCGCATGGATCGCAGCGAATGCGATGTCGCGACACCGACCGGACTCACGCGCGCCCGTTGCGCGCGTTTGTTTTGGCCTGAGCGGGGGCCGTCCGCGGTTACCCAAGCTGCCTCCTCCCGGCCTGACCCGCTCAGGCGGGGTGCCGACTCCGAGATCAGCGGACTCTGCACCGGCGACTGGGTGAGCATCGATGCCGAACTGAATGTGCGACAACTGCTGCCGCGCCGCGGCGCGATCATGCGCTCGGCCGCCGACCGGCGCGCACAGGGCCAGGTGCTCGCCGCGAATGTCGATACCGTGCTGATCTGCAGTGCGGCCGACGGCGATATCGACCTCGGGCGGATCGAGCGCATGCTCGCGCTGGCCTGGGAGAGCAGCGCACAGCCGATCGTGGTGCTCACCAAAGCGGATGCGGCGCTGGATATTCCGCTCGACGAAGTGCAGGCCGTCGCGCCCGGTGCGGTTGCCATCGCGGTCAGTGCGGATACCGGATCCGGACTCGATGTGCTCACCGCAATGCTCGACGGCACCGTCGCGCTGATCGGTCCGTCCGGCGTCGGGAAATCGACGCTCGCCAATGCCCTGCTCGGCCAGGAAGTCTTCGCCACCAACGCCGTTCGCGCGGTGGACAAGAAGGGCAGGCACACCACCGTGCATCGGGAGCTGCGGCCGCTGCCCGGCGGCGGCACGCTGATCGATACGCCCGGACTGCGCGGCATCGGACTCTGGGATGCCGCGGAAGGCATCGAGAAAACCTTCAGTGATATCGAATCCATCGCGGCGCACTGCCGATTCGACGACTGCGCGCACAACGGCGAACCCGGCTGTGCTGTACAGGAAGCCATCGACAGCGGCGCGCTAACCCAGCGGCGCTTCGACAGCTACCGCAAACTCGAACGGGAAAACGCCTGGATGGCAGCGCGATCGGATAAGCGGCTACAAGCGGAACGCGAGAAGGCGTGGCGCGATATCCGCAAGCAGCAGCGGCAGTTCTACCAGGAGAGAAGCTCGCGACGCTGATTCGGTGGAAGCACGGTAGGGTCGGCACGCACAAATCGCTAAACGGGAGGGTGCAGATGAGTTACCCCGGCGGGTATCCGCCTCAGGGCCAGCCCGGGCAATGGCCCGGACAGCCCGCATATGGTCAGCCGGCGCCGCAGGGCGCGCCGAATCCCTACGGTGCGCCACCGCAATACGCGCCGCCCGCGGGGCAGCCACCGATCAGCCAACCGCAGGTGCCGCAACCGCCGTACGGCAGTCAGCCACATATTCCGCAGCCGCAGTACGGCCAGCCCGTACCGCCGCAGCCGTACGGCCAGCCTGCTCAGCCCTATGGGCAGCAACCGTACGGCCAGGCGCCCTACGGGCAGCCGGTTCCGCAGCAGGCACCGGCCCCGCCGGGCATCACCGTCGAGGCCTCCTATGAGTGGTTCGCCTTCTTGTTGGCGATCACCAAGCCGAAGATCCTGATCAACGGTCAGCGGGTGCCGAATACGCGGTGGGGTCAGAACCATATTCCGATCGGCCCGGGGCAGTACCACGTGAAGGTGACCACGCCCTGGCTGTTCGATATGGGCCCGGCGAATGCGACGGCCGCGATTCAGGAAGGTCAGGGCGCACGGTTCTACTACAAGCCGCCCGCGGTCATCTTCCTCAACGGTGCGATCGGCCCGGTTCCGCAGAAGACGCCCGGCGCCATCTTCATCTACATCAGCTGGGGCATCGTGGCATTGATGATCCTGTTGAACATCGTGTTGATCGCTGGCGCATCCAGCATCTGACAGCGTCGAAAGGGCGTCGGGGCTCCGGCGCCCTTTCTTCGACCATCCTATGCAACTGGTTGCATAAGGACCTGAGTTACCCTTGACGTGCACAACACCCGTCGGCGACTGCTCGCCGGTCGCTCGAACGGGTCGGCACGGCCGCGGGCGCACCCACCCGCGGCCTGGACGACAGGAGCAGGTCATGACGGAACCGGGATCGAAGCCGCTCGCAGGCAGGACGATGATCATGTCGGGCGGCAGCCGTGGCATAGGTCTGGAGATCGCCAAGCGAGCCGCCGCCGACGGCGCCAATATCACCCTGATCGCGAAGACCGACCAGCCGCATCCGAAGCTGCCCGGCACCATCCATACCGCGGCCGCAGAGCTCGAGGCGGCAGGCGGAACCGTACTGCCGTTCGTCGGCGATGTGCGCATCGATGAGTCGGTCGCCGAGGCCGTGCGCCAGACTGTCGAGCGGTTCGGCGGCATCGACATCGTCGTCAACAATGCCTCGGCGATCGACCTGTCCCCCACCGACGCCATCTCCATGAAGAAGTACGACCTGATGCAGGACATCAACTGCCGCGGCAGCTTCCTGCTCTCCAAGCTCAGCATTCCCGCGCTGCGCGAATCGGCCGCAGCGGGCCGCAACCCGCACATCCTGACCCTGTCCCCGCCGCTCAACCTGGACCCGAAGTGGGCGGGCATGGCGCTCGGCTACACCATCGCCAAGTACGGAATGTCGCTCACCACACTGGGTTTGGCCGAGGAGCTCAAGGGCGACGGTATCGCCGTCAACTCGCTGTGGCCGCGCACAACCATCGCCACCGCCGCGGTCAAGAATCTACTCGGCGGCGAGGAAATGATCGCCACCTCCCGCACCCCCGATATCTACGCCGACGCCGCCTACCTGGTGCTCACCTCACCGTCGAAGGAGACCAGCGGCAACTTCTTCCTCGATGACGAAGTCCTCGGCGCACACGGCATCACCGACCTGGACAAGTACCGCGTCATCCCCGGCGACGCCGAACTGACCACCGACCTGTTCCTCTAACCGTCGCGCTCGAAGGTGGCTTATCCGGCCACCTTCGATCCGCCTGCCCGCTACCGTCGAGATCGTGACCGACACCCCGACCTTGGCCGCACTGTTCGAACCAGAGCCCGAAGGGTGGGGACTACGCGGAGATCCCTACGTGTGGCAAGAATTGCGGAGCCGGCTCGAGACTCTCGGCCCACCTCCGACATCGGCCGAGGTGATCGCACTGCTGCACAACACCTTCGAGCAGGTCGTCGGCTTGCGTCTCGACTCGAAAGACGCACCCGACAGCGTGTACCGATCGGAGTACGCGCACGGCGGCATGTCGAGCGGGATGGTAAGTCTCGATGCCTGGCGACAGGCATTGATGCCGCTACTGGAAGGGCGCGCTCGGCACCTGATCTCGGGCGCGCCTGGTACCGCCACAATCATCCTGCACCGGGGTGATATCACCGAGCAGCGAGTCGACGCGATCGTCAACGCGGCCAACTCTTCTCTACTCGGCGGCGGCGGCGTCGATGGCGCAATCCATCGCGCTGGTGGGCCCGCGATTCTCGGCGCCTGCCGCGATCTGCGCGCGTCGCACTATGGCAAAGGGCTGCCCACCGGTCAGGCGGTTGCCACCACCGGGGGCAACATGTGGGCCCGATGGGTGATCCACACCGTCGGACCCGTTTGGTCCGCGACCGAAGACCGCTCCGCCCTCCTCGCCTCCTGCTACCGCGAATCCCTCCGAGTGGCAGACGAATTGGGCGCGCGAACAATCGCCTTTCCTGCCATCTCGACCGGCGTCTACGGCTGGCCGATGGATGACGGCGCCCGCATCGCTACCGAAACGGTGTGTCACACACAAACGTCCGTTCAAGAAGTCCGCTTCGTCCTCTTCGACGAGCGCGCCTACACCGCATTCAAGACTGCACTGCGCTGAGCATCGCCGCGCATGCTTTTGCACGCCGCATGCGAAATGCCCGGGCAAATCAACGCGCGGCGCGCAAACCAGTGCGCGCCGCGCGGTCAGGAGTCAGCCCCTCAGTTCGGCTTGATGCCGTAGAGGCGTTCCCAGTTCTCGCGGCTGGTCAGCTCCGGCATTGCCGCGCGGTACTGCCGGGTGAGGTTGGGCAGTTCACGACGCAGGCGGCGCAGGACCCGGATGGTGCGGATGAGCAGGGCGCGAGCGCGCGCCTTATCGCGCTGACGGACCCGTACACCGGACTGAGAGGCGTCGGTGACCACGACGTGGTCGAACAGCGCAACGTGCCACCAGTGCGCGTCCTCGCGGGTGACGCCGATCAGCCCATGCTGGGTACGCCCGGTCCACTGGGAGATGGCCCGCTTGATCAGCACCGCCGTGACCCGACTCGGTTCGCCACCGGCCCGGCGCAATTGGATATCGGCCGAACGCACCGGCGGAGTCGCGGCTGGATGCTTGATGGTCTCGGTGTAGTCGGCGCGACTGGTGCGGGCGGCGGCCAGTGCGGCGATTCCACCGTCGCGCAGGACCTTCGGCCCCTGCAGGAAGTCCTCGATGCCCTGCAGGGTGGTGTGCACCAGGCCGTACTGCATGGCGACCAGATGTTCGGCCAGACTCCGGAACAGCTGGCGGGTAATGGCTTTGCCGTCGAGATCGGTGTGCAGCGAACCGACGATCAACGAGTTGCGCGTGCTGAAGTAGCGCGCCCAGTCGTCGTAGTCCTTCCAGTAGAAGTCCGCGTGCCACACCGCGGCATTCGGCAGCGTCACCGTGACGAACCCGTGCTCGCGGGCCCGGATGCCGTATTCGACATCGTCCCACTGGAAGAAGATCGGCACCGGCAGCCCGATCTCGGCGACCACCTCGGCCGGGATCAGGCAGGTCCACCAGGCGTTGTAGCCGGCGTCGACACGGCGCTCCTGGTTCTTCTTCAGCATGCTGGTGTTGCGCAATGCCTTCGGCACCTTCTGGCCGTGCTTGAGTTCGTGCAGGTGCACTTCCTCGGCGCCGACATTCAGGTAATCCGGGTTGAGCAGGAACAACATCTGCGCACCGACCAGCGTCGGTTCCACGGTCATATTGGCGAAGGCGTTGAGCCGCAACACCGTTTCCGGTTCGCAGAGGATGTCGTCGTCCATCAGGATGACGTCGGCGTGCTCGTTGACCGCGGACACCTCGTAGAGGCCACGGGTAAAGCCACCCGCACCACCGAGATTCGGCTGCCGGATGTACCGCAGCTTGTCACCGAAGATCGGCAGCGTCTCCTGGAAGCGCGCCTGGTTCTCCACCAGATCGGTGCCCTGATCGACCACATAGACCGCGTCGATGGCCTCGAGAATCGGGGCGTCGGAGGCCAGCGCAGCTACCGTCTCGGCGCAGTCCGCGGCCCGGTTGAAGGTGCAGATCGCGATGGCGACCGGGCGCATATGGTCGGGCGCGGTGGCGGACCAGGTCTGCGCGGAAATGCCGAGTTCGCCGCCGATGGCATCGAATTCGAGCCACAGCGCGCCACCGTCGACGTACTGGTCCAGCGGTGCGGTCAGGGTCAGCGGGCCGCTGGTGGTGATCTCGGCGGTCTCGATGATCCGGCGGTGCCCGGCGATATCGGAGGCGACCACCCGGACGCGGGCCTTCTTGGTCACATCGAGCACCATGCTCGCCCACACCTCGGTGACCGTGGTCCAGCGCTGCCAGTAGCTGGCCGCGAAGCGCCCGAAGTAGGTGTTGGTATGCGCGGACGCGCCCTTCTCCAGTCTCAGCTCCAGGCGTTCCCGATGGGCGCGACCCTTGACGACGGCGTAGAGCTCGTCACTCACCTTCGCCGACGGACCGGTGAAGATGCCGCGCTGCAGCACCAGCCGATCGGGCGCCTGGTGATCGACGCGCAGCGAGGCGGGCGCGGTCGAAGGTCGGTCATTTGTCTCGGTAACGGCCTGGGTAGCCGACTGATCCATGAAGTCCTCGAAATCGTTTTGGTGCCGACGGGACAGACACGCCCCTGGATGCCTTCGCGGCGGGCCGAGGATATCAATCAGGCTCGGCGACTGCCTGTCCAGGAACCGGAGCGGTCCTGCTATTTATGGTTGCTTGTTATTAGCCGAACTGTCAGAAGAACCGACGAATACGAATTTGTCGTAGGCCCAGTAGCGGAATACCACCGCGACGATCTGGCCGATGAGCGTGCCAGAAATGTTGTCCGACAGCGGTGAAGACAGATCGAGCGCATAGCGGGAGAACCCGAGGCAGCCTAGTTGCAGGCCGATAGCTACTACGTTGAATACGGCATACAAGAGGTACTCGCGCCCGGGATTATCGGATTTCTTGTGCCCGAAGGTCCACCACTTGTTGCCGAAGTAGGTCACCACCGTGGCCACCGCGATCGCGATGATCTTGGCGGGCAGCGGTGCGTGGTACAGCACGCCCTCGCCACCCCAGAACACCAGCAGGTTGTAGGTGCCCGCGTCCACGAGGAAACCGATCGCGCCGACCACCAGGAAAGCGCCGCCGCGCCGCAGTGCCGCGATCACCTTCGCGGTCAGCGGCTCGTCAGCGGGCGTCGATTGCGGTGAGCCGGACCGTTCGGAGAATGACACGGGCTGCTCTGGGTAAGACACCCGGCGACGGTACCTGAACCGAGTGAGCACCAATAGGTACCGCCCTGTACCCTCCCGGTGTTCCCCATTCACCGCCGACATCGAGGATTGACCGGGTGGACTCCACCGAGCTCCGAATTGCCGCAGTGGTGCCATGCCACAACGAGGAGGCTTCGGTCGCCAAGGTCGTCGCCGACCTGCAGGCCGCCGTGCCGGGAATCGTCGTCTACGTCTACGACAACCGCAGCACCGACGCGACCGCCGAGCGGGCCCGCGCCGCCGGTGCGATCGTGCGCCACGAATACACCAAGGGCAAGGGCAATGTGGTGCGCCGCGCCTTCGCCGATATCGAGGCCGATATCTATCTGATGATCGACGGCGACGACACCTACGAGGCGTCGGCCGCGCCGCTGATGATCAAGACACTGCTCGACGGTCCGTACGACCATGTGCTCGGCGTCCGCAAACAGGACCAGGGCGCGTCGGCGTACCGCTCCGGCCACGAGACCGGTAACAAGGTGCTCAACGGCGTGGTCGGAAAGGTGTTCGGCGAGAACGTCGACGATATGCTCAGCGGCTTCCGGGTGTTCTCGCGCCGATTCGTGAAGAGCTTCCCTGCTGTCTCGCGCGAATTCGAGATCGAAACCGAGCTGACCGTGCACTCCCTGCATCTGCGGGTACCGCAGACCGCGGTTCCGGTCGGCTTCCGCGATCGGCCCGCGGGCAGTGAGAGCAAGCTGCGCACCTACCACGACGGATTCAAGATCCTGGCGCTGATCATCGGCCTGGCCAGACATGAGCGACCGGTCGCGTTCTACGGGCTGTTCGGCACCCTGAGCTGGCTGGTCTCGATCATCCTGACCATTCCGATCGTGGTCGAGTTCTACAACACCCATGAGGTGCCCCGGTTCCCGACGCTGTTCCTCGGATTCACCCTGTTGCTGCTCGGCAGCCTGGCCTGGACTGCCGGCCTGATCCTGGACGGCATCCGGCGCTCCCGGCACGAGGCCGCCCGGCTGGTCTACCTGCGCTACTCCGCCGTCGGCGCGGATGACGCGCATGGCGGTGACACACACACCGGTGGAGCCGAGCGTTGACCACCTCCGCGGATCGAACCGCAACCGCCGCGAATCCGGAACCCGAGACCACGGACAACGCGACAGCCGAATCCGCTGCCGCCGAACCTGATTCGAGCAGACCGAATCCGGCACGTGATTTCGGACGCCGGATCGTGGCCCGCTTCGGGGCCGCGACGGTCGCCTTCACCATCGTCGTCACGGTCTTCGGCGCACTGTTCGCCTGGATCACCCCGCCGTTCTGGGGCCATGACGAAATCACCCAGTTCGGCCGCGCCTACCAGGTCGCGCACGGCGGCCTGCTGCCGCAGCGGATCCACGACGATCGCGGTATCTCCTATGGCGGCGACGTGCCGATCAGCATCACCCAGCTGATGGGCTATGCGCTGCACGACTACAGCACCAATCCGGAAGAGCCGGATCAGATGGTGGCCGATCCCGGCAGCTACGCCCGGATGGAGGGCGCCGCGGTTTCGAAGGCCGAGGAGCCGGTCTGGTTCACCAATACCGCCGCTTACTCGCCGGTGCCGTATATCCCTGCGGCCATTGGCATTCGGGTCGCCGAGCTGTTCGGACTGAACGTCGGCGCGATGATGCTGCTGACCCGCCTCGCGGGCCTGGCCACCTACCTCGCGCTGGTCGGATTCGGTCTGTGGGCCCTGCGCGCGCACCGGGTGCAGTGGCTGGCGTTCACCGTCGCCGTGCTGCCGATCGCGGTCTTCCAGGCGGGCACCGTCACCGCCGACACCATGACCAACGCGCTGGCCATCCTGGTTTCGGCCTTACTGGTCAAAGCACTGTTCCTGGGTGATGGTCTCGGTCGCACCGAGACGGCCGCGCTACTGGGCGCGACCCTGCTGCTGCCGGTCAGCAAGCCGACCTACGTGCTGCTCGCCATGCTCGTGGTGCTGGTGCCGACGAACCGGTTCGCCCTCGGCGGCGCAGCCGGTTGGAAGCGTTTCATCCCATGGGGGTTCGCAGGACTGGGCGCGCTGGCGTTCGCGGTCTGGATGAAGATCGCGGGACCGACCACCGACGGTATGGGCCTGATGCGTCCACAGCACCAGTGGAATTCGGTGCGGCCAAGCGATCAGCTCCACGGAATCCTCACCGACCCCGTGAATTTCGTGAACACCTTCGGCGAGAGCATTGCGCTACGCGACCAGCGGTGGTTCACCCAGTTCTTCGGCGAACTCGGCTTCGCCTACATCGACGTCCCCGCCCTGACGGTGGTGGCCTGCCTGCTCGCCTTCGCGGTCAGCGTCGGCATCGCGGATCTGATGAACACCGCGACCGCCACCTTCCGGCGCACGCTGATCGTCGCACTGACGATGCTCGCGAGTGTCGCGATGATCTACGTGACGCTGTACATGTCGTTCACCCCGGTCGACTACTACATCATCGACGGCGTCCAGGGCCGGTACTTCGTGCCGCTGGCGATCCTCGCGCTGGTGGTGCTGCTGCGCTGGATGCCGTTGCGGCTCACCGATGTCCGCGGCCGGACCCCGGCCAAGGGACCGGCCATCACGATCATCGCGGCCACGCTGGTGGCCCTGATCGCCGCACTCTGGAAGTACTACTCGATCGTCTGGGGCTGACAAACCCCTGCGCTCTCGGGCCGTGCCACAGGCCGACCAGGGTGACAACTGATTTCGGAAGAACATGGGTAACTCATCGGGTACGCCCAGAACTCGGGCACGCACCGACCGCCGGCCCGGGGGCTGAACTTCAGCGCTCCCAATGTCCGGCCAGAGGCTCGGGGAGGCGGGGGAGTTCAGGCATTGATGGTCTGCTCGCCCGCATCGGCGTACGCGCGTTCGGTGCCGGCTTTGGCCGGACGCCACCAGCTCTCGTTGTCGCGGTACCACTGGATGGTGGCGGCCAGCCCGGTACGAAAATCCGAATACCTCGGCGTCCAACCGAGTTCGGTGCGCAGCAGCGTCGCATCGATGGCGTAGCGCTGATCGTGACCTGCCCGGTCGGTGACGTGATCGAAATCGTCCGGATCGCGGTCGAAGGCCTGCAGAATCATCCGCACCACGGACTTGTTGTCGAGTTCACCGTCCGCACCGATCAGATAGGTCTGCCCGATTCGCCCGCGCTCCAGGATGTCCCACACCGCGCGGTTGTGATCGTCGACGTGGATCCAGTCGCGCACCTGATGGCCGGCGCCATAGAGCCGCGGCCGCACCCCGTCGATCAGGTTGGTGATCTGGCGCGGGATGAACTTCTCCACATGCTGATACGGCCCATAGTTGTTGCTGCAGTTGGAGATCGTCGCGCGAACGCCGAACGAGCGGGTCCAGGCGCGCACCAGCAGATCGCTCGAGGCCTTGGTGGCCGAGTAGGGGCTGGACGGGTTGTAGGGGGTGTCCTCGTCGAATGCGGGTCCGTCCGGGGTGAGATCGCCGTAGACCTCGTCGGTGGAGACATGGTGGTAGCGCACGTCGTGGCGGCGTACCGCTTGCAGCAGGGAGTAGGTACCGACGATATTGGTCTGCACGAACGGCCACGGTTCGGCGAGGGAATTGTCGTTATGCGATTCGGCGGCGAAGTGGACCACGGCGTCGACACCGCTGACGAGCTCGTCGACCAGATCCAGATCGGCGATGTCACCGTGCACGAAGTCGATGCGGTCGGCCACCGGCTCGAGCGACGCCCGATTTCCGGCGTAGGTCAAAGCGTCAAGGACGGTTACGGTGGCGTCGGGACGACCTGCCACCGTCTGTTGGACGAAATTCGCACCGATGAACCCGGCCCCGCCGGTTACGAGCAGTCGCACCCCATGACCTTACGTCGGCCGCTGGTGACTGCTTGCAGGTCACTCGAAAAGGGTCAGCGTGGCCCGCTGCCGCCGGATCCGGGCGGCCGTATTCATCTACGCGGCCAGATTTTCAATCTGTGATGTTCGTCACTCTGGTCGAGCGTAAAGAAAGATGCATGGTTCAGTTCTTTGTGAAAAGGCATGGTCAACGTGCACATTTCAAAGAACCCACCAAGCCTCGAGTCGCGATGGTGAACAAAATTTGAATTAACGGTCACAACGGGTTCACCACTCGTTAGCTGGTCTAGATTTCGATCGTCTAGTCCCCTCCGAACGCTAAACATCGAGGTCCAAAACAAAATGCTGATGAGGAAATTCGCCGCGACTTCAGCTCTGCTGATCGCCGCTATGGGTATCACCGCGGGCACCGTCAACGCGGCACCGACGGAATCCGCCGACGCCCCGATCAACTTCACCGCCAATGCCACCGACACCCAGTCGATCATCTCGATCGATTCCGGCTCGCTGGTCGTCGAGGACAACGCGCTCAAGATCAAGGCCGCCAACGGCACCACCGTCGCGGGCACCCCGCTCACCTTCCGCGTCGACGACTTCGAATTCCCGATCGCCGCGGACATCGCCGACCACACCGCCACCCTGACCCCGCAGCTCGACGCTGCGAAGGCCACCTACAAGCCGGTCGCGCTGCCCTTCGAGGACAAGGCCCCCTGGAAGAGCGAATACGACCGTGAGACGGCCGCCTTCAACCGTCTGAAGGACACCATCGCCATGGGCGCCACCGTCGGCACCCTGGTCGGCGGTCTCGGCGGCGGCGCCATCGGCTGCGTGCTCGGTGGCATCGCCGGTGCGACGGTCGCCTCGGCCACCATCGTCGGCCTGTTCGGTGCGTTCATCCCGGCCGCCGCCATCGGCTGCCTCGGCGGCATCATCGCCATCGGTGCGCTGGGCACCCTGGCCGGTCAGATCCTGATCACCGCTCCGGTCGCGATCGGTGCGGCGATCCAGTACTTCTCCACCATCAACGCGCCGTTCGTCGCGCCGAAGTAAGTCGAACATCGGCTCCGCACAACTGAAAACGAGCCCAGGAAACCCCGCCCGCGCATCGCTCGGGCGGGGTTTCCGCTGCTAGGCGTCGCTCGGCTGAAATTGCCAGGCGGCATTTTCGCATGAGATAGGGCCGTAATACTCCCTACGCGGCGTAATTCCAACCCTCCACCAGGTGAACAAAAAGTAAATTGAATTGAACTAAATAGCGATCCGAGGGTTCGCAGAAGGAAATTCTCCAATTGCCAGAGTGAAATTCTCAACGCGGTTCACCTACGAAAGAACCCCGCCCCGGACCGCCGCCGAAAGGCGAGGTCCGGATGCGGGGTTCGCGACTCGTCCGGCCGATCCAGGTCAAGCCGTCCGAGCCTGTTGGGGCTGCTCGAGGCGGGCGCGCACGAACCGGGAGACCCGGGCCAATGCCATCCTGCTCTCGGGCAGATTCGGAGCTATCGCCATGAAGGCATGTACCTGACCGCGCCAGATCTCCAGCGCATTCGGGACACCGGCCGCGGTCAGCCTGCGGGCCATGAGCTCGCAGTCATAGCGCAGCACCTCGTCTTCGGCGGTGATCAGCAACACCGGCGGCAGACTCGCCAAGGCGCCGTTGACCGGCGACACCAGCGGATCCAGCACCCCGTCCACCTCGGCGCCGATCCGCACCACCGCCTCCAGCGCGGACAGCGGCAGATAGGGATCGCGCGCGACATTCATATAGTCGCGCTTGGCGGCATAGTCCA
Source organism: Nocardia vinacea (assembly GCF_035920345.1). NCBI lineage: Bacteria > Bacillati > Actinomycetota > Actinomycetes > Mycobacteriales > Nocardiaceae > Nocardia > Nocardia vinacea. The sequence continues at coordinate 6,815,316 of NZ_CP109149.1, forward strand.
GATCGAGCAGTGGGCTCAGCCCGATCAGCCCGCCCGGCGCAGGCAGCCCGGACTCGATCGCGCGCAGTGCGGTGGCGAAGGCGAGGAAGCCGCCCGCCGAATCGCCCGCGAACATGATCCTGGCCGGATCCGCGCCGTGCCGCAGCAGCCAGCGGTAGGCGGTCACGCAGTCCTCGATCGCAGCGGAGACATTGTTCCCGGGCAGTTGGCGGTAATCGACATTGACGACCGGCAGCCCGGTCCGCCGGGCCAGGCTGGCCGCGATCGGGCGATGGGTGCCGAGACCGCAGACGGCGAAGCCGCCACCGTGCATATACAGCACCGCGCCGTGCCGCAGGGCGCGCGAACCGCCCGACGGACGCAGGATCTCCATCCGAAAACCGTTCAGCGTCACCTGTTCTCGATCGACACCGCGCGGCTGCGGCCGCAGTCGCGCCAGACCGTCGATCGCGAGAGCACCGATCGGAATCGTCGCGCGGCTGACCGGAAACATGCGCAGCACCGGCCGCACCGCACCGAGGCAGGTCGCCAGCAGCAATCGAGCCGATGCGCTCGGACCGTCCGGGTTCATCAACAGACCGGGATCACCCGCGTCGAATTCACTCCCGCTGATCGCAACCATCGCGCACCTACCTCACACTGGCGCGCCGAACCCGACCGAACGGTTCTCCAGGCGAGAGTCGACGCTGACATCTCACACGCTGATGTTTCACAACACCATAGCGTGATCTACGTAACATATATCGCCCGCCGCGCCGGATAGCCAAACGTTCGTGATCAATTCGTAGGCGAGTCGGAACCTCGCCGAAGCCGAGCTGGATGCGCCTGGCAGACTCGATGACCATGCGCGGAATCATCTTGGCCGGTGGCACCGGATCCCGGTTGCACCCGATCACGCGCGGGGTGAGCAAACAGCTGGTCCCGGTCTACGACAAACCGATGGTCTACTACCCGTTGTCCACGCTCATGCTGGCGGGCATCCGGGACATCCTGGTGATCACCACCCCGGAGGACGCCGACGCGTTCGCCCGCCTACTCGGCGACGGCTCGCAGTTCGGCATCTCGATCACCTATGTGGTGCAACCGGAACCGGACGGACTCGCCAAGGCGTTCGTCCTCGGCGCCGACCATATCGGCGGCGAGAGCGCCGCATTGGTGCTCGGCGACAATATCTTCCACGGACCAGGCCTGGGCACCAGCCTCGAGCGCTTCGCCGCGATCGACGGCGGCGCGGTCTTCGCGTACTGGGTCTCGGATCCGACCGCCTACGGCGTCGTCGAATTCACCGAGGGCCGAGCGGTTTCGATCGAGGAGAAGCCCAAGGTGCCGCGGTCCAACTACGCCATCCCCGGGCTATATTTCTATGACAACGATGTCGTGGAGATCGCGCGCGGGCTGCGGCCCTCGGCGCGCGGCGAATACGAGATCACCGATATCAATCGCGCCTATCTGGAACAGGATCGGCTGCGCGTCGATGTCCTCGCCCGCGGCACCGCCTGGTTGGATACCGGCACCTTCGACTCGCTGCTGGACGCCGCCAACTACGTGCGCACCATCGAACAGCGGCAGGGCCTGAAAATCGCTGTGCCGGAAGAGGTCGCGTGGCGGCAGGGCTTCATCGACGACGAACAGCTCTGCGCGCTGGCCGAACCGCTGGTTCGCTCCGGCTACGGGACGTATCTGCTCGATCTGCTCGAGCGCGGACGGGATTGGTGAGCGATGGAGTTCCGTGAACTCGCCGTGCCGGGGGCATGGGTGATCACCCCGCGCCAATTCGGCGACGAGCGCGGCATGTTCTGCGAATCGTTCAAGGCCTCGGAATTCGAGAAGGTGACCGGTCGGCCGTTCGATCTGCGCCAGGTCAACTGCTCGGTCTCGGCGGCCGGAGTGCTGCGCGGCATCCACTACACCGAGGATCCGCCGGGTCAGGCCAAATATGTGACCTGCGTGCGGGGCGCGTTCCTCGATGTCGTCGTCGATCTGCGGCCCGGGTCGCCCACCTACGGACGCTGGGACAGCGTGGTGCTCGACGATGTCGATCGGCGCTCGATGTTCCTGTCCGAGGGGCTCGGCCATGCGATTCTGTCGCTGGCGGATCACTCCACCGTCACCTATCTCTGTTCGATCGAGTACACGCCGGAATTCGACAGGGATATGGATGCCTTCGATCCGCGGCTGGGTATCGAATGGCCGAAGGTCGGTCTGGACGGTCGACCGCTGACGTATATCCGATCCCCGAAAGACGCTGCCGCTCCGCCCTTCTCGTGACTGCGGTACATGAAAGGGGGCCGAACGTCACCGCCCCCGATGAGGAGGGAGCGGTGACGTTCGACTTACCGCCGGCGGAGGGGATTCAGCCGACGAGCTCCAATTCCGGCTCCTGCGCCCGCGCCTTGGCACGCTTGGGCAGGTAGGCCGTCAGGGCGATGAGCGCGCCGACGATGGCGACACCGGCGGCGAACTGCAGTCCGGGCCGGAAGTTGTCGAGCATCGCGGAAGGAGTGCTCGCACCGGGGTCACCCGAGGCGATGATCGCGGTATTCACCGCGAGCACGATGGCCGCGCCGACCTGCATGGAGGTCTGCAGCACACCGGCCGCCAGGCCCTGCTCATCATCATCGATGCCATTGGTCGCCTGGATGTTGATGGCCGGGAAGCCGACCCAGCCGATGCCGATCAGCAGCACCGCGGGCAGGATCATCGTCAGATACGACGGGGTGGTGTCCAGCCGCAGGAACAGCAGGTAGCCGATGGCCATCACGACCATGGTGATCGCGATGATCGGCCCGGTACCGAACCGGTCGACGAGCTTATCGGAGAAGAACGCCGACGCGACGACCAGCAGACCGACCGGCAGCAGCGCCATGGCCAGCTTCAGCGGCGACCAGCCCAGTGAATCCTGCATGTACAGGGTCACGATGAACTGCCAGCTGAAATACGAACCCGCCACCGCGATGATCGCGAGGCTGGCCCGGACCAGCGTCACCTTTCGCAGAATGCCGAGGCGCACCAGCGGGTACTTCACCTTTTTCTCCACCGCGACGAATCCGGCGAACAGCACCGCAGCGCCGACGAAGGAACCGATGGTGCGTGCCGAACCCCAGCCCACCTCGGGCGCGGAGACGACGGTGTAGACCAGCAGCAGCATGCCCGCGGTGGACAGCAGCGCACCGAGGATGTCGTGCCCGCCCTCCTCAGCGGCCTCGTCCTTGGGCACCAGCACCCAGGCCGCGGCCAGCGCGGCGAGCGCGATCGGGACCGGAAGCAGGAAGGTCCAGCGCCAACCGATGCCGGTCATCAGACCGCCGAACAGCAGACCCATCGAGTATCCGCCCGCACCGAAGACGGTGTAGATGGACAGCGCCTTATTGCGGGCCGGGCCCTCGGCGAAGTTGGTGGTGATGATGGACAGACCGGTCGGGGCGGTGAACGCCGCGGCCAGACCCTTGATGAAGCGGGTCAGGATCAGCAGCGGGCCGGAGGTGACCAGACCGCCCGCCAGCGAAGCGAGCGCGAAGACGGCGAGCGCGATCAGGAAGACCTTGCGCCGCCCGAGCAGATCGGCGGTGCGACCGCCGAGCAGCAGCAGGCCGCCGTAACCCAGCACATAGCCGCTGACCAGCCACTGCAGGGTGGAAGTGGACAGATCCAGTTCGGCGCCGATGGACGGCAGCGCCACACCGATCATCGAGACGTCGAGACCATCGAGGAACAACACAATGCAGAGGGTGATCAGCATGCCCCAGAGACGGGTGGACCATCTGATCGGATCGGTCGCCGTCGCGGCCGAAACGGTTGCTGCAGAAGTCATGGGTCGGAACATTACATGCGCAGACATTAAATGCCAACACATTTAATGCGCTTGCATCGGCCCGAGTGGGGCACTAGGATGGGGCCATGTCGAAGCCGTCGACAACACAATTAGCGGGGCGCGATGTGGCGCCCACCGGGTTGGTCGCCGAGTGGCGTGAGCTGCTCGACCGGCACGCCGCCGTGAGCTGTGCGCTCGAGAAGGAGCTGCAGGGCAAACACGATATCGGCCTCAGCGAATTCGAGACGCTGGACCGGCTGGTCGACGCCGCCTGCGGCGACTATCGGATGAGCGATCTGGCCAACGACATCTACCTGAGCCAGAGCGCACTCTCGCGCGCGGTGGCGCGGCTGGAGCGCGACGGACTGGTTTCGCGCAGTATGTGTGCCGAGGATCGGCGCGCGATCTTCGTCTGCCTGACCGAGAAGGGTCGCGAGGTTCACGAGTCGGCGCTCCCGACGCATCGCGAGGTGCTCGAGCGGACCTGGGATAGTCAGCAGAAGTGCTGAAGCAGTAAGAATCCAAGCCCTTCCCAGCCACAACGGAGCGAGTCTTACGAGCGACCGTTCGCGGCGCCGCAGGCGCGGCAATTAAATACTTTCGCGCGCTTCCGCGATGCCGGTGCGCGCATCCGCGGCGACCGACTTGATGTTTGCGAAAGCCTTTCGGTAGCGCTCGATTTCGTGATCCTTGTCCAGGTACACCGGACCGGTGAACGCCTCGACATAGACCACCGGCGGCTCCCGCAGCTCCGCCTGCGCGGTATCGGCGAATTCGAGTAGGACGAACGGGCCCGAATCCATGCCGTCGTGATAGCCGGAATCCGAGGGCACCAATTGGATTCGCACATTCGGCAGGTCGCACATGCGCCGCAGGTGCGCGAGCTGTTCGACGGTCACCTCGGCACCGCCGACCCGCCGCCACAGCACCGATTCGGTGATCACCACATCCAGATGCAGCGGCGAATCCTTGCGCGTGAGCAACGTCTGCCTGGCCATGCGCAGCTGCACCCGACGTTCGATTTCGGTATCCGACGCCTCCGGACGCGCGGACTTCAGCAGCGCGCGGGTGTATGCCTCGGTCTGCAGCAGTCCGGGGATCAGCTCGTTCTCATAGGTGGCCATGGCACGCGCGGCCTCCTCGAGACCGATGTACACCTCGAAACCCTCGGCGATCACATCGCTGTAGCCGGTCCACCATCCCCTGGCCTTGGTCTCCTTGGCCAGCGCGGTCAGCGGTTCGACGAGATCGGTCGGCGCACCGTAGATCTTGCACATGGCCTCGACGTCCAGGCTGCGCAATGAGGTCTGCCCGGTTTCGATCCGCCAGATCTTGGCCTCGGACCATTCGAGCTGCCGGGCCGCCATCCGGGTGGTCATCCTGGCCCGATTGCGCAGATCACGCAGATGTCGGCCGAGCTGCCTGCGCGGCATAGTCGATCCGGTCGTGCCCTGCGGTAAAGCCATGCTTCCCCCTCGCGATATACGAACAGCATTGTTTCACAGTAAATCTGACACAGGTCACGATTAGTGTCCCAGGCACGCCAAAGGCGCAACAGCGACGAACAGGTTCCCGCAGGCGACGATCCGGCAATTCAGCTGGGTTCTACTTACGTGCGCCGCGCTTGCGGAAACGCCAGAACTGCACGGCGCGAACGTCTTCGGAGAGCTGGTTGACCGGCTCGGCGACATCGGAGAGCGCCTGGAACAGATCGTCGGCGAGATCGGCGATGTGCTCGACCTTGGCGGCCAGCTTGGACGCGTTCTCCAGGAATTCGAGCAGCAGGCGTACGACGGCCGCGATGGTCAGGCCGAGCGGTATCGCGATCAAGGCGGCCAGCACGCCGAGCACCGCGGAGACCTGCCACATCAGCACCGTCAGTGCGATCGGGATGCCGATCGCGAAGGCCAGGCCGAGCATGTAGGCAAGGGGCAGCAGCGTCCTGGTCGCCGGACGGTGGAACTGCACATCCAGCAGACCGCGGGCGGCATCGGCGGTCCAGGCACGGGGACTTTCGAAGGGTTCGGCCGGTTCGGGCTCCGCGGTGCGCGAGAACCGTTTGGACGCCGTCTCTTTCCAGGCGATCCAGCGTGATTCGGTTTCGAACTCTGCCGAATCCGGCGCGCCGACACTACTGGCGTCGTCGGCCTCGCCGGTCGAATCGCTTCGTGATGCTGCGCGCCCACCCGTCACCCGACCGCTCCCCGTCGAATCGCCACCGCGATGCTCACTCATATTGCGATCCTTCCCCCAATTCGACGCCCGGCCAATAGGAGTGGGTTCACACAACAGGTGCGCCCGCCATGACCCGCGGGCCGATCCTGGAGACATCGGCACGGCCCATTAGAGGGATGTCTCGGTGATAGCCGATCACTACCGGGTGAGACGAACCCGACAGTCACCAAGATCTTTTGTACAACCCGTAACGCCCACCCCACCCCGCCCCGATACCACCCACGTATGCAGGACCCAGATCTATCGGGGAATGGAGAAAGACAGTGCGCACCACGTTTCCGACTTCCGCATCGGCGGCAGAGATGACTGCCGCGGCGCAGGACTACATCCAGCGCGGGTGGACGATCGCTGAAACGACCAACGGAATCTGCCTGATCACGGACGAGGATCTGTCGGGTATCGAGATCAGCGGTGAGCTGGCCGGCGAGGTTCGCCGGTTCCTGCGCGCGAACAACCTGACCGGTCCGGTTATCGAGATTCCCGGCGCCGAGCGTCGCGAGATCCACTTGGTCACCGGCCTGCGCAAGGCTGCGATGGCGCTGGAGGCACTGCGCGAGGCGGGCGCCACCGTCTACACCGACGGCGACGGCATCCCGCTGCCCCCCACACAGCTCACCACCGGCGAGGCTTGCTGGGGCGTGACTCCCGGCGAGGCCCGCTGGATCCCGCCGGTAGTCGCGATCGGCGCGGCGGTTCGCTCGGCGCTCTCGCGTCGCGCGACCGTCAGCACCGTCGCCTGCTGACCAGACGTATTCGACCGGGCGGGGTCCGCACTGCCCTGACCGGCTGAAGGCCGGTATCCGTAGAGCGGATACCGGTCTTTCGCGTTCCGGCGTGACCACTGATTTCGCGAGTACATGGGTAACCATGCGCGGAGATCCATCGCGCGCGATGATGGGGGTTATGGCCCAGCTCACTGATGACTCCCGGACGCTGTTGCGGACCTGCCCACTGTGTGAGGCGGTCTGCGGACTCGAGATCACCCTCGACTCGAACGACCATGTGACCTCGGTTCGCGGGGATCGACAGGATCCGTTCAGCAAGGGGTTCATCTGCCCCAAGGGGGCCAGCTTCGGACACCTCGACGAAGATCCGGACCGGCTGACCGAACCGATGATCCGGGACCGGGCCACCGATACCTGGCGCACCGCATCCTGGACCGAGGCATTCGAGCTCATCGCCGCACGGTTCCCGGCGATCGTGGCCGAGCACGGAAACCAGTCGGCGGCGCTGTATCTCGGCAATCCGAACGCACATACCGTGGCGGGGGCGCTGTATGTGCCGGTGCTGATCCGGGCGCTCGGCACCAAGAATCTGTTTTCGGCGAGTACCGCCGATCAAATGCCCAAGCAGGTGGCGAGCGGATTGATGTTCGGTGATCCGCTCACCGTGCCGGTGCCGGATCTGGATCGCACCGATTATCTGCTGATGCTCGGTGCGAATCCGCTGGAGTCGAACGGATCGCTGTGCACCGCACCGGATTTCCCGGGCCGGTTGAAGGCACTACGCAAGCGCGGCGGGAAATTCGTAGTGGTCGATCCGCGGGAAACGCGGACCGCGAAGCTTGCCGATGAGCATCTGTTCATCCGGCCGGGTAGCGATGCTTATCTGTTGTTCGGGATCGTGCACACGTTGTTCGAACAAGGTTTGACCGATATCCGCCTGGATGTCGCGGGCCTGGACGAAGTGCGCACGGCCGCCGCGGATTTCCCGCCCGAGGTGGTTTCGGAACGGACCGGAATTCCCGCCGAGACGGTTATCCGGATCGCGCAGGAGTTGGCGGCCGCGCCGACCGCGGCAGTATATGCGCGAATCGGCACCTGCACAGCCGAATTCGGCACGCTGACACAGTGGTTGGTCGAGGTGATCAACGTGCTGACCGGCAACCTCGACTCACCCGGCGGCGCCATGTTCGCCAGTGCGGCGGCGGGCGGCATCCCGCGCACCAAGCCGTTCCGCACCGGGCGCTGGGCCAGCCGGGTGCGCGGCCTGCCCGAGGCGATGGGTGAACTGCCGGTGGCGACCCTGGCCGATGAGATCACCACACCGGGCGCGGGGCAGGTGCGCGCGCTGGTGACCGTCGCGGGTAATCCGGTGCTGTCCGCGCCGAGCGGGGTCCGGTTGGATACGGCGTTCGCGCAATTGGACTTCATGGTCAGCGTGGACCGGTATCTGAACGAGACAACCCGGCATGCGGATGTGATCCTGCCGCCGCCGCGGTCTACGCAGTCGCCGCACTACGACTTCGCATTGCTGCAGTTCGCGGTTCGCAATTACGCGCGGTACTCGCGGCCGCTGGTCCCGCTCGGCGATCGACCTTCGGAATCGGAGATCCTGGCCAGGCTCGGGGCTGCACTGACCGGGCAGCCCGCCGGACCGGAGGCGCTGAACGGCGTCGATGAGCTGATCATCGCGGGCATGCTGCACAAGGCGGGCATACCGGAGCGGCGGCCCGAACTCATCGGGTCCAACAGCACCGAGCAGCGCATCGACCTGATGCTGCGGCTCGGACCCTATGGCGAGTGGAATGCCGGCGCGAGCGACGAGCCCGCAGGCGGTAGCTCGCGTGACCACGGAGGGCCCCGGGAGCGCCGAGATCAATACCGCACGCTGAATCTGCAGGTGCTGCTGGACAATCCACACGGTGTCGATCTCGGACCTTTGCAGCCGCGCCTGCCCGGCGTGCTGCGGACGGCATCCAAGAAGGTGGAGTTGGCGCCGCAGCCGCTGCTCGACGATGTCGTGCGGATGCGGGCCCGGCTCGCCGATGCCGCGCCGGATGTGGTGTTGATCGGGCGGCGTCAACTGCGATCCAACAACAGTTGGATGCACAATATCCCGACGCTGGTCAGCGGCTCGAATACCTGCACGCTGCATATCAATCCGGCGGATGTGGCGCGGTTGGGTCTCGGCGATACCGCCGTGGTGAAGTCCGCCGCGGGGACGCTGACGGTACCGCTGGAGCCGACCGAGGCGATCATGCCCGGGGTGGTCAGCTTGCCGCACGGCTGGGGACATACCGACAGCACACAGACGGTGGCCCGGGCGCATGCCGGGGTGAATGCCAATGTGCTGACCGATGATTCGGTGGTGGATGTGCCATCCGGAAATGCGGTCTTCAATGGCGTTCCGGTGACTTTGACGCCCGCCTGAGTTGTGCTCGATCCGACCGGCCGCGCAATAAAATCCCGGCCGGTCGGATTGTGGCTATTTTCTGGAAACCCTTGCGCTAACTAAAGATTCAGTGCATTCTCAACATGGATTTTGCTGTGTTGCCAGACTAAAATGGATAGGATTTCGGTTTAGTCGCGGGCTCAGCGTCGAACCCGTTGCGGTGTGCCGGATTCCAGCTACCAGAGGGGGCGCGATGCCCGGTACACGTTGTGGCAGTGACGGTGAGCACGAACTGCAGGACAGGTACGGTACGCAGGACCGCGCCGAACGCTTCTACCAAGATCAAGTACTCGATCAGCTGAACCCGACGATGATCGAATTCATCGCCAGGATGGATATGGCGTTCATCGCCACCGCGGACAAACACGGCGAATGCGACGCAAGCTTCCGTGCGGGCCTGCCCGGCTTTCTGCATGTGATCGACGAACGCACGATTGCCTATCCGGAATACCGCGGCAACGGCGTACACGCCAGCCTCGGCAACATCCTGGAGAACCCGCACGTAGGCATCCTGCTAATCGATTTCGTCCAGGATCTGATCGGATTGCACATCAACGGTTCGGCACGGATCGTGGACGACACCGCGCTGCGCCACAACGTCCCGGAACTACCCGAGAACCTCAAGGGGCGAGCCGCGCAGCACTGGGTGGTGATCGATGTGGAAGAGGCCTACATCCACTGCCGCAAACACATCCCGCATCTGGTCCCCGCGGCACGCGAGCAGCGGGAGTGGGGCACCGACAACACCCGGGCCAAGGGTGGCGACTACTTCGGGGCGAAGGCGCAGGCCCAGGCCGACGCCCTGGTTCGTTAGCCGAACTGCATACTCGGCCGCTGCAAATCAGACACCGAGTTTGAAGATGACCAGGCGTTGCACGACGAAGTTGATGACCGTGGCGGTGCCCTGGGCGATGACGAAGGCCAGGGGCTGGCGCCACCAGTCGCCGGGGAGCGTGGCGTAGAGCACGGCGTTGATACCGACCTGGACGGCGAACGTGACGGCGTAGAGCACAACGACCGCGATGAAGCGAGCGCGGCTCGGCGGCGCCTGGAAGGTCCAGCGGCGATTGATCAGGTAGGCAGTGGTGGTGCCCGCGATGAAGCTGATCGATTTGGCGACGCTGACCGGCAGGCCGATGAGGTTCAGTAGGAAGCTGTAGATCCCGTAGTCGACGATGGCCGAGAGACCGCCGGTGAGGGTGAAGCGGACGATCTGGGTCTTCAGGTCGACATCAGTTCCGCCCGGCTCGTCGACCAGCGGCAGTTCGGCCGGGAGCGGCAGGTGGGGTTCGGCTTGCACGCCGACGAGCGTAGCGGCGTGACGCGGGACACGCGCACTCCAGCACCATTGGACGTTTGTCCGGCGAGATGGAACCGATGTCGGACCTCACATACTGGGGAGTACGGCGACGCCGACCGCATATCGGCTCATGCATGTAGCCTCTATGCCGATGTCCACGAAAGCTCCGACCGCCACCACAACCGGTAACTCCGGCAATGTCGCCGACGGCACCTACGCGCTGCCGACGCGGACCAAGGCATTGACCGGGTGGGGTCGCACCGCACCAACATCTTCCGAAGTGCTCTCGACGAGCGATCCCGAACTGATCGCCAAGGCCGTCGCCATGGTCGCCGAGGACAACGACTCCAAGCCGGCCCACCTGCGTCGCGGCATCATCGCGCGCGGGCTCGGCCGCTCCTATGGCGATCACGCGCAGAACGCGGGCGGCCTCGTCGTCGATATGACGGCGCTGAACAATATCCACCGGATCGACCGGGACACCCGGATCGTCGACGTGGACGGCGGCGTCAGCCTGGACCAGCTCATGAAGGCCGCGCTGCCGTTCGGGCTGTGGGTTCCGGTGCTGCCCGGCACCCGTCAGGTGACAATCGGCGGCGCCATCGCCTCCGATATCCACGGTAAGAACCATCACAGCGAGGGCAGCTTCGGCAACCACGTGCGCTCGATTGATCTGCTCACCGCCGATGGGCAGGTGCAGCACATCACGCCGAAGCGCAACGCCAAGCTGTTCTGGGCGACCGTCGGCGGCAACGGACTCACCGGCATCATCCTGCGCGCGACCATCGAGATGGCGCCCACCGAGACGGCGTACTTCCTCAACGACGGCGTGAAGACCACGACGCTCGACGAGACCATCGCCGCGCACAGCGACGGCAGCGAAGCGAACTACACCTACTCGAGCGCGTGGTTCGACGTGATCAGCCCGCTGCCGAAGCTCGGCAGGGCCACCATCACCCGCGGCCGCCTCGCCAAGGTCGACGAACTACCCAAGCGTCTGCGCAAGAAGCCGCTGAAGTTCGATGCGCCGCAGCTGATGACGGTGCCCGATATCTTCCCGAACTGGACCATGAACAAGCTCACGCTCCAGGCCATCGGTGAGGCGTACTACGCCATGGGCGGCAACTACACCGGCAAGGTGCAGAATCTGACGCAGTTCTACCACCCGCTCGACATGATCGCGGAGTGGAACCGCGGCTACGGTTCCAACGGCTTCCTGCAGTACCAGTTCGTGGTGCCGACCGAGGCGGTCGAGGAGTTCAAGCGGATCATCATCGACATCCAGGCCTCCGGGCACTACTCGGCACTGAACGTTTTCAAGCTGTTCGGACCGGGTAATCCGGCACCGCTGAGCTTCCCGATGCCGGGCTGGAACATCTGCGTCGACTTCCCGATCAAGCCGGGTCTGAACGAGTTGGTGAGCGAGCTGGACCGCCGCGTCACGGAGTTCGGCGGGCGGCTGTACACCGCGAAGGATTCGCGCACCACCGCGGAGACCTTCCACCAGATGTACCCGCGGATCGACGAGTGGATCAAGGTCCGCCGAAGTGTCGATCCCACAGGCGTTTTCATGTCCGATATGGCGAGAAGGCTGGAGCTCCAGTGATTAATGCCGTAGGCAACCCGCAGACCATCCTGCTGCTGGGCGGTACCTCGGAGATCGGCTTGGCGATCTGCGCCGAGTACCTGCGCAAGAGTCCGGCGCGCATCATCCTGGCCGCACTGCCCGGTGATCCGCTGCGCGAGGACGCCGTCTCCGAGCTGAAGTCGGCCGGTGCGACCCAGGTCGACGTCATCGACTTCGACGCGCTCGATACCGAGAGCCATCCCAGGGTTATCGACGCGGCCTGGGACGGCGGCGATGTGGATGTCGCCATCGTCGCGTTCGCCCTGGACGGCGATCCGGAAGAGCTGTGGCAGAACCAGCGCAAGGCCGTGCAGGTCGCCGGAATCAATTACACCGCGGCAGTTTCGGTCGGTGTGCTGGTCGGCGAGAAGATGAAGAAGCAGGGCTTCGGGCGGATCATCGCCATGTCCTCGGTGGCCGGTGAGCGGGTACGTCGCTCGAACTTCGTCTACGGCTCCACCAAGGCCGGGCTGGATGGCTTCTACCTGGGACTCGGCGAGGCGCTGCGCCCGTACGGACCGCGCGTGCTGGTGATCCGGCCGGGCATGGTGCGGACCAGGTTCTCGGCGCACGTCAAAGAGGCTCCGCTCACCGTCAACAAGGAAGATATTGCGGCACTGGCGGTTTCGGCGTCGCAGCGGGGCAAGGAGCTCGTCTGGGCGCCCGGTACCTTCCGCTTCGTGATGATGATCCTGCGCCACATCCCGCGCCCGATCTTCCGCAAGCTGCCCATCTGATTTCCCCGAGCCGCACCTCGTCGACCGCGCCCCGTTGCGCGGCACGGGTGCGGCTCGTTCATATCCGCGATGCGCCAAGCGGTTGGGATCCGACGAGCCGGACGGCCCCGATGCGATCCGGTCGATACCATCGACCCGGCTCCACGGCATAACGCCGAACTGATGCGGCCCCCATCCGCTACCCCAACGGTTCGGCCCTAGTTCCTGCGCGCAGGCGAACGACGTGGCAGGTTCGGAGCCGATCTGATTGGTCGACCTGGATACGGAGGCTTGGTGCGAGTGAGCGACTACCTGCGGACAACTCGCCGCCGGATCCCCGGCGATCAGCGCCGTGCGAGGCTTTGCCTGCGGCTGGGCGTCGTCGGCACAATGGGCGTCGCGGACCGCACATCGCTGGGCTTCGGCATCGCCGAACTGGCCGCAGGCTCGGCGCACCGCATCGAAGATGGAGGACTCCGTTGAGCACGGTAATGGCAGAACGCTCCGAGGAGTCGGTGCCGACGCGCGGGCGGGGAACCGTATTGGTCCGGCACATCGGCTCCGGGGTGGGCGAAGCGGTGCTGGCCGCAGCGGTCGCGGCCGCGGTGGCTGCCGTTGGGCTGGTGGCGTTTTCGATGGTGCAGTGGCCGGCATTCAACTCGTCCAATGTGACCAGGTCGTTGACCACGGTCGGACAGGTCGGCGCGGCGGTGCTGTTGGGGGTGGCTATCTGGCTGGTACGGGCGCGGCGGTGGCCGTTGATGGCGAAAGCGCTGTCGTGGGTCGGGATTTCGACATTCGTCACGGTGACATTGGGGATGCCGCTGGCGGCGACCAAGCTGTACCTGTTCGGCGTCTCCGTGGACCAAGAGTTCCGTACCGAATATCTGACGCGGCTGACCGATAGTGCGGCGCTGCACGATATGACCTACGCCGACCTGCCGCCGTTCTATCCGGCCGGCTGGTTCTGGATCGGCGGTCGAGTGGCGAATGTGCTCGGGATGGACGGCTGGGAGGCGTTCAAGCCGTACGCCATCGGATCGCTCGCGGTGGTCGCTGTGATCGCACTCGTGTTGTGGTCCAAGCTGATTCGCGCCGACTGGGCGATCGGGGTCAGTGCGGCGACGACCGCGGTGACGGTGGCTCATGCCTCGCCGGAGGCCTACAGCGCGGTCATCGTGCTGCTGCTGCCGCCCGCGTTGATTCTTGCGTGGGGTGCGCTGTACCGGCCGCTCGAGCGGTCGGCTACTGCCGCGGGTGCTGCAGCATCGAGTGGTGCCGGCGTGTCAGGGGATGCAGCAGCCTCAGCTGTCGCCAGCGGAGCGGACAGTGGTGCGGCAGTCAGTGCCGCGACCTCAGATGCCGACAATTCAGCCAGTGCCGCCACCTCAGGCACTGCGGCCACCTCGGGCACTGCCGTCGCCTCGGGCACTGCCGTCGCCTCTGGTGACGAAGCCGCAGCGGGCGGCAGTGCGGCAGTCGGCGCCGCTACGGCCAGCGGCGCCGGAACGGCCGGGGGCTGGGGCGCGGTTGTCGGGGCCGGACTGTTCCTTGGGATGGCGGCGTCGTTCTACACGTTGTATTTCGCGGTGGCGGCATTCGCAGTCGCGCTGATGGGGCTGCTTTCGGCGGGGCTTGCGGTGCGAGCACAGCGGGCGGCGGACCGAGCGCGGCGCGGTACCGGCGAGGGCGGGTCGGGTTCGGTGTGGCGGGCGGTGGTGCCGCCGCTGGTTCGGCTGGTTGCCATCGCGGCGATCGCGGGTGTGGTCGCGCTGGTCGTGTGGCTGCCGTTCGTGTTGAAGATGCTCGGGGGGACGATGCCGAGTTCGGGGACGGCATTCCACTATCTGCCCGAGGGCGGTTCGCAATTGCCGCTGCCGATGGCGGAGTTCTCGCTTTCCGGGGCGTTCTTCCTGCTCGGGACGGCGTGGTTGGTGTTGCGGGCGGCGTCGTCGCGGCGGGCGCAGGCGCTCGGGATCGGCGTGGTGGCGATCTATCTGTGGTGTCTGCTGTCGATGACAGCGACCGCGGCGGGTACGACTTTGCTCTCGTTCCGCTTGACGCCCGTGCTCGAAGTGCTGCTGGCGGCGGCCGGCGCATTCGGCTTCGTCGAGGGCGCGCGGGCGGCGTACCGGGCACTCGATGAGCCGGGGCGGTTCAAGTTGGCTGTTGTCGTCGTCGCCGTCGTCGGTGCGCTCGCGTTCACACAGGACATTCCGCAGGTGCTGAAGCCGGAGATCACCACCGCATACACAGACACCGACGGCAACGGCGAACGCGCCGACAAGCGCGCACCAGGTGCGGCGTCGTACTACCGCGAAATCGATGCGGCACTGATCGCGCAGACCGGCCGGCCGCGCTCGGATTCGGTGGTCCTCACCGCCGACACCAGCCTCCTGTCCTTCTACCCGTACTACGGCTTCCAGGCGCTCACCTCGCACTATGCGAACCCGTTGGCCGATTTCGCCGGCCGCGCCGCCACCATCGAGTCGTGGAGCAAGCTGAATTCGTCCGCCGACCTGGTTGACGCACTCGGCAAGACCCCGTGGCGCGCACCGGACGCCTTCCTCTTCCGCAGCAGCGGCGATACCTACACCCTGCGCCTGGCCAAGGACGTCTACCCCAACGACCCCAATGTGAAGCGCTACACCGTGAGCTTCCCCAAGGAGCTCTTCGCGGACCCACACTTCACCACGACCAATATCGGCCCTTTCACCTTGGTCGTCGTCAATCGCTGACGCCGCCCACCCCGACTCATCAGCGCGGCCGGTGTACCCGCTCGACGCATGATTTCGCGAGGACATGGGTAACTCGTCGGGTACCGGCTAACCCAGCCGGCCACTGACGGGCGGCCGCCGATGGCCACGTCGCGGCACTCGAGTCTGGCCTGAAGGCGCGAGGAGGCGGACAGCTCACAGGGAATTCGGTTACGGTGGATCGCTGATCTGACCATTTACGGGGAGAAGTTTGTTTTGCGGGTCGAGGCACCACCAGTAGTAGGCGTCGTCACCAAGGGATCGACACCGGCTGGTGGGGCCAGACCCGAGCAGCGCACCGCGAAGCGGAAACGGATCCGGGTCGATCGGAGTGATCTGGTCGCCTCGGTGAGCTATCTCGCATTGGCTGTCACGGTGCTGTCCGGACAGTGGCGCAATACACATAGCGGGTACCTGATCAAGAGTGGTCAGGACCAGACCATGTGGGAGTGGTTCTTCGCGGTCACCGCACATTCGGTGGCGCATCTGGAAAATCCGCTCGGCACGAATCTGCAGAACTTCCCGGCCGGGGTGAACATGATGGCCAATACGGCCATGTTCGGGGTCGGGGTGCCGTTGACGCCGGTCACGCTGCTGTTCGGACCGACCGTCACCTTTGTGCTCGTCCTCACGCTCGGCCTCGCCTCCACCGCCTTCGCCTGGTACTGGCTGTTCTCCCGGGAATTGGTGGAGTCCCGGCTGGCCGCCGCGATCGGCGGGATATTCTGCGGTTTCGCGCCCGCGATGATCTCGCATGCCAACGCGCACCCGAATTTCGTGCTGCTGGCGCTGCTTCCGGTCATCGCGCTGCTGTTGATCCGCATCGCACGACGTGTGTCGGGTGCGGAGACGACCAAGCCACGCAGGCGAGTTCGTGATGCCGTCGCGCTCGGCTTCCTGGTAGCGCTGCAGATCGCACTCGGCGAGGAACCGCTGCTGATCTTCGCACTCGCCTTCGGACTCTTCGGCCTCGTGTACTACCTGCGCACACCGCGCACGGGCTGGCAAGTAGTGCGTGCGCTCGCCCCGACCATCGCATTGGCTGCGGGCATCACCTTGATGCTCACCGAAATTCCACTGTGGTGGCAGTTCTTCGGGCCGCAGAGTTATCGCTCGATCGACCACGGGCCGATGGGCAACGATCTGAAGGCCATCGTGCAGTTCCCCGCCGAATCGCTCGGCGGGATGTTCGCGCCCGGCCAGTACGTGTCCATGAACGACACCGAGCAGAACGCGTATTTCGGCTGGCCACTGCTGCTGTTGCTGCTCGTGACGGTGGCGCTGCTGTGGCGCGACCGGGTGGTCCGGGCGGCGACCGCGGTGATGGTGGTCTTCGGGGTGCTGTCGCTCGGTGCGACAGCCATGTTCGGCAAGGAGTCGACCGGGATCGAATTGCCTTGGCGCTGGGCCGAATTGGCCCCGTTGCTCAATACGGTGCTGGAGACCCGGCTGACCATGGCCGCGATTCCGGCCATCGCGGCGGTGCTGGCCTTGGCGACCCAGCGCGCGGTCACCTGGTGGCGGCAGTCGCCGGTCGATTGGCGGCCGCTGGCCTGGTTCCCGGCGCTCGCCCTGGCCTTGGTGCCGCTTGTCCCGACCGTCCTTCCGGTGATCGAGCGCACACCGACGCCGGAGTTCTTCGCCGAAGGGACGGTAAAGCAGTACGTGAGTGGCGGTTCGGTGGTGCTGGTGCCGCCGCCGCGACCCGCCGAGGCGCAGGCCTTGCGCTGGCAGGCCGACGCGAATTTCGACTTCGCGCTCGCCGGCGGCTATTTCGTCGGCCCGACCGGTGCGAACAAGAAGGGCATCTACGGACCGGACTTCCGCCCGACCACCGCACTGCTCGTCGGCGCTCAGGACACCGGCGTGGTCCCGCCCATCGACGCCGACACCCGCGCACAGGCACTCGACGACCTGGGCTTCTGGGAGGCCGACGTGGTGGTCCTGCCCGCCACCAAGAACTCCGAAGTGCTGCGCACGACCATGACGCAACTGCTCGGCGTCGCGCCGCGACAGGTCGACGACGTGTGGCTCTGGGACGTCCGGCCGCTGCGATAGGCGGCGGCGATGATCTCGGTGGCGAGCATCACCAACGCGGGTGGCTAGCATGGTGCCTCGTGCGACCGGACCGAACTTCTGCAGCGTTCACCCGTAACCGCCTGATCGCCCTCGTCTCCGGGTTGCTCGGATTCGTGCTGGCACTGTTGACGCCGTTGCTTCCGGTGAAACAGGATCAGGCCGCGCTCGACTGGCCCCAGGCGGGCCGTACCAGTGTCGAGGCGCCATTGGTTTCGTATGTGCCGCTGCGGTTGGATGCGACGCTGCCGTGTTCAGTGGTGGCCGCGGCCGGGTCGGGCATGGTGCTGTCGACCATTCCGCAAGCGTCGGGTCAGGCCGGTGCCAAGGGACTGACCGTCTCGGTCACCGATGGCACGCTCGCGGTGCTGCAGCGTGATGTGCCGCTGCTGTCCGCGCCGGTCGCGGAGATCGCCGGCTGCGAGTCCGTCACCATCACCGCGACGGCGGCCGCGACCTCGGTCGAATTCGTCGGTGCGAAGCGGCAGGACGGTACGCCGTTCCGCAACACCATCACCCGCGATATCCGCCCGCAGGTGGTCGGCGTCTTCACCGACCTGGATGCCGCGAAGCTCGATGGCGCGAAGCTGCACGCCGATATCGATTCCCGCTTCTCCTCGACGCCGTCCGCGCTGAAGCTCGGCGCCATGATCGCGGCGGCGATCTGCACGATCATCGCGCTGATCGCATTGCACCTGCTCGACAATGCCGATGGTCGGCGGGCGCGCCGGTTCCTGCCCGGGCACTGGTGGCGGTTCACCCTGGCCGACGTGGCGGTGCTCGGGCTCCTTGTGCTGTGGCATTTCATCGGCGCGAATACCTCCGACGACGGCTACATCCTGAATATGGCCCGCGTCTCGGAGCATTCCGGATACATGGCCAACTACTACCGTTGGTTCGCGGTGCCCGAGGCGCCGTTCGGCTGGTCCTACGAAGTACTGGCCTGGATGACCAAAGTCTCCGACGCCAGCCCGTGGATGCGGCTGCCGACGCTGGCCGCCGGAATCGTGTGCTGGATGGTGATCAGCCGAGAGGTGCTGCCGCGCTTGGGCGCTCGGGTGCGCAGGCACAGGGTGGCGCTGTGGACCGCCGGTCTGGTCTTCCTCGCGTTCTGGCTGCCCTATGACAACGGTCTGCGGCCCGAACCGCTGATCGCCGCGGGTGCGCTGCTGACCTGGTGCTCGATCGAGCGGGCCATTGCGACCGGACGGCTGCTGCCCGCCGCGGTCGGTGTGCTGATCGCCGCGTTCTCGCTGGCGGCCGGTCCGACCGGGCTCATCTGTGTGGCGGCACTGATCGCGGGTTCGCGGCCGGTGCTGCAGATCATTGTTCGGCGGGCGCGTGATGCCGCCGGCACGTTGGCACCACCCGATGCCGAGCACGCCGGAAGCGAACCCGCGCCGAATGCCGAGCGGGTTTCCGAAGGCAACGCGAATTCGGATGGGAGCGAAGGCGGATCGAGTGCCGAGCGACGGACTGCCGTCGCGCCCCAGGTGGACCACAGTACGTCGCGCCTCGCGACCTTCTTCCGCTATGCGGCGCTGCTCGCACCGGGGCTCGCCGCCGGAACGCTCGTGCTGGTGATCGTTTTCGCCGATCAAACGCTGGCGACGGTGATGGAAGCGACCCGGGTGCGCACCCTCGTCGGGCCGAATGTGGCCTGGTTCGACGAGCGGACGCGGTGGGATTCGCTGCTGGCGCTCTCGCCGGACGGATCGCTGGCGCGGCGGTTCGGTGTGCTGGTCATGCTGCTGTGCCTGCTGGTCTGTGTGCTGCAGGTGCTGCGCAAGGGGCGGATTCCGGGAACGTCGCGTGGGCCGTCGGTGCGGATTCTCGGCATCGTCTTCGCCTCGCTGCTGCTGATGATGTTCACGCCGACCAAATGGACCCACCACTTCGGCGTTTACGCCGGGCTGGCCGGGTCGCTGGCGGCGCTGGCGGCGGTCGCCGTGGGCACCAATGGGATTCGCTCGCCGCGCAACCGGGCGCTGTTCGCGGCGGCGGTGCTGTTCCTGCTGGCAATCACCTTCACCGGATCCAATGGCTGGTGGTACGTATCCAGTTACGGTGTGCCGTGGTGGGACAAGGCGCCGCTGGTCGCGGGTAAGGGCCTGTCCACGCTGTTCCTCGGGCTGAGCGGCGTGGCGCTGATCGTCGCGGTGTGGCTGCACTATCGCGAGCCGTACCGCGAGAAGACCGATGCGCCACGCCGTTTCGAGCGTTACGCCTCCGCGCCGTTGACGATCGCGGCGGCGTTGCTCGTACTGTTCGAGGTGGCGTCGCTGGCCAAGGCGGCGGTCACGCAGTATCCGGCGTACTCGATCGCCAAGTCGAATCTCGAATCGCTGAGCGGCAATACCTGTGCGCTCGCCAACGAAGTGCTGGTGGAAACCGATACCGCGGATTCGCTGCTGCTCCCCTACACCGGCTCCCCCGCCGACGGATTGTCCACCGAATCGAAGGGCTTCACGCCCAACGGGGTGGCCGCCGACCTCACCGCCGATGCCGAGGAGACCGTCACCGGCGGTGCGAATTCGGTGAACAAGGATTCGAAGAACAAGACCACCAAGACAACCGGTGCGGGCACCGGCGGCGGCACCAGCCAGCAGGCCGGAATCAACGGCAGCACAGTGGCATTGCCGTTCGGCCTGGATCCGACCCGGACCCCGATCATGGGCAGCTACCAGGAGGGGACCGACCAGCAGCAGGCCAAGCTCACCTCGCAGTGGTACCGGCTCGATCTGACCGACAGCATGCGCAATGACCCGGCCTATCAAATGCTCGCCATTACCGCGGCGGGCCGGATCCGCTCGATCGACGCCGATGGTGTGCTCACTTACGGGCAGGAGCTGCACCTGGAGTACGGCGTGCGCGGGGCGGACGGCGAGGTGCAGACGCTCGGGTCGGTGGATCCGCTCGATATCGGGCCCGCACCGTCCTGGCGCAATCTCCGTGTGCCACTGGACAAGTTGCCCGCCGGAGTGAACGCGGTGCGATTGGTCGCGGCCGACAACGACATCACCCAGAAGCAGTGGTTGGCCGTCACCCCGCCCCGGCTGCCGCATCTGGCCACGCTGAATTCCGTTGTCGGCGAAGCCGCTCCGGTCCTGCTGGACTGGCACGTCGGCCTGGCCTTCCCCTGCCAGCGCCCGTTCGACCACCACGACGGCGTCGCCGAGGTCCCCAATTGGCGCATCCTGCCCGACCGCGTCGGCTCCGACGCCTCCAATGCCTGGCAGGACGATATCGGCGGCGGCCCCCTCGGCTGGACCGGTCTACTCCTGAAATCCCAGACCATCCCCACTTACCTCGCCCACAACTGGACCCGAGACTGGGGCTCCCTGGAACAGTTCACCCCCTACGACCCCACCGCCACCCCCGCAACCATCGCCACCACCGTGAAATCGGTCAACGGCTGGAAGAAAGCCGACCCGATCCGAGCGCGCTAGCCCACGCCAGCGCGTGAGCCGACCATCCTCGGCTCACGCGCGTGGGCTGCTCGAACCGGCGATGACTAGCCTGCTGTCAACTCACCGAATGCGACATCGATGGAGATCGGTGTATCCAGCGTCAGTCGACGGGTATGCAGGGCGACCAGATGGTAGCGACCTTCGGAGAGTCGGTATTCCTCGATCTGCTCGATGCCGTCACCCGATTCGGTGACGCCGGCCGACAAGTCGCGAGTACCGAGCGCGATCATGGAACGAGGACGAGGCGGCCACGCAGGCCTCCTGCCGCCAGGCGGCGTTGGGCGGTTACGACCTGATCCAACGGGTAGGTTTCCGCCACGCGGAGGGTGAGTTGGGCTTTGTCGACCAACGCGACGAGTTCGTCGAGTTGGGTGCGGTCGGCGTGGACCAGGACGGTGGTTACCTTGGTGCCGCGCAACGGGATCGGGGTGTTGGGGACGCTGATGGAGACGAAGCGGCCGCGGGCGCGGACGGCGGCGAGGGTTTCGGGGCCGAGAGCCGCGGCGTCGAGGGCCGCGTCTACGCCGCCGGGTACGAGGGCTCGGACCGCATCCGGAAGGTTCGCTTCGCGGGGGATGAAGTCGGTGGCTCCCAGGGCGCGGGCGATGGGTTCGTCGGCAGCCGAAGCAGCGGCGATTACTCGAATGCCGCGGGCGGCAGCGAGTTCGACGGCATAGCCACCTACCGCGCCTGCCGCGCCGGTGATCAGGAGGGAATCGGCAGGTGTGAGGTCGAGTGCGGCTAGGGCCTGGAGGGCGGTGAGGCCGTTGAGCGGGATGGTGGCCGCGGCGGTCGCCGGTACGGAAGTCGGTGCGGGGGACACATTTTGAGCTTCGAGGACAACGTAGTCGGCTTGGGCGGCCAACGAGACATCGAGACGCTCGCTGATACCGATCACCGGCTGCCCCACCGTGAAATCGACACCGGCACCGGCAGCGTCGATGACACCGGCGACATCCCATCCGATCCCCCACTGGTCGCGCGGGGCGGCGAACGGAGTCCCGCCGACACCATTGCGGACCATGAGATCCACCGGATTAACCGTCGCCGCAGCCACTTTCACCCGAACCCTACCGGGCCCCGGCTCGGGCGTCGGCACCTCGATGATCTCCGCGACGGCCTCCGGGCCGGGTCGACGGACCACTACTGCACGCATGGCACTTCCTTCGCTTGTCGAGATACGAATTCGTCGACAAACATAGGACCAGCTACTATCCAATAGGTAGTAGTTACCCAGGAGTGCGCAACGGGCAACAGGGGAAGCAGATGGCGACAACAACTGCGGCACAACGCCGTGACCTGGCAAAACAGCAATACGACGCCTACGTGGCCGAATGCCCGACGCGCCAACTTCTCGACCGGATCAGCGATAAATGGGTCAGCTTGATACTCAACGCTCTCGCTGACGGCCCGCGGCGTTACGCCGAGATCAACCGCATCATCTCCGGCGTCAGCCCCAAAATGCTCACCCAAACCCTGCGCACCCTCGAGCGCGACGGGCTACTAGAACGCCGGATCACCGCCGAGGTGCCTGTCCGCGTCGACTACGAACTCACCGCGCTCGGCCACAGCCTGCAGCCTGTGATGCACGCCATAAAAACGTGGGCCGAAGATCGCATGGACGAAGTGCTGGCGGCACGCGCACGTTACGACGGTGAACCAGCGTGACCGTGTCGTAAAAGTTGGCCACGAATGCCTTCCCAGCGGTGAAGCTGGCCTTAACCTTTTATTCATGACCGCGGCCTTCGATGATATGGATCTGCGCGACCTCGTCGGACTGCTTACCGAAGATGAACAACGGGAGCTTCGACCGGCGCTGCTGCGTGTGTTATCCCGCCAAACCCCGCAGGAGCTACTCCGTCGTGAACTGGGCCTTCGTATGACGAAGGTCTGACCCCGCCGGATCACCGAACACCATCCACCAGGCCGTTGCGTCGGCTAGCACAGCCGACGCCGCGGCCATTCGTCGTCAAAGGGCGCTATTGGCCTGAGCGCCCACTCGTTCCGGATTCTGCGGAATCCCCCGAGTGGGCGCTGAGTACACCTCGTTCCCCGAAACGAGAGCAGGCCCGCCGAATTCGACGGGCCTGCCTTCATTCACGACCTAGAACACACGCAGCTGTCCGGGCGACCAAAGCCCCGAGCGGCTGGCCGTACCCGTATCCAACTTGGCCGGAACCGCATTCGGGTAGTACTGGTCGTAGCGCTCCAGCGAACCCCAGTCCCGCGCCCAGTCGTTCTTCATATACGTCGGAATGGTGCTCGACTTCGCCAGCATCTGGCTGAAGCCCAAGAGCCCACCGAATTCCTCGGCCTGCCAGGTATTCGTCGAACTGATGGCCAGCGGCCGGTCCGGCAGGATCCGGTACCCGGGCACCTCGGCCACCCCGTTCTTGTGGTCCAGCGGCCGCTGGCACGGGAACTGCAGCCCGACCGCCCAGTCCAGCAGCACCGGCTGCTCGGAACCGATAAAGGTGTTGAGCGTGGCCAACTTCGGCATCCGCGGCGGGGTGAACGCCAGCCACTGATCGCCGATCAGAATCGGGTCGTTGGCGACAATGCGCACCGCATCGGCATCGGGCGCGATCTCGTCGAGCGGGATGCGCAGATTGCGCCACGACGGGAACGGACCGATATCGCGCGGCAGGTAGGTGCCGAGCATCTGCACAGTGCCGTCGGGCAGGTGCTTGCCGTAGTCGACGGTCAGCGACTGGCCGTACCTGGTGTCGCCGGTGTCATCGACGGACAGGATGCGGCCCGCGGCCGAAATGACCACCAGCGGATGATCATCCGAGCGCGGCGCCAGCTGGTACCAGCTGGAGACCAGATGCGCGGGCTGCTGCACGCCGCCCTGGTAGCTGCCCATCACCGGCGTGGTGGCCGGGTCGAGGCCGAAGGGCAGGGTGGCCCGGCTGCCGTTGACACCGGTCGCGCCGTAACCGCCGTCGGTGCCCGCGTTCTGGCCGTCCGCGCCGACCGGACCGACCGACTGGGTGGAGGTATTGCCGGTGCCCGGCTTCACCTCGATGGTGTCGGCGCTGAGCTTCTCGGGCACACCGTTCGGATCGAAGCCGACCGGATCGGCGCCGGCCAGCGGATCACCGTTCTTCGGCGGATTCGCCGGATCGTTGATCGGCGTGAGCATGCCGTTGCCCTTGTTCACATCCGGTTCCACCAGCACGTCATTGGCGAGACCGCACGAATTACCCTGCACCGCATCGAAATTCGAGCGCGCGAGCGAATAGGCCGGGTACTGCGCCACCGCGCCCTTGACCAGCGAGAACACCTCGAGCAGCACCATCAGCGCGGCGACGACGGTCAGCGGGATCGCGGCGAACTTGCGAATCCGCTTGCCGCGCACCGACTTCGCCGACGGCTGTGGCCTGGTGTAATCCTCGCGCAGCGCCGACCAGGCGACCAGCGCCAGCGCCAGCCCGAACAGCATCAGCATCAGCGTGTTCGACTGGTAGCCGTGCAGCGAGATCCGCTTGTCGAACCACGGCACGCCGAAGCTGGACACGTACCAGTAGCCGTTGATGCCCGAGAATGCGACCGCCAGCACGAACAGCAATCCGGCGAGGAAGATCGCCCGATTCTTCCTGGCCCGCAACGCACTTGCCGAAACCGCCACCGCGGTGACCGCGGCCAGTGATCCGGCGATGCCCGCGTACGCGCCGAAGTGGTGGGTCCACTTCGTCGGGTTGAACATCATGAAGAAGATGGTTCCGAAGACCACGCCCATCAGCCGCCAGGTCGGACCGCTGGCGATGCCGGGAACCTGCCTGCGCCGCAACAGCACCAGCATGGTGGTGAACAGGCACAGCAGCATGATCAGGAAGGCGAAGCGGCGCGAAAGCGATCCGTCGACGGTCTCCACGAACAGGTAGTAGTAGCGCAGGTAGTCCTCGTACCAGGCCAGGTTCGGGCCGGTCACCTGCCGCACCCGGTTGGCCTCCTGGATTCCGGCGAAGGTCTGGTCGCTGTAGACCACGATCAGCACCAGCAGACCCGCCGCCGCGATCGGCGCGAGCAGCGGCAGCGTCGAACCCCACTTACCAACGCCCTGCGCCGTGAACTGCCGATGCCGCCGCACCACGATCCGCACCAGCGGCCGAATACCGGCGAGCAGCGCCGCCACACACATCAGACCGGTCGGTGCCGCCGCCAAGGTGAACGCGGCCACCAGAATCGCCATCGCGGCCGGAAGCAGTCGACCCGTGGCAATGGCCCGCTCGATCGACACCCAGGTCAGCAGCGCGCCGAGCGCGACGATCGGCTCCGAGCGCAGACCGTTGTCGAACGGCAGCCAGAACGCCAGGAAGACCAGCCCACCGGTCCACAGCGCCACCTTGCTGTTGCGCACCCCGCGCCCGAGCCGGGGCACCACCTCGCGGCTGATCACCATCCAACAGAGAATTGCGCAGAACAGCGCGGGCAGCCGGACCCACGGGCTCGCGGTGGAGATCTCCGAGAAGGCCTGGATGACGTAGTAGTACCAGCCGAACGGCGCCTCCGGCACGCCGTACCAGCGGAAGTAGTTGGCCATATAGCCCGCGTGCGGCGCCACCCGCACCATGCTCAGGATGTAGCCGTCGTCGGAAGTGTTGGCGCCGACGAAATGCCACAGCAGCAGCGTGCCGACGACCGCGCCGTCCGCCCAGTTCGGCTTCAGCCAGTTGGCGGGCAGGAACCGGCGGTGCCCGCGCCCGTCACCGCCGTCGAGCCGAGCCAGTGCACCGAGCGCGATCAGCGTGCACAGCACCGCCGCGATCATCGCGATCAACTTGACCGGGGTCGGGCTGGAGGAGAACCGGGTGTCCACCGTCATGTGGAACGAAAGACCGGTGGGTACCGCGCCCTTCAGATCGGTGAACACGCCGACCACCTGCGGACGCAGATCGCCGTTCAGCTGCCCTTCGACCGGTACCTCGACCTTCTCCGTCGTCCCGGGCGCCGCGCCCTCGACCGGCCGCTCGATCGTCGTGGTCACACCGTCGAACGACGCCCTGGTCCGATTGATGTCGGAACTGATGGTGATCGACGTGCACGCGCCCAGCTGCGCACGCTCGGCCGAGGCGACCACGGCATTGCGGTCGACCACATCCACCGTGGTGTCCGAGACCCGCACGAAGATCGCCTCGAGCGATGCCCGGTCGCCCGGCGGCGGCGCGGTGGCCAGCAGCATCCCGCCGTAACTCGGCAGCTGATCGATTGCCGAACACGGAATGCGGGCGTCGAGATCGATCGGCACCTGCGACATCAGCGGCGCCTGCACACTGTTGAGCGCGCCAGCCTGCGGCCAATTCAGCGTCGCGGTGGTCTGGCTGACCGGTAAGAACGGAGCTGCCAGCGCGAACAGTGCGCCGAGCACGCCGGCGACCAGCGCGACGAGGCGCGCGGTTCGGAAATCGCTCGGTGCGACTTCGGGCGCGGCAGGCGGTTTTGTCAAGACAGCGGTAGCGACGTCGGGCACGGTTGGCAATGGTAGCTCCCCCGCCTCCCCGCGTCTTCAGGCCAGACTCGGGTGCGCACCGCGTTGCGTCTGCGTCCGGCGGTTGAGCATCAGCGCAGGTTCTGGGCGTGCCCCACGAGTTACCCATGTTCTTACGAAATCAGGTGTCGGGTATCCGACAAACTTCCAGGAGGTGACCACTGATTTCGTTAGCACATGGGTAACTCGCCGGGTACGCCCATAAACGGGCCGATCACGATACCGACGGCCCGCGACGCTGGTCGCCCGGCACTCACGACCGGCAAAATATCCGGGGAGGCGGGGGAGCCCGGTAACGGACACGATGGAAAGGTGTGGGGTATGACAAAGGTGAATCTCGAAACCAACTACGGACAGATCGTGCTGGAGCTCGACGACGCGAAGGCCCCGAACACCGTCGCGAACTTCGTGAATTACGTGAACGCCGGCCACTACAACGGCACCATCTTCCACCGCGTCATTCCGGGTTTCATGATCCAGGGCGGTGGCTTCACCCCCGAGATGCAGCAGAAGGGCACGCAGGCCCCGATTCAGAACGAAGCGAACAACGGCCTGAAGAACGACAAGTACACCGTCGCGATGGCCCGCACCAACGACCCGCATTCGGCCACCGCGCAGTTCTTCATCAACATCTCCGACAACGGCTTCCTGAACCACTCCGCGCCGAACCCGCAGGGCTGGGGCTACGCGGTCTTCGGCAAGGTCTCCGAGGGCTCCGAGGTGGTCGACAAGATCGCCGCGGTATCCACCGGTTCGGCGGGCATGCACCAGGACGTGCCGCAGGACGACGTCATCATCGAGTCGGCGACCATCGCCTGACTTCCGCTGCCACGAACAGCATCGGGCCGCATCCCCGGCGGGGATGCGGCCCGATCCCGTCAGAGCGGCAGGAGGTGGTGTTTTCGGGGGTTGCGGACGAGGGCCTTATCGCGCAGGAGGTGGAGGGCCCGACGGAGTTCCAGGCGGGTGGTCGACGGTTCGATGACGGCGTCGATATAGCCGCGCTCGGCGGCGACCCACGGGGTCGCAACGGTCGCGTTGTAGAAGTCGATCATCTGCTGGCGCACCGCGGCGCGCTGATCCTCCGGCGCCGCGTCGATCTGTCTGCGGCCGATCAGGCTGACCGCGCTCTCCGCGCCCATGACCGCGATCCGCGCGGTGGGCCAGGCCAGATTCACATCCGCACCGAGCTGTTTCGAACCCATCACCGCATATCCGCCGCCATAGGACTTGCGGATAACCACGGTCACCTTCGGCACGGTGGCCTCGACATAGGAGAACAGGAAGCGGCCGCCGCGCTTGATGACGCCGATCTTCTCCTGTTCCACACCGGGTAGGAATCCCGGTGTGTCGACAACGAATACGAGCGGAATCTCGAACGCGTCGCACATCCGCACGAAGTGCGCGGCCTTATCCGAGGCCCTGGCATCGAGCGCACCGGCGTACACCATCGGCTGATTCGCGACCACACCGACGCTGCGGCCGTCCACCCGCGCGAATCCGGTGATGATATTGCGCCCCGCCGTGGCGCCGATCTCGTGGAAATCACCGTCGTCGAATATGCGCAACAGGATGTCGTGCATGTCGTACCCGGCAGTATCCGAGTCCGGGACAATCGAATTCAGTTCCAGATCCGATTCGGTGATCTCCGGCTCCAGTCCCGGATTCACGATCGGCGGCTGTTCCTGGCAGCTCGTCGGCAGGAAGCCCAGATACGCGCGCACCCATTCGAACGCGGACTGCTCATCATCGGCGACGTGATGGATATTGCCGTACTGCGCTTGGCTATTGGCGCCGCCGAGCTCCTCGAGGCTGACGTCCTCGCCGGTGACCTCCCGGATCACGCCGGGCCCGGTGACGAACATGTAGGCCTCATGCGTGGCCACCACCACATCGGTATTGATGGGCGCGTAAACCGCGCCGCCCGCGCACTTGCCGAGAATCAGCGATACCTGCGGTACCAGCCCCGATAGCGGCTCGGCGCGATTCCCGAGCTCGGCATACCAGGCCAACGAGGTCACGGCCTCCTGCACGCGCGCGCCGCCGGAATCGTTGATGCCCACCATGGGGCAGCCGACCTTCGCGGCGTACTCCATGATTTTGGCGACCTTGCGGCCGAACATCTCACCGACCGAACCGCCGTAAACGGTCTGGTCGTGGGAGAACACCGCGACCGGACGCCCCTCGACCAGGCCGTGCCCGGTGATCACGCCGTCGCCGTACAGCGCGGACGGATCACCCGGCTTCCGCACCAGCGCACCGATTTCCACGAAGGTTCCCGGATCCAACAGCATATTGATCCGGTCGCGGGCACTCGGAATTCCCTTCTTCGCCCGCTTTGCCACCCCCGCTTCGCCCGCCGGTTCCTGCGCTAATTCCAGTCTTTTGCGCAGGTCGGCGAGTTTCTCGGCAGTAGTGCTCACTTAAACCCTCTCATCAGGTGGTGCACCCCTATGGGGCAATCACAGCAAGTTTCGCGGTGAGGTCGGCTCCGATCTTTCCGATCCGCGGCTCGTCAACGATCTGGAGGTGGTCACCCGGGATATGTATAACCTCGAGGTTCGGAATGTATTCATCCCAACCACCATTGGGTCGACGATCCGCGTACCGCGGCTCCAGCTCGATCATGCCGTCGTGGTAGCGATCCGCGAGATAGAGCACCACATCGCCGTCGTAATGGCTCGGCGTGGTCTTGGCCAGGTGGCGTCCCTCGAGCCACGAGGTGCGCTGATGCTCGAGCACACCGCCGGGAATCTTGGTGCCGCTGATCTTGATCAGATCCGACACCATCTTGAACTGCTCCTCGTCGGAGGCCGCGGCGAGCTCTTCCAACTGCTCCTGCGGGAGTTCACCTTCCACGCCGTAGGTCTTCTTGGCGAAGGCCTGATAGCGCTGGATCCGACGGACCCGCTCCTCCGGGCTGTTGTCCTCGCCCTCGGTCGGGATGGCCAGGTCGATCAGACCGACGATGCGCACATCGGCCCCCTCGGCGCGCAGCAGCTGGGCGACCTGCAGCGCGAACACCGCGCCGAGCGACCAGCCGTACAGCACGTACGGACCGTTGCCTTGGATCTTGCGGAGTTCGGGCAGGTACTGGCGCGCCCGCTCGACGATATCGCCCTCGACGCGCTCGAAACCGTACATCGGGGTATCGGCCGGAAGCCGCTTCAGCAGCGGTTCGTAGACCAGTGTGTTGCCGCCCGATGGATGGAATACGAAGACCGGCACCGCATTCGAGCCGTCGGCGCGCGCCCGCAACGGGCGCACGAACCCATCCACATCGGCACCGCTGTTCTGCAGTTCGCGCACGATATCGGCGAGCTGCTCGATGGTCTCGCAGTCGAGCACATCATCGACGGTGACCTCGGCCTTGACCCGCTCGGTCAGTCGGGTCGCCAACTTCTCGGCGACCTCTTCTTCGAGGATCGGCAGGGTATTGAAGATGCCACCGGCCGACTTACCGGTGACGATCGCCCAGGTCGCGAAGGTCAACCGCTCGGCGGCGTCGCGCGGCGGCACGTCGTCCTCATCGGCACCGGCGGGCTGCCCACCGAAGATCGCAGCGGCAGCCACACCCTCGGCCCCGCCCACCGCGGTGGTGTCCTCGGTATCCAGAGCGCGTTCGATCACAGCTTCGTCGGCCTCGGCAGCAGCAGCCTGCGCGGGAGTGGCCGGGGCAGGCGCGGCGGTACCAGCGGCAGCACCGGTGATACCGGCGGCCGCCTCCGCCTCGACAACGATCTTCTCGGCCTCCGACTCCACCGAGGTGTTCTCGGCATCCAGCGAAACCCCTTCACCGGCAGCGGCATTCGCCACCACGGCCGCCGGATCCTCGCCCGCCGCAACCGCAGCGCGCGCCGCAGCGATGAATCCGCCGTCGACCGCGATCTCCTCACCGGCCGCCTGCTTATCGGCGATCGCCTGCACCTCGTCGCGATGCTCTATCGCGTAGTGCAGCACCTTGCCGACCTCGTTCAGGTTGGCATCGCGCACGGCCTGGATCTGCAGCTGCGGAATATCGAATTCGTATTCGACCCGGTTCTTGATGCGCATGGCCATCAGCGAGTCGAGGCCGAGCTCCATCAGCGGGATCTCCATCGGCAGATCCTCGACCGCGTAACCCATCGACTCGGCGACGATCAGCGCCAGCCGCTCCTCCAGGGTCTGGGTGCCCGCCGGATCCCAACGATCACCGAAGGTTTCGACGATCTCGAGATCGGCGTCCCCGGTGGTCGCGACCTCGGTTGCCGGAACCGCAGTGGCGACAACGGGTTCGGGCAGCGGCGCCCCCGAGGCGACGACCGCCTCGAACAGCAGCTGGAAACTCGCACCCGCGCGCGCATGCACCTGCACCGACGCACCACCCAGGTGCGGGATCAACGTGGTGGTCAACGTTCCGGTGGTCGGCAGCACCGCGTGCGGAACCGACGCACCCAACGACACCTTGCTGAGCACCTGTGCCGCAGCGGTTTTCACCAGCACCGCGAGATCGGTGACGGCCGAGGCCTGCACCTCCCACCCGTGCCGACCGTCCGGCAGCGCGACATGCGCACCGGGCACCCGGGCATTGCCGCTGCCACCGACCATCTTGGCCTTCGGCCAGTACTGCTTGCGCAGGAATGCGGTGCGCGGAATATCGGCGTAGTCGCCCGCGGGCAGCAGCGACGGCAGATCGACGCGATGCCCGTGTACGTAAAGCTGGGCCAGCGCCGAGATTACGCCCGCCGACTCGTCTTCCTTGCGCTTGAGCGTCGGGATGAGCTGCGCATCGTGCACACCCGCCGCGAAGGTCGTGCCGAGAACCTGCATCAGCGCAACGGAATTCGGCGCCAATTCCAGGAAGGTGGTGTGGCCGGTGTCCACCGCGAGCTTCACCGCATTGGTGAAATACACCGAGTGGCGCATGTTCTTGACCCAGTAGGCCTCGTCGTGCACCGGATCGCTGCCGGGCCGATAGAACTCTTCCTTGTTGACGGTCGAGTACAGGCCCGCCGTCAACTTGGTCGGCTCGATACCGGCCAGTTCCGCCGCCAACTCGCCGAGCAGCGGATCCATCTGCGAGGTGTGCCCGGCGCCGCGGGTCGCCAGCACACGAGCGAATTTGCCCGCCTCCTCGACCTTGGCCACGATCGCCGCGACCTGATCCTGCGGGCCACCGATCACGGTATTCGTCGGCGCCGCGTACACCGCGCACTCGACATCCGGATAGTCGACCAGCATCGCCTCGACATCGGCGGCACTCAGCTCGACCAGCGCCATATTGCGCACATCGTCATCACTGATCATCGCCTCGCCCTCGCCCATCAGGCGTGAACGGGCGCAGATCACGCGCACCGCATCCTCGAGCACGAGACCACCGGAGATATAGGCCCCGGCCACCTCCCCCATCGAATGACCGACCACCGCATCGGGTTGCGCGCCGTGCGCGCGCAGCAGTGCGGCCAGACCGATCTGAATGGTGAAGATGCCGACCTGCGAGGTGCCGACGTTGTAATCCTGGGCGTCGTCCAGAATCATCTCGCGCACCGAATACCCGGCCTCGTCCTGCACGAGCTCGTCGACCTCGTCGACGGCCTTGCGGAAGATCGAATTCTCCAGGTAGAGCTGCTTACCCATCTTGCGGTGCTGCGCGCCGAATCCGGACAGCACCCAGACCGGGCCCTGCGCGACGGGCGCGTCTGCGGTGAACACACCGGCCCCGGGTTTCCCCGCGGCGATCGCACGCAGACCGGCAACGGCCTCTTCATGGGTCTTGGCGATGACCACGCCACGCGAACGCCAATGGCTACGCTTGGCCAGCGAGCGCGCCACATCCTCGAGGGGAGTGTGGCGGCCGTCCTCCGTCTCCAGCCAGTCGGCCAGCTCCGCGGCAGCGCGGCGGCGACGCGAAGGCAGATAGGCCGATACCGCAAGAATCACCGGCAGCGGTTCGGCCCGCTCGGTCGACGCCCATTCCGCAACGGCCGCTACGTCTCCCGCGACCTGATCGGCATTTTCCGCGACTATTTCGTCGGCCTCCGCTACCACATCTGTGGTCTCGTAGTCCGTGTCGACCATTTGGTTCCGGTCTGCCGCCTGGTCGGCCTCGGCGATGAGATCCGTAGTCTCGTGATCCGAGCCGACCGTTTCGTTCTGGTCAGCCGCAGCCGAATTCGGCTTGTATTCCTGGATGACAACGTGGGCGTTGGTACCACCGAAACCGAAGCCGGAAACACCGATAGTCGCGGTGCCGCTGTAGCGCGGGAATTCCGTCGCCTCGTCGACGACCTTCAGGTGAGCCTGCTCGAACGGAATATACGGGTTCGGCCCGGCATAGTTGACGTTCGGCGGCAGTACGTTGTTCTGCAGCGCCATGACCACCTTGGCCAGGCTGGCAGCGCCCGCACCGGACTCCAGGTGCCCGAAGTTCGTCTTCGCCGAGCCGAGCAGCGCGGGCTTATCGTCGTCGCGACCGCGACCGACCACCCGGCCGAGCGCATCGGCCTCGATCGGGTCGCCGAGCAGCGTGCCGGTGCCGTGCGCCTCGATGTAGTCGACCGTGGATGGCGCAATGCCCGCGTCACGGTAGGCACGGCGCAGAACATCGGCCTGGGCATCCGGGTTCGGCGCCACGATGCCGTTGGACCGGCCATCGGAATTGACAGCCGAGCCCTTGATCACCCCAAGAATGCGATCACCATCACGTTCGGCATCGGCCAGCCGCTTGAGCACCACCAGACCGGCGCCTTCGGACCGGACCATGCCGTCGGCATCGGAGGAGAACGCCTTGATGCGGCCGTTCTTGGCGACCGCGCCGATCGAGTCGAAGCCGAGGGTGATCGCGGGCGCGAGCAACATGTTCACGCCGCCGGCCAGTGCCAGGTCGGCATCACCGTCGCGCAGTGCGCGCACCGCTTGGTGCACCGCGACCAGGGTGGACGAGCAGGCAGTATCGACAGCGACAGAGGGGCCGCGGAAGTCGTAGAAGTAGGAAATCCGGTTGGCGATGATGCCGGAGGATCCACCGGTCAGCGCGTACGCATCAGCCGATGCGGGTGCACTCGGATCGGACTGGCCCAATCCGAGTGCGGACACCAGGTTGAAGTCGTTGGTAGAGGTGCCGACGAAAACGCCGACCGACTCGCCCTTGAGCTCGCTTGCGGGAATCCTGGCGTGCTCCAATGCTTCCCAGGCCAGCTCCATCATCAGGCGCTGCTGCGGATCGACCCGTTCGACCTCGATCGGAGACATAGCGAAGAACTCCGCATCGAAGCCCTTGACCACGTCCTGGTCGAGGTAGCCGCCCAGGGTGTTGCCCTCGGCGACCTTCGCGGCTACCGCCGGGTCCTCGGTGAACTCCTCCCAACGCCCCTCGGGACGCTCCCGGATCGCATCACCGCGGTTGATCAAGAATTCCCAGGTCGACTCGGGGGTATCGCCCGCGCCCGGCAGCCGGGTGGACAGGCCGACGATCGCGATATCGTGCGCCTCGCCCGGCTGATAGCCAGCGGTGTAGAACGAGTCGTCAGCGGATTCCAGCGGCAACTCCGGCTCACCGTTGACGACGACCTCGGCCAGCGACGCGATGGTCGGATGCTGATAGACGATCGTCGCCGTCAGCACCACACCGGTCAGCTCTTCGATATCACCGCCGAGTGCGATGGCATCGCGTGAGGCCAGCCCGAACTCCTCCATCGGCCGGTCCACCGTGATCTGCTCGATCGATTGACCGGTCGCGTCGGCGACCCAGCGTCGCAGCCACTCCCGCAGCTCCGCGACGGATATATCGGTCCGCGCGGCGGATTGCGAAACGTCCCCGGCGCCATTGGGATCGATCGCGTCCGCATCGGCGAGCACGATCTCGGTCGTCTGGTCGGGCGTGCCCTCGTTGTCAGCCATCAGTTCCTCAAGCTACCTGTCTGCGTACCGGGCGGGTCGACGCCTGCCGTGGGAAGCCACGCCAAGCGTCGATATTCGGGGCCGATCCTTTCGAGCGACCTGCAAAGCAATCGCTACGGCCCTTTCGAGCAACCTGCAAGCAATCGCTACGGCTACCACCCTCGGGCAATTACTCTTCCGGTGCATCGGGGAAGGCCTGCTGGGTGTAACCACCCCGCAGCGTTCCCTCCAGATAAGCAGTCTTGCAGGCGCGTCGAGCGATCTTGCCGCTGGAGGTCCGTGGAATCGAACCCGCGGGAACCAAGAGCACGTCGCGCACGGTCACACCGTGACGCTGGGATACCGCCGCGCGGACCGCGTCGGCGATGGGCAGCGGGTCGGCTTTACCTGCACCGGGTCCGCGCTCGCCCACGATGACGAGCTGCTCGGAGGCATCGTCGGCATCGAAGCTCAGGCCGGAATGGCTGCCCTGTTCGAACACCTCGGCGGGTAGCTGGTTCGCGGGTACCGAGAACGCGGCGACGAAACCGGGCCGCAGCGCCTTCGAGGCCTCCTGCGCGGAGAACTCGAGGTCCTGCGGGTAGTGGTTGCGGCCGTCGACGATCACGAGGTCCTTCACCCGACCCGTGATGTACAGCTCGCCCTCGAAGTACACGCCGTAGTCGCCGGTGCGCATCCAGTTGGCGTCGGCCGCGGTGCCCTCGGTGTGGCTGCCCTCGGTGAGACGATGGGCGACCTTGTTGTGGAAGGTCGCTGCGGTCTCGTCCGGACGACCCCAGTAGCCGATGCCCATATTGTTGCCGTGCAGCCAGATCTCACCGACCTGACCGTCGGCCATCTCGTGCCCGCCGCCGTCGGAATCGACGGTCTCCGGATCGACGATGGCGGCCCACTGCGACAGCGCGACATAACCGCAGGAGACCTGCGCGATGGCGTTCTCGGTGCCCTGCTCGACCTTGACCATGCGACCGGCGTTGAGCTCGTGGCGGTCGACGTAGACGACCTTGGCCTCGTCCTCGGCCTTGGTCGCGGAGACGAACAGCGTCGCCTCGGCCATGCCGTAGCAGGGCTTGATCGCGGTCTTGGGCAGGCCGTACGGGGCGAACGCGTCGTTGAACTTCTTCATCGACGAGGTGGTCACCGGCTCACTGCCGTTGATCAGGCCGATGACATTCGACAGGTCCAGCGATTCGCCGTTCTTCGGCAGACCACGCGCGGCGGCGTGCTCGAAGGCGAAGTTCGGTGCGGCGGCGAAGGTTCCGGCGCCGTCGTTGTGGGCGGCCAGTTCCTTGATCCAGCGGTACGGGCGGCGCACGAACGCGCTCGGCGACATGATGGTGATGTACTTGCCGCCGACCGCGGGCAGGATCACCGTCAGCAGGCCCATATCGTGGAACAGCGGCAGCCAGGTGACACCGCGCGAGTTCCAATCCAGGTTGATCGCGTCGACCATCTGCAGCAGATTGGTGCCGACCGCCCGGTGGGTGATCTCGACACCGGCCGGGACGCGCGTGGAGCCCGAGGTGTACTGCAGGTAGGCGATGTCATCGACGGCGACATCGGGACGCACCCAGCTCTCGCCGACGGCGTCCGGGATCGCGTCGACCGCGATGATGCGCGGACGCTGGGCGGCGGGCAGCGAGCGGAAGAACTGGCGCACACCGGCCGCGGAGGAGCTCGCGGTCAGAATGGCCGAGGGTTCGCAGTCGCCGAGCACCGCGTGCAGGCGGTCGGTGTGGCCCGGCTCGTCCGGGTCGAACAGCGGCACCGAGATGGTGCCCGCGTAGATCGCGGCGAAGAAGGAGATCACGTAATCCAGGCCCTGCGGGGCGAGGATCGCGACCCGGTCACCCGGGTTGGTCACCTGTTGCAGTCGAGCGGCCACCGCGCGCAGCCGAATACCGAACTCACGCCACGTCAGCTCCTGCGCCTCACCGTCACGCTCGCGCGAATAATCGATGTAGCGGTACGCGAGGGTGTTCGCGTCGTTGCGGGTGTGCTTCTCGACGTGGTCCACCAGGGTGTGATCATCGGGAATACGAATGTTCCCGGTCTCATCCAGGTAATCGTCGAAAGTCTCTTCCATTCCTTCATCTCCTCCGAGGCACACGCAGCAAGACGGCGACAACGCCGCTGTTACCTGTGAGGCCCCGACTCGCTATCGCCCGCGGGTGCTCTACATGCAAGAGCCAGCCTGCAGATTTTATTGCGGTCTGCGCGGTAGACCGCTATCGGCTAGATGTTCTCAAACCAGAGTCATGTTACAGAGAAGACCGGGTCACTCCCCCCGCAGCAGCGGAATAATCGGTGCGAACGCGTCCATCTGGGTTGGGAACACACCAACATAGGACATCGATGTGAGTTGCCGCACCTGACGGATCTGTTCGGCGATCTCCTCGAATGTGCCGATCGCCACATACGGCGAGGCGAGGATTTCCTCGACCGACAGTTTTACGTCGACCTCGAGGTCCGGGTGCAGTCCGCGCTCGATCGCGGACAGCGCCATCTCGGCGGTCTTCTCCCGGTCGTCGGTGATGACGATCGCGGTAATGGCCCAGTTCAGCTCGATATCGGCGAAACGCTCACCCGCGGCTTCCTTGATCAGGTGCACCTTCTCGATGGTCTTCTCCAAGGTGATG
The DNA here is from genome assembly GCF_035920345.1 of Nocardia vinacea. NCBI lineage: Bacteria > Bacillati > Actinomycetota > Actinomycetes > Mycobacteriales > Nocardiaceae > Nocardia > Nocardia vinacea. The sequence goes on from NZ_CP109149.1 coordinate 6,852,489, forward strand.
CCGGACAGCAGGCCCTTACCGTTCTTGGTGGTGACCGGAACAACCGAAACGATGTCGGCGTGCTTGGCGGCCAGGCGCAGCATTTTCGGACCGCCACCGCCGGTGCAGATCGGCGGGCGCGGACCCTGCCGCGGCCGTGGCGTGCCCTTGATGCCGTTCACCTGGTAGTACTTGCCCTCGAAGGTGCATTCCTGGCCACGCAGCAGCACATCGAGGATGGTCAGGGTCTCGTCCAGCTTCGCCAGGCGCACGCCCGGCGATTCGTACGGCAGACCCGCGGCGACGAATTCGTCCTGCTTCCAGCCCGCGCCGATGCCGACCTCGAGGCGGCCCTTGGACAGCACGTCGATGGTGGCGAGGTCCTTGGCCAGCACCACCGGATGCCGGAAACCGTTGGCCAGCACCGAGGTTCCCAGCCGGATCCGCTCGGTGGCCTGGGTCAGTGCGCCGAGCGCGGCGACCGGGCCGATCTGGTCACCCAGGTGGTCCGGCACGACGAAGGTGTCGAAGCCGTACTCCTCGGCCGTCTGCGCGGTCTGGATGAACTTCCTGGCCCCGCCCTCTTGCTTATTTCCCTCGCCCGCGGCCGCGAAGCGGAAGGGCCGCAGCGGAGTACCCAGCGCGGTCAACTCAGCATCCGCGTCACGGCTCGCCGTGGTGGCCGGTGCGGCTTCTGTCATGAACTCATGCTCCTGGCTGTAAGGAAATGTGGGCGCGACGCCGGGCCGCATCGTGCCCACGCTTCTGGGGGCTCGAGGGCCGGCGTCGCGATCATCAGGCGCACTTTACAGCGTGCGACGCAACTCCAGTACGGTTGTCGCGGTCCGCCCGCTCGAACACAGGTTGTGACCGTGTTCGCTGTGCGATCTCACGAATGCGCCGGATGTGGCGCTCCTTCGATCAAACCGTTGGCCCAGTTCACCGTCCACTGTGTCGCGGTGGTGCCATCGCCGTCCACCACGTAGCCGTTGTAGAGGCTGTGCACCGGGTTACCGACCGCGCGGACCAGGGTCAGCACGCTGCCGACCATGTTCAGGGGACTCAACGCATCGCGCGGCGAATCGCAGATCATGTCGCCGGGCGCGCAGATGGTGTAGGTGCGATCGGCAAGCGAGCCGAACCCACCCGAACGCGCACCGGTCATCGTGATCCCGGGCACCTTCAACCCGTTGAGCGAGACCTCGGCGCCGACTCCGGTGGGCGCGGTGCCGATCTGGATGGCCTGGCCCGGTCCGTTGTCACCGGTGCGGCGGCCGTCGGCGATCAGCGTGACGCCGAGCACCTTGTCCGCGGGTACCGGTCCCTTGCCCGCGCCGATCTGGTTGGCGATATCGCCCGCGATCACCGCGCCCTGAGAGAACCCGGCGACCACATAGGTGGTCAGCGGACAGTCGCGATACCGATTCGCCATCGCGTCCTGCGCGCGCTGCCAGCCCTCGGAACGGCTGTTGTTGTACGACTGCTGGCCGTCCGGCGGAATCGCGATCGGATTGGAGAACTGCGCGATGTACGGAACGGTGTAGACATCGAGCCGTCCCTCCGGGAACTGCTGCGATACCGGCCCGGAGACGTTGAGCATCAACGAAATCGGATTGGCCGTCGGATTGTGCGGATCGTCGTTGCTGTTCGATTCCCAGGTACCGGGTATCGAAATCATCTGCACATCGGGACACCAGGCAGGCTGGGAGGTCGGCGGTGTCGGCGGCGGCTTCGGACCGGGCTTCGGCTTGCGCAGCGGTCCGGCGAGCACGAACCACAGCAGCAGCGCGATGACGACGACGAGCACTACCAGACCGATGAAGAGCAAGCACCCCGCCGGTTTTCGGGACCGGCGGGACGCCGAACTGCGCACACTCACTGGCAGTACGTCGCCTTAGCCGTATCGATGTAGATCTTGCCGGCCTGCTCCACCGGCATCTTCGCCGGATCGAAGGACGGATCCGATCCGGCCATCGCGGTAGCGAAGGTCATCAGATCCTGATCGGAGGCATTCGCCGCGACGCCCTGGCAGACGTAGGTTCCGATGCTCAGCGCGATATCCGGGCTGGACGGGGTAATACCCGCGGCCTTGAGTGCGTCGAGGAACTTCTTGTCCTTATCGGTGAGCTTCGACGTGTCACCAGGTGCGGCATTGGTCGGGACGGGCTGCGGGCGCTCCGGCGTCGCCGTATCGGCAGGCGTCTCGGGTGCCTCCGTCGGCTGACCGGTTGCACCGGCGCTGGTCGAGGCGGAGGTCGTTGCCGCCGCCGTCGTGGTGTGGGACAGCGTCGGCGTGCTCGACACAGTCGAATCGTTATTGCCACAGGCGGCGAGCAAGCCGGTAGCGGCGATCCCCACGACTACGCCGATAACCTTTCCGCGGGTCCGATGCATGAATTCGTGTCCTCGATCTGTTCGCTAAGGGGACGGGTCGCCACCCAGGCTAGAGGAAAGCCGAGCATAGGTGCAGGCGGTCGGTAAACAGACCGGTTGGAATTAAATGCCGTGGACTTCGGGTTTGCCATCGCGCACCGTAATGAATCCGGTCTGGAAATTCTGCTGGATGCCCCCGGGAACGGCGAACTCGTCACTCGTCGGATACCCGAGCCTGCCGTTCTCGTAGCCGACCACCGACCACATATCCATGATCGGACCCGAACGCACCGGCCACGCACCCGACAGCGGGCTCCAGTAGATATTTCCGCCCTCGAACTTCCCGTAGCGGCCGAAATCCTTACTCAGGGCCTCGTCGGCGATGGGGAAGCCGAGTTGGCTGTTCTCATAACCCAATTCGGCGTACTTGCCCAGGATCATTCCCTGCACATGATGCACACCGGTCTTCGCGCTGTAGTAGAACGGACCGTTTTCGAAGGACTGGACCGTACCGTCCCTATTGGGGGCCTTGGTCTCCGGCCCGGTGGGATATCCGGCCGGGCCGCGCTCGAAGCCCTGCCTACCCCATTCGTCGAGAATCGCGCCGCGCACCACCTGGGCGCCGGTCCGCGGGGTCCAGTAGAGCAGGCCGTTCTGGAAGGCCTGCATGCGTCCACGGCCGTCCGGCAGCCCGCGTTCGTCATCGGTGGGCAGGCCGAGCGCACCGCCCGGGCCGAGCGCGGCCTGGTAGCCACCGCCGATCATGCCCCCGACCGCGTGCGCGCCGTCGGCCTGCGAATAGAAGACCCGGCCGCCCTTGAAGTCCTGCGCGGTACCGCCCGCCACCTGGTACTCACCGGTGAGGCATTCGCCGAGCCAGCCGTTGCCGCTCGCCAAGGCGGCGATCGCGCCCCCGGTCTGGCAGGCCGGTTTGTTCGGATCGACCCCGAGCGCGGCGGCGGCCTGCGGCCAGGACTGGCGCATTTCGAAATCCCAGTACGGCCACGAATGTGTGCCGGAGGGACGGTAATTCACCTGGGCGGGGATGGATAGCTTGCCGAGTTTGGTCACGAAGTTCTGCGAGGTCAGCCGGGATAGGATTTCCAACCCCATGCCCGCGTAATTGGTGCTGACCCCGGGAATGCCGCTGGCCTGGTCGAACGGTCCGATCGAGCCGTTACCACTGGAGATATACAGGCTGACGCCCTTGAGCTTGTCCGCCAACGCATATGGGTCGTGGCCCTCCCACTCCGGACCGCCCGGCGGACCCCACATGGCGGACGAATCGAATCCGCCCGCATCGTGCATGGCGTACTGGATCGCCTGCGGCATGCCGAGGGTGGTCGTGGTCAGCACACCGGAGTACGACGCGGCGTATTTCGCGAAATTCGGATTGCGCCCGGCCAGGAACATCGCGGCCGTACCGCCCATCGAAATGCCTTCCATGCCACGCACATCCGTGGTCCGCCACTGACTCTCCAGCAGCAGCGGAAGTTCCTTGGTCAGGAAGGTTTCCCATTTGTAGTTGCGGCCGTTGTCCGGCTGCAGCCAGTCGGAGTAGAAGCTGGACTGGCCGCCGACCGGCAGCACCACCGTGACGTTCTTATCGGCGTAGAAATCCACCGCACCGGCGTCGTGGGTCCAGCCGCTCTCCTCATCGGTGGCGCGCAGACCGTCGAGCATGAACAGGGCCGGGAACCTGGCCTCCGGGTGCGTGTTCCAATCCCGGGCCAGCAGCAGCTGCACCTGGATGGGTGTGGCCATCGATGGCGAATTGATCCACAGCGCCACCCGCCGATCGGTGAGCCACACCACCCGCTGCACCGTCGCGCCGACAGCCGGTGTGGCGGCGGGTTGGGCGTTTGCGGGTGCGGTGCTCGGGGAAAGCCCTGAGGCGAGTGGGATCGCGATGGCGGTGGCGAGCATCGCGACCCGGCTACGGGTCACACGTCCGCTACGCCGCCCGCGCTGGCCCCATCTGCCGAATGCATGTCCTGCCACAAGTGTTTCCTACCCCGGTTGCGGCGCGGTTGCGGGTAAGACACGCGGACAGGCTTATCCGCCTCCCGGACGCGAAACGGCGCCGCCGCTTCCGTTCGGAAGCAGACGGCGCCGTTCGGCGTCTGGACCCTTTAGCTCACCAACCGCCGGTGGCGTCGAGGATGCCGTTGTGGGAGTTCCACAGCTCACCCTCCCAGTACTTCCACGAGTGGGTACCCGCGGCCGGGAAGTCGAACGTGGCCGGAATGCCGAGCGAGGCCAGCCGAGACTGGAACGCGCGGGTGTTCACCAGCGACAGCGCCTCCAGCGCCATACCGTTGGCGGTGTTGAAGTAGCCGACGGCCGAGTTCGGGTTGTCGTACTGGCCCGGCAGACCGCTGGCCGCCGAGATGTACATCGGCAGACCCTTGAGCTGCGGTGCGAACACGAACGGGTCCATCCGCAGCCACTGCGAGCTCCACGGCGCAGCCATCGAGTCGACGTTGTAGCGGCCCGCGTCCAGCATCGCGATGCGGATCGCCTCACGCATGCCCGGCGCGGAGATGTTCAGGTAGCCGGAGTAGGACGCGGCGTACTTGAACTGGTCGCGGTGGTAGGCGGCCAGTGCCAGCGCGGCCGAGCCACCCATCGAGAGGCCGACAACCGCGTTGTTCGTGCGCGACACACCGTAGCCCTCGAGGAAGGCGGGGAGTTCCTTGGTCAGGAAGGTCTCCCACTTGTAGGTGGTCTTCTGCCCGTTGGTGTTGCTCGGGCTGTACCAGTCGGCATAGAAACTCGACTGGCCGCCGACCGGCATGATCAGCGAGATGTTGTCGTTGCCGAACTGCTGGAGGGCGTTCGTCTCGAACGACCACGCATTGCGGTCGTCACGTGCCCGCAAGCCGTCGAGCAGATACAGCGCCGCGTTACCGCCGCGCGCCGCCCACTGCACCTGGACCTTGATCGGACCCATCTGCGACGGGACCATCAGATCCTCGAAGCCACCCGACGGCGTCCGCAGCGCGGGGCCGTGCATCGGCGCGGCCAAAGCAACGGTCGGGCCCGTCACGCCTGCGGCGATCGGTAGCGCCAACGCCGCCGCACCGACAGCCAGAATTCGATTCCGCCAACCACGAGGGGTGCCTCGCCGTCCCGACTTGGTTCTCTTCGGCGCGGCCGCCCTGCCGAAACGCATGAATCCTGCTCTCTTTCTGCTGTTGTGGTGTCGCCCGTAGCCCTTGCGGACCGGGCGACACCCGTGCTGCCAACGAGACGCGCGTCACATGCGAACCGGTACCCGACATTCCGGCACAAGAGACGGCGCTACAACGATCTGGTCACACTTGCGCTCGCTGGAGGTTATTCGACGTGCGAAGCCTTAGCAAGACCGGGGTATTCGAGTGGCCGAATTCCGCCCGTTCACAAGCTGTGATCGTGCGGAGACCTTATCGCGTTCGTGCGGAGATGTCGTGTCGGAACGGGAATTTCGAACAAAGATTAGGGGGTCACTAGGGAGTTCGAATCCTTACCCGGGCTGCCGGCTCAGATCCGGTAGCGTCTCGAGCACTTGGTCGGGCCAGTAGCGCCAGGCGTGCACACCGACCGCCGGGTAGCGGAAGACCGCGTTCGTCGGGCCGCGGGATCCGGCCGGACCAGCCGCAGCGCCTCGCGCCGAAATATTTCAGGTAGCCCGGATACGAACCGGCATAGCGGAATTGGATTGCCCGCCGACCGGAATGACAACATTGATATTCCACTGCGGGAGCATCCGGGAGATCTCGGGATCGATCTCCCAGCCGCTCAGATCGTTGCAGGCGCGCGTTCCGTCGAGGCATCGACGAGGCGCCGGGTATTGCCGTCGTTCGCGCGGCAGATGCGAGACTTGATCGGCCCCATACGGAATCGACCAGAAGTCGTCTCCGGCCGGATTAAGGCGCGGACCAGACCGGCAGCGGCAATTCCGAACTGCACCGCCAATGCGATGCCCACCCCGACCGCCGAGCCCCAGCCAGCCACCGGCAACTATTCCGCGCACTCCGCGAGACCGCATCGATTCGACCTTTCGCCCGTGCGAGCACCATCGCTCGCCGCTGTCGTACATCAGGATCGACACTCGACACCAATGCTCCCCGCGCACCGAAGGTCTCGGCGTTGTCGCTCTTCAATAGGCAAGTGCTCGAACCACGCCCGAACCGAAAGGCGCCGCGATGTCGGATCGTGATGAGGTCCGGGGAATTGCCGGCGCAAACTCTTACGACAAACCTTCGCCGGGCAGACGGCACCGAAACTACCAAGCCAGCGATTATCCGGCGAACCGCCGGACGGATGCGTCGATGCGGACCAAAACAAAGCCGCCCGGTCCGTGCACCGGGCGGCTTGTGCACCGCAAAACATGCCCGCGCGGAGCGAGCGACCATTCGTGGCGGCCGATAGCTCAGCCGATATTGGCGGACATGTCCGGAATCATCCGATAGGCCTCGTCCTGCCAGTTGGTCCACGCATGCAGACCGGCGGGCGGAAACGAATACACCACGTTCTGCGCCCCCAACGACATCATGCGGACCTGAAATGCCCTGGTGTTCGCCAAGGCGAGCGCCTCGAGCGGCGCACCCCTGATGACCCGGTCCGCGGCCACCGGAAACGGGATGTTCACATCGTCGGACATCGGCAGCCCACTACCGGCGGCGACCCACACCCGGGTGCCGTTCCCGATCAAGCGCGGTGCGAAGACGAACGGATCCATCCGCAGCCACTGCGGGCCCCACGGCGGCGCCATCGAGTCCACGTTGTAGCCGCCCGCGTCGACCATCGCCGTCCGAATCGCCTCCCGCATGCCCGGCGCCGAAATATTGAGGTAGCCCGAGAACGAACCGGCGAAGCTGAACTGGTCCGGGTGATAGGCCGCCAGCGTCAGGGCGGCACTGCCACCCATCGACAACCCGAACACACCATTGCGATTCGGATTGAAGCCCAAGCGATCCCGCAGTGCCGGTCGCAATTGCTGGGTCAGGAACGTTTCCCAGTCGTAGCGATAGCTCTTCCCGGGTCCTGCCATAAAGGCTTCCGTCACACCGGATCCGGTGGACGAACCCATCGAACCCGGCGTGACGCCGAAGAAGTTACTCGGCGCATTCCAGTCCGCGTAGAAGCTCGACATGCCGCCGACCGGCAAGACCACGTTGATATTCCAGCTCGCGAGAATCTCGGGGACGTTGGTCTCGATCTCCCAGCCATTGAGTGATTCCGGCGCACGTTGGCCGTCGAGCACATAGACGACACGGTTGGTATTGCCGTCCGCCGCGCGCAGTACCCGGCTCTTGATCGGACCCATCACCGGGGAATCGACCCAGAAGTCGAAGGCCGCCGGGTTGAAGCCCGCCGATGCGGTGGCGCCACTGCCCGCGATGGAGACCCCGAGCGGCAACAGCATTGCCGTCGCCACACCGAGCACCCATTTCTTCGTCCAGGAACCCCTGGCCGCTCCGGCCGAGGAACTGGCCGAGCTTCCGGGCCTACGTTGCCAGCGCACACTTCGCATTCGACTCGACCTTTCGTCCGGACGGCCAGTCAGCAAATTTCAGGCAATTTCGACTGACCCCCTCATCGGGCATAAAGACGGTTAACCCTGTCCAAAACGGACATTCCACCTGCATGCATGGTGGTTCGTACATCAATCACCAGCGAATGCTTCTATGTTGCTGGAAAGTGATTCACCCCACAACTACCGAAGGCATCCAGCAGCTGATTCGTTGTCAACGGGGGTTTCGGACGGATGCGAGCAAACAAAAAAAACCGCCTGGCGTGCGAACACACCAGGCGGTCAATGCACCGCATTACCAGCCCCACTCGGAGCGAGTCTTACGAGCGACCGTTCGCGGCCCGTCTCGCGTCCGCGCCGAAGGCGCGGCAATCAAACACAGCTATTACCCGATATTGGCGGAGAGATCCGGGATCATGCGGTAGACCTCGGACTCCCAGTTGTGCCAGTTGTGGATGCCGACGGACGGGAAGCTGTAGGTGACATTCTGCGCACCCAGCGTCGCCATCCGGACCTGGAAGGCCCGGGTGTTGACCAGTGCGAGCGCCTCCAGCGGCGTGCCCTGGATGACATCGATCGGCGAGCTCGCGTCGGACGCACCGGGCAGTGCGCTGCCGGCGGCCACCCAGAGCCTGGTGTTGTTCCGGATCAGCTGCGGCGCGAAGACGAACGGATCCATGCGCAGCCACTGCGGGCCCCACGGCGGCGCCATCGCGTCGATGTTGTAGCCGCCCGCGCTGATCATCGCGACGCGCAGCGCCTCGCGCATACCCGGCGCGGAGATGTTCAGGTAGCCGGAGTACGAACCGGCATAGACGAACTGGTCCGGGTGGTAGGCCGAGAGCGTCAGCGCGGCGCTGCCGCCCATGGACAGGCCGAAGACACCGTTGCGGGTCGGGCTGAAGCCAAGGCGATCACGCAGGGCATTGCGCAGATCGCTGGTCAGGAAGGTCTCCCACTTGTAGGTGTTCGACTTGCCGAGGGTCTCGTTCCAACCCGAGGAGCCGGTCATCGCGGACCCGGAGGACGAACCGTTGGCCGAACCCGACGAACCGGTGCTCAGGCCGAGGAAGTTACCCGGCGCGTTCCAGTCCGCGTAGAAGCTGGACGGGCCGCCGACCGGCATGACCACATTGATATTCCACTTGGTCAGCTCACGGGCGACCTCGGTCTCGATCTCCCAGCCGCTCAGGTCACCGCGGGCCCGCATACCGTCCAGCGCATAGACCACGCGGCCGGTATTGCCGTCCGCGGCGCGGAAGATCCGCGACTTGATCGGCCCCATGCTGGAGTCGACCCAGAAATCGAAACCGTCCGGGTTGAATGCAGCCGACGCGGAACCCGCCGGACCTGCTACTGACACCCCGAGCGGCAGCAAGATAGCCAGCGACATCAGCACCGACCGCTTGAGCCACGAACCGGCTCTACGGGTTTTCAGACGTCCATTGTGCGTCCTTCGCCCGATCACGCCTCGCATCTGGTTTACGGCCTTTCGTTATGCGGTCGTACTTCGACCGCGTCTCTACGTTGACCACTGGATGGGCCCATGTCGAATCGGACGCCCCGACGGGCGTTCCCACGTACCATATCGCTTCATCGATGCGGTGACGTTATCAAAAAGAGATAAAGCGATATGCGCCACGTTTATTTGCCCTGGTCAGTGAAAGAACTGAGCCCACGGAGATCCATGGGCCCAGTGTGACAGGAGTTGCGTCTCACCTTTGCGGTTGAGGATATGGATCCACCAGCCCGCACCGCTCGATCTCGTACTTCGGCACGCGATCGATCCGATATTTCGCGAAGTGCAGTGCGTGGATCAGGTTGTGCTTGAAGCGAGCCCAGGTGAGCGGATCACGGTAAGAGATATTCAGTGCCACGGTGTCCGGGCAGCTCATGGCGGTACGCGCCTGGGTGACCCACTTCTCGTCCATGTACCAGGGCATCCACGGATGCCGGTCGACCATGCCGGTATCCACCACGACCCAGTCCGGATACAGGCTCTTGTCGTGGCCGATCCGGCCGTCGGTGAGCCGGTCGGTGTGCGCGGCCAGCGGATAGGCCAGGCCCATCTGGTCGATGACGCGCACGTCCAGCGGGACGTTCATGCTGGTCATGCCGAGATTGAGGAAGTAGACGGTATGCCCGGCGCCGCCGTCGGGAATCGGCTGCGGCGGGGGCGCGATGTACCAGAACATGAACGACGGCGAGTTCAGCAGCAGGCCGCCGTCGGGGGTTTCGGCGATGTTGTTCACCATGGCCCGCACGCGTGGGTAGTCCATGTAGTCCTCGGCCAGGATCGGATGGTCGTGTCCGGTATTGAGGACGTAGTAGACGCGCTCGTCGACGATGCCAGAGGCACTGATCTTGGTGCCGGACTTGATGGCCGTGGTATTAGCCGCGAACAGCGCCCAACCCGCGGTGCCGAGCAGCGCGAGCGTGATCACCGCGAAGGACCAATCCTTCGCGGTCACCGCGCGCAGACCGCCCTCGGGCAGCCGAATCGGCACCACGGCGACCGGCAGCAGCAGGCAGAACAGCTGCGGCAGCAGCATCCTGCCGTGCATGAAGTCACCCCCGACGCGCAGGGCGTAGATCGTAAGAACGAATCCGCTGCCCAACATGAGCGCGACCACCGCGCTCGGCGAGTGCAGCCATTCGCGGACCCGGCGCACCGTCCAGCCGCGCTCGTCGGTCGCCTTGTCGGCACGCGCCGAGCGGCCCGCGACCACGCCGAGCACCAGCAGTACCAGCAGCGGTAACCACAGGTAGTACGGACCGACCAGATCCCAGAGGTATTTGAAGCCCTGTCCCCACTTGGCGCCGCCCGCGTCCTTGGCGACCGCGGTATTCGGATAGGGCAGGCCGTAGTAGCCCATCCGCCAGACCTGGTAGCACATCGGCACCAGTCCGGCGGCGGCAACGATCAAGCCGCGCAACACGATCGGATGCAGCCGGGACTGCGGCATCGGGGCCAGGAAGATCATCAGCAGCGACAGCGCGCCGACCAGCGTCATCTCCGGACGGATCAGCGGTGCGAGTCCGGCGAGAAACACCAGCCCGAACAGCGCGGGCAGCTTCACCCGCTCGGTCTGAGTCCAGCGCAACAGTTGCCACCACAGCAGACCCAGCCAGCAGATGACCAGACCGCTCTCCAGACCGGAGGTGGCGTAGTCACGAGCGGGCGGCAGAGCGATGTAGACGAATACGCCCGCCGGCAGCAGTAGCGCCGATTTGGTGCCGCCCCACAGCCGCGCGGCGCCGAGCATGGCGAAGACGATCGCCAGCATCGACACCGTCAGCGCGACGCCGAGTACGACGTACTCCAGCCTGGCCCTGGTGAGCCAACTGAAGAACCACACCAGATAGGTCCATGCGGTACTGGTGTTGGTCTCGACGCGCTCGCCCTCGTTGAAGACCGGCCCGTTGCCCGCCAACAGATTCCGCACCGTGCGCAGCACGATGAGGCCGTCGTCGGCGATCCAGCGTCGCTGCCAGGCGCCGACCGAGAATAGTGCGACGCTGAGCGCGATCCCACCGACGAAGGTTGCTCGGGATAGCGTGGCGAACCGCAAGGCCGAACGAGCCGGCCCTTCGGCCGGCTCCTCCGTCACTTGTTCTGTTCGCTCCACTCCCTCTACCAGCAGTTCGTCAGGTGAGATAGACAGCGACACCTACCGCTCCGATCCAGGCGATTGCGAGGAACTGGAGGATGCGATCCCCCAGCGCGATCTCTTCGGGTTCACCGGCCTCGCCACCATCGACGTCGACCGCGTAACGCAGGATTGCGATCGTAAACGGAATCATCGAGATTGCGAACCAGTTGGTGTGCTTGAGGCTGTCCTGTTGGAACGCCCACAGACCGTAGAACACCACCACCGCGGTCGCGGCGAGAGTCCAGATGAAGCGCAGATATGTCGGTGTGTAGTACTCCAGCGACTTGCGGATCTTGGCGCCGGTGCTCAGCGCGATCTGGAGTTCCGCATAGCGCTTACCCGCGGCCATGAACAGCGAGCCGAACGCCATGATCAGCAGGAACCATTGCGACAGGTCGATATTCGCGGCCGCACCACCGGCGACCGCGCGCAGCAGGAAGCCGGAGGACACGATGCAGATGTCCAGCACCGCCTGGTGCTTGAGGCCGAAGCAGTAGGCCAGCTGGATGCCGATGTAGACGGTCATCACCACGGCCAGATGCCAGGAGGCCAGGAACGATCCGGCGATCGAGCCGAGCAGCAGCACCACTGAGAGCAGGTAGGCCAGATTCACCGGGACCACGCCCGCGGCGATCGGGCGGTATCGCTTGGTCGGGTGCGCCCGGTCGGCTTCCACGTCGAGCGCGTCGTTGACCAGGTAGATGCCCGAGGCCGCCATGCAGAAGACCACGAAGGCGAGCCCGACGTGTCCGAGCACGGCCAGGTCGGTGGCCGTATCGGGACCGGCTGCCAGCGGTGCGGCGAGCACCAGCACGTTCTTGACCCACTGACGCGGGCGGACCGCCTTGAACAGCCCGCCCGCCAGTGTCTTGGGCGGGCCCTTGACTACTGCTTCGGCTAGGTCCGTACTGGTCGGCTCTTCACTCATGTCAACCAAGGTCTTTTCTTGTGCGGTCACTATCGAGTCTCTTTTCGGCGGCAAGCACAACAGCGGCGGACGCGGCGCCGAGCGCGGAACCGGCGAGCACGTCGGAGGGATAGTGCACCCCGAGCACAACCCGGGAGAGCAACATCGGTGGGACGAGCACCGCAGGCAAGGGTAGCCCGGTCAGTCTGCCGAGCAACACCGCCGCTGCCGTGGTCGAGGTCGCATGTGAGGACGGGAAGCTCAGCTTGCTCGGCGTCGAGACGTTGACCTGCACCGATGGATCATTCGGGCGCGGACGCCGGACGATGCGCTTGATGACGATCGATGCCGCGTGCGCGCCGACCGCGCCGACCGCGACCCCGGCCCACTGCCGGCGCCGCGGTTTGTCGACGAGCCAGCCCGCGGCCGCAATGCCGATCCAGCCGAGCGCGTGCTCACCGAAATGCGACATACCGCGCGCGGCCTTGATCACCTCGGGCTTGGTGCCGATGGTCGCCTGGACCGCGTTGATGATCTTGACCTCGGGCGGCTGCGGCGCCGACGGCACCGCTGACACCGGGCCGCCGTGACCATTCGCACTCGAGTGCACCGCGGTGTTGTCATCCGCGGCGGTGGCTTCCAGACTCACTACTGCTCATCCTTCGTATCGATACCGAAGACGTTCTCCCAAGCCGCCGTGCTGGTCAGCGTCGGGTGGGCGGCGCGGTAGCGCTGCTGCATCTCCGGGAAGCGGGCCGCCAACTCCTTGCGCAGCCGCATGGCCTCCTTGAACAGGCCGAGGGCCTGACGCGGATCGCGCTTACGGTAGACCACGCCGCGGCCGTCCGCGGTGGTGACGGTGACGCCGTCGATCTGCGAGAGCAGGAACCAACGGGCGTCCAGCGTAGGCACATTCAGCTGCGGCCGCTCGTGATGTTCGGCATGTGCCGGGCGGAAGTTGTGCACGACGCCCTTGGCCAGGCGGACCACCTTGGCGATCGGATTCGCCGGTTCACCGACCGCGCCGACGCCGATGTGGCTGGCCAGCGGCAGTTCGGTGGATGACGGCAGGATGACCGCATCCGGGTACTGCTTGCGCATTTCGTGCACCACGCCGAGGGCGCTCGGCAGCAGTTGGAACAGTCGCTCCGGTCCGGCGAGGAAGTCCTTGATCGCCAGGTTCTGGATGGCGACCGTCGAATACTCCAGGCAGAGCAGGTGTTTCAAGGTCGCCTTGACAGTGTTGACGACCATGCCGCGCCCGTTGCCAGGCATGTGCAGCGAGGCGACCACCAGGCGGTTGCGCAGGTGGAAGTACGCCTGCCAGTCGATCGCGTCGTCCTTGTCGCTCCAGGCCATATGCCAGACGGCGGCACCGGGCAGGGTGACGGTGGAGTAGCCGTGATCGCGGGCGCGCAGCCCGTATTCGACGTCGTCCCACTTCAGGAACAGCGGCAGCGGTTGACCGATCTCCTCGGCGACCTGGCGCGGGATCACGCAGGTCCACCAGCCGTTGAAGTCGACGTCGATGCGCCGGTGCAGCAGCTTGGAGTTGTCGCGATCCTTGAGCGGGTATTTCGAGAAGTCGTGGTCGTATTCGACATTCGGCGCGGAGGTCCACATGAAGATGCCGCGATCCACGACCTCGCCCATGCTGTGCAGGTGTGAGCGCTCCTGCAGGTTGAGCATCTGCCCGCCGACCAGCATGGGCGATTTGGCGAAGCGGGCGAAGGCCAGCGCACGCAGGATCGAATCGGGTTCGATCTCGATATCGTCGTCCATGTAGACGATGTACTCGGCGTCGGTGGTTTTCAGCGCCTCGTACATGACCCGGCTGTAGCCGCCGGAACCACCCAGGTTGGGCTGATTGCGAATTGCGAGCCGCTCGCCGAGAACCGCGGCGGCTTCTGCGAAGCCGGGCTCGTCGACCACCTTGCGGTTGCCCTGATCGGCGACGATGACCGCGGCGATCTTCTCCTGCACCAGCGGATCCGAGCCCAGCGCGCCAAGGGTTTTCACCAGGTCGGTCGGCCGGTTGAAGGTCGGCATGCCGACCGCGATGGTGCCCGCACCGGGCGCCTCGACCGGTGCGTACCAACCGCCCGCGAGCAGCGTGACTGCCGTATCGGTGGTGATATCGAACCAGATCCAGCCACCATCCTCGAACGGGCCGAGGTCGGTCTCGAATTCCACGTGCACGGATTCGGTGCCGGGTGCTACCGCGAATTCCTTGCCCTGCACGTGGATTCGCGAACCGTCCGCCTTCGAACGGTAGACGTCCACACGGCCGTGCCCGGCGAGTTCCAGCCGCAGCACCACCGACTTCAGGATGCTCCAGCGCCGCCAGTAGCTCGCGGGCAACGCATTGAAGTAGGTGCAGAACGACACCTCCGACTCCGCGCCCACCGACAGCGAGGTGCGGGTGGTGGCGTGCGCGCGCCGGGCGTTGGTCAGCGATTCCTCCAGGTAGAGGGTGCGCACGTCCAGCGGTTCACCCGGCCGGGGCAGGATGATGCGCTGCAGCAGCGACTTCGCGCGGGTTTCGGTGGTCATATCTTCCAGGATCGATTGGGAGGTCATTCGTCGCTTTCATCCGAAAGAGTTTCGCCCGACTCCAGGTGCGGCCGCAGGACATTGTCGAACATGCTGAGCGCGCTGCCGATCGCCATATGCATATCCAGGTACTGGTAGGTGCCGAGGCGACCACCGAAAAGCACCTTGGCCGCTGCGGTTTCCTTCTTCGCCAGCGCCCGGTACGCGGTGAGCTTGGCGCGGTCCTCCGGCGTATTGATCGGGTAGTACGGCTCGTCACCGGTCTGCGCGAAACGGGAGAATTCGCGCATGATCACGGTCTTGTCGTTCGGGTAGCTCTCACGCTCCGGGTGGAAGTGCCGCGGTTCGATAATGCGGGTGTAGGGCACATCCGAATCGTTGTAGTTCATCACCGAGGCGCCCTGGAAGTCACCGGTTTCGAGCACTTCGGTCTCGAAATCGATAGTGCGCCAGCCGAGTTCGCCCTCGCTGTAGTCGAAGTAGCGGTCCACCGGTCCGGTGTAGACGACCGGGGCGTCCGGGTTCTCGGCGCGGATCTGCTCGCGCACGTCGAACCAGTCGGTGTTCAGCCGGACCTCGATGAGCTCGGAGGCGGCCATATTCTCCAGCCACTTCGTGTAGCCCTCTTTGGGCAGACCCTCGTACGTGTCGTTGAAGTAGCGGTTGTCGAAGGTGTAGCGCACCGGCAGGCGGGTGATATTGCCCGCGGGCAGTTCCTTCGGATCGGTCTGCCACTGCTTGGCGGTGTAGTCGCGCACGAACGCCTCGTAGAGCGGACGGCCGATCAGCGAGATCGCCTTCTCCTCGAGGTTCTGCGCGTCCTTGGTCTCGACCTCCGAGGCCTGTTCGGCGATCAGCTTGCGCGCCTCCTCCGGCGTGAAGTAGCGGCCGAAGAACTGGGAGATCAGACCGAGGCCCATCGGGAACTGGTAGGCCTGCCCCTTGTGCATCGCGAAGACCCGATGCTGGTAGCCGGTGAATTCGGTGAACTGGGTCACGTAGTCCCACACCCGCTTGTTCGAGGTGTGGAACAGGTGCGCCCCGTACTTGTGCACCTCGATCCCGGTCTGCGGCTCCGGCTCCGAATAGGCGTTGCCGCCGAGGTGGTAGCGACGATCGATTACCAACACCCGTTTGCCGAGTAGATTGGCGGCGCGCTCGGCGACGGTCAGCCCGAAGAATCCGGAGCCGACGACGATCAGATCGAACTGTGAGGCGGAGTTTGCGGAGTTACCCGGGGACGATGCGACGGTCACGGGTGCCCAGCGTATCGGAAGTCCGCGCGCGGGCCGGGTGGAGTCACGACCTGCGCGCAGTCACCGACGGATGCCATCGGGATTTCTCCTGGTGTTTGCCGAAACGACTACGCCGCGGCAACGCGGCGGCTATTACATATTCACGCAAACTGATCATCTGTCCAGTTTCGTGGACTCGCGTTGGTTCGGCGACTGCACCAACGCTGACCCTTTCGAGCGACCTGCAAGCAGTCGCTAACGGCCCCTTTCGAGCGACCTGCAAGCAGTCGCTAACGGCCCCTTTCGAGCGACCTGCAAGCAGTCGCCAGCGGCCCTTTTCGAGCAACCTGCAAGCAGTCGCTAACGGCCCCTTTCGAGCAACCTGCAAGCAGTCGCCAGCGGCCCGACGACATCGGCACCGCCGCGGGTACGACGTCCGCGACCAAGCCGATGCGCAGTGCCTCGGCGGCATCGATGCATCGGCCCGACAGGGTGAGATAGCGCGCGACCGCACCGCCGACCAGCTCGGCCCATATCTCGGCCTCGAATCGGGAGTCGTACCCAGGGCGATCCGGCGGCCGCCACCCTGAACTACTCCGGAAAGCCGATGTCCGACTCGACGGCGTCGCGGTCGGTGTACATGCGCCAATAGTGGTCGCCCAGTTCGGCATTGGTCATGCGGACGATCTCGAGTCCGGCCGGGAACAGTTCCGGCTGCTCGTCGACCAGGCGCTCGGCCTTGCTGTTGCCGATCAGCGCGCCGATATTGAGCAGGCCGACATAGACGCCGGTGCCCTGCAGTTCGAGCGCGAGCTGGCGAATGTAGGTGCGCTGCGCGCCGAGCGCGACGCCGAAATTGGATAGGTACGGGACCGGATACCTGTCGGAGTATCCGGACGAAAACAGCAGTGCTCCTGCGCCGCGCTCGATCATCGCGGGCGCGAGCGCGCGGGTCATCCAGATCGGTGAGTAGAGCTTCAATTCCAGCGGGATGCGCAGGTTGGCGGCGTCGACATCGAGGGTGGTCGGGATGCGATTCACCGCATCGCCCGCCGCGCCGTGCATCGCGACATCGATCTGCCCGAACTCGGCCGTGATCTTGTCGACCACGCAATACAGCTGCTTTTCATCGGTGAGATCGGCCGGGAAGGCCGCGGCCTCGATGCCCTCGGCGGCCAGTTCCGCGACGTGGGCGCGGGCCTTCTCCGAATTCCGTCCGATGACCGCCACGCGGAATCCTTCCCGGCCGAACCGCCGTCCGGTCCCCATGCCGAGCCCGGGCCCGAATCCGAATATCGCGATCGTCTTGGTCATACTACCTCACTAAGTTGAGCAATGGTTCAAGTTAGCGTCGACGGTAGCACTAACTTGAACCTATGCTCAAGATAAATCCGGTACCGGATTTGTAGGATCGGCGAATGCCCGTGGACAAGCCGTTACGCAGCGACGCCCAACGCAACCGGGACGCGCTCGTCAACGCCGCCCGCGAGGTCTTCGAGGAACGCGGCCTGGACGCACCGCTCAAGGAAATCGCCGCTCGCGCCGGCGTGGCCATCGGCACGCTCTACAACCGCTTCCCCACCCGCGACGACCTCATCGCCGCCGCCGTCGAGGACCGTATCGAAGCGGGCGGCCGCATTGCCCAAGAGGCGATCGAAATCCAGGACCCTTGGGACGCTTTCGTCTACCTGGTCGAGAAGGTCTGCGAACTGCAGGCCGCCGACCGCCTACTCAGCGACCTCGCCCTGCGCGGCGCCCCCAGCCCCGCCATCGCACGCGCCCAGGAGTTCGGCCATGGTCTGATGCGTCAAATCGTCGCGCGCGCCCAGGAATCCGGCGCGCTACGCCCCGACTGGGTCCTGGAAGACATCGCCTTCATCACTTGGTCGCACACCCGAATCATCGAGGCCACCGCCAAAATCGCCCCCGAAGCCTGGCGGCGTCACCTCGCCCTGGTCCTGGACGGCCTCCGAGCCACCGCCGCCCACCCCCTACCGGTACCCCCCATCACCGAAGACCAACTGATGCAAGCACTGAAGGGCTAGGTGCCCGCGTACCCGAAGGCGCCCATTGGGATTCGTCGGTAGTACGTCAGTGCGGCCGAAACGGCCCTCGAGCCGACATCACTGATACGGATATGGTGGTTGCCCGGTAGGAGGCTGCTGCGGATACGGGTATTGCCCGGGCTGAAATGCGGGCTGCTGATACGGATCCGGCGCATACTGACCATACGGCGCAGCTGACGGCTGGCCATACGGCGCGGGCGAGTACGGCGTGGCGGATGGCTGCACGGGCTGCCCATACGGCGCGGGTTGCGCATACGGCTGAACCGGTTGACCGTAGGGCGGCGGGACCGGTACCCGCGGGCGACGGCGCTCCGCGATCCAGCGGCCGGTCGAGCCGACCGCGGCCAGCGCCATTGTCGTGAGCATAAGAGCGACGCCCACCGCCGACGTCGGACTGAACACACCGAACATGGCCACGCCGATAATCAAGTCCGCCAAGGCCAACGCGCAGCCCAGGAGCACCATCACTCGTCCAATGGTCAAACGGCAGAGCAGCAGGATGCCGCCGACGATCAGGAGAAACGCGATGAATCCCGCGGCGACCATGGCGAATTGCACTTTGCCCGCACCGAGGATCTTGGTATCGACCGCCGCCAGCGCCGCGGCCCCCATGACGTTCAAACCCCCGGCAACCAATGCGAGCACACCCGCGGTGATTCCGGTGCCACCCCCTGCGGGCTGCTGCGACGGATAGCCGAACGGCGGTTGCTGACCGTAACCCTGATGTCCGGGTTGGCCATACGGATAGCCCATCGAGATCTCCCTCCCGCGCTCCGACCGCGAAACTGTACCGCGCTCAGCGGTTTCGCTCGACGTGGGCGATCACGAGGTCAGCGCGTGATGAGCCGGGTGGGCGGGGCCGGCGGCGGTCCAGCGGGCGGCGAATCTGTTGGCGCACAGGAGCAGGATGAGGAGGGGTGGGATGAGGTTTATTGCGGTGCGGAGCAGGTTTTCCTGGATGAGGGCGGTCATCTGGCCGACCAGGCCGAAGAAGGGTGGTACCCAGATCGGGTGGTCGGCGGTGGACCACCAGAAGATGCCGAGGCCGAATTCATAGTCGGTGAGCGAAACGGCAAGTCCGACAATGCCGATCGCGAGCGATAGGCCGGATGCGACGATCAGCGTGTAGCGCCCGGTTTCGTCCTGACGCCAGAGCTGGATACCGCCGAAGATCAAGGCCAAGGCCATCAGCGCCGCGCCGAGCGTAGTGAAGATGACGAGCGAATTGTCGAACCGGCTCCGATTGTCGATGAAGTCGACGACGAGCAAGGTGCCCCCGAGCAGGCTTCCCAACCCGTACAGCACCGCAATCGCCGCGCCGATCTGCGCGACCACCCCACTCTGCGACCGATCCCCACTCCGGTAAAGCATCGTCGACACTCCTCCCCACCTAGTTGTGGACGATTCGATCCTACGGCCGCAGACCGGCCTCCAGCGTGCTGTCGAATTGCCGCGCCACGACGACCCCGGCGAACGGCGGGTAGGGCGTCCGCTGGATGCGGGCGCCCTACCTTGTTGTTACCGCAGGTTGGCCTCGGCGTACGCCTTCATCGCGTCGCGCACGAATTCAGTTGTGCCGTCACCGTGTACGTCGTAGTTGGCCGCGAAACGCGGGTCGGCGACGTACATTTCGCCGAGTCCGGTGAAGTACTCGTACGACGGGCAACCCTGCGAACCGACCCCGATCCAGTCGTAGTGCCGCGCGACGATGGCCTGGACCTCGTCGCTGTCCGGGGCGAGTCCGGCGGCGTGCGCCCGGCCGTAGTCGGCGGCGATATCCAGGTGGGTCTGGAAGTACGCCTGCTTATCCGCCTCGCTGAGCGAGCGCCACCAGCGGTCGCCGCTTTCGTAGGCGGCCTTGCCCCAGCGTTCGATCACCTCATCCTTGTACCGAGTGTGGTCGAAACCGTCGAAAACCTCTGCTGCCATGAGTTGTTCACCTCGTTCCGTCTTGTGCAGCGTGATGGTCACCGACTCGATCTGGCGCCGGATCCGATCCTGTTCCTGCCGAAGCAGTTCCAGGTGCGCGCGCAGCGCGGCGGCGGTGTCCTGTTCGCCCGCGAGAACTTCGGCGATGACCGGAAGGCCGAGGCCGAGTTCGCGCAGCAGCAGGATGCGTTGCAGCCGAACCAGGGAGTCCTGGTCGTAGTAGCGGTAGCCGTTGGCGCCGATCCGGCTCGGCGGCAGCAGTCCGAGCTGCCCGTAGTGACGCAGCGTTCGGCTGGTGGTACCGGCCGCCTTGGCCAGATCCTGGATGGACCATTCGGTGCCCGTTCGCATGACCTGTTCTCCCTTCTTTCTCGTCGGTACAACCAGCATGCAAGTTGACGTTACGTCAAGGTCAACCCCTTAATGTGCGCCGACCGGCACCCGAGGTATGACCACGGCAGGTTCGATCCGCGGCTTTGCGACCATCTGACCGAGCAGCGTGCCGCCGAGCGCGATACCGAGTCCGACCACCTGCAGCGGGCTCAACGCTTGACCGAGCGCGATCCACCCGATCACAGCCGCCGATACCGGGCTGAGCAGTCCGAGGAAGGCGACCGAGGTCGCCGGCACCTTGGCGATGCCGCGGAACCAGAGGAAGTACGCCAGCGCGGTACCGATGACGCCGAGGTACAGGTAGCCGCCGACAGCCCGGCCGTCGAGTGCGGGCGGCGCACCCTCGATCAGGAAGGCGAGCGGTGCGATGAACAGGCCGCCCGCGGTGAGCTGCCAGCCGGTGATCGCGAGCGGTCCGACACCCTCGGGTCGACCCCAGCGCTGAGTGAGCACCGTGCCCATCGCCATGGACGCCGCACCGGCGAGTCCGGCGATCACACCGACCGTATCGAGTTGCGCATTGGCGCGTAGCACCACAAGTGCGACCCCGAAGACACCGACCAGGCCCGCGATCACCTTGCGCCCGTTGGGTTTTTCGGCGAGCACGACTGTTGCGAAGGCCAGCGCGAACATCGGTGCGACCGCACCCAGAACACCGGCGACACCGCCCGGCAGCCGGTATGCGGCGAGGAACAACAGCGGGAAGAACGCGCCGATATTGAGGACACCGAGGGCAGCGGCGCGCCCGAGCCAGACCCCGCGCGGCAGCACGCGGGTGATGGCGAGCAGCGCGAGCCCGGCGGGCAGGGCGCGCATCAGCGCGGTGAAGAGCGGACGGTCCGGCGGCAGGAATTCGGTGGTCACGGCGTAGGTAGAGCCCCATGCGATCGGGGCGAGTGCGGCGAGCGCCAGGGTGTCGGCGTACGAGTCGCGCGCGGCGGTGGCTGTTGTCATGTGGTCGCTCCTCATTGATAATCTCAACGTTGAAATATCTACTCGCTGGCATATCTCACCGTCAAGTAGATGAATGTTGAGGTAATCACTATCGAGAGGAACCCCGTGGCCGACGCGATCGATCTGTTCACCGCGCACTGGAACCGGGAACGGCCGGACGTCGACGTGTCACCGATGGCGGTGATCGGGCGCATCCAACGGCTTTCCCGCCTGCTGGAACAGGACCTGAAGAAGTTCTTCGCCGGACACGGACTGGAGTTCTGGGAGTTCGACATGCTCGCGACCCTGCGTCGCTCCGGCGGCGCCGACGGACTCACCGCGGGCGCTCTCAACCAGGTCGCCATGCTCACCTCAGGCGCCATCACCAACCGCATCGACCGACTCGCAGCCAAGGGCCTCGTCGAGCGCGCACCCTGCCCAGAGGACCGCAGAGCAATCCGCGTCCAACTCACCGCCGCAGGCCGCACTCTGATCGACGACCTACTGCCCTTGCACATGGCGAACGAGCAGCGCCTCCTCACCGCACTGGATAAGCAGGACCGCGGTCACCTGGCCGATCTGCTGCGAACCCTGACCGAATCGTTGGGCGATACCGCGTCGTCCTGATTCGACAAATGCCCGATTACGCCAGTTACAGCTCTTGTCGCGCAGGCGAATTCGTTAAGCGGCACCGGCCGAGGCCAAGTTGCGCCGCCCCGGACCGAGGCCCGTTGACCGAACGGTGCGTCACGCAACTCGAGCTCATCGCTTGGCTCCACCTCGCGTAAGTGGATTCGCCGACGCGGCAAGGTTCCGCCGCCCCGGACCGAGGCTACCTGGCCGAACGGGTGCGCCACGCAACTCGAGCACGTCGTTTGGCTCCACCTCGCATAAGTGGATTCGCCGACGCGGCAAGGTTCCGCCGCCCCGGACCGAGGCCACCTGGCCGAACGGGTGCGCCACGCAACTCGAGCACGTCGTTTGGCTCCACCTCGCATAAGTGGATTCGCCGACGCGGCACCGGGAATCGCGCGGACGCCACGACTATCCGTAGGCCGAGGCAAACGGTCCAGAACGGCTCGGCGACTACGGCTCTTAGGTCAACTCCGAATCCTCTAGGTCAACTCCGAATCCTCGTTTGTCGGCGCGACCGAAAGGATCGCGGGAGCGCGTGGGGGTGGCGGGGTTGGGGTTGATGCCGTAGTCGGGGCGACGGTGGTTCCGGGCGGGACCGAGACCTCGGGCGCGATCGCGGCGCCTGGTGCTACGGAATGTCCCGGTGACACAGCATTTCCGAGCGCGAGCGCGTCTCCGGGCACAGCGCTTCCAGGCGGGGCGTTGCCGCCGGGCAGCGCGCTCGCGGGCGCGGCATTGCCGGGCACGGCACTCTCAGGCACGGTGTTCGCGCCGGGCACTGCGCTCTCGGGTGAGCTGTTAACGCCGGGTGGTAATGCACTTCCGGGCGGCGCATTTTCAGGCGTGCCATTCGCAGCACCGGGCACTCCACTCTCCGTGCCATTCCCAGCACCGGGCACTGCGCTCTCGGGCGTGCCATTCGCGGCACCGGGCACTCCACTCTCGGGCGCGCCATTCCCACCGGGCGGTACAGCGCGCCCGTTACTGCCCGGCGGCACGGTGCCGCCCGGCTTGCCCTCGTGCGCATCCGGCACCAGCTGCATAAGCGTCGTGAAGTCGACGACCTGGGCACCGAGCGTCGGTGTCGCGATGATGACGCCGTTGGTGAAAAGCCGGTAGGTACCGCCGTTTTGGGGTAGCGCCATTTCCGGGCCGAGCGGCTGGCCGACCGCGCTGCTCGCGCCGCCGATCCGGCGGTATTCGGCATCGATCGGGGATTCGGCGACGAGAGTCTGCTTGCGGGGATCCACCGGATTACCCGCACCGACCACCGGGATGCCGAGTTCGGCGGGCGTCGGTCCGACATCGAAGGCGTAGATATCGGCCGGTTCCCCACCGTCCGGTGCGGAGGAGTACTCCGAACGCAGGATTCGGCCGTCCCGCAAAAGCACCGTCCCCGTGGTCGATGCGATGGCAGCGGCCGCGCGCGGATCCTCCTTGGCAGTGCCGGGATACTCCTGGCAGTCGGTGGAATCGCAAGTCTGCGCGTATGGGTAGCGGTGCTCCGCCAGCGCGTACGAACGTGCGGCGATCGCTTGTGCGCGAAGGGCTTCCGTCGCTCCCTTGTCGACCCAGTTGGCCTGCACCTCGGCCGGGACGACACCGAGCAGATAGTCCTCGACATCGACGCGATTCACCGTGCGCGCCGCACCGTTTTCCATGGCAACACCGAGTGAGCCGCGATATGCCGAACCACCGCACAGCGTCAGATGTTCGGCGGCGGGACGGTTGGGCCGCGGGTTGAGCGGATAGATCCAGGGGTCGGCGGTCGCCCGCTGCCACAGCACCTCGCCGTCACAGCCCATCGTGACAACCACATTCGCACCGCCGTCGGGCAGCGCGGTGAGATGTGCGACCTGGCCGCGCGGCAGCATTTGGCCCGCGACTCGCAATCCGGCGTCGGCATAGGCGTCCAGCGTCGAATCGTCCTGGGCGAAGAGCCGCACCCCGACGGTGGTCGCCGAGATTTTGCTGAGCGTCGCGCCCGGGTAGTAGTGATCAAGGATGCGTTCGGCAGCCCAGCCGTCAAGGGCACTGTCGAACGCGCCGACCTGACTCATACCGCGCCCATGGCCCGGTCCGGCCAACGGACGGACAAGAGCGTCGGTCGGCCAGACCCAGAACGCGAGTATGGTGCTGGCCAGGACGGCCGCACCACCGGTGACCAGCATCGGACGGATGGAAATCGGAGTTCCCGATATTCGCTGCCCGCCAATTCGTCCGCGTGGCGCACTCGTTTTCACCCGCAATTTTCGCTCCCCCCGCGTCGTGTCATTCCGGTGCCGTCTACTTCGCATCCGTTCACTCCCACGGTTTTCCAGGACCTGATCGGTTCGATACCTGTCGGCATGTCGTTCCATCCGGCCGCAAATCGAGAGCTACATTCGAGCAATCACATAAATCCTCAACCAGAGGTTTAGACCTGTGACAGTTGTGAACTAGTGTGATCGTTGATGCATCAGGAAGCAACCCTGACATTCACGCAGATAATCGCTCGGTTCGACCTGATTGGAGATGCTAGTGCCGTACCGCAAACCGAAACGTTCCTACGTGCTCCCGGTTGTCACCACACTTGCGGTAGCGGCTCCGCTCGCGACGTTCACGCTGAGCGATTCGACCGATTACCGCTCGACAACCGGTAGCGAGCTCGCCGCAATCCCCGCGCAATTGGCCGAGGTGGTTCTCACCGCGGCGCCCGACATCACCCTTCCGCTGCGCGAACTCACCGGTCTCGACCTGCCTGATCTGCATCTTTCGGATCTACGCATGCTGCCGATTCCGGAATCCATTCCGGTTCCCCAGGGTTTGCCACTGCCACCCGGTGTCGAGCTACCGAAGGAAATTCCACTACCCAAGCTCGATCCCGGACAGAGCACACCGAGCCAATCGGTTCCCGGCCAAACAGTTCCGGGCCAGTCACTGCCCGCCCAAACCATCCCCGGCCAATCGCTACCTGGCCAAAC
This sequence comes from Nocardia vinacea, assembly GCF_035920345.1. Classification (NCBI taxonomy): domain Bacteria; kingdom Bacillati; phylum Actinomycetota; class Actinomycetes; order Mycobacteriales; family Nocardiaceae; genus Nocardia; species Nocardia vinacea. The sequence continues at coordinate 6,877,627 of NZ_CP109149.1, forward strand.
AGTTCCCGGCCAATCGCTACCTGGCCAAACCATCCCCGGCCAGTCACTGCCCGGCCAAACAGTTCCCGGCCAATCGCTACCTGGCCAAACCATCCCCGGCCAGTCACTGCCCGGCCAAACAGTTCCCGGCCAATCGCTACCTGGCCAAACCATCCCCGGCCAGTCACTGCCCGGCCAAACAGTTCCCGGCCAATCGCTACCTGGCCAAACAGTTCCCGGCCAGTCACTGCCCGGCCAAACAGTTCCCGGCCAATCGCTACCCGCCCAAACCATCCCCGGCCAATCGCTACCTGGCCAAACGGTCCCGGGCCAATCACTGCCCGGCCAAACCCTCCCCACCCAAAACATCCCCGGCCAGGGCACACCCCCCGGCCAACCGACGCAAGGCCGATCCCCAGCCGCCGCCTTCATCGCCGATCCCACCCAGCTCGAGCCCGACGTCACCCCTGACACACCGGCACTATCACCCGGCGCTGTCCCGCCGGAACTCCTCAGCCAGGTGGGCGCGCAGGTCAAGGAGCTCAGCCGCGATACCCCGTTCAGCGTTGTCGCACTGACCGCGCACGATCTGGTGAATACCAAGGCGTTGGTCCGGGCCCGTCAGTCCGATGGCATGTGGGGTCCCTGGTACGACACCGAGGCCGTCGATACCCGTCGCAACGATCAGGCGATTGGCGGCACCACCGGCACCGAGCCGATCTACGTCGGCAATACCAAGTCCGTGCAGATCCTGGTGACCCGCAAGCCTGCCGTGGCGGCCGCACCGCGTCCCCCTGTCGCGGGTGACGCGGAGGGCGCCGTGCCGATGCTGCCAACCCCGACGGCCGGACGTTCCGATGATCCGGCCCAGACCGCCGCCGCACTGACGGCCGTGCTGATCGATCCGGGCCGCGGCGCGATCGACGGCGCGCTCAATAATGTCGCCGCGGCGCTTCCCGGTGGCGGACCCAATGTCATCACCCGATCCCAGTGGGGCGCGGACGAATCCATCCGCTGCGAGGAACCCACCTACGACGACCAGCTCGGCGGCCTCACCGTGCACCACACCGCGGGCCGCAACGACTACACCCGTGCCGAATCGGCGGGCATCGTCCGCGCGATCTACACGTATCACGCAAAGACCTTGGGCTGGTGCGATATCGGCTACAACGCACTGGTCGACAAGTACGGCCAAATCTTCGAGGGCCGCTTCGGCGGACTGGATCGCCCGGTGCAGGGCGCGCACGCAGGTGGGTTCAACGAGAACACCTCGGGTGTCGCACTGATGGGCAACTACGAATCCGAGGAACCGTCGGAAGAGGCGATCAATGCGATCGGCCGGTTCATCGGGTGGCGGTCCAAGATCGTGGGCCTGGATCCCAAGGGCTACACCACGATGTATTCCGAGGGCACCGAATTCACCTCGTATGCGCAGGGTGAGGCGGTTCGGCTGCCGGTGGTGTTCGCGCATCGCGACGTCGGCAATACCAGCTGCCCCGGTGACTCCGCCTACGCCGATATGGACCGCATTCGGGATATCGCGGCGGGCATATCGGCACCGGCCGGCACGTCCACCAAGCCGCAACAGCAGGCACAAGCGCCGACAACCCAGCAACCGCAGATGGAGACCGCCCCGCAGACCCAGACCGATATCGCCACGCTGGCCGCACTCACGGCCAAGCTGCTCGGCATGGTGAATCAGAATGCGATCGCCAAGCACTGGGCCGATAAGGGCGGTCCGGATGGCCCGCTCGGCGCGGCAGTGTCGGAGCCGCTGCCCGCTGCGCAGGGGCAGCAGTACGCGAAGTTCGTCAACGGGTACGTCTATACCGGCCCGTACGGTCAGATGTTCGAGGTGATGGGCGCGATCCTGAATCGCTTCCTCGCCCTCGGCGGGGATGCCGGGCTTCTCGGGCTGCCGACCAGCAATAGCTACTCGGTGCCGAACGGGCTGCGAACCGACTTCCAGTACGGCTCACTGATTCTCAACCAGCTGACCGGCATTATCACCACCGTCTGGAAGACCTATAACGACACCTACCAGCAGCAGGTCAACCGCAACCCGGACGGCCAGGTTATCGCGCCAGCTCCCGAAGCAGTCCCGGAACCGGCCAGCTGACCGTAGCGCTCACACCCACCAGCGCTCGAGCACTTGCGCCACACCGTCTTCGGAGTTCGTCGCCGCAATCTCGTCCGCGGCGGCGATCGCCTCCGGATGCGCATTGGCCATCGCGACGCCGTGGCCGACCAGGGTGAGCATCGGAACATCGTTGGGCATATCGCCGAATGCGATGATCGCCGAATGTTCGACGCCGAGGCGTTGGGCGACGATGGCCAGGCCGGACGCCTTCGTGACGCCGGGTGCGGAGAGTTCGATGAGGCCGTGGTCGGTCGAGTAAGTGATATCGGCGCGGTCGCCGATCAGCGGGGCGAGGACCGCGCGCATATCGGCACTGGAGCTACCGCGTAGTCGGACCAGCATCTTGATCGCGGGCGCATCGATGACCTCGGCGCGCGAAACCTCGGTGTCATCCGGATTCAGCCAGGCATGTTCGTATTCCGGTGAGCTCACGAATTGCGGCGTCACCGCGTCGTGCGCACTGGCGCCGACGCGTTCGGCGGCCAGACCACAGCCGGGCAGTGCGCGTTCGGCCAGGTCGGCGATCCAGGCCAGGGTGTCCACGTCCAGGCTCCGGCTGGCGAGGACGCGGTCGGCGGCGCTGTCGTAGATCACCGCACCATTGCCGCAGACGCACAGCGGCGCATAGCCCAGCCCGTCGACCACCGGATCGATCCAGCGTGGCGGGCGTCCGGTGGCAAGTACGAACGGCACCCCGTCGGAGATCAGAGCAGCCACGGCCGCCTTCGTTCGCGCGGTGACCCGCTCGTCGTGATCGATGAGGGTTCCGTCCACATCGGTGGCAACCATCTTCGGCTTGGGCAGGTGCAGGCGCGTCACCTATTCCATCCTGCCGGAAGACCATCTCGGCGAGGTCGCGGCTATCACTGCGATGGCGGTCGCCGCCACGGGGAGTCCTCGGCCTTCATCGTCGGGTCGGACTGCCGTTCAGCCAGATCTGGTGGCGGAGAATCCGGTGCTGCCTGCGGATTCGCTCCCCAATAGGGCTGCGCGCCCGCCTGATCGGTACCTGCTTGCGGATACGGTGGAACATCGGCTGACGGACCGTATTGCGGATAGGGCGGCGGCGGATAGGGCGGCCGCGGATAGGGCGGCCGCGGATAGGGCGGCGGACCGGACGGATACCCAGCCGGTGGCACGGCAGGTCCGGACGGATACCCAGCGGTTGGCACAGCAGGTCCGTACGGATACCTGGCCACCGACGGCGCGGCTACCGGGTTGTAGTTGAGCCAGCGCGTTGTCGGGGGCACGAGGGCGAGCACCGCCGTCGTGATCGGGAAGATCAGCCCGAGCAGACCACCGATGCCGCCGCCGATCTCGGCCGCGCTCCCGCCCGAGGTGGTGTAGTGCAGGGTTACCGCATACCCCGCGATCCCCGCGATCACCACCACCGCGCATCCGGCGACGACGAGCACCCGACCGAGCGGCCGCCTGGTGAACATCATGACCGCACCGACCCCGAGTAGGAACGCCGTGACCACCGCGATCGAACCGACCACCAGCAGATAGGTCTTGATCCAGCTCTGCGAGAACAGGCCGGTCGAGTCGTACTCCGAGAGATCACGGGCCAGGTCGGTGAGCCCGAGCACGATATTGAAACCGCCGCCGAGCAATTGGCCCGCACTGCCGATACTCGCCAGCACCCCGGCCGTGATCGCGGTGCCGCCACCGGGTGCGGGTGCCGGGACCGATGGATAAGGCTCATATTGCGGATAACTCATGAAGTCCCCCTTTGAGCACCGGAAACGCCTGGACACACCGGTCTCCAAAGAATAGAGGACATGCCGATCTCACGCGTGTCACGCACGCTCGCACGCACGTCCTTATGATCAGGGGCTAATACTCGATGCTGGCCCGACCAGCCGTAGGACCAGAGGACTGATGACCGGCTTCCTGCTACGACGCGCGTTCAATTATGTCGTGCTGTTGCTGCTGGCCTCGTTCCTGACGTTCAGTCTGGCGTCGCTGACGTTCACGCCGCTGGACAGTCTCGAACAGCGCAATCCACGTCCGCCGCAGGCGGTGATCGATGCCAAGGCCGAACAGCTGCATCTCAACGAGCCGATCCCACAGCGCTATATCAGCTGGCTGAAGGGCATCCCGCAGGGTGACTTCGGCCAGACGCTGGCCGGGCAGCCGGTCAGTGAGGAACTGCCGCGCCGGGTGCTGGTGAGTCTGCGACTGCTGATCATCGGTTCGATCGTCGGTACGGTGCTCGGGGTTTTGATCGGTGCGGCCGGGGCGATCCGGCAATACAAATTCAGTGATTACTTCACCACGGTCGTCTCCCTGCTGGTGCTGAGCACGCCGGTGTTCCTGCTCGCCACCTTGCTGAAATACGGTGCGCTGGAAGTAAATACGCTCACCGGATCGCAGATCTTCCTCTATACCGGCGAGACCTCGGCGAACAAGATCAACGGTTTCTTCCCGCAATTGCTCGACCGTCTCCAGCATCTGGTGCTGCCGACGGCCGGTCTGGCTCTCGGTGCAATGGCCGGTTACAGCCGCTACCAGCGCAATGCCATGCTCGACGTGCTGCAGAGCGATTTCATCCGCACCGCCCGCGCCAAGGGCCTGACCCGCACCAAGGCGCTCTACAAACACGGCCTGCGGACCGCGCTTATCCCGATGGCGACGCTGTTCGCCTACAGCCTCGGCGGATTGATCACCGGCGCGACCTTCACCGAGAAGATCTTCGGCTGGCACGGCGTCGGGGAATGGCTGGTCAATTCGATCAATGCGCAAGACCTCTACGTTGTCGTCACGGTGACGGCATTCGCCGGTCTTGTCGTGCTGGTGTCGGGTCTGCTCTCCGATGTCGTGTACGCGATTCTCGACCCCAGGGTGCGTGTGTCGTGAGTGAGCGCAGCGAACGAACCATCAACACAGCACGGTCCGGCGTGACGGAGCCGAGCGCTAGCGAGGCGCAGTCATGACCGAAGCCGAAATCATTGTCCAGGGCGCGCCGGAAGTCGCGGCCGCCTCGGGTCGGCGCAGGCTCGTGCTGCGGCGGTTCCTGCGCAACAAGGCCGCCGTCGCAGGCGTGATCGTGCTGCTGCTCCTGGTGTTGGTGGCCTATGTGCTGCCGTACTTCTGGACCTGGGACTATCAGGAACTCGACGGCACGGCGCTGCGCAAACCGCCGTCGGCCAAGCATCCCTTCGGCACCGACGCCATCGGCCACGACGTACTCGCCCAAACCCTGCGAGGTATGCAGAAATCGCTGATCATCGGCTTCTGCGTCGCCATCATCAGCACCACTATCGCGGCGCTGACCGGTTCGATCGCCGGCCTTATCGGCGGTTTCACCGATAAGGCCATCATGTGGCTGGTCGACCTGCTGCTCGTGGTCCCGAGCTTCATCATCGTCGCGCTCTTCGCGCCGAAGACGAAGGGCAGCGGGTCCATCCTGCTGCTGATTCTGCTACTGAGCGTCTTCGGCTGGATGATCAGCGCGCGCATCGTGCGCGGCCTGACCATGAGTCTGCGCGAACGCGAATTCGTCAAGGCCGCACGGTATATGGGCGCGCCGACCAGGACGGTGATCCTGAGTCATATCCTGCCGAATATCGCCTCGATCCTGATCATCGACACCACGCTGTCGGTGGGCGCGTCGATCATGGCCGAAACCGGTTTGAGCTTCCTCGGATTCGGTGTGCAGTCGCCGGATGTCTCACTCGGCACGCTCATCGCCTCGGGTACCGCATCGGCGCTCACCTTCCCCTGGCTTTTCATGTTCGCCGGTGGACTGCTGATCGTCATCGTGCTCTCGGCGAATCTGGTGGGTGACGGATTGCGGGACGCATTCGATCCCAGTGCCAAACGGGCTCGCTCGCGCAAGAAGGCTGGGTCGGAAAAGAAGGTAGGGGCATGACGGACCCAGCGGACAAGGTCACCACCGAAAAGAACTCCACCGCACCGCTGTTGGAGGTCTCCGACCTGCGGGTCTCCTTCCCCAGCGAAGAGGGCCGCATCGACGCGGTGCGCGGGGTCGACTACAACGTCTCCGATGGCGAAGTGCTCGCCATCGTCGGCGAATCCGGATCCGGCAAGTCGGTCTCCTCACTCGCGGTGATCGGATTGCTGCCGGAGCAGGCGCGGATCAACGGTTCCATCCGGCTGCGCGGCCGCGAACTGCTCGGGCTCGGCGATCGCCAATTGTCCAAGCTGCGTGGACGTTCCATCAGCATGGTGTTCCAGGACCCGCTCTCGGCGCTGACGCCGGTGTATCGGGTCGGCGATCAGGTCGCCGAAGCCCTGCTCGCGCATACGGACATGACCGGTCGAGAAGCCTCGGCACGGGCTGTCGAACTGCTGGATCTGGTCGGCATTCCGGAACCGGCATTGCGCGCCAAGGCATTTCCACACGAGTTCTCCGGCGGTATGCGTCAGCGCGTGGTCATCGCCATGGCCATTGCCAACGACCCCGCGCTGATCATCTGCGATGAGCCGACCACCGCACTCGATGTGACGGTGCAGAAGCAGATCCTGAATCTGCTGCGCAAAGCGCGCGATATCACCGGCGCCGGTGTCATCATGATCACCCACGACATGGGCATCGCCGCCACGCTCGCCGATCGGGTCGCGGTGATGTACGCCGGGAAAATTGTCGAAACCGCACCGGCGGCAGAGCTTTTCGCCGCACCCCGGATGCCGTATACGGTCGGCCTGCTCGGCTCGATTCCCCGCATGGACGGTCCGGCCCGCAGCCCGCTGATCCCGATCGTCGGCGCACCGCCCGCCATGCACGCGCTGCCGCCGGGTTGCTCGTTCGCACCCCGCTGCCCCATCGCGATCGATGACTGTCGTGCGGCCGAGCCGCCGTTGGAGAAGACCGGCCCCGGCCATTCGGCCGCCTGCATCCGCACCGCGGAAGTCACCTCCACCGATCTGTTCGAGGCCTACCGCCAGGAGATTTCGGAGCCATCCGCCGAAGCCGATACCGATGAGCGTGTGGTGCTGCGGGTTTCGGATCTGGTGAAGACCTACCCGATCACCTCGGGGGTGGTGTTCAAAAGTCGCAAAGGTGAAGTCCGAGCCGTCGACGGCATCAGCTTCGAGGTGCGCGCGGGGCGCACATTGGCGCTGGTCGGCGAGTCCGGATCCGGAAAATCCACGACACTCACCCAGATTCTCGACCTGGTGAAGCCGCAAGCGGGCACCATCGAGATCATGGGCAGCGATATCGCGACCCTGACCAAGGCGCGCAGGCGGGAGATCCGCCGGAAGATGCAGATCGTCTTCCAAGATCCGACGGCCGCACTGGATCCGCGGCTGCCGATCTTCGACGTGCTCGCCGAACCGATGCGCATCGATGGCCGGCACCGCACCGAAATCGCCAAGCGAGTACCGCAACTGCTCGAACAGGTCGGTCTGCGGCCCGAACACGCCGACCGCTATCCCGCCGATTTCTCCGGCGGCCAGAAGCAGCGCATCAGCATCGCCCGTGCACTGGCCCTGGATCCGGAGATTCTCGTGCTGGACGAGCCGGTGTCGTCACTGGATGTGTCGATCCAGGCGGGTGTGCTGAATCTGCTGCGTAACCTGCAGACCGAACACGGTCTGTCCTATCTGTTCGTCTCGCACGATCTTTCGGTGGTCCGCAATCTGGCCCACGATATCGCGGTGATGTATCGCGGGAAGATCGTCGAGGCCGGGCCGGCCGAACAGATCTTCGACCGTCCCAGCAACGAGTACACCCGGGCATTGATCGATGCGGTCCCGGTGCCGGTCGTCAGCCGATAGAGGGAGAACGCGATGCGATCGAGAACCCGAACCAAGGGGACGGCACCGGTTGCCGCGCTGGGTCTGATCGTGTTGGGTCTGATCGCGGCGGGCTGTGGTTCGGGCGGCGATTCGACGGCGGGGCTGTCGGATACGCTCGGCACCACCAACGACATCAACCCCAAGAGCGTCGACGAAGTCCGCGAGGGTGGGAATCTGCGCCTCGCGACCACGTCGTATCCGGCCAACTGGAACACCCTGTCCAACGACGGAAACGACGGCGAGATAGCCGATATCGAACGGCCGCTGATGCCGCGCGCGTTCGATACCGATGCCGCGGGCGAATTGTCCGTCAACAAGGACTATTTCACCGATGTCGCGCTGACCAACACCAGCCCGCAGCAGGTCACCTACACGATCAATCCGAAGGCCGTATGGTCCGACGGCAATCCGATCACCTGGGAAGACATCAAATCCGAGGCCAACGCGCTCAGCGGTAAGGACAAGCGATTCCTGATCGCCATCACCAACGGCTTCGAATTCGTGGACAAGGTGGAGCGCGGCGTCGACGACCGCCAGGCCGTCCTGACCTTCAGCCACCCGTACGCCGAATGGCGCGGCCAGTTCGCGGGCAATTCCTCACTGTTCCCGAAATCCGTTACCGCCGACCCGGATTCGTTCAACAACAGCCTCGCCGATGCGATGGGGCCCAGTGCCGGACCATTCCAGGTCGTCTCCACCGACCGGTCGCAGGGCCGAATCGTGCTGGGCCACAACCCGAAATGGTGGGGGGCCGAGCCCAAGCTCGACACCATCACCTACAGCGTGCTCGATCACTCGGCTTGGACGACGGCGCTGCAGAACAACGAGCTCGACCTGGTGCAGCTGACCACGGTCGACGACGTCCAGACGGTGCGCAATACCGGCGGCCTGGTGGTGCGCCGCGCACCGGGTAATCGCTGGCGCCACATCACCTTCAACGGCGCGCCGGGGTCCATCCTGTCCGATGCCAAGGTGCGCGTCGCCATTTCGAAGGCCATCGATCGGCAGGCGATCGTCAGCGCGATTCAGAACGGCCTGGTCGAGAATCCGAAGCCGCTGAACAATCACATCTTCCTACAGGGACAGGCGGGCTACCAGGACAACAGCCTCGGCTTCGACCCGACCGCCGCCGCGCGCGAACTCGACGAGGCGGGGTGGAAACTCAACGGCGATGTGCGGGAGAAGGACGGGCGCAAGCTCGTCATCCGCGATGTCATGTACAACGATCCGACCTGGGTGCAGGTCGCCCAGATCATCCAACAGAACCTCGCCGGAATCGGCGTAGGGCTGACCATCGACACCAAGCCCGGCGCGGGGTATTTCACCGATGTCATCCAGCCCGGCGATTTCGACGCCGCCCAGTTCATCTGGATCGGTGATGCATTCGCGTTCAGCAGTATTCGACAGGCGTACTACTACGACCCGAACGATTTGCAGGGCAATTACGCCCGCGTCGGCTCGCCGGAGCTCAATGCCCTGATCGATCGCACCCTCTCGGAACTGGATCCCGCGAAGGCGCTCGAGCTGGCCAATGAGGTGGATCGCAAGGTGTTCGAGGAGGGTCATTCGCTGCCGCTGATGCAGAGCGACGGCAGCTTCGGCGTCCGCGCGAATCTCGCCAATATCGGTTCCCCCGGCCTCGCGTCCTACGACTACACCAAGATCGGATTCGTGAAATGACAACAGCACGTATCGCCCGGCAGCGCCGGGTGGGAATGCGGATCGCGGCACCCGCCGTCGCCATCGCGCTGATTCTGTCCGGGTGCGGGTCGGGCGATGACGTGACGGCCGGTTCGAGCTCGATCGGCACGGCCAACGACATCAATCCGAAGGACGCCGGCGAATTGCGCGACGGCGGGAATCTGCGGCTGGCGCTGACGAACTTCCCGTCGACCTTCAATGCATCGCATGTCGACTCCGACGGTGAGGTCTCCGATCTGGTCGGGTGGGCGCTGCCAGGGTCGGTCAAATCCGATGCGGCGGGCGACATCACCACTGACACCAACTATTTCACCGAGATCAAACTCACCAATACGAATCCGCAGACGATCGTCTACACGATCAATCCCAAGGCGGTCTGGACCGACGGGACGCCCATCACCTGGGAAGATCTGAAATCCCAGGCCGAAGCGCTCAGCGGGCGCAACCCGGCCTTCCAGGTGGCGGCAACCCAGGGCTATGCGCAGATCGGCACGGTCGAACGCGGCGTCGACGACCGGCAGGCGATCGTCACCATGGCCCAGCACTATGCGGAATGGCAGGGCATCTTCAGCACGGTGTACCCGAAGGCCTCGACCGCGACCCCGCAGGCCTTCGACGACGTCGACCGCAACGGTCTGCCTGTTTCGGCGGGTCCGTTCATGATCACCTCGATCGATAAGGCACAGCAGCGAATCGTGTTGAGCCGAAATCCGAAATGGTGGGGTGATACACCGAAGCTGGATACGGTCACCTACAGCGTGCTCGACTACTCCGCCCGGCTGAACGCACTGCAGAACAACGAACTGGATTCGGCGACGGTATCGGGCATCGATGAGGTCAAGACGGCCGCCAACGCGCCCGGCATCAAGGTGCGTCGCGCGGCCGCGCCGCGGTTCTCGCACTTCACCTTCAATGGCGCGCCCGGCTCGATCCTCGCGGATCCGAAACTGCGCGTTGCCATTTCGAAGGGTATCGATCGGCAGGCCATCGCAACCTCGGCACAGCAGGGCGTCGTGATCGACCCCAAGCCGCTCGACAACCACATTTTCATGGTTGGTCAGAAGGGCTATCAGAATAATGCCGCATCGGTGGCCTACAACCCCGAATTGGCCGCCAAAGAGCTCGATGACCTCGGGTGGAAGCTCAACGGTGATGTCCGCGAAAAGGACGGCCGCAAGCTGGAAATCCGCGATGTGATGTACCAGCAGGAGAGCTGGGTGCAGATGGCCCAGATCGCGCAGCAGAATCTGGCCAAGATCGGCGTCAAGCTGATCATCCAGACCTACCCGGGCAATGGGCTTTTCACCGATGTGATCGACCCGGGCAACTTCGATGTCGCCCAGTTCACCTGGAGCGGCGGCATCCTTCCGCTGGGTGCGCTGCCACAGATCTACGCCTACGACCCGGCGAATACGTTGAGCAATAAGGGCAAGATCGGCTCGCCCGAACTGAATGCGCTGATCGAGCGGACGATCGCCGAGCTCGATCCCGAAAAGGCCATCGAGCTGGCGAACGAATGCGACAAGATGATCTTCGACGAGGGCTTCTCGCTGCCCATCGTGCAGTCCGCGGGCACCGTGGCGGTGCGCGAGGGCCTGGCAAACTACGGCGCCTTCGGCCTCGCGTCGGCGGACTACACCAAGGTCGGGTTCGAGAAATGAGATTCGCGACCGCCGTAGCAGTTCCGGTTGTCGCCCTCGGTCTGATCGCGACCGGTTGCTCCGACAACAGCATCACGCCCGGCACGGTCGATATCGGTAGTACCAACGACATCAACCCGAAGGATCGCAGCGAGCTGCGCGACGGCGGGAATCTGCGCCTGGCCATCACCAACTTCCCGGAGAACTTCAACTATCTGCATATCGACGGCACCACCGAAACCACGGCCTCGGTGGTCAATCCGACCATGCCGTCCCCTTGGGTGAGCAATGCCGCGGGAGAACTCACCGTCGATCACAATTACTTCACCGACATCAAGCTGACGAATACCAGCCCCCAGCAGGTCACCTACACGATCAACCCGAAGGCCGTATGGTCCGATGGCACCCCGATCACCTGGGAGGACCTGCGATCGCAGGCGGCCGCGCTGAGCACCGCGGACCCCGGCTTCCTCATCTCCTCCCCCAGCGGCTTCGACCGGGTCGAGAAGGTCGAACGAGGCGAGGATGACCGGCAGGCGATCGTCACTTTCAACAAGCCGTATGCCGAATGGCAGGGTCAATTCAGTCCGCTGTATCCGAAGGCCGTCACCGCTACCCCGGATGCGTTCACCAACGCCGACCACGACACCCTCCCGGTCAGCTCGGGTCCGTTCATGCTCACCGGCATCGATCGCGCGCAGAACCGGATCACGTTGGGCCGCAATCCGAAATGGTGGGGCGAAACCCCGAAGCTGGACACGATCACGCTCAGCGTGCTCGACGATACCGCGGTGCTGCCGGGGATCCAGAACAACGAGATCGACTATGCCTATATGTCCGGCATCGAGAATGTGACCGGCGCGAGGAACTCTCAGAACGTGGTGGTGCGGCGCACGCCCGAGCCCAGTTGGTCGCATTTGACCTTCAACGGCGGCAAGGGCGCCCTGCTCGCGGATCCACAACTGCGCATTGCCATTTCGAAGGCAATCGATCGGCAGGCCCTGGTGACCGCCGCCCAGAACGGCGTCGTCGAAAATCCGACGCCGCTGAACAACCACATCTACATGAAGGGCCAGAAGGGCTACCAGGACAATTCGGCTCCCATCGCCTACGACCCCGGCGAGGCGGCGCGGATGCTCGACGCGCTCGGGTGGAAGCTCAATGGCGATGTCCGCGAAAAGGACGGCCGAAAGCTGGAACTGCGCGACGTGATGTACCAGCAGGAGGGCTGGGTGCAGACCGCGCAGATCGTGCAGCAGAACCTGGCGAAGGTCGGGGTGAAGATGACCATCCAAACCGTACCCGGCCAAGGGTTGTTCAAGGATGTGATCGATCCGGGCAACTTCGACATCGCCCAATTCAGCTGGGGCGGTGGCGTTCTACCACTGGGGGTGCTGCCGCAGGTCTACGCGTATGACCCGAACAACCCGAACAGTCAGGGGAGCAATAAGGCCCGCATCGGATCCCCGGAATTGAATGGGCTGATCGAGCAGACCATTGCCGAACTCGATCCGGCGAAGGCCATCGAGTTGGCGAACAAATGCGATCAGATGATCTTCGCTGAGGGCTATTCGGTGCCATTGCAGCAGGCCTCGGGCACCTATGCGGTGCGCGACAACCTCGCCAACTACGGCGCGTTCGGCCTCGCCTCCCCCGACTACACCAAAGTCGGCTTCCTGAAGTGAAATTCGGACCGGGCCACCCCCTGGCCTATCCGGTCTCCGTGACGATCGGCGCCCTGGTTGTCTGCCTGGCCTGGGCGCCGTTCGGCGACTTGGACCAGGTGGCGGCATTGGCGACGGTTGCTCTTGGCATTCTGGGCTATACGGGGTTTCAGCTCGCCAGGGCGTTGGGGCTTTTGCCGAATGGATTAGCAGACATCGGCCCACGCCGGGAGGACCGCACGGATACACCTCGCGGTGAGGGCGATATCGGCTCACACTTGGGCGCAGGCAGCGGCAGCACCGGGAGCAGCGATCGTGCGCGCACCGTGGAGATCAGGCGGGTGCGCCAGCAACATCGGCTCGTCAGCCGAAGTTGGCTCGAGATCAACGAGAACTATCGAACTCGCTGGCTGCCAATGTTTTTCGATCCGGCACTGCTCGCCATGGCCGAGACCGAAGCCGAAGTGACCGACAGATCAGTCGACACCGCCACCTTGCACTTCTACCCGTCCGGAAAGGCACGGAGCTCCGAACCGCCCGGCCACCTGATCGACAATCCATCCCGTCCCGATCCCGACGCTCCGATCCTCGCCACCGACTCCGCTCGGGTCCGCCGCCGTCTCCTGCTCGACGCCCAATCCACCGTCGCCGCACCCTTCGTAGCCCTCATGTGGGTCTACATCGCCGCGGGTGGCTTCATGGCCTTCCTTGCTGCCACCTCGGTTGCCGCCGCCACCGCCATCTGGCTCGCCGCCATTCGCGGCTCCGACCCCAGCTGACCTCCCGAATCGCCCACTCTGCCGGGCGTTGTCCAAAAGTACGGATTGTCCGTTCCGCCTCGGCCGGACTGGTCTGACCACTTGACCTCCTGACCTTTTTGACGCAGAGTGGCGGTATGGCGTTGCAACCTGTGGTCAAGCGGTCGGTATCGGGCGATGTATTCGAGCAGATCGCGGCGGATGTGCTCAGTGGGGAATTGGCGCCCGGCGCGACGCTGCCCAGCGAGCGGCAGTTGGCGGAGGCTTTGGGAGTTTCACGGCCCGCGGTGCGGGAGGCGCTGCAGCGGTTGGCGGCGGCGGGACTGGTGGCGGTGCGGCAGGGAGATGCGACCACCGTGCTGGACTACCGGCGCGGAGCCGGGCTGGAGGTGCTGCCGCGACTGCTGGTTCAGGCCGGTGAGCTGGAACCGAAGGTCGCTCGCAGCATTCTGGAAGCGCGGCTGCACAACGGACCGAAGGTGGCCGAACTCGCGGCGATCCGGCTCGGCAAAACCGAGTCGGCCACCGTGCGCGCCACCCTGGATCGTACGGTCGACGCGCTTGCCGCCGAACAGGATCCGATCGCACAGCAGCGGCATGCGATGGAGTTCTGGGATCACGTCGTCGACGCCGCTGACTCCATTGTGTTCCGGCTGATGTTCAACATGTTGCGCGCCGCCTATGAACCCGCGCTCGCGGCGCTGGCCCCGATCATGTCCGCCGAGGTGGGCAATGTCGAGGCCTATCGAAACCTGGCCGCCGCCATCGAGGCAGGTGCGCCGGAACAGGCCGCAAGCACCGCTCGGACGCTGCTCGAACCGGCGACTACGGCCCTGATCGAAGTATTGGAGGGCACCGAAAGCATCGAACGCTGACGGCGAATATGCGATCCGGGTCGACAATCACGGATCATCGCGGCGGTTCGGAATATCGCTCGGTCGCCACCGAATGGACGGCACCGACTGGCTCCACCAAGGAAAGACCATGACGAAACCACAATCATCCAGCAAGGATTCGGCCACAACGCGCGAGCCTGTGCGTCAAGACGAGCGGCCCCTGCGCCGCGGCCTCACCCTCGCCGCCGCCTTCCGCGAATTCATCCGGCACCCCTCGCCATGGCTGATCGGCACCACCCTGGTGGCGGCGCTGGTCGCCCGAATCATCATGGGCGACTGGCAATCGACCGATGCGCTGGTGCCCGCGTTCATGCTCGCGGTCTTCCCGGTCTTCGAATGGATCGTGCACGTCACGGTATTGCATTGGCGGCCGAGGCAACTCGGCCCGATCCCGATCGATAGCGAACTGGCGCGCAAACACCGTGAGCACCATGTGGATCCGCGCAATATCCCGCTGATCTTCATCCCGACCAAGACGCTTTCGGTACTGGTGGTCGTCCTGATCGCGATCGCGACCCTGGCCTTTCCCCGCCTCGGCCTCGGCCTGACCTTCCTGCTGATGATCACCGCCCTCGGCCTCGGCTACGAGTGGACCCACTACCTGATCCACACCGACTACAAGCCGAAAGGCTCGCTCTACCGGGCGGTTTGGCGCAACCATCGCCACCACCACTACAAGAACGAGCACTACTGGTTCACCGTGACCACCTCCGGCACCGCCGACCGTCTGCTCGGCACCTATCCCGATCCGGCGACCACGGAAACCTCCCCGACAGCCCGGCACCTGCACTCGGCCTGAAGCCCGGGCACCACCAGCGCGGCGCTTCCAGCCTTCGCCGCCGCACACCTAGCGGCCTCCGGGCCACGCTGCGCTGGTGCGAGATGGCCGAGGTGGTCGGCGTCGCCCAGGCACGCCGGCCCCGGGAGATCGTGCGGTGGTCGGCGCAACCGTCAATGTCGGCGGGCAGATCATGGTGCACGCCAATTGAATCGGCGTCGATAAGCGGCCGGGCGGGATCGTTATCCGCCGACAGTCTCAGCTCGCCGCGAGCAGACGTTGGGCGATGACTCGGGCGCGGTCGGCGGCGGCCGGGGTCGCCTCGCGAACAGACGTGACGATTGCGCCATCGACGAGGAGTGCGAACTCGGCCGCCAGTTCGGCAGCGTCGGAACGGCCTGCGGCGGTAAGTAATTCGGCGAGGTAGTCGATGACGCGTCGCTTGTGCCGATCGGCGGCCTGATGGGCGGCCGAGCTCGGATCGGCCACTTCGACCATGGTATTGATGAAGGCGCAGCCGCGGAAGTCGTTGCGGGCGAAGCGCTCCGAGAGTGCGTCGAAGACCGTGAGTGGACGGTCCGCCGGGTCGCTCGCCTTCGCTTCGACGGACTCCCGTAACCACGCCAGCCAGCGCCGATCCCGGTCCTCGAGTACGGCGACGACCAGGTCGTCCTTGCTCGCGAAGTGGCGATAGAAGGAGGCACGGCCGACGCCGGACTCCTGCAGCAGGCGATCGACGCCGACCGCCCTGATGCCCTCGGCGTAGAAAAGTTCCTCGGCCGTGGTGAGTAGTCGCTGCTTGGCCTGTGTTGCCATGGCATCACCCTACCAGGACGGTACCGATCGGTACCATCCAGCTTGACGCATTCGGCACCGATCAGTACCGTTTCAATCCGGTACCGATCAGTACCATCACGTTCGAGTTTGGAGTCACGATGTCTCGGCTACCGCTTGTATCGACCGAAACCGCCGACGCCGAGCAGGCCGACCTGCTCGCCGAGGTGCAGCGCCAACTGGGCCGGGTTCCGAATCTCTACGCCGCGATGGCGAACAGCCCCGCGACACTGCGCGGATACCTGAACATGCGCGACGCACTCACCCGCGGCAAGCTCTCGGCCCGCATCCGCGAACAACTGGCCCTGCTGGTCGCGAGCGAAAACAGTTGCGACTACTGCGTTGCCGCGCACAGCATGCGAGCGGGGCGGATGGGTTTCACCGAGGAGGCCATCGCGGCCACCCGTGCGGCGCACGCCGATGATCCGCACGCGGATGCGGTACTGCAGGTCGCGCGCGAGGTGCTGCGATCGCGCGGCCGGGTCGACGATCGCTTCATCGACTCGGCCCGCGAGCGTGGCGTGAGCGATGCCGAGTTGAGCGAGGTGGTCGGTCATATCGCACTGAATGTCCTGTCGAACTATTTCAATCACGTCGCACAGCCGGAGCTGGACTTTCCTCCCGCCGAACCCACGAAGGACAACACAATGAACGCGAAATGGCGTAAGGCCACCAAAGTCGCTCTGGTCGGCGGGTATTCACTGCTCGACCGGAATGGACAGCCGGTTCGGACGATCGATGACGTCGAGGTGTCGATCGAGGGTGGATTCCTGCACGTCAAGATCGCAGAGTCGGCAGAGGTACAGGTGGTTTCGGCGCCCGCGGTGGCGCTGGTCACTTACCGCCCCGAAGCCTGAGCATCGCAGACCAGAGCCCGGCCCGGTCCAGTACCGAGCCGGGCTCTCGTCTGCATACCCTCACCCCGTACCATATTGACAATGTACCCTAGGGGGGTATGGTAGAGCCGAGTTCGACGGGACGGTCCGCCGAATGAATCCGAACGGAGCCTCCTGATGAACGCAGCAAACAAGTTCACCGGCTTCACCCTCGGTCTCGCGGCGGTCTTCGGGATCGCACTGGCCGTCGGTGCCGCGCTCGGGCCGGAACCCACCGAGTCCGCGCACGACGCCGAGGGACACGAGGCCATGGGCGAGTCCGACGAGCTGCCCGCTGGACTCATGGCCAGCGAAAACGGCTACACCCTGCGCTTGGATACCCCGCAGACCACCGCGGCGGCGAATGTTCCGCTGCGGTTTCGCATCCTGAACCGCGACGGCGCACCCGTCACCAGCTACGTCCGCAGCCACGACAAGGATCTGCACCTCATCGTGGTCCGCCGCGATATGGCCGCCTTCCAGCACGTGCATCCGGTACTCGACCAAGCCGGAGCCTGGAGCGTCCCGCTGGATCTCACCCGCGCCGGTGACTACCGGGTCTTCGCCGACTTCACACCTGATGGCGGTCAGAATCTGACGCTCGGTGCCGATCTGCGGGTCGCGGGCAACTACGACGCCCGGGCGCTGCCCGCGCCGTCGGCTACCGCGCAGGTCGGTGAGTACACCGTCGCGCTGAACGGCACGGTCACGCCGGGCCAGGCCTCGAAGGTCGTGCTCACGGTCAGCCGCAATGGCACACCGGTCACCGATCTGCAGCCCTACCTGGGGGCCTATGGTCACCTGGTGGCATTGCGCGCCGCCGACCTCGCCTACCTGCACGTCCATCCGGAGGGCAGCCCCGGCGACGGTGTGACCCCGGCCGGACCAGGCATTACCTTCTACGTCGACGCGCCGAGCACGGGCGACTACCGACTCTTCCTGGATTTCCAGCACCAAGGCGTGGTTCGCACCGCCGAATTCACCCTCTCGGTTGCCGGCTCCGCGCCCATCCCGGCAGCGGAACCTGCCGGACACGGCCACTGATCACTACCCTGATTCGCATAGAACGGAGCACACGATGACCACCGCGACACAACCATCCGCCGGACAGGTCGAATTGGTGATCGGTGGCATGACCTGCGCGTCCTGCGCCAATCGCATCGAGAAGAAGCTGAACAGGCTCGACGGCGTCACCGCGACGGTCAACTATGCGACAGAGAAGGCGCGGGTCGACTTCAGCGGTGATATCTCACCGGAGCAGCTGATCGCCACCGTCGAGCAGGCCGGTTACACCGCCGCGCTGCCGAGGATCGAGGAACCCGCGGAAACCGCCGCCGACGAGGATCCGACGGCGGCGCTGCTGACCCGACTGCTGGTTTCGCTGATGCTGACGGTTCCGGTTATCGCGCTGGCGATGGTGCCCGCGCTGCAGTTCGACAACTGGCAGTGGCTTTCGCTGACGCTGGCCGCGCCGGTCGTGGTGTGGGGCGCACTGCCCTTCCACCGCGCCGCGTGGGCCAACCTGCGGCACGGCACCGCCACCATGGACACCCTGGTGTCGATGGGCACGCTCGCGGCGTTCGGCTGGTCGCTGTATGCGCTGTTCTGGGGCACGGCCGGTATGCCCGGCATGAAGCATGCGTTCGAGTTGACCATTGCGCGGATGGACGGCACCGGCAGCATCTACCTGGAGGCCGCGGCCGGCGTCACCACCTTCATCCTGGCCGGACGCTACTTCGAGGCGCGCTCCAAGCGGCGGGCCGGGGCGGCGCTACGGGCGCTGCTGGAGCTGGGCGCGAAGGAAGTTTCGGTGTTGCGCGGCACAGGGGGACGGCAGCCGACGGAGTCGGCGGGGTGGGTAAACACAGTAGAACAGCGAATTCCGGTCGAGCAGTTGAGCGTTGGCGACATCTTCGTGGTGCGGCCCGGTGAGAAGATCGCCACCGACGGCGTGGTCGTCGAGGGTTCCTCGGCGGTCGACGCCTCGATGCTCACCGGTGAATCGGTGCCGGTGGAGGTCGGTCCCGAGGATGCGGTGGTCGGTGCGACGGTCAATGTCGGCGGGCGGATCGTGGTGCGCGCCAATCGCATCGGCGCCGACACCCAGCTGGCTCAGATGGCGAAACTGGTCGAGGACGCGCAAACCGGAAAGGCGCAGGCACAGCGGTTGGCGGACCAGATCTCCGGAATTTTCGTGCCGATCGTGATCGCACTGTCGGTCGCGACGCTCGGATTCTGGTTGGGAACCGGCGGTTCGGTCGCCGCGGCCTTCACCGCCGCGGTCGCGGTCCTGATCATCGCCTGCCCATGCGCCCTCGGACTGGCCACGCCGACGGCGCTGCTGGTCGGCACCGGTCGAGGTGCGCAGCTGGGCATTCTGATCAAGGGTCCGGAGGTGCTGGAGTCGACCCGTCGGGTCGATACCGTGGTGCTCGACAAGACCGGCACCGTCACCACCGGCAAGATGACCCTGCTGGATGTCATTGCCGCTGCGGGTGAGGACACTGCCGAGGTGCTGGCACTGGCCGGGGCGCTGGAGGATTCGTCGGAGCACCCGATCGCCCACGCGATTGCCAAGGGTGCCCGGGATAAGGTCGGTGCGCTGCGGCGGGTCGAGGATTTCGCGAATATCGAGGGCCTCGGCGTGCAGGGTGTGGTGGACGGCCATGCGGTGATCGTCGGGCGCGCAAGGCTGCTCGCGGACTGGTCGCAGCAGTTGGACGCCGACCTCGAGCAGGCCATGCACGCTGCCGAAACCGATGGCAAGACCGCCGTCGCGGTGGGTTGGGACGGTAAGGCACGCGGCGTGCTCGTGGTCGCCGATGCGGTGAAACCCACTTCCGCCGAAGCGATCTCGCAGCTGAAGGCACTCGGTCTCAACCCGATCATGCTGACCGGCGACAATATTGCCGCGGCGAAAGCCATTGCGGCACAGGTCGGTATCGACGAGGTGATCGCGGAGGTGCTGCCCGCCGACAAGGTCGACACCGTCAAGCGGCTGCAGGCCGAGGGCAAGGTGGTGGCGATGGTCGGCGACGGCGTCAATGATGCCGCGGCACTGGCCCAGGCCGACCTCGGCCTGGCGATGGGCACCGGAACAGATGTCGCCATCGAGGCCAGCGACCTGACCCTGGTCCGCGGTGACCTGCGGGCGGCCGCCGATGCGATCCGACTGTCCCGCAGGACCCTCGGCACCATCAAGGGCAACCTGTTCTGGGCCTTCGCCTACAACGTGGCGGCGATTCCGCTCGCCATGGCCGGACTGCTGAACCCGATGCTCGCGGGCGCCGCAATGGCCTTCTCCTCGGTCTTCGTGGTCAGCAACAGTCTGCGCCTGCGCGGCTTCCGTTCCACCGCTCGATAGGAATCGGGCGGGACGGCGTATATGCCGTCCCGCCCGATCCCATGGCTCACTGCAGAATGCCGCTATTTGCCAGACCCGCCGCGGCACTTCCGGTGGCCCATGCAGCAGCGGCACTTCCGGTCATGGCCAAGAGGGAGAGCAGAATCATCGGTTCGACCTTTCGTAGAGCAACGATCAGCAATCGAAAACTACTGCGACCCAAAGGCGTCCACAATCAGCTGCGCGATACTCTCGGCAACCTCTCGCGACATTGCCAGTCAATTCCCAGCAAGAAATTTCGCGTTTACATGAACGCGGTCGGACGCCCTCGGACCCGGTTCGCCCGGCGGACTATCGCCTGGACGCCTGTGCCCTGTCGAGGCAGTGTCGACTGGCCGGTCACCACAGCCCGTCACCGCACCTCAGGAGCCAGCCGATGCCCATCATGGACAACCCCGAAGTCCCTCCCGCGGTATATGTTCAGATCGACCACGACGTCGATGCCATTCGCCCGATAGGTCCGATCAAGGTGACCGTGACAACATGCGGCGCCGCTGGATCCCACGTCGACTTCCATTGGTCCGATGCCCCCTCGGCACGAACCGCTACCTTTCGCGTATGCGAGAGGTTGGCGCCAATACGATCTTCGAAGTCTACAAAGGGGATGAAGATTGTGGTCCGAATTGCATTCTGATTACACACTCGATGCCTTCATGGGACTTTAGGACGTTTCGTATCAGGAAAATGCCCAGCCACCTATGAAAATCGTTCCTTCGATCGCGGAAATCTGGGATATCCGGCATGACGATGGAACTTGCCCGCTGCGGTCAATGTTGCGGAAATAGCGCTACGCCGGCACCGGTGAGCTGATCCCATGCGTGCTGGCGACCGGTAACGATCAGGAGCAGGGCGGCGACCGGGCCGGTGATGGCGGATCCGTCGCCGGCGGACCAGTTGGTGTCGGTTGCGGCGAGGCGGTAGCCGGTGAACTTCTTGCGGGCGTGGAACGGGGCGCCCATTGTCCAGATTCGGTGAATGGCTGCTCGTGCCGCGGCGACCGGCATATCGCGGGTAATGCCGAGTGGGACCGCGATATCTTGGCCGTGCACCAGTAGGTCCATCAGGCGATCGGCCGGTGTGGTGCCGACCGCCGTGACCCGCGCGTCGATGCTGTCGCGCAACTCGCCGAGCAGCTGCTGGGTCGTGATGCGGTCCGCGTGACGGATAGCGGTATCGCGAATCGCCCGGTCCAGGCTGCCGCGGGCGCGGATCACATTGATCAGGATCCAGCCGATGGAGGCGCGGGCGGACAGCACGATGTGCGCGACGACGTCGCGGACTCGCCAGCCATCGCAGAGCGAAGGATGATCCCAGTCGACTTCCGACAGCGGCTCCAAAAGTTCGACCAGACTGGCTCGCTCGGCGGCAACTGCCCGCCAGATCTGGTCGGTGCTCATCATCGTGTCCTCGGCCATCCGCGTATCTCCTTGTCCCGGTGGGTGTTCCAGTAGGGTAGGAACTCCACCGAGGTGGAGGTTCCAGCGAATGTGACGGATAACACACACCGCGACGGCCTCGTGAGTATCGGGGAGCTGTCGCGAGTGACCGGGGTACCGGTCCGCACGCTCCGCTTCTACTGCGACAACGGGGTACTGGAGTCGCGGCGCAGCGGGGGCGGGCACCGGTTATTCGATCCGGTTACCACGGTCGATCAGGTGTTGCTGGTACGTCGCCTCCGAATGCTCGGCCTGAGCCTGTCGGCAATCATCGAGGTTCTCACCGGCACCCTGTCGATCGCCGATGCGATCGCCGCGGAACGCGCCGCACTCGACACCGAACTCGGCGTGCTGTCCTGGCGGCGCGCATCGCTACGCGCCGTCGAGGATGCGCCACCCGCCGAACGCGCCCGACGGTTGGAACTGCTTGCGTCCGTACAAGATCGGGACCGCGCACGCGACAATCTGGTGACCTTCTGGCGGACACTGCTCGCCCCGATTCCACCGGCACTGTTCGACGGATTCATCGCGATGAACATCCCGCAGCTACCCGCCGATCCGACCCCTCAGCACATCGTCGCCTTCGCCGAACTCACCACCCACATCATCGATCCCGCATGCACCACCGCGATGTCACGACAGCTCTGGCGGACGAACCCGACCCGAATCCACGACAAACTCGCACTGGTCACCGGGGTCGCCGAAGCATGCGCGGCCGTGGCCTCGCTCGGCACACAACCGCACCCGGGCCCAGAACTCGACCGGTTCATCGACGCGCATGCCACCGCCCGACGCGACCGCGACACCCCGCGCCTGCGACACCGACTCCTCGACAACGCGCCCGACAACGACCCGCGCATCCATCGCTACTGGAAACTCACCACCCAGATCACCGGAACCACCAACGCGGGAACCGCCCTCTACTGGCTGTACCAAGCACTCGCGCAGTGGGCCGATGACGTTCGCGCATGACCACCGGTAGCTGTTCAACCTGACCGGAATGCGGACGATCCGCGCTCGGCAGCTGCTCGGCGATAGGCGGCGGCTCGTTCGGCAAGCACTTCCATTCAAGCGAGTGGAACGGAGAATCGTCGCGGGCCACGACAACTGGTTGCACAGTGAGATCAGCCTAGGTAGATTCCCAACCGATTGCACATTGCAACCAGAAGGGATTCCGATGACACAGCTGGTCCGAGTTCAGAACTTCAACGTCTCCAGCGATGGATACGGCGCCGGCGAGGGACAAAGCCGCGAGCACCCATTCGGCCACGCCGATCCGAGCGCGTTCTTCTCCTGGGCAGGCGCCACCGCCCACTGGCCCAACCGAACCGACCCCGGCGGCACCTACGGCCTCGACGACTACTGCACCCGAGACTTCGCCAACAACATCGGCGCCGAGATCATGGGGCGCAATAAATTCGGTCCGCAGCGGGGTCCATGGGAGAACTACGACTGGCAAGGCTGGTGGGGCGACGAACCCCCGTTCCACACACCGGTTTTCGTCCTCACTCATCATGTGCGCCCATCGATCACCCTGGGGGACACCACATTCCACTTCCTCGACGTGTCTCCGAAAGACGCACTGGCGCGGGCATTCGACGCCGCCGAGGGCAAGGATGTGCGAATCGGCGGGGGTGTCGCCACAGTCCGGGCATTCCTCGACGCCGATCTCATCGACAACATGCACATCGCCGTCGCACCGATCGAACTCGGTCGCGGCGAAAGGCTGTGGACCAGCCCCGACGAACTCATCGACCGTTTTCATCTGGAGCAGATCCCGAGCCCGAGCGGCGTGGTACATCACTTCTTCTGGCGAAAGTGACACAACCCTCGGTCACACCACCCCCAGGACTGGGGGCTTCCGGCCGCAACCGGCGTCCGATTCGATCTACGGTAGTAACGATTGCCCATTCGGTGGACTACCTAAACGGGCTTGCACGTTGCGCGGATGCGATTTTCAGGAGAGACCCGGTATGCGATTCAGAGTTCTCGTTGCGGCGGCCGCCGCTGTGACGGTCGTCGGCACGGGAGTGAGCCTGGTGGCGCCTGCGGCCTCGGCCGCACCGATCAACAGCGCGGCCAAGGCACCGGACGGTTCCTACATCGAGAAAGTAGAGCCCCTCGGCGACCGCAAGCTGCAGCTCGAGGTCCACTCCACGGCCATGGATCGGACGTTCCCGGTCCTGGTGGATCTACCCGCAGACAACTCGGTCCCGCGCCCGACGCTGTATCTGGTCAACGGCGGCGGCGGTGGCGTCGACGGTAACGCCTCTTGGGACCAGAAGACCGACGCCAAACAATTCCTCGCCGACAAGAACGTCAACGTCGTCGAGCTGATCGGCGGCCGGTGGAGCTACTTCGCCGACTGGCGCGCGACCGATCCGGTTCTCGGCGTGAACAAATGGCAGACCTTCTACACCGAGGAGCTGCCACCGATCATCGATGCGGCGCTCGGCACCAACGGCAAGAACTCGATCGCGGGCTACTCGATGGCGGGGACATCGGTGCTGATGCTGGCGATCACCAAGCCCGGCCTGTTCCAGAATGTCGGCGCCTACAGCGGCTGTGCGCAGACCAGTGATCCGATCGGCCAGAAGTTCGTGCAGACCACGGTCGAAACGTGGGGCGGCGGTAACCCGGACAATATGTGGGGACCCGCGGACAACCCGCTCTGGCGAGCGAACGATCCGGTCCTGCACGCGGACAAACTGCGCGGAACGAACCTCTGGGTTGCGGCGGGCGGCGGTCTGCCCGGCGCGCACGACGCTCCCGGCGACCCGTTCATCATGGGCGACGACAAGTACAACCCGATCAGTGTGGCCAACCACGTCGTCGTCGGCGGCATCATCGAGGCGGCGATGAGCGCCTGCTCGCACAACCTCCAGAACCGGTTGAACCAGTTGGGAATTCCGGCGACATTCGACCTGCCCCCCACCGGCACGCACACCTGGGGCTACTGGCAGGACGACCTCAAGCAATCATGGCCGGTTCTGTCCAAAGATCTCTACTGACCGACCCTGACCGGCCACAACTACCACCCATGTGACGGTATTCCTCGCCCCGACCTGGACCAGCCGCAGGTCGGGGCGAGCTGTGTCCGATGCCGCAGCGACCGGCCATCACCTGTTGCGGCGACTGTCGCCACATCCCGGTCGCCGATTCGCAAGCCGTAGCGGCGGAGTCGTAACTGGGCCGTATCACGCCGGGTAGGTGTGGATTTCGGTGGCCTTGACCGCGGCCCACAGGGGCGCTCCGATCTGAAGACGCAAATCGGCGACGGTCGCGGGGGTGACGTCGGCGAGCACGGATGGGCTGCCATCGAGGCGAATCCGGGTGGTGTTGGCGTGCTGTTCGAGCCCGACCACGGTGACCGGCCAGGTATTTCGCGGGCTGCCCGTTGGTTGTTCGAGGTGCAGGCTCACCGCGCTCGGCGGGAACGCGACATGTACAGCGCCCTGGGCAGGCTCGGCGACCGTGAGTGCGCCGCCGTCATCGAGATCGATGGCATTGCCGTGGGCGCTGCCGCGATAAAGATTGAGGCCCACCAGGTTTGCGACATAGTCCGAGCGTGGTCTGCGGGCGACCTCGCTGGGCGGGCCTTCCTGAATGATGCTGCCGTTTTCGACGATGACGAGGCGGTCGGCCAGCACCATGGCATCGAGCGGGTCATGGGTGACCAGCACGGTGTGTCCGGTGTAGTCGGCGAGATGGTGGGCGAGGTCGGCGCGAACCTGCAAACGGGTGCTGGCGTCGAGTGCCGCCAACGGTTCATCCAGCAGCAGCAGCCGCGGATCGGTGGCCAGCGCACGGGCCAGCGCGACACGTTGCGCTTGACCGCCCGACAGCGCACGCGGTTTGGCGTGCAGGTGCTCGGCGAGGCCGACTCGGTCGAGCCAATACTTCGCGCGGTCGCGCGCGGCCCGGCGGTGCTGCCCGCGGGCGCGCAGCCCGAAGGCGACATTGTCCTGGGCGGACATGTGCGCGAACAGCAGGTAATCCTGGAATACGACGCCGATCGCGCGCCGCTCAGCCGGGATGAACAGCTTCGGCGGTGCGTCCCAAGTGTTTTCGTCGAGACGAATGCTGCCACCGGTGAGTGGGGTGAGTCCGGCCAGCGCCCGCAGCGCGGTGGTCTTGCCCGCACCGTTGGGACCCAGCAGTGCGACGACTTCGCCCGGTGCCACGCTGAGGGTGATATCGAGTTCGAATTTGTCTCGGGTGACGCGTATTTCGGCATCGAGTGTCATAGCGCTCCTCGCGTCCACCGGTCCCGCAGCGCGGCCAATACGACCACCGACACGGTGAGCAGCACCAAGCTGAGCACGATCGCGTCCTCGGGATCGGTTTCCAATGCGAGGTAGACCGCCAGCGGCATGGTCGTCGTCGTACCAGGAAAGTTGCCCGCGAAGGTGATCGTGGCGCCGAACTCACCGAGCGCACGGGCCCAGCACAGCACCGCACCCGCGATCACACCCGGCATCACCGAGGGCAAGGTGACCCGCCGGAAAGTCAGCCAACGCGACGCGCCCAGAGTGGCGGCGGCTTCTTCGTAGCGGGGATCAGCTCCCCGCAAAGCACCCTCGACGGAAATCACCAGAAACGGCATCGCCACGAATGCTTCGGCGACGACGACCCCGGCGGTGGTGAAAGGCAGTGAGACACCGAACCACTCGTACAGATAGCGGCCGATGATCCCGCGCCTGCCCAATACCAGCAGCAACGCGACACCGCCGACCACCGGCGGCAGCACCAGCGGGACCGTCACCAGCGCCCGTACGAACCCGAGCCCGGGGATCTCACCGCGAGCGAGCAACCACGCCAAGGGAATCCCGAAAACAAGGCAGACGACAGTCGCCGAGCTCGCACACACCAGCGAAAGGCGCAGCGCCTGGCCGACTTCGGCGCTGAACAAACGGTCGGGCAGACCGCGCCAAGGCGCGCGCAGCAGCAGCCCGGCCAGCGGCAACAACAGAAACGCCAAACCGCAGACGGCGGGCAGCACGAGAACGAGCGGTCGCCGCCCGCGCGCCACCCGCCGCCGGCCCGAAGTTCGGATCACGGGTTGTCGAATCCCGCCTTGGTGAACACCGTGCGTGCTCGGTCGGACCGGACGAACTCGACGAACGCCGCGGCGGCCGCGGAGTTGGGTGCCTTGGCCAGCGGCGCTACCGGATAGTCGTTGATCGCCTTGTCCGCCTCGGGGAAGTCGATGCCCTCCACCTTGTCACCGGCAGCCTCGACATCGGTGCGGTAGACGAGCGCGGCATCCACCTCACCGAGGGTGACCTTCGTCAGTACTGCCTTGACGTCGGCCTCACGGGTGTCGGGCTGCGGGTGCACGCCGGCGACCTCGAATACGCTCTTCGCGGCGGCACCACATGGCACCTGTTCGGCACACAGCGCGATCTTGGGTTCGGTCTTGCCGAAGTCGGCCAGTCCGGTGATATGGCCGGGATTGCCCTTGGGGACCGCGATTTCGAGACGGTTGCGAACGAACGTCACCGGCGTTGCCGTGATATCGCCGGCGTCGACGACCTGCTGCATATTCTTCGGCGCGGCCGAGGCGAACACATCGACCGGGGCGCCCTGCTTGATCTGCTGGGCCAGCGCCGAACTCGCACCGAAGCTGTACACAACCTCGACTCCGGGATGAGCGGCCTCGAACTGCTTGCCCAACTCGGTGAACGTCTCGGTCAACGATGCGGCCGCGAATACCGTCACCGTGCCGGAAATCTTGTCGGTGGGGGCCGGATCGGACGACTTGTCCGATCCACAACCGACCAATGTCAATGCGACAGCTCCGGTCAGAGCAACCGCGCTCAGCGAGCGAATCATCCTCGTCAACTTTCCGGGATTTCTACAACAACATGGGTGGACTTGACCGACGCGACCGCGATGCTGCCGACCTCCAGGCCGAGTTCGTCGACCGAGTCCCGACTCAGCAGCGACACCAATCTGAACGGCCCGGCTTGCATCTCGACCTGAGCCATCACCGTGTCCTTCACGATGCGTGTCACGATCCCGCGCATCCGATTCCGCGCCGAGACCGCCACCGTGGCACCCGGCTCCGGGGCCTCCGAGTTGGCCCGCAGAAATTCCGCCAGCTCGCGGCCGCTCACCCCCTTGCGCCCGTTATCCAGCTGAATCGCGTTGAGTCGGCCCTGATCGATATACCGCCGCACGGTGTCATCGCTGACACCCATCAACGCAGCAACCTCACTGATCCGCAGATTCGACACGATTGGCAGCATATTGCCGTATCCGCGGAATGCATAGCCGAATGCACACGCGCCAGCGGATCGTTATCCATACCTTTCGCGGCGGGCTCAGGCCGTGAGAGTTATCCGAAACACGACGTCACCGACGACCTACACCACGTCGGCACACGATCCGACTCCGGCAACCCTGTGAGGTTCCGTTCGGCTTGCTGCTAGCCGACCGGCACGGTCACGCCAGAGGACGACGGCGCGCCGTGCAGGACCAGCCGGCTCGGGGTGTCGTTCTTCTTGTCGTTTTTCTTGCCGTTCTTGTCCTTGCCGGGCAGGTCGAAGGCCAGCCGAATCGTGCGGGTACTGCCGGGATCGATCTGGTCGACACCGGTGCCGGACGGGTTCAGTTCGGTGGTCGCAGTCACGTCGGGGACGAGGGAGCGGCCAGCGGCAGTGATCAGGCGCTGGTCGGCGATGCGGAAGACTTGGCCATGTTGTGAGACGTTCGTGACCGACAGCGTCACGATGGTGTAGGAACCACCCGGGGCTACCGAACCGGTGCGACTCACATTGGACGCGACCTCGGTCACGAGGAAAGCAAAGTTCCCGTCACGAACCGCACCAGCCGGAACCGGGGATTGCCCACCGGTCGAGTGCGGCGGCCATTCGGTCGAGGCAGCAGCGGTCGTCGCCGCGCCTGGAGCGGAGTCGGACCCGAGGTCGCTGTTCAGCAGCCACAGTGCCGCTGCAGCCACAAGTGCTAGACCGGTGGCGATCGGTAACCATCGGCGCACCAACAGCTTTCGCCGAGGCGCTGGTGAGAGTGTCCGGGGCTCGGGCGATTGCGGCGCCGACCGGGGCTCGGCCAAGGTCGGGGGCGGGCCGACGGCGGTAATAACTCGAGTAAGCGGGTGACTGCCCGATCTCGCAGAGGCCGGTTGCGCCGACACGGGCCCGCCCAAAGCCGCACCTGCCGCGGCGGCGAACTCCCCCGCGCTGGCATAGCGTTGCCCCGGTTCCTTGGCCATCCCGCGGGCGATAACAGCGTCCAGCGCCGGCGAGACACCTCCGGCAGCCCGTGACGCACGCGGGGGTTCGGACATCAAATGCGCATGCATCTGCTGTGCCGGGTCACCCTCGCCATACGGCAGCTTCCCGGTGAGGGTTTCATACAGCACGCAGGCCAGCGAGTAGACATCCGAACGGGCATCGGCCGTGCCGGTGAATCGCTCCGGCGCCATATAGCCCAACGTGCCCACCACCAAGCCGGTCGCCGTGAGGGCGCTGCCATCCACGGCGCGGGCGATACCGAAGTCGATCAAATATACGAAACCGCTGGTGTCCTCGAGGATATTGCCCGGCTTCACATCCCGATGAACAAGCCCCGCCGCATGAGCGGCATCCAGCCCCTCCGCCGCTTGGGTGATGACCTCGACCGCCCGAGCCGACACCAACGCACCCGACCGCAGCCGCGTGGCCAGATCAATGCCCTCGATGTAGTCCATCTCCAAAAACAGATGACCATCGACCTCACCGAAAGCGTGAATCGGCACGACGTGTGGGTTGCGCACCTGGGCGCCCAGCCGCGCCTCCCGCTCGAAACGGCGCCGATAGCCCGGATCGGCGGAATACGCCGCGGACAACACCTTCAACGCGACGGTGCCACCGGCGCGGTCGCGCGCCAGCCACACCTCACCCATACCGCCACGACCCACCAAGCGTTCGAGGTGGTAATTCCCGAACGAGCCGCCAGCGCTCTGCACCGACACACTCCGACCGTATCGCTGCGAATAGATGCCCCCGCGACCGGGAGAGCGGATGACGGGATTCGAACCCTGTTTCGACGGTTCACAAGAACGCTGGTCAACAGCCTGAGTTAACCCAAATGTTGGGCCTCAACAGACCTTTCAGAACTTTTCAGTACTGGGACAACAGGTGTCGCCGTGCCAAGCGCTGACGCCTTCCTTGACGGCGATGGCGGCGATGACCAGGGCGGCGAGTTTCGCCTAGGGGCTTGACCTTGCCCCCGGGGCAGTGTTCGAGCATGGTGGCATGAACGAGATAACCCAGGAACTTTCGGAATTCGTTGCGGCCTCGGCCGAGAAGTTGGGCGTACCGGGCGTCGCCGTCGGGGTGTTGGTCGGTGGTCGAGAAGACTTCGCGTGCCAGGGGGTGACGAGCGTGGACAATCCGCTTCCGGTGGACCGGGACACAATGTTCGTGGTCGGGTCTGTGAGTAAGACATTCACCGCGACCGCGTTGATGCGGCTGGTCGCCGAGGGCCGGGTGGAGTTGGACGCGCCGGTGCGTCGGTATGTCCCGGAATTCGCCGCCGCTGATGCGGCCACGGACGAGATCACCGTATTGCGGCTGCTCAACCATACGGCGGGGTTGGAATGGCGCCTCAGTGACGACACCGGCGAAGGAGACGACGCCTTAGCGCGGCACGCGGTGAAACTGGCCGAGTCGCAGCTGATCGGAAACCCGGGAGCGCGCGCGTCGTACAGCCAGGCGGGGTTCAACCTGGCCGGCCGGATCGTCGAGAACGTCACCGGATCGAGCTTCGAACGGGCCATCGCGTCGCTGTTGTTCGAACCGCTCGGGCTGGCACACAGCTGCTACGCGATCAACGACGTCATGACCCGACGGTTCGCGGTGGGCCACAACGTCGATGCGAACGGTGCGCTCGCGGTCGCCGGGCAGTGGAAGGACAACCGCGCCAACAACCCCGGTGGCGGCGTGGTGACGTCCGTGGGTGATTTGCTGCGTTGGGCGCGGTTCCATCTGGGTGACGGCCAGACCGAGGGCGGCGAGCGCATTCTGCCCACCGAACTGCTGCACCGGATGCGGGAGCAGACGGTGCAACTGCGTGGAAGCACACTGGGTGACGCGTTCGGCATCTGCTGGTTCCTGCGCGAGGCGGACGGTGTCGCGACCATCGGGCATGGCGGGTCGGCCAATGGCCAGTTCGCCGACTTGCTCGTCGTGCCGGAGCGGAATTTCGCCGTCGCCGTGATGTCGAACGCGGGCCCGGACGCGGGCCTCGCATTCAACCGAGCCGTGGTGAAGTGGGTGCTCGAACACTACCTCGGCGTGGTTGAACGCGACCCCGAACCGCTGCCCTACGAGAGGGCACGGGCAACGGAGATCCTCGGACATTACGACAACGAGATGATGCGGCTCACCCTCGACACCGACGGGACCGGCTTGACGATCGAATGCGCCATCAAACCGGAGATACGTGCCGCCGCGGACACCCAACTGCCGCCCGACCTGCCACCCGCTACTCTCGGCCTGCTGCCCGGTGACGCGGACGAGTACATCGTCACAGGCGGCGGTCTGCAAGGACAACGCGGGTTCTTCACCCGTGACGAATCCGGCGCCGTGGCCGGAATCGATCTCGCCGGTCGGCTGTTCGCCCGGGTGCGATGACAGCCGCGGATAGGTGGCACACCCTCGAAGGAGACGCGCATGATCACAATCGGCCAGCTCGCGCGGTATGCGGGTGTGACGATCAAGGCCGTGCGCGTCTACCACGAGCGCGACCTACTCCCCGAGCCGCCGCGCGACTCCTCCGGCTATCGCCGCTACCGTGCCGAAGACGCCATCGATCTGGTCAAGATCAAGACACTGGCGCAGGCCGGCGTGCCCTTGGCGCGTGTCAAGGAATTGCTCACCGCGAACTCCGACGAGTTCGCGGCGGCGATCGCCGAGATCGACCGCATGCTCGTCGAACGCGCCGAGGAGATCCGCCGAACCCGTGAGCGGATCGCCGAATTGGGTTCCGGCGACCGACTGTTCGTGTCCACCGAAGTCACCGAGTACCTCGATCGCCTGCAACAACTCGGGGTCAGCGACCGGGCAGTCCGGATGGAGCGCGACCTCTGGATTTTGCTGCAATCGGTCGCCCCGAAACAGGCGGCGGGCTGGGTCGCCGACAAGCTCGACGCCATCGACGACACGGAATTCGCAGCCATCTACCTCGACTACGACGCAGCATTCGACTGGTCCCCCGACGACCCGCGCCTGGCGAACCTGGCCGACCGCACCCGACGGTGGCTGACCGGCAGACGCACCGGAGCAGGCCGGACAACCCCGACGCTGGATCCGAAGCTGATCCGCCTGGTGAACGAATCCGTCGGAATCACCTCGCCCGCCTGGGAACGGCTAGCGCAGATCACCCAGAATTCTACGACCGTGTAACGCTCGCGTCTCAGCGTCAGATCGACACGCTCCAGAACCTATGCGACTGGCAGAAGACAAGGAGTTCCGACTGCGCCATCAACGTAGCCTGTTCCGTTTCAAGAGCGGGCTGTTGGCGTTTGTAGAGACTTCAGTTTGGCACCTCTGCGCGGCTGAATTGACTGTGCCCGTTCAGATCTCCCGGTACCGCGCCAGAACCTGTTTCACAACATCCGTAACCGGTACTTCCTCGGCCAGGCTGGTCCACATGTAGGCGTCGTCTTCGGTCAGCTGCACTGTGTCGGTACTCGTCGACCGTGAAGTTGAACTGACGGCTCTTCTTGCCGCTGCCGGACTGGTAGTCGAACTCGCCGGAGGTAGTTCGTGATGGTGGTGACGTCGAGACCAGTCTCCTCCTTACCTTTCCCGGATCGACTCGCAGGCCATTTCGCGCCGGGCACGTGGAACGTGCTACTCACGTTGCAGACCGATCCGTTCCTCGAACGGGCCCACGTCGGCCAGCCCCACGACCACACTCACCGGATGGGCGTTCTCATCGCGACGAAGTCCCCGGACAAACCACACGAAAGGCGGATCCAGCCTCGATGAAGCACGAGTACGAAGCCAAGTTCCTGGCCATCGATGTCGACGCCGTACGCACCAAGCTCACCGCTCTTGGTGCCACCCAGTCGTTCGCACGAATGCTATTGACCCGCAAGATATTCGAGAATGATGCGCTCGCCCGCGGCGCGTGGGTGCGGCTCCGGGATGAGGGCTCTCGCTCGACGCTCACCCTCAAGCAAGTCACCGATGCCAGCACAATCGACGGCACCACCGAGATCGAAACGACCGTCGGTGATCTGCACGCCATGGCCGAAATCCTGACCAAGCTCGGCCTGCAAGAGCTCCGCTACCAGGAGAACTACCGCGAAGAATGGCAGCTGGGCGACGTGGTGTTCGACCTCGATACCTGGCCGGACCTGCCGACTTTCTTGGAGATCGAGGGACCGGACGAAGCAGCGGTCCGCCACGCAGCGGACCAACTCGGCCTCGACTACGCCGAGGCGCGCTTCGGCAGCGTCGATGAAATCTACAAGAGCGAGACCAGCCGCGACATTCTCACCGAACCGACACTGCTATTCAGCGATACCACCGGGGCCTAGTCGCAGGTTTGGGCCTCAGGGTCCAAAAGCCCTGGCGGAGTGGCGGCTTCGGCTTGCAATCCGGCAGCCGCAAGACAGCTGCCGGAGCAACCTGAGCATCGACGTATCAGCAGGCAAGCCGATGGCGCACGGCCGGAACCATGAGGCAGGCATTCGGGAAAGCCGTAGATCGAGGAGCGCTCAGCGACGGGTGCACCAACGTTGGTCGCATATAAAGGAAATCTGCACGGCTGCGGGCGATTTCGAACTGGTTGAGCCCGTTTGCCCGCGGTCGTCGACGTCGCTGGTGGCGAATCTGTCTGGCCGCATCGTCCTCCGCGGAAACACCTCCCTGGCCGTCTCCGGCAGCCGCCCCGTCCGGACCGCACATCTGCTACCAGCTGATCCATTGCCCTGATCTGACGATTCAGTTCCACCGCATCATGTTCGGCGTGAGCAGACCGGTCATGCTGCAGCACCGGCCGACAACGTGAGTAGTGTCGCTGGCGTGAAAGACACTGGACTCGTCGGAGTGCAGAAGACCATCAGCCCTGTACTCAGGGCCAAAGCACTGGACAACCGGCTGTGGGACCCGATCCTCGGCGACAAATACGCCGAGCAGGCGATGCGTCGCCTCGACCCGGACTACGACAAACGCAGATTCGGCACCAGCCAGATGGGCCTTGCCGCCGTGGTACGCGCCAAGGCCCACGACGACTGGGCGCGAAGCTTCCTCGCCGATCACCCCGACGCGGTCGTGCTGCACCTGGGCTGCGGCCTCGACGCCCGCGTCTACCGGATCGACCCGCCCGCCACCGTCGACTGGTACGACCTGGACTACCCCTCCATCATCGAACTGCGGCAACAATTCCTGCCGCCGCGAGAGCACTACACCCTGATCGGCTCCAGCGTCACCGACCTGACCTGGCTGGACCGTATCCCCCGCGGCCGGCCCGTGCTGATGATCGCCGAGGGGCTGGTGCCCTACCTGACCGAGGCCGACCTCCGGCGGCTGCTGACCAGCGTCGTCGACGCCTTCCCCACCGGCCAGATACAGTTCGACACGGTGCCGGTCTGGGCATGGCGCACCTCGAAATGGGACCCCACCCTGCGCAAATACGACACCCAGTTCCATTGCGGCTTCAATGATCCGGCCGCGCTGGCCGATTGGCACCCGCGCCTCGAATACGTCGACGAGGCGCCGATGAACGACTCACCGGTGCTGATGGCCAAGGCGCCCGCGAACGTACGCCGCATGTTCCGCCTCTTGAACCTGCTGCCGGGCATGAAACGGTCCACCCGCATCGTGCGGTTCCGGTTCTAATGCGCCGACGGTCAATACAGGCTGGACAACTCCGAAATCACCCCACCCACACCAAAAACGACCTTCGACACGAACAGCCACCGATGAGCGCCGCCACCGAAATCATTGCCCGCGCGATCATCCGCGACGGCGGTCGGCTACTCGTGGCACGCGAACGCGGCAAAACATGGGCCTTCCTCCCCGGCGGACATGTCGAACCCGGCGAACCCGTCGAATCCGCACTCATCCGCGAACTCGCCGAAGAACTCGGAACCGCAGGCAGGATCACCGGCTTCGCCGGTGTAATCGAGCACGGGTACACCGATCGTGGCAACGCACACCACGAAGTCAATCTCATCTTCGAAGCAGAACTCGACGGCACACCGACCAGCCAAGAAAACCACCTCGAATTCGACTGGCTCCCAATAGACCAGATCGACACCACAGACCTACGCCCCAGCGCTCTGAAAGCCGTCATCGCAAGCCACACCAGATCGTTCTGGCACAGCTGGAACGCCGACAAATAGCCCGGCCGCGTTACGCGGAGCTACTTCTCCCGTAGACCGTCCAGCGTCCTGCGGACCTGGGACCTGGCGATCGAATCGAGTTCGTCCCGCCGCACCGCGGGAGAACCCTGCTCACGCGTGAGGGAGATCTTCACCCGCACCGAGACATTGCCGTCCTGCACACAGACGACGTAGGCCATGTTCGCGACGAGGTTTCCTCTGACTTCGGAGTACCAGTAGCCCTGATTGCCGATTCCGGTGACCTCACCGGAAGCCGACTCCGCTTCGGGTGTGGCGAGATCGGCGTGCTTCCAATGGTCGTAGAAGGGCGCCGCCGCACCGTTGGTGAATTCGGCCTCGACGCTCATGCCGGCCTTGTTCATGGGGAACTCGCCGGCGGTCGCGCTGGTGTATCCGGCATCGCACTTCAGGCTGCCGCTCTCGTGGGCGGTTGGCCGCGTTTCCCTATGCTCGGGAGCACCTTTCGGCGTGGGCGACCACTTGGTCAACGGCGTGGGATCGACAAGGTCGCATGCGTTGGTGATCGCATTCATCGAATAGGTCCCCGTTTCCCACCGGGCAGTAGCCGAGGCACCGGCGGACTCACTGCTACTGTCGCCACCGCCGACGACGATGCCGATCACCACACCGAGCCCCAGCACCACCACCAGGCCGAGTGCACCGGCGATGATCAAACCTGTTCTGCCGTTGCCGGTCGATGGTGGCGGATACGACAGTGTCGGCCCATATCCCTGGCCAGGTGGCACGTAAGGCATGCCCCAGCCGCCTGTCGGCGGATCCGGTTGCCGCGCAGCGGGATCGACGCCACCCAGCATAGGAGGCCGACCACCAGGTCCGCGCTCGGAATCGGTCATCCCTGTAGCCCTTCGATTCCGCAACGGGCTCTCCCGTCGCCCGCAACTCAGAGCCGATCGTATTCCCGCGACCATTGTCACGGGCAGCAGCGTCGGTGTCGCTCCCGGCACGTCGCTTCCTGGGCAGAGGCTTTCGTGGATGACGCGCCTGGTCGGCATCCACCGCAGCCCCAGATTGCCTCCAGATCGACGCGAACGGCCGGAAAAGGAGCCGCGCGCTCTCGTCGAAAGTGCCCGCGCGCTGCTGTGGGGGCACGATCGTCTCCGCCGCGATGCAGGCCCGGTCGAGGAGACCTTCACCTGGCTGCGGCGGGCGAGGAAGGCATCGAAATCGAACGCTGGACGGTCCGCTGCGCCACCGTCGATCAAAGCCTCACCCAGCACAGGCAACTGGGTCTCACGATTCTTCGAACAGCCGCGATGCCGAACGGACAACGTCGCTCGCCGACCGGTAGCGGCCCGAAGTGACCTCGACATCGATGAACACCCATCGATGAACACGCTGTAAAGCTCACCGAGCGCGTCAGGTTAATGGCAGAAGGCCCCAACTTGCGCCACAACGGCGGCAATACGTCAGATCAACTGGCAAAGGACAGCATCGAGCGAAAGGTTTGCGAGCCTGCTCGGCCAAGTGGCTCTGTCCGTGAGCTATGACGGCAGTTATTCGCGAATCCTGGTGGCGTGTCGCCACATGTATACACCGAAGATATTCGCGAATGGACGAACAGGGTCAGGTCAGCATCTCGTGCTCGGCCGAGCATCTACCCCTCTCGATCATCCGAAATGCCGATGCGCGGATGCCAATTCGCCACATAACGGCGCTATTCGCGCAAGCGCACCGGTGCTGCGCTGATCCGATGGAACCCGGCTGTCTGCTCAGATCTCCGGTGATCATTTTGTGATGCCGATAATGTGCGAATTCGCGTGTAGCGCAGTATCGTCGGGCGCGGTGCGCAGTAGTGGCCGCTCGATTGCTGTCAATTCATCCGAGCAGCAACAGGCAGTCTCCCCCTGATGAAGTAGTGGACTCGGTTGTTCCGAGGGCCCAAAAGGTTAGGAAAACAATGTTCCGTTCTGCCCTGATCAAGACGAGTCGCGTCCTTGCAGTGAGTGCCCTGCCGTTAGCTGCAGCCGTCGTATTCGCGGGCGCGTCTTCCGCCTCCGCGGATCAGGCTGCTGCTCCGGCGGCTCCGGTTGTTGCCCAGCCGATCGCCGGGCTCCCACTGGAGGATGTCACCACCAACCCTGACGCGCAGTACCCCGATCCAGTGCTGAACGGCGCGGCTGCGGGCGCTGCGATCGGCTCCGCCACCGGTTCCTTCATCGACCCCGTGCCCACCGTTATCGGCGCCCTGATCGGCGGGATCGTCGGCTCGGTCAACCCGGGCGTCATCCCCCAGGTGCTGCCCTGATCCCCTAGGACACAACCCTTTTCGTCGAGTCCGAGCAGCGCACGCTGCTCGGACTCGACTCGTTCACCGCCCCTGCACTCACCTTGTGGTGCGGATAGACACCGCGTTCCGCTCGCACCAACGGTGAACCGGCTGTCTTCGTTTGGTTACTCGATGTGGCGAAACGGTCTTGGGGAAGACTCGTGGGTCGGATAAGGACGAACGTCGGCTGACGAGATTTCCCGTCCCCGTATTCGGCGATCAGTTCGCCCCGGTGGTAGTCGGTCCTGCTAGACCGAGTACCCGGCCGCCGCACCGATCGCGCTGAGCAATGGATTCGCAGCACCGAGACAGGCTGGCACGCCTGCAGTGATCTCGGCACCGCGTTTGGGGGCGAGCGCTGACTTGCTGCGTCACGGCACACCTGCCCGGAAGATCTGCCTGACCTGATGAAGTGAGAACACCTGGCCTGCAGGATCATCCGACAACGGCCTATCACCTGACACCAGGCGTCCGTCAATAGTCGAGGGCATGTTCCGGTTGACAGACGTGCATCGGCGACGGCAGATACCGGACGATGGCGTCCAGGAGCGGGGCGATGTCGTCACTCCATGGCGCCGCATCACACAGGACGGGCACAGCGTCGCCGATGCGCGTGAGGCAGCGGATGCGCTCGTGCAAGTGTTCGGGTGGGATCTGTCGGAAGCCGAGGATAGCGTCGGAATCTGCCGGGTCCTGTTCCATCACCGTGGCCACGAGGTTGCGGTACCGCTGCTCGGCGACTTTCCAATGGCTGCCATAGAATTCGACGGCCATCGGTTCGAGCGCCCACATCGGGACCAGATCGATGACGCCTTCGAACTCGGTGCCGATGCCGATAGGAATCTGCAACGTCAACGGCACCGCCCCGCGCGTCTCGGCGATCGTGCGGACGCAGCGGTCGAAGTCGGCGGCAGGATGACCCAGTCCGGTCACCAGACACAGCCGTGCGACCTGATGGTCGTCGGCAAGGCGCAGTATCGTCTCGAGTCGCGGCGTGCTCTTCACGGCAGCGTTCACGACCGCGATCACCCCGTCGGCTACCCGGACGGACCGCTCCAGGTCCGCGATGGGCGCGTGGCTCGACAGCTCGGCGATGTGGATAGCGTGATCGACGCGGCTCGTCACCCAATGGACCGTGGCCGCCGTCCTGGCGAAACGGCGGAACAGGCGGTGGACGACTCGCGTCGTCTCGTCGGGGTCCCCGATGATCGTGACGTTGCGGATCGACTGCGGGTCAATGGCTTTGGTGCCCATCGGCGTTGTGGTACTCCAAGTCGACTCGAGGGTCTCGTCGCGTCCTCAATCCGCAGTCACCGTACCTCCGCGCGTACATCGCCGGAGCGGATTTCAGCCCCAAACTAGAACATGTTCCTATAGCGTCGGGTTGTGCAGAAAGAACAACGCCCCGCGGTGGCAGATTGGTTCACTGCGGACGACGGCGCGGTACGTCTCGTGGGAAGTCGCTGCGATGTGTGCGGCACACCGTATTTCCCGCGGAACACGCTGGCCTGTCGCAACCCGCAGTGTGCAAGTCCGAAGGACGGCTCCGAGCTGGTCGAGTACCTGTTCTCCACGCGTGGCCGGATCTGGTCATACGCGGATGCCCGGTACAAACCGCCCCCGCCCTATGTCTCGCCCGATCCGTTCGAGCCGTATGTCGTCGCGGCGGTGGAGCTCGAGGTCGAGCAGATGGTGATTCTCGGGCAGGTCCAGCGCGGCCTCACGGTGGACGACCTGGCCGTCGGCATGCCGGTCGAACTGACCCTCGGCGTGCTGTACGAGGACGAGGAAGCGGAGCACACGGTGTGGATGTGGAGGCCGGTCGATGCCTGACACGAATAATCGCGACATTGCCGTCCTCGGTGCGGGCATGCACCAGTGGGGCAAGTGGGGACGCAACTTCGTCGAATACGGGCTGGTCGCGGCACGCGCGGCGCTGGCCGATGCCGGGGTGGACCACCTCGACGTCGGCTATATCGCCGGTGCGGACACGATCCGCAACGGATACCCCGGTTTCGTCTCCGGTGCGACATTCGCCCAGGCGTTGGGCTGGTCGGGTGCGCGGATCTCGAGCAGCTACGCCGCCTGCGCCTCCGGTGCGCAGGCCATCGCCAATGCGCGTGCCCAGATCCTGGCCGGATTGACCGATGTAGCGCTGGTGATCGGCGCGGATGCCGCCCCGAAGGGCTTCTTCCAGCCGGTCGGCGGTGAACGCCGCGACGATCCGGACTGGTTGCGCTTCCACCTGCTCGGTGCCACCAACCCCATCTATTTCGCGCTCTATGCCCGCCGCCGGATGGCGCTGCACGGCGCCACGCTCGACGATTTCGCCGCGGTCAAGGTGAAGAACGCCAAGCACGGCCTGAACAACCCGTACGCCCGCTACCGCAAAGAGGTCGCGGCCGAGGAGGTCGCGGCCTCGGCGATCGTCTCGGACCCGCTGCGGCTGCTCGACATCTGCGCGACCAGTGACGGCGGTGCGGCACTGGTGCTGACCTCGATGGAGTACGCCCGCCGCCACGGCGTCACCGACCCGGTCCGTATTCGGGCGCTGTCGACGGTCACGCCGACGTTCCCGAAAACCGTCCTCGACCTGCCGGATTTCGCGACGGACTCCTCCGTGGCCGTCGAGCCCCCGCCGCACACGTTCCGATCCGCCATCGCGCACGCCGCGTATGAGGAGGCCGGGCTCGGTCCCTCCGACCTGTCCTTCGCGGAGGTCTACGACCTCTCCACCGCCCTGGAGTTGGATTGGTACGAGGACATCGGGCTCTGCGACACGGGCGGCGCCGAGGACCTGCTGCGCAGCGGCGCAACGACTTTGGGTGGACGCGTACCGGTGAACCCCAGCGGTGGGCTGGCCTGCTTCGGTGAGGCGATCCCCGCGCAGGCGATCGCTCAGATCTGCGAACTCACGTGGCAGTTGCGCGGCCAGGCCGACAGCCGCCAAGTGGAGAACGCCCGTGCAGGCATCGCGGTGAATCAGGGCCTCTTCGGTCACGGCTCGGCAATCATCGCCACCCGCTGAACCGAGGCCGATCCACGCTGCGAAAACCCGGGCGATACCCGGGTTTTCGTATATCGACCGCGATGAAGCCATAGTCGCTGGATGTTGACCGATGGTCCTGCTGAATCAGATCCCCAGTACCGTAGCGAAGGTCGGCGTAACCGATGTCGTGGTGCCCGGTCTCACTCGCTGACGCGGTCCATTCCGCTCACTACCGGACGGTCGGTGACGGCCTTTCTTGTGGGATCGCCCACGATGCCCGACTACTCGGCGCCGCGACTGGTGAAGTCGAAGGATCCGCTGTCGATGCCCCAGGAGATGACCCGTTCGGGGTGAATTCGGATGACCGCGCGTTCCTGGGGTTGGAACGGTGGCTCCTCGTCATCGAGCGCCTCGGCCGTGCCGCGTACCTCGATGCCGCGAATCACGTATGGCTCCAATGAAACCTGTTGGTCGATGACGAACGACACCCGGCTGCCCGCCTCGACATTGCGGTACTTGCGACTGGCACGCATCCGCATGCCCCCGATGTCGATCGTGCCGTCGGCGTTCACCCGATAGCTGGTCGGGTTATTCTGCACAACGCCGTCGGGCGACACCGTGGCCAGCCGACCGATCCCGGCCTCCGCGAGGAACTGCTGTTCATTGATGGTGAAGGTCATGTCAGTTACTCCTCAGTGAATTCGATATCAGGTGTGCCCCGGCGATCAGCCGGAAGTTGTTGGGTGCGGGAAGCGCAAGCTGTTGCCTGCCGCGTCTTGCGTCGGCGGTTCGGCTTCCCTTCCTGAAGGCTAGCATCGCTAGATACTAGAGCAACGGTAACATTCGTTCGCTAGTTTGTCTAGCGTTGCTAGAGTTCAGATCGCTACCGCGGGATCGCGCTCGGATCAGCAAGCTGTACATGCCCGTTCCGGCCGAGCGGCCGCTGTCGCCCGGCAAGCCGGTCACCGAACGCTGGCAGATCTTCGGCCTGCTGGTTCCGCTGGTGGTGCCGGGGCTCATCGCGGTCCCGGTCCTCGTCGACCGGGTTGCGGGCAGCCTGACCGCGTCGGGGTCGGCGATCGACGGCGCCTGGCAAACCCCGCCTCGAC
This sequence comes from Nocardia vinacea, assembly GCF_035920345.1. Lineage (NCBI taxonomy): Bacteria > Bacillati > Actinomycetota > Actinomycetes > Mycobacteriales > Nocardiaceae > Nocardia > Nocardia vinacea. The sequence continues at coordinate 6,919,245 of NZ_CP109149.1, forward strand.
GCCGGTGAGCTGACCTGCCGCCCATCACCGCCACTTACCGCCCTCGACCCACAGGTAGGTAACGAACCCAGCTGCGATGTCGCCTGGTGAGTGCTGGTCGGGTCGGGTCAGGTTTTCGGGGAACTCTGGTTCGGCGCGGGGTTCGAGGGTGCGGTCCAGCTGGCGAGTAGTTGGATCGCGTCGTGTTCGGAGGTGCCCGGTTGTGGGGTGAACACGGTCAGCACCTGGTCGCCGACGGCGTCGATGGTGAGGTTCTCATAGGGCAGGACGAGTTCGCCGAAGAGAGGATGCCGGAAGGCTTTGGTGCCCGCTCTGTGGGTTTTGACGTCGTTGGCGGCCCAGCGGGTCCGGAATGTCCGGCTGTGGGTGGACAGGGTTCCGATGAGGGCGATCAGTTGCGGGTCGTCGGGGTGTCGGCCGGCTTCGGTGCGCAGGATGGACACGGTGTCATCGGCTATGCGTTCCCATTCGGGGAACAGTGCCCGGGCGGCGTGTTCGTCGAGGAATATGAATCGTGCTGTGTTCTGCGGGTTTTCGACGTCAAGCATGCTCGCATAGAGGGCTCGTCCGAGGTCGTTGACGGCAAGGACATCGAGGCGGCTGTTGAATACCACGGCCGGTAGGTGGTCGATCGAGTCCAACAGGACCCGGATCCCGGGGCTGACGGTGTCTTTGACCGGGGGTTTGCGGTGTTTGCGGGCTTCGGGGGTCAGGGCCGCGAGTAGCCGGTCGAGGTGGGCGCGTTCGTCGTCGTCGAGTCGCAGCACCGTGGCGACGGCATCCACGACCCCGCGTGAGGGGCCGGTGGCTTTGCCGCGTTCGAGGCGAATGTAGTACTGCGGGCTGACACCTGCCAGCAACGCGACCTCCTCGCGGCGCAGACCTTTCACGCGACGTCGGGTTCCGGTCTCCGGGAGGCCGACATCGGCAGGAGAGACTCGGTCGCGGCGGGTACTGAGAAACTCGCGGACCGCGGTGCGCGCCGCCTCCTTCTCGTCCATGGTTACGAGCGTAGATGCAGGCAGGACCCCTGAAGGGTCACCGTGAGTAACCCTCTCACCAGGCTCTGTCTCGACCGCAGGCCACAGTGTTGGCTGGAGTCCAGGGAAACACCGACAGGTTGCACTCTGGTGCGCCACCCGGCCTCCCTGACTATCTCTCACCGACGAAGGAGAAACCGATGAAGCACGCTTCTCTCGGCACCTTGCAGGTATCCAGGATCGGTCTGGGCGCCATGACCATGGCAGGCACCTACACCTCCGGCGGCGGTCTGGACGACGACGAGTCGATCCGCACCATCCACCGCGCGCTCGATATGGGTGTCACCCATATCGACACCGCCGAGATCTACGGCCCCTTCCACAGCGAGGAGGTCGTCGGCCGGGCCATCGGCGGCCGTCGCGACGAGGTCGTCGTCGCCACCAAATTCGGCCTGGTCTCGCATTCCGGAGGCGGACCCCGCGTCATCGACAGCAGCGCCGCGAACGTGAAGGCGGCGGTAGAAGGTTCCCTGAAACGGCTGGGCACCGACCGGATCGACCTCTACTACCAACACCGCGTCGACCCCGGCACACCGATCGAGGAAACCGTGGGAGCGCTGGCCGAACTGGTCGCCGAGGGCAAAATTCTGCACATCGGGCTCTCGGAGGCATCCCCGGAAACCATCCGCCGCGCCCACGCGGTGCACCCGGTCGCGGCGCTGCAAACCGAGTACTCGCTGTGGACCCGCGACCCCGAGAACGAACTCCTGCCGCTGCTACGCGGCCTCGGCATCGGGTTCGTGCCCTACTCCCCGCTCGGGCACGGCTTCCTCACCGGTCAACTCCGCTCGCCCGCCGATATCCCCGACGACGACTGGCGCAAGACCAATCCCCGATTCATCGGAGAGGCATTCGACCAGAATCTGCGCCTGGTCGATGAAGTCCGGGCAGTCGGGAACGAGGTCGGCGCCACCCCCGCGCAGGTCGCACTCGCCTGGCTGCTCGCCCAGGGCGACGACATCGCCCCCATCCCCGGCACCCGCCGAGTCGCCCGCGTCGAGGAGAACACCGCCGCCGACGCCGTGGTCCTGTCCACCGACCAACTCGCCCGGCTCGACCAGCTCACACCCGCGGTCGGCGCCCGCCACGACGACGCGAACATGGCCACCATCGACCAATGACGACCGCACCGCACCGCAAGCGTCCGGACAACGTCGAGACTCGCGGAACCGCCATCATCCGCCGCCCCTACCACGACGAAGTGGTGACAGCTGTCCCGCTGATCGTCCGTTCCCGTCGTATGGGCGCATCGGCAAAAGCACTCCCCGGTCGGGGCGCCCATAACAACCGTCTCAGCAGCGGCCATCCGTCATCCGGTAGCTGATCACTACTCGGAAGGTCCGCCCGCACCCGCGCCCGCTCGTACACCATGCCGGACGTTGGTAGTTGCCGGTTGGTGCGGGGCGTAGTGCGCTGACCGATTCGCAGAAAGGCCCGGGAAGTCAGCTGCAGGAGACGAATTGCTGGACGAAGATGCCGGCGGGGTCGGTGGTGTCGAAGCCGGGGCGCGCGGCGCCGGCGCGGACACCTGCACCGAGCTTGGTGACGTTGCGGTCGAGGATGTTGGCCTTGTGGGTGGGGCTGTTCATCCACCAGGTGAGGGCTGCTCGGGCGGTGGTGAAGGTGTTCGAGCCCCAGCCTGCGTAGGTGTTCTCCGACCAGCGGTTCACGTCGTGGCCATCGCCCTGGTAGTAGGTGCAGGGGTTGTAGGACTTCACGCGGCGTTGGATCTGGGTGAGCACCGGGACACCGGCGAGGTCGGGATCGTCGTGAGAGTTCGCCCCGTCGGTCCACCATTGGCGCCCCTCGGCGTGGCGGGCGAAATCAGCTGCGCTGTTGCGCAAGTCGTCGCTCCATTTCAGCTCGGGGACACCGGCATTGGCGCGTTCGATGTTGGTGAGGCAGAAGACGGCGTGCTCGATCTTGTCGAACTGGTCGTTGAGGGCGAACATGGCGCCGAGGCCGTTGTTGGGGTACTTGTTCGCGAAGTACTGGTAGCCGTGCACCGGGTCGTCGGCGTTATCGCAGGTTGGGGCCGCTGCGGCGGGCGCGGCGGTGCACGGGAGACCGGTGACGGCGGTGGTGGCGGCGATGGCCAGCGCCAGGACGGCACCGCCGATGATCTTGCGGCTCATGGTCTTTCAACTCCGTACGCTCGAGGAACCAATGGGCTCCTCGAGCATCGGCGCCGAGACCAACAGTCCACCAACGGAATTCCAATGGGCGCCGGGCGCTCGAATCGACTCCTTGCTTCATCGTCACCGAGGACCTCGCCACCGAACTCGACAAGGCACTGCTGGATGGAGTAAAGCGTCGCGAGCGCGGCCGGATCGGTCAGGACGGCGCTCCGGAAGTGATCGCCATCGAGGCGGTCGGCGATACGCGCCATCTGCTGCGAATAGGCCGGAAACCGTTGCGTGGCGCTCGGGGCGCTGGCCCAGAATCGGCCGGCGACCAGCTGGTGGTCCCCAAGCTCGATCGGCTCGGTCGCACCCCGCGGGCGGCGCCCGTTATTCCAGATCCTCGGCGCCAAGTTTTCCGGATGTCCAAGCACGACCTGCGCGCCCCGGCCGATCTAACACCACAAGCGCGGAGTCCATCGAGGCCCATCTGACCATCGTGTTCGCCGTGCTCGCGGTCACCAGGTTCGTCGAGAACGCGACCGGCTGGTCCATCAAGCGTTTCGTGCGCACCGCGCGGCGTTACCGCACGGTAGAGATCAGGGTCGGCGCCCACACCCTGACCGCCGAAGACCCACTCCCGCCTGACCTACGCGACGCGCTGGCCCAGATCAAGGGACGAGGTGCGCACAAGCCTGAGCCGAGTCAGGTGACAGGGGTCACGATCGTCATCTGACCAGACCCGCCTGATTCATCTCGACTTGACGCATACCGATATGGGAATATGATGTCCACATGGCACGAGCAGCGACGACGTCGGACGTCTTCAACGCGATCGCCGAGCCGCAGCGCCGGGAGATCCTGATATTGCTGCGGGCGGGTGAGCGGCCGGTGACCGAGTTGGCCCGGGAGCTGGGGATGACCCAGCCGGGAGCGTCCAAACACCTGCGGGTGCTCCGGGAGGTCGGGCTGGTGCGGGACCGCAAGGCAGGCAAGCAGCGCCTGTACGGCCTGGACGCCCGCGGGCTGCGACCGATCCACGAGTGGACCGGCGGGTTCGAGCGGTTCTGGAACGAGAGCTTCGACCGGCTGGACGCATACGTGCAGGACCTGAAGCAGACACGGCAGGAGGAATGACCGATGGCAGAAGCAAGGCAAGAAACGCGGGCGGAGCCGGCGACGGCCGACCGCGAGATCGTGATCTCCCGGGTCATCAGCGCCCCACGGGAGCTGGTGTTCGAGGCGTTCACCGAGGTCCGGCACCTGTCGCGATGGTGGGGACCGGAGGGGTTCACCACCACCACGCAGTCGTTCGAGTTCCGCGTCGGCGGGGAGTGGGACTTCGTGATGCACGGACCGGACGGGACGGACTACTCCGAGTGGATCTCCTGGACCGAGATCGCCCCGCCGGAGCGGATCGCGCTGCTGCACGGTGAGTCCCGCGACGACCCGAACGCCTTCGAGTCGGTCCTCACGTTCGTGCCCGACGGCGCGGCGACCCGGATCGAGATGCGCACGGTGTTCCCCACCAAGGAGCTGCGCGACGAGGCGGTCGAGAAGTACCACGCGATCGAGGGCGGGCAGCAGACCCTGAGCAACCTGGCTGCCTACGTCAACGAGATCGTTCGGAAGGGAGTGGAGGACTGATGGCCGGAAAGGTGTTCTTCAGCGTGTCGATGTCGCTGGACGGGTTCATCGCGCCCGAGTCCCCCGAGGACTTGATGGGGCAGCAGTGGATGGAACTGCAGCAGTGGATCTTCCCGCTGCGGTTCTTCCGGGAGAACCTGAAGCTCGGCGCGGGCGGCGAGGAGGGGCGCGACAACGACATCGTGCGGGAGACGTTCGAGCGCACCGGTGCGAGCGTGATGGGCAAGCGCATGTTCGACGCCGGCGAGCAGGCGTGGCCGGAGGAGGCGCCGTTCCACACGCCGGTGTTCGTCGTGACCCACGAGAAGCGTGACCCCTGGGAGCGGCCGGGTGGGACCACCTTCCACTTCGTCAACGACGGCATCGAGCCCGCGCTCGACCAGGCCCGCGAGGCCGCCGGCGACCGAGACGTGCGCATCGCGGGCGGCGGCGCAACGATCCTGGAATACGTGAACGCCGGTCTGATCGACGAGTTCTCGATCGCGCTCTCACCTGTGCTGTTCGGCTCCGGAATCCGCCTGTTCGAGGGCGTGGACGCGGGCCGCGTGGCCCTGGAGCCGGTCCGCGCGGAGCCCTCCCCGAGGGTGACGCACCTGACCTACGCCGTCCGGGAGCGGTAGGCGCACCGCGGACGACACGGCGGACGGCGGACGCGAAGGAACACCCACCGGTTGGCACGCAGACGGTTCTCCTGCCGGGATGACCAGCCCACCTGCTGGATGGCCAGGAAGGATCCGGTGGCCCCGGGCCGCTCGGCGCCCATGGGGGACGATTCGCCAGGTGGAATGGCCAGGAACGGGCCCCGAATCGTAAGCCGAGTCAGGGATCAACTGACGAGGTGCGCACTAGCCTGAGCCGAGTCAGGTCAGCGGCTCTGTGTCCGTGCACTGTAGCTGTGGTCTATGACCGCCATACGCACCGACCGCGCGGGTGTTCGTCGTGCTGGTGGCTCCTGGTCTGACCTCACGGCGCGCTGAGGAGAGCGTTCCGATTATGAAATGGGTTACACCTCATCACGTCGGCGGGTGCTGTCTCGTCCTCTGGTCGAAGACATCCCCTGCCACGGAGTACCTAATGCGATTCAGAATCCGCTTCCGCCGCCTGGCCCTCGGGCTCGCCGCCACCCTGACCGCGCTGTTCGCGCTGGCTCTTCCGGTCGCCTACGCCTGGGAGCCGCCGAGCTCGGACCTGCCCTCGCACTACCTGACGCGCATCGAATCCCGGTATGTCGAAACTGATCTCGCTCGGTTCCACTACACCGTCTCGGGTAGCGGATCACCCGTCGTCCTGATCGCCGGTGGCGGCCTGTGGGGCTACTCCTGGCGGGAGGCGGCCCCCGCACTCGCCCGGCAGCACACCGTCTACGCGGTCGACCTGCCCAGCCAGGGCTACACCGAATTGCACAGCGCCGGTTTCGCCTTCGACCTGCCCGCCATGGCGGACGCCATCGCGACCTTCCTCGACGCCGTCGGCTTGAACCGCACCGCGCTGGTCGGGCACTCGTGGGGTGGGGCCTGGAGCCTGTACTTCGCCGAACAGCATCCGGAACGCGTCGAGCGGCTCGTGCTCCTGGACTCCCCCGGCCTGGACGCCGAAAAAGCTCCGATCACACCGCTGTTCAAGACGCCAGTGATCGGTGAACTGACCACCAATCTCACGACCCGGTCCTTCTACGCCGACAGCATCCGCGGCACGTTCGCGCACCAGGATCTCGTCACCGACGAGCTGATCGACGAGTTCTACCCGCCGTTCTCCCGGCCCTCCAACCGTGACGGCTTCCTGGCCCTGTGGCGAAATCTCGACTACCGCCGCACCGACGCCGGACTGAACCAGGTGACCGCACCCACCCTGGTGCTCTGGGGCGGCGACGACCGATGGCTGCCGTCCTCACAAGCAACCCGACTGGCCGACCGCATCCCCCCACGCCGAGGCGGTCATCCTGCCCGGCTGCGGCCACACCGTGCACGAGGACTGCCCCGCCGCGACGATCCCCCGGATCACGACCTTCCTGAACTGATCACCATGAACGCGAGCAGCCTCGCATCGAAAACCAGTGTCCAATCGTCGTAGGCCGCGCTGCCATGGTCGGTTCCTGCGACCCGTCAGGGCTCGAGGTCGACCACACCTTTGCCGCTCGGGATGTCGAGCGGCACCGACACCTGATCGTGCGCGATCAACCAGGTGTCGTCGATCTTCCGCATGCCGTACGTGACCCGGACCCACATACCGCTCGTTGTGGCCCCGTTCTTCAGCGTGCCGCTGAGACGAGCAAAGGCGTGCCCGAATGCCACATCATCGCCTACGGTGAACGTCAGGTCGCGAATCTCATAGGTCACATTCTCGAAGACCGTGAAGACTTTCGCCCAGTTCTCGAGTTTCGCCGCTATCCCGACATGCTGGAGCGGCGGCTCGACATCGAAGGACACGACGTCGGTTGTGTACAGCTGTTTCACGGCCTCGAGATCCTTGGCGCGCAGTCCTTCGACTACCTTGTCGATTTGCTGGCGAATCTCGACTTCATCTACCTCGATACGGTCAGCGCGTGACTGAAAGTCGTTCGGGCTCGTCATGATTGGTTCCTTCGGAGTTGATGTGCGGGGTATCGGTGGCGGGCCGCCGTAGCGGCGCCAGAGCGGTGCTCCATGCGATGAGCTGATCCAGCAAGGTGTTCAGCGCTGTGGTGTGGCGGTCGCGCGGTGTGAAGGTGGTGTGGTTCTCGAAATCGGTGAGCACCGAGATCTCCACCGGACGGCTCACATCGGCCATGCCCAGCGTGCTGCAGACCACCCGCAGCTGCGCCACCGCGCGGGCGCCGCCGCTCACGCCGTAGGAGACGAATCCGACCGCCTTGTCGGTCCATTCCGCGCACAGGTGGTCGATGGCGTTCTTCAGTACCCCGGGGGCGCCGCCGTTGTACTCCGGGGTCACCACCACGAAGCCGTCGAACGGGGCGATCCGCTCGGCCCAGGCACGGGTGTGCGCATGCACCGACGGGCCGAACATCGGCGCCACGGGCTCGTCCAGATGCGGCAGCGGGTGGTCGCGCAGATCGATCAGTTCGAACTCGGCGTCGCCGCGCTGCGATGCCGAGTCCAGAACCCACTGGGCGACCTGCGGGCCGTTGCGGTTGGGCCGGGTACTGCCGAGGATGATGCCGATTCTGATCATTTCCGGAACTCCTGATTTGCTGAAAGTGTCACGACCTTCCGACGACACAGCCGTCCGGAATGTCAGGCCGCCCCACAAATCGGGTCGCCGATTCGTCGATTTCGGTGAGGGACACACAAACCGAAGGGGCCGACCATGACTGACCCGCACCTGCCCGGGGTGATCGGTGAACGCCGTCAGCTGATCAATCTCGGCTACCGGCTGCTCGGCTCCCTGGCCGAGGAGGATCTCGTGCAGGAGACTTACGCGCGCTGGTACGCGCTGTCCGAGCGGCAGCGGCGGGACGTGGCGGCGCCCGGCGCGTGGTTGACGACGGTCGCCAGCCGGATCTGCTCGGCTCGGCTCGCGCCAGGCGGGAACGTTATGTGGGCGAATGGATTCCGGAGCCGGTAACCCGGCCGGTCCGAATGGCTCGACGGCCCCGCCTCCGTCGATCCCACCGACCGCGTCACCCTCGACGAGTCGATCAGCATGGCCTTCCTCGTCGTGCTGGACTCCATGACACCGGCCGAGCGGGTGGCGTTCGTTCTGCACGACGTCTTCCGCTACCCCTTCGCCGAGGTCGCCGACATCGTCGGGCGCACCCCCGCAGCCCGCCGCCAGCGCCCACCGCCGCATCGATACCTCGCGGGGCCCGTCGAGCACCGAACGCACCGAGGTGGTCCGGGACTTCAAACGGGCTTGGGAGACAAAAGATATCGAGGCCCTGATCGGCCTGCTCGACCCGCAGGCGATCGCGACGGCCGACGGGGCGGTCTGGCATTGGCCTTCCGCGACCCAATCAACGGCGGCCAGCAGATCGCCCACGCCGGGGATGGAACTCGCCACCCATGGCCCAGCGCTAACCCTGCAGGAGCGTACGGTGAACGGCCAGCCCGCCCTGGTAGCACAGCTCGACGGCACCATCGTCTCGGTCTACGCCTTCGACATCACAGACGGACGGATTACGCGCATCTGGGCGATCCGGAACCCGGAGAAACTGCGGCCCTGGGTGGCCAGCTGAACTGAACAGCGGATCCACAAGCTGTTCCGGATGGGCCCTGCACAACCTGCCTTGCTGCCCGGACTGGTTGGCCGCGAGTCGACTCTCGCGCCCAGCAGCGGTGCGGTCATGTCGTGGCCAACGGACCGCCTACTCGGCCGCAGCGGCTTCGATCACCGGCGCTCGGTCGGGCCGAGTTAGGGCAGAGAGACGGCGGCACGATCGCTCACGCCGCCGCTCAACTCCGCTTCCGACGGGCAACGGCACCGCACACATCCGGCACAGCCTTCAGTCCAGCTCGTACCGCATGAACACATCCGCGCGCTCGTACGGCATCGGCCCGATCTGATCGCTCGGGACGTGCACGAAACCGATCGATTCGTACAGATGCACAGCGTCGGCCAACTTGGTGCTGCTACCGAGGAACAGCGCCGTGGCGCTCTGCCGGCGGGCGTAGTCGATGGCCTCCTGCAGGATGATGCGGCCGAGGCCGCGGCCGCGCCGGTCCCGCGCCACCGCCATCTTCGACAGCTCGAACACGCCGTCGCCCTCCGGCACCAGCGCCACACATCCGACGATGTCGTCGCCGTCGCGGGCGATGAGCACCTGTCCGCCCTTGGCGACGATCTCGCGCTCCGGGTTGTCCAGTTTGACGGAGTCGGCGGGTTCGAGGGAGAACAGCGCGACGATCCATTCCTCGTTGAGTTCCTTGAACGCCCGTGCATCGGCCGGGCTGGACATCGGCTCGACGACGATGGTGTCGATCGGTTCGGTGGCAACGGATTCGGTCTGCTGTGTCACGTCGTCAGCATGCCCGGCCGCGAATCATCACGTCCAATACTTGATAGGTCTGATTGATATGTTGAACTTATGAATAATGGGGTCGAACTACGGCACCTGCGCTACTTCCTGGCGGTCGCCGAGGAGCTGCATTTCGGCCGGGCGGCCGCGCGGCTGCACATCGCTCAACCCGCGCTGACCCAGCAGATCCAGCGGCTGGAGACTCTGCTGGGAACCCGCGTGTTCGACCGCACCTCGCGCAGTGTCGCCCTGACTCCGGCGGGAGAGGTACTGCGCGAGCGGGCCGCGGCGATCCTCGGTCACGCGACCCGCGACCTCGACGAGGTCGCGCGCATCGGCCAGGGCAGCCAGGGGCGGCTCTACCTGGGCTTCGTCCCATCGGTGCTGCCGCTGAAACCGCTGCGGAGTGTCCGGCAGTTCCGGGACCACTACCCGCTGGTCCAGATCGACCTCATCGAGGGCTACACCACCCACATGATGGCGCAGCTCGGCTACGGCGCGCTCGACATGGCGATCGTGCGCGACCCCGACGAGCAGCCCGACACCGTCGTATTCCCGCTGGTCACCGAGCCGTTCATGGCGGTGCTGCCGGTCGATCACCCGCTGGCGGACCATGCCACCCTCACCGGCTCCGACCTCGCCGACGACCCGCTGGTGTTCTTCCCCCGGGCCGCGGGCTCCCATGCCCACGACAAGAATCTGCGGCCCCTGGTGGAAGCTGGTTACCGGCCCCGCATCGTGCAGGAGGGCAACAACTGGACCACCATCCTCCACCTGGTGGGTGAGGGGCTGGGCGTCACTATCGCACCGCGCAGCGCGACGTTCACCGCGCCGCAGACCGTGCGCATCGTGCCACTCACCGAAACCACCGCCACGACAACGGTTTACGTGGCTCACCGGGTCGATGACGATCGGGCTCTCGTTCGCAACTTCCTATCGCTACTGCCGAAGGATGACGCTCGGGCGAGCAGCCCGGAGGATCGAACGGCATATGCGGCAGCAGATCTGGACGTAGTGCCGGAAATCACGGCCGCAACCACCAAGGCGCGTAGCGATATCGGGAGCGGCTGATTCCCCGGGGCGTCGCGGTCTCTGCCGAAACGAGCCGTTCGATCCGCCACTTTCGCTGTTACGCCGACGGTGACCCCGGAAACGGTCGCCAGGTAACTCTCGATTTGTCACCTATCCGTGCAGCAGTCCCGAGATTGCAGATATTGATGCGACTCTGACGACACTGGATACGGGGTTGCGCGCGGTCCGGTCTACCACTCGCTGCGAGCTCTCCCGATCCATCGCGCCCACAGGTGCATCAACTTCTGCGCGTCGCATCCACTACACAGGCATCCACGGCTCGTACCCGCTCGTCTGCCGGCGAAATACTCAGCGGTGACGACGAGGCTTTCGGGAATTGCGAGTTGATGCGTGCGCCACCGGTGGAGGCGAAGACGACGTGGTCGCGCAGGATCCACACGTCCGAACGCTCTTCCATCTGTCCGGATGCGTCGAGGGTCGTCGCGCCGAAGAACGTGAGACGACCGTCGATGATCACCGTGGCATTGGTGAGCCGGTAGCCATCCATGGTTAGGCCCGCTTGCACCTGCGCGACGACATTCTCCGCCGCTGGCGCGCATCGCGGATCCGACAGAGACACCGGCGCAGCGGCCGGTGTGGTTGCCGGCGCAGTAGGGGCTGAGCTGCTCGCTGTACTCGCCGCAGTCGATTCCGAATCTTCCTCACCCAGGCCGAGCGCCTTCGAGACGAGCACGACGACGACTAACAGTGCGAACACACCGACAACGCTGGTGATCAGGGCGCGCACCACAGCATTAGCTTGCCCGCGTATGCCAAGGCGTTCGTCTGGTTCGATGGACATGGGAAACCCTTTGTGCGATTGACGGATTGACCGCGCCGCGAGCACCTGTTGACCCTGTGCACGAGGCGCAGGAATCAGCCTGTTCACGGCAGGCCGTGGCTACGTTAGCGCCATGGGAACCCGAGCCGCTCGCTGATCTCACTCATGAGAATCGTTCCATGGCGCGACCAGCAACGAAGTGTTACAACAAGCTAGGCCGTCAGTCGGCTGCCAACTCATCGGCACCGACCGCTCCCCCGTTGCCAATCGGGTGATCTTCGCCGGATCGATCAAATGGCTCGGCACCCCATTCGACCATCACGATCTAGCCGAACTCACTCGCGGGGTCGCCAGTGTTCCAGGCTTCGTCCCGCACGAAACAGCATTGGTCGCAGTGTCCTTAGCCGATATCGAGCCCACCCTCGCCGACACCATCGACCTGGTATGGAACGCCGCTGACGTGCTCTCCGCATGGAGTTGAGGAAGCCGCCACAACGTTTGCCAGCAACCTGTCGACCAGATCATTCAGCTGTTGCCAAGTCCTATTACGGACATTCGGGCTACGTTTCATCCGACAAAGGCTGTGCCGCAACGACCGGAACTTCTTTGGGCGAGGTCCAGACCTGAGAACCCCACCATGAAACCCCGGCATAGGCGCCGCCCGGAGGCGCGGTGGTGTGCCCGAGAAGCAGATGGTGACCGCTGTGGTGACGCGGCACAAAGTCGAGGCTGCCTGAATGGTCGATGACCAGGACTTATGCGGGTGGACCTAGGAGGATTCGAACCCTGTTCCAGCGCTTCACGATTCGCCTGGCCAGCAGCCTGGGCTAGCCCAAATGTTGGGCCTCAACAGACCTTTCAGAACGTTTGAGTACGTTTCGAGACTCGAACCTACCACCTCCCTGGTGACTTCGTCACCAGGCCGTTTAGCGGCGTCGCACCTTCGAGTGGTGACGGTATCACCACCCTGAGAGGGTGACGGGATGTCTCCCGCGCCGGATCGCGGGACTGGTCCCGGACTCGGGTTCTGCCACCGTCGCCGTCGCGACACATTTTGGTGAGTTGGCGGCAATGAGCTGCCTTTCTCAGTCCTCAGCGCTGATGGCTATTCCTCTCATCTTGCTGGCGCGCCATGGACTATCTGGCAGTATCGTGAGCTATGGGGACAATCGTCGATCTACAGGACAGGCCGGTGTACGGCCTGAGCCAGGTCGATCGCATCCTCGGCCTCAAAACTGGTACAGCCCGCCGATGGATCGACGGGTACCGACGTGGCACCAAGTCTTACCCACCCGTAGTCCGGTCAGAGCCGACAGGCGACGAGATCGTGACCTGGGGCGAGTTCGTCGAGGCGCGGCTGTTGTCGGAGTATCGCGAAGCTGGCGTTCCCTTGTTCAAGATGCGCCCCGTCGTTGAGCTGCTAAGAGCCGAACTCGATACAAAATATCCCCTCGCCTCTGCCCGCACCTGGCTCGACGTCGACGGCAGAGAGATCGTTCGTCGAGCCCAGGAACAGACCGAACTCGACAAGCGGCTGGCGCTGGTCGAAGTCGTTCGCACCGATCAGACCATGCTGGAGTGGACTGCCCCCGCACAGGAATTCGCCGATTCGGCCATATGGAGTGACCAGAGCCGCGACGCCGTGCTCATCAGCCTCCGACCTCTACCTGAGATACCCCAGGTATTGGTCGACCCGCGACGCAGCTTCGGTGAACCATCAGTCAGGGGGGTACGCACCGACATCATCGGTGAACTGATCCGCGCGGGCGACCCGCCCGAAATGATCGCCGACATGTACGAACTGGAACCAGAACTCGTCAACGCTGCTGTGCGGTACGAGCTGCTGCGTGTCCCACAGGCGAGCTGATCGTCTGAAATATGGCCGCTGTTGCTGGGCAGATTCGGTTCTATGTCGATGAAAGCGCGCTCGGTCTCGGCAAAGCGCTCGCGTTCGCGCGCAAGGACACGATTCACGTCGGCCACCCACTGATCCTGCCCCAATGCCCGCTCGGCGTACTGGATCCGGATTGGATCCCCGAGGTGGCGGCCCGCGGCCTGATCGTCATCTGCCGCGACAAGCGAATCCGGACAAAGCCCGGAGAGCTGCTCGAGATGAAGAAGGCCGGACTTCGCACATTCTGCCTAGGCGGCAAAAGGGACCAATCGACTTGGGACTGGCTCACTCGCGTTGTCCGCTGGTGGGACCAGATAGAGAATATCGTCCACACCCGGCCCGATGGGCCATGGTTCTACCTGATCAACCAGAACGATCTCGCCGAACTGATCGTCTAGCTCGCCTATTAGCAGACTGTCAGCAGTCAACTCGGTTGACCGTGCGCTAACGGCCAACCGGGCCAACAGATTACGCGATCTATCCACCCGGTCGGTTCAGCCTCGGGATCTTGGCCGCGACGACTTCGTGATCCGTTGCTTAACCCCGCTGGCTGAGGATGCCGGAACGTGGGCGAGCACCTCGACGATCGCCACGTCCTCGGCCTGATCCGGCAGGGCTCTCGACATCGTTGGAATGTGTCGGTGGCGTCTGCGAGCACCGTTGGTGTGGTCGATGTACGCCGAGGTAGTGGTTGATGTGCACCAGGCTCAGGCATGCCCATTCGCTGGGCTTGGGGTCACGATCCATCCGAAACGCGTTCGGGAGCAACAAAACAGGCCCGGGAATCCAGCGCTGACACGCCGATAGTCGTCTTGCTCTGCGAGGCGTGGCGTCGAGATGCATTCGGGGACAATGAGATATCCTTCATCGATGCCGCCAAGTTCATCCTCGCCATCGGGCAGCGGAAGTCGACCGAACGGCGACGCGAGCGAACTCGAGATCGGCCCGTTCCTGAAGTGGCCAGGCGGGAAGCGATGGCTGGTGGAATTGCATGCCCACCTTTTTCGCTTTCAGTTTGACCGATATATTGAGCCATTCCTCGGTGCTGGCTCCGTCTATTTTCATCTCAAGCCTGAGCAGGCGATCCTTGGCGACTTAAACGAGGATCTAATCACTGCCTATCGAGGCATTCAACAGGACCCCGACGGGGTTCAGATCCTACTTGAGAAGCATCACGTCCTACACAACAAAGAATACTACTACGAAGTTCGGAAAGAGATCCCACCTGGGCTCGTGGCGCGGGCTGCCCGGATCATTTACTTGAACAGGACATGCTTTAACGGAATATACCGCGTGAATCAACAGGGGCTCTTCAATGTCCCGATCGGAACCAGAGATCAGGTTGTGCGCGACACCGATAACTTCGCGGGAGTTTCCCGTCTGCTGCACGGCGTGGATTTGCGACACGGGGACTTCGAACCACTTGTTGATGAAGCACAAGCCGGAGACTTTGTTTTTCTCGACCCTCCTTACACTGTCCGACATAACACTAATGGCTTTATCAAATATAACGAGAAGCTCTTCTCATGGGACGATCAGGAAAGACTGGCTAAAGCTGCCACGCGGGCAGCTGAGCGTGGGGCGAAAGTAGTGGTAACCAATGCGTCTCACATTACTGTGCGCCGCCTGTATCCAGGCAGCGTTTTCAAGTTTCGACGCGTAAGCCGGTTCTCGTCGATCTCAGCTTCAGGCGATAGTCGTAAACATTTTGAGGAACTAGTGATAACCAATAAGCACACTGGGAGGGCGCGTGCAGTCAGAGGATTTCTTCAATAAATTGGAGTACCAGGACACACCACTGGCAGCTCTAACGGATTTCTTGGATGCCGAGCAGCGCTACGAACATGCTCAACAGATTGATAAGATGCGATTCGTCGGTTATGTCCTCGAGCTAGGTTACGACACCGCCACCATAATCACTTCGGATCCTTACAAGGTGACTGTCGGCGGCATTCCGCGCGGCTCCTTCCTCATCCTCGCACCGCACGATCTGAAAGGTCTCGCACCACATTTCACACTGCTGCGGGTCAGCGATACAGCGCCGACTCCACTGTCAGGACAGGTGCAGCAGACGTACTTCGAACTACACAAGAAGTCCATGCCAGAGCTGGACGTGTGGACGCAGAGCGAGTTGCAGTGGGGAGCGCTTCGGTCCGCAGTGCTCGGCATGTTCTACCCGGACAAGAATGACCGGACCAAGATAGCGTTCTCCGGCGACGTAAACACTGTGGTCAGCGCCCACCGATACCGGGTTTATGCACCCGACGAGGCATTGCTGGACCTGATCGTCAACGGCTTGGTGAAGCGGAAGGACGGTGAGCCGTTTGGGATCGGTGACCTACGTCCGACAGAGAACGAACTTGCCTCCATCCTCAACGCTGATACTGGAAAGGCGACCTCGACAAGCGTCAAAGTTTCCGTGGAGGACTTCAAGGGTGCCCGAACCGCAATGTTCGGCAAGACACGACTGGGGAAGTCGAACGTGGTCAAGCTGCTGGCTCAAGCCATCATTGACTCGACCAAGGACAATCGGTCAGTCGGACAGCTGATCTTCGACATCAACGGAGAGTACGCCAACGATAACGAGTGGGAGGGCTCAAGATCCATTCGCAGTGCCAACGAGGATCTGTGCGACGTGTACGCACTCACTCAGCGTCCGCAAACTCCATCGAAGCCGCTGCGGCTGAACTTCTACGAGCAACCCTCCTCAGCGATTGACATCCTCAGTTCCTTGCTGTCCCAGGACAACAAGAAGTCCGACTATATCGAGGGATTCGCGAGCGTCACGCTCCCATCGATCGACGAAGTGCAACACGACAACGAGCACGGTAGCCACACTCGAGGCATGCGGCGCATCCAGACCTTCTGGGCAATCTTGCATGTTGCCGGGTTCATCGCGGACGAACCACGTATGGCCGGGTTGAAAAGAGGAGAGGCCGGCTGGTTCACTGTGCGGGCATCGGAGAGCGTCTTCGATCCGGCATTCAGTCAAGCTGTCCGTTCCGAGGTATATGGGAAGGGAAACGAGCCGCAGAAGCCGATGTCGCTGGCCGAGCTCGTCAGCGAGCTGCGGCAGATCATCGGTTTCCTCCGCGAAGAGCCATCTGATGGGCCTCGCAAGAAGGTCCACGAGGAGCTGGTAAAGAAATTCGAAGCAGACGACTTCGCCTTGTTCGAGTTCTTGTCACCACGACGATCGTCGAGCACCGGACCGACGCTGCTCAATCGATACCGGCTGTATCACCACCCACGAGCAACCGATTTCGAACGTGAGGTTCTGGCCGCTCTCGATGCGGGTCGCACCGTGATCCTGGATCTGGGAAACGCGACCGACCAGATACGCACATTCTTCGCCGATAGTCTTTCTCGGGCAGTATTCAGCCATCAGGAAGACAAGTTCACCGCAGCAAACCTCGGTAAGCACTACGTGCAGCTGTATTTCGAGGAAGCACACAACCTGTTCCCCGCCAAAGCGGACCTCAAAGGCGTTTACGCCCGATTCGCCAAAGAGGGTGCTAAATTCCACATCGGAATGACCTACTCGACCCAATCCCCGTCGACCATATACGGCGAGCTTCTCACCCAGACGGAGAACTTCTTCGTCGGGCATCTGTCCTCGTCGGACGAGACCAGGGCACTGGCCCGGCTCCAGCGGGCATTTGTCGGCATCGAGGAGGAGATCATGCGCTCTCGCACACCAGGTTTCATGCGCATGCTCACCCAGTCACACCGATTCGTGATCCCCGTGCAGGCGAAGCTGTTTGAGGCCAGGAGCGGGAGCTGAGATGCCGTACCAGGGTGGACAGCGCCTCACATCGACCGAACGTGCCAGCAAACTGGGGCATCTGGAGGTCGTGAAGAGCCCGTTCGTCAGGCAGCTGGTCGATCAGTTTGAGCGGCCAGAGACTTCCGACGAGGAGCCGGGCAAAGACCTCTGGGAGGAGTTCGATCCGTCGAGTGCCGAACCTCTAGGTTTGGTGTTGGCCGTGGACGGGTCGTTCCAAGCAGTCACCTCTAGCGATTATCCACCGCGCTCGGTCGCCTTCATTAAGACAGCCCTGGTGCGGATCGATCGACGCCAGCTCGACAAGATCGACAAGGAGCTGCCGCACCCAGTTTTGATGAAGGCACTTATGTCCGAATCGGCACTCCAGTCGTCCACCGTACTGCCCTTACGCAACATCAAGGTGCCCGGAACGTCGAACTACGACCTGGTACGCACCATCATCCGCGACTCGTTCCAGATCGAGTCGGACGGCCTTGTCCACCAAACGCTCAAGTGGTTGGCCTACCGGAAATGGAGAACCGATGAGGCGAGCGCATCACCGGAATTCCGGTGCCCCCACTGCCCCAACGACATTCCCGGCCTGCCCCACGATGCAGACACCGGCACTTGTGGTCGCTGTGGCGGCGAGGTCTACCTGTCGGACATGATCGGCTTCCACCTTGAGATGGGTGAAGATCAGGCGCCCGACAGCGTCGCCTCGGCCTACATGCTGGTCCACGAAACACTGCTACTGCTGTCTGTGGTCCGTCACTTCTGGCAACGCAGTGACTTGGCCTCGTTGCGCAACGTACTCCTGATCAAGGACGGGCCCCTGTCGCTGCGCGGTCAGTACTCCAAGCTGGTCGACAACATCCGAGATCTTTTGGCATTCGCCTTCGACTCAGGCTTTCCGATCCACATCATCGGCCAGGAGAAGACCGGGCGATTCGTCGATCACCTGCACGAGATCGAGCGCTTCACCAAACCGAAAGTGCGTGGCGACCTTCCCCGCTACGCGATCCTGTCCCATCGCTACGTCCGCCAGCAAGTTGACCATGCACCCGAACGGGTCAATCCCTATGGACTGAAGACGAATTACGGCGAGAAGGTTCTGGTCAAGCTGGATTCTCACACATCGATGGCGCTGTCTGTACCGACCGGCTACTACAACCCCAGCCAAGACTTCCCCGCCAGCAAGAACGACCTGATCGGCCTAGACCGAATCCTGGCCACCCTTCCCAGACTCATCAGCTACCAAAACGAGGGCGCCCTCGTACCGATCGCGCTTGCCAACGGTGTCGCATCCCTCTCGTCTTACCCCTCAGCTGCTGTGCTGAAGCTCTTTGCGGGCCTGTAGTCCGCGGACGCCATTGGAAGGCGGGTGAACCACCCGGGCTTGCCCGGAGCCGCCCGAGTCGCCATGGGCGGTTCACTACATGTCTCAGGCGCCAGCTATGGCACTAGCGCACATCCACACACGCTGGCATGACCGTGTTGTGGCTGCTGGCGCGATCCCATACCGCTGCGACATGCGGATCGCTTGCTGGGGAAGCAGAGGTTCCATAGTAGGACTTCTGCATCCCCAGCAACCTTGTTAAACACGCACGGTCAACTACCTGATCCGCGGCAGGCAGCAAACAGCCCTATGGTCGCCACCCATACCGTCACGGCGGCTGTCCAATCGACCAACAGGCCGAACAACACAGCCGCGCCCAGGCTCAGCGCCAGCGCGAGCAGCGGATGAACCGCGGGGTCCGGTGGTGACTCGTCGACCACAGGGAGGACATCGTCACCGAACGCACCCGTGTGATCGCACGGCTGCGCTGGCATCTGCACGAACTGGACCCGGGCTGGATGCCGCCGGGCAAGCTCGAACGCGCCAGCACCTACGACCGCGTAACAGTCCACCTGGCCCAATTCGACGGGCCCGTCGCCCGATTGGCGGTGACACTGGTCGAGCACTGCCGACGACTCACCATCGAGATTGACGGACTGGCCGACGAAATCGGCCAGCGGATCCATCAGGTCGCGGCGTCACTGTTGGCCATCGTCGGCTGCGCGGACCTGACCGCGGCGAAGATCATCGGCGAAACCGCCGGCGTCGACCGCTTCCGATCCAAGGACTCCTTCGCCCGCCACAACGGCAGCGCACCACTACCGGTCTGGTCGCCCAACCGCTCGCGACATCGCCTGTCCCGCACCGCAAACCGGCAACTCAACGCCGCACTCCACCGCATCGCCCTCACACAGGCACGCTGCGACCCAGACGCACGAGCACTGCTGGCTGCTTGTATCCGGCGATCTTCTCCAAGGCGCCATTACGCCGCTTGAGACCGACGAGTGAGCCTTTCGGGTCTGCGATTGAGACAGCCTCAGCGCACCGCGCACCACTGGGCAGGCTCGGACCGTTTGAGGCGCGGGTGGTGTATCAGACTTCGGCGTAGTAGTTGACAGCAAACTGGGAGTTGTAGAACCAGTCGACCGGCTGGCCGCCGGTCATGACGATGCCCCGTACGTCCTCGTCCTTCAGGTTCAGCATCTTCATTACGTCGCTGACCTTGCTCAGGGCCTCGATTCGGTGGAACGCGTGACCATGCTCCTCGGCGAATCTGGCAAGCGCCTGAAGCTTGACCAGTGAGTCGTCCAGATGGTGGCCGTGCGGGTCGACGATCGACGCCTTTGCTTCACCGTCGACCTCGTGAAAGAAGACGAAGTCCGGATGCATCGAACGCCAGTTGCCGCTCGTCTCATCGCGGTAAGCGATTCCGAGCGAGTCGGCCGTCTGTCGCGGCGGGTTCCGGTACCACGCGAGTGCGCCGGCACGAGCGATCTCATGCTTGACGATCTCGCCTTCCCAGTCGTTCAACTTCGTGATGGGAGCTTCGCCGTTCTCGTCCGCCATCAAGTGCAACATCACAAGCTCGGCGCGGCTCAGCTGACCGTCGTCGTCCTCCTCAATGTAGTCCTCAATACGGGTGCGCGGCCGACCGAGCCGATCGATTTGAGGGGTCGCAGCGAGCGCGTTGATGTCGCGATACTCCTGTTGGCGATCGTCGGGCAAGTCCTGGATCGCGTCCGCGTGCTCCTCAAACAGCTCTTCTGCCATCTGGTCGGACTTCTTGTCGACCGCTTCACGCACCTCCGGAACGCAGGCGAGCGCCGCGGCCCGCACGAACGCATCGCGCAACGCGTCGTCGCTGTCGTCGTCGTCCGTCAGGTGGTCGACGTAGGCCTGTGCGATATCGGAGCCGAACACCTTGCGTGCGTCCTCGAACGCAGCACGAATGGCTCGCTCGTCAGCCTGCTCGACGATGTTGGTGTATTCGACGCTCTTCCCGCCAAACTTCGCCGAGATTTCCTGCAGACGGACCGCCAGCACCTCAGCGGTAGCCGCCTTCACGCGGGTCTTGTACAGCTCGGCGGACTCGTCGAGCACCCGGTGGATTTGCCTGGTGACCTCAGCCAGTGCTTCCTGGCGCACGCTGTCAGTCGACAGTGAGAGCGCGAGAGAAGCAAGGCGTTTAACGGGTGACGTGCCGCGCTGGGGAATCGTCATTGACGGCAGGTTGTCCCATACATTCCAGACGATCTCTGGGATTACCTTGTTCGGCGTCATGACGCACTCTTCGAGGATCACCTTCCGAGTCGTCGGGTCGGGCACGCCGTCGATCTGGGCGGTCAGCAGCTTGACGACATCACCAGCGGTCTTGCGGTCGAAAAATGGCAGCAGGCAGTCGACCGAGTTGAGCTCGTCGTCACCCGGGACTCGCCGCGCAAGTGGCGTGCGCACCATTCGGCCGAGCAGTTGCTGGATGTGGTCGTGATCCTTCGCGGGCCGGAACGACACCAACACCTCGGCACGCGGGCAGTCCCATCCAGTCGAGATCGCGTCCTTGGCGATAATCACCCGAACGTGCGTGCGATCCTCGACCACTTGTGGCTCGATCCAGCCAACCTGGTGAGGCCCGAACGTCTGCATCGAGTGTTCGCCAAGTACGTGCCGGACGGAGTCAGACCCCAGCTCGGGCATCACCTCGAAGATGACGCCAAGCGCCTCGCCTAGCTTGTCGTGGTCTGGGGTGTTAGGTGCTTGCAGGATCAGCAGCGGCTTGACCACGTCTGGCAACCCCTGCGACTCGCAGTACGTCTGCCACCGCTCGGACGAGTGCTTCAACTTCTTGGCGGCCCGACGAACCAGGACCATATCGATCGCCTGCGCCTCGGCCGGGATGTCGACCTTCACGACGTCCTTGACTAGTCCCGACTCCTGCACCTGGAAGCCATCGACCTGGACAGGCGGCAGATAGCGCCGGTCACCCGACACGTGTGCGTCATCCATCGCTTCCTTGAAGTCGCCGATGGTCGCGGAGATGCCCCAAACGATCGGCACGGGCGGATAGCCGGCGTGTCCGTTGATGAGGCGCTGAACGATCGTCGACTTGTCGCGGGTCGTCTTCGTGCCGAACCCGCGGTGCGCCTCGTCGACGATCAAATAGAGCGTGAGATCAGGATCGCCGATCGTATTGGCGATCGTCTGCCAGATCGTGTATCCCTGCAGGTCGGGCTGGACGGAAGCGTGCATCCCGTCCAGAACTTCCTCCTCGGCAAAGACCTCGTGGCCACGCGTCAGCAACGACGACTTCGACAGTTTCTGCGTGTTGAGGAAGTACACCTTGCCTGGTTCAAGCTTCGGCTTCGAGAACGGCGGCTCGATCGTGACAAGGTCCGTCGACACGACCTTGTCGGACGCCTCCATGATGCGGAATCGCGTCTGCTCGTTCAGGTTCGGATCGTCGGAGAACCAGATGACTACGGCGCCGTCGTCCGGCTCGAAATCAAAGTCGTCATTGCCGTAGAACAGCGACTCGATCACGGCTGACGCGATGACAGTCTTGCCAGCGCCCGTGGTGGCGGACAACGAGACTGAAGTGGGGGTAGTCTCGCGCTCTTGGATCGTCTTGGCTCGGTCGAGCGTAGCAAGCATGTCCTCGAGCGCGGCGCGCTGGTACGGCTTGAGGGTGAACTTCATCGTGCGGCCCTCCCGGCCTCGATCTCGAAGTTGCGCAGGTAGGACGAGTACAGGCGAACCGGTTCGATGTGGTCGGGCAACTGCCGAACCATGGCCTCGAACAGGCGATCTTCGTCCGTGACGACGAACGCGTGGGTGAGACCGTCCTGAGCCTCGACCGCCTTAATGAATGCTTCGCTCAAGTCCAAATTCGCGATCACGCCGTACACCTCACCCACATCCCAACCGGACACGATGTCGTCGATACGTCGTCCCCTGGATCCTGCTCGAAGCCATAGGAACGGGGCGATCTTCGCGAACTCACGGTTGGACGACACACGCATCGCAGACTCGTAGGTGAGTGTAAAGAACTCGACGTTCTCGTTGAAACCGTCCGACATCGGGAACTCGTCGGTGAACTTGTAGTCGCCCATGATTGGGGTTCCGTCAGGTGTCGTGCCGCTGATCGCTGCGGTGATCCTGGGCTTGGTGATGTAGTCACAAATACCCTGCGTTTCCCAGCCCACATCGCCCGGCCGGAGACCACGCTTTCGGAGGGTCTTCTGCTCTTCGGCGCTAACCTCGTTGTTAGTGATCGAGATGGAACGACGATTGCCTCCGTCCTGCTTGTTCAATCGCACCACCGCATGCGCCGTGGTGCCGGAGCCAGCGAAGAAGTCCAGCACAACGGCATCAGGCTTTGATTTGAGCACGTGCGACAAAGAATCTTCTACCGCGAACAGCGATTTCGGGAATGGAAACCTCCGTCCGGGGATCAGCTCGCGGAGCACCTGCGTACCGCCACGCTGGGCATCGTGTGCAGCGTGGTTCCAATGAGTTGTCGGCATGACGACTCGTCCGGTGACGTACTCTGCAACGACCGAACCGTCTTCTGCTCGTGCGGTCACACGGGCCGCGCCAGTGCCAATGTCGGAGATGATGCCAGCAGTCAAGTACGAAATGACAAACTGCTGCGGCTCCGTGGGTTTCGGGCGACCGACCCGGATGTATCCTTCAGCAAGTCGCTTACGTGCGGCATCGGGAGTGAGACCCCAGTTCATCTCTGTACCGTCAGGCCGGATTGGGAAAACAGATACACAGCCAGGAACAAGGGGGGAAGTTTCCCGGTCCACTCCGTGAGCGAGCGGCTCTCCAATTTCCCGGATTCGACGGCTCTCCGTATCAACATAAATCGGGTAGAATTGTGCGGTTCCGCCTTTAGCGGTACCGCGTCGCGAAGCAAAGTCACTGCGGCGAAGTGTGTCCCAAACCACCCCCTTAGCCTCTTCTTCTCGTTGCTGCGGCAAGATTGCACACACGCCAAAGCGTGCATAGAAGATGTACTCGTCGGTTCGGCTGAACTCAGTTGATCGACCTGCGCCTGCGGGATTGATGACTGACGAAATCATCTGTATGGAGGCTTCCGGAAACGTCTGTTCCAGCAGCAGCCCCAGCCGCAGGTACTCCTTCTCATCAATGGTGACGATGAGCACCGAGTCGTCGGGGTTCAGCAACTCCTTCGCAAGCAACAGACGGCGCTCCATGAACGCTAGCCACTTCGAGTGGCGATAGTGGTCGTCGGACTCGACGTAGTCGTTGTTGTACTTCCAGTCCTTCGCCCCGGTGTTGTAGGGCGGGTCGATGTAGATGCAGTCGACTCTCCCACGATGGGTAAACAGCAGCGCTTGGAGCGCGTGGTAGTTCTCGGAGTTGATGACGGTGTGGAACGGCTTGTCACCCCCGCGTTCGACCCTGCCGGTGGAGACTAGGCCCGGGTAGATGGGATCACGGAACTCGGCGACGACGACGAGGTCGTTCGCGAGCACGGACGACACCTCGTCGGGGTCGTCCACCGCCACAACGTCAGCCCACCGCTCGCCGTCTTCGGTGTAGATCTTCGCGACCCGGTAGAGACGTTCGTTCTCCTTTTTCGGCATTTCGCCGCAGTCCGGGAGGATACGTACCTTGTCGTTCTTGCGTACGGGCCTACCCGGCAGCTCGACTGCCTCGGGGACGTGCCGCTCGAAGTTCAGTCCGAACGCGCGGCGGTCTGCGAGCGCGTTGGTTTCGCGCTGCAGATCTTTCGCCAACTGGGGGTCAGTGTTGGCGACTTGGCGGAGGAGGTCGTTGAGGCGTGACACGTGTCGATTCTTCCTTACGAATCCGGTGAGACTGTGACGGTCCCCCGCGCAAACGAGGCAAGGATGCGCTGGTGGGTCTGGCGTGGTAGATGGCGATTGCCCGGCTCGCCGAACGGGGTGCCCGGTCGAGCAGGAGCCTCCTGAAGCAGCTTGTCGAGGCCGGGGCGCGACACCATCAGCAACCCGTGGGTGGCGCGCGTGCACGTGACTGCGAGGCGGCCGAATGCCGAATTGAACTCATCCAGCTCGGACGCGCCGGTGAGTGGGTGGATGGCGATCGTGATGCCGTTCGTCTGCCCCTGCCATGAGTCGACCGTGGAGGCGATCAGGTCGGACGCGATCAGGTTATGTTTAGCGCTGAGGCGGGCGACGGCGTCGGCGGCGTCGTCAACCGCTTGGTTGCGGGTGGCGAGAATGGCGATGAGGGTGTTGGCTGGGGCAGAGCCAGGGCGGTCCACATTGGTCTTGCCGCTCGGTGTTCCGTCGTCGTTGTAGACCTGCTCGAAGAGGGCAAACCCGGCTGCGAACAGGCCGTCGAGAAGAGTCTCGACGAACTCGATGAGCGGCAGGTCGACATCGGCGGCTTCGGCGTCGGGCAGCCCGTCGACTTCAAGGAGCGTAGGGACTCCCGTGGCGACGGACTCCCACACGGCCTTCGCCGGGCCGGACAGGTGGCCCAGCTCGATTGCACGGTCGCCAGGTGCGGCAACGCAGTTGAGCGACTCGAACTCGGGGTAGAACGCGCGCCACAAGCCCAGTTGCTCGCCGGTCGGACGCCAGACCGCGGGCAGTTCGGTCGTCCACGTCTTGGTGTCGTCCCCGTCGTAGGAGGTCGGCCAGGCGCGGTAAGGGTTGAAGCCGGGGTCGCCACGCCACGGGTTTTCCGCGATCTCCAGTGGCGGCAGCTGGCCGACGTCGCCGACACCGACATGGATGGGTGCGGTGTAGGTGATCCTGTCGAACAGGTGATGCGGCAGTTGCCATGCCTCGTCGACGAACAGGACGTCGAAGCGGTGGTCGCCATGGAAGGCGGACCCGAAGTGGTTCGAAACGTACTGGCGAGTCATTCCGAACATGTGGGTCGTAGTCAGCACCACGGGCACGTCCTGGGGAATCGCCTTCACGGAGTCGACGACCATAGCCGACGCCTTGACCCAGTCCGGCACGTCATTGAGGACGCGCGTGGACGCCCAGAGCCACACGCGGTCCTTGCCGACTTCGTCCCCGAGGGACGCGGCGAGTGGCCAAAGCTGCCGGTTCTGGAAGGCAGTCACGGCGACGCGCAGGCACTGGGGCTGAGCGATAACATCGCGGACGAGACCGCGCAACAGGAACGACTTGCCCGCACCGGCGGCGGCTTTCAGCAGGATGCGCTGGACGTCGGAGCTGCCGTTAAGCGCGTCGAGGAGCTGTCCCTTGGCGAACTTGGCCGCGGCCTCGTTCTGGGCCGCGGCGCGCGAGTGGTGACAGGCGTCAGTAGCGACGAGCAACGGTGATTTGAACGTGACGGTCATTGGCTACTCCACGTCGTCCATCGTCAGGTCCTCGGGCGGTTGCTCGGCCGGCCGGTCGGCCGGGTTGGGCAGGCTCTCGTCAGCGGCGTTGACATCGAACGCGTCCGAGTCGATCACCGGCGGCCACACCTGCGGGTTGAGCTCACCGCGAGCGCGGCGGCCTGCAAGAATGTCAGACCACTCGGCCTCCGACGTCTCGTGAGGCTTGCAGCACCACTGGTGGTTTGCGGGGGCGTCGATAAACGAGTCGGGTGTGCATGTCTGCTTCGGCGCGGACGACGAGTCGACGCTCGGCTTCTCCACATTCAGCCACACGTCGCCCTTGTTGGTGGAGAACCACGAGAAGTCTGCGACGATCAACTCGTCGCCGACGGCGAACCCAGGGTCGTGGTGGGGTGCCCATGTGTAATGGCGAAGCGGTGCCCCGGTGGCCGCGAGCTCGCCGATGGGCATATGGGAGACCTTGAAGCTGCCCTTCTGGGCCTGGAGGGTCACGTCCTCGGCCTCTACTAGGGCGTAGCCGTTCAAGTGGAGCGCCACGATGCGCGACTCGTCGCCAATGCGACGGGAGTCGACTTCGAGGGTAAGCGGGTCGTCGATAACGACGCGAGCCAGTGCGAGTTGTCTGGTGCCCGCGTCCTGGGCAGCGTCGTAGGCGGCGAGCGGGTTCGTCAGGACGGTCACTTGTGCGTCGAACTTGTCGTCCGCTTCGAGCAGCGGCACCGCGTCGTTGCGCCACCAGCGGGTGGTGCGACCGAACCGGACGAGGTCGAACGCATGCAAGTTGAGGCGTCGACGCCAGACGCGCTGGGCGTCGGCCTCCACGATGCGCACAGCCGGCTGCATCTTCGACAGCTTGAACTCAGCCTGGAGGATCGAGAACGCCTTGTCGAACACGTCGATCTTGTAGGCGAGTTCGGCGCGGATCAGGTCATTGTAAACGCCCGGCTTCGCCGGCCGCGGAAGCCCGGGCTTGTCGCCTGTAAACGCCTCGTGAATCGCGTTGGACTGGAGGGGTGTCAGTTGCGCACCGACCGCGTGGTCCGACTTCTCGACCAACTCTTCGAGAGCGCGGTGGTCGATCAGAAGTTCGCTCGGGTCAGCCCACGGCGCGAGGTAGTCGAGACGAAGCGAGTTGACGGTCGGGCCGCCGGCCGTCACGAGCGACGCGAGCGCCGCCCGTAAGTCGACGATCGTTGAGCGAACCTTCATGGTCCGCGTTCGGTCCTGCTCCAACAGGAACGAGACGGCCACCCGGTCTTTCTCCGGAAGGCGGGATGGGACGACGGCCGGCTCGCCGTTGTAGGTAAGCGCTGGGCGACCCTGCTGCTTGTCGCGCTCCCAGCGCACCCGGGAGAGTTCTTTGCCAGCCACGCTGTCGGCGATCGACACTAGGATGTCGGCGGTCGTCGAGTCGGGGACGACGAGATGGATAGGAGCAGGATCCTCGGCGTTTGCCTTGAGTTGCTCCGTGATGGACTTGTTGAGCTCCCTGCCGAGGAGCTTCACGATCGATCGCCGGGTTGCATCGCCGTCTGGGTCATCGCAAACCTCTACGTGCCAGGGTTCGACAGCGTCCTTCGTGACGCGCTGGACGGCGATGCCGTAGACACCGAGGGCCGCGCCGTCCGACTTGGCCAGCACCACGTTGACCGTGCCGGGCTGCCCGATGGGGTCGAGGCGCCGCTGACCGGACAGCATGCCGGTTCCCGTGAGCGTCGCCTGGATCTGCTGGCGGACTGAGTTCGCGACCATGCCGACGGGCGTGACGCCGTCGACCAGACCGACGGCCTGTGCCCGGACTTCCGGCTTGACCCCGAGTTCAATCAGCAGGTCGGTCGGGTCGGTCGACTTCTGCAGCTCGGCACGGCAGTACATGAACATGTCGCAGCTAGGGCAATTGTCCGGGGAGTAAGTTGCCTGTAGGTGGGCCAGATGAGCTGGCAGGTTGGCGCCGATGTCCGTCGGGAACCTGGCCACTTCTGAAGCGCGTTCTTGGACGCGCATGCGGACCTCTTCGCGGTGGTCGGTCAAGTTCTCGATCACTGCCGTCGGAGACAGTGAGGCGTTGCGCGGCACGGCGAGCATGCCGAATCTATGAACATCCATTTTGGCGGGTATCCTCGTCCACGCTGCGGCGGACTCAGCACCAAGGGCGACCTGCAGGAAGCCTTTGAGGAGACGGCCGTCGTCGATCTCGGAGCGAACCCGCTGGTAGTCCTTGGCGTCGCCGACGATCAGCCAAGACCCGTCAACCTCGCCCCTCTTGTCCGGAACCTTGGGTGCGACCACCGCGAAGTCAGGGCGGGTGTCGGTGGCGTTCTCGCCTTCGAGCCCGAGGAACGGGACGGCCAACTGGTGGATCAGTGTGGCGTTTCCGTACGCGATGGCAGCGTTGTGCGCCTGTTCCAGGATGGATGCTGTCTTGGCTGCGTCGATGTGCGCGTCGGCCACGACGACCGCCTTCGGCCGTTTCAAGCCAAGGGCGCCGACGGAGACGGTGACCACCTCGGACGCAAATCGCTTGTCGCGGATGAGCCGCTCGAACGCCATCGCGCGCATCCAACGCAGCAACGGGATGGTGCTCTGAGGTCCTTTGGAGTGGCCGACCTGTTCGGCGAGTTTGCGTCGCGTGACGCCAGTGATCAGAGGGTCGGTGCCGCGGAACCGCGCGCACGCTGCGTGTGACGATGCGGCGACGGCGCTGCTTGCGCCGCCAGTTACTTTCGACGACAAGCGCCCCTCCTGATGCGACCCACGCAAACCGCTGCAGACGCCGCAGCCAACATCACGACGATGTCAGTGGTCGAACACACGGCTGCACTCCTCGGGTTCGCTACATGGGCCGCCATCGTGGAGCCCAACCATCTGACACACTATCG
The DNA here is from genome assembly GCF_035920345.1 of Nocardia vinacea. Lineage (NCBI taxonomy): Bacteria > Bacillati > Actinomycetota > Actinomycetes > Mycobacteriales > Nocardiaceae > Nocardia > Nocardia vinacea. The sequence goes on from NZ_CP109149.1 coordinate 6,948,060, forward strand.
ACGGCGTCCGACAGAATCCGGAGAACCTCGCGTGGTGTGATCGATTGGGTCACCATCAGTGGACCACAACCCCTGCACGGTTGCATTCGTCGACGCATACCGCCGCGCCGCGGAATATCCGTGGCCGCTGAGCTTTTCGATTTGACCGGATTGTCGGCCTATCGAGCCGATCTGATGGGGCGACTGGGTAGCAGGGGTGAACCGGCTGCGGGCCATGCTCGCGTCGATCTTCCCGACGCTGGAGGCAGCCGTTCAACTATTCGGCGCGGTCACCGCTGATTCTGATGTCGGGGTTGTGCACCCCCGCCGAGATCCGAGAAGCCGGAATCAATGGTGTGGCAGCGTTTCTCGCCGAGAACAAGGCGTGGACGAACGGGATCGAGAGGATCGCCGCAGCTGCGGTGTCTGCGGCCGGCGAGCAGAACGTCACGGTTCCCGCCGAAGCGGCGCCCGCGGCTTTGACCAAGCGGTCGGCAACCAAGCTTCTCGATCTCGATCGCGAGATCAAAGACCTCGACAAGCAGATCGCTGCTGTCTTCCGTCGTGCATCCGCACGCATCGATCATCGAGTCGATGCCGGGCATGCGCTCTCATCTGGGCTCGGAATTCCTGGTGGCCATAGGCGGTGACCTGGCAGCGTTCTCGACGTCGGGTCGCTCGGCGTCCTATGCCGCTCTGGTTCCGGTGCCTCGTGATTCCGGCCGTGTCTCCGGCAACCTGCACAGGCCCAAGCGGTTCAATCGGCGGCTACGACGGGTGTTCTATTTGACCGCCCTGTCCGCGATCCGCGCCGAAGACCCGTCGCGAACCTTCTACCAGCGCAAGCGAGCCGATCGACAAGTCCGCTGCGTGGGGCGATGCTGACTGGCCGTGCCGAGTGCCGGGTCGTCTGATGAGCGGGATTGGTTGGTAGAGCAACGTTTTCGTGCTGTGCTGGAGGTGTTGGATGGGTCCGCGGTCAGTGAGGTGGCCGTGCGGTACAGGGTGTCACGGCAGTCGGGTTACAACTGGAAAGGCCAAGTACCAGACGGGCAGGATCGAGGCGCTGCGCGAGGTGTCGAGCCGGCCGGACGAGTCCGACCCGGGTTTCGGCGGAGGTCGAAGCGCTGGTGTGTGAGATGCGGCGAGTGCATCCACGCTGGGTGCTCGCCGAATTGCGTTCGAGCTGGCGCGATCTGGGGTGGCTGGGGCGCCGTCGCGGGCGACGGTTCATCGTGTTCTGGTTCGCAATGGCCTGGTTCGCCGCCAGGAGCAGCAACATCGACGCAAGTACAAGCGGTGGCAGCGTGAGGCACCTATGCATTTGTGGCAGCTGGACCTGGTTGGCGGGCTGTTCCTCAAGGACGGTCGTGAGTGCAAGATGCTGACTGGGATCGATGATCATTCTCGGTTCGTTGTAGTTGCTGCGGTACTCGCGGTGCCGTCCGGGCAGGCGGTCGCCGAGGCGTTCCTGAAGGCGATGCGGATCTACGGGGTGCCCGCGGAAGTGCTGACCGACAACGGAAAACAATTCACCGGCCGCTTCCCCAAACCCCGTCCGGCCGAGGTGCTTTTCGAGCGGGTCTGCCGCGAGAACGGCATCACGGCGCGGCTGACCAACCCGTTCTCGCCGACAGCCACAGGCAAGATCGAGCGTTGGCATCAGACACTGCGCCGCGAGCTGCTCGACCCATCGGAGCCGTTCGCGGATCTGCCGACAGCGCAAGCGGCGATCAGCGCGTGGGTTCACAACCATTCGCGCCCGCACCAGCCACTAGACATGGCGACACCCGCCATCCTGTTCCGCCCCAACGCGCAACCCGAGCCACTCGCGGTCAGCGGCCGCATGGATCCGTTACCACACGAACATCGCGCCGAACCAACCTCATCTCACCGCGAATAGCCCTCCGCAGCAGAGGGATCCGGCTTGATCGTGCTGTCGTCGGCAGGAGCCGTCGAGTTCGACACCGTTATCGCGCCCAGCGGGCAGATCGCCGTGCTCTCTCCGATGCAGCGTGCAAAGGTCAGCGCGAGCCTCGCGGGCCGGATCGCACACGTGTGCGCCGACGAGCACAGCATCCACATCCTCATCGACGGCAAGCTGGTCAGAACCGTTCCGCCGAACCTCGGCGCCGAAGAGCTGCAGGAGCTTCGGATGCGCGGAGCCAGACCCGCAGGACCGCCATCAGCGGCGGCTTCGGCTGCACGAATCGAAACACTCCCCGGGTGCCGTGGTTGAGGTCGACCGAGTCGTCGACGAGAACGGCAGGGTCGGCCTGGTCAAATACGACCTGAAGGTCGGCGCCGAACTGTCCCGCAGGAAGATCACCGTGAGACTGAACGGGCACCTCGCCCACATCGTCAGCGACGGTATCCTCGCCAAAACTCTGCCCTCACCGATCCCTGCCGACGATCGCCGAAAGCTGTGTGGCGCCCCTCTGGCCACGGCTCCGATTCCGCCACCGGCCACCTGGACCGATCAGCGTCTAACGCAAAATCTCAACCGACGGGGTTGTCATGGTGGCCCGCCAGTCCCTGCGAATCGGACGCAGCCACGCGGGCCGGATCGTCACCATCCACGTCGAGGACACACACTTCCGGGTCACCTGCGACGGTGCCGAACTCGGCCTGCACCCACGCACCAGCGATCACCCAATCCGCCTATGGAAAGCCAAGATCCACGCCCCAAATCTGACCGCCACATTCAATACGTCCTGAGACCTTCAAGCAGGTCCTGAGCGTCTCGCATCAACCAGGTCCTGAGACCTCACCGATTTCGACATGCGCATCCGCGACACGTACAAGGTCTTGCTGACCCGAGGGATGCAAGGGGTGGTCCTCTACGCGGTCGACCCAGAAATCCAGGAGTTCACCTTCGGTCTGGCCGATTCCCTCGTATAACCGACCACCGCTCGAAGCCTGACCGCATCCACTGCTGGAGCAACCAGGCACTACCTCGAAACGAGCTCAATGTCCGACCGGTCACCCCGCCGGCGCCAGCAATCCACTCACCCACTGACCCGCACTGGTGTCCAACCCACCACCGATCTTCAGGGGGTTGTGGCGCGTCAGATTTGTGCTGACCCACCTGTCGGTACGTCAAACTGCCTGCTCGATATCGGGATTCAGCACTCGGATCACCGAGATTCTACTCGGCTCCATCATGGCTTTCGGCGAGCGCCACCAGCCACTTGGTACTCTCCGAGCATGGGCACGGTCGCCATTGAGGCCCTCCGAGCTGCACTGGAACAGTCGTGGTCAGTGGATACGAGTGCAGCCTCGGGCTGGACGGAAGCCAACCGCGCAAAGGGACAGTGCGCTGTCACTGCGTGTGTGGTCCAGGACTACCTCGGTGGCGAGATTCTCAATACGACTGCCACCCTGCCCAGCGGTGAAACAGTCTCGCATTATTTTAACCTCGTCGATGGCGGCATCGTCGACCTCACCCGGCAGCAGTTTCCGGATACAACACGGTTTTCTAAGCCAGAACCGAAAAGGAAAGGCTTCGCATCAACCCGCGAGTACTGCCTGTCGTACGAGAGCACGAGACAAAGATATGCACTGCTGACTAGACGAGTTGCCAGATATCTTCGCGAGAGAGATTAGCGGTATCAGCGGGCCGTCCACATACCAAGGAAGCCCCCAGCCTCAGGTACCGATGAATACGGTCGCAGATTATCAGCGATCTCGTGAAGTGTTCTTTGAAGGCGGGTCGACGCAACCTTAGCGATGTCCTCAAAGTTGTCGGTCAACACGACACATCCCTCGGCAACGTCCCCGGCCCGAATGAAGTTCTGCGCCAAACGGATCTGCCAAGCAGTACGTTCACGAGGATATACCGCCGTGCCGCCTATGGCCGCCTGCAGATAGGTCGTTGCTGACTGATGATTGCCGAGGCGCATGAAGGCCAGCCCGGTCAAACCACTGAGCTGCGCTTCAGGCAAATGCGCCAGATAGGCGGGATCCTGCCCCCTGGTCGAGTCGTACGCGCGGTGCGCCCGACTCACTGCTGCCTCCATAGCGGCACGATCGCCAATCGCGCTGTGCGCTTCGGCCTCGCGGATGGCTGCCAGCGCCCGCAGCTTCGGGCCACCCTGCCTCCTAGCCGCAAGCTGCGCGGCTTCAGCCAACTGGACCCCTTCTCTGGGCCGCGAACCCTCGCGATATGACAACAGGCAGGCATTGATCCACGCGTGAGCAGCAGCGGTACCTTCACCCGCAGCCGTAGCGGCCTGAACGGCATCGGCGTAATAGCGTCTCGCGTCGCCCCAGCGGCCGGCGTCGTAGTGGACCCATCCTGCAGCAGTCATCATCTCGGCACCGGTGCCGGTCAGGGCCTTACCGACCTCGTCGCTGTAGCTACCCAGATCCAGCAGCTGTTCGACATACCGCACTTCGTTGGCGGCGACCTCGCACAACCGATCACCACCAGCTATCAGCTGAAGCTCGTGGATCTGATTGACGCTCTTGGTGATTCGCTCGACGTCCGTTTGGCCAAGCCTGACTCCTGCGGAAACCGGCGGAGGGATCTGTCGTCTATCTGCCGCCATAGCAGTACCAACTCCGACCGCCCCTGATTTGAAAAATTGGCGTCGGTTCACCTCCGCCTCCTCATCCGACTCCACCACCAATATTGCGAGCGGCACCTGCAGAGCTTTCGCCACCCGGCGGAGAACGCGCACATCATAAACGGCCGGGCCATCATGCTCCAGCTGCGAGACAGCGGGCTGCGTGAAGTGCAGGAGTGCGCCGAGTTCCGCCTGTGTCATACCGATGGATTTGCGTATCCGTCGGATCGTCTCACCGGTCGTCATGTGCATCGTCGGGCTCCCCGCTACATCATGTTGCGTTCATGGTTATGGCGGATCGGCATTGACTATCAAGCGTTTTCACGCCCATACGGACTTTATACCGATTTCCGTATGTTTTAAAACGACTCCCCATTTGAGCGGGAAATAACCGGTTTTGCGGCCCTACGGTCAGCCCTGGTACCCGGCACCGGGCCGACGCCGTACCCCTTGTCCGGCGCACCGGCCCGCCAGAGTGGCAGGCCGGTGGCGAAAGCCCCCGGTGCCGGGCACCTCCGATCGAGCCCGCCGACCAGGAGATGCCAAAGACGATGGCCACCGCCAATTCCCTTGCCATGTACCAACTCATCGCGCTGTGCGACGCTGCGGCGCACGCCGCACCGATGGTGCCGTTCACTCCCGCCCAAGCCCACGAAGTCGTTCAGATCCATCTCGCCTGCCGGGCCAAGAACTGCCCGCGGAAAGCGTCCGCGCTCGACACGCTGGTCGAAGCCGGCCAGATGGTGCTGTCCACGAGTAAGCCGCGGTGATCGGCCGTGACCAGCATGCATGAGAACGACGCACGGCAGGAGTGTCCCCCGAACGCCACGGACGACACTCCAAGTGAGACGACCCCGACATGGGCACCAGTGACGGCATTGCCGTCGAGTGAGGTATTGCTGGCGGCCTTCGCCGGGCTACGGCCGCTGCAGGGCAGTGACATCGTCGACGCGGCAGTCGATCTGGTGGCCTGCCAGCGACAATATCGACACGCACTACTGTCTCTCGCAGACGAACAGACCGGCCATCGCAAACTTAAACAGGCTGCCTCGCAGCTGGTTTCGGCGCGCGAGGCTATCGAGACCCTGATCGCCGTCATCGACGATGCGGTCGACCACCGCCAAAAGCGACCGGTAATCGCACCACCCTCGCCCCCTCCACCAGTCCCGATCACCGGCGTGCCGGAAGGCACTCCGGTCATGGTCGTGCAGACCGAAAGCATCGGGGCGCTGGTTGCTCGGATGGCCGACCTCTGGGGGTTGGTACTCGCCGCCGTTGCGACCGACGAGGAGCCGCCCGAGGCAACCCGGTTGGCACAGTTGTGTCAGGGCTACGACTGCCTGGTGGCCGCGATCGAATCCGGCCAGCAACTCGTGCTCGGGCGGTGATCGGTGATGGCACGGCTTCGGCCCGTCCGAGCACCACGTCCACCGCGTCGCATCCCGCCACATTCACATCGAATCCGGTGCGCTGAAACTGGATTTCACTGCCTCGGCCGAGCAAGCCGCCGAACTGGCCCAAGGCTTTCCAGAGTTCACCGTCACGGTCGACAACCACGTAGCTGCCGACCTACCACCGCTGCCATGTGCAGCGCTGTGGGACTGACGTCCCTCACTCAGCGGGCGCAACCACCGCGCGGACCATCCACAGTCGAAATCTGAAGGGCCACTCCCTCATGCCACTGGACCGCCAGCCGACAGGCCACGTCGCGCTCGGCACCTCCCCGAGCACGCCAGCCTCCTTTTCACCGCCACCCGTCGAGACCCAACCCGATCAGCCGCTACCCGATGCCGGACCCTTCCTGCGGATCTTCGCCGGAACAGAAGAACCGACGACGGTGATGCTGCGCTGCGCCCAGCAGTACATCGGCATCCTGCGCATGATCTACGAACACCGCCGGGATATTCCCGATGTCGTCCACGAACAACTGTCCATCCTGACCTTCCTGATCGACCACGAAGCCGAAGGACACACGAAGAAGATCGCGGTCCAGCCCAGCGCTCCGCTCGCTCCCTCGTCGTACGCCGAAATGGTGCATTGGCTGGCCTGGAAATACCTGCTCTACACCCTGCGCCGAAACGATCCCGAGCACGGCGAACGTGATGCGTACATGCTGTCCTGCCACATCGAGGCATTCGACCAGCTGGTCACCGATGTCAGGGCTGGAGGAGTTCGTCTGCCAGACAAAGCCACCGATGATGCTCTGCCGCCCCGGACGGTGCGACCGGATGGCACCGAAGATGTGCACGGGCAACCCCCTACCGCGGCTAGCGGCAGTGACACCGCCGCCAGCTACACAGAGCAGTGACGATGCCAGATCCGCCCCAGCGCAAGGAGTTCGTCGCGGCGGACGGCACGTTGGCCGAGCGCTGGTGTCATGTCCATCTCATGGAGCTGACCGTCGCGCGGGCAGTGCAGCTGCAACGTATCCACGCAACGCACCGGCCCGACGACTGCTTCGTACACCTGCAGGTCGCGGTGTTCCTGATGAAAGCAAGCGACGCCTGATGTTCGCCCCGGAAATTGATTCCACGCCAACAACATTCGGGCATGGACTGCGTCAAGATATGTCCTGGACGGAGCAACGTATGACTTCCGACGACAGATTGTGGATCAAATATGCACAGCGCCAACGACTTACAGATTTGCGTCTCGGTTATCGCCCGCGTCTCCGGACTTGCCGGGCGAGGCGGTCATGAGGACGCCGCTGCCTTCCAAAGACATGGTTCTGCAAGCATGCGCCGGGACTGTAGCTATCGAGCATCCGGTCCTGCGCGCCGCCTACGAGCTGGCCAGCCTGCACGAAGCCCGGTCGGAAGGGAACGCTAATGTCGGCGCGATCGACGGCGAACGCGCTCGACTGGTGGGCCGGATCGATGATTGGGTGACATCGGCCAAGCGCCCGGTCTATGACGCCGCGTACCTGCACACCGAGACCGTCGGCATGGTGATCGATCGCCTCGCCGAGTTCTCGGTCGATGCCCGTGCCGCATCCGAGCCGAGTATTCCCTCGCTGCAGTTGCGTTATGCCCAGCGTCGCCTCACCGAGCTTTCCGTCGCCTACAGCGATTTGTGCTTCGAGATCTCGGCGGGAACCCGCCGACTGCCGAACTTCTCATTCCCTGCGACGGAAGGAGATTCGACTGAACCACCGGATGGGCGAGCTGACCTGTAATCATGTGATCGGGCGCGGTGCGGCGGCGCAGTTCAGGCGATGGTTGCCCCGCAGCGAGCGCTTCGCCGGGATCGCAGTGCATATCAAGCATCGGGTGCCACGCAGCTGTTACCCTCGCACAGCGAGGACAGGGACTTGGGGGTTGAGTGACCATGGTTGATGTCGACTACGGCCGAGCTGAGATAGCGGCATTCAACACCGCTGCGGGTGCCGGGGCTATCAGATTCGACCCAGCAGCTGTCGCTCAGGCTGTCGGCCTGTATGAGCAGATGATCAGCGGACTGTTCACCATTCGCGACCGACTACAAGGAGCAGCTCAGGCCAGCGGCTTCGGGGGCTTCGAGTCGGGGCGGCAGCTGCAGCGCGGCTTCTCGAACAAAGCTGCAGAGGGGATCAACGTAATCAATCAGTTGATCGAGGGTGCGATGAAGCTACAAGAGGCATATCTGCGAGCGGCCGGGCAGATCAGCGATGCCGACCAGCGAAACGCAGACACATTACGTTTCGCCGCGCAGAACGCAGGATTGGACGGTGCTGCATCGTGATCGCCTCTCGGGCAGCGCTACACTTGAGTGTTATCACGGTAATGGTATCCGCGTGCGGAAGCAATTCGCCAGACAACAATTCGGTCGATAATACGGCCACATCAACTCAACCAAGCCTTTCCATCTCGGTCTCGCCTGCGCCTAGCCAGGTAAACAAAGGACGTGGCACCGTCGAGTACGACCCCTGTCGACAGCTAGATGACAAGACCATTTCCAATATCGGATTTGATCCGAATACTCGACAGCGCGCCGATCAAATACATGACACATACTCATTTATTGGATGCAAGTTCGCGCACAAGGAGCAAGTCCGCGGACAGAACGTCACGACGAGCTTTCTCACGATATCGGCAACAAATCTGGCGTTGGACGAATTCAGAAGTCGCGAAGCCAGCAATGCGAAAGATATTAAGGTCAACGGGCGCGACGCAATTACATATAGCAAAACAAATGCTGAGGCATGCTATGTGACGATGACATCCTCGTGGGGCACGATCGATGTTGGTAAAACCGTCAACGGAGCCTCTACCAGCGAGCGCCCCTGTGATCGAATCAACGAGATCGCTGAGTCCATCGAGTCAGCGATCGGTGACCGCTGAGTCAGGCATCAGTCCATCGGCTTCGATGGGATCGTGTGTCCTTGACGATCAGCGTGTGGGGGTTGGTATCGGTGTGGTCGGATCCGGCATCTTCTGGACGAACGGGTCCGGCTTGAACGGCTCACACACCGACGATCTGACCTCGTTGGTCATCTTCAAATCAACTCCGTTGTTCACCCACAGCCACCGCGGACCGGCTGCGACTGATCCGTCGGCGGCAGCACGGTCTGTCCACTGCACCCGCGTGCGCCGAAGCACGTAAGGATACGGGGTGTCCATCGGTCCGCCGATGTGCCCATCTTTATACAGCGTGTATTGGCCGGGGCTGTTGTAGATGCATATCGACACCTCGACCGTTTGGTCAACCTGGTCCTGCGCACCGACGACTCGGAGTGTCTGCCCGCCCGTGTCGTTTACGAAGTCAGGCGACTGAAATGGTTCAAAGTATTCGTAGGCTTCGGGTGCTGCTTTGCTGAGAAAGGTTGGCCGGATGCTGTCGGCGACCCTGGGATCGAGTAAGCGGAGATCGTCGGCCTCCATCGTTAGCGCGAATTCGGCCGCAGAGTGCAGTGGTGCTTCCAATGGCACCGCTATCTCGGTGTAGAACTTCAGTGGAGGATACGGAAAAGGCAAAGCGGTGGTAGTTGGCGTAGTGGCGGGATCGTTGGACGCAGGATTTCCGCACGCCATGGCCACCACTGCTGTGAGAAGAACAATGGTGGTGGTCTTTACCGTCGAACGAGTCACGATCCCCCTTGTTGGCCGAGGTCGATCGCGTAGGACTGACCGTAGTCGGTGACGTACTGATGCAGCCCATGCGATGAAAGAAATTGAGTGAAGCTTCGGTTCAAGGTGCCGTCTCCGTGAACAGTGTCGATGTCAATCGGCCCGCCATTAGTCTGCAACTCTGGTGGCAGCTGCCCGGCCTCGTACGCGGCGTTCAGGATCGCCTGATGCGCACTATTGGTGGCCTCCGCTTTCAGGACCGCTTCGCTCGGACGTTCCATGTACTCGTACTCGGGCTTGCCGAGCCATTCCTGCACCTTGTCTTCGACCGTGTCGCCGACCTCGATTCCGGTAAGTCCGGCGGCGGTCTCGGCGCCGGGGATCTTGCCGACCCCTTCGTCGGCGAGTTGACCCGCGATCGACGCGCCCAACATTTTGGCCTTGTACAACGCGTCCTGTGGATTCTCCGCTTCGTCGCCCTTCTTTTGGTCTTGGTCGGTCAGGGCGTCCCACATCGCGTTGTCCACGCGTCCCGATAGCGTTCCAGCATCATTGCCAGCAAGCGCATTGGGCACATTGCCCGAATCGCCTCCCAGCGCCCGTGTGAGTTCCTCGATGCGATGCTGCTCGACCGCAGTGGTGAGGTTGACCCGACCTTCTTCGGAGTACGAACCCAACTGAAGCAGCCGATTGGCCTCCTCCGCATTCAAGGTCACTCGCCCGTCCAGGACCTCACTTTGGGTGAAACCGTTCGCCTGTCCGTACGTGCTCACCGCGTCGAGGTTCGCCCCCATCGCCTTGCTCACCGATGTCGCGAGTTCCGGGTTGTTGGCGAAGCTCTCCTTCGACTGGTCCCAAACCTTGTCGTCGTCCTCGGGAGCGAGCATCGTCCCCAGCTCGGCCAGCGACTGCCGCCCCCGGATACCGCGTAGATCATCGGCTGGAAGCTGCGATTCCTCAGTGATCCGGTCGATAAGAGTCGCCGCACCACGCCCGTTATCGGACTCGGACCAGTCGTAGCCGGTCAGCGAGCGCACCGTCTCCTTCGCGTCATAGCCCTCGTGCATGCCCTCACCGGACCAAATCTTGTAGGCGGCATCGTCATTGCGTCCGGCGAATTCGGCAAAGCCGGCCGCTGTCCCGTCGTATTGGCTCTCGCTGATGCTGGTGAGACCCCGGCCTCCGTCGGAGTACGACACCATGTCCGAGGCCTTCTCGTAGAGCTGAGTGCCCAGCTCGGTGCCAGGCTGATATCCGGGATTGGTTTCGCCGAAGAGGTCCGCCAATTGTGACGCCTGCTCGTGATGCCTCTGCTTTGCCCAGGCCGGGCCGTGTTCCTCCGTGCCTGGCCAGGTGTCATCCGATCGGCGGGCTTCGATGAGCTCGCGAATGTCGGCGGGCACCTGCTGATAGCTACCAGCGTCTGTGAGCTTGCCGTCCGCGTTGCGACCGGTGCCGATGTCCTCATTGCTGATGACCGCGAGCCCATTGGCCAACGAATCACGTTGCGCCGCAGCGACGGTGCTGCCTGCTTCTTCCTGCTCTTTGAGATGTTCGCTCAGTGCGAGGACGCCGTCTTTGCCTGCGGATTGGTAGAACTCGCGGTAATAGTTCTGCACTTCCTCTGGCAGCGAGTCGACCTCACCACCATTAGCAAGTGTCTGCAGTTCGGCTTCGGTGAGTGGCTGCGCCGGGAGCTTGCTCGCAATCTCGTCGAGGACAGCGGGATTGCGTTGGGACTCAGGGGTATTGGTCCAGTCGGCGAGGGCCTTGCCGTCCTGTTGCCCGAGTCTGCCGGTCTCGTCCTCGGCGGCGCTGACATCCAGACCCGAGCCAAGCAGATCACCCGCCGAACGAATGATGTCGGCCTGTTCGGTGATCTGACGGACCACCTCGGAAACCGCGTTGTCCAGCGCGAAATAGGCGGTGTTGATAAGGCCCTGATGGGAATTGACGTCTTCCTCAGAAGTACCGGAAACCCGCCAACTGTTGTCGACAGTCAAAGCGGCATGCTCCGCATCGGCCACCTTGCCGAGCAACGCATTGCGATAAGACTCGAGTGTGGTGACAGCTTGGGGCAACACCGTCGCCAGATCACCGACCTCGACGGTTAGTTTACGGCCCTGCTCGTGGTCCTCGAGAACCCTGTTGTAGGCAGCGTCATACGCCGCACCCGACCAGTCACCATGAACATCGGAGAAGTAAGTTTTGGTCTTGTCAAGGTAGGACAGGCAGTCGCTGTTCTTGGTGGTCAACAACATCGCCCAGGTACGGAGCGCGCCGAGGTTCCACTGCTTCACCTGATCGCGGGTGGGCATCAGCGCCTCCCCACGGACGTGACGTCAACCTCGTCCATCCGACGAGCGAACTCCGTGTCGGTCATGTTCAGGTTCTTGGCGCAATCCCTGGTGAGCACCGCGACCTGGCGCATACGTCCGGCCACACGAAGGTAGGCGCCCTCCACGAATTCAGCTGCCTGCGCACACGCCTGCGGAATCACGCACCCGGGTAGCGCATCGGCGAGATATCCAGCCGCCGTCCGCACTTCGAGGTTGTCTATATCATTCCCGACACCGTCGAGTACCGACGCGAGCGTATTCAACTGATCGATATCGGCCTTCAGCATTTGCCCCCCTACCTATTTCGTCGAAGTATCCACTGCGGCAAGGATCGTAACCCGCATCGCGATCCCGCGCTGTCGCCGGCAGCAGCACACTCCCGCAGCGGGATCACAGCCGAAAGTTGCAGTGGGACAACCGATGACCAGTCGAACAACGCCCGAAATGCTCGTCCACGTTGGTGCTCGAACTGCCCGCACGACAGCCGATCCGATAGGCCGTGACGTGCTAGTCTGCCGTGCGAAGGGACTATGTTTGCGATACAAGGGGGCGCGACGTGGGCGGGGAAAACGAACCAGCGGCGAACCCGATGCCCTTACCCGGGATAGTCGTACCCATCCAATTGCCGATCTCCGGCACCATCGACCCCGCGGCCCTGCAGCAAACCGTGAACGCACAACAGAAGGCGGGACAAGCCCAAACCCGAGTCGGCCAAGGCGACGCCGAACTCGATGACCTCGGCTTCGGCACCGACCCCGACTTCGTCAGCACGACAGAGCATTTCGAGGGCATGACCCACCAGGCCATGTACCAAGCCGTGCACGGGGCAGCGAACGGGCTGGGCGGTCTGGATGCGGCCGGCCTGCGCACTCTGCAACGAATCTGGTTCGACAACCACTCCGACCTGGTCAACCTGTCCACCTTCAATCTGATGGGCATGAACAGAATCTTCGGCAACGGCCTATGGCAGGGCGCCAGCGGCGAAGCGGCACAAGCAGCGTCGCAACGGTTCTCGCAAGCGGCCAACCAGATCGGCCGGGTCTTCGATTCGGTCAGCAGTCGCCTGGATTCGCTCGCATGGTCGGCCGAAGCCGTACGCACCGCAGTCCAGCCGCCACCGACATCGACGGCAGCCCCGAACCCCGACAACCCCGCCGAGTCGATCCTGCCCGGACTGATCAACCCCGAGTACGACGAACAAACCCGCACCGCTCAGGAACAGGCGCGCCAAGCGGCGATCCGCGCACTCAATACCGCCTACACGCCCACCTTTCCACCCGCGGGAACCGGGGTACCGGCATACACGACCGTGCCACAAATCGCAGGTGAAGACGGCCCGACCACCGGCACCGGACCCGCGAGCAGTGCCAGCGGGAACGCCCCGGACGATAACACTCAAACGCCGACACAAAGCCCCACCCAGACGGGCACAGGCAACGAATCCGAAACGTCAACCAACCCATCAGGCTTCGGACTGCCCGAAGGCCTGCTCCCGGACACCAACAACACGGCCACCACTCCGACCAGCACTACGCCCGCCGCAGTGAACCCCAACGCGGCCGCCACTACCGCAAGCCCGAGCACCGGACCCGGTCCGAACAGCCTGGGCTCCAATGGGCCGGGTGGCTCGAGTTCCGAGCCTGGTGGCCCTGGTTCTACTCGACCAGGCGTACCAGGAACGAGTCCTGTTGGGGCTGCGGCGTCGAGTTCGGGTGCACGTGGCGCAACCAGTGCCTCCGCAGGCCGGATGGGTCCAATGACACCGGGAGCAGGAGCCCGCAAGAAAGACGAAACCGAAGCCGAACACTATGCACCCGACTACCTACGGCGAGTGCACTCCGACTGGACGGAAGATCTCACCAGCCCGGTCGGTGACATCGGTGCCGACCTAGCCCCCGCGCACGATGCCGGTTTCGGTCAAGACTGGGGCTTTGACGACGCCCCGCGACCCAATCCGCCTGCCAGAGCGGACTACACAAGTCCCGAACCGGCCGTACCCGTGGAACCGGCACCGGCACCGCCAGTCACGTTCACGGGAGCCGGACCCATGGACAGCAGTCCTGCTCCCGTCGCCCCCGTGGAATCGGCACCAGCGCCGCCTGTCACCTTTACCGGAGTCGGGCCTATGGACAGCGGTCCCGACTCGGCCGCTCCAGTCGAACCAGCACCAGTCCCGCCAACCACGTTCACCGGAGTCGGACCCATGGACACCAGTCCCGAGCCGACCGCCCCGGTCGAATCGACACCAGCACAACCAGTCACCTTCACCGGAGTCGGACCCTTGGATAGCAACGCGGACGAACCCACCGGCGGCACTCGCAGGTGAATACCCGTACAGTCTGGGACTTCACGCCCGACGAATTCGCATGGGTGTGGGCCGAAACGGGACTCGACGAGTACCCGGATCCGATCAGCATCATCGAATCAGCCTCGACGACTGAGGAATACGCACAATTGGTCGGCGAAATCAGCGCACGCTACCCACACCACAACGATGCCGATCTCACCGGACCCCTTCGAGTACTCGCCAACCCCGACCTACGGATCGTGTGCACCGGCCGATCACTCACTTCCCACAAGCGAGTCAGATCAGTCGGTGCGGCCATCGCAGATCTCGGCGTGATCCTCTTCCAAAAGTCCGGTACGACAGCCGATTTCGGCGGCGACATCAAACTCGTCGTCACCCAACGACAAAACCTCGGCAAGCACCTGGCCGCCACCCTGCCGACAGCCCCTGCCGGAGCCGCAGGCCAGATGACCGGATACACCCGACGAGTACGCGGACAAGAACAACCGAGTTCCTACCGACGCTCCGACAACGGCCAGCTTCCCATCGAAGAACGCATCCGAACCCTGCTCCGCGCGCCACGCAACGCCGAAGGCAACCTACGCATCGACCGCTACCTACACGACCGGCGACCCCACCCCGCCAACTACCTGAGCTGGATCGACATCCGCAACGGACACCCCGCTGCCGGCCGATACCTCTTCGATGTCAACGACAACGACACCACCGTGACCCCAGCCACCGCCGACACCATCGCCAACGAGCTACACCGCAGAGCCGAACTCGACCACATATAAGGCCCCGAGATCGGTTGGCGCCCCCCACCAAACCAAGCCCCCTCGCAGCATACTCATGGCTCGCTGGCCGCCACCCGGTCCAGAAACGCTTGCAACCCCGGGATGGAACTACATGAGGATGCCGGTGCGTCACGCACCGAGTGCAAATGCAGCGCACCGAGGCGAGAGCCAGCAAACAACACCGACTCCCCCACCAAATCCAACGCATCATCCGCGCCACCACCAACACTGGGATGCAAGGACTCGTGGCCGAAGCCGTTGCCGCACTCGAACGGCTGCGAGGGCTTCTCGGCCAACGGACAGCTTGATCAAGACAGCGCACCAGCTATCGATAGTTTCACGGAATCATCCCACGTCATTCCGGTCAGTTGGTTCGCGCTCGGATTCACAAGTAACCCTTCAGCTTTCGGTCAACCAACCGCTTCTCGGGGACTAGCCTCGCGCTGTGGGCATTCGACAGGAGTTCGGCCAGCCCGGACTCGGCGAACATCTCGTTGTGGTCCTACCAGCAATACTCGGAAGCATACTTCTGGATTCCAAAGGGGGCAGCCGTGTCTGGCCGCCTCCGCTGCGTGAGACAGTACGGAAGTGTGATCGCTCGTACCTACGGCAGGTCTTGTCGAGTGCTTCTCGTGCCGTCTCGGTAGAGTAGATTCGTGCCGAGTACGTCGTTCCACGGAAGCTTCGAAACCGGTAATCCGGAAATTGTCGAGCAGATATTGAGATCGTGGCTTTCGACCGACGATCTACGTGTGCGGCCTCGCCGAGGATGGGAAACGCATTACGAAACAGCCGATTTCGAACTGCTCTGCTATGAGGCATCACCGCAGAATCCCCCGAATTATTTCCTCCTCGAAGGCCATATCGATGGCGCCGTCGAGGACGCCGTTGCCCGGTTACATGAACTTGCCGAACAGTGCCGAAGCGCGAAACTCGAATTCAGTATCGACTATGAGGAAGTCGATGCGGCCGGTAACCCGTTGAGCGAGGAACGCGCCATCAACTGATCCAGTGGCCTCGAGATAGATCCGTATGCGCTGGGGGCTATTGCTGCTGAAGCGCGTCTCTGCGCCAGCGCTAATGCATGGCCATGACCGTGACATCGATCGGGTTGGCGATGATCGGATCTCCGGTCTTCACTAGTGCCAGCTGCCCGATCCGGCGATATGAATAAGGTGAATCCATGGTGGTATGGCGTGCGCTGACCGATGACGAGATAGTCGAATTGGCTACCGGATTGCCGTCATTGGACTGGTCGTGGCAGCTGCAAGAGGTGCCCGCGATAGCCGCAAGGTTCGACTGGAAGGTATTGATGACCCGAAAGGATTGGGTCATGCTCGACTGCGGTTTCGGGCTGAGCAGCGGTGCGGTAACAGGCCGCGACGGGGTGGCCGAGTCCATCGAGTTGATGGTGACAGGCTCCGCGAGCGAGGACGCGACCGGCCGAGCAATGGTGCGTGACGCATTCGTCAGGATGTCCGGCGCTATAACCGGCGCTCTCGGCGAGCCAACCGCCCGCATGCCGGGGGAAGCCGCAGAAATCCGTTGGGCTTTTTCGGAAACAACACTGCGCCTGAAGAATCTGAGTCTCGCACATACTGTCCAGCTGACGTATCAAACGAACGCCTCGCTGGCCGCTCTCGATAGATCCATCGAATTCGAACAGCAGCAGGGCCTGACATGACGGAATGGGCGGAATTCGCCGAGCGACTGGCCGAGCAGTTAGCGGTACTGCCCGCAGGCGCGATTGTGAAGATCATCGAAGCGGGACTTCCCCCAGGCCACCAGCGGTTCGCGCAGTTCGCGCAGACCGACAGCGAGCTACTTGCCGAATTGGTGGGCGATGAGTTCCTCGAACCCACCGCACGGCCGGACAAAACGGGATACCGCCTGATCACCGAGTCAGGCTGGCAGGAACCCGATGACGACCATGGCCCCTACTGGTGGATCGAGCTGCCTTGGCCGGTCAATTCAGCCATATACCGCCAGTTGGCGGCAATGGTGGTGACCGGACTCCGTGACGCGTTCCGAATCAGCGACCCAGAGTCGTTGACCTACGCCGCGTGGAACAAGAACGCGGACGAACGCGACCTCAACCTGCCACTGCTCGGGCTGGCACGCCAGGATTGATCGGTTGTCATCCGAGCTTTGGGGACACGGAGACCATGCCACTCAACGGACCGGGTTCAGTTCGCCTCCCGTCTCGGCCCGGACACCGTCGACATCATCGGCTTCGACGGCGACGCGGTACGCATCGAAGTCACCGTCAGCACCCAGGCAGCTGATACACCCGACGGCCGCGATGACACAGTGGCGGCGCATGCCCGGATGGCGGACGTACTGACCAGATCCCTCGGCGAACCAACCGCTCGCCTCGACGACAGGGGTCCCGAAATCCGCTGGGCCGGTCCAGAAACAACCCTGCGGCTGATCGACTTCCACCACACCGTCCGGCTACAGCTGGTAACCAACGACTGGCTCAACGCCCTCGACCAAGAGGATTGACAACACCCGTCGACCAGCGAGCCGAAATTGACGGATCAGGCCAGGGCGCGTGAACGTGACAGTGTGGGCAGGCGCGGAATGGCCGTGTTCGAGAATAACGATAGAGCGGGGTTATGACGGGTTGGCGGACGCTGGACGACACCGAGATTATCGAGCTGGCGCTTCGATTGCGGTCGCTGGATTGGTCGTGGCGGTTGGCTGACGTGCCGGAACTGGCCGCGGAATTCGGTTGGCATGTCGAGCGGATCGGCCCACATTCGGTAAGCGTTGACGTTGGATTCGGGCTGGATAGCGGTGGAGTCGACGGCTGGGACGGGCAAGCCCACCACATCATGCAGTCGGTGACCGACATCGACTCCGATGAGGCCGACAACGTGTGGGACGCGTTCGTGCACATGACGCGTGCGCTTACTGAGGCGCTCGGTGCACCAACCATGCGGATCCCGGGTGAATACCCCCAGGTGCGGTGGGCCGGACCACAGCAGACTCTCGCGCTGAAAGCCTTTCCTAGCGTGGTGAACCTGGAGCTGGTGCCCAACGAGCAGTTGGCTCTCGACGACGAAGGCGACGCACTCGCCGAGGCAGAACGGTCATGACCAGCTGGGCCGAATTCACGGATCGATTGGCCGCCCAGTTGGGGTCGCTGCCTGCCGGCGCGGTTGTGTCTATCAGGGAGGCTGTACCGAACCTGGACCGACGCCGGTATGCGCAGTTCTATCAGACCGATACCGAGCTGTGCGCCGAACTACCTGGCCCCGGCATGCTGGACCCCGAGGTGCGAGCCGATGCCGCAGGCCTTCAGCACATCGCTGACCTGGGCTGGCAGCCGCCCGTCGGGCGCGACAGCTACAACTGGTCCTACAACGTGGCGTGGCCCGCGCTACGGGCCGAATACCGCAGGCTGGCCGCAATGATCACCTCCGGTTTACGGGACGCGTTCGGGATCGCTACCCCGGCGCAGTTGACGTATACGGCGTGGAACGAGAACAAGGGCAACACCGATCTCGCCCTTCCCCTGCTGGGGCTGGAACCAACCCCCAACGAGGCGGCATCGGCGACAGATCGGGAACACCCGGCCAGAGCGAAACGCCGGTTGCTGCTGATCCTTTCGGGGGAACTCGACCACAGTCGACTGGAACAGTTGCGTGACACACTCGGCCTGAGCCGCCGCGGCCGTCTCGATGACCCCGATGACATGCAATTCGGTGCACGTGAGCTCGGCGCCGGCGGGGATGCCTCGGTGCTGGCCAAGCTGTGGCGCGACGGTGAAAACCGGTGGTCCCTCAGCGTCGAAGTCATGCCCGATGCCCTGATAGACAGCACCGACGTAGACCAGTGGCAGGAAATGTTCGACACCGCCGCCCGGTCCGTCGGCTTCGACGTTGTCGAAGTCCGCGAATTTCCATGACCTTTTGCGCCTGCTGACGGTCACACCGTCGCACGGGCAAGGGCTGTCAGGGGTTTCGGGTGTGGCTGGGTGGAGTTTGTGCCGCCCGCATGCGCAATGATGGTGTCCCGTGGGTGATTACACGCTGGTCTTCGACCGAGTCCGAGGCTCACTGCTGGGCGGGGCGATTGGTGATGCGCTCGGGTGGCCTATCGAATTCTTGCAACTAGCGCAGATTCGCCAACGGTACGGAGCCGAGGGCGTGCAGGGCTTTCTGCCGCAGCACGACGCGGGTGCGCCGCAGCAGATTACCGATGACACCCAGATGACGCTGTTCACCGCGGAGGGCCTGTTGCGGTCCGTTCCGGGTGTCGACCCGGTGCCGGCGCTGCGGAAGGCGTATCTGCGCTGGTTGCAGACCCAGAGACAGGATGCTCCCGCACCAGACAGTGATGGCTGGCTGGCGAGTCAACCGTTTCTGTATGCAGCGCGGGCACCAGGCAATGCCTGCATGTCCGGGCTGAACAAGCAGGCACTGGGGTATCTCGCCCCAGGCATGCTCGACGAACCCGGTCCGGTGAATCCGGGCTCGAAAGGTTGCGGCACAGTAATGCGGTCGGCACCGTTCGGACTGGCCGGAGCGGGCGGTGATCTCGCATTCACCACGGCCGCTCGGAGCGCGCAACTGACCCACGGGCATCCCACGGGATACCTCGCCGCGGGCGCGTTCGCGGCACTAATCGATCGTGCTGTCAGCGGTATCGAACTGCCGATTGCCGTGCAGCAAACCATTACTCAACTCGCGGCATTCCGCGCAGGTGCGGAAACCATCGCGGCACTGACCCGAGCTGTCGAGCTGTCCGAGGGCGTGGCGACCGCGGAAAAGGTCGAGCAGGTCGGCGCGGGGTGGATCGCAGAAGAGTGCCTGGCCATCGCGGTGTACTGCGCCCTGTACGCGGTCCGGACCGGCGATGCGCGCGCAGCACTGCTGTTGTCGGTGAACCATTCCGGTGACTCCGATTCCACCGGTGCGGTCGCCGGCAACCTGATCGGCGCCACCCAGGGTGTGTCCGGACTGCCGATGGAGTGGGCATCCGCAGTCGAGGGTCGCGATGTGCTGGTCCAAGTCGCTGACGACCTCGTCCTGAACTACTTTGTCGGCGACCGATCCGCGTTACACGACCGGTACCCGTTCGACGAGGGACTGTAAGGGGTCAGTCGTTGGTTCGCGTGACTGGTCTGCTGGATCTCGGAGATCGCGGCGGCGGTCCAACGCGATCGGCCGCTGACCGTGGATGACAACATTGGGTAGAGCGGCACGAGTACGGCAAACTGGGTACCGCCCTGTTGCGGGAGTTGCGCGATACACGCGCGGCACAGCAGCTAAACAAACACTTGAACAGACTCCCTGCAGTCGGCCTATTCGAGGAGTTCCTGCGTTTCACGCAGGAGCCAGACGAATTCCGACTCGGACGGCAAGACGACCTGTTCGACGACAGGGGGTCGTCGCTGATGATCACCGCTTCGTCGATTGCCGTCTAGTGGTGAGAGGCGTTCGCTGAGCCTATGACCGCCGAGGTCGCCGTAGCCGCGACTTTGGCGTGCAGAGTGGACGACGACCAGATCTCTACACCGCGGTCGAGGAACTCTCGCAAGGCGTCGGGAAGAGGTGGTGCGCGCGGAGGGGTCGCCGGTCATGTCGACCAGGTTGTTGTCACCGGCATGAAAGAGATGCGTTCTGACTCCGCCCGCAGCGATTCGACGTGCGACCGCTCAGAATCAGTGCGCCGCTCCGTCTACAGTCACATGAAACTCACCGTGCAAACGTTCCTGACCCTCGACGGCGTGATGCAGGCCCCCGGCGGACCCGAGGAAGATCCCAGCGACGCCTTCACCCACGGCGGCTGGCAGGCCCCCTTCCCGGACCAAACCGTCGGCGAGTTCGTCACCGAACTCAACAGCCACGCCAGCGCGTTCCTATTCGGTCACAGAACATTCGACATCTTCCGCAGCTACTGGCCCGATCAAACCGACCCCGGCAACCCCATCGCCACCGCGATCAACTCACTACCCAAATACGTCGTATCCAACTCACTCAGCGAAGCCGATACCACCTGGCGCGGCGAACACCCCGACACCGCTCACCTCCTGACCGGCGACATCGTCGCAGCGGTACAGGCGCTCAAGAACGAACCCGGCGACGAACTGCAGATCTGGGGAAGCGGCAAACTGCTCCAGACACTGTTGCAGCACGAACTCGTCGACCGCTTCCGCCTGATGACGTTTCCGCTGGTACTCGGCTCCGGTCGCCGCTTGTTCAACAACGGCATCCTCCCGGCGACGATGCGCCCAGTCGAGCTCACCGTGACCGATCTCGGCATCGTCCTCGGCACCTACGAACCAGCAGGCCCGCGCAACACCGCTGGCCATCACCGTGGCGATCACGGCGACGCGCACCGGTCTGATGTCGTCCTGATTCCAACCTCGGTCAGCCGGTTCATCGACAACCCCGAGACCCCGTCCTCGATCGACACCATTCGCGCTGTATCCAAGCCTTGAAGCCCGATGTGCGCGATGTCGCGCACGGGTCCTGAATCGCGCTCGAACTCGACGAGGCGCACACCCCCGCCAACCGGAAGCAGCTCTCCTGGGCGCGAGCAACGCAAACACGTCACCGAACTCATCCGCGCACTTGCAGCGACGAACCGACATCCACAGCCGCCGTTGAAGATTCAGACACACATTCGCCATCCGCGTAGATCGTCTTCCCCTTGGCTATCATCGGACGCAATGCATGTCGAGTTGATGCTTGATTCTTTGGATGGACTGTCCGTGGGGGACGCTTTGGGGCAGCAGTTCCCGATCATGCGCCGATCCATCGCAGATCTTCGGGCAGGTAATCTTCCTGCCGGTCCGTGGGGGTGGACCGACGACACCGAGATGGCCTGCTCTGTGGTTACCGAGCTGTGCAGTCGCGGCGAGATCGACCAGGATCGGCTTGCTACCGCTTTCGCGCGACGCTTCGACCCGGCCCGTGACTACGGCTTCGCCACGGTCGGCACCTTGCGTCGAGTCCGCGATGGCGTGCATTGGCGCAAGGCGGCCGCAGCCGCATTCGGTGACGAAGGTTCCTGCGGCAACGGTGCGGCCATGCGGGTTGCCCCGTTGGGTGCCTTTTATGCTGGCGATCCGGAAAAGGTTGTCGCCGAAGCGGTCCGGTCGGCGCAGGTGACCCATCTACATCCCGAAGGCATCACCGGCGCCGTCGCGGTCGCACTCGCCGCAGCCCACGCCGCGCATGCCCGCCTGAACGGAACACGGCCCACACCAACCGAATTCATTACCGGCGTCCTGGACCGCCTCGACCACGGTGACACCACCCGGCTGATCCGCCGCGCCCGCACCCTGCTCGGAGCCCCCGCCGCCGAGGCAGCGAAAGAACTCGGCAACGGATCTCTGGTCACCGCGCAGAATACGGTGCCGTTCACGATGTGGGTCGCGGCCACATATCTGGACGACTACCCGGCCGCAGTCACCACATGTATTGCGGCAGACGGAGATATCGACACCACCAGCGCCATCGTCGGCGGAATCGTCGCCGCCTACACCGGCAACCGCACGGGTCCGATCGTTGGGATACCCCAGACATGGCTTGCCGCGCGAGAGGCGTTGCCCCGCTGGTGCAACCCGATCGATCGAACACGCGGGCGCAAGAATTCTGTATTCGACCGCGCTCGACGATGGCTGTCCGGCGCATCGTCGAGATGACCACGCGGCCGGCATCCGCCGGCCTGTCATCGCATTCGTGCCCAAGCGCCCCGGGATCGGACTCGGCATGCGCGGCCCAGAAACCCTTCAGCCAACGCTCTACTGTGACTGGTCTCCATGACAGTCTTTCGCGAACACTCCGCCAGTTCGCGCAAGTTGCTGGTTGCCCGGCAATCACGACACCAGGTGTCGAGCCGGTCGGTGAGGTGAGCCAGGGGCACCCCGTCTGCTGCCATGCGAGCTCCGCCTCCACCGCGGCGAACGCTTCGAGAAGGTGAGCCACCTCATCCGAAGCCGCCCAGTAGGGCACCGAAAGACCGCTGCGGCGCAACGTGTTATCCGTCGCCGACAGCCGTTCACCATACTCGAGAATTCGACCGAGCAGGGTCCGCGCCGCCCGATGCGCGGCGCCCCGATCGCGCAGTGTCGCGGTCTTCAGCACCGGCATCGGCCACGCGGCATCGAGCCGACCCAGTAGGCGGCGGCAGGTCTCAGTTTCCAGGAACACCAGATGCTCGACCCGGGTCGGTATCCGACCGTCTACCCGAACATGTTCGAACAGCGACTCTTGGCTAACATGCGGATAACCCATGTTAAGAGCCGATATGCGGACCCTTCCCTACGTTGCAGTATGAGACTTTTGCCTGCGCTTGAGCTGCGCTTCGGCTCCCTGCCGCACAATCTGACTGTCCGAATCGCCCAGCCGGACTGAGGCTGCTTCTGCTTCCAGCCCGGGTGTGCCACCAAGCGCCCAGATCGCTTTCGTTGCGAGGGCCCTGTTGTCGTCGTAGTCGAGATAATCTGGAATCCAGACCGCAGCTCGATACAACGCATCGACCGCGGTCGGTGTCCGTAGCTGCCCGAGCAGCGATACCACAGCTTCGTGCATGTAGTGCCAATCTGCTGAACTCAACTGCAACAGCGTGTCGAGATAATCCATTGTGAGCCCGAACTCGGAGCTCACAATCAGAGCTAGTTCGACACCGTCGGCATCACGACTTTCGATCGCTTCTTTCAGCAGTTTCAATCCGAGTTCCCGACCATCGCTTGCCCCGAAGTGCCGCAGCACTTCTTCGGGCGAACCGACCCGAGTCGGATTTGCTGGGCTGTATACCAACCCTAGTATGACCTTCTCATCCTCTGGAGTCATCGTACTATCTCCCTCCACTTGACTGTCGCATCGTTGAATATCTGCAATGCAGGAACTCGACCCAACCCAATATTGACGTGCCCCAGACCTTCACCCCCGAAGTGCGCCGCAAACTCCGGCCAACCCTTTGATACCACCGGCATATCCGGATACAGATCTTGGACGGCCTTCGCGTTGCTTCTGACACCGATTTCCGCTAGTTCGTCGATTGTTCTCGGACGGAGCTCGAATTCTAAAAGGTCGGCGGCATAGGAATCCGAAAATCCCTGAGTGGGCGAGATGAATGTTTCCCTCGTCAGGGCAATCGTGCGGTATTTGCAATGTTTTAAAGTCACACTCGCTCGCGCAAGGTCTGGACCGCGCCGAGCGGTCCGACATCCCCTCCAGCGCTGCTCACACATCGACGTGTCGCGCCGTCCGTCACTCGCAGTCCGCCGCCGAAAGTGCCGAGTGTTCAACCTTGCCGATTATCAGAAACGATATACTGCCATTTCGCTTCAAGTTGATCCATTGGAACGATCGGCGTGCAATACTGGTCCAGTAGCGCCGCCAGTTCCCCGGTTTCGGAAAGCGAGATCCCGCAAGCTTCTCTCAGTATGCTCATCAGTTCGATCTTGTGACCTCTAAAATACCCCGTCGATTTCAGATAAGACAGTAGATCGCTCAGGGAAGTTCCACTTTTCACCAGCCGACGCACCTCAGGATAGATCACGCTCCGCTTATGGTCAGCAGCTTTGAATTGCTCGGTGAATTTGTGGCTGATAACCCAGTAGTCATATTCCTCTCGAGAAGTGGCGCAGAGTTGCTTACCGTCGAGCGACATTGCGATGAACTCGGGAGAGTTCGTAATCGCAATAATTCGGGAGGGAAGCCTTTCCCCTACCGTGTCTTGGACACATAACCAGCCGGCATGACTACTGCCTGGTCCCGGAAGTATGAGCAGGAACTTACCTGCATTTGCGTAGAGGGACACGGCGTTGGCTTCGGCATGCCACAGCCTGTCCAGCTCGCCGAGCGCGTCGTCTGAGCGGTAGGGGACTGTGTATTTCGGCTCCACTTCGCCGCCGTTTACGGCCTGCATTGCTTGCGATGGCGAGGGAACGCCTTCTGTGCTGTCGGAGCAAATGGCGAGGCCGATCGATGTCAGTGACTGGCGCAGCTCTTCAGATAGGATCGCCGGAGTACTCATTCGCAGGCTCCTTCGTCTGGGCGGCTACTGATGCGGTCACTTCTTTCAGTAGAAGAAGTGGTGGTCGCCGTGCGGCCCATCAATGCTCCCGTATCGCTGGAATGTTTCATTGTATCGACTCCCTCCGGGAGGTCCTGGAGAGTTGTCCCATCCGAAGTTGACCCCAGTTTGCGTTGACTCACCTTTGGGCTGTCCGGCGTGAAAGTGCGTTCCGGCCGGATCATCGGTGTGTTCCACGATCACCCGTGACCCTTGCTCCATCTCGAATTGCCTGAAATTCCCCCAGTGCGTCGGATCGGGCGAGTAGAAATGGCCAGGAACATGGGCGTATCGGACGTCTCCCATTACTGTCCACTCGGCATCGGGAGTCCTTCCGTAGGGGACACCTGCTGCTTCGAAAGCTGCGCGCTCCGCATCGTCTCGTGTTTCGAACCTTTTGCCACATTCCTCGGGGATCAGGCCGAGTGGATCGCTCCAGCTGAGTGGGTTGTGTGGATAGGTGTTCGGGTTGGGCGCAGGCGCGAGACCGAGGGGGTCTTGGGTGAGGTAACGGCCCGTGGCTGGGTCGTACACGCGTTGGTAGTTGTAGTTGAGACCGGTTTCCGCGTCGTGAATTTGGCCAGGGAAGCGGAGGGGGCTGGCGGCGGTGCCGTGCCAGGTGGTCCGTCCCCAGAGGTCGGTCGTGGAGGTGGCGGTGCTGTGGCCGTTGCTGGGGTCGATGAGTTCGATAGGGGTACCGACGAGGTCGGTGACGATAGCGAAGAATTCTCGGTCGACCGCAGCCTGATCAGTCTCTTGTGTGATGGGTGTGTAGCTGCCGGGCTGGTATTGCCAGCGTGTAGTTGCACTGGGCGTGGATTGTTCGATGAGGTGGGTGGCGTCCCAGGTGTAGTCCGTTTGCTCGACGACAGTGCCGTCGGTGGTGAGTTGCTGTTTGGTGGTGCGGCGGCCGAGCGCGTCATAGGTGTATCGCCACCACTGATGATCGGGGGTCCATACGTCGGTGAGCTGGTCGAACCCGTTGTAGCGGTAGTGCCAAACGTCGGGTTTGTGAGACAGGCGAGTAGTGGTCTTGCGGATGAGTCGACCTGCCCGGTCGTAGTGGTAGCGGGTGCGTCCGTCGCGGATGAGGAGGTTGTTGCGGTATTCACGCAGGTTGTCGGCACCCGTGTCTTCGCCACGGGTGATACCCGATGCACCGGGCGGCCGAACGAGGTCGGAGTCGGGGTCGGCGGCAAGCAGTGTGCTTGTGACGTTGCCCAGGGCGTCGTAGCTGTACTGTTCGGCAAGCGCACCGTGTGAGGAGATACGGGTGACGCGGCCGACCGCATCCAGGACAAAATCACGCTGACCGGTCACCACACCATCGGAACCGGTAGCGATATGGCCGGTGAGGTATCCGTCGGGACGATAGATGTACTCGTCGGATCGCACCTGCCGCGGGCTGGGGCGCACGGAGGGCCCGAGATCAAGCGCCAGCGAAGTGCCCGGATAGGCAGTGACTTCTTGATGAGTGACGTAGCCAATGCTGGTCAGGATGCGGTCGATTGCAATTTCGTCCACACGCCAGCCGATGGGACGGCCGATCGAGTCATGGGTGAAGGTGATGTCGTGGTCGTTAGTTTTGAGGGCTCGGACGCGTCCGGTGAAGTCGTAATGCCAGTCAGTAGTGGCGCCGGAGGGAGTGGTTCGGCGCGTGCGGCGGCTCTGTCGGTCGTGTTCGAAGGTCGTGACGGAGTGACCGTCGAGCTTCTGAGAAGCGACGCGCCCCGTCACGGTGTAGATGAATTCGAGAGTGTGAGTGGGGGTTTCGCTAGTTCCGGTGTCGGCGGTTAGGACGCGACCGGCGGGGTCGCGAGTGTAGCGGATCCATTCGCCTGTGTCGGCGACGATCTGGGTGAGCCGGCCGAGGACATCGTGAGTGTGGTGGCGGCTGACTCCCGTTGCCGGGGTGACGGTGGCGATGCGTCCGGCCTGGTCGTGGGCGTAGCTGGTGGTGGCGCCGGTGTAGTCGATCTCGGAGATCAACCGGCCAGCGGGATCGTATGTGTAGCTCCAGGGTTGGCCGAGGGGGTTGGTGACCGCGGTGAGTCGGCGTTGGGTGTCCCAGGTGTAGCGAGTGGTCGAGCCGTCGGGCTCTGTGCGTGTTTGCAGCAGGTCGAAGGCGCCGTAGTCGAAGGTGGTGACAGTGTCGGCGCGGGTGGTGTGGGTTAGGACATTTCCTTCGCTGTCATATGTCCAGGATTCTGTGTAGCCGTCAGGGTCGGTGCGGCGCAGCAGTTTTCCATCGGGTCGCCATTCGTAGCGAGTCACGGCGCTGAGTGGGTCGATTACCTCGTAGGGGCGGCCGAAGCTATCACGTTCGATGGTGGTGACCGCCCCCAGCGGGTCGACCATTCGGACCGGGAGTCCGGCTGTGTTCACCTCGACGGCGGTGCGTGCACCGCCTGCGTCGGTCACCTCGGCAACGGCACCGTTGGGGTGATAGGAGTAGGTGGTCCTGGCTCCGGCAGCGTCCACGGTCGCAGCGAGGTCGCCGTTCTTGTTCCACTCCTGGTGCCGAACTGCGCCGTCAGCGTCGGTGAATCGCGTGGGACGGTTGCGCCACATGTACTCGATCTCGACGGAATTGCCGTCGGGGCGCAGGATTTCACTGACGTCACCGTCGCTCGTGTAACGGTATCGGGTCACCGTGCCGTCGGGTGCGATCACTTTCAGGGGTCGACGGTCGGCGTTGTAGTCGATGTGGGTGCGGCCACCGGAGGGATCGACCAGGTCGCGCAGCCGCAGATCTCGGTCGAAGCCGTGGGTGGTTGTCGCGCCAAGGGAGTCGGTGAGAGTAGTGAGACTGCCGGTGCCGTCGGGGAATTCGAGGTATTCATAGTCGGTGTCGAGGACTCCGGCGGTGCCGCGCTGGTAGATGACGCGCCCGGACTCATCGTAGGTGTTGACCATGCGGTTGCCGTTGGAGTCGGTCCAGGACGTCATCCGGTGTTCGACGTCGTAGGTGTAGCTGGTGGTAGCGCCGACGGCATTGATCACTGCCGACAGCTCGCCAGCGTCGTATGTGAATTGCCTTACCGGGGTGCTGGTTTCGGCGCCATGTCGGTCGGCACCCAGGACTGACAGGCTGGTCACCCGTCCTGCGGAGGTTTCGACGCGGACTCGATACCCACCGGAGTGTGAGATTTCCACCGGTGCGCCATCGGTGTTGTAGTGGAAGCGGATTCGGTTGCGGTGGCGGTCGGTGATCGCAGAGATTGCGTAGTTGCCCAGGCGGGAGTCGATACCGCCTAATGCGGATTCGGGAGCGAAGTGCCGGATTAGTTCGCGGTGTTGGTCCCATACTCGGTAGCCGCCGACCTCGGTGCGAGTCAATGTCCATCGCTGGCCGCCGGTGATCGGCTCTACGGCGACTCCGACCTCTGCGTGCGGGTAGGCCAGCATAATGCCGTCTTCGCCGATGAAGGTGACGCCCTCGTGCTCGACGACAAGGCGCATGTCCAGCGTCGCCGACCAGGAGGGACCGAACCAGCGGCCGAATCGGTAGTTCGAGCTGTGCGTGCGACGCAGTGTGAGCGCCAGTACGCCCGGTAGATCGAGATCGGTTTCGGGGAGAAGAAATTCGCCGGTCGCGATGTCGACAGGGTCGTCGGAGCAGGTCTTCTGGTTCGGGGTTTGGTCTTTCTCCGGGCCGGATTCCTCTGCCTTGCCGTGTGCGCCGCTATCGGCGTCGGCGCGGTCCTGCGGCGTGGGATTGTCCTGCGCACCATCGTGGTGTGTTGGCTGCTGTTCCGAGGCCGGTTTGTCGTGTGCGCCCGGTGTTGTGTCGTGACCGTCCGGGTGGGTCGGATTTCCGTCGTGAGCCTGCTGTGGACCGTTGCTGCCGTGGTCTGTTGGTGTGCTGGGTGAATCTGCGTGGGGAGTTGGGTTCGAGTCAGGACGTTGGTTCGGTGTTTCGGGCTCGGTGCGCATCAGCGCATCGGAATCCGGTCGCGTTGAGGGCGAATCGGGGTGCTGCTCATGGGGTGTGTCGCTCGGGTGCTCGCCGGTTGGATGTGGCTGCGATACAGGCTGTTCGGAATGCGTCTGCTGCGGTGAGTCCGGCTGAGTGTGTCCTGGTGTGGTGTTGTCGGATGCTGGTGTGCCGGAGTCCGGTGTGTGGGTGGGGGTTTCGGGTTGTGGTGTGGTTGTGCCCGGTTGCGTTGGCGATTCGGTTGTCGGGTGTGGTTGTGTGCCGGGCTCGCTGGTGCTTGGGTGGGTTCCGGTGGGTGTGCCCGGCTCGCTCGCGGTCGTGGTTGGTGACGGCGCTTCGGTTGTCGGGTGTGTGCTCGTTGGTGCGCCCGGTTCGTGCGGAGTCGACGATGGACTGTGGGGCGTGGAGCTCGGGGTATGTGGGGTGGTGTGCGGGGCGTGTTCTGCCGCGCTGGCCACGGTGTGGGTCGCTTTGCTGACCTTCGAGACGTCACCGATCTTGTCCAGCGCCGACAGGGCAGGTTTGGCCGCGCCCGCACCGCCGGTGCCGACGGTGGTGATCAGGTCACCGGTGAGAGACCCCAGAAACTCCGACGGGTTCTTGCGCGCACCGGACAGGATCGAGGACACCGTCGCTCCGGGATCGGCCGCCGCAACCACCAACCCGGTGCCCAGATCCGACATGCCCGAGAAGTATTCGGCCGGATGGGTCAGGTTGTAGGCGTCCATCGGGCTGACCTGCCGCACGAACTGCACGATCCCGGTGAAACTGGTCAGCAACCCGGAGGTGAAGTTCAGCTTCGCCTGATCCAACGCCCCCGACAGATCCGAGACATTGTCTGTCCAGCGTTCGGTGAACGGCGGCTCGGTCGGGGCGGCCTCGGTCGCCGCCGCCAACGCCGCCGCCGCCGAGGCCGCTGCGCTGTCCCGTTGGGTGCGTGCGCCGCGCAGGATCTCGCGGGCCTCGTTGTGGATCGAGGTCCACGTGTCGGTCAGTGGTGTCTTGCGTTTCTGCTCATCCGACAGGGCGTTCCACTGGTTCTTCTTGGTGGTTTCCTCGGTTTCGGCTGCTTCCCATTTCGCGATCGCGTCAGCGGCTTTGGTTTGCGCGGCGGTGACCTCGTGGTACCAGCCGTCGAGCACACCCGATGCCTTGTGCATCGCATCAGCGCCCTCCCACCACAGCTTCGGCTGTTTCGCGAACTCGGTATGGAACTCCTCCGCCGCCGACCCGGTCCAGTCCGCGGTGTTCACCGTGCGCAGCGCGTCACCGGTCTTGCCGATCGAATCGCCCATCTTCTGCAGCGCTTCGACGGCGTCGTGGATCGCTGAGGGCTCGCCCCGGATCAGTTCTTTCGGGTCGGTGGTCTGTCCGAGTTCGCGTTCCTTTATTTCACCGCCAGCCAGATCGGCGATCTTGTCCCCGAGATCGTCGAGGTTCTCCGCGACCCCGTCGGCACCGACCTTGCGCGCCAGCCCCGCCGCCGCGTCCAAACCGGCATCGGCGAGCTCACCGGCCTTCTGCGTGGCCGATTCGACGCCGTGCTCGACCGCGTCACCAACCTTGTTGACGAAATCACCGAGACCACTCACCTATTCGCCCCCACCTTGGCCATTCATGATCTCCGCCGCCCGCTCGGCAGCACCGGTATTCCAATGCCGCGGGATCCCCGGTATCGGACCGTTGTTACCCAACGCGTCCGGGCCCACCGCCTCGATCACCTTGACGTTCGTGCCGATATGAGTGAACGCGTTCTGGAACGATTCGGCGCTGTAATCGGTGTGGCGGATCTGGTTGAACTGGTTGTCGGCCAACGTGTCTCCCCACGACCGCGCATCTATCTCTTCCTTCGACAGATGCGGGTTGCCCGTCAGCTGCGTGAACATCTCCTTGAACGTGTTCGAGAACTTCTCATCCATGATGTGATAGCGCCCCGCCGCCAACCCCAACGTCTTCGCGATCTCGTTGCCCGCCTGCACCAGCGCCCGCACACCCCATGACCAGCGCTCGGTGAAGGTCTCGAAAGCGCTCTGCACCGACGCCTTACCCGCCTCCATCGGCGACAGGGTCAACAACGAGAACCCGCGCCCCATCGCCCCGGTCTCCCCGACACCCAGATCCGACAGCTCACTGATGACCCCGGTGATCCCTTCCGCCGCCTGCTGCAGTACTGCGGGATCCACATTCAACTGGTCCCCCACCGCTACCTCCCGTCCCCGACAGAATCCTCGGACACCTGCGGCGGAAACGCCATCGGCGCCGAACCGGTGATATCGACAGCCACACCGGTGGGCTCCGAACGCCCCGAGGCGTACTCGACCAGCCGCCACCCCAACAGCGACTGATACCGATACTCCTGATCACCAGCGACGCCCCGCGCAGCCATATAGCGGGCGTACTCCTCGACGCTGGTGAACGCGCAGATCCAATCGACACCCCCGAGCCGGGCCGTGTACAGGCGATCATCATCAACCAACGGCACCAATAAACCAGCCTGCCCGAACGCCGCCGCCAGCACCTCCGGCTGCCCGAAACCGGCATAGAAAGCAGCGATCTCCGCTCGCAACGCGGCACCACTGTCGAATTCAGCCAATCGCCTAGCCACCCCGCTCACGATCTATCGGCCACCCACCAAACCAGGCCCATCGCAGCATACCTATGGCTCGGTGGCCGCCATCCGATCCAGAAACGCTTGCCCCCGGGCTGGAACTACATCATCGTCAATCTCCGCTGGTGGCAGTCAGAATCGGCCGATTCGTCGTCGGGAAGAGACGCGAGACCGACCGCCACTCAACAATCTCGACTCGATCGTGGCTGGCCCCGCCTGGGACACCCTCGAGGGTTCCACTCGGATGAGCACTCGCGAACGCGTTCGGTGCTGTCGGGCTCTGGACCGGACACCACCTCACGCCCTTCAGCGATCAGAGCCACGGTCAGTCATCTGTTCTGTTTCTTCGACTTGATCGGCTTCTTCTTTGTCTTCGGCTTGTCGTGGTCTGGCTCCCACTCATAGCCCGCCAGGTTCTGCTCGCAGTGCCAGTTTTCGACCAAAACATCGCCTTGGTCTCGTTCGCACCAGCGTTCCGTCTTGCCACACGCAGTGAGGCCGAATCCAGCGGCTACCGCGATTGCTACGGTGATCACGGTGGCGCGGAATCGGGTGTTACGCATTGGGGTTTCTCCGATCTCGGTAGTTGAGTTCGGGCGCCAGTCCTCGTCGATGATCTCGGCGACCGACTGCACGTGCGTCGGTGAAGGAATCGTGGTCATCCTCACCCGATGACACAGCAACTTCGGCCAGGGTGGCCGGAACCCGAGCCTCCACCGAATCCATGAGCCACAGCAACGAAGGCGGCTGAGTCGAGTATCTGCTGGTCAGTATCAGAGTCGGAACGCATATGAAATCCATTGATAGATCGCCGGTTTGGGCACCATCATCGCCAGTGGGCCTTGCAGGAACCTTAACGATTGGTGAGTGAGTACCGGACGTCCGGTTCCGTGGGGATACCGAACCAACCGACGGCGCCCACATCCGCAGGGAGTACGCGTTCCGTTCAGCGGCCGCCATGCTGCCCATCACACCGTCGGCCGGTGCCTGGTAACCATCACGCTATCCAGTCGGTGAATATGCCCGGCGTTCAACTGGACGGTCAGCGTCAAAGCGGTTCAGGGCGCCTCCTGCTAATCCGCGGCCAGCATTCGCTCGAGCTCATCCCATCCTTCGGCGGTGGACTGGCGACGGACTTGCACAGCGCGCGTACTCGATAGCCAGGCAACCCATCCGCAGTGCCGATGGAATTCATGTGGCGCAACGCTGTCCAACGTTGTTCGTCGTCCAGCATGACGAACCGGGACAGCGTTTTGCCCGCCGCTGCCGCACCCGCCAATGCGTGCGCGGCGAGCTAACGCAGGTGGGCCAGCAGAGTCTTCATCTGGTGCTCGCATTGTTGCTTTACCTCGTCGCTGGTGAGGTGACCGGCGCGATCGCGCACAGTGAAGGTCGTAGTCGCGAACAGGTTTCCGTCAGCGACGGCGATCTCGATGCTGAATTTGTGAGACTCCGAATTCGAATCTCGATCCCGCAGCACGGCCAGGGCTTGCACTTCCGAACCCATATCGTCGAGGTTTTCGGTCCTCACTGCGGCACCGACCGCGGCGCGTTTGATTTTGTCGAACTCGGCGTTCCCACCGGCGGGGTCGAGCGTGTAATCGACCCACATCTGCAACGTAGCTGAGGCATCGACCCCGGCGAAATCGGCTCGACATTCCAGTCGGCTGTCCGCCACATCACCGGCGACGAGCTCTGCCCCCGTCGGGGGCTCCGTCTGCCGCATGCCCTGCTGGTCGATCGCGGACAGGTCCAACGCCGCACAGGCGTGTGAAACCTTGCCCGGCCGATATTTCACAGCTGCCGTCGGCTGTACCGGTACGACAGGGTTGGGTCGAAAGGGACCGCCGGGATGGTAGCCGGTAATGACAAATACGGCGGTCACCACAGACACGACGAAAACCGTGGCGGCTGCGCCGACCTTGTACCAGGGCTGTGCGCTTCGTGTGGGAACCGGCACGTCGCGTGAACCATCGGTAGTCATCGCAACCGCCCTGCGGCGGTTCGAAGCTGCTGCTCGCAGAGGTCGGCCAGATCGTAGGCACTGATCTCCGGCGATCTGAACAAGTCGAATCGGATCTCAACGGAAACGTTGCGCTGAATCAGCCCTGCATCGCATCCGTGCATCGCGATGCCCGAGTCTTCAACCGAAGCCGACAGATACGCGTCCTCACCGATACCGGGTACCGTTCGTGTGACGATATCGGTCCCGGAGCGCCCCAACACCAGAGTGCGTGCCCTGTCGTACTCCGGGCGCAGATCAGTCGTCTCGGTGCGCCGGTCGG
Organism: Nocardia vinacea; assembly: GCF_035920345.1. Taxonomy (NCBI): domain Bacteria; kingdom Bacillati; phylum Actinomycetota; class Actinomycetes; order Mycobacteriales; family Nocardiaceae; genus Nocardia; species Nocardia vinacea. Next base: position 6,981,943 of record NZ_CP109149.1, read on the forward strand.
ATACCTCCACCTTCAGATTCACCATGGCGTGGTCCAACTCGACATTGTCACAGTAGAGCGCCACCGGGGGTGCGATATCGACCTTTCCGGACACGGGCGTCTGTTTCGCCGGGCCCGCGACCCGCTCGAAAAGGGACAGATCGATCATGGCGCAAGGGTTTCCAAGACCATCGACGGTGTACAGCGCGGGCTGATCGGCTGTCCTCACCCAGGCCGTTACCCCCGTGAAGACGAACACGACAACGCCAGCGATCATGAACCCCGCCGTGATCACCCTGAGCAGCCGATTGCCCGAATCGGTACGCCGCACTAGCGATTGCGGCGTCACCGGGTCGGGATCGGACGAGCTGTCGGATTCGGCGGATTCACCCGATAGAGCGGGCATCCCCACCGCCTACTGATCGCCGCGTCACGTGCCAGATCATCATGTTCCTCCCTGTCCCGGTAGCCTGGCTCGCCCAGCAGCACTTCGGGCGCCGAGCGGTCGACCCAACGATGAGAGTCGGACGTCCACGTCCGACGCCAAACCTTCACTGTCGCTTCGCTACTACCGCATCCGATTGTTCGCCGACGGTCTTAACCGGCACTTGTAATCTCCATAAAGCTCCCCGATCATCGGCTCCGGTCGGAAATACCACCGGCCACGACCTCCGCACCCCGATCTGCGAAGGATCCAGCGGGGTCCGGCGATACAAGGCCGGTACCGTCGACCGAACCGGTGAACCTGCCAGGACCGCCCGACGGCCGCGACGGCGAGAGGAGTGATCCCACCCCGATGAGGTACCCAACGCCTGGAATCCGGCAGGTGACGCTGGCCTATGTCGTCGCCGGCCTCATGGCCGTGACGGTCGGCATGACTGGCTGCAGCAGCGAAACACATAACGGCGACCGACGGCCGCAGCCGACCCAGGCCGCGAACGACACCAACATCGCCAGGGAGGCTTCCGAATTCGGCGGCATCGTCATCCCGGAGAATGTTTCCCTGCTCGGCGCCCGATCCGAGCACGGTATCGACACGCTCTACCAGCTCGCGCTATCGACCGATCCCCAGGGTCTTACCCTGCTGCTGACCACATCGAAATTCTCCGCGCCGCTGACCAAAGTCTTCGGCGTGGTGGCTCAGACCGCCATCGCGGGGCCTTCCCTGGAGACTTCACCGTCGATCCTGAAGGCCCAGGACCTCTACCGACGCCCTGATGGAAAGTCGGTCAACCGGATCGTCATCGTGGACGAGCGCGACGCGGCGAGCCGCTTCGTCCACATCCAGCTGTTCGACACATGATCCGCGTCCTCAGCCAGGGCGAGGATCAGGTAGCCCACCAACGCGGCGACGAACAGGAGCAGCAAGAGCACGGCCGCAGTGCGTTTCTGCCAGTTGACCATCTCCGGCATCACCCAGGTCGTGCTCGCCGTCGGCGCCGATGCCGGCCTGCGACCGCACACCCTGCGCCACACCTACGACACCCGGCCTGCGCCTCCATCGAAACCAGCGCCCGCTACTTCCGCGCCAGTACTGCCGAACAGGCCGCTGTCATCGAAACCGGCCTCGAGCAGCAGATCGGAAGAACCCATAAACGACTCCCCACACCGGAACCCCCGAGATCGACGCGGCCGACCTCGAACGTTGCGAGGGCTGGAGCCTCGCCGCAGTCGCCGCCACAGAAGGCACCGTCGCCGACGCCCGCCAAACGATCTCGCCGAACAACAAAGGTCCGAGGCGACCCACGCACCTGCTGCACGCGTTCACCAACCTCGACGTCGCCGATCGCACCGCTGCGGTGACAGTCGCGCTTGAACGGAGGCCGCTGCGGTTGAACGGTCCTCAGTCGGCGAGGTAGCGCAGCATCACCACAGTGTTGAAGTGCCTCGTCTCGGCCAATCGGAGCTGGCTGCGCTTGTCCAGTGACGGGAACATCGGTGTGCCGCCGCCGAGCACCACGGGCGAGACGAACAGCTGGTACTCGTCGATGAGCCCGTGCGGCATCAGCGAGGCCGCGAGGCTCGCGCCACCGACCTCCATGACGCCATCGCCTCCGGCCTTCAGCCTGCAGACCTCCTCGACCGCGTTCTCACTGACCAGGGTGCTGTTCCAATGGACCTCGGTGAGCGTCCGGGAGAAGACCACCTTGGGCTTCTCCATCCAGAGCCCGCCGAACTCACGCTCGATGCGCGACGCGTCCTCGGGCACGTGCGGCCAGTACTCGGCCATCAGCTCATACAGGCGACGACCGTGCAGCGAGACCTCGATATCGCGGTAGCGGTCGTTGTGGAACTGGTGCAGCTCCTCGTCCGGGACAGCCCAGTCGATGCTGCCGTCGCGGTCGTTGACGAAGCCGTCCAGGGACACACCGAACCCGTAGATCAGTTTCCTCATAACCGGGCAGACCTCCTACACGCTCGAAACTCATCGGACCTCACCAGGCGTTAAACCATATCCATTGGCTTCTCGGCGATCTCACCAGTCGGCGACCCCATGTCCGACAGCCGGGTACGACAGACTCCGGCGAGGTCGTCGGCCCCGGCGAAGCCCGTCCTGTGCCAGCTCGCAACAGTGCAGGACCCGCCGGAAGTCACCAAGGCGCGCGTGACACATGGCGGCGCCCAGCACCGCGTCACCCCATTCCGCTGCCACCTCACAGGATGCCGCAGCCCACGGCTCGCCCCGCGCACCAGACTCCGCACGGGCACGCAGTCTGCCCGCCACAGCGGGCCCATGCCCAAGAACCCACAACGCATATCCCAACTCCGCAACCTAGCCCCGCACACCGCAACCAATCCCTAAGCAGAACAAATATTGTCCGTTCCAGTTGCGGACCGCGACTAACTGACCTGCTCCCGAAAGGTTGCCGAACAGTTCGGCAGCGCGAGTGTTCCGATCTACTTTGCGGATCGGGGGACCTCCGCCGGTCAGACCGAGTGATCCGGGGACGCAGGCAACGGAAACGATCGGGTTCCCACTGGTCACCACCAGCACACCGAAACCTATGTCCACCGAACCCACCCACGAAAGCCAACCCGAACACCCAAATGCCGGCCCGAACAGGAGCGGACAGGTTTCCGGACGATGCGGGATTGCAGCGAAGCTAGTGGTGCGTCCGTGCGAAAACGCCGCTGACGCGACTCCTGTGCGGGGTGACAGGTGAGACTCATACTTCTCCGGCGCCCGGCGTACGATAGCGGTGGCTGATCCGGGGTCGGTGGCCCCGCCGGTCGGCGACCGAGGTGGATGCGAGGAAGTGGCTCACAAGGGAGCTGAGTATGCGCATCGTAGTGGATCTGAACAAGTGTCTGGGATACGCGCAGTGTGTCCCGCTGGCGCCGGATGTGCTGAAGCTGCTCGGTGACGAGGCGCTCGCCTACGATCCCAACCCTGATGAATCCCAACGCCAGCGGGTACTGAGGGCGGCGGCGGCCTGTCCGGTTCAGGCGATCATCGTGGAGACCTACACTCCCGCTGAGGATGACCCGATGTGAGCGCGGCATCACTGGTCGCCGAGCTGGTGGCAGCGTTTCGCGCGGAAGGCCGCATCGTGATCGTGGGCGCCTCGCTGGCCGGGTTGCGCGCCGCGGAAGCGTTGCGAGAGCGCGGTTTCCGCGGCAAGCTCACGGTGATCGGCGACGAGCCGCACGAGCCCTACGATCGTCCGCCGCTGTCGAAGCAGGTGCTCGAGGGATGGGTACACCCCGATCACACCAGGCTCCCGCGGCGGCGGGCCGTCGACGCCGACTGGCGGCTGGGGGTCGCCGCCACCGGCCTGGACCGGGTCAACCGCCAGGTGCTGCTGGCCAACGGGGACAAGGTCGACTACGACCGGCTGCTGATCGCCACCGGGGTGCGAGCGCGGCAGTGGATCAATCCTCGAGAAGCCGCGCTCGACGGCGTTTTCACAGTGCGAACCTGCGATGACGCCGCACGCCTGCAGGCCGCACTACACGCCGCCCCTCGACGGGTCCTCATCATCGGGTCAGGATTCATCGGATCGGAGATGGCCTCGGTGTGTCGCAAGCTGGGCCTGCCGGTGACCGTCACCGAACGCGCCGACGGGCCGCTGGTCGGCGCACTGGGCGGGGTGATCGGTGATATCGCCGCCAGGATGCACCGCGATGCGGGCGTCGACCTGCGCACCGGGGTCGCGGTCGAGGCGCTGGAGGCAGATGACGGCGGCCACGTGCGGCGGGCTCGGCTTTCCGACGGAGCCACCCTCGATGTCGACGTCGTGGTCGCGTCACTGGGCTCGATCCGCAACGTCGAGTGGCTCGAGGGCGCCGGGCTGGCCAGCGGCTTCTGGGGGGTGGGGTGCGACGCCGGCTGCCGCGCGTTCGACATCAACGGCGTAGTGACCGACAACATCTTCGTCGCCGGCGACATCGCCCGCGCCCCGCACGTGCTCTACGAATACCAGTTCATCTCCATGGAGCACTGGGACAACGCGGTGTCCGGAGCTCAGGTAGCTGCCAACAACATGATCAACCTGGAGACCGAGCGGTGCCCGCACCTTCCACTGCCGATGTTCTGGTCGGCCCAGTTCGGCGTCAACATCAAGGGTGTGGGGGTGTGCTCCTTCGGCGACGAGATCGTGTTCACCCAAGGTTCGCCTGACCAGCGCCGCTTCGCCGCCGCGTACGGCCGTCGGGGGCGCATCGTCGGCGCCGTCACGTTCGACCACGGCAAGTGGCTGGACTATTACGGCGCTCTCATCGAGCGGTCGGCGCCGTTCCCGCCGCCACTACCGGGCTACGACCGCCCCGGGGACATGACCCCGATCCCGGCGCGCTTCCCGGATCCGCGCGTGCCCACCGAGATTCCCACCGTCGTGCTCACCGGTCACGACCCGACCACGCGAGGTGCCGAGTTTCGTCGGCGGAGCTGACATCGCACGCCACTGCCCGCCGAATCAAGGAGGGATTATGACCGCAGAGACTGCCTGGGCGGAGGCGATGACCTACGACAACCGCGCCGATCCATACCCGTTCTTCGCCGAGCTTCGCAAAACTCCCGTCGTGCAGGTGGCCGACAACCTCTATGTCGTCACCGGCTACCGCGAACTGCTCGCGCTCGCGCACGACCCCCGGATCAGTTCCGACATCCGCCGCAGCCCACTGGCAGCCCACCTGGCCGGCGACGCCGAACCACCCGCGGGCGTCGAAGACTTGCAGGCGCACGGCGGCCGCAAACCGAGCATCATCGTGTCCGATCCGCCGGACCACGACCGGGCCCGCCGGCAGGTGATGCGCCACTTCGGGCCGCCACACTCGCCCGACCTAATCCCCAGCATGGAGCCCAGCATCGTCGGACTGTGCAACAAGCTGCTCGACGACATCAAAGCCCGAGAATCAACCAGGTTCGACGTGGTCGACGACTACGCCTATCCCGTACCAATGACAATGATCTGCAAAATCCTCGGGGTCCCCCGCGCCGACGAACCAACCTTTCACCTCTGGATTCGTGACCTGTTGACCGGCCTGGATCTGGGCCCGGATGCCACCACCGACGAAGGACAGGCCCGCGCAGCACAAGGCCGAGCCGCCGGTGCGGCACTGCGGCACTACCTCGCCGAGCTGATCGAGCAATACCGTCACCAGCCCGGAGATGGACTGCTGTCGGACCTGGTCAACGACACCGAAGGGCCCGACGGTCCGATGTCACCGCAAGAGGCGGTATCCAATGCGCAGTTGTTGCTCGTCGCCGGCCACGACTCCACGGTCAACACCATCGCCAACTGTGTGATGACCCTGCTACGCAACCCCGGCTCGTTCGAACTGCTGCGGCAGCGCCCGGAACTAATTCCACGCGCCATCGAAGAAGTCCAGCGACTGCAGTCGGCCGTGCAGTTCTTCCCCAGCCGCAGCGCCACCGACGACATCGAGATCGCCGACACCGTCATCCCGAAGGGCGCGGCGGTCCACCTGATGTACAGCGCCGCCAACCGCGACCCCACCCGCTTCGCCAACCCCGACCAGTACGACCCCGAACGCCCCGACAACGAGCACCTCGGCTGGGGCAGCGGAATCCACACCTGCATCGGCGGCCCGCTGGCGCGGCTCGAAGTCAACCTCACACTGGAAACCTTCCTGCGCCGCGTGCAGAGCCCCCGCCTGGTTGACGACCCACCGCCATATCGCCGAAGCCATATCTTCCGCGGACCCCTACACCTCATGATCGACGTCGACCACATCACCGAATGACGACACATCATCAAGTCGTCGCCCACCCCTTGCTCACCCGAATCGACGCCGACATAGGCGATCTCGAACTCACCGCCCTCCCTCTGCATCGCCCCCGCGCACCAGACTCAGGCTTCGCACGGGCACGCAGTCTGCCCGCAACAGCGCGCCTATGCCCCCAGAACCCACAACGCATACCCCAACTCCGCAACCCTCCCCGCAAACTACCCCCACACACCGCAACCAATCCCTAAACAGAACAAATATCCACACACCCTCAAATTCCCCTCCACACCCAATTACAACAGGCAGACCTTTTGCATCAAGGATAACAATTATATAACGACCAGGACTTTTGATGCGTTTGCCACTAAATAGGTGAACTGCGAGCCTAGATTTTATAGCAGATGTCGTGCTTCCTGGAGGTATGACCGCGACACTTCATAAGGTTGTCGCTGGAAACGGCTACCTCTACTACCTCCGCAATGTCGCCGCGAATGACGCATCGGCTCGCGGCCGGTCCAGCCTGGCCGACTACTACTCGACACGTGGTGAGTCACCGGGGCGCTGGCACGGTGCAGGCTTGGCCGCGTTGGGGATTCAGCCCGGCGACGAGGTAACCGAGGAGCAGATGAAGGCACTGTTCGGGTTGGGCCGTCACCCGAACGCCGACCAGATCGAAGACCGCGTGTTCAACGAGGAGATGGACAAAGGCGCCAAGCTCAAAGACGCCGAGCGGGCAGCCGATAATGCGTCACGGTTGGGGTATCCTTTCCGCGTCTATTCCGATGTCAATGAATTCCGGAAACGGTGCGCGCAAGCCTACGAAGAACACAATATTGCGAGCGGTTCGGACCCTAGTGAAGCTATTTCCGATGACCGGCGGGCGCAGATTCGCAGCACAATCGCGACGGAAATGTTCACAGAACACTACGGTCGCGCACCCATGGATGCACGTGAATTGTCGGGGTGGGTGGCACGCAACTCGCGACCACAGACGACCGCCGTGGCCGGTTTCGACATCACCTTCAGTCCGGTCAAGAGCGTCTCGGCGCTATGGGCGATCGCCCCGCGAGAGGTCGCGGAGAAGGTCGAAGCCGCCCACCATGCCGCAGTCGATGATGCGCTGCGCTGGTTGGAGCACAACGCAACGTACACGCGGCTGGGCCGCAACGGAGTCCGCCAGGTGGATGTCGAGGGCCTGGTGGCGGCCCGGTTCGCGCATCGGGAAAGCCGTGCCGGTGACCCTGACCTGCACACGCATGTGCTGATCGCCAACCGTGTCCGCACCACCGATGGGCGCTGGCGCACCCTGGACGGTGCGATGGTGTACCAGGCGATCGTCACCGTCTCCGAGATCTACAACACTCGTTTGGAGATGCATCTCGAAGAAATGGTCGGTGTCGAGTTCGCTGAACGTCCCGGTGTGGATCCGTCGAAACGTCCGATCCGTGAAATCGTCGGTGTCCCTGAACGGTTGAACCAGTTCTGGTCCCAGCGCGACGCGGAGATCACCCAGCGGCTCGGGCAACTCACCACAGCCTTCCAACGCAAGTGGGGACGCGAACCCATACCCACGGAATTGTTCGGATTGATGGACCGCGCAACGCTGGAAACACGCCCCGACAAGCAACAACTACGCACACTCTCCGAACAACGCGCCGACTGGCGAGCCCAGGCCGTCACCCTGGTGGGCAGCCAGGAAGCGTTGGCACGCATGGTCTCCGCAGTGCTGCACCCACCGCACCACGCGCGCCCTGTGGCCGATGCCGTATGGATCGCACGCACCGCCGACTACGTCCTCGAGACGATCTCAGCACAGCGGTCGACCTGGCAACGCCACCACATCCGCAGCGAAACCGAACGCCAACTCCGTGGCCAGATACGCCTCGAGGACTGCGAACGCGTCGCTGAAGCGGTAGTGGCGCAGGCATTGTCACCGACATCGGCCATCGCTCGCGGTGATCCCGACATCACCGATCAACCGCGACTGCGCGCGGTGCCGATGATGTTCGCCCGTCGCGACGGCTCCAGCGTGTACACCACCGCGGGCTCCCAGATCTACACCTCAGCGCAAGTATTGAGCGCCGAACAGCAGTTGATCGACCTGGCGGTGCAGCCCGGTGGCCGTCAATTGCCGAAACCTCTCGTCACGCAAGCGGTCCATGCCTATAACAGCGCGAACCCGGACAGGCCACTCAACGCAGGTCAGATCGCGGTCGTCGAGGGCTTCGCCACCTCAGATCTGCGCGTACGCACCGTCGACGCACCCGCCGGTTCCGGGAAGACCACAGCCATGCGCGTGCTCACCGAGGCATGGCACGCCAGCGGTGGCACCGTCCTCGGACTCGCTCCCACGGCCGCGGCCGCCTCGGTGCTGGGTGAGTCGATCGGCGCACGCGTCGAGACCATCGACAAGCTCCTCGACGTCCTCACACGCCACACCCCCGAAACCCGGGACAGCGAAGCGAACGGGTCACTGCCGCAATGGGTATTGCAGATCGACCAGAACACGTTGGTGATCGTCGACGAACACGTCAAAGTCGGGAACCTCAAACGCCTACGCCTGCTGCAGTTCCTAGCTGCTCGGGACGCGACAATCCGCTGCCTCGGTGACCCGAAGCAACTGCCCTCGATCGAAGCCGGCGGCGCCCACACCGACATGAACGACGCCGCCAACACCCCCAACCTCACCCTCGACCACGTCGTCCGCTTCACCTCCCCAGCCGAAGCATCCGCCAGTCTGCTTCTCCGCGAAGGCGATCCCGCCGCGCTCGGCTTCTATCTCGACCACCGTCGCATCCACTCCGGCAGCCATGCCGCCACCCACGACGACGCCTACATCGGATGGATCGCCGACCACTCGAGCGGCCGCGACACCATCATGCTCGCCCCCACCCACGACATCGTGCGCGAACTCAACCAACGCGCCCGCGCCGATCGAATCGCCCGCACCGGTACACCAGTCGGGTCGGAATGCGCACTGGCCGACGGTCTGTGCGCGTCGGTCGGTGACACGATCGCCACCCGCCGCAACGATCCACGACTGCGTCTTGCCGACGGTGATTGGGTTCGCAACGGATACCGGTGGATCGTTTCCCGCGTTCACGACGACGGAAGTCTGACCGTTACACGCCTGCGTTCGCGTCGCGAACTCGGCCATACAGTGACACTTCCGCCGCGCTATGTGACCGCACATGTGCGCCTCGGGTACGCGACAACGATCGATTCCGCGCAAGGCGTCACCGCCGATACGTGTCACGTCGCGCTCACCGGATACCAAAGCCGCGCGCAGTTCTACGTCGCGATGACTCGCGGCGCGCACGCAAACCACTGCTACCTACCAACAACATTGGACGCCAGCGAAGGTTCTTTCTTCACCGAACCAGCCGTATTTCCGCGCACCGCGGTGGAGGTACTGCTGCGCGTCCTCGGCCGCGACGACGCACAGAAATCCGCGCACACCGAACTACGGGACGCGCTCGATCCCTACCGCCGGATCGGCCGCGCGGTCGATATCTATCTCGACGCGATCGGCCTCGCCGCCGAACATGCCCTCGGCCCAGACGGACTCGCTCAGCTCGATACCGCCGCGGAAGCATTGCACACCGGGCTCACCGACACCCCCACCTACCCGATACTGCGCCAGCACCTGGCGACAGTCGCACTGACCGGTCGCGATCCGATCGCCGCGCTCCGCACCGCCGCCGCGAGCCGGGAACTCGATACCGCCGATGATGCTGCCGCGGTTCTGGATTGGCGACTGGATCCAACGGGCGCACATTCGTGTGGTGTCGGGCCGCTGCCGTGGACACGCGGACTACCTCACGCACTCTACGCCGGTCATCTGTCGGCCCGAGCGCGGATCGTGACCGACCTCGCCGAACAGATCCGAGCCGACACCGCTACCTGGTCCTCGACAACCGCGCCGCATTGGGCGCGGCCACTCATTGGTGGCGACCGCCAACTGCTCGCTGAACTCGCAGTCTGGCGGGCGTCCCTCCATATCGACGACCGCGACTTGCGCCCGACCGGACCACCCCGCTATCCCGTGCTCGAACGTGAACACCAGCAGCTGCTCGATGCCCGCGTCATCGACGCCATCGGCGACATCCATCTCCCCGTCAACCGGTGGTCACCACTGGCCAAACAACTCGACGAACGCATCACCAGCGACCCATACTGGCCGTCCCTCGCCGACAAAATCGACCACGCCGACCGCGCCGGAATCGACATCGAAACACTTCTCAGCGACGCCGCGTCCCTGCGACCTCTACCCGATGAAATGCCCGCCGCCGCACTCTGGTCACGCCTGGAACTCCAAACCCCCACACCCAACATCCGCGACCGCAATAGACCAACCCGGACCGCCGACGCGCACGCAGTTCTCGACGAACACACCACCGAACAGGCCATCACCGATCTGCCCCAGCCTCACATTGCCGCAGCCGTCGACCACACCCCCGACGTCGAACCGGCCACCGAACCCACACTCGACGAGCTGCGGATGCTCACCGATGCCGAACTCGAACAACACATCGACGAACTCCATCTACACATCGCCCTCGCCGAAACCGACGCAATCATCTACAGCCCATACACCCCAGCCCCCGACGACGTCGAACGCGCCGCCGAGGCGGCCGCGCGCCATCAGCAGGCAGCTAAACAAGCCATCCGCGACGCGCAGGCCAGCATCAACGAACTCCGTGCGGCCGAACAATCACTCCAGGCCATCACCACCGAACTCGACCACGCCCGAACCGCACTCAGCTCCACACCGGCCTATCGACGTGGTCAACGCCGCGCACTCCACACCCAGATCACAACCCTCCAAACCGCACAACAGCACCGCACCCACGCCCGAAATTCCGCGCACACCACCGCACGCAACGCCCAACGAGACGCGCTCCGACTCGCCGGCCCCGCCGAGGACTGGGAACACATCCTGACCCAACCCATCACCGAGCCGAGAACCCAGCCAACACCCACCACACCATCCGAGCCGACCTACGCCGACACACTGACGGCCGAATATCAGCAAGAACTCGACCAACTGCAATCCGAACAACACCGACGAACCCAACTCACCCCCACCCAAACCGCCGCCGAACAGCAACTACGCCAACAACACAACGCTCCCGAGGACGACTCCTGCGACTACTTCGACAGCCCTGTCGAACCTCACTATCCGCAGCCTGACCACGATCTCGGTCTGTAAAACAAGCCGCATCGACCACCTACTGCGCCTGCGCCCAAGCGAGATCGCCGCATCGAAAAGCCCCCGCGTCCAAAATATTTGGCGCAAAGCCCGTGATCGCAGTACGGCGACACAAATGACCAGCTCACAGCCTCCGGACTAGCGAAGTCGCAGCCGATCAGCTTTCATGGTCATAGGGAGAATCGCAGACAGGGCACAACCGAAGCGATAACTCCATGCATACAAGCGGTTTCCAGACGCACGGATCACCGATCCGCGTCCGCCCCAGCTTCCATCCCGTCACATCGAACGCAACGGTGCCTGCACCGGTCATCGGTATCCGCGCGCACCCGACGACACCCGTTCCATGCACCCTTCGTGTGGCGAATCAGGTTGCCGCAGATGAATAGCCATTCACGCGAGCAGTCGACCGACACCAGCGCCGAGGTGTCCCCGCCACACGAACCCACCTACCCAGTCGAGGTAGGCGCACAGGTTCTCGGTAAATCACGACGCTGGTACCTCACACAACTCAGAGCGGGCAACCTGCCCGGCCACAAGGCAGGCCGGACATGGTTCCTCACCGCCTCCGACATCGCCGCCGCGATCGAGCAAACCAGCAAACCAACCACGCCCATCCCCCGACCACCCCACAGACCGTCACCAGAAATAGCCACAGACCAACCACACCGCCCTATCCACCGGCGACGCCCTCGACGACGAATCCCGCCCCAGCAACACACCTGATGAGCCCCCTGCAGCGCCGAAACCGGCAGCGCCGCAGGGAAACGGCACGGCCTGGAGGGGACCGCCAGGTGTTGCCCTGCACCTGCCCCCAGGCCGTGCTCCACCACCCGAAACGCAGCCCAGGACCGCCGAGCTCCAACGTCCTACTTGCGACTGCGAATACTCGCACACGCCTCAACTCGACGAGACTGCCTCGGATTCAACGAGATCGGACAGCACCGAGCGAAAGGGTTTGTGAGCACCTGCGGCCGGACGCGCTGAAGAGCGTTACAGCCAGCGGAGCACGCTGCTTCTGGCACCGATGGAACGGTTGATCGGAAACTGCGGTGCTCACCGCTGCGAAGCGCATCGCGCACATCCAACCTGGCCGCTGCTTGTTCGCCTTCTGTACCGCCGCTCCGAACATCCAGACCACGGCGTGGTAGTCGCCGACGTCGACCTCCATTAGACCGCCGCTGGCAACAAAATGAACGCTGATGGCCCCTCGGACCGGGGAGTAGTCCGAAGGGCCATCAACCTGAAACCGGGCCGCGAGCCACCACTGGCATCGGGCGAATTCATCAACAGGCCAGACACTTTCATGTCTGTCTGGCATGCATGATCTTCGCTCCCTCAACGCCGTGACCAGCGGACCAGCTCACCGGACTGGCGAAGTCGCATCTGCAACGTGTTACTCACTTTGCAGACCGCCCTGCTCCTCGAACAGACCCTAACCCCACCTGGGGCGTCAGTTGTCAATGTGAGGGCTCAGGACATCCTTTACTGATTGTCGTCGAGAGATGCTTGACTGATTTGAGGTCGGGCTCCACCTCCTGTGACGTGGAATCTGGTGATGGGTGCGAGGTTTTCGCGCGGGCGCACGGCTATTTCCTCGTCACCATCAAGGATGCGGAAGAAGGTGTCCTCGACTACGACGGTGACGATCTTTCCCTTGTGGCGCCGCCCGAGCGTGATGCCTTGACCGGCGATGGTGATCTGCCCGTTGGTATGCACTTTGCGCAGTGCGCGTAGCGACCCGGCCGGTAGGGGTAGCGGGGGCAGTGGCGTGGTCGGTTGTTGTGCACCCCGGAGCTTGCCCAGGTCGCCTTGAGCGACGGGACATGGCCAGGTGCCCACCAGTGCGTTGTCGAGGATGGCGTGCATCAGGTGCCCGTCGAGTCGGAGTGTGATGTTGCGGCCCACGCAGGCTGTTCCTATGGGGAACCGCATCCCGGCAATGTGCGCGATGCCGTCGTTGCCGACGGCGCGCTGGATCTCGACGGCTTGTCCGGGGTTGATCGCCGCGCTGCCACCGAGGCCGCGTCGTAGTGCTGGTTTGGCAGGTTCCGGCCCGGCTGGACGTGCGCCGCGCATTGTGAGGTGTCGCAGGTCTTCTGGGTGCAGGCGCGAGGCAACGGTTCGCACGGGGTGCCCGTCGAGGGTCAGGTGGATGCTGCGCAGGTCGGCCCAGATGGTGAGAGTGCGGCCGGCCATGCTCTTTTGCATCGATACCAGTTGGCGCCCTGACAGGATGGTCACCTCACCGCTGGGCGGGACACGGACCTCGAATTCGACTGCCGCGCCATCGGTTCGGCGGTCCTCGGGTGCACGGATAACGTCGATGATGACTGGTGATCCCACCCCAGGTTCGCCGGTTCGTGCGTCCTCGGTTCCACGGGTGTCCAGGCGTGTCGGCCCGTTCGGTCGAAACAGCTCGGCTGGCGCGGCCATGTCGAGGGCTTGATGGGGACGGTTTGTGTTGTAGCTGGTGATCCAGCCGTCGACCGCTTCCTGAGCGGCGGCATGAGACTCGAATGGTGTTGCGAGATCAAGGAATTCCGTTCGAAGGGTCTTGTGGAAGCGCTCGATCTTTCCTGTGGTGGTGGGTGAGCGGGGCTTCGTCAGCCGTTGCTTGATGCCGTTGTCACGGCAGATCCTTTCGAACAGCACCTCCACCGGTGCCGGCTTGAGATACCGGCCGGTGAACTGGCCGCCGTTGTCGGTCAGCACCTCTGACGGGACTCCATAGCAGCGCATGGCGGCGGTGAACGCCGCAACGACCTCCCGGGCCGAGGGAGTGGACAGCACTGCGGCGATGACTACGAACCGTGAGTGGTCATCGATGCCGGTCAGCAGTTTGCATTGACGACCGTCGGCCAACGGCACACCACCCACGATGTCGATCTGCCACAAATGCATCGGCTCCTGCCGCTGCCACCGCTTGTACTTTCGTCGGTGATTCTGAGCCTGCGGATCGATCAGACCATTGCGAGTCAGCACCCGATGGACCGTGGCCCGGGAAGGTGCCCGATCGACTCCGCGACGACCGAGCTCGTGGCTGATCCGCCGCGCACCCCACCGCGGATGGTCTCGACGCAGCTGGCAGATTATCGCCTCGACCTCCGCGTCCAGCTTGGTCGGGCTCGTATGCGGACGGCGGGACCGATCAGCCAGTCCCGCCATGCCCTCCTGCTTGAAGCGCTTACGCCATGAGTCGACCGACTGCCGTGTCGTCCCGTATCGGGCCGCGACCTCTCCAATCGGTGAGCCACCCAACACCTCGCAGACCGCCCGATACCGGTACTCCGCCACCGCCTGCTGATCCAAGAATCGTCCGCCCTTCACCCAACAACAACGAGCGGAACAAGATCACGGACCAATACGAAACGTCAAGCGTCACTTGAGAACAAACAGTGAAGGATGTCCTGAGCCCCTACACCGACATCGTAACCAAAAGCCCTGGCGAAGTGGCGACTTCGGATTGCAATCCGGCAGAGCAAGACAGCTGGGTGCGCGAGCAGTTGCCCGAGTATTGCCCTGCTGGCAGTTCGAGCTTACCGGAGAAAATCCCAAACATGCTGCTGTAGCATTCACTTCGGGTTGCTTCTACTGTCGGAGTCGCGCCGGGACATCCTGGGCGGTCCGAGTGCCCGGGAAAGACCGGGTTGGGAGGGTGAACATGTACTACAAGGGATTCGTCGTCACGATCGTTGCCTTGTGCGCGACGATCGTCGCGCTGGGCGCCGGCATCCTGGTGCGATTGGACGGCGGGACATACGTAAAGTCTGTCCAGAACGGAGCGATGTCCTTTGCTGCGGCAATGACGCTCGGTCTGCTGGTGGCGGGCGCGCTGGGGGCGTTGTGAAGCGGCACCCACAGCCAAACTCAAGCCTGCGTAATCGAGACGCGACGGAACAGATGCGGCAACAGGAGCAACTGTGGAGCAGCCTCGACAGATTGTCAGCTCATGCCGGAGCATCTGCGGCCTATCGGTTCGTCCTGAGGTTGCTAGTTCTTCGCAGCCTCACGAATGACGATGAATCGCACTGGGCTAGATTCAAGGATCTGACGCTGGAGCCTCGCATCGTGGATGAGTCGATCGACGGCCAACTGGACAGCGCACTCGCAGCCGCGGCGGGTGAACGCGAGGCAGGTGGAGGAGCCTGGACTACTCAGGACCAAATCGCGCACCCAAGCCCGCAAACCTGGGCCGCGCTTCGGGCACTGATCGATGTGGTGGATGCCATTTCAGGCGACTTGGTCAGAGTGTTCGACCTTGTTCTGGAACGCTACTCATGGACGCAAGGTGTTGGAGGTCAGTACTTTACGCCGCGGTCCATCATTCGTCTGACGGTCGGTGTGGCCGATCCGAGGCCGGATGGAACGATCTTCGATCCGGCCTGTGGCTCGGGGGGCTTTCTGTTGGGCTGCGCCCAACACCTGATGGCTACAGCACCAGAAAGCAATCCGCCAACGTTGGCTGGCCGTGAGCTGAATCCGGGGATCTTGCAGATTGCGCATCTGAATCTTCTCGCGCACGGATTACAGGCGGACTTGGGAGAACGACCGACCAACAGCCTTCTCGACCTCAACGACAGCGCCGCACACGACATTGTCCTGCTCAATCCTCCCTTCAACCAGAAGAATTGGGCTACTGACCGCGAGATCGAATCGAAAGTCTGGGTGTTCGGCCCTCCACCGAGGGCTAACGCCAACTTCGCCTGGTTGCAGCGCGCAGTGTCCCTGCTGTCGCCTGCTGGTAGAGGCGTTGTGCTCATGCCGTCCGAAAGCCTCCGAGATAGCCGCAGCAAACCGCGGGAAGTGTTGCAGCGGCTTGTGACTGAGGACTTGGTCGAGGCCGTGGTGTCTCTACCGGACGGACTGTTTCCACATGTGCGGGTGTCCGCCTGCCTGTGGGTGCTGAACAAGGACAAGGGGGCGACATCCACCGGCAACGGCCGAAATCGTAGTGGCCAGACCCTGTTTGTCGATGCACGAGACATGGGCGAGCAGGTCACCCGCGGCAAGTGGCAATTGCCGGATGCGGTTGTAGACAGCGTAGTTCGGGCGATAAAAGCATGGCGGAGCTCCGAATGGGAGATGTTCCGTCCCGAAGAGGTATGGCCAGGGCGCGATTGGTGCGGCACCGCCGACATATCCGAGATCAAACAGCGCGATTGGGACCTAACCCCATCCAGACACATCTCGTCGACACCACACGGCGAACAGGGGAAGGAATTCGACGAGCTCGTACAACGCCTGGCGCTCCGAATGGAGCGAGTCCGCGATCTCGATCGCATACTCCTGCAGAAGTTGAGGGAACAATGACCGCGACACCGACAACACCCCCTCCACCACAGCCCACCGACGGACTGCGGCGAGTTCGGTTGCAAGACATCCCAGGTATCGAAATCACCTATGGCGTTGTCCAAGCCGGACCATTCGATGAACAGGGTGTCCCGATACTGCTTGTGGAGCAGATCGCTGAAAACCGTTTGCGCCCCGGTGTACGGATGCGTATCAGCAAGGACGTCCACAACTCGCATCGGCGCTCTGAGCTGCAGGACGGCGATCTAGTCCTAGTCTTGGTAGGCCGCGTGGGAGACTCGGCACGGATCACAGCCGAGCATGCCGGATGGAACATCCCACGCGCCATCGGAGTCATCCGATGTGTCGATTCATCGACGAAGTCAACGTCAGTGATCGATTGGCTCCAGTACTGGTTGGCATCGCCATCCATGCGTAAGTGGTTTACTCAAAAGGCATCTCAGTCCGTCAAACCAACCCTGAGCGTCCAGTCTTTGAAGAATCTGGAAGTGCCACTTCCTGCCCCCACCGACCGCAGTCGTCAAATCGAGTTGTTCAAGGACATGGAAAAACGCGCATCCGACAGTCTCGAGGTGGCCGAGACAGCGCTAGCGATAGCTGATGAGGTCTTCGAACGCACGAAAAAGACCGCAAAGACCGAACCCAGGATACTCGGGCAAGTGTGCCAAGCTCGAACAGGCGACCATCGCCGTCAGATTATTTCGGACCCCAACACGGACGTGGACGGATCCGACTTCGTCGTGCCTACCGCCCGCGTTCTCAAGGCAAAGCTACCGTGCGAGCGCCTGGGCGAAACAGCACAGAAGCGTCGTGAATGGCAGCCAACAGGACAGCTGCTCATTGCCACAAAAGCAGGGACCGCGCAGATACTTATCGATCCATCGGGCCACGCGACTGCCGCTCGTGGAACCTTGTCAGTGCACGCGCTGGACGAATATGACCAGTGGTGGCTACTGCATGAGCTGCGCTCCCGCCGTGAGGAGCTGATCGATGTGGCTCAGCAGGGCAACTCGCGGGAACTCAGTGCGCGCGCATTCAGCAAGCTGCATGTCGACTGGCCCACCCGCGAGGTCCGACAGCAGTTTGCAGAGGTTGCAGCGGCACTGCACGAACGAGCCATCCTTGCCATGGACGACCACGAAGACATGCACGCAATGGTCGGTCTGTTGATCGAGAAAATGGTGAATCGATAGCAAACGACAAGCGCCCGGAATGCTGAACCTACTGGAAATGGTTGTTCAGCAATCGATTCTGGCCCACAAGAGTGTTGTGCAGCCACGGGTAACGGTGGTCGCGCAAGCCGGGAGCCCGACGCCGACCTTCACAGCGGTGCCAACTGTGCCCAGCGCCGAGATTCAACTTGGAACCGTGCGCCATTCGATGGCCATGGGGCAAACAGTAATGACGCGGTGGCAAGCCGGAGATCGTACGGTGTCGCTGTGTGACAGGTGGGTAGGACCGTTCGTCGGCGCGTGCGGCGGAGACAGTGTTCGTCGGTTCGATCAACCCTGCGTTTCCGCAGTGGGTGGGAACCCCGTCGCTGCTCCAAGAAATGTAGACAGCCCGGGATGGGGGGTGGACCGTCCCTCTGTGGGAACCAAGTGGACTTGGATGTGCATACCAGCTTCCCGGCAGATGTCTAGTGCTCGGACATCTGCGTTGCTCCAGCTCCCGTCGGTGAACAGATGGAGATCGACCCGTTGCCGCACCGGGTAGTGGGATTCGATCTGTTCGATCCATGCGTTGGCGGCAGCGGCCACTGCCTCGGTGGGCATGGATGGCTGCAGGTCCACTCCCGTGTCTGTAATGGCGCTGGATGTGAGTGCCGCCAGCGGAACCAGCCTCGGGCTGTGCGAACCGAAGGTCGTCAAGAGCAGCTGATCGAAGTCAGTGATGAGATCGAGTCCCTCGATACCGGACGCCTTGCCGATCATGTCGATTCTCTGCGCCGCGGCGCCCGGTTTCATGCTTCCGCTGATATCCACGGCTACTATGCCGATGCGCTGCGCGACAAGATCGCGCCAACAGGCTTTCAACCAGCCCGCAGTCTTCGACGCGGATTGGGAGCCGGGTCGCAAACGCTCAGCGAGAGCTATCTCGCAACCGTTCATCGTCTGGGTGTGCAGGTTGTCTGTATCCGATGTGAGCGAGAAGTACGACGCGCCAAGGACGCGGTGTGGCTGCCATTCGATCAAAGCGATGGTAGAGCTTTTCATGTCCTGCAGGCCGTATCTGAGTCTGGCCTTCGCCTCGACAGCAATCAGGACCTTCTCCTCCTTCGCCCCAGGTTCCGCACCCTGTGCGGGGTCCTCGGCGATGGTCACCAGGATCTCTGGGCGGTCGCCCACTCCAGCGACCAACGACGCCGGTGGGGTCGATTGATGCTGGTAGTAAAACCGCAGTTCTCGACCATCGCCCAACAACGAAGTCGCTATCGCAAGAGGATTGACCGAACCAGCCTTGAGATCCCAATCAGTGCCTGTGAGCCGGGGGGACCACCGTCGGGTTCCGTAACTGTCCATAACGATGCGTACGACCCAGATCTCGTAGATCTGCCATCGTTTCTTCCAGTAGGGAAGGTCGAAGAACTTACGAAGCTGCTGCACGGAGACGATTTCGAAACATGCCTCAAGATCGGTGAGCCCGTCTCGAATGTAATGGGCGACAAAATCATTCGAGTAGCTGCATCCGTCGCGTTTCCCTGTGCGCTGTCTGACTTCAGGAAGGATGTCCGGTAAGCGCCTGAGGAACCATTCGGCATCGGTCGACCGGCGAGGGCTGCGGCGCGGCCCCTCAGCCGAGGGGCTAGGAGTCGCGGTCATGACGCGGGCCACGATATCGAGGCCGCGCTCGAGGCGCTCGAATTTCTCCGCCACCCCCGCTTCGCAGGATCGACACCGCTTAGTTTCAGCACTCGGATCGTCGTTTCTTCCGAAACATGTTGGCGGGAAGTGAGCGTCATGGCAGTTTACAAGTGGGGTGCGTGGTGGCAGTCGCGAGGGAATGAATTCAGCTTCCAGCACGTCCTCGATGATCGCGCGTTCGTAAGCGGCGTACTGCTCCAGATCGAGCTTCATCTCGTTCATCTGATCATCGCTGACAGACACCGAAAGGTTGGCAGTTGACTTGGTTCCTGCCAGTTGGCCCAGCCATTCGTACAGCTCACGGATCATGGTTGCGACCGGGGCAGCCGCAGTCGCCACGGCGGCGAGCACCAGTGCGGGCGCAGTATCAGCGAGTGCCTGCCGCAAATCTTGGTCATCGGCGATCCCGAAGGCGGCGCGTAGTTCGCCTTCTAGTTCCTTTTCCCCCGCAGCGCCCCCTAGCTCGAGGGCCTCAAGGATGTCATCGATGGACGCTGGATCTGGCATGTCATCCCTCCCGACTGCCACGACGTCGCTACGCACGGCATGCCGTCTATCTGCAGCACCTTCTCGGAGAATTCTACAACCGCGACGCCATCAAGGTGCTTACCCGAACTCGCCATCAAACGTTGTGCGACAAGATCTCTAAGAGCGCATCTGAGAAGTCAGGTGGCGGGTGAGTGTGTGAATGGCGGCGATGTAGACCACGGCTTCGTGGTGGTCGGGGCCGGTCTTATAGTCGCGAACGCATCGCCGGTATTTGACCAGCCAGCCGAAGGTGCGTTCGGCGGGGCCGCCCCTCGAACCCGGTCATGGTGTCACTGCGTTTGACGATGTGAACCGTAAGTGCCAGAACGGAATTCGCCCAGCACACCAGCCGTCCCGCATAGCCGCCGTCGGCCCAGACCAAGGTGAGGGTGGAGAACCTGGCAGCCACCACGACCGCCAGCAACAGCCCGCCGGTGTCGGTGGAGAGCGGATCCTGCTGATCCGCGTCGGTGCGGGCGAACCGATTCGGCGATAGCCATCAATCGTTTCGCAATGCCCGAGACTACCTCTAGCTCGATGTCACACATTCTGCCAACACCATCATCGGTCCTGGAAGACGGCCTGGGCCCGCTCGGGCCTGCCGAAGTCCCTAGTGTCAGACCAACCGCGCCGGATCGCCAACACTCTGCAAAAGCCGGATGCCTGAGCGCTCTTAATCCCGACGCCGTTCGTCAACGAGACAACGACCAACTGCGCACAGGCCTTCAGCTATTCGATCGAGTTCGGTCCTTGTTCCGGCTCGATTGGCAGGTCCAAGTCAGTACGGATGCGAGTCAGTATGATTCCGGCTTTGCGCAGAACTTCGCTGCGCATCGCACTACTCATAGGAGGATTCATGGTGAATGACGCTTCCATACCACCACAAAAGTCCGCATTCTCACCAAGCGTCTTCGCGGCCTCCTGCTGGATAGCACGATCGACAACGTTGATACTGTGATTTTCCGGTGTAACTTCGACTTTGATGATTCCGGATTTCGAGCGCCTACCCATTTGACCTCCTCCCACTAAGCGATAGAAGCCATTCAGGAATCCAGTGAAGATGCCGTCTTCGTGCGGTATTATCCCAGAACTCGCCATTTTAGTCAACCCTAACGTGAAATTTTACGTTTTATGGTTCCGGTACTCCGACGTCGATAACGACGTACACGTAATGTCAGAAGCAAGAGAGTCATTACCGCGCACCCGGACGTGCTGATCATCAAAATCGCCCAAAGCGGTTGGTTCGTTCCTAGCAGCAGGACGGGACCTTCAGTCGACATCCGCCGTGCCAGCTTGAGTGCCGATAAGATCATTGCGAACACAGAGTTAACAACGAACCATGACGCTACAGCGAGAGTGGAAACCGAGATCCGACTGACCGCCTCCGAGGTGAACCTGGACACCAGCCAGCCTGAAATTAGTGCTGGCACCCCGAACAGAATTGTCGCCCAATACGACTGAGTAGTTGGCGACGAGTCACATTTCGCACCATAGGGGAAATCCATACAGAATCGCGACGAGGGCTCGAATCCAAATATCATGTCGTGCCAATGCCCCACCCCAATGCTCAACGCCATCAGATATAGCGACAACAAGACAAGTACGAACATCAGCCCAGGCGGCTTCTCTCGAAGTTCGATAGTCATGGACGGTATATGTGGACGCGGATCGACATCCACTGGATTACGACGCCTGCTTTCCGTAACCGAGGCTGCTGGAGTATTTTTATCGAGCAAATGAGGAGCGACTCCCAGAACATCCAGGTCTCGCCCGTACGCGTGAACGTAAGTCAATCCTCTGGTGTCTTCGCAGTCCCATCTCGGATCTATAGGCCGATGCGTATAACTACTGGATGATATATGCACCGAGTCGGTGTCTGTTATTTCCGCCATACCAAGGCCGAGGTCATATATGTACATGCCTTCGGGAGCTTCGGTGCGTAAGTGGTAACTTTGCGTCCTAGTTGCTCGAGTGAGTCGGATCATATGCGACCGACGCACCAATCCGAAGCATGATCGGATATAAGAGTAAACCCACTCCCAGAAGCTAATCGGGCCGCCGCCGCTCTCCCTGCCGCCTACGCGCGTGCGATCCTCGGTAAAACCTACCTTAAGCTTGATCTCTTTCGCTGCAGGCACTACGGCAATAATAGGAAAGGTGGCCTGAATGTCCGAAATAAAGTTGTGGAGAAAATTTCGCAGGACACGGGCGTCGGCGCTCGTCAAGCCCTCCGTAATTCCGTGAATTCTCTTTGACATCGCCTGCATTTCACTGCTGTGAGCGACTCTTTCCCGCAAAATATCCTCGGTCATCTCCTTCCACAAATCTTTCGGCACCGTACCCAATACCAAATCGACCATTATTTCACCCATTGTGAGAACAGCGCCCAATGTCTCACGATACGAAAGTGTCCTCACCGCTACATCACTGTCACAAGAAATTCTGAGATTGTCCACCAACGCACCTTTGGGAGGCGTCAGGACGGGAACTAGCACTCGTTCTGCGCCGGTAGCGTTTGCATCAACAAGAGTTTGTGTGGTTTTAAAAACATAAGCTTCGTCACCGAGTTCGATTTGCTCGGAAATGCGCATAATGTACGCGCTTGGCTCGATTATGAACTCCAGCAACATCAACACCTCAGCCTCAGTGAACTTAGTGTTGAATTCGCGCTTTGCCGCAGCAGCAAGACGCTGATTTTCATTCCGGGCGTGGGACAGATCGATACGGGTTATGTCGCGCCCGGCCGTATTACGCGTGGAGGCCAGTCGCGCAATCAGGGCGACGACCAAAATTACTCCGATTACCAATAGCTCTGCCCGGCTCGGATTTTTCCGGATGGCGCCGAAGGGCCCTATTAGAAACAATAGGAGACCAGCCGCGATAGCAATCACCAGTGACAGAGTACGACGCAGCATACGAATCGATCTTGCAGCTTTAGTCGATGGGGGCAATGTCGACCTCGCCGGCCTACTGCGCCGCAGCATTGGCACCACCGCCCAATTTTCCATGTCCGCTACGGACGTAGCTGCGATTGCCATCCCAACTGCTCGGTATTTTGTTCCTGACGGTAAATGAATTAGGACTCATTGTGCTCATTCACACGGGTAGATCCTTTGGATAGGTTGAAGCAACCACTCGATCATCCCCCTGACGCAATGGTGATCGACTGGTAGCCGATACCGCTCGTTGCCTTGTTAGAATCATCGCTCGACACCTGGTTCAATGTTTCATAATTCGTGAATGAACCTGATTTGCCCGGAATGAGCAAGTTGGGCTCCGACAAATCGCGCACTACACGCGTGCACACAGGAAATATTTCAGAATTGGATAGCTAGCCCTAAGCTCATACCAATCGCGACCGGCGACCGCGGCGCCGCGTGCGGGAGACGATTGCAGTCGCTGCTGCCAACGGCACGCGAGTTTTGGATCTATCCCACTTTCCGTGATCGACCCATCGCTTGAACTGCGAACGGGGACTTGGTGATTGATGATGTTGACGGTGTTCAGATCTCGGACCGGTAGCGGTCCTGCTTGCCCATCTGGACGGCCTGCGGATCGAGGGAGCATGCAGCCGAGCTCGTTGTGCGGATCGAGGCCAGCACCCACGACGAGCCAGTAGCGTGCCCGGGATGCGCTGTGCCCGGCCGCAGTCGAAGCGATGGCCGAACTCGGCACCGACATGTCCGAACAGTCGCCGAAGATCCTCACCTCCGTGCAGTCGAATCTTCCGACGTCATCACCAGGGGAGTGGTTTTCCGCGCCTTACGTTGGTAGCGATGAGGTGTGGCGCCGTTGGCGTGCTGGTGAGTCAATCTCCGGGATCGCCCGAGCTGTCGAGACGCCGCCGCAGCATGTGCAACGCTTTTTCGCCCAGACCGGAGGTGTTCGCCCGCCGTCACGGCAGCGGCGTGTGCAGCATTTAACGATCGCCGAGCGTGAGGCCGCGTGGCCTATTGAGCTGCCGCGGCCGATCAGCACGCATATCAGCGTGCGCGACGACCGAAACCAGCGAAGCTGGCCATGTATCCGCTGTTGCAGGCCTGGTCGAGGAAAAGCTCACCGCGTGCTGGTCACCGCAACAGATCGCGGGCTGGTTGCGCCGAATGTTCCCTGCTGATCCGGCGATGCGGATCTCTCACGAGGCGATCTATCTGACGCTGTTCGATCCTCGCCGTAAGAAGGCGATCGACCGGACCTTGGGACGCAAACTCCGTACCGGCCGGCGGATGCGTCATCCGAAGCGAGCACGTCGCCCGGACGGACGCGGGGTGATCAGCGATCTGGTATCCATCAGCGAACGCCCAGCGGAGGTCGAGAACCGGCAGGTCGCCGGGCATTGGGAAGGTGATCTCGTGATGGGGTCGCGGCCCTCGGCCGTCGCGACGCTGGTCGAGCGAACCACCGTTTCACCGCGCTGGTGGCGCTGCCTGATGGCCTCAAAGCCGACCAGGTCACCCCTCATTTGACCAGGTGCCTGCTTGGCCTTCCTGCGTCGATGCGCCGCACGCTGACTTGGGACCAGGGCCGTGAGATCGCCGGCCACAAGGCGATCACCTCCGCCACCAGCATGCCGGTCTATCTCTGCAATCGCCGCAGCCCTTGGCAGCGCGGCACCAACGAGAACACCAATCGCCTCCTGCGCCAATACCTTCCGAAAAACGCCAACCTGCGCCGCTTCACCCAAGAAGACCTCGACGCCATCGCTCATGAACTCAATCACCGGCCCCGCAAGATCCACGGCTACCGCAGCCCCGCAGAGTTCTACACTGAACATCTGAAAAGCGGTGATGCACTGACCATTGAGCCACCATCGCTTGCGCCCGGTAGGGATCTGACTGGTAGTGGTTGATAGTCGAGTGGCATGAATGTCTCGAATCGTTCGCGGTGCCAACAGCGGCATCGGTCGGCGCGGGCACAGAGGTCGCCAGTGGTGCATCGGAGAATGCGCACGGTGACTTGAGCTGGAAAGCTTGCTGTTCATGTCCAAGCTCCGCGTCGGTGTCCTCGTCTCGCACAACGGCTCCAACCTTCGGGCTCTGCACCGTGCGGCGGCCGAACCCGCGGCGCGGTTCGAGGTAGTGGCCGTGATCAGCAACAACAGTGGATCGCCTGGATTGGCGTATGCGCGGGAGAACCAGATCGCGACCCGTCATTTGTCGGGCAAGACCCATCCTGGTCCCGATCAACTCGACGACGCCATCCGGGCCATGTTCGTCGAGCATTCGGTCGAGTTAATCGTCACGGCCGGCTATATGAAGAAGCTCGGCCCGCGGACCCGCAAGGAATTCGCGCCCGAAATCCTTAACATCCACCCCGCACTCTTGCCGCGCTTCGGCGGGCACGGGATGCATGGAAACCACGTTCACCAGGCAGTTCTCGACTCCGGCGACACCGTCAGCGGCCCGTCGGTCCACATCGTCGACGACGAATACGACACTGGCGAAGTGATCGCCCAGCTCGAGGTCCCGGTGCTCGCCGACGACACCGTCGACACACTCGCTGCGCGTGTGCTGACCGCCGAGCACATTCTCCTGCCCCTGGTCGTGCAGCAGATCGCCACCGGACAACGCCTCTACCTCAACAATCGGCCTTGACCACGCCGCGGTAGCCATTGCGTGGCACCCAGGCGCTTCACCCAAGAAGAGCTCGACGCCGTGTGGCCAACCGCAGCACCGCAGAGGACTACGCTGAGCACCTGAACAGGCGTGACGCACTGACCATTTGAGCCCACCAACGTTTTCCGACATAGGTTCAAGTTCCAGAACGCTGACCAACCTACGGAGTGTTCACGGGTGAGGGCATTTGGCTGGGGAACGCTTCTCCGCTGGGACTGGTTTGCTGGGACGGGCGACACCGTCGTGGTGCCCTCGACCGTCGCGCCCGCGCAGTCGACTGCCCCGCCGAAGTCGTGCTTCCCGTTCAACTGCTGACAGCGATCACGCCGTGGCAGAGTCGGTAATCGACCTGTATGTATAGAACGACCGAGGGGCCTGGGCTGCTACAGACAGCCCAGGCCCCTCGGTTCATCTGTGTGGTTGCTACCGATCCCCGTGGCCACGGGGCTGGTCGGATGCCGGGTCGTCGAGGTATCGCCATCGAATTCGGGTGATCGTGCTGCTCGGTGCGCAGCCCTTGTGGCTGCCGCAGAAGAAGGGGTTCCGGTAGTAATCGCGGAAAAAACAACGGATATGGCGGTTTGGCCTGGTCGTGAGCACGGCCAGCGGATGTATCACCAACCCCCGAGTGCTTGACGTTGCTGCGTACACGGCACGCGTTACAGGTTCGACCTCCGGAAACCCCGCTGCTCCGAAGCTGTCTCACGAACGAAGGTCTGCGGACACGACACCCCGCGAGTTCGCATTGGATGCGACTCTCTCGCACCTGATGCGAGCGGCCAGAGCAGACCTTCTATCTGGCCTGATCAGCGGCTACGCCGAACATCGTTGGATTTCGGCGGAACTACTGGGGACCCCGAAGGGGATGGCGTGTTGAGCGCCTGGTCGTGGACCGGGTCAGGCGGGGACGCCGGTGTACAGGTTGTAGGTGCCGTTGGCCTGCAGCTCGCAGACGTAGTGGGTGCCTCCGGTGCTGGGTGCCCGGCCGTCGGCCTCGCAGGCGGACAGGGTGGCGTAGTTGCCGATGTAGGTGCCGCCGGGGTTGGCCGCGGCGATGCCGGTGACGAGGGCGGCGGTGGCGCCGACCGCGAGGAGACAGGTGGCGAGGGTGGTGGCGATCTTGTTCATGGCTGTCCTTCGGTCATTGTGTCGAGCATCAGATACGGAACAGTCTGTTTGTGGAGATTCGGAGCCGCTAGGGTAGTGATCTACTCGATCGTGGAGCCAGCGCGATGACGGTCGCGCGATGTCGGAGCCCACCGGGAAGGCTCGGGTCGATCTCGACTGATCGAGCTGTGGTGTTGCAGGTTCGAGCCGTCGACCTCGTCGAACTCGATGATGTAGAGGGTGTCGACGCAGCTGCCAGAGGTTGTCGGCGTAGGGCGGAGATTGTTGATGCGGTAATGAACGGCCACCGAGAAATAGGCGCACAGGCGCTGTGACACGAACGAAAACGGCCACGCCGTGATGGCGCCGCCCAGTTGGCGATTTACGCCCAATACGTAACTACGCAGCGCGCCCGACCGCAGTCTGACCACCGATAACCACTTATCGGCGGTCAGAACCTTGCAAGGATGGATATGCCCCGGACGAAGCCGCGCGGATACCACCATGCCGTGGCGTCGTAATTCACGGCGTGAAGGCGAAACGCCGCGCTCGGTCCATCTTCAGTCCTCGGCAGAAGGCGGGATGTGCCGACTGTCAGATGAACTATCTGACAGTCGGCTGATGTTGTGGGACGACAGAGTCGGCAGCGACCGTGCACTGTTCGACCTGACGATCGGTGTGCATCGGACTGAGCTGCCCGCGGTATGTCCGCAGGATCTCGCTGACTTGGTCGCGGTGTTCGCGGGCGGCGCGGTCGGCCATGGCGTGGGCGGCGGTAATCGCCCGGGAGTACTCCACATCGCGTTGCTCGAGCTGATGGTGGTGTTCGTTGGCCTGGTCGTCGAGCCGCTGTCGCAGGGTCGCGTTCTCCTCAGCTGAAGTCTTGGCGTTGGTGACCGCGGCATCTCGTTCGCCTTCGGCATGGGCCTGTGCTGCGCGGGCAGCGTCGAGGTGTCTACGCATTTCCTTCAAGACCGCTTCGGCCTCCTCGTAGACGCGGTCGCGATCAGCTTCTACCTCGGCGATGCGCTCTTGTGCGTCGGTGGCGGCTTGTGCTGCAAGGTCTTTGGCCTCCTGAGTCTCCTCGGCGGCTTCGTCGGCGGCGGCCAGGGCAAGCTCCTCGAGCTCGACCGCACGTTCCAGCCGACGCGCCATGACCGTGGCCGCCTTCTCCGCATCGTCGCGAGCCTGTTCGGCGGCGGCGATGCGGACAGTCGCGTCCCGTCGAATCTCGGCGATCTCGCGGTCGATGACCGCAGGGTCGGTGACCTCGGCGATCAGTTCGCCGGCGTCGACCAGCATGGCCGCCAGCTCCACGCGCGTCAGCTCGATGCGGTCGACGAGATCGGCGAGGGCATTCATGCCGTCGGTGACCGGACGCGACGGGCGCTGCTCTGTGCGTTTGCCGGTCTTGTCGTCGGCTTTACGCTTGCGGCGCAGCGCTTTCTGGGCGGTGTGGTCGGGGTTGTCGCAGTATTTGCGCGGTGCGCCCGGCTTGCCGCTGCTCATGACTTCGGCTTCGCATGTACCGCCGTTGTCCAAGGGGAACTGGCATCCCGTCGGGGTGTCGGTGGTTGTGGCGCGTGGCGTGACGGCTTTCAGCATCATGGAATTCCGTTTCATTCCATTTCATTTCATTCCGACGCTGCGGTGATGAAATGAATCCTGGTGGGCAGGTGGAGTGCTCGGGGACACTGGTTCAGGCGACGGTGCGCAGCATCGCGGCGCGGGCGCGTGGGAGCCGGTGGGCGATGATTTGGGCGGCGGCGGCGCTGGCGCGGCGGTCGTTGTGGCCGTAGCGGGCGTCGGTGGTGTTGACCGATTTGTGCCCGGCGTCGCGGGACACGACGAACAGGGGGACGCCGTCCTGGAGCTTCCAGGAGATGCCGGTGTGGCGCAGCGTGTAGGGCGTCAGTCGCTTGCCGCGCATCGAGGCGATCGCGTCGGCGAAGCGCTCCAGCAGATACTCCGGATCCGCGCCTTTCCATTGGGCGTTGGGGCCGAACGGTTCGAGGTTGCCGTCGGCGAGGGCACGCAGGCGGCGTATGGCGGGCACCCAGGCTTTGGCGTAGAAGTAGCCCGCGCTGATCGGGGTGTCGTTGCTGGTGTGGACCAGTAACTCGTCACCTGGGCGATCCAGGTCGAAGCGTTCCAGGGTTTCCAGCGGAACGGTGACGGTGCGAATACCGCGCGAGGACTTCGGCTTTCCCAGCTTCATCTCACCGCCGACGTGCTTCCACGCCTTGTTGATGCGCACATCGCCGGTCCGTTTGTCGATGTCGCGGATCTGGATGGCGGTGACCTCGCTGGGCCGGGCCATCGAGACGAGGTTGAACTCGGCGTGCGGACGCCACCGCGGCGGCATCAACTGTTCGAAGAGCTCCCATTCGTCGTTGTCGAAGATGTCGAGCTCCGGCGCGTCGTGGCGCGGCAGTCGAATCCCCAGGCACGGGTTGTAGGGGATCAACGGCGACGGTCGTTCGGCCACGGCCGCGTTCAAACCGGCGGAGAGGAATCCGTGTTTGTTGTGAATGGTTTTCGCGCCGTTGCCCTTGTCCTGCTCGAGGTGCACGATCCAGGCGGCGTCCAGATCCTGGTTGAACGCGGTGATCGGCAGCGAGGAGCCCATGAACGGTTCGATGTCGCGGTCGATGTAGCGGAGGTAGCCGGCGCGGGTGCGTTCCTCGATACCGGTCAGCCGCGCGGTGTACTTGCGCAACCACTCGACCAGCGTCATGGAGCCGACCGCAGTGCCGAGCTGGATCTCGCGGATCCGGCGCGCCTCGGCGACCCCGACTACCTCGGCCAGCTCACACCAGCGCACCGCGGCCTCGAAGTCGTCGAAGGTCTCCGACGTCGACCGTCGACGCCCGGTCTCGTCGTAGAAGTGGAACGGAACCTGCCAGGCGATCGACCCGTTGCTACGGGGTCGCGGGCGTGGTGTGAGCATGAAGCCTCCAGAGCCGGTAGTTGCCCTGAGAAGCCGTTGAGACCGCAAATGGTGACGTGGTGACACAAGTGGTGACATACACGTCTACACCAGGGTAGCTCACGCTACTGACCTGGCGTTCTTGTGGAGCGGATGACGGGATTCGAACCCGCGACCCTCACCTTGGCAAGGTGATGCGCTACCAGCTGCGCTACATCCGCATGCGCTTCGTTGGGGTCCGGGAGGGCCGCAACGGCGTGCGCCCAAAACTGTAGTCCGTCATCACGTCCAAATGAAAATCGGACATTCGACGTGGCGCATCAGGGAGCGCTGTGGTCTGCGAGAGCTGTAAAGAAGGAGGCGTGGTCGCCGGCCCATTCGGCGTAGCTGCGGGGTGCGCGGCCCAGGACTTGGTGGACGTCGTCGGTGAGCGTCGCGTTGCCGCCTGCGCGGACGTAGGCCTGGCCGGCCAGTGCTCCGTCGGCGAATTCCGGGGACATGCCTGACGAGATCATGTGTTCGCGCGCAACGTCTTCCGGCACGTCGACCACATCGAGCGGCTGACCGAGGAGCGCTGCCAGTGTGGTGACCTGGTCGGCACAGGTGAGCAGCGCAGGACCGGTGGGGGTGTAGATGTGTCCGGAATGGCCGGGGGTCAGCAAAGCCTCGGCGGCGACTGCGGCGACGTCACGTGGATCGATGACGCCCTGGCGGCCGGTCCCGGTGAGATTCGGCACGGGCCGGCCGGATCGGATGGCATCGGCCCAGCTCAACGTGTTGGAGGCGAAGCTGGTGGGACGCAGGATCGTCCATTCGAGACCGCTTTCGCGGGTCGCCTGCTCGCCGGGCATATGCCAGGTGCCGACGCGGCCGAGTTCCGGATCACCGGTGCCGATGGCGGAAAGTTTGACGATCCGCCGCACCCCGGCGTCGCGAGCCGTGCGGACCAGCGCGCGATCGGTTTCGGCGTCATCGGGGCCGAGGACACCGACGAGGAAGGCCGCGTTCGCGCCGGTCATCGCGGCGGCCATCGAGTCGGGGTCGTGGTAATCGCCCCGGACCACCTCGACCCCGGCGGGCACCCGCTCCGGATTCCGCGTCACTGCGCGGACCCGCACCCCACGGGCGGCCAGCTGACGGACGATTTCACTGCCGATGGTGCCCGTGGCACCGGTGATGACGATCATGAGGAGAGCGTGCCGCCGGTGCCGCCCGGTTCAATAGGAAATTTCGGCACGGCTTCGGGCGCTGTATCCGGCTGTGAGCTGCATACAGTGGGTCGGGTGACCATGCAGGTAGACCTGATCGAAGCCACGGTGCCCGCGCCGGAATCGCTGCGTCCGTGGATCACCGAGCTGGGACGCTTTCCCACCGCCACTGATGCATCCCTGCCGTTCACACATGTGCCGCATGCCGGGACGACGATCGTGCTGCGTACTGCCGACCGCCCAGACGCACTGGTCCTCGGCCCGCAGACCCGCGCCTCGTACTCCACAGCCGATAAACCCGCTGGCTGCGCCCGCCTGCGCCTGGCCCCCGGCGCCACCCGCCAACTGCTCGGCATCCCCGCCGCTGAGCTCGCCGATCGTGTCGTCCGTCTCGCCGACCTCCCCGGTGTCGCCGCCGAATTGGCGAACGAACTCGCCACGCTGCCAACGGAAGAGGTCCTGCCGTTCCTGGAAGAGGTTCTTCCACAACGCATCTCCGAAGATTCGACGCAACGCATCCACCGCGAACTTCTCCGCGATGCGGTAGCCGCTATATCCGCAACGCCAACAGTCCACGACCTGGCCGCCGACCTCGCAGTAAGCGAACGCCAACTGCGCAACCTGTTCACCAACGGAATCGGCATCTCCCCGAAGCATTTCGCGAGGATCGGCCGCGTCCGCCAGCTCCTCGCCGATGCGAGCGACACGGAGGTTTCATTGGCCGACGTCGCAGCCGTCCACGGCTACTACGACCAATCCCACATGTCGGCGGACTTCAAAGCGCTGATGGGTGTGCCACCAGCCAAGTTCTTCCAGGGACAGGTTCCCGCACCAACCCCGTGCCGGTCGGCCTGAAGAACTCAGCGCTGCTGCGCCGCGCGACGTCGGGCCATCTCTTCCCGCTCGAGCACCGCGGCCTCGGCAAGGGTGGGCGCACTGCCGCCGAGTCTGACCGGAACCCAAGGCGCACCCTCGGGCATCGGGTAGCCCGTTTGTGCCTGTTCGAGCAATTCGCCCATCCGCGTACGGATTTCGGCTGTCAGGTCGTCGGTCGGCTCGGCGGGCGGGATCGGATCGCCGATGCGGATATTGATCGGAAAACGATGGCGGCCGAGTTGTTTCGGGAAACCCTTGGTCCAGATGCGGTGCGCGCCCCAGATGACGATGGGAATGACCGGCACGTCCGCGTCGATCGCCATACGCGCCGCACCGGATTTGAATTCCTTTAGTTCGAAACTGCGGCTGATCGTCGCTTCCGGATAGACCACGACCAGTTCGCCTTCCCGCAACGCCTCGACGGCGCGTCGGAATGACGCCGCTCCGGCCGCGCGATCGACGCCGATTGCCTTGCAGTGCTTCATGAGAAAGCCGACGATGCCGTGTTCGAGTTCGGCCTTCATCATGTAGCGCACATTGCGCCGTGATATGCGCCCGACCAGCCCGACCTCCATGAAGTCCAGGTAGGCGGTGTGATTCACGGCGAGTACGGCACCGCCGATGCGCGGGATCCGGTCTTGGCCGGTGATGTCGATGCGCAGACCCTGCACCGCGAACATCGTGCGAACCAAACCGGTGAGAATGTCATAGACCGGTTCCCGCGACATAGCTTCCCCTACAAAGAATCCTCGGCTGCCCGACGCGCCGCCTTCTCCTCGGCTTCAGCGGCATCCATGGCATCAGCTTCTTCGAGGGTAGGCGCACTGCCGCCCAAACGTGCTGGTACCCAGTACGCGCCGGGTTCGTGCAGGTAGTCCTTCTGCAGATCCAACAGCATGGCCTGCATGGTGCTGCGGAGTTGGGCCGTGAGTTCGGCGGCGGGCTCATAGGGCTGGATCGGTGCGCCTACGGCAATGGAGATCGGAGTATTGGTGCGGCCCAGACGCTTCGGAAAGCCCTTGGTCCACACGCGCTGGGCGCCCCAGATGACGATCGGGATGATCGGCACGTCCGACTCGATCGCCATGCGCGCGGCACCGGATTTGAAGGCCTTGATCTCGAAGCTGCGGCTGATGGTCGCCTCCGGGTAGACGCCGACCAACTCGCCCTTGCGGAGGTATTCGAGTGCCGCCTGGTACGAGTCGGCCCCCGCGGACCGATCGACGGGAATGTGCTTGAGCGCCCGCATGATCGGGCCGGAGATGCTGTTGTCGAACACCTCCTTCTTGGCCATGAAGCGGATGTACCGCTTGGGGGTGCGCACCGGCAGACCCGCGTAGGTGAAGTCCATGTAGCCGGTGTGGTTCACCGCGAGGACGGCACCACCGCGCGCCGGAATATGTTCAGCGCCCTTGACGCTGAACTTCAAACCTTCGACAAAGAAGACGGTACGGGCAAGCCCGATTATCGTCCGGTAGACGGGTTCCACAATTCCGCTAGCGTAGTCGCTGACTGTCCCATCCGGCAGAGCCGCCGCGACTGCGCGCGTCTGACCCGTCGCTCAACGTCTAAGAAAGAGGACCCTCGAAGTGGAACGCGCCCGCCCGATACCGCGTGAACGCGACTGGAAGGACCCGCGCGAACGCGACCGGAGAGGGCTGGTGGCCATCATGGGTGGTCTGGTGCTGACCGGCGCCGTCCTGCTCACCGGCTGCGATTCCGTATCCGGCATTCCCGGCGATGAACCGAAGCAAACGTCGGCGCCGACTACCACCGCAATGTCCGCCGCGATTCCGACCACAACTACGAAGGTCTTGGCGCAGGCGTTCGCGGTGCCGGTCGGTGAGGTTCCCGGCCTGGCCGGCGCGGCGGATGTCGCGGCCCGCTTCGGCGCCGTCTTGGCGGGCTCGACGCCCGCCGAATTGCGGTCCAAGTGCTGGATGATGGCGCCGGGCAATGTGGCCGATATGGCCACCGAGCAGAAGGCCGTCCTCAGCGCCCTCGCACAACCCGCCACCACCACGCAGAACACCGTCACCTGGCAGAACGCGGGCACGACCGTCGCCTTCGATCGGAACGAAGTCGTGGCGGCCACGAAGAATTCGTCCCAGATCGTCTGTCCATGGGTCGCGCAGGACGGCGCCGAGGCCGGACCCAATGAGGCCGACGCCAGGCATACCGTGCGGCGCTATCTGTCCCGCTTCGTCGGCACCCCGCTCGATCCCGCCGATAAAGAGGGAACCTACCCACTGGTCTGCAAGGCGAGCCCGGCGAACTGGGATCCCAGCGGAACCGGAAGTCCGACAGCCCCGCCGCTGGCCAACAACCCGGGCAGGCTCACCGGAACCACGAAATTCACCGATCAGGAGATCCGCTCGGAGCGGCTACGCGCGGGCTACGTGACCGTCGAAGTTCCGGTAACGAACTCCTCGGGTGTGACGCAGACCCGAACCTTCACCCTGACCGCGGGCAACGCGGGCTACTGCATCGGCGACGTTTCTGCCTAACCACTACCCTGGATGGCTGGTAACGGTCAGGAGGAGCAGCTCGTGCAGATCACCAGCGTCGGACACGCCGGATTCCACATCCGCACCGCGGCCGGGTCGATCCTTTGCGATCCCTGGGTCAATCCCGCGTACTTCGGTTCGTGGTTCCCGTTTCCGGACAACACCCAGCTGGACTGGGACGAGCTGGGCAATTGCGATTTCCTGTACGTCTCGCATCTGCACCGCGACCACTTCGACGCGGCGCACCTGGCCAAGCACGTCAACAAGGACGCGACCGTGCTGCTGCCGGACTATCCGGTGCCGGATCTGAAGCGGGAACTGGAGAAGCTCGGCTTCCACAAGTTCTTCGAGACCGAGGATTCGGTGAAGCACCGGGTGGCCGGACCGGGCGGCGAGATCGACATCATGATCATCGCGCTGCGCGCACCTGCCGACGGACCGATCGGCGACTCCGGGCTGGTCGTCGCCGACGGCGAGACCACCTGTTTCAACATGAACGATGCCCGTCCGGTGGATATGGATGTGCTGCACGACGCATTCGGGCATATCGATATCCACCTGCTGCAGTACTCGGGCGCGATCTGGTATCCGATGGTCTACGACATTCCTTCGCGGACCAAGTCGAATTTCGGTAAGCAGAAGCGTCAGCGCGGAATGGACCGGGCGCGCAGCTATATCGAGCAGGTCGACGCCACCTGGGTGGTGCCCTCGGCCGGGCCACCGGTATTCCTCGACGACGAGTTGCGCTACCTCAATGACGATCGCGGCGACGAGGGCAATATCTTCCCGGACCAGATGGTGTTCCTGGAACAGATGAAGATCCACGGCAACGAGGGCGGGATCCTGATGATTCCGGGTTCGGTCGCCGATGTGCGCGGTGCGGAACTCTCGCTGACCCATCCGTTCGAGCCGGGCCTGATCTATGACAACAAGGCCGATTACATCGAGCTGATGGCACAGCGTCTCGCGCCCGTGCTGGCGGCCGAAAAGGCAGCGTGGGCAACGGGTGACGAGCCGCTGCTGGAACCGCTGCGGGCGCTGTTCGAGCCGATCATGAAGCAGAGCGATCTGATCTGCGACGGGATCGGCTATCCGGTCGGGCTGGTCATCGGTGACGAAACCGTGGTGCTGGACTTCCCCAAGCGGGTGGTGCGTGAGCCGATCGAAGGTGAAGGCAAGTACCGCTACGGTTTCCGGATCCCGCCGGAGCTGGTGCGTACCGTGCTGCGCGAAAATGAGCCGGACTGGGTGAACACCATTTTCCTGTCCACCCGATTCCAGGCCTGGCGCATCGGCGGCTACAACGAATTCCTGTACACCTTCTTCAAATGCCTCACCGACGAGCGGATCGCCTACGCGGACGGCTGGTTCGCCGAGGCGCACGACGATTCCGCCTCAACGGAATTGGCCGGCTGGGAAGTCCAGCGCCGCTGCCCACATCTGAAGGCGGATCTGTCGAAATTCGGCGTTGTCGAAGGAAATAACCTCACCTGCAATTTGCACGGGTGGCAGTGGGATCTGGAATCGGGGCGGTGCAAAACCTCCAAAGGGCATGAGCTGCGCTCGCGCAAGCTCGCCTGAATCCTGGTTCCCCCGGGTGCCTTTTTCCGACTGTCGGTCGGTTCTGAAATTCGGTGCTATTCGGCCGCTCACGTGCTGGTGGCGACTACCGTGCGCTCCTACAATCAGGAGCGTCGGGGAATATCAACGAACTCGACGAACGGCGAGTCAGGTCTGCGCGACGAACTCGCCGGAAGAAGGCACAATGATGACCAACAAGACGCGCGACAGCAGCATGCGCCGACTATTTGCAGAGGTCGCGCTCATTGGAGCGGCGATGGCGGTTCCGATGACGGCAGTGGCGGTTCGCGCCATGGCGATGCCGACACCTGAACCAGGTGTAGTGCAGACAGAGAATCCACACTGTCCGGGCTATGGCCCCGGGTGCAAAGGCGACGGCTGGGGCGGCAACGGCGGCTGGGGCGGCGGCGGCTGGGGCAACGGCGGTTGGGGCGGCAACGGCGGCTGGGGCGGCGGCGGCTGGGGCAACGGCGGTTGGGGCGGCAACGGTGGTTGGGGCGGCGGCGGTTGGGGCGGCAACGGCGGCGGTTCGAGCCAGTGGTTGTTCCCCCCGGGCTTGTTCGGCAGCAGCTAACCGAACGAATCCGAGCGTCGCAAGATAGATCTTTCGGCGATGTCGACCATTTCGGTGACATTGCTGCTTGCCCGTGTCCGGGCGCAGGTAAGGGCGCACCCACCGCGAACCCACAAGTGCGACAACCGAACTGACCGTCGTGCCGGGAGCTGGCGCCGAATACAGGAGGCCGGCGCAATACCGGGATCGACCTCGCAAGCGCTTGGCATGGCTCGCGTATCACTACGTCGACGACCCGGGCATGTCGGAGCTGGATCGCAGAACACTCGAGTCAGCCTCGCGAACACTGGCGGCCCGCGTTAAGGGCGCGTCGATACCCCTGCTGTGGGACAGCCCGTCGGAACTGGAGCGCGGGACACTCGAGTCGACCTCGCAAACACCAGCGGCCCGCTTAAAGGCGCATCGATACCCCTGCTGTGGGACAGCCCGTCGGAACTGGAACGCGGATCTGGCCCTGCGGGCACTTGGCCGAGGTCCGTGCATCGGCATAACGACGACCCGGGACTGAAGTGTCGTTGGGTCAGGCTCGTGAGCGGGTGGCGACAACGACGGCGACGAAGGTCAGGGCGCAGCCGATTACGGCGGTCGAGGAGAGTCCGGCGCCGGTTGGGGTGAGGAGGTCGAGGGTGATCGAGGCTAGGAGCTGGCCTGCTACCGAGGTCAGTCCGAGGAGCAGAACGCCGATCCAGCGGACGGTGATGGCGGCCAGGGCAATGAAGGCGACGCCGATGAGTCCGCCTAGATAGAGCCATGGCTCGCTGGGGAATTCGGTCGGCCAGCCGGTACCGACCAGGACGCCGGCCTCGATCGCGAACAGGGCCGCGGTGCCGATGCCGAAGTTCACCAGGGTGGCGGAGAACGGGCCGCCGACCGCGCCGACGCGACCGTTGACCGCTTGCTGCCAGGCCAGCCCGATTCCGGCCAGCGCGGGCAAAAGGATCAGCACAGCGGTCGGGCCGGTGCGCAACCACTCGGGCACCGCCGCCGAACCTACCGGCGCGCCGGACCGTCCAGCCGCGGCGAGGCCCACCGCGACCATGGCCAGCGCCGCGCCACCCACGCGCGAAACCGTGACCGGCGTACGGCCGTTCGGCGCCAGCCCGAGCCGGTCCACCACCAGACTGCTCAGCAGTTGGCCGCCGACCGTGGCGACGGTGAAGGCCGTAACGCCGATCGCCGCGACGGTTAGTCCTT
This sequence comes from Nocardia vinacea, assembly GCF_035920345.1. NCBI lineage: Bacteria > Bacillati > Actinomycetota > Actinomycetes > Mycobacteriales > Nocardiaceae > Nocardia > Nocardia vinacea. Next base: position 7,019,622 of record NZ_CP109149.1, read on the forward strand.
GGCAGGCAACCAAGAACGCACCACAGAGCCCCCCGAACAACTGCACCGGTCGCAGTTCACCACAGGCCACCGCCTGCCGCACCCGCACCAGCCCGTCCCGCAGCCGCCGACTGATCGCAAACGCGATCACCAACACCACCAGTCCGAGCCCGAAACTGATACAGGCTGCCGCGATCCCATCCTCCAACCGCACCCCCAACGCCCCATTGATCCGCCCCTGCACCGCCACCCCGGCCCCGATGCAGAACCCGAAGGCCAACCCAACCTCCGCCCGCGCCACCATCCCCGCACCGTACCGCCACCCCCACATCCTCCGACCGCGCCACAACGCACCCCGCGCCCGAGCGCACCTCACACCAGACGGAACAGACACCCTTCGCTGGAGATTCGCGGCGCCGAATGCGAGCCCGGAATCCCCGTGGTTGTGCGCGTCCACCATGCCGCGGCAACAGGCCAGGCCTCAATGCCTGCGGCAGATCGAGTGCGGGTCGGGCCATTGCCTCGGCCTGCGGCGCAAGGCAGGAACAGCAACCAGGCGTAGCTCCGAGCCCGACAAGTTCGAGTGGGTTTGCGACCGGACTGTCGCAAACCCAGTCACTACCTCGCATAGGCCGCAAACTATGTGCGATCACCCGATATGCGAGACCACCATTCGGGCATCGTGTCTCGGGAGCGGTGGCAGCGCGCTGTGCGGGGCTACCGCGCTCGTCTTTTCAGCGACTCGTGGCGCGGAACTGGCAGCAGACAATCGACCGAACCCCCAGTGCGAGAGCTCGCAGTGATGCGATGGCGGCATGGTCAGGACGGGCCCCGCCGTCCATCGACTACCCGGCGCGCAGGGTGGTGCGGGCGGCGTAGGTGTCGTGACGAGCGTAGGTGCGGTCGCCGCCGTTGCGGGCGATGGAGCCGCGGACCAGGCGGGCGCGGATTCGGGCACCGAGTCGTTCTTGGAAGTGGGTGGCGCCGGGGATGAGTTGGCGGGGTACTTCCAATGCGCCGTTGACGACGGCAGTGGCCATGACGGCGCTCTGGAAGAATTTGCTGTTCTCCAGGCCGAGGAAATCGGAGTTGGTCGGGCCGAGGACGATCCGGCTGTAGGCGACCATATAACTGGTGATCACCCGACGGATCAGGCGCTGAGCTGCGGTGTCGGTGCCGATGAACAGGCCGCCCGCGGCCGGGACCAGGGCCTGGGCCAGGCGGCGGGAGTCCTCGTCCGGGATGAATTCGGTATCGGCGAGGATCCAGAAGGCGCGCCAGGTATCAGTTTCATTGGTCGGCAGGATTTCGGCGTCGATGCCGAGCAGGAATCCGACGTAGCGCCAGAGCTGGAATACGGCATCCTTCTCCTGCGCCGAGAAGCGCAGGCCGAGCGCCTGTGCGCCAACCAGATTCGCCATCGAGAACAGCCCGAGCGTGCCGACGGTGAGCACCTGGTTCACCGGATGGTCCCAGGCTTCGTAATTCCAATCGGGACGTCGATTCATACCCGCCCGGACCAGCGCGTGCATCAGCCGCACCCGCAGCACACTCTTGTAGCCGACCTGATTGCGTTGCAGCCCACCGGGAGTCGTGACGTCCAGCCACCACTGGGTGGTTTCGGCCAGGCGGCGCGGCGCCATGGCGTCGAGGTCGCCGGTGCCGACCAGGGTCTTATCCGCGCGGGAGGCCAGATAGCCGCCCATCAGCGCGAACATGCCCATCGCGATGCCACCCCAGACGCTGGTGCGTTCCACGACCCGGGCACCACGGTCGATCTTGGTGCGGTCCAGCCAGTACGGGTCCGTCTCGACCTGACCGAAGAATGCCGTCAACTCGGCGGGCGCATTCGGCACCGTATCGATACCGCGTTCCACGGCGATCTCGAACATCCGCCGACCCTCGCCGACCGGCAGCCGCTTGAACATCGCGACCACATCGTCTGCGAGCGGATCACCGACCTGTGTGAACCGGCGGAACGAATCCCGCTGCGCCGCGGTGCAGCGCAGATCGCCGGGCGCCAGCACCGGCACCGCATACCGGAACGGGAACTCCGTGAACAGCGGCGGAGTGGGCAGGAGCTGGTTGTCATGCGTCATTGCATTTCCCCCATCGGAAGAGAGGTTCGCGCCCAGGCCGAGCACATTCTGACAAGACCGTCCCACAAATTCGAATATCTGGCAAGGATCTATGCCAGAATGGACCGCGATGGCTACTACCTCACGGTCCTACGGCGGCATACCGATCGAACAGCGCCGCGCCCGTCGCCGCGCCGCACTGCTGGATGCCGCGCTGGACATCATCGGGACCTCAGGATTCGCCAAGCTCACCGTCTCCGGACTATGCACCCAGGCCAAACTCTCCGAGCGCTATTACTACGAGAGCTTCAGCGACCTCGACACCGTATTCAGTGAGTTGTTCGAGCGCATCGTCGACGAAATCGGCCAGACCGTGGTCGCCGCATTCATGGGGACCGACGCCGACATCCGCGCCAAGACCCGAGCAGCCATCGCCGCGGCCGTCGACCTGATCGCCGACGATCCACGCAAGGCCCGCATCGTCACCGTCGAGGCGCAACTGAATCCGCCGCTGCTCATGCGCCGGGCCGAGGTGATGCGCTCATTCGCGGGCATCATGACGGCGGTCTGCGCCGAGGAGATCGGTGCCGATGTGGTCGAAAGTGCCGGTGACCAAGCCGAATTCGCCGCCACCCACCTGCTCGGCGGGCTATGGGAGACCACCAACAGCTGGCTGGCCGGCACCCTCTCGATATCCCGCGACACGCTGATCGACCGCTCCACCGATCAATTCCTCCTGACCGCAACCCATCTCATCGAAGCGCCGCACGGCTGACAGCCCATTGCCTCACCGATCGGACCTGCGGCGCGGTAACGAGGACGGAATCAGCAGGGCGATAGCGAGCATGGCAGCGCCCAGCAGCGCGACCGTTGTCGACATCGACAACCACAAGGTGGCGATGGCGGCGAACCCGAAGACCGCCAGTGCGACAACCTCCGCAGCGAGTCCGGACACCGAGGTGACCGTCGCCCGCGCCGGACCTTCGATCGCGTCCTGCAACCGAGCCCCCGCCACAACACTGGCGTTGTAGACGATGCCGTAGGAAACACCGATCGCCGTAAAACCCACGCCCGCAAGCACATACACCGCACCCGGCCAGCGGACGGCAAGACCTGCGACCACCGCACCGCCGACGAACAGCAGACCACCCAGCCCCACCGCGATCGCCATGGCGCGCGCCGACATGCCCTCGGTGCGCCCGGCCAACACCGAACCCACCAGCGAACCGACAACCGTGATACCGACCAGCACCGGCACCACCGCCGTCTGCACCCCGACCTCCTGGGCGAGCAATGCGAAGTACTCGTCGAAGGCGGTAACCCCGAACAGCAGCGCCCCCAGTGCCACGCCATTACGCACGGCACGCACCCGAATCGCCTCCCCCACACCGGTTCGCAGCATGTTCAGATACGTCGCGAACGGCCGCGATTCCGTCGATATCGACACGGAGATGTCGGCGTTGTCCGTCGCCGGGCACAAGACGCCGCCTGCCACAGCCACTCGACCATCCGGCTCGGTGCCGAACCCGTCTGCCGCGACAGCGCACTCGCCTGCACCAGCATCACCACTAGCCGACGACAGGGCAGCCCGCGCGCCCGCCCCAGCAGCACACTCACCCGCGCCAACTGTCGCCGCGTGTCCACTGTCCACCGCGCGGCGCGCATTCGGTTCCAGCTCACCGTCGCACCCGGCGTCCAATTGCCCAGCAGAGGCGACAAACCGGGATGTGCTCGGCTCCTGCGCCACCGCACCGACCGACATTCGAGCCAGCTCGGATGAACCGGCTGAATTGTCCGCGTCTTCGAGGTCCTCGACCGCCGCGGCCGACACAGCCTTCGGCACGCTCGGCAACGACAGCCCGACCAGAGTGTGCACCGCCGCGAACGCCACACTGCACCAGCCGAGCAACGGATAGCCACCCCAGATATACAACGGTGTGGCGGAGAGGATGGCGATCACGATCGCGGCTTCCGATGCCGCCCTGGCATATCCGATGATGCGCGGATACGCCCGCTGCTCATTCCGGGCGACAAGTTCGTCGTAGAGCAATGCCTCGAACGTCCCGGACACCAGCGCGCCCGAGGTGCCCCACAACACGAAGCCAGCCGCGAAACCCAGGTAAGTCGGCAGCACAGTCCAGCACGCGAAACCGGCGGTCAGCAGCACACCGCTCGTTACGAGCAGCCCGCGCCGTGACACCGTATCGGCCCAGGCGCCCGATGGCACCTCGAGGAGGAACGCGGTCGCCGACCACATAGCCAACAGCGACGAGATCTGCCCGGTGCTCAACCCATGATCGGCGAACAGCACCGCATACAGCGCATAGAGCGGAATCAGATCACCGATGCCCTTGAAGAGCACCGCCCGCACGGTAAGCGCGCGCAGACCGATCCCGCCGGTCCGCGACCTATCGGCTCAATAGCCATAAAAAAGCAAACGCATACCGTCAGCCTGGCGACCTGCCCCCGAGCCCGTCAAGCGGTTTTCGGACGCCACCGCACGAACAGCCCGCCCTCGGCCGGAATCCACACCTCTTGTCGACGCACCCAACGAGCGCGAATCCGAAAAAGCCGCCGCGCTTCGGTGGTGCTCAACCGAGCGGCAACCACCCGTTGGCGGTATGCCGGTCCCCATCGCCGAGTTCCCGATCATCGAACCCTGGGCCGACCCGCCCCTGATTCTCGTTCAGATCGGTGATCAGTTCCGAGACCGGATGCGAATCGCTGTAGTGATAGCCCTGGGCCAATGCGAAACCGAGTTCGGTCAGCACCGCGGCCTGGTATTCGGTCTCCACGCCCTCGGCGATCACCTGTAGGTCCAGTGCACTGCTCAGTGCGGCGATCACGCCGAGCAGCGGCGGCGCGGGCGAATCCGAACGGATCGCGGCGACGAAAGACTGGTCGACCTTGAGGATGTCGCTGGGCAGGGTGGCCAGGCGGCTCAACGAGGAGTAGCCCGTACCGAAGTCGTCGATCGCGATGCGCACCCCACGCTCGCGCAGGATGTGCAGATTGCCGATGGCCGTTTGGGATTCGGCCGCCAGCTCGCTCTCGGTCACCTCGAGCACCAGTTGATCGGCGGGCCAGCCGGTGCTGGCCAGGATATTGGCGACGCGGTCCGCATAACCGGTCTCGGCCAGTTCCAGACCGCTGACATTGACGTTCAGCGTCAGATCCAGTTGTGCGAAGGTCTCCTGCAAGCGAGCCGCGTCCGCACAGGCCCGACGCAATACCAACTCGTCCAGATCGGAGATGAGGTCGTATTCCTCGGCTACCCGGATCAGTCCCTCGGTGGTCACATCCGGCTGCGCACTCGACGACCAGCGCAGCAGCGCCTCGACACCGACCGCCTTACCGCCGCCCTCGGTCAGGCTGACGATCGGCTGGTAGTGCACATCGAGCGCGCCACGGTCGATCGCCTCGCGCAACTCGACCGCCAGCGGCAACTGCCGCGACGACTCCAGCACCGTCCGGTTGCGGCCCGCCTGCTTGGCGCGGTACAGACCGACATCCGCCCGACTCACCAGCAGCGAACCCGACTCCCCCGGCTGCCACGAGGTGACACCGGCCGAACAGCCGGTGGTCACCGATGCCCGCAACTGCTCGGTCAGCAGAATCGCGGCCTGCTCGGTGGTATTCGGCAACAGCAGTGCGAAGGCGTCACCACCGTAGCGAGCGAGTCGCTGATCGGGCGCGAGCAATTTCGACCAGGTATCGGCTACCCGCTGCAGCACCGCATCGCCCGCGCGATGGCCGAGGTGGTCGTTGATCTTCTGGAAGCGGTCGAGGTCGACGAGCACCAGCGCCAGCCCCTGACCGGTGCGGGTGGCGGTTTCGATCGCGCCGTTCAGCGCCCGGTCGAAACCGCGCCGGTTGAGCAGTCCGGTGAGCACATCGATATCGGCCTCGGACGCCATCCGGGTCAGGATGCCGACCACCACGCCGACTCCGAACGTCACACCGGCCGGAATCAACCCGGACCACCACGGCAATGTGGGATGCACCGGCCGCGTCGGCATCACCCACAGACACATGGCCATAGCGAACGTGATGTGCGCGAATGCCTGGGGCCATGCGAAGAACAATGCGGCATCACACGCCACGAATACATAGAAGGAGGCCAGACTGATCGCGCCGACGGTATTCGGGAACGCGTATACGGCGATTGTCACCAATACCGTCGCAATCGCGACATAACCATGGTGAATCCCATGCGGCAACCGCGGACCCCAGCCGAGCAGGCTGAGTCCGAGCAGCAGCGCCACCGCGGCGGCGGTACCCACCAGTGCTCGATTGCCTTCGCTGCCCGGGGCGATTCCCGTGATCAGCAGGCCGAGCGCGCCCCCCATGACGTAGAAGGCACCAGTGGTCCGGGACATGACCATTGCCGTCGCCAACGCAGAAGCGGCCCGCACCCGGGTTCGGGTATCGCCGCGAGACCCGATTCCTCGCACGGGGAATAGCCTAGACATAGAAATTACCGACAGTTGCCACATCCTGTGAATCCGGCATGGCGAACCCCTAGCTATTTACCTGTAGGCAATGTGGGACGGGCTATTTCGACGTGATTTATCGCGGTGGTGTCAGCACCTCGGTACCGACGAACGGTACCAGCGCGGCGGGCACCCGGACAGAACCATCGGCCTGCTGATTGTTCTCCAGGATCGCCACAATCCAGCGGGTGGTCGCGAGCGTACCGTTCAAAGTGGCTGCGATCTGCGGCTTTCCGTTCTCGTCGCGATAGCGCACGGCGAGGCGGCGGGCCTGGAAGGTGGTGCAGTTCGAGGTCGAGGTGAGCTCGCGGTAGGTCTGCTGGGTGGGCACCCAGGCCTCGCAGTCGAATTTGCGCGCGGCCGAACTGCCCAGATCGCCCGCGGCGACATCGATAATTCGATAAGGCACCTCGACGGCCGCGAGCATGTCCTGCTCCCAGGCGAGGAGGCGTTTGTGTTCGGCCGCGGCCTCCCCGGGCGTGGTGAACACGAACATTTCGATCTTGTCGAATTGGTGCACCCGGATGATGCCGCGGGTGTCCTTGCCGTAGCTGCCCGCCTCGCGCCGGAAACACGACGACCAGCCCGCATAGCGCTTCGGGCCGGCGCTCAGATCCAGGATTTCGTCCGAGTGGTAGCCCGCCAGCGGCACCTCCGAGGTGCCGACCAAGTACAGCTCGTCCTCCTCGAGGTGGTAGACCTCGGCGCTGTGCTGGCCGAGGAATCCGGTACCGGCCATGATCTCCGGGCGCACCAGCACCGGCGGAATCATCATGGTGAACCCGTTGGCCACCGCCTTCTGCGCGGCGAGTTGCAACAGACCAAGCTGCAGCAGCGCTCCGTAACCGGTCATGAAGTAGAAGCGCGCGCCCGAAACCTTCGCGCCGCGTTCCATATCGAACAGACCGAGCGATTCGCCGAGCTCCACATGGTCCTTGGGCTCGAAGTCGAATTCCCTTGGCGTGCCGATGGTCTCGAGCACGATGTAATCGTCCTCGCCGCCCGCCGGTGCGCCTTCCTGGACCACGTTCGAGATAGCACGGTGCGCGGCGTCCATATCGGCGTCGGCGGCGTGCTGCGCGGCCTCGGCCTCCTTGACCTTCGCCGACATCTCCTGCGCCTGTTCCAGCAGGACGGACCGTTCGTCCGGCTTCGCCTTGCCGATCAGCTTGCCCATCGCCTTGTGCTCGGCGCGCAGGTTATCGGCGTTGGCCACCGCCGCACGGCGCGCCGCGTCCGCCTCGAGCAGGGCGTCGACGAGGGCGGGGTCTTCGCCGCGGGCGCGCTGCGAGGCGCGGACCGCGTCGGGGTTGTCCCGCAGGAATCGGAGGTCGATCATGGGTGACCAGCCTAATGGTCGCGATATTGCTGTTCCACGCCGATATCCCCGGATGCGGGCCGTGCCGCGATATACGCGCGCATAGTTGGCTTGTGGGCACAACTTTCGACGAAACCGCTATTGACAACGCAGTTGCCGATCTGGTCGCGGGTGAGAACGTGGGCACACACCCCGCTGCGGCGGCGGCGCCGCCGTGGTTCGTCGACAATGCGACCGCGGCTGCGACGGGACGCAAGCTGACCGAGTTCTACGCGACCGCCAATCCGGCGCGGTTGCCGGGATTGTTCCTGTCCGCGTTCCGCGGATGACGCACCTCGCATAGGTACGACCGGGGCGCTTCGGATCGATTCGACCAGGTCGTGGCACCAGTGAACAGACGCTGACATGATGGACCGCGATGTCTGCTGATGATGTGACCAAGGACGCGTACGAATCCGACCTGCCCTCGGGCGAGTCGTCGCGCGCGGAATCGTTCCCGCAGTCGGTGATCATCGACCGCGACGCCGTCGCCGACGGCAAGCTGCATCTGTCCGCACCGAAGCTGCGTTGGGTATTGCTCACCGCAGCGGCGGGCGCCGTCATCATCTCGTTGGTCGGTCTGTTCATCACCGGCTACGACAACGACAAGGGTCTGGAGGCGCACAATCCGGGTTCGCCCGGCCAGACCGCCTTGGATAAGGAGTTCGGTACCGCGGCCAGGGGCGATTGCCTCAGCTGGAGCAAACAGGACCGCGGCGATCTGGTGAAGGTCGCTTGCTCCAACAAGCATTTGTTCGAGGTCGCGGCCGATGTTGATATGGCCAAGTATCCCGGCGTGGAATTCGGCCCCGGCTCACGCTTTCCGGACTCGCTGCGACTGACCGAACTCAAGGAAGAGCACTGCAACCCGGCCGTCGAGCAGTATCTGAACGGCAAGTTCGATCCGCGCGGCCGCTATGTCGTCGGCCTGATGTACCCGAGTCCGGACGGGTGGAAGCACGGCGATCGAATACTGCGCTGCGGACTCCAGTTCTCCGGTAGCACCGGCACTCCGCTGCCGACCTCCGGCGCCGCTACCGAGCACGATCAGTCGAAGGTCTTCGAGCCCGGCACCTGCCTGGGTATCAATCAGAACCTGCCCACCGATCCGGTGGACTGCGCACAGGCGCATGCCGTCGAGATCGTGTCCACCGTCGATCTCGGCCAGCACTTTTCCGGCGGCCCGCCCGCCAAGGATGACCAGGACAAGTTCATGGAGGACGAGTGCGCCAGGGCGGCCGACGACTACCTCGGCTCACCCGACGCGGTGCGCAATAAGACGCTGACGCTGTTCTTCGACTACCTCGACGCGCGCAGCTGGCTGGCGGGCAGCCGCAAATTGGACTGCATGCTCGGAAAGGGCACCGACCGTGAGGGTTTCGCACCGATCACCGGATCGGCGAAGGGCGAAATCCTGATCAACGGCCAGGCTCCGGTGCCGCCGCCGAATTCCGGACGCTCTACGCCCGCCCCGCTGCCCGGCGCCGCACCGCTGCCACCACAGCCGCAACCGCGCTGATGGTGGTGACCATGTCCGCGGACCGGTTCGAGGAGCTGGTCGGCGATGCGCTCGATCTCATTCCACCGGAGTTGGCCCGCGCCATCGACAATGTGGTCGTGCTGATCGAATCGCGCAATCCGGAGGATCCACATCTGCTCGGGCTGTATCACGGAATCGCGTTGACCGAACGCGACAGTCACTACGGCGGCTCGCTACCCGACACCGTAACCATCTATCGCGAGGCGATTCTCGACGTCTGCGGCGATGACCGCGAGGTCGTCGAGGAGGTCGCGATCACTGTGATCCATGAGATTGCACACTATTTCGGCATTGACGAAGACCGGTTGCATGAGCTGGGATGGGGCTAGTCTTATCCAAGCTGTATTTCGGGCTCGGCTCGACGAGCGCGAAACCAGCACGGATGACCGGAAGAAACTTGGGGATTCGATGGAACCGATCGCGTTGCTGTCGCGTCCTATCACTCGAAGGGGGAATTCTCGTGGTTCCGCCCCACAGCCACTAGAAGGAGTCGAGTCATGGTTGGACATGTACTGATCTCGCCGGAGGCCATTCTCGCCGCCGCGGCCGAACTCGATCTGGTCGCCGAGCGGCTTTCCGCAGCGTCCATGATCACCGCGCCGGGGACGCACGTGATTCCGTCCGGTGCCGAAGAAGTGTCGATCGTATCCGCCAGCCACTTCAACCAGGGCGCGATGACCCACGATCATTCCATCGCCCAGGGCATTCTCGAACTGCACCATGCTGCCCAGACACTGCGTTTGCAGCTGGCCCAGCACATCGCCGGCGACGTCGTGCGCGCCGCCGGAGTCAACGCTATTCAGGTCTAGTCCGCACGGTTATCCTCAACCACCATTCAGACATTCAGGGGAGTTAAATCATGGTTGCAGGAGTCACCGGGGTCCTGTGGGTCGCCCGGCCATCCGAAGTCAACTCGGCCACCCTTCACGCGGGCGCACACGCGATCCCGATTTCGGCCGCCGCTACCGCGTGGGGCGCACTCACCGCCGCCTGGGTCGACGCAACGACCACCGTTGCCCGCGTCATGGCCGAGCTCGGCGTCGGCATGCAGGGCATCAACGGCATCGCCGCACTCGGCAAGCTGACCGGATTCCTCGGCTGGTCCGAGCAGCAGGGCGTGCAGGCCGCGGCGATGGGCGGTAAGGCCGCGGCGAACGTCATCGCTTACGGCGTTGCCGCGCTCGCGATGCCGAGCCCGCCCGAAATCGCGGCCGTCAATGCCGCGTTGGTCGCCTCGACGAACCCGGCCGGCGCCGTCACCGGCGCCTATGAGGCCGCCGAAATCGCTAGGCACGCCATGGATCTGCGCGCGGCGCTGGTAATGGAGACCTATGAGGCGGCGACCTCGGCGATGGTGGCCACACCCGCCGAGTTCATGATGCCGCCGCCGATCGCGGCGGGCGCGGGCCAGGCCGAGCCGAGCGGGAACGCCGATGCCGCGTTCGGAGCGCCCACCGACCCGATCTCGACGGCGGTCGCCGCCGTGCAGGCGTTCGTATCCAACCCGGGTGTGGCCAGTGCCGCCACGCAGGCCGCGCAGGCAGTCGGTTCGGTGGTCAGCACCGGTGCGTCGACGGTCGGCAGTGTGGCGACCAATGCGGTCACCGCCGCGGCAAGCACGCCGATGACCACCATGGCCCCGATGGCGATGGGTGGCGCGATGGCCGCGGCGGGCAGTGCGACCGCGACCCGTGCGGTCTCGTTCTCCGGAACCTCCGCCGGTGCGGGCGGCACCCAGCTCAAACTGCCGGAAGGCTGGGGTACGGGCAGCGTCATCGGTGGCAACACCGCGACAGCGGCACCCGAGACGGTCGCATCTGTCGAAGCCACACCGGCCCGGTCGAGCAACAGCAGCGCGGGCAACCCGCTGCTGGGGAACCAGGCCCGCGACGGCGAGGACGACGAATCCGAGCAGGACAGCAAGGTCGACCTGCGGTCCGATCACTTCACCGACGGCCGCTTCGCCGCCGACGGGGTGATCGGCGCCAACGCCGGGACGGTTGGGTGACCGTCCTCGGTACCAGTGGTGGGCCGTCCGCACTCGAGGCGGTTGTGCTGTCACCCGACGAGATCCAGTTTCTCCGCAAGAAGCTGGGTCTCGATGACCTTCCGGTCGTGCTGAACGCATACGCCCGCTTCGACAGTGTGCCCGCGCATCAGGCGGCAATGGCCAGCGCGGCCGAGTCGCTCGAACAACGGGACCTGCTGATCGACAACGGCGTTCAGCCCGACTTGGAGGACCGACTGCGGGTGCTGAACCGCCCGCAGTGGATTGTCACCATGCGGCTGATCGTCGAGGGGTACGTGAGTCGTTTCTGTCTCGCGAAGAGCGACGACCTTTCCGTCGTCGCCCTTCGCGGACAGGACTCGTATGTGATCGACGAAGTGGGAATCGACCTGGCCGGCACCGTGATAGCGGCGCTCGGCACGGCCCCGCCACTCGAGCTCTACGGCATGAACGCACCGACCGAAGAGCTTGCCACGATCTTCGAGGACGTCGGTGATGCCGCTGCCACCGCCGAACGTCTGGCAAAGGTCGGCAATCCCGCGCAGGACGCGCAAACCCTCGCCTCAGCCGTGGTCGAAATCCATTCGCATGCGCAGATCAGCGCCGTGCTGTACGGGGACGGCACCCGCGACATCGTCGACAAGCACATCGCCGTATTCAACACCCGCAACGGGCGATTCATCTCGACCGCGAGCGTCGCCGATGACGGCACCAAGTGGTCGTCACTGGCCAGCGGCACTCCCGCCCGCCTGCGCGCCGCGGTGGAGGATCTGATTCATTCCTTGCCGGAGCGGGAAGAGTTTCCGAGGAATCCGAGGTTGGAATGAGGGCGCATCCGCTGGGAAGTAATGCCCGCTATGCCGCTTCCTGATCTCGAGCCGATTGCGCCCGCTGCGCCAGATCGGCACCGATCCGGTATGCCTGGTCGATCAACTGTTCGTGAACTCGCGGGTCGTCGGTCTCGGTGCCGTAGAGAAACTTGATGGATGACTCGGCTATCCCACAGTATCCGGCAACGCCGTGCACCATCTGGGTCGTCATCGCCTCCTTGTATCGGCGCCGGTCGTAAGTGCCTTCATCGAGACCGGCAACTGCGATGAAATGCAAAGCTCTTACTGCACTCTGACCGCTTTCCGAGCTGGTGTCGTAGGCCCAGCCTCTGGCGAATACGCGGTCTATCCATCCTTTGGCCAAGGCTGGCATCGACCACCAGTGCACCGGGAAGAGGAGAGCGATTGCATCGGCCGAGTCGAGCAATTCCTGCTCACGCCTGACATCGGCGGGAACCTCGCCCCGTAGCCGGTGCACCGCCAGATCCTGCTTGCCGAAGATGGGATCGAATCCCGACTTTGTCAGATCATGTGTTGTGGCAGTGGTGTTTCCGTCCGCCTGGATGCCTTGTTCAACTTCTCTGGCAATGGCCCAGGTAGCGGAGTCGTGATCCGGGTGCGCAACCACTAGTACGACGCTCGGCCGACCGTCTTCGTTCGTCATATGGCCAAGCTAAAGTATGACACTAACGTCAATGTCAAGGAGTTGGCCGGGTGCGGATCAGCGATCTGAGTCGAATCACCGGCGCGAGCCCTCGGATGCTCCGTCATTACGAGGCCGCCGGTGTCCTCTCGCCTCGGCGGGATCCCAACGGCTATCGGCATTACCGCCCCGAGGATGTCAAGACCGTGAAGGATATTCGCTGCTTGCTGGCATCGGGACTGTCGCTGACCGAGTCCTACACGATGTTGCACATTGCGTGCACCGCCCCGTCCAGTGCATCCGAGGACGATCGTGAAGCCGTGCTGCAGCAAATCGATGAGCGCACACGCCAATTGGATACCGCCATCGAACGACTCGTCGCCGAGAAGGCGAATCTGCTCGAGCTCCGCTCGGATATCGAGGCTGGCCGATAACACGAAGGCGAGCGGGGAGCATTGTGCCCCAAGGGGATTCAGCCCATCGGGTCATCGGCGGTAGGGGAAACTTCGTAGGCGAAGGGTGGCGTGAAGCGGCCCCAACGGATACATTCCCAGCCGCCCACGGGGCGGGGGACGAGTTCGATGGTTTCGGTGTTGTCGAGGTGGTTGTTGGTGGTGAAAGGCGGTGCCACACCACTGAGGTTCCGGGAGACCAAGCGCATGGCGGCGCCGTGGCTGACCACCAGGATGTCGCCGTCGCTGCCGTCGGCCAGGTATTTGGTGCGCAGGTCCTCGATGACCGGTAGGAAGCGGGCCAGGACGTCATATCCGGATTCGCCGCCGGGGACGCGTTCGGCGAGATCGCCTTCGTGCCAGGCGCGGTAGATCCGCTGGAAGGACGAGTGGGCTTCCTCGGTGTTCAGACCCTCCATCTCGCCGACCTGAACTTCGTAAATGTCATCGAGCACCTCGACCGGTACGCCGGTTGCAGCCTCGATGTATCCGGCGGTCTGTCTGGCGCGCAGCGCGGCCGAGCAGAACAGCGCCTTCGGCGATCTCAACAGACTCGAGCCGAATGTTTTCGCTTGAGCCGCACCGCGTTCGGTGAGCGGTAGGCCGGGGATACGAGTGTCCAAGATTTTGGCTACGTTGCCTTCGGTCTCGCCGTGGCGAACGAGTATCAGTCTGCCGGTCATAGGTCGGCCACCCCCTTACGCAATTGGGTCAGCCACTCGGCGGCCGGTTCATCCGAGGGCGGTGGGGTTCCGGTCGCCGAGGTCGCGGGCCAGGAACCGAGGAAACGGATCCGCGCCGTGCGGTGCAATGCCTTGAGTGCCTCGGCGACCGCGGTGTCGTCGATATGCCCGACGCAGTCGAGGTAGAAGCGATAGGTGCCCATACCTGTCCGGGTGGGCCGGGATTCGATTCTGGTGAGATCGATACCGCGGGTGGCGAATTCGGCGAACGCCCGCATCAGCGAGCCCGGTTTGTTGGGTAGCTCGAGCACGATCGAGGTGCGGTCCGCACCGGTTGCGGACGGTGCGACTCGTGGACGGGTCACCAACACGAAGCGGGTGATCGCCTGGTCGTGGTCGGCGACACCCGACGCCAGGGCCGTCAGACCGAGGCGTTCTCCGGCCAGCGCGGTGGAGACCGCGGCGTCGGCACGACCGGCCGCGACGTCCTCGGCCGCAGCCGCATTCGAGGCCGAGGTGTACATCTCGACATTCGGCAGCGTGCGCGATATCCACAGCCGCACCTGTGCCCCGGCGACCGGATAGGCGGCCAGGGTACGAACATTCGCCATCTCCGTCCCCGGCCTGGCCAGGATCGCAAAGCTCACCTCGAGCTCGGTTTCGGCGACGATCTGCAGCCGCGGACCGATGGCCAGCGAATCCAGGGTCGACGAGATGGAGCCCTCGACCGAACTCTCGATCGGCACGACGGCACCCTCGACATCACCGGACCGGATCAGGTCGAGCGCCGCGCCTTGGCTGGGCGCGGCAATCCGCTCGACCGGTCCGTCGAAGGCTTGCGAGGACTCGAGCTTGGCGAGGGCCATCTCGGTAAAGGTTCCGGACGGCCCGAAGTACGCGATTCGCGGCACGGTTACGACATTACTTGCGTGCGCGGAGGATGCTCAGAGTTCCAGCTAGATCGTCGGGCGCATTGGATTCGATCGCCAGCAACACGCTGCGCGCAGCCTCGACCGCAGGTGGCTTCAACGAGGTCAGAAAGGCGATATCGGGCCGAGCCAACGCGGCTCGAATATCCTCACCGCACAGCGCCGCAACCGTTCCCGCGACGATAGCCAGCGCCCGCTGCCCATCGGATGTGCGCGCAATGAAACCGCCATCCGAGTGCGCGACCTCGACCAGAAAACCGGCGATCTCCGCATCGCTCACGTCCGTGTCGAGAACACGAACGCCGGTCGCTCCGGTCCCCACCGCCCGCACCAGCCCCTCATCCAAACTCCGCCGCGCCGCCGACGGCGCCGCCAACGAAAGCAACACCGGCTCCCCCGCCACCCCGTGCGCCGCCTGCACTCCATCCGCCATACGTCCACCGTAACCACGCCCGCTCACCGCCCTACCAGCCCGGGCTCGCGGGGCCACCCTGCCCAATCCCCGCCCGCTCACAGCGGTCGGCGACCCGACGCACGTCTACCTGCCCACAACGATCGGCCACCCGACACACGCCCACCTGCCCACAACGGTCAGCCACCCGACACACGCCCACCTGCCCACAACGGTCAGCCACCCGACACACGCCCACCTGCCCACAACGGTCAGCCACCCGACACACGTCTACCTGCCCACAACGGTCAGCCACCCGACACACGTCGCCCGCTCGCACCGGGCGCCCGACACAGGCCGGTCCGCAGGCCCACACTCATCCGCCTGCGCACACCGGTCTGCTCGCAGCGGTGGCCTGCGGCTGGTTCGATGAGCACCGAGCCTGATCAACATGACACCGAGCAGTGCCCCGAGCGCCACCTCCGCCCGCTGCGCGCGTGACACGCACGGCCCGCCTGCGCGATGACGCTCGGCGCGCTGGTGGCCGCGGTTGCCGGAAAAGCGTTCCTGGGCAATCGAGTCGGCTTTATCGGCGACCTCGCCGGCCCGTCCGCGATCGCGCTAGGCGGGCCGCGCGTGACCCGCCTGCTCGCGCAGGATGGCCGCGAGCGCTGGGCCGCACGCCACCGGTGCTGCCGCAGTGTCGAGGTCGGGGCGAAAGAGCGGGGAATTGTCGGGATTTGGGTGAGGGGAACGGTTGCGGAAAGCGGGAGCGTGACTTAGCTTAGGGTAACCTAATTGCAATTGCACCGCGTGACTCGTATGGAGGTCTGCATGCTGAAGCCGACTGTTGCACCGTCAACCGCTGAGCGGGTTCGGAGTGCGTGCGCACACGCGGAGCAGGCGGTGTTGGCAATGCCGGGTATTGATCCGACGCCGATTTCGGTGCATCACCTGCGACAGTGCGGGGATGCGGTGATCGCGGTGCCGACCGCGTCCATGGCGGCGGAATTGGCCGGTAATTCGAGTGAGAGCGGTGCACCGGCGGTGTTGGAGCTCACCGATCATGCGCCGCTGCCGCTGCGGGAGCCGGTGCGGGCGCTGGTATGGCTGCGCGGGTGGGTGCGGGCGGTGCCGACGCAGGCGCTGCGGGCGCTGGCCACCGAGGTCGCCAAGGATCATCCGCATCCCGACCTGCTCGATGTCGGCCACAGCGCGACCCTGTTGCGCGTGGTGATCAACTCCGCGGTGGTGGCCGACTCGACCGGCGCCGAATCCGTCTGCGTCGACGAACTCCGACTGGCCCAACCGGATCCGTTCTGCGCACTGGAATCCGCCTGGCTGCAGCATATGGATGCCGACCACGCCGACATCATCGCCCAACTCGCCCGCCACCTCCCGCCGCGCCTGCAGACCGGCGCGGTGCACCCACTGGCCATCGACCGCTACGGCGTGACCCTGCGCATCGAAGGCCACGACGGCGACCACGACTTCCGTCTCTCCTTCAACTCCCCCGCCGACGACATCGAATCCCTCAGCCGCGCAGTCCGCACCCTCGCGGGCTGCCCCTTCCTGAACGGCCTCCGCCACATCTGATGCGGACCGTGGACCTGCGGCAGGTACCGAACCCGGTGCAGCGCAACCCGCCCCGCCCGGTGCTCCGCAGCAAAGATCACTTGCCTCGACCGTCAGCAGCGACGCACCTCGCCGAGTCAACGCGAACCAACCCAGCGGCCGCGCCGGACGGGGCCACCATCCGGTGCGGCCACAGCGTCGTACCTCGCCCGTGAGGCGACAACGGCAAGCCACCCGGCGGCAAGAGCAACCGATCTTGAACCGCCAACGATGCAGATGGCAATCCGGATTCGCTGCGGCACCTCGAACCGCTGATCGAACGGGACCACCATTCCGGGCGGCCGCAATGTCGCCGCCGCAGCCTGCGACAACAAGTGCCGAGATCGCGATGGCTGAATCCGAACAGCCAGCAATGAGTCCGCAGCGACCGACAGGGCCATACAGCCGGTCACCCCGGCGGCGAACAGCCCAATCGACGGCGATGTAGTCGGCACCTCGAACCGCTGATCAACGCGACGCGACATGCACAGCACCCGCCGGAACGGCGCGGGCAATAGATTCGGACGCATGCGTGCTGAGACCGGTTCCGGGTGGGACGAGCCCGAGCTGACTGATCGGGAGCGGCTGGGGATTCGGCTCGAAATCCTGGTCGTGCTGGTGGTGACGTTCGGGCTGAGTGGGTTGAATGCGGCGTTGTCGTTGCTCGAGAGCGCGCTGTCCCCGGGCGGGGTGGGCGGGCAGACCGTCGCGCTGAATCCGACGCGGGCGGCGCAATCGACCATCGATCTGCTCTTCCAACTGCTCAGTGCGTTGCGGCTGGCCGGGTGGGGGGCGCTCGGGCTGTATCTGTTGTGGCGCAGCGGAATAGGGCCGCGGATGATCGGATTGGCGAGGGTCCGTTGGCGTTCCGATGTGCTGCCTGGACTGATCCTCGCGGCGGTCATCGGGCTGCCGGGGCTCGGGCTCTACTTGACCGCGCATGCACTGGGGTTCAGCGTGACGATCGTGCCGAGTTCGCTCGGTGACCACTGGTGGCGGTTGCCCGCACTCATCGTGTCCGCCTGTGCGAATGCGGCGGCCGAGGAAATCGTGGTTGTGGCCTATCTCATCACCCGACTGCGCAGGCTCGGCTGGTCAGAGAACCGGTCGCTACTGGCCTCGGCACTGCTGCGCGGGAGCTATCACCTGTATCAGGGCTTGGGCGGTGGGCTCGGTAATCTGGTCATGGGTGTGATTTTCGGCCGATTCTGGCAGCGCACCAACCGGCTGTGGCCGCTGGTGCTGGCGCACGCGACGATCGATGCCGTCGCCTATATCGGCTATACATTGCTACGCGGTCACGTTTCCTGGTTGCCGTAACACCCGCCGGTCCGCCCGGCGATTTTATCGACGAGCGCTCACTCGAGCGCACCAACTTCCGGCCGCTCGTCAAGCCCCCCGACGGCCCTCGAACAGTAGAGTCTGTGTGATGAACGGCGACGACCCCCAGCGCTACGACCGGACGCGCCGGGAGCCGCAACCCTTCGGAAATCCCGGTGCGCCGTCCACGCCGCCGCAGCGGCGCGAACCGCATCCGCCGGGTCGTCGCGGACCCGGTCCGGACCCGAGACATATCGACCCCACCAAGGTCATCCGGCACGACGGGTCGAATTACGCGCCGCCGCTGGCATATTCACAGGTACCACCCGAAACGCGAATGCCGCCACGCAATTCCCAGCCACCGCATGCACCGACGCAGCGGCCGCAGCCGTATCACGAACCCCAGCCTCGCGGCGTCCACGGCTATGCGCCGCCCCAGCAGCCGGTTCCCTACCAGGATCCGCAGAACCTGCGCCCGCGCCGCCAGGGGCCCCCGCCGCCGCCATCACTGCCGCCGTCGCGCCGCGATCGCGCACCCCGCCCGCCGCGCCGCCGTCGCAAACTGCATCTGTTCCGCTGGTTCCTGGTGCTGTTGGTGGTGCTGGTCCTCGCGGTGGTCGGCGCCGTCATCAAACTCGACGGTTCGCTCAACCGGATCGACGCGCTCGCCAACTACTCCGACCGCGTCGGCGATACCCCGGGCACGAATTGGCTGCTCGTCGGCTCGGATGGCCGGGCCGGACTCACGGCCGATCAGGAACAGGAACTCGCCACCGGCGGTGAGGTCGGCCCCGAGCGCACCGACACGATCATGCTGGTGCACATTCCGAAATCGGGTGCGACCACGCTGGTCAGCCTGCCGCGCGACTCGTATGTGAGCATTCCGGGCCACGGCAAGGACAAGCTCAACGCCGCCTTCGCCTTCGGCGGCGCACCGCTGCTGGTGCAAACCGTCGAAACCGCGACCGGCGTGCACATCGACCACTACGCGCAGATCGGATTCGGCGGCTTCGCCGGCATCGTCGATACCCTCGGCGGCATCGATGTCTGCGTACCCAAGGCCATCGACGATCCGCTCGCGGGCATCAATCTGGCTGCCGGCTGCCAGACCCTGGACGGTCCGCAGGCATTGGGTTTCGTCCGCAGCCGGGCGACCGCCCTCGCGGATATCGACCGGATGAACAACCAGCGCCTGTTCATGGCCGCCCTGCTGAAGAAGGCGACCAGCGCGGGCACGCTGGCCAATCCCTTCACGTTGTGGCCGCTAGCCCGCGATACCGCAAAATCGCTGAAGGTCGATAAGGGCGATCACATCTGGAATCTCGGCCAGCTCGGCTGGGCGATGCGCGGCGATACCGTGGCGACCACCGTCCCGGTCGGCGGCTTCACCGATACCGATAGCGGAAATGTATTGCTGTGGGATAAGCAACGTGCGGGTCAATTCTTCGACGACCTCGCGAAGGACCAACCGATCCCGGACGATCTGCTGACGAGGTAGCGTCGGGCCTATGCCCGATACCGATGCCGACGAGCCGTTCCCGGACCTGCTGCGCGACCAGATCCGTCGTGGCTTCACCGCCTCACAGCAGTATCTGGCGGCGGCGGTCTACTTCGATTCGAATCGCCTGCCGCAGTTGGCAAGGCACAGCTACGGCAAATCCGCCGAGCACCGCTCGCACGCCCTGCGCATGGTGCAGTACCTGCTGGACCGCAATCTACAAGTGCAGGTCGGCGGCCTCGACGACGTGCAATCCACCTTCGAATCTCCGCGCGGCGCCGTCGTTTTCCTGCTGGAATCCGAGCGCGCCCGCAATGCGCAGATCACCGAATTGGCCGGCACCGCGCGGGCCTCCGGCGACTACCTCGGCGAGCAATTCATCCAGTGGTTCCTCAAGGAGCAGGTGGAGGATGTCGCCGGGATGACCACCCTGCTGACCGTCATCGACCGTGCCGCGGGCGATCTGTTCGATGTCGAGGACTTCATCTCGCGCGAGCTGCGCACCACACCGCGCGCCGATATTTCCGCCCCGAGAATGGCCGGTGCTGCCAAGAATTAATTAGGCAATACTAGCCTCAATAAGGCTGTACTTGGATGACACGCGCCATGACCAGCGCTAATGTCGCAACTATGTCCAGCCATCCGGAGTCCCCACGCAGCAAATTTCACGGCCTGCTCCACGATCAGATCCGGCACGAATTCAATGCCGAACATCAATACATCGCGATCGCGGTGTGGTTCGACAATGCGGATCTGCCGCAGCTGGCCAAGCGTTTCTATGCGCAGGCGGTCGAAGAGCGCAATCACGCGATGATGATCGTGCAGTACTTCCTGGACCGGGATATCAGCGTCGAGCTTTCCGGGATCGACGCCGCGAAATCGCAATTCGAGAATGCACGCGAACCGATCGCGCTGGCCCTCGCGCAGGAAAAGAACGTCACCGACCAGATCATCCAGTTGGCGAGCACCGCCCGCGAAGAAGGCGATTACCTGGGTGAACAGTTCATGCAGTGGTTCCTGAAGGAGCAGGTGGAGGAGGTCGCGAATATGACGACCCTGCTCACCATCGCCGATCGTGCCGGGTCGAACCTGTTCGACCTGGAGGATTTCGTCGCTCGTGAAATGAGTGGTCCGAGCGATGCTTCCGGCGCTCCGTCCACTGCGGGCGGCACCATCTGATTCACGATTCCTATAACGGAATCAGGGCCGGCTCGTCGCGACGAGCCGGCCCTGTCGACTTTATGCAGCGCTCAAGGAGCTGAGCAGCGTCTTGAGCAGCGCCAGAATGGCTTCCATGATGGTCCTACTTTCCTCATCTTTCGGTGAGACTTCGCTCACCACCACCAGCTTTCGGTGATGCAGAGAACCTAACCGAGGGTTGATTAGAAAGGAGGGTGTTTCACAAAATTCTCCGTGATATTTTTGAAATCACCGCAACGTGACCTGACGCGACCGCAGCCCATCCCGGGAACGGCGCTCGTCCGCCGAGAGCGCAGAGTCGTCGGCCAGCGCCGCCGCCAGGCGTTCCCCGAATTCGATCGCCGGTTTGTTCCACTCGCTGGCATGCAGTTCCGGATCCAGGTCGAACACCGGCACCAGCAGACCGTGTGTGCGGAACGAGCCCGCGAAACGCGAGCCATCGCCGAGATGCAGTCCGCCCGACGCATGCAGCCGAGCGAGCGCCAGCATCAGATCGTCCTCGTTCTCCGGGCGCACCCAGCGCAGATGCGCCTTATCACCGGCATCGACCCACCAGCCCGCGCCGATCGCATCGGGCCCGAGATCCAGTCGCGCGGACGGCATTATCGCCTGCTTGGCCTGTTCGATGGTCGCGGCGACCTGCGGATCGGGCTGCACGCCCTCGGGTACCCACCAGTCGAAGTCCTGGTGCACGGTCAGTTCAAGCTGTGCGTCCGCATCGATCACATCGGCCAATCTCGGTCCGCCCTCAGCACTCTCGGCCGCGGTCAGCGATTCCCCGGGTTCGGCGGACTGTGTCCACAGAATCGCCGCCGCGATATCGGCGGCCGGATCCGGACCCTGGAATTGCACCTGCGTGGCGACATATCCGGTCGCCGGCTCGCCCGCCCGCACCAATCCGGCGACCGCGCCCGGCAATACCGTGGCCAGCACGACGGAACGCTCCGCGGCGATATCGGACGACAGCGGCAGCGTCGCGGTCGCCGACGGCACGAATTCGCGCAGCGCGACCAGATCGCACTCCGCGGCCAGCCCTTCGAACGGACGCGCACCGGACTGCGCTGCCTGCAGTTCCAGGGCCGACCGCCGCTCGGCGAGACGCTGGGCCCGGTTCCCTCCGGGCTTCGGACTATTGCGCTTGCTTTTACCCACGGCAGGTCAAACTACAGTGGCTGTGTTTGATTTGCCGCGCCTGGCGGCGCGGCGTGTTCGCGGCCCCCTGGTGTCTCGCGTCCGAGCCGTCGAGACTCGCGCCTGCGGCGCATGCGCTTCGACGACTCGGACGCGAGACGGGCCGCGAACGGTCGCTCGTAAGACTCACTCCGTCGTGGTCGCTGATGGCGGATCGTTCACAGCACCTGATGCCCTCACGCCGGCAGTAGAGTCCCGCGCCTGCGGCGCATGCGCTTCGACGACTCGGACGCGAGACGGGCCGCGAACGGTCGCTCGTAAGACTCGCTCCGTCGTGGTCGCCCGTGCAGGTCGTCAGCCTCTGATATCCGCTCGCCCAGCGGTGGAAACCGATTCGACTCAGGCGGCCGCGAGCAGTGCCTTCGTACGGGCCGGGTGGTTGGTGGCCACCCAGCTGACGCCCAGGTCGGCGCACAAGCGCACATCGTCTGGATCGTCCACCGTCCAGCAGTAAGTGGCGCGGCCCGCGGCGGCGGCCTTGTCGACGAGGTCCGGATGTTC
The DNA here is from genome assembly GCF_035920345.1 of Nocardia vinacea. NCBI lineage: Bacteria > Bacillati > Actinomycetota > Actinomycetes > Mycobacteriales > Nocardiaceae > Nocardia > Nocardia vinacea. The sequence continues at coordinate 7,042,329 of NZ_CP109149.1, forward strand.
GCGCAGGGTTTTCACCGAGGGACCGACGGCGGTCGCGCCGACCGTGGTCGCGGCGCTGCCGCCCAGGTAGCGCGATGATTCACCGAGCAGGACAGTCGGCAGCAGCGGTGCGGAACGGCGGATCCGCCAGACCGCGGTGGCCGCGAAAGACATGACAACCGCACGGGAGTGATCGGCGGAGGCGGGGGTGGCGATGCCGAAGCGCTGGAGTTCGGCGAGCAGCTTGTTCTCCACCAGCGCGCCGTAGCGCACCGGATGTTTGGTCTCGATGAACAGCTTCGTCGGCCTACTGCGCCAATCGAGTACCAGCTCGATCAGTTCGCTGAGGGTGAGAACCGATGCGGGAGCGCCGTCGGCCCCGAAGTCGAGTCCCGCGAGTTCGTCCAGGGTCATTTCGCTGACCAGTCCGGTGCCCGACGAGGTCCGGTCGACGGTGCGGTCGTGCACGCAGACCAGATGCCCGTCCCTGGTCAGCCGGACATCACACTCCACGCCATCGGCGCCCTCTTGCAGCGCTAGTTCATACGCGGCGAGCGTATGTTCCGGGCGCGCCGCCGACGATCCCCGGTGCGCGACGACGAACGGTGCGCGACTGCCCTGGCTCACTTGGCCAAAACCTCCTCGTGCTCACGGTGCGGTGTACTTGCTTCGAGCGCGACGGGCTCGGGCTGCTTCGCCCCGCCGCCACCCGGCTGCACCGGTTCGATAACGGGTACCGCCGGATCGACGGCGATCACCCACCGGCGCGCAGTCCTGCTGCGGCCGAACAGATCCCGGCCCGCCATCGACCGCTGCACCCAGAGGGTCAGCACCGCGACCCCGGCCGCGACCAGATCGGTGAACGCGGTGAACAGCACACCATCCGCCTTGGCCTGCAGGGTATCCGCGGTTCGCCATAGCAGTGCCGCCACCGTGCAGCCCGCGCCGAGCACCCAGCCCACCCACCAGATGTGCACGGCCCGCAGCGTCCGCGGATCCGGACGCACGGCGACCGTCTCGGTGAGAAATACACCGGGCCACAACAGATTCACCACCGGTATCAGACAGCCGAGTGCGAGCGTCCGGACCAAGCGCGGGTCACGGCGGCCGGCCGCGGCGAAGGCGGCCCGACGCGTTTCGATCAACCAGCCGAGCATCGCGATCGCGGTGATCAACCCGAGCGCGAGGCCGACCAATGCGGAGAGCCACACCATGGCATCGGAGATGTGCAGCAACCACGACGGAATCAGCCGAGTGCGGTTGCGCAGCAGGATCAAATAGCGCCCGAGTTCGGCGCAGGCGGCGATCGCGAAAACAGCCGCGGTCGCCATGAGTAGCGCACCGGCCCTATTGGTCAGCCGGTCCAGCGGCCGTTGTGGCGCAGACGCGGACTCGACCGGCGGATCCAATAGCCCCCAGCGCGGAATCTGCTGGTAGCGCGGCGTTTCCACTGGCGGCCGCGGCCGACCGGAGCTCAACTTTCGGGAGCGCTGATCGGGACGGCGGGCGACCCAGCGGTAGTTTCGCCGCTCGGCGGGGGCGTCGATGGGCGCCGGTGACAACAGCACGCCACGGCAGCGCGGGCACCAGTGCATCGGCGTCGTCTGCACGGCCCAGCGCGCGCCGCAGCGCGCACAAGGTTGTACCACCGTACTCACGGTGTCTCCCTTGCGGCATGTCCGGGCCCTTCGTGGTTACGCAGGCTGCCGCCTGCGGGCCTGACGTTCATGCTGTCTCCCTCGCGGCATGCCCGGGCCCTCCGTGGTTACGCAGGCTGCCGCCTCCGGGCCTGACGTTCATGCTGTCTCCCTCGCGGCATGCCCGGGCCCTCCGTGGTTACGCAGGCTGCCGCCTCCGGGCCTGACGTTCATGCCGGGTGCCCCTCTCTCTTGCCTCAGTAGATCTTCGCCTGGTGATCGCCGTCCGCAACCAATGGTCGACCCACCCGCTGCCATGCCACCATGCCACCGCTGACATTGACCGCGTCGTATCCGATGTGCGCCAGGTACTTGACCACCTCGATGGAGCGGCCGCCCTGGCGGCAGATCACATACAGCTGGGCGTCGTAATCCAGCTCGTCGACGCGGGCGGGCACATCGGCCATCGGAATATGGATCGCCCCCGGCGCATGTCCGAGCTGCCATTCGTCGTCCTCGCGCACGTCGAGCAGAATCGCCGCCGGGGCGTCCGCCGCGACACGCTCGGTCTTGTCGAATTCGTCCGGTACGGCTTCCACCGGCACCGACGACACTTCGGGGCTCGTCACGCTTCGATCCTGCCATGGGTGGCGCACCACGGGGGAGTTCCGGCCCCGCTATGCCGGTGACCCGCAGGCACTTCACGGCCTCGACATCGGCACGTTACCTCGGGTATGTTCTGTGCTTCTGGATCCGGTCCGATGCCCCGCTCCGGGGCCGCTTGTGCATATCTCGGTCGAAGTTATCCACATAATCCACAGCTTGATCCACAGGCACAGCTATCGAACAGCACACCACTCGCAGGCTTCAGCTATCGATCTACAAGGACTGATGCACCGAAACCTGGATCGCTGGCGATACCGAGAGATTGCTGAAGCAAGGCCGCGGTACGAACGACCGATCCGAGACTCCCCTCCTTGCCATCTCGGAGCGGTCATTCGCCGCTGCTTCGGGATCTGAGGCTGTGCAGGTCCCGATATCTACTTGGACGCCGCTGATCGCCGATCGGTTCCCCAAAAAGACCAGAACACTTGCGAATAACTGAAATACCGGGTTCCCGCAGGTGCTGTCGGTAGCCTGGATGCATGAACGTGAGCAGGGGGCTACTCGACGGAATGGAAACGACAGCACTCAACACAGCACTCTCCGAGGCCACATGCCTAGGCCTGGGGGTCGATACCGCAAACGCACAACTGAGCCTCGACCTGGAGGTATTGACGCTTCCGGCCGAGGGCCCCGCGCCCGAGGACCATCGCGTGAAGTTGACATTCACCGGTGTCAGTCGAGTCGCGGCCTCACTGCGCATTCAGGAGTGGGACGACGTGGCGGCCAGGGTGCTGCCGCTACAGCTGGACAAACTGGACGCGGCCATCCGCAGCTTCGGCGGCGGCCGACTGCACGGCTGGGAATTCATCGATGTGGACGACAGTGGCTGGGTGCACTGGAGTGAACTGCTCAGCTTCGACACCCAGATCGACTCGCACGCCGCCACCCACGTCATCGAGTTCTCCCAGGAGGAGGGCATCGACCCGCGCGAACTCGATGTGCGGGTGTGGTTCGACGACATGACGATTCACGACGCCAAGGGCGCCGCAATCCCGCTGAAGGAATTCATCGCGGGCGGGGTGCGCTGGTGGAAGGCGCATGACGCGGGCGATCCGCGGACCATGCGCGCCGGAATCGTGCCGCAGCTGTAGCGCACCTCGAACCGCACACCCGGCCACCGGGTGTGCGGTTGTGTTTCAGGCACCCGAACCGACCGGACAGCTGACGCCGGTGGCGTGCACCGGACAGTAGCCGCCGGGATTCTTGGCCAGATACTGCTGGTGGTAACCCTCGGCGTAGAAGAACTCGGGCAGCGCCCGCAGCGGATCCGTGCCGCCCTGTCCGGGCAGTTCGGTGATCTCCGTGGTGATCTCGCCGTAGCCCGCGGTAGCAAGTCGCTCACCGAAGGTCTGCGCGGTGCTGTGCGCGAGCCGCGCCTGCGCCGCGTCGACGGTGAAGAGCGCCGAGCGATACTGGGTGCCGCGATCGTTGCCCTGCCGCATGCCCTGGGTCGGATCATGGTTCTCCCAGAACCGGCGCAGCACATCGGCGTATTCGATGACGTTCGGATCGAAGACGATCAGCACCGCCTCGGTATGGCCGGTGCGCCCACTGCAGACTTCTTCGTAGGTCGGGTTCCGGGTATAGCCCCCGACGTACCCGACCGCGGTCGTGAAGACACCGTCGAGTAGCCAGAACTCCTGTTCCGCACCCCAGAAACAACCCATGGCCACCACCGCGACCTGCAGACCTTCCGGAAACGGCGGATAGATCGGCCGACCGTTCACATAATGGGTATCCGAGACCAGTATCGGGTCGGGACGACCGGGCAGCGCTTGCTCCGGCGTCACCATCGCTGGCTCGGGAAGACGGACCCGTCCGACTAGTTCGTCGTACCAGGACATGGTGCTCATCCGCCTCTCCGCGTATTCAGGCCATACGAGTCGAGTGCCACGTGGCCTGATCTCAGGTCCTGCGTGCGGTGCCCAGTTGACTTTTGGGCGTACCCGGCGAGTTACCCATGTACTTATGAAATCAGTCGTTCCGTCAAGCGTCCAGCGCGGACCGGGAAAATTAGGCGCCGGAATGAGGGGGCAAGGAGCGCGGTTGCAAACGAGCGGGTGTACGAATGATGGTTGAGTGTGCTCGAGACGAGGGCACACACGGCCCAGACATTAGGAAGGGACATCGTGGCTGAGTACACGTTGCCAGATCTGGATTACGACTACAGCGCCCTGGAGCCCCACATCTCCGGGCAGATCAACGAGATTCATCATTCCAAGCACCACGCTGCCTATGTCGCCGGCGTCAACACCGCGCTGGAGAAGCTCGAGGCCGCACGCGAGGCGGGCGACCACGGCGCGATCTTCCTGAACGAAAAGAACCTGGCCTTCCACCTGGGCGGCCACGTCAACCACTCGATCTGGTGGAAGAACCTCTCCCCCAACGGTGGTGACAAGCCGGTCGGCGAGCTGGCCGCCGCGATCGACGACCAGTTCGGCTCGTTCGACAAGTTCCGCGCGCAGTTCACCGCCGCGGCCAACGGCCTGCAGGGCTCCGGCTGGGCGGTGCTCGGCTATGACACCCTCGGCCAGAAGCTGCTGACCTTCCAGCTCTACGACCAGCAGGCCAACGTGCCGCTGGGCATCATCCCGCTGCTGCAGGTCGACATGTGGGAGCACGCCTTCTACCTGCAGTACAAGAACGTCAAGGCGGACTACGTGACCGCGTTCTGGAACGTCGTCAACTGGGAAGACGTGCAGGAGCGCTTCGCGCGCGCCGTCGGCCAGGCCAAGGGCCTCATCTTCGGCTGAGCCGAGCCCAATTGCAGCGCCTCCGGCGCTGCGTGTTCGCGGCCCCCTTGTGGCTTGCGGCCGAGCCGTCGAGACTCGCGACTGCGTCGCATGCGCTTCGACGACTCGGTCGCAAGCCGGGCCGCGAACGGTGCATGCTCGATCTCGCTTCGCTCGAAACACGGTGTGACGCCGATGCCGTCGCCCGCGGCATGCTTCGTTTGTCCGATTAGCACTCTTTGGTACTTGTGTGCCAACTGAGTTTTGGCGCATCCTCGAGAATCCACAGTTCGAGGACGGGCAAAGCCGCCCCCGGTTCGATCACGGGAGGCATCATGCATACGAACGGACCCATCGGCATCACGCCGTTCCAGGCCCGCGGATCGCTGCGGGGGTTCGTCATCTCCGGACGTTGGCCCGACACCACCAAGGAATGGGCGCAGGTACTCGTGCTCGCCGTGCGGGTGGCCTCATATCCGGGCTTGCTGACCACCTCGACGGTCTTCGGTGTGCGCGAGGAGCTACCGGATGATCCGGCACCTGGCACCGTCGGGCTCGTCCTCGCCGAGGGACCGGTGCTCGGCGACCAGGCGCTGGAACCCGGCCGGTTCGCCGATCATGTGCCGCCGGCGCTGTTGATGTTGCATCCGCCCTCGGAGACCCGGCCATCGCTGCCGGAATGCGTCGGCGTGGCATCGGGTTGTGTGCTCCTGCCCGGCGTTCCGCATCTGGGGTTGGAGCATCGGGCAGCGTGGGCGGAGGCCGAATCCGACGGCACCGTCACCTCTTTGGTGAGCCGGGTCGGACTGGATCCGATCAGCGACCCCGATACCGCGGTTCTGGCCATGCTCCTGGCCGCCTGAACCACTCTTCGCCTAGCCAGTGCCCACCTCGCACCTTGTGCGAGGTGATCCGGCTGCGCAGTGCGTGCCGCTGCAATCGGACGGCATCTTCGGCGGAGTGTCCGGTACCGAGCAAGCCCGAGTAGTAGGTTGCCGACCGGTATACGCTGACACGGAGCTGATTGCCAAGGGCTAGCTCATTTTTGGATGAGCGCGTGCTGCCGGATCTGTCAGGACACCCGAAAATCGACGATTGGATCACCAAACTTATTGTGCGCATTGCGATTTCGATTACAACGGCTTGGCGTGAGTATGGCTGCGGGGGTACAGTCGATGACAGCGAAGGGGAGTAGCCCGCAATCGCGCTGTCGACATACTGGTCCGCCGCCTCACGAGGGCGCGGACCCGGCAGCGTGAACCGGCGTAGATCCGGTGGGCGAGACCTTCGGCCGAGACAACCATTTCGTTGTCGGCCGGAGGCGTAACCCGATCTTCCGGCCGGCAGGCCGGAGCCCGGGAGTGCAGACCATATGATCGCGACGATATTGCTCAGCGTCGGAATCGTCTTTCTCGCCGAGTTGGGTGACAAGTCCCAGCTGATGGCGTTGACGTTCGCGCTGCGCTACCGCTGGTGGGTGGTGCTCGGCGGCATTGCGACCGCGAGTGCGGCGGTGCATCTGATCTCGGTCGGTGTCGGCTACTTCCTCGGTGCCGCGCTGCCCACCCGGGCCATCGCACTGGTCGCCGCGCTCACCTTCCTGGCCGTCGGCCTGTGGACCCTGCACGAACATTTCGGCGACGATGATGCCGAGGCCGAACCCAAGCCGCCGCGTTCCACGACCGCGCCGTTCTTCGTGGTCCTCTCGGCCTTCCTGCTCGCCGAACTCGGCGACCGGACCATGTTCGCCACCGCAGCCCTGGCCACCGACAACAGCTGGATCGGCGTGTGGATCGGCTCCACCATCGGCATGGTCGCCGCCGACGCCCTCGCCATCGCCGCGGGCATCCTGGTCGGCAAGCATCTCCCAGAACATGTCATCGGTATCTGCTCCGGCCTGCTGTTCCTCTACTTCGGCACCGCGAGCCTGCTCACCGCCGCCCGCCCCGACCTCGGCATACTCACCGGCGGCGCACTCGCCACCCTCGCCCCGGCCACAGCAGGCATTGCCCTGCTGATTCGATCGCGCCGCGCACGCCGAAATTCGGAACGCATCCCCAACGATCCGGCACCTGAAGCCGACAGGGTGCGCTGACCGGTCACGCTCCCAGCCCGTCCTCCGGGACGTATCTCCCGGCTTGCCGTTGGACATCATCGGCACGGGCTGCACGCCGCCGAGCGCAGCAAGTAGCCCACGCGCGGACGGTCCGACCGCGGGCGCTCAGGCCCGCACTTCGGACTGACGCAGTATCGCCTCGCCGTAGAGATCACCGCTGCGGCGCACCAGGTCCAGTAGGGGTTCGCGGAGGGCTCGGAGGCTGGGGAGGTCGTCGACGGCTATGCGGGCGGTGACCATGGCGCTGACGGCGGCGGCGAGAGTTTGGCAGGCGAAGCGCTGTTGGTCGGTGCGGGCGTCGAGGACGTCGGCGATCATGGTGACGAATGATTCCTGCAATTGGGCGCGGCGGGCGACCGCCTTCGAACCCACCGCGTAGACCTCGACGAGGTAGAGGCGGGCGTATGCGGGTTCGGCGATCAGTCCGTCGAAGTACGCCTCGAGGATGCGGCCCATCCGATCCGGATCGGCCGGGTTCGCGGCATCCCGCGCATCGCCGCTGATCGCATTCGCGATATTCGCGATCAGCAGTTCGACGGCCCGCTCGTAGGCGGCCTCGAAACAATCCTCTTTGGAACGGAATTGCTCGTAGAAGGTCTCCCGCGAAACCCCGGCCCGCTTCAGGATGACAGCGACCGAGGTCCCGACGTATCCGTTCTCGACCATGGCCTCGGCCATCGCACTCAGGATCCGCTCGCGCTGCGAGGCAATCACCTCCTCCCTCGGCAGGCCGTGTCGCCCCCGCGGGAGTTGGCGTGCGCTGCTTGCGGATTCGGTCATTCAGTGGCTCCGAGGGGTCGGGTGGGCGATATCCGGCCACGCCGGTCGCTCCATCTTGCGGGGTCGGTCCGGTTGGTCGGTGGTGAACGGTGCCTCTTCGGTCCGCGCGATCTCCAACGCCCGCGCCACCCCGCGCCGCAGCGCCATATCGATCACCCGCTGGGCGATCGGCCGGAACGGCAGCGCCACCGCCACCCACCACGGCGATACCACCTGACGTTTGCGCCGGGCGATGGCACGCTCGACCGCATCGATCGCGGGACCGAGCGGTGCGACTCCCGACACCGTGGACCGGCCGAGAATGGCCCGCGCTGCGGCGGTGCCGAAGCCGCGCGCGGTCATATCGGTATCGAGTTCGGCGAAATACGCGACCCCGACCTTCGCGCCGGTGTGCCTGACCTCGTGCCGCAACGTATTACCGAGCGCCTCCACCCCGGCCTTCGATGCGCTGTATGCCCCGACCAACGGCAGATTTACAGCGGCCGCCAGCGACGAGATGACCAGCGCATACCCGTCCGGATGACAGATGTGCGGTCCGGCGGCGCGCAACGTGTAGTAGACGCCGAGCACATTGACCGCCAGCGTCTCCTCCATGACCGCCGGATCCCCGCCGAGCAGCGCCAATTGTTTGGCGATCCCGGCATTGGCCACCACCACATCCAGCCCGCCGAGTTCGGTGACCAGCGTGCTCACCACCCGCTCCACCTGCCGGTGATCGGCGATATCGCAATAGCGCCACGGCGCGTCCCCGCATTCGTGCGCAACCTCCGCGAGCAGATCCGCCTCCAGCCCGAGCAGCGCTACTTTCGCCCCTTTCGCGTGCAACTGCCGCGCCAGTGCGGCGCCGATACCGCGCGCCGCGCCGGTGATCAGAATCCGGCGCCCGGCGACGGACGCGGTGGAAAACAGGTGCGCACCCGTCACCCGGCCGCCTCTCATCGAATCGCTTCGCGATGCTGCATAGCTGCGACGATACCAGCCGCGAACACATATGTTCGCAAATAATTTTCTGTTTATCCGACAGTGCTATGGAGGGCTGGCATCGGGTGCAAGGGAGCCGTGATCGGCCTCTCATACTGCACCGGTTAGGGTGCAATTGACGAAGGGCCAACTGGCTGTCACGAACGAGAGGACCATCGTGGAGATTTCGGGTTCCGCCGCCATCATCACCGGAGGCGCATCCGGCCTCGGCGCCGCCACTGCCAAGCGTTTCGCCGACCTGGGCGCAACCGTCTTCGGACTCGACGTACCCCAATCCATCGAGCGCGCCGGGGATAACGTGCCCGACGGTGTCACCCTCATCCCCGCCGACGTCACCAGCAACGACGAGGTTGCCGCCGCCGTCGCGCAGATCGTCGAATCCGGTGCGCCGCTGCGCATCGTGGTGAACTGCGCCGGTGTCGGCTGGGCCGGACGCATCCTGTCCAAGAACGGCCCGCACGATCTGGAGCTGTTCCGCACCGTCATCACCGTCAACCTGCTCGGCACCTTCAATGTGATGCGCCTGGCCGCCGACGCGATCGCCAAGACCGACACCGTCGACGAATACGGCCAGCGCGGCGTGATCATCAACACCGCCTCGGTCGCCGCATTCGAGGGCCAGATCGGCCAGATCGCGTACTCGGCCTCCAAGGGTGGCGTGCACGGCATGACCGTCCCGGCCGCGCGTGACCTGGCCCAGTTCGGCATCCGCGTGAACACCATCGCCCCCGGCATCATCGACACCCCGATGCTCGCCGGTGTCACCGAGGAGTACCGCAAGGGCCTCGAGGCCGGTGTGCCGTTCCCGTCGCGCCTGGGCCGCCCGGACGAGTACGCGCAGCTGTCGCAGTACATCGTCGAGCACGACTACCTCAACGGCGAGACCATCCGCATGGACGGCGCCCTGCGCATGGCTCCCCGCTAAGAGCCCGACCTCAGCCGAGATCGGTTATGGCCTCGAACCGCGGGCTCCAAAGGAGCCCAGCGCAACAACTGATTTCGTAAGTACATCGGTACCTCATCGGGTACGCCCAAAAGCCGAATGGGTGCCACGACCGCCGGCCCTACGACCGACGATCGTGGCACCCAACTGCTATGGCCTGAATATCCGGGGAGGCGGACTAGCTCGGTTTGTGGCCGATGCCGAGGAATGCCGTGGTGGACAGGGGCTTGTTCGGGCGGTAGTTGACGGCGAGGTAGGCGCGCATCAGTGCGACGCGTTCGGCCCAGACCTGCTCGCCGACGGTGCGACGCATCAGCAGCAGCGGGGCGCTGCTGCGCACCATGGTTTCCCACATCTCGTCGGAGTCGGCGAAACCGAGCGTGCTGGTGTGGCGTTGGATGCTCACCCCGGCGAAGCCCGCGGTGCGCATCTCGGTCGCGAAGACCTCCGGATTTTCCAGGTTGAGGAAGTTGGGCAGGGGTTCGGAGATGGTCGGATCGGCGGCGGCGAAGGCGCCGAACATCATTCGCATGAGCGTCGATTCGGCCACCGGTGCCCAACTCGACACCACGGCGGTGGCACCGGGACGCAGTACCCGGAACAATTCTGCGAAGCCCTTGGCCCGATCCGGGAAGAACATCAGCCCGAACATCGAAAAACCGGCATCGAAGCTGTCGTCGTCGAACGGCAGCGCCTGCCCGTCCCCCACCCGTGTTTCGATATTGGTCAGCCCAGCTGTGCGGGCGTCCTCGGTGAGTCGCTGGATCATCGGCTCGGAGAAGTCGATAGCCGATACCTGTGCCACCCGCTCGGCGGCGGGCAGACTCAGCGTGCCGGGCCCCGCCGCGACATCGACAATCTGTGATTGCGCCGAAAGGCTGGCCAGTTCTAGTGCGCGAGCGGAGAAGGGCGCCATGATCGCGGGTCCGAATTCGGCATATCCGTCGGCAACGAGATCCCACGGCTCGGCGGCGGCAAGCGGGTTACCAGACATCAGCTGACGATCCTTTCGACCGTCCAAGGCTAACCGGGCAGTACCCCCGGAACCTACCAACTCCGGCCGATCTCGCTGTGCGCCAAGCAGATCAGATCTTGCGTTCGAAGGTGATCAGGTGATGACCCGGTCCGTTGTAATCACGCACCGGTCCGGCGACGGTGAAGCCCAGATGCCGGTGGAAGCCGATCGACGCGTCATTGCCGGGCGCGGTGATCGCCTTCACGATGTGCCGGTCATTCGCCCTGGCGATCGCGAAGAACCGCTCGTACAGCTCGCGCGCGAGGCCGCTCTTGCGGGACTGCGGATCGACGCCGACGAAGTGGATGTAGGCCTCATCGGATTCCGACGGCGAGAGGAAGCCGATCAGGAATCCGGCCAGCCATTCGGTCGGTTCCCGCCATCCAGCGCCGGGCACCTCGGCGACCAGGCTGGTTCGGTAGAAATGATCGAGGAACAACCTGGGCAGGTGCGGTAACACCGAGCGTCCCCACCAGTCATCGATGACGGTGGCGATGGCGTCGTAGTCATCGGCACGTGCGGCCCGGATGACCGGCCCGTTCGCATTCGGCACGTCAGCTAGCCCGCCTCCCGCATATTCAAGCCAGATCAAGTGCCACGATAGTCGCGTTGGCGCCCAGCGGTGAATCGGTGCAGGGCTTAGCCTGTCCCCGATGAGTTACCCATGTGCCACGGAAATCAGTTGTCTTGTCCGACAACCTTGCGGGTCGTCGCAGACCTGGTGAGCGGCTCACACAGGTTGGAGAACCTACGTGAGCCGCTCACTGGTTATGTGTCCCCGATTCTTCGCAGGTCGACCTTCAGAGCGTGCGGGTCAGGCGCTCGGTGAGGATCTGAGCGAAGCGGGCCGGATCCTTGAGTTCGCCGCCCTCGGCGAGAACCGCTGTGCCGTAGAGCAATTCGGCGGTCTCGGTGAGTTCGGGAACCTTGCCCGCGTCGGCGTCGTCCCGGCGGGTGTCGTAGGCGTCGCGCAGACCGGTGACCAGCGGGTGGGTCGGGTTGAGCTCGAGGATCCGCTTGGACTCGGGCACCAGCTGACCGGAGGCGCGGTACATGCGCTCCAGCATCGGGGTGAAGTCGAAAACATCACCGACGAGGCAGGCCGGCGAGGTGGTGAGCCGGTTGGTCAGGCGCACCTCCTTGACATTGTCCAGGGTCTTGCCGAGCCAGCCGAGCACTTCGGCGAAGTCCTTGTCCTGCTGTTCACGCAGCGATTCGGTGGCCTTCTTCTCCTCCTCGGTCTCCAGATCGACCTCGCCCTTGGCGATGGACTGCAACGGCTTACCGTCGAATTCGGTTACCGAACCGACCCACATCTCGTCGACCGGATCGATCAGGATCAGCACCTCGCGGCCCTTGGCCTTGAAGGCCTCCATATGCGGGGAGCTTTCGACCTGCTGACGGGTCTCGCCGGTCATGTAGTAAATGGCGTCCTGGCCGTCCTGCATCCGCTCGACGTAGGCGGCGAGGGAGGTCAGCTCTTCCTCGGAGTTGGTCGAGGCGAATGAGGAGACCTGCAGCAGCGTCTCGCGGTTGTCGAAGTCCGACAGCAGGCCCTCCTTGAGGACGCGCCCGAACTCCTTCCAGAACGTCTGGTATTTCTCCTGATCCTCCGCGCCCTGCAGTTCCTTGACCGTCGAGAGCACCTTCTTCACCAGGCGCTTGCGGATCATCTGGATCTGCCGGTCCTGCTGCAGGATCTCGCGGGAGACATTCAGCGACAGGTCCTGCGCGTCCACCACACCCTTGACGAAGCGCAGGTATTCCGGCATGAGCTCTTCGCAGTTGTCCATGATGAACACCCGCTTGACGTAGAGCTGCACACCGCGCTTGTGCTCGCGGGTGAACAGGTCGAAGGGTGCGTGCGACGGAACGAACAGCAGTGCTTGGTACTCGAAGGTGCCCTCGGCCTTCATCGGGATGATCTCCAGCGGATCGTCCCAGCCGTGGCTGACGTGCTTGTAGAACTCCTTGTACTCCTCGTCGCTGACCTCGCTCTTCGGGCGGGTCCACAGCGCCTTCATGGAGTTGAGGGTCTGCTCCTCGAGAATCGTCTTCTCGGTCTTCTCCTCACCCTCCCCCTCGGTGACGGTCCGCTCGACCTGCATGCGGATCGGCCAGGCGATGAAGTCCGAGTACTTCTTGACGATCTCGCGGAGCTTCCACTCCAGGGTGTAGTCGAAGAGGTGGTCGTCCTCGTCCGGGGTCTTGAGATGCAGCGATACGGCGGTGCCCTGCGGGGCCTCGTCGAGGGTTTCGATGGTGTAGGTCGAGCTGCCCGCGGCCGACTCCCAGCGGGTGCCCTCGGTCTCGCCCGCCTTGCGTGTGGTCAGGGTGACCTTGTCGGCGACCATGAAGGTCGAATAGAAGCCGATGCCGAACTGGCCGATCAGCTCCTCGGCGGCCGCCTCGGATTTCGCCTCGTTCAGTTTCTTGCGCAGCTCCGCGGTGCCGGATTTGGCCAGGGTGCCGATCAGATCGACCACCTCGGCGCGGGACATGCCGATGCCGTTATCCCTGACGGTCAGGATCCGGTTGTCCTTGTCGACCTCCAGCTCGATATGCAGATCGGCGGTGTCGACGTGCAGATCCTTATCCCGGAAGGACTCCAGCCGCAGCTTGTCCAGCGCGTCAGAGGCATTCGAGATCAGCTCCCGCAGGAACGTGTCCTTGTTGGAGTAGACCGAATGGATCATCAGCTCGAGCAGCTGATGGGTTTCTGCCTGGAACTCGAGTTGTTCGACGTGCTCTGTCACGTCGCGATGGTACCGCCGCGCCTATCCGACATCCGCCGACATCTGCCCGAAGTCGGCCAAGCCGGGCACTTCGATGTCGGCGCGGTGGGGATCATCCGCCCGTGTGGGCCGGGGATGCATCCATTCGCGCAGCACCATGGTGGCCCGCACATCGTCCTCGTTGTACTCCAGCAGCCGGGTGCGCTGACTCAGCTCGGGTTCGCCCTCGTAGCCGACGGCCAGCCGATACCAGCTCATCGACGCCTCACCGCCCGCCTCGGGATCGCGCCAGGAGAACCCGGCCACCGGCGCGATCTTCTTGAGCCCCTTGCCATTCGGGCAGATGAATTGATCGGAGACGGCCTGGAACATATCCACCCACTGCGGTCCGTCGACGAAGGCGCGCACCTGATCGACCGTCGGCACCCCGGGCTTACCCGCGAACCGACGCGCCGATTCGTAGAGCCATTTGTCCTCGGCGGTACGCGAATAGCAGTAGGCGGCGAAGGTTTTCCCGGCCGCGACGGCCTCGGCGCGCACCGTCATCAGCCAGGTCCAGAACTCGCCGAAGGAGCGGCCCTCATCTTCGGTGGGCAGCGGATCCCAGGTGACGAACGGGCGGTACACGCCGTCGAGCAGCGTGCCCCACAGATACGCGCCGTACTCCTGGAAGCTCTCCAGATCGACGTCCACCTCGACATCGGCCCGGCGCACCCAGACCCGCTCGACCCGGCGCACCAGCGGCGCGCCCGCGAGCCAGGCGCGGGCGGTCACCACGGCCTCGTCGAACGGGCCGTGCTGCCAGTCCTCCGGATCGTCGCCGACCCAGGCGGCCAAATCGTCGATGGTCTCGACGCCGTGTCCGCGCAGCACCTCCGCGCGGGAACCGGGCGCGACCAGGCTCACGTCCCGGTGCTCGATCAGCCAGCCCTCGCAACTCTGGCCCGCGACCTGCGCCTCATCGGCGGGCGCCTTGCGCGTCCACCACGGGCACTGGCGGCATTCGGGCACCTTCGACGGAACTGTTGGCAATTCCCCGCGCACCACCGCGATTCGATCGGCATAGCGCCGGTCGTAATCGGCGAGCAGCGGGCCGAGATCGTGCACCAGGATGCGGTCGAAGTGGTAGCCGATCACGCCGCCGACCAGCGCCGGACTGGCCAGACCGTGGCGCTGCAGCATGCGGTACAGATGCGCGAGCCGCTGTTGATCGCGGGGCTGCTGGCGCAGTTTGCGATGCGGATCCGGTTGCGGATCCCAGTGATACGGATCCGAGGTGGTCGGGTGGAAATCGGCCGGTTCGGGCTGGCGCGGGTCGGTGACCTTGTGATTGACCACGATGACCGGGATGTAGCCGCCACGATCGCGGTCACGCAGCAGGATCTCCGAACCACCGCGGCGGCCGGTATCCGGTTCCTGTGGCAGCAGTCCGCCCCAGATGTGTTGTGCGCCTTCGGCACACGCGCGCATCGTGGCCGCGGCCCGCTCCCCCGCGCGCAGCGTCGGATCGATCACCACCCAGTTGTCCGGATCCGCGGCGATCAGCGCCTCACGCACCCGGGTGCGATGCGCGGTCGCGGCCTCCCGGCGCTGACGGACCCCGGCATCCTCGATCACCCCGGTCAGCAGGTTCGGATGCGCGGAATTCAAATGCAATCGGTGCCGACACCCGATCAATGCTCTGGCATCGACGAATGCGGCCGGCTCGACGGGCATCGACGCAGCACTCACCTCGGCCTGCCGCTCGTCGGCTACGCCTTCGTGATTGCGACCGTCGCGGTCACCGCTGCCCGAATACACATACGCAGTATGGTCCAGACCCCTGACAACTCTGTGAACCGCATGACACGACCTGCTGCGGGGACAGGTGAATCGGTAGCAGGGGGCAACGAATGATTCGCTACCAACCCGACCCGCTCGGACCGAGTCTGCAGAGTGACGTCGTCGAAGCGCATGCACCGCAGGCGTGCGTCTCGACGGCACCGCGAGCGACTGCTCGCAGGTCGCGAAAGAGTCGGCGGCGAGACGCCAGGGGAGACGAACACCCAGCGCCGTAGGCGCGGCAATATGACACAGGCTAGGGTACTTGCGACACGTGTGGCATGGGCGGACGAGCGTTCCCCGACGTCGTACTGCCAATTGCGAACGAGCATCACGGAGGGCCTTCGATGGGGTTGTTCACGAAGCGCAAGCGGCGGCCGAGCCGCAGGGCCGAGGCGAAGGCCCTCAAGCACAAAGCCGCCATGGAGGCGAAACTCGGCGCCAAGAACGACCGCAAAGCCCGGCGCGCGGAGGCCCGCACCCAGAGCAAGGTCGCCAAGGCGCAGATCGCCGCACTGCAAGCCGAGGAGAAGGCCGCACTGAAGGTGGCCGCCAAGGCCGAGCGGGATCCGTTCACTGCGAGCCAGGTCCGCAAGTACCTCGGTGTCGCCCGGGTGCTGGTGCCCGTACTCGCACCGCTGGCCTACCGCGCCGCGACCTACATCCGCGGCCGGATCGATACCCGTCGGGCGCATCAGCTCGGCATCGGCGTCGAACAGCTCGGTGATTTCAGCGGCCACGGCGGCCGGCTGCAGGCGCGGATCTCCAATACCGAAGCGGCCCTTGACAAGATCGGCACGCAGTCCGGCGGCAAGGCGAACAAGGGCGAGACCCAGAATTTCGTTACCGCCACCCAGGATCGACTCGGAAATCTGACCGCCGCGATTCGGACCGCGGAGCAGATGCCCACACCGCGTCGTCGCGCCGTACACGCGTCGATCTCGAGCGAGCTGTCCGGTATCGAGGCGGACGTCTTGGCGCGCCTCGGCGTCAGCTGATCCATCCGATGTCTCCCGGCCAGCCCTCCGGCAGCCCGCGTGGCTGTCTGGTCGGCGGCATGGTCGGTGCGCTCGCCATCGCCGCACACGGTGCGGCGGGTGGCGGATTTCCGGATTCGGCCGAATCCGCACTGCTGCTGCTTGTTTCAGCGCTAACAGGTTGGGCTGCGGGACGGCTGCACCGGGGCGCCATCGCGCATTGGGCCGTGCTCGGTCCGCTCGCGCTCGGACAGCTCGCCGGACATGCGGTGCTATCCGGGCTGATCGACCACCCCCATAGCCACACCGCCGTACCGCAATTCGACCCATACCTGCCCACGGGCTGGATGTTGTTGGCGCACTTGGTCGCAACGTTCGGCTGCGTCGCACTGATCCTTTTGGCCGAGCGGCTCTATGCGTTGGCGTCCAGCGTCATTCGCGCGGTTTCCACAGCGGGATCACCGCTCGCGGTCACCCGCCCGGTCCGCTGGTCCGATTCGATTCTCCGGCACTACCGCTTTCATCCGAACGGCGCGATCGGTCCGCGCGCGCCACCGGTGTCGGCCTGAACCGCCACACCCAAACCCCTTCGGACAGAAAGCTCTTCACCCATGCGTACGCAGATCACGCGCGCCTGCACGGCGGTCGCCGCCGCCGGTTTCGTTCTCCTCGCGGGGGGCACCGCCTCCGCACACGTCACCGCCGACGCACCCGGTGCGACGCAGGGCAATTACTCGGTGATCACCTTCAAGGTCCCGACCGAATCGGAGACCGCGAACACCACGGCACTCACCGTCGCCCTGCCCAACCTCAAGAGCGCCCGCACCGAACCCATCCCGGGTTGGAGCTCCAAGGTCGACCGCAATGACAAGGCCGAGGCCACCTCGGTCACCTGGACCGCCGATCCCGGCACGCCCGGTGTTCGTCCCGGCCAGTTCCAGCGCTTCGTCCTCTCGGTCGGCCCGCTGCCGACCCAGGACGAGGTCACCTTCCCGGCCACCCAGACCTATAGCGACGGCAAGGTCGTCAAGTGGGATCAGCCGATGGGCTCGGACGGTTCCGAACCCGAGCATCCGGCACCGACGCTCACCCTCGCGGCTGCCACCGGCGACGGCCATGACGACCACCACGTCGGCAGTTCGGCCGCAGCCGAGAAGGCGAAGGACACCGACAACACCGCGCGCTGGCTCGGCGGCATCGGACTCGCGCTCGGCCTGCTCGGCGTGGCGCTCGGTCTCGGCAATGTGATCCGCGGACGCCGGGCATGAGCGAGCGCAGCGAGCGAACAATGAACACAGCCGGGCTGCCGCTCGTGCCGGAGCCGAGCGCCAGCGAGGCGGAGGCATGAGCGGCATCGCCATGCGTCGCATGGTCGCCGGGCTGGTCGCGAGCCTGCTCTTGCTGAGCATGGGCGCGCTCGCGGCCGCGACGGCATCGGCCCATTCGACGCCGGTCAGCAGCGTGCCCGCGGACAGCGCGAGCATCGAAACCGGTCCCGAGCGGGTGAGCATCACCTTCAACGAGCCCCTGCAGGAAAGCTTTCCGGCACTCACCGTGGTGGGTCCGGACGGGAATCTGTGGTCCAAGGGCGATCCGAAGGTGGACGGCCCGACCGTGAGCGTCGCGGTCGGCGAACTCGGCCCGACCGGCGTCTACAAGATCGGATACCGGGTCACCTCCGCCGACGGTCATCCGGTCAAGGGCGAGCGGACCTTCACCCTCACCAAAGCGGGCAACGGGACCCCGGGCCCGAAGGCCGACAGCCAGCACAACTCCGGCGGCAGCGACGATTCCGGCGGAATTCCGCTGTGGGTCTTCATCATCGGCGCGGTCGTCCTGTTCGGCGGTGGTCTGGCATTCGCCCTGTTCGGCGGCAGGAGCCGCAAATCGCAGCGGTGAGAAGAGCACACGGGTGAACAAGGCGCAGCGGACGACCGGCGGCGGAAATGCGCAAGCGCTGCTGCTGGTCGGCCCGGCCGGGCTGCTCGGGGTGGCGCTCGCGCTGATCCTGGCTGTCCCGGCCCCCGCGCAGACCGAGAGCGTCATCCGGGTGCTGGCGGACTGCACCGGGGCCACCGTGCTCGGACTGGCCGCATTGCCCCGACTGCACGATCGGCTCCGGCCGCCGTGGCGGGTGCTCGCGGTACTGGCCGGGATCTGGTGTGTCACCGAATTCACAGTGCTCGTCTTCGAGGCGGCCGCCGTCGTCGGCGTGCCCATCGGCAAGCTCAGCGCTGGGCAGTTCGGCAATTTCCTGGTCGAGATCAGCGGCGGTCAGGTCGGTATCGCGGTACTGATCGGCAGCGGTGCGGTCGCCTGCTATTCGGCGATGGCGTTCCGGCGACCGGAGACCGCGTCGGCCGATCTGGTGCTGGTCTTCGCCGCAGTGGCGCTCGCGCTGCGGCCGATCACCGGACATATGTCGCAGCAGCCGTTCGGCTCGGTGCTCGCGGCGGTGCACGCGCTGGCGGCGGCGTCCTGGTTCGGGCTGCTGATCGCGCTGGCGCTGGTGGTGCGCACCCGCGGTGAGTGGGCGGTGACGCTGCCCCGGTATTCGGCGGTGGCGCTGCCGCTGGTCGGCATCGTCACGGTCACCGGCCTGGTCAACGGGTTGGTGCGGGTCGGCGGGATCGCTCCCTTCGTGACGACCGGCTACGGCCGCATTCTGCTGGCGAAAACCCTTGTGCTGGTTGGATTGCTGGCGCTGGGCTGGTGGTGGCGACGGAACTGGGTACCGCAGGCGACGGGACATCGAATGCCTGCCGAATCCTCACTGCGTCGGGCAATCATCGAGGTGGCGGTGATGGCCGTGGCCTTCGGACTGGCGGCGACCCTGGCGGTCACCGCTTGACGCTTGCAAATGCAAGCACCCGCTGCCGGGCCGATAGCAACCCGTTACAGTTGTGCCATGACCGAGGTGAAGATCATCGAAGACTGTGCGGCTTCGGCCGAAACAGCCTTCGCGTATGTCAACGACTACCGGAATCTGTCGCGTTTCATCACCGAGGTCCAGGACTTCACGCCGATCACCGAGCAGATCGAGGGTGTCGGCGCGACTTTCGACGGCACCATCAAACTCGGTCCCGCCGCTCTGCATTCGCGCCTGCAGGTCGTGCGGTGGGAGGAGAACTACGCGATCGCGGTGAAGTCGATCAAGGGTTTCGAAATCGAATCCACCTTCCTGTTCCACGCCAAGGGCACCGATAGCTGCACGGTCGACGCGATCGTCGACTATCGCGTGCCGGGCGGAATCGCGGGCAAGGTGCTCGGCAAGACCATCGAGCCGTTCGTGAAGCTCGCCGTCAAACACTCCACGCACAACCTGACCACCCAGATCGCCGAATTCCACGCCAGCAGGCAAAGCTAGCCGGAACTTGTCCAGGCCGGCCCGGCCGGAGGATGCTGTGCACTATGGCTGACCGCACGACACCGACTTTTCCACAGCGCATCGCCTACATCTGCGGGCGCACGCTGCCGGAGTCGATGTCGGCCTGGGTGCTGGAGGATCTGACCGGCCCCGGCGCTGCACGGCGCTATCTGACACGCTTCCTCATTCCGATGATTCCGGTGCTGAGCCTGTTCCTGCTGGTACCCGGACCGAAGTGGATGGGCCTGGCGATGATGGCCCTGCTGTATCTGCCGCTGATCTATTTCACCGCGGCACTGATGTACGTGTATCGCCGGGCCCGTCTGGTCAAGCACGGCCTCGATCCGGCACTGGCCGACTCCGCGTCCAGGAAGCGTGCGGAAACCGAGCGGCTGGCCTATGAACGCCGCCACGGTCGCGCTTGAATTCGGCTGCCGAATATTCGCCGAACCTGGCCGTGATGCATCTCACGGGCATAGCCTGAACATATGAAGCGTCCCACGTTAGGCCAACGGATCGCTTACGATCTCGGTCGCGAGCTCCCCGAGGAGCTGCACGAGTGGGTCATCCACGACCTTGTCGGGCACGGGGCCATGGAACGCTACCTCGTCCGCTTCCTCGTACCGTTCATCCCGTTCTTCGCGCTGTGGTTGCTGTTCCCCGGCCCGATGGGGTTGAAGATCGGCATGATCGTCATGATGATCGTGCCGCTGATCGTGTTCACGGTGTCGCTCAGTTACGTCTGGCGTCGGTTCCGGCTGAGCCAGCACGGCATCGATCAGGAGTGGATCAACCACAACAAGATGCGCGAAACCGAGCGGATGAAATACGAGATGCATTACGGGCACCGCTAGCAACGGGTTTGCACAGCGCTCGCCGGTGGATGCTAACCATACGCACCCACCCGACCACGACGGAGCGAGTCTTACGAGCGACCGTTCGCGGCCCGTCTCGCGTCCGAGCCGTCGAAGCGCATGCGCCGCAGGCGCGAGTCTCGACGGCTCGGACGCGAGACACCAGGGGGCCGCGAACACGCCGCGCCGCAGGCGCGGCAGAATGTCACAGTGAACACTATTGCCACCGCGGACCTCGCCGACGAGATCGGCCCCGAAATCCGTAGCTGCGATACGCAGTTCATCCAGTTCGGCGGGCGTGCGGAATTCTCCGGGCGCATCACCACGATCCGCTGCTTCCAGGACAACCTGCTGGTCAAGCAAACACTGGGCGAGCCGGGCAACGGCGGCGTGCTCGTCGTCGACGGCGGCGCCAGCGTGCACACCGCATTGGTCGGCGACATCATCGCCGGACGCGGGGTGGCCAACGGCTGGTCCGGCGTGATCGTCAACGGTGCGGTGCGCGACTCGGCCATCCTGCGCACGCTCGATATCGGCATCAAGGCACTTGGCACCAACCCGCGCAAGAGCACACAGACCGGCTCGGGCGACCGCGATATCCCGGTCGAATTCGGCGGCGTCACTTTCGTGCCCGGCCATATGCTCTACAGCGACCACGACGGCATCGTGGTCCGTGCTTGAGACCGAGCGACTAGACCGCCGCCACCCTGACCCTGTGACCGGCGATGGCCACAATGTCGCCGACATGCAATTGCCGTCCGCGACGCAGTTCCACCTCCTCGTTCACCCGTACCAGACCCGCGGCGATCACGGTCTTGGCCTCCGATCCGGAATCGATCAGATTGGCAAGCTTGAGGAACTGGCCGAGTCGAATGACGTCGTCATCGATCGGCACATCGACTGCATCGGACATGGGATACATCCTTACTCCGTCGCCGTCGAACCGGAAATCCAACCCCCGCCCGCGGCGCGAACGACGGGCCCGGAGACGGTAGCGCAGCGAAACCACGGAGGGACCCGTGAACACCGCAGTCGAATACAGACGGCCGAAACGCATCGTTGACGCTCCGATAACCGACATGCCCGGGCGGCCTTCGAGCACCACTACCGCGGCAACGTACACACTGGTGCTGTGACAACCACGCACGCCGGGCAACACATCGACACCGAAGCCCCCTCGGAAAGATCCGCACCACCGGTTCCGCATCGTGGACACGGACGGTTGCGCGAGGTCCCGCATGTCGCGGGTCTGCTCCTTGGCGTGTTCGCCGTGCTCTGCTTCCTGTGGAGCCTTTCGCCCGGACTGCGATATCTGACGCACGTACCGCGTCGCTACATCGACCTGTACTACTTCGACGCACCGGATACCAGCCTCGTGTGGGCGCTGGTGGTCGGTCTGCTCGCGGGGGCGACGGCCAGTCGCAAGCGAATCGCCTGGTGGTTGCTGCTCGGCTATATCGCGCTCTACGCACTGGCGAATGTGCTCGAATTCGCCGACGAGGGCAATATGCACGCGCTGGTGGCCGCAGTGGTGCAGCTCGCCGCGATCGGAGTGCTGCTCGCGTCCTGGCGGGAGTTCTACACAAAGGTGCGCCGGGGGGCTGGCTGGAAGGCGTTGGGCGTCCTGGCCGGCGGTCTCGCCATCGGCTGTCTGCTCGGTTGGGGTCTGGTGGAACTGTTCCCCGGTTCACTGCCTCGCGGCGTGCAGCGGCCGCTGTGGTCGGTCTATCGGGTGACGGCCGCGGTGCTGGTGGACAACGAACATTTCGACGGCCATCCGCGCCCGTTCGTCAACTTCCTGCTCGGTCTCTTCGGCGCCATCGCGCTGCTGGCCGCGGTGGTCATCCTGCTGCGTTCGCAACGTGCGGGCAATGCGATGACCGGCACCGACGAATCCGCGATCCGCGGGCTGCTGGAGCGCGCCGACACCGAGGATTCGCTCGGCTACTTCGCGACCCGGCGCGATAAAGCCGTGGTGTTCGCGCCGAGTGGCAAGGCGGCGCTGACCTATCGCGTCGAATTGGGCGTATGCCTCGCCAGTGGTGATCCGATCGGTATTCGCGAGGCCTGGCCGCAGGCGATCGATGCGTGGCTGCAGTTGGCCGACCAATTCGGTTGGGCCCCAGCGGTCATGGGCGCGAGCGAACTCGGTGCGACGGCATACCGGCGGGCCGGACTTTCGGCGCTGCGCCTCGGTGACGAGGCCATTCTCGACACCAGGACTTTCTCGCTCGCGGGCCCGGAGATGAAGCAGGTCCGCCAGGCCGCGAATCGGTTGCGCAAACACGGGATCACCGTGCGGATCCGCCGCCATCGCGATATTCCGGCCGAGGAATTCCGGCAGGTGATCACCCGTGCCGACGCCTGGCGCGATACCGAAACCGAGCGCGGCTTCTCCATGGCGCTCGGCCGCCTCGGCGATCGGCTGGACGGCGACTGCCTGCTGGTCGAGGCGGTCAAGCCCACCCGCCAGCCCACCACCACCCTCAACGGACAGCCTTCGGCTGGCTCATCCGAACCCGAGGAGCGGGTGCTCGGCATGCTGTCGCTGGTGCCGTGGGGACGCACCGGTGCTTCACTCGAACTGATGCGTCGAGATCCACACGGCCCCAACGGTGTCATGGAGCTGATGATCTCCCAGCTCGCGCTGACCTCCGAACAGCATGGCATCACCAAGGTTTCGCTGAACTTCGCGGTATTCCGCTCCGTCTTCGAAGAGGGCGGACGTATCGGCGCCGGACCCGTGCTGCGGCTGTGGCGCGGTGTGCTGCTTTTCTTTTCGCGCTGGTGGCAGTTGGAGGCGCTGTACCGGTCGAATGTGAAGTATCAGCCATACTGGGTGCCCCGGTTCTTCCTGTTCGAGGAGCGCAGGCAACTACCTCGGGTGGCCATCGCCAGTGCGCTCGCCGAGGGCTTCCTACCGCGCTTCGGCAAGGAACCCGAGACCATCACCCACACCGGTCTGCACAGTGCGGTACCCACGGGCGTCACCGGACTGCACACCGACGGCAGTCCGCCGGATCTGCCGGACAACGTCGGTGTGGAACAGCTTCCCCGCCGCCCGGAGCAGGTGCGGGTGCGCATGGACAAACTCGACCGGCTCGCGTCCGCCGGCGTCGACGCCTATCCGGTCGCCTATCCCCCGACGCATACCGTTGCGGCAGCGCGTCGTTCACCGCGCGGAACCACGGTGCGGGTCTGCGGCCGACTGCTGCGCATCCGCGATTACGGCGGTGTGATCTTCGCGGTGGTCCGGGACTGGACCGACGATATCCAGCTGGTCATCGACCGCGATCGGGTCGGCGTCGAACGCAGCGCCGAATTCGGCGAATTCTTCGACCTCGGCGACCTCATCGAGGTCAGCGGCCGGATCGGGCACAGTCGGCGCGGCGAACTCTCGCTGCTGGCCGCGGACTGGCGGATGATCGGCAAATGCCTGCATCCGCTGCCGGACAAGTGGAAGGGTCTGGCCGATCCCGAGGCCAGGGTGCGTCAGCGCTACGTCGATATGGCGATCAATCCCGAGGTCCGCGAGATGCTGAGCAAGCGGACCGCGGTGGTGCGCTCGCTGCGGGATTCGTTGAACGCCTGGGGATATCTCGAGGTGGAGACCCCGATCCTGCAGAAGGTGCACGGCGGGGCCAATGCGACACCGTTCCTCACCCATATCAATGCCTACGATCTGGATCTGTATCTGCGGATCGCGCCCGAGCTGTATCTCAAGCGGCTGTGCGTCGGCGGTATGGAGAAGGTCTTCGAAATCGGGCGCAACTTCCGCAACGAGGGTGTGGACTTCAGCCACAATCCGGAGTTCACCAGCCTGGAAGCCTATGAGGCACATGCCGATTACGAGCGGATGATGCAGCTGGCCCGCCAGCTCATCCAGAACGCCGCACAGGCCGCCAATGGTTCGATGGTGGCACTGCGACCCAAACCGGACGGCTCCTTCGAAGAGGTGGACATCTCCGGGGAGTGGACGGTGAAGACCGTGCACGGCGCGGTATCGGAGGTACTCGGCACCAAGATCACCCCGCAGACCACGCTCGACGAGCTGCGCGAACTCTGCGATAAGGCGGAGGTGCCCTATCAGCACGGCTGGGATACCGGGCAGGTCGTGCAGGAAATGTACGAGCATCTGGTCGAATCCCATACGGAGAAGCCGACTTTCTACATCGACTTTCCCACCTCGGTCTCCCCGCTGACCCGCGCGCACCGCAGCATCCCCGGCGTGACCGAGCGCTGGGATCTGGTCGCCTGGGGCGTCGAATTGGGTACGGCCTACAGCGAACTCACCGATCCGATCGAACAGCGACGCAGGCTCACCGAACAGTCGATGCTCGCGGCCAACGGCGATCCGGAAGCGATGGAGCTGGACGAGGACTTCCTGCAGGCGCTCGAGCATGCGATGCCGCCGACCGGCGGTTTGGGCATGGGAGTTGACCGCATCGTCATGTTGATCACCGGACGTAGCATCCGCGAGACGCTGCCCTTCCCATTGGTGAAGCCGCGGTGAGGATCTCACTATGAAATATTGCAACCGGAGAAAGTTTCCCATACGGTAATCGCCCGGTAGCCTTGATGATTCGGCCCCGGGAGGAGGCCGTTACCTTCGACACTGGGGATGCATATGTATCTTGACCTGCTGACCAACACCGCTCTGCTGGACCCGCAGGTGTGGGCAAGCGCGGACACCTGGACCAGCTCGGACACGTTGGCGTCGACGATGGAGTTCGCGGCCAAGAAAAAGAAGAAGAGCAGCAGTGGGCTGATCATCGGCGGCATCTGCTGCCTGGTCGTCGTCGCCCTGATCGTCGGCGGCATCTACCTGTTGACCCAGCGCAAGAAGCAGCAGTAAATCCACGAAAACGGCCCGGCTCGCATCGCGAACCGGGCCGTTTCGGTATTTCGGACTAGATGGCGGTGCGTTCGGAGGCCACCTCGGCCTCGAGCAGCAGTTCATCATCGAGTTCGTCGTGCGGCTGCGCCGGCACCAACTTCAGCACCACCACCGCCGCGACCAGCGCGGCGACCACCAGTGCGGCGCCGATCCAGAACGCCAGGTGGAATCCGTTGGTGAGCGCCACGTTTGCGGCGACACCGTCCTTCAACAGATGTTCGGTCTTGCTCGCCGACAGTGTGGCCAGCACCGCCAGGCCGAGTGCACCACCGACCTGCATGGTGGTGTTGGCCAGACCAGAGGCCAGCCCGGCCTCCTGCGGCTCGACCCCCGACATCGCCAGATTCATCAGCGACGGGAAGGCCAGACCCGCACCGGTGCCGAACAGCGCCATCGGGCCGAAGATGTCGATCCAGTAGTTGCCGTCCACCGGCGCCTGGGTCAACCAGAGCAGTGCGACGAGGATCAGCAGCAGACCGGGAATCAGCACCTTACGGGCGCCGAAGCGCATCACCAGATGTTCGGAGTAGCGCACCGACAGCAGACCCATGATCGCCGCGACCGGGAAGAAGGCCGTGCCGAGCTGGATCGGCGAATAGCCGAGCACCTGCTTCAGGTAGAGCGAACCCATGAAGAACATGCCGAACATGCCCGCCACGGTCAGCACCTGGATCACATTGGCGCCGGACAGATTCCGTGAGCGGAAGATCTTCAGCGGCATCAGCGGGGTGGCCGCCGTCGCCTCCCGCGCGATGAATCCGGCGAGCAGCACCAGCGCGGCCGCGCCGAGCCCGAGCGTGACCGGATCGGTCCAGCCGTATTCCGCCGCCGGCTTGACGATCGTGTAGACACCGAGCATCAGCGCCGCCGTGATCAGCACGGCGCCGGGCACATCCGCGCCGTCCTTCAGTCCGGCGCCCTTGTCCTTGTCCAGGATCTTCAGCGCGCCGAGGCCGACCGCGATGCCGATCGGCAGGTTGACCAGGAAGATCAGCCGCCAGTCCAGGGCGGTCAGAAAACCGCCGAGCAGCAGGCCGATCGCACCACCGGCCGACGCGACGAAGGCGTAGCGACCGATCGCCTTGGCCTGCTCGCGCGGATCCGGGAACATCGCGAAGATCATGCCGAGGATGACCGCCGAGGTCATGGCGCCGCCGATGCCCTGCAGGAAGCGGGCCGCGATAAGGGTCACCTCGTTGACGGCCGCACCACACAGCGCCGAGGCCAGGGTGAAGACCGCCAGTCCGGACAGGAACATGGTGCGGCGACCGATGAGGTCACCGAGTCGGCCGGCCAGCATGAGCAGGCCGCCGAAGGAGATCAGATATCCGTTCACCACCCAGGCCAGACCTGATGCGGTGAAGCCCAGGTCGGTCTGGATGTCCGCGAGCGCGACATTCACGATCGTCGCATCGAGCACGATCATCAGCATGCCGCCGCACAACACATAGAGGGCGAGCCAGCGCTTGCTGTCCGAACCGGCCGGGGCGTCCCCCACCTGTCTATGTCGTTCTTTTGCTTCCGTCACCACAGACGCCTTCCACCCGAAGATCGTTACTGTGGCACGCTAGCAACACTTAGTCCTAAAAGACAACTAATTAATTCAGTTGAAGAATCGACTGATATGCTGTAGCTCATGACTGTTGCCCCGGAGCAGCGCGCCAAGCGCAGCTACCACGACGCCTGCGGTGCCGCCCGCGCGCTCGACCTCGTCGGCGAGCGCTGGAGCCTGCTCGTGGTACGCGAACTACTCCTGGGCCCCAAGCGCTTCACCGATCTGCGCGCCGGACTGCCCGGCATCAGTCCCAATGTGCTCTCGCAGCGGCTCGAGGAACTCGTCCAGATCGGCGTCGTACACAAGCGCAAGCTGCCGCCGCCGGTCGGCGCCGCCGTCTACGACCTCACCGATTGGGGTCGCGAACTCGATTCGGTGATCATGGCGCTCAACCGCTGGGGCGCCCGCTCCCCCAACAGCTACCGCTGCTCCGAGGTATCCACCGACTCCCTGGTGGTCACCCTGCGCAACTTCTTCAAGCCCGAATCCGCCGCGGGCGTGCACACGGACTACGACCTGCACTTCACCGGATCCGATTCCGGCACAGACGAATTCCACGCTATGGTCGCCGACGGCACCTTTACCATCACCCGCGGCGCCACCGGCCGCGCGGCCACCACCATCCACACGACCGTCCCCGCCTTCGTCGCCATAGTCTTCGACGGCCACCCTTTGGCCGACACCATCGCCACCGGCGAGGCGAAGATATCCGGCGACCTCCCCGCCGCCGAACACTTCATCGACTTCTTCGAAGTTCCGGCGGAGTGCAAGGGAACTCCGACGACCTGACCACGAGGTCGAGTGGTCAAAGTCGATCGATGTCGGTGAGATCGATATCGATGTCGAACGGCACGCTCAGCTTCAGTGCCGACCAGGCAGCAGCGAGGCGCTGATTCACCCTGATATCGGTGCGGAGTCCGGATACGGCAGAGTGGGCGGGGTGCAGTTGATATTCGTTCGTCATGCTCAGCCATTGCGGGTGCAAGCCTCCGGTGGGCCGGCCGATCCCGGGTTGGCGCCCGTCGGCCTAGAGCAGGCAGAACGAGTGCCTGCGGCGTTGGGGCAGCATCGGATCAGTCGGATCGTGAGCAGTCCGCAGCTGCGGGCGCGCGAGACGGCCGAGCCAACCGCGGCGAAGCTCGGGCTTCCGGTGGATGTGATCGACGATCTGGCCGAATACGATCGCGACCTGCCCTCCTATATTCCGATCGAGGATGCCAAGGTCGAATTCGCGGCCGTCTACGAGCGGATCAAGTCCGGACATCTGCCCGAACAGATCGACGCGCCCGCGTTTATCACCCGGGTCCGCGACGCCATTACTTCGATCGCCGCGTACACCGATCCCGCGGATACGGTGGTCGTCTTCGCGCACGGCGGGGTGATCAATGTGCTCCTGCAGGAGGTGCTCGGCCTGGCCCGGCCGCTCACCTTCCCGATCGACTATTGCTCGATCACCCGGATCCTGTTCTCCCGCAGCGGCCGCCGCACCGCGGCGACCATCAACGAGAACGGCCACGTCTGGGATTTGTTGCCGCGCAATATTTCACAGCAACCCTGACGGTTGTTCACAGACTTGGCCTTCACAGCCGACTGGCAGATAGATCGCACCCCAATCCCAGTGACGGAGCCTTGTATTGGACCGGTGAGCCGCCGCAGCGACTACTGAAAGGTCGCTCGAACCAACCAGCGACTCATCGTCCGAGGAAAGGAATCCGTTTTGCTCACCAAGACATCGACCTTCAGGCGTGGTTTCGCTCACGTTGCGATCGCAGGCGCGTTGGCCGCAATTCCGCTCAGCGCGCTCGCGGTCACCGCATCCGCGGCCACGGCCGATTCGTCCGTGCCGACGGTTCAGACAGTATCGGACCAGATTCCGTTGCAAGGCACCGAAATCGATCGCCACCATCATGGTGATTGGGACGGTCGCGGCGACCATGACGGTCGCGGACCCGATGATTGGCACAATGGCCCCGGCGGCGATTGGCACAATGGCCCCGGACAGCCGCCGCTGCTGCCGGGTGTACCGGCCCTGCCGTCGACCGGATCGGCTGGCTAACCAGTCCAGGTCGTTCAGCAAAAGCGCAGGCCACCCCTCCATGCGGAAGGGGTGGCCTGCGCTTTTGTCTGGGACTATCGCCTCGGAATCAGGCCATGCCCGCGATCCAGTTGTGCATCCAGGAGATGGCGGTCTGACCGCCGCCCACCGGGTAGCTGCCGTAGAGCGTATGCGCGTGCGAGTCGTAGAACCGCTCCAGATCCTTCGCCCGCTGCTGGTTGGCGGATTCGGTGAGCTGCGACTGCAGCGTCGGAATGCCGCCGAAGTTCATCAGGTCGCTCATGATTGCGCCCGCCTCGAGCTGGTAGCGCCAGAGGTTGGCCGGATTCGCCTCGGAGGTCTGGGCGAGGAAGCCGGCGAACCGGGTCACGAAATCGTCGGTGGCGGTGGCGCAGTAGAGATCGTCGAGCGCACAGATGGTGCGGGTGCGATCGCTGAGCCAGCCGAAGCCGCCGACCCGAGCGCCGCCGGCGCCCGCGCCCGGCGCGACCGATCCGACCTGGATGTCGGTGGGCGAGCGGCGCGGATCGGAGATCAGGCCGACACCCGCGATCCGGTCCGCCGGAATCGGGCTCAGACCGGTGCCGATTTCGGCGGCGAGGTCGCCGGCCGCATCCGCACCCTGGCTGTAGCCGACGATCGCGATCTTGGTGCCGCCACAGCTTTGCGCCATCGCGGTGGCCAGGCCACGGGCGCGATCGGTCGCTTCCTTCTTGGACGCGCCGTAGACGTCGCCTTCCCACGGGAATGCGGTCGCGGCATATGTCACGTAATCGACGTCCACCGACCGAGGCAGATTATTGGTGACGCCGGCCAGCATGCCGGGCTGCGGCGTCTTGTCCTTGCCCGTCTCCCAAGTACCTGGAATCGCAACAACATAGAGACTCGGGCAGCCCGGATCGGCCGTTACCGAACCGCTACCAAGGACTACGCCGGATGCTACCGCCGCGCACGCACCGAGTGCGGCGGCCACCTTCTTCAACCGCATACCGCTCCAGTTCAAAACATCGCCCCTTGCGAGAGCTAGCTCCGACAGTCTTTCGTTAACAGTGCTGACCTCGGTGGATGTCGGTCCAGTGCATATCGAGCCAACGAGAGCAACCCACTGGCATGACATGCACGTCGCAACCCACATCCCAAGATCACGCACCACGCCGCAGATCACAATAAGGCAACACCGCAACCAGCGCCATTCCAACCCGTTACCGTGTCCGATTCCCGTCACCGCGCGGCCCGAAACGGTTCCGCTCAGCGAGCTTCCGTGCGGCTCGCCAAGATCGAATACGGACGCGGAGCAAATGCCGGCGGTGCCGACGCACAAAAAAGGGCGCCTGTGGATCGAAATCCACAGGCGCCCTTTCCGCTCCGGTAAGAGAGGTTCTAACGTTGCGCGACTGCAGTCGGCGGGATCGGCGCGGGCAGCGCGGTCTCGCCCTCGAGGAACTTGTCGACCGCAGACGCGGCGGCGCGGCCCTCGGCGATGGCCCAGACGATCAGCGACTGGCCGCGGCCCATATCACCGGCGACGAAGACGCCCGGGATATTGGTCGCCCAGTTCTTATCGCGCTGGACATTGCCGCGCTGGTCGTAGCCGACACCGAGACCTTCGAGCAGGCCCGGCTTCTCGGGTCCGGTGAAGCCCATGGCGAGCAGCACCAGATCGGCCTCGAGGGTGAAGTCGGTGCCCTCGACCTTCTCGAAGCGGCCGTTGACCATCTTGACCTCGTGCGCCTCGAGCGCGGTGACCTTGCCGTCCTTGCCGACGAAACGCTCGGTGTTGACCGAGAACACGCGTTCGCCGCCCTCCTCGTGCGCCGAGGAGACCCGGTACATGAGCGGGTAGGTCGGCCACGGGGTGGAGGAGGCGCGCTCCTCCGGCGGCCGCGGCATGATCTCGAACTGGTGGATGCTGGCCGCGCCCTGACGGTGCGAGGTGCCCAGGCAGTCCGCGCCGGTGTCACCGCCACCGATGATGACGACCTTCTTGTCCTTCGCGTGGATCGGCGGCAGGCCGTTCTCGTCGGTGACATCGTCGCCGAGCTGCACCCGGTTGGACCACGGCAGGAATTCCATCGCCTGGTGGATGCCGTCCAGATCCCGGCCCGGGATCGGCAGGTCACGTGCCAGGGTGGCGCCACCGGCCAGCACGATCGCGTCGAACCGCTCGCGCAGCTGCGTGGCGGTGATGTCGACACCGACGTTCACCCCGGTCTTGAAGATGGTGCCCTCGGCCTCCATCTGCGCGAGTCGGCGGTCGATGAAGCGCTTCTCCATCTTGAATTCCGGGATGCCGTAGCGCAGCAGGCCACCGATGCGGTCGGCGCGCTCGAAGACGGTCACGGTGTGACCGGCCCTGGTCAGCTGCTGCGCGGCGGCCAGACCGGCCGGGCCGGAACCGACCACGGCGACCCTCTTGCCGGTGAGACGGGTCGGGTAGACCGGGGTCACCCAGCCCTCGTCGAAGGCGTTCTCGATGAGCTCGACCTCAACCTGCTTGATCGTCACCGGATCCTGGTTGATGCCGAGGACACAGGACGCCTCGCACGGCGCCGGGCACAGCCGCCCGGTGAACTCCGGGAAGTTGTTGGTCGCGTGCAGCCGGTCGATGCCCTCACGCCACTGGCCCCTGTGAACCAGGTCGTTCCACTCCGGGATGAGGTTGCCCAGCGGACAACCGTTGTGACAGAACGGAATACCGCAGTCCATACACCGGCTGGCCTGGGTCTGCAGGGTCTGGTGCGAGAAACCCTGCTCGTAGACCTCTTTCCAGTCCAGCAGGCGCAGCGGAACCGGACGACGCGTCGGCAGTTCCCGTTTGGTGTGCTTCAGAAATCCTTGCGGGTCAGCCACGTGCCGCCTCCATAATCGCCTCGTCAACATCCGTGCCGTTCTTCTCGGCTTCGGAAATCGCGAGCAAAACCTTCTTGTATTCGCGCGGCATAACCTTCACGAAGTGGTTCACCTGCTGGGACCAGTCGCTCAGAATGCGTTCGGCGACAGCCGAACCCGTCTGATCGCGGTGCTGGGTGACGATGTCGCGCAGCCAGGTGAAGTCGTCACCGGCGAGCTGCTCGACCGCGTCGGCCTGCTCCGGGTTGAGCCTTGCCTCGAAGGTGCCGTTCGGGTCGTAGACGAAGGCGACACCGCCGGACATACCGGCGCCGAAGTTGCGGCCGGTCTCACCGAGGATGACCACCCGACCACCGGTCATGTACTCACAGCCGTGGTCGCCGACACCCTCGACCACCGCGGTGGCGCCCGAGTTGCGCACGGCGAACCGCTCGCCGACCACGCCGTTGATGAAGGCCTGACCGTTGGTGGCACCGAACAGGATCACGTTGCCCGCGATGATGTTCTGCTCGGCGATGAAGTCGGCCGGTGCGTTCAGCGACGGGCGCACGATCAGGTGGCCGCCGGAAAGACCCTTGCCCACATAGTCGTTCGCGTCACCCTGCACCCGCAGCGTGATGCCCGCGGGCACGAAGGCGCCGAAGCTGTTGCCCGCGGAACCGGTGAAGGTGATGTCGATGGTGTCATCGGGCAGGCCCGCGCCACCGTAGAGCTTGGTCACCTCGTGGCCGAGCATGGTGCCGACGGTGCGGTTCACGTTCGTGATCTTGGTTTCGAACTTCACCGCCTGACCGCGCTCGAGCGCATCGGCGCTCTGCGCGATCAACTGCACGTCCAGCGCCCGGTCCAGGCCGTGGTCCTGGGTCTTGGTGCAGTACCGGTCCTGGCGCATGAATGCCGTCTCGACATCGTCGAGGATCGGCGACAGGTCCAGCTTGCTGGCCTTCCAGTGCGCCTTGGCCTGGGAGGTGTCGAGCATATCGACCCGGCCGATGGCCTCGTCCAGGGTGCGGAAGCCCAACTCCGCCAGCAGTTCCCGTACCTCTTCGGCGATGAACAGCATGAAGTTCTCGACGAATTCCGGCTTGCCGGTGAAGCGTTCGCGCAGCACCGGGTTCTGCGTCGCGACACCGACGGGGCAGGTGTCGAGGTGGCAGACCCGCATCATGATGCAGCCCGAAACCACCAAAGGCGCAGTGGCGAAACCGAATTCCTCGGCGCCGAGCAGTGCGGCGATCACCACGTCGCGCCCGGTCTTCATCTGGCCGTCGACCTGCACGACGATGCGGTCGCGAAGTCCGTTGAGCAGCAACGTCTGCTGGGTTTCGGCCAAGCCGAGCTCCCAGGGACCGCCCGCATGCTTGAGCGACGTCAGCGGCGAGGCGCCGGTACCACCGTCGTGGCCGGAGATGAGCACCACGTCCGCGTGCGCCTTCGATACACCGGCCGCAACCGTGCCGACGCCGGGCTCCGCAACAAGTTTCACGTGAATCCGCGCCTGCGGATTCGCGTTCTTCAGGTCGTGGATCAGCTGCGCCAGATCCTCGATCGAGTAGATGTCGTGGTGCGGCGGCGGCGAGATCAGGCCGACGCCCGGTGTCGAGTGCCGCACCTCGGCGACCCACGGGTACACCTTGTGCGCGGGCAGCTGGCCGCCCTCACCGGGCTTGGCGCCCTGCGCCATCTTGATCTGGATATCGGTGCAGTTGGTCAGGTAGTGCGCGGTGACACCGAAGCGACCCGAGGCGACCTGCTTGATCGCCGAACGCCGCCAGTCACCGTTCTCCTCGACCTCGAAGCGGGCCGGATGTTCGCCGCCCTCACCGGAATTCGAGCGACCGCCGAGGCGGTTCATCGCGATCGCCAGGGTCTCGTGCGCCTCCGAGGAGATGGAGCCGTAGCTCATCGCACCGGTGGAGAACCGCTTGACGATGGCGCTGGCCGGTTCGACGTCGTCGATCGAAATCGGCTTGCGCTCACCGGTCTTGAACTTGAACAGGCCGCGCAGCGAGGCCAGCCGCTCGGACTGATCGTCGACCAGCTTGGTGTACTCCTTGAAGATCGAGTACTGACCGCTGCGAGTGGCGTGCTGCAGCTTGAAGACGGTGTCCGGGTTGAACAGGTGGTACTCACCCTCACGCCGCCACTGGTATTCACCGCCCACCTCGAGCTCGCGGTGCGCGCGCTCGTTGCGGTTCTCCAGGAACGCCACGGTGTGCCGGGCCGCCACATCGGCGGCGATCTCGTCCAGGCCGATGCCGTCCAGATGCGAACGCAGGCCGGTGAAATACTCGTCCACCAGCTCCTGCGACAGGCCGATCACCTGGAACAGCTGCGCGCCGGTGTAGGAGGCGATGGTGGAGATGCCCATCTTGGACATCACCTTCAGCACGCCCTTGCTCGCGGCCTTGTTGTAGTTCGCGACCGCCTTGCGGTAGTCGGCGGGCAGATCGCCGGTGCTGCCGGGCATCTGGAGCCCGCCACGCTCGAGCAGATCCTCGATGGTCTCGAAGGCCATGTACGGGTTGATCGCGGCCGCGCCGAAGCCGACCAGCATGGCCATGTGGTGCACCTCGCGGGCGTCACCGGTCTCGACGACCAAGCCGACCATGGTGCGGGTGCGCTCGCGCACCAGGTGGTGGTGCACCGACGCGGTCAGCAGCAGCGACGGAATCGGCGCCAGCTTCTCATTGGACTCGCGGTCGGACAGCACGATGATCCGCGCACCGCCCTCGATGGCGGCCGAGACCTGGGTGTTGATGGCCTCGAGCGCCTTGCGCAGGCCCTTGCCACCCTTCTTCACCGGGTACAGACCGTGCACGACCACCGAGCGCAGCTCCGGATGCGAGCCGTCGTCGTTGATGTGGATGAGCTTGGCCAGCTCGTCGTTGTCCAGAATCGGCTGCGGGATGGTGATCTGATGGCAGGACTCCGGTCCCGGATGCAGCAGATCGGCCTCCGGGCCGAGTGCCCGGCGCAGGCTGGTCACCACTTCTTCGCGGATCGCGTCCAGCGGCGGGTTGGTCACCTGCGCGAACAGCTGGGAGAAGTAGTCGAAGAGTAGTCGGGGACGCGAGGAAAGCACCGCGATCGGGGTGTCGGTGCCCATCGAGCCGAGCGCCTCACCGCCGGTCTTGGCCATCGGCGAGATCAGCAGGTTCAGCTCTTCATTGGTGTATCCGAAGATCTGCTGACGGATCAGGACGCGATCGTGCGACATGTGCACATGCGGGCGATCGGGCAGATCGGCCAGCTTGGTCACACCTGCGTCGAGCCATTCCTGGTACGGGTGCTCGGCGGCCAGCCGGCTCTTGAGCTCCTCATCGCCGACGATGCGGCCCTGCGAGGTGTCGACCAGGAACATGCGGCCCGGCTGCAGCCGGACCTTCTGGACCACCTTTGCCGGATCGATGTCGAGGACACCGACCTCGGAGGCCATGACGACCAGACCGTCATCGGTGACCCAGATGCGGCTGGGGCGCAGGCCGTTGCGGTCGAGGACGGCGCCGACCACGGTGCCATCGGAGAAGCACACCGATGCCGGGCCGTCCCACGGCTCCATCAGCATCGAGTGGTAGCGGTAGAACGCCCGTCGCTGCGGGTCCATGTTCTCGTTGCGTTCCCAGGCCTCGGGAATCATCATCAGCACCGCATGGGGCAAGCTGCGGCCGCCGAGGTGCAGCAGTTCCAGCACCTCGTCGAAGCGCGCGGTATCGCTCGCCCCCGGGGTACAGACGGGGAAGATCTTCTGCAGGCGGCTGTTGCCCGCTTCGTCGATGCCGAAGACATCCGAGCGCAGCAGCGCCTCGCGGGCGCGCATCCAGTTCTCGTTACCGGTGACGGTGTTGATCTCACCGTTGTGCGCGACCCGGCGGAACGGATGCGCCAGCGGCCACGACGGGAAGGTGTTGGTGGAGAACCGGGAGTGCACGATGCCGAGGGCGGACTCCATCCGGCCGTCCTGCAGGTCCAGATAGAACGCACGCAGCTGCGGGGTGGTGAACATGCCCTTGTAGACGAAGGTCTGACCGGACAGGCTCGGGAAGTACACCGATTCCTTGCCGACCGCGCCCTCGCCCGCACCGGCCTTGCCCAGTTCGTGCTCGACGCGCTTGCGCACGACGTAGGCCCGGCGCTCCAGATCCATGCCCGACAGCTGCTCGGCCGAACCCTTCGGCGAGCCGATGAAGATCTGGCGGAAGGTCGGCATGGCGTCGCGGGCCAGCGCACCAAGGGTGGACTCGTCGGTGGGCACCTCGCGCCAGCCGAGCACGGAGAGGCCCTCGGATTCGACGATGCGCTCCAGGCCGTAGGCGGCCTTGGTCGCTTCGCGGCGGGCCTGCGGCAGGAAGGCGATACCGGTGGCGTAGGAGCCCTCCGGCGGCAACTCGAAATCGACCACGGCACGGAAGAACCGGTCCGGAATCTGGATCAGGATGCCGGCGCCGTCACCACTATTGGGTTCGGCACCTGCGGCACCGCGGTGCTCCAGGTTCAACAGAGCCGTAATAGCCTTGTCGACGATGTCGCGGCTGCGGCGGCCGTGCATGTCGACGACGAATGCGACACCGCAGGCGTCGTGCTCGTTCGCCGGGTCATAGAGCCCGATGGGTCCGGGGGACCTGTGGCCAGGAAGTTGCGTCATGCCTCTGCCTTCAAGAAAGTCGGCCTCGATGAATCGGCCTATGGGAAAGGGGCCTTTCGTCGATTGCCTCCGTCAAGACTGCGCCTGTACGTTGCGAAACCAGCCGCGCTGATGGTCTTCTTCGTGCAGTCACGTCTCCAGTTGTCCACCCGCTGCGATGACGTAGGGGTGCTCGTCGGTAACGGAACGCTTACGTGTTCCTTACCTCCGCACGGGTGCGCGCCCGCTACGCTTGGGCACCGGATTTCCGAGCCCGAGCGGGCGCTAGTGCCGAACATTCTGTATTCGGCGTAAGAGCAAACGATAAGTCAGGTCCGGGGCCCAACCAACTTAGGTCGTGCTAATAACCGGGCCTAGCTGGGCTTCTTCAATCGGTCCTCCACGTGTGCGCGTCGTCCAGTGTAAAGCAGCGAACGCGGTGCGATCGATCCCCTTGGCACCGGGTGCCAACAGCGAGAACGGGCGCCCAGGACCCGCACCACGCCACACCTCGCACCCCGAGAACCGGCGCTCACCTGCATCGAAGTGGATTTCCCCTGCTTCACTCGAGGCAAACCCGATTCGCGGTGGCTAACTGACCGGCGGGCCGGATGAGAGATTTCCGACAGGGGTGTGACAAGCACACAACCCGATCCGACCGTCCGGACTCTTTTGCTCGATGTGGGATTCAGCACATTTCCAGCAATCTAATTCGAGTGGTTTACGACACATTTCCGCCGGGCGACACGCGGTGCCGACGACTTGCGGCTCGCAGCACACCCATCTAAGGACCGCATAGCGCGGCGGCGGCACGGACCAGCGCCGCCTGATGCAGCGCATCGCGGCCGGAGGCGAGCACCCCGAAAACGGGCGACGCCAGGCGCAAGACACAGTTCGGACCGGTGAGCGCGGCGCGGCGCAGCGCGAGTTGGTCGACGATTTCCACATTCACCCGGTCGATCACCGGGCGCACCGACGACAAGTCGGGCAGCGTGCTCGGCGCCGCGGCCGGATCGAAGCGCCAGCGGGTGACCAAGCCGCGCTGGACGATCTTGTTGGCCTCGATCTGGCCGAAGAACACCTGGTGGACCCAGCTTTCCGGAAGTCCGCGGTCGGCGCCGAGGCGCACCATCGCGTCGTATACCTGCGCTTCGCGTTCCGGATCGTCGATCGAGGGCTGGCCGCCGTTCCGCGCGGCCGTCGCCCATTTGGCCGCGGCGACGGCGTCGGCGGTATCCAGGCGTTCGGTCACCAGAGCGACGATGCGATCCAATGCCGGATCGTCGTCGAGTGTTTGCGCGCGGCTATCGGGGGCGGCCATCAACAGAGCCGCCGCCACACACACCAAAACCCTTGCCGAGCCTCGGAAAAACACCCGCAACACCTCGTTCGCCAGCTCGTTCCGGTGCGGTCATCCCTGCCAGATTAAGGGTGAGCGGGCACACAAGTCCGGCGGCCATACCGAATTCTGTGAGCCTGACCACATCCCCGGCTGCGTGCTCGGTGTGTCGCGGTCGCGCCTGTCACGCTGTGACAACGAATCAGTGACAGCTTCGGCGGGTTTTTCGAGCGGCCTGCAAGCAGTCGCTAGCAGGCCGCCACTTTGACTTGGGATGAAGAGGATGTGGGATCCCATGACAGTCACCGGCTTGTTCACCTGGCTCGGTGGAGGTCTCGGGCGCGAGCAGGGTGGGACCGAACTCGTCTATCCGCATGAGCGCGCGGATTACGCCGTGAGCGGCGCCGTTGTCCTGCTCTTCGCGGCGGTGGCCGGGATCGTCGGCACGGTCGCACTTGCCACGGCCGATGCCATGCCGCTGTTCGCGATCGTGTTCGTCGCGCTCGTCGTCGCACTGCTGGCGGGTGCGGTGGCCCGTGCCCTCGCGACCGCGCGACCCGCCGGTGGTCCGGATCGCCGCGGTCTCGCCGGACGGATCGCGGTCGCGGTGATGGCCGGGGTACTGGTCGCGGAACTCGCCTCGACGGTGCTCTTCGGCGGCTCCATCGATCGGCTGCTGGATGAAAAGGCGCAGCGTGCGGTCGATTCCGCAGCTGCGGTGGTCACCGCGCGGACCGAGCTGGAGCGTGCGAAGGCCGATCGCGCCGCACTGGACCAGTCGATTGCCAAGGCGCAGGCCGATATCGACCACGCGCTGGTGATCGCGCGCTGCGAATACAACCCGACGCCGGAATGCCCGCAGACCAGGATCACCGGTGTGCCCGGTCGCGGCCCCGAATCGCAGACCGCCAACGCGATGCTCGATGACGCGCGCAAGCAGTTGGCCGCGGCGCAGGATCGGGTGGCCGGACTGGATCAGCGGATCACCGAGGACCAGGAGTCCCTCGACACCGCCGGTTCCGCCGCCTTCGCCGATGCCGATCGCGGCCTCGGCGCGCGCTGGCTGGCCATGAACGACTACACCACCGGTACGGCGGGCGCGTTCCTGCTGCGGGTGCTGACCATCCTCACCTTCGTCCTGCTCGCGCTGCTGCCGTTGATCATGCGGTGGTGGCGCGGGGAGACCTCACTCGATCGGCGACTGGCCTTCCACACCGTGCAGGACCGCGCCGAACGCAGCGCCGACGCCGCGATCGCGGTGAGACGCGCCGAGGTGCGGGCCGAGGCCGAAAACCTGCGCACCGAACAACAATTGACCGCCGTCCGACTGGCCGTCGAGGCCGATACCGCCATCGATCGGGAGCGTCAACGCACCCGGATCGTCGCCGCCATCGGCGGATTGGAAATCGGCATCACGGACCCGGGGCGACGTGAACTTCCAGCCGGAACGGCTGGCGACCGAGAGGACAGCTCTGTGTCTCAGGAGGTGACCCCAAACCTTCCGGCCACCGTGAGTGCGGGTGCGCTCGCCCCGACCGGCGGTGCAGGCACGGTAGTGCCGCATACCGCCTCGGCCGCACCTGCCGCGCCCAAGAGCGGCGGCCTGGAACTTCCGCTGATCGGCACCGTGCCGTTCTCCGATACCGCGGCCCGCTTCATCCGCCCCCTGGTACCCGCGTTCGTCGCCAATGCGATCGACACCGCCACCCACCCGCTGCGCACCGCACGCCAGGCCTTCGAAGAGGTCGAGGAGATCACCTTCACCCTGCGCCGCACCCGCAAGGTGACCGTCGACTCCCAGGATTCGCACGCCCCGGCCATGACTCAGTCCCCGCAACCCGGCTACCAATTGCCCGGCACCCCCGAGTCCTGGCACGCCCAGCGCGTCGCTGCCACCGTCGTAGACGCGGACTACACCCAGGACCCCCGCTACTCGGCCCTCCCCCCGGCCGCCACACCCCAGGGCTACGGCCTCCCCCAAGCCGACCACCGCAACGAACTCTCGGCCGGCCACCGAAATGAACTCCCCCGCCACCGCGGCCCGCGCGAACTGCCACCCGCCCACTGACCGGCACGGTCCAGCGGCCAGTAAGGCCTGACAGATGGCACCGTCCGAGACCCGACGCCCGTAAATCAACCGCCGTTTCCACATCCGGTGCACCACGCGCACGATGTGCTGCCCACTGTTGGGCGCAGTCACTCCGCGCCCCCGCGGGAACTGCCGCCGCCAACTAACCGGCACCGTCCAGCGGCCGATTCGTACGGCCCGACAGATGGCGCCATCCGAGACCCGACGCCCGTGGATCAGCCGCCGTTCCACATCCGGTGCACCTCGGCATTGTTCGCCGCGCACGATGTGCTGCCCACTGCTGGCGGAATTCGCTCCGCGCTCCGCGGGAACTGCCGCCGCCAACTAACCGGCACCGTCCAGCGGCCGATTCGTACGGCCCGACAGATGGCGCCGTCCGAGGCGCGAGACCCTTTGATCGGCCGCAGTTGCCGCATCTGGTTCACCCGGCATTGTTCGACGCACGGTGTGGCGCCCCGCTGCTGGCAGAAGTCACGCTGCGGCCCGGCCCGAGGAACTGCTGCCCGCCAACTGACCGGCGGCGGCATGATGTGGGTGGCACGGCGGTCATACCTGGTGCATCGCGGCATTATTCGGCGTGTGCGGGTGAGGTACCGGACATCACTCGGAGGCGATGCGGGTGGCGCTGGCTGCCGTTGGCACCACAGTGGCGCATAGTCTGCAACGCATGCCCGACAGTGATGTGCCGACCGTGCCGGATGCGGGGGCCGCCCCGTGGGGGTCGCGGCTGCTCGGGTCGGCGGCGGAGTCGGCGGGGAAGCGGCGGATTCGGGTTCAGTTGCTGTTGACGGTGCCGTTGTTGATTGCGAATGTCACCGGGATTACCGTCTCGATCGCCTTGATCGGCTTCGTATTGCCCGGGCCGACGGTGTTCACCAGGCGACTGGTACTGCTCAATTTCGTTGCAACACCGATGTACGGGGTGCTGGCGCTGCTGATCGGGATGTGGTGGGGCACGACGCGCGGGCTGCGTGCGTTGCGCTGGGCCATCGAGCCGGATCAGGTGCCGAACGAGGCGGAACAGATCGCGGCCACGCGGGTGCCGATGCTGCTCGTACGGTGCCAGGCGGTGCTCTGGCTGGGCGGGATGGCGATGCTTACCACGCTGTACGGACTGTCGGATCCGGCGCTGATTCCGAAAATCGTCTTCGGCATCGGGATCAGCGCAATCGTGGTGTCCGCCAATAGTTATCTGATCATCGAGTTCGCGCTGCGACCCTCGACCGCCCGGGTACTCGAGGCGGCGGCCTCACGACAGCGGCGCGGGATCGGTGTCTTCGGCCGGTCGATTCTTGCCTGGACGCTCGGCTCCGCGGTGCCGGTCGCAGGCTCCATGGTGCTCGCCATCATGGCGCTGACCATGGACAACATCAGCACGGCGCGACTGGCGGTGTGCATGCTGGCGCTCGGCGGGGCCGGGCTCTGCTTCGGTCTATTGCTGATGGCGCAGACGCTTTCGGCGACGGTCGCACCCATTCGAGGTGTGCGGCGCGCGCTGCGTCAGGTGGAGGACGGCGATCTCGATGTCGCGGTCACGGTGTACGACGGCACCGAATTGGGTGAGCTGCAAAGCGGATTCAATCGCATGGTGGCGGGACTGCGTGAGCGCGAACAGATCAGGGACCTGTTCGGCAGACATGTCGGCCACGAGGTGGCGGAGGCGGCGCTCGAGCGCGAGCCGAATCTCGGCGGTGTGGAGCGCGAGGCGGCGGTGCTGTTCATCGACATCATCGGCTCGACGACCATGACCGCCACCCGTCCCGCCACCGAAATCGTCGCCATCCTGAACAGTTTCTTCGAAATCGTGGTCGACGAGGTCGAACGGTGCGGCGGCCTGCTCAACAAGTTCGAGGGCGACGCCGCACTCGCCGTCTTCGGCACACCGGCACCGCTCGACGACGCGGCGGGCACGGCGCTGACTTGTGCCCGCGCCATCCGAAACCGCTTGACCGCCAAGGCCTCCGACTTCACCGCCGCCATCGGCGTCGCCGCGGGCCGGGTTGTCGCGGGCAATGTCGGCGCCCACCAACGCTACGAATTCACCGTCATCGGAGATGCGGTCAACGAGGCGGCCCGCCTCTGCGAACTCGCCAAAACCGACCCCGGTCGTCTGCTCACCTCGGCGTCCACCATCGCCGCCGCCGATCCGTCCGAGGCAATGCACTGGCAGCTCGGCGAGTCCGTTACGCTCCGCGGCCGAGTCACCCCGACCGGATTGGGACGGCCGCAACCGGATTAGCCGGTCAGCACTACATACCCGTATCCGCACCAATTACCCGGTACCGGGCATGAGCACGGAACCGTACAAATGTTCGGAACTGGACAGCCATCCCGGCGTACCGCCGAAGCATCAGGTCAGAACGGTAATTCCGAGACAACGCGGCGCGACCGCACGCCTCGTAAGCACCGATCTCATCCAGACCGGTTGGCTTTCCATATGACTTCGCCCCCCGCTCCGGATACGGAACAGGGGCGAAATCCGCACCGAGATATGCCGTTACGCACGAGCGGTCGCAGCCGGAAGGCGACCACGGCGGCGATCAAAAGCACCACAGCGGTACCGATGGCGGCCATATGAACGCCCGAGACGAACGCCTCGTGCACCGAGGTCAGAAATCCATCGGCCGCCGACTGCGGCAGCTGACGAGCGAATTCGGTGGCACCGCCGAGAGATTCCGAGGCCGCACCGGTCTGCGCGCTCGGCACCTGGGACAGGTCGAGCCCACGAACGAGTACACGTCGATGATCCACAGCAGCTGCGGCGTGGTCGGCGCCAGTTCCGCGCTGATCGCAGGCACTGCGAGGTCGAGCACGGTCGCGTCGACGGCGAGCAGCAGCAGGGCCAAGCCCGTCACCACCAGTCCGGCCATGCGCACCATCGACGCCAACTCCGGCCCGGAAACCGACGAGGTGCAGCAGGCGCTGTCGGACATGATGGACAGCTGGTCGGACGGTCTGGACAAGGACATCGACGATCCGGTGCGGGCCGACATCATCCGTTTGGTCGGCGACGGCGTCTATCTGCGCGCGCTGCTCGGCCTCCCACCGGTCGACTCGACGCGATACCGGAAGGTCGTGGAACGACTGCTCGAGCGCTGAGCAGACGCACCATCCGTATGTTGCGCCCCGCCTGGCGGGTCGCCGACGGCTAGACTCGGCCGCGTGTTACCAGCCGCCGAGCCGGCCGGTGCCGTCGGGGCGGGGAACGATCCGGTGCCAACCTCCCCTGGAACGACGGTGCCGATCCGCCCACTGAGCTTTCGCGAACTGCTCGACGAGCCGTTCGCGCTGATCCAGGCGAATGTCGTCGTGCTGGCGGGCACGACCGCGATCGGACTCGTCCTCGCCGAACTGCTCGTCGTCGCGACTACCGGCGGGATCTCCTATC
The DNA here is from genome assembly GCF_035920345.1 of Nocardia vinacea. Classification (NCBI taxonomy): domain Bacteria; kingdom Bacillati; phylum Actinomycetota; class Actinomycetes; order Mycobacteriales; family Nocardiaceae; genus Nocardia; species Nocardia vinacea. Next base: position 7,085,730 of record NZ_CP109149.1, read on the forward strand.
TGACGGAAGGCTCCGACGCGAGCACCGCGTGGGCGGCGATCCTGTCGACGGCGGCCGCCGCCTGGCTGCTGCGGTTCCTGCTGCGCGGGATGACGGTCGCGCTCGGACTCGCGACCGTCGCCGGATCGCCGATCGGCTGGCGCACGTCGCTGGGCCGGGTGGGTGCGGTCGCCGGTCCGCTGTTGGCCTTCCACGTGCTGTTCACCCTGGTCGGCATCGGCGTGCTGATCGTCGGCAGCCTGCTGATCATCACCTATCCGTTCGCGCTGATCTGGCTGGGCTATCTGCGGGCCGGACGGTTCGTCGCGGTGCCGGTGATCTTCGTCGAACGGACCACACACGCCGGTGCGGTCGCGCGCTCGAAACTGCTCGTCCAGGGCGCGCAGTCGTCGATAACCGGATTGTGGTTCGCCTGCCGTGCACTGGTCGTCCTCGTCGCCGTGCCGCTGCTCGGCATCCCGTGGTACCTCTCGGATTTCACCGGCACTCATCGCTGGCAGGTCATCGTCCTGCTGTCGACGTCGGCACTGTTGATCATCGCCTTCGGTGAAGTGGTCGAGTCGGCGACGCGGGTGGTCTCGTATGTGGATCGCCGATGCCGACGCGAAGGGCTCGATATCCGGGTCCCCGGAACGGATAAACGATGACAGAACCCACGGCACCGCCGCCACCACCACGACTCGGACCCGCGGACGCGCACCGCGACGCCGCCGAAAACGCCGCACTGCACCGGGATTTCGACACCGCGCTACGCGAGCGGTTCCGCGCGGTACTCCGCGGCCTGGAGCAGCGCGGCATGCTGGAGGTCCGCCGCTCGCGGACCGCGCGGGAAACCGCCGACGACGCGACGACCGCGCTGCCACTCGAGGATGCGAGCGAATTACATCCGGCCGCACACAGTTTCGACGAGGTCGTGTACGGCGGCCGCCGCGCCACCGAGGACGAATACCGCCGCCTCGAATATGCCGACCGCTACTCGCGCAGTGCCCCACCGCCCGCACCGGAACCGGTCGAAGCGACGATCACCGAGAAGACCAAGACCCGCAGACAACTTCCGCCGCTACCGGACCTGCTGCGCAATCCGAAATTCTGGGCCGCGCTGCTCGCCGCCATCGCACTGGTCGTGCTGCTGTACGCGGTGTTGAATTCGTGTGCGGCGCCCGCGCCGCATAAGCCGACACCGCCGGATATTCCGCCGCCCAAACCGCCCGAGCACCATCCGGATGACAACCGCGACGACTCCGGCTTCGGTGCGGGCCAGGATTCCATCTTCGGCAGGCTGCCCGCACCGGTCGCCTTCGGCGGCCTGCAATTCCTCATCGCCGCGGCGGTGCTGGTGTGGTGGCGGGCTGCTCGTCGCGGTGCGCTGGTCGGCGAACCGCGACCCGTGGAAGTGGCAGCGAACGAACTGCTCGGTGGCCAGGCGGCGCTCTATCGCCGGTCGAAGGACCACGAACATGTCGCGGCCCGGCTGCGCGCCGCCACCCTGCGCCGCATCCGCCCGATGCTCGGCGTCGGCACCGATGTCACGCCGGACCGGCTGGTTGCGACCGTCGCCGCGCGTACCCGGGCCGATCCGGCCGTGGTCGGCGCCGCGCTGTACGGGCCGGTGCCCGATGCGAGCACCCTGCAACTCGTTGCCACACAACTCGAATGGATAGAGGCGGAGGTCGGATGACCAGCACGGACACCAACCACACCCCGACCGCCGAGGAGGCGGGTGCCGCATTCGCCGCACTGCGTGCCGAGATCGGCAAGGCGGTGATCGGGAACGACACCGCGATCATGTACCTGGTGCTCGCCCTCCTCTGCCGCGGCCATGTGCTGCTGGAAGGCGTTCCCGGCGTGGCGAAGACGCTGCTGGTCCGTGCGCTCGCAACGTCCCTGGATCTGGAACACGCCAGGGTCCAGTTCACCCCGGACCTGATGCCGGGTGATGTGACCGGTTCGCAGATCTACGATCCGCATACCACCGAATTCACCTTCCGGCACGGCCCGGTCTTCACCAATCTGCTGCTCGCCGACGAGATCAATCGCACGCCACCGAAAACTCAATCGGCGCTGCTGGAATCGATGGAGGAGCGTCAGGTTTCGGTGGACGGCAAGCCGCGGCCGCTGCCGGACCCGTTCGTCGTGGTCGCCACCCAGAACCCGATCGAGCAGGAGGGCACCTATCCGCTGCCGGAGGCGCAGCTGGACCGGTTCCTGTTCAAGGTCGATATCCAATTGCCCGGGCGCGACGATGAATTCCGCATTCTGCAGCGGCATGCGGGCGGCTTCGATCCGCGCGATCTGACCGCCGCCGGTCTGCGTCCGGTCGCGGGTCCGGCGCATATCGCCGCGGCGCGGGCGGCGATCACCCGGGTCACCATCAGTCCGGAGGTGCTCGCCTACACGGTGGATATCTGCCGGGCCACCCGCAACTCCCCGGCGGTCCAGCACGGCGCGTCCACCCGCGGCGCGACCGCGCTGATGGCGGCCTCGCGCGCGTTCGCCTGGCTGAACGGTCGTGGTTTCGTGACCCCGGACGATGTGAAATCGGTTGCGGTCGCCGTACTTCGGCATCGGCTGCATCTGCGGCCCGAGGCGGAGTTGGACGGTGTGACGACCGAGGGCGTCATGTCGTCATTGCTGCTTTCGGTTCCGGTTCCGGTGTAGCTCGTGGTCGTTACCGGTCGGCTCGCCCTGACGGCGGCGGTACTCGCGCTGTTCGTCTGCTTCGTCATGCCGTCGTGGCTCGGTGTCGTCCTCATGACGAGTGTGCTTGCCGCCCTTGTACTTTTCGATCTCGGCACGGTAGCGCGAGCGCGCGACCTCACGCTGACCAGGGAATCGTTGACCGTGATCCGGCTCGGCCGCAGCGCCGAGGCGGAACTCGGCGTGGTGAACAACGGAACCAGGACCGTCCGCGGGCAGCTGTGGGACGACTGGCCCGGCAGCGCTTGCGCCGAAACCCGCACGCACCGACTGGATCTGCCGCCCAACACCCGCATGCGAGTACAAACCACATTGACACCGACCTACCGCGGTGATCGGATCGCCGGTCCGGTGACGGTGCGTTTGTTCGGCCTGCTCGGTATGGCCGGATGGCAGAGTCGCCACACCGTGCCCGCGCGGGTCCGTGCGCTGCCGGAATTCCGCAGTGAACGGCTGCTGCGCTCGAAAGTCAAACGGCTGCAGCATCTCGAGGGCCGCAATGTCGCGAATATGCGCGGTCAGGGCACCGAATTCGATTCCTTCCGCGAGTATGTCGCGGGTGACGATGTGCGGGCCATCGATTGGCGTGCCACCGCTCGCGCCACCGATGTGCTGGTGCGCACTTGGCGTCCGGAACGCAACCGGCACATGCTGATGGTGCTCGACACCGGCCGCATCAGCGCGGGCCGCGTCGGCACAGGCACCCGGCTGGACTCGAGCATCGAGGCCGCCCTCTTGCTCGGCGGATTGGCCGCGGCCGCAGGCGATTCGGTGGATCTGCTCGCCTACGACCGGCAGGTCCGCACCGAGGTCCGCGGTGTGGGCGGCCGCCGCCTGCAACTGAAACTCATGCACGCCATGGCGGGCGTCACCCCCGCACTGGTCGATACCGACAGCGCGGGCCTGGTCCGCGCCGCCATCCAACGCGCCCGCCGGCGCAGCCTGGTGGTCTGGTTCACCAGTCTGGACGGGGCGGCCGTCGAAGAGAACCTGCTACCGGTTCTGCCTACCCTCGCCCAACGCCACCGCGTCCTGATCGTCTCGGTCACCGATCCCGACGTCGCGGCGGCAGCTACCAAACGCGACACCCTTGCCGACCTCTACCCCGCTGCCGCCGCCGAATCCCTCATCGCCGAACGCGCCCTGGTCCAGGAATCCCTGCGCCGCATGGGCATCGACGTCGTCGCGGCCGCACCGGAGCGCCTCCCCGAAGCGTTGGCCGACGAATACCTGGAGCTCAAACAGTCCGGCACTATGTGACTCCGAGATCGCTCGGCGGCGGGCCCGATGCCGCCTTGGCATCGATGTCGATCCGGGGCCACGGCATCATCCGGATCCGGATCGCGATCTCCCGCTCCGGGGCGGATAAGACCTTGGCGAGCAGCACAATCGCCACGGCCGAATGACCATGTTGCCGAGGAAGATTCGATGAGACTCAGCTCGCCCGGGCGATCGGCATCGGACGCGGCCCCGCCATCACCATCGGGGTGATGATCGGGGCGAGGGTGCGGCGTTGGCGTTCCGCGATGACCGCACCGAGGATCTGCACGGGTGGGTAGCCCGCCGGGACCGGGATCCGCAGGCGGTCACATACTGCGAGGAGCAGGGTGTGGCCGAGGTTCGCCCGGGCGGCGGGGCTGAGGGTGTTGATGCGGGACAGGTACTGGCGTACCGCGAGCGCGAGATCCTCGGTGATGCCGGACAGGTCCAACTGTCCGGACCAGGCGACGAGCCAAGGCGGCGCGACGGCCAGGAGCGGGAAGGGCACGCGGCGCTGGCTGTGCACGACAACGGTGCCGGCGAGAACATCGCCGACCCGGCGCGCATTCGGCGAGCACATCGAGGTGATCACCCCGACCGCACCGAATGCGCCCAACATCCAGAAGTCGACGATCACACCCGCCAGACCGCGGGTCAGTGCGTGGCGGAAGTCGATCGGCCCGCCGTCGCCGCGCACCACCCGGAGCCCGAGCGCGAGCTTGCCGACGGTTCGGCCGCGCATGAGGGTTTCGCAGACCACCGGATAGCCGACCAGCGTCCCGACGATCGTGGTGATCGCCGCCGCGCTGTACCACGCGGAGTCGGCGCCGAAGTAGAGCAGCGCCACGCTGAGGCCGAGCATCAGCATGCTGCCCAGCATGAATTGCACCAGCACGTCCAAGAGGAACGCGGTGGCCCTGGTCGGGATCCGGGCGATCGGCAGCTCGAGTGCGACCGCTTCGCCGGTGGTGAATTCAGCCATGTCGATAGCATTCTTCCGACCGGCGGTATGGGAGGCAACCAATGGACGTAGATGCGTACAGCTACGCACAGCGGGGGGCATGGGATCGACTGGCCTATCTGGTCGGTCGGCGCAAGCTGAGCGGCGCGGAAGCCGACGAACTGGTCGCGCTGTACCGGCGCACCTCACAGCAGCTGGCCCGGCTGCAATCGCACAGTCCGGATCCGGAACTCATCGCCGGACTCAGCGCACTGCTGACCAAGGCGCGCGGCCGGGTGCTCGGCACCAAGGGCGACGCGTGGAGCCAGGTCGGCCGGTTCTTCACGCACCGCTTCCCCGCGACGCTGTATCGGGCGTGGCCGTGGTGGGTCGCGGTGGCGGCGGTCTTCGTCATCGTCTCCACCGGTTTGGCCGTCTGGATCGCCGGTTCCGGTTCGGCGCGCGATCTGTTCGGCATCTCCGATCACAACGACTGGCTTACCGCACCCGGCGGCGAATTCGAGACCTACTACTCCGAACATCCGCACGACGCGTTCGCCGCGCAGGTGTGGACCAATAACGCCTGGGTGACCGCGATGGTGCTGTTCACCGGGGTGCTGATCCTGCCCGCGGTGTACCTGCTGTTCGGAAACGCGCTCAATACGGCGGTGACCGGCGGGTTGATGGCCGATGCCGGTCGGCTCGATTCGTTCTTCGGATTCATCCTGCCGCACGGCACACTCGAGTTGACCGCGGTCTTCGTGGCCGGCGGGGTTGGCCTGAAGCTGGGCTGGACGCTGATCGATCCGGGACGGTCGAGTCGGCTGGAGGCGGTCGCGCGCCAGGGCCGGGCCACCGCGACGGTCGCGCTCGGTCTGGTTGCGGTGCTGCTGGTCTGCGGGCTGCTGGAGGGTTTCGTGACACCGAGTTCGATGCCTGTGCCGGTGAAGGTCGGCATCGGATTCATCGCGGAGGCACTGTTTCTCGGCTACGTCTTCGTCGTGGGTCGCCGGGCCGCACTCGAACAGGACGCCCGAGCCACGGCGGCACTGGGATTCGGTGGCGCTGAAGAGGATTCCGCGAAGCGCTGGCAGACAACGCCGAGCACACGGTTGGTGAAATAGGTCCGGGCAATCGGTAGCAACGCTACGTAACGAACGAGTTTCGAAGTCCCCCAGTTGAGTTCCGCTGGCCGCAGCGAGTCCAGCTCAGCTGCGGCCAGCGTTACCGTCAACTCTACACAATCGTTATCCCGACGCAACCCTCCCCGCCGAGGTCAAGCGTATAAAGCAGCGCCCCAGCAAACCCAGGTGGGCACCTCGTTTTTCGGTAGTCGAGCAAACTTTCGGCAGCCATTCGGGCAGTCGGCACGAGACCTCTGAACCGATCTTCGGCACGTGATCCCAGATCACGATCCAGAAACCACGGGTCGCCGACAAACATTCTTCGAGCGATTAGCTAGATTGTTAACATAGAGTCCTCAATGGTTACTAAATATCACTCGGACCTGCGCATTTACCGCCCTATAATTGGTGTTGCTGACAGTTGGATGCGGTAAAAGAAACTTCAGGTTGGTTTACTACGTTATAAACGTGATCTACACCTAGTCGTAACCCGCCGAGATGGACTTACATCCGGTCAAGATCATGATTAACCAGTTGCGCAAATGTGGTCGCTGGAGTACCGAATCGGACCGCGGTCAGCACCACGGCCGCAACCATAACCGGCTCTGTGATCTCTGCCACCTTCCTCGCTCGACCTGGCCGAACCGGGCGAAAACGACAGTGCGACAACCGAACGCGGCCCCGCCCTGTGCATGCGGGGCCGCGTGACGTACGTCTCAGGCTTCGGCCAAACCGAACCGCCCGTACGCCAATCGCAACGACTTCGGCGCGTACCAAGCCGCCCTACCGAGCAGTCGCATCGCGACCGGCACCAACACGCCGCGCACCAGCGTCGCGTCGATCAGAATCGCCAACCCCGCGCCGAGTCCGAAGAACTGGATGAACCGGACGTCACTGCTGGTGAAGGCCAGGAAGCTGATCGAAATCAGCGCCGCCGCGGTGGTCACCAAGCGGCCGGTGCGGGCCAGTCCCTCGATAACCGCTTCCTTCGTGGACGCACCGCGATCGTGCAGTTCCTTGATCCGGCTGATCACGAAGACCTCGTAGTCCATCGACAGTCCGAAGGTGATGCAGAACAGCAGCAGCAACATCGAAACATCCAGTGGCGCAGGGGTGAATCCGATCAGTCCGGACAGGTGTCCCTGCTGGAAGACGAACACCATCAGCCCGAGCGTGGCGGCCAGACTCAGCACATTCGACAGCAGTGCGCGCAGCGGCTGCACGATGCTGCCGGTGAACAGGAACAGCAGTACGAAGGTCGTCACGACGATCCACCCGATGGCGATCGGCAGTTTCGCACCGATCGAGGCGAGGCTGTCGCGCAGTTCGGCCACCTGTCCGCCGACCAGCGCATTGGCACCGGCCGGACCGGGCACGTCACGCACGCGATCGACCAGATCGCGGGCGGCGGACGAATTGCGGTCCAGATCGGTGAGTACGGTCAGGCGCTGCGCGTCCGGGCGGGCGAACCGGGCATCGGCGGATGTACTCGCCGTCAGCTCGCCATGGACGAATGTGCCCGCACTCGAATCGACCTGGGTGACGTGCTCAACCCGGGACAGCGTGCGCGCGTAATCCGCGAGCGGCGCTGCGGCAATGCCGGTTTCGGTGATGACCGACAGCGCATTGACATCGCCGCCGCCGAAATCGTCCCGCATCGCGTCACCGACCTGACGCACCTCGGTGCTCGTCGGCAGCACCCGATCGTCGGGTGTACCGAACTGGACGTGCAGCAGCGGCGCGGCGGCGAGCAGCAGCACCGCCACCACCGGCACACCCGCCAGCAGCGGCCGACGCATCGCGAATCCGGCAACTCCGGCCCAGAACGGCGTTGCGTCACCGCGAATCCCGCGGACGCCGGGCACCCGCCACGCATCGGTCCGCGCGCCGAGCACCGCGAGCAGCGCGGGCAACACGACCACCGCGGCAATGGCGGAGATGGCGACCACGCCGATGCCGCCGTAGGCGAAGGATCGCAGGAAGTACTGCGGGAAGATCACCAGCGCGGACAGGGCCGCCACGACGGTGGCCGCACTGAAGGCGATGGTGCGCCCGGCCGTCGATACGGCCGCGATCACCGCATCGTCGGGTTCGGCGTCGGCCGCGCGGCGTTCGCGGAAGCGGCTCACCATCAGCAGCCCGTAATCCACCGCGAGCCCGAGTCCGAGTCCGGTGGTCAGATTCACCGCGTAGATCGACACATCGGTCACGGACCCGAGGATCGAGAGTTCGGCGAAGGTGCCGAGGATGGCGATCCCGCCGACCGCCATGGTGAGCAGCGCGGCGACCACATTGCCGAAGGCCAGCACCAGCAGCGCCAGAATCAGCGGCACCGCAACAGCTTCCGCGAGCCCGAGGTCCTTGCCGATCTGTTTGGTGATCGAGTGGAAGATCGCGGTGCCGCCACCGACCTTGATCTGCGCGACCGGGCCGTCGGCGCGGTAGGTCTCGACGATCGAGGCGGCGGACTTCTCCTTATCGGTGGCGTCCTTATCGACATTGCCCGCCAGGACGACGGCCGCGGTCCCGTCCGCTGAACGCATGGCCGGTGATCCGGTATCCCAATACGAGACGACATTGGTCAGGCGCTGGTCGGCCGCGAGCCGCCGAGCAAGATCGCGGCCGATGGTGGCGACCGCAGTGCCGTCGACCGTCCCCTGTTTCGCTTCGATCAGGAAGACGTAGTCGGTGTCGGTGCCGAACTTATCGGCCAATTGGGTTACCGCGGCACTGGATTGGGCATTGGGGTCCTGCTGGCCACCGGGCTGCATCTTGCTGAAGGCCGTCGCGCCGACCACACCGCCCGCAATGAGGGCGAGCACGCCGATGACCAGGATCCAGCGGGCGCGGTGGACGACGAATCTGCCGAGTATTTCGAACATATCGGGTCTCCGATCGGGCATGTTGTCATGCGTAAACTTTATGCGTGTTAACTTGCCATGACATGTGTGCGGGTGTCAACATCGATGGGATGACAGATTCGGAAACAGCAACGAAGCGCTCCACCCGCGACGGCCCGTATCACCACGGCGACCTGCGCAATGCCCTGGTGCGTGCCGCCGCCGAACTCGCCGAAACCGGCGGGCCGGAAGCGGTGACCGTGCGCGCGGTCGCCCGGCATGTCGGCGTCACTCCGACCGCGGCCTATCGGCACTTCACCAATCACGAGGAGTTGCTGAACGCGGCACAGGAACAGGCTCAGCACACACTGTTCGGCGCAATGGCCGAGACGATGGCGAGCTTGGCGCCGCCAGCGGATGCGATCACCCGACTGGGCGCGGTGGGCCGGGGCTACATCACCTTCGCGCTGCGCGAACCCGGCCTGTTCCGCACCGCGTTCTGCGGCGACCAAATGCCATCGCCCGCCTTCGATCTGCTGGCCGGACTCCTGGACGAACTCGTCGACGTCGGATTCCTCGACCCGGCGGACCGACCGGACGCCGAATACGCCGCCTGGTCAACGGTGCACGGTATGGCCTCGCTGATCATCGACGGCGTACTCGACGACCTCGACGATGCGGCCAGGGATAACGCGATTCACCGGGCCCTCGCGGTGGTCGAACGGGGTTTGGCCACCGGACCGAATGCCCCCGACTTCAGCTGACGCGCAGGATTCCGGTGATCGTGCCCTGCAGGATCTTGCGGTCGTGCGTGATCAATGGTGAGGTCTGCAGCGGGTCGTCGACGATGGTTCCGGCCAGCGGCCGATGCGAAATCACCGCGCCGGTATCGGGATTCACGACGGTGAACGCGTAGCCGTCGAGCGGGGTGGTGATGTCGAGTCCGATGCGCGTCACGGTGTAGATGGCGCCGTCGGCGGTGGACAGATGCGGAACGGCCGCACTGCGAACGGTGTTCTCCCACACCGTATGGCAGCCGGTGTCGTCGACATCGACCCTGGTCATCCCGCCGACGAACGGTGCGGAGGCCGGAACGGCCTGGCCTGCACCCTCGGGGACCGTGGGGTACGGGTAGCCGTATGTGCTGGCGACGAACAGGGACCGGCCGATACCGATCGGCGAGTTCTCGCTGCCTGCACCACCACGGGTGAGCACCGGTTGCGAGCACACCAATTGCCCAGTGCCGGAACGGAAAACCAGTGCGTTGACCTGTCCGTCGGCATTGTCGACGATGGTCAGATATTCCGCGCCGGAGGTGGGCCCGAAGTAGGTCGGGGTGGAGCCGGTACCCCAGCTGAGCTGGCCGGGCTTGCGCGCCGATCCGCGGTCATAGGCCGCGCGCCACAGCACCTCCGGTCGCCCGGTAGCGTCGGCGCGCAACTCGTACAGCGCGTGTGTGGTGGCCACCGCGACCCGACCGCTCGGTGCCGACGAAATGCTGTTGGCCACCGACTCACCCGCGGGCAGCGCAACGGTGGCCGCCGCACCCGCAGGCGTCACCAGACCGACGAGACTCTTGCCGGTGGCGAACCAGACATTGCCGGACCAGTCCGGTACCAGCCCGGTCACGTTGTCGCCCACCGGAATTACGGAGCTGAGATCGGTGGACGAATCGATCGACAGCCGCCATTTGCCCGCCGCGTCACGCGAGTGGCCGATGCGGAGCAGGGTGCGGTTACCGTCCACGATGACCAGGCGGTCGGCATTGTCGAGATAGGCATAAACACCGCCGAGCAGACTTCCCTTCGCGATCTCCAGCGAAGCCAGCGGAGTGCCCACCGGACCGACGAAGGACGCATCGAGCAGATGGATGGTCGGAGTCTGGCCGATCACCGGTGTGCACAGCGCGACGACCAGATTGTCCGACCCTTGCAGCAGGGTCGGACATGCCGAGGCCAGCGGATACCCGGCCACCGAAATCCCACCGGTGCCAGGCCCGGCCAGCGGCGTCGCATCCGACGATCCGGCATCACCGTGCATGGTCGCGGTGCCGAGCGGTCCGAGGTACGGATTCGGCGGAGCCAGCGGACCCCACGATCCCGCCGCCTCGGCCGTACCGATCGGCGCGAGCGCCAAGACGGCGGCGGCAAGGAGTACCAGCGGTGATCGCATCAGGTCAGCTTGCTCCCCCGCCTCCCCGCACCTTTTGCCGATCGTCGAGAGCCATGCCGGTATCGTCGCGGACCGGCGGTGGTGTGTGAGTCGAGTCCAGGACGTACCCGACGAGTTACCCATGTTCATACGAAATCAGCAGTCCATCTGGTATGCCTTGCCGTGTCCGATTCGGAATGTCGGCCGATACTATGGCCGCTATGAACGGAATCCGGACCCGCGTGCTGTCCACGATTGCCGGTCAACTCGGCAATCCGCACGGAACGCTCGGCAAGGGCTTCGCCTTCATGCTCAATCGCGGTAATAAGCGCGCCATCGCGGGCGCTATCGATGCGGCCGGGATCGCGGCAAACGCGGCGGTCGCGGATATCGGATTCGGCGGTGGCGCAGGGCTTTCGATACTGCTCGAGCGGGTCGGCACGAACGGGACGGTGCACGGTTTCGAGATCTCGCCGGACATGTTGACCAGGGCGAAGTCGAAGTTCGCCGAGGAAATCCGGACGGGCCGAATGCAACTCGCGCCGGGCTCGATGACCGATCTGCCGCTGGCCGATGACGCACTCGATGCCGCCATCACCGTCAACACCGTCTACTTCGTGCCGGATCTGGCCGCCGCGTTTGCCGAACTCGTGCGCGTCGTGCGTCCCGGTGGCAGCCTCGTCGTCGGTATCGGCGATCCGGACGCGATGGCGAAAATGCCGTTCACCGCATACGGTTTCACGCTGCGGCCGGTGGCCGAGGTAATCGCCGCACTGGAAGGCGCAGGCTGCACCGTCGTCCATAAGCAACTGGCCAATCCGCCGATTCCGCATCACCTGCTCGTCGCCCGACCCGCCTGACTACATCAGTGCGCCGCCGTCGATGCGGATCTCCGTGCCGGTCATATAGCGACCGTCATCGGAGGCGACCATGGCGACCACGCCGGCGATATCCTCCGGACTGCCGAGCGCACCGCCGTTGAGCCAGCCGGTCATGCGCGAGAACAGCTTCGGATCGAAGCCCTCCGGCTGATCGAGGATGGACTTGGTGGTGATACCACTGGTGATGCCGGCGGGCACGATATTCACCGCCCGCAGCCCCTGCTTGGCGTATTCCAGCGCGATCGCGTGCGTGAAGGCATTGACGCCGCCCTTCGACGCCGCATACGACGCCAGATAGGGCGCGGCGCTGAAGGCCGCGGTCGAGGAGAGGTTCACGACGACGCCGTGGCCGGACTCCAACAACGCGGGCAGCGCACTCTGGGTCATCAGGAAGGTCCCGGTGAGATTGACCCCGATCACCTGGTTCCAGACCTCGAGCGGCATTTCCTCGGTCCGCGCGGGCCGCAGAATGCCCGCCGCGTTCACCAGCACATCCAGGCCGCCGAGGAATTCGACCGCTTCGCCCGTCGCGGCGCGCACCGACTCGATATCGGCGATATTCACCTGCACGGTGCGCACCCGCTCGGCCGCATCACCCGCCTTCGCCGCGGTGTTCTCCAGACCCGCCGCATCGATATCGGCGGCGACCAACGTCGCCCCCTCATCGAGCAGCCGCAGGGCGATCCCCTGCCCGATACCCGATCCTGCTCCGGTGACCAATACGCGGCGGCCGTCAAATCTACGCATGCCAAAAATTAGAACAGGTTCTCATTAGGAGTCAACAGGTTCTGGCGGAACCGAGGTCAGGAGGCGGCGTTCTCGCGGACCGCCTCCAGGTATTCGGCGATGGCGTCGCGGTTGCGGGACAGGCAGCGGATGCGGTCGGACATGCGGTCACGTTCACGTTCCAGGATGGCCAGCATTTCCGCGGTCGCGTCCGGGAAGTAGATGGTGCGCGGCTTGTCCAGGCAGGGCAGGATCTGCTTGATGATGCGCGTCGGCAAGCCCGCGTCGAGTAGGCCGCGGATCTGTAGGACCCGGTCGACGAAACGGTCGTCGTAACTGCGATAGCCGTTGGCGCAGCGATCGGCGACGATGAGGCCCTGCTCCTCGTAGTAGCGCAGCAGCCGCCGCGAGGTGCCGGTGCGCTCCGACAGTTCTCCGATCCGCATAGAATCCACCTCGCATTTGACCTTCACATGTATGTGACGGTTCGAGCATATGCCGCATGGACAACGCACTCTTCGACTACAGCCCGATCGTCGACCGCGCACCCATTCGGTGGCCCGACGATGCCCGCGTCGCGTTCTACGTCGGGCTCAATATCGAGCACTACCAGGTGGACCGGCCCTCGACCAGCATCTTCCCCGGCACCGCCACCCTCACCCCGGATCCGCTGAACTACGGCTGGCGCGACTACGGTCCCCGGGTCGGCATCTGGCGGGTGATGCAGGCGCTGGACAAGTACGGTATCCGCGCCAGCGCCCTGCTCAATTCCGATGTCGCACACCATAATCCGCAGATCATCGCCGCCGGGCGGAAACGGAACTGGATCTGGTTGGCGCACGGCAAGAACAACTCGATCTTCCAGGCCGATATGTCGATCGACGACGAGCGGGCCTACCTCACCGATATCGTCGAAACCATCGAGCGTGCGACCGGCCGCCGCCCGCGCGGCTGGATGGGGCCCGCGCTCACCGAGACCTTCCACACCCCGGAACTGCTCGCCGAACTCGGCCTCGACTACGTCCTGGACTGGACCAATGACGATCAGCCGTATCGGCTCAATGTGCCCGGGGTGCTGAGCGTTCCGTACTCGGTCGAACTCAACGACAACAGCCTGTTCCTCGGAACCGGTTTGCGCGGGGCGGATTTCGTGCAGATCGTCAAGGACCAGTTGGACCGGCTCTACGAGGAGTCCGGCCGTGTCATGGCTCTTGCACTGCACCCCTTCGTCATCGGTCAGGCCTTCCGCATCAAATATCTGGAGGAGGCCCTGGATTACGTGGCGAACCATCCGGGTGTATGGCTCACCACCAGTGACGAGATCGCCGATGCTGCGGCCGGGTGAATGGCTATTGCGAGCAGCGCCGCCGAGGACCATCATTCACCTATGAGTAAGGTAACCCTAACTACCGAGCTGCCGATCGGTGCCGAGGTGGCCTGCGCACTGGCACGGACACCGGAGTTGTTCGCCTACGTTGTGGCACCGATCCTTTCGGTGCCACAACTGCAAATCCCGGACCACATCGAACCGGATGCCGAGGGTTCCGCCCGTCTCTGGTGGTTCGGCATCATCCCCTCCTGGCGCCATCACCTGCGTCTGGTGCGACTCGATGCCCGCGAGATCTACACCAACGAATGGGGCGGCCCCGTCCGCACCTGGAACCACCGCCTCACCTTCGAGCCGATCACCGAATCCAGCTGCCGCTACACCGACGAAATCGAAATCGAGTCCGGCCTGCGCGGCGCCCCGACCCGCATCTTCGTCCACCTGATGTTCCGCCACCGCCACCGCCGCTGGCACCAACTCGCCACCCTCCTCGCCAACAGCACCGTCGAGCTCCGCGCGCCGGCCCGCGACCGCTGAGCGTTACAACCTGGACTGCAGGCTGGTGTGGACGAGCGCGGCGGTCAGTAAGGCCGCGCCGACCAGACCGGTCGGGGTCAGCCGTTCACCGAGGATTGCGGCAGCCAAGATCGCGCTGGTCAGCGGTTCGAGGAGGGCGAGCACCGCGGCTGTGCCCGCACCGACTTCGGAGAGACCGCGCAGGTACAGCGTGTATGCCACTGCGGTGGATATCAGTCCGAACACGATTACCAGGGCAACGCTGTGTGGCGTCGGATGGAAGGTGAGTCCGGATATCGCCGCGAGCGGCGTCAGCAGCACGGCACCGCCGGTGACGGCGAAACCTGTTGTGGTGATCACGTCGAGGCCGGGCACCGGACGGGCGCTGATCAGGGTGAGGGTCGCGAAGGCGCAGGCGGATACCAATGCCATTGCGGCACCGGCGAATACCCCGTCATCGGCGGGCGCGCCGACCAACAGGATCACTCCGAACACCGCGATTCCGATCGTCGCCGCGCGCCGACGATCCAGGATCCGCCTGCCGGTCAGATGTTCCAGCAGCGAGACGACCACCGGTGACATTCCGAGGGTGATCAGCGTCGCCAGGCTCACCGACGAGGCGGCGACCGCACCGAAGTAGCTCGCCTGAATGATCGCGACAAGGACCGCGACCACACCGATCCTGCGCCAGGCCGAGGTGTTCCGTGGCAACGGCCGCCGCATCACGGTCAGCAGCGCGATCAGCAACAGCCCGCCGACGGCGAGCCGACAGGCGGCGACGGATACCGGCGAAAGACCGGTCGCACGAAGCAGCAGGATGCCGAGTAGACCGCCCGTCCCCGCCGACAGTCCGGCTCCGACAAGGCAGACCAACCCGAATCGGCTGACCGTGGATATAGCAGTGGACATTCGCGCTCCTGCGACAAAAATGGATTGGGGTCGCGGAAGCGAGGTGCACAACCGAACTCACTTGCCAGATAGGACGCGCGGTCCTATACCTCGCTCAGGAGGCCGGCGGCGGGACAATCAGGAACAATCGGTGCACCCGACCGATACTAAAGACCGCCCGAACAAGCTGTCATTCGATTTTCTGCCGCGTTCACAGCGTGCGCCTTCGACAGTGGATACATCGGCTGTACCGTGGCGTCCGGCCACACCGTCAACGCGCCTGCTGGATTCGGAAATGCACGGCTGAAACGATTCCCGGCAAACCCACGGCATTTGCCTGCGCGGGATCGGCTATTCCTGCGGGTAACGGCATGGCGGCTCGACGAGCACTGTCGTCACCCTGGACATTGCTGGATATCGCATGAGGTCGCGGGGAGTATGAGGAGGTATGACGGTCACCACGGATATCCGACCTCGCCCCCTGCCACGCCCGCGCGGCACCCTGTCCGAGGCGGTGGTCGGGCTGTTGCGCGGAATACCTGGCAAACCGGTGCCGAAGACCCGATCGCTCGACCCGTACAGCGAGGATCTGCAGCTTGCTCTACACACCTGCTATGAGCTGCACTACCACGGATTCGCGGCGGTGGACCCGGAATGGGAATGGGATCCCGGATTGCTGACCCTGCGAGCCGCCATGGAGACCGCATTCCTGGACGCTATGCGCGCGGAGGTATCCGGAGGCGATGATCTCGAATCGGAGCTCGACGAACTCCTGGTTACACCGATCGAATCCACCGGTCCGTCCCGGTTCCTCCGAGACGAGGGCCAATGGTGGCATATGCGCGAGTATTTCGTGCACAGGTCGATCTATCACCATAAAGAGGCCGACCCCTACGCCTGGGTGATCCCGCGTCTGCGCGGACAGGCCAAAGCTGCTTTCGTCGCGGTGGAATTCGACGAATTCGGCGGCGGTCGCGGTGAACGCATCCACGCGCGACTTTTCGCCGAGCTCATGGCGGGCGCGGGCCTCGACGCCGAATACCTGCATTACCTCGATGCCGTCCCGGAACCGATGCTTTCCCTGGTGAACATGATGTCGCTGTTCGGCTTGCACCGGTCGCTGCGCGGTGCGCTGGTCGGACATTTCGCGTCTGTCGAAATCTCCTCGTCACCGGCGTCGTCACGCCTGGTCGACGCCCTGCGGCGACTCGAAGCGGACCCGGCCTGCGTGCGGTTCTACCAGGAACACGTGGAAGCAGATGCGGTACACGAACAGTTGATGCGCACCGATGTAATCGGTGACCTGATCGCGCACGAGCCTGCGCTGGCGGAGTCCATGGTCCTCGGCATTCAGGCCACAAGTCTGTTGGAGGACCGCTTCGCCGACCACGTCTTCGACGCCTGGCGGGCCGGGCGCAGCTCCTTGCTGCCCGGTGCCGATGTTTAGGGCGGCCCGAACGGATAATCCGGGGAATATGATGTTGGTCCGCGCTCCCGGCGTCTATCGACCTCAGCACGACACGCGGTTGCTCATCCACGCACTTGCGCAGGCGGGCATCCCACGCGGCGGTCGCGTACTGGATATCTGCACCGGTACCGGGGCACTCGCCGTCGCCGCTGTCCACCATGGTGCCCGCACCGTCACCGCGGTCGACGTTTCCCGGCGCGCGGTGGCCACCGCCTGGTTGAACTGTCGGATACGCGGCCTGACCATCCGAGCCCTGCACGGCGACTTCGAGGCGATACTCGGAACCGATCGCTTCGATCTCGTCCTCGCCAACCCGCCCTACGTTCCCGCCCCTCGAGGTGCCCCGGATCGCGGCGGCGCCAGGGCCTGGAATGCGGGAGAAAAGGGACGAGCCATCCTGGACCGGCTGTGCGCGGTGACGCCGCACCTACTCGAACCCGGCGGCGTCGCGCTGACCGTGCATTCGGGTCTGTGTCATCCGGATACGACCCTCACCCAGCTCCGCGACGGCGGACTGAAGGCCGCCATCGTGGCGCGCTCATCGGTGCCGTTCGGTCCCATCATGCGGGAGTTGACCCCGTGGCTGATCTCGACCGGGCTGATCGAGCCCGGCCAGAACCGAGAAGATCTGGTGGTGATCCGTGCCGACAAACCCCGACCGTGAACCCCGGCGGATCCGGCTGACGACCGATGGCCCGGCCCTCATCGAAGGGCCGGTCGAACTCGTCACTCCGGACGGACGGACCATTCACTCCGACCGGGTCGTCGTCGCGCTGTGTCTGTGCCGCCGTTCGTCGAACTACCCGTTGTGCGACACCAGCCATCGCAAGCACCGACGACGCGAGCCCTGATGCGGACTCAGTGTCGGTACCCGGAGGCCTGAGTGGTCTCGTCGGCCACCCGCACGCCGTAGTGGTAGGCGAGCTTGCCGCCGAGATAACCCGAGACGCCCAGCACGGCGAGGGCGATGATCGACAGCACCAACTGGCCCATCGGCACGGCGCCATCCGGTCCACTACCCGACTGCCGCCACCAGAAGTCGACGGCGAAGGTGACCGTCACGATCAGATTCAGGCTCATGTGGACGAGGCCGGTGCGAAACGCCGAGGTACCGGTCGGGATCGCGAGCAGATCCAGCAGACCGACCACGGCCGCGACCAGCGCGCCGAGCACACCGACCGCGATGAGCCATGCCGCACCACGGGCGAGGGACTGCGGGTCGCCCGCCACATGTGATGCGATATCGAATACCACACTCGCCACCCATGCCCCGATCGGCACAGTAACGAGGATCGGGTGGAACGGATGTCCATATGGGCCGGCCAGCATCGCGCTGACCGGGCGCTTGGCGTGCTGCATGTCACTGGTCACGACAACCTCCTCGCGCTGGTCCGCTCGGTCGAGTGAAACAACTCGGCCACACCGGGCGCATACCCACTCGGTTTCGACCAACACGCGCTGATCTGCGGTGATCCGAGTGTCGCGAGAGACAGACATAGAGGTTTCCGGTGACGATCATCGGCGTCCCAGCCGCTGCCATCGGCTCATAGCAGGCCTGTTGGTCATCGGTAACGAAACCGTCTGTGGTGGTCCGTGTTTCGCTCGTCGCCGACTTCGTCCATGAGCGCACCGATGCGCAGGCTCGCGATCCCCTCCGTAACAGTTTCGCGAAGCGGGCAGGCTCGCAAGACCGAATGGGCGCGCCAGCCTTACTTGCGATGCCGTCCGGGGCGAGAAGGCGCCGGAGCGAGAGGTTGTAGCCGGGTCGTATCGGCCAACGGGTCAACACGTAGCGTCGCGATGAAATCGTCCACCGAGGCGAAACCCGCGGCGTGAATGTGCGAGAGGAGTTCGAACGCGGGGACCGTTGCATCGGACCGCTCCATACTGGCTCCCTTGCCAGGCTGATGGGTGTTAGCACAGCAACGGGGAGCCGGCCTCCAGCCCGGAACCCCTTGTCCGGTGTACAGATAACGGGCGGCTACGTGACTGCACTGAGGCCTACCGATCCACCGGAATGAGCGGAAGCCTAGCGAATAAATGGCTATCACGCGGCAGTTTGCCGATTCGATCCAGTCGGATCAGCAGCACCGCGGCAGCGACAGGGATGCCGAGCAGGGCACCGAGGCCCAGGCTGATCCGGCCCGGTATCTACTGCCGGCGAGGAAGGCGGGGCTACGCTGACAGCGCGGCGAAACCACACAACGGACACCCATTGATAACCGATGTCGGGTGGGTTCCCGGGCCGGACAGCCAGCCTCGGGACCGCGCTCCCCATCTCGCACACCGCCCGTCCCACCTCCGGTGGAGCTTCACCACCACTGATACGAGGCGCGCACCATGTCTGACAAAAACCCGTCCTCGAAGTCCACTGGTGCATCGGCGTCGTTCGACAACAAGTCATCGGTCGCCGGCCGGGTGGTCCAGAACAATGTCTTCGAACGATTCGCCCGTGCAGGCTTCGTCGCGAGCGGCATCGTGCACCTGATCATCGGCTACATCGCCATCAGGATCGCCATCGGCAGCGCCGCCGGCGCCGCCGACCAATCCGGGGCCATGGCGGAACTGGCCGCCAAGCCGGGCGGCGTCGTCGCCCTCTGGGTGGGCGTCGTCGCGTTCCTGCTGATGGCGCTGTGGCGGCTCGCCGAAGCGACACTCGGCAGCTCGTCCAAGCCCGACGCCGACAGTAAGAAATCCGAAGCGATCGACCGCGTCAAGGCGGCTGGGCTGGCAGTGGTCTATTTCGCCTTCGCCGTCTCCGCGTTCGGATTCGCCCGCGGCAGTGGCAAGTCCAGCAGCGGCCAGAGCGCGGGGATCACCGCCTGCATGATGCAAACCACCGCCGGCACGACCGCACTCATTACGAGCGGGCTATTCATCGTCGTGATCGGCGGCTATCACGTCTACAAAGGAGTCAGCCAGAACTTCCTCGAGGACCTCGAGGGCACCACCAGCGACCTCGTACGAAGATTGGGCACGGTCGGATACATCGCGAAAGGGCTGGCCATTGCCGCGGTCGGGTTGCTGGTGATCCTCGCGGTGAGTGAATCCGAGCCGGGCAAAGCCGCCGGACTGGACGGCGCCTTCAAAACCGTGGGGGCTCAACCCTACGGAGTGGTCCTCCTCGTAGCGTCCGGCCTGGGCATCATCACCTACGGCCTCTACAGCTTCGCTATGGCCCGGTACACCAAGATGTAGTCGGAAACTACTCCATCGAAGACGACGGCCACTCCGGCAAGACCCGCGAGCTGCTCACCGGGCAGGGCCTGACTGGGATCATCGCCCGCAAAGGCATTCCCGCGCCGATCCACGCAGGCATGCGGGGCGTCGAGCGCACGAACCCATGGATGAACAACTTCGGCAAGCTCCGCCGCTATTTCTGGTCCCACCGGTGCGGATCGCATTCGAGTGCTGCTCGGTCCCACTTGCCGCGTTCGGCGGCCGCTTGATAGGTGGTGTGCAGGAATTCCAGAAGGGTTCGTTCCGGATCTGCGGCGGTGCGTACCGCCTCGTAGGGCAGCAGAAACTGGCCGTTGTCGACGCTGTAGAAAGCGTGCCGAGGACCGACCGGATAGTCGGCGAAGCCGTCGGGTTCGGGATAGGCGTAGGCGTAGAAGGCGCCTTCGTCACCGCCACCCGGCCAGAAACCGCAACTACTCAACTCGCGGGAGTAGCCCTCGACCATCACCCAATCACCGCAGTTGGGTGCACCACCCGGATGCTTCGGCGCGGCGCGGCCGGAGAACCTGGTGCAGGCCAGATCCATGGCGCCCCAGAAGAAGTGCACCGGGCTCACCTTGCCGATGAAATACGAGCGAAACTCGCTCATTACTCGATGGGCCGCGACGAGTTGACGCCAGAACAGGTGCACGGCGTCGCGATCATAGGAAGCATGCTCGTAGTCGTCGGCGAACGGGATCGCAGGATCGACCTCGTTGGGCTTGGCCTGAATCTGTACCGCAATGCCGAGCTCGTCGAGCGCACCCATCGTTTCGGCATAGAAATCCGCAACCGGCTTGGGTTCGAGCGCGACCTGACGGGCGTCGCCATCGGCTCGTATGTGCAACCGATGCTCATTGAAGTCGAACTCGATGTCGAATACACCGGCCTCGTAGGGTATCGCGGAGGTGGTCAAACCCCGCGGGCTGACGTAGAGGGTGACCTGCCACCAGTGGTTGATCATCGGCGCGGAAGCAAGCCGAATCTTGCCGATGATCTGGGTCCACATGTGCACCGTGTCGCGGGTAGCGGTCCACTCCTCGACCCGCAACCGCGGCCAGCGTCGCGACGACGCGGTCTCTGTACGAGTCGTCCCGGCCATCAGACCTCCTTGGTCCGTCTGTCGGTTTCGGTGCGGTCGCGGCGCGGATTCTGCAACCATGCCGTGGCGCCGCGCGTCGGCCCGGTGTCAGGCATTCAGGAAGGCGAGCAGGTCATCCGCGCCTGCCGCAGCGGGCATGGCAGCCGGTATCGGCCGGTGACGGGCCCAAAGCGCCCCGGTTGTTGCCACCATCGAGCCGGACCTATGTCATCAGAGACAGTTCAATGGCCGGTGGTGCTCTGGTCCTGCGGGGCAAGCACGAAGCCGCCTTCGCCGTCCGGGTCCAGCCCGGTGTCGAGGATCTTGTCGTCCAGAAATGCGGCGGCCTGCTGGTCCAGGAAGACCCGCGCTCCTTCGGCGGTCAAGACCTGGTCTTGCTCGTCTGGTCCAGCGGCGACTGCCATCTGCAGCGTCTCGGAGCCGCCGGTCGCGGAGATTCGCAGCCCGGCATCCGTCGGCGTGCCCTCCGCGGACGTAATGGTGCGAACGGCCTCGATCGCAGTGGGGGTAAGCAGCAACATCCGTCTAGTTCCTTCCGCTGTCGTGAAACTCCTCAATGGATGGGTCAGGTCGTAGTTGAGATGCTCCGTGCAGCATCCTCACAATTCAAGGTGAGGATGTAAGGGGTACTGGCGGATCGAACGCCCCCTCTCATAGTCGCAGATCGCGCGTAGCCCCGGTCACAGATTCAGGCGTTACCCCGCAGACGCGGCGGATGCTATGTGCATGACCACCGCGAGCGTCAGCGCAGGCGGGCAAGGATGGTGGCGGCGACGCCAATGGTCTTGGCGCAGACATCCCAATCGACACCGGTCGATATCCCTGGGACCGCGACCCCGAGATAGAACGATCCACCAGAGAGCACCGACACATGGGCACTGCAGCCGCCGTTGCGGCCGTCTGGACGGATGCTGGGTGCCAACACGGCGCGGTGGCCATCGATGGTGATCTGCTGCTCGAGCGGAACACGAACTTTGCGCTGATCGAGGTCGGTGAGATCGCTGGTATTCGGTGCGAATCCGATATTGAAGCTGCCAGAAACAGAGGTTTGCACGGAAAACCAGGTACAGGCAGGCAGCGCTCGTGGGGGCATTTCGGCAGTGGGCGTGGGCTGGAGTAGGAGGCGAGCAATGTCGTCGGCATCGAGCACGCTGCACGGGTGGTAGGTGAGATCGGCCATGGTCCATGGTTGCGGCGGCACTGAGGCGACCGGCGAGGTCGCGATACTCGACGACAACGTAGCCGCCGACTGTGCGTGGTTACCGGTCTCGCATCCGGCCACCACCATTGCGGCGGTAACCACCCCGACCATCCACCAGCTACAGGCACACGAAAAGCGCGGCATCGCTCATCCCTCCCGGCACCGATCACACCAAACCATTCGGCAGCTGTCCAGATGGGGCAATTCTTTACAGCTACGGGTGCGGTGACCGACCGCCGTAAGTCATGGCAAGAGCTCTGGCCGCGACTACGCTCGGTGTGTCGCCCGGAGAACGGGCCCGCGTCTTGTCAGGCATCGCCTCGATCGCTGCCTTCCAGCATGATCCGATGCGCGCCGCGCCGGCGACCGGCTCTCGATGGTTGTGTCACAGACATAGACACTCACGAACTGCAGGAGATCAGCTATGACGATCGCGGAACGCACCGCCAACCGGCGATGATCCGGCGGGGCGCGGAAACCGCACAAGCGTTGCGCGACAGCGCCTTCGACGAGCCCGTCACCGTGATCGGCAACGAACCCACCAACCGCCGCGACACCCGTACCCGACACCGATATGGAGCGCGATCCCATGCCTGAACACCTCAGTGTCGAACCCGTGATCGACCACGAATACCGCGTCCGCATCGACGACCACGGCGACACCATAGAGTCCCAGTTCGTCGTCGACGCCAACGTCCTGGCCGAACTCGGCTTCGACCCCGCCGACGAACAACGCATCGTCGAACACACCGCCCGATTCCTCGCCGACCACCAGCCCGTCATCGACTTCCCCACCCTGGTTTACCTCGACGAAGTCGCCGCTGCCTACCGCGACTACCCCGACGACCTGCGCCGCAGACTCGGATAACACCGACCAGCGAGATCAACCAGGCCGATCCTATCGAGCCGCGGCCGGATCCAGACGTAGGAAACCCTGCGTTATACGCCTCGACGGGATCGGGCACTCGCGTTGAGTTCGACTCGAACTCCTCGATGCGACGCGGGTGCTGGCAGCCTCGGTGGTGTGTCTATCGCTCAACCGCGCTGCACCAACTCGCGCAGCGACAACAACCGGAGGTCGATGCTGACGACTCATCTGTCGGCCGCCTGATTGCACTGCACCTTCGGTTCGACACAGGAGCGGCTCGTGGTGACGTTGGACCGGTTGGCGAACGTACTGGGTGGCTATGGGATCCGTTTGCGGTTGTGTTCGGTTCCCCGGTCCACCCAATTGCGCAGTGTGGTGATCCACGGGGCCGATCAGGACCCCGCGGAAGTGGGTGATGTGCTGCTGGGGATCGGGGCACGCTCGGTGTCGGAGGTAGTGGACTGGGCGATGTCGGCGCGGGCTGTTGTCGCGCTCATCCGTGGGGATGAGCAGACTGCGGACGAGCCGGAGATCAAGGGGGTCGCGGTGATGGTGGTCGATCCTGCGGTGGCTTGGAGTGAGGTTGCCGCGGTGGTCTACGGGTTGGTGCTGGAAGGCCGCGAGACCGAGGCCGGTCGCGGCCCGACCGATTTGTTCGCCTTGGCCGACAGTCTGGCCGACGCGGTCGGGGGTGCGGTGACGATCGAGGACCACCGGTCTCGGGTGCTGGCGTATTCGAGGCCGCAGCAGCACCTCGACCCCGCACGGGTCGAGACGATCCTGAGCCGGGAAATGCCGCAGTGGTTACGGGCCCTGTTCGATGCGCACGGTGTCTTCGCACATTTGGCGGTCTCGGATGAACCGTTGTTCGTTCCTGCGCAGGCAGAGCGTGGTTTGACGGGGCGGATGGTCGTGGCCGTGCGCGTGGGCCGGCAACTGCTGGGCTCGGTATGGGTGTCGTGCCCGGCACCGTTGCACGGGGCTCGACGGATCGCCTTGGCCGACGGCGCGCACACGGTAGCCCTGCACCTGTTGCGGTCGCGGGCCAGCGCGGATCTCGAACGTCAGGTGGAATCCGAACTGGTGATCAGTTTGCTGGAGGGCGCTGCGGACGCGGCGACGGTGGCCAGCAGGCTGGGGTTAGCGCCGGAGACTTTGCGGGCGATCGCGCTGCGCGCACGGATCGCCGACGAGCAGCACGCCGCGCTGCTGCAGGTCTTCGAGCGAGCAACAACCGGATTCGGCTGGTCCCGTTCGAGCCGCAGCGCCTTGGTCGGCGACACCATCTACACCGTGCTGCCCGCCGATCAGGCGGCGACGGCACGCCACTGGATAAGCGAGCTACAGACGGCACTGCCGGTGCAGATGACGGTGCTGGCCGGCATCAGCGGTGTTGCCCGGGCCACAGAATTGGCATTGGCGCGCCAAGAGGCCGACGAATGCCTGGCGCTGCACGAGACCCACTCATCAGGTGCCGCGCCCCCCGCCTACGACGAGTCGTGGGACGAAATCCTGCTGCAACGGTTGCGCACCGCCGGGCTTTCTGGACGCACCCCCGCACGGGGGCCGGTGTCGCAGTTGCGACGCCACGACCACACCAACTCCACCGAGTATGTGGCAACGCTGCGCGCCTGGTTGCAGGCCCAAGGCGACCCCGCCCGGGCGGGCGCGCGGCTCGGCGTGCACGAGAACACCGTCCGTAACCGGCTGCGCAAGATGGCGGAGGTGACCAACCTCGGCTTGGACGACCCGCGCAAACGACTCGCCATGATGATCGAACTCGCCGTCACCGACAACGACTGACTGTGCTGTGCCATCGCCACAAATCTCGACCCCTCGATTGTCGGGTCAGCGCAACTGATCGCCGCGACAACCACGCCATCATGGAGTTGACAAGAACGCCGCAGGTAGCAGGAGCGACATGGAGAGCATCGATCGACCCGACTACCGACCATGTAACTAGCTGAACGGAGTTGAACGGAATGAAGAACATGCCGGTATGCGAGGTCATGCAACGACCGATCATCGCCGTGCGGCACAACAGCACGGCACGCGAGGCGGCGCTGATGCTCGCCGAACTGGGCTACGCGGCGTTGCCCGTTCTCGACCAGGACGATCGCCTCATCGGGGTAATCACCAGCGGTGACCTCTTGCGGGCCGGCGAACTCGACGACACCGCCAGTGCAGTGATGACCACACCAGTGGTCTCGGTCCCCGAGAATGCGGCACTGGCCGAGGTCATGAGCAGGCTGGTGACGCACGGACTGCGCAGTCTGCCGGTCGTCGATGCCGACGGCCGCGTGATCGGCATGTTCAGCCGCGGCGACGCGTTGCGAATCATGCTCACCCCCGACGACGCACTCACGGCCGATGCACAAAACCTCCTCGATCAATACACCGGCGCACGGCGTTGGCCTGTCACCGTCCACGAAGCCGACGCCACCATCTCCGGCCGGTTCGCCGACGAATCCGAACGGCGCATCGCCATCGCCCTCACCCGCACAGTGCCCGGCATCCGCACCGCGACCATCGCGACCACACCGGCCGCCGTGGCCGCAGCCGCGCACTGACCCGGCAACCGCAACAGTCCGAATCCAAGCTTGGACGTAAGCGACGCAGTCGGACAAGCGCAGCCGTTCATGTAAACGATCCTGGCCTTGTCAGCGAATATTCAGATGGCGTGGAGGTGGCAATACAAGAGGCCGCTGGCAGGGCTGCCCATCCCCTCCTTACTCGACCGCATCTCGAACCACATTCCGACCACCAGTCCTGGAGACCCGGATGACCCCCGCACACCCCGTCTTACGCGCACGCCTTGCCGACCACCTACCCGCACTGCGAGCCACACTGAGCCAGCAACGCCGCTTCCGCCTGCAGCAGCTGGCCGAACTCGAAGCCGAAATCGACCGCGGCACTGCACCCACCAACGCGGCTGATACGGCCAGGCATGAGGTCACCATCAAGTTGGCCGCGGCAGCACGACAAGCGTTGGCCGACGTCGATGAAACCCTCACGCTCATCACCGCAGGCCGTTACGGCCGCTGCCGCGGCTGTCACAGTGAAATACCAATCCACCTCCTGCGGACCATTCCCACTACACAGTGGTGCCTGAACTGCCGTCAGCAGCATCTCCCTCCCCCCGACGGTTCCCGCCCGATACGCGGACAGCTGCCTCGCACAGCCTCCCGAACACCGCGACGCAACCTGGCGGCCGAACGAGAATTCCTCGCATGCCGTTGACATGACCGTCGACGCCCGATGCCTTCTCGTGCGACGGGCGGAACGCTGTCGACAAACGCGACAGCAAGCCCTCACATCAGTGGCGCTCACCAAAACCACTGCCACACAAGGGAAAACACGCACGCGAACCGAAAGGAGAACCCAGCTCCTGGGGAGAACACCGAGACGCATCAACATGCGTCCTCGCCAACATCCCAGTCAACAAGATCTATTGACGAAGAAAGCCGCAGATCCGCGAAAAAATACGCTGACCTGCGGCTTTACTGCACTACATCTGTGGGCGAAGGGGGACTTGAACCCCCACGTCCCGAAGGACACTGGCACCTGAAGCCAGCGCGTCTGCCATTCCGCCACTCGCCCGAGCGACTGGGAGACAGTATCACGCGGGTCGGCGAGACACGAAATCGCCTGTTGACGGCACGCGAGTGCGGTCCGGACAGGCGCGGGAACCCCGGCTGGCTTCCGGGAGTTACAGGTGTGGACGATCGTGGATATCATGCAATGAACGTGGTCGATACGCGACACGCCATATGCGCGTGTCGTTGTTATGAAGCAACACAGAACGCGCACCGAAGGGAGGCCGAGATGGGCATCGTTTCTCGATTCGAGCGTCGCCTGCAAGGCGCCGTCGGTGACGTGTTCGCCAGAGCCTTCGGGGGCAGTGTCGTTCCCCAGGAGGTGGAAGCGGCACTCAAGCAAGAGGCCGCCGACAATATCCAGGATCTGGGTGGCGGACATCTGTTGGCGCCCAACAGTTATGTGATCACCATCAACACCTCTGATCACCAACAACTCGACGCCGACCACGACCTGACCACCCGCGCGTTCGCCAAACACCTTCAGGACTACATCCGCGAGCAAGGCTGGCAGACCTACGGCGAAGTACACGTGGCATTCGAGGCATCACCTACGCTGCACACCGGACAGTTCAGGGCGAGCGGTCGGGTCGATCCCGACATCGGCCGCAGAGCCACCTCGGCTCGCAGCCCCGAACCCACGCCACAACGACCTGCACACCCGCAACCAGGAGCTGGCCCCATGACGCAGAACTCAGGCTACGACCCAAGCCGTGAGCCCGCGGAGTCCGATCCACGCAACCGCGGGTACGCACCGCCGCCTGCGGGGCGGCCCGGGCCGCCGAACGGTGCGTACCGCGACGACTACGGCCGGGGCGGCGCACCCTACGGCGGTGGCTCCGACTACCAGGCGCCGGACTCGCAGCAGGGTTACGGCGACTATCAGAACGGCTACGACTACCAGCAGGGTGGCCAGGGCTACGGGCAGCAGGCCTACCAGGAGCCCGGTTACGGTCAGCAGGGCTACGACGAGCGCGGCGGCTACGGCCAGCAGCAGGGTGGCTACGCCGACCAGGACTACGGCCAGCAGGGTTACCAGGAGCCCGGTTATGGCCAGCAGGGCTACGGCGAACAGGGCTATGGCCAGCAGGGCTACGGACAATCCGGCTACAACGAACAGGGCTACGCCGACCAGGGCGGTTACGGTCAGCAGCCGGCCTACGGCCAGCAGGGCTACGCGCAGTCCGGCTACGGCGAACAGGGTTACGCGGAACCGGGTTACGGCGAGCAGGGCTATGCCGCGCCCGAGGAGCAGGGCGGCTACGGCCAGGCCTACTCGCAACAGCCCGGCTACGGCGCCCAGGGCGGCGGCTACCAGGCCCCCGCGCCCGCGTATGGCGGTGGCGCACAAGCCGGTTCGGGGTACTCCGCGACGCTGCAGCTCGACGACGGCAGCGGCCGCACCTACCAGCTCCGCGAGGGCAGCAACATCATCGGCCGCGGGCAGGATGCGCACTTCCGACTGCCGGATACCGGAGTTTCCCGCAGGCACATCGAAGTTCGCTGGGACGGGCAGACCGCGATGCTCTCGGATCTGGGTTCGACCAACGGCACGCTCGTCAACGGCTCCCCGGTTCAGGACTGGCAGCTGGCCGACGGCGATGTTATCCGCGCCGGGCACTCCGAGATCCTGATCCGTATCGTCTGATCCCGTAAGCTCGCGGTGCAGGTCACGACATGGCGTACAGGGATTCTGCGGCCGTATCGTGATCGAACTCGACCCACGGCCCTATGATGCTGCCTACACACGCGCGTCGCCAGGACCGGGGCTCGCGAAACCAGCAAGCCGGTGGGGGCGAACTCGCACCTACGGCACCGACGTACACGGTCGAACAGGAGGTGGAGCGCCGTGCAGGGACTGATCCTGCAATTGACCCGTACGGGGTTCCTGCTGCTGTTGTGGTTATTCGTGTGGGCGGTACTGCGCACCCTGCGCAGCGACATCTACGCGGCATCCGGCATCCGGATCCAGCCCAGGGCCGCACGCGGTTCCGCGGTGCTGCCGTCTTTCAGCCGAGGCCAGAAGGGCGCCAAATTTCTTGTGGTGACTCAAGGTTCACTTGCCGGCACTCGCATCTCGCTCGGCACCCAACCGGTGCTGATCGGCCGTGCGGACGACTCAACGCTGGTACTCACCGATGATTACGCCTCGACCAGACATGCGCGGCTCTCACCGCGCGGTGACGACTGGTACGTCGAAGACCTCGGTTCGACGAACGGCACCTACCTCGACCGCGCGAAAGTCACCACCGCAGTCCGAGTTCCACTCGGAACCCCCGTCCGTGTCGGCAAAACAGTGATCGAGCTGCGATCGTGACACTTGTTCTCCGCTACGCAGCGCGCAGCGACCGCGGTCTTGTCCGAGGCAACAACGAGGACTCCGTCTATGCGGGCGCACGGCTGCTCGCACTAGCCGACGGTATGGGCGGCCACGCCGCAGGCGAGGTGGCATCGCAGTTGATGATCGCCGCGCTAGCCCATCTCGACGACGACGAGCCCGGCGACGATCTGCTCGGCAAGCTCAATACCGCCGTCCACGAGGGCAATGCCGCCATTGCCGATCACGTCGAGGAAGAGCCCGAACTCGACGGCATGGGCACCACGCTCACCGCAATCCTGTTCGCGGGCAAGAAACTCGGCCTGGTCCACATCGGTGACTCGCGCGCCTATCTGCTGCGCGGCGGCGAGCTGGCCCAGATCACCCGTGACGACACCTTCGTCCAGTCGCTGGTCGACGAAGGCCGGATCACTCCCGAGCAGGCGCATACCCATCCGCAGCGCTCGCTGATCATGCGCGCCCTCACCGGCAACGAGATCGAGCCGACGCTGATCATGCGTGAGGCCCGTGCCGGCGATCGCTATCTGCTCTGCTCCGACGGACTTTCCGATGTGGTCAGCGATGAGACCATCGCCAACACCATGCGCGAGGGCAGCACCGACGAATGTGCCGATCGTCTCATCGAACTCGCCTTGCGCAGCGGCGGCCCGGACAACGTCACCGTGGTCGTCGCCGATGTCATCGATCTGGACTACGGGCAGAGCCATCCGATCGTCGCGGGCGCGGCATCGGGTCAGGACGAGGACACCCCGCCGCCGAATACCGCCGCCGGCCGAGCCGCCGCGATGCGTCCGCCGCGGGCCGAACCGCGCCGAGCCGCCGCTACACCGGAGACGCCGCCGCAGAGCAACTCGCACAAGTTGCGCTGGATCCTGCTCGCGGTCGCCCTGGTCCTGGCAGCGGCGGTCGGATTGCTGGTCGGCTACAACATGATTCGCAGCAACTACTACGTCGGCGCGGATAGCGACCAGGTCGTCATCATGCGCGGGCTGCCGGGTTCGGTGCTGGGTTATTCGATCCACGAGGTCGAGACGATCGGCTGCGTCGACCCGACCGGCGCCCTCGCCCTGAAGCAGCCGGACGAGACGCTGCCGCCGAAGTGCAAGGCGCTCAAGGTTTCCGATCTCAAGCAGACCGGACACGACCAGGTGGACAAGGGACTGCCGCCGGGTTCGCTGGACGAGGCGCGCAAGCAGATGCAGATGCTGGCGCGCAACGAGCTGCTGCCCGTCTGCCCGACCAAGGAATCGGTGCCGCAGCCCGGCGTCGTGCCGCCGAGCGAGCCGCCCACGCAGCCCGGGGTCCCCGCGCCGACGACGGTCGCGCCGACCACCGAGAACCGGCCGCCCGCGCCCGAGCCACAGCCGGGTGAGACCAAGAGCCCGGACACCAAGACCCCGACGGCGACGACGTCGCCGAACCCCCAGACGGCGGGGGAACCTTGCCGGGTGACGGACTGATGTCCGCTCCGGCACCGCCGTCCGCTGGAGCCTTTCCCAGTCCACCCGGCGGATTCGCGCCAGCGCCGCCGCCGTCGACGAAGCGCAATGCCGAACTCGTATTGCTCGCGGGTGCGACGGGCATCGTCACCGTCTCGCTGTTTCTGGTCGAGGCGAGTCAGGAACAATCGGTCACCTGGGATATCGCCAAGTACGGTCTCGCCTATCTGGCCCTGTTCGCGGTGGCACATCTCGCGGTGCGCCGCTTCGCACCGTTCGCCGATCCACTGCTGTTACCGATCGCCGCGCTACTCAACGGACTCGGCCTGGTGCTGATCCATCGGCTCGATCTCGCCGATGCGCAGACCGCCGCTTACAACTCGTGGCCGATCCCCTCCCCCGACGCCAATCAACAGATCCTGTGGACGGGTCTGGGGATGATCATCTTCATCACGATCCTGGTCGTGCTGAGCGATTACCGCACGCTGGCCAAATACGGCTACACCCTGGGCCTCGTAGGCCTTGTCGCGCTGGCGATTCCGGCACTGCTGCCCGGGGCGTATTCGGAGACCAACGGCTCCAAGATCTGGATCAGGTTGCCCGGATTGAGCGTGCAGCCGGGTGAATTCGCGAAGATCCTGCTGATCATCTTCTTCGCCTCGGTGCTGGTCGCCAAGCGCGATCTGTTCACCGCGGCCGGTCGGCATTTCCTCGGCATGGAGTTCCCGCGCGCCCGCGACCTCGGACCGATTCTGGTGGTCTGGATCGTCTGCATCGGCGTGCTGGTCTTCGAAAAGGACCTCGGCACTTCGCTGTTGATCTTCAGCACGGTGCTGGTGATGCTCTACATCGCAACCGAGCGGGTCGGCTGGCTCGTCATCGGCGGCGCGCTGCTGACCATCGGATTCTTCTTCGCCTACCAGGCCTTCAGCCATGTCCGGGTGCGTACCCAGACCTGGCTGCACCCGTTCGCGGACTACAACAACACCGGCTACCAGATCTCGCAGTCGCTGTTCGGCCTGGCCACCGGCGGATTGGCGGGCACCGGCCTCGGCAGCGGGCGGCCCTCGCAGGTGCCCTTCGCCAAAACCGACTTCATCATCACCACCATCGGCGAGGAACTCGGCCTGTTCGGACTGGCCGCAGTGCTGCTGCTGTTCCTGGTATTCGTGGTGCGCGGTCTGCGGACCGCGCTCGCCGTGCGCGACAGCTTCGGCAAACTGCTGGCCGCCGGGTTGTCGTTCACCATCGCGATCCAGCTGTTCGTGGTGGTCGGCGGTGTCACCAAGCTGATTCCGCTGACCGGTCTCACCACCCCGTTCATGTCCTACGGCGGTTCGTCGCTGCTGGCCAACTACGCGCTACTGGCATTGCTGATCAAGGTCTCCGACGCGGCCCGAGCCCCGGCGCCGGTGCGCAAGAAGGATC
The DNA here is from genome assembly GCF_035920345.1 of Nocardia vinacea. NCBI lineage: Bacteria > Bacillati > Actinomycetota > Actinomycetes > Mycobacteriales > Nocardiaceae > Nocardia > Nocardia vinacea. The sequence goes on from NZ_CP109149.1 coordinate 7,117,739, forward strand.
CGGTGGCCCCGATCGCGGATGCGACCACCGAGCTTCTGCGCAAACCGGAAGCGAGGCCGCAGGAATGAATACGCCGCTACGACGGGTCGCGGTCGCGGTGATGCTCATGATCGTCGCCCTGCTGCTCAACGCCACCTATGTGCAGGTGATCAAGGCCGACGACTACCGCACCGATCCACGCAACTCCCGCGTGCTGCTCGACGAATACGCCCGCCAGCGCGGACAGATCTCCGCGGGCGGCACCGTGCTGGCCAGTTCGGTCGCCACCGACGACCGCTACAAGTACCTGCGCACCTACCCCACCGATCCGGAGGCGTACGCACCGGCCACCGGCTTCTACTCGATGCAGTACGGCAGCACGGGGCTCGAGCGCGCCGAGGATACGGTGCTCAACGGTTCGGACAATTCGCTGTTCGGACGCCGCCTGATCGATATGATCTCCGGACGTGATCCGCGCGGCGGCAATGTGCTCACCACGCTGGATCCGATGATGCAGCAGGTCGCCTACGAACAGCTGACCGCCAAGGGCTACACCGGTTCCGTGGTGGCGATCGAGCCGAGTACGGGCAAGATTCTCACCATGGTGTCCACCCCCAGCTACGACCCGAACCTGTTGTCCGGGCACGATGGCGCCCAAGGCACCAAGTCTTGGGAAGAGCTGAGTGCGGACCAGCGCCAACCCATGTTGAATCGTGCTGTGTCGCAGACCTATCCGCCGGGCTCCACCTTCAAGGTGGTCGTCACCGCCGCCGCGTTGGCCAACGGCACCGCAACCCCGGACGACCAGTTCACCGCCGCGCCGAACATCACGTTGCCGGGGACAAACACGACGCTGGAGAACTACAACGGCTCCACCTGCGGCAGCGGCCCCACCGCGACGCTCACCGAGGCGTTCCGCAGATCCTGCAATACCGCATTCGTCGAACTCGGTCTCAAGGTCGGCTCCTCGAACCTCAAGGACGAGGCCGCCGCATTCGGCATCGGCCCGCACCGCGGCATCCCGATTCCGGTGGCGGAGAGCACCGTCGGCACGATTCCGGACAATGCCGCATTGGCCCAGAGCAGCATCGGCCAGCGCGATGTCGCGCTCACCCCACTGGACAACGCGGTCATCGCCGCGACCGTCGCCAACGGCGGCGTCCGCATGGAGCCGTACCTGGTCGATCAACTGCAGGGACCCGATCTGAGCGAGCTCTCGAAAAATAAACCGGTCTCGGTCGGCCAAGCTGTCAGCGCCCAGGTAGCGTCGACGCTGACCAACCTGATGATCGCGTCGGAGGACAACACCGTCGGACACGGCCAGACCCGGTATCAAATCGCCTCTAAGACCGGAACCGCCGAACACGGAAGCAATCCGCGCAATACGCCACCACATGCCTGGTACATCGCCTTCGCGCCCGCGCAGAACCCCAAGATCGCCATCGCGGTGATCGTGGAGAACGGCGGCGACCGGGCGTTGGCCGCCACAGGTGGCTCGGTAGCCGCGCCGATTGCCCGCGCGGTGTTGGACGCCGGTTTGCGAGGGCGCTGAGAGATATGAACGTGCGAGTGGATGTACGGGGGCCGGGATGCTGAACAACGGCGCGATGATCGCCGACCGATATCGGCTGCAACGCCTGATCGCCACGGGCGGTATGGGTCAGGTATGGGAGGCACTCGACACCCGGCTGGACCGCCGGGTCGCGGTGAAGGTGCTCAAATCCGAGTTCTCCGCCGACCCGACCTTCCGGCACCGGTTCCGCAGTGAGGCCAAGACCACGGCCCAGCTGAATCACCCGGGTATCGCCGGAATCTACGACTACGGCGAGACCATGGATCCCAGCGGCGGGGAAACCGCTTATCTGGTCATGGAATTGGTGCAGGGTGAACCGCTCAACACGGTGCTGAACCGGCTCGGGCGGCTTTCGGTGGCCCAGGGTCTGGACATGCTGGAGCAGACCGGTCGCGCACTCGAGGTCGCGCACGCTGCGGGCGTCGTGCACCGTGACGTCAAGCCGGGCAATATCCTCGTCACGCCGACCGGTCAGGTGAAGATCACCGACTTCGGCATCGCCAAGGCCGTCGACGCCTCCCCGGTCACCAAGACCGGCATGGTGATGGGCACTGCCCAGTACATCGCGCCTGAGCAGGCGGTCGGCGAGGACGCGACCGCGGCCAGTGATGTGTACGCACTCGGTGTGGTCGGCTACGAGGCATTGGCCGGGCAGCGACCGTTCAGCGGCGACGGCGCGATCACCGTCGCGATGAAACATGTGCGCGAGGCCCCGCCGCCGATGCCGTCCGATCTGCCGTCCAATGTGCGCGAGCTGATCGAGATCACCATGGGCAAGGATCCGACCCTGCGCTATGCCAGCGGCGGCGAATTCGCCGACGCCGTCGCCGCCGTGCGTGCCGGACGGCGCCCACCACCGCCGGTCACCACCGCCGGACCGACTGCGACCGGTGCGACCCGAGTGCTGCCGCCCGGCCCGACCGTGATTCTGCCGTCGCATGACCACGATGGCCAGACGGTCCGGTACAACACCCCGACCTCCATGGGGGTCGGGGGCGCAGCTTCGACCAGACAAACGCCCGCCGGCGCGCCCAGGACGGTGATGAGTTCCGGCGCCACCCGCGCCAACCCCGGGCCCGGTCCGGAGACCTCGAAGTTCACCACCGGCCAGAAGGCCGGCGCGGCCGTGGCCGTCGGCGCGGTGCTGCTCGTCGGACTAGTTTTGTGGCTGCTCTTCGGCGGCGATACCAATCCGGATACTGTGCGCCCGGTCACCACCACCACGAAGGTCGTGCCGCCGCCGGTCACCACGCCGCCGCCGACGACAACCGAGGCGCCGACGACCGAGGTCACCACGACCAGACCGGCGCCGCCACCGCCGCCGACCACGGAACCGACAACGACAACGCAGCCGCCGACCACAACGCCGAGTACCACAGCGCCGAGTACGACGAAGTCGTCGAAGACGACGAGTCCGTCCACCACCACAAGAGGCTCGTGGTTCCCAACGCTCGATTTACCATTTCCGGATAGTCCCGGTGCCCGAGGACCCTCGGCCACTCCAGGCGCTGCTACTCCGCAAGGACAACCATGACGACCCCGAAGAATCTCTCCTCACGCTACGAGCTGGGTGAGATCATCGGGTTCGGCGGCATGTCCGAAGTCCACAAGGCGCGCGATCTACGGCTCAGCCGGGACGTCGCGATCAAGGTGTTGCGTGCCGACCTGGCCCGCGACCCGACGTTCTACCTGCGCTTCAAGCGCGAGGCGCAGAACGCCGCCGCACTGAACCATCCGGCCATCGTCGCGGTCTACGACACCGGTGAGGCGGAGGTGGACGGCGGCCCGCTGCCGTACATCGTGATGGAGTACGTCGACGGTGACACGCTGCGGGACATCGTGCGCGGTAAGGGTCCGATACCGCCGCGCCGGGCCATGGAGGTCGTCGCCGACGTCTGCGCCGCACTGGATTTCAGCCATAAGGCCGGAATCGTGCACCGCGATATGAAGCCGGCGAACATCATGATCAATCGGGCCGGCGCAGTGAAGGTGATGGACTTCGGCATCGCGCGGGCGATCGCCGACAGCTCCAACCCGATGACCCAGACCGCGGCCGTTATCGGTACCGCGCAATATCTTTCGCCCGAGCAGGCACGCGGTGAGACCGTCGACGCCCGCTCGGATGTCTATTCCGTCGGCTGTGTGCTGTTCGAAATCCTCACCGGCGAGCCGCCTTTCACCGGTGACTCCCCGATCGCCGTTGCCTACCAGCACGTCCGGGAGGATCCGCGGCTGCCATCGCATGTCCACAACGGAGTGCCGCGCGAGTTGGATTCCGTCGTGCTCAAGGCGATGAGCAAGAATCCGGCCAACCGGTACCAGTCGGCCGCCGAGATGCGTGCCGATCTGATCCGCGTGCTCGGCGGCCAGAAGCCGAGCGCGCCGATGGTGATGACCGACGAGGACCGCACCACCATCCTCGGCTCGAACGAACCGGCACCGCGCAACTTCCGCACCGTCGAACGCAATGACGACACCGCCGAGCAGGAACCCGCCGAACCGGCGAGTCCGCGCCGCAATCTCTATATCGCCCTCGGCGCCGCCGCGGCGGTCATCGTCGCGTTCGCCCTGTTCTGGGTGTTGATCGGACCGGGCGCGCGCCCGGATCAGGTCGCCATACCGGACCTTTCGAACAGATCCGCGCAACAGGCCCAGGACTCGCTGCAGAAGCTCGGCTTCACGGTGGCCATCCAGCAGAAGCCGGATAACAAGGTCGCCACCGGCAATGTCATCTCCACGCAGCCGCTCGGCGGCTCCCGGGTCGACAAGGGCAGCACGATCACCGTGCAGGTCTCCTCCGGACCGGCGCAGGTGCAGATTCCTCGGCTCGACGGCATGACCCAGGAGCAGGCGGAGCAGCAGCTGAACGCCAGTGGCTTGCGGATGGATCCGAATGTGCAGCGCAAGCCGTCGAGTGCGCAGGAGACGGACAAGGTGATCGGCACCGATCCCTCGGCGGGCTCGCGCGTCGATGTCGACCGGGCCATCGTCGTGATTCTCGGTTCCGGACCGGAGCAGATCCGGGTGCCGAATGTGGTCGGTCAGGACATCAGCGTCGCGCAGCCGAATCTGGTGGACAGCTCCGGTTTCAAGATCAACATCCAGGAGGTGCCGTCCTCGAAGCCCAAGGGCGAGGTGATCTCGACCAACCCGGCGGGCGGCACGAGCGCGGACAAAGGGTCGACGGTCACCGTACAGGTCTCCAGCGGCGACATCGTCATGCCGAGCCTGGTCGGCCTGACCACGGCGCAGGCGGTGGACAAGCTGCGGCAGGCGGGTTGGACCGGCACATCGGCACAGATCAGCCAGACCACCCAGGGCACCTTCGATACCAATAGTGTCGGCCGGATCGTCAGCCAGCAGCCCGCGGCAGGGTCTGCGATCGGGAAGAACGGAACGGTTTCGATCACCACCTACGTCCTCGGTCCGCCGTAACAGCGGCCGACCTGGCACGCCACCTCGACGACGATCAGCTCAGCGAATTCGTCACCGCCGTCTACGGCCACGCCCTGACGCCGATCAGGAAAGATCCAGGTGGCAATTCATCGACATCGCCGCCTCGGCCAGCTCCGTCAATTCGACCACCTCGACGCCGTGCTGCCGGAGTTGCTCGACCCCGACACAGTTGGTCACGAAGGTCGTCGGTTCCCGCCAGGCGATGACGACGCGCGAAATCCCGGCCCGCAGAATCCGGTCGGTGCACGGCAGCCGGGTCGCGGTGGCGCGCTGGGAACACGGTTCGAGGGTGCTGTAGATCGTCGCTCGCGCCAGCCGAGGATCGTCCGCGTCGAGCTTGTCGAGCGCGGACTCCTCGGCATGGACCTTCTCGTCGGTCTCGCGCGAGTAGCCGGTCGAGATCTCGACGCCGTCGGCCACAACGACCGCGCCGACGGAGAATGCGGTCGGGCTGGGCGGGCACAGCCGCGCCAATTCGATTGCCCGGCGCATGAATTGGATATCGGTCTGTTCCTCGGACTTGCGAGGCAGGTAGCGCAGCAATGCGATATCGCCGATCCGAGTGACATCGGCCAGGTGCATTCGGCGGGCCGGGTAGCTCGCGGGGCCGAGAAAGCGCGGCGCCGCGGCATGTCCGACGACGATCGGCGCGACCGCCATCTGCAATTCGTCGGCCAGGTCCGCCGCGAGAAACTGCGTGTGGACGCGGGTACCGCCCTCGACCATGAGCCGGGCGATGCCGCGGCGGCCGAGATCGTCGAGCAATGCTCCGAGGTCGATATCGACACCGAGCGGGACCACCTCCGCCAGACCCGCCAACCGATCGCCGAGCTTCGCCGCACCGGCGTGTGTGGTGTAGACGAGTTTGTCACCGCCGTGGTGCCAGAACCGCAGCTCGGGATCCAGATCACCGCGTGCGCTCACGGCGATCCTCAACGGGTACTCCGGTTTTCCGGCCGCGATACGCGCGGCCCGCCGGTCCGCACTGTTGACCAGCAACCGCGGATTGTCGCGTCGCAGCGTCTGCGCACCGATCAGGATCGCGTCGGACTCCGCACGCACCTGATCCACCCGATCGAAATCCGCGGCATTGGATAGCTTCAGCCGCTCCGGACTCGCATCGTCGATATATCCGTCGACACTGACCGCGACGGAAAGTAGGACATAGGGCCGACGCGTCACTGGGTCACCAGTGCCGCGACCTCCGCCTCCAGCATCTCCACCAGCCCCTCGGACGGACGCTCGCCGCATACCTCCAGCCAGTTCGCCAACATCCGGTGCCCGCCCTGGGTCAGCACCGATTCGGGATGGAACTGCACGCCGTGAATCGGCAGTGTCCGATGCCGCATGGCCATCACGATCCCGGACTCGGTGCGCCCGATCACCTCGATATCCGCGGGCAAGGTGTCCTCGAGGACGGTGAGTGAGTGGTATCGGGTCGCGGTGAACGGGTCGGGCAGACCGGCCAGCACGCCCGTGCCGAGATGGAAGACCGAGCTGGTCTTGCCGTGCAGCAACTCCGGCGCGCGAGTCACGGTGCCGCCGAACGCCTCTCCGATGGCCTGATGGCCCAGGCAAACCCCGAGCAGCGGAATGCTGTGCCGGGTGCAGGCGTGCACCAGATCGATGCTCGCGCCCGCTCGATCCGGAGTGCCAGGTCCGGGGCTGATCAGAATGCCGTCGTATTCGGTGACGACCGCGTCCAGATCGGCCAACTTCGGGTCGTCATTGCGCCAGACCACGGCCTCGGCACCCAACTGGCCGAGGTACTGCACCAGGTTGAACACGAAGCTGTCGTAGTTGTCGACGACCAGTACACGCATGCTGACGAGATTACGTGGCGACCCGGCGGACCGTCGCCCGCATTACCAGTTGGGATAGCCTAGAGGCAGACCGGAGGGGACCTGAGCCCTCACCCGGACCGTCTCGGCCCCCGCCGGATCGGGTTCTGTGGTGCGCGAGCTCGGCCATAATTCAACCGAATCCCGCCCGCCGGTACCCGACCTGAACGCCGAACACGAGGACGAAATGCCCAAGTCGAAGGTCCGCAAGAAGACCGACTACACGATCAATCCCGCCAGCCGCACGCCGGTCAAGGTGAAGGCGGGGCCATCCCCGGTCTGGTACGTCGTGATCATGCTCGGCTTCATGCTGGCCGGGCTGGTCTGGCTGCTCGTCTACTACCTGGCCAACGACCGCATCACTTGGATGGCGGATCTCGGAGCGTGGAACTTCCTGATCGGCTTCGGTCTGATGGTCGTCGGCCTGATCATGACCATGCGGTGGCGGTGACCTGGCGCAATAACGCCAGGATTACAGACGTGTCATTAATGCACACCTGTGGATAACCGTGTGGACAACTCGAGGAACGATTGGGGAAAGTGACACGTGGATCCCGAATCCGATTCGCCTGATCCGCTTCCCGAACCACGCACCACCTGGACCACGCCGATGGCCGCTCTCGTTGCGGTCACCATCGGCGGTGTGGTGCTGGCCGGTGCCGCCATCCTCGCCAAGGATGGACCGAGTCGGCTGCTGATCGGATTGGCGGCGATCGGCCTGCTGGCCTTGGCCGGACTCGGATTCCGACAGCGCCCGCGACTGAGCATCACCGCCGATCCACAGCCGCGACTGGTGGTCCGCACGCTCACCGGACCGACCGAATACACCCGCGATCAGATAATGCGGGCCCGCGTCGTCGGCTATCGCCGTCTCGGCCGCAAGAATCCCATGCTCGAAATCGATGTCGAGCACCACGGCGACGAACGCCTGCTGATCTTCGGCCGCTGGGACCTCGGCACCAGTCCGGACGAGGTCTTCGAAACCCTTGTCGTACACGGACTGGCGCAGTAGCCGCGCGCCGAAGGCGCGCGGCGGCAACGTTTCACGTGAAGCATCTACCGCAGCGATATCGCCGCGGCGACGATGACGGCGAGTGCCGCCACGGCGACGGCGGCAACCGCGGCCCAGCCGATCAGCCGTGCGTTCTCCTGGGATTTCGCGCGCAACCACTCGGGCAGGAACAGAATGCCGAGTGCGGCAAGGGTGCCCGCGGCGAGTCCGCCGAGGTGTCCGGCCAATGAGATACCGGGCAGCGAGAAGCTGATGAAGACATTGATGCCGATGAGGATCAACATCTGATTCGGATTCTGTCGCACCCGGATCAGGATCACGGTGATCGCGCCGAACAGTCCGTACACCGCACACGATGCGCCCGCGGTGAGGCTGTCCCTGGCGAAAACCATCACGGCGGCCGAACCGCCGAGCAGTGACACCAGGTAGACCATCAGATAGCGCACCCGCCCGAGCACCGGCTCGATACTGCGGCCGACCACATACAGCGCGAACATATTGAGCAGCAGGTGGATCGGACCGTAGTGCAGGAAGCCGGAGCCGATCAGCCGCACGTACTGACCGTGCGCGACCGCGGACGGATAGAGCACCCAGTCGATGTACAGCGCGGAATGCCCGGTGTTCTCCACCAGACTCTTCGATTGGCCCGCGGTGACCGCGAAGACGATCGTGTTCAGCGCGATGAGCGCATAGGTGACATACGGAATCGGAGTACGCGCGGTCTGCGCACCGGCGACGGTTCGCACCGGCCGGACCTCACTCTGCCCCTGACGGACACAGTCGACACAGTGCTGTCCGACCGCCGCGGGTCGCAGACATTCCGGACAGGCAGGCCGCCCGCACCGAGTGCAGGCCAGGCCCGTAGGACGATTGGGGTGGCGGACGCACGTCGGTGCGGGCGGTTGAGCGTTCATCGGATTATTCGATAGTGATCTTGGAGATGGTGACGGCTTCCTTGGGACGGTCGTTGCGATCGGTCGGCGCGGTCGCGATGGCATCGACGACCTTGCGCGAATCGGGGTCGACGACCTCCCCGAAGATGGTGTGCTTGCGGTTCAGATGCGGCTGCGAACCGACGGTGATGAAGAACTGCGAACCATTGGTGCCCGGTCCCGCATTCGCCATCGCCAGCAGGTAGCCGCGATCGAAGCGCAGCTCCGGGTGGAATTCGTCGCCGAATTCGTAGCCGGGTCCACCGCGTCCGGTGCCGGTCGGGTCACCACCTTGAATCATGAACCCGTCGATCACCCGGTGGAAGCTCACGCCGTCGTAGAACGGGCCGGAGGTGCCGCCGCTGGCGTTCTCCGTCTTGTACGGTGCCGATCCGTCGGCCAGGCCGATGAAGTTCCGCACCGTCTTCGGGGCGTGGTTACCGAAGAGCGAGATCTTGATATCGCCGTGGTTGGTGTGCAACGTGGCCACGGCGGTCTGGTTCGGTGAGGTCACGCCGCCCATCGTGCCACGATCCTCGCAATCTTCGCCGCACCGGGCCGGGTGCGGCTGTGATCTGGGACTACTGCGCGATGCGCAGGTATGTGCCACAGTTGTCGAATGACCTTGGGGCGCCTACTCACCTCCGCACGTTCTCGTAACCGTCTGATTGCCGCGGTCGTCGTCGCGCTGGCCGGTGGCGTGGCCTGGTTGGTCCGCAGCAAGCGTCCACAACCGCCGGAACCGGCGCTGGCGCCGCCGCGAATCGGCTACTCCCGCAACGGTTCCGCGCCGACTCCCTTGGCGGGCGCCGGCGCGGACAACGGTCGCTGACTCCCCGCTCCGATCCCGGTCAGCGGCTGACGGTGCGCTTGTACTGCCGCAGCGCGAGCGGGATGAACACCAGCAGGATGATCACCACCCACGCGAGCGTGGTCGCCACCGGATGCTGCATGGACCAGGCGTCCGATTTCGGCGCCATCGGACTGGTATTACCGAACAGATCGCGGGTCGCCTGGGTGACCGCCGAGACCGGATTCCATTCGGCGAATACCCGCAGCGCCGTCGGCAGATTCTCGAGCGGCACAAAGGTATTGGCCAGGAATGTCAGCGGGAAGATCACCATGAAGCTGGCGTTGTTGAACACCTCGGGCGCGCGGACCAGCAGGCCGACCACGGCCATGATCCAGGAGATCGCGTACGCGAACAGCAGCAACAGCACATAGGCCAGCACCGCGTCGAGCAGTGATCCGCGAATCCGCCAGCCGACGACATAACCGGTCAGCGACATCACCACCAGGCTGACCACATTGATCACCACATCGCTGATGGTGCGCCCGACCAGCACGGCCGACGGCGCCATCGGCAGCGAGCGGAACCGGTCGATAATGCCCTTCTGCATGTCCTCGGCCAGGCCCAATCCGGTGAACGTCGCACCGAACACCACCGACTGCGCGAAGATGCCCGCGATCAGGAACTCCCGGTACCCGCCCGACATGCCGGGCACCTCGATCGCCGAGCCGAAGATATAGGCGAACAGCAGTACGAACATGATCGGCGACAGCGTCGAGAAGATCAGCACGTCGGGTACGCGCTTGATCTTGATGACATTGCGCTTAGCGATGGTCACGCTGTCGGTGCAGACGATGGTGAGTCGTTCGCCGAGCGGCATGCGGGTTCGGGTGTCCACGGTCGCCGCGGTCATCGCTTGCGTCCTTCCGTTGCTTCCAGCCGATCCGCAGGCTTGTCGCCATTGCCGTTGATCAACTCCTCGGCCTCGTGACCGGTGAGCGTGAGGAAGACATCGTCCAGCGACGGACGACGTAGACCGACATCGTGGATCTGCACATTGTGGGTGCTCAGCCTGCCGATGGCATCGACGAGCGCCTGCGATCCGTCACTGACCGGAACGGTGATCCGGCGCAGTCCGGGTTCGAGGTGGATCTCCCCGTCCGCCAAGCCCTTCAGCGCCTCCTGGGCGGTCGCGAGATTGTCGGCGTGGTCGACGGTGAGTTCGATGCGGTCGCCGCCGACCAGGGTCTTGAGTTCATCCGCGGTGCCGCGGGCGATCACCTTGCCGTGGTCGATCACCGCGATGGCATCGGCCAGTCGGTCGGCCTCCTCCATGTACTGCGTGGTGAGCAAGAGGGTGGTGCCACCGGCGACCAGTTCCTCGATGACATCCCAGAGGTCGAGGCGCGCACGCGGATCGAGTCCGGTGGTCGGCTCGTCGAGGAAGAGCACCGGTGGATTGGCCACCAGCGCGCCGGCCAGGTCGAGCCGTCGGCGCATGCCGCCCGAATAGCCCTTGACCGGTCGATCGGCGGCATCGCTCAGTCGGAAGCGCTCCAGCAATTCCCGCGCGCGCTCCTTACTGCGCTGCACGCCCATGTGATAGAGCCGGCCGACCATCTCCAGATTTTCGAATCCGGTGAGGTATTCGTCGACGGCGGCATATTGCCCGGACGCGCCGATACGCGAGCGCAGGGCCTGTGGATTGCGGAGCACATCGATACCCGCGACGGTCGCGCGGCCGGCATCCGGAATGAGCAGGGTGGTGAACACCCGGACCGTGGTGGTCTTACCCGCACCGTTGGGTCCGAGCAATGCGGTGACGGTACCCTCGGGCACCGCCAGGTCGAGTCCATCGAGGGCGACCAACTGGCCGTATCGCTTGACCAGACCCTCGGCGACGATTGCGTCGGGCATGATTCTCCTGAGGTTCGCTCGCTCCGGGCGAGGTGACCATTACCCGAGTCAGTATTGCCCTGTGCACCGACAATTTCCGGTGTTTTTTCGTCGACCTGGGCTTTACCAGCGATCGATGGGTGGAGTTGCCACCGAACACAAACGGTCGCATCCCGTTCCGGGCGGTGCTCGGGGGTGCCGGATCGGGATGCGACCGGTTTCGATCCTGCCGCCTGGTCCCCGTCCGATCGCGCGTAGCGCACTACCCGATTCGGGCCCGGCCGGTACTCGGGTTCCGCGGGCCCGACATGCCCGTGCCCGAACGACACGCGACAAATCCGACCGAATCTGCCGTCCGGTCGAGGAACCCAGGAGTGATTCCGGACGCACAGCAACCGGTCGGCATGGTTTTCACATTCACCGCGACCGCTCAGTGAGCAAACGCCCCGGCTGTAAATCCCTGCGCGACAACATTTTTGACAACAGTCACCGAATGGGCGAGCAGGCCGACAACCGACCGGTCCGGCTACCTGGGCGGCGTCCGCGCCCGTCGCAGGTGAGCCGTCCCGAAAAATCTTGGAAAGTGGTGATCCCCACGCACACACAATCCCGGAACATCGCGTAGGATCATTGACGTCGGCCCCTCCCCCCCGGGCCGACCTTACGCGGGCCTCGGCTAACTCCCCCCCTTCGCCGAGGCCCGCTCCCCATTTTCGGGGCAGGTCAGCCCCGCTCAGCTATCTGTCGGCACCGCCGGATTCTCCGCCATGCCCACCGATAGCCAGGCCGCCGTCAACCGTTGCGCCCGTACCTTTCCGGCGGTCGCCAGCAACCGACGATCCCGCTCCCACCGTTCGCGAACGACCGGATCGGCCTGTGCCCACAGCGGCTCCAGTTCCGTAAGTACCTGTTCGAAATATGCGTACGCGCCACCCAGTGCGATATGCCCGCCTGGCGAGGTCGGCCGATCCATATCGAGACCACGCACGAAGGCCACCGCGGCGAGTAGCCGCTGCAGCGTCGCCTGCGGCCAACCGGACTCGCGCCCGACTCGCACCAGCCAGCCGAGGGTAGCCGCGAGCACATGGACGTCCTCGATGGTGCGGAACGGTTTGAGGTAATCCGTGTACCCGTCGCCGGCCAACGGCTCGGCCGCGGCATCGGTGAATGTCACCGAGGCGTGTGGGATTTCGGGTGCGAAAGGTACCGCGGGCAGATTCGTCACATTGACGCCGGGCTGTGCCGCATCGACCAGTACCGCGCGCAGCCGGTTGCGGCCGTCGGCCGCCGTGCCCGCGCTGGCGATCACCAACATCCGCCGCGCGAGGATCCCCAATGTGGTGAAGGTCTTGGTACCGTTCACCCGCCAACCGCCGTCGGTCTCGGTCACCTCGGTCGCGATCGCGGACGGATGCGCGCCACCCGCCTCGGTCGCGGAAACCGCGATCAGCTCATCGGCCGCGAGTTCGGGCAGCAACGCACGCAGCGCCTGCTGATATCCGGACAGGAATGCGAAACCCAGTCGGTCCGCACCGAATCCACCGGCGATCGCTATATCGATCGTGGTATCGAACCGCTCGGCGGCCGCCCGATGCCGCGTCCACGCATCGGTGATCGACTCGAGCGGTGTCGGATCGAGCGCCTCGGTCAGCAGATAGTCGAACACAGAGTCCACTCGTGCACGCTAACCGAGAATCGTCGCCCGGCTCGCACCCAGGAAGCCGGCGACTACACCGCAATCCTTATCCGGAGCGCGGCGATGCGACAGCAGAATCTCAGGATCACCAGGTATCACTGACTCGTCATCCCCCTCGTGAGGAGCCTGACCAGTGACGAAACCAGATCTCGCGCGCCGAAGGGCGCTGTACGACGCCGAGGCGCGACTGTCGTGGGTGCTCGCCGCACTGGCCGGTCTCATCGGAGCCGCAGCCTTTATGCATACCGAGGGCTACTTCGTCACATTCATGACCGGCAATACCGAGCGCGCCGTTCTCGGGTACTTCCACGACGAACCCGATATCGCCGTCGCCGCGGCCCTGCTGATGATCTCGTTCCTCGCGGGCGTTGTGGTGTCTTCCTGGTGCCGCAGGCGCTACTGGTCCGGTCATCCGCACGGCCCGACCCTGCTCACCACGCTCAGCCTCGCAGTCGCATCCCTGCTGGACGGCATCATCTACTGGGCGACGAGCGCCACCAATATCGACCTCATCCCGATCCTGTTCGTCGCCTTCGGCGTCGGCGCGCTCAACACCTCATTCGTCAAGGACGGCGAGGTCTCGATTCCCCTCAGCTACGTCACCGGCACCCTCGTCAAAATGGGCCAGGGCATCGAACGCCATATCAGCGGTGGCGATTACGCCGACTGGCTCAACTACTTCCTGCTCTATACCGCATTCTGCGCGGGAGCGCTGCTCGGCGGATTGCTGAGCCTGGTCGTCGCGGGCTGGGCCATGCTGATCACCGCCACCGTAGTGTGTCTGATCACTACCTGCTACACCTACCTGCACCTGGACCGCCACGGCCCGCCAACGACGAGCTGACCCACGTGCGCGCCGTCGAGGCGGCGGATACGGTTGTCCGGTGGGGAGTTTCGAGGATCCGACGCCGGATCACCTTGCGGCACTTGCACAACAGAGCACCTGGGCCGAAGTCCGACCGCTATTGCGGCCGATTCTACGTCCGACGACCTACAAGCAGGCCGCACTCGACAACCTGCTGCACCGCTGGCCCGAGGCCACCGAGATCGACATCCGGTTCGTCAGCCGTCCGGCCTTCCCGTTTGTCGACGAATTGGTCGCGATCGACCTGCCGAACACGCGCACAGTCATCACCTACTCGACCATGGCGCTCTGGCCGGTTTCGGCCGACGAGGTCTTCGCGGCGGCCCGCGACAATCTGGAAGCCATTGCGCAGCCCCATAATCCGCGCGGCAATGCCATCCTCACCAGCACCGATCGCGACGGCAGCGCATACCTCACCTCCTGGCCGCTCGCCCCGGGTTGGTTGGCGAGCTTCAGCCAGCGCTACGCCGGTCGCCGCCCTGTCGTCTTCATGCCCGATATCGACACCCTGATCGTGGTCCCCGATATCCCACACCTGCTCGCCCGCGTCTACCGCCAGGTCGAGCAACAGTATGTGGATGCACGCCAACGCCTCTCGCCCCAGGGCTACACCCTCGACGAGGACGACACCGTCGTCCCCTTCGATCGTGCGGGCCGACACGAACAACACCAGGCTGCCGTCCGCGCCGGATACCGGCTTGCCATGTGGGAGTATGCCGTCCAGGCCCACTGGCTCACTCAGGCGCTCGAACGCGACCTCGAATTCACCCGCTACGACCTGAAGATGGCCATCGTCGGCGACATAAAGCCGGCAGGCACCGACACCCACCCCTACACCTACACCGTCTGGGGCCAAGGGGTCGACTACCTGCTGCCCGCCGCGGACTACATCATGTTCGCCGACAACAACGCCGTTCCCGTCTGCACCGTCCCGCTCACCGCGGCACTCGAAATAACCGGCCTCACACCGATTCCCGGCATGTCCCCCATTCGTTTCGAGGCCCGTTTCTGGCCCGATGACACGATGCTCACCCAGTTGAAGCAGGCCTCGGTCGCCCTGTGAATCAGGCCGGGACTCGGTCCGCATATCCGAACTCCCACGGCGAACCTGTGCAAAGATGGCACATCGCTCGAACCGCACGACCTTGCACGATGCAGGCCTAGTCGATTACGCGCAGAGCTTCACGCATTGGCCGTCCGCCCACTCGGCGCGACGCCCGGCCTTATGGACGCAGCGACCATCGCATTTCGCGTCACTCAAAGCTGTTGATGAGTAAGAGATTTCGTTATGTCCAAGGGACGGAAGGCCGAAACCGTTCGAACCCGGAAAGGATGTATGAATAAGTGAAACCCGCGGATGAGATCCTCGAGCTGACCGATGAGTTCTATCAACATCCGCACGAGGTCTACGAGGCTTTGCGTAAGCGCGGCCCAATCCATCGCGTCCGCTTGGACGGGGTGCTCGGCTGGATGATCGTCGATCACGATGTGGCGAAACAAGCCTTCGTCGAGCCGACCATCAGCAAGAAGATCGGATCGCCGCGGGGCCAGGCCGTCATGGCCAAACACGGCGCCGACGGCCAGTACAACGGCGCCATCAACGACAACATGCTTTTCGCCGACCCGCCGCAGCACACCCGCCTGCGCAGCCTCGTCGCGAAGGCGTTCGCGAGCCGCGCCATCCGGGATCTCGGACCGCGAATCGAGCAGATCGCCGACACTCTGCTGGATGACCTGACCACCCGCGAATCCGCCGACCTGATCGACAGCTATGCCTTCCCGGTACCGATCTCGGTGATCTGCGAATTGCTCGGTGTGCCGGACGCGGACAAGGACGAATTCCGAGCCTGGACGGCCATTCTCGTCGACGACTCGGCCGACATCGAGAAGCGCACCAGCGCCGGCCTGAGCTTCTTCACCTACCTGACGGACCTGATCGCCGAGCGCAGCGAACACCCCCTCGACGATCTGCTATCGGAACTCATCGTCGCGAAAGACAACGATGACCGACTCGACCAGCAAGAACTCATCTCCATGCTGTTCCTGCTGCTGACCGCCGGCCACGAGACCTCGGTCAACCTGATCGGCAACGCACTGCTCGAGTTGCTGATCGACCCCCGAGCGGCCGACCGCCTGCGCGCCGACCCGAGCAAGATCCCCGACTTCATCGAGGAAACGCTCCGCTACCAGGGCCCGGTCCATTTCGGCACGGCTCGCTACACCACCGCCCCGATCACCTTGGGAAACCAAGACATCGACGCGGACGAATTCATCATCATCTCCATCGCAGCAGCCAACCGCGACCCACAGCGATTCGCCGATCCGAGCCGATTCGACCCCAACCGCAGCGACACCCGGAACATCGCATTCGGCCACGGTATCCACTACTGCATCGGCGCCGCCCTGGCCCGCATGGAAGCAACCATCGCCCTCACCCGCCTACTGGCCCGCATCCCGGCAATGTCACTCGACGTACCGGCCACCGATCTGACGTGGCGCAAGAGCCTCCTCATCCGAGGCCTGACCACCCTCCCCGTCCACCTCTCCACCACCGCCGAGATCGCTACCCGCGCCGCAAAGATTCCCGACACGGCGGACCCAACCGCTCCCTGGACCGAACCCGACAACCTCGACGAGCCGCAGTTTTCAACGGTCTAGCCAGCCCCCGTCGGCCCCCTAGCGGCACCCCTGAAGTGGCCGCCCCACGCAACCACAACCGACGGGCTGGGGCTGGCGCAGTATCCGGGCAGGCGAGCCAGATTTGACCGTCGATAAACAATGCCGCCTCGAGCACTGCGGGCAGTGAGAACATTGTGGAGACCCAATTTCATCGAAGTGAGGGATCTCTTGAACCGTGCCATGCTGAGTGCATTTGCCGCCGGGGCGATTTCGCTGACGATCGGTCTGCCGTCGGCGCCAGCCGCAGCGTCCCCGGACGGGCTTGCGCCGGAATCCACACCGACCACCCGAACCGAGGTGACAGCTCCTTTTGATCCCATTTGTCCCCTCTGTTTCCTGCGCGAACTGCTCGAAAGCGGCTCCAGTCACCCGTAACGATCTCGCCTACGGTCGTCAGTGACACACCCGGATGTCCACCGGTTACGGCATCTGGAAGGCGAGCGAGGTGCAGCGGCTGGGGGCGGTACTGGGTGAGCGACGCAAGTGAGAGGACCCGGGGGGGCTGTGCACGCCCATTTGGACCGGCGAACCAGAAGTGGGGATCCGAGAGCCTCTGCGCGGCATCCGAGCAAGCGCGCCAGGTATGGGGGTCCGGGGGGGCGACGCCCCTCCGGGTGGGGTTTGGGGGCTTCGCCCCCAAAAAACACGCGAAACGAGACAAGGCTCACGCTCTCCGTGAGCATGAGCCTGGCATCGAGTGGAGCCTAGGGGAATCGAACCCCTAACCCCTGCCTTGCAAAGGCAGTGCTCTGCCAATTGAGCTAAGGCCCCGAATCCCTACTGTCCGAAGACAGTTCAGCGGGTGGTGACTTCGTGCCACAGGTCCGCATCGTCACGCTTGCGCAGCTTGGTAATTCCGATGAGAACCGCGACCACGACACCGACCGTGAGAAGAATTTTCATGATTCCCACCCTACTGTGATGTTCGGGAGTGGGCCTAGGAGGACTTGAACCTCCGACCTCTTCGTTATCAGCGAAGCGCTCTAACCGCCTGAGCTATAGGCCCCTATTCTCGTTCGGATTACCCGCCGGAGCTGCTAACCGAACCGAGGCACGAGATTACCTTACCCGCACGCCGATGACCAAAACGGCCGGTCACCGCCCTGTGCGAGGACAGCGACCGGCCGCATGGACACCGTTTCTAGTCGGGGTCGGCCAGGGTCACCTGGATGCCGCCGACGAGGTCACAGCACTGGTTGTAGATGAAGACGCCGACGGTCGCCAATGCGGTGAAAAGCACCACATTGATCAGCCCGATGACACCCGCGTAGCCGAATACCGAACCGGCATCGACCAACCCGACCGAGCCGCTGTCGGAGGAGACCATATCGGTGAAGGTGCTGTTGAGCCGCTCCCACACACCCATGCCCTCGAGCACGATGTAGAGCAGACCGACCGCGAGCATCCACACGAAGAACATGGCCACGCTGATCACCAGCGAGATCTTCAGGGTCGACCACGGGTCGATCCGGCGGATCTGCACCGTAGCCCGCAATGGCTCACCGGAGGCGACGGCCGCCGCGACAGCGACCGGCACCGCGGGCGACACCGGTACGGACTGCGGGCCCGGGGTTTCGACGGGCAGCGGGTGCCGGATGTCGGACAGGTCCGGCATGTCCTTGATCAATTCCGGGCGGGCGATGCTGCGGGTCGGTCCATCGATGCCGACGGACTTCACCATCGCCGCTTCCTTGCGCGCCGCCTTGGCCGCGAGATCCGCGGTGGTGCGGGCATTGCCGCCACCGAGACCGCCGCCGCCACCGAGGCCACCGCCACCACCACCACCGCTGAGCCCACCGCCACCGAGCCCACCGCCGGTGGAATTCGGGCGACCGGTCACCGGCGACTGTCCGGGGCGATACAGGTTCGACTGCGGCTCCCGCTGCGGCAGCTGCGACCAACCCTCCTGGAAGGGCGACTGGCCGCCGCCGTTCGATGCCGAGCGGTCGCCTGCTTCCGGCGCGGTCGGCTCGCCGGAATTACCCGGCCGAGCCGCCCGCTGATCGAATGCCTCACGCCCGTCCGCACCTGAGCTCGGCTCCGGCGCTTTGAATGCGACTTCGCCTTGCTTGCTGTGCATTTCGTGCGGTTGGGCCCCTCCCTGCGGGCCACTCGGCTGGCCGTTCTCGGCCGATGCGACCGGCCGTGGGATCGGCCGCGGCGGAATCGGTGACGGTGCGATCCGTTCGGTTACACCGTTCGTCTGGTGCCGCTCGTCGTTCGGCTGATTCGTGGTCAATGGGAATCCTTAGATCCGTTCGTTGCCGCCGCTGTGGGGTTACTACTCAGAGGAACCGGTGTCGCCGTCTACGCCGACGAGCGAATCCGGATCGGGTTCGTCGGCATTGCGCGCGATAGCAAGCAACGTATCGCCATCGGCGAGGTTCATCAATCGCACGCCCTTGGTCTGTCGTCCAGCTTTACGAACCTGCTTCGCCGCCGTCCGGATAACACCACCGCCGGACGTGATCGCATACAACTCATCCTCGTCGTCGACGATGAGCGCACCGACCAGGGTGCCACGCTTGGTGTCGTATTGGATAGTCAATACGCCTTTACCGCCGCGACCCTGCGGGGTGTACTCCTCGATCGCGGTCCGCTTGGCATAACCGCCCGAGGTCGCGACGAGCAGATAGGTGTCGGCGCGAACCACATTGAGCGACAACAGTTCATCGTCGGCATTGAACCGCATGCCCTGCACACCGGACGTGGCGCGGCCCATCGGACGCAGTGCCTCGTCGGTGGCGGAGAAGCGGATCGACTGGCCGCGCGCCGAAACCAGCAGCAGATCGTCGTCGGCCGAGCACAGGACGGCGCCGACCAATTCGTCGTCGTCGCGCAGGTTCACCGCGACGATGCCGCCGCTGCGGTTGGAGTCGAAGTCGGACAGCTTCGACTTCTTGACCAGGCCGTTCCTGGTGGCGAGCACCAGATAGGGCGCATCTTCATAGCCCTTGATCTGGATGATCTGGGCGATCTTCTCATCCGGCTGGAAGGCCAGCAGATTCGCGACATGCTGACCGCGCGCGGTCCGGCTGGCCTCGGGCAGTTCGTAGGCCTTGGCCCGGTACACCCGGCCCTTATTGGTGAAGAACAGCAGCCAGTCGTGCGTGGAGCTGATGAAGAAGTGCTTGACGATGTCGTCCTGCTTGAGGCCCGCGCCCTGCACGCCCTTGCCGCCGCGCTTCTGGCTGCGGTACAGGTCGGTCTTGGTGCGCTTGGCGTAACCGGTCTCGGTGACGGTGACAACCACGTCCTCGCGGGCGATGAGATCCTCATCGGCCATATCGCCGTCATTGGCGACGATCTTGGTGCGCCGCTCGTCGCCGTACTTCTCGACGATCTCGGCCAGCTCGTCGCGCACGATCGCGCGCTGGCGCTCCGGCTTGTCGAGAATGTCCTTGAGGTCGGCGATTTCGGCCTCGATCTTGGCCAACTCGTCGACGATCTTCTGCCGCTCCAGGGCCGAGAGGCGCCGCAGCTGCATGTCGAGGATGGCGGTGGCCTGGATTTCGTCGATATCGAGCAGCTGCATCAGGCCGGTACGCGCGGTGTCGGTATTGGCCGAGCGCCGGATCAGCGCGATGACCTCGTCCAACGCGTCCAGTGCCTTGACCAGGCCGCGCAGGATGTGGGCCCGCTCCTCGGCCTTGCGCAGCAGGTAGCGGGTGCGCCGGACGATGACTTCCAACTGGTGTTCGACGTAGAGCCGGATCATCTGATCCAGGCGCAGCGTGCGCGGCACGCCGTCGACGATCGAGAGCATGTTGGCGCCGAAGCTGGTCTGCAGCTGGGTGTGCTTGTAGAGGTTGTTCAGCACCACCTTGGCGACCGCGTCCCGCTTGACGGTCACCACGATGCGCATGCCGGCCCGGTCGGAGGACTCGTCGTGGATATCCGAGATACCCGCGATCTTGCCGTCCTTCACCTGCTCGGCGATCGAGTTGATGAAGTTGTCGGTGTTGACCTGGTAGGGCAGTTCGGTGATGACGATCGTGGTGCGACCGCGATTGTCCTCTTCGATCTCGACGACACCGCGCATCCGGATCGAACCGCGACCGGTGGTGTAAGCGTCGTGGATGCCCTGGCCGCCGACGATCAGACCGTAGGTCGGGAAGTCCGGCCCCTTCACCCGCTCCATGCAGGCGGCGAGGGTGGATTCCTCGTCGGCCTCGTAGTTCTCCAGCGCCCAGTAGATGGCCTCGGCCAGCTCGTTGAGATTGTGCGGCGGCACATTGGTGGCCATACCGACCGCGATGCCGTTGCTGCCGTTCATCAGCAGGGCGGGCACCCGGCTCGGCAGCACGGTCGGCTCCTGCGAGCGACCGTCGTAGTTGGCGATGAAATCGACCGTCTCATGGTCGATTTCGCGCAGCATCTCCATCGCGAGCGGGGTCAGCCTGCACTCGGTGTAGCGCATCGCGGCCGCGCCGTCGTTGCCCCGCGAACCGAAGTTGCCCTGGCCGTCGACCAGCGGATAGCGCAGCGACCACGGCTGCGCCATGCGCACGAGGGTGTCGTAGATCGACGAGTCGCCGTGCGGGTGATAGTTACCCATGGTCTCGGCGACCGGACGGGCGGACTTCACATAACCGCGGTCGGGCCGATAGCCGTTGTCGTACATCGCGTACAGCACCCGGCGGTGCACCGGCTTGAGGCCGTCGCGCACCTCGGGCAGCGCGCGGCCGACGATCACGCTCATCGCGTAATCGATGTAGCTGTTCTGCATCTCGTTCTGGATATCGACCGGTTCGATCCGGTCGCCCGCTCCGCCGTTCGGTGGCAGCGTTGTTTCAGTCATCTGGAGATCTCCTTATAGCGGACGTGGAATCGGCCTTCGCGCAGCGCAATTCACGTCGGCTACACGTCGAGGAAGCGAACGTCCTTGGCATTTCGGGTGATGAAGCTGCGGCGTGCCTCGACGTCCTCGCCCATCAGGATGGAGAACAGTTCGTCGGCCGCCGCGGCGTCATCCAGGGTGACCAGGCGCAATACCCGCACCGATGGGTCCATCGTGGTTTCCCACAGCTCCTTGGCGTTCATCTCGCCGAGACCCTTGTAGCGCTGTACGCCGTCGTCCTTGTTGATCTTCTTGCCCGCCGCGAGACCGGCCTCCAGCAGACCGTCGCGCTCCTTGTCGGAATAGGCGAACTCAGGATCGGAGCGCTGCCACTTGAGCTTGTACAGCGGCGGCTGCGCCAGATAGACGTGCCCGTGCTCGACCAGCGGCCGCATGAACCGGAACAGCAGCGTCAGCAGCAGGGTCGAGATGTGCTGGCCGTCCACGTCGGCGTCGGCCATCAGCACGATCTTGTGGTAGCGCAGCTTGCTGATGTCGAACTCGTCGTGGATGCCGGTACCGAAGGCGGTGATGATCGACTGCACTTCGTTGTTCTTGAGCACGCGGTCGATGCGCGCCTTCTCGACGTTGATGATCTTTCCGCGCAGCGGCAGGATCGCCTGGTACATCGAGTCGCGGCCGGACTTCGCCGAACCACCGGCGGAGTCGCCCTCCACGATGTAGATCTCGGACTTGCTCGGATCCTTGGACCGGCAGTCGGCCAGCTTGCCGGGCAGGCCACCGAGATCGGTCGCGCTCTTGCGCCGCACCAGCTCACGCGCCTTGCGGGCCGCGACCCGGGCCTGTGCCGAGGAGACCGCCTTGTTCACGATGGTCTTCGCGTCGGCAGGGTTGGCCTCGAACCAGTGCGAGAGGTGCTCGTTGCAAGTGCGTTGCACGAACGACTTCACCTCGGTGTTGCCGAGCTTGGTCTTGGTCTGGCCCTCGAACTGCGGCTCGCCGACCTTCACGCTGACGATCGCGGCCAAGCCCTCGCGGATGTCGTCACCGGTGAGGTTGCCGTCCTTGTCCTTGAGCAGTTTCTTGTCTTTGGCGTACTTGTTGACCACAGTGGTGAGCGCCGCGCGGAAGCCCTCCTCGTGGGTGCCGCCCTCATGGGTGTTGATGGTATTCGCGAAGGTGTGCACCGACTCGGAGTAGCCCGAGTTCCACTGCATGGCGACCTCGAGCTCGTGGCCGGTGCCCTTGCCGGTGAAGCTCACCACCGAGTTGTGGATGGGCTGCTTGGTCCGGTTGATGTGCTTGACGAAGTCCTCGAGCCCACCGGGGTAGTGGTAGGTGCGGGTCTTCACCTTGGGCGCGGGCGCAGGCGCTTGCTCGTCGGCGTGCTTCGGCGCCTCTGCGGTCTCGCTGACCACTTCGTCGGTGACGTCGGTATCGCTCACCCGCTCATCGGTGAGGACGATGGTGAGGCCCTTGTTCAGGAACGCCATCTCCTGCAGCCGACGGGCCACCGTCTCGAAGTTGTAGGTTGTGGTCTCGAAGATTTCCGGATCCGCCCAGAAGCGGATGGTCGTGCCGGTCCGCTTGGTCGGCTCACCCTGCACGAGCTTGCCGGGCTTGGCGTCCTTGTAGGTCTGGCTCCAGTGGTAACCGTCGTGGTCGATCTCGGCTTCGAGCCGGTGCGACAGCGCGTTGACCACGGAAATGCCGACACCGTGCAGACCACCGGACACCGCATAGGAGTCGGAGTCGAACTTGCCACCCGCGTGCAGCTGGGTCATGACCACCTCGACGGTGGGGATGCCCTGAGCGTGCATGCCGGTCGGGATGCCACGGCCGTCGTCGACGACCTCGACACCACCGTCGGCGAGCAGCGTGACCTCGACCTTCGTGGCGTGGCCCGCCATCGCCTCGTCGACAGAGTTGTCGACGACCTCCCAGATCAGGTGGTGCAGGCCGCGCTCGCCAGTGGAGCCGATGTACATGCCTGGGCGCTTGCGAACCGCCTCCAGGCCTTCCAGAACCGTGATGGAGGAGGCACCGTAGTCCTGCTTGCCCGATGTCGCGTTGGTCGAGCCCGATGCGTTGGAGTCCATGGCAGCCACTGGTCGGTAGCTCTCCTTACTTGCTGATCCTTTGCGCAGCGGTCGGACAGCACGCGTGGGGCCCCGGTCTGATTCTGGTCGTGAAATACGGGTCCACGCGCGGGCTGTACGGAACGCGCCGAAGGTTCGCCGCTAGTTACCCCACTATCCTACTGGTAGACCCAAGCCACAGTGCACCTACGACACCCCTGACAGCTCCGTGGATGCGAGAAATCGGTCGAGCACGGGTCGGTTCCGCCTTCAACCCCTTTGGGTCCATCAGATTCGGCCTGAGAGTTGCCTGTGTGGCGGAGCCGTAATCGCGGCCTGGTGAGCGAGCTTCAGCGAGTGAACCATCGACACAGCGCGCAGTCGCGAGCGGGTGACCAGTGCGTAGTTCAGCCTACGTGGCGGACTCGCTCATGACGGCCGCGCGGCGTTCCACGTGAAACTGATCTATGCGCTGGACCGTCGCTTATCCGTAGGTGTCCCGTGGACCTCGGCCTTTGATGTGCCGCTCACCCTTGCGCCAGCTCGGCGCCGCCGGACCGGTGATCTTCAACGATGTGACCACGCCCTGTCCCACCGCCGCATTGATCTTCGCCAGGATCTGGCCCTGCAGCATGCGCAGCTGGGTGGCCCACGCCGTGGATTCGGCGGCGATGCTCAGCACGCCGTCCTTCAATGTCATCGGGGTCGCATGGGAGGCGATGTCCTCGCCGACCACACCGGCCCAGCGGCCGAAGACCATGCCCTCGGCGACCTTGGTCGACCAGCCCCGATTCTTCGCGATGGCGCCGGTCAGGCTCGAAAGCAGTTGCGGGTCACGGTCATCGGGCCGCGCGCCGGACCAGCCGGTGCGACGGCGGGCTCCGGTGCGCAGCCGGCGCGGCGATGCCCGGCCCTGCCCGACTGATTTACCACTCGCCTTGGCGGCAGCTCGCGCCTCCTCCAGCGCACGCCGCGCCAGATCGATACCGCGCAACTCCGGTTCCGGCTCGGATGCGGAAGCATTCGACGCTGTCGGATCGCTCACGCCTGCGCCTCGCCGGCGCTCGGCTCCGTCGTGCGCGATTGCGCACTGTGTTGATGGTTCACTCGCTGGCGCTCACTCACGCCTGCGCCTCGCCGGCGCTCGGCTCCGTCGTGCGCGATTGCGCGCTCTGTTGGTGGTTCACTCGCTCCGCTCGCTCACACAAGGTCCGCCTCTCTCCCCGCCGCCGTTCGCGCGCTGGTTGCCGACGCGTCGCATTGCGATCGGCGCTGATCTTACCGACGCGATAGGGATCCGACGGTGCCCGATCAACCGGTGGCAGCATCGGATTCCTGGTCGGCGATTCGGGAGATGCGGCCGTCCGCACCGCCGTTCGTTTCGACCCGGAGCGGAACCGCGGAAAGTTCCACGGGCACATCCTCGGGGACCGCGGCGGTGATCAGCACCTGTTCGGCGCCGGCCGCAACCTCGGCGAGTGCCGTGCGTCGGCGGCGATCGAGTTCGGAGAATACGTCATCGAGCAGCAGTACCGGTTCGGCGCCGGTGGCACGCAGCAGTTCGAAGGCCGCGAGCCGCAGCGCCAGTGCGAACGACCACGACTCACCGTGGCTGGCAAAGCCTTTCGCGGGGGCAGTGCCGAGCATCAGATCCAGATCGTCGCGGTGCGGGCCGACCAGGCAGACCCCACGTTCCAATTCCTTCGGCCGCGCCGCCGCCAGCTCGCGCAGCATATTCGCCTCCAGCGCCTCGACGTCATCGGGCTGCGGTGCGCGCGCCGGATCCAGGAACTCCGGCGGCAGGCTCGCGCTGCGGTAGCCGATTGCGGCGGGGCGTGATTCGGGCGCGATCGACGAGTACGCCTGTGCGAGATAGGGATACAGATCGTGCACCAGGCGCAGTCGCTGTGCGAGCAGCACCGAGGCGTGGGTCGCCAAATGCCCGTCCCATACATCCAGGGTGCTGAGTTCCGCCTTCGAGCGGGCTTGGCGCCCAGCGGATTTCAACAGGGCCGAGCGCTGTCGCAGCACCCGGTCGTAGTCGGCGCGCACGGCGGCCAGCCGCGGCAACCTGGCTGTGCACAACTCGTCGAGGAACCGCCGCCGTTCACCCGGATCGCCGCGGACCAGGGCGAGGTCCTCCGGTGCGAAGAGGACCGTCTGCAGAATGCCGAGGATTTCTCGCGGCCTGCGCACCGGTGATCGGTTGATCTGCGCGCGATTCGCGGCACCCTGGTTCAATTCGAGATCGATGCGAAGTTCGCGGCCCGCGTTCACGACAGTCGCGCCGATCCTGGCGCGATCGGTGCCGATACGGATCAGCGGTGCGTCGGCGGCAACCCGATGTGAGCCCAAGGCGGCGAGGTAGCCGACCGCCTCCAGCAGGTTCGTTTTGCCGTTGCCATTGGCCCCGAGGAAAACCGTTCGGCCTGGGGATAATTCGAGCTCGGCGTGCTCCCAGGAGCGAAAGTCGCGCAGTGACAGCGTCCGGATGAACACCCGTCTACTCCGCTCCGGCCGTCGTTATCGCCGTTTTCCGCCGCTGGTTGCGCCGAATCGGGCCCAGACCACAACATCTTGTGGTCCATCCACTGTCTGTGGACGAACTGTGGATAAATCGCATCTCCGCCGATGCTCAGCCCGGCAACCGAACCGGCATCAACAGGTAGACGTACGGGCTCTCCAGTGCGGCGAACGCACCCGATTCCGTCACCTTGGGTTCCTCGTCACTCGCGGGCAGCAGCACCGCAGGACGACTCGGCGTGGTGAAGCCGAAGGTGACCCGATCGGTATGCAGGGCGGAGAGTCCGTCGATGAGGTAGCCCGGATTGAACGCGATTGTCAGTGGCTCACCGCGGAATTCGGCCTCCAGCCACTCCTCGGCGCGGCCCGCGTCATCGCCGCCCGCCGAGAGCAGCAGGCCCTCGTCGGTGAATTCCAGCCGCACCTGTGCACCGCGCTCGGCGACCAGCGCGACGCGCTTGATGGCGTCGGTCAGTGTGGCGACCGGGAGGGTGGCGATCGAAGTGTGCTCCTTGGGGAGCAATTGCCGGAACTTGGGGAATTCCGCATCGAGCAGTCGGGTGGTGGTCCGGCGGCCGGCATTCACGATGCCGAGCAGACCGTCCGCGCCACTGCCGGTGCCGAGCGAAAGCTGTACGGGAGCATCGGAGGGACCCAGCGTCTTCGCGGCCTCCGACAGTGTCCGGGCCGGAATCAGCACCGAGGTCTCGATATCGGTGCGGGCGGGCTGCCATTCGATGTGCCGGACCGCCAACCGGAATCGGTCGGTGGCCGCGAGCACGACCTGCGGTCCCTCGATCTCGACCCGGATACCGGTGAGCATCGGGAGCGTGTCGTCACGTCCGGCGGCGACCGCGACCTGGCCGACCGCCTCGGCGAAGACATCGACGCTCAGCTCACCGGTCTGCTGCGGCACCTCGGGCAGCTGGGGATAGTCCTCGACCGGCATGGTCGGCAGCGAGAACTTCGCACTGCCACAGGTGATCAGTACGCGGGTGCCGTCGATGGCGACATCGACGGGCTTATTGGACAGCGCCTTGGTGATATCGGCAAGCAGTCGGCCGGAGACGAGCACCTCGCCGGGTCCGGCGACCTCGGCCGCGACGCGCATCTGCGCGGAGACCTCGTAGTCGAAGCCGGAGACGGTCAGTCCGTTCTCGCCCGCCACGAGTAGTACACCGCCGAGTACCGGGACCGGAGGCCGCGACGGGAGGCTGCGTGCCACCCATGCAACGGACTCGGCGAAATCCTCTCGGGCGACCCGAAATTTCATACTCGCCAGCTCCATCGCCCGATCTGTCCTCTCCCGGTTCCGTGATCTCTGTCGGCTTAGTCAGCGTTGATTCTCGAAAGGGGGTGCCGTACCTGCCGCCTTGCAGTCTGGCATAGGCGACCGACATTGAACCGTACTCGTCCGGACCAGCTGAACCTAGCCCGACCCTCCGGTTGTTCTGTGTAGCGAACACGATCCGTGCAGCGAAATATCGAGCAAGGAGAACAGGTGCGGGTGAATCGAGCGGATGTGTCGGCCCCTCTTCTCCTTGCCCGTCTCGGCGAGTGGCTCGGATGCCGATGCTCACCGATCGACTTTCCACACACCCTGTTTTGAAGAGAGATCTTCTAGAAGAAGAACTGAAGTAGTAGTAGGCACTGTGGAATCTGTGGACTGCGGCCGTATCCGCAGGTCCGGGGGCGTGGTGCGGTGGGGATGACCGTTGGGTGACTCGAGGATGAACGGATGGGGGTTGTGGACGTTGCGGGTTTGTCCCCCATTCATCCTCGAGCACTCCTCGAGTTGTTCCACCAGATTCACCAGGTTGTTCACACGTGTGCACCAAATCGTGGACAACTCGAGGAATCCTCGAGGACTCCACATGGACTCCTCGAGGATTCCCCAAGCCGCTGACCGAGCCCGTCGCTGGTCAGGGCCTGTGTGTGGATAAGGCTGTGGACTCTGTTGATTCCACCCCTGTTAGCAACGGATCCACGATCATCCGCACAGCCTGTGGACGAACCGGTGCACAACTCGGAGTTTCCTCGAGGACTCCACAAGAATTCCTCGAGGAGTCCACAGGGCATAAAAAAGCACCGCCCCAGGTCAGGGGCGGTGCCGAGGTTGTTAGTACCGGTCAGCGCGAACGCTGTTTAATCCGGGCTGTTAGTTCTTGTACTTGGTCGTACACGCGACGCCGCTCGGTCATCTCCTTGCGCACTTTTTTCTCCGCGTACATGACCGTGGTGTGGTCGCGACCGAAGGCCTGGCCGATCTTGGGTAGCGATAGATCCGTTAGTTCCCGGCATAGATACATGGCGATCTGCCGGGCCTGGGCCAGCGGCCGGGCCTTACCCGGCCCGGTCAGCTCCTCGAGCGTGGTGTTGAAGTATTCGGCGGTCACGGCCATGATCGTCGCCGCGTTGATCTCCAGCGTCGCGGTATCCGGCATGAGATCGCGCAGTACGACCTCGGCCAACGGCAGATCCAGCGGTTGGCCGTTCAGCGAGGCGAAGGCCGTCACCCGAATCAGCGCACCCTCCAGCTCGCGGATATTGCGCTCGACCCGACTGGCGATCAGTTCCAGCACGTCGTGCGGCACGTCGAGCCGGTCCATCCGCGCCTTCTTGCGCAGAATCGCGATGCGCGTCTCCAACTCCGGCGGCTGCACATCGGTGATCAGGCCCCATTCGAACCGGGTCCGCAGCCGCTCCTCCAGCGTGGCGAGCTGCTTGGGCGGCCGATCGGAGGACACCACGATCTGCTTATTGGCGTTGTGCAGGGTGTTGAAGGTGTGGAAGAACTCCTCCTGGATGCCTTCCTTGCCCTCGATGAACTGGATGTCGTCGACCAGCAGAATGTCGGTCTCGCGGTAGCGGCGCTTGAATGCCACCTTGCGGTCGTCCCGCAGGCTGTTGATGAAGTCGTTGGTGAATTCCTCGGTCGATACGTACTTCACCCGCATACCGGGGAACAGCCGCTGGGCATAGTGTCCGGCCGCGTGCAGCAGATGGGTCTTGCCGAGACCCGAGGCGCCCCAGACGAACAGCGGGTTGTAGGCGCGCGCGGGCGCCTCCGCGATCGCGACCGCCGCGGCGTGCGCGAAGCGATTGGACGCGCCGATGACGAAGGTCTCGAAGGTGTATTTGGCATTCAGGCTCGCCGAGGAATTCGACGGCGCCGGATTCTCCTGCGACTTGGTGAAGTAGGTCGGCCACGAATTGCGAACATTGACGACGGGTTCGTCGTCGTGCGAGTTGTCCGAGATCGGCTCGCGGACCGATTCGTGCGCGGCTGCGATGGCCGGATCGGTGCCCGGCCGGGATTCCCGTGCGGATGCCGGCTCCCGCATCGGCGCGCGACCCTGGGCCCGCGCCGGTTCCGGTGTCGGCTCCGGATTGAACAGTGACTCCTGTCCGGGCGGCACCGAATCGCGTCGCGGTGGGAGTCCGGATTCGCGGCGGTGCCCGGGCGGCTCCTGCCGTTCGCCATTGGTCTGGCCCGGATAGTCGCCGCGGCTCGGGTATTTGTCGGTCGGGTACTCCCCGGCCACTTCGTATCCGGGCACCGGCAGGTATTCGGGCGCGCCCGCGTATTCGGGTGCAGGCTCATAGCCGGGTGCCGCCGAGTACTCCGGTCCGGCCGAGTATTCGGGCGCCGCCGGGTAGTCGTTGGGCTGTGCATAACGCGGCGGGGCGTAGTCGTTGCGTCCGGGATAGTCGGGGGCGGGATAGCCCGCCGGACCGCGACCGCTGTCGCGGCCACGCTCGGGCCGACTCGTCATGCGCGCGTGACGCGGATTATTGCCGGGGCGTTCGGTCGGCTGCGTCGCCGGCGCCGCGATCCGGACGCCGAGGCCCTCGACCTGCGGACCGAGACGACGGCCGAGTGAGCGCAGAATGGGTTCGCGCAGATCGCGTTCGATGGCCTCCTGGGCCAACGACGATGGCACCGAGAGCAAGGCGAACCCCTGCGCCACGGTCAGCGGCTTGACCAGTTTGAGCCAGGCCTGCTGTGCCCGGGACACCGGCGGGATGGCACCATCGGCCGAGCCGGTGGTGAGTTCGGCGACCACCTCCGGCCACACCGTGGCCAACACGTTCTGCTCGTCGTCCAATGCAGTTTCCTCCCCGGAAGTAGGCGATAGGAGCAGACGGTCGGAGCCTGCGGAGTATCGGCCGTGGCTGAGTCGATGTTGTGATTCCGCGTACGTGCGTAACCGGTTCGGACGCTGCCCGGGTCCCCCATCCGGGCGGCGGCGTGGCACCGTCGGCCCTACGAATATGCCACTCCAGGGGTCTTTCCACACAATTATCCACAGATGTGGAGAACCCTGGGGAAATGTGAAACGAGGTTGCGCTCCGCCGCTGTACGGCCTGGACCTGCGGTTCTGCAGCAATCTTCTGGCTACGTACCCTAGTCGGCGCGTCGGCCGACGGCTAGGGGTGTGGACGAACTCACGGTTATACCCAGGATGCGTGACTCCGGTGCAGCGCTCCAGTGCGGGCCAGGGGACAGGTGGGCCGAGTTTGACCCGCACTTTGCCGATCAGTACCCTCGTACAGTCACCCCTTGGTGCGGTGGCGGTCCTGTGCTGACCGTGTCAGGTCGTATCGACCTCGTGCGCCAGGACCGACGCGCATCGATGATGACCACCTCGCGATTCATCGCGCAAAGACGTATCACCGACAAGCTTTGGGCGCCGCACGGCGCCCACCTACTCGAGGAGTGTTGACCGTGGCCAAGGGCAAGCGGACGTTCCAGCCGAACAACCGTCGTCGGGCGCGGGTCCACGGCTTCCGTCTCCGGATGCGCACCCGCGCTGGTCGCGCGATTGTTTCCGCGCGTCGCGGCAAGGGCCGCAAATCCCTCACTGCTTGATCCTCGCTCTCGGACGCTCGGGTGCTGCCTGAGCCGTATCGGTTGCATCATCGTGCCGACTTCTCCCGGACGGTGCGCCGCGGCCAGCGAATCGGGAGGCGAGATCTGGTCGTACACGCGCTCGTGCGCGGGTATGACGGAACTGTGGGCGCGAGTGGACGACGAAGCGATGCGGCTGAGGCCGGATCGTTGGTCCGCGTGGGCGGTCCACGGTTCGGATTGATTGTCAGCAAGGCGGTGGGCAACGCGGTGATTCGACACCGCGTCGCCCGCCGCCTGCGTCATATGTGCGGTCAGGTGATCGCCGAGTTGCCCGCCGATGCCGACATCGTGATCCGCGCATTGCCCGGCGCCGCGACCGCCGACGCGACGGAGTTGCTCCGCCAGCTGCGTGGCGCGCTGCGCAAGCTCGATATCGTCCGCCCATCGGCTACCGTGGCCGGTGCGGGATGAGTGCGCGCTCCACCGTTGCTCGGCTACCCGCGAACACGGTGATCTTCCTGATCGAGCTCTACCGGACGTATGTCTCCCCCATGCGCCTGCCGGTGTGCCGTTTCACCCCGACCTGTAGCGAGTACGCGGTGACCGCGTTACGCACCCGCGGCCTGTTCATAGGTCTCGGATTGACGGTCGTGCGATTGGCGAAATGCGCACCCTGGCACCCTGGTGGGTGGGATCCCGTTCCGGAGCGAAAAACACGCGAACGGAACGAGTCAGCCGCCGACCAGCAGGCGTCGGCGCCACACGCTTGTAAAGGATCACCGCGCGCGGTGATCGGCGATACGAACGACGGGAGTGCATAGAGCCGTGCTCGACTTCATTTATTATCCGGTGTCCTGGATCCTCTGGTTCTGGCATCGGGTCTTCGGGTTCGCGTTCGGCGCGGACAACGGACTCACCTGGGCACTGGCCGTGGTGTTCCTGGTGTTCACGCTGCGCGTGCTGCTGTACAAGCCGTTCGTCAAACAGGTTCGCACCACCAAGCAGATGCAGGAGCTGCAGCCCCAGATCAAGGAGCTGCAGAAGAAGTACAAGAACGATCGCCAGAAGATGGCGACCGAGATGCAGAAGCTGCAGAAGGATCACGGCTTCAACCCGTTGATGGGCTGCCTGCCGATCCTGGCGCAGGTGCCGGTCTTCCTCGGTCTGTTCCATGTGCTGCGCTCGTTCAACCGCACCGGCACCGGAATCGGCCAGCTCGGCATGTCGGCTTACGACAATGCGCACACGCCGAACTACGTCTTCAGCGCCGCCGATGTCCAGTCCTTCCTGAGCGCCCGCATCTTCGGCGCCCCGATCTCCGCCTTCATCACCAGCCCGCCGAGCCAGCTGCAGGCCTTCGCCGATTACGGCGGTGTGCCGACCAAGCTGAGCATCGCGCTGGTCTCCATCCCGCTGATGGTGATCGCCGGTCTGGCGACGCATTTCAACGCGCGCGCTTCGGTTGCCCGGCAGAGTCCAGAGGCTGCGGCCAACCCGCAGTCGGCCATGATGAACAAGCTCGCGCTGTGGGTGTTCCCGCTCGGCGTGCTGGTCGGTGGCCCGTTCCTGCCGATCGCCATCCTGCTCTACTGGGTGTCCAATAACATCTGGACCTACGGACAGCAGCACCTCGTCTTCGGCCGCATGGCGAAGGAAGAGGAAATCAAGAAGCAGCAGAAGCTGGATCAGCGCGCACAGAACGCGCCGAAGCCTGGTGCGAAACCGGTCAACGTGAAGAAGAAACAGTCGTCCTCCGACGCGACGTCCGTCGATGCGGATGCCGATGCCGCCGTGGATGCGGTTGATGCGCCGCCGTCGACGAACGGCACCGCGAAGTCCCCGACCAAGGCGGGACAGCGGCGCTCGGGCGGGCAGAAGCGACCGGGCAATCGTGGGCGACCCAACCAGAAGCGACGGCGCTGACACATCGCGCGCCTGCGGGATCTCTGAGCAACCCTGTTCGCGTTCTCCGATCGGCGCCGGTCGCCGGTCGCGCGCGATGAGCAGATGAAGGAAATCAAATGACTGTTGAAACCGACGGAGGGGACGCCACTGTGGCGACGACGACGATGGTGAACGGCGAAACCGAAGTGGGGGCCGAATCCACCGAGGCCGCGAACGACGCCGAGGAAGCTCTCATCGAAGAGGGCGAAATCGCGGGCGACTACCTCGAGCAGTTGCTCGATGTACTCGACTTCGACGGCGATATCGATCTCGATGTCGAGGGCGACCGCGCCATCGTGAGCATCGACGGCGGACGCGATCTCTCGAAATTGGTCGGCCGCAACGGCGAGGTGCTCGACGCACTGCAGGAGCTGACCCGTCTGGCCGTGCAGCAGGCCACCGGGGTGCGCAGTCGGCTCATGCTCGATGTTGCCGGCTGGCGCGCCAAGCGTCGCTCGGAGTTGAGTGCACTCGGCACCGCCGCCGCGCAACGGGTGCTGGAATCCGGTAAGCCGGAGCCGCTGGTGCCAATGACGCCGTTCGAGCGGAAGATCGTGCATGACGCCGTCGCCGCCGTCGACGGTGTCAGCAGCGAGAGCGAGGGCGTGGAGCCCAATCGGCACGTTGTTGTGGTGCCTGCCTGAATCGCGCGCTGTGATTGGATTAGGGCCTTCGGTCTTCGGACCGGAGGCCCTCTTTATGTCTTGCATGCGCTCCCCTACCCCGGCCCCATCGCCACACTGATCGACTCGAGTTCGGAAGGATGTTTCACGTGGAACGAGATCTCGGTGGCATCACCGCGTTGCCGAATGAGCTGGAGCCCCCGGCCGCGGCCGCGGTGGTTTTCGGAGACCGGTTGGATCTCGCGCGTCGGTACTGTGCCGCCCTCGCCGCCGCGGGTGTCGAGCGCGGACTGATCGGTCCCCGCGAGGTGCCGAGGCTATGGGATCGGCACATTCTCAACTGTGCGGTGGTCGGTGAGTTGATGGCGGAGGGCACCACCGTGGTCGATATCGGCAGCGGCGCCGGACTGCCCGGAATCCCCTTGGCGATCGCGCGCCCAGATCTCCGGATCACCTTGGTCGAGCCGCTGTTGCGCCGCACCATCTTTCTGAGCGAATTCATCGAGGCGGCCGGACTCGATGTAACCGTGGTGCGCGGTCGGGCCGAGCAGTCGGGCGTGCTGAAGGAAGCGGGCGGCGCGGATGCGGTGACCTCTCGCGCGGTCGCCCCGCTGGCGAAGCTGGCACAGTGGTCCCTCCCCCTGTTGCGCGATCACGGACGGATGCTCGCGCTGAAGGGAGTCAGCGCGGCCGAGGAACTCGAGCGCGACGGTGAGGCTTTGGCGAAGGCGGGCGCGGGGAATGCGACCGTCCTGGAATGCGGCGCCGGACTCGTCTCCACCCCCACTCTGGTGATCAGCGCCGAGCGGCTGCCGCGTGCCGAGCGTCCCTCGCGTCGAGCGGGCAGGTCGGCGCGGAAGTCGAAGTAGCAGTATTCGATTCGCGGCGATGTTTCATGTGAAACAAGGCGTCTGGCCGTACGTAGCACGGCAGGCTTCGACCCGAAACTTCACGTGACGTTTTGAATCTGGTGTCACCGGATGGGGAAATCAATGATCCCCATTGCGCGAGGCTCATTGGACGCGAGAGCGCCCGGCGTGAGATGCCGCGGCGCGGTGGGGTATCCGATGTTTCATGTGAAACAGAACTTCGGTGTCGGTCCGGAACTTCATGTTTCATGTGAAACGGTGAATCGGATGCGTCAATCTTGTTCGCGGCAATGTGATTCGGTGCAGATTTGCGTGTCCTTTGCGCGATGCCGCGATTCAGCTTTCTAATCGCGCTGAGTGCTGGCAAGCTAGTGAGCGTCGGGCGTGAGCGTTGGTGCCGCGGACGGATGTGGGTTTGTCGCAGCGGCGAGAGCTCCGCTCGGTCGATCGGGCGCCGCGGTCCCGATTGAGCATCAAGTTCGATCCGACACAGCTAGTGATGACACGGCGCCGAATTCGGTCGGGCGCATGTGATCTGAGGTTCTCGCGTTAGGAGCTGTCTATGTCGAGCGGTCCGGCGAATGTTTCACGGGAAACAACGTCGCGCGTGCCGGGGATGCTGGACTCCAGCACCTTGGATGCGGAGGCATTCGGAAGCACACCGTTCGGGCACATCTCCCCCAGTGAGACCCCGATAGCGGCCGAAGCCCAACGTGCAAGCCAGATATTGCATCCAGGAAAGGTGACAGTGCCGAAACCGCACGAGCAACGGATCATCACCATCGCCAATCAGAAGGGTGGCGTCGGAAAGACGACAACCGCCGTGAATCTCGCGGCCGCCCTGGCGCACACCGGGATGACGGTTCTCGTGATAGACCTCGATCCCCAAGGCAATGCCAGCACCGCCCTGGGTATCGAACATCACTCGGGTGTCCCGTCGAGCTATGAACTCCTCATCGGCGAGGTGTCGGTGAAGGATGCGATTCAGCAGAGCCCGCACAGCGAGCGCCTGCTGTGCATTCCGGCGACCATCGATCTGGCCGGCGCCGAGATCGAATTGGTTTCCATGGTGGCGAGGGAGGGACGGCTCAAGGCCGCGATTCAGGAGGCCAATATTGCCGGGTACGACATCGATTACGTGATGATCGACTGCCCACCGTCGCTCGGTCTGCTCACAGTCAACGCGATGGTCGCGGCCAAGGAAGTACTGATCCCGATCCAATGCGAGTACTACGCGCTGGAGGGTGTCGGGCAGCTACTCCGCAATATCGGTCTGGTGCAGGCGCATCTGAATCCCGAACTACATGTGTCGACCGTGATCCTCACGATGTACGACGGCCGGACCAAGTTGGCCGACCAGGTCGCCGAGGAGGTGCGCGGGCACTTCGGCGATGTGGTGCTGAAGTCGGTCATCCCCCGCAGCGTGAAGGTCTCCGAGGCGCCGGGCTACGGCATGACGGTGCTGGATTATGATCCAGGCTCCCGGGGTGCGATGAGTTATCTGGACGCCGGTCGCGAGATGGCCTCCCGGTCGGTGATCCGGCCGGGTGCGGCAGAGCCCGCGTAATGACGAACGAGGAAAGGGTCGGTAACCGATGACTCAGGCGAAGAAGGGCGGGCTAGGCCGCGGACTTGCCGCGTTGATTCCGACGGGGCCGGCCGCCACACCGGGACTCGGTGCCGCACCCGGACTCGGTAGCGCCGCAGCCAATGTCGTCATCGGCATCGATCCGATCGGACCGCAACCGGCTTCGGCCTTCCTGCACCGGGTCCCCGACCCCAGCGATGAGCAGCTGTCGGATGGCGGTGCGTCCTATCGCGAGATTCCGCCGGAGCAGATCGAACCGAATCCCAAGCAGCCGCGCCACGTCTTCGAGGAAGAGGCGCTCGCCGAGCTGGTGCACTCCATCAAGGAATTCGGCCTGATGCAGCCCATCGTGGTGCGTCGGTTGGAGCCGGGGGTGGACAAGTATCAGATCGTCATGGGTGAGCGTCGTTGGCGCGCTTGCCAAGAGGCCGGGCTCGCGGCGATTCCAGCCATTGTCCGCGAGACCGCGGACGACGCGATGCTGCGGGACGCCCTCTTGGAGAACATCCATCGGGTGCAGCTGAACCCGCTCGAAGAGGCGGCGGCCTATCAGCAGCTGCTCGAGGAATTCGATGTCACCCATGAGGAATTGGCTACCCGAATCGGTCGATCCCGACCGGTGGTGACGAATATGATTCGCCTGTTGAAACTGCCGATCCCGGTGCAGCGCCGGGTCGCGGCCGGCGTACTGTCCGCCGGACACGCTCGGGCGCTGCTCGGTCTCGAGGCAGGCGCCGACGCCCAAGAGGTACTCGCCGCCCGCATCGTGGCCGAGGGATTGTCGGTCCGGGCCACCGAGGAAGCCGTCACCTTGGCGAACCGGGATCCGGATACGGCCGCTCCTCCTGCCCCCCGGCGCAAGCCGATTCATATGCCGGGTCTGCAGGATGTGGCCGAGCGACTGTCGGAATCCTTCGACACTCGCGTCACCGTGAGCCTCGGCAAGCGGAAGGGCAAGATCGTCGTCGAATTCGGTTCGGTCGAAGACCTCGAACGCATCGTAGGCATGATGGAGCAGCAGCAGCTCGGCAAGTGACAGAAGTGGCAAAAATAGCCGTGTGTTTCCGGTAGGCACGTGTTCAGCGTTGAAACGTCACTGTGACGGCGCAGAAAATCGGCCTACGGAGGGGCTCCTTACCAACAGCACAGCGACGTGGAATGAGGCGGGTTCGCTTTGATCGCATATTCTTGCTGGCGAGTGAATGCAGCGTGAGTGTGGATGAATCGGATAGCTGGAGGCTGAGCAGAGCGGTGTCGACCAGCGTCACAGCATTAACCCTCGGTGGACTCGACAGGCTACCCGCCCATGCGCGGCGTTGCGTGTTCTGGGAGATCGATCCGGCTGTTGCCGCGACCTCCCGTGAGTTCAGTGATCCGGTCTTCGAGAAGGAGGCCTGGCTTTCCACGGTTATGTTGGAGTGGGGTTCGTGCGGTCAGGTCGCGAACGTGGACGGCAACATAGCGGGGTGTGCGCTGTACTCGCCGCCGAGCGCCGTACCGCGCGCCGGCCTGTTCCCCACATCGCCGGTTAGCCCGGATGCGGTCCTGCTGACCACGCTGCGGTCCGAATTCCCGTATCAGGATGCCGACATAGCCCACCGCCTCATGACGGCTGTGGTGGCCGATCTGGTGCGTCGTGGCGTACGCGCGTTGGAGGCCTTCGGGATTCGCACCGATCCCCCGGCGACCGCGATGTCGGATCGTTCGCTCGGCTCGATGCGGTTGATGGAGCGGATCGGTTCACCGGTCCGGGATGCGGCCTCGGCCGGTAAGGCGACCGGATGTTCGCCGGAGACCTGCATGATCGAGGCGGACTTCCTGGAGGACGTCGGTTTCGAAGTGGTGGCGCCGCACCACCGCTTCCCCCGGCTGCGCTTGGAACTCGACTCTGATCACGGCTGGAAGGAAGATGTGGAGCGCGCGCTCGATCAGCTGCTCGCCGCCGCCTCCCTGACGGTCCCCTTCCGCGTCGGAGCACCCTGAGACTCCGCATTCAGCAATGTGCGCCCCTGCCGACGGTCGGCAGGGGCGCACTCGTATCGGAAGTATCTTTTGTTGTTCGTAATCTAGTGAGCCAGAAGGTAATTCACTACATCCGGTTGGCCGCGGCCAACTCCTCCGCCAGCAATTCG
The DNA here is from genome assembly GCF_035920345.1 of Nocardia vinacea. Lineage (NCBI taxonomy): Bacteria > Bacillati > Actinomycetota > Actinomycetes > Mycobacteriales > Nocardiaceae > Nocardia > Nocardia vinacea. The sequence continues at coordinate 7,155,871 of NZ_CP109149.1, forward strand.
GCGAAAGTGTATGTGCCTGTTGGCTGATCGTCCTGGCCGAGCAGATACAGCCGCTTCACCGAGATGAGGATGGCCTCGGCGATCACATCGCGCATCCGAGGGTTGGTGAGTACCGACGCATCGTATTCGTTTGTGAGATAACCGATATCGACCTGGACGGTCGGCATCTTGGTGAGCCGCAATAGATCCCAGGTGCGCGCGTGAGTTCGGCAGTCCTGCAACGAGGTTCGCGCAACCACCTCACGCTGGATGAAGCCGGCGAGTACCTGGCCGATCATCGATACCGAACCGTGCGAATTGCCGAAGTGGAAGCCCGCGACACCGTTGGCGGACGGGCTCGGATTGGTCGCGCAGCGTAGCGAGATCATCAGATCGGCGTCGAAGGCATTGGAGGTATCCGCGCGCTCGGCATCGGTCGGATTGGCGCCCCACGGCCGCGACAGGAAGGTTTCCATGCCGGTGGCGGCCATTCGGCCCTCCAGCCTGCTGGCCAGATCCCAGAGGATCTCCGACTCGTAGACCTCGCCGTATTCGGTCGGTACCGCGAAGCCCTTGTCCGGGCCGCCGAGGCCCGGATCGATGACGATCCGCTTCCCGGTCAACTGCGGCCCGGCCCGGTGCACGACCTCTTCCTCGGCGATCCGATGCGGATTGCCGCCGGTGACGCGCGCGCCGAGCAGTTCCAGCGAGCGCAGCGTATCCGGACCGCAGATGCCGTCCGCCGCCAAGCCGATCTCCCGCTGGAATGCGGTGAGCGCCTCATGGGTGTGCGGGCCGAAGTAGCCGTCGACGCGGTGCACGTAGAAACCGAGATCCTGTAGCCGGCGCTGCAGGGTTGCCACATCGTCGCCGTAGAGCGGCGCGGAGAGCTGGTAGATCAATGTGCGGGCACCGAGGCGATAGGAGGCTTCCTTCAGCGCGCGGTAGGTAGCCGGTCCGACGACCCCGTCGACCAGCAGTCCGCGGTGCTGTTGAAAGGCGCGAACCGCCGAGTCGAGCTGGCGATCGAAGGAAGCGTCGGTGTCCATCCAATACTCTCGCGCATCAGCGTGTCCTGTTGCGGCGGAGTGCGTATGCAGAAACCCGAGACTTGCCAGGGTGCTCCGAACCTCGGCGACGGCTGGACCGGTATCGCCGTGACGAAGTCGGTGCATGCGTGAGAGCCCTTTCCTTCCGTCAACCCGGGTACCCACTCATGCGACGGCTCACACCCTCGCACGACCGGAGGTCGGTCGATTGTCTCAGACCCGGACCGGAATACGACAATTCCCGGCGTCCAGGCATCCTACGGCGCGTCGTCGATTGACGGCGTTCTTTGACGAATACGTCAGATGATGCCGTCGAGTTCACGCAGCAGGGCGGCTTTGCCCTTCGCTCCGACGATCTGCTTGACCGGCTTGCCACCGGAGAACAGCATCATAGTTGGCAACGAGAGGATCTGATAATCGCGGGCGACGCCCGGATTGGCATCCACATCCAGCTTGGCCACGGTCAGCTTATCCGCATGCGCGCCCGCGATCTCCTCCAGCACCGGGGCGACCATTTTGCACGGACCGCACCAGTCGGCCCAGAAGTCGACGAGTACCGGCTTCTCACTGAGCAACACATCGTCGGCGAAGGACGCGTCGGTCACGGTGACCGTGTTTTGGGACATGGGTATCTCCTTGTAGTGCAAAAAAAGTGATGAGATCAGTTGGCGGGCACGGCAACTGAGTTGCCGGCGTGATCCAGGGTGTTCGAGGTGATGTCACCCTGTTCGGCCAGCCAGCGCTCGGCGTCGATCGCGGCGCGGCAGCCGGTCCCCGCGGCGGTAATGGCCTGGCGGTAGGTGTGGTCGACCAGATCGCCCGCGGCGAAGACACCGGGCACCGCGGTAGCGGTCGACGGATGCAGCACCTGCACGTAGCCCTCGTCGTCCAGTTCCACCTGATCCTTGACCAGCTCGCTGCGCGGATCGTGACCGATCGCCACGAACAGGCCGGTCGCGGCCAGTTCGGAGGTCTCGCCGGTGCGGGTATCGCGCAGTGTCAGGCTGGTCACGCTGGTATCACCGTTGACCGCGGTGACCTCGGCGTTGAGCACGAACTTGATCTTCTCGTTGGCCTTGGCGCGCTCCAGCATGATGCGCGAGGCGCGGAATTCCTCGCGGCGGTGCACGATGGTCACGGTGCTGGCGAACTTGGTGAGGAAGGTCGCTTCCTCCATCGCCGAGTCGCCACCGCCGACCACGACGATGTCTTGGCCCTTGAAGAAGAAGCCGTCGCAGGTGGCGCAGGCGCTGACACCGCGGCCGAGCAGCTTCTGCTCACCGGGGACGTTCAGATAGCGCGCGGCCGAGCCCATCGCGAGGATTACGGCGTAGGCCTGGTACGTCTCATCGCCGACGGTGACCGTCTTGATCGGGCCGGTCAGGTCGATGGCGTCCACATCCTCGGTCCGGATATCGGCGCCGAATCGCTTGGCCTGTTCGCGCATCTCCTCCATCAGATCCGGGCCCATGATGCCGGCGCGGAAACCGGGGAAGTTTTCGACCTCGGTGGTGGTCATCAGTGCGCCGCCGAACTGGGTGCCCTCGAACAGCAGGGGCTGGAGTTCGGCGCGGGCTGCGTAGACGGCGGCGGTATAGCCGGCGGGTCCGGAGCCGACGATGATCAAGTCGCGAACTGCGTTGCTCATGCCTCCGCCTCGCTGGCGCTCGGCTCCACCATGACCAACAGGTTGGCTGTGTTGATTGTTCGCTCGCTGCGCTCGCTCACGGGTGACCCTTCCGAGGGAGATTCGTTAGACGTGTCGGTCAACAACAGGGTAAACGGTGTTGTTCCCGACGTGATGTGGGACAACCGCACGACGTGACGTCGCCCACTCGTCAACCGATGTCGGTGCGAGCCAACTGTTGCGGATCGTCGGTGCCGCAACCGATTCCGACGACCAGTGCGGTGATCTTGTGCGGGCGCGGGCCGGCGAGCAGTATCAGCACGGCGTCCTTGCCCTGGAAGGTGGTGTCGGTCGAACCGAGGACGGTGCGGTCCAGGCCGTTGGCGTGGACGCAGCGGTTCAGGGCCGCCGGGGTGCCGAGTGCGCCGGTGACGTCATTGCGACCGAGGGCGCTCAATGCGACGGTGGCGTCGAGTCCGTCACCGAGTTGGACATTGCTGGTGGTCGGTTGGGCGCTCGGGGCAACCTCGTGCCCACGCAATGCGTCCACCGCGACCGCGACGCAGGCCACGACCGCGATCACGGCGGCCGCGGCGGCGAGCCAGCGGAGTGTGCGTGTGCCGTGTCGCGTCAGCGGGATGGCAGCCTCGCGCCCGGAATCCTTTGCGTCATCGGCGGATTCGGGCCACACCACAACCGGCGATTCCGGCCGTGTGGTGGCCGAGGGCAGCCGAAGGACGGTTGCGACCTGCTCGGTGGGCTCCTCCGCCACATCGAGGCCTTCGACGAACTCCTCCAGCCGGGCCGCGATATCGGCGGGCATGGCGTGGATGACGCGCTCGTCCCGGCCGAGTGCGCGCAATTCGGCGCTGACATCGTCGAGCGAGTTCAGGAACCGCAGGGCGTCCGGATCATTGCGGACCACCGGCCACAGCTGCTCGCTCAGCTCCGGCGCCACATTGTCGGCGTGTAGATCGGCTAGCAGTTCGGGTGAGAACGGAGGCTGCGGATCGGATCGGGTCGCCATCGCACCTCCGGATTCTCGAGTAGATGCCCGCCCGCACGTCGCGGGCGGCGCTGCCTGTACATCGTCTTGTTGTCCGTCACTATTAATGACGCATCTCGACTACTTCCGGTTCCCCGGATCACGCAGAAATTCCAAACGTTCTTGGAGCCGCTGTCGGCCGCGTGCGCATCGGCTTTTGATGGTGCCCTCCGGAACGCCGAGCAGCGCCGCGGTTTCCGCGACACTACGCCCCTCCAGTTCCACTGCGACAAGCGCCGCCCGCTGCTCCTCCGGCAGCGTGAACAGCGCACGGTCGACGACGAGTGACATTTCCAGTTCAGCGATATTGTCGCGGGTGTCCTTGGGTTCCGGCATGGTCTCCGGCGACAGCGATACCGCGCGACGGGTCTTATTGCGCCGGATGCGGTCCAGGCAGGCGTTCACCACGATGGCGTGCAGCCAGCTGCGCACCTCGGCCTCGGCGCGGAAGGTGGCGGCGGTGCGGTGTGCCGAGAGCAGAGCGTCCTGCAGCGAATCCGCCGCGTCCTCGCGGGTATAGGAGGTGCGCAGGGCGGTCTGCCAGAGGTGGTCGTTATGGCGGCGCAACAGTTCGGCGAAGGCATGCCGCTGACCGCGCACGTGGGCTTGCAGCAGTTCGACATCGGTGAGCTCGTCGGGGACGAACGAACGCTCGCGGAACGCAACAGGCCGCGACTTTCCCCCGTGGGAATCCTCGTTCAGTTCGGACGGCAAAACCAACCCCTTGGACAGCTCTCACGGCGATGACGGACACGAGCGACCACCATCGAAATTTCGCAGCATCCAGGATCGAACAACCAGAACCCGGGGAGCTCCCCCTGAGTGAGAGCGCGGCTAGATCATATCGTCAGTAAAGAATTGGCAGCAACCAGACCAGTCGAGGCTGAATTGTGCGGTGCGCCCGGGGAAATCGACACCGGCGGGCGGAGCGAGCGTAGTCCAGCGACAGCACGGGGCGGACACGTGCGGCGAGAGACAGAGCTGAGCGGCGCTTACGGCGCGGCGTCGAAGCGCAGGTCGGCGATCGACGTCTGGAACTGGCCACCGGAATTGCCGAGTCCGGTGATCCATACGAGCACATAGCGGGCCGCCTGATCGCTGCGGACCGGGATTTCGGTGATGCCGTTCTCTAGTCGCGCCGAGCCGATCAGCTGGGTCTGGTCCAGCGTCGGCGAAGACGTCGGGGAGGTGCGGATCTCGACCGAGGTGCCCGCACTCGGCGATTCGATCGAGACGCTCGTCAGCTTGGCCGGACTCGGCAGGGTGGCCAGCAGCCCGACGCCCTTCTTGAGCGCCGGGAACTGCTGGAAGTACTGATCGGTGCGCCAGACGGTGCCCGGATCGTGATCGAGCACCGCACCGGTTCCGCTGACATTGTCCGGTGTGCCCTCCGGGGAGAACACCGACACGCTCGTCACCGGAACCGGCACCCCGCCCGCGGCCGTCCCCGTCGTACCACCGGAGGTGGGCGCGGGGGCGGGTGAACTGTTCGTGGTGAGACCGATATTGCGCTGCTCGTTGAGCGGTGCGTCCGAGGCGGTCGGCGCGAAGACGCTGACCATCCACCAGATGATGATGCCGACCACGAGTGCGGCCAGAATGCCGAGCCCGACCATGATCCACATCATCCGCTGCGAGCGTTCTCGTTCCGCCGCAAGCAATTCCGGATCGGCCAGCGATTCCTCGTCGCCGGTCGGCGGACGCTGACCGAGGCGGAGCACCGGGATGAAATCGGTCTTCTGATCGACCACCGAGGCCTGTTCGAGCACATGCTGCACGGTCGCAGCGGTGCGCACGCCCTTATTCGATTCCAGCGAACGGACCGCGACCGCCGAGATCTCGAACGGCACCTCGGGCCGGATCTGCCGCGGTTCGACGGGGGTGCCGTCGGAACCGAAATCGGCCAGCCGCAAACCGCCCACCGTCGCTGCCGTGCCGGTCATGCCACCGGCACGGATCGGCCAGCGTGCGGTGATCAGCGCGTAGAGCATGGCGCCGAGGCCGCGCACATCGGATTGCGCGTCGGAATCGGACAGCGTGCCCGGGAACGCGAGCACCGCATCACCGGTGGCACTGATCCGGACCCGGTCCGGATGGTCGATGGACAGCGAGCCGCCGCCGCGATGGGCCAGTTCGGCGGCCGAGGCCAAAGCCCGGATAGCACGAGCGGCACCGATCGGCGACGGCACCGTCTCGGCCATTTCGCGCAGCGAACGGCCCGGCGTCCATTCGGCCACCACAATGCCGCCGGAGCTGCCGCGCACCACATCTAGTACGCGAGCCAGGCCCGGCGAGTTGATCCGGCCCAGACGCAGCGTGCGCGACAGGATCGCCTGCGGACCGTCGTGACCGGAGTTGTCGGTCGCCTTCTGATCGGCGTCGACGAAGGTGAGCGCGACCTCGCGGTCGAGCTTGATATCGAGCGCCTGCCAGAACTTGAGTCCGCGGGATCCGCCGTGACTCGCGAGCAGCCGGTAGCGGCCGCCCGCTACGGAAGCGCCCGGAATCAGCTTGGGGCCGCGCGGCGTTCTTCGACCCGCGTCGTCCATCGGCGGTAGCTGCGGCGGGATCGGGATCATCCCGGTGTCGTACATCGGATCGCGCTGCGGGGCCTCCCGCGGTTGCTCACCGGATCCGGTCGCCGAATCGTGCTCCGGCGGACCGTTATCGGCACCCTGATTCGCGTATGCGGGATCAGAGGCCTCCCCGGTGGGCGGAACATCTGTGGAGAGCCCGCCTGCCTTGGTCGCAGCAGATTCGGCGGCTGGGACGCCGCCCGGCGCCGCGTCGTCGCTCACCCTCGTTCCTCCTTCGCCCTGATATGTCGAAGTTCCGGCGAACTCGCCACCTGTGCTTCTCTGCCGAACAGGGTACGGGAACTCACCCATACCGGTGCTGTCAACGGTATGAGCTCGGATCACGGGTAGCACCATGGTTTGGGCATCCATGTACGGGTCGAAACCAGGGTATGCCACATACGGCTCGGGCCGTCGGAATACCTGTGTCGTGTACTCGTCTTCGACCGGGCCCTCGAGATCGAGATCGGGGGCGGGCGGGGTGAAGCCGAGGCGCCGGGAGACGGCGACGGTGATCGCGACGATCTCCGGGATACCGGCCAGGCGCATCAGCCCGAAGGCGACCGCGAACATCACAATGGCCGATACGATCACCCGGATCAGCGAGCCGGGTCCGCCGGAGAGACGGTCGAGTCCGAGCACCTTGTCGACGATGAGCATGACCGCGCCACCCGCGATCGAGGACAGCAGGACGCGGGTAACCGTGCGTCCGACATTGACCATGCGCAGATCGCCGAGGCTCTGGTGCAGCAGATAGCCGCCGATGACGGCACCGGCCAGGAAGCCGAGTCCGGTCGCGACACCGAGGATTTTCACGACCTGACCGCTGTCGCTCGCCAGCGCAGGCGCGAGTGCCGAGAACAGGATCTTGATCGTCGTGATAGCGAGGATGATCCAGGTCGGCGTCCACGCCTGCTCCCTCGCGTAGAAAACACGCAGATGGATGAGCACCAGGGAGTACGGAATCAGTGTGAAGGCCGACCAGCTCACCGCCTCGCCGAGGCGCGCGGCGTCGCCGGTGAACCGTGCATAGCCGAACAGCGCCTCGCCGACCTGCGGTCCGGCCAGCGTCAGGAAGGTGACCACCGGAACGAGGGCGATCATCGTCAAACGGGTCGCGACGGACAGATCGTCCACGACGGCAGGAGTGTCATCCGCGGCCGCGTTGCGGCTCAGCCGCGGCATGATCGCGGTGAGCAGTGTGACACCGAGTACGCCGTAGGGCAGCTGGAGCAGCAGCCAGGCATTGGTATAGATCGCCGGGCCTGCCTCATCGGCCGTCGAGGCGATGTGGTTCGAGACGATCAGACCGATCTGGCTGATCACCACGTACAGGATGATGGCCGAACCCATCTTGCCGAACTGCTTGAGTCGCGCGTCGACACCCCACAGCGGCCGCAGATCGATCTGATTGCGCTTGATCGCGGGCAGCAGGCTCAGCGCCTGGGTGGCCACACCGAGGGTGATGCCGCCGCCGAGGACCAGCAGTTTCGGATCGCTCATCCGGACCGGATCCAGGGTGATCTCGCCCGGCGTCAGGGCGTAGAGACCGAGCACGACCAGCACGACGAGGTTGTTCAACACCGGCGCCCAGGCCCCGGGTTTGAAGTTCTGGCGGGTATTCAGGATTGCCGTCAACAGTGCCGACATGCCGTAGAACAGGATGGCGGGCACCAACAGATAGGTCAGCGCCGTGGTCAGTTCCGTATTGACCTTGCCGTCCGAGGAGACGAAGACGCGGGTCGCCAGCAACGGCGTCGCCGCCGCGGCGAAGAGCGTGGCCGCGGCGAGCACCGCGAAGGCAGCGGTGACCAGCCTGCGGACGAATGCGACGCCCCCGTCGTCGTCCTCCTGTTCGGCCCGCACCAGCGTCGGCACCACCATCGCGGTCAAGACCGCGCCGAGGACGAGCTCGGTGATCATATTCGGGATCAGGTTGGCCGAGGTGTAGGCACTCGCGACGGCCGGGCCGAGCGCGGTCAACAGCAATAGCTGTTTGCCGAAGCCGGTGACGCGGCTGATCAGGGTGGCGATCGCGATCGATCCGGAGTCGCGCAGCAGACGCGAGCTCGCGTTCTGTTTGGTTTCGGTGGCGACCGGGCCCGATGCGGGTGCGGCGGGCCATTCCTGGGTCCGTGGCCTGGCCGCTTCCCGGGGAACGGGACGTTGCGGCTGTTCCACCGGTTGCCGCCGTTCGACGGGTGGCTGACGCTCTACCGGTCGCTGTCGTTCGACGGGTGGCTGACGCTCTACCGGTCGCTGTCGTTCGATCGGAGGCTGCCGCGTCGCCGAGGGCTGTGGCGGTGCCGGGGGCTGTGGTGGCGGTGTCTGATAGCTCGGTCGCGGTGCCTGGTAGTTCGGCGGCGGCGCGAAACGCTGGGGCGGGACCCGAGGCGGTGCGCCCGACGGTCCCGGTTGACCAGGCGGCATCTGCTGACCGGGTGGTATCGGCCGCGGCCGGGCCGGACCGGGCTGCTGTGGCGGCGCCGGGTATTGCCGCTGCCCAGGATGTGACTGCTGACCCGGATGCGGCCGGGGTTCGGGATATTGCTGCGGTTCCGGATATTGCGGAGGACGGGGTACCGGCCGCTGCTGCGGCCGGGGTTGCCTGGGCACTGCGCCGGAGGGCGGTGCCATCGGTCCGGTCGGCGGCTGCGAGACGCGGGGTGTCGGGCGCGGCGGCGGCACCGGTCGCTGCGGCTGACCCGGACGACTCACCTGCGGTACGCGCGGCGAACCGCCGAAACGTTCATCGGGAGTCATCTCCGCGTCCTCCGGTTCTGCCGGTGGCTGCGCCAGTTGCCGTTCCCAGGGTGCCGAAGGCGCCCGGCGGGCCGGGGGTCCGTCGGGCCGATCAACAGGTGGTTGCCGATGAGCGGATAGATCATCGTCGCTCATCGTGCCTCCTGCGCCATGCAATCCCCCGCCGCCGGGCCGATGACGCCCAGGGTGTTACGCGATTGTCCTCCACGATGCCATGAGTGGTGCGGGGTCGGTACCGATCAGAGGTTTCGACGGCAACCGAGCACGAGTGAGGTGTCCTCGTCCTCATCCCGCCTCCTGCTGCTCCTGCTGCTGTAATACGCGCCTGCGCGCCCGTCGGTACCTGTTCACCCGGCGTCGGGTGCCCGGATCGAAACCCTCGTCGGCCGGATCCGGCTGTCCGCGGAACCGACGCCACAACCGGCGCCCGGCCAACAGGAACAGCAGTATTCCGGCACACGCCGTAATTATTGCCAAGGTCTGACCGTAAGCGTTCGAACGCACCGAGACCGAGGTGGGATTGCCGAGTGGGACGCCGTCGGACGTGGTAAGGGAGATCGGAATGACCAGATTACGGCTATCGGTGACCTCGGTCGGGATCTGGAACGACCGGCTTCCGGTGGGCGGCAGCGTCTCCTCGCCGGGATCGGTGATCTTCGTCTCCGTCGGCGCCTCGATCCGGAACCGGACCCGGATAGCGACCGGCAGATCGTTGCGTGCGACCAATAGCAACGGGCTCTGCTCGGAGGCCAAGGTGTAAACCCCGCCGGGCGGCAGCACGGTGACCGAACCGTAGAGCCGGTCCAGTGTGCGTGTCGTCTGGTCGAGTCGGCGCTGGGCGTAGGTGTCCGGCTGTGCGGAATCGCCGGAGCGCCGGTCCGAGAGGGTCAGGACGCGTAGCAGATCGTCGCGCAGCGGGGTCAGATACTGATTCGGCGTCGGCTCGGTCTCGGGAACCTCGACGAGCGAACGCATGAGATCGGTGATCCGGCGGCCTTGGTCGCGGACCGGAAGCACGAAGCGGTCCGGAACCGCGTCATGGGCGGCCTGCGGCAGATAGTCGGGTTCGTGGGGCTGCGCGTCGGGCGATTCGGCGACCAGCTCGGCGAGCGTGCGCGGGGTCGCGAGGTTGTTGTGCAGCAGCAGGTCGACCTGCTTCAGGATCGCGGTGGCCTCGTCCCGGTTCGCGCTCCACTGCTGCGGCGGCACCAGCAGCAGTGAGCGCGGGCGGCTCGGGTCCGGGTTCAGCGCGGACCAGGTGATGGCGCCGAGCGCATCCTGCAGGCGGGCCATCCGGGAGTCGTTGGTGACGTCGTAGCGGACGCGTGCGGGGGTGAACGACGGGGTGGGCGGGTTGGAGCCGACGGCGGCGAGGGCGGTCGCGGACCAGATATCGAAGGTCGCCGCGTGCAATGCCGGATCGGCGGACGGGGTCTGGGTGCCGGAGGGTGCCGCATTCGTCGTCGGGGCGGATGTGCTCGGTGGCGCGCTGGTCTGCGGTTCCGGTGTCGACTCCGGCGTGACGGGCAGCGGGGCGATCTCGGCGAGCCGGACCACATCCGGCGTGCTCGTCTCCGGCAGCGGCTGACTCGAGGTGGTCTGGTTGGTGGTGCTCTGATTACCGGTGCCGCCGCGTCCGGTGGTGATCGGCTGCGAATCCGTCGAGGTACCGGCGGTGCCGAGCGAGACGGCAGCGTTATCGGCCAGTACGGCGGTCCCGAAACCGTGGCCGCGCAACAACATTCCCGCACTCTCATCGATACTGCCGGAATCCGGCACGCTGACCCCGCGCACCGATTTGGTGGCCAGGATCGAATCGACGATATCGGCGGGGTCGTTCAACGCTCGCGTGGACAGTTCGGGATCGTCGACCGCGGCCAGTGCCGTGATATCGACCTGCGCGAACGGCAGCGCGACCGTACAGGTCGATGCGGCGACCGCGCGCAAACGGTCCAACCAGGTCTGGGCCTGATCGGCGCCGGCGCCCGCCCTGGTCGCACCGTCCGGATCGGAAGGGCTGGCCAGCACGCGATAACCCTTGGTCATCATCTGTGCGGTGATCAGCAGATCGGGATCGATCGCGATGCAGACCGCCGAGTTCAGCGTGCGATCGCGACTGGGCGGGTTGGTGCCCAGCACCGATTCCAAGGCTCCGAGCAATTGGTCCAGACGCCCGCCCTTGCCCAGCGATGCGGCCAATTCGTCGTCGGTGAGCTCGGCCTTCCCATTGAGCGGGCCGGTGACACCGGCGACCAGCCGAGGGCGGTCGGCCAGCGGCCACAGCAGTGTCGTCGCCACCGGGGTATCGGGCGCGGCGGGCACCGGCGAGCTGATATCGACTGCGGGCGGTACACCCAGCACCGGGAGCAGGAACCGCGCGTCGTCGAGGCGGGCCTGGGTGCCGTAGGCCGGTTCCCCGTTGACATTCAGCAGCAGCGGATAGACGCCGGGCTTGGTGATATCGAGCGCGGCCGTACCGCCGCTGGAGCGCAACGCGATGCTGATCGTGAACTGTTTGCGCTGGCCGGGGCTCAAACGGTCGGCGATATCTTCGAACGGACCGGTCACGTCGTAGTTGACCTGGTCCAAGCGCAGGGTCGAGCGCAGCGCGCTCGGTGCCGACACCGCGGCGGCGCGTTGGATGCGGACGCTGATGTCCTCCACCACCCGATCGCCGATATTGGTGACCGTGCCCGCGACCGTCAGTGTCGGATCGCTGGTGGTGGTCACCGCGGACGGATTCACCGAATCCAGGGTCAGCTTCAGGAATTTCGGCGACGACGAACTATTCGGCGTCGTCGGCTGGGCGGCGGCGGGCTGGGCGAGCAGTACCGGAACCGCCGTCGCTGAGCCGAGAATGGTCAGGACCGCCGCGATGATCCGGAACAGGGCCACCCGTCGCCCGACTACCACCCCCCACGGAATCGCTGCGCGATGCCGGAAAGTCTGGGTCATCTCTTGCCGGTCTCCATCCGGTCGATCATCCGGTTCGCCACTTCGGCGAGGCGCCGCTCATCGGCATAGGCGAGCCGAGAATCCAATTCGCTCAACGGAACCCACGCCACCTGCGTGACCTCGACGTCGGCATCGGAGAGCTCACCACCGATGGAGCGCAGCAGATAATGATGCACGGTCTTGTGTACCCGGCGACCCTCGGTAACGAACCAGTAATCGATGCTGCCGAGTTCGGCGACCACTATCCCATTGATTCCGGTCTCCTCGGCGACCTCCCGGATCGCGGTCTGCTCGGGTGTCTCCCCTTCTTCGATATGTCCCTTGGGCAGCGACCACAGCAGTCTGCCACGCCGATCGGTCCGCCCGATGAGCGCTGCACTGCGTTTATCGCTCGGCCCGTCCAACCCGTCGACGACGAGTCCACCCGCCGAGGTTTCCCGTACCGTGCGCATGCGTGGTTTCGCCCCGTTGGCGGCCGAACCGCGGCGCCGGGGCTGGCGGCGTCGACTGTTCGCGCGATCGGCCGGAGACACCACGCAATCCTACTGTGCTGAATTGCCGCGCCTTCGGCGCGGCGGGTCGGCGGTTCTGTTGTTGGCCGCGCGGGCGCGGCGTGTTCGCGGGCCTCCTGGTGTCTCGCGTCCGACCGTTTCGAGTGACCTGCAAGCAGTCGCTAGCGGCGCCGTCGAGACTCGCGACTTCGTCGCATGCGCTTCGACGACTCGGCTGTGTTCGATCCTGGATGGTCGAGTTCGGCCGACGTGGTTCGGCACCTGCAGCGCGCCTCATGCGCTAGGCCTTATATATCTGTGGTGGCTGCGCGGGTTGCGCTGGAATATCGGTTGTGCGGGCTCGGTAAGCTGCTACTTCGTGGTTTCGCCCAAGTCCGAGGATGTAGCGTTGGATCGACGTACCCGATTGCTGGCCGCGGCCGCGGTCACGCTGGGACGGTTGTCCGATGTGTTGACACCGTTGGGCGAGTTGTTCGCCGCGCGGGGGTATGAGTTATACCTGGTCGGGGGCAGTGTGCGCGATGCGGTGCTCGGACGGTTGGGGACGGATCTGGATTTCACCACCGATGCCAGGCCCGAGCAGGTGCAGGAGTTGTTGCGCGGGTGGGCCGATCATCTGTGGGATACCGGCGGGTTGGCGTTCGGCACGGTGAGTGCGTCGAAGGCCGATCAGCAGTTGGAGATCACCACCTTCCGTAGCGATACCTATGACCGGGTGTCGCGCAATCCCGAGGTCACCTTCGGCGATTCGCTCGAGGGCGACCTGGTGCGACGCGATTTCACCGTCAATGCGATGGCGGTGAAGATCGGGGCCGACGGGTCGCTCGAGTTCATCGATCCGCTCGGTGGGATGGACGCGCTGCTGGCCGAAGTGCTGGATACGCCTGCGGCGCCGGAGGATTCGTTCAACGACGATCCGTTGCGCATGCTGCGGGCGGCGCGTTTCGTCGCGCAGCTCGGCTTCGAACTGGAGCCGCGGGTGCGGGTCGCGATCGTCGCGATGGCGGGTGAGATCGAGCGGATCACCGCGGAGCGGGTGCGCACCGAACTGGATAAGCTCATCGCCTCCGCGCATCCGATCGACGGCATCAATGTCATGTGCGAGACCGGCCTGGCCCAGCTGGTACTGCCCGAGGTGCCCGCGATGAAGCTGGAGATCGACGAGCACCACCAGCACAAGGATGTCTACTGGCATTCGCTGACCGTGTTGCAGCAGGCCATCGACCTGGAAGAGGGTGACCCGGATCTGGTGCTGCGCTGGGCCGCGCTGCTGCACGACATCGGCAAGCCCGATACCAAGCGCAATGAACCGGGCGGCGGCGTCAGCTTCCATCACCACGAGGTGGTCGGCGCGAAGATGGTGCGCAAGCGGATGCGCGCGCTCAAGTACCCCAAGCAGTTCACCGAGGAAGTGGCGCGACTGGTGTTCCTGCACTTGCGTTTCCACGGCTACGGCAAGGGACAGTGGACCGATTCGGCGGTGCGCCGCTACGTCACCGACGCCGATGACCTGCTACCTCGGCTGCACAAACTGGTCCGCGCCGACTGCACTACTCGCAATAAGCGTCGTGCCGCCGCGCTGCGCGCCACCTATGACGAGCTGGAGACGCGGATCGCCAGACTGCAGGAGCAGGAGGATCTGGATCGGGTGCGTCCGGACCTGGACGGTAACGCGATCATGGAATTGCTCGGCATTCCCGCGGGTCCGGAGGTCGGCAAGGCATGGCGGTTCCTGAAGGAGTTGCGCCTGGATCGTGGACCGCTCACCAGGGACGAGGCCGAGGCCGCGCTGCTGGAATGGTGGAAAGCCCAGGTCTGAGCGGGACCTCGCCGGTCGATCAGAAGATGATCAGCGTGGTCCCCGCCACGATGGCCGAGCGGATCTGCGCCAGATCGAACGATCCGGTGATCGCCGGCAGCTCCACCCGGAACCGGATCAGATCGCCCTCGCGGGTGGCGTGCACGATGCGCGCGTCGTTCGGTAGCCGATCCAGCAGGATCGCCGGCGCGGTCACCAGCTTCCGCGGGATCCGGATGCCCAGCCAGTTCGCCCGGTGAATATCGACGGTCAGCAGGTTGTCGCGCACCTGCGCCTCCACCAGCGCGTTGATCCGGCGTTTGCGATGCTTCGCCCGGATCAATCCGCTCGCGTCGACGTCGAGTTTCCAATCGGGCTGCTGGGTATCGAGCCAGCCCACGAGCGCCTCGGCGGTGACGGTCCCGTTCAGATCCAGCTGCTGCACCCGCGCCTTCGTCGGCACGCCGGGCACCAGCCGGACCCCGTGCGCGATCACGGTGACCTGCTCGATCGGGTGATCGTCCCAGCGTAGCCGGGACAGCACGGTCTTGGTCTGGAAATGCGCGCCGCGTCTGCGCACCTTGAGCACCTGCAGGGTCGCGTGCAGATCGTGGCCGAGCAGGGTGGCGCTGACCTCCTGGCCGCCGAACCGGCTGAGAATGCCCTCGCTGAGCACGGTCATCAGCACGTCCGGCATGAGCGCGGTCACCGTGCCCGCGCCGAAGTCGGCCAGTGGATCCACCCAGGCGGTCGTGTAGGCGAGCCATTGTTCGAGCAGTGATTGATCGAAGAGGCGTTTACCCATGTCGACGGCCCGCATCGGTGACCATGACATCGGATCGAAGTACGTGGCCATGATTGCTCCGAGCGTACTTGGCGTCGGCGCACCCGACCACGTTCGCGGCTGTGACGATGTGGGCAATTGTGCGTATCCACGGAATGACGCGACTCGGCGGCTCGCGGCTCTACGCGCTGATCGGCTAGCCGTGCTGCGCGGCGGCCAAAGCGCGCATGCCATCGGCGCAGGACGGATAGCGCGGTGTCCAACCGAGCTCCGTCTTCGCCTTGGCATTGGACACTCGCATACTGGCCTGCGTCATGCGGTAGGCGTACGACATGGGCCGCATCATCCAGGCCGGTACGGTCAATGGCTTTGGTGTGCCGAAGGTTTCGGCCACCAGCTTGACGTATGCACCGAAGCCGAGCGGGGTGTCGTCCACGATGTTGTATGCGGCACCGGGCTTTCCGCCTTCGACGGCCAGCGCCACCGCCGCACCCGCATCGGCCAGATCGACCCACGGCAGCACCCGTCCGTGATCGTTCACCGTCGGCAGCTGTCGCTTGCGCAGCATCTCGATAATGGCCTCTGTGCCGCCCGCGCCGTAGAACATGCCGTAGCGCAATGAGATCCCTTCGATCCCATCGGCATTCAGCATCAGCTCTTCCTTGACCCGCATGCCTTCGAGGTGGGGTTCCACCGCTTTGTCGCCGGTCGATGCGAAGGGGTCGTCCTCGGTGAGCACGTGATCGCCGAAATCGCCGTAGCCGTAACCGAGGACCACGGATTCGGCGATGACCCGCCGGGCACCGACGGCGCGCGCGGCCTCCAGCAGGTTGGCGGTGCCGGTGATCCGCAGCGCATTGGTCGCGTACATATCCTTGTGCCGCATGGGCGCCTTGCGCAGTGCCGTCGCCGCGTGCACCACGGTGTCGACGGTGCGACCCTCGACCGCGCGCAGCAGTTGGTCGCGATTCATCAGATCGGCCTGGACATCGGCCCCGGCGCCGCGGGACAGCGAAATCACGGTGTAGCCGGACTGCCGGAGAGCGGTGGTGATGTGGGCGCCCAGCACTCCGCTCGCCCCGGCCAGCAATACGTTCTTGTTGTCGTTCATGGTCATCAGACAGCTGACCTCCTTCCGACGTGACACTGCCGAATGTGAGCTACCTCACTCTCGAAAGCATGCCAGGGCGGCGCGCCGAACGTGATCAGTTCCCGTACCCGCCGCCGCCGGGCGTCTCGATGACCAGCACATCCCCGGGGTCGAGGTGCGCCGAATCCGCCCCGCTCAGGTCCTGCACCGTGCCATCGGCACGCTCGATCCGGTTTCGGCCGAGGGCGCCGGGCGCGCCGCCCGCCATGCCGTACGGCGGCACCCGGCGATGACTCGACAGCGTCGAGACCGTCACCGGCTCGGTGAATCGCAGCCGACGCACCGCACCGTCACCACCACGCCATCGACCGGTACCTCCGCTCCCCGCGCGTACCGAGAACTCCTCGAGCAGCACCGGCAGTCGCCACTCCAGCACCTCCGGATCGGTGAGCCGGGAGTTGGTCATATGGGTCTGGACCACCGGAGCGCCGTCGAAACCGTCGCCGGCACCCGATCCGGATCCGATCGTCTCGTAGTACTGGCTGCGATCATTGCCGAAGGTGATGTTGTTCATCGTGCCCGACCCCTCGGCCTGCACCCCGAGCGCCGCGTACAGCGCGCCGGTAATCGCCTGGGAGGTCTCGACATTGCCCGCGACGACCGCGGCGGGCGGTTCGGGCGCGAGCATCGAACCGGGCGGCACGATGATCCGCAGTGGTCGCAGGCAGCCGTCGTTGAGCGGAATATCGTCGGCGACCAGCGTGCGGAAGACATACAGGACCGCCGCGTTCACAACGGCATAGGGGGCGTTGAAGTTACCGTCGAGCTGCCCGGAGGTACCACTGAAATCGATAGTGGCGCTGCGGTTTTCCCGATCCACGGTGATCCGAACGCGAATGGTCGCACCCAGGTCGGTCGCATAGGCGTATTCGCCGTCGTCGAGCGCATCGATGACGCGCCGCACCGATTCCTCCGCATTGTCCTGCACATGCCGCATATACGCCTCGACGACGTCGAGCCCGAAGTGCTCGATCATCTTCCGGACTTCTTCGACACCCTTGGCATTGGCGGCGATCTGGGCGCGCAGATCGGCGAGGTTGGTGGCCGGATTGCGGGACGGGTACGGCGCTTCGGTGAGCAAGCGCAGCGTCTCGTCCTCGCGGAACCGGCCGTCCTCGACGAGCAGCCAGTTGTCGAAGATGACGCCCTCTTCCTCGATGCGACGGCTGTTCGCCGGCATCGAACCGGGCGCGATACCGCCGATTTCGGCGTGATGGCCGCGTGATGCGACATAGAAGAGGATCTCGGCGCCCGCGGTGTCGAATACCGGCGTGATCACCGTGACATCGGGCAGATGGGTGCCGCCGTGGTAGGGATCGTTGACGGCGTAGGTGTCACCGGGGCGCATGCCTCCGGCCTGCCTGCGCCGGATGACCTCCTTGACGCTGGTCCCCATCGATCCGAGATGGACCGGAATATGCGGCGCATTGGCGACGAGATTGCCGTCGGGATCGAAGAGCGCGCACGAGAAGTCCAGGCGCTCTTTGATATTGACCGACTGCGCGGTCGACTCCAGCCGCGCGCCCATCTGCTCGGCGATGGACATGAACAGATTGTTGAAGACCTCCAGCAGCACGGGGTCCGCTTCGGTGCCCGCCTCTGGTCCGGCCACCGCTTCGACCCGTTCCATGATCAGATGTCCGAGGTCGTTCACCACGGCCTGCCAACCGTCGTCGACGACCGTGGTGGAGTTGGCCTCGGTAATGATCGCGGGCCCGCGCACCGCTTTCGTCGGCACCAATTCCGCACGCCGGTAAAGGAATACCTCGCGCAGAACGCCACCGGTATGCAGTCGCACCGACTCCGGCTCGCCTGATTTTGCGCGCGGCCCGGCCAGGTCGGCGAGATCGGGTGGTTCGGTGAGCCCGATCGCCTCGACCGAAAGCGCCTCGATCACGATCGGGCGGTCCAGCACGAAGGAGTAGGTGCTGCGGTGTCGTTCGACGAAATCCGCTGCCATCTCCGCCGGTTCGGTGAGTTCGACGGTGAGCGTGGTGTCGGTGCCGTCGTAGCGCAGCTGGGCGCGCCGCACGATACGCACCCGGTGCACAGGCACGTCCTCATCGAGTAGTTCGGCGCGAGCGATGGCCTCCAGATCATCGGCGATCTCGCCGACATGGTCCATCGACTCCTCGTGCAGCGGCAACTCCACCGAACGTTCGCGCATGGCGGTGGTATCGGCGAGACCGATACCGAGGGCGGAGAGCACACCGGCCATGGGCGGCACCACAACGGTGCGAATGCCGAGGGAATCGGCCACCTTGCAGGCGAGTTGGCCGCCCGCGCCGCCGAAGGTGGTCAGCGCGTACCGGGTCACATCGTGGCCCTTCTGCACCGAGATCCGCTTGATGGCGGCGGCGATATTGGCGACCGCGATTTCGAGATAGCCCTCGGCGACCTGTTCCGGTGTGCGATCGTCACCGGTGCTCTCCGCGATTTCGGCGGCCAGTTCCGCGAATCGGTTGCGTACCAGCGCATCATCGAGCGGCGCATTGCCATCCGGCCCGAAAACCCTTGGAAAATGTGCGGATTGGATGCGGCCGAGCATCACGTTGGCATCAGTGACCGTCAGCGGTCCGCCGCCGCGATAACAGGCCGGTCCGGGTGCCGCGCCCGCGGAATCGGGTCCGACACGGTAGCGGCTGCCGTCGAAATGCAGGATCGAACCGCCACCCGCCGCGACGGTATGGATATCGAGCATCGGCGCGCGCAACCGGACACCGGCGATCTGCGTGATGAACACTCGCTCGTACTCGCCCGCGAAATGCGATACGTCCGTGGAGGTTCCACCCATATCGAAGCCGATGACGCGGTCGAATCCGGCGAGTTCGGACATCCGCACCATGCCGACGATGCCGCCCGCCGGACCGGACAGGATGGCGTCCTTACCGCGGAACTGCCCGGCCTCGGTGAGTCCGCCATTGGACTGCATGAACATCAGCCGCACACCCGTGAGCTGGTCGGCGACCTGCTGGACGTAGCGGCGCAGCACCGGTGAGAGATAGGCGTCCACCACCGTGGTGTCCCCGCGCGGCACCAGCTTCATCAGCGGGCTCACCTCGCTGGACAGCGAGATCTGCGGAAATCCGATTTCGCGCGCGACCCTGCCGATCGCCTTTTCGTGTTCGGGATAAAGATGGGAATGCATGCAGACGACGGCGACGGCGCGGATACCACTGTCGTACAACGGCTTCAGTTCGGCCGCCAGTGCTTCGAGATCCGGCGGGGTCAGCACCGTGCCATCCGCCGTGACGCGCTCGTCCACCTCGATCACGTGCTCGTGTAGCAACTCCGGCAGCACGATCTCCCGCGCGAAGATCTGCGGCCGATTCTGATAGGCGATGCGCAATGCGTCGCGGAAGCCGCGCGTGATGACCAGCACGGTGCGTTCGCCTTTGCGCTCGAGCAGCGCGTTGGTCGCGACCGTTGTGCCCATCCGGACGGCATCGATATCGGCGGTGCCGCCCGCGTCGGCGAGGATTTCGCGAATGCCTGCCACCGCGGAGTCGGCATAGCGCGCCGGATTCTCCGAGAGCAGCTTGTGCGTGACGAGCTTGCCGTCGGGTCGACGGGCCACCACATCGGTAAATGTGCCGCCCCGATCGATCCAGAACTGCCAGCCCGGTGTCTCGCTCGTCACCGGCGCCGCCCGTGCGAAGTACGTATGCGCTGGTCGATCACATGCGCACCATACCGAATCACCGTCGGCGCGGATCCGAGCGCGGTCAGTGCGGCGGATCGATCTTCGCGTGCATGAGATACACGTTGTAGCTATCCCACGCCGAGATGGTGAAGTACAGATCCTCGCTCGTCGACCACGGATGGATGAAGCCGCCGTAGGCCTTCGGATAGTCGTCGGTGGAGACCAGCTGGACACCGTCGGTCCAGGCACCCTGCGGGCTCGCCGCGCTGCGCATCACGATCGCGCTGCGCGCCGAATCCAGATAGACCATCTGCCACTGTTCGGTGTCCTTGTCGAAGCGCACCGACAGCTCGCTTGCCATACCGAGAACCAAAGGCGTGGCCTGGTTTTCGGCCGCAGGTGCCCAGGTTCCACCCACCCAGTACTGGTAGGCCGATTTGTTCAGCACCTCGGTCTTCGGCACCCTGGCCAGGCCGATCACGCCGACCCGGCCGTTGGGCGTGCCGAACATATAGACGTAATTGCCCTGCGGGACCATGGCCGCCACCTGGAACCGGCCGAGCCCGAAGAAGTTGTCCCACCGGGCATGCTGATCCTTGACCCAGGTGCGGCCGTTGTCGTCGGAGTACGCGAGCCCGCCGTAATTGGTCGACCACAGGCCGGGGATGCGGCTCCAGTGGTTCACCGACATATAGCTCATGAACTGGCGCCGCCCGATCGCGAACCCGGAGGTCGGGATGGTGGTCGTCTCCCAGTTCTTGATCTTGCGGCTGGACAGCAGTTCGGTGGCGTGACAACGGCTGTCCTGCACCATGGTGTCGATGCCGAGTCCGTCGGCGAGATCGTGGTCGGTGCTGTAGCCGAGTACATTGCTGCGCCAATCGGGTCCGCCCACGCCGCCACTGGTCCAGCCGTCGCCGAAGGTGTCGCCGAAGGCCACGGCGACCTCGCCCGGTTTGGTCTCCCACATGATGCCGAGGTCGGTGCCGTCGACCTGCCAGCGCATATCGGTGCGGTTAGCCGAACCGTGCCCGGTCACCTGACCGACCAGATCCACCGACTCCACCAGCGGCGGGGCGATGGCGGCTGTCAGCGGTCCGGGTTCGTCCGGGTGCACGATCGGCGGTGGTGCGGGTTGCGGTTCGATTCCGTCGGGGCCGGGCACCGGGATCGGAATGGGTTCGATCTCCGGGCGGAACTCTATGCGCGGCAGACGGATCGAGCCGGAACCCGAAGTCGAACCGGAGCTCGAGCCGGATCCGGAACCGGAGCTGGACCCGGTGTCGGGCGCGCCTTCCGGTTCCGGATCGGTGGCGGGATCCGACGGCTTCGGTGTATCCCGAATATCCGGGCACGGATTGCGGCACGGGTCGGTGGGCAGCGGTTCCGGATCGATCCGGGTGTTGTCCGGCGGCGGATCAGGGACCGGAACCGGCGTGATCTCGGGAACCGGTACCGGGATATCGATCTGCGGGGGCAAAGGGGGCAGCGGTGGAGGCGGCGGTGCGTTCGGGTCCGGCGCCCGGTTCAACGGGTCGAATCCGATCTCGCCACAACTGTTCACCGGCGGCGGCGCCCACGGATGCTGCGCCGCCTGCACGACGGGCGTCGGTACGGTCAGTGCTCCGGCGAGCAGCACGCCCAGGATTACGGGCGCACAGGAATAATTGGCCGACGACGCGAACACACGCGTACTGCTCGGCCGAAATCCCATCCGTTGCTGACTCCCTGTCGATTCGGGTCGATGGGAGATCAACTTACCCGACCGAATCGTGCGAAGCGTGGAACCGGATGAGGCGCATTCGCGTCCAACCAGATATGAACGAGATCGAGTACGTGTTCGGAACCGGTGACGGCACGGTGCACGTCTGGACCAGCCAGGCGGATTTGGATCTATCCGGCTCGGGCGTCGGCGATGCGGTGGGACTCGACTTCGACGGCGACGGCCTGGTCGATGATGTGCTGTGGGATTCGCACGGCACCGGCGTTGCCGATGTGGCCGGGCTGGATCTCGACGACGACGGCGTACTCGACCATTTCTTCACCGATCCGACCGGCAACGGCACCTGGAATCACCAGATCACCGGCAGTCCGGCCGATGCGGACAGCGAACACCTGGCCTGGATCGAGCGCACCGAGCCCGAGCCGGATCATCTCGCCGCCGATCAATTCGGCGCTGCCTTGTCGAATGACGATGAGCCGCCACGAGATTCGCGCTCGTTCGATCCGCAAGCTCCGATCGAGCATGTCGCCGCGCTCCGGGATCACCGGACCTGGTCGGGCGATGAATCCACTTATCCGACAATGCCGTTCAACGAGTAACCGGCACCCGCCGACTGTTGACGGCAATGGCCACTATTCCGGCGCAATAGATTCCGGCACCGACCAGCACCACGCCGATAGAGCGCCCATCGGCCGGTATCACCGATGCGGTGAGCGCGATCGCCAGCACGAACGCGATATTGAATACGGTGTCCTGCAATGCGAATACCTGACCGCGCCTGGTGTCATCGATATCGATCTGCATGGTCGCATCGCCGGTCAGTTTGATGGTCTGCCCCGCGAGCCCGAACAGGAATGCCGCGACCAGAAGCAATTGATGCGCCCGATGCGCCGCGGTCCCCGCCGTCACGATCGCGGTCGGGGTGACCAGCGCCAACTGCACCACGGTCGCGGTTAACAGCCCGAGGACCACCGTGCGTGAGCGGCCGAGCCGCGGAATCAATACCGGTGCGACGACCGCCGCCACCAACATCCCGGCGGCGGTACAGCCGATGGCGAGCCCGAACCGGGTCAGCCCGGTATTCGCGCCGCCACCGTCGACGGGCGCCTGCCGCAGCACCAGCACCATGATCAGCGTATTGGTGCCGAATACGATCCGATGCGTGCCGATGCCGATCATCGCGGTGGTGACCTGAACCGCTCCCCAGACCGCGGCTGCACCGTGGCGCAGGCCGGTCGCGATCGCCCGCACCGCACTGTCGCGCGTCGCGGTTCCCGGCTCCGGACCGAGCACCCCGGGCCCGAACCCGGCCGCGAATACCGCACCGCAGGCCGACCACACGGCACTGATCGCCACCGCGACCGCCGACGCGAAATCACCTGCACCGATCAACCCGATGATCGCGACCGCCGCCGCGGCGCCGACACCGGCACATCCGGACGCCACCGTGGCCAGCACCGAATTCGCGGGCACCAGCCAGTGCAGATCGAGCACTCGGGGCAACGCGGCCGACACGCCCGAGAGCACGAACCTGCTGATCCCGACCACGGCAAGCGCGAGCAACAACAACGGCGTCGCACTACTGCCCGCCAACAGCCCGACGCTCACCGCACCGATCAGCACCGCCCGCAGCACATTGGCGACCAGCAGCACCGCCCGCCGATCCCAGCGGTCCAGTAGCGCACCGGCATACGGCCCGATCAGCGAGTACGGCAGCAGCAATACCGCGAACGCGGCCGCGATGGCGAGCGGATCGGTCTCCCGTTCCGGGTTGAACAGAATGGCACCGGACAGCGCCGCCTGGAACATGCCGTCACCGAACTGACCGGTAAAGCGGATCAGCGCCAAACGCAACACGCCGGGACTCTCGCGCAGCGCCGTCTGTAGCGAAACCGGCCGCGCGTCCGCGGGAGTGTTGCCGTCGGGGCGACCAGTAGACACGCCCAGAGGCTACTGTGTTTGATTTGCCGCGCCTGCGGCGCGGCGTGTTCGCGGCCCCCTGGTGCAATGTGGGCCTGTGACGGATCAAACGCAGTCCACCAGTGTGGAGATTGTTTCGCGCATATCCGGTGCCATCGGCAAATCGGCGAGCGCGGCCGCATCGATCCAGGCGAAGGCGTCGTGTTCGCCCGGGGCCAGCGCCACCGCGCCGGGCTCCACCTCGACGATGAAGCTGTACTTGCGCACTCGGGGTTTGGTCCTGGTGGCGTAGTCGAAGTCGCCGAGGAACTCGGTGATGGCGCGCACCCGCAGCCCGGTCTCCTCGTACAGTTCCCGCACCACGCATTCGGCCAGGGTCTCCCCGGATTCGACTCCGCCACCGGGCAGTTCGTACATGCCGCCGTGGTAATCGTCGGGTACGCGGCGCACCACCAGGAGTTTGCGATCGCGGAATACCGCGACACCGACGACGAAATCGCTGATTCCGTCGCGCTCTGCCGCATCGCGGAGTTGCTGCTCGATGCGTGCGAGCACCTCGGTTCGCATCCGTTCGTCACCTCCGATTCCGTTGTGGCACATGATGTTACGAATCCGCCGTGCACGCGTACAGAGCCCCGCCGTGTGCTGGCGGGCCGTGCCGACCGCCGACTCGACTAACCGGTCGGTACTGCTCGCCTGCCGTTCACCCGCAGCCGCGAGTGACTGCTTGCACGTCACTCGCGAAGATCAGCTCGCGTAAAATGCCGAGTGCAGGACAATTTACTAGGAATTCGGAGTACCAACGTCGTAAGTGCTCCTACCCTGAAAGGTGATCGGTGCACGGTCCCGAGAGGAGGACCACGATGTCCACACTCACGACACCACACATCGATGTCCATCGCGGCGGCGATCGCATGAAAACGCGCGTGTCCTGGCTGGATTCGAAGCACTCGTTCTCCTTCGGGGAGCACTACGATCCCGACAACACCCATCACGGGCTGCTGCTCGTCAATAACGAAGATATTGTTTCCCCTGGTCAGGGCTTCGAAACCCATCCGCATCGGGATATGGAGATCGTGACGTGGGTGCTCGGCGGCTCGCTGGTGCACCAGGATTCGCTCGGGCACAGCGGTGTCATCTATCCCGGTCTGGCGCAGCGGATGAGCGCGGGCACCGGAATTCTGCATTCGGAGAAGAACGACTCCTGGCGTCTGGACCACAGCACCGAACATGACCAGCCGGTCCATTTCGTGCAGATGTGGGTCGTACCGGACGAACCGGGCCTCGAGCCCGGATATCAGCAGCTCGAGATCGACGACGAATTGGCCCGCGGCGGCCTGGTGACCGTGGCCTCCGGCCTGCCGCGTTATCGCGATCGGACCGCGATCGCCATCGGCAGCAGCCATTCGGCGCTGCATGTGGCGCGGCTGGCCGACAGCGGGGAAACCGAGCAGGCGATCGACCTACCGGACGCGCCGTATCTGCATCTGTTCGTCGCAAGGGGCGAGGTGGAGATGGAGGGCGTCGGTCCGTTGTACGCGGGTGACGCCGTGCGCCTGACCAGATCGG
Source organism: Nocardia vinacea (assembly GCF_035920345.1). Lineage (NCBI taxonomy): Bacteria > Bacillati > Actinomycetota > Actinomycetes > Mycobacteriales > Nocardiaceae > Nocardia > Nocardia vinacea. The sequence goes on from NZ_CP109149.1 coordinate 7,180,964, forward strand.
GTGGGCAGCTGGTGACCGCCCACGGGCCGGCGGAGATCCTGGTCTGGGAGATGCACGCGCGGCTCGGCTCGGAATAACCGGCTCGTCACTAACATCCCTGCTCAGGCAGTGCGATCAGAAGGCGACTGCAGCGCAAGCGCACCGGCTGAGAGGAAGTCCCATGGCGCAATATCCGCCGCCCGGTCAATATCCGCCACCGGGTCAGTACCCGCCGCCACCGGGCCAAGGGCAGCCGAACTACTGGCAGGAATCCCCCAAGCGCAAGGGCATGGCGATCACCGCACTGGTGCTCGGCATCGTCGGCTTCCTGAGTTGCTGGACACTGATCGGCGGCTATCTGTTCGGCTTCTTCGCGCTGATCTTCGGCATCATCGCGCTGGTCAAGATTCGTTCCGGCAGTGCGGGCGGCACCGGCATGGCGGTCACCGGATTGATCCTGGGTGTGCTCGCGCTGGTCGCCGCGGTTGTGCTCAGCATCGTCGGCTGGAGCTTCTTCGTCGACTCCGGCGGCAAGGACTATCTGGACTGCATGCAGCAGGCGGGCGACGATCAGACCAAACAAAACGAGTGCCGAGACAAGTGGGAGCACAGCATCGAGCAGAGCTTCAGCGTGACGCTCACTCCGCGACCGACCCCTTGACGACACCCTTGACGACCGACCGGCCGCCGCTGTGCGCGCACGTCCGGGTGGCGGCGATGACATCGCCGAGTTCGGGGCGGTAGTCGCCCTCGGGCGGTGCGATCCAGATCCGGTAGCCGCTGAGCTCATCGGTCGGTGAGGGCAGCACGATCCGGGTGCCCGGCAGCGCCACCGAAGTGCAGACCCGGAACAACTCCGGGAACAGCGTCATATCCAGGTACGAGTTATCGGTCGGACCGGTCAGGAAGGACCAACGGCTGGAGCGCGGATGCGCGATGATCGGTCCGGTTCGCCCGTAGTTGGCGAGGAGGTAGGCGCGCACCCGCTTGCCGAGTTCGGCGGGCATGACGACCGCGCCGACCGCGCCGACTTCCAACAGAATTCGCCCGAGTCCCGGATCGACCACCCCGTAGAGACCGTTGTCCTTGCGATAGCGGCGACATCGCGCCAAGGCGTCCTGGGTCGCCGCGAAATCTTGGGCTGCCAGGTAGCTACCCGATTCCATTCGCGACGTACTCATGAGGAACCTCGCCTCGACTCTGAGTGGATCGACGTAAAAACCAAAGTTGCCGCTGAAATCGACCCTAGACCCGCACAAGTTCCTTGACAATAGTCACACGCCGAGTAAATTTCCGGCGTACCATCTCGGGCCATGGCGCCCGTTTCCCCGACCGTTGCTCGCTGGGAGCTGGTGCTGCGCCTGCGCGAATTACGCGAACAGCGCGGCTTCGATTCGGCCACCTTCGCCAAGCGGGTCGGCTTCACCCCGGCCAACTGGTCGCATGTCGAGAAGGGGCGACGGGTGCTCACCACGAACACCATCGGCCCAGTGCTCGAACTGCTCGAGGTGGATTCCGAAGAACGCGGGGAGTTGCTGACACTGCTCGAGTCGAGTAAGCAGCGCGGCTGGTGGGCCAAATCGTCGGCCCTGATCGGGCCGGAACTGCAGCGGCTGTACGGCATGGAGTTCGGCGCGCAGAGTATTCGCAGCTATGACAGTTTGGTTTTCCCTGGCCTGCTGCAGTCCGAGGACTACGCGCGGGCGCTAATCAGTGCCGATGTGATGATCCGGCCGGTTCAAGTCGAGCAACTGGTAGCCATTCGGATGCGGCGGCAGGAGCGGTTGCGCGGTAAGGGACGGGTGGAACTGACCGCGGTCATCGGCGAGGGCACCCTGCTGCAGCAGACCGGTGGGCCGGAGGTTTTGCGCGGACAGTTGGAGTATCTGGCGAAGACGATCGAGCAGCTCGACAATATCGAGGTGCGCGTCATCCCGTTCGCGGCGCGGGCGGGCGCGGTGCTCGGCGGGTCCAGTTTCCACCTGATCGACTTCGCCGGTGAACAGCTGCCGACCTTCGCGTGGGCCGAGAGCGCGGTCTTCGGTGGCGCGGTCGACGATCCGGAACAGGTGCGCGATTTGAGCTTCGCTTACGTTCGCGCACTGGAACAATCGTTGAATCGTGCAGCATCATTGGCCCTGATCAGCAGGTATGCACGAGTGTAAAATCCTGCCCATGGCCACCACCGCTACCCTCCGGTCGGTTTTCACTGACTGGTTCACGTCGAGTCGATCGAACAACGGCAATCAATGCGTCGAAGTCCGGTTCGATGGTGACGCGGTGCTCATCCGTGACAGCAAATACCGCCGCAACCCGGCCAACCGCCCCGCTGAAGAGCCCATCATCACCGTCACCGCGAGCCTCTGGACCTCGTTCATCAACCTTCTCAACAGCGGCCGATCGCATAACGAGCTGATCGCACAAACTTGCGCCGACGGCAGCGCCACCCTGCGCCACGGCGATATCACCCTCTCCTACACCCCCGAAGAGTGGGATGCGTTCATCGCCGGCGCGCGCGACGGCGAATTCGATCGCATCATCCTGCCCGCCTGACCGCTTACCCCGGCCGTGACACGGCCGGGGCCAACCTCGGCGACGGCAGCCTGCGCCCCATCTCTGCATACTGGAGATCGTGACTTCCGATCTGAGCAGTCCCTCCGGTATCGATCTCTCCCACCTCGACCACGCCGTGCGCGTTCAGGACGATCTGTTCGCCCATGTCAACGGCGGGTGGCTGGATACCTATGAGATACCGGCGGATCGTGCGGTCGACGGCGCCTTCCGGACGCTGTACGACCAGGCGGAGCTGGATGTGCAGACGATCATCCGGCAGGCCGCGGACTCGGCGGCGCCGCACGGCAGCGACGCGCGCAAGATCGGCGATCTGTACTCGAGCTTCATGGACACCGATACGGTGGCCTCGCTCGGGCTGGCACCCATCGCGGGGGAACTCACCGAGATCCACGAGGTCGCCGATCGCAGTGCCTTCGCCGCGCTACTGGGTCGCCTGCAGCGCACCGGCGTCGGCGGCGCGCTCGGTTTCTATGTCGACACCGATGACAAGGACTCCAACCGGTATCTGGTGCACGCCACCCAGTCCGGGATCGGGCTGCCCGACGAGTCCTACTACCGGCAGGACGAATTCGCCGAGATCAGGGACCGATATGTCGAGCACATCGGCCGGATGTTCGCGCTGGCCGCCGCCGAACCGCAGATCGCCGCGCTGCTGCCCGCCGACCTGGCGACGGTCGGACAGCGGATCTTCGAGTTGGAGCGCAAGCTCGCGGCCGGGCACTGGGATGTGGTGCGCCGCCGCGATGCCGAGTTGAGCTACAACCTCACCACCTACGACGCGCTGGTCGCCGAGCATCCGGAATTCGATTGGCACGCGTGGACTGCCGCGCTCGCCGAGGGTATCTCGAAGTCGGGTCCCGAACTGTTCGCTGAAGTGGTTGTGCGCCAGCCGGATTACGTGCGCGCCTTCGCACAGACCTGGGCGGCCGAACCGCTCGCCGACTGGCAGGCGTGGGCGATCTGGCGGCTGTTGCGTTCGCGGGCGGCCTATCTCACCGATCCGATCGTCGAGGAGAACTTCGACTTCTACGGCCGCACCCTCACCGGCGCGCAGGAGAACAGGGAACGCTGGAAGCGCGGTGTTTCGCTGGTGCAGGATCTGCTCGGTGAGGCGGTCGGCAAACTGTATGTCGGCGAGCACTTTCCGCCAGAGGCCAAGGCTCGGATGGTCGAGCTGGTCGCCAATCTGCAGGAGGCCTACCGCCGCAATATCGCCGAGCTGGACTGGATGGGGCCGGATACCAGGGCGGCCGCGCTGGCCAAACTGGAGAAGTTCACCCCCAAGATCGGCTATCCGGACAAGTGGCGCGACTACTCCGCCATCGTCATCGTCCCGTCCGATCTGGTCGGCAACTACCGACGCGGCTATGCCGCCGAACACGATCGCGATCTGAACAAGCTCGGCGGTCCGGTCGATCGCGGCGAATGGTTCATGACCCCGCAGACGGTGAACGCCTACTACAACCCGGGCATGAACGAAATCGTCTTCCCCGCGGCCATTCTGCACCCGCCGTTCTTCGATATGCACGCCGACGACGCCGCCAACTACGGTGGCATCGGCGCGGTGATCGGTCACGAGATCGGCCACGGTTTCGACGATCAGGGCGCCAAGTACGACGGCGACGGCAATATGATCGACTGGTGGACCGATGCCGATCGCACCGAATTCGGTAAGCGCACAAAGGCTTTGATCGACCAGTACAACGTGCTCTCACCCAAGGCGCTGTCCGACGACAACACCGTCAACGGCGAATTCACCATCGGCGAGAACATCGGTGACCTGGGCGGACTGTCCATTGCCCTGGCCGCCTACCGGATTTCGCTCGAAGGCGAGGAGCCGCCGGTCATCGACGGACTGAGCGGTCTGCAGCGCGTCTTCTACGGCTGGGCACAGGTGTGGCGGACCAAGGCCCGCAATGAGGAGGCCATCCGCCGCCTGGCCACCGATCCGCACTCGCCGCCCGAGTTCCGCTGCAATGCGGTGGTTCGCAATATCGACAGCTTCCACGAGGCCTTCGATGTGAAGCCGGGCGACGAGCTGTATCTGGAACCCGCGCAGCGCGTCAAGATCTGGTGAGCACGCGGCGGGGCCGAGGACGCCGAGCGCTCAGCGCAGGCGTTCCTCGGTTTCGCCGTCGAAGAAGAAGATCTCGTCGAGTTTCGGGCGCAGGCGCAGGCGATCGCCGAGGGCAACCTGGAAGCGGCGGTCCACCCGGGCCACCACCTTGCCGGAGCGGCTGTTCCATTCATCGGTGACGCCGTGGCTGTAGATGAAAGATTCGGCGCCGAGTTCCTCGAGCAGTTCGGCGGCCACGGCGAGGCTGTTCTCGGTCTCGGTGGTGGTTTCCCAGGATTCCGGACGGATGCCGACAATGACCCGCCCGCCGGTTGCGGTGCGGGGCAAGGGAATTCGCAGGTCACCAAGGACGGCGGCACCATCCCGAACAGGGGCGTCGAGCAGATTCATGCCGGGTGAGCCGATGAACCCCGCGACGAAAGTATTGACCGGATCGTCGTAGAGCTCACGGGGTTTGGCGATCTGCTGGAGTTTCCCTTCGCGCAGCACCGCGACCCGATCGCCCATGGTCATGGCCTCGACCTGGTCGTGGGTGACGTAGACGGTGGTGGTGCCGAGACGCTTCTGCAGCGCGGCTATCTGGGAGCGGGTGCTCACCCGCAGTTTCGCATCCAGGTTGGACAGGGGCTCGTCCATGCAGAAGACCTGGGGTCGGCGCACGATGGCGCGCCCCATCGCGACGCGCTGGCGTTGCCCACCGGAAAGTTTCGCCGGTCTGCGGTCGAGCAGATGCTCGAGTTCGAGCATCTTCGCCGCCTCCTGCACCCGAACCGCGGTGTCCGCCTTGTTCATTCCGGCATTGCGCAGTGCAAAGCCCATATTCTGTGCGACCGTCATATTCGGATAGAGCGCGTAGCTCTGGAATACCATCGCCACATCGCGGGCGCGCGGCGGCAGTGCGGTGACGTCCTTACCGCCGATCAGGATGCGACCCGCCGCTACGGATTCCAATCCGGCCAGCATCCGCAGACTGGTCGATTTGCCGCAACCCGATGGGCCGACGAGGACGATGAATTCCCCGTCGGCGATATCGAGTTCCAGGTTGTCGACGGCGGGCGCCGGCGCACCGGGATACCGATGCGTCACCCCGTCGAAGTGCACTGTTGCCACGGCGTCGATCTCCCTCTTCGTCGGTACTACTTGGGCAGCTTCGGCGTGATCTGCCGGTCGATAATGGTCTGCAGCTGGCTGGCGACATTCGCAAAAGCCGTTGCCGGATCGGCATTCTGCAGGCCGATCTGCTCCAAACCGGTGCCGATGATCTGGTCACCGCCAGGCACGAAGACCCGCGCGTAGTCCTGCGATTTGGTCACCGCGAGCTGCTCGATAGCGACCTTCGAATTCGGGTTCTTCGCGAGGAAGTCGACCTCGCTCGGATCGGTCACCGCGGACTTGCGCACCGGCATATATCCGGTGCCCTGCGAGAAGTACGCGGTATTCGCGGCATTGGTGATGAACTCGATGAACTTCAGCGCGTTCACCTTCCGCTGATCCGAGATCCGGGACGGAATCGCCAGCCCGGCACCGCCGGTGGTGACGCCGGGGCCGTTGGAATGCGGCAGGAATGCGGTGCCGAATTGCAGTTTGCCCTCGGCGTTCTTCTGGATGCCCTTCAGATCGCCGGTGGAGGCGATAGTGGAGGCGATGACGCCGGTGCCGAAGTCGACGGCGATCTGCGGTTTGATGCCCGCGTACTTCTTGGTGTGGATCATATCGCGCAGGAATTGGCCCGCCGCAATGGTTTTGGGGTCGGTGAACTTCAGCGTCCACTGGTCCGAGTAGGCGCCGCCGAAGGTCCAGTTCGGGCCCTGGAAGGTCCAGGCCAGGTAGTTCTTGGCGTCACCCCAGCCGTGCGCGAGCTTGCCGTCGCCGACCACCGACTGGATCTTCGGGCCCCACTCGTCGAATTCCGGCCAGCTCTGCGGGCCGCGGTCCGGCAGACCGGCCTTCGCCCAGACATCCTTGTTGTAGTAGAACAGCGGTGTCGAGCGCGCGTACGGCAGTGCGTAATGCTTACCGTTGAAGACGTAGTCGGCGGCCAGCGAATCGACGTAGTCGTCGAGCTTGACCCCGGCGTCGGCGAAGTGCGGGTCGAGCGGTTCGATGGTGCCGTTCAGCGCGTAGTTGAACCACCAGACATCCGACAGCACAACGACATCGGGCAGCTCGCCGCCGGATAGCGCCGCATTGAACTTCTGCGACACCTCCTCGTAGTTCTTACCCGCGTCGACCAGATTGACCTTCAGATCCGGATACTTCGCCTGGAACCGGTTGATCAGCTCGGCCTCGAGTTCCTTCGAGGTGCCAGGGTGATTCGACCAGAAGGTAATGGTGTTGGCGTCACCGGACTGCTTGCCGCCACCGCCGCTGCCCGCGCATGCGGTCAGTGCGGTACCCGCCGCAAGCGCACCGGCCAGGCCGATGAATCCGCGCCGCGACAGTGCCGGAAATTGTGAAGTGGACACTGGAATCTCCTTGTCTCAGTATCGCGTAGCGATTCCGTGAGGGGTGGTGGTCGGGTGACGGGTGGGCTCAACCCTTCACTGCACCTGAGGTGAGGCCCTTGATCATGTGGCGCTGTAGCAGCAGGAAGACGACGAGGATCGGCAGCATGGTCAGCAGCGTCCCCGCCATCACCGGTCCCCAGTTGGTGACGCTCGGATTCTCGGTGTTCTGCAGCAGGGTCAGGCCGACCGGTAGTGTGGCGACCGTGGTGTCGTCGGCCATCAGGAACGGCCAGAGGTATTCGTTCCACTCGTTGACCAGCGTGACCACCGCGAATGCCACCATCGTCGGTCCGGACATCGGCAGCACCACCCGGGTGAGCAGGCGCCACCAGTTGGCACCGTCCATCCGGGCCGCCTCGATCACCTCCGAGGGCAGCGAGAGGAAGTGATTGCGCATCAGGAAGGTGCCGAAGGCCACCCCACAGAGCGGAATGATGATGCCCTGGAAGGTATTCCGCCAACCCAACTGGGCGATCAGTGCGTAGTTGGAGATCACCGTGATCTGGTTGGGCACCATCAGCGCCGCGATGATCACCAGGAACACCAGGGTCTTGCCCGGAAACCGCAGGAACACCAGGCCGTACGCGCTGAACACTCCCAGCACGAATTTCACCAGCGCGATGATCCCGGTGATGATCAGCGAATTGCGCAGGAAGGCCCAGAACGGCAGCGTCGTGGTGGCGTCCTCGTAGTTCGCCGGATGCCAACTGTGCGGCCAGTACACCGCGGGCTGGGTGTAGATATCCGGACGTGCCTTGAACGAGGTGATGAAGATCCAGAACAGCGGAACACCGACGATGATCAGCACGCACACCATCGCGCCGTATCCGAGCACCGTCACCACGCGCTGCCTGCGGCTATACGAAAGAGTCTCGCCGCTGTTTCCATGGCGGCCTGCGCCGGTCGCTACGTGGTTACGCATGCTGCCTCCTCCGCGCCCGTCGCTGCGGCCGCGCGTATTTCACTGCTCGCCCCGATCCATGATGCGCACCTGGACCAGCGTGACGACTAGCAGCACGAGGAACATGATGGTGGCGACCGTCGCGCCGTAGCCGGCCCGGAAGTTGCGGAAGGACTCTTGGTAGACCTGGTAGACCATGGTCGTGGTGCCGGTGCCGAGCGGCCCGCCGCGCGTCATCACATTGATGATGTCGAAGACCTGCAGCGAGTTCAGCAGCACCGTGATGGACAAGAAGAAAGTGGTCGGGCGTAGTTGTGGCAGCAGCACTTTGGTGAAGGTGGTCCAGCGGCCGGCGCCGTCCATCTCGGCTGCTTCCATGAGATCGGCACGGGTGCCCTGCAGTGCGGCCAGGTAGATGACGAAGGTGTAGCCGAGGTTCTTCCAGATATAGGTGACCGTCACCATGAACAGCGCCCAGTGCGGGTCCTGGTAGAAGTCCGGGACCTTGTCGACGCCGATGCGGTGCAGCACATCCTGGATCAGCCCGAAGCTGGGATCGAAGATGAACTGGAAGGCCACGCCGATGGCCGCGCCGGAGATGACGAACGGGGCGAAGATGGCCGAGCGAACCACATTGCGGCCGAACAGCTTACGGTCCAGCAGCAGGGCCAGCGCCAGGCCGAGCACCATGCTGCCGACCACCGCGGCCAGGGTGAAAACCACCGTATTGGTGACGATCTGCCAGGAGTCGTCGCGGCCCCACCATTCCCGGTAGTTCGCGAACCCGATGTAGGTCACGAAGTTGTCGGAGATATTGAAGTCGGTGAACGAGAGCCGGATATTGTCGGCCAGCGGGCGGTAGACGAACAGCGTCAGCAGCACCAGATTCGGCCCGAGCAACACCAGGAACAGCGCATAGTCCTGCCACGGCCGATTACGCAGGCCACGCCCGCGCGGTTGGGGCAGTACTCGTTCCGGCCTGGCTCGCACGGCCGAGACTCTACGGCGCACAGCAAATAGTCGGTTAACGCCGAATGTCGACACGCTGAACGTCTCGCGCGCTACCCGAAACTCTTGCCGGTCGTGGGGTACGAGGCTACCTTCGTCGCGGGCCGACGGTCGGGCTGGTGGCTGGATGCTGGGCGTACCCGACGAGTTACCCATGTGCTGGTCCGCCTCCCCGAAACTTTTGCCGGTCGTGGGGTGCGGTGCGAGTTTCGTCGCGGGCCGACGGTGGTGTCGGTGACTGGATGCTGGGCGTACCCGACGAGTTACCCATGTTCTCCCGAAATCAGTTGTAGCGTTGCGCCACTCGGGAGATTATCCGGCAACTGGTCTGTCGTCCGGAAAATCCGGAACACCGGGACGTGAACAGAAAGAACTCAGCCCAGGCGGTTTGTGCCTGGGCTGAGTTGGGCTCGGGAGCTATCTGTCGATACTCAGTCGTTCCAGTCGCCATAGCCGTCGCCGGCGTTCAGGGTGCCGCCCTTGGTGTTCTGGACGATGACCGGGTCGCCCTTCTTGGCGTTCTCGAAGAACCACTTGGCGTTCTCGGTGCTGACGTTCAGGCAGCCGTGGCTGGCGTTCGAAACACCTTGCTGCGCAACCGACCACGGGGCCGCATGCACGAAGATGCCACTGTTGGAAATCCGGGTGGCGTACTCGACCTCGACCTTGTAGCCCTCGGGATCGGTGGTCGGCACACCGTAGGTGGACGAATCCATGGTCATCTTGCGCAGCTGCTCGCCGACGAAGTAGGTGCCGTTCGGGGTCTCGTGCTTGGTCTTACCCATCGAGGTCGGCATCGTCATGATCTCCTCGCCGTTGCGAGTGATCGTGATGGTGTGGGTGTCGTCGTCGGCGGTGGTGATGAAAGCGTCACCGATCCGGTATGCGGTGCGGGTGCCGCCCGCCTCCACGGTCACATCAGTATTGGCCGGCCAGAACTCGTTCGGCCGCCAGCGCACCTGCTTGTCGCTGAACCAGTAGAAGTGACCCGGCGCCGGATTCGAGGAGGTGATCTTGATGGCCTGCTCGGCGGTGACGTGATCGGTCACCGGTTCCTTGAAGTTGATGATGATCGGCTGCGCGACGCCGACGGTCTCGCCGTCACCGGGGCTGATACTCGGCGGCGCGAAGTTCGCCGTGGCACCTGGATCGGTGGCGGTCGAGTTAGCGGAGCCGGTGCCGGGCAGTACCGGATCGGCCTGAGCCGGCGCGACGGCGGTGATACCGACCGCGGCGATCGCCGCCGACAATAGGATGCCCTGCCGGAGTCGGCGGGCTAGCGCTCCCCGACGAGGAGCAGTCGACGTCCCGGTGTGCAAAGCGGCATGCATAGGTTTCTCGTCCAATCCATCTCTCGCCTACGCCGGTGGCGCGGTGAGATCTCTCATCGGTGTGGAACTCGCAGGGCGGTTTCACGAAGACTCTTCGTGGATTCCGTGCGAACGCCCACGGAAAAACGGCGCGGGGCACACGAAGCACCCCACGGGTATATGACGCACCCGACCCTGGCGTCCTTCCTACCGTCCAGAGCCATCCGCGGCCACTGGCGTTTCGGATTGATTCGTGCAGACCACGTGGTGTGGCGAGCGACACATATGCTGTTGGGGGTCAAGATCATTCGTGAAACTGGCCGGTCAGGTCCGTGAGCCTCGATGGCTCAGGACGGCCGTCAAGTCGTCCGACCCCCAGATGAGCCAAACTCCTTCGTGAGATAAATCACGAAATGACATCGAATGGGATCGACCGATGCGGCCCCGTCGCGATGTTGTGCGGCACCGACAGCGGCGCCCGCCCGCGTGCATACCGCGGTGGCAATCGCAGCCGCCGTCGACCGAGAATGGTCGCGAGCACGATCCGCAGTTCGTAGTCGGCCAGCGATGCCCCGACGCACCGTCGATGTCCGCCGCCGAAGGGTGCGAACTCGTACGGCCGGTACTTGCGGTCGATGAACCGCTCCGGCCGGAACAGCTCCGCATCCGTCCACACCGCGGGATCGGAATGCAGCAGCGGCAGCGCGATGCCCATGGTGTCGCCCGCCGCGAGCTCGACACCACGCAGTGTGAACGGCACGGTGTTGTTTCGAGCGACCTGCGAGCAGTCGCTCGCGGCCAGCCTGCGCAGCACGATCGGCACCGCGGGATGTAGCCGCAGTGTCTCCTGGCACACCGCGTCCAGGAACGGCAGCCCGGCCAGCTCGAGCGGGGAGGCGTCGGATCCGGCCGCGTCCAGTTCGGCGCGCAGGCGCTGCAACGCCTCGGGTTCTCGATGCAGATGGAACAGCGCCCACACCAGACTGGTCGCGGTGGTCTCGTGTCCGGCGACGAGCAGGGTGCGCAATTGGTCGCACAGATCGTCATCGGTGATCGAGGTGCCGTCGTCATAGCTGGTCGCGCGCAGTAGACCGAGAATGTCGGCGCCGACCGAGCCGACGGCCCGACGCCGCGCGATATCGGTCAGGATCAGCTCGTCGAGCCGCTCGCGCGCGGCCACGAACCGATCCCACGGCGCCCGACCGAACAGCCCGCGGCGCAGTGCGGGCACCAGCATCAGCGGTCCGGAGTAGGCGGTGAGGAATTCCGCGACCGCGGTGGTGTATTCGGCGCGGCGCTCGCGGCTGTCCACCCCGAATACCGCCTCGAGAATCACCCGCAAAGTGATCGCCCTGGCTGCCGCCCGCGAGTCGATGCGCGTGCCCGGCGTCCAGGCCGGGCGGGATTCGCCTGTGCTGCCCGATATTTCGGCGATGGTGGACTCGCGGATGAGTTCGCCGTAGGCGCGGATCTGCGTGCCGTGGAACGCGGGTGCGAGCAATGCCCGATCGCGCCGATGTCGTTCGCCGGCGGTCAGGATGAGCGATGCGGAGCCGACCAGCGGTTCGATCGGATTCGGTCGCGGCGGTTCGAGCAGATCGATCGGCGCGCGGAAGAATTCGCGGGCGCCGTCGGCCGTGCCGGTGAACAGCACCGCGCCGAAACCGGGAAACCGCACGTAGAACGGATCACCCTCGCGTTCGCGTCGCCACCGGAAGTACCGCTCGAAATCGATGCCCGCCGCCAACGCGTGCGCAACCACCATTCTCGGTGCGCGCGGCGTCGAAGGCGCGGCGTCCAGCGCCGCTTCCTCGGGTGCGCCCGCGTGCTCCATATCTATAGCTACGAACTTACGCCGGTCCCGGTTCGACTGCCCCCTTCGGGCGCACCCTGCGCACCGTATTGCCGGCGAGGGCGGCCAAGCGCGCGAGCCGGGCGTCTCCGAGCGCGGTCACCGCATTGCCGAGCCGGTTGGTGACGAAGGCGATCGACATGCCCAGTTCGGGATCGGCATAGGCGCCCGAACCGCCGAGTCCATAGTGGCCGAAGGCTTTCCGCGGCTGCTGCTTGGACATCACCACCGGACGGTGATAGCCGAGGGTGAATTTCAGCGGCACCCCGAGCACATAGTCGCGGCTATCGGCCCGCTGCGTCTCATTGATGATCGCGATCGTCTCCGGTTGCAGGAACTGCGCCGCGTCGATGGCGTGACCACCGCGTTCGGGATCAAGCGCCTCGACCCGCCCTTCATTCGCGAGGGCCCCATACATTCTGGCCAGTGCGCGCGCCGAGAAGACACCGTTCCAGCCCGGCATCACCGCATCGTGCACGCGCGGATCGCGGACGAGTTCGTCGAAGCTCTCCGGCATACCCGCCTCGGCGAGTCCGCGCACCGGCCGCACCCAGGACAGCACCGATGACGCGGTATTCCAACGGATTCCGGGTGGATTCAGATGCGGAAAGATCTTGGCGATCCGATAGCGCTCGGATTCCGGTACCCGGAACCAGAATTCGTCATAGCCGAGTGGTTCCGCGATCTCGCGCCGCACCACATCGGTGAACAGATCACCGGTGACGCGCTGCACGATCTCGGCCACGAGCCAGCCGAAGGTGATCGCGTGATAGCCCGATGTGCGGATGCGCCGCGGGTCGGCGGGACTCTCGGCCAGCGCCGCCACCACGGCGCCGTAGTCGAGAATGCCCTCCCGGCCGGGGACCAGGCCGCGCACCCGGTGCAGTCCGGCGCGGTGCGAGAGCACATCGCGCACCGTTATGTCGTCCTTGCCGTGTGCGCCGAACTCTGGCCAGTAGGTGGCGACCGGGGCTTCGTATTCGATCTGCCCGCGCTCGGCCAGCCGGTGCACCACGGTCGCGGCGACGCCCTTGCCGGTGGAGAAGGTGAGCGCGACATTCTCACCGTTCCAACGTCGATCCTTGGCCGCCCAGCCCGCCCAGATATCGACGACGGGTCGACCGTCGAGATAGATCGCGAGCGCACCGCCGCCGCGTGTCGGCTGGGCGAACATGCCGAAGAAATGGTCCGCAAGGCGAACGAATCTCGGATCGACGAGCATCTCCAGTGGCGCGGCTGGCCACCGGTCCGGTGCGGGGAAGGCCGAAACCATGGGGCACACCTCCTGCTGGCTGGCTGGGGCCGAATTCTCAGCCTAACTCGGATCGTGGCGTTTGCCAGCGACCGAAAGGCGTGGTCAAACAGGTCGCGCCGGTTGCCGAATTCCACGCGAAGGCTGCCGCGCCCAGGCACACCACCGTGCTGTCGGCCGTCGCGACCTGTGCGCGCGAGCCGTCGAAGGCGATCGATACCGCGAACAGCGGGATGGGCGGGCTCGGGTGGTCGGTCTCGGAATCCGTTGCCGGAGCGGCGATCGAGGTCAGCGCAACGGCATCGGCGCCGTAGCCGAGCGCGATCGGAATTCCACCGACTCCGTCGCTGGCGCCCACACCGCCCGCCGCACCGATACCGAACGCGGCGGCACCCAGGCCGGCACGGGCGTAGCCGACTCCGTCGTATCCGGCCGCCCGTGCCCGGCCGAGGGATTCGGCCGCGGCCCGGCATGCGGTGCTTCCGTCGATCACGGTGACATCCGCCCCGCCGTCGGTAGCGCAGTGCACATCGGTTGCCGAGGCCATCGCGGGGAGGATCAGCGCGGCGCCGAACGCGGCGGTGGTGCAAGTCATCGCGCTGATCAGCCTCACGAACGAACTCCTCTCACACCGGAAACCTCACCATACCCAGATCGGTTGCTGTGACACCGATTTCGCTGGTACGCCGCAGTGCCACAGTGATCGAACCAACATTTGGGCCGGCACTGTGCTTCTCCGATGCGGTTGCTGTCGACTCGACGCACCTGCGCTCGGTGGTGTATGCATGGCGTGGTATTTCACGCATTGCTAGATCACTTCGGATTCCGACGGGGGTATGAGTTCGGAGCGTTACAGCCGGGAGGACTGTAAGTGTCTCGTCAACCGATCTCTGGTCGCCTCGCGACGGCGGCCGTCGCCGCGGTCGCCGTCGTCGCCGCGCTCTCGCTAGCGGGCTGCGGCAATAAAATCAGCGGCAATGCCCAGCCCGCCGTAAACGGGACCATCGATGCGGTCTCGTCCACCAACACGCCGAGAACCTCAGGGGCCAGGCCCACCACCAGCGCCCGTCCGTCCTCCAGTAAGCCGACGGCGACCACCTCGGCGACCAAGGGCGGCAGCACCGATTTCCAGGCCAATGTCGGTGACTGCGTGACGCTCGGCGGCACCACCGATAACGCCACCATCGCCAAGGCCTCCTGTGGCAGCCGGGCCTCGAACTACAAGGTCATCGGCAAGGCGGCGACCAGTTCGCAGTGCGTCGCCGACCGCGACTCCGCCTACTTCGAAACCATGAACGGCGCGCAGCAGGGCGCGATCTGCCTGGATATCGACTGGGTCGTCGGTGGCTGCATGGATATCAGCGGCGAGGATCCCAAGCGCATCGACTGCACCGAACGCGTCAGCCAGGGCGTGAAGGTGACCAATATCCAGCAGGGCGCCGACGATGCCAGCGTCTGCGGCAGCAGCAGCGGCTTCGAGTACCCGACGCGGCGCTTCGTGGTCTGCGTCCAAAATCTCTGACGCCCACGAAAACCGGCCGGTAGCGGCTACGTTTGGCCCGTGAGCGAGCGAACCATAGACGCAGCGTCGGAACGAACGGCGGAACCGAGCGCAGCGAGGTGCAGCCGTGAGTTCTGAGCTACCCCGGCTGGGTTCGGCAACCGGCCGCTGGATCCTGCTGGCCACCATCCTCGGTTCCTCGGTGGCCTCGCTGGATGCCACCGTCGTCAACATCGCGCTGCCGCGCATCGGCGAATCCCTCGACACCGATGTCGCGGGGCTGCAGTGGACGCTCAACGGCTACACGCTGACCCTGGCCTCATTCATCCTGCTCGGCGGCTCGCTCGGCGATCATCTCGGCCGCCGCAAGGTGTTCGTCTGGGGTGTCATCGGATTCGCACTGGCCTCGGTGCTCTGCGGTGCCGCGGTCAATATCGAGATGCTCGTCGTCGCCCGGATCCTGCAGGGTGTGGCGGGTGCGATGCTCACCCCAGGCAGCCTGGCGCTGATTTCCTCATCCATCGATCAACGCGATCAGGGTGCGGCGATCGGCCTGTGGTCCGGTTTCGGCGGTGTCGCGGGCGCACTCGGTCCGTTCCTCGGCGGCTGGCTGATCGAGTTGGCCGGCTGGCAGTCCATTTTCTTCATCAATGTGCCGCTCGCGGTGGTCGTCGTACTCGTCACGTTGCGGCATGTGCCGGAGAGTCACGACCCGAATGCCTCGGCGCGACTGGATGTTCCGGGTGCGGTGGTGGTCGCGGTGGCCCTCGGCGCGCTGACCTTCGGTCTGATCGATGCGATGCCGCTGCTGGTGGTCGTCGGACTGCTGCTGCTCACGGTCTTCGTGGTGATCGAAATGCGCAGCGACCATCCGCTGGTGCCGCCATCGCTGTTCGCTGGGACATTTTCGCCGGGCGCGGGTCCCTCCGTGGTTACGCAGGCTGCCTCCCCCGGGCCTGTCGCTTCCGGCGGGCGGGTCTTCACCGCCGCGAATCTGGTCACCTTCGCGGTCTATGCCGCGCTCGGCGGTGTCTTCTTCCTCCTGGTCATGCAGCTGCAATTGGTGGCGAAGTACACGCCGCTGATGTCGGGGGTGGCAACCGTCCCCGTCACTTTGATCATGCTGGTGCTTTCCGCGCCCGCGGGTCGTTGGGCGCAGGTGCACGGTGCGCGCATTCCGATGACGGTCGGTCCGCTGCTCGCCGCGCTCGGCCTGGTGTTGCTGCTGCGGATCGGACCCGACACCACCTATCTGACCGATGTACTCCCGGGTGTGCTGGTCTTCGGTCTCGGGCTGTCGGTATTGGTCGCTCCACTCACCGGTGCGGTACTCGGCGCGGTGCCCGCCAGTGAGGCCGGTATCGCCTCCGGGGTGAACAATGCCGTGGCCCGTACCGCTCAGCTGCTCGCGGTCGCCGCGCTGCCCGGCCTCGCCGGCATCTCCGGATCGCTCGGCGACCCATTGGAATTCGACCGCGGCTTCGGCGTCGCGATGTGGATCTGCGTCGGCCTGCTGGTGGCCGGTGCGCTGATCGCGGCAGTACTACTGCGCGCGCCGCGCCGCGCCGCGACACTGGACAATGTCGACTGCATGCCGCAGTGCGGGGTGGCGGGTCCAGCGCTGGCGCCGCTCCACAAAACAGAATGAGCGGGTCATTCGACCCGCTCATTCGGTATTCGACTGATCTTCGCTAGATCGGGTTGAAGCCCGCCCCGACGCTGCCACGAGCATTGATATCGCCCATGATCGAGCTCATATTGGTGCCGACCTCGGGTCCGAAGCAGGCGATGGCGAGATACGCGTTCACCATCCCGACCAGCGTGGTGCCGACGACGACCGGCGCCCCGGAATCGCCCTCCACCACACACATCTGCGACCAGGTCTCCATATTCGTGCCGAACAGGTCACCGTAGGCGATGCCGCAGGTATTGCCGGTGGTGCGGCCCTCCTTGCAGACGATCATCGGGAACTGGGCCGGGCCGCCGATCCCGGTGATGGTGACATTGCCGATCCGGTTCACCGGGGTCATCTTGGCCGGATCGAATTGGATGATGGCGTAGTCGAGATCGTGGTTGGAGTAGACGAACCGGCCGATCACGCCTGCGCCGCGGTCGAGTTCGGCGTACACCTGAGCGCCCGGGTCGCCGCAGTGTCCCGCGGTCAGTCCGACCAACCGGCCTCCGCCGTCGTAACCGACCGTCGTGACAGTGCACTCGAACTGATTATCGATAATGATTCCCGACCCACCGCCGATGACGGGCGGCCCCGGCGCGGCGTCCGCGGTGCCGGCCCCCGTCGCGACCAGTGCCGCACCAAGAGCTACGGCGAAGGCAGCGTTGGCCACCTTGGCGAGTTTGCTGAACATGTCCCTCCAGACGTCGGAAGTCCGCACGATATCAATCTGTCGCACCCATCGTGTCAGTATTCGGCTCCGGGCGCGTCCTGTACTGCGCTCTGGTGTCGAACGCGTCGGTGTGGACCGCACTTTTCGACATTTATGATGCAGCGTCTCATTTTCTCGCGATAGCGAAGCACTATTACTGTAAACATGGCAATGCTACTGATTGCGTTTCAGTTGTATGTTGATCGGTGTCGCAGAAGCCATTCGAATCGCGTGCAGATTTTGCATGAATATTATCCGCGTAAATAGTAGAACAGGTCATATGCGGGGCTGATCGGAGCCGTGGAACTGTAGCTCGTTCCAGAAGTATCACCGTTAACTTTGGGACCGATCCCAAGCGTCGGGCCACTGCTCATAGCGTTTTCCCTACAGTGACTCCAATCTATGACTGCAATCACACGGTGGTGGGTGTGTTCTGCACTACTCCGTAGTAGGGTGCGTCAAGCAAACAAGTCGTCGGGGTTTGGTTACCGGCGTCGAGAGGGGTTAGCCAGTGCAGTCGACCAAGAGTCCACCAACGCCGTCACGGATGAGTGACGCGGTCGATTGGACGAAGGCCTACTGGGAAGACCATCCGAAGCGCTCCTTGGAGACCTTCGGCAGGCAGATCACGATGGGGTTCGCGGCGGTCGCGGAGTTGTTCATCGCGATATTCCGACGCCGCTTTCCTTATCGTGAGTTCATCCGCCAGTGCGCGTTCATGTCCAGTGTCGCCGCGGCACCGACGCTGCTGGTCGCCATCCCGATCGGCGTGATCGTTTCCATCCAGGTCGGCGCGGTCGCGAGCCAGGTCGGTGCGACCTCGTTCATCGGCGCGGCGAACGGTCTCGGCATCATTCAGCAGGGTGCGCCGCTGGTCACCTCGCTGATGATCGCGGGCGCGGTCGGTTCGGCGATCACCGCCGATCTCGGTTCCCGCACCATCCGCGAAGAGATCGACGCGATGCGGGTGATGGGGGTGGATCCGCTGCGTCGTCTGGTCGCGCCCCGGCTCGGCGCGGCCATGCTGGTCAGCGTATTGCTGTGTGGCTTCGTCGTATTCGTCGGATTTTTGACTGGCTACATTTTCAATATTTTTGCGCAGGAGGGCACCCCGGGTTCCTATATCGGCACCTTCTCCTCGTTCGCCGTCACCATCGATCTGCTTGTCGCACTGGTGAAATCATTGATCTTCGGGTTGCTCGCTGCGATCATCGCCTGTGATACCGGGCTCAATACCCGGGGTGGTCCGGGCGGAGTTGCCAACTCGGTGAACTCCGCGGTGGTCAGTTCCGCCATCATGTTGTTCGGCGTGAACTTGATCATCACCCAGATCTACAACGTTCTCCTCCCCCCACAGGTGGTCTGAGCCGGTGTCAACAACCTATGTACCGCCGCTGCTGCGGCCACTTCGGCAAATAAAGAAGTCCGCGCAGGTCCCGGTGGATATGGTTGCGCGCCTGGGGCACCAGGTGTTCTTCTTCCTGCGGTCGGTGGGCTCGATCCCGTTGGCGCTGCGGCACTATCCGAAGGAAGTCTGGCGGCTGCTTTCGGATGTCACCTGGGGCAACGGCAGCCTGGTCGTCGGTGGCGGCACCATCGGCGTCATCCTCATCCTCAGCGCGTTCGGCGGGATGACGGTCGGCATCCAGGGCTATACCTCGCTGAATCTGCTCGGCTTGAGCCCGATCACCGGCGCCATCTCCGCATTCGCGACCACCAGGGAGTTGGGTCCGCTGCTCGCGGCACTCGCCTTCGCCGCCCAGGCCGGCTGTCGATTCACCGCTCAGCTCGGCGCGATGCGGATCTCCGAGGAGATCGACGCGCTCGAGTCGATCGCGATCCGGCCGCTGCCGTATCTGGTGAGCACCAGGATGTTCGCGGCGATGATCGCCATCGTTCCGCTCTACTGCCTGGGCCTGGCCATGGCCTACATTTCGTGCTCGCTCACGGTGCAGCTGATCGGTAACACCTCCAGCGGTACCTACGCGCACTACTTCTATCAGTTCCTGATTCCAGGAGACGTGCTCTACTCACTGCTCAAGGCGATGGTGTTCGTCGCGATCACCACCTTCATCCAGAGCTACTACGGCTTCTTCGCCTCGGGCGGCCCGGAGGGCGTTGGTGTCGCGGCCGGTCGGGCCATCAAGATGAGCATCATCGTCGTGGTGTTCGCTGACCTGTTCATGACATTGGCGATCTGGGGCGTCAATCCCGGCATCCGGATCTCGGGGTAGGACGAGATGATCATCGATCCCAGTGGGCGTGGCCCCACCATGCGACAACTGTTGGTCGCCGGCGTATGCGGACTCGTCGTCTTCGCGCTGATCCTCGGCTTTCTGATGGCGAGATACCAAGGCTATTTCGTGCCCAAGGTGCATGTTGTCGCTGATGTGGGCGACACCGGTGACGGGCTGCCGAGCGAGGCCGACGTGAAGTTCCGCGGCGTGCTGGTCGGCGTGGTCAAGGATGTCGAGGTCGTCGCAAAGGGTGCGCGGCAGAAGGTGAAGATCGACCTGAAACCGGAATTCGCCGGCGATATCCCGTCGAATGTGACCGCCCGGGTGGTGCCGAGCAACCTGTTCGCCGTCACCTCGGTGGAATTGGTCTTCAACGGTCCTACGGACAAGTACCTGCACGAGGGCTCGATCATCGAGCAGGACCAGAGCCAGGGCACCATCGCGCTGCAGGACACCCTCACCAACGTGCGAAATATCCTCACCAAGCTCGACCCGGTGCAGTTCGGCCGGGTGCTCGGCACGCTCTCCCAGGCGCTGGACGGCAGCGGCCGGATGCCGGGCTCCACCATCGAGCGGCTCGACAGGTGGCTCACCTCGGTGGACGAGTCCATCCCGAATCTCGGTGTGCTGCTCGACGATTTCTCGGCCTCGGCCCGCGCACTCAACCAGTCCGCACCCGAATTGCTCGATGTGCTCGGCAGTTCGGTGAAGACCGCGCAGACCATCGCCGATCACCGCTCCGCCCTGGTCGCGTTGATCAGTGGGACGGCGGGCACGGTGGATACGGTCAACGGACTGTTCGCCCGCAACGGTGATGTCGGTAAGCAGGTCACGGCGGGGACCAGCGATATGTTCGGCGCGCTTGCCTCGGACGCGAATTCGATCCCGGACACCATCGCCTCGCTGAACAACTCGCTGCGCAAGTTGAGTACGACCTTCCATTGGGGTCCGCAGCGGCAGATGGTCTGGAATGCCGGTGCGACGCTCACCCCGTACCGGCCGTACGAACAGGCGGACTGCCCGCGCTACGGCAACCTGGCCGGGCCGAGCTGCGCGACCGCACCGGTGGTCTCCGATCCCGGCTATCTACCGGATTCGATGAAGCCGCGTTCGCTGGAAACGGCACAGGGTTTGGCGAAACTGCCGCTGCCCGCGGGCTTCCCGGAGATCCCGGGTCTGACCTCGCCGGGTGATCCGCTCGCGCCGACCTCGGCCGAGCCGAAGCCGGCCAGCCCGTTCGCGGGTACGCCGCTGGAGGGGTTGTTCCCGAATCTGGCGCCACCCGCGCCGAGTGCCCAGCCCTCCGCCGACCAGCCCGCGGCTCCGGCCGTGCCCACCCAACCGGCGAGTGCGCCAGTAACCGCCGGTCCGATTTCGTACGAAGGAGATGCCGCGATCGTGGCCCTGCTCGGTCGTCGGCCGACCACGGCCGAATATCTGCTGCTCAGTTCGGTAATGCGCGGGGGCACCCTGCAGGTCCGAGGTGCCGCCGAATGAGCGTTCGTAAACCACTGATCGGCTTCAGCATCTTCGCGATTGTCTCGATCCTGGTCACCGTCGTCGTCTGGAATACGCTGGCGCGGGTCGTGGAGGGTGATACCAACACCTACTCCGCAACCTTCAGCGATGTGCTCGGCCTGCGCGAGGGTGCCGACGTCCGGATGGCCGGCGTGCGGGTCGGCAAGGTCGAAAAGATCGAACTGACCCGCGATTCCAAGACCAAGAAGTCCGTCGCCAACGTGACGTTCGTCGTGCAGCGCAACCAGACGGTGTACGACGACACCAAGGCACTGGTGCGCTACCAGAACCTGATCGGCCAGCGCTATATCGCGCTGGCTCCTGGCAAGGCGGCGAGCCCGGCGGCGTTGAAGAACAAGGCCACCATCCCGCTGGAGCGCACCGAACCGTCCTTCGACGTGTCCGGACTGCTCAACGGATTTCAGCCGCTGTTCCAGGTGTTGCAGCCCGAACAGGTGAACCGGCTCTCGGAGACCTTCATCCAGGCATTACAGGGTGACGGTGTTTCGTTGAGCTCGTTCATCACCCAGGCCGCCACCCTGGCCACGGATTTCCAGCGCAGGGACGCGATTCTCAGCGATGTGATCACCAACCTCAGCGGCGTCATGTCCGGGTTGGCCAAGCGAGGTGATGAATTGGAGACCCTGGTTACCCAGACCCGGGCACTGATCGGCGGCCTGTACGACCAGGGCCAGTCGCTGCAATCGTCCACGGTGCAGATCGCGGACGCGACCAGCTCCCTGGTCGACATGTTGGGCAAGATCCAGCCGAAGCTGGCCACCGCACAGGATTCGACGAGCGCGGCGCTGACGTTGTTGATCGCCAACGGCGCCAAGCTCGACCAAGCCGCGATCGACCTGCCCGCGGCGCTGGCCGCCCTCGGCAAGTTCACCCAGGACGGCGCCTACGCGAACGCGTACTTCTGCAAGCTGGACGTCTCGCTCTACGGCATCCTGCTCCCCCGCGGTCTGCTCCCACAGATCGGTGGCAACGGACAGTCGGCGGTGTGCCGCCCATGACCAAGATCAAGGACAGGTTCAACAACAACCGCTACTTCTGGCTGGGTGTCATCGGTGGCATCCTCATCATCGTGCTGCTGATCGGCTCGAGCGCTTACAAGCTGATCGGCGTCGGTGAGAAGACGGTCAAGGCCGAGTTCGTGCAGACCGCCGGGGTCAAGGTCGGCGACAAGGTCAATGTGGCCGGCATCCCGAGCGGCCATGTGGCCGGTGCGAAGCTGGAGAACGGGCATATCCTGCTCACCCTCAGCGTGAATGACGATGTCAAGCTCGGGCCGGACGCCAGGGCCTCGATCAAGATGGCGACGCTGCTCGGCGCACGCTATGTCGATCTGGACCCGGGTGATGGGTCGGGGCTGAAGGACAGCCGAATTCCGTTGTCCAACACCTCGGTTCCGTACAACTTGGCCGATGTGGTCGAGTACGGCACGCCGAAGTTCGAGGCGCTCGACACCAAGCAGTTGGCCACCTCGCTCGACCTGATCAATAAGCAGATGGGCGATTCGCCCGCGCTGACGGCGCAGGCGCTCGACAGCATCGGCGCGCTGGCGAAGGTGATGGATTCGCGCAAGGCGGAGGTCGACAGCCTGCTCAAGGATCTCGACCGGGTCACCAGGATTCTCGGCGACAACCGAAACAGTGTGCTGCTGGTGATCACCCAGGGCGAGGCCATCGCCAACCGGGTGATGGAGCGGCAGAGCCTGTTGCGCCAGCTGCTCGACAATGTGTCGACGTTGAGCCGCCAGCTGCAGGCGATCGGCGCGGCCAATAACAACCAGCTCGGCCCGACCATCGCGCAGCTGAACACCATGGCGGAGGGGCTGCAGAAGAATAAGGACAACCTCGACCGGATGCTGCAGATCATGCCGGTGTCGGTGCGCACCTTCAACAACGCGTTCGGCAACGGTCCGTACGGTGAGGTCGGCCTCCCCTGGCTCTTCCCCGACAACTGGTTGTGCTTCGCCCACCTGATCGAGGGGTGCCAGGGATGAGACTGATGCGAATCAACCTGCGCCGGCCGAATCTGCGGCGGGTGGCCAAACCATTGATGATCAGTGCCGCGGCGCTGGCCATCGGCAGTTGCTCACTGATGCCGAGTTCGATGAACAGCGCACTGGGCAACACGATCACGATCACCGCGGACTTCGAGAACATTGCGGGTGTCTTCGAGGGCAATCCGATCACCGTGCTCGGCCTGCAAGTCGGCAAGATCGACAAGATCATTCCCAAGGGCACCATGGTCGAGGTGCATATGACGATCGATAAGGACGTCAAGATCCCGAAAGATGCGATGGCAGCGATTGTTTCGCCGTCCATCGTCACCGACCGGCACGTCGAACTCACCCCGGTCTACACCCAGGGCGAGACCATGTCCGATGGCGCGCATCTGCCGAAGGCGAAGACCAAGACACCGGTCGAGCTGGACACGATGCTCAAGACCATCGATCAGTTCGCTGCCGCGCTCAAGCCGGAACCGGGTACCGAGGGCATCGGTCCGCTGTCGGGGCGGGTGCTCTATCCGATGTTGAACGGCAACGGCGAGAAGATGCGTGACACCCTCAACGCGCTCTCCGGCGCGTTGAAGGTCGGCGTCGACAATAAGGACGCGGTCTCCAGCATCATCGTCAAGTTGAACGAGCTGACCACGATGTTGGCCGAAAACGACCAGTCCGTACGCGATTTCAGCAATCGGATGACACAGATGACCGGACTGCTCAGCGATCAGGCCCCCGGTCTGCAGGCTACGCTGCAGCAGCTCAACGACTTCCTGGCCAATACGAGTTCGGTCTTCGTGCAGTACCAGGATCAGCTGGGCAGTTCGCTGGAGGGTCTGACCAAGGTGACCGATCAGTTGCGTGCCAACGCCCGCGGCCTCACCGAGGTCGTCGACCTCGCGCCGCTGCTCATGCAGAACCTGGACCGGTCGATGAACCGGGAGTTGGGTTACGTCCGGCTGCACGGCAACCTGCCGACCTTCCTCAACGGCGAACTGCTCAGCGTGTTCTGTGAACGGATTCAAATGCGCTCGGATGGTTGCCGGACCGGCAAACTGGAGGACCTCGGTCCCGATCTTGGTGTTACGGCGGCACTGCTGGGGATGACCAAATGAGCGACCGGTTCACATTCAAAGCCCGCCGCGCGGTGATCGCGCTGGCCGCGGCGTCCGGAGTCGCCATCACCTCCGGCTGTGGTCTCACGGTGGAGAGCCTGCCGCTGCCCAAACCGGGCGTGACCGGTGAGACCTACACCCTGCACGCGAAATTCGAGAACGCGCTGAACCTGCCTGATCAGGCGAAGGTCAAGATCGGTGGCTCCGATGTCGGCGTCGTCTCGAATATCCAGACCAAGAACTTCGAGGCCGTTGTCGATCTGAAGATCAGCAAGGACATCGACCTTCCGGTCGGTAGCACGGCCGAACTGCGGCAAGCCACCCCGCTCGGCGACGTGTTCATCGCGGTGTCGAAGGCCAAGGCGGATCCGGGCGCCCCGATGCTGCACAACGGCGACACCCTCGGTTTGGACAAGACCTCGGCGGGCGCCACCGTCGAGGAGTTACTGATCTCGGTATCCATGTTGTTCAACGGCGGTGGCGTCGCGGCGCTCACCAAGCTGACCTCGGAGCTGGACTCGATCGTCGGCGGCCGCGGTGACCAGATAGCGCATCTGATCACCGAAATGACCGGCGTGGTCGGCAGTTTGAACGACAACAGCGCTCGGATCGACAGTGTGCTCGCCGAGTTCGGCTCGCTGGCCACCACCATCGAGTCGAGGCATTCGGAGTTGGGGCAGGTCGCGGACACCCTGCCACAGATGATCGGTGCCGTCGCGGAGAACAACCGCGCGATCGGTGATCTGCTGCAGAAGATTTCGGTGACCAGCGCGGCGCTCGGCGACTATGCCAACACCTCCAGCGACCAACTGAGCGATCTACTCGACAATGTGCACAAGCTGATGGACGCGCTGTCGCGGACCGAGCAGAACTTCGGTCCCGCACTGGATGCGCTGCACGAGATCCGCGGTCCGATCGAAGCGTCCTTCCGCGGTAACAGCCTCGCGGTCTATGCCACTGTCACCAATATCCACAACTTCAGCTTGTTGTCGGATCCTGCGCAGGGCAAATTCTTCGATGGCCGCGATCTCAGCGACTTCGCGGGCAGCCTGATCACTGTCCTGCAGGCCATTCAGGGACGACTGCAGGGGGGACACCGATGAGTTGGCTCGGCAAACTGATGCAGCGCAAGATGCTGCTGTCCACCATCGGTCTGGTACTGATATTCATCGTCGGCGCCAGCTATCTGCTGGTGAGTGTCATGCGGGTGAATCCGCTGAAGTCGACCTATGCCGTCACGGTGGACCTGGACCGCTCCGGTGGTCTGCAGCCGGGCAACGATGTGACCCTGCGTGGCTATCGCGTCGGTAAGGTGACCTCGATCGAGTTGGTTGATCGCGGACAGTCCATCGCCGCGAAAGCCGAAATCGACACGAAGTACAAGATTCCGGTCGACACCAAGGTCTCGGTGGGCGCGCTCTCCGGCGCCGGTGAGCAGTACATCGACTTCCGGCCGAATACCGAGCAGGCGCCGTTCCTGAAGGACGGTTCGGTCATCGAATTCGATGCGGAGAAGATCAAGACCCCGACCCCGATCTGGTCGGTGCTCGACAACTCGAGCGCGCTGATCGCCCAGGTAAATCCGGATCAGTTCAGTGTCATCCTGGCCAATTTGGATACCGCGCTCAGTGGTGGCCCGGATCAGTTGCGCGGCATGGTGAATGGCATCAGCCTGGCCATGGCCGGATTCGACAATCTGCTGCCGCAGACCCAGAACCTGATTACCAACCTGCGCACCATCGCGAACACCACGTCGAATGCGCAGCCCGATCTGGGGACGCTGACCCGCAATTCGGGTCAGCTGTTCGATCAGTTCAACAATGCCAACGCCGAATTGCTGGCGATCCTGGAGAAGGCCCCGGGACAGCTGACCAGCCTCGGCGCGGTGCTGGATAAGACGGCCGACCCGATCACCAGTCTGGCGGCCAACTTCGCGGCGGTGACCAAGGCCGCGCAGTTGCGGATCCCGGCGTTGCAGGCGCTGTTCCCGTCGTTGAATATCGGGTTGTCCGCCGCTGGTGTGCCGGCGCACGACAACGAGTTCTACGCCGTCGCGGATATCTGGGTTCGACCGATCTGCCAGTACAAGCACACGCCGATTCGCAATGAGGTCGTCCAGGACGGCTCGGTGCCCAAGTGGAACTACTGCGAGAATCCGCCGCCTGGGCTGCAGGTGCGTGGTTCGGCGAATGCGCCGCGGCCGAATGTTCCGGACAATGGTGCGCAGATGCCGCCGGGTGCGGATCCAAATGAAATGACCCCGCCGCCACTGCGCTAGCGACTGCTTGCAGGTCGTTCGAAAGGATCAGCGGTGATCCGAACACTGCGGTGAGTTGACACAGCGAGCGGTACGTATTCGACGGTGAGTTACCCCGGCCCGGGCGTGCGATCCCGGGCCGGGAATACTCCCCCGCAGAGTGCGAACGGTTCGTCCGATGCGGACCGACAAGGCAATATCGGTGCGCTCGAGTGCGCCGGGAAAGTGCAGGATTGTATCGATGTCCACTGATGATGCCCGCGCCGAGAACCAGAACTCGGATGCCCCCGAAGACGACGCCAAGGTCGATGCGCCCGCCGAGGACAAGACGGTCGAGATCGGGAAGGCGGGCGATGCGGGAGCCGCGGAGCCGACCCCGGCTGCCCCCAAGTCCGAGCCGAATCAGCCGGCGGCCACGCCGGCCAAGGGCGCTGCGCAGCCGGTCACCCAGAATCGCGGCAAGGAGCGGGGCGCACTGGTCCCGATTATCGCGGCGTTCGTCGCCGGTGTGCTGCTCGTCGCGGCGGTCACCGCCGTCGTGGTGTTCTACCGGCAGGCGAGCAATCGCGGCGACGAGTTGGACGCGCATGCCGACGCCACCGCGGCGGCGTGCGAATACGGCAAGCTGATCTCGACCTACGATCCGCAGACCATCGACGAGTACCTGAAGAAGGTGGATGCCGCGTCGACCGGTGACTGGAAGGATCAGTTCGCCAAGCTCGGCCAGGACCTCAAGGGCGTCGTCATCGATGCCAAGGCCACCTCGTCCACCTACGACATGCAGTGCGGCTTCCAGTCCGGCGATACCGAGAACGCGAATGTTCTGGTGGTGATCGGTCAGACCACCACCAATGTGAATATCGCCGCTGCGAACAAGCCGCCGAGCAAGGTGGAGCTCGTGGTGGTGGCCGGTCTGAAGAAGGTCGGCGACAAGTGGCTGGTCGACAAGTTCGACCTGCCCATCCTGAAGCAGATGGGCAACTGATCGGATTATCTACTCCGAAAAGCGCCTCCGGGCGGGTGGGAATGGCACCACCCGCCCGGAGGTCTTTCCGGCGGTCTTGCGTCCGGTCGCGCCGGCGGACTCAGAACAAAGTCAATGCCTGAGGTGCTGGTGCGACCGGCTTCCCCGCTGACCGCGGCCGGGCGGATTTTGTGGTCTTCTCGGAGGAGTCCTCGAGCACCGGCTGCAGCTCGGGGAGTTCCGCGGTCGGGACCTCACCGGCCGCCGCGGAGGCCGCGGCCTGTCTGGCCGCCTCGCCCGCGAGGGTGTCGGCCATTTCGTTGAAGTAATTGCCGACGTGTCCACGCACCCAACGGAACCGGACCGGTCCCGGCCGGGAAGCGATGGCCCGGTCGATCTGTTTGATGAGTTCGATATTCTTCACCGCGCCGCCGCTGGCGGTGCGCCAGCCGTTGGTCCGCCAGCCGAAGATCCACTCCGAGGCGCATTTGATCGCGTAGAGCGAATCGCTCTCGATGAACAGCGGTTCCTCGCCCGGATGGGCGAGTACCGCCTCCAATAGCGCGCGCAGCTCCGCGACCTGGTTGGTTCCGGTGGCGGCTCCCCCGCTGCGTGAACCGCCCTGATGATTGACCCAAGCCCAGCCGATAGCGCCGCCGGGATTGCGGAGGCAGGATCCGTCGGTGCTCACGATGATCATGGATGGCACCCTACGCAATCCGACCGACAAGATCGGTACCGTGGAATTCCTCTATCTCCCTTCGCAACTGGGATTCGGTGCGGCGCAGCGCCGAGCGCACGGCGGAATCCACCAAGCGCAGGCACAGCCGACCGAACAGCCCACTCGGTGGAGCGTACTCCGCTTGCGAGGTCAGCACCGAGCGTCCGTAGCCGAGCGGGTCGAAGCGCAGCGTCAAAGTGCCCGCCAAACCCCCGTGCAATGTGTAGCCGATCACGACATTGCGCCGGTATTCGGTGATTTCGCATTCGATGGTCGGCCGCCACAGTCCCAGACTGATCCGAGTCGTGAAGACCGCACCGAGACCCTGGTCGAGCTCGCCTTTCGGCTCGAACGCGGCGACGGCGAACATCCAATCCGGCACGAACTGATGATTGTCCGTATAGGTGAAGGCCACCTCGACCGGGGCTCCGACGTCGCTCGCGTACTTGATGTGGCCCATAGGGCCCCTCCCTGTTGGCTGCCGCTAAAAGTACTACAGCTCTCCTCTTTATTCGAGGGGTTGCCCGGAATTTGGTTGGCGGACTTACCACATTCATGACCGGGTGGTCGCTTGGTTTGCTGGAACGCGCAACCCAGCTAACTCGGCGGGGTCACAGTTGTTCGACGATGTATTCGGCGATCGGCATGGCGGAGGTAGCCGCCGGTGACGGTGCGTTGAGCACGTGAATCGAGCGCGGTGTCCGTTCGATCAGGAAGTCGTGTACCAGGGTGCCGTCGCGCAGTACCGCTTGCGCGCGGATGCCCGCCTCGCGTGGTCGCAGATCCGCGATCGTGAGCTCCGGACAGTACCTTCGGCATTCGGCCAGATAACCGCGTTTGAACAGGGAGTTGCGCAACTCGCGCAGTCCGGTGCGCACATGGGCGCGGGCCACTCGGTGGAAGCCGGGAAAACCGAGCACCGCACGGGTGTCTCGGGCGTCGAAGCTGCTCTTGCGGTAGCCCTCCCTGGCCAGGCCGAGCACGGCATTGGGGCCGACGGTCAGGGTGCCATCGATCATCGGGCTCAGATGAACCCCGAGGAAGGGCAGATTCGGATCGGGAATCGGATAGATCAGCGTGCGCACCAGTCCGGATCGGCTGGGCGGTAGCTGGTAGTACTCGCCGCGGAACGGCACGATGCGGAAATCGGTTTGCAGACCGGCGAGTGCGGCCATCCGATCGGCCTGTAGACCCGCACAGACCACCAGGGTGCGCGCCGTCCAAGAACCCGCGGGACTCGCCGCGGTGACCGCGTCCGCGGTTTCGGTGAGTGCGGTGACCTCGGCGTTCAGCACGATTTCGCCGCCCGCGGCCCGGACCTCCTCGGCGAGTGCGTTGGTGACGCGGGTGAAGTCGATGATGCCGGTGGCGGGCACGAATAATGCGCCGACGCCGGTCACATGCGGTTCGCGGCGAGTTAATTCGGCAGTGTCGACGAGTTCGACATCGACCTCGTTGCTGACCGAGCGTTCGTGCAGCGCGAGCATTCGCCGATATTCGGCGGCATTTGTGGCCACCAGCAGCTTTCCGCAGACCTCGAACGGAATGCCGTGTGCCGCGGCGAATTCCTTGGTCCAGGCAGCGCCCTTTCGGCACAGGCGCGCCTTCAGACTGTCCGGCGGATAGTAGATGCCGGAATGGATGACGCCGCTGTTGTGCCCGGTCTGATGGGTCGCGAGTGCCTCGGCCTTGTCGACGAGCACCAGGCTCGCACCCGGATGCCGTCGCAGAATCCGATGCGCCGTCGCGACCCCGACGATCCCGCCCCCGATGACACAGAAGTCGTACATGGGACGCAGCGTAGGCGGACTAGACCGCGATGGTGTCGTTCGCCGTCGTCATGGTCGGATTCGGGGTCGCGTCGACCATGCCCGACGTGGCCGAATCGTCTACGGTCGCAGCATGTTCGGCGCTCGGCGCGGGGTTGCGATCGAGCCGCAGCCCGTGTTCACCGAGGGTCGGATCCGAGAAAGTGAATGTCACTTCGCCGTTGTGCGTATCGATCTCTGTGCGCAACTGGGTGACCCCGCCCGGATCGGCGTGGATGCCGAGCCGGTTTCGAACCGGTTCGGTGAGCAGAAAATCCGTCAGTGCCGTCAGCGCATTGGTATCCACCGTGAAGGCGACGGAATTCGCGCGGCCCGGTGCCACCTCCGCGCCGACATAGGCGGTGCCGAGGCGCAGTTTGCCGCTGATTCCGGCGGAGGCGGGCGAATCTGTATGGGCCTGAGAGGTTTTCACCATGCCGTCGCTGGATTCCGCGGGGAAGCGGCCGAATAGTGCGGGCAGGTCGCGAGTTCCACCGGTCAATATGGCATCGGAGAGTACGGGTCCGTAGTCGGTATCTACATCCGGAATCCGGACCGCAGGTGGTGCGGCCACATCGTTGGTGGCGTGCTGGGTGTCGGCCATCTGGTGGACGATGTAGGCCCCCGCGGTAACGGTGAGACTGAGGCTGGCGGCGCCCGCGAGCACGATGGCGGCATACCGAGCGATCTGGGCAGGCTTATGTGTCACGATGCGTTCCTTTCCGTCCGCCCCTGATCCCCTCACCGCGCGGCCCGCATCGTTGAAAGCCGTACGCTTGTCCAGGTTACAGGGGCGGCCGCGGGTGGCACCGCATGAGGGAGATCAGCATCACAAAGCCGGATGACGCCCGCGGTACCGAACTCGAGCCGAATGGCGTCGTCAATGTTTCTACAAGCTGACAAGCGGGTAAATACACTTAGCTGGCGAGCGCCATTCTCGACTGCCACATCGAGACACCCGGCCAACGGCGTCCGGCCGACACGAACGGCGCACCCAAGTGTGGCGCTCGCCCGCACCCAGAATTCCGGTCGGACCCGATGGTTCGGATGCGGCGGGTCAGGCGAACTGGCCCGCCGACCGCCCGTCACCCGTCGGCCCCGCGAAAGCCTGTGCGATGGTGAGCCATTCGGCGGCGTCCGCACCCACTGTTGCCAGCGCGAGATCGTCACGGTGACGTCGCTGCGTCACCAGTAGGCAGAAGTCGAATGCGTGACCGGTCACTTTCTGCGCGGCATCCTCGGGACCCCAGGACCACACGCTGTCGTCCGGTGCGGTGAGTTCGACTCGGAATTCCTCGGCCGGCACGGTCTTACCGCGCACTGTGTAGGCGAAGTTCCTGGTCCGCACGCCGATATGGGCGACCGTGCGCAGCCGGGCGGTCGGTGTCCTGGTCAACCCGAGTGCGTCGGCGATGTCCTGGCCGTGCGCGAAGGTCTCCATCATGCGCGCGCTGACCATGGATGCCGGGCTCATCGGCGGTCCGAACCACGGCAGTTTGGTGCCGGACGGCAGCGCGCGCAGCGCTTCGATCAGACCGACACGGCCGTGGCGCCATCGGTCGAGCAGTTCGGCGGCGGGTGCGGTGGCCGCCTCCTCGGCGGCCTCGTCGACGAAGGTGAACGCCTTCGGGCCCGCCTCCTCGACCAGCTTCGCGAAACCGTCCGGATCGGTGGCGGCCAGCGCGGCGACCTCGTCGGTCCAGGCCAGATGGCCGATCTGATGGGCGATACTCCAGCCGGGCGCCGGCGTCGGCGCGGACCAGTCCGCCAGCGGGGCGACGATTCGTTCCAGTTCCGCGCAGTCGTCGGCGAAATCGCGCAGGAGCGCGTCTAGGTCGGCCATCAGATCCCTGTCCCGTCCAGGCGCACTGCTTCGTACACCGTCGTGGTTCAGCATCGCAGCGGGTCCGAAAAAATGCAAGCATGCGTGCTTGTATTTGCCCCGAGCCCGCCGCCGACCGGATTCAGGCCGGTTACCAGCCGAAAATCGTCAGGTGGGCGGCGCCGACCAGCAGGCCGAGCAGTGCGCCGTGCAGGTATAACAGCCAGGCATCCTGTTCGACGGAGGCGTAGAACATCTCCATGAACTCCCCCGGGGTGAGGTCCTGGAGCTTGCGTGCGGCGAACTCGTCGATCTTCTTGGCCTGTTCGAGGGTGAACGCCTCGTCCTCGACCAGGCTGGGCGCCAGCCCGACCGCCGCGCCCGCGGCGCCGACCTTGAGATTGTCGAACTGGCGGCGGCCGAAGGCGACGCGCACGATCGAGGTGGTCGGGCCGAGTTGGCGATGGATCTCATCGGAGACCAGCCGCTCGATCAGCTGCCTGGTCTTATCGCCGTTCGGACCGTCGAGCAGTTCCTTGGACAGGTTCGGCAGCGTCAGCACCTGGTAGGCGAGGATGTGCGCGAGATCGGTCGCCGCCTGCGGCTGCCGCTTGGCCAGCAGCGCCTGCTTCCACAAATACTTGTAGCGCGGCTGCGGATCACCCGGTTCGAAGACCATTTTGACCGCGACGACATTCACGATCACGCCGATCGCCGCCGAGGCAAGCAGCACGATCACCCAACCCGGCACCCAACCCAACACCGGAATGGTGTGGTGCACATGCATATACAGTGCGAGCAGCAGGCCGAACGGCGCACCGAGTAGGCCGATGCGCACCATGAAACGCAATTCGGGGGCGGCAATGGTGGTGGTCAGATCCTTGAGGATGTACGGGTTTTCCTGCAGATACCGGATGACGAAGGTTTTGATATCGATGAGCTGGTCGACATTGTCGCCGAGCGATTCGAAGGCCCGCCTGGTCAATCCGGGCAATTCCCGGTCCACCCGCTGATAGATGACCTGCTTCATCGCCTTCGGCACACCGCGCCACAGGTCCGGATTCTCCCGGTACATCACCTCGTCGACGAGCGGTTTGACCTGCTTGCTCGCGAGTATCGCGAGGTAATCGGCAATACTCTCCAGATCCAGTTCGTGGATGAAATCCCGCGGACTGCCGATGCGCATCAGTGCCTTGTCGACGCAAATACTCGCCATCTTCTCCGCGCGCGCCGGAATGAATCCCTGGAATCCGAACCGGCGGCCGTCACCGGAGAATGTCGGCAGCACCTGGACTCGGCGCGGAAAATACGGATACAACACCTGGAGGCCAGGAATCCGGATTCCGCGAAAAACGACCGGCCAGAACAGCATCAGCACACCGGTCCAGTTGGTGAGCCAACCGGCGAGCGCACTGAAGATCGGAAAGGTGATCAGATCGACGGAGAACTTGGACAGGCCGGTCAGTGCTTCCCAATCGATGAACACTCCGGAGGTGAGTGTTGTCATCGTGGGATCCCCCTGAAGCCGCCCAAGTGGTGAGATATCTAGCTGCCAACATTCTCATTGGCTCCGACGGGGTGTCAATGCGGGACTACCTGGATCGACGGTGACCGGACTCCGACGTATCAGCCCGGGTGCGCAGTGCGGTCGCCGATCGCGATCCGACCTCGGTAGATATCGAGCTTGCGGTCGATGAGCGCGAGGTTCTCCTGGATCTCGGCGAGCTTGGCGACCACTTCGGCACGGTGTGCCTCCATCAGCGCGATGCGTTCGGGTTCGTTGCCGTTTCCGGCGGCCACGAGTTCGGCGTAGCGACGGATGGTCTGGATGGGCATTCCGGTGGCGCGCAGCCTGGTGCATACGTAGATCCAGTCCAGGTCGAGCTGGTGGTAGCGCCGCCGCCCGCTGGCGGTGCGGTCGATGGGGGTGATGACCAGGCCGGCGCGCTCGTAGTAGCGCAGGGTGTGCACGCTGACCCCGGTGCGGCGGGCGGCCTCGCCGATACTCAGCCCGTCCGGGTTGTCGCAGCGAACCGGTCCGGATACCGGCTGCCCATCGACTTCGAACACGCTCTGAATTCTAGTGCCGCATCGAACGCTGATCGCTCTGAGCGAACGTGGGCCGCGGTGTGGAACAAACGTGGAATGCCCGGGGTTGACTGGGCATCGCTCAACTTTTGGAAGGGTCGAACACGTGACTACACCACAGAACCTGCCGGTGCTGTTCCTGACCGATCCGATCGTGCTGCCGGGCATGGTCGTGCCCATCGAACTGGACGAATCGGCGCAGGCCGCCATCGACGCCGCGCGCGCCGCGAATACCGACGCGGTGCTGCTCGCGCCCCGATTGACCGAGGGCTACGCCTCCTACGGCGTCGTCGCCACCATCGAACAGGTCGGCCGGATGCGCGGTGGCGCGCCCGCCGCGGTGCTGAAGGCCGAACGGCGCGCCAAGATCGGCCACGGGGTCACCGGGCCGGGCGCCGCGCTGTGGGTCGAAGCCGAACCGGTCGAGACGCCCGTCGCCGACGGTCGCACCAAAGAGCTTGCCGCCGAATACAAGAAGCTGGTCGTTTCGGTGCTGCAGCGCCGCGAGGCCTGGCAGATCATCGACGCGGTCAATCAGCTGACCGATCCGTCGGCGATCGCCGACACCGCGGGCTACGCGCCGTACCTGACCGCCGAGGAGAAGCGTGAGCTGCTCGAAACTCCGGATACCGCACAGCGTTTGACCAAGCTGATCGAGTGGACCAAGGCACATATCGCCGAGGCGGAGGTCACCGAGAAGATCAGCGAGGATGTCCGCGAGGGCATGGAGAAGAGTCAGCGCGAATTCCTGCTGCGCCAGCAGCTCAATGCCATTCGCAAGGAACTCGGCGAGGACGAGCCCGACGGCGCCGACGACTACCGCACCCGGGTCGAGCAGGCCGATCTGCCCGATGACGTGCGCGCCGAGGCGTTGCGCGAGGTCGGTCGACTGGAGCGGGCCAGCGATCAGAGCCCGGAATCCGGCTGGATCCGGACCTGGCTGGACACCGTCCTCGACCTGCCGTGGACCGTGAAAACCACCGACAGCGCCGATGTTTCGGCCGCCCGCGCGGTGTTGGACGCCGATCACCACGGCCTGGACGAGGTCAAGGATCGCATGGTCGAGTACCTGGCCGTGCGCTCCCGCCGGGCCGCGCGCGGACTCGAGGTCGTCGGCGGACGTGGTTCCGGAGCCGTGCTCGCGCTGGTCGGTCCGCCCGGTGTCGGCAAGACCTCGCTCGGTGAGTCGGTGGCACGGGCCATGGGCCGCAAGTTCGTTCGCGTCGCCCTCGGTGGTGTGCGCGACGAGGCGGAGATCCGCGGGCACCGGCGCACCTACGTCGGTGCGTTGCCGGGCCGGATCGTGCGTGCCATCAAGGAGGCGGGATCGATGAATCCCGTTGTCCTGCTGGATGAAATCGACAAGGTCGGCTCGGACTTCCGCGGTGATCCGGCCGCGGCACTACTCGAGGTGCTGGATCCGGCACAGAACCACACATTCCGCGACCACTACCTGGATCTGGACCTGGACCTGTCCGACGTGCTGTTCATCGCGACCGCGAATGTCTTGGAGACCATTCCCGGCCCGCTGCTGGACCGCATGGAAATGATCAGCGTCGACGGTTACACCGAGGACGACAAGGTGGCCATCGCCCGCGACTTCCTGGTGCCACGGCAGCTGGAACGCAATGCGCTTACCGCCGCGGAGGTTTCGATCACCGACGAGGCATTGCGCGAGGTCGCGGCCAACTACACCCGGGAAGCCGGTGTGCGGCAGCTGGAGCGGTTGATCGCGAAGGCATTGCGCAAGGCTGCGACTCGGCTGTCCGAGGACGGAACTGGTTCGGCCGACAACGTGGTGTCGCTGGGTTACGACGCCGAGCTGGGTTACGACGCGCTGGAGTCGTTGACCATAGACCTGGAAAACCTGAAGGACTACCTGGGTCGCCCGCGCTTCACCCCGGATTCGGTGGAACGCACCGCGGTCCCCGGTGTGGCAACGGGTTTGGCGGTCACCGGTCTCGGCGGCGATGTCCTCTACATCGAGGCAAATGGCGCCGAGGGCGAGCGTGCGCTCACCCTGACCGGTCAGCTGGGTGATGTCATGAAGGAGTCGGCGCAGATCGCCCTCACCTACGTGCGCTCGCACCTGGCAGAGATCGGCATCGAACCGTCCGTGCTGGATCGCAATATCCACATCCACTTCCCGGCGGGTGCGGTGCCGAAGGACGGGCCGTCGGCGGGTGTCACCATGGTCACCGCCCTGGTGTCGCTGGCGCTCGGCCGGCAGGTGCGCGCGGATGTCGGCATGACCGGTGAGGTCACGCTGAACGGCCGGGTGCTACCGATCGGCGGAGTGAAGCAGAAGCTGATGGCCGCGCAGCGTGCGGGGCTGAAGACGGTGTTCATCCCGGCCCGCAACGAGCCGGACCTGGATGATGTGCCCGCCGAGGTGTTGGCCGCCCTGGATGTGCGCCCGGTCGCCGATGTGGCCGACATCCTGGCCTACGCCATCGAACCGGTCGCCGAACCGGCCCTGAGCGCCCCCGCCTTCGCGGCGAGCGCCTGATATTCCCCTGAAACGGGCCGTACCTGCGGGTACGGCCCGTTTCGTATGCATGGTCGCCGTGACCGCGACGCAAGGGCGGTGCAAGCCCGTGCGCACACGATCGTGGCATGACTCCTACGCAGCGGATTCCCGTTCTCGTTGTCGGCGGCGGCCTGGTCGGACTATCGGCCGCGCTGTTCCTCGAATATCACGATGTCCCTTATGTTCTCGTCGAAAAACGGACCAAGGCATCGGCGTTGCCGAAGGCGCGCGGCCTGCATACCAGGACCACCGAGCTGTTCCGTCAGGTCGGCGTCGAGGGGCGGGTCGAGCAGGCCGCCGCGACCGCATTGCGGGCGGGCAGCTTCGGTGGCGCGAGCCGAGGCACCAGCCTGATCACCGCCGAGCCGCTCGACCTCGGTCACTTGCGGGCGGCAATGGCGGCGGCCGATCCCAGCCCGTCGCAGTTCTGCTTCCTGCCCCAGGTACTGCTCGAGCCGGTGCTCGCGGAGCAGGCACGCGAACGCGGTGGTGACCTCCGATTCGGGGCCGAGCTCATCGACTTCGAAACCGATGACGCGGGTGTCACCGCAACCCTGCGTGACGAGTCGGGCCGCCGCTCGGTTATCCGGGCCGACTACCTCATCGCGGCTGACGGTGCGGCCAGCTCGATCCGTCGGGCACTGGGTATCGATGGCTGGGAGCTGCCGCCGACGCGCTACTACATCAATGCCTTTGTGCGGACGGATCTTACGGGGGTGCTGGGCGGTCGCACCTTCAGCCAGTGCGAGATCAGCAACGACACCATGCGCGGACTCGTCTTGTCCAAGAACAACACCGACGAATGGTCCTTCCAGCTCGAATACGATCCGACCCGTGAGTCGGCCGCGGACTATCCGGACGAACGCTGCGTCGAGCTGATCCGCGCCGCGATCGGCGTGCCCGATATCGAGGTCGAGGTGCTGGCGCGAAGTGCTTGGGACACCGGCAGTTTCGTGGCCGACGAGTACCGGCGCGGCCGGGTCTTCCTCGCCGGTGACGCCGCCCACCGGCACGCGCCGTGGGGTGGTTTCGGCGGCAATACCGGTGTCGCCGACGCACATAATCTGGTCTGGAAGCTGGCCGCCGTGCTTTCGGGTACCGGCGGACCCGCACTGCTCGATTCCTATCAGACCGAACGCTGGTCACGTGCGATCATCGCCGCCGAACAGGCCAATCTAGGAGACGACTTCGAAACCCGCTACGGCATCGAAACCCCTGACAACGCAGAGATGTTGGCGCGGCGGTTGGAT
Source organism: Nocardia vinacea (assembly GCF_035920345.1). Taxonomy (NCBI): domain Bacteria; kingdom Bacillati; phylum Actinomycetota; class Actinomycetes; order Mycobacteriales; family Nocardiaceae; genus Nocardia; species Nocardia vinacea. The sequence continues at coordinate 7,218,633 of NZ_CP109149.1, forward strand.
TTCGGGGCGGTCATGTCGCGCTTCCGGTACGCGTCGAGCGCGGTATCGCGTAAGCCAGCGGATTGCGTCGAATGGGTCGAACCGCATGTCGATCGGCTGACCGGACAGGTCGGAACGCGACTGCCGCACCTGTGGCTCGACGCCGAGCACACCACCTCGACCTTGGATCTCTGTGGACCCGGTTACGCGATACTGATCGCCGGGAGCTCGGCTGCCTGGCGCGATGCCGCGGCCGATGCGCAGCGCGAGACCGGTATCGAGATCGCGGTGCACGGCTTGGGCGCCGAGTGGGGTGCCTGCACCGATCTGCCGGAGGGTGGGGCGCTGCTGGTGCGTCCGGACGGGCATGTGGCGGCACGTTCCGATCAGGGCCTGTATCCCAGGTCGCTGGTCGCGACGTTACGGTCGCTCATGGGCTGGTCGGCGTCGGTGCTGGACACCAAGGCCATGGCTTGATCCTGAGGGGCGTTTCCGGTGTGCCGCACAGTGATTCGCAATGGACCTCAGCTGCCGTCGGCCCCTGGTTCGCGCTCGACGGAGCGTGCATTGCCCTGGGCGACCGCGCACAGCACTGGTTCGGCGTCCGCACTCTCGGCATAGATTTCGCACGCGACGACGGCCTGCCGCCGCGTCGACCCGGTGACGGTGGCTTCGGCGCGCAGCCGGGTACCGGCGGCAGGCCGCAGGTAGGTGATAGTGAAGCCGCCGGTCAGCACATTGGCGCCGAGCACCGTGCCCGCAGCGAAGGTGAGGGCGTTGTCGGCCGCGTAGGACACCACACCGCCGTGTACGAAGCCGAATTGCTGGCCCAGCTCGGGACGGACGGGAATGATGAGGGTCGCGGCGCCGTCGCCGAATGCGGTGATCTCGGTGCCGACCAACTGCGCGAACGGCTGCGCGGCGAGCACCTGCTTCGCGAGATCCAGGTCGAGGGTGATCGTTGGCATGGATGACTCCGTTCAGTCGTTGGTTGTGCCCAGCGCCTGCCAGGCGGCATCGGCTAGTTCGCGCGCGACATCGATGGGGGCGGTGCGGATTTCACCGCCGAGCCAGTGTCGCGAGTACTCCTGCGCCGGGCCGAGCCACAGTGCGTAGACAAGGTCGAACTCGAGATCGCGCACCGCGCCGTAGCGGGCGTGGGTACGCCACCAGCGCAATACATTGCGCAGGAATTCGCGGTTGCTGTCGCTATCGCGGACGCCGGGCGGCCGAGCCGAGGTGAGAACCTTTGCGCGGTACTGATTTTCGGTAACCCACCGCAGATGTTCGGTGACGCCCGCGGTGACCCCCGCGCGTGCATCGGTGCTTTCGCCGACAACCACCCAGAAGTGCTCCTGATAGTCGGCGAGCGCATGCGTCCACACCTCGCGATACAGCTCCGCCTTGTCCGGAAAGTGGTGGTAGAGCGCACCGACACTGGCCCCCGCCGCATCGCGGATCTGGGTCAGCGTGGTCTCCAGCGTCCCCCGTTCCGCGAACTGTCGCTCGGCCGCCAACAGCAACCGATCTCGAATCTTCATGACCAGAATTTAGTTCTGTTTTGTGGGTCGCGCAATGCCCGGCCGGTCAGCGCGGAACGGTCAGACGGTCGGACGGGGCCGGCGCAGCAGCCAGGCCAGGAACGATCGCCGCGGCGGGCGCGGATACTTCGCCACCACGGCCCCAGAGCCGATTTCCCCGTCGACTCGGAGCTGCGGCGACCCGGGCAGACTGCCCTCGGTCACCTTGTTCTTGACGGTGCCGCTGCTGGCCTGCACCCGATCGAGGTCGACCCGCCAGCCGCGCGGCACGATCAATTGGACCCTGCCGGAACCCACGGCGACATGCACCACGACCTCGCGATGCGGGCACAGTGCCTGTGTGAAGTCGATTTTGATGCTGCCGGAGCTGCATTCAGCTGTGATCTCGGCCGGGACGATCCACGCGCCGACCTTCGCCCGCGCCCCACTGCTGGTGCGCAGTTCGATGGGTTCGCGTGCAGCGGCGATCACCGGCAGATCGGCGGTGATGGCGAAGAGTTCCTGTGCCGTCTGCGCCGAATAGACCGCTACCAGCCGTTTATCCAGTTCGAGCAGATCGAGTTGCCCCTCGTCGACAGCGAGCTGCAGCTGCTTGGCCGCGACCTCGCGATCGATATCGCCGACCCGAACCGCGGGCAGGTTGTCCGGTGCGTCGGTCATGCAGACACGCGCTCCTCCGCCTCCCCGCGCCTTTTGCCGGTCGTGGGGTGCATCCAAAATCACGTCGCGGGCCGCCGGTTGGTCGCTGGGCCCAGTTTTGGACGTTCCCGACGAGTTACCCATGTCCGTGCGAAATCAGTTCTTGCGTTGTCGAGTTTGGACGATACACCCGTCGTACGATCGCAGCAGCCGAACAAAGGGAAGCCCTAGTTCATGCCCAGGTGGCTGCTGCACGTCGATCTCGACCAGTTCCAGGCGGCGGTGGAATTCCGCCGCCATCCGGAGCTGCGCGGCCTGCCGGTCATCGTCGGCGGCAATGGCGATCCCGACGAACCGCGCAAGGTAGTGACCTGCGCGTCGTATCCGGCCAGGGCATTCGGGGTGCGCGCGGGGATGGCATTGCGCTCGGCCAAGCGCAAATGTCCCGACGGTATCTTCCTGCCGCTGGATATGGCCACCTACGAGGAGGCTTCCGACGAAGTCATGGCGCTGCTGCGGACCTTTCCCGGCCGCGTCGAGGTGTGGGGCTGGGACGAGGCCTTCCTCGCCGCCGATACCGACGATCCGGAGCAGCTCGCACGCGAAATCCGCAGCACCATCGCACAATTGGAACTGACCTGCGCGATCGGCATCGGCGACAACAAGCTCACGGCCAAGCTGGCGACCGGCTTCGCCAAATCCGCCGGCAAGTCCTCGGCCGCGCCCGCCGATACCGTTGGCGCGGCGGCGGGGATCTTCCGGCTCACCGCCGCGAACTGGGTCGAGGTGATGGCGCACCGCCCGACGAATGCGCTGTGGGGCATCGGAAATCGGATCGCCGCGCGGATGGCCGAACTCGACATCGAAACCGTCGCCGATCTGATGGCCGCCGATCGCCGGCGGCTCGCCACCGAGTTCGGTCCGAATACCGGCCCGTATTTCTGGGTGCTCGGCCACGGCAAGGGCGATACCGATGTCACCACCGAACCGCGAATTCCGGTGGGCCGCAGTAAATCCGAGACCTTCCCACACGATCTGACCGATCCCGAGGAGATCCGCGCACAGGTGGCGCGACTGGCCACCGAGGTCGGCGAGGAGATGGCCGCCGCGGGCCGCACCCCGCTGCGCGTATCGGTGACCGTCCGCAGCAATACCTTCTATACCCGTAGCAAACAGGAGAAGCTCCCCGAGCCGACCACCGATATCGCGGCCATCGTGGAGACCGCCCTGCGCATCATCGACCGGTTCGAATTGGATCGCCCCGTCAGGCTGCTCGGCGTGCGCCTCGAACTCGTACCGCAATAGCCGGCGGCGAAGATCCACCCCGGCACCGCCCGACGCTCGTATGCTCGTCGGCATGGAGTTCTGGGCGATGGTGGCACACGAATCGGACAGCGGGATCGTGCTCACGCGGCAGCAGGTCAACGAGGACTTCCTCGGGCCGGGTGAGGTCACGATCAAGGTGCACTACTCGAGCGCGAACTACAAGGACGGGCTTGCGGTCACCGCGGGCGGTGGCGTGGTCCGGAATTATCCGATCATCCCCGGTATCGATATCACCGGGGAGGTCGTCACCTCCGAGGTCGACGATTTCGCGCCCGGTGACCAGGTGGTGGCGCACGGCTATGACATCGGCGTTTCACATCATGGTGGCTACGCCGAATATGCCAGGGTGCCCGCTGACTGGGTGGTCAAGCTGGACGGTCTCAGCACCCGTGACGCTGCTGCGCTCGGTACCGCCGGTTTTACCGCCGCACTCAGCGTGCAGGGCCTGCTCGATCACGAGCTCACCCCGGAGACCGGCGCCGTGCTCGTCACCGGAGCGACGGGCGGTGTCGGCAGCGTCGCCATCGATATCCTGTCGGGCCTCGGTTTCGAGGTGATCGCCTCCACCGGAAAGACCGATGCGGGTGATCTGCTCGCCGAACTCGGTGCGAACGAGGTGATCGGTCGGCTGCCGGAGGATCCGAATGCGAAACTGCGTCCACTGTCGAAGGCCACCTGGGCCGGTGCGGTGGACAGCGTCGGCGGCAAATCCCTCGCCTATATTCTCAGCGCGATCGGCTATGGCGGTGCGGTCGCGGTCAGCGGCCTCACCGGCGGGCCGGATCTGCCGACCACCGTCATGCCCTTCATCCTGCGCGGCGTATCGCTGCTCGGCATCGACTCCGCGTACGTCCCGATCGACAAGCGGCGCGTGCTGTGGGCGCGGCTCGCCAATGAGCTGCGGCCCCAACACCTTTCGACCATCGAGAACTTCGCTCCCATCACCGAGGCCGAGAAGGTCCTGCACGCCATTCAGCACGGCAGCCACTCCGGCCGCACCGTATTCGGCGTCGCCGGCGAATTCTGACGGTACCCACCGAAGCCCGGAACGAGCCGGGCTTCGGTGGGTTCGGGCTCAGGCCGCGACTTCGACCGGTTCGTCCGCGAACTGCGTGCGGTACAGCTCCGCGTAGCGTCCATCGGCGGCGAGCAGTTGGGTGTGCGTGCCGCGCTCCACGATTCGGCCGTCCTCGAGCACCAGGATCTGGTCGGCGGCCCGAATGGTGGAGAGGCGATGCGCGATGACCAGTGCGGTTCGACCTTCCAGCGCTTCGGAAAGCGCCTCTTGGACAGCGGCCTCCGAGGTCGAGTCCAGTGAGGCGGTCGCCTCGTCGAGGATCACCACGCGTGGTTGCTTGAGCAGCAGCCGGGCAATGGTCAGACGCTGGCGTTCACCGCCGGAGAGGCGGTAGCCGCGTTCGCCGACGACGGTATCCAGGCCGTCCTGCAGTGACGTCACCAGCTCACGCAACCGAGCCCGATGCAACGCATCCCACAGCTCGGGCTCGGTGGCCTCCGGTCGGGCCAGCAGCAGATTGGCGCGGATGGTGTCGTGGAACAGGTGGCCGTCCTGGGTGACCAGGCCGACGGTGTCCCGGATCGAGGTCGTGGTCAGCCCGCGCACATCGGTACCGTTGAGCCGCACCGCACCGCCGTCCACGTCGTAGAGCCGGGAAACGAGTTGGGCCACAGTGGATTTCCCGGCACCGGAGGAACCGACCAGCGCGACGAGCTGACCTGGCTCGGCCCGCAGCGAAACATTGTGCAGCACCTCCACCCCGCCGCGGGTATCGAGTGTCGCGACATCCTCGAGCGAGGCGAGCGACACTTTATCGGCCGACGGGTAGCCGAAGGTGACATTGTCCAGTTCCACCGCGACCGGACCCGCGGGCACCGCGACAGCATCCGGTGCGTCCTCGATCAGCGGCTTCAGATCCAGCACCTCGAAGACCCGCTCGAAGCTCACCAGCGCGGACATGATCTCCATCCGGGCACTGGCCAGCGCGGTGAGCGGTGTGTAGAGGCGGGTCAGCAGCAGCGAAAGCGACACCACCGCACCGGCATCCAACTGACCGCGCAGCGCGTACCACCCGCCGAGTCCGTAGACCAGGGCCAGCGCCAGCGCCGAAACCAGGGTCAGCGAGGTGACGAAAACAGTCTGCAGCATCGCGGTGCGCACCCCGATATCGCGCACCCGACGAGCGCGGAGTGCGAATTCGTCCGACTCCTGCTGCGGCCGTCCGAACAGCTTCACCAGCGTCGCGCCGGGCGCGGAGAACCGTTCGGTCATCTGGGTGCTCATCGCCGCATTGAGGCCCGCGGCTTCGCGCTGCAATCCGGCCAGTCGATTGCCCATCCGCCGCGCCGGAACCACGAATACCGGCAGCAGCACCAGCGCGAGCAGCGTGATCTGCCAGGAGATGCGGACCATGACGGCGAGGGTGAGCGCAAGGGTGACCAGATTCGTGACGACACCGGAGAGCGTGTCGCTGAACGCGCGCTGCGCCCCGATCACATCGCTGTTCAACCGGCTGACCAGCGCACCGGTGCGGGTCCGGGTGAAGAACGCGACCGGCATCTTCTGCACATGATCGAAAACGGCCGTGCGCAGATCCAGGATCAGCCCCTCACCGATCCGCGAGGACAGCCAGCGAATGATCACCCCGAGTGCGGCATCGACCACCGCGAGCCCGCCGATCAGGACGGCGAGGGTGACCACGGCGCGCGGCGCCGCGCCGCCGACAATGTCGTTGACCACCCGCCCCGCCAGCACCGGCGTCGCCACCGCGAGCAGTGCGGACACCACGCTGAACAGCAAGAACGCACCGATCCGGCGGCGGTGCGGCCGCGCGAAGCGCAGAATCCGCTGCGCGGTCGCGAGCCGGAACGGCCGCTGCTCCTGCGGCGCGTTCGCCCGCCGATACATCTGGCTCCAGGCCACCGATTCGATACTCACTGTGTTGCTCCCTCTCGCTCCCCACCCATCGAACACCTGGTCACCGACACTAAGACCTCAACAGAGGTTGAGTGCAAGCCCATTCCGTATCGATTCCGCGCACAGCGAACAGAGTGCTGATCTTGCGTCGTGCGGGCGCATAGGCTGGCGGGGTGGGTGTGCAGGGGCTGGCGGCGGTGTTGGGGCGCGGGATTGCGGGCGAGGTCGATGCGTCCGCGCGTAGGCGTGCCGAGTACTCCTCCGATGCGTCGAATTATCGGGTGCTCCCGGCCGCGGTCGTTTTTCCGCGTGGTGCCGAGGATGTGGCGCGCACGCTCGAATTCGCCAGGGGTGATGGGCTGTCGGTTACCGCGCGGGGTGCGGGGACGTCGGTGGCGGGCAATGCCATCGGGCCCGGGATCGTGGTGGACTTCAGCCGGTATATGAATGGCATCGGTGAGCTGGACCCCGGGCAGCGCACCGCACGCGTCCAACCTGGTGTCGTCCTCGGCGAACTCCAGCGAAAGGTAGCTGTGCACGGGCTGCGGTTCGGGCCCGATCCCTCGACACAGAATCGGTGCACGCTGGGCGGGATGATCGGTAACAATGCGTGCGGACCGCATGCGGTGGCGTGGGGGCGCACCTCGGATAATGTGCGTGAGCTGCGCATTCTCGATGGAACAGGAGCCGAGCGGACGCTGGCGGCCGACCCATCGGTAATTCCCGGCCTGCCCGAATTCACCAGGGCCGGTCTCGCGGTGATCCGCACCGAACTCGGCCGATTCGATCGGCAGGCCTCCGGCTACGGGCTGGAACATCTACTGCCGGAACGTGGTTCGGCGGTTGCGAAGTCATTCGTGGGCACCGAGGGGACCTGCGGGCTGCTGCTCGAAGCAACGGTAGATCTGGTCCCGTTGCCGCGGGCCACCGTTCTCACAGTGCTCGGCTATCCCGATATCGCAACGGCCGCCGACGATGTCGCGGCGGTCATGGCCTGCGACCCGATTGCGGTCGAGGGTATCGATGCGCGACTGGTCGATATCGTGCGCGTGCATCGCGGGGCCACCAGCGGTGTGCCGGAACTGCCGCGCGGTAGCGGCTGGCTGTTCGTCGAGTCCGCCGGTGATACCCCCGCCGAGGCGTATGCCGCGGCCGAGAAGCTTTGCCGAACCGTCGATGCGCTGGACTCCAGGATTGTCACCGATCCTGGTGCCGCTGCGGCACTTTGGCGCATTCGAGCCGAAGGCGCGGGCCTGGCCGGTCGCACTCCGGCGGGTCATCCGGCCTGGCCGGGCTGGGAGGATGCGGCCGTACCACCGGAGCACCTCGGTGCGTATCTGCGCGATTTCGCCACGCTGACAAAGGACCACGGCGTGGACGGACTGCTCTACGGTCACGTCGGCGACGGCTGCATCCACGTCCGTCTCGATCTGCCGATTGCCGATGCGCCGCAACGCTTTCGGAACTTCATACAGGATGCGACCGAGCTGGTGGTTCGCTACGGCGGCTCGCTCTCCGGCGAGCACGGCGATGGCCGGGCCCGCTCGGAATTGCTCTCGATCATGTACTCCCAGGACGCGCTGGACGCATTCGCGGGGTACAAGGCGCTTTTCGATCCAGATGATGTGTTGAACCCGGGCGTCCTGGTTGCGCCGCGCCCCATCGATGCCGACCTGCGGCTGGTCGGAGTGCGGCCGATCGGAACGGACGGCTTCGCATTTCCGCACGACAACGGCGATATCACCACCGCCGTCCATCGCTGCGTCGGTATCGGCAAATGCCGCGCCGACACCCACGCGACCGGTGGTTTCATGTGCCCGTCGTATCTGGCCACCGCCGACGAGAAGGACAGCACCCGCGGCCGAGCGCGTGTGCTGCAGGAGGTGGTGCGCGGTGCACTTCCCTGGTCGTCCGAGGCGGTCGCCGAATCGCTCGATCTGTGCCTGTCCTGCAAGGCATGTCGCTCCGACTGCCCGGCCGGGGTCGATCTGGCGACCTACAAGTCCGAGGCGCTCTACCGCCGCTACCGGCACCGCCCGCGTCCGATTGATCATTACGCGCTGGGATGGCTGCCGCGCTGGCTCGGTGTCGCGGGTCGCATGCCGCAAGCGGCGAATGCGCTGACCGAAATCGGGTGGTTGCGCCGAATCGCCTTGCGTGCGGGCGGAATTGATCCGCGACGTGCGGTACCGCGACTCGCCGACCGCACCTTCCGCAGGAGCTGGCACGACCGGGGGGATTCGGACGGGGCACCCGAAGTGCTGCTGTGGATCGATACCTTCACCGATGCCTTCGATCCCGAAATAGCCCAGGCCGCAGTGCAACTGATGGAATCCCTCGGCTACCGAGTCCGCATACCGCGGCGGCGCGTGTGCTGCGGGCTCACCTGGATCAGCACCGGACAACTCGACGGTGCTCGGGCTCGGCTCCGCGCGACACTGACCGAACTGGACGAGCACGTGCGCGGCGGCGGCATAGTCGTCGGCCTCGAACCGTCATGTACGGCGGTCCTGCGCTCGGACCTGCCGGAACTGCTACCGGACGACCCGCGCGCGGCCGCTACCGCCGCGGCTGTGCGCACACTCGCCGAATTTCTTGCCGAACAGCCGAACTGGCGGCCGCCGCCGCGACCGGGACAGTCGGTGGTCGTCCAACCGCATTGCCATCACCATGCCGTAATCGGCTTCGACGTAGATCGCCAACTATTAGCCAGCATGCAGATAAATGTGACAGAGGTCACCGGATGCTGCGGTCTGGCCGGAAACTTCGGAATGCAATCCGGCCATTACGACATTTCGGTCGCCGTCGCCGAGAATGGCTTGCTCCCGGCGCTACGGAATGCCGACGACGATTCGATCTTGATAGCCGACGGCTTCTCGTGTCGAACCCAGGCCATGCAGCTGAGCGGCCGCCGAGGCCAACACCTCGCGCAATTCCTGCTCGGCGAATGAATCTCAGCTGCCGAACGGCAGCGTGCCGGGAGAAATCTGGTAGCCCGAGCTGCCCGCGGAAGCCACACCCCAGGCATTGAGCAACCAGTTGAGCGCGTTGGTGATCATTTCGTACCTCCGTTTGGCGACTGCCAGCTGTTTGCCGAACGCATAAATATCGCCACACTAATTCTTCGCGTTACAAAATAGCGGCGATCTGCGGTTATGCCGAATCTGTATGGCAAATCGCGCATTCGGACCGAAACAATTGTGAGCCGGGCAACATTCGAGACCCGCGCGCCCGCCGCCCACCTACCGGGGCACAATGAGGCGGTGCGCAATCAGACGGCCGCGCCGGACCTGAACCGGACCGGCCTGACCAGGACGATCACGGCCGCGCGGCCGATCGATCTCGCGATCACCCTCGCGCCACTGTCCCGCGGCCGCGGCGACCCGTGTCACCAGGTCACCCATGACCGCGCGCACTGGCACGCCTCTCGAATGCCGACCGGCCCGGTCACCTACCGCCTTATCCAAGCCGATCGCCAAACCGTCGACGCCCGCGCCTGGGGCCCAGGAGCGGCCGAATTCCTCGGCGGCCTCGACCACATGCTGTGCCTGGACGAGGACGTTTCCGACTTCGCCCCCGAACATCCGAAGATCGTCGACGCGCACCGCCGCTTTCCCGGACTGCGCATGCTGCGCACGGGTCTGGTCTTCGAGGCATTGGTTCCCGCCGTGCTGGAACAGAAGGTGCACACCGTCTCCGCCCGCGCGTCCTGGCGAAAGCTGTTGCGACAGTTCGGCTCTCCCGCACCCGGCCCAGCACCCGCCGGACTGCTGCTGCCACCCGACGCCGATACCTGGCGCAAGATCCCGTCCTGGACCTGGCACCGCGCCAATGTCGGGCCGCAGCGCGCGCAGACCATCGTGCGCGCGGCCCGGGTGGCGGACGCACTGGAGCGGGCGGCGGCCGAAAGTCCGGCCGAAGCCGCCCGCCGCCTGCGCACGGTGCCCGGTATCGGGGTGTGGACCGCCGCCGAGATCGGGCAGCGCGCCTTCGGTGACGCGGATGCCCTCTCGGTCGGCGACTACCACCTGGCGGCCATCGTCGGCTGGACGCTGCTCGGTGAACCCATCGACGACGACGCGATGGTCGAATATCTGGAACCGCTACGGCCACATCGCTATCGGGCCGTCCGCCTGCTGGAGATCAGCGGTTACGCGCACAAGCCGAAGTTCGGCCCGCGCACCCCGCTCACCGATCACACCTGGCACTGAGCGGATCCGCCGGACAATTCGTTTCGGCAGGCCGTATTTCGTCTGCGCGACAGCGTGACGTCGATGTGTCAGGGACTCGGCGGTCACCCAGCGCAGCACCCGAATGCAGTCGGCAAGCACCTCCGGGACACCCGGTGGCTCGGCAGCGGGCCTCATAACGGCAGGGCGCGCTCGTCCAGCACACATTTGCCCGCCTCGACCAGCGTGGTCCGCGCCGCACGGCGGACCCGGCACCGGTCGACGGTGCAGTCGATATGCAACTGCATTGCGGCGTGGGCTTGTTCGATTGTCAGCACACCAGGGTCGTTTCCGCAGGCCAATAGGGATGCGACCGGCATGTGCAGGTTGGTGAGTTGCATCAGGCGACCTCCGCCCGGCGGCGCACCGCCCGGACTTGTCGGGTGTACCGAGAGATCGGTCCCTGGTCCCACGGGGCCTGTCGAACCGCCATACCCAGCGCCTCGAGTACGGTCAGGCCGACCTCGTCCGCGAGATCGCCGACCGCGGCGAACAGCGATGGCACCACCTCAGCAACCTTCAGCGCGGCAACCGCCTGGTCGCAGGTCAGCGTGCGTCCGGGCAAATAAGAAACCACCCAGTTCTCCTGCCCGACGCTGCGGGCACGATGCGGGGTCAAATCGCTGGTCATCAAGGACGACGCTATGACACTTACAGCCATGACTCCTCGTTCCTACGTGCGATTCCTGCGACGTTCGGAGGCGGTAGCTTGCGTGACCACGGAGGGCGCCGCGAGCGCCGCCATCGAATACTGTGCGCGCCCGGAGGTTTCACAGGAGGAGGGAAAGGCGCCTGTTCCGCTCCGGGCACACTCCCAGCACACCATCGCGGCAGGTCGCGAACAGTGTCCTTCGTGGATATCCAAAGATTTGAGGCGAATTCCCAGCACAAAACCCAGCAGGGAAGGGAGGATTCTCCATAGTGGACGAAAAAGCCCTCTGCCCAAGCGAAGTGCCGGGGAACCGAGCTTGTGGGGTCGCCCCGGAGCAACCGTTGGGTTTGCATCCGAGCCCGCGGCGTGAGCGAGCGCAGCGAGCGAACCATGTCTCAGGGCGCATCGCGCACGCCGGAGCCGAGCGTCAGCGAGGCGTAGGCGTGAGCGACGGGCACTGAGGCGGAAGCCTGCGTAGCCATGTAGGGACCCGAGAATGTCGCAATTGAATACAGAACGGAGCGTGCTGTGTCAGCGAATTCGGTAAGAGTGTCGGAAACCCCGGACCGGCTATCCCCTGAGAACGCCGCCTCCACTCTACCCAGACGCCAGCTCGGCAGGTATCTCCGGGACTGGCGCACCCAGTCGGGTCTCACCATCGCGGAGGCATCCCGGCTGATGGAGTGGGGCGCAAGCACGTTGCAGCGCTTGGAAAAAGGCCAGGCCGACCGCATCCGAACGATCGATATCCAAGAACTTTGTCGTATCTACGGCATACCGGACGAATTGTCCGATGGTCTGAAGGGCCTGGCCCAACAAGCCGCCGTCAAGAGTTGGTGGCATGCCTACGGCGATCTCATCCCCGAAAACTTCGACGTCTATGTCGGTTTGGAGGCATCGGCTCAGAAACTCACCTCCTACCAATCCGAAATCGTACTCGGCCTACTTCAGATTGCGGACTACGCCAGGGCGCTCAATCGTCTTGGCTACCCGGATGATTCGGACGCGGAGATCGAGCGCCGGGTCCAATTGCGTATGCAGCGGCAGGCTTTGATCACCCGCAAGGTCGCACCGGCGACGGTGAACGTGATCCTGCACGAGTCGGTTTTGCGCCGGGTAGTCGGTGGCGCCAAAGTGATGGCGGCGCAGCTACGTCATCTTGCCGATATCAGCACCCAACCCAATATCTCCCTGCGTATTCTGCCGTTCGCGGCCGGTGTTCCGCTCGGAGTGTCCACCGGACCGTTCACAGTTCTCGAATTCGGTATCGATAGCAAAGGCCAGCCGGTCGAGCCGCCGGTGGTGTACGCAGAGGGCTTCACGGGGGATCTCTACCTCGAAAGACATGCTGATGTACGGCGGTACGATCGTGCGCACGAGTGCCTCCAGCGCTGCGCGCTGGATATTCAACCCAGTAGACATCTGCTCCGGCAGATAGCGAAGGAGTATGTGGCATGAGTATGGATTTGGTTGGCGCGCAATGGTTCAAGAGCACGCGCAGCGGTGCGGGCAAGGACTGCGTCGAGGTCGCCTTTCTCGCGGGCAGCCGGGTCGGCGTACGCGACAGCAAAAATCCCGGTGGACCTGCCCTCGTCTTCGGTACGGGCGCATGGGACGCTTTCACCGCAGGTGTTGCGGGCGGCGAGTTCTGAGGAGTTGCGGGCGTGAGCATCAATGAGGGCGCGAAAGTCGATTTGACCGGTGCGGTCTGGCGTAAAGCCGGCGAGGGCGCGGGTAAGGACAGCGTCGAGGTGGCGCTATTGGATGCCGGGCATGTGGCGCTGCGCGACGGTAAGGACCCGGACGGGCCGGTTCTGGTCTTCACTCCCGGTGAATGGTCCGCCTTCACAGCGGGTGTGCACGATGGTGAGTTCGACCGGCCCGAGTCGTAGGGCGACGGACCCGGCGGGCGTTGTGCCGGCCGCCGGGTCCAGTCATGTGACGTCAGACTGGGTCCCGCCGTATTGATCGGATGTGCTCGGGAAGATCACGAAATAGCGCAGATTCGACAACGAAATCGCGTTTGCCGAGGGTCATTACGGGTAGCCCACATCTTGTGGACCGTGGGCTCAAGAGTTCCCATCCCCGGTACAAGAAATTGCGGCCGGGCGATTGGGTTGAATGGCTGATCGTGGCACTGCTTTTCGCGGTGTCCGCGGTCGGCGTATTTGTCCTGACCGGCTCGTTCCTCTCGGCACTCTTCGTCGGGGTGCTGGTATGGGTCGTCGCCGTCGGGGTTGTCGCGTTGTTATAAGGGTGCGCCGACCGGCCGGGTATTCCTACCCCGGCCGGTGGTCCAGTATCGGTTGATCAGCGCCGGAAGAGCTTGTTGCCCAACCAGACCAGCGGATCGTACTTCTTGTCCGCCACCCGCTCCTTCATCGGAATCAGAGCATTATCGGTGATCTTGATGTGCTCGGGGCAGACCTCGGTACAGCATTTGGTGATATTGCAGAGCCCGAGCCCCTGCTCTTCCTGAGCCAGATCGCGACGATCGGCCACATCGAGCGGATGCATCTCCAATTCGGCGATTCGCATCAGGAAGCGCGGACCGGCGAACGACTCCTTGTTCTCCTCGTGGTCGCGGACCACATGACAAGTGTCCTGGCACAGGAAACATTCGATGCACTTGCGGAACTCCTGGGAACGCTCCACATCGACCTGCTGCATCCGGTAGTCGCCCGGCTTCAGATCCTCCGGCGGCGTGAAAGACGGTATCTCCCTTGCCTTCTGGTAGTTGAACGACACATCGGTCACCAGATCGCGGATCACCGGGAAGGTGCGCATCGGCGTGACGGTGATCAGCTCGTCCGGCTGGAAGGTCGACATCCGGGTCATGCACAGCAGCCGCGGCCGTCCGTTCACCTCGGCCGAACACGAACCGCATTTGCCCGCTTTGCAATTCCACCGCACCGCGAGATCCGGCGCCTGGGTGGCCTGCAGCCGGTGGATGATGTCGAGCACCACCTCGCCCTCGTTCACCTGGACGGTGAAGTCGTGCAGTTCCCCGCCGTCGATATCACCGCGCCACACGCGGAATTTGGCGTCGTAACCCATTCTTACGCCTCGCCTTCCGTGGCCGAAACCGAACCTGCCGGATGGGAGGCGAGATCGGCTGAGTTGTAATACTTTTCGAGCTCACCCAGATCGAAGAGCGCGAGCAGATCGTCCCGCATCGGGATCTGGTCCTCCGGGGTGACCCGCACGCCGGGCACCGGTCCGTCCGCATCGGCGGAATCGATCGCGCACACCAGCAGCTTGTTGCGCCACTCCGGATCCATCGCGGGGAAGTCGTCGCGGGTGTGTCCACCACGACTCTCGGTGCGCAGTAGTGCCGCTTGGGCGACACATTCGCTGATCAGCAGCATATTGCGCAGGTCGAGGGCGAGATGCCAGCCCGGGTTGAACTGCCGATGCCCCTCGACGGTCACACTGTTGAAGCGGGTCCGCAATTCGGCGAGGCGCTCGATGGCCTCCTGCAACTCGTGTTCCTTGCGGATGATGCCGACCAGATCGTTCATGGCCTGCTGCAGATCGGTGTGCAGGGTGTACGGGTTCTCCCCGGTACCTTCGGCGGGCGGATCGAACGGTGCCACAGCGGCTTTCGCGGCCGCGTCGATATCGGCATCGGCCACGGCTGGTCGCGCGGAAAGCTGTTCGACGTAGGTCGCGGCGCCGAGCCCGGCCCGCCGGCCGAATACCAGCAGATCGGACAGCGAATTGCCGCCGAGCCGGTTCGAGCCGTGCATACCACCGGAACACTCACCCGCGGCGAACAAGCCGGGCACGGTCGCCGCGCCGGTATCCGGATCGACCTCGATTCCGCCCATCACGTAGTGGCACGTCGGGCCGACCTCCATCGGCTCTTTCGTAATGTCCACGTCCGCGAGCTCTTTGAACTGATGGTGCATCGAGGGCAGCCGCCGCCGGATCTCCTCGGCGGGCAGTCGCGAGGCGATATCCAGGTACACACCACCGTGTTCGGTGCCGCGTCCCGCCTTCACCTCCGAGTTGATGGCGCGGGCGACTTCGTCGCGCGGCAGCAGATCCGGTGTTCGGCGCGCGGAGTCGTTATCGCGCAACCACTGATCGGCCTCTTCCTCGGTCTCGGCATACTGCCCCTTGAAGACCGGCGGAATGTACTCGAACATGAACCGCTTGCCTTCGGTGTTCTTGAGCACCCCACCGTCACCGCGCACACCCTCGGTGACCAGAATGCCCTTCACACTGGGCGGCCAGACCATGCCGGTCGGATGGAACTGCAGGAACTCCATATTGATCAGCGTCGCGCCGGCCCGCAGGGCCAGCGCGTGGCCGTCACCGGTGTACTCCCACGAGTTCGAGGTGACCTTGTAGGACTTGCCGATGCCGCCGGTCGCGACCACCACGGCGGGCGCCTCGAACAGCACGAACCGGCCGGACTCGCGCCAGTATCCGAACGCACCGGCGATCCGGTCGCCGTCCTTGAGCAATTCGGTGATGGTGCATTCGGCGAAAACCTTGATGCGTGACTCGTAGTCGCCGGTCTCCGCGAAATCCTCCTGCTGCAGCGAAACGATCTTCTGCTGCATGGTCCGGATGATCTCGAGTCCGGTGCGGTCGCCGACGTGCGCCAGGCGTGGGTAGGTGTGGCCACCGAAGTTGCGCTGGCTGATCCGGCCGTCGGCGGTCCGATCGAACAGCGCCCCATAGGTTTCCAGTTCCCACACCCGGTCGGGCGCCTCCTGGGCGTGCAGTTCGGCCATACGCCAGTTGTTGAGGAACTTGCCACCGCGCATGGTGTCCTTGAAATGGACTTGCCAGTTGTCCTTTTCATTGGCATTACCCATCGAGGCGGCGCATCCGCCCTCGGCCATCACGGTGTGCGCCTTGCCGAACAACGACTTGCACACCACCGCGACGGAAAGACCGTGTTCGCGTGCTTCGATCACCGCGCGCAGTCCGGCGCCCCCGGCACCGATGACGACGACGTCGTACTTGTGCCGTTCCACTTCTGGCATGGCCGCGAAACTCCTGGTTTGTGAGGGCGGTTAGTTGATGAACCGCAGGTCCGAAATCGTGTCGCTGGCAACCAACATCACGTAGAAGTCGGTCAACGCCAGCGTGCCGAGGGTGGTCCAGGCCAGCGCCATATGGCGGGTATTGAGCTTGGAGATCTGGGTCCAGAACCAGTACCGCACCGGGTGGGCGGAGAAGTGCTTGAGCTTGCCGCCCATGATGTGCCGGCAGGAATGGCACGACAGCGTGTAGGCCCACAGCAGCACCACATTGCCGACCAACACGATATTGCCGAGACCGAAGCCGAAGCCGCCGGTCTTGCCGTGGAACGCGGTGATCGCGTCATAGGTGTTGATCAGCGAAACCAGCACGGCCACATAGAAGAAGTAGCGGTGCGCGTTCTGGATGATCAGCGGCAGTTTGGTCTCGCCGGTGTATTTGGCGTGCGGTTCGGCGACCGCGCACGCGGGCGGGGAGAACCACACCGCGCGGTAGTAGGCCTTGCGGTAGTAGTAGCAGGTGAGCCGGAATCCGAGCAGGAACGGCAGCACCAGGAAGCCCAGCGGCAGGATCGCCGGGATGTGTCCGAACCACGCGCCGAAATGGCTGGAGCCCTCGACGCAGTCGCTGCTCACGCACGGTGAGTAGAACGGGGTCAGGTAGTGGTACTCCGGAACCCAATATGCCGTTCGCACATACGATCTGATCGTCGCGTATATGACGAAAGCGGCTAGTCCGACGGCGGTTACTAGCGGTGGGACCCACCACCGGTCGGTGCGCAGTGTGCGCGCGGAGATGGCGGCCCTGGTCTTGCTGAAGACGCCGGTGCCCGTTTCCGGGGCGGCGGTCGGTGCGGCACTCACAGGTGGATGCCTCGCTGATCTGCTGTGCGGATGGTCCCCGTGACCTCCGCAATCGAATGTGATGCTGAGCACCATACGACACCCCCGCTATGGCTCGAGCGGGGTCCCGGCAAAGCCGACCCGCCTAGGGGGCCGTGATTTCTGCCACATTCGATCCAGGTTTGGTCGCCACACAGGGTGGTCGATCCCGACCTTTGCGCAGGTCAGCTCAGAGCTGCGCTCGACGTAACGACTGATTTCGCAAGGACATGGGTACTCGTCGGGCACGCCCAAGGGTCACCATGTGCTCGACCGCTGGCCCGGTCGCGAACTCCCCACGCACTTACGACCGGCAAAAGGCGCGGAGAGGCGGAGGAGCGCCGGGTCCGCGAACCGGATTACTTTGTGCGCGGGCGGGAATGGAAGCCGAGACCCTCGTCCTGTGCGCCCATCCACGCAGCTTCGTCGGATTTGCTGTCCGGTACGTAGATGGTCTCTTGCGGACGGCGCGTGATCTCCTGCGGCGGCGACTGCTCCAGTTCGTCGGCATCGATGGCGAGCCGCTCGAGGTCGTTTTCCAGTCGTCGCACCGAATTGGCGTCGCCGTAGTGGGAGCGCAGTGCGCCGATGGATTGCCGGAGCTGGCCGACCGCGTAGCGCAGGTCCGCAATGTCGCTGCGTGTCATCGATACCTCCTGTGTTCCTTGGCGGGCAGACGAACTCGATGGGTAGCGATTGATTCCCTGGTCTGCCTGGAAACGCGCTCTACCGAGTCGTGTGACTCACCACACAACGTGATCTTTAACACAGTACGTGAGAAATTCGATTTTGGCTCGTGGTGCCCGCAAATTTCGGTGGTTCGCCCGAATGTTGCCGAGGGTTGGCTACCCGGACTGTTGTGAGTTCCGACGAACGGTCGTCAGCTGGCGGTGGCGTATTCGGGGCCGTGCCCGTGCATGGCGGTGATGGCCCGGTCGACCAGCGCGACGATGGACAACGCCACCTCCTCGGCCCGCTCCAGATGCACGCTGTGCCCCGCACCCTCGAGCCGGACCAACTCCGAGCCCGCCAGTTGCGAGGCGAGTACCACCGAATGTGCGAAGGGCACAACGATGTCGGCCGAACCGGCCAGCACCAGCGCCGGAATGCCGCCGAGGTGGTGCAGCGACGCGGACTCGTCGAAGGTCATCAGCGAGGCAAGGAAGCTCGACATAGTGAGCAGCGGGGTGTCGTTCATCATCGCCGCGGCCACCGCCACCATGCGCGGATTCGTCCGCCTGGTGCCCATATTCGCCTCGCGGGCGATCGGTTCGAAGATCCGGCGGGAAAGACGCTTCGAGGCCTGCATGAATCGGGGCGCCCGCAGCACCGCGAGCTGCAACGAGTTCACCGCTCGCCGATTCAGGAAACGGCCGAGCCCGACCTCGGTGATGCCATTGGCCGCACCTGCGATGAGGCCGACGCCGACCACTCGGGTGCCGATGGTCGCCGGGAACAGCCGGGCATAGGCGAGGGTGACCATCGCGCCCATCGAATGTCCGATGAGGATGATCGGGCCGGTCGGCACGACCGACCGCAGCACGGCGTCGAGGTCGTGGCCGAGTTGATCGATGGTGTAGGTCGAGGGATGGGCAACACCGGATTCACCATGTCCGCGGTGGTCGTAAAAAACCATCCGTATGTCCGAGCTGCTGTACTTACCCGGTCCGCCGGCTTCGTCGGCCGCCATCCCCAATTGCCGCAACAGCTGATCGCGCAGGAATGACCAGGACTCGGCCCGCAGGCAGTGACCGTGCGCGAAAACGACGGTCAGTTGAGCATCGTCGGCGCCGAAGGTGCGGACCGCGATCGAGGTGCCGTCGTCGGCCGATACCGTGATCCGGTGGCCGTCGTAGTCGGCGGCTCGGCGGGCAGTCGTCGTGGACATGACGATTCTCCTGTGTCTGGTAGGACACCCGGTTCGGAGCGTTCTTGCCCGGTTGTCGGGCGGAATTCCCGACCCGTTAGCGCGCCATACCGTCCGTTATGTACGCGTTGTCCAACTGACGCCGCTGATCGACCTGTCCCGGGCGCGCGAGCCCGTGGATCGGTAAATCTATGAATGGATAGGTCAGGCGCTAGATTCCGGTAGACGTCCATGATCAACCCGTGGCATTGCCGTCTATCGGGTAATCGATCGGATCTCCTAGAGTCCGCTATAAATAGTTATAGGACCGTTACCGTACGCCGAGTATCGGAATTATGTCTATATCTAGAAATTTTCCGAGATATGTGGATACTCCTCACGGAACGAGCCGCCACCCACACATGAGTGACGGCTCGTAGCGGCGCCGCGCCTAGCTGCCCGCGTGGCTACCGGGTCGACGGGAGGAACGGTCGCAGCAGGTTGGCCTCGGTCGACGGACCCGTCTGCCATTCGGCGATCCACGGTCCGGTGCCCTCGCTCGGATCGAAGATGCCATCCTCGAGCCACTCGTAGCGGCCGTCGAGGACGTGGCGGGTGAGGGTGCGATCGTCGTCATCGGTGTTGTCCCACAGCGCGTCGAACAACTTCTTCACCCGGATCCGCGACTGCCTGCTGAAGGTATCGGCTAGTTCCTCGGCGGCCTTGGCCTCCGGCGCGCCCGCGGTCCGCAGTGCTTGCGCGCGCACGCAGGCGGCCGAGATCGCGAACAACTCCGCGCCGATATCGACGATGCGACCGAGGAAGTTCTGCCGGTATTCCAGCCCGGCCTGCCAGCGCGCCATTGCGTACATCAGCGATCTGGCCTGCTTGCGGGCGCTGCGCTCGACGAAGCGCAAATGCCGTGCCAGCGGCCCGAATTCGGCATAGGTCGCGGGCACCGTGCCCGCGCCGACCGCCAGTTGCGGGAACCACTTGGCATAGAAACCACCCGCGCCGACCGCGGCCTTGGCCTTGTCCTTGAACTCCGCATTCCGATCGACCAGCGCACCGGCGGCCGCCATGTGGGCATCGGCCATCTCCCTGGCGACCAGCAGCCGCATGATTTCGCTGGACCCCTCGAAAATGCGGTTGATCCGTAGATCGCGGACCAGTTGTTCGGCCCCGACCGCGCGCTCACCGCGGGCCCGCAGCGACGCCGCCGTCTCGTATCCCCGACCGCCGCGGATCTGCACGAGTTCGTCGGCGATCTGGCAGCTCATTTCGCTGGCCCAGAGCTTGGCCAGGGCAGCTTCGATGCGGATATCGTTGCGGGCCTCGTCGCACATGGTGGCCGAAAGGTCGAGCGCGGCCTCGAGTGCGTAGGTGGTGGCCGCGATGAAGGAGATCTTCTCCCCGACCGCCGCGTGCTCGCCGACCGGTCGACCCCACTGCACCCGCTGGGTGCACCACTGCCTGGCGATCTTCAGCGACCATTTCGATGCGGCCGTACACAGCGCCGGGATGGCGAGGCGGCCGGCATTCAGCGTGGTCAGCGCGATTTTCAGGCCGTCGCCCTCGCGACCGACCAGATTGCGCTTGGGTACCCGGACGTTGTGCAGCCGCGTGACACCGTTCTCGATGCCGCGCAGGCCCATGAACGAATTGCGCCGCTCCACCGTGATGCCGGGCGAATCGGCCTCCACGATGAAGGCCGAGATGCCGCCGCGGTGGCCCTCGCTCTTGGGAATCCGGGCCATGACCACCAGCAGTTCGGCGACCACGCCATTGGTGGTCCACAGCTTCACACCGTTGATCTCATAGGCCTCGCCGTCCGCGGTCGGAATCGCGGTGCTGGCCATGCGGGCCGGGTCGGAGCCGACATCGGGCTCGGTGAGCAGGAACGCGCTGACCGCGCCCGCCGCGCAGCGGGGCAGGAATTCGGCCTTCTGCTCCGGGGTGCCCGCCAGCTTCAGCGGTTCGGGCACGCCGATCGACTGGTGTGCCGAAAGCAAGACCCCGAGGCTCGGGTGCGCGGACCCGACCAGCATCAGGGCCCGGTTGTAGCCGACCTGGGACAGGCCTTGGCCGCCGTACTCTTCCGGGATCTTCAGGCCGAAGCAGCCGAGTTCGGCCAGACCCTTGACGTACTCGTCCGGAATCTTGGACTCCGCCTCGATGATGCTGCCGTCGAGCGATTCGCAGAACGGCCGCAGCCGGGCCAGATAGGCCTCGGTGCGCGCGGCGTCCTCGTCGTTGGGCTGGGGATAGGGGTGGATCAGATCGAGCCGGAATCGTCCCAGAAACATCTCCTTGGCGAACGATGGTTTGACCCAACTGGTTTCGCGGGACTCCTCGACCAGTGCGCGGGCCTGTTCTTCGGTGGCGTCGACTTTCGCGGTAGTCGCCATGATGTCCTCCTCGGACGTGATCAGGATCACATAAGAGTGTAGGAGGGTTTGTTACCAGCCGGTAGATGTCGAGGTAGAGCGTTATCTACCAATCTCTAATGATCTTGATAGGCAGGCAAATGGGCGTAGCGATTGCTTGCAGGTCGCTCGAAAGGGTCAGCTAGCCCTTGCCGTGCGCCGGGGTGCCGGAGTTTTCTTGAAACCGAGCCGCGGATGTGGCGCAGTGGGCTGGAACGCGCCAGACGACGTGGCCTGTATTCCCTTGGAGGGGAGGGGTGTTGTTACGGCCCGGGCAGGTGTTCGCGGAGTATTCGATCGTGCGGCCACTCGGTTCCGGTGGGATGGGCGCGGTCTATCTCGCCGAGGATCCGGTATTGCCGCGGCAGGTGGCGCTGAAGGTGCTGGCCGAGCAACTCGGCGCCAACCATCGTTATCGGAGCATTTTCCGGCGTGAGGCCGATCTGGTGTGTCGCCTGGACCATCCGAATGTCGTCTCAGTCTACAACCGGGGCGAGGAGAGCGAAGCCCTGTGGATGGCGATGCAGTACGTCGACGGCACCGATGCGGGCGAACTCATGCACAAAGAACCCGGCGGATTGGCGCCGAACCGGGCGGCGCACATCGTGTGCGAGGCCGCGAAGGGGCTGCATCACGCGCATGAGCAGAATCTGCTGCACCGCGATGTCAAACCGTCGAACATCCTGGTCGCCGACGGTGCCGACGGTGAACGCGTGCTGGTGGCCGATTTCGGGCTTGCCCGCACCGTCGAGGATGCCGCGACGGTCACCGAAACGGGTTGGCGCGCTTGCACTCCCGCATTCGCCGCACCGGAGGTGCTGCGCGGTCTCGCGGTCGATCGTCGGGCGGACATCTATTCCCTCGGCGCCACCCTGTTGGCGCTGCTGACCGGCGCGAATCCGAATGGGGGTGCACCGTCGCCCGCAGGCACCCGAACGGTGCGGGATACGCTCGCGCCGACTCGAGTGCGTCCGGATGTGCCGCCGGCGCTGGAAGAGGTCATCGCGCGGGCGATGGCGGTGGAGCCGGAGCGGCGGTATCAGACCTGTGTGGAATTCGCGCGGGCCGTCGAACTGGCGGTCAGCGATACCGAACGCTGGTCATACCGGTGGGGGTTGTCCGGCCTGGTTCGTCGTCCGCGCAGTCGCATCGCCGCGCTCGGAGCGATCGCTGTCGTTGTCGTGGCAGCAGTGATGACCGCTGTCTGGCCGACTCCGCATCGATCCGATGGCGCGAACCCCACGACAGTGCCGCAGACGAGCGCTGCGAAGCCGGGCCTGCTGCGGTGCTATTGGCGCGTTCGGGTACCGATCGGCACCGACTTCTATCTCGAATTACCCAGCGGGGCAGCCGATCACGACGATTCGCGCTGCGCGCTCAATGACGGCGATCGGGGCGATTCAGTGCTGGCCTTGCGGCAGGGGCTGACGATGTGCCACGGCATCGAACTGGATGCGACGACGGTGTACGACACCCCGATGATGCGCGCCATTCGGCATCTGCAGGTCGACCACGGCGCCGCGGTCGACGGCATCTACGGACCGGAGACGAGGGCAAAAGCCATCCAGTGGCCGGTATTTCGGGTCGCCGACGGTGCCTTCGACGGCCGATGCGTACCGGCGCCATGACACCCGGAGCCGGCACGCCGGTGGATGTGCGCATCCTCGGTCCGGTCCGGTGGTACGTCGCGGGTCGCCCGCTCGCCGTCGGCGGACCGCTGACCAGGGTGATGCTCGCGGTTCTGGTCGTCAACCGGCGCAATGCCATCTCGCCGACGCGGTTGGCGAACACCATCTGGGATGGTGATCCGCCGCCCAGTTTTCGCGCGAACCTGCACAATCGCATCGCCGAACTGCGGGCCACGCTGCAGGCCGCGGATCTGGTCGCGACCGCGATATTGCGCACCGACAGTTCCGGCAACTACTGCCTCGACATTCACGACGAGCAATGCGATCTCGGCCGTTTCGAACAGGCCAGGACCTCGGCGATGGCCGCATTCGACAGCGGTGATCACGAGCACGCGGCCGAGGACTTCCTACAGGCACTCGGGGAATGGAGCGGAGCGGCGCTGGACGGTTTGCCGATGTCCACCTTCGTCGAGGCGTTCTGCGCACATATGGACGAGGAACGACAGCGCACGCTGGAGGCGCGGCTGGATCTGGAGATCGCCGCCGGCCGTGCCGCCGAGGTCATCGGGGAGCTGCGCGCGCTGACCGCACGTCATCCGCTGCGCGAAACCCTATGGGCCCAACTGATCACGGCGCTGTACGAAGCGGGGCGCGACGGCGATGCGCTCGAAGCATGTCGGGCCGTGCGCCGAATATTGCGGGATCAGGGCATGGATCCGAGTGACCGGTTGACCGGGCTCGAACAGCGGATCCTGCGCCGTGAGCCGGTGCCGAGCCGAGGCCGAATTCGCTTGCGTCTCAATGTGGATACCGATGGATCGACGCTGCTGGATACGCTCGGCCATGTGCTGTTGTGTGTCGATGACGGCAGGCGCTTCGAGGTGACCGGGGCGGGTATGACGATCGGTCGCAGTGCGGATAACGACATCCGGCTCGAGGATGCGAAGACCAGTCGGCATCACGCGAGCGTTGTGTTGGACGGTGATGCGGTCCGGATCGAGGATTGTGGGTCGGCCAATGGCGTGTACGTCAATGACCAGCGCATTCGGGGTCGGGTCGCGCTGGTGCACGGGGACCGCATCCGGATCGGGTCGGTGACACTCGAGGTGCGGCGGCCGCTGGCCTGAGCTGTGTCGTGAGTACTTCGTTGGTCGGTCGTTGGTCGCGGTTCCTAACTTGGCGCTACCAGCTTCGCCAGCAGGGGTGAAGCTTTCGCGCACCACGAGGAACATCATGTACGCAGCACAGCTTTCCGGCGCTCATCGGATTCGCCGGGCGATTGCCGCAGCGGCCATCGGGGTCGCCGTGGTCGCCGGAACCGCCGCCATCGCGACGCCCGCACATGCCGAGGTCCAGTACCCGGCGTCGATCGATCAGTGTTTGGCGGCCAGGCCGACACTGCAGGAGGGGGTGCGCAACCAGGGGCCGTGTGTCGCGGCAGTCCAGGCCTTTCTGACCTTCAGCTATGGCAACGGCAAGGTCGATGTCGACGGTAAGTTCGGGCCGAAGACCAAGGCTGCGGTGCGCAACTTCCAACGGGCCGTTGGCATTTACGACGACGGGGTGGTCGGCCCGGCTACTTGGCGGTCGCTGCAGAATGCGTGTACGTCGCAGGGAAATTGCGACTACCGCTATCCCCTGCCGTTCTGAGCTTTCGACTACACGCTGCGCAGATAGCGACCGAAGTGCGGCACCGTGAACCCGATGGTGCCGCGCTCGGCCGAATAGATCAGTCCCTTCTTGATCAAACCGTCGCGGGCCGGTGACAGTGAGGCGGGTTTGCGGCCGAGTTCATTGGCCACCGCCGCGGTCGGCACCGGACCGTCATCGCCCGCCAAATCGGCCATGGCGCGCATATATTCGCGTTCGGCGGGGGTGGCTCGCTCGTATCGGGAGCCGAAGAATCCGACGGCCAGTTCCTCTTCGGCGCTCGGTGCCGCCACCTCGACATCCTCAGCCGTGATCGGGCTCTCCGGCGCCTGATCCCAGGCGGCCTTGCCGTAGGCCTGCACGAAATACGGATAGCCATCCGCCCTCTGGTACAGGGCATCCAGCGCTTCCTCGGTGAACTTCACCTCTTCGCGCTCGGCCGGTGCGATGAGGGCTTGATCCGCCGATTCGCGGTCCAGCCGGTCGATGCGGTGGTAGCTGAACAGTCGCTCGGAGTAGCTCTTCGAGGCGGACAGCACTGCGGGCAGGTGCGGTAGCCCGGCGCCGACCACGATCAAAGGTGCGGTGTCCTGGCTCAATTCGTGACAGGCGCCGCAGATCGCGGAGATATCGGCGGGACCGAGATCCTGCATTTCGTCGATGAAGACCGCGATGCCGACGTTGATATCGCTGGCCAGTGCGGCCGCCTCCTTGAGCAGTTCGATCAGATCGATCTCGATATCGCCGGAGTCGGCGCGACCGGTGACCGCGGGCACGTCGATACCGGGCTGCCAGCGCTCCCGCATGCCCTTATCGGCGGTGGAGCGCAGCGCGAAAGCCTTGAGTATGCCGAGGAAGTCGTCGACGCGCTCCTGGTTGCGGTGTGCCATGGCGATGGCGCGGACGGCCATATGCAGTGCGGACGACAGCGGGCGGCGCAGTTCCTGATCCGGGCGGGCCTCGATTTTGCCTGTGCCCCAACCGCGCGAGCCCGCGGCAGAGCGAAGTTGGTTGAGCAGCACGGTTTTTCCGACACCGCGCAATCCGGTGAGCATGACGCTGCGTTCCGGCCGACCGCGCGCGATCCGCTCCAGCACAATGTCGAAGGCCTTGAGTTGCTTATCGCGCCCGGCCAATTCGGGTGGGCGCTGTCCGGCTCCGGGAGCATACGGATTCCGCACGGGGTCCATGCCCAGACACCGTAGCGCGTTTCGTCAGCCGAATCTGGCCATATATACGGCGTGTCCTAGATATTGCTAGCAAACTATCGCATGCTGAGGGGCATGCCGACGGAACCACTCCCCACCCTCGCCGAGTTGGTCGAATCCTGGAAAGTCCCCGCCGAAGCCCCTGTGGCCGGCCACATCCGGTCCAACATTCTGGAGGCGATCGAAGGCGGTCTCGACGATCCGCAACTCGTCGCGGATCTCGCGGTGGGGCCGCTGGTGGTGGCGCTCGGTCGGCTGGAAGTCGGCTTGGCCGATGCGTGGCGGCGGATCGATGAGCTGGAGCGGGCACTCGGTCAGCGGAGTGCCGGATCCGACGGGTAGCAGTCGGTGGATGGCGAATCCGGTGGGCGCAGTGTTACTCCCGATTGGGACTTCGATTCGATAACACGCGGTGCGCCGCCGATACCGTGTCGTGACCATCTGGGCGTGTCGCAATTGCGCCGCTCGTCCTGGGATTTTTCGATCATCCGCGAAGAGGCTGGTCTGTGCGCTGGACAACACCGCGTCCTGGCCGTAATCTCTTCGTGACCCAGTGGAGTCTGTCGGTTCGGAAGAGAAGCGGCGCCACTGAGTTACCGCCAAAACGGCTGTCGGGGCCACCAATTCCGACCGCCGTGCCGGGACCCAGAGATTCAACTGGGAGTTGGGGCCGTTCTGCCGGTCCGAACCGACAGCTGACCCGGTCGGCGGGAGAGCAGAAAGATCGGAGACTCGGCTCGGTGGGTAAACACAGCTTGCAGCGGGAATCGCGGCTACCGAATTCCGTCAAGGGTGCGCTCGTCATGGGCGCGGTCGCCGCATCTACTGGTGCGATGCCCGCGATCCCCGCGATGGCAGCCACCATCAATATTCCGGGAATCGGCGATTTCGACGTCCCGGTTCCGCAGGAATTCGACCAGCAGGCCCAGGATCTGGGTCAGCAGCTCACCCAGGCACTCGCCTCGATGCCCGCCGCGCCCGCCCCGGAGGCCGTTGCCCCGCAGGCCGCGCCGTCGCTCCCCGGCTTGTTCGCCCCGGCCATGCCGCAGATGTTCCACAACACCGCCAGTGACATCGCGCTGGACGCCGCCAAGTCCAAGGTCGGCGCGCAGTACTCCTGGGGTGCCTCCGGACCGTTCAGCTTCGACTGCTCGGGTCTGGTCCAGTGGGCCTACAAGCAGGCCGGAGTCGAACTGCCGCGCACCAGCTTCGAACAGTCGCACGTCGGCGCTCCGGTCGCCTTCGAGGACCTGCAGCCCGGCGATATCGTGGTGACCAACGGTGGCGGCCACGTCGGCCTCTACGCGGGCGACGGCAAGCTGCTCAATGCGGTCCAGTCCGGTCAGCCGGTCTCCTACACCACCCTGCGCCCCGACATGGTTGTGACGGCACGCCGTATGGTCTAAGGGTGGCACCCGCCCAACCGACCACCAAGAACACCGCCCCGAACCAGGCCCGCGTGGACTCCTGGACGTGGGCGGTGCGTCTTTTCAAGACCAGGTCCGCGGCTGCGGAAGCCTGCCGCGGCGGACACGTCCGGGTGAATGGTGTTGCGGCCAAACCGGCCCAACCGGTTCGCCCCGGTGACGAGGTCCGTGTCCGAGCCGGTGGCATCGAACGCATTGTCATCGTTGAGCGCGTTATCACCAAGCGTGTCGGCCCTCCGATCGCCGCACAGTGTTTGATCGACCGCAGCCCTCCGCCGCCGCCTCAGGAGATTCTGGTGGCCGCGCCGCGCCGCGACCGCGGCTCTGGTCGACCCACCAAGCGGGAACGTCGCGAGACGGACCGTCTACTCGGCCGCACCGATAACTGAGGCGCTAATTCACGCCGGATTTTGTGGTGCGGGTTGCGATTCGGCCGGCCGCTAGTGCGGCGGCGGCGATGGTGCACAGGGCGCCGAGCATCATCGCGGATGCTTCGCCGGGCACCAGGACGTGTAGCTGCGAGCCGACGGTGACGGCAGCGACCGGGACGCCGACCTGGGCCGCCGCGAGGGTGCCGAAGGCGATCGGCTGTCCCGCGACACGGGTGCTCAGGTGCACCAGCACCGCGCCGATGCCGAGTGCGATACCGAGTCCGATCAGCCGTGGGTGGTCGCCGAATTCACGCAGGTTGAGTCGGGCGCCCAGCCAGACGAAGAATAGCGGGCCGAGGAAGCCGTCATTGATCGCGAAGAGTTGCCGGGCCACGCGCCGCGGCTCCCCGATTCCGGCGACCGCGAGTCCGGCGGCGAATCCGGCGAGCATGATCGACACCCGGGTCTGGGTTGCCAATGCGCACAAGGCGAACAGCACCGCGAGACTGACCCGCAGTTCCAGGGCGAATGCGCGCTTCTCGGACAGTCGATGCACTCGCCGCCGCCGACCCGACAGCTCCAGCTTGCGCAGCATCAGGAACAGCACAGTGGCGGCGGCCGCCACCGCGACGGCGCCGAGTGCCGCGCGGCCAGCATTCGACGGATCGATCACCAGCGGCAGCGCCACCACGCAGGCGGTATCGGCTATCGCGACCTGGGCGGTGAGGGCAAGTACCGGCTTTCCCCGCAGACCGAGCGAGTCGATGATCGGCAGCACCAGCGCCGCCGATGAGGACGCCATCAGCACCGCATAGATCGCACCGTGTCCGGTTCCGAACCCGCGGGCCAGCCCGAATCCGGCCGCGACGGAAAGCAATCCGACCAGGACGGCCCGGACCGCGCCCTTACCGAGTGCGGAGCGAACCGCCGGATCACGCACCGGGACATGGGTGCCCGCGACGAACATGACGACCGCGAAACCCATATCGGCGAGAAAGGTGAAGATCGGGTCGGCGGGGTGCAGGAAGCCGAATCCGGTGGTGCCGAAGACAATGCCCGCGGCCAGTTCACCCAGGATCACCGGGATGTGCCAGTTCTGCCGCAGTGCGAGCAGCGGTCCGCACAGTCCGAGCATGATGACCAAGGCGAGGGTTGCGAAGGTCATTGCGGCATGGCGGCTATCTTCGCCGGGATGGCGATATTCTCATCGGCCCAGTGGACTTCCGGCTGATCTTTCCATGTCACGG
This sequence comes from Nocardia vinacea, assembly GCF_035920345.1. Classification (NCBI taxonomy): domain Bacteria; kingdom Bacillati; phylum Actinomycetota; class Actinomycetes; order Mycobacteriales; family Nocardiaceae; genus Nocardia; species Nocardia vinacea. The sequence goes on from NZ_CP109149.1 coordinate 7,247,616, forward strand.
GGATGATTGCGGTCGCCATTCGCCCATCATCGCGCCCGATGTCGGCGAGCTGCGGGAGGTCGGCAGGTGTTTCCGCTATGGCTGGGTAAGGTGGCCCGCGCGGTAGAGCGCTCGGCATTCGCCGCGGCGCAGTTTGCCACTCGAGGTCTTGGGGATCCGGCCCGGTTCGACCAGGACGACGGCCCCCGGTGTCACCTCGTGGGCGGCCGCGACGGCATTGCGGATGCGGCGGGCCAGTTCCGCTGATCCGGTGGCCGCCGTGTCGGCGAGTTCGGCGACGACCACCAGATCCTCGCGGTGGCCGTCATCGTGGCCGAATGCGGTTACGTGGCCGACGCGCAGCTCGGGCGCGCAGTCCGAAACCGTGGATTCGATATCGGCCGGATAGTGGTTGCGGCCGTCGATGACGATGAGGTCCTCGAGCCTGCCCGCGATATAGAGCTGGCCCTCGTGCCAGAAGCCGAGATCGCCGGTGCGCAGCCAGGATTCGTCACTTCCGGACAGGGTGGCCCAGAACGTCGCCGCGGTGGCGATCGGATTGTTGTAGTAACCGGCGCAGACGTTGGGGCCACAGACCCAGATCTCGCCGACGGTGCCCGCCGCGACCTCGGTGTGCTCGTCGGGCTCCACCACCGCAACTCGCTGGCCCGCGGGTACGCCGCAGCCGACGAGTGGAACACCCTCCTGTGCGGTCTGTGCGCGGCCCTGTGCCAAGGCTGTTCGGTCGAATCGATGTGTGACGGGTTCGGTCGACTGATCGCATACGGTGACCGAGAGTGTGGCCTCGGCCAGGCCGAAACCCGGTGTGTGGGCGTGGTGTCGGAATCCGTAAGGGGCAAAGGTTTCGGTGAAGGCTCTCAGGGCCTCGGTGCGGATCGGTTCGGCTCCGTTGAGTAGTGCGTCGAGGTGGGACAGGTCCAGGCCCGCGCGTTCGTCGCGGGTGGTTGCCGAGACCGCGAGGGTCAGGCCGAAATTGGGGCTTCCGGTGGTGCCGGCACGGTAGTCGCTGAGGGCACGCAGCCAGCGGATGGGGCGTTTCACGAATTCGGCCGGCGCCATGGTCACGCCGTGCACGCCGGAGTAGAGCGGTAGTGAAAGGGCCAGGAGCAGGCCCATATCGTGGAAAAACGGGAGCCAGGAGACGATGGGTTCGGCGCGAACCGCGGGCACTGCGGTCCACAATTGGTCCAGTGCCGCAGCGAGATTCGCGTGGGTTACTTCGACACCGGCCGGGGTCTTGGTCGATCCGGACGTGTACTGGAGATAGGCCGTCTCTGTTCGATCGATAATCGGGTCGGCTGCTGGGGTGGTTTCCGGTGCCGGTATCAGCACTCGGCCCAGGGCTGGACCGAAGATCTCGCTGGTAGTGGTGTCGGTCGCCGAGATCAGGCTCAACGCGGGTCGAGCATCGGCGAGTACACCTTCGAGTCGGATGCGGTTTGTATTGCTTGTCGGCGGAAATAATGGCACCGCAATGCGATTGCTGTAGAGGCAGGCGAGAAAGGCTATGACGTAGTCGATTCCGTGGGCACACAGGATCGCCACGCGATCACCGGGATCGGTTGTTGCCCTGAGTCTTTCAGCCTGGGCGCCTGCCGCGTCGTGCAGTTGTTCGTAGGTCAGTGTGACCGGAGTGCAATCCTGTCCGCGATAACGCAATTCGGTGTACGCGTTGTCGTTGGGCTTGGTTCGTGCCCACTCGGCAACCCGGGCGGCCAGTGCATTGGTCCACCGCGTCGTGTTCGGAGAAGTCACAGCACCCCATCGGATTTCGCGGCGACTCGGTCGGCCAGGACTGCGCCGAGTGCGGTGATGGTGGGGTGTTGGAACAGTTCGGCGGTCGAGATGCGGATATTCAGGCGGGTTTCGAGGTATCGGCGCATTTCTATGCCGAGCAGGGAGGTCAGGCCCAATTCGTTGAAATCGGCGTCCGGATCGACGTGGTCGGAGGTCAGGTCGAGGGTGGCGGCGAGAGCGGTGCGGATGGTCGTGGTGAGTGGTTCGGTCGGATGCGGCGATATCGGGATCGGCGGCGCGGGGACTGTTGCCGCTTGGTCGGTGAGCAGGTTCCGCAGGCGGGTGGCGACCGGGTCGGGATCAGTGGTCGGCGTGTAGTCCAAGGCGAGCAGGTAGGGCTCGTTGTAATACATGGTCTGGGCGATTAATTCGGTGCCGCGTGGAATATCGAATGCGGAAATTCCCGCACGCCGCAGATGTACCGCATCACCCGCGCTCTCGGCGAGGCCCGAATCCCACACGCCCCAGCCGATGCTCAGTACCCGCCGACCCGGGTGTCTGCGGGCGAGTGCGTCCATTGCGGCATTCGCGCTGGCGTAGGCGGCCTGTCCGGGTGCGCCCAGTGCACCGGTGGCCGAGGAGAACAGCAGCACGAAGTCGGTGGGATCGGTGGCGGTGAGTTCGATGAGGTTGTTCGCGGCGATCGGTTTCGGCGCGAACATGCGGGAGAGTTGGCGGGCGGTTACGGCTTCGAAGGTGGCGTCTTCGAGTGCGCCCGCTGCATGGACGACGCCCCGGATGGTGGAACCGCATTCGCGAACATCGTCGAGCGCGTTGGCGAGATCGCTGCGGTCGGCGGCGTCGCAGCGCACCACGACGATCCGGTCCTCGAGTCCGTCCAGGAGTGCGGGCACCGGTCTGGGTGCGCGGGTGAGCACCACGACATCGTGGGCACCGGCATCGAGCAGCCAGCGCACCGCGACCGAACCGAGCGCACCCAAGCCGCCGGTAACCACATAGGTGCCGTTGGGGTCGATCGGCGTTGGGGTGGTCGATCGGGGACGGGTGGGGATGAAACGGCGTGCCGTGATGGCGTCGGCGGAGATGCGGAGCTCATCGGGGAGTGTGTGGGTGGTGGCGATGAGTTCTTGCAGTCGGGACACTGCGGACGGTGATGCATCGGTCCAAACGAGCCGCACTTCGCGGCCCGATTCGAGTTGCATAGATCGCACCAAACCGGCTACCGCCATCGGCGTGATCGTTTTGTCCGGTGCGCTGTGCTGTCGACTCCTAGCGGACGGTTGGCCATCGGTCGCAGTGGGTTCTGGGAGGACGATCGTAAAAGATGCTGTGGTGTCCTCGGATTGGACGCGTTGAAGCAGATCCAGCACGCGTCCGGTTGTGGCGGTGGCACTGATCGCGGACTCGGTGTCGTGGCCGGTGTGAATCGCGCCGGATTCGGTGGGCCAGACCACGACGACTGCCGTGTTCCCGGTGCCGGTGCGACCGGCGAGTACGGCGGAGACGATCGGACCGGCGGCATCCGGTTCGCGGGCGACGCGTTCGGTGGGCAGGGTGCGGTCGAGTTCTCTGGCGAGCCGGATGGCGAGCTGGGACTCGCCGATAACCAAGGCGCGCTGCGGATTCGTGGTTCTGTTGCGCTGGCCGTTGCTCTCGGCGTGGCGAAGGTACGGGATCCATGTTTCACGGCGGAAAGGGCCGACCTGCGTTGTGGATTCGACCGTCGCGAAACGTATGCGGACACCCGACAGCGCGAGCACGGGGACGCCGTGCTGATCGGTGCCGATGATGTCACCGGTCAATCCGGTCATCGATCGATTGCGCACGAGCGCATGGGCTTCCAACAGAACCAGGTCCGGTTCGGCGGACAGCCAGGCGGATTCGATGCCGATCGGCAGCGGAATGGCATCGGCGGGCAGGTGGTCCCAACTCGCGGCGGCGAGCAGATGCAGGCAGCTGTCGAGCGTCGCCGAGCGCTGCAGCGGGGCGGAATCGAACGACCCCACCGCACAATCGGGTCCGGCCTCGATATCGCGCAGCGCGCGGAAGCCGGGACCGTAGTCGAGTTGCCGCACACGCAACGAGTCGTAGAAAACACCTGGCATGAGCACTCGCATCCGCCGACGCGCGGCCCGATTTGCATCGACCACCCGCATCCATGCAACGATATCCCCGGGTGTGGGGTCACCGGCCAACCGTGCCGAAGCCAGCGTCCCGGCGCCTGTGACCTCCGCCTGCAACCTTCCAGCACCACCGGCTCGATAAGTGACAGCGGACAGCGCGGCAAGCCCGGTTCGCTCATTCACTACGAAATCGGCGATCGCCTGCCCCGCCCCAGCCAGGTCGATGAGCCTGAGCAGCCAGAAGACCGCGGGGACAGTCGGGACACCCTGCACCACATGATCGTGGAGATCGTCTGCGGGGAATTCGGATTCAGCGATGAAGACGCTGGATGCGCTCGAATCGACGGCATCTCGGCTGCGACTGATGTTGAAACCGCTGGTTGTGTTCGCGTCCTGGGCATTTCGGCCGCGCGGAGCCTCGAACTGGGTGGCGGCGTTCAGGTCGTGCGTCTCTCGACCGCTGCGGACGACATCGACTCCGATCCCTGTGCCGAATTCGGAGACCGAGGAGTCGTTGACAGTGTGGCCGTTGATAGCGGGATCGGCAGCACTGCGATGGGTGGTACCTGGTTCGGTTGCAGCGCCGTGGGTGGTGTCGGGTTCGGTGGCAGCGACGTGAATGGCGCCGGGATCGAGGGTGGTGATCAGGGGGAACCGGCGGTGGGACCATTGGCGTGCGGGCGGGGGTGCGTTGAAGGGGCCGTTTGCGGCCCAATTCAACGGGCGGCCTTCGAGGTAGAGCTTGGCGAGGCAGGTCAGGAAGGTTCCGGCCTCGTTGTCGCGGGTGGTCACCGTGTGGGTGGCGTCGGCGAATTCGGGGAACTCACGGATCGCGGGTGTCAGGACCGGATGGGGTGCGATTTCGAGCACCGTCGCGAATCCGTCGTCGGCGGCTTGTTGGAGTGCAGCGGCTAGTTCGACGGTTCTCGAGGCATTTTCGGCCCAGTAGTCGGCATCCATCGCGGCCGTGGTGATCGTTTCGCGTCGACGCGCCGTGGAGTACACCGGGACACGCGGCATCTGCGCGGTGAGTCCGCCGAGCCTGTCGACGAATTCGGGGAGGAGCGCGCCTACCTGTGGACTGTGTGCGGCGAAGTCGACGGCGATCCGTTGCGCGAATATCTGCCTGCGTTTGGCCCGGCGGACGAGCGCATCGATGTAGCGCGGCGCACCGGAGATCACCACCGAACGCGGTCCATTGATCGCCGCGACCGCTACCGTGGCGTGCAGTGGCTCGACCAGCCGTGCCGCCTCATCCGCTGTCGCCTCCAGCACTGCCATCGCACCGTGCCCGTCGAGGCGCGCCAGAATCCGGCTGCGCTGCACCACGACTCGGGCCGCGTCGGAAAGCGACAATGCACCGCTCACCGCGGCCCCGGCCACCTCGCCGAGACTGTGCCCCACCACCGCATCCGGTTCGATCCCCCACGCGGCGAGCAGTTCGGCGAGCGCCACCTGGAATGCGAAGATTGCCGGTTGCACGAGTTCCGTCGCACTGCTTCCGTTGTGCGCCGCACCGCTGAGCGTGAACCCGTTGCGCGGCGTCCATACTCGCCCGCCACCCGCCGCCGCAATCGCATCCGCGGCAGCGGTCACCGCCTGCGCGAATACCGGATAACGAGCCGCCAGACCTCGCCCCATCTTGGAATACTGCCCACCCTGCCCAGAAAACAGGAACAGCACACCACCCCGCCGCCGCACCGAACCAGCGCCGATCACTCCACTCCCGGACTCCCCACCCGCCAACGCCCGCAACTGATCCACCGCATCGTCCAGATCCCGCGCAACCACTGCGGCCCGGGCATTCTCAGGTATCAACCGCGCCGCAGCAGCCGCGAATTGCCGAAGAATTTCGCGATCGCCACCTTCCGCGCCCGAGTAGCTCGTCACAATCGCGTCGGTCGCTGCGCCCATGTCCGCGCATGAACCGCCACTAGCGCCCTCACCCGAAGTGCCGCTCGTTCGCTCGCGTGAATCACCACTAGAACCCTGGTGGGAACCACGACTCGTGCCCTCGCGCCGAGGGTTACCGGTGTCGTCATGCGAGGCGCTGCTTGCGCCGCTACCCAAAGCGGTGCCCATGCGCTCGCGCGTGCCGCTGTTGGACATGCCGTGGGAATCGCCGCTCGTGCCCTCGCCCGCTTCGCTCGTGCCCTCGCGCGAAATGCGCCCGGTGCCCTCGCGCCGAAGGTTTCCGGTGTCATCTCGCGAGGCGCTGCTTGCGCCGGTGTACGAAGGGGCACTGATGTTGTCGCGCGATGCGCAGCTGGTGTCGTTGCCCGAAGCGGTGCTCATGCCATCGTGCGACGGGCTGCTGGTGCTGCCGCGTGAGGCGCTGATCATGCCATCGCGCGTGCCGCTGTTGGGCATGCCGTGGGAATCGGCGCTCGTGCCGTCTGACGACATGCCGACATCCTCGAGCAGCCCGGCCCACCGCGACGCGTGCGACCGCAGCTCCGCAATGTCGCGACCGGTGACCGGAAGCAATACGGGCGGTTCGTAACTCCGGTGCTGCGCGGCCTCGAGACCGCGCAGCACCACGTGCGCATTCGTCCCGCCGAATCCGAATGAGCTGACGCCGGCACGTCGCGCACCCACCGGTGTATCGGTCCAGTCAACAGGCTCGGTCGGTACCCGCAGTCCGTGTTCGGTGAGCTTCAGCAGCGGGTTCTCGGTGTGGAAATTGATGGTCGGCGGGATTACACCGTGTCGAATGGACAGCGCCGCCTTGACCATTCCGGTGATTCCGGCGGCCGCCTCCAGATGTCCGATATTGGATTTGAGGGAGCCGATCCAGGTTGGTTCGGCATTGCTTCCGACTACCGCGGCGAGCGCACCCACCTCCACCGCATCACCCAATGGCGTTCCGGTGCCGTGGCATTCGACGTACTCGACATCATGTGGATCGAGTCCGGCCCGTACCCAGGCAGTACGAATAATCTCCTGCTGGGCCCGGCCGTTCGGCGCGTACAGGCCATTGGACCGCCCGTCCGAACCGACTGCCGTGCCGAGGATTTCCGCGTACACCCGATGCCCGTCGCGCAGCGCATCGGTGGTGCGCCGCAGCACCACCACGGTGCATCCGTCACCGCGGGCATATCCATCGGCAGCGGCATCGAACGGTTTGCACCGCCCGTCGGGCGCGAGGAAACCTCCCTCGGCCAGGTACTCCGAGGTATGCGGCAGCAGCGTGAGATTCACCCCGCCGACGATCGCGAACGGCACCGCCTCATCGGCCAGCAGCCGCACCGCGAGATCCACCGCGGCCAGCGACGACGAGCAGGCGCTGTCCACCACCAGACTCGGTCCGTGCAGGTCGAGGACATAGGACAGCCGGTTGGCGATGATGCTGAGCGCCGATCCGGTGACCGCGTACGGCGCATCGTGCCCGTCGCGGCCCAACACCGCGATGCCGTGATCGTAGGCGCACGCACCGAATACCACCGCCGCCCCGGAACCCCTGGTGCGATAGCCGATTCCGGCATCGTCGAGCGCCTCGACCGCGACCTCGAGTGCCAGCCGCTGCTGCGGATCCATCAGCGCGGCCTCGCGACCGGAGATCGCGAACCAGTCGTTGTCGAACGCGTCGACATCGGTGAGATATCCGGCGTGGCGCGTGCCCGGTCGACCAGGCGGCGGTGCACCGGTGGCATCGCGGCCATCGCACAGCATCCGCCAGAACTCGGATACATTCGGCGCGCCGGGTACCCGGCAGCCGATGCCCACGATCGATACCGGCAAATTCGGCCGGACGGAGGCGGGCTGGCCCTTCCTCTTGGTGGTCAAGGTGCTCATCGCATCGCGAGATACTCGACAAGCTGCTCGATGTCCGGATGGTCGTAGAGGGTGGAGAGCGAAACCTCGACTCCCATGGCATCTTCCAGATGCGCCGTCAGCCGTGCCAGTTGCAGCGAGCTGAGGCCGAGATCGCTGAACGGCGCATCGGTCGAAACCTTTGCGGCATCGACATTCAGCAGGTCGGCGACGGCGGCGGTGGCAGCGCTCAGTAGCGCGGCACGTCGCGAACCGGTTTTGTTCGAAACACCGTCGGCGACTGTTCGCAGGTCGCTCGAGACAACACCCTGCCCGTCCGGAAGATCAGGCCCCATCCGTCCTCCTCCCGTCGCCGGAGGGCTGGTGCCCCCACGCCGGTACCCCCTGCGATTATGCCGTAGATATCGGCGCGATCAAGGTGTCCCTGAGGCGGGTGGATTGTCCGGAATTGTCCTGCATACCCGGCTCTTTCGTCGTTTACCGTGATCGATCGCCTACGGTGGCACCGTGCCCGAATCCGGAACCGAGCGGACGCCCACCCTGCCGACCGTGCTGCGATGCTGCGCCGCACTGGCGGCCACGCCTGGTCGATTGCTGCGCCCGCGTCGCCCCGATACCGCGTTGCTGGCCGGTCTGGAGCCGGTCCCGCTGCCGCAGACCAAGGCGACGGTCGGGCTCACTGTCCTGATGCAGGCCCGTATGGCCGCGCCGACCACGATCGTCGCGGAGGGCGTGCGCAGCCTGCGCGAACTGCCGATGACCATGTCGGCCTATCTGATCGAACATCCCAAGGCGCGCTTCCTGGTCGATCCGGCCCTGTGCGCGGGTGTGCACGATCGGGTGCTGCCCGAGCTGCCGTTCCCGATTCCGCTCCTGGTCGCGCCGGATAAGCCGGTGCTCGGGCTCTCCGACGCGCTGGCCGCCCGCGATATCGCCGTCGACGCGATCGATTTCGTCTTGCCGACCCACCTGCACTGGGATCACATCTCCGGCATGCTGGAACTGCCCGATTCCGTGACCATCCGACTACCCGCCGTCGAACGCGCCTGGGCCCTCGACGGCCCACACGCCCCGGTCGGCGTTGCCCGAGGCCCACTGCGCGGGCGCGCCTTCGACACCTTCGAACTCGACGGCCCGCCGGTGCTCACCTTCCCGCGCAGCCTGGACCTGTTCGGTGACGGTTCGGTGCTACTCGTCGACCTCGCCGGACATACCCCGGGCAGCATCGGCGTCCTGCTCGCGGTCGACGATGGCACCCGGGTACTACTCGCGGGCGACGCGGTGTGGAACAAACTCCAGGTCGAGCTGATCCGCGAGAAGGCACCCATGCCGGGCCAACTCTTCGATGCCGACCGCGACGCCACCTTCGCCACCATCCACCGCCTACACGCCCTACCCGACGGCATCGAAATCGTCGCCGCCCACGACTACGCGGCCGTCGAGGCGCTCGCAGCCCGGAAGCGGTAACCCGCCTTATCGGGTCAGAATTCAGTCGATGCCCTCGTCGAGCTGCTGCCAAGTGGCGTGCACCTCGAACGGCACCAGCGAATCGATCGCACTGGCAGAACGGGGCTCACAACGAATCGCTAGGCGACCACTTTCTCCGCGAGTCGCGCGGTGATGAGCTCCTCCGCCTCGGCGACCATCCGGCCGATCAGTTCGGCGCAGGACGGAATGTCGTGGATGAGCCCCTGGGCCAGGCCGGCCGACCAGATGCCCGCGTCGAGATCGCCCTCGTCGAAGACGCGTCGTCCGCGCGCACCCGCGACCAGATCGCGGACATCGTCGAAAGTGCCGCCGGCCTTTTCGATTTCGACGACCTTGCGGCTGATCTCGTTATCCGCGACGCGCGCGGTATTGCGCATGGTCCGGAAGATCAGCTGGGTGTCGAGTTCGGAATTGGCGACGATCTGTTCCTTGACCTTCTGGTCGATCGCCGATTCCTGCGTGCACAGGAAGCGGGTGCCCATGTTCACACCGTCGGCACCGAGTGCGAGCGCGGCCACCAGACCGCGGGCATCGGCGATGCCGCCCGAAGCGACCATCGGAATGTCGAGCACCCGTGCGGCGGCGGGGATCAGGATCAGGCCGGGAATGTCGTCCTCACCGGGATGTCCCGCGCATTCGAAACCATCGATGCTGACGCCGTCGACGCCGATCCTCTGCGCCTTCAAGGCATGCCGCACGCTGGTGCACTTGTGCAGCACCTTGATACCGGCCTCGCGGTAGTACGGCAGGAAGGGTTCCGGATTGCTGCCAGCGGTCTCGACGATCTTGATACCGCTGTCGATGATCGCCTGCACGTATTCGGCGTACGGCGGCGGATTGATCGAGGGCAGGATCGTGACGTTCACGCCGAACGGCTTATCGGTCAGCTCCCTGGTGCGCGCGATCTCCTTGCGCAGGTCGTCGGGGGTTGGCTGGGTCAGCGCGGTGATGAAGCCGAGGCCGCCCGCGTTGGCGACGGCCGCGACGAGCCCGGCACGGCCGACATGCATCATGCCGCCCTGCACGATCGGGTGTTCGACGCCGAATGTCTCGGTGAACCTGGTACGCAGCATTGCGCTACTCCTATGCGTTGCGGGGCGTGCCAGTGGCGCCCTTATTCAGTGATGGTGACACGGGGGCGGTCCGCTGTTCAACTTGTAAGTGAGCGGTGATTCGCATCGTATTGCCCTCTGAACATGCGCGCAGATTCGAAGCAACTTCCGAGACGCTCGATGAACATGCAGCTAGAAACATTTTCTGGTCCAAGATTGGTATGGTTAAGCGCTTAACAGCAACCTCTGTAGCGCGCCCTTGCTGGCACAAGAAGTTAGTTGTTATTCTGCTCTCAGTTCAGCCCGTCGACGCCGTCGGATACACCGGCGCACGGTTGGCGGTTCGAGAGGAGTGGCATGACCACCGGTGCACAGGCGCTCGACGAGCCGATCAGGTCGCGGCGCAACCACTGGAATAACCAGATCGCATCACATGCGCAGATGCGCCCGGACGCGGTCGCCGTGCGGTTCCGTGGTGTGGACACCACCTGGCGGCAGTTGCACGAGCGTTCGCTGAAGTTCGCCGACGCGCTCGCCCGACGTGGCATCGGCTTCGGCGACCGGGTGCTGATCCTGGCGCTGAACTATCCCGAATACCTCGAGGCCGTCTTCGGTATCAACGCACTCGGCGCCATCGCGGTCCCGGTGAACTTCCGGCTCACCCCGCCCGAGGTCGCCTATATCGTCAGTGACTCCGGCGCCAAGGCGATCGTCACCGATGCCATGCTGCAGCCGTTGGCCACCGCCGTGCAGGGACAGGCGCCCGAGTTGGCGACCTGCGTCGTGATCGGCGGCCAGACCACCGATTCGGTACTCGGCTATGACGATGTGCTGGCCGAGGGCGGCGAACCGCATACGCCGCTGGACATTCCCGAGGACACCCCCTCGCTGATCATGTACACCTCGGGCACCACCGGCAGCCCGAAGGGCGCGGTGCTTTCCCACGCGAATATGAATGCCCAAGCGGTGACCAGTATTCGGGCCACGGATATCGGTCCCGATTCGGTCGGCTTCTGCACCTCACCGCTGTTCCATATCGCCGGACTCGGCAGTCTCGCACCGTATTTCATGCTCGGCGGCAAAATCGTGCTGCATCCGCTCGGTGCCTTCGATCCCACCGAATTCCTCGATGCCGTCGAGCGTGAGCAGGCCACCACCGCCTTCTGTGTGCCCGCGCAGTGGCAGCTGATCTGCGAGGAGCCGACGGTCGAACAGCGCAAGCTCGCGCTGAAGGTGCTCAGCTGGGGTGCGGCTCCGGCCTCCGATTCCGTGCTGCGGGCCATGGCCGACTGCTTCCCGGACGCGGTCAATGTCGCGGTCTTCGGCCAGACCGAGATGTCGCCCATCACCTGTGTGCTCGACGGTAAGGACGCGATCCGCAAGCTCGGTTCCGTCGGCAAGCCCATTCCGACCATCCAGGCCCGCGTCGTCGACGATGAGATGAACGATGTCGCGCCCGGTGAGATCGGCGAAATCGTCTATCGCGGACCAAATCTCATGCAGGGCTACTGGAACAAGCCGGAGGCGACCGCCGAAGCCTTCGCCGGTGGCTGGTTCCACTCCGGTGACCTGGTCCGCGCGGACGAGGAGGGCTTCCTCTGGGTGGTCGACCGCAAGAAGGACATGATCATTTCCGGCGGCGAGAACATCTACTGCGCCGAGGTGGAGAATGTGCTCTTCGCACATCCGAAGATCCGCGAGGCCGCGGTGGTCGGGCGGGCGCACGAGAAGTGGGGCGAGGTGCCGGTTGCCGTTGTCGCTCTCGCCGATCCGGACGCCGAGCTCACCCTCGACGAGCTGGCACCGTTCCTCAACGAGAACCTGGCGCGCTACAAGCACCCCAAGGATCTGGTGATCGTGGCCGAGCTGCCGCGCAATGCCAGCGGCAAGGTCGTGAAAGTACAGCTGCGCAAGGACTATTCGTCCTGAGCATTCGCTGAATCGAAGACATCGGCGGCGCCGATGCGTCACGATCACCGCATGGCGATCCCACGCATCCGCGCCGCCGTGTTGGCGGTGCACTGGCAGGTGAATGTCATTCGGCCCGAGGGGTTCTTCGGGCCGATGCTGGCCGGTCCGGTCGCGGCGAGCGGGGTGGTGCCGCGGGCGGTGCGCTTCCACGACGCGGTGGCACGATCCGGATTACCGGTTGTCTTCGTGCGGTTCGTCATTCCGGTCGGTGACGGCGGGTTGGTCCGCAATACCGGATTCATGCGCTCGGTGGCCGCGGCGCAAACCGAATTTCGGCCCGAAGCGCCTGGCTCCAGGCTGATTCCGGAGATGGTCGAACAGCCGACCATGGTGTTCGACAATCAGAAGCTCTCCGCGCTCGCGGGCTGTGCCTTGTCCGAATGGTTCGACGAACAGGGCGTCGATACCTTGTTCGTCACCGGTGTCGCGACCAATCTGGCGGTTGAACAAACCGCCAGGAACGGAACGGATCTCAGCTTCACCGTATATCCGATCGCGGACTGCGTCACCGCGGCCGACCCGCAAGCCCACGCTGCCTCGCTGGCGAATCTCGAACTGACCACGGCAGGCTGCCGCACCGCCGAGCAGGCGCTGGAGCTGATCGGCACATCGGTGTGAAGGTTATGCCCTCAGGCCGACCTGCGTGGATCATCGGCCCGCGCGGCTGACCCGTTCGGTGTGCGACACCCTGCTCGTCAGTCCGGGCCCGACCAGAACTTCGAGCCGACGGTAGGTTTCGGCCGCGGGCAGCGGCGGCTCCGCATCCGCGATCGAGCCGAGCAGGCCGACGACGCCCCAGGACAGAAACGTCATCGTCACCGCGAATTCGTCGTCGTCCATCTCCAGGCGACCCGAAAGTTGTTCGGTGAGAATCTCTTCCACCATACGACGCGTCGAGCGCAACAGCACTCCGGTCGCCCTGCGACCCAGCAGCGCTCGGTAGACCTCCGGATTCGCCGATGCCAGCCGGAACAGCGCGTACAGCGGTGCGAGCGGTTCCGAATGTTCCGGTGCATCAGGGTCATTCGCGGCCGATTCGACATCGGCGACGGCCGCGCGCAGGTACTCGGTACTGCTGACCAGTAGCAGATCGTCCTTGTCGCGGAAGTGCGCGTAGAAGGTGGAGCGTCCGACGTCGGCGCGATTCAGAATGTCCTGCAATGTGATCCGGTCATAGCCGCATTCGATCATCAGCTCGATCAACGCACGGTGCAGCAGGCTCTTGGTGCGCCGCACCCGGCGATCGGTGCTGGTCATCGGCATCCCTCCGAACGCGAATACCGCGTTTCCGTACAGATAGTGCGAATCCGTTCGGAATGGCACGATATCCGCACTTTTGCTTCTGGTCGATCCGGTCATCTGGTCCGATTATGAACTCATGACCGGAAACACACAACAGTCCACTAACACACATGGTGACCGGAACTCCGAGATCGGCATTCTCATCACCAAACCGCGCGGCTATCTCGCCGTGAAATCAGCCTTCTTGCTCGGCCGGGTCGGCAGCCTGAACACTCGACTCGTCGAGCTGACCGGTGCGGCTGCGGGCGATCATGTCGTCGATATCGGTTGCGGCCCAGGCCAACTTGTCGGGGCATTCGCCGATCGAGTCGGACCGGCCGGTCGAGTAATCGGTATCGACCCGTCCCGGGCGATGATCGACTACGCGACCGGCCGTGCCGCCGCCAACTGCCGTTTCGAAGTCGGCGCCGCACAGTCGCTGACCCTGCCCGATGCGTCGGTCGATGTGGTCACCTCGACCTTCGTCATGCATCACATTCCGGAGGCGCAGCGCACAGCGGCGCTCGGACAAATGTTCCGGGTGCTCCGCCCCGGTGGGAGATTGCTGCTCGCCGATACCCACCCAACCGGAAGGGTGCTACCCGCGGCGGTTCGCATCATGTCCCGGTTCGCCGCGCGCCGCACCGACGACCCGCACGCGCCAGGTCACCACCCGGACCCATTGGCGGCCATCGATATTCGCCGCTATCGAGAAGCGTTGCGGGCAGCCGGATTCGGGACGGTGGACTTCACCACGATCCCACCGACCACCGGCGTACTGCTGGCGACCAAGGACGTGTGACTCAGATCATGTCCTTCGATGTCATCCAGCGCATGGTGAACCAGCCGCAGAACACCGGCAGCCAGCAGGTGAGCACGCGGTAGAGCAGTACCGACGGCACGGCGATGGTCGCGGGCAGGCCGAAGGCGGCGAGACCACCGATCAGCGCGGCCTCGACCGCCCCGACGCCACCGGGTGTCGGCGCGGCCGAGGCCAGCGTGCCGCCGATCATGGTGACGATGGTGACGGTGATGAATGACGCGCCACCGCCGAACGCCTCGACGCTGGCCCACAGCGCAAGCGCCTGGCCGATCGTGATGGCGCCACAGCCGAGCACGATCACCAGGAAGCGCTTCGGATCCCGGGCCAGTTCGCCGAGTTCGCCGAGCACCTCCTGCAACTGCGGGCGCACCGAATTGTTCAGCCAGCGACGCAGTTTCGGCACGAACATAAAGGTGCCGATAATGCCGACACCCACGCCGGCGGCCAGATAGAGCACGGTGGCGTCGGGTACGAAATGCGAAAGATTCGCCGAGGTGCCCGCCGCCACGCTGAACAGGATCAACAGGCTGATATGGGTGATCACCTGCACGGCCTGCTGCAATGCGACGGCGGCGGTGGCGCGCACCGCGCCGAGGCCGCCCTTCTGCAGGAAGCGCACGCTCAAGGCCAGTCCGCCGACCCGTGCCGGGGTGGTCGTGGCGGCGAAGGTATTGGCGATCTGCATGATCACCAGATTGCGGAAGCTGACCAGGCGCGTGGCGCAGGCCCAGAGTGCCGCCGCCGCACCGACATACGTCAGCCCCGAGACCGCCAGCCCGAGCAGCGCCCACCACCAGTTGGCGGTCCGCAGCTGTGAGAAGAAGGTCGGCACCGCGCTGATGAACGGATAGGCGACATAGACCAACCCGATCAGCAGCACCAGCTGGATGATCTGATTGCGGCTGAACCGGGTGATCTGCTCGGCCTCGATCTTGTCCTGCCCGGTCTGCTTGCGCACCTCGTCGCGGGCCGCGGCGACCACCTCGCCCCATTCCGGAATCGACTTCTTGATGCCGGCGGGCATGGCGGACTTGGTGAGTCGGCTCGCCGCGGTCAGTACCGTCTGCTCGCCGAGCGTTTCGATGGCGGTGCGCACCGCGGCTTCCTTGCCGAAGACCGCGGTGGTCGCGACCAGCAACTGCGCGACATCGGACTGTCGCTGCTTATCGGACGCGCCGAATTCCGCGTTGACGAATCCGCTGAACAGCGTGGCGCCGTTCTCGATTCGGATCTCGGCGGGCCGCAGATCGCCGTGCGAGATCTGGCCGCAGTGCAGTGCGGCGAGCGATTTCCATACGCCGGCAAGGTCGTCATCGGAGGTTTCGTCGAGCGGCTTACCCCGAGGCATGGTGTGCGCGTACAGCATCCAGCCGCGTTCCAGCGCCGCGACGGCGACCTGCTGCACGGCGGCCAGCCCCATTTCGCCGACGGCGATGGCCACCAGCGCTCGGTGCTCGACGGCGCGGTGCATGGAGCCGTGCAGTGCCGCGGTTTCGCTGCTGCGGAAGGTGAGCCAGCGCCACAGCTGGCGCAGCGCACCGAAGCTGCGCTGATTCTTGCCGAACAGCTCGATGGTCAACTCGCGCTCCGGACCGTCGATGGCCGCGGCGAGCACCAGCGGACCGCGTCCGGCCGGATGCACCACGGTGAACGCGGTGACGGTATGTCCGCGCCTGGCCAGCACCCGCACCGCCGCATCCAGCGGCACCTCCAGCGCCGGTGTGCCGACAACCAGCACGATCACCGCGCCGACCAACCAGCCGACCGCGAGCCCGAACATGGCCCGCGCGGGCACCACCGTGCTGACCACCAGGTGGATCGGTGCGAAGGCCAGCAACAGCAACCACAGCCAGCGCCGCGGCCGGGTCGGCAGCCACGGACTGGATACGGTCAGCACCGCAGCCAGCATGGCGATCCAGCGCGGATCGTCCAGGAACTGCGACAGGAAGGTATCGAGCCGATCCGGTACCTGCAGATGCCATTGTGGCGCGGACAATCCCGTGCCGGTGATCGATAGCAACAGGCCCGCGACCAATCCCGCGGCCGCGTAGCCCGCGAGCAGCTTCCACTGCCTGCTGATGATCAATTCGATGAGTATCGCGAACGGCAGGGCCAGAATCGCCGTGCCGTAGACCAGGTACACCAGATTGGACTGGTCCGGATTGAGGAAGCCGACGATATTCGAGACCGAACGTTCCAGCGCCAGCCACTCCGGCCGGGTGATCAGCGAGGCGGCGACGACCACGCCGACCCATAGTGCCGCGAGGACGACACGGATGATGTCACTGGTCCGCCGGATCAGCGGTTGCAGCAGGCTCCCCGTGACCGGGATATCCCGCCCATCAACTCGCATCTCGTGGCCCTCCGCTCCTCCGCCTCCCCGGGCCTTTTGCCGGTCGTAGGTGGGTCCTAACGTACCGTCGCGGGCCGGAGGTTCCCGGAGTGGCTGAGCTCTGGGCGTCCCCGGCGAGTTACCCGTGTTCGTACTAGATCAACTGTTGCGTTGGCAGCACGATACACAGCAGTCGGTTCCCGCCGACCTACCGGTCAGTAGGCGGTCTTGCCGAATCTGTCCCGGCCGATGAGGATCAGGACGAATCAGCTGACGGAAGGCAGGACATGGCAGCACAGGATCTAACCGGGAAGACGGTGGTGGTAACCGGCGCCAGCTCCGGCATCGGCGCCGAGGCGGCGGCGAAGCTGGTGGCGCGCGGCGCGAGCGTCGCGGTGGTCGGGCGCTCGCCGGAGCGCACCGCCGAGGTAGCGACGCGGGTCGGCGCGGAGCCGTTCATCGCCGATTTCGCCCGCTTCGACGAGGTGCGCAAACTCGCCGATCAGCTCCTCGATCGCTATCCGCGCATCGATGTGCTCGCCAATAACGCCGGTGGCGCGTGGGCGAAACGCACCGTCACCGATGACGGTAATGAGCTGACCTTCCAGGTCAATCACCTGTCGCCGTTCCTGCTGACCGCCCTGCTGCTGGATCGGCTGGTGCAGTCGCAGGCCAGGGTGGTCAATACCGCGAGCATGACCTACCGGATGGCGAAGCTGGACCTCGACACCGTCAACGCTTCGACCGGCTCGTTCAACCAGCTGGGCGCCTACGGCACCTCCAAGCTCGCCAACATCATCTTCACCAGGGAACTGGCCCGCCGCACCGAGGGCACCGGGCTGGTCACCGCCGCATTCCATCCGGGCGCGGTCGCCACCCACGTCTACGACAATGCTCCGCTCGGGCTCGGCGCGTTCATCCGCTCGCCGCTATCGCGGCCCTTCTTCATCAGGGCAGACAAAGGCGCGGATCCGTTGGTGCACTTGGCGGCAACGTCGGACGAGATCAACGGCAAGTACTTCCACCGGTTCGAGGTGGAGGAGCCGCGGAACAAGCAGGCGGTGGATGCCGAACTCGCGCAACGGCTCTGGAGGATGTCCGAAGCGGTCACCGGAACGGCGTAGGTCAATGGGCGTCAGCACCCAGTGCGTGACGCCCACCCTCGGCCGCCACTCCGACGGTGAACACTTCGCCGCTCATCGCGCCTCGATCGAGTTCGACAATGGCCCGCACCACCTGTTCGGTGGACACTGTCGCGGGAAAACCATTGGGCGCGATGGCATTAGCCCGCACCCCGAACTCCTCGAATTCGGCCGCGATATGCCTGGTCAGGTGGTTGAGCGCCGCCTTGGACGACGCGTAGAGCGCCTGTCCGCCGGGGTATACCCGCGAGCCCGAAATGCTGGAGACATTCACGATATTGCGATTGCGGGCCCGGTTCTCGTCCCCGGCGTGCACCCAGCTCCGCTGCGCCAGGCGCGCCGACAATCGCAGCGGCACACCGACATTGACCGCGAAATGCGGATCGAATTCGTCGAGCGCGGTATCGCCGTCGACGATGCCGCGCGGCTGGAATCGGCTGTGCGCGGCATTGTTGACCAGCAGATCGATCTGCCCGAAGCGGGCAAGTGCGATATCGACGACGCGCTCGACTTCACCCGCTTCGGCCAGGTCGGCCTTGATCACGAAGATCCGCGAATCGTTCTCCGGCACCGGCATTTCCGGTTCGAAAGGATCGACGAACCATTCGAGCTGTGACGGTGCGGCCGGGGTGCGATTGCGGCAGACCGCGATGATGTCGTAGTCGGTGTACAGACCCCGGCAGAAGGTGTCGCCGAGGACACCTCCGGCTCCGGTGAGCAGACATACCCGGCGTTCAGTGCCACTGCGCAATGCTGTCTCCTCCCCAGCGCCGCACCACATCTTCCTTCGGCCGGTGCAGCCACATCACCAGGCTGTTGCGCGCGGCGGCTGTATTGCCGACGAACGTATGCCATGAGCGCGGTGTGCACTCGAACAGCAGCAGCGAATTGTCCAGTGGCGGAACCGTCAGTGCGGGAACCGGATTCGCGCCGATATGCGCATACAGGGCAGTCTCGCCGCCATCGCCCGGCCGCCAGTCCGGATTGCCGAAATAGAACAGCACCGCGACGGCGCGCACCGTCTCCCGCGCGAAGACCTCGGGCGTCCGCGGGCCGGACTTCAGATCAACCTCCGGATCCACGGTCCTGACCTCGCCCGGTCCGGGCACCGAACCCTTGAACCAGGCCGGATTCAGATCATTGTGCGGTGACCCCGACGGACTACCCGGCGGATGATGGTGCACCGACCCCTCGACATCACCGGTCGTCGCCACCCCCGCGACCCGTGCGATCAGGTCATGCCATTCCCGCGAGAGGAACAGCGCCAACGGACCGTCCCGCAGCCCCGCCAGCGAGGCCCCGACCGCACCGTAATCCGCCGCCACCGCTCCGAAGGCCTCCGGCCGCTCCCGGCGCACTCGCGTCAGCTCATCGGCCAGGCGCCCGTAGAACTCTGGCACGAACACATCTCTGGCATAGATATGCGGAAACGGTTCGACCCGGCGAATCCAGCGCCGATGCGCGAACAAATCCGTGAACCACGGCGGCGCCGCGGTCACCGCGGATTCGGCTACCCCTGTCAACTTCAATCCCTCCCGAATGACCACAGCGATCCTAACGGGCACGACCGGAATCCGTGCCCGCCGGTAGCCGGGCCCTGATCCACTGCGAGCAGTTGCGAAGATCGCCGGGTGTGGAACGACCTACGTGTGTGCTTCATCGGTGATTCCTTTGTCGCGGGTGTCGGTGACCCGCAGTGTCTCGGCTGGGTCGGCCGCCTGGCCGCCCAGATGTACGCGAACGGCCAGCCGCTCACCGCATACAACCTGGGTGTGCGGATGCAGACCTCGACCGAGATCCTCGGCCGCTGGCAGACCGAATGCGCGCCACGATTTCCGGACGGCTCCGATGCTCGTTTGGTCGTCTCGTTCGGCGTCAACGACACCACGTTCATCGATGGACGGCCCCGAGTCGCGCCCGAGCAGTCGGCGGCCAATCTGTCCGAACTGCTCACACAGGCCGCCGAGATTCCGGTCCTGGTCGTCGCGCCGCCGCCCATCGATGACGCCGAGCAGAATGCCAGGACCGCCGCGCTCGACGAACACTTCGCCGAAATCTGCGCTGCCGCAGCGGTCCACTATGTGCGTGTCCATCAACCGCTGCGCGACAACGCGGTATGGATGCGCGAGGTGCGCGCGGGTGACGGCGCACATCCCGGCGCGGCTGGTTACGACGAATTGGCCGCGCTCATCCACCCGTACTGGCGAGAGTGGTTGGCGCGCTGATCAATCCGGGCGAATGGCCGACAGTCGAGTGGCGATGAGCTGATCGAGCGGCGCGATGATCGGCATCCACCCACCGCCGAGAAGTCGAAATCGTCGGAGGTGCACAGGTGCGCCGCGAACTCAGGGAGCGCCGGAAGTTCATCGACGCCGGCCGCGAGCTACGGCCACACTGTCTGAGACATGATGTCTCGGGTAGTCCCGTCTGCGGTGTCCGAGCAGGCCAGCGCAGTTGTGCTCAGCCGACAGACATCCGGCGCGCATCCGCTTCGGCACGCTTGTGCCGAGCCACCGCCAGATCGACCGGCACCGCGCCGTCCTCGACGGGCCGAGTCACCAACTCGTGCAGCGTCGGATGCCAGCGTCCGACCTCGTCGCGGAACGAACCCTCGGTCTCCAACTGACCGATCGCACCGATCAGCGTCAGCATCGATCGCGCGAACGGTGTGAAGCGCGCGGGCATGGTGCCCTGACGCAGGGCATTCGACAGCCGCGGATTCGTCACTCGCAGTACCTGTTTGCGCAGCCAGCGCATGGTGAACCGGTAATTCGCGTGCCGGAAGGGTTCGACGCACGGCGCGACCACATGGAACAGATCCTCGGCATCGAGTACCCGGCCCGGTTCGCAGAAGCCGTGCCGGCGTGCCGCCGCCTCCAATTCCGCAGGGCCGCCGTTGAACAGCGCATCGCAGTAGTCGAAGGCGAATTCCTCGAAACCCTCGGTCGGCCACGGTGTGCAGGCCCCGAAGTCGACAACGCCGAGTCGCCCATCCGGCAGCACCCGGAAATTGCCCGGATGCGGATCGCCGTAGAGCAGACCGCTACGGATCCAACTGGAGGCCATGAAGCGAACCAACTGCATGCCGACCCGATCCCGTTCGGCGCGCGTACCGGCGGCGATGACACGCGGCAGCGGCGTACCGTCCAGCCATTCGGTGACGAGCACATCGCCGCGCTGTTCGATCACCCGCGGAATGTAGAAATCCGGATCGTCGGCATAGGCCGCCGCGAAGATCCGCTGAGATTCCGCCTCGGCCGCGTAGTCGAGTTCGTCGAGCACACAGGCGCAAATCGCCTCCGTTACGCCCTTGACGTCCGCGCCCGGCACGAAAACCGTTGCCAGCATGGAGATCCGGCGCAGCTGATCCAGCTCGTTCGCGACCGCCTGTTTACCGCCGGGATACATCACCTTCACCGCGACGGGCGTACCGTCGCGCCATACCGCGCGATGCACTTGGCCGAGCGAGGCCGCGGCCGCGCGCCGATCGTCGAATTCCCGGAAATGCCAACGCCAGTTCTCCCCCATGCTGGCGGCCATCGCCGCGTGCACCGAGCGCGGGAGCATCGCGGGCGCGGAATCCTGTAGCCGACTCAGCGCGATCTTGTACGGCTCGGCGAGATCCGGCGGAAGTGCGAGTTCGTAAATGGCAAGCAGCTGACCGAGTTTGACGGCACAGCCCTTCAGCTCGCCGAGTACCTCGAAGATGTGCTGTGCGGTGCGCATCTGGATTTCGCGATTGACCTCACCGGCCGGTCGGCCCAGCGCGCGCTTACCCACGCCCGCGGCCTGACGGCCCGCGAAGGCGACCGGCAGCGCCGCTAATTTCGCATTGCGAACCGCCGTGCGAACTGGAGGTTTACCGTTCGACCTCATCGCGAAAATGCGTGCACGTCTAGGTGTCGAACTCTCGGCTGATCGACCCTCGCCACGCGGAATTGTCATGACTCACCTCACACTGCACGCGGACCAGTGTTACACAGGTGCAGTCTCGCACAGGAGGGCATAGACTGTCTGGGACGTATTCGGAACCGAGTCGAAAGGTGGCATCTCGATGGGATCCCAAACGGTAGTCGCCGACGTTGCCGATGAGCTGGCACGCCGGGTTGCCGCAGGGGAATATCAGCCGGGGGATTTGATGCCGTCGGTCCGTCAGGTCGCGGAGGAGTTCGATATGAACCGCGCGACCGCGCAGTTGACCCTGGGTCGGCTGGAATCGTACGGATTCGTCGAGGCGCGTCGCGGCAAGGGGTTCACGATCCGCGATGTCCGTGAGGCGGGCGGCATCGATGTGTATCGGCACCTGTTCCGGTTCTCGGTTCCGATGCCGGATGTGGCCATCGAGATGTTCCACGACATCGTCGAGGTGGAGCGCGGCATCGTCATGGAGGCGCTGCTCGCCTACACCAGCAGCGAGCAGGAGATCGACCCGGCCGAACTCAAGGCCGAAATCGATGAACTGGAATCGCTTGCCCGACAGGATGTTCCCGACTTCCGGCAGATCCTCGCCATCGAGATCGGGCTGGTCCGCCGACTGCTCACCGCACTCGGGCTGAGCATGCAGCGCGCGATCATGAACTCCATCGGCGAGATGGTGCTCGAGGTCCCCGAGGCCATCGAGGCCTTCTTCGCGGGCGCGGCGGATCTGCATGTTCTGGTATGGCGTGCGCTGGTCGCGGTGTGGGATTCCGGTTCCGGCCCGTCCGATGCGCAGCTCGCGCTGTTCGAGGATCTGTTCGGGCTGTATCACGACAAGGTGATCGCCCGGTTCGAGGAATTGCTCGATGCCGGGGCCGAGGGCCATGAGGATGCGGAGCACGCGGCGACCGCCTGATCGCTCCTCGATTCTTCCGAATTCACTGTCTGGGCCATCAATGACTCCGTGCTGCTCAACATTGCCCGAGAGGTGCGGTGTTGCGGTCGTCGGACAAGATCGCGCCGATTGACCAGCTGACTGGGACACTTTGTGGGTAGACGGCATGCGCCCAATGACCAGCGCGGCTCCGCAGACAGGGGAACACCATGGCCGGTAGCAGGCGCAAGGAATTGGCGCGCTCGGCGAAGCTCGCCGGTCTGCCGATGGGCATCATGGCGCGCCGGGCTACCGCGACCGGGCGGGCCATCGTGACCGGCGTGCCGCGGGATGAACTCGACGACGCGGTGATCGACCGGGCCGCCGACGAGGTGTTCGCAGTACTCGGCGAATTCGAGGGCGGCACCATGCAGCTCGGGCGAGCGCTGAGCGTCGCCGAAGGGGCTCCCAGAGCTGGCCATGCACGGCCGGGTAGTTCGGTGGCATCGTCGGGGTCTGCGCGCAGCTCGATGCGGAAGGGTCGTTCGTCGAGTGGGTCGAGGGATGGCTGCCCGGCTTCGCGCGCGATGACGAAGCGGCCTAGATGAACCAGGAGTTCTCTGTGAAATCGGTACCAATCCTGCCGCGCCGCTGGACCATTGCGGATATCGCGGATCAATCCGGCAAGACCGTCGTGGTCACCGGCGCCAATAGCGGCCTCGGCCTGCGCACCGCCGAGGCATTGGCGAGCAAAGGCGCGCACCTGCTGCTGGCCTGCCGCAATCCGCAGAAGGCCGCGACGGCACTGGATGCGGTCACCGTGGTGGCCACGGGGCCGAAACCCGAAGTGCTGCAGCTGGATCTGGCCGATCTGGCCTCGGTCGGCCGAGCGGCCGAACAGATCAACGACACCGTTGGGCGGATCGATCTGCTGATCAATAATGCGGGCGTGATGGCGGTGCCGCGCTCACGCACGGCCGACGGGTTCGATGCCCAATTCGGCACGAATCACCTCGGGCACTTCGCATTCACCGGCGGTGTGCTGCCCGCACTCCTGCGCGCCGAACGGCCGAGAGTGGTGACCGTATCGTCGGTGGCCGCGTGGGTTGGCGTGATCAACTGGCTCGACCCGAATTGGCAGCGGCTCTATCTGCGCTGGCCCGCCTACAGTCAGTCCAAGTTGGCCAATCTGCTGTTCACCGCCGAACTCGAGCGCCGGTCCCGCGCGGCCGGTTCGGATCTGCGCGCGGTGGCCGCGCATCCCGGAGTGTCGGCGACCCATCTCTACGACCGCAACGGTGAGAAGGGTGTGAGTGGCGTCTTGGCGGCGATCCCGCAGGCGATCCTGTTCGCGCTGGCCCAGTCCGACCGCATGGGTGCGTTGCCGCAGCTGTACGCCGCCACGGTTCCGGAGGTGCGCGGAAACTCCTATGTGGGACCGGGTTTCGAGTTCGCCGGATATCCGCGGCGGACACTGCGCAATCCGCTCGCCTACCGTCGCTCCACCGCGCGCAAACTGTGGGAGCTCAGCGAGCAGCTGACCGGTGTGCGTTACGACTTCTCGGTGACCTAGATAGATATCAATGCGGTGCCGCGGCGAAAGCGGCGAGCACGAGCGAGCTGACGATCGTGACGGCAAGTACGGCCAGCACCACCAGATTTCGCCGCTGCGGCAGATCGGCATGTACCAGATTCGGACATCCCGGCTCATTATGTCCGCGACTTCCGCACCGAGGGTTGGTGCAGGGATACATGCCGACCTCCCAAAACTGACGCGAGCGCTCGCACTGTAGCAATGCGAATCATCTGTATACCGCGTGCGCCGACGAACGGCTACCCAGCCACGGGAGGACGAAAACGCCGCCCCGACCGGTCGGGGCGGCGTAGAAGAGCCTGCTACAGGGCACTATTGAGCTTGTTCAGGCGGTCGCACGCCTCCACGTACTCGTTGATCAGCCGGGCGATCACATCGGCGGAGCGCTCCACCTTGTTCATCATGCCGACGACCTGACCGACCGGATTGAAGTTCACATCCTTGGCGGCTTCCGGATAGCGGTGCCCGCGCTTGACGCCGTCCAGGGCCACCATCATCTGTAGCGGCATGGGCAGCGGATCCGGATTCTCCGGCGCCTCCCAGGCCTCGGTCCAGTCGTTCTTCAGCATGCGGCACGGCTTACCGGTCCAGGACCGCGAGCGCACGGTGTCCTGGCTGGTGGCGTCGATGTAGGTCTGCATCTGCGCGGGGGGCACATTCGCCTCCTCGACGGTGAGCCACAGTGAGCCGGTCCACGCACCCGCCGCGCCCATCGCCATGGCCGCGGCGACCTGCCGACCGTTGCCGATACCGCCGGCGGCCAGCAGCGGCATATCGCCGATGGCATCGACCACCTGCGGCCACAGCACCATCGAGGAGATCTCACCGCAGTGCCCGCCGCCCTCGGTGCCTTGGCAGACAACGAAATCCAGGCCCGCGCGCTTGTGGTTGAGCGCATGCTTCACCGAACCGCACAGCGCGCCGATGAGCCGACCGGAGCTCTGGATCTGCTCGACCACATCCGGCGGCGGGGTGCCGAGGGCATTGGCGACCAGCTTGGCCTTGGGATGGCGCAGGATCACCTCGATCTGCGGTGCGACAGTGGTCGCGGTCCAGCCGAGAAGTTGGTTGTGGTGCTCACCGTCGGGCAGATGCGGGACATTGTGGTCTTCGAGGAGCTTCTCCGCGAAGTCCCGGTGCCCCTGCGGAACCAGTTCCGCCAGTTTGGCTTCCAGCTGTTCGGGGGTCAGGTCATCGATTCCCTTGCCCTCGTACTTCGACGGAATGACGAGGTCGACGCCGTACACGCCGTGCACATGGTCGTCGAGCCAGGCCAGTTCGACCTCCAATTCCTCGGGGGTGAAGCCCACCGCACCGAGCACGCCGAGTCCGCCGGCATTGCTGACCGCGGCCGCCACATCGCGGCAATGGGTGAAGGCGAAGATGGGGAATTCGATCCCCAGCCGGTCGCAGATTTCGGTACGCATGGCGTGCTGGTCTCCCTACTTGCTCAGCAGCCGGATCACAACGGCTGACGAGTGCTGGAACGGGTTGCATATTTGGTCACCGGCCCGCGCTGCCGATTCGGCCGACTGCCGCAGATATCGCCATGACGCGGCGGTAGCTTCGTCGACAGGCGCGGACGCCTGACTTCGAATGTAACACGTTCTAGTTTTCTCGGGGTAGCCGTTTCCGCCGACCGGATCGGAGTTCCGCCGTGACGAGCCGGTAGCCCAGGTCGAGGTGGGATTTGTCGAGCAGCTCGGCATGCCGTGTGGACCACGCGTCGGTGGCGAGATCGTCGCGGAGTCGGTTCAGTCCGTCCGGTAGTAAGGCCGCCGGTGTCATCGCCAGCATCGACATTCCCGCGCGCACGGTTTCGTCCAGATAGGCCTCGGGTCGCCGCCAGTACGCGCCGCCGAAGCCGTCGACGCAATCATGCGGGACCGGGATCGGGGTGATCGATACCTCGCCGAGTAGGGCGGTGAGGCGCGGGAGGGGGACGGCAAGGCGCGCATCAGTTACGGCCGCGGCGGGCAGATAGTCACGGACCAGCCAGAATTCGCGGTAGACGGTGTGGTCCCAGGTGAGGATGACGATGCGGCGGCGGGCGATCCGCTTCAGTTCGGCGATGCCGCGATCGAGGTCGTACCAGTGGTGCACGGTCAGGATGGCCAGGGCGGCATCGACAGCATCGGTGTGGATCGGCAGCTGCTCGGCGACCGCCTGTACCACGGGTGCGGCGGCGGGTGGGCGTTGCGCGATCATCACCTCGCTCGGCTCGACCGCGATCACGGTGTCGGTCGGCTCGTACGATCCGCTGCCGGCGCCGATATTGGCGACGGAGTCCATACCGCGCACCGCGTCATCGATGACCGCGGCGATGCGCGGATCCGGTTGCCTGGTCCGGGCGTACGTCTGTCCGGTGTGGTCGTAAAGAGCCATCGTCGCCCGCCCGTCGCCAGTCGATCGTCTCAGCTTATCGACCGGCGGGCGGGCTATTCGAGGGTCAGCTGGCGGACTGCTCCAACTCGGCCAGCGAATCTTCCAAGTGGTCGAGCAGGCTTTGCAGTCGCGGCACGCTGCGGCGGCAGCCCACGAGCCCGAAGTCCAGACTGTCGACATTGGTGGTGAGGGTGATGTTGACGGCCTGCCCGTCGAACGGAATCGACATCGGGTAAGAGGCGTCCAGGCGCGCGCCGTTCCAGTACTGCGGTTCCTTGGGGCCGGGGACATTCGAGATGACGATATTGAACGGCGGGTTCGTGAACGACAGCATGCCGGGCAGCAGGGTCAGGGCAAGCGGGCTGAGCATCAATCCGGATAGCGCCATGGTCTGGATGGGCGAGAGTGAGTTGTAGACCTCTTTGCTGCGGCGCATCGATTCGCTCACCACGCGCAGCCGTTCGATCGGATCGGCGATATCGGTGCCGAGATTGCACAGGATCGCGCCGACCTTGACGCCACTGGCCTCGGAATCGTCCTCGTCGGCCCGTAGCGAGACCGGGACCATGGCGATCAACGGCTTATCGGGCAATGCATTCTGTTCGATCAGATACGCGCGCAACGCGCCCGCCGACATCGCGAGCACCACATCGTTGACGGTCGTGCCGGTCGCCTTCTTGACCTGCTTGACCCGCTCCAGCGGCCAGGACCGGACCGCGCACCGGCGGGCGCCGCCGATCGGCACATTGAACATCGAGCGCGGCGCCTCGAAGGGCATGGTCAACTGTTGCTGCACCAATGCGGCGCGCGCGACCCGCAGCGCGGCTGGCCCGGAATTGGCCGCCGACAAGAGATTTCGCGCGAGCCCGCCCAGCAGCGAGCCCGATGGCTCGGTCTTGCGCTTCGACCGAGGCAGGTTCCATGGCACGCGTGTTTCGCTCGCCGTGGGATCGTTGGTGAGCGTTCGCTGCAGCACTCGCTGCGCGGTGACGCCATCGATCAGCGCGTGATGCATCTTCGAGTAGAGCGCGAAGCGGCCGTCGTTCAGGCCCTCCACCACGTGGATCTCCCATAGCGGGCGGTGCCGGTCGAGCAGGGCGCTGTGCAGGTCGGAGGCGAGTTCGAGCAGTTGATCGAAGCTGCCGGGACTCGGCAGCGCCGATCGACGCAGGTGATACCCGAGTTCGACGTCCTCGGCCTGAGTCCACGCCAACTGCGGTGCGCCGAGCCAGGTTGCCGGGCGCTTGCGGAAGGTGGGGTGGAATTCGTTGTCCGCCAACAACTTCTCGTGGGTCAGCCGCGCGAAATCGGGCCCGGCGTCCTCCGGTGCCTCGAATAGTTGTAGCGAACCGACGTGCATCGGATGCTCGCGGGATTCGGCGAGCAGAAATACGGCATCGATCGGAGAAATGAGCTCCATGGTGTGTCGCCCCCTGACGACGGTGTGGTGCTTAGGTCTTTGGTGAAAAGGAAAACGACCACGATGTCGATAAGGGCCCGCACAGCCATGTCCCCTGTGCGCTGTCCTCAACCCTACTGAAAGGTGCGGATTCGCGTTCGCCGAATCAGCGATCCTTGACCAGGAGCAGGTACGCCTGGCGGCCCCGCTCGCCGGGATCCGGTTCTCGGACCAACCG
The DNA here is from genome assembly GCF_035920345.1 of Nocardia vinacea. Classification (NCBI taxonomy): domain Bacteria; kingdom Bacillati; phylum Actinomycetota; class Actinomycetes; order Mycobacteriales; family Nocardiaceae; genus Nocardia; species Nocardia vinacea. Next base: position 7,275,768 of record NZ_CP109149.1, read on the forward strand.
GGCGGTCGGCGTGAAGCCGGCCTGTTCGGCCAGCGTGGCGAGCCGAGCCGGTGACCATAGGTAGGCGGTTATCACCTTGTGGTCGAACGGTTCCGCATCCTGGACATCTGGTGCCTGGAAGAACGCGAGCAGTGCGTGCCCTCCTGCCTCGAGTACCCGATGAAACTCTGCCAGCACAGCGGGCATTCGTTCGGGCGGCAGATGGATGAACGAGTACCACACGAGAATTCCCGCGAGAGTGGCGTCGCCGATATCGAGGCGCTCGAGCGAGCCCTCCTCGAAGTCGAGAGTCGGATACTGAGCCCGCGCCAATTCGAGCAGCCGCGGTGACAGGTCGATCCCGAAGATATCCAGGCCGAGCTCGGACAGATGCGCGGTCAATCGGCCTTCACCGCACCCGATATCGGCCACTCGACCGTCGTGCACCAGTTCCGCGAATATACCGAGCATGGCGCGGTCGAACGGCTGTGTTGCCAGGTGATCTTTGGCGAATTCGGCGTAGCGGATGGCGATATCGTCATAGGCGGCGCGGGTGTGCGCCACGTCCGCGGGATCGGTTCGACTGTTCGCTGTCACTCCGACATCATTCCACTGCGAAGCCCCGCGACTGGTATGCGGCGCAACGGTTTTTCGAGGTGCAGGGCCGTATCGCAGGTGCCGAGAAGGGTGGCGCCGCTCGCTACGACAAGGACGCCGTAGGAACACATTTCGTCGAAACCCACCAGGTCCACATCGCCGCCGCGAAGGCGATCAACACCACGGCCGCGGCGCGTGCGGTGAGTTTCGCGGCGATACCGAGGATCAAGCCGATGGCCAGGAGGGTTTCCGATGCGGTCGCGATGGCGGCGAGCGCGGGCACCGACCAATCCGGGGGGCGCCGGGCGCGGACGGTGTGTCGAGGTGACGTCCGACTCGGCCGATCAGCGGGCCCGGCTGGTTCGCCTCACGCCGCTCGGCTGGTCCGTGGTCGAGGCGGGGTTGGATGCTCAGGACTGGGTGACCGGCGTCGCGGCCGGTTCCTCGGCGGCGCGGGCGCGGGTGGTGCCGAGGATCGAGCCGAGAATGACCAGCGGGAAGCCGATGCCCATGCCGACGGTCAGCGGTTCGTCCAGCAGGGTCACGCCGAGCAGGATGGCCACCGCCGGATTGATGTAGGTGATGACCGTGGCGCGGGCCGGGCCGACCTCGCTGATCAGTGCGAAGAACACCAGGAAAGCTGCGGCGGTGCAGATTGCGGCCAGCCCGAGCACCGACCACGACGCGTCGGCGGTGAAATGTGTCGGCCGGCGCAATGCGGCGAACGGTGTGTAGATCACCGCGGCCAGAATCAGTGATCCGGTGACAACACCGAGCGGCGGCAGGTCGGCGAGTGCGCGGTTGATGATGATCGGGCCGACGGCGTAGCCGATGGTGGTCAGCCCGATGGCGCCGATGGCGGCGGGCTGGGTCAGATCGATATCGAAGCCGACCAGCGCAGCGACCCCCGCGAATCCGATGATCAAGCCGATGGTCCGGCGTGCGTCGAAGCGATCGTGTGCGAAGGAGTACTTGGGCCACATTTTTGCACCGAGACCCTGAATGGGTTTGGCCAGGATCACCACTCCGACCAGCGGAACCGCGGCGATCAGTAGCCCGACGGTCGAGCTGTTCAATGTGGTCTCCGCGTACCCGATCAGAAACCACGGTCCGGTGATCTCGACCAGTGTGTACAGCAGCAGCGGGCGCCAGCGCTCGAGTACCGGGGCGAGTGTCTTGGTGTAGAGCGCGATCGGCAGCAGGATCAGCGCGCCGAGGGCGGTCCGGCCGAATGCCACCACGATCGGGTCGAAATCCTCGACCGCGATCCGGATCATCGCGTAGGGCACGCCCCAGATGACGCCCATCGCCAAGAACAGCACCCACCCGCGCTGCGTCATCGCTTCACCATCTCGCCCCGCTCGCTTCCGATCGAATCGGAGCCTATACGAAAACATCCCATCACGGGATGGTTGGCAGCGCGATGAATTCGGCGATCAGATCTCGTCTGTACCGGTACAAGATCCGATACACGTCCTCGGAAGGACTCATACCATGACCGCTGAGAACACCGCCGAGGTCGGCGCGGGGCCCGGCCGTTCCCTCAACATCAGCTTGTGGGTGCTGCAGGGCCTGCTTGCCGCGTTCTTCGCATTCGCCTCCGCTACGCCGAAGCTCATCGGCGAGTCCAGCGCCGTCGAAGGCTTCGACTTGATCGGGGCCGGCGACTGGTTCCGCTACTTCGTCGGCGCCGTCGAACTGGCCGGTGCGATCGGCCTGGTCATCCCGCGCCTGTCGGGACTGGCCGCCATCGGCCTGAGCCTCACGATGATCGGCGCCGCCTACACCAACGCCTTCGTCGTCGACGGCTACTGGCCGGTCTACACCCCGCTGATCCTGCTGGTGCTGTTCGTCTTCATCGCCTGGGGGCGTCGGGATGAGACCAAGCGGCTGTTCGGTCGAGATGCCTAGGGCTACCGGCAGGCGCCATCCGACGTCTCGACCGCTGAAAAGGATGCCGGTGCAGGTCCGCGACGGCGCCGGCCGTGCGGACCTGCGCTCCTGGCCGGGTCAGGGGCGACTCGACCCGCTGGTGGTGGTCGGTGCCGTGGATTGCGTTGTCGTGGTGGTGGATTCGGTGGTGGTCGGCTTCGGGGGCTGAGTGGTCGTGGTGGTCGAGGCCGGTGGTGTCGTCACTGCCGGGGTGCTCGGCGGCGGCGGTGTGGTGGTCGTCGGCTGACTGCTGACTTCCGTCTTCGCGGGGGCGGCTGTGGTGGTCGTCGGTGACGTGGTCGTGGTCTTGCTCGGCTCGGGTGTCTTGGTCGTCGAGGTCGCTGCCTGGTAGGCGGCGGCGAGATCGGCCGACTCCGGCTTGGCGGTCGTGTCGACCGGCTGACCCGCCTGGGCCTGCTTCGCCAGATGGGTGAGCCAGGCGGCCGCGTACTCGGCGGATGTCAGCGGCTTGCCGTTGTCCGGGTCGGCATCGCGCCAGTAGTCGAAGTGGTGACCGGTCGCATTGGGACCGAGTGTCTGCTGGTAGGGGTCGCTCATGATCACCGGGATGGTGTTCTGGTTCGTCACGATGAGGCCGATGATTTCGTTGAACACCTTCTGCGGCAGATAGGCCAGCGGCGACATCTGATTGGTCGAGATCGCTTCCGCCTCGGCCGACGTCTGCGGCGTCTGTCCCGGCTTGTATCCCGGATCCGAAACCCTCAGCAGCACTTGCAGAAACGTCTCATCGCTCTGCATCCAGTTCGGCTGCGACTGGATATCCGCGAATGCCGCCAACGCGATTCGGCCGAGGACAACGGCTACGTCCTGCCCGGTCGCCGGGGTGAGCCCGTCGCGTTCCAGTGCGTCGACATTCAACTGCCGACCCACATTCACCACCAACTGCAGCAGTGAAATGTTCTGCGGTGCCGAGCACGTGAGGTCGCCATCGGAGCAGAACGACGCGATCTTGCCGTTCAGCGCACCGAAGTCACCGCTGGTGCCGGGCAGCGCACCCTGGCCCGACGTGGCTTTCGTGCCGTTCTGATACGTCTGGTCGAAGCCGTCGGGGTTGCTGTACGGATCCTTCGAACCTGGGAACGGACCGTCGCCCGCCGAACGTCCGGCGTCGGCGAGGATGACGACACCGACGACATCGGCCGGATCGACGATGCCGTAGCCGCCGTCCTGATCGGCGGTCTGATGCCCGATCGTCATGGCGACGCGGCGCACCACATCGGCGCCCTCGCTGTAGCCGACGATCGAGAACTTGGTATCCGGGCAGGCCTGCGCGATTTCCCGCATCACCTGTTCGGTATTCGCGACACCCGTGTTGACGGCATCCTCGTAGCTGTCCATATTCGCCGGATACGCGATGTAGACCGCGGCATACGAGCCGGGATCGACATCGTCGGCCGGTGCGTTGACGACCGGATCGACCCATTCGCTGCTGTGATCACCGGACAGCGCCGCGGGCAACGCGTTGCCATTGGCATCGACCAGCATTTTCGTGGTCGCGGCGTCCGGCGTATCCCGACGTCCGGCGACCGAAATGGTCACCATGTCGTGACACTCCGTGACGGACGCCCGCAGACGCGTATCGACCGTTTCGTGCGTCGATGTGATTGCCATGGACGCGGCGACAATCGCCACCACCCCCAGTGATGCGGGCGCGACGATGGCCGAAGCCATTCGATGGCGCGCGAAGAACTCCCGAAGAGCCATGTCCCGTTCCCCAATCCAAAACCGACAAGTGGACGGACAGGCCCCCCGACAGGCCGTGTGTCACGAAGAACGTCGGGCTCGAAGGCCGAATCGTTACGCGGGCGGAGAAATGGTCACGCTCGAGCGGCCGAGAACTGTCCGCCGGAATGGGCGACGCTGGCGACCGCGACCACAGATTTCGCAGGGACCGGCCCATGGCTGGAGACCATGGGGCCGTGCTGCCGGGGCAGCCACGCTGGCTGATCGGCAGTGTCGACGGCAGTCCGCAGGTCGGGTTGCCCGGTTGCTGGAAACCGCACTTTCCGGGCACCGTGCACTAGAGGTTCTGATCGCTCATCGCGTGAAACGGACGGCCTCGCTCGATACGGCTCCGGCGATGATATCCGCCAATTCATCGGGGTGTGTCAGTTGCGGGTGATGGGCGGCTCCGTCGATGGTGCTGAATTCGGTTCCCGGCGAAAGTGATTCGACCAGGGCGGGAGTGAGTGGGTCCGCGCTTCCGGTGATCACGTGGACCGGGCCGGGATATAGCGCGAGCTTGGTGGTGAGTTCGCTGCGCCAGCCTGCGTTCGTCGTTGCGGCGAATAGTGTGGCGACGTTGGCCGCGACCTTCGCGCGACGCAGATCCTGGACGCTCGATTGCAGCACCGCCGCGTGGTCGGGCGAACCGGTGAGCTTGTCGGACAACGTGTTCGGACGCTGTCGACGCAGATACCAGCGAGTCAGGGGTGTGACCCGTGCCGAAATTCCGGCACTCGGCTGGAGAAAGAAGGGGGCGACCAGCGTGATCGACCCGACCCTGTCGGGATGCGCGGCCGCGGCCTCGACCACTGCGGCGGCGCCGATGGAGTGACCGACCAAGTGCGCGCCGGGTGTTCGTTCGAGCAGTGCCTCGACCCAGGCGTGCCAGTCACCTCGACCGCCCGCGGACAGACCGAGCCCGGGTAGGTCCAGAACCTGGGCGTGGCCGATGGTCGCCGCGACCGGAGCCCAGGTGTCGGCATTGACCGGCAGGCCGGGCAGCAGCACGGTGGGCGCGTCCGGCTCGCCGATCCGGAACGTTCGCACACCGGCGTATTCGTCGAAAGTCCTTGCGGCACAACCGGTTGGCGCAGTACCGAACCGGTGCGCGGCGAGGTGGTCGGCCCATCGCAGGATGCTTCGTGTGGTGTCGGGCAGGTCCAGACCGTGCTTGCGGGCGAGTTCGTGCGCCGAGTCCGTGGGATACCGGTCGGTGGACAGGAAGGTCAGGGTCTCCGGATCGGCCTTCGTCAACCACTGCGGAAGGCGCTGCACCAGCGCGACCGGAATGCGCGTGCGCGGCACCGGTACTCGATAGTGTCGACCGACTTGTGACAGCAGGGTCGGCAGTGCGGGCGTAGCGTCGTCGAGCACCCAGTACGCCGCACCGGCGGTGGCCGGATCGGTTGGGAGCAGGGTCATGAAGCGGGTCAGATAGTCGACCGGGATCACCGGCACGAAGGTGCGGGAGTTGCCCGGCAATGCCGCCACCGTGCCTTGCCAAATCTCTTTCATGCTCGCCGCGAGACCCAGTTGCTGATCGGATTCGCCGGTGTCGCTCGGCCCGATGACGGTGGGCGGGTTGACGATCGACCACGGCACGCCGAGTTCATCGGCGGCGGACTGGAATACCGCATCGCTCTCCACCTTCGACGCCTCATAAGCGCCCAGACGACGATGGGTTCGTTCCACCCGCTCTGGGCTCCACGGAACGGTGGTCGGGTCCTGACCGCCAACTCGGTAGCCGGAGACGTATACGAGCCGGGACAGATGTGGCAGCCGCGCGGCGAAGGACGCCACCGAGCGGACGCTGTCGACATTGCCGTGCCGCGCCTCGTCCTTCGTCATCCCGAATCGGTAAGCGCCAGCGCAGTTGTAGATCTCGGTGACATCCGTCCACGCCGAATCCTCGCCCTGGACAAAGGGATCGGCGTCGAAGTCGACAATCAGCTCGGCCGGAGCCGTCCCGCAGCCGTGATCGGCCAGCCACGCAGCCAGCCGCGTGAACGATTCACGGCTCCGTACCGCGGCGGTGACGTGGATCCCGGCCTGGTCCAAGGTGAGGATCAAATTGCGGCCGACAAAGCCGGTGGCGCCGAATACGAGTGCGTGGCGGGTGGTCATCACGCCACCGTCCCGGGCTGGTCGAGCAGGGCAGCCAGCAGCTGTGCCGTGCTGTGCAACGGCTCCACATCGCGTTTGGCGCGCGCCACGATCACCGCACCCTCGACCGCACTGACCGTCGCCGTCGCCAGCGTGCGCGCCGTCGCCTCCGAATGCCCTGCCGCGACGAGGTATTCACGCACCGGCCCGATCCACGATTCGAACGCCGCCGCACACGCGGCCCGCAGTCGTTCGCTGTGCGCGCCCATCTCCAACGTGACCACCGAAACAGGGCAACCGAGCTGAAAATCGCTGTCCGCGACCAACCCGGCCAGCACCTCCACAACCCGCCGAATCACCTCCCCCGGCGAAGCCCCCGCCCCCGCCGTCTCGTCCAGCAAGCCCCGAAACCGCTCGGCCGCCAACTCGATCGCCTTCTCCCCGAGCTGCTCCTTCCCCTCCGGAAAGTGGAAGTACAACGACCCTTTCGGCGCCCCCGCATGGTCCACAACCGTGTTCAACCCCGTACCGCTATACCCCCGAGCCTGGATCAACTCCAGCATCGACTCCACCAACTGCCCACTCGTCTGAGCACCTTTGGACGTAACCATGGATCCCAGAATAGACCGGTCTATAGATTTTGCAACCGAGCGCGAATCGGCCTCGCCAACCGGGCGGCGATGTCATCACGAGCCCTGAAGCTGCCGTCCAGCTTCCCGGACCACGTTGTCGGGTCATGCTCGCGCGCTGTCGTTGGAGCGAACCGGCTCTTCACGCGGCGGAATCGGTTCGGGTGTGGCGACTTGCCGCGGCAGCAGGAAGGGCGTGGCGAGCAGGAGAACTCCAGCCAGCGCGATTGCCGCACGCGGGTTGGTGAGCTGTGCCAGCAGACCCCATGTCACGGTGATTGCCGCGATGCTGATGCTGCTGGTGATCGACCACGCGGCGAGGACCCGGGCGTGGCGATCGGTTTCGGTGTTGTTCAACCGATAAGCGGCGAAGACGGCGTTGAAAATGCTGATGCAGACGATGAGCCCGAACTCGGTGACCATCACGATCACCAGCCCGGCCAGGCCCGGCCGGATGAACGCCAGCCCGAGGGGCCAGCAGGCGCGTAGCGTGCCGAAGACCCGCAGCACCGTCTGTTCGCCCCAGCGGGAAGCGATGCGACGAGCGAATCGTGACCCGATCAGGCCACCGATACACGGAACAGCGAAGGCCAGCCCGTACTCCCAGACCGGGAACTGTAGGTGGGCGAGCATCAGCACCGACAACAGCGGTTCCCCGGCCATGATCAGCCCGTTGACCAGCATGGTGTTGACGAAGAACCGACGCAGCGTGTGGTGGGTGAGGATATAGCGCCACCCCTCGGCGATGGCGCTCCACCGACGCGTTCGGGTCTTCCGCAGCGGCGGTGGCTGCTCGGGTTCCCTGATCGCGGTGATGCCGAGCGCCGAGAGTAGGTAGCTCACCGCATCGATAACGACGGTGGTCACCGGCCCCAGCAGCCCGATAGCCGCGCCACCCACCGGCGGTCCGATGACCGTGGCCGACCAAGTAGTGGACTCGAAACGACTGGTGGCGACCAGCAGCCCGTCGGCGGGGACGACGGTCTTGAGGTATGCGCCACTGGCCGCGGTGAACGCGATCTTCGCTGCCGCAGTGACGATGGAGACCACCCAGAGCTGTGCAAAGGACAATCCACCCAGGCAGTAGGCGACCGGTATGGATGCCAGCGCTGCGAAGCGGATCAGGTCCGTGGCGATCATGACCGGCCGCTTGGCACGAAATTCCATCCACGGCCCGAGCGGAACCGCCAGCAGCGCCCCGATCGCGAGCCCGGATGCCGACAAAGCCGCCACTTCCGCCGAACTGGCGTTCAGGACGGTGACGGCGACAACCGAAAATGCTCCGAATCCGAGTCCGGTCCCGTAGGCGCTGACCGCGTAGGCGGCCCACAACCACCCGAACGTCCGACCCAGTTTCGCGCTCCGCCACATATCGGCACTCCCTCTGTTGTCAGGAGATTGAAGCCGGTCGATGGGTGCTGTCACCAACAACGAATCGAGTGGAGTGTCACAACTTTTCGTTGTGGGAGTAGGTTTTCGCTCGTGGATCTCGATGCAATTCGTACCTTCGTCGCGGTTGCCGAGACCGGCCAAATCCAAGCCGCAGCCGACGATCTGGGAATCACTCAGCAGGCCGCGTCGAAACGAGTAGCCACACTGGAGCGAGAACTCGGGGTTCAGCTTTTCGCGCGAATCGCCAGGGGTGTGCGGCCGACCGTCGACGGGCAAGCATTGCTACCGCATGCCCGTGAACTGCTCCGTGCCGCCGAACGCGTCACTGCGGCTGTGACACCTGGACGCAGGGCCCTGCGGATCGACGTCGTGGCCCGCCGGATCGCACCCTCCACCCTCCTTCATGCCTTCTACCAGCAACACCCCGATATCGAGCTCGATGTCGTCACCCTGATCAACTTCGACGCGGAGTCGGCGCTGGCCGAGATCGGTGCCGGCACTGTTGATGCCACCTTCAGATCCCTACGGGGCCGCAAAGTTCCGAACGGACTACGGTCCGCGCGAGTGATCGACGACCGGCACGAACTGCTGGTCGGCCCACAACACCCATTGGCGAAGGCCAAGACCGTGACATTGGCCGAACTCACCGATCACCCCATCTGGATGCCCGGCATGTCCGACGCCGAACCGATCGGCTACTACGACGATCTGGCGACCGCATTCGGACTCACCATCGATACGATCGGCCCGAGCTTCGGCATCGAAGCGCTCCTCGCCGAACTCGCGGATTCCACCCAACTCGCCACCTTCGTCGGCGAAGGTTCCCGATACCTCTGGCCGGAAAGCTACGACCTCCGCCGCATCCCCGTCGTCGACCCGACCCCGGTCTACCCACTTTCCGTGATCTGGCGAGCAGACAATGCACATCCCGTCCTCGCAAACTTCCTCGAGTACCTACACACCAGATACAGGACGACTTTCGACGACGACGTATGGACCCCGGACTGGGCGCCCTATCCGAAGAAGTCGCACAGGTGAGCTGCGACGAGATCGGGCTGTTCCTCGGCGAGTATCGGCGACGTACTACGTTGCGCCGACCGGACGGAGGGTGCTCGGGGCTTCGACCGCGTGGGTCCGCCGCAACAAAGCGAGCGGGAAGTAGCCGATGGACAGGGCGACCACCGGTGCGGCGAGCACCGCACAGTAGAACGCCATCGCCGCTGGCCAGAACAATGCGTAGATGGTGAACAAGGCGAGACAGACAACCGGCGTGGCGAAGATCGCCGATTCGAGGATGGCCCAGTCCTTCGCCCCTTGATCCTCGCCGGCGGCACGGGATCGAAGACGCAGGGCCTTACACGCGAGGAGCAGAACTACTGTCTCGGTGGTTACCGCCGCAATGGGTAGGTCGACCCGATCGACGAGTTTTGCGCCGACAAGGATTGCGACGAGCAACCCGAGCGCACCCGCCAGGCGCGCGCCCATGGCCATCGCGGGCCGGTCGAGAATCGATGACCTCGTTGTGCCCTTGCCCGTGAAGTAGCGCGCCGCAACGGTGGCACCGAATACCGCCAACGGCCCAGCCACGGCCGCGCCGATCATGAAATCGGCGTCGAAGCTTTCGCCGGACACCGTCAACAAGAGCGTTATCACGATGATCCGGATCATCGGGGCGGTCAACAGCATCGCGAACATGTAGGCCATAAGCGCCTGGTGCAGACGAACCTGCCCATTGATGATCGCCAGAAACGCCAGCACCGCAGCTGCGAGCACGCATATCGCAAAGATCAGGAGGATGTTGTAGAACGGCGGGCCGCTGGTCGTCTCCGCCGAGTCTGTCCGGAACAGGTAAGCCAGTGCGGTGACCATGGAAGCCGCAACCACGATGAGCAGCAACCGCCCCGAAAGACGGTGCACCATCGGCCAGTTCCGGCGCACCCGCTTCGAGAATTGCAGAACTCCGAGAAGAATCGCGACACCCGCGCCAGCCGTGTGCACCGCCATGATCCACCGGCTGCGCTCGTAGGTCGGCTGTTGGTGGTGAACCAGCGATCCAACCGTCGATTCGGGGTTGAGACTCACCACGGCGGAGATGGAACGCAAGTACAGCTCCGGCGATTTCGCGGTGAAGTATTGCCCCATATATTCGATTGCCATCGGGGCGTAGATCAGGCACACCGCACCGATCGCCGCCCATACTGCAACACCGACTGATTTCGAAGACATCTTCATGTGAAACCTGCCTGCCTCAATCAGGGGCTCACCCGACCGAGAGAGCCTCGGCTGCTCAGCGACAACTCATTGCGACAGCAACTCACACCAGATTGCTCGACAACAGCTCGACCTGCGGGTCAGCTGCCGTTATCGCTGGCTATCCTTCCAGAGTTCAATCGCGCTTACGCGGATTGAACGTACTCACCTCGATTTCGTGATCTTGCTTCATCCACACCGCGCTCCGCTGGGGTTCAGGTTCGGAGGATGGGGAACAGTGCCTCGATGAGCCGGTCGGCGTAGGCCGGGTCGACTCGTGCGCCGCTGATCAGGAGCCGGTAGTGTTCGGCTCGCTCAATGTCATTCGCGCGGCGCTGCCGGTGTTGCGCGGGCATTTCTGGCTTGTCTCACGTGGTGGCCAGCGGTTGTTGTCTCATCGTGATGGCATTTCTTCAGTCCGGTCCGGGTTGTTCGGCCGGAGATCGGACAACCCGGACGGCCTGTGCGTCAGTCGTTTTGGTCCATCGTCAGGTGGGAGATGTCGGCGAGGCTGAGCAGGGTTCGGTTGCGCCAATAGTCGTCGAGTCGCAAGTGGGTGATCGCGCCCGGCGATGTGGCGAAAGATGCGAATCCGACTGTGTCGACGGGGATCTGCATCCAAGTGGTGTTGACGAAGGTCAACGCGTATCCGTGAGTGATCACGACATGGTCGTGAGCGGTGTCGGCCATCAGTTCGCGTATGCAGGCTCCGACTCGGGTTGCCGCGGCGGGTCTCTGCGCCGCGGATGGGGCCGCGGTGGTCGAGTCGGTCGGGTGCTGCGGGGACTTGCCGTTGTGTGAGCCAGTTGTTCGGCCGACCTTCGGCCTCGCCGAAGCTGATCTCGCGAAGGCGAGGGTCTGCGGTGACGGGTGCGTCGAGTGTTGTGGCCAGGATTGCGACGGTCTCGGCGCATCGGGCCAGGTCGGATGTCGTGATTTGGATCGGCCGGCCAGTGTCGCGGCGGTGCTTCAACTCCTCGGCAATCAGCTGTGCGTCACGCCGACCGCGCTCTGTCAGGGGATCATCCTGCGGTTGAGCAGAGCCTCGAGCGCGCTGCGTTGCATGGTGCCGGTTAGGGTCTGAGCACGATTTTGCCGTGGGTGTGTCGGCGTTCGAGTTCGGTGTAGGCCTGGCGGACCTGCGTCAGCGGGTAGACGTTGGCGATCGGGACTTCGAGGTGTCCGTTGGCAATAAGGGCGGCCAGTTCGGCAAGTACCTCGGCGCCCGGTCTGGCGTTGGTTCCGGGTTCGGTCTTGACTCCGTACTTTGCTGCTGCGGCGAAATCGGCGATGGTGTCGATCCGTTCGGTCCCGACGCCGAGAGTGAGGGCCAATTCGACGTACCCACCGCCGTGGGTGTCGATGAAGGCATCGATGCCGCTCGGTGCGGCGGCTTTGATCCGGTCGGTGACGCCTTCACCGTATGCGACCGGGATCACGCCGTGGGTTTGCAGCCACTCGTGGTTGTACTCGCTCGCCAGGCCGATGACCGTGGCTCCGGCACGGCGAGCGAGCTGAACGGCGAGCGAGCCGACTCCTCCGGCTGCTGCGGAGACGACAACGGTCTCCCCCTTGTCGAGTTGTACGGAATGTACTGCCCCCCAGGCAGTCCCCCCGGCGATGTAGAGGCCACCCGCCACCTCCCAAGGGACGCCGTTCGGTTTGGGTGTGAGGTTGTCGACGTCGACCAGGACCAACTCGGCCTGGGCGGCCCGCTTCTCGGAGAACCCGATCACCTCGTCGCCGACCGAGAATCGGTCGACTCCGGCACCGACCTCTGCGACAACCCCGGCGAGATCGCTGCCTTGCCCGGACGGAAACGTCGAGGGAAAGATGCCGGCCATCGCGCCGGTGCGGATGGCCGCCTCACCGGGGTTGATGCCTGCCGCTTTTACCTGCACGAGGACCTGCCCGTACTCGGGCACGGGGCGGGCGACATCGTCGACCCGCAACACCTCGACTCCGCCGAACTCGTCGTATCTGACTGCCTTTGTCATTGTCTTGCTTCTCCTGCGGCGCGCGATACGCGGCTGACTTCGAGAACGGGAATGGTTCGCACCGGTGTGGCTATCACCAGGGCACCGTTCCGGCATCGTCGAAGAATCCGCCGGTCGGTCCGTCGTCAGGCAGGGTCGCGAGGTGAATCGCGATGGCCGCGCCCTGTTGTGGTGTGCGGACGCCGCGGAAACCGTTGAGGTCGGTGGCGGTGAAACCGGGACAGCCGGAGTTGATCAGGATGTTGGTGTCGCCCAGTTCCTTGACGTATTGGATGGTGAGGGCGTTGAGGAAGGTCTTCGACGCCAAGTACGCGGCGGGAACCGGGCCCATGTCGATGCCGGGGGTGGTTTGCAGGGCGAGCGAGCCCACGCTGCTGGACATGTTGACGATCCGCGGTGAGGCCGAGGCGCGCAGCATCGGCAGCATCGCGTTGGTGACCCGGACGACCCCGATCACGTTGGTTTCCACGACAGCTCGTACGATCGCGGGATCGACCGTGGTGGGTGTCTGTGGCACGCCGCCGGTGATCGCGGCATTGTTGACCAGGACGTCGAGCCCTCCGGCATGGCTGGCGATCAGCTCGGCCGCCGCGGCCACACTTGCGTCGTCGGTGACGTCGAGCGGCACACCGAACGCATCGGTGCCGGCCGCGCGTAGCTTCTCGACGGCGGTGTCGCGGCGTTGTCGATCCCTCGCGCCCACACCGATTCGCCAGCCGAGGGCGCCCAGGCCTGCGGCGATCTCGTATCCGATTCCTTTGTTCGCGCCGGTCACCAGCGCGATCGTCTGTTCACTCACACCGCCGATCCTGCTGTGGCTCCGGGTACAGCGTCCAAGACCGGTCGGGTGGGCGGCGATACCGCACGGGTATTGATCTTGGTCAGCGCCGGATACCATGACCTGGTGGAGACGCGAGAGTTGCGATACTTCGTCGCCGTCGCCGAGGAGTTGCACTTCGGGCGGGCGGCGCAGCGGCTCGCGATGGCGCAACCACCGCTGTCGCGGGCCATCCAGCAGCTCGAACGGCGGCTTGGAGTGGTGTTACTGCACCGCACTTCTCGCGCTATCGCGTTGACCGAGGCCGGGTCGGTGCTGCTGCGGGAGGCCCGGGCCGCGCTCGACGCAATCGCCGCCGCCGAGCGCCGTACCCGCCGCGCTGCGGCCGATCACCCCGGTGTGGTGCTGGCTACCAAGGCCGGCGCGTCAAGCGAATTGCTATCGAAGCTGCTCGACGCCTACGCCGCCGAACCGGGCGCTGTCGCGGTCGAGGTGATGCTGTGTGGGCCCGGCCAGCCGGAAAGCCTGCTGCGCAATGGGCGTGCCGACGTTGCTCTGCTCCAGCGGCCCTACGACACGACGGCCGGATTCGACGCCGAGGACCTACACACCGAACAGCAGGTCGCGGTCCTGCCTGCAGGGCACCCCCTCGCCAACCGACCCCACATATCGATGACTGAGGTCGAGGCCTTGACGGACCTGCCCCTGCCGCGCTGGCCTCGACGAGATGGCAGCTACCCGGACGGCCCCGGTCCGCAGGTCCGCGACCATACGCAACTGTTCCAACTGATCGCGCTCGGACTGGCCTGTGCGGTCGTGCCCGAGTCGCTGCAAACCCAGCTACGCGACGTTCACGCCATCGTGCCCGTTCCAGACGCACCAGCCGTCACGACCGTCATCGCCTGGCCACCACACAGCAGATCCAAAGTCGTCGCCGACATCGTCCGCACCGCGATACGCCTCTAGGTGCGAGTCGTGCCACCCGCCAACAAGATTGCGTTGGGTGTGCTCAGCGTGTGGGTGGCTCACCGCATAGACATTCTGCATTAGGTTCTCCTGGTACGGCTGTTCAGAGTTGTTGGCGGACCGCTATTTCGATGGCGGCGAGTGTCTCCTCGCCGAGAGGCGTGAGGGTCATCGAGCGCCCCGTGTCTCGAGTCCTGGCGGGCGTCGCCAGTCTCAATTCGGTGGCATTTCCTCACACTTCCGTTGCCACGACATCCCGTCGCGAGCCAGGCCACTCCGCTGGCCGACCAACTTTCCGCCGGGTGATCACTCGATAAGCGGCCATGAGGGTGTGTTCCGTTTCGATCAGCTGAATCATGGACTGGGGCTGGAAGCGTGCTGCCGAGCCATACCGCGATCGCCCGGTAAACCATTTCGGCGGACGGTCCTGTTACCTTCTGCCGTCGGCACTCGTCATAGGTGCGACGACCGAATACGAATGGTCGTCGCGCCATCGACTGAAGTGGAGAACAGGATGCTGACCAACATCATGTACGTGACGATCTACGTCACCGATCAGGACCGCGCGCTGGAGTTCTACACCGAAGGGCTCGGCCTGGAAAAGCGGATCGACTTCCCGGGGCCCGACGGACGCTTCCTCACCGTCGGCGTTCCCGATAGCCCGGTGCAGATCATCCTGTGGTCACATGCGGCGGCCGCGGGACAGCCCGCCGACGTGGGCCGGCATGCCGCGCCCGGTCCGCTCATCCTCGAATCCGACGACCTACGAAAGGATTTCGCGGTCCTGCGGCAGCGTGGCGTCACCTTCACAGAGTCCGAACCCGAGGACTACCCGTTCGGGATCCGCATCGAGGCGATAGACCCGGACGGCAACCGGATCTCGCTCCGTCAGCAGCGGAAGCCGTGACCGCCCACCCGTCCAGCCTCGTGACCGAGGCGTTCGAAGCCCAGCGCGATCGGCTGCGCGCTGTCGCGTACCGCGTGCTGGGCTCGCACGCCGACGCCGAGGACATGGTCCAGGAAGCCTGGATGCGCCTCGTCCGCCAGGACGCGGCGACTATCGGCAATCTGGAGGGCTGGCTGACCACTGTGGTCGGCCGAATCGGTCTGGACCTCCTGCGCTCCCGTCAGGACCACCCCGAAACCCCCTATGGTCAGGAGTTTTCGGACTTCGTGGTGACGCCCGACGACCCCACGCCGGACGAGCAAGTGGCGCTGGCCGATTCGGTCGGCCTCGCCCTGCTCGTCGTGCTCGATTCGCTCACCCCGAGCGAGCGCCTGGCGTTCGTCCTGCACGACATGTTCGCGGTCCCATTCCACGAAATCGGCCAGATCCTGGGCAAATCCGCCGACGCCAGCAAAATGATCGCCAGCCGCGCCCGCCGCAAGGTGCAAACCGTGGATCGGCCGACAGACTCCAGCCGCGAGCACCGAGAGGTCGTCCAAGCCTTCCGCGCCGCCGCCCTCGGCGGCGACTTCGAAGCGCTCCTGCGCGTCCTCGACCCGAACGTGAAGCTGACCGTCGACACCCCCGACGGCGTAGTCGTCACACTCGGCGCCACCGAGGTCGCCGCCGGCGCCCGCATGTTCTCCGGCGAAGTCGCCCGCCACCGACCCGTGCTGGTCAACGGCATCCCCGGCCACATGTCCTGGCGCCCCGACGGAACCCCCCTCTCCGTCATCGCGTTCACGGTCACCGAAGGCCGGATCACCGCCATCCACATCGTCGTCGACCCGGCCAAACTCGCCTCGTTCCAGCTGCCGGACCCGGCCTGAGCCGGTGTCGTCAGGGTCGGCCCATGCAAGTGCAAGTCATCCAGGCCGACCAACCGGGTTCCTCAGCGCTGTGGCGGGTTCGGACAACGCGTTCTTCGGGCGGAATCTCAGAATCGTGGCGGATCCGCCATGTCACCGCCAAACATTCTGAGATTCCGCCACGAGTTTTGAGACCCTACAACCGGATATCAGCCACGGGCCATATCGACAAACCGAGACAAATGCAGTTGGTGCGCAACGGTAATCGTGGCAGTTGGACCATTTCGGTGCTTGCCTACGATAAGGTCGGCTTCCCCACCACGCGGGTCGTCGCGTTCGAATGCGTCGGGTCGATGCAACAGGATAACCATGTCCGCATCCTGTTCTAGTGATCCGGATTCGCGCAGGTCAGACACCATCGGGCGCTTATCTGTTCGCTGTTCGGGGCCACGGTTCAGCTGACTGATGGCGATGACCGGAACTTCGAGTTCCTTGGCCAACAGCTTCAGGTTTCGGGAGAAATCGGAGACTTCCTGCTGGCGGGATTCGACCTTCTTACCCGAGGTCATCAGCTGGAGGTAGTCCACCACAACGAGTTTCAGGTCGTGGCGCTGCTTGAGCCGACGCGCTTTCGCGCGGATCTCCATCATGGTCAAGTTCGGCGAATCGTCCACGAACAGCGGCGCCTCGCTGATCTCGCTCATACGGCGAGCCAGTTTGGTCCAGTCGTCGTCGCTCATGCGGCCCGAACGCATATCGCCCAACTTGATTTTCGCCTCTGCGGAGAGCAAACGCATGACGATTTCGGTGCGGCTCATCTCCAGCGAGAAGATGACGCTCGCGAGACCGTGTTTGATCGAGCAACTGCGCATGAAGTCCATACCGAGCGTCGAGTTATGCGTCGGCACCATCGACTCCCCGGCGAGGTACAGATGGTCGGCGTTGTCCACCTCGACACATCGCACGGGAACGGTGTCGATCTTTCGCACGTCCACGATGTGCCGGGCGGCCGAACGAGCGGTGGTCGGCACGAGATGGTTCGGGCTGTCGTCGGCGAGATGCACGCTGTGGACGATTTCGCCAGTTGTGCGTACGGCGGCGACACGAGCACCCGCTGCCCCGGCAATGGTGAGCCACTGATGTTGTTCGTCGGCGACGATCACTGTGCCGTCGGAGAATTCGACCTCGTAGCACGGCCGTTCGGTCAGCACCTCGGTCGCGGCGAGGACACGAGTGGGACGGCCCTCGGCGTCGAGAAGTTCGTCGCCGACGTGGACCTCTCCCATGGTGGTCCAGCCGGTGGGGGTGGGCAGGGGCGTGTCCAGGGCCAGGGCCTTGCCGACACCGGGGCGCGCCGCGACGATGATCATTTGGCCGGGGTGCAGGCCGTTGGTGAGTTCGTCGAGTTCGGTGAAGCCGGTGGGGACGCCGAGGGAGATGCCGCCGCGGGAGGCGATGGAGTCGATTTCGTCCATCGTCGGCTGCAGGAGTTCCTCGAGGGGGAGGAAGTCTTCTGTGGTGCGGCGTTCGGTGACCTCGTAGACCTCGGCCTGGGCGCGGTCGACGACCTCGGCGATATCCTGGCCGTCGGCGCCCGCGTAGCCGTATTGGACGATGCGGGTGCCTGCCTCGACAAGGCGGCGCAGAATCGCCTTCTCGGCAACGATTTCGGCGTAGTAGCCCGCATTGGCGGCGGTGGGGACAGTCTGGGTGAGGGTGACCAGATAGGGCGGGCCGCCGATGCGCTTGAGTTCTCCGCGGCGGTCCAGACCCGCGGAGACGGTGACCGGGTCGGCGGGTTCGCCGCGGCCGTAGAGATCGAGAATGGTGTCGTAGACCGCTTGGTGGGCGGGACGGTAGAAATCGCCGGGGCGTAGCACCTCGACGACGTCGGCGATCGCGTCCTTGCTCAGCAGCATGCCGCCGAGCACGGACTGCTCGGCCGCCATATCGTGCGGGGGCTGCCTGCCGAAGTCCTCACCGGGCGGTTCGGGCGGATAGTCCGTCTGCCCGCGGTCATCGGTGGTGGTCACCAGACTCGACCGTCCTCTCTCGCCACTTGCAGGCCGCTCGAAAACGCCTACCCGCCTACCCTATTGATCACTCGTTGTACTCCCGGGTTCCGACACATTCGGCAGCGCACCGCGGTCGAGCGACCTCAGTAGAGGGTCTCACCTGCGGTTCCAGCAAACCGCCGCGGTAGGTGCCGAATCATGCCGTTCCGGGTGGTGCGTGCATGATGTTGCGACGAACCTAGGCGACCCGGTGGGCAGTCGCCAAACCGCAATGTGCACACACCTGTGGATAAGTTGGGGACTGTTTACCTGGCGTTGTGCACCCCCTGTGTACAACTTGGGGAAAACCCAGGTCACACCGTTCAAACACGCTGATAGATATCGATTTCTTGATCTATCCACGTGTGGATGAATCAAGTGCGGCGTGTCGGTCTAGTTGAACAGCCGGGCGTGTTGTTGGTAAACAGCGTGTTCTGCGGTTATGGCGTAGATCACATTGCGGCCGGTTGGTTTTCTTGGCGATCCACAAGCTGAATAACCGGTGGTAGAGCCGATGGCAGTGGGTTGCCGAGAATGGTCCAGATCACCGTTCCGGCCTTTCGCAAACAATTGGCTATTTCACCGAACGGCATAGCTCACCTAGGCCCCAACCAACATGGGTCGATGCCGCACAGTCGAAAGCCACCCTTGTGCCGAAACACAAGAGTGGCCTTCGAATGAACTCAGTTCGCCGCGACCTGCAGGTCGAACTTCGCGACCACATCGGGGTGCAGGTGCACCACGACGTTGTGCTTGCCGACCGTCTTGATGTGCGACTTCGGCAGCTCGATGCTGCGCTTGTCGACGACCGGACCACCGGCCGACTTGATGGCGGCGGCGACGTCCGACTGGGTGACCGAACCGAACAGCTTGCCGGTGCCTGCGGTCTTGACCGACAGCGAAACCGCCGCCAAGCCCTCGATGGCCTGCTTCAGCTCGTTGGCGTGATCCAGGTTGCGCACCTTGCGCGCGTCCTGCGCCCGACGGATGCCCTCGACCTGCTTCTGCGCGCCACGGGTGGCCACGATCGCCAGGCCGCGGGGCAGCAGGTAGTTGCGGCCGTAGCCGTCCTTGACCTCCACGGTGTCACCGGGGGCACCGAGGTTGTCCACATCAGCAGTAAGAATCAACTTCATTGCGATGCCTCCCTTCTCAGCGAGCCGTCGACACGTAGGGCAGCAGGGCCACCTCACGCGAGTTCTTCACGGCAACGGCGACGTCGCGCTGGTGCTGCACGCAGTTGCCGGTGACCCGGCGAGCGCGGATCTTGCCGCGATCACTGACGTACTTCCGCAGCAGGGCGGTGTCTTTGTAATCGATATTGACGGTGCCGGACTTGGCTTCCTTGCAGAAGGTGCAAGCCTTCTTCTTCAGCACCTTTTCGCGCGCGGGCGCTTTAGGCATGGTTACTCCGTAATCAATGATGGGCTGATCGTTTCGAGCGACCGGCAAGCAGTCGCGACGGAATCAATTCAGGCCGATGTGAGCCGTTCTCAGAACGGCGGTTCGTCGTCTACGCGGCCGCCCCCGAAGGAGCCCGCCGCGGGTGCGCTGCCCCACGGGTCGTCGTCGGCGCCGCCGGAACGGCTGCCGCCACCACCACCGGCCGGAGCGAAGTTGCCCCCGCTGCCACCGGAACCGAAGCCGCCGCCACCCCCGCCGCCGCGACTGGCCTTGGCGACCTTCGCGGTGGCGTAGCGCAGCGAGGGACCGACCTCGTCGACCTCGAGCTCGACGACTGTGCGCTTCTCACCCTCGCGGGTTTCATAGGAGCGCTGCTTCAGTCGTCCGCTCACGATCACACGGGCGCCTCGGGTCAGGCTTTCGGCGACATTCTCCGCAGCTTCACGCCAGATGTTGCAGCGCAGGAAAAGCGCTTCGCCGTCTTTCCATTCATTCGAATTACGGTCGAACACGCGGGGTGTCGATGCGACGGTGAAATTCGCCACCGCCGCGCCCGCGGGCGTGAATCGAAGTTCGGGATCGGCCGTCAAGTTTCCGATGACGGTGATGACCGTGTCGCCTGCCATGTGGTTCCTCCTGCTCGGTATGCAGTCCGCAGTGCACTCGCTTTGCGCTAGAGCCTAGAGACAGGCACCGACGCAATCGAGGGTCACTTGCCGTGGCGCAGAACCTTGGTGCGCAGCACCGACTCGTTGAGACCCAGCTGGCGGTCGAGCTCGCTCACCGTGGCGGGCTCGGCGGTCAGATCGACCACGGCGTAGATGCCTTCGGCCTGCTTGGCGATCTCGTAGGCGAGCCGGCGGCGGCCCCAGATGTCGACCTTGTCGACCTTGCCGCCATCGGTCTTGACGACGCTCAACATGTTGTCCAGCGACGGACCAACAGTGCGCTCGTCCAGGCTCGGATCGAGGATGACCATCACTTCGTAATGACGCACGGACCAATCACCTCCTGTGGACTAGGAAACGGCCACGGACGGTCCGTGGCAGGAGGGTCGTTGCGTCAGCAACCCGACAAGGCTACATGAGCGCCCGTTGAGCAGCGAAATCGATGCCTGAGACAGTGCCCGTATGGTCATTGGTGGGGGTAAGCACGGGCGTCGTCGCACGGTGCGGCCTAGGGTGGTGCCCATGCCGACCGGACTCGCCACCCGCGACAGGATCGTCGGGGGAGTGACGCGCAGCGCGGCCTTGGCCGCGGTGGTGGTGTTGCTGTGCGGGCTCACATTGGCGCTCGCATATGCGAACAAGGCGAGGTGCGCGGGTGCGCCGTTCGCCGAGAACGGTCGCAGTGCGGTCTTCGATGTGATCAAGGATTCGGACGTCTGTTATTCCGATATCCAATTCCTGTGGCTCGGTCGCGATATTGATCAACACGTCTTTCCGTATATCGACGGCGGCATCACCGAGGACGGCATGCTGACCGGTGGCGCGGTCGAATATCCGGTGCTCAGCGGCGTGCTGATGTGGCTCGGTGCGGTCGGCGCGGATAACGACGCGGAATTCCTGCTGCATTCGGCATTGCTGTTGGCGCCGTTCGCCTTGTTGACCGCCTGGCTGCTGGTCCGGCTGGCGGGGCGGGCGGCGCTGCTGTGGGCGGCCGGTCCGCCGCTGGTGCTCTACGCATTCCACAACTGGGAGCTACCCGTGGTCTGCATGGCGGTCGCGGCCGTGTACGTGGTGACCGCGCTGACCCGATATTCGTTGCGTACCAGGGGAATTCTGGCCGCTGTGCTGCTCGGTATCGGGTTCTGTCTCAAGCTGTATCCGGGCATCTTCGTGCTGCCGTTGCTGGCTTATGTACTCACCGGCGGTCAGCGCGATATGGATGATCCGACGCCGACTCGATTCGATGTGCGCGGTGCGCTGCTGACCGCCGCCGCGGCCGTCGGCACGGTGGTTGTGGTGAATCTGCCATTCGCACTTGCCGGTTACGAAGGCTGGCGCGCGTCGATCACCTTCCAACAATTGCGCCAGGCCGATATCACCACGAATTCCATTTGGTACTGGGGACTTCGGCAGCTGTTCGGCCAGGATGTCGACGGCGAGAGCGCCTTTCAGCATGTGGTCTCGATCGCCTCGCCGACTCTGGTACTGACCTCCTTCGTGCTGGCAATGTGGTTGGGCTGGAAGCGATTCACGATGACCGGTACCTTCCCGTGGATCGGGGTCAGCGGCGCGATGCTGTGCGGATTCCTGCTGTTCCACAAGGTGCACTCGCCGCAGTACACGCTGTGGTTGGTGCCGTTCATGGTTCTGCTCGAGGTGCCGTGGGCGGCGATCGGCGCGTATCTGGTCGCTGACGCCGCGATCGGAATCGGCGTATTCCGGTATTTCTATTCGATCGGATCCGGCAATTCGGTGGATTCGATGGAGAATGTGGTGCAATTCGGCGTGTGGGGGCGTGCCACGCTGCTGGTGGTGTTCTTCTTCCTGTTCGTGCGGGCGAGGCGGCGCGGGTACCGACCCGAACCACCGCGGATACCGCGGTTCGAACCCGGCAGCCTGGTACCGGTGGGCTAGTACGAACCGGGGTCAGTCGACGTGTCGGGCGCGGAAGGCGGCGCTCTTGGCGCGGTTGCCGCAGATGGTCATATCGCACCAGCGTCGCGACTTTCCGCGTGAGGTATCGAGATACAGCCGTGTGCACTCGTCGCGCCCGCATTCCTTGATCAACCCCCGCTCCGGCCCGCCGAGCATTTCGATCGCGGAGCGGGCGATCGCGGCGAGTGCTGCGTCCGGATCGCCGTGGCGGGTGATCGTCGCATCGGATCGCAAAGTGAGCCTGGGGAGTTGGCCCCCGGCCAGCTCGTTGACGATCTTGCGGTCCGCGTCCGCGAACGGCTCGTCGCGGGCCGCGGCCAGGGCCAGTCGGTAGCCTGCCTCGCGCAGCCGAACGGCCTGGTCGAGGGTCGTCGCATCGCAGTGCGGGGTGGTGTCGAGCAGGTCGGCGGCGAGCAGCCACTCGTCGAGGTCCGCCGGGGTGGTGAGGAAGTCGTCGAACGTCGTGGCACGGGCCTTGACCGTGCCTGCGAAGTCCAGGGCGAGGTTACCGCTCACGAAAGCGAACACCTCTTCATAATAACCGCCTTGACAGGTTACACGGGAGAATGGGACCTTAGTAACCGACTTAGGTGGTTATCCGGCCTGTCGTGCTGGATCGAGGAGGGCACATGCAGACGCAACTCTTGGACCCGCTGTTCCGAGCGACCGGCAAGCCATCCCTTGCGGCCGGCATGCAACCACTGTTCGTCGTGCTGTGGAGCAGCGCCTTCATCGCCGGAGTCATCGGTGTCGGCGCGGCACCGCCGATGATGGTGCTGTTCGCCCGCTTCGCCATCGCCGCGGTCCTGCTCGCGGTGTACGCCACCGTGATTCGTGCGAGCTGGCCGAGCGCAGGCCAGCTCAAACATGTCGTCATCGCGGGTCTGCTGATGCAGATCGTGCAGTTCGGCGCGTTCTACACCGCGATGAGCCTGCATGTTTCGGCCGCCATCATCGCCCTGGTACAGGGACTCAATCCGGTCGTCATCGCTTTGCTGGCCGGATTCATCGGCGAAACCGTCACGGCGCGACAGTGGTTCGGCTTCGGCATCGGTGGCGTCGGCGTCGGCTTGGCCGTAATCGACCAATCGAGCATGTCACTGGTCGGTCTGCTGCTGTGCGTGATCGGCTTGCTCGGCCTCAGCGTCGGCACGATCTACCAGAAACGCTTTGTACCGCAGGTCGATTCGCGCGCCACCACCGCTATTCACATGGCCGCGAGCGCGCCGATTGCGGGCGTATTGGCTTGGAACACCGGCCAATTGCACATCTGGGATGCGACGCGATTCGCGGAATCGCTCACCTGGATGGTGCTGGTCAATTCGATGGTCGCATTCCTGCTGCTGAACGCGATGCTGAAGCGTTGGGAGGCAACGCGAGTCGGGCGTCTGTTCTTCGCGACGCCCGCGGTCACGGCCGTACTGGCCTGGCTGTTCATCGATCAGCCGCTGCGGCCCCTCGCCGCGGCCGGACTCGGCGTCGGACTGATCGGCATGGTGTTCGCCTCGCGCCGCCCGACGCCCGCAATCGATCAGCGGCAGCCGGTGCCCGTCCGCTGAAAAGAGAAGCGGCAGCGGCTGGAAGCCGCCGCTAGCGACTGCTTGCAGGTCGCTCGAAAAGATCGGCCGCTCGAATTCTTCGGCTACTCGCTGGAACTCAGGCCACCGGGGTGACTTCTCGTTCGCTCTCCACTTCGTCGGCGTCATCGCGCCGATTCTGAATGATGCTGGTGATGAATGCCGCGCCGATGAACGCCACGCCGACGAGACCGGTGATGATGTCGTTGATGTGCACGCCGATCGAGACGAACAGGATGACCGCCAGCGCGCCGATCGCCCAGTGCGCGCCGTGCTCCAGGTACACGTACTCCGACAGCGTGCCCTTGCGCACCAGGTACACGGTGATCGAACGGACGAACATGGCGCCGATCAGACCGAGGCCGAGCGCGATGATGATCGGGTCGGAGGTGATGGCGAAGGCGCCGATGACACCGTCGAAGGAGAACGACGCGTCGAGCACCTCGAGGTACAGGAACAGGAAGAACGCCGCCTTGCCCGCGGCCTTGACCAGCTGGGACGGACCGCCGTCCGCGGATTCCTCGAACTCCTCGGTATGGAACAGCGAACCGAGTCCGTCGACCACGATGTAGGTGATCATGCCGAGCAGACCGGCGACCAGGACCGTGGCGCGCTCTTCGTCGGTCGCGATCAATTCCGCGGTGAGCACCAGGCCGACGCTCGCGACGACCACCGAGAGCATATCGAGCTTGCCGAGCTGGGCCAGCGGCTTCTCCAGCCAGGACAGCCAGGTGGTTTCGCGTTCCTCGAAGATGAAGTTCAGGAACAGCAGCAGCAGGAACATGCCACCGAATGCGGCGATCTGCGGATGTGCGTCGGTGAGCAACTTCTCGTAGCTCGGGCTGCCGTCCGGGAAGGTCAGCGCGTCACCTTCGGGCGGGTTCAGCGCCAGGTCGAACGCCTTCACCGGGGTCAGGCCCGCGGTGATCCAGACGATCGCCAATGGGAAGACCAACCGCATGCCGAATACGGCGATGACCACGCCGACGGTGAGGAAGATCCGCTGCCAGAACTCGTTCATCCGCTCGAGCACGGTGGCGTTGATGACCGCGTTGTCGAACGACAGCGAGACCTCGAGGATGCCGAGGATGGCGGCCAACGCCAGCGCGGTCGGCCCGCCGTACAGGAATGCCACGACGAGTGATACCACCGTAACAACGATGGACATGCCGAATATGCGCAGGACCACGCGGAGACCCTTTCCGTGCGGCGGTCGAATGTCTGTCCGAGCGCGCCATTGCCGATGTAACCCGAGGGCCGTACCAACCCGCGGTCGCGATGATGGTTCCAGCGTGGGCGCGGAACCGTCGATTGTCCAACGGAGCGGCGAGGCAAATCGTTCCGTGGACATGCGAGCAGGGGGCCCGTCACCGAGCCCCCTGCCTTGACCAGTACGTCTTAGACGTTCACGCCGTAGTCACGGGCGATACCCGCCAGACCCGAGGCGTAGCCCTGCCCGACGGCGCGGAACTTCCACTCGGCGCCGTTGCGGTACAGCTCGCCGAAGACCATGGCCGTCTCGGTCGAGGCGTCCTCGGACAGGTCGTAGCGTGCCAGCTCGGTGCCGTTGGCCTGGTCGACGACGCGGATGTAGGCGTTGCGCACCTGGCCGAAGGACTGCTGCCGGGTGTCCGCGTCGTAGATCGAGACCGGGAAGAAGATGCTCTCGATGGTCGGCGGGGTGTTGGCGAGGTCAACCTTGATGACCTCGTCATCGCCTTCGCCCTCACCGGTGAGGTTGTCGCCGAGGTGCTCGATGCTGCCCTCGGGCGACTTGAGGTTGTTGAAGAAGATGAAGTGCTTGTCGGACACGACCTTCTTGTCCGCACCGGTCGCGATCGCACTGGCATCCAGATCGAAGTCGGTGCCGGTGGTCGTACGAATATCCCACCCGAGCCCGACGGAGACAGCGGTAAGGTTCGGCGCTGCCTTCGTCAACGAGACATTGCCGCCCTTGGACAAACTGACACCCATGCGGGGTTCCCTTTCAATAGACGTCTGTGGTTCCCAGCACTGTCCGAATCGCCGGGTACGTCCTACGACAGTAGTAGGTTTCGGCAATCTTGCGTAGGAACTGGTGCATCCACCGGCGAACTGGAACATCTGATTCGCTTGGGCCGAGCCGAGGCGAGTACACCGCCTAACATCGGGGCGTGGCAGGCCGTAGGCGTGGATGGTTCCGGTCGTCCGGGAACAATGAATGGATTGCACAGGCCCGGTCGACGCTGGCGGCCGCGTTCCTGGATATGGATCGGCGGCAGAGCGCCGCCGAGGCGGCGGTGCACGCCAGTGAACAGGTGTTCCCGGAGCGACGGATGAGCGCGAAATGGGAACCCGCGCGCAGCAGGTGCTATGACGCCGCGGGCGCATATCTGACGTTCACCGAGGAACTGGATAATGCCGAGCGCGACGACACGCCGATACCGCAGGGGCAGGCGCGGGTGGACACCCTGGTGCGGCAGCTGACCGATGCGGCTCGGGCCGTCGACGAGTTCTATCGCGGTAATCAGTCCCAGCTCGAGAACGCCGTCGCGGTACTCGGCACGGTGCCGCAATTCGCGCAGCAAGTGAAGATCGCGGCGGCCGGTGTGCGCAGGCAGGCCGCCGAATCCGAATACGCTGGCTACCCCTCGATGCGGCAGTACGCGGCGGCGGTGGATGAGTCGCTGCTCACACTCGAGGGGCTCGGTTCCGAGGTGCCCGCCGCGAGTGTCCGGGAGGCGGCCAACCGCCTGGAATCGGCGACGAAATTGCTGGCAGAAGCTTTGGCGCAGGCACCATCTCGGGCCGCGGCGGCGGCCAACGCCATTACCTCGGTGGCCACGAGATCTGCCGCGGTACGCACCCGTGGCGAACGGGTGGCACCGGCTTACTCGGAGTTGCTCCGCGAGTTCAATGCTGCGAGTTCGGCGGATCTGGCTAACAATGGGCAGGAAAGCATAAAGGCCATCGATGCCGCGGATGCCGCCCTGGTGCGGGCGCGTGCGGCGGCAGCCGAAAACAATCCGGAGTCCGCACTTGATCTGACCACATCCGCACGCGGGTACCTCACCGAGGCCGAACACTTGATCGACGCCGTCACCAAACGGCTGACATTGCTGCGCGAAGTCCGTGAGAATCCGCAAGAGAAGGCCAAGGCCGTACGATTTCGGCTGCGGGACGCACAAATGCTCGCGGTGAGCCGCGGGCTCGTCGGCGAATGGGGATCTGTGCTCGATGCACAGGTGGACCGGATCGATCGAATCACCGAAAACCTGTCGGGGCGCCATCCCGACTACTGGGCCTATGTGGCCGAATTGGATACCGTCGCGGAGTTCGTAGCCGGGGTAGTGGATCGAATGAGAAAACAAGCAGGACCACGACGAGAATGAGGCCAGGGGTTATGCGGCCACCGCAATTAGGGATGAGGACAGCGAAGCGATGACTGCGGGCATCGTCGTCCAGCAACAGGTCTCCCTGCGAAAGCAATTGCCGCTGCGCCATTTTCGCCAGCTGCACGGCCCGGAGGCGCGGCACCTGTTCCATCGACAACCGGAACCGTTCGGCGATGACGCCGACCGGGAAATTCTGGCGTTCGCGCTCGGCGCCACGCTGTATGCGCCGGCAACCCGCACCGACCTCGCCTTGACGATCAGTAAGCGGGCCGCGCGCGGCGTGTGTTCGATGGTCATCGATCTCGAGGACGCCGTCGCCGATCACGAGGTGGAATTCGCCAAACGACAGACCGTCGCGACGCTGAATCTGCTTGCCGACAGCGAGGATCCGAATCCGCTGCTGTTCGTCCGGGTTCGCGATGCCGATACCGTGGCCGAAA
The DNA here is from genome assembly GCF_035920345.1 of Nocardia vinacea. Lineage (NCBI taxonomy): Bacteria > Bacillati > Actinomycetota > Actinomycetes > Mycobacteriales > Nocardiaceae > Nocardia > Nocardia vinacea. Next base: position 7,303,344 of record NZ_CP109149.1, read on the forward strand.
TCGTCGAACAACTCGGCACCGGGGCGGTGGCACTGACCGGCTTCGTCTTTCCGAAATTCGACCGTGCGAGCGGTCCGAAATATCTCGCCGCGCTCGAGGCGGCTGCCGAGCGGTGGGGCAGACCTGTGTACGGCATGCCGGTGCTCGAATCGCCCGCGCTGGTGCATCGCGAGACCCGGGATCAGGAGCTGACCCAGATCGCGGCGCTGTTGGCCGAGCACCGGGAGCGGATACTCGCGGTGCGCATCGGTGCGACGGATATGTGCTCGACCTTCGGCATTCGGCGGGACCGGGATCTGACCATCTACGACGTGCGGGTGGTCGCAGATGTCATCGCCGATATCGTGAACTACCTGGGACGTTCGGACGGTACGGGTTTCGTGATCACCGGACCGGTCTGGGAATACTTCGCCGACCACGAGCGGATGTTTCGGCCGCTGCTGCGGACCGCGCCGTTCGAGGAATCCGATGCGGTGCCGTTCCGGCGCTATCTGGTCAGTCGCGATCTGGACGGGCTACTACGCGAGATCACACTCGACCGGGCCAATGGGATCCAGGGCAAAACGGTGATCCACCCGTCGCATGTCGCGGCCGTGCATGCGCTATCGGTGGTGACGCACGAGGAGTATTCGGATGCGCTGGACATTCTGCAGGTCGATGTCGGCGGGGTGGCGGCATCCGGATATCGGAACAAGATGAACGAGATGCGGCCGCATCGCAGTTGGGCGCGTCAGACGCTGCTGCGGGCTCGTGTTTTCGGTGTCGCGAATAAGGGTGTTTCGTTCGTGGATCTATTGACGGCGTTGGTGACCGAGTGAGCATTGATCCTTGGGCAACAACGAATTTGGGTATCGAGTTGCGGCACGAGCGATCGCACGGTGGCGGATCAGTGGATGTGCTGCCCGCCGAATTGCCCATCGCCACATTGATTCAGCCGGGGTTGCGGCGTAATCCACGTCGCGCGCACCTACTGGTTTCGACCGTGCTCGGCAAGCATCTGCCGACGGATCCGCGGGTGGTTCTCGGTGCGGGCAATCGACTGGGCGATCTGGTGCGTGACGTATTGGGGGAACGTGCGGCCGTGGTACTCGGATTCGCCGAGACCGCGACGGGCTTGGGGCATTGTGTGGCGGCACGGATCGGGGCCGGATGCTATCTGCATTCGACCCGTCGCGAGGTGCCCGACGCGACCACCTTGACCGGCTTCGAGGAAGGCCATTCGCACGCAACCTCACATCTGCTGCAACCCGCACCCGCGGATATCTTCGTCAACGATCTGCCGCTGGTGCTCGTAGACGATGAAATATCCACTGGTGACACGGCAATCGATGCGGTTCGGGCATTGCACGCGTTTTCGCCGCGTGCGCATTATGTGCTGGCGTCGCTGGTGGATATGCGGACCGAGCACGATCGGGCGCGGTTCCAGTCGGCGGCCGAGTCGTTGGGCGCGCGGATCGACACCGTGTGTCTGGCGGCCGGGCGCACCTTGCTGCCCGATGACCTGGTCGCGACGGTGTCGTCGATGCCTGATCCGGTACTGAATCCGACTGCGGCGCAGCGTGGTTCGTTCGATCGAGTCGAGTTGCCGTGGCCTGCGTCGGTTCCCGAGGGCGGTCGGCACGGGATTCTGCGCTCCGATACCGATGCGTTCGAGGCTGCGCTCGCGAAGGCCGCCGAGGCGCTGCGGGTACGGCTTGCCGATGATTTCGCCGGACGGCCCGCGATTGTGCTCGGGCACGAAGAGCTGATGTATCTGCCGCTGCGGTTGGCGGCCGAGCTCGCCGACGCCGGGATTGCGACCCGATTCCAGACGACGACCCGGTCGCCCGCGTATGTGCTGGATGAGCCGGGGTATCCGTTGCGGCGCGGGTTTCGGTTCATCGCACCCGAACCCGGTGAGGTGCAGCCGCGGTATCTGTACAACGCGCACTGGATCGAGGATGCGCTGTCCGAACTCGCGGTGCTGGGTGCTGGCGCGGACTCGAGTGAGGACACGGCGCTGGGTGGGGACGTGCCGCTGGGTGGGGACGTGGCATTGGGTGGGGACGTGGCATTGGGTGGGGATGTCGCGCTCGACGAGGGCGTGGCGCTGAGTGGGGACGTCGCGTTCGACGAGGACGTGGCGGCGCGCGACGAGGGCGCGGTGCGGTGCGATCGTGCTCGCGCGGGCGAGGAGGCGGTGGATGATCCGGGGCCGACCGGGGCCGCCGGTGTGCGGTCGGTCGGCGTCGAGCCAGTTCTGGTCGTTGTCATCGATACACCGGCCGATACCGATGAACTGCTGGTCGAGGGCGGTCTGATCGATGTGCTGACCGCATCTGGTGACGATGTCGTATTGGCAGTCCTGCCGGGTGCGGATCCGCGGTTGTTGCATGCAGAACGGACCGATGTCCGGTCGTCCGCCGTAGGGGCCGAACCGAGGGTGTTATGAGGTCGAACGCTGTGCCGGAATCGAATATCTCTCCGCAATCGGCCTTGGAACTTCCCGTTCCACTGCGCGGCCCGGCATTCGGATCGTATGCGCCCGAGGAGGTTTCCTGGCTGCTGAAGGATCTGTCCGATGTCGACCTCGAGGCCGATGTGGCCGAGCGGGAACGCCGGATCCAGTCCGGTGCCGCGCATTACGCGGAATCGCTGCCGATCGAATATCAGCCCGATGCCGCTTATCGCTTGCTGTTCGACGAGGTGTTGACCGAGAGTGCCGAGCGGCTCGCGCTCGCCGTGGCGACGGTATCCGAACTCGTTGTCGCCGAACGCGGTACCGATATCGTGCTGGTTTCACTGGCGCGGGCGGGTACGCCGATCGGGGTTCTCATGCGGCGCTGGTTGCGGTCTCGAAGTCTCGATGTGCCGCACTATGCGGTATCGATCGTGCGTGATCGCGGTATCGATGCCGTCGCACTGGATTATCTTGCTCGCAACCATGATCCGGCCTCGGTCGTGTTCGTCGACGGCTGGACCGGCAAGGGTGCCATCACTCGCGAACTCACCGAAGCGCTGGACGCCTATCGCGCCGCGGGCGGTGCCCGATTCAATGACGAGCTCGCCGTGCTCGCCGACCCGGGACATTGCGTGCGCACCTACGGCACCCGAGACGACTTCCTGATTGCCTCGGCCTGCCTGAATTCGACAGTTTCCGGACTGATTTCGCGCACCGTACTCAATGACACGCTGATCGGACCCGGCGATTTCCACGGCGCGAAGTTCTATCGCGAACTGGCAGCCGACGATGTCTCCGGTCGTCTGCTCGACACCGTGACCACCGCCTTCGACGCGGTCCGGGATCGCGTGCCCGCCGAACTGGCCGCCGTGCGCGCCGACGACCGGACACCGACCTGGACCGGCTGGGCCTCGGTCGACAAGGTGCGCGAGGAATACGGCGTGGCCAGTGTGAATTTCGTGAAACCGGGTGTCGGTGAGACGACCCGGGTGTTGCTGCGGCGGCTGCCGTGGCGGGTGCTGGTGCGTGAGGCGGACGCACCGGAACACGCGCATATCCGTCTGCTCGCCGCGGCCCGCGGTGTTCCGGTCGAGGTCGTACCCGACCTGGCCTATTCGTGCATGGGATTGATCAAGGACGTACAGCAGTAATGCATCTGAGAAAACTACGAAGACAGGCTCTGATCGCTACCGATCTCGACCGAACGATGATCTACTCGCGCAACGCTTTCCACGCCACCACCGACGTGCCGACGGTTTGTGTGGAACACCTCGAGGGCGCGCCACTGTCGTTCATGACAACCACCGCCGCCCTGCGCATGCAGACCCTGACCGAACCCGCCGCCGTCATTCCCACCACCACGCGGACCATCAAGCAGTTCGAACGTATCCAATTACCCGGCGCTCCTTGGCGATACGCGATTACCAGCAATGGCGGGAACATCCTGGTCGACGGTGTGCCGGATATGCGCTGGCGCATCGATATCGACGCGCAGATGCGGGCAGGCGGCGCGACGCTGTCGGAGGTGAATACCGAACTGCGTGCGCGGATCGACGATTCCTGGGTCACCAAATTCCGGGTCGCCGATCATCTGTTCACCTACCTGGTGGTGAAGCCCAAGGAAGTACCCGACGGCTTCCTCGCCGAATGGGATGCCTGGTGCCGCCCGCGCGGCTGGTCCGTCTCCCAGCAGGGCCGCAAGATCTACACGATGCCCCTGGCCGTCTGTAAGAGTCATGCGGTACGTGAAGTCCGTCGCCGCCTGGTCGAAAACGGTGAACTCACTACTGCGGCGATGACACTCGCCGCAGGTGACGGCGCTCTCGACGCCGAAATGCTGCGTACCGCGGACTCCGCCATCCGTCCGCGCCACGGCGAACTCGAACAACTCAACTGGACCCACCCCAACCTCACCATCACCCGCGCCTCCGGAATTCTCGCGGGCGAGGAGATCATCAACTGGTTCATCAAGGCCGCACCGGACGCCGCGTAACCGACCTTGCCTTGACACCGGCGACAAGGTTTAGCGTTGCCCTGACGGTGATGAAGGAGGTCGAATGCTGATCGGTGAGCTGGCCGAGCGCGTCGGAACGAGTACCAGGACGCTGCGCTACTACGAGGAGCACGGTTTGGTGCGGGCGCGGCGCTCGACCAGTGGCTATCGCGTCTATGACGAGTCGGAGTTGCAGGTCGTCAGCAAGATCCGGACGTTGCTCGACGTCGGCTTCGATCTCGACGATATCCGACCGTTCGTCGCCTGTATCCGTGCCGGAAATACCTCAGGGGATGTCTGCCCGGATTCGGTGGCGACATTGCGGCGCAAACTCGACGAAGTCGAGGCGGCCATCGATCGGTTACATGCGGTGCGATCGCAACTGCGCGACCAGCTCGACGCGGCGGCGGTGTCGCGGTGAAATTCGGAATCAATTACAGCACACCGTATTACGGTACGGATCCGGACCGGCTGATGGCGTTCGCGCAACATGCCGAAGCGTGCGGTTTCGAGTCGATCCTCTTGCCGGATCATATTGCGCTCTATCCGGGTGCGGCGATCGGAGCGTACGAAATGCCACCGACAACGCCGTTTCCCGATCCGCTCGATTGCTTGAGCTTCGTCGCCGCGGCCACGGAGCGGATTCTGTTGGGCACCGGTGTGCTGCTGCTGCCGTATCGGCATCCGGTGGTTCTCGCCAAGCGGCTCGCTACCATCGACCTGCTGTCCAAGGGCCGAATGCGGCTGCTGACAGTGGGACTCGGCACCTTGCCGGGTGAGGCCGCCGCGGTGGGGGTGGACTTCGCATCCCGTGGCCGTCGGGCCGATGAGGCGATCGATGTAATGCGCCTGCTGTGGGCCGGTGATGCGGATGGTGTCGACTACCACGGCGAGTTCTTCTCGTTCGACAAGCTGTGCCTATACCCGAAACCCCGTGGGGGAGACCAGTTGCCGATCCATATCGGCGGATCGAGTCGGGCCGCGGCGCGGCGGGTGGGACGACGTGGCGATGGGTATTTCGCGGGCGGGATGCTGATGCCCGCCGAACGTGCGGAGCAGTGGGATCTCGCCAGGTCCACCGCCGACGCGGCGGGCCGAGATTCGGGCGCGCTGGAATACACCCGCTGGGGGTCGATAGATATGCCGCAGGATCGGGTAGACGGATTCGCCGCACAAGGCGTGACCCGGATCATTGTCGGCGCTACCGCCTCGGACCAGGCCGTGCAGCTCGACGAAATGTCGGCCTTCGCGGCGCGTTTCGGGCTGGCGTCGAAGTCCTGACGGCACTGAGCAATACAACCGAGGCCATCTGCTCAGGACGGTCTCGGTTGTATTGCTCGGTGTCGACGTCAGAGCGGCGGCCAGGCGTCGTGCCTCCCGACACGATGTCTGCTGTTTGGGAAGGCTATTCGCCGGTCCCGGCGTGCCGAGCCGCCGAAGGTAGGACCTCGGGACGATCCTCAGGTCATCCGGTTCAGTATCCGGACTGCTGAGCGCCCAATTGCTGGGTAATGACACCGTGCAACCGCTGCAGGCCGCCGACGGTCATACCGCTCTGCAATTGCCCCTCGATGGTGCGGACCAGCGCGGAATCGCTGAGGATCTTCTCACTGGATTGGATGAGAACCGTTCCGGCGCCGGTGAAGTCGAACTGGCGCTCCTCACCGGAGTTCACCCCGAAGCGCGCCGCACCGGCGGCCAGGAAATTGGAGACCCAGCGCTGGTCGTAGTGGTGGCTCGGCGACGGGCAATCCGCCCAGCCGACAAGAGCTTCCGGATCGACGCGCAGCGGCGGTTCGGCGAACATGACCGGGCCATTGGAGGAGGCCAGGAACTTGCCGGTGCCGATGAGGGTGAGAAATCCGGGGACGATGGACTGATTCAGCGACAGTCCCGGCTCGAAGGCGAGCAGGTTGGCGGCGCGGATGGTGAGGTTGCCGTTGTCCTCGAGGTCATAGGAATTGATGTCGTAACCGCGGTCGCCGATGATCAGCTTGCCGTGGCCCTCGGCGATCACATAGTCGCCGGTGAACAGCGGTGCGGAGAACTGCTGCGAGACCATGTGCAGCAGTCCGCCCTGCAATCCGTGGGTGAGCATCTGGAACCGCATATCGCCGTAGTAGGCGATCATCGCGCCCTTCCGCATGAACCACGGTTTGTTCAGGTCGATGCAATAGGCGTAGCTGTTGCCCGGAAGGTTGTCGCTCTCACCGAGATTCAGCGGATTCAAAATATCGGTCATGGGTTCACAACTTCTCTTCCGAGGCCTGTACGTACACGACACCCTGTCCGACGCAATGCAATTGCATCGCCTCACCGGAACCGCGACCGACCGCATCGCGCCAGCTCAACGCCGTCTTCAACTCGGTCTGCACATTGCCGTAGGCGGCGACGAAGGCCTGCGGATCCACCACGATCGGATTCGGCCCGCCCACCGGCAGTTCCAGGAATCCGCCGTGGGCGAGCAGCACCGCCGCGCCCTGTCCGGACAGCTGCGTGGTGAACATGCCCTGACCGGTCAGCGCACCGCTCGCGGCACCGCGCAACGCGCCCATCAATCCGCCGCCGCCGCCACCGCCGCCCGAACTCATCACGGACACAATCGAACTCTGCAGCGCGGCGGTATTGGCCAGCAGCCGCGAGGCCTCGACGCGCAGCACCGCGCCCGGCTGCATCTGCACCACATGCACTTCCAGCCCGGCGAATCCGTAGTGCACCTCGCCGTTACCGGAGGCCAGCATGGTGCGCTCGTGCTCACCGGCCATCATCCGGCCCGCCATCCGCATAATGCCGCCACCGCCCATACCGGGCGCCGCCCCCGGAATCTGGTGTGGCGCAAAGGAAATATCGCCGGTGTAGAACAGCATCGCGCCGTTGCGCGCGACCACGCCGCCCGCCATCCCGACGTTGACCTTGACGACCTTGCCGTTGACCTTCTCGAACATCGCTGGCTCCCTTACCGTTCCGCCGGCTGGATCAACACCAGGCCCTGACCGTCGAAGCGCAGCGAGAACGCCTCCCCGGCATCCTGGCCGACGAGGGTGCGCCACGAAACATCGGTCACGAAGGACTGATTCAGATTGCCCCGGCAGGCCACGAAGGCATCCGGATCGACGACCAGCGGATACTGCGGTGAAACCTCCAGGTGGATCAGCGGCCCGCCCGCCGAGAGCAGTGCGACCTGACCCTGTCCGGTCACCGTGGTGGTGAACAGACCGGCACCCGACGACGCACCACGTACACCGGCGAAACGCACGTCCGTGCGCAGATTTCCGGCGAAGCACAGCAGCTGCTGCGATTCGACCTGCAGCGTCTCGTTATTCAGATTCACCACGGTCACGTGCTGACCGTTGACCGCGAAGAAGACCCGGCCGTTGCCGCTGCATTCCATCAGCGACAGTTTCTCGCCGGTGGCACGCCGCTTGAGCCCGGCGAGTACGCCGTCGCCGCCGCCGAAACCGGCCGACTTGAACTGCACATTTCCTTCGTAGGCGACCATCGAGCCGGAAATCGCCCGGATACTCGATCCGGCGAGGTGTGCCTCGATCACCTTTTTCGACTGCTCGAACAGTTGCACCATAAGGAGTTTGCCTGCTGTCTCGTAGGGGAACACGGGTTTATCGCCCGCCATTCCGACCGCGTTTCGCCACCCTAACCGATCTTGGAGTACCTGTATGGGCCACGGCGACGGATACTTCGGATCGTGTTCGGCACGTTTCTCGTAGAGTGGCACCGTACGCACCGACAAGCGAAGGGTCGAACTTGTCCGCAACACTCGCCAAGGGTCAGAATGGCCCGCTGGCCACCAATGACGTGGTGATCTCCGTCCAGCTGTCCGCGCCCGCGGATCTGTCCGCGCTATTGGTCACCGAGTCGGGGAAGGTCCGTTCCGATGCGGACTTCGTCTTCTTCAATCAGCTCAATGGTCCCGGGGTGAATCTGCAGCCCGCGCCGGCCGGGCAGCCCGCGTCGCTGGCAGTATCGCTGAATGCTGTGCCCGCGGAGATCGCGCAGATCCGTGCGGTGATCACCCTGGACGACGCGACCAGCAATTTCGGCCGCTTTCCCGCGCCGACGGCGATCGTGTCGGATTCGGCGGGCAATCAGCTGTACGAGTACCGCATCGATGGTTTGAACACCGAGTCGATCGTGATCGCACTCGAGCTGTACCGGCGCCAGAGCGAGTGGAAGGTGCGCGCGGTCGGCCAGGGCTACGCCGGTGGTTTCGCGGCGCTGGTCACCGATCACGGCGTCACCGTCGACGAGTCTCCGGCCGCGACGCAGGTCCCGCCGCCACCGGCCTACCAGCCCGCCCAGCCTGCACAGCCCGGACCGGGCTACCCGCCGCCGCCACAGCCCGCGCCTCCGACGCAGCAGCAGCCGCAGTACCCGCCGCCACAGCAGGGCTACCCCCAGGGCGCACCCGGCTACCCGCCGCCCGGCCAGGGCTACCCGCCCCCGCCCGCACCCGGTGGTTACCCGCCGCCCGCACCCGGCCAGCCCGGCCCGGGCCAGGGCTATCCGCCGCCCGCCCAGCCCGCCGCGCAACAACGGCCGCCCAGCGAAGTCAGCCTGAGCAAGGATCGTCCAGTCAGCCTCGTCAAGGGCCAGCGGGTCACCCTGCGCAAGGAGGGCGGCACCTCACTGACCTTCGTGAAGATGGGTCTCGGCTGGGATCCGGTACGCAGCCGCGGCATGTTCGGCAACCGGACCGTCGATATCGACCTCGACGGGTCGGTGGTGATGTTCGCCGATATGAACGTGGTGGATGTCGCCTACTACGGCCAGCTGACCTCCAAGGACGGTTCGATCCGGCACCAGGGCGACAATCTCACCGGTGAGGGTGAGGGCGACGACGAGGTGATCCTGGTCGACCTGACCCGCATCCCGGCGCATGTCAGCACGCTGGTGTTCATCGTGACCTCGTATAAGGGCCACACCTTCGAACAAGTCCAGAATGCGTTCTGCCGCTTGGTCGATGGCTCCAACAATGCCGAGCTGGCCAGGTACACCCTCGCCGGTGGCATGCCGTTCACCGCGATGGCGATGGCCAAGCTGTTCCGGGTCGGCAGCGATTGGAAGTTGCAGGCGCTCGGCGAAGGCTTCCAGGCCAAACATCCCGGTGAGGCGGTGCCACAGCTGGGCCGGTTCCTGGGTAATTGAGTTAGCGTAGCGACTGCTTGCAGGTCGCTCGAAAAGACCTAGCGTAGCGACTGCTTGCAGGTCGCTCGAAAAGACCTAGCGTAGCGACTGCTTGCAGGTCGCTCGAAAAGACCTAGCGTAGCGACTGCTTGCAGGTCGCTCGAAAAGACCTAGCGTAGCGACTGCTTGCAGGTCGCTCGAAAAGATCAGTGCACGAAACAACGGGGCGGACAACGTGATTCAGCTGAAGGCCGGTCAGAATATGGTGCTGACCGGCGATATCGTTCAATTCAGCGCGAAAGCCGGGGCTGCCCTGGATGTTTCGGCGCTCGTCGTGGCGGAGAACATGCGGGTCTTCGATACCGGCGATTTCGTGTTCTACAACCAGGCCGAGACCGCGGGGGTGACGCTGTCCGAGGACGGCGTCACCATCCGGCTCGCCGAGGTGCGCGCCGACGCCAAGGCGGTGCTGCTGGTGGTCAGCGCCGATCCGGCCGCGCCCGCGCAGGAGCACGGGCTCGGTGCGGTGACCGCCGAACTCGCCGTGCACGATATCGCTACAGCGGAATTCGCGATCAGTCCGTCCGCGGGGGAGACCGCGCTGATCTGCCTCGAGGTGTATCGGCGCGGAACCGACTGGAAGCTGCGCGCGGTCGGTCAGGGCTATGCGGGTGGGCTCGCCGTGCTGCTCACCGCGCACGGCGTCGAGGTCGACGAACCGGCTACGTCGCAGTCCGGGCAACACAGCGCGGCCGATCTGCGGGAAGCCGAACCGGTCGGCAGTGTGGGCCGGGCCGGCGGCCAAGACACCATCAGCGGTCCCGGCGACTCCAGTGCCGCCGGCCCCGCGCCGCTCGAGGTCGCGCACGGACTCGAACGCCTGTGGATGATCTTCGAGGATGCCGCGCGCTCGGCCGCCGCGCTCATCTCCGCGCGTGATTACGCCATGCAGCGGCTGGATCAGGAACTGTCCGCGGCGGTTTCGGATCCGGCGACCAGGAACACCCCCGCCGCCGAGGAGGCCAGGCAGACCGCACAGCGTCGCTGTGACGATCTGATCGCCACTGCGGAAGGTAGTCACCTGCGCGATAGCGAAGCGCTCATGCGCGAACTCGCCGACGCCGATCGGCAATTGCCGCCGTCACTCGCGTCCTGGGATTCGCCCGCCTGGGACGGGGCGCCGACGCCAAGCGACGGCATCCGACTCGGCGAGCTCTATGCGAATGAGCGTGGGCCGCTACGGATTCCGTACTGCGTGCCGGTGCCGCTGACCCGTCCGCTGTGGATCGATACCGAATCCACGGCTGCGGCGGCCCCGGTCGTCGGCGCGGTGCTCGCGCGCCTGCTCGCGGCCGACCCCGGCCGGCGCACGCTGGTCGACATGATCGACCTGACCGGCGCGTTCGGCCAGCTCGTCGGTCCGCTGACCCCGGTGCTGAACGGGCCACCGATCACCGATTTCGGCGATATCTCGGCGCGGCTGCAGACTCTGGTCGAGGCCGCCGACCTGGCCGAATTGGCTTATTCCAGTGGGAATTTCACGCCGTCGACCGAGCATCGGGTATTGCTCGCAGCGGACTTCCCGCACGGGTACCAGACCGCGGACGCACAGCGCATCGCGACGCTGCTGGTGCGCGGCGATCTGATCGGGCTGTCCACGGTGATCGTCGGCACCGACGAATCCGAGTCCAGTGACGGGACGGTGGCGATGCTGTCCCAGGCCTGCCGTCATCTGCCGACGGTGGACGGCACCCCGCTGTTCGATCCGTGGACCGGCAGCGCATGGCAGCTGGATCTGGACCTGCTGCCACGGGAACCGGCCAGGCAGGCGCGCTTCCTGCGCACCAGCTGAGCCGACCTTTTCGAGCGACCTGCAAGCAGTCGCTAGCGGCCGAGCACAGCCCTGGGCCGCAGTGCCTCCGGCAGCCAGGGCAGCAGCGGGTCCGGTGCGCGGTCGACGACGCCGCCGACCGGATCGTCGACGAAATCGCGCCGGACCAGATCTTCCTCGGGTCGGTAGATCTGTCGAATGATCAAGGCGCACAGCGCGAGTACCGCGATATCTCGTAGCAGTACGGTGCCGGTGAACCACTGCTCGGGCAAACCCTTGCGGTCCAGGCCGAGGTAGTAGAACATCCGCGGCACCCAGACCAGCGCGTCGATGGTCATCCAGGCCAACAGAATTCGGCGGTGCGGCAGCGCGAGCGCGGCCAGCGGCACCAGCCACAGCGAATACTGCGGGCTCCACACTTTGTTGGTGATCAGGAAGGCGGCGACGACCAGGAAGCACAGCTGGGCCAGGCGCGGTCGGCGCGGGGCCGTGAGTGCGATGTAGGCGATCGCCGCACAGGCGGCGACGAATACCAGCAGCGACACCAGATTCAGGATGGTCGGCTGTTCGGCATGTCCGATCTCGCCGTCGAATCCGGCCCAGCCGGTGAACGAGGTGATGACGTTGTAGATGGAATCCGGGTCGGCGTGCCGAGTGGTGTTGAGCCGGAAGAACTCCCGCCAGCCATTCGGGTACAGCAGCGCGATCGGCAGATTCACCACCAGCCAGGTGCCGGCGGCGGCTGCGACGGTCAAGGCGGCCGCGCCCAGCGGTCGGGCGCTGAGAAACTGCATGCGATACGGGGTTTCGCGCAGCCAGGTCATCGCGGTGCGCCCGCTGTTGATATCACTCAACCGGAGCCCGAGCCGTGCGCTCGGCACCCGCTGCAGTGGGTCGGCGCGCAGGCACAACACCACGATCGGCCCGAGCAGCAGCAGCGGATAGAGCTTTGCCGCGCCGCCCAGTCCGAGCAGCAGGCCCGCGAGCAATGGTCGTCGGCGGGCCCAGGCGAGTAAGCCGGTGGCGGCGAAAGCCGTTGCGAGCGCGTCGAAATTGGTGAACGCGTGCACGATCACCAGTGGCGAACAGGCGACCAGCGCGGCATCCCAGATCCGCCGCCCCGCCAGTTGCGCCGAGGCCCACACCGTGACCAGCCAGGCGAAGGCCAGACCGACCGCGACCACATTGAAATAGATGACCACCTGCAGCGCACCGGGCAGCGGGGAGGCATCCCAGGTCTTGGCGACCTGCATCGACGCGTACTGGTAGAGCCCGGACAGCACCGGGTACTCCATGTACCTGGTCTCGCGGCCGCCGTCCGGGGTCTGCTCGGTCCATTCCTTCTTGTACGGGAAGGCACCCTCGTTCAACCGCTCCGCGCCGTAGAGCGGCACGGTATCCGAGTAGCACATGGCGATGTACTGGCGGCCGTTGTTCCAGTCGAGGGTGAGCGAACCGTCGGACGTGCTCGTCTGCTGGATGCAGCCCGCCTTGCTCGCCCAGCCGAGTGCGAGGAAGACCAGTGCGAAGGCGAGCAGCACCCGCATCGGGGTCCAGAACCGGACCCGGCCGATGAGCGCGTGGTCACCGACCGGGCCGCCGACGACCGTACTCAGCTGCGCGGTCAGGGAGTCGTTGCGGCTGGGCCGATCTCGGCCGTCGGCCGAGCGCAGATCCGGCGCCAGCGGCGCGGGCGCGACGTAGTGCGTCGCGCCGCCGACGGATTGCGTTGCACCGGACGGCATCCCATCGGGCTGCGGAGCGCTTGCGTTCGTCCGCTCGTCCACGAGTTGCGGTTCGGTCACGGCACCCGAGGCTACCGGGTGCGGGTCGGTTGACTGCCGTTGCCGTTGCCGGTGCCACCGGATTGGGGCGATCCGGTGGTCGTCGGCATCGAACCGTCCGAGTTCGCCGTCGGCTGTCCGGGCATCGGCGTCGACTCCGGCTGCTGCTGTTGTTGTTGCGGCTGGCGCTGCTGCGTCTGCGGTTGTACGCCGGGAACCTGGATCGGTCCGAACGGAGTGTCGATCGTATTCGGGACGATCTGGATCGGCGGCAGAATCGGTGCCTCCGTGGTCGATGGCGGGGTGAACGGTGCGGACCACGCGGGCACACCGGCTTGGCCCTTGATCGGGGGAGGCTTCGGGAAGGTTTCCTTGGGGGTGCCGTCCAAGGCGCCGTCCATGGTGGCCTTCCAGATATCCGAGGGCAGACCTGAGCCGTAGACCATGCCGCCGCTGTAGTTGCGCAGCGCCGAGTTATCGATGGAGCCGACCCACACCGCGGTGGACAGCGACGGGGTGTAGCCGACCATCCAGGCGTCCTTGTTCTCGCCGGTGTCGCCGAGCTGGGCGGTACCGGTCTTGGTCGCCGACTCGCGACCGTTGGCCAGGTTGTGATTGCGCGACCACGCTGCGATCGGCTTCATCGCGTCGGTGACGTTGTCCGCGACCGCCGCCGAGACCCGCTGTTCACCGGCCACATCACCACGGTCGAGCAGCACCTGTCCGTCGGCGCTCACCACCTTGGTGACGAAGTGCGGTGCGCGGTAGACGCCGGAGGCGGCCAGCGTCGCGTAGGCCGACGCCATATCGAGCACCCTGGACTGGTACTGACCGAGCACGATGCCGTTGTTCGGCGCGGAACCGTCCGGCTCGACCAGGCTCTTGCCGACGCCCGGAATGGTCTCCGGAATGCCGAGCTTGTGCGCCATATCGGCGATCTTCGCCGGACCGTTCTGCATATCCAGCTCCATGCGGTAGAAGCTGGTGTTCAGCGACCGCTTGAGCGCCTCGGCGATGGTGCAGGTGCCGCACTGCTCGCCTTCCACGTTCGTGATCTTGATGCCGTTCACGGTGATCGGCGAACTGTCGTACATCTCCGACAGCGGTTTGCCCAATTCCAGGTTCTCCGCGAGACCGAAGACCTTGAACGAGGAGCCCGGCTGCAGACCGGCATTGGCGAAGTCGTAGCCCTGACCGTCGTCGCCGCCGTAGTAGGCGCGCACCGCACCGGTCTTCGGATCCACCGAAACCACCGCGGCGCGCAGCTTTTCCGGCTCGCCCTGCATCTTCTTCTGCGCGGCGTCGACGGCGGCCTGCTGTGCCTTCGGATCGATCGTGGTGGTGATCGACAGACCGGCGGTGTTGAGCTGCTGTTCGCTGATGCCCGCGGCCGCCAACTCCTTGAGCACCTGGGTCTTGATCAGGCCCTCGGGCCCGGCGTCCAGGCCTTTGTCCTTGTTGGAGGCCACGGGGGCCACCTGTGGGAACTGCTGGGTCTGGCGCTCTTCGGCCTTCAGATTGCCGCCGGAGACCATGCCGTCGAGCACATAATTCCAGCGGAACTTCGCGCCCTCGGGATTCTTCTCCGGATCCAGGCCGGAGGGCTGCTGGATAGTGGCAGCGAGCACGGCGCCCTCGGCCACGGTCAGGTCCTGGACCGGCTTGGCGAAGTAGGCCTTGGCGGCGGCATCGATGCCGTACGCACCGCGACCGAAGTAGATGGTGTTCAGGTAGGCGGCGAGGATTTCGTCCTTGCTCCACTGGCGCGCCATCTTCGCCGAGATGACCAGCTCGTGCAGCTTGCGAGACAGCGAGTGTTCGTCACCGACGAGCGCGTTCTTCACGTACTGCTGGGTAATGGTCGAGCCACCGCCCGCGCTCTCCCTGTTGAGGGCTTGATCCCGGGCGGCGCGCATGAAGCCGGAAACCGAGAAGCCCGGGTTGGTGTAGAAGTCCCGGTCCTCGGCGGCGATCACGGCATTGCGCACATGCGGCGGAATCTGGTCGATGGTGACGTCGGTGCGGTTGCCCTCGGGCGGTACCACCTTGCTGATCACCGTGGTGCCGTCGCTGGCGAGGATATTCGCGACCTGGTTGGTTTTGAGGTCACCCGGCTGGGGTACCGAAACCGTGGTGTAGGCGATCAGGAAGACTGTGCTCGGCAAAATGATGGACAGGGCTAGCAGGACGTAGATAACCCGGCGCACGATCCGCCACGGCGACTTCTTCTTCGCACCGGGACGACGACCGCCCGGCCCGCCCGGACCACCGCTACCGCCATTGCGGCGCGGCGGCGGTCCCGAGGGCGGCGCGCCCGCGGTCGCCCGCCGCTCGCCGGTGGTGGGGCCGGAGCCGTTGGGGCGCCGGGCGCCGGGTCGATCCTGACCGGGTCGATCCTGACCGGGCCGCGGGCTGGCCGGGCGGGGACCGGTGGGCGGGGCCGTGCGACGGTTGCGTTCGGCGACGGAGTCGGTCGGCGAACCGGGCTGCCGATTCGGGCGCTCGATCTTCTGCGTGGACTGCGCGCCGGGCGGGGCGTTATCGGGTAGTGGCCTGCCCTGCGGCGGACGGCCCTGCGGCGGCGGACCCGGTCGACGCGGCGGCGGCTGCGGGCCACGCGGCTCGCCCGGATACCCACCCTGCGGCGGCCGCGGACCACCGGGAGCGGGCCGACCGGGTGGGGGACCGGCCGGTCGCTGACCGGGATACGGGTTCGGAGGCTGAGGTGAACTTCGCTGAGTGCGGCCGCCGTGCGGTTCATCGCCGTAGGGGGAAGTCTCGTAGGGCGAATTCACTGACAAGATCTCCATAACTCGTAAGGGTCTGCGGGGCGCGGTGCGACGATTATCGCCGCGGCGGACACGTCGAGGCTCCGCGTGTCACCCGACGGGCAGATGACCTGGCACATCATTCGGCTGCGGTGCGCCGGTTCCTGGTGCCCGTGCGCCGCCGCGTGGGCGACGGAGCGGTACCGAGCACATAGGACTGCACCAGATGATTCCAGCTGCAGCTCCGGCATACCTCGACGACATGGACCGAGAACTCCTCGCGAGTCTCGGCGAGGCGTATCAATTCCTCTGGTGTGCGAGCCGAACCCGCCATCGGGCCGAGGCCGTCGCCGTAGACCCAGGATACGAGCGTCAATTGCTCTTTCCGGCAGATCGGGCATGTGACCTCGCTCCCCCGACCGTGGAACTTCGCCGCACGTAAAAGGTAGGGATTGGCATCGCAAACCTCGGCGACATCGACACGGCCCGCATAGACGTCAGCGAGCAGCGACCGACGCTTGAGAGCGTAGTCGACCACCTGTCGCTGAATTCGCACGAGAACCAGAGTAGCGGGGCCGCGCGCGGACCGCGCTGGGCTGTGCGGGATCGACCGACCGGTATTCATTGTTGAACTGGGGCGTTACCGGCGTCGGCGGATTACGATTCTCCCGTGTCCCCCGCTACATCCGGGCGGTCAACGGCAGCATCCGGACGTATGCGCGCGCGTGACCTCGACCGTGCCAACGTGTCCAGTGTGCTGGATGCCGCCTACGCCGAAGGGCAGCTCGGCGCCGATGAATATCGCGACCGTACTGCGCGGGCCGAGACCGCCAAGACCATCGCCGATCTCGACCGGCTCACCCGCGATCTCCAGGTCCCTTCGGCGGTGCGCGATCTGGTACCGGGTGCGCCGACACCGACGCGAAACCCCTTGCGCCGCCCTGGATCCACGGGCCGTTATCCCGATCACACCCGAGCCCGCGCCGCCGATCGCGACACAACCGGGCAGCTACTCGACAGTGCCCGCCGGGATGGTCAGCTCACCGAAGAGGAGCATCAGACTCTCAGTGAATTGGCGCAAGGGGCCAAGACACTCGGCGATTTGGCCGATCTGGTCGATGACTTGCAACGGCCGACCGATGCGCCGTTGCCGCCGGCGCCACCTCGATCGAATCGCCGACGCTGGTATGTGATCGGTGTGACCGCCGCGTCGGTCTGTGCCGCCGTCGCCGCTTTCGCGCTGACCAGCGGTGCCGCGACATCGGATGCGCCACCCGTCGCACATGTCGGCGCCGCGGTGCCCGATCTCGGTGCGGTGCAACCGGTGGTGGTCGCGACGCCGAATCTGCTCACCCGCGAAGGGGTTACGCACTTCCTGGCGAAGTACCTGGAGAAGTTCGGTGATCTGCAGGCCGACGAGCTGACCCTGTTCGGCGATCACGCCACGGTTGAGCGTGCGGTATCCGGTCAGCCGAATCGGCAGGTCCGTTACGACTACCGCGGCGGATTCGTGCAGAGCAGTGCCCCCGTCAGTCGCAAGACCGATACGCCCGCCGTCGATCTAGCGCAGCTGAACGTCGCCGCCGTGTCGGACTTACTGGCAACCGCGCCCACCACGTTGAAGGTGCCGAACGGAGTTGTCACGCATATGGATGTGGAAGTCGACGCCACCGGTACCTATAGCTCTTTCGGCATCGCGAAGGGCGCGACCATCGTGCAGATCTTCGCGGGCAACCAATTCAACGAATCCGGGTACTACCTGCTCACTCCGGCGGGGCAGGTTCTTCGCGCCTGGGCGTTCGAAGGGTGATGGTCGATGGCGACGACGCGCTATGGCGGAATCCGGGCCCGCGATACCGATCGGGCCGATGTCTGCGGACTGCTCGACGCGGCACTGGCCGACGGTCAGCTCACCGATGACGAACACGCCGAACGCACCGCGCAGGCCATGCGCGCCAAGGCATTCGGTGAGCTGGACGTGCTGATCGGCGATCTGCAGATTCCGCGGAATCTAGTGGACGCCCCGGTGATTCGAGTCGATCGCCGTCGACCGCGGCGCTGGCTCGCGCCGGTGGCGTTCATCGCCGGTGCGGCGGTCATCGGTGCGGCGGTGGGCGGCATCGCGAGCTGTGCTTCGGGCGCATCCGGACCGTTCGGGTGGTCGGAACATGTGCCGGTGCTCACCACCGGTAGCGGCCTCGCGTACTTCATCGATGAATATCGCGCCGAGTTCGGCGATACGAAGGTCGACGAGGTCACCCTGTATCCCGACTACGCGCTCTTCGAGCGGCAGGCGGCAGGCGATCCGACCGAGACCGTGCGATATCGCTACGACGGCAGATTCCACGACTACACCACCAGCAATGGGCGCAAGGCCGATGTGCGCACCTTCGATCTCGCGAGCATCGATCTGCGTGCCATCGCCGGGCTGCTGGCCGGTGCGCCGCAGTCGATCAAGACGCCGGGCGGCGCCATCACGCACGCCTCGATCGAATTCCCGCCGGGCCGCGGTGATTCGGACGCCGCTGTCTCGATCTACGCGAAGAACCAAGCGGGTGCGACGGGTTATCTGACAGCGACGGTAACCGGGGAGCCATTGCAAGTCTTCCCGCCCAGTCGCTGACGAGGCGCCGCGACCCGGTGCGGAAATAATTCGATGGCCCGCCGCAATCGGGCGCGCTAGCATCCCTTGTTCGAATTCGACCTGATGTACAGCCCGAGGAGGTGGGGCGGGATGACCGCGCCGAAGACCGCCGTCACGCGCGACGCCTGGATCGTTCAGTTGTCCCGGGTCCCGGTCTGATCTCTCTTCGTCCGGCGTTCGTGCCGCGAGCCGCATGGTTCGCGTGACGGTGGTGTCGTGTCCGAAACCGGGCCCGAACCATACGAATACGGAGAATCCGAGTTGAATTCCCCTATCGATTGGCGCACGCGCGCCGAAACCGATGCCGATATTCCCGCGGTCCACGCGATCAACCAGGCGGCCTTCGATCGAGTCGATGAGGCCGATCTGGTCGACGCACTGCGCGCCGATCCGGCCTGGATCGACGGACTGTCCATCGTCAGCACACTGCCGGACGACAGTCCGGTCGGCTACGCGCTGTTGACCCGCTGCCACGTCGACACCACGCCTGCGCTGTGTCTCGGACCGTGCGCGGTGCTGCCCGAATATCAGAAGTCCGGCGCGGGCGCCGCCGCGATCCGGGCGGCGCTCGCGGCGGCGGGGCAATTGGGCGAAGCATTTGTCATCGTGCTCGGGCATCCGACCTACTACCCGCGTTTCGGCTTCGGGAGGGCATCCGAGTACGGCATCGGCCTGAGCATCGAGGTGCCGGACGAGGCGTTGATGGCATTGACGCTCGATCCGGCTCAACCGGTACCGCACGGCATGGTTCGCTACGCCGCGCCATTCGGTATCGACTAGCGAGAACGGTCAGCGCCCAGCGCTGACGGCGCCGAGGTGGGGCGAGTCGAGTTTCGTCCCACCGTCGGCAGCCGGTACCGGACGAACCGGCCACAGCTACATCCGCGCCCGCAAACGGGGCAATGGTGGTGTTGTCTGCTGTCCGGGGCGGGCGTGGGGTAGTTGCCTCTACCTGCGCAAATAGTGGTATGTATCGCCGACGACTATGCATGTTTATATCGCTCCGATATAGTGGGAAGTCGCATCCATCGGTTAGGTCTGCATACACAGTCAGGGGGTGAAGCTCGATGCTCGAGCTGGCAATCCTCGGGCTGCTCCTCGAAGCGCCCATGCACGGATACGAGCTGCGCAAGCGGCTGACCGGATTGCTCGGGCCGTTTCGGGCCTTCTCCTACGGATCGCTCTATCCGACGCTGCGTCGCATGCAGACCGATGGGCTGATCGCCGAGGAGAACGTCGCGGGCGTCACCCGTCGTGCGCGACGGGTCTATCAACTGACTGCGACCGGGCGGGAGCGGTTCACCGAACTGCTCGCCGATACCGGACCGCAGAACTACACCGACGACGGCTTCGGCGTCCACCTGGCGTTCTTCAGCCGCACCCCCGCAGAAGCGCGGATGCGGATTCTGGAGGGCAGGCGACGGCAGGTCGAGGAGCGCCGAGAGGGTCTGCGGGAGGCGATCAAGAAGGCCAGTGGCTCGCTGGATCGCTACACCCGCCAGCTCCACCAGCTCGGTCTGGAATCAAGCGAGCGCGAAGTGCGCTGGCTCAACGAGTTGATTGCGGCGGAGCAATCGACGAAGGCGGCACCACAGAAAGAGGGAAATATCGGCCATGAGTGAAGACAAGAAGGCTGAAACTGCCACAGAAGTTCGCGTCGCCATCGTCGGCGTTGGTAACTGCGCTTCCTCGCTGGTCCAGGGCGTGCAGTACTACAAGGACGCGGACGAGACCGCGACCGTGCCCGGCCTCATGCACGTCAAATTCGGCAAGTACCACGTGCGCGACGTGAAGTTCGTCGCCGCATTCGACGTCGACGCCAAGAAGGTCGGCTTCGACCTGGCCGAGGCGATCTTCGCCAGCGAGAACAACACCATCAAGATCTCCGATGTGCCGCCGAGCGATGTTGTCGTGCAGCGTGGTCCGACGCTGGACGGTATCGGCAAGTACTACGCCGAGACCATCGAGCTGTCCGAGGCGCAGCCCGTCGACGTCGTGAAGGTGCTGAAGGACAACAAGGTCGACGTCCTGGTCTCCTACCTGCCCGTCGGCTCCGAAGAGGCGGACAAGTTCTACGCCCAGTGCGCCATCGATGCCGACGTGGCCTTCGTCAACGCGCTGCCGGTGTTCATCGCCTCCGACCCGGTGTGGGCCGAAAAGTTCACCAAGGCAGGCGTTCCGATCGTCGGTGACGACATCAAGAGCCAGGTCGGCGCGACCATCACCCACCGTGTGATGGCCAAGCTGTTCGAGGACCGCGGCGTGCAGCTCGACCGCACCATGCAGCTCAATGTCGGCGGCAATATGGACTTCAAGAACATGCTCGAGCGCGAGCGGCTGGAGTCGAAGAAGATCTCCAAGACCCAGGCCGTCACCAGCAACCTGAAGAAGGAACTGGGCGCCAACGATGTGCACATCGGCCCGTCCGATCACGTCGGCTGGCTCGACGACCGCAAGTGGGCCTACGTGCGCCTCGAGGGTCGCGCCTT
Organism: Nocardia vinacea; assembly: GCF_035920345.1. Classification (NCBI taxonomy): domain Bacteria; kingdom Bacillati; phylum Actinomycetota; class Actinomycetes; order Mycobacteriales; family Nocardiaceae; genus Nocardia; species Nocardia vinacea. The sequence continues at coordinate 7,324,435 of NZ_CP109149.1, forward strand.
CGGTGATGTGCCGCTGAACCTGGAGTACAAGCTCGAGGTGTGGGATTCGCCGAACTCGGCGGGCATCATCATCGACGCGGTGCGCGCCGCGAAGATCGCCAAGGACCGCGGCATCGGCGGCCCCGTCCTCCCGGCCTCGGCCTACCTGATGAAGTCCCCGCCGAAGCAGCTGGCCGACGACATCGCACGTGAGCAGCTGGAAGCGTTCATCATCGGCGCTGAGTAACCATGTTCGCTTGACAAGGGAAGCCGGGCCGGAGAAACATCCGGCCCGGCTTTGCTGTATTCACCGCCGCGTCGAATAGGTTGCAGCCGCAACCCGTTCTCGTCCGCGCGATGGGGCAGTGGCTGGTCAGTCGAGGGAGACGTAGACCTCGACGGAAGTCGGTCCTGTGTAGCGCTCGAGTTCCGCGGTGTGCGAGCGGGTGATGGTGCCCGCGCTCTCGGCCTTGCGGACCTGTGCCCATGCGGTGCGCAGCAGATCGTAGGGCTTATCGGAGACAACGAATTTCGCGTAGCGCCCGGTCGGGACCCGGGTCAGCACATCACCGGCATCCATGTCGTCCATCTCGGCGACCTCGTAGCCCAGAATCGCGACGGCGTGATCGTTCTGGCCGATATAGGCCGCAACCCGCGGCACATTCTTTTCCCGCGCCAGATACCGGTCCCAGGTGAAGTTCACCAGGTCCAGGTCGCGGGCGGTCACCTCGCGTCCGGCCAGCGGGACGGTGAGTCCGGCGACCAGGCTTTCGTCCAATGTGACAATTTCGAAGTCCACAGCTGTTCCTAACCGTCGACCGGTTCGTTTGCCAGCGCCACGAATACTTCGGCCGTGCGCGCGTCCGGATAATGTTCCACGTCACCGGTATAGGCGCGGACCAACCTTCCGGCGGCCTCGGCATCCCATACCGCCCGCCAGATGGTCACGATGGTGTCGCCGAGATTGTCGCCGCTGAGCGTGAATCGGGCGAACCGTCCCGCGGGTACTCGGGCGAGCACATCGCCCGGTAGCAGATCCGCGAGGGTGTGGCAGCGGTAGCCGACGATATGCGTCAGGTAGGAGTTGATCTCCGGCGCGTGGTCCACATACGCGGTCGTCGGCGGGCCGGGCAGCTTGCGGGCCAGATTGCGTTTCCACGCCTCCTCGACCTTGGCGCGGCGCGGTCCCTCGACCGCGAGCGCCGGGCTGCGCAACACTGTGCCCGCCACGAGCGTCTCGGGACGGTCAACGACATTGAAATCCACCGGCGTGCCCCTATGTCTAGTCTGTCTCCAATTGGCGGCGCTCCCGGGTCCCCGTGGCCGCGGAAGCTACTTCCGGGCCTGCCGCTCGCGCCGCGTGTCGTCGCTCGAGCGCATATCCTTCCTCATCGATCTCGCGACGTCGGCGTCGGCCTGGTTTCGGTTCCGGCGCGCGCGCTCACTTCACTCTGGCAAACGATGCTGCCACGTCATCCGTTCCCATGGCCCCGGTCGACGCACATTCATAGCGAACCGAGTACGAGCATGTTGTCAGCTCGACACAACCCCGACGGAGCGAGTCTTACGAGCGAGGAGTTCGCGGCCCGTCTCGCGTCCGCGCCGAAGGCGTGGCCATCGAACTGCCAAAAGATTCAGCCGGGCACCGGAATGCTCAGTCCGGGGAAGATTTCGATTTCCTTGGATGGCTGTGGGGCGGGTGGGATGACGATGACCGGTTCTGGCGTGGTGCTGGTCGGCGGGTTCAGGATGTCGTAGCTGCCACCGGAGGGTTTGCTCGCGGTCGGCGGGCTGCCTTGCGGTCCGGCCGCCGGGAACTGCTCGATCGGTGTGCCGTCGAGCGCGCCGTCCATCACCTGCTTCCAGATATCGGCGGGCAGGCCGGAGCCGTAGATGTCGGCGCCGCGCGCGGTTTCGATGGGCTGGGACTGTTCGGTGCCGACCCAGACCGCCGTGGACAGCGACGGAGTGAAGCCGATCATCCACGCGTCTTTGTTCGCTGTCGACTCACCGAGTTGGGTGGTGCCGGTCTTGGCGGCGGAGGGGCGACCGCCGGACAGGCTGTGCCCGTTGGAATATGCCGCGATCGGGATCATCGCCCCGGCGGTACTGTCGGCGATGCCGCGCGGTATGCGCTGCTGGCCGGGCGGGAGTTGCTTGCCGACCTGTTTGTCGGGTCCGCCCCGATCCAGCAGGACGCGGCCGTCGCCCGCGACCACTCGCTGCACAAAATAGGGCTGGTGGTAGACACCGGAATTGGCGATCGTCGCGTAGGCGGAGGCCATATCGATGGGGCGAACCAGATACTGGCCCAACACGATTCCGTTCAGCGGGTGCCCGCCGTCCTCGGTGAGCGTCTTACCGGCCGCGCCCGGAATCTCTTCGGGGATACCGGCCTGGTGGGCGGCATCGGCAATGGCCCCGGGGCCGTCGAACATCGACATCGTCAGTCGATAGAAACTGGTGTTCAGCGAGCGCTTCAGGGCCTCGGCCATGGTGCATTTGCCGCACGATTCGCCGTCCACATTGGTGACCTTGGTGCCGCGATCGGTCACCGGTGAACTGTCGAGCATCCGGGTGAGCGGAATGCTCTGCTGCAGTGCCGCGATCACCGCGAAGACCTTGAAGGCGGAGCCGGTCTGCAGCGGCGCCTGCGCGAAGTCGAAGCCGATACCGTCGGCGCCGCCGTAGTAGGCGCGCACCGCACCGGAACGCGGGTCGATCGAAACCACCGCGCCTCGCAGTTCCGGCGGCTGCGGGTCGAGTCGATCGTGGATCGCGTCGAGTGCGGCCTGCTGTGCCTTGGCATCGATGGTGGTGGTGATCTGCAATGCCCCGGTATTCAGTTCTCGCTCGCTGATGCCCGCGTCGCGCAATTCCCGCAGCACCTGGCTGCGGATCAGGCCCTCCGGGCCGCGGGCCGCGTTCACGTCCGGGATTTCGGTGATCGGGACGATCTGCGGGAATACCGTCGCATCACGGTTACCCGGCGCGAGCGCACCCATCTCGACCATGCCGTCGAGCACGTACTTCCAGCGCGCGGTCAGATCGGAGAGATGGGTTTCCGGATCCAGGATCGATGGGGTGCGGATGACCGAGGCCAGTACAACGCCTTCGGCGAGCGTCAGTTCCGGCACCGACTTGTTGAAATATGCCTTCGCGGCCGCCGAGATCCCGTACGCGCCGCGCCCGTAATAGATGGTGTTGAGGTAGGCGGCGAGGATGTCGTCTTTACTCCATTGCCGCGCCATTTTGGCGGCGATGATCAGCTCGCGCATCTTCCTGGTCAGGGTGCGTTCGGACCCGAGGAAAGCATTCTTCACATACTGCTGAGTGATCGTGGACCCGCCGCCGGCATCGTCTTTGCCGAGGATATTGTCCCGCACGGCGCGCAGGAATCCGCTGGTCGAGTAGCCGGGATTGGTATAGAAGTTGCGGTCCTCGGCCGAAAGTACCGCTTCACGCACTGGTTTCGGCACCTCCGACAGCGGTACCGGAATCCGATTGCCATGCGGCGGAACCACCTTCGCGATCACTGTGGTTCCGTCGGCCGTGAGGATGGTGGCGATCTGATTGGTCTGCACTGAATCGGGATCCGGGATTTCGGCGCTCCAGTAGACCAGTACGAACAGCAGCGACGGCACCGCGACGAAGGTGATGAACAGGGCGAGCAGTAGCCGTCGGAAGCGTTCGCCCCTGGTGCGCTGTGGTCGATTCGCCGGAGTCGGTTGCGGCCTGGACGGTTTCGAAGAGTCGGGCGGTCGGGGCTTGTCCTTGCGTCGTGACGTCCCGGTGTTGTGCTCGCTGAACCCCGCGACGGAGGCATAGGGTGCCGGCATCGATTTGCCCCGGCGACCACCTCCGCGTCGCCGCTTGCCGAACGAGCTCACGATCATCTCCTCCCGGAGCGTCGGTAAAACTCACCTGCACGGACACGATCGGAAATGACCAGAGATCGTATACACCGAGTATTACCGCCGCAACGGGATTCAACCCATGCGACAGGCGTACTAGCTCTTCACGCCACCCGCCGTGAGACCGGAGATGATGCGGCGCTGGAACAGCAGCACCATGATGACCAGCGGAATCGTGACCATCGTGCCCGCGGCCATGATTGCGGCGTACGGCTGCACGAGCGGGTTGTTACCGGAGAAGCGCGCGATCGCGACGGTCACCGGTTCGGTCTTATCGCTGGAGAGCAGCCGGGCCAGCAGATATTCGTTGACCGAGGCAATGAATGCCAGGATCGCGGTGGTGAAAACCGCTGGCGCCGCCAACGGCAGCATGACCAGCCGGAATGCCTGCGTCTTGGTCGCGCCATCGATGCGGGCAGCCTCCTCGAGTTCCCACGGCAGTTCGGCGAAGAACGAGGCCAGGATGTAGACGGTCATCGGCAGCACGAACGAGATGTTCGGGATGATCATCGCCTGGTATTCGCCGATCCAGCCGAGGTTGGTGAACAGCTGGAACAGCGGAGTGACCAGCACGACCACCGGGAACATCGACGCGGACAGGATGAGCCCGGAAACCAGGTACTTGCCCTTGAAGGTCAGCCGTGCCAGCGCGTAGGCGGCGAGCACGCCGAGCACCAGCGCGACCGCTGTGGTCACCGCGCCGATGATGACGCTGTTGAGCAGTGCCTTGCCGAAGTCGTTGCCGCGGCTGGTGTCGAAGGCGTTGTGGAAGTTCTCCAGGGTGACGTGGGTGGGCCACGGGGTGTTGTCGAAGGTGTAGTCCGGATCGCGGAATGCGGTGACGGCCATCCAATAGAACGGGGCCAGACCCCACACCAGCACGATCAGCGCACCCAGATACAGCCGCACAGGACCCAGGCGCTTGGTCCAAGGCGTCTGTGCCGCAGGATTTTTGGTGGTCACGGTGGTCATCAGTGCGCCTCCCGCTGTTCTTCCTGGGTCCGAACGGCATTGGCGCCCAAGACCTTTACCAGCAGGAACGCCACCGCGAAGATCAGCAGGAAGGTGATCGTCGACAGTGCCGCCGCGCTATTGGGACCCTGGCGGACCTGTTCGACCACCAGCGCCGAAATCGGGCGGGTGGACGGGTTGCCGAGCGTCATGATCGCGGGCAGGTCGTACAGGCGCAGCCCGTCCATGGTGCGGAACAGGACCGCGACCAACAGCGCGGGCTTGAGCAGCGGCAGCGTGATCTGGGTGAAGCGCTGCCAGGCCGACGCACCGTCGACCTTCGCGGCCTCGTACACATCGGCCGGAATCACCTGCAGACCGGCCAGCAGCAGCAATGCCATGAACGGCGTGGTCTTCCAGACATCGGCGGCGATGACCGCGAACCGCGCCGGCCAGGCCTCCGATGTCCACAGGATGTGGGTGCCGAAGACCCGGTTCACCACACCGTCGTACTGGAACATGAACTCCCACAACCGGGCGGTGACCGCGGTCGGAATCGCCCACGGCACCAGCACCGCCGCGCGCAGCAGGGCCCGGCCCTTGAAGGTCTTGCCCATGACCATGGCCATGCCGAGGCCGAGGGTGGCCTCCAGCGTCACCGTGATCACCGTGAAGAACAGCGTCACGCCGATGGCCAGCCAGAACTGCGAGCCGAGGTTGCCGGTCGGGCAGGAGACCGTCTCGCCGGCCGCCTGACACTGCTGCAGCAGCCAGTGCGTGTAGTTCGAGACGCCGGCGCTGCGGCCCTCGACGAACATGCCGGTCGCCGGGTCGAGTCCAGGATCCTTCTGGAACGACATGTACAACGCGCGGAAGACCGGATAGCCGACGACCACCGCGAGGGTGATCAGCACGGGCGTGACGAATAACCACGCCTTACCGGAACGCCGCAACTCCAACGCCAAGGTGCCACCGAATCCGCGCTTTGTCGGCTGATCGCCGTCGCTCGGCACGCGAGTGGCCGTTCCCGAAGGATCCGACACCGTTTCTCTCTCCTACGGGGTGGTCGGGTCCGCTCTTGTACTCGCTACGACCCGGCTGTCTCGATGCCTTTTTGCATACCGGTGATCGCGTCGTCGACGGACTTGGTTCCGTTCAACGCAGCATAAGCGTTGTCCTGGATGGCCTTCGACACCGCCGGGTAGAACGGGGTGACCGGACGCGGCACCGCGTTGGCGATCGAATCCTTCAGCGCGGGCAGGTACGGCATCTTCGCGATCAGTGCCGGATCGTCGTACATCGACGCGCGCACCGAGGGCAGCGCACCCGCCGCGACGATGTGCTGGGCGTCCTCGCTGATCAGGTAGCGCAGGAAGTCCAGCGCGGTCGCCTTGTTCTTGGAGAAGGCGCTGATGGCCGCGTTGTAGCCGCCGAGGGTCGAGGCGCCGACACCGTTCTCGCCGGGCAGCGGCGCGACCCCGAACTTGTCCTTGACCGCGGAGGATTCCCCGCCCGCGTCACCGAAGGTGGACGGCCAGTTGCGCATGAAAAGCAGCTTGCCGGTGTTGAAGGCGTTCGCGCTCTCCGGCTCCTTGAAGGTGATGGCTTCCTTCGGGATATCGCCGTTCTTGTAGGCATCGACGAGCACCTTGAGCCCGGCGCGCGCCTGCGCGGTGTTCACGGTCGGGGTCTTGCCGTCCGCGCCGACGAAGGTGCCGCCGTAGGCGTTGATGGCCTCGGCCGCGTTCACCGTCAGGCCCTCGTACGGTGCGAGCTGACCCGCGTAGCAACCGATATTGTTCTGCTTGGCGATCGGGCACTGCGCCAGCATCTCGCTCCACGTCTTGGGCGGATTCGGCACCAGATCCTTGCGGTAGAACAGCAAGCCGCCGTTGGTGTTTCGCGGCGCGGCGTAGAGGGTGTTGTTGTAGGTGGCGCTGGCGACCGTCGGGGACAGCAGCGCCGAGGTGTCGATGTTGAAGGTGTCCTTCAGCGGCTGGATCCAGCCCTTCGCGGCGAATTCCGCGGTCCACGGCACGTCCAGGGCGACCACGTCATAGGTGGACTGCTTGGAGCGCATGTGCTCGACCAGATCGTCGTACTGCTGCGAGGCGTCGTTGGACTGCTCTTTGAACGTGACCTGCTCATCCGGGTGCGAGGCGTTCCAGCGCTCGATCAGCTGCTTGACCGCACCGGTTTCGGTGGTGTCCTTGCCCTCCACATAGGTGATCGGGCCGCGGCCGGTGAGGTTCTGGCTGGATGGATTGCCGCCGTTATCGCTGGAGCAGGCACTGGTGAACGTCGCCGTCAGCAGCGCAACAGAGGCGGCCGCCAACGCCGCTCGTGGTACGAGCGACGAACGTAGGGACGTCACCTTTTTCAAAGCCATCGCGAACACTCCAAGGTCGAGACGTGAGCAGCAGCACACCCTGCAGGTGCACAAGGCAAGATACATGGTTGTTATAGGCGACGCAGCGATTGTGCCCGCAACAGGGGCACTCTCCAGCCGGTTCCGATGTCATCGTTTCGATGTCAGAGTCGCTCGATAGGCTGGCGGTCGATGACTTCGCCGAATGCGGTTCCCGACCGGATGCTCACCCGGATCGGTGGGTTGCTGCGCCAAGCCGAATCAACCGATAACGAACACGAGGCCGAGGCGTTTCTGGCCGCGGCCCAACGCTTGGCGACCAGGTCCTCGATCGATCTGACGATCGCCCGCGCGCATATCGCCGGACGTGAGCGCAGGCCGACGCCGCTGCAGCGGATGATTCCGATCGGCGAACCCGGCAAGAAGGGGTTGCGCACCTACGTGCAGTTGTTCGTGGCGATCGCCGCGGCCAATGATGTGCGCTGCGATGTTGCGCGCACGTCGACGCAGGTCTACGCGTATGGCTTCGATTCCGATATCGAAACTTGTGAAGCCCTCTACGCCAGTCTGCTGGTGCAGATGGTGCGTGCGTCGGATCAGTACATCAAATCCGGACAGTATCGTTCGGCCACCGTCGAAAAGATCGTCATGGAGAAACACTGGGGCCGAAAGGTGCAGCGGCGCGTGCAGGCACCGGTTGCGGCGGTTACCGCGCGGCTGAACTTTCAGATGGCATTCGCCGCGCGGATCGGCCGCCGCCTGGCCGAGGTGAAGGCGGAGGTCGAGGCCGAGGTGGTGCCCGAAACCGTCGCGACGAGTACGGCATTGGCCCTGCGCAATAAGGAAATCGAGCTCACCGACTTCTATAAGAAGACCTCCGATGCTCGCGGTACCTGGCGCGGTCCACAGGCGTCCGCCGGACATTCCGCAGCCGCCCGGCGCGCGGGTGATCGGGCAGGGCGAGCCGCGCGGTTGGGTGCCTCCCCCGAACTCGGTGCCGCGCGTGGGCAATTGCCCGGAGGCGGAGCGACGTGAGCGAGTCGGGTGAGTTGGCGGGGGTTTCGTCGCGCGTGTATTCGCGAGCTGAGCCGATCGAAGTTTCGGCGCTCTCGGGTGGCATCGGATCATCCCAGTTCGCGGGGTACGAGCGAATGAGCTCGGTCCGGTGAGTGCGCGAGATAGCCAGCGCGCCAAGGTATATGACGCCGAGCAACTGGTGCGGAGGGTATTCGATCGAGCTGACGAAAACGGTAATCGCACAGTAGAGCTCTACGGTTCCCACCTCACGCTGCCGATCGAGCGCCGCTTCGCCTCGGTCGAATCGGTGCAGACCTACACCGATAAGGTGCTGAGCCTCAATTGGGTTCGGGGGCTATGGGACCGCGCCGCGACACCCGTCCGGGTCCGCTCCCGCGCCGGAACCGCCGCCGCCCACTACGAGGCCGCGGACGCGGTGCTGGCCGTCCCCTTGCACACCGGCGCGACCGCATGGGCCCTGCGCGAATTGGTGATCCTGCACGAACTGGCACACCACCTCGAGCCCGCCGCCGCATCCGTGGCTCCACACGGCCCCGAATTCTGCAGTCGCTACTTGGAACTCGTCGACGGCATTGTCGGGCCGGAAGCCGGGCTGGTCCTGCGGTCGAGCATGCTCGGCTGTGGTGTCCGCTTGAGCTGAGGCCGCTGCTTCGCTCGCCGTGTTTACAGTTGCGCCCGTGGGTAGTTGATCGTTGGGCAGCGAGCTCGCGGTATCTGTCTGACGGCAAGCCTCGTCCTGTGGTCGCGCGTGTTCGGCTGTGGTGTCCGCTCGAGCTGAGGCCGCTGCGTCGCTCGACCGCGTCGTGTTTGCGGGCAGTTGACCGTTGGGCAGCCCGCCGTGTCCGGCTGCGGTCTGATGTCTGGCCGAGTTCGTGCGTCGTGTCCGCGGTTGCGCTACGCCGACCCGTTGGGCCGACATGCCGAGTTCGTACTGGTTGCGTACTACTTTCGCGACTCGGTCACCGGGGTGGGGGCATTGCGCGGACGCGGGTCAGGCGGCCTTCCCACCAGCGGGTTCGTGCAGGGTCGGGGTGGCGGTACTGCTTCAGTAGTGCCGGGTCGGGTGTGGGCGGGGTCTTCGGGACCGGCATGAAGCCGTCGACCGGGCGCAGTGATTCGGATACCAGGTCGCCGTCGAGGAGTGACAAAGTGCCCAGGCCGCAGGCGAATTCGAGGTCAGGGAGGGCACCTGCGAGGGCGAGTTGGGCGGCCAGGCCGACGCTGGTTTCCAGGGCGGAGGAGACCACGCACGGCAGGCCGGCGGCCTCGGCGACCTGTAGTGCGCGGCGGACACCACCCAATGGGGTGCATTTGAGTACCGCGATATCCGCGGCTCCCGCTACCGCGACGCGCAGGGGATCCTCGGCGCGGCGAATGGATTCGTCGGCGGCGATTCGGACATCGACACGGCGGCGCACCGCGGCCAGTTCCTCGATGGTGCGGCACGGTTGCTCGACGTATTCCAAACCGCCTGCGGCACGGTCGATCTGCTTGATGTGTGTGACGGCGGTCTCGACATCCCAGACCGCATTGGCATCGACGCGCACCGATCCGTTCGGCCCCAGCGCATCCCGGACCGCCTCGACCCGCGCCAGATCCTCGGCCAGCGAATCGGGATGATCGGCGATCTTCACCTTCGCGGTACGGCATCCGGATCCGGCCACGATCGCATGCGCCCGATCCGGACCCACCGCGGGCACCGTGCAATTGATCGGAATCCTGTCCCGCACCGGCTCCGGCCAGCCCACCGTCGTCTGCTCCACCGCGGTCGCCAACCATCCGGCGGCCTCCCGATCGTCGTACTCGGGAAACGGGCAGAACTCCCCCCAGCCGAGCGGGCCCCTGATCAACATCCCCTCACGCACCGTGATGCCGCGGAACCGAGTCCGCATCGGAATGGCGTACACGAAGGTTTCGGTCATCACCTTGCAGCCTAGCGAGCCCGCTGTCGCCGGCTGCCCGCCGCAGCCGGCAAGGGATTTCAATCGGTCGGTGCGGCAGTGTCCGATAGCGGCGGTGCTGGTTTCGTCAGTTTCCCGTGCAGCGCTTTCAGGGTGCGTATCGCAGCCTCGACGTCGGCCGGCGGTAGGTCGTCGAATGCCAGTGACTCGGACTGCTCGATCAGCGACTTCGCCTCGCTGAGCAGTTGCCGGCCAGTCGGTGTGAGCGTGAGGGTGTTCTGTCTGCGGGAGTGGGCCGAGCTCTCGACTCGGATCCAGCCTCGTTGTCGTGCGATGTCGATCTGCCTGCTGACCGCGCTCTTCGCGATGCCGAGGCGTTCGGCGATGAGTTGTTGGGACGGCACGGTGGGGCCGACGTCGAACAGCCGCAACAGCGTGAACTGTCGCAGGCTGATGCCGAGGTCGCGTCGGAACATCGCATCGCCGCGTTTATCGATCAAGGCGACGACCTGATGAATGTAGAAACCGAACTCGCTGTAGAGGTCCGTCGGGGGCGGCATGCCGACATCATACCTTGACTGTTCACATGAGAACTGTTCTCATGTGAACGTTGGCTGCGTTGGTCGATACCGCTCCACCGAAAGGATCAGCAGATGACTCGCGAAGTAACGCGCCGGCAGGCGCGCAATGGGGATGTCTCACTTGCCTACGAGGTGTTCGGACCGGACACGGGCAAGCCGTTGTTGCTGATCATGGGCGTAAGCGCGCAAATGCTGCTCTGGCACGATGACTTCTGCCTCGAGCTGGTGCGGCGAGGGTTCCGGGTGGCGCGGATGGACAATCGCGACGCCGGACTCTCGACGCACTTGACTCACCTCGGTGAACCGAGCCCATTCACCATGTTCGTGCGTCCGAAGGCCGCGGCACGGTACTCGCTCGGCGACATGGCCCGCGACGCGATCGCGGTCCTCGACGACCTCGGGTTGCGGTCGGCCAACGTGGTCGGCGGCTCGCTCGGCGGCATGATCGCGCAAACGATGGCGATCGAACATCCCGAACGACTACGTTCGCTGACCTCGATCATGTCGTCACCGTCCGCGCGGATCGGACGCGCCACGATCGGGACAAGCGTGAAAGTCGCTGCGTTGCTGCGAAAACCAGTGAACTCCGCACAGGAGAGCGGACAACAACTCGTCGACCTCTACAACCTCATCGGCACACCGTCCGGCAAGTACCCACGCGACGACAAATGGCTCGCCGAAATCGGCGCGATGAGCTTCGAACGGGCCTACGACCCCGCGGGCAAGCTCCGGCAACAAGCAGCCATGCTGGCGGCACCGGACCGAACCGCAGCGCTGGCCGCGGTTCGACTGCCGACACTTGTTCTGCACGGCACGGCCGACCCGATGATCAGACCGGCAGGCGGCCGAGCAACCGCCGAAGCCATCCCCGGAGCGAAACTCGCCATGCTCGAAGGGATCGGGCATGGAGCGTTCCCACGAGATATCTGGCCCGTCATGATCGAAAACATCTGCGCTATCGCCAGATGACCGCCGAATCGGCGATGGCTGCGGCCGACATCGCGGACCCCACCGGCAGAACGAGTTCGACAACCTGAGTCCGATCTACCGGTCATGCTGGGGGTGTGGGGTCGAGTCGGTGGAAGCTGCGGCTGGCGAATGCGGTTCGGGTGGTACTCGGCGACTCAGAGCCGTTCGATGATGGTGGCGTTGGCCAAACCGCCTGCCTCACACATGGTTTGCAGACCGTAGCGCGCACCGCGCTCCTGCATGGCGTGCACCAGCGTGGTCATCAGGCGCGCGCCGGAAGCGCCGAGCGGATGACCGATGGCGATCGCGCCGCCGTTCACATTCACCTTCGACATATCCGCACCGGTGTCGTGCGCCCAGGCCAGCACCACCGGTGAGAATGCCTCGTTGATCTCGACCAGATCGATATCCGACAGCTGAAGTCCGGCGCGCTGCAATACCCTTTGCGTCGCGGGGATTACGGCGGTCAGCATGAGCAGCGGATCGTCACCGGCCACCGCGAAGCTGTGCAGCCGGGCCAGCGGCTTCAGTCCGAGCTCCTCGGCGCGTTCACTGGTCATGATCAGCACCGCGGCGCTGCCGTCGCTGACCTGGCTCGCGGTTGCGGCCGTGATCTGCCAGCCGATTTCCGGGAAACGCGCGGACATGGCCTCGTCGTAGTAGGCGGGACGCAGTTTGCCGAGGGTTTCCAGGGTGCTGCCGACCCGGATGCCCTCATCGGTTTCCAGTCCGGCGATGGGGGCGAGCTGACCGGCGAACGAGCCGTTCTTCGTTGCCAGCGCAGCCTTTTCGTGGCTACCGAGGGCGAATTCGTCGAGCTGGTTGCGGGTCAGTCCCCAGCGGGCCGCGATCAGTTCGGCGCTGATGCCCTGGGATACCAGACCCTCCGGATAACGCTCGGCGAAGCCGACACCGGAGAAGTCGTCGGATCCGATCATGCTTGCGCCCATGGGAACTCGTCCCATCGACTCGACACCCGCCGCGACCACAATGTCGTACGCACCGGCGATCACGCCCTGTGCGGCGAAATGAATGGCCTGCTGGCTGCTGCCGCACTGGCGATCGACAGTCGTCGCCGGTACCGATTCCGGATAGCCCGCGGCCAGCGCCGCCCGCCGGGTCATATTGGCGCCCTGTTCACCGATCTGGGTGACGATGCCGCCGATCACATCGTCGATGAGCGCCGGATCGATGCCGCTGCGGTCGATTACCGCGCGCAGGCTGTGTGCGAGCAGGTCCACCGCGTTGACGTTGTGCAGTGCTCCATTCGGCTTCCCCTTGCCGATCGGCGTGCGTACCGCTTCGACAATCACCGCGTCTCTCATGGTGGTTCCTTTCGAACCGCGAGTCGAGCTCCTGCGCCTGACTCTATTTGCTTATAGTCAGATTAACGCCTGGGTATAGTCGACTCAAGCCAGATATTGCTATGATGTTCGTCATGGCAGCCGTGATGGAAGGACCGTTGGCAGATCTGAGCGCGTGGAAACCCACGGAATGCTCGATCGCGAAGGCGATGGACCTCATCGGCACCCGCTCGGCGATCCTGATCCTGCGCGAGGCCTACTACGGCACCACCCGCTTCGACGGTTTCGCCGCCCGGGTCGGCATCACCGACGCCGCGGCATCCGGCCAGCTCCGCAAGCTCACCGAGGCGGGTCTGCTCGCCAAGCGGCCGTATCAGGAGGCGGGCAAGCGGACTCGCCACGAGTACGTGCTGACGGACATGGGTCGCGATCTACTGCCCGTGGTGCTCGCGCTCATGCAGTGGGGTGATTCGTACCTGCAGCCGGGACCCGTGCCTCTGCTGCTGGTCGAGGAGTCCAGCGGTGCGCCGGTTCGGGTGGAGGTGCGCAGCGAAACAGGTCGCGAGATCGACCTCGAAGAACTCGGCGTCCGGCTCAACCCCGAATATTCGCGTGCTATCCGCTCAGCGAAGTAATCCGCGCACGACTGCACCTCGCTGACGCTCGGCTCCCTCGTGCGCGATGGCGCACTGTGTCTTTGGTTCACTCGCCGCTGGATCGCCTCGGCGAGGGCAGTGAATCCGCGCGCAGCGCCTACACTCGCTCGAAAGTCCGAGGGGGAGATATGTCGTCGACATCGTCGCGCCGGTGGGGCTGCCTGCTGCCACTGGCTGCTGTGGTTCTCATGTTCGGAGGTTTCGCGCTCTACCTGAAACTCGGGTCCATGTACGAGGAGTCGCGTCCGGCCGCAGCTGCCCCGCCCGACTTGTGCGCGGCGATCGGTGCCGGACTTTTCGAGCGTTTGGTACCGGATGGCACGCCCGAGCCCAGGGCGATCTACTCGTCGGGTTCTGATGCGGCGTGCCAGTACTACACCGCCAAGAGCCGTCCGATCGGCTCCGATGGGTATGGCTTCTTGGGGGTGCGGCTGCTGCGCTATGGCCAGGTCGGCTGGGACTCGGGTGTCGACCGTGCCGCCGACGCGCTCGTCTCATCCTGTGCGAACAGCGCGCTCGCCGGGCAGTTCCACACTGCGAGCGGTCTCGGGGACGCGGCCTGCGGTGTCTACAACGACGAGGGCAAGGACGGCACCGCACACGGTTCGGCCGTAGTCCGCCGCGGTGCGGACCTGCTCTGGGTGGACTACTACACACACCCCGGCACCGCGACACAAGCCCAGCAGGCGGTCACCGAGATAACGCTCGCCGCCCTGGCAGGAGTCCATTGACCGGACCGCTGAATGCTCGGAATCGGTTCTGCGCGTGCACTTTCGCAGGAAGTTTCGGATTGGCGAAAGTGCACGCGCAGCGGTCTCAGGACAGGCGGCGACCGTCGACGGCGGAGAAGAAGTAGGTGTGTTCCGGTGTGGGCGTCAACTGCACCCGGGTGCCCTTCTCCGGCGGGTTGCGCCAATCCGCCCGCGCCACAATGGTTTCGCCCGCACCGTTCGTCGCGCCCTCGGCAATCGTGCGGCCGTAGATGTACGCGTCCGAGCCCAGCTCCTCGACGACGTCGACCTCCATCTGGATACCCGACTTGTCCACCGCCCCACCGATCTCCAGATGCTCGGGCCGCACGCCGACCACCACCGAACCCTCGGCGGAATCGGCAACCGACCGCGGTACCGGCAGCGTGGCGCCGCCGAGCTCCACCGCACCGTCGGCGACCGGCAGCGTGAACAGATTCATTGCGGGCGACCCCATGAATCCGGCGACGAACACATTCGCCGGATCCCGGTACAGATCGCGCGGTGTCGCGCACTGCTGCAGCAGGCCGTCCTTGAGCACCGCGACCCGATCGCCCATGGTCATCGCCTCGACCTGGTCGTGCGTGACGTACACGGTGGTGGTGCCGAGACGGCGCTGCAGCTGGGCGATCTGCGTGCGGGTCTGCACCCGCAGCTTGGCGTCCAGATTCGACAGCGGCTCGTCCATCAGGAATACCTGCGGCTGGCGCACGATCGCCCGGCCCATCGCGACGCGCTGACGCTGACCGCCGGACAGCGCCTTCGGCTTGCGGGCCAGATACGGCTCGAGGTCGAGCAGTTTGGCCGCCTCCAGCACCCGGCGCTCCTTCTCCGCCTTGGCGACCTTGGCGAGTTTGAGCGCGAAGCCCATATTCTCGGCGACGGTCATATGCGGGTAGAGCGCGTAGTTCTGGAACACCATGGCGATATCGCGTTCCTTGGGTTCGGCGTGCGTGACGTCGTTGGCGCCGATCAGAATGCGCCCGTCGTCGACATCCTCGAGTCCGGCGAGCATCCGCAGCGAGGTCGACTTACCGCAGCCGGACGGACCGACCAGCACGAGGAATTCCCCGTCGGCGATCTCCAGATCCAGCTTGTCGACGGCGGGTTTGGACGAGCCGGGGTAGAGCCGGGTCGCGCTATCGAAGGTCACGGTGGCCATGACAAATCACATCCCATCACCGGCAGGAACGTGCCGGACGATCCGAGTAAGGGTTGACCGGCGATATTACTGGATGTGCTCGCTTCGCACACGATGCGCTCGAGTTCGCGCAACTAATCCGGAAGATCGATTGCGCCGGTAGCCTCGATCGAGGAACCAGATCGAGCGACGAGGAGCAGGCTCATGACCCGACCGGTTCGAATCGGTGTACAGCTACAGCCCCAGCACGCCCCCGACTACGGACTCCTGCGCGACGCCGTGCTGCGTGCGGAGGATGCGGGCGTCGATATCGCCTTCAACTGGGATCACTTCTATCCGCTGACCGGCGACCACAACGGCGCGCATTTCGAATGCTGGACCATGCTCGGCGCCTGGGCCGAGCAGACCGAACGGATCGAGATCGGCGCGCTGGTCACCGGCGGCGGTTACCGCAATCCCGATCTGCTCGCCGATATGGCGCGCACGGTGGACCACATCAGCAATGGCCGACTCATTCTCGGCATCGGCGCGGGGTGGTTCCAGAAGGACTACGACGAATACGGCTATGAATTCGGTACGCCGGGAACCAGGCTCGCGCTGCTGAAGGCGAATATGGCCCGGCTGACCGCCCGGCTGAAGAAGCTGAATCCGCAGCCGACCCGCGATATCCCGATCCTGATCGGCGGTGGTGGCGAGAAGAAGACGCTGCGGCTGGTCGCGCAATACGCCGATATCTGGCACACCTTCGCCGACCTCGACGCGATCGCGCACAAGAACAAGGTGCTCACCGACCACTGCGCGGACGTCGGCACCGATCAGGCGAAGATCGAGCGCTCGGTGCAGTGGCCGGGTGCGGAGCGGGCGGCGACGTTCGTCGAGGCCGGGGTGAGTCTGTTCACCATCGGTGTGAGCGGGCCGAAGTTCGACCTGAGTGAGGTCGAGCAGGCGGTCCGTTGGCGTGACGAAGTGAATCCGGAGCCGGTCAGGGGTCTGGCCTAGCCCTGGGCCGCACCGCCGCCGATCTCGAGAATCATGCTCTGTCGGCGGCGTAACGCCGGTCGGAGATCGGGTTCGAATCAGGGTGATTCGAATTCCGGGATCGGGCCATGGCGCCGCGTCCGCGCACGCCTGGCGGCCGAAAGCCTTGACGGCGAGGTGTGGCCGACTGCACGCGCCACGGGGTAGCTGCCCTTCAGCGCTGAATCGGACGTTAGGGTTCCTCACCATGGCTGGTCTGCCCGCTGTGCGGTCTCGTGCGTTGATCGCCGTGCTATTGCTTGCCGTCGGCCTCGCCGCCACGGCCTGCGGTTCCGGCGACGATTCCTCCGATCGAGACCAGTGCGCGCCGCCCGGATTGAGCGCCGCATCGGCCGCACCGACGAACCTCGGCTCGGCGGCCTCGGCGGGTGCGGACAAGTACACCACCGCGAGCACGTTGCCGGTGTCGGCGATCGACACCAGCAAGCTGCGGCTCATCACGCCGGGCAAGCTCACGGTGGGCACGCTCTCGGATGCACCGCCGAGCATCTGCTTGAACTCGGCGGGCTCGTTCACCGGCTTCGACAATGAGCTGCTGCAGGCGATCGGTGCGAAACTCGGTCTCCAGGTGGAGTTCTCGGGCACCGAATTCGCACCGCTGCTCTCGCAGGTCTCCGGCGGTCGCTTCGACGTCGGTTCGTCGAATATCACCACCACCGCGGAGCGGCGCGAACGCGTCGGATTCACCAACGGTTACGACTTCGGCTACTTCTCGCTCGTTGTCCCGAACGGCAGTGGCATCAAGGGCTTTTCGGATCTGGGGCGCGGTAACCGGATCGCCGTCGTGCAGGGCACGGTGCAGGACGATTACGTGGTCAACCAGCTGCATCTGGATCCGGTGAAGTTCCCGGACTACGCCACCGCGTACGCGAATCTGAAGTCTGGTCAGGTCGATGCCTGGGTCGCGCCGTCGGCGCAGGCCGAGGGGCAGGTGAAGTCGGGGGACGGCACCACGATCATCCAGAACACCTTCAGCCTGGACAATTTCGTCGGCTACGCGGTCGCCAAGAACAACCAGCCGCTGATCGACGCGCTCAACAGCGGTCTCGATGCCGTGATCGCCGATGGCACCTACGCCAAGCTCTACGCCGACTGGGTGCCGAGGCAGTTGCCGCCCGGTTGGAAGCCGGGCTCGAAAGCCGCACCCGCACCGCAACTCCCGGACTTCGCCGCCATAGCCGCGGAGAAGAAGACCACCGACAGCGGACAGGATGCGCCGAAATCGACGCTGCAGCAGTTGCGGGAGACGTTCTTCGACTGGTCGCTGTACCGCAAGGCATTTCCCGATCTGTTCCAGACCGGTCTGCCGAATACCCTGATCCTGGCGCTGGTTTCGGGTGTGCTCGGCACCATCCTCGGCATGCTGCTCGCGGTCGCGGGCATCTCCCGGACGCGCTGGTTGCGCTGGCCCGCAAGGGTTTACACCGATATCTTCCGCGGCCTGCCCGCCGTGGTGATCATCCTGATCATCGGACTCGGCATCGGCCCGGTCGCGCGCAATATCACCGGCAATAACCCGTATTGGCTCGGTGCGATCGCGCTGGCATTGCTGGCCTCGGCCTATATCGGTGAAATCTTCCGCTCCGGCATCCAATCCGTGGAGGCGGGTCAGCTGGAGGCCGCGCGTGCCATCGGCTTCGGCTACCGCCAGGCCATGACGCTGGTGGTGATTCCGCAGGGTGTGCGCCGGGTGCTACCCGCGCTGATGAACCAGTTCATCGCGCTGATCAAGGATTCCTCGCTGATCTACTTCCTCGGCCTGCTCGCGACCCAGCGCGAACTGTTCGCGGTCGGGCGAGATCTCAACGCGCAGACCGGAAATCTCTCCCCGCTGGTCGCCGCCGGCCTGGTCTACCTACTGCTGACCATCCCGCTGACGCACCTGGTGAACTACATCGACCACCGGATGCGCACCGGCCGACCCGACCAGCCCATCGACCAGGTCGAGGCGGCCACGATCACGGAAGGGCGCGGATAGCTGATGAGTGCCTCTCTCACCGGAACCGGTCTGCATCTGACGCTGGGCCACAACCATGTGCTGCGCGGCGTCGATATCCATGTCGACGCGGGCAAGACCACCACCGTCATCGGGCCGTCCGGCTCCGGTAAGTCGACACTGCTGCGGGTGCTGAACCGCCTGCACGAACCCGATCAGGGTGATGTGCTGCTGGACGGCAAGTCGGTGCTCACCGAGGATCCGGATAGGCTGCGCCAGCGCATCGGCATGGTGTTCCAGCACTTCAACCTGTTCCCGCACAAGACGGTCGCGGAGAATGTGGCGCTCGGGCCCCGCAAGCTGCGCGGGCTGTCCAGGGATGCCGCTCGCGCGCTGGCCGTCGAGCAGCTCGAGGTGGTCGGGCTGGCCGAGAAGGCCGATTCGCGGCCGGAGAATCTGTCCGGTGGGCAGCAGCAGCGCGTGGCGATCGCCCGAGCGCTGGCCATGCAGCCGGAGATCATGTTCTTCGACGAAGCCACCTCGGCGCTGGATCCGGAGTTGGTGAAGGGCATTCTCGCGCTGATGGCCGATCTGGCTACCAAGGGAATGTCGATGATCGTGGTGACCCACGAAATGGGTTTCGCGCGTAGCGTCTCTGACAGCGTGCTGTTCATGGACGCTGGTCAGGTGGTCGAAACCGGCACCCCCGACGCCCTGTTCGACAACCCGCGGACGCCGCGCCTGCAGCGCTTCCTCTCCCAGGTTTTGTGATAGCCAGCACACTTCTAGTAAACTCGATAGATGCGCACCTGTTAATGTGTCGTCACGCTCGGCGCCGCATATCCAGCAATGGGAAACGAGGAGGTCCGATGACCACAGCGCATCACGAGCACACCGAACACCAGCACACCCACGGCCCCGGCTGCGGCCACACCGAAGTCCCGCACGGCGACCACGCCGACTACGCCCACAATGGCCACCTGCACCGCGAACACAACGGGCACTGGGACGAATGCGAACCCGCCGGCCACACCGAACATGTAGGCCACGACCACATCCACGGTCCCAATTGCGGCCACGAAGCCGTCCAACACGGCGACCACGTCGACTACCTCCACGACGGCCATCGCCACGCCGCGCACAACGGCCACTACGACGACCACTGAACTCGCCGCGCCGAGCTGCCGACCGACTCGGCCGCAGCTCGGCAACCCGGAAATCGACTCGCCGGGTGACTCGGATTCGAGTAGAGATGGCGGGATGGGGATTGGCGTTCCACGGGTTCGGTTGCTGACGCCCGAGGACTGGGCGGCATAGAAAGACGTTTAGTGCGTCGGTTTCCTGGACGTGGGGAACGTCCTCCTGATGCGCTTGTCGGGCTTGGTGTCCCATCGCAAAGAGCAGGAGGACGTTGCATGAGTAACGGTAGCGGTGTGTCCCGGGGTGATCGCAACCGCAACATGCGTATGAGCGGGCTGCGGGCGTTGGTGCCGCCCGAGAACGCGATCGTCGGGATTGATCTGGCCGACCGCAAACAGATGGTCGTGGTCTGTGACCATGACTCGAAAGTGCTGGCCCGCAAGACGTTCCGTTGCCGTGCCTGGGATATGGGTGCTGCTTTGGACTGGGCCGGCGCCCGTGCCGGGGCCGCGGGATTCACCGGGGCGACGGTGGCGTGTGAGCCGACCGGACATCGGTGGCGAGTGCTGGGACAGCTGGCCGCCGACCGGAACATGTTGTTCGTGTGTGTGCAGCCAGCGATGACCGCTTGGTCGCGTCGTGCTGAGGATCTCACCACCGACAAAACCGACGACAAAGACGCGGTGCTGATCGCGCGGTTGACCGCGCAATTGCGCTGCTATGCACCTGAGCCGGTCGATGAAACCTGGGGTCGGCTGCGGCATCTGGGTGCCCGTCGCGAACGACTGCTGGTCGAGCTGGTAGCGCAAGTCCAGCAGATCCGGGCCCTGCTCGAATGCGTGTGGCCGACCGCGCTCGAAGCCGCCCAGCAGCCGTTCAAATCCCGGACCTGGATGGCAGCACTGCGAGTGATCTGCGGCCGCGGCGGCGCCGACTTCGCCCGCACCCGCCGGTTGGGCCGAGACCGGCTCGAACGCCTCGTCCGCGGCGAGGTCACCCGCGCGGGCGCGAAGCGACCGTGCTTTCGGATCACCAGCAAACTCTTTGCGGCACTGGATGATCCGGCCGGAGTGCTCGCCCACCGGCGCGGTGCGCTGGAACGAGTGCACCTGCTGCTCGAAGACTGGGCAGACACTAAGCGACGCCTGACCGACACCGAAACCCGCATGGTTAGCGTGCTCGACGAGCTCCGGCTCACCGAGCTGGTCACCTCGATCGTCGGACTGTCCGCAGTGGGGGCCGCAGCGATCCTGGCCGAAACCGGCGACCCCGCACGGTTTCGGACCGCGCGAGCGGTAGTCAAACACGCCGGTCTTGCACCCCGGGAGAAGAAATCCGGGAGCTTCACCGGCCGCGCCCGGCTCACCGGAGCCGGGCGCCCAGGACTGCGGCTGGCTGCCTGGCGAGGCGTGTGGGGCACCCAACGCGCCAACCCCGTCTATGCCGCCCGCTACCGGCATCTGACCACCCGAGAGACGAACCCGCTCACTCCCACCCAGGCTCAGGCCGTGATCGCCGCGGCGATCCTGCGCCAACTCCACGCCGTGGTCACCACCAGACAACCCTGGAACCCGCACATCGCCACCCACGGCACCACCACAACCGAGGCCGCCATGATCTCGACCGCCGCCTGAACAGGCGGATCGTCGAGCGGTCGGTCGGGGCGAGCCCCACGCGGCATCGAGACACCTGGTGATCTCGCCGGAAATCATGGGCAGCCCCGACCTGTCGTCACACAACCCGATTACACGCTGCCGGGATCAACCCCATTACCGCTATGCCGGGACGACGACAGACCACAGGGCACCGACCGGACCGCTTGACACAAAACGACTTACGCTGATTTCGGAGCATTCGCCTGCGCGCCCTGGCCGATGCGCCGCAGGCCTTCGGCTCGACGCTGGAGCAGGCGCGTAGCAGGTCCGATCAGGACTGGTCGGACCTACTGACGCAGCGGGCGCAGTTCGTGGCGAGCGTCGACGGCATCGACGTCGGGACGGCTGCTGGGCTGGACGATCCCGAACGGCCCGGGGCGCACCTGATTTCGATGTGGGTTGCTGAAAAGTCCCGTGGGACCGGGATTTCGGATCGTCTCGTGCGATCGGTGGTCGACTGGGCGGTCGATGCCGGGCATTACAAAGTGTGGTTGGAGGTCGCCGCGGGCAACGCGGCGGCCGAGCGGTTATATCTGCGGCACGGCTTCGTGCGGACCGGGGTTCAAGGGACGATCGCGCCCGACGATCCACGGCCGGAATTCGAGATGCTCTTGAACCTGTGAACCGCGCACGGTCCTCGGCACGCCGGCCGCATACGTATACGTCGGCGAAAAGTACTTATAGGTGACTGATTCGGCACCCCTGGCTCTGCTCATAACGTAGTTCCTGTCAGTAGGAACGACAGCGAAACCCCAGATCAGAAGCCTAGGAGGCCATCATGAACGAGCTCGTCGCACAGTACCTGGAAGTCTGGAACACCACCGACACCGCCGCCCGCAAGGCCGGAATCGAAGCCGTGTTCACCGCCGACGCCACATACACCGACCCGCTGGCCGCGGTTGCCGGACACGATCAGCTCGACGCAGCCATCGCCGGAGTCCAGGCCCAGTTCCCCGGTTGGGTGTTCACCCTCGCCGGACCGGTCGACGCCCACCACGACCAGGTGCGCTTCGCCTGGGAGCTCGGGCCGGCCGACGCACCCGCCGTCGTGATCGGCTTCGATGTCGCGGTTGTCGAGGACGGGCGCATCGCCAACGTCTACGGCTTCCTCGACAAGGTGCCCGCCGCCGCCTGACCCGCCCTCGCCTCACCAACCCCGCCGCAGCCACCGCGCTTCCGGTGGCGGCGGCCCTACTCGTCCAAAATCGTTATCCCAGAAGGAAATACCAGCCATGACCACCACCGCCCCCACCTACATGTCCACCCTGCTCGCCCCCGGCCAGAACCTGCTGCGCACCTCGCTGCGCCTGGACTCGGTCGTCACCACCGTCAACGGCCTTGCCTACCTGGGGCTTTCGGGCCCACTGGAATCCCTGCTCGGCCTGGACAGCAAGATCGGCATCCCGATCGGAATCTTCTTGACCCTCTACGGCATCGGTGTCGCCTTGGTCGGCATGACCAAGACCATCAATACCAAGGCCGCCGCCGTGGTCGCCGCGGGTAATGCCGCCTGGGTCGTGGTGAGCCTGGCCGCCCTCGTCGAGGGCGCACTCGAGCTGAACCTGGTCGGCTCGATTTGGACCGTCATGCAGGCAGCGACCGTCGGCGGATTCGCGGCCCTGCAGTACCTCGGCATCCGCAAGGCCCGCTGAAGATTGGATCCACAATCGACCAACTCCGCAAACGCGGCATCGGCAGTGCTTACCCACCCCGCCGGCTCCGCCGGCTGCCGTCCCCACCGCCGACGCCGCGTTCGGCGTTTGTGGTCGGTGGCTGCCTCTAGAGTCGTGCTGTGCTCGAGGCAACCAAGATCCCGACCGAGTTCGGCACCTTCGACGCCCTGACCAGCGGCGAACCCGGTGGCCGGGAAGTCATGCTGTTGCACGGCTTTCCGGAGTCCGCCATCGCATGGGAGTTCCAGCTCACCGCTCTCGGTGGCGGCGGCTGCCATGTGGTCGCCCTTGACCAGCGCGGTTATTCGCCCGGCGCGCGCCCCAACAAGGTCGCCGACTATCGCGTTGAGGAGCTGGTCGGCGATGTCATCGCCATCGCCGACCAATTGGGTTGGCAGCGGTTCGATCTCGTCGGCCACGACATCGGCGCCCACGTCGGGTGGACGGTAGCAGCCGAGCACCCAGCGCGAATCCGCACTCTGACCGCCGTATCGCAGCCGCACCCCACCGCCTTCCTGCAGGCCATGGCCGAGGACGAAGATCAGGCCCAGCGAGCCCAACACTTCACCTACTTCCGCCAGCCCCGCACCCCTGAGCGCGCCCTACTCGCCGATGACGCCGCCGCCCTCCGCAAGATCTTCGACTGGAAGATTCCCGAAGAGCGCATCGACGACTACATTCACCGCCTCACCCGCCCCGACGCCCTCACCGCGGCCCTGAACTGGTACCGAGCGTTCCCGCTCGCCGGTCCGACCGCCCCGATCACCGTCCCGACCCTCTACGTCTGGGGCTCCGAAGACCCCACCATCGGCTCCACTGCCGCCCTGGCCACCGCCGAACACGTCACCGCCCCCTACCGCTTCGAAATGCTCGAGGACACCTCGCACTGGATCCCCGAGGAAGCCCCCGAATCCCTCACCCGCCTCCTCATGCAACACCTCCTGGCTCATCGGTCCTGAGTCCGAAAACCGCTGCCTCATCCAGCTCGCCAGCCCTACGGACTGGCGCTTGGGGGCCTTTCGCGGCGGCCGAAGGTGGCAAGGACCTGGTCAGTCCCGCTGGGTGAGTTTGGCGTTGAGTTCGAGCGCTTCGCTGAGTTGGTCTTCGAGGATGATGATGCGACACGCTGCTTCCAGGGGGGTGCCGTTGTCGATGAGTTCGCGGGCGCGTGCGGCGATACGCAGTTGGTAGCGCGAGTAGCGGCGGTGCCCGCCGACAGAGCGTTGCGGGGTGATCAGTTTCGCTTCGTCCAGGCTGCGCAGGAATGCTTGGGTGGTGCCGAGCATTTCCGCGGCCCGGCCCATGGTGTAAGCGGGGTAGTCGTCATCGTCGAATTTCTCGTTCGCGGTTGTGGGTCCAGAAATCGTGAGGCCTCCATACGCCGAAGTGCCCCGGCGCCTGCGGCGCCGGGGCACTGAAAGGGGGAATTACTTCGTCTTCCGACATGTAACCGAAACGTCGGCGATCACCCGAATCGCATATCTTCGCGGGTGACCCGACGGGCAATGCCTCCTTTCTCCTCACAGGGTTACTTCATCTTCCGGTGCAACTTCATCTTCCTGTCCGGCGGGCCGGTGGGACCGTTGTACCTGCTGGTCCCGTAGCCGCGTCCGCCGTCTTACCATCACGGGCAGTTCATCATCTCCCGTGCCGTCTGATATTTCCTTCTCTTCCGACGACACAGAAATTATCGCACTTCGTGTCGAATGTCTACTGTTGTCGCTGTAGATTTTTTTTCGGGTCGCCGAGGGGCCAGGTCATCGCCGATGAGCTGGCCCGATCTTCAAGTCCTCGACGTGGGCCGGCGTGTCGAGTTCGAGATCGGCGAAGGCCAGAAGGGCCCGCAGGCCCCAAACGTCCGCGCCATTTAGGCCAGGCTCGCAGGCGGTCACCGTCGTCGTGGCGAAGCGATCCGACGCATACCGGCAGCCGGGTGGTCAGGTGCGGACGGTGGCGAAGGCGGACCAGAGCAGGGGGGAGTGTTCGATGGCGCGGGTGGTGCGCCAGGCGGTCAGGCAAGATCGTTGCCAGGTGGCGAGGGCGGTTACCGGGTCCGGGTGTTCGTGAGCGGCGTCGATGGCGCAGATGGCGTGTTGGAGGGGACGGGCATCAGGGGGTGCGCCGGCGAGGCGTTGAAAGGCGAAATCGGTGGGGAGCGGCCAGCGGCTGGCGGTCACCAATTCGGCACCGCCGTTGATCATGGCGGCGACCAGGCCGAGGGCCTCACTGAAGCGCATATCGCCGCCGCTTTCGCAGGCGATCAGGGCGACTCGGCTCGGAATCGGCCAGAGTTGTGGTCCGGCAACGGGTTCGGTGGTCAGGGTATGGGTGCCGAGCAGTAGGTCCTTGGCCGAGAGGGGGCGGTGCGCTCGGACGGGGGTGGCGAAGCCGATGGATTCAGCGTCGCAGGCGAGGTGTAGTTCGGAGGCTTCGCTCTGGCCGGATTCGGGGGCTGCCGCGGTCACATGCCCCACATAGGTCAAACGGCTGGCACCGCCGCGTAGCGCTTCGCTCAACCAGCTTCGATCGATATCCGTGCGGCGGAACGCGTCGATCGGATCGTCGACCGCGGGCAGTAGTCGGCCCTGGGACGAATATTCGGCGACCCGTTGGGTGAGTGGGGCTTTGGGGTCCATGCGGCCGAGGACGGAGCCGAGCGCGGAATCGGCGCGAAAGCCCGGGACGCGCGGGTCCAGTACGGCCACCACCGGCAATGCACCCGTCTCGGACCAGGTGCGAGCCGTGCGGTCCGGACCGTGCACGATGCTGGTGGGAGCGAGCAGGCTGATATCGGCGATATCCACCAGGCGCAGTTCCGGGCTGGGCGCGATGATCTCCCACGGGATCTGAGCTACCCGGGGCGAGGGTTGCAGTCGAATATGTGGACGCACACCGCGCACGTGCAGGTCGTACAACTGTGCCGCCAGGCCATAGGGCAGCAAAGCGCGGGAAAGCGACTGCGCAAGAAGATATTCCGCGTCGTATGAGGCGAAAGCGCCAGTGGTCATGGCACGTTCGAGGCCGCCGGGCACCGCCGGATCGGGCAACGCCTGCGCGAACTGCTCGACGGCGTCGGTGATCGCATCCCCGGGCAGCATGCTCGCACCCTGGTCGTATTCGTTGCGCAACCAGCGCCACGACATGTAGAGATCGCCCGCATCCGCCATCCGCACAATGACGGTCGGTTGTTCCGAGATGGTCATGCGGGCAGCACCCGGCTGTCCCGCACCGGATGCCCGTACCGCAGCTCGGCGGCCTCGATATACCCGGCCAACGCGATATGTCCGTCCGGTGCGACGGCCACCCGCGGCGGTGGCACCACCGGCAGTCCGGCGCTCGCCGCGACCGAGGCCAGCGCCGTGCCCAACTGCGGGGCCGACCCACTCTGCGGCCCGGTCCCGACCTGCACTGTGGGTTGCGCCGGCTCAGCTGGTGGATCGAATAGTTCGAGAGGCAGCCGCGGCGGCCCGCCGCCTGCCGATCTGGCGATATCCAATGTCGTACCCGCGCACTGTGTTTCGATGAGGTCCACGATCAGCGGACCATTGCCGGACAGATAGGCGAACCGGAATGCCATCCGCATCGCCGGATCGGCGATCTGGCGGTTCCATTTCTCGCGTTGATTGCCATTGGGCAGGGTGTAGCGCACGGCATCGATGGCCAGCGCCGACGGCACCGCGAGATCGATTGCCCGCCCCAATAGTTCGGCATCCGGCGTTTCGGCCGCCTCGATGACCGACTCCAGCAGTGCCGCATGCCAGAAATCGATTTGGGCACAGTGCAATCCGAGACCGCGCTCGGCATACGCGGCGAAAGCCTCGCCGATGAGGATTTCGCCCTCGTCGTATTGTCCGTTCGAGTACGCCACGGTCGCCAGGCGCACTCGCACATCGGCGGCATCGAGCACCGCACCGGATTCTTGAAAATAGTCGAGGCTGCGGCCATAGAGCTGATGCGCCGCATCGGTATCGCCGCGGCCCTCGGCGAGAAATCCCATGGTCTTCAGCCCGACGCCCGCGCGATATCCGAGTTCGGCGCGCTCGAAGTACTCCTGGCTGGATCGCAGCGGCGGTTCGGCCTCGTCGAACCGATCCAACCTGACGTGCATGACGGCCAGATTCTGTTCCGTCTCCGCGACGGCATTGCGATCACCGGCGGCATCGAAGGCCGTCAGGGCCTGGCCCATGAAGTCGACGGCGAGTTCGCGCCGTCCGGTCTCGAAGTAGATCCCGCCGAGTGTCGAGAGCGGATGTCCGGCCAGGTGCGGTGCGAAACGCACTGCCGCATCCAACGATTCGGTGGCGAGTTCGATGGCGTAGGCCCAGCTCTGGCGATGGAATGCCACCGCGGTCAGCGATAGCAGACAGGCCACGCGCTGCATGCTCTCGTCGTTGTGTGCGGTGAGCAGCGCCCGCGCCTGTTCCAGCGCCTGCTGCGCACCATCGAGATCGCCGACGTGCTGCAATGCCTGGGAGAGGTTGATCAGTGCGGCGGGTCGCTTTTCGATCGCGTCCGCGGGCATCTCCGCGAGCGCCTCGCGGAACCTGACGATCGCCCCGGCATGATCGCCGAGTTCATCGCACATGCTCGCGGCGTTGACCAGCGCGCTCACCCGCAGGCCATCTGTGCTGGTCCGGGCGATTTCCTCGAACAGCCGCCTGGCCTCGGCGACATCGCCACGCTGATAGGCGGCGGCTCCCTCGGCGAGCCGTTCGCGACCGTCATCGGCTGGCATCAGAAGTCCGAATCCGATGCGGCGGCCGCGATTTCGGCAAGAAGGGGTGCATCGAGCGCATCATCCGCGGCAGTAGCCCGACGCAGCCGTGCGGTCGCGAGTTCACGAATCTGTCGCCGGACCTCGGGACCACCCAGCCCGGGTTCGCCGGGCGCACCGATACCGGGCACGTAGACATCCACCGTCGAAACGGAATCCGACGGCGTGGTGGCCGCGCCGGTCCACAGATCGCCGACCAGGTCCAGCTCGGCCTCGGCCGTGCCGACGGGTGTGGTGATGAAGGCGCGCGGGTGCAGGTGTGCCGGTGCGTCCGAGCCCAATTGGGGTGCGGCTACCGCGGTGACGCGCACTGTCGTGGTTCCCGAACTACGCGTCGATTCCCAGGACACCGCCCGCTCGGACGCATCGATGAGTCCCGGCGGGCACCGCCGCCAGTCCCATCCACCGGTGCCCCGCCCGAGCGACAGCGCACCTGTCGGCCGGTCGGCTCCGCTGCCTGCGGCAAGCGCGTAATCGGCTGCGCGAGCGGTGGTTGCGATTACTTCAGTCGGCGCGGGCTCTTCGTCCGGAGTCGGCTCGTCGTCACCGATGAGTAGATCGCATTCCACGCGCAATGCGGTGATCTCCTGGTCGAGCAGTCGTTCGTCGAGCGCGGTGATGCCGTCGATTGAAGAGGCAGGCCACCAGCGCGTGGCCCAGTACGCGAAACCGAGCCGCCAGGCAGTGGCGACCAGATCGGGTATCGCGGGTTCGGCTGGGAATTCGCTCCCGCCGGTGAGTTCGGCATCGCCGCTGTCGAAATCGGCAACGGTGACGGCAATCCGCTCGCCGTATACCGCCCACAACCAGTCCTGGGCAAGTTCGACATCATCGATCACCGCCGCCGGAATCGTCTGTCCGGCAAGAAGACTCCAGGAAAGATGACCGCCGATAACTTCCAATACCATCGCATCGATCGCCGCGGCACCGTCCAACACCGTCGGGGCTCCTTCGGGCGCAATGATCCAGATCCCGTCCCCGGCCGGTTCGATACGCACGGTCCCGCTCATCAGCTCGCCCTCGATTCCGCCGGATCCGACTCGGTGACAAGGGAACTCACACTCAGTGCCTGTTTGATCCGCATGCGATGGTCCAGCATGACCGACCGCGCCACCCCATCGAGCAGATCCCACAGCTCGTCCGGCTCGGAGACGCCGAACTCCCGGACATCGCGTCCGTGTAGGCGAACCCACAGCCGCCGCAGATATGGCCGCCACGGTGTGCGCAGCTCGGTGGCGATGGCCGACAGTGGGCCACTTGGCATTTCGATATCGGTGCGCACCGCGAGCCGCCGCGCCTGCAGGACGTACGCCTCCCGCTGCCAGCGGCTATTGATCACTCGATGCGCCGCCGTTTCGGCCGCTGCCGACTGCGCGCCATGCAATACGATCGGCCGCAACCCGAGCGCGAGCGCGGCTCCGGCAGTCGCCGCGACGCGTAGTGATTCATCCAAAAGTGCCCAGGGCGAACAACTTCGGGCGATCTCCGTGGTTACCAATTCCGGAATGGGCGGCAGTTCGGCCCGTTCACTCGACGCTTGCAGCACGGTGAATACGCGCTCGTAGATGGTGCGATCGAACGGCAGTCCGAGACTGGCCTTCGAGGCCGACGAACCGAGCGCAGGTGGCTGCGGAATCGGCACTGCGGTCAGCCCTAGCCGATGTGCCGTAGGCTCGAAGCTGTTGTCCCATAGTCGGATTCCGCCGTGCGTCCCGGCATGGGTGGCGACGAGCTGATCGAATGTCCGCTGCCCCTCGGCGCTCCGACCGTCACGAGCCGCGGCTGCATCGAGCAGCGCCGCGAACAGCTCGGCGCGCTCTCCGGTTGGACCGCCCACCGGACGTCGTCCCCACGCGATATCGATCAACGAGTCGAGTTCGGCAGTCCGCGCACCCGCGGTGATGTACTCCTTGAGCGCCTGTGTGGTGCGCCCCGCCGCGAATTCGTGGACGTCGTGCAGTGTCGCCTCGGCGGTCGCCCGGTCCCGGGCCGGATCCGGCATACCCGATGTGGTGGCGAGTTCGAAGGCGCGCTGGAAATACAGATCCTGCGGATTGCCCTCGGTGATCCGCAGCGCCCGCCGGACCTGTTTGAGCAGCGAAAACCAGGCCGCCGTCGCGCGCAGCACATCGGCGGCGGCGTGGATTCGGGTGGCGAGCAGAACCGTGCCGTCGGCGGTGAGGATCGGTCCCGCGCACAGCGGATTCTGCACAGGGCGAATGACCAGTGGATCCAGGATGAGCTTCACGGTCCGCCGCAGCGGGCCGCCGTGGGGTCCACTGAGCGGTTCGACGCCCTCGAGTCGGCGCCAAACCTCGTCCAGCACCATCGCGCGCGGCCGTCGCATTCGACCAGGTTAACGGAACTTCCTCCGTTTCAGACTCCGAGAAACCTGGGATCGGTAGGGCGCGTTCGATTCCTACCTTTCTCGTATCGGCCCAACACCGGAGCCGAACGAAGCAAAGGAACAGATCATGAACACCAAGCCGGTCCGCATCTCCGCCGCAGCCCTCGCCGCCTCGGCCGCCGCCTTCGCCCTCTTCGTCACCGGATGCAGTGACGACTCGGGCAACTCGTCGACCACCTCGGCCAAGCCGGGCACCTCGGCCGCCCCGGCGCCGGCGTCGGGCAAGTCGACCGCCTCGGTCGACGGTAAGGCGCTCGACGGCAAGTTCGACACCACCTGCGCCAAGCAGGGCGACACCGTCGCCCTCGCGCTCAGCGACACCAATAACGCCACCTACGGCACCCTGAGCGTGAGCGCCTCCATCACCGGCACCGACAACGTCCAGGCCGTCGCGGTCGCGGGCAGCAAGGGCGGTGCCAACGGCCTGCCCTACGCCCTCGGCTTCGGCAACGGCATGCCCGGCGGTTCGGCCAAGGTCGTCAAGGACGGCAACACCTACAAGGTCACCGGTGAAGGCGTCGGCGCGCCCGACCTCACCAATCCGACCGCAAGCCCGAAGAGCTCGAAATTCGATATCACCTTCGCCTGCTCCACCGTGGTCGGCGGCTGACCCGAACGACCATGACCTGGCACTCGCTCACGCCCCTTGATGCAAAGGGGGCGTGAGCGGGGCAAACCGCTTCATACACAAGGGAAAACCATGAAAAACATCGCCCGCTCGCTCGCCGCCGCCTTCTTCGTCCTCTCGATCGGCTACTACCTCTGGCACGGTTTCACCTACACCAGCTCCGGCCCCTTCGACGACAGCATGCTCGCCTGGGTCGGGCCGCAGATGGCGCTGCCGATCATCGCCCTGACCATCGTCCCGATCGTCTTCGCTTTCACCGGCGAGGGCATGCTGGCGGCCTTCACCGGCAACAACAGCTCGGCCTTCCGTGACGGTCTGGTCGGCATCGGCACCATCAAGTCCTTCCGCCAGACCGGGCTGACCGTCAATGATCAGCCGCAGATCCGTATCGACTTCAGCGTCGAGGGCGTCGACGGCAAGATATTCGACTCGCACGCCAAAATGATCGTTCCGCTCACCGAACTCGCCCTGCTGCAGCCCGGTGTCGTGCTGCCGGTGCGCTATCTGCCCGATCGCACCGACAAGGTCGAGGTCGACCGCTCCGGCGATATGTCGGTGGCCCAGCGCGCCATGAACGAATCCATGATCCGAAAGGGCTTCACCACCAAGGCCAAACTCGATATCGCCGAGCGCGGCATTACCGCTCAGGCCGTCGTGCAATCGCTTGCGGTGCCCGGCGAAATCCGCAACGGGTATTCCAAGATCGAGCTCGGCCTGGTCGTGACCCGGCCCGACGGAACGACCTTCACCACGAGCGTGGACAAGTTTCTGCCGCCCGCCAGCGTGGCCCAGGTGCAGGTCGGTCGGATCATCCAGGTCCACTATCTGCCGGAGCACGAACAAGAGGTCGTGATCGCACTGCAAGTCAATGCGTAGCCCCGGATCAGAATGTTGCTCTCGTTCACCAGGAACGGGAGCAACATTTGTTTGTGCGTCAGAAGACGCGGTGGCTGAAGAAGCTGTGATGGCAGGTGGGGCGTTTGCAGACCGCACCACCGCCCGGGATGAAGCCGACACAGGTGGGGTGGGTACATCTGTTGCAGCCGCCATCGCCGTCTTCACCCATATGTTCGTGGTCGACTAGTACGATCCGGGCCTCCGCCACCGCGCCCGCGAGGATCGAGTCGAGATAGTCCAGCGCCTGTGGGGTGAGCTGGGATTTTCCTTCGGACATAGTCATCGCACTACTCCTGACTCGGTACTCATGTCCTTGTGACCGATCCTCCTCCTGGGAGGGGAGACGCACATGAGTAGCGCGTTACGTGACTCAACCGAAATCCAGGGGGTTCGACCAGGTAAAAGCGGTAGCGCGCGGTCGGTGCCAGGATAGCGGGCGGGTGCGGCCCGAGGGCTTCCCAAATTGAGGGTTACCTAATTGGTCGCACGTTCATCTGACTGTTTCCTGTGGATCGCCTGAGCGGCTTACGGTGCGCCGGTCAGCACTATGTCAGGAGTTCATCGTGAGCGAGCGAAGCGAGCGAACCATCAACACCGGCCACCCGGGTGGCACGACGGTGCCGAGCGCCAGCGAGGTGCGGTTGTGACACCGAAGCCCCTCGCCCTGTTCGTGAAGCACGACGGCGCCTCGTCGCGTTCTTTGGTTACCTGCCAATACAAGTGCGGCAATGCGTGTGCCCACGAGGTTCCGAACACCTCGCCCGGCGAGTACTTCGGCGATATCGTCGCCGCCATGTCGCGGCGGCGACTGTTCCAGGGCAGCGCCGCGGTGGTGCTGGCGGTCGGCGCGGGTGGCTTGCTCGCGGCCTGCGGTGACGATAAGGCCACCGAGGCGGCGAATCCGGGCACGGGCGTCGGTACCGGCTTCGATGCGGTCACGCCTAATAAGGAGGACGCGCTCGTCGTCCCGACCGACTATGAGCAGGGCGTGGTGATCCGCTGGGGCGATCCGGTGCTGCCGGACGCGCCGAAGTTCGACTTCGCCAATCAGACGGCGGCGGCGCAGGCCAAGCAGTTCGGTTTCAACAACGACTTCGCGGCGCTGCTGTCCATCGAGGGCAAACAGCACGAGTACCTGCTCGTGGTCAACCACGAGTACACCACCGAGCCGTTCATGTTCCTCGGCTACAACCCGGATGCGCCGACCCGCGAGCAGTTCGAGATCGCCATTGCCGCGCACGGACTTTCGGTGGTGCAGGTCAATGGCGAAGCGGATTCCGGCAAGCTTTCCCCGGTCCTGGGTCGATACAACCGGCGCATCACCGGAACCACCGAATTCAAGGTCACCGGGCCCGCTGCGGGCAGCGATCTGCTGAAGACCTCCGCCGACCCGTCCGGCGCCCGGGTGCTCGGTACGTTCAACAATTGCTCCGGTGGTGTAACTCCGTGGGGCACTGTGCTTTCCGGTGAAGAGAATTTCAACCAGTACTTCGCCGGCGTGCTGGTCGATCCGGTCGCTCAGCAGCGCGGAAAGCGCTACGGTCTCGGCCATCCAGGAGCCGGTCAGGGTGAGATGCCGCGTCGCTGGGAGACATTCGACAAGCGTTTCGATGTGGCGCAGGAACCGAATGAATCCAACCGCTTCGGATATGTGATCGAGGTGGATCCGTGGGATCCCGCGTCCACCCCGGTGAAGCACACCGCGCTCGGCCGGTTCAAACACGAGTCCGCCAACATCTACGTCACCGACGACGGCACCGTGGTCGCCTATAGCGGCGACGATGAGCGGTTCGAGTACATGTACAAGTTCATCTCGGCCAAGAAGATTCAGTCGGGCAACACCGCCGCCAGTCGCAAAGCGAATATGACCATCCTCGATGAGGGCACGTTGTACGTCGCGAAACTGACCGGCGATCACCCGGAACAGATCGACGGGACCGGAAAGTCGCCGTCGGACAAGGGGTTCACCGGCAAGGGGCAATGGCTTCCGATCCTGCAGACCGGCGCGGATGGTAAGGGCAAGTCGCTGGTCGACGGAATGACCGCCGAAGAGGTCGCGGTGTTCACCCGGCTCGCCGGCGATAAGGTCGGCGCTACCAAGATGGACCGGCCCGAGGATTTCGAACCGAATCCGAAGACCGGCAAGGTGTACGTCGCGCTGACCAACAACAGCAACCGCGGTACCGAGGGCAAACCCGGTGTGGACGAGGCGAATCCGCGCAATCAGAACAAGAACGGTCAGGTGCTCGAGCTCGTCGACGACCACAAGGGCACCGCGTTCACGTGGTCTCTGCTACTGGTGTGCGGCGATCCGAAGACTGCCGACACGTACTTTTCGGGCTTCGACAAGACCAAGGTCAGCCCGATCTCCTGCCCGGACAACCTGGCCTTCGACCCGCACGGCAACCTGTGGATCGCCACCGACGGCAATGCGCTGAAGTCCAACGACGGCCTGTTCTCGGTGGTGCTGGAGGGCGAAAGGCGCGGTGAGACAAAGCAGTTCCTCACCGTTCCGCTCGGAGCGGAAACCTGTGGGCCGGTCGTCACCGAGGAGCGGGTGCTGGTGTGCGTACAGCATCCGGGCGAAGTGGATGGGGCCAACGCCGACAAGCCGGCCTCGCATTGGCCGGACGGCGGCACATCGCAGCCGCGCCCCTCGGTCGTCGCGGTATGGAAGGGTAAGGGCGGCCGCATCGGCGTGTAGCCGAGGAGCAGACGGCGAAACCGCTACTCGAACCTGCAGGGAGTAGCGGTTTCGCCGTTTCTACGTCAGCTGCCACCCAGCAGGCCCTACATATTGGCGTAGCGCGCGAATTCGCCTTGGGCGCCGCTGTATACGTTGACATCGGTGCCGCCCGCGATACCGGGAATGCGGCCGCTGTCGGTGGTCTGCCAGAACGTCCATGTCGGCCAGCCACCCGGTACTTCGGGTTGTTCGTTGCCGCGATAGTCGGCGATCCAGAGCGGATACCTGGTGAATTCATTGGTATTCGCCATGGCCGACTTCCAGAAATTCGGATAGGTGTAGATGATCGGCACCCGTCCGGTCAGGGCCTGCACGGTATTCAGATACCGATGCGTCCAGTCGATCAGTCCGGCCGGACCGAGTCCGCCCGCATTCTCCAGATCGAGCACCGGCGGCAGATCCAGCGGCCCGTTCTGTCCGAGCACGACCGCCGCGTACAGCGCCGCCTGCGGCTCCGGCGGCAGGTTCGGTCGCGCGTAGTGATACGTCCCGCGCGCGACCCCCGCCGCCCGCATCAGAATGCTGTCCGGCACGAAATACGGATTGACGTAACTCACGCCCTCCGTCGCCTTCACCATGGCGAAAGCGTGCCCGGCCCCTCGCACCGCGAACCAGTCGATGAACCGGCCGTCGACGTGCTGCCACGACGACACATCGGGTCCGCTCGGGTCGGCCGCCGCCGTTCCCGTCGAAGTAGCCATCAGGATGCTGCCCACCGTAATCGCGGACAACGCCACGGCGCGAGTCGATCTCCAACGAGTGCTATCCATGCTTTTCGACGATAGCGACAACCATCGCTTGTGACCAGAGTTACATCTGAGGCATTTGCGCAGTGTTCACTTGCCGCCCGCTGGGGCCGCTCACATCACCAGCGGCTCCCATTGCTGCGACCGGGCCGGATGCGTCAGCCGAGCCAGTCCAGGACAGAGGCCGCGGTCCAGGACTGCTGCATGCTGCCGAGGGGTTCGCCGGTGAAGGGTTCGTAGTATTCGGCGAAGCTGCCGTCGCTGGCTTGGCGCAGACCTTCGGCGCGGAGCATGAAGGAGCGTTCGGCCCAGCCACGGCGGGCGAAGACCCAGGAGAACAGCCAGCTCATCACCGGCCAGACCGGGCCGCGCCAGTATTCGCGGGAGCGGAAGTCCTTGGAGACCGGTGAGGTGGACGGCGGCAGGGCATAGCGCAGGTCTGGATGACCGCAGAAGCGCGGGCCCTCGAACAGGCGCAACAGGCTGCGTTCGGTGTCGCGGGGCAGTCCGCCGGACAGTAGTGGGGCGAACATCGAGAGGGTTTCGGTATTGATCCAGCGCTTGAGGCGCACGTCGAAATCCCGGGCCGCACCGGTGCGTGCGTCGGTAGTCGCGACCACGCCCGCGCGGAAGCGTTCCGCCCACGAATACAGTTCGCGGACATCGGCATGGGGCTGCTTGTACTCCTCGCCGATATTGGCGAGAACCTCACACGCCAGCGCGAAGATCGCGGTGACGAAGACATCCTCCACCGCGAAGCTCATCGTCGAGGCGAGCTGGTAGTCGTCGTATCCGGCACGACGCATCTGCTCGACCAGCCACAGATAACGGTCGTATTCGCGATCGCTCGGCCGCTGCGATGTGTCCGAGACCACCAGCAGATCCTCGCGCTGATACGGCGGCAGATCGCCGGGCGTCACATTCGCATAGGCCCGATCCCAGCGCGGCGAATTGTCCATCCCGGATTCCCAGCCGTGATACAGCGTGATCCGGCCGCTTTCCTTGGGGTCGCGGGCATGGGCCAGCCAGCGATGCCAGCGCACCAGATCGGGCCAGCGCCGATTCAGGAATTCCTCGGCCACCGCCCTGGTGCTGCGGCCGTGGCGACGGGAATGGTCGAGGATGCGCTGCACCGCGATGGCGTGCACCGGCGGCTGGGTTATGCCGGAGGTGTCCGGACCATCCGGGGCATTGGCGGCCAGCTTCTTGCACTCCCAGCGGGCCGGGCCGGGGAAGTAACCGTCCACACCATTGGCGAAGACGATGTGCGGGATCATCCCGTTCTTCCACTGCGCCGAAAGCAGGGTGTCCAGTTCGATGACCGCGCGCTCGACACTCAGCGGGGCGAGACCGACCGCGACGAAGGCGGCATCCCAGCTCCACATGTGCGGATACAGCCGGGGCGCGGCACTGGTCATGGTGCCCAGGTCATTGCCCCGTAGCAGGTAGGCGGCGCGAGCCGCGAGCTGTGTTGGGGTGAAGCCTGGGTGTGCCATCCCCCTATTTTGCGATGACACTCGCAAGTACGCCCGCTCAGTGACTCGTGTCTCGTCCTGGTGCGCCCTGGTGGCCAGCTGTTGTGCGCCGGATCTCACTCTGCATGCCCCGTCCGTGAATTCCACTTATTCGCTTTATGCATCCATCGCCGCGCATGCGGGTAGTGCTACTGCCCGTTTCGGTGGCCGATACGGTGACTCCATGACCACCGCCGTGACCAGCACACCGAAGCCGACCGCGCTGATCACCGGCGCCAGCCGCGGGCTCGGCGCCGCGATCGCTCGCGAACTCGCACCGACCCACGATCTGTTGCTCGGCGCCCGCTCGGCCGAGGCGCTGCGCGCGATACTAGGCGAACTGCCCGGCGCCACCGGATGGCCGGTCGAGTTGACCGACTATTCCGCAGTGGCGGAAGCGGTTTCGCCGATTAAGCACCTGGATGTGTTGGTACACAACGCCGGTATCGCGGACCTGGGTTCGATCGCCGAATCCTCGGTGCAGCAGTGGCGAAATACCTTGGAAGCCAACGTGATTGCCGTCGTCGAGTTGACTCGGCTGCTGCTGCCCGCGTTGCGCGCGGCCAACGGTCATGTGGTGCTGATCAATTCGGGTGCCGGATTGCGGGCGAATGCGGGGTGGGCGTCTTACGCGGCAAGCAAGTTCGGTTTGCGGGCCTTCGGTGACGCGCTGCGGTTGGAGGAGCCGACGCTGCGGGTGACCTCGATCCATCCCGGCCGCATCGATACCGATATGCAGCGGGAGATCATCGCGGGTGAGGGTCGCGAGTATCGCGCGGAGGAATTCCTGAGGCCGGAGACGGTTGCGGGGACCGTGCGTTCGGCCATCGACACACCGCGTGACGGCCATCCGACCGAGATCGTGCTGCGGCCGTTCTGACCTGCCTCGACTGCGATGGACGCTATCCCGAGTACGAGTCGAGCCGGTGGACCAGGCCGCCGCGACGGCGGCCGCCGAACTCCTGAAACAGGCGGGACTGCACGGCGACAAGTACGCCATAGATGCGACTGTCGCCGAAATGGCGCTGCGTCAGCCTGGTCCGGTCGCCATGGTGACATCCGATATTGATGATATGCGGCGGCTGTGTAGTAGCCGGGTCCGGATGATCGCGGTATAGGGCGCCGGGAGTCATCGCGGCGGTGCGGCAGCAGAACGCCGTCTCCCGCCGCGCTGACAGTGGTGTGCCGCGCACGGATTTGCCCGCCGGACACGAAATAACCGGACAAATGCGTGCGCGGCGCCCGAATCCGTAACGCGGGATGGGCGCGCGGTCAGGCGACGATATTGATGAGCCGCCCAGGCACCACGATCAGCTTGCGCGGCGCATTCTCGCCGAGCAGTGCCGCGATCTTCTCATCGGCCAGCGCGGTCGCCTCGATGGTCGCGTTATCGGCGTCGGCTGGCACCTGAATTCGGCTGCGCACCTTGCCGTTCACCTGAATCGGATACTCCACCGACTCCTCGACCAGCAGCGCCGGATCCGCCACCGGGAACGGGCCGTGGGCCAGGGATTCCTTGTGCCCCAACCGTTCCCACAGTTCCTCGGCGATATGCGGTGCCATCGGCGCGAGCATCAGCACCACCGGCTCCACCACCTCGCGCGGTGCGCCCGCAGGGTAGCTCTTGGTCAGATGGTTGGTCAGCTCGATCAGCTTGGCGCCCGCGGTGTTATCGCGCAGCGCGGCGTAATCCTCGTCTACACCCGCGATCGTCTTGTGCAGCAGGCGCAGCGTCTCCTCCGACGGCGCGGCATCGGTGACCCGGACCGCGCCGGACTCCTCGTCGACGACCAGGCGCCACACCCGCTGCAGGAACCGGTGCGCACCGACGACATCCTTGGTCGCCCACGGCCGCGAGGTATCCAGCGGACCCATCGACATCTCGTACAGACGGAAGGTATCGGCGCCGTACATATCGCACATCTCGTCCGGCGAGATGGCGTTCTTCAGCGACTTTCCGATCTTGCCGTACTCCTGGAACGCCTCGATCTCGATGCCGGTGGTCGGATCGGGGAAGTAGTGCTTGCCGTCGCGCTCGATGATCTCGGCGGCGGGCAGATACGCACCGCGCGCGTCGGTGTAGGCGTGCGCCTGGATGTAGCCCTGGTTGAACAGGCGGCGGTACGGTTCGTAACCGCTCACATCACCAAGATCGAACAGCACCTTCTGCCAGAACCGTGCGTACAGCAGATGCAGCACCGCATGTTCGACACCGCCGACGTACAGATCGACGCCGCCCGGATCGTTCTGGCCGTGCTCCGCGGTACGCGGGCCCAGCCAATACTGCTCGTTCTCCTTGGCGCAGAACGCATCCGCGTTCGTCGGGTCCGCATAGCGCAGCTGGTACCAGGAGCTGCCCGCCCAGTTCGGCATGACATTGGTATCGCGGCGGTACTGCTTGGGGCCGTCGCCCAGATCCAGTTCGACATTCACCCAGTCGGTGGCCTTGGCCAGCGGCGGCGAAGGTTCGGAGTCGGCGTCGTTCGGATCGAAGGTGACCGGTGCGAAATCGTCCAGCTCCGGAAGTTCGACCGGCAGCATGGATTCCGGCAGTGCGTGCGGTGCACCGTCCTCGTCGTAGACGATCGGGAACGGCTCACCCCAGTAGCGCTGGCGGGCGAACAGCCAGTCGCGCAGCTTGTACTGAACGGTGCCCGTGCCGTGGCCGTCGGCCTCCAGCCGCGCGATCACAGTGGCCTTGGCCTCCTCGACCGCCAGCCCGTTCAGGTAATCGGAGTTCACCAGCGCGCCGTCACCGGAGTAGGCCGCGGCCGAAATGTCCCCGCCGGAAATGACTTCCACGATCGGGAGGCCGAATACCGAGGCGAATTCCCAGTCGCGCTGATCGTGTCCCGGCACCGCCATGATCGCGCCGGTGCCGTAACCCGCCAGCACGTAGTCGGCGATGAAGATCGGCACCTGCGCGCCGTTCACCGGGTTCGTCGCATAGGAACCCAGGAAGACGCCGGACTTCTCCTTGTTCTCCTGCCGCTCCAGATCCGATTTGGCCGCAATCGCCTTGCGGTATCCGGCAACGGCTTCCCGAGGGTCACCGGCGTCCTCGAAAGTCCAGCGCGGATCGACGCCCGCGGGCCAGGCCTCCGCGGTCAGCCTGTCGACCAGCTCGTGCTCGGGCGCCAGCACCACGTAAGTGGAACCGAACAGGGTGTCCGGCCGCGTCGTGAAGACCTCGATTTGCTGACCATCGGCGTCGAATTTCACCTGCGCGCCACGGGATCGCCCGATCCAGTTGCGCTGCATGGCCTTTACGTTCTCCGGCCAGTCCAGGCGGTCCAGATCGTCGACCAGCCGGTCGGAGTAGGCGGTGATGCGCATCATCCACTGCCACAGCCGCTTCCGGAATACCGGGAAGTTGCCGCGCTCACTGCGGCCGTCGGCGGTAACCTCTTCGTTGGACAGCACCGTGCCCAGACCGGGACACCAGTTGACCACCGAATCCGTTTGGTACACCAGACGATACGAGTCCAGCACCTCGGCGCGTTCGGCCGCGGTCAGATCATTCCAGGCGCGGCCGTCGGGCGTGGGCCGGGCACCCGAATCGAACTGTGCCTGCAGTTCCGCGATCGGGCGGGCGCGGTCCAGATCCTTGTCGTACCAAGCGTTGTAAATGCGCAGGAAGATCCACTGCGTCCACTTGTAGTACTCCGGATCGGTGGTCGCGAACGAACGCCGACGGTCGTGGCCCAGGCCGAGCCGGTCCAGCTGACGCTGCATGGTGGCGATATTCGACTCGGTGGTCTGGCGCGGATGCGCACCGGTCTGCACCGCGTACTGCTCGGCGGGCAGGCCGAATGCGTCATAGCCCAGCGCGTGCAGCACATTGCGGCCGTGCATCCGGTGATAGCGCGCGAAGACGTCGGTGGCGATGTAGCCCAGCGGATGCCCGACATGCAGACCCGCGCCCGATGGGTACGGAAACATGTCCTGGACGAACAGCTTGTCCGTCGGCGTCGCACCCGCGAGCGGGCCTACCGGGTTCGGCGCGTGGAAGGTCCCGCGCTCGTCCCAGGTCCGCTGCCATCGGCGCTCGATGCGGCCGGCGAGGCCAGCGCTGTACCTGTGCTCCGGTACATCGCTTTCGGTTGCACGAGTGTCCGCCACGGTCCTGCCTTCTTGTTCTCGCCGATCCCCGTCATAGATGTGTCTATCAGGGTAGAACGTCCGGGCTTATACACCGAAAATCGGGCCGGGCTGGATCCGGCGTGGCGGCGGTGCGCTAGCCTTCTCGGGTGTTCGTCGTCGCTCTCACCCTGTTCGTGCTGGCCATGGTCGCCATCGCAACCGGTGTGCTCGGACTGACCGGCCGGCTGCCACGCAACCGCTTCGTCGGGGTGCACACCGAGGCGGCACTGCACGACGAGGAAACCTTCCGCATCGCCAACCGCGTCGCCGCCCCCACCTCGGTGGCCGCAGGCGCACTGCTTTTCGCGGGCAGCCTCGTCGCCCTCGCCGCAGGTGGTTTTCCGGCGCTGATCGTTGCGGTGGTCACAGCGACGGTCGCGCTGTTCACCCTCGGCGCGGGCGCGAATGCCGCAGCTCGTGCGGTCGAGGAGTTGGTTCCCGCCCAACAGATCGGTGGCTGCGGTTCCTCCTGCGGTGCGTGCTCGTTGCGCGATACCTGCGCCCCGACGAACTGACGCGCGGTCGCGACCGGACCCCATCGCGACGTCGTGCGCGTTGCTATTCGCTCCATTTCCGGAGGTGCTCGGCGATCTCCGGCACGTCCATGTCCCCGACTGCGACGGCGACCATGATCGGCTCCTGTTCGTCCGGAAGCGCGGCCAGTATCACGCCGTTACGTTCGAGCATGAGCGCCGCGGCGAGGAACGCGGTGCGTTTGTTGCCGTCGATCAGGGCACGCCTGCGAGCAAGCGAATGCAGCAATGCGGCGGCCTTTTCGAACAATTCCGGATACGGATCGACGCCGAACACCCTGGTGGACGGACGCGCTGCGGCGTAGGCGAGTAACCCGCAATCCCGGATCGCGTCGGTCCCGCGGTTCACGGCCCGCGCGATCAAAAGAAGTTCGTGGACCGTCAGGTATCGGATCACGCGAGCCGTTCGAGCAATTCGGCGTGCCGTTGCATGCTGCGCACCAGCATCGCCTCGAACACCTCCTCGTTCGCGGTGAGATGCAGCTGGATCGCTTCCTTCGAGATCTCTTGCTTGGAGCGGCCGGTGCGCGCGGCTTCCATGGTCAGCATGCGGTCGTCGTCATCATCGAGTCGCAAAGTCATCGCCATAACCTTCCTGATACCTGTCAGATACCACGGCTTGGGGCGGCAGCGCGGCCGAAACCGCATGGGGCCCGCGAATGCCGCTGCTACGTCGGGAAGCGGCTATCGGTCGGCGCACGCAGGCGGGTCGACGTGATGTGACAGCGGGCTGCCGACCGGGTTCAGGTACAGCACGAACAGGGTCACCGGGGTCGTCCCGAGATTGCGTGCCACATGTGGATAGTTCGGGCCGCTGGGTTCCCGGAAGGTTCGGCCGCGCCGGTAGGTGACCGGGGCACAGTCGCCACCGGGGTGGTCGAGGGTGCCGCGGGCGACCAGCACGAACAGCGTGCCGTCGTGGTAGTGCCAGCCGCTTGTCCCCCCAGGTTCGATCACA
Organism: Nocardia vinacea; assembly: GCF_035920345.1. Taxonomy (NCBI): domain Bacteria; kingdom Bacillati; phylum Actinomycetota; class Actinomycetes; order Mycobacteriales; family Nocardiaceae; genus Nocardia; species Nocardia vinacea. The sequence continues at coordinate 7,366,774 of NZ_CP109149.1, forward strand.
GTCTGCCGAACGATGACCTCCCGCCGCCCCAACATGAACCGAAACAGCACCCGACTCGCTGTCCCGCGTGCTGGCGCCGCATTCACCTGCCACCTCCGCCACCTCACCACCACCCCATGGAACCACCGCGCGATCAAGATCAGGTGGAACCCATGGCGGCATCGCCCGAGAAGCCCCCGCCACCATTGCCACCTGATCTTGATCCGCTGGCGCCGACTGCGTCCGCCGCATCCGACGGCGCTGACTGCGTCGCTGGTGCTGACCGCATCCGCGAGCACGGGCCGCCCCGGGGCCAGGGCGACCCGGGGCGGTCTGGTTAGCGCAGTGATTCCAGCGCCTTCAGCACCGCGTGGTCTGCCTCGGTGTCCCCGACTGCGACGCGCGCGCTGCCGTCGGGATACACCTTGGCCGCGATGCCGGCCCGGCGTAGCGCCGTTGCTATGCCCGGGCCCGGGAGGTAGAGGAAGTTGGCGTAGCTGCGCGGCACGGCGATGTGTCGGTGCAGCAGCGCACTGCGCAGGGTCTCGCGGGCGGTGGTGATGCGCAGGATGCGCGCGGCCAATTCGGGTTCGGCGGCGTACGACGCGGCGACCGCGGCCACCGCCGCTGAACCCACCCCGAACGGCAGCTGCAGCCTGTGTACGCGGCTGATCAACTCGCTGCGGCCGAAGGTGTAGCCGATGCGCAGACCGGCCAGTCCGTAGGCCTTCGAAAAGGTGCGCAGGACCAGCAGATTCGGATGTCGATTGAGCAGCTCCAGAGTGTCGACCCGATCGGCGGGACCGAGGAATTCGGCATACGCCTCGTCCAGGATGACCGGCACCCGGCACGGCACCGAGCACAAGAACGACTTCAGCTCACCGGCCGAGATCACGGTGCCGGTCGGATTGTGCGGACGGCAGACCACCACCAAACCGGTCTGCTTGTCGATGGCCTTCGTCATCGCCCAGAGATCCTGATTGCCCGCGGCATCCAGGGGCACCGGAACGACCTCGAGATCGGCCATCTCCGCCATGATCGGATAACCATCGAAAGTTGGTGCACCGTATACGATTCCGTCACCCGGCTTGGTCAATGCCTGGATGATTTGCATGGCCACCCCGGTCGCGCCGGAACCGACGACGACCTGATCCGAATGCACCCCGACGTGCCCCGCGATCAACCTCGGCAGCCGACGCGGAAGGAACTCCGGATAGCGATTGGCTTGCGCCAGTACGCTGTTCACCGCGATAAGTACCGAAGGCAGTGGGGGGAACGGATTTTCGCTCAGGCTGAGATCGAACCGAGCCTGCGTCCGCTGACTTCGGTGCTGTTGCGAGGGCCGAGATTCATCGGCCACCCGCATGCTCATCTGGCCGCACCCCAGCGTACCGCCGCGGCACCGGCGAAATCACCGGCGTGCGCGAATGCCGACAACAGCACCACCGAGCCGTTGCGCAGCCGACCGGCCCGATTCTCGGTATCGAGGGTGACCGGAATGCCTGCGGCGAACAGATTTCCGCACTGCTCGAAGGTGTCCGGATGCCGCTCCGGCGGCAGTTCCAGCGCATCGTGCCAGTTGCGCAGGAACAGTCGGTTCGGCTGATTGGTGACGAACGTGTCGATATCGCGGCCCTTCACCCCGATCCGATCGCACACCGCCAATGCCACCTCCGGCACCAGCCGATTGCCGCGTGCGAACACCTTGGTGATCTTCGATTCGGTGAAACTGACGCAGCCCTGCCCCTCGCCAGGCTCCCAGTATTTGCGCTCGCCATTCGTCGAGAACTCCATATCCCCGGCGAATTCGGGATAGGTGCGGCATTCGATATCCAGGATCGGCGCGGAATCGTCCTTGACCAGCAGTCCGACACCGCAGGCGTCGCCGGGCACCGGTGCCTGGGCGAGTTTGCGGATTTCGGTCTGGGTGAACACCGGGCCCGCGCAGTTCTGGCTGGCCGCGATGAGCGCGGTGCGGGCGTCGGTGGTCTGCAGGATCATCCTGGCCATCGCCATCATGTGCACGAAGGCCGCGCAGCCGCCGTTGTGCACGTCGTAGACGAAGCGGGGCTTCATCCCGAGGCGGCGGGCTGTCTCGGGTCCACAGCCCATCACCGGATTGTCCGGCAGCTGGGTATGCGTGATCAGCACATCGATATCCGAGATCGCCTGTGCACCATGGCGTTCGATCAGCGGTGCGACGGCGCGCTCGACCATATCCACCGCGGTCTCGTCCCTGGCCACATGGTGGCGCGCCTTGGGCGAGCGGAACATGACGTTCTTGGCCATCCGATCGGATCGGCTGTACTGCGTGAAGTATTCGGTGCCGACCGGCTCACCCGGCAGATAGCTCGCCACGTCGACAAGGCTGACCGTCGGCAGTCCTGGGGCGCCCGGGTTGGCGGGGGCTTCGGAGTTCGAGTTCATGGTGCGGCCTCACTTCATCCAGTCGGGCTTGATCGGAAGACCGTTTGCCGCTCGGTATTCGCAGATCGCCTTGAGGTTGTCCATCTCGAGCTGGTGCCCGGCGGAGAACATCTCCCAGAAGTCGCCCACCCATACCGGCCGCTTCTCGGGAGCCGTTTCGGGATAGGGATTCTCGTCATAGAACGGGTGACGGCAGTTGACCCACAGCACCACCGAACCCGGCTTGTTGAACACCACCTGGGCATCGATCACCCGCAGCAGGTAGATCATCCACAGGTGCTGGCTCTGATCCCAGGCGCAGTGGTAGTCGACGGTCATGCCCTCGCGGTGCGCGACAGTGCGGGTGAAGATCTTGGTCCCCGGGCCGAGCCGGTCCCAGGCCAGCCACAGACCCGGTTCCTCGGTCTCGACGAAGCCGCGCAGGCTATAGGTCCACTCCTCCAGGCTGCGGGTATCGGCCAGGTATTCCCACACCTCATCCGGCGGCGCGGCGATATACGCCTGCACCGGACAGTATTCGCCGAAGATCTGGTCGTGCGGATACACCGACCGCAGCATGTCCATGATGATCGGAGTGGTTGCGTCCTTATCTGAGTTCTCGATCCGCAGCACGCCGGGGATTACGTCTTCCGGAATGTCGCTGAGGGCGGGGAGGGCGCTTGTTGTCACGGCTTCTTCTCCAATGTCGCGAGAAACGGGATGAAGGGTGGAACTTCGTCGGGGTCGACGTCGATCGAGATGAACGCTGGCCCTTCGGATTCGACGCATCGCCCCAGTGCGATGGCCAGGTCTGCGGTAGTACGGACGGAGTAGGCAGACAGTTCAGGGAACATGGCATCGATGCCCGCTCCCAGGTGCGTGGGCCGAAATCGGTTGAAGCTGTAGCGATCTTGGTAATAGAGCTGTTCGCGAGTGACACACATGGCGTGCGCGTTGTTGTTGAGCACGATGAAGATGATCGGCAGCTGATGTTCGATCGCGGTGTGCAATTCCATGCCGTGCATGTAGAACGCGCCGTCACCTGCGACGACGACGGTGTGTCTCGTTCCGGACGGCCCACGATGGCGTGCGAATGCGGAACCTATTGCGGCGCCGAACGCATAGCCCATCCCGCCCATTCCGAGCGCGACCACGAATCGGCCGCCGCGCGGCACCCTCAAATGGTGCACCACCGCGGCCCCGGTATTGCCCGCATCCGCGAAAACGTCTGTGCCCTCGGGCAATAATGCCTCGATCGTCTCGACCAATTCGCGGTAGCGCAGACCGGGACCGGTCGACTCGGGCACCCGCAAGGGTGTCAGAGCATGCGGAGGATACGGATGACTCTCTTCGATGCCGTCGGTGAATTCATCCGTGAGTTCGGCCAGATCCCGCGCGAGATCCGTGCTGGTGGCGTGGATCGCGGACAGATACGGCGCAGCGACACCGATATGCGCGACGGTGCGGTCGGCCAACAGCTCGTCCAACCCGGTGCGCGCGGTAATCGGCATCGGTGTGCCGATGATCAGGCACAGGGTCGCCGAGCGCAGTGCCGCCGACAACTCCGGATGTCCCATACTCCCGGCGACACCGCAGAACGCCGGGTCGGCATTGTCGTAGGTGTCCTTCGCATCCGGGGCGACCCCCACCGACGCATCCAATGCGCGTGCCAGGCGAGCGAGTTCGGTGCGGGCGTCGTCGCGCGCGATTTGGTCGCCCGCGATGATCACGATCTTGCCGACCTTGCGTGCCGCGGTCAGCGCGCCGCGCACCCGAGCCAGGCCGCTTTCATCGCGCCGATGCGTCGGCGGTGTCGGCCGGAACGGCGGGGTATCGCCGATATCGCTCTGCTGTACATCCTTGGGCAGCAGTAGGACCGCGGGGCCGCCACGCCGGGCGGCGTCGACTGCCCTGGACAACTTGTCGGGCAGGTCGGCGGCGGTCTCCACTCGTGCGCAGTACTGGGTGATCTCGCCGAACATCCGGGCCGCGTCGATGGTGCCGGCGAGCCCGCTGGAGTCCTGGAATGCGCCGTTGCCCTCCAGAGCGGTCGGCGGCTGCCCGACCAATGCCAACACCGGCACCCGGGACGCGAACGATTCGGCAAGTCCGGCAACGAGATTCATCGCGCCGCCGCCGGAGGTGGCGGCGACGACGCCGAGTCGGCCGGTCGAGCGGGCATAGCCGTCGGCCATGGTCGCCGCCGAAAACTCGTGCTTGGCAACGATTCCCGCGACGTCGTAGGGCGCATCGAATAGCGCGTCGTATAGATCCTCGATATTCGCGCCGTCGACACCGAAGATGTGCCGCACCCCCAGGGTTGAAACCGCTCGAACCAGATAATCTACGACCCTGCTCGGCATCGGCCCTCCTCTCGCAGTGACCGGCCGCGCGCCTGAGGCGAGCACGGGCGCGGTCACAAATTGCGTACACGTGAACTACGAGTTGGACTGCTCAGCGGTTCAATCCCTCGCGCACGATGTACTTCGCGCATGACGCGCTCGGGAGATTCTTGTGAGCGGCCACAGCTTGCGTGTACGTATACATCTACGTATAGTGAGTTCATGCCCAACAAAACGATCTACGTTGCCGACGACGACCTGCCACTGTTCCAGCGCGCGCAGGAGCTGGTCGGCGGCAACCTTTCGGGGGCGGTGACCACCGCGCTGCGACGGTTCATCGAGCTGGAAGAGGGCAGGCTGGAGGGCTACGACGAAGTAGTGCTGCGGGTCGGCCACAACGGCGTGCGTCAGGTCCGCTTCTCCGGCGCCCTGCTCGGCGAGCACCGCGACGTGAACGAAGAGCGCATGGAACACGTCCGGGTGTATCGCAGCCGGAAGGGCAAGTTCGTCATGCATGCCCAGTATTCGAACTGGGACGAATACCCGCAGAGCGTCAACTGGGTCAAAGATCTGACGAACTGGCGTCGCATGCTCGGCGTCGGTGATCAGGACTGGGGTGACTTCATTTTCGAGATCGTCGATTCGCTCGGCGAATTGAAGGGAAAACTTCCGGACAAGCTCTACGAGCGAGTGGCCCAGATCGCCGACCGTCCGCCGGTCGAGGAACTCGACATCTAGGGGGATGGCAGTCGGCGGAGCCGACGATCAACCGAATACCACCTGTTATAACGCCGCACCGGACTCCGGGCGCGGTGCGGCTGAATCATGCTGTCATTCGCATTTATCTATGAAAATCTCTCGAAAGGAAGACCATGTCCAACGGTCATCGCGCCCCCGCCATTTCGGCGCTGGGCCTGCGTAAATCGTTTGGTGAGCAGGTGGTGCTCGACGGCATCGACATCACGGTCCAGGAGGGCACGATCTTCTCCCTCCTCGGCCCGAACGGTGCGGGCAAGACCACCACCGTGCAGATCCTCACCACGCTGCTGCGCCCCGATGCGGGTGAGATCCGCGTCGACGGCCACGATCTGGTCACCGAATCCGATGCCGTGCGCACCGCGATCGGTGTCACCGGCCAGTTCTCCGCGGTCGACGAATTGCTGACCGGTCGCGAAAACCTGGTCCTGATGGGCGATCTGCACCATCTGCCGCGCCGCGAGAGCAAGCGTTTGGCCGCGGACCTCCTGGAGCGCTTCGATCTGGTCGAGGCCGGAGACAAGACCGCGGCCACCTACTCCGGCGGTATGGTGCGGCGCCTGGATCTGGCCATGACGCTGGTCGGTGATCCGCGCATCATTTTTCTAGATGAGCCCACCACCGGCCTGGATCCGCGCAGTAGGCGAACCATTTGGGAAATGATCCGCACACTGGTCGACGACTACAGCGTCACCGTCTTCCTCACCACCCAGTACCTGGAGGAGGCCGATCAACTGGCCGACCGGATCGCGGTACTCGACCACGGCCGGATCGTCGCCGAGGGCACGGCCGCCGAATTGAAGCGGCGGATCCCTGGCGGACATATCCGCCTGGAATTCGCAGATCAGCTCGGACTCGCTGCCGCGGCAACGGCATTAGGACCGGAGGCGCGCGTCGTCGATGACGCGGCCGAGGAGGAATTCACCCTCGCGGTCCCCAGCGACGGCGGTGTCAAGTCGCTGCGCGCGGTGCTCGACCGGCTCGATTACGAGCAGATCGAGGTCGCCGGACTCTCGGTGCACACCCCCACCCTCGACGACGTATTCCTCACCCTCACCGGACATCCCACCGCCGAAAAGGAGACCGTGCGATGAGCATGATGACCTACGCGCTCGCCGACTCGAAGACGATGTTGCGGCGCAACCTGCTTCATGCGAAGCGGTACCCGAGCTTGACCGTCAGCATCATCATCATGCCGATCATCCTGCTGCTCACCTTCAACTTCGTTTTCGGTGGCGCACTGGAGAAGTCCTCCGGGGGCAACTACATCGACTACCTGACTCCGGGCATGCTGTTGATGATCCCGGCCTATATGACCGCGGGCGTGGCGGTCTCGGTCTGCACCGATACCACCAAGGGCATTGTGAATCGCTTTCGCACGATGGCGATTTCGCAGTCCTCGTTCCTGGCCGGACATGTAGTCGGCGCTTTGATCGTGGCCCTGCTCGGCATCGCCGCCATGGTCGGTGTCGCGGTGCTCGTCGGTTTCCGGCCGTCGGCGAATGTCGTCGAGTGGATCGGCGCGTTCGGACTGCTCGCCATGCTCGTCTTCGCACTCACCTGGCTCGCGGTCGGTATGGGTTTGGTCGCGTCGAGTCCGGAGAGCGCGAGCAATATGCCCTTCCCGCTCATCATGCTGCCGTTTCTCGGCAGCGGCCTGGTCGGCACCGACACCATGCCGGTCGTGATGCGTCAGTTCGCCGAGTACCAGCCGTTCACCCCGCTCACCGAAACCATCCGCGGCCTGCTCATGGGTACGGAGATCGGCAATAACGGCATCATCTCCATCGCCTGGTGTGTCGGCCTGGGGCTGGTCGGATACTTCTGGTCGACCTCGGTCTTCCGCAAGCAGGCCCAGCGCTGAATCACCGAAACCTTCGATCCCCCCACCGAATTCGGCGGGGGGATCGAAACGTGTCAGACCGTGCCGGACAGCAGCGTCTCGCCGGTCGCCGCCTTCCGGATCTGCACCGCCTGGATCTGACCCGGCGCCTTGTCGATGGTCCGGTCGATCGTCAGCTCGGTGCCGGGTCCGGCGGGCCACCGGTCGAGTTTGGCCTGGCTGCCGTCGGTGCCGATGACATACAGGTCGAGATCCCAGTCATATTTCTGGTCGCTCGGTCCATAGCTGCAGGTCATCACGATCCGAGTCTTTCCATCGGCCTGCACGACCTTGAAGCTGGCCGTCACCGGATTCGGTGTGATCGGTTCCATACTGCGTTCGGCCACAACCTGTTCGGCGCTCGGCTTATCCGCCGCAGTGACCGCGGTGACAACCGGAACCGCGATGGCCACCGCCGCGGCAGCCGACGCGACTGCGGCGCCGACGGTCGCCCACCGACTGCGCCGCCTACGCCTCTCGGCCGCATCGGCGAGCCGGGGCAGCAGCCGTGCGGGGGGATCCGCCTCGGCCGCAGTCTTTTCCGGCGGCTCGATCATGGCGAACGCGGTGTCGGGATCGACCATGGAGAGCAGACCAGGGAGTCCGGCGAGATCGGCTACCGCCGCCCGGCAAACCGGGCAGCCCGCCAGATGCTCTTCGTACTCCCGCCGTTCGGCGCGAGACAGGGAGCCGAGAATGTACGGTGCATCCCACGTCGAGTAGTCGTCGGCGATGTCCGTCATTGATTCGTCACCCCCATCTCCTGTAGTGCCAGCCGTAGCGCGCGCATGCCGTAGTGCATGCGAGATTTCACCGTGCCCGCCGGGATATCGAGTTCCTCGGCGATCTGGTGGGTGGAAAGGCCTCGATAGTAGGCCCGCACGATCACCTCGCGATGATCGCCGCTGAGCCTGCTCAATGCGTCCGCGATCAGCCAGCCGTCCAGTGCCCGGTCGGCCTGATCCGGAGCGGCCTGCTCCGGCGGGTTGTCGGTGCGGAATTCGCGCCGATTGCGGGCGCTGCGGTGCTCATCCACGGCGAGATTGCGCGCGACCGTGAACAACCACGCTCGCGCCGATGTCGTCGATTGATCGAGCACGTTCGGGCGCTGCCACGCCCGCAATAACGTCTCTTGCACGATGTCCTCGGCCCGACCTGGATCGCGAACCAAACCGAGCGTGTACCGCCATAGCGCCGAAGCATGTTCCTGATACAGAACCCGCATGAGCTCGGCTTGTTCTTCGGGCATTTGTCACCTCCCGCTCATCCCACGAATCAGGAGGGCCAAAAGGTTCAATGCGCGCCGGCATGTCAATTACGTTCTAGTTCGATCGGATGTGTCGCGAGCAGAGACAGGGGCAGTGGCTGGCGGCGCAGCACGTGGGCCCACAGGTCGGGGCGGCCGGTGCTGATCGGATCCGAGGGCAGCGCCGAAAGGACGATCCAGTCGTTGTTCTGCAGTTCGCCCTCGAGTTGACCGAAGGTCCAGCCCGCATAGCCCGCGAAGATCCGCAGACCCTCGATCAGCGGGGTGATCTGATCCGGGTCGGCGTCGAGGTCGACGAGCACCACGCGGCCATCGATGCGGCGCAGTCCACGGACGCCCGCGACCGACGCGCCGACCCGGATGGTGCCCAGACACAGCGCCGCGTCCCGTTTGACCGGGCCGCCGATGAAGAGCGTGCGCGGCGCGGCGGCCGCCTCGGACCAGCGCGGCAGCACGTCGTGCACCGCGGTATCGCTCGGTCGGTTGAGTACGACCCCGAGGCTGCCCGCCTCGTTGTGTTCGATGATGTACACGACGGTGCGCCGGAAGGTCGGCTCGACCAGTTCGGTCGCCGACACCAGCAGGGTGCCTGCGCGAACCACCTGCTCGCCCTGCCGGAAATCGCGTCGCTTGCGGTCACCGTGTCCGCCGCGAGTTTTCCGATCGTCCGGGTCATCTCCGCGTGCCACTCCGACATCATCGCACTGGCGCGGGTGGTTCGTCGGTCAAGCGGCGTGGCGGATTCTCGGACCCGCGGCCGGGACCCTTTCGAGCGACCTGCAAACAGTCGCTAGCGGCACCTCGATCACTCCTGAAACAGACCGGTTAGGGTGTGGCAATGGAACGGCCCGAGGTCCTCCTCGACAACGCTGACACTGTGTACGACTTCTATCGCGACCACCGGCAGAACCGGCTGAAGGCATGGGGGGCCTACGCCATTCTCGGACGTCGATACCATCCGCGCGTCACCTATGCCGAGGGTGCGCAAAAGCTGCTGCACCAGGTGATTCGCCAGCGCAGGCCGTTGCTCGTCGCGCTCAACCACCTCTCCGAATCCGACCCGTTCACCGTCGCCGCTGCGGCCTGGCGCAGCGAACTGCGTCGGGTGATCGGCCGGGTGCGGGTACTGGCCAAGGACGAGCTGTTCCTCGATCCCGACCAGCGTCGCAAGATCGACATGATGGGCGGGATCCCGGTATTCCGCGGTAAGGACCACGGCCTGCGGGCGGTGAATGCGGCCGGGCAGCGGATGATGGATATCTGCGCGGAGCGGATGGCAAACGGTGACGGCATCGCGGTCTTTCCGGAGGGCACCTGCAACGAGGTCGACCACACCGAGGTGCAGCCGGTCGGCAGCGGGATCGGCCACATCGCATTCCGCGCGATGAAGTTGGGTGCGCAGCCGGTGCTGCTCAGCCTGGGTTTGAGCTATGGGCCGCGACCCGATCCGAGCGTGCCGGTCACCAAGGAGGAGGCCAAGGCCGCCAGCTTCTATTTCGGGGTGCCGATCACCGAACTGCCGACCAAACCCGCGGAAATCGCCCGACTGGTCCGCACGGATCTACAGCTGGCACTCGACGGAGCCGTCGCCGCGTACTGATCTACAGCGGCAGGCCGAGCTTCTCGCGGGCCCACTGCGGAACCATCGCGATGTATTCCGGCCTCGACTCGACGACGTGACGCACCATCGGGCACATCGGCAGAATGCCGAAACCCTCCTGACGTGAGGCGTTCAATGCCGCCTGCACCAGTACCCGGCCGCATCCCCGGCCTTCGTACTCTGAGTCGATCTCGGTGTGGATGAAGGCCCGCTCGGCAGCGGTGTCCTGATATTCGGCGTAGCCGGCGATGGCACCGTCGACGTAGATCTCGAAGCGTTCCAGCGCGAAGTTGTTGCGGACCTCAGTCGACATGGCTCGACGCTACTCCGGTGGGTGTGGATGGCTGTGCACCGCAATACCGATCGCACCCGATCGCCCGCTCGACTTGTCTACCGGTGCCCGGCTGACCAGAATGCTGATGGTCGCGCCGAATCGGCGATAGGCCCGGCGGAGGTACGAAACATGATGAGGACGCCAGGTTTTCCACGAGCGCTGGTCGCTGTCGCCGCCGCGAGCCTGATCAGCGGATCGATCGTGACGGGTCAGGCCGAGGCCGCACCCGCGGCATCCTTCGGCGCCTGCCCGGACTCATCGGTCACCGAGGGGCGCGGTGTGCAGTGCGCGGTGATCTCCGTCCCGATGAATTACGCCGACCCCGGCGGCGCGCGTATCGAACTCACCGTCAGCCGGATCGCCGCCACCGGGGAGCGTCGCGGCGTCATTGCCGCGAATCCGGGCGGACCGGGCGCGGATGCCCTCGACTACTGGGCTCGTCGGATCGATTCGATGCCTGCCGAACTCAACGAGCATTACGACCGGATCGCGGTGCAGCCGCGCGGACTGCGCTGGGCCACCCCACTGCGCTGCGATTCCCAGACCATCAGTGCGTCGTCGAAATCCGCTGAGGGCGAACAAGTTTCGCTGGGCGGCGGTAACCGCGACGATATCAAGAAGGCCTGCGACGCGGCACTGCCCGGCTACCTCGACAGCATCACCACCGAGAGCACGGCCCGCGATCTGGACGAGGTGCGCGCCGCGCTCGGCGTGGATCGGATCAGTTACCTCGGTACCTCATACGGCACCTACCTAGGCGCGGTGTACGCGTCGTTGTTCCCGAGCCGGGTGGATCGAATGGTGTTGGACTCCAACGTCAATCCCGATTGGGTGTGGACCGAGGAGTTCGCGCAACAGCAGGTCGCGGGCAAGCAGCGGCTCGACGATCTGTTCGCCTGGATCGCCGAACACAGCGGCGACTACGGGCTCGGTGATACCGCGCTGCAGGTCTACCAGAACTGGGTGCGGCTGGTCGCCGACCAGGGCGGCGGCTGGTACGCCAACCTGACCCCGCCACCCGCGAGCGTCGCCGACCTGCCCGGCGCGTTGCCCGAACCGCTCGGCGAAATCGCCCGCGACGGTTTCAACGACAGCGTCGAGCAAGCGGGCAAGGTGCAGAATCTGGTGCGCCTGCTGGTCACCGGCGGCGCGTCCGCACAGGTGCCGCTGGTCGGTGCGACCGCGGTCGCCACCTACACCCGCACCTTCTGGCCGACCTTCGCCAGGGCGATGGCCGACGCCAACATCGATCCGAAGAATGTCCGCCAGCTACTCGCCATCGAGGGCGCGACCAGCACCGATCCCACCGGACGCTTCGTCTTCTCGGCCATCACCTGCAACGAGAACAATGTGTCCGGCCGCTCCGAGCTGATCGGCTCGGCCATCGCCACCATCGCCACCGGCGGCAATGCCATGGACGCCCGCGCCGATCTGGTCCGCTCCGGAACCGCCTGCGGCAGTTGGAAACCGGTGACCAAGCCGGTGCCGATCACCGGAAAGGATCTGCACACCCGCCCGCTACTGCTGCAGAGCCGCTGGGATGCGCTGACCGCCTACGCGGGCGGCCCGGCCATGGCACAGGCGCTCGGCGGATCGCTGATCACGGTCGAGGGCGGCGACCACGGCGCATTCGGTCGCGGCAATACCGTCGTCGACGATGCCGTGATGACGTATCTGCGGACCGGTCAGGTCACCATCGACCACGCCGACCAGGCGCCGTTGCAGTAGGGGTGCCGCGCATTGCCCGACGTGCGCCCATTGGAACCACCCCTGACAATGTGGGGATGACATCCGCGCCCCGGGTGGTGATCGCCCCGGACAAGTACAAGGGTTCGCTGACCGCCCCCGAGGTGGCGGGCGCCCTGGCCGCGGGCATTACGCGCGCCCGTCCGGATGCGGAGATCTGCCAGGTGCCGGTCGCGGACGGTGGTGACGGAACCGTCGACGCATTCGTGGCCGCGGGCTGGGAGCGGATCGAGGTCGATGCGCCGGGGCCGACGGGAGCGCCCGACACCGCCGCCTATGCGGTGCATGGAACCACGGCCGTGATCGAATTGGCCGCTGCGGTCGGCCTGACGAAACTGCCAGGGGGACAATCCGATCCGCTCGGCGCGCACACCTATGGGCTCGGAGTCGTCATCGCGCACGCGCTGGATCGTGGGGCAACCGATATCGTCCTCGGCTTGGGCGGCAGCGCTTCCACGGATGGTGGGGCGGGTATGCTGCAGGCCCTCGGTGCCCGGATCCTGGATGCGGACGGCGCTGAATTATCCACAGGCGGAGCGACTTTGGCACGGGCTACGCAATTGGATCGCACCGGATTGCATCCACGGATCGCGACGGTGAGCTTCACCCTGGCCTGCGATGTCGACAACCCGCTACTCGGCCCGACCGGCGCGGTCGCGGTATATGCGCCACAGAAGGGTGCGACACCGTCGGATTTGCCGATTCTCGAAGCGGCACTGACGAATTGGGCCGTTGTCGTCGCACCGGAATTCGCGGAGGTATCCGGCGCGGGCGCGGCGGGCGGCACCGGGTTCGGCGCACTCGCGGTGCTCGGCGCGCAGGTTCGCAGCGGCATCGAGGTCGTACTCGAACTCCTCGATTTCCCGACACTTCTCGACGGAGCCACGCTGGTCGTCACCGGCGAGGGCGCTCTCGATAGCCAGAGCTTGCACGGCAAGGCCCCGATCGGTGTCTGCGAGGCCGCGCGCAAGGCGGCGGTCCCGGTGGTTGCCGCCGTCGGCCGAACGCAATTGACGCCCAACGAGATCCGAGCCGCGGGCTTCACCGCCTGCTACACCCTGGCCGACCTGGAGCCGGACCCCGCCCGTTCCATCGCCGATGCGGCACAGCTGCTCGCTCGCGTCGGCGAACAAATAGGTGTCGACAACCTGTGAAATGCGCCTAGCCTGCGGCGGCGAGCAGATTGCCGAGCAGTTCGTCGCGGTGCTTATCGCCCCAGGCTTCGAGCGGGCGTAGGGCAACTTCGAGCTCTTCGCCGAGTGGGGTGAGGGAGTATTCGACGCGCGGCGGAACCTCGGGGAAGACCTCGCGGTGCACAACACCGCCGGCCTCCAGGTGGCGCAGATTCTCCGCGAGCACCTTTTCGCTGACGCCGGTGAGCAGCTTGCGGATCTGACCGAAACGCTGCGGGCCGGCGGCGAGCACCCACATCAGGTGCAGCTTCCATTTGCCACCGACGACGTCGATTGCCACCGACATTCCGCACGCATTGTGATCCGCGTCACTTGCCATGTCCACCGCACTCCTTCTGACCTGAATTCGAACCTCGAGGTAAGCAACCACACCTCAACGTTCGGTCTTCCCGACCCTACCTGCGACAACGACCATGGGTTCCTGGCCGTAGCGACTGCTTGCAGGTCGCTCGAAAGGGTCAGCCGACAACCAATCGAACGAGAACCGAAGGGGCACAAAATGTCCGAGCACACCACCGCTGGCTCCGTCTCCGTCGTCGGCCTTGGGCCGATGGGCCAGGCCATGGTCCGGGCCTTCCTGGACGCCGGTATCGAGGTGACGGTCTGGAATCGCAGCACCGAGAAGGTCGACGCCATGGTCGAACTCGGCGCGAAGCGGGCCGCGACGGTCGCCGAGGCGCTGGACGCCAATGCGGTGACCGTGCTGAGCCTCACCCACTACGCCGCCATGTACGACGTACTCGGTCCGGCGACCGAGCACTTGAAGGGCAAGGTGATCGCGAATCTGTCCTCGGATTCGCCGGAAAAGGCGCGCAAAGGTGCGGCCTGGGTCCGCGATCACGGTGCGGAGTTCATCTCCGGCGGCGTCATGTCGGCGGGCGACAATATCGTCCATCCGGCGTCGTACATCTTCTACAGCGGCCCGAAACAGGTCTTCGATGCGCACGCCGAACTGCTGCGTCCGCTGAGCCCGCAGGAATATCTCGGTGCGGATGACGGTCTCGCGCAGGTCTTCTACCAGGCGCTTCTAACCATCTTCCATCCTTGGCTGCTAGCTTTCGATCAGGCGACCGCGGTCATCGAGCGTTCCGGCCTCAGCGTCGCCCAGTTCATCCCGTTCGCCATCCGCTCGAACGCCGCATTCCCCTACTTCATGGAGCAGCATTCGGTCGCCAATCAGAACGGCGGCTGGGCGACCCTGGCCAGTCTCAAAATGATGGACGCGGGTGCACAGCACATCATCGACGCCAGCGAGGAAGTCGGCGTCGACGCGACGTTCTCGCACACCGCACAGGCCTTCTGGCGCAGGGCCGTTGCGGCCAGCGAGCAGAAGGGCGAGGCCGTGTCCACGTACGCGTTGCTGCTCGGCGACCGTTCGTGACACGGTGCGCGCCCGGCGTCCGTCGAACCTGAGCATTCGCGCGACGGGTGGCGGCGCGGTGGCCGCCGTCGACGATCGTGTGCTCGATGGCGCCGCCGTGCTCGAAATCGGCGCCGGATCCCGCTACATATCTGGCCGCCGTGCTCGATGCCGTCCCGGCCATTGGGGTCGCGACCGTCGAATCGACTGTGGCGCCGTATGTGTCGAATCGCGGTGGTTCTAATCCCCGGTGGCCCTGGCCGATTCGTCCGAGCCGAGGCGCGGGAACGGGTTGACGGCGAATACGACCTCCACCGCCACTTCGAAATACGCCGCGATCCGCAATGCCAGGTGCAGGCTCGGGCTGTATTCGCCGCGCTCGAGGTAGCCGATCGTCTGATAGTGCACGCCGAGCGCCTCGGCAAGCTCCCGCCGGGAGATGCCGCGCTCGGCCCGCAACATGGCGATGCGGTTGTAGATGACCTCAGTAGGCACGCTGAATCGCCTTCTCGCGGCGCGCGGCCACGTTCGACCCGGACTCGCGACGTGCCATCCTACGCAGCACGATCGGCGCGAGCAGCAGCCCGGCGACCGCCCAGACACCCAGCACGGCAATGGTTTCCAGATGTCGCCAGGAATGGCCGAGTTCGATGGCGACCGCATCGCCCGGCAACATCGCCGAACGCATGCCGAGCCCGACCCAGTAGACAGGGAACACCTGCGCAACGCCCTGCAACCAGCCCGGCATCGAGGTGATCGGGTAGAAGACGCCGGAGATCGCGACGATGCCCATGATCGGCAGCGAGACGAACCCGCGTCGCGGTTGACATGCAGCTAATTAGCTGCCTATTTTGAGATGTGCAGCCAAATGGCTGCTTATCCGGAAGAAGGTGGCATGGACGAGGTATTCCGAGCGCTCGCCGATCCGAGCCGCCGAAGGCTGCTCGACAGCCTCAACGCGCGCAACGGCCAGACTCTGCGCGAACTGTGCGCCGAACTGGATATGGCCCGCCAATCGGTGAGCAAGCACCTCGCGGTCCTGGAGTCCGCCAACTTGATCACCACCCGCCGCAGCGGTCGCGAAAAACTGCACTACCTCAACGCCGAACCCATCAACGCCATCGCCGACCGCTGGATAACCCGCTACGACCGCGCCCGCGTCCACGCGCTGGCCGACCTGAAACAAGCTTTGGAGGCAAATCCCGTGAGTGACAACGCATTCGTCTACACCACCTACATCAAGACGACGCCGGAGCGACTCTGGCAAGCCCTTACCGATCCGGCCTTCACCAACCGCTACTGGGGCGCCAGCTTCGACACCGATTGGCAGCCCGGCTCGGAAATGGTTTGGCACCAACGGGATTGGGTCAGCAAAGATTCGGAACAGGTTGTCCTGGAGTCGGATCCGTACACCCGGCTCTCCTACACCTGGCACACCTTCGATCCCGCCTTCGCCACCACCTTCGAAATGAATCCGGAAGACGTGGCGGCCTGGGCGCGCGAGCCCCGCTCGAAGGTGACCTTCGAAATCGAACCCCAGGGCGAAACCGTGAAACTGATTGTCATCCACGACGGTTTCGAGCCGGGGAGCGCTGTCCTGGCCGGAATCAGCGGTGGTTGGCCGAGTATTTTGTCGAGCCTCAAGACCCTGCTGGAGACGGGCGAGTCCCTGCCGGAACCGGTGGCGTAGCTGTAACCAGATGCCTCTGGCGCAAAGGGAACTCGGCTGGACCTAGCGGTGCCCGGGCCATCCGGAGAACGAAAGTCGTTCTCGCCCAAGGCAAGATGGTTCGACTTCACCGGTGTGGACATGTACACGCTGCGTGGAGACCTACTGGTGGCGCAGTCCTGCGATGAGGAGTTCGACCATGCGGCGAGCGTCGTAGCGGGGTGTGTTGCCTGCGCCGATGCAGAGGTTGCCGACGCCGCGTAGGAGTTCGTAGGGATCCATGTCGGGGCGAATCTCGCCCGCTGCGGCAGCGGCGGCGAGCAGCTGGGCGCATACCGGGACGAGGCGGTCGAGGAAGTAGGCGTGCAGGGTCTGGAAGGTGGGATCGTCGGACTGAAGTGCCTCGGCGAGGCCGTGTTTGGTGATCAGGAAGTCGACGAAGAGGTTGATCCACTGCCCCAGGGCGGCATGCGGTGTGCGGCTGTCCGCCAGCAGTGTCGGACCGGCCTCGGCGCATGCCTCGACCTGGTGCCGGTAGACGGCGACGATGAGATCGGCCCGGGTCGGGAAGTGGCGGTAGATCGTGCCGATGCCGACGCCCGCCTTGGCGGCGATATCGCGCACGGGCACATCGACGCCGGACTCGACGAAAGCCGTAGCGGCCGCGTCGAGCAGTGTCTTCTGGTTGCGCCGGGCGTCGGCCCGTTTTCGTGGGGCCGACGACCCCGATCCGCTGTCGATGTCAACCACCTCCGGCACTCCGCTTGTCAAACGGAACAATGTTCCGTATGTTGGTTATCGGAACAACGTTCCGTTTGTTCAGGATGCCAGAGCACCCGAGCCGGAACCAATTCACGCATCGCGAACTCGCCTCTCATGGAGGAACACCTCATGCAGTACCGCACTTTGGGCCGCACCGGTGTGCAGGTCAGCACCCTCGCGCTCGGCGCGATGAACTTCGGCCGGATCGGGCGCACCACCCAGGACGAGGCCACGGCTATGGTCGACGCCGCCCTGGAGGCCGGGATCAACCTCATCGACACCGCCGATATGTACAGCGACGGCGAGTCGGAGGAGATGGTCGGCAAGGCCATCGCGGACCGCCGCGAAGACATTGTGCTGGCCACGAAGGCGAGCATGCCGATGGGTGCGGAGCGCAACCATCAGGGTGGTTCGCGCCGCTGGTTGGTCACCGAGCTGGACAACAGCCTGCGTCGGCTGGGCGTCGACCACGTCGATCTGTATCAGATCCACCGGTGGGACCCGAATACCAGCGACGAGGAGACACTGTCGGCCCTGACCGACCTGCAGCGGGCCGGAAAGATTCGCTACTTCGGTTCGTCGACATTTCCCGCATACCGCATCGTGCAGGCCCAGTGGGCCGCTCGCGAAAACCACCTGCGCCCGTACGTCACCGAACAGCCCGGCTACTCGATCCTGCAGCGCGGCATCGAATCCCACGTGCTGCCCGTGACCGAGCAGTACGGACTCGGCGTGCTGGTCTGGAGCCCGTTGGCCTCGGGGTGGCTGTCGGGTGCGGTCCGCGCGGGTCGGGAGATCAGCACCAGCCGCTCGAAGTTCATGCCGCAACGCTTCGACATCACTGTCCCGGCCAACCAGGCGAAAATGGATGCTGTCGAGCAGTTGGCCAAGGTCGCGGAGCAGGCCGGTTTGACGATGATCCAGCTGGCGCTCGGTTTCGTGACCGCACACCCCGGCGTGACCAGCGCCATCATCGGCCCCCGCACGATGGACCACTTGCACTCGCAGCTCGCCGCCGCAGACACCGTGCTCTCCGCCGACATACTCGATGCGATCGACGCGGTCGTCGCGCCCGGCGTCGACCTCGCCCCGGATGAGAAGTACGACACGCCACCCGCCCTGCTCGACGCGACTCTGCGACGTCGCTCGTCTCCGGTCACGTCGGTAGGTGGCCGGTAGCCATGCCCAGTTTCGGAATCATGACCGCCCCGATGTAGGTCGACTACCACGACATCCTGCGCGTCTGGCGCGAAGCGGACACGATCCCGCAGATCGAACACGCGTGGCTGTTCGACCTAGTCGGACACGGATGGCCGGTGCGGTGGTCATGGTCGTGCGGGGATGCCTAGTTCGTCGAGCAGGCCACGGACGCGCTTTTCGATGCCGTCGCGGATAGGGCGGACGGCGTCGATGCCTTGGCCTGCGGGGTCGTCGAGCTTCCAGTCCAGGTACTGCTTGCCGGGGAAGTATGGGCAGGCGTCGCCGCAGCCCATAGTGATGACCACATCGGATCCCCGCACGGCGTCGACGGTGAGGATTTTGGGGATCTCGGCGGATATGTCGATCCCGATCTCGCGCATGGCGGCGATGGCGGCAGGGTTGACCTGGTCGGCGGGCGCGGATCCGGCGGAGCGGACTTCGACCCGGTCACCGGCGAGGTGGGTGAGGAATGCTGCGGCCATCTGGGAGCGTCCGGCATTGTGGACGCAGACGAACAGCACGCTGGGTTTGGATGTCATTGGCGGAGTGCGTCTTTCAGGCGGGACCGGTGACGGGGTGCGGTGTGACGATGTTTTCGGCGGGTACCGGGTCGGGGTAGAGCAGCCCGATCAGGGCGAATCCGATACCGGCGCCGAGGATTTGGGCAACGATGAACGCGGGCACCGAGGCAGGGGCGATACCGGCAAAGGTGTCGGAGAAGATTCGGCCGATCGTGACCGCAGGGTTGGCGAAGGACGTGGAACTGGTGAACCAGTAGGCCGCACCGATGTAGGCGGCCACCGCCGCAGCCGACATCGCGGCGCGGCCGGTGCGGGCGAGGGCGAAGATGACCGCGATCAGCCCGGCCGTGGCCACCACCTCCCCGACCAGGTGCCCGGTGGTAACGCGGTGGTGGTTGGAGATCTGGACGGCACGCTGATCGAACATGATGTTGGCCAGTACCGCCCCCACCATCCCGCCGAGGACTTGCGCGCCGACGTAAGCGGCGAGGTCGGTAGCGGTGAGTCCGGTACCACGGCGGCGTCCGGCCCACCAATCCGCTATCGAGACAACGGGATTGAAGTGCGCGCCGGATACCGGACCGAGCATCAGGATCAAAACGCCGAGCCCGAAAACGGTCGCGGTCGAGTTCTCCAGCAACTGCACGCCGCTGTCGTGCGGCGAGAGCTGTTGGGCGGCGATTCCGGAGCCGACGACCGCGCATACCAGCAACGCGGTACCCATGAACTCGGCCAGCAGCCGCCGCGCCAGCACACTCATCGAGCGAGCGCCTCGGGCAGCGCGATGTCCAGCAACTGCGAAAGTTGCTGCAGGGCGGCGGGTTCGACCCGGTAGTACACCCACGACCCGCGCCGTTCGCTCGACAACAACCCGGCCTCCCGCAGCACCTTCAGGTGGTGGGAGATGGTGGGCTGGGAGACGTCGAAGCCCGCGGAGACATCGCACACGCAGGCTTCCTGGCCGGTGTGGCTGGCCACCACCGACAGCAGGCGCAGCCGGACCGGATCCGACAATGCCTTGAACACCGCCGCCAGATCGGCGGCGGCCCGCGCGGTCAAGGGTTGCCGAGCCAGGGGCGTGACCTCACACCCGGGTGAGGTCACGTCGGTCAGCGGGAGCTCTCGATTAGACACGCATCGATATTGATGGTTATCGAATCCGAGGGCAAGCGAATAGCGGATGAACGAACCCATGAACGGTTAGTTGCAGCAGGATGCGCCGGAGGTGATGGCGTCCTTCTTGGCGTCGCCAGCGCAGCACGCACCCTCGGCGGCAGCATCCTCGGCAGTGCCGCAGCATACCGACACCGCCTGCTCGTCATCGATCGTCGCACCGGTGGCGAGTTGCGGTGCGGTGCCGAAGGTCTCGCTGTCGGCGAGCACGGTGTAGACCTCCCAGCGTTCGGCATCCGGGGCGGTGACCCACACCTTGTCCTGGGTGGCGAAGCAACACGTGGTCGCGATCTGCTCCTCGGTGAACAGCCCCGCCGTCGACAGCCGCGCGATCTCGGCATGCACCTGATCGCTGGATTCCACCTCGACACCGAGGTGATTGAGACTGCCGCCCTGGCCGGGATTCTCGATCAATACGAGCTTGACCGGTGGCTCGGTGATGGCGAAGTTGGCGTAACCCGGCTTGCGCTTGGCGGGTTCGGCATTGAACAGGGTCGCGTAAAACTGCACCGCCTGATCGAGGTCGTCGACGTTGAGGGCGAGCTGGATGCGGGACATGAGACTTACCTCCACTTGTGAGACATATGTCGAAAAGCTGACAGGGTCGAGTGTGCACACCTTTTCGACATATGTCAACAAGGTGGGTAGAGTTGATCCCATGCCCAAGGCGCTACCAGTGATCGACATGTCCGCCCCCGTCTGCTGCGCACCCGTCGCGGCCGCACCGATCGACGACACCGCCGCGCTGGAAATCGCGTTGCGGCTCAAAGCCATCGCGGAACCCGTCCGCGTCAAACTGCTGTCCCTGCTGCTCACCAGCCCAGCTGGTGCGGAGAACACCGGCGATCTCGCCCAGGCGATCGGACTGGCCGAATCCACCACCAGCCACCACCTCGGCCAGCTGAGAAAGGCGGGCCTGGTCGAGACCGAACGTCGCGGCATGAACACCTATCACCGCGCGCTACGTGAATCCCTGGCGGCGCTGTGCCTCGTCCTGGACCCCAACTGCTGCCGCTGAACCCTGGCCCCGCTGGTGAGCGGATTGGTTCGAGCGCGAACGCTACGAGAAGCCTGTCGTCGAGCTGACCTCCGCCCGAGGGCGGTCAAGAAAAAGAGAGCAGTGCTCTTGACTTGACGAGAACCGGTGTGGAACACTGATCTCAACAGAGAGCAGTGCTCACAAAGGAGTAGGAAATGAACGCCAGCACCCGCTACCTCGGCCCGACCGGCATGGACCTGATCATGAACAAGGTTGCCAACTGGCTGCCTCGCCTCGGCATCAGCGTGATGGGGTCGCGGCTGTTGGCGGTGCGCGGTCGTAAGAGTGGCGAATGGCGCACCACCATGGTCAATTTGATGACCGATTCCGATGGCACGCGCTACCTGGTGGCGCCGCGCGGCCACACGCAGTGGGTGCGCAACCTGCGCGTCGCGGGTGATGGTGAGCTGCGGCTGGGGCGCAAGGTCGAGGTATTCACGGCGACCGAAGTGGCCGATGCAGACAAGGTTCCGCTGCTGCGGCTCTACCTGCAGAAGTGGGGCTGGGAGGTCGGCAAATTCTTCGAGGGTGTCACCAAGGATGCCACTGATGCGGAGTTGGCCGAGATTGCCCCGGGATTCCCGGTCTTCCGACTCGCCTAGTGCGACAAGCCGATCCGGTCAGCCGACCCTTTCGAGCGACCTGCAAGCAGTCGCTAGCTGATCCTTTCGAGCGACCTGCAAGCAGTCGCTAGCGGTGGATCAGGAATTCGATGGCCGCGGCATAACCCTGAATCCCCATCCCGGCCACCACCGCGGTGGCGATGGGGGAGATGTAGGAGTGATGCCGGAACTCCTCGCGCGCATGCACATTGCTGATGTGCACCTCGACAATCGGGAGTTCCGGAATCACCAGCGCATCACGCAGCGCGACCGAAGTGTGCGTGAGCCCACCGGGATTTATGACAATGCCCGACTCGATGCCGCGCGCCCGGTGGATCCGATCGATCAGCGCTCCTTCGGAATTCGACTGGAACGCATCGATCTCGCGGCCGTACCGGGCGGCGGTCTGTCGGCACAATTGGACGACATCATCGAGCGTGGCCGACCCGTAGACCTCCGGCTGGCGGGTGCCGAGCATATTGAGGTTCGGGCCGTTGAGAACCAGGATCGGGCCAGGTGTCGACATGGCTTAGACACTAGCCCGCCCTGTTCAGAGTCCCTGCGGACCTTCCGAACGCAGGTCGTCCACCTTCTGCATGGCGGTGCGCAACTCCTCGAGCCAGGCCTCGGCATGTTTGCCCGCCAACTTCACCGTCCACGCCAGCGCATCCGCGCGCGAGCGCGCCACACCGGAATCGACGAGCGTGTCGAGCACCTTGCGCTCCGGCTGTCGCAGTCGCGTCATCACCGGAACCGCCAAGTGCGTGAACATGATTCGTTCGCCGTCCACCGAGACGCCCCACGCGACGCTGCGTCCGTAGCGCCGCTGGGCCTCGTTCGCGATCTGCATGCGGGCCGGGCGGGTGGTCTCGCGGAAGCGGGCGACGGCGCCCTCCTTCGTCGCGGCTGGGACCTCCTCTGCGGGAGCCTCGTCCTTTTCCGATACCGGGGCCGGGAGCTCACCGATAACCACGATCTCGTCCCGGTCGATTTCGATGACGGGCGGCCCGGCGAACCAGTCGCTCGGCAACCTTCCGGCGAACCAGTCCGGGGCGTCCGCGGGATCCGGTAGATCGGCCTGCTGCCAGCCGCCCGGTCGTCCGAAGCCCCGTCCCCGATGCTCGTGCCTCATTGGGAATCACCTACTTACTGTGGTGCCTGTATTTCATTGATTACAAGATTACGTCGCAAAGCATGCGCGTGGTTCTGCTCTGTGCGAACGGTTTCGGCCACCGGCCGTTCGGGTACGCCAGATAAAGGTGTGTGCTGGTCAACGAGGCCCTGTGCGATCGAAACGCCAACGCGGGCCGCCGAAACGCCGACGTGGGCCGTTTTCTGACAAGTTCGTGTTCCTGCCGGTACGGTTGCGGCGCCGGGTGTCGCAACGGGACCGGGGAACGTCCATGATCGACCAACCGGAGCACGGGCTTCGGGAACAATCGGAGATACTGAGCATGGGTAACGTCCGGCCGGTGTGGCTCGGCGGGCAGCTAATTTCAGGTACGGTGGTCTTGTTACTGGAGTGACAAGAGTAAAGAGTGGGCGACATGGATGTGTGGGGATCCCGCCGCTATCGCGTCCGGGGCGCAATCGCACTCTCGGGGGTGGTGGCGCTGGCTATCGCGATCGGGGCGTGTGGTTCCGATGCGAAGCGCAATGAAGCCGAGTACGTCGTCGATCGCTTCACCGCACTGCTCGACGAGCAGAACTATGCGAAGGCCGCGGAGCTCACCTCCTATCCCACGGCCGCATCCGCAACGCTGAAACAGATGTTCGCCGGATTGCAGCCGGGCAAGGTCGACTACCAGAAAACCCAATTCATCGGCCTGGACCGCGAGGCGGGCCTGTTCAGCATGGATGTCGCCTGGAACTTCGGCGAGAACAAGACCTGGAGGTACAGCCTGCAGGGCAACGTGCGGAAGTTGGCGATCGGCTGGCGCATCTCCTGGGAACCCGCCGTCGTCATGCCGCAGCTGGACCACAATCGCACGGTCCGGCTCCTGCGCACCATGCCCACCCCGCCGCCGCGGGTCAAGGACATCGTCGGCGACGCGCTGATGACCGAGCAGGTCATCAATGTGGTCAAACTCGATCCCGCCAAGACGACCGATCTGGTGGCCTCGACCAACGCGCTGGCCAAGGCCATCGAACCGGTCGCGCCGCTGATCACTGGTCCGTCGCTGATGCAGCAGCTGTCGACCTCACAGGGCAAGCCGATCATCGCGGTGAATCTGCGCGAACCCGATTTCGCGATCCTGGAATCCGCGCTGGCCCGGGTGCCCGGCGTGGTGACGGAGAAGCAACCGCGGCTGATCTCTGCCGACCGCCGGACCTGGTCGCCGATGCTGGACGCGCTGCGCAAGGTGTGGCAGGACAGCCAGGATCTGCACGCCGGTTGGGGTGTGCAGATTTTCGAACAGGACGGACGTTTCGTCGGCCAGATCGCCGGTTACCAGGGCCCTCCCGGTCCGGATATCGCGGCCACCATGGATCAGCGCCTGCAGCGCGCCGCCGAGGATGCGGTGGTGAGCGTCGGGACGCCCGCCTCGATCGTGGCGATCCAGCCGTCCAGCGGCGCGGTCGTCGCGGTCGCGCAGAATACGCAGGCCAGTGAGCACGGTTCGGTCGCGTTCACCGGGCTCTATCCGGTCGGCACCAATATCGATCTGTTCCGCAATGTCGCCGCGGTGCTGAAGAACAAGGCACCGCAGGACGTTTCGGTGCAGGACGCGGCCGAATCCGCGCCGAATCTCGGCGTCGGCGTCGATTACAAGGTGCCGGGACTGGACGAGGTCACCGGCCGGGTCGCGGTCGCGGGGCGCAGTGCCGAGCAGGTGCGCCAAGGCGGTGGTACGGATGCGGTGCTGGCCAGCCCATTCGGGATGGCGATCGCCGCGGCTGCCATCGCGCGCGGGCAGGTGCCGCCGCCGATGATCGAGGCCGGACACCCCAGCGCCACGGACGCACAGGTCCCCGAGATGTCACCGCAACTCACCGATCGGCTGCGCGCGATGTTGCGCGACGGCGCGGGCCGACCGGAGTTCGCGCCGCTGCGGCCCTACCGCGATGTCATCGGATTCATGGCCACTGCGGGCAATGACGGCTGGCTCATCGCGAATGCCGGGGATCTGGCCCTCGCGATTCACATCAATGACGCCGACAGCGGCGACGCGACCGCGCGGATGGCGGCCAGGTTGTTCCAATCGCTGGCCACCCCTGAGCCGTGATCAGTTGATGGCTCTGATGGCCGCGCGCCAGCCGAGCAGGAACAGCGCGAGCACACACGCCGCGACGATGATGAAACTGAATGCGGTGCCCTGACCGCTGATCACGCGCAACAGCATGCCGCCGCAGAGAGTGCCGAGCCAGACCAGAACACCGACGGGCCATGGTGCGGCTCCGTCGAATCGCGCCGCTCCCTTTTCGCCGGATACCCGGCTGGCCACGGCGGCCGCAACGACCCAGCCGATCGCCAGCCCGATCGCGAACGGCCACACCGTCTTCAGCAGTCCGGTGAGTACCGCCTCGTCATGGCTGCGCCGCCCGATCGCGCAGAACAAGATCACCAGCAGCGCATCCACCACCAACGGGACCAATTTCCTCACGCGGCCAGCGTAGTAGTGCCCGCATCCGCTCCTGCTACGTGACACCTGCTGATCAGGTCCGGGCCCCTTGCTCGCCCACTAACATCTCGCCGCCGTACGTCGGGTATTGAACCGTTCGCACACTGGTGACCCCAACGGAGCGAGTCCTACGAGCGACCCCGTTCGCGGCCCGTCTCGCGTCCGAGTCGTCGAAGCGCGTGTGCCGCACGCGCGGGGCTTGACCATCCGTTGCGTGTGCATTGGGTGCTGAACGATCCGCTATCAGCGACCGCAACGGAGCGAGTCTTACGAGCGACCCCGTTCGTGGCCCGTCTCGCGTCCGAGTCGTCGAAGCGCATGCGACGAAGTCGCGAGTCTCGACGGCTCGGACGCGAGACACAGGGGGCCGCGAACACGCCGCGCCGAAGGCGCGGCCAAAATTACAGCGTGCGGCGCTGTTCGAACTCCTTCTTGAATTCGGCATCATCGGCTTGCGGAGTGCGGAAGAGGAAGGCGAAGACGATCCAGCCGATGATCGCGACCAGGACGAAGCTCACCAGGCGGTAGAGGAAGGCGGCGGCGACGGCCTGGGATGCGGGGAGGGCCGCGCCCGCAGTCAGGCCGTAGATGAGAGTCGCGTCGACGTAGACGATGCCGCCGGGTGCGAACGGGATCGAGCCGACGGCCTTGCCCGCGGTGAATGCGATCAGTAGACCGGCCAGCTTCGGATCGGCACCGATCGCGTAGCAGGCGGCGCCGAGACAGGCCACATCGGCGAAGCGGTGCACCAGCGCCCAACCCGCGACCATTGCCCCGTCGCGCTTGCCGAGATCCACCGATTCCAGTTGCGAGAGCACATCGGCGATCTTGTTCATTCCCTGCTTGGCGGGGCGTTTGCGGATCCGGTTGAGCAGCGCGAGCCCGCGGCGCAGCACGGCCTCCAGTGCGCCCGGATTCTTCGACAGGTGGTTGCCCGCCCACACCAGCGCGATCACACCGGCCACTGACACTATGAGCTTGAACGGCCCGACCCGGTCGCCCACCAGCAGCGCACCACCGACGCCGAGCAGTGCCAGTCCGGCGGTCGCGATCACACCGGACATCACCAACTGCCAGGAGGCGACGATCGGACTCGCACCCCACCGGCGGGTCTGGCGATAAGTGAAGGCGGTGGAGAACACCTGTCCGGCAGGCAGTGTCACCGACATGGCGGTGGCGCCGTAGACGACGGCGGCGGATTTGTGCTGACGGACCTCGACACCGCCCGCATGCAGCAGTTGCTTCTGCACCCGGCTGAATCCGCTCATCGACAGTGCCTGCAACCAGATACAGGCGGCGACCCAGCCCCAATGAATTTCGGTGAGGTTATTCCAGGAATCGTGTAGTCGTGGCCAGAGGTAGTAACCCTCGCCGATCAGCAATGCGAGTAGGGCGATGCCTGCGACCCATTTGACCCACCAGAATTTGCTCCGGCGACCACGTTTCGCCGGTCTATCGGGGTCGTCGGACGGCTGCGGCGCAGGCTCGCCGGCTAGTTCCCCATCGGCCGTCACTCGGTCAGCCTAACGAACCGACTGTTTCGCTGTCTGCATCGACGTGCGGAGCACGTATCTGATCGGCGGTGATCCCGGGGCCCTCCGTGGTTACGCAGGCTGCCTTCTCCGTGCCCGGCCGCTAGCGACTGCTTGCAGGTCGCTCGAAAAAACCAGCTCGCACCGCGGCCCCATCCTTCGGCCAGGCCAACCTGGTCTTTCGTCGCCGGCCGCGCAGCTGGACTTCCTCGCCCATCAGCCAAAAGTCCTGCTCACTTTCATCGGCGAAATACAGCGCGCTGCCCGAGGCGAGTACGCGGCCGGGTTGATCCTTGGCCAGTTCGGTCAGGCGTGATGCCTCGTTCACCGGGTCGCCGATCACGGTGTATTCGAAACGGTTTGCGGCGCCGATATTTCCGGCGACCGCCAGGCCCGCCGAAACTCCGATACCGATATCGAGTCCGGGCACCTCGCGCAGGACTTCGCGCAGTTCACGGGCGGCGGCAAGGGCGGCGGTCGGTGCGTCCGGGCGGTCCAGCGGGGCGCCGAAGATCGCCAGTGCGGCGTCGCCGACGAATTTATTGACGAAGCCGTGGTGCCGGTCGATGACGTCGACCACGATGCGGAAGAACTCGTTGAGCAGGCTGACCACCTCGGTCGGCGGTCGCTCCGCGGCGGCCGCGGTGGACCCGACCATATCGACGAACAGCACGGCCACGAATCGGGTCTCGCCGCCGAGTTCGGTGCCGTAGTCGAGTGCGCGCTGCGCCACCTCCTCGCCGACATGCTGGCCGAAGAGTTCCTGCAGCTGGCGGCGCTTGGCGGCCTCTTCCATCATGCGGTTGAAGCCGACCTGCAACAGGCCGATCTCACTGCCGTCGAACACCTCGACCTGCACGTCGCGAGCGCCCTCCTGTACCCGGTCGATGGCCTGGCTGAGCTGGCGCACCGGGTCGGAGATGCTCGATCCGGTCAGCATCGACAGCGCCAGCGCCTGCATGATCACCACACCGCACAGCAGCAGAATCGAGATGGCCAGCGATTGCGCGGAGAACTTCACATCCGACGAGATCTGGGTGACGCACAGCAGCACGATGGCGATGGTGGGCGCGAAGGTGCCCATACCCCAGGTCATCCCCATCCTGGTGCCGACGCCCGGCGTCAGCGTGTGGTCGAACGAGCCCTCGGTGAGGGCCTGCGCGGCGACCGGGCGCAGAATCCGTTCGCCGAGCATGTAGGTGAAACCGAAGACGATCGTCGCGGCCATACATTCGGTGACGATGACCGCACCGGCCAGCTCCGGCGCGTCCACGATGATGGTGGCCGCCAGGATGGCGCCGCCGATCAACCACAGCACCAGATGCAGGATTGCCTGGCGCAGCGGCGCGTGCAGTGCGGCCATCTGCTCTTGGTGGCTGGGCGGCCCACCGCGCATCTGCCAGCGCATGACCGGACGCAGCATGAGCGCCGAAGCGGCCAGGCTCAGCAAACCACCGGTGGTGAAAACCAGACCGGGAATCAGCAGGCCGGTGCGTCGCGCACCGGCCGCCTCACCTTCGGGAACCGGGAGTCCATATTGGATGAACGCCCACACCAGGACCGCGCCGAACGCATTGGCCAACAGCATCGATGTCAGGTACAGCGGCCAGCGCGTTCGCATGGTCTGTTTGACCGCTTCCAAGGGCGCTGACACGGTGACCAATCTAGCGTTTCGATCATCCGAGCATGTCCGCGGCGCTCTGCGGCCATTAGGCTCGCGGAGGTGACCGACCAGAAGGTTAGTGCTCTCGGAAAAGCCACTGCTGCGCGGTCGGCTGCTGATTCTGTACATCCGTTCGTCCGAGTTTCCGCCGAGTGGGCGTGGCGGCTGCTGGTGATGTTCGCCGCGCTGATCGCGATCACGATGGTGGTGCAGAAGCTGGCGGCGGTGGCGATACCGCTCGCCATCGGCCTACTGGCCGCCGCATTGCTGGCGCCGCTGGTGGATTGGATGCAGCGGCTCGGGGTGCCGAGGTCGGTGGGGGTCTTCGTCGCGCTGCTCGGATCGCTCGGAGTGGTCGCGGGAATCATGACCTTCGTCATCGAGCAGTTCATCGAGGGCGTACCGCAGCTGTCCGACGAAATCACCCACAGCGTCCACGAGGTTCAGGACTGGCTGATCAATGGTCCGCTGCATCTGAGTAATGAGCAGATTCGGAATGCGGGCGACACGATCGTCAAAACGATCCAATCGAACAGGGAAGGTCTCACCAGCGGGGCCTTGACCACCGCGACGGTGATCGGGCATGTTCTCACCGGTGCGTTCTTGACGCTTTTCATTCTCATTTTCTTCCTTTACGGCGGCGATCAGATCTGGCATTTCGTGACCCGGATCGTGCCGACCCCGCACCGGGAAAAGGTGCGCACCGCAGGGCAACTCGGCTTCGGCACGCTGGTCGGCTTCGTCCGCGCGACGGTAGTGGTGGCGCTTGTCGATGCCATCGGCATCGGTGCCGGTCTAGCGATTCTCGGGGTGCCGCTGGCATTGCCGTTGGCCTCGCTGGTATTCATCAGCGCGTTCATCCCGATCGTCGGTGCATTCCTCGCCGGGACCATCGCGGTATTCATCGCATTGGTGACCAAGGGCTGGGTGACCGCGGTGATCGTGCTCGGCATCATCATCGCGGTGATGCAGCTGGAAAGCCATGTGCTGCAACCATTGCTGCTCGGTCGGGCGGTGAGCATCCATCCGCTCGCGGTGGTGCTGGCCATTGCCGCCGGCCTCGTGCTCGGCGGCATCGCGGGCGCTCTGTTGGCGGTGCCGTTCGTCGCGGTGATGAATACCGCGATTCGGTCGCTGCTGTCGGAGAGTCCGGAGGAGGCGTTCGAGGAACTGCACACCGGCGACGGAGGTCGATTCGCGGTGGAGCCGGATAAACCGGAGCCCGGCCGGTTCGATGTGGATGCGGTGCTGGCCAAGGAGATGCATCGGGAGGACCGGTCGGATGACTCGGCCGGGCCCAGGTGAGGTCGGCGCAGCCGAGCTGAGTGCGGACGATGCGGCAACCGCGCCGCTGTGGCGTGCAGTGCAGGCATTGCGGCTGGTCACGCTGCTCTATGCGGTCGGTCAGCAGATCGCCTCGGTGCAGTACTACCAGAATCAGCAGCTGAGCTGGGTATTGATCGCCGTGATGGCGGTGTGGTCCGGTGCGTCGGCATTCATGTTGTCGCAGTGGCACTTTCCCGATGTGGCGCGGCTGCGGGCGTGGGTGGTGATCGGGGATCACGTGGTGGTGATCGCGCTGATCGCCTCGACCCGGTTGGTCGCCGATTACGGCTGGTACCACGGACATCAGACGCTGCCGACCACGCTGTGGGTCGCCAATGCCGTTGTGTCCGCGGCGATTCTGCGCGGGCCGCTCGCCGGGGTGCTCTCCGCGCTTCTGATAGCGGCGGTCATCGTGACGGTGCGCGAGCAGTGGGGCCAGGATGTGTGGGCCGATGCGACCGCGCCGGTGCTCGTCTCCATCGGGCTGGCGCTCGGACTGGCCGCCAATACCGCGCGTCGGGCGCAGGGGCAGCTGGAACGGGCCGTTCGGTTGACCGCGGCGGCCGAGGAGCGGGAGCGGCTGGCTCGTGAGGTGCACGATGGAGTGCTGCAGGTGCTCAGCTATATCAAGCGGCGTGGTAACGAGATCGGCGGTTCCACCGAGGAATTGGCGCAGCGGGCGGCGGAACAGGAAGTGGCGCTGCGGGTTTTGATCTCCGAGCAGGGTAGGCACGGGGATACCGGTGGTGCGGATGTCGATCTGCGGCCGCTGCTGACCGTGCATGCGACGCCATCGGTCTTCGTTTCGACGCCGGGTGAGCCGGTGCGGGTCGGGCGGTGGACGGCGGGTGAGATCGCGGCGGCGGTGGCGAACGCACTGTCCAATGTCGCGGTGCATGCCGGTCCGGATGCGAAAGCTTATGTGCTGCTGGAGGATACCGGTGACGAGCTGATCATCAGCGTGCGCGATGACGGTGTCGGGATTGCGCCGGGGCGTTTGGAAGAGGCGGAAGCCGAGGGGCGCATGGGGGTTTCGCGATCCATTATCGGTCGCATCGAGACGTTGGGGGGAACGGCGGTATTGCTTACCGAGGAGGCTGGTGGGGTTGGGTTCGGTACCGAGTGGGAGTTTCGGGTGCCGCGTTCGGGAGGTGTGGCGTGAGTGCTTGCGCGACGAGATCTTGCCGGCGCAGGTTTTCGTCGTGAATGACGACAGGCGTGCGGACGCTGCCGCGTGAACTCCCGCAGCCGTGCGGCCAGAGGTCGGTGCATACCGGCGTTTCGAGTGTGGAGGAGGACACTGTGACCAGTGGTAAGGCTTCCGAAGCGATTGGGTCATCGATCGCCCCTAGCTGCCAGGAGTTCGAGCATGCAGGAGGACCTTGTGGCCAGCGATGATGTGGCCGAGGCGATCGGGTCATCGGTTACCCCTAGCTGCCTGGGTGCCCGAGCGTGCAGGGGGACCTTGTGAGCAGTGATGATGCGGCCGAGGCGATTTCGGTGATGGTGGTGGACGACCATCCCATGTGGCGCGACGGGGTTTCTCGCGATCTGGCCGAGGCCGGGTTCGTGGTTGCCGCGACGGCGGATGGGGTGGGGTCGGCTACTCGGCGGGCGGCGGCGGTGCGGCCTGCGGTGGTGTTGATGGATATGCAGTTGCCCGATGGGAATGGGGCGCAGGCGACTGCGGAGGTACTGCGGGTGTCGCCGGAGAGCCGGGTGCTCGTGTTGTCGGCGTCGGCGGAGCGCGACGATGTGCTGGATGCGATCAAGGCGGGGGCCTCGGGTTATCTGGTCAAGAGTGCGTCCGCGGGCGAGTTGATCGAGGCGGTGCGAGCCACTGCGGCTGGGCAACCGGTGTTCACGCCGGGGTTGGCCGGGCTGGTGCTCGGTGAGTATCGGCGGATGGCGACCGCGCCGGTCGAACCGGATGAACCGCATCGGCCCGCGCTGACCGAGCGGGAGACCGAAGTCTTGCGGATGGTGGCGAAAGGCTTGTCCGCCAAGCAGATTGCGTCGCGGCTCGGGCTCAGCCATCGAACTGTGGAGAACCATGTGCAGGCGACCTTGCGGAAGTTGCAGTTGGCCAACCGGGTTGAACTGACTCGCTATGCGATCGAGCAGGGGCTGGAGTAGGTGGGTTCTCGAGCAGGTGCGCAACGGTTGTGAATACGTGGCCGTAACGGGTTCTCGAGTAGGCGGGAAATGGTTCTCGATTAGGTGGCGCAACGGCTCTCGGGCTCCTGCGCGGCGGTTTCGGTCCCCAAAGGTTCCATTCGTGGCCCGATCATCCTGCGGGGGTCCATGTGCCGGGCGCAGTAGGAACATTCGCCGTCCTACACCGGGCACCCAGTCGCGCTAGTGGGCACCTTGTACACGAGGTGCCCGGTGGTGAGCCGGGGTGCCCGGGGTGCGTCCTCCGCCGCCGGTTCGGCGTATTGGTGCCCGGTGGTGCAATGGAGTGCCCCGGTGGCTCGAGGTGCTGTGCGGGCCTGGCTCGCCGACGTGCCTGTGTGATGGGCGGGAAACGGTCCGGATTTGTGTGGAAATCGGTGGGTGTGGAGCGGGGTGCCCCGTGGCTCGGGGGATGTGCGGGCCTGGCTCGCCGACGTGCCTGTGTGATGAGCGGGAAACGGTCCGGATTTGTGTGGAAATCGGTGGGTGTGGAGCGGGGTGCCCCGTGGCTCCGGGGATGTGCGGGCCCGGCTCGCCGACGGACCAGCGTGATGCGCGGGAAACAGTCTCGATCTGCGCGGAAATCGGCGGGATCGGGGCTGGGGGGGCGGGACTCGGGGATTGCCCTGATGCGTGGCGGGTGCTGGGCTCGGTAATCTCGGATTCATGGGTGGCCCCGAATCGGTATCCAACGGTGTCGGCTCCGGTGACGTGGTCGGCGATCGTGAGTTGCGTGTTTCCGATGCCGAACGCGAACATGTCGGTCAACTGCTCCAGCGGGCCGTCGGGCTCGGCATGCTCTCCCTCGGGGAGTTCACCGAGCGGATGGATACCGCGCTGGCTGCCAAGACCCGCGGTGAACTGAATTCCGTGCTTGTCGACCTGCCGGGCGTGCGACTCGTCGGCCAGCCTGCCGCGCCCTCGACATTCGTGAATTCCTCGCCCGCCTTCACAAAGCGGGTCTCACCGCCGCCCTCGGTCCCGTCGCAGGTCACGCCGGGGAATGTGATCCGCAGCCGCCTGTCCGGGGTCAATCGCCGCGGTCGGTGGCAGGTGGCGCCCGCACTGCATCTGAACAACTGGCTCTCCGGTGTCACCCTCGATTTCACCGAGGCGATCATGTCCACCCAGGTCGTAGAGGTGCACGTCGACGACTACCTCAGCTCACTCACCCTCATCGTCCCCGCCGAGGCCACCGTCGACCTCAACGCCGTCGACCTGATCGGCTCCAGCGTCAACAACAAGGTCCGCACCGGCCCGCCCCTCGGCCCACTGCACGTCGTCGTAGAAGGGCGAATCCGCTTCGGCTCGATAACCGCCAAACACTCCCTGCGCGCCCAATGGCGCAAGTTGATGGGTAGCTAGCGCGGACCGACTCGGTGCGGTCGGTCGCCGGGCAGCTCGGGGCGCGGAAGCTCGAACGGCGCAGGCGCGTTGCGGGCAGCAAATTCCGTGCGTTCGGCGGTCTAGCAGCGCGGATCGCGCAAGTCCGATGAGTGAGGCGCAATTGCTCGGTGCGGCGGCTAGGTCTTCGCTGCACACTGGTCAGCAGTGGCCGCTGTGGCACAACTCGCCGATAGCGCCCGCGGCGATGCGGCAAAGCACCTGCGGCTGACGCTGAACTGCCGTGATCGAGCGGGATCTCGACGCCGATCAGGTGTTGACGCCGATGCGGCGGGCGAAGGCGCGCAACGGGACTCGGCGGTCGTGATCCAGTAGTTCGGAGACGATGTGCCGGGGCAGGGACTGGTATTTGATCCAGTCGGCGCCGCCGACGCGTTCGGCGTCGAGCAGGGCGGCGAGGGCGCGCTTGTGCTGACCGGTGCGGGTCAGGGCGACGGCCGTATCGGTGAGGTGGCGGGCGCGGGAGGCCTGGGGCAGACCGCAGTTCGCGGGCATATCCTGGGCGGCGGTCAGTGCCTCCGGATAGCGTTCGGAGCTGATATTCACATCGACCGTCTGCATGACGACTTGTGAAGGGCCGAAATAGGTTTCGTAATCGTGACGATCTACGCCGATGCGCAGCGCGACTTCACCCGCCGCTTGGACCAGCGACAATGCTTCGGGAACATCCTGCGATCGACCGGCCGCGGTCGCGCCCTGCAGTACCAGCGATCCGTACGCGGACAGGTGTGCCGGAGCTTCATCACCCTCGGGCTCCAGATCCGCCGCCGCACGCAGCGCGACCTTGCGCGACTCCTCGTAGCGGCCCTGCACCAGCAGCTGCCAGGCGACCGAGCCGCGCACGGTGGCCAGCAGCAGCGGATCATTGCCGAGCTCGGCGGCGGCCAGTGCCTGCCGGATCGCGAGGAACGCCGGATCGGTCTGCCCGAGATGGACCAGGGTGCAGCCGGTGACCCAATACATCCGTGCGAGTAGTTCATTCGCGGATGCGACCGCGCCGTTGCGAGCGGCGTGCACTGTTGCCCGCAACTGGGTGAGCCCGGTCGGCAGGATCGAGGTCAGCAGTTCGTAGCGGCCGGTCCAGTAGGCGCCCCACGCGTAATCGACTGCGCGACTGCCCTCGTCGAGGCCGACCGCATCCTCATCCGGAATCTCACCGAGCAGATCGTCGACCGGGGTCAGGGCGCGCCGGATCGCGACGATACCGGCATCGGGATTGCCGGAGGGAATGCCGTGTCGCTTGCCCACGAGGTCGGAGATGTCGACATCCAGTGCGCGCGCGAGTTTTTGCAGACTGGCGATCGACGCGGTCTGGCGGCCACCCTGTTCCAGTTTGCGCACCAGATCCACGCTGACACCGGCTTGGTCGGCGAGTTGGCGCTGGGTGAGCGCCTTTCCACGGAAGAGCCTTATCCGCACGCCGATCGACGAATCGTCCATTTAGCCAAGTCCTTTGTTACATCCTTGTTTCAGGGTACGACGTTAAGTGATCGCGCTCACTCGAAGTGGGACATTACGTACGACTCGTTCCTGCTCAATTGGAATACCGTTGCCTTTCTGCAACTTTGAGAATGCAAAGGGCGGCGGCAATGACGACAATGCCGAATACCACCGTGCGAGCTCTCCGCGCCGATCGCGCGTTCGAGCCGGGTGTCCAGACCAGTCGATCCGCGCGCCACACCCAGCGCGGGCGCGAACAGCACGGTCCGCTACGCAGCGGGGGCTGCCCGGCCTGCGGACGGGGGGAGGAGTAAGCCATGTTCGAGCGCTGTCACTCGCCCCACGAAATCGCGCATCTGCTGCGACATCGGTACGGACTGCCGGTTCAACTGTTGGCGGGTCGCCCGATGATCACCACTGGCTCCATCCTCGGCGCCCTGGTGCTGCCGCCGGATCTCGGCCGCAAAGTTCTGGGCACCCTCGACCGGACCTACACGGCCCCGGTGGTCGCCGACCCCGGCGAACGCACCTGGACCTTCCTCGTCGCACCACCGAGCCCGGCCACCCCGGTCGAGATCAGCGTGCGCCGCTGCCTGGCCGGACATCACGTGACCGTCATTCCCCCTGGCCGCCATGTCCTGCTCCCCACCACCGATTCCCAACTCGGCTGGCACTGGGCAGGCGAACCAACCCCCGGCGTCCTGCGCATGCCACCCCGGTCCGCGGTAATCAATGCGGTCTACCAGGTCACCAACATGCGCTCCCACACCCTGTAGTCAGCGCCTACCCCCACCCGCCACGACCGGGTGGGGGTTCCGGTGGACGGCCGCGTATAGCGCTGCGGCGGTACGCATCTTCGTACTGGGTGACTCGGTCGCGCAGATGGGATTCGAGTAGATCCCGGATGAGTACCAGTGGTTTCTACTCATGTTCCGGTGCGCTCGGGAAATCAGCATTGGAGACATGACTACGTCTATCGATCCCGCGCTGATTTCGCGGTTGTCCGGGGAGTTCGCTGTGTTGGGAACGCAGATGGGCGTCCTCGGCCGAGATCTGGATCTGTTACGAGCGCAGGTTGTCGCTGATTCGGTTGCCGCATCTGCGGTTTCGCAGGAGTCGACCGGCTTCTCGGTTCGCGGAGAGTACCCGCTCGGTCCGATCCCGGTGCCGCCCGGTGCCAGCGGCGAGCCTGCGTCCGGAGCCGCAGGGGCGGCCGGTGGCCAGACGGCGTTGCCGGATGCACCTGCAGCTCCTTCGGCCGAGCCGACGCGCGACGCTGGGCATACCTCGGCCGCGGCGGCAGTGGGGGAGTCGGCGGCTGGCCGGACATCGACGGCACAGTCGGAAGCTGCGAGTGCTCCGATGACCCCGAGACCCGAAGCGATCTCTGGTGCTTCCGGTGTGCCTGGCGCGGCGCCGGGTGCTCCGACCATGCCTGCAGGGGGTGCGGTCTCAGATGTGCCTACAGCAGGAGAGGCCCCCGGTCTTCCGGTCGTGCCTGCAGCGGGTACGGCACCACAGCAGCCAGCTTCTGCTGATGGTGCGGGCGCTCCCGCTATGCCCGCGCCGGGGGTACCCGCCGCATGGACGGTGCCCGGCGCGCCGATGGCGGGTGCGGTGCCGTCGGCACCAGTTCCTGGCGGGGTGGGGCGGATTCCGATGCCGCCGGCCGGGCCTCCGGGGTGGTCGCGGCCGGTGCCTGGGTATGGCGCGCCGGGCGGTGCCGGGATGTCCGGGTGGGCCGTGGGGCCGGGTGGGGTGCCAGGGCTTTCGGGTATGCCCGGCGGGTTTGTGCCGCCAGGACCGCGAGGGCCGGGGATTCCGGCGGTTCCGCCAGGGGTGCCGCCGCGGCCGCCGAGGTGGGTTGGGGCGGGTGCGCCGAAGACTCCGTGGTGGCAGCAGGAGGGGATGATCAGTCGGGTGCTGGCGGTGGCCGGGGTGGGGGTGACGCTGATCGGGGTGGTGATGCTGTTGGTGCTTGCCGCGCAGGCCGGGTTCTTCGGGCCGGTGCCGAGAGTTGTTGCCGGGGCGGTGTTCTCGGCGGCGCTGGTGGGAGCGGGGGTCAGGGTGTTCGGGCGGCCCGGTGGGCGGGTCGGTGGAATTTCCTTGGCTGCCACCGGTATTGCCGGGGCGTATCTGGATGTGGTTGCGGTGACGGCGATCTACGAGTGGTTGCATCCGGTGGTCGGGCTCGCGGTGGCGCTTGGTGTTGCGGCGGGTGGGGTCGGGTTGGCGATGCGGTGGCAGTCGCAGCCGCTCGCGGTGCTCGTTGTCGCGGGTGCGGCGTTGTTGTCGCCGTTCGTCACTTCGGAACTGGTGCTGCTCGCATTCCTGATCATGTTGCAGTTGACCTGTGTGCCGGTGCAATTGGTCCGTGATTGGCCGTTCCTGCATGTGGTGCGCACCGTGCCGGCGACATTGGCGACCTTGCTCGCCATTGCCGTCGCCGTCGTCGACGATCCGGCGCAGGGCCGGGTGTACTGGCTGCTCACCGCTGCGGTGGCGATTGCGGCGATCGGGTTGGTCGGCGGTGTTCTGGTGGTGCGCAGGCGATCCGGCGATATCGTCGCCGCGCTGAGCTTCGCGCTCTCGACGGTTCCACTCTTGGCCGCCCCCGCGATGTTCGAGCGGCACTCGGCCACCTTGGTCGCGGCTGTTTATGCGGCGGTCCTGTTGGCCGTGGCGACATTGCCTATGGTGCCGAAATTGCGTGAGCTGGTCCAGATTCCGGGTTCGATCGCATTCGTCTCCGCGATCGCCGGTTCGTTCGCGCTGCTCGAAGCGTGTGTCGGCGTGACACGACTGCAGACCCTGCCGATCGCACTGTTCCTGGTGGCGCTCTGCTACCTCGGCTTGGCCGGACAGCGGCGCTCCCGCATTACTGCCGCCATCGGCGCGGCATTCACCCTGGTCGGATCGGTAGTGTACTTCACCACCGTGACTCCGGAAGCGCTTGCGACACAACGGCTTGCGCACTCGCACCTGGGTATCGCGACCGCGCTGGGAGCTGTCCTCGCGCTCGCAGTCCTCGCCGTGGGCGTCTGGTGCGCCCGGAGACTCCCCGGCATGACCAAGGGCGGAACCGACGAGTCCACGCTGTTCGTCGTCGCGAGCATCGCGGGCCTGTATGCGGTAACCGCCGCGGCGGTCTCGATCGGCATCGCGACCGGCAGCGCCGACGGTTTCATCATCGGCCACAGCGCCGCCACCATCCTGTGGATGGCCGCCGCCACGGCCGCGCTGTTCTTCGGCCTGCGCAACCTGTCCCGCTCGGCCGCCGTCGCCAAACTGGCACTCGGCTCCGGGCTGCTCGTCACCGCAGCCGCCCTGGCCAAACTGTTCCTCTTCGATCTCGCCACCCTCGATGGCCTGGTCCGAGTAGCAGCCTTCTTGGTAGTCGGCGTCCTCCTGCTCCTGGCAGGGACCCGCTACGCCCGTGCCTTCGCCGAAGCTGGTGCCACAAACCCGGATTCAGCAGAACGCTGACAACTGCAGTGCTGGCTGCTCCGCAAAGGCAGCCCACTGACACCTGCGGCTCCTCCTGGCCGGTACCCGCTGTGGCGGGGCTTCGCTGAAGCCTGTGCCGCAAACCAGGATTCAGCAGCGGCACTCGCCGATGCAGGCAGCGACTGTGCCGCTCGGCGCACCACAACGCCCGAATCCATTGCCGAAGCCTTTGTTAGGTAACAAGATTCAGCAGACGCAACCCGGCGAGTCGGCGGGCGCTCAGATCCCCGACATCGTTGGGCTGGGGGCAACCTCGTTGAACCGACTCGGTGTGTGTCATGCACCTGGTTGCTCGAGCCCGGCGCAGATCAGGTCGACGATGCGTTCGGGTAGCGTCTCGTCGATCGGCTCGTGGGTCAGCAGGACTCGCATGTGGAACGGGGCGATGACGGTCTCCAGTACCAGGCGGGCATCGGTGGTCTGCGGCAATTCGCCTCGCTGAATACCGCGTTCGATGATGACCGAAGCCAGGCTGAGTCGTGATTCCCAGAACCTGCGGCGCGCTGCTGCGACGGACTCGTCGTCGACGTGCACGGCCGCCGCGCGGGTGAAGGTCGCTCCGGTGGGTTGGGACAGGAATGCCGCTACCGAGCGGGTCAGTGCGAGGAGGTCGCCGCGCACCGAGCCGGTGTCGGGCGCTGGGATGCCCTCGCCGCTGGTGGCTAGCATCGCATCGACGATGAGGTTCTCTCGGGTGCGCCACCGGCGGTAAATCGAGGTCTCGTGGACACCGGCACGGGCCGCGACCTCGCCGACACTGAAGTTGTTCGGGCCATGTTCGAGCAGCACGCTGACTGCGGCCTCGACGACCGCTCCACGTACGCGTGCGCTGCGACCGCCGGTACGCCGCGGCCGATCTACTGACTCGGTCACCCAGTCACTTTAACGCAAGAATCCTTGCGTTCGAGTTCGCTGCGCGTTAGCGTACTTATCGCATTATTACTTGCGTTAAGGAGTGGATATGGTCAACTGGGATGCGCCGACCATCGACATCGCGCCCACTGCGGACCCAGTCGGCTACCACAGACTGCATCCGGACCGGGGCATGGAATTCCAGCTCAACCGATTCCTGCAGTGGATCGGACCCGACGCCCTGGCCGAGGTCCGCGCGGCCGCCGAGCGGATCAGCTCCTACTCCGAGTGGATCACGGTGTTCCTCGAGCTGGCACAGCAGGCACGGGCCGACGGTCGCGTGCTGCCCGCCGCGTACTACGACCGGGCAGCAGAATTCTTCATGCCCGTCGATGACCCGCGTCGCGTCCCCGCTCGCGACCGGTTCGTCGGTGCGATGCGCGATCTTTACCGGCTGTCTCCGGTCGACGTGCCCTACGGTGCGGCCACTTTGCCGACATACGAGGTGCGGCCCGAGGGGCCTTCGCGAGGCGTCCTCGTCGTCTGCGGTGGATTCGACGAGTACACCGAGGAAATCTTCCCCCTGCTACTGACCGGAGCCCGCGCCGGATACCGCGTCATCGCCTTCGACGGCCCCGGCCAGGGCGGCGCTCTCGAAGACCACGGACTACCCCTCACGGCAACCTGGGAACACCCGGTCGCAGCCGTTCTCGACCACTACGACCTCGACGACGTCACCTTGATCGGCATCTCACTCGGCGGCGGACTCGCCATCCGCGCGGCCGCCTTCGAGGCCCGCATCCGTCGCGTCGTCGCGCTCGACGTTCTCGACGACTTCCTCGAATGCCTTGGCGGACAAGCCTTTCCCGGCGCAACCCCGGCACTGCGCCTAGCCGACACTGCCCGCGCTCGCCCCATCGTCAACCTCACCGCACGCCTGGCCGCCGCCCGCAAACCGATCGCCGCCTGGGGCCTGCGCCAGGGCATGCACGTCACCGGCACCGCGGACGCCTACACCTTCTTCCGCGTCGCCCGCACCCTGTCCACCCGCACCATCTCCGACCGCGTCACCGCCGACGTCCTCCTACTCGCCGGAGCCGACGACCACTACGTGCCCGCACACCAACTCCACCGCCAAGCCGCCGCGCTGACCCACGCCCGCTCCGTCACCACGCGCTTGTTCACCGCCGCCGAACAAGCCCAAAACCACTGCCAGATCGGCAATATCGGCATCTGCCTGCACACCATCCTCACCTGGCTCGACGATCATCAGCCCGCAACGGACGAAAACCTGAGCCCGACACCGATCCAGTGAGCTATCGGGTTCGCACCGAGCGGCCCGCAAAAACCGCTGGCACCGAAGCCGCTCAGTGTCGTTCAGCCGTCACCGACGATCCGCCACCGGCACCCGGGTAGGAACAGGTGTGGCTCGAGCCGCACGCACGACCGGCCTAGTGGACCACCCACGTCGCCGCACCCGGCCTACTCGTCCGCCAGAATGCGCGCGACATCACTTATGCCATCAGCGTCTGGAGAAGCAAAACCTACCTGCGCCTGTTGCTGCTTTCGGGGATGTGCTGAAACGAAAGCCGCAGCCGCGCAAGGCGTTACTCGCGATCCCGCCGCCGCAGCAGCTCGTTCACGCTGACCGTCCGCCCGTCCGCGCTGTGGTGCCGACCTTCGTCGGGCTGGCCGATGCGGCGACGATTGGACCGCAACTCGGCCATCCAGTTTTCGATGCTGCTCCGGTTCTCATCCGAGGCATCGTCATTCGACGGGGCGTGGCTTTCCGACGCTGCGTGGTGGGTCGGATGGTCCGGAGCAGGGATCGGCGTCTGCTGGACCGGTGGCGGGGGAGGCGTCGGTGCGGGCGCAGGCGGAATCGGACGAGTCGGTTCGGACGCTCCCGAAATCGTCGGAATCGGCCGCGGCCGAATGGGCTCGGGTGCCGACGGCGCCGACTGGCCGAGCGGCGCGGCTGGCAACCCCGGCGCAGGCGATGCCTGTCCGGAAGGCGGCACGGGCGGCCCAGGCGGTGGTGTATGCAGCGGCGAATTCGCCCGCGGCCGAGTCGGATCGTGCGGCGCGACAACCGGCCGCGGCGGCACCGGTGGTTCGGGCGGGAGCTTCGCGAAATGCTGCGTCGGCGCCTCCGCCTCGATCTCCTCGACGGTGCGCGGCCGCCGCGGTGACCGCGTCCGAGTACTGACGTTATCGGTGAGCGCGGGCATCTGCATCGTCACCGGATCGGTGATGGGCGTGGTCTTCACCAGGTCGACGACCTCGCCCCCGCCGGGACGCTCGTCGTCCAGAATGGGTTCGCCGAGCCCGACCTTCTGCTGCACCTTCTTCATCCACGCCGGCGCCCACCAGCAGTCGTCGCCGAGCAGCTTCATGGTGGCCGGGACGAGCAGCATGCGCAGAATCGTCGCGTCGATGAACAGCGCCGCGATCATGCCGTAGGCCAGATACTGCATCATGACCAGATCGGAGAATGCGAACGCGCCGGTCACCACGAGCAGGATGAGCGCGGCGGCGGTGATGATGCGCCCGGTCTGCGCGGTACCGATGCGCACTGCCTCGGTCGTCGAAGCGCCCTGCGTACGAGCTTCGACCATGCGCGACAACAGGAATACCTCGTAGTCGGTCGAAAGACCGTAGATAACCGCGATGATCAGCACCAATACCGGCGACATGATCGGCTGCGGCGTGAAGTTCAACAGGCTCGCACCGTGTCCGTCGATGAAGATCCACGTCAAAATGCCGAGCGTGGAACCCAATCCGAGCGCGCTCATCAACGCGGCCTTGATGGGCAGCACCAGTGAGCCGAAGGTGAGGAACATCAGCAGCGTGGTCACGAACAGCACCAGCGCGATCATCAACGGCATCCGGTGCAGCAGCGCGTCGATGCTGTCCTTCTGGATCGCCGGCTGTCCACCGACATACATCTGCACGTCGTCCGGAATTTCTAGGGAGCGCAGATAGTCGATGGTCGGATCGAAATTCTCCGAATCCGCGAGCGTCGCGCTGGTGCGGAACACTTCCTTGTCCGTGTTGGACTGAGCAGGCACGTCGAAGGTGCCGTTCAAGCCGGGCGCCTGCTTGGCCGCGGCCCACAGCTTGCCGACGGCATTGCTGTTACCGGAGACGAAAACCAGCTGGATCGGATCGGACTTGCGTAGCGGGAAGATCGAGTCGAACTTCGCCTGTGCGAGTCGGGTCGCGTTATCCGGCGGCAGGTACCGCTCGTTGATACCGCCGAAGGCCAGATTCTTGACCGGAATGATCAGCAGCAGCAACAGGATGCAGATCGGGATCGCGATCTTGAGCGGATGCTGCATCACCCAGCGGGTCGACTTGCCCCAGAAACCGGTCTCGACTTCCTCGGCGGTCTTGGTCTTGCGGAATCGTTTGAGGCCGAGCATATCCACCCGCGCCCCGAGAATGCTGAGCATCGCGGGCAGGATGGTGATGGCGGTCAGCGCGGCCAGCGAGACGGTCGCGATCGAGCCGTAGGCGATCGATTTGAGGAAGCCCTGCGGGAACAGCAGCATGCCGCCGAGGCTGGCGATGATCATGGTCGCGGAGAACACCACGGTGCGACCCGCGGTCATCACCGAGCGGCGCACGGCCGCACGCGTGTCGTAGCCCTCGGCGAGTTCCTC
The DNA here is from genome assembly GCF_035920345.1 of Nocardia vinacea. Classification (NCBI taxonomy): domain Bacteria; kingdom Bacillati; phylum Actinomycetota; class Actinomycetes; order Mycobacteriales; family Nocardiaceae; genus Nocardia; species Nocardia vinacea. Next base: position 7,409,792 of record NZ_CP109149.1, read on the forward strand.
TCGGAACCGACTCACGATGAACAGGCCGTAGTCGATGGCCAGACCGAGACCGATCATCGAAACGACCGGCGAGACAAACGAGTTGACCTCGGTGAACTCGGTCGCGAACCGCACGATGCCCCAGGCGCCGATCACCGTGAGACCACCGACGATCAATGGCAGCGCCGCCGCGACCACACCGCCGAAGATGAAGAACAGCAGCACCGCGACCGCGGGGATGGCCAGGATCTCCATCCGCTTCTGGTCGGCGGCCATGGTGTCGTTCAGCGTGCCCGCCACCGCCTGCAGACCCGCGACCTGTACGTCGATGCCCGGAATGGCGAAGACGCCGTTCACTTTCCGGAAGTTGCGCACCATGGCGGTGTCGTTATCGCCTTGGATGGCGATCGAGGCGAAGGTGTACTTCTTATCCTTCGAGCCGAACGTCAATGGTGATGCCGGGCCGGTTTCGGTCTGCCAGTAGGCGCCGTTGATCTTGGCGATCTCATCCGGATGGTCGCGCGGCAGCATATTGAGGCTGTCGACGACTTTCTGCCGGAATTCGGGATCATCGATCGTCTTACCGTCCGGTGCGGTGTAGAGCACGATCACATCGCTGTTGTGATCACGTCCGAACGCCTCGTCGGACAACTTGGCCGCTTTGGCCGATTGCGACGTGGGGTCATCCCACCCGCTGGAGCTGAGATGGTCTTCCAGGCCGAGGCCGTAACCGCCGAGTGCCAAGAGTGCGGCCGCGACAATGCCGATGACGGCGAAGCGCAGCCGATAGACCAGATCGCCCCAGCGTGTGAACACTAAGCGACTCCTTGGGCAGGGCGAGAGGTGAGCAGCGCCGACAGCGGCCGGAACGGCTGCAGCCAAGCACCCTCGTCGGGCAGCGAGTCGAGGCTGACCCTGGGCAGCGGTTCACGGAACACGCCCGGGATGTCCTCGAGATCTACGAACTCGAGGGTATCGGATGTTACGGCCCAACTCGCATGCTCACGGAAGCCGAGTATCTGAACGGGGATTCCGTTGGCGGCCAATCGTTCGAGCGGTTCGCGGAATGCCTGGCCATCGGCGGAGGCGACCATGATGCCCGCCAGCCCGGCACCGCGGCTGCGTAGCTCGATGTGCGCGAGCATATCCGCGTCGACATCGGAGTCCTCATCGATCTTGGGCTTGGCGAAGACCGCGTAGCCGACATTGCGCAGCGCCTCCACCCACGGCCGCACCACATCGGCGGTGCCGGACGCGATATTGGTGAAGACGGTCGCTTCCGGTTCGACTCGGGTCACGCTGCCCACCGATAGTTCGGCGGTGCGCGCGAGCAGCCAGCGGCCGAGCGCGTCGAAGCGCGGTCGATAGGCGGCGGTCGGGCGGCCGCCGAGGATCGCGCCCAGTCCCATATCGAGGTTCGGGGCGTCCCAGACCAATAGCACTCGACGCACATCGGGCGTAACCGCGCCGATCACCTCGGATCCGGTTCCGTGCACCTCCCCGGCAACATCCACGACCTCACGGGCCATCTCACCGACACTCATCATTCGATCTTCCCCCATATGAACTCGTTGATGGCGCTTCCGGCGCGATGTGCCTTGCCTTCGAATTTCGTGACGGGCCTTTCGAAGCCGATCGGCGCGCTGTCGCGATGCTCGGCGCTGACCCCGCCCGCGGCCTCGTTCAGGCCGATGAGCTGCGATTCTGCCGCGCCGACTTCGGCGATGAATTCGGCGTAGTCGGCGTGGTCGGTCGCGACGTGCAACACACCGCCGGGCCGCAGGCGATTGGCGATCAATGCGAATGTCGCGGGCTGCAACAGCCGCCGCTTATGGTGTCGCGCCTTCGGCCACGGGTCAGGAAAGAAGACTCGAACGCCCGTGAGCGACTGCTCAGCAATCATGTTTTCCAACACGTCCACAGCGTCACCGCGCAGCAGTCGAATGTTGCCGATCTGCTCGCGTTCGATGCGCTGCACCAGCTGCGCGAGACCGGGCTGATAGACCTCGATGCCGATGAGATTCAGATGCGGTTCCGCCTGTGCCATCGCGGCGGTGGCGGTGCCTGTCCCACAACCGATCTCGATGACGAGCGGGGCCTCGCGGCCGAACCAGGCGGCGGCGTCGAGTGATTCGTCGGCCACATCTCGACCGATCTCGGGCCAGGTGCGATCCCAGGATTGCTGCTGGGTCGCGGTGAGTGCCCCCCGGCGCGAGCGGAAGCTCGTCACGCGGGGGTACAGGCGAGAGCCCGAGCCCTTTCGGGATCCACCGTCCGCCGGAGCCGGAGCTGTGGACGGCGGTCCGGGAACTGACTCGGCAGTATGGTTCGCGGCGTCGTTCACGCGCTCCATTGTCCAGCATCGCAGGATGCGGGCAGCAAGCGGTCGTAGCGGATCGCTTGCGGGGCACCCGAGACGAACAGTTACGCGGCGCGTACGCGGGGGATTCGAGCCGCGGGCTCGGTCTCCTGACGCAGCGGCTTGCCCAGCGCCACCTTGAGCGCGGTGCCGAGCATTTCCCACAATCCGCGCACCCCCGTGGGCGAGGCCGCGACCGACCACACCGTGCTGTCGCCGACTTCGTGTACCGGTTTTCCCGCGAGCCGATCGCCGAGCCAGTCCAGGCTGATCGGGGTGGCCAGCGGGAGCAGGGAGAAGTGCTCGCTGAGCCGGTCGCGCACATAGGTGACCTGTGCCCCGCCGCGGCGATACCGCTCGACTTGGCCGTCGACGCCGTCCATGTGGATGATCTGGTCGTGCACCGGCTGCACCACCAGCAGCGGGCAGGTCGGGATGGAGTGGCCGAGGCGCAGGTCGTCGAGCATGGCCTGCATATCGGGCGCGGCGAGCACCTCCGCGAGCGGACGGCTCAGATGGTGGCCGACATCTCTTTTGACGAGCCCGAGAATCGCCGCGAACGGTGTCGACCGTTCGGCGCGTTCGATGAGCCGGAGCCCCTCGGCATCGCAATCGCTGTCGAATACCGCGGCCAGTGCCGGGTAGAGCCTGCGCAGCGCCGCGATCACGATCGCGGGCAATCCGGCGTAATGCCCGCCGTTGAGTCGGGTGAATACCTGGCCGGGATCGCCGACCGGTGCGCCGAGCACCGCGCCGACGATATCGAGCTCCGGTGCGTAGGTCGGCGCCATCTCGACCAACCACGAACTGGCCATACCGCCACCGGAATAACCCCAGACCGCGATCCGGGTATCGGGGCGCAGACCCAGCGGCGCGAAGCGCAGCGCCGCGCGGATCCCGTCGAGTCCGCGGTAACCGGGCTCGCGCGGTGCGCCGAAATTCCCGTGCGGGCCCTCGTGATCGGCGATGCTCACCGCCCAACCCCGGCGCAGCGCGTTGGCCACCAGCATCCATTCGAATTGGGTGACCGAGCCGAGTGCGTGGGAACCGCGACGCAATGCGTAGGAGGGGGAACATCGCTCCGCCACCGCGTCCATGGCGGTCTGGAAGGCCAGCAGCGGGCGGTCTTCGTTCGGGTCGGCGTCGAGCGGCAGCAGCACCGTGGTGACCGCCGCTTCCGGGGTGCCGTGCATGTCACAGCTGCGGTAGAGCAGCTGCCAGGCCGAGACCTGCTGCGGTACAAGTCCGAACAGTGCGAGTTCGACGCGACGGCTGCGCAGGATGGTCCCCGCCGGACGGGCCGCGAACCCCTTCGGTGGACGGAGGAATGGATCGCTACTGGGTAGCAGTGGCTTCCGATCGCCGGACGCGTCCGGCTCAGCACCGATGACATCAACGGTCACGGCAACCTCCTCATCGAGACCAGCGGAACGGATTCCGCCTGGTCGGCTTGCCGTGTTCGAAAAGCGAAGCTGCGCACCGACTATGGTGCCGACCATCCCGCCAGATTAAGTGACCATGGCATCTGTGGGAACCCCGAGGTAGGGGGCTTGCTGCCGCATTAGACTGCGCGCATGAGCAGACCGACTGTGTTCATCACCGGTGCGGCGGCGGGTATCGGCCGGGCCACCGCCCTACTTTTCGCAGCACAGGGGTATCACGTCGGTGCATACGATATCGATGAGGTGGGGCTGACCAGGCTCGCGGCCGATATCCACGCCGCCGACGGCAGTGTGCGCACCGGGGTGCTGGATGTGACGAACAACACTCACTGGGTCGAGCGTCTCGCGGAGTTCAACGGTGACGAGAACCGGCTCGACATCCTCGTCAACAATGCGGGCGTCCTGCGCGCGGGTCCGTTCGAATCGATCGATCTGGCCGCCCACCAGACAATCATCGACGTCAATCTCGGCGGGGTCATAGCGGGTACGCATGCTGCGTTCAGCTATCTGCGCGATACGCCCGGTGCTCAGGTGGTGAATCTGTGCTCGGCGTCGGCGATCTACGGTCAACCCGAACTCGCCAGCTACGGCGCGACCAAGTCCGCGGTCAAAAACCTCACCGAGGCACTCGATCTCGAATGGGAGCACCACGATATCCGGGTGATCGCGGTGTGGCCGCTGTTCGTGGCCACCGCAATGGTGGACGGGGTCGAAACCGGTTCGACCAAGTCGCTTGGCGTGCGCCTGACCGCCGAGGATGTCGCGCAGGGGATCTGGGACGCGACCAGCAAGCGCGGACGGCTGCCGCGCGTGCACTACGAAATCGGCGCGCAGGCAAAGGTACTGGCGGCCGCCGCGAAATACGCGCCGAACTGGGCCGTGCGGACCGCGAACAAATACTTCAGCGGCAGCTGATCCTTTTGAGCGACCTGCAAGCAGTCGCTAGCTGACCCTTTCGAGCGACCTGCAAGCAGTCGCTACGGCCCGTCCGCGCGGTATGTCTGCAAGAATGGCGCACCGAAAAGGGGGTGCGAAGCTTTGCCGACAGCAACCGAATCCGACGGGCCCCAGATCCGACCGGGCGGACCCGCACGGGAACTGGACCAACTCGACCACCTGCTCGCGACGCTGCGCTCGGGTGCCGATCCGCGGATCGTGGGCCAGGTGGGGACCGCCATCGCGCGGTGGCGTCGGCCGCCGCGCATTCAGGTGACCGGGCGGGCGCATACCGGGCGGACCACCGTGCTGCACGCGCTGGCGTTGATGTCGGCGGTGGAGACAGCGCCGATCGATGAACCGGGCGTGGCCGATCCTGAACTCGACGCCGACATCGTCGTCTACGTGCTCTCCGGTGCGCCGCAGCCAGCGGACCGGCGGATGCTGTCGGACTTGCCGCCGGAGCGCACGGTCGCGGTGCTGAACAAGGCCGATGCCATCGGATCCCGGTGGGGTGATGCGGTCGTCGCCGCCGAGCAGTACAGCGGCGGCCTCGGGACCGTCACGCTGCCGGTGGTCGCCTCGCTGGCCGTGCGCACCAGGGCCGGTGCGGTGAGCGAGGCCGATATGGTCACGCTGCGCCGCCTGGCCGAAACCGCGGATCCGGCGCTCACGCTTTCGCCCGACCTGTTCGTCTCGGCATCGGCCGGACCGGATGTCGCTGAGCGCGAAGAACTGCTGCAGCGCTGGGATCTGTACGGCGTAACGTGCGCGCTGTCGGCGTTGCGGCAAGACCCCGAACTGGGTCCGCACGCACTGCTGCAGATCATGCACGCGGCCAGCGGTATCGATCCGCTGCACCGCTTATTGCATCGCCGCTACGAACAGGTCTCCGCACTGCGCGGCGGCGAAATCCTCGACGAACTGGCCCGTCTCGCCGCCCGCGCCGTCCCTGCCGACGGCGCGAACGCACGGGACATGCTGGAGGACTACCTCTTCGGCGACGACGCCCTCTGGCTCGGCCTCTGCGCGGGCCTCGCCTACCCGGAGGTCGCCCACCTGGCCGCCGGATATCGTTCACCCGCACCGTCCGACGCCGACGACGCCCTCGCCCGCGCCGCCCGCTGGCGCGCGGTCGTCTCCAGCGATATGTCCCCTGCGGCTCGCCGCGCCGCCCTCCGCGTACACAACGGTTACATCCGGCTATGGGAACGGATGAGCAGTGCCGGACTCTGAGCAACCGGATTCCGCGGGCACGGAGCCGTCGGCCTCGGGTGCGCCCGAGCGTGATGAAACCGCCACTGCTCCACGCCGATCCGCGAGTCGTCCGGCGGCACAGGTATCGCCGCCGAGCGGATCGCCGACGAGTGCGGATGAATCGGCTGGGCCAGCCGAGGGACCGGGCACCGCGCCCGGTCGGTCAGCGGGTGCGTCACGCGGGGCTCCTCATGGAGCGCCCGAACCCGAGAAGGGCTCGCTGGCTCCGGAGGTCGAAGCGGTCATCGCGCGGTGGAATCCGCAGGGGACGGCGCTGTTGCGCGCGGTGCGGGGGACCGGGGTGGCGTCGGCGGTGTCGTTGATCGGGCCCGATGACGCCAATACCAGCCTGCTGCGCACCGAGCTGGCTCGGTTCGAGCCGCGGATCCCGCTCTCGGATCCGGTGCCCGATGCGAGCGCAGCGGTGGAGACCACATCGCCGTCGGGTAATGCGCCATCGGCGGTCGCACTCATGCTGTTGGACGCGGGTAGTGCCCTCGGCGCGGACACCCTGCACATGGTGCGGCGCCTGCGCGCCGACGGCACCCGGATCCTGCTCGCCATGAACGGCATCCACGCCTACCAGGACTGGCGCGCGGTACAGGCGCACAACCTCGAACTGCTCGCCGCCCAGGGCATCGACGATCTGGAGATCGTGCCGGTATCGGCCCGGCTCGCGGTGGCGGGCCGGGCGGCGGGGGATGCCGGCCTGCTCGATCGCTCCGGCCTCGGCGCGCTGCACGCGGAACTCGCGGCGGCGACGGCCGGCGCCGAATCCGACGACCGGGTCGCCGCCGTCACCACCCGGGTGTTGACCGATACCCGCCGACGGGTCGCCGAACAGGTCGTGGTGCTGCGCTCCGGCGCGGAACCGATCCAGTGGCGCGAGGAACGCGCCGTACTGCTCGCCGGACGTGACGGCGGCCGCGCCACCGCCATGTCAACGCTGCGCAGCCAACTGCATCTGGCCAGGGTCGATCTGATGACCGATGCCGGGGCCAGGGTCCGCGCACTGCACGCCGCCGCCCGGGGCGAACTCGACCGTTTGCGCCGCGCCGAATTCGGCGGCTATCCCGAACGCTTACAGCAGGCGGTCAACGAGCTGACCAATGCCGTGGACGGAACCATCGACCAGCGGCTGTCCGAGCTCACCGACCGCGTCGGCGCAGCACCGGAACACGACCGCGACATGCCACCTCGTTGGCGCGATCCGGCCCCGCGTGTCGGTCCGGATCCGGAGCCGAGGCACCGAGGTGTCGAAGATCACCTCATGATCGCGCTGGGCGCATCCGCGGGGGTCGGCATCGGGCGCCTACTGGTCGCCCCGTTCTCGCTCGTGCAAGCCCTCAATTTCGCGGTCCTACCCGTGACGCTGCTGCTCGGAGCGGGTGCGGCGGCCTGGGTGGTGCGGGCCCGCGGCCAGGTCGCCGACCGGGCGCACCTCCGTCAATGGGTCTCCGACGCGCTGGTCAATGTGAAGGCCCAATTGGAGCAGCGGGTCGCCACCGCACTGGTGGAATCGGAGACCGCGCTATCGGACCGCGTCATGCGCGCGAGCACCGAGCGAATCGTCGAAATCGACCGTCAGGTGGCCGAATTGGAGGCCAAACTGCGCCGTGCCGCGGCCGAGCAACCGGGACAGCTCGCCGCCTGCGAACGCGATATCGCCATCCTCGACCGGTATCGGACTTCTTTTGACTAGGTAACTTAGTGGGTACTCCTGGGGGAACCCGATTCCGTACTGGTCGTCACATCGCGTTAACCTCTTAAGCAGGAACCTGGGCGTCCGCTTCGTCCTTGTACGCGGTCCAGCCATGACGCGCTTTCGACTGGTCGTAGCGGGTGCCTTCCCGCCAACGGTGGCGCTCGGTGTGTTCGCGCTGGTCATGGGCCTTACGTAGCGACTGCTCGCAGGTCGCTCGAAAAGGTCAGCCTAGGCGGCTACACCTTGAACCGCCCATCTCAGGAGAGTTTTCATGACCTCAGCGACCATTCCTGGTCTTCGGAATTCCGACGGCAAGCAGCCGACCGAGCACAGCGAACTACTCGCCTGGGTACAGGAAGTCGCAGAACTCACTCAGCCAGAGCGAGTGGTCTGGGCGGACGGTTCCGACGAAGAGTGGGACCGGCTGACCACCCAGCTTGTTGCGGCGGGCACCTTCCATAAGCTCAACGAGGATAAGAAGCCGAACTCGTTCCTCGCCCTCTCCGACCCCTCCGATGTGGCGCGTGTCGAATCCCGCACCTACATCTGTTCGAAGACCGAGGCCGACGCGGGCCCGACCAACAACTGGGTCGACCCCGCCGAGATGCGCGCCACCATGACCGAGCTGTACCGCGGCTCGATGAAGGGCCGCACCATGTACGTGGTGCCGTTCTGCATGGGCCCGCTCGGCGCCGAGGACCCCAAGCTGGGCGTTGAGCTCACCGACTCCGAATACGTCGTGGTCTCGATGCGCGTGATGACCCGCATGGGCACCGCCGCGCTGGAGAAGCTCGGCACCGATAAGCCCTTCGTGAAGGCGCTGCACTCCGTCGGCGCACCGCTGGCCGACGGCGAGGCCGATGTGCCGTGGCCGTGCAACGACACCAAGTACATCACCCACTTCCCCGAGGACCGCGAGATCTGGAGCTACGGCTCCGGCTACGGCGGCAACGCGCTGCTCGGCAAGAAGTGCTACTCGCTACGCATCGCCTCGGCCATGGCCCACGACGAGGGCTGGCTGGCCGAGCACATGCTGATCCTCAAGCTGATCTCCCCTGAGAACAAGGCGTACTACATCGCCGCGGCATTCCCGAGCGCCTGTGGTAAGACCAACCTCGCGATGATCCAGCCGACGGTTCCCGGCTGGCGAGCGGAGACCCTGGGCGACGATATCGCCTGGATGCGTTTCGGCAAGGACGGCCGCCTGTACGCGGTGAATCCGGAGTACGGATTCTTCGGCGTCGCGCCGGGCACCAACCGCAGCTCGAACCCGAACGCCATGGCGACCGTCGAAGCGGGCAACACGGTCTACACCAATGTCGCGCTCACCGATCACGGCGATGTCTGGTGGGAGGGCCTGGAGGGCGAGCCCGATCACCTGATCGACTGGAAGGGCAACGACTGGTACCTGCGGGAGACCGAAACCCTTGCCGCGCACCCGAACTCGCGGTACTGCACGCCGATGTCGCAGTGCCCGACCCTGGCTCCCGAATGGGACGACCCGCAGGGTGTGCCGATCTCGGCCATTCTGTTCGGCGGCCGCCGCAAGACCACGGTCCCGCTGGTGACCGAATCCTTCGACTGGCAGCACGGCGTCTTCATGGGCGCGACCCTGTCGTCCGAGCAGACCGCCGCCGCCGAGGGCAAGGTCGGTACCGTGCGCCGCGACCCGATGGCGATGCTGCCGTTCATGGGCTACCACGTCGGTGACTACCTGAACCACTGGATCAACGTCGGCAAGAACGCCGATGCGAACAAGCTGCCGAAGATCTTCTACGTGAACTGGTTCCGTCGCGGTGGCGACGGCCGCTTCCTGTGGCCCGGATTCGGTGAGAACTCCCGCGTGCTGGAGTGGATCGTCGGCCGCATCGAGGGTTCGGCACAGGCCGAGCCGACCGCGATCGGCAATGTGCCCACCGCCGCCCAGATGGACCTCGATGGTCTGAATGTCGACCCAGTCGATGTCGACGAGGCACTCGCCGTCGATGCCGACGAATGGCGCAAGGAGATCCCGCTCATCGAGGAGTGGTTCGAATTCGTCGGCGACAAGCTGCCCTCCGGCGTGCGCGACGAGTTCGAAGCACTGAAGGAACGCCTGGGCTCTGTCTAATTGCAGCGCCTGCGGCGCTGCGTGTTCGCGGCCCCTGGTGTCTCGCGTCCGAGCCGTCGAGACTCGCGCCTGCGGCGCATGCGCTTCGACGACTCGGACGCGAGACGGGCCGCGAACGGGTCGCTCGTAAGACTCGCTCCGTGGTGGCTGAGTAGTCGTCAAACTTGCGGTCTGCGGCGTTTGTGCTTCGGCCGCTTGGAGGCGAGGCGGGTCGTGAACGGTTGCTCGTAAGGCTCGCTTTGTGGTGGCTGGGTTGTCGCTGATACTTGCGGTCTGCGGTGCTTGTGCTTCGGCCGCTTGGAGGCGAGGCGGGTCGTGAACGGTTGCTCGTAAGGCTCGCTCCGTGGTGGCTGGGTTGTCGCTGATACTTGCGGTCTGCGGCGCTTGTGCTTCGGCCGCTTGGAGGCGAGGCGGGTCGTGAACGGTTGCTCGTAAGGCTCGCTCCGTGGGGGCTGAGTAGTCGCCGATACTCGCGGGACCGCCCGCACCGTCTTTCGTGACGGTGCGGGCGGTTTCGTTTGCGGCGGAGGTTATTCGGAGAACGGGGCGCGGCCGATCAGTTGACGGAAGCCCGCGGTTCGTATGAGCCATCGGGTGCGGCCGTCCGGCACTGCGGCCGCCTCGTTCGTGAGCGCTTCCGTCATGTGCTGTTTGAAGTTGTGCCGCGGATGACGCCGCAGTAGTTCCTCGACCCAGCGCGGATCGAGCTCGGACATCCGCGCCCCGAACACGTCCACGGCCGCACCGGCGGAAACGAAGCCGAGATCGTCGACATTGTCGGCCACCCCGATGGTGAGATGCGCGGCGATCGCGGCGCCGACCGTCTCCGCCTGCTCCGGTGTCGCACCTGCGCCGAGAACGAATCCGACGGCGCGCTCCGCGCCGGTCACCGCGAAACACCTTCCGGGCGTTGGATGTTCGAGCTGCAAATCGTGCAGTAGGCAGGAGACGTAGGCCAGTTCGTCGTCGTATTTCGTGCCGTCGAATTCAGCGAGCGCGCGCCCGAAGAAATAACTCCGATACGAGTGCTCCAGCACGTGCACCGAAAGGCACTCCCGCGCTTCCTCTTCCGCGGCCTTGGCCAGCTTCGAATCGGGCAGTCGGAGTTCCGCGAAATCCACCCGCCCGCGCCCGCCTCTCCCAAGTGCCAACGCGGCCTGCCCGGCAACGAGCCGAGGCGCACCCGCAACGAGCTTGGCCGTCAGCTGCCTGCGCTGACCACCGGAAAGTGCCCCACCGGTACGCCTCGCCCATTCCCAATCCATCCCCACCGGCGCACCCACATCGATCTCCTTCTCCTCGAACACGTCTCGCATCCAGTGAAGCCCCCAAATCCCCCACCGACGAGTGGCACAAATGCCACTAACCCTCGAATTCCCGCCAATCCCCCCACCCAAGTGGTCGGACTGGACAGGCGATCACGTGGAAACGATGGCGGCAAAACGCGAGAAGCCTCCGCCATCAGGTCCACCTGATCTTGATCGGTCAGCGGAAGTCGGGAGCGTGATCTTGTGCCCACTGGGCGAAGGTGTGGGCGGGGCGGCCGGTGATGTCTTGGATGATGGTTGATACCAGTGGTGGGGTGGTGACTCCGGCTTTCCAGCCGGCCAGGACGGCCTCGACGCCGATCTCCGGCATGGTCTTGCGCAACTCCACACGGGCCTGTTCATCGGAAATCACCTCGAAAGCGATCTCGCGATCGATGGCCGCACCGATCTGCTGTACCTGCTCGCGCAGGGTAAGTGACTCCGGGCCCCAAACGGTATAGGCCTGGCCATGGTGACCGGGCTCGGTCAGCGCGGTCACCGCGAGTGCTGCCAGATCCTTCTCGTGGATGGGTGCGGTCCTGGCGTCGGGATACGGCATCCGGACCGCGCCCTCGTCCCGGATGGATTGCTGCCACCACCAGAGGGCGTTCGTGGCGAACATACCGGGGCGGATGAAGGTCCAATTCAGACCGGACTTCTCGATGGCGGACTCGATGACGCTGTGCATCAAGGCAATTGGATTGCTCGACGCATTGCTCTGCAGCACGGCCCCTGACGAGAGGAACACCACGTGCCGCACCCCGGCGGCCTCGGCCGCTGCCACGAAACCGTCGATCCCCTCGGGCTTGGCGTAGAGGAAGACGCGCTGCGCGCCTTCGAGTGTGGCGGGCAGCGTTTCGGGCTGCTCGAGATCGGTCGCGACGACCTCCGTGCCCGGCGGGAAGCCTGCGGTGGCGGGTGCCCTGCTCGTCGAACGGACCTGTTCCCCTCTCGAAATCAGGCCCTCCACTACGTGGCGACCGACATTGCCTCTGGCTCCGAAAACGACTGTGACCATGGCGGCAGCGTAGGCCGCAGGACTTACCTGTGGTAAGGACATACCTCCAGGTAAGCTCCAGAAATGGCAGTACGTTCGCAGGTCGAGCCCACTACCTGGCAGGGCATGAGTGACGCATTCAACAGTGAGTGTCCGGCGCGCGAGGTGCTCGACCACATCACGAGTCGCTGGGGCATGCTGATCCTGACCGCGCTGACCGACGGGCCGCTACGGTTCTCCGAGTTGCATGCCAAAATCGGTGGTATCAGCGAGAAAATGCTGTCGCAGACGTTGCGCACGCTCGGGCGTGACGGGCTGATCGCGCGCACCGTCGAGCCCACCACGCCACCGCGGGTCAGCTACGAACTCACCGAACTCGGCCTGGGGCTCACCGAGTCGCTGCACCAGTTCCTCGGCTGGATCCGTCAGCACACGGTCGAGGTGATGGCCGCCCAGCGCCGCCACGACCGCCAGCGCCAATGACCTCTCGGTGCTGTCCGAATAGCATGCGTCGCATAGTGATCGGCCATTGCGCATAGGGTATGCGCGGTTCGTGATGGCCAGAGCCTGTGCGGTCACCCCAGGAGTCGGGGCATCTGATCAACAAGTGCGCAAGGCGAGTGCCGCACCGTCGCGGCGCACCGCTGGTGGCAGGGATTCCGGTGATACTCGGATTCGTGCCAAACTGAGGGCGTGAAGCAGGTAGTCGCGCTGGCGCTGGATAGCGTCATGACCTACGACCTGGCCTGCGCGGTCCAGGCATTCCGCCACGGGCCGGGCAAGACAGGGGAATCGGTGGGGTTCGAGATGCGGACCTGCGGAGTGCGGCCGGGGCCGGTGTGGACCCCGAACGGTTTCGAACTCCGCGTCGACGAGGGGCTCGAGGCGTTGGCGAGCGCCGACATCGTGGTGGTTCCGGGAATCGGGTTGCCCACGCTGCCGCCGGCCGACGAGGTGCTCGATGCGCTGCGGGCCGCGTCGGAGCGAGGCGCGACCATGGTGAGCATTTGCGTCGGCGCGTTCATCCTGGCGCGGGCAGGACTCCTGGACGGGCGGCCGGCCACCACCCACTGGGCGTATTGCGATGAATTCGCTGAACTGTTCCCAGCGGTAAAGCTCGACCCCGCCGCACTTTACGTGGACGACGGAGATGTGCTCACCTCGGCGGGGTTGTCCGCGGGAATGGACCTATGCCTGCATATCGTGCGTCGTGAGCTGGGTGCGGGTGTGGCGGCCGATTTGGCCCGCTGGAATGTGACACCACCGCACCGCGAGGGCGGTCAGGCGCAATACATTCCGGATGCCTTGGGCGACAATGACTTCCCCGGCGTCCTGGCCGCGACCATGGCCTGGGCGGCGGCGAATCCGGCGGCAGTGCCGGATGTTTCTGCGCTTGCTGGACATGCGCTGATGAGTGAACGCACGTTTATCCGCCGATTCAAAGCTGAGGTGGGCACCACGCCGCGGCGCTGGTTGGAGGCGCAGCGCACCGTGCACGCTAGAGAATTGCTGGAGACTACCGAACTGCCCGTCGAAGTTGTTGCGGCACAGTCCGGATTCGGTAGCGTCACCGCGTTGCGGGTGCATCTGCGCGCGGCGACCGGTACGACGCCCGCCGGTTATCGCCGGTCGCTGCGCCGCTAGCGGATTTCGTCGGCGAATGCGCGTACCAGGCGGTATCGATCGGCCGATGTTCTCGGATTGTCGGATCTGAAGCCGTCGGTGCGCTACGGTTGATTTGCCCGGAGGTGCTTCGTATTAATAAGAAGTCTGTCCGGGAGGGGCTTATGCTTCGCGTGTTTTCCGTCTCATGACCGACCAGTTCGATTGCCAATTGTTAACTATCTGACTTAGATCGACTGAACTACTTCCCTTTCGACTCGCGAGTCCGCCTACCTGCGGTCAGCGATGAGATCGACGCGTGAGAGGTGGTTGGAAACATGACCGATCTGGAAATCGGCCCGTTGGCGGTGCCGCAGGTCGAGCTGGCGACCGCGAGCACCCCGCTGCGGCGCGCTGCCGGACGTTTGCAGGATGCGCTGCCGTCGGGTTGGCAGGTCGAAATCGTCGACGCCGGTGCGCCGAGCATCGTCGACGCACCGGACCGTCAGCCGGTAGTCCGGGTGGTTATGTCGGGGGCTTGACTACCCCGTCCATCCCATCGGCATCAGCAGGGACTTCTGCTCGCAGAATGCGTCCAGACCCTCTGGTCCGTTCTCCCGGCCGAGGCCGGAGTTCTTGTAACCGCCGAACGGCGAGCTCGGGTCGAATGCGTACCAATTGATCGCGTAGGTTCCGGTGCGCACCCGCGCCGCGATTTCCGCGCCGTGCTCGATATCGGCGGTCCAGACCGAGCCGGCCAGGCCGTATACGGAATCGTTCGCGATGGCTACCGCTTCGTCCTCGGTCTCGTATGGGATGACCGACAGGACCGGGCCGAAAATCTCCTCCTGCGCAATCGTCGACTTGTTGTCGACATCGGCGAAGATGGTCGGCTCGACGAACCAGCCGCGGTCCACATCCGCCGGGCGGCCGCCGCCGAGCACCAGTCGCGCGCCCTCCTCCTTGCCCTTGGCGATATAGCCCTCGACACGGTCGCGCTGACGTTCGGAGATCAGTGGGCCGAAGGTTGTCGCCGGATCGGTGGGATCGCCGGTCTTCAGCGTCTGCACGTGCTCGACCAGCGCGTCCAGGATCTCGTCGTAGCGGCCGCGCGGCGCGAGAATGCGGGTCTGCGCGACGCAACCCTGGCCGCTGTTCATCAGACCGGAGAAGGCGAGCACCGGGATATTGGCGATATCCATATCCGGCAACAGGATTGCCGCCGATTTACCACCGAGCTCGAGCGAGACGCTCTTGAGCTGTCCGGTCGCAATGGCACCGATCTTGCGACCGACCGCGGTGCTGCCGGTGAAGGTGACCTTGTCGACGCCCGGATGCGAGACCAGATACTCCGCGGCATCCGCCTCGGCGGGCAGGATCGACAGCACACCCTCGGGCAGGCCCGCCTCGGTGAAGATTTCCCCGATCTTGTTGGCGGTCAACGGAGTCAGCGGCGCGGGCTTGAGCACCACCGTGCATCCGGCGAGCAATGCGGGCGCGAGCTTATTGGCCGCGAGGAAAAGCGGGACATTCCATGCCGTGACGGCCGCGACCACACCGCGCGGCTCCCGCGAGACCCGTGCGGTGCCGAACAGGCCGGTGCGGGTTTCGTTCCAGGGAAAGGACTCGGCCAGTCCGGCGTACGCGTCGAGCGCGGCCACCGCCGGAATCTGGTTGAGCGTCATGGCGATCATCTGCGGCGCGCCCATTTCCGCGGTGAGCGTGGCGAGCAGATCGGCCGAACGCTCCTCGATCAGGCGCGCGGCGCGCGTCAGTACCTGGGCGCGCTCCGCGGGCGGTGTGGACGGCCACGGACCGTTGTCGAAGGCGTGCCGGGCGGCGGCTACAGCGGCGTCGACGTCGGCGCGACCGACCACCGGGACGCTGCCCACCGGCTCGACCGTCGCGGGCGAGATGACCTGGAGGCGCTCGGTGGCGGCGGGTGCGGTCCAGCGGCCGCCGATGAACAGGCTGTCGTAATGCATGAGAACACGTTACAGTTTTGTGGCCCGATTGTCTGTAACGTGTTCCAGTTTTCCGTCCGTCCGTCCGTCTGAACAGCGCGAATTCCAACCTGTCGGTTCGCTTTTCAGAGAACGCACTATTGCGTTCCGTTGTTGCACCGGTCATGCTGTAGCTACTGATCAGCTCGCTCGATTCATGAACCGATTACGCAATTGGGGAGTCAGAGTCATGGCGGTGCAAGTGATCGGTCAGTCGCGGATGACCAGCGACCAGACCGAGCATCAAGCTAAAAGTGTCGGCGCAGGTGGATGGGTGGTTTCCTTCCTACCGGGCCGGACGCTGACCATCGAGCAGGCAACCGCCGCGATGCAGGCCGCCGAGGCGGTCGCCGTCGTCGGAATGCTGGCTGATCAGGTCGGCCTGACCACCCTGGAGACGGTCGGCTTGGCCATTCAGGAATCGCCATGGGCAGTGACGATCAACGCATGCGGGCGCAGGAGCTGGCGCCGGGGCTGGCTGGAGAAGTAGCACTACGGCTTGGTGGCCACTACCACCAGATTGCTCACCAGTAACTCTCGTAGCACGGGTACGCGAACCACCCACCATGCCCAACGCGGGTGATAGCGGGGGAAGACGATGCGCACATCTGCGGAAGTGCCCGCCGCCCAACGCAACCCGGCGGCAGCGCCGACCGCGAACAGCGACTTGCCGAAGCGGTTCTTCGGTTCCCGGCCGGTCTTGCGACGGTATCGGCGCGCTGCGTACTCACCACCGACGTAGTGCCACGGCCCTGTTTCGTGGCCGCCGAACGGGCCGTGCCACACCGTGTACGAGAGCACGATCAAGCCGCCTGGACGGGTCACGCGGACCATTTCGTCGGCCATGACCCACGGCTGCGGCACATGCTCGGCGACGTTCGAGGAGAAGCAGATGTCGACCGCGTTATCCCGGAACGGCAGCGCCATACCGGACCCGCGGACCGCGCCCGCTACCGAGAGTCCGGCGGCGTGCATCTCCGATGGGTCGGGTTCGACGGGGATGTAGCGGGCACCCGTCTTGACGAATTCGTCGGCGAAGTAGCCGGGGCCGCCGCCCACATCCAGGATGGTCGCGCCCGCGAGGCCGTGTCCGGTGACATCTGCGTAGAAATCGCCGATCATCGCCGCACTGTCGCCGGCCAGACCGCCGTAGAACAGTGCGGGATCGGTCTGCTCGAACCGGAAACTGCCGAGCAGTCGCAGCGACCGGCGCAAGGTCGCCCGCCGCGCGAACCGGGACATGGCTCGTCCACGCCGTGGGGCAGGCGCCGCCACGGCCCCGGCTGGCTCGGTTTCAGCACTCGGCACGGCGCAGAGTCTCGCATAGTGCGGGCAATGCGCCGCAGTCCCGCCTGCCTGGGGTGGGAATTCCCGCGCGGTGCGGATTGGCCGGTTGGTCGCGCGGGTTAGGGTGTACGGCGATAATCCGTGACCCTGCTGACCGAGAGAAGCTCCACCGTGCGCGAAGTCCTCCTGCTGTGCTGGCGTGACACCGGGCACCCGCAGGGCGGCGGCAGCGAACGATACCTGGAACAGGTCGGCGCGCAGCTCGCCGCGCGCGGGGTCAAGGTAACCCTGCGCACCGCGCGTTATCCGGGCGCGCCTAAGCGGGAGCGGATCGACGGCATCGATATCAGCCGGGCGGGCGGCCGATTTTCCGTCTATCCGCGGGCGCTGGCCGCTATCGCATTCGGACGGCTCGGCATCGGGCCGCTGCGGGGTCTGCGGCCCGATGCGGTGATCGATACGCAGAACGGGATCCCGTTTTTCGCGGGTGCGGCGACGCAGGCACCGTCGGTGGTGCTGGTGCATCACGGACATCGGGAGCAGTGGCCGGTCGCCGGACGGTTCGTCGGGCGGATCGGCTGGTGGATCGAATCGCGGCTCTCGCCGCGGCTGCATCGGCACAACCAATACCTGACCGTTTCGCTGCCCTCGGCCGAGGAACTGGCCACGCTGGGGGTGGACGGTTCCCGGATCGCGGTGGTCCGCAACGGCGCCGAACCCGTTCCAGTGGACGCGCCGACCGGCTGCGCGGAGACGCGCACCGAAGAGCCGCGCATCGTGGTGCTCTCGC
Source organism: Nocardia vinacea (assembly GCF_035920345.1). Taxonomy (NCBI): domain Bacteria; kingdom Bacillati; phylum Actinomycetota; class Actinomycetes; order Mycobacteriales; family Nocardiaceae; genus Nocardia; species Nocardia vinacea. The sequence continues at coordinate 7,427,566 of NZ_CP109149.1, forward strand.
GGTTGGTGCCGCACAAGCAGATCGAAGACGCGTTGGCGGTTGTCGCGCGACTACGCGGTCGGATTCCCGGCCTGCGGCTCGATGTGATCGGCGACGGCTGGTGGGCGGACAATCTGAAGGCCGACGCCCGCCACCTCGGCATCGCCGATGCGGTCACCTTCCACGGCCACGTCGACGAGCGACGCAAACACGAATTGCTCGCACGCGCTTGGGTACATGTGCTGCCCTCGCGCAAGGAGGGCTGGGGCCTCGCGGTCATCGAGGCGGCGCAACACGGGGTACCGACGATCGGCTACCGCAGTTCGCGCGGACTCACCGATTCCATTGTCGACGGGGTGACCGGGGTGCTCGTCGACGATGTGAGCCAGCTCTGCGAGTCCGTCGGTGAACTCGTCGACGACACCGAGGCGCGCGCTGTCATGGGGGAGAAGGCGCGTGCCCGCGCGCGTGAATTCTCTTGGGAGCAAACCGGGAACGGCGTGTACGCCGTGCTCGCGGCCGCGGCCCGAGGTGAGCACAGCTCGGGTCTTATCCCGCCCGGGCCCTGATCGGTTGTGGGTCGCGGTCATACGACGAACTCGTCGTTGACCGGCAATGCGTATGCGGGCGTTCGGGATGTCGTGGCCCGTTGAATCGATCTCCGAAGTCGGTGCGCAGTGCGGTCTGTTGCTCCTGTTCGGCTGACAGTGCGCGGCGTGCTCCCGGCGGGTGCCAGCTGGGGAGGTCGCCGATGTCGAATGTCATAGGCGTTGTAGGCCTGCCGATCCGCGCCCTGCCCTGAGTGTGCGTTGTGGTCTTATTTGTGTGCGTGCGCTGCCGCTCGGGTCAACAGCGTGGGCGCAATATGGCCGCGAGCAGCAGACCACCGACTAGAAGGGCGGCCCAGAGGATGTGGGCGGCGCAGGCGATCACGCGGTGCGCGGACTGTGATTCTTCGAAATGGTCGGTGGCGTCGGGGACTCGGTACAGCGCCAGTTGGGAGTCGGCGTAGACCGAGTCCAACTGGGCGAGTGTTGTTTTCGACTCGCCGAGCGGTCCGGGTGTCGTGCGTTCGACGAGGACCCAGCCGACCCCGAGCTCACCCAACCGCCGGGCCGAATCACCATGCAGCAGTGCGGTTTCCACCTCCCGCGCCCGGGTGCCCTCACCAGCTACGGTGCGCCCGTGCACCGGAAGCTCGCCGGTCTGCAGCACATCACGCGGCAACATTCGCGGCGCCGGATCCAACACCGCCACCCTGCCGCTGTACGGAAACTTCCGAAACATCCCACCGGGCAACACCGCGACATCCCCAGGCCCATCGATCCGCTCCGCGACCCGCTGCCAGCCGACCGGATAATGCACCGGCTTCAGTGCCCCACCCACACCCCAGGCCAAATCGAACAGTGGCAGCACCAGCAGCGCGATGAATACCGTTGCGGCCAAGGCCATTCCGGGCGGGCGGGCGGACTCCTTCGGTGCGGCGCTATGCGCTGCGAAGCGCACTGCGACCGCTCGACACCCAGCGGCGGCGCACAGCACGTACGCAGGCATGGCAAGCGCCACATACTTCTGCGTATCCCGCAACAACCCCGCCCCGGGCACATGACCGACAAGCCACTCCAAGCCGCTCATACCCCACGACGTCGCCCCCAATGCGGGCAGTAGGACGGCGAGAGCCGCAAGTGTCAGCAGTGCGCGACCGACTCGCAAGCTCTCACGATCGATACCGCTGGTCGTGGCACTGTCGCCAGCGGCAGTCGCGTCGTTGCCGGTGGTCGATGCGGCGATTGTCGCGGCCTCGGGGTGCGTCGAGTTTGTGGCGTCGCCGACGGGCGTTGCGTCGACGCTGGATGTCTCGGCCGCCTCGCGATTCGAACTCGCGTCGCCTATGTCGGATTCGACGGCATCGAGGCGGCAGGTTCCGGTATCGCCTGACGTTTCGGCAGCCGAGGCCGGCGAACGGGTTGTGGCGGTGTCGGATTCATCGGCAAGTGCAGTGCTGGTCGAGGGCGTGGACCGATCAGCGGTATGGCCGTTTGTAGCGCCTGTCTTGATACCCGCGGTGGTGCGGATGCCGATGGCTACGAGGGTCAGGAGTATTGCGGTGGCGATCAGAGAGAGGGGGGTGGTGCGGGAGTCGGGGACCGAGTCGGCGTTCCAGATTCCGCCGAGTCCGGCCAGGGAGCCGAGGGTGCCGAGGGCGGGTTCGGCGCGGGCGGCGAAGGCGGCGATTCCTGCCGGGTCGGAGGGTTCGGAGCCTGCGCCGGACAGTGCCGTCGCGGTCAACCACGGTGCGGACGTGGCCAGCAGCAGCGCAAGCGCTCCAAGTAGATTTCGGCGCCCGACCAGGACCATGGCGGTGCAGCCCGCCAGCAGCGCACCCGTCGGGGTCAGTCCCGCGGCCGCGAAGCATCCAGCCAGAGCCGCCCACGAACTCACGGCACTACTGCGCGCAGCGGACTTTCCGCTTCGGCTCGGGGCCGCCTCGGCGGTCGGCTCGAGTGGCGGCTTCTTGCGGGAAGCGGCGTCCGGGTTGACCGAACAGCGGATTCGGTAGGCGGCCAATGCGGTCCAGGGCAGGGCTGCATATCCGGTCAGGAGGCTCCAGTGGCCTTGTAGGAGACGTTCGGCGACGTATGGGTTCCACATGGCGACCGTCACGGCGACCAGTTGCGGGCCGGTCGATACCCGGAGCAATTCGCGGGACAGGACTGCGGCGCCGAATCCGGCAGCCCACAATGCGACGAGCAGTATTGCCTTGACGATCGAACCGCCATCGATGAGCGGTGAGAGCGCTGCCAGCAGCGCATCCTGAGGGACTGCGCGTGGGGCCGCGGCGCCGAGACCGAGCGCGGAGTCCGTCAGGTAGGAACGCGGTGTGCTCACTGCGTCGCGCAGCAGAAGGTAGCCCGGCCCGAGCAGTGGGCCTGCGATGAGAAGCGCCAGCAGACCGCTGTAACCGGCGGGGACGAACCTTGCCCACCGGGTGCGTCGAGCCAGGCCGCTGCCACTCACGCCTGTGCACCTTACGTACCGACGAGCAAACCGCCACCTTCCGGTCCCGAGCGCCTGTTATGGGCATCCCCTGCAGGGCGACTCAATGCCGCCCTTGCAGAGCCGCACGACGTTCGACCGCCCGCACTGCGGGAAAGTCGGCGGCGAAGCCGCGCAACAGTTGCAGTGTCTCGTCGACGGGGCGACCCGTGGTCGCTGTGTCGATCGCGCCGTACAAGCGTTCTTCCACCTGCGCCACCTCCACGGCGAGCCGGCGTCCGGCGGATGTGAGGCCGAGGGTGATCTGGCGTCGGTCGATTGAGCCGGCCTGCTTATCGATCAGGTCCATAGCGACGAGTCGGTCGACGAGTCGGCTCGGGCTGCCACCGGTCTCGGCCTTGCTCCACGGGATCTGCCCCTCGTGATCATGCGGTGAGGCCAGATTGTGGGCGTGAGCGCGCAGGGCCGGGCGCGTGCGGGGTGCGGGGTGGTGGGGTGGGACGATTGCCGCGTGCCTGTCGTCCGTCGTCTCCCCGTCGTGGCGGATCTGACGTTGGTCACGGCAGGGGCGATGACGGCCAATGTGGCGGGATATCTGCTGCAGATGCTGGCCAGCCGGTGGTTGGGGATCACCGGATACAGCGAATTCGCCAGCCTGCTCGCGGTGCAGCTGTTGTGTGCGGTACCCGCACTGGCGTTGCAGAACGTGGTTGCCAGGGAACTGGTGCGCGGGTCGAGTGTGGCGGCACTGCGCGGGTTGCAGTGGCGGTGTGCGGTGATCGTTGCTGTGGTCGCCGCGGTACTGGTACCGGTTGTGACGGCAGTGCTGAACGTCGGCGTACTCGCGAGCGCGGCCGCCCTCGGCGCGGCCCCCGCCTTGGTCCTGCTATCCGGTGAACAGGGAATCCTGCAGGGCAGCAGACGCTTCCGAGCCCTGGCCGTAGTCCTGGGCGCGGCCGGTGTAGCGCGCGTGGTCCCGGCGTTGGTGGTCCTCGCGGCGGGCGGCGGCACAGCTCCCGCATTGTGTGCGGCCGCCACCGGAATCGTTGCCGCCGCCGCGTTCGCCCGCTCGACCGCAGGCTCGCCCCCATCACGCGTTCGCCCCGCGACGGAACGATCGCCGGATGTTACCTCCGAAGGGCTGCCAGGTCGCGCTGCCGCCGAAGGACCGATGTCCGGATTCGCAGTCGAAGATGTGGGAACTCGAGATGACGGTCGGTCGCCATCTCGGGGTGTGCGTTCCGCCGGGGTGTTGCCGGTGTTGCGGGCGGCGCAGGTGCAGGCGGCGTTGATGGCATTGTCGTCGGCGGATTTGATCGTTGCGCGAATAGTTTTGGACGAGGCGGATGCGAGCCGGTACGCGCTGGGGGCGATCGCGGCGAAGATCGCGTTCTGGCTGCCGCAGGCCGTGGGAGTCGTGCTGTATCCGCGGATGGCGCAGCCGACGCATTCGGCGCGTGCGATCCGGGATGCACTGGCGGTGCTGTCGGGCATCGGAATCGTGGCGGTATCGGGCGCTGCCCTGGCGGCACCGGTCGCGCCATTGTTCGCGGGACAGGATTACGCGCCGATCCAAGGCTTGCTGTGGTTGTTCGCCCTGCAAGGAGCCATCCTCGCGGTGCTGCAGGGTGCACTGCTTTCGGCGATCGCGGTGGACCGCACCGCCCTCGCCGCGGTGACCTGGCTCGGCCTGGTGGTCGAGGTGGTCCTCATGGCCTGCTTCGCCCGCTCGGTACCGACGCTGATCATCACCGCGGTCGGTGTCGCGGCCGCTACCACCATGTTCGTGGCGGTGATCGTATTGCGTACCGCGGAGCCGTCTGCTCACCTAGCATCACCAGCATGATCACCGCCGTGCACACGCTTGTCTACGCGGAGGATCCGGACGCGGCCCGCGCCTTCTTCCGTGACGTTCTCGGCTGGCCGAATATCGACGCCCACGCCGGGTGGCTGATTTTCGGGACGGGGCCGAGTGAGCTCGGGGTGCATCCGGCGGATGGGCCGCCGCGTCACGAGATTTCGTTGATGTGTGATGACATCGAGCAGACGATGGCGGAATTGGGCGGGCGTGGGGCGGAATTCGTGGGTGAGATCGCCGAGCGGGGTTTCGGGCGCTGCATCGATATGAAGATTCCCGGCGCGGGAGTGATGCTGCTGTATCAGCCGTCGCATCCCGTTGCCTACCCGCTGGGTCCGTCCGCGCCCTGAACAGACCTACGCGAAAACGAACTCGGCTCCCCGACATAACGCCGGGGAGCCGAGTAGGCGGACTAACCGTCAGAGATTCTTCTGGATCCTGATCTGCTCGGTCGGAGCATCATCCCCACGGCGACCCGGCCCACGTCGACCCGCACCGGCCGGAGCGGCCCCGCCGCGGATTCCGAGGAACACACCGCCGACCACGGCGATCACACCGAGCACACCGAGCACGATCGGCATGATCCGGCCGTACAGCGACAGCTTGTCGATGTTCTCCTTGGCCACCGAGATCTGCGATTCGACGGTGTTCTCGTCGAAGACGAGGTGCGACTTCAGCGCGGTGACGTCCGGGTGGTCGCCGCTGCGCGCGTAGTACAGGTGGATCTGCTCGCCACCCTTGATCACCGTGCCGGTCTGCGGCTCGACCCACAGGTCGCGGGTGTCGGTGTAGAAGCGGGTCATGGTGACCGGGTCGTCGCCCTCGAGGCCCCACTTCGAGGCGGGCAGGCTCAGCTTGTTGGACGGCGACTGGATCACGTCCCACAAGTTGGTCACCGGGACCGACATCTGGAAGTGGTAGACCTTCATGTCGTTGATCTCGGACTCTTCGATGAACTTGGCGTCGTAGGACTTACGCGCATTGACATCGAAGTACGGGTAGCTCTTCTTCTCGGTGTCGATCGGGAAGCGGTACTGCAGACCGGTGTGCTGGACCGGGTCGGCGATGCTCTGCATGTCCTTGTTCACCGTGACAGCGATGGAGCCGTTGGGGTCCTTGGCCACCGGATCGCCGGTCTTGCGGTCGATGGTGACCCGGTCGACGGTCGCGGTGAGCAGACCGGTGTCGCCCTGCTTATCGATGCGCCGCAGGGTCTGACCGGCCTGGACGGTCATCTCGGTGGCGTCGGAGGGCTCTTCGACGGTGAGGAACCGCTGCGAGATCAGCGGCACATTCGTGTCGATCTTGGCCGCGCCCTCCGGTGCGGTGAGCGACTTGGAGTCCAGGACCAGGCTGTCCTCGCCCGGCTGGTTCGTCGCGATGGTGGTGATCTCGAGGTCGAGCGGAGTTTTCGCCAGTTTGCTGACGGTGTAGGTCGGGATCATCACCGCTGCGACGATCAGCAACGCACCCAGACCCACGAGCAGGCAGGCCACCGTCCTTCTGGTTCCGGCACTCAGTGCCATGCAAACTCTCCTCGTCGTAGAACACAGGTCTGTACGGCGAGTACTGCGGGCACGCCGCGGCACTCGTGAGCCCCGACACTAACAGCCCGATGGCGTACCATGCGGTGCCGAGGCCGGATTCGACCCAGAAATCGCCCGAGTTTAGCGCGAAATCTGAAACGTTGGGTTACCAGCTGGTAGAGGATACTCGTAGCGACTGCTTGCAGGTCGCTCGAAAGGACCTGCAGACTGGAGTTCGATGACCGCCACCCTACCTGCGCCGACCACCGACGCACCCGCGCGTACACGCGGTTTCGTGCCCGCCTTGGAAGGTATGCGCGGAATGGCCGCACTCGGTGTGCTGCTGACCCACGTCGCATTCCAGACCGGCGCCGCGAATACACCTGTGCTCGGGCGGATTTGGGGACGGTTCGATATGGCGGTCGCGGTGTTCTTCGCGCTGTCCGGATTCCTGCTGTGGCGTCCGCATGCGGCGGTCGCGCGTGGGCTGGGGACCGCGCCGTCGGTCGGCCATTACTTCCGGCATCGGGCGGCGCGCATTCTGCCCGCGTATTGGGTTGTGGTCGCCGCGGTGCTGATCCTGGTGCCGAGTGCGGCTGATACCGCTGGCCTGCGGGTATGGGCTTCGAATCTGGCGTTGACGCAGGTATTCGTGCCGCTCACGCTCACCGATGGACTCACCCAGATGTGGAGTCTGTCCGTCGAAGTGGCCTTCTATGTCGTGCTGCCGCTGCTGGCATTCGCGGCGGTGCGGTTGCGTGGCGATGCCGCGCGCTGGCGCATCCCGGCGATCCTCGCGCTCGCGGTGGTGTGTCTGGGCTGGAACTTCATTCCGGTGCCGACTCCCGACGCCATTCACGCCGATAATTGGCTGCCCGGATATCTGCCGTGGTTCGCGGGCGGCATGTTGCTCGCCGAGCTCGTCGACAATAGCGATCAGCTATCACCGCGGCTTCGGCTGCTCGCCAATCAGCCGGTGATGTGGAGCATCGCGCTGGTCGCGTTCCTGATCTCCGCCACCGACCTGGGCGGTCCCGCCGGGCTGACGCGAGCCGAGCCCTGGCAGTACGCGGCGAAGATGGGTTTCGGCACGATCATCGGTTTCGCGCTGCTCGCTCCGCTGGTGCTGCGCCCGCCCGGCGCGCGTCCACATCGCTGGTTGGAATCCGGGGTCGGCGCGATGATCGGGCGCTGGTCCTACGGCATCTTCCTCTGGCATCTCGCGGTGCTCTCGGTGGTGTTCCCGATTTTCGGAATCCTGCCGTTCGGTGGCAACTTCGGCAAGGTGCTCATCCTGACGATCGCGATCACCCTCCCGATCGCCGCGGCCAGCTATGCGCTCATCGAGGAACCGGCGCGCCGGTTCGCGCGTGATCGCGATCGCGCCAAGGCGGCGCGCTCGGCTACGGCTGATGCGACCGTGACGGAAGCGCGCGACGAGACGATTGGCTGACCGATTCGGGCCCGCGGCAAGTGAATTGTTCACGCTCGGTGACTGTCAGCGGGTGACTGCGGGGCTCGGCGTCGCGCCTGTGGCAAGTGAATTGTTCACGCTCGGTGACTGTGAGCGGGTGGCCGCAGGGCTCGGTGTCGCGCAATCGGGCGGTTGTGGGAGTGATCAGCTGTCGAGCTGGCGGCGGATGTCGAGCAGATGGTGCCGGAGCTCGTGCAGCGTGTGCAGGGCGAGCCAACGCAGTGGACGTTCCTGGCGCTGCGGGAAGTTGTAGATGATGCTCCGGTCCCAGTCCGCGCGTGTCAGCCGATCGAGGACGTTGGCGAAGAGCAGGGCCGCATCGTCGAGTTGTCGGGCGACATCGGCCGGCTGCTGCTCGTTGTACCCGTCGTGCTCGACGCGTTCATCGCGACCCATCGGCTCGAGCGCCGGAGTATCGACCCGGCGCGCGAGCAACACCCGTTCCCGTTGGGCGAGTAGGACATCCCGCACATGGCAGGCATACTCCAACGGCGACCACACATCCGGCGCGGTGCGCTGCCGAAGCACCCGACCGCCACCGGCGAGCAGTGCCGCGTATTCCGCTGCGTGGCCCCTGGTCAGCGCCGACACCTCGGGAACCAAGGCCGGGTGGTACTCGAATCCGCACTCCGCGCAGTCCGTCACCTATTCGAGGCTATTCCCTCAGCGATGGTCACGCCGGACGGGCAGCGCGGCAATGCCGACGGCGATCACGGCGAGCAGTGCGGGTATTTGCACCCACAGCGAGCCGCCCATGTATCCGCCTGCGGCGCGCCATGGTCCGGTGGACAGGGCTGCCGCCGCGGTGGCGGTGCCGAGGCCCGCGACGGCGGTGAGGACTTTCGGCTTCATCCGTGCGGAGAACCGAGTGGCGGCGAGCGCGACCACCGTCAGTACGGTGCCGACCGGTCCGGCGATGACTGTGGCGACAGCAGCGATTCCGACCGCGCCGAGAATGCGATTGCCCCAGGTGGTCGGAGGCGATGCGCCGTCGCCGGTTTGATCGGCTGCGCGCACGTTGGAGTCGGCACGGCTGCGCGTACCAGGCGGATTTCGAGTGGCGTCTGTGCCCGCGGGTGAATTCGGCTCCGGCCCAACTTTTACCGGGATCCGGCGCTTGCGGGGGATGGCGATCAGGATCAGCGGGATGAGCAGCAGCAGGCCGCCGAAGATACTGAGGCGGTACCAGCGGTCGATGGGGAATGAGACGGTGATGGGATTCGATCCGGCGGCGTAGTCGTCCGGGAGCAGCCAGCCTTGCTGCCAGCCGTTGACCACGACCGGATCGAGTTCTTTGCCGTCGGCGGTGCGCGCTTGCCAACCGACATTGGTACTGAGCGGCAGGACGAGGAGCTGTCCCGGTGTCGTCGTCGGCGCGGCGGGGTCGAAATCGGCGCGGTTCAGGCGAAGTCGGTCTACGAAGAATAGATCCGTCGGTGCGACCGTGACGTCCGCGCGCCCCGCAGCCACCGGGATCGTGTCGGTGGATTCGAGACCGCTGTCGGCCGCATCCGGTGTGCCAGCTGCACTCGGGCCATTACCGCCTGCGGTGTCGGCTGAACCGAGACGGGTATTCCCGGTGTCGGCCAACTCGGGAGGGAGTTCCGAATCCGCGCAAATGCGGGCGGGAACCGGTGCACCAGAACGCAATTCATCAGCAGTCGCGGTGACGGACGTATGCACGAAACGTCCACCGAGTGCAATCGTCGGCCCCTGCGCACACGGGACGGTGATCAGCCGATTCCCTGGGGCGGGCGCTGGGTAATCGGGACCGAGTACCGCTACCTCGGCGAGACCGGGCGGCTGCGTCTGGGCGAATCCGAGGGCGGTGCGGTCGAGTACCGGCTTCCAGGTCTGAATGCTCAGTTCGATGCGATCGGTCACGGTGGGCTGCAATGAGACTCGGGTCGACTCGCCCGGTTCGATCTCGCGAACCTGTGGGCCGTTGCCGAGATTTACGACTATCGAAAGAGGTGCGGCGGGCAGTTCGCCGAGCGACGGTGTCACGTCCAAACCTGTCACCAGCGCCGGTTCGGGCAATTCCAATGTGAGTGTCGGTTTGCCGCCCGCCAGATTCCGCACCGAATCCTCCGGCGCGGTCCAACTCGTGCGCGGATCCCCATCGGTGGCCGCGAAGGCGGAACCACGGAGGTCGCCGACGTCTGCCTTACCCCGGGCGACGGGATGCGTATGGTCGGTGAGCAGCGCCTCGAGCGCCGGACCCGGTCGAGTCCGCACGGTCAACTGCGGCGTCACACTCACCGGTTCCGGTACCGACAGCGTGCGTTCGAACGTGCCGGGTTCCTCGGGTGCCAGGGCGAGTCCCTTACTGCACCGCACCCGGTCCGGCGCATCGAAACACGCACTACGCCCGGGAAATTCCTGGCCGAGATCCCAGCCCCGCACCTGCGCGCCGGCCGAGGTGGGCGGCAGCACGGTCCGATGCCGAATATCGACCCGCACCGGCGCATTCCGGTTGGTGTAGTCGTCCAGAGTCAGCTCGCTGATTCCGAATTGCCCACCGCGCGTACCGTCCTCGGTGCGGATGGCGGTGATGGTGAGCCAGTCCGTCTTGCCCGCTGGCAGCGAAATCGATACCGGCATACCAGGTTCGGGAATCCGCGCGGACACACTCCCGTTCGCGGTCCGTACCTCGACCCACTTCACCGGATCGCCGATCGCGGCCGCGCTGGTGGTCAGCTGCAGCAGCCCGGAGCTGATCGGATGGTCGAGATCGAGCCGAAGCCATTGTCCCAGTGCGTGTTCGGCGCCATTGCTGATCCACGCGGTCGACGGATCACCATCGACAACCGCGGCCGTCGAACTGCCGGGCGCGGAGCCGCCCAACTGTGTGGCGTCGGCGGCGGAACTCGATGCGGTGACCGTCGCCCCCGACCATTCCCCGCGCACCAATTCCGCACCGGGTACGGGATAGTCGGGCACTAGATTGTGCGTGCGGCGCGCATCGTCGGGCGCGCGCAGCGCGGAATTGTGATTGTCCACCCGACCGAAGTCGGCCTCCCGGTCCATCGGCGTATCCGTCACCGTCAACGGCCCGATCGGCAATCCGGCCGCCGCCGCATCGGATGCGAGAAGTGTCGGCGCGGTTGCGGGATCACGACGCAATCGTTCGAGCACTTCTGGCCCGCCCTGAACCGTCCCAACCGAGGTCATGGGCACCGTGTAGGCACCGGGGAATGATGTCGGCGCGCCTGTGCCGCTGTGAATCTTTATCGGAGTGCCCGCAGGCGATGCCTCGACGCGATAGATCTCGACCGCCGGATACGCGGGGCGCAGATCACCATCGGCGACCAGACCATCGGGTCTGACAGTCTCGATCGGGTTGCCGAATTCGGCCACCCTGTGCAATCCCGGCGACCCGTTGATCGCCTGATGTGCCAACATCGGCCGGGTCGAACGTGACGTCTCCGGATCGAGATCGTTGCGCAACACCAGAATTCCGATGCCCTGCTCGGCCAGCGTCGCGGCGAGTCCGGTCGACGGCCTACCGTCGGCGATCAACCGCTGCACCGAATCCATGGCCCGGATGGTGCCCGGCGGGTTCAGCGGCACCGCATCCCGGATGGCCCACGGCGCACTCGCGAGTGCCTGCAGCGGTTCGTCGCGGGTGAGGCCCCACACCTGACTGCCGAAAGGGGCGCCGGGCACAACCAGCGCTCGGGTATCGGAGGCATTGTGGGACAACCACTCCGCCGTCTGCTTCCAGTACCCCGGCACCTCGTCATAAGCGCCGCGCGGTGCCAGCTTCCCGGTCCAAGCCAAGGAGGTGGACAGTGCGAGCGCGGTGAGGATCAAGGCGGCGACGGCGACCGACTTATCGCGCTCGGGATGGGCGAAAGCGCTGCGCCACACCGGCATCGGGACGGACGCCGGAAACGGCACCTTGCTCAACATATGAGCGAGACCGAGCACCAGCGGAATTCGGATCAGCGGTTCCAGCTTGTGCACATTGCGCAGCGGCGCACCCCCGGCATCCAGGAATACCCGCACCGAATCCGCGAACGGCCCGCTCAGTTCACCGACAAATCCGGCACAGATTCCGACCAGCCCGACCAGCAGGATAAGCGCGAGACGCCCGCGATACGGCATGGACCGCATCGCCAATCCGGCCATACCCGCCGCCGCGAGCAGTCCGGTGGCCAGCACCGCGGCGGGCTGGGTCACCAGCACCGCGCCCGCGATCCGCTCCGGCGAGACGAACGGCGTCCAACTGTCCGTGCCGCGCAGCACTTCACCCAGCGACGCCCATTGCGTGGTCACCCCCGAGGATTCGATGTAGTCCAGGAACGGCGGACTCACCTTGCCGAGCACCAGCAACGGCACCGCCCACCAGAATGTGGCGAGCACCAGCAGCGGTATCCAGGCCCGGGTGAACCGCCACCAGCGCCGGTTCGGCCGGTACGACGCCCACCACAGCAGCGCGGGCAGAAATGCGGCGACCGTCGCCACCGCATTGACCGCACCCATCAATGCCAAGGCCAGCGCACTACCGGCGGGCGACGCCGCGCCGCCGCGCCGGTTCCGATAGGCGGTGCCCAGCGCGGCGGGCGCGAGTAGCACCCACGGTGCGAGCACCATCGGCAGCGTCTCCGAGGAGATCGAACCGAGCGTGGTCAGCACCCGCGGTGACAGTGCGAATGCGGCCGCCGCCACGATCCGCGATCCGCGTGAGCCGATGCCGAGCGCTTCGCAGAGCCGCACGATGCCCCAGAATCCGGCGAGCAGCAGCAACGCCCACCAGATCCGCTGCGTCACCCAGGCAGGCAGACCGAGGACATGTCCGGCCGAGAAGAACGCGCCGTGCGGGAAGAAATACCCGTAGGCCTGGTTCTGCACCTGCCCCATCGGAGCCTGACTACTCCACAGGTGGGCGGCGCGTTCGAGGAAACCCAGCGGATTCTGCGTCAGGTCGTATTTGGTGTCGGCGACCGTCAGGCCGGGCGCCTGGAGAAAGGTGAGCAGGAACGCCGCGACCACGGTCCCGACGAACCAGCCTCTGCCCAGCGGGGCGCTCGCCGCGCCGGAGGTACCGAGCGAGTCGGTTGGTGAAGCGGGAGGCGGTGTCGAATCTGCGGTGCTCACCGGCCCTCCGTGCTTATGCGGGCCGCCGCCTACGGGCCTGCCGCTCGCACCGCGTGGGATCAGCGGCTGCCGTACTCAACGTTGTTGAGTAGCGAGGAGGTGGAGTCGGTGCGCTCGATATCGGGCCGCGTGTTCTGCTGCACTGCCATCGTGATGACGAACACCGCGATCACGCCCAACACGGCGCCGGCGACCGCACTCGCAACACCAGGGACAGCAAACTTCATCGCGGCACTCCAATACATCGATGCAGGCACATTCTGGGCCAACCTAGCAGGGCCGAGCACGATCACCTACGTTCAGGCCACCGATAGCGGAACCGAATAGCGGGCGCGGGTCGCTCAGCTCGGGATGGCGCAGTGCAAACTGCCGAGCAATGTGCGCAGTTTGGCGGTGGTCTCGTCCAGCTCGGCATGCGGATCCGAAGCGGCCACGATGCCGCCGCCGGCGAAGGCGCGGATCGAGCGCCCGTCGGCGGCGATTTCCGCACTGCGAATAGCGACCACCCATTCGCCGTCGCCGTACGCGTCGCACCAGCCGACCGCGCCGCCGTAGAAGCCGCGTTCCTCTTCTATATGCGCGATGGTGTCGAGGGCGAGATCGGTCGGCGTGCCACAGACCGCGGGGGTGGGATGCAGCCGGAGCGCCAAGTCGAGCGCGGTCGTCGCGGGATCGCGTAGGCGACCGGTGATCGGAGTGGCCAGATGCCAGACCTCGTGCGTATTGATCAGCTGCGGGCCGTCCGGAATGGTTAGTTCCGCGCACACCGGCGCGAGCACCTCCCGAATCCACTCGATGACGAACGCATGCTCATCACGATTCTTGGTGCTGGCCAACAACTCTCGCGCCTGCGCGGCATCGGCATCCGGATCGGCGAGGCGCGGCAACGTCCCCGCGAGCGGATGCAGCGTGACGGTCGCGCCATGCCGTGCGACCAGTACCTCCGGGGTGGCGCCGACCAGCGTCGCACCCGGCCGGCCCGCGGCCGTCAGGTCGACGGCGAAAACATTCGCATGCGGATGCCTGGTCAGCAGATGTCCCGCGACCAACTCCGGTTCCAGCGCGCTATCGGCTTCGGCCAGCACCGATCGAGCGGCCACGACCTTGCGCAGCGGCTGCGCCGGATCGTTCAGCTGCTCGACCAATTTCGTCACCCGCGCGACATGCTCTGCCGGACTCGGTATTTCGGTGATGACCCGAACGGCGGGCAAGTCCGGCAGTGCCGCGGGCCGCCATGGCCCGACAGTGCGCTGTGCCTGCTCGGGCACGCAAAGCGCGGCCGAATTCCGGGGATCGAACGGCAGGGCGCCGACGATCAGCTCGGCGGCCCCGTCCCGCAGCGCCGCCACCGCCCGTGCCGCTTCGTCGAAGGCGACCCGGGTCCCCGACGCGCGGATCACCCCACCGGGCTGAGCGAGCAAGAAACCGTTCATGATCCCTCGACCCTAACCCCGCAAACCCGGGGCAGAGCCACCCGAGCGACCCAAATCTCAGCGACTCGGTTCCTTACCCGGCGGCACCATGAGCACCGGACGGTGGCAATGCTTGAGTACGGCGTCGGCGACGCTGCTGTGCATCAGCGCTCGAATACCGGTGGCGCCGCGCGTTCCTGCCACGATGATGTCGACGTCCAGGTCGTCGGCGGTTTCGACGATGGCGTTCCAGATCGTCGACGTGCACTCCGCGGTACGTGCCTCGGCGTTGAGACCGGCGAGTTTGGCCAGGCGGACGCCCTCGATATTGATATTGCGGGCGTCGACATAGGCGACGTCCTCGATCTCCTCGTCGGGCACCCATTCCGGCTGCATCACACCGGAAAGTCCGGACAGCCGAGCGGCCTGGCGCACCATCGGTTCCCAGGCGGTGAGCACCACCGCTCGGTTCGCCGCGAGGAACCGGCCGGCGTATTCGATGGCCCGCTTGGCATTTTCGGAACCGTCATAGGCAATGAGCATGAGATCGCACGGCACGATGACCTCCAGGTAGGAGTCATTTGGCTACGCCACAACATTACTCCGGACAACCCCGTCACGAGGTATTGCCGCGCGCGGATAATCTGCTGCGGGAACGGATTGAACGGCGGAAAAACCGACTGGGCGACACGGACCAGGAGCGGATATGCCCGATGCGAACGAACTGGTGTTCTTCGGCAGGCACGAGATCGACCCGCGGACGCTGCTGTTCTATGAATGGCGGCAGCGGCTCGAATCGGGCTATCCGGTGGCCGACTTCGAGTCCAGGGTGCGCGCACTCGTCGCCGCCGATCACGTCGAACCGGCCGAATACTGGGCGGTTTTCGATCGACTGGAAAGCGTCGAACGCGATCCCGACTGGGGTTATGACGAATCCGAAACCGCGGCACCGCAGTCGGTAATCCGGCCGGTCGCGCCGATATCCGAACTGTTCGAGCGGATCCACGGCGGATGGCTCGGGCGCTGCGTCGGCTGCACGCTCGGTAAACCCCTGGAAAACGGATTCGTATGGACGCCCGCGCGAATCCGCGCCTATCTCGAGCGGGCCGACGCCTATCCGCTGACCGACTATGTGCCCGCATTATTGCCACCGTCGCCGGAATATCCGTTGAATCCGACCTGGCCGGTATCGGCGAAGGGCCGCATCGACGGTGCACCGCGCGATGACGATGTCGATTACACCGTGCTGGGTTTGCACCTACTGGAAACGTGCGGAACGAATTTCACACAATCCGATGTCGCGGATGCCTGGTTGGCACATCTGCCATTTCTGCAGACCTACACCGCGGAGCGGGTCGCTTACCGCAATCTGATCGCGGGTCGGAAACCGCCGGAGGTAGCCAGGTATCGAAATCCATACCGCGAGTGGATAGGTGCGATGATCCGCGCGGATATCTACGGTTACGTCAACCCGGGTAATCCGGTGCGCGCCGCCGAGCTCGCCGCCCGCGATGCCGGGCTTTCACATACCGGCAACGGCGTGTACGCGGCGATGTGGGCTGGCGCATTGGTAGCGGCGGCTTTCACCGCCGAAGGCATACCGGATGCGCTTTCCGTTGCCCAGCAATGCATTCCGGAACGTTCGAGGTTGCACATCGCGGTCGCCGAAGTGATCGCGGACCATGACGGCGGCATGTCATGGGAGCAGGCTCTGGAAGCCATTCACCGCCGCCACGACCATTACAACTGGGTGCACGCCATTCCGAACGCCTGCCTCGTCACCGCCGGTTTACTCTGGGGCGCAGGCGATTTCACCCGCACCATCGCGCTGACCGTGCAGGGCGGTTGCGATACCGACTCCAATGGCGCGACGGCGGGTTCGGTCGCTGGTATCCGCGCTGGTGACCGCGGAATCCCGACCCACTGGACCGATCCGTTCCACGACCGACTGCACAGCGCGGTCTTCGGTCACGACGGCAGCCGAATCTCCGACCTGGCCCGCCGGACGCTGCGACTGGCCGCTAGCCATACCTGAGTCGGACCGCCCGGAGCGTGCCGATTACCGTGGACTCTTATGCGGAAGACGCCTCTCGTCCTGCTCGCAATCCTCGCCGCCGTCGCGACGGCGTGCTCGAACGGCGACTCCAGCCCCGCGCCGTCGAAATCCGCGATTCCCGCCGCGACGGCCGGTTCCGCGGCTCCCGCCACCACCACCGCCAAAGGTGACTGCGGTGCCGACTACCTCGCGAAACTCACCCTGCGCGAGAAACTGGGGCAACTGCTGACGGTCGGTGTCACCGGTGCCGACGACGCCACGAATGTGGTGCGCAATTCACAGGTCGGCGGCATTTTCGTCGGTGGCTGGACCGATAAGTCGCTGCTTGCCGACGGCCTGATCAAACAGGTCAAGGCCGCCGCCAAAGTGCCGCTGCTGGTGACCATCGATGAGGAGGGCGGCCGGGTCTCCCGGGTCAAGGATCTGATCGGTCCGGCCCCGTCGGCCCGGGTGACCGCCCAGACCATGACCGCGGAGCAGTTCCACGACGCCACCGTGACCCGCGGCCGCGCATTGAAGGATCTGGGCGTCACGGTGGACTTCGCCCCGGACGTCGATGTGAGCAGTCAGCCAGACGACTCCGTCATCGGTGACCGGTCCTTCTCCGACGATCCCGCGGTGGTCACCGAATACGCCGACGCCTATATCCGTGCCATGAACGAGGTCGGCGTCGGCACGGTAATGAAGCACTTCCCCGGCCACGGCTCCGGATCGGGCGATTCGCACACCGGCGCCGTCCGTACTCCGCCGTTGACGCAGCTGCAGAGTGTCGACCTCGTGCCGTTCCGCAATCTGGTCGACTCCGGCGCCGCTGCCATGGTCGGCCACCTCGACGTACCCGGCCTGACCACCCCCGATGTCCCTGCCAGCATCAGCCCGCAGGCCATGGCGCTGCTGCGCGATGGCACCGGCTACGGCGCGGCCCCGTTCCAGGGTCCGATCTTTACCGACGACCTCGGCGGCATGGCCGCCATCACCAGCCGGATGAGCATCGAGGACGCGGTCGAGGCGGCGCTCATCGCCGGTGCCGACAATGCCTTGTGGATCACCACCGATGCGGTGCCGCAGGTGCTGGATCGCCTCGAGCAGGCGGTATCGAGTGGACGCCTGTCCGCCGACCGGGTCGACGCGTCGGTGCTGCGGATGGCTCGGTACAAGGGTGCGCTGCAGCCTTGCTGACGTTCGGCCTTTCCAGCGGCCCCGCAAGCAGTCGCTAGCGGCCGTCGTATGTTGTACAGCCGCCTTGTCGCCGTACACCCGTAGTATTCCTCTGCTGGACAGCTGAACAGCTGCGCCCGCGAATCCAAGGACATCGCGGTCCGAAGGATGGGAGCCGAGTGCCGATAGTTCGCCGAACTTACGAACGCGCAATCCGACCCGCCGAACTTACCTTGGAGTAATATAAGAGTTTCACCATGTGGTAGGAGAGTGATGGCGGGCGGAACGAAGCGACTTCCTCGGGCGGTTCGTGAGCAGCAGATGCTCGACGCCGCGGTCGAGGTGTTCTCGCGTAAAGGGTTCCACGACACCTCGATGGACGCGATCGCCGCCGAGGCGAAAATCTCCAAGCCGATGCTGTACCTCTACTACGGCTCCAAGGATGAATTGTTCCGCGCCTGCATCCAGCGCGAGGGACTGCGCTTCATCGAATCGGTGGCGCCCGCAGGCAATCCGCAACTGTCCCCGCACGAACAGGTCCGCACGGCGCTCGAGGGTTTCCTCGGATTCGTCGACCGCAACCGCAACTCCTGGCAGGTGCTCTACCGCCAGGCGATCGGCCAGCAAGCCTTCGCCTCGGAAATCGAAAACGCCCGCGAACGCGTCATCGAACTGACCGCCAAACTGCTCGAATCCAGTGCCAAGCACGCTGAACCCGGCACCAATTTCGATGTTGTCGCGGTGGCCGTCATCGGCGCCGGCGAGGCCATCGCCGACCGCGTAGCCAGCGGCCGCATCGAAGTCTCCGAGGCGGTCGACCTCCTGGACGATCTCGCCTGGCGCGGTCTCGCGGGGCGCAAGAAGGCGGAGTAGCTCCCCGGCCCGGTCTGCACCCAGGCCCCCAGTGCGCGCAATGTTTGTCCCAGCTGCAAACCCCGTATAGCGGTGTTCGGTAGAGACATAGGGCGGGGCACGTGCCTGAGTAGTCCTGTGGGTTCGGCTGTTCTGGCGCCATTGTCGAAGCAGCGCACCCCTATTCGCGGCTCCAGGCCGCGTATAGGGGGTGTGGGGTTCACGCACAGGGTTTGTGCCGCACGCGGGGGCGGTGGCTCGGCTTGCGGCGGCGTTAACGGACTGCCAGAGTGCGGGAGATCAAGAGAGTGGACCGGCACAAAGTGGTCGGGGAACGGGGCGGAATTGTTCGGGATGTTGCGGCCGTGTTCGCATGGGGCCGAGAAGTACGGGATCGATGCGAGCACGTGGCGCACACATATGTGTGGGCTGTGTTTGGGGCTGCGGGATGGGCACGGGCAGTTGGCGCGGGCGGCGACCAATACCGATGCGATCGTCTTGAGCGTGCTGACCGAGGCGCAGATGTCCGGCTCGATCGGGCGGACCAAGGCGGGGCCGTGCGCGCTGCGGGGGATGCGTCGCGCCGAGGTCGCGAGTGCGGATTCACCGGGCGTACTGCTGGCTGCCACCGCATCACTGTTGCTGGGATCGGCCAAGATTCGCGATCACGTCGACGATGGTGACGGTTCCGTCCTCACCCGGCATCCGATGACGAAGGTATCGAGCCGCTGGGCAGACCGCGCGCGATCGCAGGCATCCCTGATCGGCCTCGATGTGGAACCGCTTGTCGCCGCGATCAATTCGCAATCGCACTTGGAAGCTCTCGCCACGGTAGGCGCCGAATGCCCAGGTGTGGGCGACTCGAACCGCGCTCGATCGGCCGACGCCCCAGCGTTGCTCGACGGTGCGCGCGACACGTCGGAGAATTCGTCTCGCACAATCTCTCTCGATGATCTGACCGTACCGACGCAGATTTGCGCGGCGGAATTCTTCGCTCATACCGCGGTTTTGGCCGACCGCCCGGACAACGTCGCCGCTTTACGCGAGGCGGGCAGGCATTTCGGGCGCATCGCGCACCTCGCCGATGCCGTCGCGGACTTCGAGGACGACCGGACCCGCGGCCGCTTCAACCCGCTCGCGGCCACCGGAACGACCATGCCCGAGGCATACGACATACTGCGGCAATCGGATTCGCACCTGCGTCAGGCGGTCGCGGAGGCGAAACTGGACCAGGTCCCCACCATCCGCTGGATGCTGCTCGACCCATTACGCGGACTCGTGCGCAATATCGGCCGCGGCGTCGGTGCAACCGCCCACGCCTGCAACATATCCCGGGATACCGCGACAACGCAGCCACTGCCGCTGGGCGGCGCGACGATGCAGCACCCCCTGCCGCCGGATATCGATTTCCGGAGACCGCCACGCCGCCCCGGAATCGGCGAGGCGCTCGCCATCGTCTTCGGCGTCTACTGCACCGGCTACGCCTGCTGTGCCGACCACACCAATCCGTGCAACGGTGAGCGCAAGGACGCCTGGATCAAGAACTGCGACTGCGGCGATTGCTGTGATTGCGGCGACTGCGACTGTGACGGCTGCTGCTGCGACGGTTGCGGCTGCGACTGCTGACCCCGCCGTCGGCGAGCCTTGCCATTGCGGCACCTGTTTGTCGTGGCGCGCACTGATTCGCCGGGCGATTCGTGTCCCGTGAAGCGAATTCATGCGCGGCATGACCCCGCACCGATCGGTTTTTCGGTGGCGCGCATATGTCGCGGCGTGCACTGATTTGCCCGCCGTTTCCATGCGCGAGAGGCGAACTCCTGCACGGCAGCCTGAAAACGTCGAAGCCGCACTCCGAACCAGGAGTGCGGCTTCGACGTCGGGTCAGCGTAGGGTGGCCGTCAGATGCGGATACCCCTTCTTCGGGTTCAGCAATGCCAGGTCCCAACCGCCGTCGACCTGATCGGCGTACACATTCACCGTGGACGGCAGCAGAATCGGCTTACCGAATTTGACCGCGTAGCTGGCCTTTTCGGGAATCCGCCCCTCCACATTCGAGAGGATGTTCGCGGCCGACCACATGCCGTGCGCGATCGCCTTCGGGAAGCCGAATGCCTTGGCGCCCAATGCCGAAGTGTGGATCGGGTTGTGGTCACCGGAGGCGGCCGCGTAGCGGGTGATCGTCTTCTGATCCACCCGAAGGGTGCGCATCGGCGGCGGCGGAACCTCTTCCGGCTTCGGCTCACCCTTCGGTTCGCCCGAGAGCGAGGTGCGCTGCTGGTGCAGGAAGGTAGTGACCTGACGCCACACCAGCTCCCTGCCGACATTCACCTCGGTGATCGCATCTACCAGCAGGCCCTTCGGGTGCTCGCGCAGATTCTCGATGTGCGTGGTGAAGTCCAGCGGCTCGCTGACCGAGATCTCGCGACCGCGCTCGATCAGATTCTGCGCGTGTACCGCACCCACCGCGACGAACGGAAAGTCCCGTGCCACAACGAGTTGCATCGCCAGCGGGAAGCTGAGGATGAACGGGTAGGTCAGCGGCAGCGAGTCGCCGAACCGCAGTCCGGTCGCCCGGCAGTACGCGGCCAGGTGATCCGGATCCACACGCAGGCCCTCCAGCCGGACGACACGGTCGGGCAGCGTCGATTTGCGCCCCGAGACCAGCGGCACCGGCACCGCACCGAGCGCGGCCTTGACGAAAAGGCCGCTGTTCTTGGGAGGTTCGGTGAGCGTGATCGTCTCGGTCATCATGCTCCGATCAGGCTCTGACCGCAGACCCGAACCACATTGCCGCTCACCGCATTCGACGCCGGGCTGGCAAAGTAGGCGATGGTCTCGGCGACGTCGACGGTCTGTCCGCCCTGCAGCAGCGAGCTCATCAGCCGACCGGCCTCACGAGTGGCCAGCGGAATGGCCGCGGTCATGGCGGTTTCGATAAAACCGGGCGCGACGGCGTTGATGGTGATGCCCTTCTCGGCCAGCTTCGGCGCCTCGGCATTGACCATGCCGATGACACCGGCCTTGGACGCGCCGTAGTTGGTCTGGCCGCGGTTACCGGCGATGCCCGCGATGGAGGACACGTCGATCACCCGGCCGCCCTCTTTGAGGGCGCCACGCGCTACCAGGCCCTCGGTAATGCGGTGCGGCGCGGCGAGATTCACGTTGATGACCGAATTCCAGCGGCCCTCGTCCATATTGGCGAGCAGCTTGTCGCGGGTGATGCCCGCGTTGTGCACGACGATATCGATGCCGCCGAAGCGTTCGGTGGCGAATTCGGCCAGCTTCTCGGCGGCGTCGGGTGCGGTGACATCGAGCGCGAGCGCGGTGCCGCCGACCTTGTTCGCGGTGGCCGAGAGCGCCTCACCGGCGGCCGGGATATCGGCGACGATCACGGTCGCGCCGTCGCGGGCGAATACCTCGGCGATGGTCGCGCCGATGCCGCGCGCGGCGCCGGTGACCACGGCGACCTTGCCGTCGAGCGGCTTGTCCCAAGCGGCCGGGGCCACCGCGTCGGCCTTGCCGACCCGGATGACCTGACCGTCGACGAAGGCCGACTTGGCCGAAAGCAGGAAGCGCAGTGTGGATTCCAGACCGGACGCCGTGGCGGAGGCCTCGGGGTGCAGGTAGACCAGCTGAGCGGTGGCGCCGCGCAGCAGCTCCTTGGCGACGCTGCGGGTGAAGCCCTCGAGCGCGCGCTGGGCGATCTGCTCGTCCACGCCCGCGGTCAGCTCGGGGGTGGTGCCGATGACGACGATGCGACCGGACGCCGCGACGCTGCGCATGGCGGGCTGGAAGAATTCGAACAGCTGCGAGAGATCCTCGACCGTGCCGATGCCGGTCGCGTCGAACACCAGTGCGCCGTACTTCTGACCCGAGGCCGGCGCGTCGGCAAAGGTGTAGTCCGAAAGCAGGGTACGCACCGGTTCGGCGACGCGGCCCTTGCCGCCGAGCAGCACCGGACCGGGCAGTGGCGGCTCACCGGCCCGGTAGCGGCGCAGGTTCTCCGGCTTCGGCAGGCCCAACTTGCTCGCCAGGAATTGGCCGGGAGCGGAGTGTACGAACGATCCGTAGAGGTTGGGAGCACCCTTGCTCTTGTTGGCTGCCACTGTTTCTCCCTTTTCTCGTGTGTCGTGGTTTCGGCCCGCCGGTGGCTGCGTTGCCGAATGGTCTGCATGCCCCGGCGCGAATTTACGCAGACTTGCGGGGTACGGTATCGACAACAAACTTACTCCAGAGTAAGTTTAAAGTAAACCAACCGCGACGGGGCGTCGATCTGCGCGGACATGTCCGTGTCGAACGGCCCACCGGGCACCCGACGAGACCTTGGAGACTCGAGTGACAACCAAAGCCCGTTCAGCGAAGAGCACGGCAAAGAAGGGCCCACGCCCGGTTGCGGTCGTGGGCGGCAACCGGATTCCGTTCGCCCGCTCCGATAAGGCCTATGCCCACGCCTCCAACCAGGACATGTTCACCGCCGCGCTGGACGGTCTGGTGAGCCGGTTCGGCCTGCAGGGCGAACGCCTGGGCATGGTCGTCGGCGGCGCGGTGCTCAAGCGTGTCGGCGAGCACGGCATGGTCCGCGAGAGCGTGCTCGGCAGCAAGCTCAGCCCCTACACCCCGGCCCACGACCTCCAATTGGCCTGCGGCACCGGCCTGCAGGCGATCGTCACCGTCGGTGACGCGATCGCCGCCGGTCGCATCGATGCCGGTGTCGGTGGCGGCACCGACACCACCTCCGATGCCCCGATCGGGGTCAGCGAGTCCATGCGTGAATGGATGCTCGACGCCAACCGCGCCAAGAGCAATAAGGACCGCCTCAAACTGGTCGGGCAGCTGCGTCCCGCCATGCTCGGTATCGAGATCCCGCGCAATGCCGAACCGCGCACCGGTCTGTCGATGGGTGAGCACGCCGCCATCACCGCCAAGGAATTCGGTATCGCGCGCGAGGCCCAGGACGAACTGGCCTACCTGTCGCACAAGAATATGGCCGCCGCCTACGACCGCGGCTTCTTCGACGATCTGATCACCCCGTTCCTCGGCCTGACCCGCGACGACAACCTGCGTCCCGGTTCGACGGTCGAGAAGTTGGCCACCCTCAAGCCGGTGTTCGGCAACAAACTGGGTGATGCCACCATGACCGCCGGTAACTCCACCCCGCTCACCGATGGCGCCTCCGCGGTGCTGCTGTCGAGCGAGGAATGGGCCACCGAGCGCAACCTGCCGGTGCTCGCGCATCTGGTCGACTCCGAGGTCGCCGCGGTCGATTACATCCACGGCCCCGACGGCCTGCTGATGGCGCCGACCTACGCGGTGCCGCGCCTGCTGGCCCGAAATGGCCTGACCCTGCAGGACTTCGACTACTACGAGATCCACGAGGCCTTCGCCTCGGTGGTGCTGGCCACCCTGCAGGCGTGGGAGTCGGATCAGTACTGCAAGGAGCGTCTGGGCCTGGACGGCGCGCTCGGTTCGATCGATCGCAGCAAGCTGAACGTCAACGGTTCCTCGCTCGCCGCGGGTCACCCGTTCGCCGCGACCGGCGGCCGCATCGTCGCCTCCACCGCGAAGATGCTGGCGGAGAAGGGATCCGGCCGCGCGCTGATCTCCATCTGTGCCGCGGGCGGACAGGGCGTCGTCGCGATCCTGGAGCGCTAGACAGCCGACAGGAGGTGGCGTCCGACTCGGCCGACGCCGCCTCCTGTTCGTGGCCGCACTTGCGAGTTCTATTCGACACCAACGGATTTCGCGGCGATATTTGCGAACTCCGGTATCTGCTCGGCTGACCGGGTAGGTTCCGTTCGGAACCGTTGTCCGAGACCGCTACGGGTACAGGAGCGATGGATGCCGACCGCGAGGACCCTGGCCGAAGCGCAGACCTACCTGGGCCTGCTCGCCGCAGCCGATGAGACAGCCGATGCGAGCCCGCCCCAGACTTCGCTGACCGAAGGTGAGCACGCATGGACGGTGCACTCGACGTTCGGTGATATCGAGGTCCCGTACGACTCCGAGGCGGCGTGCCGGCGTCTCGGCGTGTGGTTCGGTCTCGGCGTCTCCCCGCTGGTCGACGCCGGGCAGTGGATCATGATCGCGGGCACCTACGCTCGCCGTGCGCTCGACGCGGACCTGGTCTACCAGGGCAGACCCGAACAGGACCGCAATACCGTCGAGCTGAACTGGCAGTTCGCCGCCGAGGCGATCGGCGAGGCGATCAAATTCCTGCCGGAGGGTGCGGACCGCCTCCCGGCTGCCGCATTCTGGTCCGAACTGGGTGAACAGCTACGGCGCGACGAGCCCGAGCAGATCACGCGTGCCAAGCTCGCCGACGACCTGGAGTACTACACCGGCACACTCGAGGACTTCCGCGCGCTCTACGGCGAGGCCCCCTGAGGACTCATTCGCGGGCGAGTGCCGCACGATCCTCGACGAGTCCGCGAGTGATCTCCACGAGCCGTTGCGCCGGAACCTCCACGGCGCCTTCGGCATTGATGACGACCACGGTCGGATAGATGCCACGGGTGAGATCCGGCCCGCCGGTGGCGGTGTCGTCCTCGGCGGCGTCGAAGAGCGATTCGACGGTGATCCGCAGCGCCTGATCCTCATCGATGCCGCGGCTGTAGGTCTTCTTCAGCGAGGACTTCGCGAACAGCGAACCGGAACCGACCGCGGTGTAGCCGAAGCGCTCCTCACTGCGACCGCCGACGACATCGTAGGAGAAGATCCGGCCGACCTTCTCGGGATCGGTGGCGCTCAGGTCGTAGCCGACCAGCACCGGGACCACCGCCATATCCTGTAGTGCGGCAGGCAGATTGTCGCGCACCATCTTCGACAGCTTGTTGGCCTTGCCCTCGAAGGTCAGCCCGACACCCTCGATCTTCTCGTAGTGTTCGAGCTCGACCGCGAACAACCGGATCATCTCGATGGCCATGCCCACGGTGCCCGCGAAACCCGCCGCGGAGTAGGAGTCGGTGATGAACACCTTCTCCATATCCCGGCTGGCCAGCAGATTTCCCATGGTGCCGCGCCGGTCACCGGCGAGCAGCACGCCGCCGCGGTAGGCGACGGCCACGATTGTGGTGCCGTGCGGCGCGATGTCCTGCCCGTGCGCCGTGGCATTGCCGAAATCGCTGCCGGGCAGGAGTTCTGGGGCGTATCGGCGCAGGTTCTCCGAGAAGGAAGACGTCGCGTACTCCATAACGTCCACCGTAACGACTTCCCGCCCCGGGCGTCAGCGCACCGGACTTCCGCGGGTGGCGGCGCGACTGCTGCCCGCGCGCGAAGGCCGGCGCTGTCGCGCGCCCGATACCTATTTCGGGGGCAGCTCGATGTGACCGCCGAAGGCCTTGCGCATGGCCGAGAGCATCTTGTCCGCGTAGAGCGCCTCGCCACGCGAGGAGAATCGCGCGAACAGCGCCGCCGCGAGCACCGGGGCGGGGACGCCGGTATCGATCGCGGCGTCGAGAGTCCAGCGACCCTCACCGGAGTCCGATACCCGCCCGTCGAAGGATTCCAGGGTCGGATCGGCGTAGAGCTCGCTCGCGGTGAGGTCCAGCAACCACGAGGCAACCACCGAACCGCGCCGCCACACCTCGGTCACCTCGGGCACGTCGATGTCGTATCGGTACCACTCGGGATGTTCGAGCGGGGTCTCCTCGGCGGAGGCCACGGCATCGTGGGTCGCGCCGATATCGGCCTTGTGCAGGATGTTCAGGCCCTCGGCGTAGGCGGCCATGGCGCCGTATTCGATGCCGTTGTGCACCATCTTCACGAAATGGCCGGCTCCGGCCGGTCCGCAGTGCAGATAGCCCTGTTCGGCAGGTGACGGCTCGCCCGTGCGGCCCGGCGTCCGTTCGGCCGCCTCGACCCCCGGAGCGATGGACTTCAGCAGCGGATCCAAATGCGCCACCGGCTCGGCCTCGCCGCCGATCATCAGACAGAAGCCCCGGTCCAGTCCGAAAACGCCGCCCGAGGTGCCGATGTCCACATAGTGGATGCCCTTGGGCTGCAGCGTCGCGGCGCGCGCGATGTCGTCGTGATAGCGGCTGTTGCCGCCGTCGATGATGATGTCGCCGGGCTCGAGCAGCTCGGCGACCTGGTCGATCACCTGACCCGTCACCGCGGCCGGGATCATCACCCAGACCACCCGCGGGGTCTCCAGGCGGGATACGAAGTCCTTCAGATCGGTGGACCCCTGGAAACCATCACTGCCCAGTTCGGCGACGAGCGTGTCTATGGTCTTGGGTCTGCGTTCGTAGCCGATGGCGGTATGCCCGTCCTTGACTATGCGGCGCACGATATTGCCGCCCATCCGACCCAGGCCGATCATTCCCAGCTGCATTCCATCCATCTCCCTCGTCGCCTGTGGAGCCCTGGTGGTAGGAAGTTTCAGCTCGATTGTCTCGCGGATGTGTAACGCGCGGTGCGCCGGACCAGATAAACGTGTTGGCTCCGCGAAGTTGCCAGACCCCCGACCCGGCAACTTCGCGGGGCCCTTCCATGTGTGGCGTGGTCCGTTGCACGGGATTTGCTGATGGACCGCGCTGTGCTGACGATGTCGGTGGAGACCACTATCGTTGGCGGGGCTCGCACCGTGCGAGCTCCTTACAATCGAGCGGGGAGGACGGTTCGTGACGAGCGAATCGAATACCGGGCGGCACGGTCGAAACGAAGGCGGCCAGGTCGGACTACGACAGCTCCTCGACTCGGCTCGATCCGCGACACCGCAGCAGCCACCGCCGCCGCGCACGGTTTCGCAGCAGGCGTCGGGCGCGGATGAGACCCCGCAGCCGCCCAGGCCACGGTCGGCGCAGCAGCAACCGAGGGCGTACGAGGCGGCGGCCGAGTCAGCGGTACAGCCTCAGTCGGCCGCTCAGCAACCGACTCCGTCGGGACATCAGGCACCGGGGTGGGCTGGGGATTCCATGCCGACCGAGCCGCTGCGGACAACTCGGCGATCCAAAGCAACCGCGCCCACCGGCGCGCAGCGGGGTCGCGCACCCGAACAGCCGTCCAGACCGAGCGGGCTGAGATCGCCCATCGCCAAACGCATCGGCATCGGCGTCGGCGCACTGATAGCGGTTTGCGGTCTGGCTTACGTTGCGGATCTTGTACTTTCGTCGGGTCATGTACCGCGCGGCGTCGTCGTGGCCGGTATCGATATCGGCGGCAAGGACACCGCGGCCGCGGAGGCTCAGTTGCGCACCGCGGTGGATCCGCGCGCCGACCAGGAACTGCCGCTGCAAATCGGCGACGTGCAGACCAGGCTCACCCCCAAAACCGCTGGCCTGGGGGTGGATTGGGATGCCACCTGGGCCCGCGTCGGCGGCCAGCCGCTCAACCCGTTCACCAGACTGACTTCGCTGTTCGGCACGCACACGGTGCCGGTCGCGAGCACCGTCGACGACAAAGCACTCGATGCTCAGCTCACCGCCCTGCGCGTGCACGACCGCGCGACCGTCGAGGGCACCATCGCCTTCGACGGCGCCCGCCCGGTCGCCGTGCCGCCGGTACCCGGCCGCATCCTCGATGTTCCGGCCGCGCGCACCGCGCTCATCGAAAACTGGTATCTCGGGGCGCTGCTGGATCTTCCGGAGACTGCCGCGCCCATTGCCGTGCGCGTGGAAGCGGTCGAGCAGGCGCTGCACACCATTGCCGAACCGGCGGTGAGCGCGCCGATTGTCTTCGCGGGCAAGAACAATGCGGCGGGACGGCTGGAGCCGGAGCAGATCGCGTCCATACTGTCCTTCGCCCCCGATGGCCAGGGTGGTCTCGCCGCGACCTTCAAGCAGGATGTCGCGCTCGGGGTGCTCGGTCCGCAACTCGCGCCATCCGAGGTCGAGGCCAAGGATGCGACCTTCGCCGTGACCGGGTCGACCGCGACGGTGGTTCCGGCCGTGATCGGCGACAAGATCAATTGGGCGAAGACGTTCGAGCAGTTGCCGAATCTCGTCGTCGCCCCGCAGGAGCGCACCGCACAGGCCGTCTACGAGACGGTGGATCCCAAGCTCACCACGGAGGCTGCCAACGCACTCGGCGTCACCGAGGTTATGGGCCAATTCACCACGAGCGGCTTCAGCGGGCCGTCCGGTGTGAATATCCGCGTGGTCGCCAAGAAGGTGAACGGCGCCATCGTCAAGCCGGGAGAAACCTTCTCGCTCAACGATTTCACCGGACCGCGCGGCACCGCCGAGGGCTACGTCGAATCCGGCATCATCGACCACGGTCGCCCGAGTACCGCAGTCGGCGGCGGCATCAGCCAATTCGCGACCACGCTCTACAACGCCGCCTATTTCGCGGGCATGGAAGATGCCGGTCACACCGAGCACAGCTACTACATTTCCCGCTATCCGGCGGCGCGCGAGGCCACCGTCTTCGACGGCGCGATCGACCTCAAATTCCGCAATAACAGCCAATCCGGTGTCTACATCGAAACATCGACCACCGACTCCGAGGTCACGGTCCGCATCTGGGGCACCAAGACCGTCAATGTCGAATCCATCACCGGTGAGAAGACCAAGCCCACCGAGCCCAGCACGGTCAAACTCCCCAAGGGCAAGGACTGCATCGCCACCGAAGGTGCGCCGGGCTTCACTATCTCCGATACGCGAGTCATCACCGACCGCAAAACCAGTCGCGAAATTTCGCGCAGCACACGGACGGTGAAGTACGACCCGGTACCTGTCGTGAAATGCGAGTAGTCAACTCCTACAGCGGGGTTCGCATCAGCAGCACGTTGTACTGGTTCCATACCGACAGCAAGAAGTACAGGTCACTGCCGGTCTGATATGGGAAGATCATCGGCGCGTAGGCGCTCGGCAGCGCGGGGCCGTCGACGAGCACCTCCGGCTCGCTCCATGGTCCCTCCGGCGCCGACGCGGTGCGCAACACCACCGCATTCCGGGAGTCCGTGGTGAGCATGATGAATTTGCCGAGATGCTCGTTCCACATGACCGACAGTTCGCTGACATCTCCGACGATCGGTGTGGCGTCCTTGGCCTCGGGCTTCCACTCCTTGCCGTCCCAGTACTCGTAGCGATCGAGATCAGCGATATCGGATTCCATTGCCCGCGAGACGAATCCGGGATGCAGCCGACCCGCCGGGGTGCCGTAGCGGTAGACGTAACCGGCGTCCTTCAGGAAGGCGTTCTGCTGAAAGTTCTGATGGCCGTCCACATTCGCGCGCCGGGTCGTGGTCAGCGGGGCCCAGGTCTGCCCGCCGTCACCGGAGGCGGCGAGGGTGGAGAAGTTGGTCGTCCACTTGCCGTGCTGACCCCATTCGCGCACCGACATCAGGCTCATGTACTGCACCCCGCCGACCGAAATGCCCGCTGTTGGAATGAGACTGATCTCGATACCCGGAATCTTCGGGCTCGGCAGCGGATTGGTCACGGCGCCGTCGAAGGAAATCCCCTGCGACGGATCCTTGGTCGAGCTGTGGAAAAGTACCTGGCTGCTCCAGGCGAAGACGCTGCCTACGAGCAGGTTTGGGAAGCCGAGGCCCGCGCTGTCACCGAAGGCGGTGATCATCCGGCCGTTGCCGTCGTCCCACATGACGCCGAGGTCGGTGCCGAGCACATTGACATTCTGGGTGCGATTGGGGCTGTCCATACCGGTCATCTGGAAGACCGCCTGGGTCAGTCCGGGTAAGCGTGGCAGGCCGCGTGGCTGTCCGTTGATGCCGGGAATGGGGTTGATGCCGGGAATGGGGATCAAGAAATTCGAATCGGCGGCGGCCGGTCCGGCCAGCGCGACCGAGAGTACGGCGGCGAGTACACCGGCTCTGGTGAGTGCGGACAGCGATCGGTTCATCCGGACGATCCCTTCTTGCGCGCGGTCTGCCCGGTCATTGTGCCCCGTTTCGTGATCTATGTCCGGCTCGTGCTTGCTGGAGACGGACATGTGATCATCGCTACACTGAAGATCACCAGGAGACGGGGGTTCCGACAGGGGCTGGCCTGTCACCGCTGCTTAATGGTCGCTCGAAATGGCAAAGCTGTTCGGTACATCCAGCAGGATTTCGTGAACGCTAGGCGGTGGCTCCATGGGTGACAGTCGCGCGATACTTCGCAGTTGGTGGCGCGATCCGGCGCACTATCGCTGGTTCGTGCGAACACTCGAATCTCATTCCGGGCTGCACCTGATCAAGGCGATCATCGGCGCGGGCGGTGCGATCATGCTCGTGATCAACATCCTGATCTGGATGTCGCCCGCCGGTCCGAATGGCACGGTGA
Organism: Nocardia vinacea; assembly: GCF_035920345.1. NCBI lineage: Bacteria > Bacillati > Actinomycetota > Actinomycetes > Mycobacteriales > Nocardiaceae > Nocardia > Nocardia vinacea. The sequence goes on from NZ_CP109149.1 coordinate 7,458,205, forward strand.
ACCGCACCATCTTCGCAGCGGCCGGTGTGACAGCGGTGGTGTGGACGGTTCGCTGGTGGCTGTTCCCGTGGCCCCGCGCCATCACTTCACTGGCCCTGTTGACCTGGGCGGATGTCGCGATCACGGCATCGTGCCTGGTGGACAGCGATCGGGTGTACGGCGCATTGAGCGCGATGCTGCTCGTGGTTACCGGCGCCTACATCACGTTCTTCCACAGCCCGAAGGCGCTCGCCGCGCACGCCGGATGGTCGCTGCTCACGGTGGGTGCGTTGGCCGTATTGCTGGTGACCGATGCGCGGAGCAATGATCTCGCGCTGGCCGGCGCGATGGTCTTGATCATGGTCGCGGCCATCGTCGTGGTGCTGCCCGCGTTGCAGTTCTGCTATTGGGTGCTGCGCATCGATGTGCTCTCGGATCCGCTGACCACGCTGCTGAATCGCCGCGGACTCGACTACTACGTGCACCGTTCGCGATACCAGCGCCAACTGTGTGTGATCACCATCGACCTCGACCACTTCAAGGCGGTCAACGACACCTTCGGCCACACCATCGGTGACGAGGTGCTGGTCTCGACGGCCGCGCGGCTGCGCGCCGCGGCCGATCCCGATGCCGTGGTCGCCCGCACCGGCGGGGAGGAGTTCGCGGTGGTCGATCAGTTGGATCGCGCGGCCGCGCTGAGTCTGGGCGAGCGATTGCGCCTTGCCGTGGCGGAGACGCCCGGCATATCCGTCACCGTCACAGCCAGTGTCGGTGTCGCGGTGTGCGACGGCGGTACGGACGCGGGACGGCCGCGATTGCTGCTGCGGTGTGCTGACAACGCGATGTATCAGGCGAAACGGCTGGGCGGCAATACCGTTGTGCTGGCGGAGGATCCGGAACAACCGACGATCCATCTCGCTGAGCCCGCCCGAGAGATGGTGCACCGCACCAAATAACAACAGCGGCCCCGGAGACTCCGGGGCGGCTGTGTGCGAAACCTATTGGTTGACTTCCTCCCTACGGCTGAAGCCGGGGGATTCCAACCGGCGCTAGAACCAGTTGGTACGGTACTTCCTCGCGGGTTCCCGCTGGTTCCTGCTTCGCAGACCACCCAACGGCGAGGTCTCCACAGGCTGTCACCACCTGCCCGGCGGCGAGAACACCGACCTCGACTTGGCTATCGCCGAATACCGATGAGCGAATCGGAGGCTAGTAGAGAAACCCATTGCGGGGCAAGAACATGCGGGATCGATGCGCTTACCCCACGGATGAATCCGGGGGGTAAGCGCGCTACATTTCTCCGATCAGAACGCCGCTTCGTCCAGCTCCATGATGTCGTTGTCGAGGTTGGACAGGATGGCGCGGGTCGCGGTCAGCTCCGGCAGCACATTGCGTGCGAAGAACTGCGCAACGCCGACCTTGCCCTTGTAGAACGCCTCATCGGCACCGGTCGCGCCATTGTCGAGCGCCTTGATGGCGATGTCGGCCTGACGCAGCAGCTGCCAGCCGATGAGCAGGTCACCGACGGAGAGCAGGAAGCGCACCGAACCCAGACCGACCTTGTACAGCTCGGACGGCTGCTCCTGGGCGCCCATCAGGTGCCCGGTCAGGGTCGCGGCCATGGCCTGCACATCCTCGAGCGCGGTGGCGAGCAGCTTGCGCTCGGCCTTCAGCCGGCCGTTGCCCGCCTCGGACTCGATGAACTTCTGCACCTGGCCGGCCACGTGGGCCAGCGCGACGCCGCGGTCACGGGCGATCTTGCGGAAGAAGAAGTCCTGCGCCTGGATCGCGGTGGTGCCCTCGTAGAGCGAGTCGATCTTCGCGTCGCGGATGTACTGCTCGATCGGGTAGTCCTGCAGGAAGCCGGAGCCACCGAAGGTCTGCAGCGATTCGGTCAGGTACTGGTAGGCCCGCTCGGAACCGACACCCTTGACGATCGGCAGCAGCAGATCGTTGACGCGGAAGGCCAATTCTTTATCGGCACCGGAGACCAGTTCGGCGATATCCGCATCCTGATGCGCGGCGGTGTAGAGGTAGATGGCGCGCAGACCCTCGGCGTAGGCCTTCTGCAGGGCCAGGCTGCGGCGCACGTCCGGGTGGTGGGTGATGGTGACGCGCGGGGCGGCCTTGTCGGTCATCTGGGTCAGGTCCGCACCCTGGACGCGCTGCTTGGCGTAGTCCAGTGCGTTCAGGTAACCGGTCGACAGGGTCGCGATGGCCTTGGTGCCGACCATCATGCGCGCGTTCTCGATGACATCGAACATCTGCGCGATGCCGTTGTGCACCTCGCCGACCAACCAGCCCTTGGCGGGCACGCCGTGGCCGCCGAAGGTGACCTCACAGGTGGCCGAGACCTTGATGCCCATCTTGTGCTCGACATTGGTGACGAAGGCACCGTTGCGGTCGCCCAGGGTCTGGGTCTCGAAGTCGAAGTGCCACTTCGGCACGTAGAACAGCGACAGGCCCTTGGTGCCCGGACCAGCGCCCTCAGGGCGGGCCAGCACCAGGTGCATGATGTTCTCGAACAGGTCGTCGGAGTCACCCGAGGTGATGAAGCGCTTGACGCCCTCGATGTGCCAGGAGCCGTCCTCCTGCTTGATCGCCTTGGTGCGGCCGGCGCCGACATCCGAACCGGCATCCGGCTCGGTCAGCACCATGGTGGCGCCCCAGTTGCGATCGGCGATGATCTGCGCCCACTTCTTCTGCTCATCGGTGCCGTTGTTGTAGAACACCTGCGCGAAACCCGCACCGGCGGCGTACATCTGAGCCGGCGGGTTGGCGCCGAGGATCATTTCACCGAGCGCCCAGGAGACGGCGCTCGGTGCGCCCAGGCCACCCAGCTCCTCGCGGACGGCGACCTTGGCCCAGCCGGCGTCTTCCAGCGCGCGGTAGGACTTCTTGAACGATTCGGGGAGAGTGACCGTGTGGGTCTCGGGATCGAAGGTCGGCGGGTTGCGGTCACCGTCGACGAACGAATCGGCCAGCGGACCCTCGGCCAGGCGACGCACCTCGTTGAGCATCTCCTTGACGGTCTCGGTGTCGAGATCGCCGTAGGCGTCGCTGTCGAGGACGGCGCTGAGGCCGAGTACCTCGAAGAGGTTGAACTCCAGGTCGCGTACGTTGCTCTTGTAGTGGCCCATGTCTGTTACTCACTCTCCGTTGAGTTGGTGCGGTCGGTTGGTTGCCGTTCCCGCCCGTTGTCCGTCCACCGGGTAGCCGTGCCGGTTTCTCCGCATGCTACTCGCGGGTAACTTATGTGCCATATTACCGGTCGGTAATGGGGTCGCAAAGGCTCGAGCGGGCAAATGTGATGTGAAAAACACTCGAAGGCGTTGCCGTTCGTCTACGGCTCGCGTAGTAGACGATCGAGCCGGGTTTGCCGGCGCATTCCTGGCGGCCGACGCGCAGCGGGTGGCTGGGCGTCTCCGGATAGCTGGGGACTACCGTGGAAATGTGCGAATCGAGACGAGCGCCGGGCCCGCGGAGATCGAGCTCGACAAGCCGCGCAAAGCGGCGTTCCTACTGCTGCTCACGCACGGATCCGGCGGCGGCGTCGACGCGAAAGACCTGCTCGCCGTGCGCGACTGCGCCTACGAACTGGGCGGCGCGGTGGCGCGGGTGGTGCAGCCGTACCGAGTCGCCGGACGACGCGCCCCCGGTTCCGCGGTGAAGCAGGACGAGGCGTGGCTCGAGATCGCGACCGACCTGCGCAAGCGAGTGAAGAAGGTCCCGCTGATCCAAGGCGGGCGCAGCAATGGGGCTCGGGTGGCCTGCCGCACCGCCATTGCCGCCGACGCGCGCGGCGTGCTCGCGCTGTCCTTCCCGCTGCATCCGCCGGGTAAGCCCGAGAAGACGCGTCGCGAGGAACTACTGGCTACGGGCGATATCGAAGTCGTCGTGATCAACGGCGCGAACGACCCATTCGGGATCCCCGACCCCGCTGATGCCGCCGAGGTGCGGGTAATCCCTGGTCAGCCGCATTCGTTCCGGTCGGGATTCGATGTAATTGCCGACACGGTCGCTCCCTGGTTGCAGCGCTGGTCCCAGTAGCGCACGGTCTGGGCGTGGCGGCCGCGTGTGTACGGCCGGGCGCGACGGGCCGCTGACTGCTCCGATCTGCTCGCGTGCGGGGCCGCAGCAGGCCACTTGCGATGGTTCGATCGCCTTGCCCGGGAACGCTTCGAAGACCTGCAGATTGCGTTCGACGACCAGCGGCACCGCGCGGCCCTAGGCCATCGGGGTGCCGCGGCGTGCTCGTATGCGGCCAAACGTGTGCGGGACGTCTCGGATACCGCGCCTGCATTTGTGCGCCGCGCATGAAATGTTCGGCCGAAACGTGCGCGGCGCGCAGAGACGTGCGCGGCGCGGGCGGCAGGCTCGGCTAGCTGGGCGATGCGGGTTCGATGGCGGGCGGGTCTGCCGGGGGTTTGGTGGCGATGACCAGGGCGTCGATAGCGTCGCGTTCCTCGGTGGGGCGGTAGACGCGGTCGGCGAGGCGGACTCGGATGCGTTCGGGGTCGGTGCCGAGTTCGGCGATTATGTCATCGGGGGTGAACAGGACCGACGGGTCTTTCGGGCCGCCGAAGCCGTCGGTGAGATTGGTGGTGTCGTGGCCGAGGATCAGCAGGGTGCCCTCGGGGGCGAGCAGATCGGCGAGGCGGCGGACCAGCAGGCGGCGTTGTTCGGCGGGCAGATGCAGGAAGACCATCAGCACGAGCTCGTACGGGCCGGTGATGCCCGCGGCATCCAGATCGGTGACATCGGCGCACTGCCAACTGATCCGGCTGCGGACCGAGCGGGACAGCCTGGTCGCGATGGTGCGGCCCTTATCGACGCCCACCTGTGAATAGTCGACGGCGTGCACCTGCCAGCCGTGCGTCGCCAACCACAGCGCGTTGCGCCCTTCACCGCAGGCGAGATCGAGGGCACGCGGCAGGCTGGGCGGATCGCTGTCGGGAGTGTCCGGCACCAGCGGGGCGATCCGCTCCAGTCCGTAGACATGCTCCACCACAGTACTGTTCGGCGGTGCACCCCAAACCAGTTCACTCTGCGCATACCGCGTGTCCCATTCGGTCGCGTCCATATGCGCGAGTGTATTTCCCCCCGCACCTTGCGACCGCCGCGTATCTCGGAACTCGCCGCGCACCTTGCGACCGCTGTGCGCCTTGCGACTGCCGCGTATCTCGGAACTCGCCGCGCACCTTGCGACCGCTGTACGCCTTGCGACCGCCGTGTACTTCGCGACCGCCGTGTACTTCGCGCATCTCGGAACCGCCGCGTACCTCGTGACTGCCGCGCACCTTGCGACCGCTGTGCGGCTCCGCGATGGCTGTGCACCCTACGACCGCCGCGCGCCGCGTACCCGCCGCGCGCCGCCTACCCGATCGCGAATCCCGTCTGCCTGCGACGGGGATTATCGCGGGCGGTCGCGAGGTCTAAGAAGTTGCTTGCGGCAACCAGTGCACCGGCGAGGTCTCGCGGATGTGGACGAGCAGGTCGAAAGCATCCAGGAGGGATCGGACGCTCGTGTGGGCGGTGGCATCCTTGGCCGGATCGTAGATGCCGCTGATCGTGCGCAGCTTCGCTGGTCCGCGCAGCCACTGCTGCACCGATTCCGGTGCGTCGCTGTGTAAGTCGACGTAGAAGGCGGGCAGGTCTACCTCACCCAGCGCCGCATCGACCAGGTCAGGTAGCGGTTCCGGTGCCACCGCCATACCGAGATTTCCGTGATGGAACCCGATGGCCACCGAGATGTACCGAGCACCGAAATGTTCGCGCAAATAGCTACCGGTACCGCGGAATTCGGCGGTCTCCGCGGGACCGTCACCGAGGGGGAGGGCCGCGGTGTGGGCGATGCCGTCCCAATACACGATCTTCGCGCCGCTCTCGCGCTGCCATTCGATTACTCGGTTCGCGGCGGGTCGCTCGTCGCGCGCGAAACCACCCTGCCCGGCAACGCTCTTCTCGTGGAATTCGACGATGAGCCGCAGATGCGTCAGTGCGTTTTCGAATCCTGTTGTCACCGGGAGCTTTTCGAATAATGCCAAAGCATCGCGGGCGTCGTCGATGAACGGGCGGCCGGGGTGAATTCCCTGATGGCGCTGCACATGTTCATCTACTTGGTGCGCGGTGCGTATCGGAGCGAGGTGGGATTCTATGGCAGCCAACCGATCCGGTGCCTGCTGCCGAATATAATCCAGCACCACGTCGTAATCCGACGGTTCCGCACGCGGCGGTTCGACGCCGAAAATCCGCACGGGATCGTTCGGGTGCTCCCTGTTGAATTCGCGAATCCACACCAGTGCCGCCGCCATTTCGCCGGTACGGGTCGGCCGCCATGCACCCGCGAGCACCGATTCGGGATCACCAGCGCCGTTCCCTGCATAGGCATCGAGTCGCTCACCGGAACGCGCACTGTCCTGCACGGCGAGCGCGCGGAAACCGTATTCCTCGACAAGTACCCGGAATACCCGCTCCCGCAGTCCGAAAGTCTGTCGAGAGAACCGGGTCGACTCACCGAGTCCGACCACGGTCGCCGATCCCAGCCGCTCGGTTAATGCCGCAATATCCGATCCGGTGCTATTCGAATCCGTATCGGAAATCGGCCGCGCCTGCGCACGCAGCCATTCACGCAAATCCGAAGTGCCGGTATCTGATTCGCTGGATGCGATGGTGGTGCCCATGATCTCTCCCGAAGCTCGACTACTCAACGCGACCCAGCTTCATACCTGAAGTGCCATTGAGGTCAAGTCGGGGAACGCGAGCAACGGCACACGGCCCGCGGCCATGTGCCGTTGCGGAGGGACTAGAGGGAGGTGCGCATCAGGACGACGTTGTACTGGGTGTGAACCGTGGTGACGAAGTACAGGTCGCGTCCGGTTTGGTACGGGAAGATCGATGGAGCGTATGCGGCCGGCAGTTCACGAGTGTCGATCAGCACCTCGGGATCGCTCCACGGACCCGTGGGCGAGGAGGCCCGTCGCATGACCACCGAGTTGAACGGATCGGTGGTGAGTGAGATGAACTGGCCGAGGTACTCGTTGTACATCACCGATATCTCACCGACGCCCCACATGATCGGCGCCGCGGCATCGACATCGCCCTTCTTGCTCCAGTGCTCGCCGTCCCAGTACTCGTACTCGCCCAGGTTCGTGATACCGCCTTCGCGGACCCGCCCGACATACGCCGCCCGGTTGCGCCCGGCCTGGGTGCCGTATTCATAGACGTACCCGCCGTTCTTGACGAACGCGTTCATCTGGAAGTTGGCGTTACCGCCCTCATTCGGGCGTCTGGTCTCGGGTAGCTCGGCCCAGCTCTCGCCGTTATCGCCGGAAACAGCGAGTCCGGAGAAATTCGTGGTCCACCGGCCGACATCGTCCCAGCTCTGCACCGACATCAGGCTCATGTACTGAACGCCGCCGGCCGAAATGCCCGCGGTGGGGATCCGGCTGATCTCGATGAATGGAATCTTCGGGCTCGGAATCAGATCGCGCGCCTGGCCGAAGATATCGCGCACGACGCTGTCGAAGTAGATGCCGCTGGACGGATCGTGGGTGTGGCTGCGCACCAGAATATTGCTGCGCCACGCCCAGGTGCTGCCCGCGAGCAGATTCGGCAGGCCGAGTCCGGCGGTATCGCCGAATGCGGTCAGCATTTCGCCGTCGCCGTTGTCCCACATGATGCCCAGATCGGTGCCGAGCACGTTATAGGCCTGGGTGTTATTCGGGCTGGCCATGCCGGTCACCTGGAATATCGCCTTGGTTCGGCCGAGCAGGTTGGGGAGTCCATTGGTGCCGTTCAGCACCGGGATCGGGTTGATCGCATTGGGGTTTGCCGTGGCTGGGGTAGTCGCTACGAGGAGCAGGGACGAAGCTCCTGCCAGTGCCGAGAGCAAGGCGGACGCGGTCTTGTGCAAGTCTCAAAGCCCTCCGGTTCTGGCCGAAGTGGCACGATACGCACGCCCCCCACCTCGTGTGTCGTGCCACATTTCGGCTGGCTGGCAAATCGTTCAAAATGCTAACAGCGAAACCGGGGAAATTGGTGGCTTGTGCGATTGGTCTGGAAAGTTGTAAGCGCAGCGCTACCTGATTTGTGATCAGCGACTACGAGATATGGCCTGCCGCAGGATCAATGGCAGCTGGGTGGCCCGCTCGACGGCGAAGGTACGGCGAGCCGAGGCGTGCCAGGAGCGATCGAAGAGTTGTTTGGCTCCCGCGACGGCGTGCGGGGAGCGAATGGCGATGCGATCGGCGAGCTTTTCCGCCGCCGCGACCGGGTCCGCGGTCACCTCGGTGACCAGGCCGATCCGCTCGGCGTATGCGGCGTCGACGATATCGGCGGTCATGGTCAGCAGCAGCGCCTTGTCGACGCCGATCAGCCGGGACAGCGTCGCCGCGCCGGTCATATCCGGGACCAGACCGTACTTGGCTTCCATTACCGAGAATTCGGCGTCGGGGCTGGCTAAGCGGACGTCGGCGGCCAGCGCGATCTGCAGCCCGCCGCCGTAGCAGTGGCCGTGTATCGCGGCGATCACCGGCACCGATAGCCGACGCCAAGCCCAGCAGGCTTCCTGGAAGGTATTGGTGCCGCGCCAAGGCAGCGGGATGAAGCCGCGAATGACGGCCAGCGGATCGCGGCTCGTCCCCGCGATATCGAGGCCGCTGCTGAAACTCGGACCGTTGCCGGACAGGATGACCGCGCGGACTTCCTTGTGATCTGCGACGGTATGCGCGGTCGTGATGAGATCGCGCAGCATCTCGATGGTCAGGCCGTTGTGCTTATCCGGCCGGTCCAGCGTGACGTAGGCGCGGTCGTCGACGAACCGCAGCGCGATATTCGAGGTCATTCCTGGATCTTACCCGCGAGTCAGTTACCGGGCCATTGCTTGGGCGCATGCGCGTTTGTTCTAATCGAACGCAAGTTACCGTCAACATTGACGGTAAAGAGTGGAGGAACCATGCTGCCACCCGGATTGGATCCGCGCACGCCGGTACTCGTCGGCGTCGGACAGGTCGTGCACCGCAGCGGCGAGCCCGGTCCGTCCGGACCGGTCGAACTCGCCGCCGAATCGCTACGCTGCGCGGGCGCCGATAGCGGCACCGGGGATCGGCTATTGCGCTCGGCCGATCTGATCGCGGCCGCGGCCCCGGTCAGCAGGCCGTATCCGGATCTCGGCGCGTTGGTCGCGGCGGAACTGGGCGCCGTGCCGAAGCGCACGCTGCAATCCGCGCGATTCGGCGGTGACGCGCCGCAGCGCCTGGTCAATACCGTCGCGCAGGCCATCGTCGACGGAGGGTGCGAGGTCGCGCTGATCACCGGGGCCGAATCGGTCGCATCCTGGAATGGGGCCACCCGCATCGGCGCCGCGCTCGACTGGCCCGAGCAGGGCGAGGATGTTCGGCCGACCGAGATCATCGGCACCGAACGCGGACCCAATACCGAGATGGAGACCGCGGCGGGACTGTGGGGGCCGATCTATTTCTATGCGCTGATGGAGACCGCGCTGCGCGGACGGCTCGGCCTGAGCGAGGCCGCGCATCGCGAGCGCATCGGCGGACTGTGGTCGCGGCTCTCGGCGGTGGCGGCCCAGAATCCGTATGCGTGGCAGCCCGCCGAACAGTCGATCGAGGATCTGGTGACGCCGTCGCGCGCGAATCGCATGGTGTCGTCGCCGTATCCGAAGTTGCTCGTCGCGAATCTGTCCGTGGATCAGGGAGCGGGACTGATCCTGTGCAGTGCGGCGGCGGCCGATGCCGCGGGCGTGCCGAGGGACCGCTGGGTGTTTCCGCACGGTGGGGCGAACGCCACCGACGAGTGGTTCGTCTCCGAACGTGCGGAGATGTCCAGTTCACCGGCCATCGCTGCGGCCGGGCGGGCCGCACTGTCGGGTGCGGGTATCGGCATCGACGATGTCGCGCATATCGACCTGTACTCGTGCTTCCCGGTCGCCGTGCAGGTCGCGGCCGAGGCGCTGGGGCTGCCGATCGAGGATCCGGCGCGGCCGCTGTCGGTCACCGGCGGACTCACCTTCGCGGGCGGCCCTGGCAACAACTACGCGACCCATTCGATCGCGACGCTGGCCGGTCGGCTGCGGGATGACCCATCGGCCTACGGCCTGGCGAGCGCACTCGGCTGGTACATCACCAAGCATGCCATCGGCGTCTACTCCGCTCGACCGCCCGCGCGACTCTTCCATGCCGACGAACCGGAAGTGCCTGTGGCACGGCGCGATACGGCGCCCGGCTACACCGGACCGGCCACCGTCGAGGCTTACACCGTCGCCTATCGCAAGGGCCCCGCGCCCGAACACGCCGACGAACCCGAGGCCGTGGTGATCAGCGCGTTGACTCCGACCGGTGCCCGCATACTGATTCGAGCGTCCGATTCGGAAACCGTCGCGGCGTTCACCGACGGCGACCCGATCGGCACGGAGGCCGATGTGACCGCCGCCGATAGGCTCACCTTGCTCACCGAGAGGACCGTCAAATGAATGCATCGCACAGCGACTCCATGAGGGGTGGTGGCCGGGAGGCGGGTGGGCCCGATCTCGTGCTGGTCGAAAAGCGCGACGCGATAACGCTGTTGACCGTCAACCGTCCGGAAGCCCGCAACGCCATCAATTTGGCTACCGCACAGGCCATCGAGGCGGCGGTCGACGAATTCGAGGCCGACGATGCCGCGCGCGTGCTCGTGCTCACCGGTGCGGGCGGAACCTTCAGTGCCGGAATGGATCTCGTCGCGGCATCGAAGGGGGAGATGCCGATAACCCCCAAGCGTGGTCCGCTGGGCATGGCCGCGAAACCGCCTGTCAAGCCGATGATTTCGGCCGTAGAAGGTTTCGCGCTGGCCGGTGGTTTCGAACTCGCGCTCTCCGGTGATCTCATTGTCGCCGCGAAAAATGCCCAGTTCGGTATTCCGGAGGTCAAGCGCGGTCTGGTCGCCGCGGGCGGCGGCGTACTGCGGCTGACCCAGCGGCTGCCGCGTCCCATGGCCGCGGAGCTGGCGCTCACCGGTGGTCGCATCGATGCCGAACGGCTCTACCAGCTCGGACTGGTCAACCGGGTCACCGAACCCGGTGCGGCACTGGACGGTGCGTTGGCCCTGGCGGCTGAAATCGTCGCGGCCGCACCGCTTTCGGTGGCGGCGAGTAAGCGGATCATCGACGAATCGCCGGATTGGTCCGTCGCGGAGGGTTTCGCCAAGCAGGGCGAAATCGCGCTGCCCGCGCTGTTCTCCAAGGATGCCGCCGAGGGTGCGCTCGCCTTCGCGCAGAAGCGCGAACCCCAGTGGCAGGGACGCTGATCCGATGCCCGAACGCGTCCGGGAGACGCAGGCGCAGCGGCGCTCGCGCATGCGCACGCGGCTCCTGGACGCCGCGGTGGAGAGTCTGGTCGAGGTCGGCTACGCGGGTACCACCACGCTCGAGGTGCAGAAACGGGCCGGGGTTCCGCGCGGCACATTGCAACACCACTTCCCGACCAAGGCAGACCTGCTCGCCGGTGCCGTAGAACATCTGGCCGAGCGTCGATTATCCCAGCTGGCAAGGGAATTCGAGGCGATCGCGGCCGATGCCGATCGCCTCGAAACGGCGGTCGAGCTGACCATGCGCATGTTCACCGGGCCGTCATTCTGGGCGGCGCTGGAGATGTGGGTCGCCGCGCGCACCGATCCGGAACTGCTCGCGGCCTTCCTGCCGTTGGAGTATCGACTATTCGACCTGATGCACAACAGCATTCGCGACATCTTCCGTCAGGAATTCCCGGACGATCCGCGCGTGCCGACCATTACCGAATTCACCATCGAGATCATGACCGGCCTCGCCATGCGTGTGCTGCTCACCGGCGATCTGGACCGGAACCGAATCCTGCAGCACCGCTGGGGAAATGCGGTCCGGATCCTGCTCGGCGAGGCGGATCCGGCAACGCTGACGCGAGCGGTCAGGGACGTGGGCTGATGGTGTCGAGCAGAACCTGCGCGCAGCCGGCCGGATCGTCGAAGAACGGGGTGTGGCCGCTGCCGTGCAGCGTGACGTGGCGGGCATTGGGCAGTACGGCACGTGCCTTCCTGCTCTGGGTGACGTAGGTCAGCAGGATATCCCGGTTGCCCCAGGCGATGGTGACGGGAATGTCGGCCAGCGCACCGATTTCGTGGAATTTCGCATCGGTGAAGGAAGCGAGGGCAGGCTCGAAGCCGGGTGCGTCGGCCGCGTCGGCGGCGGTGTCGATGGCCACCTGTGGATCGAGCGCCCACGGCTTGCCGAAGATCAACGTCAGGAATGTGGTGCGGCCTGCGGCGGTGCCCAGCACGTCGGGCAGCCACCGACGCAGGACCCGGGCGAGTTGGCGGGATCTGCCGAGCGACTGTTGGCACCACACGCGGCCCGGGGTGTCCCAGAATCCGATCGGCGAAAAGGCCGTGACCGAGCGGGCCGCCCCCCGTGCGCCGAGGTTCAGGCTGATCAGTCCGCCCATCGAATTGCCCGCCAGGTGCGGGCGCTCGATGCCCTGTTCGCGGAGGAAGTCGGCGAGCGCTTCGGTGAGGGTGTCGACGGTGGTGTGCTCGATCGGCGCGGACCCCGCGAAGCCGGGCAGATCGACGGCGATGACGTCGAAGGATTCGGCGAGGGTGCCGATGATCGGCTCCCACACCTGCCAGCGGCTGCCTACGCCGTGCACCAGGACCAGCGGTTCCCCCGCTCCCACCCGGTGGTGGTTCAACGTCGTCATATCTGTGACCGTACAGCGATTCGCAGCCGTCGGACCGAGATTTCCGGCCACGACCGGACCAGATTTCCGCTGGCAGTCGGCCGAAACGCCGGTACGATAAATGGTATGGCAACGCGTAAGGTCACCCTTTCGCTGGACGAGGCATCCTGGGCCTTCGCCGAACAGGCGGCGGCCCGCGCGGGGATGTCGCCCTCGGCGTGGATATCGAAGGCAGCGCGCCGCGAGGCCGTGCGGACCGGTGTCGGTCCGGCACCCGACGTGACAGCCCTGGCCGCGGCGGACGAAGCGGAGCTGGCCGCCGCCGAGGAGGCGATGCGTGCGCAGGGGTGAAATGTGGCTCTATCACCCACACGGTTCGCCGCGGCGCCGTACCGTCGTGCTCATCAGCAGTGATGGCATCAATGAATCACCGAGGCAGTGGCTGATCGCCGCCGAGGTCGTCGACGAGGATCCGCAGGACATTCTGGCTGTGCCGGTCAAGCGGCACGGTTGGGTGCATGCCGGGAATATCGGTCGAATCTATCGCGGCTGGCTGGCCGAGCCCATCGATGAGATGGAAACGGATGCGCTGGATCGGTTGGATACCGCATTGCGCGCGGCCATGGACCTTTAACCCACTTCCTGATTGGGAAGCCGATCGCTCGGCTACCGCTAGGCGTCGTACGGCATTATCGTTGCGGCGCCACCGCGGTGGCCGTAGATACAGACTGAATCGAGAAGAGGAATCAGTGCGGACCTTCCTGATCGCCGCAGCGCTGGTCGCGCTGCCGGTACTGGCGGCGTGCGGTAACGACAAGGCCGCGGACCAGCCCGCGGTAACCCAAACGGACCTCTCCAAGTCGCTCCAGGACAAGGGACTCAAGGACAAGAGCCTGGCCGACTGTGCCGCCAAGCTCTATGTGGACCAAGGCATTTCGCAGGAGGGCCTGCGCAAGATGGTCAGCGACGAATACGACGCCAAGGCCGCCGACGCCAATAACTTCGGCATGAGCCAGTCCGATGCCGACAAGGCCCGCGAGGCCAACACCAAGATCTTCACCGAATGCCGCTCGAAATAACGGGTTGATCAGCCATTACGCGCCCCGACCAGCTGGTTCGGGGCGCGTTCGGCCGACCGATCAGGCGGCCGGGCAGTGTGTGGACGGTGCCGGAATGGCCAGGTCGATGAGATAGCGGTCGGCCGGATCGCTGGATTGCACCGGGTCACCGGTTGAGCGGCCAATGCCTGCAGATCGACGGTCGACCCCGACCAATCGGGGCGGTAAAGCCGTTGTGTCACTTTGATACTCAGATCGATCGGGCCCAATGCCCGGTTCGGATTGGCCAAGTCGCGCAGCGTTCCCTGTGCGGCCCGGTCGCGGCTGCGAAATCCCTTGTACAGGAACGAACTTCGTCGAGCTGACCATCGAGGTCGGGCATATTCGGCCGGTGCGCCGCAAGTCCGCCGTCGCAGCGCAGCAGGGGACTGCGCTGCACCCCACGCGGATCGACGCTGCTGTCGTGCGGCGGAAGACGATAACGCCGGTCGCCCAGGTGGTGCGCGTTCTCGAGGGCGCCACCCACATCCCTCCGTCGAGCCATCCCCGCACTGACACCCCGGTACTGCCGGGGGGATCCGAACGGGCTGAATCTGCTGGTGGGGAAGGGTTTTGGTGACGGTAGGCGCATAAGAAAAGGCTCCCGGCAAGTTGCCGGGAGCCTTGTCCGAGCCGATGACGGGAATCGAACCCGCGCTGTCTGCTTGGGAAGCAGAAGTTCTACCATTGAACTACATCGGCAGACCCCGAAGGGTACGTCCGAGACTGTAGCAGAATCGTCCGGTGGCCGGTAAAAGTCCAGGTAGATTTCGCTGGCCCGCTCTGAGGCGGATAGGCGGTGGCAACCCGCCGGTGGCCACTGGATCGTGGTCGTCACCGACACACCGCCGCGATGCGCAGCGAACTCACCGCGTTCGACACCGATGTGATGAAATATCTCTTCGACACCGATTCGCCGATTTCGACGAAAAAGCTAATATCGCAATGCGGCTATCGTGTGTTAACAACAGAATAGAATCTATATAGATTTGCCATGTTGTATTGCAATTCGGTCGTTTTATACATCGGATACATCATCTACGTTTAGGGTATTTAGTCATGGGATCCGGGGGCGAAGGGCCCTGTGTCCCAACGCGTCACATTCTGCCTGTCGATGCGCCGTGACTCCCGAAGAAGGGCCGGGAGATTCGCAGGTCGCCACCGCGAATCGGGTGAGAATTTCACGGTGCAGATTCCGGAATGTGGGTATACACGCGCGAATGATTCGGCTTAGACTGGCCGTGGTCGGGGTTAGAGGAAAGTTCAATGACCGTTCTGCGACCACAGCTTCATCCCGACCAGGGGTCGAGCGGAGTTACCGAGCCGGACGTGTCAGCAATATCGCAGGTACCGCTGTCCGCTGGGCAGCGTGGGTTGTGGCTGGCGCAGAAATTGAGTCCGGATGTGCCGATATGCGAGGCACAATATATCGAGTTGCGTGGCGATCTCGATGTCGATCTACTGCGCGAAGTCTCGATACAAGCCGGCCACGAGTTTCAGTCGGGCTACCTGCGGCTGGTAGAGGTGGACGGCGAGCCGTACCAGTTGTTCGACCCGGCGCTCCATACGACGGGGCCGTTGATCGATGTGCGCGGCGAGCCGGATCCTATTGCGGCGGGCTTGGAGTGGATGTATCGGGAGTACACCACACCGCTCGACATGACGCGGGACCGGTTGCTCGGATCGGCGATTGTGCAGGTCGGGGACCAACATTACCTGCTGTACCTCAAAATCCACCACGTCGCGATGGACGGCTACGCCGGTGTGCTGATGGTGAACCGCATCGCTGCGCTGTACACGGCGGCGGTGCAGGGACGGACACCGGAGCCGAACCAACCGGCGGACGTACGCACGCTCTTCGAGGCCGACCGTAGCTATCGGGAGTCGAAGCGATTCGCCGACGACCAGGAATACTGGCTGAACAGACTCGCCGATGTCGTGGACGAGTCCAGTCTGGTCGCCGGGCACGCACCTGCCCGCGCGGACAGTTCGGTCGCAACAGCCGAACTTTCGCCGGTGACGGTACAGCGGATCGCTGATTCCGCGAAAGCGTCGAACGCGAGCCCGGCCGCGGTGGTGATCGCCGCATTCGGCTGCTATCTGGCCCGGATGACCGGCCGCGACGAGGTCATGGTCAACATCCCCGTTTCGGGTCGCACCAACGCCGTACTGCGGCGCTCCGGTGGGATGTTCGTCAATGTCGCACCCCTTCCGCTCGCGTTGGGGCCGGGCGATACCGCGGCGACATCGACGCGGCGGGTGCAGTCCGATCTGGTCGGGGCATTGCGGCACCAGCGGTGCGGCCTCACCGATATCCGTGCCGCCGCCGGATACCACGGCGGACAGCGACGTTTCGCGGGCCCGGTAGTGAATGTCATGTTCTTCCACCAGGAGATCCGGTTCGGATCGATGAGCGGGGAGTTCCATATCCTCAGCTCCGGGCCGGTCGACGATTTGCTGATCGACCTGTATCAAACCGGGGACCCGCCGCGGACGATCCTGCACTTCCTCGCCAATCCCAACCTCTATACCGATGCCGCACTGTCGGCACACTGCACCAGATTCGGGGAGTTCCTCGACGCGTTCGCGGCCGATCCGGACGCCGCTCTCGAGCAGATTCACCCCGCCAGCATGCGTGCCGGCGCTCTGATCAAGCGTCGCCAGGAGAATCTGGCGTTCTGGCGAGCCGCGCTCGCGGACCTTCCCGAGGAGCTTCGCCTGCCGTTCGACCGGCCGCGGCCTGTGGTGCCGTCGAATCGAGCCGCCACCGCACGGTACCCCTTGCGTGCCGATCTGGTTCCGGCGTTGGAACGGTACACGCGGCAGCACAACTGGTCACTGTTCACCGCGATCCATGGCACGTTGGCGGTTCTGCTCGCCCGGCTGAGCGGCACCACCGACATTCCGATCGGCACACCGATCACCAAGCGCGCTGGGGCCGCGCTCGACGACGTCGCCGACGGGTTCGTCGATACTCCGGTGCTGCGGACCGAGATCGATCTCGATGAATCGTGCAGCGACCTGCTCGGCCGCGTCGAACAAGCCGATCTGGACGCCTTCGAACATGCCGATATTCCGTTCGAGCAGGTGCTGGATGAACTCGTTCCGCAGCGGTCCCGGCATCCGATGTTCCAGGTGATGTTGGCGGTGCGGAGTGTGGAGCCGGATCCAGAACTGTCGGCGGATCTGCCAGCCGAAGCATCCCGCTTCGACCTGCAGTTTCTACTGTCGGCCGACCAGGACAGCGGCGCTGCGACGATAGCGGTCACCTACGCCGTCGACCTGTTCGATGCCGCGACCATCGATTCTGTTGTCCATCGGTGGATTCGGATTCTGGAATCGATCGCCACCGATCCGACCGTTCCTGTCGGGGCGATCGACGTACTCGAACCGGCCGAGCAAGCCGATCTGCTCACCCGCTCCGGTGCGCCGTCGGCCATGCCCACCACGCTGCCGGATTTGCTGGCCGCAGCAGCCGCGCTCGATCCCGACGCCACCGCAATCGTGTGCGACGGCCAACGACTGAGTTACCGAGAGCTGGACGAACGTTCCAACCGGTTGGCGCATCGGCTCATCCAGCACGGCATCGGACCGGAAGACATTGTCGCGATCGGAATCCCACGTTCCGCGGACTCCGTGCTCGCGGTATGGGCGGTCACCAAAACGGGAGCCGCCTTCTTGCCGATCGACCCGACCCACCCCACCGAACGCATCACCCACATGATGACCGATTCGAAAGCAGCAATCGGTCTGACCGTGACATCCGTCCGCGCACAACTACCCGACAGCACCGACTGGTTGATATCGAACAACCTCGACACTTCCGACGACAAGCCGGCCACGGACGGTCGGCCCGTCACCGACGGCGACCGTATTCGTCCGTTGCGGATCGACGGCATCGCCTACGTCATCTACACCTCCGGATCAACCGGACGCCCCAAAGGCGTCGCGGTCACCCACCGCGGACTCGCCAACTGCGCCGCAGCGCACCGGGCTGCGATGGGCATCGAACCCGGCTCTCGAACATTGCATTTGGCGTCACCGAGCTTCGACGTGTCGGTACTGGAGATGCTGCTGCCCTTACCTGCCGGCGCGGCCATGGTCATCGCACCCAACGACGTCTACGGCGGGGATGAACTCGCCGCACTGCTCGACCGCGAACACATCAGCCACGTCCTCGTCACACCTTCGACACTGTCCACCATCGACCACACCCGCTGGCCACTACCGGATCTGAAGTATCTGATGGTCGGCGGCGAGGACTACGGCACCGAACTGGTCGAGCGCTGGGGCGTCGGCCGCGTCGTGCTCAATGAGTACGGTCCCACCGAAACCACTATCGCCGCGACGCTGATCTCGCCGTTGGCGGCTGGAGAGTTGGTCACGATCGGCCGCCCGATCCGCGGGGTTTCGGTATGGATTCTCGACCAGCGATTGCAACCGGTTCCCGTCGGTGTGGCCGGTGAACTGTATATCGCGGGTGATCTACTCGCCCGCGGATATCATCAGCGCGCCGACGTGACGGCTGGACGTTTCGTGGCCTGTCCCTGGATATCCGGTCGGCGTATGTACCGCACCGGCGACATCGTGCGCTGGACCAGCAGCGGAACAATCCAGCACCTCGGCCGTTCGGATTTCCAGGTGAAGATCCGTGGTCTACGCATCGAACTGGGCGAGATCGACGCCACACTCACCAGCCACGACACCGTCGCCTACGCGACCACCATCGGCTATCGCAAGGACGCTGGAACCCAATCTCTGGTCTCCTACGTCGTCGCCACCCCCGACCACACCATCGACACCACGACCCTGACCGAATACCTCACCGACCGGTTGCCGTCCTACATGGTGCCGTCCTCGATCATGGTCCTGGACCAGATTCCGTTGACACCGGTGGGCAAGCTGGACCGAAAGGCACTGCCGAAGCCGGTTTTCGCCGACCGCAAACCCTTCCGAGCACCACAAACACCAACCGAACACACGATCGCCCAGGCGTTCATCGACGTATTGGGTATCGACACGATCGGTCTCGACGATTCGTTCTTCGCCCTGGGCGGCGACAGTTTGGTCGCGACCCGCGTCGCGGCGCGACTCGGGGCCACATTGGATGCCGAGATTCCGGTGCGACTGTTGTTCGAGGCGTCCACGGTCGCGGAACTCGCCACTCGCATCGAGCACCATGCCGGTACCGGGCGCAGACGCCCACCGCTCGTCGCCGGGCCGCGGCCCGATCTCGTGCCGCTGGCACCGGCCCAACAACGGATGTGGTTCTTCAACCAGTACGACACCGCATCGGGCGCATACAACATGCCGATCGCCATTCGGCTGCGTGGCGACTTGAACATCGACGCCCTGCACGCGGCGGTTGTCGACGTGCTGGGTAGGCACGAGTCGTTGCGAACGCGGTATCCGGATCACCACGGAACGCTGATCCAGCTGATCGAGCCCGTCGAGAACGTGGACCGCGAGCTGATCGTGGTCCCGGTCGTGCCGAGCCAGTTGGTCGAGACGGTAACCGCATTCGTCGCCGACGGCTTCGATGTGACCATCCAGGCGCCCGTGCGTGCCCGGTTGTTCCGCATTGTCGGCGGCGGGGAACCGGAATACGTATTGGCCGTCGTGGTGCACCACATCGCCGCGGACGGCTTCTCCATGACGCCGCTGGCCCGCGACGTGACGACTGCTTATGCCGCCCGGATCCGCGGGGCGGCCCCGGCGTGGACACCGCTGCCGGCCCAGTACGCGGACTACGCGCTGTGGCAACAAGCGACCCTCGGCACACCCGACGATCCGGAATCGCTGTGCGCTGAACAGATCCGATACTGGACCGAGGCGCTGAGCGGCGTTGCCGAGGAGCTTCGTCTGCCATTCGACCGGCCGCGGCCGGTAGTGCTGTCGAATCGCGGCGCCACTATCGACTACTCGATGTCTGCCGGTTCGGTGCGGGCATTGGAACAGTTTGCGCGGCAGCATAATTCGTCGTTGTTCATGGCAATCCACGGCACGCTGGCGGTTCTGCTGGCCCGGCTGAGCGGCACCACCGACATTCCGATCGGCACACCGATCGCCGGGCGCGGAATGGCCGCACTCGACGACATGATCGGCATGTTCGTCAATACCCTGGTGCTGCGGATCGAGATCGATCTCGACGAATCCTTCACCGAACTGCTCGGCCGGATCAAACAAGCCGATCTGGACGCCTTCGAACACGCCGATGTTCCGTTCGAGCAGGTGGTGGACAAACTCGTCGTACAGCGGTCCCAAGCGCGACATCCGCTGTTCCAGGTGCTGCTGGCGTTCCAAAATCTGGAACCGGTAACACTGCGACTTCCCGATCTCGAGCTGTCGGCGGTCGAGCTGCCCAACGAGGTATCCCGGTTCGACCTGCAATTCATCCTGTCGGAAAACCCTGACAGCGGCGATATGAGCGTCGCGGTCACGTATGCCACCGACCTGTTCGACGCCGCGACCATCGATTCTGTTGTCCATCGGTGGATTCGGATTCTGGAATCGATAACCACCGACGCAACCATTCCTGTCGGAGTGATCGACGTACTCGAACCTGCCGAGCGAACCGATCTCCTGACCCGCTCCGGCGCACCCTCGGCACCGCCCACCACGCTGCCCGACCTGCTGACCTCAGCAGCCGCACTCGATCCCGATGCCGCCGCGATCGTCTGCGACGGACAACAGCTCAGTTACCGGGAACTCGACGAATACTCCAACCGGTTGGCACGACAGCTCCTCCGACACCGCATCGGACCGGAAGACGTTGTCGCGATCGGTATTCCACGTTCGGTGGACTCGGTCCTCGCGGTATGGGCCGTCGCGAAATCGGGAGCCGCTTTCCTACCGATCGACCCGACCTATCCAGCCGACCGCATCACCCACATGATGACCGATTCGAAAGCAGCCATCGGCATTACGACCGCATCCGTGCACGCGCGGTTACCCAACCACACCGATTGGTTGATACTGGACAATTTCGACGAGACCGACAGCAATCCGATCACAGACAGCGACCGTATTCGTCCGCTGCGGATCGACGATATCGCCTACGTCATCTACACCTCCGGATCAACCGGACGCCCCAAAGGCGTCGCGGTGACCCACCGCGGACTCAGCAACTGCGCCACCGCGAACAAGGAAGTCATCGGCATCGAACGCAGCTCTCGAACATTGCATTTGGCGTCACCGAGCTTCGACGTGTCGGTACTGGAGATGCTGTTGCCCTTACCTGCCGGCGCGGCCATGGTCATCGCACCCACGGATGTCTACGGCGGGGATGAACTCGCCGCACTGCTCGACCGCGAACGCATCAGCCACGTCCTCGTCACACCTTCGACACTGTCCACCATCGACCACACCCGCTGGCCACTACCGGATTTGGCACACCTGATTGTCGGCGGTGAAGACTACGGCAGTGAGTTGGTCCAACGCTGGAACGGCGACCGGAAGCTGTTCAACGACTACGGTCCAACCGAAACCACTATCGCCGCGACGCGGACCCTCTTGGCGGCCGGACAGCTCGTCACGATCGGCCGCCCGATCCGCGGGGTTTCGGTATGGATTCTCGACCAGCGATTGCAACCGGTTCCCGTCGGTGTGGCCGGTGAACTGTATATCGCGGGTGATCTACTGGCCCGCGGATACCACCAGCGAGCAGACGTAACAGCACAGCGATTCATCGCCTGCCCCTGGACACCCGGCCAACGCATGTACCGCACCGGCGACATCGTGCGCTGGACCGGCAATGGAACAATCCAGCACCTCGGCCGATCCGACTTCCAAGTAAAAATCCGTGGCCTACGCATCGAACTCGGCGAGATCGACACCACACTCACCAGCCACGACACCGTCGCCTACGCGACCACCATCGGCTATCGCAACGACGCCGGAACCCAATCCCTGGTCTCCTACGTCGTCGCCACCCCCAACCACACCATCGACACCACGACCCTGACCGAATACCTCACCGACCGGTTGCCGTCCTACATGGTGCCGTCCTCGATCATGGTCCTGGACCAGATTCCGTTGACACCGGTGGGCAAGCTGGACCGAAGGGCGTTGCCGAAGCCGGTTTTCGCCGACCGCAAACCCTTCCGAGCACCACAAACACCAACCGAACACATCATCGCCAGAGCCTTCGCCGACACACTCGGCGCCGACATGGTCGGTCTCGATGATTCGTTCTTCGCCTTGGGCGGCGACAGCATTATGGCGATCCAGCTGGTCGCCCGAGCCAGGGCAGCCGGTGCGGCATTCTCCGCACGCGACGTGTTCGAGCGGAAAACGATCGCCGGACTGGCCCAGGTCGCAGCCCGCGACAGCACCGCAGCCTCCCGGCTGACGGAACTGTCCGGCGGCGGCGTGGGACCGGTACCGCTGACGCCGATCATGCGAAGACTGCTCGAACGGTCCGGTTCGGACTTCGCCCGCTTCTCGCAGGCAATGATGCTGAAGCTGCCGATGGGAATCGACCTGCCGGGGCTGACGAATACGGTGCAGGCGGTCCTCGACCGGCACGACATGCTGCGCGCACGGCTGTGCTCGGACGACGATGGCCGCCGGGCGTGGGATGTGCTGCCGGTCGGAACGGTTCGCGCCGCCGATGTCATTCGCCGGGTGCCGATTCACGGAATGCCGGCAAGTGCCGAGTTCCGGACGTTGGCGGCGGCGGAGTCGACTTCCGCGGCGGACCGGCTCGATCCGGACGCCGGGACCGTGCTGCAGGTGGTCTGGTTCGATCCGGCGAATACGGCCGAACCGGGCAGGGCGCTGGTGCTGGTGCATCATTCGGTGATCGATCGGGTTTCCTGGCGGGTGCTGGTGTCGGACCTCGCCGTCGCGTGGGCGCGGATCGAGTCCGGCGAGCCACCCGAGCTGGCCCCGGTCGGGACCTCGATGCGCAGGTGGGCGTATGGGCTGATCGAGGCGGCCCGACGGCCGGAGCGGGTAGCTGAGCTCGAACTCTGGCGAGCGATGGCCGACGGGCCCGATCCGATGATCGGGTCACGGGCCCTCGACCCCGCGATCGACGTGGCCGCTAGTGCTCGGACGGTTGAGGTCGAGCTGTCCCCCGAGGTGACCGAGGCGCTGTTGACCGAGGTGCCCGCGACATTCCATGGCGAGGTAGGCGACGGGCTACTGGCCGCTCTGGCGGTCGCGCTGACGAAGTGGCGGCGCGAACGGGAGCCCGCGGCCGCAGAGCTGACGGATGTGGTGATCGGTCTCGAAGGGCACGGTCGGGAGGAAGGTGTCGTCCCGGGCGCGGACCTGACCCGGACGGTCGGCTGTTTCACCACGAGTTTTCCTATGCGTTTGGATCTGTCGGGCATCGATATCGACGACGCATGCGCGGGCGGGCCGGCGATGGGCGCAGCGGTCAAGTCGGTCAAGGAACAGCTGCTCGCCGTCCCGGACCACGGGATCGGCTACGGCTTGCTGCGGTATCTCAACGAGGACACCGGCGCGCTGCCGACGCCGCAGATCGCCTTCAACTACCTCGGCCCGGTCTCCACCAGGGTTCCCGAAGGAGAACCGGCGGTCGCATGGCGGCCGGTGGACGGCGGCGAGTTCGCCGGTGCACAGCATCCGGATATGCCGGTTTCGGCGGTACTCGACATCAATGTCTGCACCCGTGACGACGGACAAGGGCCGCAGTTGCGGGCCACCTGGTCCTATCCCGCCGAGATACTCACCGCCGCCGAGGTGCGTGCGGCGGCGGAGTCGTGGCGCCGGGCATCGATCGCGTTGACGACCCACGCCCGCCGGGCAGGCAGCGGGGGACGGACACCGTCAGATCTGGATCTGGTGCGGCTCGGGCAGGCCGAAATCGAGCGACTCGAGCACAGGTACCCGACGCTGAGCGATGTCTGGCCGTTGACGCCGTTGCAGGAGGGGCTGCTGTTCCACGCGTTGGTGTCCGAGGAGTCGGTGGACGCCTACCTGACCCAACTGGTCGTCGAGTTGCGTGGCCAGGTAGATCCGAAGCGGCTGCGCCGCGCCGGACAAGTGCTACTGGACCGACACGCGAATCTGCGCACCGCCTTCGACACCGATGTCGGTCCGGTACAGGTGGTCCAGCAAGATGTCGAGGCTGCCTGGTCGGAGCTCGACCTGTCCGGGCTCGACGACAGTGCCCGCGATCGCGAGTGGGAACTGCTTCTGGCCGCGGACCGGGCAACCAGGTTCGATCCGGCTCGTGCCCCGCTGCTGCGCTGGATGCTGGTCACCACCGGGCCGCAGCGCTATCGACTGGTACTGACCAATCATCACCTGCTGCTCGATGGCTGGTCGACGCCGCTGCTCCTGAAGGACTTGCTGGTGCTCTACGCCACCGACGGCGACGTCACCGTGCTACCCGAAGTCCGCCCGTACCGGGATTTCCTTGCCTGGATCGCCGGGCAGGACTCGGCTGCGGCGCTCGACGCGTGGGCCCGCGCGTTCGACGGCGCCGAGGAGCCGACCCTGGTAGCGCAGGCCGATCCCAGCCGCCGCTACACCGAATCACGCGATGTGCTCGGCGAGTTGACCGAGGAGCAGACAACCGCGCTGACGAATCTGGCCAGGGCCCGTGGCGTCACCCTCAACACCGTCATCCAGCTGGCATGGGCAATCGTGTTGGGCACGTTGACTTCTCGGGACGATGTGGCGTTCGGCGCCGTGGTCTCCGGACGGTCCCCGCGGATCGCGGGCATCGAATCGATGATCGGACTGTTCATCAACACCGTGCCGGTGCGCGTCCGTCTCCACGCCGACGAGAGCCTGGGACAACTGCTCGACCGAATCCAGACCGAACAGACGGCCCTGCTCGACCACCAGTTCGTCGGCCTCACCGAAATCGAGCGGGTGGCCGGGCCGGCGGCGGTGTTCGACACGATGACGGTGTTCGAGTCGTTCCCGATCGACCGTTTCGGGCTGACGGCGGACACCGATATCGCGGGCATGCGAGTAGTCGACGTCGCGGGCACGAACGGCGCGCACTATCCGCTGGGGGTGGTTGCGCGGATCGACGACAAGCGACTGCATCTCGAGATCAAGTATCTGCCCGAACTCTTCGACCACGACACGATGACCGCGACCCTGCAGCGCATCCTGCGCGTGTTCGGTGTCGTCGCGACCGACCCGGAGCTGCCGCTGGCCCGCCTGAATCTGCTTTCCGCCGCGGCATACCGGGAGTTGACGCCGGTTTCGGGCTCCCCGGCGGTGCCGGGGCGAGTGCTGCCGGAGCTGTTGGCGGCGACGGTGCGGCGGGATCCGGGCGCGGTCGCGGTGGTGTACGAGGGTCGGCAGTGGACCTACGGCGAGCTCGATGCTCAGTCGAATCGGTTGGCACGGTTGTTGATCGATCGGGGTGTGGGGCCAGAGGCCGGTGTGGCGGTGGGGCTGCCGCGATCGTTCGAGTCGGTGCTTGCGATATGGGCGGTGGCGAAGTCGGGGGCGGCATTCGTGCCGATAGACCCGAAGTATCCGACCGGCCGGATCGAGCACATGCTCACCGATTCCGGTGTGGCGGTGGGAATCACCTTGTCACAGTGGCGGTCTCGGTTGCCCGGATCGGTGCCGTGGCTGGTCCTCGACGAGGCGGTGGTCGAAGCCGAAGTGTCGGCGGCGTCGGCGGCGCCGGTGACCGATGCGGAGCGAGCAGGGCCGATCCGGCTCGATCATGCGGCGTACCTGATCTACACCTCCGGTTCGACGGGTGTGCCCAAAGGCGTGGTGGTGTCGCACCAAGGGTTGGCAGATCTGGTGGCCGAGCTGTGTTCGCGGTTCGATACCGAGCCCGGGGCGCGGGTACTGCATGCCGCGTCGCCGAGTTTCGATGCGGCCGTCCTGGAACTGCTCTGGGCGTTCACATCGGGTGGGCGGCTGGTGATCGCGCCGCCGACTGTCTACGGCGGGAACGAACTGGCGCGGATCCTGTCGAGCGAGCGGGTGACGCATGCAGCACTGTCGCCGACGGCATTGGCCACGGTCGACCCGGCCGGCCTGGAGAGCCTCGAGACCGTCCTGGTCGGTGGCGAAGCGCCGGCACCCGAACTGGTGTCACGATGGGCGCCGGGCCGGAGCTTGTGCAACGCCTACGGTCCGGCAGAGGCCACGATCCAGACGGACGCCAGTGCGCCGCTGGTGCCGGGTGAGCCGGTGACGGTCGGGGGACCGGCCCGCGGGGTCGGTCAGGTCGTGCTGGACGCATGGTTGCGGCCGGTGCCCGTCGGAATTGTCGGCGAGCTGTATCTCATGGGGCCGGCTCTGGCTCGCGGTTACCGCAACCGAATGGGGCTGACGGCCGCGCGCTTCGTCGCCGATCCGTTCGCGGAGCAGGGCCGACGTATGTATCGGACCGGTGACCTGGTGCGATGGCTGCGGCTACCGGACGGGAATCTGACGCTCGGCTATATGGGCCGGGCCGACTTCCAGGTCAAGCTCCGTGGTTTCCGCATCGAACTCGGCGAGGTCGAATCGGGCCTGCTGGCCTGCGCTGGTGTGGCGCGCGCGGTCGCGACCGTTCACCGGGACGCGACCATCGGTGACCGGTTGGTCGGGTATGTGGTGCCCGAGACCGGCGTCGTGCTCGACTCGGCCGCGGTCCTCGCGTTCGCCGAACAGCGGCTGGCCCCGCACATGGTGCCCGCGACGGTGGTGGTGCTCGACACCTTGCCGGTGACAGCGAGCGGCAAGCTCGACCGCGCCGCGCTGCCCGAGCCGGACTTCACCACGGGCCGGGCCGAATTCCGGGCGCCGGTCACCGAGGTGGAGATGACGCTGGCCGGACTGTTCGCCGAGGTATTGGGCATCGACAGGGTCGGAGTCGATGATTCGTTCTTCGCCCTGGGCGGCGACAGCATCATGTCGATCCAACTGGTGACCCGAGCCAGGGCAGCCGGTGTGGTGTTCTCCACGCGGGACGTATTCGAGCGGAAGACGGTCGCGCGACTGGCCCACGTCGCAGGCCAGGACAGCACCACGGCGGCCGCTCTTCCGACGGAGCTCCCCGGCGGCGGTGTCGGGCCGGTACCGCTGACGCCGATCATGTGCTGGATGGTCGAACGCGGCGAATTCGACGATTTCTGCCAGTGGGTGACGCTCACGCTGCCGAGCGGTATCGACTTCACCGGTATCGAGGCCACCGTTCGAGCGGTGATCGATCAGCACGACATGCTGCGGGCCCGATTGCAGCCGGAGCCCACGCACCCGTCCGGGTGGGCATTGCAGGTGCGGCCGACCGCGACGATCGCTGCCGGGCTGATCCGTCGCGTGCCGGTGGCAGCGGCGCCGGACAGCGCCGCCTTCGCCGCGATCGCCGACGCCGAGGCGCACGCGGCCGCCGAACGCCTCGACCCCGCCGCGGGCATCATGCTGCAGTTGGTCTGGTTCGACTGGGCGCAGCGGCCGGGACGGTTACTCGTTGTCGCACACCACCTGGTCGTCGATGGGGTGTCGTGGCGGATCCTGATTCCCGACCTCGCCACGGCCTGGGCCCAGATCGATGCCGGGCAACGTCCGCGGCTCGCACCCGTCGGCACATCGATGCGACGCTGGGCGCACGGCCTGAACGCCGCCGCCGAGAGCCTCGATGAGCTCGACTGGTGGCGATCCACGCTCGGTGCGGCCGATCCGCCGCTCGGCGCCCGCCCGGTCGATCCCGAGCTCGACCTACAGGCGACCGTCGCGACCGTCAAGGTGACGCTGCCGACCTCGGTGACGCGCGCTGTGCTCACCACCCTGCCCCAGGTGTTCCGCGGCAGTGTGGACGACGCCCTCATCGCCGGGCTCGCACTGGCACTGACTCGATGGCGGCAGCGCCACGGCGACAACGTGACCGAAACGCTGCTCACGCTCGAAAGCCACGGCCGCCACGACACCGTGCTCCCCGGTGCCGACCTCACCCGCACGGTCGGATGGTTCACTACCGCCTACCCGGTGCGACTCGACCTGTCCGGTATCGACATCGACGACGCATTCGCCGCGGGTGCTGCCGCGGCGGCGATCATCAAATCTGTCAAGGAACAGCGGCGCGAGGTCCCCGACCGCGGGATCGGCTACGGGCTGCTGCGCTACCTCAACGCCGATACCGCCCCTATCCTGCGTGCGCTGCCGCCCCCGCAGGTGAGCTTCAACTATCTCGGTCGTTTGGACACCGTTCCCGAGGCGTTCCGCGACAGCGGATGGCTGCCCGCCGATGGCGACACCGGCGGCGGCAACCAGAATCCCGCCGCAACCGCGGCAGCCGTGCTCGGCATCAACGCGGTCACTGCGGATACCGCGGACGGCCCCGCCTTGACCGCCGCCTGGGACTACCCGACCGGCGTGCTCACCTGCGCCGAAGTCACCGACCTCGCCGAACTGTGGCGCGACGCCGTGACGGCTCTGGCTACCCACGCGTCCCGACCCGGTGTCGGCGGGCTGACCCCCTCCGATGTCGGCCTGGTCGATCTCGACCAGGCGGCGATCGACCGGCTGGAGACTCGACACCAGGCTTTGGACGACATCTGGCCGCTCACGCCGCTGCAGGCGGGGCTGCTGTTCCATGCGCAGCTCGCCGACGGCGCACTCGACGCCTACATCGTGCAACTCTGTGTGGACCTCGGCGGACGCGTCGACGCGGACCGGCTGCGCCGCGCCGCGCAGACTCTGCTCGGACGGCACCCGAACCTGCGGACCGCGTTCGTGCGCGACGGCGCCCGCGAGCCGGTCCAGGTGGTGTACCGGCATGTCGACGTACCGTTCGCCGAGCTCGACCTGGCCGAGCGCGACGACACCGCGGCCGCACTCGAACAGGTCATGGACGGCGATCGTCATTTCGATGTGACCGCGGCGCCACTACTACGACTGACACTGATCAGGATCGCTCCTCAGCAGTACCGGCTGGTGTTGAGCATGCATCACATCCTGATCGACGGCTGGTCCACACCACTGCTGATCCGGGAACTGCTGATCCTCTACGCCGGCGACGGTGACGTCGCGGCACTGCCCCCGGTGCGTCCCTACGCCGATTACCTGATGTGGCTGAACAGCCAGGACCGGACCGGTGCGGAAACCGCCTGGGCACAGGCACTCGAGGGCGTCGCGGAGCCGACTCTGCTGGCCCCCGAGGACCGCGGCCGCCGAAACACCGCCGCACCGGGCGAAGTGCAGGTGCGGCTGAGCCAGGACCACACCGCGGCCCTGGTCGAGGTGGCCCACCAACACGAGACCACCCTCAACACCATCGTCCAAGCGGCCTGGGCGCTGGTGCTCGCCAACGCGACCGCCCGCGAAGACGTGGTCTTCGGCACCACCGTCTCCGGGCGTCCGCCACAGCTTGCAGGCATCGAATCGATGATCGGACTGTTCGTCAACACCGTGCCCGTACGGGTCCGGCTCGACCACCGCGAAAGCCTCGCCCAGCTACTGCGGCGAATCCAAACCGAACAAGCCGCGCTGCTCGACCATCACCACCTCGGACTCGCCCGGATCCAACAGGTGGCCGGTGCCGGCGCGATGTTCGACACCGTGACCGTCTTCGAGTCCTATCCGGTCGACCGGGCCGGGTTGTCCGAAGACATCGACATCGCCGGAATGCACATCCTCGGCATCGTCGGGCGAGACGCCGCGCACTATCCGCTAGGCCTGGTCGTGCACCACGACACCCGGCTGCACCTGACCTTCGAATACCTGCCCGAACTGTTCACTCGACAGCAGATCGACGCCCTCGCCGACCGGGTGCTGCGCGTCCTGGACACCGTCGCCGCGCATATCGACCTCCCGCTCACCGAACTGCAGCTGCAGTCGCCCGTCGAGCAGGCCACGCTGGTGCCCGTCCGTGGTCGGCCCGGCCCGGTGCCATCGGTATTGCCACAGGTGTTGTCGGATGCGGTCACGATGGCGCCCGGCACGGAAGCGTTGGTCTGCGACGGCGTGCGGCTGTCGTATCGCGAACTCGACGAGGCCTCCAACCGCTGGGCGCGCGTATTGATCGACATGGGAATCGGTCCGGAAGCGATGGTTGCTGTGGCGCTACCGCGCTGCATCGACGCTGTCATCGCCGTGTGGGCGGTCGCCAAGTCCGGCGGCGCGTTCGTGCAGATCGATCCCACCCATCCGCGCGACCGGATCACGCGCATTCTCACCGATTCCGGTGCCGCAGTCGGCCTGACCCGCGATACCTACCGAGAGCAGTTGCCGGACACACTCGAATGGCTCGCCCTCGACGATCCCGCCTTCGTCGCGATGACGGCGGAGACGGACCCCGCGGCGATCGATGACGCCGAGCGCGCAACCCCGTTACGGCCAGAGCATCCGGCCTACCTGATCTACACCTCGGGCTCCACCGGGACGCCCAAAGGAGTTGTGGTCACCCATACCGGGATAGCGAATCTGGCCGCCGAAATACGGGAGCGGTTCGGCCTCACTCCGGCTTCTCGGATGCTGGCCGCCGCCGCACCGACCTTCGACGTCTCGATCCTCGAATGGTTCAGCGCGACCGCCGCCGGCGCCACCCTGGTCGTAGCCCCGGCATCGGTCGTCGCCGGCGCCGCACTGGCCGAGTTGATCAATGCCGAACACGTGACTCATGCCGCCCTCACTCCCACCGTGCTCGCATCACTGCACGCCGACGATGTCGGCACCCTCGACACGCTGATCCTGGGCGGCGAGACCTGTCCACCCGATCTGGCAGCACAGTGGACGCCGGGCCGCACCGTGCTCAACGCCTACGGGGCTACCGAAACCACGATCGTCAGCTGCGGCCATGCTCCGCTGACCACAACCACGGGCGGCCCGGTGACAATCGGCGGGCCGGTGCTCGGATTCACCGCCGTCGTACTCGACCGCAGATTGCGCCCCGTCCCGGCCGGAGTGGTCGGCGAACTGTACGTGTCCGGACCGGGCCTCGCCCGCGGGTACCACCGCCAATCTGCAACCACAGCAGCCCGATTCATCCCCGACCCGTACGGACCGGCCGGGACACGCATGTACCGGACCGGCGACCTGGTCAGCTGGACTACCGATCGAACGCTGCGGTTCTCCGGTCGCAGCGATGTACAGCTCGAGATCAACGGCCACCGCATCGAACCCGGTGACATCGAGGCCGCGCTCCGCGCCCACCCCGACATCGACCATGCCGCCGTCACGGTGCGCACCGGCCCCAACGGCAGCACTCAACTCGTCGGCTACGTGGTGCCCGTTCCCCGCAGTACGACCGACGCCGCCACACTGACCGCCCACCTCGCAACGCGACTATCCACGCATATGATCCCCACGGCCATCCTGACGGTCGACCGGATACCCCTCACCCCCACCGGCAAAGTCGATTACAAGGCCCTACCCATACCCGATTGGCGGCCCGCCCGGTTCCGGCCGCCGTCCACCGCACTCGAGGGCACCGTCTGTGCCGCCTTCACCCGGACCCTCGGCATCGAGCGGGTCGGCCTCGACGACGGCTTCTTCACCCTCGGCGGCAACTCGCTTGCCGCGGCCGAGCTGGTGGCGCGCCTTGCGGAGTCGACCGGTGTCGACGTGCCGGTTCAGTGGATATTCACCGATCCGACGCCGGAGTCGCTGGCCCGCCGCATCGACATGCGTCGGCGCGGACTCGACGAGCACGACCCCGGCGATGCGCTGTCCGTCCTGCTCCCGCTGCGTGCCGCCGGAAACGAGCCGCCGCTGTTCTGCGTCCACCCCGCCATCGGATTGGCTTGGGGTTTCAGCGGACTCGTGCAGCACCTCGATCCCGACCGCCCCGTGTACGGGGTGCAATCCCCGGCATTCAGCGAGGCCGCCGCGGAGTTCGAGACGCTCGACCAACTCGCCGCCCGCTATGTCCAAGAGATCCGGGCTGTCCAGCCGCACGGCCCGTACCACCTGCTGGGCTACTCGCTCGGCGGCACCATCGCGCACGCGATCGCGGTCCAACTCCGCGGCGACGGCGAGTCCGTCGCCACCCTGGCCATGATGGACACTCGCGTCGTCACCGCCGACACCGTCCGGGTGCCCACTCCTTCCATCGCGCAGCTGCTCGCCGAGTTCGCCGGCCTCGACGTGCCACCGGGCGCGGCCGATCTCACCGCGGCGGCCGCGGCCGAGCTGCTTCACCGACAAGGCGGACTCTTCACCGCCGTGACCCCCGAGCACCTCGTGATCCTGCACGATGACTACACCCGGCTCGTCGACCTCACGTGGAACCATCGGCCGACTCCCTTCGACGGAGACTTGATCTATTTCAGCGCCGCCGCCCACACAGACGACGGCCCCTCGCCGGCCCTGGCATGGCACAACCTGATCAACGGCCGGATCACCGACCATCACATTCCGGTCCGGCACGAGCGGATGATCGAACCCGAGTCGCTGCGCGCGATCGGACTCGTCCTCACCGAGCACTTCCGCTCAGCCGGGACCACCCCGATGGAACCCGCCGCCTCCGCAAGGACAAGCCGATCATGAACCCGTACCGAATCGTCGGGACACGTTCCGGCATCGAGCCGGTCAACCTATTCGCTCCCGATCCGGCGCCGCATATCGCCCCGCACCCCCGTACTGCCGAATTACGTAGGTGGACTTGCGAATACCTGTGTCGGCCGCACCCCGACCTCGGCCGATCCGGTCCGGTTTGTCCTTACACCAGCCACGCCATCGCAAACCAGTCGCTCTGGGCCGTATTCGTCGAAGGCCCATCCGTGGACGCCGAGTGCCTGACCGCGATCATCGACGATCTGTACGACATGTTCCCAGCCCTGCCACCCCAGGATGAACCCGAGTGCAAGTTCAAGGCCGTCGTCGCGGTCTTTCCGGACCTCACCGATTACGCCGACATCGACGCGGTGCAACATGACCAGAAGTCGCGGTTCGTCGCGAAGGGGCTGATGGTCGGTCAGTTCTATCCGGGCTGCACCGTCCCGGGGCTGCGCAACCCGGCCTTTCCCGCACTCGACGCGCCTCTACCCATGCTCGCCATTCGCCATATGGCCGCCACCGACTTCCCATTCCTCAGCAGCCGCCATGAATGGGTGGACTCCTATCTCAAAATATTCGCCCCCGCGATCCCCAAGTTCATCATCAGCGCCATGTCCGAAAGACTCGTGCAGACCACCGAAGCTGCGGACGGAAATCACTGAGATCGGGTCCGGGACAAGGCAACCGAGCCATCGACAACGTGGCGGCAGCTCGTCAGCATGCGGCGGCTGAGCAGCGGTATCGAGCAGGCGCTACGCTCGTCGGCGTGCTGCTTTCCGATCGTGACATCCGTGCGGAGATCGCCGCTGGGCGTCTCGGCGTCGAGCCGCTCCTGGAAGAACTGATCCAGCCGTCGAGTATCGATGTGCGGCTGGATGGGCTGTTCCGGGTATTCGACAACACTCGATACACCCATATCGATCCCGCGCAACGTCAGGATGAGCTGACCAGTCTGGTCGAGCCCGACGCGGGGGAGCCGTTCGTGCTGCATCCCGGCGAATTCGTGCTCGGCTCCACGCTCGAGGTGTGCACGTTGCCGAACGATCTGGCCGGTCGGCTGGAAGGTAAGTCCAGTCTCGGACGGCTCGGCCTGCTGACTCACTCGACGGCGGGCTTCATCGATCCGGGCTTCAGCGGCCACATCACACTGGAACTGTCGAATGTGGCGAATCTGCCGATCACTCTGTGGCCGGGTATGAAGATCGGTCAGCTGTGCCTGTTGCGCCTGACCAGTCCGGCCGAGAACCCCTACGGCAGCACCAGCGCGGGTTCCAAGTACCAGGGCCAGCGCGGACCGACCCCCTCCCGGTCATATCTGAACTTCCCGCTGCCCACTTAGTTTGTGGCAGTGCGGGTTGCGGCGGGCCGGAAGTAGTTGCATCCGGCGGCAGGCACTTTCGGCAGCGACCCGTACGCCTCGGCGTCAATCCGAACGAGCTTCCTCGTCTCGCTCGGATCTCGCAGATGCGTACGGGTTTCGGCTCCAGGACGCAACCCCACTGCCCTTTCGCTGCCTCTTCGTCCACGCTGGATCGCGCTGCACCGGCCCGGAAACAGCCGACCGAGCCCGTCCCTGTCGACTGCCAGTAGAGGGGCGGACTCGGTAGGCCCGGCGGCGGGGACCGACGACGCATTCAGTCCCCGCCACCCGCCCCCACCGCGAGTGCCGTCGTGATGACGACGGATAACGGTGGGAGCGTGTCGCCGCGACTCGGTGGGTTGACCCAGAAGCACCCTTCCCGGGTCCACCGCCCGAGCCCGGTCGGCAACATCACGGCACTGCCTATGGCCGGGATGCCTATATCGAGACGGTTCAGTACCTCCAATACCTGCGCGCCCGGCCGACTGTCCGGCTCGGCGAGGAAGCTCCAGCGAATCTGCCTGGCCAGCATGGGGCCCCTCGTCCCCTGCTGTTCCAGTGCGGCCCTGACCTTTTCGGCCCGAGCCGTCGGCAGATGGACAACGCAGACCCGGCCGGTGATGGGCAGCATCACGAACCCGCCGCGCTCGGTGACCGGTAATCCGAACTCGTGCCGGTAATAGGCCACCCAATCGTCGACTGTTCTGAGTTTCTCCACGTTCACGGCCAACTCCTTGCCTCCTCTATCCAAGGGTCCTGTGCCGGACGGCGATTCGGGAATTGCCCACCCGCTCGCCTTCTACTGCCATTCCGCTGCCTCTGATAGCGGAAGGCTTTTGCCTGTGGCCGCACTCACAAAGCACTCGTACCCTGGGAAGGAGTTCGTTCGGAAGGGATGACGTCGTGGTCCGGCAGTGGTCAGGTAGAGAGGCCCGTGCCCTTCGCGATGCCAGGCGGATGAGTATCCGGGAGTTCGCGGCACATCTGGGTGTGCACGAGCGGCTCGTATCGAAGTGGGAGGCCGGCGGCGCGCGGGTCCATCCACGTCCGGTGAATCAAGCCGCCCTCGATACATCCCTGGCCAGGTCCGACGATGTTGTGCGGGCGCGGTTTGCGGCCATGATCGATCAACCCGTATTCGATCGACCGACCGCGCCCGGATTCGAAAGGCGGGCCGATGCTTCGGCTCGCGCCAATTATTCGAGTGACGCGGACCTTTTGGCTCTCATAGACGCCGGTGCGATGAGAGGTGATGCGTTAGCGGCGATTTCGGAGAGGGATCTGATCATGGCGGCTGCCCACGAGGCGAGCGAGCACGCCGGCCAGGCCGAGAGCACCAATGTGGGTGCCACCACCTTGGAGCAGCTCGATGCTGATGTCACGCGCATCGCGAACGATTATGTGCACATCCCGCCGGTACCGATGATGGTGGAGATGCTGCGAGTGCGACGCCGGGTGTACCGGCTGCTGGAGGGGCATCAGCGCCCCGCCGATACCAGCCACCTGTATCTGCTGGCAGGCACACTGTCGGGATTGCTCGCCAATGCGAGCACCGACCTCGGCTATCTCGATGCCGCGGGCGAGCAGATCAGAGCGGCCTGGGCCTATTCGGAATTGTGTGGTCACAACGGGTTGCGCGCCTGGACCCGCGGCATGCACGCGCTGATCGAATACTGGTCCGATCGACCGCGTCGGGGAGTGCTGCTGGCACAGAGCGGGCAGGACTTCGCCGAATCGGCTACGGCCAAGGTTCGACTATTGAATATCGAGGCCAGGATCTGGTCTCGGTTGGGCAGTGACGCCGATGCCGATCGCTGTATCCGGGCCGCCGACGATGCCCGCGAGGTGTCCGATACCGACTCGCTGCACGACGAGGTCGGCGGCGTCTTCGGCTTCAACGAGGCCAAGGCCTACTACTACGCGGGCGCGACCTACATCCATCTCGGTCAGGCCGAACCCGCATTGGCCGCGACGCAACAGGCTATCGAGTTGTACGCCAACGGCCCGTCCGAGCGGCGTTCCTATGGCACCGAGGCGATGGCCCGGGTCGACAGTGCCGCGGCGCATCTGATCAACGGCAGTCTGGACGGTGCGGCTGCCGCGCTGGTTCCGGTGCTCGGCCTGGCCGAGGACAAGCGCATCGCCCAACTGGAGGAACGGCTCGTCGGACTGCGGCAACGGATCGCCGGACCGGAGTTCCGCGATGCCGTCGAGGCGCGGTTCCTCGACGAGAAAATCGAAGAGTTCTGCGGAACCACTGCGGCCAAAGGCATCCCACCGGGCAACTCGACGACTTGATACGGCGGAGCGCTGGATCAAACTGCGGCTACAAGCAATATCGCCCACAACGGAGCGAGTCTTACGAGCGACCCCGTTCGCGGCCCGTCTCGCGTCCGAGTGGCCGAAGCGCATGCGCCGCAGGCGCGAGTCTCGACCATCCAGCACGCGTACATCGGGTGCCGAACGCCCCGCTATTACCGACGACCACGGAGCGAGTCTTACGAGCGACCCCGTTCGCGGCCCGTCTCGCGTCCGAGTCGTCGAAGCGCATGCGCCGCAGGCGCGAGTCTCGACGGCTCGGACGCGAGACACCAGGGGGCCGCGAACACGCCGCGGCCACGCGGCCAATAACACAGATGGCACCATAGGCAGGGTGAGTCCTAGCCATCTACCGCATCACCCGCCGCGCGTGCTGGAGCAATCCACGAAGCTGCAGAACGTCCTCTACGAAATTCGTGGACCGGTGGGCGCGCATGCGGCACGGTTGGAGGCGGAAGGGCATCGCATCCTCAAGCTGAATATCGGCAATCCCGCGCCGTTCGGGTTCGAGGCGCCCGATGTGATCATGCGCGACATCATCGCCGCGCTGCCCTATGCCCAGGGCTACTCCGAATCAAAGGGCATTCTCTCGGCCCGGCGCGCCATCGTGACCCGCTATGAGCTGGTTCCCGGCTTTCCCGAACTCGATGTCGACGACGTCTACCTGGGCAACGGCGTCTCCGAGCTGATCACCATCACCATGCAGGCGCTGCTCGACAACGGTGACGAGGTGCTGATCCCGGCGCCCGACTATCCGCTGTGGACCGCCATGACCAGCCTGGCGGGCGGCACTCCGGTGCATTACCTGTGTGACGAGTCCAACGGCTGGCAGCCCGATATCGCCGATATCGAATCCAAGATCACCGATAAGACCAAGGCGCTGCTGGTCATCAATCCGAACAATCCGACCGGTGCGGTGTACTCCACCGAGGTGCTGCAGCAGCTGGTCGACCTCGCGCGCAAGCATCAGCTGCTGCTGCTCGCCGACGAGATCTACGACAAGATCCTCTACGACGACGCCAAGCACATTTCGCTGGCGACGCTCGCGCCCGATCTGCTCTGCCTGACCTTCAACGGACTCTCCAAGGCCTACCGGGTCGCGGGCTACCGCTCCGGCTGGTTGGCGATCACCGGACCGAAGGAGCATGCGGCTGGTTTCCTCGAGGGCATCGATCTGCTCGCCTCGACCAGGCTTTGCCCGAATGTGCCTGCGCAGCACGCGATTCAGGTGGCACTCGGC
This sequence comes from Nocardia vinacea, assembly GCF_035920345.1. NCBI lineage: Bacteria > Bacillati > Actinomycetota > Actinomycetes > Mycobacteriales > Nocardiaceae > Nocardia > Nocardia vinacea. Next base: position 7,495,339 of record NZ_CP109149.1, read on the forward strand.
GGACATCAGAGCATCGAGGATCTGATCCTGCCCGGCGGCCGACTGCTCGAGCAGCGTGATGTCGCGTGGGAGCGGCTGAATATGATTCCGGGCGTTTCCTGTGTGAAGCCGAAGGGTGCGCTCTACGCGTTCCCGAAGCTGGATCCGAACGTCTATGAAATCCACGATGATTCGAAGTTGATCCTGGATCTGCTGCTGCAGGAGAAGATCTTGATGGTGCAGGGCACCGGGTTCAACTGGCCGAATCATGATCATTTGCGGATCGTCACGCTGCCGTGGGCACGGGATCTCGCGGTGGCGATCGAGCGCTTCGGGAACTTCCTGTCGAGTTACCGGCAGTAGCGACTGGACGGTCCGGACCCCCGACTCAGCGTGCGCTGGGCTACCGGATCGCCCCGCTTCCGGGGGCGAAACATACCCCGTGTACGGATAGTTGCGAGTTTTGGTTACTAGCTAGCGCTAAACGAGACTTTTTGTGTACAGTGTCTCTTGGCACTTCGAGTGCCCGGTCAAGTTGTCTACCCCCCCTGGACAACCTGACCTCGGGTTAGGCTGCCTACCCCCCTGGGCGCCAACCTGCGGGCGGCGGAGACATCCCCCTGCTCTCCGCCGCCCCCTCCCGATTTTCCCCACCGGTACAGCATCGCGAAGCGATTCGATGAGGTGGTCGGGCGACGGGTGGGCACCTTTTCATGACTCATCGTTGGTCGCTGTCGGTCCGTGAATCCGATCTTGAAAATGAAATCCTTTAAGCTCGCACCCTGGACTACAGATGAAAAGGTAGGAGTCCGGTGAGCCATGAGTGATCATCACCATCACCACGACCATTCCGGCCCCATCGCGATCGGCGCGACCGCGGCCCGTGTTGTCGTCGGGCTGCTCGCCGCGATCGGTGTCGTGGTCGTGATCGCCGCGATTGTGCTGTGGCCGAGCAGCCAGCACATCGATATCCCGCTGCCGATGCAGAACGCGGGCGGCGGCGCGGTGCAGACCGAGGCCGGAACCGTGGTGATGCAGGACGTCGGCGCGTGCGGCAGCAGTTCGATCGGCAAGGTGTTCATCGATAAGCCGGAGCAGCCGCGCGCCGCCGGCTATACCTGTCAGCGCAGTCTGATCAGCATCGATTCCGGTCCGCACCAGGGCAATCACACCCTGTTCGAAATCGCGCCCGGTCCAGGACAACCCGATCTGCATGCCGGTGACCACATCCGGATCGTGCGGCAGACCGATCCGAGCGGGATGCCGCTGTACTCGTTCGAGGACTACTCGCGCGGGCTGCCGCTGACCCTGATCGTGCTGGCCTTCGTGGTCGTGGTCATCGTGGTGGCGCGCTGGCGCGGGTTGCGGGCGTTGCTCGGGCTGGTCTTCGCCTTCGCGGTGCTCGTGCTGTTCATGCTGCCCGCACTGCTGGACGGTAAGCCCGCTATTCCGGTCGCGCTGGTCGCGGGCGCGATGATCCTGTATGCCGTGCTGTACTTGGCGCACGGTGTGAATCTGCGCACCAGTTCGGCGCTGCTCGGCACGCTGACATCGATGATCGTCGCGGCGGTGCTGTCCTGGGTCGCAATCGAGGTCACGCATCTGACCGGGCTATCCGAGGAACAGAACACCAACGTCGCCACCTACATCGAGCACGTCAGCATTACCGGTCTGCTGCTGGCGGGCTTCATCATCGGTTCACTCGGTGTGCTCAACGATGTCACCATCACCCAGGCCTCGGCCGCCTTCGAACTTGCCGCCATCGATGAAGCCGCTTCGCGCCGTGAGGTTTTCGCAGCCGCTATGCGCGTCGGCCGGGACCACATCGCGAGCACGGTCTACACCCTGGTGCTGGCCTACGCGGGTGGCGCGCTTCCGTTGCTGCTGCTGTTCAGTGTGGCGGGCCGCTCCATCCGCGACGTCCTGACCGGCGATGCCGTCGCCATCGAAATCGCCCGGTCCTCCGTCGGCGGTATCGCGCTGGCCCTTTCGGTCCCGTTGACCACCGCGATCGCCGTTATGCTCGCCCGCCCCTTCGGGCACAAGCCCGAACCCGCGGCCCCCGCCCGGCACTCGCGGCATGCGAAGTCCGAGGCGTCCGCACCTTCCCGTCGTTCGCCGTCCCGATCCTCCGCCGCCGCTCCCAGCCGCCAACGAACCTCAACCCCGACCCGGGATGACGAGCCGGGCCCGGCTGCCTGGAACGACCAACCCTCGAATCCCGGGACATACGAACGCAGTCGGGGCTACCGCAGCGCCGACCCACGGGACTACGAACCCGAGTACGACACCGACCCCCGCGGCTACCGCCGCCCGGATCCGCGTGGATCCTGGGACGACGACGGCCCTGCCTCTCGGTAACCGCCGCCCGGATCCGAGAGCGCGGGGGGCGACGAAGGGCTCGCCTCTCGGCAACTGTCGCAGGGTTCAGCCCAACTATCCACCGCCCTACACTCTCGCAAGTCGAGTGCGCACCGCGCTACCGGGTGTGCACTCACCACAAAGGGCGTGCAATACGAGACCTACTGCCGCATAGCCTGCTTCGCTGGGAGTACAGGTCACCAGTTCAGCGCGGCGCGGGTGGCGGGAAGGGGAGGATCACGGGCGGAATCGTCGGCACCACGATCGGCGGAAGTCCTGGCACGACAATGGTATTCGGGCCGGGCGTGGGCGAGGGCGGCTCCGTGGTCGTCGCACGGTACGGTGGCGGGGCGGCCACCGACTCAGCGGACTCGGTGGTGCTGGCCGGGGCGACGGCGATCTGCGGGTCCAGGGTGGTGGTGCGCGGCGGGCTGGTCGGCGAGACCGAGGTCGGGTGGTCACTGCTCTGCGAATCGCGCGTGAGAACCTGTGGGCCGTAACCGAGTCCGAGTCCGATCGCCGCGACGACAGCCAGTGCACTGACAGTAAGCACCGCACCATTGATTTCCCGCTTGCCGCGGCGCCGCTTGGGCGGTGCGGATAGCCAGGCGGGTGCGAGCTCATCGTCATCGACCAGCGAACCTGCGGCGGGTGCGTGCTGCTGCGGGGTCTGGACGACCGTGCGCACCGGACGCGCCATCAGGGCGGCACCGCGGGTGACCACCGTCTCCGGGCTGTCGGGCACGATGACCGGCACACCCATCCAGCGTTCGAGTACCTTGGCGATCAGCGGAATTCGCGAACAACCGCCGATCGCGAGCACACCGTGCACCGGACGATCCGAGCGCACGATGACATCGCGCGCCATCCGCGCCGACGATTCGATGGCCAGCATGATGAGGGCCTCGAAATTCTCCTGGGCCAGCAGCACCAGCCCTTGTTCGCTGGGCAGTGCCACGGCGGTATTCGAGGACAGTTGCTCCTTGGCCTCGCGGCACAGTGCGTCCAGGGCGGCCAGCCCCGCCGAATCCGGCGGATGCGCGATCCGGCCCGAGGCGATCTGCTGTTCGCGGATCAGCGAATCCAGGTAGTCGCCGCTGATATCGCTGGTGCGTTCACTGTGGCGGGTCTCACGGGTCTGGGTGTCGACGACGCTGACTGTCAGTCCGGAGCTGCCGAGGTCGTAGACGACGAGTGAGGAGATGCCGCGAATATCCCCGGTGGCCTGCGCGAATTCGACCGCCGCGACAATTTCGGGCACCAGTTCGTAATTGGTGAGCTGCTGACGGGCCATGGCCGCGCGCAGCGCCTTGGCATGCTGCTCACTGCGGTAGGCGATCGCGGTGGCCGCGATACCGGGCATGGATTCCAGCGTCACGCCGATCGCCTCGGCGGCCAGCTCCTCCACCTGGTGCTCGACAACCGGAATGGTCTGTAGATCGAACGAATGCGGTGCGATGGGGCCGTGGGGGCTCGCGGTGTGTGGTCGCGCCATACGGACGGCGCCGGCCCCCACCGAAACTCCCAGAACCGAACTCATCAGCTGCCCATCCCGTTTCACACATCACGACATGCGAGCCTGCGTCGCCCGCCGGGGAATCGGCCCGCTCTCGGGACCCTACCGCCGATGTCCGACAGACCCGAAGGCAGGACCTGATCGTCCCGGTGTCGCCCCCGCGTCGCAGGCAACTCTACGGTGTGCCGAGTCCGGCGTACACCCATCCGGCGTCTCTCCAGGTGGCTCGATTGAGACAGTTCCGACCGTCGATGATCGACCGTTTGCGAACCACCGGATCGAGATCTTGCGGACGCAATGCGACGAATTCCTCCCACTCGGTCAGCACCAGCACCACATCGGCGCGATCGCAGGCCTCGGTCACCGAGGTCGCGTAGTTCAATGTGGGGAAGACCCGTCGCGAATTCTCCGCCGCCTTCGGGTCGTACACCGTCACCACCGCGCCGTGCAGCTGGATCATCCCGGCCACATTCAGCGCGGGTGAGTCACGCACATCGTCGGATTCGGGTTTGAAGGCCGCACCCAGCACCGCCACATTGGCGCCGAGCAGCGATCCGCCGCAGGCCCGCGCGGCCATATCGACCATCTTGGTGCGGCGGCGCATATTGATGTTGTCGACCTCGCGCAGAAAGGCCACCGCGTGATCGGCGCCGAGTTCGCCGGAGCGCGCCATGAACGCGCGGATGTCCTTGGGTAGGCAGCCGCCGCCGAAACCCAGTCCGGCATTGAGGAATCGGCGGCCGATCCGCGCGTCGTAACCGAGTGCGTCGGCCAGCATGGTCACATCGGCGCCGGTCGCCTCGCAGACCTCGGACACGGCGTTGATGAAGGAAATCTTGGTCGCGAGAAAGGCATTCGCGGAGACCTTGACCAATTCGGCGGTGGCCAGGTCGGTCAGCAGGAACGGCACCTCGGCTGCGATCAGGTCCGCGTAGATCTCGCGCACCAGTTCCTCGACCCAGGCGGCGCTTTCGCGCTCGCGATCCACGCCGAGCACCAGTCGATCGGGACGCAGTGTGTCCTTCACCGCGAAACCCTCACGCAAGAACTCCGGATTCCACGCCACCTCGACCTCGGCGTCGGTCAGCGCGCGGGCCCGCGTACCCAATGCGGCGGCGGTTCCCACGGGCACCGTCGACTTCCCCACGATCACCGACGGCCGCTCCAACAGCGGTGCGAGCGTATCGACCACGGCGTGCACATATTTCAGGTCCGCGGCGTACTCGCCCTTCTTCTGCGGTGTCCCGACCCCGAGGAAATGCACCTGGGCGTGGTCGGCCGCCTCCGCGTACGAGGTGGTGAAGCGCAGCCGACCGGCGTCCAGGTTCCGGCGCAGCACCTCCTCGAGCCCGGGTTCGTAGAACGGCACCACACCATCGGACAGCTTCGCGACCTTGCCCGGATCGATATCCACGCCGATCACATCGTGTCCGAGCTCGGCCATGCACGCCGCGTGCGTGGCCCCGAGGTACCCGGTTCCGAAGACTGTGCATCGCATAATCGATTGATAGGTCCCGTCGATGGCCACCCCACGTCAGCGAGGCAAGGGTCTCGGCAACAGCAGATGTACATGTGGCGACATGAATTGCGGATAGCCCCGCTGACCTGCGCAAATTCATCCGTGGCGGCCCGGTTACGATCGATCTTGTGCGACGCCGGCGCAGTATCCGAGCCCGCAGCGCCTGGGTGGTACTCGGCGTTGCGGTGGTGGTTTCGGTCGCGGGCCTGTGGCCGGTTTACGTCCGGCCACAGGTGGACGCACCCGCGAAAGCCGATGCGATTCTCGTGCTCGGCGGCGCGCACGATGGGCGCGAGAAGCTGGGGCTGCGGCTGGCCAGTGCGGGGTACGCACCCCGGGTGCTGTTCTCGGACCCGTATGAGAACAGTGCGCTGATGAATCGAATCTGCCACAGCCGCTACAGCTTTCAGGTCACCTGCTTCGATCCGTCGCCGCGCACCACGCGTGGTGAGGGTCGTGAACTCGCCGAACTCGCCGCAGCGCAAGGTTGGCGTCGCGTCATCGTCATCACCTTCACGCCGCATATCTCGCGGGCCCGCTACATCCTCGGGAAATGCTGGGACGGTGAGGTGCTGATGGTGGATCCGCGGCCGCGTCTTTCGGTCGCCAGGTGGGCCTACGACTACTTCTACCAGTCCGCCGGATACGTCAAGGCGTTCTTCGAAGACTGCTAGCGCCCACAAGTGCAGGCAGGTGGCATCAGTTTGATTTTCGGCGTGCGACAGACGTACATTGCGTCTCGTGGGGCCGCAGAGCGACCCGATGCAATGACGCAGATCCCTCCGGGAGGGCAGATGGATTACGACTGGTCAGCGGCCGATCTGGACTTTCGCGACGAGGTTCGCGCATTTCTCGACGAGAAGCTGACGCCGGAGCTGCGGCGGGCCGGGCGCTTGGCGACGAGCGTGTACCCGGACCACGAGGCGAGCATGCAATGGCAGCACATCCTGCACGAGCGCGGCTGGGCCGCACCGGCCTGGCCGGTGGAACACGGCGGCTGCGATTGGAGCCTCACCCAGCACTACATTTTCAATCGCGAGTCGATGCTGGCCGGTGCGCCGTCGCTCTCGCCGATGGGTATCCGGATGGTCGCGCCCGCGATCGTCGCATTCGGTACGCCGGAGCAGAAGGCCTTCTATCTACCGCGCATCCTGACCGGGGAAGTCTTCTTCTGCCAGGGCTATTCGGAACCGGAGGCCGGTTCGGACCTGGCCGCGCTGACCATGGCCGCCGTCGATGACGGCGCCGATTTCGTCTGCACCGGCAGCAAGATCTGGACCACCCATGCGACCGAGGCGAATTGGATTTTCTGCCTGGTCCGCACCTCGCGCGAGGGGAAGAAGCAGCAGGGCATCACCTTCCTGCTGATCGATATGACCACGCCGGGCATCGAGATCCGCCCGCTGGTGATGACCTCCGGCGAACAGGTGCAGAACCAGGTCTTCTTCGATAACGTCCGGGTGCCGAAGGCGAATGTGCTCGGTCGGATCGATGACGGCTGGACCGTCGCGAAATATCTGCTCGTGCACGAGCGAGGCGGTGCGGCCGCGCCGATGCTACAGGTCATGGCCCAAGATGTGGCCACCGCGGCGGCCGAGCAGACCGGACCCGACGGCAATCCCCTGATCGATGACGCGGCCTTCGCGGCGAAGTTGGCGGAGGCTCGAATTCGCACCGAGGTGCTCGAAATCCTGGAGTACCGCACGCTGTCGGCGATGGCGCAGGGCAAGAATCCGGGGCCGGCGTCCTCGATGCTCAAGATCCTGGCCACCGAATTGAGTCAGCGGCTCACGGAATTGGCGCTGGAGGCGGCCGGTCCGCGCGGCCGGGTTTATCAGCCGCATGCCACCGCGCCGGGTGGGCCGATCGCCGAATTCACCCCGCCCGCCGACGGCTATCGCAGCGGCGCGGACTGGCAGGCCGTCGCGCCGCTGCGCTACTTCAACGACCGGGCGGGCTCGATCTATGCGGGCAGCAACGAAATTCAGCGAAATATCCTCGCCAAGGCAGCATTGGGGCTCTGATGGACTTCACCTTCACCGATGAGCAGGAACTGCTCCGCGACGCGGTGGCCGGATTCCTCGGCGCCCGTTACGAATTGGCCAAAAGCCGGGGCGCGGCGAAATCCGATGCCGGTTGGCAGTCGAGCATGTGGCGCGGATTCGCCCAGGAGCTGGGCATTCTCGGCGCCACGCTGCCCGAGCGGGTCGATGGTATGGGCGGTGGTCCGGTCGAGTTGATGATCATCACCGAGGAACTCGGCCGTGCGCTGGTCGTCGAGCCGTATGTCGACACCGTGGTGGTCGGTGCCGGTCTGCTGAATCGCACCGGTGGCGAGCGTGCGGATTCGGTACTGCGCCAGATCGTTTCCGGTGCGGCGCGGACAGCGTTCGCGGCGCTGGAGCCGAGCTCGGGGCAGACGCTGCACGACGTATCGACCACCGCGCGTCGCGATGGTGACGCGTGGGTGCTCGATGGCGTCAAGACGGTCGTGACCAGTGCACCGCTGGCGACGCATCTGCTCATTAGCGCGCGCACCGCCGGTGATCGGCGCGATAGGGACGGAATCTCGCTATTCCTCACCGAATTCGATGCCGCAGATCTGCCCGCCGGTGTCGAGGTGCATTCGTATCGGACGATCGACGACCGGGTCGGCTCCGATATCACCTTCACCGGCTTCCGATTGCCAGCCGATGCGCTGCTCGGTGCCGAGGGTGCGGTATGGGACGCGATCGATGCAACGGCGGACGAGGCGATCGCCGCGATCGCGTCCGAGGCTGTCGGCTGCATGCGAAAGGTGTTGGCGGACACCGTCGAATACGCCAAACAGCGGCAGCAGTTCGGCCAGCCGATCGGCAGTTTCCAGGTGCTCCAGCATCGCATGGTCGATATGTTCATCGAGCTCGAGCAGGCCATTGCCGCGGTGTATCTGGCCGTCTACTCGTTGGGTGCTGCCGCGCCGGACCGGGCGCGGGCGGTCTCGGCTGCGAAGGTCACCATCGGTCGTGCCGCGCGCTTCATCGGCCAGAACGCCGTGCAACTGCACGGTGCTATGGGCATGACCGAGGAACTCGCGATCGGCCACTACTTCAAGCGACTGACCGCGATCGAATACGAATTCGGTTCCAGCGACCAGCATCTCGCTCGTTATGCGGCGCTGACGAGGCCATAGTCGTGTCCGAAAGGGCCACCGCCATGGTCGAGCTGCTCATCTCCGGAAAAGTAGCCACCGAACTCCCGTCCCTGGACGATTGGTTGGCATAGCACCGGGCGGTCAACGAAAAGCGAGCGGCCCGGGTGCGCATTGTGCACCCGGGCCGCTCGCTTGTTTCCGCTTACCCGTCAGTTCTTGCGGCCGGGGGCCTTGGCGCCGGATTTGAAGCCGAGGCCGCCGGGCTTGGCCGGCGGGGGTGCCACGGCGGGGGTGCCGTTGCCGTTGGTGGGCTGGTCCGGTTCGTCGGCGGGTTCCGTTGCGGCTTCCGGTGTGGTGGAGGCCGGTTCAGCGGGGGCTGATGGAGCCGAGCCAGCCGTGCCGGGGGCCTTGGGGCCGGGGCGTTTGAAGCCGGACTTCATGGCCAGGCCCTTGGCGGGGATGGACGGCTTGGTTTCGGTTGGGGTCGAAACCGGTTCGGTGGCGGGGGTTTCCGCTGCCGGGGCCACTTCGGCGGGGGTCGAGGCTTCCGGTGCCTTGGCTCCGGGTGCTTTCGCCGCGCCCTTCAGGGCGAGCCCCTTGCCCGGTGCCTTCGCCGGACCCTTCATTGCCAGACCCTTGACCGGCGGTGCTGCCGGTGCCTCGGCGGCGGGTGCTGCTTCGGTCGCGGCGTCGGGAGTTGCCTTGGCGCCGGGTGCTTTCGCCGCGCCCTTCATGCCGAGGCCCTTGCCCGGTGCCTTGGCGGGGCCCTTCATCGCGAGGCCCTTGACGGGCGCTGCCGGAGCAGTCGCCTCTGCCGCGGTGTCCTCGGCCGCAGCCGGGGTCGCCTTGGCGCCGGGTGCCTTCGCGGCGCCCTTCATACCGAGACCACCACCTGGTGCCTTGGCCGCACCCTTCATACCCAGACCACCGGGTGCCTTGCCGCCGCCCTTCATCGCCAGACCGCCACCGGCCGGAGCCGCCTTCGGTTCGGCGGGCGCTACATCATCGGGAAATGCCGGTTCGGGTTCGGCGGCAACCGGTTCCGGCTCGGGGGCCTGCTTCGGTTCCTGCACCACGGTCAGGTTCTCGGTGAGCTTCGACGAGTCGACCCGGTCGATGGCGTCGAGCATCAACTGCGCGACATCGACCACCTCGACGCCCTGGCCGACCTCGCCGCCGTCCTTGCGGGCGGTGACACCGTCGGTGAGCATGACGCGGCAGAACGGGCAGCCGGTCGCGATCTTGGACGGTTCGTTGCCACCGTTCAAGGTGGACAGCGCCTCGTCGACGCGATCGATATTGATCCGCTTACCGAGCTGCTCTTCCATCCACATCCGCGCGCCACCGGCGCCACAGCACATGGAACGTTCGCCGTGCCGGGGCATTTCGACGAGGGTGGAGCCGGAGGCCTCCATCAACTCGCGCGGCGCATTGTAGACCTTGTTGTGGCGGCCCAGGTAGCACGGGTCGTGGTAAGTGACATTCTGCGATACCGAGGCGACCGGGATCAGCTGCTTGGTGCGCACCAGCCGGTTCAACAGCTGGGTGTGGTGCACCACCTCGTAGGTGCCGCCGACCTGCGGGTACTCGTTGTTCAGCGCGTTGAAGCAGTGCGCACAGGTGACGACGATCTTCTTGCGCGACTGCTCGACGCCCTCGAATACCGAGTTCAACAGTTCGATGTTCTGCTGCGCGAGCTGCTGGAACAGGAATTCGTTACCCGCCCGGCGCGCGGAGTCACCGGTGCAGGTCTCGTCGGCGCCGAGCACCATGAACTTCACGCCCGCGGTGGCCAACAGCTCCGCGACGGCCTTGGTGGTGCGCTTGGCGCGATCCTCGTACGCACCCGCACAGCCGACCCAGAACAGGTACTCGTACCCGTCGAAGGAGGCAATCTCTTCCCCGTTCGGGGCGGACTGGCCGAAGACCGGGATCTGGAAGTCGAGTTCGTTGATCCAGTTCAGCCGGTCCTTGGCGTTCTGGCCCCACGGATTGCCCTTGTTCTCCAGGTTTTTGAACAACCCGGCCAGCTCGGAGGGGAACTCCGACTCGATCAACACCTGGTAGCGGCGCATATCGATGATGTGATCGACATGCTCGATATCGACCGGGCACTGCTCGACGCACGCACCGCAGGTGGTGCAGCTCCACAGCACCTCGGGGTCGATGATGCCGTTGACATCCTCGCCGCCGACCAGCGGGCGCTCGGCCTCGGCCTTGGCCAGCTCGGAGATCTTGGCCAGCTTCGCCTCGTTGGGCTTGCCGTCGCCATCGACCAGACCGACCTCGTCGCCGCCCATGTCTTTGCGGCCACCGGCCAGCAGGTACGGGGCCTTGGCGACACCGTGGTCACGCAGCGACATGATCAGCAGCTTGGGCGACAACGGCTTACCGGTATTCCAGGCCGGGCATTGCGACTGGCAGCGACCGCATTCGGTGCAGGTGGTGAAGTCCAGCCAGCCCTTCCAGGAGAAGTCCTCGATCCGGCCCGCGCCGAAGGTGTCGGCATCCGGGTCGGCGGTCTCCATATCGACCGGCTTGCCCTTGGACATCATCGGCTTCGCGGCACCCAGTGCGACGCCGCCGTCGTCCTCGCGCTTGAAGTAGATATTGAAGAAGGCCGCGAACCGGTGCCAGGCCACACCCCAGTTGATATTGCGACCGACCAGCAGCAGGAAGGTGCTGCCCGAAACCATCTTGATGAACGCGAAGATGGCGACCATCGCCACGCTGGACGGCAGCAGTTTGGCCACCTGCATGGTGAAGAAGTCGGTCCACGCCTCGGAGTGGCCGTAGGTGGCGATCTTGCCCGCCTTCACCATGACCATGCCGATGCCCTCGAGGAACACGATCGCCTCGATGACGTACGCCGGGGCGAACCGGGAACCGCTGAATCGCGACAGCCGCGCGGGCACCCGCGGGTGGTTGAGCTGGCGAATGACGATCAGCACCAGGATGCCGATCACGGTGCCGATGCCGAGCAGTTCGTCCCACAGGTGGTAGATGCCCCAGCTGCCGATGATCGGCCAGTGGAATTCGGGATCGAAGGTCTGCCCGTACGCCTCGAAGTACAGGATGAAACCGCCGAGGAAGCCGATCATCACCAGCCAGTGCGCCCAGCCGACCGTGCGGAATTTGTTCATCCGGGTGTGGGCGAGGAATTCGACGATCATCGTCTGGAGGCGCGGTAAGAATGGTCGCCAACGATCCGGCGCGGGCTGGCCGATCATGATCGCGCGGGTCATTTTGCCGACGCCACCGACGAATGATGCCCAACCCAACAGGCTGAACGCCACACCAATCGTGCCCAGCGTCAATGTCAGGGCATTCATGTCGCGACCTTTCTTTTGAGGCAACACGAGCGTGGGCGGCGATCTGGCCGCCCGGTTGGCTCGTATACTAACTGCAGGTAAGTTACCCACCGGTAACTTACCTGTCTATCGTACGATCGGCGGTTGGATCTTGCCCCCTCTTCCTGGGGCTTGACCGGATTTTCGCCTGTGATGGATTTCACGAAGATCGTGCGATCCGAGTGTGACTCGGGGCGACAACCACCGTAAACAGTGCGCGGTGCGCATTTGGCGGTAAGGACAGGCTTAGTCACGCCGAGATCACAATGTGAAAAACCAATCTCGCATCTTCATGTCGGTTCGATTACGCTCACGACGTTCTGTTCGCTGTGCCTGTCTTTCACACTGCTCGGGGAGAATCCGGGGTCCGACCACCTCGGGTTGATGAGCGCTCTCGCGTGTACGGAAGCGGCGCGCGAACAACCTGATGATGGATTGGAAACTGAATGAATCTCCGCAGCACCACCGCGGCTGCCACGATGGTCATCGGCGCTATGACTGTCGGATTCGGAGTTGCTCACGCCGAGCCTGCCCCTGCGGCCGCTCAACCGATCAGCTACTCCGTCAAGCTCGTGGACAAGACCGTCGTCGCGACCCTCAAGGGAGGGACCTTCGAGCTGACGAAGTCCGACGAGGAATTGAAGGACCCGGACCTCTACACCGTCAAGGACGAACTCGGTAACGCCGTTCTCTCGGTGCCGCTCGACGTCAACGTGGGCGATGGCGATAACCAGACCCCGGTCGACGTCAAGCCGGTTGTGAAGGACGACGGCAAGGTGCTCGAACTGACGCCGGATCAGAGCGTCAAGGTCGAGCAAAAGGCGAATACGGTCAACGCCATCGCCAAGCCGATCGCCTCCCCGGATGAAGACCAGCGGGCAATGAACGAGTTCTCTACTCAGTTCGGCATCGCCACGGCGGTCGGTGGCTTCGTCGGCACCGCCATCGGTGTCGTCGCCGGTGGTGTCATCGGCTGCATCCTCGGCCTGCCACTGCTCGGTGTCGGCTGCATTCCGGCCGCTATCGCGGGCGCTGGTATCGGTGGCATCCTCGGCACCCTCGCCGTCGGTGGTCCGATCCTGACCCTCGCGGGCATCGACCTGATCAACACCCTGCAGGCGGCGCCCGGCACCACCAAGTTCGCCGAGAAGTCGGTGCCGGCCCAGCAGCCTGCGCCGGCCCAGCAGCCGAACTGATCTCGATCGAACTCGACCGGCCCGCTCCCACCAGGAGCGGGCCGTTTGCGTTTCAGGCCTGATGCTCGCGCAAATCCAAACTGCCGCTGAAGGTTTCCTCGCCCTTGTGCCGTCCGAACCGCCCGAAGGAACGCTCGGCCATCTCGAACGAACCGTCCTCGCGCACCAGCAGGACCGTGCTCGCCCTGGTCCCGTGCAGTGCATTGGCGATGAATCTGGCCGAGAGCGTGCGCTCGCGCCGCAGCGGAACTCCGGTGTGCGGCAACAAATCATCGGGCGCCTCGGTGCGATCGGCCAGCACCTCGAAGTAGCGCGCGACATTGCCGGGATCCGATTCGACCACCGTGCGCAGGTCGGTGAGACCGCCGCGCACCTTGGGCCAAATGGGTTGGGGCGCTTCGAATGCCGCCCCCGGGCCGGGTGCGGCCGAGGCGATGAACATGCCGTTGGATACCCCGTGGAAGCCCGGTGTCAGCTCCTGGGGCGGTCGTGCGCTGCGGTTGGAGTGCCACCACAGTGATTCGAGATCCGAGACCAGCACGTTGTAGCCGTTGTAGTCGTCGGGGGCGGCGGCTACGTCGAGCACATAATTCTCCGGGGTCAGTAGTTCACGCTGGTCGCCGGTGCCGCGCAGGAAATCCATCAGCAGCGCGCCGCGCGAACGGGCATCGCCGCGTTCGTCTTTCGGATTGCGCACATTGGTGACGGTGGCGAATCGATTGCGGCCCTTGTCTTCCCGTGTCAACCCGAGCCAGGTACCCGGCGGATCGCCCGCAACCTTGCGTAGCGCCCCGAGATCGCGCCCGGCCAGCAGTCCGGGCACCTCGGACCACCATCGCATCGACTCGGTCGGGCGGGAGTAGAACTCGTCGCGGTTGGCCGCGACGATCAACCGATACTCCGGATGGACCCGCCAACCGATCAACACCAAACACATGCATTCCAGGATGCCGGAAGGTCGCCGGGCCCCACAGGGCATTGCTGACCTTTTCGAGCGACCTGCAAGCAGCCGCCAGCAGCGCACTCGGGCAACGCGAGTTCAGTGGATCGGGCCCGAGGACAGCGAAAAGGCCGACAGCGTCGCCGCTGTCGGCCTTTTCGCGGGTTCTGCTAGTTAGTTGACCTTGAGACCCGGGTTGTCCGAAAGAACCACGCTGACCGGCTGGGCGAACAGCTGCGGGGCATTGCCGGTGAGAGCACCGATCAGATTCGGGATCTCGCAGATCGGGAAGTCGGCTACCGACGACGCGCTGGAGATGCCCAGTGCCATCCGGCCGGACACGATCGCGCCGCCGCTGTCACCGGGCAGGGCGCAGATGTTGGCGGAGAAGGCCTGGGTGAGCTCCCGGTCGCCGACCTGCACGGTCTGGTCGACGGCGTTCACGATGCCGCAGCTGAAGCCGGTGCGCGCACCGGACTTGCAGACCGGAGCACCGACCACCGGCACGGCAACGCCCTCGACCGCGACCGGCTGGCCGGGCTGGCGCACGAAGTTGTTGCTGAACCGGTCCTTGGCCTGGTCGTTGATCCGGATGATCGAGTAGTCCTGGGAGCCGAGCACCGACTTCTGGAACGCGCCCACTTGCGCACCCGCCCGATCGCCGGCCAGCTCGTAGACGCCGGCCGCATTCCCCGAACCCGCCGACGAAATGTCCGGATTGCAGTGGCCCGCGGTGATGTTTACGACGTTGCCGGCGCGGTCGGTGCCGTTGAAGCCGAGCGAGCAGCGCAGCGACGTCTTTCCGGCGATCGAGGCGAAGCCGTCGCCACCGGCCAGCGGACCGGTCTGCATCGCACCCGCGACCGGGGTGGTCTGCAGCTGCTCACCGGCGATCGGCGGGACCGTCACGATGACCCGCGACGGGTCGACGAAGTTCGGCATCGGCAGGCCGGCCTGCTCGACCCGCACCGCGATGCTGTTGTTGACGGGATCGACCACCACACCGCGCACGAGCGCGGAGACCGCCTCGGGCTGCCCCTCCAGCCAGCGCTCGAACGCGCTCTTCTCGCCGCGCAGCGCCGCCTCGCTCTTGGCGACATTGCGGACCTCGAATCCGGCCGACGTGGCCGCCTGGCGCGCCTCATCGGCACCGGGGCCCTGCGCGAGCGCCACCACCGCCTTGCCGCCGTCATCGAGCCACGAACCCGCGAAGACCTGCGGGAACTGACGCTGCGCCGTGGTGGCGAAGGCTGCGAGCTGCTGTGCCAGATCGGCCCGGTGCAGGTACTCATCGGGGGAGATCTTCAGATCGCGCGCGACCGCGGTGATCAGGTCGGCGGGCAGAGCCGGCTGGTCGGGTTGTGCGTTCGCCACTGCTGCCGTTGGACCGAACAGCAGAATCGCCGCCGAGGCGGCGATAACTGTTTTTCGGACCCGGGTCTGTCGCGCAGCTGATCGGAACTGACCTATACGTGGCAGGAGCATGCCCATACCTTAAAGTGTCCGGCCGGTTATGCCTACTTATGTCCGGATGTTGTTCGGCCCACTAATCGACCGGCGGTCGGTTTATCGGAAATACGGTGTCCGACAAGCCCTCTCACCCGGCGTTCGGACGGGTCCGCAGCGCGATGCCGGTACCGACGCCGCCGCCGGCGGACGCGTCGATATCGGCCAGGATCGAGCGGATCGGGATGCCGAGGGTCGCGGTGCCGCCATATTGCGCGAGTGCGATATTGGCCTCGTTGCAGTCGGGCGCGTCGGCGGCATTGGAACCGCTGGTGATGCCGAGGGCCAGCGTGCCGGAGACGATCGCGCCGCCGCTGTCACCGCCGAGCGTGCAGGCCGAGCTGGCGAAGCCACGCACGGTCTTGCTCACGCCCTCGGCGGTGTACAACTGGGTTTCGACCCGATCGGCCACCACGAACCCGCAGGTGAAGGTGGAGGACTGGCCCGACTTGCAGATCGGGGCGCCGGTGACCGGCTCGGCAGTGCCGGTGATGGTCAGCGTGGTCCCATTGGAGCCGCGCACCGACGGCTGGTCCATGCCCGCATTGACCGAGCGCTCGTTGAGCTTGATGACGGAGTAGTCGAGCGCGGTCGGTCCGCCGAGGCGCGCCTTGACGAAGTTGCCGAGCTCGATGCTGTTCGGGATGTCCCTGACATTGGGCAGGTAGACCGCAGCGTGCTGGTCGTCCTTTTCCAGGTTCGGGTCGCAGTGGCCTGCGCTGATGTTCAGCGCGTTACCCGCCGCGTCCACGCTGTTGAAGCCGAACGAGCAGACGTCGACGCCGCGCAGCGAGGTGTCCTTCAGCGAGGTCGGCGCGGTGATGTAGGTGTCGCCGCCCATCGGACGGCGTTCGATCGGGCCGCCGCTATTGGGCGAAAGGATGACCTTGACATTGGCGATCAGGGTCGGCAGGTTCAGCGCGTGGCCGACCGGCGTATTGGCGACCGACAGCACCAGCTGGCTGTTCAGGAAGTCGACCGCGACGGAGTTGATCGACTGGGAGATCTCCTTGGGCAGCGTGTTGACCCACTGATTCAGCTGCATCAGCGAGTTCTCCAGGCCGTTCGCCGAGATCGGGGCCAGATGGGTCTGGTAGCCGTCGGCCGCGGCGATCTTGGCGGCGTCGACCGAGGTGACCGCGACGACCGGCTTACCGTCGGTGCCGAGCCAGGCACCCGCGTAGGTGTCGGGGCGCTCGCTGCGGAACGACTCCGCGTATTCGCTGAGCTCCTGGGCCTCGGCGGAGCGTTCCAGATACTCCGCGGGCGTCATCTTCAGATCGCGGGAAATGGCCTCGACGAGTTCGGGCGGCAGGTTCTCGGCGGAAAGCTGCCCGGGTGCTGTCGGTTCGGCCGAAGCGGCGTTGGTGATGAGCAGGGGTGCGATGAAAACGGTCGCGGCGAATCCGATCGAGGCTGCCTTGACCGCGGCGCTGCGCGCCACCAACTTGCGCATGAAGTCCCTTCGTCGGCACGGGATGTGCCAGCCACTACACCGGTCAGCGGATCACTTTAAGGCACAAACCCGGGTAGGTCGCTACGAAATCAACCAGGAGGTGCCAACTCGAACGGAATCGGTTGCTGCCACGGCAGTTGCGTCCAGGTCGGAGGCGTCCACATCGGGAAGCCAGGACGGGTGGTCGTGGTCCGGCTCGGCCGGGTGGTGGTCGGCGGTGTCGTCGTGGTCGGTGCGGGCGTGGTGGTCGGTGGTGTCGTGGTCGGCGGCTCGGTGGTCTCCGGTTCGCTGCTGGTGATGACGACGGGCGGTTCGGTGGTCGGCGGCGTGGTTTCCGGCACGGTCGGTAGGTCCACCGGCGGCTGCGGGGTCGGGCTCGTCGAGACCTGGTCGGATTTGGCGTCGCGCACCGGCGGCACCGGGGTCGAGCCAGGATCACGGAACAGCACGGCGACACCGATGCCGCCGAGTATCAGGCCGATGCCGACCGCGACCGCGATCAGCAGTGGTGTGCCGCGGTCTTTCTTGGGTGTCGCGGCCGGCGGCGGCTCCGGCGTGGTCGCCTCGACCGCGGTCGGCGCGACCAGCGGTGCGGCGACCGGCATCGCTGCCGAATATGCCTGCGGTTGAACCTCGGGCGTCGGCACCGCCGGGATGACATCGGTGACCACGGTCGAGTTCTCGGCATTGCTCGGATCCGGCGGGGTCGCGCCCGCCGGGGTCGCCAGCACCGCGGCCAGCGCGGCGCGTGCGGCGTCATAGGCGTAGGCGTTTTCCGGTGCGACGGCATCGCTGCCGGGAAGGTCGCCTTCGCTGACCAGCAGTACCGACTTCAGGCCCAGGTAGTCCAGTGCGTCGCGGAGCGAGAGCACGTACTCCGACGGCCAGCCCGCGGGATAGGTCGCATAGAACTCGGCGGCGCCGTTCAGATGCTCGGCGGTCACATTGATCAGGCAGAACAGTGCGGTCGCGACCAGATCCTCGGCCCGATAGGCCTCGCCGGCGTCGACGGAGATACCGGCCGGATCGCCGACCGCGGATGCGAAACCGGTGATCGAATGCGTATGACCGGCCGGGGCCGGTCCACCGAGGACGGTGTCGCCGTCATCCGACATATGCAGGATCGACTCGCGGACGATGAACGTCGGTTCGCCGTTATCGGTGACGATGGCCGCTGTGCAGTTGTCCTCGGCGATGCGCAGGCCCACCCCAGTGGCCATCCTCAATACCTCGCTTCGGCGTCACGGATCGGGCCGCACCCCGATCACACCAGCAGCGAGCCGTGTCCCATGGCGCGGAGCATCGACAATAACTCCGAACGGGAACGGGCACCGATCCGGCGTCGGATCCGGGCGACATGATGCTCCACCGTCTTGGCGGAAATGTACAGGCGAGCGCCGATCTCCCGGTACGTCAAACCGAGTAGGACGAGTTCGGCGACCTCGCGTTCGCGTTCGCTGAGAATCGCCGCGTGGGCGACCGGTTCCGGGTCGGCGGCCTGACCGTCGCCCGAGGTCGCGGCCGTTCCGGTCGGCCGAGCGGGCTCCTGCGGACGGGCGTCGGCCCGGACGGTTCTGGCCAGTTTCAGCAGCGTGGTCGCGGTCGTGGAATCGGCGGCGGCGAGTGCGGCCTCGCTCGCGAGCCGGGCGGCATCCCAGGTCAGCCCGATCTCGCTGAGTCCGGCGACCGCCGCCTGCACCGGAGCCGCGGCGACCTGACCGCGCAGCACCAGCACCCAGGTGCGGCCCGCGTCGGCGAGGATCGCGGCATGCCGGTCACCGGCCTCGGCCGCGGCCTTGAGCAGCCGGGCGTGCGGGAGCAGTTCCTCCGGACTCTCGTGTGCGATCGCGGCCTGCACGCCGTACCAGTGGAAGGCATTGGCCCAGGCGGGCGGCTGGTCGATTCGGCGAAGCAGCGCGAGACTGGCGTCGACCAGCGGTGCGATCCGGCGCTCGTCGCGCAGCCGGATGCCCGCGAGCCACAGTTCGCCGATCGGCAGCAGGGTGAGCAGGTCGGCGTCTACATCGTCGAAGAGCGGATAGGCGGCCTGCCAGGCGCGGGTGAGTGCGGCGTGATCGCCGCCGCGACGGGCCAGACCGACCGCGACACCGTGCGCGAGCAGGCGGTCGCGGATATCGAGGGAATCCATTTGCAGCGCGGCGGTGGTGGTCGCGGCGGCCTGTTCGTCGCCGCCGAGCATCGCCGCCCAAGCAGTCAGCACCTGCAACTGGTGGCAGCGCAGGCCGCTGGTGGTGGCCCGGCGCAGCGCCTCACCGGCACGGCGCGGTTCGCCGGTGCTCAGGCACAGCAGCGTCGCGATGGAGACCGCGGTGCACGGCAGGAACCGATCGGTGCCCGCATCGGCCTGGGCGGCCTGGATGAGCGCGGATACGGCTGTGGCCGTGCCGGTTTCGTGTCCGACGATGGTGCGCGCGAGTGCGGTGGCGATCAGGCGTGCGTGCGCGTTGGCCTCGGTCGGCGGCCACTGCGTCGCCGATTCGGACAGCTGCGCGGCGGCGGTCACCTCACCGGCGAGATACTGCACGGTCGCGCCGACCGCCCAATCCGCGCCGATCCGATGCGCGCCGAGCCAGGAATACAGTTGCGCCGCGCGCCCGACCAGACCGCGGCGGGTCAGCACCGCCGCGCAGATCCGCACGGCCGCAGCCAGTTCCGCGCCGGTGACACCGGGACGAGCCAACACCGGTTCGGCAAGCCGCATGGCGGTATCGCCGTCGCCGGTGCATGCGGCCGCCTCCGCCCAGCGCAACGCGATGACGTCCGGATCTGCGCCGGTCGCCGCCGCGGCGGCGTAGTAGCGCACGGCCTCGCGTCCCGCCTTTTCGGCTGCGGCGCAGAGGAATTCGGCGAGACGCTGGTCGCGGACACCGGATTCGGCGAGCAGCAGCGCGGTGTGATCGCGCAGCAGGCCCGCATCCAATCGCGCGTTGAGCAAACGACGCTGTACGGCCACGAAGCGGCGGTCGCCGAGCAGGGTGCGCAGCGGTGTGACGGCGGGTTCGAGCAGCAGGTCGGCATCGGTGACCAGCGCGCTGGCCCTGGCCCGGTCGATCAGTTCTTGGGCAGCGGCGGTGTCCACACCGAGGACCTCGGTGAGTTCGGAGGAGTCCAGGCCGGTGCCGGTGGTGGCGACGACCAGGGTTTCCAGCAGATCGGGTTCGAGGTTGTCCAGGAGGGCGCGGGCCCAGGCGGCGACGGCGTCGTCGACGGCGCGGATTCCGGCATCGAGGCGGGCCGAGCAGGCGGCGGTCAGCGCGGCCACCACGCCGCCGCGGCTGCCCGCGGTCTGACGATGGATGTGCTGGGCGACCGGGCGCGGCACCGCCATACCCAGCTCGCGGGCGAACGGGGCGATATCGGAGACGCCGAGCGCGCGCAGATCGGCCACCCGACCGCGGCGGGCCATGGTGTCGGCGAGTGTGCGCAGCTGTGGATCGTGCGGGCGCGGCTGGGTCGCGACAATCACCGTGTAACGGCCGGATTCGATGGTCGTGCAGAGGGATTCGAGATCCGAGTCGCTCAGGGTGTGGGCGTTGTCGATGATCACGGCCGGGCGCGGTGTGCGCGGGTGTGCGCCGTCGGGGCGGTGGATCGGATGCGCTCCGTTACCGGTGCGCTGGATGATGTCGGGTTTCTCCGCGGTTCGGGTTCCGTGGCCGTCGCCGGTGGCGTTGGCCGCGCCGACGGTATGCGCATCGCCGTGGTCGGGGTGCCGCCCGTCGGCACGGTTGGCGTCTGCCATCGCATGCGCTCCGTTGACCGAGCTGGCTTGCGCTGCAAGGTATTCGGGCATTACAGGATCGTCTCGGAACGGGATGCCGTGGGCGCGCAGGCGGGCCCGGATCACCGAGAGGAGGGTGGATTTGCCGGAGCCGGAGCGGCCTCTGATCAGATAGACGACCGGTTCCCGGTCCGCGGAGTCCAGTTCGCGGAAGATATCGCGTGCGCAGGGCAGCGTGTCGAAGGCGATATCACCCATCATCTGCCTCCGGGAATCTTGGGCAGTGCGGATACGACGCCGCCGACGGTGTCGCCCAAGGTGTTCGTCGGCAGCGACGGCACGGTCGGGACCTGCACCTGCGTCTGCGGGGCTGGTTGCGGTTGTGGCGCGGGTTGGGTTTGCGTTGCCGGAGCTTCCGCCGTCGGCTGCGTGGCCGGTTGGCCGGGAGCCGGTTGGCTCTGGGTGGTCTGGCCGTCGGTGGACTCGCCTGCGACGGGTTGGCTGCTCGCCGCCGCGACGGTGCTCGTCGCGGCGGAACCCGGTTGTCCCGCGGCGGGTTTCGGGTTCGGACTACCAACGGGCGAATCCTTCGCCGATGTCGTCGCCGAGCCGGTGGGATTGCCGTCACTGGTCGCCGCGACGACCGATGCGCCCGGCGTTGTCGTCGGATCCGAACTCGCCGGTGAGGTCGGACCGGGCTGCGCGCCGGTGCCGATGGCGACGGTGCCGGTCGCGAGTGCGCCGAGCACCAGTGCCGCACCCGCGATGATGGCGGCGCGCTGGCGGCCGCTGAGCCTGCGGCGGGGCCGGTCGCTCGTGCCGGGCAGGGTCTTCTTGGGCACGGTGTCATCGTGGGAAAGGCCGCCGCTTGCTACTGCACTGCTGGTCACGCGGGAGCTGTTCGCGGACTTTTCGATCGGCCGCGGCACGGTGGGCAGTTCCTCGGTTTTCGCGTTGCTGCCCATGGCTGCGACCGGGGTGCGATCCACGGTGACGGACAGCAAGTCCGCGGCCAGTTCGGCGGCGCCGAGCGCGCTGGTGAGCCGCGGTTGCGGCGCCGCAACCACGGGGAGTGCGAATTCGGTGGAGATCAACTCCGCCACCAGCGGGATCGCACCGCCGCCGCCGGTGAGCAGCACCCGGCCGATATTGCCGATATCGAGTCCAGCGCGATGTACCGCGTCACGGATGAGATCGAGCGAGGTCAGTAAGGGCCCGCGCAGTAGGTCCTCGAGTTCGTCGCGGACCAGCCGGATGTTTTCGGCGTGATCATCGTCCGGGTTCAAACGGACCGGGACAACCGTCGCGGTATTTGTGGAAAGCTCTTCTTTCGCATACCGGCAGCGATCGCGCAATGCCGACAATTCCCGTTCCACCACCGGATCGAACGGATCGAAATCATTTCCACGCAAGGCATTAGCCAGGACATAGCGCATGGTCAACAGATCGAATTCGGCGCCGGCGACATCGGTGGTGCGCAATGGCGCGCCGAGCACGGCCGCCTGCGCGCCGGTGCGGACCACCGAGACGGTGAGGCCGGAAGCGCCGAGGTCGTATACGACAACCGTGCCGTCGCCGAGCGGGCCGTGCGCGGCCTCCAGCCAGCGCACCGACGCGGTCGGCTCCGGAACCAAGGTCACCTCGCGCAGACCCGCGCGATCCAGCGCGGCCCGCTGCACGTCGACGGTATGTCGCGACCACCACGCCGGATGGCAGGCGACCATGGAGTGCGCGGCGCCGGCACCGATCTCATCGATCAGACAGCCGACGGCGGTGGCCACGAGATCCGCTGCGGAGTGGGCGGTTCCGTCCTCGGCGAGGATATCCACCGGATCACCGACCCGGGCGAGGAAGCCCTCGAGTACCACGTCACTGGAGTGCCTGCCGGTGGGGCGAGCGCCGCTCCCGAACGCGGGCGCCGCCTGCGGGGCGAGGCGCAACACACTCGGATGGGTGATGACAGTGTCGCCGGAGTGACCCCTGTCATAGTCGCTGCCGTCCCCCGGGGTCGCCACGGCGACCGAATTCGACGCTCCGACAGTGATGCCGAGCGCCAGACGCTCTGTCATTCGAGAACCCCGTTCGAAAACTGTGTGGCCCGGTAGTCGCTGTTGTATAGACGGGAAGGCGGAGTGGACCTGCCAGCCGCAACACTTCTGTCGGTTGCTGGGCGTCAGCCGTTACTCAGTCGGGGAAGGTGCGGGGAAATTCCCCTAATGGTTCGGGGGTCCCTAACGGGAACGTGCGGTTCGTAGTAGGGGTGCGCCCCGTTTCGGAGTAACGCCGGGCGTCCTTAGCGTGAAAAGCATTCCAACGACTGCGGATCGCGAGGGTCCGCTCATCCAGGAGATGATTTCGATGACACCCAACGCGATTCTGGAGTTCATTCTCAACCTGCTCCGCGACCACGAGGCTGCGGTGGGTTATTGCGCCAACCCCGGCCAGGCGCTGGCAGCTGCCGGTTTGCCCGCCGTGACGCCGGAGGATATCGCCGCCGTCGCCCCCATGGTCGCCGAATCGGCCCTGATCGCGGGCGGGTCACAGCTGTCGGCGATCGTGGCGGCCGGTGGCGCCGATGCCGGTGCCGCCGCCAGCGCCAATACCGCCGCCGCGGTTGGACTCGGTGCGGCCGCCGACGCGGGCGTGGACCTCGGCACCGATATCGACCTCGGCGTGGACCTCGGCCTCGGTGTCGGCACCGGGCTCGACCTGGGTGCCGGGCTCAACGGCGCGATCGGTGCGGGCCTGCAGGCCGGAGCCGACCTCGGCGCCGGTCTCGGCAGCATTGTCGGGGCGGGCGCGGATCTGACCGCCGGCCTGGGCGGCGTCATCGGCGCCGGTGTGCAGGCCGTGACGGGTCTCGGCGGTGCGCTGGGTGGCGCGCTCGGCACGGGAGCGCAGGCCGGCGCCGATCTCACCACTGGTCTGGAGGGTGCGCTCGGTGCCGGAGCGCAGATCGGCGTGGGTCTGGAGGGGGCTCTCGGCGCGGGCCTGAACGGCGGCGCGCAGGTGATTTCGGGCTTGGAGACGGGCCTCGGTGGCGCAGTCGGCGCGGGTGCCGATCTCGGCGCCGGGCTGAGCGGCGCCATCGGAGCAGGCACCCAGTTGGGTGCCGACCTCGGCGGTGCCCTTGGCGCCGGTGCCCAAGCGGGCGCTGACCTGGGCACGAGCCTTTCGACCGGCCTCAACGGCGTTGTGAATGCGGGCACGCAGGTCGGCGCGGGTCTGGAGGCGGGTCTCGGTGGTGCTGTGGGTGCGGGTGGTCAGGTTGGCGCGGATTTGGGTGCTGGTCTGGGTGGTGTGGTTGATGCGGGTGCCCAAGCCGCAACGGGTCTCGGTGGCGCGGTCGGTGCGGGTGGTCAGCTCGGTACGAATCTCGGTGCTGGTCTCAACGGCACGATTGGTGCAGGGGCACAAGCGATTTCGGGCTTGGAGACCGGGCTCGGCGGCGCCGTCGACGCGGGCGTAGATCTCGGCGGCAGCCTGGGGGGCGCACTCGACGCCGGTGCCCAGGCATCGACCGGATTCTCCAGCGCAATCGGCACCGCAGCCGACGCGAACGCTGATCTGTCCACAGGCCTGACCAGCGCGGTAAACGCTGGTGCGCAGGCAGGGGCCGATCTGGGTGGCAGCTTGTCCACCGGTCTGGGTGGTGCCGTTGATGCGGGCGCCCAGGCGTCTGGTGGTCTGGAAACCGGCCTGTCCACCGGAATCGGTGGCGCGCTCGGCGGCGGTGCACAGCTGGGATCGGATCTGGGTGGGAGTCTGTCGACCGGTTTGGAAGGCGCGGCAGGCGTCGGCGCCCAGGCAGGTACTGATCTGTCCACAGGTCTGAGTGGCGCGGTCGGTGGCGGCGCGGAACTGGGGACCAATCTCGGTGCCGGGCTGTCCACGGGTCTCGGCGGGGCTGTCGATGCCGGTGCGCAGACAGGTGCCGATCTGGGCGGCAGCTTGTCCGCTGGTCTGGGTGGTGCTGTTGACGCTGGTGCGCAGGCTGGTGGTGGTCTGGGGACTGGCTTGTCCACAGGAATTGGTGGTGCGCTTGATGGTGGTGCGCAGCTGGGTTCTGAGCTCGGTGGCAGTGTGTCGACTGGTCTGGAGGGCGCGGCAGGGGCCGGTGCTGGCCTTGGTGGCGGTTTGTCCACAGGTCTGGGCGGCGCTGTCGGCGCTGGTGCGCAGGCCGGTGCTGATCTCGGTGGCGGTTTGTCCACAGGTCTCGGTGGTGCTGTTGACGCTGGTGCGCAGGCTGGTGGCGGTCTGGGGACTGGCTTGTCCACAGGAATTGGTGGTGCACTTGATGGTGGTGCGCAGCTGGGTTCTGAGCTCGGTGGCAGTGTGTCGACCGGTCTGGAGGGCGCGGCGGGTGCAGGTGCTCAGGCCGGTGCCGGACTGGGTGGTGGGTTGTCCACAGGGATGAACGGTGTTGTTGATGCTGGGGCGCAGGCGACTTCGGGGATCGAAGGGGCTTTCGATGCGGGGGCGCATGCGGGTGGGCTCGGGGGTGGGCTGGATGCCGGGCTCGGTGGTGTGGTGGATGCCGGGGCTGGGCTCGGTGGCGGGGTGTCGAGTGGGGCTTCGTCCGCGATCGGTACCGGTGCACAGGTGACGACGGGGCTGGAGTCGAGTTTGGCTACCGGTGCGGCGCTCGGTGCGGGTGCTGAGCTCGGTGGCGGGTTGTCGAGCAGTCTCGGTGGTGCTCTCGGCGGCGGTGCGCAGGTCGGATCGGATCTGGGTGACGCTGGTGCGCACGCTACGTCCGGGTTCTCCAGTGCCATCGGTGGCGCGGCTGATCTGGGCGGCGGTTTGTCCACGGGTCTGGGCGGTGCGGTCGGCGCCGGGACACAGGCCGGTGCGGGGCTGTCCACGGGTGTCGGCGCTGGTGCACAGGCTGGTGCCGATCTCGGTGGCAGCCTGGCGTCCGGACTGAGCAGTGCGGTCGGCGCCGGTGCGCAGGCGGGCGCCGATCTCGGTGCGGGCCTGTCCTCGGGTCTGAATGGCGCGGCCGGTGCCGGTGCGCACGCGGGTTCGGAACTCGGTGCGGGTGTGAGCGGTGCGGCCGGTGCCGGTGCGCATGCGGGTTCGGAGCTGGGTGCGGGACTCTCGTCGGGTGTGAGCGGTGCGGTCGGCGCCGGGACGCAGGCCGGTGCGGGCTTGTCCACAGGTTTGGGCGGTGCTGTTGATGCCGGGGGCCATGCGGCTACCGGTCTGGAGACGGGGCTGTCCACCGGGGTCGGTGCGGCCACCGGTCTCGGCGGCAGCGTGTCCACCGGAGCGCAGGGTGCCGTCGACGCCGGAACACATCTGGGGACGGGTCTGGAGACCGGTCTTTCCAGCGGAATCAGCAGTGGCGTCCAGGCAGGCAGTGGCCTGGAAACCAGCCTCGGCGGTGGTGCGCACGCCGGAACCGGTTTGGCCACAGACCTTTCCACCGGTGGCTCGGCGGATGCGGGCCTCGGCGGCGGACTCTCGTCGAGCGTCGACTCCACGGTGCACTCCGGCGCCGCGGCACAGGGCACCGCCAACGGCGCCGCGGATCTGGGCGGTCACGCCGGTTCGACACTGACCGGCGGCGCCGCCTCGACCGTCGGGTCCACCGCGAATACCTGGTCGTCGCTGGACGTTTCGAATGCCTTCGGTTCCGGACTCGACAGTTCGGCCGGATCGCATCTGGACACATCGGTCACCGGACACAGCGAATCCAGCCTCTTCACCGATACTCATGCGGGTACCGATCTGGCCGGACATGCCGGCGGCGATCTCGGCGGCGACGCCTTCCTGCACTAAGCGGCAGCGGATATTCGTACGAAAGAGGTTCGATGGGGACACCCGCAGTCAATGCTCAACCGCCCGCGGTACCGCTGCTGACGGTATTGGGTGAAACCATCGCCGCGGCGCGCGCCGCGGGTCGCAATGATCTGGTCGGTCGCCTGGAAATGGCGGCCGACCGGGTCCGCGATCCGCGGCGCCGCATCGTGATCGTCGGACAACTCGGTCAGGGCAAGAGTTGTTTCGTCAATGCCCTGTTGAATCTGGAGATCTGTCCGGTCGGCGATGACGCGACCACCGCTGTCCCGACCTTGCTCGCCCACGGTCCCGAACCATATGCCGAACTGGTGCTCGCCGGTCCGAGCGGAACCGAGGAGGCACGAGTTCCATTGCCGGTCGACGAGATCGGCATGATCAACGTCCGCACACCGCAGGCACATGGCCGACGAGTGCTGCGCATCGAGATCCAGCTCCCGAATCCGCTGCTGGCCGACGGCATCGTCCTGGTGGACACACCGGGCGTCGGCGGCCACGGAAGTGGTTATGCGGCAGGCGTACTCGGCCTGGTCGCGACCGCCGACGCGGTCCTGGTGCTCTCGGATGCCTCCACCGAACTCACCGAACCGGAACTGGCCTTCCTCCGGCAGGTCCGCGAACTGTGCCCGACCACCGCACTGCTGCTCACCAAGCTCGATCTGTATCCGCATTGGCGTCAGGTGCATCAGGCCGACGAAGGCCATCTGAGCCGAGCGCGAGTCGAGGTGCCGATCATCCCGGTTTCCGCGGTATTGCGCAGGCACGCGATGCTGCTGCAGGACGAGCAGCTGGGCGCCGAATCCGGCTTCGGTGTGCTGTATCAGTTCCTCCGCGAACAGGTCGTGGCTCGCGACCAAGCCGCGACCCTGCTCGCGGTGTCCCACGATATCCAGTCCGCCGCAGAGCATTTGGCGCTCGCACTCGGCAGTGAACTGGTCGCCCTGCGCGATCCCCGCCAGGGCGCGATGGCGGTCCGCGAGCTGCAAATTGCGAAGACCACCGCCGAGGATCTGCACCGGCGCACCTCGGCCTGGCAGCTGACCCTCTCCGACGGCATCACCGATCTGGCCGGCGATGTCGATCACGATCTGCGCGAACGCCTGCGCGAGATCGCCCGAACCGGTGAGGAATGGATCGATAAACACGATCCGGGCCGCCATTGGGAACGGATTGCCGAATGGCTCACCGGCGATATCGACACCGCCCTCGGCGACAACCTGCTCTGGACGCACACCCGCGCGGTGGAACTCGCCGAGCGGGTCGCTGAGCACTTCACCGAGATCGGCATGGTCGAACTGCCCGATGTCAGCTCCGGCCTGCACACCGAGGACAGCCGCGCCGGCGGGGGCACCCTCGCCGATCTGGAGCCTGATATCGGCTTCGGCAGCAAAATTCTGGTCGGCATGCGGGGCTCCTACGGCGGCGTGCTGATGGTCGGGCTCGCGACCACCTTCGCCGGGCTGGCGATGCTCAATCCGATCTCCATCGGCGCCGGTGTCCTGGTGGGCGGCAAGGCTTTCCGCGATGACAAGCAGGCCAGGCTGGCCCGGCGCCGCAACGAGGCCAAGGTCGCCATCCGGCGCTTCATCGATGACGTCGCCTTCCAGGCGGGCAAGGAATCCAAGGACCGCCTGCACCGCATCCATCGGGCGTTGCGCGATCACTACACCGGCGTCGCCGAACGCAGCCTGCGCTCCATCGACGATTCGCTGCGGGCCGCGCAGGAGGCGGCGAATATGGAGACGGCTCGCCGGACCGAGCGCTGCGCGGTGCTCGACCGGCAGCTGCACATGGTCGCCGAGCTGCGACGCTATGCGGATGCTATGCAACCTGCCATCGCCGCGCCGCGGAAAGGGGCCGCCGGTACGGTAACCCCGTGAGAAGAGACGTGACCCGGCATGATGCTCGGCGGGCGCCCGGCATTGTCGCCGAGGCGCATCAGCTGGTCGCCGCGGCCAGGCAGGCATTTCCCCGCGAGCCGCGACCGCGTGCGCTGCTGGCCGACTGTGCCCGCCGCCTGGATCAACCGCTGCGGGTGGCGCTGGCGGGTTCCTTGAAGGCGGGCAAGTCGACTCTGCTCAACTCCCTGGTCGGCCAGGACATCGCCCCGACCGATGCGACCGAATGCACGCGCGTGGTCACCTGGTACCGCAACGGCTCGACCCCGAGCGTCACGGCCTACGCATCGGACGGCTCGACGGCGAATGTGGTGGTGCGCCGCGGCAGCGGCACGCACGGGCTCACCTTCGATCTGGAACGACTGAACTGGAATGCGCCGGGCCCGCGCGAGGTCGACCACCTCGAGGTCGAGTGGCCCGCCGCCGCACTGGCGAATACCACCATCATCGATACCCCGGGCACATCGTCGCTGTCGCGGGAGGTGTCGTTGCGGACCGCGCGACTGCTCACGCCCGGTGACGCCGACGGCGACCGTGGCATGGCGGCCGTATCTATTCCGGGCGCGGACGCCGTGGTCTATCTGCTGCGTCGGCTCGACGACGCCGATGTCCGGTTCCTCGAACAGGTCGGTGCTGGAACCGCTGGTGCACAGGGTATTTCGGGTCCGCTGGGTGTTATCGGAGTGGTCTCGCGTGCCGACGAGATCGGGGCGGGCCGAATCGACGCACTGCACTCGGCTCGTGATGTCGCGACACGTTTCGCGGGCGAGTTGGAGCGAACGGGACTGTGCCAGGCCGTAATTCCGGTCGCCGGCCTGCTCGCCTTCGCCGCGGCGACCCTGCGTCAGCAGGAATTCACCGCCTTCGAGGCGCTGGCCCGGGTCCCGGTCGACGAGCTGGCCGCCGCACTGCTCTCGGCAGATCGCTTCGCCCGCCCCGATATTCCGCTCCCGGTCCCGGCCGAACTCCGTGCCCAGCTAGCGGCCCGTTTCGGCCTGTTCGGAATTCGCATGGCGGTCACGCTGATCCGCCTCGGTGTGCGCGACTCCGCCACGCTGGCAGCGGAATTGACCAACCGCAGCGGTGTGGACGAACTCCGCTCGGTACTCGACGTCCAATTCGGCCAGCGCGCCGACCAACTCAAGGCGCACTCGGCCCTCACCGCCTTGGCCCGCGTCCTCACCGCATACCCCGGTACCTCCGCCGACCAGCTGCTGCCCCGAGTCCGCACCCTGCTCGCCGACGTGCACGGTTTCGCCGAACTCCGCCTCCTCGGTCGCCTGCGCACCGATGAATTAGCCCTTCCCGCACCGGATCTCGCCGAATTACACCGCCTGATCGGCGGCTCCGGCGTCGCCCCGCACCTACGCCTCGGCCTGCCTTTCGGTACCGACTCCGCCATACAGCGCGCCGAGGCCATGGCCGCCGTGCGCAAATGGCGTGCCCGCGCCCGCCACCCCCTGGCCGACCAGTTCACGACCACTGCCTGCCTCACCGCAGCTCGCAGCGCCGAAGGCACCCTCAGCCTGCTGCCGGAGTAATTCTGCGATCAGCCTCGATCTGCGCGCGATTGCGCGGGTAGCGGATCGGCGGCGGTGCCGCACACCCGTCGGTGCGGCCGCACACCTGGGGTGCGCGGCTGTGACAGTGGGCCCGCTGGGATGGGTGTGTGCGGGTCAGCCGGTGATTCGGCGTAGGGCGTCGGCCAACTCCTTGCCCGACGGCGCGTGGTCCGGATCGATCAAACCTGGGCGGCCAACCCCGTCAGCAGTGCCTGATAGAGCGACCCGATGGCGCGCCCGCCTTCGGTATACGCGGCGTAGGTTCGGTCGCGGGTGTGGACCCGCGACCCCTGGGTACGCCCCGGATATCGAACCCAGGAGTATGCGATGACTCAAAAAGATTTGGTGAAGGCTTTGCTGGACCGGGCGGGCAGCGGCTATGCGGCCGAGGCCGGTATCACGCTGGCCGATAAACCCGCTCCGCTGTTCCAACTCCTCATGCTCGCCGAATTGCTCAGCACCCGTATCTCCGCCGATATCGCGGTCGCCGCGGCCAAGGAACTGGTGCGCACCGGATATCGCACCCCGGACCGGGTCGCGGACGCCGATTGGCAAGAACTCGTCGACGCACTCGGTCGTGCCCATTACAAGCGCTATGACGAAAGTACGGCGTCGCGGCTGGGTGCCAACGCGTCTCGCGTGCTGGATCGCTACAACGGCGACCTGCGCAAACTCGCCGATGAAGCCGAGCACGACCCGTCTCGTGCGGCCGAACTACTGCAACAGTTCCAGGGCATCGGCCCGACCGGCAGCGATATCTTCCTGCGCGAGGTCCAGGATGTTTGGACCTGGGTCCGACCGCATTTCGACGAACGCGCGCTGCGCGGCGCCGAACGCGTCCGACTTCCGGCCGATCCGGATCGCTTGGCCGAGCTGGCCCCGGAAAACCACACCGCCGACCTGGCCGCCGCATTGGTCCGGGTCACACTGGACCGCGAGATCGCCGATCAGGTGCTCGCTACTACCTGAGGATCAGGTGATCTGCACCTGTACCCGCAGACCGGCCGCGGCGATCATATTGACCAGCGCGTCCAGGCTGAACAGCTGCGTTCGGCCGCCGAGCAGATCGGAGATCCGCGCGGCGGTCACACCTAGGTGCTCGGCGGCGGCCTCCGGACTCCAACCCTTGGCGGCGATCCGGTCGGTCAGTTCGAATATCAACTGCGACCGCAGCCGCATATTCTCGACGTCGCCGCGGATGTCATCGATCGCATCCCACACGATGTCGAAGATCTTCTCGGCCATGCTTAGCCCACCTTCTCGAGCTGTTCGAGGACGTATGTGCGCTGCTGGTGTACAAGTGGAGAGACCGTGCCCATCGTCGCAGCAGGCGCGGCCAAACGGCGGCAACTCCGCCGAACCCGCGTATTTCCGGACCCGGCGAAGGAAGGTCGTGAGGTGATGTCGGACCGTGACGCGAAACCGTTCGCCCAGGTGGGACTGGCTGCCGGAGCTTTGTTCGTGCGCGGCGAGGACGTGCTGCTGGTCCATTCGGTCGATCGGGGCTGTTGGGACATTCCGGGCGGCATTGTCGGGCCCGGCGAATCGCCCGCAGCGGCCTGTCGCCGTGCGATCGGCGAAGAGCTCGGCCTCGACCGCCCGCCGCAGCGACTGCTCGTGCACGACTGGACGCGCAAACCGGCCGGCGACGAGATCCGCTACATCTTCGACTGCGGCGAACTCGGCGACGAATCGGCCATCCAACTGCGGGAAAGTGAAGACCGCTGGCAGTTGGTCCGCGTCGATACCGTGGACACCCTCGTCGGACCCGAGTCGGCCCGCCGCATCTGGCAGGGTTTCCGTGCCCGCATGGAGGGCCATGCCGTCTACCTCGAACATGGCGAACCCGCGCTCAGGTACCCGGATACCGCGCCCTCATGGCTCGATCGGCAGCCCGACCGCGACCGGCACCTCGGCTGAGCGTCAGGGCGTCGTTGCAGTACTGGCCGGGTCGATCAGGATCTTCGCGTGCTGTTCCGGATCGGCCAACGCGGAGAACGCATTGTCGATACCGTCCAGCCCGACGGTACCGGTGATCAAGCGAGCCGGGTCGACCTTGCCGTCGGCGATCATGTGCAGTGTGTCGCGGAATTCTCCCGGGTCGTAGCCGAAGGCGAAGCGAAGTTCGATTTCCTTATTGATGGCCATCGCCGGTTGGAAGCGGTCGGTCTCCATACAGACGCCGACCACGACCACGCGCGACAGCGGCGGCGCGGCCGCGATGATCTGATCGATAATGCCCGGCACGCCAACGCATTCGAAAATGACCGGACCTGCCGGGCCCGCATTGAGCGAGTGCGCCAGCCGGAAGACATACCACCACGGCAGATTCGGGACCCGGCGCAGGCGTTCCATGGTGTCGAAACCGAGGCTGAGAATGTCGGTGACGCCATTGATCCGCCCGCGCTTCGGCGCTGCCTCCCACGGTGATTCGGTCGCGGGATCGACGACGATATCGGCACCGCAGCCGACCGCGAGTTCGCGGCGGCGCGGTGAGAAGTCACTGGCGACAATTGTGCGTACGCCCGCCGCCTTCAACATGCTGATGACGGCCAAACCAATAGGGCCGCAGCCGATTACGAATGCCGTCTGGCCCTTGCCGACCCGCCCCTTGCGTACCGCGTGCCAGGCGACGGCCATCGGTTCGGTCAGTGCGGCATGTTCGGCCGAAAGCCCATTCGGGATAGGCATTGTCATGGATTCCTGCACAACCACCTGCTCGGCATAGGCGCCGGGCGCGGCCGTGGATAGCCCGGTCAGCTGGGGTGCGCCGTCGTGGCGCACGATCGGTAGGGCCACCACCGGCGTACCCGCCCGCCAGCGTTTGCGGCAGCCAGGTCCGTAATCGACTATCTCGCCGCTGAATTCGTGTCCGAGCACCACGCTCTGATCCGACCGCATGAATTGGTCGTATCCGGTGCGTGTGGCCAGCTCGGCCATTTCGTCGGCATGGGTGCGGGCGTGCAGATC
Source organism: Nocardia vinacea (assembly GCF_035920345.1). Classification (NCBI taxonomy): domain Bacteria; kingdom Bacillati; phylum Actinomycetota; class Actinomycetes; order Mycobacteriales; family Nocardiaceae; genus Nocardia; species Nocardia vinacea. Next base: position 7,528,269 of record NZ_CP109149.1, read on the forward strand.
GGACCCGCAGATGCCGCATCGCGACACGTTGATCAGCACCTGCCCGCGCCCGGGCGCCGGTGTCGGCAACTCCTCCACCGAGAATTTGGTATTGGTGACGACGGCGGCCCTCATAGACGACTCCTCGGATCGGCGGCGGCGAAAGCCTCCCCTCTGCCGCCACCCTACTGCCGCGCTAGTCGGGCACAGCGGAAATCGAATGACCACCACAACCCCATCATTCGACGACATCGGCCGTCGATGAGAATGGCGGTTCCCGCATCGAGCCGGGAACCGCCGTCTCGATCCTACTGACGCTCCAGCGTCGGAATGACCACGTCGTTCAGGTACTCCTCGATACCGCGTCCGCCGCGCTTGGCCTCGTGCACAGTGACGTGCTGGTCGGCCGCCTTCTGCTTCAGTGCCGCACGCGAATCGGGTTCCACCCCGCCGCCGATGATCAGATCGGTGATCTCGCCGGTATCGAGTACGCGCAACGCTTCGGCGTCGGCGATGGTGCCCACGGCCGCAAAACCATTGGCGCGCAACAACTTGGTCGCGGTGTCCACAATCTCCGGGCCACGGCCGATAGCAAGTACTTTCATCTCAGACTCCTGTCGGTACCAGTTCCAAAGGATCATCGATTTCGTGGTGCTCGAGTCGTGCGTTCTTGGGCAGCACTAGAAAACCGAGGCACATGACGGCCAGCAGGCCGATCCCGTACCACAGCGTGTAGCGGAAGGTGTTGGCGAAATTCACCGCGTTGGCCCGTTCGCCCGCATCGGTGAGCACCTGTGCCACAGCGTAATTGCCCGCATCGGAGCCCTGGCAACTGGCCGGAATCGCGGTCGGATCCACCTGTGCCGACCGATCGTGAACGCAGGCAAGGAAATTCGCGATGATCTGGTCCTGTGCGGGTTCGGGAAGTCCGATCGTCGAGAGTTCGGTGCGCACCTGCGGCGTGACCGCCTCGACTCCGCGCGTCGAATCATGGTCCAGCTGACCGAAGAACACCACGCCGACCAATGCGACACCGAGCGCGGTGCCGAGCTGCTGTCCGGTATTGAGCAGCCCGGACGCCGCCCCCGCCTCGCGCGCGGGTACTTGACCGAGCAGCAGGTCGATGGTCGGCGCGACCACCATGCCGAATCCGACACCGGTGACGATCAGCGGAATCACCATCTGCCATGACGTGATCGACGCACCGTAATGGGCGGCCAGCCATCCATATAGCGCGAATCCGCCGGCATTCACCACACCTCCGGCGACCAATACGATGCGCCCGAACCGCGGCGCGAGCACACTCACCGAAACCCCGGCCCCGATGCCCGCGCCGACCGCGAAGAAGACTGCTGTGAGACCGGCACGCATCGCCGACCAGCCCAGGCCTGCCTGCATGAACAGCGTCCAGATCAGGAAGAACCCGCCGAGGCCGATCCAGAACAGCAACCAACTCGCGAGGCCGACGGTGAACGGACGGGACCGGAACAGGTCCAGATCGATCAGCGGGGATCCGACGGTCCGCGCCCGCCGTCGCTCGAAGGCGACGAATAGAACGAAGGCCAACCCGGCAGTGGCCATCATGATGAAAGTCCATGCGGGCCAACCCAATCGGCGGCCCTCGGTGAGCGGATAGGCCAGCAACAGGACCCCGGAGATCGCCAACGCCATCCCGATCGGATCGAGCCGGGGTGCGGTGTCCGAGCGCGAATCCTTCATCACGATGGTCGCCGCGATCAGCGCCGCGATTCCTACCGGAACGTTGACCAGGAAGATCGGCCGCCAGTCCAGATCGAACAGATTCCATTGCACCAGCAGTCCACCGAGTGACAGGCCGACCGCGGAGGCCGAGCCGCCGACACCGCTGTAGATCGCGATGGCCTTGGCACGCTCTTCCTTCGGGAAGGTGGCTCGGATGATGGCGAGGATCTGCGGCACCATCAGCGCCGCCATCGCGCCCTGGACGAACCGGGAGGTGATAAGCATGGTCGGATCCGAGCTGAAGCCGCAGGCAGCCGAAGCCAGTGTGAAGCCGGTCATGCCGATCAGGAAGATCCGCTTGCGACCGTAGATATCACCGAGCCGGCCACCGGTGATCAGCACCGCGGCGAAGGCGAGCACATAGGCCGCGATGATCCATTCGATCTGCGAATACTGGGCGCCCAGATCGGTCTGAATGCTCGGCACCGCGACATTGACGATGGTGACGTCGAGTAGATCCATGAACCCCGCGGCCAGCACCACCGCGAAGGCGATCCAGCGGCGCGGGTCGAGGTGTGGGGGCGCGTCCGCGCCCGGAGAGATGTCGGTATCCACGAGAAGTCTCTTTTCGAATCGGTGGAGTAGGGCGACACCTCAAACTATGCACATGAAGTGATTATCAATCAAGTGTGCAATCATTAAGAGTGCATTGATCGGGGTATGCTTGGTGAGTGACCGATCCGACCTTCGTGCCGCTGGCCGAGCACCCCGCCTTCCTGCTCGGCCAGCTCGGGTTCCATGTCGCTCAGCGCTTCACCGACCTGCTCGCGCCGCTCGATATCAGCCCGCGCCACTACGGCACGCTGCGAATATTGAGCGCCAATGACGGTCAATCGCAGCAGCAGCTGTGCGAGGCGCAGCGGATCCACCGCAATGTGATGGTCGGGCTGGTGGACGAACTGGAGAAGCGCGGACTCGTCGAGCGCCGCAAACATCCGACTGACCGGCGCGCACACGCGGTGTATCTACTCCCCGCGGCGCACGAGCTGCTCACCCGGGCCGAGGCGATCGTGACCGGATTGGACGCGGACGTCACGGCTGCGCTCGAACCCGACGAGCGCGCCACCCTGGTAGACCTCTTGCAGCGCACCGCGGCGGCGAACGGACTGATCCCGGGCATTCACCCGGGTCTGGCCCGCCCAGCGGACAAGTGCTGAGCTCAGATCAGCACGCCGGGATTGAGGATTCCGGCCGGATCCAGCGCGGATTTGGCCGCCCGCAACGCATTCGCAAACGGGTCGGGACGCTGGCGGTCGTACCAGGGTCGGTGGTCTCGGCCCACCGCGTGATGGTGGGTGATGGTCCCGCCCGCAGCCGAGAGTGCCTCGGAGACAGCGGTTTTGATGTCATCCCACTGCGCGGGTGTGCTACCCCAGCGACCGGCGGCGTAGATGCCGAAGTACGGCGCCGGACCGTCCGGATACACATGGGTGAAGCGGCAGGTCACCACGCCGGTGGCGCCGACGGATCGGATGGCCGCATTCGCGGCCTCGGTCACCATTGCCTTCAGATTGTCGAATTTATCCCAGGTGCAGGCGGTTTCGAAGGTTTCGGTGATCATCGACCGGGCCGCGAGGGCATCGCGTTGATAAGGCATCCTGAGGAATGACGAACGCCAGGTGTCGGCTGCGGCCGAACCTACTCGGTGCTCGGTCGATTCGGTGTAGCGCGCGGGTTCAGGAAGGGTGCCGCCGTGGTCGGCGGCGAGCTCGAGCGTGCGTTCCATCCGGGTGCGCGTTGGGTGATCGGCGGATTCGAATCCGAGCACCAGCACGCCGCCGCTCGTCGCGGCACCGGCATTGAGAAATGCCTCGGCCGGATCGAGCAGCCGGCAATTGGTCGGGTAGAGGCCGGACTGCGCGATGGCCCTGGTCGCCGCCACGGCCCGGGTGTAGTCGTCGAAGTGCACGGAAGCCGTTGCGCGCCAACGCGGCCGGTCCTGCAAGCGCATCCACGCCTCGGTGATTATTCCCAGGGTTCCCTCGGATCCCAGGAACATCCGATCCGGTGACGGCCCAGCCCCCGATCCGGGCAGCCGCCTCGATTCGCTTGTGCCCGTCGGGGTTACCACTCGCATCGACTCGACCAGGTCATCGATATGGGTGTACAGCGTCGCGAAATGTCCACCGGCCCTGGTGGCCAGCCATCCGCCGAGCGTCGAGAATTCGAACGACTGCGGAAAATGCCGCAGCGTCAGATTCGCGCCGCGCAGTTGATCCTCCAGCGCCGGACCGAAGACTCCGGCCTGAATTCGCGCCGCCCGGCTGGTGCGATCGATCTCCAGCACCCGATCGAGACGACCGAGGTCCAGACTGATTGCCCCCGCGAATTCGTCCGACCCGTTTCCGGAATCGCTCGGCCCGGTCGATTGCGCGATCCGGCCGGGCAACCTGGGCTCGACCCCGCCCACCACGGAAGTCCCACCACCGAACGGGATTACCGCGATATTCGCCCCGGCCGCCCAGTCGAGCACGTCGACGATATCGCTTTCCGTGCGCGGCCGAATGATCAGATCCGGCGCATTGCGCACCTCGCCGAGCAGATTGCGCACCACATCGCGGAATGCCTGACCGTGTGCGTGCGCCGCCCGATCGGCGGGATCCGTCGACACCAACTCGGCGAGTGAGTCCGGCGCGCACACCCGTGGTTCGGGCAGCCCGAGCGATTCGACCGAAGGCGGTTCATGTGGTGTGAGATCCGCACCGGGCAGAATCGCCGCGACCCGCGCGGTCAGTGCTTCCCGCTCCGCGCCGACGACCGCGTCCTCGACATTGCCCCAGCCCCACCACGACCGCGTCTTCGTCGACACATCCACTCCTCTCGGCGGATCGACGGCGATCGGCGCCGCCGTCGCCGCCATCCTCGTGGACCACCGGATCCCCGGGCAACCTGCACGCGGCGGATCTAGCGACCGTTGATCACAAATGACCATCACTCGTGGCTCGGACTCTCGACCCCTCACAGCAATGGCGGGCGGCCCCTTTCTTCCTGGTTCGGGAATAGACCGCGTGGGCCGTCGGTTGAGCTGTTCGACAATATTGAGTGTATTCGGCTCAAGTTTCAGTTGACGTCCGGCGCTGAATGGGTGCAGGATTGAGCCGACCACGCTCAGCGTTGCTGGGACCGTGCTCCGTGAGGTGCTTGGGGCGAGGTCTCGCGGCACCCGCCCCGGCAGTCCCGGGCGGAGGTCGCAGAGCGGGTAGATCGCCCGAAAACCGCGATTACCCAGCACCGACACAAGTAGTTACACCAACTAGGAGGAACCACCATGGCTCGTGCGGTCGGAATCGACCTCGGGACCACGAACTCGGTCGTCGCCGTTCTCGAAGGCGGCGAGCCGGTCGTCGTCGCGAACTCTGAAGGATCGCGCACCACCCCATCGATCGTCGCGTTCGCCAAGAACGGAGAGGTTCTGACGGGCCAGCCCGCCAAGAACCAGGCGGTCACCAACGTCGACCGCACCATCCGCTCGGTCAAGCGCCACATCGGCACCGATTGGTCGGTGGCCATCGACGACAAGAAGTACACCGCGCAGGAGATCAGCGCGCGCGTGCTGATGAAGCTGAAGCGTGACGCCGAGTCCTACCTGGGCGAGGAGATCACCGACGCGGTCATCACCGTGCCCGCGTACTTCGAGGACTCGCAGCGTCAGGCGACCAAGGAGGCCGGTCAGATCGCCGGTCTGAACGTGCTGCGCATCGTCAACGAGCCCACCGCGGCCGCACTCGCGTACGGCCTGGACAAGGGCGACAAGGAACAGACCATCCTGGTCTTCGACCTCGGTGGCGGCACCTTCGACGTCTCGCTGCTGGAAATCGGCGAGGGCGTCGTCGAGGTCCGCGCCACCTCCGGCGACAACCACCTCGGTGGTGACGACTGGGACGAGCGCGTCGTGAGCTGGCTGGTCGACAAGTTCAAGGCCAGTGCGGGCATCGACCTGACCAAGGACAAGATGGCCATGCAGCGCCTGCGTGAGGCGGCTGAGAAGGCCAAGATCGAGCTGAGCTCCTCGCAGAGCACCTCGATCAACCTGCCCTACATCACCGTCGACGCCGACAAGAACCCGCTCTTCCTCGACGAGCAGCTGACCCGCGCCGAATTCCAGAAGATCACCTCGGACCTGCTCGACCGCACCCGTGCGCCGTTCCAGTCCGTGATCAAGGACGCCGGCATCAATGTCGCCGATATCGACCATGTCGTGCTCGTCGGTGGCTCGACCCGTATGCCCGCCGTCTCGGACCTGGTCCGCGAGCTGACCGGCGGCAAGGAGCCCAATAAGGGCGTGAACCCGGACGAGGTCGTCGCCGTCGGCGCCGCCCTGCAGGCCGGTGTGCTCAAGGGTGAGGTCAAGGACGTCCTGCTGCTCGATGTCACCCCGCTGTCGCTGGGTATCGAGACCAAGGGCGGTGTGATGACCAAGCTCATCGAGCGCAACACCACCATCCCGACCAAGCGCTCGGAGACCTTCACCACGGCCGATGACAACCAGCCGTCGGTGCAGATCCAGGTGTTCCAGGGTGAGCGCGAGATCGCCTCGCACAACAAGCTGCTCGGCTCCTTCGAGCTGACCGGCATCCCGCCGGCCCCGCGTGGTGTGCCGCAGATCGAGGTCACCTTCGATATCGACGCCAACGGCATCGTGCACGTGACCGCGAAGGACAAGGGCACCGGCAAAGAGAACACGATCAAGATCCAGGACGGCTCCGGCCTGTCCAAGGAGGAGATCGACCGGATGGTCAAGGACGCCGAGGCGCACGCCGCCGAGGACAAGGCCCGCCGCGAGGAGGCCGAGACCCGCAACCAGGCCGAGTCGCTGGTGCACCAGACCGAGAAGTTCATCAAGGACAACGAGGACAAGGTCCCCGCGGACGTCAAGACCAAGGTCGAGGCGGCCATCGCCGAGGCCAACGAGGCGCTCAAGGGCACCGATATCGCGGCCGTGAAGTCCGCGGTGGAGAAGCTCGCGACCGAATCGCAGGCGCTGGGTCAGGCGATCTACGAAGCATCTGCCGCCGACCAGGCCGCGTCCGGTAACGGCGCGTCGAGCTCCGCAAGCGATGACCAGGTCGTGGATGCCGAGGTCGTTGACGAGCCGGTCGACACGGAGAAGAAGTGAGCGAGGGAAACTCCGAACAGGAGCCGATCACCTTCGTCGACAATCGCAAGATCGATCCGGAGACAGGTGAAATCCGGGAGCCCGCGGCGGCCGCCGCCGCGGGGCCCGGTCCCGAAGCCGGGAACGGCACCGAACCCGTCATCGGTTCCGATGCGGGAGCCGAGATCCTGGCCGAGACCATCACCAAGGAGCTGGCCGAGCGCACCGCCGACTTGCAACGGCTGACCGCCGAATACGCCAACTACCGGCGTCGGGTCGAGCGGGACCGGCAGGCCACCATCGATGCGGCCAAGGCGGCCGTGGTCTCCGAATTGCTCGGCGTACTCGACGATCTCGATCGTGCGCGGGCGCACGGCGATCTCGATGCCGGACCGCTGAAGTCGGTCGCGGATAAGCTCGCCGACGCGCTGCACAAGCAGGGGCTGCAGGAATTCGGTACGGAGGGTGAGCCTTTCGACCCGACCCTGCACGAAGCCGTGCAGCACGAGGGCTCCGGACACGATCCGGTGATCGGCCTTGTCATGCGCAAGGGCTATCGGTTCGGCGATCGAGTGCTTCGGCACGCGCTCGTCGGGGTAACCGATGGCGTGGCCGATCTGGTCGAAGAAGAGGCATCGGATGTTGATGCCAATGCGAACAACCAATAGGAACCCGAGAGGAGGAGATGCCCGGTGAGCCAACGGGAGTGGATCGAAAAGGACTTCTACAAGGAGCTGGGTGTCTCCTCCAGCGCCTCGCAGGACGAGATCAAGAAGGCGTACCGCAAGCTCGCACGTGACCTGCATCCGGATGCCAATCCCGGCGATACCAAGGCCGAGGAGCGGTTCAAGTCCGTCAGCGAGGCGCATGCCGTGCTGTCGGATCCGGCCAAGCGCAAGGAATACGACGAGACCCGAAAGCTGTTCGCCGGTGGCGGATACGGGCGCGGTGGCTTCACTCCCGGTGCGGGCGGCGGCTTCTCGCAGGACTTCAATATCGGGGACATCTTCGGCCAGGCGAATGCCGGCGACGGTGGCCTCGGTGACCTGCTCGGCGGCCTGTTCAACCGGGGCGGCACGCGCACGGCGAGCCGCCCGCGCCGCGGCGCCGATGTGGAGACCGAGACGACCCTCGGCTTCCGCGAGGCCGCACAGGGTGTCACGGTTCCGCTGCGGATGACGAGTCCGTCGCCGTGTACGACCTGTCACGGCAGCGGCGCCAAGCCGGGTACCAGTCCGCGAGTCTGCCCCGTCTGCAATGGCAACGGCGTGATCAGCCGCAACCAGGGCGCGTTCGGCTTCAGCGAGCCGTGCGACGAATGCCGTGGTACCGGTTCGATCATCGACGATCCGTGCGTCGACTGCCGCGGCAGCGGCATCCAGAATCGGACCCGCACCATCACGGTGCGGATTCCCCCTGGTGTCAGCGATGGGCAGAAGATCCGACTGGCCGGACAGGGCGAGGCCGGACTGCGTGGTGCGCCCTCGGGTGACCTCTATGTGACCGTGCACGTCAGCCAGGACAAGGTCTTCGGCCGCAACGGCGACGACCTGACCCTGGTGCTGCCGGTCAGTTACAGTGAATTGGTGCTGGGCACAACGGTTTCCGTGCCTACGCTGGAAGGGCGCGTCGGTGTCAAGGTGCCTCCGGGCACCGCGGACGGTCGCATCCTGCGGGTGCGCGGCCGTGGCGTGCCCAAGCGCGGTCCCGGCGGCGGGGCGGGCGATCTGCTCGTCACCGTCAAGGTGGCCGTGCCGCAGAAGCTGGACGACAATGCCGCCGAGGCGCTCAAGCGCTACGCGGAGGCGGAGAAGACCAGCGGGTTCGATCCACGTGCGGGATGGGCAGGTGCGTGATGTCCGATAATCCGAAGCAGGCAGCCGGCGGGGCGTCGCGGGCGGAGTTCTTCATGATCTCCGTGGCGGCCCAATTGGCGGGCATGCACGCGCAGACACTGCGTACGTATGACCGCCTCGGACTGGTTACGCCGCAACGGACTTCGGGTGGCGGTCGACGTTATTCGGCACGGGACGTCGAACTGCTCCGCGAGGTGCAGCGGCTATCCCAGGACGAGGGCGTCAACCTGGCGGGCATCAAGCGCATCATCGAACTCACCAATCAGGTCGAGGAACTGCAACAGCGCGTCGTCGATATGGCGGCCGAGCTGGACCGGCTGCGCGCGGGGTATCGCCCCGATCTCACGCCGCCGCAACGCAGTACCGCACTGGTGGTGTGGAAACCGCGCAATAGGCGCTGATAGGCGCGAAAGGCTCCGGGATTCGGTTTCGACCGAGCTCGGAGCCTTTTGTCATTTCGTGCCGATAAGTGAATGCGTTATGTCGCATATCGGGTTGTGGACTCGAATAACCGCTGGCAGTGCTCGAGCAAACTCCGGAACCGGGTATCATTACCCGACAGTCGGTTCAGCCCCTCGTAGGTGTCGGCATGTGGTTCGGAAGGGTTGCCAACGATGTGCTGAGCTGCGAGGTTTGCTGCGGCCCTTGCTTCAGCAAACAATGCGCCGGATCGGCCTGCCGATTCCGTCCGTCGCCAGGTCGGTCGACGCCTGCGGTTTGCTCGAGCCGGATGGGCGGTCCAGGATCGCGGGTTGCCGCACGATCGCTCCGAGATCCCGAATGGGACGAATCTTGCAAAGCGGGCCTTCCGAATTCGATAGGTATAGGGCGGATTTCGCCGTCGTGTTCGTTCTTTCGGTTTGTTTTCAAGGGTTTTCGTGGTGCGGATCCTCGTTTCAGGGGAATTACATACGTGATGTTCAGTCGACTGATTCCGTAGCTGGCAAACCTCGCCTACACTCATTCGCATCGGCTGCTGTCGAGTGTCCCGCAGCACATCACTCGCCGGCACGGGTTTGTGTTCGAGTGCAAAAGGGGTTGTGACACAAATGGACTCGCGGACGGTCGCTTTGATAAGAACGACGTTCAAGGCGGTTGCTGCGGAGGAGGGGGGCCCGGCCAAGCTAGCCAGTTCGTTCTACGCAATTCTGTTCACGGACTATCCCGCCGTCCGGGATTTCTTCCCCGCAGCGATGGATTCCCAGCGTGACAGATTGGTCAAGGCCATCTCCTACGCGCTGGATCGGCTCGAGGAGCCGAATAAGTTATTGCCATTCCTCGCCCAACTCGGACGCGATCACCGCAAGTACGGGGTACAGGCCGCGCACTACACCGCCGTGGCGACCTCGTTGAAGTCCGCGATGCGGATCTTCGCGGGCACCGAGATGTGGACCGACGAGGTCGACCGGGCCTGGGACGAGGGCCTGAAGATCATCGGCGACACCATGATCGGCGCGGCCGAACAGGAATCGGCGCCGCCGGTCTGGAGCGGGACCGTCGTCGAGCGCCGCGAGGTGCTGCGCAATCTCGCCGTGGTGCGGCTGCAATTGAATCAACCGATGCAATACGCCGCAGGCCAGTACATCAGCGTGCAGATCCCGGCCCGGCCGCGCATGTGGCGCTATCTGTCCCCGGCAGTGCCCGCGAATACGAACGGGGAGATCGAATTCCACATCCGCGGAGTACTCGGCGGCTGGGTCAGTCCGGCCATTGTCGGCCACACCAATATCGGTGACCAGTGGCTGCTCGGTTCACCGCTCGGCGGACTCGGCGTGCCGCGCAATGTGAAACGCAAAATGCTGATGGTCGGCTGCGGTACCGGCATCGCACCCCTGCGCGCCCAGCTCATGGCGATGGCACAGCGGCGCGTCAATCCGCGGGTGCATCTGTTCGTCGGCGGCCACCATCCGTGTGACCTCTACGATCTGGAGATCCTGAGCCAACTGGCCACCGCCAATAAATGGCTCACCATCACACCGGTCACCGAGAGCGATGAAAACCCATGGTGGTACCTGGATTCCGGCGAACCGGAGCACACCTGGCCGGGTCTCGAAGCCCGGATGACCGGCCAGATCGGCAAGGTCGTCGCGAGCTACGGCTCCTGGTCCGACCGGGATGTGCAGATCGTCGGATCACCCTCGATGGTGCAGACCACCAAGTTCCGCTTGATGGCCGCCGGAACGCAGACCAAGAACATCCGCCACGATCCGCTCTTCTGAATTATTGGCCGCGGCTCCGCCGCGGCGTGTTCGCGGCCCCTGGTGTCTCGCGTCCGAGTCGTCGAGACTCGCGACTTCGTCGCATGCGCTTCGACGACTCGGACGCGAGACGGGCCGCGAACGGGGTCGCTCGTAAGACTCCCTCCGTTGTGGTCGGTGATGGCGGATCGTTCGGCACCTGATGCCCTCATGCCGGGGGGTGGAGTTCCGCGCCTGTGGGCGGATGCGCTTCGGCCACTGGGCTGCGAGACGGGCCGCGAACGGGTCGCTCGTAAGACTCGCTCCGTTGTGGTCGGTGATGGCGGATCGTTCGGCACCTGATGCCCTCATGCCGGGGGGTGGAGTTCCGCGCCTGCGGCGGATGCGCTTCGGCCATTGGGACGCGAGATGGGCCGCGAACGGGTCGCTGGTGAGACTCGCTCCGTGGGGGTCGAGTTCGCTGGTTACAGTCCTTCGAATTGTATTGCCGCAGCGGGGGTTCCGGTTTCCACCAGGCGATCAAGGGTGACCCGGACCATATTGGGTGAACCGCAGACCAGCACCTGATGGTGGTCGAATGCGCCGTGTGAACCGACGACATCGGCGAGCGTGCCGAAGAGCATATCGTCGAGCGGGAAGCCGATATCCACGCGCGACTGCTCGTACCATTCGTCGACCCAGCCGGGATCCTCCGGACCCTCGATCACGGGAATCACCGTGAGCCAAGGTAATTCGTTCGCCAGCAGGAACAGCATGTCATCGGCGTAGAGGTCGCGCGGGGAGCGCCCGCCGACGAACAGGTAGGTGGGCGGCGGATCCTCGTGGCGGGCGAGGTCGAGAATCTGGGAGCGCATCGGGGCCAGCCCGGTGCCGCCCGCGATCATCACCACCTCGTCGCCGTACGGATCCACGGCGAGGGTGCCGAGGGGAGCGCTGATCTGCCATTCGTCGCCCAATTGAGTGTCGGCGACGATACTGCCGCTGCACCAGCCGCCTGGCACGGCGCGCACGTGGAATTCCAGCTTGCCGTCCAGCGACGGCGGCAGCGCGGGGGAGAGCCGACGGCGCATCCCCGGATGCTGCGGCACTCGGACCTCGACCGACTGTCCCGCGAGAAACGGGACGTACTCACCGATCAGACGGATAACCGCGATGTCGTGGCGCAGCCGGTGGTGACCGACGACGGTCGACTTCCATTCGGGCGCCGCACCATTGCTGTGCGGGCTCGGATCAATTGTCATTACTTCTCTCACACGGGATCTGAGCTGATTACCGACTCAGGGGTACCCACCGCCATCAGGGCGCGACGGGTGTCGGCGATCATCCGGGCCGAACCGGCGATCTGGATCTGCCGGTCGGCCCATGAGCCGAAGCTGGCGACAACCGCGCCCAGATTACCGATCAGGCGGCGGTGCATGCCGTACGGCTCGTCCTGCGGTGGATGCGGATACCACCACGGGTTGGTCTTCTGTTCGCAGACCGGGACCACGGTGAGCCACGGATTGCTCTGCGAGAGCTGCCACATATTCTCCACGTCGTACAGATCGCAGGGGTAGCGACCGCCGATGAAGAAGTGCACGCGCGGATTGATGCCACGCTGACCCATCTCGATCAGCTGCGCGCGCAACGGGGCGATGCCGGTGCCCGCACCGATCAGCAGCACGTCACGGCCGCTGTCGCGATCGATGTGCAGACCACCGAGCGGACCCGCGATCATCCACCGATCGCCGACCCTAGTCTCGTTGACGATCGCCGGGCTCACCCAACCGCCGCGGATCTTGCGGACGTGGAATTCGATCTCGCCGTAGGGATTCGCGGGAATCGCGGGCGAGAGGTAGCGCCACATCTTGGGGCGCTGGGGCAGCGAGATCGGTACGTACTGCCCGGCCTGATACGGAATCGGGCTGTCGGTCTGCAGCCGCACGATGGCCAAGTCCTCGAGCACCCGGCGATGGCCGACCACGGTCGCATCCCAGTACGGCTGCGATTTATCGGAATTGGCGCCGATGGCCATGGAGGCGGAGATGAGGATGGTGATATCGCGCCAGCCCTCCTCGAGCGCGCGATTCCACATCGGACCGTTGAAGACCCGGAAGGCGGCCAGCAGCGCCCGCCCCGCGATGTCGTAGTGCGCGGCGATGACACCGTACTTGCGGTGATCGCGCGCCAACTGTTCCAGGAACCTCTGCGCCCGCCCCCAGTCCTCGAGATTGTCGAGCACGTAATGGATGGCGGTCACCACCCGCTTCGCCTGCATCTCCATCGCGGGCGGGAACAATTCCCGCAACTGCGGCTTCTCCGCAAACAGGTGACCATAAAACGCACTGATCAACCGCTCGGGTCCGTTCGGTGACTCGATCACCGATCGGAAGTTGGCGCGGACCAGCGCTGCCGAACGCGCATCCACGACGTGGAGCTTCCTTTCCCTCAAAATCTGCCCAGGGACATATCCGTAACCGGCGGTCCTCCGCCGACAAGTATCCCTGAAAATCACGTGGTCGTGTGGGTATGGCCGATCACGCCCGCGCTCACGGTAATCCGTGGGCAAATCGGGGCTGCTCTGGGCCGGACATGCAGGATATCGCGACCTTGCTCGCTCCGGGTTACCGCCGGGTCAACTCGCGACGTTCGTGCGCACCGCGGGCGCGACCAATTCGGCGTAGCGATGTACCTGGTCGACGGGGTCGCCCTCGGTCGGCCAGAAGATGAAGCCGTCGATGCGCTGGTCACGATGCAGCGTGGATAGGTCGTCCACCCAGCGCTCGGGTGGGCCCTCCAGGAACCCGTAGTCCGTACCGTCGGCGGTGATGGTGCCGGAGAGGTTGTAGACCCGGCGGATGGCGCGCGGATCGCGGTGCGCCGCGGCGGCGGCATCGTCGATGCGCTTACCCGCCTCGGTCAGGAATTCGGGCGGGGCCCAGGCAGCCGAGGGCAGCCAGCCGTCGGCGCGCTGTCCGGTCAGGGCGAGCATGCGCGGTCCCTTCGCGCCGAGCCAGATGCCAGGATCGTGCTGCGGCTGCGGTCCGGGGTGGGCACCGGCGAGCAGATGATAGGTGCCGGGCACCCGGACCGAACGTTCGTCGCTCCACATAGCCCGGATGACCGCTATGCCCTCGGCCAGCGCCTGGACCGACTCGCCCGCGCTCAGGTGGTAGCCGCCCATGGCGGCGATGGCAGCCCAGAACGCGCCGGCGCCGAGTCCGAGGTGGATCCGGCCGCCGGTCATTATGTCGAGGGAGGCAACGGATTTCGCGAGTACCGCGGGATTGCGCAGGGGCAGGTTGGCGACGTCGGGAAAGAAGGTGAGTCGCTCGGTCCGCATGGCCAGGGCGGTGATCAGGGTCCAGGTGTCGAGGAAGCGTCGCTGGTAGGGATGGTCCTGGACGCCGATCAGGTCGAGTCCGGCACTTTCGGCATATGTCGTCAGCTCGGTGAGCTGCTGGTAGTTATCGGCCTCCGGAATCAGGAAGAGGCCGAATTCAGGTGGGCGTGAGCCCTTTTTGCGGGCGCTCACGACTCCGCCTCGCTGGCGCTCGGCTGCGCCGTGACCGCCCCGGCGGCTGTGCTTATGGTTCGCTCGCTCACGCTCAGATGGCTAGCACGGTTTTGCCCCGCGCGCCCGCCGCGCCCATGACCGAGGGGCCCTGGTCCAGCGGGACGGTCACGTCGATCGGCACGACGACATCGCCGGCGGCGACCCGAGCGAGCAGGCGGGTCAGTTCCGGTCCGCGCCCGGAGGATTCGATATTTCCGCCTTTGATGCCGCGATCGCGCAGTGCGTCCGGATCGGCGGACCAGATGGTGGAGTAGACGGTGCCGCCGTCGCGGACCAGCGCCGTCAGCTCGGCCAGCACCTCGGGTGGACTCACCAGATCGAACAGTGCGTCGACGCCGTCGGGATGCGCGGCGGCGACCTGTTCGGCGACCGGACCCCGGGTGTAATCGATGGTCTCGGCAGCGCCGAGCCTGGTCATCTGATCGGCGACTGCTCCGCGCGCCGTCGCGATGACGTGCGCTCCGGCGATATTCGCCAGCTGCACCAGGAAGGAGCCGACGCCGCCGGTGGCGCCGACGATCAATACCTTCTGGTCCGGTTCGAGCTTGGTGGCGTCCACGATGTCCTGCGCCGTGATGCCCGCGGTCGGCAGGGCGGCCGCCGCGACGGTCGGCACCCGGTCCGGGATCGGGACCAGGGTGGCGTCCTCGGGCAGTACCGAGTACTCCGCGAAGCTGCCGTGGCCCGCGGGCGGGACCAGGAATTTGCCGACGACGCGGTCACCGACGCCGAATTTGGTGACGCCGGGGCCGACCGAAGCCACCGTGCCCGCGCCGTCGACGCCGAGGATCATCGGGAAATCGTGCGGCAGCTTGCCATCCAGAATGCCGCCGGCCATCTTCTGGTCGAAGGGGTTGACACCGGCCGCCTCGACCTGGATTCTGACCGCACCCGCGCCGGGTTCGGGGGTCGGCATTTCGGCCAGTTCGGGTGTTGCTCCGAAGCTTCGTACCACGATCGCGCGCATCCATCGCTCCTCGAGTCGGGCTGGATTTGATGCATCAACCAACGGCCAAGGCCATCGTAGGCATCGCGGTCCCGTAGACCCTGCGATTGATGCCATTCGGCAGTGTCGCGGCGTAGCGTTCGAGGCGAGTCTGTTCGGGTGTCGAGCGGTCCGGTCGAGAAATTAAGTTGAGTGGAACAGACTCAACCTTTCGGACGTTGGATAGTGCGAATCGACTAGTAGGAAGGTGACTTGTGGACTCGTTCAATCCCACCACCAAGACCCAGGCGGCCCTGACCGCCGCCCTGCAGGCCGCCTCGGCCGCGGGCAATCCGGAGATTCGTCCGGCGCACTTGCTGGTGGCGTTGCTGGATCAAACCGATGGCATCGCCGCCCCCTTGCTCAAGGCCGTCGCGGTAGATCCGGCGACGATTCGACGCGAGGCACAGGACATCGTGGACAAGCTGCCACGCGCGACCGGTGCGACCACCACACCCCAACTCGGCCGCGAGGCCCTGGCGGCGATCACCGCCGCCCAGCGCCTGGCCACCGAACTCGGCGACGAATACGTCTCCACCGAACACGTCATGGTCGGCCTGGCCGAGGGCGATTCGGAGGTGACCATGCTGCTGAAGAAGTACGGCGCGACCCCCGACGCGCTGCGCGAGGCATTCACCACCGTACGCGGCGGCGCGCGCGTCACCAGTGCCGATCCGGAGGGCAGTTACCAAGCGCTGGAGAAGTATTCGACCGATCTCACCGCGGCGGCCCGCGCAGGCAAGCTCGATCCGGTCATCGGGCGTGATACCGAAATCCGCCGTGTCGTACAGGTTTTGAGCCGTCGCACCAAGAACAACCCGGTGCTGATCGGTGAACCCGGCGTCGGCAAGACCGCGATCGTCGAAGGCCTTGCCCAGCGCATCGTGGCCGGTGACGTGCCGGAATCGTTGCGCGGCAAGTCCGTCGTCTCGCTCGACCTGGGCGCGATGGTGGCCGGTGCGAAGTACCGCGGCGAATTCGAGGAGCGGCTCAAGGCGGTACTCGAAGAGATCAAAAGCAGTGCAGGACAGATCATCACGTTCATCGATGAGCTGCACAACATTGTCGGCGCGGGCGCGACCGGCGAATCGGCGATGGATGCGGGAAATATGATCAAGCCGATGCTCGCCCGCGGTGAGCTGCGCCTGGTCGGCGCCACAACGCTGGAGGAATACCGCAAGTTCATCGAGAAGGACGCCGCCCTGGAGCGCCGCTTCCAGCAGGTGCTGGTCGGCGAGCCGTCGGTGGAGGACACCATCGGCATCCTGCGCGGCATCAAGGAGCGCTACGAGGTGCACCACGGTGTGCGCATCACCGACTCCGCACTGGTCGCCGCCGCCACGCTCAGCGACCGCTACATCACCTCCCGGTTCCTACCGGATAAGGCGATCGACCTGGTCGACGAGTCGGCGTCGCGGCTGCGCATGGAAATCGACTCGCGCCCAGTGGAAATCGACGAGGTCGAGCGTGCGGTGCGCAGGCTGGAGATCGAAGAGGTCGCGCTGGAGAAGGAGACCGACGCGGCATCCAAGCAGCGCCTGGACAAGTTGCGCCAAGAACTCGCCGACGACCGCGAGAAGCTCAACCAGCTGATGACCCGCTGGCAGAACGAGAAGAGCGCCATCGACCAGGTGCGCGTCCTCAAGGAGGAATTGGACTCCCTGCGCGGTGAATCCGAACGCGCCGAGCGCGACGGTGATCTTGGCAAGGCCGCCGAATTACGCTACGGGCGCATACCGGCGCTGGAGAAGCAGCTCGCCGAGGCCGAAAAGGCCTCCGCCGCAGCCGCTGACGGCGAAGTGATGCTCAAGGAAGAGGTCGGCCCCGACGATATCGCCGAGGTGGTCTCGTCCTGGACCGGTATTCCGGTCGGCCGGATGATGGAGGGCGAAACCCAGAAGCTGCTGCGGATGGAGCAGGAACTGGGCAAGCGTGTGGTCGGCCAGACCGAGGCGGTGCAGGCGGTTTCCGATGCGGTGCGGCGGGCGCGCGCCGGCGTCGCGGATCCGAACCGGCCGACGGGTTCGTTCATGTTCGTCGGCCCGACCGGTGTCGGTAAGACCGAGCTGGCAAAGGCGTTGGCGGACTTCCTGTTCGACGACGAACGCGCCATGGTCCGCATCGATATGAGCGAGTACAGCGAGAAGCACTCGGTCGCTCGGCTCGTCGGCGCCCCGCCCGGCTATGTCGGTTACGACCAGGGTGGTCAGCTGACCGAGGCGGTTCGACGTCGGCCCTACACCGTGGTGCTCTTCGACGAGATCGAGAAGGCGCATCCGGATGTCTTCGACATCCTGCTCGCGGTACTCGACGAGGGTCGCCTGACCGACGGCCAGGGCCGCACGGTCGACTTCCGCAACACCATCCTCATCCTGACCTCGAATCTGGGTGCGGGTGGCGATCCGGAGTTCGTCATGAACTCGGTGCGCTCGGCCTTCAAACCGGAGTTCCTGAACCGCCTCGACGATGTGGTCATGTTCCACCGCCTCGACGAGGAGCAGCTGGAATCCATCGTCGATATCCAACTCGACCAGCTGCAGAAGCGGCTGTCGCAGCGCAGGTTGAAGCTGGACGTCAGCGATTCGGCCCGGTTCTGGCTCGCCGTGCGCGGCTACGACCCGGTCTACGGCGCCCGCCCGCTGCGCAGGCTGATCCAGCAGGCCATCGGCGACACTCTCGCCAAGGAACTGCTCGCAGGCGAGGTCACCGACGGCGACACCGTCGCGGTCAACGTCAGCCCGAACGGCGAGGGCCTCATCGTCGGCCGCGGCTGACCCCCACGTGCCCCACGCATCTGCCCTTGCGGCCCGGCTCGCGATAGAACCGCAGCCGGGTCGCCTCCGTGAGGCTGCACCGCACCGCCGGTCTCGCCCGGCATAAGTCAGGCGCCGCACGATCCGCTCATTGCCGACTACCGCGGAGCAAGTCTTACGAGCGACCGTTCGCGGCCCGTCTCGCGCCCGAGCCGTCGAAGCGCATGTGCAGCAGGCGCGGGACTTGACCATCCGACGCGTGTGCCTCGTGTGCCGAACGACCCGCCACCGGCGACCACCACGGAGCGAGTCTTACGAGCGACCGTTCGCGGCCCGTCTCGCGCCCGAGCCGTCGAAGCGCATGTGCAGCAGGCGCGGGACTTGACCATCCGACGCGTGTGCCTCGTGTGCCGAACGACCCGCCACCGGCGACCACCACGGAGCGAGTCTTACGAGCGACCGTTCGCGGCCCGTCTCGCGTCCGAGTCGTCGAAGCGCATGCGACGAAGTCGCGAGTCTCGACGGCTCGGACGCGAGACACCAGGGGGCCGCGAACACGCCGCGCCGAAGGCGCGGCAAAAACAACAGAGCCTACCCTGGAGGCCATGAGTAGTCCCAACGATCCCTGGGCACAGCGACCGGAGGATGCGCCGACGGAACACATCGGTCCGTCGGGTGAGTCGGGATTTCAGCCTTCGCCGCATACGGCGGAATACACCGGCGCGTATGGCCACGGCGATGCGACCTCGGTCTATCCGTCGACCGAACAATACGAGCCGTGGGGGCCGCCGCCGGTCAATGCCACCAAGGAGTTCCCGCCGTACGACAGCCAGGTCCAGTGGGGCGGGCAGGAAAGTGGTGGGTGGCAGGAGCCGACCCAGGTCGGTGCATACGGCCAGCCCGGCGCGCAGTATCCGCCCGGCCCGCCGGGTGGAAACCTACCCTCGGATCAGCAGCCGCCGCGCAAGCGGAATACCGGCCTGTGGATCGCCCTCGGACTCGGGGTGATCCTGCTGATCGGCGCGGTCGGCGTGCTCGCGGGTGTGCTGATGGGCGATAAGGACACCTCGTCGAGTTCCGCCGCGAGCACCTCGGCCTTCCCGACCGCGGGCCGACCCACCGGCACCGCGCCCTCGGGCGGTCCATCGTCCCCCCCGGTCCTGCCGAGCATTCCGGGCCTCGGCGGCATCGATAACCTCGGCGCGACCATGGGCACCATCACCGCAAACGCCGGTGGCCAATTGACGCTCGACACCGTCGGCGGATCCGCCGTGACGGTGCGCACCACCGATAAGACCCAGGTGATCTCCTTGACCGGGTCCAAGGCATCCGATCTTCCGGTCGGCGACATGGTCGTGGTGCAGGGCGATAAGGTCGCGGACGGTTCGATCGACGCGAAGATCATCATCAGTACCGCACTGCCCGGGGGCACGCGGTGAAATATCAGCGGGCAGTGATGCGCAATCGCCCTGTCGGCTCTATAGGGTAGGCGACGATGACGGCAATGTGGTTCGGGTTGGCGGCGATCGCGCTCGTTGGTGCGATCGTGCTGCTGTATTTCGATCGGGTCCAGCGACAGCGGACCGGTCATGCGCGCCAGGTGTGGGCGAAGGCCCAGGGCTATACGTATGTGTCGGTGGAACCGGCGCTGGCGTCCACCTGGCGCCGCGGTGCGTTGGCCAAGCTCGGCTACCTGTCCGCGGTGGATGTGGTGTCCGGCATCCGCAAGGGCGAGAAATTCGTCCTCTTCGATCTGGAAGATGCGGCGACGCTGGTCGCGGTGCGCAGGCAGATCGGCTCCGATATCGATGTGGATATGCGGCTCAAGACCGCGTCCCCGCCGAAGGACGCCGATTTGGAACTGCTCGGCGCGATCGGCGATCGGGTGGTGTTCGCGACGAATCCGGAGATCGCCAGGCACGCCGTCGACCAGCGCATGGTCGCCTTCATCGAATCGCTGCCCGATAGCGTGCAGATGTTGTGGAGTGAGGGCAATTGGACCCTCGGCATGCTGAATGTCGGGACGGTGGCCAAGGATTGGGAGACCGCCATCGATGCGGTGCTTCGCCTGTCCGGTCTGCTGCATGTGCTGCCGCCGGTGAGTGATGTGCGCGGGGTGGATTCCGGTGGGCACAATCCGGGACGGCCGCATCCGCGCAAGCGCTCGGATGAGCGGGAAGAGGCCGACAGTCCGGTGGCCGCGCGGGTCGCATCGGCGGATCTGCGCAAGGGCGAGGGTTTCGACGACGACTACGAGGCCGCCGCCTACGACGAATCGTCTTATGACGAAGACGATTTCGACCGGCCGAAGTACCGCGAGTACTCCGACGACGACTATTACGACGACGAACCGGCCGCCGAACCGGTGACCCCTGAGCCGCCTCGCCGCCCCAGTCTCGCCGTCGTCCCGGACTCCCGCTCGCGGGCCCGCGACGAGCGCTGGGCAGCGGAACCGGAGGACGACTGGTCACCGGAGGACCGCCCCGCCCAGCGCAAACCCGCGAAGCCCGAGCCCGTCCGGTCCGAGTCGGATGCGGACGATTGGTCTTCGGCCGAGCACACACCGGAACCGCCCGGCGGTCCGTTCCACCCGGGATTCCGCCCATATCAGGGACCCGTGCCGCAGTGAGCGGGCATGACGCCCCTTCGACGACCCGGATTGCGCAATGAATGCAGGATCGCGGAGCGATTCCATGAGGGGTGGTGGCCGGGAGAGGGGCGGGCCCGACGGTCATGTGCGCCTGCCCGGTGCCACCCGTCCCGTCGCGCTGATCACCGGACCGACCTCCGGCATCGGGCACGGATTCGCCGTGCGTTTGGCCACGCTCGGCTATGACCTGGTGCTCGTCGCCCGCGACAAGGACCGGCTGAATGCACTCGCCGCGGAATTCGAGCGGAAATTCGCGACCCGTTCGGAGGTGCTCGTCGCCGATCTGGCCCAGGCCGACGATCGGGATCGGGTGCTGGCCCGCGCCGCCGACGGCATCGAATTCCTGGTCAACAATGCCGGATTCGGTCAGTCGGGGGAGTTCTGGACGCAGCCGCCCGCCGAGGTCCAAGCCCAACTCGATGTCAATGTCACCGCGGTGGTGCAGCTCACCAGGGCCGCGCTACCGTCGATGATCGCGGCCGCGAAGGGTTCGATCGTCAATGTGGCCAGCGTCGCGGGCCTGATCCCCGGACGCGGCTCGACCTATTCGGCGTCCAAGGCCTACGTCGTATCCTTCACGGAAGGGCTGGCGGGTGGACTGGCTGGAACGGGAGTCCGGGTCCAGGCCCTGTGCCCCGGATTCGTGCACACCGAATTCCACGAGCGGGCCGGTATCGAGATGTCCTCGCTGCCGAAAAGGCTGTGGCTGAGCGTCGACCAAGTGGTCGCCGGTTCGCTACGTGATCTGGAGAAGGACCGGGTGCTCAGCGTGCCCGGTGTGCAGTACAAAGTGCTCACCACCGCCGCCGGGATGATCCCGCGAGCCCTGGCGGCCCGACTGAATCGCGGCATATTCAACGCACGCGGAAGGACTTGACAGACATGATCGACCAGGCGAACAAGGCCACCGTTTCGACTGACGACCGAGATAGATTGGCCGCACTCGTGCGCGAGCTCGCCGTCGTGCACGGCCGGGTCACACTGTCCTCGGGCAAAGAGGCCGACTACTACGTCGACCTGCGCCGCGCTACCCTGCACCACGGCGCCGGACCGCTCATCGGCAAGCTGCTGCGCGAACTCGTGGCGGACTGGGATTTCGAGGCCGTCGGCGGGCTCACCATGGGCGCGGATCCGGTCGCACTGGCCGTCATGCACGCACCCGGCCGTCCGATCGACGCCTTCGTGGTGCGTAAAGCCGCCAAGACCCACGGCATGCAGCGCCAGATCGAGGGCCCGGACATCGTCGGCAAGCGGGTGCTCGTCGTCGAGGACACCACGACCACCGGAAACTCGCCGCTGACCGCCGTGCGCGCACTGCGCGAGGCCGGTGCGACCGTCGTCGGCGTCGCGACCGTGGTGGACCGGGAGACCGGTGCCGATCAGGTGATCGCCGCTGAGGGCCTGGAGTACCGGTCCATCCTTGGATTGAAGGATCTCGCCCTCGGCTAAGCTGCAAATATGCGGTCCCGGGTCGCAATCGCTGGTGGTCGGAGCTTCGAATCGCTTGAAACGTCGACAGCGGTGCGACCCGATAAGGGGGACGCATACGCCGAGCGCAGCGAGGCGGTCGAGACAGTGAAGGGTCGTGGAGTTACCTGTGGTGAGCATTGCAGTCAATAAGAGCCGTGCGAATGTCGCGATGCTCGGCATCGGTGCTTACCGTCCGAAACGCCTGGTCAGCAATGAAGAGGTGTGCGAGGTTCTCGACTCGACCCCGGAGTGGATCTATGAGCGCACCGGTGTGCGCAACCGTCGGTGGATCAGCGGTGACGAAACGCTGCAGTCGATTTCGGCGGCCGCCGGTGAGCGGGCGATCATCAACAGCGGCATCGACCGCTCCAAGATCGGCGCACTGATTCTCGCCACCTCGAGCTGGTTGACGCTGACCCCGCACGGCGCCCCCAAGGTCGCCAACGACCTGGGGATGAACGGGATCGCGGCCTTCGATCTGACCTCCGGCTGCGGCGGTTTCGGCTACGGCCTCGGCGTCGCCGCCGACCTGATCCGAGCGGGCTCGGCCGAATATGTGCTGCTCATCGGTGCCGAGACGATGACGGTCGGACTCGATCCGACCGATCGCGGCACCGCGATGATCTTCGGCGACGGTGCGGGTGCGGTGGTGGTCGGCCCGAGCGAGGAGAACGGCATCTCCCCGACGGTGTGGGGCAGCGACGGCGAGAATGCCTCGGCGATCGAGCAGGACGTCAACTTCCTCGAATACATGGAGAAGGCACAGCGGCTGCAGGGCACCGATCCGGCCGTCGAGCCCATCGGCCGGATGTCGCTGCGGATGGAGGGACCGCGGGTATTCCGTTGGGCGGCGGTCACTTTGCCGCGCGCGCTGGCCTCGGCGCTCGAGGTCTCCGGTGTCTCCAAGGACGATATCGAGGTCTTCATTCCGCATCAGGCCAATGCGCGCATCAACGAGCTGATGAAGAAGAACCTCGGGCTGGCCGATGACATCCCGGTGGCCAATGACATCGAGAACACCGGCAATACCTCCGCCGCCTCCATCCCGTTGGCGATGGAGGAAATGTTGGTTACCGGTAAGGCCAAGGGCGGCCAGGTGGCGCTGCTGCTCGGTTTCGGTGCGGGGCTGAGTTATGCGGGCCAGGTTGTCACGCTGCCGCCCGCCCCGAAAGAGCCGAGCTTTTGACGGTGTCTGATTCGCGGCGCTCCCGGCCGGGCCCGTCGCGCACGCTGCGGCGTCCGTTCCGAGCCGCATTTCTGGCGGCTGCGGCGGCGACCGTGTACGGCGCGGTCACCGGCCGTGAGAAGGTGCAGTGGGTGGCGAAGCCGCTGCTGATGCCGCTGTTGGCGGCGGATGTGGCGACCGATCGAGCGGTGTTGGATCCGGCTGATCGGACGGTTCTGCTGGGTTCCCTCGGTGCCGCGACCATCGGTGATGTGCTGCTGATCGAGCCGGACAATGATCGGCGGCTGATCGCGGGAGCGTCCTCGTTCGCAGTGATGCAGACCGGATATTCGGTGCTGTGGTGGCGGCGCGGTGGGCGGCCACGTCCGGAGATCGCGGTGCCACGGGTGCTGGCCTGGCTCGGTGCCGCACTGCTGATGCGAGCCAAGGCGCCGACCGTCGCGGCTCCGCTGACGGCCTATGGTGCGACGCTGGGCAGTGCCGCGGTGCTCGCCTCCGATCCCGGATTGGCTTCCGGCGCGAAAAACATTGCCGGACTGAATATTCCGAGCTCCGATCCGCGTAGTCGGCTCGGTCTGGGCGCATTGCTGTTCACCGTTTCCGATGGGTTGATCGTGCTGCGCCGGCTGTTCGCGCGCAGTGAGCGTTCCCGGCGGGTCACCGAGGGTGTCATCCTGGCTACCTACGCGGCCGCGCAGTATCTGCTCGCGGACCCGAGAGCGCACGCGCGGGACTGACCTCGCGCCCGTCGATTCGGCGAAACGCGGGATCGGCCGGTGTCGGCCGGGTGGTCGAAAGTTATTGCCCCAGAACGAGAATGATCCGATCGCGGTTTTGCGGATCGACCCGGATGGAGATGGTCTCGCCGACCGCGAGCCGCGGCTTATCGGCCGGGGTGACATCGAAAACGATAGTGCCACGGTAACTTTCGGATCCCGGCACAACGAGCTCCAGATCGAATTCGGTCAGTTCGGTGTGATGATCGGTGCGCTGCAGCGTATGCGCACCCTCGATGGTCGCCCACCCCTCCAGCCCGTGCCGCCACAACTGCCGATCCGCCCGCGATGGCCGAGCCGCCAATAGCATTCCGACGCCCACGCACGATCCGAACAGACCGACCAGCGCGACGATCTGGAATGGCTCGGTCCCCGGCGGCGTATGCGGTAGTAGCCAGCCCAGCCAGAATCCGAGCACGATCAAATACCCGGTGGTCACCCCGAGCACTGTGCGGAGAATGCGTGCGTGATCCATGCCAGCCTCCACCCGACTGCCCTGTACCTCCAGAATAGGACCGCCCACCCCACCGTGAACCCGCCTTGACCACAAACGTGACCTGGCCGTCCCCTCCGCGTCCCAACAGCCCATTTCCCGCCCCGATGAGCGACCGAATGCCCGCGAGCCGGGATGAGGTCGGCGAGTTTCGGTGAGCAGGTTCAGCCCTTCAGGCGCAGGACCGCGAGGACTCGGCGGTGGTGGGTGTCGGAGGGTGGGAGATCTAGTTTGGTGAAGATATTGCCGATGTGCTTTTCGACCGCACGCTCGGTGACCGTGAGTGCGGATGCGATCGCATTGTTCGACAGTCCCTGTGCCATCAGTTCGAGGACCTCGCGCTCGCGGGGTGTCAGCCGGGCGAGCGAATCCTGTTGGCGTGAGGCACCCATCAACTGACTCACCACCTCCGGGTCGAGTGCGGTGCCGCCGGTGGCGACGCGGTCCAGGGCGTCGACGAAGTCGCGGACATCGGCCACCCGATCCTTGAGCAGATAGCCGACACCGCTCGCGCCGCCGGCGAGAAGTTCGGTGGCATAGCGGGTTTCGATCCACTGCGAGAACACCAGCACGCCGGTGAGCGGATATTTGCGGCGTAACTCGATCGCCGCGAGCAGTCCCTCGTCGGTGAAGGTCGGCGGCATCCGCACATCCACCACGGCCACGTCGGGGTTGTAGGTGCCGACCACATCGCTCAAGGTGGTGGCATCGCCGACGATGGCGACCACCTCATGGCCGCGCTCGGTCAGCAGTCCCGCCAGCCCGTCGCGCAGGATCGCATTGTCCTCGGCGATGACCACCCGCAACGGCGTACTCATCGTGGCCCGGCCGTCGGCAGCAGGATGGTCACCACGGTCGGCCCGCCGGTCGGACTCTGCACGGTCAGCGTGCCGTCCACCGCACGTGCCCGCGCGGCCAGTCCGGAGAGTCCGCTGCCCGCAACGTGTTCTCCGTCCATCGGCTGCAGTACACCACCGATTCCGTTGTCGCGCACGGAGACCGCGATGGTGTGCGCATCGCTCGGCACGACCGACACCCACGCACTGCTGGCACTCGCATGTTTGACCACATTGGTGAGCAGTTCGGCGACCGAGAAGTAGGCGATCGCCTCGATGGCCGGATTCGGCCGCTGCGACAGATGGACGCGCAGCTCCACCGGCACGGCACACCGCGAAGCCAGTGTCTCCAGTGCCGGCTCGAGCCCCAATTCGAGTGCGGGCGGATGGATTCCGCGCACCAGTTCACGCAATTCGGTCAGCGCCTCCTTGGCATTGGCGTGTGCGTCGGCGATCAGATCGCGAGCGTCACCGCCGAGGGATATCCGCTCCTCGGCCCGGCCCAAGGCCATGGCGATGGTGACCAAGCGCGCTTGCGTGCCATCGTGCAGATCGCGCTCCACCCGACGCAGCGTCGCTGCCGAATCCTCGACAGCCGCACGCCGACTCGCACGCAACTCGACCAATTGCCGGTCCCGCGTCGTCGCCGACAGCAAGGCGATGGTGAGCAGTCCGTGCACCCAGCACACCGCGCGCAGCAGCCACGGCAGTGCGAAGCAGCAGATGATGCCGACCGCGGACATCAGCAAGACCCTCGGCCAAGTGTCGATATAGAAGGATCCGAACTGGGCCAGCGAATGGTGCTCGACGCCGTTGTCGTCGATATTCGTGGGGTTGAACAGCACCCACGGGATGGGCGAGAGCGCGGTGAATACCGTCACGGCCACCACGATCAGCACGAGATAGCCGCCGACCACACCGAGTACGGCCTGCGCGAACAGAAACAGAATGGCCCGCCAACTCGCGCGATCGGTGAACGCGCTCTTCAGAAATCCGAAAAAGCCCGGCTGCGAAACATACGGCGGCGGCGCGTCCACCGGCGTATCCAGCAGATCCCTGGCCAGCGCCCGATACACCTTCGCCCAGAGCCGCGCGCCCAGCATCACCAGTGCCAGGATCGGGATGCCGATCAGGAAGATCGAGGCATACAAACCGCCGCCGAAACCGAAGAACAGATAGCAGACGGCGAGCATGCCGATCGCGAAAACCGTGAATACATAGACGAGTTGCTTCCAGGTCCGGGCCTGGATCGGCGCGCGCAGCACCGCGCGCAGCACCTCTCGCGCGTCCGGACCGGTCTTGCCGATGGGCGCGTCGAGCACGAGGGTTTGTGTCTCGGTCATGGACTCCATGGTTGTCGCGGTCGCGGCGGCATTCGATCGAGCTGGCCGCCGAATCCGAGGTGTGGCCAGCCACACCACCAACTACCATCCTGCGCATGAACTATCCGCCGCCACCGCAGTACGGTTCGCCGTACGGCTACCCAGCCTATGGTCCGCCACAGGATCATCCGCAGGCCATCACGATCATGATCCTCGGCATTCTCGGGCTGCTGCTGTGCCAGTTCCTCGGCCCGGTCGCGTGGGTGATGGGCAAGAAGGCGCTCAACGAGATCGATGCGTCCGGCGGCGCCATCGGTGGTCGCGGCAGCGTTCAGGCCGGATATATCTGCGGCATGATCGCCTCGATACTGCTGATCCTGACCATCCTGTTCATCATCCTGATGGTGGTCCTCGCCGCTGTCGGCGTCCTCGGCTCCTCGTCCTCGACATACTGAATCCGGCCACCCGAAGGTGGCGGTGTTCCCTTTGCGGCATTCGCGGGGCCTGTCTCTGATTCGCGGCGCTACCGCCTCCGGACCCATCGCGTATGCCGCGGGGCGGCCGGAATTAGCATCGTCGGAGTGAACCACCCCGCGCCGGATACGGCCGAGCAGCCAGGACCCACCGAATGGGGCGAGCATCCGCACGGTGTCGGACCATGGGCGCAGGAGCACGGGGAAGCCCCGCCGGAGGATCCCCACTACGATCCGGAGCTGCTTGCCGGCGGTGACCGCCGCAATGTCGTCGATGCCTACCGCTACTGGAAGCGCGAGGCGATCATCGCCGATATCGACCGCCGCAGGCATCCGTTCCACGTCGCCATCGAGAACTTCGGCCACGATGCGAATATCGGCACCGTGGTGCGCACCGCCAACGCCTTCGCCGCGGCCGCCGTGCACATCGTCGGCAGGCGGCGCTGGAATCGCCGCGGCGCCATGGTCACCGACCGCTATCAGCACATCGAACATCACACCGATATCGGCGAGCTACTCGCCTTCGCCGAGCGGGAAAACCTGACCATAGTTGCCGTGGACAATGTGCCCGGGTCGGTTCCGCTGGAAACCGTCGAGTTGCCGCGCCGCTGCCTGCTGCTTTTCGGGCAGGAAGGGCCAGGTGTCACCGAACATGCCAAGGGTGCGGCCGCACTGACGGTTTCGATCGCGCAGTTCGGTTCGACCCGCAGTATCAATGCCGGAGTCGCGGCCGGTATCGCAATGCACGCATGGATCCGGCAACATGCCGATTTGACGTCAGCTTGGTAACGAAAAGACCGGTATTAATCGGCTCGCAGCTGGCACCATTGACCCATGACCTCGCGGAGCCCGGAAACCGGGCGCGATGCTGACCCCACCCCCGCGCTGTGGTCCGAGCGCGCGGATATGGCCGAATCCGCGATCGTCTCTCGGCACCTACGCGCGCTATGGGCGGTGCCAGGAACCGAATTGGGTGTCGTCGGTTGGCCGGCGACCCGTCGTGAGCGGGCCTTCGCATCCTGGCACTACTGGTGGCAGGCGCATCTGATCGACTGCGCGGTCGATGCCGCCAACCGGGTGCCGACGCCGACGCGACGCAAGCGCATCGCCGCGATCGCGCGGGCGCATCGGCTGCGCAATATCACCGGCTGGACCAATAACTACTACGACGATATGGCCTGGCTGGCAATCGCTTTGGAGCGTGCCGAGCGAACCCAGGGCATCACCGAGGCGCGCGGCGGATTGATCGCGCTCGAGAAGGAGCTGTACGGCGCCTGGGATCCGGCGCGTGGCGGCGGTGTGCCGTGGCGGGTCGGCGCGGACTATTTCAATGCCCCCGCCAACGGACCGGCCGCGATCGCGCTGCTGCGCCTCGGCCGCCACGTCCGCGCGCAGGAAATGGCCGACTGGATCGATGCGACGTTGTGCGACAAGGAATCCGGCCTGATCCTGGACGGCATCCACCTGCCCTCCGGCGAGATCGAGCGCCCGACCTTCACCTACTGCCAGGGCGTGGTGCTCGGCCTGGAAGCCGAACTCGCGGTGCACACCGGCGAGCCGCGCCACAGCGAACGGGTGCACCGGCTGCTCACCGCGGTCGAAGAGCAGATGACCACCAATGGGGTGATCAATGGCGGCGGTGGCGGCGACGGCGGCCTGTTCAACGGAATCCTGGCCCGCTATCTCGCGGTGGTCGCGCTGATGCTGCCGGGCGATGAGCGCGAACAGGTGGCCGATCGCCGGACCGCGGCTGCCATTGTGCGCGCCAGCGCCGCGGCAGCCTGGGCGAACCGGCTCGAGGTCGAGGGCGAGCCGCTGTTCGGGCACGACTGGAGCAAACCCGCCCAGTTACCCGGCGGCCGGTCCGGTGCCGGACATTTCACCGCAGGCGGTTCGGTGACCTCCTCGCGGGTGCCCGAACGCGATATGTCGGTGCAACTGTCGGGCTGGCTGCTGATGGAAGCGGCCTACCAGGTCAGCGCCGCCGGACTGTAGGCATCAGCACTCGGACTCCAGCACGCCGGTGGGCGCGGTTTCGAAATCGAAATCCTCGGCGGGTTTGGCGATTTCCTGGCGGTAGTGCCGGATGCCGACGGCGGTTCCGATGATCAGCCCGACCACCAGGGTGCCGATGACACCTGGCATCAGCCACGGGACACGGTCCAGGAAACTGCCCGCGTAGTAGCCGATGAGCAGCAGTACCGGAGCCCAGATAATGGCGCCGACCGTGCTGGCGACGGTGTATTTGCGGTGATCCATCCGCGCCGCGCCCGCGACCATCGGGCACAGCGTGCGCACCCACGGGATCCAGCGCGAAATGAGTACGGCGAGGAAACCGTGCCGCTGCAGCAATTCGGTGACCCGCTGCAGGTTGCGGGTGTTGATGTAGCGGCCGTTCTTCCTGGCCACCAGATGATGGCCGGTGCGATGCCCGATGACATAGCCGACCTGGTTGCCCGCGATGGCCGCGATCATCGCGCCGATGGACAACGCCCAGACATGGGCCTCGCCCGCGGCGTTGGAGGCCATCACGATGCCCGCGGTGATGAGCATCGAGTCGCCGGGCAGGAACAACCCGATGATCAACGCGCATTCGAGGAAGACGAAGGTCAGCACCACCGTCCAGACGAGCGCGGGGCCCGCCGAGGTCAGCGGATCGAAACTGCCCACTGCTAGGGGCAACTGCGCCGTTGACACCGGCTCAGTGGGTCGGCTCGTTCGTCGAGGCAGTCAGCGCGGCGTCGTGCTGAGCGGCCTCGTCCACACCGCGGTTGAGCACCTTCTTGGCCACCGCGATGATGCCGGGCAGGATCGAGATAAGAACGATGAGCAGGAAGATCGGCTCGATGTGGTCGCGGATGAACGCGACGTTGCCGAGGAAGTAGCCGAGCACCGTGACACCGCCGCCCCACAGGATGGCGCCGACGATGTCGAAGGTGACGAACTTGCGGTAATCCATCTTGGACACACCCGCCAGCACCGGCATGAACGTGCGCACGATCGGCACGAATCGGGCCAGGATGATCGTCTTCGGCCCGTGCTTTTCGAAGAAGGCATGCGTCTGGGTGACGTAATGCTTCTTGAACAACCGGGTGTCTTCCTTGTGGAACAGTGCGGGCCCGATCGCCCGGCCGATCCAATAGGCGCATTGATCACCGGCGAAGGCGGTCACCATGACGGCGGGCAACAGCACCCAGATCGATACCGGCGGATTGTCCGTAGCGGACAGCAGGCCGCCGGTGAACAGCAGCGAATCGCCCGGGAGGATCGGGAAGAGCAGACCGGTCTCGATGAAGACGATCACCAGGATCGCCGGGAGTACCGCGTTCTTGAGCCACGTCTCCGTAAGCAGGTGCATCGGGTCCAGCAACTGGGTCAATGCGACGTTGCTCGTCACCGATTCTGTCGCTGCCAGCAGAATCACGCGGCCTCCTGTCCCGGGTACGGCTGGCCTATATCGCTTGCCACCGCATCGGAAGCTGCCAGCGCAATTACGCGGCCAACAGTACCGGGTCCAACTGAGAAACCTCTTGCTGTGCGAAAAGTTCGCATCGTCCGACCGGCCGGTCCGTATTGTCAACCCGCCTCACAGAGCGGTCCCCGCACATCGCGCGAAAGCCCGCTGGCCTACTCTGTGGGCTGACAGAATTGTCTTTTGCCGCACAACACGGAGGTCTTCACAGTGCCCATCGCGACTCCGGAGGTCTACGCCGAGATGCTCGGTCGGGCCAAAGCGAACTCCTTTGCCTTCCCGGCCATCAACTGCACCTCCTCGGAAACCGTCAACGCGGCCATCAAGGGCTTCGCGGACGCGGGCAGCGATGGCATCATCCAGTTCTCCACCGGCGGCGCGGAGTTCGGTTCGGGCCAGGGTGTGAAGGATATGGTCGTCGGCGCGGTCGCGCTGGCCGAATTCGCGCATGTGATCGCCGCGCGCTACGACGTGACCATCGCGCTGCACACCGACCACTGCCCCAAGGACAAGCTGGACACCTTCGTGCGGCCGCTGATCGCCATCTCTCAGGAGCGGGTGAACGCGGGCAAGAACCCGCTGTTCCAGTCGCATATGTGGGACGGTTCGGCAATCCCGATCGACGAGAACCTGGAGATCGCCAAGGAGCTGCTCAAGGCGACCAACGCCGCGAACATCATCCTCGAGGTCGAGATCGGCGTCGTCGGCGGTGAAGAGGACGGTGTCGAGGCCGAGATCAACGAGAAGCTCTACACCTCCCCCGAGGACTTCCAGAAGACCATCGATGCGCTCGGCTCGGGCGAGAACGGCAAGTACCTGCTCGCCGCGACCTTCGGCAATGTGCACGGCGTGTACAAGCCGGGCAATGTGGTGCTCAAGCCCGAGGTGCTGGCCGAGGGGCAGCGCGTCGCGGCGGCCAAGCTGGGTCTGGCGGCGGACGCGCAGCCGTTCGATTTCGTCTTCCATGGCGGTTCGGGCTCGCTGAAGTCGGAGATCGAGGATTCGCTGCGCTTCGGTGTGGTGAAGATGAACGTCGACACCGACACCCAGTACGCGTTCACCCGGCCGGTCGCCGCGCACATGTTCACCAACTACGACGGTGTGCTCAAGATCGACGGCGAGGTCGGCAACAAGAAGGCCTACGATCCGCGCGGCTACCTGAAGAAGGCCGAATCGGCCATGGCGGCACGTGTCGTCGAGGCGTGCAATGATCTGAAGTCCGCGGGTCGCTCGATCAGCGCCTGACCCTATTTACCCTTCGGGGGGCATTGAGCACATGGTTCTGGATGTGCGCGTGCTCGGGCCCGTTCGACTGCTCGTCGGTGGTGAACCGGTGGCGGTCGGCGGGCCCAAGCCGCGAGCCTTGCTCGCCGCGCTGACCGTCAATCGACGGCGCGCGGTGGCTTCGGCTGCGCTGGCCGATATGGTCTGGAACGAGGATCCGCCCGATTCCTACGCCGCCAGCCTGCAGGTATTCGTCTCGAATATCCGTAAGGCCCTGCGTAATTCGGGTGTGGATCCGGCGCTGGTGTTGCGCACCGAATCATCCGGTTATCGACTCGAGATCCCGGAGGATGGCTGCGATCTCGGCCGCTTCGAGGCGGCCAGGGATGCGGGCGCGCGGGCCGCCGAGGTCGGTGACCATGTGGGCGCGTCGCAACTGTTCGGAAATGCGTTGCGCGAGTGGAGCGGTCGGGCACTGGCCGATTTGGCCGGCTTGCAGTTCGCCGACGGTTTCGCCACCGCGATGGACGAGGAGCGGCTGCAGGCCGCCTCGGCTCGTATCGATGCCGAAATCGCCTGTGGCCGTGCGTCGTCGGTGATCGGCGAGTTGGTCTCGATGACCAATGAACATCCGCTGCGCGAACCGCTGTGGGGTCAGCTGATCACCGCGCTGTACCTATCCGGCCGACAGGCCGATGCGCTGGACGCGTGCCGTCGGGTGCGCACGGTGCTCGCGGACGAACTCGGTATCGATCCGGGCCCGGTCCTGGTCGATCTCGAACAGCGGGTGCTGCGGCAGGAACCGCTGAGCACGATGGAGCTCAAGCGCACCGAGCGGCTGGCCGCGGCGATGACCGAGACGGTCACCGAGATGCCGCGTGCGGTCCGCAGCGGTCAGCTGCGCATGCCGGACGGCCGGGTCATGGCGATCGCGCAGGGCGGCATGCGAATCGGCCGAATGACCGATAACGATCTTGTCCTCGACGATCCGAAGGCCAGTCGCTACCACGCGCATATCATGCCGAGCCGGGCCGGACTGCTGATCAAGGATCTGCATTCGGCCAACGGCGTGTACGTCAACGACGAGGCGATCGAGAGCGGCGCGCTGCTCGCCGACGGCGACAATATCCGCATCGGCGCAACGGTTCTGGTGTTCCAGGCCGTCCAGTAGTCGCTCAGTCGCAGGCGATGCCGTCCCCATCCGGATCGAGATACGGGTTATATCCGGGCTGACCGCGATAGAGCGGCAGCTTGCCCTCGGCCCGAACCTGATCGCAATCGGTGTAATACCTCGGCGACTCCTCCTCATTCGACTTCTCCGGCGGCGGCACATTAGACCCTTTCGGCCCCGGCCGATAGGACGGCACCGGAAGCGAACTATCGGGCCCGGCAACGAATTGGACGGAATCGGCGGCGGCGATCGGCGACGCGATCGCTATACCGCCGATCACCAGACAGGCGGCGCCGAACGCGGGTACAGCGCGGCGATAGATCAGTGCAGCTTTCACATTCTCCATCCTGCTCCGCTTTCCGCGCCGGTGTCAGTGCACTTTATTCGCAGGCGATTCCGTCGTTGTCGCGGTCCAGGTGGGCGGCGTATCCAGGGTCACCGCGGTGCAGCGGCGCCTTTCCGGCCCGGCGGACCTCGTCGCAGTTCTTGTAGTAGGGCGCCGGTTGGGTCTGCGGTGGTAGTGCCTGGGGCGGTTGTGCCTGGGGCGGCGGGTTGTTCGGCAAGTTCTGTTGCGGTTGGGTGGGCGGGCAGAACTGGGCGGAACCCGAGTTGCACAGCAGGTCGGTGAGCGGGTCGGCGGTGGCCGTCGGTGCCGCGAATGAGAACCACCGGAGGCCCTTTGCTCCCCCGGTGGACGGCCACTCACCCCGACTCGAGTTGTCGTGTCGTGGACGGTAGCAGGGCGGTCGGGCTGCGGTCCCGAAAATGGAGTAGGAGTTTCCTGTTAATTCTGGATATCCGTGCGGCGCATGGGTGAATCGCTCG
Source organism: Nocardia vinacea (assembly GCF_035920345.1). Taxonomy (NCBI): domain Bacteria; kingdom Bacillati; phylum Actinomycetota; class Actinomycetes; order Mycobacteriales; family Nocardiaceae; genus Nocardia; species Nocardia vinacea. The sequence goes on from NZ_CP109149.1 coordinate 7,562,350, forward strand.
GTAAGTCGGACCGGGCGAAGAGGACAAAACGGGTAGGGTCGGGCGCTGGTGCACAGCATCGCGGAGAGCTTTGATGCGGCGTGACGGGTGTCCATTTTGCGCGAGATATCGAGGGGTTGCGGATGACTCGGCGGTGGGTGGCGGTGTTCGGTGCGGTCGTATGTGCGGCCGGGACGTTGACGTGCGCGGCAGGAGCCGGTGCCACGCCGGAGGAGGCCGGGCCGGTGGCCGGGCCGTGTGTGACGGATCCGCCCGCGACACATGAGGGGCTGGTGCCAAAGACGCTCGACGTGCCGATTCCGTATCCGGTGATCACCGTGCTGCCGCCGGATCGGCCCGAACCCGCGCCGGTTCGGACGCAGATGCAGTTGCCGTCGGATCCCTGCACGAATCCGTGCCCTGATCTGACCGACTTACCGGCACTGCCACCGAGTCCGGCGAGCCAACTCGGTATTCCGGAAATTCTTTTGAGCCCCAAGCCTTTCCACTTCGCGATTCCGGGACCGGGACCGGATCCCGGTCAGGTGCCGCCGCCTCCGCCGCGGGTGGATCCGTCGATCGAACCCGCTCCTTTGACTGCGGCTCGGCCGACGCCACGGGTCGGCGCGGTCACCGAGGTGGCCAAGCAGACCGGCGCGAGTTCGGTCAATCGGACCGATAAGCGCTGGCAGGTCGATGGCACCGATCTCGGCATCATGTGGGAGAGCGCGCCGGGGGAGATCGCGACCGCCTTCGGTGACACCATCGGACGCGGCTTCCACCCGCCGGGCGGAATGGGTTTGGATTGGCGCAGCAATGTGCTCGCATTCAGCACCGATCGCGATCTCACCGACGGCATGACCTACGACCGGATGGTGACCGACGACCGCTGCCACGCGGCCGAGGTGCTCTCCAGCCGCAAACTCGACAATGTCGAGGTCACCACGATTCCGACCTCCGGATTCGCACTCGGTGAGCGGCAGTACCTGAGCTACATGTCGATTCGCACCTGGAACAGCATTCCGGGCACATTCTTCACCAATTACGGCGGCATCGCCTATTCCGATGATCACGGTCAGACCTGGACCAAGGATCCCTATGCGCGTTGGGACAACATCTTCGGTCTCGCGAATTTCCAAGTGAGCGCGATGGTTCCGCAGGGCGACTACGTGTACATGTTCGGCACGCCCAATACCCGCCTCGGCTCGGTCGGCCTTGCGCGAGTGCCGAAGGATCAGCTCCTCAACACCACCGCCTACCAGTATTGGCGAGACGGAAACTGGACTCCGGTAGGTGGATTCGGCTCCGCGAGCCCGATCGTCGACGCGCCCGTCGGTGAGTTGTCGGTGCGCTTCGACGCCTCCCGAAACGTATGGCAGATGAGCTATTTGGATACGGCGAAAGCGGCACTGGTGGTCCGCGAAGCGAATTCACCACAAGGAGTGTGGTCCGATGGCGCACCGACGGTGACGGTGCGCGAATATCCGGAGCTCTACGGTGGATTCATCCACCCCTGGTCGTCGGGTTCGGACCTGTACTTCAATATTTCGACCTGGAGCGACTACAACGTCTATCTCGTGCACACGACCATCGAATGAGGTTGCGCCGCTAGGCGAAGCGAACCTCGGCGATGGCCCGGCCGAAGAGTTTGCGTCCCTCCGAGCTTCCCGCGAGCACAACGGTCGCGGTCCGTCGGTGCGGATCGAGCGATTTGATCTTCCCGCTGAATTCGACGGCGCTCGGCGCCTCGGCGGTCACCGGAACGAATCCGGCGAACCGCACGCTGAACTTTTCGATTGCCGTCGGATCACCGAGCCAGGAGGTCAGATAATCACCGGCCAGGCTCATGGTCAGCATGCCGTGCGCCACCACGGTCGGCAGTCCGGCCAACTGGGCCGCGCGCTCGCTGAAATGAATCGGGTTGGGATCGCCGGAAACTCCCGCATAGTTGGCCAGATCACCGCGCGTCACCTGCGCGGTCTCGGCCGGGAGCTGATCGCCGACGGCTAGCCGGTCGAAGTCCGGGAGCGAGCGCACGGATGCGCTCCGCACCGCAGGCTGTCCGGGGGCCGGGGCATCCGCGGGCAAGGCGACCAGCGGGCCGCTGTTAGTCGCCGTGATATCACCGACGGTGACCGGGCGCGCGTGCATCATGATGTTCTCGACGGCGGCCGCGATATTCGGATCCACCTCGACACCGCGGCGCGCCACGATGGTGGTCGAACCCGATTGCACGATCTCGCCGTGCTGGTTGGTCAGCGAGAACGTCACCAGGATGAAGTCGTTGTCGCCGAACTGGCGAATCGAGTCGATCACGATCTCGGTGCTGAGCCGGTCGCCCGCCAGGATCGGGCGGGTGAGCTCGAAGACCTGGTCGGTCTGCAGGATCTGGGACAGGTCGTATTCGGTGAGTACGGAATCCAGCAGGGCCCTGGTCGCATTGATGCCGATGACCGAGGCGAAGGTCGGCGGCGCGACGATGCCGTCGTAGCCGAGTTCGCGCGCATCGGGTTCGGAATAATGCGCACCGTGCCGACTCTGCGTCGCGCGGGCGAACTCACGGACCTTCTCCCGGCCGACCGAATAGTGTTCGCGCACCCGGAACCGGCTTCCCGCCAGCGTGGCTGTCTGCTCGACCACTTCGACTTCCGGCTTTTCGATTGTCTGCTCCCTGACCATGATCCGGGCCATGCTACTGGCGAACCGGTCCGATGACCAGGTAAGTGTGACGTTCGCTACCGGTTAGAGGGCTTACCTTTTGGATATGTCCTGCCGGATTCGGCGTCACCTTTCGGCTAGGGCGTCCCGGCGCTCGGCGGGTCGCAGACTTTCCAGCCGTCGGCGGTCTGCTCCAGATCGAAAGTCCGCGCCGAGCGCTTCGTCGGATCCGCGTCGGTGTACACGGTGGCCTGCGCGATCGCCGTCTTATCTGTGATCTTGATCGCATCGACGCTGGCCACCGCGGGAATGTTCTTGCGATCCATCGACAGCTGGTGCACGCCCGCGAACTGGTCCGCCGGAATGCCCTGATAGAAGTCGTGCAACTGTCCGCAGGTGGTATTGCGCAGCGCCGCGAGATCGCCGGATTTCAGCGCCTGGGTGTAATCGGTGATGGTGGCGCGCACCTTGGCCTCCGGGGAGTTGTCGCCCCGGCCCCCGATGAGCGCGACCGCGAGCCCGATCACCGCGATGAGCGCCACCGCGGCCGCGCCGATGAACAACCAGCGCTTCGAGCGCTCGGCCGGTGCCTCGGCGGCCCCCGGTTGCTGACCGGGCGGCGTGATCCGCTGCGGCTGGGCCATCGCCCGTGATCCGGTGACCGGCTGCGCGGGTCGAGTCTGCTGGGTGTCCGCGGGTGACGGGGCCGACGCGACCTGCCGCGGCCGCGCTGGCCCCCGCGGTGCCGAGGGTGCGGTCTCCTCGACCCCCGGCCCACTCTGCGAAGGCCCTTGCGCCCCAGCCTGTTTCGGACCGGCCGCCGGACGTGGTGTGCTCGGCGGCTTGGTGATCGGACCGGGCCGCGCCGCGGGCGGAACGACTCGGTCGGTACCGGGCTTGGTCCCGGCATCGGTCCGCATTCGCTCCGTGGCGTCCTTGTCGACCGGCTTATCGGCCGGCTTCTGAATCGGCAGTGCGACGGTTTGCTCAGCATCCAGCTTCGAAACCACCGGCATGGCGACGGTCTTGTCGTCCGCGCCCGCCAGATCCGGCTCATCTTGCGTCGGAGCGGCAGTCGCTCCCTTGCCCGTCGACTCGGCCTTTGGATCGATCCGTCGCATCACCATGGTCGCCGCATCCGCACCCGCGGCATCGTCGACCTTGTCGGGTGCTGCCGCAGACTTGGCCGCAGCCGAATCCCGCTGAATTACAGCGGTTTCCGCAGCGGATCCGGTCGCCGATACGGGCACGTCACCTGGTGACGGGGTTTCAGACGGTGGCTCAGCTCCAGTCGGAGTGGTCGATTTGGCGGCACTTGATGCGGTCGCCCCTGCGGTGGGTGCCGCGGACTCATCGGCTACCGCTTCGGCCGGGGCAGCGTCGGATCCTGCAGCGGCAGTTCCGCCGGCCGCAGCAGCAGCAGACTTCGCCGTACCGGCAGCAGACTGGGCGGCGGGACCGCCCCGTTTGATCACGACGGTCGGTGCATTCGGCCCGGAGCCGGTATTGGCTGCTCCGCCGGAGCCGGCAACTGGCGTCGCCTGACCCGGAGCCGCCGCGCCCGGCGCCTTCGTGGAAGCCGCCTTGCCCTCGACGCCACCACGCGAGATCTCCGTGGTCTTCACCTCGGAATTCGCCGCGTCACCCCCGGAACGTGTGGAATCGGCAGCTGCACCCGGTTTCGCGGAACCGGGCGCAGACGAGGCCGCACCGCCATCCCGCTGGCCCGCGCCACCAGGCCTAATTCCACCGCCGGGCGCTGGAGCAGGCGAGGCAGCGCCGCTGTCTCGTCGGCCTGCACCGCCCGCCCCGGTTGCGCCGCCGGGCGCTGGAGCAGATGAAGCTGCGCCGCTGTCTCGTTGGCCCGCGCCGCCCGGCTTTGCTGCGCCGCTGTCGCGCTGGCCTACACCGCCTGGCCTGGTTGCGTTACCCGGTGTGGGAGCAGACGGGGCAGTGCCGCCATCTCGCTGGCCCGCGCCGCCGGAGTTGGCTGCGCCGCCCGGCGCGGGGACGGATGAGGCGCCGCCATCTTGTTGACCTGCGCCGCCCGGCCTGGCTGCGCCGCCCGGTGTGGGAGCAGATGGGCTGCCGTCACCTCGCTGGGCCGTGCTGCCCAGGTTGGCTGCGCCGCCCGGTGCGGGAGTAGACGAGGCTGCGCCGCTGTCTCGTTGGCTTGCGCCGCCCGGCCTGGCTGCGCCACTCGGCGTTTGAACGGATGGTGCTGCGTCGCCACCTTGTTGGCCCCCGCCGCGCGGCTTGGCTGTGTTGCTCGGCGCAGGAGCAGGCGAGGCGCTGCCGCTATCTCGTTGGCCCGCGCGGCCTGCCGCGGTTGCGTTACCCGGCGCGGGAGGCGAGGCTGCACCGGTATCTCGTTGGCCCGCGTTGCCCGGCCTTGTTACGCCACTCGGCGTCTGAGCGGATGGGGTTGCGCCGCCGGCCCATTTACCGGGGCCACCGGGCTTGGGGGTGCCGCCAGGGGCGGATGTTGATGACGGCGCGTTGGCTGCTCCGCCCGACTGGCTGGGTGCCGCGGGCTTCCCGAGCGCGGCGATATCCCCGGTCGCCGCACCCGACCCGCCCGACTGCCCGGCACCGGACGACGGCTGCTTCGGCGACGATGCTGCAGGAACTGGCCGCGTCGGTGCGCTCGCCGCCCCTTCTTTCGCAGCCGAACCACTTCCCGATGGCGCGCCGGATCCCAGGGATACGCTCGGCCCCGACGAGGCGGGAACCGGTCGAGTTGGAGCAGCCGCCGAGCCGGCGCTGCCTCCCGAAGCACCGGGACCCGAGGAGTCGCCTGGCCCGGAGGGTGTGCCGGGTCGCGAGGGTATGCCGGAGCCGGTGGCTGGACCAGGGCGGGTGGGGGCGTTGGATCCCGACGAGCCGGGCCCTGACGATGAGGGGAACGGCCGGGTCGCGTCAGCCGCGCCTTCCTTCGCGCCGGCCCCGGCTCCCGAGGAGTTGGCCGGTCCCGACGGGGTGCGGGAGCCAGTGGCCGGACCGGGGCGCGAGGGCGCGCTCCGTTCGGAGGGGTTGGGCGAGGTGGGTGTCCGGTCTGCGGGTGCGGCTGGGCGCGGGTCGGCTGCCGCTTCGGCGGGGCGGCCGGGATTTTGTGCCGGGCTCTTCTCGTCGTTCGGGTCGGACACCTAATAACCCCTCGGTCGGGCGGAACAGTTGAACTCGACGGCCAGCCTAGCCAGCAATTCGGTCGACTGTGAGGATTCCCCCGCGCCGTACTCCGCCTCGTCCGGCTCGACAGCGGCGGGTGGGCGGGAGAGGTGGGCTGGGCACTGCTCAGCCAGAGGAACGCCGTGTCGGCGCAACATGCGCGCGCAGTGCACAATGAACCGCATGACCTCGTTCGGTGACTTGCTCGGACCGCAACCGGTACTCCTGCCCGAAGACTCCGATGCGGAGGAGGCGCTGTTGAACAATGCCGATCCGGTGCAGGTCGCGGCCGCGCATCCGTCGGCTTCGATCGCCTGGGCCCATCTCGCGGAGGCCGCGTTGCAGCGTGGCGGGGCCGAGGGCGATACCCAGGTGGTCAATCACGACATCGTCGCCGCGTACGCGTTCGCTCGCACCGGCTACCACCGCGGCCTGGACTTACTACGGCGCAATGGCTGGAAGGGTTTCGGGCCGGTGCCGTGGAGCCACGAACCCAATCGCGGTTTCCTCCGCAGTGTCGCCGCGCTGGCCAGGGCGGCCAGGGCGGTCGGCGAGACCGAGGAGTACGCACGCTGCCTCGACCTGCTGGAAGACTGCGACCCGCGCGCCGCGGGTGAGCTCGGCCTCGACTAACTAGTGATTGCAGCATTGCGGAGCGATTCGATGAGGGGTGGTGGTCGGGCGACGGGTGGGCTCGATCCGAATTCCCCGGTGGGTGTCGCCCGCGCCAGCAGCATGGAGAAGTTGCGCAGCTCGTGGGCGCGGTTGCGACTGTCCGCGCTGCCGATTCTGCAGTGCGCGGTCGGCGCGGCGCTGGCCTGGTTTATCGCGCACAAGATTGTCGGGCACACCCAGCCCTTTTTCGCACCGACCGCGGCCGTGGTCTCGATCGGCATTTCGTTCGGCGCCCGGCTGCGCAGGTCGGTGGAGTTGGTAGTCGGCGTCGCGGTCGGCATCGGTATCGGCGACCTGTTCATCACCCGCGCGGGGACCGGCGTCTGGCAGATCGCCCTCGTCGTCGCGGTGGCCATGGCGCTGGCAGTATTCCTGGACGGCGGTTCGATCATCACCATGCAGGCCGCCGGTTCGGCGGTGCTGGTCGCGACGCTGCTGCCGCCGTCGGCGGGCGGCGGCTTCTCGCGCATGATCGACGCGCTCATCGGCGGGTTGGTCGGTGTGGTCGTGGTCGCATCGATACCACTGCACCCGGTGCGTCGGGCCCGCGAGCAAGCCGCGGAAGTCCTTGCGGTACTGGCGAAGTCGCTGCACGACTGCGCCGACGGTCTGCTCGAACAGGATCCGGAGAAGATCCGCACGTCCCTGACCGCGGCCCGCGCGACCCAGCCCCAGATCGATAGACTGCGCTCCACCCTGGAGGGCGGCCGCGAGATCAGCCGGATCTCTCCGCTCTATTGGAATTCCCGCCAGCGCCTCGACCGCATCCGCGCCACCGCCGACCCGCTCGACAATGCCGTCCGCAATACGCGGGTGCTGCTGCGCCGCTCCCTCACCCTGGTCCAGGACGACGAAATCCTCGACCCGCGACTGATCGAGGAACTGGAGCGCCTGGCCCAAGCCGTCGAGGTGGTGCGCCGGATGATGCTCGCCGATCCCGGCCAGCAGCCGGATCAGGCCGAAGCCGCCCGGGTGCTGCGCGGCATAGCGAAGGCCGCGCGACCGGAACTCGTTGAGGGCGCGGGACTTTCGGCTCATGTGGTCTTCGCGCAGATGCGCTCCATGCTGGTCGATCTCATGCAGGTCTGCGGCATGCAGCGCATCTCGGCCATGGCCCTGCTGCCGCCGACGGTCCCGAATCCGCACGTGCCGCCGGAGAAATGAGCAGACTACTCAGCGGATTTCGGACATATTGCGCCGCTGCGGGACAGCGTGCTCGGCCCCCGGTACCCGAATCATGATCTTCACGTAGTCCGCTACTCGTGTTCGCAGCTGCCCGCGGTCATAGCCTCGAGAGGCAACCGCGGTTACGAGGGGTAGCGCGGTTGAGACGCTTCGCCTGACGGCGAACCGCCCTACCGGCCATAAGGTGTGGTGGCCGGGCGGGTAAGGGCGCGCAGCGGTCGTGCGAAGAGGTCGCCCGGTCCGGGAGGTCGGACCGGGCGACCGGTATATCGGCTAGGTCCAGAATCGCGTCAGCCAGCTGCCGTACCGCGACCAGTCCGCATCGACCCCGGACAACTCGTACAGCGAGTACACCGCATCGAAGAACACCTTGTTGATCGACGGCGTGAACAGCAGCGCGAACAGGATCAGCATCCCGAACGGCTTGAACTGATCGAGCGCCCGCCGCGTCTGATAACTCAGCGACGGCTCGACCACGCCATATCCGTCCAACCCGGGCACCGGCAGAATGTTCAAAAGCGTTGCGGTGATCTGCAGAAACGCCAGAAAACTCAGGCCATACCAGAACGCGCGATGCGAAGTATCACTGCCGAAAAACCGCACCACCACCAGCAGCAGCATCGCGCACACCGCATTCACCGCAGGCCCGGCACCGCTGATGATCCGCTGCATGCGCGCGCTCACGTTATGCGTGTGCACGTACACCGCACCGCCGGGCAAGCCGATACCGCCGAGCGCGATGAACACCATCGGCAATACGATCGACAGCAGCGGATGGCTGTATTTCAGCGGATTCAGCGTGAGATAGCCCCGCAACTCCACCTCGCGATCGCCCGCCCGCCACGCCGTGTACGCATGCGCGAATTCGTGCAGACACAGCGTGACGATCCAGCCGAATACGACGAGCAGAAATACCCCGAACTTCGCCCGCGTCGACTGCACATCGGCGTCCCATGCGAGCACGCCACCCGCCACCGCGATCGCGATCACCAGCAGGAATATCGGGCTCGGCCGCCGCGAAACACCCAATGCGGGGCGGCCGTCTCTCGGAAAACGCATCATCAACGCACCAGCAGCCAGTTTTCGTGATGCCGATAGAACGACGACCGCGGCAGCACCCGATCGTTGGCGATGCCGTCCCTGGTCACCACGGCCCCCGGCGTGCCGAGCTGCGCCGCCCGCCCTTCCAGCCAGCGGCGCCTGCGGATGATGTTCTTCTGCACGCTGGCCCGCACCCCGGGCATATCCAGCATGGGGGAGACGACCATCGCGTTGACCTTGCCGGAGAACAACTGGACGTCGTCCACATAGGCTTCGCCCTCGAGCTTTTCGCCACCGGGCCCGGTGATCTCGGCCCGGCCGACCAGCACGGTTCCGGTGTCGTCGCGAATCAGCGGGGTTTCGACGGGCCGACCCTCCACCGCCCGCTTGGCGGCGGCATTGCCGGTGCCGGTCTGGTAGGCGCGCGAGCCGTAGGTCTTGTCGACGGGCACGTACCCGATCTCCACATGCAGCCGCTCGGTCCGCATCAGATGGGTCAGCACGGAGGCCAGGGCGGCGTCGTCGCCGAGCACGATCAGCCGCGGCAGGCTGTCGGCGGCGAGTACGGGCAATAGCTCATCGATGACGCTGTTTTCCGGGATGGCGGTCGTCTGCGAGAGCGGCAGCGACGCGAGGGCGATGGGTACCGGTGCGCCGTCGCAACGGAGAACGTGGGTACTCAAACTGCCGTACACCCTCCTCGGTTCGGCCGACAACCCGTCGGTCACCCTCGCCACCTGTCGGCGGACCACCGGTCCGCCAGTGCCTCGCAACCATAGCTGTGTTTTTGGCGGCGCGGGCGCCGCGGGTTCGCGGCCCATTCTGTCTCGCGTCCGAGCCGTCGAGACTCGCGACTTCGTCGCATGCGCTTCGACGGCTCGGACGCGAGACGGGCCGCGAACGGGTCGCTCGTAAGACTCGCTCCGTTCGGGTCACCGATGGCGGATCGCTCGGCCGCCCAATGCGCACGCAACGGATGGTCGAGCCGTTACACGTGCGGCGCATGCGCTTCGGCTACTCGGACGCGAGACGGAACGGGTCGCTCGGAAGACAGCTCCGTTGTGGGTGCGTAGACATCGACCGGCGCCTGCGATCCGGACGGTGGCCGGGACGCAACTGGGCGTTGGGTAGACTGTGCTTCCGGCCACCGCCTCAATACGGCAGGTAGCTGCAACAGATGGCTGTTGCGCGTCGAACCGTAGGAGACACGACCATGCCGGCAATCGTCCTGATCGGCGCCCAGTGGGGCGACGAGGGTAAGGGCAAAGCAACCGATCTGCTCGGTGGCAGGTTGCAATGGGTGGTCCGGTACCAAGGCGGTAATAACGCCGGTCACACGGTCGTTCTGCCCAATGGCGACAAGTTCGCGCTGCATCTGATCCCGTCCGGCATTCTCACGCCGGGCGTGACGAACGTCATCGGCAATGGTGTCGTGGTCGATCCCGGCGTCCTGCTCGCCGAGCTGGCCGGACTGGAGGAGCGCGGCGTCGATACCTCCGGACTTCTGCTCTCGGCCGACGCGCATCTGATCATGCCGTACCACGTGGCCATCGATAAGGTCACCGAACGCTTCCTCGGCAATAAGAAGATCGGCACGACCGGTCGCGGCATCGGTCCGTGCTATCAGGACAAGGTCGCCCGGGTCGGCGTGCGCGTCGCGGATGTGCTCGACGAGAAGATCCTGACCCAGAAGGTCGAGGCGGCCCTGGAGTTCAAGAACCAGGTCCTGGTGAAGATCTACAACCGTCGCGCATTGGACCCGCAGCAGGTGGTGGACGAGGTACTCGGACAGGCGGAGAGCTTCAAGCACCGCATCGCCGACACCCGCCTGGAACTGAATCTGGCGCTCGAGCGCGGCGAAACTGTACTGCTGGAGGGTTCGCAGGGCACCCTGCTCGATGTGGACCACGGCACCTACCCGTATGTGACCTCGTCCAACCCGACCTCGGGTGGTGCGGCGGTCGGCGCGGGTGTCGGACCCAACAAGATCACGACTGTGCTCGGCATCCTGAAGTGCTACACCACCCGCGTCGGCTCGGGTCCGTTCCCGACCGAACTGTTCGACAATTTCGGTGAATTCCTGGCCAAGCAGGGCGGTGAGGTCGGCGTGACCACCGGCCGGGCCCGCCGCTGCGGCTGGTTCGACGCGGTCATCGCGCGCTATGCGACTCGGGTCAACGGCGTCACCGACTACTTCCTCACCAAGCTGGACGTCCTGTCGAGCCTGGAGCGGGTGCCGATCTGCGTCGCCTACGAAATCGATGGCAAGCGGGTCGAGCAGATGCCGACCACACAGACCGAATTCCACCACGCCAAGCCGATTTACGAAGAGATGCCCGGTTGGTGGGAAGACATTTCACATGTCGAGACCTTCGAGGAATTGCCTGCCAACGCCCAGGCCTATGTCTTGCGTCTGGAGGAGCTGTCCGGCGCCCGCATCTCCTGTATCGGTGTCGGACCGGGTCGTGACCAGACCATTGTCCGTCACGACGTGCTCGGTTAGGCGCCGAAACAGCGGAGCCGGTGCGCCCGTTCATGGTTCGTTGTCGTCGATCATGATCCGTGACGAACTACAGTAAGAGCTATGGCTCGGAACTGGCCGATGATCGAGCGCGAGACCGAGTTCGAAGCGATCCGCGCGGCACTCACCGGAACCGAATACGTCGGTGCGGTATTGACGGGCGACGCCGGAGTCGGGAAGACGACGCTGGCGAGACAGGCGACGGCTGCGGTAGGCGGCAATGTCCGGTGGGTGGCGGGTACGGAATCGGCCCGCAGCATTCCACTGGGCGTATTCGCCCATATGGTCGGCGTTTACACGGCGCACGATCCGGTGACATTCATGTCCGCCGCGCGCGAGGCACTGCTCGCCGACGGGCACGCGATCATCGGTGTCGACGACGCGCACCTGCTCGATCAGCTTTCGGCCACACTGCTGTTGCAGCTGGCCATCGATAAGGCCGCGCATATTGTCGCGACCGTGCGCAGCGGGGTGCAGGTGCCCGATGCGGTGACCTCGTTATGGAAAGACGGCCATCTGCTGCGCATCGACCTCACTCCGTTCACGCAGCGGCAGAGCGTCGATCTGGTGGAGTCGATGCTCGGCGGGCAGTTGGAAGGCTTCACGGCCAACCTGATGTGGGAGTCCTCCGGCGGAAACGCCCTGTTTCTGCGGCATTTGGTGGAGGGTGCGCTGGAGGCGGGCTCGCTGCGGCAGGTGAACGGCGTCTGGCAGCTGCGCGGCCGGGCCGCGGTGACCTCGGAATTGGCTGCGCTACTGGAGGATCGGGTCGAGCAGCTGCCCGAACCGGTGCTGCGGGTGCTCGAACTGCTCACCTTCTGCGAGCCCATCGATCTCGACGTGCTCTCCGAACTGGCGGGCGAGGAGGCCGTGGAGGCCGCCGAGACCCGCGGTCTCATCAGGGTTGTCGAGAACACCCACCAGTTGATCGTGCGCTACAACCATCCGCTGTTCGGTGAGGTCATCCGGCGCAGGCTCGGCATTGCCTCGGCCCGGCGACTGCGCGGTCGGCTGTACTCCTCGCTCAAGGAACGCGCGATCAAATCCGCGCCGGACCGCATCCGGCTGGCCGAATTGGCGTTGGACAGTGATAAATCCGCCGATCTCGAACTCTTCGAGGCGGCTGCCGCCGATGCGATCGGGCTGGCCAATTTGCCGCTCGGTGAGCGTTTCGCCAGGGCCGCGGTGGAACGTCGTGGCGGGGTGGAGGCCGCGGATCTGCTGGCTCGGGCGCTGCTGTGGCAGGGCCATCGCATCGAGGCCGAACGCACCCTCGCCAGCTTCGATCCGGATCAGATGAGCGAGGTGCAACTGGGCCGCTGGGGCAGCACCCGGGTCTCGAATCTGTTCTGGGCCATGGGCGATGCCGAGCGTGCCGACGAGGTGCTCGCGATGCTGCGCGGCAAAGTGCAGCATCCGAAGATCATGGCCACCTTCGACGGTCTGGCCGCGGCGTGCGCGGTTCACGAAAATCTGCTCGAGGAAGCGTTTTCCGGGGCCGAGTCGGTGATGGAGACCGAAGGTGCACCGCCGTGGGCGGTTTGGTGGGCGGCCTTCGGCGGCGGCCTGGCGCTGGCGCTGATGGGTAAGGGTGAGGCGGCGCGGCAGTACGCGGCCCGCGGGCACCAGGTGGAGTCGCATATCGACGGACTCAACCGGTTCATCTCGACCCATGCCGAGGTGCTCGCGCTGATCTGCATCGGTGATCTCGAGGCCGCCCGCCGTCGCGCCTCGGGGTATTTCGGCTACTCGGCACCGGGCCAGTACCTGGCGTGGGGCATGTCGAAGATCTTGCAGGGCACCGTCGACGTGGCGCAGGGCCGCTTCCTGGACGGGATCGAACATCTCGAACAGGCGCTGGCCGCGCTCACCGCCGAGGGTGCCGCCGCTTGGCACATTCCGGCGAGAATCCGTCTGGCCGAGGCATATTCGGCACTCGGGCGGGCTCCGGAGGCAGCCGAATCCATTGCCGAGGCGGCCGCTCGCGGTGGCAGGCACAGCGCGGTCTACGACCCGCAATTGGAGATCGCGCGCGCCTGCGCGGCCGCCGCGGAAGGCACCGTCACCCCCGCCATCCGACTGGCCATGGGCGCCGCCGATTCGGCGGCGCGCGCACATCAGCACGCCATCGAGGCCATGGCACTGCACACGGCCGCCCGCTTCGGCGACCATTCGGTGGCAGGCCGACTCGCCGACCTGGCCGCCCGGGTCGACGGCGCACTGGTGCAGGTCCAGGCCCGCCATGCGGTGGCACTCGCGGCGCACGACGGACCAGGACTCGACGCGGCCGCGGCCGAATTCGAGCGTATCGGCGCCATGCTTTCCGCCGCCGATGCCGCCGCCCAAGCCGCATCCGCCCATGAACGCGCAGGTGACCGCCGCCGCCTCCTCGAATCCGCGGCCACCGCGAACCGTCTCGCCGCGGCCTGCGGTGGTGCCAGCACGCCCGCTTTGCGCCAGGCAGCCCAGCCTTTGCCACTGACCTCCCGGGAACGTGAAATCGCGAATCTCGTCGCGGCAGGCCTGTCCAACCGTCAGATCGCCGATCGCCTCACGGTTTCCGTCCGCACGGTCGAGGGCCACCTCTACCGAGCCTGCATCAAGATGGACGTGACCGACCGCGAGTCGCTCGGGGCGCTGATGCGCGGTGAGTCCTCCGGTGGGGCCAGCTGAGCGCGGCGTTATTCGGTGATGCGCCAGGTGATATCGAAGCGAGCGAGGGCATCGAGGAGTTCTGCGGCGTCGAAGGCTTCGGCTACGGACAATGTGCCGGGCTTGGTTGTTCCTTTCGCCAGGCGGACTGCGATTTCTACTGCTTCCAAAGCTGAATCACGGTAGGAGTCGCCGCCGCTCACCACGCCGCGGGCCGAATGTCCGCTGGTGTCAAAGGCATCCACGACCACGTCGTAGCGGAGGTCGGAGCTCGGCTCGTCGGGGAGCGAGTCGATGATCTCCTCGGTGAAAGAACCGAGTAGGTCGAGGATGGCGGTGTCCAGGACCCCTTCCACATACGACACATCGGTGTGCCTGGGGATCGTGATCACCGGTGGCTGTGGGAATTTCGCAACCGAGGTGGTCGCGGTGTGGCCCGGAAATGTCATCTCGGCGTGACGTGCGCTGGTGCCGGTGCTCAGTTCGCCGTCCTGGAAGTGCCAGCCGCCGCTGCGGAACCAGTCGAGGCTGGCGAAGACCGTCTTCGCGCTGCCTTTGGAACCGTTGCCACCGCTCTTGCTCAGATGGCTGAGCACGATCTCGACCGGTCCGGTCAGTCGGCGCGCGGTCAGGTGGGCGAGCAGATCGCCCGCCACATTGTTGTCGGTGACGCCAGGGACCACCGTCACGCCCGCGGCCTCGGCTTTCGGGCCGTACTCGTCGAAAACCCGCTTTAAGAAAAGCTGTTCGCCGGACAGATCCGTGTAGTGCGCCCCGGCCGCGATGGCCGCCGCCAGCACCGGCTCGCCATTGTGTACATACGCGGACAGGCTGCTGATGACGACGTCCGCGTCGGTGAAGGCGGCGACCAGTGCGTCGTGATCGGTGAGTGCCGCGACCCGGATCTCGGCATCCGGCACCCGGGCTGCCACTGCTGCCGCCTGCATCCGAGATGCACTGCGGCCCACCAGGATCGGGGTGATTCCGCGTCGATGCAATTCGGTGAGTAGGTAGCCGCCGGTGTGGCCGGTGGCGCCGTAGACGGCAATCTTCGTCGTTGTCATGAGTAAGACGTTATAGACAGCTTGTGAGTATATGAATGGCCAATATGCGCAGTCTGATGTCTGAAACGCTCATTAGGAGAGTATGGTGAACAAGTGGACATCCTCAGCGAAACCATCGCCGCCATCCGCACCGGCAATCCGACCTCCGGCCTGTTCATCCGGCACGCACCGTGGGGCCGTGCCTATCCGGTCGTCCCCGGCGCGGGTTTCCATGTGGTGCTGCAGGGTTCGTGCTGGGCGGTGCCGACCGGCGGCGAACCGATAGCTCTCGGTGTCGGCGATGTCCTGTTCATGCCGCGCGGCGCCGACCACGATCTGCTCGACCGGCTCGACAGCCCGGTCACCGAGAAGGCGCAGCCGGGGGAGCCGCGCGAGATCACCGGACCGGGTGCGCGCACCGCCCTGCTGTGCGGCGCATACGAACTCGGCAGGCAGCGCAGCCACCCGCTGCTCGACGAACTCCCCGAATTCATCCATCTCCCAGCACGTCCCGGCCGCCACCCGTCCCTGCGCGCCGCCGTCGATCTGCTCGCCGCCGAGGTCGCCGAACCGAAACAAGGCAGCGATGCCGCCGTCCCCGCCATCCTGGAAACCCTGCTCCTATTCATGCTGCGCGCCTGGTTCGACGAACAGGCCGTCGACGAACCCGCCACCGGTTGGGCGGGAGCCTTCGCCGATCCGGCGGTCGCCGCCGCACTGCGCGCCGTACACGAAGCACCCGCCCGCACCTGGACGGTCCCCGACCTCAGCGATATTGCGGGCGTCTCCCGAGCGACCCTGGCCCGCCGCTTCACCGCCACCGTCGGTGAACCACCCCTGGCCTACGTCACCCGCTGGCGCATGCTCACCGCTGCCCGCCTGCTCCGCGACACCGACAGCCCCCTCGGCGCCATCGCCCGAAAGGTCGGCTACACCTCCGAATTCGCCTTCGCCAAGGCCTTCAAACGCGAATACGGCGAGGCCCCAGGCCAATACCGCCGCGCCGACGACCAGCCACCCCTGATCGCGGTCTGATCAGCCGAGCTTCGGCAATCGGTCAGCTGAACGGCGTCTTCGGGCGGTCCTGGAGTTCGCCGTCGAGGTAGATATCGACCTTCTCGTTGTAGAAGCAGGCCAAGCCCGCGACCTTCTGGCTTTCCGGGAGTGGGGTGCGGTAGCCCCAGACGATGTCCGGGTATTCCTTGCCGTCGATGTGGACGGTCCAGTAGTCGGCGGTGCCCTTGTAGGGGCAGCTGGTGTGGGTCGTCGAGGGCTTCAGTAGGTCTTGGCGGACATCGGTCAGGGGGAGGTAATACCTTGCGGGGAGGCCGGTTTCGAAGAGGATGCGGGGGGAGTGCGAGTCGGCGACGGTGGTGCCGTCGATTTCGACGCGGATATGCCGGGAGCTGGCGAGGATATCGACGCGGGTGTACGGATCGCGCGGGTGGACGTAGACCGGCTCGTCCTCTTCGAACCATTCGTCCATGGCGTTCCAGTCCAGGCGCACCAGCTCGTTCAGTTCGGTGAACGGGGAGTCGTGATAGCGCACCGCGGCTCCGGACGCAGTGGTGCCGTCGACGACCACGTCGTATCCGGTCGCGGTGCCGCGGCTCGGGGATTTCGCGCTGGTGCCGTTCGGCTCGAGTTTCGCATGCAGATCCGCGACGGGCAGATAGTAGGTCGGGTAGTGCGGACTCTCCCAGACCAGGACCGGTCGGGAGGTGTCGGCGACCAACTGGCCGCCGAGGTAGACCCGGACTCGCTTCTGGCTGGTCGCTACCTTGACTCGGCCACGCTTCTCATCGGTCATACTCTCCGACCGTACTCCGGCGGGCGATCCGACCAGTCGAATCGGCTATCGCGACCTGGACAGATGCTGCGGCATCGACTTCTTCAGTGCGTCCAGCAGTTCCTTCATGTCGCTTTCCATGCGGGCCAAACGTTCGATATCGAAACCGGTGAGCCCCGCCGTCATCGCCGCGCCGAAGGCGCCGCGGGCACGCGTCAGGCGAGTGCGTCCGGCCGGGGTGAGTTCGACGACGACGGCCCGGGAATCATCCGGATCCTTGCGTCGGGAGGCGTATCCGTCCGCGACGAGCTTGCCGATCAGCGCCGTTGCCGCCGGCTGTGAACATCGATCGATACGAGCGAATTCGCTGACGCGCACCGCGCCGTGTTCGTCGAGCACCGCTAGTGCGCGCATCACTGCTCGCGGTAGATCGTCGCCGCTGATCACCCCGGCCAGCCGGGTCAGCCGGCCCGCGGTGACGAGGAGGTTGACCACGATGTCATCTGCTGTTGCCGCTCGAGCCTGCTGCACACAATATTATTACATACGCTAACTATGTATGGCCATGGTGTGTACCGGACTTGCACAAACGATAGCGTCCCCTGGGCTGTCAGGTGGGTTGCGTGAGCGGCCTGCGCGGCTGCCCGAACAACTGCGCATCACCATGTGCGCGCTTGAAGAACAAATGCGCGTCATGTTCCCAGGTGATGGCGATGCCACCGTGCAACTGCACCATCTCGGCCACGATGGTCGTGAACGTCTCCGAACAGTGCGTCCGCGCCACCCAGACATCCTCCGCAGCGGAGGGGCTCTGCTCCGCCACCGCGACCGTCGCCGCATAGGACGCGGATTTGGCCGACTCCACCAGCACATACATATCCGCCATGCGGTGCTTGAGCGCCTGGAAGCTGCCGATCGCCCGCCCGAACTGCACCCGGGACTTGGCGTATTCGACCGTCATCTCGAGGCACCGCTCCGCGGCACCGACCTGCTCGGCAGCCACTGCGGCCCAAGCGATTTCGTGTAGCCGGGCGGTGAGCGCCGGATCCGCCGAAGCGAGCCGCCGCGCCGGAACCGCCGCAAATGTGATTTCGGCGAGCTTGCGAGTCGGATCCATGGTCGGGACAGCGCGCCGGGTGACGCCCGCGGCACCCGACTCGACCTCGAACAGTCCGTCAGAAGTCACCACGACAAGAGTGTCGGCATGCAACCCATCGAGCACGTAATGCGCTGTGCCGGAAAGTGTTCCGGCTTCGGAATGCACACCCGGCTCATCCCAGCCGCCGGTGCCCGCCCAGCACACCGCGATCGTGCGGGCGCCTTCGGCGACCTCGGGCAGCAGCCGCTCACACGCCTCGTTGTCACCGGACAACAGCACCGCCTGCGCCCCGAGCACGGCCGAACCCAGCATCGGCACCCCGGCAAGCGTGCGCCCCAATTCGGTTACCACCAACAGGGATTCGACCAAGCTGGCGCCGAAGCCGCCGTATTCCTCCGGAATCGCCAGCGCCGCAACACCGACCTGCTCGCACAGCAGTCGCCACAGCGTCTCGTCATAGCCGAGTTCGGTATCCATTGCCGCCCGCACGGCGGCGGATCCGGCGTGCTTGGTGAGCACCGCCCGGACCGAGGCGATGAATTCCTGATGTTCGGTGCTCGGCCCACCCGTCGCCCGACCACCACCGCCCATCGAATCGCTATGCGATGCAGTCATTTCGCACCTCGCAAGGCTCGTTCCCGAACAGCCTCGTCGCGCAGTGCGCGGGAAATCCGGGAACGATGCAGATCCGGTGTACCCCAGGCGGACCGCAGCGCGGTCACCCTGGTCAACCACAGCGACAGGTCGTACTCGGCGGTGTATCCGATCGCGCCGTGCACCTGCAGCGCCGCGCGGGCCGCCCGATAGGCCGCATCACCGCAGGCGATCACCGCAGCCGAAACGTCCCGCCCGCGTGTGGTTTCACCCATCGTCAATGCCGCCCGATAGAGCAGCGGCTCCGCCAGGTCGAGCCCGATCAGCACATCGGCCAACTTCTGCTTGACGGCCTGGAATTCGCCGATCGGCTTACCGAACTGCTTGCGCTGCTTGGCATATTCGGTGGCCGCGGCCAGCAATGCCCGTCCCGCACCGAGCAATTGCGCCGCATTGGCCAGCGCACCGGAATCGAAGGCGGCCGCAACCGCCTCGAGAACCTGCTCACCTTCGGCGACAACGGCATCGGATTCGACGACGAACAGTCGCCGCGCCGGATCGACCGATCGCACCAGACCCGCGCGATGTCCGGTGCGGAGCTGATTACCGTCGGCGATAAGCACCACATCGGCGGTATCCGCATCCAACGCGACCGTGCCGTGCTCGGCCGACGTGAATGCCAGCGTGCCGAGCGCCGCACCCTCCGCGAACTCGGGCAGCCAGCGTGCGGCCGATGCGGTATCCGGAAGGGCTTGCAGCAGTGCGGGTATCGCGGCCGCCGTCTCGACCAGCGGTCCGGGCACGGCAGCCCGGCCCATCTCCTGGAATGCGACGACAAGATCGATCGGCTCCGCGCCGACACCGCCGTGCTGCTCTTCGACGGCAAGACCGAGCGCACCCGCACCGGCCAGCTGTCGAATAAGCCCGCGCCCGGGCCGGGGATCGCCCGCGGCCCAGTTGCGCACGGCGGCTGGTGTCCGTCCGGCGTCGAGTAGCTTGCGCAGGCTGGTGCCGAAGTCGAGTTGTTCCGGGCTGAGCGCGAATCTCATCGGCTGCTCCCTCTCGGTAGTCCGAGCAGCCGCTCGGCGATGATATTGCGCTGAATCTCATTGGTGCCGGCGTAGATCGGGCCGGACAGCGAGAACAGATAGCCGTCGGTCCACGGCCCGGATCGCTCGGCCGCACCGCCGAGGACCTCCAGCGCGGTCTCGTGCATGGCGATATCCAATTCGGACCAGAACACCTTGGTTATCGAGGATTCCGCGCCCAGCTTGCCGCCCTCGTTCAACCGGGTGACCGTGCCGAAGGTGTGCAGCCGATAGGCCTCGCTGCCGATCCAGGCGTCCACCACCGCATCGCGCTGCGCGGTATTGGTGCGGTCGCCGGTGTCGAGCCAGAGATCGATGAGCCGCTGCGCGGTGGCGCTGAAGCGGCCGGGGGACCGCAGCGACAGTCCGCGCTCATTGCTCGACGTGCTCATCGCGACCCGCCAGCCGTCGCCGGGCTCGCCGATCACATCGCGATCCGGCACAAAGACATCGTCGAGGAAGATCTCCGCGAATCCGGGCTCCCCGTCCAACTGCGGAATCGGCCGCACCGAAACACCATCCGCGGACAGCGGGAACATCACATAGGTGAGTCCCCTGTGCCGCCCCCGGCGGCTGCGGTCAGGCCCGGAGGCGGCAGCCTGCGTAACCACGGAGGGCCCCGCATCCGCCGCATCGGGCACAGCTTCGGGATCGCTGCGGAACAGCCCGAATGCCCAGTCCGCGAACGTTGCTCGCGAACTCCAGGTTTTCTGACCGCTCAATAGCCAGCCGCCGGTGGTGCGTCGCGCGGTCGAGCGGATACCGGCCAGATCGCTGCCCGCCTCCGGCTCGGACCAGGCCTGCGCCCAGATATCGTCACCGCGCGCCATCCGCGGCATGATCCGTTCCAGCTGCTCCGGCGTGCCGTGCTCGAAAAGTGTTGGCGCCAGCAGGAATATGCCGTTCTGACTGACCCGTCCCGGCGCACCCGCGGCGTAGTACTCCTGCTCGAACAGCACCCACTCCAGCAGCGAGGCATCGCGTCCGCCGTACTCCTGCGGCCAGGCGACAACCGACAGCCGCGCCTCGGCGAGTGTGCGCTCCCATTCGCGATGTGCTTCGAACCCGGCCTTGGTATCCATCGAAGGCAGCGGTTTCGCTGGTTTTTTGGCGGCGAGGAATTCGCGGACGTCCCGCTGGAATTCCTGCGTCGCCTGATCGAGATCCAGATCCACTACGTTGTCCCGTTCTGCTCGGACGTCGAGGCCGTCGTCGCGTTGGCCTTCATCGACTTGGCGTTCATACCGCCGAGCGAGTCCGCGCCGACCTCGGCATTGTGCGCATGCGCGAAGTGATGCAGGCCGAATACCGAATCCATGCCCGCCCGCATGCCCATTAGATCCTCGGCCTGGTTGACCGCCTTCTTGGTCAGCGCGAGCCCGAATTGCGGCATGGTGGCGATCTTTTCGGCCAGTTCGAGGGTTTCGGTCTCGAGCTGGTCGCGCGGCACGACGCGATTGACCATGCCCCATTCCTTCGCCTGCGCCGCATCGAAGCGGTCACCGGTGAACAGGAACTCCTTGGCCGCGCGCGGACCCATCACCCACGGATGTGCAAAATACTCCACACCCGGAATGCCCATGCGCACAACGGGATCGGAGAAGAAGGCGTCATCGGAAGCGATGATCAGATCGCAGACCCAGGCCAGCATGAGCCCGCCCGCGATGCAGGCGCCCTGCACCATGGCAATGGTCGGCTTCGGAATTTCCCGCCAGCGTCGGCACATACCGAGGTACACCTCGAGTTCGCGCGCGAAACGCTGGTCACCGCCGACCTTGTCGACGTGATCCCACCAGAGCGCGGCCTTGTTCTGATAGCGCACATGGTGATCACGGCCTGGAGTGCCGATATCGTGCCCGGCGCTGAAGTGTTTTCCATTGCCTGCCAGGACGATTACGCCGACCTCGGGATCCTCGACCGCGCGCTCGAAGGCGGCATCGAGGGCGTAGGTCATCACCGAATTCTGCGCATTGCGGTAGTCGGGCCGGTTGAGCGTCACGATGGCTACCCGCCCGCGTCGTTCATACGTGACGACGTCCGGCTCATAGGGGATCTCGGACATTACGACTTCTCCTCACGTAGTTCACGTTTCAGCACTTTCCCGGCCGCGCTATAGGGCAATTGGTCCCGGAATTCGATGAACCGCGGCACCTTGAAATTCGCCAGCACCGTGCTCGCATGTGCGCGCACCTGCTCCTCGGTCAGCTCCGCGCCGGGCTTGCGCACCACAAATGCCTTGCCCACCTCGCCCATCCGGGTATCCGGCACCCCGATGACCGCGGATTCGGCCACCCCGTCGAGCCGGGCCAGCGCCTGTTCCACCTCCGCCGGATACACATTGAATCCGCCGGAGATGTACATGTCCTTGAGTCGATCGGTGATCTTCAGATAGCCGCGCTCGTCGATCGTGCCGATATCGCCGGTGTGCAGCCAGCCCTCGGTATCGATGGTTTCGGCGGTGCTTTCCGGATCGTTGAGGTAGCCGAGCATGACGTTGGGGCCGCGCAGCAGCACCTCGCCCTGCGGACTCAGCCGCAGTTCGAAATCGGCGATCGGCCGGCCGCAGGTGCCCGCGATGGTCGCGGCATCGTCGTCCGCGCCGCACATGGTGCCGAATCCCGCGGCCTCGGAGAGTCCGTAGCCGGTGATGACGACATCGAAGTCGAGTTCCGAACGCATGCGCTCGACCAGCACCACCGGTACGGTCGCGGCGCCGGTGACGGCGACCCGCAGGGTGCTCAGGTCGAAGTTGTCCCGGTCCGGGAAGTCCAGGATCGTCTGGTAGATGGTCGGCGGTCCAGGCAAAACCGTGACCTTCTCTTCGCCGACCAATCGCATGGTCACCGGCACATCGAAGGTCGCCTGCGGAATGATCGTCGCGCCGGTCACCAGGCACGCGAGAATGCCTGCCTTGTAACCGAAGTTGTGGAAGAACGGACTGACCACCAGGTAGCGATCGGAGCTGTCGAGGGTGGTGCATTCGGCCCAGGCCCGCACCACCGACAGCGCCTGCCGATGCGCGACCAACGTGCCCTTGCTGCGTCCGGTGGTGCCGGAGGTGAACAGGATGTCGGAAATATCCTCGGGGTCGACATCCTCGGCGCGTTCGACGGCGTCGGCCAACGGGACGGATTCGGCTATTTCCGCCAGCTGCGACCAGTTCAGCGCGGTGGGATCGTCGGTATCCGACTCGACCGGAATGACCACCACCGTATCGATATGCAATTCCGTTGCTGCGGCACGCAATTCGGCCAACCGATCACGGCCGAGGAAGGTTCCGGCAATGAACAGCGCCTTGGCTTCGACTCGCTGCAACACATCGGCGGCCTCGTCCGCGACGTAGCGGGTATTCAACGGCACCAAGGCCGCGCCCGCGTAGTGCGCGGCCAGGGCGGCGATCACCCAGTGATAGGTATTCGGCGCCCACATGGCGACCCGATCGCCCGACTGCACGCCACGGGCGATGAGGGCCCGCGCCACCTCCTGCACCGCCGATAGCAACTGCGCCCAGTCCAGCCGCATCTCGCCGTCGCCGAGGGCGGGCGCGGTGCCGAAGGTGCGCGCGGCATCGTGCAGTGCCATGGGTGTCGTTTGTGCAGGGGTTGTCACGGGTGTCCTCACCGTCGGCGGGGTCTTTTGCTGCCTTTGCTCGATAAAAGCGGTCCGCCTCTAACAAAGCAAGTGCTTGGTAGGTTATCCTACCGACGTGGTTGCGATCCAGGCATCAGATTCCGACAAGGGGGGCGGGCCCACGGGGGGCGGGAAAAGCACAACGCAGGGGGGTGGGAACAATACTGCCGCACAGGACGCGCGGTTTTCCGCAGAAGTGCGCGAGTGGTTGGCCGAGAACCTCGATGGCGAGTTCCGCGAGTTGCGTGGACTCGGCGGGCCCGGCCGTGAACACGAGGCCTTCGAGGAACGCCTCGCCTGGGACCGGCATCTGGCCGCCGCCGGATGGACCTGCTTGGGTTGGCCCAAGGAGTGGGGCGGGCGCGAGGCCTCGGTGCGCCAGCAGGTGATCTTCCATGAGGAATACGCCAAAGCTAATGCGCCTGCACGGGTTTCCCACGTCGGTGAGGAACTGCTCGGTCCGACGGTATTGGCCTTCGGCACCCAGGCTCAGAAGGAGCGGTTCCTGCCGGGCGTCCGGAATGTGACCGAGCTGTGGTGCCAGGGCTACTCCGAACCCGGCGCGGGCTCGGATTTGGCGGCCATCACCACCAGCGCCCAGCTCGACGGCGACGAATGGTCGATCAACGGCCAGAAGATCTGGACTTCGCTGGCCCATGTGGCCGACTGGTGCTTCGTCGTCGCGCGCACCGAAAAGGGTTCGACCCGGCACAAGGGCCTTTCCTACCTGCTGGTTCCGATGCATCAGCCCGGTATCGAGGTCCGCCCGATCATCCAGCTGACCGGCACCTCGGAATTCAACGAGGTCTTCTTCGACGATGCCCGCACCGCCGCGGACCTGGTCGTCGGCGAACCCGGTGACGGTTGGCGCATCGCCATGGGCACGCTCACCTTCGAGCGCGGCATCTCCACCCTCGGCCAGCAGATCCGCTTCGCCCGCGAACTGGCCGATATCGAGGCATTGGCCCGCCGCACCGGCGCGGCCGACGACCCGTTGATCGCCGACCGCTTCGATCGGGCATGGGTCGGCCTGCGCGTGCTGCGCGCCCACGCCCTGCGCACCATGCAGGACAGCACCGCAGACGACGGCGGCCAAGCCTCGGTTTCGAAGCTGCTGTGGGCGAACTGGCATCGCGGCCTCGGCGAATTGGCCATGGCCGTGCTCGGCCCCGCCGGTCTGGTGGCCGATGAGCACGATCTCAACGAATGGCAGCGGCTGTATCTGTTCACCCGCGCCGACACGATCTACGGAGGTTCGAACGAAGTGCAGCGCAATATCATCTCCGAGCGCGTGCTCGGCCTGCCGCGGGAGGCTCGCTCATGAGTGGACCGCTTTCTATTGCGCCGCAGCCTATTCCGGGGCACGGCCTGCTGACCGGACGCAATGCCGTCGTCACCGCCGCGGCGGGCACCGGCATCGGCTCCGCCACCGCGCGCAGGCTGCTTGCCGAGGGTGCCGATGTAGTCGTATCCGACTGGCACGAGCGACGTCTCGCCGAAACCGAGGTCGAGCTGAAGGCCGAATTCCCGGAGCGCCGGGTCGCCTCGATCGTGTGCGATGTACAGAGCACCGAACAGGTCAACGAGTTGATCCGCGGCGCCGCAACCGCATTGGGTCGCATCGACATCATGGTCAACAATGCCGGACTCGGCGGCGAGACCCCGGTCGTCGATATGACCGACGAGCAGTGGGATCGAGTCCTGGACATCACCCTCAACGGCACCTTCCGCTGTACCCGTGCCGCCCTCGGCTACTTCCGCGATGCGGGCCACGGCGGCGTCATCGTCAATAACGCCAGCGTGCTCGGCTGGCGCGCGCAATACGGCCAGGCCCACTACGCCGCCGCCAAGGCCGGCGTCATGGCCCTGACCCGCTGCAGTGCCGTTGAAGCCGCCGAACTCGGCGTTCGCATCAATGCCGTCGCCCCGAGCATCGCCAGGCACGCCTTCCTGGACAAGGTCAGTTCGACCGAACTGCTCGACCGCCTCTCCGAGCGCGAAGCCTTCGGCCGCGCCGCCGAACCATGGGAAGTCGCCGCCACGATCGCCATGCTGGCCAGTGACTACACCACCTACCTCACCGGCGAAGTCGTATCGATCAGCAGTCAGCGCGCCTGACCAACGCAACAACGTTCGCGGCCCGTCTCGCGTCCGAGAGGCCGAAGCGCATGTGCCGCAGTCGCGGGACTTGACCATCCGTTGCGTGTGCATAGGTGGCCGAGCGATCCGCTATCGGTGACCGCAACGGCGACTCTTACGAGCGACCCGTTCGCTCGCGTCCGAGTCGTCGAAGCGCGTGTGCCGCACGCGCGCGGCTTGACCATCCGTTGCGTGTGCATTGGGTGCTGAACGATCCGCTATCAGTGACCGCAACCGAGCGAGTCTTACGAGAGACACCAGGGGCCGCGAACACGCAGCGCCGAAGGCGCTGCCATCAGACACCTTCTGATCAGGTAAAAAAGGCCGGGACGCAGGGTGTCCACGTGTGCAATGCTGGGAGTGGTCGAATCCCGCACTCCCCTAAGGGGCGATGGCTATGGGGCAGGATCGCCCACAGGCCCGCGAACAACTGGAACTCGAATTGGTGCGCGAAGTCGTGCTGGCCAGGCGACGGCTGGACAGCATGGTGCTCGCGGCACTCACCCTCGGTGCCGAACTCATGGACCACACGTCCGAGCGCGCGACCGCGGCCCGGGCCGCCCAGATTCTCGAGGAGTATGCGATCGACGAGTCCGAGGTCGCCCGCGATCCGCGCGGTGCGCTGCGCGCTGATATGGCACGCGACTACGAACGTGCCTGCCGCAGCGGGCGCAGTGCCGCATCGCTCGGATCCGAACAGGACCGCAGGCGGCGACGGCAAATGGCACTGTTGTGCGAGGTGCGAGCGGATCTGCTCGACGTCATTCGCAAATGCCGCAAATTCCGCTTCGATCGCGTGGAATTCGCCGACGAGATCGCCCAAGGCCTGTGCGCCGCTACGGACAAGCTGGTGGTCGGCGCGGATATGGATACCTATCGAGCCTGGCAGCGCGGCATGATCCTCAAACTCATCGAGGAGCCGGTTCCATTCGGCCCACCGCGCGTCATGGCCACCGTGGACGCGGGCCCGGATCGCAGTCCGCTGACCGTCGAATGGGACAGCTGTGAGCGCAGACTCGCGCTGGTCGCCCGGATGGCGCGCGCAGGCGTCTCACCGGTCGTGATCTGCGACCGGCTCCTTGCCGACTTGTCGGTGTCGTCACCACTGCGCTATTCGATGCGCTGACCAATCGAGGTACGCCGCTAGCCCAAGCAAATGCTTGGTTGTATTATGGGCCGTGTGACCGCACCAGACGCCTCGAAATCAGCTCGGCGCAATGAATTGCTCGCACTCGCGGCCCAACTGTTCGCCGAGCGTGGACTGCGTGCGACCACCGTGCGGGATATCGCCGATGCGGCCGGGATTCTATCGGGGAGCCTCTATCACCACTTCGATTCCAAGGAGTCGATGGTCGACGAGATTCTGCGCGGCTTTCTCGACGATCTGTTCGGCCGGTATCGGGAGATCGTGGCCTCCGGGCTCAGTTCGCGAGATACCTTGGAAGCCTTGGTGATCGCGTCCTACGAATCCTTCGACCGCTCACACGCCGCGGTGGCGATCTACCAGGCCGAGGCCAAGCGCCTGCGCGATTCGGAGCGGTTCACCTATATCGCGGACTACAACCGCGAATTCCGCGAGCTGTGGCACCGGGTGTTGATCAATGGCGTCGAGGACGGCAGCTTCCGCCCGGAACTCGACGTCGAATTGGCCTACCGGTTCCTCCGGGACACGGTTTGGGTTGCGGTGCGGTGGTACGAGCCCGGCGGCTCGATCACCGTCGAGAACCTCGCCAAGCAGTACCTGACCATCGTGCTCGACGGCCTCACCGTGCCGTAGTTGATCTTGGCGGTCGCGGGGCCCTCCATGGTTACGCAAGCTACCGCCTCCGGGCCCGTCGCTCCCGCCGGGCAACACCAAGTAGGAGTTCCAGATGTCAGCACCATCCGCTCGCCGCCCGTACGCCCCGCTGCGGGATGCCTATGTGATCGACGCGGTGCGCACCCCGGTCGGCAAGCGCAATGGCGCGCTGGCCGCGGTGCATCCGGCCGATCTCGGCGCGGCCGCACTGCGCGGGCTGCTGGACCGCAACCCGATCGATCCGGCGGTGGTCGACGATGTGATCGTCGGCTGCGTCGACAATATCGGCCCGCAGGCGGGCAACATCGGCCGCACCATGTGGCTGGCCGCCGGTTATCCGGAGGAAGTTCCCGGGGTCACCGTCGACCGGCAATGCGGATCTTCCCAGCAGGCCATCAATTTCGGCGCGCAGGCCATCATGAGCGGCACCGCCGAGGTGATCGTCGCGGGCGGCGTGCAGAACATGAGCGCGATCCCGATCTCGGCGGCCATGTTGGCGGGCAAGGAATATGGTTTCGACGCACCGTTCGTCGGTGCGCAGGGCTGGGACCATCGCTATGGCACCGCCGAGGTTTCGCAGTTCAACGGTGCGCAGATGATCGCCGACAAGTGGGATATCAGCCGAGAAGAGATGGAGCGCTGGGCATTGCGCAGCCATGAGCGCGCCCGCGATGCCATCAAGAACGGCCGCTTCGACGGTGAGATCGTGCCCGTCGGTGATTTCTGGATCGACCAGGGACCGCGCGAGACCTCGCTCGAGAAGATGGCGTCGCTGCCCGTGCTCGCCGAGGGCAGCACGCTGACCGCCGCGGTCGCCAGCCAGATCTCCGACGGCGCGAGCGCGACCCTGCTCGCCTCCGAATGGGCTGTCGCGGAATACGGATTGCGCCCGCGCGCCCGCATCCACCATGTGAGCGCCCGTGGCGCCGACCCGATCATGATGCTCTCCGGCCCGATTCCGGCCACCAAGTGGGCGCTGGAGAAGACCGGTCTGACCATCGAGGATATCGATGTCGTCGAGATCAACGAGGCCTTCGCGCCGGTCGTGCTCGCCTGGCTGCGGGAGACCGGCGCCGATCCGGAGAAGGTGAACGTCAACGGCGGCGCGATCGCCCTCGGCCACCCGCTCGGCGCCACCGGCGCAAAGCTTTTCGCCACCCTGCTCAATGAGCTGGAACGCCGCAACGGCCGCTACGGCCTGCTCACCATCTGCGAAGGCGGCGGCACCGCCAACGCAACGATTATCGAGCGCTTGTCCGCCTCCCCGAATATTTAGGCCATACAAGTAAGAGCCGCACGGCTTTTCGACAGGTCCTGCGTCGGATGCCGGGTCGACTGTTGGGCGTGCCCGACGAGTTACCCATGTACCCACGAGACCAGTTGTCGCCGAGAAGTTGAAAGGCCGCTCCGGTCGGCAGGACCGGGGCGGCCTTTCGGTATTTCCGACTTGTACGCCGGTTCGATCAGATCGCGTTGGGCGTTGCCTTGTGGTCCGCGGTAAGCGCGGCGATGGTGTCGATCCGCGCGACGGCATCGGCGACGATGCGGTCGATGAGTTCCTTACAGGTGGGCAGGTCATCGATGATGCCGGTGACCTGTCCAGCGGCGAGCACGCCCGCATGGGTATTGCCCTCGACGAGTCCGGCGCGCAGCAGCATCGGGGTATTGGCAGCCATGACGACCTGAGACCAGCTGAGGTCCTTGGCCTTTCGCATGGCCAGACCGTCGCGGACCATGGTCGACCACTTCATGCCGGTCATACCCTTGAACTTCGCCGCATTGGCGACGGCGGCGGTTAGCCCCCGCCAGCGCCCCGAATGTTCCAGGCGATCAACGAGTTCGGTATTCAGCACACGGTGCGGCATACCGTCGACCTTGAGCGAGACCACGGTGTCCTGCAGTTGCCGCTTCAGGTACTCCTGCTTGACCGCGTCGGGCACGGTGCTCTCCTTGGTCAGCAGGAAACGCGTACCCATCGCGACACCCGCGGCGCCGTAGGCCAATGCGGCCGCCAGACCACGTCCGTCGAAGAATCCGCCCGCCGCGACAACCGGAATATCGACCGCATCCAGCACTGACGGCAGCAGCAGCGTGGTCGCCACCGGACCGGTATGCCCACCGCCCTCGCCGCCCTGCACGATCACCGCATCGGCACCCCAGGACGCGACCTTCACCGCATGCTTGGCCGCGCCGATCGACGGAATCACCACCACACCGGCATCTTTCAGCTTGGCGATGAGTTCCTGCTTCGGTGCCAACGCGAATGACGCGACGGCCACCTGCTCCCGGATCAACAGATCGATCCGTTCGGGCGCATCCGTGGCGTCGGCGCGGATATTCACCCCGAACGGCTTCTTGGTATGTGACTTGGTCTTCGCGATCGCGGCTTCCAATTCGGCGAATGTCATGGTGGCCGAGGCCAGAATCCCGAGTCCACCGGCTTCGGCCGTCGCTGACACCAGGCTCGGCCCGGCCACCCAACCCATGCCGGTCTGCACGATCGGATGTTCGATGCCGACCAACTCGGTCAGCGGTGTCCGCAGCGAGCTCATGACGGCACCTCTGATTCCCGAACCTTCTTGGGATCGAGCACATCCCGGATCAACCGCAGCTCTTCCGAGGTCGGCAGTCGAGTCTGGCCCGCTTCGGCCAGTCCGGCGATCTCGAACGAGGTGTTCTCGGCGACCTCGTCGGCGGTGACGCCCGGATGCAGACTGCGCGCCCGCATCGTGTGGTCGGGTCCCTCGAAATCGAAGACGCCGAGATTGGTGACCACCCGGTGCAGGTGATGGAACCGGTACGCCGGATTGGCCGGATCGACTTTGTCATAGCCGACGCCGGAGACGATATCGACCTGATCGACGAACACCCGACGCGTATGCCGCGAAACCCAGTAGCTGGTCGGATGATTGATGGTGTTGCCCGGCGCACCACGCGAACCGAACATCTGCCGAGTCGGCTGCTGCAACGGACCGAATGCCGACAGATTCTGATTGCCGAACCGATCGAGCTGATTGGCCCCCATCACCACATGGCGCCGACCGGAGGCGACCACATCGAACACCTTGCGGAACGGAATCCATCCCTCGATCGGTGCTTTACCGCCCAGCGGGGGAGTGTCGGCGAAGAAAAGCGCCTCGCCATCGGAGAGCAGCAGATCCGGTTCGGTGGTCAACTTGGCCAGCCGCGCGCCGATGATCGTCATGGGCGACATCGGTGAGGCCATGATTTCCCCTGCGCCGCTGAAGATCTCGGCGCAGGCGATGGCGCAGATCTCGGCCCGCGTAACGGTTTCGGTGGAAGGCCCGCCCGTCACCCGACCATCACCGCTCACGGAATCGCTTCGCGATGCTGTCATTTCTGCGCCTCCTGTGCGAACTCGCGGACGGCGGCCTGATATTCGTCCTCGGAGACCGCCAGATACTTGTCGACGAACTGCTGCCAGGACTCGGGCGTCTTGGCCGACTCCACATAGTGCTTCTGGAACTTCTCGTCGCGGCCGTAGCTGTCGGCGGCCAGGGTGAAGTGCGCGCCGCCGGGTGCCTCGACCACACCGTCGACCATCATCCGGTTGAGCAATAGCGACTGCAGCGGAACGGCTTTCACCAGTTCCTCGGTCTCCACCACCTGCTCCACCGATACGTAGCGACGCTCGGCGGCCAGGCAGTACAGGTCGTCGAAGTACGGATCGACACCGGTGTAGGCGGCATTGCCGTGTTTATCGCCGATATTCAAATGCACGAGCGCCGCATCGAGATTCAGCGCGGGCATCGCGATCAGCGTCTCGGTTCGTCCGTCGCCGTCCGGATACGGCGACGCGACGGTCTTCAGCTCGCCATCCCAGAAATTCACGACATCGGATCCGAGACCGGCGCGGATCGGCAAGAACGGCAGTCGCGCGGCCGCCGCCTCCAGCCCGCATTTCAACATGCCCTCGTCCATCTCCCGTGCCACCAGTGCGCCGGACGTCCGCGCTTTGGCGAACCACGGATCATAGAACGGCGGCGAATCCAGCGAGACGAAGCCGTAGTACGCCTTGCGTACCTTGCCCGCCGAACACAGCAGACCGAGGTCGGGTCCGCCGTAACCGACCACGGTCAGATCGGTGATATCCGAGCGCAGGATGGCCCGCACCAGCGCCATCGGCTTGCGCCGCGAGCCCCAGCCGCCGATGCCGATGGTCATACCGCTGCGCAGCTCGCCGACGACCTCGTCGAGCGACATTCGCTTGTCCCGCATCAGTTTTCCTTGCTCTCTTCCTTACGCGCGGCCAGATCGTCGTCGAACCGTGCACGGATCTCATCCGCGACACCGGCCAGATTCAGTTCGAAGGTGAAGCCCTGTTCGTAGCGGTAGCTGCGGTGCACGTCCTGCACATCGATGCCATTGAGCGCCCGCTTCGCCGCCCGGATCACCCGGCCGTCCTTGGCCGCGATGTTCTTGGCGACCTCCAGTGCGGCGGCATCGAGTTCGGCGCGCGGCACCACCTGGTACACCGAGCCGAAGTGCTGCAACTGCTGTGCGGTGATGGTGCTCGCGGTATAGAAGAGCGCGCGCATCAGATGCTGTGGCACCAGCCGGGACAGGTGAGTGGCCGCACCGAGCGCGCCGCGGTCGACCTCGGGAAGGCCGAAAGTCGCGTCATCCGAGGCGATTACGACATCGGAATTGCCGACCAGGCCGATGCCGCCGCCGAGGCAGAAGCCCTGCACCGCCGCGATGACCGGCACCGGGCAGTCGTAGACGGCCGCGAACGCCTCGAAACAGCCGTGATTCGCGTCGATCAGCGCCTGATGGCCGGGGGAGCGCTGCATCTCCTTGATATCGACCCCGGCATTGAAGCCGCGGTTCTCGGCGCGCAACACCACCACTTTGGTTTCCGGATCGCGACCGGCCGCGCGGATCTCATCCGCCAGCGTGAACCAGCCGTCGGACGGTATGGCGTTGACCGGCGGGTAGTCGACCGTGACCACGGTGATGCCGGTTGATTCGGAGTGACGGTTGATCCCCATCGCATGTCCCATCGTGTGTGCCGAGATGGTCCGAACCTCGGCGCTGATCTTTTCGAGCGACCTGCAAGCAGTCGCTGCTGACCCTTTCGAGCGACCTGCAAGCAGTCGCTGCAGACCCTTTCGAGCGACCTGCAAGCAGTCGCTACGGTCTGGCGAAGCAAGCAGTTGCTTGGTAGGTTAGCACGGTGGCACTCGAAATAGACCTCACCGGCAACGTCGTCCTCGTTACCGGCGGTGTGCGCGGGGTGGGGGCGGGCGTCAGCAGGGCCTTCCTGGCCGCGGGCGCGACCGTGGTGGCCTGCGCGCGACGCCCCGGTGACGAGCCGGTGGAGCATGCGGGCCGGGAGATCGAATACCTGCCCTGTGATGTGCGCGATGCCGATGCCGTGCAGGGTTTGGTCGACGCGATCGTCGCGCGGCACGGCCGCCTCGATCACCTGGTCAACAATGCGGGCGGCGCCCCGTTCGCCCTCGCCGCCGACGCCAGCAAGAACTTCCACAGCAAGATCATCGAATTGAATTTGCTTGCGCCCCTGCTAGTTTCGCAAGCCGCCAATGCGGTGATGCAGCAGCAGCCGGGCGGCGGCTCCATTGTGATGGTGTCCAGTGTGAGCGGGCACCGGCCGTCGCCGGGTACCGCCGCCTACGGCGCGGCCAAGGCGGGCATCGACAGCCTGACCTCCTCGCTCGCCGTCGAATGGGCGCCGAAAGTCCGGGTGAATTCGCTGGTCGTGGGGCCGGTTGTCACCGAACTGAGCGAACTGCACTATGGCGATCAAGACGGTATCGACGCCGTCGGCGCGACCATCCCGCTCGGGCGGATGGCCCGCCCCGAGGACATCGGCCGCTGCGCCGCATTCCTGACCTCATCCCTGGCCGCCTTCGTCAGCGGCGCGACGCTGCTGGTGCACGGCGGCGGTGAGCGTCCGGCATTCCTCGCGGCCTCGAATGCGAAACTCGGCGAGCAGACCGCTCAGGCCTGAACAATCGAATCCGAAACGAAGAGGACACAACAGGTTATGGACACCGAGCAGATCTGCGCGGGGCGCATTGTCATCGTCACCGGCGCCGGCCGCGGTATCGGCCGGGCGCACGCGCTCGCCTTCGCCGCCGCCGGAGCCCGCGTGGTCGTCAATGATCTCGGCTCCGCGTTGAACGGCGCGGCGACCGGTGAGACGCCCGCCGAACAGGTCGTCGCCGAGATCAAGGCGCTCGGCGGCGAGGCCGTGGCCAATGGTGACGACGTCGCGGACTGGGAGGGCGCCCGCAATCTCATCCGCCAGGCCGTCGACACCTTCGGCGGCTTGGATGTGCTGGTCAACAATGCCGGTTTCGTGCGCGACCGCATGTTGGTGAACCTGGGCGAGGACGAGTGGGATGCGGTGATCCGGGTCCACCTCAAGGGCCACTTCGCGACCATGCGCCATGCGATCGAGTACTGGCGCGGTGAGTCCAAGGCGGGTCGCCCGGTCGATGCCCGCATCATCAACACCAGCTCCGGTGCGGGGCTGCAGGGCAGTGTCGGCCAGAGCAATTACGGTGCCGCCAAAGCGGGTATCGCGGGCCTGACCCTCACCGCCTCGGCCGAATTCGCGCGCTACGGCGTCACTGTCAATGCCATTGCCCCCTCTGCCCGCACGCGGATGACCGAAACCGTCTTCGCCGAGACCATGGCGGCCCCCGAGGACGGCTTCGACGCGATGGCTCCCGAGAATGTCTCGCCGATTGTGGTCTGGCTCGGCAGCTCGCAATCCGCGGCCGTCACCGGCCGGATGTTCGAGGTCGAGGGCGGCAAGGTCGCACTCGCCGACGGCTGGCGGCACGGCACCGCCGTGGACCGTGGCGCCCGCTGGAATCCCGCCGAACTCGGCCCGGTGGTCGCCGACCTGATCGCCAAGTCCGCCCCGCCGGAGGCGGTGTACGGCGCCTGAGCGCCGAATAGTTCCGGCAGCGCCGAAAGCTGGGTGATTGCTTCACCCGACAGGGATTGGTACAGCCGTCCGATTTTTATCTTCGGCTCGGTGGTGTCGCGTCGGCGTGTCCCTCGATTCGTGTTCTGGTCGTAGGGATGCGCGGGTGCGGTCCGCGGTGGGTCCATCGCCGGGCGAGCGGACCGACACGGGTTCTACTGCGGGCATGTCCAATTCGCCGCTGCGCGGCATCGACATACGTACTGGTCTGCCCGTTTAGCGCAGGTGCGTGCAGGGGACTAACGCGGAAATGCTTTCGGGATTACAGCCGGACTTCCGAGGGCATCATCTGGGCAGTCGGCCGAGAACGGGCGCACGGCCGGTGGGGCGTGTCGAATGCTGGGCGTGGCCCGAGCCACTGCGCGGATTTGGGCTGAGGTTTACTATGGGCTCCCGTCCGTTGAAGTCCCGGAACTGAAGTGTTGCGACCGGGCAAGAGATCTGCGCTATTTCGATGAGGGGAAGGCTGGCGCTTGGCCGTTGGTCGCACGTCGCGTGTGGTCGCAGTACTTGCGACTGTCGCCGGCTTTGCGCTGCTCGGGGGGGTTTCGGCCGAAGCGCAGCCCGGCGGTGCCTGTGCGCAGTGCACGGACCCGAATAATCCGACGCCGGATTCGAACGGCGATATCTGGATGCCGCTGACGATTCCGGGCCAGTCGAGTGTGAGTTCGCCGGTCGATCCGACCGATGCCGCAGCCGGTGTCAACCCGGCTGCCGGTCCCGGGTCCGCCGCCGGTTCAGCCGCGGTGGGCGCGACGGGTCTGCTCGGCGCACTCCTCGGCGGTGGCTCGGTAGGCGTGGGCACCATTATCGGCACCGGTTCCGCGGGCGTCGGCGCGATCATCGGCACTGGCTCGGTCGGTGCCGCCACCATTCTCGGTACCGGATCCGCCGCCGTCGGTTCCGCGGCCGCCGGTACGGGCTCGGCCGCGCTCGGGACCGGTTCGGCTGTGCTCGGAACCGGTTCTGCCGCAGTCGGTTCAGCCGGTGTCGGCACCGGATCGGCACTGGCGGGCACGGGTTCGGCTGCGGTCGGTTCAGCCGGTGTCGGTTCCGCGGGCGTCGGATCGGCCGCAACCGGTTCTGCCGCTGTGGGTTCGGCCGCCGTCGGTTCCGCGGCGGCCGGCTCTGCCTCGCCACTGCTGCTGCTCCTGATCCCGCTGCCGACGCCGCCCGCGCCCGCGGTGCCACCCGCTCCGATCATCGTTCCGCCTGCACCGCCTGCACCGCCTGCACCGCCTGCACCGCCTGCACCGCCTGCACCGCCCGCATCGGCAGCGCCGCAGATCGAGCCGGTCCCGGTAGCTGCGCCGCCCGCCCCCGCTCCTGAGCAGGCACCGCCGCCTGCCGCGCCTGCCGCACCGCCCGCGGTGTCGGCCAAGCCGAATCCGGACGTCCGGCCGACCAGTGCCGACGACGGCCTGCCGCAGCCCAATGTGCTGGGTGTCGTCGGCGGCCTGATCGCGCTCGCACTGGCCGGAACCGGTTCCGGCGCAGTGAGTTTCCAGAGCGCGTCGGCCGCGCAGGCCCGCATCGATGCCGCTCGTGCCGAATTCTTCGGTCCGAGGACGTAAGGGGGCGTTCGATGAGTGACAGTAGGACCCAAAGCGGACTCCGGGCCTACCGCCGGGTCGCGGCGGCGGTCGACGCGGTATGCGCGGTCGCCGCGGATTCCGATGCGACCACCCTGGATGAGGTTGTCGCCTCCATTGCCAGCGAGCGGCGCCGTGAGATCGAAATCGCCAGCGCCGAACTGGGTCCCGGTGTCTGCGGCCAGCGCCGGTTCTATCCGGACCGCGATGTCATCGTGCTCGCCACGGCACTGCCGAGCCGCGACCACACGCTCGCACACGAATTGGGCCATATCGTCTTCGATCACGAGGGTGCGCCGGCGCCGGAGGTGATGCTGGAGGCCAGCGACGATCTGATCGCCTACATGCTCAGTCAGCGGGCGCATCAGCAGATCGTCGACGACGGCGCGGACGAACTCGCCGAATGGGAGGCCGAAACCTTTGCCGCCATGTTGATGACCCGACTCCGCGTATTCAACAGCCGGGGTGCGGGCGTCTCGGTCCTTCGATTCGATGAGGCGCTGGGATGACCCTCTGGTTGACGGCCATGCTGGTCTGGGTTGCCGCCGGTGCGCGTGTGGGGCGCGTGCTGGTGAAGCCCGCGACGACAGCCCGGGTGGCGATCGTCGTCGCGGTCGCGGCGGTCGCACTCGCGGCCACCGTCGCGGTTCCGGAGATCGCGCTGGCACTGGACAACCTGCTACCGCGCGGCCTGCATTCGGGCATGCTCTCCGACGGCATCGTCGCCTCGGCCTGGATCCTCTTCGCGGCCGCGACCTCAGTGGTCGCCTCGGCCGCGTGGCCGGTCGTCTCCCGCAGCAATCTGCGCCAGATCGCCTTCGTCATCTATGGCGTCGGTGTGCTCGCGGTCGCCGTGAATCTGTTCTGGTCCACCACCTTCGGCTGGATAGTCGTTGCGCTCGGCTGTGTATTCATCGTCGTCACCGGTGTGCGCAATCTGGACTGGACCACCCTCGGTCGTGGTATCGCGATCTACACCGCGGGCGCCGCGGTCGTTGCGGTACTGGCTGTGCTGCAGGTCCGCCGGGCCTGCACCGATGCGCCGGCCGCGCAGGCCGGCGAACCGGACTGGGCCTGGCCGATCTGGGAGGCGGCTGCGCTGCTCATCGCGTTCGGCGCGGTCTGGATCGTGGTGGAGTTGTGGGTGCGTGCACGAATCCTGTTGCGGCAGACCAAGGTTCTGCACCGCATCATGGTCGGCCGGTTTCCGGAGGTGGTCGCCCACGAGCAGACCGGTACCTCGACGCAGCTCAAGGCATCCGATCAGGTCGCGCAGATCATGGACGCGCTGTATCTGCAATCCGGCGGCGGCGTCGAATTGGTCGCCGCGGGTCCGCCACCGCCACTGGTATCGGTGCGTGCGGACCGAGTTGCGCAGTGGGCGCGAAACCCATTGGGCGATGTAGTAGTCGACGCGCGGTGGATTGCTCCGCCCGAGGGCATTAGTCCCCGCGGTTGGATCCAGGCAATCGCGCGGGCCTACGAAGCGGGCGCCGGAGCCGCTGCCCGGAATTGATCGTGTGCCATCAAAACCGATCACTCCGAAGCATTCTGAAGGACTCGCTCCGGGTATTCAATACGGTTGACATAGCAAGGAATCCGGTTGGGCTGATGGCCATGCCGGATTCCATGTGTCTACCGACGTATCCGCACAACTGATTTCGTCACAACCCGGTCACTCCAGGCGCGCGCTTTTATCGCAACCCTGTACTCGTCGCCAAGCCCATAATTCATGGGTTAGGTAAGTCGACAAGCATCCATACCCATGACGCAGTACGGTGCGACCCTGTGGGTCGCACCGTACTGCACTGTGGGAGAACCTATTCGGTACCGTCCGGAGGAATTTCGGGCAGACCTTCGCTTGCCCGCAATTTCTCCGCCATGGAGGTGAGGAGGTTCTGTGATTCTTCGGACAGATCGAACGCCCTACTCGACAACCGGCGCAGCCCGTAGCCCTGCAGCTGGGACAGCAACTCCAGATCGTGATCGATCTTGGCGGCATAGATGTCGTTGAAGAAGTAGTCCGGCTTGACCTTGAAGAACTTGGCCAGTGCAGCCACCGTTTCGTCCGACGGGTTCGTCCGCTGTCCCGACCGCAACTGCGAGAGGTACGGTTTCGAGATCGGATGCCCGGAGGCCGTCAGCGCAGCCGCAACCTCCGCGTTGGTGTGCGGCTTGCGCCCCGGGGGATGCACGGTTTCGAACAGCTTGTTCAGCCGCGCCGCGAAATCAGCCATTGTGAGCCGCCCAATTCCCTTCGCTGTACT
This sequence comes from Nocardia vinacea, assembly GCF_035920345.1. Taxonomy (NCBI): domain Bacteria; kingdom Bacillati; phylum Actinomycetota; class Actinomycetes; order Mycobacteriales; family Nocardiaceae; genus Nocardia; species Nocardia vinacea. The sequence continues at coordinate 7,600,250 of NZ_CP109149.1, forward strand.
AACAGTCGTTATCTCGGATACGTATCATTGATATTAGCGGCTCAGTAACTGAAAACCTACGCCTGATTCAGGATTTCCTTGAAGCTTCTAGGTGCCGCTCCGGTGAAGTCACTGCGACGGTTGCGTTTGCGGGTCACGCCAACGGCTCTTGAGAAGAGGTGGTGTGAACCGGTTCTGGCCCGTCGCGAGGGTCTTCCCCGATAGGTCTATGATAGCGAAAAGATAGCTGATAGGTCATCTACGTGCCTGCGCTGGACTTTGTGTGGCGTACGACACGTTTTGGGCTCATTGGGATGAACGTTCAACTTTGGAGCAGAATTGGTTGAAACTGCTACAACCGCTCGATGATGGTGCCTGTCGCCAATGCGCCGCCTGCACACATGAGCACCATCGCGGTGCTGCCGCCGGAACGCTCCAGTTCGTGCAAAGCCGTTGTGATGAGCCGAGATCCGGTTGAACCGACAGGATGTCCGAGGGCAATCGCGCCACCGTTTACATTTACCCGGTCCATGTCTGGTTTGTGTACAGAAGCCCATGAAAGTGCCACTGCCGCAAAGGCTTCATTGATCTCGAAAAGGTCGATGTCGCCGATATTCATTCCGGAGCGTTCGAGCAGCCGGGTGCACGCCTGCACCGGACCGTCGAGATGGAACTCGGGCTCCGCGCCGACGAGCACCTGGGTCACGATCCGCGCGCGCGGGCGCAAACCCGTTCGCTGCGCGGCCTTTTCGTCCATCAGCAGTACAGCGGCCGCGCCGTCGGAGATCTGCGAGGAGGTGCCCGCGGTGTGGATTCCGCCCTCCAGTACCGGCTTCAGCTTGGCCAGTCCCTCGAGCGAGGAGTCGCGCAGGCCCTGATCCCTTGTCACGTCCAGCTTTTCGCCGGTGAGCTTGCCTTCCTTATCGACGGCGGGCGCCGTCACGGTGAGCACCTCGCGATCGAAGCGTCCCTCGGCCCAGGCCTTGGCGGCCAGCCGCTGCGAGCGGACGCCGAGTTCGTCGAGATCGTCGCGAGTGAAGCCGCGCCGCTTGGCAATACGCTCGGCGGCCTCGAATTGATTCGGCAGATCGATATTCCAGGAGGCCGGGCGCCGCGGGCCCGCGTTTTCGCCGACGTTGGCGCCCAACGGAACTCGGCTCATCGCCTCCACGCCGCAAGCCATGCCGATATCGATGGCGCCGGTCGCGATCAGTCCGGCGATCAGATGGTTCGCCTGCTGCGCCGATCCGCACTGTGCATCGATGGTGGTGGCGCCGACCTGCCACGGCAGTCCGGCGTGCAGCCAGGCGACGCGGGTCACGTTATTGGACTGTTCACCGGCCTGGGTGACGCAGCCGCCGATGACCTGCTCCACCGCTGCGGGATCCAGGTGCGCCTTCTCGAGCAGTCCACGCTGGGCGAGGCCGAGCAGTTCGGCGGCGTGTAGACCGGCGAGCCAGCCGCCGCGCTTGCCGATGGGGGTGCGAGCGGCCTCGACGATGACGGGTGTGCCCATGTCCAACCTTTCCTCTGGGACAGAAACTGAAACGTGTGTTCACGCGCGATACGGCGGAGTCTGTCCTGTTCTTCCCTCATTATGCAGCCTATGCTTCAATGATTGTAGAACGTGTTTCAGTTTGTCGAAGGAGACATCTGGTGGTAGACCAGCGGAATGCCCGGCCGAATCTGCCGGATGGGTTCGATGTCACGGACCCGGACATTTATGCCGAGCGTGTTCCGGTCGAGGAGTACGCCGAACTGCGCCGTACCGCACCGATTTGGTGGAATCCGCAGCCCCCCGAGATCGGCGGCTTCCACGACGAAGGCTTCTGGGTGGTGAGCAAGCATGCCGACGTCAAGGAGGTCTCGCGCCGCAGCGATGTGTTCTCCACCTTCGAGAACACCGCGATCCCGCGCTTCAACGACGACATCACCCGCGAGCAGATCGAACTGCAGCGCTTCGTCCTGTTGAACATGGACGCACCCCAGCACACCAAACTGCGCAAGATCATCTCCCGCGGCTTCACCCCGCGCGTGATCAACAGCCTGCGTGCCGAACTGAAGACCAGGGCCGAGGCCATCGTGAAGGAGGCGGCGGAGAACGGCGCGGGTGACTTCGTCACCCAGGTCGCCTCCGAACTGCCGCTGCAGGCGATCGCCGAGCTGATCGGCATCCCGCAGGAGGACCGCAGGAAGGTCTTCACCTGGTCGAACGATATGACCGGCTATGACGATCCGGAGAGCACGGCCGATCCGGTCGCCGCCTCCGCCGAGGTGCTCGGCTACGCCTATCAAATGGCCGCGGCGCGTAAGGAATGTCCGGCCGAAGATATCGTCACCAAGCTGATCGAGGCGGATGTCGACGGCGACGAACTGACGCCGGAGGAGTTCGGCTTCTTCGTGATCATGCTGGCCGTTGCGGGCAATGAGACCACCCGCAATGCGATCACCCACGGCATGGCGGCCTTCCTGGATCATCCGGATCAGTGGGAGCTGTTCAAGAAGGAGCGTCCGGCCACCGCCGCCGACGAGATCATTCGCTGGGCCACCCCGGTCACCTCATTCCAGCGGACCGCGCTGGAGGACACCGAACTCGGCGGCGTGCAGATCAAGAAGGGCCAGCGGGTGGTCATGCTTTACCGCTCGGCCAACTTCGACGAAGAGGTCTTCGAGAATCCGGAGAAGTTCGACATCACGCGAAAGGACAACCAGCACTTGTCCTTCGGTGGTACCGGCGCGCACTTCTGCATCGGCGCGAATCTGGCGCGGATGGAGGTCGATCTGATCTTCAACGCCATTGCCGACGCCATGCCCGATATCACCAAGCTCGGTGACCCCAAGCGGCTGCGGTCCGGCTGGCTCAACGGGGTCAAGGAATTCCAGGTCGACTACAAGCCCTCGGGCTGCCCGGTCGCGCACTGAATCGCCGGGGATCCAGGCTTGTGTCGGCAGCCTGGATCCCCGGCCTTCGGTGACAGACAAGGGCCCCGCACCGGTTTGCCCAATAGCCGGTGCGGGGCCCCTGTTGTGCTGCCCCCGAGGGGAGAGGCAGCGCGCTCAGGTAATCGGCTTGGCCGTGGCCATTGCGCGGTCGACTTCCCAGAAGGCCCGCAGCGCGGCGATTTTGCCCGATGCGTCGACCTTGTAGGTGAACACGCCCTCGGCATCGATCTGGTGCCCGCCCATCTTGGTGCGGATCAGACCAGTGAAGGCGATCTCGTTACCGCAGGCGAAGGAGTCCGCGAACAGGAACTCGATCGAATCGGTCTTGGCGATCGCCATATCCCAGAAGGCCGCGATGGCATCCTTACCACGATGGCCCTTACCCTCCGGATCGAAACCCGAAGGGCCGATGGGATCTTCGACGATGCCGTCGGTTGCGAACAGATCGACCCAGGCCTGCTTATCCCTGGCCCGCACCGCGGCCTGCGATGCAAGTCCGGCGGTCCTTGCTGGATGTTCGGAAGTACTCATACGCGTGCCTTCGCGACGATGGGGTCCTCGATATTCTTCGCGGCGAACCGGCGCAGCGACTCCTGTTTGGCCGCCAGCTCACCGTCGAAGCCGATGCCATCGGCCAGCCACGGGACCACGATCGCATCGGTCACCCCGGCATCGGCCAGATCCTGATATCCGGAGCGCCCGAACTTGTCGATGCAGACCGCCTGGATCTCGAAAGGCACACTCTCCCGGCCGAATTCGGTGCGCAGTGCACCGAGCTTGCCGATGGTTACGCACAGTTCGTCGTAGGTCATCATCGCTGAGGTCCAGCCGTCGCCGACCTTGGCCGCCCGGCGCAGTGCGGGCGCGGTGTGGCCGCCGATGTAGAACGGCACCGGTTCGCTCGGCGCCGGGCTGATCTGCAGCGGGTCGAAATCGAAGAACTTACCGTGGTACTCGACCATGCCGCCGCCGAGTACCAGCTTGATCACCTCGATCATCTCGTCGACCCGTGCGCCACGGTCGGCGTAAGGCACCCCGCACCATTCGAATTCCTCAGGTGCCCAGCCGATTCCGACGCCGAACCCGAACCGGTTACCGGACAGGTTGGCGACCGAGCCCACCTGGCGCGCAAGCAGCAGCGGATTGCGCGAGCCGAGCTTGAGGACGTTGGTGTAGAAGCGAATTCGGCTGGTCACCGCCGCCATTGCGGTCGCACCGATGAGCGGGTCGACCCAGGGGGTGTCCGGGCCCCAGAAGCGGCTGCCGTCGGCGGTGTAGGGATACTTCGCCGCCGCCGACTTCATATAGAACAGCGAATCGGGTAGGGCGATCGACGAAAACCCGCACTCCTCAGCCGTTTTCGCCAACTCCGGCAGCTGCTCCAGCGGACTCAGCGCGATACCGACAGTGAACTTCAGCGGCGGAGTCATCAGTTCGGCTGCTCCGAGCCGACCACCCACATCGAGAAGTACTGCGACCCACCGCCATACGCATGTCCGAGCGCCTTCTTGGCATTCGCGACCTGGTAGTCCCCGGCCCGGCCCATGACCTGCTTGGCGGCCTCGGCGAATCGGATGAGCCCGGAGGCACCGATCGGGTTCGAGGAAAGCACGCCGCCGGACGGATTGACCGGGAGGGTGCCGCCGATCTCGGTCTCGCCCTTATCGGTGAGCTTCCAACCATCGCCCTGCGGGACGAAGCCCAGGTTCTCCAGCCACATCGGCTCGAACCAGGAGAACGGCACGTAGATCTCGGCGACATCGATTTCGTTGAGCGGGTCGGTAATTCCGGCGGCCTGCCACAGTGCGGCCGCGGCATCCTGTCCGGCCTGTGGATTGACCTGGTCGCGTCCGGCGAAGGTGGTCGGTTCGGTGCGCATGGCGGTGCCGTGCACCCACGCGACCTTCTTACCGGTGGCCTCCACAGCCTTCGCGGCATCCTCGTCGCCGATCACCAGGGCGCACGCACCGTCCGAGGACGGGCAGGTCTCGTCGAATCGGATGGGATCCCACAGCATTTGGGAGGAGAGCACCTTCTCCAGCGTGATGTCGGGCTGGTGCAGATGTGCCAGCGGGTTCTTCGCTCCGTTGCGGCGATCCTTTACCGCGACCATCGCGCCGATATGGCCCGGCGCGTTCGATCGGCGGATGTAGGAACGTACGTGCGGTGCGAAGTAGCCGCCCGCGCCCGCGCCGACCGGCATGGTGAAGGGCACCGGAACCGACAGTGCCCACATGGCATTCGATTCCGACTGCTTCTCCCAGGCAATGGCGAGTACGCGCTTGTGTACTCCGGCCTGTACCAGATTGGCGGCGACGATACCGGTGGAGCCGCCGACGGATCCGGCGGTGTGCACGCGCAACAACGGCTTTCCGGTGGCGCCCAACGCATCCGCCAGATACAGCTCGGGCATCATGACGCCCTCGAAGAAGTCCGGCGCCTTACCGACCACCACCGCATCGATATCGGCGATGGTGAGTCCGGCGTCGACGAGTGCACGATCGATTGCCTCGCGGCACATGCCCGCCATGGACACATCGGTTCGTTTCGTCACGTGATGGGTTTGTCCGGTGCCGAGCACCGCAGCGGGGAAACTCATCGGCTCGCCTCCGAATCCAAAACGGCTACCAAGTTCTGTTGCAGGGCCGGACCGCTGCTGGCATGGGCGAGCGCCCGATTCGCGGTGCCCGCGATAATCGCCTCGGCCGCGAAGCCGATGCGCTCCAGACCCGCCGCGAACATCGGATTGGCGGCGAGTGCGCCGCCCGACGGATTCACCTTGGTCTCGGACCGCAAACCGATGGCCTCGGCGAGAATCAACTGCTGATGGCTGAACTGCGCATGCAGTTCGGCGATATCGAAGCCGCTGGTATCGCCGCCGGTAACCGACTGTGCCGCAGCCGAAGTCGATGGGGATACGGTGAGATCGCGGGCACCGAGATTGGGGGTGTCCACCCGATGCGCCATGCCGGTGATCCAGGCCGGGCGCTCGCACAGTTCGCGCGCCCGGTCGCCGACCGCGAGCACGATGGCGGCCGCGCCGTCGGTGACCGGCGCGACATCGTGCGCGCGCAGCGGATCAGCGACATACGGTGTGGCGAGCAGAGTTTCGATATCGCCGGAATCACCCGCGGCCACCGCCGCCATATCGCGCTCGGTCCAGCGTCCCGCATCCAGTCCGGCCTGCGCCTGCAGACCGGCGATGGACAGTGCGTCCGGCCACAGCGGAGTGACCAGATACGGATCGAGCTGCATGGTCAGAACCTGGCGCAGCGTACCTGCCGAGGACTTGCCGAACCCGTACACCAGCGCCGTCTGCGCCTGGCCTGAGCGGAGTTTCACGAATGCCTCGTAGAGCGCCCACGCGGCGTCCATTTCGACATGCGATTCGTTGATCGGCGGCACCGCACCGATGGCATCGACCGCCGAGATGAACGAGAAGGCGCGGCCGGCAAGGTAATCCGAGGAACCGGAGCACCAGAAGTCGATATCGGACTTGGTAATGCCGAGTCGGGCGTAGAGCTGCTGGAAGATGGGCACCAGCATCTCGACACCATTGGTGGTGCCGAAGGTCTCCGGCACATGCGGTGCGTGCGCGAAGCCCACAACCGCGATGTCGCTAGGGGGACGGTAGCCGTCGGAGCGTGCGGAGGCGGCGGGGTGGGTAGGCAGAGCGTTGTTCGTCAACGTGGCCTCTCAGAGGTGGTGCTTATAGGTCTCGTAGTCGGCATCCGGCTCGCCGGTGGGTCGGAAGTGGTCCACATTGCTGAGCCCGAAGCCCCACTCCTCGCGCGGTTTCCACACCGCCTCCACCCGCATGCCCATCCGCACCTCGTTCGCGTCGCAACCGAGCACCAGGTGCAGCACCGGGATATCCGCGCCGTCGAGCAGCACATATGCCGCCACGTACGGCGGTTTGATCCGCTGGCCCATGAACGGCACATTCACGATGCAGAAGGTGGTGACGATGCCGCGGTCGGGCAGTTCGACGATTTCGTCGGTCGGCCTGCCGTCGGTCGGATTGGCGCCGCGCGGCGGGAAGTACACCTTGCCCGCGGCGTCCGTGCGCCCGCCGAGCAGCTTGCCCTCGGCCAGACCGCGCAGGTAGATGGTCTCCTGCGGCGATGCGCTGTGCATGTAGTGCAGGTCGACCGGGGTAATGAGTACCTCGATCGGCTCGCCGTCCACGCTGGATTCCGCCGGTGCGGTGGACGTCTCGCCCGGTTCGAAGCAGGCGATGTCCTTGATGCTGCCGATGGTCTCGTCGGCCCAGCGTGCGACCACGCGCAATCCGGTGTGGATGTCCTCGGGTGTGGAAACATCGACGGCGTGCAGCAGCGTGGTGTCCGCGCCGTCGAGCTTGATCAGGGCCCAGGCGAACGGGCGGTCGAACGGCTGACCGGGCAGTGGATCGCGCACAAAGGTCCACGACTGGACGGTGCCGGTATCCGCCACATCGACGAATTCGGTAAGCGGTGCGGAGGTGACCGGATCGTATTCCGGCGGCGGCACCAATACCCGCCCGTCCGAGCCGCGCACACCGACGATCCGGCGGGCGCGCAGCTTGGCCAGGAAGGTGCCGATGGTCGGTCCGACCGATCGCGTGTAGTCGAATTGCACCCGAAGGGGTGCACTGAGTACGTCGGGCGCGGCAGTGTTCAATTCCGACCCTCTCTCATCCGCGATTGTCCCGGATGCGGTATTCCCCTGAGTCACGATATCGAGTAGAACAGGTTCTTATTCTGGTGGCAAGAAGTTGGCTGGAAAGAGGTCTCCCATGAAGTTCGGATTGCAACTCGGGTACTGGATGGCGCAGCCGCCACAGAATGCCGGTGAGATGGTGGTCGCCGCCGAGGCGGCCGGTTTCGACGCGGTCTTCGCGGCCGAATCCTGGGGGTCGGATGCCTTCGGACCGCTGATGTGGTGGGGCTCGTCGACGAATCGGGTGCGGCTGGGCACTTCGGTGGTCCAGATGTCTGCGCGCACGCCCGCCGCGACAGCCATGCACGCACTGACGCTGGATCATCTCAGCGGTGGCCGGGCCATCCTCGGGCTCGGTGTTTCGGGGCCGCAGGTGGTGGAGGGCTGGTACGGGCAGCCGTTCGCCAAGCCGTTGCAGCGCACCAGGGAGTACGTCGGCATCATCCGCCGGATTCTGGAGCGGCAGGCGCCGGTCACCAATGACGGGCCGCAGTACCCGCTGCCATACACCGGGCCGGGCGCCACCGGACTAGGGAAGCCGCTCAAGCCGATCGTGCATCCGCTACGAGCGGATTTGCCGATCTGGCTGGGTGCGGAGGGTCCGAAGAATGTGGCGCTGACGGCCGAGATCGCCGACGGCTGGCTGGCGATCTACTACGCACCGCGGCTGGCCGGCATGTACAACGACTGGCTCGACGAGGGCTTCGCCAGGGCGGGCGCACGGCGTTCGCGGGCGGATTTCGAGATCGCCGCGAGCTGTCAGGTGGTGATCACCGACGATCCCAAGAGCGAGTTGGAGCGGATGCGCTGGATCATGGCTCTCTACATCGGCGGCATGGGCGCACCCGAACTGAATTTCCACGCCCAGGTGTACCGGCGGATGGGCTATGAACGCGAGGTCGACGAGATCGGCAGGCTTTTCCAATCCGGGAAGAAGGCCGAGGCCGCCGCCATGGTGCCGGATGAGCTGATTTTGGATACATCGATCATCGGCGACGAGGAGCATGTGCGTAAGCAACTCGGGGTCTGGGAGGCCGCGGGTGTCACCGAGATGCTGGTGTCGGTTCCAGATATCGAGCAATTGCATCGGCTCGCACCCCTTGTACAGATGTAGAACACGTTCTAGATTCGTAGGGGTGACTGATTCACCCACCTCGTCGGCTTCGTCTCCACACCATCCCCCGATGGAGTCAGTAGAAATTCTCGGTCTCTGGAACATCGCGAACGCGGAACCCGATCGGATCGCACTGGTGGATCCGTCCGGCCGCGAGGTGAGCTATCGCGAATTGGCCACGCTCGCGAACCGTTACGGCACCGGCCTACGGGCAGTCGGCCTGCAGCCCGGCGACGTGCTGGTCACCATGGTGCACAACTGCGTCGAGGCGGTCGCCGCGTACTTCGCGGCCTACCAGGCCGGGTTGTACATCGTCGCGGTGAACTGGCATCTGACCGGTCCGGAGGTCGCCTATATCCTCGCCGACAGCGAGGCCAAGGCCTTCATCGCCAGTGATCGGTTCGCCGCCGCCGCGATCGCCGCCGCCGATGAGGCCGGGTTGCCCGCCACCGCGCGTTTCGCGGTCGGCGAGATAGCGGGCTTCAAGTCGGTGTCGTGGCTGGGTGCGGCCGATACCGGTCGGCCCGATAACCGGACCACCGGTGCGCCGATGCTCTACACCTCGGGAACCACGGGGCGGCCCAAGGGCGTTCGGCGCCCGCTCACCGGGACCGACCCGGATGTCGTTCCGGTGTATTCGTCCGCGTTCTTCGGGCTGTTCGGACTGAAGCCCTACGACGAGCACGTGCACATCTGTGGTTCGCCGCTGTACCACACGGCCGTGCTGAACTTCGCCACCATCTCGATCCAGTTGGGGCACAAGCTCGTTCTGATGGATCGCTGGGATGCGGAGGAGATGCTGCGGCTCATCGACAAGCACCGGGTGACCCACAGCCATATGGTTCCGACCCAGTTCCACCGCCTGCTCGCGCTGCCCGCCGACGTACGCGCCAAGTACGACGTTTCTTCATTGCGCAGCATGGTGCACGGTGCGGCGCCGTGCCCGGCCGAGACCAAGCGGCAGATGCTGGAGTGGTGGGGTCCGACGGTCACCGAGTACTACGCGGCCACCGAGGGCGGCGGCACGGTGATCAACGGGACCGAATGGCTGACGAAGCCCGGATCGGTCGGCAAGGCTTGGCCCTGGTCGGTGATCAAGGTGTTGAGCGAGGAAGACGGCTCCGAAGTCCCCACCGGCGAGACCGGTCTGGTCTATATGCGGATGGGCACGTCCAGCTTCGAATACCACCACGCCAAGGAGAAGACCGAAGAGGCAAGGGTCGGTGACCTTTTCACGGTCGGCGATATCGGCCACCTCGACGAGGACGGCTACCTCTACCTGCACGACCGCCGCTCCGATCTGATCCTGTCCGGCGGTGTGAACATCTACCCGGCCGAGATCGAGAATGTGCTGACCACGCACCCGAAGGTCGAGGATGTCGCGGTCTTCGGTCTGCCCCATCCAGATTGGGGCCAGGAGGTCAAGGCTGTCGTCCAGCCGGTCGCCGGTGTCGAGGGCAACGACGAACTGACCGCCGAGCTATTGGCCTACGCCGCAACCCAATTGGCGAAGTACAAGATGCCCCGCTCCATCGACTACCTGGACGAACTGCCCCGCGACCCCAACGGCAAGCTCTACAAGCGCAAGCTCCGCGACCGCTACATCCCGGCGTCGTAGCGCCATCGGACGCAGCGGATTGCTGTCGCACACCGAGTGACGGTCGCGCAGAGGGTATACCTTCTGCGCGACGGTCATTGCCCCTGTCCGTCCCTCCCCGAACCCTGGCGGCCCACCTCACACAGTCGGTTCGCGCAACTCCGGCGCCAAACCGAAAAGCGGGAACAGCTTCTCGGTATCGAGGAAGAAGTTGAGTCCGGCGATCGAGTCGCCGTCGAGTTCCAGCACAGTGATGGACCAGGGCACCCAGACGCCCGGCTCGGTCTCGCTCGGCTTGTAGTGGCCGAACGCGGGCAGCCCGTTGGCGCCTTCCAGCCGGATCATGCGGGAATCGCGGCAGCCCTTGCCGTGGCCGAGCATGAACGCGGCCACATTCTCGGGGCCCGAGACCCACAGTTCGATCGGCGGCATGGACAGTGCCACATCGGTTTTCAGCAGGGTGGTCAGGGTGTCCATATCGTAGGCCTCGAAGGCCTTGACGAAATCGTCGACGAGTTTGCGCTGATCGTCATCGGTTTCGTCATAGGTGTCGGTGGCCGTCGGCTGCACCTTCGACATGGTGGCCCTGGCTCGCTGTAGTGCGCTGTTCACCGAGGCGGGGGACATGGTGAGTGCCTCGGCCGTCTCGCTGGCCGAGAACCGCAGCACCTCGCGCATGATCAGGATGGCGCGCTGGGTCGCGGGTAGATGCTGACAGGCCGCGACGAACGCCAGCCGCAATGTGTCCTTGGCCGAGGCGTGCTCGGCCGGATCCGATCCGAAGGCCAGTGCGTTCGGGATCGGTTCGATCCAGACGTAATCCGGCTGCGGCATCGGCATCGGCGAATCCGGCCGCGCCGGACCGGACAGATCCATCGGCCGGGCCCGGCGCTGCGGGCCGTCGAGCATATCGAGGCAGACATTGGTGGTGATCTTGTACAGCCAGGACCTCAGGCTGGCGCGACCCTCGAACGCGTCGTAGGACTTCCACGCGCGAGTGAAGGTCTCCTGCACCGCGTCCTCCGCTTCGAAGGAGGAGCCGAGCATGCGATAGGCGTAGGCGCACAGTTCCCGCCGATGTCCTTCGAAGGACTCGAGGACATCCGGGGTGAGGCCGACGGAGTCGTTCATGGGTGTCACCCTGCCACAGCCCACCGACACATTCGAGACCCCAATTAGCACAATCGAGCGCCGCTGGACGCAGTCCGTCATCAGTCCCTTGCGCTTCGGCGAGCGAAGGCCATACCGTCGCCTACCTGCGGCTTCAAGATCATGATGGCGGCGAACAGACGTGTCCGGCTACACAGCGCGCGAAACCGATGAGTTTCGCGCGCTCGATCCGTCTCTACATAGAGACCGCCGACGCCGACGTAAGGGATCCCGCATGCCCAGCAAGATGATCTTCATCAACCTTCCCGTCGCGGACCTGGGCCGGTCCAGAAACTTCTACGAGGCGATCGGCTGGAAGGTCAATCAGGACTTCACCGATGAGAATGCCGCGTGCATCGTCATCGACGACAACATCTGCGCCATGCTGCTGACCAAGGACTTCTATTCGAACTTCAGCAAGCGCCCGATCGCCGACACGATCGCGACCAGCGGTGGCGCATACGCGTTATCCCTGGCCAGCGCACAAGAGGTCGACGCACTCACCGATGCCGCCCTGGCCGCAGGTGCCACCGAGGAAATCCACGAGGACCGCCGCGCCCAGGAGGCCCAGGTCGGTATGTTCGGCCGCACTTTTATCGATCCGGACGGCCACCAGTGGGAGCCCTTCTGGATGGACTATCCCGGCAACTGATCCACGCCGACGGCGGTCGAATAGTGGCCCAGCGACCCAGGTACCACCAGTCGACCCGCCTGGGCCCGAACGTAGTTCAGCTGCCGGTGAAGGTGGGCTTGCGCTTCTCGGCGAAGGCCTTCGGGCCCTCTTTGGCATCGGCCGACCGGAAGACCGACATGCCGAGTTCGGCCTCGATCTGGAAGGCGTCCTCTTCCGGCATGGCCTCGGTTTCCCGAATGGTGCGCAGAATCGCCTGCACCGCGAGGGGACCGTTGGCCGCGATCTGCGCGGCGAGTTCGAGGGCCTTGTCCAGTGCGGTGCCGTCCGGGACTACATGCCCGATCAGCCCGATCTCCTTGGCTTCGCCGGCGGTGATGTGCCTGCCGGTCAGCAGAATGTCAGCGGCGACGGTGTAGGGAATCTGGCGGACCAGCCGCACGGCCGAGCCGCCGAGCGGGAACAGACCCCAACGCGCCTCGGATACACCGAATTTCGCGCCTTCGGCGGCCACCCGGATATCGGTGCCCTGCAGGATTTCGGTGCCACCGGCGATGGCCGGACCCTCCACCGCCGCGATCAGCGGTTTGGTGAGTCGACGGCCCTTGAGCAGCGCCTCCAATTTGGTCGGATCGAAGCTGCTCGCGTTGTCGCCGGGGTGCCGCGCGGTCATCGCCTTGAGGTCCATGCCCGCACAGAACGCACCGCCCGCACCGGTCAGGATCGCGACGCGGATATCGGGATCGTTGTCCACCTGGTCCCAGGCGTCGCGCATGATCGCCATCATCTCGGCCGAAAGGGCATTGCGGGCCTCGGGCCGATTCATGGTGACGATGAGTACGTGATCGCGCTTCTCGACGAGGCAATCGGGCATTGCTGATTCTCCTGACTTTCCAGGGGGCGGCGCCGGCCGGGGTGGGCAAATTCGGCCTTGTCAGAAACAGTAACACGTTCTATTTTTAGCTTTGTGAGCTACAACATAGCGGACCTAGTCGAACACGCCATCGATCTGATGCCCGACCGCGTAGCGCTGGCCGACGACGGCCGCGAGGTGACTTACGCGCAGCTGGAGGAGCGGGCCAACAAGCTCGCGAACTACCTGCTGCAACAGGGTGTCCAACCGGGTGACAAAGTGGGCATCTATTCACGGAACACCGTCGAGGCCGTCGAGGCCATGGTCGCGGTCTTCAAGGCGCGCGCCGTGATGATCAACGTGAACTTCCGGTACGTCGAGAACGAGTTGCAGTACATTTTCGACAACTCGGATATGGTCGCGCTGATCCACGAGCGCCGCTACAGCGACCGGGTGGCCGGGGTTCGCCCGAATACGCCCCTGCTGAAGACGGTCATCGTCGTGGACGACGATACGACCGGCACCATTGCGACCGCAGCCGATTCGGTCGAATACGAGACGGTGCTGGCCGAGTCCTCCGGTGAGCGCGACTTCGGCGAGCGCTCGGCCGATGACATCTTCATGCTCTACACCGGCGGCACCACCGGTCTGCCCAAGGGCGTTATGTGGCGGCATGAGGACTGGTGGCGCGTGCTCGGCGGCGGCATCAACTTCCTCACCGGCGAATACGTCGAGGACGAATGGCATCAGGCCAAAACCGGTGCGGGCAATCCGCAGATGGTTCGGTTCCCGATTCCGCCGATGATTCACGGCGGCTCACAGACCGCGACCTTCCACAGCCTGTTCGATGGCGGTAAGGCCGTGATGATTCCGGAGTTCACCGGACACGGCGTGTGGCAGCACATCGATCGGCACAAGATCAACCTCATCTTCATCACCGGTGACGCCATGGCCCGGCCGATGATGGATGCGCTGGCCGAGGGCAATCCGGAAACCGGTGAGCCGTACGATCTTTCGAGCCTGTACCTGATCGCCAGCAGTGCGGCGCTCTTCTCGCCGACGCTCAAGGACCAGTTCCTGGAACGCCTGCCGAACCGGATGATCACCGATTCCATCGGGTCCTCCGAGACCGGCTTCGGCGGTCTCGCCGTTGTCGCCAAGGGCGCAAACCACACCGGCGGCCCGCGGGTGAAGATCGATGCCGCCACCCAGGTGCTCGACGACCAGGGCAATCCGGTGGAACCCGGCTCCGGGCAGGTCGGTTTCCTCGCGCGCAGCGGCCACATTCCGGTCGGCTACTACAAGGACGAGGTCAAGACCAAGGCAACGTTCAAGGAGTTCAACGGAATTCGCTACTCCATCCCCGGCGATTACGCCCGGGTCGAGGAGGACGGCACCGTCACCATGCTCGGGCGCGGTTCGGTGAGCATCAATAGCGGCGGCGAGAAGATCTATCCGGAGGAGGTCGAGGGCGCACTCAAGATCCACCCCGAGATCTTCGACGCACTCGTGGTCGGTGTTCCGGACGAGCGGTGGGGACAGCGGGTGGCCGCGGTCGTGCAGTGTCGCGGCGACAAGCGTCCCACCCTCGACGAACTGCGTCCGGTGCTCACCCAGGAGATCGCGCCCTACAAGCTGCCGCGCAGCGTGTGGTTCGTCGATCAGATCAAGCGCAATCCGGCGGGCAAGCCCGATTACCGTTGGGCCAAGGCGCAAACCGAGGAGCGTCCCGCCGACGAGCACGCCGAGGCGAGCAGCAAGTAAAACGGTAGGTACGACCGATATCGGCAAGGTCTGCCGCGATATTGCGGCCGACCTTGCCTTTTGCGGCTTCGGCGAGTGGAACGCTTGCGATGGGAGATCGAATTGACAACGCCCTATGCGTTTTTCGCGGCAACGGAGGACAGCTTCGAGCCGTTGCCGTTCGCGGCCAGCAGTTGGTCACCGAATATGGTCAATGGTCCGGCGATCTGCGGCCTGCTGGCCAGGGCGTTGGAACAGCAGCACTGTGCACCGGAATTCACACCGGCGCGGCTGACGGTCGACCTGTTCCGCCCTACCTTGGCCAAGCCGGTGACGGTGGTGACCGAGCTGGTACGGGAGGGTCGCCGGATCCGGGTCGCCGATGCCGCACTGATGCAGGACGGTGTGGATGTGGCCCGCGCCAGCGTGGTCTTCCTGAAGCGTTCGCACCAGCCGCCGGGTGAGCTGTGGACGCGCCCGGAATCCCCGCGGCCGCCAGCGGTTCCGATAGCGGACGGCCCGACCGCGCCGATGTGGAACAGCGACGGTACTGCCGATGGCTGGTCGTCGCGGATCGGTGAGCATCAGAACAGCGGGCGCAAACGCATGTGGCAGGCGCCGCTTTCGGTGGTTGAGGGTGAGCCGCCATCGGCCTTCGCCGCGGCCGCGATGATCGGTGAGTCGACGAGCCTCATGACCAACTGGGGGACGGCCGGAATCGGTTTCATCAATGCCGATCTGACGCTCGCGCTGGCCCGGCCCGTCATCGGCTTGGAGATCGGGGTGGAGGCGGACAGTCATATCAGCGCGGACGGAATAGCCGTCGGTAGTGCGACATTGTTCGATCGGGCCGGATCGTTCGGCACGTGTGTGGTAACGGCGTTGTCCAATGCGGACCGGCAGGTCGACTTCGCAAATGGTGATCCGCGTCAGCGGGTCTACGTTCAGTAGGCCACGCGCTAATTGACCACGCAAACCCGTAGGTGCCGGGCAAATCCGCGTGCGACGGCGAATGCCTCCACCCAGGGTGGAGACATTCGGGGGGCGGCGGGTCAGCGGTTGGCGAGTTCGGCGAGGCGAAAGGCCAGCTTGGTGCGGACCGCGGGAATGCGGGTCGCCACCGTCATGACGGTATTGCGGACGATGCGTGCCGGAAGTGGCCGCAGGGTGGCCATCTTCGTCATCCGGTCGGTGAAGGCGACGACGCCGAGAGCCACTGGGCGACGGGTGGTTTCGTAGGTATCGAGCACACTGTCGGGCTCGCCGTCGACGACCCGGACCAGCAGCGGACCGAGGAAGGCCGCATCCTGGATGCCGGTGTTCATACCTTGTCCACCTGCCGGGCTGTGCACATGTGCGGCATCACCGGCCAGCAGCAGGCGGCCCGCGCGGTAGTGATCCGCGACGCGGTGGTGCACCCGGAAGCGCGAGCTCCACAGCACCTCACGGACTTTCACAGTGCCGCCGGGGCCGCGCGTATCCAGGATGGTCTGAATATCCTCGATAGTTGGGTGTTCGGGGGCCTCGTCGACGGTCGCGACGACCCGGTATCGATTCGGATCGGTCTCGTCCGGCAGCGGCGCGACCACTGTTACACCCTCCGGCGAAAGGTGCAGTGCCACTTCGCCACGCGCAATCGGCCAGTCCATTCGGACGTCGGCGAGTACGAAGGATTCCGGGTAGGTGTCGCCGGTGAAGCCGATACCCGCCTGCTCACGGACGACGCTGTGCATACCGTCCGCGCCGACCACATAGTCCGCGCGGATCGTGCCGGTCGCTCCCTCGCCGTCGACGTATTCGACTGTGACGCCGTCATTTTCATCAGCCACCTCGGTGATCCGATACGGCCGGTGCACATCTGCGCCCGCCTTGCGCAGTCGAGCGAGCAGTACGGCCTCGGTGGTGTCCTGTGGAACCATCAGCGTGTACGGGTACTCGGTGGGCAGGCCGCCGAACGGCACTGTGGCCAGTGTGCGGTTGCCGTCCAGCACCCGGAAGGTCGGCACCACGATGCCGCGGTCCACGAGTTCCTCGGCGATGCCCAATTCCTGCAGCACCTCCAGGGTCCTGGCGTGGACGACCGCGGCGCGCGAGGTGTTCGCACCCTCGGCGAGCCGGTCCAGCAGTACGAAGTCGATACCGGCGTCGGCCAGGGTGATCGCGGTGGTCAGTCCGGCCGGACCGGCCCCGACGATGACGACGGAAGTGGTCTCCGGCAGCGGGGTGGTGTTCATCGGAACTCCTAGGTCAACATCTGTAGGCCAACGCTTGTTGGCATAACCGTAGCGCGTGCCGTCTGTAGAAGTCAACAGTTGTTGGCCTACACTTGTTGGCATGAACGTCGAGCCTGTTCAACCACCTGCACGTCGCTCCGATGCCACCCGCGCGGCCATCCTGGCGGCCGCCCGCGCCCGCTTCGCGGCCGAGGGGTTTCGCAAGGCGACCATTCGCGCCATTGCCGCCGATGCCGCGATCGATCCGTCGATGGTGATGCGTTACTTCGGCAGTAAGGACGGACTTTTCGCCGCGGCGGTCGATGTGCACCTCGACCTGCCGGATCTCGCCGCGGCCGATCCAGATGCCCTCGGGGAGTTGCTGGTTCGCCGGTTCCTGGCAATCTGGGAGGATCAGCCCGATAAAAAGGTGCTGGTGATCTTGCTGCGCTCGTCGATCACCGATGAGGGTGTGAGCCAACGCTTTCGGCAGATCTTCGCCGAACAGGTGCTGCCCGCGGTGCTGCGCTTCGGCGATCCGGCCGACGCGCAGCGCCGCGGGGGTCTGATCGTCACCCAGTTGCTGGGACTCGCGTTGTGCCGCTATGTGCTCGAGCTGCCGCCGGTGGTCGGCCTGACGCGCGAGCAGATCATCGCCGATATCGCACCGACCTTGCAGCGCTATCTGATATCGGCGCCGATCAGCGCTTAGACGTGCGCGCCGCCGTCGACGTGAATCGTTGTGCCCGTGATGAATTCACCGTCTTCGGAAGCGACCATCGCGACCACACCGGCGACCATCTCGGGTGAGCCGAGCAGCGGCCCGATGGCCGGAGCCATCTTGCTCATCAGACTCGGATCGATATCCGGTGGCACATCGAGCAGGCTGTAGGTCATGGCCGTCTCGATGCCGCCGGGCGAGACGCAGACTGCGCGCAGATTCCGCTTGCTGTACTCCAGCGCCAGCACCCGCGTGAAGGCCTCCAGTCCGCCCTTGCTCGCCGCGTACGCCGCGCGATACGGCGCGGCATAGGACGCGGCATTCGAGCTGATATTGACCACCACCCCGCGCCCGGACTCCAGTAGTGCGGGCAGGGCGGTCCGGGTCACCAGGAACGTTCCGGTCAGATTGGTGCCGAGGACGGTATTCCACAGCTCGGTGGTGGTCTCGTGGGTATGCGACATGCGCACGATCCCAGCGGCATTCACCAGTACATCCAGGCCAACGGCTATCAGTCCGGGCACCGTCTGCTCGACAGCGGCCTCGTCCGCGATATCGAACGACGCGACGGTGAGCCGGTCGCCCGAGCCCCGATCCATGGCGAGCTGAGCGGTCTTGGCGAGGCCATCGCCGCTTCTGCTCACGCCGATCACCTCCGCTCCCTCCTCGAGCAGTCGCAAGACGATGGCCCGGCCGATGCCGGAACCCGCGCCCGTTACCAGCACTCGGCGTTGCGTGAAACGGTTCATACGCTCTGTACATCCCGCTCGGCCAACAACTGCGCTATCTCGGGCAGCCGGTCGAGATCGACCGGCTCGGCGACCAATTCGACCGGGAAGGGCCGATCTGCGGGCTGTGGCAGGCCGGGACCGAGGATCAGGCCACCACGGATGCCGATGCGATCCATTTCCTGGATCAACGGCTGGTAGCGGGCGGGCAGTAAGTTGTTGTGCAGCACGAAATCCCGGACATCGTCGGCGGATGTCAAACTGCGCTGGCGTACCGGTGAGCAGACCGGGAATTCCGGATCCCGGAAGGTCATATCGTCGACGAAACCGCGCATGAAATCCGCGGCATGCTGCTGCAGCGGCGAATGGAACGCGCCCTTGTACGCGTCCAGTACGAACATTTGACGGGTATCCGAGGACGCCTCGATTTCGGCCAGGATTTCTTGCAGTGCCGTGAGATAACCCGAGATCACGAATGATCGGTGTACGTCATCGATCGGACCGGTGTCGACGGCCAGATGCACACCCGGGCGGCGTGCACCGTAATAGTTCGCCGGATCGTCCTCGATCGGCGTGTACATCAGCCCCATCCCTTGTGCGGCAACACCTTCCGGTAATTCCGGCACAAGTCGACGGTGATGCAGCATGCCGAACAATTCGTGCCGCTCCACGGCTCCGGCCACACATGTGCTGATCAGCGCGCCCAGGCTCAGCCCACCGGCGGCCTCCGGCTCGAAACCGCGTGCCGCTAGGTCCTCGGCGAGACCGAGTGCGAATGCGGCCTGACGCAATGCGCCGAGGCTGTGCCGATCCTCCGGTTCGCTCGCCATTTCCGCGGCGAATTCCCTCGCACGCAGTCGGTCCACCGATAATCCGGTCACCGCGGCGGCTTCTTCGTAGGCGACTGCGATGGACGGGCACCGCTCGCAGAACTCATCGATGACTTCGGCGGTCAGACTGACCTGTCCACCGAACAGAAAAGAAACCCTCATTGCATGTCCTACCCACGCCGGGGCGCACGATGGCGACACCCACTGCGTATCTGTGAATCACGTTCGACCGGAACGGAATTGGCGGCGCCGCCGTATCGAATACATCAAGCAGGCGCCCCTGTGGGCAAGAGTTTTCCCGGACCAGGGATCGGCTACCCCCTGGCCAGTAGTACCCCTGGTCGGTTGTACTACCGGCCGAGTTTCCCGAGGAATTGCAGCATCAGCTGGTCGATTTCACACGCGTGGGTGAGATTCGGTGTGTGCGCGGCGCCCTCGATGGTGTGGAATTCCGCGGGACCACCGAGTCCCTTTGTCAGTAAATCCACGGCGTCATGATCGAAGGCCGGGTCGGAGGCGCCGCGGACCAACAGCGCGGGGCAGGTGATATCGCCGATGAGATCGGAGATGTCGTCCACGTTGATCAGACAGTCGGCCGCCGCGGCGACCCGTTCCCGGTCACCGCTCAACCATTTGGCCAGCCACGGTTGATGATCGGACCGATCACCACCGATGATCAAGCCCGCCACCATCTTCGCGATCACGGTCAGCGGCCCGGTGCCGATCCAGGCATCGGTGACCTGGCGATAGCCGACCCGCTGCACGTCGCTGTAGGCCTGCGCAGAACAGCCGAGCAGGATCAGGCCATCCACTCGCGGTGGGCACAGCAAGGCCATGCGTAGTGCGGTGAACCCACCCTGCCCGACACCGCCGACGACCACCCGGTCGATGCCGAGGTGGTCGACCACCGACCAGGCATCGCGGGCCAGATCCCAGAAACTGTATGCGCCGTCGTCGTGTTCGGTCAGTCCGTGGCCGCGCCCATCGATCGAGATCACGCGATATTTCGGGGCGAGTGCGGCAATCTGGTTCGCGAACATTTCGTGATCCATGAAGAAGGCGTGCCCGAGCACCACCGCGGGCCCGGATCCTCCGCTGTCGACGAAGTGCACTTTCGCGCCGGCGGAGGTTACGAAGGGCATAACCGTGCTCCTGTCAGACTGCGTCCCCCGAAAGAGAGCAGCCTAACAAGAACCGGTTATACCAACGGTTTTCACCACATCACGGGCAACTCCTCGACACCGCCGGTGAAGCTGCTGGTGCGCATCGGCACCGCGGCAGCGTCGACGGCCAGGCGCATGGTCGGGAACCGGGTCACCAATTGGGTGAATACGGTGTGCAATTCGATGCGGGCCAGCGGCGCGCCGATGCAGTGCCGGGCACCGTAGCCGAAGGTCACATGGGAGCCGTCCTTTCGGGTCACGTCGACGCGGTCGGGATCGGTGAAGACCGTCGGATCATGGTTTGCCGCGGTCAGATCCAGCAGGACGAGATCGCCGATGCGAATGTCGTTGCCGTCGATCTCCATATCGGTGCGCGCGTAGCGGGGCATCTGGGTGGCATCCGCCGTCCGAAGTAGTTCTTCGATCGCGGTCGGCACCAGTTCGGGTTCGTCGACCAGGGCCTGCCACTGGTCGAGGTTTTCCAGCAGCCGTTTGGTGCCGACCCCGATCTGGACCACCGTGGTCTCGTGGCCGCCGAACAACAAACCGAGGCCGAGCGTCGCGATGCCCTGATCGGACAGATCATCCCGGGTGCACAGATGCGACAGCACATCATCGGCCTGGTCGTGCCGTTTGCGTTGGACCAATGCCATGAAGTACTCGAACAATCCGGCGACACCCTGCTGCACCTTCGCGGCGTCCTGCTGCTCGCCGAGGGCCTCGGTCCAGGCGCGGAACTGATCGCGGTCGGCGTAGGGCACACCGAGCAGTTCGCAGATGACCAATAGCGGCAGCGGCAGCGCCACAGCGGTGTGCAGGTCGGCGGGGGAGCCCTTCGCGGACATCTCGTCGAACAACTGTGTGGTGAGTTCTTCCACCCTGGGCCGCAAGTCGCGCATTCGCCGCGGGGAGAAGAACGGCACCACCAACTCGCGCAGTCGGGCCTGATCGGCGGGTTCGGTCTCGAAATTGCCGAGCGGGCCGCCGAAGAACATCGAATCCGAAGCCCGCGCAGCCGTTTCCGGCGTTGGATGGGCACGGCCGAGGCGCGGATCGGCGAATAACGTCCGCACCTGCGCGTAGCTGGTGGCCAACCAACCTTCGTGGCCCAGCGCGGTTCGCGTCCGCTGGATGGTTTCACCCGTGACGGGGCAGCCCATGTCCACGGTCACTCCTTACCTAGTTCTCGGTTCGGACTTATTCGGGCAAGCGCACTCGCAGCAGATTGCCGCTGGCGGTGCCGACCACGAATTCCCTTTCGGCGCTGCGTGATACGACGATCGAGGTCATCGGCTCACCGGCCAGGACAGTGCACGTCGAGTGATCCGCCGGATTGATGCGCACGAGTCGGCCCGAGGTGGTGGCGTCGTAGAGCATGCCGTCCGGGCCGATGGCGAGATCGTCGGGCAGCGGTGGCGCGCCGGGTCCGGCGGCCAGATCCGCTACTACGGTGGCGTGCGACGGATCGGCGAGCGGTATGCGCAGGATGCGGCCGTTCGGGCTGAGATACAGCGTGACGTAGAGCGCGTCGCCGTCGACCACGATTCCGTCGGCACCGAAATGCTTTGCCCGGTTGGACCATTCGGCGTCGACTCGGCCATCCGGTCGGATCCGGACAACGCCGGTCGAGGTGTCGGCGACGAAAAGGTTTCCCGCAGTATCGAATGCGGCGCCATTGGCCATACCCAGACCGGAGGCGAAGATCTCGGCCTGTGGCGTCTCGGCTGTGGGATCAATGCGGACAACGCCGCCACCGGTCGAGCCGGGTACCAGATTGGTCGGGAAGTTGCCGTACGTCACGTAGATCAGCTGGTCCGGGCCGAGTTTCACCGCACCGGGATACGCGACAGCGACCCTGGCGGTAACGTGGCCGGACGGGTCATAGCGAACCACTTCGTTGCGTCGCACCCGCGAGACCCACAGGTCACCGCGCGCGTCATAGGCCAAACCTTCGGCCCAGTCCTCATCCCGAACGACAGCGGGCGCCGCAATCGTTGCGGTGGCTGTCCCGCACGAAACCGATTCGGCCGCAGCCGAAACCGGAATCACGCCGACGACCGCGCAGGCTATCGCGGTGCCGACCCCCATCGCGTTCACCATGCGACTGGCAACGAGGTCAGGCCCTTGGTGACAACGTTCTCGCGCACCTTCAACGCATCGGGGTCGACCGCCAGATGCAGTGTCGGGAAGCGGGAGATCAGCTGACCGAAGGCGACCTGCAATTCGATCCGAGCCAGCGGCGCACCGGTGCAGTAATGCAGGCCGTAGCCGAACGCCAGATGCTGCCCCTCCGCGCGGGTCACGTCGAGTTGGCGCGCATTGGTGAAGATCTCCGGATCGTGGTTGGCCGAATCGACGTCCAGCAGCACCAGATCGCCGGTCCGGACGGTAACGCCGTCGATCTCCATATCGGTGCGCGCATAGCGGGCGAAGGCGGTGGAATCGTGTACGCGCAGCAGTTCCTCGATCGCGGCGGGCACCAGCTCCGGCTGGTCGACCAGCTTCTGCCACTGCGCCGGATTCCGCAGCAATTGCACGGTGCACAGGCCGATTTCGACAACAGTGGTCTCATGCCCGGCCAAGAGCAACCCCATGGCCAGCGTCGCGATGGCATCGTCGGCCAGGTCCGGCACCTCGCACAGCTTGGCGATCACGCCCTCGCCCGGTTCCCGGCGCAGCCGTTCGACCAGCGACTTGCAGTAGAGGAACCATTCGGCCCCGGCCTGTCCGGACTTCGCGCCGTCGCTGGTGTCGAACAGCGCCTCGCTCCAGAGCCGGAACTGCGCGCGATCCTCGTAGGGGACACCGAGTAGTTCGCTGATGACCAGCAGCGGCAGCGGTTCGGCGAAGGCCTTGTGTAGGTCGGCGGGCGAACCCTCTTCGGCCATATCGTCGAGCAGTTGCGTGGTGAACGCGGCCACCCGCGGCGTGAGTTCGCGCATCCGCTTGGCCGAGAACAGCGGATTCAACAGTCCGCGCATCCGCGCGTTATCGGCGGGTTCGGTCTCGAAGTTCCCGAAGGGGCGGCCGAAGAACACCGACTCCGACGATCGCGCGGCGGTCTCCGGTGTCGGATGGGAACGGCCGAGACGCACATCGGTGAACAGCTCTTTCACCTTGTGATAGCCGCAGACCTTCCAGGCTTCGTCGCCCGTCGCCGTGTGGACGCGGCTGATCGAGCTGGGTGCGGCGTCGGTGCCGGTGAAGGGGCATGCGAGTTCCGATGAGTCGGTGGTCATGGCTCACTCCTTGCTAACAATCTCTTGTACAAGCAAGCTTAAACATAATTGCTTATACTATTCCACTTGAACAAGGAGGTGATCTCGTGCCCGAAAGCCCAACGCCCGCCGAGACTTCGGCGCAGCCTGTCCGGCGCATGCCGCGTGCCCAGCGGCGCGAGCAGATCCTCGCCGCGGCCACCCGCGCGGTGGCCCGCAACGGATTCACCGGGACGGGCCTGCCCGATATCGCCGCCGAGGCCGGCATTACGCATGTGATCCTCTACCGGCACTTCGCCTCGAAGGCCGATCTGTACCGTGCCGTGCTGGAACGGGCCTACACCAGGCTCGGCGATGCCGTCGGCACCGAAAAGCTGGACGGCACCAGCATTTCCGCGCTGCTGCGGGCGGCCGCCGCCGATCCGGACGCCTTCCGGCTGCTATTCCGGCACGCGGTCCGCGAGCCCGAATTCCGCGACGTCATCGATATGGTCCGCAGCTATTCGACGATGATCGCGCAGCGGTATCTCACCGATGCGGTGCCGGCCGGGCCGTGGCTGGACTGGGCCGCGCAGGTCATCCCCACCTTCATCCTGGATGCGGTGATCGCCTGGCTCGATGCCGGCCAGCCGGATCTCGACGATGCCGCCGAACGGATCAATCGCGCGGCCCGTGCGCTCATCGAGGTCGCCGGCGGCGAATTGGTCCAGAAGGATTGAGCGGCAAGGCATAACGTCATCCATGGGCGGCGACCCGAAGGAGGAACATGGATGAACTACAGGTGCCGACTCTCGCCGAATTCGTGCGAATGCGGCGGCAGCGACCGACCGCGGCGCATCCAGGCGGCCTGAGCCGACAGCAGCTCGCCGAGGCGATCCACTCCAGCGTCGGCTATCTCGCCAAGATCGAGCAGGGCGGTGCGTTCAATCCGAGCCCATCGATTCTCGATGCGCTCGCCGACGTCTTCGCATTGGATCCGGACGAGCGCATCCACCTGTATCACCTTGCGCAGCAGCGATTCAGCGGCGGTCCGCGCCGGCCCGGCCCGGTGCGGCCGCCCGTGCGCAAGACCCTCGACGCCTTGACCCCGCATCTCGCAGCGGCGCTCGACGACGGCTGGCGCGTCATCGACTGCAACGACGCCTTCGACGAAGCTTTTCCCGGTCTGCGACCGAACGGACATGCGCTGCGCTGGATGTTCACCGATCCGCGGGCACGCCTGGTGATCGAGGAATGGGAGCGAGAGGCGGATCTTATGATCGGGCGTCTGCGCGCCTACGCGGGCCGTGCCGGTGGGCG
This sequence comes from Nocardia vinacea, assembly GCF_035920345.1. Classification (NCBI taxonomy): domain Bacteria; kingdom Bacillati; phylum Actinomycetota; class Actinomycetes; order Mycobacteriales; family Nocardiaceae; genus Nocardia; species Nocardia vinacea. The sequence goes on from NZ_CP109149.1 coordinate 7,625,132, forward strand.
AGCCGATGTCCAGCTGCTACTACGTGAGCTGGGCGCACAGCCCGACTTTCACCGCCTGTGGAATAGCGGCCGGGTGTACATCGGCCGACGCGACCCGACCATTCGGCTTCGAAATCGCAAGACCGGCAAGCCGTTCGAAATCCACGTCCAACGATTCCGCACCACGCTGCCCGAGCCGACCCGACAACTTTTCGTCGGGTTACTCGAGGACGATGAGGTCGGATAACCGCAAAGCATCACCCCCGCAACGGCCCGCCGACCCAGTCGACCACAGCTCGCCGCTGTCCGCGTTCCGCGCAGGCGCCGGGCGAGGCGTTGCCCACGAGTCGGGGCGCCTTGGGTGCGCACGATCCGAAGGGTGCTGCGTCGCTCAGCAATCGGCCCGCCGGTGGCAGGTCCGGCGGGCCGATTCGGGGGTGCGGATACCGACCCTTTCGAGCGAACGGCAAGCAGTCGCCAGCGCTCGGTCAGGCAGGAGTTTCCGCGAGCAGAGAGCCGAGGGCCCGCAGGTGGTCACTCGCCCCGCCCAGTGCGAATTCATTGTGCTTCGCGGCGGTGAAGTAGTTGTGCACGATGTGGTCGCGGTCGATGCCGACGCCGCCGTGCACGTGAACCACGGTGTGCGCCACCCGGTGTCCGGCATCGGCGGCCCAGAACTTGGCCGTGTGTACGGCTTCCGCGCTGGCCAGATCCTCGGAAACCCGCCAGGCGGCCTGGGTGACCGCCAGCCGCAGTCCCTGGACGTCGATGTAGGCGTCGGCGAGGCGCTGCGCGACTGCCTGGAAGCTGCCGACCGCCTTGCCGAATTGCTCACGCTCGCGGGCATATTCGGCGACCAGCTCGAGTGCGCGTTCCAAGGTGCCCAATTGCTGCGCACTCAGGCCGAGCCAGGCACGGGTCAGGATCCAGTCGAGGATCTCCGCGCCGGAGTCCACCGTCGCGACCAATTCGGCCGGGGTGTCATGGAATTCGACGCCGAACTCGGCGCTGAAGTCGACCACACGCTGCGCGGTCACGTTCACGGTCGCATCGGAGGGATCCACCAGGAACAGCGCGGTTGCTCCGGAAACCGTGGCGGGGACCAGGATTCGGGCCGCGCGGTCGGCATAAGGCACCGTGGTCTTCGCGCCGGTGAGCCGCCAAACGCCATCGGCCTCGTGCGCCACCGTGGTCGGCTTGGTCGGCTCCCAGTTGTGCTCCTCGGCGAGCCCGGCGGTGAGGATGATGCTGCCCTCGCCCGCCTGGCGCGCCCAATCCTGTTGGGCGTCCGGGCCGAAACGCGCAAGCGCACCCGCGCCCACCACGATCGACCACAGATACGGGACCGCGGCGACATGCTTGCCCAGCTCGCGCAGCACGGCGCTCTGTTCGAGCGCGCCGAAATCGCCCCCGCCCACCGACTCCGGCAGTGCGGCAGCCAACACGCCGGTCTCGGCGAGCGACTGCCACAGCGGCCCGTCGAAGCGGCCCTCGGCATCGAGTTCGCGGATCCGGTCGGCGGTGACCAACTTGGCGCAGACCTCGGCGGTCAGGCGGGTCAGATCGAGCTGAGCTTCAGTGGGTGTGAAATCCATGGTGTCTACCTGCTTTCTGCGGTGCGAGCGACGGGCCCGGAGGCGGTAGCTTGCGTGACCACGTAGGGCCCCGGGAGCACCGCGATTGAATACAGCTCAGCGCGCCGCGGCGGGTTGCTTCAGTGCGGTCATGGCGATGATGTCGCGCTGGACCTCATTGGTGCCGCCTCCGAAGGTGAGGATCAGTGCGGCGCGGTGGAACCGCTCCAACCGTCCGCGCAGCTCGGCACCGGGCGAATCCTGACGCAGATAGGCCTGTGGCCCGAGGATTTCCATCAGCAGCCGGTAGGCCTCGGTGGACAGTTCGGTGCCGTAGACCTTGCAGGTCGAGGCGTCCCACGGCCGCGGTGCGGCATCGCCGCCCGCATCGGCCCGGCTGGCGATCTCCCAGTTCAGCAGCTTCAGGTATTCGACCTTGGCCTGCACCCTGGCCAGATTGAGCCGCACCCATTCCTGATCGATGACCCGGGAACCGTCACCCGCCTTGGTGTTGCGTGCCCATTCGGTGGTCTGGTTCAGCGCGACCATGAGCGGTCCGGCCGAGGTGAGCGCGACGCGCTCGTGGTTGAGCTGATTGGTGATCAGCGCCCAGCCGCCGTTCTCCTGGCCGACCAGCGAACTGGCCGGCACCCGGACGTCCTGGTAGTAGGTGGCGCTGGTATCCGGTCCGGCCATCGTGTGCACCGGGGTCCAGGAGAAGCCTTCGGCGGTCGTCGGCACGATGAGCATGCTGATGCCCTTGTGCTTCTTGGCAGTCGGATCGGTGCGAACCGCGAGCCAGACATAGTCGGCGTACGCGATCAGGCTGGTCCACATCTTTTGACCGTTGATCACATAGTCGTCGCCGTCGCGCACGGCGGTGGTGCGCAGGCTGGCCAGGTCGGTGCCCGCGCTCGGTTCCGAATAACCGATGGAGAAGTGCAGTTCACCCGCGGCGATCTTGGGCAGGAAGAACTTCTTCTGCTCCTCGCTGCCGTAGTGCATGATCGTCGGCGCCACCGAATTGATGGTGAGGAAGGGCACCGGCGCCCCCGCGATGGCCGCCTCATCGGTGAAGATCAGCTGGTCCATGGTCGGGCGGTCCTGGCCGCCGAACTCCTCGGGCCAGGCCAGGGTGAGCCAGCCGTCGCGGCCCATTTCCTGGACCACCTCGCGGTAGACGTTGCCGTGGCCGTACTCGCCGGTGGTCGCGCTCAGCGCGGCTCGGCGCTCCGGGGTGATCAGCCGCGCGAAGTAGTCGCGCAGCTCCGCGCGGAGCTCTTCCTGCTGCGGCGTGTACGCAATGCGCATGGCAGTACCTCTTGGGGATGGTCAGCCGACGGAGCTTGCGGAGTCGGCGGGGTGGGTAAGTGGAGCGGATGGTCAGCCGACGGAGCTTGCGGAGTCGGCGGGGTGGGTAAGTGGAGCGGATGGTCAGCCGACGGAGCTTGCGGAGTCGGCGGGGTGGGTAAGCAGAGCGTTCGATGTCGGTCAACCGATCATTGCATACGAACTGAAACATGTTCCAGTATTGCTACCGAATCCGCACAATGGCGGTACCCGATATGACCTGGTGTTGTTAGGCTTCGACCAGAGTCGCGTTTAAGGAGTTTCTATGAAGGTCACGGTCGATCTGGATCAATGCGAAGCCAACGGAATCTGTGTCGGAATCGCCCCCGACGTCTTCGAACTCGATGACGAGGACGTGTTGCACATCGTAGAAGCCGACGTACCTGCGGATCGGCTCGCCGATGTCGAGGATGCGGTGGCCCAGTGTCCGAAGGCGGCGCTGAAGTTGCAGTAGCCGATGCTTGCCGTCAGATAGGAACACGTTCTAGAGTCGGCTCCGTGAGTGATGTGGACAACACGGATGTGAGCCTTGCGGGGCGGGTGGCCATCGTTACCGGTGGCGGCGCCGGACTGGGGCGCGCCGAGGCGCTGGCCTTGGCGGGGGCGGGCGCGTCGGTGGTGGTCAACGATCTGACGGAGTCGGATGCGGTGGCCGAAACCCTCGCCGATATCCGTGCGCTCGGCGCCAAGGCCGAGTTCGTCGCGGGCAGCATTGCCGAGCGGGCGACCGCCGATGCGCTCATCAGTACCGCCGAGGAAGCGTTCGGCAGTGTCGACATCGTGGTGAACAATGCGGGCATCACCCGCGACCGCATGCTGTTCAACATGTCCGACGAGGACTTCGATGCGGTGGTCGCGGTGCATCTGCGCGGCCATTTTCTATTGACCCGCAATGCGGGCGCCTACTGGCGGGCCAAGTCCAAGGCGGCGGGCGCGCCGATCTACGGCAGGCTCGTCAACACCTCCTCCGAAGCGGGCCTGCTCGGCCCGGAGGGGCAGGCCAACTACGGTGCGGCCAAGGCCGGTATCACCGCGCTGACGCTCTCCGCCGCACGCGGGCTGTCCCGATTCGGCGTGCGCGCCAATGCCATTGCGCCGCGGGCGCGCACCGCGATGACCGAAGCGGTCTTCAGCGCGGCGCCGGAGGGCGGCATCGATCCGCTCTCGCCGGATCATGTGGCGCGGTTGGTCGCGTATCTCGCTTCGCCCGCCGCCGATGCGGTCAACGGGCAACTGTTCGTGGTGTACGGGCCGATGGTCGCCTTGATGGCCGCGCCGGTCGTAGAAGAGCGTTTCGACGCCGCCGATGATCGCTGGTCGGTAAATGATCTCGCCGCCACGCTCGGTGGTTACTTCGCGCAGCGGCCCGCGGGGCGTACGTTTTCAGCGTCCTCTTTGATCGATCTGGACAACTGACACTGTGATGGCAGGCGCCATCGGAAACCATCTGATCACTGGTCCAGTTGTTGATCACCGATGCGGCGCTTGGTAGACATGGGAGTCAACGGTGTGTGACGCCTCAAAAGGGTTAGGCCACCCTCAAATGACACCTGTTACAAATTCATGGGCCGAATTTGAGAAAAATGGCAGCTCAAATATGCCAAAAAGCTTCCTACAGCAATGTGAACATGTTCTAATCGTTGCGGCGATGTGGCCAGGGCGGGGCATCGTGCGATGAGCAGAATCAGCAGGATGAGCAAGGAGGATCGTGCATGAACGAGGTCCTTGCTGTGCCATTGCGGGCAGTCGGCGGATTCTTCGAACTCGTTGCCGACGTCGCACGGGCCAGCATTCGACGTCCGTTCCAAGGGCGCGAGTTCATTGATCAGGCCTGGTTCATCGCACGCGTTTCGATCATTCCGACACTACTGGTGGCGATTCCGTTCACCGTGCTGGTGAGCTTCACGCTCAACATTCTGCTGCGTGAAATCGGCGCCGCCGATCTCAGCGGCGCCGGTGCGGCATTCGGTGCGGTCACCCAGGTCGGACCGATTGTCACCGTATTGATCGTGGCGGGCGCGGGCGCTACCGCGATCTGCGCGGATCTCGGGGCGCGAACCATTCGCGAAGAGATCGATGCGATGCGCGTCCTCGGTATCGACCCGGTGCAGCGGCTGGTAGTGCCGCGGGTGCTGGCCTCGATGTTCGTGGCATTGATGTTGAACGGCCTGGTGTGCACCATCGGCATCGTCGGCGGGTTCCTGTTCTCGGTGCTGCTGCAGGATGTGAATCCGGGTGCTTTCGTCAATGGCATCACGCTGCTCACCCATCTGCCCGAGCTGGTCATCTCCGAAGTGAAGGCCGGTTTGTTCGGGCTGATCGCCGGACTGGTGGCCTGTTATCTCGGCCTGAATGTCAAAGGTGGTCCCAAGAGTGTCGGTGATGCGGTGAATCAGACCGTTGTCTTCGCCTTTATGGCCCTGTTCGTGGTGAATGTCGTGGTCACCGCCGTCGGTATCAAGTTCGCGGTGCGGTGAGGCGATGGCATTCGTAATCCAATCCCGCTTCCCGCGTACCGTGCGGCGAGTGCGTCGCTTTTCGAACTCGCTCGATTCGCTGGGTAAACATGCGGTGTTCTATGCGCAGACAATCGGTTCCATCCCACGCGCACTGATCTACTATCGCACCGAGACCATTCGTTTGATCGCCGAAATCAGCATGGGCACAGGTGCTTTGGCGGTTATCGGCGGAACGGTGGTCATCGTCGGATTTCTAACGCTGTTCACCGGCGGCACCATCGCGGTACAGGGTTACAGTTCGCTCGGCAATATCGGCGTCGAGGCGCTGACGGGCTTCTTCGCGGCATTCATCAATGTGCGCATCGCGGCGCCGGTGATCTCCGGAATCGGTTTGGCCGCAACCATCGGCGCGGGTTCTACCGCGCAGCTCGGTGCCATGCGGGTGGCCGAGGAGATCGACGCACTGGAGTCCATGGCGATCCGGCCGGTGCCGTATCTGGTCGGCACCCGGGTGCTCGCGGGCATGATCGCGATCGTGCCGCTGTACGCGCTCGCGGTGATCTGCTCGTTCATCGCCAGCCGATTCGCCACCGTGGTCATCTACGGGCAGTCGGCAGGCGTCTACGACCACTACTTCTCCACCTTCCTGATCCCCAGCGACATCCTCTGGTCCTTCGCCCAGGCGATCTTCATGGCCTTGGCGGTCATGATGATTCACACCTACTACGGCTACAACGCCGCGGGCGGACCGGTCGGCGTCGGGATCGCGGTCGGCAATGCGGTGCGGGCCTCGCTGGTCGCGGTGGTCACGGTGACACTGCTGATCTCGCTGGCCATCTACGGCACCTCCGGCAACTTCCATCTCTCCGGGTAGAGCGGTATGGCAACGAAGCAATCGGGAAGCGGCCTCGGCGCGGCACTGCGCGGCGGGCTCGGGCTCAAGCTCGCCGGGCTCGGCATGGTGATCGCGCTGGTCGCGGTCGTGTCCGTCGCGATGGTCATGTTCTTCGGCGGATTCACCAAGACGGTGACCGTCACGGTGGACGCACCGCGCAGCGGCCTGGTGCTCGATCCCGACGCCAAGGTGAAGATCCGCGGTGTGGAGATCGGTCGGGTCTCGGAGATCAAGCAGACCGTCGACGGTGCGAAGCTGACGCTGGCGATGGATCCCGAACTGCTGAAAATGGTTCCGTCCAATGCGACCGTGGATATCAAGTCCACCACGGTATTCGGCGCCAAGTACATCAATTTCACTGCGCCGGAACAGGCTTCGTCGACCCCGCTGAAGCCGGGATCGACCGTGACGGCCGAATCGGTGACCGTCGAATTCAATACGCTGTTCCAGCATCTGACCGATGTGCTGCAGAAGATCGAGCCGGAAAAGCTCAATGCCACACTGTCGGCGCTGGGCACCGCGCTGCAGGGGCGCGGCGAGAAGCTCGGTGATCTGCTCGCCCGCAGCGATGCCTACCTGCGCGATATCAATCCGAGTCTGCCTGCACTGCAAAGGGATCTGGTCTCCTCGACCGGTGTCACCAATCTGTATGCCGACACCGTGCCGGATCTGCTGCGCACCACCGATAACTTGACCGTGACGGCCAGGACACTCGTCGAGGAGCAGGAGAACGTCGATGCGATGCTGGCCAACCTCATCGGACTGGCAGATACCACCGGCTCAGTGCTGCGCGAGAACGAACAACCGCTGGTGACGGCGCTGGATCTGCTGCGTCCGACCACCCAGTTGCTCAACGACTACAAGCCCGCGCTGTACTGCCTGGTCGTCGGCCTGGCCAATGTGCTCCCGATCGGTGAGGACATCTTCGGCGGACGGTTCGACGCGGTGCCGCTCAATGCGAGTTTCATGCCGGGCGCCGATGCCTACCAGTACCCGGAGGATCTGCCGAAGGTGAATGCCACCGGCGGGCCGCACTGTGAGGGTGTGCTGGACCGGGTGCCGGACAGCCACGCGAACTTCGTGGTCACCGATACCTCCGAGGGTCACGTGTGGACGCCGTCGACGACGACACATCTGAACGGGCCCAAGGTGTTCCAGCTGCTGTTCGCCGGATTGCCGGGGGTGGGGCAGCTGTGAAACCACACGCGACAACAGTCAAGCTGACGATCTTTACGCTGGTGATGGCGCTGGTATTGGCCGGACTGGTGGTGGTGTTCAGCCAGATGCGCTTCGCCAGGGAGACCGGCTATCACGCGGTCTTCACCAACTCCTCCGGCATGCTGGACGGTGCGAAGGTGCGAATCGCCGGTGTGCCGGTGGGTTCGGTGACCGGGGTGCATGTCGGCAAGGACAATCTCGCGCACGTCGATTTCGATGTGGAAAGCAGGTACCGGCTCTACACCAGCACCAAGGCGACCATCCGCTACGAAAACCTGGTCGGAGACCGGTATCTCGAACTGCTGGAGGGGCCGGGTACCGCGCAGGTGATATCCAAGGGCAGCACCATCGGCCTTGATCGCACCTCGCCCGCACTAGATCTCGATATGTTGCTCGGCGGCTTCAAACCGCTGCTGCGCGGCCTCGATCCGGCTCAGGTCAATGATCTGACCGAGGCGCTGCTCCAGGTTTTCCAGGGGCAGGGCGGCACGCTCGTCGCGCTGCTGAACAGTTCCGGATCGTTCGCCAAAACCCTCGCCGATCGAGATGCGTTGATCGGCAGTGTGATCGAGAATCTGAAGACCGTGCTCGCCACGATCGATGACCGCGATCAGCAGTTCGCCACCACGCTCGAGGAATTGCAGCGGCTGGTCAGCGGTTTGGCCGCCGATAAGGATCCGATCGGCGCGGCCCTGCCGCGGATCGCCGGTGCGACAGGGGATCTGACCGATCTGCTGCAGCAGGCCCGGCCGGATCTGAAGACCACTATCGAGCAGACCGGCACCGTCGCCGCCACCCTCGACGACGGCTCCGACACCGTCCAGTGGGTGCTGGACCGACTGCCCGAAACCTACAAGAAGCTGGTCCGGATCGGTTCCTACGGGTCGTTCCTGAATATGTACGTGTGCGGCACGAACTTCATTGTCGACGGGCCGGACGGCAAGCCGATGCACATCACCCTGCCCGGTATGCAGACGACGGGAAGGTGTGCGAAGAGCCGATGAAGGAAACCCGATCACGCGCAGTCTCGCTCGGCATCATCGGCATTGTCGTCGCGACCACGGTCTCGCTGTCCGCCCTCCAGGTCGACCGGCTGCCGTTCATCCGCTCCGGTGCGACCTACACCGCGTACTTCGCCGATGCGGGCGGACTGGTTCCCGGTGACAATGTGCAGGTCGCGGGTGTGCGCACGGGACGCGTCGAGCAGGTGAAGCTGGACGGTGCGAAGGTCTACGTCCGATTCACGCTGGACGAGGGAATCGTGCTGGGCAATAAAACGAGCGCCGCCATCAAGACCAATACGGTGCTCGGCCGCAAATCGCTCGAGGTGACCCCGGCGGGCAGCGGTTCGACCCGGACGAACGACACGATTCCGCTGGACCGCACCACCTCGCCGTATTCGCTTACCGACGCGCTCGGCGATCTGACGAATACCGTCAAGGGCCTGGACATGGACCAGGTCAACCGGACGCTGGACGCGCTGTCCACAACCTTCGCTGATACTCCCGCCCCGCTGCGGTCGGCACTCGACGGAGTCACCCAACTCTCGCGCAGCCTGAATACCAGGGACAAGGCGCTGACCGAGTTGCTCGGCCGGGCGCAGAACGTCACGAAGGTGCTCGCCGATCGCAGCAATCAGATCAATGCGCTGCTGGTCGACGGCAACGAGTTGCTCGGCGAATTGGATCGGCGGCGCGGCGCGCTCAGTCAGTTGATCGTGTACATCAACGGGCTGGCCCAACAGCTGACCGGCCTCGTCAACGACAACGAGGCGCAGCTGAAACCCACACTGGACCGGCTGAATTCGGTGCTTGCACTGCTGCAATCCAATAAAGACAACCTGTCGAAGGCGCTGGATGGACTCGGTCCGTTCTCGGCCGCGCTCGGTGAGCAGGTCGGCAGCGGTCCGTACTTCCAGGCGTATGTCTCGAACGCGACCACGCGCGGCCTGCAGATCCTGGTCGACGCGCTGGTCTGGCCGCAGCATGTGCCGGACTCCTTCCGCGCCTATCTGACCGACCCCGCGTTGCCGTCGATCGAGCCCGCGATTCAGGAGCCGCCGCGATGAATGCATTGCGCACTGTTCGTTCGGCACCGCCATGGGTGCGGGTGCTCGCGCTGGTCGTCATCGCCGCGCTGGTGATCGCCGGCGGGTGGTCATTGATATCGCGGATCGGAAAGACCTCGATCACCGCGTATTTCCCGTCCACGACCGGCCTGTACGCCGGTGACGAGGTGCGCGTGCTCGGAGTCAAGGTCGGCCGGATCGACTCCATCGATCCCGGTAAGGACCAGGTCCGGGTCGCGATGACGCTCGATCGTGGCATCGATGTTCCACAGGATGCCAAGGCGGTCATCATTTCGCCGTCGCTGGTGTCGGCGCGATTCATCCAATTGGCCCCGGCCTACACCGGCGGGCCGAAAATGCACGACGGCAGCGTGATTCCGATCGAGCACACCGCGGTTCCGGTCGAATGGGATGACATCAAGGCCGAATTGTCCAAGCTGGCAACGACATTGGGTCCGGTCGGTGACGATAAGCAGGGCTCGTTCGGGCGGTTCGTGAATACCGCCGCCGACAATCTCGGCAACGGCAATGCGGAGGCGTTGCGCGATACCCTGCGCGAGCTGTCGCACACGCTGAGTACGTTGTCGGACGGGCGCACCGATCTGTTCGGCACCATCCGCAATCTGCAGCAGTTCGTGGATGTGCTGTCCAAGAGCAACGATCAGATCGTGCAGTTCGGCGGTCGGCTCGCCTCGGTCTCATCGGTGCTCGCGAATGTTTCCGGTGATCTCGGTGCCGGACTGGACAATCTCGACATCGCCGTCGGTGATGTGCAGCGGTTCATCCAAGAGCGTGGCGGGGCGCTGACCGAGGGTGTGCAGCGGCTGGCCGAGGTCACCCAGATCCTCGCGGATAAGCGGCCCCAGCTCGAGCAGGTATTGCATTCCGGGCCGACGTCGCTGGCGAACTTCTATCAGATCTACGATCCGGCGCAGGGCAGTCTCACCGGTGCAGTCGTCGCGCCGAACTTCGCCAATCCGTTCGCCTTCCTCTGCGGCGCGGTCGAGGCGAACGATGCGAACGGTTCCGATCAGAGCGCCGCCCTGTGCCGCCAGTATCTGGCACCGGTCATCCAGCAGCTCATGATGAATTACCCACCGCTGCTAGCCAATCCGGTCTCCAACCAGACCGCGTTCCCGCACCAGCTCGTCTACAGTCCGCCGAGTCTGGCCGCGCGCGGGCCGAGTGATTCGGTGCCGCAATCGGATCCGGTAGCGGTGCCGAACGGTATTGCCGGGCTGGCCATTCCGGGAGGAGGGCGATGATGCGCATGCGAATGGCCGGTGCGGCAATCGGATTGGCCGTCGTGCTCGGAGTCAGCGGCTGCGAATGGGACGGGCTCAATTCGCTGCCCATGCCCGGTACGGCCGGAAGTGATAACGCCTACGAAGTCAAGATCCAGATGCCCAATGTCACCACGCTGACCCGTAATTCGCCGGTCCGCGTGAACGACGTGACGGTCGGCACGGTGTCGAAGATCGAGGTCGAGGGCTGGCACGCGCTGGTCACCGTCTCGTTGAACAACGATGTGAAGCTGCCCGCCAATGCGACCGCCCGAATCGGGCAGACCAGCCTGCTCGGCAGCAATCATCTAGAGCTCGCCGCGCCGAAAGATGTTCCGGCACAGGGGGAGCTGAAGAACGGCGATCTGATCCCGCTGGACCGGGCCGGTGTCTATCCGACCACCGAGCAGACCTTGTCATCGCTGTCGGTGGTGCTCAACGGCGGCGGCATCAGTCAGCTCGAAACCATTACCCACGAACTCAATGCCGCATTCAACGGTCGCGAGGATGCGATCCGGGATCTGCTGCCGCAGCTGACCGAGCTGACCACCACACTGGATTCCCAAACCAAGGACATCATCGATGCGATGGGTGGACTGGACCGGTTCGCAGGCACGCTGGCCAAGCAGAAGGATCGGGTGGCCGCGGCGATCGAACAGATCCATCCGGCGCTCACCGTGCTCGCCGATCGGCGCGAGGACATCACGCACACCCTTACCGCCCTTGGTGATCTGAGCGATGTGGTGCAGCGGATCATCGCGCAGGGTGGGGACAATCTGAAGGCGAATCTGGCGAATCTGGCACCCGTGCTGGAGACGCTGGCGAGCACCGGGAACAGCCTGGTCGAGGTCTTGAAGCTGATCTTCACCTTCCCGTTCCCGATGAAGAATCTCGATCACGCGGTCAAGGGCGACTACATGAACCTGATCATGACCGTCGATATCACCGGCAAGCGATTGGATTCGAACTTCCTCACCGGCACTCCGCTCGGCGGTCGGTTCGGCGGGGTCGAGGGTGCACTCGGCGGGCTGGCCGGTACGGCGGAGGGCAATAGCAATCCGTCGACGGCACCGCTGCAGTCACCGGGCGCCACTCCGGCTCCGACGCCGAGTATCCCTGGGCTGCCGCCGATTCCGGGTCTGCCCGCGATTCCCGGCCTCACCGTTCCGCCCGCCGGGCAGGAAGGTGCGGGCCGATGAAACTCACGCGATTCGTCCGGATCCAGTTGGCCATCTTCTCGGTGCTGACGGTGATCGGCTTGGTGGTCATGGGCGGTACCTATGTGGGACTGCCCGCCATGTTCGGTATCGGCCGCTATGAGGTGACGGTAAAGCTATTGGCCACCGGCGGGCTGTATCCGACGGCCAATGTCGCCTACCGCGGCACGAATGTCGGCAAGGTGGAAGAGGTTCGGCTCACCCCGACGGGTGTGGACGCGAAGCTGTCTATCAATAGCGATTACAAGATTCCGTCCGATGTCGACGCGTGGGTGCGCAGTGTCTCGGCCATCGGTGAGCAGTACGTCGATCTGGTGCCCGTCGCGAATGTCAAGGGCGGCAACCTTTCCGACGGTTCGGTGATTCAGGTGGATCGCACCAGGCTGCCCGAGGATATCGGCACCGTGCTCGATCGATCCGATCGTCTGCTGTCCAGCATTGCCGATACCAAGCTCCGGCAGGTGATCGACGATGCGTTCAAGGCCTTCAACGGCGCCGGACCGGATCTGCAGAAGTTCATCGATTCCGCGTCGCTGCTGGTGCAGGAGGCTCAGGCGAATGCCGAGCCGACCAAAGATCTGCTGGAAAAGATCGGGCCGCTGCTGGATACGCAGAATCAGTCCGATGCGGCGATCCGGTCGTGGACCCAGGACCTGGCGACGGTCACCGACCAACTGCGCGCCCATGATCCGGCACTGCGGAATGTCATCGAGAAGACGCCCGGCGCGGCACAGCAGGTGAGTTCGCTGTTCCAGGACCTGCGTCCGACCCTGCCGATCCTGCTGTCGAATTTGGTCAGCGTGGGGCAGGTCGCGGTGACCTATCACTCGGGTCTGGAACAGATCCTCGTGATTTATCCGCCGCTGACCGCCGCGTTCCTGACGGTCATCCGCGGCCCCGTCGAATACGGTGCCGTGGTGGACTTCCACCTGGAACTCAACGATCCGCCCGGCTGCACCACCGGCTTCCTCACGCCGGAACAGCGCCGCTCGCCCGCCCAGCTCGACACCCCGGATACGCCGCCCGGGCTCTACTGCAAGGTGGCGCAGAACGCCAAGGAAGCCGTGCGCGGTATCCGCAATACGCCGTGCATGGAAGTGCCGGGTAAGCGGGCGCCATCGCCGGAGCTGTGCCGCGACCCGAACGGCTATGTGCCCGAAGGCAATAACCCGGCGTTCGGACCGCCGCAGCCGGTGACACCGTCGGGTGACCCGATCGGCGATCAGGGCTCCACCCACCCGGCCGCACACAGTACGACATTGGATCCCGGCAGTGGGACGTTCATGGGACCGGACGGACGCACGTACCGTCAGGGGGATATCGGAAAGGACGGATCCGGCACGATACCGTCGAGTTGGCAGGCGATGCTTCAGGAGCAGCAGTAGTGAGAGAGCGCAGCGAACGAACAATGTCACAGCGTGCTTCGCGCATGCCGGAACCGAGCGTCAGCGAGGTGCAGGCATGAGTGAATCCAGTGTGGTCAAGGCCCGGCCCAGGCGACGGGCGGTGCGTTCGGCAGGTCCGCCGCCGGAGGACACCATCCCGCTCGAGACCGAAGGTGTCGAGCTGACCAAGGCCGTCGATGTCACCGTCAAGGTGACGAAGTCGGATTCGGACAGCCCGAGCGACGATGCCGAACCCGTGACCACGCTGGAGATACCCAGCGTCGCGGATGTCGTCGATGACGCTCCGAAGTCCGGCCCGCCGCGCTGGGTGTTCATCGCAGGTGCCGCCGCGGCCGTGGTCGTGGCGATCGCGCTGGTGATCGGCACCGGATTCTTCGCCTCCAACCTGCACACCGCATCCGACCGCGATGCGCGGCGCGCGGACTACGTGCAGACCGCCAAGCAGGCGATTCTCAATCTCACCACCATCAAGGACGACACTGCCAAGGCCGATATCGACCGCGTCCTCGCGGTGGCCTCCGGCGAACTCAAGGCCGAATACTCGCAGCGCAAGGACGCCTACGCGAGCGTGGTCGAACAGGCCAAGGTGAAGGCCACCGGTGAGATCATCGAATCCGCCATCGAGAGCGAGGACGGGGATTCGGCACGCGTGCTGGTCGCCGCCAAACAGACCCTGACCAATGCGGGCATGGCGGATCCGCAGACGCGGTACTACCGATTCCGGGTCACCGTCACCCGCGGCGACAACGGGATCACCGCCTCACAAGTGGAGTTCGTAGCATGAGTACAGCATCGCGTATCGATTCGATGAGGGGTGGGCGCAGGCGTTTGATTCTGGTGGCGTCCGCGGTCGCCCTCGTCATCGTCGCGCTGGCGGCCATCTGCGGCGTCACCGGATACAAGTACTGGAACGACCGCAAGAGCGAACAGGCTCGCACCCAGGCGGTCCCCGCGGCGCAGCGCACCGTCGAGGCGATGTTCACCTACAACTTCAAAACGGTGGACGCCGAATTGCCAAAGGCCGCCGACAATCTCGGCGGCGGCTTCCGCGATGACTACCTGAAACTGATCAAGGAAGCCATCGCCCCCGGCGCCAAGGAAAAAGAACTCAACGTCCAGGCCACCACCCAGGCCACCGGCGTAGTCTCCGCCGAACCCACCCACGCAGTAGTCCTGCTCTACCTGAACCAGGTAAGCACCGGCAAGGACTCCCCCCAAGCGAATATCAGCACCAGCCGAGTCCGGGTAAGCCTCGACAAAGATGACGGCCGCTGGCTCGTCTCGGCGGTGACGCCGATCTAGCCGACGCAGGCGCTGTCACTATCGCCTGAACGCCGCCGCGTGCGGTCCGAACCCGCCCCGGCCCACCGGACGACAACGACGGGAATGGTGAGCTGTGGCTACCGACCCGTGCAGCGGTCGCGGAGCTTCCGGAAGCGCGAGAGTCCGAGCTGGTCCCCCCGCGCAGCCGCCCTTCGTGGTCACTCAGTGATTTTCGCGGGGCAGACGGACGGTGAAGGTGGTGCCTTCACCGTCGGCGCTTTCGACGCTCACTGTGCCGTTGTGTGCGTCGACCAGGGCCTGGACGATGGATAGGCCGAGGCCGGTGCCACCGCTGGCGCGGGTGCGGGAGGTGTCGGTGCGGTAGAAGCGTTCGAAGATCCGCTCGGCCTCCTCGGGCGGCAAGCCCTGACCCGTGTCGGCGACCTCCAGCAGGACCTCGTCGTCGGTGGGGGTCAGCCGGACCTTGACGTCGGCGTCCGGGGGTGTGTGCGTGAGTGCGTTGTTCAGCAGGTTGGCCAGTATCTGACGCAGCCGCGCCTCGTCACCTTTCACTTCCAATGTTCCTGTGCCCGAACGGATTTCCAGTTCGACCGAGCGGCGGGGACCCTCATCGCCATTGGCCGCTGTGACGGCGCGGGCATTATGCACGGCGTCGCTGGCGATGGCGAGCAGGTCGACCGGCCCCAGTTCCAGCGGGCGCTGTGCGTCCAACCGGGCCAGCATCAACAGGTCCTCGACCAACAGCCCCATGCGCTGGGCCTCGTGTTCGATGCGGTCCATGAACATGGCCGGATCCGCGGTCGCGCCTTGTCGATACAGTTCGGCGAAGCCGCTGATGGTGGTGAGCGGGGTGCGCAGTTCATGGCTCGCGTCGGCGACAAAGCGGCGCATCTTCGCCTCGGAGCGCCGGGCCGCCGATTCGGAGGCTTCCGTCGCGGCGAAGGCCCGTTGGATCTGGGCCAGCATGCCATTAAGCGATTGGGACAGCCGATCGACCTCGGTGTTGGTGCCGCGCACTGGAACTCGGCGATGCAGGTCACCAGCGGCGATGGCGGCGGCGGTCTTCTCGACCGCACGCAACGGCCGCAGACTGCGTCGGATCACGAAGTAGGCGAGCACCGCCAGCGCGGCGAGCACCGCAGCACCGACCATGAGCTGCAACATGATCAGTCGATTGACCGTGTCGATGTTCTCGGTGAGCGGTATCGCGACCGTGGTCGTCGTATCGGGTGACACCGCCGTCATGGTCCGCCATTTGACCGTCGAACCGTTCTTGGAGCCGACGGTTACCGGTCTGGTGAGTACCTTGCTGCCCGGCGGATCCGTGGTCGGCCGGATCTCGGGCAGTCGCGGCAGCTCCGGCTCGGCTTCCTCATTGAACGGCCTGGTCTCGAAATAGACGGTGCCGTTGCCGCCCGGGGTCGGCTCGATGTGGACAAAGAAGGTGCTGGACGGATGCGACGGATTCGAAGGAGTCGGCGGCCGCGGCCGCGACCATGCCATCACCGCATCGCGAAGCTGCTGATCGGTGCGGTGCAGCAGCGAATTCTCCAGCGCCGAGGTGACGACCATGCCGGATGCGAACAGTCCGAGCGCGGAAAGCAGCACGAGTGCAAGCACCAGCGTCACCCGCAACGGAATCGCCGAAGAAGCGCGTGCCAGTTTGCGACGGTTCTGTGCGATCCGGGAGATGATCATTTCTCGGACTGGCGCGTCCGATTCGGCGCGCGCATTACGTATCCGACGCCGCGCAGAGTGTGAATCAAGCGCTGATCGCCCGTGTCGACCTTTTTACGCAGATACGAGACATACGTTTCGACCACACCAACCTCGCCCCCGAAGTCATAGCGCCACACATGATCCAAGATGCGCGGCTTGCTCAACACCGTTCCGGCATTGACCATGAAATACCGCAGCAAGGTGAATTCGGTGGGCGACAACGCAACCGGCTCGCCCGCCTTCCATACCTCGTGCGTGTCGTCGTCGAGTTCGATGTCCTCGAACCGGATTCGCGAACTCTCGCGCTGCGGCGCGGCATGACCGAAGCGGCGCAGCACAACTCGCAGCCGGGCCACCACTTCCTCCAGGCTGAACGGTTTGGTGATGTAGTCGTCGGCGCCGAGGGTGAGTCCAGCGACCTTGTCCTGGACGTCGTCGCGTGCGGTCAGGAACAGCACCGGTGCGTCGATGCCGTCGGCGCGCAGTCGGCGCAGCAGCCCGAAGCCGTCCATACCCGGCATCATCACATCGACGATCAGCGCCTGCGGTCGGAAGGTGCGCGCCTTGTCCAGCGCCTGCGCCCCGTCGATAGCAGTATCGACCGCGAACCCCTGATACCGCAGGCTCACCGACAGGAGCTCCACGATCATGGGTTCGTCGTCCACCACCAGCACCCGAGCCTCGGGCGTGGACTCCGCAGGCGCACCACTCATTGCTTCATAGTCCGGCAATCGACTGGGAACTGTCTGCACCTTTGCTGGGTGATTCCTGTGAGTGCTCTGTCTAATGGCCGCGCCTTCGGCGCGGCGTGTTCGCGGCCCCCGGGTGTCTCGCGTCCGAGTCGTCGAGACTCGCGCCTGCGGCGCATGCGCTTCGACGACTCGGACGCGAGACGGGCCGCGAACGGTCGCTCGTAAGACTCGCTCCGTCGTGGTCACTGACGGCACGGTGTCCGGCACCTGATGCGCGCATCAGAGACTCACGCCAGCGGCACACGCGCTCCCACGACCCGGCTGCATTCGATCACCGCACCATCGACACGGACACGAGACAGGCCACAAACAGACGCACGCAAAACTCGCCCCGCCGTAGTTGCGTCAGCGACGGGGAGCTCGCGACTCCGGGTACACATCGTCGTCGGTGAGCAGCGCGCTGCCCGCGACCTGGTCCTGAGCCAGCGCCTCCAGGAACGCCCGCGCCCAGCGGTCCACATCGTGCGCGAGCACCTGACGGCGTAGGGAGCGCATTCGGCGGCGACGCGTGTCGCGGTCGTCCTCCAGTGCGGAGATGACGGCATCCTTCACACTGTTCAGGTCATGCGGATTGCACAGATATGCCTGACGCAATTCGGCTGCGGCACCGGTGAATTCGCTCAACACCAACGCTCCGTTGAGACCACTGTGACTGGCGACGTACTCCTTGGCGACCAGGTTCATTCCGTCACGCAGCGGCGTCACCAGCATGACGTCGGCGGCCACGAAGAAGGCGACGAGTTCGTCGCGCGGGATCGGGCGGTGCAGATAGTGCACGACCGGATAGCCGACCCTGGCGAATTCACCGTTGATCCGGCCGACCTGGCGCTCGATATCGCCGCGCATCTGGATATAGCTCTCCACCCGTTCACGGCTCGGGGTGGCCAGCTGCACCATGACGGTGTCGGCCGGATCCAGCCTGTTCTCCAGCAGCAATTCCTCCAACGCGGCCAGGCGGATATCGATGCCCTTGGTGTAGTCCAAGCGGTCGACGCCGAGCAGGATATTTTTCGGATTGCCGAGTTCGGCACGGATTTTCGCGGCCCGTTCGCGGACCGAGCGGCGGCGCGAATGCTCGTCGAGTTCGGCCGAGGCGATCGAAATCGGGAACGCGCCGACCCGGACCGTGCGGAAGCCGACCTGCACCACGCCGAGCTTGGACCGCACACCGACGGTGCCGCGCGAGGTGGGCTGGCCTGCCAACCTGCGGGCCAGGTAGAGGAAGTTCTGCGCGCCGCCCGGCAGGTGGAAGCCGATGAGGTCGGCGCCGAGCAGACCCTCGATGATTTCGGTTCGCCACGGCATCTGCATGAACAGCTCGACCGGCGGGAACGGAATGTGCAGGAAGAATCCGATGGTGAGATCGGGCCGCAGCATCCGCAGCATCTTCGGCACCAACTGCAGTTGGTAGTCCTGCACCCAAACGGTCGCGCCCTCGGCGGCGACCTTCGCGGTGGCCTCGGCGAAGCGCCGGTTCACTGTGACATAGGCGGCCCACCAGGCCCGGTCGTAGACCGGGCGCACGATCACATCGTGGTACAGCGGCCACAGCGTGCCGTTGGAGAAGCCCTCGTAATACTCGGAGACTTCCTCCGCGGTCAGCGGCACCGGATGCAGTTCGAGGCCGTCCTCGATAATCGGATCGATATCGACATCGGGAACGCCGGCCCACCCGACCCACGCCCCCTTGTTATTGCGGAGCACCGGTTCCAGCGCGGTCACTAGACCGCCCGGACTGCGCTTCCAACGGGTGGAACCGTCGGGCAGTTTCTCCAGGTCGACCGGCAGCCGGTTGGCGACGACGACGAAGCCGGAACCAGCCCCGCTCATCTCGGCCAGGGCGGACGGGACCACCGTGGTGTCGGGTTCGGATGGGGGCTCTAGAAAGGCGTGTTCGGAGTCTTCGGACGGCTGTTGGATCATCTGGTCCACTCACGCATCCTTTGCGCGTCGCTTTTCGGCTTTGAAGTTGTGAATAGTCGACGGCCCCGTTGACGTCGAGGTGGTTACTCGCCCCGAGAGTTAGGCCCGATGCCCAGCATGGACAGCAGCATCCGGCATTCGTCCGCGTCCTCCGCGTAGGCCGCGACAACTCGCTGCGCCTGACGGGCGGTCTCGTCGGCGAGTGGTTCCAGATCGTCGTCCGCGATGTCGTTCGCGCTGCTCTTCGCGGCCATCTCTTGTCCTCCCGGCTCAGTACGCTCGTACGTGCGAATAGTCAATGGTATCTGGCCACCATGGCGGTATGCCGCACCTGGATCCGGGTGACCTCGGACACGTTCGGCGTCATACCCTTCGCCTGCTCGCCGAAAACCGAAGCCCTATACCGTGGGAAAGCAGCACCAACTCCACGAAAGGGTCGATATGCCGCTGGCCACGGTGAACGGAATTTCACTCAACTACCAGGTCAAGGGCGACCGCACCAAGGGCACGGAGGCCAAGGGCGCGGGTCCGCTGGTCGTCATGATCATGGGTACCGGCAGCCCGGGCCGGGTCTGGGAGTTGCATCAGGTCCCGACGCTGGTCAAGGCCGGATATCGGGTCTGCACATTCGACAATCGCGGCATCAAACCGTCCTATGAGGCGGCCGACGGTATGACCATCGATCAGCTGGTCGGCGATACCGCCGGACTCATCGAACTGCTCGATGAGGGTCCCGCACTGGTGGTCGGCACCTCGATGGGCGCGCGGGTGGCGCAGGAACTCGCGCTGGCGCGTCCGGAGCTGGTGCGCAAGGCCGTGTTCATGGCCGGGCACGGTCGTCTCGACCAGTTCCAGAAGACGCTCTCGCTCGGCGAACACGAACTCGACGCCAGCGGGGTCAGCTTGCCCGCGAAGTACGAGGCCGCCGTGACCGCGGTGATGAATATGTCGCCCGCGACCATGGCCGACCCGAACGCCGCCCGCGACTGGCTCGATCTGTTCGAGTTCACCGGTGGTGCGGTGACGCCCGGTATCCGCGCCCAGCGCCGGATGGACCATGATTTCGACCGGGTGCAGGCCTACCGCGGCATCAAGGTGCCGTGCCTGGCCATCGGATTCGCCGACGATCGGATGATTCCGCCGTATCTGTCCAGGGAGGTTGCCGAGGTCATCCCGGGCGCGCGCTACCTGGAAGTTCCTGATGCGGGGCACTACGGCTATCTCGAGCGTCCCGAAGCGGTGAACAAGATCCTGCTCGATTTCTTCGCGGCCTGAGGTAACTGCCTACGCGTAACGTCTGCCTTGCTAGGGTCGACACAACGCTCGGGGAGCTTCCGGCGCTCGAACAGCGTTGGACGAGCCAAGGGCGATCCCGTACATGCGCCAGTATCCAGTGAGGTGAAATTGAGCACCAACCCCTTCGATGACGAAGACGGCCGCTTCTTCGTTCTGGTCAACGATGAGGAACAGCATTCGCTGTGGCCGGCCTTTGCGGAGGTCCCGGCCGGATGGCGAGTCGTTTTCGGCGAGGACAGCCGCGCCGCGTGCGTGGAATACGTCGAGAAGAACTGGACCGATATGCGTCCGAAGAGCCTGCGTGACGCGATGGCCGCCGACGACGCGGCCCGTCAGGGCGCCCAGTCCTGACCCGCGGTATCCGATACTGCGCCGGGCCCACGCTGAACCGTCACTGCGTGACACCGCAAAGCCGGTGTCACGCAGCTGGCGTGCCCGGTTATGATTGGCACCGCTTTTCGAGAAAGACGCCGTCCGCCTCCTTAGCTCAATGGTGGAGCACTCGCCTTAAGAACTGGACGGATATGCGGCCCAAGAGCCTGCGTGACGCGATGGCCGCCGACGACGCGGCGCGGCAGGCCGCCGCCCAGTCCTGACCCGCGGTACCCGACACTGCGCCGATCTCTCACCGAGCTGCAGCAGCGTGGCGCCGTAACCTGGTCACCTTGCTGCAGCGCAGTAGTTCTCGGCCTAGTAAGACTGCCCGTTGGCGTATCTCCCACGCCGGGAGTGTCTACCGTTGCCCCGGTTCCGGCTCTTGTACGTCGGTAGCTGGGAGTCGCAGTTCGGGCAGATGAGCCGCAGGTTCTCCCGTCGATTGTGAGTGGGGTCGCCATCAATGTGGTCAAGGATGAACGCGAGTGGGCGCCCGCGCCATTCGCTCCGAATACCGCATATCGCGCATCTGTGGCTCTGGGCGTCGGTCAGGTAATCACGGAGATAATGCCCTTGGTGGCCGCGTACTCGGGCTTCGCCTGTATGCAACCACCGCTCGGTCAGGGCTTTGCGCTGGGTTGCCTGCTGGCATCCCAGACTGCAGTAGACCAGCTGACTCCGTTTGACCAGCGCAGCGGCGCACCCCTTGCATTGCCTCACGCTGTGGACGCTACCGCTACCCACCGACAATGCCAGAGGATCGTTAAGAGACGCCGCCGGGCACCGGAAACCCGGTGTCGCGCCGTCGGTGCGCCCCGTTATGATGGCAACCGCTTCACCCGCCTCCTTAGCTCAGTGGTAGAGCACCGCTCTTGTAAAGCGAAGGTCGTCAGTTCAATCCTGACAGGGGGCTCCGGTACGGGCGCGTCGCCAACGGCGCGCCCGTTTTCATCTCCCCATCGGCCTCGGCGGCGCACAGTTCGCTGGCGGCGGTCGCGGCACGTTCTTTCCCGCCCTACCCCAGGAGCAGGCGGGTTACTCGCTGCTCGATCTCGTCGACGGACCATCGTTTGGAGGTGGAGGACACCGGCCAGAAGATCACCATGACGACGACGGTCAAGGGCAGTCCGCTCACGACGACATACCCGAGCAAGATCCATCCGCTCATCGAATCTCGGTGTCTACGACGGACTCCGGCTCTACGTCGATCGGCGCGCGCATTGTCGCCGCGATCGCCGAAATCACGTCGGGGTCGGGTTCGGCGAACTCGACTTCCCATCCGTCGTCATCGATCAATGACCATGAGCCATCGTCCCGTTGGAGATAGCAGTAGCCTTTCTCGTCATCCGCCGCTATCGCCAGCTTGCGGAGATCTTCGTCATCGAATCGCATGGGGAGTGCCATCTCCCGCCCCCTTCGGCTGTCAGTGTTGGTGGGCACCCACCGCCGAGGTGCCGATCAGGACTCGGCATCGACCCGGCGGCGGGGCTGAAAAACACGCTAGGCGTGCGACTTTCGGGAACGGACCAGTTCGGTGTCAACAAGCGTCCACAGCGTCTACCAGCGGACTGAGCACGTTAGGCTGGTCTTATGGAACCCGGTGCGCTGATGCGCGCCGCTCGCGAGGCGGCGGGTATCTCGCTGCGCGCGATGGCCGAGCGGAGCTACTACAGCAGGGCATACCTGTCGCTGATCGAGACCGGCCAACGCCCGGTACCTGCCGGTGTCGTCGCTGCCTACGAAAGGGTGCTGGGCGCGGACTTGGAGCGGCTGACGGCGGTGGCGCGAGCACCAGCCAGCGTGGACATCACCGCCTTGTCCGACGTGGCGGTGATGTTGGCGGCTATGCGCCGATTCGAGGACGCGGCAGGGGCTTTGACAGTTCTGCCCGCCGTCCGGGGCATGGCCGAGATGACCGAGACATTCGCCGGTGAGGCGCGTGTGGGATGGAATAGTGCGGCGTCCCTCGCGTCGGAGGTCACGCAGTATCGGGGGTGGCTGGAGCACGCGATCGGAGCTGATGCCGCTGCCCGGCGTAGCCTCGGCACGGCTGTGAGCCTGGCGGAGGAGTCTCGCGACCCGGACCGGCTTGCCCACAGCCTGGGCTTCCTCGGCTACGTGACTATGAGCGTGGGGAATTATGACGAAGTCGTCGCACTGTCGGACGCCGCGCTGGCGGTACGGGACGCGCACCCCGTCATCACGGCCTATGGGCGAATGCGGCGAGCCGAGCTATTGGCCGCGCACGGAGAGAAGGTCGAAGCACAACGTGCGCTGGCTCTGGCCGACGCGGCGGCGGAAGCGGCGGACGGCGCTGAGCCCCCCGCGTCGATGTATTGGTGGAGCACCGGATTCGGGGCTGTGCAGCGTGGCGGTGTGCTGGCGCTGCTGGGGCACACGGCCGAAGCAATCGGGGAGGCGACACACGGGCTGGCAGTGATGCCAGCCGAACATCGCCGGTCCGAATGGTTGGCATCAGCGCTGCGCCGCGTCGATCCAGACATGAGCGCGGGCGATTCGGTGTGACCGCGTCGACCGGCCGCGCCGAATCGCTACGGCGAATATGAACCTGGGCTTGGCCCTGGTAGCCGCCCACAAGCTGGATGAGGCGGCAGACGTCACGCTTACGGCCGTGACTTCCGGCCGACTGGTCCCGTCCAACTATTGGCGCGTCGCCGAGGTGGTCTCCGGAATCGAAGGCCGAGACGCGCCGGATGCGGCGACCGTCCGCGAGGCGTTCCGCGACACCTATACGGTCTAGGTCGACTCACCCGGCGCATCGAAGTGACGCCTGATCAGTCGGGAACGTTGGCTCCGTAGCCCAAGTCGCGCAGGGCGGTCTTGATTTTGGTTTGGGCTTCGTCGAGGGATTCGGGGGTGGGGTGGGGGTTGGCGCCGGAGATGTCGAAGTTGCCCATGGTGAAGGCCGGGAAGACGTGGACGTGCAGGTGGGGGACTTCCAGGCCGGCGATGAGCAGGCCGGCGCGAGGGGCGTCCCAGGCGTGGCGGACCGCCTGGCCGACCTTCTGCGCGACACCGTTGAGCCGCGCGAAGGTGTCGGCGTCGACGTCCTGCCACTGATCGATCTCCTTGCGGGGGACCACCAGCGTGTGCCCTTGCGTCACCGGGGCGATGGTGAGGAATGCGACGAATTCGTCGTCCTCCCAGACGAATCGGCCCGGCAGCTGGCCCTCGATGATCGCGCTGAAAACAGAAGCCATGCACCGCAGGCTACGCCGGGAGCTTCCGATCGGTCGTTCGGGTTTGGTGTCGACACACCGAGGTCGGCGAAGAGGCCCGATATCGGCTCAGACCATGTGCTCAGGCGACGTAGTGCGAAAGGATGCCCTGCACTTCGTAGATGTCGACCTGTCGGTTGAACCGCTTCTGCACCGGTTCGTGGGTGCCGGAGATCCAGATGGAGAGTTCGGCATCCAGGTCGAAGGTGCCCGCGGTCTCCACCGAGAAGTGGGTGATGGCGCGGTAGGGGATGCTGTGATAGCTCACCTTGCGGCCGGTGACACCCTGCTTGTCGACCAGGATGAGACGCTTGTTGGTGAACAGAATCGCATCGCGGACAAGTAGATACGCGGCGTAGACCTGTTCACCGCCGCCCATCAGTCTCGCGTATTCCTCTTGCGCCTTACCGGGATCGATCCGCCCGGCATTGCCCATCAGTCCGTCGATCAGACCCATAGTCAGCACGTCCTTTGCGCGATGGAGGTCGGCTGTCGCGCCCCCTCCCATCAATCATCCACACGACGACCGCTGGGGGCCGAGAACGTGACGACTGATTTCGTGAGTACATGGGTAACTCGTCGGGCACGCCCGAGAGTGGGCCAGCGACTCGACCGCCGGTCCACGGACGAAGTTAAGGTGTACCCAACGACCGGCAAAGTTCCGGGGAGGCGGGGGGCCATTATTGGCGACAACCTAAGCTGTTGCGCGTGCGCGTACTCGTCATCGGTTCTGGAGCCCGTGAACATGCCCTCGTCCTGGCCCTGCGCCGGGACCCCGCGGTGACCGCGCTGTTCGCGGCGCCGGGCAATGCAGGGATCGCCCAGTACGCGCAGGTCAGAGCCGTCGATCAGTCCTCCGCGGAGGCAGTTGTCGCCCTGGCTACCGACTTGGACGCGGACCTGGTGGTGATCGGCCCCGAGGTACCGCTGGTGCTCGGCGTCGCCGATGCGGTCCGGGCCGCGGGCATTGCGTGCTTCGGTCCGTCCGCTGCGGCCGCGCGCATCGAGGGTTCGAAGGCGTTCGCGAAGGACGTCATGACGGCCGCCGGGGTCCGCACCGCGCACAGCGAGATTGTGGACAACCCCGCTGAACTCGATGCCGCGCTCGACCGCTTCGGCCCGACCTGGGTGGTCAAAGACGACGGGCTGGCTGCGGGCAAGGGTGTGGTGGTGACCGCCGACCGGCATGCGGCCCGCGATCACGGTGCCGAACTGCTCGAGCAGGGCCATCCGGTGCTGCTGGAATCCTTCCTGGACGGACCAGAGGTTTCGCTGTTCTGCCTGGTCGACGGCGAGACCGTGGTGCCGCTGCTGCCCGCACAGGATCACAAGCGCGTCGGCGACGGTGACACCGGGCCGAATACCGGAGGTATGGGTGCGTACACGCCGCTGCCGTGGTTGCCGGAGGAGACGGCCACCGCGATCGTCGATGACGTCGTAAAGCCCGTTGCGGCGGAGTTGGTGCGGCGTGGCTGCGGCTTCTCCGGACTGCTCTACGCGGGTCTGGCGATCGGTGCGGACGGACCCGCCGTCGTCGAATTCAATTGTCGCTTCGGCGATCCGGAGACCCAGGCGGTGCTCGCGCTGCTGGAGAGTCCGCTCGGTGAATTGCTGAATGCCACGGCGACCGGCACACTCGCCGAGGTCGCCGCGCCGCGTTGGCGGGATGGTTCGGCCGTCACGGTCGTGATCGCCGCCGAGAACTATCCGGGTCACCCCCGCGTCGGTGATGTGATCACCGGAGCGGGCGAGGGCAATACCGACGACTCGTCCGCCGTGCTGCATGCGGGAACCGCGTTGCGCGAGGACGGGGCCCTGGTCTCCGCGGGCGGTCGTGTACTGAGTGTCGTCGGCATCGGCGCGGATCTGGCCGAGGCGCGCGCACACGCCTATGACCGAATTGCCTCGATCAAGTTGCCGGGCAGCCACTTTCGCACCGATATCGGCCTCGCCGCCGCCGAGGACCGCATCAGTGTTTGATTTGCCGCGCCTGCGGCGCGGCGTGTTCGCGGCCCCTGGTGTCTCGCGTCCGAGCCGTCGAGACTCGCGACTGCGTCGCATGCGCTTCGACGACTCGGACGCGAGACGGGCCGCGAACGTCGCTCGTAAGACTCGCTCCGTGGTGGTCGCGTCGACAGACTCGCTCCGGTCGGAGCTTTCCGTGATCACCCGAACGTGAGCCCGTGCACCGCCAACCACTGCTGCGGGTCGACGTGCTGTCCGTTGACAATCACCTCGAAGTGCAGATGCGGCCCCGTGGAGTCACCGCGGTTACCCATGCGGGCAATCTGCATACCCGCCGGAACACGCTCGCCGACCGAGACGAAGAAGTCGTACATATGGCCGTAGACGGTGATGCTGCCGTCATCGTGCCGGATCCGCACCCATAGTCCGAACCCCTGCGCGGGTCCCGCATCGATGACGGTGCCGCTGGCGACGGCATAGATCGGTGTGCCGATCGGCCCCGCGATATCGATGCCGTTGTGGAAAGTGCCCCAGCGCGAACCGAATCCGGAGGTGAAGGTGCCGCGGGCCGGCAAAACCATGCCGATGATGCCGGGCAGCACCGTACCCGTCGTGACCGGCGCGCTGCCCGCCATCCACGGCTGATACTCACCGGACACGGCCGCGGCCGCCTCGGCCTTGGCGCGTTCCAGCGTTGCGCGGGCCGCCGCCGCGACCACCTCCTGCTCACGGATGCGCTCACCGTTGGCGATGGCATTCAGATAGCGCTTCACCGACGGCGGTGTCGACTGCATCTGCTGTGGATAGGCGAAGGCGACGCGTTGCGCTTCGTTCGGGCCGGGCGTGCGATCGGTGACGCCCCAGGTGGACGCGGAATCAGCGGCCGCGAATACGGCTGTGACGCAGACTCCCGCGATCAGGATCCGGTGCTTGCGCGATAACGCGCGATAGTCGGGTTTGGGCCGGTCCTCCCACAGCGCGTGCAGGTCGGGCGGTGGTTGCCGACGTAGCCAGAGCAGGCCGTCCTTGCACTCGCCGAGCACCTCGCGTGCCCGCCCACGCAACTCGGATTCGCGCCGTTCCCGCAACTTGGCACGCCAATCGGGGGGTATGACACCGATGCCACCCACCCCGGGTACTCGGTCCAGCCGCGCACGGCGAGCCTTGTCAAGCATTAACGCCGACCATAACCCGTGCCGCATGCCGCGCACATGCCGAACCGCACGGTCGGTCGCATTTCGGTACCCGTCGACTTCGACAAAAGCCGAGCATCGGCGCGCACCCGACGTGCGGCACGGTCTACCGTACGTCGAGTGTCCAGAGAATCTCGCCGGTCGACCATTCCACCTTTCTACGTGATGGATGTCTGGAAAGCTGCCGCGGAACGGGCCAGGACGCACGGCGATGTGCTGGTGCTGGCGGCCGGGCAGCCCTCGACGCCCGCACCCGCCCCGGTGCTGCGCGCGACGAAGACGGCAATCGATTCCGAATTGCTCGGTTACACAGAGACATTCGGCATTCTGCCGCTGCGCGAGGCGATCGCCGAACACCACCTCGATACCTACGGATACGCCGTCGAACCCGATGACGTCGTGGTGACGACCGGCTCCTCCGGCGCGTTCACCCTCATCTTCCTGGCCGCATTCGACGCCGGGGACACTGTCGTGGTGGCCAGGCCCGGATATCCGGCCTATCGCAACTCCCTCACCGCGCTGGGTTGTCGCGTCATCGAACTCGATTGTGGTGCGGAGACCCGATTCCAGCCGACGGTCGCCATGCTGGAGGCGCTCCCGGAACCGCCCGCGGGCCTGATCGTGGCCAGTCCGGCCAACCCGACCGGCACCATGATCGATCCGGACGAGCTCGCCGCGCTGGCCCGCTGGTGCGATGCGCACGGCACCCTGCTGATCTCCGACGAGATCTACCACGGCATCACCTACCAGGGCGTCGGCGGCGGTCGGACGTCATCGGCCTGGGAGACCTCGCGCGAATCCGTCGTCATCGGTTCGGTCTCGAAGTACTTCTCGATGACCGGCTGGCGGCTGGGCTGGATGCTGGCGCCGAGCGGATTGCGACCCGCACTGCAGCGGCTCGCGTCCAATATGACCGTGTGTCCGCCCGCGGTCTCGCAGTTCGCGGCGCTGCATGCGTTCGGCGCCGAGGCCAAGGAGGAACTCGACGGTCACGTCCGGCGCTACGCGGTGAATCGGCAACTGCTGCTGGAGGGGCTGCCGAAGCTCGGCATCACCGAGCTGGCCCCGGCCGACGGCGCCTTCTACGCCTACGCCGATATCGGCCATCTCACCGACGATTCCCGGAAGTGGTGCACCGAGGTGCTCGACCACACCGGAGTCGCCTTGGCCCCCGGTATCGACTTCGATACCGCGGCGGGGTACCGGACGGTACGGTTCTCCTTCGCCGGAGCTACTGCGGACATCGAGGCGGCACTCGTTCGGCTGGGTCACTATCTGCGTGGTTGATCATGCTGTCCGACAACGAGTTTGCACAGTTCTGCACCATGAACGTGCAGATGCGGTAAAACAACGATGGCTGGGTTTTCACTCTCTGGGTTTCCTCTGATTTCGCACGGATGAACTGATGATGACTGGCACGATGGCACGGTGATAACCGCGACGACCCCGAAAGGCGAACGGCGTCGCCAGGCTTTGGTAGCGGCCGCCGCCGAGTTGTTACTCGAAGGCGGATTCGATGCGGTGCGGCATCGCTCGGTCGCAACGCGCGCCGACCTTCCGCTGGCGTCGACGACGTACTACTTCGAGTCGCTCGATGATCTGATCGCGCGAGCGGTCGAATTCAGCGGCAATTCGGAGCTGGACGCGATGCGGCGTCGAGTCGGCGAGGTGAGCCACCGCAGACGCGGCGCGGAGGCGACCGTCGACCTGGTGTTGGACCTGCTGGTGGGGTCGGACGGAAACGACGAGGGCGCACGCGGGCAGCTCATCGCGCGCTATGAGCGTTCGGTGGCCTCGGCGCGGCATCCGGAACTGCGGGAAGTGCAGCTCCGACTAAGGGCGCAGCTGGACGAGTTGCTCGCCGATGTGCTGCGCCGCTCCGATCGGGCGGTTCGGGCGGAGCAGATGCGCAGGATGGTCGCGGTGGTCGACGGGGCCGTGGTGGCAGCGCTGAGCGAAATGGACCCGGAGCCAAGGCGAATGGCGCGCGGTGCGTTGCTCGAGGTCATCGATATCGTCGCGCCCGCGACGCCGCAGCAGGTCGACAGGTTCCGGACATTAGACTGACAAGACGTGAGAGAGCGCAGCGAGCGAACCAAAGGCACAGCGCCCCGGCGTACGACGGAGCCGAGCGCTAGCGAGGCGCAGTCGTGAGCCTCGTCCCGAACGTCCTTGCCACCCGATACGCCAGCCCCGAGTTGGTGCATCTCTGGTCGCCCGAGAACAAGATCGTGCTCGAGCGGCGGCTGTGGCTGGAGGTGTTGCGGGCGCAGTCCGAACTCGGCATCGATCTGCCCGCAGGCGTCATCGACGATTACGAGCGGGTCATCGATCAGGTGGATCTCGCCTCGATCGCCGAGCGTGAGCGGGTCACCCGCCACGACGTGAAGGCGCGCATCGAGGAATTCAATGGACTGGCCGGGCACGAGCATGTGCACAAGGGCATGACCAGCCGCGATCTCACCGAGAATGTGGAGCAGCTGCAGATCCGGCTCTCGCTCGTGCATGTGCACGCGCACGGTGTCGCGGTGGCGGCACGGTTGGCCGAGCGCGCCGCCGAGTACCACGCGCTGGTGATGGCGGGTCGTTCGCACAATGTCGCCGCCCAGGCCACCACGCTGGGCAAGCGGTTCGCCTCCGCCGCCGACGAACTGCTGATCGCGCTGACCCGCCTGCGGGAGCTCATCGACCGCTACCCGCTGCGCGGTATCAAGGGCCCGATGGGCACCGCGCAGGACATGCTCGATCTGCTCGGCGGCGATTCGGCCAAGCTTGCGACGCTGGAGCAGCAGGTCGCGCGGCATCTCGGCTTCGCGAATGTGCTGACCAGTGTCGGCCAGGTGTATCCGCGCTCGCTCGATCACGATGTGCTGTCGGCGCTCGTGCAGGTCGGTTCGGGTCCGTCGTCGTTCGCGCACACCATTCGGTTGATGGCGGGCCACGAACTGGTCACCGAGGGCTTCCAGCCCGGCCAGGTCGGCAGTTCCGCCATGCCGCACAAGATGAACACCCGCTCCTGCGAGCGCGTCAACGGGCTGCAGGTGGTGCTGCGCGGTTACGCCTCGATGGCCGCCGAACTCGCTGGCGCGCAATGGAATGAGGGCGATGTCTTCTGCTCGGTGGTGCGCCGTGTCGCGCTGCCGGACGCCTTCTTCGCCATCGACGGCATGATCGAAACCTTCCTCACGGTGCTCACCGAATTCGGCGCCTACCCCGCCGTCATCGCCCGCGAACTCGACCGCTACCTGCCCTTCCTGGCCACCACCCGCATGCTCATCGCGGCCGTGCGCGCCGGGGTGGGCCGCGAAACCGCCCACGAGGTAATCAAGGAACACGCGGTAGCCGTCGCCCTCGCCATGCGCGAACAAGGTCGCGAACCCGACCTGCTGGACCGCCTGGCCGCCGACTCCCGCTTCCCGTTGGACCGCGCCGAATTGGATGCCGCCCTGGCCGACAAGTCCGCCTTCATCGGCGCCGCCGAAGCCCAGGTTTCCGATGTGGTCGCCGCCGTCCAAAAGCTCGTGGACCAATACCCCGACGCCGCTCGCTACACCCCGTCGCCGATCCTCTAACCGACCGGCCATAGTGATCGGCGTGAATCCGTACACGATCTTTGGGGACATTGTGGCTGGGCGGGCCGAGGCCAGCCGGGTGTATGAGGACGATGATGTGGTGGCGTTCATGGATATTCGGCCCATGACGCCGGGGCATTTGCTCGTGGTGCCGAAGGTGGCGGCGCGGAGTCTGGCGGAATTGGATCCGGCGGTCGGGGGGAAGTTGTTCCAGGTGGCGCAGAAATTGGCGGGGGCGCTGCGGGACAGCGAGGTGGGGTGTGATGGAGTTAACTTCTTCTTGGCCGACGGAGTGACCGCGGGTCAGGAAGTATTCCATGTGCACCTGCATGTCATTCCGCGGACGCCGGGTGACGGGTTCGGATTACGTGGGCGGCCGACCAGTCCGCACCGCGCTGATCTGAACTATCTGGCGAGTTCGATCCGCGGCGCACTCGATCGCTGAGCGGTCGCCGGGCCGGGCTGTGACTGCCGGTGCCGGCGTGAATGCTGTTACCTGCCGGAAAGTTTGCCGCGGAAGCGCCGGATCTGGAATCTCTTCTCCAACGTCTCGACGTGAGTTACGTTGAAGGCCATTGTTATGCGGTGATGGAGGTAAGTTCGTGCGGCGAACGAAGATTGCTGTTGCGGTGCTGGCCTTTGCGATCGCGCTGATGGAGCCCATGCTTGTCGAGCCGGCCACGGCATCGGCCGCACAGATCGATCGAATCGATGAACTGAGCTCGACGCGCTCGGCGCTGTTCATCGAATCGCCATCGATGGGACGGATCATCCAAGTCCAGGTTCTGCACCCGGCGGGCGGCGGCTCGCATCCGTCCTTCTACCTGTTGGACGGCCTCGATCCGGGGATCAACCAGAGCACCTGGACCAATGCCACCGACGCCGAATCCTTCTTCCGGAGCAAGAACGTCAATGTGGTGCTGCCGGTCGGCGGCCAGGCCAGCTACTACACCGACTGGCAGCGCGACGATCCCAAATTCGGCCGCTACCAGTGGGAAACCTTCCTGACCGAGGAACTGCCGCCGATCATCGACGCCCGATACGGCAATGGCGTCAATGCCATCGGCGGTCTCTCCATGGGCGGCAATGCGGCCTTCATTCTCGCCGCCCGCCATCCCGAGTTGTACCGGGCGATCGCGGGCTACAGCGCCTGTCCCGACACAACTCTCGCCATGGGGGCGGTGATGTTCTCCATCGCCAACCGCGGCGGCGACCCGGTGAATATGTGGGGCGGTCCCGGCAGCCCAGCCTGGGCCGAACACGATGCGGCGGCGCTCGCGGATCGCTTGCGCGGCAAAACGATCTACCTCTCCACCGGCACCGGCATGCCAGGTCCGCACGAGGCCGAGATCAAACCTCAACTGGGTGAAAACATCGTCCTCGGCGGTCCCGTCGAGGTCGGCGTCAACACCTGCGTCATCTCGTTCGAACAGCGGCTGCGTTCCCTCGGTATTCCCGCCGAGGTCGATTACAGCCCGACCGGAACCCATTCCTGGTCCTACTGGCAGGACACCCTGCACGCCTCCTGGCCGACCATCGGTCCGGCGATCGGAGCCTGAGGTCAGGCTCGCAGTACGCGGACTATGGCGAATACCACGACGATCGCGGCCAGGAAGACCGTGCCGAGGATGACGATGCCCGCGGGAACGCCGAATAGTTCCACGTTCTCGGTTCGGTGGATCGTCTGGTAGACCTCCGCGTCGCTGGAATCGGCCTCGAAGGCGAAGTCGGAGCGGATATCCGCGGGGCTGTCGATCGAAATCCGCAGTTCGGTCAGATAATTGCGGCCATTCGTCGTCACCGGTGCGAGTTCTGGATCCGATGACGCAACCCGGCCCGCGAAATCGACGTGCACACTCTGGGCGGTGGCATCGGGATCGGAGCGTCGCACGCGATGCTCGCTCAGCGCGTAAAGGTGCACGTACTGGGCCTGTTTGGCAGCACTGGACATGCGCATCGGATACACGAACCGATCCGAATCGAAGGTCAGCCGCACCGGATCTATTGCGCCGTCGAGTGGTTGGACGCTGGTGAGGCGCATTGCGACGAAGGACCAGCCCTCGCGCAGATAAGGCTCCAGGGTGGTGACCACCTCGGGGCGCATCTCGTAGCCGTTGTCGCTCAGCCACTTTCGAATGCCGTCCAGGTTGCCGCCGGACAGGGTGGTCGCCTCCAGCGGGCCGAGTTGCACGCGGTCGAGGACGGTCGGGCCGCCACCGGCCGCGGCCATAGCGCCCTCGCTCGCGGTGTCGCCGAAACCGGAGCCGAACCATCGGTGCTGGGTGACGACCTTGGGTGCGGTCAAGTTCGCCAGTTCGGTAAAGGTCGCGGCGGAACCGCTCGCGACGGTCGCCGGTTTCGGCGTCGGCACGATCAGCGCCGCCTGGTCGGTACCGGATTTCAGCGCGAGTCGCATGAGCACCGTCTCCCGCTGACCGTCCCAGCTGACCAGCGCCGTCTCCTCGCGCACCGACGCCAGGTGACCCGGCGGATTGGCGACCCCGCCGCACGCGCATGCGGAAGCCGGTGCGAGCGTGCCGATTCCGGCTGTGGCGAACAGCATTCCGATGACGGCCAGCAGGTGAACAGCGCGCATGACCGCGAGCCTAATGGGCTGCGCGGCCATGCGGCCGGACCATCAGGCGCACCGCGTTTCGCGCAACTCCCAGCTCGGATAGTCGCTGTACCCAGCCGCATCGCGCCCGTACAGCAGATCCTCGCGGATCGAGGCCAGCGGCAGATCGTGGGTAATCCGTGCCACCAGATCGGGATTGGCGATGAAAGCACGCCCGAACGACACCAGATCAGCGAGCCCTTGCTGGAGCACCGCCTCGGCCTCGATCGCACTGGTGGGCTTGCGGTTCTCACCGATATTCGCGATGAGCGTGCCGTGCCAGCGCGGCCGCAGATCGGCCAGGGCCGGATAGTCGTCGTTATCGGTCAGATGCAGGTAGGCCAGGTCGCGGCGATCCAACTCGGCGACCAGCGTGCGGTACAGCGGCGCCGGATCGGCCTCGTACATATTGAACTGCGGGTTGCCCGGCGACAGGCGAATAGCGGTCCGGTGCGATCCGATGGCCGCGACGACCGCGTCGACGATGGCAAGCGGCGCACGCATGCGGTTCTCGATCGAGCCGCCGAATTCATCGGTGCGCAGATTGGTGTTGTCGGCCAGGAACTGGTGCGGCAGATAGCTATTGGCGCCGTGGATCTCGACACCGTCGAAGCCCGCCGCGATCGCATTGGCCGCAGCGGCCGCGAAATGCTCGATTACGGCAGCGATTTCGGCACGGCTGTACGCACCCGGTGTGATCGGATCGGCCTTGGTGCCGTCGAGCAGGTGCGGCTGATCGTCATCCAGCACGGACGACGGTCCGGTAGGCCACGAGCCGTCGACCCGCGCCAGCGGATGTCCCTTGCGACCTCCGTGCATCAGTTGTGCGACGATCCGTCCGCCCGCCGCGTGTACCGCATCGGTGACCCGCCGCCAGGCATCGACATGGCGACCCGTCTGCAGGCCCGGCACCCAGGCCTCGCTCTGGCCGGTGGAATGCGGCCAGATGCCCTCGGTCACGATCAGTCCGGCCGTGGCCCGCTGCGCGTAGTAATCGACCACATCGGCGGTCGGCGAACCGTCCGGATGCGAGCGCAACCGGGTCATCGGTGACATGACGATGCGATTGGGCAGGGCCAGAACGTGGTTGCGATATTCGCTCAATAGCTGCATGAGGGCACCATAAAAGCTGACATTGATGTGAGGTCAAGTAAGCTCGATGCTGGGAGGCGGAACGATATGCGCATCGGCGAGCTGGCCGAGCGGACCGGGGTGAGCGTCCGGTCGCTGCGGTACTACGAGGCCAAGGGCATGCTCGGATCCGAGCGCACCTCCGGTGGTCAGCGCGAATATCCGGAGTCGGCGGTCGCGCGGGTGCTGCGCATACGCGAAATGTTCGCCGCGGGCATCGGCAGCGACACCGTCAGCCAGCTGCTGCCGTGTATCCACGACGAAGACGGCACGCCGAACGAACTGGCGACACCGTTCCTGGTGGACAAGCTGGCCGAGGAGCGCCGCCGCATCGACCAGGCCATGACCGATCTGCACCGGGCGGGCGCGGTACTCGACGAGATCATCCGAGCGGCGGGCGGTGCGCAGCCCGAACAGTAGGGTGGAGCCCATGGCTCTCGACAGTGGAATCGGAACGCTCGCCGGTCCGGGTGATGTAACGGCCCCGGTCGCCAAGACGGTGCGCACCGAGCGGGTGCACCACGGCGACGTCTTCATCGATGAGTACGAATGGCTCCGCGATAAAGAAAGCCCCGAGGTCATCGCCTACCTCGAGGCCGAGAACGCCTACACCGAGGCGCAGACCGCCCATCTCGGCGGACTGCGGAACAGGATCTTCGACGAGATCAAGGCGCGCACCCAGGAGACCGATCTGTCGGTGCCGACCCGGATGGGCGAGTACTGGTACTACTCGCGCAGCTTCGAGGGCAAGCAGTACGGCGTGCACTGCCGCTGTCCGATCGTTGCCCCGGCGGGAGCGACGGGCGCGGAGGAGGCAGCTCGCGTAACCACGGAGCGCCCCGCGAGCGTCGCAATAGATATCGATGCCTGGACCCCGCCGCAACTCGAGGTCGATACCGAGGTTGCCGGGGAGCAGGTGCTGCTCGACAGCAACGAGGTCGCCGAGGGTCACGACTTCTTCGCACTGGGCGCGTTCTCGGTCAGCCATGACGGCAACCTGCTCGCGTACTCGGTCGACACCAGCGGTGACGAGCGCTATCTGCTGCGCTTCAAGGATCTGCGCACCGGCGAGGTGCTCGCCGACGAGATCGCGGGCACCGCACCCGGCGCGACCTGGTCGCTGGACGGCACACACGTCTTCTATCAGACGGTCGACGAATCCTGGCGACCCGACACCGTGTGGCGGCACCGGCTCGGTACGGGCAAGGATGACGACGTCAAGGTCTTCCACGAGCCCGATGAGCGCTACTGGGTGAGCATCGGCGCTACGCGCTCGGAGAAGTACCTGATGATCTGGGTCGGCTCCAAGATCACCACCGAGGGCTGGGTGCTCGAATCCGATAATCCGGAAGGTGATTTCCGGGTCATCATGCCGCGCCGCGATGGCGTCGAGTACTCCGCGGAACATGCGGTGATCGGCGGCGAGGACCGTTTCCTGATTCTGCACAACGATGTCGTGGACGGGGTGAAGGCCGAGAACTTCGTGCTCGCCGAGGCCCCGGTTTCGGATCCGTCGAATATGACGCTGCTGATCGGCCACCGCGACGATGTGCGGCTCGAGGATATCGATCCGTTCGCAAGTCATCTGGTGCTGAGCTATCGGCGCGAAGCCCTTACCCGCGTTGCCATTTGGCCGCTGACCGAATCCGGCTACGGCGCGCGGCGCGAACTCGAATTCGATCTGGAACTCTTCTCTGTCGGTTCCGGCGCCAATCCGGAGTGGGAGCAGCCGACGCTGCGAATCGGGCTGACCTCGTTCATCACGCCGATGCAGGTCTTCGACTATGTGCCCGCCACCGGTGAGCTGCTGCTGCGCAAGGAGCAGCCGGTGCTCGGCGGCTATGACGCGAACGACTATGAGCAGCACCGGGATTGGGCGATCGCCGCAGACGGCACCCGGATTCCGATCTCGCTGGTGCGGAAGAAGGGTCTGCCTGCGGGGCCGAGACCGCTGCTGCTGTACGGATACGGCTCTTATGAGGCCAGTATGGATCCGTCCTTCTCGGTATCGCGGCTTTCGCTGCTCGACCGCGGC
Organism: Nocardia vinacea; assembly: GCF_035920345.1. Lineage (NCBI taxonomy): Bacteria > Bacillati > Actinomycetota > Actinomycetes > Mycobacteriales > Nocardiaceae > Nocardia > Nocardia vinacea. The sequence continues at coordinate 7,661,679 of NZ_CP109149.1, forward strand.
ATGGTGTTCGCGGTGGCGCATGTGCGCGGCGGCGGTGAAATGGGGCGGCTCTGGTACGAGAACGGCAAGACGCTCACCAAGAAGAACACCTTCACCGATTTCGTCTCCTGCGCAAGGCATCTCATCGATACCGATGTCACCTCGGCGGACCGGATGATTGCCGACGGCGGCAGTGCGGGCGGCCTGCTGGTGGGTGCGGTAGCGAACCTGGCACCCGAGTTGTTCAAGGGCATCCTGGCCAACGTGCCGTTCGTCGACCCGCTCACCTCGATCCTCGACCCGTCGTTGCCGCTCACCGTCATCGAATGGGACGAGTGGGGAAATCCATTGGCGGACAAGGACGTCTACGCCTACATGAAGTCCTACGCGCCCTACGAGAACATCGAAGCCAAGGATTACCCGGCCATTCTGGCCATCACCAGTATCAACGACACCCGCGTGCTCTATGTCGAACCCGCCAAGTGGGTCGCCAAACTGCGCGCGACCAAGACCGGCGACACGCCGCTGCTGCTCAAGACCGAAATGAGCGCGGGCCACGGCGGCGTCAGCGGCCGCTACGAGAAGTGGAAGGAAGTCGCCTTCGAATACGCGTGGGTGCTCGACACCCTCGGCCTGGCCGGCGCGTAGCTTCCGTGAGCGGCCGGTTCAGCCCGGCCGCTCACTCGGCGGGTGCCAATAGTTTGCCGAGCAGCGTTGTGAGCTGCCGGCGCTCGGCGGCGGTCAGCGCTGCGAAGGTCTCGTCGAGGTAGGCCGGAATGGCCGCGTCCGCCTCGTGCAGCCGTTCGCGGCCCGCATCGGTGATGGTCACGGCGTAGGAGCGCCGGTCGCGCGGATTGCGTTCGCGCCGTACGTAATCCGACTTCTCCAGGTCATCGCAGACGCTGACCATGACGCTGCGATCGATCCGCAGTTCCTCGCTCAGCGTCTGCTGCGAGCACGCGCCGACGGCATCGAGCATCTTCAACACCAACTGCTGCCCAACGCCCAAACCCTGTGTCGCGGCGTGTATTTCGCCCGCTCTGGCAACCGCGGTCGATGCGCGGCACAGTGCTATGTCCGGCCGCTCGGCGGCGAGCTGTGGAAAGTAAGTCGGTTTGGTCATGGTGCCTCACTGTCGGTGGCGTCAGCCTAGCATCAATCGTCTGCTGGCCAATCGTTTGACAGCAGATGATTTGTGGCAATACGGTCTGACGGTCTGCATGAATCGGCCCGAGGAGCACCCGATGACAACGCTGGATCTGACCCCGGACGAGTTGCTGTCCACGACCCGTGCCGTGCGCAAACGCCTGGATTTCGACCGTCCGGTGCCGCGTGAGCTGATCGAGGAGTGCATCGATCTCGCAACCCAGGCGCCGACCGGACGCAATCGGCAGCGCTGGCATTTCATCGTCGTCACAGATCGGGCCAAGCGTCGAGTGGTCGGCGATATCTTCCGTCGCGCGCTCACCGTCGGGACCGGGCAGCCGCTGACTGCCGATGACGTGTGGCGCATGAACTATTCACCGCGTTCGACCGAGCGGGTCTTCGACGGTCTGCGCTATCTCGCCGAGAACATCCATCGTGTTCCGGCCATAGTGATCCCGGCCATCGAGGGCCGAACCGATCGCGCCTCCGTCGAGATCCAGTCGGGCGCTTGGGGTTCCATTCTGCCCGCGGTGTGGAGCTTCATGCTCGCCGCTCGCGCCCGCGGACTGGGCACCACCTGGACCAGCGCGCAGGGTCCGCTGGAGCGCGAACTCGCTGCGGCACTCGGTATTCCGTACGACCAGGTGATGCTCGCGGCATTCATTCCGCTGGCCTACACCCTCGGCACCGACTTCAAACCCGCCGTCCAGGTGCCGAGGGCGCAGGTGCTGCACTGGGAGCGCTGGTAAATCAGAGGCCGCAGGTGCGCATGTTCTCCAGGAACGTCGCACGATCGCTGTCGCGGAATTGCTCGATCCCCTGGTACGCGCCGTTCGCATCCATGATCGCGATGTAGGCGTCGGCGATCTGATCCGGAGTCACGTCGGGGGTGCGGCTGCGCACCTGGTTGACGAAACCCTGTGTGGCCGTGCATGTTTCGTCTTGGCTTAAGATCTGCGGGTCGCCCGGATCGGCTAGGGCCGTAGCCGGTGCGATGAGGAGGAGTGGAACTGACAGAGCGCTGAGCAGGGCTGTCTTCACGCCGGAGATCCTAGAGGAGATGTGCCGCGGGTGTGGCGCAGTGTTCGTCGGCGGGTCATCCGCCCTGCACGCTGAGTACATCTGCGGCTGGCACCGTGAGGCCATGAACGCTGAGCTGATCGTGTCGATTTCCGGGATCCGGGACACCACGCGGGACGCGGCTATCGAATTCGCGGCCGAAATGGATCGCCGCGATGTGCGGCTTTCGCTGCTGGTCGCGCCCCGGTTGAAGGGTGGCTACCGGCTGGTGGAAGATCCGGCGACGCAGTCGTGGCTGCGCGGTCGGCGGGCCCGCGGCGATGCGATCGTGCTGCACGGCTACGACCAGGCGGCGACCAAGCGTCGCCGAGCCGAATTCGCCACACTGCCCCGGCACGAGGCGCGTCTGCGGCTGACCGCGGCGGATCGGGTGCTCGAGCAGGTGGAACTGCGCACCCGACTGTTCGCGGCGCCGCGCTGGGATGCCTCGGCGGGCGCCATCGAGGCGCTGCCCGAGGCCGGTTTCCGGCTCGCGCTCGGGCTGACCTCGATTCTCGATCTCGAGCGCAATATCGCCCAGAAGGCGCGCGTCTACGGCATGGGCGAGGGATTCCGTGCCGAGCCCTGGTGGTGTCGCGCGCTGGTGCTCGGTGCGGCCAGGACCGCGCGTCGCGGCGGTGTGCTGCGGCTGGCCGTTTCCGCCGCTCAGCTCGGCCGTTCCGGTCCGCGGCAGGCGATGCTCGACGCGGTCGATCTCGCTTTGTTCCACGGCGCGGCCAGCGACGTGTACCGCTGGGAGCCCTTCGCCGCCGTCAAGGCGGCCTGATCGGGTCCGCCGGAAGCCGTGCAGGGGTGTGGTCGGCACCGCCCGCACGAGGCGCCGCCGCCCGTAATGGCGTGACCGGGCGGCGGCGCGCGGTGTAATCGACTCTCGACCAGCGCTATTCGGCGCTGCGCCGGACTGGTTTCGCCCTTCCGCTCGGTACGGCCGCGGTCGCGTTATGCGTGAATCCGCCCGCTTCCTCCCGGGTGAGCGGTTTGGCTTGTGGATGCTTCTCCAGTTGCGCCATACCGCGCGCGATATCGGCGAGCAGTAGGTCGGCCATATCGATGCTGAACCCGTGCCGGACCAGTGCGCGCATGATCGTCTCGTTCTCGCGGTCGGCGGGCAACGGATACGCGGCGATCAGCCACCCCCTGGTCCGCAGCCGATCCGATAGTTCGTAGAGATTGAATCCGACATCCTCCGTCAGCCGCCACGACACCGCCGCGATGCCCCGATGCGGATTGCCGCCGTGGATCATCTCGAACGGACCCAGTTTCAGCAGGCCATCGGCCAGATGCTGGGCGACGTGGTAGAGCTGGGACTGCAGGCGGGTGTATCCGGTGCGGCCGAGCCGGATGAATTCGTAGTACGAGGTGATCACCTGCCCGCCGGGGCGGGAGAAGTTGAGATTGAAGGTGGCCATGCTGCCGCCGAGGTAATCCACATTGAAGATCAGCTCTTCGGGCAGATCGGCGGCCTCGCGCCAGATCGCCCAGCCCGAGCCGAGCGGCGCGAGCCCGGTCTTGTGGCCGGAGGCATTGATCGATTTGACCCGCGGCAGCCGGAAATCCCAGATCAGATCCGGCGCGGTGAACGGCGCGAGGAATCCGCCGCTGGCGGCGTCGACATGGATGGGGATATCCAGGCCGCTGACCTCCTGCAGCCGGTCCAGCGCCTTGCTTATCCCGGCGACGTCCTCGAACAGGCCGGTGTAGGTCTGCCCGAAGGTCGGCACCACCATGATGGTGTTGGCATCGCAGTAAGCGGATACGTCGTCGGGATGCATGGTCAGCCGGTCCCCGCGCAGCGGAATCTGCCGTATTTCCACATCGAAATAGCGCGCGAACTTTTCCCAGCACACCTGCACCGGGCCGCAGACGAAATTCGGGGTTCCGGTGCCGCCACCCTTGCGCCAGCGGAATTTGGCGGCCAGACCGCCGAGCATCGCGGCCTCACTCGAGCCGGTGGTGGAGGTGCCGTGCGTGCCTGCTGGATCCGGCGCATGCCACAGATCGGCGACCATCCGCACACACCGCCGCTCCAATTCGGCGGTCTGCGGGTATTCGTCCTTGTCGACGATGTTCTTGTCCAGGGCTTCGTTCATCAGCCTGCGCGCCTGATCGTCCACCCAGGTGGTGCAGAACGTCGCCAGATTCATCCGGGAGACGCCGTCGAGCATCAGCTCGTCGTGCACGATCTCGTAGGCGACCTGCGAGAACAACTCGTTGATCGGAAATCCGGCCTTCGGCGCCGACCGGCGCAGGCCCGGCAGGGCGAATAGGTCGTCGGGCTCCAGTCCTTCTGTCATCGAACCGCCTCCGAATATGGATCGCGTGATGTTTGCGAAAACAGTGGCAACCAGCGTCGACGTTTCAGCATGTCACAGCGGCGACCGGATTTTCGGTGTTCCGATCCGGACGACACAGACCGATCGGTCGGCTGATTTCTCCGTATGCACCGAGCGGTTCTGCCAGAGTGGGCGGGCGGCGCGCGGTCGGCCGCTTCCGTGTGCTGGATCGGATCTGAAATGAGGTTTCGCAGATGATCGACGACTCCCGCATCGCGGCGCTGCGCCAGCGGGTGGCCGCGCTGATGCCGCAGGCGAAAACCGATCTCACCCAACTGGTTTCGTTCAAGTCGGTGGCCGATTCGCGACAGTTTCCGCTGGAGGAGTGCGACCGGACCGCGCAGTGGGTGGCCGACGCGTTCGCCGGTGCGGGTCTGACGAAGGTGGGTCTGCACGAAACTCCCGATGGCAGTAAGGCCGTCATCGCCTCGCGTCCCGCACCGAACGGTGCGCCGACGGTATTGCTCTACTCCCACTATGACGTGCAGCCGCCGCTCGACGACGATGCCTGGCGCACCCCGGTCTGGGAGCTGACCGAGAAGGACGGCCGCTGGTACGGGCGCGGCAGCGCGGACTGCAAGGGCAATATCGTGATGCACCTGACCGCGCTGCGGGCCCTCGGCGCGGATCTGCCGCTCGGAGTGACGCTGGTCGCGGAGGGTTCCGAGGAGCAGGGCACCGGCGGACTCGAACAATTCGTCGAGGCCAATCCGGAGCTGTTGCGCGCGGATGCGATTCTGATCGGCGACTGCGGCAACTTCGCGATCGGTGTGCCGACCTTGACCGAAACCCTGCGCGGCAGTGTGAACGTTGTCGTCACCATCGAAACACTCGCCGGGCCAATGCATTCCGGCATGTTCGGCGGTCCCGCACCCGATGCGCTCGCCGCGCTCGTTCACCTGCTCGCCTCCCTGCGCGACGAACACGGCAACACCACGGTGGCCGGACTGCCCAATGATCAGCGCTGGACCGGTGTGCAGTACTCGGAGGACCAATTCCGAGCGGACGCAGGCGTACTCGGCGGCGTCGAACTCATCGGTGACGGCACCGTCGCCGATATGCTCTGGGCGCGACCGGCTTTGACGGTGATCGGCATCGACGCGCCGAAGGTGGTCGGCTCAGCGGTGGCCATCCAGCCCGCCGCGCGAGCCCGGCTCAACCTGCGCATTCCGCCGGGCACCGATCCCGACCAGGCGCTGGAACTGCTGACCGCGCACCTGCGAGCGCATACGCCGTGGCGCGCAAAGATCACCGTGGAAACCGAGTCGACCGGCGCACCGTTCCGATCGGCCAGCGGCGGTCCCGCCCGCACCGCCATGGAGGCCGCGCTCACCGCCTCATACGGCCGCGCGACCACCACACAGGGCCAGGGCGGCTCGATCCCGCTGTGCAACGTCTTCGCAGACACCTACCCGCACGCCGAAATCATGCTGCTAGGCGTCGAAGAACCCAAATGCCTCATCCACGCCCCCAATGAAAGCGTCGACCCCTCCGAAATCGAACACATGGCCCTCGCCGAGGCCCTCTTCCTCAGCACCTACGCCGAACATGTCCGCTGAGAGGGTGTTGGACACCCGATCACCTTGTATCCGTGGCGGATTCCTCTCGCTCGAGTTCAAGGGGTGGATGCACCAGTCCAGGAGTTAGAGGTCGCGCTGGGTCTCGGCGGAGATGACGGTGAATTCTGTGGCGGCGGGGCCCATTTCGGCTAGGCGGCCGAAGTAGATGCCCTGCGCTTCGGGTTGGATGATGCCGAAGTGGATAGGGAAGGCGGTGCGGGGGGCGACCGCGCGCAGGTAGTCGACGGCCTCGCTGATGCGCATCCACGGTGCGGATGCCGGGATGGCGAGGACGCCGACCGGTACCGGTGGCACCCAGAGTGAGTCGCCGGGGTGCACGAGTTGGGCGGGGTCGTCCGGGGTGCCGAGTTGGAAGACGGTGTTGTCGATCACCGGGATCTCGGGGTGGATCACCGCATGCCTGCCGCCGCCTCCGGTGATCTGGAGATCGCCGAGGGTGATCACATTGCCCGCGTGCACCGGCTCCCACGGTTCGCCGCGCTGCTGCGCGGTCTGGGGGTCGCTGAACAGGCGCGCATTCGGGTTGTTGTCGAGTAGCACCTCGATCCGGCTCGGATCGATATGGTCGGGATGCTGGTGGGTGACGGCGATGGCGTCCAGGCCGGTAATGCCCTCGAATCCGTGCGAGAAGGTGCCCGGATCGAACAGCACCTTCTTGCCGTGCAATTCGACGAGGATGCAGGAGTGGCCGAAGTGGGCTATGCGCATGGGGTCATGCTATTTGACTCGACCCCGACCGTAGCTCGGACAAGCTGGACAACTACGCTGCTCAGGTAACCCCAACACCACCTGAGGAGCAACGCGTGGCACGAGTCGTGGTCGAGGTGATGCCGAAGGCCGAGATCCTGGATCCACAGGGTCAGGCCATCGCCGGCGCGCTCCCGCGCCTGGGATTCGCCGGAGTGTCGGATGTGCGGCAGGGCAAGCGATTCGAGCTCGATGTCGACGACAGCGTCAGCGACGCGGAGCTCGAACAGATCGCCGAGGCGCTGCTTGCCAACACCGTGATCGAGGACTGGAAGGTCGTGCGCGTTTCATGACCGCGCGAATCGGGGTCGTTACTTTCCCTGGCACGCTCGATGATGTCGACGCGGCGCGGGCGGTCAAGCTTGCTGGTGCCGAGGCGGTCAGCCTCTGGCATGCCGACGCCGATCTGAAGCAGGTCGACGCGGTGGTGGTACCCGGCGGCTTCTCCTACGGTGACTACCTGCGTGCAGGTGCCATCGCCCGGTTCGCCCCGGTGATGGGTGAGGTCGTCAAGGCCGCGGGTAAGGGTCTGCCGATCCTGGGCATCTGCAACGGTTTCCAGGTGCTGTGCGAGGCGGGTCTGCTGCCCGGCGCGCTGACCCGTAACGAGGGTTTGCACTTCGTCTGCCGTGACGAATGGCTGCGCGTCGAAACCGCGAATACCGCATGGACCTCGCGCTTCGAGCCCGGTGCCCAGATCCTCATCCCGGTCAAGAACGCCGAGGGTCGCTATCAGGCGTCCGAGCGCGTGCTCGACGAACTCGAGGGCGAGGGCCGGGTGGTCTTCCGTTACGCGGGCGACAATCCGAACGGCTCCCAGCGCGAAATCGCGGGCATTTCCTCGGCCGATGGCCGGATCGTCGGCCTGATGCCGCATCCCGAACACGCCACCGAGCCGCTGACCGGCCCGAGCGACGACGGCCTCGGCCTGTTCCTCTCGGTACTCGACACCCTGGTCGCTGTGTAATTTGGCCGCGCCTTCGGCGCGGCGAACGGTCGCTCGTAAGACTCGCTCCGTGTTGGTCACCATGGTAGGTAAGTCGCCTCAAGTGATCCGGGTGATGATGTCGAAATCGACGCCGTCGGCCAGCGCGATATAGCCGTGCTGTTGCGCCTGGTTTCCGATGAATCTTCGGGAACCGCCAGGGGTTTCGAGTTGCACGCCCTGATCGAGGGCCGCGTGCACGTCGGGTACGTCCAGTGAGCCGACCGTCTCGCCGATCGCGCGCAGGGTGTGGATCGCCTCGTAGCTCATATTGCTGAAGCTGGTCAGTGCGGGTGCGAAGGTGCCGTGCAGTCGGCGGTAGCGAGTCAGCCGGGCGCGGCCGTCGTCGCTGCGTGGGTCGACGAAGAAGCTCGATGCCACGTAGAAGTTGTGGTTGGCCTCGGGACCGCCGGTCAGCAGCACATTCTCGTCGGCGGCCGGGCTGATGCGCAGCAGTGTGTCGGCGCGTCCGGTCGCGGCGAACTGCCGATTGAAGCGGGAGACATCCGCGCCGACCATCAGGATGATGACGGCGTCGGCCTGGTCCAATGCGGGATGGTTGAGGAATTCCCCGAAGTCCGGTGCGCCGAGCGGTACGAATCGTTCCAGCACGATGGCGCTCGGATCGGTCAGGCTGCGGCGCACCGCCTTGGCCGATTCGCGCGGCCAGATGTAGTCGTTGCCGATGATCGCCCAGCGGCGCACACCGTGTTCGCGTTCCAGCCAGTGCACGGCGGGCAGGGTCTGGCCTGCCGGATGTTCCCCGAGCATCAGCACTCCGGGTAGCTCATTGGTGAGGCCCTCGTGTCCGGTGGCGAAAAGGTAGGGCACTCGACTGGCATTGGCGCGCGCTACCGCTAGTCGCACCGCCGAGGTGTGCCAGCCGGTGATCGCGTGCACCATTCCGGTGGCGAGCAGCGCTGAAACCTCCTCGGCGACCTCGCGCGGATTCCGGCCACCATCGATATTCGTGGTACGAATTTCACGGCCGAGGAATCCGGCGCCGGCATTGATTTCGTTGACCGCAAGGGAAATCGCGGCATCGCACGATGCCGCGACGATACCGCCCGGTCCCTGCATCGGAACTATGTTCAGTATCTCGATCGTGCCGTCTGGGCTCTCGCCGAACGCTGACATTCGGTACTCTTCTTCTCGTTCGAGCGAAATTCATGGCAGGCAGGAAATAATGACGACCATTGTAAGTGGATATTCCACGCTGCATGGTGCGCTGCGTGCCGCAGAACGGCGTTGGCTGGATCACCTCGACGCCGCCCTGTGCGCCAGGCAACTAACAGCCGATCAATGGTCGATGCTGTCGAATCTGTCCACCGAGTTCGGGATCACCATGAGTGAGCTCGCGGCCAGGTCACAGCTACCGCCGTCATCCGCGACCAGGCATGCCGATGCCCTCGCCGAACGCGGCCTGATCTTCCGGGTGGCCGCCGAGGACGACCGCCGCCGCATCCTGATCGGCCTGAGCAGGCTCGGTTCGGATCTGGTCGACGCGGTAAGCGCCGAGGAGGAGCGCGCCGAGCAGGAGTTGCGTTCGCGCATCGGTGCGCGGCGTTATGCCGAGCTCATGCGTTTGCTCGAACTCGTTTCCGCTGAGTAGTCCATATCGGCAAGGGTAACCTTAATCATCGGATGAATTAATCCGATAAACGTCCCGAACGTTCGGTTCCGAAGGTGTGGGCGCGCGAATTACCATTCCTTGGGTTATGTTCAAAATTGAAGTATTTTGGCGAGCATGCGAGATGCCCCGATATCCGACATCGGCGTTGTGACGACTAGACCGAGTTGTGCACAACCACAACCGTGATTCCCGGCGACGAAACCACGGTCGGCGTTCAACGAGCACGGCGAGATCGTGCAGCCCTACCGCAAGATCGCGCCCGCGGCCGATGCAACAGTGCCAAGGGAATTCGGCTCTCGCTGGTCATCGGAGAGGATGGCGACTGCCCGGAGGTGTGGCGCGATTGTGTGCTGAAGGGCGCGGAACTCGTTGTGCGCAGGTGCGGGCTTTGGTCGAGATCGAGCCGATCGGATCCTGAGGTCTGCTGGAGGTCTGCCTAGGATCGCAGGCATGCCCGTTTCCTCTACCGCTGCCACGGCCGCCGGATTGTGCGCCTTCATCGACGATTCACCGTCGCCGTTCCACGTGTGTGGGACGGTCGCGCGGGAACTGGATGCTCACGGCTTCACCCCGCTCGCGGAGTCGGCGCCGTGGCCATCGGATGGGCCGAGCCGCCATTACGTCGTGCGTGGCGGTTCGCTGGTCGCGTGGGCGACAGCCGATTCCGCCGGTGTGACGCCGTTCCGGGTGGTCGGTGCACATACCGATAGTCCGAACCTGCGGGTGAAGCAGCATGCGGATCTGGCCGCGGTTGGCTGGCAACTGGTCGGACTGGAACCTTACGGCGGTGCCTGGCTGAATTCGTGGCTGGACCGGGAACTCGGCATTTCCGGGCGACTCAGCGTGCGCGACGGAAATGTGGTGCGCAACCAGCTGGTTCGCATCGATGAACCGATTCTGCGGGTGCCGCAGTTGGCCATCCACCTGTCGGAGGACCGCCGGGGTGTCACCCTGGACCCGCAGCGGCACGTCAATGCGATCTGGGGTCTGGGTGCGCAGCCGCGATCGTTCCTCGAATTCGTCGCCGAATATGCCGAGGTCGATCCCCAGGCGGTGCTCGGCTGGGAGCTGATGACCCACGATCTGGCACCGAGCCGGTTGGTGGGCCGCGACCGCGATCTGGTGAGCGCGCCGCGCCTGGACAACCAGGGCACGTGCTACGCCGGATTGAACGCCTTCCTCGCGGCGATCGCGGAACCCGGTGCGGCAATTCCGGTTTTGGCGATGTTCGATCACGAGGAAGTCGGCAGCCAGTCCGATCGGGGCGCGCAGTCCGATCTGCTGCCGACGGTGCTCGAGCGCATCGTGCTCGCACGTGGCGGCGGCCGCGCCGAATACCTGGCCGCGCTGGCCGGATCCGTCTGCGCCTCCGGCGATATGGCGCACGCGACGCATCCCAACTACCCGGACCGGCACGAGCCCGCACACCGCATCGAGGTCAACGGCGGCCCGGTGCTCAAGGTCAACCAGAATCTCCGCTACGCAACGGATGCGGCAGGTGCGGGTGCCTTCGCCCTGGCCTGCGCCCAGGCCGACGTTCCGCTGCAACGCTATGTGCACCGCGCCGATCTCCCCTGCGGCTCCACCATCGGTCCCATGACCGCCGCCCGCACCGGCATGCCCACCGTCGACGTCGGCGCCGCGCAACTCGCAATGCACTCGGCCCGCGAAATCATGGGCGCAGAAGATGTTTCGTCCTACGCCGCCGCACTAGCCGCCTTCCTGACCCCCGCACCCTAGCCCGCCCTCGCCGACGATATGACTACGCTCGGGGGCGCGCATGGCGTTACGCTGCTGCGGGTTTTGTGGTGGTCGGGTGGTAGGTGATTACGGCAACCACGAATACCGCCAGGGTCGTGAGGACGTAACTGCTGCCGATGATCTGTTGCCACCAGGCCCAGCCGAGTTCCAGGTCCTTCGAATGCGGCAGGAGCCATTGGGGGCCGATCATGAACAGGACGGTGCAGGCGGCGACGGTGCCGATGAACCAGCGGTTGCGGGTGCCACGGGCGATGGCGTCGGCGGCGACCAGGATGGCGGGGGCGATCCAAACCCAGTGGTGTGACCAGGAAACTGGCGACACCAGCAACACCGCGGCAGCGTTGACCATCAGTGCGGCAACCTGCTGGCCCGCTTCGAGCAGCCGGCGCATCCATACCGCCGCGAGGGCAATCGCGATGAGCGACAGGGTGATCCAGATCAGGGTGGCCAGGGAATCGGAGACGCCGAGGCGGAAGGCCATGCCCTTGATCGACTGATTGCCCGCGAAATACGGCGGGCCGATGCGGCCGGTATCGGCCAGCGTATGGAACCAGTACTCGGCCGAATCGCTCGGGAACAGTAGGAATCCGAGTCCGACCGCGACGATCGCGGAGACGATCAGCGTGCCCGCCGCCTTCCAATCCCGGCGCAGCAGGAAGTACAGCAGATATCCGGCCGGAATCAATTTCACCGAGACCGCGATGCCGATGAGCATGCCGCGCGGCCAGAACGGTTTGCGGACAAGGCAGTCCATGGCGATCGCGGCCATCAGGACCAGATTGATCTGGCCGAAGCCGAAGGTCGCCCGGATCGGTTCGGACGTCTGCGCCACCGCGACCATACCGATGACCAGCGCCAGCATGGTCCGCCGCTCGAGGCTCGGGCGCAGCCGCGCGAGCACCAACCAGAGTGTGATGCCGAGGCTGAGCACCGAGGTGGCGGTCACCAGCACCTCGGCCAACGGTAACGGCATCAGCGCGAGCGGCGCGAAGAACAGGGCGGCCAGCGGGGGATAGGTGAACGGCAGTCCGATGCCCTCGACCGGGGGCATCGGTCCGTACAACTCGCCGTCGTCGAGCCACACGCGCGCACCGTTGCGATAGACCTGGAGATCGATATATCCGTTCCACCAGTGCACCACCAGCGAGACGATCGCCGACACGGCGAACATCGCCACGGCGATCAGCAGCCAGCGCACCTGCGGGTTCGACAATGAGAATCGCGGCGAGATGTCCGAGTCGGCTTCGAGCCGGATGTCCTGCGTGGTGACGGGCTGCTCGGCCGGATCCGCAACCCCCGATCGATCGTTCACCGCCAAAGAGTAGCGGTTGCGAACTCCCGCGATGTGTGCCGACCCGAGGCATCCGCGCCGGAAAACCGGCGATCCGGACGACCGGTCGATGCGACCGGCCGCCCATCGAGGGCCACGGCTAAACTTCATGGCGAATCCCCAGCTTCGCGCTCCGGCCCGAAAGGACCCTGGTACTCCGTGACTCCGCAGGTCGACACCGTAAGCGCAGCCGCAGCAACTCCCGACGCCCCGCAGCCGTACAAGGAGCTCGGTCTCAAGGACGACGAGTACGCGCGGATCAAGGAAATCCTCGGCCGTCGGCCGACCGATGCCGAACTGGCGATGTATTCGGTGATGTGGAGCGAGCACTGCTCCTACAAGTCCTCGAAGGTGCATCTGCGCTACTTCGGCGAGACCACCACCGACGAGATGAAGTCCGCGATGCTCGCGGGCATCGGTGAGAACGCGGGCGTCGTCGATATCGGCGAGGGCTGGGCGGTCACCTTCAAGGTGGAGAGCCACAACCACCCCTCCTATGTGGAGCCGTATCAGGGTGCGGCCACCGGTGTCGGCGGCATTGTGCGCGACATCATGGCCATGGGTGCGCGGCCCATCGCGGTGATGGATCAGCTGCGCTTCGGTGCGGCGGACGCACCGGATACCCGTCGCGTTGTCGACGGTGTGGTGCGCGGTGTCGGCGGCTACGGCAACTCGCTCGGCCTGCCGAATGTCGGCGGAGAGACCGTCTTCGATGCCTCCTACCAAGGCAATCCGCTGGTCAACGCGCTGTGCGCCGGTGTCATGCGGGTCGAGGATCTGCATCTGGCCTTCGCCTCCGGCGCTGGCAACAAGATCATTCTGTTCGGCGCGCGCACCGGGCTCGACGGCATCGGCGGCGTTTCGGTGCTCGCCTCGGACACCTTCTCCGGTGACGAGTCCGGCACCGGCCGCAAGAAGCTGCCCAGCGTCCAGGTCGGCGACCCGTTCGCCGAGAAGGTGCTCATCGAGTGCTGTCTCGAGCTGTACGCGGCCAAGCTGGTGGTCGGCATCCAGGACCTCGGTGGCGCCGGATTATCCTGTGCCACTTCCGAACTCGCGGCCGCGGGCGACGGCGGCATGCATATCGACCTGACCAAGGTGCCGCTGCGCGCCAAGGGGATGACCCCGGCCGAGGTGCTCTCCAGCGAATCGCAGGAACGCATGTGCGCGGTGGTTACGCCGGAGAATGTGGACGCATTCATGGCCGTCTGCCACAAGTGGGATGTGCTGGCCACGGTCATCGGTGAGGTCACCGAGGGCGACCGGCTGGTGATCAGCTGGCACGGCGAGACCGTTGTCGATGTGCCGCCGCGCACCGTCGCACATCAGGGTCCGGTATACGAACGTCCGGTCCAGCGACCGGACTTCCAGGACGCGCTCATCGCCGACACCCCGGACACGCTGCCTCGGCCGAAGACCCCGGAGGAACTGCGCGCCACCGTATTGCAGATGGTCGCCAGCCCGCAGCTGTGCAGCCGCCGGTGGATCACCGAGCAGTACGACCGCTACGTCCGCGGCAATACCGTGCTCGCCGAACATGCCGACGCGGGTGTCATCCGGATCGACGAGGAGACCGGCCGCGGCATTGCGCTGGCCACCGACGCGTCCGGCCGCTACACCAAGCTCGACCCCTACACCGGCGCACAGCTCGCGCTGGCCGAGGCCTACCGCAATGTGGCCACCACCGGCGCGACGCCGAAGGCCGTCACCAACTGCCTCAACTTCGGTTCTCCGGAGGATCCGGGCGTCATGTGGCAGTTCCAGCAGGCGGTGCGCGGTCTCGCGGACGGCTGTGTGGCCCTCGGCATTCCGGTCACCGGCGGCAATGTCAGCTTCTACAACCAGACCGGTCAGGACGCCATCCTGCCGACCCCGGTGGTCGGCGTGCTCGGCGTCATCGACGATGTGCACCGGCGGATCCCGACCGGACTCGGGCTGGAGCCGGGCGAGACGCTGATCCTGCTCGGCGAGACCGCCGACGAATTCGGCGGCTCGATCTGGTCGCAGGTAACCCACGATCATCTCGGCGGTGTGCCGCCCAAGGTCGACTTCGCCCGCGAGCAGCTGCTCGCGGAGGTGCTGACATCGGGTTCGCGCGACGGCATGATCAGTGCGGCGCACGACCTTTCCGAGGGCGGTCTGATCCAGACGGTGGTCGAGGCCGCGCTGGCCGGCGAAACCGGTTGCCGCATCCTGCTTCCCGAGGGTTCGGATCCGTTCGTGCAGCTGTTCTCCGAATCGGCGGGCCGGGTGCTCGTCGCGGTGCCGCGCTCGGAGGAGACCCGTTTCACCAAGATGTGCACCGCGCGCGAATTGCCGTGGGTGCGCATCGGTGTGGTCGATCAAGGGTCGGATTCCGTCGAGGTGCAGGGCCAGTTCTCGATCACCCTGGACGACCTGCGCGAGGCGCACGAGGGCACGCTGCCGAAGCTGTTCGGGGCCAGTGCCGTTTGAGCGCGCCGGAGGCTGGTGAAGTCTCGGCAGTCCTACGCGGGGCTCGATTTGCGGCGTTCGCTGTCCCGTCCGTGGTTACGCTCCGCTACCGCCTGCGGGGCCTGAGCTCGCGCCGCGACGGCGTCGGCAAGCTTGTCGGCGCCGTCGAGCGTTTCTTCCACCCGAATTACGTCGGCCTCATCGTGGCCACGGTGTTCTTCGGCTGGTCACTGACACCCTCACTGCTGCCACGGGATTGGCTGTTCGAGGGGCTGGTCAGCGGGATCAATGCGGCCATCGGTTACGGCGTCGGCTGTCTGTTCGAATGGGTTTACCGCAAGTGGTTGCGGAAACCGTTGCGCCGCAAGCTCGCTCAGTTGCCGCCTGCGATCACGCGGGTGTGGGCGAAGCGGCCGAAGTGGCTGTCGGGTGCGGTCGAGACCACGATTGTGCTCGCCTGTCTCGGCGTCGCGGTTTTCCTGCTGGTCGAATCGGCCCGCTGGCAGCGCGAAATCACCGCGCTGATGGGCATGGAACCCACGACGACTTCCGGGTTCCTGCGCACCGGCGCAATGAGCGCACTGGTCGGCGCGATCGTCATCGCGGTTTTCCGGATACTGCGGCGGCTCGTGCGTTCGATCGCATTCGAGCTGATCAGGCGCGCCCACTTTCCGCGCCAATTGGCCGTCCCGACCGGAGTGCTTGTCGTGGTCGTCGCGGCGGTGCTGCTGTTCAACGGCGTGCTCACCAAAGTCTTTTTCGACGTGGCGAATTCGGCGTTCAGCGTGCGCAACGGCAACACCTCGCCGAATGCCGTACAGCCACAGTTGCCGGAGCGTTCCGGCAGTCCGAACTCATTGGCCGCCTGGGACACGCTCGGTTCCGAGGGCCGCTGGTTCGTCTCCTTCGTGCCGACTGCCGCCGATATCAGCCAGGTCACCGGAAAGCCCGCGCGCGAACCTATTCGGGTCTACGCCGGATTGGAATCGGCCGACGGGCCGGAGGCGCAGGCCGAATTGGTCGCGGCGGAGTTGGAGCGCACCAAGGCATTCGAGCGCAAGGTGCTGGTCGTCGTGACGACGACGGGCACCGGCTGGGTCGATTCGTCCAGCGCCGAATCCATCGAGCTGATGTACAACGGCGATACCGCGATTGCCGCGACCCAGTACTCCTATCTGCCGAGTGTGCTGTCGTTCCTGTCCGACAAGGACAAGGCCACCCAGATGGGAAAGCTGGTCTTCGACAAGGTTTATGAGCACTGGTCGGCCCGGCCGAAGGAAGCGCGGCCCAAGCTGCTCGTCTACGGCGAGAGCCTGGGATCCCAGGGCTCCGAAGGTGCTTTCACCGGCCTGGCCGACATCCGTTCGAAGACCGACGGCGTGCTGTGGGTCGGACCGCCGAATTCCAACCGGCTGTGGAGTGAATTCACCGCCCGCCGTGATCCGGGCACACCGGAGATCCTGCCGACCTATGCCGACGGACTGGTGGTGCGCTTCTCCGATAGCCGCGCCGACCTGTGGAAGCCTGGGGATAACTGGCTGCCGCCGCGCATCGCCTATCTGCAGCACGCCTCCGATCCCGTGGTCTGGTGGTCGGCGGATCTGCTGTTCAGCGAACCGGATTGGCTGCGCGAACCGCGCGGTCCCGATGTGTCGTCGCGGATGGCGTGGTATCCGATCGTCACGTTCTGGCAGGTCGCCGCGGATCTGCCCAGAGCGCAGAGCGTCAGCGACGGGCATGGGCACAACTACGGCAACCTGGTATTGGATGCGTGGGCCGCGATCGCGCAGCCGCCGGATTGGTCGGCCGATCTGGCGGATCGGATCCGGGATTATCTGGCCATTTCCTCGGCCCGTGA
Source organism: Nocardia vinacea (assembly GCF_035920345.1). Classification (NCBI taxonomy): domain Bacteria; kingdom Bacillati; phylum Actinomycetota; class Actinomycetes; order Mycobacteriales; family Nocardiaceae; genus Nocardia; species Nocardia vinacea. Next base: position 7,678,544 of record NZ_CP109149.1, read on the forward strand.
GCACCAGCTGAAATAGAGCACACACACTTGGGCGGGCCCGAACCCCTCGTTGCCCGGACTCGCCCAGGTGCGCGCCATCAGGCGACGGATTTGAACGGATCGTGCTCCGCCATCAGCTTTTCCATCCGCGCCTCGTCCAAGCGGCGGCTGATGGTCGCCGATTCCTGTTGGTCGCGAACGACCTTCGCCAGGGTGAAGGCGCTCGACACCAGGAACAGTACGGACATGCCGAGGAAGCCGCGCTGTGCGATATCGAGTGGCAGGTAGAAGATGCCGACGCCGGTTCCGAAGAAGCTGACGCCGAACGCGATCGCGGCTTGCGCGAGGAAGGCCGAAGAGGTTTTCGGGCGGGCGTTGGGATTGCTCATGCCTGCGCCTCGCTGACGCTCGGCTCCGGCATGCGCAAGGCGCGCCGGCACATTATTCGTTCGCTTCGCTCACTCATGGATATGAAGTCTGCTGATTCGGCGCGCTGCGCAACCGCGTACAACTACTCGAGCGCGTTGGGTAGTTGCCGGACCACACGGTAGTGACACTGCCGCTGGATGATTCGCGAATCGTGTCGGTCGAGTCGGCCGGGCGGCCCTGTGATCTGCGCCCGCAATATCGCATGGTGCTCCAGGCAACACCCCGTTGATCCGCGCGCACCCGCATACTGTTCGAGTGATGATCGCTACGGACCTGTCGACGCCCGTGCCTGATCCCTACCGCCACGATCCGGGCATCGCGCCGTCCCGCTGACCGATGCTCGAAACCACGACCACCCTGACGAAGCTGCGTGCGCGCGGCGTCGTGGTCGTGCGGCGTGCCGAGGACATCATCGATCTGAATTATGTCGGGCTGGTCTTCGCGACGATCTTCTTCGCACTCTCGGTGACGCCGTCGCTGGTACCGCGCGACTGGCTGTTCCAGGGCCTGATCAGCGGCATCAATGCCGCGCTCGGCTACGGCCTCGGCTGCCTGTTGGAGTGGCTGTTCCGGCTCTGGGTCCGGCCGCGGCTGGCCAAGCTGCTGCGCGACCGGATTTCGCCGCCGACCTGGGTGCGCTATGCGGTGAAGTCCGCGATCCTGCTCACCGCCGCCGTCACCGCGGCCTTCATGCTGGTGCAGTCGGCCCGCTGGCAGCGCGAGATCACCGCGCTGATGGGCATGGAGGGCACCACTACCCCCGCGTATCTGCGCACGGGATTGCTCAGTATCGCGGTGGGGACCGGGGTGGTCGCGGTGTATCGAACGCTGCGCGAGATCATTCGATTCCTGGCCCGCCAGCTCAATCGCTGGGTGCGGGTGCCGCGCGAGCTGGCGCCATCGGCCGGATTCCTGGTTCTGGTGGTGCTGACCGTCACGCTGTTCAACGGCGTCGCTTCGCGCGCCTTCTTCGCGGTGGCCAACTCCGCGTTCAGTGTGCAGAACGATCACACTTCGCCGAATGCCGTCCAGCCGGTGCAGCCCGAGCGGTCGGGCAGTCCGGCCTCGCTGGCGAAATGGGATTCGCTCGGATTCGAGGGCCGCTGGTTCGTCTCGCACGGTCCCTCCGCGGCCCGGATCACCTCGATCACCGGAAAGCCCGCGCGCGAGCCGATCCGGGCCTATGTGGGTCTGGAGTCTGCGCAGAGCGGTGCGGCGCGGGCCGAGCTCGCGGTCTCCGAACTGGAGCGCACCGGCGCCTTCGACCGGAAGGTGCTGGTGGTGGTCACCACGACCGGCACCGGATGGGTGAATTCCATGGCGGCCGGCGCCATCGAGTACATGTACGGCGGCGATTCCGCCACCGTGGCCTCGCAGTATTCGTATCTGCCCAGCGGGCTGTCCTTCCTCGCGGACCGCGGCAAGGCATCGGATGCGGGCAAGCAGCTGTTCGACGCGGTGTACCAGCATTGGTCGGCGCGGCCGGAGGGGGCGCGGCCGAAGCTGCTCGTGTACGGCGAGAGTCTGGGCTCACAAGGCTCGGAGGCGGCCTTCGACGGACTCGCCGATCTGCGCTCCAAGGTCGACGGTGCGCTGTGGGTCGGGCCGCCGAATTCGAATCGACTGTGGGAGCAGTTCGTTTCGCGACGCGATCCCGGATCGCGCGAGGTCGAACCGGTGTACGCCGACGGTCTGGTGGTCCGATTCGCCTCCGACAGTGCCGATCTCGCGCGTCCGACCACCGAATGGCGGGCCCCGCGCATCGCCTATCTGCAGCACGCCTCCGACCCGATCGTCTGGTGGTCCTCGGATCTGATCTTCTCCCAACCGGATTGGCTCTCCGAACCGCGCGGCTCCGATGTGTCATCGCAGATGCGCTGGTGGCCGTTCGTCACGTTCTGGCAGGTCACGTGTGACCTGTCCAATGCGCAGGGCGTCGCCGACGGGCACGGGCACCGGTACGGCAGTCTGGTATTGGACGGCTGGATCGCCGTCGCGGCACCGCCGTATTGGACCGTGGAACAGTCCGACAAGATCCGGGCCGAGATCGAGGCCGCCGAGGACTACGAGCGTGAGATCAAATGACGGTTATCGGGCGCGTTGCGAAAACCGCTGTCGCCGTTGGTGTTCCATTGGCATGGAGCAATTGGCTGTTGCCGCGCTCGAAGCTGGATCTGCGCGGCCGCACCGCAGCCAATGCCGGATTCGCGACTGGTTACGCACTGGCATTTCGCGGCCGACCGAACTGGTTGTCCGTGCGTGGGCTCGGTTACGGACTCGCCTCGGCGAGCGTGATCGCCGCCGGTTATGGTGCGGCTGTTGCTATTCCGGCGCTGCGTGATCGTCTCGGTGGGTTCGCAGACCGGGCTCCGGACGTCCCGCTCGGTGAGTGGGTCGGGGTACATATCCCGATCGGCACCGTCTACAGCGAGGAACTCATCTTCCGTGCAACACTGAATCCATTGCTGGACAACGGGTTCGGGTCACGCGGCGGTGCGTTGGCCGGAGCGATGGCCTTCGGCCTCTGGCACATCCATCCCGCCCGCGCCGCAGGCGACAACGTTCCCGCAACGATTGCCGCGACCGCAGCCGGTGGCCTCGTGTTCGACTTGCTGCGCCGCCGCACGGACAGTGCCATCGCCCCCGCGCTGCTGCACTTCGCCCTGAACGTCGGTGGTGCACTCGCGCCGCACCTCGCCGCGGCTCGTTCGCCGAGCAGCTGACCGGCTGCAGCCGCTGCCACGTAGCGGCTCCCAGCTTGTGGCCGAACCACCCATGCCGGCGCCAACGAGTCCGGACAGGCATAACTGACTGTTACGACCGAACTTATTGCCGCCATTGACAATTGAAGGGCGTTATATCAGCATGGCTGCGGTACTCAGTGCTCGGGACACACTCACACAGGCGCGAGGTTTTCGTCAGCTACGGCAAAGGAGACCAGGCAAATCATGGGGGACGACCAGCACGACGAGGACTCTCCGAACTCGAGCCGACCCCAGCAGGAAGTTCCCCCTGAGCGGCGCAGCTGGGTCAGTCGCCACCCCGTTCTCGCTGCGATGCTCTTGCCGGTCATTCCCGGTTTGATCGTCGGCTTGATCATCCTCGTACCGGACAAGGCCTTCGATGCCAAGCAGGACGGAATCTCCTCCGCACAGTCCCCAACACCGGCCCAGCAGGCATCCCGGACCGAGCCCGCCGACCGACCGACCACTGTCTCCGCGCCAGCTACTTCCCCGACATCGACCTCGTCGGAGGACGTTCGGTGGTCCGGCACGGTCAACCTGACCTACCTCGACCTGGACTCCGTCCCGCCCAGGGTGGTATCCGGGAACAATGGCGCCAGCACGTGGGCCAGCTACAACTACTCTTCGTCCAAGAAATTCTCCGAAGCCACGCTCTACGGTCTGCGAGGCGACTTCCTTACCGTGGAGCCCACCATCGCGTCCTGGACCAATCCGACCAAGCCGACCCGGCAACAGTGCGCGGACCTCATCGTCACCCAGGGCGTCGAATCCCTACCCATCAGCAAGAACAGCAGCTACTGCGTCAAGACCGCGGCCAATCGCGTCGCCTTCATTACCGAACTTTCGCTCAGCGACGCCATCCACGCCTACACGGCAGTGGTGACCGTCTGGTCCGCCACCCGCTGATGGGCCTCGCCCACACGCCTTCACGACGAGCGTGCAAAACGGAGACTTCAACCGGCCCGAAGCGTAGACACCATCCGCTGAGCGACCGACCCACACTCGTCTAGCAGCAGCGCATTCTCGCCCGGCGGGAATCCCCCGGATTCGGGCAAGAGCACGGGCGCTGAGGCCAGTCGCCTCCCAGTATTCTCGGCATCGTGGCAGGACGAGCAAGGGTGGATCCAACGGAACTACGCGCGGCGGTCGCGGCGGTCAGTGCCTGGCTGCGCGACGATTCGACGCCCGCACCCGCCCGGCCCGAACTCGCCGCCGCGGTCCGCACCACCGTTCGCACCCTCGCCGCCGCCGCACCCGGCCACTCCGTCGAGGTTCGCGTCCCACCTTTCGTGGCCGTGCAGTGCATCGAGGGCCCACGGCACACCAGGGGCACGCCGCCGAATGTCGTCGAAACCGACCCGCGCACTTGGCTTTTGCTTGCCACCGGCCTCCTCGAATTCGACGTTGCGGTGGCATCGGGCGCGGTCAGCGCTTCCGGCGGCCGAGCTGGCGAAGTGGCCCACTGGCTGCCCGTCACGCGTGCCACCGCAGACTGACGATCGTCCACGCCAGTCGCACCGTCCACGTGCGGGCACCTCGGGTTTCGCCATCCGTCCACGGCGCCACACGGAGTGCGGTCTACTTGAATGCTGAAGTGGCACACCGACGAGCAGCTTTTAGCGCGAGTTAATGTCGGGACAGTAAAGGGCGCGGGTGGCGCCCAGCGAAGGCAGGCAAGAAACGACGAAACCCCCAGAGTCTCCGGGGGTTTCAATGGCAGGGCTACGGCCGATCGAACTCGCCGTGGTTGGCACCGGCGAGGAAGGCGTCCCATTCGGCCGGGGTGAAGATCAGCGCGGGACCTGAGCGGTCTTTGGAGTCGCGTACGCCGATCATGCCTCCGTCGAGGTGTGCGACCTCAACGCAATGCTCACCCCCGCCGCTGCGGCTGCTCTTGAACCAGCGTGCCCCGGACAGATCAACGTTTTTCACGTTTCGAACTCCTTCGCTACCTGCCTCAGCAGCCGCTTGCTGTCTGCTTCGGACAATGCTACCCGGCCGATCGTTTCGTGCGTCTCCAGATATCGAGCCACGATGTTCGCGCGGTCGTAGTACAGCCGAGACCCGTAGGTCTCCACGTAAACCGTGGTCGGCTCTACAGGCTGTTCAGTGTTCGGGTCGGCGGGGAAGTGCAGGATCACGTACGGTCCGGTTGGGATGCCGAGCGGGAGGCCCGCCGAGTACGGAACGATCCGAACTCGGACGTTCGGCGGAGTGTCCGCCAGTTTGCGGAGCTGTGCGGCCATGACCCTTTTCCCGCCCACGATGCGCCGAAGGACGGACTCGTCCAGCAGAAGATCCACTTCCACGGGGGACATCCCGCGCGTGAGGGCGGCTTGCCGCCGCATCCGTACCTGGATTCGCTGGTCCAGCTCCATCGGCGTGTCGGACTCGAAGAACAACCGGTCCAGTGCCCGCGCGTAGTCGGCTGTCTGCACGATCCCCGGAACCACTTCGGCCAGATACATGATCACCTTGGCTGCTGCGGACTCCAGGCTCAGATATGTTCCGAAGTCCTCCGGAATCAGGTCTTCGTAGCGCTGCCACCAGCATGAGTCATCAACGGGTCTGGTTCGTTCGTCTGCTTGTGCGGCAAGGGCTTTGAGAGCCTTCATGCGGTTGGTCGCACTGTAGATCTTGCACAGGGCTTCGATGTCGAGTTGGCGGATCCGGGGGCTCTCGCCTTTCTCCAGCCGCTGCAACGTTCCGGCCCCGCGCTCGATCAGACGTGCCGCGTCGGCTATGGACAGACCTGCCCCATGCCGAAGCTCGCGCAGCTCGCGTCCGAGCTGACGGCGCGGGATTGTGGTCGGGTTCTTGCCTGTCATTAGCGTTGCTCCCGAATCTTTGGATGGCATGCGCCTGGTTGATGGGTGTACGAATCGGAGTTGCCTGGATCAAGCTGTGCATCGTGTTCGGATGTCTTGCTGGACAAACGGATGAATCTGCCTGGACGGTCCATTTATGCTGTGAAACCGCGATTCCTGGTGATTTCCTGAATGCGCACCTGGTGAACGGAAATCCGCACGAACCCCCAACGCTCTCCCGGCTCAAGGGTACTGCGGGACACCGGGAAACGGCACCGACCGCCGCTTCCTCCAGTGGCCGACCCCCTGCGGCCCGTCACCAGGTGCACCAACCGAACCGAGGGAAGTGCCGAGGTGGACCCCCTTCTCGATCACCGCGCAACCGAGATCGATAGCAGCACACACGCTCACACGATCATGCAAGACCACAAGGAGTGCCCGACAACCGTTTGCGCGGCCAAGCTTCAGGCCAAGCTCTACCTGGTGCATCACGGCCTTCTGCAGCCTCGAACCAACCCCCGCAACCGCTTCGGATTCTGATCGTGGAGATCGCAGAGCAGGCGCAGGTCGAAGCGGCAGTGATCCGCGAAGTCATCGACGCGGTGGACAAGCGGATCTTCGCGATGGCGGGCAAACGGAAACTCACCGTGTCCAAAGCCCGCATCTATGCTGCGGTTATTTATGAAGTCCTGGCCAGTGCCCGCGAGAACTCTATTGGCTCAATGTGTCTGCTCGACGCGCCCCTGCTGGACTCCATCCTGGACAGCGACGAGGACGAGGGAACCAATGTCTTCGATCGAATCCTGGAAGTCGTCATCACTAGTTGAAAGACTTCCTTCCCGCCCGAGTGTCCCCCACAGGGGTAAGAGGATGCCTGGGACAGCCATTGTCCCAACAGGTTTCGGAGCCGAGCATCCTCGCTGTGCCCCCATAATTCCTAAGGTTGGCGTGAATCCCATTGAGGGATACGAGGATTAAGGGAAGACGGTGTCGGCGGCCTGGGTCAGGCGGTCCAGCAGCGCGGTCCTGATGGCCGGGCGGGAACCGAAGACCAGCGTGAAGGTCGCCTCGCGTAGTGAGCGCTCGGCGACGTTGCCCCGCGTGACGGCCGCGCTACCGGTGGCCGTCGCCAGCGCCGACGCCGTGCGGACCGCGAGTTCGGACGCGCGGGCGCGAGCCAGGTAGACATCCGACTGGCCGGTGAGCGCATCGTCGAGTTCGGTTCGGATGCGGGCGGCTTCGGCGGCCAAAGGTGTGGTGTCGATGCCGAGCTGGGTGAGTTCGCCGAGGCAGCGCCGCACGATGCCGAGAGCGAGTGCGCCGTTGCGCCAGGCGGCCAGAATGAAGGAGGCGTTGAAGCTGCGCAGCGAAATCCGGTTGTCCACAGCGGAATCGGGCACCTGGACGCCGTCGAAGGTGAGCGTCACGGTCTTGCTCGCGTCGGCGGCGATGAGCGGGAGCGGGGTGGCATGTACCGCGGGGCTCGGTTCGGCGGGCACCAGCACGCTGATCAGCGATCCCTCGTCGTCCGCATCGCGCGCCATCACGCCGAGAATGTCCACCAGACCCCACCCGGTGACGAACGGCGCGGTGCCGTCGAGGACATACCCACCGTCGACGCGGCGCGCGATCAAGCCGGGTTGGTCGTTCGCGCCTGCGTAGCTCACACCCGCGCGTACCCGTCCGTGCCGCAGATCCTCGGTAAGTCGTTCGCGCAGTTCGATATTCGGTGAGGTGGCGATCCGTCGCGCGACCCCGAGATGCTGCGCCCAGACGAAGGTGGTCGTCAGACATCCGGCGACCAGGATCTCACCGGCCTGGGTGAACGTAGCGATATCCATATCGTCGGCCATCGTCGCGCCGTAGAACCCGTACTCGGCGAGCAGGTCGAAATGGGTGCCGGGAATTTCGCCGGTGCGGTCGACCGCGTCGGCCTGTGGTGCGAATATCTCATCGGCCAGATAGCGCGCGTGTTCGATCCACGAATTCACACGACCCATCTTGGTGCATGCCGCGAATCCGGTCGCAGTCGCCATGAGGCTCGCCTCAGCCGCGGGACAGATCGCGCCGATGTAGGCCCTTGTAGTCGTAGTACCGGGTGATGACGGTGCCGAGCACCAGCCCGATCGAGAGCCCGAGCACCGCCATCCACACCCCGCGGGACAACCCCGCCGGGAAGTTCGCGTCGAAGTAGAGAATTGCGCGCACACCGACGAACACCTGGTGCATCGGCTCGAATTTCGCCAGCCAGCCCAGATATTTCGGCGTCGCCTCGATCGGCACGGTGCCGCCCGAGGAGGGCAGCCCGAGAATGATGAACAGGATCAGGTTGATCAGCAAACCCGCCGAACCGACCGCTGCGAGGATGGACAACCCGGTGATCCCGACCGCCATGATGGCCAGCGCGCTATAGAGAAACAGCGTGAGCGGATGGTCGATCGGCATATCGAGCAGCCCGGCCACACCGAGGAATACGCCCGCGACGATATTCGCGGTGATCACCATCACACCCCATTTGATCAGCAGCGTATTGAACCGCGAGATCGGAGTGGCCGGAAAATGCACGTACCACGGCCCGTATTCGGTGGGCACGAATCCGAGTGCGGCATCGATCATGGTGTGGATGGTCATCGAGCCGACCAGTCCGGCGAGCAGAAGTAGCAGCGCGTAGAAGAACGCCGTCAAACCCTGTCCGGTGCCGGACGGCAGCGGACGGAACGGCGAGATGACGATATGCACCGGATCCGCGAGCGCCACCCGCGTCGCACCTGTCAACTCGGGCGCGGCCCCGCCGCTCGGCGGCGTCAACTGCGCATTCACCTGATCGGTCAGCTTCTTACCGACCTGCTCGTTCACCTGGGCCAGCGCCTGGGTGCCGATGGTCGTGACGATATTGGTGACGAACGCACCACTGCGCGGATTTGTCTGCAGGGTCAACGTCGGGCGCTGGATATCACCGGGCACCACACTGCCCACGCCGAGAATGCCGAGGCGCTTGCTGAAATCGCTGGGAATAAGGATCGTGCCGTACACCGCACCGGACTGCATCTTCAGCTCGGCGTCGTTGATACCGAGCACCTGCAGATCGACCTTGTCCGCCGGAATGCCGTGGCGCAGCGCATCGGTGATCTGTGTGCCGAAATTCACCTGCTGCCCGCCGACCGTATCGCCGACATCCTGGTTCACCAATGCGATCGGGAAGTCGTGCAGGTTCTGCTCCGGATCGACGACATAATCCAGATACATCGTGCCGAGCAGCGCCATGAACAGCGTCAGTACCGCGATCGGGACCAGCCACATGCGCGCGGTCAACCGTGTATCCGACCCGCGGGTGCGCGCACTGTCCGAAGTCGTCACGGCTGGGACGGTAACACCGTGCCGCGCGGAAAAACGGCAGCGTCGCTCCGCGATTGCTGTGCCTACCCGGTGGCGGTGATCGCGGCGCATCGTCCACCCGTAGAATGGCTATTGCCCCCAGCCCGCCCGAACAGGGAGCAAACGGTGACCAACGCCGAAATGCCGGTCGAAACTACCCCCGATCAGGTCGAGAACGAACCACGCGAAGAGTGTGGTGTGTTCGGAGTCTGGGCGCCGAGCGAGGACGTGGCCAAGCTCACGTACTACGGCTTGTATGCGCTGCAACACCGCGGCCAGGAAGCCGCGGGCATCGCCGTCTCCGACGGCTCACAAATTCTGGTCTTCAAGGATCTGGGCCTGGTCAGCCAGGTATTCGATGAGCAGACCCTGGCCGCGATGCCGGGTCATATCGCCATCGGCCACTGTCGCTACTCCACCACCGGCTCCACCACCTGGGAGAATGCGCAGCCGATCTTCCGCACCACGTCGGTAGGTTCCGGACTTGCGTTGGGCCACAACGGAAATCTGGTCAACACCGCCGAATTGAGCGCACGCGCACGCGAACTCGGGCTGATCGGTATGCCGCCGGTCTCCGGTGGTCGTCCCACGCCGATCACCGCCACCTCTGACTCGGATGTGATGACCGCGCTGCTCGCGCACGCCGCTGCGGATTCGAGCATCGAGCAGGCCGCGATGAAGCTGCTGCCGACGCTGAAGGGCGCGTTCTGTCTGACCTTCATGGACGAGCACACCCTCTACGCCGCGCGGGATCCGCATGGTGTTCGTCCGCTGTGCCTCGGTCGGCTCGAGCGTGGCTGGGTCGTAGCCAGTGAGACCGCCGCGCTGGATATCGTCGGCGCCGCCTTCGTCCGGGAGATCGAGCCGGGCGAACTGCTGGCGATCGACGCCGACGGTGTGCGGTCCATGCGCTTCGCCAATCCCGAACCCAAGGGCTGCGTCTTCGAATACGTCTACCTGGCCCGGCCCGACAGCACCATCTCCGGTCGCTCGGTGCACGCCACCCGGGTGGAGATCGGCCGTCGCCTGGCCAAGGAACATCCGGTCGAGGCCGATCTGGTGATTCCGGTGCCGGAGTCCGGTACCCCCGCCGCGGTCGGTTACGCGCAGGGCTCGGGTGTGCCATACGGGCAGGGCCTGATGAAGAACGCCTACGTCGGGCGCACCTTCATCCAGCCGAGTCAGACCATCCGCCAGCTCGGCATCCGACTCAAGCTGAATCCGCTGCGCGAGGTGATTCGCGGTAAGCGGCTCATCGTGGTGGACGACTCCATCGTGCGCGGCAATACTCAGCGCGCGTTGATCCGGATGCTGCGCGAGGCGGGGGCGCTGGAGATCCATGTGCGGATCGCCTCGCCGCCCGTGAAGTGGCCGTGCTTCTACGGCATCGATTTCGCCTCGCGCGCGGAGTTGATCGCCAATGGCGCGGGCGCCGATGACAGCTACGACGACATGGTGGAGGCGGTGCGACGTTCGATCGGCGCGGACACCCTCGGCTACATCTCCACCGAGGGCATGATCGCCGCCACCGAGCAGCCGCGCTCGCGGCTGTGCTGCGCCTGCTTCGACGGCGATTACCCGATCCCGCTGCCCACCGAGGCGGCCATCGGCAAGAACGTGCTCGAGGGCATGCTCACCGGCCAATCCGAGGCAATGTTGTTGAGCGAGAACGCGAATGCGAGTGCGCTGAGCCGCCCCTGACGAAAGACGATCGACGAACCCCTCGGCAGCAGCCGAGGGGTTCGATCTTGTTCGGACCGAGTCTCGAGGCCCATCTGTCCGCGGGTGTGCCATGGCCTCCTCGAGACGGCTGCGGGCCGATTTCGGAGTGAACCTGGTCATTCGTCCGGTGATCCGGTGTTGCCCGCGCACTATGCGCAACGTCGGCTAACACCGTCGTGATTTTTTCTTTGAAAACGCAACATCCCAGAAATGGATCGTGGGTACGGTGCCCGACATATCGGAAGTTCACCGTGCCCACCGCGGTCCTGTGATCCAGCACACGCGGTGTGGCGCGCTCGAGAAGTGGGGCCTGATGATGAGGGTTTCGATGAAGCCTGGGCGAGGGAACCGGACGCGACGAATCGCGGCGGTCGGGATGGCGGCGCTGGCCGTCTCCGCGATCGCGGGATGCGGTTCGGGGCGTACCGGAGGTGGTGGTGACGGGGCCGGTTTGGTGGCCGGCACCACGGATAAGATCTTCTCGCTCGATCCCGCGGCCGCGTACGACAACGGATCGCTGCTGGTCGAAAACCAGATCTATTCGTATCTGCTGAATTTTGCGCCAGGCGATGCCACACCGAAGCCCGACGCCGCGGAGAAGTGCGAGTTCAGCTCGCCGACGGTGTACACATGCAAGCTGAAGTCGGGGCTGACATTCGCCAACGGAAACCCGTTGACCTCCAAGAGCGTCAAGTTCTCGTTCGATCGCATGCTCGGCATCAATGACCCGAACGGTCCCGCCTCGCTGCTGGGCAATCTCGAGAAAACCGAGATCGTCGATGACCTGACGGTGAACTTCACGTTGAAGGTCGCCAACGATCAGACCTTCCCCGCGATTCTGCCGACCCAGGCCGGTCCGATCGTGGACGAGAAGGTTTTCCCGGCCGACAAAGTGCTGCCGGACGAGGAAGTGGTGAAAACCAAGGGCTACTCGGGCCCGTACACGATCGCCAGCTACGACAAGAACAAGCTGGTCGAGTACAAGGCGTTCCCGGACTACAAGGGCATCCTGGGCACCCCGAAGACCTCGCAGGTCTCCACCAAGTACTACGCGACCTCGGACAATATGAAGCTCGATCTGCAGAGCGGGGCACTCGACGTCGCGTACCGATCCTTCACGCCGACCGATATCGAATCGCTGCGCAAGGACAGCAAGGTCAAGGTGGAGGACGGTCCGGGCGGCGAATTGCGCTATATCGTCTTCAATTTGAACACCATGCCGGGCGGCACCCCGGAGCAGAAGCTGGCGGTGCGCAAGGCCATCGCGTCGTCGATCGACCGGCCCGCGCTGGCCGAGGGTGTCTACAAGAACACCTATCAGCCCGCGTACGGCTATGTGCCGCAAGGCATGCCGGGTGCGGCCGAGCCGCTGAAGGATCTCTATGGAGCCAAGCCCAATAAGGATGCGGCGGCGAAATTCCTCTCCGGGGGCGGCGTCGCCACACCGGTGGAACTGAATCTGCAGTACAACCCTGATCACTACGGTTCGAGCAGCTCCGAAGAGTACGCGGCAATCAAATCGCAGCTGGAGTCGACCGGACTGTTCAAGGTGAATCTGCAATCCACCGAATGGGTTACCTACCAGAAGGAACGGGCCCGCGACGGTTACCCGCTCTACCACTTCGGCTGGTTCCCGGACTACCCGGACGCGGACGACTACCTGACCCCGTTCTTCGCGCCCAACAACTTCCTGCAGTCGCATTTCGAGGAGCCGAAGATCACCTCGCAGCTCACCGCGGAGACGACCGAGCAGGATAAAACCAAGCGCATCAAGCTGATCGAGGACGTGCAGAAGGATCTCGCGCAGAACTACCTGCCGACCCTGCCGTTGCTGTCGGGTAAGCAGATCGCGGTATCGAATCCGAGCGTCAAGGGTGTTTCGGACACACTCGACGCGTCGTTCAAGTTCCGATACACGGTGCTGAGCAAGTGACATCCGGCGAAGCCGGGCCCGAATCCGTCGCCACCGCTGATAAGCGGGGACCGGTTCGGGCCCGGCGCTTCGGGCTGTCATGGGTCGGGAAGTCGAGTGGGGATTCCCGGCAGCTGGCGTTGTTGCGGTATTTGGTGATTCGACTGTTCTTGATCCTGCCGACGGCGTGGATCCTGGTCACCGTCGTGTTCTTTCTGATGCGGGTGATCGGCGATCCGATCAGCGCCGCGATGGGCGGACGGATGACACAGGAACAGATCGAAGTGCGCAAGGAGGCAGCCGGTTTGAACCGGCCGATCCTGACCCAGTATTGGGAGTACATCTCCGGGCTGATGCACGGGGATTTCGGTCACTCCCAGGACAATCGGCAGATCAGCGAGGTCGTGACAACCTACGGCGCGGCCACCCTGGAACTGGTGTTCTGGGCGCTGCTGGTCGCCTTCGCGGTCGGCGTGCCACTCGGCAGATACGCTGCGACACACCGTGATTCGACCGCCGACGCCGGGCTTCGGTTATTCGCCGTCCTGGCCTACGCGGCGCCGGTGTTCTTCGTCGGTCTGCTGCTGAAGCTGATCTTCGCGGTGAAGCTGGAGTGGCTGCCGGTCGCCGGCCGGGCGAGCACTTCCGTCGAGCTGCAACTGCAGCATGTTTCGCCCAAGACCAACATCATGGTGGTCGACGCAATCCTCTACGGGGACAACAGCTATCTGATCGATGTGCTGAAGCATGCGATATTGCCCGCGGTCGCACTCGGTCTGTTGACAGCGGGGATCTTCCTGCGCCTGGTGCGCGTCAATCTGATCCAGACACTGCACAGCGAATTCGTGGACGCCGCACGCGCCCGCGGACTTTCGGCGCGGGTGGTGACGGGGCGACATGCCGTGCGCAACGCGATGATCCCGATCATCACGGTGATGGGCATGTATATCGCGACGCTGCTCGGCGGTGCGGTGCTCACCGAGACCACCTTCGAATGGAAGGGGCTGGGTTATCAGCTCGCGGAATACCTGCATCAGCGCGATTTCATCGCGGTGCAGGGCATTGTCGCGTTCCTGGCGCTGGCCGTCGCGGTCATCAGCTTCCTGGTGGATGTCATCGTCGCGCTGATCGACCCGAGAGTGAGGTTCTGATGACCGCTCCGGAATTGGCGAACGAGCCACTGGTGATGCCGCCGGTGCCGCCGACGAAGCGCAGGCGGATCCCCGGATTGCGGCTGTTCACCATGACCGCCGGATTGCAGCGGGTGACGCTGATCGTCGGACTCGGCCTCGTCGCGGTATTCATATTCGTGGCGATCTTCGCGCCGCTGATCGCACCGTATGGGCTCGCCCAGAACTCTTCGGACGGTGTCGCTTTCGTCGCACAGCAACCGCCGTCGGGGCAGCATTGGTTCGGCACCTCGGTGCGCAGCGAGGATGTGCTGTCCCGGGTGATCTTCGGCGCCCGTACCGCGCTGTTGGTGATCGCGATCTCGCTGGTGATGTCACTGGTCGTCGGGGTACCGCTGGGGTTGGTGTCCGGGTACATCGGACGTGCCCTCGACCGGGTACTCGTACTGTTCATGGACGCCATCTACGCGTTCCCGACCCTGCTGCTCGCGATCGTCGTGTCCATCGTGGTCGCGGGTGGGCAGTCGAGCAGCTTCGGCGGCGTGCTGTCGGCGTCCGTCGCGATCACGGCGATCTATGTGCCGCAATACTTTCGGGTGGTTCGCAATGCGACCGTCGCGGTGAAGAACGAACCGTATGTGGACGCGGCCAGGGTCACCGGTGCGTCCACCACGCGAATCATGTTCCGGCACATCCTCGCCAACGTCACCCAATCGCTGCCGGTTATCGTCACCCTCAACGCGGGCGATGCCATCCTGACGCTGGCCGCGCTCGGCTTCCTCGGTTTCGGTATCGAACCGACCCAGGCCGCCGAATGGGGTTACGACCTCAATAAGGCGCTTTCCGATGTGTCCAATGGCATTTGGTGGACCGGCATCTTTCCCGGTACGGCCATTGTGCTGGTCGTACTGGGCCTGACCCTGGTCGGTGAGAGCCTCAACGAGGTCCTCAATCCTTTGCTGCGCACCCGCCGGGCCCTCGCTCCGGCTACGGTCGCCACCGACAGCCTCGGCGTCGGGG
Organism: Nocardia vinacea; assembly: GCF_035920345.1. Taxonomy (NCBI): domain Bacteria; kingdom Bacillati; phylum Actinomycetota; class Actinomycetes; order Mycobacteriales; family Nocardiaceae; genus Nocardia; species Nocardia vinacea. The sequence continues at coordinate 7,693,662 of NZ_CP109149.1, forward strand.
CGAGCGGTTCGGTCACCGTCCTCGAAAAGGACGTTCCCGCATCCCAACTCACCGTCGCCGAACTTGATCTGGTCGAAAAGGACAGTGCCACAGATAAAGACGGCTCGTCCGGGGAAGGAGCATCGCAATGACGGAAGCGGTAGCCGAGACCAAGCGTCCGGCGCTGTCCATCGACTCACTATCGGTCACATTCGCCACCGACGCCGGTCCCGTATACGCGGTCAACAATGTCTCCTACGAGGTGTTCCCCGGCGAAGTGCTGGCCATCGTCGGGGAATCCGGCTCGGGCAAATCGGTGAGCTCGCGCACCGCGATCGGACTGCTGCCGAATACCGCGCGGGTCGAGGGCCTGGTCACCCTCGGCGCGGACAAGGTCACCTCGATGAGCGAGCGGCAGCTCACCGCGCTGCGCGGCGGCGCGATTTCGATGATCTTCCAGGAGCCGGGCCGCGCACTCGATCCGCTGTTCACAGTGGGCTATCAGATCGCCGAGGCACTGCGGGCGCACAGCGATATGAGCCGCAAGGCCGCCAAGGCCAGAGCGATCGAACTGCTGCGCATGGTCGGCCTGCCCGATCCGGAGCATCGGGTGGACTACTACCCGCATCAGCTCTCCGGTGGCCAGAAGCAGCGTGTGATGATCGCGATCGCGATTTCCTGCGAGCCGAAGGTGATCATCGCCGACGAACCGACCACCGCACTCGATGTCACCGTGCAGGCCGAAATCCTGGAACTGTTGCGCGATCTGCGCGATCGCATCGGCAGCGCCATCGTGCTGATCACGCACAATATGGGCGTGGTCGCCGATATCGCCGACCGGGTGGTGGTCATGCGCGACGGCAAGGTGGTCGAGCAGGCGTCGGTGGACGAGCTGTTCGCGGCGCCCAAGCAGGAGTACACCCGCAAACTCCTCGCGGCCGTACCGCATTTGGGTACCGAGCAGTTGGAGCACGGTGCGGTCGAGGAGGTCGCCGCCGGCGAGCCGGTGCTCGAGGTGACCGATCTGGTGGTGCAGTTTCCCGGACCGTTCGGCCGACCACCGTTCCGTGCCGTGGACAATGTGAGTCTGTCGATTCGGCCGGGTGAAACCCTCGGCCTGGTCGGCGAATCCGGTTCCGGGAAGTCGACCATCGGCCGCTGCGTCGCGGCCTTGCAACGCCCGACCTCCGGGGTCGTGAAGGTGCGCGGACAGAACATCGCGAAGCTGTCGCAGCGGCAGCTGCGGCCGATTCGCCGCCGCTTCGGATTCGTCTTCCAGGATCCGGCCAGCTCGCTGAATCCGCGGCTCACCGTCGGCGACTGCGTGGCGGAACCGCTGATCGTGCACAAGGCGGGCAGTTCGGCGGAGATCCGGGCGCGAGTCCGCAAGCTTCTCGATGACGTGCAGCTGCCCGCCGGCACCGAACGCCGCTATCCGCACGAACTGTCCGGCGGCCAACGGCAGCGCGCCAGCCTGGCCAGGGCGCTGGTCCTCGATCCGGACCTGCTGGTGGCCGACGAGCCGACCAGTGCGCTGGACGTCTCGGTGCAGGCGGCGGTGCTGGAGCTGTTCGGTCAGCTGCAGCAGGAATGCGGCTGGGCCTGCCTGTTCATCAGCCACGATCTGGCGGTCGTCGACCAGCTGGCCGACCGGATCGTGGTACTGCGCAACGGCGCGGTAGTCGAGCAGGGGGATCGTGATCGCATTCTGCGTCGTCCGGAGCAGGAGTACACCCGGCGACTGGTCGCCGCGGTGCCGGTGCCCGACCCGGTGGAGCAAAGGCGGCGGCGCGCTGAGACGGCTGCATTGTTCGCCACCGAGCAGGCTGACTGAATGCACGGGGGAACCGTCGCATTTGTCCTGGTGGTGGCCATCCAGCGCTATGTCCGCTGCAAGCTTGTTATCCGGCTCCGGTAGCGTGAGCTGGCATCTATCCGCCGATTCGGTTTGGAGCTCTCCCCGAAAATGACTGAGCAGACCCCCAGTGGTGCCAGTGCCTCGTACGCCGCAGCCGGCGTGGATATCGAGGCAGGTGACCGCGCAGTCGAGTTGTTCGGGCCATTGGCGAAGAAGGCCAGCCGACCCGAGGTGCAGGGTGGGCTCGGCGGATTCGCCGGGCTGTTCGCACTGAAGGGGGGCTACCGCGAGCCGTTGCTCGCGGCCTCCACCGACGGGGTCGGCACCAAGATCGCGGTCGCCCAGGCGATGGACAAGCACGACACGGTCGGCCTCGACCTGGTCGCCATGGTCGTGGACGATCTGGTGGTCTGCGGCGCCGAGCCGCTGTTCCTGCAGGACTACATCGCCATCGGCAAGGTCGTCCCGGAGAAGGTGGCCGAACTGGTCTCCGGTATCGCGGAGGGCTGCGTGCGGGCGGGCTGCGCACTACTCGGTGGCGAGACCGCCGAACACCCCGGCCTGATGGATCCCGACGACTACGACCTGTCCGCGACCGGTGTCGGCGTGGTCGAAGCCGATTCGGTGCTCGGTCCGGACCGGGTGCGTCCCGGCGATGTGGTGATCGCCATGGGCTCCTCGGGGCTGCACTCCAACGGCTACAGCCTGGCCCGCAAGGTGCTGCTCGATATCGACCGGATGTCGTTGACCGGCCACGTCGAGGAGTTCGGCCGCACCCTCGGTGAGGAGCTGCTCGAGCCGACGGTCATCTACGCCAAGGACTGCCTCGCGCTGATCGCCGAAACCGATGTGCGCACCTTCGCACACGTCACCGGCGGTGGCTTGGCCGCGAATCTGGGCCGGGTGATCCCCGCGGGCATGGTCGCCGAACTGGATCGCGGCACCTGGAATCCGGCGCCGGTATTCAAGATGATCGCGCAGCGCGGCCGGGTCGACCGGGTCGAGATGGAGAAGACCTTCAATATGGGCGTCGGCATGGTTGCCGTGGTGGCGCCCGAGGACGTCGACCGGGCCCTGGCCGTGCTGACGGCACGGCACATCGCCTGCTGGACCCTCGGCACCGTCAAGAAGGCCAAGGACGCCGACGCGGTCCGCACCGTACTGGTCGGCGAGCACCCGCGCTTCTGAATCATTGGCCGCGCCTTCGGCGCGGCGTGTTCGCGGCCCCTGGTGTCTCGCGTCCGAGCCGTCGAGACTCGCGCCTGCGGCGCATGCGCTTCGACGACTCGGACGCGAGACGGGCCGCGAACGGCGCTCGTAAGACTCGCGCGTTGTGGTTCCGTTTGTCGCGCACGGAAATTCACAACAGCGTCCCGCATCGTCGGATGCGGGACGCTGTTGTTGTGCAAGCCTCGAATGGTTAGTCCGGTCACGCGGCGTCAACGGGTGAAGGGGGAGGCCCGTCGGCCTCCCCCTTCGTCGTCTACCGAGTCAGCGGCGCCAGTCTTTGTAGTCGTCGTCCTCATCCCAGCGGGATGAGGATTCGTCCGCGTCGTGCTCATCGGACAGCACACCACCACTCCGCTGGGAGGTGGGGCTACCCGAAAGCTCGCGCTGAAGGCTCGCGAAGTCAGTCGGCGCGGAGCTGTACTTCAGCTCGCGTGCGACTTTGGTCTGCTTTGCCTTAGCCCGGCCACGGCCCATGGCTGACCCCCTCGCGTCACTGCGGGGCGGCCTGGGGTTTGTTGGCGGCCCCGTTCGAATTAATACTCTTCCTGACAGACACTTTAGCGTGTGTCAGGCGGTCGCGCTTCCAGGAGTGGCGGAAGAGCTCCGGAAGTGGCGTCGTTTGCCCGGTTGTCGCCGTCGGGCCGCCCCCTCAGACGACCCCGGGAATCGCTCGGATGACCCCGACCCTGGCACCGCCGCCGAGCACCGGCGGCGCCGCGAGTTCGGCATGCGCGGCGGTCCATTCGACGCCCATGCGATGCAGAATGGCCAGCGTCAGGGGGATTCGCGCACGGTCGTGACCATCGGCGATCTTGTATGCGAAGGCCGTTCCGTCCGGTAGCGCCCCCGCGTGCACACCGTCCGCGCCGATCTTGCAGACCAGGCCGGGAGTGGCCTGCATGGTCAGTAAATCGGGTGCGTTCGTGCCGGAAATCACTCGCGGATTGGCACGAATCGCATCGGCGACGCGCCGCTCCGGCGAGCCGGGCGCGGCGGTCGCCATGGCCGCGAACGCGCGGGCCAGATTCACCAGTGAGACCGGGATGATCGGTAGTCCGCAGCCATCGATGCCGAGGTCGGTTTCGGGTTCGCCGGTGAGGTCGGTGATGGTCGCGATCACCGCTTGTTGCAGCGGGTGCGCCTGGTCCAGATAGCCCTCGGTGGGCCAGCCGTTGACGGCGCAGGTGGCGAGCATGGCCGCGTGCTTACCGGAGCAGTTCATGTACACCCGACGGGGTTCGGGTAGCGCCTCGGCCCGTGCGCGCTCCTCCTGCGGCAGGTCGGGCGGGCATTCAAGGGACTTCTCGTCGAAGCCGAAACGGTCGAGCAGACGCTCGACCAGCGCGACGTGATCCGGTTCGCCGTAGTGCGATGCGGTCGCGATGGCCAGCTCGGCATCGTCGAGCGGTTCGAAGCCGTTGCGCAGCAAGGTGATCGCCTGCATGGGCTTGTTGGTGGAACGCGGGAAGATCGGGACGTGCACCTCGCCGAGCGCGAGGGTCGGTTCGCCGTCGGCGCCGAGGATCACCACCGAACCGCTGTGCACGCATTCGCGGAAGCCGGAGCGGACGACCTCGACCAGCTCGACGGTCATAGCTCGGCTCCTGCCGGTTCGCCCTGCTGCTGGTGGGTGCTTGCCGCATCGACCTGCTGTTGGTGGGTGCTTGCGGGTTCGGCCCGGTGTTGGTGGGTGCTTGCCGGTTCGGTCCGGTGTTGGTGGGTGCTTGCCGGTTCGGCCCGGTGTTGGTGGGTGCTTGCCGCATCGACCCGGTTGTCGTGGGCGCTTGCCGGATCGACCCGCCGCTCGCGGGCACGGCCGGCATTGGCGTGGCGGCGGCCGTGACGCTCGATCTGCATCCGCACATCATCGGAGATGGTCGGTTCGGTCGTGAGCAGAATCGCGAGAAGGTCGGGATCGTGGCCGGTGAACAGGTCGCGGACGGTGATGCCGTGGTCCGGTGTGTGCACGATGCGGACCTCGTCGCCCGCACCGATCGTGCCCTCGGTGAGTACGCGCAGGTAGGTGCCGGTATCGCTCTGCGATGTGAACCGTTTGACCCAGTGGGACTCGCCGGACCAGTGCTGGAAGGTCGAGCACGGCACGCGGGGTGCGCTCACCTCGAGCAGGGTGTCTCCGATGGTCCAGTGCGCACCGATCACCGCATCACTGACCGGGAGTCCGGTTATGCGCAGATTCTCGCCGAACCAACCCGCGGGCAGTTCGCGGCCGAGTTCCTCGCCCCAGCGCCGCGCGTCCTCCTCGGCGTAGGCGTAGACGGCCTGATGCACGCCGCCGTGATGCTTGGTGTCGCACACATAATCGCCGTCGAGACCGTGGGCACGCGCGGCGACGCGATGGGGAACAGGTCGCTTGTCGATGGCCGTCCGGCCGACGCGGGTCGGCACCTCCAGTTCGGCATGGACGACGCACACGGCAAGCACCCGAGCGCTATCGGGCTGCATCAACGGCCACGCAACCGGTCGACGGCGATCCGACCCGCCTGGGGTGCATCCTCGGAGGGGACCGAATCCGGATCGATGGCGGCCGCAGTCGGGCCCGCGACCAGTTCGGTACCGGCCGGGATGGTGCGTTTGATCAAAGCCAGTGCGATGGGACCGAATTCGTAGTGGTCGATGACGGTGCCGAGTCGGCCGACAGCACGCCCGCCGACAGTGACGTCCTCGCCGGTTGTCGGACGTTCGTCGGCCGAGCCGTCGAGATGCAGCAGCACCAGGTGGCGCGGCGGCTTGCCGAGGTTGTGCACCCGGGCCACCGTTTCCTGGCCGCGATAGCAGCCCTTGTCCAGGTGCACCGCACCGTGTTCGGCGACACCGCCGATCCAGCGGGCCTCGTGCGGGATGGTCCGTTCGTCGGTGTCGAGTCCGATCCGGGGGCGCAGTGCCGCGACGCGCAGTGCCTCGAAGGCCCACATGCCCGCCGGTTCGGCGCCGGCGGCGGTGAGGCGAGCCCAGCGGTCGGCGAGTTGGTCGCGTGGGATGACCAGGTCGAAGGAGTCCGCGGTCGGCCACGGCATGCGGCGCAGGAACCCGCCGTCCGGCAGTGGCACCGCGTCGTAGGTCTCCGGGAGGGTGGAAATGCCGAGCGCTTCGGTCAATTCGGTAATGCGTGGACCGAGCAGGCTCAGTACCGCATGATCGGCGGCCTCGACCGGTTTGGCATCGGCCCAGAAGACCATCTTCGCCAGGAACTCCAGCAGCGCCGGTCCGTGCTCGCCTTCGGTGTCGATCCACACCGTGGCGTCCAGCTCGGTGAGTACGAAATGGTGCAGCACGCGGCCGTTGAGATCGAGGTCCAAGTTCTCGGCGGACCGACCGTCACCGAGGTTCGCGATGTGCTGGCTGGTGATGGTATGCAACCAGGTCAGCCGCTCGGCCCCGGTGATTTTCAGGACGAAGCGATGCGACCGGTCGACGATCGCCACCCGCTCCGCGGCGGCGCGCTGTTCTCGGAAGGGATCCCCGTAATGCCAGGCGACGGCGGCATCCGGCGAACCGGCCGCTCCCGCGACGGCGCCCGGGACAGCGAGGATAGGACTGGGTGCTACGACCACGGACACGTAAACCACTCTAAGCGCGAACCCGATTGCTTGCTTTCAGCGGCCTGTCGACTGCTGCGGAACGTCCGCTCCCCAGCAACCCCAACGGAGCGAGTCTTACGAGCGACGTTCGCGGCCCGTCTCGCTTCCGAGTGGCCGAAGCGCACGCGACGAAGTCGCGAGTCTCGGCCACGCCGCTAGCGACTGCTTGCAGGTCGCTCGAAAGGGTCAGCCGCGAGACAAGAAGGGGCCGCGAACACGCAGTGCCGCAGCCGCTGCCAATCCAACACAGTTCTAGGCGCGGTCAACGAACAGCGCCTACTCTCGACCCATGGTGGATCGAGTTCTTGTAACACTCGACGGCGCCGTCCAGGATCCGGACGCGCCGTTGTTGTTTGCCGACGACATCGGCGTACTGCGCGGCGACGGTGTCTTCGAGTCGGTTTTGGTTCGTGCCGGTGACGCGTGCGCGATCGAATTTCATCTAGGCCGACTGCGTCGTTCGGCGCAGGCGCTCGATCTACCCGAGCCCGAACTGGGTAAATGGCGAGACGCGGTCGAGGCGGCGACGAAGGAATGGGGGACCGACCGCGAGGGCCTGATGCGGCTGGTCCTCACCCGTGGGCGCGATACCGAGCTGTCGGCTCCGTCCAGCGTCACCTCCGGCGATCTCGCGGCCGCGGTGCCGGTGCCGACCTCCTATGTGCTGGTGCTGCCGGTGCCCTTGCGGGTGCAGAAGGCGCGCACCGATGGCGTCGCGGTGGTGTCGCTATCACGCGGGATCTCGGTCGATCTGGCGCAGGCCGCGCCGTGGCAGCTGTTGGGTGCGAAGACGCTCTCCTATGCCACCAATATGGCGGCGCTGCGGTTCGCGCAGCGGATGGGCGCCGATGACGTGATCTTCACCAGTACCGAGAACCGGGTGCTGGAGGGGCCGCGCTCGTCGGTGGTGATCGTGCGCGATAAGCAGTTGATCACCCCGCCCGCGAAGAACGGCGTACTGCCGGGGGTTACCCAGCGCGCGCTGTTCGCCGAGGCCGAGAAGGCGGGGTGGAAGTGCAGCTACGAATCGTTGTTCACCGCCGACCTGTTGACCTGCGACAGCGTTTGGCTGATGTCGAGCATCACGCTCGCCGCGCGGGTGAATTCACTGGACGGATTGCGCATGATGGCGCCGGACAATGCGGCCGAAATCATCGAATTGGTGGACCGAGGAGTGGAGCGTGCCGGGGCCATCGGCGATTGGTGAGGCCGCCGGGCCGTGATCTTCGTCCTACTACAACGTGTAGGGGTGCGCGGCGAGCTCGGAAAACGGGTCGTTGAGGGTGGCTTGCGCCGGTGTGTCGTGGCGTAGGACTCCTTGATGGATCCTTTCCCGGGCGTACTCTTACTACGTAATGTCGTAGATCGGCGGGAGGTCGGTTTTGAGCGTCCTGGACTTATCGCGTTGGCAGTTCGGCATCACCACCGTCTATCACTTCATCTTCGTTCCGTTGACGATCGGTCTGGCCCCGCTGGTGGCGGGCATGCAGACCGCTTGGGTGATTACCGGCAAAGAGCACTGGTACCGGCTGACCAAATTCTTCGGGAAGCTGTTCCTGATCAATTTCGCACTCGGTGTCGCGACCGGCATCGTGCAGGAATTCCAGTTCGGCATGAACTGGAGCGAATACTCCCGCTTCGTCGGTGACGTCTTCGGTGCACCGCTCGCGCTGGAGGCGCTCGTCGCATTCTTCCTGGAATCGACCTTCCTCGGCCTGTGGATCTTCGGTTGGACCCGGCTGCCGAAAATGGTGCACCTGGCGACGATTTGGTTCGTCGCGATCGGGGTGAATGCCTCCGCGTACTTCATCGTCGCGGCCAATTCGTTCATGCAGCATCCGGTCGGCGCCAAATACAACCCGGAGCGCGGGCGCGCCGAACTCACCAGCATCTGGACGGTACTCACCAATAACACGACGCTGGCGGCCTTTCCGCACGTGGTGGCCGGAGCATTCCTGACCTCGGGAACTTTTGTGGTCGGCATCTGCGGCTGGTGGATGGTGCGCAATGCGCGCAGCGGTGACGAGACCAAAGTCGCTGAGGCGCAAACGATGTGGCGCTCCGGCGGACGCGGCGGCCTGTGGGTGATCGTCATTGCCGGCGTCGCGCTGTTCTTCACCGGTGATGTGCAGGGCAAGCTGATGTTCGAACAGCAGCCGATGAAAATGGCTTCGGCGGAGTCGCTGTGCAATACCGCAACCGATCCGGACTTCTCGGTGCTGACCATCGGCACGCACAACAACTGCGACAGCGTGACGCACGTGCTCGAGGTGCCCTATGTGCTGCCGTACTTGGCCAAGGGCAAGTTCAGCGATGTCACCCTGGACGGTGTCACCGATCTGCAGCACGCGTACAACGCGAAGTTCGGGCCCGGCGACTACCGGCCCAATCTGTTCGTCACCTACTGGTCCTTCCGCGCCATGATCGGCCTGTCGGCCGGTGCGATCCTGCTCTGGTTGGTGGGCCTCTGGCTGACCCGCGGTGGCCGGATCACCGATAAGCGCTGGTACTCGTGGCTGTGCCTGATCGCCATCCCGACCCCGTTCCTGGCCAATAGCGCGGGCTGGGTCTTCACCGAAATGGGTAGGCAGCCATGGGTTGTCGCGCCGAATCCGACCGGTGACCAGAGCCTGCGGCTGATGGTGCAGCAGGGCGTCTCCGACCACGTCGCGGGCACCGTGATCACCTCGCTCGTGGTGTTCACCCTGCTGTACGGCGCGCTCGCGGTGGTGTGGTTCTACCTGATGCGGCGGTACACGGTCGCGGGACCCGAAGCGCCCGCGGCCACCCGGCCCGATGGCGGACCGGATGACACGCGGGAAGGAGGCCGCGACCGTGCCGAAGACGTTGAGCAGCTTTCGTTCGCCTACTAAGGCGTGCCGAACAATTCGTTCGACACCACCGTACGGCGGGGCACCGACAAGTTTGTTCGAAATCTAGGAGCCGACGATGAATCTGCAACAGTTCTGGTTTCTGCTGATCGGCGTCTTGTTCACCGGCTACTTCGTGCTGGAGGGCTTCGACTTCGGGGTCGGCATGCTGATGCCGATCCTCGGCAAGGGCAGCGATACCCGAAGGCGGGTGGTGCTCAATACGATCGGGCCGGTGTGGGACGGCAACGAGGTCTGGTTGCTGACCGCGGGCGGTGCGATGTTCGCGGCCTTTCCGGAGTGGTACGCGAGCCTGTTCTCCGGGTTCTATCTCGCGCTGCTGCTGGTGCTGGTCGCGCTGATCGTGCGGGTCTGTGCCATCGAATATCGCAGCAAAATCGACGATGCGCGGTGGCGGGCCTGGTGTGATGCCGCGATCGGAATCGGTTCCTGGGTACCGGCATTGGCGTGGGGCTGGGTATTCGCCAATGTGGTGCGCGGGGTGCCGCTGAACGAGAAGAAGCACATGGCCGGCTCGGTGTGGGATCTGCTCGGGCCGTACGCATTGCTCGGCGGGCTCGCGACCGGATTGCTGTTCGCGCTGCACGGTGCGGTCTTCCTGGTGCTGAAGACCGGCGGCGAGGTGCGCGACGATGCGGCGAAGACGGTGCGATTGTTGCTGGCGCCGACCGCGGTCGTGGTAGGTGTGTTCGGGGTGTGGACGCAGTTGGCCTACGGAACCGGATGGACCTGGATTCCGTTGGCGCTGGCCGTAATCGGGCTGCTGCTCGCGGGTGCGGCGAGTTTCGCCGAGCGCGACGGCTGGGCGTTCGTCGGCACGGCGGTCACCACCGCCGCGGCGACGGTGCTGCTGTTCGGGTCGCTGTATCCGAATGTGCTGCCGTCCACCATCAGCGACATGTTCAACCTGACCATCGACAATGCCTCCTCGACGCCGTACACGCTGAAGGTGATGAGCTGGGCGGCCGTGGTCGTCACGCCCGTGGTGCTGGGCTATCAGGGGTGGACGTATTGGGTGTTCCGCAAACGGATTACGGTCGAGCAGATTCCGGCGCCGGTCGGCCTGCCGTTGGAAGCCGTCAAGGACTGATCATGGCCCGCCCGCCCGTCGACCCCCGATTGTGGAAGTACGCGCGCTCGGCCCGCCGCTATCTGGTGCTGAGTGTGGCGCTGTCCGTGGTGATCACGGGTTCGATCGTGGTCACCGCGGTCGCACTGGCGAAGGTGCTGGCCGGGGTTGTCACCGATCCCGGTCGGCGCAGCTTCGGGGCGTGGACATTCGAGTTGGTGGTGCTCATGGTCGCCATCGGCTGTCGGGTGCTGGCCACCTGGGTGCAGTCGCGGATCGCGCATCGGGCGGGGGCCGCGGTGGTCGCCGAACTGGAAACCGCGGTGCTTACCGCCGGGGCTCAGCTGCCACCGCGCGAACTCGAAACTCGGCGCACCGAATTGGCGGTTGTCGTGAGTACCGGGCTGACCGGGCTGCGAGCATATCTCACCGGGTATCTGCCGGCGCTGCTCCTTGCATGCCTGGTGCCGCCGATTGTCTTGGTGGTCATCGGGTTTCATGATCCGGTCTCCGGTCTCATCGCTGTGGTCACGCTGCCGTTGATTCCGGTGTTCATGGTGCTCATCGGTCTGCTCACGCAGGGCCGGGCCGAGGCCACGCTCGTCGCGACCACACGGCTGTCGGACCAACTGCTCGATCTCTTTGCCGGGATGCCGACGTTGCGGGCGTTGGGGCGGGAGGGGAGCGCGGGGCGGACGGGTTCGATGGAACACCGGGTGCGTGAGCTCGGGGATGCGTTGCGGCAGCGCACTATGCGTGCGCTGCGGATCGCGTTCCTGTCGTCGATGGTGCTCGAGATGCTTGCCACGCTGAGCGTCGCGTTGATCGCGGTATCCATCGGTCTGCGGCTCGTATACGGGGAGATGAGTCTCTATGCCGGGCTGGTGGCATTGATTCTCGCGCCGGAGGTGTATCTGCCACTGCGGATGGTGGGGGAGCGTTTTCATGCGGCGCAGGATGGAATGGCGGCTGCGGACAAGGCCTTTGCTGTTCTGGAGCCTGCTGCGGTGCGGGGACAGGCCGAATCGGGTGCCGATTGTCAGGCGGCTGGCGGGGACGTGGGTGCTGACCGCTCGGTCTCCGGCACTAGTGGGGCAGGCGCCGTCCGACCGGCTTCGAGTACGAATGCCGTGGCCGCCGTCGGCTCCCATCATGGGGATATCGACGGCGCGGGTGCTGCGCCGGGCGGGGACGACGGTTGGGAAATCAGCGAACTCGGTTCAGCGGCATCGAGCGGCAAGCCCGCCGAGGCGAGGCCCGAAGTCGGTAGAGATGGCCGGGGCCGCATCGAGATATGTGATCTCTCGGTAAGCGCCCGGGACGGATTTGCGCCCGCCGAGCTGACGGGGGTGTTCCGGCCGGGGGTGGTGACCGTACTGACCGGGCCCAACGGGAGCGGAAAATCGACTGCGCTGCAAGCAATCCTGGGTTTGATCACACCGGAGTGTGGCTCGGTGAAGATCGACGGCACTGACGTACGTGCGCTCGATCAGGAGGCTTGGTGGTCCCGTGTCGCCTGGCTGTCGCAACGTCCGGTCCTGGTCCCGGGAACACTACGCGAGAATCTCGAACTGCTCGGCGCGCGCACACCCGACACCACTGTGAAGGGCGCGGTACGCGTGCTCGACGAACTCGAAGCCGCCTGCATCGCAACCGGATTCGACGCAGTACTCGACGAACTCCCCGACGGCTGGAACACGATGGTCGGCACTGGCGGCGTCGGACTCTCCCTCGGCCAGCGCCAACGCCTGGCCCTCACCAGAGTGCTCGCCGCCGACCGCCCCATCCTCCTTCTCGACGAACCAACCGCCCACCTGGACCCCGCCGCCGAAGCCACCGTCCTCACCGCCCTACAGCAGCGAGCTCGCACCGGCGCAACCGTAATCGTCATAGCTCACCGCCCGACAGTCCTTGCCGCTGCCGACCACGTAATCCCCATCCACTCCACCGCACCTCAGGCAGTCGTCTCATGAACCGCGCGGGAGATACTTCGGTGCCAAGGACAACGGCTCGTCATGGCGGCCGCGGAGTAGTAGCGGACCTGCGGCGCATGTGGGGGCTGCTCGAGTTGTCGCCGTGGCGAGTTGCGGTGGCGATCGGGTGGGGGGTGCTGGCGCTGGGCAGCGGGCTCGGGCTAGCGGCCTTGGCGGCGTGGTTGATCGCACGTGCCTGGGAGATGCCGCCGGTGCTCGATCTGAGCGTTGCTGTTGTCGCGGTACGTGCACTGGGTATCTCCCGTGGGCTGTGCCGATACCTGGAACGCCTTGCTACCCATGATGTTGCGCTGCGTGCGATGACGACCGCTCGGACAACCGTCTACCGGACCCTCGCCCAATCCGATGCCTGGATGCGGCGGGATATGCGAGGTAGCACTTCGGACGGAGCAGCCAACGGCGGTGACGGTTCTGGCGGCTTACGTGCCGAAGAGTTGGACGGGTCGGTTCGTCGGCTCGGCCACGATGGTGCGGCTCGCTCGGCCCGTGGTGTTGCTGGCTCGGCCCGTGGTGTGGCTGGCTCGGCCCGGGGTGCGGCTGGCTCGGCCCGCGGTGTGGATCGGCCGATCGCAGCGACGGATTCGACGAGCGCGGATGGTGCTGCGTCGTTGCGGCGCGGGGACCTGCTGGTTCGAATCGGCAGCGATATCGACGATCTCGGTGCCGTTGTGGTCCGCGTGTTCGTGCCGATCGCGGTCGCGATTGTGCTGTCGCTGGCCGCGATCGGACTCATGGCCACCATTTCGGTTGGGGCCGCGGCCATTCTGGCCGTATCGCTCGGCATTGCCGGAATCGTCGCACCATGGCTCTCGGGGTGGGCCGCCCGCGAGGCCGAGCGTGCGGTGCGCGCCGACCGGGCCGAATTCACCGCCCAGGCGCTCACGGTCCTCGACCACGCGGCCGAACTCCGCGTCGCGGGCAAGCTGGATGCCGCGCTGGCGGCCGCCGACCGCGCCGGACAACGTGCGGTCGCCGCCGAGGATTCCGCGGCCGCACGCAGCGCCTGGGCCGCGGCGGCAACGCCCCTCTCGATCGGCGCCGGCGTCTTCGGCGCCCTCCTGATCGGCATCGCCGTCTACGGCACCAACCCGCCCGCCATGACCCCCATGGCCCTCACCATCCTTGTCCTGCTCCCCCTCTCAGCCTTCGAAGCAGTCGCCCCGCTCCCCGCCGCCGCCCAAGCCCTCACCACCGCCCGCGCCGCCCTCCACCGCCTCCCTCTGCTCGAATCCACCACCCGAAACCCGATGACGCAGCAACGCTCCGACCACGCGATCGCTGGCTCCGCCACGAACCGCCACAGCGACTCGGCACGCGATCATCTGCTGCGCAATGCCCCCGGACGAGCCAGCGGGCACAGCGTGGCTGGCTCGTCGCATGAGGGCGCACCAGTGGCACCTGACCGCAGGGGGACCGATGCGGACATCCGCGACGCACGAAATCGATTGCCGGGCAACCTCCCCGAGCGTCCGGCAGGGAAGCGGATTGCCGTCGTCGGACCGAGCGGCGCGGGCAAGACCACGTTGCTCATGGCGTGGGCGGGGCTGTTCGGTACGCCCGTGCCCGGCGTGACGTTCTTTGCCGAGGATGCGCACATCTTCGGCACCTCCGTGCTCGAGAACCTGCGTGTCGCCCGGGGGGATCTCAATGCGCAGGAGGCCGAGAAGGCCTTGTGCACGGTCGGTCTCGGGGATTGGCTGGAGTCACTGCCGGATGGTGTGCACACGGATCTGGTCGCAGGTGCGGCTGCGGTTTCGGGCGGGCAGCGGCGGCGGATTCTGCTCGCCCGGGCGCTCATTTCGCCCGCGCGGGTGCTGCTCCTCGATGAGCCGACCGAACATCTCGAGGCCGAAGCGGGCGCGCGACTGCTGCGTGAGTTACTCGATATCGACAGCGGACTGGTCGAACCGGACCGAATTGTGGTCGTCGTCACACATCAGCTGCCATCCGATCACCGCGCCGAAGTGGTGCTGCACATCGATGCATCAGGCCAGGTCACGGCCACTGGAGTAGCCGAGGAGCGCACCGGTTCAGCGCCCCGCGAAATTCCGTTGCCGACTCACTGACCACTGACTAGATTCGTTTGTACACAAGGAAGGAGGTGGTTCGAAGAATGTATGTTCATAGGACTCGTGAGGTGGCTGTCCGCTAGCGCCACCGCTGCAACGGATTTCCGTTCGCGCGAGCGCTGAGCGAATTCCAGGCAGCCACCCGGCCCCCGAGCTACCGGTCTAGTCCGACCGGGACCCATGCAGGCTTCATCGCCTGCGGGGTATGGCTCGGGGGCCGTTCCTTTTTCGGCACAATTCTCTCGGACGGTAGAGTCCGGCGACCGGGTTCGACACGAGGGGTAGCCGATGCCATCGGAGGGTCTCGCGGCAGTGGTTGGGCGCCGCATCAGGGCGGTTCGCCGCATGTTCTACGTACAGGGCAGTGATGTCGACCGCACCGAGGGCCCCATCGAATTGACCTTCGACGACGGTTCGGTGCTGCTGCTGGACGCCGGAACCGACGGCGAGGAACTCCTCGTCGCATCGACACCATGGCGCGACCCGTTCGCCGGTCTCACCGAACCCGAATACATCGACTACGTCGCCGAATCCGGCAAATACACCGCCTTCGACGTCGGCTCCGAACCCCCGTACTCACACCTGATCGGCGCCCACATCGCCGCCGTCTCCGAATCCCGCCTGCACGACGACCGCCTCCGCGCCGCCGTCCTCCAGGTCAACGGCTCGAAACTCGCCGTCGAAACCCTCGCCGACGAACTCCTCGTCACCTGGCACCCCACCTGATTCGCCCCGCTATCCTAGGCGTCTCTTTTCCGGTGAAGTTCCACCCCGGCAGGCGCTACGCTGGGGCAATGACCGTTGAGCCGTTTCCCGACTGGTTGATTCCACCTGCTGGTGGGTTCACAGTCGAGGACTTCCTGGAGCTGCGCGGCCTTCCGAAGCATACCGAGTTGATCGATGGGGGTCTGGTCTTCGTGAGTCCGCAGGAAATGTGGCACAGCCGGGCCGTGTCGGTTCTCTGGCGGGACCTCGATCAACAAACTCCGCCGGATCTCTACGCCGACCGTGAAATGGCCGTCAAACTCGGACCGCGTCAGATGCCGGAACCAGATGTCCTGGTGGTCAGTAAAGCGGCGACTCGTCGAGCAGCTCCATCGACCTACTACTTCGCTGAGGACGTTGTTCTTGCGGTCGAGGCAGTGTCTCCGGATTCCGAAGAACGCGACCGAGAGACGAAGCCAGCCAAGTATGCAAAGGCAGGAATCCCGAACTACTGGCGGGTCGAGCGTCGTGACGATGAAGCCGTTGTCTACGTCTACGAACTCGACCCCGCCACAGCAACTTACGGCCTGGTCGGCATCTTCCACGACCGCCTGAAGATCAACGTGCCGTTTCCGATCGACATCGACCTGACATCGATCTGGCCGCGCGACTAACCGATGTAGCGCTGCAACCGTGCCGACAGGCGGGGCTCCAAGGGACCGTCGGCCACTACCCGCTCCTCGACGTAGGCGAGATCACCGCCTTCGACAATGCCGTACAACCGTTTGGCTCCGCCGACGACGATGCCGGATTGGCTGCGGATGACGACATCGGTGGCCAATTCCCAAGAGGATTGGGTCAGCGCGGTGCCGTAGAAGAGTTCGACGATGCCGGTGCTGTGGGTCAGCAGCAGTTCGATGACCTCGTCGTCGCCGTCGATGCCGACCCGCCAGAAGCCGCTCTCGCGCAGATCGGGTCCGCCGTAGGAGCCGTCGGATTCGATGACCCAGGAACGCGAGTCCCAGGCCAGGTAGTCGCCACCGTCGTGGGAGACGATGATCTGCTGGCCGAAGCGGTAGTCGCCGCGAGCGGGATCGTTGCCCTCGCCCTCACCGCGCCACACGCCGACCATCGGAAGCAGCGCCAGCATCGACGAACTCAGATCCGGACCGAGCCGTAGATTCGCGGTGTCCTCCGGCAGCGGCAGATCCGGTAGCACCGGAATATTGCGCGCACCAGTCCATTTCGCCCGTTCGGCAGCCTCGGCCACGGCCTCGTCGCCACTGCGGCGCGGCGCCGGCTCGGCCGGGCCGTTGCCGTTCAGTTGTTCACTCGCTCGCTCGGCCGGGTTGGAACCTTCGCTCGCGAGTTCACTCATGATTCGGTGAACAACCGGTAGAAGACGTACAGGCCGAACCAGCCGATCAGCACGGCCACGGCCACCAGCAGAATCTCGAAGAAGAGGACCACAACTGGATTCTAACGAGTTGCGTCCCGCCCAGCACAACGGCCCCGTTGCTTCCCAGCTACCGGGAAACGACGGGGCCGTCGGTGGCATTACTTACTTGGCGACTGCCACATCCACGGCGTGGATGCCCGCGCCCTCCGGACGAACCTCGGCCGAGCCGTTGCCCGAGGAGGACAACGCCCGCACGGTCCAGGCGCCCGGCGCCGCGAAGAAGCGGAAATCACCGGTGCCCGAGGCCACGACCTCGGCGGTGAAGTCACCGTTGCCGTCGAGCAGGCGCACGAACGCGCCGCCGACCGGCTGACCGTCGGTGCTCAGAACACGGCCGGTGATGACCGTTTCCTTCTCGACATCGACTCCGGCCGGAATGGCCTGTCCCTGGGTAGGTGCTGCGCACATGTGGTTACTCTCCCAACTCGATCGGTGCACCGACGAGCGAGCCGTATTCGGTCCAGCTGCCGTCGTAGTTCTTGACATTCTGGTGGCCCAGCAGCTCCTGCAGCACGAACCAGGTGTGCGAGGAGCGCTCACCGATGCGGCAGTAGGCGATGGTGTCCTTGGATCCGTCCAGCCCGGCCTCGCCGTAGATCTCGGTCAGCTCGGCATCGGACTTGAAGGTGCCGTCCTCGTTCGCGGCCTTGCTCCACGGCACGTTGATGGCGCCCGGGATGTGGCCAGGACGCTGGCTCTGCTCCTGCGGCAGGTGCGCCGGAGCCAGGATCTTGCCGGAGAACTCGTCAGGGGAGCGCACGTCGACCAGGTTCTTGGCGCCGATGGCGGCGATGACCTCGTCGCGGAATGCGCGGATGGTCAGGTCGGGGGCGGCGGCCTTGTACTGGGTGGCCGGACGGTTCACGGCGTCGCGGGACAGCGGACGACCGTCGAGCTCCCACTTCTTGCGGCCGCCGTCGAGCAGCTTGACGTTGTTGTGGCCGTACAGCTTGAAGTACCAGTAGGCGTATGCGGCGAACCAGTTGTTGTTGCCGCCGTAGAGCACGACCTCGTCGTCGTTACCGATGCCGCGCGCCGAGAGCAGATCGGAGAACTGCTCCTGGTTCACGAAGTCGCGACGAACCTGATCCTGCAGGTCCTTCTTCCAGTCGAGCCGAACGGCACCCTCGATGTGGCCGCCGTCGTAGGCGGAGGTGTCCTCATCGACCTCGACGAAGACGACGCCGGGGGCGTTGAGGTTCTCTTCGGCCCAGTCAACGGAGACCAGGACATCGGAGCGAGCCATGTTGTTCCTTTCGGGGTGGTGACTTGCAGTGTCAGTTCGCCGGGGACGGGTTCCGGCGGAGTCGGGCGACCAGCGGATAGATCTGGCAACCCAGGCAGATCCCGAACGCCGCATTCAAGAACGCGGCGAACAGGGCGAAGCCGGCGAACACCGCGCCGACGACGGTGGAGCCGACCAGGAAACCCAGCAGGCTGACGGCACTGAAGACCAGGCCGAGTAATTGGGCGAACCGCAGCGGGGCCACGGGTTCGGTTTCGAGGGTCGGACCCACGCGCGGCGCGATGAACGCGGCGAAGATCCGGCCGTAGGGATGCCGTCGCGGACCGTAGGCCGCGCCGATCGCGAAGACCACCGCCTGCGCGGCGATGAGCACCGCGGCGACCGGCGTCGAAACGGCTGCTGCGAGCAGGACCAGAACGAGGACACCGGTGGTGACCCACGCGGCGAAGCGTGGCCCGCGCACATCGACGACGGCGGGAATTCGGTTCTCAACGGCTGTGTTTCGGAAATTTGTGGACATTGTGCGTACTCCTGCGCTGAATTTCGCTGTTGGCGGGAAAAATGCCAGTTCGCCGGGGGATCAAAAGATCACTCGCACGACGGACGCAGGTCGGCATCAGGAATTCTGACGGAGCCGACCGCTCAGCCACACAGGCAGCAACAACCACCGAGGCGACACAGATCAACTGTGCGGCGTCGGGTGAGCATCAGCTCGTGGTTGGCTTGCACGCAGAGGAGTTTACCTGGTTCTGTCGGAGAATTGGACCCGGGGTTCGTCACAGTTGCTATCAACCCTTGTCACGCCCTGTTTTTCCACCGTCAGGGGCGATCCACCGGAAGAGTTATCCCACGGTCAGCGGTTCGAGTGCGGTACGCAGGTCCGTGGACTTGGGAACCCCGGAGATCCGGAATCGTTCCCGCCCTTCGATATCGAAGACGAAGGTGGTCGGCAGCGAGAGCACGTTCAGTTCCTTGGCCAGCGCGGGCTCGGCATCGATATCGACCTCGATATCCAGCGGCGGGCGCGGCGAACCGGACAATTCCTCGGTCACCCCGGCGACCACCCGGCGCACCGCGGCGCATGGTCCGCACCAGTCGGCGGAGAAGTGCAGCACCGCCGGACCCGAGTTGTCGGCGCCGACCGATGCCAGCAGATCGGTGCGCGCCGATTCGTCCTGTGCCTCGGTGTCGCTCGCGCGCAGCTTGCCGTTGCGGCGCTGCAGCACCACTCCGACCGCAACCGCGGCAAGCACCACCACCAGCAGGATTGTGATTTCAATCATGGTCGCCGCAATCTGTCCAGGTCGATGGTCACGTTCTCGGCCTTGGCCTCGATGACGATCTGGCCGCCCTGTGCGGAGACCTTCGTCGGCCGCAGCCCGAACGGCAGTTCGTTCGTATCGATTGTCCGGGTGAACTGCTCGAGCACCTTGGGGCGCTCGGTATCGGTGACGACCGCGGTCGTCGTGGCATCACCCGTACCACGGTAGATGCTGGTCGCGATGATCTTCACCTGATCGCCGTCGACCACGAGATCTGCCGTCACACTCACATTGTCACCGCCGAGCTGTGCACCCGGCTTGCTCGGCGTCTTGCCCGGCATGGTGCCGGTGAGCAGGAGTTGCCCGCCGGTGGTCATACCGGACCCGCCCGATCCGCCCGTTCCGTCGGATTTATTCCCCGGGGCCGAATGTACTTGCAGGTCAGGGATTTTGAACAGCTTGCCGAGTTCGGTCGGCTCGAGCCGCATCTGCCCCTCGACCCGATCCACCGGAACCGCGCGCACGTTCCCGTCGGTGAGGTCGCCGAGGGAAAGGTGGGCTCCGGTCAGCGTCGCGCCGATCGAGATTTCGCCGGGGATATCGGGCCGCATGACCCGCGCGCGGATATCGACGGTCTGGTATCGGCCGTCGAGCGCCTGGGTGAGAAAGGGGAACCCATAGATGACCACGTCGGGATCCGCGGTGAGGTCGGCGCCGACACGGAGGGCGCGCGACACGCGGTACTCGGAGTAGGCGGCGGCGCCGAAATCGATGACAACCGCCAGTACCGCGAGGCACAGCAGCCCGATGATCAGCTTGCGCATGCGGGCAACACTACTTGGAGGTGTGTTTCGGGTATCGCACGTCTCTGTCGAGGTGCCACACTAACCCCGGATGGCGAGGTCATCGGTGTTCACGCGCTAATCTTGCATCCGAATTACTTGTGATTAGCGACGTGGCCCCGGCGGTGTGGCTGTTGTCCGGTGCAACTAGATGGGAGGAGGGCTTGTGGAGCTGCTCCTGCTGACCTCCGACCCCAACCCGGAGTCGGTACTGCCCGCCCTGTCGCTGCTGGCGCACAATGTGCGCCCGGCGCCGACCGAGGTGGCGTCCCTGCTCGAGGCGGGGACCGCGGACGTCGCACTTGTCGACGCGCGTACTGACCTGGCCGCAGCGCGTGGTCTGTGCCGACTGCTCGGCAGCACCGGTTCGTCGGTGCCGGTGGTCGCCGTGCTGACCGAGGGCGGACTGGTCGCCGTCAATGCCGACTGGGGCCTGGACGACATTCTGCTGCCCGGTACCGGACCGGCCGAGCTGGACGCCCGGCTGCGCCTGCTGGTCGGCCGCAACGGCGGTGTCGCGAGCCCGGAGAACACCGGCAAGATCACCCTCGGTGAACTGGTGATCGATGAGGGCACCTATACCGCCCGGCTGCGCGGTCGCCCGCTGGATCTCACCTATAAGGAATTCGAACTCCTCAAATACCTCGCGCAGCACGCGGGCCGAGTCTTCACCCGGGCCCAGCTGCTGCAGGAGGTCTGGGGTTACGACTTCTTCGGTGGCACCCGCACGGTCGACGTGCACGTGCGACGCCTGCGCGCCAAGCTCGGCAGCGAATACGAATCGTTGATCGGCACCGTCCGCAATGTCGGATACAAGGCCGTCCGCCCCGCGCGCAACAGCACCAAGACCGACCACGTCACCTTCCCCGACGACGAATCCGCCGAAGGCACCGACGGCTCCCCGCCCGTCACCGTCAACGGTTCCGTCCCGTAGCCGAAGGAATGGCGCGCGGTATTCGCGCGTTCGTCGCGATGACGGGATCGACGAGGGAGACGCTCATGGGTGAGACGACGCTGCGGTGGAGCACGGAGCTCGATGCCGAGGTGGCGCGGGCGGTGCGTGAACTGCTGGAGCGGACGAGTGCCGAAGACGGTGTCGCGCCGGTCTCCGAACAGGCCGTCCTCTCGCTCGTCGCGACCGATTCCGAGGCCGAACATCTGGTGGCGCTGCGTGACGGTGTCGTCGCCGGTTACGCGAATCTCGTTCCCGCACATGGCGAACACCCCGCAATGGCGGAGGTCGCAGTCGATCCCGCCGCTCGCGGCCACGGCATCGGTGCGGAATTGGTCTCGGCCGCGCTGGCGAAGGGCGGATCGGGTGCTCGGGTCTGGGCACACGGAAATCGGCCCGCCGCCGAGGCGCTCGCGACCCGGCTCGGACTGCGCGTCGCACGCGAGTTATGGCAGATGCGGCGGTCGCTGGCAACTCCAGAGCTACCGGAGTTGGTGGTGCCGGTGGGTACCGCGCTGCGGACCTACGAAGGGCCCGCCGACGATGCCGAACTGTTGCGTGTCAATAACGTGGCCTTCGCCTGGCATCCGGAACAGGGCGGCTGGACCGAGCGGGATATCGCCGTCCGCCGCGAAGAGTCCTGGTTCGACCCGAAGGGGCTGTTCATCGCGGTGGATCCGGCCGATCCGGACCGCATCCTCGGATTCCACTGGACCAAGGTGCATTACGAGGAGAACCCGCCGGTCGGCGAGGTCTATGTGGTCGGCATCGACCCGGCCGCGCAGGGCCGGGGACTGGGCCGCCTGCTCACCCTCGCGGGCCTGCGCTACCTGCGCGAACGCGGTCTGCCCGAGGTTCTGCTCTATACCGAGGCCGACAACACCGCGGCCGTGCACACCTACGCGCGACTCGGCTTCGTCACGGCGCATATCGATGTCGCGTATTCGGCCGCTGAATAACAAGCGGCCCGCCGGGGTTACTCGAGTAACACTGGGGCAAATGTCACACATAAGGGACGCAATCGCGCCGGGGTGTTCACCCGCCGTTCACTCAGCTCCGTCCAACTGTCAACCGAGCGACCTTACGTTACATACGGGCGGCACCGTTGCCGCCTGGTGCGCAAGTTCCCCGCGAACGGCACCACGAAACCCGCCCGGGCCGGTGAGGGACCGGGCGTGTCGAACGCGATTCCCCGGAGGAATAAGTGAACTTCAAGCGCAGCAGCGCCCTGATCGGTGTGCTGGCCGCCGTCGCCATGCCCCTGGCGGCCTGTGGCAGTGACGACAACACCTCTGCCACCGGCGATTCCGCCGCCAAGGTCGATGTTGCCTGCGGTGGTAAGAAGGCCCTCAAGGCCAGCGGTTCCTCGGCTCAGAAGAACGCCATGGACCGCTTCGTCGCCGCCTACGAGGCCAACTGCAGCGGCTCCACGCTGAACTACACCTCCAGCGGTTCCGGCGCCGGCGTGAACGAATTCCTCGGCAGCCAGACCGATTTCGCCGGTTCCGACTCGCCGCTGAGCGACAAGAAGGGTGAACCCGCCAAGGCACAGGAGCGCTGCGGCGCCCCGGCGTGGAACCTGCCGACCGTCTTCGGCCCGATCGCCGTCACCTACAACCTCGACGGTGTGAGCGATCTGGTGCTCGACGGCCCGACCGCCGCCAAGGTGTTCAACGGCACCGTCGCCACCTGGGACGCCCCGGAGATCAAGGCGCTGAACCCGACCGCCAAGCTGCCCTCGGACAAGATCTCGGTGATCTTCCGCAGCGATGAGTCGGGCACCACCGACAACTTCCAGCTCTACCTGGACGCCGCCTCCGACGGTGCCTGGGGCAAGGGCGCGGGCAAGACCTTCAACGGCGGTATCGGTGAGGGCGCCAAGGGCAACGAGGGCACCTCGGCCGCCATCAAGAGCACCAAGAACTCGATCACCTACAACGAGTGGTCCTTCGCCAAGGCGCAGAACCTGTCCATCGCGCAGGTCGTCACCTCGGCCTCCAAGGATCCCGTCAAGCTGACCCCGGAGTCCGCGGCCAAGGCCGTCGACAGCGTGAAGATCAAGGGCGAGGGCAACGACCTGGTGCTCGACACCTCGTCGTTCTACAAGCCGACCGCGGCCGGCGCGTACCCGATCATCCTGCCGACCTACGAGATCGTCTGCTCGAAGTACGCCGACGCCGATACTTCCAAGGCGGTCAAGGCATTCCTGACCTCGGCCGTCAACAACGGCCAGAAGGGTCTGGACACCGCGGGCTACGTCGCGATCCCGGACAAGTTCAAGACCAAGCTGACCACCGCGATCAACGCCATTTCCTGATAGCTGCCACGCCATGACCGTGCACCCTGAGGTGACCGCCGCGGACCAGTCGGACTCGACTGGTCCGCGGGCGGCTGGAGATACTGCCCCTATGTCGAGTGAACCGAGCACCGAACCGGCCTCACCGAAGGCCCGCCCCGGCCACAGCCAGAGGGCCGAGGTCATCTTCCGGTCGCTTGCCACCGCGGCCGGTGCGACGGTCGTGGCGGCCATCGCACTGATCGCGCTATTCCTATTGATCCGTGCGTGGCCTTCGATCATGGCGAACGAGGCGAACTTCTTCACCAGTAGCGAGTTCAGCACCTCCAATGCCGATCACCTGCGGTTCGGCATCCGGGACCTGCTCATGGTCACGGTGTTGAGCTCGATACTCGCGCTGGTGATCGCGGTGCCCATCGGTGTGGGCATCGCGCTGTTCCTGACCCACTATTCGCCGAAGCCGATGGCGCGTCCGTTCGCGATGCTCGTCGATCTGCTCGCGGCGGTGCCGTCCATCGTGTTCGGTCTCTGGGGCTTCCTGGTGCTCGCGCCGCGGCTCGAACCCGTCGAGACATTCCTGAACGACAAGCTCGGCTGGTTCTTCCTGTTCTCCGACGGCAATGTGTCGATCTCCGGTGGCGGCACCATCTTCACCGCGGGCGTGGTGCTGGCGGTGATGATCCTGCCGATCATCACCTCGGTTTCCCGCGAGGTCTTCAACCTGACACCGCTCTCGCATATCGAGGCCGCGCAGGCACTCGGTGCGACCAAATGGGAGATGGTCCGGATGACGGTGCTGCCCTACGGTCGCAGCGGTGTGATCGCCGGTTCCATGCTCGGCCTCGGTCGCGCGCTCGGTGAGACGATCGCGGTATTGGTGATCCTGCGCACCTCGGCACAGGCCGGACACTGGTCGCTGTTCGACGGCGGCTACACCTTCGCCTCCAAAATCGCCGCCGCCGCATCGGAATTCAGTCAGCCACTGCCGACCGGCGCCTATATCGCGGCCGGCTTCGTGCTGTTCGCGCTGACCTTCATCGTCAACGCGCTGGCGCGGCTCGTGTCCGGTGGAAGGGTGAACGGGTAATGACCACCACGACGACTCTCGACAAGCCGGTCAAGGCGCCCACCTTCCGGCATGTGAGCCCGGCCCGCCGGCTCAAGAACAACATC
Source organism: Nocardia vinacea (assembly GCF_035920345.1). NCBI lineage: Bacteria > Bacillati > Actinomycetota > Actinomycetes > Mycobacteriales > Nocardiaceae > Nocardia > Nocardia vinacea. Next base: position 7,718,286 of record NZ_CP109149.1, read on the forward strand.
GCGACCGCAGTGGTCTGGCTCTGCTTCGCCATCGCGCTCGTGCCGCTGATCTGGGTGCTGTTCATGGTGGTGTCGAAGGGCCTCGAGTCCGTCGTCTCGCCGGACTGGTGGCAGAAATCGCAGAAGGGCATCCTGCCGGACCAGTCCGGTGGCGGTGTGTACCACGCGATCTACGGCACCATCGTGCAGACTCTCGTCGCCGCGATCCTGGCGGTGCCGCTCGGCATCATGGCCGCGGTTTACCTGGTCGAATACGGGCGTGGCGTGCTGGCCAAGGTCACCACCTTCATGGTCGACATCCTCGCGGGTGTCCCGTCGATCGTCGCGGCGCTGTTCATCTTCGCGCTGTGGATCGCGACCATGGGCTTCCCACAGAGTTCCCTGGCGGTATCGCTGGCGCTCGTACTGCTCATGCTGCCGGTGGTGATTCGCAGCACCGAGGAAATGCTGAAGCTGGTTCCCGACGAGCTGCGCGAGGCGTCCTACGCGCTCGGAATTCCCAAGTGGAAGACCATCGTTCGGATAGTGGTGCCGACCGCGGCGCCCGGCATGATCAGCGGCATCCTGCTCTCGCTCGCCCGCGTCATGGGTGAGACGGCGCCGGTGCTGGTGCTGGTCGGCTACAGCAAGTCGATCAATACCAACCTGTTCGACGGCAATATGGCGTCGTTGCCGCTGCTGATCTACCAAGAGTTGGCGAACCCGGAACCGGCCGGCCGAGCCCGGGTGTGGGGCGCGGCGTTGACGCTGATCCTGTTGATCGCCCTGTTGTACGCGGCGGCCGCGGTCGTCAACAAGCTGCTCACGCGGAACCGATAGAAGCGAACGGAAAAATGGCCAAGCGGATCGACGTCAAAGACCTGAACATCTACTACGGCAAATTCCATGCGGTTGCCGATGTCAAGCTGTCGGTACTGCCGCGCAGCGTGACCGCCTTCATCGGCCCGTCGGGTTGTGGTAAGTCCACCGTGCTGCGTTCGCTCAACCGGATGCACGAGGTGACCCCGAATGCCCGCGTCGAGGGCGCGGTGCTGCTGGACGGCGAGGACATCTACGGCTCCACCGTCGACCCGGTCGGCGTGCGCCGCACCATCGGCATGGTGTTCCAGCGCCCGAATCCGTTCCCCACCATGTCGATTCGCGACAATGTGGTGGCCGGACTGAAGCTGCAGGGTGTGCGCAACAAGAAGGAGCTCGACGAGGTCGCCGAGCGTTCGTTGCGCGGCGCCAACCTGTGGAACGAGGTCAAGGACCGGTTGGACAAGCCGGGTGGCGGTCTCTCCGGTGGTCAGCAGCAGCGTCTGTGCATCGCGCGCGCCATCGCGGTATCGCCGGATGTGCTGCTGATGGACGAGCCGTGTTCGGCGTTGGACCCGATCTCCACCCTGGCGATCGAGGACCTGATCACCGAGCTGAAGAAGGAATTCACCATCGTCATCGTCACGCACAATATGCAGCAGGCTGCGCGCGTGAGTGACCAGACCGGCTTCTTCAACCTGGAGGCGCAGGGCAAGCCGGGCAAGCTGATCGAGATCGACGATACCGAGAAGATTTTCTCCAACCCGGGGCAGAAGGCGACGGAGGATTACATTTCCGGTCGCTTCGGATAGTAGAACAACAAAAGGCCCGCACCTCGGTGCGGGCCTTTTGCTATGTCCAACATCGCTATTCGCGACCGCCGGGACTCGGAACCGAGCCCCGGCGCGAGAGTGCGTGCCGTGTCTTGTTGTCCGGCAGGGTATCTCGTCTACCCCTCGGCGTCGGGATCCGGCGGCAGCTCACCGGTGACCAGGAAGATCACCCGGCGGCCGATCTCCACGGCGTGGTCGGCGAAGCGCTCGTAGTAGCGGCCGAGCAGCGTCACATCGACGGCCGCGGCGACGCCGTACTTCCAGTCGCGATCCATCAGCAGCGTGAATAGGTGACGGTGCAGGTCGTCCATCGCCTCGTCGTCCTCGTTGAGCTGCGCGGCTCGCTGCGGATCGCGGGACTCGAGCACCTCCCTGGCGCCGGCACCCATATTCACGGCGATGCGACCCATTTCCGCGAAGTAGCCGTTCACCGCTTCAGGAAGCGCGTGGTTGGGGTGGCGGCGCCGGGTCACCTTGGCGACGTGCAGTGCCAGCGCGCCCATCCGGTTGACGTCCTGGACGATCTGGATCGCGCTCACTACCTGCCGCAGATCACCCGCCACCGGCGCCTGCAGCGCAAGCAGGGCAAACGCCTTCTCCTCGGCATTGGTGATCATTTCGGCGATCCGGTCGCCCTCGGTGATCACCGATTCGGCCAGAGTGAGATCGGCCTGGAGCAGCGACTGGGTGGCTCGTTCCATCGCCGAACCCGCCAGACCGGCCATCTCGCCCAGCAGGTGGGCAAGGTCGGCCATTTGCTCGTTGTAGATGACACGCATGAAAAGAGACACTAGCGCCAGGTGCTGACCGAGTCACCAACACAGGGTTAATGGGTGGTGCCGAACGTTAGCGACGGTGTTGCCCCAGCTAGCGGCTGTCCTACTTGCAGGTTTCGTCGGCGGCGTTGACGTGCTCCAGGTCCGAGGGCAGTGTGACCGGTTCCGCACTCGCCATGGTGACCGAAACGTTCGAGATCGGATCGCCGACCGGCGTAGGTGTGCGAATGGTCGGGTTATCGGCACCGATCACGACCTCGACGATGCCACCGAGACTATTCGACTGCTCCATCGTCGCCCCGGGAATGGAACTGGCCACCGTGGCCGCCTCGGCCTCGTGACCGGAGCCGAACCGAACCTTGGTGGCGACCTCGGAATTCCCGCCGGAGTAATTGCCGGTGTTGTAGATCTGGAAGCCCTGATTGCCGAGCTTGGTCGCCGCCTTATTGGCCGCGCCGGGCGTCTCCGAACCATTGGAGACCAACAGCGATACCGAGCTCGGATCGACCGCGGTCAGCTTCGGCGGCGTCGGCTGGGATGACGGGATCGAACCGGGGGCCGGCGTCGACTTCTTCTCACCGGGCAGCGGCTGGTCATCGATGACGGCGCGGAAGATCGCCTTGATATCCGAATCGCGCGGGATCTCGTTGCCATAGGAGGTGGTGCCCGCGGTCGGGATGGTCAGGAAGGTGACCGCACCCGCGTCGACCTTCTGCAGCGAACGGCCCAGCGTCAGCAGGTCGGTCGGTTGCACCTTGTCGACGAAGGTGTGGCTGGTGAATGCGGAGATGAAGCCGTTCAACTTGCCTGGATCGAAGAGCACCCGGCTCGACAGTGCGCCGCGCAGCAGCGAGGCCAGGAAGCGCTGCTGCCGGTTGATCCGGTCGTAGTCGCTGCGCTCCTCGCCGTAGACGTGCCTGGCGCGCACATAGTTGAGTGCGGTCTCGCCGCTGATGTGCTGGTGGCCCGAATTTTCCAGCACGGTGCCGAGAATGCCGTCGATGATCGGCTTGGGCGTGCAGACATCGACGCCGCCGACCTGATCGACCATCGCCTCGAATCCGGCGAAGTCGATACCGATGAAGTGTCCGATGCTCAGACCCGTCATCTTGCGGATCACATTGACCAGACACTTCGGTCCGGCGAGCGCGTACACGGCATTGAGCTTGTCGCCCATGGCCGCGGGGAAGACCTCGTTGGTGTATTCGGCCTTGTCGTTGTCCCATCCGTTGCACTGCGGCCGGGAGACATCGAGGTCACGTGGGAACGAGACCACCACGACGCGCGAGCGGTTCTTGGGGATGTTCACCAGCATGACGGTGTCGGCGCGGGAGCCCTCGGCATCGTCCAGCGTGCCGGCACCCACCTGGCCGTTGACGCCCGCGCGGGTGTCGGTGCCGACGAGCAGGTAGTTCTCGTCGCCGAGCTGTGCACCGGAGTCGACCACGTCTTCCGGATTGTCGTCGAGTGCGGAGACCTGGGTGAAGCCATTGGCGGTCGAACGTAGATAGCTCCAGCCGCCGCCGGTGACCAGCAGCGCGACCACCGCACAAATTGTCAGGGTGGCCCGTCCCGCGACCTGCAGGCGCTTATTGCGGCGCTGTCGGCTCGCGGCGAGCCGCGACAGGCCGACACGGGTGGATGCGGCCGCGGTCTTCGGGGCGTCCGGATCAGTGGTCGGCCAGCCGATGGTGCGCTTCTTCGGTCGCGGGGTCTCCTCGACCGGGGGGATCACGTCGGTGACGACCTCGGGCGGCTCTTTTCCGGAAACCGTCGATGCGCGGCGTTTCCCGGTGCGCGCGGTTGTCGGGGTGCCCGCGATGTCGTCGACGACCGGGGAGGCCGCGGACCGGCGGGCGGCGTCGGCCTTGGCGGCTGGAGTGGCCGTTGTACGGGGTGCGTCGGTCTTGCGTCCGGCTGGGGTGCTCGAGGTGCGGGGTGCGTCGGCATTGCGTCCGGCCGGCATGGCCGATGTGCGAGGCGGTGCGTCAGCTTTGCGTCCGGCCGGGGTGGCCGATGTGCGGGGTGCGTCGGCTTTGCGTCCGGTCGGCATGGCCGATGTGCGGGGCGGCGCGTCCGCTTGACGCGCGGCGGGAGCGCTCGATTTGCGCGGCGGGGTATCGGCTTGGCGTGCGGCGGACTCCGGCGGCTTCGGGGCAGCCCGGTTCGCGTGCGTGGGCGGTGCATCCGGTGTCGTGGACCGACGTCTGCGCCCGCTGCGTTCGTTGTCGACCTTCTGGACCAGATCCTGAACCGTCAGCGGTGTCGAGCCGGAATCGGGATCGGTATGTCGGGCTCGCCGCGACGACCGTGCACCGTCCTGTTCGGTGTAATCCGCCGTGGGATAGCGCTCCCACGGGGCGCGACCTCCGGGCCGTGGCGACTGCCCGTGCCGATCGTCACCCACCAACGAACCTCGCTTTTCGTCTCCGCTGCCGTTTCGGCCGCTTTCGACCCGCATGACCGATTCCGCCAATGATAACGATTCCGCCACGGCGAGCCAGCCCAGTACGAAATCGACGGGCCGAGGTTGTCTTGCGCATCGGGATGTGTGCTGGTCGGAGGGTTTTTGACGATCGGGTGACAGTGCGAATGCACGGGCAAGTTGCTTGCCGGTCGCTCGAGACGATCAGCCGCCGCTGTGCATCAGATCCGCGCCCGCGGGGACGGCCGGATCGTCGGGGTCGTCGAGCCAGCCGTGCGGCAGCGCGACCTTGCCCGGCGAACCCTGACGGCCGCGCGGACCCTCGGCATCGCGGGGGAATGGCGCGGTCGGGTCGAGCTCGCCGATGAGGTCCTGCAATTGGGTGAGACTCGACACAGTGGCGAAGGAGCGGCGCAGGTCCGCGCCGACCGGGAAGCCCATCAGATACCAGGCCATATGCTTGCGCAGATCGCGCATGGCCTTGTCCTCGCCGAGGTGTTCGGCGAGCAGGGCCCCGTGCCGGTACAGCACCTCGCCGACGCGTCCGAGATTCGGCGCCTCGGGCAATGCTTGGCCGCGCAGTGCCGCCTGCAATTCGGCGAACAGCCACGGGCGGCCGAGGCAGCCGCGGCCGACAACGACTCCGTCGCAACCAGTTTCGTCCATCATGCGCACCGCGTCGGCGGCGGCGAAGATATCGCCGTTGCCGAGCACGGGAATCGTCGTGACGGCCTCCTTGAGCCGCGCGATCTTCGTCCAGTCGGCCTGGCCCGAATACCGCTGTGCGGCGGTACGGGCGTGCAGTGCGACGGCCTTGGCGCCCTCGGCCTCGGCAATGCGGCCCGCGTCCAAGTAGGTGAGGTGGTCGTCGTCGATGCCGATGCGGAATTTCACCGTTACCGGAACACCGGCCGGTTCGGCGCCGGAAACCATCGCCTCGACGATCTTGCTGAACAGCGCGCGCTTGTACGGCAGCGCCGCGCCGCCGCCCAGTCGAGTGACCTTGGGCACCGGGCAGCCGAGGTTGAGATCGATGTGATCGGCCCAGCCCTCGCCGACAATGATCCGCACGGCCTCGCCGAGGGTCTTCGGGTCGACGCCGTAAAGCTGCATCGAGCGCGGGCTCTCGTCCGGGCCGAAGGCCATCATGTGCAGCGTTTTCTCGTTGCGTTCGACGATGGCGCGGGCGGTGATCATCTCGCAGACGTAGATCGAGGTGGGGCTGCCGAACTCGCGGCACAACTGCCGGAAGGCGACGTTGGTGATCCCGGCCATCGGGGCAAGCACGACCGGCGGATCGACCGGGTAGGCGCCGATCCGCAGTTGGGGCTTGGCCTCGATTACCGCAGTCATGTTTTCCAGTGTCTCAAATGCTGTTCAGCGACCTCGTCGAGCACAGCTCGAGGAGTGTGTGGAGGGGACGGTGGTTGTTCGGCCCAGGCCGCGATTCCGGTCATGGAAGTATTTCTCGCACGGGAATTCCGCAGTGATACTGCGGGATTCGTGAGGCGCGCGAATTCGGCGGCACGGTAAGAGCTTTCGGGCTACTCGCCGCGCAGCCTGCGGTGGTAGATCTCACGTACGGCCGGGTCAGGTTGTGTGAAAGCCTTTGTCGCACCGGTGAATTCGGCAATTACCAGCTGTGCGCGGTAGGGCAGCAGCTGTGCGGATTTGATGATGGCCGCGAGACGGCGTGGCACGGTCACCAGTGGTTTGTCCTGCTGTACCGATTTCACGATCGCCTGCGCGACATCCTCCGGATTTACCGTGGTCAGCGGCGTAATCCAGTTCGGCATATTGGCGCCGGCGGACAGTTCGGTGCGCACGATGCCCGGCAGCACCGCGCCGACGTGCACGCCGTGCTCCTTCATCTCCAGATGCAGCGCCGAGGTGAAACCGATCACCGCGTGCTTGGTCGCACAGTAGGTGGCCAGACCCGGAAAGCCCTGTGTGCCGGCCAAAGAGGCGATATTGATCAGGTGTCCGCTGCCGCGGTCCTTGAACCGTTTGACGGCGAGCCGCGAACCGTGGATCACCCCGTTGAGGTTGATGCCGATGATTCGATCGGTCATCGCCTCGTCCTCGTCGACAAACAGACCGGTCGGCATGATGCCTGCATTGTTGACCAGCACATCCAGCGGGCCGAGTTCGCTGTCCACACTGTCGAGGAAGGCGACGAAGGAGGCCTTATCCGTGACGTTCAGCGGCAGGCCGACGATTTTGGCATCCGGGTCCGCACCCAACTCCGCCGCCGTCTTGGCCGTCAGTTCCACATCGATATCGCCGATCGCGACCGCGGCGCCCGCCGCGAGAAATGCCTCGGCGCTCGCACGGCCGATGCCGCGCGCCCCTCCCGTGATCGCGACAACCTTGCCGGTGAGCGCCCCGTCGCCCTTCGATGTGCTGGACATATCCTCGGCCTCCTGCGGTCCTATGAGCTATGGCCGGTCGGCGCGGCGCGCCGTCGGCCGGCATTACCACCAGTGTCGAGGTTCGCGGCCGGATCGTCGGCGGATTCGGGATCGGGCCCGGGATGTTCCGTCTCGGGTTGGTGCCCCAGCGCCGAGGGCGCTCCGGCCTTCTCGAACGCTCTCAGTAGCCTGTTACTCGCGGGTAACGCCCGTGACCACCAGACTCACCGGGAGAGGGCGAATGACGGAACGGATCGACGGCACCGCATCGGGCGGGGACGACTCCGGCGCGGAGCTGGGTAGCACTGCCGAGGCGAAGGCGTCCGATACGCAGATCGACAAGTCCGGACGGCAGTCGGGAACCGTGTCGATTCGCATCTCCACCGTGGTCCTCGGCGCGGTAATCGGCGCATTGGTAATCGCGGTCGCCGTGCTGGGCGGGTTTCTCGTCTCGGCCCGCGGTGATCTTGCTGATCGAAACGACCGGGCGGCCGCGGATAAGAAGGCCGAGCAGGTGGCCACCGAATACGCGGTCGGCGCGGCCACCGTCAATTACCAGGACATCCCGTCATGGGTGGCCAAGCTGAAGGCGAATACCGTTCCGCAGCTGGCGAATAAGTTCGATGCGACCGCGCCCAAGCTCGAACAGATTCTGGTTCCGTTGAAGTGGACCTCCACCGCCGCGCCGATTACCGCAAAGGTGATGTCGGAGCAAGGCGGTATCTACAAAGTCGATGTGTTCGTAAATGTGAGTTCGACGAATGCGCAGAGTCCGGAAGGCGCGCAGACAACGGTGACCTACAACGTCACGCTGGATAAGAACTCGGATTGGAAGATCACCGATGTGGGCGGTGTCGACGGCGCACTGCCGGTGAAGTAGCGCCGCAAGGAGTTTCGGCGGTTGAAGCTATAAGTTCGCCACTGAGATCGGCGTTGCCGAAAATAAGCGCGCCGCCGCCGGAGAAATCCGGCGGCGGCGCGCTTACGTTTGTGAGTCGAGATCAGCCGGCGGCGACCCCGGCGAGCTCGCGCTTCTTGGCCTCACGGGCGAGCATGCGGTCGCGCTGCTCTTCGAACTTGACGACGTCCTGACTCAGCTTCTCCAGGAACAGGCCGAGCCGTTCGCGCACGGCCTCGCCGCGTGCGGTGAAATCGGTGCGTTCGAAGATGTCCCACTTCTTCAGCACGGGCTGCACCACATCTTCGAGGTGCTGGCGCAGATCGTAGATGCCGTGCTTGGCCATCAGTACCCCGTTGCGGCGGAAGTTGGGCATACCGGCGCCGGGCATCTGGAAGTTCTCCAGGATCAGTGTGATCGCCTCGAGCGCCTGGTCCGGGGACAGATCCAGGGCCGCGCCGCACATGTTGCGGTAGAAGATCATGTGCAAGTTCTCGTCGGCGGCGACGCGCTGCAGCATCCGATCGGCGATCGGGTCGTCGCAGACCCGGCCGGTATTGCGGTGGCTGACCCGGGTGGCCAGCTCCTGGAAGGTCACGTACGCGACCGAGTGCAAGAAGCCGGCATCGGCCTCGGTCGGCGAAGCGAATCCGTTGGTCATGTGGATCATGCGCGCCTCTTCGAGCGCCACGGGATCGACGCCACGAGTCACCACGAGGTAGTCGCGCATGACGATGCCGTGGCGGTTCTCCTCGGCGGTCCAGCGACCCACCCAGGTGCCCCAGGCGCCGTCCTGTGAGAAGTTCTCGGCGATCTCGCGGTGGTAGGAGGGCAGATTGTCTTCGGTGAGCAGGTTCGTGATCATGGCCGCCTTCGCGACCTCGTTCAGTCGGGACTGCTCCGGGTCCCAGTCCACCCCGCCGAGTGCCGCGAAGTTGCGGCCCTCATCCCACGGGACATAGTCGTGCGGATGCCATTCCTTTGCCAGGGAGAGGTGCCGGTTGACGTTTTCTTCGGCAACCGGCTCCAACTCCGTGAGCAGCTCGAGTTGAGTCAGATCCCTTGCCATATACAAGCCCTTCATGTGTGTGCTCTTGCTGGTCAGTCCCCCGGGTAGACCGTGTGCCGATGCGGCCATACCTTACGGCACCGTAGGTGTGATGCGAAACGCATCTGGCCGACAAATGAGGCCTCGTGATAGAGGTCATACGCCGACGTCGGCGCTCGACAACCACACCGAGTGTAGGGGCTCGGCCCGCAGCATGGGGTTTATCGCTACGGGCCGAGAGTCGTTAGCCCGGCGTGCTGTAACGCACAAAGCCGCTGGTGTCGCCGCCGCGATCGTTGCGCGTTCGCCGACGAAAAGTCCGCGAGTGCACCACCTGCGTTCCCTGCCAACGCTTCTCTGATCGCACCGTCGATGCCGATGTTCTTGCCGCTGCTGCCGAGCAGACCGTCGAGTATGTGTCCGATGCCGGCGCCGGACCGCGTCTGTGGTGCGCGCCACTGCCCAGCCGCTCGGCCGGATAGCCATCGCGATCGGAGGCGGCATCGGTGACCAGATCATTGCCCTTCGTCGCGCCGAGCGGCAATCCAGCGCGCCCACCAATGAAGCCGCGCCCTCGGGCTCCGTCGCCCCGGGCGGTAATCAACCGAGCAATGTCGGCAATGCCGCCTTCGTATCGGTGGCCTGGTCGACTTATCGGCGATCTGTCCGATGGGAACCTGAGAAAGCCGATCGTCGAGCGAAGTCATCGGCTTCACCTGTTGCCGAGGGGTGCCTGGGTGTGCGGCCTACGGTATGGAAAAGCCCGCCGCGGATTGTGGTGTTTCATGGCCGCAGCCGATGCGCGTCCACGACTGCGTGCGGTCCGGAAATATGACTCGGGCGTCCGGTATAGAAACCGGACGCCTGAGTAAGGTGCCCCCAGTAGGGCTCGAACCTACGACCTGCGGATTAAAAGTCCGTAGCTCTACCAACTGAGCTATAGGGGCGCGGATGGACAGTGTAGTGGGCCAGGCGCGGATCGGGTAACCGGGGGCGGGGGCGCGTCGGCTGGGAGCGTGGATCGGTTCGCTCGGGGTTGTCGGGTGCCGGTGCCGAGTCGTGCTGGCGCGCCAGGTAACACGATGCGTGCGGGTAGCGATGCTGCCGGTAAACATTTGGTACCCAGCTTTGTTCATTCCTACCGAGCCGGGCTACCATCCAATCATGTTGCGTACCAATATCTTTGGATTTGCAGGGGGTGTAGGGCCAGTGTGCGGGGGGACGCAGCGAGGCGGCTGGCCGGTGTCGCGCGGTCGGCGCCGCGGCGACCGGGCCGCTGGTCGACTCGGGTGAACAGTGCTGCAACGCTGTCGAATTCGGAAATCCGAGGCATCACTTTGTTCGATTGCGTGAAGTTTGCTGTAACAGATATCCGGATGTTTGGGCCGCTGGAGTCTTCGGTTTGCCGCGTGTCGGATGGTGTTTCCAGGTACGGTGACGACTTGGTGAATTACGGAAGAATCGCCGACTTACCCGGCGATCCGGAATTCGGCTTATCGTTGGTGTGCCCGAACGTGTCGCGGCTGGTTCGGCCGATCGCGACTTCCTACGAGTCGACGCCGGGGGAGGCAGATCCGAGACGAAGTTATGCCCAGGTGCGCACCCCCTGCGGCGCACCTGGGCAAAGAAACTATACCAGCTGGTGTGTTTCAGGATTTTCGCAAGTTTTCGTACCGAAAGTTTGAAACGGGGCGAAATCCCGATTTGAAGTATTGATAAAACTCATAATTTCGCGCCAAGGGTCCGTTCTTTTGGGGGCACCTATTGGCGACGAGTAGGCTTCGGAGGCGTTTCGAGCATGGCACGGCAGCAAGAGCGGGCCCGCCGGACACGCGCGGCGATAATCAGGTCCGCCGCCGTTGAGTTCGGGAAGAGCGGCTATGCCGCTGCATCGCTCAACCGCATATTGGAAGGTTCACGCGCCACCAAGGGCGCCATGTACTTTCATTTCGATTCCAAGGAAGATCTCGCACGCGCGGTACTCGAGACCGCGGTCGACCGATACCGCACATCGGCCGAGCGTTGGCTTGCCAGAACGGATCTCGGTCCACTCGACGTCCTGCACGGGATGGTCGACGAGGTGGCATTGCGACTCGAGCACGACATCATCGTGCAGGCTGAATTCCGGTTGATCATCGAACCGGACTTCTATCGCGATGTGCAGACCGGCGGCGGTCGAATAGTCGGCCGCGCCACCAGAGTGCTCGCGGTTCGCGCCATCGATCAGGGCCAGCTGCGCGCCGACGCCGACCCGGACCGCTTCACCCGCACCATCTCTGCCGCCCTGGCCGGCCAGCGCTATCTGATCGACATCCTCGGCAACGGGGTCGATCTGCGTACCCGGTTCCAGGAGGCGCTCGAAGTCGTGGTCGAGGCGATGGCCACGCCCGAATGGGCCGAGAAGTTCCGCAACGACGGCTGGCGCGCACAGGCTCGACTCGAAGAGCTCGGTTTGGGAGCCTGAACAGCCGATTTGGGAAACACGGCCGGTCTGTCATAAGCTATCCCAGCTCCCAACGGACAGCCGTTGAAGCCGGTCCGGAGAAATCCGGGGCGAGCCCCCTTCGTCTAGCGGCCTAGGACGCCGCCCTTTCAAGGCGGTAGCGCGGGTTCGAATCCCGTAGGGGGTACGGTCTTCGGATCGTTGGAAGCACGCAAGGCCCTGTGGCGCAGTTGGTTAGCGCGCCGCCCTGTCACGGCGGAGGTCGCGGGTTCGAGTCCCGTCAGGGTCGCAAAGTAAGCGCCGGAGCAATCCGGCGTTTCGCGTATGGCATTCACCACGGGTGCCTGCGGCCAGGTAGCTCAGTTGGTACGAGCGTCCGCCTGAAAAGCGGAAGGTCGCCGGTTCGATCCCGGCCCTGGCCACCAAATCCCCTCGACATAAAGCCTGGTCGGGGGGATTTTCGCGTTCATACCTCGCTAGGGCTGGCTATCGTCGACCGGGGTTGACTGTAGAGAACCGGGGCTCGCCCGCTGCCGGACGTCGCGCAGTAGTTCGTGCCCAGGTCGAGGCTAGGATTGAACAGATGAAAGCCTGGCCTGTGTGGACGGGAGGCGGCATCGGCGCATTCGTGGGTGCAATCTTGACGTTCCCGTTTGCCGTGTACGTGTTCAGCGCCGGCAGGGTGGTGCTATCGAGCATCATCGTCGGGGGGAGCGTATCTCTGGCCGGTGTCGCCATCGGTGGGAGCTTCGGGGCTGCGGTCGTGTACGCGGTCTCTGCTGATCGCCGGAACGGCGGCTATCGCTGTCGTGACGGAGAAACGTAGAACCCAGTCGGCTGGCTGGGGATGGAAGTGCAGTTCGGGCTTTGGGCCGTGGGAGGTAAGGCGGGCTCTCGCCCCGAACCCCCAGTCCTTCCGTCGGGCCGTCCAGGTGGAAATTGGGGGTCTGTTGATCATGGTGGTGGGATGCTGGGGGGATGGCGGAGAAGTGGTATTACTGCTTGAAGCATCAGCGGGCCGAGAGTGGGAAGCAGTGTTGGTTCCGGGATCGGATGGGGCCGTATCCGGATCGGGCTACTGCTGAGCGGGCATTGGAGATCGTGCATGCGCGCAATGCTCGTGAGGATGCTCGGGAGCGGGATTGGCGCGATGGGGAGAAGTGAGGGCGCGCCAGGGGTGGTGTGCGGCAACTGATTTCGATGTGAATCCGGGGGTGGTCGGCGGGGTGGGTGACGCGATTTGCGAGCTAGTCGGCATGTCGCGGGTATTCGGGTGGCGTCGGGAGCGTGCGGGCGCTCAGGTGGTCTTCAGTTCGATCAAGTACGGTTCTTGGCAATCAGACGAGTGCTCCGGGTCCTGTCGTGGGTCTGCGGGCTGGAACAGGTGAGCAGGGAGGGCGACCCTTGAGGGTTACCGTTGTTGTGCCGACCTACAACGAGCGGGAGAATCTGCCGGTTGCGGTGGAGCGGCTGACGGCGCTGTCGGTGCCCGATCTGCATGTGCTCGTGGTGGATGACAATTCGCCGGACGGGACCGGTGAGATCGCCGACAAGCTGGCGGCCGAGCTGCCGAATGTCGTCGGCGTGCTGCACCGCACCGAAAAGGACGGATTGGGCCGCGCGTACGTGGCAGGGATCACCCGGGCACTGGAAGAGGGCGCCGATGTGGTGATCCAGATGGACGCCGACCTGTCGCATCCTGCTGAGGTCATTCCGGCCATGCTGGAGAAGCTGGACACCACCGATGCCGGGGTCGTGCTCGGGTCCCGCTACGTGCCCGGCGGGTCCACCGCCGAGGAGTGGAAGTGGTACCGCAAGGCGCTGTCCGCCTGGGCCAACTTCTACGTGAACCTGATCCTGCGACTGGCCGTCAAGGACGCGACCGCCGGATTCAAAGCATGGGAGGCCGATACGCTGCGCGCCATCGACGTGGCGTCGATCCGCAGCAACGGGTACTCGTTCCAGGTCGAGATGAACTACCGCACCGTCAAGAAGGGCATCACGATCGCCGAGGTGCCGATCCGGTTCGAGGAGCGCACCCTCGGCGCCTCCAAGATGAGCCTCAAGGTGCAACTGGAATCCGCGTTGATGCCGTGGAAGCTGCTGTTCGGCCGCTCGGTCTGACACACCCGACGACGACCGGGCACCCCGTCCGCCAAGTAACGGGGCACTCATTCGTCAGCCGGACATCCCGTCCGGCAACCAACCGGGCACCGTCCGTCAGCCGGAAATCCCGTTCACCCCAGCAGGGCACCCTGCCCACCAACTAACCGGGTATCCGTTCGCCGGGCGGGCATCCTGTCTGCCATGTAGCTGGGTATCCGTTCGCCGGGCGGGCATCCTGTCTGCCATGTAGCTGGGTATCCGTTCGCCGGGCGGGCATCCTGTCTGCCATGTAGCTGGGTATCCGTTCGCCGGGCGGGCATCCTGTCTGCCATGTAGCTGGGTATCCGTTCGCCAGCCGGGCATCCGGTAGTACGGAGCACCCTGCGTACTGGGTGCGTGTGAATGTGCCCGGCGGCGTCAGCGGTCCGGCGACGGCCAGTTCAGCAGGGTGTCGGTGTACAGCTGACGAACGGCTTCGACGTTGTCGTCCATATCGTTCGCGTCCCAACTGCCGACGTCGATCGGGTCGAGGATGGCCACGTCGACGGTGCCCTTGCGCGCGACCATCGAGTTGCGCCAGTTGATTTCACCCGCATTGCGGATTACCACCGGGATCACCGGCACCCCGGCCTGGATCGCGATGTGGAAGGCGCCCTTCTTGAATGGGCCGACGCGCGGCGTATACGACCGGGTGCCTTCGGGTGAGACCGCGATCGACAGCCCGCCGCGCAGCGTCTGCACCACCGGCGCCAGCGCCGCCTTGGCCTGCGTGGTGTTGGCACGATCGATGAAGGTGACCCCGACGAACCGCATCAGCGGACCGAAGATCGGATTCTTTGTCAGCTCCTTCTTGCCGATTCCGGTGACCCCGCCTTCGAGCACCTTGGGCACGATGATCACGTCGAACTGGCTCTGATGGTTGAACAGGAACACGGCGGGTCGTGGGGCGCGGGCATTTTCCGCACCGCTGACCCGCAGCCGGATGCCGGTCGCGCCGAGCGTGGCACCGGTTCCGTAGGCCATCAGCGCATCGGCCATCTTCCGGCGCTGACGCGTGTAGGACTTGCTGAGCACGCCGAGCAGCGCCCCGGCCAGTAGCCCGGCGAATCCGGCGACGGTGCGTAGATAGTCGGTCGGGCGCGGCGGTTGGCGCGGATGGAACGTCAGTACCGGCCAATTCTGTTCGGCGGCCGCGGTACCGAGCTTTCGCTCGGGATTCACCGCTACCGGATGCCCGACCACCGAAAGCAGCGGCAGATCGGCGATGCTGTCCGCGTAGACGTAGCTGCGGCTGATATCCAGCCCGTGTGCTGCCGCGAATTCGCGAACCGCATCGGCCTTGCCATTGCGCCACAGGGTTTTTCCGTCGGCGTAACCGGTGAGCACGCCATCGGTGGTCGCCATCCGGGTGTACAGCACATGCTCGATACCGAGTTCGGCCGCAGCGGGTTCGACCTGGAATCGGGTCAGCGCGGTCGCGAGCACCACGGTGTGCCCGGCGGCTTCGTGCGTCCGGATCAGCTGCCACGCTTCGGGATACAGGTGCCCGTAGATTTTCTTTCGGAACAGCAGCGTGCCCAACTCGTCCAGCTCGGCTTCGGGCTGCTCGGCGAGTGTCCGCATGGCCTGCTGGAGGAATCGGCTGTATTCGCCATCGGTGAGGCCGTTGCGGATGCTGCCGAGCAGGGTGTCCGCAGTAATTCGGCTCTTATCGCGCCGGAATGTCCACCGCGACAGCGGCCCGAAACCATCCACAACGGTGGCGAAGTCGAAGACCGCGGCGACTTCCGGCCCCTGCGGCCCGGACCGGATCGCGGCGATGGCCGCCGCGAGATCCGTTGGGACCGCGGCGCTCTGTTCGACCATCAGGCCCCCCGTGCGGGCATATTGGACGGATCCAGCGCGGCGGCCTGCGAGATCCGGGTGGCGATAATGCGTAGCTGGTCGGCGAATTCGATTCTGCGCCGGGTCAATTCGGCCCTCGGCTTGGCCGAGTCATGACTGACGCGGGTCAACAACCCGTGGTTATCCGCGAGTTTGAGTGCGCTGGAGAACAATTCGGTGGAGACAGACTCCGGACTGTGCAGTCGCTGCTGCAGCAGCATCTGCTTGCCGACCGCGACGCACTCGTCGATGAACTCCTTGCGATCGATCTCTTCGGCGCTGTCGTGAGCCGTCAGCCGCTCGGCCACGACCAGCTGCGCGTCGACGAACGCGCGCAGCGTACGGTGCGCCATCATGAATCCGGATGCGGTGAGTTTGTGCAGAATATCCTCGCCCAGGGTGTCCGCCGCTGTGTGCTGGTGCCAATCCGGGTCCACCAGCAGCATTTCCGCGGTCATCTGCGCCGAGAACTCGGCCCGCTCCGGGAAGAAGAATTCGAACTTCAGCAGATCGCGCAGTCGGAAGGCCTCGTCCCAGCCGGCCCGCAGCTGATCCGGCGCCTGCATCTCCAAGGCACACAGGATCGACAATTCGAGAATGGCGCGGTTGATGAACCAATGCACCGCGCTATTGCGATAAAATGCGGCCTCCAGATGCGCACCCGATTCGATCGAGTACACCGGCTCCAGCCCACCGCGATACACCGTTACGACCTTGGCCAGCGACAACTGCTCGAGTACCACCGCGAGACTCTGCTCATCGCGCAACGCCGCCAGTTCGCCGCGCGGCAACCCACGCTTCTCGATGTACCGCAGCACCGGGGCCAGCACGGTGCGCACCTCGCCGAGGGTGAGCGCACGCTCGTGTACACCGAGCAGTGCCAGGGTGGCCAGCGCGTTGACCGTGATCGGGGTGACCGTGTTGATACCGACGGCGACCTCGAAGGCCAATCGCTGCACGGCCTTTCGCTCCAGCTCGGCGACCTCCGCCGACTCGGTGACATTGCTCGGTTCGGTTCCCGCTGGTTCGGTGCGGTGCAGCGGAATGATCGTCGGTGCCGGGGAGAGCGGATCTCCATATGCGGCAAGGCGATCGCGCGCCGACAGCGGTTCGCCGAATCGCACATAGACGTGTCCGGCCGAATGCTGTTGGCTGCGTATATAACGCGCCATCCAGGCCAGCCCCTCCGGTTTCTTCTTCCCGCCCGCTTGCTCGGTGGCGATGGCGCCGAGTTCGTTCAGTCGCTCATAGGTGATCGATACCGGGACGAGCAGCACATCGTCGATCCGATTCGAACGGACTGCGGAGGCAAGGTAATTCAGCAAGCCGTAGCGTGGCGGGCGCAACTTGCCCGTGCGGGTGCGGCCGCCCTCGAAGTACCACTCCATGTTGAATCGCTTGGCCAGCAGATAGGCGAAGTACTCCTCGACCACCGCCTTGTAGACCTCGTCGTCACCGAAGCTGCGCCGGATGAAGACTGTGCCGGTGCGGCGGGCGATCGGACCCATCGGCCAGAAGCTCAGATTCGCGCCGCCGATCACATGATTCGGTGGAAAGTCATTGCGGGCCAGCACATCACCGAGTACGAACGCATCGACATAGGACCGGTGCGAGGGCAGGAAGACCAGCGGATGGTTCCGGTTCAGCGCGCGCAACCCGTCCAGGCCGGAGTCGTCGGAGTCGACCTTCCAGGTCGAGGCGTGGATCGGGCGCATCGCCTGGGTGAACAGATCCGAGACCAGTCTGCTCTGGGCGGCAACGAGTTCGTTCAGCGCCTTCTCGGCCCGCCGGTACACCTCGTGCGGACTCGTGCCGAGCTGATCGGCGATGAGTTCGAGCCTGCGCAGGAAATCGGGGGAGTCGAGGATCTCCTCGGCCACCAGCCGCGGCACCTTGTACCGGTCGCCGATGATGGAACGTTCGGCGCGTTCCAGAGCGACTACCGCGGCGCGCACGATGGCGCGGGCGAACGGCTCGGCGGAGCCCTTCATGAGCAGCGCCGCGGCCTCCGGATTATTAGCGCGCAATTCGCTGAGCAGAGCGGGCTGCCCGGTGAGCACCACATGGCGGTCCGGGGACTTGCCGACCAACCGGCGTTGCGCGAGTCGGTTCGGCTTGCGTGGATTGGTCAGCAGGGCCAGGTCGGCGAAGGTGATGCGGCGGACCCCGTCGCGCTCCGGCGGCAGCCACACCACCCGGATCGGCACCACAAGCGGATCGTCGCGGCGTCCGACCAGTCGATCGCCGATAGCATCCGCATCCAGATCCAACTGGGTGATGGGTGCGTCGATGCCGAGTTCGTGCTTCAGTCCGCCGTCGGCCAGCCAGGCGCCGACGAGTTCGCGTTCCACGCCGGAGCTCGCATCGATCAGTGTCACCACCGAATCGGGGGCTGCCGCTCGAGCTGGAGCGGGCGAATCCCCGCGGTGATCGATCATGACTCCTATTGAAGCCCGCCAGCGGATTCCGCGCAGGAACTCCGGCGGGTGAGTTGGGCTTCGGATATCGAAACGGCGTTTGCGATCGCGGCCGATCGCGATGCCGAACTAGGCTGCGCGCATGGATTGGGCGTTACGCGCGTGCGGCTGGCACGGCCATTACACCTATGCGCCGGACGAGCAGGATCTGGCGGAGCGGCTGCATGTTCAGACGGTGGCCGGTGTCGCGTGGCGGTGTCTGCGCTGCGGCACTTTCGTACCCGGCGAACCGGTGGGGTCCGGGCCCGCCGACCATGCTCCGGAGGTGCCGCGCGGGCGACTGCTGCGGGACCGCTGGCTGATGCGGGCGTTGGCGATCGAGCGGTTGGCACGCGGTTTGCTCTTGGTGGTCGCCGCGCTCGCGGTCTTCAAATTCCGGTCCTCGCGCGAGGATATGCGGGCGGCCTTCGATGAGGAACTGCCGCTGCTGCGGCCGCTGGCCGATCAGATCGGCTGGGATATCGACCGATCCAAGATCGTGCATTTGATCGATGACGCGTTCTCACTGTCGAATCCGACCCTGCTGTGGGTGGCCATCGGCATCCTCGCCTATGCGGCGCTGCAGGGGATCGAGGCGGTCGGGCTCTGGTTGGTGAAGCGCTGGGGTGAGTACTTCGCGGTGGTCGCGACCAGCATCTTCCTGCCGTTGGAGATCTACGAGTTGACCGAGAAGATCACCGTGCTGCGCATCGGCGCGCTGCTGATCAATATCGCAGCGGTGGTCTGGCTGGTCTACAGCAAGCGGTTGTTCGGAGTGCGCGGCGGCGGGGCCGCGTACCACGCGGAGCACAGCACGGAGAGCCTGTTGAGCGTCGAGCGGTCGGCGCTCGCGGTGCCCGCGGAGTAACCGTTTGCTGTGGTCTGCAGCACAGAACTGATCTAGACAGGTAATGCTAACCTTACTTCTCAAAGTTAGGTCAGCATAACCTTGGAGGATCGTTGTCGACCACGGAGCGCTTGCGCGTTGAGTATGTGACCGATCCGGCGGCAGCGATGTCCCGGCTGGCGGCGGCCGAGCGCTTCGGCGAATACGTAATGTACGAACGGCCCGGCGAATGGGTATTCGCGGCGGATCCGCTCGGCGGCGTCGAACTCGACGCGAACGAATTGCGCGTGTCCTGGGACGGCCGCGGCACCACTAGTGCCTGGGAGGGTAGCCCGGCGCGGGTCATCGACAACGCCCTCGCCACGCTGCCGCTCGGCGGGCGTCGAGCCTACGGCTGGATCGGATTCGAATTCTGCGCATGGGCATTGGATGCGACGCAACATCTGGATCCGCGAACCGCACTGGCCCATCTGATGATTCCGCGCATCGAGGTGCGGGTCGGTGAGTTCGGCGTCCGGATTTCCGGTGCGACACCGGCCGAGGCCAATGACATTCACGATCTCATCGCCGCCTCGCAGGAGACCGAGCTGCCGCAGGCGCATCCGGTCGACGTGCGTCTCGATCCGACCGGATATCGCGATCGGGTCGCCGAGGCGGTCGCGGAAATCCGTTCCGGCCGTTATCAGAAGGTCGTTCTGTCCAGGAAGGTCGATCTGCCGTTCGCGGTGGACGTCCCGGCCAGTTACCGGCTCGGCCGCGCCAACAACACTCCGGCGCGGTCGTTCCTGCTTCGCCTCGGTGGACTCGAGGCGGCCGGATTCAGTCCGGAGTTGGTCGCCTCCGTCGACGAGGATCGGGTGGTCACCACCGAGCCGCTCGCCGGGACGCGCGCCTTCGGGCTGGGCGAAGCCATCGATATGGCGGCTCGGGCTGACCTCATCACCGATCCCAAAGAGATCGTGGAGCACGCGATTTCGGTGCAGACCTCCTTTGCCGAAATCACCGCGGTGGCCGATCCCGGCACGCCCGCGGTCTCCGATTTCATGGCGGTTCGGGAACGCGGCAGCGTGCAGCATCTGGCTTCCACGGTGCGCGGGCGGCTGGCCGCGGACCGTTCCAGCTGGGACGCGCTGGAGGTTTTGTTCCCGTCGGTCACCGCTTCCGGTATTCCGAAGCGCGCAGGCGTCGACTCGGTGTTCCGTCTCGACGGTGCGCCGCGCGGCCTGTATTCCGGTGCTGTGGTGACGATTTCGCCGAGCGGTGCGATGGAGGCGACGCTGGTGCTGCGGGCGGTCTACCAGACCACCGAGGGTGCGTGGCTGCGGGCGGGCGCGGGCATTGTCGGGCAGTCGCGCCCGGAGCGGGAATTCGAGGAGACCTGCGAAAAGTTGGGCAGCGTCGCGCCTTACGTAGTCAAGGCTTAGCAATTCGGCGGCACACCCATCAAGTTGGGGCCGTGCTCCGAATCATCTGTTGGGGCAACCCGGTTATCCGGGTACAGGTCGGGGGTGGCGTTTTCGGACTCGCGCCACCCCCGATCGTTTCGACTCATCCGTGGTCGGCGCGCAGAGCCTTCTTGTCGATCTTGCCGACGGCGGTGATCGGAAGTTTGTCGACCTGGCGGAGCAGGTCCGGGAGTTTGTAGGTCGCCAGGCCGCGGTCGGTGAGGAAGGATTTGAGCTGCGCCAGGGTCGGCATTTCGCTGTCGACAACGAGCACGGCGCAGACCTTTTCACCCAATGCGGCATCGGACAGGCCGACGGCGGCGGCATGCCGGACGGACGGGTAGGCGAGCAGATGTTCCTCGAGTTCGTCGCAGGAGATGTTCTCGCCGCCGCGGTTGATGACGTCCTTGATGCGGCCGGAGACGATCAGATGCCCGCTCGGCAGTCGGCGCACGAGATCGCCGGAGCGGTAGTAGCCGTCGGGGGTGAAGGCGCGGGCATTGTGTTCGGGGGCGCGGTAATAGCCGCGGATTGTGTAGGGGCCCTTGGTGAGTAGTTCACCCTCTTGGCCGGGGGCGACATCGTTGCCGTCGGCATCCACGACCCGCACCTCGTCGGCAGGCGAGAGCGGACGGCCCTGGGTGGTGCAGACGATATCGGCGGTGTCGCCGAGGCGGGTGTAGTTGAGCAGGCCCTCGGCCATACCGAAGACCTGTTGCAGTTGGACGCCCAGTGCGGGCGCAACCTCGCGGGCATTCACCTCGGCCAGCCGCGCGCCGCCGACCTGAAGCAGGTGCAGGGAGCCGAGATCGGCGTCCTCCCATTCGGTTGCCGCACACCAGAGTTGGGCCAGTGGCGGCACGACGGCGGTGACGGTGACGCGATGGCGTTCGATGGTGGCGAAGGCGCTCTCCGGGCTCGGATCGGTGATGAAGGTGACGGCCGCGCCGACCGATACGGTGCCGAGGATGCCGGGGCAGGCGAGTGGGAAGTTGTGTGCGGCGGGCAGTGTCGCGAGGTAGACGTCGTCCTCGGTCAGTCCGCAGACCTCGGCGCTTGCGGTGGCGTTGTAGACGTAGTCGTCGTGGGTGCGTGCGATGAGCTTCGGCAAGCCGGTGGTACCGCCGGAGACCAGCATCAGCGCGATATCGCTCGGATCGATGTCGGGCAGTGAACCACCGTCGCGGGGAATCGAATTTAGAGCGGTGAACGTTCCCGGATCGCCGAGTACCAGAACGTGACGCAGGGTGGGTACGGCCGAACGGACGGTTTCGGCCAGTTCGCGGTAGTCGAAGTCACCGAGCCGGTCCGCCACGATGTACGCGACCGCTTCGGAAAGTCCGGCCAGATGCTCGATTTCGGCGCGGCGATGCGCGGGCAGGGTCAGCACCGGAATGATTCCGGCGCGCAGCAATCCGAACAGGACCGTCAAGAACTCCGGCACATTCGGCAGTTGTACGACCACCCGATCGCCCGGCGCGATGCCGAGT
Source organism: Nocardia vinacea (assembly GCF_035920345.1). NCBI lineage: Bacteria > Bacillati > Actinomycetota > Actinomycetes > Mycobacteriales > Nocardiaceae > Nocardia > Nocardia vinacea. The sequence continues at coordinate 7,740,146 of NZ_CP109149.1, forward strand.
GCGAGTAAACCGTGCGCCATTCGGTCTGCCTCGGCATCCACCCATGCGTAGGTGCGCGCGCTGTCGGCATCGAGCAGGGCCGTGCGGTGCGGGTGTCGGGTCGCGGTCGCGCGCAGCAGGTCGCCGAGTGGGCGGCCGGTCCAGTAACCGGCCGCGCGATAGGTCGCGGCGTCGGCGGTTGGGAAGGGGACGTAGCCGTCGCGATGGGTGGGCGAGGTGGATGTCGAAGTCACGGTCTGCCTCACTGGAAGATCTGCTGCATGATTAGGGTCTCATAACATAGGTTAGGCAACCCTATCTCAATGCGATAGGCTACCGCCGAGCAGTCTCGATCCGCCGGATGCGGCGGCGACCAAGGAGTGACAGCGCCAGATGGAGCCAGCACAGCGACCGGGGGACGGGGCGGGAACGACGATCGGCCGGGAGGAAATTCGCGCGGCCATTGCGAAGCAACTCGATGTGCTGGTCGAGACGATCGCCGACGGCGATGATCTGATCCAGCTCGGACTGGACTCCATACGCACCATGAAGTTGGCGGGCGGCTGGCGCAAACGCGGGTTGGAGATCAACTTCGCGCAGTTGGCGGCGGCGCCGTCGGTCGCGGAGTGGGCACGGTTGCTCGGCGTCGACGAATCCGCCGCGGCAGTTCCGGAAGTTGAACCCCGGTCTGTCGAAAACGTTGATCCCGGGGACGAATTCGCGCCGTTCCCATTGGGCTCGATGCAGCACGCCTACTGGATCGGTCGCTCGGAGGAACAGGATCTCGGCGGCGTCGCCGCGCACCTGTATGTCGAATTCGACGGTGCGGAGGTCGATCCCGAACGTTTGGCGCGGGCAGTGACGGATCTCGTTGCCGTGCATCCGATGCTGCGCACCAGGTTTCTCCCCGAGGGCACTCAGCAGACCATTCTCAACCCGGGTCGGCCGGTATTCGCGGTCGTCGATCTGCGCGCGCACACTCCTGCGGCGGCCGAGGCCGAACTGGAGCGGTTGCGCGACAGCAAGACTCATCAGCGGCTGGTCATCGAGGAGGGCCAGGTGCTCGATGTGACGCTGAGCCTGCTCGCCGACGGTCGTACCCGGCTGCACCTCGATGTCGACATGATCGCGGGCGACGCGATGAGCTACCGCGTGCTCGTCGCCGACCTCGCCGAGCTCTACCACGGCGGCACGGTGCCGCCGCAGGGCTACAGCTACCGCCGCTATCGCACCGAGCGCACGGTGGATGCCGGTGCCAGGGAACGCGATAAGCAGTGGTGGCGCGATCGGCTGCCGGAGCTGCCCGGCGCACCGGAGTTGCCGACCATTCCGGTCAGCGAACGCGCCGAACCGCATCGGACCGTCCGCTACAACCACTGGTTGGAGCCGGAAGCCAAGGAGCGGCTGCTCGCCGCCGCGCATGCCCGCGGCATCACGCCGGCAATGGCATTGGCCGCGGTATTCGCCGAGACCATCGGCGGCTGGTCGGCGCAGAGCCGCTTCCTGCTGAATGTGCCGCTGTTCCACCGGGAACCGGTGCATCCGCATATCGACCGGGTGATCGGCGATTTCACCTCCTCGATCATGTTGGAGGTGGATGTCACCGAGAACGTGACGGTCACCGAGCGGGCGAAGGCGCTGCAGCGTGCGATGCACGAAAGCGGCGCGCACACCGCGTATTCCGGGCTGGAGGTGCTGCGCGATCTCGGCAGGCACCGCGGCGAGCCGGTGCTCGCGCCGATCGTCTATACCAGCGCGCTCAACCTGGGCGAGCTGTTCGCCACCTCGGTCACCGAGACCTTCGGCGAGCCGGTCTGGATCATCTCGCAGGGCCCGCAGGTGCTGTTGGACGCGCAGGTCACCGAGGTGCGCGGCGGGTTGCTGCTCAACTGGGACGTGCGCGAATCCGCATTCCCCGCGGGCATGATCGACGCCATGTTCACCAGCTACACCGAGGCCATCGGCAGGCTGGGCGCGGGCGAGGCGGGTTGGATCGCGGAGGCCGCGGTGCACCTACCGGTCGCCCAGGCCGCTGTGCGTGCCGCGGTGAACGCGACCGACGGTCCGGTCTCCGGACGGGCGCTACACCAGGGCTTCTTCGACCATGCCCGCAGCACGCCGGACGCACCGGCGGTGCTGTGGCGCCGCGACGGCGTGGATGGCGGCTGGAGCTATGCCGAGCTTGCCGCACAAGCGCTTTCGGTGGCGGCCGCGCTGCGTGAAATCGGGGTGCGGTCCGGTGAAACCGTCGCGGTGCAGTTGCCGAAGGGACCGGATCAGATCCTCGCCGTACTCGGTGTGCTCGCGGCGGGTGCGGCCTATGTGCCCATCGGTTTCGATCAGCCGGTCGGGCGGCGCGCGGAGATCCTGCGTACCGGTGACGTGGTCGCCGCGCTCACCGTCGACGGCGCCGACATGGGTCGGCCGGATATCACGTGTTTGCCGCTGTCAGCGGCGCGTACCCATCCGAATCCGTTGGCCGAGCCGGTGATTCCGGATCCGGAGTCGATCGCCTATGTGCTGTTCACCTCGGGCTCCACCGGTGTGCCGAAGGGTGTCGACGTGCCGCACCGCGGTGCGATGAACACCATCGACGCGGTGAACGAGTGGTTCGAGGTCGGCCCGGCCGACCGGGTGCTCGGACTGTCCGCGCTGGAGTTCGACGCCTCCGTCTACGACATGTTCGGCATGTTCGCCGTCGGCGGCACGGTGGTCGCGCTGTCGGCCGCGCAGCGCGAGGAGGCGACCAGTTGGGTGGAACTGCTGACCCACCACCGGGTTTCGATCCTCAACTGTGTGCCGAGCATGCTCGACATGATCCTGGAGATCGGCGGCGACCACCTCGGCGATTCGCTGCGCGCGGTCACCCTCGGCGGCGACTGGGTCGGCGCGGATCTGGCGCGGCGGCTGGCCAGGCAGGTGCCGGGCTGCCGGTTCTCCGGGTTGGGCGGCGCCACCGAAACCTCCATCCACAACACCATTTGCGAGGTCGCCGACCCTCCCGAACATTGGGCCACCGTCCCGTTCGGCGTGCCACTGCGCAATGTGCGCTGCCGCGTGGTGAATTCGGCGGGCCGCGACTGCCCGGACTGGGTGCCCGGCGAATTCTGGGTGGGCGGTGCGAATATCGCGGCCGGTTATCGCAATGATCCGGAGCGTACCGCGGAACGGTTCGTCGTCCACGACGATCTCCGCTGGTACCGCACCGGTGATATGGCGCGCTACTGGCCCGATGGCACCGTCGAATTCCTCGGTCGCGCCGACCATCAGGTCCAGATCCGCGGCTATCGAGTGGAATTGGGCGAGGTGGAAAGCGGACTGCGTACCGCGCCGGGGGTTCGGCACGCGGTTGCCGACGTGGTCGGCAAGGGCGCGCCGAAGCTGGTCGCGGCCGTCTCGGGCGAGGTCGGCTCCATCGAGGAGATTATCGGTGCCGTGCGAGATCTATTGCCCGGCTACATGATTCCCACTCGCATAGAGATCCTCGAGCAGATGCCGTTGACCGATAACGGCAAGCTTGATCGTCGCGCGGTGGTGGCACTGCTGGAACCCGACGCGGCCGAAGCGGTGGACGCGCGTCCGCGTACGCCGCTGGAGGCCGCGCTGGCCACCATCGTCGCCGAAGTGCTAGCTACCGATCGCATCGGCGTGCACGACGATTTCTTCGGCGCGGGCGGTGACTCGGTGCTGGCCACCACGGCCGTCGCCAGGATCCGCGAATGGCTGGAGGTCGACCACGCGCTGGTCGCCGATCTGCTCGTCGGCCGGACGGTGGCCGGGTTGGCCGGGCGGCTGGTCGAACGGGAGGCCGGTCGCGGCACGCCCGATCGCCTGGACGCCGTCGCCAAGTTGTACCTGGAGGTGGTCGCGATGACCGACGAGGAGATCCTGGCCCAGGCGTGACCTGCCCGCATTGCCTGAGAAGGGTCGCCGCACGCACTAGACTTCCGGACATGAGCCGTTGGGATACCTCGAACATTCCCGATCAGAGTGGCCGCACGATCATCGTCACCGGCGCGAACAGCGGGCTGGGGGCGGTGACGGCGCGTGCGCTGGCCGGGGCGGGTGCGCAGGTGGTCCTGGCCTGTCGAAATGTGGCCAAGGGCGAGAAAGTGGCCGGGGAGATCGGTGCGCGGGCCGAGGTGCGCGAACTCGATCTCGCGGATCTGGCTTCGGTGCGTGCGTTCGCCGATGCGGTGGACCGGGTCGACGTACTGATCAATAACGCGGGTGTGATGGCGGTGCCGGAGCGGCGGACCGCCGATGGCTTCGAAATGCAGGTCGGCACAAACCATCTCGGTCACTTCGCGCTGACCGGGCTACTGCTGGAAAAGATTTCGGACCGGGTGGTCACGGTCTCCAGTAGTGCGCACCGGGCCGGCAAGATCGATCTGGACGATCTGAACTGGGAGCGCCGCAAGTACCGGCGCTGGTCCGCCTACGGTCAGGCGAAGTTGGCCAACCTGATGTTCGCCTACGAGTTGCAGCGCAGGCTCACCGCGGCGGGTTCGTCGAAGATTTCGGTGGCCGCGCATCCCGGTTATGCCGCAACGGAACTGCAGTCGCATACCGAATCCATCCTGGACACGGTCATGGCGCTGGGCAACCGGCTGCTGGCCCAGAGCGCCGAAATGGGTGCGCTGCCGGAGATCTACGCGGCTACCGAGCAGGTCGAGCCGGGCGCGTTCTATGGCCCCGACGGATGGGGCGACATGCGCGGCTATCCGGGGCTGTCCGGTTCCACCTCGGCATCCAAAAACGAGCAGGTCGCGCGCGGCCTGTGGGAGCTGTCGGAGAAGCTGACCGGCGTAACCTACACATTCGGCAGGTAGCCGAATCCATTGCGGCATAAGCCAACTCGGTTCGACCTGTGCTCGATCGGGGGGTGCCGTCATTCAAGTAGCTCAGGCCGGGATTTTGTGATGTAGGTCACATTCGTGGATGTCACACTGGGCTGGGCCGTGTCGTCCTCTCTGTGAACCCAACCGAATGGAAAGGCACAGATCATGGAACAGCGCTTCAACCTCTACGCCAACCCCGTCGCCGGTAGCTACGTCAAGCGGCTCATCACCGCGGGCAAGGTCGTCGACGGGTCCTCCCTGCCCGCCGCCACCTACGAGCTGGTCAAGATCCGCGCCAGCCAGATCAACGGCTGCGGCATGTGCGTCGATATGCACACCAAGGATGCCGCGCACGCGGGCGAGACCTCCGTGCGACTAAACCTGGTCGCCGCCTGGCACGAGGCCACCGTCTTCACCGAGGCCGAGCGCGCCGCCCTCGCTCTCACCGAAGAGGCCACCCGAATCGGTGACGGCCGTGGCGTCAGCGACGAGACCTGGGAGCAGGTACGCAAGCACTACGACGACGATCAGACCGCCGCTCTCATCGCGGCCATCGCGACGATCAACGCGTGGAACCGGATGAATGTGATCGTCCGTACCCCGGCCGGTGGGTACGTCCCCGGTCAGTTGGGGTGAGCTTCGGCACGAAAGTTGGCCTTGCGGTTACCTCGGGATAGTCCCTGGTACAGTCACCGTCGTGCAGCGCGTCTATTTCTGGTTTAGCAAGCCGGCCCTGGGTGGGTCGGTCTGCGGCAACCATTTGCGCTGACCTCACCTCCACCTCGAGCCGGATGATGGACCGGCTCGACGGGTTTCACGTCCGTGGGTCGGCCTTGAAGTAAAGGAACCCACAAACGATGACTACCGCAGCCGACGTCGATGCGCGGCATGCCCACCCGTCGCCCGAGCACCACCTCTCATCGAATCGCTCCGCGATGCTGTTCGGTTTGGACGACCAACGCACCCTGAGTGTGAGCCCGTTGCGCTCACCTGCAGAGGTTCGCCAGGTGCACCGAATCACCGATGCGCTGGCCGACGTGGTCCGAGGCGGTCGCAAAGCCACCGTCGATGTGCTCAACGGTGCAGACGATCGCCTGATGGTGATCGTCGGCCCGTGTTCGGTCCACGATCCGGCGGCCGCGCTGGACTACGCCCGCCGCCTAGCCGCCAAGGCGGCCGAACTCGACGATCGGCTGCACGTCGTGATGCGGGTGTACTTCGAGAAGCCGCGCACCACCCTGGGGTGGAAGGGGCTGATCAACGATCCGCACCTGGACGGTTCCTTCGACGTGAACACCGGATTGGGCATCGGCCGCAAGCTGTTGGTCGATATCACCGCCCTCGGCCTGCCGGTGGCCTGTGAATTCCTCGACCCGATCACCCCGCAGTACATCGCGGACCTGGTCGCCTATGGCGCCATCGGCGCGCGCACCGCGGCCAGCCAGGTGCACCGCCAGCTCAGCAGCGCACTGTCCATGCCGGTCGGCATCAAGAACGGCACCGACGGCGATGTGCAGGTGGCCGTCGACGGTGTGCGGGCCGCCGCGGCCAGCCACGTCTTCCCCGGCACCGATCTGGACGGCCGCTCGGCGCTGATCCGTACCACCGGCAATCCGGACTGCCATGTGATCCTGCGCGGCGGCAGCACCGGTCCGAACTACGATGCCGCCTCTGTCCGCGCGGCCTGCCTCCGGTTGGAGAAGGCATCGCTACCGCAGCGGATCGTGGTGGACGCCAGCCACGGCAACAGCAATAAGGATCACAACAAGCAGGTCGATGTGGTCACCGATATCGCGGGCCGGTTGGTCGCGGGCGAGCCGGGCGTGGTCGGCGTGATGCTGGAGAGCTTCCTCGTCGCGGGCCGCCAGGATCTGACCCTCGGGCACGCCGACGCACTGACCTACGGGCAGTCCATCACCGATGCCTGCATCGATTGGGAGACCACGGCCGCCCAGCTCGATCGCCTCGCCGACGCGGTGCAGCAGCGCCGCGATCACTGACACCGGAGCCTGTCGCCCCGGTGAAAGCCGGGGCGCGGCTACGGATTTCGCCGCGGTTTCGCGACGACGCCGAGGATATCGCCGGAGCGGACGATGGCACCGTCGAAGCCCGCGGTGGCCAGATAATCGATGAGATGTCCGGGTGCGGGCTTCGGGCCGGCGCCAGCGGGTCCGTCCGGCTGTCCGTATCCGTAGAACAAATACAGCGTGCCGTCGGGCGTGAGGACCTGCCGGATCAGGGCCAGTTCGGCGGTGGGCCGTTTGGTCCAGAACAGATTCACGTTGACGGCGACAACCTTGTCGAAGCCGCGGGCCGGTCCGATTTCGGCGAGCACCCGGGCCCGGTCGAGCTGTTCCAGTCCGGCGTGCAACAGATGTACCTTGCCGCATTTGATCAGTGCGGCATGGCGTTTCTTCGCGCGGGCGATGGCAGTCGGGGAACGGTCCACACCGACGATCCGACCGCCGTCCAGCCGAGCGGCCAGGTACGCGATCGAGTCGCCGGAGCCGGGACCGATTTCCAGGATCCGGTCGTCGGGCCGCAGGTGCATGGTTTCGGCGATCCACTCGAATCGGGTATCGGCCGCCATATTCGCAATCTACGACTATTGCGCCGCGCCGGTCGGCGGTTCGGGCCCATCCGTCGCCCGACCGCCACCCTCATCGAATCGCTACGCGATGCTGAATACACTGGGCGGCCAATCCGAGACCGGGCCGGGCGGGTCCGTCGCCAGCCGTCCGGCCAGCCAGGTATCGCGGCGGCTGCCGCGCTGCATACTGCCGAGTCGCGCCATGCCCTCATAGTGAAAACCATTGCGGCGGACCACCGCGGCCGAGGCGTGATTGCCGACGAAGGCGCGCCAGTTGATCCGGCTCAGCCCCAATCCTGTTGGCTGAAATCCGAATTCGCACACCAGGGCGACCGCACGCGACATCAGCCCGCGTCCGCGTTCCGCGGAGGCCAGCCAGAAGCCGATTTCCGATGCCGATTCATCGCGCGCGTTGAGATCGATCATGCCGACGACCGGACCGTCGGCGCGCGTCCGCAGCGCCCAGATCGGACTGCGGGTGGCCCAGCCCGGCGCGACCATATCGTCGAGGAAGGATTCGGCATTCTTCCGGTGATACGGAACCGGGATCGTCACCCACTCGGCAATGCTGGGCTCCTGGCAGCATGCGACGATATCGTCGATATCGGCCTCGGTCGGCCGCGACAACCAGATGGTTGTGTCGGATAGCGGATGATCCTCCATATGAGCATGGTGTCATGACCGGCTCGTCGGGCCCATCAGCGCGGAACGTAGAATCAGCCCGATGGTTGCTGCTCTTCTCGCCGACTTGTTCGAATCGCATCGGGCGCATCTGCTCTCGGTCGCCTACCGGCTGACGGGCAGTGCGGGCGACGCCGAGGACGCGGTGCAGGAGAGTTGGCTACGGCTGGCCGGTGTGCATCAATCCGAGATCGAGGATCTGCGGGGCTGGCTGACCACCGTGGTCAGTCGAATCTGCCTGGACCGCCTGCGCAGTGCCGCGGTGCGCCGGGAAACCTATGTCGGGCAGTGGCTTCCAGAGCCGGTCGTGACCGGTACCACGCCATCGACCATGCCGGATCCGCTCGAGGCGGTGGTCCGCAAACAAGAATGCAGCCTCGCCGCCATGGTGGTGCTGGAGAGTCTGACGCCGTCGCAGCGCGTGGCATTCGTTCTGCACGACGGGCTTTCGGTGCCGTTCGACGAGATCGCGGAAATCCTCGGCATTTCGGTGGAGGCGGCGCGCCAGCTGGCCGTGCGGGCCAGGAAGTCCGTCGCGCAGGCCCCGCCGCCCGTCCCGGATGTCGAGCACGCGGCTGCGGTACGCGATTTCATCGCCGCGCTGTCCGCAGGTGATATAGCCGCGATAACCGCTGCGCTGCACCCGGATTCGGTAATTATCGGCGATGCGAACGGCACTACATCCACCGCGATCAATGTCATCGCCGGTGCGGACAAGGTCGCCCGTTTCCTCCTCGGGCTGATGCGCAAGTACGGTATGGACGGCTCCTCGGAGCCGACACTGGAATTCGAATTCGCCACGGTCAATGGTCAATTGGGTTTGGTCGTGTATCGGGTCGGCCCGGGTTACGGGCGACTCGACGGTCCGCCCCGTGTGATCGGATTCGCGGTTCGCGACGGATTAGTCTGGGGCACCTACGATCTCGCGAATCCGGAGAAACTGTCCCACGTCCGCCTGGGGTGAGACGGTGCCAGGCCGGGCCCTCATCGCCAGACCTGACACCGCCATCGGATTACGGCGTGGACGAGCCCAGGAACCAGTCCCCGGTGGACGATCCGGTGCCGCTATTGCCCGTCGACGATCCGTTGAACCAATCGCCGGTGGACGAACCGAAGCCGGCGATCAGGTCGTGTGTGACATTTCGCAGGAAACCCAGTACCGTTCCGGCGACCTCCGACGCGGCCGGCTGCAGTACCAGGTCCAGATACGAGGCCATAAGCGCCCCTTTCGAGCTACCGCCGCAGATCGGCGGTTTGTGAGGTAGAACACGGCGAGGCTAGCCGCCGTTGGGATAACACACAACCATGCTGGTAGAGGGGCCAATTCAAAAGTGAAATATAGCCTTTCGCTATCTGTTGGCAACAATGGCGATCGCTGGGCTACTCTCCGGATATGTCCTCGCAACCCGCGACCGTCGCCCGCCTGCGCCCGTTTGCCTCCACGATCTTCGCGGAGATGACCGAATTAGCCGTCCGGCACGAGGCGATCAACCTGGGTCAGGGCTTTCCGGATACCGACGGACCCGCGGGCATGCTCGAGGTCGCGCGCCAGGCCATCGCCGACGGGCTGAACCAGTACCCGCCCGGCCGCGGGATGCCGATCCTGCGGCGCGCCATCGCCGCCGACCGGGCCCGCCGCTACGGCACCCACTACGACCCGGACACGCAGGTGCTGGTCACCGTCGGTGCGACGGAGGCGATCAGCGCCGCCGTGCTCGGTCTGGTCGAGCCCGGTCAAGAGGTCGTGCTCATCGAGCCCTACTACGACTCCTATGCGGCCGCGGTCGCCCTTGCCGGCGCGCGGCGGCGCACGGCGCACCTCGTCGCCGACGGTGACCGCTTCGTCCTCGACCTGGACAGTCTGCGCGCCGCCATCACGCCCGCGACCAGGATGCTGATCGTCAATTCACCGCACAACCCGACCGGCACCGTACTCGACCGCGCCGATCTGACCGCGATCGCCGAAATCGCCTGCGAGCACGGCCTATTGGTGCTTACCGACGAGGTCTACGAACACCTCGTCTACGACGGCAACCAGCACATCAGCCTCGCCACCCTGCCCGGTATGGCCGAGCGAACCATCGTGGTGTCCAGCGCGGCAAAGACTTTCAGCGTCACCGGTTGGAAGACCGGCTGGGCGCTCGGTCCGGCCGAACTCATCGACGGTGTGCTCGCGGCCAAACAGTTCCTGACCTTCGTGGCAGGTGGGCCGTTCCAACCGGCCGTCGCGCACGCGCTGAACAACGAACTCGACTGGGTCGCCGCACTGCGAGACACACTGTCGGACAAGCGGCTCCGCCTTGCCGCCGCGCTGAAGGACACCGGCTTCGGGGTGAAGGAGAGTGCGGGCGGCTATTTCATCTGCGCGGATATCACCCCGCTCGGCGCAACCGACGGCTTGGCCTTTTGCCGGGAACTACCGGCTCGGCTGGGTGTCGCAGCCGTGCCGCTCATCGCCTTCGCCGACCACGTCGAGGCGTGGAATCACCTGGTGCGCTTCACATTCTGCAAACGCGACGAAACCCTCGACGAGGGCGTGCGCCGACTTCGCGCGGGTGTTCGAGTGGGCTAGGCCCGGTCCTGTGGGCGACGTCGCGCCTGTGGTGCGTGCCAGTCATACCGCATCGCGAGCAGGCGAAATACGATTGCGCCGAGCGCGGCGCAGGCACCGGTGATCGGGTTGTAGGCGTTGAAATGCAGTAGCGTCGCAGTCGCCGTGGCACCGACAAGTGCTGGTACCGCATAGATCTGCTCGGGTATCAGCACACTCGGCGTCTGTCCGCCGAGCAGATCGCGGATGACTCCGCCGCCGATCGCGGTGACCAATCCGAGCAGTGTGGCCGAGGGCGCGCCGAGACCGTGGTTGTAGGCGATCACCGTGCCGGTCACGCAGAAGAGCCCCAGCCCGAAGGCATCGGCCACGCCGAGCGGACCGCCGGTCACGCGCGGCGACGGATGCCAGAAGAAGATGACCGCGGCCGCGAGCAGCGCGGTCCACAGGTAACTGAGATCGACGAACGACGCGGGTGGTGTCCGGCCGATCACCAGATCCCGAATGACACCGCCACCGAGCGCCGTGCTGCAGGCGAGCACCACGATCCCGAATACGTCGAATCCGCGCCGTACCGCGAGCAGCGCACCCGAGGTCGCGAAGGCGAAGACGCCGAACAGCTCCCCGACATGCTGCGCGGTATTCACCGCCGAATCGAAATGCGCCATGCGCACACGATCACATATCCAGCGCCGAGCAGGCCGAGCGCACCGACCCGGCCGCGCATCGACGCGGCCACTCGCACGATGTGTAGAGGCGATTACATCCGTCGAGCGCACGGTCGAGGTGACTCGATCCGCCGGGTGTATCGAGGTCTGGGACTGGGCAGTCGGCCCACACGAAGCCGGGCACGTTCAGGCAGGTATCGGCCGAGCGCGGTCCGTGGCAAGCAGAACGGCGATCCCGCCGAGCATCGTGCCCATGACGTAGCGTTGGACCCGCAGCCACAGCGGCCGCCCGGTCAGGAAGGCGGCGATCCCGCCCGCGCCGAGCACGATCAGGCCGTTCACTGTCAACGCCACCGCGATCTGCACCGATCCGAGGCACAGACTCTGCAACCACACCCGGCCGTGCTCGGGTGCCACGAACTGCGGAATCAACGCCATGTACATGATCGCGATCTTCGGATTCAGCAGATTGGTGACCAACCCCATGGTGAACAATCGTCGCGTCGGATCCGCGGGCAGCACGGCAGGCGCGAACACCGAGGTCCCACCGGGCCGCACCGCCTGCCAGGCCAGCCACAACAGGTATCCGGCGCCCGCCAACTTCATCGTCAGGTACAGGCCGGGCACGACTGCGAACACCGCGGTGATCCCCGCCGTGGCCGCCGCCAAATACACCCCGAACCCCGCCGCGACACCACCGAGCGACACCAATCCGGCCCGCCGCCCCTGCGAAACGCTGCGCGACACCAGGTACATCATGTTCGGTCCCGGCGTGAGCACCATTCCCAACGCGGCCGCCGCCACTCCCAGAATCGCCGCAGTTTCGATCATGCTCCCGATACTCACGCACACGCGCCGCGCTCGTCTCGGGCCAGTGGGGTGGTAGTGGACTGGTGTCATCGCCCATTCGTGGCTCGATCCCGCGGTATCCGGATGAGAATGGGCGGTCAGTGCATCGTCCCGGAACAAAATAGGCCGCTCGCACGCTGTATGTGCGAAGCCGACGCGAGCTACGCCCGTCGGGGGGCAGGATCGATGCCGCATCCGATGGGTTGTCGGTGGCGTCGGGGAGAATGGGCCGGAGTCGCACGAGCGATCCGATAATGCCGGACGCCGTATACGAGGAGAGATCGTGACCGAGCGCAGCGAGGGAACCATAGGCACAGCACCTGCGGTCGCAGCGGAGCCGAGCGCTAGCGAGGCGCAGCTGTGACCGAGCGCAGCGAGGGAACCATAGGCGCAGCACCTGCGGTCGCAGCGGAGCTGAGCGCTAGCGAGGCGGAGCTGTGACCGACGGTCCGCTGATCGTTCAGAGTGACAAGACGCTGCTCTTGGAGGTCGACCACGAGTTGGCCGGGGTGGCGCGGCAGGCTATTGCGCCGTTCGCGGAATTGGAGCGGGCGCCGGAGCATGTGCACACCTATCGGGTGACGCCCCTGGCGCTGTGGAATGCGCGGGCCGCGGGGCATGACGCCGAGCAGGTGGTGGATGCCTTGGTCAGCTACTCGCGGTATGCGGTGCCGCAGCCGCTGCTGGTCGACATCGTGGACACCATGGCCAGGTACGGCCGGTTGCAGCTGGTGAAGCATCCGGCGCACGGGTTGATGCTGGTCAGTCTGGATCGCGCGGTGCTCGAGGAAGTGCTGCGGCACAAGAAGATCGCCCCGATGCTCGGCGCCCGCATCGATGAGGACACCGTGGTCGTGCATCCGTCCGAGCGTGGCCGGATCAAGCAGATGCTGCTGAAGATCGGCTGGCCGGCCGAGGATCTGGCGGGCTATGTCGACGGGGAGGCGCATCCGATCGAGCTGGATTTCACCGGCGGCCAGTGGCATCTGCGCGACTACCAGGAGATGGCGACCGATTCGTTCTGGGCCGGTGGTTCGGGTGTCGTGGTGCTGCCGTGTGGTGCGGGCAAGACGATGGTCGGCGCGGCCGCGATGGCCAAGGCGCAGGCCACGACGCTGATCCTGGTCACCAATACGGTGGCCGGACGGCAGTGGCGGCGTGAGCTGCTGGCCCGAACCTCGTTGACCGAGGACGAAATCGGCGAATACTCCGGCGAGCGCAAGGAGATCCGTCCGGTCACCATCGCCACCTATCAGGTCATCACCCGCCGCACCAAGGGCGAATACAAGCACCTCGAACTCTTCGACAGCCGCGATTGGGGCCTGGTCATCTATGACGAGGTGCACCTACTGCCCGCACCGGTCTTTCGGATGACCGCCGATCTGCAATCGCGGCGCAGGCTCGGTCTCACCGCGACCCTGGTGCGCGAGGACGGCCGCGAGGGCGATGTGTTCTCGCTGATCGGACCCAAGCGTTACGACGCGCCGTGGAAGGATATCGAGGCCCAGGGTTGGATCGCGCCCGCCGACTGCATCGAGGTTCGGGTGACCCTCACCGATGCCGAGCGGATGGCCTACGCCACCGCCGAGCCCGAAGAGCGCTACAAGCTCTGTTCGACCGCGCGCACGAAAATTCCTGTGGTGGAATCGATTCTGGCTCAGCACAAGGATGCGCCGACCTTGGTGATCGGCGCGTATCTGGATCAACTCGACGAACTCGGCGTCGATCTCAATGCGCCGGTAATTCAAGGTTCGACGAAAACCAAAGAGCGCGAAGAACTTTTCGATGCCTTCCGGCGCGGTGAGATTCCGGTGCTGGTGGTGAGCAAGGTCGCGAACTTTTCCATCGATTTGCCCGAAGCCTCTGTCGCGGTGCAGGTTTCGGGAACATTCGGTTCGCGTCAGGAAGAGGCACAACGGCTCGGTCGACTGTTGCGACCGAAACACGATGGTGGCCAAGCCCACTTCTATTCGGTCGTCGCACGTGACACCCTGGACGCCGAATATGCCGCGCACCGGCAGCGTTTCCTCGCCGAACAGGGTTACGCGTATCGCATTACGGATGCCGATGACTTGCTGGGGCCGGCCATCGGATAAGCGGAGGATTTATCTCCGATACATGTGCTAGGAATTGAGACGTGCGACGCTTCGAATTCGCGGTGGACCGGCAGCACGCCCATGCGGTCAACGAAGTCTTCGCCGACTTGCGACGACTGCGCGTCATGGCGGTCGCGGCCGCCGTCATCGCCGCGACCGGCACCGCGTATCTGATCTGGCTCAACCATCCGTGGGCCTATCTGCTGGCGATCGCATTCGCACTCGGCGCGGTCGTCGCGCTGTGGGTGGCGTTTTGGACACCGCACCGTTCCAGCATCGACAAGCTCTATGCCGACGGTGAACTGGTTGCCGCGGTCGTCTCCGAAACGCATCCGAGCGGGGTCGTGCTGCTCGCGCTGGTCGATGTCTCGAGACCGGAGACTCCCGATCCACGCTATGCGCTGGTCATCAGGAAGGTCAGGGATCTGCCGGGGCATGAGAAGCGCGCGGGTGAGCGGGTGCCGTCGGTCGCGGTGCGCACCGATCGGGCGCCGCATCAGGTCGGCGAGCGCTGGCAGTCGGTCAGCGCCATGCCGATCGCCTGGGGCACCCGCGACGGCACTGTCATCGATCGGGCGCGCGCGGCCATCAGCGAGGTCGAATGGCGGTTGCTCGCCGATAATCTGGAACTCGCCGACAAGGTGCGGCGCACCTCTGCCAAACGGTTGCTGCTCGACCCGCACCAGCTCCCCGGCGACCTGGGGTCCTGATCAGCCGAATTCCCTTGCGCCGCCGAATAGACTCGGTAAATGGTTCCGGCGTCCAACCTGCTGGCTTTCATCGCCGCATCGATTGTCATCATCGTCATCCCCGGACCGGGCGTGCTATTCACCATCGGCCGGGCCCTCGCGCTCGGCCGCCGCGCCGCCTTGGTCTCGGTATTCGGTCATTCCGCGGGCGTTTTCATCGCGCTACTGCTGGTCTCGGTGGGCCTGGGCACCCTGCTCGCGGCCTCGGCGCTCGCACTCACCCTGGTCAAGTTCGCCGGTGCGCTCTATCTGATGTACCTCGGAATCCAGGCGATCCGCGAGCGCAAGGCGTTGCGGGCGGCGCTGAACGCGCAGCTCGACCCCGCCGATGCCAAGGTTTTTCGGCAGAGCGTCCTCGTCGGGCTGACCAATCCCAAGGCGATCGTCTTCTTCTCGGCGGTACTGCCGCATTTCGCCGAACCGTCGGCGGGTTCGCTGCAGTTGCAATTCCTGATCCTCGGCTCCATCTTCCTGGCGATCGCATTGGTCTCCGATAGCGCTTGGGGCCTGCTCGCCGCATCGGCTCGAACCTGGTTCGCGCGTTCGCCGCAACGACTGGAGGCGGTCGGCGGTGCGGGCGGTGCGATGATCTTCGGGCTCGGCGCGTCGGTGGCGCTCAGCGGTAGCGCCGACTGAAGCGGCTACCATCCACCGAGGTCAGGTGGGGCCGTGAAAGGGGTGGTGGTGGTATGAGGTGGTCCGGCTGGTTGTGTGCGGCCGTGGTCGGCGCACTTCTCGCCGCCCCGGTTCCGGTGAACGCCGATCCGCTCGTCGGCGCGCCGGGTCTGGACGATCCGTACTACCCGCTGGACGGCAATGGCGGCTACGACGTCGGCCACTACGAGGTCACCATCGACTACGACCCGCCGAGCCATCAGCTCACCGGCACCACCACGATCGATGCCACCGCCACCCAGCCCTTGCGGATGTTCAATCTGGACTTCAACGGCCCGAACGTTCGCATGGTCTCGGTGAACAACCTGCCCGCCGCCTTCGACCGCAACGGCGAGCATGAACTGACCGTGACCCCGCTGCTGCCGCTGCTGCCCGGCCTGCCCTTCACCGTGACCGTCGACTACGCCGGGGAAGCCAGGAACACCGAGGGCGAGGGCTGGACCTATTCACCCAGCGGCGGCGCCTTCGTCTCGGGCGAACCGCATTCGGCCACCACCTGGTATCCGCTCAACGACACCCCGCTGGACAAGGCCACCTTCACCCTGCACGCGTCGGTTCCCGCGGAATGGGAGGTGGTTTCCAACGGTGTGCGCACCGAGAACGCGGTCGCCGGTGCGAAGCGCGACGTCACCTGGGAGTCGCATCAACCGGTACTCGGCTACCTGACCACGGTCGCAATCGATCACTACAGCTTCCTCGAACAGACCCGCCCCAACGGAACCCCGCTGATCAGCGCCTTCGCCCCGAATGCGGAGCGCAATAGGGAAACCGAGCAGCGCCTGCCCGAAATCATCGACTTCGAAGAGGCGCTCTACGGTCCCTATCCGTTCGACGCCGCGGGTGGCATCTACGTCGACGCGGATCTGGAGTTCTCGCTGGAGACCCAGACGCGTCCGATCTACGCACCGTGGACCGACCTGCCGACCGCGGTGCACGAAATAGCGCACCAATGGTGGGGTGATTCGGTTTCGGTGCGGCAATGGTCCGATATCTGCCTGAACGAATGCTTCGCCAGCTACACCGCCGACTATCTGTGGCCGGAGCGGATGGAGGGCAAGGACGTCGACGCGGCCTACCGCGAGACCATTCGGAAACATCGTACCGACCCGAAATTCTGGGATATTCCGCTGGAAAACCCGGGCGTCGGAAATGAATTCACCTCCGTCTACTATCGCGGCCCGTTGTTCCTGCACGCCTTGCGCAAACAACTCGGCGACGATGTGTTCTTCACGGCCGTCCGGGAATTCAATGCCGCCCATGCCCATGGCAACGCCTCGATGCCGGAGTTCCGCATTTTCATGCAGTCGAAATCCCTGACCGATCTGACCGGCTTCTTCGACGCCTGGTTGAACCGCACCACAATGCCCCCGGACGAGTATCTCTTCCCCGGCGCACTGCGCGGCTGACGTTCAGTCGACGCGTTCGCGGGCCTTTTCCACCCAGCGCTCTGCCCGATCGAGTTGTTTCCGGGCCGCGCGTAGTTGGTCCTGTGCACCGCGATCGGCGGTGCGGGCGAATTGCTTCTGCTGTTCGGCGTGCGCAAGCTCTTCGCGCAGTGCCTCGATGCGGGATTCGCTCTCGGTCAATCGGTTTGCCGTCTCTTCGGCCTCCGCCTGGGCTGAATCCATTGCCGCACGGGCAGATTCGAGGGCTTCGACTGCGTCATCGAGTTCTTGGCCCGCATTGTCTTCCGCGGCGGGTTCGGTGGATTTCTTTGTGCCCGTGCCGCTTACCGAGGTGAGTGCGGCACCGGTCGGTCCGAAACCCGCATAACTCGCCGATGTCACCAGTGTCCCGCTGCGCACCTGCTCGGCGACCGCGTCATCGGCCAGCGCCGCCGTAAGCGTCTGTCCGACCTCACGCAGTACCCCCTCGGTGACCGGATGCCCGCGATCTGCGGCCAGTGCGCCCGCCCGCTTGGCAAGGGCATTGACGACTTGCTGCCGCTGCGTGGTCAGCGCGCGCAACTGATCGCCGGACAATTCTCGTTGCGCCGTACGCAGCGCGGTCCCGAGTTGCAGCAGCGCATCGACATCATCGGGCGCCACACGGGCCAGCAGGTTCACCGTCCAGGCGACCACCGTCGGCTTACGTAGCTTGCCCACGGCGGTCGCGAGTTCCTTATCGCCCGCGTCCTTGGCCTCGGCGACGCGTGCCGCCCTGGCGGCGATGAACTCACCAGGGTCGAGTCCGTACAAGTCGACGGCGACCTCTTCGAGCCTCATACTTTCCAAGCGTAACGACCGGGACTCCGGAAGCGACAGAGTGCACATACTGGACAAACGTCCATGGGTTCGTGATGCGAAAGGCATTGATAGTGAACAGTTTAGGTCTCATGGTCCTCGTCAACCTGATCCCGAAATTCGTCAACCTCGCATTGGTAGGCCTGACCGGACTGATGGGCCAGTACTGACCCGCGCCGCGGATTTGGTCGGTCGTCCGAACTGCTGATGCGGTTCGGGTGACCGTGACGGTATCCTCACCGCGTTCACATCTGTCGTGAACGCGTTCGGTGAGAGAGGGTTTCACGTTGAAGTTCCCAGGAATGAGGCTGCTGGCACGCATTGTGCTCGCCCTCCTGGCGGTGGGCGCATTGGTGGCCGTGGTGACCGGTTGTTCGGCGCTCGACAATGCAAGCAAGTCCGACACCGCCAAGGCGAAGGTCGGTGATTGCATCAATGTCACCGACAGTTCGTCATCGGCCACCAAGTCCGAGCCGGTCGACTGCTCGTCGCCGCAGGCGGTTTACAAGGTATTCCAGACCGCGGACAAGAAGATCGAATGCGCGGCCGAATACACCACCTACACCGAGGACCTGGTCAGTGGCGGCCAGGCCTACATGTGCCTCGCGCCGAACTTCAAGCAGGGCAGCTGCTACGCCGACGTCGGCACCAACCCGTACAAGTACGTGGACTGCTCCTCTTCCGAAGCCACCTTCAAGGTGGTGCAGCGCATCGACGGTCAGGCCGACGAATTGCAGTGTGGTGCCGACGCGACCAGCTTCGTGACCGTCCCGGACCCGAAGGTCACCTTCTGCCTCGGCGCAGCCAAGGGCTGATTACTCGAGTAGTGCGACCGACGCGATCCGGTGCAAGGTGAAATGCCGGATCGCGCCGGTTACCGGGTCCAGTGCGTCGAGCTGGCCGTTGCCGACCTTCAGCGGTTCGACCACGCGCTGTGACGCGACGCCCTGGGCGTCGACATAACCGATATTGACCGACCGCCGCACCCGCGCCGCCAATTGCAGCAGCGCCAGGGTTGCGGCGGTACTGGTTCTGGTGCCGTCGGGGCGCACCGCCTGGCCGTTGCGGGCGCTGGCGGCTCGCT
This sequence comes from Nocardia vinacea, assembly GCF_035920345.1. Lineage (NCBI taxonomy): Bacteria > Bacillati > Actinomycetota > Actinomycetes > Mycobacteriales > Nocardiaceae > Nocardia > Nocardia vinacea. Next base: position 7,759,152 of record NZ_CP109149.1, read on the forward strand.
CACCCGCGCGCAGCTCCGCTACGAGCAGTGTCAGCTGTTCGGTGCTCGGCGGCGTCGGGCGATACGGCTGCCTGGCATGCGGGCGCACCGCGATCCGGGCGCCGCGTGGGCGCAGATCGACAATGGTGCCAGCGGAATCCTCACCGGCCGGGGCGAATCCGGCCGCGCGCAACCGTTCGAGCAATTCGCCGAGCGGGGCCTGGGCAATGGCGACGGTGGGTGCGATGGCCCGCAGCGCGAGTTCGCTCGCCACCGGCGAGCTCAGCACCTGCGCGAGCAGTGCCGGATCGTCACTGCGGACGAACGACTGAGCCATACCGGCCCGTAGTTGGCCGTGTCTGCGCGCGACGTCATCGATCAGATAGGACAGCGACTGCGGGATCGGTGTGCGGGAATGCGTGGTGAACAGCGTATGCAGTTCGGCCGCGGTCATCCCGGCATCCAGCGCACGTCGCACCGATGTGTCGCTGATCCGGTAAACCGTTGCCGCACCGGCGGATTCGATATCGGCCACGAGTGCCACCCGGCTCTGTAACTCCGGCGTCAGCGGACCGGGCGCGATGACGGTCAGATCCGCCTGGACCAGTACATGATCGATGGGCTCGGGCAGCGCCGATTCCATCTCGGCCTCGGCATCGGACACGCTGGTCGGCGAGCCGTGCAGCAACGCCCGCGCCGGTGAGGCGAGCGCACCGCGTCCGACGAAACCGAGCGCCGCGGCCTCTTCCAGCGTGTGCTCGACCGCCTCGGCGCGAAAGTGCCTGCGCCAACGCGGTTGCCGCCAGGCCAGCAGTCGGCCGATATCGGTGGGGGCCAGTGCGGTGCCGGTCGGATATTCGGCGAGCAGATTCAGCATCGTACGACGGTCGCGGGGCGCGTGCGGGGTGCGCAGTTCGATCGACAATGCCGCCAGCGGTTTGTCATTGGCATCGCGCATGCCGATCATCCACGGCATGCGGTCCAGGTCCAGCCAGGCCTGTGCCAGCGCCACCCAGCGGCGCGCGGGCGGTGCGTCGCGCCAGCCGTCGGCGGCCGGTGTGGGCGCCCAGAAGTCGTCGGTGGAGTCGAATTCCGGTGGCGGGTCCGGCATACCCTTCTCGACGAGTTTGGCCGCGGCGAGCAGTTCGGCGAGCAGTCCGGCGCGCGGTTCGTCGATACCGGTCTGTTTGGCGATGCGGCGCAACTCCCGCACTCCGAGCCCACCCGCGCGCAATGCGGGCGCGGGCGCCTGGCCGAGCGCCTCCAGAATGTCGGCGCAGTGCCGCAGTAGCTCGCCCACTTCGCCCGCCGCGACTGCATTCACTTCGGTGGGACTGTGCTTGGTCGGTGTCGGCTCCGGCGGTTTCAGCGCGTGCGGATGGGTCACCGGCTCCCTGCGCAGCACCTGACCGACGGTGACCGGGAGTTCGACCGTCTCCTCGTCGATCCAGTGCAGTAATCGGCGGCCGAGCAGTTGCTGGATCGGGCGGTCGGCCGGTGTGCCCGGAGCCGCGTCCCTGGTGCGTCCGCGCGGACCCGTGGTGGCCAGCTTGTCCAGCAGCGCGCGTTCGGCGGGGGAGATGGCCGCGAGGGCCGCGATCACCTCGGGCTCGGTCAGGGCATCCGGAATTTCGGTGGTGCTGCCGATCGGCCACGGCAGCGCCTCGGCGGTGGCCGGGATCAGATGTAGGTCGTCACCGTCGTTCCAGACCAGCGCGCGATCGGATAGGCGGGCCAGCGCGGCATCGATCGCCGCGACCTTCACCCGATCTTTCAACTGCACGCGCAATGCCTTGCGACTCATCGGCCTTCCGCCCGAACCCGTCGCCCGATGCACCGCAAGGGTTTCCACGATCGCGAACTCGAGTGTGTCCAGGTCATCGGTGGCACGCAGGACCGACGCGCGCTGCTCGGCGCGGGCCGCGAGCACCGCCATGGAGGAGGGCAGTGGCACGGCCAGATCGGGCCGGAGTTCGAGCAGGGCCACCAGCTGCGCATCGCTGCGGGCCGCGAGCCACCCGGCCAATGAATCGGTCGCAGTCATCCGATCCAGCCTACGGTGCACGATATTTATCTGCTGGTCTGACTCGGCACATCGAATTCGCGACGTGACGACTGATTTCGTCGGCACATGGGAAACTCGTCGGGAAAGCCCAAGATCGGAGCAGACAACTGACCGCCGGCCCGCGACGTGGATTTCTTTGCACCTACGACCGACAAAAGGCCCGGGGAGGCGGGGGAGCGAGTATGCAGCGCGTTAGCATGTGGACGTGGTGAACAAATCGAAGAAACCCTATGTCGACCATGGCTGGCCCTCGGTGGAGGACGGTGGCCATGCGGTCACCGAACTGTCGTCGACTCGTTCCGGTGGGCTCTCGCCGTTCGGTGAGGACACCGAGTTTCCGGTTCCGGCCGATCAGCTGCCTTACATGCACCCGAATACGGTGATCAACCGCTGAGCGGCGCACCGCTCGGTACCCGGACGGAAAACCCGCGGATACGAAGAAGGTCCCCGCATCCTTGATGCGGGGACCTTCTTCGTACGGTCTGCGTTGTGACGACTCAGGAGGGCAGCATGCTCTTGTTCGCCTCGTAGAAGCTCACGACTGCCGGGTCGAGCTGAGTGCCCTTGGCGGCATTGAAGAAATCGAGGGCTTCCTGCGGGATCTGCACACCCTGGCCCTGTACAACGGCGACGGCGCGGTCGATCGCGCTGAAGACCTCCTGGCTGGGGTCCGCGGCGGCCTGCTCCGGAGCAGCCGGGCCCGGGTTCCAGCGCGGGGTCTCGGTGGAGGAGGGGGCGGTGCGCGGTGTGGATCCGCTGCTCAGGCCGAGTGAGGACGAGCAGGAGGGCCAAGCGCCCCAGCCCTGGCTGGCGAGGACCTTCTCGGCGACCGCGATCTGCTGTTCGCGGCTGGCCTGGTTGGCCGTCGCGGCGTATTCGCCGCCGCCGTGGGCATTCCAGGTGCTGGGCGAGAACTGCAGTCCGCCCTGGAAACCGTTGCCGGTGTTGATGCCCCAGTTACCGCCGGCCTCGCACTGGGCGAGCCGATCCCAGTCCTGATCGGGTGCCGCGCTGGCGTTTCCAGCCAGAGCCACACCTGCGGTGCCGATGATCGCGCCGGTGACGGCGACCTTGGCTACGGTGCGCCCGGTGGAGGTTGGCTTGCGATGGCGTCCACTCATTGCGGGTTCGTCTGCCTCTCGTACGCATCTGCAAGTGGTCCGGACTGAGAGGTCGTCCGTCCCGCCCTCACCCCTGCTTCCGTTGGGGTCCGGTACCCGCGGGGCGAGGTTTGATGCGGCGGGCCGGTGGTTGCCGGTTGTCCCGGCTGGGTAAGACGGTACGACGATCGCCGCGAAAAATCACTATTTGGTAACCGGCGGGTCTGAATGGGTCTCGGACTGGTATTGGTTGCGGCCGAGAGGCTTCCGCGCAGCTGAGAGATGGTGCGGACGGGCCGGTCGGGAGCGGCTGCCGCCCCGTTACCGCGCTGTTATGTGACGAGGATCACACTGGCGGTTCGGTAACGATTAGCAGGGGTAACCGGTTTATCGCGATCGTCGGCCGGACCACAGTGCGAAGACGATCGCGCAGAGGAAGCCGAGCGGCGCCAACATCGCCAGCAGATACAGCCACAGGCCCGGGTCGGAATCGCTGAGGATCGGTGTCAGAAATATGGCGACGATCGCAAGCAAGCCGATCGCGAACAGACCGAGTGCCACGTACAGCAACCGGTCGCCCGCGCGGCGTGGCGAGCGGTTCGGAGGCGGTGGCGCGGATGGGTTCGTCACTGCTCGACCGTAAAACTGATGTGCTTGCGTTATTCGCACCGGGGTAGACTCGGTGCAATCGCGTCCTGCACAGCTGTGGGGCGCGTTCTTTTCGCAAACTGACAGGAGCTGTCCGAGGCGGTATGCCGGACGAGCACCTGGGCAGACGGATGTGCTCGGGCCAGTGCGGCCCGAGTTTCGATGATGAACGGGTGAGTGCAGTGCCGACCGGCAGGGTGAAGTGGTACGACGTCGAAAAGGGCTTCGGCTTCCTTTCCCAGGACGAGGGTGAGGATGTCTATGTCCGTTCGTCCGCGCTGCCTGCCGGCGTCGATGGGCTCAAGCCCGGTCAGCGTGTCGAATTCGGCATGGCCGCCGGTCGCCGTGGGCCGCAGGCGCTGAGTCTGAAGGTGCTCGAATCGCCGCCCTCGGTCCGTCAGGGCCAGGAGCGCGATCGCGGTGCGCACAAGGAACCGGCCGCGCGCAAGCACACGCCGGACGAGCTGCACGGGATGGTCGAGGACATGATCACCCTGCTCGAGGCCAAGGTGCAGCCGGATCTGCGCAAGGGCAGGTATCCGGATCGCAAGACCGCGCAGCGCATTTCGGAAGTGGTGCGGGCGGTCGCGCGCGAACTCGATCACTGACGTTCGCGGATAACGAATTACGCGCGCTGCCCGGCTTACCGGGCAGCGCGCGAATCGTTTTCGGGCCGACCGTCGCTGCCGATCTTTTCGAGCGGCCTGCAAGCAGTCGCTGCTGACCTTTTCGAGCGGCCTGCAAGCAGTCGCTGCTGACCTTTTCGAGCGGCCTGCAAGCAGTCGCTACTGACCCTTTCGAGCGACCTGCAAGCAGTCGCTACGGCGAGGTACTGATCGACCAAGCCGCGTGCGGCACGTAGAACTCGCGGCCGGTTTCGTCGCGCGCGAGGATCGGCAGCTGCAATTCGATACCGACGAGCCGCAATTCGGGCTCCGGCTTCGAATCGATGGTGACGGCGAGTGCGCCCTCGGGGTAGTCGTTGCGGCTCACTACCCGGTCCACCTTCTCGCCGGTAGGCATGGCGTAGACCAGCTGCGCCAGCCAGGGCGCGTCGGCGATCTTCTTCGGGAGCGACAGCTGCAGCGGGTATCCGGCGGGGACGTCCAGGGTGACGGTCTCGCCGTACTTGCAGTCCTCCATTTTCACTGTGCAGTACAGGAATGGGGACACCGTGACGGTCTTGCCGTGGGCGTATGCGGTGACGGTCGGGTCGGGGTGGTCCGCGTTGCGGACGAACACCGTCAACACGCCGACGAAGGCGACGGTGAACACCAGTAGGGCCGCCACACATAGCGCGACGACGGTGCGGGTACTCGGCTTGCTCACGACTGCGCCTCGCTGGCGCTCGGCTCCGTCGCTAGCAAAGCTGCTGTGTCTTTGGTTTGTTCGCTGCGCTCACTCACAGATCGCGTCTCCTGTGCCTCGTTGCATGTGCTTAGTGTCGCTACCGCGCTCCTTGCCGCGTTGCGCGGCTCGGTCGGCGTCGGTGTGTCGGGTTGTCGCGACCTCCTGCTCGGCATGTTCGGGGCGATGGCCGCCGAGGCCGGGCAGCAGGGAGTGGCCGCGGTCGCTGATGAAGGTCTGCAGCAGCCCGAACAGCAGGATCGCGGAGATGAACGCGAAACCCTGCCAGTAGGTGGTCGGCATCAGCACGCCCGCCGCGCCGCCGAGAACCCAGCTGAGCTGCAGTACGGTCTCGGACCGGCCGAAGCCGGACGCGATCGATTCCGGCGGCAGATCGTCCTGGATGGAGGCGTCCAGCGATACCTTCGCCAGCGCGCTCGCACCCGCCGCGACCAGGGTGGCCAATGCGGCGCCGAGCAGATTGTCGAGGAAGACCGCGAGCAGGGCGACCGCGCAGCAGGCCGCGGTGCAGCCCAGCACGATCAGTGACGGCTTGCCGAGTTCGATCCGGGCGCCGGTCGCATTGCCGACGAAATTGCCGATCGCCGCGGCCACGCCGACCACGCCGAGCATGGCGGCCTGCTGCCAGCCGCCGTGTTCGGTTGCCTTGGCGACGAAGGCCACATAGAACGTCAGGAAGCCGGTCAAGACGCGAATGGCGCTATTGCCCCACAGTCCGGTCACGACCGCGCGGCCCAGCGGCTGCCTGCGCTTGCGCGGCGGAACCGTGGCTTCGGTTGCCGGACTGAACACTTCGGTTTTCGCGTGATAGCTGAGGGTCGCCGGGACCTCGCCCTCGGTGACCTCGACCCAACGTGGGATGCGCAGGCTCAGGAAAGTTCCCGCGATCGCGATCGCGGCCGCCAGCACCAGTGCGCCATTGGAGCCGGCGATCGCGGCGGCGAGTGCGGCGACCGCGCCCGCGCCGATGGTGCCGCCGACCAGACCGAATACGGTGAGCCGAGAGTTGGTGCGCACCAAGTCGATTTCGGGTGGCAGTACGCGTGGCGTCACCGCGCTCTTGAGCACCGAGAACGATTTACTGCCGATCATCATGCACAGGGCGAGCGGATACAGCGCCCAGCTGTCGAAGGCGATGATCAGCACCACCGCGACCACCACGCGCAGAGCGAAGGAGGTAGCGAGTGCGAGGCGGCGGCCGCGCTGTAGTCGGTCCAGCATCGGTCCGATGAGCGGGGCGATCACCGCGAACGGGGCGATGGTAATCAATAGGTACAGCGCGACTTTGGTCTTGCTCTCCGCGGTCGCGCTGGCGAAGAACAGTGTGTTGGCCAGGGCCACCGCGATCGCGGCGTCCAAGGCGAAATTCGCCATGGTGGCGTAGGTCAGCGCGGTGAGGCCGGATTTGTCGGCGCCGTCGGCCTTGGCGGCGCGCTGGAAGGTTGCCACGCCGCGGGAGGTGAGTTCACGGCCGCGCATGGCGGCGACCCGGGTGACGGTCAGCTTGCGCGGAACGCGCTGGGGCTCGGCCGGGATTTCGGTCTCCGGCGGCGGGTCTGCCGGTTTCGCGGATCCGCCGGGCAGCGGCTTGGTCGGCGGTGCTTCGCGGCGTTGCGGTGGTTCGGGTCGCAGGGGCGGTAGCGAGGACCGGTGGGGCGGGTTGTGGGGTGGCGGGTAGCGGTCGTAACCGGGGTGACGCTGGATCGGTGGGGACTCCTCGCCATCCCACGGACCGCGGTCGGAACCGGAGGGATCGCGGGGAGTAGTCACAACCTCAATTCTGTCGTACATCGGCGACTTGGGTTCAATTGCCGCTCCAAGCCGTCCGGAAAGGTGACCCGGCTCGCCTATGCCTCCACCTCGCCGGCGCTCGGTTCCGGCACGAGCGAGTGCTCGGCTGTGTTCCTGGTTCGCTCGCTCACTCCGGTACGAATCGGACCTCGAAGATGGTCGGCCAGTATTTGCCGGTGATCAGGAAGCGGTCCGTGCCGGGCAGTTGGGCGATGCCGTTGAGCACATCGGTGCCCGCGCGCACGGTCGCGGGCAGCAGTCCGCTCGCGTCGATGACCGCGAGGACACGGCCGGTTTCGGGATCGATGTGCAGGATCTCGTCGGTGGGATAGGAATTGGCGTAGACGGAACCGTCGGCGGCACAATCGAGTTCGTTGAGGTGGGTGCGGTTTCGGGTGCTGAGGGTGACCGTGCCGGTCGCGGCGAAAGTGACCGGATCGCGGAAGGTGAGGGTGTCGGTGCCGTTGCTCATCACCAATTTGCCCGCGCGGGTGCACAGACTCCAGCCCTCACCGTCGTAGGACGCCCTGGCGCGTTCGGTCAGTGTGCCCGGATCGCGGGCGATCGCCACCCGGTCCTTCCAGGTGAGCTGCCAGAGGGTGGCACCGGCTTTGGTGACGCCCTCGCCGAAGTAGGGCGCGGGCAGTTCGACTCTGGTCAGTTCCTCGCCGGTAGTCAGATCGGTGGCGCGCACGCCCGACGCGCCCGGCATGCCGGTGGCTTCGTAGAGCACGGTGCCGTCGACCTCCAGCCCCTCGGTAAACGCCCGTGGATCGTGCGGACGGGTGCCGACCACCTCGATATGCAGTCGCGGCGGATCGTCGTCGGAGCCGCCACACCCGGTGATTCCGAGCAGGCTGACCAGGACAACGACGGCCAACGAACGCCGATTGCGCTCCATACGGCAAAATGTAGGCCGTGAGCGCAGTATCTGTTTCGCAGTCCGGCGTGCGGCCGATCCTTGCCGATGCCGTCGACGTCGCCCGCCGTGCGCTCCTGGAGCTGGAGCCGACCGGCGTCGGCGCACATATCGGTGTCACCGCCGAGGACGAATCCGCGGCGACCCACCGGTTCGAGGCCGCACTGCCCGGTTACCGCGGCTGGCAGTGGGCGGTCGTGGTGGCGGCCCCGCCCGGCGCGCAATACGCGACGGTGAGCGAATCGGCGCTGCTGCCCGGCCCGGACGCGCTGGTCGCACCCGATTTCGTTCCGTGGGAGCAGCGCGTACGCCCCGGCGATCTGGCGCCCGGCGACCTGCTCGCCCCGCGCACTGATGATCCCCGGCTGGTGCCCGGCTACGTCGCGAGCGGCGATCCGGCCGTCGACGAGGTTGCGCTGGAAATCGGCCTGGGCCGCACCAAGGTGCTCAGCCGCGAGGGCCGCGAAGAAGCCGCCGAACGCTGGTACTCCGAATTCGGCCCCGAAACCGATATGGCCAAGGCCGCCCCCTCCACCTGCGGCCGCTGCGGCTTCTACCTCCCCCTCGCCGGCGCCCTCCGCTCCGCCTTCGGCGTCTGCGGCAACGCCATGGGCGCCGACGGCCACGTAGTCCATGCCGAATACGGCTGCGGCGCGCATTCGGACGTAGAAGTCCCGACCGGTGGGGGATCGCCGCTGTACGAGGCGTATGACGACGCGGCTTTCGATGTGATCCCGGTTGAGGCGTTGCGCAAGCCCGCCGCACCGGACGCGGTGGCCGGTGCCGAGAGTGCCCCGGGGACAAGCGATGCTGCGACTGCCGCCGAACCGACCACGGTCGAGCCGAGCGACCGTGCCGCATCCGATACTGCCGCCGAGCCGAGCGACGCGGCTCCGGGCGATGCGACGGCTGAGTCGCCCAGCGCGGTGGAGTCGACCGCTCTCCCGTCGGATGACGTTGTGGTTGAGCCAGGCGCCGAAGCTGCTGTGTCGCAGTCGGAATCGGATCTTGGTGTCGCTACTGGGGTGGCCGCTGCGAGTGATGCTGCCGGTGCGGCGATTCACGGGGCGTCGGCAATCGGTGCAGAGGGTGGCGTCGCTGGCGGCGAGTCGAGCGTCGACGAGGCTGTGTCCGAATCTTCGGGTGCTGCTCCGGCATCGGACGTCGACCGCGTGGCTGAGTCGGTCGTCGATGCGGCGGTCGAAACTGACGCCGTGGTGACTGAACCGGGGATCGAAGCTACTGAGGCGCAGCCGGAATCGAATGCAGGCGCGGCCGGTGCGGCGGCAGCCTTCGTAGGCGAAGCTGAAGTTCCAGGTGATGAAGCTTCCTCCGTTCGAGGCGAGGCGGCCGACGCGCACGCCGTGAGTGCGGACGCTGATGGCGGCGCTGTCGATGCCGGTACAGCTGGCGCTGATGGCGAGGTGGCCGGCGCAGGCAGTGCGAGTGTGGACGTCGCTGGTGGCGTTGCGCGCGCTGACAGCGAGACCGCGGGTGCTGATGGCACGGCCGTCGACTCTGTCGGTGGGGATGCCGAGCTCGATGGCGGCGTTGCTCACGCTCGCAGTGAGACCACGGGCGTTGATGACGAGGGCGCCGATGTTGGCGGTGCGAGTGCGGATGTCGACGGTGGTGTTGCGCGTGCTGACAGCGACACCGCCGGTGCTGATCGCGGGGCAGCCGACAGTGCGACTGCGGACACTGATGGTGGGGAGATCGGAACTGATGGCGGGGCCTCGGCTGTTCGTGGCGAGGTAGCCGGTGCTGACGGTGCTGTGGCGGACGATGACGGTGGGCACGCAGACGCTGACGGCGGGGTCGCGGGTACTGATGGTGAGGCTGCTGACAGTGCGGGTGGGAGTGGGCCCGGGGCTGCGGCTCGGCCGGAGTTCGGGTCATCGCTGCAGGGGTGAGCGCGGTATCGGCAGCGGATCCGTTCGGGACCTCGGGGCTGCGGGCGGCGGTTCTTGCGGCTTGGCGTGATTCGCCTACTCGGCTGCGGGAGGATGCGGCGACCGAGGCTGATCTGGTGCGGGCGGGGTATCGGGATCGGCTGCTGACCGAATTGGCGCAGAACGCCGCGGATGCGGCGACCAAGGCCGGCGTCCCGGGCCGAGTGGTGGTGCGTCTCGTCGACGGTGCCGTGTACATCTCGAATACCGGTGCACCGCTGGATCTTTCGGGTGTACACGCGTTGACCGCACTGCGTGCTTCCGGCAAGGCTGATCCGGCCGCGAGCGTCGGCCGCTTCGGCGTCGGCTTCACCGCCGTACGCACGGTAAGCGACGAGATCGAGGTCCGATCGACCACCGGCTCCATACGGTTCTCCCACGATCTCACCTGGAAAGCCCTGCGCGACAACGCGATCACCGTCCCGGACCCGGCCGAAACCTTCACCCCACCCGTCCTCCGCCTGGCCTGGCCGACCGACGCCACCCCGCCACCAGACGCAGACACCGAGATCGTCCTGCGCCTGCGCCCGGACATCGACCCCCAATCCCTACTCGCCGCAATGCGCGCTGAAGCCGTCGACCTCCTCCTGGAACTGCCCGCCCTGCAGAGCATCCAAATCGGCGAGGACGAGATCACCAGCACGGTCACCGATCTGCCCAACGAACGTCCGCACCGGCACGAGCAACCCCACCTCGCGCAGGTCAGTGCGGATTTCGGCGCCGGCGATTCGTATCCGCATGGTCGACAAGGCCCGTCAGACGGCAGTGGTAGTGCTGGGCAAGCGGACCGGATCGGGCCGCAGGACACCCGCGACGTCGAATTCGGCGGCACCGATGCAGATCTGAGCACCGGCCGATCCGCAGGGCTAGGGCTCAGGGAACTGCGCATCGACGGCCCCGGATCGGAGCGACGGGTTTGGTGGGAGTACCGAACGGCGCGGGCGCGCTGGTTGCTGCCGGTGCGGGATGGCAGGCCGGTACCCGCCGCACATGATGTGCTGCGCGCACCCACGCGATCCGACGAGGAACTGTCGCTACCGGCTCTACTGATCGCCGACATTCCCATGCAGCCGGACCGCCGACGCGTCCTACCCGGTGCCCGCCTTGCCGAATTCGCCGAGGGCTATGCCGATTTCGCGCGTGCACTTCCGCCGCGTGACCGGCTCGTCGTGGTTCCCGCACCGGGTTTCGCCCGCAGCGAGATCGACGGCATCCTGCGTGAGGCGCTGATCCGCGAACTGCAGACCCATCCTTGGCTACCGGTCGTAACCGCTCGTCCGAAAACCTCTGGTGAAACGACCGCACTTTCGGGACCAGCCGGTATCAACCCGGCCGACTCAGCTGCGGACCAGGTCTTTTCGGGACCCATAGTAGTCGGGAGCGATGCCGATCGTCATGGTTCGCTTGCGAATGCCGGTGCGTCGGAAACCGAGGATTGGTCTGCGGGCCTGCCCGGTGACGCGCGTTCATCCGTGCTCCAAGCAATCCGTGACGCAGTGCCTACCCGAGCGAGCGTATTCACCGGTCTGAGTCGGGAATTGGCCGACCTGCTCGATGACATCGTCGGACCGCTGGTGGTGCCCGAGTTATCCGGGCGCGCACAGAGCGAGGCCCTGGGTGTGCTGGATGTGCACAGATTGGGACTTGCTCGGCTGGCGGAACTTTCGGGCGGGCTGGAGCGGTCGCCGAAGTGGTGGCACTCGCTGTATGCGGCGTTGGAGTCATACGTTGTCGATCCCCTGGCGGCCGAGGAACTCGGCGCGCTCGCGGTACCGCTGGCGGACGGTCGGCTGGTAACCGGCCCGCGCACAGTAGTTTTGGATGACCAGCTCGACGTCGCCATACCGGTGCACTGGGCGCGTTTGGTGCATCCCGAGGCAGTTCATCCGCTCCTCGCGCGACTCGGCGCACGTTCGGCCACTGCCGAGGATCTATTGAGCGATCCCGGATTACGCGCGGAACTGGAGGACCAGCCGGGCGATCCCGATACCACCGACGCTGTGCTGCGGCTCGCCGCACATGCCGATCCGTCGGCACTACCCTCCTGGCTGGGCCTGCTCGAATTACCCGACACGACCGGAGAATCGCTCCCCGCCGACGAATTGCTGCTCCCCGACGCACCGCTGAGCTCATTACTCGTGCCGGATTCGCCATTCGGCACCGTCGCATCGGATCTGGTGGACCGCTACGGTGCCGAAGCGCTGCGCGCGTTAGGCGTCGGCTGGGATTTCAGCATTGTTGTCGAAACCGATCCCACCGGCCCCGACCACCACCTGGACGACGAGGAGCGCTGGTGGTCGGGCCTGCCCGAGGATCCACCGGAACTGGCCGCCGTGCGCGACCTCGACCTCGTCGACGAGTCAGCCTGGTCGGCGGCCTTGCGGCAGTTGGCATCCAGTCCGCGTACCCGCGAACTGCTCACCGATCCCGACGGCTATACGGCCTGGTGGTTGCGCAGACACGCGCGCGTCGACGGCACACCCCTGGGCCTGTTCCGCCACCCTGCCGATACCGAATTCGCCGGCCTACTTCCCGAATTCGAGCACCCGGACCTGGATTCCGAAGCCTTACGCGCAGTTCTGGCGAATCCGAATGCCATCACCCAGGAACTGGCCGCCGCACTACTGGACGCCCTCGCCGATCCATCGAAAACCCCTACACCCGAGGTGGTTTCCCGAACTCACGCCCGCCTTGCCGCCGCCGTGGCTCACCTCGACCTGACCGAACTCGAACTCCCAGACCGCGTGCGCACCTTGTCTTCGGCAGTCGTCGACCCCGACGACGCCTGGGTGCTCGACCAGCCGTGGTTCGGCCTCGCCGTTCCCGCTGATCACCTGGTAGCGGGCGATACCGCCACGGCATCCGCCCTCGCGACCTTGCTCGATCTCCCCATGGTCTCCGATGTGATCACCGCTGAGGTGACGAGCCAGGGCCGCCACACCACGTGGTCCGCCGAACCACTGGGAATCGTTCTCCGCCAACTCTTCACCCTGCTCGATCAGCAGGGCGACCTGGTTCTCCACGACGACCTCCAGATCCGCCTACGCGGCGCCCTCGAAGCCACCATCTCCGTCCCCTGGTGGCGCGACAACACAACCACCCACATCCAAACCCCCCACCCCTCCCCCTAACCACCCCCCAGCCCCACGGAATCCAACCACCACCCACGCCACCCGGCTGGACAAATGATCACGTGGAAACCATTGCGGCAAAACGCGAGAACCCCCCGCCATCAGTGCCACCTGATCTTGATCGCCGGCTACGCCGCGTAGTTGGCGACCATATCGCTGAGGAGGTCCAGTTGGGTGCGCACGCTTTCGCTGTCGTTGTCGACCAACCAGCGCAGCACGACTCCGTCGATCACATTCAAGGTGAAGCGGCTGAGCGTCGGCACCGGCACGGACCACCGGCAACCGGTGGCATCGCGCGCATGGTCGAGGATGTCGGCGACCGTGGTGTCGTTGAATGCGTACTGTTCGCGCGCGATCGCGAGTTTTGCGGGAGTCGATTCCCCTTCGCGTAGCGCATATGTCGTGGTTTCGTATGTGAGCAGTTGTCGTTCCGGTGTGGCTTCAATGTTGAGCCACATCAGTTCGAGTCCTGCGCGCACCAATTTTTGAAGCGCTTCTTTTCCACTTCCGACGTCTTGCCAAACTGTTTCGTTGGCATCGACAGAATCGCGTAATTCCATCGACAACGCCTTGACCAGCTCGGTCATCAGCGCGTCCTTGTTTTCGAAACAGTAATGCACCACACCGAGCGAAACACCAGCTGCCTGAGCGACATCGCGCGTGGTCACGCCCGCGACGCCCTTTTTCTCGGCAAGGCCGATGGCTGCCTCGATAAGGTGGGCCCGTCGTTCTTCGACGCTCAATCGGGAGGACACCCAAGCGAGTTAAGTCCGCAACTCCGTCACAGTCAATTCGCAGGGCCGAAAATCTCGACTGGACGATTGTCCAGTTGTGTGGTTCGCTTCAGCACGGGATCGAAGGGAGACGCGTATGCCGGTGTCACGCAGAAGGGTGCTGGCCCGAACCGCAGCGGGTTCCGCCGCGCTCGCGACAGCGGCCGCGGTGCCAGGTCTGACTTCGGCGCTCGGCGCACCGGCCGCCGCGGCTCCCGAATCAGGTGACTACCTCATCGGACTCGGTCTTTCCGATATCACCGGTCCGGCCGCCGAATGCGGAATGATGGGCTATTCACAGTTCGAGCAGCAGACGGCGGGTATCCATCTGCGCCCGCGTGCTCGTGCATTCATCATCGACAGTGGTGCGCGCCGAATCGTGTTCGCGGTCGCGGAGAACGGCATGATTTTCCAGTCCGTGCATCGCGGCGTCATGCTCGAACTCGCCCGCCGCTTCGGTGATCTGTACACCGAACAGAACGTCGCGCTCACCTCGACGCATTCGCATGCGACCTGTGGTGGCTCCAGCAACGATTACGCGTACAACCTGTCGATTCTGGGTTTTCAACAGCAGGTATACGACGCCGAGGTGAACGGCATTGTGGAGGCGATCGCCGCCGCGCACGCCGATCTCGGACCGGGCACGCTTTCGCTGGGTCGCGCCGAACTGCACGACGCGAGCGTCAACCGATCGCGAGTTGCCTTCGAACGCAATCCGGATGCGGATAAACAGCACTTCCCGAATGCCATCGACCCGGCGGTCACCGCACTGTCATTCGTCAAGGGCGGCAAACAAGTCGGCGCAATCACCTGGTTCGCCACGCACAACACGTCGATGACCAACCAGAACCGACTGATCAGCGCGGATAACAAGGGTTACGCCTCGTTCTCCTATGAACACACCGAGCATGGCGTTCGCTATCTCGAGGGCCCGGCCGATTTTGTCGCCGCGTTCGCGCAGACCAACGCGGGGGATATGTCCCCGAATCTCAATCTGCAACCCGGTTCGGGACCGACCGAGAACGAGTTCGAGAACACCCGCATCATCGGCGAGCGTCAGTACCGCGCGTCGAAAACCGCATTGTCCGGCGCACGGTCCATCAGCGGTCCGGTCGATTCGATGCTCTGTTATATCGACCTGGCCGATACCGCCGTCGACGGCAGATTCACACCTGATGGCCAACCGCGCCACACCGCGCCCGCCGCCGCGGGCGTCTCGCTCATCGCGGGCAGCGTCGAGGATGGTCCCGGCCTGCCCGGAATCCCGATACCCGAGGGTGTGCGCAATCCGTTCATCGATGCGCTCGGCGATCCGCGCCGGCCTGCACCGTCCTGGCTTGCGGATGCGCAGGCCCCCAAAGCGATCATCGTGCCGCTCGGGCTGTTGCCGCCGGTGCCGTGGGTGCCGAATGTGGTGCCGATCCAGATCGTTCGGATCGGTGAGCTCTACTTGGCCTGCGGCGGTGGAGAATTCACCATCGTCGCCGGACTGCGCATCCGGCAAGCTGTTGCCGCCGCGCTCGGCATTCCGCTGGCGCAGGTGCTGATGCAGGGCTACGCGAACGCGTACCACGAATACGTCACCACTCCGGAGGAATACGACTCCCAGCAATACGAGGGCGGCTCAACCCTCTTCGGCCGCTACACATTGCCCGCCTACCAGCAGGAGTTCACCCGTCTGGCAACGGCTTTCGCCGCCCGTCAGCAGGTCCCGCGCGGACCGGCGCCGCGCGACATATCCAACCTGCAGCCGAACTTCCAACCCGCACCCGGCCCGGACACCACACCGTCGGGTCGTGGATTCGGCGATGTCCTGACCCAGCCCGCCGCTTCGTACGCGCCCGGTACCCAGGCCGTCGCCGAATTCGTCTCCGCCCACCCGAAACACAACCCCCGTCGCAACGGCACCTTCCTGGAAGTGCAGCGCCGCAACGCATCCGGCGACTGGGTCCGCGTCGCCAACGAGGGCGAATGGGCCGTCCGCTTCTACTGGAGCAAGCGTGGACCGGCCGAATCCGTGGCCCGCTTCACCTGGGACATCCCGACGGACGCCATCCCAGGCACCTACCGCATGCAACACTTCGCCGACAGTCTGAGTTCCGACGGCACCCTGCATCCCTTCACCGGTATCACCAACGAGTTCGAAGTGAGCTGAGGCGGGCGGTCAAAGTCCGGTTTGCGCGCCTTTGTCGCCGCGGCGGGCGCCCCGGCGCTGGATCGCGAAGATCGTATAGCCGAGCAGGCCGACGGCCATACCCATCAGACACACCGGGCGGGCGGATTCCCAGCCGTCGATGGTCCACACGACGACGGTGGCGATCAGCCAGAGGGCGCTGCCGACCGCGAGGACCGGCCGTGGATCGGTGAAGCGCGGCGGGATCTGCGGGACATGCTGGGTCACAGCTGCGCCTCACTGGCGCTCGGCTCCGCTGCGACCCAGGGTGCTGTGTCTTTGGTTCTCTCGCTACGCTCGATCACGATCACAGCGTAGCTGCGGGAAGAGGCGGTCACCGGCCAGCATGTCCCGTATCGTTCTGCTCTGTGACAACGCCATCGGATGTTCGAGCTCTCGCCGGTGAGCTGTCGCTCGCGGTGGTGCGCTTGACGCGACATCTGCGGGGGCGGCGCACCGACGCGCAGATTTCGCTGACGCAGCTCTCCGCACTCGCCACCCTGCATCGAGAAGGGGCGATGACGCCGGGCGCGTTGGCCGCCAAGGAGCGCGTGCAGCCGCCTTCGATGACGCGCGTGATCGCCTCGCTCTCCGATCTGGAATTGGTGGAGCGCAAGCCGCATCCGACCGATGGCCGCCAGATCATCGTGTCGCTCTCGGATGCGGGTCGCGCACTGATCGCCGACGAAACCAGCGCCCGCGAGGCCTGGATGACCGAACAGCTCTCAACCCTCACCGACGAACAACTGGTCGTGCTGACGCGCGCCGTCGGCATCATGAAGCAACTCGTCGACGACTCGGAGTAACCGGACCCCTCCCGGGTCGCTGCTGGTGCCCCGTCCAGATAGGTTGCTTCGCTATCAGGTCCAGCTGCGCGCCGCGCGTAGTCGAAAAGTGGCTCGCGACGCCGTCCGACACCGCAATTCGACTGCGCTCGACGGGATGGTGCCAAACCAGAGACTCGGTAACGCGCAGCAGCTAATCGGACGAGGCGCTAGCGAGGTACGTAACCACCGCGGGCGTATTGGGCGCCGAATGGTTGGTCGCTGTCTACAATTTCGCGGCCGAGGGGGAACAGGGAGATCGGGATGAGTTTGAGGTTCGCCCAGCCGAAGGGGATGCCGATGATCGAGATGAACAGGGGGATGCTGGTGAGCAGGTGGCCGAGCGCCAGCCACCAACCGGCGACGATGAACCAGATGATGTTGCCGATCATCGATCCGACACCCGCGGAAGGCTTTTCGACTGTCGTGCGTCCGAACGGCCAGAGCACATAGGTCGCGATCCGGAACGAAGCGATACCCCACGGGATCGTGATGATCAGAACGCAGCAGATGATGCCGGCGACAATGTAGCCGAGCGCCATCCAGAACCCCACGAATACGAGCCACAGGATATTGAGCACCAGCTGAATCGGCTTCATGAATCCAGCATGCCAGCCCACCTCGCCTCCGTACATCACTCCGGAGTACGAGGTCGGCTCAGGGATATCCCCGATCAGCTGACCCAGCGCCCTGACCAGCCGCCTCGGCGCAGAACGGCGGTCATCACGGATTCGGCCGCTCAGAACTGCTCGGTTCGGCAAACCCAGGCAGTCTCAGGCCTAGAGGCAGCCCGGCGCAGAAAGGCCCCGAAACTGCGGCTGGTCGACCCGAGCCCGGCTCACACATTCAGCTCGACCAAGAACCAGTCGTACGGCGGAGACAACCCAGCTCCGCGGGAGCAGACCGGCTGGCGGGACCAGCCCCGATTCGGCGGGACCGGGCTGGCCCAACACAGACAGCCCAGCTCAGAAAAACCAGCCGAGTACTGCTTCTCGTTCCGCGCCGAATGCCTCGTCGAGGGCGCGTAGCTGTGCGGCGTCCTTGGCCTGCAGGCGGTTGGCGGCTGCGAAGACTCGGGCCGGGTAGGCACCGAGGTACACGGAGGCCAGGACGTCGATGCCGAGTTCGAAGTCGGGTGGGCGAGTGGTGGGTGTGCATTCGGCGATGCCGTCGCGCACCGTGAGTGCGAAGGTGCCGCCCGCGTTGCGGAATGGATCCTGCACTGCGAGAACGACATCGAGGTCACGCAGGTATGAGCGAGCGGTCAGCGCCGCAGGGACATCCATGAGCCGCAACCACAAATCGTCGAAGCGCGCCTTCGTGCGTACCAGTCGGAGATCGGTGAGCAGATACGGGAGCGGATCGTTGTCGGTGATCGCCGCCTCGACGTGACTGCACAGCTCCAACCCGAATAGCGCCCGCCACAACGCGATTTGCGCTTCCGGGGTCACCGCGCGCATCTCCTCGACCACCGCAGACTTGCCTTGTTCGCGACGGTGGTAGCGGTACAGCACATAACCGTCCGGGTGCAGGAATACGAAGAGCTCGGTGCCGCCGTCGCGGAACGCGGGCGAATCGGAGAGGTCCATCTGCCAGCGGGCCTCGGGACGTGCCTGCGCACCAGGCACCAGGCGCCGCCACCGGTCGTAGATCGCGCGCAGTTGTTCGCCCGCATCGGCCACGGTGCTGAGCACCACGCCGCCCGGATCGGGTGCGGACGGCAGGAATTCGACGAACCGCCGGTCGATCGAGACCGCATTCTGCCGAATCGTCGGCCCGTACCCGAACCGGCCGTAGATGGCGCCCTGACTCGCGGTGAAGATGGTCAGCGGAAGCCCCGCCGCCTCGGTGCGCTGATGTTGTTCGGTGTAGATGGCCCGCAGAATCCCGCGCCGCCGGTGCGTCGGAGCGACTCCGACCCCGGCGATTCCGCAGGCCTCGACCGTGCGCTCCCCGGGCACCGTCAGCGTCATCCGAGTGGACCTGGCATGTCCGACGACACGCCCGTCATCGATCGCGACGATCGCCTCCTCGGTCGGAAAGACCTGCGCCCGCGATTCCGCATACTCCGGTTCGCTGCGCATCCCGAACGAGGTGTCGCCGAGCAACTGAATGGCGGCCACGTCATCGTCTGTGGCCGACCGAATGGTGATGCCGGGTATCAGCGTCATCCCTCGACGATCGCACGCCACCTGACCCGCCCGCACCCGAATTACCGCCACTTCGCACGGATCGATGTTCGCACGGACCGGACCGCAGATGTCCGGTCCGTACAGCCCATCGACGACGTTGACCTGCGTTCTTGCCGAGTTGGACGCCGGCAGGCGTTGCCGATCGAGAGCCGGGTGCGGGCTGTTTTTCGGCTGCGCCGTCGGGGGGCGATTCGACGAGCCGCGCTCGCCGAGGATGGCCCGACGCATCCCGCGCTGGTGGTTGCGGTGGTGTCGGCGAAGTTCGTTTCGCTCGGACGGGCGATCGATGAGTCGCGGCGCGGTCATCACTGTCCGGACCGGACTCGCAAATCAGCCGATCTAGCTGCGCGAAGGACGAGTCAGGTGCGTGGTGCTCGGATCGACGCACCGTTCGATCGGTGACTTCGGCCAGGTCCACGAGAGTCCCGGCTACCAACTGCTGGAGGCTTTGTCCGCACTGTCGTGGCACAGTCAGCCGACCCGGTACTCGCTTCCAGTTCATGCTGCTGACGACGCGCCCGCAGCCCTGAAGGTCATTCTGGTCTCGGAAATCTCGGCGAAGTGTGTCCGCCGATGATGGATCCGATTGTGGTTGGGCGGGGTTGGCGCGGCAGGATGATGTCGTGGCTGATGTGATCGATATCGACGATCCCGCCGATCCGCGTGTCGATGACTTTCGCGATCTGAAGTCGGCGGATCGTCGGCCGGATCTGCCGGGGCGCAAGGGGTTGGTGATCGCGGAGGGGGTGGTGGTCGTCCAGCGGATGTTGGATTCGCGGTTTCGGCCCAGTGCGCTGCTCGGGGTGGAGAAGCGGCGGGTGGAACTCGCGGAGGATCTGGCGCGGATCGATGTGCCGTATTACCGGGCGAGTGCCGAGGTGATGGCGGAGGTGGTCGGATTCCATCTCAATCGCGGGGTGCTCGCGGTGGCGCGCAGGCCCGCGGAGTTGACCGTGGACGACGTCATCGAGCGGGCCCGCACGGTCGCGGTGTTGGAGGGCGTGAACGATCACGAAAATCTCGGCTCGATGTTCCGGAATGCGGCCGGACTAGGCGTCGAGGCGATTCTGTTCGGCGGTCGGTGTGCCGATCCGCTGTATCGGCGGTCGGTGCGGGTGTCGATGGGGCATGTGCTGCGGGTGCCGTTCGCGCAACTACCGAAGTGGCCGGAGGGGCTGGATGTATTGCGGAGCAAGGGATTCCAGATCATCGCGCTCACCCCGAACCCGGCCGCGGTGAATTTGGCGACGGCGATGACGGGGGAGCGGGTGGCGCTGCTGCTCGGCGCGGAGGGACCCGGATTGACCGAGGAAGCCATGCGGGCCACCGACATTCGAGCCCGCATCCCGATGTCACCCGGCACCGATTCGCTCAATGTGGCGACGGCGGCCGCCATGGCGTTCTATGAACGGGTGAGGACGTCGTGAGCTATTTCCCGAACGGGGCGTACCGGCCCTACCAGCCGTACCAGGACCCGACTCCGTGGGCTGCCGGACTCACCGTCGCGACCATGGTCGCACTGCTGACGGCCGTCGCGGTGTACGCATTCGGCTCGGCCCTGGCGGAGGTCCATCCGCTGCTCGCGATCCTGGTCAACCTCGTCGCGGTCGGTGGCGCCGCACCCACGGCCTGGCGTTGGCGCCTGGCACCGGTGACCCGCTGGGTCATCGGTGGCGGCGCCGCCGGTGTATTGCTCGGCTGGCTGGTCCTGATCATCGGTGGCCTGTCGAGTTAGCAGACCTCGCCGGACCCGATCACGACTCCGCCGCGCCGGCGTTGGGCTCCTGACGCTCGCTCACGAGACGCGATCCTTGCCGCGCAGCCAGTTGAGCAGACCTCGTCTCGTTTTCGCGTCGCCGTTGTGCTCCTCCCGCGGGATCAGGTCGTCGGGGTCGGGGGCCTGGCCCTTCGGGTAGAGGGTGAATCCGCAGACCGCGATATCGCCTGGTACCAGGGCGCCTTCGGGGGCGGGGGAGCGGTAGTGGAAGCCGAGCCATTCGTTATTGGCGGCGTCGGCGAAATCGGGTGGGTCGAAGGGGAGGGTTTGCGGGTCGGGTAGTTCCCCGGCCTGCCACCGCACCGGATGATCACCGGCCCAATAAGAACGCTCCCACACCAGCGGAAGGCCCTCGTCCTCCAGGATGTTCACCCGCGTCGAGCTGAACGAGCGCCGGAATTCGCCACGCTCCCAATGGGCGAACGCGCCCCAGCCGTGATGCGCGTCGAACGAGATCAGATAGGTGTGCTCCGAGGCGAGCGGGCGAACCAGCAACTCCGGCAGCGCCGTCGGATGCGCCCGCGCGGCCTGTGCCGAGCACACCACCGTGACCCCGGGATAGCAGCCGATGTACACCTCGTCGGCATCCGGTCCGGCGCAACCGCCCAGCGTGCCGACCATGATCGGCATGACATCACGGTCCGTGTGCAGTTGTTTCGCCAGCGCAAGCGCGGCTTCTGGGTCCGGATCGTGGTTCGCGCGGAGTACCGCCAACGGATCCTGTGCGTCGACGTACCAGAGAGACGAAGCCTTGGACAGCATTTCCGGCACCTCCCGATGGTTGCACCAAACAGCTCCGCAAACTTCGAGCAACCCACGGCGTCCTCTAGCAACTCCCGCTACCGTGAACCGCCCACGTCGACTCATCAAGTCGACGACACACCGAAAATCTACCCGCACTGCCGCGTCAACGTCGGCCCTTCCGCATTCGAACACGCCAGCAGCCCTCAGAAATTCGAAGCAAATCAAGATCAGGTGGAACCCATGGCGGCATCGCCCGAGAAGCCCCCGCCACCATTACCACCTGATCTTGATCGGGGGTGGATGCGCGCCGGGTGCATCCAGGTTTGGCAGACCGATTGTTGATGAAGATGCTTGATACCCCGGCTGCGCTCCAACTGGCGGCCTGAAGTTGGGGTATGTCCGAATGACTTGGCGACCTGGAGGCGCAGGTCTCCGGACCTGACTGTTCCCGAATAGGTCGACTAGTGCCTGAGAACCCACCACTCCGGATGTGCCGACCACGCCCTCGGAACCCCTGCTCCAGGAAGGCCGACCATGCCCTCGGAACCACTCCCGATGTGCCGACCATGCCCCCGGAAGCCCCGCTCCCGAAAGTCGAGATTGCCCTGAATCTCCACCGCCTCCGGAGCCTTCGCCCCGAAACTCCTACGCAGGAACGAAACTCAGTGTCCCGAGCTACGCACCCCGAGCAATACATCCTCCCAGGACGGCATCGGTGCCTTCCCCCGCTTGTTCCGAGCCGCCTTCGCAGGCGCCTTCTTCGCCGCTTCCTCGGAAGCAGCGGGCTTGGCGGCAGGCTTGGCCGGGGCAGCGGGGGGCGCGGCCGGGGGGGTGCCCGCACCAGCCGGAGCGCCACCGGCGGCCGGAGCCGTATTCGTTCCGGCGGTGACCGAAGCGGAACCGCTCGCGGCCGGAATGGCATTCGTGCTCGCGGCGGCCGGAATCGCGGCCGCCGCACCACCCGCGCTGACCGGCGTACTACTACCGCCGGCCGCGACGGAACGCTGCTCGTAGTACTCGTCCAGCGTCGGCTGGGTTCGCGCCGCCGGACGCGCCGGTGCCGCTGCGGGCTCGCGCGCCGGACGCGTCTCTACCGGAAGAGTTTCCACCGGCAGGGTCTCTACCGGCGGTTCGGGCGCCGCGGGCGCCTCGATCTCCGCCTGCGGCGGCAGGATGGTGGCGAGCCCACGTAGGGCACGGCCGAAGTCGGGATCGATCAGATCCGAGGCCGGATCGTCGAGCGGGGAAACCGAGCCGCCGTGCGCGTCGGGCTGGTAGCGCCAATGCGCGGCGATCTCGGAACGGCCGTTCTGCCACTGCAATTGCGCGACCCAGAAGCCCTTTTCGTCCTTCCAGGCATCCCACTCGGCATTCTCGAGTGTGTGCCCGCGCTCGGTGAACGCGGCGGTGACGATATCGATGAGGATTTCCACGGCCGGACCGTCGGCGCGCACCGGATGCGCCTTCTGCGCGAGTTCGGCGGCGCGGGCCCGCTCCAGCAGCACCGGATAGGCGAATCGCTCCACGCGACTCAGCGGCATACCGGATTCTTCGGTGACCTGTTCAACGGATGCCCCGGCACGGATACGAGCTTGAATATCGCGGGGACGCATAGTTGCTTCCATCTCGATCTCAATCTGGCCGAATCGGGCAAGGTCTCCGCGTGCTGCGGCTCGAAGCTTGTCGTCGGCGGGCAGCCGGTACTTGTTGCCGGTCTCGGTGTCGATACACACGATGTGCGTGGAGTCGGGCGTCACCCCGATCACTCGAAGTTCACGCACCGTTACCTCCTTATCGCGTCGGCTCGCGACACTGCCCACTTTCCGAAACAGTAGTGCACTACTGATGATCTCGAGGCAAGACACGCGGGGCGGAAATCTGCGAAAGACCCTCCGCGCCCCGCTAATCTGCTCTATTCAACTCGCAGCGCCACAAGATCCGGCGTGTCGAAAGTGGGCGTGTCGCAAGGACCGAGCTCGATTTACCCCAGCTTTTCGACAACCCAGTCGATGCTACGCGTCAGCTGCGAAACATCCTCGGGGTCGATGGCGGGGAACATGCCGACGCGGAGCTGGTTGCGGCCGAGCTTGCGGTAGGGCTCGGTGTCCACGATTCCGTTGGCGCGCAGCACCTTGGCGACGGCGGCCGCATCGACCGAGTCGGCGAAGTCGATGGTGCCGACGACCTGTGAGCGGTGCGCCGGATCCGTGACGTACGGAGTGGCGAAGGAACTCGACTCGGCCCAGGAGTACAGCCGCGACGACGAATCCAGCGTCCGCTTGACCGCCCAGTCCAGCCCGCCGTTGCCGTTGATCCACTCGATCTGGTCGGCGAACAGCAGCAGGGTGCCGAGTGCGGGGGTGTTGTAGGTCTGATCCTTGGTGCTGTTGTCGATCGCGATCGGCAGCGAAAGGAATTCCGGGGTCCAGCGACCCGAGGCCTTGATCTCCTCGACTCGGGCCAGCGCGGCCGGGCTCATCAGCGCGACCCACAGGCCGCCGTCGGAGGCGAAGCACTTCTGCGGTGCGAAGTAGTAGACATCGGCATCGGTGATGTTGACCGGCAGACCGCCGGCGCCGGAGGTGGCGTCGATGGCGATCAGCGCGTTCTCCGAACCCGCCGGACGCTGCACCGGGATCGAAACACCGGTGGAGGTTTCGTTGTGCGCCCAGCCGATGAGGTCGGCCGACGGGTCCGAAACCGGCTCGGGCGCACTGCCCGGCTCCGCCGAGACCACGATCGGATCGCCGATGAACGGGTTGCCCTTGGCCACCGCGGCGAACTTCGAGCTGAACTCACCGTTGGTCAGGTGCAGCGAGCGCTCGCGGATCAGACCGAAGGCGGCGGCATCCCAGAACGCCGTGGTGCCACCGTTGCCCAGCACCACCTCGTAGCCGTCGGGCAGCGCGAAGAGCTCGCGCAGGCCGCTGCGCACGCGTGCGACCACATACTTGACCGGCTTCTGCCGGTGACTGGTTCCGAACACCGAGGCGCCGACGGATACCAGAGACTGCAACTGCTCCGGGCGCACTTTGGAGGGGCCACAGCCGAACCGTCCGTCGGCGGGCTTGAGATCGTCGGGAATAGTCGGGAACTCAGCGGTCATGGCCAACAGGGTAGACGGTGGTAATGCTGTGACTCTGACCACACTCCAGCTAACGTTATCGCCCATGAACCTTGCGTCGGCTAGCTCGGGATGGCGAGAGCGCAGCAGGGGGCCGCGGAATTTCGGATTGCGCACGGGCGCGTTATCGGATGCGCAACGGCGCGAGTTGCTCATTCACGGCGCGATCGGCTCGGCGACCATCCTCGGTGTGCGGCAGAGTTCGAAGGCGACGTTCGCGAGGCCCTCCGTGGTTACGTGGGCTACCGCCTCCGGGACCGACCCGAACGTCGCGGAGCGCAGTGAACCCGGACCCGTTTTCTGGGTTCGAGTGCAGGTGGAAGGCGCGCTGCCATACGAAACCCGGGTGCGGCAGCGGATGTGCGAGGACGACCTGGAGTGGATGCAGCCCGGTGATGTGGTCGGCTGCCGGGTCGATCCGGGCGATCGCGACCGCCTGGTGCTCTATGTGCCCGATATCGCCGAGACCGGCCGGGCGAGCATTTCGAAGATCCTCTCCGACGGCCGCCGCGCCGATGCCACCGTGCTCGCCGCCGCACCGGTCGCCGCCGACTACGCCGGTCACGACGATCCGGTGCTGCGCCTGGACCTCGAACTGCGTGCCTGGGACGAGGCGAAACCGTGGCGCGTGCGCCTGATCCAACCGGTACCGCTGGCTGCGATCGGCCTTGTCGATCTGGGCCAACACCTGGAGGTCGCCTTCTTCACCGTCGACCGCGGCGAATCCGTCGCGGTCGACTGGCTTGCCTCCCTCGATGAGGATTAGTGCTAGTGCGGCGGCTCGGTATTCGAGCCGCCGTTTCGCTAACTCTTGGCTTTCACCCGCGCCAGCGCATGTCCGGTCAGTGCGATGAGCGCGGTCTTGGCGGATTCCCGGTCCCTGGCGTCGATCATCATCACCGGAACATCGGCGGATAGCGAGAGGGCATCCCGGATGGCCTCCTCGGGAAACTTGGGGGCGCCTTCGAATTCGTTGACCGCGACCAGGAACGGTAGGCCGAGTTCTTCGAAATAGTCGACCGCGGCGAAACTTTCGTCCACCCGACGGGTATCGACCAGCAGGATCGCGCCGATCGCGCCGAGGCTGAGGTCGTCCCACATGAACCAGAACCGGTGCTGCCCGGGCGTACCGAACAGGTACAGCACCAGATCGTCGGACAGGGTGATCCGGCCGAAATCCATGGCGACTGTGGTGGTCGTCTTATCCGGGACCGCCGAGGTGTCGTCGATTTCGGAACTCAGATCGGTCATCAGCGCTTCGGTTTTCAGCGGAACGATATCCGAAACCGCGCCGACCAGCGTAGTTTTGCCGACCCCCATCTCGCCGGCTATCACGATTTTCGCCGAGACCGCGCGGGACGAGGTCTCGGGTGGTGCTTGTTCAGGTGCGGTCATCGAACATCCTCGGCTGCAAGGGGTTTCAACTTACCAGTGGCTCTTCCGTCACGTACCCCCCGCTGATACCGGTTCAATCCTGTGCGGATCGTTTCCGGGTCGCGGCGCGTGCTCGCCGCAGATTCCGTTGCCGCCGACCCCGACTCGGCCCCACCCGGCACCAACTGATTCCCTGGATCTCGTTTCGGTAGCCCGGACGTTGTCCTTTCCGTGATTGTCGGATCCGCTGCCCGCTCTGCCGCAGACCAGCCTTCATCCGCCGCCGAATGCCAATTCGTCAAAACCGGTAGCTCCCCCGTAGTCGGATCAGCCAACCACGCCGACATCATGCCGGCGAAAATCGGCGTTGCCGCTTCCCTCTCGGCGGGCTGCGTCGATCCGTTCGAAGCAGACCCGTTCGAAGCGGATTCGACGGTCTCCGCCGAATCCCCCTCTTCGGATTGGAAGAACGAGGTCGTCTTCACCACCCGCTCCTGCGGCCCGGTCGGGGGACCCGAATCGGCCACGCTAGCGGACTGCGGTGGCGCGCCGGCCGCCGCGGTGGTGCTCGGCGGCTTCGCAGCAGCCCCGCCCGCTTTGCGACGACCCTTTCGGTTGACTCCCGGAACCCGTTTCGGCAGACCATAACTGGTGATCACCGGCGGTGCCGCGGGCGTATCCACCGCAGGTTCCGCGGGCTTGGGCGCGGCCGACGGCGGCGCACCGATCCGACGTGCCGCGGGTTCTGCCTTGGCAACAGGAGTGACCGCCTTGGCCGTGGGTTCGGCAACACCCGCGCCCGCCTCGGCCGTCGACTTGGTGCCGAGCGTGTCCCGATGCACCGGAATGACCGGCTTCAGCGTCGCCGGATCCTCCGCATCCTGCGACGGCACCTCGATCAAGGCGGGCGGAATGTGCAGGCTCGCGGTGATTCCCGGACTGAGCGCGCGATCGTGCGTCCGGCGCAGTCGAACCGTGATGCCGTGCCGCTCGGCGAGTTTGCCGACCACGAACATGCCCATCTGCCGCGTCGTCGCGACGGTGACCACGGTCGGCGTCGCCAACCGCTCGTTGATCTCGTTCAGTTCGTTCGCTGTGATGCCGATGCCCTCGTCGATGACCTCGATGAGCAGGCCGCCCTCGGAGGTCCGGCTGTAGGCGAAGGTGACATCGCTGTCGGGCGGTGAGGCCCGCAGCGCGTTCTCCAGCATCTCCGCGATCAGATGCACCACATCGGTGGCCGCGATGCCCGCGACCCAACCGTCCGGTGTGGCACCGGATTTGACCCGCTGATAGTCCTCGACCTCGGAGACCGCGGCGCGCAGAATATCGCGCACCTGGACCGGTCCGGACCGATCGTGGCGCGACCGTGTTCCGGCCAGCACCAGCAGATTCGCGCTGTTGCGCCGCATGCGCGCGGCCAGGTGGTCGAGTCGGAAGAGGTGGCCGAGCCGCTCGGGATCCTTCTCCTCGAATTCGAGCGCCTCGATCATGCTGAGCTGGCGATCCACCAGCGTCTGGCTGCGCCGCGCCATGGTCTCGAACATGTCGTTGACCTGATCGCGCAGCAGTTGCTGCTGTGCGGCGAGTTTGAGTGCCTGGGTGTGCAAACCGTCGACGGTGCGGGCGATTTCGCCGATCTCCTCACCGGTGTGCACCGGCACCGGTTTCACCTCGATGTCCTCGAGTTGGGCGCCGCGCATGATCCGTTCGACCTCGCTCGGGAGGTCCTTCTCGGCGAGTTCGCTGGCACCCGCCCGCAGCCTGCGTAGCGGCTGCAGCAGCGAGTGCGCGACCCACAGCGCGAGCGCGAGCGCCGCGATCACGGTCCCGAGCACCACCAGGGAGGCCTGCACGGCCGCGGATCGGGCCTCGGCGACCTTGTCATCGACATCGTGGATGACGCCCTGCACGATCTCGCGCGACAATCCGGTGAAGACATCGCGGGATTCGATGGCCAGCCGCCGCAACTCCACCAGGTCGACGATGTGCGTGCGCATCGCGACCTCGATCATGTCCTTGAGTACGGCGTTATTTGGTTGCACCACCCGATCGAGGTCGGGCTTGGCCGCGGGCATTACCCGTTCGATCGCATCGCCCATGGCCAGGATGCGTCCCTGCGCGGTATGGAAATTCTCAGCCTGAGACGGCTGTTGGATCGCCGTCATGGCCGCCATCAGCCAGTTGAAGCCCTCGACCTTAGCGGCCAGCACATCGGAGAGCTGTGCCTTCGCGGCCACGACCGAGGCGATGCCGATCGGGGTGAGCAACTTGTCCACGGTGCCGATGGCATCGGTGACGATCGCGTTGTTGAGCTCGACAGCCTTCACCGGATCGCCGCCGCCCTTACCGCCGGAGCGGATGACCTCGCTGGTCGCTGTCATCTGCTTCAGCGCCCTGGCGACCGTCGCATCGATGCCTTTGCGTTTCGCGCGCACCGTGGCTTCGGTAATAGCCGTTGACAATTCCACCAGGTCTTGGTCGGTGGTGGTGCCGTAGACCTGCCCGCCTGCGACGGTCGAGGCCGCCGATTCGAGTGCGGTGATCGCCGGAATATCGGAGATGCGATCGGCCGCATTGTCGTATTCGGAGTAGTCACGGAAGAAGACCGTCAGGCGCAGACCGCCGAGCAGAATGGCCGCAGCCAGCGGAAGTGCAACGGCCGCGCCGACTTTCCAGCGGACTCGCCATTGCTCGAGATTCCGCCATCGAGTGTGCGCCAAGATTCCCTGCGCCACCCTACATACCGCCTTCCGCTCGGATCGGGCCGATCCGGTCACCTCGCGCTGGCGAAATGCCCGGTGCACGGCCGCAATCCGTCTCACCTTTGTTTTTTCGAGCGACCGGCAGGCGGTCGGCTGACATCGGGACACCGGTCAGCATCGGTACCATACTGGCTTGCCGCCGAGGGTTGCGCGTTATTGGCGCGATCCCGGGGGCGTGCACGCCATACCGTAATAATTGCACCCCGCGGCTCACCGGCACGATGGCGTGCCGAACCCGACTACGGGCGGCAACGGTGCTCAGAGATGGACAAAGGTGAACCCCGCTGATCGCAGCGCGGGCAGCGCCGCCGTCATGCCTGCGGCCGTTCCGGAATTCGGCCGGTGCATATGCGCCAGCGAGATCGCACCGGGTGCGGCGGCTTTCATCGCATTCTGGACCTGCGCCGCGCTCGCGGTGGCGCCGTAGTCGGCATTGATGCTGAAACCGACCGGCCGCTCACCCAATTCGTTGACGATCGCGACCGCGACATCGTCATAGTGCGCGGTACCCGCGCGGAAGAACCGCGGCGGTTTACCGAGCAGGGTGGTGAGCCGTTCGTGATTGGCCCAGACCTCGTCGGCGGCCTCCTGCGGCGAGCCGGTGCCCGGGATTTCGTAGGCGGCCCGGCCGGTCACCGAGAGCGGCTTGTGTGCCACACCGTGATTGGCCAGCTCGAACAGCGGGTTGGCGGCCAATTGCGCGGCACGACCGGGATTCGCATCGATCCAGCGTTTGTTGAGGAAGAGTGTGGCCGGAATCTGCTGGGAGATGAGCAGATTCAGCAATGTCTCATCGATATCGTTATTTCCGGGCCCGCCGCACGCGTCGAAGGTGACCGCCATTTGTTTGCCGGTCGCCGCGAAAGTGCTTGTGATGCCGTCCATCTTCATGCCCCACAGCGTCGGCTGCGCACCCGCGTGCCGGGCGGCCGCCGCCGCTGGGGAGTTGGCCGCGGGCGCCTGCTGCAACGGGGATCTCGGAATGGCCTGCACGTCAACGGCGTTCGCGGCGGTCGTCGTTCTCGATTGCGCGGCAGTCGTTTTGCCCTTGTCGGTACTGCAACCAGCGACGAAAGCCGCAGTCGCGGCACCGAATCCGATCAGCCGCCGCCGCGACACATTCCTATCCATCCAGCATTCCCCGTTAACTCTTTCTCCACAAGCGTCCCCCGGATGCTACGCGGTGTTATTGGCCGCGCGGGCGCGGCGTGTTCGCGGCCCCTGGTGTCTCGCGTCCGAGCCGTCGAGACTCGCGACTTCGTCGCATGCGCTTCGACGGCTCGGACGCGAGACGGGCCGCGAACGGTCGCTCGTAAGACTCGCTCCGTTGTGGTCACTGATGGCAGGTCGTTCAGCACCCAATGCACACGCGCCCGATGGTCGAGCCCCGCGCGTGCGGCGCATGCGCTTCGACGGCCCGGACGTGAGACGGGCCGCGAACGGGTCGCTTGTAAGACTCGCTCCGTGGTGGTCGCTGATGGCGGATCGTTCAGCACCCAATGCACACGCGTCGGATGGTCGAGTCACGCGCCTGCGGCGTATGCGCTTCGACAACTCGGACGCGAGACGGGCCGCGAACGGGTCGCTTGTAAGACTCGCTCCGTGGTGGTCGCTGATGGCGGATCGTTCAGCACCCAATGCACACGCGTCGGATGGTCGAGTCACGCGCCTGCGGCGTATGCGCTTCGACAACTCGGACGCGAGACGGGCCGCGAACGGGTCGCTCGTAAGACTCGCTCCGCAGTGGTCGATTGTCGGGCGATGTCGCTGCAATAGCCGGTCACTGTGGCGGGCAACGGATCCCACCACGGTGACCGGCGACTGGCCGAGCAACTCGTGGGCTTACACGTGCGCGATGGCGGACCAGCCTGCGACGTCCTGCGGCCGGCGCGGGCCGGGGCCGATGTAGATGGCGGCCGGGCGGACCAGCTTGCCCAACTGCTTCTGCTCCAGGATGTGGGCACACCAACCGGCGGTGCGGCCACAGGTGAACATCGCGGGCATCATGTGCGCAGGTACCTCGGCGAAGTCCAGGATGACCGCCGCCCAGAATTCCACATTGGTCTCGATGGCGCGGTCCGGACGACGCTCGCGCAGTTCGGCGAGCGCGGCCTGCTCCAGCGCGGCGGCGACCTCGAAACGCGGGGCGTTCAGGCGCTGCGCGGTGGCGCGCAGTACGCGGGCACGCGGATCCTCGGCCCGGTACACCCGGTGGCCGAAGCCCATCAGCTTTTCCTTGCGGTCCAGGATGCCCTTGACCAAAGCGCGTGCGTCACCGGACTTTTCGACGGCCTCGATCATCGGCAGCACGCGCGCGGGTGCGCCGCCGTGCAGCGGACCCGACATCGCGCCGATCGCACCGGACAGCGCCGCGGCGACATCGGCGCCGGTCGAGGCGATGACTCGCGCGGTGAAGGTGGAGGCGTTCATGCCGTGCTCGGCCGCGGAAACCCAGTAGGCGTCGATGGCCTCGGTGTGCCGCGGATCCGGGTCGCCCTTCCAACGGGTCATGAACCGTTCGGTCACCGTGGTGCACTCGTCGATCTTCTTCTGCGGCACCGCGGGCTGGTAGATGCCGCGCGCGGACTGCGCGACATAGGAGAGCGCCATCACCGAGGCGCGCGCCAGATTCTCCCGCGCGGTCTCGTCGTCGATATCCAGCAGCGGCTGGTAGCCCCAGATCGGGGCGAGCATGGCCAGTCCGGCCTGCACGTCGACGCGCACGTCACCGGTGTGCACCGGCAGCGGGAACGGCTCCGCGGGCGGAAGGCCGCGACCGAATTCGCCGTCCACCAGTAGTGCCCATACGTCGCCGAAGGTCACCTGCGAGCCGACCAGGTCCTGGATATCGACGCCGCGGTAGCGCAGAGCGCCGCCGTCCTTATCGGGTTCGGCGATATCGGTGGTGAATGCCACCACGCCTTCCAAGCCACTGACGAAATCAGGGGGTACGGCGGTCTGCCCACTGGGCACCGCATGGCTGGTAGTCATTCTGTGACTCTCCTTGCACTTCGGTTCGTTCCTTGGCGACTGCTTGCAGGTCGCTGGAAAAGGCCTGTTCTCGTCGATGAGGGGTGTGGCTCGCCGAGCACATGCCGATCAACAAAACCTTAGCTCCCTGCTACCGCGGAGTAACGTCTGGCCCATGCGTGACCTGGACAATTCATCTCTCGGTCAGGAAATGGCCGCAAATGATCGGGTTCTTTTCCCGGCGACCGATTTGGCCGCCATGCGAGTCGACTACGGCGGCATGCCGTTCGGCAGCGGTGAGGACACCGATCTGGACGAAACCTGGCTGGCAGGCGGCTGGGAGCCGCTGCTCCGGCACTGGGTAGAACAGGCCACCGCGGTCGGCATTCCCGAGCCCAATGCCATGGTGGTCGCCACCGTCGCACTCACCGATGTCGGGCCGCGTCCAGTCGCACGGACGGTGCTGTGTAAAGGCCTCTCTCCGGAAGGTGTGACCTTTTACACGAATTACGACTCGGCCAAGGGCAACCAATTGGCCGGCGTTCCATTCGCAGCCGCTACCTTCGTCTGGCCCGCGCTGGGTCGACAGGTTCACGTGCGTGGGCCGGTCGAGCTGGTCTCCGCCGAGACGACCGCGGTCTACTGGCGCTCCCGGCCACGCGATTCGCAGCTGGGTGCCTGGGCCTCGCGCCAGTCCCGGCCGATCGCCTCGCGCGCGGAACTCGATCGCACCCTGGCCGAGACCACCGCACGCTTCGCCGACATCGACGAGATCCCGGTGCCGCCGCACTGGGGCGGCTATCTGATCCGCCCCGACGAGGTGGAGTTCTGGCAGGGCCGCCGGGGTCGGTTGCACAACCGGATCCGGGTGCGTATCAGCGGCGACACCATGACGGTCGACCGACTACAACCCTAGAAAGCCCACCCGTCACCCGACCACCACCCTCATCGAATCGCTCGGCGGTGTTGATCGTCGATCCCCCAACATTGTTGGGCTATTGACCGACTCATTACGCTGCGGTCGGTGAAACTGCTCGCCGACACCACCCCGCTGCGCTATCCCGATTTCCGACGGTTGTGGACCAGCAACATCGTCACTGTCGTCGGTTCGCAGTTGGCCGTGGTGGCCGTCCCGCAGCAGATATTCGAGATCACCGGCAGCTCCGGCTATGTCGGCCTGGCCGGTCTGTTCGGCCTGGTCCCACTGATCGTGTTCGGTCTGTGGGGCGGTGCGCTGGCCGATGTGATGGACCGGCGCAAGCTCATGCTCATCACCAAC
Source organism: Nocardia vinacea (assembly GCF_035920345.1). Taxonomy (NCBI): domain Bacteria; kingdom Bacillati; phylum Actinomycetota; class Actinomycetes; order Mycobacteriales; family Nocardiaceae; genus Nocardia; species Nocardia vinacea. Next base: position 7,792,100 of record NZ_CP109149.1, read on the forward strand.
TGCGGTACCGGCGTGACCGCCGTCGCCTTCTGGGTGCAGGCCGCGGTCGGACTCGACAACGTCTGGATCGTGCTCGGACTTTTCGCCGTGCAGCAGGCGCTCTTCGCGGTGAATCAGCCGACCCGCAGTGCCGCCATCCCGCGGTTGCTGCCCACTGAACATCTCGCGGCGGCCAGTGCGCTCAGCATGACCGTGCAGCAGACCGGTGCCATTGCCGGGCCGGTGCTCGCAGGTGTACTGATTCCCGTCGTCGGCCTGTCCACCCTGTATCTGATCGACGCGATCGCGCTGCTCGCCACCATCTGGGCGGTGTGGCGGCTGCCCGCCATCCCACCGACCGGGACCGCGCGCAAGGCCGGATTCCGCACCGTCCTGGACGGTTTCGCCTATCTGGCGACGCAGCGCATCCTGCTCGCCTCCTTCGTAGTCGACGTGATCGCCATGGTGTTCGGCATGCCGCGCGCGCTATACCCGCAGATCGCGCACGAGACCTTCGGTGATCCGGCCGGCGGCGGCGTCGCGCTCGGCTTGCTGTTCGCTTCCATCTCGGTCGGCGCGGTGCTCGGCGGAGTCTTCTCCGGCTGGATCTCGCACGTGCGACGCCAGGGTCTCGCGGTGGTGGTCTGCATCGCGCTCTGGGGAGTGGCCATGGTCGGCTTCGGCATCGCCGTCGGCTGGACCGGTCACGGCCTCGGCCTCGGGCCGGGGCTGTGGATCGCTTTGGCCTGCTCGGCCTTCGGCGGCGCGGTCGATATGGTTTCCGCCGCGCTGCGCATCGCCATGCTGCAGGCGGTCACCACCGACGAGATGCGCGGCCGCTTGCAAGGAGTGTTCATCGTGATCGTCGCGGGTGGCCCGCGCATCGGTGATGTTGCCCACGGTTTTGCTGCGGCGAGCCTGGGTACCGCGGTTGCCGCGGCGGGCGGCGGCGTGCTGGTCGTTATCGGGGTGTCGCTGGCTGCGCTCGTGTTCCCGGCCTTCATGCGCTATCGCGTCGCCAGGACGCACTCGGTGCCGGTGTCGGACAGCGCGACAAACCTCACCTGACGGGAAGTTGTTTGTGAGGTCGACCGGTGGGCACCCTCGTTCTCGGGCCGTGCGAGCAACGACTAGCGTCTAGGTGAGTGCACCGCCGTGCCGACCGCACCCCGATGCCGACGGTCCTAGCCTGAGAGGGATCCTTCCGTGCCCGAAAAAGACCACATCAACGACGCCAAGCCGATTCTGAGCTACCCCGGCGGCGAATATGCCATGACGATCGCCGAAGCCAAAGAAGGCAATGACGGCGTCGACCTCGGCAAAATGCTGGCCAGCACCGGGTATGTGACCTACGACCCCGGATTCATGAACACCGCGCCGACCAAGTCGGCGATCACCTACATCGACGGCGAAGCGGGCATCCTGCGCTACCGCGGCTACCCGATCGACCAGCTCGCGGAATCCTCGACCTTCATCGAGGTCAGCTACCTGCTGATCTACGGCGAGCTGCCGACCCAGGCGCAGCTGGACGAGTTCACCGACCGGATCCGCCGCCACACCCTGCTGCACGAGGACCTCAAGCGGTTCTTCGACGGCTTCCCGCGCAACGCGCACCCGATGCCGGTGCTGTCCTCCGCGGTGAACGCGCTTTCGGCGTACTACCAGGACTCGCTGGATCCGAAGGATCCCGAGCAGGTCGAGCTGTCGACCATCCGACTACTGGCGAAGCTGCCCACCATCGCGGCCTACTCGTACAAGAAGTCGGTCGGCCAGCCCTTCCTCTACCCGGACAACTCGCTGAGCCTGGTGGAGAACTTCCTGCGGATGACCTTCGGCTTCCCGGCCGAACCCTACGAGGTCGATCCGGAGATCGCCGCCGCACTGGACATGCTGCTGATCCTGCACGCCGACCACGAGCAGAACTGCTCCACTTCGACTGTGCGCCTGGTCGGCTCGTCCGACGCCAACCTGTTCACCTCCGTCTCCGGTGGCATCAACGCGCTGTGGGGCCCGCTGCACGGCGGCGCCAACCAGGCCGTGCTGGAGATGCTGGACGGCATCAAGGCCGAGGGCGGCAACGTCAAGGACTTCATCCGCAAGGTCAAGAATAAGGAAGACGGCGTGAAGCTCATGGGCTTCGGGCACCGCGTCTACCGCAACTACGACCCGCGCGCCTCGATCGCCAAGAAGCATGCCGACGCGATCCTGTCCAAGCTCGGCGGCGACGACGAATTGTTCGATATCGCGAAGTCTCTCGAAGAGGCCGCGCTCACCGACGAGTACTTCGTCTCGCGCCAGCTGTACCCGAACGTCGACTTCTACACCGGTGTCATCTACAAGGCGATGGGCTTCCCGACCCGCATGTTCACCGTGCTGTTCGCGATGGGCCGGCTGCCGGGTTGGATCGCGCACTGGCGGGAAATGCACAGCGAGCCTTTGAAGATCGGTCGTCCGCGCCAGATCTACACCGGTTACGGTCACCGCGACTACCACGAGATCGCCGGCCGTTAATTTCTGTCCGCAACATCATCACCTATCAGAGGGGATAGCCGAATGACCAAGCCGGAGATCGAATTCCAGGCGGGCCCAGCGCCCACCGAGCTGGTTATCAAGGACATCGTCGAGGGCGAGGGCGCCGAGGCCGTGCCCGGCGGCACCGTCGAGGTGCACTATGTCGGCGTGGAATTCGAATCCGGCGAGGAGTTCGACTCGTCCTGGAACCGTGGCGAAGCCATCAGCTTCCCGCTGCGCGGCCTGATCCAGGGCTGGCAGGACGGCATCCCCGGCATGAAGGTCGGCGGCCGCCGCCAACTGACCATCCCGCCGCATCTCGCCTATGGCCCCGCCGGCTCCGGCCACAAGCTTTCCGGCAAGACCCTGGTCTTCGTGATCGATCTGCTCAACGCCAACTGAGCTGAAAACCCAACTGCGGCCCGTGCTTCCACTCCGGTGGGTGGCACGGGCCGCAGTCGTTCCCTTCTCTCACGAGGGCTCGGACGCCGGGTCCGCGGCGGGGGTCTCCTCGCGCCCTTCGCGCAGACCACTCGTCTCGAACACGAAAACCGGTCCGGGAGTGCGGATGACGGCTGCTGCCACCGTCACGCATTCCCGGACCGGTTCGCGGTATCTGTGTCCTACTTCGGCGGTGCGGTGACCTTGACCGGCTTACCCCATGCCGACAGGGTCACCTTGATGGTGCCCGGATCCCGTTTCACGACAGCCTGAACCAGGTTCGGGCCGTTGCCGGGGGAGGCGGCGGTGGACGGCAGGGCCGATGCCGAACCCGACGGCGGCGCGACATCCGCGATCCACAGGGTGATCGGGAACGTGCCGGCCGGGTCACCCGACTTGGGCACGATGGGGTCGATGACCGTGGAGTCGATGGTTCCGGTCAGCTTCACGGTGTCGGTGCCGTCGATCTTCTCCCGGCCCTCCACCTTCGGGTTCTTCACCTGGGCGATGAGGTTGGCCAGACCCTTGTCCTTGTCGAGGATGACGCCCGGGTCGTAGATCTGTTCCGCCGGACCGATTTTGGCGTAGGCGGAGGAGCTGCCGGTCTGCGCGTACATTTCCTTGTCGACGACCAGGAACTTGGCCTGGATGAAGTCGGCCTCGGGCTTGGTACGGACCTTTGCCTCGCCGATCGCCTGACCGGCGCCCTGCGGCTGGTTGGTCACATCGGCCGAGACGCTCTCGACCGGAAGGGTGGTGAGGTTGTCCACCTTCAGATTCAGGTGTACGGCCTGCAGGGTCTGGGTGGTCCTGGCGGACTCCTGCACGATCTGCGCGGCATCGGGCAACTGCCCCGAGGGCGGCGCGGACGAGGTGGTCTTGGAGTCGGAGCTGGAGTCGCAGCCTGTCACCAGTGCAGCGAACATCGACGCCGCGACCACGGCGGGCACGAGACCCGGTCGGCGAAGACGGATTCGGTGCGAGGTGCGTGCTCGCGCTGTCAGATCACTCAATGTTCTGCCCCCAGAAGAGTGCGAGGTCGGGTACGACCCGGGTGGTTTGACGAGGACAGCTGGTGCTGCCGCCCGGTGTAGTGCAGCATTTCGCTCGCCAGATTAGCCTGTCCCACACGCCAACTCGACCCGGCTGTGGGAAGGCGACCCTTGACCGAATCGCGCATGCTGCGGGGGCTGACGTTACCCTTGGTTCGGTCTTCTCGCAGAGATCGGGGGGAATCCGACGCGAAAGTTACCGGGTTAAGGGATTGTTTAGTGAGATGTAAGGCGCTGCAAGCACGATGCTGTCACGAAGGCTCAGGCAGTGTGTGTGACTTTGGGGGGACATCCGGTTCGCCGGATGAAGCGCCCCCGCGCCTGTCCGCGATACACGCCATAACCCCGGGGCCGACAACGGCCACCGAACCGCGGATCAGACACGGAGGAATGCGATGACGAACAGCCGACCGGAAGCGGAGGAGCGGGACTTCCGTAGACCGCCCGGCCCGCCTCCTGGTGGTGGCCCGCAACTCTCGAATGTGTGGGTTTACAACGGAAAAGCCTACGATCTGAGCGACTGGATCTCCAAACATCCCGGCGGCGAGTTCTTCATCGGGCGAACGAAAAATCGCGATATCACCTCCATTATCGGGTCCTACCATCGCGATCCCGAGCGAATCGGACGAATGCTGGAGAGATATGCGGTGGGGCGCAACGCATTACCCGAGGACATCCATCCGAAGGCCAACGCACCCGACTTCCTCTTCAAAGAGGGTTTCGACAGTTGGCAGGACACTCCGAAGTACCGATTCGACAATAAAGACGATCTGCTGCACAAGGTCAAGGCGCGGCTGAAAGAGCCCGAGCTGGCCGCACGATTGCGGCGCATGGACACGATCTTCAACATCGTGGTCGCGGTGCTGGCCGTCGCGTACTTCGCGGTGCAGGGTCTGCGCCTGTTCGAGCGCAGCTGGATGCCGCTGCCCGTCTTCGTCATCCTGATGGTGCTGCTGCGCAGCTCGCTTGCCGGATTCGGCCACTACGCGATCCATCGCGCGCAAAAAGGCCTCAACAAGATCTATACGAATACCTTCGATTTCAATTACGTCGCACTGGCTTTCGTCACCGCAGACGGACACGCGCTGCTGCACCACCCGCATACCCAGAGTGAAGTCGATATCAAGAAAAACGTCTTCACCATGATGATGCGGGTGCCGCGGCTGTATCGAGTGCCGATTCACACCCTCCACAAATTCGGGCACACGGTGACCGGCATGACCATTCGACTCCTCGATGTCTGCCGCCTCACCCGCAAAGTCGGCATCAAAGATATGTACGGAACCTGGGGCGGTGCGCTGCCGCACTTCATCGGTTCGTTCGGGGTGCGCGCGCTATTGCTCGGCGAGTTGGTGGTATTCACGCTGGCGGGCGACTTCTGGGCCTGGGCACTGCAATTCGTGGTGACGCTGTGGATCAGTACCTTCCTGGTCGTCGCGAGCCATGATTTCGAGGTGGAGGCCGAGGAACTCCCGGACTCCGATACCGAGGACTGGGCCGTCAATCAGGTGGAGCAGGCCTACGACCTGAAGGTGATCGGAAACCGTTATATCGACTGCTTTCTCGCGGCCGGTTTGAGTTCGCACCGCGTCCATCACGTACTGCCGTTCCAGCGCAGTGGTTTCGCCAATATCGCCACCGAGGACGTATTGCGTGAGGAGTCAGCGAAATTCGGCGTCGAGTGGCTGCCGGCGAAGAGTTTCTTCACCGATCGTTTCCCGAAGCTCTGCCGCACCTACCTCTTGTCGCCCTCGCGCGAAGCCGAGGAACGGAATTGGGGCTTCATCCGCGAGCACTGCTCGCCCGGGGCGCTGAAAACCTGTGCGGTCTACACAGTGCAGGGATTCACCGGAATCGGCACGGTCTGAGCCGATTCCGGAGATCGACCGATCGAACCGCTGGTCAACTGCGGCGCCGATCACCATTTTTCACAAGAACGGGGAGAATTTCGTGTCAATCACTATCGATGAGGGAACGTCGGCGGCTCGTCAGGGGGACGAGCACGGCCACGGCCTCGTGCAGCACGGGCTGCCGCCCGCGCCGCCGACCACGGTCGGGGTGATCGAGAGCATCGCGACCGGTGCGCCGAGTCAGCTCGTCGACCAGGCCGGCGCCGCCGATCGGGTGGCCGAGCTGTTCACCGATCCGCAACAGCGGGCCCGGATTTCGCGGATCTACCAGAAGACGAAGATTGACAGCCGTCGTCTGGTCGTCGATCCGCTGGATCCTGAATTCCTGCAGTTCGGCCGGGAGCGCGGCACGATCCGGGACCGGATGAATCTCTTCTACCGCCACGCAGTGCCGCTGGCCGTCGATGTCGCTGGTCGTGCCCTCGCCGGTATCGAGGACGCGGCGGCGGAGATCGGCTTGCTGGTCTTCGTGACCAGCACCGGTTTCATCGCGCCGGGCGTGGATGTCGCGGTAGTGAAGCAGCTCGGGCTTTCGCCGTCGGTCGGGCGGGTCGTGGTGAACTTCATGGGCTGCGCGGCCGCGATGAACGGCATTCGGACTGCCGTGGATTATGTTCGGGCGCATCCGGATAAGAAGGCGATGGTCGTCTGCATCGAGCTGAGCTCGGTGAACGCCGTCTTCGACGACAACATCAACGATGTGATCATCCACAGCCTGTTCGGCGACGGCTGCGGTGCGGTGGTCATCGGCGCCGGTCAGGTCCAGCAGCCGCTGGCACCGGGCAGCGTGGTGATCCGGGACAGCTTCAGCCAGCTCCTCGACGGTGCCGAGGACGGCATCGTGCTCGGTGTCAATCAGAACGGCATCACCTGCGAGCTGTCGGAGAATCTGCCCCAGTACATCTATACCGGGGTCGATCCCGTGGTCACCGAGGTCCTGGGCCGCAATGGATTGCAGAAATCCGATGTCGATCTGTGGGCGATCCACCCGGGTGGGCCGAAGATCATCGAGGAGTCCGTGCATTCGCTCGGTATCGCGCCGGAGCGGGCGGCGCTGAGCTGGGATGTGCTGGCAAGGTTCGGCAATATGCTGAGCGTGTCGCTGATTTTCGTGCTGGAACAGATGATTCAGCAGGAAGCGGCGGAGCCGATCTCGACCGGAGTGGCGTTCTCCTTCGCGCCGGGGGTCACCCTCGAAGGCATGATCTTCGACATCATTCGCCGGTAATAGCACCGGTCTCAGCCAAATCCGCCCGTTGAGGGAGCGCAGCAACCATGCAACTCATCCGATTCCTCATCTCGATCTCCTGGATGCGGATCGCGGCCGTCATTGCCGCGGGCCTCATCTGCGGTGTGGCCAATACCTATCTGGTGACCCTCATCAGGGGTGTGGTGTCGCCGGAACCGCATCCGCACGTCAACATCCAGAGCTTCGCCCTGACGGGCCTGGTCATCCTGGTCAGTGGTGTGGTGTCGCAGGTGCTACTGATTCGCCTTGCCCAAGAGGCGATCTACCGACTGCGCGCGGATCTGAGTTCCGGGATCGTCTCGGCGCCGCTCGAGCATCTGGAACGGCTCGGCATGCACCGTCTGATGGCCACGCTGACCGAAGATGTGCGCTCGCTGTCACAGGCAGTGACCGCCATTCCGAGCATCTGCATCGATGTGGCCACCATCGTCGGCTGCTTCGTCTTCCTGCTCGCGGTGTCGGGTCCGCTGTTCGCGGTGACCGTGGCGGGCACACTGCTCGGGATCGCCTGTGTCGAGCTGATTCTCGAGCGGGTGCGCAATATCTATCGCGAGGCGCGGGAGAACGAGGACGCGCTGTTGCGGTCGTACCAGGCCGTGACCCTCGGCATCAAAGAGTTGAAGCTGCATCGGGGGCGCCGCCGCGATTTCATGCAGCGGCATCTGCTCGGTTCGGCCGCGACGCTGCGTGCACAGAATGTCGATGCCGGATCCAAATTCTCGGTGGCACAGGGATTCGGGCAGGCGCTGCAGCTCGGCACCATGGCACTGATCCTGTTCGTGCTGGTCGCGCCGCTGGATCTGTCGCGCGATGTGATGGTCGGGTATGTCCTGGTGACGACGTTCCTGGCGATGCCGATGCAGAACTTCATGCACCGCATCCCGGATCTGCTGCGCGGTGATGTGGCGCTGGCGAAGATCCGCGCGATGAATCTGTCCATGGAGACCATGCACGACGAGGAGCGGTTGCCGTTCACGGACCGTCCCGCCGTCGACGTGGCGCGGCTGGAGCTGACGAATGTCACCTACAGCTACCGGATGGAGCCGCCACCGCCGTTCCCGCCGGGTCCCGGCGGGCCGCCGCCTGGTCCAAGAGGCGGCGCGCATCCGCCCGGTCGGGGTCCACGTCCCGGCGGGCCGCGACCGGATGTCAACGGTCATCGGATCATCGACCACAGCGGACACGACAACCGGCCGATGCCGCTCGGCCCGCCACCCGAGAAGAACAACGACGAGTCCGGATTCCGGCTCGGCCCGCTCGATCTGGTCTTCGAGCCCGGGCAGATCACCTTCATCGTCGGCGGCAACGGCAGCGGCAAATCCACGCTGGCCAAGCTGATCACGGGACTGTATGTGCCGCAGACCGGCGCGCTGTCGCTCAATGGCGAGCCGATCGACCACGAGAATATCGAGTGGTTCCGGCAGAACTCCTCGGCGATCTTCACCGACTTCCACTTGTTCGATGAGTACCTGGGCTTCGATCGGCCCGGACTCGACGGTGAGGTGCGCCGGTATCTCGAGGAGTTGCAGATCGCGCACAAGGTGACGGTGCAGGACGGACGGCTGTCGACCGTCGATCTGTCGCAGGGACAACGCAAACGGCTCGCGCTGTTGACCGCGCTGCTCGAGGACCGGCAGATCTATGTCTTCGACGAGTGGGCCGCCGACCAGGAACCCAAGTTCCGCGACGTTTTCTATCAGGAAATCCTGGCCGAGCTCAAACAGCGCGGGAAGACCGTCATCGTGATCACCCACGACGATCGCTACTTCCACCACGCGGACCAGCTGGTCAAACTCGATTTCGGCCGGGTGGTCGAGGCGACGCGGACCGAGGAGCCCACCGGCGCCGACCTCTCCTAATCATCTGCGGCCCTTACGGAATTCTCAGAGTTCAGCCAATTCGGAGTTCTAGGGTCGGCAGACGTGGCTGGAAATCGCGCCCGCTGGGCCCTGCTCGCCGTTGCCGTTGTCATCGCCGGGGCGCTCGGTGGCGCCGTCACCGCTTGCTCGAGATCATCCAGTTCACCCGGCGGTATCGCATTGGTGAACGCCGATACCGGGCCGACGGGTGCGCGCATCGCACAGGGGCTGCAGCAGGACGGCGGTGGATACGAATGGACCGTCGGCAAGCCGGGTGAACTCGACGCGGATGACTACGCGGCCGTGATCACCCTGCCCGCCGATCTCACCGAATCCATGGGCACACTGGCGAGCGCGCAGCCGAAACGGGCCAAGGTCACCGTGGATACGCATAAGGGCGCGGATGCGGATGTGGTGAACGGCGCGGTGAATACGGTGACGCACCGGATCGGCGCATCCGGTGTCGATGCCGCCCTGGCCGCGGTCGCGCAGGCGCGCACCCAGATGACCTCGGTGCAGTTCACCACCCAGCTGCTCAATGCCGGAGTGAATGCCGCGGCCGCAGGTGCCGATCAATTCAGCTCAGGCGCGGATCAGCTGCTCGGCTTCCTGACCTACGCCAAAGCGGGTTCGGCACAACTGACTTCGGCCATCGCGCTGCTGAACTCGACCGTCTCCGGTGCTGCCACACAAGCGAATCAACTTGCCTCGGCATTGGATTCGACCGGCATCACGATCGGACAGGTGCAGCAGACCGCGAATACGGTGAGCGGCGGTCTGGATCAGATCCTGCCGCTGATGCGTGCGCTGTCCTTCGCGGGCGATCCACAAGTCGCCGATATCATTGCGAAACTCGAAGGGCTACGAAATGTTTCAGGCCAGGCCGGATCCCAGCTGACCGATCTCGGCGATCTGGTCGGCAGCGCCGTCGATCCGAGCACTGACCTCGGCACGCTCCTGCGCACAGTTGTGGACCGATTGACCGGCGCCAGTGCGCAATTGGCCGAGGGCGCGAAACTCGCCGAAGGTCTGCCGCAACTGGCGGACCAGGGCGGTGCTCAATTGGTCAGCGCCATAAGCCAACTCACTGGCGGCGTCACCCAACTCCAGCAAATCGTGACCAACCTCAGCACCCAAACCGACAAGGCCGTCGCAGCGCTACCCCAGCGCAGCACTGCCCAGCAGTCCGCACTGGCGCTTGCGTTGACGGACCCGGTCGAGGTGGTCCGCAACTGATTCAAAGCTTCGGACTGCCGCACGCAACAGTTTGCCGCTATACACGACGAATCCGAAAGATTTCACCGGCCTAGAGGAGCTCGTAACGATCGTTGCGGTTACCCGACCCGACGGTGCGACCGGCTGACCGACGGCCCACGCTGGAGAAGCAACTGCAATCCGTTGCGTAAAATGATAAGAACCGTAGGCCGCAGCGGCTTTTCGGGTCAGGAAGTCCGGCGCTCCGGAAGATCCAGTACCAGGCGCACACCACCGAGCGGACTGTCGTCGAAATAGGCTCGGCCACCGTGTAATTGAGCCTGTTGGGCGACCAAGGCGAGGCCTAGTCCGGAGCCGCCCTTGCTGGCTTGGCTGCCGCGAAAGAAGCGTTCGAAGACGGCGGTGCGTTCTTCGGCGGGGATGCCGCGGCCGTTGTCGTCGACGGTTATCAGTATGTGTCCGTTGGGGATTCGGTGGGCGGAGACCACCGCCTCGGTGGCGCGGCCGTGTTTGACGGAGTTGGTCAAAGCGTTGTCGATCGCGAGCCGCAGTCCGGCGGGAAGGCCGCGGGTGATCAGTTCGGCGTCGGTATCGATGCGGACGGTTACGCCGGGGAAGTGTCGCATGGCGTCGTGGGCGGCTTGGTCGCACAGGTCGCCGACGTCGGTGTCGACGTGATCGCGTTCGTGGGTGAGGTCGCCCGAGGCGAGGCGTTCCAGTGCGGCCAAGGTGGTTTCGACGCGGCCCTGGCTGCGTTGCAGGTCGGCAAGGATTTCGGCGCGTTGGGCCTCGTCCAGGTCGAGGGTGCGCAGCACCTCGAGGTCGGTGCGCATGGCGGTGAGTGGGGTGCGCAGTTCGTGGGCGGAGACGGCGGCGAAATCGCGTGCGGTCTCCAGTGCGGCGGCGGTTTCGGTCTGCGCCTGATCCACCCGTTGCAGCAGGGTGTTCACCGCCTCGGCGAGTTTTTCTGCCTCTCTGACTCCGGAGCCGTCGACCGGCGGCTGTGGATTGTCCGGATCGCGGTAGCCGCTGCGCGTGCCGACCTGTCGGGTGAGATCGACGATCGGGCGGACGGCACGGCCCGCGAGCAGCCAGCCGAGTGCGGCGGCGGTGGCGATCGCCAGTCCGGCTCCGGCGAGCACCCAGCGCTGTTGTTCGGCGGTGGTGCGTGCCGCCTCAGTCGATGGAATGCCAAGGGACACAACTCGTCCCGCCGGTTGGTTCTCGGTGGTGGTCAGCACACGGAACGGGGTGCCGTTCACGGTGACGGTATGCGATCCGATCGGCTGTTCGGGCAGGCGGATCGGTGTGCTCGCCACGATCGTGTTGTTGTCGCGGACCGTCACTGCCATGTCGTAGGTCGGACCGACCAGTCCGAGCACACCGACGGCCAAAACCGAATCGATGAGCACCAATCGCGACGCGATGGCCAACTGCTGGTCGGTCTGGGCCAGGTTGTTGCGCTCGATGGCCTGTGAGGAGATCACACCGATGATCGTGACGATGATGATCGCGCCGACCGCGGCGGCACCGGCCACCCGGGTGCGAAGGGAGAACGTGCGCCGCCGCCGTTTCCGGGAAGCCGGGAGCTGCGGCGTCATCGCCAACTCACTTGGGTGCTCGCAGCACGAATCCGACGCCGCGGACCGTGTGCAGCAGCCGCGGCGTGCCCTCGACCTCCAGCTTGCGCCGCAGGTATCCGACGAAGACATCGACCACATTGGTGTCGGCGGCGAAGTCGTAGCCCCACACCAATTCCAGTAGCCGCTCGCGGCTCAGCACCACGCCCACATTGCGGGCCAGGGTGGACAGCAGCTCGAATTCGCGCTTGGTGAGATCGATTTCGCGGCCGTTCAGCACTGCGCGGTATCCGGCGACATCGACCTCCAGCGGGCCGACCGTGATCGCGCCCGGCGTGGCGGCGGCCGGAACGTCCGAGCGGCGGCGCAGCAGTGCCTTGATCCGCGCCACCAATTCGGCGAGGACGAACGGCTTGGTCAGATAGTCGTCGGCGCCGGACTCCAGTCCAGAGATCCGGTCGTCGACGGAGGCGCGGGCGCTGAGCACACAGATCGGGACTTCATTGCCCAAGGCCCGAAGTGCCGTTACCACGCCCGCACCGTCGAGCAGCGGCATATTCATATCGAGCACCACCGCGTCGGGCACCTGCTCGGTCACGCTGCGCAGCGCTTCGGCGCCGTCGCGGGCGACCCGCACCTGGAAGCCGGACAGGCGCAGGCCGCGCTCGACCGACGCGAGCACGTCCTCGTCATCGTCGACGACAAGGACGGTCGGGTTAGAAGTCACGTCATCCATTGTGCCGCCACTCGGAAACGGAATCGGTTAGGCAACCGACTGATTTCGGAAGTGCATGGGTAACTCGTCGGGGACGGGCTGACCCATCTACCGCTTATCCGCCGGTCGCCGATGCTGCGTTCGTGGCACCTAGGTCTGGCGCCTGAATATCCGGGGAGGCGGGGGAGCGCTCAGTAGCTGTGGCAGGTTTCGGCCACGGTGCGGATGGTCTCGGCCAGCCCGGACGCACGCGGGTCGTTCTCGGCGTCCTGCGCGGCGCTCGGGTTCTCGTCGATGGCGGCCTGGAGTTCCGCGCGACGCTGTTCGACCGGCTGATCGAACTTGCGCTGCAGTTCGGCCTTCTGGGTCGGGTTCGCGTCGAGCATGGCCGCCAGCTGCGGTGCCTTGGCGTGCAGCGCCGCGTCGACCTGGGCGAAAGAGCAGTCGGAGGTCAGCAGCGGCCCGGCCAGCGTCATCGGATCCGCGGCTGCGATGGCCGGGGAGAGCAACACGGCCACACTGGCCATGCCGCCTGCGGCGAGAGCGGCGACGGCCGGGCGACTGTGGAAGAGCTTCATGGTGTGTGCCTCCAGATTTCGAGGGTCATGCTGCTTCGAGGGTGCTGTGGATCCAGCGCCCTAGACGCTATTGCCCCGCACTGGCGCATGTGTGAACTATCCCTGAGGATTCTCTAAGGAGTGAAACGCAATGCAATCGCAAAGTTATGACGGCACAATCGGATCGCCGTTGGGTGCAACGACTTCCGGGCCGGGCCCCTGCGGGCGGCTGGCCCGGATCTGGACCTCCAGTGCGGCGAGCACCGAAGCATCTTCGATGGTGGATGGCACTTCGTAATGATCGCCCGCGGTGATCTGGCGGATCGTCTTGCGCAGGATCTTGCCCGATCGGGTTTTGGGCAGCGCGGTGACGACGACAGCATCGTGCAGGGTGGCGATCGCGCCGATCTGCTCGCGCACCCGGGCGATCAGTTCGTCGCGCAGGCGGTCCGGATCGATCTCGACGCCGGACTTGAGCACCACGTAGGCGATCGGCCGCTGGCCCTTGAGTTCGTCGGGCAGGCCGATCACCGCGCATTCGGCGACGGCCTCGTGTCCGGCGATGGCGGCCTCGATGCTGCCCGCCGACAGCCGGTGTCCGGCCATATTGATCACATCGTCGCTGCGGCCGAGCACGTAGAGGTACCCGTCATCATCGAAGTATCCGGAGTCGCCGGTGAGGTAGTGGCCGGGAAACGCCGACATATAGGAGCGTTGGAAGCGGCCTTCGTCGCGCCATAGTCCGGTTAGTGTCCCTGGCGGTAGTGGCAGGCCGATGACGATATTGCCCTCGGTGCCCGGTGCGACCGGATTGCCCTCGGCATCGAGCACCCGCAGCCGGAAGCCGGGCACCGGCACCGACGCCGAACCCGCCTTGATCGGAAGTTGCTGCAGGCCGAGCAGATTCGCGCAGATCGGCCAGCCGGTCTCGGTCTGCCACCAGTGGTCGACCACCGGGCAGTCGGGCCGATCGGCGAGCAGGGTTTCGTTGGCCCACTCGTAGGTTGCCGGATCCAGGCGCTCACCGGCGCAGAACAATGCGCGCAGCGAGGACAGGTCGTGGCGGTGGGCGAGTGCGGCATCCGGATCGGCCTTGCGGATGGCGCGCAGCGCCGTCGGCGCGGTGAACAGCACCCGCACGTTGTGCTCGGCCACCACCCGCCAGAACGCGCCCGCATCCGGTGTCCCGACCGGTTTGCCTTCGTAGAGCAGCGTGGTCGCGCCGACCAACAGCGGCGCGTAGACGATGTACGAATGTCCGACGACCCAGCCGACATCCGAGGCGGCCCACATCACCTCGCCCGGACCGACGTCGTAGATATTGCGCATGGACCAGGACAGGGCGACCGCATGTCCGCCGTTGTCGCGGACCACGCCCTTGGGCTTCCCGGTGGTGCCGGAGGTGTAGAGGATATAGAGCGGATCGGTCGCGGCGACCGGAACCGGATCTGCGGGTTGCGCATCGCGCACCGCGTCTTCCCAATCGAGCCACTGCGCCGCGACGGTCTGTGTGGAACTCGGCAGTGAATCGGTGGCGGGCTGCGGCGCGGGGAAGTGGATGGTCGGAAATTGCGGCCGCTGCTTGACGATCACGTGCCGCGGCGCGCTCGTCTCGGCGAGGTCGAGGGCCTGCAACACGATCGGCGGGTAATCGATCGTTCGGCCCGGCTCCAGTCCGCCCGAGGCAGTGATGATCAACACAGGTTCGGCATCATCGATGCGGGCGGCCAACTCGGGTGCGGCGAAGCCGCCGAAGACCACCGAATGCACCGCGCCGATACGGGCGCAGGCCAGCATGGCGATTACGGCCTCGGGGATCATGGGCAGGTAGATGACCACGCGGTCACCCGCGGCGACACCCAAACGTGCCATCGCACCGGCGAACTCGGCAACCTCGGCGAGTAGTTCGGCGTAGGTGAAAACGCCTCTGGTGCCGGTCATAGCGGAGTCGTATATTAGGGCGGGCTGATCGGCCCGACTCGCTTCGTCCGGAGTGTCGCCGCCGTGCACATGCCGGTCGAGGGCGTTGAAGGAGGTATTGAGGCGAGCGTCCGGAAACCATCTGGCCATCGAGCGGGCCGTGGTGTCGACGATGTGGGTCGGCGGGGTCACCCAATCGATCGCCTCGGCCGCCTCGGCCCAGAACTCAGCGGGATCGACCAAGCTGGTCTGATAGACCGGCCGGTACGTCTGGTTCTCACTCAATCCCGTGACTCCCTAGCCTCGCCTCGATGCCCGCCTCGATAGATCAGCACGATTGTGGCAGACTTCACGCGACGCCCGGGTGGGTGCCGCGACCTCTGGTTTTGCCAATTATCGGCAGGTCAAGGCCCGTAACTACACTCAACGTCACCCAAGCTGTTATTGATCCGTTAGAATCTGATGTCACTTATTTGGGCCGTCGTAGACGCAATTTCTCGGCCAGCCGCAGTTCCTCGGCCAGCTCTGCCTGTCGAGCCAGCATGCGATTGTCTAGGTTCGCTGATGGCACGTGGTTGGGGCCAGTTTGGAAAGTGAGTGGGAGATGCGTGACGCCGCAAGGTCCGGCAGCAAACGCTGGGCGCTCGGCAACTGGGACCTGCGCTGGAAGGTTACGGCGGTCCTGGCCGTTCCGCTGGCAGTCGCGGTTGGGCTCGGCGTGTCCAGGATTACCACCGAGTTCGCCGACGCGAACCGACTGGACGCTGCCGCGAAGAACATCGAGACGATTCCCGCCGTCACCGCGCTGAGTGCGCAGACGGCGACGACCGCCGCTTCGCAGATGATTTCGATCATGCCGAACGTGTCGATCGTGTCGGACAAGAACCTGGCCGACCTCGACAAGGTCATCGCCGATGCCGAACAGTCGGGCGGCAAGCTCGACGGTGTTGCCGGTGCACGCGCGTCGCTGGACAGCATGATCACCCAGGCCAAGGCCATTCGTGCCCAGGGCAAGAACGTCACGACGCAGACACCGGCCGAAGTCATCGGGATGATCGACCAGGTCCGCAACGACAGTGTGCACATCGTCGAGACGACGGTCGGCCAGGTCAGCGACCAGGCCATCGAACAGTCGAAGCTGCGGCTGGTCGACTCGCTGAACACCCGTGCCGCACTGGTCGGTGAGGTCGCCGCATTCCCCGAGGTGCTGCGCGGTTCGGCGGCTGGCGTGCAGAACGCGATCACCGCGGCCAATACCGAGCGGGCGATGCTCAACGTGCTCGCCCACCGCTTTTCCGACGGCGACACCTCGATCGCCGATCTGCGGGCTGGTATCGATAACCGGATCTCGCTGCTGACCAGCCCGGAGGCGCAGTCCGGCAAGATCCCGGTCGGTGATCTGAAGAATTCGCTCACCGGCAGCCTCGATGTCTACGAGCGCGTGGTCAACAAGTCCACCAAGGACATCGACACGGCGATGAGTTCGCTGGTGTCCAACGCCAATACCGGCGCGTGGACCTATACCGCAGTCGTTATCGCGACCATTCTCGCCGCGCTTTTGCTCGCGGTGTTCGTCGCGCGCTCGATGATCGTGCCGCTGCACCGGCTGCGTCTGGCCGCGCTGCGTGTGGCCGAGAGCGATCTGCCACACGAGGTCGCCCAGCTGCGTAACGGCGCGTCCCCCGAGGATGTGCCGCTGGAGCCGATGCCGATCCGCAGCCACGAGGAAATCGGTCAGCTGGCCCGCGCCGTCGACGATATCCACGGCCAGGCGCTGCGTTTGGCCAGTGACCAGGCGCAGATGCGTGCCCAGGTCAACGACATGTTCGAAACCCTGGCCCGGCGCTCCAAGTCGCTCGTCGACCATCAGCTCAGTTTGATCGAGGCGATGGAGTACGACGAGAAGGATCCACGCCTGCTGGAAAACCTGTTCCGGCTGGACCATCTCGCGGCTCGTATGCGCCGTAACGGTGACAACCTGCTGATCCTCGCCGGTACCCGGCAGCGGCGCAGCAAGTCCGCGCCGGTCGAGATCGCGGACGTGCTGCGTGCGGCGATCTCCGAGGTCGAGGACTACGAGCGCGTGAAGCTCGGTGCGACACCGCGTGGTTCGCTGGTCGAGCCCGCCGCCTCGGATATGGCGCACCTGTTCGCCGAGCTATTGGACAACGCGCTACGCGCGTCGCCGCCGGAGACCGACGTGAAGTTCACCTTCGCGCAGGGACACGACCAGGGCATGCTCATCGAGGTCGCGGACCGCGGCATCGGTATGCCGCCGAGTGAAATGGCCGACATCAACCGGCGGCTCGAGCAGACCGCCGAACCGGGTCCGGACACCGCGCGGCACATGGGTCTTTTCGTGGTCGGCCGATTGGCCGAGCGCCACGGACTCACCGTGCGCCTGCGCCCGACCTTCGATACCGCACGGGACCCCGGCGTCACGGTCACCGTGCAGGTTCCGGCCAATCTGATCGTGCTCGGACAGGGCCAGACCACCGCGATGCCGCAGGCGGCACCGCAGGTCGCCGCTGGGGCTCCGCAACGGCCGTCGGCCGCGGCGTCGATGCAGACGCGTGCGATCACCAGGACGCCCGGTGGCAATGTCATGGTCACCGTCGATCCCGGTGTGAGCGGACCGATTCCGATGAGCAGTCCGGCACCGGCTGCGGGCAGCGGTCCGATTCCGTCGGCGGGCGGGCTGCCACAGCGTTCGCCCGGCTCGACCATGTCCTCGGGTGCCTCGGGGCTGCGTCAGGAACCGGCGCAACCGAATCCGACCCTGCGCCCATCGGCCGGACAGCCGCCGAGCGGTCCGCAGCGCGGCAAGCTCGCCGCGGCGAATCTGCCGAGACGCAATGTCACTCCCGGCGGTCCGCCGCCGAGTCGGCCAGGTGCCGAGCCGACGGTTTCCGGCGGTGGTCTGCCGCCTCGGAATCTGAATTCCGGTGGGCTGCCGCAGCGTCAGCCCGGCACGAATGGTGTGCCGGAGGGCGGTCAGCCGAGTGGCGGTCTGCCGCAGCGTCAGCCGGGCAGCAACGGTGCACCGCAGCGCGAGGGCGCGGGTGGTATGCCGCAGCGTGCGTCGGGGCTGAACGGTCTGCCGCAGCGCGAACCGGGTGCCGGTGGTGTGCCGCCGCGCGATACCGGGGCGAGCCTGCCGCAGCGTGATGCGTCGGGTGGACTCCCGCAGCGGGAGCCTGGTTCGACCGGACTGCCGCAACGGGATTCGGCCGCCGGTGGCCTGCCGCAGCGGGATTCGGCCGCCGGTGGCCTGCCGCAGCGGGATTCGGCCGCCGGAGGGCTGCCGCAGCGGGAGCCGGGTGCTACCGGTCTGCCGCAACGTCAGTCGCCTGCGAGCGGTCTGCCGCCGCGGGAAACGCCGAACGGTTTGCCGCAGCGTGAGAGCACGGGCGGTCTGCCACAGCGTGAGAGCGCTAGTGGTCTGCCGCAGCGTGATGCTTTGGGTGGTCTGCCGCAGCGCGAACCCACCGGTGGTCTGCCGCAGCGTGAGAGCACCGGTGGTCTGCCGCAGCGTGAGAGCGCCGGTGGTCCGCCGAAGCGTGATCCGTTGCGTGATCCGTTGAGCAGTCTGCCGCAGCGGGAAACCACGGGTGGTCTGCCACAGCGTGAGAGCACGGGCGGTTTGCCGCAGCGCGAAAGTGCCGGTGGCTTGCCGCAGCGTGAGAGCACCGGCGGTCTACCGCAACGGGATTCCGCATCGAATGGTCTGCCGCAACGTGAGTCCGGTCTGGCCGGTATCCCGCCGCGCGACACCGGTTCGGGCTTGCCGCAGCGGGATTCCGCTTCCGGTGGTCTGCCGCAGCGTGATGCGCTGGGTGGTTTGCCGCAGCGGGAAAGCACCGGTGGTTTGCCGCAGCGTGAGAGCACCGGTGGTCTGCCGAAGCGTGATCCGTTGCGTGATCCGTTGAGTAGTCTGCCGCAGCGGGAAAGCACGGGTGGTCTACCGCGGCGCGATTCGGCCTCGAACGGCCTGCCGCAGCGGGACACCGGTTCGGGCTTGCCGCAGCGGGATTCCGCTTCCGGTGGCCTCCCGCAGCGGGAGGCGGGTGCTACCGGTCTGCCGCAGCGTCAGTCGCCCGCGAACGGCCTGCCGCAGCGTCAGTCGGGTGCGCAGCCACCGAGCGGCCTGCCCCAGCGCGACGGTCTGCTACCTTCCCGCGACAGCCTGCCGCAGCGGGAGTCGGCTGCTACCGGCCTGCCCCAGCGCGATCCGGGAGCGACCGTACTGCCGCGCAAGGAAGTTCCGCCGGGTGTCGGTCTGCCGCGACGGGATCGTGGTGCGGCCCAGCCCGCGGCCAGCGGTGAGACACCCGCGATGTCCGAGAGCGGGGCGACGACCGCACCGCGCGATCCGGGCCGGCACAGCTTCAAGCCCGATCCGGAGAAGGCGGCATCGTTCTTCCAGACCAGGTTGCAGCCCGCGGCCGACTCTGATTCGGTGATGGGCGGGACACCGATCTTCGCCGAAATGATGTCGGCGTGGCTATCGGATCCCAACCAGGACCGGTCCCAAGTTGCTGCCTCCTTCGAATCACCCGGCGACGAGGGCTGGCAGGCGGCCCGCCGCGCCAGCGAGGCCCAGGCCGAAACAAAGACGGCCGCCGGGTTGCCTCAACGCAATCCGGGCGGGAGGCTGGTCCCCGGCGGTGTCACCGGCAACGCCGATCGCACGACGCGTCGCGATCCAGAAACGATCAGGTCCAGCTTGAGTCGTCACCAGCAGGGCGTCCGGGATGGCCGCGCAATGAAGGCAATGAACCTAACCGGAGATAAAGGAGACCGATGAACCCCGATCTAGGTGGTACGAATCGTCAGCTGGATTGGCTGGTTTCGAACTTCGCCAACGAGGTTCCTGGCGTAGCTCATGCCGTCCTGGTCTCGGCTGACGGCCTACTCATGGCGGCGAGCGCGCAGCTGCCGGTGGACCGTGCCGAACAGCTCTCGGCTGTTACCGCCGGACTGGCCAGCCTCTCGGTAGGCGTCTCGAATCTATTCGAAGGCGGCACCGTGCTGCAGTCGGTGGTCGAGATGGAGCACGGCTATCTGCTACTCATGGCAGTCGGCGACGGCTCGTATCTTGCGGTGCTGACGAATACTTCCTGCGATATCGGCCAGGTGGGCTACGAAATGGCCCTGTTGGTCGAGCGTGTTGGCCAGACGGTACAGGCCACGCCACGCGTCACGATGGGTTCCTGATGGTGGGATGGACATAGACGATCACCGCATGGGGAGCGCCGAGCCGAGTCTCGTTCGCCCGTACTCCTTGACTGCGGGCCGAACCAGGCCCGCGGTCGAGTTGGCGTTGGAGGCACTTGTCGCATCGCATCCGGTCGCCCTGGAGCGGCAGTTCGAACTGACCAACATCGAGACGTCCATCGTGGAGTTGTGCAGAGAATCGCCGTCCGTTGCTGAAGTAGCGGCGCGTTTGGGTATCCCCATCGGGGTGGCCCGCGTGCTCGTGGCCGACCTCATCGAGGCCGGGCATGTGCGAGTTTCGGCGACTTTGAAAGACGATTCCAGCGACGATGAACGTCGCGAGCTGATCGAAAGGGTTCTCAGTGGACTCCGGCGTATTTGATTCGACGGCACAGGTCGATACCCGCACCAGCAAACCGACTTCGGCAAAGATCGTGGTCGCTGGCGGCTTCGGTGTCGGTAAGACCACGTTGGTGGGTGCCGTCTCGGAGATTGTTCCGCTGCGCACCGAGGCGTTGGTGACCAATGCCAGTACCGGAATCGACAATCTGACCGGTATTCCGATGAAGTCGACCACCACGGTGGCGATGGACTTCGGCCGGATCAGCCTCGCCGACGATCTGGTGCTGTACCTGTTCGGTACGCCGGGCCAGTACCGCTTCTGGTTCATGTGGGACGACCTGATCCGCGGCGCCATCGGCGCCGTGGTGCTGGTCGACACCCGCAGGCTCGAGGACAGCTTCGCGGCCGTCGACTACTTCGAAGCGCGCAATCTACCGTTCCTGGTTGCGCTCAACGAATTCGACGACGCACCGAGGTATCCGATCGAGGACATCCGTCAGGCCCTCGCGGTGCCTGCGGATGTGCCGATCCTGTCCATCGACGCCCGTCGGCGCGAACCCGCCAAGCAGGCGCTGGTCTCGCTCACCGAGTACGCCCTACGCAAGGTCATGCAGGGCTACTGAGCGTTCGCGACTGTCGCGTCGGCCCCGAATCGAGTGGCTGAGCCTTACCCACCCCGCCGGCTCTGCTGGCTGCCATCCCCCTAGGCTCGCTCGGTGAGGATTTCGGCGCGGGAGTTGCTCGGGCAACTGCTCGACTCGGACTCGTTTATCAGCTGGGACCGGCCATCGGTGACGGTGGCCGTATCCCCGCGATACCGCGCGGATCTGCACAAGGCCGAGCTGGCGGCAGGTACAGATGAAGCGGTGCTGACCGGTGAAGGTCTGCTGCGTGGTCGACGCGTGGCCGTAATCGCCTGCGAATTCGGATTTCTGGCGGGTTCGATCGGGGTGGCCGCGGCCGAGCGCATCGTCTCGGCGGTCGAGCGCGCCACCGAACTCGGCCTGCCCCTGGTCGCGTCGCCGACCTCTGGCGGTACCAGAATGCAGGAGGGCACAATCGCTTTCGTGCAGATGGTGAAGATCGCGGGTGCGGTCGCGGTGCACAAGGCGGCCGGGCATCCGTATCTGGTCTATCTGCGCAATCCCACGATGGGCGGCGTCTTCGCGTCCTGGGGTTCGCTGGGGCATATCACCTTCGCCGAACCCGATGCACTCATCGGGTTTCTCGGTCCGCGCGTCTATAAGGCGTTGTACGGCAGGGATTTTCCGGAGGGTGTGCAGGTCGCGGAGAATCTGTACCGCAGCGGCGTGATCGATGGGGTGCTGCCCGTTTCGGTGTTCCGTCGGATCGCGCATCGTGCGTTGAGCGTGCTCAGCGGTGTGCCGGATCCTGTTGCGGCGGGACCTGGTTGGGCCGCGCCGGTGCGTAAGACCGCGAATGCGGCCGCGGATGTTCCGGCTTGGGAATCGGTTCAGATCTCGCGCCGCCCAGGTCGGCCCGGTATCCGTGACCTGCTACGCCATGTGACGCAACGGGTTCCGCTCAGCGGCACCGGGCAGGGCGAATCCGATCGCACCATGGTGCATGCGCTGGCCCGCTTTCGTGGACAGCCGTGCATTGTGTTCGGCCACGACCGCGCGGGTCAGCAGGGTGAACACACCATGGGCCCGGCTGCATTGCGCGAGGCCCGACGCAGTATGGCGCTGGCCCAGGAATTGCGGCTGCCGCTGGTGCTGGTGATCGACACGGTCGGTGCGGCACTGTCGAAGGAGGCCGAGGAGCGTGGGCTCGCCCCCGAAATCGCCCGCTGCATAGCCGATCTGGTAACTCTCGATACCCCGACCGTCTCGGTCCTGCTCGGTCAGGGCACCGGCGGCGGCGCATTGGCGCTGCTGCCGGCCGACCGCGTCCTGGCCGCTACCCACGGCTGGCTCGCGCCGCTGCCGCCGGAAGGGGCGAGCGCCATCGTCTACCGCGATACCGACCATGCCCCCGAGTTGGCCGACGCACAGGGCATCCGCGCCACAGACCTGCTCGCCGACGGTGTCGTCGACCGCATCGTCCCGGAATTTCCCGACGCCGCCGACGAACCGGTCGACTTCGCCCGCCGCATGGTCGCCGCCATCGCCGAAGAGCTCACCGGGCTGCGCGCCCGTCCGATCGACGAGATTCGTGCCTCCCGCCATACCCGCTATCGCCGCCTCGGCCGGCCCTGACGATCCCTGGTAACCAGTAGAAACGCGATCCCGTCCGGAAAACCGGTGGTCAACACACCAGGGGTTCTCGTTGACGACGCGGCGCGGCACTCCTACGGTCGGAATGTGACCTTCAGAAGCGAGACCAGCGCCATTCCCTCGATCGTGCTGAACGACGGGAACGTGATCCCGCAGCTCGGCTTCGGTGTGTTCCAAGTACCGCCGGAGGACGTCCAGCCGGTCGTTACCGCTGCGCTGGAGGCGGGCTATCGCAGCATCGATACCGCCGCGATCTACGGCAACGAGGAGGGCACCGGCCGCGCCATCCGGGAATCCGGGCTGCCGCGCGACGAGGTCTATCTCACCACCAAGCTGTGGAACTCCGACCAGGGCTACGACTCCACGCTGCGCGCATTCGACGCCAGCATGGCTCGGCTCGGCCTGGACTACCTCGATCTCTATCTCATCCACTGGCCGGTGGCGCAGGCCGATCGCTTCGTCGAGACCTTCAAGGCCTTGCAGACACTGAAGGCGGAGGGCCGGGTGCGTTCGATTGGTGTGTCGAACTTCACCGTCGCCGATCTGGAGCGGGTCATCGGCGAGACCGGCGAGATCCCGGCCGTGAACCAGGTCGAATTGCATCCCCGGCTCGCGCAGCGCGAGCTGCGCGCGTTCCACGATGCGAATGCCATTGCCACCGAGGCGTGGAGTCCGCTCGGGCAGGGCACTCTGCTCGATGATCACACCATCGTCTCCATCGCCGACGAGGTCGGTGGCACCCCCGCCCAGGTACTTATCCGCTGGCACCTCCAGCAGGGCATTGTCGTCATCCCGAAGTCGGTCACCCCGGCCCGCATCGCCGCCAACTTCGACGTCTTCGGTTTCGAACTCACCCGCGACCAGATGGACGCCATCAACGCACTCGACAAGGGCGCCCGCATCGGCCCCGATCCGACCACCTTCACGGCCGGGCTGCCCGCCTCCCCGAATACTTAGGCTCCCCAGCCTCCCCGATACTTCCTGTGCGCTACAGACGGCTAGATCAGATCGAGGTATCGCGTGAGCTCTTGGGCGGCGGCGCGCCCGGCTCTGTTGGCGCCGATGGTGCTCGCGGATGGGCCGTAGCCGATCAAGTGGATGCGCGGGTCGACGGCTACCTGGGTGGCGAGGCGGCCGGTCATGGTGATGCCGCCGCCCGGACCGCGCAGGCGTAGCGGGGCCAAATGGTCCAGTGCACTGCGGAATCCGGTCGCCCACAGGATCACGTCGGCGTGCTGGAACGAGCCGTCAGGCCAGCGCACCCCATCCGGTTCGATGCTCGCGAATATCGGATGCCGCTGCAGCGCACCGCGAGCTTGTGCGGCGCGCAGTCGATCGTCGAGCCGCAATCCGGTGACCGAAACCACAGAACCCGGCGGCAGACCGTGTCGCACACGATCCTCCACGATGGCGACGGCCGCGCGGCCGTGCTCCTCGGCGAACGGTGCGTCACGGAATACCGGCTCGCGTCGAGTCACCCAAGTGGTGGTGGTGACCTGCGAGATCTCGTCCAACAACTGAACGGCCGATACTCCGCCGCCGACCACCACGACATGCTTGCCCGCGAACTCGTCGGCGGTGCGGTAGTCGTGAGTGTGCAGTTGGCGTCCGGTGAAGGTCTCCGCACCCGGATAGTGCGGAATGAAGGGATGTTCCCAGGTGCCGGTGCCATTGATCAGGCCGTGCACCCGGATCGTGCCCGCGGTATCGGTCTCGACATTGAGCGTCGTGCCCCGCCCCGCCGCGAGATCCGGCCCTGCGGGACAAGGGCTTCCGTCGGTATTGCGGTCGCAGACCACGGTCACCGAGACCGGTCTGCGCACCCGCAGATCGAATCTCTTCTCGTACAACTCGTAATAGCGCGGCACCGCGGTGGCCGCGGGTACGGCGTCGGAATCGGGGGGCAATGTCTCGGCGAAGGACATGCCCGGGAGGTCGTGTACGCGATTGACGGTGGTCAGGGTGAGCGATGGCCACCGAAACTGCCAGGCCCCACCGGGTCCCGGTGCGTGATCGACGATGAGGAAGTCCCGTTCCGGGCGCAATCCGAGGCGCTGCAGGTGGTAACCGGCCGACAGCCCGGCCTGACCAGCACCGATCACCAGGATGGAGAAGTCTGTCGGCACAAACCGAGATCGTATCGGCTTGGTCGGTATGTTCCGCCACCTGTGGCAGAGTTGATGTAACCACTCGAACCGGTCAGTTGGGGAGGATGCATGCTCGACGTTAGCCGCGATGGCGATGTCGTCACTATCGAACTACAGCGCGAGGAGCGGCGTAACGCGCTGAACTTCGAACTCGTCACTGGGCTCCGCGAAGCAGTGTTGACCGCGGCCGAGGACGCCAGGGTGATTGTGCTCACCGGTCGGGGATCCTTCTTCAGCGCGGGCGCGGATCTGTCCGGGGTCTATGCGGAGGAATTCCTGACGGCCCTGCCCGACATGCTGCACACCATCGAATCCGTACCGGTCCCGGTGATCGCGGCGATCAACGGCGGTGCGCTCGGCGCCGGCGTGCAGATCGCGCTGGCCTCGGATCTGCGGGTCATGGGACCCGACGCCTATATCGCCATTCCAGCCGCCAAGCTCGGCATCACCGTCGACCGCTGGACCGTGCGGCGGCTGGCATCGCTGATCGGCGGTGGTCCGGCCCGGACCATGCTGCTCGGCGCGGAATCGGTATCGGCCGCCGATGCCTACTCCTTCGGCTTCGCCAACCGACTCGGCACGCTGGCCGACGCACAGGCCTGGGCCAAATCGATCGCCCAGCTGGCTCCGCTGTCGCTGCGGCATATGAAGTTGGAGCTCAACGATGACGGCACCCGGGATCCGGAGAGCACGCAGCAGCGTGCGGCGCTGGAGGCGGCGTGGACCAGTCAGGACGCCCAGGAGGGGCGGCTGGCCAGAGCAGAGAAGCGTGCGGCGAAATTCGTGGGGCGATAAATGAATCTGAAGAAGATAGTGGGCATTGCCGCCGGAGCACTCGGTGTCACCTGGGTGGTGCGTGCGGCCTGGGACATCCCTTCGGCTATCGGCGCCTCCATGAATGCCATTCAGCCCCACGCCACCGGCGCGGTGAGCTATCGCAATCGGCAGTTCCACAACACCGAGCCGAGCACCCAGTTCGTCTCGGGAGCCGCTCCGTCCCTGCTGATTTCGGCGCTGACCCGGCGTAATGCCGGTCGTCCGCGCAATGCCGTTCCGTTGGCGACACCCGACGTGCCGACCGAGGCCGCCGATCTCGCGGTCACCTGGTACGGGCACGCATCGGCGCTCATCGAGGTCGACGGGTACCGGATTCTCACCGATCCGGTTTGGAGCGAACGGGTTTCGCCGTCCGCGCTGGTCGGTCCGGCCCGGCTGCATCCGGTGCCGACGCCGCTGTCGGAACTGCCGCAGGTGGACGCGGTGCTGATCTCGCACGATCACTACGACCATCTGGACAAGGCGACGATCCGTCAGCTGGTGGTCGGACAGGCCGCACCCTTTCTGGTGCCGATCGGCATCGGTGCCCATCTGCGGCACTGGGGCGTGCCCGAACATCGCATCGTCGAATTGGATTGGGGTGGTTCGGTTTCCCTCGCCTCGCTGGGCCGTGAGCGCGACGGCACGGATCTGGTGCTCACCTGTACCGAGGCGCGGCACTTCTCCGGACGCGGCCTGGTGCGCAACACCACACTGTGGGCGTCCTGGTCCATCATCGGCCCGACGCGGCGGGTCTACTTCGGCGGTGATACCGGATACACCAAAGCTTTCGCGGAGGCAGGCGCCGCGCTCGGACCGTTCGATCTGACGCTTCTGCCGATCGGCGCCTACGACGAGGCCTGGCCGGACATCCACATGAACCCGGAGGAGGCGGTTCGCGCACATGCCGACCTCGGCGTCGGCGATCCGGGACACGGACTGCTGGTGCCCATCCACTGGGCGACCTTCAACCTGGCCTTCCACGGGTGGTCGGAGCCGGTACGCCGGATGGTCGCTGCGGCGCGGGCGGCCGGTACCGCGGTGGCGGTGCCGATGCCCGGCCAGCGCATCGACCCCAATGACCTGCCGAGTCGGGATTCCTGGTGGGAGGATATTGGGTGAATACCTAGGTTCGTCGACAGGAAGGAATGCAGGCATGAGTCTCGTGGACACCCTGAAAGGCCTCGTCGGCAAGGGTAAGGACGCGGCAGCCGAGAACGCCGACAAAATTCACGATGCGGTCGACAAGGCCGGTGGGTTCATCGACGAGAAGACCGGCCACAAATACTCCGACAAGATCGGCAAGGTGCAGGAGGCCGCCAAGAAGGCGGTGCCGTCGGACAAGTCGGCACCGAAGCCGCCGGCGGCCGCGCCGGAGGAGCCGCCTGTGCCACCCGCTCCCAAGCCCGGCCCCGAGCCCGAAGAGCCGGGACATCCGCAGGCTTGATCTGTGGCGGGGGCCGATATCTGTCGGTCCCCGCCCCTAAACTTCATTTATGGTGACCCGCCGGGAATTCGGTGGCAGCCCGGGCCGGCCGGGCATCGAGGTTGAGCTGAGCAACCTCGACAAGGTGCTGTATCCGGCGACCGGAACCACCAAGGGCGAGGTCATCGCGTACTACTCGGCCATCGCGCCCGCGATGCTTCCGCATATCGCCGGGCGACCGGTCACCCGGAAGCGCTGGCCCAATGGGGTCGACGAATCATCCTTCTTCGAAAAGAATCTCGCCGAGCACGCACCGTCGTGGCTGGAGCGTCACACCATCGAACATTCCGGCCGCAAGGTCGTCTATCCGGTCATCGATTCCGAGGCCGGACTGGCCTGGATCGGACAGCAGGCGGCGCTGGAAGTCCATGTGCCGCAATGGCGTTTCGACGGTGACAAGGTCGGCTACGCCACCCGGTTGGTCTTCGATCTGGATCCGGGGCCGGGTGCGGGACTGGCCGAATGCGCGCGGGTCGCGCTCGCGGTGCGCGAGATGGTCGAGGGCATCGGGCTGCATGCCTTCCCGGTTACCAGTGGTAGCAAGGGAATTCACATCTATGTGCCGCTGGATCAGGAGTTGAGTCCGGGCGGTGCGTCCACCGTGGCCAAGCAGGTGGCGACGAATCTCGAAAAGCTGCACCCGGATCTGGTCACCGCGACGATGGCG
The DNA here is from genome assembly GCF_035920345.1 of Nocardia vinacea. NCBI lineage: Bacteria > Bacillati > Actinomycetota > Actinomycetes > Mycobacteriales > Nocardiaceae > Nocardia > Nocardia vinacea. The sequence goes on from NZ_CP109149.1 coordinate 7,820,000, forward strand.
AAATCGGCGCGCGGCGGAAAGGTCTTCCTGGACTGGAGCCAGAACAATCCCTCCAAGACCACCATCGCACCGTATTCACTGCGCGGCCGCACCGAGCCGAATGCGGCCGCACCGCGCACCTGGGCCGAGCTGGAGAGCCGGAAAAAGCTGAGGCACTTGCGCTTCGACGAGGTACTCGCCCGCTGGCGCGATGACGGCGATCTGCTCGCCGAATTGGATCCGCCCAGTTCGAATAGCGATGCCCTGACGAAATATCGAGAGATGCGCGATGCCTCGGCGACCCCGGAACCGGTGCCGTCCGAAACGCCTACGCCCGGGGCGAATGATCGGTTCGTCGTCCAGGAACACCATGCGCGGCGGCTGCATTGGGACGTGCGGCTCGAACGCGACGGCGTGCTGGTGTCATGGGCCGTCCCGAAGGGGCCGCCGACCTCATCGGATCAGAACCGGCTCGCCGTGCACACCGAGGATCATCCGTTGGAGTATTTGGACTTCCACGGCGCGATACCAAAGGGGCAGTACGGCGCGGGAGAGATGACGATCTGGGATTCCGGCACATATGACACCGAGAAATGGCGCGAGGACGAGGTCATCGTCACCTTCCACGGCAAGCGACTGCGTGGTCGCTACGCGATGATCCGAACCAATGGCACCCAGTGGCTGATGCATCTCATGCGCGATCAGAATCCGGCCGAGGAAGAGGTGAACCGGGTGTCCAGTGGTCCGGTCGGCCCCGAGGCCGCGTTCATCGTGCCGAGACCGGCTGGGCCCGCGCCCTTTCCACGTGGGCTGCAACCGATGCTCGCCACCCACGGTGTGGTCGCCGATCTCGATGACGTCGAGTGGTGCTTCGAAACCAAATGGGACGGCTTCCGGCTGATCGCCGAAATAGATTCCGGGACACTGACTCTGCGCAGCCGAGCGGGCAATGTCGTGACCAAACGTTATCCGGGTATGGCGGTGCTGGCCGAGGAGTTGGCCGGACACAATGTGGTGCTCGACGGTGAGGCCGTGGTGTTCGACGATCACGGCGTCGCGAATGTCGGTCTGCTGCAGGCCGATGCGGCGCGCGCGGTCTTCGTCGCCTTCGATGTGCTGTATCTGGACGGGACCTCCCTTATCCGCAAAAGGTATTCGGATCGGCGTCGGGTACTGGAAGCGATCGCCGCCAACGCACCGTCACTGCGGGTGCCGCCGCGACTGGACGGCTCCGGCGCCGAAGCGCTGCGCTACAGCCAGGAACAGGGCCTGGAAGGTGTGGTCGCAAAGCGCAAGGATTCGGTGTATCTGCCAGGTAAGCGCGGACATTCGTGGGTCAAGCAGCGTAACTGGCGCACCCAGCGTGTCCTGATCGGCGGCTGGAGGCGCAGCGACGCTCGCAACTTCAAATCGCTGCTGGTCGGCATTCCGCACGAGGGCAGGCTGTATTACGTGGGGCGGGTAGGCACGGGGTTCAGCGAGCCGGTCATGCGGGATCTGGCCAAAAGGCTCGGCAAGTTGGAGCGGAGGACCACACCGTTCGACAACGACCTCACCGCCGAGGAACGCGAGGCCGCGGTGTGGGTGACCCCGAAACTCGGCGGCACCGTCCGCTTCATGAACTGGACCGAGACCGGGCGCCTCTGGCATCCGGCGTGGCTCGGCGAGATGTGACGGCGGTCGCTGATGGTTTGCCGGGTCATCGGGGAGTTCGCTCGGTATCGTGTGCTTGCGGTGTGTCGGCTCGAAAAATAGGAGTGCGCGGTGGATTTCAAGAACCTGGCGAACAAGGCGTTGGACCTGGCCCAGCAGAATGCGGACAAGGTGGATACGGCCATCGATAAGGTGGGCGATCTCGTCGACAAGCAGACCGACGGCAAGTTCGCGAGCCAGGTCGATGCCGCGCAGGACGCCGCCAAGAAGGCCATCAACAAGGACAGCTGAGTCGCCGACCCTTTCGAGCGACCTGCAAGCAGTCGCTACGGCGTGGCGGACCGGGCGTACCGATCCGCCATTCCCGCGGTCAGCTCTGTTCGCGGGCGAGCAGCGGAATGATGGTCGCGCTGTCGGTGACCATCGCGTGGCCCTGGAATTCGAAATCGTCGTGGGCGCGCGCCATTGCCTCCTTATCGCGGCCGCCGACGGCATCGCTGATGATCACCGGCACGAAGCCGAGATCGGTCGAATGGGTGACCGTCGGCGCGATGCCGATCTCCAGCGCGACACCCGCGATCGCGTATGCGCCGATGCCGAGATCGCGCAGCACCGCGGCCAATGGCGTGCCCTCGAATGCCGACATCGAGGTCTTGTCGAAGATCACCTCGTCCGCTGTCGGCCGCAGCTCCGGAACCAGTTCGAAGGCCGGGGTGTCGCGTTGCAGGATGAACTTCACGTCGTCGACATTGTCGACCTGCTGCCAGCTCATGGCCATTCGCAGCGCGAAGGTGCCACTCAGGCGGCGCGGCAGGAAGAAATGCCGCAGGAAGATGATCGGATAACCGCCTCGCCGTGCCGCTTCGACCACCCGCGCCACCCGCTCGATGATCTCCGGACCGTCCGGCAGTTGGGACAGCACACCGACCTGCATGTCGTAGACGATCACCGCCATGCGGTGCGGCGCACACACATCGGTGAGTCCTTCGGGAATGTCCAGTCCGTTGCCATGCCGCATGGTCAGCTCACTCCTGTTCGATTCCGATCACATTCGGGGTACGGTCCGACGGTGATTCGGTTGCGCGATAGCCACTTTCGAAGCGCGCCGCGGCGTGCTTCGCCCCAACTGTAACCATGTCGGAAATCGGACACGCACGGCGTCGCCGGTGCCCGCACATGCCCGTTGCTGGGGCTCTGATCAGGCAGTACGGTGGTGACATTCGAAGCCGGGCGAAGTCGGCGCCGACGCGTTCCCGGCGCACTGTGCGTCGCGCCGCGTCGGAACACTGGAGGCCGCGATGAAAATTTCATTTGCACCATTCGTCGGCGGGAACCGGAGATCCGGTGCGATATCGATCCTTATCGTTCTCGCGATCGTGGCGTTCGCATTCGTGCCCGTTGCCAGGGCTGTGCCGATGCCGGATCAGGACCCGTTCTACGTGGCACCGACCGATCTGGCTTCGCAGCCCGACGGTGCTGTGCTGCGGACGCGCTCGATCGCGTTGTACGGTCTTCCGCTTCCGGTTTCGGCATGGCAGGTGCAATACCGGACCAACGATACGAACGGGTCGCCGATCGCGGGTATGGCCACCGTTCTGGTGCCCAACTGGCCGTGGTTCGGTCCTGGCCAGCGGCCGCTGCTCTCATACCAGATCGCGGAGGACAGTCTCGCCACCCGGTGTGCGCCGTCGTACGCGCTGCGGGGCGGCTGGGATCTCGGCGGCGCGAATACCTATATCGATACACCGTTCATCGCCGAGGGTCTGCGCCGCGGCTGGGCGGTGGTGACAAGCGATTACGAGGGGCCGGACTCCCGATTCCTGGACGGCGTCAACTCCGGCCGTGCGGTGCTCGATGGCATCAGGGCGGCCCGCACGCTCGCACCCGACGGAGTCGGTCCGGCGAGCCCGATTGGGGCGTGGGGCTATTCGGGCGGTGCCTTCGCGACGCTGTGGGCGGCGCAGATACAACCGGAGTACGCGCCCGATATCCAGTTCGCTGGAATCACCTCGGGCGGGGTGCCCGCCGATTGGACAGCCATGGCCCATAGTGTCGATGGCACCGTGCAGGCGGGGCTGGCAATACTCACATTGATCGCGATCGCGAAGAACGAGCCGAATTCCGGTGTGCCGGACCTGCTCAACGAACGCGGTCGCATTGCCCTCGCCGAGGATGCCTCGGCCTGTGCTCCGGATCTGGTCTTCAAGTACTTCAATGCGCATGTGGACGATTTCGCGGCGGTGCCGGATGTGTTGTTCCATCCGGTATTTCGGGCCGCGACCGACCGCCAGGAGTTGGGCGGTAGCGCGCCGGTCATGCCGATGTACCTGTACCACAGCACAACCGACGATGTGATTCCGGTCGCGGGCTTCACCGATCTGGTCGGGCGATACTGCGCAGCGGGTGCCGATCTCACCTCCGTGCATTCGGCGCTGCCCGGACACAATGTGACCGCCATCGGTGAAGCGCCAGGTGCGATGGGGTTCCTTGCCGATCGCTTCGCGGGTGTCTCGATAGCCTCCGGCTGCCACGGCCGATAAACGAAAGATGCGGCGCGCTACGAGGATTCGCCGCGCGCCGCGTTCGGAGTGCTGGTTGCCGGTCCTACTTGACCGGTGCGTCCTGCCATTTGGTGGTGCCGGCCGGGGCGGTCAGGGTGCTGAACAGATCGATGCCCGCGATGATCAATGCCGGTCCGCCGACCACGAGGGTGCCGATGATGCCGCCGATACCCGCGCCCGCGAGGACGCTGGCGATGACGGTCGGCCCGCCGATGATGCCGGTGAGCCCGACCAGCGCGCCGATCACCGTGCCGAGAAAGCCGCCGATGGCGGTGGCAATCCCGAACTGGGACAGGAAGTTATCCTGCGCGCGCAGATTCTCCCGCGGCGACGCGATCGGTGTGGCCGCCTGCCGCGCCTGCGTGTAGTCCTTGACCGCGGTCAATTCCAGCACCCGGCCCGCGTCGCGGATCTCGTGCGGCATGGTGAACTCCAGACCGTCCTGCCGGAACGACAGTGGCAGCGTCACTACCGTATTGCCCGCGATGTCCTTGATATCCACGGTGTTCGCCGACATTTGGAAGGACCCGTTGGTCAGTGTGGTGACGATCTTGTCGTCCACCAGTTTTGCCTCGTACCCGATGTCGGGTACGGGCGCGGCATCCGGCTGTGCATAGGAGGTGCCCGCGCCGACCGCGACAGCGGCGACGATCGGCACGGCTGCCGCAGTGATCTTGCGGAGAATCATTCCGGTGGTCCAATCTTCATCAGGTTATGCAAGCCGTAGCAACGCTCCGCACACGAAAAATCCTCCCCCCCCGACGCTGTGCAGAGCCACGATGTGATCTAGAGAACGCACTCCGAGGACACAGTACCGTGTATAAAAGGTTTAGAGGAATGCTTTTCGGGGTATTCGATATTGCTCACATGACGAATCTTGTTATAGCTCTTCGCTATCCGATCAGGACCCCGGCTGCTGGAGGACATTGATCGCGCGGGCGATCACCAAGATCACCAGCACCAGTGAGATCGCCGACTGCAGCATCATCGTCGCCTTCGCCCACCGCGACATCGGCATCACGTCGGTCGGGCTGAACGCCGTCGCATTGGTGAACGCCAGATACAAATAGTCCAGGAACTGTGGCTCCCATTCGGGTTCGGTCAGGTCCGGACTCTGCATCTGCACGAACAGGAAGTCCGGCAACGGCTTTCGCGCATGCGCGCGGGCCGCGGGGCCGCCGCGATCGGACTCCCAGTACCAGAGTCCGAACACCACCACATTGGTCAACCAGACCGCACCGCCCGAGACGAGCAGTTGCACGGGATCGCTGAGGGTGCCGTTGATCAGTTGGAAGACCAGACGACCCGCCGAAACCGCGGTGGCCAGACTCAACAACCCGGTCAGCAGGAGGCCGCCGTTGCGCAGCCAGCGCTCTTCCCGGTTGAGTCGGAACGGATTCGCCGCCACCAGCACACCGAGCAACAAGACCTCGAGTACGGGCAGTACCAGCCAGGCGGGCTGCTGCCGGAGTTCCTTCGGCACGACCTGCAACACCACGATCACCAGCACGGCGAGCGTCGCGGCCCACCGCGATTCACCCTCCGTCTTGCGTTGCCAGGCAGGTACATCGTCGTCTTGGTCCGGCACAGGGGCCAGTATCGCCGATCAGGCGAGCAGATCGAGGACGACCGCGCCGAGGCAGACCGCGATGACAATCGTCAGGGCGATCGCGTCATTGCGTCCGGGGGCGCTCGGGCGGGCGGTGAGCTGGCCGGTGCCGCCGCGCGCGGAGATGGCCTCGCCCAGTTCGGTTGCCCGGCGGCTGGATACCGCCATCGCGGCGGTGAGGATATCGACGAGCGGATTATCGGCGGCGCGAGTGAGCAGGCCATCCTTCGGGCGCAGTCGGCGCGCCGCCCGCAGTACCCGGATTTCGTCCATCAGCAGCGGCAGTCCGCGCAAGGTCAGCGCGATGACCACGGCCCATTCGTCCACGGGCACGCGGAATCTGCGCAGTGGGGCGCCGAGTTTGGCCAGTGCGGGGGCGATATCGCCCATCGGGGTGGTCCAGGCGATCAGGAACGAGGAGGCCAGCAGGATCAGGCCGAAGACGGTGACATTGGTGTAGCGCAGCACGGATTCGCTGCCCACCGGCACATTGAGCAGAGCGCCGATGCCGATCGCCGCCCAGAACCACCACGGCAGGCGCGGCAGTGTGCTCAGCGGCAGTCGGGCCATCACCCCGATCGCGATCAGGAATACGACCATCAAGCCGAGTACCGGCCAGGACGGCAGGAACATCAGCACCACACTGATCAGGAACGCTCCGATAATCTTGGTTCCGGCCCAGAGGCTGTGCACCGGACTGGAAACCGGCACTTCGCGGAACAGCACCGTACTCATTACCGACCTCCGTTCCCGAGTCGCCAGGCCGGATCGCCTGGGCGCGTTCCCGGCATTGCCGTGCAGGAATCCAGCTGGTGTGCGGGCACATTCGCGGTATCGCGGATCGGATCGGTCTCCAGAATGCGTCCGGACTCGAGGTGTACGGTCCGGTCGCAGACCGCGGCCATATCGTGCACGTCATGTGAGATGACGATCAGGGTGAGGCCGGAATCGCGCAGGCGGGCAAGCAGTTCCACGATTTCGGCGCGACCGTGCGGATCCAATCCGGCCAGCGGTTCGTCGAGCACGACGACCGGCGCGTGGCTGGCCACAATGGCCGCGAGCACCACGCGCTTGGCTTGGCCGCCGCTGAGTTCCTCGATGGAGCGCGCGGCCAGTGCGCGATCCAGACCGACCGCATCCAGTGCGCGTCCGACCGCACCGGATCCGGTGGCACGTCCGCCCCAGTCCGCGATTTCGTCGCCGACCGTCTGCTTCTGCAGCTGTAGCCGGGAGTGCTGGAACGCCAATTCCACCCGGCCGATCTGCTTCGCGATCGGCTTACCGCCCAATTCGCAACGGCCGGAACTGGGTTCGATCAATCCGGCCATGATCCAGGCCAATGTCGATTTTCCGGATCCATTGCCGCCCACCACGAGTAGCGCCTCGCCGCGCCGCACTGTCAGGTCGACGCCGTGCAAAGCCGGTGCGGCCCACGGTGTTCCGTGGTTATAGGTGTGGCGGACCTCGCTCAGCTGCAGGATGGTTTCGCCCATCGGCCGACGCCGGATCTCGCCGGCCGGTCGCGGCCAGGCAGGCAGCCGTTCCACGGTCCGGCCACCGGCCAGATGCACCACCCGGTCGGCGGCGGCGGCATCGGCCTCGTGATGGGTTACCAGCACCACCGCCATCGGATGGCGTTTGGGCAGTTCGGCCAGGAGTGCGACGAGATCGCGGCGACCGTCCGGATCGATCATCGAGGTGGCCTCGTCGGCAATAAGCAGCGCGGGGCGGCGGGCCAATGCCGCAGCCACCGCCAGCCGCTGCTGCTGGCCGCCCGAAAGCGTCGCGGTCTCGCGATCGCCCATGCCGTCCAGGCCGACCTCGCGCAGCAGACCATCGATATCGACCGCGGCGGCGAGTTCGGTGGACAGACCCCACACCACATCGTCGGCGACGAGCACACCGAGCGTTTGACTCTCCGGCCGCTGCAGCACCAGCGCGGTGCCACCCAGATGGCCGAGGCCTGCGGCGCCCGGCCGGTCCACACTGCCGGTGGACGGCGGATGTCCCGCGAGCAGCCGGGTCAGTGTCGATTTGCCCGATCCGTTGTGGCCGACAATGGCCACGAATTCGCCGGTATCGACCGTGAGATCGATACCGGACAGCGCATCCACCGGCGCGCCCGGATAGCGGAAGCCGACCTCGCGCAGTCGCACCGGCAGCGGCGCGATCGCCCGGTCGTCGGGCTGTGCGTCGAGCCGGTCCCGACTGGGCAGCCAGGACAGCCGGTCGAGTACCGAGCCGAGTACGAACCAGGAGAACACCGCCGTCGCGACGATGCCCACCAGCACACCACCGCCGATCAGGAGCCACCACCAGCGGATCGCGGCGTCCGCGGCGTCGGCGACTCCGCGTCCGAGGGGTTCGAGCTGGGGCTGCCGCGCCGCCGTCCGCTCCAGGCCCTCCGCGGTGCTGCGGATGGTGTTGAACAGTAGATCCCGGGACCGGGACAGTACGAACAGCGATCCGACGGCGAAGGCCGCGAAGCCGAGACCGGCGATTACCGACAATCCGAGCACCGCGGGCAAGCTGCCGCGCCGACGTTTGACGATGCCGATAATGCCCGCGATGGTGGCCGAGCTGAGAATGCCGAATGCGGGCACGATGCCCGCCGCGACGAAGCAGACCAGCACGGCCGATCCGGTCGCGGTGATCAGGGCGCGCAGCCGATAGCGGTGCGCGATCATGGCCAGCGGCACCGCGGCGACCAGCTGCAGCGCCGCGGCGAACGGAATCAGCGCACCGACGGTGACCAGGCCGACGGTGGCACCGCCGAGTACCGCCCCCACCGCCAATTCGATCGGGCGCAGCGGTCCGCGCTCGGTGGGGCGGGCGGGCAGATCACTCACGGGGTCAAGTCTGCCAGGATCCTGTGGACAGTTCGTGTGGTCTTCCTGTGGAGACCGTGAGGTCATGACTGCGCCTCGCTGGCGCTCGGCTCCGTCATGACCTCGAAGAGGCTGTGTTGATTTGCTCGCTCTGCTCGCTAGACGACCCGGGTCAGCTCGTAATCGGCGGCCTTCAGCTTGCGGACCCGACGGCGATAGGCGAGCTGCGGACCCGGCCAGTTGTTCGTGATCCGGCCCGAAGCGGTGCGATACCAGCTGGAGCAGAAGTTCCACGGTGTGCGCTCGAGGCGCTGCTGAACCGCGGTATTGAATTGCGCCTCCGCCTCGGGACGCACCTCGAGCACGTGGCCGGGACGGTCGGCGAGCAGTTGGACGGCCTGGCGGATATAGCGGGCCTGCGATTCGATCATGTAGATGATCGAGCCGACGCCGAGATTGGTATTCGGTCCGTAGACCAGGAACAGATTGGGGAAGTCGGGCACGGTAATGCCGCAGTAGGCGTGCGCGCCGCCCTGCCAGGCATCGGAGAGCTTGCGGCCCGCGCGGCCGTAAATATTCATGGGCCAGAGGAATTCGGTGCCCTTGAACCCGGTGCCGTAGATGATCACCTCCGCCTCGTGCACCGTGCCGTCGGCGGTGCGCACGCCGTTCGGCACGATTTCGGTGATGGCGGTGGTCTCGACCTGCACATTCGGTTCGAGCAGAGCCGGGTAGTAGTTGTTGGAGAACAGGCCGCGCTTACAGCCGATCGGGTAGTCGGGGGTGAGCTTGGCGCGCAGTTCCGGATCCGGGACCTGTACTTCCAGATGTTTCGACGCGATTTTCGCGACCAGTCCTACGATCCACGGGAACTCGACAAGGCCGAGCGCGATGAATTCGGCGATGGCCCACCAGCCGAAGCGTTCGACGAGCAGGGCGCCGGGCAGCCGGGCGAAGAGTTTGTGCTGGACCGGGGTGTAGTCGGTATCGAATTTGGGCAGCACCCAGGCCGCTGTGCGCTGGAACAGGGTGAGGTGTTCGACCTGCGGCTGGATCTCCGGAATGTACTGGATGGCGCTGGCGCCGGTGCCGATGCAGGCGACGCGTTTACCGGCCAACTCGACGCCGTGATCCCATTCGGCGGAGTGGAACGCCTGACCGGTGAAGGTATCGATGCCAGGGATGTTCGGCAGGGCGGGCCGGGACAGTTGGCCGACCGCGGAGATGAGCACGTCGGCGGTTCGGGCCGTGCCGTCCTCGGTCCGTACGGTCCAGCGGCCGGAACTGTCGTCGAATTCGGCGTCGGTCACCTCGGCACCGAAATGGATCGCCTCCAGCAGGCGGTGCCGCTGGGCGACACCGCGCAGGTAGTCGTGGATCGCGGCCTGTCCGGAATACCGCTGCGGCCAGTCCGGCTTGGGCTCGTAGGAGAACGAGTACAGCGGCGACGGCACATCACAAGCTGCGCCGGGGTAGGTATTCTCCCGCCAGACCCCGCCGATGTCCGTGCCGCGCTCCAGGATAGCGATATCGTCGAAACCGTTGCGCCGCAATTCGATTGCCATCCCGACGCCGCCGAAACCGGCGCCGATGATGATGACCGAGGGCCGTTCGCCAGCTGTCATTTGTGGCACTCCTCACAGCACTGTAGATGAGTTCCACTCTAAGACTGCTGGTCGCGTATGGGGGCTGATCCTTTCGAGCGACCTGCAAGCAGTCGCTACGGGTGCTATCGAGATTTTCGGCCATAATGTCCGCTGTGGAGCGGGTACAGGATCCGGGCATCCGCGACTGGAACTTTCCGCGCGGCATCGCCAGCGTGGCACTTATGGTCGGCTATGCCGGTGAGCAGGGCGTGCCCGTCACGCGCATGCTCGCCGGAACCGGGCTGACCGAGGCCATGCTGCACGATCCGGACGCGCAGATCGACGCGCGCACCGAACTCGCCGTCATCCGCAATCTCGTCCGCGAACTCGCCGATATGCCCGCGCTCGGTGTCGAGATCGGTCGCCGGTATCGGATCACCACTTTCGGCATTTTCGGCTTCGCCTGCGTCAGCAGTCCGACGCTCGGTGAGGCGATCTCGTTCGCGCTGCGCTATCTGGAGCTGAGCTTCACCTTCTGCCTGCCCGTCGCGGAATGGGGGGAGGGCGAATTCATCGCGTGGGTGCACGACGAATCGATTCCGGTCGATGTGCGCCAGTTCCTGGTCGAACGCGATGTGACCGCCATGCATCAGGTCATGAGCGATCTGATCGGTAAACAGCTGCCGCTCACCAGGGCCGAATTCCGTTTTCCCGAGCCGACATACGTCGATCGGATCATGGCGGTCACCCAGGTGCAGCCCCGTTTCGGGCGGCCGCACAACCTGTTCACCATCGATCCGGCAATGCTGGAACAGCCACTGCCGCAGGCGAATGAGCACACCTGGGCCATGTGCCTCGCGCAATGCCGCGATCTGGTGGATCGACGCCGAGCCCGCACGGGTATCGCGGCCGAGGTGCGCGAACTCCTTGTGCCCGGCGGTGCGGACGGATTCGCGGCCCCGCGTGGAATCGACTCCGTCGCACGCGATCTCAATATGAGCACTCGCACCCTGCGCCGCCACCTCGATGCCGCGGGTACCAGCTACCGCGCGCTGCTGGACGAGGTGCGCCGCGCGCTCGCCGAGGAAATGCTCACCGCCACACCACTTTCGGTGAGCGATGTGGCCATCCGGCTCGGCTACGCCGAATCCTCCACCTTCATCTACGCCTTCAAGCGCTGGACCGGCGCGACACCGGCCGCCTACCGCCGCGAGCGGGCGGTGCGCCGCTAATGCGGCTGCACGCCGATCCGGCCGCCCATCGCAACGCTCCGGAAATGCGTTGTGATGCGGTGATTTTCGTCGATGACGTGCAGGGCGATGGCCGGATCCGGCGCGTAGTCCATCACGCGATGGGGGAGCTCGAGTTCCCACTCCCCGCCGAGTACAGAGGCGGTGCTCGGGGAGATCAGTAGCGGGCGGCCCGCGAAGGTGGTCGTGGCGGCGGAGTGCGCATGTCCGGTGATCACGCCGACAATGCGTTTGTCGGCGGCGACCACCTCGGCCAATTTTTCGGGCTCGGCCAGCGAGATCTCATCGATGACCGGACTGAACAGATGTGCGGGCGGATGGTGCAGCGCGAGGAGTACGGGCGCGTCGGCGGGTGCGGCGGCGAGTACGCCGCGCAGCCAGCCGTAGGTTTCCTCGGCGAGTCGGCCGCCGGATTCGCCGGGGACGCTCGAATCCAGCAGGGCCACGGTCAAATTGCCGATCCGGTGTGCGTGATTGATCGGCGCGGTCGACGCGGATTCGCCGAGCAGGATCGTGCGGAAGGCGGCGCGGTCGTCGTGATTACCGGGCAGGGCGTAGACGGGGATATCGGTGTCGAGTGCGCCGCGCGCCTCGGCATACTGCTCGGGCTTACCCGAATCGGTGATATCGCCGGTCACCAGAATGGCATCGGGCCTGCGTCGCAGATCGGCGAGATAGGCCATGACCCGCTCGACCCGTTCGGCATTGCGGGTGCCGAGATCGAAATGGGTATCGCTGACCTGAGCCACCAGGATCATCGGCGTTCGCTTTCTCTGGGGGATCGCTCCATTGCGTCAGAGGGTGTCGGCATCGTGTGCCGGCACGTCTACAGGCTAGATGACCTGCGGGTTCCGCGTCGCCATGAGGCTGGCCACCGGTAGAAGGCCGCCGGGTCGGAAGTGGTCGCACGCACACCGGGTCAGCTCGACGGGTCGACGACCGATGCCCACAGCGTCTGCAGTGACCGCAGGAACGACTTGCGATCGGCGGCTGGGAGCTGGGACAGCAGTCGGTTCTCCTGCTCCTGGATATCGCGTTGTGCCTGGTCGCGGGTGGTTCGACCGGCCGGGGTGAGCGAAATCAGGCGTGCGCGCCGGTCGGCCGGATCGAGGTCGCGCCGGATGAGGCCGCGCTGCTGGAGTTCGTCGAGTGTGCCGATGATGCGCGTCTTGTCCGCGCGGATCTTCTTGGCCAGCGCGGCCTGGGTGTAGACGGGTTCGTCGCCGAGTCCGAGCAGGACCACATAGCCCCACATGGTCAGGCCGTGCCGCTCGAGTATGGGCAGTTCCGCCATGGCGAGGGCGCGGCCGAGCGGCGCGATCATCGCGGCGAGGTCGGGACGCTTTTCCGGCATGGGTAGAAAATACCGCTTGGCTTATGATAAGCCTGAGCTTACGATAAGCAGATGCGTATAAATTTTGATATATCGAAAGGAAAGCGATGACCACCGATTCCGACACCGCCGCCGGGTTGCAGACCCTCAAATCACTGGGGACACAGGTCGATTTGATCGCCCTCAATGCCCAGGCGGTGCGCACCAGCATCGAAGTCGTTTCCCATCTGACCGCCGCCGATCTGACCAAGCCGACGCCGTGCGTGGGCTGGACGCTGCATGGGTTGCTGGCGCACATGATCACCCAGCACTACGGCTTCGCGGCCGCCTCCCGCGGCGAGGGCGATCTGTCGCTGTGGCGGCTGCGTCCGCTGGGCGATGACCCGGTCGCGGACTACCGTGCCGCCGCCGATCATGTGCTGGCTTCCTTCGCCGAGGACGGCGTGCTCGACCGGTCCTTCCCGCTGCCGGAGTTCACCCGCGCCTTCGAATTCTCCGGAGCCGAGGCGGTCAGCTTCCACTTCATCGACTACGTCGTGCACTCCTGGGATGTCGCCCGAACCCTCGGCCGCACAGTGCATTTCGACGACGACTTGCTTGCGGTCGCATTATCGGTGGCCGAGGTCGTCCCCGGCGGCCCGGCCCGGCTGGCCCCTGGCTCCGCCTTCGGGCCGGTCATCGCCTGGTCCGGTGACTCCGCGCTCGACGAGATCGTCGCCATCCTCGGGCGTTCCCCGAGTTGGCCTGCGTAGTCCTCGCCCGCTTTCGAGTGGTCACCGTGCACCAATTACTTTGCTGCGCATCGAATTCCCGGTCATTCCGGCGCGGAGGTGTGCTCGCCGGCAGCATCGCCACTGCGCCTCCGCTCCGGTGATCGCCGCTTGCAGAGGTCCCAATCGCGGCAACTGCGACACATCGGCTCCGGTGATGCCGCAGGTGATTTACCCTGTCGCGCACGGAGTTCCCGGTCACTCCGTGCGCGGCGCGCAAGGAACGTGAGCAGCGCTGGCATGGCCCGCGGAGGTTGCGGTCGGGTCGCGCCCGCGGCACATCCGGTCTGGTGATTCGCCGAGCGCGACATGGCCTGTCGCGCATGGAATAGCCGGGCTATTCGCGCGCGACGTTGGGCAGGGGCGAGGGCTATTCGGTTGATGGGGGCGGAGATTGGGCGGTGCGCAGGAGGTTGTCGGCGTGTCGGAGGAGGTCGGTGGCGTCGGGGGTGGGGTGGAGGGGGTGCCAGAAGTCGGGGGTTGGGGTTGCTCGGAGGGTGAGGGTCGGGGGTGTGCGCCAGGGGGCGGCGAGGGCGAGTTGCCAGGAGTGGAGGTAGGTGCGGTCGTATCGGGCGGATTTGTCGAATAGGGGGTCGCCGACGATGGGGTGCCCGATCCAGGCCAGGTGTACGCGGATCTGGTGGCGGCGGCCGGTGATCGGGCGCACGGCGAGCACGGCGTGGGTTTCCGTGCGAAGGACCGTTGTGAACTGGGTTGTCGACGGATAGTTCTTGGTGGCCAAGAGATCCGCGTCATCGACGAACCAGCGACCGGCCTGCTCGCGAATGGATTCGCGGGGCGCGGCGATTCGCACGCGGTTTTTGCGGCCGACGCTGAGCGGCAGTTCGATGACGCCGCGATCGGGCAGGCCGGACGACTCGACGATCGCCAGATAGGCCTTCTCGGCCGTCTGCTTATTGAACTGCCTGGTCAGCTGCCCGTGCGCGCCCAGCTCCTTGGCCAGCAGCACCAGTCCGGAGGTCACCTTGTCGATCCGGTGCACCGGATACAGCGTTTCCCCCACCGCTGCCGCCGCCTCGACGATATCGCTGTCGTGCCGCTCCCCGGTCACCGAAATCCCAGCGGGTTTGTTCAACGCCAGCACCGCCGCGTCCTCCTCGATAACGCAGCTCTCCCGCAACTCGGCCCACTCGAACTCCACCGGACGAGCTTAGAGCGCCGTTCACGCCACCCCGAACCCCAACGGAGCGAGTCTTACGAGCGAACCCGCAGCGCCGCAGGCGCTGCAATCAAACACGGCGCCGCAGGGTGTGCGGGCGCAGGCGGTTGAAGCCGCGGACGCGCACGCTGCGCAGATTGCGGATATCGAACTCCGGATTGCCGTCCAAGGCCGCGGCGGCGTCGTCATCGACGAGAACGGTGCCGGGTCGGGCGACGCCGGTGAGCCGGGAGGCGATATTGACCACCGAGCCGTACAGATCGCCGAAGCGTTGCAGCACCGGTCCGTATGCCACGGCGACCCGCAGCTCCGGCGTGCCGCCGACCATCATCGTGCTCTCCTGGATGGCGAGTGCGATGCGCGCCGCGTCCGAAGGATCCTCGGCCGCGAACATGACCTCGTCGCCGACATTCTTGATCACCCAGCCGCCGTTTTCGGTGATCGCGGCGGTGGTGGTGGATTCGAATGCCTCCAGCAGCATGGAGAGTTCGTCGGGGTGCAGATGCCTGGTGAGCCGGGTGTAGCCGACCATATCGGCGAAGCCGACCGCCAACTCGCGCACCGCCTCGCCCGCCGTGGTGCCCGGATCGAGGGAACGGGCCAGGGCCGCGGCGAGGTGGCGGCGCCACGCATAGGTATTGAGCTGTTCGAGCGTGGAGATGGCCGCCTCGGTGGCGGCGCGCGCGATTTCGGCCGGATCGGTGCCGGGCGCGGCGGCGGCCATCCGAGCGCTGATTTCGGCGAGCACCACATCGACCTGCCATTCGGCCAGTCGTGCCATGCCCTGGCCGAGGGTGCGTGCGGTCGCGGCCTGCTGACGGGAGTCCGCCGAGGCGAGCACGTTGAGTGCGCGGAAATTGCGCACCGCGGCGATATCGGCGTCGGCGTAGTCGACGGCGGCGTCGTCGAGACCGGCTGGGAAGCCGAGTGCCATCCACAGCCGCTTGGTCAGGTCGGTGGTGGTCCCGGATTGTTCGGCGACCTGGGTCCGGTTGTAGCGGCGCGGTCCGTCGAGCAGATACGACTCCACGACCGACTCGACCAGCTCGGATATCTCGGTGGGAACCATGATCGGTACCTTACGGGCCGGGCGGTCGCCCATGGCGCCAACGGACCAGGTGGCAGTCACCGCCACCGTTGCCGCGGCCCGGGACTGTGATCGGTCACAATCAGCTCAGGTGCAGCCACTGTCCGGTCGACGGCACGCCCTGGTCGTTCACGACGAACACCAGGTACCAGCCCGGCGGCGCGAGCGCCGGATTCGACGGCAGCGTGATGGTCACGGAATCCGGTGCGGCGCTGGTGAATTCGAGATCGATCAGGCGTTGCTCGTTATCGGAGAAGTGGGTGCACGCCCCAGGTCGGACGAGATTCACCTCGCGCAGGGCCGTAGTGGTAGTCGCGGTAACGGTCACGCCGTAGGCGACGGTGTCCGTCGCGAGCGCGAGTGGCGGTCGCTCGCCTTGGAAAAGGTAAGGCGGCCAATATGTTTCGATGCGCAATTCCTCGGTCTTGCGCGTCGTATGCCGAAGTTGTCCGATGATGTGGGTTACTGCTGCTGGTACGGCAGTAGGGATTCCCTGGACCAGGTGAGGGTGCCCGCGGCCAGATCGGCGATAACGGCGTCGAGCCAACGCAATTCGGCCTCGGTGACCGCGCGCTGGTACTCGTCTTCCAGCATCACCACCCTTGGCAGCTGCATCGCGGCGGCCTGTTTCGCATCGGCATCCATCTCGGCGAGCTTGGCGCGCACCGACTTTGCCCGCCGCTCCAATTCCGTGCGAGCGCCCTCGGGTCCGAGCAGCATCAGGAACGACAGCGCCGCAGGGAATTCCGGGTACTCGTTGCGTGGTTCGCCGATCATCTCGGCGAGCCAAGTCGCGCAGGTAGCGCGGCCGGCATCGGTGATCTCGTAGACGGTCCGCTCCGGATATTGCTGATCGCGGCCGGTTTCGCGGACTGTCACCAGTCCGGCCTCCTGCAGCCTGCCGATCGTCTTGTAGAGCGCGGCGCGCTGGGTGACATTGACGACCTTGTCCTTGCCCCATTCCTTGATCCGGCGCTGGATCGCATAGGGGTGCATCGGTTCCAGATGCAGGATGCCGAGCAGTGCCATCGCCAGAGGAGAGCGCTTGAACTGCGTCGATGCCGTCATACCGCCCATTCTAGTGGTGTCTCGACAACTAGAAACCTACGAACTAGTTGCAAAGAAACTAGTTCTTGTGCAACTATTGATTCATCAGCGGAAGCCGCCCGAAAGGATCGAAAAATGACCGCCAAGACCGCCGCCCGCATCCACGTCGACCACGAGACCACCAAGCGCCTCGGCAACTGGACCGACGCCGACACCTTCGACATCACCGCCCGCTACGGCAGCGTGGTGATCGACCTGCGTTCGCCGCAGATCACCGGTGAGATCGTTGTCCACGCCGATCTCGACCACGCCATGGTGAAACTGCTCGTCCCGGACGACGCCGTCATCGACCAGACCGAACTGCACTGGACCGGTCGCGGCCGGGTGAAGGATTTCGCGCGACCGCAGGAAGCCGCAGGTCGCGTCATCCGGCTCACCGGCACCAGCAACCGCAGTGAATTCCGGGTGCACCGTGCGGGTGTCGCCGTGCTGTCGGCAATGTTCTCGCGGGAGTTCTTCGAGGATGCGCGCCGCGCGCATCGCGACGGCACGCACCCGACCGTTGCCGACCCGGCCAATGCGCCGCGTTGATTCGCATCGGTTGCCGAAACCGCAGTGCCCCGACCATGAGGTTGGGGCACTTGGCATTTCAGGTTCCGTCGAGCCCGATCGTCAGATACTTCACGAAGAACTCGTTGTTCAGCGCATAGCGGGAACGCCGCCGCCGAATCAGGGCGATGGCGTCATCGACCGAATGCCCGAGATCCAGCAGCGTCTGCGCGACCACCAAACCCGAACGGTTGTATCCGTACTGGCAGCGCACCATGACGCTGCGTTCGGCACGAACCGCGGCGGCGGCGATCCCGGCCAACTCGCGCGCCGCCACCAGTTGCTCGGCGTGCAGCGCGGCGTCCGGAATGGCGAGGTGATGGTGTTCGACATCCGGTCCCGGACCGTGCCCCTCGGCCTGGAACAGACTGATCACCACATCGAATTCGGTCCCGACGATCACGGGCACCCGCACGCCCTCGACATTTCCGTAATGATGCCCACCCATCCACAGCTGTGGCACGATCTCGTTCCACGGCGCGTCCGCATCTGGTGTCTTCATCCTGGGCGGCCGGTCCCACTGCACCATCGTTGCCTCCCCGCGTTTCGGCCCAGCTTCCACGGTACCGCCGTCCTTGCCATGGCATTGGCTCGAGAAAACGCGCGGACGTTCTATTGGTATTCGTCGTGATACCGGTGATCGTTGCCATCGTGGTGTTGCGACGCAAACGTGCCGGGCAACCGTCGGACCCGGAAATGATCACCGGCAATGAAGGGCATCGCCATGTCGATGGATCCTGATCCACGGCGCACTCCCGATCTCGATCCGGGCGGCGGCGTCCCACCCGGATCGACCCCACCCGAGACGGCGCAGACCTCCGGTTTGTCCGCGCCCGAGCCGCGCACCAGCCGACACTTCCCGCCGACCGGAGTCGGCTTCATCGCCATGGCCGCGGTGCTGGCAATCCTGTTCATCGTGGTGGCGGTGTTGCTGGTGGTAACTCTGCTGATGTAGAACACGTTCTAGACAGATCTGGCATTCTGTCTTACTCTCGGATCATGACGACAGAGTTGTCTCACCGACCACATTTCGAATTGAGATCCGCGGAGACCTGGCGCGACCCGTGGCAGATGTATGCCGAACTGCGCGCGCACGACCCCGTGCATCACGTTGTGCCCCAGGATGATTCGGCGAGCGACTACTACGTCCTATCGCGCTATTCGGATGTGTACGCGGCGGCGCGGGATGTCGCGACCTTTTCGTCGGCGGGCGGCCTGACCGTCGACTACCGCGACCTCGGCGAGATCGGGCTGCCCGAACCGCGCCCGTTCGTCTTCACCGATCCGCCGGATCACACCAGCTTCCGCAAACAGGTAATGAAAGGTTTCACGCCGCGACAGGTGCGCTCGGTCGAACCGCAGGTGCGCGCGTTCGTCGTCGAGCGGTTGGAGCGGCTGCGGGCGGCGGGCGAGGGCGATATCGTCGTCGAACTTTTCAAGCCGCTGCCGAGCATGGTGGTCGCGCATTATCTCGGTGTGCCGGAACCGGATCGGCCGAAATTCGACGAGTGGACCGATCTCATCATGACTGCCTCCGCAGGCGGCAGTCCGCTCGATGCCCAGGAGGCCATCGGCGAATTGATGCAGTACTTCACCCATTTGATCGAACGCCGCCGCGCCGAAC
Organism: Nocardia vinacea; assembly: GCF_035920345.1. Taxonomy (NCBI): domain Bacteria; kingdom Bacillati; phylum Actinomycetota; class Actinomycetes; order Mycobacteriales; family Nocardiaceae; genus Nocardia; species Nocardia vinacea. Next base: position 7,839,116 of record NZ_CP109149.1, read on the forward strand.
CCGCCGACGATACGATCTCGCATCTGGTGGCTTCCGGCCTCGGTGCTGATGGCGACTATGCGGGCATCATCTCGATTCTCGGCTTCGCCTTCACCATGATCACCGGCGGAAACGACACCACCACCGGCAATCTCGGCGGTGCGGTGCAATTGCTGACCGAGCGTCCGGATCAGCGGCGACTGCTGATCGAGAATCCGGCGCTCATTCCGGATGCGGTCGAGGAGTTCCTGCGGCTCACCTCGCCGGTGCAGGGTTTGGCGCGAACCATGGTGCGCGACATCGAGATTCACGACACCACCATTCCGGCCGGACGTCGCGTACTGCTGCTGTATGCCTCGGCGAACCGGGACGAACGCGAATTCGGTTCCAATGCAAGCGAACTCGATGTGCTGCGGCGGCCCAAACAGATCCTGACCTTCAGTCACGGCAACCATCACTGTCTCGGCGCGGCCGCCGCGCGCATGGTCGCGTGCGTCGCGCTGGAGGAGCTGCTTGTGCGCTGCCCGGATTTCGTCGTCGATATAGATCGTGTGCGTTATGCCCCTGGCAGTTATGTGCGCTGGCCGGATCGTGTGCCTTTCCGGGTGTCCCGATGATGGCCGTACCGGGTAGCGCGGGGGATTGGTTGCGCCCCAGGCGTGCCGATATCGCGGCCGAGCAGATCCTCGATGCGGCCGCGCAGCTGTTCGTCGAGCGCGGCGTCACGAATACCGGGATGGGTGATGTCGCGAAGGCTGCGGGCTGCTCGCGCGCCACCCTCTATCGCTATTTCCCGAACCGCCAAGTGCTGCGAATCGCGTTCGTGCACCGCGAGGCCCGTCGGGTCGGTGCCGCCGTCGCCGAGCGGACTCGCGTGATCACCGATCCGAGCGAGCGCATCGTCGCGGTCATGCTCGCATCGCTGCGCGAGGTCCGTGCCGACCCGACTCTGATCGCGTGGTTCACCGCGGGTGATGCGGGTATCGCCAATGAGATCGGTCAATCCTCCGAGGTCATCGAGGCCATTGCCACCGGGCTGCTGCCGCAGACCGCCGATCCGGACCGCTCCCGCCTGGCCCGCTGGTTGGCTCGTATCATCATGTCGCTGCTCACCGCGCCCGGTCGTGACGAGGCCGATGAGCGGGTCATGTTGGAGCAGTTCGTTGCGCCGGTAGTCATGGGTGCGTTCGCGAGTTGACGTCCCGCCTGCCCGACACGGCAGCGAACGGGGTTGGCTCGCACCCATGGCGGCCCATCGCGCCGAGGTGATCGTTCGCCGCGCAACTCAGCCCTTGACTTGGAGTGCACTCCAGATCGTAGCGTCGATGGCGAAATCGTCGACCAAGGAGGAAAGACTCGCATGATTCCGACCAGGAAGCTCGGCCAGTTGACCGTTGGTGCACAGGGGCTGGGCTGTATGGGCATGAGCCAGGCCTACGGCGTGCGCGATAACGACGACGAATCCATCGCCACCATCCACCGTGCGCTGGATCTGGGCGTGACGCTGCTCGACACCGCAAATGTCTACGGGCCGGAGACCAACGAGCGCCTGGTCGGCAAGGCCATCGCCGACCACCGCGATCGGGTTGTGCTCGCGACCAAATTCGGCATCGTGTGGGGCGAGGACGGGAGTATGGGTGCCCGTGGCGACGCCGCATACGTCAAGCAGAGCTGTGACGCTTCGCTGGCCCGGCTCGGTGTCGACCATATCGACCTCTACTACCAGCACCGCGTAGATCCGAATGTCCCGATCGAGGAGACCTGGGGCGCGCTGTCGGAGTTGGTGCAGGCGGGCAAGGTGCGCTACCTCGGCATCTCGGAGGCATCGGCGGCGACCATCCGCGGCGCGCACGCCGTCCATCCGGTGACCGCCCTGCAGAGTGAATGGTCGCTGTGGACAAGGGATATCGAGGCCGAAGTACTGCCGACCTGTCGTGAACTGGGCATCGGCATCGTGCCCTTCTCGCCGCTCGGCCGCGGCTTCCTGACCGGCGCGATCACTTCCACCGCTGATCTGCCCGCCGACGATTTGCGCCGCCGTCTACCGCGATTCGCCGAGGACAACCTCGACAGCAACCTCGCCATCGTCGCGGCGCTGCGCGAGCTGGCCGCCGAAAAGGGTATTACCGCAGGACAATTGGCGCTCGCCTGGGTGCAGAGCCGTGGCGACGATGTGGTTCCCATTCCGGGCACCAAGCGCCGCACCTACCTCGAGGAGAATGTCGCCGCCGCCGAGATCACCCTGACCGCAGACGACCTCGCCCGCATCGATGCCGCAGCACCCGCCACCGCATTCTCCGGCGCGCGCTATCCGGAACATCTCGCCAAGGCCGCCGGTCGCTGACTACTAGTCGGCCGAGCATTTCGGCGACGGTCAGTAGGGAATTGGCGAGTAGGGCAGCGTCAATACCCGCCCAGCGGGGTTCGAGCGCCAAGCCCATGCGCACCAAGGCCTCGGCGTGGTCGAGGATGATGGCGCGCGAATTGCGTAGTGCCTCACGATATTCCCTGGGCGCCCCACCCGGGTGGCGAGAATCAGCCGCCACCGGGTGGGATTCGCCGGGGCCGTACCGCCGAATGCCTCCACTGTCGCCGAGGCGGCCACAACTGGATCACTACCGCCTCACCTCCACCGGTTCATAGTGGCAGATCTTGTAACTTAAATGGAATCGGTTCGACCGCACGACTTTCGGTGTCGAGAACATACGTTCCCGTTGTATTCGGCGGGGGAAATTGCTACGGTGCGTTATATTTGCTGCGACAGTGTGCGGTGGCGGGGCGCCAACGCCGGTAGCTGCTCCTGACCTGTATGGATCGAGCATTAGAGGATCTGGCACGCGACGGAACGAGGCAAGTCGATGAGGCCGACGCCGACCGCGATCGGATACCTTCGTCAGGACGTGTCGGGCGATGCGATGGACTGGGACATTGCCCAGATCCGTAAGTTGGCAACGCGATACGGATATGACCTCGCCGAGATCGTGCGGCTGGAGGGTGCGGGCACGCATATTCTCGCGGCATTGCGCAAAGTAATCCGCGAGACGGAGGCGGAAGCGGTGATCATGCCGAATCTCGCACATTTGGACGATCGACCGGAAGAACTTGTGCGGGCGTGTGACGTTATCACCGTCAACCCGACCAATACCTATGCCCGACGGGCATATCCCGGGGAATGTGTGTGGGCTGATTAGCCTTGCGTCGGACGCGCCGTCTACGATCTTCGCGTTTGCTTGTCGTCAGCTGCTCCATCAGATCAGTTCGATCAAAGGAGAAGGTATTCGTCATGGCAATTTCCCGGAAGATCGCCACAGCTTCGGTCGCAGTCTCCGCACTCGCCGCCGCGTTGGTCGGCACCCAGCAGGCCGCGGCCGATCCGATTGCCGGCGGCTGCTCCGGCGGCCAATTCAGTTACAACACAAGCCCGCTCGGGATGTCGGTCGCGCCGACCACGGCCACATGGATCGCCAATCTCACCGGTTGCACGGGCGCACCCGCGTCCGAGGCCACGGTCAGCGGCACCTTCAGTGGAAACGGCAGCTGCAACGGTGCCGACGGTCAGATCGACGGCAAGGTCAACTGGTCCAACGGTGTGGTCAGCCGGATCAGCGGGCCGTGGCATGTGCCGGGTGGTGTCGCCAGGTCGATGTCCAACACCGTGACCATCACCGATGGCCCCGGTGCGGGTGGCCAACTGGTGGTCGAACAAGGTCCGATCGGCAATGCCGTGGCAATGGCGGGGTCGTGCATCGCGGGCAATCTCCGCAATGCCGACGTGCCGATCCTCGCGGTGCGTTTCAACTGAACCGATGAACAAATAACGGGTACCGGGCCGTGCGCCCGGTACCCGTTTCAAGCGGCTGGTCCACCGGCGCAAGTTCAGAAGCAGTAGGGGAACTTGCAGGTCGAGGGATCGTTCGGACCGAAGATAATGGCGATCAATCCATTGATGACGGTGTCAGCGACGCCCGATCCGGTGCTGATCGCCACCTCCTGTGCGGTAGCGGGCTGGTCGACGACGGCCACTTCGGCCGACGCCGTCGCGGGTGTGCTGATCAGGACACCGGCCGTAACCGCCAGCAGAACCTTCCGGATCATATTGCTACCTTTCGCTTTTCGGCTCATTGCACCATGCAGCCTAGTCAGGACGTCGAAGGCAGCAGTCCCCGCCAGTGGGTAAGAATTCTGGTCCTCACATGGCACGTCGACCGGTCGAGCGGCGAAATCTGTAGTGCCGCGTCGAGTCGCGTCGCGGACAGATGCGGGAGCGGTCGTGGTCGACGGAGCAGTTGGCCACGACGGTTTCGGCGGGTTCCGCACCGGTGCGATCGGTGGCATGGGGCAGGTGGATGACCCGCTGCCCGCAGACCTCGGCATGTGAGCGCTTGTGCCAGCCGAACGGCGTCAGATGGACCCGTTCGCCGCGTTCTTCCAGGCGTTCGGTGAGCTCGGAGAGCAAGTCCAATACATCGGCGATATGTGACAGCAGATCCAGTCCGGTTGCCGTACTGGATCGTTCGGCCGAGCTCGTCAACTGAGCGAATCCGCTGATGACGATGTATGCCGCGTCGGTTTCGGTGGCAATCCGCCGGACGATTTGCGTGGCCGCTGCTCCCAGCGCGAGATCGCCGCGTTCGACGCCGACCGTCAAGACGAGACAGTCGAAGAATAGTCTGGTCGCCCCGACCGCCGACGGCGCGAGTTCGACAGCGCACGCATTCGCCGTGGTGGGTGCGTATCGGAATGTGCGGCAGCGACTGGTGTGAATCCACATTATTGTCGGGCACCGCACAGGGTGTAACAGAACACGAACGGCTCCGTGCCGTCGTTGAACCAGCCATGAGCGGAGCCGTTCTGGATCACGCAGTCACCAGCGCGCAGCGGCACGTCGATTCCGTTGTCTGTCCGCATCCGGCCCTCGCCGGACAACACGACCACGAAATCGACCGTAGGGGTGGTATGTATTCCCGGCCGCGTCGTATCGAAGGTAGCCATCATCCCCGGCAGCTTCGCGTCCGCCTCGGCAATGGCTGCTTCCATGGCCGAGGCGGACACGTCCGCGGGCGGCTCATAGGACAGTCCAGCCGGGATGGTGATATAGCCGAAACGCAGCCCGCCAGGGCCTGGAAAGTACGTACCGGTCGCCGAGGTCGGCGCGGTGGTCACCGGCAGGGCGGGAACCGCGTCCAACTCCCACATGCGGTGCACGGTCGCCCCGGGTAGCAAGGCGATGGTGATCGGGGCGATGTTCGCGTCGGACAGGATCTGAGTTTCGCCGGAGTCGTTGTGGCCCATTACTACCCTGCGCATCGATACTCCTCACATTTCGCTCGCCGACTTGCCATGCTTCCTCCCATGGCAACACCAGACACGGTAGGAGCGGCGCGCGTGCCCCAGTTGTCGGTGGACGCAGGAAAAATGCCGCCACGCGCAGCGTTCGCCGGAGTACTTCGGTGGCCGGGTGTTCATGAACCGCCCTATCCTGTGCGCAACCACCTATGCGCTGCGTGTTCTCGGGTGCGGACAGATCAAACGTAGGAAGGTGATACGTGGATCACCGAGCCGTATTCGTCGAGTCGGCCACCACACGCACCGTCACACCTGATGAACGCGCGGACTACTGGGCCGAGCTGATCAACTCCTACCACCGGCGTTTCGGATACGCCTTCCAGCGTGGCGGTGACTTCCACGGTCGCACAACGCGGCACCGCACCGACAACTACCAGCTCGTCGGATGGGAATCCGACGCCGTGACCTACTACCGGACTGCTCGACATGTGCACCACGACTCCGACGACGACTATCGATTGCTGCTGCCCATCAGTGGCGAAATGGTCATCTTCCAGCACGACCAGCACGCATGTATCGCCCCCGGCGTCGCCGGTCTGGTGACCATCGACCAACCGCTGGCGTTCTCGCAGGGCGATGGCGCCCAAGGGCTGCTCATGACCATTCCGCGAGGACAGATCGATCATCGTCTCGGCGGCCAGACGCCACCGGCACGGCCGCTGGACCTCACCGCAGGACTTGGCCGGGTGGTCGGCGATCTCGCCACCGGGTTGTTCGCCGAGGGCGCCATCCTTACCAGCCCGCAGTTCGACGCCGTCGCCGAACGGCTGGTCGAGCTGCTGTGCATGCACATCGTCGGCGACTATCCCACCGCACCCAATCATCTCGACGACGTGGAATCGGCTATCCGCCAATACGTCCGCACCCACGTCGAGGATGCGAGCCTCACCGGCACCACCATCGCCCATGCCCTCGGCTGGTCCCTGCGCCAAATCCAGCTCGCACTCCAGCACGCCGGCACCACGCCGCGCGAACTCATCAAGGAAGAACGCCTGCGTCTCGCCTATCTGCGCCTGCGGAATCCGGCATATCGGCAGTGGAGCATCGCCGACATCGCCCTGGGACTCGGCTTCGGCTCGGCAAGCGCCTTCAGCACAGCCTTCCGTCAGCGCTTCGAAGCCAGTCCCCGCGACATCCGTCAGGGTTGATTTGCCCCCTGGGCAGCGTGGATCGGCGCCTCAGCACGTCAACGGGACATGGTCGGTCACCGCATGTGCGGCGACCGACCTCCGCTCCCGGTCGAGGACAATTCGGAGCATGCCATTGTGCCGCAACGTATTTGCTCACCTCGTCGCCATTTCACCCCTCGGTTTATTGGTCGGTGGCGCTCCCGCCTCGGCAGCACCTCCGGCTCGGGTCACCATCTCGGCCGAGTTCGCATCGCCCGAGCAGTTTTCGACTGATCCCGGTGGTGTGTCCGCAATCAGCTATGACCCGGCCGCTGTGCCTTTCGGCGGCCGGGTCACGGTCACCGAGGCACTCGACAAGTGGGGAGGCATGAGCGTGATGCTCGACCTCACCGGTGTGCGGCCACGCCAGACGTATCGCGCGTATGTGCATGTGAATTCATGCAGCGCCGATCCTTCGAGTGCAGGTGAGCGCCTGCGAAATGGTCCATCGCCCGACAGCTACGAGGCCAACGAGGTCTGGATCGACGACACCGCGCCGGCAGCGGCGTGCGTGACCATGCCGTTCCAGCGGCTCGGTGGTTGGTGAGCGGCGGCTACGTTGCGGACTGCTCGGCCGGTTCGGTGAGACCCCGGCCGAAAGCTTCGGCCGGGGTCTGCCGCGGACGGCGTCGCGATCAGCGGATCTCTCGGGTGAGTCGGGAAGACCACGGACACCAGAAGCAACCCGGTAGGAATGGGCCGCAAGCCTCGTCCAGGTGATCCTCGAGGTAGGTGATAGACGAGTCGCAGACCTCGATCGCCATGGTGAAGAAGGTGATCGTGTCGGGGTCGAGGTGGAAGCTCCAACCCGGGTTGTAGTCGACCTCTTGTTTCCTGATGCGTCCCATGACATGGATCGACATCTGCTCATCGCCGGCCAGGATCCGACGCGCTTCCTCGATGCGCTGCTCGTTATTGAGCCGGATGATGAATTCCTTGCCGGAGTAATCGGTGAATGCGAAGTCCGCCATGACATCTCCCTGCCAAAAGTAGTGGATGGGGGTCGCGCGCGGTTCTGCATCGATGCACTCAGCATCGTATCGGCGTGAGAGCGCTGTTGTATACGAAAATCTCTGTGCGACAAACAATTTCGACTGACAGCCGGTTTTCTACGTAGGTAACCTGGCCGAGGGGTCAGTTCCGACCCTGGTTAGCGGCGTTGTGGCCGTTGCTTCGAGAGGAAAGCTGGGCTCGGATCGATTTCCCGGCGAGAATCAACTCACGGATCGCGATAGCGCCCCGCGCGACGGGCGCGGCGACCCGGCCCTCAGCGTCGATCAGCACAGCCGACGGTGTACCGCGGACGCGATATCGCAGCGCTGCCTCGTTGCCCTGCTGCACCAGCGACGGGATCTCGCCCAGACCCTGTTCGGCACCCCAAACGGCCTGCTCATCGGCATCGCCGTTCCCGACGACGACCATGGTCATGGCCGTGCGCGCCCGCCACCGCGGCAGCTCACGGGCCAGCGCGGCGCACATCTCACAGCCCGGGTGCACGAACACCAGCAGCACTGCCCGGCCCCCCGAGAGCAGATCCGCGAGGTTCGTGCGGGCGCCCGCGACGTCGAGCAACTCGAACTCCGGCGCGACCGAGCCGACCGGCAAGCCCTCGGCCCCCAGCGTCGAGAGCGCCTGTTCGTCCAGCCGACGCCGCAGCGCGCCGACCTGACCGACCAGCCACCCCAGGACCCCGCACAGCAGCGCACCGAGCGCGAGCCCGGTCGCGGCATCGGCAGCCAGTTCGGCGGGCACCGAGGGACGGGCCAACGCGCCCCACAGCGCCACCGCCGCGAGCATCATCAGCACACCGTTGCGCACGATGCTGCGCGCGCCGATCGGCGTCGTACTCGCCGCGCCGAAGCATGAGCAGGAGGGACGCTTGCCCCGCCGCAACAAGCCGACCATGACCAACGTGAAGACCGTCAGCAGGAGCAGCGCGCCGACCGCCGCCGCGGCGGCAGTCCGCGACAGGACGACGCCGACCGCCAACACCGCCTCGGCGACCGGCAGCCCCCACGCCAAAGCGGGCACCCACCGCACCGGCACCTCGAACTCCCCAACCGCCTGCCGCGTACCGGCGCGATCGGCCAGTTTCCCCCAGGCCGACAACCCGAACACCACGGCGAGCGCCAACCGCGTAACCCACACCCCGTATTCGATCAGCATGGGCCGCACCCTCCCACATCAGCGGTTATTCGAATTCAGAATCGCCGGAAGAGTATTCGAGGTGTTGCGAAGGTCTACTCTTTTCCGGGCCGGTCGTGGGGTGCATCCCAGACTGTGCGGCTGGTTGCGGGCCGCCGACGATCATCGAGCCAGCTGCCGCCCGCGGCGCTGTCGGTGTTCGATCGGATGCTGCACGACGCGCCGCTGCCGCCATGGCCCGGTCGCAGCCTTGACGAGGTCGCATCGCAGCTCGACGGCGAATGCGCGTGGCTCGTCACGAACGGCGTTCTTCCCACCGACGTGGTCACGCGCAACCGCGAGATTGCCGAGGCTGCGCTCCGGCCGTGGACTCCGGTGTTCACGCACGGCGACCTGCAGGTCGCCCACGTGTTCGTCGACGGTGGCGAGATCACCGGCGTGCTCGATTGGTCCGAGGCGGGCCGGGGTGATGCCCTTTACGACCTCGCCACTACGACCTCGCCACCTTGACGCTCGGGCACGAGGAGCACCTCGGCGACGTCGTCACCGGATAAGGCACTCACGTCGACCTCGACGTGATCCGCGCGTGGTGGTCGTTGCGAAGCCTGCTGGGGGTCCGCTGGCTGGTCGAGCACGGCTTCGACCCGACCTCGCCGGGCTGCGAGGTCGACGTGCTGAGAACTCGGGCGATGCGAGACTAACGAGAACGAGACATCCGGTCATGCCGATTATGTGTTGTGAAGCTCGTATTATTTGCTTCCCCAACAGATTTCGTCACTTCTGACCTGCGTCGATTCGGCCTGATGTTTGCACCGGATGCAACAAAATTTCGCCGTTCTGCATCCTCGGATCCTCGGACTAATTCCGAGTCCCGGCACCAGCCGCGTTCACCGATTAGCGGCCAGCACTGCCGCGAAGCCTTCTTGCAGGTCCTTGACGAAATACTCGGGAACCTCCAGCGACGGGAAATGTCCCCCGGTTTCGGGCGACCTCCATCGGACGATCTGTCGGTACCGCTCCTGTGCCCAGGGGCGCGGACACTTCTCGACGTCGTGGGGATACATAGTGATTGCTGACGGGACGTCGACCCGAAGTTCGGGGTCGAGCGAGTTGTGGCTTTCGTAGTAGATGCGGGCCGCCGATGCGCCGGTCCGCGTCAGCCAGTACAGGGTGATGTTGTCAAGAATGCTGTCTCTGGAAATCGTCTCGAACGGGCTATCTTCGGTATCTGTCCACTCAGCGAACTTGTCGAGGATCCAGGCAAGCAGCCCGACCGGTGAGTCGACGAGCGAGTAGCCGATGGTCTGCGGTCGGGTCGCCTGCTGTTTCGCGTACGCCGCGCGGTGGCGCCAGAAATCGCGGGTTTCCTCGGTCCATTTGCGCTCGGCCGCCGTCAGCCCGTCCGTTGTCAACCCGGGCGGTGCCTGCGCGAAAGTTGTGTGGATGCCGAGAACGTGCGCCGGGAACCTGCCGCCGAGGACCGTGGTGATCACACCTCCCCAGTCGCCGCCGTGGGCTGCGAACTTGCTGTAGCCGAGCCTTCCCATCAGTTCCACCCATGCGGCCGCGATCTTTTCGGTTCCCCACCCGGTGGTGGCCGGCTTGTCGCTGTAACCAAAGCCCGGTAGCGATGGAACCACGACGTGGAACGCTGGCGTGTCTGCATCTTTCGGATCTGCCAGCTCGTCTACTACATCGATGAACCGAGCAATGCTGTCTGGCCAGCCGTGCGTCAAGATCAGAGGAGTGGCATCTGCACGCGCGGATCGGCGGTGCAGGAAGTGGATTCCCAGATCATCAATAGTCGTGCGGAACTGGCCGATCCGGTTGAGGCGCTCTTCGAACGACCGCCAGTTGTACCCGGCGCGCCAATAGTTCACGACATCGACGAGGTCGGCGAGAGGAACGCCCTGTTCCCATCGGCGAGGGTCGGGCGCGGCGCGATAGACCGTCTCAGCTTCCGGTAGCCGCGCCGCGGCCAGTCGCGCGCGCAGATCGTCGAGGTCAGCGTCAGGTGCGTGGGCTTCAAATGCTTGCACGTCGCTGGTTGTACGGGGCATGAGACCTCCTGGCTATCGCGGAACCGGCTACGACCTATCGTGAACCGGCTTAGACGGTTCTAACATGTCTCCATGCCAGCGTGCAACCCGCTAAGGTGGTTCCATGCGTGCTGGGTTCCCTGACTTTCGCCTCGGTAACGTGCTGGCGACCAGCTTCACGGGGACTCTGTCGGAGCGTCATGGCGACGCTGTGGAGCGCATTCCCACGCCGCAGCGACTCGTCGACTGGCTGGCAGTGAACGGCCTTGCCGTGGACTCCTGCACCACCGCCCAGCTCGAACTCGCTTGGGAACTGAGGGAATCAATTCACGCCGCCGCGACAGCGGCCGCGATCCAAGACGCTCTCCCCGCGTCTGCTGTCCAAGTCATCAATGACTGCAGCATTCGGGGTCGGGCCGCGGCTATCCTGACGCCCGACGGCAATCGCCAATGGCGACTTAGTTCGGCTTCCTGCGTGGAAGATGCCCTAGGCGTAATCGCCGCCGACGCGATCAGCATCATCGCAGGCGAACGAGACGGAAAATTGGCCTTGTGCGCATCGCCAACCTGCCGAGCCGCCTTCTTCGATACCAGTCAAAGTCGCACCCGCAAATGGTGTGACATGAACACGTGCGGGAATCGTCAGAAGAAAGCGCGCTTCAATGCCAACCAGCGCAAAAGCCCCACATCAGCAAAGTGATCGTTAACTTCGATACATCCAGTTGGGCCCCACGTCTGCGACATATCTGTCGCGTTGGGTGCCAAGGGGTACCTAGTTCGGTCCGGCTCAGGTCCGAGTGCGTGACCATTCGGCGGGCTCGGTTCGCTGGCCACCAGCCCGTGCGACCGTCGATTTCGGCACTCGCACCGGCTTGTACAGCAGTCGACGCGGATGACATCTGCGCTGACGGGACCGAGTTGGCGCGCGGATACCGATCGTGCCCGGCGGCCCAGATTGTCTCCATTGTCGGCGACTTGCGCACCTACAGTTCGAAGTACTGCTCACACCGGCGCGCGATTCCGCCAACCAATTCGACTTCGCACTCGTAGCGATGCTCGGACTGCTCGGGTTGCGGATCTTCGAGACCTGCAGTCCGACGGCGAGGAACACCGTGCTCGGACCAATCTCGACCGTCACCCGAATTACATCCTCGCCGCCTACATGGCCTCGGGCACATAACAACTCAACACGCGCACATGCCGAATACAGAGCTGTTCGCAGGGGCGTGTACAGGACCTCGGCTGCACCGATGAATTTCGGGTGGCTCCCTCGTCGTTTCCTCTGGATAGACCGAAAGACGGGAGTCCAGACGTGACCGACCTGCCGACGTGGCGAAATCGCCTGCGCCGCAGCGGCGAGGTCAGCGGCTTCGCGCCGCCGGCGACATCCACCGCATCCGCAACGTCGGCGACGAGACCGCCATCAGGCTGCACATCTACGGCACCGACACCACCCGCGTCGGGTCCTGAACACACACACGCCGCCGAACCCAGCGGCCGCCCCCGAAAGGAGATCATTATGGACGACACCGATCAGCGAGGCCCCCAACCCGGGCGCGGGACAATCCAGCGGATGGACAACATCGCCATCGTCGTCGACGACCTCGCGGCTGCTACGGCGTTCTTCGTCGCACTCGGACTGGAGCTGGAAGGCGAGGCGACAGTCGAGGGCAGCGCGGTGGATCGCCTCGTCGGGCTCGAGGGAGTCCGATCGGACATCGCGATGATGCGCACCCCGGACGGCCACGGACGGCTCGAGCTGACCAAGTACCAGACGCCGTCGACCCGAGACGGTGACCCGCGTGCTCCGGCGAACACGCTGGGCATGCATCGCATCATGTTCGCTGTCGAAGACATCGACGACATCCTCGACCGCTTGCGGCCACATGGAGCCGAACTCCTCGGCGAGCTGGTGCAGTACGAGAACAGCTACCGGCTCTGCTACCTCCGCGGCCCCGCAGGCATCCTCGTCGCGCTGGCCGAGCAGATCAAGTGACCGGTCGGTGAACGGCCCAGCGTCGGACGGGCACTGCGACTTACGCCGGACGACGGTGTACGCACATGCCGACGTTCGGAGACGCCGAACAGGCCACCGACCGAGGTCCCTGAAACGGCAAACAGCTCGTCGTGGTCGTGCTGACTTCTTGCGGCCAGCGAGGCGATCGTCTCGTCCAAGCCGTTGTAACGAGCGCATGCTATTGCCGCATACTTCGCTGACCGAAGCGGTCGGCGCGGGGCTTCGGAAGGTCAACGGACAGAGCGCCGTACGGCTGCCGAAAGTGCGCGCTCATGCCGAATATCGTGCCTTTTCGCGGGAGTAAATGGGGTCGAGCGGCGGGGTGTAGGCGATCTAGTATCGCCCGGTGGTGGATGTGGTGAACAGGCAGTGGGTGTTGGGGCGGCGGCCGGTAGGGGCGCTGCGGGACAAGGATTTCGAGTTGAGGACTGTGCCGGTGCCGGTTCCGGGGCCGGGGGAGGCCTTGATTCGGGTGCATTGGCTGGGGATCGATCCCACCCAGCGGGGCTGGCTCAATGAGGCTGACAACTATATTGACGCCGTGCCGGTCGGCGCAGTGATGCGTGGTAGTGGTGTCGGGCGGGTGGTGCGCTCGAACGATCCGGATTGTCCAGTGGGTAGCTGGGTCGCGGGAATGGTGGGGTGGCAGGACTATGTCGTCCGGTCGGCGGGCGGGTTGTTCGGGTTGAACGTGGTGCCCGACGGTGTGCCGCCTACGTCGATGCTGAGTCTGTTCGGAGCGCCGGGTTTGACCGCGTACTTCGGTATGACGGATATCGGCCGTCCCGAGCCCGGCCAGACGGTGCTGGTTTCGGCGGCGGCCGGTGTCACCGGGTCCATCGCGGGGCAGATCGCAAAGGTTTTGGGCTGCATGGTCATCGGTATCGCCGGCGGCCCGGATAAGTGCTCCTGGATCACCGAGCATGCGGGTCTGGATGCCGCCCTCGACTACAAACACGACGATATCGATGCCTGTTTGACCCGTCTTGCCCCCAACGGCGTCGACGTCTTCTTCGACGGTGTGGGCGGCCGTATCCTCGAGCATGGTTTGGCGCACCTGGCCCGTCGTGCGCGTGTCGTCCTGGCCGGGGCGATCTCTTCCGGGTACCAGGGCGCCGATCCGGCATGTGGGCCGCGGAACTATATGAGGCTGGCGCTGGACCGGGCGCGTATGGAAGGGTTCATCTTCCTCGATTACCTCGACCGTTTTCCGGAAGCCTTCATGGCATTGCGTGACTGGCAGGCCCAGGGAGCGATCGCTATTGCCGAGACCGTCAGCAGTGGACTGGAATCCGCGCCGAGCGCGTTGCGTGCCGTCTTCGAGGGTCGTAACCTCGGCAAGCAGCTGGTCAAGATCGCAGAGTCCTGACACATGACGGACACGAGATATGGATGCCTCCAGGTCTCCCGCATGTACTGATCAGCCGCATCCCGCGCTGACCGGACCGGCTGCCTGGCACCTCGGAAGATCAAGGGGCTGCGGACATCCGACTCCAGCCAGACGCACGCTGTTGCCGCTGAGCGCGTGATCGGTGGCGGTCGAGAGCACTGGAGGCAATAGAACCGAGACCGGTCCGCCCCAGCTCGTTCCGGCTGGGGCGGACCTGTGCCGGTTCCGCATCCGCGCTCAGACGGTCGCGACCGGAGCCGCAGCGGCGGTCTCGACGACCCGGCGACGCCGGCTCGGCGCCAGCAGGGTCGGGTGCTGCACGCACCAGGCCGCGATCGAGCAGATCAGCTCCTTCGCGCGGACGGCCTTCCGGCCCACGTCGACCTTCGAGGTCGGCTGATCCTCCTTGGTCACCTTCTGCACGATGGCATCGTGGCGGCCGAGGCTCATGCACTGGCCGTTGTAGCCGATCGGGGCATCGGGGACTTCACGTCCGGTCAGCCGGGCGGCAATAGCGTCGGCGCCCAGCCAGGCCATCGGGGAGGCGGTGGCGCAGCCCATGCGCAGCGTCTTGCCGCCCACTCCCGCGGCGTGCGCGGCATCGCCGACGGCGTACACGTGCGGGTGCGAGACCGAGCGCTGGGTGGCGTCGACGACGATCCGCCCGGCCTCGGAGACGGTGAGTGTGCTGGCGGCCGCGATCGGGTGCACGGCGAATCCCGCTGTCCAGACGGTCATTTGCGCGAGGATCTCCGCGCCCGACCGGGTGGCCACGCCACCTTCGGTGACCCGGGTGACGTCGGCGTGCTCGTGGACGGTGATGCCGAAGCGTTCGAACGCGCCGCGCAGGTGGCTCTGCGCCTTCTCGTCGAGCCAGTCGCCGACACCGCTGCGCGCGGCCATGGCGACCTTCAGATCCGGGCGCGCCTCCGCGATCTCGGTGGCGATCTCGATGCTGGTCAGGCCGCCACCCACGATCAGCACGGTCTCGCCCGCCCGCAGTTGGTTCAGCCGTTCCCGCAGCCGCAGCGCGGCCTGCTTGCTCGCCACCTGGTGGGCGTGCTCGACGACGCCGGGCACACCGAAATCGGCGCCGGTGCTGCCCAGGGCGTAGACGAGTGTGTCGTAGGCGAGGGTCTCGGCCCCCTGCTCGCCGATCAGTTCGACGGTCTTGCGGTCCGCATCCACCGAATCGACCCATGCGATGCGCACCTGAACGCCGGTGCCCGCGAACATCTTCCGCAGTGGGCGGACCGGCAGGTCCTGCCCGGCGGCGAGCTGGTGCAGGCGCACCCGTTCGACGAAGTCGGGATCGGCGTTGACCAGGGTGATCTCGACGTCGTCGCGGTGCAGTCGCTTGGCCAGGCGGCCAGCGGCGGTGGCTCCGGCGTACCCGGCTCCGAGGACGACGATGCGGTGCTTCATGGTGTTGCTCCTGTCTCGGTGGGCTCGGAACTTGAACCGGACAGCCTCACGAATACTGACAGGAGCTGACTATGATGTGGGTCACCATAGATCGGGCAGGGGCGCTCCCGGTGTGTACGTGGCCCACTGGCGATTGGCGTGCGCCAGCTTGTCTGGGTTGACGTGGGCGTGCACGCCGGCGATGCCGTCGGCGGTCACCTCCAGCACCACGACGCCGACGATGCGATCCTCGGCCACCAGGACCAGCGCGGGCCTGCCATTGACGATCGCGGCGAACGGCGTGGGCTTGCCGCCGAGCTTGTCCCACTTGGCGCCCGACGGTTTGATGGCGAGCCGCACGAACAGCGCGATGCGCTCGGCGCCGACGAGCGGCCTGTTCAAGGTGGCGAAGAAGGCGCCGCCGTCGCCGATGATGGCGGCGTCATCGGTGAGCAACCGCACCAGCTCGTCGGTCCGGCCGCTGACCGCCGCGGTCAGGAATTCCTCTACGATCCGGCGGGCGGCGGCCTCGTCCACTTCGATGCGCGCCCGTTCCACGGCCAAGTGCTGTTTGGCGCGGCGATAGACCTGCTGGCAATTGGATTCGGTGATGTCGAGCAGGTCGGCTATCTCGTGGTGCGGGTAGCCGAAGGCCTCGCGCAGCACGTACACCACGCGCTCCTTGGCGGTGAGCCGCTCCATGAGCGCGAGCATGGCGATCGACACCGATTCACGCTGTTCGACGGTGTCGGCCGGGCCCAACATCGGGTCGCCGGCCAGCAGAGGCTCCGGAAGCCATTGCCCCACATAGGTTTCCCGGCGCGCCCGGGCTGAGGTGAGCTGGTTGAGGCAGAGATTGGTGAGCACCTTGGTCAGCCACGCCTCGGGCGTCTCCACGTACTCACGGTCGGCGGCCTGCCAGCGCAGATACGTCTCCTGCACCGCGTCCTGGGCGTCGCCGGCCGAGCCCAGCAAGCGGTAGGCCATCGCCTCCAGGCGGCCCCTGGAGCTTTCGAACAGATCGGCCTCGCGCGTGAGCAACATGTCAGCCATGGTCGGCCATGCGCACCGGTCGCGTCCAGCCGTACCGGACCTTCGCATTCACGCGAGAATAAGGCTTGCTTGGAGTGCGCTCGAGGTCCTCTACAGCACAAGCACTGTCGGTACCGAGGTGGGTATGGGGTGCAGTGCCGAGGTAAAGAACGCTGTAATGCACCCGCGCAAGCGAATCGTGCAAATCTGATGTCGGGACCAGCAGCAACCAACACGTCGACCGGACACCACACCGTGCATGAGGCCGCCAGTTCGGGGCCTTACGCCCTGCTTCTCTCGAGTGCCGATCACTTGCTTTCGCAAGCTGTCCAGCAGCGTCTGGGGGTTCGGTGATCTGCGCCGCGAGCTGCTCGCGCAGGCGCGGCAGTTCGGTGACCTCCAGTCCTCCCATGCTCGCCAAGTGCGCTCGGAGTCTTTGGCTTTCGGCGAGCGCGTCGGCCAACTCCTGCGATTGTCGTTTCGCATAGGCACGAGTACCGAACAGCGGAACCTTCGGGGCCTGCATGACGTCCTGTCGGGTCCGCCCGGTGATAGCGACGGCAGAGAAAGACTTGCGATCGCCGGTCCAGTCCATGCCGTTCCAATATCTCAGAAGGCCTTCGTCATCAGAGTGCTTTCGGGAACGCCCGAGCGCGACCGGTAACAGGCTATCGGCCAGCGTCGATAGCCGGGTCGTATGACCCATTCGAGGCCCAAAAGGACCACTCCCGCAATGCGAACCATCCAAGTCGGCGACAAAATCCACCGCCACGACGGCACCGTGCGCCGTGCCACTGCACACCAGGTGCGCGTTGTTCCAATCGCCCGAGCGGTACTGATTGCAGTCGCTCAGCAAGAGGGGACGATCACCTACTCCCAGCTGGCCGAAGCGGTTGGCTACTACAGCCCGCAGAACATCGGCATGCTGCTCGACGGCGTGGCCGTCGACTGCCGCAAGCGTGGTGAGCCGAACTTGCCAGCCATTGCCGTGTGCGCCAGCAGCGGCAAGCCAGCCTACGAATACGCCTACGGTGACGACGAGGTCGTGCAGGCCGAGCAAGCGGAGGTGTACGCCTGGTGGACTTCGCTCCGCAATCGGCGACGTGGACGCTAAAGGAACGCCGAAGGATCGGGCTTGCGGAACAAGCCCGTGACCTGCGGCAATACAGTGCCCTCGGCAGGACACGCAAAACATGGGCCGCTGAAAAACGACTGGTCATTGTGGGTACTTATCCAATCTAAGCGTCGCGATGGCGGTGCGTTGGGTAGCCCGCCGTTACCGTTTCAATGGAGCCCTCGGCGAGGCACCCCCCCAACCCCGTCGGTACACGAACCACTTGGTGATCTCGTCACGGCTCATTGATCATCCGAGACACCGAGCCGGCCGTCTCGGACCGATCGGTCAGCGGCAATGTAGTGCGTTGGCGGGTGAGACGGCCCACGACGGTCGTGGGGTTGAGCCGGGATCTCCTGCATCCACGGCATATACCGTTCGACGTCGGTTCGAGTGAAGGTGAGTGGATCCGGCTGGTCGTCGAGCCGAGGATGGGAATGTGGCATCAGTGGGTGTTCGGTCTGGGGAGCCGAACGCCGGCGGCGCGGAGCCTGTTCTCGAAATCCGCAGCTGCCCGCGTCGTGGCCGAGGTCTGCTCTTCACCGTGCTGAGCGATCATCGTGTAGCGGGTCGCGGTATCGGTGCGGGCCTGCAGGGCAGTCACGACTTTCAAGTGTTCGGGGTGGGTGAGGAAGTGGTCGGCCAGTTCGATGGCGAGCTTGGCGACGCGGGGGTCGTCCGGTTTCCACGCCGTGGCCTCGGCGGCGCGCTTGATCAAGGCGACGTAGCCGGGGTCGTCGAGGGCATGGTCGAGATGGGTGAGGTAGTCGTCGAAGCCTTCCGGGACAAGGGCTTTGGCCAGCACCCAGCCTTCGCGGGCGGTCGCGACCTCGTCCGTGGGGAACCCGAGACCTGACATCCGCTCCAGTAGCGTCACCGCGCGGTCGCCCAGCAGCGCCCGATCCCCATCGGCGAGCCGGCGCAGGGTGTCTCGCCGTGCGGTCATCTCCTCGATCCGCTCGGTGAGCTCGCGCTCGACATCGACGAGTGCGGCGGCGAATCGGTCGGCGTCGGCGTCGAGCAAAGGCCCGATCTCGGCCAGCGGCACCCCGGCGGCGGCCAGCGTTCGGACCTGTACCAGCCGCAGGAGATCGTCGGATCCGTACCGCCGGTAGCCGGAGCTGTCGCGGTCGGGCTCGGCGACCAGGCCGAGCTTGTGATAGTGCCGCACCGTCTTCACCGTGACGCCGACGAAGGCCGCCGCCTGCCCGATCGTGACTCCATTCCGCATGGGGTTCAGCCTGCCTTGCCTCAAATCAGGCCCAGCGCAAGGGCTGCGGTGCCGAGCATTGCCACGATCGAGGTCACGCCGACGTGCATCCCAATCGACAGCCGGATGTCTTTGTGCTGCCAGACGAACCAGTACCCCGGAAAGGTGAAGATCACCCGCGATATGAAGACCCACGGCGACCACAGGTGGTACAGCGCGAACAGGACGGTACTGACCACCGGCGCCCAGGCGCGTAGGTGGGCGATACGGGGCAGTAGGAAACCGCGGAAGTACAGCTCCTCGATGAGCGGCAGCGAGATCCCGGTCAGCGGCAGGCAGATCAGCGTCGTGGTGAGCAGTATCGAGTGCGAGTATCCGTGGAGGTCGAGGTAGGTGTTGTTACCGCTGCCACTGGTATTCGCGTACGGCAGCCAGGTGAAGAAGGGCTTGAAGAAGTTGTTCAACGGCGCCAGCGCGAACCCGAGTGCCATCATCCACCCGATGAGTGCGGTGACCACCACGATGAGCTTCCCGCGCGGAACCGGTCTTTCGGTGTAGTGCAGCACTCCGAGTAGCGAGAAGCGGCCGTTGCACTTGTGCCCCAGCCACAGCAGCCCGGCTTGGATCGGTATCAGGATGAGGCACAGCGCGATCGCCCAGCCTAGGAAGGCCGGGCATCCGATGGCCTTGGCGAATGGTTCGCCGATGAGCAGGTAGGCGACGACAATCAGGACGCCGGGGACGAGATGCAAGGCGACGGACAGCGGCAAGGAGTGGCGGTCGTCGAGCAGCCGCTCGGCTATCCGGGTTGGTCGTCTGCCTTCGGCGGTGTACATGACGAGAACTCCTCGAACAGTTCATGAATGGGTATGCGGGATGTTGGGAAGTGCATGCGAGGGGGCACGGCGAGCTCGCCGTGCCCCCTCGCGGTTTGGCTGGGAGTGGTCCTCCGTCAGGGCGCGCGGGTCGCAGTTGCTCAGGGGGTCGGCTGGGCGAGATCGGCCTGCCCGCCGCAGAACACCTCGCTGACGAGGCGCTGCTGCGCCAGCTGGAACGGTGCCGCGATGGACATTGCGGAATCGTCCACGCAGGTCAGCGACGCGGTCATGGTCTTGCTGCCGTCCGGCGTGGCATACATCAGCGTCGCGTAGCCCGCGTGGCCGCCGTTGTGGGTGATAACGGTTCCACCGCAGGCCGTTTCCTGCACGAACACCCCCAGGCCGTAGCCCATGCCCGGGATGCCCGTGGGGAACGGCGTGCGCATCTCCGAAAGCAGTTCGGCAGGAAGGAGTTTCCCGCTGTTCAGAGCGGAGATGAAGGTAGCCAGGTCCCGCGTGGTCGAGATCATGTCACCCCCGCTGGGGTTCCAGGACGGGTCGTGGCGGGTGATGTCGACTGTTGTGTCCCGGCCGTCTTCTTCGTACCGGTAGTAGGCGTGGGCGTGCGGCTCGGGAACCTCCGGGCTGTCGGGCACCAGGGTGCCCGACAGCGCGAGCGGCTCCAGGATCAGCCGCCGCATCTCCTCGGCGAAGGAGCGGCCGGTGACCTTCTCGATCAGCAGCCTGGCCAGCGCGTAGTTGGTATTGGAGTAGCTCCAGCCGGTGCCCGGCTCGAATCGCGTCGGCTTGGACAACGCCAGCTCCACCAATTCCTGCGGCCGGTAGGTGTGGAACCGGTCGTCCACCCATTGCCCTCCCCAGGGAGTGCCCGGCGCGGGGATCCCTGCCACGATCGTCCCGTCCGCGTAGAGCTCGCCGGTGAAGTTGAAGATCCCGCTGGTGTGCTGCAACAGCATTCGCACCGTGATCCGCTCGTCCAGCGCGAACTCGGGCAGATAGGCCACCACGGGGATGTCCAACCCGAGCTTGCCCTCGGCCACCAACCGCAGCACCAGGGCCGCGGTGAAAGTCTTTGTGTTGCTGGCGATGCGGACGTGTCCGTCGATCGGCGGCTTCGCGGTCCCGCCCAGCTCGGCCACTCCGGCGCTACCGGCCCACTCACCGCGCTCGTCGCGCACGCGCACCGAAACCCCGACGAAACCCGAATCGATGATCTCCTCGATCGCGCGCCGCAACTCCGGGCGATCCTGCCCGGCAGCAGCCGTGGTGACCACAGCGGTCGATCCGGCGGAGTCGAGGACGGCGGTGATCTTGCGGGCCATCTCCACCATGGCGTAACCGGGCTTATCCGAATGGGTCTGAGCGGCTTCGACGGCCCGCAGGACTGTGCCGCGGAAGTTGTCGGACTCCGCTGGAGCTTGCGCACCGAGTACCCGCATGGCTGCGGTCAGGGCGGGAAATACCCGGTCGGCGAGTTCGGCGACGGTCGTGCCAATCAGTTCGATGTCCTTGGTCCTCGCCGCGAGTACGTGCCCGACCAGACCGGTCGCCGACGTCAGGGCGATGACGGCATTCGCGGCGGACTTGTGGGGCGCACCGGAGGCAGCAGCCATCAGGGACACTGTGCCGTAGGCGGCGGTCCGCAGGGTGCTCTTGTCCTGGTCGGAAAGGATGATCGACATGGTGGTCTGCTCCTCGAAGCTAGGGTGTCCCGTCGGCATCGTGCCGCTGCGCCGAGCTTCCACCTTGACCTTGGGTCAACCTCAACTGTGATCTGGCTCACGGTAATCCAGTCCAGTGCGACATCAAACCGCACAGTGCAGTTCTTCCGACTTCGGGCTCACCCGGCCGATTTTCATGCGGCTCCCACCCGGGGCGACGCACGGAAGTCGGCTAGTACAGGATGTTGAAATGTCATGTAGCTGAGGCCATGAACGCCGCCAGGATGTAGTTGGGGTGGCGGTCGAGGTTGGTGCGGGCGCGGTTGTAGCGCATGGTTGTGCGGGGGTCAGCGTGCCAGCGGCCGTTGGCGCCTGTGACACGGACTGGCCCGATCGGTCAGAGATGCGGTGGCCGCGCATTGCCGGTGCTGGGCCGCACCCGGCCCGAAACGGCAGACTCTCACCCGCGAGACGACGACGTTGCAGCGCTGGCATGCGGTGCATGAATTGCTCGATCAGGGTGTCGGACTGTTGGACTGCGCCCGACGGCTCGGGTTGTCGCTGAACACGGTGAAGCGTTATTCCCGCGTTCGGAAGCCGGACCAGTTACGCTGGCCACCGCAATACCGGGCCTGTCTGGTCGACCCCTACCGCGATCACCTACGCCGCCGCCGCACCGAACAGCCCGGCGTTCCAGTGCTGCATCTGTTCGACGAGAGCAAAGACCTCGGCTACACCGGCACTTGCTGCACAAATACCTCAACCAGGGCCGCGCCGAAAGCGATCGCATCTGCCCTCGCCGAAGCGGCTTACCTAGGGATCGAAACTGCGACGCCAAAAACTGCCCCTGAACTGCGGATATGCAGGTGTAGGTTGGTGCCCTCGGCAGGATTCGAACCTGCGACACCCGCTTTAGGAGAGCGGTGCTCTATCCCCTGAGCTACGAGGGCTGAACTGGTGGTGCCGGGGCACCGGTTGGGACGACCGGGAGTCTACCGGGTCGGGGGCGGGTGGGCCGCATCGATTTGTTCGGGGGCGCGATGGGTTGGGGGTTGAGCTCGGGCCGTTCTGTCGGGCCTGCCCTCCGTCAGGCGTCGGCCCCTGGCGTGAGGTCGGCTTCTGTCACCTGTCGGGCTCCGACCCCTCGACTGAGGCTTCGTTGTCGATATCAGAAAAACCGAGACACGGAACAGGCTGTCTCAGACAATAAGGCTGATGTCCAAGATCTGTGCTCGGGGCAATCTCAGTCGCAACGACGTGTGTGCGGGGGCTGGTCGCTCCGGTCGTATCGACCGCGCGGGCAACTCCACATGTATCGGCCGCGGTCGGCCAGGTCCGTCAGAACCCACCGTCGAACCCGCCCCCATCGAACCCGCCGCCGTCGAAACCGCCCCCATCGGACCCGCCACCCGAGTCGTACCCACCTTGATCGTCGGAGTATCCGCCCTGATCACCCGAGTCGTTCCCCTGATCCCCGCCCGCCGCATCGAGTGCGTCCTGATACCCCTCGCCGTAACCACTTTCGAAGCCCTGCGCGTCATACCCCACCCCGGACATTCCGGAGAACAATGACGAGAACAGTAGCGCCGAACCCAAACCCCAAGCGCCGCCGATCAATGCGGGCCGCCACCACGGCTCGGAGTACCAGCCCGCGGGCACCGGCCGCCCCGCGACGCGCCCGCCCGGATGGTAATTCGGCGTTTCCGCGGAGGGACTCGGCGAAGCGGCGACCTCGCGGCCCTCGTATTCGACGACCCGCTTCTCCGTGACCCGCCCGGCGGTGTCCTGGCCGTCCAGCGCCGGAATCACCGGGCCCGGATCCATCAACATCGCAGTGCGCGCCGCGCGGATGTAGTACATGCCCTCGACCGCGGTCTGCTTCGCCAGCCGCGCTTGGGCGGGCGTGCGGGCTTGCTCGATCTGTGAGCCGGCCGCGATGTGCCGCTCCGAGGCGTCGGCGAGTGCCTGCTTAGCCGCCTCGTTGCTGCCGGTGAGGTTGTAGACCTGACCCGCGAGTCGCTCGATCATCTGCCTGGCGTCGGCGGCCGCATCGTCGAACTTCCGTGCCGCGCGCTGTTTGCTCTGTTGCGTCTGATAGATGACGTAGGCCGCCGCGAGCAGGATCACAACGCCGATCAGTACCCACAGCATCGCTCACGCCCTTTCGTCATCGATCCAGGTCGCCTCGAGTTTACTGGGGGCTTGCTGAGGCTCGGCTGCGCTTCGCGGCGGGCGGGTGACCCGCCGTGTCTATTGTCCGGCGAACTGCTGGGCGATGACCAGACGTTGGATCTGGTTGGTGCCCTCGAAAATCTGCATGACCTCGGCCCCGTGCATAGGTCGCGCGCGCCGAATCCAAGGCGGCGGCCACGAGCGCGAAATCGAGGCCCTGGTGGTCGATGGTGTGGCAGCCGAAGGCCTCGCGTTCCTTGGCATAGGCGACGGCGTCGTCGAGGGCGCGCTGAGCGAGGCCCGGCGCGACCGACGCAATACCGAGGCGACGCGAGTCCAGAGCGTGGAATTCGTTCGAAAGGCCTTGTCCCACAACATCTATCATGGTCTCAGCGGGACCACAGTGGCCTCCCGGCAGTGCAGCGCGGCCGCGTCGGATCCGGCATTCGCTTCGGAAAGGCTGTAGGCGCCGATGGTTCGCCCGACCCGCGCCGTCCGGAAAGGTTCCGGTCTTCTCGGATTCGACCACGCGTGGCTCGAGCACCTTGTCGGCGATATCGCGAGTGAGCTCGATCGGGTCGCGGGGCCTCGGCGTCGGGAGCGTCGGGTCAACAGGCATATCACCTGTGCACCCGATTGGCGCGGGGGCGCGACAAGGCGGTCGGGTGTGTCCAATTGGACACAGCTTGGCCGCCCAAATCGGGCACTGCGCTCGCGCGCGAGTAAATGGCACGTCCGCAATCAGCGGCAATTGAACTCCGCTGTGCGAAACTTGGCCCCGCCACAGTTGACCATTTCGAGCGACCCGCAAGCAGTCGCTACGGTCGCACTCCTCACCCTCGGAGGACTGTCTATGAAGAATTCTGTTGCGCCACTGGAGTTACCCGAACCGCTGGTCATAACGCTCGGAAATCTCAAAGGCGGCGTCGGCAAGACGACATCAGCGTTTTTCTTGGCCTCATATTTCGCGCAGGTCCACGAATTGCGTGTGCTCGTCATCGACGCCGACCCGCTCAGTCAGACCGGATATTCCTGGTATCGGCGGCTGCTCAGGGGCGGGATCGAGGTGCCGTTCAAGCTGATCGCCTTCCCGTCTCGGCATGTCCACGACTGCATTACCGACAATGCCGGGAAATTCGATGTGATCATCGTCGATGCCGGTGGCGAGTCGGCCGAGATATTCAAGGCCGCCATACCGCAGAGCGATGAGCTGATTCTGTTGACCAGTGTCAGCCCATCGGAGGTCAAGCGGGTGCCGAGTACCTATAAGGCCGCCGAGGAGGCCGCGGCGGATAGCGGCCGCGAGATCCGGGTCCGGGTACTGATGACCAAGGTGCCGGTGACGATGAAGAACGGCGTGAACGTCTCGACCGAATACCGCACGCAGCGCGGAAATCTGGAGGATGCGGGCTACGACGTATTCGAATCCTATTTGAGCGCGTGGAAGTGGTATCGGGAGGCGGCCGACGGGGAGGTCGGTGAGGGCGCCGAGAATCCGATCATGGATCTCGGTGAATATCGGCAGGTCGGCGAGGAGTTGGTGAGCCCGTACCGGGTCGCGGTGGAGGTGCCTGCCTGATGCCTCCGCAGCGTAGGAAGGGGTCCATCGGTAAGGGCTCGATCGGCGGCGCGAACCCGTTGGCGGATAGTGCCGAGCACACGCCGCCGGTATCGCCGCTGCGGGATGCCGAGTGGCGAACGGGTCCGCTGAGCGCGGCGTCGTTGGAGGTTATCGCGCCGGCAGTCGAGGCAAATGTATTGACGATGCCGCTGCCCGCGCCGAACGAAACCGCGCTGGACGGGCAGCTCGACGATCGCGAACAGGCCCAGTTGACGGCCTGTGAATCCTCGATCGACGGCCTGCGGGTCGCCTTCTGGTCGGCTGGCCGCGCGCTGCAAATCGTGCGTGACGGTCGGCTCTACCGGGATCGGCACGCGAGCTTCGACGATTATGTGGAGCAGCGCTGGGATATGCAGCGGTCATACGCGCACAAGTTGATTCGTGCCTGGCCGCTCGCCGCCAAATTGCATCCGGTCGCCCCCACGATCAATGAGGGGCAGGTTCGCGAACTGCTGCCGGTGGCCGCCCAGCACGGCGAAGATGCGGCGGTCACCGTGTACACCACGATCGCCGGTGTCGACGATGTGAAGGTCACCGCGGGCAAGCTCCGTGAGGCCGTCGCGCTGCTGCCCGAGCGGTTCGACAAGGCCGAGGTGGTCGAATTGCTGCAGGCATGGCTGCGCGGGGAGTTGCGGGACCCATCGAATGAGCGAGCCGTCGATCTGTTCGCCGCGGTGGAATCGCGGTTCGCCGCGCTGACGCGACGAGTTGTCAAGGGCTCGAATAATGATCCGGCGGCGGCGCGCGAATTCGCCGCGAAACTGCGAACTCTCGCCGAACAGATCGAAGAGCAGATCATCGCCTGAGCCATTTTTGGTGTCGGAATGCCCCGTTGCGGAAGCGGTTCCGCTACGGGGCATTTCGGTTTAGTTATACTTTTGTTATCGTCAATGCGCGTGTCGTGTCGCATAATTGGCGCGGATTGCGCGAAATATGGCGCTCGGATCCGCTGGACTACAGATCACCGTGATGGTTTTCGAATTCATTCGAGGTCTTGGTGAAGTCCTAAACGCCAATGCAGTTCGGCGTCGAACGGCCAGCCAGGAACTTCGATAAGAGCATCGGAGGACCGGATCATGGCATCAACTACGGAGGGTCGATATTCTCGTTTCCTGCGGCGCGCGCTCCCATGGGCCGTCGGCGCGGGAATCATCGCAGGCGCGGCCATCGCCGCGACACTGCTCGCAGGAGGTCAGGCGTCAGCGCAACCGCTGACCATTCCGGATATCGGGACATTCGAAGTCCCGGACCAGATTTCGAACCCCGGCATCGAAGTTCCGACGGATGGGCCGACATTGCCCACTCCGATTCCCGAGGTAGCGGATTCCGTCGCACCTTCGGAAATCGCGCCAGCTGAAGTTCTGGGGAAGGAACTTTCGGCACCACTCGCGGTTCCCGATGCGGAACTCGATGTGCCCCTCGGCGTTCCCTCTAATGAACTTTCGATTCCACCGACGATTCCGGGTGTGAAGTACTCCGCGCCCCTCGCATTTTTGAATATCGAGCGTTCGGCACTTCCATTGATTTCCACTATTGAGGTTGCTCCTTCGGGTGACGTGTCTGTCGCGATGCAGGGCAAGGAACTTTCGGCGCCGTTGACTGCTGCGGGTTCGGCGCTTGCGGTGCCTCTGCGGGCTCTGGGTGTCGAGCGTTCGGGCCTTCCGCTGATTCCTGCGGTTGAGAATTACGTTGCTCCTTCGGGTGATGCGCCTGTCGCGGTGCAGGGCAAGGAACTTTCGGCGCCGTTGACTGCTGCGGGTTCGGCGCTTGCGGTGCCTCTGCGGGCTCTGGGTGTCGAGCGTTCGGGCCTTCCGCTGATTCCTGCGGTTGAGAATTACGTTGCTCCTTCGGGTGATGCGCCTGTCGCGGTGCAGGGCAAGGAACTTTCGGCGCCGTTGACTGCTGCGGGTTCCGCGCTCGCGGTGCCCCTGCGGGCTCTGGGTATCGAGCGTTCGGAACTCCCGCTGATTCCCGCGGTCGAGCATCCGGTCGCTGTCCCGGAGATCGCGCCGGTCGCGGTCCGTGGGAAGGAACTTTCGATTCCGCTGGCGATTCCGGGTGCGCAAATCTCGATACCCGTCGGGGTGTTCGGGTTGGAGCGGTCGGCTCCGCTCGCGATACCCGGCGCGGAACGGTCTGCGCCGGGGGCGGAGCGCGGACTGCCCTTGGTGATTCCGTGGGGCGAACGTTCATCGGCTCCGGTGCCGGCCGGGGTTCCCGGCGCTGAGCCTCCGGCGCTCGCGACGATTCCGGGGACCGGGATTACGGTGCCCGCAGACATGTTCCGCGCCGGAATCGCGTACCTCAGTGGTGTTCTCGGCATCAAGCCGCCAGCCTCACCACCCGTGCCCGCGGTGGTACCGGAACGCACGCACGGTGCAGTCGCCGTCGACGCGGCACGCGGCAAGGTCGGCACCGGATACAGCATGGGCGCGACGGGTCCGGATGCCTTCGACTGCTCCGGGTTGGTGCAGTGGTCGTATAAGCAGGCCGGGGTGAAGGTGCCGCGGACCAGCTATGAGCAGCTGTCCGCGGGCACCCCGGTCGCCCGGGACGAGCTCGAGCCCGGTGACGTGGTGGCCTTCTACGGCGGCGACCACTCGGCCCTCTATGCCGGTGACGACAAGGTCATACACGCCTCGACCTATGGGACCGGCGTGATCATGTCGCCGATGTCCTCGATGCCCTACGCGGGCGCCCGTCGGTACTGACCGCGAACGAGTCACACCGACTGCACCGATGAGCTGGAGCGGACCGGTCTGTCGGCGGCCGTGCAGGGGTATCGCCGCCGGCCGGTCCGAAGGGGCCGTTCCATCTAACGCACCATAGTTCTATTATCTGCGTATGAATGCAGATAGCGAGCCGCTGCGGCTGCCGATTGCGGAGGACCAGGTCGGGCTGGTCGTCGAGGTCTTCCGCATGCTGGCCGACTCGACCCGGGTACAGATCCTGTGGGCGTTGGTCGACCGGGAGCTCTCGGTCAATGATCTGGCCGATCACATCGGCAAACCCGGCCCCTCGGTATCGCAACACCTGGCCAAGCTGCGCATGGCTCGTCTGGTCCGGACCCGCCGCGCCGGAACCACCATCTTCTACAGCCTGGAGAACGAACACGTCCGTCAGTTGGTCGTGGACGCGGTGTACAACGCCGAACATGCGGGCCCCGGTGTACCTCCGCATCACCGCGGCGATGGGTCCGTACGCGAACTGCCTGCTCGCGATCAGGCGGTGGCGGAATGAGTCACGAGCGCAATCCTGAACGCTGGCACAGCATTTCGCACGGTCGCCATCACGGACACACGCACGATGCGGACCACGACCACGCGCACTCGCACGGTGCGCACCATGACCACGATCATCCGGGCGGATTGCGCGGTGCACTGCGCGAGATCTTCGTACCGCACAGTCACGACGCCGCCGACAGCATCGACGGTGCGCTGGAGTCCAGCGCCGTCGGGATCCGCGCGGTGAAGATCAGCCTGGCGGTGCTCGGGCTGACCGCTGGGCTGCAGGTATTGATCGTGCTTGCTTCCGGTTCGGTCGCGTTGGCGGCGGACACCATTCACAACTTCTCCGATGCACTGACCGCGGTGCCGCTGTGGATCGCATTTGCCCTCGGTCGGCGGGCGGCGACGCGGCGCTATACCTACGGGTTCGGACGGGCCGAGGATCTGGCCGGGTTGTTCGTGGTCGGGATGATCGCGTTGTCCGCGATCATCGCCGGGTACGAGGCGGTGCGCAGGCTGATCGATCCGGTCCAGATCCAGCATCTGAGTTGGGTTGCGGCAGCGGGACTCATCGGGTTTGTCGGCAACGAGACCGTCGCGCTGTATCGGATCAGGGTCGGGCGGCGGATCGGCTCGGCGGCACTGGTGGCCGACGGGTTGCACGCGCGGACGGACGGATTCACCTCATTGGCGGTGCTGATCGGTGCGGGCGGTGTCGCGCTCGGGTTCCCGCTCGCCGATCCCATTGTCGGGCTGCTGATTACGATCGCGATTCTGGCCGTACTGCGCACGGCCGCGCGAGATGTGTTCCGCCGCTTGATGGATGGCGTCGAGCCCACCCTGGTGAGTACCGCCGAGCAGGCGCTGGTCGCCGAACCCGGGGTGCTCGGCGTGCGCAGTCTTCGAATGCGTTGGATCGGCCACCGCCTGCACGCGGATGTCGAACTGGATGTCGCCCCGAGCATCACCCTGGCCGACGCCCACCGCCTGGCCCACGGCGCCGAGCACACCCTCACCCACGCCGTGCCCAAACTCGACACCGCCCTCGTCCACGCCTACCCCGCTCACTCCGCGGTCTGACAGGCCGTCGAGCGTAGTCGGATGGCGGTTCTCAGCCACCTGGGGGACCGCCGTTCGACTCGCCTCGCGAGATTGCGGCCGGGCCGGGGAACTGAGGGCACCTGCCTGCTAATGAGATCGGTGATGGGGTCCGCTGCGCGCCCTACTCTTGGGTAGCATCCCCGGTGTGATGTGGCTCATGGTCGGCAGGCCGCCGTAGCCACCGAAGAAAAGGAGTACCGATGTTGAGCACCATGCAGGACGAGCCGTTGTCGCTGGCGACGTTGCTGCGCTACGCATCGACGTTCATGGGCGATTCCACCGTCTCGACCTGGACCGGCACCGGCGTACGCACCATGACCTACCGTGAACTCGGCGCCGAATCGGCACGCCTGGCAAATGCCTTGCGCGGCTTGGGAATTGGTGAAGGCGATCGGGTCGGCACCTTCATGTGGAACAACAACGAGCATATGGTCGCCTACATCGCGGTACCTGCGATGGGCGCGGTGCTACACGCGCTCAATATCCGGCTCTTTCCGGAGCAACTCGTCTTCGTGGCCAATCACGCCGAGGACCAGGTGGTGATCGTCGACGGCACGCTGGTTCCGATGTTCGCCCAGTACCTGCCCAATCTGAAGACCGTCCGCCACGTCATCGTGGCCAATGGCGATGCCGCCGCGCTGCAGGCACCCGAGGGCGTCCAGGTGCACTCCTACACCGAACTGCTCGCCGCGCAGCCGGATACCTTCGACTTCCCGGTGATCGACGAACGCTCTGCCGCCGCAATGTGTTACACCTCCGGCACCACCGGTGATCCCAAGGGCGTGGTGTATTCGCACCGCTCCAACTGGTTGCACGCCATGCAGGTGTGCCAGCCGACCAGCATGGGCTTCTCCAACCGCGACTATGTGCTCGCCATCGTCCCGCTGTTCCATGCCAATGCCTGGGGCCTGCCGTATGCGGCGCTGATGTCGGGCGCGAATGTCCTCATGCCCGACCGCTTCCTGCAGCCCGGTCCGCTGCTGGAAATGATGGCCACCGAGCAGCCGACCTTCGCCGCGGCCGTCCCGACCATCTGGGGTGGCGTACTCGCCGGACTGGCCGCGAAGCCGCAGGACATCTCGCATCTGCGTTCGGTGGTCGTCGGCGGTTCGGCGGTGCCGCCGTCGATGATGCGCGCCTTCCAGGAAAAGCACGGCGTCCGCATCCTGCACGCCTGGGGTATGACCGAGACGTCCCCGCTCGGCAGCGTCGCGCATCCGCCCGCCGGGGTGACCGGCGAGGACGAGTGGGAGTACCGCTTCACCCAGGGCCGTTTTCCGGCGAGTGTGCAGGCCCGCCTGGTCGGCGATAACGGCAGCGTGGTTCCCAATGACGGAGAGTCGCTGGGCGAGTTGGAGGTTCGCGGTCCCTGGATCACCGGGTCGTACTACGCCCCGGACGGCGCGGTGATCGATCCCGACAAGTTCGACAATGGCTGGCTGCGTACCGGCGATGTCGGCAAGATCAGCCCGGACGGCTACCTCACCCTGGTCGACCGGTCCAAGGATGTCATCAAGTCCGGCGGCGAATGGATCTCCTCGGTCGATCTGGAGAATGCGGTCATGGGCCACCCGGCCGTCGCCGAGGCCGCGGTCATCGGTGTGCCGGACGAGAAGTGGGACGAGCGCCCCCTCGTCGCGATCGTGCTCGCCGAAGGCACCGAGGCCAAACCGGAGGAACTGCGCGACTTCCTCGCCGACAAGTTCGCCAAATGGCAACTGCCGGAACGGTGGACTTTCATCGCGGAGGTCCCCAAGACCAGCGTCGGTAAATTCGACAAGAAGCGTCTGCGCGCCCAATACGCCGACGGCGACCTCACAGTCACCACGCTGTCCTAGAGCGACAAGCCCCACCTCACCACTTCAGCATCGGCAGTGGTGAGGTGGGGTGCGTCCGGATTCGTTTGGCGGCCAGTTGGACCAACCGGCGGTGGAAGCCTTTGTCGGGGTACCGCTTCGCCAGTTCGCGGTAGGTGGAGCGAGGTATCCCGAAGCGGCCGAGCAGGCCGTATTCGACGTCGATGGCATCGGCTCGGCGGAAGATTTCGATCGGGTCGGTGTCGATGCCTGCCGGGCGAATCTTGTGGTGGTCGTTGATCATTGCGACGACCAGATCGGCCAAGTCGGCGCGGTCGATCTGATCGAGCCATTGCAGTGCGAGGTCCACAGAGGGCGCCAGGTAGTCGAAAGTGCCCGCGGTCCAGATCCCCAGATCGTGAAAGGCCGCGGCGGTGCGGAACTCCTCGCGGGTGCTCGGCAAGCTGCCGGAGCCACTGTCGAGCAGATCGCACAGCTCCAGCACGCGCAGCACATGGTTGGTGTACGCACCGCGATCCGAGCCGAGTTGCGGCAGCCAGGGATGCAGCCGCCGATCGATCTCGTCGCGAAGATCGTTGCCGCTCATGCCTGCTCACATTACGCGCGACCCCGGCGCGGCCGGAAAATCCGTGCCGCGCCGGGGTTTTGCGATGCTGATCAGCAGTTGCGGAGTTCGGGGCTCTGGTTCAGCAGTTGGGCGCGAGTCCCGATGAAGGTGGTGTAGGTGTCGCCGCCGACGGCGGCGATCGGGAAGGCCGCGACGCGGTGGCAGTTCTGGAAGGCGAGCTTCACCTTGAAATGGCGTTCCAGGCCGCCGCGGATGGCGTCGGAGGCCATGGCACGCAGCAGTTGTCCCCGGGCCACCTCATCGGGCGGCGCAACGACATTGTCGGCGAATTCGGCTGTGCCGGACTGCAGCTCACCGGCCACCCGGCTGACGACCTCCCAGGCGTACGGGAGGGAGACCCGCACGACCTCGACGAAGTCGGCGTCGTCGACCTCGCCGCGTTCGGCGCGTTCGAGTAGGGCGGTGGGAACATCGAGGGACATAGCGCTCTCCTGACCTGGATGGCTGTTGCGAGGCCCCTCGATTCTAAACGGAAACTGTTGTCAACAAGACTGGATTCGTCCCGAAAGTGCTGTGGTCAGGGCGGTTTTCGCATCTGCGGCCAAGCTGCGGACTAGTTCACCGGCCGGTAGCTCGGGTGCCAGCGTGTGGGTCTGGCCAGCCCACATGTTCACATCGTCCGGATTGCCCGCCGCTCGTGCGGCGGCCCGCAACGGCGCTGTGGCGTAATGGATTTCCGGATAGGCGGCCGGTGCTGTCGCGGAGTGTTCGTCCATGAACCGGTTGCGCAGGCCGCGCGCCCGGCGGCCGGTGAAGGCGCGGGTCAGCATGGTCGGGGTGTCGGCGCCGAGCGCGGCGCGATGCACCGGATTGGTGCCCGCTTCCGGTGAGCGTAGGAAGACGGTCCCGAGTTGCACGGCCGCCGCGCCGGCCGCGAGCGCTGCCGCGATGCCGGCCCCCGTGGTGATACCGCCGGTGGCCACGATCGGCCGGTCGACGGTCGCGTCGAGGATCTGCAGTAGTGCGAGCAAGGTGAGTGGATCGGTGGCATCGTCCGCGACACGATCGATGAAGGTGGCGCGATGCCCGCCAGCCTCCGCGCCCTGGGCGATCAGCACATCGGCACCTGCTTCGACCGCGAGGTGACCTTCGGCGGCCGAGGTGACCGTCACCCACACTTCCGAACCGGCCTCGTGCAACCGGGCGACCTCGGCAGCGCTCGGGCAGCCGAACGTGAAGGTGACCACCGCGACGGGCGCATCGATCAGCAGCTCGAGCTTGGCGTCCCATTCGTCGGTGTCGTACTTCGGCACGCCGACCTCGTGGGTGCGCCCCAGCTCGGCGAGGTAGTCGGCGAAATCCTCGGGCGCGGCGGCGGGGCCCGGGGTGAAGAGGTTGACGCCGAAAGGCGCGGTGGTCAGTTCGCGGGTGGCCGCGAGTCGTGCCGCGGTATCGGTCGCGGTCAGATATCCGGCGGCCAGCAGGCCGAGGCCGCCCGCCGCGGAGACCGCCGCCGTCAATTCGGGCGTGGACGGTCCGCCCGCCATCGGCGCCAGCACGATCGGAACGCTCAACTCGTTGAGGATCACGGGTCCCAGTGTGGCGCATCGGTCGCTGCTTGCAGGTCGCTCGAAAGGATCGGCTTCGTGATGGTGACCCGCGCGTCTGACCAGGCCCTAAACAGGGATTTTGGCCGAGAAGGTTGCGAAATGGTCACGACGAGGTAGAGTTCCCGTCACAACGGATGCCGAAACGTTACAAACTTCGGAACCTGTTCAGCCACTGTAGGTCGAGCGCAAGGACCAGCTTTGTCGCAGCATCGGGTAGGCCCCAGTTCTATAACCGTCATGAGCCTCATCGGCGACGGCGTTGCGGGTCGGCCGACGCGGCATCGCGCCGAGCCGTCGACCACCGACCGGGTGAAGGTCGCGGCCGGTGTCGCGGTCGCCACCGGTGCCCTCATCGGCACCGCAGCCCAGGTCGCGCCTGCCATTGCCGCCCCGCTCATGCCGGGTGCGCACGACGGGAACGAGGAAGCCGCCGCGCCCATCACGTTCAAGGGCACGGCGGAACTACCTGTCGAAGAGGTCAAGGCAGCGGCCCCGATAGCCGAAGCCGCACAGGCCGTCGCCACCCCGGTGGCCGCGCCGATCGCGGACCCGGTCGCCACTCCGTTCGGCATCAGCAATCTGCCGCCGGAGATCGCGGGCCCGCTGGCCCAGGTCGAACAGGTCCTCAAGGGTGCGCAGCAGCAGTTCGCCCCGGCCCCCGCGGTGCGCCCGGTCGCCGGTGCGATCAGCTCCGGATTCGGTTCCCGCTGGGGCGAATTCCACTACGGCCTCGACTTCGCCGATCAGCTCGGCGCACCGATCCACTCGGTGAGCGGCGGCACCGTCATCGAGGCGGGCCCGGCCTCCGGTTTCGGCCTGTGGGTGCGGATCCAGCAGGACGACGGCACCATCGCGGTCTACGGACACGTCAACGAGATGTTCGTGCACGCGGGGCAGCGGGTGAACGCGGGCGATGTCATCGCCACCGTCGGCAACCGCGGCAATTCGACCGGACCGCATCTGCACCTGGAGATCTGGGATCAGGGCGGCAACAAGGTCGACCCGATGCCGTACTTGGCAGCCAAGGGTGTCCCGCTGCAGTGGGGCCCGTCGGCGCACTGATTTTCTTGCCCGGCTTGATAGTCCGACGACGGTCCCGTGGGGACCGTACGGTCGTTAGGCTCAGGCGATGACTGCGCTGGGCGATATCTTCGAGCCTGGATCACCGCACGGGCGGACCTACGCCGTGCTGGTGCATCATCCGCGATCCAGCTTGGGCGAGGTCGCCGAATATCTGGGCGTCTCGAAGGAGACCGCCGCCGCATCGCTGGAGGTATTGACCCACCTGCAGGCCGCGGTTAGTCAGCTTTCCGTCGACGGTGAGGCGATCTGGGATGCGCACGCACCCGAATCGCTGTCCGAGGCCGAGGCGCGGCGCAGGCAGCACGAGATCAACCAAATGCACGCCGCGGCCGCGCGACTGAGCGAGACATTCCGATCGGTGCGCCGCTCACCGCGCTCCAATGGCGCGATCGTGCCGGTTTTCGAACGCCTCGAGATGCTCGCGGATTTCGAGGAGGTCCAGACCTCGGCCCGTAACACGGTCAAGGTGATCGAACGCGGTCCCTATCTCAGCGATCCGGAACGCGAGCGACAGCTGTTCCTGCTCAAGCGCTCTCGGATCGGTGACGGCATTCGCTACCAGACGCTATATCAGGACACTATTTATCAGGATGCGGAAAGGTTGCGGCACGCGCTGTCCACCAATGCCAGTGGGGCCCAGGCGCGCACCCTGCCCGAGCCGCCGTTCAAGCTGATCATCAGTGATGACGAGCGGGCGAGCCTGGTCTTGCACGCGGACGAGCGCCGCCCGGATCCGATGGGTCTGCGCATTTCCGGATCGCCCGGATTGCGGTTGCTGGTGAAGACTTTCGATGTGCTGTGGTCGCTGGCGGCGCCGATTTCGGTGAACCCGACCGCCGACGAACTCGACGAGCGGGATAAGGCGATTCTCACCCTGATGGGCCTGGGTGCGACCGATGACACCATCGCTCGCCGACTCGGCATGTCCCGTCGAACCGTGGTCCGGCGTACGGCGCGGCTGCTGGAGCGGCTCGGCGCGAGCACCCGGTTTCAGGCGGGCGTACAGGCGACTAGGCGAGGATGGCTGTAGCTCGGGCAAGTGAACGCTCGAGTGGACAACATGGGACGAATGCTGAACGATCAGTGTCCCGGGATGTTTGAGGGCTTGTGTCACAACGGATTCGGAGATAGCACCACGCACTCTGAATTCGCGGATAGTTAGCTCTCGCCAATACGACAAACCGATTGCGTTGCGCAGGAGCGAATGCGGCGGCGGAATTCCGTGTGCGGTTGTTCGACCCTGCCATATGCCAGATGTGAAAGGCGAATGGTTGGGAATGGATAGAGCGAGTCGATCTGTTCGGACCAATCGTCGGCGCCGAGCCGGCACCCCACTCTTCGGTCAACTGCTCACCGCCGCCGTCGAATCCGCCGCCGATGCGGTGGCGGTTCGCTTCAACCCGACCGGTGATCCGGCCGACCAACGCGAGTTGACCTATCGCGAATTCGACGAGGCGTCCTCGCGGCTGGCCTGGGAACTCATAGCACGCGGCATCGGCCCCGGTGACATTGTCGCTACCGCGCTGGCCCGATCGGTCGAGTCCGTTCTCACGGTGTGGGCGATCGCGAAGACGGGTGCGGCCTATGTCCCGGTGGATCCGGCCTACCCCGCGGAGCGGATCGCGCATATGGTGTCGGACTCCGGCGCTGCGCTCGGCGTGACCACTGCGGCGCATCGCGCGGTGCTGGGCTCATCGGTTGATTTGGGCACATCGGTCGATTGGATCGAACTCGATGATCCAGTGGTGGCCGCGCAGATCGCCGCGCAGCCGGAGCGGCCCGTCTCCTATGCCGATCGGATTCGGCGCCTCGACGAGCGGCATCCGGCCTACGTCATCTACACCTCCGGTTCCACCGGACGGCCGAAGGGCGTCGTGGTCACGCACGCCGGGTTGGCCGGGTTGGCCGCGAACGGTCAGCGGTATGCGCTGACGGGCGATTCACGGGTGACGCACCTGAGTTCGCCGAGCTTCGACTTCTCGCTGATGGAGATGCTTTTCACGTTCTCGGCGGGGGCGACACTGGTGATCGCGCCGCCGACGGTATTCGGTGGTGTCGAGCTCGCGGATCTGCTGCGCCGGGAACGGGTTACCCATCTGCTGATCACCCCGGGTGCGCTGGAATCGGTCGATCCGGCCGGGTTGGACGAACTGCGGGCCGTGGTGGCCGGTGGCGACAGGCTCGGTGTCGAACTCGTCGAGCGCTGGGCGCGGGACGGGCGGGCCGTCTTCAATGCCTATGGCCCGACCGAGGTCACGGTCATGGTCACGACCGGGCAGATGGAACCCGGCGCACCGGTCACCCTCGGCGGCACCGTCGCCGGGGTCGGGGCCTTTGTGCTCGATTCGCGCTTGCGGCCGGTGCCTTCGGGCGTTGTCGGCGAGTTGTATCTGGGCGGACCCGCGCTGGCGCAGGGCTATCTCGGACGGCCCGGACTGACCGCGGAAAGGTTCGTGGCCAGCCCGTTCGGTGCGGAAGCCGGTGCACCGGGTGCGCGACTGTACCGCACCGGAGATCTGGTGCGGCGCAACGAAACCGGCGTACTGGAATACCTGGGACGATCCGATTTCCAGGTCAAGATCCGCGGTCTGCGCATCGAACTCGGGGAGATCGACAACGCGCTCACCGCGCATCCGGATGTGGATTTCGCGGCCACGCTCGGCAAGACACTGCCTTCGGGCACAACCGCGCTCGTCTCGTATGTGCTGCCACGCACCGATGCCGTCGTGGATACCGCCGAACTCGTTGCGACACTGGAGCGATCGCTACCCAAGTACATGGTGCCCACGGCCATTGTGGTGCTCGACGAACTGCCGCTTACGCCGGTGGGCAAGCTGGATCGCGACGCGCTGCCCGATCCGGTTTTCGAGGTGCGGGAGTTCCGTGCGCCGTCCACGCGGGAAGAGCAGGTCGTCGCCGAGGTGTATGCGGCGCTATTGCTCGCCGACGGTGTGGACGTCGGTGTCGATGACGACTTCTTCGAACTCGGCGGTAACTCGCTGCTGGCCGCGCAGGCCGCCGCGCGCATCGGCACCGCGCTGGGCACACGGGTGCCGGTGCAGTTGGTATTCGAGGCCCCCGGAGTCGCCGAACTCGCTCAACGGGTGACAGTACTCGCGGCGGCCGGACATGCTTTGAGCGCGCAGCCGCGTCCGGATCGGATTCCGCTTTCGTACGCACAGCAGCGCATGTGGTTCCTGAACCGCTTCGATCCGACCAGCGGCGTCAACAACATTCCGCTGGCGGTGCGGTTGTCCGGGGTGCTCGACGTCGAGGCGCTGCGTTCGGCGGCGCGCGATCTGGTGGGGCGGCACGAGGTGCTGCGGACGGTGTATCCCGAGATCGACGGCGAAGGTATCCAGGTCGTATTGCCGATCGATGATGCCCGTGCGGTGCCGGAGCTCGAGATCGTGTCCGCGAGTGCGGACGAGTTGCCCGAGTTGGTCATCGCGGCGGCCGTCGCCGGTTTCGATGTCGCCGTCGCGCCGCCGATTCGACTACGTCTGGTGCGGCTCGGCGAATCAGAGCAGGTACTGGTGTGCGTGGTGCACCACATCGCGGCCGACGGTTTCTCCATGGGGCCGCTGGCGCGGGATCTGATGTCCGCCTATTCGATTCGGTCGGGTGGTGCGCGCCCGCAGTGGCAGCCGCTCGACGTGCAGTACGCCGATTACGCGATTTGGCAGCGGGCGGTGCTCGGCGCGGAAGACGACGCGGAATCGCTGCTGGCTCAGCAGATCGCTTTCTGGCGCACCGAATTGGCCGGACTGCCCGAGCAAATGGCGCTGCCCACCGATCGGCCGCGTCCGACGGTGCTGTCCAGCCGCGGCGCCGTCTTCGCCTTCGAGATCGATGCCGAGGTGCATACAGCGCTCGAACGGATTGCCCGCGAACATCATTCGACGCTGTTCATGGTGGTGCACGCGGCGCTCGCGGTGCTGCTGTCCCGACTGGCCGGGACCACCGATATCGCCGTCGGAACCCCTGTTGCCGGTCGTGGGGATGCCGCACTCGACAATGTGATCGGAATGTTCGTCAATACGCTGGTGCTGCGTGGCGAGGTCGACCC
This sequence comes from Nocardia vinacea, assembly GCF_035920345.1. Classification (NCBI taxonomy): domain Bacteria; kingdom Bacillati; phylum Actinomycetota; class Actinomycetes; order Mycobacteriales; family Nocardiaceae; genus Nocardia; species Nocardia vinacea. The sequence continues at coordinate 7,877,729 of NZ_CP109149.1, forward strand.
CGAACTATCGTTCGACGATTTGCTGCGTAACTTCCGGCGGGCCGATGTGGCGGCCTTCGGACATGCGGATGTGCCGTTCGAGCGACTGGTCGAGCTGCTCGATCCGGTGCGTTCGATGGCCCGGCATCCGCTGTTCCAGGTGATGCTGACCTTCCAGAACATGGACCGGCCTGAACTGGAGCTGCCCGGCCTCACCATTTCCGGCATCGATCTGGGCGTCGTGCAGGCGAAGTTCGATCTCGAGCTGACCGTCGTACCGCGCGAGGACCATGGTGCGGCGAACGGTCTCGCGGCGTCGTTCACCTATGCCACCGACCTTTTCGACGAGCCGACGGTGGTCGGTTTCGCGCAGCGCCTGAATCGGGTGCTGGGCGCGGTGGCCGCGGATCCACACCGCGTGGTCGGGGAGCTCGAGCTGCTCGCGCCCGCTGAACGGCAGCGGATGCTGTGGGAGTGGAACGACACCGCGCACCCGGTCGTGCCGGAACTACTGCTCGACGGATATCGCCGTGCCGTGGCGGCGAATCCGGATGCGGTCGCGGTGGCCTACGAGGGGACCGCACTTGCCCACCCGTCGCCCGACCACCACCCCTCAATGAGTCGCTCCGCGACGCTGACATATCGCGAATTCGATGAGCGGGTCAATCGGCTCGCGCGGCTGTTGATCCAGCGGGGCGTGGGTGCGGAAGCGCTGGTGGGACTGGCGGTTCGGCGTTCGCTCGACCTGGTCGTCGGCATGTATGCGATTGTGACGGCCGGTGGTGCGTATGTGCCGTTGGATCCGGATCATCCGGGGGAGCGGATCGCGCATATCCTCGATACCGCCGCACCCGTCTGTGTGCTGACCACGACGGCTGATGCTGGTTTATTGGGCGATACGCCGGCTGTGTACCTGGATACCGTTGAGCTGTCGGCATTCTCAGGGGATCCGGTGCTGCCGACGGAACTGTTGCGGCCGGTTTCGTCGGACAATCCCGCCTACGTCATCTTCACCTCGGGTTCCACCGGTCGCCCGAAAGGTGTTGCGGTCACCCACGCGGCCATCAACAACCAGATCGAGTGGATGCTCGCGCACTACCCGCTCGGTCCCGATGATGTGTATTTGCAGAAGACGGCCACCACATTCGACGTATCCCTGTGGGGGTACTTCATGCCGTTGCGTGCGGGTGCGAAGCTGCTGATCGCCACGCCCGATGGTCATCGCGATCCGGCGTATCTCGCGGAAACGATTGCCGCGCAACGGGTCACCGTCACCGACTTCGTGCCGTCGATGTTGACGGTATTCGCTGCACATCTGACGCCCGGGTCCTGCCCGACACTGCGCGATATCTTCGTGATCGGCGAGGCATTGCCGCCGGAGACGGTGACCGCGATGCGTGCGGTATCGGATGCTGCGGTGCACAACCTGTACGGGCCGACCGAGGCGGCGGTGTCGATTACCGCATGGCGTGCGGACGCCATCGAGCAGACCACCGTGCCGATTGGCCTGCCGCAGTGGAATTCGCAGGTATACGTGCTGGATTCGCGATTGCGGCCGGTGCCCGCGGGGGTGGTCGGCGAGCTGTATTTGGCTGGGACGCAGCTGGCGCGCGGGTACGTCACGCGACCGGATCTCACGGCGGATCGCTTCGTCGCCGACCCGTTCACCGCCGGGGCCCGGATGTACCGCACCGGTGATCTCGTCGTGTGGCGTGCAGAACCGCGCCGCCTGGAGTACTTGGGACGCAGCGACTTCCAGGTGAAATTCCGTGGTCAGCGCATCGAACTCGGCGAGATCGAGACCGCGCTACTCGCCCAGCCTTCGGTCAGCCAAGCCGCGGCATTGGTTGCGCAGTCGGGTGATCAGCTGGTCGGATATGTGGTGCCACAGCCGGGGCAGCAGGCCGAGCCGCAGGAATTGCGGACCGCGGTGGCCGAAGTGCTTCCGGCATATATGATTCCGGCCGCCATTGTGGTGCTGGCTGCCTTCCCGCTGAATACCAGCGGCAAGCTGGATCGCAAGGCACTGCCCGCGCCGACCTTCACCGCACGCGAATTCCGCGCTCCGATCACCCCGACGCAGGAGATGGTCGCCGCCGTCTTCGCCGAGGTGCTGGGCGTCGAGCGGGTCGGCCTCGATGACGACTACTTCGCACTTGGTGGTAATTCGTTGCTGGCTACCAGGGTCGTCGCGCGAATCAACGATGCGCTTGATACGAATGTCGCCGTGCGCGATTTGTTCGAGACTTCGGCCGTCGCCGCGCTTGCCGCCGGAATCATCCCCGGTGCGGGCCGGGCGGCCGCCGCACGCGTACCGCTGACACGGACCGAGCGCCCGGAACGGGTGCCGCTTTCACTTGCCCAGCAACGGATGTGGGTGCTCAATCGGATCGATCCGCAATCTCCGGCATACAACCTGCCGTTTGCGATCCGGCTGACCGGTGAGCTCGATGTCGCGGCGTTGCGCCTGGCCGTCGAGGACGTGTTGGGGCGGCACGAGGCGCTGCGCACGCGGTTCCCCACGGCAGATACCGGTGGGCAGGCGTATCAGGAGATTCTGCCTGCCGCCGTGGTGCTGCCCGACGGACTAGAGGTCGAGACCACCACCGATGTGCTCGGTCGGGTCGTCGAGCTGGTGTCGGCCGGATTCGATGTGACCGAAGCGGTTCCGGTGCGGGCTCGACTATTGGCAGACGGGGACGAGCATGTGCTCGTTGTCGTGGTGCACCACATTTCGGCCGACGGTGCTTCGCTCGCCCCATTGGCTCGGGATCTGGTGACCGCGTATCTCGCCCGCGCGGCCGGTGCGACCCCCGGCTGGTCGCCGCTTCCGGTTCAATACGCGGATTTTGCACTATGGCAGCGCAAGATCATCGGCACCGATGACGACGAGAACTCGGTGGCCGCAGGACAATTGGCGTTCTGGCGTGAGCAGCTCGCCGGTCTGTCGAGCGCACCGGTGCTGCCGCTGGATCGTCAACGTCCGGTGGCGGCGTCGGGGCGTGGCGCATCGGTCGGGTGGACCATGCCCGCCGAGGTGCACGAGGGTCTCGTCCGGATCGCGCGTGAGCATCGATCCTCAGTGTTCATGGTGGTGCACGCGGCGCTGGCCGTCCTGCTCGCCCGGCTGTCCGGTGGTTCGGATATCGCCATCGGCACGCCGATTGCCGGGCGCGGTCAGCGCGCGTTGGACGAGCTGGTCGGCATGTTCGTCAATACGCTGACGCTGCGCACATCGGTCGAGCGCGGCATGGCATTCGATGAACTGGTCGAGCAGACGCGTGCGACGGATCTGGCGGCATTCGCGCATGCGGATCTGCCGTTCGAGCGGGTGGTCGAGGTGATCGCGCCCGGACGCCCGTTGTTCCAGGTGATGCTCGTCTTCCAGAATCTCGAGCAGCCGAGTCTGGTGCTGCCGGGACTCACCGTCGCGGCGTTGGATGCGGGCGATGTCGTCGCGAAGTTCGATCTGCAGGTGGTCGTCGAACCGCGCCTGCAGGCGGATGGGACGCCGGATGAGCTGGTCTCGGTATTCACCTACGCCACAGACCTTTTCGAGGAATCGACAGTGCGTGGGCTCGGGCGCATGCTGGAGCGCATTCTGACCGCGGTGGTCGCCGATCCGGGCGTGCGCATCGGCGGCATCGATATTGTCGACGAGCAGGATCCGGTTCGCACCGCGACCGATGCCACGACCGCCACCGACGGCACCGAGCTGACCCATCTGCTGACTGCCGCGGTGGAGGATGATCCGGACGCGCCCGCACTGGTGTGGGGCGAGGAGGAAATGCCCTACCGGAAACTCGATGCCAAGTCGTCTCAGCTGGCCAGGGTGTTGATCGGGCGCGGTTGCGGTCCGGGGACTGGGGTGGCGATCCGGCTGGAGCGCGGTCCCGACTGGGCGGTGGCCGCGTGGGCGGTGCTCAAGACGGGTGCGGCGCTGGTACTGCTGCCTGTGGACGGGGCTCCGATACCGGATGAGCCCTCCGTGCGGATCGGGTTGACCACCGATACAAGTCCGATCGGTGACGGCATCGAATGGCTGCGCCTCGACGATGCGGCGACCAGTGCCGAAATCTCGGCGGAATCACTGCGACCGGTGAACCACGCGAATCGGACCGCGGTGCTCAGCGGGTCCGATCCGGCCCTCGTCATTGCCGCGACCGGGGTGCGGATGAGCTACGACGAGCTGGCCACCGCGGCCGATCGACTGCGTGTCCGCACCGACCTGACCTTCGAATCGCGCACCTTCCAGCACGGCCGGTTCGATTCCGCCGCAACGCTGCTGGAGGTGGTGAGTGCCGGTGCGACCGGGGCCGGTCTGATCGTGGTGCCGGGTGCTGAAGACCTGGGTGCCTCGCTCGCCGAGGAGTGGGTGACGCATCTGATCGCCGATCGGGCCGCGCTGGCCGCCATCGATACGGCCCAGCTGGCGGATCTGCGGGCGGTGGTGCTCGAGCAGGGCACATCCGCCGAGGTCGTGGTGCCCGAATCGGCCGAGATCGTGCCGTTGGATGAGCTGCTGCCGGTGGTGTCGAGCTGAGTAGATGACGGTGCATGGGGGGATCGAGATGTAACGACAAACGCTAGGAAGTAGTCCCGGAAATGCTCGGCTTGTTCGAAGGTGTGTTGGCATTCGCGCACGGTGCGCGACAGGGGTTCGGCGCATGACGCGGCCGAATCGCGAGCGGCCCAACCGGACTCGACGCCCGCGGATCAAGACCCTGCCGCAATTGCTCACCACCGCCGTCGAGGCCAATCCGGCCGGACCCGCGGTCGTCTTCGCGGATGCCACAGCGACATTGGCGCAGTCGAGTTATGCCGAACTCGATGATCGCTCGAACCGCTTGGCGCGCTTGCTGATCGAGCGTGGTATCGGGCCGGAGGATTTGGTCGCGGTCGGTATTCCGCGGTCGGTGGAATCGATTGTCGCGGTGTGGGCGATCGCCAAGGCCGGTGCCGGATTCGTGCCCGTCGACCCGAACTATCCCGCCGATCGCATCGCGCACATGCTGTCGGATTCCGGTGCGGCACTCGGCCTCACCGTCGCGGCGGTGGACCTGCCCGACGGCCCGGAATGGCTCGCCATCGATACCTCGGACATCGCGGCATATTCGGCGGAACCGATCACCTACACGGATCGAATCCGGCAATTGCGCGCCGAGCATCCGGCCTATGTCATCTACACCTCCGGATCGACCGGAACACCGAAAGGTGTGGTCGTCACCCAGGCCGGGTTGTCGAATTTCTGTGATGAGCAGCGCGAACGCTATGCGCTGACCGCCGATTCGCGCACACTGCATTTCGCTTCGCCCTCTTTCGACGCGTCGGTATTGGAATTGCTGCTTGCGCTGAGCCGGGGCGCGACCATGGTGGTCGCCGCACCGACGGTGTACGGCGGCGCGGAGCTGGCCGCGCTGCTGCGCCGGGAGCGGGTGACCCACGCCTTCATCACCCCGGCCGCGCTCGCCTCGCTGCCCGCCGACGGGCTGGACGAATTGCGCGTCGTGGTCGCGGGCGGTGAGGCCTGCCCGCCGGAGTTGGTGCAGCGCTGGGCAGTACCGATCGCGGATGGCCGCACCCGGGAATTCTTCAATGGATACGGTCCGACCGAGACCACGATCATGACGAATATCAGCGCACCGCTGGCGCCGGGCGAACCGGTGACCATTGGTGGGCCGATCCGCGGGATCACCGAATATGTGCTGGATGAGGAGCTCGCGCCGGTGCCGGGCCGGGTCGTCGGCGAACTCTATATTTCCGGTGCGCAGGTGGCTCGCGGCTATCACGAACGACCGGGACTGACCGCCGCTCGGTTCGTGGCCGATCCGTTCGGTGAGCCGGGTTCGCGGCTCTATCGCACCGGCGATCTGGTGCGCTGGACCGCGGAGCGGGAGCTGGAATACCTGGGCCGCAACGATTTCCAGGTGAAGATTCGTGGCTTCCGGATCGAACTCGGTGAGATCGATGCGGTGCTCGCCGCGCACGACGGCGTCGATTTCGTGGTCACCATCGGTCATGAACAGGACAGCGGTGCGACGATTCTGGTGTCGTATGTGCGTGCTGTCGATGGGGTCGGCATCGATACCGCGGAATTGACCGAGTTGGCCGCGCGCAAACTGCCCGCCCATATGGTGCCGAGCGCCGTTATGGTGCTCGATGAGATCCCGCTGACCCCGGTCGGCAAGTTGGATCGGCGGGCGCTGCCCGCACCGCAGTTGCGTACCAAGACTTTCCGCGCGCCGTCGGGTGCGACCGAGCCGGTAGTCGCCGAACTCTTCGCCGACGTTCTCGCGCTCGATATGCCGGTCGGTGCCGATGACGACTTCTTCGAGCTCGGCGGCAACTCGCTGATCGGCACCCAGTTGATGGCGCGCCTCGGTGCGGCGCTGGATGCCAGAATTCCGGTGCGTCTGCTTTTCGAGACGCCTACCGTGACTGGACTGGCCGCCGCGGTGGCGCACCACGCGGGTGCGGGTGACCGCAAGGCATTGGTCGCCGGTCCGCGTCCGGAGGCGATTCCGCTGTCGCTGGCGCAGCAGCGGATGTGGTTCCTGAACCGGTTCGATACCGGATCGGCGGCCTACAACATTCCGATCGCGGTGCGTTTGAGCGGTGCGTTGGATGTGGCCGCGCTGCAGGCCGCGGTCGCGGATCTGGTTGCGCGACACGAGGTCCTGCGGACGGTATATCCCGACACCGATGCCGGTCCGGTGCAGCTCATCCTGCCCGCTGACCAATCGGTGCCCGAGTTGACGGTCCGGACGGTTGCGGCCGAGCAGCTCGAATCCGCTGTGCGCGAACTACTTTCGACCACATTCGATGTGACCGCCGAGGTGCCGCTGCGGGTCGGCTTGTTCGAGGTCGATAACGCGCCTACCGAATTCGTATTGGCGCTGGTGGTGCACCATATCGCCGGTGACGGCACCTCGATGGGGCCGTTGACGCGAGATCTGATGACCGCCTATGCCGCACGGTCGGCCGGTTCCGTGCCCGGCTGGACACCGCTGCCGGTGCAATACGCGGATTACAGCATCTGGCAGCGCGAGCTGCTGGGTAGTGAGGACGATCCGGAGTCTTTGGCGGCCGGACAGATTGCCTACTGGCGGGACGCACTCGCGGAGCTGCCCGATCAGCTGAATCTGCCGACGGATCGGCCACGGCCCCCGGTGCAGTCCTTCGCGGGTGGCAAGGTTCCGGTGCACATCGATGCCGAAACCCACCGTGCGCTGGTCGAATTGGCGCGCGCCGAAGGCGCGACGCTGTTCATGGTCGTGCACGCGGCATTGGCGGTACTGCTGGCCAGGTTGTCGGGCACCGATGACATTGCCGTCGGTACACCCATGGCCGGTCGCGGTGAGGCGGCGCTGGACGAGCTGATCGGCATGTTCGTCAATACCCTGGTGTTCCGGACCCGGGTCGATGAATCCGCACCGTTCACCGAACTGCTCGCCCAGCAGCGTGAGACCGATCTCGGGGCCTTCGCCAATGCCGATATGCCGTTCGAACGACTCGTCGAGGTGTTGAATCCGGTTCGCTCGACCGCGCGGCATCCGCTGTTCCAGGTGGGATTGTCGTTCCAGAATCTGGCCGCGACGAGTCTGGAGCTGCCCGGACTGACCGTCGCGGCGGTGGACTTCGATGCCGCGGTATCGCAGTTCGATCTGCACTGGATCATCGGCGATCACTACGACGAGACGGGTCGGCCCGCCGGTATCAGCGGTGCCGTCACCTATGCGCACGATCTGTTCGACGAGCGGACGGTCCAGGGCTTCGTAGCTCGGTTCGCGCGCTTGCTCGGTGAGATCGCCGCCGCGCCACGCACCGTCGTCGGTGAGCTGGAGCTGCTCGACGCTGTGGAATGGACCGAGCTGGTCTCCGGTCGCAATGCGACCGACCATGCGGTGGATGCGTCGGCGACGCTGGTGTCGCTCCTGGATGCGACCGTGGCCGCCACACCGGGCGGGGTGGCGCTGATGGGCGCGGACGGCGAACCGGTGACCTATTCCGAGCTGGATGCCCGAGTGAACCGTCTTGCGCGGCATTTGATTTCGCGGGGTGTCGGTCCCGAGTCGCGGGTGGTGCTCGCCTTCCGCCGGTCGGTGGATCTGGTCGTCGCGATGTACGCGGTGGCCAAGGCCGGTGCCGCGTACGTGCCGGTGGATCCGGACCAGGCCGTCGCGCGCACCGACTACATTCTGGGTACCGCGGCACCGGTCTGCGTATTGACCAATGCGGCAGCGGGTTTCGATACCGAGCTGGCTCCCGTCGTGCGACTGGACCGGCTCGACCTCGGTTGGCTTGCCGAGACACCGATCACTGATGGCGAGCGGGTAAGGCCGCTGCGCGCGGCGAATACCGCGTACCTGATCTTCACGTCGGGTTCGACGGGGCGGCCGAAGGGTGTCGCGGTGTCGCATGCCGCGATCGTCAACCAATTGCTGTGGAAGACCAGTGAATTCGTGCTCGGACCAGGCGATGCGGTGCTGTTGAAGACGGCGGCCACCTTCGATCTGTCGGTGTGGGAGTTCTGGTCGGCGGCCGTCTTCGGCGGACGGTTGGTGCTGGCGCACTCGGACGGGCATCGCGATCCGGATTATCTGAACGATCTGATGGCGCGGGAGTCGGTGACCACCCTGCATGTGGTGCCGTCGATGCTGGACGCACTGTTGACCGGTCGGTTGCCGTTCACCTTGCGGCGAGTGCTGGTCATCGGTGAGGCGTTGCCCGCAGGGCTGGCACAGCGATTCCGGGACACCTATCCGCAGAAGGAACTGTTCAACCTGTACGGCCCGACCGAGGCGGCGGTGTCGATCACCAGCCATCGGGTGACCGATGCGGATACCGTCTCGGTGTCGATCGGTGCTCCGGAGTGGAACAGCCGTGTCTACGTGCTGGATTCGCGGTTGCGTCCGGTGCCGGTGGGTGTTTCGGGTGAGTTGTATCTGGCCGGTGCGCAATTGGCGCGTGGCTACTTCGGCCGGGTCGATCTGACCGCGGAGCGGTTCGTGGCCGATCCGTTCGAATCCGGCGCCCGGATGTACCGCACCGGTGACCTCGTGGCTTGGAATGCGCACGGTCAGTTGGAGTATCGCGGTCGCTCCGACTTCCAGGTGAAGATCCGTGGTTTCCGGATCGAGTTGGGTGAGATCGAGGCGGCATTGGACGCGTTGCCGGAGATCGCGCAGGCGGCGGTGATCGCGGATACAGATCAGCGGAGCGGTGAACGGATCGTCGCGTATCTGGTGGGCGTCGATATCGATGTGGCACAGGTGAAGTCGGCGCTGGCCGGCGTGCTGCCGTCCTATATGGTGCCTGCCGCCTATGTGGTCCTGGCCGCGCTGCCGCGCACGGTAAACGGCAAACTGGATCGAAAGGCATTGCCCGCGCCCGAGTTCGAGACGCAGGTCTTCCGTGCGCCGTCGACGCCGATCGAGGAGATCGTCGCCCGGGTATTCGCGGATGTTCTCGGGGTGGATCGGGTCGGGATAGATGACGACTTTTTCGCGCTCGGCGGGAATTCGCTGATCGCAACTCAGGTGGCGGCGCGCCTGGGTGCCGCGCTGGATACGCAGGTGCCGGTGCGGGTGTTGTTCGAGGCGACCACCGTCGCCGCACTGGCGGTGCGGGTAGAGCATCGGGTGGGTTCCGGTCGGCGGCCGCTACCGGCCGCGAGTACGCGACCGGATCGGGTGCCATTGTCGCTGGCACAGCAGCGAATGTGGTTCCTCAACCAGTTCGATACCGCATCGGCCGCGTACAACGTGCCGGTCGCGGTGCGACTGTCCGGTGCACTGGATATCGATGCACTGCGATCGGCGGTCGCCGATGTGGTGGCCAGGCACGAGGTGCTGCGCACCGTGTACCCGTCTCGGGACGGTGTCGCGTATCAGGTGATTCTGCCTGTGGGACAGGCGGTTCCGGATCTGGCGGTCGTCGATATCACTGTTGGTGAGCTGCGGGATCGAATCGTCGAGCTGGTCGGTGCCGGATTCGATGTCACCGCCGAAGTGCCGGTGCGTGCCGAATTGCTGCGTTGCGACGGCGACTACGTGCTGGTGCTCGTGGCCCATCACATCAGCGCCGATGGCTGGTCCATGGGTCCGCTGACCCGTGACCTGATGCTGGCCTATGTCGCACGCACCGGCGGATCCGCGCCGATGTGGACGCCATTGCCGGTGCAATACGCCGACTTCGCGCTGTGGCAGCGGGCCGCACTCGGTTCGGAATCGGATCCGGATTCGCTTGCCGGACAGCAGGTGTCGTATTGGCGACAGGCCCTGGCCGAGCTGCCGGATGAGCTGAATCTGCCGTCGGATCGGATTCGGCCCGCCGTCCCGTCGTTCGCCGGCGGTCGGTGCGATATCCCGATCGATGCGCAGTTGCACGCCGCGCTGGTGCGATTGGCCCGCGAGCACAATGCGACCTTGTTCATGGTGGTCCACGCCGCGCTCGCGGTATTGCTGGCGCGCTTGTCGGGCACCGACGATATCGCAATCGGAACGCCGGTCGCCGGGCGCGGCGAGGCCGAACTCGACGATGTCATCGGCATGTTCGTGAATACGCTCGTGCTGCGCACCGAGGTATCGGCCGGCAGCACCTTCGCCGAGCTGCTGGCCCACGCCAAGGATGTGGATCTACAGGCCTTCGCACATGCGGATATTCCGTTCGAGCGTTTGGTGGATCTGCTCGAACCGGAACGGTCGACGGCACGGCATCCGCTGTTCCAGGTAGCGCTCTCGTTCGAGAACCTGCCGGACAGCTCGTTCGAGCTGCCCGGATTGCACGTCGCCCCAGTGGATTTCGATCTCATTACCGAGAAATTCGACCTGTCGCTGGCGATTCGCGAATCCGCTTCGGGCATGTTCGCCGCGTTCACCTATGCGCGCGACCTTTTCGATGACGCGACGGTGCGCGTCTTCGCGGATCGGTTCGTGCGACTGCTCACCGCGATCGTCACGAATGCGGAAACACCGGTGGGTGATCTGCCGCTGCTGGCCGAATCCGAGGTCGAATTCCTGACCCGGGTGCAGCCGGATCATGTGATGGCGGGTGGGCTGCTGCCCGATCTGCTGTTGCGTGGGCTGCGCCACGGTGCGGACCGTGTTGCGGTCAGGTATGCGGGCCGGTCGATCAGCTACCGCGAACTCGACCGGTACTCGTCGCGGTTGGCCCGGGTTCTGATCGAGCGTGGTGTCGGGCCGGAAAGCCTTGTTGCGCTGGCCTTGCCGCGCTCCTATGAGATGGTCGCCGCGGTGCTGGCCGTCGCGAAGGCCGGTGGCGCACATGTGCCGATCGATCCGAACCATCCGCTGGAACGGGTCCGGTACCTCCTGACCGATTCGGCCGCGGTCGTCGGACTGACCGCTGCCGAATACGTCAAAGACCTCCCCGATGACGTGCAGTGGCTCGCGCTCAACGATTCCACGACGGAAGCGTTGTGCGCCAACCGATCCGCCGCGCCGATCACTGATGCGGACCGGATCGTTCCGCTGCGTCTGCACCACGTGGCCTACGTCATATACACCTCTGGCTCGACCGGTATGCCCAAGGGTGTCACCGTGACCCACGCCGGACTCGGCGGCCTGCTCGAGCATGCGATCGAGCTGTACCGGCTCGAGCCGACGCGTCGATTCCTGCATATCTGCGCGCCGAGCTTCGACCCGTCGGTGCTGGAATGGCTGTGCGCCTTCTCGGTCGGCGCGACACTGGTGATCGTGCCGTCCACCGTGCCGGGTGGGCCAGAACTCGGTGAGCTGCTGCGCGCCGAACGGGTGACGCACGCGATCATCACCCCGGCGGTCCTCGGCACGGTGGACCCGACCGGCCTCGACGACCTCGAAATGCTCTCCGTTGGTGGCGATGTCACCACGCCGGAACTGCTGGCCAAGTGGCAGCCCGGTCGCAGGTACTACAACGGCTACGGCCCGACCGAGACCACCATTATTTCGTCATATGCGGAATTGACTGCGGGACAGCATATTACGGTCGGCTCACCCGTGCACGGCATGTCCGCACTGGTGCTGGACGCGCGGCTGAATCCGGTACCGCCCGGGGTGACGGGTGAGCTATATCTGGCGGGCGGTGCGCTGGCCCGCGGTTACCGCAACCGAGCCGGGCTGTCCGCGGAGCGTTTCATCGCCAACCGGTGGGGTGAGCCGGGTGCCCGGATGTATCGCACCGGCGACCTGGTCCGCTGGTATGCGACTTCGGCAGGGGCACGGGAGCTGGATTATGTGGGCCGTAGCGACTTCCAGGTGAAGGTTCGCGGCTTCCGTGTCGAATTGGGTGAGATCGATGCGGTGCTCGGCGGCCACGAGGATGTCGAATTCGCGGTGACCCTCGGTCGCGAAACGGCCGCTGGCGCAACGGTGCTGGTGTCGTATGTGCTTGCGGTGGCGGACCGTGTTGTCGACGCGGACCGACTCACGGAATTCGCGGCGCGAGTACTGCCTTCGCATATGGTGCCCTCGGCCGTCGTAGTCCTCGACGAGGTGCCGCTGACCACCAATGGCAAGCTCGACCGCAACGCGCTGCCCGAGCCGCGGTTCACCGCCACGGTGTCGCGGGCACCCTCCGGCCCCTTGGAATCGCGGATCGCCGAACTGTTCGCGCAGGTCCTCGGCGTGCGGCTGGTGGGAGCCGATGACTCCTTCTTCGCCATCGGCGGCGACAGCATCGTCTCGATCCAGTTGGTATCGCGGGCCAAGGCGGCCGGAATCGGCTTCACCCCGCGCGATGTCTTCGAGCAGAAGACCGTCGCCGGATTGGCCAGGGTCGCGGTGCTCGGTACGGATCCCGCGCCGGTGGTGCTGGCCGAGTTGCCAGGTGGCGGTGTCGGCGATATCCCGCTCACCCCGGTGCTCGCGGGCTTCCTCGACAACGGTTCGTTCGGCCGATTCGCACAGACACTGGTGCTCGCGCTGCCGGAGGGCATCGATCGCACCGGACTTGCCGCCACGCTGACCGCCGTACTCGACCACCACGACATGTTGCGCGCGCGGGTATGGCAGGTCGACGGCCGGTGGTGGCAGCAGGTCGCCGCGCCGGGCACCCTCGACGCGTCGGCGCTGTTGTCCGAGGAGGACGTGCCCGATGCGGCCGAGCTCAACCGAATCGGCAACGCCGCCATGGCTTCCGCGCTGGCGGCACTCGACCCGGCCGCGGGTCGGATGGTCGCATTCAGTTGGCTGCGCAGGTCGAATGCGCGCGATCTGCTGGTCGTCGCGGCGCACCACTATGTGATCGATGGCGTTTCGTGGCGGATTCTGATCCCGGACCTCATCACCGCATGGGCTCAGCGTTCCGCCGGGATGGCCGTTGCGTTGCCGCCGGTCGGAACATCATTCCGGCGTTGGGCGCACGGTCTGGTGGAGGCGGCGGGCTCGCCGTCGCGGATGGCGGAGCTCGACTACTGGCGCACCGTGCTGGCCACACCGGATCCGTTGCTCGGTGCGCGTGCGCTCGATCCCGCCGTCGATACCCATGCGACGGTGCGGCAGTTGACGGTCGAGGTGCCGGTCGATGTCGCCGATGCGGTGCTGACCACGGTGCCCGCGCTGTACCGGGGTGGTGTCAACGACGGTCTGCTCGCCGCGCTGGCCATGGCGGTGCGGACCTGGCGGGCGCGCCGCGGGATCGACGCCACGGTGACCAGGATTCGACTCGAGGGCCACGGCCGCGAGGAAGCGACCGTGCCCGGCGCCGATCTGACCCGCACGATCGGCTGGTTCACCAGCGTGTACCCGGTGGCGCTCGATCTCAGCGACGTTGCCGAGGAAACCGCGGCCGTGCTGCGGTCGGTGAAGGAGCAATTGCTCGCGGTTCCGGATCGGGGCATCGGCTTCGGCGTACTGCGCCAACTGAATTCGGGTACCGCCGGTGCGCTGGCCGGTGATATCGGGCAGATCGGCTTCAACTATCTGGGTCGGGTATCTACCGGCGGTGCACCGGAGTTGACCGATCCGGCCTGGCTCCCGTCCGGCGATCTGGGTGACCTCGAGGACGGCCAGGATCCGGCGCTGCCCGCGTCGGCCGTGGTCGATATCAATGCGATCGTCGTCGATACCGATGCCGGGCCGCGGATGGATGTGGTGTTCAAGTACGCCGGTGAAATCCTCGACGCGGCGGAGGTACAGGAACTGGCCGACGACTGGCTCATCGCGCTGACGGCAGTAGCCAGGCACGTAGCGAACCCGGACGCCGGTGGTCTCACACCATCTGATGTGCCGCTCGTATCGACCACCCAGCACGAACTCGACACCTGGCGGGCGAACTACCCGGGCCTGGCCGAGGTACTGCCGCTGTCGCCGCTGCAAACCGGCCTGCTGTTCCTCATGGAAATGCTGGCGGAGTCGGTGGACCCCTACGTCATTCAGGTGGCGGTCGAACTCTCGGGCGAATTCGAACTCGAGCGTTTGCGCCGCGCCGCACAAGCGGTACTGGACCGGCACGCGAATCTTCGCAGCGCCTTCACTTTCGGCGCGAACGGCAAACCGGTGCAGCTCATTGCCGACGGCGTCCGGGTGCCGTGGCGCGTGGTCCCCGAGGTGCCCGACGCCGACCTGCCCGATCTGCTCGCCGCCGACCAGCGCACCGGATTCGATTCCGCGCTGGCACCGCTGCTGCGATTCACGGTGTACCGCACCGTATCCGGGCGCACGCACCTCGTGCTGACAGCGCATCACATCCTGCTCGACGGGTGGTCGATGCCGCTGCTGATGAAGGACCTGCTGATCCTCTACGCGACCAGGAGCGATGCCGCGCTGCTGCCTGGGTTGCGGCCGTACCGCGACTATCTGGCGTGGCTGTCGCGACAGGACCGCGAAGCCACATTGCGTGCGTGGGAAACCGCGCTGACCAAGGTCGCGCCGACGCTGCTCGCACCCGCGCTGGTGCGACCCGCGGTGCCGGAGAATGGATTCAGCAGGTCTGCATTCGAACTGTCGGCGACCGAGACAGTCGCGCTGACGTCCTTCGCCGCGGCGACCGAGGTCACCGTCAATACGGTGCTGCAGGCGGCGTGGGGCGTGGTCGTCGCCGGTATTACCGACCGCGACGATGTCGTCTTCGGCGTCACCGTTTCGGGACGTCCACCGCAGCTCGACGGCGTCGACGCGATGGTTGGCCTGTTCGTGAACACGATCCCGGTGCGCGTCCGATTCGATTCGCAGACAACGGTTTCGCAGTTGCTCACCGAACTGCAAGGCGAGCAGGCAGCGCTGCTGGAACATCACTATCTCGGGCTGGCCGATGTCCAAGCGATTGCGGGTGGCAGCGAGTTGTTCGACACGCTGTTGGCCTACGAGTCGTATCCGATCGACGCCGATGGCCTGCGGCAGGCGGGCAGCGCCGTCGACGGGTTGGTGGTCAGTGGCGTGAGCTCGGTCGACTACACCCACTATCCGGTTACCGTCCGGGCTGAACTGGGTGCTGAGCTCCGGGTGGAGGTGCTGTATCGCAGCGACACCGTCGCGGATACGGCGGCGCAGGCGCTGACCCAGCGGTTGCGCACTGTGCTCGGCGAATTCGTCACTGCGGATTCGGTTGCGGCTGTGCGCGACGGTGTGGGCCCCGATGTACTCACTCAGGTTCGATACTGGCGCACCACGCTTGCGGGCCTGCCGGATGAGTTGACGTTGCCGATGGATCGTCCGCGTTCGACCGTGCCCTCATACATCGGTGGGCAGGTCGCGCTGCAAATCGGCGTGCACCTGCACCACGAACTGCGTCGGCTCGCCGAGACCAGGAATACCTCGGTATTCGTAGTGGCGCATGCGGCCTTCGCGGTGCTGTTGGCGCGGCTTTCCGGCACGACCGATATCGCAATCGGGACGCCGGCCTCGGGGACGACCGTGGTGCTACGCACCGAATACGACCCGAACGCGACCTTCGACGAACTACTCGCCGAGGTCGGCCCGGTCGACGCCGCCGCATTCGCGCACGCCGATGTGCCGTTCGCGCAACTCGTCGAGATACTCGACCCCGTCCAGGTGACCGGCAGGCATCCGCTGTTCCAGGTCGCGATGGGCAACACGGCCGCGACGGATCCGGTCACGGTTGACCTACGGCTTTCGCTGAACGAGCGGATCGGCCCGCGCGGTGAAACCCAGGGAGTGCGGGCGGAATTCGCCTATGCGACAGACCTGTTCGACGCCGCGACCGCACAGCGCTTCGCCGATCGGTTCGCCCGCATCCTCACCGCGGTCGTCGCCGATACCGCGGTGACCGTCGGCGATATCGAGCTGCTCGGACCGGATGAACGCACCAGGGTGCTGCGCGAATGGAATTCGCGTGGTGCGTGGGTGCCCGCCGCGACACTGCCCGAACTGATCGCCGATCAGGCCCGGCGCAGGCCCGATGCGGTGGCGGTCCGTTTCGGCGATACCGCACTGAGTTTCGCGGAGCTGCGGCGGCGGGCGAACCGGGTGGCCAGGGCGCTCATTGCCGCCGGTGCCGGACCGGAATCGCTGGTGGCCGTCGCGGTTCCGCGTACCGAAGAGCTACCGGTCGCGCTGCTCGGTGTGCTCACCGCGGGTGCGGCGTACCTGCCGATCGATATCACCTATCCGGCGCAGCGGCTAGCCTTCGTGCTGTCGGATGCGGTTCCGGTCTGTGTGCTCACCACTGCGGAGCAGCGGGCCGATGTGCCGGTCGGCGAGCTGCCGGTGATATTGCTCGAAGAGACAACCGAATTCGACGATCACGCCGTCAGCGATGCCGACCGAATCGCTCCGCTGTTGCCCGATCACCTTGCCTACGTCATCTACACCTCGGGTTCGACGGGTGTGCCGAAGGGCGTGGGCGTCGCGCATCGCAATGTGGTCGAGCTGTGCGCGAATACCCAGCCGCTGTTCGGGTTCGACGAGACCGATGTGTGGACGCTGTTCCACTCCTTCGCCTTCGACTTCTCGGTGTGGGAGCTGTGGTGCGCACTGGCTACCGGCGGCTCGGTGGTCGTTGTCGACTACGCGACCTCTCGGGCACCGGAACTGTTCCGCCAGTTGCTGATTCGCGAACAGGTCACCGTGCTGAACCAGACGCCGTCAGCCTTCTACCAGCTCATCGAGGCCGATCGGGCGGCAGCCGATTCCGACGGCGAATTCGCGCTGCGACATGTCGTATTCGGTGGCGAGGCACTGGATCTGCGTCAGTTGCGGCGCTGGTATGAGCGCCATGACGCGGATGCGCCGCGCCTGGTCAATATGTACGGCATTACCGAAACCACGGTGCACGTTTCGTTCCTGGCGCTGGACAAGCAGATCGCGGACAGCCCGGAAAGCCTGATCGGACGTGCGCTGCCCGGCTTGGCGGGCTATGTGCTCGATGAGCGCTTGCACCCGGTGCCGGTCGGAACACCGGGTGAGATCTACATAGCCGGAGCCCAGCTGTCCAGGGGATACCTCGGCAGGCCGGGACTGGCCGCGATCCGGTTCGTCGCGAATCCCTTCGGAGCACCGGGATCTCGCATGTACCGCACCGGCGACCTCGGACGCTGGGGCCGGACCGGACTCGCCTACGCCGGGCGCAGTGATCAGCAAGTTCAGTTGCGCGGCTTCCGAATCGAACTCGGCGAGATCGAATCCGCGCTGCTGCGCTGCCCGGGCGTGAGCCAGGCGGTGGTGCTGGTCCGCTCGACCGAACGTCTCGGTGATCAGATCGTCGGCTATGTGGTGCCTGCGGCCGGTGCCGGCATCGATCCCGATGAGCTGCGCATCCAGGTAGCCGAATTCCTCACCGGCTATATGGTTCCGGCCGCCATCGTGGTGCTCGATGTGATGCCACTGACGCCGAACGGCAAGTTGGACCGGCGCGCGCTACCCGAACCCGCATTCGAGGCACGGCAGTACCGCGCACCGGCCACACCGATCGAGGAAACCGTCGCCGCCGCCTTCGCGGAGGTGCTCGACCTCGACCGATTCGGTATGGACGACAACTTCTTCGAGCGCGGCGGCAATTCATTGATCGCCACGAAGCTGACCGCGCGGCTGAGTTCGGTGCTCGGCGAGAAGATTCCGGTGATGCGGGTGTTCACCGCACCGACACCGTCGGACTTCCTGGCCGAGCTGGCCCGCCGGGCGGGCGGGCAGGTCGAGGGCGAGGCGGCGTTCGATGTGGTGCTGCCGCTGCGTGCGACGGGCACCGCCGAACCGCTGTTCTGCATTCATCCGGTCTCCGGTATCGCGTGGTCGTTCGCTGGGCTGGCCGCCTACCTCGATTCCGACCGGCCGATCTACGGCATCCAAGCGCCGACACTCGCCGCACCGGCGGTGCTGCCGGACACGATCGAGGAGTGGGCCGCGATCTATGTCGATGCGATCCGTTCGGTCCAGCCGAAGGGGCCGTATCACCTGATCGGCTGGTCGATGGGCGGTGTCTTCGCCCACGAGATCGCCGTGCAGCTGCAGCGGGCCGGACAGCGAGTGGCCACGCTCGCGGCGATGGACAGTTATATGGCCGATCCACCCGACGAACGCGCGCAGGGCGCGGGCTCACCCGTGCCGGTGGCCGAGCTGATCGGCGGCCTGCTCGGCGAACAGGCCGGTGACCTGGGCTTCGCTGCCGATGTGGACTTGGCACAACTCGCTGAGCGGCTGGTCGAACTGCCGGAGCCGTTCGCCTCCTTCGGCTCCGACCGATTCACCCGGGTGCTGGATACGGCCGTACATTCGGTCGTCCTGCGCAATGCCTATCAGCCCGTTCGCTTCCACGGCGACGTCATCTATTTCACTGCGGGCCTCGACGATCCGACTGGGTCGATCGGGGCGTCGATTTGGGCCGAGGTTGTCGACGGTGCGGTGGACAATCGTGCGGTGCCGACCACTCACTGGCGGATGACGGCCGCCGACGGGCTCGCCGAAATCGGCAAGGTGTTGACCTCGGTTTGGCGCGAAACCCATAGCGAGGATTGATCTTCGGGGGCGCACGCTTACTGGGTGTGCGCACCTGGTTGCGGTGGCCGCACACCCAGTAGCGGGTGTGCGGCCTGCGTGGGGTTGGGTTTGGGTTGTTGGGCTGCGGTGGGGTCCTGTTGTTCTGCACCGACTTCCGGGGTATGCCGTACCCGGATGGGGTGGTGGTCCGTGGTTTTGCTGGTGCTAGGGGCGTCGTGTGGCGTACCCGGCTTACCTTCCGCGGTCAGGTGGGCTGGCTTGCGGCTTCCAGCGTGGGCGACTGGCTGTAGTTGCGTTCGGGGGATGGGGGATCAAGATCAGGTGGCACTGGTTGCGGGGGCTTCTCGCGGTTTGCCGCCCTGGTTTCCACGTGATCATTTGTCCAGTCGAGCGCCCTGGGTGGTGAGGGCGGTGCGGACGCGGTCGAGGATTATGTGGGGGCGGTGGTGGAGGAGGGGGGCGTTGAGGCGGATTACGCGCCAGCCCAGGGCTTCGATGCGGGCTATGCGGTCGATGTCCTTGGTGCGCTGGGTGGGGTCGGTCCAGTGTTGGGCGCCGTCGTATTCGACGGCCACCTGCCACTTCCGCCAACCGAGGTCGACGCGCGCGACGAATTCGCCGTAGTGATCACGGATCACCAATTGTGTTGTGGGGCGCGGTAAGCCGTCGTCTATCAGTAGCAACCGTGTGTGGCTCTCGGGTGGGGATTCGGCGCCTGGATCTACGACGGCGAGCGTTGTCCGCAAGCGGTTGAGTGCGCGTGCGCCCGGATGTTTCGATGCCAAGATCGCGACTTCACCGGGTTCGAGTCCGGTGGCGGCGCAGAGTGCGTCCAGAATCGGTACGGCCCGCTCGCGCGGCAGGCGCCGACCGAGGTCGAATGCCGTGCGCGCCGGTGTTGTGACCGTGAACCCGTCGACCTCGCAGCACTCGCTGGGCTCGACAACGGAGCGAACGGCACGAATCCCGCAGGGCGGGCGGCAGTGTCCGCCCCTGGCGATTTCCGCGGGTTGATCGGCATCGAGCCAGCGGGTGCCGTGCATGGCGGCCGCCGAGCAGCCGATCAGAACACCGTCGCCTTTCGCCCAATGCGCCGCGGCGCGGGCTCGGCCTCGCGCGTCGAGCGAGCAACCTCGGCGCACATAGACATCCGGGAACACCCGCACAAAGTTGTGCCGCAACTCCCAGCGCGTGACCAGCCCCGCCGCCACCGCCCACGACCCCACAAACGGCTCATCCAATACCCCCATCCCCGCACTATGCCCATCCCCACCGACAACTCCACCGAGCCCAAGGTGGAACCTCTGCGAGCCCACGGCGATCAAGATCAGGTGGAACTGGTGGCGGCGGCTTCTCGCGGTTTGCCGCCCTGGTTTCCACGTGATCATTTGTCCAGGTCGGCATGTGGCTGGGACAAGGGGTGGGTGGGGGTTGTGTTCGGGGGGGCTGCGGTGGGTCCTGTTGTTCTGCACTGACTTCCGGGGGGTGCTGGACTCGGATGGTTTGGCGGTCCGTGGTTTTGGTGGTGCGGTGCCAACCATCCACTGGGGCATGGCGGCCGCCGACGGACTCGCCGAAGTCGGAAAGGTGTTGACCGAGGTGTGGTGGGAAAGCGGCAGCGCCAATTGAGTTTCGGGGGCGCGTGCTTATTTCGTGTGTGCGCTCGTTGTGGTGGCCGCACACCCCGATATGGGGCGCGCGGCCCTACATCGGGGTGTGTGGGGCGCGACTCTTGGGCTGCGGTCGATGACGGTGCCGGGCTGAGGGCGTGGGTGTCGCGATGGGTTGGTTGGCTGCGATGCGGGTGGTGATGGCGTCGGCCGAACTCGGTGCGGCGACGGACTTGTCCAACTACGATGGCAGCGCGAAGCCGCCAGGGCGGCAAGGAAATTCCGAGGGAGGGCACCTAGATGTCGGTGGCCGGGATTGTTATTGTCGCCGTTCTCATGCTCCCAGTACTCGGCCTGCTGGCACTGCCGTTTCTTCTGCGGCAGAACCGTGCCATCGCGAAACTCGAAGGCGGGGTTGCGGACGTCGCCGCCAAGGCCCGGCTCGGCGCCGAACGTGGCCGATACCGCGCCAGTGTCGTGCAGATCGTCGCGAGTCTGTGGAAGGCGGCGCTCGCCGGTGCCGCGGCGGTAGCGGTCTACGTGCTGTTCTTCGGTTTGGACGCCGGGAAGGATCTCGGGGTCATTCGCTGGGTGCTCAGCATCCCGCTGGCGTTGCTGCTCACGATTCTCAGCCTGTACGCGCTGTATGTCGCGATCACCGCAGCGGGCACCCGAATCCATCTCTTCGACAACGGGCTCGTACATCTGCATCCGACCAAGAACGCCCACGCGATCCGCTGGGAAGACGCGGAGCTTTACGGCGGGGTCGGGCGGCACGTCAAGACGTGTGGCCCTCGACTCGACCGGTCGATCCGGCTCGGCCCCGAGATCAAGGTTCGCCACCCCGACGACGGCGCGGAACTGGAAGTCACCGATGATTCGATCAACCATGGCACCGAGCTGTTTTCAACGATTCAGGACAACGTGGCCCGGGTACGAATGCCGACCATGTTGCACGATATCGCCGAAGGTCGTCGTATCGAGTTCGGGCCATACGTCGTCGACCGGCACGGAGTGACCGCCGAGGACGAGACGGTGCGTTGGCCCGACGTATTGGGTCTCGTGTACGCGAGCACGATGGGCGTGGGCGGTGTGGGGCTGGCCCACTCGGGACCCGAAGCATTGGGAGTGACGTTCGACACCGACATACCCAACCTGGCGCTGTTGGTCACCCTCGTGGAAACGTTGCGAACCAACGCTACGCCCGCTGGTTGAGCTTGCGATCGCGTAGTTAAGGCGTCCTATTCGGTGGGGTGAAGATCAGTGCAGGGCCGGTTGGGTTTTGGAGTTGCGGACCCCAAAGTGACCGGCTTCGAGCCAGGCGACTTCGACGCAGTCGTTGGCCGGACCGCTGCGCGATGACTTGAACCACTGCGCGTCGGTCAGGTTGATGGTCGCCGGGCGTATCTCCTGGCGTCAGCTTGGTGGAGGCGGCTACGCGGTGGGCCGATGGAACTCGCCGTTGTGCATGTCGGTGGTGAAGGCGTCCCACCCGCTTGGTGTGAAGATCAGTGCGGGGCCGGTTGGGTTTTGGAGTGGCGGACACCGACGTGACCGGCTTCGAGCCAGGCGACTTCGACACACTCATCGGCAGAACCGCTGCGCGACGACTTGAACCACTGCGCGTTGGTCAGGTTGATGGGCACGGGTCGTATCTTCTCTTGGGGGCTGGGCTACGCGCCTGGGTTGAACTCGCCGTTGTGCACGTCGGTGGTGAAGGCGTCCCATTCGCTTGGTGTGAAGATCAGTGCGGGGCCGGTGGGGTTTTTGGAGTCGCGGACACCGACGTGGCCGGATTCGAGCCAGGCGATTTCGATGCACTCCCTGCCTGAAGTACTGCGCGATGACTTGAACCACTGCGCGTTGGTCAGGTTGATGGTCATGGGGCGTGTCTCCTTGCGTCAGTTTGGTGGAGGCGGCTATGCGGTAGGCCGATGGAACTCGCCGTTGTGCATGTCGGTGGTGAAGGCGTCCCATTCGCGCGGTGTGAAGATCAGTGTGGGGCCGGTGGGGTTTTTGGAGTCGCGGACACCGACGTGGCCGGATTCGAGCCAGACGATTTCGACGCACTCCCTGCATGAAGTACTGCGCGATGACTTGAACCACTGCGCGTTGGTCAGGTTGATGGTCACGGGGCGTATCTCCTTGCGTCAGCTTGGTGGAGGCGGCTATGCGGTAGGCCGATGGAACTCGCCGTTGTGCATGTCGGTGGTGAAGGCGTCCCACTCGCTTGGTGTGAAGATCAGTGCGGGGCCGGTTGGGTTTTTGGAGTCGCGGACTCCGACGTGGCCGGCTTCGAGCCAGGCGACTTCGACACACTCACCGGCCGAACCGCTGCGCGACGACTTGAACCATTCTGCGTCGGTTAGGTCGATGGTCACGGGTCGTATCTCCTTGCTACCTGCCTGAGCAGGTCCCTCGATGCTTGCTCGTCCAGTGTGGCGCAACGGATGTCGTCGTCGATCTCGCGGTAGCGTTCCACATCGGCTTGGTCCTCGAAGAACATCGTTCCGATTGTGTGTTCGGTGTAGACGACCGGAGGCTCCGTCCCGAAACTTCGACTGTCTGCCGGGAAATCGAGGATGATGTACGGCAAGACCGGAGTCGCGTTGCCCGGAAGTCCGGCCGCGAACGGCAATATCCGCAAGGTGATATTCGGTCGGGTGCTCATGTCGGCCATATGCCTCAGTTGCGCGGCCATGATTTCGCGCGAGCCGATAACTGTATGCAGAACGCACTCATGCAGGATGAAGTCGGCCGCTATCGGGTTATGTTGCCGAGTCAGAATCGCGGTTCGTCGCAATCGCACTTCTACTCGGCGTTCGAGATCTGCTGGTGTGTCACCCGGTAGAAATGGTCGCTCGATGGCTCGGGCATAGTCGATCAACTGAAGCAGTCCGGGCACGATTATTGGTTGATAGACGGTCAGCCGGGATGCGCCGGATTCGAGCCCCAGATATGTGCCATATCCCGACCGCATCAAGTGGCGAAACCCCTGCCACCAAGACTTCGTAGCGGTCTCCTGCGCAAGGGATTTCAATTCCTCGAGTCGTTGCTCATCGAGGCCATAGATGCGGCCGTACCCCTCGACGTCGCGCAGTTTGATCTTGTCGTTGTGCCCCTTTTCGACTCGTATTACCGAGGTCTTGCCGATCTCCATCTCGCGCGCCGCCTGCTCTAGCGTGAACCCGGCTCCCTCGCGGGCCTCTCGCAGCGCGCGGCCGAGTTGCCGACGCGGCAGCGTCGAGTCCGGTTGATCCTCCCTCACCATTGCTCCCCTTTCCCCTGCTTGGTCCGAAACGGCCCAGGTCGCAGTCCGATTCGGACTTATCCCATATGTCGACCGGTCCGAAATCTGGGAGGATGGCCAACTTTGGGCAGACTGTCCGTTTCGGCCCTGCTGAGGCCGTGTGGCGGGAGCAACATAACCACATGGTCGAGCAACACGGAAGCCTCAACGTGCCGAAACGCCCTGGCTGCGAAGACATTCGGTCTCCAGACGTCGGGGGTGCGAAGCGATTGCGCCCCCTACTCGTCACCGTGCCGCCGCTGTGCGATGCCGTGGACGTGACGCTCGCGCACGGGCTGTGGCAACGGCACCGCGCGTGCCGTATCAACCGGTGTGTGTGGAAGGCGGCGGCGTATCAGACGCTCGTGCTCGCTGGACGGCTGGTCCCGCAGTCGATGAGCCCGCGTGAACGCGCCGCCGCCAGGGGGATCGAATACCCGAGAGCGTCCGAAAGCGACGCGCCACTGCCCGGCGGGCACTCGCCGGGGATGCTACGTGAGGTGTTGGACAGGCTCGAGGCTCTGGCTTGCGATCCGCAGGGGTAGGGCATGGGTGAGCATCGCACCGAGGTGGACGGCTGGTTGGCCGAGTGGCGGATAGACCACCACCACATTCGAATGCTGCTGGTACGCAATGGGTCCGAGCAACCCTTGTTTTCGTGCACGGCGGCTTCGGCCCCGGATCTGGCGCAGATGCGAGAGCGATTTCCGGAGCTTTCGCGGTTGTGGGATGCGATTCGACATGAGTACTGGGCGGAATTCACTCCGCCTCCGAGAAATTCACGAGGGCGGTTCGTCTAGTGGACGACGACAGGCGGCTTCGGCCGGTGCCGACCGAGCCCACGGCGGTGCGGATTCGGGGCAACTCACGGCACGAGCCGGACGTGCGGGATATCGGCTCGAACGGGCTTCCGGGGTGCCCTATGACTGGATGCTTCTCGACGCCGAAGACGGCGCGAATACCTATTCGGCCGCGGACCTCGACCAGATCGAGCGGTGGCTCAACGAATGAGATGAGGGTGGGTGCTTCAATGGGGAATCCGCGTCGGCGATGTTCATCTGCTATGTGACGTAGTTCACTGAGGCTGGGTGCGTCGCAACATCTACCGTCTGAGACCGATACACAGCTGTCGCGTCTGCGCCGTCTGAGGCGGAGGCGTATCAGTGCATGTTCAAGGCTTATATGATGACTCGGACTGGTTTGGCCCCCGGCGCACGATGCCCTTTTGCGGGGTCGGGGGCAGGTCTTAGCTCGACCCGAGAGGTGATTACACCCGAATGGAAACTGCTCGTCGTTCCGCCCGAGGTAGTCGCCGCCGCAGGTCGGGAAGCCCGCTGCTCGCTCAGCTGCTCACTGCCGCAGTGGAGTCCGCGGCCACCTCTGTCGCACTCCGCTTCAACCCGACCGAAAACCCGGCTGATCAGCGTGAACTCACCTACCGTGAACTGGATGCCGCCTCCTCGCGGGTCGCGCGCGAGCTGATCGATCGCGGGATCGGCGCGGGCGATTACGTGGCGATGGGTATTACCCGCTCGGTCGAATCGATCGTCGCGCTGTGGGCGATCGCGAAGACGGGTGCGGCCTATGTGCCGGTCGATCCGAACTATCCGGCGGACCGGATCCAGCACATCGTGACCGATTCAGGTGCCGCACACGGTTTGACCACCTCGGCGCATCGGGCCAAGCTCGGGACCTCGGCGTATTGGATCGAATTGGATGATCCGGTGGTGTCGGAGCGCATCGCCGCCCGGCCCGATCATCCGGTCTCCTACGCCGATCGGGTGCGGGCGGTCAATGAAAACCATCCGGCCTACGTCATCTATACCTCGGGTTCCACCGGTAAGCCGAAGGGCGTCGCGGTCACCCACACCGGTCTGGCCGGGCTCGCGGCGATCGGCGAGCACTATCTGATCGACGCGGATTCCTGCGTCTCACATCTCAGCTCGCCCAGTTTCGACTTCTCGATGATGGAGACGCTGTTCACCTTCTCGGTGGGTGCGACGCTGGTCATCGCGCCGCCGACGGTATTCGGCGGCGTCGAACTCGCGGATCTGCTGCGCCGCGAGCAGGTCACCCATCTGCTGATCACCCCCGGTGCGCTGGAATCGCTCGATACCGCTGATCTCGATGACCTGCAGGTCGTGGTGGCCGGTGGTGATCGGCTCCCCGCGGAATTGGTGGCGCGGTGGGCGGATAGCGGCCGCTCGGTATTCAATGCCTACGGGCCGAGCGAGGCGACCGTCATGGTCACCAGCACCGAGGCCCTTCAGTCCGGTGAGCCCGTCACCATCGGCTCCGCCATCGCGGGCGTAGGCGCCTTCATTTTCGATGCGCGGTTGCGTCCGGTGCCCGCTGGGGTCGTCGGTGAGCTCTACGTTTCGGGTGCGGTGCTCGCGCAGGGCTATCTCGGTCGACCTGCGCTGACCGCGGAGCGCTTCGTGGCCAGCCCGTTCGGCGGGGAGGTCGATGGCCCCGGTGCGCGCCTGTACCGCACCGGAGATCTGGTGCGGCGCACCGAAACCGGTGCACTGGAGTACCTGGGACGATCCGATTTCCAGGTCAAGATCCGCGGTCTGCGTATCGAACTCGGCGAGATCGATGGCGCGTTGACCGCACATCCGGATGTCGACTTCGCGGCCACGCTCGGCAAGACGCTGCCCTCGGGGACGACCGCGCTGATCGCGTATGTGCTGCCGCGTGACGGTGCCACCCTCGATACCGGTCAGCTGGCCGCGCATATCGGAGAATCATTGCCGGACTACATGATTCCGGCCGCGATCATGGTTTTGGACGAGATTCCGCTGACCCCGGTCGGCAAGCTGGACCGGGCGGCACTGCCCGAACCGGTCTTCGCCGCACGTCAGTTCCGTGCCCCTGCGACACCGGTCGAAGAGATCGTCGCCGATGTATTCGCGGCGGTGCTGCACAGGGGTAGCACGGACGCGCGCGTCGGTGTCGATGACGACTTCTTCGAACTCGGCGGCAATTCGCTGCTGGCCACCCAAGTCGCCGCGCGTATCGGGTTCGCGCTCGGTATCCGGGTGCCGGTGCAGCTGATCTTCGAGGCCTCGACGGTATCCGTACTAGCCGAACGTGTTGAGCAGCACGCGGGTTCGGCCGACGGCCGGGCGCTCACCGCGCAGACCCGTCCCGATCGGATTCCGCTGTCGTACGCGCAGCAGCGGATGTGGTTCCTGAACCGTTTCGATACGGCCAGCGCGGTCAATAATATTCCGCTGGCGGTGCGGCTGTCCGGGCGACTGGATGTCGACGCACTGCGTGCGGCGGCGCACGATCTGACCGACCGGCACGAGGTGCTGCGCACCATCTATCCGGACATCGATGGTGAGGGCTTCCAGGTAGTACTGCCCGTAGCCGATTCGCGCGCGGTACCGGAACTTCCGGTGACTGCCGCTGTGACACAAGAGCTTTCGGATCTGATCAGTGCCGAGGTGCGGGCCGGATTCGATGTGACGGTCGCGCCGCCGGTGCGGCTGCGGCTGTTCCAGCTCGGCGAATCCGAGTACGTGCTGGTGTGCGTGGTGCACCACATCGCGGGAGACGGCTTCTCGCTCGGTCCGCTGGCCCGCGATCTGGTGGCGGCGTACTCCGATCGCATGCGCGGCGGGCGGCCCGAATGGCCGCCGCTGGCGGTGCAATACGCCGACTACACCATCTGGCAGCGCGCAACCCTCGGCAGCGAGGACGACCCGGAATCGGTCTTCGCGCAGCAGATCGAATTCTGGCGCCACGAATTGGCCGCGCTGCCAGACCAATTGGATCTGCCAGCGGATCGGCCGCGGCCTGCCACGTCATCCCACGACGGCGCCGTCGTCGCCTTCGACATCGATGCCGAGATCCACGCGCGACTCGATAATCTTGCGCACGAACACAATTCGACGCTCTTCATGGTCGTGCACGCGGCGCTCGCGGTACTGCTCGCCCGGCTGTCGGGCACCCGCGATATCGCGATCGGCACCCCGGTCGCCGGTCGCGGTGAAGCGGCGCTGGACGATCTGATCGGCATGTTCGTCAACACCCTGGTGCTGCGGACCGAGATCGATCCCGGCATGACCTTCGACGATCTGTTGCGTGCGGTGCGCAAGGTCGACATAGAGGCCTTCGGACACGCCGACGTACCGTTCGAGCGGCTGGTCGAGCTGCTCGATCCGGTGCGCTCGGCCGCGCGGCATCCGCTGTTCCAGGTGATGCTGGTGTTCCAGAATCTGGCGCGCACCGAACTGGAGCTGCCGGGCCTGACCGTCGCGGGTGTGGATCACGGGGTGTCGCTGGCCAAGTTCGATCTGCAGCTCGAGATCGCGGAATCGGACAGAGCTGCGCACGGCATGACAGCTACGTTCACCTACGCAACCGATCTCTTCGACGCCGCCACCGTGCAGGACTTCGCCGATCGCTTCCAGCGGGTGCTGTCAGCGGTAGCCGCCGATTCCGACGCGGTGCTGGGCGATATCGATCTACTGGCCCCCGGCGAGCGCGATCTGGTACTGCACGAATGGAATTCGGCCGGGGCGACGGTGCCCGATGTGACGCTGCTCGATCTCATCCAGACGCAGGCACGCCGCCGTCCGGATGCGATCGCGGTCCGATTCGGTGATACCGCACTGAGTTTCGGTGAACTGCAGCGGCGCGCGAACCAGGTGGCACGGGCGCTGATGGCGCGCGGTGCGGGACCGGAAGCGCTGGTCGCCGTTGCCGTCGGGCGGTCCGAGCAGTTGCCCGTCGCACTACTGGGCGTGCTCACCGCCGGTGCCGGATATCTTCCGATCGACATCACTTACCCGCCGCAGCGACTCGAGTTCCTGCTCACCGACGCGCAGCCGACCTGTGTACTGACCACATACGATCTGCTCGGCGAGATTCCGGCGGCGGATGTTCCGGTGGTGCTGCTGGATGAGACCGCGGGCTTCGGCGAATCGCCGATCACCGATATCGAGCGCACGTCCCGGCTGCGTCCGGACAACCTGGCCTACGTCATCTACACCTCGGGCTCCACGGGTGTCCCGAAGGGCGTCGGCGTCGCGCACCGCAATGTGGTGGAGCTGTTCGCCAACACCCAGTTGATGTTCGAATTCGACGATACCGATGTGTGGACGCTGTTCCATTCCTTCGCCTTCGACTTCTCGGTGTGGGAACTGTGGTGCGCGCTGGCCAATGGCGGCACCGTGGTCGTCGTCGACCATCTGACCTCGCGTTCGCCGGAACAGTTCCGCGACTTGCTGATTCGCGAACAGGTCACGGTGCTGAATCAGACGCCGTCGGCGTTCTATCAGCTGGCCGAGGCCGATCGCGCCTCACATGCCGGAGACCAGGGCAAATTCGCGCTGCGCTATGTCGTATTCGGCGGTGAGGCACTGGATCTGCGTCAGCTACGCCGCTGGTACGAGCGGCACGCCTTCGATGCACCGTGGCTGGTCAATATGTACGGCATCACCGAAACCACGGTGCACGTGTCGTTCCTGGCATTGGATGAGCAGCTCGCCGAGAATCCGGCCAGTGCGATCGGTCGCGCACTGCCAGGCCTGGAGAGCTATGTGCTCGACGACCGGCTGCATCCGGCTCCGGTCGGGGTGGCGGGCGAAATCTATGTCACTGGTGCACAGTTGTCCCGCGGCTACCTCGGTCGGCCCGGGCTGACCGCGACCCGTTTCGTCGCGAATCCATTCGGGGTGCCGGGATCTCGCGTGTACCGCAGTGGCGACCTCGGTCGCTGGGCCGGTTTCGCGGGCCATGCGAATCTCGAATACGCCGGGCGCAGCGATCAGCAGGTGCAGCTGCGCGGCTTCCGCATCGAACTCGGTGAGATCGAATCGGCGTTACTGGCCCAGAGCGGGGTCAGCCAGTCGGTCGTACTGGTGCGCTCCGACGAGCACGCTGGTGATCGCCTGGTCGGATACGTTGTGGCCGAGGCGGATTCGCAGGTGCAGGGTGCGGAGCTGCGTGCCGCGGTCGCCGAATTCCTGACCGGCTATATGGTTCCGGATGCGATCGTCGTACTGGACGCACTGCCGCTGACCCCGAACGGCAAGTTGGACCGAAAGGCGCTGCCCGCACCGGAATTCGTCAGTAGCGCCACCTACCGCGCCCCGCATACCCCCATCGAGCAGGCCGTCGCCGGGGTGTTCGCCGGACTGCTCGGTGTGCGCGATGTCGGCCTGGACGACGATTTCTTCGGCCTCGGCGGTAATTCGCTGCTGGCCACCAGGGCCGTCAGCCGAATCAACGAGGCGTTGGACGCGAATGTCTCGGTGCGCGAACTGTTCGAGGCATCGACCGTTTCGGCGCTGGCCGCGCGGATCGTGCCCGGTTCGTCGACCGGAACCCGTGCCCCACTGGTCGCGGCGGTGCGCTCGGAGCGGGTGCCGCTGTCGCTGGCGCAGCAGCGCATGTGGGTGCTCAATCAATTCGATACCCGCTCGGCGGCCTACAACATCCCGCTCGGCATCGGCCTGACCGGTGCGCTCGATGTGCAGGCGCTGCGCGATGCGATCGCCGATGTGCTCGAGCGGCACGAGGCGCTGCGCACGCGCTATCCGTCGACGGGTCCCGGCGGGCTGCCGTACCAAGAGATCCTGCCGGTCGCCGAGGCCTGGCCGGGTGGGCTCGCGGTCGAGTCGAGCACCGATCCCATCGTCCGCATCACCGAGCTGATGTCGACCGGATTCGATGTGACCCGAGAGGTTCCGGTGCGCGGTGTGCTGCTGCGCGGTACCCCGGACCGCCATCTGCTCGCCATGGTGGTGCACCACATTTCGGCCGACGGTGCCTCGATGGCCCCGCTGGCCCGTGACCTGATGCTCGCCTATGCCGCGCGCTGTGCGGGCGATGTCCCGACCTGGACGCCGCTCGAGGTGCAGTACGCCGACTTCGCGATCTGGCAGCGCGAGGTCATCGGCACCGATGACGATGCGGACTCCGTCGCCGCACAGCAATTGGCCTACTGGCGCGAGCAACTGGCGGGGCTGTCCGGCGCGATCGAGCTGCCGCTGGACCGGCCGCGCCCCCCGGTGCCGTCCATGCGCGGTGCGTCGACGGCCTTCACGCTCTCGCCCGAGGTGCACGCTGGACTGATTCGCATTGCCCGGGAACACAATTCGTCGCTGTTCATGGTCGTGCACGCGGTGCTCGCGGTGCTGCTTGCGCGGCTGTCGGGCAGTTCCGATATCACGATCGGCACCCCCATCGCGGGCCGCGGTGAGCGCGCGCTCGACGATCTGGTCGGCATGTTCGTCAATACCTTGGCGCTGCGCACCACGACCGAATCGGGCACCACCTTCGATGCGTTCGTCGAACATGTTCGCGAGACCGACCTTTCGGCCTTCGGCAATGCCGATATCCCGTTCGAGCGGGTGGTCGAGGTGGTGCTGCCGAACCGCGCGACCTCGCACAATCCGCTGTTCCAGGTGGTGCTGTCCTTCGACAATCTCGAGCAGCCGAAGCTGGAACTGCCGGGGCTGACGGTCGCGGCACTGGATACCGGTGCGGTCGCGGCGAAGTTCGATCTGCAGCTGACCGTCGAGCCACGGCACGGCGCGGACGGCGCGCCCGGTGAGCTGGTCGCGGTATTCAATTACGCCACAGACCTTTTCGATGCGCCGACGGTGCAGGCATTTGGCCGCAGGCTGACTCGGATCTGCACCGCCGTCGTCGCGGACCCGCAGGTCAGCGTGGGCGATATCGATATCCTCGATGCCGCCGAACGCGATCGCACACTGGCCGCGCCGGAAACGGCGCCGGAGCCTGCCGCCGACGGCGTACCGGTCACCAGTGGTGCGGCCCTGACCCAGGCGCTGGCCGCCGCGGTGGAGGACGATCCGGACGGGCCCGCGGTGGTCTTCGGCGAGGACGCGGTGTCCTTCCAGGATCTCGACGCGCGGTCCTCGCGACTGGCTCGGGTGCTGATCGGCCGCGGCTGCGGTCCGCGCACCGGTGTCGCGATCCGACTGGATCGCGGGGTGGACGCGGTGGTTGCCACCTGGGCCGTGCTCAAAGCGGGCGCCGCATTGACCCCGGTGACCGCCCTCGACGGACCGCTGCCCGTTGGCCTGCAGGTCAAGGTCGGACTTACCACCGGTGCATGGCCCGCCGACAGCAGCATCGACTGGCTGGCACTGGACGATCCGGACGTGCTCGCCGAGATCGCCGCCGAATCGCCGCGACCGGTAACCTACGCCAACCGGACCCAGGCGCTGCGCGGTGAGGATCCGGCCTTCGTCGCCGCGGTTACGTTGTCCTACAACGATATTTCCGTCGCGACCAAGCGGCTGCGGGCGCGCACCGAGCTCACCTTCGAGTCCCGGCTGTTCCGGCACGGCCGCGCGGATTCGGCGGCGGCGCTGTTGGAAGTGGTCGCGGCCGGCGAGAACGGCGCGTCGGTGGTGGTGACCGCCGGTGACCTGGATAACGTAACGCTTTCGGCACTGTTGGCCGACGAATGGGTTACGCATCTGTTCATCGATCGGGCCGGACTCGGGCCGGTCGAGGTGACGGGGCTGGAGGATCTGCACGCGGTTGTGCTGGATGACGGCGCGCCCGCGCCGGAATTCGGGGCGGTCCCGGTTGTGGTCGACCTCGGTGCGCTATTGGGCATCCACGACCCGAGCTGATCTTCCACCCGGAAGACCGCGGCCTGTGCTCCCATGGGCCGCTACCGGGTAGTGACGATGAGCGAGGGGAGGAAAGTTCCTATGCCGGGATACCGGTCGGTGGGACAGGATCGGGCGCAGCCGCGCGATATCGGAGGGGGGTCGTTCGCGTGACCCGGCCAGCCCGTAGCCGTCCGGCCCGGACCCGCCAGTCGCGCGTCATCACACTGCCGCAGCTGATGGGCGCCGCGGTCGAGGCGAATCCGGACGGTATCGCCGTCGTTTTCGCCGATGCCCGCGCGACCCTGGGACAGTTCAGCTACGCCGAACTCGACGATCGGTCCACGCGGTTGGCCCGGTTGCTCATCGAACGGGGTGTCGGTCCGGAAGATCTTGTCGCCGTGGGTATTCCGCGGTCGCTGGAGTCGGTGGTCGCGGTGTGGGCGGTGGCCAAGACCGGTGCCGGATTCGTACCGGTCGACCCCAATTACCCGGCCGAGCGCGTCGCGCACATGGTGACCGATTCCGGTGCGGTGCTCGGCCTCGCGGTCGCCGAGGTGGCGGCCGAGCTGCCGGATCGGGTCGACTGGCTGGTCATCGATACGCCCGACTTCGCACCGCGCCTGGCGGAATACTCGGGCGAGGCCATCACCAATGCGGACCGGGTCCGCGCGGTGCGGGCGGAGCATCCGGCCTATGTCATCTATACCTCCGGTTCCACCGGTAAGCCGAAGGGCGTTGTCGTCACGCAGGCGGGACTCGCCAGCTTCTGCGCTGAACAGCATGAGCGGTATCGCGTCACGAACCAGTCGCGCACACTGCATTTCGCGTCGCCCTCCTTCGACGCGTCGGTGCTCGAGCTGCTGCTCGCACTCGGTGGCGCGGCGACCATGGTGGTGGTCGCGCCGGATATCTACGGTGGCGACGAGTTGGCGACGCTGCTGCGCCGGGAGCGGGTGACGCACGCGTTCATCACCCCGGCCGCGCTCGCCTCGGTCGATCCGACGGGGCTCGACGATTTCCGGGTCGTCGTCGCCGGCGGTGAGGCCTGTCCGCCGGATCTGGTGCGGCGCTGGGTATTACCGATCGCCGACGGTCGAACACGTGAGTTCTTCAACGGCTACGGGCCGACCGAGACCACGATCATGACCAATATCAGCTCGCCGATGACACCCGGAGCGGTGGTGACCATCGGCGGCCCGATCCGTGCCATTACCGAATACGTGCTCGACGACCGGCTGAATCGGGTGCCGAGCGGCGTCGTCGGCGAACTGTACATCTCGGGTTCGCAAGTTGCGCGTGGTTATCACGATCGGCCCGCGCTGACCGCATCGCGTTTCGTGGCGAATCCGTTCGATCCCAGCGGTTCTCGGCTCTACGCCACCGGTGACGTGGTGCGCTGGACCGCGGCCGGTGAGATCGAATATATGGGCCGCAACGACTTCCAGGTCAAGATCCGCGGTTTCCGCATCGAACTCGGTGAGATCGATGCGGTGCTCGGCGCGCACGACAGTGTGGACTTCGTCGTCACCATCGGACACAAACTCGACACGGGCGCGACGATACTCGCGTCCTACGTGCACGCCGCGGGCGACGCTGTGGTGGATACCGACGAGCTGACCGCCTTCGCCGAACGCTCACTGCCGGCGCATATGGTTCCGACGATCATTACGGTGCTCGATACGATTCCGCTTACCCCGGTCGGCAAGCTGGATCGCCGGGCACTACCCGCACCGGTGCTGGAGACCAAGGAGTACCGGGCGCCGGAGACCGAAATCGAACAGATCATCGCCGAGGTGCTCGGCGAGGTGCTGGGTATCGGCGAGGGGATGGGTATCGAGCGCATCGGTCTCGACGACGACTTCTTCGCACTCGGCGGCGACAGCATCACCTCGATCCAGGTGGTGTCGCGGGCCAGGGCGCGCGGGGTGATCTTCACGCCCCGAGACGTTTTCGAATCGCGCACGGTCGCGGCCCTCGCGCCGCTCGCCACGCAGGGCGCGCCGGTCGAGACCGGCGCACAGGGGCCGCTGGTCGAGCTGTCACAGGCCGATAATGACCGGCTGGCAAGGGCGTACCCGAAGCTGGCCGAGGTGTGGCCGCTGACCCCGCTGCAGTCGGGCATGCTGTTCCACGCGCAATTGGCCGAGTCGTCGGTCGATGCGTACATGACCCAGTTCATGGTCGAGCTCGGCGGCGACGTTGATGCCGAGCGACTACGCGTGGCGGCGGTCGCCGTGGTGGGTCGGCATGTGAATCTGCGGGTGGCATTCGCCGAGGATGCCGCGGGCAATCCGGTGCAGGTCGTGCTCGACGAGGTCGAAGTGCCGTGGCGTTCAGTCGATCTCACCGATCACGCGGAGGCGGCCGCCGAGTTGCAGCGGATCATGGCCGCGGAGCTGGCCGACCATTTCGATATGCGGACCGCGCCGCTCTTGCGGTTCACCTTGATCCGTTCGACCGCCCCGGCGGGAGCGACGGGCACGGAGGCAGCCCGCGTAACCACGGAGGGCCCCGCGAGCGCCACGATGTCGGGGGCCTATCACCTGTTGGTCACCAGCCATCACATCCTCATCGACGGCTGGTCGATGCCGCTGCTGACCCAGGATCTGCTGACGCTCTATGTGCTCGGTGGTGATGCGAGCCAGTTGCCGCAGCCCCGCTCCTACCGTGACTACCTGGCCTGGCTCGGTGCGCAGGACCACAGTGCCGCGCGCAAGGCCTGGCGCGAGGTGCTGGCCGGTATCACCGAGCCGACACCGTTGGCTTCGGTCGATCCGGCCCGCGAAATCGCTTCGGGTGTAGGCGAAGTCGCTTTCGAACTGTCCGAGGCCGAAACCAAAGCGCTGAGCCGGTTGGCCGCCGATGCGGGGGTCACCGTCAACACCGTCATCCAGGCGGCCTGGGGGTTGTTGATCGGCCGGAGTGTGGATCGCGACGATGTCGTCTTCGGCGCCACCGTTTCCGGGCGGCCGCCGCAGCTCGACGGCATCGAGACCATGGTCGGGTTGTTCCTCAATGCGATTCCGGTCCGGGTGCGCCTGGATGCGAACGACACCCTCGCCGGACTGCTGCGGCAGTTGCAGTCCGAACAGGCGGCGCTGCTGGACCACCACTATGTCGGCCTGAGCGAAATTCAGGAAATCGTCGGCGTGGAAGGGCTTTTCGACACCCTGGTGGTATTCGAATCGTTCCCGGTCGACGAGGAGGCGCTGACTGCAGCGGCGGGCGCACTCGATGGGATGAGCATCGAGGGCGCGGTCGCGGTGAACGGCACGCACTATCCGGTCACCGTGGTGATCGTCCCCGATGTGCGTATGCACTTCACCCTCAAATACCTCCGCGATGTCTTCGACGAGAAGGCGGCACAGGCACTGGCCCAACGCTTCTCGACACTGATCGGCCGCTTCCTTACCGATCCGTTCGCCAAGGTCGCCGAGGTCGATGCGCTCACCGATGCCGATCGGACGGTACTCGACGCCGTCAATGCCACCGAAGTGGTAGAGCTGCTGGATGATTCGACACTGCTGACGCTGTTCGACGCGCAAGTCGCCCGCACCCCGGACGCACCCGCGGTGATCTACGGCGATACCACGCTGAGCTACCGCGAGCTCGATGCGCGTTCGCGCGAACTGGCCGGGAACCTGGTAGGCCGCGGCGTCGGCTCGGAATCGCTGGTGGCGGTGGCGATGCGGCGCAGCATCGAGATGGTCATCGCGATCTACGGTGTGCTGCGAGCCGGTGCGGCGTATGTGCCGATCGATCCCGACCATCCGGCCGAGCGCAGTGAATATGTGCTGTCCAGCGCGGTTCCGATGTGTGTGTTGACCACGACCGGAACCGGCTTCGAAACCGAGACCGACACACCGCTGGTCTATGTGGACACTGATCTTTTCGAGCTGCCTGTTCGCTCTGCGGCCGACGCCTCGATCTTCGGTGACCTGCCGACCGACTCCGTCGCGACGCCGCTTCCCGACAACACCGCTTACGTCATCTACACCTCCGGCTCGACCGGTCGGCCCAAGGGCGTGGCGATCACGCATCGGCAGATGGCGAACCAATTCCGTTGGGCGCAGCGGACCTATCCGCACGGTCCCGGTGATGTGGTCCTGCACAAGACGCCGATCACCTTCGATATCTCCACGTGGGAGCTGTTCTGGACCTTGCAGACCGGTGCGGCGGTGGTGGTCGCCGAACCGGATGGGCATCGCGATCCCGCGTATCTGGCCCGTGTGATCGACGAATACTCCGTCAGCACGGTGCATTTCGTGCCATCGATGCTCGACGCATTCCTCGACGGCGCTCCCGCGGCGTACCCGTCGTTGCGCCGGGTATTCGCCGCCGGTGAGGCGCTATCGGGGGAGACCGCCGCGCGCTTCGACACCTTCCTGCCGGATGCGGAACTGTTCAACTGGTACGGCCCCGCCGAGGCGACGGTCGTCACCGCCTATCCCGCCGAAGCCGATGGGCTCGTGGCGATTCCGATCGGTACCTCGGTCGCCAACACTCGGGTGCATGTGCTCGACCGGCAGTTGCGGCCGGTTCCGGTCGGCGCGGTCGGCGAATTGTATGTGGCGGGTGTGCAATTGGCGCGTGGGTATCTGAACGCACCGGC
The DNA here is from genome assembly GCF_035920345.1 of Nocardia vinacea. Taxonomy (NCBI): domain Bacteria; kingdom Bacillati; phylum Actinomycetota; class Actinomycetes; order Mycobacteriales; family Nocardiaceae; genus Nocardia; species Nocardia vinacea. The sequence goes on from NZ_CP109149.1 coordinate 7,914,718, forward strand.
GCTGACGGCCGAACGGTTCGTCGCGCATGCCGATGGTGCGCGGCTGTATCGCACCGGCGATGTGGTGCGCTGGGTGTCTCGTGATGGCGAACACGCCCTGGAATACCTGGGCCGCAGCGACTTCCAGATCAAGTTGCGCGGCCAGCGCGTCGAACTCGGTGAGATCGAGACGGTGCTGCTCGGTCTGGACGCTGTGCAGCGCGCGGCGGTAGCGCTGGTCAAGGGGAGCGCCGGTGATCGGCTGGTCGCCTATGTGGTGGCCACGCCCGGTGCACAGATCGATGACGATGCCCTGCTCGACCACGCACGCGCGGCGCTGCCGGCGTATATGGTCCCGTCCGCGATCGTGCATCTGGATGCCTTGCCGCTCAACTCGAGCGGCAAACTCGACCGCAAAGCCCTCCCCGCACCGGAGTTCATCGGACGGCCCTACCGGGAGCCGTCGACGCCGCTGGAACGCTCGATCGCCGCGATATTCGTCGATGTGCTGGGCATCGAACGTGTGGGCGCCGACGACGACTTCTTCGACCTCGGCGGCAATTCGCTGGTCGCGACTCGCGTGGTCGCACGGCTCGGCGCAGCCATCGGTAGCCGAGTTCCGGTGCGTGCAGTCTTCGAGGCACCGACGGTTGCCGCTCTGGCCACAACGGTCGCACCCGGCGCGGGTCAGCGTCGCGAGGTGCCGCTGGTGGCCGGGGCGCGGCCGGAACAGATTCCGCTGTCACTGGCACAGCAGCGGATGTGGTTCCTCAACCAGTTCGATACCGAATCGGCGGTGAACAATCTGCCGGTGGCGGTCCGGCTGACGGGTGCGCTCGATATCGCCGCGTTGCATCAGGCCGTCGCCGATCTGGTCGAGCGGCACGAAACCCTGCGCACCGTCTACCCGGCCGATCACGATGGCGTGGCACATCAGGTGATCGTGCCCGCCGCACAGGCGGTTCCGGATCTGACTCCGCAGCCGGTTGCGCCGGATGCGGTGCACGCGAAGGTCGTCGAGATCATCGCCGCCGGATTCGATGTCACCGATCAGGTGCCATTGCGAGGTGCACTGTTCCAGGTCGCGCCCGAGGACGAGTACGTGCTCGTTTTCGTGGCCCACCACATCAGCGCGGACGGCTGGTCGATGGGACCGATGACCCGCGACCTCATGCTCGCCTATGCATCGCGTGCTGCCGGCACACCGCCTGCCTGGCAGCCGCTGCCGGTGCAGTACGCGGATTTCAGTCTCTGGCAACGGGAAGTGCTCGGTTCCGAGGACGATCCGGAGAGCCTGATCACTGCACAGGCCGAGTTCTGGCGCACGACACTGGCCGGTCTGCCCGACGAGTTGAACCTGCCCGCTGACCGGCCGCGCCCGACATCGCAGTCGTTCGCCGGTGGCACAGTCGGTTTCACGGTCGACCCGCGGGTGCACCGCAGGCTGCAGGAGATCGGCCGCGAACAGAACGCGACGATCTTCATGGTTGTGCATACCGCGCTCACGGTCTTCCTGGCACGTCTGTCGGGTACCGAGGACATCGCCGTCGGTACGCCGATAGCCGGTCGCGGTGCGGCCGAATTGGACGATGTCATCGGAATGTTCGTCAATACGCTGGTGCTGCGGACTGCGGTGCGTGGCAGCGCGACCTTCGCGGAATTGCTTTCGGCGGTGCAGGACGCCGATCTGCGCGCATTCGCCCACGCCGATATTCCATTCGAGCGCCTGGTCGATCTGCTCAATCCGGAGCGGTCCACGGCGCGGCATCCGCTGTTCCAGGTGGCGCTGTCGTTCCAGAATCTGCCGGACAATTCGTTCGAGTTACCCGAATTGCGGGTCGGCGCCGTCGATCTCGATATCGATACCGCGAAATTCGATCTGTCGCTGGCGATTACCGAGTTGCGGGGCTCGTCCGAGGGCATGTACGCGGTGTTCTCCTTCGCGCGTGACCTGTTCGACGAGTCCACGGTTCGGGTGTTCGCGGATCGATTCGTGCGGCTGCTCGACGCGATCGCCACCCGGCCGGAGCTGCCGGTGGGCGATCTGCCGCTGCTGGCCGAAGCCGAGGCGAAATACCTGACCCGGGTGCACCCGGATCATGTGACCGCCGGTGAGCTGCTGCCCGATCTGCTGGTGCGCGGGCTGCGTCGCGGTACGGAGCGTACGGCCATCCGCTACCAGGGCCGGTCGATCAGCTATCGCGAACTCGACGATTACTCGTCGCGGTTGGCGAGGGTGCTGATCGATCGCGGCGTCGGTCCGGAAAGCCTGGTGGCGCTGGCGCTGCCGCGCTCGTATGAAATGGTGGCCGCCGTATCGGCGGTGTCGAAGGCCGGTGGTGCACATGTGCCGGTCGACCCGAATTACCCGGTGGATCGGGTGCGGCACATGCTGACCGACTCGGGTGCGCTCGTCGGTCTCACTGCTTCGAAGTACCTGGGTGAGTTGCCGGACGACGTGCAATGGCTTGCGCTCGACGATGCGGAGACGACCGCGCTGTGCGCCGACCGATCCGCCGCCCCGGTCACCGACGCCGACCGGATCACGCCGTTGCGGCCGCACCACGTGGCCTACGTGATCTACACCTCCGGCTCTACCGGTATGCCCAAGGGCGTCGCCGTGACCCACACCGGACTCGGTGGCCTGGTCGACCATTCGGTCGGCCTGTACCGGCTGGAGCCGCAGCACCGGCTGCTGCATATCTGTTCGCCGAGCTTCGATGTGTCCGTGCTGGAATGGCTTGTCGCGCTATCGGTCGGCGCGACAGTGGTGATCGTCCCCGCCGCCGTCATCGGTGGTCCGGAACTGGGTGATCTGCTGCGCAGCGAGCGGGTCACGCATTCGATCATCACCCCGGCGGTGCTGAGCTCGGTGGACCCGGTCGGGCTCGAGCAGCTCGAAATGCTCATGGTCTGCGGCGATGCCACCACACCGGAGCTGCTCGGTAAGTGGCAGCCGGGCCGCAGGTACTACAACGGCTACGGTCCGACCGAGGCCACCGTCATCGCTTCCTACGCGACGCTGCGAGCGCGTGCGCCGATCACTATCGGCACACCGGTACACGGCATGTCGGCGCTGGTGCTGGACGCTCGGCTGCACCCGGTCCCGCCGGGCGTGGCGGGGGAGCTGTATCTGTCCGGCGGCGCATTGGCGCGTGGGTACCACAACCGTCCGGGGCTTTCCGCGGAGCGTTTCGTGGCCAATCCGTGGGGCGAGCCGGGGGCACGGATGTACCGGACCGGTGACGTCGTGCGCTGGTTCGCCGAACCCGCTGTACGGATGGGCAATGCGGCGCTGCCGTCGATACCGTGGGCACTGGAATACGTCGGCCGCTCGGACTTCCAGGTGAAGATCCGCGGCTACCGCATCGAACTCGGTGAGATCGATGCCGTGCTCGGCGGGCACGCCGATGTGGAATTCGCGATCACCATGGGCAGGCAGAGCGCTGCCGGTGTCACGATCCTGGTGTCCTATGTGCTGCCGGTGTCCGGCAAGGTCATCGAGCCCAGCGTGCTCGTCGAGCATGCGGCGCGGCGCCTGCCGCCGCATATGGTGCCGTCCGCGGTCGTCGTGCTGGACGAGATCCCATTGACCCCGGTCGGCAAGTTGGATCGAAAGGCGTTGCCGGAACCGGTCTTCGAACAGGCTGCCTTCCGCGTGCCGAAGACGCATACAGAACAGATCGTGGCAAGCACGTTCGCGGCCGTACTGCGCATCGGCACCGGCGCCGACGACAGCCGCTACCTCGGCCTGGACGACGACTTCTTCGCACTCGGTGGAAATTCGCTGCTGGCAACGCAACTGGTGGCGCGCCTCGGTGCGGCACTGGACACCCGGGTACCCGTGCGGGTGCTCTTCGAGGCATCCACGGTTGCCGAACTCGCGGCCGAGCTCGAGCAGCTCGCCGGTTCCGGCGCTCGCAAGGCATTGGTGGCGGGTGAACGGCCGCAACATATTCCGCTGTCGCCGGCACAGCAGCGGATGTGGTTCCTCAACCGGTTCGACACCGAGTCCACGGCTTACAACATCCCGATCGCTGTGCGCCTCACCGGCACCCTCGATGTGGCGGCGCTGCGCCGGGCGGTCGCCGATGTAGTCGAACGGCACGAGATCCTGCGCACCATCTACCCGCAGACCGATGCGGGTCCGGTCCAGCTGATCCTGCCCTCGGATGCGGCCGTGCCTGAACTAGCGATCCGCGAGGTCGCGCCGGACGAACTCGAATCCGCCGTCGTCGAGCTGACTTCGACGATTTTCGACGTCACGAGCGAGGTGCCCGTCCGGGTCGTGCTGTTCGATGTCGCCGATGCCGATGCCGATGCCGATGCCGATGCCGATGCGGCGGGAGCGGCGGGAGCGACGGGTCTGGAGGCGGGAGCTGCGCAGGGCCCTGTGGACGCCGTCGTCGGTGCGGCGGGAGCGATGTGCCTGGAGGTCGGTGCGGGCGTGGCTGCGCAGGGCCCTGTGGACGCCGCCGTCGGCACACCGGGAGCGACGGGTCTGGAGGCGGGAGCTCGCGTGGCCGTGCAGGGCTCCGCGGCCGCCGCCATCGAACACGAATATGTGCTCGCCATGGTGGTGCACCACATCTCCGGTGACGGCTCGTCGGTCGCACCGCTGACCCGCGACCTGATGCTGGCATATGCGGCCCGCTCAGCGGATACTGCGCCGAGCTGGGCGCCGCTGACCGTGCAATACGCGGACTACAGCATCTGGCAGCGCGAACTGCTCGGCAGCGAGGACGATCCGGAATCGCTGGCGGCCGAACAGGTCGCCTACTGGCGCGCCGCACTGGCCGATCTGCCCGAACAGCTGGATCTACCGTCGGATCGGCCGCGCCCCGCGGTGCAGTCCTTCGCGGGCGGCACCGCCGCGGTGCGCATAGATCCCGAAACCCACCGTGCCCTCATCGAATTGGCCCGTGCCGAGGGTGCGACGCTGTTCATGGTCGTGCACACAGCGCTGGCGGTACTGCTGGCGCGGCTGTCAGGTACCGATGACATTGCTATCGGTACCCCGATGTCCGGTCGCGGTGAGGCCGCGTTGGACGAGCTGATCGGCATGTTCGTCAACACCCTGGTGTTCCGCACCCGGGTGGACGCGGGTGCGACCTTCACCCAGCTGACCGCGCGTCAGCGGGAGGCCGATATCCGGGCCTTCGCCCATGCGGATATCCCGTTCGAGCGGTTGGTCGAGGTGCTCAACCCGATCCGCTCGACCGCGCGACATCCGCTGTTCCAGGTCGGGCTGTCGTTCCAGAATCTGGAGCAGTCCAGCCTCGAACTGCCCGGCCTCACCGTCTCCGGAGTCGGTATCGACACCCATGTGGCGCAGTTCGATCTGAACCTCATCGTGAGCGACGCCTACGATGCGAACGGCGTGCCCGCCGGTATCGCCGGTCAATTCGTCTACGCCAAGGACCTTTTCGATCAGGCGACGGTCGAGGGGTTCGCGGAGCGCTTCACACGCCTGCTCGACCGGATTATCGCCGCACCGCGCACCCCGGTCGGCGAACTCGACCTGCTGGCACCGGCCGAGCGCCGGCGAATCCTGCTCGACTGGAACGAGACTGCCGATCCGGTCGCCCCGGAACTGCTGCTCGACAGCTATCGACGATCGGTCGCGGACCATCCAGATGCGATCGCGGTGGTCTACGAGAGCGCCGAGCCGGCCTACCCGTCGCCCGACCACCACCCCCCAACGAGTCGCTACGCGCCGCTGGCCCACCCGTCGCCCGACCACCACCCCCCAACGAGTCGCTACGCGACGCTGACATATCGCGAATTCGACCAGCAGGTCAACCGTTTGGCGCGGCTGCTGATCGAGCACGGTGTCGGCACGGAATCCCTGGTGGGCCTGGCGATTCGGCGGTCGTTGGATCTGGTTGTCGGCATGTACGCGATCGTGACGGCCGGTGGTGCGTATGTGCCGCTGGATCCGGATCATCCGGCGGAGCGGATCGCGCACATTCTGGATACCGCCCAGCCCGCAGCCGTGCTGACCACCACCGCCGATGCGGTTGCGGTGCCCGGTCATACGCCGGTGCTGCACCTGGATACTTTGGCACTGGACGGGTTCGATGCGAATCCGGTTCGCGCCGACGAACTACTGCGTCCGGTGCGTCCGGAGAACCCGGCCTACGTCATCTTCACCTCGGGTTCGACCGGACGTCCCAAGGGCGTGGCGATTTCGCATGCGGCCATCCACAACCAGATCACGTGGATGCTGGCCGAGTATCCGCTCGGTGTGGGTGATGTGTACCTGCAGAAGACGGCGACCACCTTCGACGTCTCGCTGTGGGGCTATTTCATGCCGCTGCGCGCGGGCGCGAAACTGGTGGTCGCCACGCACGATGGCCACCGCGACCCGGCCTACGTCGCGGAAACGATTGCCGCGCAGGGCGTCACCGTTACCGACTTCGTGCCGTCGATGCTGACGGCCTTCGCCGCGCACACCTCGCCGGGCTCCTGCCCGACGCTGCGGGACATCTTCGTGATCGGTGAGGCGCTGCCGCCGGAAACCGTCGCCGCCGTGCGCGCTATATCGAATGCCCGCGTGCACAACCTCTACGGTCCGACCGAGGCGGCGGTCTCGGTGACCTACTGGGAGGCGCGCGGCAATGATCGCCCCAGCGTCCCGATCGGCTTGCCGCAGTGGAACACCCAGGTATATGTGCTGGATTCGCGACTGCATCCGGTGCCTGCGGGCGTGGCCGGTGAGCTGTACCTGACCGGTGACCAGCTGGCCCGCGGCTATGTGCGCCGACCCGATCTGACCTCGGATCGGTTCGTGGCCAACCCCTTCGGCGATGGCACACGCATGTACCGCACGGGTGACCTGGTCGTCCGCCGCGCGACAGGTGTGCTCGACTACATCGGTCGCACGGACTTCCAGGTCAAATTCCGCGGCCAGCGCATCGAACTCGGCGAGATCGAAACCGCGCTGCTGGCCGAGGCTTCGGTGAGCCAGGCGGTTGCCGTTGTGCTGTCGTCGACGCTGGGCGACCGACTGGTCGCGTATGCCGTGCCGACCCCGGGGCATCGGATCGATCAGACCGAACTGCTGACCGCGATCGCGGGAACCCTTCCGGCATATATGATTCCGGCCGCCATCGTGGCGCTCGATTCGTTCCCCCTGAATACCAGTGGCAAGCTGGACCGCAAGGCGCTGCCGGAACCCACCTTCGCCAGCCGCGAATTCCGGGCCCCGGCAACACCGGTCGAGGAAATCGTGGCGGGCGTCTTCGGCGATGTGCTCGGCTTGGAACGAGTCGGCGTCGACGACGACTTCTTCGCATTCGGCGGCAATTCGCTGATCGCCACCCAGGTGGTGGCCCGGCTCGGGGCCGCCATCGGCGGCCGGGTGCCGGTGCGCACCCTGTTCGAGGCATCGACGGTCGGCGGGCTCGCGGTCAAGATCGAGCAGCATGCCGGATCCGGTGGTCGCCGCGCGCTGACGGCCGGTCCGCGTCCGGAACGGATTCCGCTGTCGATGGCGCAGCAGCGGATGTGGTTCCTCAACCAGCTCGATCCGTCGTCGGCGGTCAACAATATTCCGGCCGCCGTGCGCCTGACCGGTGCGCTGGATCTGGTCGCGCTGGAACTGGCCGTCGCGGATCTGATCGAGCGGCACGAGGCACTGCGCACCGTTTATCCACAGACCGATGACGGTCCTGTGCAATTGATCGTGCCCGCCGAACAGGCGGTACCGGATCTGACGCCAGTACCGGTGATCGCGGCCGACCTTTCCATGCAGGTCGTCGCGGCGGCCTCGGCCGGATTCGATGTGACGGCCGAGGTTCCGGTGCGGGCCAAGCTCTTCCGGGTCGAGCCCGACGAGCATGTGCTCGTGCTGGTGGCGCATCACATCAGCGCGGACGGCTGGTCCATGGGCCCGCTGACCCGCGATCTGATGATCGCCTATGCATCCCGCTCGGCCGGTGCGACACCGGCCTGGGCGCCGCTTCCGGTGCAGTACGCCGATTTCAGCATCTGGCAGCGCGAAGTGCTGGGTTCGGAAGCTGATCCGGGCAGCGTCATCACGGCCCAGGCGAACTATTGGCGCAGCACGCTCGCCGGTGTTCCGGACGAGCTGAATCTGCCTATGGATAGACCGCGTCCGACGACGCAGTCGTTCCGCGGGGGCCGGGTGGCCTTCGCGATCGGCACCGAATTGCACCGTGGCCTGCAGGAACTTGCGCGTGCCGAGAACGCGACCATGTTCATGGTTGTCCACACCGCACTCGCGGTCTTGCTCGCGCGGTTGTCCGGCACCGATGACATCGCCATCGGGACCCCGGTCGCCGGTCGCGGTGAGGCCGAACTCGACGATGTTATCGGCATGTTCGTCAATACCCTCGTGCTGCACAGCGAGGTGTCGGGCGAACTGGGTTTCGGTGCGCTGCTCGCACATACGAAGGACGCGGATCTGCAGGCATTCGCACACGCCGACATTCCGTTCGAGCGGCTGGTCGACCTGTTGAACCCGGTGCGCTCGACCGCGCGGCATCCGCTGTTCCAGGTCATGCTGTCGTTCCAGAATCTGCCGGACACCTCGTTCGAACTGCCCGGATTGCGCGTCGGTGCGGTCGATCTGGAGATTGATGCCGCGAAATTCGATCTCTCGCTGACTATTCAGGAGGCCGCGCGGAGTGCTGGCATGGTCGCCGAATTGTCTTTTGCCAGGGATCTTTTCGATGACGCCACCGTCCATGGTTTCGCGGACCGGTTCGTCGGGCTGCTCGAACAGATCGTCGCCCGCCCGGACGCGCCGGTCGGCGATATCGATCTGCTCAGCGATACCGAACGGGCCGCGGTGCTGTGGCGGTGGAACGACACCAACCGTGAGCTCGGTGCGGTGGGGACGCTTGTGGATGAATTCGCCAGGCAGGCGGCGGCGACGCCGGATGCGGTCGCGATCGTCGGTCCCGCAACCTTGTCGGCCCACTCGTCACCGGACCACCACCCCTCATCGAGTCGCTCCGCGACGCTGGCCCACCCGTCACCCGACCACCACCCCCCAACGAGTCGCTCCGCGACGCTGACATATGCCGAATTCGGTGCGCGCGTGCACCGTTTGGCGCGCCGGTTGATCGAGGCCGGTGTCGGTCCGGAAAAGCTTGTCGCCCTTGGTCTGCGGCGTTCGGTCGATTTCGTGGTCGCCGCCTATGCCGTGCAGGAGGCCGGTGGTGGTTATGTGCCGCTCGACCTCGAGCAGCCCGCGGAGCGGATCGGCTACCTGCTCGATTCGGCCGCGCCGGTGTGTGTACTGACCACCTCGCGCGACGACTTCGACGGCACCGGTCTGCCTACCGTCACGATCGATGAGGTGGACCTGTCCGGCTACTCGGAGCAGCCCGTCACCGACACGGAGCGGATTGCGCCGCTGCGGCCGAGCAACCCCGCATACGTCATCTTCACCTCCGGTTCGACCGGTCGCCCGAAGGGTGTGGCGGTGTCGCACGCGGCCGTCGTCAACCAGATCCGTTGGATCACCGACGAATACGGCATCGGCGCCGACGACATCGTGCTGTTCAAGACCCCCGCCACATTCGACGTGTCCGTGTGGGAACTGTTCGGCCCGTTGTCCACCGGCGGTCGAATCGTCGTGGCCACCCCGGACGGCCATCGCGACCCGCAGTACCTCGCGGAAGTCATTGCGGCCGAGCGCGTCACCATGACCTCGTTCGTGCCCTCGATGCTGACCGTCTTCGCGGGCGCGGTCGACCGCTCCGCACTGGCATCCCTGCGCACCCTGCTCATCGCCGGTGAGGCCTTCACCGCTGATGCGGTGCAGGCCATCCGCAAGGTCAGCTCGGCCGAGCTCTACAACCTCTACGGACCGACCGAATTCGCCGTCCACGCGACTCACCGTCCGGTGGACGCCGCTATCGAGGGTGCGGTGGCGATCGGCCTGCCGGTGTGGAATGCCCAAGCGTACGTACTGGATTCCCGGCTGCACCCGGTGCCGTCGGGCGTCGCGGGCGAGTTGTACCTGGCCGGTGCGCAATTGGCCCGCGGCTACGCCGGTCGCACCGACCTCACATCGGATCGCTTCGTCGCCAACCCATTCGGTGCGCCCGGTTCCCGGATGTACCGCACCGGCGATCTGGTCACCCGCAAGACCGACGGTTCGATCGTCTACCTCGGCCGCACCGACTTCCAGATCAAGCTGCGCGGTCTGCGCATCGAACTCGGCGAGGTCGAAACCGCACTCACCGCGCACGACTCCGTGGTACAGGCCGTGGCACTGGTGCGTTCCGATCGGCTCATCGCCTATGTCGTTCCCGCGAGCGGTGCCCCGGTCGATACCGAGGCACTGCGGACCCATGTCGCCGAACATCTGCCGTCCTATATGGTTCCGGCTGCCATGGTGGTCCTCGATGCCATGCCGTTGAACCCCAACGGCAAGCTCGATCGCCGTGCCCTGCCCGACCCCGTTTTTTCGGCGCGGGAGTTCCGCGCACCGACGACCCCGCTCGAATCGACCGTCGCCGCTGTCTTCGCCGAGGTCATCGGCATCGACCGGGTCGGCATCGACGACGACTTCTTCGGCCTGGGCGGCAATTCGCTGCTGGCCGCCCAGGTCGTCAGCCGACTGCGCAAGGTGACCGGCGCGCAGATCAAGGTCGCCTGGTTCTTCACCGAGCCGACGGTGCTCGGCATTTCGAAGCAGATCAGCGCGGTGCTGGAGCACGGCCGTGCCGAGGGAGGAGGGGATTTCGACTCCGGCTCCGCGGCCGCACTCGGCGTGATCCTCCCGATCCGCGCCGCGGGCACCAGGCCGCCGCTGTTCTGCGTGCACCCGCTGGCCGGACTGTCGTGGTCCTATGCCGGACTGGCCCGGGTCCTCCCGGCCGACCAACCGATCTACGGCATCCAGACGCCCGCGCTCACCGAAGACGACTACCACCCGGGCTCGATGGTCGAGATCGTGCGTCGCTATGTCGCCGAGATGCGGGCGGTGCAGCCCGAGGGGCCGTATCGGATAATCGGTTGGTCGCTCGGCGGCAAACTGGCCCACGCGGTGGCCACCGAGCTGCAGGCCGACGGCGCGCAAGTCGAGTTGCTCGCGATCCTGGATGCCTACCCGGGCGGCGACTTCACCGATTTCCGGAACCAGGTCCGTGCGGCCTTCACCGAATTGGGTCTGGACGCGGCGGCCCTGCCCGCGGCGGAAAATCTGCAGGAGATCGGTGACGAGGCCGTGGCAGCGCTGCACGCGATGGCAGTCGGCCAGGGCGTGGACGTGCTCACTCCCGAACGACTACGGCTGATCTACCGCACGGCCATGCGCACGATCGAACTGGAGTCGCAGTACCGGCCGGGGGTGTTCGAGGGGATGCTCGAGTTCTTCCGCGCTACGGTCGATGCCGAGGCCCGACCAGATCGCACCCCCGCCGACTGGCAGCCTTTCGTCTCCGATGAGATCATCGATCGCCCGATCGGGTCGACGCACGAGTTGATGACCTCTGCCGAAGCGTTTGCCGAGATCGGTCCACGGCTCGCTGAGCTGCTCGAACACCCCTGAGCGGTAGCAATTGGCCGGGGAACGCAGGTGGATCGTCGGCGGGAACAAGCTGCCAATGCGGTTACGATCGGCGTCTGACCATGCGATGCTTCTGAGCAAGCGCTGGGAGGGGAGCACTATTTAGGGATTACAGGGTAGGTGAGCTCCTTCATGTTTCGGGTGGTTGCACAACGTCGGCATGAGGGCGTGGTGACCAGGTGACGCGCCAGGCTCGGGTGCGGCCGGCTCGGACAAGGGCACAGCGGACGCGCGTCATCACCCTGCCGCAGCTGATGGCGGCCGCCGTCGAGGCGAATCCCGGCGGCCTCGCCGTCGTATTCGCCGATGCCGATGCCACTTCCGGCGGGCTGAGCTATGCCGAGTTGGATGAGCGTTCGACCCGGCTGGCCCGGCTGCTCATCGATCGTGGTGTCGGACCGGAGGATCTGGTCGCGGTGGCCGTGCCGCGGTCGGTGGATGCGGTGCTCGCGGTGTGGGCGGTGGCCAAGACCGGCGCCGGATTCGTGCCGGTGGACCCGCATTATCCGGCGGATCGGGTCGCGCACATGCTGACCGACTCCGGTGTGAGCGTCGGCTTGACCGTCGCCGCGGTCCGCCGCGGCCTGCCCGGCAGTGTCGTTTCGAGCGACCTGCAAGCAGTCGCAAGCGGTACCGAATGGCTGACGCTCGACGACCCGATCACCGCGCAACAGCTGCAGCGGTATCCGGTGGACCGGGTGACCAATCAGGATCGGGTGCGACCACTGCACGGCGCACATCCTGCCTACGTCATCTACACCTCGGGCTCGACCGGCGTCCCCAAGGGCGTGGTGGTCACCCACCAGGGACTATCCGGCTTCTGCGATGAACAGCGGACCCGATACCGGGTGACGAGCGCCGCCCGGACACTGCATTTCGCCTCGCCGTCCTTCGACGCGTCGGTGCTGGAACTGCTGTTGGCATTGGGCGGCGCGGCCACCATGGTGGTCGTATCGCCGACCGTCTACGGTGGCGCGGAACTGGCCGCGGTGCTGCGGCGTGAGCGGGTGACCCACGCCTTCGTGACACCCGCGGCCCTGGCCTCGGTGGAGCCCGCCGGACTCGACGAACTGCGGGTCGTGGTGACCGGTGGTGAGGTCTGCCCGCCGCAGTTGGTGCGGCGCTGGGTATTACCGATCGCGGGCGGGCTGCTGCGCGAATTCTTCGATGCCTACGGCCCGACCGAGGCCACCATCGCCACCAATATCACCGCGCCGATGGTGCCGTGGGAGCCGGTGACCCTCGGCTCGCCGATCCACGGCATCGCCGCCTATGTGCTCAACGATCGGCTGGTGCCGGTGCCGAACCGGGTGGTCGGCGAACTGTATGTCGCCGGTGCGCAACTGGCGCGCGGTTACCTCGGCCAACAGACGCTCACCGCGGCCCGATTCGTGGCCAACCCGTTCGAACCGGGCACCCGGCTCTACCGCACCGGCGATCTGGTGCGCTGGACCGCGACCGGTGAACTGGAGTACCTCGGCCGCAACGACTCCCAGGTCAAGATCCGCGGCTTCCGCATCGAACTCACCGAAATCGACGCGGTACTCGGCTCATACGACCATGTGGATTTCGCGGTCACCGTCGGGCACGAACTCGACAGCGGTACCACCGTGTTGGCCTCCTATGTGCACCCCATCGACGGGCTGACCGTCGATATGGCGGAGCTGAAGGCCCTGGTAGAGCGGAAATTGCCAGCGCATATGGTGCCCGCGTGCATCATGGTGCTCGACAAGGTGCCGCTGACGCCCATGGGCAAACTGGACCGCAAGGCGCTGCCCGCACCGGTACTCGAGGCCAAGGTGTTCCGCGCACCCGCGACGCCGGTCGAGGAGATCGTCGCGGGCACCTTCGGTGATGTGCTCGGTGTCGCGCGCGTCGGCCTGGACGACGACTTCTTCGAGCTCGGCGGCAATTCGCTGCTGGCCACCCAGGTGACCGCACGGCTGGATGCCGCGCTGGATACGCAGTTGGCGGTCCGCGATCTGTTCCATGCTTCGACGGTCGCCGCCTTCACCGCCGTGGTCGAACGCACCGCCGGATCCGGTCGGAGTCGGCCGCGGCTGGTCGCGGGGGAGCGGCCCGAACTGATTCCGTTGTCGCTGGCGCAGCAGCGGTATTGGTTCCTCAACCAGTTCGATACCGAAACCTCGGCGGTGGACAATATTCCGCTCGCCGTGCGGCTCACGGGTGAGCTGGATGCGGCGGCGCTCGGGCTGGCCATCGGCGATGTGCTGTCCCGGCACGAGGTGCTGCGGACCACTTATCCGAGCATCGGTGGGCGGCCGCATCAGGTCATCCATCCGGTGCCGGATACGCGGTTCGCCATGGTGCCGGTCGATGTGGCCGAGGACGAACTGGTGCGTCGGCTCATCGACTTCGCCGTGCTGACCTTCGATGTGACCGTCGAGGTTCCGGTCGCGGTCGCGCTGTTCCGCCTGGCGCCGCGCGAGCATGTGATCGCCCTGACCGTGCACCATGTCGCGGCCGACGGCGCATCGATGGGACCGTTGGCCCGCGATCTCATGGTCGCCTATGCCGCGCGGATGCACGGACAGGCGCCGCTGTGGCAGCCGCTGCCGGTGCAGTACGCCGACTACGCGCTGTGGGAGCGCGAGGCGCTCGGTGACGAGGACGATCCGGAATCGCCGGCCGCACAGCAGATCGCCTACTGGCGACGGACGTTGGCGCAGTTGCCGGACCAGCTGGAACTGCCGACCGATCGCCCGCGCCCGCCGGCCCAGTCGTTCCAGGGCCGGTCGGTGCGGTTCGAGATTTCGGCGGATCGGCACGCCCAACTGCATGCGCTGGCGCGGGCCAATCACGCCTCGCTGTTCATGGTCGTGCATGCGGCGCTCGCGGTGCTGTTGGCCCGGCTGTCGGGCACCGACGACATCGCGGTCGGTACGCCCATCGCGGGTCGTGGCGAGCGCGAACTCGATGATCTGATCGGCATGTTCGTCAACACCCTGGTCTTCCGGACGCGGGTGCGTCCCGGTGATAGCTTCGCCGCCCTGCTCGCCGATGTGCGCGAGCGCGATCTCGAGGCCTTCGCCAACGCCGATGTGCCCTTCGAGCGAATCGTCGAGGCGCTGAATCCGGTCCGCTCGATCGCCCGCAATCCGCTGTTCCAGGTCGGTCTTTCCTTCCAGAACCTGGCCGAGACCACTTTGGAGCTGCCCGGACTCTCGGTTGCCACCGTCGATTTCGATCTGCAGCTGGCCAAGACGGATCTGCACATCTCGCTGGCCGACCGCTATACCGACGAGGGTGCGCCCGCCGGGATCGTGGCGAACTTCGGCTATGCCACCGACCTGTTCGACGAGGCGACGGTGCAAGGATTCACCGACCGGTTCGTCCGGGTGCTCGATGCCGTGCTCACCGATGTGTCGGTGCGGGTCGGCGAGATCGAACTGCTCGCCGGTGACGAGAGTTCGCGGATACTGGCGGGCTGGAACGATACCGCGCACCCGATCGATGCGACCATGACGCTGGTGTCGCTCCTGGACGCGACGGTGGCCGCCGCGCCGGATGCGGTGGCGGTGGTATCCGATCAGCCGGGGCGCAAACTCAGCTACGGCGAACTCGACGCCAGGGTGAATCGGCTGGCGCGGTATCTGATCGAGCGCGGTGTGCGCCCGGAGGACCGGGTGGCATTGGGCATCCGCCGGTCGGTCGATCTGATCGTCGCCATGTACGCGGTGGCGAAATCCGGTGCGGCGTATGTGCCCATCGATCCGGATCAACCCGCCGAACGCGTCGAGTACATCCTGCAAACCGCACAACCGGTCTGCCTGCTGAGCTCCGTGCACGACGGTTTCCACACCGACGCCGTCGATTCCGTGACGATCGATGAGCTCGACCTGTCGCGCTACTCGGACGCCCCGCTCACGGCGCACGAACGCCGCGGTGCACTGCTGCCGGGGAATACCGCGTACGTGATCTACACGTCGGGTTCGACCGGGCAGCCGAAGGGCGTCGCGGTTCCGCACGGCGCGGTTGTCAATCAGTTGCTCTGGGAGACGGCCGAATTCGGTCTCGGAGCCGATGAGGTGCTGCTGCTCAAGACGGTCGCCACCTTCGACCTGTCGGTCTGGGAGTTCTGGACGGCGGCGGTATGCGGTGGCACGGTGGTCGTCGCCGCGCCGGACGGTCATCGGGATCCGGCCTATCTGAACGAGTTGATGGCACGCGAGTCGGTGACGACCCTGCATGTGGTGCCGTCGATGCTGGACGCGTTGTCGACCGGTCAGCTGTCGCGATCGCTGCGCCGGGTGCTGGCCATCGGTGAGACGCTGCCGGCCGCGACCGCGCAGCGATTCCGTCAAGGCAATGGCGCGGACCTGTTCAACCTGTACGGCCCTACCGAGGCCGCGGTCTCGATCACCAGCCATCGGGTGACCGACGCCGACGCGGTTACGGTGCCGATCGGTGGGCCGGAGTGGAACAGTCATGTCTACGTACTGGATTCGCGCCTGCGGCCGGTGCCGGTCGGCGTATCCGGCGAGTTGTACCTGGCCGGTGCACAATTGGCGCGTGGCTACTTCGGGCGGACCGATCTCACCGGGGAACGGTTCGTGGCCAACCCATTCGAATCCGGTGCCCGGATGTACCGCACCGGCGACCTGGTGTCCTGGAACGAGCACGGTGAGCTGGAGTACCACGGCCGCAGCGATTTCCAGGTGAAGATCCGCGGTTTCCGGATCGAACTCGGCGAGATCGAGACCGCGCTGCTCGCCCGGCCCGAGATCGCGCAGGCCGCGGTGCTCGTCAAATCCGATGCGCGGATCGGTGATTGGCTGGTGGCGTATGTCGTACCGGCCGACGAGGCGGTCGTGGTCGCCGAACTGAAGGCCGCGCTGGCCGCGGTGCTGCCGTCGTACATGATGCCCAATGCGTTCATCACGCTGACGGACTTGCCGCGCAATGCGAATGGCAAGCTCGATCGCGCCGCCCTGCCCGATCCGGAGTTCGAGACCCAGGTCTTCCGCGCGCCGGCAACACCGGTCGAGGAGATCGTGGCCGGTGTCTTCGGCGATGTGCTCGGCGCGGAGCGCGTCGGGCGCGATGACGATTTCTTTGCCATGGGCGGTAATTCGCTGCTGGCGACGCAGGTGGCGGCCCGGGTCGGCGACGCACTGGATACCAAGGTGCTGGTCCGCTCGATCTTCGAGACGCCGACCGTGGCCGGACTCGCCGCCAAGGTCGAAACCCATGCCGGTTCCGGTCGGCGACAGCCGCTGCTGGCCGGACTGCGGCCGGAGCAGATCCCGCTGTCGCTGGCGCAGTTGCGGATGTGGTTCATCAACCAGTTCGATCCGAGCTCGGCGGCCTATCACATCCCGGTGGCGATCCGGCTGTCCGGCGAGCTCGATATCGCCGCACTGGGTTCGGCGGTCGAGGATATGGTGGCGCGGCACGAGGTGCTGCGCACCGTCTACCCGCAGACCGCCGACGGTCCGGTGCAGGAGGTGCTCGCACCCAACGAAGTGCCGATCGATCTGGTCCCGATTCCGATCGCGGAATCGGATGCGGTGCAGCAGGTGCAGCAGGTCGTCGCGGCGGGCTTCGACGTCACCGTCGAGGTGCCCTTCCGCGCCACCCTGTTCCGGCTCGATACCGCCGCTAGCGACTGCTCGCAGGTCGCTCGAAACAACACTGATCACATCCTGGTATTCGTCGCCCATCACATCGGCGCCGACGGTTGGTCGATGTCGCCGCTGGTCCGCGACGTCATGCTGGCCTACTCGGCCCGCAGCGCGGGTGAGCTGCCCTCATGGTCACCGCTGCCGGTGCAGTATGCGGATTTCAGTGTCTGGCAACGCAATGTGCTCGGCTCCGAGGACGATCCGGAGAGCCTGATCTCGGTACAGGCCGGATACTGGCGGACCGCACTGGCCGATCTGCCCGACGAACTGAACCTGCCCGCGGACCGGCCGCGCCCGGCGCTGCGGACCTTCGCGGGCGGTCGCACCGAATTCGAGATCGACCCGCTGGTGCACGCCGGGCTGGTGCGCCTGGCCCGCCGACACAACGCCACCATGTTCATGGTGGTGCACGCCGCGCTGTCGGTATTTTTGGCGCGCATGTCCGGCACCGCCGATATCGCCATCGGCACCCCGGTCGCCGGTCGCGGCGCGGCCGAACTCGACGACATGATCGGCATGTTCGTCAATACGCTGGTGCTGCGGCTACAGGCGCCCGGCGACCGCACCTTCGGTGATCTGCTCGCCGATGCCAAAGACACCGACCTGCAAGCATTTTCGCATGCCGACCTCCCGTTCGAGCGACTGGTCGAACTGCTCAATCCGCCCCGTTCCACGGCTCGGCACCCACTGTTCCAGGTGTCGATGTCGTATCTGAACCTGCCGACCAGCACCTTCGAACTGCCCGGATTACGCGCGGAGACCTTCGATTTCGCCGTCGACACCGCGAAATTCGATCTCTCGCTGACCATGTGGGCATCCGGTACCGCCGAAGAGAGCCTGCGCGGTGAGTTCAACTTCGCGCGAGACCTGTTCGACGACAAGACGATCGAGATGTTCGCCGCCCGGTTCACCCGGCTGCTCACCGAGATCGTCGCGCGGCCGGATGCCCCGATCGGTGACCTGCGGCTGCTCGGCGCCGCAGAAGAGCAGGCGCTGACACCAGTGCGGCGCGGCGAGACGCCCGCCGTCCGGCTGCTGCCGGACCTGGTGACCAGCGCGGTCAGCGTCGATCCCGAACATGTCGCGGTGCGCACCGCCGGTCGCTCGATCTCCTACCGCGAACTGGACGAATACTCGTCGCGGCTGGCTCGGGTGCTGATCGATCGCGGCGTCGGCCCGGAGAGCCTTGTCGCCCTTGCCTTCCCGCGTTCGCTGGAGATGGTCGCGGCGTTCTGGGCCGTCGCCAAGACCGGTGGCGCGCACGTGCCGATCGACCCGACCTATCCGACGGACCGGATCCGGCACATGGTGACCGATTCCGGTGTCGTCCTCGGCATCACCACCTCCACCTACACCGAGCGGCTGCCCGACGAGTCGATCGAGACCAGCTGGCTACAGCTCGACGATCCCGCGATCCACGCGGCCGTGGCCGGTAAGTCGCCATCGCCGATCACCGATGCCGAGCGGCTGCGCACGCTGCTGCCGCAGCATCCGGCGTACGTGATCTACACGTCCGGGTCGACGGGCACACCCAAGGGCGTCACCGTCACCCAGGTCGGCGTCGGCGGTGCCGTCGAGAACGCCGGCGCGGTGTTCCAGCTCGGTCCGCAGCATCGGTTCCTACATCTGTGCTCGCCGAGCTTCGATCCGTCGATTCTGGAGTGGCTCTGCACCTTCCACAACGGCGCGACGCTGGTCATCGTGCCGTCCACCATCCTCGGCGGCGCGGATCTGACCGCGCTGCTGCGCACCGAGCGGGTCACGCACGCGATCTTCACCCCCGCCGTGCTCGGCACCGTCGATCCGGCCGGTCTGGACGAATTCCGATTCCTGTGCTGCGGTGGCGATTCCAGCTCGCCCGAGCTGGTCGCCAAATGGCAACCGGGACGGCATTTCATCAACGGCTATGGTCCGACCGAGGCCACGGTGGCCGCGTCCTGGAGCGAGATGATCGCCGGACAGCGCATCACGATCGGCGGCCCGGTGCCGGGAACGCCGATGGTGGTGTTGGATTCGCGGCTGCGCCCGGTGCCGCCGGGTGCGGTCGGCGAGCTGCATCTCGGTGGCACCGCGCTGGCACGCGGCTATCACGACCGTCCCACGCTGACCGCGGAACGTTTCGTCGCCGATCCATGGGGTCCGCCCGGTGCGCGGATGTATCGCACCGGCGATCTGGTGCGCTGGGTCGGCGAACCAGGGGAGTGGGAGCTCGAATACGTCGGTCGCACGGACTTCCAGCTCAAGATCCGCGGTCTGCGCATCGAACTCGGTGAAATCGATGCGGTGTTGCGGGGGCACCACGATGTCGAGTTCGCCGTCACGATCGGTCGGGAAAACTCAACGGGCGAAAAGATTCTCGTCGCCTACGTGCTTCCGGTAGCGGGGCGGACCATCGATACCGGTGCGCTCATCGAATACGCCGCGCGCAGTCTGCCTCGGCATATGGTGCCCTCGGCGGTGGTGGTCCTCGACCACGTGCCGCTGACCCCGGTCGGCAAGCTCGATCGGGCGGCGCTGCCCGCGCCCGAGCTCGCCCCGCGCCCCTATTTCGCGCCATCGACGCCGCAGGAACAGGCCGTCGCCGACGTATACGCCGAGGTACTCGGCATCGACCTCGTCGGCTCCGATGACGATTTCTTCGCACTCGGCGGCAGTTCGCTGGCCGCCATGCGCGCGGTGAACAAGCTGCGCGAGCTGACCGGTATCGCGGTCCAGGTGCAGTGGTTCTTCACCGATCCGACCGTCGCCGCGCTCACCCAGCGCATCATGGCCGCCGACGAAACCGAGACCTACGAATACGGATTGAACGCCGAGGCCGCACTCGATGTGCTGCTGCCGATCCGTCACGGCACCGGCGAAGCGCTGTTCTGCATCCATCCGATGGCCGGATTGTCCTGGTGCTACACCGGTCTCGCGCAGTATCTGTCCGCCGACCGCCCGATCTTCGGTGTACAGTCGCCCGCACTGTCCGAATCCGACTTCCGGCCGGATTCGCTGGATGCCATGGCCCGGCGCTATGTCGAGGAGATCCGCGCGGTACAGCCCGAGGGGCCGTACCGGCTGCTCGGGTGGTCGCTCGGTGGTGCGCTGGCCCATGCGGTAGCGGTCGAATTGCAGTCCGCGGGTGCGGAAGTCGCCCTGCTCGCCATGCTGGACAGCCGCACCGGCGGCAATATCGCCGACTTCTGGGCGGAGCTACGCTCGGCCTTCGCCGAACTCGGCATCGGCCCGGACCTGCTGGGCGACAGCAATATCCGCAACCTCACCGAAGAGGCGCTCGCGGTGCTGTACGCCAACATTCCGCCGGAACTGGCACTGCTGACCCCGGAACGCCTGCGTCAGAGCTACCGTGGCGCGGTGCGCTCGGTGGAGCTCGGAATCAACCATCAGCACAAGGTTTTCCACGGCACACTCGATTTCTTCAGCGCCACCGGCCACACCGCCGAATCCCGGGCCTGGCGGCCGTATGTCGACGGCACGATCAACGAGCATCCCGTCGAGGCGACCCATGAGCTGATGACGTCTCCGGCGGCCTTCGCCGAAATCGGACCCGTCCTGGCCGCCTTGCTCACCGAGCCCGAGCCCCCGGTCGAGAATGCGACGGAGCCAACCGAAGCCGAGGCATTCGCGCCGGTCGAGTACGCCGCCGCACCGGAGGGATATGAGTACGCGGCACCGCTTGCCGATCCGGCCGCGTTCGACCACGACTACCCGACATCGGTCTTGGCCCCGATACATATCGATGTCCCGGAACCGGCCGAGGACACCGCACCGACCGGCGACCGGCCCCCGACGGTCGAGGCCCCGGTACTGGAACTCGACGACGACGAACCCGAGATTGCCGTCCAACCCGAGCGCGCTCCATTCGCGGTCATCCACGACGACGATCCGATCGAGTACGCCGTCCCACACCGCCCCGACGAACCCGACGATGCCCCCATCCCGCTGTCGCTGACCCCGAATGCTGTGCGGCTCTTGGACTCCGGTGTCGAACTGCGCGTCGTCACCCTCGAGATCCCGCCCAACTACTCACCGGAAGCGGTGCAATTCGCCGTCGATACGGTGCTCGAACAGCATCCGATGCTGTGGGTCCGGCTGCACCGTGACGGTGCGGGCGCCGATCCGGTCTTCGAAATCCCGCCTGAGGCGCAGCGCCGTGACGAGGCCTTCCTCAGCCTGGAATACGGCATCGAGCAGACCCCGCCGCCGGTCGACGATGTGGTGCGTGCCGTCGCCACGGAACTCGATCCGGTCCATGGCCGCAATATCCGCTTCGTACTGGTCGGCGGCCGCGAGGTGCCCTCGACCATGGTCATCGTCGCCAATGGCCTCGTCGTGGACGACACCTCCTGGCGCACCATCATCGACAAGCTGTCGTTGGCCTGGTCGCGTGGCAGGCACCGCTCGCCCGCCGTCCCCGAGGCCGGACTGTCCGACCTGCTCCGGGTGCTGTCCGAGGGGGCGAGCGGCCCGGCAGCAATCGAGGAAGTGGCGTGGTGGCACCACACCTTGAGCGCGGTCCCCGCCGCCAAGGCCGGTGCCACGAACAAGAACCTGCGAGCGCGGCGCCGAGTCTCGCTGACCATCACGACCGAGGGCACCGCCGCCGTCGTCGCCGCGGCCGCCGCGCACGGTGCCAGCGTCGACGAAGTTCTGCTCACCGCGCTGGCGATCGCACAGATCACCTCCGCGGGCGAAACCGTCACCGAGGCCATGGGGCCGGTGGTCCGGCTGCCCGCCGACAGCCGGGCGATGGCCGAGACCGATACCCTCGTCGGCGCCTTCACCACCGACTACCCGCTCCCGCTGCAACTGGAGGGGGTGAACATCCAGGAGGCGCTGGTCGGTGGTCGGGCGGCGGGTATCGCGATCGAGCAGGTCAAACGGCTCACCGGTGCCGTGCCGTCCTATGGCGTCGGTTACGGCCTGCTGTGCTATCTGAATCCGGATACCGCCGCGGCCCTGACCGCACTCCCCGCAGGCCGGTGTGCGTTGCGCTACAGAGATTTGCGCCCGGCGCGCGTGCACACCGACGCACCGGCCACGGATCTGCTGCTCGATATCACCGCCGACGCCACCGCCGAAGGCCTGCTCGTGCGCTTCGACTACGCGGCCGAGGTATTCGGTGGTGACGAGGTCAAGACCTTCGCCGAACACTGGATCCGGGCCCTCGGCGGGCTGGCCGAATACGGTCAGCAATATCCGGGGCGAGCATGATCACATTCCGGCCGCTGAGGCATGATGGAGCAACATTGCGGTAACGATGTCCACTATCGTCACGACTAAATAGGCCGTATGGTCGGCCGCGGTGCATGCCCGCGGCCAGGGGAAGCCCTCCCGTAATCACGATACGAAGTGAAGGTGTGAAATTGATGCGTAGTCTGATCCGGCGTCGCGGCACACGTGCGGCGGCGGTGATCGCGGCAACCGCGGTATTCGCGGGAGTCATGTCCGGCTTCGGCGCATCTACCGCGACGGCTGATCCGATCATGGATTCGAAGACGCTGCTGGCGAACCCGGTCGCGCCGGACGGCTCGAAGATCACCAAGGCCGAGTACAAGGACGACCGCAGCATCCGCCTGTACGTCTACTCCGCGGCCATGGACCGGACCTTCCCGGTCGACGTGCAGCGCCCCGCCGACGCCTCGGCGCCGCGTCCGGTGCTCTACCTGCTCAACGGTGCGGGTGGCGGTGAGGACAGCGCGTCCTGGGTGGCCAAGACCGATGCGCTGAAGTTCCTCGGCGACAAGAACGTCAATGTGGTCCAGCCGATCGGCGGCAAGTGGAGCTACTACACCGACTGGATCAAGGACGATCCGGTTCTCGGCCGCAACAAGTGGAAGACCTTCTTCACCGAGGAGCTGCCGCCGCTGATCGACGGCGCGCTCGGCACCAACGGCACGAATGCCATCGCGGGCCTGTCCACCTCGGGCACCACCGTGCTCGCGCTGCCGATCGCCAAGCCGGGCTTGTACAAGGCCGCCGCGGCCTACAGCGGCTGCGCCCAGACCAGTGATCCGGTCGGCTCGGAGTTCGTCAAGCTGACCGTCGAGACCTGGGGCGGCGGCAATGTCGACAACATGTGGGGCCCCATGGGTTCGCCGGATTGGAAGGCGAACGATCCCTATGTCAATGCCGAGGGTCTGCGCGGCACCGATCTCTACATCTCGACCGGCAACGGTCTGCCGGGCCCGTACGACACCCTGGACGGTCAGTACGCCCTTCCCGGGTCCGGCGGTCTGGCCAACCAGATCCTGATCGGCGGTGTCATCGAGGCGGGCACCAACTACTGCACCAACAATATGAAGGCGAAGCTGGATTCGCTCGGCATCCCCGCCACCTTCAACTTCCGCCCCAACGGCACCCACTCCTGGGGCTATTGGAACGACGAGCTGCACGCCTCCTGGCCTACCCTCGCCAAGGGCCTCGGCCTCTGAGCTGTCTCCGCGATCTAGAACCGACCGCCTGACTGTGACCTTGCGCACAGTCGGCGGTCGGTTCTTTTTTGGTCGCGCGTTAGGTAACGACTGGTTTCTGCAGTACATGGGTAACTCGCCGGGGACGGGCTGAGTCGAACGAGGTCCAACCGGCGGCCGCCGATGTGACGGTTGTGGCAGCTGAGTCTGGCCTGAGTCCAGGGAAGCGGGAGAGTCTAAACAAAAAGTTCGGCAAGCCGTAAAATTCTGTTCTATGAGTACAACCCTGGTCGAGTCGGCGCGGAACGCGACGACCCGGGCGAGATCCGTCAGCGTCTTGCTCGGTCCGGCCTTCGTAGCGGCCATCGCCTATGTCGATCCCGGCAATGTGGCATCGAATATCAGCGCGGGCGCCCAGTTCGGCTACCTACTCGTGTGGGTCATCGTCATGGCCAATGTGATGGCCGGGCTGGTGCAGTTCCTGTCGGCGAAGCTTGGGTTGGTCACCGGTATGTCGCTACCGGAGGCGGTGCGGTCCAAGTCGAGTCGTCCGGTGCGCCTTGCCTATTGGGTGCAGGCGGAGACCGTCGCGATGGCCACCGACCTGGCCGAGGTGGTCGGCGGTGCGATCGCGCTGAAGCTGCTGTTCGATCTGCCGCTGCTGGTCGGTGGCGTGATCACCGGTGTGGTTTCGATGGCGCTGCTGCTGGTGCAGAACCAGCGCGGGCAGAAGCCGTTCGAGCGGGTCATCACCGGTCTGCTCGCCATCATTGCCATCGGCTTCCTGGCCAGCGTGGTGATTTCGCCGCCGTCGATCTCCGGCACCGTCGGTGGTCTGCTGCCGCGGTTCCAAGGCACCGAAAGTGTGCTGCTCGCGGCGGCCATGATCGGCGCGACCGTCATGCCGCATGCGGTGTACCTGCACTCCGGACTGGCCCGTGATCGGCACGGTCAGCCCGAAGTGGGGCCGATGCGGACACGGCTGCTGCGGGTCACCAGATACGACGTCGGACTGGCCATGGTGCTCGCGGGCACGGTCAATATGGCCATGCTGCTGATGGCCGCGAATACCCTGCGCGGCCGCGAGAATGTCGACACCCTCGAGGGTGCGCATGCCGCCGTCGGCGATGCGCTCGGCCCCGTCGCCGCGCTGCTGCTCGCGATCGGCCTGCTGGCCTCCGGTCTGGCATCGACGTCGGTCGGCGCATATGCCGGGGCGATGATCATGGAGGGGCTGCTGAACCGCAAGATTCCGCTCTTGGTTCGGCGGCTGGTCACCCTGATACCGGCCATCCTGATCCTGGCGGTCGGCATCGACCCCACTCGCGCACTGATCATTTCGCAGGTAGTGCTGTCCTTCGGCATCCCCTTCGCCCTGATCCCCCTGGTCCGCTTCACCAGCGACCGCATCCTGATGGGCGCCGACGTCAACCACCGCGTAACCACCAGCCTGGCCTGGCTCGTCGCCATCATCATCAGCCTGCTGAATGTGGCACTGATCTACCTGACCGTCACGGGCGACTAGGCGAACAACATGCGCAGGGCATAGCCCATATCGAAATACTCAATACGAGCGGGCGGGCTGATCACACCCAGTTTTCGATCCAGTACTTCCAGATCACCGGGGCATAGGCGGCCAAGGGCGGCACCTTGATGTCCGTGCCCGTCAGTGCGGCGGTGGCGTTGCGGCAGTCGAACCAGCAGCTGAATTCGCTGTGCTCCAACACATCCTGGGGGACGCCGACGCGGGGGAGCAGCCAGCTCGTGCCGGGGACGCGCAGCATCATCTCCAGTGTGCGCTTGGGCATCACCTCCACCAGATGCGGTGCACCGGCCTCGTCGGCGAACAGATTCAGCGCCTCGGCTGCGCTCTGTCGGCGCGGATCGGCCAGGTGGTAGGTGGTGTGGTTCGAGTCGGGTCGGTGTGCGATGTGGGCCAGTGCGCGAGCCACGAAATCGACCGGGACCATATTGGTTTCACCCAGCTTCGGCACCAGCACCGGCAGAATCCTCGGCAGCTGCGCGGCCATCCGCAGCAGCCGGAAGAAATAGTAGGGTCCTTCGATTCGATCGATCTCACCGGTGCGCGAATGCCCGATCACGATCGAGGGCCGATAGATCCGCCAGCCCAACTCGGATTCGCGCACGATCTTCTCGGCCTCGAATTTCGCCCGCTGCATGGGCGAACTCGGCATCGGCCCCTCGTCGAACATGTCCTCGGTGAACAGGCCGTCGAAACCGCCCGCCACATCAACCGTCGAGACATGGTGCAGCAGAGTGGCTTTCAGCTGCTCTGCGACATCTACGACATGCCTGGTGCCGCTGCCCCGTTCGGCGAGGTCATAACTCGACGCCAGATGGAAGACATGTTCGATCGACCCTCGATGCTCGGCGATCCACGCCGGATCGATACCGAGCCCGGGAGCGCCCATATCCCCGCGCACCGGCCGGACCCGCTCGCCACCCATCCACTCCCGAGCGCAACAGGTATACCGGTCCGCCGAATCGCCCCCCGGCCGGACCAGTACATGAATATCCCCCTCCCGTTTCAGCAACTCGGGAATGAGAAATCGACCGATAAACCCAGTTGCTCCGGTAACCAGGTAAGCCATAGCCGATCAACATAGTCGCTTGTGTGTGCGCACTTGTGTCCGGGATCACTCCGCGCCCCGTGCGTTCGTGCGATCAGTCGGCGAAGACCGGCTTGCGCTTGGTGAGCATGGCGGTCGCGCCCTCGAAGAAGTCGGGGGACTGGAGCAGTTCGCTCTGGCCGGCCTTTTCGGCGGCGAGGGCGGTGTCCAGCGCCGAGAGAGTTGCGGCGTTGAGCGCCTTCTTGGTGAGTTCGAGGGCCCGGCGCGGGCCCGCGGCGATCTTGGCTGCGGCAGCCTCGACCTTTGCGTCGAGTTCGTCCTCGGGAACCACAGCGGTGAACAGCCCGGCCGCCTTGGCCGCGGGCGCGGAGAGTCGTTCGCCGAGCAGGGCCATTTCGGCGGCCAGCGGGCGTCCGGCCGCAGCGGCGACCATGGCTGCCGCACCGCCGTCGGGCATCAGACCGATATTGATGAAGGCGAGCAGCAGGTAGGAATCCTCGGCGGCGTAAACCAGATCGGCGGCGAGCGCGATGCCGACGCCGACACCCGCGGCCGCGCCCTTGACTCGGGCGATGACCGGAATCGGGGCGTCCACAATGGCTTTCACGAGTCGGTTGGCCGCATCCATCACCATGTCCGAGGTGATGCCGCGCTGCGCCTCGGCGGCCGATGCGGAAAGATCGGCCCCCGTGCAGAAGTCGCCGCCCTCGCCGGTCAGTACGATCACCCGCACCGAGCGGTCCTCGGCGGCGGCGAGGAAGGTGTCACCGAGGGCGACCATTGTGTCGTAGTCGATGGCGTTCTTGCGCTTGGGCTTGGTGATCGTGACCCGGAGCACCTTGCCGTCGTGGACAGCACTGAAACCCGCGGGTGCGGTCGCGGAATCCGGTTGGCTCATTTGGTGCTCCTGGTCTGGAATTCGGCGGGTCCGGTTCTTTCGAGCGATCTGCAAGCAATCGCTAGTGGGAACCATGAATGACGGTTAACTTTGCGAATTGTGGTTAACTTAGGATGATTTGTCCGGCGCTGTCAACCAGCGGCGCCGTACCGGAACGGAGAGCTACATGGTCGCGGATCGCAGCGAGGTCGGTCTCGCTTCCGCGCGGCCTGACGCGGGTGGGAGCAGGACGGGCGCGGAGCAGGCGCAGTCGGTGCGGCGGCGCCCGAAGGATCGCAAGGTACAGATCATCCGGGCCGCCGCGCGCGCGTTCAGCGAACGCGGGTATTACCCGGTCGGCGTCGACGAGATCGCCGCGGAGGTCGGCATCTCGGGGCCCGCGCTGTATCGCCACTTCGCGAACAAGTACGCGCTGCTGGTCGCGGCCGCCGAAGAAGGCGCACTGCACCTGCTGCGGGTCGCGCGCGCCGCCGACGACCCGGATCTGGAGCCTGAACCCAGGCTCGACGCCCTGATCAAGGCGATCAGCGAACACACCATCGATATCCGCCGCGAGGCCGGACTGTATCGCTGGGAGCGGCGCTACCTGGAGGCCGAGGACCGCGCCCGGATCAGGAAGGTCTACGACGCGCTCAACGCGACGCTGGCCGAACCGATCGGACAACTGCGCCCCAGCGCACCGCCCGCCGATGTGGCAATGCTCGCCGCCGGGGTGCTCAGCGCCATCGCCAGCATCTCCTCGCATCGCACCACGCTCGCCACCGCCCGGCTGATGCCGCTGCTGCGCGAGATGAGCTGGTCGATCCTGCGCGCCGAACTGCCGCCCGCACCGACCGAGCCCGAGCCCGGACCGGCCACCCGCGGCCTGCCGGTCACCTCGAAACGCGAACAGCTGCTCACCGAGGCGATCCGGATCTTCGGTCGCCAGGGCTATCACGAGGCCAGCATCGAGGAAATCGGCGCGGCCGTCGGCATCAACGCCTCCAGCGTCTACCGGTACTTCACCAGCAAGGCCGACCTACTCGCCGCCGCCTTCCACCGCACCGGCGACCGGGTGGCCATCGCGATCACCGAGGCGCTCGCCGAGGCCACCAGCCGTCCGGACGCGGTCCGGCGCATCGCCTACCGCCAGGCCCGGCTCACCTTCTCGATGCCGGAGATCATGCCGGTCTACTACGCCGAATTCAGCAATTTGCCGCAGGCCGAACAGCACAAGCTGCGCGCCATCCAGCGCCAGAACGTGCTGGAGTGGGCCAACCTGCTCGACGGCGATCCGGTGGAGGCGCGCTTCCGCGTGCACGCCGCCATCGCTCAGGTGATCGACGTGGGCCGGTTGACCAAATTCGATCCCCGGCCCGAACAACTCGCCCGCGTCTGCGCCCTGATGGAAGCAGTCCTATTGGGGTGACATTTCCGTCGCCCACTTAGCTACCACGGGAGCGAGTCTCACCAGCGACCGTTCGTGGCCCGTCTCGCGTCCGGGTCGTTGAAGTGCATGCGCCGTGAGGTGCTCGAGTGGACTTCGGACAGTCACGCGAGTGCTGAGGCGCTCAGGTCCCCCGAGTGCTGAGGTGCTCAGGTCCGCACGTTCCGCGGCCCGCGCGGAGCGAGTCTTACGAGCGACTGTTCGCGGCCCGTCTCGCGTCCGAGTCGTCGAAGCGCATGCGACGAAGTCGCGAGTCTCGACGGCTCGGACGCGAGACACCAGGGGCCGCGAACACGCCGTGCCGGAGGCACGGCAATCAAACACCGCCGTGGCGCATCCGGAAGATGGCCTTGGCCGTGCGCAGGTGCCGTGGGTGCCGGTCGAAGGTGGACAGATTCACCGCCGCCCGATACCGCTTGCGCGCGATCGCCAGCGTCCGGCTGAACTCGCGCAGTCCCTGATCGCCGTGATGGTGTCCCTGCCCGTATTCGCCGACCCCGCCGAACGGCAGTGCCGGAATACCGGCGTAGGTGGTCGAAGAATTGATGGTCACAACGCCGACCCGCAGCTGCTCGGCGAAGGATTCGATGCCGTGCACATCCCGGGTGAAAACCGACACCGCGACACCATTGCCGACCGCATTGATCCGCTGCGCCGCCTCGTCCATATTCGCGACCCTGTTGACGATCAGCAGCGGTCCGATGCCTTCGCCGGTGATCGCGACGCTCTCCTCCGGCACTTCGGTCAAAACGATCGGTTCGATATAGGGATCGCGAATCGAATCCAGTCCGCCGACCACCGCGCGCCCGCCCCTGGCCAGTGCGTCGCGCACCTGTTTGCGCACCACGTCGACCTGCGATTCCAGAATCATCGGACCGTAGGACGCGCGCTTGTCCGCGCCGGGCCGCAGCCGCCGCGCCTGCTCGATCACCAGTTCCAGGAACCGGTCGTAGACGGAGTTGGCGACATAGGCCCGCTGGATGCCGGTGGAGTTCTGGCCCGCATTGGCCATCGCGCCGAATACCGCGGCCTCGGCGGCCTCGTCGAGTTTGGCGTCGACGTGAACCACCATGGTGCCTTTGCCGTTCCGCTCGACCACCACCGGTGTCAAGGTCTGCGCGCACAGCGTGATCACTTCGCGTGCGCCGGCATCCGAACCGGCATAGGCGATTTTGTCCACCTTGGCGCGACACAGCGCCGCGGTGGTGGCGTGATCGCCGGTAACGACCTGCAGCACAGGCTGATTCGGCGCGAGCTTGTTCCAGCTGTCGGCCAGCCAGACCCCGACGCCGGTGGTCAGCTCATCGGGTTTGAACACCACGGCATTACCCGCGGCCATCGCGTAGGCGATCGAGCCCATCGGGGTGAACACCGGGTTGTTCCACGGCCCGAGCACCCCGACCACGCCGAGCGGCAGATAGCCGACCGACGCGTGCTGATTGCGGGTCAGCCAGGTGGAGCCGAGCTTGCGCCGATCCAGCACGCGTGCGGCATTGCGGGCCGCCCAATCCAGATTCTCGACGGCGAGCATCACCTCGATTACCGCGTCCGCCTGCGGTTTTCCGGTTTCCTCGCACAGGATTTCCACCAATTCGCCTGCGCGCCTGGCGATACTGCGTTTCCAGTCCAGTAGCCAGCGTTTGCGGGCGTTGAATCCCAGTTCCGCCCACCATTTTTCGGCGGAGCGTGCGGCGCGCACGGTGCGGTTGATTTCGCCCGCGCTCATCACGGCATAGTTGCCGACTATTTCGCCGGTGCGCGGGTCATAGGACGTCAGCACGTTCGGTCGGCCCGATCCTCCCGTATGCGCTGCCAGCCTCGGCTGCGCGGTCTCGGCCATGGTCACCTCTCGCAGGGTCGATCCGCCGCAGGCCGCTGAACGCTTGGCGAAGCAGCGCTGCCGCAAACGAGTGAGTGCGTGTTCCCCCGTCTAGCAGACTATGGTCGCCGCGACGGCCGGACAAGGTGTCGCTACCGCCCCTACGCTGCCCCTCGAGGGCCGCCACCAGCGATGTTCTCCGGTCAGGTGGATCGGCGGAAAGAAATGTGAGTAAGGACACACTTAGGCTGCAGTCCGCTGGGTATGGCGCGGTCTGCCCTGTGAGGATGCCTCTGCCGGTAACATCACGCTTGGCAGCAGGGATCACCAACCGGGACGTATTCATGCCCACGCTCTTGGCGACCCGCGGTCGCCGCCCCGGGCCCGCGAACGCCGCCGATCAGACACAGTGGAGAGTTGATGCCGAGCTTGAACCAAGCGGATTCGCATACCAGCGAGCCACCACCCATCGATGGTGGTGACGTCGCGGTCGCGGTTGTGGATGTCCGGAAGTCATTCGGCGATGTGCACGCGCTGCAGGGCATCAGCTTCACCGCCGCACGTGCGAACGTGCTCGGCATCCTCGGGCCCAACGGCGCGGGCAAGACCACCATGGTCAAAGTGCTGTCGACCTTGCTGCGCCCGGACTCCGGCACCGCCGTGGTCGCGGGCCACGATGTGCTGAAGGATCCGGCGGGTGTGCGCCGCTCGATCATGATGACCGGCCAGTACGCCGCGCTCGACGAGAACCTCTCCGGCCGGGAGAACCTGGAATTGTTCGGCCGACTGATGGGCCTGGGCAAAACGGCCGCCCGCAAGCGCGCCGACACTCTGCTCGAGGAATTCGACCTGGTGCACGCGGGCCGTCGCGCGGTGCGCCACTATTCCGGCGGTATGCGTCGTCGGGTCGATATCGCCTGTGGACTGGTGGTGCGCCCCGAGGTGGTGTTCCTCGACGAGCCGACCACCGGCCTGGATCCGCGCAGCAGGCAGGGCGTGTGGGATCTGGTGACCGCGCTGAAGAATCAGGGCATCACGGTGCTGCTCACCACGCAGTACCTCGAGGAAGCCGACGTACTCAGCGACAACATCATCGTCATCGATAAGGGCACGGTGATCGCCGAGGGCACCGCCGACGAACTCAAGGAGAAGACCGGCGGCAGCTACTGCGAGGTAGTGCCGCTGGTTCCGGCCCAGCTCGGCAAGGCCGCCACCGCACTCGGTGATCTGGTGCCCGCTGCCGTACTCGCCGACCTCAATGGCGGCGACCGGATCTCGATTCCCGCACCCGACGGCGCGGCCACGCTGTCCGAGGCATTGCGCAGGCTCGACACTGCCGGGATCCAATTGGCCGATATCGCGCTGCGCAGGCCCTCGCTCGATGATGTCTTCCTCTCCATCACCGGCCATTCGGGCGGCCACTAGTGAGTTCCACAACCGTCGAGCGGGCCGATTCGGCACTGCTCTTCGCCGAGCTGCCCACGGCCAGGCTCTCCTACTTCGCGCAGTGGCGGGCGCTGGCCGGACGCATTGTGCGGACCATGGCCGTCAAGGGCGAACTGATCGTCGCGATGATCACTCCGCTGGTGTTCACGCTCGGCTTCTATCTGCCGCTGCGCTATGTCATGAAGTTCCAGGGCATCGATTACGCCCAGTTCGTCATGCCGATCATCGTGCTGCAGACCATGGCGTTCACGATGATGTCGAATGCGCAGCTGTCCGCATACGAGGCGCTGACCGGTCTGAGCACGCGACTACAGACGATGCCGATCGGCATGCTGGTGCCGTTGAGCGCGCGGATCGG
This sequence comes from Nocardia vinacea, assembly GCF_035920345.1. Classification (NCBI taxonomy): domain Bacteria; kingdom Bacillati; phylum Actinomycetota; class Actinomycetes; order Mycobacteriales; family Nocardiaceae; genus Nocardia; species Nocardia vinacea. Next base: position 7,946,844 of record NZ_CP109149.1, read on the forward strand.
TGCGGGCCTGGTTCGTTCGCTGACCGCGCTGACCGCGGCGGTCATCTTCGGCTACATGATCGGCTTCCGGTTCGTCGCCGGACTCGGTCAGGCCGTGCTGTTCTGTGTGTTCTCGATCGCGGTCGGCACCGTGCTCGCACTCGGCGCGGACGCACTCGGCAGCCTGACCAAGAGTCCGGAATCGCTGAGTCAGGCATTGACTTTGCCCACCTTGATCTTCGGCATGCTGTCCTGCGGATTCGTCCCGGAACACAGTTTTCCGATGTGGATTCGGCCGTTCGTGCGCAATCAGCCGATCTCCCAGTTCTCCTTCGCACTGCGCGATATGACCCAAAACGGGGTGACCTGGGATGTGCTGTGGGTGCCGCTGACCTGGCTCGGCGGTATGGCGATCGTCTTCACCCCGTTGGCGATCTGGGCGAGTGTGAGGCGGTCATGAGTTCTGTCGAGACCTTGGAGCGCACCGAGGTGGAGGTATTCGACCTGCTACCGCGGGTGGCCACGCCATCCGAACGCGCGCTGTCGACCTGGCTCACGCACAGCCTGATCCAATGCAAGCGGCTGCTGCTGGTGTGGGCGCGCGATCCCGCGACCACGATCCAGACGCTGATCTATCCAGCGCTGACGCTTTTCATGTTCCGCGTCGTACTCGGCAATTCGATCACCGCGGCCACCGGTAAACCGAGCATCTACGGACAGGTCGCGCTGATCACGTTGGTCGCAGCGATGTCGGGTGCGGTGGTCAGCGCACTCGGCTTCAAGGGTGAGAAGTTCACCGGACTGCTCGGTCGGTTCTGGACCATGCCAGTGCATCGGGCGGCCGGACTGACCGGCAGGCTGTTCGCCGAGGCGGTCCGCGTGCTGGTCACCACGCTGTTCGTGATCGCGGTCGGCTTCACCCTCGGCTTCCGCTTCGGGCAGGGTCCGCTGGCGGCCATCGCGTTGATCGGCATTCCGGTGCTGTTCGGTGTCGGCTTCGCGGTGCTGGTCACGGCGCTGGCGACCATTACCGAGGGCGTCATGCTGGTGAGCATTATCGGCATCGTCAATACCCTGCTGATGTTCTTCAATTCCGGGTTCGTGCCGGTGATCGCCTATCCGGTCTGGTTGCAGGACGTGGTCGCGAATCAGCCGATGAGCTGCGCCATCGATGCGATGAAGGGGTTGTCCTACGGCGGTGGCGTCGCCGAACCCCTGTTGAAGACCGTCGCCTGGGTTCTCGGGCTCATCGTCCTGTTCGCGTACCCCGCGATCCGCGGCTACCAGCGCGCCGCCGAAACCGGCGCCTGACCTTCGTCAGCCGATCCGTCCCTCTTCGTGTTCGGCTGCGGCGAAATCGAAACCGACCCATCGGTTTCGATTCGCCCAGCCGACCAGGTCGTAGCGCCAGCGGAACGGCCAGGTGCGGGCGACGGTGTTGAAGAGGACGGCGCCGAGAACCGTGTAGTCGTCGTGGGCGGAGAGCAGGGCGCGCTGGCCGCGGGGCGAGGCGCTGAAGAACGCGTCGAACATGGCGATGGACTGTTCGGTGGTCAGGCGGCCCATCCCCCAGAGGCCGCGCATGCGCATCCAGTACACCAGCCGGGCCTGCCACGGCCAGAGTTCGGCGATGGGGTCGCGGCCTTGTCGGAGTGCGGCGACGGCGGTGTCGACCAGGGCCAGCGAATCGGCGACGCTGTAGCCGGTGCAGGGATGCATCATGCCGCCGCGGGAGCCGAACGGAATCGCTTGGGCCGTCCCCTTTTTCGGCGGTGACTGGTCCAGTGGGTAGTGCGCGGCCTCGGTCGGCTCGGCGTCGGTGAGCCGAATGCCGTGTGCGGCAAGGCGGTTCAGGGTGCGTCTGCGCAACTCGCGCTGCGGCATGCCGCCGCGCAGGCCGAGGCTGGTCTCCTCGAAGATCACCGTGCCGTCACCGAGCGGGACGGCATAGAGGAACGACGGCGGCTCATCCGGTCCCGCGCCGTTCTCCGGACGCCAATCGAGCAGCAGACCCTCGCCCTCGGTCACCATGGGCGCGGCCGTTTCGGCGTCGACGAAGATGCCGTGTGCACTGGCCGCGCGACGCTGTCCGAGCGTCGGCAGCCCGCGGGTATCGAAAACTGTTGCGGCCCCGAGGATCGTGCCGTCCGCGAGTTCCACCTCATGGGCCTCGACACGAGTTGCCCGCCCGGCGACAACGGTGGCGTCGTCGAGCGGCAGTGCATCGCGCAGTCCGGTCTTCGACAGCACGCAGTAGGGGCGGTCGATTCGATGCTCGGCCTTCGTCCAGACCGTCGGCTTCGGAATGCGCGCGGCGATGGCGCTCGACGGCAACCACTCCGGCAACTCATCGATCCAGCAGGAGAACGTGGGCGGCCAGAGCCGCTCCGGCCGCGGATCGACGGCGGCGACGCGGAACCCGGCCCGCATCGCCCGATGCGCCAGCGCTCGGCCGGTCGGCCCGAGCCCGACCACGCAGAGGTCGAATTCCCGGACCGCCCTGTCACTCATATTCGGCATTCAATCCGCTCCCCCCGTGCGCCCGCAACAATGCTCCCCGCCGGTGCGGCCAACCGCACACCCCTCGTGTGACCTGCACACCCGCTGAAAACGGTGTGCAGGTCGCGCAGTGGTGTGTACGTCGCCTGCGCGCAGGGCACCGCCTGCCTCGGCGTTGGGACTTTGCCGCGCTCACGGTGTTGCCTACTTGGGAGTGATCCAGGTGGTGATGTCGGCGTGCACGACCTCGAGGCCGTGCTTGTCGTAAATGGCGACCGGGACGACGAGCTCTTGCCCTTCGGTGATCCGGGTGAAGTCGGGCACCTCGGCCAGCTTCGCCACCGCGCGCAGACCGGTCTCGGCCTTGGCCAGGTACTGCACATTCATGGCCTTGGGAATCCAGCGGTGCGTGTCGGGCACCGTGGCCTCGCTCAGCATGCCCATGGCCACCTCGGCCAGGTTGCAGGCCGCGATCGCGTGGTAGGTGCCCAGGTGGTTGTGGATACCGAACCACTTCGGCGAGGTCACCTCGCACAGTCCGGGCTCGAGCCGCACGACGCTCGGCAGCACCGTCCCGAAGTAGGGCACCCGGGCCACCATGCCGAGCGAGAACAGGGTGTGCCCCAGCCGGTTGTCCGGCAGCTTGTTCCAGATCCGATGGGTCGCGGTCGGTTTCGTCATGGCCTTATCTTACTCGGAAGTAAGTTTCCCAGTGGTGGGGGCGTGGCAAACTTCTGCGCCATGTGGGGGTTCTCTGTGCCTGGCGGTGGCGTGTAATGCGGAAGTGGGCCGTCAGATTCGTCATCGTCGCAGTCCTGATCGTGGTGATCATCATCGGTATCGTCTCCATCGGAGACGCGAAGGTCTACCTGACCGGTGAGAAGGTCACGGCGCACGTCGATAGCTGCGGTTCCGGCAGCCGGTCCATGGGGGCCGGGTCCAGCGGGATCATCGCGGCACCCGAGGCCCGACGCGGTGGGGGCGGTGGGAGTTCGAGATCGTCGTCGAAAACCTGCTACGGCACCTGGACATACCGCGACGGCGGCACCGGAAAAGGTAAGTTGCGTGGCGTGGACTCATACGCCGGGTCCAACGTCGTCGTGCGCGCGAAGGGCAATGTGGCTGTCGCGGATAGCCTTTGGAAGAATCTCTTCGCTCCGGTCGCCGGTCTCATCGCATTCATCGTCCTGATCGTGCTGGGTATCCGATGGTGGCGGCGACGCGATGGTATCGACGGCAGTAATTCGACAGGTGGTGGCGCGCCGCCCGCGGGGCATCCGCAGTGGGGCCAGCAGCAGCCGTCTGTCGGTTACCCATCGAATGCTGCCCCCGCGCCGTATGGCGCGCCGCAGCCTGCGCCGTATGGCGCACCGCAGGGAAACCCGCAGCAGTGGCAGCAGCCCGTCGGCGGCTACCCGCAGCCGAGTGGCGGCTATCCCGCACCGGGTATGTATCCGCAGGCCGGTGGCTATCCGCCGCCCGGCCAGTACCCGCCGCCCGGTAGTCCGGGCGCATATCAACCCCACGCCTGATCTACCGGAAACTGGTAGTCGGAAGCACTCTGAGGTTCCGGTATCGATCCGCCGTCACGATGGTGGGCGTCGGAAATTCGCGGCCATAATGGCTGACCGCCGTCGGTACCCGGACGTTCTCGCGCCCACGAATCGCCGGTGATCGTCTGCGGTCCGGTAGTCCGGGCGCGCCCGGGATTCACGCCCTGACCTGCTGGCGAAGTGTTGGTAGGGGGCGGATTTGAAGTCGCCAACGCGGTCGGGCATACTGTTCGGGTTGCCTTGCACCGGGTCATGCCGTTCGGCGGTTGTGGCGGGTGGCGAGGCGAGCAACACCCAATCGTGTACCTCGCTGGATATCCAGCGTGGGTGCGTCCGGGACAACGTTCCAGGCCAGGTGAAGTTTCGAACCGGGGCCGAGGAATGAGCGGATGGGCGACACGCCCGACCGCGTGGACCGGAGAACCATGACAGATGAACAGCGGCGAGGATCGGGCACGTCCCGGTCGCGGTCTCACTGTGTTGGATATTGCCCGAGCGGGGGTCCTGCGTGGTTACGCAGGCTGCCTCCTCCGGGCCTGACCGACTCGGGCTGGGACGTCTTCGTGTGTTCGGGCTGTGCAATTGAAGGTGGTACGGAAGCCGGCTTCCGGATCACGAACGATAAGCGGAGAAAAGGACACTTAGCGTGGCGGGACAGAAGATCCGCATCAGGCTCAAGGCCTATGACCATGAAGCGATCGACGCGTCCGCGCGCAAGATCGTGGAGACGGTGACCCGCACCGGGGCCCGTGTGGTCGGGCCGGTGCCGTTGCCGACCGAAAAGAACGTGTACTGCGTCATCCGTTCGCCGCACAAGTACAAGGACTCGCGCGAGCACTTCGAGATGCGGACGCACAAGCGGCTGATCGACATCCTCGACCCGACGCCGAAGACGGTTGATGCCCTCATGCGCATCGACCTGCCGGCCAGCGTCGACGTCAACATTCAGTGACGGGGACTCGAGATATGACTGACAACAAGAACAGGCCGGCGGCCGGCATCCTGGGCACCAAGCTCGGCATGACCCAGGTGTTCGACGACAAGAACCGCGTCGTCCCCGTGACCGTCATCAAGGCCGGACCGAACGTCGTTACCCAGATCCGCACCGTGGAGCGCGACGGCTACAGCGCCGTCCAGGTCGCTTTCGGCGCCATCGACCCGCGCAAGGTGAACAAGCCGGTTTCCGGCCAGTTCGCCAAGGCCGGTGTCACCCCGCGCCGCCACGTCGCCGAGATCCGCGTCGCGGACGCCTCCACCTTCGAGGTCGGCCAGGAGCTGACCGCCGAAGTGTTCGAAGAGGGCGCCTACGTCGATGTCACCGGCACCAGCAAGGGCAAGGGCTTTGCCGGCACCATGAAGCGTCACGGCTTCGCCGGTCAGGGCGCCTCGCACGGTGCGCAGGCCGTGCACCGCCGTCCCGGCTCCATCGGTGGCTGCGCCACTCCCGGCCGCGTGTTCAAGGGCATGCGCATGTCGGGCCGCATGGGCAACGACCGCGTCACCACGCAGAACCTCTCGGTTCACAAGGTTGACGCCGAGAACGGCCTGCTGCTCATCAAGGGAGCGATCCCCGGTCGCAGGGGCAGCGTCGTGACCGTCAAGAGCGCAGTGAAGGGTGGTGCGCACGCATGACCAGCCTCGAGAAGAAGGCAAACCTGACCCTCCCGGTCAAGGAATTCGGCGGCAAGACCAACGGCACCGTCGATCTCCCCGGGGAGATCTTCGATGCCACCGCGAACATCTCGCTGATGCACCAGGTGGTCATCGCGCAGCTGGCCGCGGCTCGCCAGGGCACGCATTCCACCAAGACTCGCGGTGAAGTCCGCGGTGGTGGCAAGAAGCCGTACCGCCAGAAGGGCACCGGTCGCGCCCGTCAGGGTTCGACCCGCGCGCCGCAGTTCACCGGTGGTGGCACCGTGCACGGTCCGCAGCCGCGTGACTACAGCCAGCGCACCCCCAAGAAGATGATCCGCGCCGCGCTGCGTGGCGCCCTCTCGGATCGTGCGCGCAACGAGCGCATCCACGTGATCACCGAACTGGTCTCGGGTCAGACCCCGTCGACCAAGACCGCGAAGTCGTTCCTGTCCGAGCTGTCGGACCGGAAGAAGTTCCTGCTCGTCCTCGGACGTGAGGACATCGCGGGCTGGAAGAGCGTGCAGAACCTGGAGTTCGTGCACCCGATCGCGCCGGATCAGCTCAACACCTACGACGTGCTGGAAAGCGACGAAGTGGTGTTCAGCGTCGAGGCCTTGAACGCCTTCGTGCACGGCCCCGCCGAATCCGCACAGGAGGAGAGCAAGTGACCACGATCGCCGACCCCCGCGACATTCTGCTGGCGCCGGTCATCTCGGAGAAGTCCTACGGACTGATCGAGGAAGGTACCTACACCTTCATCGTGCACCCGGATTCCAACAAGACGCAGATCAAGATCGCCGTCGAGAAGGTCTTCGGTGTGAAGGTGACCAGCGTCAACACCGCCAACCGTCAGGGCAAGCGCAAGCGGACCCGCTTCGGTTACGGCAAGCGCAAGGACACCAAGCGCGCGCTCGTGACCATCTCGGCCGACAGCAAGCCCATCGAGATCTTCGGAGGCCCGGTCGCGTAAGCGCCTGGGAATCCAGAAAGCAGAGAAGAACTCATGGCAATCCGTAAGTACAAGCCAACTACGCCGGGCCGTCGTGGCTCCAGCGTCTCGGACTTCGCTGAGATCACTCGGTCGACCCCCGAGAAGTCGCTGATCCGCCCGCTGCACAGCAAGGGTGGCCGCAACGCCCACGGTCGCATCACCACCCGTCATCGCGGTGGCGGCCACAAGCGTGCCTACCGTCTGATCGACTTCCGTCGCCTGGACAAGGACGGCATCCCGGCCAAGGTCGCGCACATCGAGTACGACCCGAACCGCACCGCCAACATCGCGCTGCTGCATTACGTGGACGGCGAGAAGCGCTACATCATCGCCCCCAAGGGCGTGGTGCAGGGCACCCCGATCGAGTCCGGCCCGACCGCCGACATCAAGCCGGGTAACAACCTGCCGCTGCGCAATATCCCGACCGGTACCACGATCCACAACGTGGAGCTGCGTCCGGGTGGTGGCGCCAAGCTGGCCCGTGCCGCCGGCATGAGCGTCCAGCTGCTCGGTAAGGAAGGCCCCTACGCCACGCTGCGTATGCCCTCCGGTGAGATCCGTCGCGTCGACGTGCGCTGCCGCGCCACCGTCGGCGAGGTCGGCAACGCCGAACAGTCGAACATCAACTGGGGTAAGGCCGGCCGTATGCGCTGGAAGGGTCGCCGCCCCACGGTCCGTGGTGTCGTCATGAACCCGGTCGACCACCCGCATGGTGGTGGTGAAGGCAAGACCTCCGGTGGTCGCCACCCGGTCTCGCCGTGGGGTCAGCCGGAAGGCCGTACCCGCAAGCCCAACCGTCCGAGCGACAAGCTCATCGTCCGCCGTCGCAAGACCGGCAAGAAGCGCTGAAGGAGGAGGTAAGAAATGCCACGTAGCCTCAAGAAGGGCCCGTTCGTCGACGACCACCTCCTCGCGAAGGTGGACGTTCAGAACGAAAAGGGCAGCAAGCAGGTCATCAAGACCTGGTCCCGTCGTTCGACCATCATCCCCGATTTCATCGGCCACACCTTCGCCGTCCATGACGGCCGCAAGCATGTGCCGGTGTTCGTCTCGGAGTCCATGGTCGGCCACAAGCTGGGTGAGTTCGCGCCCACCAGGACGTTCAAGAGCCACGTCAAGGAAGACCGGAAGAGCAAGCGGCGATGAGCGAAGCGAAGAGCAAATCAGCGCAGGGCAGCACTGAGATTCAGAATCCGACTGCCCACGCGACGGCGAAGCATGTTCGCGTCACCCCGATGAAGGCTCGCCGTGTCGTGGACCTGGTCCGCGGCAAGCGGGTCGAGGACGCCCTGGCGATCCTGAAGTTCGCGCCGCAGGCCGCGAGCGAGCCGGTCGCCAAGGTCGTGGCCAGCGCCGCGGCGAACGCCGAGAACAACCTCGGCCTGAACCCGTCGACCCTGGTGATCTCGACTGCCTACGTCGACGAGGGCGCGACCATGAAGCGTTTCCAGCCGCGGGCCCAGGGCCGCGCGTTCCGGATCCGCAAGCGCACCAGCCACATCACCATCGAGGTCGAGAGCGTGCCCACCGCCGGTGGATCCACTCGTAACCGCCGGAAGGGAGGGGCAAAGTAAATGGGACAGAAAATCAACCCCCATGGCTTCCGCCTCGGTATCACCACCGACTGGAAGTCGCGTTGGTACGCGGACAAGCAGTACGCGGACTACGTGAAGGAAGACGTCGCCATCCGCAAGCTCCTCGCCACCGGCATGGAGCGGGCTGGCATCTCCAAGGTGGAGATCGAGCGCACCCGTGACCGGGTTCGCGTCGACATCCACACCGCGCGTCCGGGCATCGTCATCGGTCGCCGCGGCGCCGAGGCCGATCGCATTCGCGCCGAACTGGAGAAGCTCACCAAGAAGCAGGTGCAGCTGAACATCCTCGAGGTCAAGAACCCCGAGTCGGATGCGCAGCTCGTTGCCCAGGGTGTCGCCGAGCAGCTGTCCAACCGTGTGGCGTTCCGTCGCGCGATGCGCAAGGCCATCCAGTCGGCCATGCGTTCGCCGAACGTCAAGGGCATCCGGGTGCAGTGCTCGGGCCGCCTCGGTGGCGCCGAAATGTCGCGCTCGGAGTTCTACCGCGAGGGTCGCGTCCCGCTGCACACGCTGCGCGCGGACATCGACTACGGCCTCTACGAGGCCAAGACCACCTTCGGTCGCATCGGCGTGAAGGTCTGGATCTACAAGGGCGACATCGTCGGTGGCAAGCGTGAGGTCACGGCTGCGGCCGCGCCCGCCGCTGGTGACCGCCGCGAGCGTCGGGAGCGGCCGAGCCGCCCGCGTCGGTCCGGTTCCGCAGGCACCACCGCGACCAGCACCGAGGCCGGGCGTGCAGGCGCTGCTACCGCGGTTGCCGACGCCCCGGCAGAAACACAGGAGGGCTGACGCATGTTGATGCCACGGAAGGTCAAGCACCGGAAGCAGCATCACCCGAGCCGCAGCGGCATGGCCAAGGGCGGCACGTCCGTCGCGTTCGGTGAATTCGGCATCCAGGCTCTCGAGCCCGCCTACGTCACCAACCGGCAGATCGAGTCCGCGCGTATCGCGATGACCCGCCACATCAAGCGTGGCGGCAAGATCTGGATCAACATCTACCCGGATCGCCCGCTCACCAAGAAGCCGGCCGAAACCCGCATGGGTTCCGGTAAGGGCTCGCCGGAGTGGTGGATCGCGAACGTCAAGCCCGGACGCGTGATGTTCGAAATGAGTTACCCCAACGAGGAGATCGCTCGTGAGGCCCTGCGCCGCGCGATGCACAAGCTCCCCATGAAGTGCAGGATCGTGACCAGGGAGGAGCAGTTCTGATGGCTACCGGTACACCGGCCGCAGAGCTCCGCGAGCTCAACGAAGAGGAGCTCGTCGCCCGCCTGCGCGAGTCGAAGGAAGAGCTGTTCAATCTGCGCTTCCAGATGGCGACGGGTCAGTTGGACAACAACCGTCGCCTGCGCGTCGTGCGTCACGAGATCGCGCGCATCTACACGGTCATGCGTGAGCGCGAGCTCGGCCTGGCCTCGGCACCCGCTGGCAAGGGAGATGCGGCATGAGTGAAGAGAAAGTGACCCCCGAGGTCAAGCGCGGCACCCGCAAGGTCCGCATCGGCTACGTGGTCTCGGACAAGATGAACAAGACCATCGTCGTCGAGCTGGAAGATCGCACGCGGCACAAGCTCTACGGCAAGATCATTCGCTCCACCACCAAGGTGAAGGCGCATGACGAGAACGAGATCGCCGGTGTCGGCGACCGCGTCCAGCTGATGGAGACCCGCCCGCTGTCCGCCACTAAGCACTGGCGGTTGGTCGAGGTCCTGGAGAAGGCCAAGTAACCGTAGCGACTGCTTGCAGGTCGCTCGAAACGGTCAGCCCTTTCCGGCGGTAAAAGCAAAGGCCCGCTTCCCATTTGGGAAGCGGGCCTTTTTCATATTTGCTCGGCGGTTCGCATTATTCACCCGGTCCGTGGAGCCGGTCGATCGTAACGATCGAATATCGATGCCATCGTGGTGCTGATGACGTTCGACAGTATTGGCAGTAATTGATCGCGGCACGGTGGATTGATCCAGTGCGCCCCTTCTCGGGTCCAGCGCCCGAGGCTTGTCGGTATCATCAGCGCGCTGCCGACGGCTGGCACACAAATGTTTTTGCGTGCCAGCAGTTCCAGGACTTGACTACCCGGGGAGTAGTCCACGGCCGCGACGAAGGTCCAGCGGATCTGCCGCGCCAGCACTGGGCTGGGAGTCCCCTGCTGTACCAAGGAATTTCGGACTTTTTCAGCCAATAGCTTGGGCATGTGGATAATGCCCAGATGGTTCGTCACCGGCAGCATGACGTAACCGCCGCGTTCCTCCGCGGGGAGATGAAACTGTTGGCGGTAGTAGCCCGCCCAATCGACGACGCTCTCGAGTTCCTCGGTGTCCACGGTGGCCTTTGTCCCGTTCAGCACTGATGTCGTTTGGTTTGCAAGTAGCCTGAGGCCGGATCAGATGTATGCCCGGAATATCTTTCCGGGATTGTTGCCCAGCCGAGTCGGAAGATTGTGTTGTGCGCGGAATGACCCAGAACCTCACCATCGGTGAGCGGGTGTCTTGGTACCGGCGGCGTCGCGGTATGTCCCAAGACGTGCTAGCCGGTCTTGTCGGGCGGACAGACGATTGGATGAGCAAGGTCGAGAACAATCGGATTCCGCTGGACCGCTTGTCGGTGATCCGCCTACTCGCAGACGCACTGGACGTTTCGCTGGGAGACCTGATCGGTGATCCGAGTCTGTTGGAATGGACCGCCGACAGCGGGAGTTCGACCATCCCCGCACTCCGGGCCGCGTTGATGGACTACAGCCATTTGATGCCTGCGCCGGTGCCGCCCGCTCGTGATCCGGACTCGTTTCAACTCCCCGCACTCGAACGGGAGCTGTGTGGTGTTTTCGATGCCTATCAGGGGGCCAGGTTCGGATTTGTGGCGGGTCGATTGCCCGGCCTGTTATCTGCCGCGCTGGCGGTCGCCCAGCGAGCGGGGGACGAATCCGGATACCGGCTGTTGGCGCTGTGCTATCAGGTGGCGGCCTCGGTGTTGACCAAGCTCGGCGAAACCGATTTGGCTTGGAACGCCGCAGAACGAGGTCTCGCGGCGGCTCAGCGAACCGATGATCTCGCGATTGTCGGTTCCCTGATGCGATCGGTCGCCTTCACGGTGATGTCAACGGGCCGTGTGCAACCCGCTGTCGATCTGGTCGAAGCCGGAGCGGACTACTTGCAGCCGTACCTGCATGAGGGTCGGGACGACATGTTGTCGGTGTACGGAACGCTGCTGCTCGTTGGCTCGATGGCAGCCGCGCGGAGCAATCGTCGTGACACCGTGCAGGAGTTTCTGGCCGAGGCGGATGTGGCTGCGCGGAAGCTGGGTGGTGATCGGAACTGCCTGTGGACAGCGTTCGGGCCCACCAATGTCGCGATCCATCGAGTCAACACCGCGATGGAACTCGGCGATGTGCAGATCGCGCTTCGGTTGGGTCCCGGGCTGGATACCTCCGCCCTCCCGGTGGAGCGCCGGATTCGGCACCAACTCGAGCTTGCTCGCGCGTTCAATCTGGCCGGCCGCCAGCAGGATTCGGTGTCGGCTCTGCTCGACGCCGAGCAGGCGGCTCCGGAACAGGTTCGCCATCATTACCTCAGCCGACAACTCGTACTCACCTGGATGCGCAACGCGCACGGCAGTCCTTCGTTCGTCTTGCAAGCCTTGGCCCAACGAATGCACGTCGTGAGGTGAACCAATGACCGATGCGGACAATCGGTTTGCGCGCGCACGCCTGGCGGCGGGAGCGCTCTTCGTGCTCGGCGATGAGGTGCTGTTGGTGCACAAGACTTACGGCAGCGGTTGGGATATTCCCGGCGGGTATGTCGAGCCCGGGGAGTCGCCAGGTGCGGCCTGCCGTCGCGAGGTTCGCGAAGAGCTCGGAATCGACCGTGCGCCAAAGTGTTTGCTGGTTCACGATTGGGCGCCGAGCGAGGGTGAAGGCGACAAGATTCTCTATGTTTTCGATTGTGGCGATATCGGATCCGATGAGCGGGCCATCAGCCTCCAGGAGACCGAACTCGACCGCTGGGCGTGGGTCGCGTTGTCGAAGCTCGATGACTACCTGATCCCGCGGCTCGCCCGCCGACTGCGCCAAGCCCATATCGCGCGTTCCATGAGCCGTACCGTCTACCTCGAACATGGTGATCCTGCGCCGATGTGATCCGGGCTCGACCAGGTGCTCGGTTGCACGCCGTCGGATCGAATCATGGGATTAATCGGTGGCGTCCGGGTGGGCGGGCATGGGACGCTCGGTCGAGTGCGGGCCTACAGGGAGGTGCTGGCTGACTCGGCGGTGCGGAATGTGCTGCTGCTGGGTGTGATGGTTCGCATTCCGTTCTTCGCCGGGGCGGTATTGCTCGCATTGCATGTGGTGCAGACATTGCACGGGTCGTATGGTCAGGCCGGGGCGCTGAGTTCGGTTGTCACGCTGTGTGTTGCGGCGAGTGGGCCGTGGCGCGGGCGGATGCTGGATCGCTTCGGGCTGCGACGGACGATTCTGCCGTCGATCGTGGTCGGGGCGGTGTGCTGGTCGATCGCGCCGTTCGTCGGGTATGGGGCGCTGTTGGTGCTGGCGGCGGTCGCCGGGCTTTTCGATATCCCGATCTTCACAGTGGTTCGGCAGGCCGTGATCGCCACGACCACCGAGCAGAGCCGCCAACCGGCGCTGGCATTGGAATCGGTGTCGGTAGAGATGGCGTTCATGGTCGGGCCGGTGCTCGGCGTCGCGGCCGCGACGGCTTGGTCGACGACGCTCACCCTGTTCGGGATGCAGATGGCGCTGGTGTTGGCGGGAGTCTTTGTGTGGGTCCGCAATCCGCCGCTGCGCTGCGATGACAGGGGCGGGGATGACAAGGCAGCGGACGCGACGGTGCCGCGGCGCGAATGGTTTCGGGTCGAGTTCGTCGCGCTGTGCATCGGCGCGTGTGTGGCGATCGCGGTGCTCGCGGGTTCGGAATTGACATTCGTATCCGCGATTCGCGAGTTCGGCGCGCAGCGGTGGCTCGGCGTGGTCATGGCGGTCTGGGGTTTCGGTTCGCTGGTCGGCGGGCTCGTCTACGGTGCGTTGCACCGCTCCATTTCGACGTATGTGCTGCTCGCCGGGCTCGGCGCCGTCACCATTCCGATGTGCTTCGCCGTCGGTCCGCTATCGCTGGGCGTGACCGGGTTCATCGCCGGAGCGCTTTGTGCGCCAACACTTATCGCATCCGTCGACCAGTTGAGTCGAATTGTTCCGGAGGGCGGGCGCGGCGAGGCGATCGGCTGGCATGGTGCCGCGATGACGCTCGGCAACGGCATCGGCAGTTCCCTCTGCGGCGTCGCGATCGACGCGGGCGGATTCCCGGCGGGTTTCGCGGCGGCCGCATTGCTCGGGCTCGGGCTCGGAATCGGGCTGTCGCTGCTGGTCAAGGTGGTGCGTCGGGTCGACCGGGAGGGGCAGCCTGCCGGGGCGCTCTGAAATCGCTCGGCACAAGACTTGCGTTATACGTATACATCTACTTATAGTGATTCCCGACGGGTGCCGACGAGCAGGCTCGAGGCGACCGGAAAACGGCAGATCAACTCACCGCAGCGGACCGAATCGGGTCCGCCGCCGTCGAACCCATGCTTTTTTGCATATCTATTTATGAGACGGGGAATCATGACAGCGGATTCGAACGCACCGGCCGACACCGCTTCGGACGTAGCCACGATCAATATCGATAAGAACGCATCGGATATGCGAGATGTGCTGCTCGAGGTCGGTCCCGGCGGCCTGCGCAGGCAGCGCTTCGTCGGGCGAAAGCTCGGTGAGACAAGGGAATTCACCAAGTCGGGAATCGAAGTGATCCGGGTCTACCTGAGCCGCAAGGGCAAATACGTAGTGCATCGGCGGCGGGCCGACTGGATGGACTTCGCACTGACGAACTGGACCAAGGATCTGAAGAACTGGCGCGAGATCTTCGATGCCGACGACCAGACCTGGGGTGACTACACGGTGGACATCGTCGACTCGGTCGAGGAACTCGCCGGGCGGATTCCGGCACGCAGCTACCGCGAACTCGTCGGCACCGCGATGACTCCGAAGATCGACGAACTCGACATCTGAGACCGGGCCGCTCGTTCGGACCTCGAAAGGAACTTCTCCCACATGTTCGCTCGACTGGGCGCGATCGTTGTGCACAACCCGTGGAAGGTGATCGGTCTCTGGCTGTTCATCGTGATCGCGGTGGTGGCATCGGCGCCGCAACTGAAATCGACCACCGACCAATCCGAATTCCTGCCATCGCATTACGAGTCGATTCAGGCAATGCAATTGCAGCAGAAGGCATTTCCGCAGCAGCAGGCGCCCGCGGCGCTGCTCGTCTTCGTCCGCGCGGACGGCGCACCGCTGTCCGAGGCCGATTCGGCGAGCGTGACGGCGATCGCGTCGAAGCTCGACGACCAGAGAATCAAGGACGTCATCGGCATCCAGGCCGTTCCGGCCTCGGAGAACCGGTTGGTGCAGATCGCCGCCGTGCAGATGACGAAGGTGACCAATGCGGGCGATACGACGCAGAGCGATGCGGTCAAGAAACTGCGGGACGCATTGCGTGATCAGGTGCAGGGTTCGGATCTGAAGGCGGGCGTAACCGGTCAGGCGGCGCAGATGCTGGACCAGACCGAGTCCGGTGAAAAGGGTATGGCCATTATCGGTATCGCGACAGTGGTGCTGATTCTGGTGCTGCTGCTGATCATCTTCCGCAGTCCGGTGATCGCGCTGCTGCCGATCGTCGTGATCGGTGCGGTCTCCGGCACCGTCGGCGGCCTGATCGCGATGGTCAGCAAGGCCTTCGATCTGAAGGTCGACAGTTCGGTGAATTCCATTCTGCTGGTGGTGCTGTTCGGTGTCGGCACCGACTACATCCTCTTCCTGATGTTCCGTTACCGGGAGCGACTGCGGGCCGGCGAGGATCCGAAGACCGCGATGGTCAGTGCGGTCACCAAGGTCGGCGAGGCGATCACTTCGGCGGCGGGTGCGGTGATCATCGCATTCATGGCGCTGACCCTGTCGACGCTCGGCATGTTTCGTGCGCTCGGTCCCGCGCTGGCGATCGCCGTCGCGGTGGCGCTGCTGGCAGGGCTGACGCTGGTGCCCGCCGTGGTTTCGCTGTTGGGCACCAAGGTGTTCTGGCCGTCCAAGGCGTGGCAGCAGGAGCCGAAGGGTGCGCGCTTCGGTGCGATCGGCGCGGCGATGGGGCGGCGGCCCGGTGTGTTCGCGGCGGTATCCGGTGGGCTGCTGGTGGCCCTGGGTGTGCTGGCGTTCGGCTTCCATCCGACGTTCGATCTGAGCTCGGGCTCGACCTCGGATTCCTCCGAATCGACGGTGTACAACAAGGAATTGCTCAAGGGGATGCCCGCCGGGTCGACCCAACCGTCCGAGGTGCTGTTGCATTCGGACACCGGCGCACTGCTCGACGATGACCAGCTCACCGCCTACCGTGCTGTGCTCGCCGCGGTGCCGGGCGTGAGTCAGGTCGGGGCGCCGACGGTATCGAGTGACCGACTGGCCGCCGACTTCCAGGTGACCCTCAACGGTGCGCCCGAATCGGATGCCGCGCTCGATACGGTGCGTGATCCGCTGCGGGACGCCGCGCACTCGGCGGCACCCGCAGGCACTACCGCTGTGGTGGGTGGCATCTCGTCGGTGTACGTCGACTTTCAGGACGCGATGGTCCACGACTACAAGATCGTGTTCCCGGTGGCGGCGATTCTGATCATGATCGTGCTCGCACTGCTGCTGCGCAGTCTGGTGGCGCCGTGGTACCTGATGGCCTCGGTCTTCCTCGGCTTCGCCGCGACGCTCGGTGCCGCGGTACTGGTTTTCCAGCACTTCCAGGGCAATTCCGGACTGATCTTCACCCTGCCGGTGATCATGTACCTGTTCGTGGTCGCCCTCGGCACCGACTACAATATTCTGATGGTCGCTCGCTTGCGTGAGGAGGCGCGGGCCGGAAGCGATCCGAAACAGGCTGCGGCCCTGGCAGTTCGGCACACCGGTCCAACCGTCGCCGCCGCCGGTGTGATCCTGGCGGGCACCTTCGCCTCGATGATGTTGGCGGGCAACAATGTGCTGTCACAGATGGGCTTTGCGATCTCGGTGGGCATCGCGATCGCGGCATTCGTCATGGCGATGTTCTTCACCCCGGCGGTGACCGCGCTGATCGGGCACCGGGCCTGGTGGCCGGGGCACGGGGACCGGGATTCGAAGGGTGATTCCGCGGGGAAGTCGCAGGATGCGCGCTCGGATCAGTACGCGTACTCGGACATGTACAACAACTAGGGGCAGCGTCTTCCGGGTAACGCCGGTAGTTCAGCCGCTGAGTGAACAGGGCCGTCCGACTTGGGATATCCAAGTCGGACGGCCTTTCGTCAGTCGAGCCATGACCGGATCTGCGGCCAGTCGGTGCGGCGGTCCTGAACGTCGTAGACGGATTCGGAGGCGCGGATCGTGTCGATATGTGTCGTCGCCGACACAGGACATCGCCCAGTAGGCATGGCTGACGGTCGGATATCGCAGACCGCCGACGGTATCGACTCTGCCGCAGCGCTTTCCCGGCCGTTATCGGTGATTTCGTTGACACGCGACATATCCCGCACTGTCGGCAGGATCTATGTCGCGAACGGCCGCTACCGCCGCGGGCACTGTTCACGCAGACGTACTCGAACCCGCCGCCGAGGCTGCGGCGGCGAGGTCTAGCTAGGGCCTGTGTCGAAGTGAGATGAGGGGTGGCACTGCTGTGCAGTGCCACCCCTCTCGATGATTTTCTGAAAGCTGTTGTCTGCGTTGGCAGATGGGCGAGGCGGGACGCCCGCCGGTGTGGACCAAACGGCAGCTCATCGACGGGATCCGGTGGCGGACCCGGGTCGGTTGCCCGTGGCGTGACGTGCCATCACAGTATGGGTCCTGGTCGGGCGATGTACGGGTTGTTCCGGCGCTGGCAGCGGGGCGGCGTGTGGCTGGTGATCTGGAAGTTGTTGCAGGTCTGCGCCCACCAGCACGGCCACGTCGTTTCCGGTTCGCGATCTGATCGGCCCGCTCTGGAATGACAGCGCGGATATGTTTGCGCCGCAACACGGGTGATCCCACGAGGATGTTGAGCGGGTCAACACTTCGACGTTGCGGAGCGATCGCAATCGTGCCGAAATCACTTGCAACGCAGGATATTCACGGAAATGCAGGTATGAGCAGGCCTGATGGACGGCTGCGCGCAGCTTGTCGATCGGAAGGGCTGTCGTCGTCTGTTCACCGCGTCTAAGATGAAGCGCTCATGTCAACTCGAACACGGCTGAAAGGTATTCGATGACGAAACCCGGCTTGAAATTCTGGGTCTCCACCGTCGGACTCATTGCGACACCACTGGTTATGAGCGCACCCGCCGCGGCGGAGGGTTTGCCATTGACCCCGGCGGTGACCGACTCGGCAACCGCCGTTGATGCACCACCGCCGTGCGTCAATTACCCCGGCAACATCCCCTGCAACCTGTCCACATTTTCAAGCTCCATAGGTGTAGGCCGCTAACTGGACGTCCGTGCCGATGGCTCCGCCCCTACCCCAACGAACGGCGGAGACCTGGTCGGATCCTGGCCGACAAGGCGTATTCCAGTCGCAACCGCGAATGGCTACGGCAACGCGGCATCAGGGTGACCATCCCGGTTCCGGCGGACCAGGCTGCGCACCGCCGCAACCGCGGTCGCGCTGGTGGCCGACCACCGGCGTTCGACCCGCTGACCTACCGCGACCGCAATGCTGTCGAGCGTGGCATCAACCATTGGCTGCAACACCAGTTAGGACGAGCCAGTCGGCCCGCCCCTCAGCAGTTTGATACAAAACCTAGCTGCTGATCGCGTAGGGGCGGCGGACTCGTCGGGCGAATTCCAGGACTTGGGCGATGGCGGTGCGGGAGAGGCCGACTTCTGCGCCGATGCTGGTTGGGGTCCAGGATTGGTCGGCGAGCATGAGGATTTCGGCGAGTTGCTCCACGGGGATGACCGAGAGGCCGCGGCCCGCGATTGCGCGGGCGACCGACCACACCTCGATATCATCGCTCTCGGAGCCGAGGTTCTCGGTCAGCAGGTCCTCGGCCGAAAGTGATTGCACGACTTCGCTGATCACCTCACTGGTGGTGCGGCGAGGTGCCTCATCCGGAACGAGTTGCCTGCCCTCGGTCTCGGGTGCTGCGGTCTGATCCTCGTGATCGGTTGCGGAGTTGTCGGCGCTCGAAGTGCGGTGACCCTCCACTGCTCGTGTGATTCGTTCGGCCGGGGTCGGTGTGGCGGAACCTCGGGGAGCCCGCTGGGGGTCGGTGGGTGCGCTTGTGCGTGTGGAGGTTTCGGTGTGAGTGCTGGACTTCGCAGGACGGGGAGCACCAGCTGGCGTGCCGGTGCCCGCAGCGGTTGCGGTGCGGGAAATCCTTGCGCGATCGGTGTCGGCCTGTGCGCGATCGCCGGTGTCCGCACTGGTCTGCGCGACGGATTCGACAGCCGCCGTATCGAAGATGCTCAGCTGCGACTGTGTTGCGGGGCGTGCTGCGGCCTTCTGCGGTTCCGCTTCTTCGACAACAGAAGTCGCGTTCGCATTGCGATTGGAACGTTCGTCGCGACCGGACGCCCTGGTCGTGGCATCGGGCTCAAAGCCTGCAGCCCGGGAGGCCGTGCGTTCGTTCGGAGTACTGGCGTCGGCCGCCGTTGCCGTCCGGAGGTCGATATCTGTAACAGGAACAGTTGCGTCGCCTGAGGAAGGAAAAGCCGCGCGACCGGCAGCCGTAGGTGCCATATGGGCATCGGCGCCGCTCGTCTCGAAAGCCGTGAACTCGTCGCTACCGGAGGCAGAAGTCGCAGATGCGGTACGGGGATTGATGCTGGCGGCAGCATTCGTGTGCTCGTCGCGGGTGCCGGCCGCATTCGGTACAGCTGTCCGGGGCTCGAAACCTGCAGCAGCGAAAGGCGCGCGCTCATAGGCACCGGTCTGGGGGGTGAATCCGTTCGCAGCAACGGCCGTGTGCTCTTCGCGGGTGCTGGTGGCGCTCTGCGCTGCCGTCTGTGGCGCGACGTCCGTGCCAGCGAAGGTCGCGCGCTCATCGGCAGCGGTCCCTGACACGTCCTCAGGCTCGAACCCGGTGGCGGCAACAGTCGTGTCACGAGCATTCATTGGTGCTGTCGCGGACTTGCCGCGCGCGGTGGCATGAGCTGTGCGCTCGGCGCTCGCGGTATCTGGTGTATTGCGTTGATCGAGGTCGGAGGCGTGAAATGCGTTCTCACCGAGGCGGTTCGTGCTAGTTGCTGACGTATGGGCTGGCACCGTGCCGGTGGGGTCGGTGAAGGGTTGTACGGGGTCGTGGATCGGATCCGTTGCACGTACCGCGGGACCAGGGCGGTAGTCGTCGCTCGGGATCTGTTGGGTGAGACGGCCGTTCGTCGAGCGAGTGCTCTGCGCGTGGTACACGAGGGTTTCCGTGCAATCGAGGCGCGAGACGGGAACCGCTTCGGGTTGGGCGGCGCGCATCGCCGCCTCGGTGAGGTGGGGATCCATATCGACCGGGAATCGGACTCCGGCTTGGTCGAGCAGGGGATCGAAACCCTTGGCGGCGAGCAGTTCTCGACGGTCGCTGGGTTCGTCGCGGAAAGTATCGATGGGTGCGCCGCGTTCGGTGGTGACCCGGTGCCGGGGCGGCAGGTCGGGTTCGTCCTCGACCATCGGGACACCGTCGATGAGCAAGGCGTATCGCGCGGAAACCCAGGCGTGCAACCAGATCACGACGCCGACCATGACCGGGGCGATCGCGTATTCGGCGGCCTGGCCGAAGGATCCGGCGGCCAGGTGCGGGCCCGCGTTGAGTGCGACGGTCGTGCCGAGTAGCGCGGTTTCGAAGAAGACGACCTTGCCGCGGTCGAGTTCGCGGCCCCAGCGGGCGGCCGTCGTCGCGGCCACCATGATGGTGATGATCGGGATCGAGATCATCGCCTCGATTCCATAGCTCAACCAGTACAGGGGATCTGCCATATTCCCGCTGGGTACCAGGTTGTGCTGCACATTCACCCCGGCCCACACCATGCCGAGCACCACGACGGCGATCAATGCACGCGATGACCATTCGGCCCGCCGGTACAACTGGGCAAGGCGCGCATCTTGATTCGAAACCCGCCGCCGCGCCGCCAGTGCGCGCCTATGCCAGCGCGCATCGGCGTCATCGGCGCGCTGGATGGCGGACACGGTCCGCCGGTTGCGCTTCTCCGCCGCAAGTTCGTCCTGGACGGACCGTTTCCGCTGTCCCCGTCGCTGCGCCCGAACCCATTGCGCGAGTTCGCGTTCCGCATCGATCTCGGCATCCGACAACGCCTGAACCAGCGCCGCGTCGTCCTGCAGCGGCAACCGCCCCCGCGCGTTCGCGACCCGCTCGGCCAATGCGGCGATCTCGGACCTACCGGTCGACTGTTTGTCGCGCATCGCGAGCCTTCCCAGGAGCAGGTGTCATACCGACGCAGACCTACATGCTCGAACATATGTGTGATCGCACCGAGATTAAACCGCTACCCGCCCGAGGTCAATGCTGCGCACCCCGAAAACTCGAACAAATGCGCGAATCGGACGGCCTGTGGTCCTATGGCGTCAGGCGTTCTTGTGGCAGACCGCCTCGAGCATGATGCCGTCGGGGCCGGTCCAGAAGGTGGCGTAGTACGGTGGCGGGTACTGGGGGAATTCTTGTGGGGCGTGGATGATTTCGTCGCCTCGGGTGGTGGCCCACGCGTGTACGCGGTCGACAGCAGCGCGGGTACGGACCATGAAGGCGAGGTGTTGCAGGCCGGGAGCGGTGCGCACGTAGCCGGGGACGTCGGCGGGGTAGAAGAAGATATACGTGCCGGGCTTGTTGTCGGCGGGCAAGTAGGCGAATTGGTCGGCCGCACTGAGCAGCGGCGCGTAGTCGAGCAGCGGCATCAGCTCGTCGTAATAGGACCGGGCCGCGGTGAGATCGGTGACGTTGATGCCGAGGTGTCCGACGGGGCATGCTCGGAACTTACGCTCGATCCGGGGTCAGGTGAGGGTGCTGTGCCAAACGATGGCGGCGGCCAATGCGCCTGCGCCGTTGACCGACCAATGCAGGGCGATGGGGGCCAGGAGGCTGCCGCTGCGGCGGCGCAGCCAGGTGAAGACGACGCCCGCGGCGGCGGTGGCGAAAACGGCGAGCAGGATGCCGATGATCTGACCGGCCACGCCGCCGCCGATGAAGCCGGTCAGGCCGCGGTTGCTGGCAGTCAGGCCGAGGGAGGAGGCGATATGCCAGAGGCCGAACAGCAGTGAGCCCGCCGCGAAGACGCCACGGACGCCGTAGACGCGGTCGAGTGTGCCGTGTAGGACGCCGCGGAAGGCCAGCTCCTCCGGAATCGCGGTCTGCAGCGGGATGACGATCATCGATGCGATGAGCGCGCCGGAGATGGTGGCATAACGGTCGGCGAGGAAGAACGGTCGCGTGATCGGCAGCAGCGCCCCGATCGCGACCACCGCGAGCACCAAGCCGACCGCGCCGAGCGCCCAAAGCGTGCTGCGTCGCCAGTGTCGCGGTGCGAGTCCGAGCTCGGACCAGCCGAGTCCGCGGCGGCGCATGAGCGCGAGCAGCACCATGGCGGCGATCGGAACGGTGAGGACGCTCGCCCACGCGGTGGTGAAGTGGGCGATCAGATTCGTGCCGGCCAGGACGATCACCACAACGGCCACGTCGAGATAGGCGTGCAGTTTGTGGCGGGGTGGTGCCGCTTCGTCGAGGTCCTGGTGAAGCACCCGGCCCAGTGTACGGATGCCCGCAACTGGCGCGACGGATTCGGCTTCGGGGGTTTGCGTCATCAACATGGTCATATCCTGTTTCGCGCTACGCACCGTCGGCGTTAATGCCGACCCCGCCACCCCTGCGGATCCGCCCATGCCTGCAGAGTCCGCGCACTGTCGAAACGGCGCGCTGCGCCGCTGACCGGGTCGGTGAATTCGAGTGATGTGGCCAGCAGTTGCAGGGGCCGAGTGAAGTCGTGCACAGATTTGTCGGTGAGCACCGGATAGAAGTCGTCGCCGAGGATCGGAATGCCGAGTCCGTTCATATGTAACCGCAGCTGATGGGTGCGCCCGGTCAGCGGCCGCAGCCGATAGCGGCCCAGTCCGTCGCGCTGCTCGAGCAATTCGATCCAGGTCTCCGCATTGGGCTCACCCGCCACCTCCTGCGCGGCGAGCACCTGCTTCTCCTTGATGATCCGGCTGCGCACTGTGCGCGGCAGCGTCAGCTCCGGATCGAAGGGGGCGATGGCCTCGTACACCTTGCGCACCGTTCGCTTGTGGAACATCGTCTGATAGGCCCCGCGTCGGGCCGGATTGATCACGAAGAGCACCAGCCCCGCCGTGACGCGATCGAGCCGGTGCGCCGGAATGAGGTCGGGTAGGTCTAGTTCGCGACGTAGC
Source organism: Nocardia vinacea (assembly GCF_035920345.1). Taxonomy (NCBI): domain Bacteria; kingdom Bacillati; phylum Actinomycetota; class Actinomycetes; order Mycobacteriales; family Nocardiaceae; genus Nocardia; species Nocardia vinacea. Next base: position 7,969,523 of record NZ_CP109149.1, read on the forward strand.
CGTACCAATGCTGTCTGCAGAATGTGCTGGCCGCGCGGAATCGTCGCCAGGAAATGTGGCTTGTCCACCACGAGCAGATCGTCGTCGCGGTAGACGATCGGGATATCGAACGGAACTTCGGTCTCATCGGGTAGGTCGCGATGGAACCAGACCGCGCCGCCCGGCGCATACGGCGCGTCCGGCGCGATCGGACCGGATAGATCAACGATCCCGCCCGCGTCCAGCAGCTCATCGATGCGCGCGGCGGGGACACGAGGCAGCCGATCCACCAGATGGTCGCGAATGGTCGCCCAATCGCCCTGCTCCGGTAGGCGGAGCCGGGCCGGATCCAGGCCGTGCCGCTTGGGCAACGGCGGCTGCTGCCTCCTTCTCATTACCGATGACCTTAGTCGGCGACGAATCCCCAGCTCACGGCCGGGTCGGGCTCAGAATCCGCGCAGCCGATCCGGGGTGATGCGCACCGTGACCGAATAGTCGGCGTGGAACTGTTCCTCGGTCGTCGAAAGCGAGGCGAGTCCCTCGGTGTATTTCTCGGTGAACGCTGCGACTTCCGCCGGTGTCGGCCCGGCTTCGTCGATTCGCGCGGTGCCGGTGAGAATCACCACGTCGCCGCCGGTCGCGGTGCTGTTGAGATGTAGCGACACCCGAGAATTGCCGGCGATATTGCGCAACTTCGGCTTATCGGCCTGGCTGAAGATCAGGAATTCACCGTCGCGCCATTGGAACCACACCGGATTCGGCTGTGGTGTTCCGCTGCGGCCGACGGTGGTCAGCCAGATGACATTCTCGCGTTCCAGGCGGGCAGCGACTCTGGCACCGAATGCAGTGGCGGTGTCGACGACGGGCGTGGCGGAGCGATCGGAACTCATGATTGTGCCAACGCCGACAGTGTGCAGTCGATTCCGGGGCGGCGCGGTTACGCCATGGACGACTACGGCTCGGCGCGTTCGTCGAGCACCATTCGCCGGGACTCGACCAGCGTCTGCCGGGCGCGGCGGCGGACCTTGCAGCTATCGACACTGCAATTCAGGTGCACCTGCATCGCCCGGTGCGCCTGCTGCTCGGTCAAGGTGCCGGGATCACGGCTGCAATCGCCGATATTCGAAATAATTGTCGTGACAAACATTTTCAGAACTCCAATCGCAGTCGCAGTCTGGGTAGCTGGATAAGCTAGTAATGCTCGTGCGCGAAAGTTGCTGGGATGGTATGCCGTTCATGCAAGCTTCCCCGGCACGTCGAAGATGTGTTGCCAAGTGCGGTAAGAGAACCGGTCATTCGGTATTGAGTAGGCAGGCGGTTTCCCGCAGCGCCCGATCGGTCGCTGCGGAACGTACTTCTCACCATCGCTCGTGCCTCGGCGTGGAAATCGGTGCCGGAGGCGACATCCCACTGTGCGAACTGCGTATCGAGCTCCTCGGCAAGTGTCCTACCCTGTGCGGGATTTCGGCCGCCGAGCGGCGTGCGGCGGCGCATCCCCCGTGTTGGCGGGTCTTGTGAAGTTGCCCAGATGGGATGCGTCGTCGTCTGTGTATCGACAGCCGGGATTTCGGTAACGCCGGGATGAACTCGGCGCTAACGTGATCCGCGAATCGAATCCCGGCGGGCAGCGGGATCGATGGCAGGAGGTAAAACATGTGCTTCCTCGAATTGCGTGTCAGTGGCCGGGCGAACCATTCCTAGCGGTTGGTTCGGAAAGTAGATCGCCGCGCGCTCTGCGGCGAAGATCATTGTGCGAGGGGATGTTCCAATGCCAACAAGGGTTGCGCCGTCGAGCGCACAAGAGTATGCATCCGATAGATACACGAAAGGGCTCGCGGTATTCGAAGAATGGCAACTGCACCGTTACAACCGGGAGAGCTATCTCGGGCATCCGTTGCGCACTGCACAGCTGGGAATTCGCTATCTGACGCTGCCGCATTATTTCGGCAGAGTGCCACCGATCCGGCTGTGGTTGCGGCGTTTCGGTGGGCCGCGCGTTCTCCCGGATTTCGCCTGCGTCGGCGCGCTGAAGTGCGGGACCACCGACCTGGCCAGCTATCTCATGCAGCATCCGAGCATCCTGGCGCCGCTCACCAAGGAGATCGGGCACGGCTGCCCGCACATGTGGGGTCCGTTCTTCCCGACGGAGCGGCAGAAGGCCGAGGTGATTCGATGTACCGGCCAGGCGCTCGCGGGCCATTTCGACCCACTGCTGCACGATCTTCCGTTGATCGACAACTACAGTGCGGCCCGACCGGACGCCAAGATCGTGATGATGTTGCGCGATCCGGTGGATCGCGCCTACTCGCATTACAAATGGGATCTGTTCCTCAGTAACAAGGACGGCCTGCGCGCCGTGCCGTACGGCCGGACCTTTGCCGACTACGTCGGGTACGCGCTGGAGATGTTCCCCGCGCCGCCGCCACCGACCACACTGCCCTCCATGCCGGTGCTCGGCACCGGTGTCTACGTCAATGCGGTGGTCCGCTGGCTCAAAGCGTTCGACAAGGACAACGTCTACATCGTCACCGCCGAGGACTTCTTCGCCGATATCTCGAAGACGGTGTGCGGCATCCATGAATTCCTCGGACTGCTTGCCGTCGAGCCGGTCCGTCATCACGTCTTGAACCGCAATCCGCTCGAATTCCCGGAGCCCGACGAGGATTCGGTGGCCCGGCTGCACGAGTTCTATCGCCCGTGGAACGAGAAGTTGTTCGAGGTGATCGGGCGCGACCTCGGGTGGAACGACCACTAGATAACTTAGCCTAACCTACCCTCGCGGCCCTTCTTGTGTGAAGATGGGTGCCGATTCCGGCGAGAGGCTCCACGAAGGGGCGAGAGGGGCGAGGCAGATGACGGTGGAGGAGACCGGAAACCGGCCGCCGAAGACGGTGCTGAAGGCGCGAAAGCAGCAGGAAGCCGCGGCGCGCAAGGAAATCCTTGCGCCCGTGCGCCGCACGCTGACGCTCGCCGGCATCATCGTCGCCATTGCCTCGGTCGGCACCGTCGTACCGTTCGTGCTGATCGTCGCCGCCTGCCGGGAACTGTTCGCCGACCAGGTGGATACCGATCGGGTGTGGCGACTGCTGCTGATCGCGGTGGTGGTGCTCGTCGCGCGCGGCCTGCTGCAGGCGGCGGCGCTGACCTGGTCGCATCTGGTCGATGCCGGATACCAGTTGACGTTGCGTCGGTTGTTGGCGGCCAAGCTGACCAGGGTGCCGCTCGGCTGGTTCGGTGAACGCTCCTCCGGCGAGGTGAAGAAGTATCTGCAGGACGATGTCGAGGCGCTGCACTATCTGGTCGCGCATGCGCGACTGGAGTTCGTCGGCGCGCTCACCGTCCCGCTGGTCACCCTCGGCTACCTCGTCAGCGTCGACTGGCGACTGACGCTGGCACTGCTGATTCCGCTGATCGCCTACATGGTGCTGTTCAGCCGGATGATGGATCAGGACGGCCGCGATCGGATGGCGGTCTATACCCGCTGGGAGCGCCGCACCCAGGACGCCACCATCGAATTCGTCGACGGCATCCAGGTGGTGCGCGCATTCGGTCAAGCGGGTAAGGCGCACACCGTGTTTCAGGAGGCGGTGGACGGGCAGGCGGACAGCCTGAATCGGTTGAAGATGCCGATCATTCGCATCCAGTCGGCCTCCGACATCGTGGTCACGCCGGTCTTCGTAATGCTTGTCGTCGTAGTCGCCGGGCTCGCCGCGGTGGGACTGGATTGGGTCGCGCCGCTGGATGTATTGCCGTTCTTGCTCGTCGGCCTCGGGCTCGGCAGTGCGCTGCTCGGTCTCGGATACGGAACTCAGGCGCTACGGGCCGCCGGTGCGGCCGCGCTGCGCCTGTACGAACTGCAGCAGACGCCCGAATTGACTGTGCCCGAGGCGACATCGGCTCCCGATCCGGCGGCCGCGGGTGTGGTGCGGTTCGAGGGCGTGAGCTTCGGATATCGCTCGGATCACCAAGTGCTGCGCGAGATCGCCCTCGAGCTGCGGCCGGGGACCATTACCGCGCTGGTCGGGCCGAGCGGGTCGGGTAAGTCGACGCTCGCGAAGCTGCTGCCGCGCTTCTACGATGTCGGGGCCGGGCGGATCACCATTGCGGGCCGCGATATTCGCGACTTCTCGACCGAGGAGCTCTATCGCACCGTCGGATTCGTCTTCCAGGATGTGCGCTTGATCCGCGGCACAATTCGCGAGAATCTGCGGCTGGCCCGAGCCGACGCCGATGATGCCGCGCTGGAACAGGCGGCACGGGCGGCTCAGATCCACGACCGCATCCTGGCGCTGCCGCGCGGCTACGACTCCGAGATCGGCGTCGATGCGACGCTGTCGGGTGGTGAGGCGCAACGACTTTCGATCGCCCGCGCGCTGCTCGCCGATACTCCGGTGCTGGTCCTCGACGAGGCGACCGCCTTCGCCGATCCGGAGTCCGAGGCCGCGGTGCAGGATGCGCTCGCGGTATTGGTCGCGGGTCGGACCGTGCTCGTGATCGCGCATCGGCTGCACACCATCACCGGAGTCGATCGGATTCTGGTGCTGGAGAACGGATCCTTGGTCGAGCAGGGTGATCACGCCGGTCTGCGCGAGGCGGGCGGTACCTATCAGCGGCTCTGGGAAATCAACGAGGCGGCGCTCGGCGCGCTCGCGCTGGTCGAAAATGTCGAGGTGACACGATGATTCGCAAGGTGCTCGGGCTGATTCCGGCGGAGTTCGCCCACCTGACGCCGAAACTGTTGGCGGCCATCATCGTTCAGGCGCTGAGCCAGGCGGCGGCGTATCTGCTGTTGGTGCCGGTGCTGGAGGCGTTGTTCGACAGTGAGCTCGGTCGCGCCTGGTTCTGGGCGCTGTGGATGCTGGTCGCGGTCGCCGGGGTCGTCGTGTTCGGATATCTGCAGGCCGTACTCGGTCTGCGCATCGGCGTCGGCATGCAGCGCGCGCTGCAGACCAGGCTCGGCGATCATCTGAATGCCATGCCGCTCGGCTGGTTCGAGACGCACAGTGCCGGGCCGCTGTCGCGGATCGTGGTCGAGAATGTGCGTGAGATCCAGGGCCTGATCGCGTATCTGCTGACCAAGGTGCTCACCAGCATTGTGGTTCCGCTCGGTGTCGCGGTCGGCATGCTGTTCATCGATTGGCGGATCTCGCTCGCCATGCTGCTCGCCGCGCCGGTGCTGTTTGTGGTCAACGGTCTGGCCAATCGCGCGTACACCCGCTCCGATGCGCGGATGCACGAGACGGCGGCCGAAGCCGATTCGCGGGTGGTCGAATTCGCGCAGGCGCAGCCGGTGCTGCGCGCCTTCGGTGCCGTGGGACCGGGCAACCGGGCGCTCGACACCGCCCTGGCGCGGCAGCGCTCGGCGATCACCCGGTTGATGTTCGCTTCCGTGCCCGGTCTGATCGTGTTCGCGCTGTTCGTGCAGGCCGTGTTCCTGGTGCTGGTCTACATTGCGGTGGGTCGGGTTACCGACGGCGCCGTTTCGGCGGCGGCCGCGATCGCGCTCATCGCGGTGAGCTCCCGGTTCATCGAACCGCTGAATCAGGCCGCGCAGCTGGGCAATGCGCTGCGGTCGGCTGCGGCGGCCGCCGACCGGGTCACCGGACTGCTTGCCGAACCCGTACTGCCGGAGGCGAAGTCGTCGGTGACACCAGGTGCGCCGTCGGTCGTCTTCGATGATGTCTCCTTCGGCTACCGACCGGGCGAGCCGGTGCTGTCGGAGCTGAGTTTCGAGGTGCCCGCCGGGACCACCACCGCGATCGTCGGGCCGAGCGGCGCGGGCAAGACGACATTGCTGCGGCTCGCGGCGCGTTTCTACGATGTCGAGGCGGGCCGGGTCGTGGTCGGCGAGCACGATGTGCGCGAGCAACCGTCGGAGACGCTGCTGGACCAGCTCTCGCTCGTCTTCCAGAATGTGTACTTGTTCAATCAGTCGGTGGCGGACAACATTCGGATCGGCCGCCCCGATGCCACCGACGCCGAACTGCAGCGCGCGGCCGAGGCGGCCAGGGTGGACGAAATCGTCGAACGGCTGCCCGACGGATACGACACGGCGGTCGGCGAGGGCGGTGCGACGCTGTCCGGTGGTGAGCGGCAACGGGTTTCGATTGCCCGCGCGCTGCTCAAGGATGCGCCGATCGTGCTACTCGACGAGGCGACCAGTGCGCTGGATCCACATAGCGAGGCGGTCGTGGTGCGCGGGATGCATGAACTCACCAGGGATAAGACGGTAATCGTCGTAGCGCATCGGCTGGCCACCATCGCACATGCCGATCAGATCCTGTTCCTCGATGCTGGCCGGATCGTCGAACGCGGTACGCACGCCGAACTTCTGGCGCTCGACGGCCGGTATGCCGACTTCTGGAACGAGCGTTCGCGGGCCACCGGTTGGCGGTTGGAGCCCGCACCGGTCTAAGCCTCGATCCACCGATGAGGTTTCTGGGTTGTCCGCGCCTGTGGCGTGCCGGTGAGCGGGCAGATGCGCCAGAGGCCCGTCGATCAGGTCGGCGAAGCTATCCTGCGCGATCAGCCAGCTGAGCCGGTCGGCAGTGGGAGTGGCGCTGGGTTGTCGACCAGCGCTGCCTTGTAATACGCATCGACCACGTACCCCTGGACGAGGTCGTCATGGTGCTTACGCGGGTGACGGACACGGCCATCCGAATCCTCCCCCCAGGGCCCCAGGAGTCGTCCGAACGGACACCCCACATCCATGAAGATGTGCCCGTGCGGGGGTACCCATTTACGGGTCCGAACCACTGTCCTCGGCTCATCCGTTCCGGGATTGAAACAGATTGCGTCCCACTCGATGCGGTAAGTGTCGTTGGTGTTGTTGGAACATTGGAACCCTTCGCAATCGACACCCGGTGCGAGATTCGGGGCCGACTGGGCGGCAGCCTGGGGAATGAATAGTCCAGTGGCCACCATGCCGAGGGCGGCAACACCAAAAGCTTTGGCCAGTCGTTGATTCACTACTTGTCGACTCCAATCCGAACCACACGAATCCCGCACCGCGCGAGACTGTGCCGACAGTACATACCAACTGAATGTGTCTTCCACCAGAGGGAATCATGCGTGGGAAGCCCCGGGTCGTCACCAGTTGAACCGAAACCCCTGGTTGCCTTGGTCGTTGAGGGTATACGGCCCGATTACGTCAGTGGATTCAGGCTAAGGAACGGGCCCGCCGTGGATATTCGGGTGACCGGCCGCTGCTGCCTGGATATCCCCACTCTGGAGGAATGCGACCAAAATATCGTTGGCCGCACGCTGCGTATCCACGGGTCCGCGCGCACCGCCGATGAATTGGGCGACGGCGAATCGCGCAGGCGCGGCGAGAAATAGTGGGACATCGGTGAAGCCGAAGTGGTTGGCCTCGGCGATTTCGTAGCGGAATCCGGTCGCTTGGAGATGCTGGATGAGGTCGCGGTTGCGGTCCAGGTACTGCGCGGAATGACCGGTCTCCGAGTGATCGCTCTCCACCAACAGGAACGGCTGTTTCAGGGCGGGCAGCTCTCCGTACAGGGTGCCGTCGATATTCGCCACCGCCTCGATCCGGGGCTCGTCGGCCGCGGCGGCGACCGCGCTCGCGCCGCCGAACGAATGTCCGATCGCCGCAATGTGATCGGTATCAAGGCGACCCGAGAGTGCGCCGATAGCGTCGGGCCGGTCCAGTTGATCGAGCACGAAACGCAGGTCGTCCCTACGGACCTGGAGGTGTTCGCTCATATACCGCTCGCCGTCCGCGTCGTTCTCGGGAAAGTCATCGGTCGGCGTCGCGACGCTGCCGTCCGCGAGTTCGGTGACCGCCACCTCGTACGGATGGTCGATGGCGAGTACGACGAAGCCACGGCTGGCGAGATCGGTTACGAGTCCGGTGTAGAACGCGCGGGGCGCGCCGTATCCCGGTGAGAACAGCACCACCGGCCAGCGTGCGCGTTCCGCGCTGATCGGCACGTCGGCGTAGGCGTGGGTATCGATTCGCCCGTAGCTATGCATGACGAAACCCGGAATCTGCGTCACCCGGCCGGGCAGCCGGGCCTGCCCGTCGATGTAGACCCACTGCCGCGCCGACTCGACGTCCGTCGGATACCACGCCTGCACAATGACATTGCGTCGATCAGCAGTGGAATCGGTTGACGTTTCCGGTCGCTGCTCATCGATCCAGCGAAAGATCTCCGAGCCGATGCGGTATCGGCCGGTCGGCTCGGGCAGGGTCGGGACCGGCGGAATGCTCCACGGCAGAATCGCGAGCACGGCGAGCAGGCCGACGGCCACGGGGGCGAGGACTGCGAGAACTCGACGCTTACGCGTCCGTTCGGTGACCGCAGGCTCGGCCCGGCGCAATCGGCTGGAGACGAGCAGCGTCGCGGCCACGATCGCCAGGTAGCACGGCACCATCTGCCAGTAGAAATCCTCCAGCACGAACTGGACCAGGCAGCCGAATATCAACAGCGGCAGCGCAACCGGCAGCGCATAGGCGACCCGCCTGGGAAATACCGCCGCCACCATCGCAAAAAGGATGGCGGCAGCGGACACAACTGCATCGATGACCGACATTGCCCGCTCGCTTCCGTGCCACCGACCCCCGGAGGCAATTCGAGCATCAGCATCGCGCATCGGCTGCTGCCGATGCGTCCACACAAAGTCGCAATCAGCTCATCCCCGAGGATGACCCTGCCCCCGCTTCTTGCCGAGGGGAGTCGAAAGGTGGCTGGCGCGGGGATCAGGAACGACCATTTGACTACCCTCGGCGAACCGCACGGGTCGGTGCGGGCGGGGTGTTATTTCCAGTATGCGCGGTATTTGATGGCGGTTTTCGGCAGCGCGTGGGTGGTCTTGAGCGCCTTGACGATCGACCGCGTGGTGTGGCCGTCACACGCGACCCACGCGAAAGCGTCCTTCGGGCAGTCCATTTCGTTGGCCTGCTCACGCAGCAGCCGACCGTTATCGATCCGCTGCACCCATTTCACCTGGTGGTGCGGCTTATTGCGGACCGGGAGCCCGGTATCGGATTCGTATTGCCATTCCAGCCAGACCCGGGCGGGCACATCGCCGATCGCGTCGAGCAAGGAGTTGATGGCGGGCAGCGACGCGGTATCCCCGAAGATGACGAACTCGCTCGGGAGTGGGTCGGGCAGTTGGAAATCCGAGCCGAGCACCGAGACATCGATCTGGTCCCCGACGGCGGCCTTCTGCGCCCACATCGAGGCGGGCCCGTGGTGCACCGCGAATTCGATCGAGAATTTGTTCCCGTCCGGATCGGGATCGACCAGCGTGTAGCCCCGCTGATGTTCGCGCTCACCATTCGGAATCCACAGCCGCACCCACTGCGTCGGATGCACCGGATGATCGGCGAGCAGTCCGCCCGCCTCGAATCCGAGCCGCATGTATTTGTCGCTGATGTACTCGGTCGAGGTCACCGTGAGCCGGTAATCCTCGGCGCGCCACGCCTTCAGCATCAACCCTTCGAAACCTCTACCCATGTAGATAAGGTTAGCCTAAACACACTCTGATCTCGTGGGGTGCTCGGTGAAACTACTCCGAATGGGCGTGTGGCCCCGAGGCGGTGATCCGCCTCGGGGCCAACTCGCGCGTATCGCAGGCGATTACAGGTTGCAGGGCAGCATCGCGACGCTCGCGATGGTGCATTCGGCCTCGCGGGTCAGCTTCCATTCGCCGTCGATCTGCTTCCAGGACAGGTCGAAGTACCAGGGGTCCCAGCCGTCGATGGCGGTGGTCAGCTGGGCGGTGAGCAGGTCGCCGGAGACATTGACCGGGCCCAGGACATTCCAGCGGAAGCTCGGCGGGGCCGAGGCCATGACGCTGCCGACCTGGTCGGCCAGGCTCAGGCCCGCCTCGCCCGCCTCGAGTTCGGCCGCGCGGGCGGAGCGCGAAGCGCCGGTGTTCAGCACCAGTTGCAGCTTTGCCTTCAACTCGCCGAGACCGGGAGTGGCGGTCCGCACCGGCGCGCCGATGGGCGCGGCGGTGGCCGGGGCCACGGTGGCCGCGGTGCCGAATGCGCCGATAACGGTGGCCGCGGTGAGCGAGAACGCCGCGGTGGCAAGGCGTGCCACCGGCCTATTTCTGGTGCTGAGCATCGGATCATCCAATCGTTCGTTTGCCGGGAGATGCGGGTCCAAGGACTGGCACTACAGTGCAATATAAGGTAAGCCTATGCAAAGCTAAAAGTCGGAAGTTAGGTGACCCTGGCTACCGCCCCAGATCGAACGCAGGAGAACCGTGGACACACTATTGGTGGTCGGCGCCGGGCCGAAAGCCCTGGCGGTGGCGGCAAAAGCGCACGTCCTGCGGAAATTGGGGCTCGCGGCCCCGCGCGTGATCGTCGTCGAGGCGCATGCCGTCGGGGGCAACTGGCTGCCGAGCGGCGGTTGGACCGACGGGCAACACCGGCTCGGTACCAGCCCGGAGAAGGACATCGGGTTCCCGTACCACTCGACCTGGGCGCGCGGGCACAACCGGGCCATCGACGAGGCGATGATGGCCTACAGCTGGACCTCATTCCTGGTCGAGCACGGCACCTACGCCGAATGGATCGACCGCGGCCGCCCGAGCCCGCACCACCACGTCTGGGCCAAATATCTGCAGTGGGTCGCCCGCGCGATCGATCTCGAATTGGTTTTCGGGACAGTGGATTCCGTTGCCGCGGCGGCCGACGGCTGGCTGGTTTCGGTGACCGACGCCGCCGCTAGCGACTGCTTGCAGGTCGCTCGAAACAACACTGCTGTGATCAGCCAGATCGACACGGACGCACTGATGATCACCGGTCCTGGCCGCAGCGGTCGAGCCCTGGCCGAACACCCCCGCGTGCTCAGCATCGCCGAATTCTGGGATCTGGCGGGCAAACGCGCGCTGCCGGTCTCCTCGCGCGTCGCGGTGATCGGCGGCGGCGAAACCGCTGGTTCGGCGCTGGACGAGTTGGTCCGCCACGACATGCTGACCATCTCGGTGATCACGCCCAAGGCCACCATCTACACCCGCGGCGAAAGCTATTTCGAAAACGCGCTTTTCAGCGATCCGACCAAGTGGAACGCGCTGAGCATGGACGAGCGCCGCGATGTCATCCGGCGCACCGACCGCGGCGTCTTCTCGGTTCGCGTGCAGGAGAGCGTCATCGGCGACAACCGCGTGCACCATCTGCAGGGGCGGGTCGTGCGGGTCGCCGAACAGGGCGACGGCGTGGCGGTGACCCTGCGCAACGACCGTCGCCCGGATCTGGTGCAGAACTTCGACCTGGTGGTCGACGCGACCGGCGGGCAGCCGCTGTGGTTCCTGGAGCTCTTCGATTCCGATGCCGCCGACCTGCTGGAACTCGCCGTCGGAGGTCCGCTGACCCAGGCCAGGCTGGAGGCCTCGATCGGCTACGACCTGGCGGTCTCCGGACTGGACGCGAAGCTCTATCTGCCGAATATGGCGGCCATCGCACAGGGGCCCGGCTTCCCGAATCTCAGCTGCCTCGGCGAACTTTCGGATCGGGTATTGCGTACCGCCGCGGCGCGTCAGGTCGTCGGTGCGCGGCGGGGTGCGGCCGCCCGACTGGGCTGATTCGGCCCGGATATCCCCAAGTACATCTACGTGAGGTTTTCATGCGCATCGTTTCGTTCGGCTTCCAGACCTGGGGCCGCAAAACGCTACAGGCACTGATCGATTCGGAGCACGAGGTCGTGCTCGCGGTCACCCATCCGGCCAGTGCGGACTCCTACAAGGGGATCTGGTCGGATTCGGTCGAGGACCTCGCCCGTGAGCACGCCATCCCGGTGCATCTGACTGAACGGGCCGATGCCGAAACCATCGACCTGGTGAAGCGGGCCGAGCCGGATGTCATCGTGGTGAACAGTTGGTACACCTGGATGCCCGCCGAGCTCTACAACCTGCCCCTGCACGGCACCTTGAACCTGCACGATTCGCTGCTGCCCAAGTTCACCGGCTTCTCGCCGGTGCTGTGGGCGCTGATCAGCGGCGAGTCCGAGACGGGCCTGACCGTGCATCGAATGGACGAGGGCTTGGACACCGGCGACATCCTGGTGCAGCGCTCATTGCCCATCGGACCCACCGATACCGGCACCGAATTGGTGTTGCGCGGTACGGAACTCATCCCCGGCGCGCTGCAGGAAGCGCTGCACGCCCTGGAATCCGGTACCGCGCAATGGAAGCCGCAGCGCAAATCCGAGCGGACCTACTTCCACAAGCGTTCCGAACGGGACAGCCGCATCGATTGGACCTGGTCCGCCGTCGATCTGGAGCGTTTCGTGCGTGCACTGTCCGAGCCGTATCCGCGCGCGTTCACCTACTACCGCGGTGAGCGGATCGAGGTGCTCGAGGCGGCGGTCTCGGAGGCGCGCTACGGCGGCACGCCCGGTCGGGTGATTGTGCAGGAGGGCGGCGGCGCGGTGGTGTGTGGTCCGGAGGCGCATCGCGGGCGTAACCGCGGCTTGGTGCTCACTCGGATTCGCACCGCGGACGGTACCGAACATTCGGCCGCGGAATTCTTCACGCGCGGGGGCTATCTCACCGATCAATGAGGCGGCGCCACAGGGGGGTCGGCCCGAACCCGTAGACTTGTTAGGGTAGGCTACGCTAATATCGGGCGACCGTTCAGAAGAAACGACCGTTCAGAAGTAACCAGATCAGTGCAGCGAGCCGGGGGTTGTTGTACGCCGCCGATTGAATGACGCTGCCTGGCGCGACCGTTGCGCCGGGACGTCCGGCGGAAGCGCAGGAGTCAAGAAATGCCAGCAAATCTCGGATGGATCCGGCAATTCCATAAGCCCCGCTCCGTCGAATGCCCGCCATTGTTGCTTTGCCCGCACGCGGGTAGCGGCGCGTCCACCTATCGCGCGTTCTCGAAGGTGCTCAGCGAACACTTCAATGTGCTGATCTTCCAGTACCCCGGTCGCCAGGACCGTGCCCGCGAGGCGGCACTCGCCACGCTGCCCGAACTCGCCGCCGGTGCGTTCGCGGAATTCCATACCTCCGAACACAATCGCGGCCTGCCGCTGACGGTCCTCGGCCACAGCATGGGCGCAATGGTGGCCTTCGAACTGGTTCGCAATGCCGAAGCGGCCGGACTCGAGGTGCGACTGCTCGCGCCGTCCGCCGCGGTCTCACCTGGCCGGGCGGTCGACCTGCCGCCGCATCCGACCGAGGACGAGCAGATCCTCGACCACCTCGGCGCGCTGGAGGGCACCGGCGCCGATGTACTCGGCAGCCGCGAGCTCATGCGCATGGCGCTGCCGGTAGTGAAGGCCGACTACCGGGCCTTCGATTCCTATACCTGCCCGGTGGATGTCCAGGTGCAGGCCAAGATTCACGTGCTCGGCGGTGCCGAGGACACCTTCATCACGCCGCGTGAGCTGTACGGCTGGTCCAATCACAGCGCACAGGAAATCGACGTCACCATCTTCGACGGCGGGCATTTCTATCTGAACGACAATGCCGCCGGTGTCGCGGAACTGCTCGCTCCCGAACTGGATCGCGTCGGATGAGTACCGAAATGGATCCGATCGTCATCTCCGGTATGGCCGTCGAGGCGCCGGGCGGTATCGAGACGCTGCCCGACTTCTGGTCGGCGCTGGCCGAAGCGCGCGAACTCATCGGACCGTTCCCGCGCAATCGGGAGTGGCCGATCGAGGAGTTGCTTGCGCTGCATCGCACCGAAGGCTGGAGCCGGGTCGCCGATGCCGGTGGATTCCTGTCGGACGCAACCGAATTCGATCCGATGTTCTTCGGCATCACCCCGCGTGAGGCCATTTCGATGGATCCGCAGCAGCGGGTAGCGCTGCGGGTGGCCTGGCGGGCGCTGGAGAATGCGGGCATCAATCCGGGCGCGCTGGACGGCGCCGAGGTCGGCTGCTTCATGGGCGCGTCCATCAATGAGTACGGGCCGCAGTCCGGTGTGGTCACCGAGTACTCCGGATACCGGGCCACCGGGACCGCTCTCGGCGCGGTGGCAGGTCGGATTTCGCACAGCCTCGGACTGATCGGGCCGTCACTGACCACCGATACCGCGTGCGCATCGTCGCTGACCGCATTGCACCTGGCCGCCAGCGCCGTGCGTGCCGGTGAATGCGATTGGGCGCTGGCCGGTGGGGTCTGTGTCATGGGCTCGCCCGCGGCGTTTTTCGAGTTCTCCAAGAACAACGCACTCGCCGTCGACGGACACTGTCGCTCCTATGCCGCCGACGCGACCGGCACGCTGTGGGGCGAGGGCGCAGGTGTGGTCGTCGTCGAACCCGAATCGCGCGCACGCGAACTCGGCCATCGGATCTACGGTCGCCTGCTCGCCACCCGGGTCAATCACAACGGCAAGGGCGCACCGCTCGCCGTGCCCAGCGCAACGGCACAGCAGCGACTGATCGAGAAGACCCTGGCGGCGGCCGGAATTCGACCGGACGACATCGGCCTGATCGAGGGACACGGCACCGGAACACCGGTCGGCGATCCACTCGAGCTCACCGCCCTCGCGCAGTCCTATGGCGGCGTCGACCGCGGCACCGACGGTCCGCGACTCGGCTCGGTGAAGTCGAATATGGGCCACGCGCAGGCCGCCTCGGGGGTGCTCGGCCTGATCAAGGTGCTGCTGAGCGGCGCGAACGGCCAGATCGCGCCGAGCCTCTACGCGGACAACCCGACCACCGAGATGGATTGGGATGCCACCAGCCTGCGGCTGGCCACGAAACTCGAACCCTGGGACCCGATCGACGGCGTCCGCTACGGCGCCGTCTCCTCGTTCGGTGTCGCCGGCACCAATGCGCACGCGATCTTGGCCATGCCCGTGCTGGAGGATATCGATGCCTGATTACCGACTACCGGACGGCACCGTCCCGGTACTGCTGTCCTCCGATACGGCCGACGGGCTGCGCGGCGAGGCGGCCGCCATCCTGGGATATCTGGATCGGCATCCAGGCGTAACCCCGGATCGCGTGGCGGACATGCTGTTTCGCACCCGGATGGCGCGTCGCCGTCGGGCACTGGCGATGGTCGACAACCGCGACGGCTTGCTCGATGCGTTGCGAGCGATCGTCGCCGGTGCTGAGCACCCGGCGGTCGTAGTGGCGGATGGCGTCGCCACCGCGCGCGGCATCGGATTCGTCTTCCCCGGACAGGGCAGTCAGCGGCCGGGCATGGGCAAACTCTTCTACGAGATCTCCCCGACCTTCCGTCGCGCGGTCGATAATTGCACCGCGATCTTCGAGGAGCGCTTCGGCCACCGCGAGCCGCTGCACTATCTGCTCGGCAACGAGGGACAGTGCGAGGACCACGTGCGGGTGCTCCAACCAGCGTTGATGTTCCAGATGTACGCCCTCGCCGCCATGTGGCGCGCGGCCGGTGTCGAGCCCGCCGCGACCATCGGGCACAGTCAGGGCGAGCTGGCCGCCGGTGCGGTCTCGGGAGTAATGACGCTGCGGGATTCGGTTCTCGCGGTGACGCATCGGGCGCTGGCCGTTGATCAGCTTTCACCGCGCGGCTATTCGATGGCGGTGCTCGGCATGGACCGCGACCAGTGTGAGGCGCTGCTGGCCAGGCACTCCGGCTGGGCCGAGCTCTCGGTGGTCAATTCGGCGCATATCCTGGCCATTTCGGGTGACCGCGAGACCATCGTCGATATGGTGGCGACCGCGACCGCGCGTGGTCAGTTCGCCAGGGAGATCCGCGTCGCGTATCCGGCGCACACCTCGGTGGTCAGCGAGTACCGGGAGGGACTGGAAGCGGCGCTCGGTGACGAAATGAGCGGGCCGAACTTCAGCGCGACCGAAATCCCTTGCTATGGCGCGACACTCGGCACCACTATCACGCCCGACCTGCGGCACGATCAGTACTGGTATTGGAATCTGCGCAACCGGGTCCGGTTCGATCGGGCGATCACGGCTGCCACCGCCGACGTCGACACTTTCGTCGAGATGTCGGAACATCCCATGCTGCAGTTGGCCATTCAGGAGAACCTGAGCACGGTGCGTCCGGACCCAGCCCGGCCGCAGCGGGAATTCCGGGTGATCGGCACCTCGCTGCGCACTGCGGCGGGACTCGGCGAGTTCACCCGCAATCTGGCGACCGTCGCGGTGCACGACCTCAATTATCGATGGGATGCGCTGCGGGTCGAATCCGATTCGGACACAGGGCGTTTGCCGCTGCGCAACTTCCCCAACACCGTGTTGAATCCGCAGCGACTGTGGGCTTCCTACCGGACCGAGACTTCCGCGCCGGTGGCCCCCGAGCACACCGCGACCCGGCTGGCGGAGCGCTGGGTGCGGCTCGAGCGTCGTTCGCTGGTTGCGCCGCGCACAATGCTCGTCGTCGACCACACTGGACAGTGCGCCGAACTCGCGGCGGCGCTGTGCACCGCGGCCCACAATCACGGTGGTGGCGCGACCGTTTACGATCCGGACCGGCCCGCCGACACCGCTGACTACGACTCGATCGTCGTGCTGCTGCCGCAGTTGCCGGAGCTGGACGGACCCGCCGCGGTCGCGGAACTGGCACAGTTCTATGACGCGCACTGGCTGCCTGCGCTCGACGCCACGGTCGCCGACTGCTGGCTGGTGACCGTCGGCGGTGAAGCCGCGGTCGCCGACGATCCGGCACCGCATCTGTTCCACGGCGCGGTCTCCGCCGGATTCCGCTGCATCGGCCTGGAAAATATCGGCACCGCCTTCCGGCACCTCGACCTCGACGCCGCCGATGCGGGGCAGGCCGCCAAGATCGTGCGCGCACTGCATGCCAAGGACGAACCGCAGCTGGCACTGCGCGCGAGCGGGCTCTATGCCAAGCGGCTCGAGGTGGAACTCGAACCGTCTGCTGGAGCCTCGGATGATGCGGAGCTCGAGCACGTCGTCATCGTCGGCGGGACCGGCACACTCGGGCTGAAGTTCGCCGAGTACTTCGCCGGCCGTGGTGCGCGGCGGATCACGCTGCTCAGCCGGTCCGGCGAAACCGATTCCGTCGCAGGCCGTTTGCGGGTCGTCCGACAGCTCGGCACCGCCGAGGTCGCGGTTGTCGCGTGCGATGTCAGCGACGAACCCAGTGTGCGTGAGCTCGCCACCGCACTGGCTGACACACCGGCAACCATGCTGGTGCACGCAGCGGTGAACTATGTGCGCGCCGAGCTGGCCGATGTGACCGCCGAGAAGCTGTTCGAGATGGCGGCATCGAAGATCATCGGCACCGACCATCTGCTGCGGCTGCTGCCACTGGCCGCGGGTGCGCGAATCGTCATCTGCTCGTCCGCGGCGGCCACCTTCGGCGGTCGCGGGCAGATTCTCTACGCCACCGTCAACCGTATGCTCGATGTGCTGGCCATGCGCCTGCGTGCGGCGGGCACGAATGCCGTTGCGATGCAATGGGGTATCTGGGATCTCGAAGGGCCACTGCACTCGGTCGGCGTGGATCGGATCGCGGCCGCGGGCGGCCAGTCCATGGACCCGCGCGACGCACTCGCCGTCGGTTTCACCGAGCACGCCGAAATCGGACGGCCCGGCAATCGCATTGTGATGGCGGCCGATTGGTCGCAGTTGAACGACATCATCTCGGCGGTCGGCTGGGGTCCGCTGCTCGCCGATGTGCTCGCGCGAGTGGAACCGGCCCCGCCGCAGGCCGAGCCCACCATTGTCGCTCCCGCCGTCGTGGTCGTGCCGGAGGCGGTCGTGCCGTCCGCCGGTTCACTGTCCGACCAGGTGCGCATCGAACTGGGCAAGGTGATGGGCGCCGACGGGCTCGACGCCATCGACAGCTCGGTGCCGCTGGTCGCGCTCGGCCTGGATTCGCTGCAGGCGTTGGACTTCCGCAAACGGGTGCACGCCGAACTGAACCGCGATCTTCCGGTGGCGGCCATTCTGGGCGGCGCGTCGTTGGACGACGTCGTGCGCCTCATGGCCGACAGCAACGTCTAGGCGAGGGATTCTGATGTCGAACAACGAGCCAGCCAGCGTGCTGGACCGCCGGAAGGCGCTGCTGCGCCAGCGTTTGGCCGAAAGTGGTTTGACCGCACCGGCTTCCGAAAACGCGCCGATTCGAAGATCGAAACCAGGTGAGCGTCATCCGCTTTCGGCCGGACAGCGGCGCATGTGGTTTCTGCAGACCCGCGATCCGGAGGACACCACCCTCAACATCTGTGTGGCCTATCGGCTGACAGGTGCGCTCGACGAGGCACGGCTGCGCGATGCGATCGCGGCCGTCGTGAACGGCCACGACATTCTGCGCACCACCTACGGGCTCGACGAGAACGGCGAGCCCTACCAGATCGTCCGTACCGACCTCGAACTGTCCTGGCAGGCACACGATCTGACCGACCTGCCGGAGTCCGGCCGGTCGCGCAGGCTGGAAGTGCTGGCGCGCAGGGAATTCGGCCGACCGTTCGATCTCGCGACCGAGTCGCCGTTGCGCGTCAGCCTGGTACGCACCGGTGCCGATGAATTCGCCCTGCTGTTGGTCGCACATCACATCAGCTGGGATGACGACTCGTGGGCCGTCTTCTTCACCGAACTCAATGCCGCCTACCGCGCCGAGTCCGTCCAGACCGACCGTGCGCAGTTCGTCGACGTCGCGGTATTCGGCGATATCACCGCCGTCGATGACAGCGCCGATATCGACTACTGGCGCGCAACCCTGCGCCCGCTGCCGGAGTCCCTGGAACTGCCTGGTCCGGCGACGGTCGCCACGGTTGCGGCCAAGCAGTCCGATCGGTGCACCTTGCCGCTGCCCGCGGAGCTCGCCGGTCGGGTGGAGGCCTTCGCGCGTGCGCACGGCGCCACCCCGTTCATGGTGTGGCTGGCCACCTATGACGCGGTGATCCATCGCTACACTGCGGCGACGGATTTCCTGGTATCGGTCCCGGTGACCGTGCGCCGCGATGCCGCCGCCGAATCGTTGATCGGCTATTTCGGCAATACGCTGCTGCTGCGCGCCACCATCGGCGTCGAGGACACCTTCGCTCGCTTCACCGAAACCATTCGCGACACCTGTGTCGGTGCTTTCGCGCATCAGAATGTCGGTATCGATCGCGTTGTGCGCGAGGCGAATCCGGATCGCGTCGGCGGCCGGGACGGGTTGGAGCAGCTGGTCCGACTCGGCTTCGGGGTGCGCAGGAGCGCGCAGGGCTTCGATCTCGCGGGTGTCGAGGCGACGCTGTTGGATCTCGGTAGCGCTGTGGCGCAGGTTCCGCTGGGGCTGACCGTTGTCACGGAAGCCGATGGCGCCTATCTGGAGGCCGAGTACCGGATCGCCGATCTGGACCGCGCCCTGGTGGAACAGCTGCTCGGCCATTACGTGCAGCTGCTGGACAGCGCGCTCGCGAATCCCGATCGCAGGCTCGGTGATATCGATATGCTCGGCGCGGCCGATCGTGCCGCGATCCTCGCACTGTCGCACGGCCCGATTGCCGAGGATGTACCGACCACCATGGTCGCGCTCTTCGAAAACCAGGTCGCCGCAACGCCCGACGCGCTCGCCATCGTCGCCCCCGCGGAACGCGGCACCGCCGACACCGAACTCAGCTATGCCGAACTGAATCGTCGCGCCAATCGCCTGGCGCACTGGCTGGTCGGGTGTGGACTCGGTACCGAGGACATCGTCGGGTTGCGGCTGTCGAATTCGGTGGAATTCGTCGTCGCGGTGCTGGGCGTGCTCAAATCCGGTGCGGCCTACCTACCCATCGATCCGGCCTACCCGGACGACCGCATCGACTACTTGGTCGAGGATGCCGCGCCCCGGCTGGTGCTCGGGCGGGTCGAACTGGATGCCGCCGAATCCGCGGCCATCGAGCTTCCGGAAACCGATCCTGTCGACACGGACCGGATGCGACCGCTGCTGCCCGGCCATCTGGCGTACGTCATCTACACCTCCGGGTCCACCGGAAAGCCCAAGGGCGTCCCGGTATCCCATGCCGCGATCGCCGAACATCTCGCGGGCTTCGTCGCGGAATGGAGTATGACCGCCGAAGACCGGCTGCTGCAGTCCTCCTCGGTGAGCTTCGACGCCTCCCTGCTCGATATTTTCGTGACGCTGACGCTCGGCGCCCGGCTGGTCATCCCGAAGCCCGATGCCTTCCGCGATATTCCATATGTCGCCGAGTTGATCACCCGCTGCGGGGTCACCGTGCTGCATATGGTGCCGTCGATGTTGAGCACCTTCCTGTTGCTGCCGGAGGTGAGCGAATGGCGTGCGCTGCGTCATGTTCCGGTGGGCGGTGAGGCGCTGCCCGGTGAGGTGGCCGATAAGTTCGCCGGCGTCTTCGATGCCGAACTGCGCAATCACTACGGTCCGACCGAGGCCGTGGTGTGTGCGACGCATATGAATGTGGAAGGCCCGCAGGGCACGCGGATCGTGCCGATCGGTGTGCCGAATCAGAACGTCACGGTGTATCTGCTCGACGAGGCGCTGCAGCTGGTGCCATCGGGTGTGGTCGGTGAGATCTATTTGGGCGGAGCGCAATTGGCTCGCGGCTACCTGAATCGGCGTGGGCTGACGGCAGAGCGGTTCGTCGCCGATCCATTCGCGCCGGGCGCTCGGCTGTATCGGACCGGCGATCTCGCGCGCCGCAATGTCAATGGCGAGATCGAATTCGTCGGCCGGGCCGATGAGCAGGTCAAGGTGCGAGGTTTCCGAATCGAACTCGGCGAGGTCGAGGCGGCTATCGCGTCCTATCCGGGTGTCGGCCACTGTGTCGTCATCGCGGTCGAGGATGCGGCCGTCGGTGCGATGCTGGCCGCGTATGTGGTTCCGGCCAACGGCCTTTCGGAATCGACCCTCGATATCGACGAGGTGCGCAGGCACGCCGCAGCGACGTTGCCGGAGTACATGGTGCCCAGCGCTTTCGCGGTTATCGACGAGATCCCGTTGACGGTGCACGGCAAACTCGACCGTCGCGCGCTGCCGGATCCGGAACGCACCACTGCGCACCGATACCGGGAGCCGAGCACCGCCACCGAGATCCGGCTCGCGGGCCTGTTCGCGCAGATCTTCGGCCGCGAGCAGATCGGCGCGGACGACTCCTTCTTCGAACTCGGCGGGCATTCGCTGCTGGCCACCCGCCTGGTCGTGCGGATTCGCACCGAATTCGGCGTCGAGATCGATGTGCGGGCACCGTTCGATACCCCGACCGTCGCCGGACTCGCCGCGCTCATCGAAGCCACGCCGGCACAGGCCTCCGCTGCCGTGCCCGCGTTGCTGAAACGGGAACGGCCCGAGCATATTCCGCTGTCCTACTCGCAGCTCGCGTTGTGGTTCCAGCGCAAGCTGGAGGGGCCGAGTGCGATCGGCAATATTCCATTCGCGGTGCGGGTGGACGGTCCGCTGGATCTCGATGCGCTGACTGCCGCGCTCAGCGATGTCGTTGCCCGGCACGAGGTGCTGCGCACCGTCTTCCCCGAGAACGATGGCGTGCCATATCAATTGGTGCTGCTCGCCGGGCCGATCGATGTGCCGGTAACGGAGCTGGACGATCCGGAGAGGTTGCGTGCGGAACTCGCCGCGGCCGGTGGGTATTGCTTCGCCGTTGCTACCGAGCTGCTGATTCGACCGCAAATCTTCGTGCTGGACAACAAGACCCACGTACTGTCGCTGCTCGTACACCATCTGGTGGCGGATCACTGGTCGTTCCGAACGATTCTGGACGATCTCGCCACCGCCTACCGTGCGCGCACCGCAGGCGCTGATCCGGACTGGACGCCCCTGGATGTGCAGTACGCCGACTATGCGCTATGGCAGCGCGAGGTCGTCGAAACACTCGGCACGCAGGTGGATTACTGGCGCGACACACTCGCCGGTCTGCCGGACGAGATCAATGTCGCCCTGGACCGCCTGCGTCCCGCCATTCTCGGCAAGAACGGACATGTGGTGCCGTTCGCGGTGCCCGCCGCATTGCGCGGCAAGCTGAAGGCTCTCGCCGAGGCGAGCGGGGGCAGCGAGTTCATGCTCTATCAGGCCGCGGTCGCGACATTGCTGCACAAGCTGGGTGCGGGTGTGGATATTCCGCTCGGCACGCCGATCGCGGGACGGGTCGATCCGGCCGCCGCCGAATTGGTCGGCCTGCTCGCCAATATGGTGGTGCTGCGCAATGACCTTTCCGGCGATCCGACGCTGCGGACCGTGCTGGAGCGCTCCCGCGATACCGCGCTCGGCGCGTACAGCAACCAGGACATTCCGACGGAACGCCTGGTCGACGCGCTGAATCCGGCGCGGTCCCGGTCCAGGAACCCGCTGTTCCAGGCCATGATGCACTTCCGCGAGGAGAACTGGGACGGCGCGGGGCAGGGTTTGGACGCGCACACCGCGCTCACGGTATTGCCATTGGATTTCGACACCTCGCTGCTGGACCTCAGCATAAATTTCTTCGCGGGATCCGATGGCGGCTTCGACGCCAGCGTCATCGTCAATACTGATCTGTACGAGCCTGCGACCGGAGAGTTGTTCGCGCAGCGCATGCTTCGCGTACTGGCCGCCTTCGCCGAAGCACCTGACAGCACGGTCGGTGAGCTCGACATCATGCCTGCCGCCGAGCGGCAACGGGTCCTCGGTGAATGGGCCACCGGTGTGGAGCTCTCTTGGATGCCGGGCATTGCCGAGTTGATCCGGCGTGGCCGTGGGGTGCCGGGCGATCGGATCGCCCTGCGCTGCGGTACCGAGACGCTCACCTACGGCCAGCTGTTCGAACAGCTCGATCGAGGGGGAGCGGCGCAGGTGCCCGATGGCGCTTCGGCGGCCGGGTTGGTGCGCCGGCTTGCCGCACTGGATGCGGTAGCGAATACCGGCGGGACCATTGTGGTTTCGCACGTTGTGCTCGACCGGGAGGCGCTGGCTGCCGCGGTGGCCGATCGACGTGCCATTGCCGCCGATCGCCGCGGCGAATCACTGGACCGGGCGACGGGTTCGGCGGATGTGCGACTCGTCGCCGCACCCTGGACGGGATCCGAGATCGAAGTCGAGTTACTGGCCGCGCTCGCCGATGGGGCGACGCTGATCCTCGCCACCGAACAGCAACGTGAAGATCCGGTCGCGCTCGTCGAGCTGATCGGTGCGCATTCGGTCACCCATGTGGTTGCCGAGCCGGTAACGCTGTCGCGGTTCGTGCAGACCGGCGTATCCATGCTGCCGTCGGTGCGCAGCTGGGAGGTCGTCGGAACCGATTGGCCCGCAGCGCTTCCCGATCTGCTGCCCGCGCTCGCGGCCGGTTCGGTCGTCACCTTCGACTTCCGGATTCCGGAGTACGGGGGTGCGGTGGCCCGCGGTGCGGTCGACGGCAGCGGACGTGCGCGACCCATTCCGGGTGCTCGGGTGTTGGTGCTGGATGAAGCCCTGCGACCGATCGCGCCCGGCGTTGACGGCGATGTGTACGTCGGTGGTGCCGGCCTTGCCGAGGGATACGTCGAGGATTCGGCAAGTGCGTTCATCGACGACCCGTACCTGCCAGGAGCCCGGTTGTTCCGCACGGGGCAGCGGGCGCGCTGGGATACCGCAGGGCGACTCGCGTTCCGGACCGATGGTGCCGGTGAAACCAGCACGCGCAAAGCATCTTCCGATGCCGAGCACACCGAGACCGAACAGCAGCTCATTGCGATCCTCGAGGAACTGCTCGAGATCGAGGATGTCACCGCCGATGACGGCTTCTTCGCGCTCGGCGGCGACAGCGTGATCTCCATCCAGTGGTCGGCCCGCGCCAATGAGCTCGGCCTCCCGCTGTCCCCGCAGCTCGTATTCGAGCACCTCACCATCGCCGAACTCGCGGCCGCGGTAGATGAAGCGGTAGCGGCCGGGGTGACCACGACCATCGGCGACACCTTCGGTACCGGCGGAGTGCAGGCCGAGCCCGAGGAGCCGACCGACAACCACGAGCATGCCGCGATGAGCGTATCCGGCCTCAACTCGGACGCGCTGGCCGCATTGGGTGCGGCATGGAAACAGTCGCAATGAGGGGCGACTTTTTCCGAGCGGCGGGCCCGATGAGCGGCGATGCGATGACCGTGAGTCGAAAGGCGTTGCGATGACTGTGGACCGGAGCGTCCCGGCCGAAATCGAGGATGTGCTCGCGCTCAGCCCATTACAGGAGGGGCTGTTCTCGTTGGCGCGGCTGGCCGCCGACGGGGTCGATCTGTACACGATGCAGTTCGTCATCGATATCGGCGGTCCGATCGACGTGCCGATGCTGCGCCGCAGCGCCGAGGCGATTCTGCAGCGGCACGCCAATCTCCGGGCCGCGTTCTGGGATAAGGATCTACCCAAGCCGGTGCAGATCGTGCCGACCGGGGTGGATCTGCCCTGGTTCGAAATCTCCGCGCTACCAGCGGAATTCGATGCCATCGCCGAAACCGACCGGCAGCAGCGGTTCGATCTCTCGCGCGGTCCGGCCCTGCGGATTACGCTGGTCACGCTACCCGACGAGCGGCACAGGGGGATGGCAGCCGACGGAGCTCGCGGAGTCGGCGGGGTGGGTAAACACAGGGGGATGGCAGCCGACGGAGCTTGCGGAGTCGGCGGGGTGGGTAGGCGCAGGATGATCGTGACCGCGCATCACATCCTGATGGACGGCTGGGCGGTCGCGGTGTTCTTCCGCGAGCTGATCGCGGTGTACGAGGCCGGGGGACAGGCGGATTCGCTGCCACCGGCGCGGCCGTACCGCGATTACATCGGCTGGCTCGCCGCGCAGGACACCGCCGCCATCACCCGCAGCTGGACCGAATACCTCGCGCCGCTGAGCGGTCCGCTCATGCTGGCCGCCGGTACGGCAACCGAAGTCGGCACGGCGATTCCGCGCCGCAGCCGATTCAGCTTGGACAATGCCGAAACCGGGCGGCTGGTGCAATGGGCACGGGCGAACGGTCTGACCATGAGTACGGTCGTCCAATTCGCCTGGGCCGTCGTACTCGGGCGGCTCACCGATCGACGCGATGTCGTCTTCGGCACCACCATTTCCGGCCGTCCGGATGCGCTGCCCGGTGTCGAAACGATGATCGGGCTGTTCATCAATACGGTGCCCGCGCGTGTCCTTATCGACCGAACCAGAACCGTCGCCCAGCAATGTGCACAGCTGCAGCGTGAATCGGCGGCTATGCGGGATGCGGGATATGTGAGCCTGTCGACCATTCAGCGCGCGGCCGGGCACGGTGCGCTGTTCGACGTGCTATTCGTCTTCGAGAACGCGCCCATCGGCGCGGCCACCGATCCGATCGTCACCGCGAGCGGCACCCGGTTCCTGCCGGTGGCAATGGAAAGTCTGGTGCACTACCCGCTTTCGGTGGTGTCTCATCTGAACGACGGCACGCTCGTCGTGATGCTCGAGGCGATTGCCGAAGCGCTGCCGCACTTTCCGGTCGCCGATATCGGTGAGCGGATCCTGTCCGTGCTGCGTCAGCTGCCCGATCATGGCGATTCGAGCCCCGATGCACTGGATCTGCTGCTGGCCGATGAGAAAGTCGTCGTTGCCGAGAAGCATGTCTCCGCGAATGGCACAGCTTACGAGCTCTTCCTGAACCAGGTCGCCCGCACCCCGGATGCGATCGCATTGAGCACCGGTTCGGATCGCTACACCTACCGTGAATTGCGCGCAGCCGCAGGGCAACTGGCGAATGAGCTGATCAATAACGGTATCGGTCCGGAAACCGTTGTCGCTCTTGCGCTACCGCGATCGACCCGGTCTATCATCGCCATTCTCGCCGTACTGGAAGCAGGCGGAGCCTATGTGCCGGTGGACATCTCGGCACCTGCCGCACGCATCGAATCCATACTGCGCCAGGCGGATCCGAAACTCGTGCTGACGGTTGGGGAGTCCGCAAACCTGCTCGGCGAGACCACCCACCCGGTTCTGGTACTCGACGATCCCGCGGTCGCGGAGCGAATCGCAAACCACCCCATCCAGCCCTACCGTCCGGTCCCTCCACACGTCGCCGCCTACCTCATCTTCACCTCCGGCTCGACCGGCGAACCCAAGGGCGTCATCGGCACCCACGCCGCTCTGACCAGCTACTTCACCGACCACCGCGACCGCGTCTACCGCCCGGCGGTTGCCCGACTCGGCCGCCGATTGCGCATAGCGCACGCCTGGTCGCTGAGCTTCGACGCCTCCTGGCAGCCGATGATCGGCCTGTTCGACGGCCACGCCGTCCACCTGTTCGACGAGACCGAAATGCGCGATGCGCAGGGCCTTGTCGACGGCATCGTGCGGCACCAGATCGACATGATCGATACCTCGCCGTCCATGTTCACCCAGCTCTCGGCCGCCGGTCTGGTGGACGGTGAGCGACTGACCGTGCTCGCCCTCGGCGGCGAGGCCATCGGTGCACCCATGTGGGAGCAGCTGCGCGCGCTGCCGGGCACCGCGGTCTACAACTGTTACGGCCCCACCGAGACCACGGTCGAGGCGGTGGTCGCGACGGTGAATACCGGTCGCAACGAGCCGGGGAATGTCCAGCCCACCATCGGCGGACCGGTGGATCGCATGTCCGCCTATGTCTTCGATGCCATGCTGCGGCCGGTGCCGCGCGGTGTTGTCGGTGAGCTGTACTTGTCCGGCGCTCAGGTGGCACGCGGCTATATCGGTAAGGCCGCCATCACCGCGGATCGCTTTATCGCCGACCCCTTCCGATCCGGCGTTCGCATGTATCGCACAGGTGATTTGGTGCGGCAGTTGCCGAATGGCGATCTCGCCTATCTCGGCCGAGCCGACGACCAGGTCAAGATCCGTGGCTACCGAATCGAAATCGGCGATATCGAAACGGCTTTGCTGCAGCTGCCGCAGGTTCGTGCGGGCGCTGTGTTGGTTGTGCAGCGGCCGAGCGGCCCGAGTCTGGTCGCCTTCGCGGTCAGTGCTGATTCGGCCACCTTGCGTGCCCGTCTCGCGGAGCGCCTGCCTGCGTATATGGTTCCGGCGCGGGTCATTGCGCTGCCCGAGCTGCCGGTCACCCCCAACGGCAAGCTCGATGTCCGAGCTCTGAACGCGCTGGCGTTGGCGGCCCTACAGGGCTCCGCCCAGCGCACCCTGCCGAGCACCGATACCGAGCGGATCCTCTGCCGCGCGCTTGCCGAGGCGCTGGGCGGTACCACACCCGGCATCTATGAAGACTTCATCGAACTCGGCATGGACAGCATTGTCGCCATCTCCCTGGTGAACGCGGTGCGACGCGCGGGACTCTCGGTCAGCCCCGCCATGGTCATGACCAACCCCACCGTCCGCGATCTGGCGGCCGCCATCGATTCCCGTGCGGCACAACAGGAGAACAGCCCGGCTGAGATCGGCGAGGTACTCCCGACGCCGATCATGTCCTGGATGTACGAGTACGGCGGCTTCCGCAGGCTCGCACTCTCGACGCTGGTATCGCTGCCCGCCGAGGTGGATCGGGCACAGTTGGAAGCGGTGCTACAGGCACTACTCGACGGTCACGATATGCTGCGCGGCCAGCTGTCGACGACCGAAAACAGGTTCGAAACCAGAGCGCCGGGCAGCGTGCGCGCCGCCGATATCCTGCACGAGGTTCGGGTATCCGATGACTTCGGCACCGTACTCGAGGAACATGCGCGAGCGGCGATCGATCGCATCGATCCGAAGACCGGCACCATGATTCAGGCCGTCCGCTTCGTGGGCCCCGATGTGCTGCTGCTGTCGATCCACCACCTCGCGGTGGATCCCGTTTCCTGGCACATCGTCCTCGCGGATCTAGCGGCCGCATGGTCGCACGTCACGGAAGGGCAAACTGCCACTGTCGCACCAGAATTCACTGGGTACCGCGGCTGGGCGGAACTACTCGACAAGCGCCGCACCGCACCGGAAGTATCAGCTCAACGCGACTTCTGGACCGACCAACTGACCGGCCCCGATCCGGAACTCGGCCTGCGCCGTCCGGATCCGACCCGCGACACCTGGTCCTCCTACCGTCTCACGCCGTCGTTCATGCCGACCGACACCACCCGTCGGATCCTCGACGGCCTCGGTAGTGGCCTCGGCATGCACGAATTGCTGTTCACCGCACTGACAATCGCGCTCACCACCTGGCGAGCCGAACGCAACCAGGACGGCTCCACCGGCGCGCTGGTCGCCCTCGAGGGCCACGGCCGCGAAGACGTCACCGTCGGCAACGTCGACACCTCGCGGACGGTCGGCTGGTTCACCACCGTGTACCCACTGCGTGTCGGCACGGGCTCGACACTCGACATCACCGGCGCCGAATCCGATCCGGCCGAAGCCACAAGCCTGCTGAAAGCTGTTGCGGCACAGCTCGACAGCGTCCCGAACAAAGGCTTGGACTACGGCCTGCTCCGCTACGGCGACACCGAACCGCAGGCCGATCCGCAGGTAATGCTCGACTACCTCGGCCGCATGGACCTCACCGCAGGCGCATCGGGTCCATGGACCCCGATCACCGACCTCACCCTGCACCAACGGCTTCCGGTCGCCCCCGAACCGGATATGCCGCTGCGCTACGCACTCGACCTCGTCGTCGCGGTCTACCCCGGCGCCGACGGACCCCAGCTGGCCACCCTGTTCCGCTGGAGCGACGTGCTTTTCGACACGACCGAGATCGACCGTTTCGCCACCATCTGGCAGCGCTGCATCACCGCAGTCGCCGCCGCCATACCAAGCGCAACTCCGGGAGAACGATGAACGCGATCGAAAACGCCATCGTGGTCGAGGACGTCCGCAAGTCCTTCGGCGACGTCCACGCCGTGCGCGGCCTGACCTTCTCGGCGCCGGCCGGAAGTGTGCTGGGCGTCCTCGGCCCGAACGGCGCGGGCAAGACCACCATGGTCTCCATCCTGTCCACGCTGACCAAGCCCGATGCCGGCCGCGCCCTGGTCGCGGGATACGACGTCGTACGCGAGGCCGCGGACGTGCGGGCATCCATCATGCTCACCGGCCAGTATGCGGCGCTCGACGAGGTGCTGACCGGCCGGGAGAACCTCGTCCTGTTCGGCCGCCTGATGGGTCTGCGTCCGAAACAGGCCAAGGTCCGTGCCACCGAACTGCTCGAACAGTTCGATCTCACCGAGGCGGCCGATCGCCGCGTCGGCGGCTACTCCGGTGGTATGCGCAGACGCATCGATATCGCCTGCGGACTGGTGCGCCCACCCAAGGTCGTCTTCCTCGACGAACCCACCACCGGCCTGGATCCGGTGAGCAGACAGGGCGTTTGGTCGCTGGTGCGCTCGCTCGAGGAACAGGGCGTGACGATCCTGCTCACCACGCAGTACCTCGAGGAGGCGGATGCGTTGAGCGACAACATCATCGTCATCGACAAGGGCCGGGTCATCGCCGAGGGCACCGCGGACGAACTCAAGGCCCGCTCGGGTTCGAGCTACTGCGAGGTCGTTCCGGTCGACGCGGGTGACGTGCCCGCCGTGGTCACCGCGCTGGACGGACTCGGCACGGTCACCGTCGCCGAATCCAAGGACCGGGTGTCGCTGCCCGCTCCCGACGGTGCCGCCACGCTGGCCGAGGCGCTGCGCCGCATTACCGAGGCCGGTATCGAACTCATCGACATCGCCCTGCGCAGACCGTCCCTCGACGAGGTCTTCATCAAGCTCACCACCGACGAACCGGGGTTGGTGACCGCATGACCGAATCAGTCACAATTCCCGCCGGAATGCAGTGGACCGCGCTGAGCGGTCGCACCGTGCGCGCGGCGGTCCGCGAGGGTGATCTGCCCTTCGGTTTCGTCGCGCCGATGATCTTCTTCGTCTGTTTCTATGTCCCGCTGCGCAAGTCGATGGAGCAGACCGGTGCGGACTACGCCCAGTACCTGCTGCCGGTGATCGTCCTGCAGGGCATGTTCTTCACCGCCATGTCGGCGGCCGACCGCGCCGCCCGAGACACTTTCAGCGGCATGGGAACTCGCATGCGGTCCATGCCGGTCAAATCGTGGGTACCGCTGGCCGCCCGAATGTCCGCGAATCTGGTTCGCGCGCTGGCCGGACTCGCTGGAGCGGTGGTCATCGGCACGGCCTTCGGATTCCGATTCCACAGTGGGGCAGCGGCTCTCGTCTTCATCGCATTGTCCCTGGCCTTCGCCGTTGCACTGGTCATCGGTGCCGACACACTCGGCGTCGCCACGGGTAAGCCGGAAGTCGGCGCGTCCGCACTGCTGGCACCGCAACTGCTGCTCATCATGATGTCCACGGGTTTTGTTCCGGCCGAAGGCTTTCCGGGTTGGATCCAGCCCTTTGTTCGCAATCAGCCGGTATCCCAAGCCGCTGCTGCTCTGCGCGATCTCGCCAATGGCGAATACACCTCGGCCGTCGCCGTAGCGGTGGCCTGGATTCTCGGCCTGATCGTGGCCTTCACCGCGATCTCGGTCTGGGTGGAAAGGCGACGGCCGTGAAAACACTGATCGACCAGAGCTTCGTCGAAACGGGCCGACTGTTGCGACGCTGGCCGCGCGAACAGGAGGTGCTGACCTCGACCGTGATCCTGCCGGTACTGCTGCTGTTGATGTACCAACTGGTGCTCCACAAATTCCTCAGCGCATCCTCCGGCGTGGACGCCATCTACGGTTTCGTCCCGATGATCGCGGTCACCGGCGCTATGTACGGCGCCATGGGGACCGGCCTTTCGCTCTACGCGGAACGGGAAAGCGGTCTGCTGCGGCGCATTTGGGTGTTGCCGGTGCACCGCGCGGCCGGACTGATCGGCAGACTGCTCGCCGAATGCGGACGCACGCTGATCGCGACGATCATCGTGGTCGCCCTCGGCGTCGCGCTCGGATTGCGCTTCGAGCAGGGCTGGTTGGGTGTGCTCGGTGCGCTCGCCGTTCCAGTGCTGCTGATTCCCGGCTTCGCCACCATGGTGATCACCGTCGGCGTCAGCAAGGCGGGCGACAAAGTCGTGCAATTGTTCTCGGCACTCGTACTGCTCGGGATGTTCTTCAATTCCGGATTCGTGCCCGTGGAGAACTACCCGGGTTGGTTGCAGCCGGTGGTGCGCGTCCAGCCGATGAGCTGCGCCATCGAGGCAATGCGCGGCTGCACGATCGGCGGCCCCGTCGCCACTCCGCTGCTGCAGACCATCGGCTGGTCCGTTGGGCTCGCCCTGGTCTTCGGCGCTTTCGCGGTACGCGGCTACCGCAAGGCCGCGGAGGGCTGAGCGGTCCACTGAGTGGGGCCCCGGCTTGATAGTTACATCGGCTAACTATATAGTTTCCTGAGGTAACAATCAGCAAGGGGCTGCCGTGACGATTCCATCCGCCGATCTCGATCTGGGTGATGTCCAGACCATTCGCCGCCGCCTGCGCTATGACCGGGATCACCCGCACTACAAATGGATCGTCCTGACCAACACCACCATTGGTGTGCTGCTCAGCGCGGTCAATGCCTCGATAGTGCTGATCTCGCTGCCCGCGATCTTCCGAGGTATCGGACTGAATCCACTGGAAGCGGGCAATGTCGGCTATCTGCTGTGGATGTTGATGGGCTATCTGCTCGTCACCGCGGTGCTCGTGGTGATGTTCGGCCGGCTCGGCGATATCTTCGGCCGCGTCCGGATCTACAACCTCGGCTTCGCGGTCTTCGCGGTGACCTCGGTCGCGCTGTCCTTCGATCCGTTCCAGGGTGGTTCGGGCGCGATGTGGATCATCGTCTGGCGTGTGCTGCAGGGCATCGGCGGCGCCATGCTGACGGCCAATTCGACGGCCATCCTCACCGACGCCTTCCCGGCCAAACAGCGTGGTACCGCACTCGGCATCAATATGGTGGCCGCGGTCGCGGGCTCCTTCCTCGGACTGATCATCGGCGGCGTGCTCTCGGAATGGGATTGGCGCGCGGTGTTCTGGGTCAGCGTGCCGATCGCCGTGATCGGTTCGATCTGGTCCTATCGCTCGCTGCACGAGGTCGGCATGCGCACCAAGGGCAAGGTCGACTGGGCGGGCACCATCACCTTCGGCCTCGGCCTGACCGCACTGCTCACCGGCATCACCTACGGCATCCAGCCCCATGGCGGGCACCCCACCGGCTGGTCCAACCCCTGGGTGCTCGGCGCGGTACTCGGCGGCATCGCTTTGCTCGCGGCGTTCTGCGTGGTGGAGACCAAGGTCGCCGAGCCGATGTTCCATCTGTCGCTGTTCCGCAATCGCGCGTTCGGCCTCGGCAATTTCGCCAATCTGATGGTCTCGATCGGCCGCGGCGGCATGCAGTTCATGCTGATCATCTGGCTGCAGGGCATCTGGTTGCCGCTGCACGGCTACGACTACGAATCGACGCCGCTGTGGGCCGGTATCTATCTATTGCCGCTGACCGTGGGATTCCTTGCCGCCGGACCGGTTTCGGGTTGGCTGTCGGACCGCTACGGATCGCGCGGGTTCACCACCGGCGGCGCGACACTGGCCGGGCTCACCTTCCTGCTGCTGCTCGTCATCCCGGTCGACTTCAACTACTGGGTGTTCGCCACGATCGTGCTGCTCAACGGCATCGGTTGCGGACTGTTCTTCTCACCGAACACCGCCGCCATCATGTCGAGCGTGCCCGCGTCCCAGCGCGGTGCGGCCTCCGGCATGCGCGGCACCCTGTTCAACGGCGGCAATGCGCTGTCGATGGGAATCTTCTTCTCGCTCATGGTCGTCGGCCTCGCCGCGAGCCTGCCTTCGGCACTCGACAGTGGTCTGCGCACCCAGGGCGTATCCGCGGGCGCCGCGTCCCAACTCGCCGACCTGCCACCCGTCGCGAGCATGTTCGCCGCCTTCCTCGGTTACAACCCGATCCAGGAATTGCTCGGCCCCAGTGGCGAATTGGCCAAGCCGGGCGTCAACGCGGACACCCTCACCGGTCAGGAGTTCTTCCCGCATCTGCTCACCGGACCGTTCCACTCGGGTCTGATCGTGGTGTTCGTCTCGGCCGCCCTGATGATGTTCCTGGCCGCCGCGGCCTCGTACTTCGCGGGCGATAGGTACGTCGAGGAGGAACTGGCCGAACTCGCCGAGGCCGACGAACTCGTCGCCGCACGCTGAGTCACGGTTGGTGGGTGCCGCGCTCGGACTCTACTGTCGGGGCCATGAACTCGCTGCCGGTCGCGCCCGTGGTGGTGATCGTCGGATTCGTCGCGGCGATCACCATCGGCCGGTGGTTCCTGGTCGACGAGACCCTCAGCGACCGGCTCATCAATCGCGCACTGGCCTGGGATCTGGTCGGTCTGCTCGTCTTCATCTGCGTCGGTAGGCTCGGTCGGGCTCATCTCGCGCTCGACCTGTTCACGATCTTCGGTGCGCTGGCGGTGGCGAATGTCTTCGGATTCGCACGATTGCTCGATGGCGGGGACACGCGAACCGCGATGCGGCGGCAGCGCACCTACGACCGGATCGCCGTGGTGGCCGGCGGTGTTGTGCTGGTCGGCATAGTGGTGGCCCCGCAGCGAGATTGGGGGCTGACCGTCTGGTCACTTACCTCGGTGCCGACCGCATTGTCCGGCGTGCTGATGACGCGGGCCTGCGTCCGGGAGTTGCGCACCGGGGGGATCACGGCGAAGGAACGACTGACCTACGGCGCACTGCTGATGGTCGCCGGGTATGCGGCGAGCGCGACGGTGGTCTCGCTCGTGCGGATGGCCACCGGCACTCGACCCGATGAGCAGGGGCCGATCTGGGCGATCGGAATCCCGCTGTGGAATGCGGTGCTGGCTCGGGCGGAGTTGGATCGGGCCGGGCGCTGCTGTCGCCGACTGCGTCCGTTGTGGCGGGCGCTGACCGATGCCGTACCCGAGGTGGTGTTGGCTCGGCCGAGTAGTGGCTCCACGTCAGGGCTTTATCGGATGACGATCGAAATACGCGACGCCCTGGTGCAATTGCGGCCGTACGCACCGGATGCCGAGGCGCACACCGATATCCGCGAATACGCGCGGTGTATCGCGCAGGCCGTGCAGAACAAAGCTGCTGGTGGGTCGCCCGCGACGGCCTCCGGTCGCGCCACTCCGGTCGACCTACGCGACCGGACCGATGAACTCAGGTACCTGCTGGCCCTGGCCGCGGAATGGCCGAAGGCCCGCGCGCTGGTGCGTGCGGGCCTCGAATCTCCGGCGCGCTGAACCTATTTCGCCGCGTTGGCGAAGGCGGGCTCCAGCTTGTTCAACAGGTAGGGCACCGACAGCGCGGTCGGCTGGTTCACGGCGCTGATCTCCTGCACCGTGAGGAAGACCACCGAACCCTTCTGCACCGCGGGCAGCTCGGTGTATCCGGGGAGCTGCCGGTACTTGTCGTCCATACCGGGGGAGTAGCCCGCGAGCAGCAGATCGGCGGTGAGCTCGTCGACCCGCTCCGGGGACAGCGCCAGCCGGCCCTGATTCGACGGCTGATCGGTGAGGTTCTTCGGAATGCTCAGTCCGAGCTGGGTGAAGATCTTGCTGGACCCGTCGTTCGGATCGGTCAGCACCATCAGCTGGGCCGGGCTGGCCAACCAGGTGCTCGCGAAGGTCTTGCCCTTCAGGCCCGGATTGGCCTGGCCGATGGACTCCACCTTCTTGTCCACATCGGCGATCACTCGGGTCGCGTCGTCTTCTTTGTGCAGTACCTTGCCGAGCGTGGTCACCAGATCCTGCCAGGGCTGGATCGACGCGGAGGTGAGTGCGGGCAGCGTCGGGGCGACCTTGGACAGCTCGTCATAGGTCTTCTGGTCGGCCAGGAATCCGTCCACCAGAATCAGATCCGGCTCCAGCGCCGCGACCTGCTCGGCGATATTGCCGGTGGTATTCAAGGCCTTCGCCGATTCGAGCGACTTCGGCTCCCACGCCGGGGTGCTCTTGGATACCGAGGCGACATTGTCGACATAGCCGACCGGGGTCACGCCGAGCGCCAGCGTCGAATCCAGCCACTGATTCCCCAGCGTGACAATCTTTTTCGGGGTGCCCTGCACCGTTGTCGTGCCGCGGGCGTGGTTGATGGTGACGGGTGTGCCACCGCCGGACTCCGCGTCATCGCTCGACGACCCACAGGCGGCAATACCCAGGGTCAGTGCACCGGCCAGCACGGCAACCGCCGCCCGCCTCCAGCCACGAGACGTCCGTACAGACTCCATCGACACCCTCTCCTTCATCGAGGAATTCCCCGACTCGGCTCCCTTCGAGCCCGCAACAGCAAAGGTCAGCCTAACCTACATTGATCGCCGCACCATCCCGGCTTGCCGATTGCTGTCATGTCATCTGTTGTGAACCTATTGAACGTACCGCTATCTAGCGGTACGTTAAATGACGTCAATAATGATCCTCTCGTCCGGGAGGCATCGACGTCGAACCCGTGAGCACGCGGGTCTTCGCACGACTGACGCATACCGAATTGAGGTTAGTTCCGATGAATCAAAAGAGTTCCGCCGGACGCGTCCGCCCCATGGTCGCCCGTATCGCCATCACCTCCGTACTGGCCCTGGCCCCGATCGCGGCGGTCGCGGGCCCGGCGCTCGCCGATGCGACCGACACCCAGGGGCCGGCGATCGTGCAGGTGGATCAGGTCGAGGACATCCACGGCCGGCCCGGCCACCACGGCCACGGCGGCTGGGGTGGTGGCGGCTGGGGTGGTGGCGGTTGGGGTGGCCACCACAGTCGGCCCGGTTACCCGAGTTACCCCGGCTACGGGTTCGGCTTGCCCGGCTACTTCCCCCGCCCCTCCACCGGCAGCGCCTTCTGACCCGAGTCGCCTCGGCGGCGAAACTCGTTTCACAGAAGCGGTTCCCGTATGAATGAGCCCGGCACAGCTGCCGGGCTCATTTCACACCCATCCGACGACCGGCATAAGCAGGTCGATCAGCTGTCGCGGACATGGGCTCCCGATATGGTGAGTGGGTAGGCTTCGGTCATGACGATCGGGCCGCCCGGCCATCTGCCGCATGAGATGACCGAGGAGCAGTACCGTCTCCTGCCCGAGGACACGGCACGCGAGATCGAGGTCGTGCACGGGCATGTGATCGTCTGCGAGTCGCCGGTACCCGAGCACAATCGCGTGGCGCGGAGGCTGGCCGGTGCCATGGAGCAGCTGCCGAGTACCGAACCGTGTATTCGAGTCGAGACCGATATCGACGTAGTGCTCTGGCGAGTACCCAAATTCACGTTCCGGCGGCCGGATGTCACGGTCTATCGGTGCCTTCCGGAGCGGGGTGCGAAACCGGAGGCCGGTGATGCCCTGATCGTCATCGAGGTTTCCTCGCCATCCACCGCCGCCGAGGACCTGCTCGACAAGAAGGTGCAGTATGCCCGCGCAGGCATCCCGCTCTATCTTGTCGTCGCACTCGATACCAAGTACGACATCGAAGAGGTCCGTGAGTTCCGGCTCGACGCCCACGCTGCCGAATACCGCCTGCACCGGTTGCATCGCGACGGATTCGTGCAGCTCGAACACGTCGTGCTGGGCGAGATCAGCTTCGCCGACCTGGTCCGGTAACTAAGCAGCCCGGCGTGGGCCGGGCTGCTTCGGGCAGGTTTCAGAGGGTGATGCGCTGGTTCTCCGGGAGGAAGAGTTTGTCGCCTTCCTTGACGGCGAAGGTGTTGTAGAACTGGGCGATATTGCGGACGATCTGGTTGCAGCGGAATTCGTTGGGGGCGTGGACGTCCTGGAGCAGGCTGATGGTGGATTCCTCGGTCTGCTTTTCGCGCCAGCTGCGGGCGTAGGAGAAGAACAACTGCTGGTAGTCGGGGTCGATGCCGCCACGTTTGGCGGCGATGCGGTAGGCCTCGACGGCGATTTGCAGTCCGCGCAGATCGGCGAGGTTTTCGCCGACAGTGAGTGCGCCGTCGACGTGGTATTTGGGATCGAGGCCCTCGGGGACCAGCACGTCGAATTGATCGATCAGCTGTTTGGTCTTGGCCTCGAATGCGGCCAGGTCCTCGGGTGTCCACCAGTCGCTGCGGTTACCGCTGGCGTCGTATTTACGGCCCTGATCGTCGAAGCCGTGGCCGATCTCGTGACCGATGGTCGCGCCGACCGCACCGTAATTGACCGCGGTTGTCGCGTCCTTATCGAAGAACGGCGGCTGCAGATAAGCGGCGGGGAAGGTGATCTGGTTGCTGGTGGGTGAGTAGTAGGCATTGACAGTCTGCGGCGACATACCCCATTCGGACTTGTCGACCGGAGTGCCGAGCCGGTTGAACGCCTTCTTGGATTCGAAAGCATTGACGGCACGCAGGGATTCGATCAGCTTGCCCCGGGTGATCTTCAGCGCGGAGTAGTCGTCCCACTTATCCGGATATCCGATCCTGGCCTCGATCTTGTCCAGCTTGACGATCGAGGCGTCCCTGGTCGGCTTGGACATCCAGGTCGAATTGGTGAAGTTCTCCCGATAGGCGGCCATGAGGTCGGCCACCATCTCCTTGGCTCGATCCTTGGCGGCCGGCGGAAAGTGCTTGTCCACATACAGTTTGCCGAGCTGGTCACCGAGATTATCGTTGACGACGCCGACGCCGGACTTCCAAGTCTCCGGCCGCTCCTCGAGTCCGCTGAGCACCTTGCCGACGAAATCGAACCGGGCGTCGCGGATCGCCTTGGGCAGGAATCGGGCGAACTCCGCGATCACATTGGCCCGCAGGAACTCTCGCCACAGCGCGATATCGGTATCGGCCCACAGTTGCGCGGCGGCGGTCACGAACGACGGCTGCGCCACCACGATCTTGTCGAACAGCGAGCGCGGCCGATCGGTATTGCCCGCCATCCACGGATCCCAATCGAATTGCGGTCCGAGCGCGACCAGATCGTGCCAGCCCATCACGTTGTAGGTGGCATCGGTATTGCGATTGCGCACGCTGTCCCAATGCGCCGCCGCGATCTTGGTCTCCAGATCGACCATGCGCTGCGCGATTCCCGCCGGATCGGCGAACCCAGCGCCCGCGGACATCTTCTCGAGGTAGGTCTTGTAGCCCGCGAGTTGCTTGGCGTATTCCGGCTTGCGGTAGTACTGCTCGCTCAGCGTGATACCCGACTGACTGACGGTGGGGATATAGGCATTGGAGTCCTTGCGATCGATGCCGACTCCGATACCGATCAGCCCGGCGATCGGCAGCTCCGCCATCACCTTGGCCAGATCCGGTTTGGTGGCCGCGCCATCGATCTTGGCGAAGAGATCGGTCAGCGGTGTCATGCCGAGCGTTTCGAAGGCGGCCTCATCGAGGCGCGCATCGTAGAGATCGCGAATCTGCTGCGCCTCCGAACCCGGCTTCGGATCCTTGATGCCCTCGATGATCTCGCGCAGTTGATCCAGCGTCCGATCGCTCGCATCGCTGATCGCGCCGACCGCGGCCTTGTCCGGCGGCAGCTGGTACTCCCGCAGCCATGTGCCGTTGACATGCCGGTACAGATCGTCCTGCGGCCGGATCGCCTCATCCGCACCGCCCATTTCGACCCCGGTGAGCTGCACCGAATGCTCATCCTTCGAGCAGGAGACCAGGGCGACGGCCGCGGGCACCACCCCGAGCGCGATCAGGAAGGCACGACGGTCCAGCTGACCGAGACGACCGGTTGATGTCACGAGGATTTCCTCTCCCGATGCGGTCCGGCCGCATCCTCGTCAAGCGCGATAGTGCTGGCCCGAGGCTACCTGTCTCCGGCGTTGCCAGCCCGCCGGATCAGAGCGAGACCCGCTGGTCCTTGGCCAGGTACAGCTTGTCGCTCGGTTCGACGGCGAAGGCGGTGTAGAACTCGTCGATATTGCGGACCACCTGGTTGCTGCGGAACTCGTTGGGCGCGTGTGGATCCATGGCCAGTCGCAGTTCCATGTGCTGCTTCGTCGATTTCTCCCGCCAGATCCGGGCCCAGGACAGGAACAGCGTGCGGTTGTCCGGGTCGCTCTTGCCGTCGCGTTTATCGGCGATGCCGAGGGCGGCCACGGCGATACCGAGACCGCGCAGATCCGCGAGATTCTCCCCGACCGTGAGCGCGCCGTCGACGTGCTTGCTCGGGTCGAGACCGGCCGGGACCAGCGCGTTGTACTGATCGATGAGCTGCTTGGTCTTGGTCTCGAATGCGGCCCGGTCCTCGGGCGTCCACCAGTCGCGCAGATTGCCGTCACCGTCGTAGCGCGAACCCTGATCGTCGAAGCCATGTCCGATCTCATGACCGATGACCGCCCCGATCGCACCGTAATTGACTGCGGTCGCGGCATCGGAGTCGAAGAACGGCGGCTGCAGAATGGCGGCCGGAAACGAGATCGAATTGGCATTCGGGTTGTACTGGGCATTCACCAGCTGCGGCGGCATCCGCCATTCGGACTTGTCGACCGGGGTGCCCAGGCGCGCGAAACCGCGCTGGGTCTCGAAACGCTTTGCGGCGCGAACGGATTCGATCAACTTGCCGCGTGTGATCGTCAATCCCGAGTAGTCGATCCAGTTGTCCGGATACCCGATCTTCGTGACGATCTTGTCGAGCTTCGCGATGGCGGCCTGTCTGGTCGGCGGCGACATCCAGGTCGAATCGGTGAAGTCGGCCCGGTAGGCGGATATGAGATCGGCGACCATCGCCAAGGCCCGCTCTTTGGCCGCGGGCGGAAAGTGTTTGTCCACATAGAGTTTCCCGAGCGGTTGGCTCAGGTTCGCATTGACGGTCGTAATACCGTCCTTCCACAGCTCAGGACGCTCCTGCGACCCTTGCAGCACCTTGCCGACGAAATCGAATTCGGCATCGGCAATGGCCTTGGGTAGCAGCGATGCGAACTGTTTGACCACCGCCAGGCGCAGATACTCCCGCCAGGCCGCGATATCGACCTCGGCCCAGAGCTTTCCGGCCGTCGTCACGAACGACGGCTCGCCGACCACCACGCGATCGAACAGTGCGCGCGGTCGGTCGGTACTGCCCGCCAGCCACGGCTCCCAGTCGAATTGTGGTGCGAGCGCGGTCAATTGGGCCCAGCTCATCGGGTTGTAGACGGCATCGGGATTGCGCAGCCGAACATCCTCCCAGAAACCGGCGGCGATCTTGGTCTCCAGTTCGAATACCCGCTGGGCGGTGCCGGCCGGATCGGGAAGGCCCGCGCCCGCGGCGACGCGTTGCAGATAGGTCTGATAAGCGGCGCGCTGCTCGGCGTATTCGGGCTTTCGGTAGTACTGCTCGCCCATATTCGGGTCGATACCGGACTGGGAGATGTTCGTGACGTATTCGGCCGAATTCTTCTGATCGGCCTCGACGGACAAACCGATGAGCCCGCCGATCGGCAGCCCGCCCATCACCTTGGCCAGATCCGGTTTGGTCGTCGCGCCGTCGATCGCCGCGAACAGATCCGCCAGCGGCGTCACGCCGAGCCGCTCGATTTCGGCCAGATCGACCCGGGCGTCGTAGAGATCGCGGATCTGCTGCTCGGCCGTCCCGGCCTTCGGGTCGTGGATGCCGTCGATGATCTCCCGCAGCTGCTGTTCCACTCGGTCGCCGACCTCGTCGAAGGTGGTGTAGGACGGCTTATCCGGCGGCAGCTGATAGTCGCGCAGCCAGCCGCCGTTGACGTATCGGAACAGATCGTCCTGCGGCCGAATCGTCGGGTCCTCGCCCCGCATATCGACAC
This sequence comes from Nocardia vinacea, assembly GCF_035920345.1. Classification (NCBI taxonomy): domain Bacteria; kingdom Bacillati; phylum Actinomycetota; class Actinomycetes; order Mycobacteriales; family Nocardiaceae; genus Nocardia; species Nocardia vinacea. The sequence goes on from NZ_CP109149.1 coordinate 8,009,939, forward strand.
CGGTGAGCTGTATCGACTGCTCCCGCGTGCAGGAGACCAGTGCGGTGGCGGGAATCACCCCGAGTCCGATCAGGAAGGTACGACGAGCGAGCCGGGCGGAGCGCGCGGACGAACTCAAGAGAACCCCTCTTCCAACGGTGATGTGGAATGTGCGGTCTTCCGGTGATCTTGCTCGTCCCGAGGGTACTAAACCGGCACAACCAGCGCATTGTGCCCGCGACGCCTACTGGCTAGAGTTTGAGCGGTTCTACAGGGCTGGTTTCAACCCTGCTGGTGTTGATTGCGGAAGACCCGAGCGCTCGCCGAGCGAGTGGGCGGCATGAGCCAGGAATCTCCCACCTTCAGGCGGGAGAGGATTCAAAGCGGAAGTTCAGCCTCGGTCCCGGTCCGAACCCGATTTGGGACGGACCCGGGCATTCCCCTACACTGAACCGGTTGCCTGCGGGAGCTGTGCCCGCGATTCGGCCGCGAACCCCCAGTGGTTGATCCATCCGATCGAGAAAACCGCTGGCAGGCGCGCGTTCGGGTGGTAACACGACCATGCCCGTCGGGTCGGCAATCCGGCGTGCGTATACATCCAGGTCAAGGAGGCTGAAGTGATTCAGCAGGAGTCGCGACTGCGCGTCGCCGACAACACGGGTGCGAAGGAAATCCTCTGCATCCGCGTTCTCGGTGGTTCGTCGCGTCGCTATGCCGGCATCGGCGACATCATCGTCGCCACCGTCAAGGACGCTGTCCCCGGCGGCAATGTCAAGAAGGGCGAGGTCGTCAAGGCCGTCATCGTGCGCACCGTCAAGGAGCGTCGTCGCCCGGACGGTTCGTACATCAAGTTCGACGAGAACGCGGCCGTGCTGATCAAGGCGGACAACGACCCGCGTGGCACTCGTATCTTCGGCCCGGTCGGCCGCGAGTTGCGCGAGAAGAAGTTCATGAAGATCGTTTCGCTGGCTCCGGAGGTGCTCTGACATGAAGGTGCACAAGGGCGACACGGTGCTCGTCATCTCGGGTAAGGACAAGGGCGCCAAGGGCAAGGTCATCCAGGCCTACCCGAAGGAGAACCGGGTCCTGGTCGAGGGCGTGAACCGGATCAAGAAGCACGTTGCCAACTCCACCAACCAGCGTGGTGCCTCCTCGGGCGGCATCGTGACCCAGGAAGCTCCGATCCACGTGTCCAACGTGATGGTCGTCGATTCCGACGGCAAGCCGACCCGCGTCGGTTACCGGTCGGACGAGGAGAGCGGCAAGCGGGTCCGGATCTCCCGTAAGAACGGGAAGGACATCTGACATGACCACCTCTGAGAAGACTCAGCCGCGTCTGAAGGCGCGCTACCGTGCCGAAATCAAGGACGCGCTGAACAGCGAGTTCAACTACGCCAACGTGATGCAGATTCCGGGCGTGGTCAAGGTCGTCGTGAACATGGGTGTCGGTGACGCCGCGCGCGACGCCAAGCTCATCAACGGCGCGGTCCGGGATCTGGAACTGATCACCGGTCAGAAGCCCGAGATCCGCAAGGCCACCAAGTCGATCGCGCAGTTCAAGCTGCGTGAGGGCATGCCGATCGGCGCGAAGGTCACCCTGCGCGGCGACCGCATGTGGGAGTTCCTGGACCGCCTGGTCTCCATCGCGCTGCCCCGTATCCGCGACTTCCGCGGTCTGTCGCCGAAGCAGTTCGACGGGAACGGCAACTACACGTTCGGCCTGAGCGAGCAGTCGATGTTCCACGAGATCGACGTGGACTCCATCGACCGCCCACGCGGTATGGACATCACCGTGGTGACCACCGCGACCAACAACGAAGAAGGCCGTGCCCTGCTCAAGCACCTCGGCTTCCCGTTCAAGGAGAACTGACGATGGCCAAGAAAGCACTGCGAATCAAGGCCGAGGCCAAGCCGAAGTTCGGCGTTCGCGCCTACACCCGCTGCCAGCGCTGCGGTCGCCCGCATGCGGTGTACCGCAAGTTCGGCCTCTGCCGTGTGTGCCTGCGCGAAATGGCGCACCGCGGCGAGCTCCCGGGTGTGCACAAGAGCTCCTGGTGAGCTCGCGCTCATCGTGAGCGCCCAGCACTGAATACCAACCGAAGGCACGGACTCACCCGAGTCCGTGCCTTCGGCTGTTTGCTCATGGTGATGGGGAACGGGAATTCGATCGTGATAGCGGTGGAATCGTTTGGCGACCACTTGCCGGTCAGGATGTAGTTCGCGGGGTGCAACGCCCGGACGCCGGGTGGGAGGTTGTCGACCTCGGTTGCGAGGGCGTACGCGTGGACGTAGGCGATTTCGCTCTTGTCCCGAGCGAGTGCGATCTCCCAATACCAGGGGATGCCGGCCTGTGCGTACTTCACCTTTTTCTCCTCCATATCGGTCTGGGAATTGGAGGGTGACAGGACTTCACCGACGAGCACCACGTCTGCCGTGCGGATGTCCTGGTAGGGCTTGTCGAGGCAGCGATATGCCCCACATCGACGATTCCGTTTCGGGTGACCACGTCGATGAGCATGTCGAGAAAGTGCAGCTGGTTGGCGGTCAGGTGTTGTGAATTGGACGATCTCCCGTGGTTGTCTGTCGGGTGTGCTGTCGAAGGTGGTTCGGGTCGGTGTCCGTGTGCTCGCGTGGGTTGCGACAGTGGCGGGAGCCGCTGGGATCGCGTTGCATTTCAGTCCGTCGGGGTCTCGAATATTGGTCTTGGCGGCCTCCGGTGCGCCCTATCTGATGAGTTCCGCGCTCGTCGGGGTGGTGGCTTTTGTAGCAATGCGGCACCGGAGCGGTTCGGCGGTGGCGAGCATTGTGGTTGCCGCCGCGATGTGGACCCAAGCTCCGTTGTACATCGGTCGTTTCGGCGACGACGGGCACTCGGTGCGGGTGATGCAGGCCAATCTACTGTTCGACGGAGCCGATCCGCGGGCGCTGGTCGATGAGGTTCGCGCGCGGAATATCGCTGTGCTCACCGTCAATGAGCTCACGCCAGCGGCGGTCGAGGCTCTCAGCCGGGCCGGACTGGACCAGTTACTGCCACATCGATATCTTTCGCCCGGCAGAACCGCGACCGGGACGGGGATCTGGAGCAGCTACCCGCTGTCCGAAACCGTCGAATACGACGGGTACGTGCTGAACCAGCTCTCGGCAACGGCGAGTATCCCCGACGTCGGGCCGGTCACGGTATACGCCTTTCACCCGGTGCCACCGGTATACGGCGCACAGGTCTGGGCCGACGAATTGTCCCGCCTGCGCGAAATTCTCGACCAGTCGCCACCGAATCGGCCAGCGATCGTCGGCGGTGACTTCAACGCGACCTACGACCATTCGCAATACCGCGCAATGCTGTCCGGACGTTTCGCCGACGCCACCGAACAAGCCGGTGCCGGACATCTGGTCACCTACCCCACCGACAAGCATTGGCCACCCCTCGTCGGCATCGATCACATTCTCATCGCCGGTGGTCACGCGGTCGCAATGGAAACAGTGTCCCTGCCCGGCGCTGACCACCGCGCCATCGTGGCGGAACTCCTCTTGGACCGCGAGCGCCAGTAACCAACGCGCCGTAGAGATTCAGTGGGTCCGGGGCATGGCTGTGGCGATTTCGCGGCGGGAGCGGAGGTCGAGTTTGGCCAGGATATTCGATACGTGTGACTGAATTGTGCGGCGGGACAAGAACATTTGGGCGGCGATGTCGGTGTTCGACAGGCCTTCGGCGACTTGGGTGGCGACTTTGCGTTCGGTGTCGGTGAGGGCGGCCCAGCCGGACTTGGGACGGTTGCGGGGTCCGCGGACGCCCCGGCGGATTCCGTATGGTCGCACCCGGGCTACCGCGCGGGCGGAATCCCAGGATGCGCCGAGGCCGGAATACAGGTCGATCGCGGTGTCCAATGCGGTGCGGGATTCGGGGCCATGGCCCGCTGCGGCGAGTAGGACGGCGGCGTTTTCGTGCGCCTGGGCCTCGAACAGTGGGCGGCCGGATTGTTGGAATGCGCGGGCGGCCGTGCGGAGGGCGTCGGGGTCGGAGTCGGCGAGGCCCCGGCAGAGCAGGGCCGTTCCGGTGCGCGATGCGGTTGGCTGTCGCGTGCGGAGCAGATCGGCGCCGGCTGCTACCGACCGGGCTACGTGTGCGTCTCCGATATCCGCGGCCAAACGCGCGATGTCCGGGAAGATGTAATGCAGTGTGGCCGCGGCCAATCCGTCGGTGAGTCGCTTGTGAGTGTCGACGAGTAGTTGCAGTGCCAGGTCGGGGCGGCCGCGGGCCTCATGTGTCAGCGCCTTGACCCACGGATGGAAATGCGCGTAGCCGATATTGCCCGGTCGATTGTCCGGTGCGGGCAGTCCATCCGGATCCGGCAGAAATGTGCCGCGGCGAATTCCGATGAGCGTCGCGACGGTGTGCGCGACCGTCGCATAACCGAGCACATCGGGCGTCTGCATACTCGCCGTGCATTCTGCCAGCGCGTCGTCCCAGCGCCCGCCCACCAGATACATTCGCGCCTTGGCGACCAGGTTGGAGGACAGATAGACCCCGCGGAATCGACGGTTGCGACCGATAGCCGTTTTCAGCACCTCCTCGGCGTCGCCGAGCCGATCGAGTTCGATCAAGCAGTGGGCGTAGAGCGCGTACGGATCGAATTGATCGGGCCCGGTCCCGTCGTTGAAGAGGGCCGGGATCCGAGCGCTCAGGTGCAGCGCCGCATCGAGATGGCCCTGGGTATAGCGCACCGCCCCCACCGCCGTGAGTCCGTATCCGGTGGCCAGCGGGTTCCCGGTGCTCTCGCCCAGCGCCACAGCCTGCCGACCGGCCTGCTCGGCCGCCGCGAACCGCTCGAGGAAGAAATTGCCGAGTCCGGACATGCCCAGAAACCGGGCGGCGTTCTCGGCGTCGAGTTCCCTGGTGGACAGCACCTCCTCGGCCACCGCGACCGCATCGGCCAATCGGGCCTGGGCTTGATAGATCTGGGCGAGCAGCCAGCGCAATTCGAGGTCGTCGCCATCCTCCGGCTGGGCGAGGAGTGCCGCACGCACCACCGATTCGGCCTCGGCGGCGTTCCCGTCCCAGAGCAGGGCGTGGATTCTCAGGCGGATCAATACCGAACGCATTGCCGGATCGAGATCCGGCGCGGTGGCGACCCGGCTCAACAACCGTTTCGCCAGTTCGGGCGCGCGGACGATCAGCTTGTCGGCGACACTTATCAGCCAATCCAGGCTGGCCCTATCCAATTCGCGATCTGCGACCGACAAGTAGTAGGCAACCCGTTCGATCGGCGCATCGGTCGACTGGAGTGCCTGTCCGGCCTGCTGGAGCAGATCCGACCGCAGTGAAGCAGGCAGCCGATCGGCCAGCGCGTGCCGGATCAGGTCGTGCCGGAACACCAGCTCGGAGTCGACACGGACGAGCAGCCCGCCGTCCAGCGCCTCGGTGACGGCGCTCCAGGCATCCAGAATCGGGATCTTCAAGACCACGGCCAGATCAGCGACATCGATGGTCGGACCGAGTGCCGCGGCCATCGGCAGCACATCCCGCGACGGACGGGGCAGGAAGTCCAGCCGCTGCGTAATCGCCTCGGTAAGTGAGGCGGACGGGCTCACCACAGCAGCGCCCGCGGGGTCGGCAGTGTCGGCGATCACCCTGATCGCCCCGTCGCGCACCAAGGCGGCCACCAACTCCGTGACATGTAGCGGATTCCCACCGGCCTCGGCCACCTTTTCCAACAACCGAGGTCCCGGTTCGGCACCGACCAGATGACGCACGAGCTCCGCGGTATCCGTGTCGAGCAGAGCGCCGAGCCGCAGCACCGGAGCCTGCCGTGCCAGCAGTTCGGCCGATAGGGCGGCGAAGTCCGGATCGCGCGGCAGTGGCCGGGCCGCGAGCACCAGCAGTAGCGGCAACTCGTCGGCAAGGTTGCAGAGCCGGTGCAGCAGCCTCAGGCTCGAACGATCAGCCCAGTGCACGTCGTCCATGACCAGGGCAATCGGGCCCGCCGCGCACCAGTTATCGATCTGGTCCAGAATCGCCTCGGCGATGGCGAGTTCATGGGTTGCGGCCACATCGCCCACGCGATCTCCACTGCGTAACGCGTCGATCGGCGAGGTCGTGCCCGCGTCGTTCAGCCAGGAGCGCACGCCGGCGAACGGCACACCCTGCCGCAACTCCGCGGCTGTACCGATACGGATGTGAAGGCCCGCTGCCGCCAATGGAATTCGCGCCGCTTCCAGCAGTGCCGATTTGCCGATTCCCGGCTCGCCCTCGATCAAAACGACGCACCCGCGACCGGCGGCCGCCCGCTGACCGAGTGCCGCCAGACTCGCTAGTTCGGCATCGCGACCCACGAACGCGGTCGCGAGGGAATCCTGCACGCGGGTGAGTGTAAGGGGCCGGACCCGGATTTTGTCCTGGTAGCGACCTTGCCTACACTAGAGCGGTTGCTCGGGCACTTCTGTGTCCGCATGTCCCTGATGCGATGCTGCATCGACGTGTGGACGGCCCTCGCACCGAGAGCTCATATGAGAACTCAATCCGGTCGGCAAGTGTCGGCCGGACCGCCGAATTGCTATAGGCCCACGGCTGGCGTGCCGATGTGTACGCGGGTGTTGCATGGGAACCGTAGCGAGAAAGGTGTCAAGGTCGAACTATGACCATGACTGATCCGATCGCAGACTTCCTGACACGTCTGCGCAACGCCAACTCGGCGTACCACGATCAGGTGAAGGCTCCGCACTCGAAGCTCAAGGCGAATATCGCCGAGATTCTCAAGCGCGAGGGTTACATCGCCGACTACCGGACCGAAGACGCGCCCGTGGGTAAGACCCTGGTCGTCGACCTCAAGTACGGCCAGAGCCGTGAGCGCAGCCTGCAGGGCCTGCGTCGCGTGTCGAAGCCGGGTCTGCGTGTGTACGCGAAGTCCACCAACCTGCCCAAGGTCCTGGGCGGCCTCGGCGTGGCGATCATCTCCACGTCGACCGGTCTGCTCACCGATCGTCAGGCGGCCAAGCAGGGCGTGGGCGGCGAAGTCCTCGCCTACGTCTGGTAAGGGAGGTAGGACAAATGTCGCGTATTGGTAAGAAGCCCATCGCCATTCCTGCCGGTGTCGAGGTCGCCATCGACGGCCAGAGCGTGGCGGTGAAGGGCCCCAAGGGCACCCTGACCCACGTCGTCGCCGAGCCGATCATCGTCACCAAGGGTGAGGACGGCCAGCTCGAGGTCGCCCGACCGGACGACCAGCGCCAGAACCGCTCGCTGCACGGCCTGACCCGCACCCTGGTCTCGAACATGATCGAGGGCGTAACCAAGGGCTACGAGAAGAAGATGGAAATCTTCGGAGTCGGTTACCGTGTCGCCGCCAAGGGCTCGAACCTGGAGTTCGCCCTCGGCTACTCGCATCCGGTGCCGATCGAGGCCCCGGAGGGCATCACCTTCGCGGTGGAATCGCCCACCAAGTTCTCCGTGTCCGGAATCGACAAGCAGAAGGTCGGCCAGATCTCCGCTGTCATCCACGGACTGCGTAAGCCCGATCCCTACAAGGGCAAGGGCATCCGCTACGCCGGCGAGGTCGTTCGCCGCAAGGTCGGAAAGACGGGTAAGTGATCATGGCGCAAACCGAAAATCAGAAGGCCAAGCGCGTTCCGCGTGGCAAGGACGTGTCGACGACGCGTCGTCTGTCGAAGACCCGCCGTCACTTCCGTCTGCGCAAGAAGGTCGTCGGCACCACCGAGCGTCCGCGTCTGGTGGTCAACCGCTCCTCGCGTCACCTGCACGCACAGCTCATCGACGACTCGATCGGCAAGACCATTGCCGCCGCGTCCTCGATCGAGGTCGATGTGCGCGCACTGGACGGCGACAAGTCGGCCAAGGGCAAGAAGGTCGGCGAACTGATCGCCGAGCGTGCCAAGGCCGCCGGTATCGAGGCCGTCGTGTTCGACCGTGGTGGTCACGACTACCACGGCCGTATCGCGGCGCTGGCCGATGCCGCTCGCGAAGGTGGGTTGAAGTTCTGATGACTGCAAACAATTACGGAAGGAACGTCTGATGCCGGGACGTCAGAGGCGTGACGGCGGCAGCGGACCCGCCGGACAGCAGAATGGTGCCGCCGGTGGCGGCGACAGCCGTGACGGCCGCGGCGGTGGCCGTGATCGTCGTGGCGGTGGTGACCGTCGTGACCAGCAGGCCGACAAGAACCAGCTCGAGCGCGTCGTCGCGATCAACCGTGTCTCCAAGGTCGTGAAGGGTGGTCGTCGCTTCAGCTTCACCGCCCTGGTGATCGTCGGTGACGGCAACGGTCTGGTCGGTGTCGGCTACGGCAAGGCCAAGGAAGTTCCCGCGGCCATCCAGAAGGGTGTCGAGGAGGCTCGCAAGGGCTTCTTCCGCGTCCCGATGATCGGCTCGACCATCACCCACCCGGTGCAGGGTGAGGCGGCGGCCGGTGTGGTCATGCTGCGTCCGGCTTCGCCCGGTACCGGTGTGATCGCCGGTGGTGCGGCTCGCGCGGTGCTGGAATGCGCTGGTATCCATGACATTCTGGCGAAGTCGCTCGGTAGCGACAACGCCATCAACGTCGTGCACGCGACGGTTGCGGCGCTCAAGATGCTGCAGCGTCCGGAAGAGGTCGCGGCTCGCCGTGGCCTGCCCCTCGAGGATGTCGCCCCCGCGGGCATGCTGCGTGCGCGCGCTCAGGCAGCGGGAGGTCGGTAGATATGGCAGATCTCAAGGTGACCCAGATCAAGTCGTCGATCGGCGCCAAGGCGAATCAGCGGGAGAGCCTTCGCACGCTCGGCCTGCGCAAGATCCGCCAGACCGTGGTTCGTGAGGACAACCCGCAGAACCGTGGGCTGATCAACGTCGTGCGCCACCTCGTAACAGTTGAGGAGGTCTGACATGACCATCAAATTGCATCACCTGCGTCCGGCCCCGGGCGCCAAGACCGAGAAGACCCGCGTGGGTCGCGGTGAAGGCTCCAAGGGCAAGACCGCGGGCCGCGGTACCAAGGGCACCAAGGCTCGCAAGAACGTCCCGGCCTCCTTCGAGGGTGGGCAGATGCCGATTCACATGCGGCTGCCCAAGCTCAAGGGCTTCACGAACCGGTTCCGCACGGAATACCAGGTCGTGAACGTCGGCTCGATCGCCAAGCTGTTCCCCGAGGGCGGCGCGATCGGCAAGGCGGAGCTGGTGGCCGCCGGCGCGGTTCGCAAGAACCAGCTGGTCAAGGTTCTCGGCGATGGCGAGATCGGCGTCGCGGTCCAGGTGACCGTCGACAAGGTGACCGGCGCCGCCAAGGAGAAGATCACCGCGGCCGGTGGCACTGTCACCGAGCTGGGCTGACGGTACTCTGCAGATAGTGGCACCGGACGAGTGAAGAGCTCGTCCGGTGCCACTGTTAGAGTTCAATTGTTGTCTGCCAAGCCTCGTCATGGGTTTTCTATATCCGTGGCATGACCATGTCGTTCGCCAGGAGGATCTGTGCTTTCCGCCTTCGTATCGGCCTTCCGGACTCCGGACTTACGGCGGAAGATTCTCTTCACGCTGGGGTTGATCGCGTTGTACCGCATGGGTGCCGCGCTGCCGTCCCCCGGTGTCGATTACAAGAGCGTGCAGGAGTGCATCGACCTGGTCTCCGGCGGTGATTCCGCCGGTATCTATCAGCTGATCAACCTGTTCTCCGGTGGTGCGCTGCTGCAGTTGTCGGTCTTCGCGATCGGCATCATGCCCTACATCACCGCGAGCATCATTATCCAGCTGCTCACCGTCGTCATCCCGCGCTTCGAAGAACTGCGTAAAGAAGGCCAAGCCGGCCAGAACAAGATGACGCAGTACACCAGGTACCTCTCGATCGCGCTGGCGATCCTGCAGGCCACCGGTCTGGTCGCGCTCGCGGCCCGCGGTCAGCTGCTGCAGGGCTGCCAGAAGGACATCCTGGCCGACACCAGCATCTTCGGCATGATCATCATCGTGCTGGTGATGACCGCCGGTGCGGCGCTGGTCATGTGGTTCGGCGAGCAGATCACCGAGCGCGGCATCGGCAACGGCATGTCGCTGCTGATCTTCGCCGGTATCGCCGCTCGAATCCCGACCGAGGGCAAGGCCATTCTCGACAACCGCGGCGGCCTGGTCTTCGGCTTGGTCTGTCTCGCCGCGCTGGCCATCATCACCGCGGTCATCTTCGTCGAGCAGGGCCAGCGCCGGATTCCGGTGCAGTACGCCAAGCGCGTGGTCGGTCGCAAGATGTACGGCGGATCCTCGACCTACCTGCCGCTGAAGGTCAACCAGGCGGGCGTTATCCCGGTGATCTTCGCGTCGTCGTTGCTGTATCTGCCGAATCTGGTTGCGCAGCTGACATCTTCGAAGGGCAACCCCGACCCCAGTTGGTGGCAGGAGATCATCCAGAAATATCTGGTGAACCCGGGGAACCCGGTATACATCGCGATCTACTTCGGTCTGATCGTGTTCTTCACCTACTTCTATGTCGCGATCACCTTCAACCCGGAGGAACGCGCTGACGAGATGAAGAAGTTCGGTGGCTTCATTCCCGGATATCGCCCCGGTAGGCCGACCGCCGACTACCTCAACTTCGTATTGAGCCGCATTACCCTCCCCGGCTCGATCTACCTCGGTCTCGTGGCCGTCCTCCCGAATCTGTTCCTCGATATCGGCGCCTCCGGTGGCAACCAGAACCTTCCGTTCGGTGGCACCGCGGTACTGATCATGGTGAGCGTCGGCTTGGACACCGTGAAGCAGATCGAAAGCCAGCTGATGAATCGAAATTACGAAGGGTTCCTCAAGTGAGACTTGTACTGCTCGGACCGCCGGGAGCCGGCAAGGGCACCCAGGCCGACCTACTGTCGGACAAACTGGGCGTCCCGCACATCTCCACCGGGGACCTGTTCCGCACCAATATCTCCGCCCAGACGCCGCTGGGTCGGGAGGCGCAGAAGTACATCGACGCAGGCGATCTGGTACCGAGCGATGTGACGAACCGCATGGTCGAGGCTCGGGTCGCCGAGCCGGATGCCGCGAACGGCTTTGTGTTGGATGGCTACCCGCGCACGGTCGATCAGGCCGACGCGCTGGAGAAGATCCTCGCGGATATGGACAAGAAGCTCGACGCGGTGCTCTGCTTCGTCGTGCCCGAGGAGACCGTGGTCGCCCGGATGATGGCGCGCGGTCGCAACGACGACAACGAGGACGTGATCCGCAACCGGCTCCGGGTGTACCGCGAGGAGACCGAGCCGCTGCTGGAGCATTACGACGGTCTGGTCGTCTCGGTCGACGGTGTCGGTGAGATCGACGAGGTCAACGCACGCGCGCTGCGCGCCCTGGGACACTGAGGCCGGATGGTCTTCAACCGCAAGAAGAAGGTCGTGCCGTTCCGGACGGCAGGCGAACTGGATGCGATGGCGGCGGCCGGTGCGATTGTCGGCCGCGCACTCGTCGCGGTGCGCGCGGCGGCCAAGCCCGGTGTTTCCACCCTGGAGCTGGACGATATCGCCGAACAGGTGATCCGCGATGCGGGCGCCGTGCCGTCGTTCAAGGGATATCACGGCTTTCCGGGTTCGATCTGCGCATCGGTGAACGACCGTGTGGTGCACGGGATTCCGACCTCGTCCGAGATCCTGACCGAAGGTGATCTGGTCTCGATCGACTGTGGCGCGATTCTCGAAGGCTGGCACGGTGATTCGGCCTGGACCTTCGGTGTGGGCACGATCATCGAGGCCGATCAGCTACTCAGCGATGCCACCAAGATGTCGATGGAGGCGGGTATCGCGGCCATGCTGCCCGGCAACCGGCTGACCGACATCTCGCATGCCATCGAAATGGGTACGCGCGCGGCGGAAAACGAACACGGCCGGTCCTACGGCATCGTCGACGGTTACGGCGGGCACGCCATCGGCCGGGAGATGCATATGGATCCGTTCCTGGCCAACGAGGGTGCGCCGGGTAAGGGGCCGAAACTCGTGGTCGGATCGGTACTCGCGATCGAGCCGATGTTGACATTGGGCACTACGCAGACGAAGGTGCTCGACGACGACTGGACCGTGGTGACGTTGGACGGAAGTCGGGCCGCGCACTGGGAACATTCGGTTGCGGTTACCGAGGATGGGCCGCGGATTCTCACGGTTCGTCCGGAGTAGGTGCTCGCCGACAGCTGTCAGTGTCGCTTGCGTTGAACCTGGCTCGGTATCCAAGGCATTGGCGCGTGACGTGCAGTCGGCAGCGGATGTTGATCGGTACCGGACATTGGTCGGTACCGGGCCAATCTCGGTACCGAACACTACTGGGTACCTGACCTTGGTTGGTGCCGCACATTTCTCGGCACCGAACGTTCGTGGGTGTGCGACCAGGTTCAGCGGCCGTACGTTATCGGTGCCCGAATTCATGGTGCCGCACATTGCCGTTCGCTGACGCCGTACCCTTGTCGGCACTGAATAGTCGTCCACGTGAACGACTTTCGCACCTGCCGTGCCCCGGTCCGGTAGACATTACCTCGGTATGCGTCGTGGATCGGCCGCCGTGTCCGACTCCGAGTTCGGTGACGTCGCGCGGCGAGGAGCCGAGCCGCACCGACGCCCGCAGGTCGTAAATGTCTGGTACTGAATGGCTTCGGACACAATGCGTCCACGCCTGCCCTGACATTACCCAGCTTGCGCTGGATCGGTGACGTCGTTCCTTGCACCCGCGCTCGTGCGTCTTACCGCATCTCGGGGTCATCCAGGGGATCGACCGCTGACCACAGTGGCGATGATTTCTCCTCCGATTCGTGCTGAACTTCAACGATGGGAGAAGCGTATGGCCGGGGGAGGGGTGCTCACCCGAGTAGATAGCTACTCGAATTCCGTTGTGGGATTGCGTAGTTCTGCGGCGAACAGTGATCGTTCGATGGGCGCTTCAGGAGCGGCGGTACGGGTTTCCGTACAGCTCAGGGCCGTGCTGCGGGGTGCGTGGCGCACTGAGTAGGTAGCGACTTCCGCTAGACCGCCGCGCGTGCGCCGAATGAGGAGGCACGCTCGGCCCGGAGTCGGGCCTGATTCGTTGTTCCGTCAGCGGATTCGTTCACCATGGCCACTTATCTGGACGCGGTACTAGTTAACGGACGCGTGGACGATTGCTCGCTAGTCGTCGTAACGCCGTGCGCAACCCGCGACGTTCCGGAGTGCGGTCAGCGTCGACGGCTACGGACGAATCTATGCCCTTGAACTTATGTTCGGATGCGGTTTCGGGTGCGTCGTCGGAGGTAGCGATCAAGAGGCTGTCGGGCAGTGCCAGTTTGTGGATGGTGCGTAGCGTCAGCAGATATTGGCGCAGTAATGGACCGGTGGTGTACGGCAGGTCGTATTTGTCGCAGAGTGCCCGCACGCGTACGGCGACCTCGGCGTACCGGTTGCTCGGCAGATCGGGGAACAGGTGGTGTTCGATCTGGTAGCAGAGGTTGCCGCTGAGGAAGGCCAGCACCGGGCCCGCGTCGAAATTCGCGGTGCCGAGCATCTGGCGCAGATACCACTCCGGTTTGGTCTCGTGTTCCAGGACAGTCGGCGCGAATTTCTCTGCGCCGTCGGGGAAATGCCCGCAGAAGATCACGAGATAGGCCCATAGGCTGCGCAGGACATTGGCGCTGGTGTCCGCAGCCAAGGTATGCCGCCAGCGCCGCCCGCTGAATGCGGGAAAAAGCAGGTAGTCCTTGCCGGCTTGCCGGGCGATCTTGCCGAGGAACGCTCTGGTCTGGATCGCCTTCTGTGCCGGGGTCGCCGCGCGGAGGTGTTCGGAGTCGAGGCCGTGCAGCGCGATGCCCCACTCGAAGGTGGCCGCCAGCACCAGGTTCAGCAACGGCTGCAGCAGATTCCCTGGGCGCCAACGGTCGTCGCGGGTCACGCGGATGACACCGAATCCGATGTCCTCATCCATGCCGAGCACATTCGTGAAGACGTGATGGCGATAGTTGTGCGAATAACGCCACTGCGACGACAGACCCGCCATATCCCATTCCCAAGTGCTGGAATGGATTTCCGGGTCGTTCATCCAATCCCATTGGCCGTGGCAGACATTGTGGCCGATCTCCATGTTCTCGATGCTCTTCGCGATCGCCAATCCGGCAGTCCCGAGGATCCAACCGGTCCGCTTGCGACTGAGACCGATCATCAGCCGCGACCCGGCGTCGAGTGCCCGCTGGAAAGCGATCGTGCGGCGGATGTAGGCCGCATCCCGCGCACCGCGTTGATCGGTGATATCGCGGCGAATCGCATCGAGCTCGTCACCGAGTGCCTCGATATCGGCTGCGGTCAGATGCGCGTAGACCGCGACCTGTGTGATTGCCATTGCTCATGTCCCCGATCGGGTCAGCGTTTGAATGCGTCCCGCAGCGATTTCGAGATGCGTTCGACCACGTCGTTGGGGTGCTTGCCGCCAATGTCGGTCCGACGCCGACTGTCTTCGTCCGGTTTGGCGAGCAGCTTCCGCAAGCTTGTGCGGACTGCTCGAACCTGCTGCGCGACCTTGTCTTTGATCGTCATCGGAATATTCCTGTCTCCGGATGCGCGGCATCGGGGTGGACAGCCGAAACCGCCCGACCAGCCGCTGCACGATCCGGTATATCCACAGCTTATGCCCTATCTACGCCGCCTGTCTACGGCGTAGGCTTACATCGTTAACAGTTGTGCTGCTTCATCGAGAGGCGCTGAACCAGATGAACGGAATCAGGGAAGGACCCATCGGTTCCCCCAAGAATCCGGCAGGAAGCGCGCACCGCGCCAACGCCGGGAATACTCCATTGACCAGGGCCGCGATGCTGGCGGCCGCACTCGAGATCATCGACCGCGACAGCATCGACCGGCTATCGATGCGACGCCTCGGCGCCGCCCTCGGCCGGGACCCCATGGTGCTCTACCGGCACGCCGCGAATAAGGCGGCGCTCCTCGACGGAGTCGCCGAGATCGTGCTCGGGCAGTTGACCGTCGACACCACCGATCACGACTGGCGCCACCAGTTGCGCAGCATCGCGCGCGACTTCCGCCGTCTCGCGGTCGACCACCCGAATGTTGTTCCGCTGCTGGTCACCCACCCGCTCGCTACCCCCCTCGGGCTCCGACCGGTAGGCACGCTGCGTCCGCTGGAGGACATCCTCGCGCTGCTCACCCGTGCTGAATTCAGCGGCACCGATGCGCTGCACATCTACCGTGCGCTGTTCGGCTTTCTCTACGGCCACATCCTCAACGAACGACAGGAACTCGTCGAACGCCCCGAAGAGGCAACCGACCTGCTGCGCCTGGGCTTGCATCGCCTGCCGATCGGCGAATTCCCACTGCTACGCGGTCTCGCCACCGACCTGGCTGCCTACGACGGTGTCGTCGAACTCGAACAGGGTCTGGACATTCTGCTCACCGGCCTCACCGCCACCATGACCCGGCCGCCACGCGGCTGAGAGGGGAGCGTCGACCATGACGCACCAACTGACCCGAATCGATTCGGGTAGACACCCACCGAATTTCCGTCGGCTGCGACAGGAACTCGAATTCGCAACGGACGCCACCGGTTCGGTCGACGGCGTGTGGCGCCCGCGCGGTAATGACCTCGTGGCCGAACTGCCGGATCTGCTCACCGCGGTCGCGAACCGACTCGGCCCGATCCATCGAGTGATCTATCACCTCGGCGAATGGGCCGCAGCGCCACGGAAACTCGCCTGTGGCGGGCGAATGGTGCGGCTCGACGGCTACCGCCACAAGGACCGGCATACGCTCGCTGTTCTCGGGGTCAGCGGTGCTGAGCTCACGCTAGTGGTGGTTACCCCAGCGGACACCGAAACGATTGCGGCACAGCAACGTTGGGACTCCGAAGGTGGGGCGGGGGCCTGAGTGGCAAACGATCATCGCCCTTGGCTCGGCAGCGTTGCCGCGAGTCCGGTGAGCAGAATATCGAGACCTCGTTCGAGTTCGGCGGCGCCGTCATAGGCCGCAAGCACCGGAGCGAGCCCGCGCAGCAACGGGAACTCCGCGATGGGCAGCCGATGCAGCCCGAGGCGCAGCACCTCGTCGGTTTCCTCGGGGCGCTCCACGATCTCCTGCAATTCGTTGAGTACGTGACCGTAGAGAAAGCCGAACAGCGCACGGTAGATGTGCAGGGCATCCGCACCGGAAAACCCGGCACCGGTGAGCAGCGCGAGGATGTCTTCGAGCGGGCGGACCACTGCCTGGGGACGCAGCCCCAACGGTGTCGCCAACGGCCGGGTCACCAGCAGCGGTACCGCCTTCGGATGGGCCAGTGCCAAGCGCCGGAAATCGCGTGCGACCACTCGCAATTGATCGGCCCAGTCCGCGTCGGAGGCATCGACGGATAACTGCGCGAAGACGACCTCGGCGACGCCGTCGAGTACCGCGGCCTTATTAGCCACATGCCGGTAGACCACCATCGGATCCCGGCCCACCGCGTCGGCCAGCCGCCGCATCGAGAGTCCGTCGATCCCGTCCCGATCGACGATCTCGAGTGCCGCGTGCAGCACCGTCGCCCTGGTTACCGGACCGTCGCCCCGGCCTGCGGACCGCCCGGATCGGGAGTTCGTGTGATCGGTCGGTGGTTCGGTCATTTCGAAGCAATCTCCAGTTCCCAGCATCTCCACTGTAGGTCACTATCGTAGACCTACAGCGTTGACATTACGGCATAATCGGCGTCTACTGGAAGGACCAGTCATTGTCGTCGTATCGGATTGGTGCTCATGCTCGCGGGCACCAGCGGCCACCCCATCCGCGGTCGCCGCCACTTCTACCGACCGTCCAGACGGCACGTGGGCACCGTCGCGCATACCCGCGACGCCCATCAATCGGCGGGCACCACAGCCGAAAACAGGAGCACCATCATGGCACCGAAAAAGATCCGCTCACCGGCCGCTCGACATCGCGTCCCGCCGGAATACACGCCCCGATTGAGACTGAAGCCGAAGGCCGAACGCGATGGATATATCGATGGCGCCTGGTGGCCCCGATCCGGCGAACTCACCGCCGAACTGCCAGATCTGCTGGCAGTCCTATCGGTGGGGCTCGGTCCGGTCTGGCGCGTCGTCTATGACCCCGCGTGCTGGTCACGCGTACCCCAGCAAATGACCGTCGCCAACCGCACGGTCCGGCTCGATCCGTATCGCTTCGAGCGGTGGAACACGATGTTCGTCTTCGGCCGCGACAGCGGCTTGATCGTGCTCCGCGTAATCCCGTCGGCCACTGCCGAAGACACCGCGCATGCGGCCCTGATGGCCGCCGTCAACCCCGAACCGGCGACCCTGGCCGCCAGTGGAATCGAGCTCAGATCATGACTCACATCAGGGCGCACCGCCCGATAACCAATCACCGGGATATGACCGGGAACATCGGCCCGCCCCTACGCAACCTGCAGCCGTTCCGGACACCTACCCGCACGCCACGCCTGCTACTGCGCGGCTCCGGCTCCGGCCCGGGGCATGTCGACGGCGCATGGTGGCCGTGGACAGCCAACCTCACCGCCGAATTGCACGATCTGATCAACGTCCTCACCCCACGCCTCGGCGCGACGGTGCGAATCGGCTTCGGCTGGAACGCGGTCAGCCTCGCGCAACGCCGCATCGACCACGACGACGGCATCCGACTATACGGACCAGGCACTGCCCAACCACACGATGTCATGCATCTGGTAGGCGCCGGCGGCGCTCGTCTGGCCCTGCTGGTCATCCCCGCCGATACCCCGCCCGATCAAGCGAACAGTCGGATGCGGTGGGCGGCACGAACCGAAACACCGCACCAACTCGGCACCCGGTCTGGGACCCAATAGTGCTGGGCACCGTTGATTACAGTCCCGCGTGCGAGAACAGTCCGGGCGAGCCGATGGCCTGTTGCGCTACCGGCTCGGCCGATGCGGTGCGATGTCCGGAATCTCGTACGATCCGCTCGAATAGCGCTAGATAGGCATCGATCATGCGATCAGCGGTGAACCGTTCGAAGACATCGTCCCGGCAGGCGGCACGGTCGAGTCGCCCGAGGTCCGATACCGCCGCGACCGCACCCGCCACATCGGCGACGAGGAATCCGGTGCGACCGTGGCGGATGATCTCCGGCATCGAACCCAATGGTGTTGCGATGACCGGTGTCCCGGTGGCCATGGCTTCGACGACCGACAGGCCGAACGGCTCGGCGAAACCGATCAAATGCAGTAGTGCACGGGCACCCCCGAGTAGCGCGTCCCGCTCTGCCGGACCGACCGGACCGAGGTAGGTCACATCGGTGCCGGTGAGATGCGGTTCGACCGCCGAGCGGAAGTATTCCTCGTCTTGGATTACGCCCGCGATGATCAATGGCAGTCCGGCCTGACGCGCCACCTCGATCGCCAGGTGCGTCCCTTTATCCGGATGAATTCTGCCCAGAAAGAGCAAATATTCGCCGTGCTTGGGACGAAATGTGAACTGGGCGAGATCGATACCGTGATGAATCGTTGCGGCATAGTGCAGATTCGGGTCGCGATCGGCATCGGTGACCGCCACATAGTGGGCGATGTCACTGAATTCCCGATAAACCGGAACTATTTTCGGTGAAGAGAAGCCGTGAATCGTCGTCACCATCGGTGTGGACACCAGCCTGCTGTAGGTCAGTGGCATGAAGTCGAAATGGTTGGCGAGTACGTCGAATTCACCGGACCGCGCGAATGCCGTCGAATTATGCAGCGCTTCATAGACTTTCGCATCCGCACCGGCCGTCTCCTCGTATCCCGACGGGACGGCGGAGACCAGCCGTGCCGAGGTCGTGGAGTCCGCCGTTGCGAACAATGTGACATCGTGCCCACGCGCGACAAACCCCTCGGCCAGCGTCGAAGCGATTTGCTCCCACGGACCATAGTTTTTCGGAGGTGTACGGTGTGCGACCGACGCGATAACGCCGATTCTCATAAAATCCTCGATTACTGGCGGCAAGACCACCGAGAGCCGCCCCAGATGTGGGCGAACATGATGCGGCGATCATATCACACTAATTTTCGCAGATCCGAGTGTTATGATCGTGACCTGGTTGCCGATCCCTCTGTGCCTTTTTTCCGGAGCGGATTCTCAAGCGCTTCAGCGCAACACGATCGGCCAATTGAGTGGCTGCAGACAGCGGCACCTTCGGCGCTGCCTCGAAGCGGAAAGGCTGGCGTAGTGTCGGTTCGGTCCTATGGCGTTCTGAGTACCTATTCACCGACCCAGTGCGGGCTGGCGACCTTCACCGGCGCACTGGTCGATGCGTTGACCGCACCCGGCGAAATCGGTTTCGTGTCGGTCGATTTCGGGCGCCGCCCAACCGTCGGCGTCGTCTCCGTGGTCGACAGTCCGGATCCGACACCGCCCCCTGAGGTGGCACATCAGTGGGAGCGCAGCGACCACCGGGGTGCCACCGCCGCGGCCATCGCACTCAACGGCTTCGATATTGCGATCATCCAGCACGAATATGGCATCTATAGTGGGCGGGACGGCGTCGATGTCCTCGAAATCGTTCGCGCCCTTCGGGTTCCGGCCATCGTCGTGTTGCATACGGTGCTGGTCACCCCGACACCGCAGCAGCGGATGATCCTCGAGCAGCTCGTTCGCAATTGCGCGGCCGTCGTCACCATGACGAACACGGCTCGCCGACGACTCATCGACCACTACGCCGTCGACCCGGCCAAGGTTCGGGTGATTCCGCACGGTGCCACCGACAATCGCTCCGGACAACCCGGCGACCAACACCAGCCGATCTCCCGGACGCCGGTAATTCTGACCTGGGGACTGCTCGGCGAGGGGAAAGGCATCGAATGGGGCATCGACGCGATGGCGCACTTGGCCGACTTGCGCCCGGCCGCACAGTACCGGGTGGTGGGACAGACACATCCGAGAGTGCTTGCGCGCCACGGTGAGTCCTATCGCACCGGCCTCCTCGACCGTGCCCAGCGCCGCGGCGTCGCCAACGCCGTCCACTTCGACGCCCGCTACCTATCCAACGTCGAACTGTACCGGCTGATCAGGCAGGCGGATATCGTTCTGCTGCCTTACGATTCCCGCGAACAAGTGACATCCGGGGTGCTGATCGAGGCGGTGGCGGCGGGCAAACCGGTGATATCGACGGCCTTCCCGCATGCCGAAGAACTGCTGTCGAGCGGCGCGGGCCTGCTGGTCGATCGAGAGTCGCCGACCGATATCGCCGCGGCACTGCGCCGCGTGATCACCGAACCGGGCCTTGCGGCGAGAATGGGTGCCGAAGCGAAACGTATCGCACCCGAACTGCTTTGGACCTCGGTAAGCCGAAAGTATCGGGACCTGGCAGCGGAAACGCTGCGGGCCGATAGGAAGCTGGCCACGGCATGAATACCATCAGCATCTCCTTCGCGCACCTCTACCGACTCAGCGACGAGTGCGGCATCTTCGAGCATGCGAAGTTCACCACACCCCGCATCGAAAACGGTTACTGCGTCGACGATGTCGCGCGCGCACTCGTGGTGGCCGTTCGCGAGCCCGAGCCGACCGAACAACTAATCGACAACACCGGCGTGTATCTGGACTTCATCATCGCGGCTCTGAACGAGGACGGCAGCTGCCACAATCGTCGGGGCACGGACCGGAGTTGGCAGGACGAACCGAGCCTCGAAGATCACTGGGGCCGCGCCCTCTGGGCACTGGGCTCCGTCGTCGCCCGCAAACCCGATCTGGCGCGGGTCGCGTTGGCACACTTCACCATCGCGGCGCACCGGCGGTCCCCATTTCCCCGGGCAATGGCCTTCGCCGCACTCGGCGCCGCCGAGGTGCTGCGCGTCCAGCCGGGAAACACACAAGCGCTTGAACTACTGGCCGCCGCCGGCGGCCGGATCGGCCCGCCGACCCGCCGTCTCGACTGGCGCTGGCCCGAGCCGCGGTTGCACTATGCCAACGCGGTGCTGGCCGAAGCGCTGCTCGCGGTCGGCACGCTGCTGCCCGGACAGGGCCGCGTGTACGCCGATGGACTCGCGATGCTGCGCTGGCTGCTCGAGATCGAAACCTCGGGTGACCATTTATCGGTCACCCCGGTCGACGGCTGGGCGACGGGCGAAGCCCGGCCCGGCTTCGACCAGCAACCCATCGAGGTCGCGACCTTGGCGGACGCCTGCGCTCGCGCCTACGACGACACCGGCGACCAGCATTGGAAGGATGCGGTACTGCTGTGTGAAGCGTGGTTCCGTGGCACGAACGACGTCGACACTCCCCTGATCGACCCGGTCAGCGGCGGCTGCTGTGACGGACTCGAGCACACCGGCCGAAACGAGAACCAGGGCGCCGAGTCGACGCTCGCGCTGATCTCCACGCAGCAACAGGCGCGCCGACTCACGCTTGCCGGGTAGTGGCCGACTCCACCGATCTCGTCCGGCGCAGTACCGTGGTGCTGGTGCCGGATGCCCGCAGAGTCGTGGCCAGGCTATTTCTGCCCGGCCAAGAGATTCTCGGACAAGGGATTTCACGCGCAGAGGCCATCATCGACCGGGTGCTCGCACTCACCGATGCGGACATGCTGGCCGGCCTGGCTTCCGTGCGCCGTCGGTTCGGCGACCGCCACCGCGATATCGACGCGACATTCGCCACGCACGCGGCGCTCGTCGAACATCTGCTGCCACGGCGGGGGACACTGACGCCCGCGCGCAGACAGCTCATCGGCGCGTACTTCACCCAGGAGTATGCGGTCGAAGCCGCGGCGCTGTTCAATCCGTCGATCGTCGCGCACCCGGACCAATCCGGTCTGGCGGCGGGCGAACTGCGGTTCGTCATGAGCGTGCGCGCACTCGGCGAGGGACACCTTTCGAGCATCGAATTCCGGACCGGCACAGTCGCACAACATGATTCGGTTCGCCTCGACAAGCCTTCGTCCTTCCTGGACACCGGCCGGGTCGCCGCCTCGGCGGCAGGCAACTACACCGTGAACTTCCCCGCCGATCGTCCGCTATCGGAGCGGGTGCTCTTTCCCGAGAGCCCCGATGAGAGCCGCGGCATCGAGGACGCGAGGCTGACCCGGTTCACCGAGGCGGATGGGACGGTCACCTACTACGGCACCTACACCGCCTTCGACGGCGCCCACATCGCGCCACGGCTGTTGCGCACCAACGATTTCGGCACGTTCGTCAGCATTCGGCTGGCCGGCTCCGGCGCCGAAGACAAAGGGATGGCACTGTTTCCGCGACGTGTCGACGACCGCTACCTGATGCTCTCGCGGTGGGACCGGGAAAACATCAGTGTGGTCAGCTCTTCCGACACCCGTGTGTGGCGTGCGCCGGTCACCGTCTATCGACCGACCCAACCCTGGGAGCTGATCCAACTCGGCAACTGCGGTCCACCGATCGAGACACCCGACGGCTGGCTGGTGTTGACCCACGGCGTCGGTCCGATGCGCACGTACGGCATCGGCGCGATCCTGCTCGATCTCGACGACCCGACTCGACTCATCGGCGCACTCCGCGAGCCGCTGCTGACCCCGAACGAAGACGAACGCGACGGCTACGTTCCCAACGTCGTGTACTCCTGCGGCGCGCTCGTCCACCGGAATACCCTGGTGCTGCCCTACGGCTGCGGCGACTCCGCTATCAGGTTCGCATTCGTCGACCTGTCCGCTCTGCGCCGACAGCTCATCGCTTAGATCTGTCGGCACCGAGATCCGGGTGGCCGATCTCGACGTGTACAAGGAGTGGGGTAGTTCGTCAGCCCGCGCTCGACTTGCGGAAGAAAAGGACGTTGTCACCGTAGTCCGCGAGCGGAATAGCCAGTGCCGCTTGCCGGATGCCGCTGGCGGGCAGATGGGTGAGTTTCGCGAACATATCGGTGTTGCCGAAAGCGGCACGGACCTGGGTTTCGGACGCATAGTCCGCGCCGTAGTCGGCCAGGGCCGCGAAGTCCAGGGGTGCCAGTGGGGCATCGAGTGGGGCCTGTCCGCTCGGGCGGCCGAGTGCGGCGTATTGGGTGGCCACACCGTCCTCGTATCGGCACAGCTCGTAGGACATCTTCTCGTTCGCGGTAACGCTGATCACGGGCCAGCGCGCGGAAAGGTGATGTGCCAGTGGGTGTTTGCCGACCGGTGCGATCTCCCAGTTCAGGCTCATGACGACGACCGAACCTCCGTAGGGCTGTTCGATCAGCACTACGTCATCGCCGAGAGATTCGGCCGAGTTCAGTTCGGGATCGATGGTATGCCAGTGGGTTTCGTGTGCGCCGCGCACGGCCGAGCGATCGACCTGGCGCGCGTTGTCGGTGGCGTAGGCGGCGATGATCGCGGCGCGAACCTGGGCGACGGCGTCGCGTGCGCTGCAGCGGACACTCAATGCGCCGAAGGTCGCACCGATTTCCACCGGCCGGGACGGGGGGTCGGGTAGGGCGCCCGCGGCCAGCGGCTTCAGGCCGACCAAAGCGAGCTTCCAGTTGATCTCCTCGATCGTGGCGAGATCGCCGGAGGTTTGGTACAGGATCTGCTGCTGTGTCAGATGTCCCGCGCGCTGCAAGGTCCGGGCTTCGAGTTTGGTGAGCGCGGTGAAGGTCTTGTTGGTGAGATCGATGTCCTCGATCCGGGTTTCGCGCAGCCGTGCCGTCATCTCCGGCGAGGTCAGTGCGGCATATCGCTCGCGGTACATCGCCACGGCCTGTTTGCGCTGGCGGCCGACCATCATTGTGCGCAGCAGCATATTCAGGCTGGCGAGATATTTTCCGGACTGATCCGGATTCGCCGCGAACAGCGCGCTGCGGATGCGCACGGCGTCCTCGCTGGCGGCGACGGCGGCCTTCGGGTCCAGTCGGCACAACCAGACGCCGCATTTCGACAGCCCGTCCGCGCAGACAGCGGCCACCTGCGGATGCGTCCGCGATACTTGGCGATAGGTGTGGCAGGCATTGCGGATGGTGCTCGCCGCGAGCTCCCGATGGCCGATGTGCCGGGTCGCCTGCTCGAAGACGCGTAGCGCATCCTGGACTTCGCCCGCGAACTCGGCGGTAACGCGACCGGCGGCGAGCCAGTGCAGCCGGATGCCGACGGACTCCTGCGATGGCGCCAGCGCCTCGGCGGTCCGGTCCCTGCCGGGGCCGTTCTTGGTCGCGACCAGGCCTTTTGCGAGGTCGCACAGCGACGAGGCCAGACGCAATTCGTTCTCGACCGTCCGGTCGATCGCTGCCCGGCGATCCTCGGCTACCCGACGCTCGAGTGCACTCAGATCCATCGCGACCTCAACTCCCGCTTACCCTTCCGCGTCACGGTCGTCGAGCGGCCGCATTCTGCTCGACCGAGTTTGCCATAGAAATGGCCGGAATGAGCAGGCAATCAACCGGCGAGCGGTGCCGCCGCGATCGACCTGTTGACATCCACGGCAACCGCGCTTCGGCCGCCGTGGCTGTTCCGCGTGGTTCGTGAGTGTAGCCGAGCAAACCAGCGGTACGCGAAGTTGTCAGGGTGGTTGCGCTCGGGCGATCGTGTTCAGCCCTCCAGCAGCAGTGTCACGGGACCGTCATTGACGAGTTCGACATGCATATGCGCGCCGAACCGCCCGGTGGCGACGGTTGCGCCGAGCTCGCGCAGTGCCTGAGCGAAGGTCTCGACCAGCGGTTCGGCGACGGGGCCGGCCGCGGCGGCGGACCAGGACGGCCGCCGCCCCTTGGCGGTATCGGCGTAGAGGGTGAACTGGCTGACCACGAGAATGGGCGCATCCAGATCCGCGGCCGCGCGTTCCCCCTCCAGGATTCGCAACCGCCACACCTTGTCCGCCAATGCCTTCGCGGTGGATTCGGTGTCGTCATGCGTCACGCCGACGAGGGTGAGCAGGCCTTGCGGGTTCGGTTCGATCCGGCCCACGGTCTGTCCGTCGACGGTCACTTGCGCGGCGGATACGCGCTGCACCAGTACTCGCATTCGTCGATCCTCGCACCCGGGTGCACCTCCGGCCGGTCCGCCCTCAGGTCTCGTCGGGGTCGTCGGTCGTCTCGGCTTCGGTGATCGGGTGTGCTTCTTCGGTATGTGATGACGCCAGGTCGCGCAAGATTGCCGGGTCGATCGCGAGATCGTCCAGCGGAGCGAGATCCATCGACGGGATCGGCGTATCACGAACTGCCAGAAAGGTATCGAGGAGGGCAAGTGCGTCGGGCGTGAGGTCGGAACCGGCGGACGACAATTCGTCCTGCAGGATTTCCTGCCCGGACGCCGCTTCGATGCCGGGCGATGTCGGATCGACCCGCCGCCATTGCACCGCGACCGTCCATGACGGGTCACCGCATGCCCACGCCCAGATGACGTCGCGAACGAACTTGTGCCGCAAGGTGTATACGCGAAAGTGTTCGGACGCGGATCCCGCCCGGTGCTCGATTTCATAGACCCACTCGTGACGGCGCGTTTGAATGTAGGTCTCGTCCGCGCGTGCGACGACCAGGAACGGGTCGTCCGGGTCGGCGGCGGCGACCACCAAGTCCTCGAGCAGTGCGGGGGTGAGGTAGGGCAGTGACCGGCCGTCACCGACGGTCACGTGGACATCGACGTGCCCGCGAGGGTCATAGAGGTGGCCCGTCTCGACATCGAGCACGGCGAGGTCGCGGTCCTTGGTGAGTTCCAGTACCGCGAGCAGATTTCTGCCCCGGTGCGGTCCCCAGGTGCGCAGTACAGCGCCGCGCGAATCTGCAACGGGCGCAACGAATCCGACGGTGGCGCCGTCGCGTTCGATCTCGGCAATGAGGTTGTCGACGATGGGTGGGGTCGCACTGTGCTCCGGGGCGGTGCACATCTGTCGGTACTGCTCCAGCGCGTCGAGAGCGGTATCGACCGTGTCGGCGGGCACCACCGCGAACTCGCAGGTCACCGCCAGGCTGGTCAGTAGTGCCTCGAATTCCGGGGTCGGGCGCACTTCGACATTGTGGTCGGGATCGATCTCGGTAATGGCGGCCAGGCTGATCTCACCGTCCCGCCACCAGTAGACCGCCGGACTGATGGGCCGCGGCTCGCTGCGATAGGTGTTGGCGGCGACTTTGCCCAGCAGGATCATCGCCGTCAGCGCATTCGGCCCGACAATCGGATGCGCGTAGACGTTGCCCTCGTGCGATATGACGAAAAGTGCTCCGTACGTACCGATTACCGGATAGTCGCCGAGCCACTTCGAGTGGGCACTCGCGAAGTCCGAGCCGCTCAGAATGGCGAAGTGCGCATTCTTGTAGTTCCGCCATTCGATCTCTAGGCGGTCGGGGGTACGAGTGTTCGCCTCGGCCAGTTCGAAGAGCTCGGTGGTGGCGATCTGCCAGTGGGCGAGTTGGTCGGAAGTGACGGTCTCGGCGGTGCGGAGTTGCTCGAGCACCACCACCTGAATGATGCCCGGCGCGACGTATTGTCCGACAATGTCGATGCCCGCGATGGTGTCCGACGACGCGAACCGCGTCTTGAGAAGTCCACGCACTGTTGTGAATTCGTCGGTATCGAGCGGACCGGTGTAATCCTGATCCACTTGTGCCAGGAACGTTTCCACATGATCCGCGATGAGCGCGGGCCACAGATCGAATGGCTGCTCGGTCAGCCTGCGCCGTAGGTTGTCAAGCCACAGAAAATGTGGCCCGTCCCCACGCGGGCCCACCAACTGCACCTCGTCGGGTTCAGTTGCCCGGCACGAATACCCCATATGTTCAGCCGCCACGGTCACCAGCGAAATCACTGGGTCCGAAGGCAAGTCGGCCACGACATCTCCTGAAATCGGCGTACCCCGACCCTAGGCGAGTACCCCGCCCCCGTTGTTGCCGTCCGTGGGAGGTCCACCTGCTCGGGCCGTGAGTTGCGTCCCGATCTTCCCAGCGGTGGGCACGGATCGGGGCGGTAGACTCGAGGTTGTCGATAGGGTCGGGCTCACGGCGCAGTGAGGGTTGCTTCGGGCAACCGAAAGTCGAAGCAGTGCATCAATTCTCTTAGAAGACACGGGGATATGACTAAGGGTTACGATGAGAGGCCGGCCACGCTGGCTCCTATTTTCCTAGCCAGTTTCGTACTGTGGGCCGGTCGAAGTGTTCGCGATGTACTGAATCGGTCGACGGGTGGGCAACAAGGGCTGGTCGTACCCGATCGGGATTTCCAACTCGAGGCGGTCTTCGATAAACAGACTCCGGTCGTATTCCGCGGTGTCGCAACAACTTGGCCGGTATTCGAGGACTTTCAGCCGCATGCGCTGCGAGAGAAATACGGCGACCAGAAGGTCGCCGCGCTGACCAGCACGACCAACGTTTTCACACAGGAGACGTCGCCGGTCGAGGTGCTCGAATACCGTGACGTCATGGCAGCGGTTTTCGACGAGCCGAAGCCGGGCAAGAACTACTACTCGCGTGCCGCCGCCGACCCGCAGCCGCTCGCCGATCAGCTGCCCTCGCGCGTCGGCACCCGGCAGCAGAGCTCGGCGGCGAGCAGTGTGTGGATCGGCCAGCAGGGCAATCTGACACCGCTGCACAATGATCCATGGCACGGCCTGCTGATTCAGCTGCACGGCCGCAAGCGGGTCCGGCTGTTTCCGCCGAATGAGTACCGCAATGTGTACGGCCGGATTCCGATGAAGGTTTCGGACCCCTACACCGGACTCCCCGACGAGTTCGACCCGGATGTGAGCAGCTTCGAGAAGCTGCAGGATGCGTCCTGCTACGACGTGGTTCTCGAGACCGGCGACATCCTCTACATCCCGATGTTCTGGTGGCACCAGGTCGAATCCGTGGATCCGGCGATCTCGTATGTCGCGCGCTACAACCCGAGCTACTTCGAGTTCATGAAGGCGGCCTTCTTCCCGATGGCGGTGCGCGGTGTGCTGCGCATTGTCGACGGCATCGTGGGCAGGTTCCGCAAGCCGAAGTGACCGATCGCCGAGCGAACCGCGGTCGGTGGGCGCTGTAACTGGCGCGGCACTTGCCGTTCATGTTCGAGCTACTGGTGAGTTGCCAAGCGCTGTCATCGTCGAATCAGAGGATCCGATGGTGATGGGTGCGGGTAACCGCTGGAGCTCGAGGAGTACGCGATGTCGGACAAGTTGAGGCACGACGCGGATCTGTTCGAGAAGGCCGCGGAGCGGACCAGCGCCGTTCGGGATCGGGTCAATGGCGTGCTGAGCACATTGGATGCCGCGCTCGCCGGACGCGGTGCGCCGTGGGGGAACGACAAGCTGGGGCGCCAGTTCGCCGAGGGCCCCGATGGATACAAGGTCGCGCGCGAGCAGATGACCGGGAATATCAAGACCACGGCGGCGAATTTCGACAACTTCTACACCGGTCAGACCAAGACCGCCAAGGAACTGCGGCGGATGGACCAGTCCAACGGCGACGGCTTCCGGTGAGTTGTAGCCCATGACGAACGAATTTGCCAAGGCCGAGATGGCGGCGGTGCTCGATGAAGTCCAGCAACAGTTTCGGGCGATCGCGCAGGTGCAGCAGCAGCGTGCCGAACTGACCGCGAGCGCTACCGTGCGCAAGCGGATCACGGTCACCGTGAATGCCGACGGCACCATTATCGAAACCAAATTCGGTTCCGGCATAGACGAATTGAGCTACGGCGAGATCGCGAAGGCGGTGACCGAAGCGGCGCAGAAGGCGACCGCCGAGGTGACGCGCAAGGCACAGGAGCTGATGACGCCCCTGCACGACCGTCGTGCGCGACTGCCCAAACTGTCGGATCTGATCGAGGGCATGCCCGACCTGAGCGCCGAAATGCCGAAGGCGCCAAAGGTTTCGCTTGCACCGCCGAATTCCGAGGAGCGCCAATCGGTTGTCGACGATGACGGCGCGCCGATGGAATTCAGCAATGTCGAGGTCGTCTCGCGTCAATCGGCCACGGACCGCGGAGTCACCGATTCCAGCTGGTGACCGAGGGTGAGCGCAGATGGCTGAGCTGCCGGGTTATCTCAAATGGCTGGAATGGGTCGCCGGATCCGACTGGCCTGCGGGCGATCCCGATGGCATGTGGGGGCTGGCCGACGACTGGCGCGCGGCGGCCGCCGGACTGCGCGACATTCTGCCCGATATCCGTGCTGCGAAAACGGCGTCACTGAAGGCATATCAGGACGGCGACGGCATCGAGGCGATCATCGCCAACTTCGACAGTTATCTCGAAGGTCCGCAATCGCTCGAGATGCTGGCCCGCGATTTCGAGAAGCTGGCCGATTCGGCGACCAGCGTCGGCACCGAAATCGAATACGGCCAGCTCATGCTGATCACCTCCCTCGCGCTGCTTGCGGCCGAGATCGCGATCGCATGGATCTTTCCGCCGACCGCGCCCGCGGAGGAGGCGCTGGCGATTGCTGGAACGCGGGTGGCCATCCGGATAATCGCCAAGCGGATCATGGACAAGATCGTCGAGATCGTGGCCAAATTCCTCGGGCGTCGACTGGCGAATTTTCTGGTCCGGCACATTGCCATCGACACGGTCCTCGGCACCGTCCAGGACTGGGGAATTCAGCAGTACCAGGTGAATTCGGGGCATCGCAAGGAGGTCAACTGGGAGCAGGTCGGCATCACCGCGATCAGTTCTGCAATTGGCGCTGGTGTCGCGAGCCCAATCGGCGAGCGTCTCGGCAAGAAGCTCGCCGAGACCGAGATGAAGGCCTGGCTGCGTGGACTACTCACCGGCGCGACGGCGGGCACAGCGGGTGCCATCGCCGGATTCGGCGGCAGCGTCGGCGCGCAGTTCGCGTTCACCTGGGCGAAGTCCGGACCGGAAGGCGGCTGGGACAAGGCCGTCGAAGGTCTGAAGAAGACCGAATTCGACCTGCGCATGCTGACGGCGGGCGCCTCGAACGGCGCGATGTCCGGTGCGAATCGTGCGGCGGCCGAGAAGTTCTATCAGAATCGGCATCCGGATTGGTACCGGCCGAACGGTTCGCCGGTAAATCCGGATGACTTGACCCGCATCGGTTTTCGCCCCGATGCCGGTCCGGTTGGTGCCGGTGCCGGTGCCGATGGCGGCGGGCGTGCGGGTGCAGGTTCGGGAACCGGGCAGACCGGCGAGGGTGCGCCGAATGCGGGGCATACGGGCGAGCCTGTTGCCGGTCGTGGCGCTGGGGATGGTGCGGCCGACGGTTCGACTGCGCATGCCGTGGACGACGGGTCGGCGGCGGGAGTTGATGGTTCTTCGAATAGTCATGGTGCGGGCGATGATTCGGCGCGGGTGCATGGTGCTGATGACGGTATGTCGAAGGCGGGGGCCGCCGCCGATGGCTCTACTGCGCGTGCGGGTGATGACGGTTCGGCTGCGCATGCCGGTGACGATGGTGCGACGGCCCGCGCTGGTGGCGATGGTGCGACGGCGCATGCCGGTGACGACGGTTCGGCCGTGCGTGCGGGTGATGACGGTTCGGCCGTGCGTGCAGGTGACGATGATGCGACCGCCCACGCGGGTGATGACGGTTCCTCGGCTGCGCGGGCCGACGCGGATGCTTCCACGAACACGCAGCGCGTCGGCGATGGAACGGCGGATGGTGGAGTCGACCAGTCGAGCACGCGGAACTCGGAGGAGGGCGCCGGATCGGGAGGTGCCGTCCGTCCCGCAGGAGAATCCGCGAGTCATTCGGATGCGTCTGCGGTACAGACGAATTCGACTGCCGAATCCAACGGTGCCGGCGACCGTACGGGGTCGGCCGACCACGCGGGAGCGCGCGAGGGGCAGGGCCGCCTCGATGCCGATACCCGAGCCGACCTGACCCCTGCAAGCGTGGAACACAGTTCGAACGCGACCGCCGATGGTTCGCGCGTCTCCGGTGACAACGCGGCCCCGCAAGCAGGCACCGCCGCAGCATCGCCCACACTCCAAACCGGCACTGCCCCTACACATCCTGGCACCGCGCCGACCCACGCCGCACCCGACGCGCGGACCAGCGCAACACCATCTACTCCGCGCACGACCTCGACCGCCGACATGCGCCCCGGCGCAACCGCCAACACCGAAACCTCACGCGGCGAACAGGCCCGCCCACAACCGACCGCCGAACCCCGCACCACAGACCCACGTTCCACAACCCCATCCACCGCGGATACCCGCACCACCACCGATGGCCGCCCGGGCCCGGACCGATTCCGTACCGGCACCGGCGATACCTCCTCAGAACCCGAATCCCGCCGCGCCACAACCGAAATCCGCGCGGGCGCAGCCCAATCCACACCCCGACACCCCACCGCCGAACCCATAGCGGGCCCACAGCCAGAACCAGCCCCCATCCACGCCGAGACCCACGCCGACGACAATGCCACCGTCCGCCCCAACAGCGACCCCGCCGCACACCCGGACAGCGCCGGTGCCGTGCAGCCCAATAGGGATACCGCCGGGCGCTACGGTGCCGTGCCACCTGTCAACGACAGTGTCGTTCGTTCGGACGGCGACAGTGCGGTGCGCCCCGACAGCACCAATGCGCTGCGGCCCGAGGGCGAGAGCCCGGTGCTGTCCGACGGTGACGGTGCCACGCGGCCCGAGGGCGACGGTGTTGCCAGGCACGAGAGCGATGGCCCGGTGCGGCGCGACGGCGATGGTGCCGCGCTGCGCGATGGTGATGGCGCGGTTCCGTCCGTTGGCGACGGCGCGGTGCGCCCGGATGGCGATCGTGCCGTTCGGTCTGAGGGGGACGGCATGGCGCGCCGCGAGGGGGATAGTGCGGTACATCCCGAGAACGAGAGCGTCGTACGTCCCGACGGGGATGACGCGGTTCGTCCGCGCAACGAGGGGGCAGTGCGTATCGAGGGGGACGGCGTGTTGCGGGCAGAGGGTGAGGACGGGGAGCATCGGGGGGCGGATATCGAGCCTGCCAAGTCGCATCGTGCTGATGATTCGGCGCGGCGGGAGGAGGTCGAGGCGCGGCGGGAGGCGGCGCGGCAGCGGGCTCAATCTCTGGATCCCGCAGTGGCTTTCGTGCCTCAGCCGGCGGCCGAGCCGCATACTCATCGGACCGCGGGGGATGCGCCCACGGATAGGTCTCGTGAAGCGGCGGATGTTCAGCAGCGGCAAGGGGGCGATGAGCCTCGGATTCCGGAGCGGAATCGTGGTCGGTGCGCGGAGTTGTCGCTGCGGTTGATCAAGGCGCTTACCGGGAGTTCGGCGATCAGGTTGCCGGAGCGGGTGATCGGGCTGGACGGGATGACGGCCGCGGAGGTGCAGACGGCCGCGGGTGGGCAGTTGCGTTCGTATGACGGTCATGCCGAGATCGCGCGGCTGTTGCTTTCCATGCCGGAGGGGTCCTCGGCGCTGGTTGTCGATGAATACAGCGGTCCGGTCGACAGGTACAACGTCGGCGCGCACGCGTATGTGCTGGTGCATGAAAACGGCGGGATCGTGGTGCGTGACCCGGGGGCGGGCCGGGTGGAGGGCTTTCCGCCGACGGTGCCGCGCGAACTCCGTGGCACGTATGCGATTGCCTTCGACGCAGCCGGAAAGCCGTTGCACCCCATCGGTTCCGAGCATCCGCTCGCGACCGATCCTGGGGCCCGCATCGGCCGTTCGCTGGATGCGCAGCCCGATCAGGTCCGTGAACTGCTGCGCCAGACCGAGACCGGGCGACGGATCGCGGCAAGCTTCGACAACAGTCCCGTGCGCGACGGATTCGAGCCGTCCGCGGGTGACGGCCGAGCCGGTGAATTCCGACGGCGCGAATTGACCGCCGTCGCCTTCACCTCGGGCGCCGATCATGTCCAGCAGGCCCTCACCCTGGCCCATGAATCCGTGCACGCCGAACGGTACGTCCAGGGCCGAACCGGTGACGTCCGGGGGATGGCACGCGACGAATTCGTGCGCACCATGGTCGACGAGGAGGCCGCCGCAACCGGACGACGCTTCCAATTGGCCCAGGAATTCCGGGATCTCGGCCACGACATCGCGGTGCATCCGCTCGAAGAGACCTACACCACCGCCTACCGCGCCGCCGCCGATCTGTCGGCAAGTGATTCGTCGCTCACCCCAGCCGAGATCCGCCAGGCCGCACATGATGTCGCCGTCGATGCGCTACGCCAGGAAATCGCCACCCACGAGTGGCGAAACGGCAAGAACTACACCGATTACTACGGCGACGCCTGGGATCGCATGCATGCGGCCGATGCCGAACTCCCGTCGGGTGCCCGCATGCAGGACACCCCTGGTGATATCACCGAAAGCCTGCGTACCGGGGCGCTGGACCGCGAGTCGGCCTTCCGCGACCTGCGCAACACCTCGGAAGAACTAGGCAAGCGCGCGACGGCCCTCGGCCTCGATCCCACCCTCGCCAGACAGCCGCTGCAACGCCAGATCACCGAACGCATGCAGCGCATCACGAATGAACTTGCCGGACCGGATATTCCGCCCGAGCAGCAGGCCGAACTGCGTACCGAAGAACATGATCTGCGCACCCTCGCTGACCTGGCCGACCAGCGTCAGCATGCCCAGGCGACCTACGACCACCACGCCGACCAGTTGGCAGATGCGGCGATCAGAGAGGTTCTCACCCAACAAGTACGCGAGAACCCCGATGCGCGAATGCTCAACGAGCACATCGTGCATATTCCCGGGGAACCGGACCGTCTCGTCATCGCATCCGGCGCCGATGACCACCAGCGCGTCCTGCGAGAGGCCCAGCAGCACCCGGAAATCCGCGATCTGCTCGCCCGGCCCGAGGTCGTGCGCGAGCACCTGAACGTGGACGCCGACAAGATCGGCCGCATCAGGGTCGAGCCCATCGACGAGCCGTCACCCAACCAATTCGATCGCGCCACCGACCTCACGCCACTGGACCGTGCTGGTCAGGCGGCCCAGGAACGCATCGCCCGGATTCGAGAACAGCTGCGGGAGACCGAAATCGGCCGGTGGGCGGACGAGGTGCTCACCCGCCACGACGTCGATATCGTGCACGAGTCCGGCGCCGACGACCGCTACTACCCGAGCCGTCGCACCCTCGCCCTGGATGTCGGCACCTCCGATGCGGCACAGATGGCTGCCCTGGTGCACGGCGCCATCCACGTCGAATTGGCCCATACCCGTGCGACTCCCGGCGGTGCGCAGGAACGTATGCGCCTGCCGCGCGAGGAATACATCGCACGCATGCTCGACGAGGAAACGCGTGCGCACACGCTGGAAATCGTTGCGGCGAAACAACTCGGAGCCGCCGGACACGATCTCGCGGAAACTCCGCTGGAGCGCGCCTACACCGCGGCCTACGACCGAGCCCGCGCCCGAGCGCACGAAGAGAATTCGGAAGCGCCCGCAGCAGAACTCGATCGAATCGCCAATGATGCGGGACTGGACGCCATCCGCCCCGAGGTGGCTCAGCACCGCCCCGAGCATTCGACCGAAACCCATGCCGAGTTCTACGGCCACGCGTGGGATGACGCGCACGGCATCCGCTCGTTCGACGATATCGTCCGCTCCGCCATCGCTTCCGGCGAGCGTTCGGTCACGGTGCTCAGCGAGGGGTCCTCGGTGCATGCCGCCAGGAAGGTGGAGCTGGTCACCTTCAACGATGGCACCGAACTGATCCGCAAGACCGTCTTGAATCCGCGCCACGCCGTCGCCGAGCGGCTGGCGTCGCTGCTCGGCCGCACCATCGGCGCGAATGTGCCCGAGGTGTTCCATGCCAAATCCAATGTCGTGTACATGGAGAAGTTGACGGGACGGGTTGCGGCCGAACGGCATCCGCAGTTCGTCGATGTGCACGAGCTCGGTTACGCCGATACCGTCGCGGGTCGTGCGCTCGGTCTGCTCGACGCGCTGATCCGGATTCCGGACCGCGATGCACAGGGCTGGATGATCGGCCCGCAGCGTGAAGTGCTCGGTATCGACCACAGTCGCGGCTTCGAGGAAAGCGATGCCGCGCGACATGCGTTGAGCCCGTTCGCCGAACACTTCCTGCGTCGCAATGGTGACAGCATCGAGGTCATCGACCACCATCTGCCGCGCGCGGTGGTCGACGCGATCACCGAACGCGTCGCCGCGTTGCGACCGGAGTTCGTCAAGCACGGGCGGGGCCAGTGGCACGACACGGTGATGGCACGCCTGGCCGAAATCCGGGCGCACGCCGGCGAGCTGCCGCCCGAACACGGCGATGTTGCGATGCGGCCGGAGGATTCGAGCAGGCGCGACGAGGATTTCGACGACCGTCCGAACGCCTACACCAACCGGTACGGCGGTGACAACCAGCACGGCATCCACGGCCGAGTCGATGCGGACGGCGCGCTGCGCGCGACGGTGCGCATCGGTGACGGCACGCCGACCGGGCGCGAAATGTTCCGGGACATGATGCGGGAGCTCGGACATCAGGTGACCGAGATCCGTGCCGAATGGAATGCCGACGACCGGGTGCGGGACGACCTCGACACCTTCAATGCCGGTGTGCAGGAGCTGTACCTGACTCCGGAAGAGGCGGCACGCAACACCTTCACCGGCAAACTGGCTGTCGAACTCGGCTTCACCGAGGTGAGTTTCGATCACGATGCGATGCGCGGTCGGCCGGGCGAGTACGAGAAGGTCGTGGCGCATTTCAGCAGACCGGAGACCTCGGTCCGATCCGAAGCGCCGGGTGACGGCGCGGATTCGCCCGAGTTCCGGCCGACCGGCGACGGTCCCGAACCGGACACCGGGGCCTGGCAGGTCCGGCCGCGGGATATGGCCGGTGGTCCGGTGTGGGAACTGCTGGGGCGCAGCGAAATCGGACGCGAGGCCGCCGATGCACTGCGGGCCGCCGGTGTCGCGGTGCGCTTCGAAGATGGTCAGCGGGACTCGTTCAACGGCCGGACCATGGACGTGTCCGTCGACACCCATGACCGCAGCCAGCCCGCCCAGGCGGAGGCGCTGGTACGTGCGGCGGTACTCGCGGATGCCGTGCTGTCCGGTCGGGTCGAGGTGGATCCGGCCCGTATCCGCGCCATCGATCGCGCGGATTACGTTGACGCACAGCTACGTACGGAAGCAGAGGTGCTCGGCCGGCAGGCCGAGTTCCGTCGAGAGCTGGGCGCGGCCGGATATCCGGAAACGGCCCCGACCACACACGATATTGCCGATTCGGCCTATACCCGCGCCTTGCACGAGCAGTATCTGACCGCCCGCGACGCGGCCGTGGCCGCTGCGGATCCGGGGCTGGGCGAGCACGAACTGCGCCGAATCGGCCGTGCGGCGGGCATCGAGGCGGTGCTGTCCGGCGATATGTTCGACTCGCCGCTCTATCCGAGTGAGGGCGCGAGTCTGCGAGATATCCACGGCGGCACCTGGGACGCTCAGCAGCACCCGGACGGAATGTACGAGCCGGCGTCCGCGGAATCGGCACGGGAACTGCAGCGTCTGGTCCGCGAACATGCCGCGCTCACCCGGGAACTGCGTGCGGTCGAAGGCGATTGGAATCGAGCGGTCCGCCGACTCGGAGCCTTCGATCCCGAAATCCACCGCGGCGACCGGGATCTCTTCGAGCGCGGCCGACAAGCGGTGACAGACAATAGGATCCGGCGAGCCAGTGGTGCCGGAATGAATTCCGAGCGCACCGCGCAGGTGCGCGCGCTGGCCGAGCTGACCCGCCGGCATGGCGAGGTCGAGGCGGAGCGTAATCGTCTGCTCGATGAGATCGCGGCACGGGTCGGCCGCGAAGTGCTCGGCCCGGAAGCCCTGGACGGGCATTGGGTTGACGACCGGGTCGCGGTGCTGCCCGGTGAACCACTGCGAGTGATCGTGGTCGATGCTCGCGGTGATCATGCCGCGATATCGCGCGCGGCGGCGGATCGAGGCAGCGATCTGCATCGCGCCATCCGCTACGGCGATGCCGTCGCGGAACGGGTCCGCGTCAGCGTCGACGATTCCGGTGCCGTCCAGGTGCGCCGGGAGCCCGTGGATCTGCGCGCCGCCTGGGTCGACGCTGCCGCAGCGGATGTGCGTGCGGAGGTAGACCACCTGGTGGCACCGCGACCGCCGGACGAACCCGCCGCGGCATTGCCGGACCAGTCGATGGCCGACACCGCGCAGGTGGCGTCGGACCGGCTGCAGCGCATCCTCAGGGGCAACGGACTCGGACGGTGGGCGACCGAGGTACTGGCCAGGCACGGGGTCGAGATCCGCTTCGGACTCGACGTGGATTCCAGCCGCTACGACGGCAGACAGCAGCGTGGCGTCGACGCCGGATACGACCCGGCCTCGAATACCGTGCTACTCGGCCTGACCGATACACCGTCCCAGCATGCGGCGGAGGCGATTCGGGCGGCATATCTGGCCGAACAACTCGGCGACGGTCCGCTCGAGCGATTCACGCTCGGACGCGACGAATACGTCGATCTGATGCTCGATCGGGAGGCGATGGCACAGGCCAGAGCCTTCGAATTCGACCGGTGGCGGCAGTTCGGGACGGAAGCATCACCGGCTCCGGAAACGTTGCTGTCCAAGGCATATAAGGACGCCTTCAAACAGGCGGAGCAGCAAGCCTTGCGGGCCTACCGCGACAACCGTGAGGTCGCGGACAGCATGATCGATGCGGCCGCACACCATGCCGCCGCCCGTGAAGTGCGAAATCGGTTGGTGGAGTTGGGCCCGCGCGTCGACGGCGGTGACCTCGCCGCGTTCTACCGGGCGCGGTGGGACAGTGCACACGGAATTACCCGTGCGCCCGGCGAGGGGCCGCCGACGCACCACACCGACACCCCAGCGATCCGGGATCAGCGCAACCGTCAGTACGCGGCGGAGATCGAATCCCTTCGACTGCTGCGTGATTCGGGCCGCTTCGTGCCGGTCGGTCCGGCCGAACGCGCGTACGCCGACGCCTACGACCGCGCCTATCAGCGTGCGGAGCGTGCTGCGGCTCGCTCGAATGATCCGGCGATCCGGCCGGAGCGGGCGGGCTACGAGGCGGGGCGCGAAGCGCTGCGCAAATACATCGACAAGGTCGGTCTGGAGCCCGCCGAGGTCGCGTTCGATGTCGCTCGGCACGCCGACGACAACGTCGACGACTACCGCCCGTGGTCGGATAAGACCGAGCCCGAAACCGGGCGTCCGGCCGATCAGGACGCATCGCCGCGCCCGATGAGTTCGGAGGAAACCGCCGACCGTGTACGTCGTGCTCTCGACGATGAGCTGGCGCGGGATCCGGGTGGGGCCCGGCGCACCGAACGGGTCGGCCAGTTTCCGGGTCACCAGCCGGTGGGACGCGGACGTCTGGTGGTGGTGGCGCCCGAGGGCCAGCACATGGACGCGCTGCGCGAACTGGCCGCGACGCATCCGGAATACACCAATGTGCTGTGGGACGGCACACAACGGATCGAATACCTGCAAGTGGGGCCCGGTTCCGATGGTCTGCACGATGCCCGGTTCATCACCGCCGACACTGCCGAGGGTCCCTACCGTCGCCCGACCGAAGACGAGGCGGCCACCGAACTACTCGCGCACTACCTGCGCTACCGCGCCGCCGGGCAGACGGATGTCGGCTTCGATGCCTGGGTACGCCAGCTCGGCCCGGATGCCTTCAATACCAGGGAAAATGCGTACCCGAACCTCGAGGGCAGACTGCGCCTGGACTTCATGGCCCGCGGTTACGAACTGGTCGAAGCGGATCCGTCGATCGGCGAGCCGCATCCGGCGGAGGTGGCGCGTCGGCTGCTGACGCGGCAGGTGGCGATGCCGGAATCCGCTGATACGGCAGGGCGGGA
Organism: Nocardia vinacea; assembly: GCF_035920345.1. Taxonomy (NCBI): domain Bacteria; kingdom Bacillati; phylum Actinomycetota; class Actinomycetes; order Mycobacteriales; family Nocardiaceae; genus Nocardia; species Nocardia vinacea. The sequence goes on from NZ_CP109149.1 coordinate 8,048,479, forward strand.
ACGTCGCTGGCCGCAGTTCAGTCGAACCGAAGTGAAGACGCGGGCGTGGGACTTCCCGGTCACGCTGCAGTCCGATGGCAATGGCGGCTGGCGGGTGGCGCCGCCCACCGGAGCCGGCGGCGCGGGCGATGTGCTGGCCAGGCAGTTCCAGGGCATGTCCGATACCGATACCGGGCGGCTCAGGGAACGGATAACCCGAATCCTGCTTGATGGTTCGGCCGATCTGCACGACCACAGTGCGCCGAAGGGCCTGCTGCGCAGGATTACCGACCGACTGTCGTTCGGGAACCGATCGGACGAGGGTGATGCCGCGCCGCGACCGATCGATCGGCCACGGCCCGAAGATGATTCGTTCGACGCACCGGAGTTCCCACCGGCACATCCGGACGATGGCGCACAGGAGCGACAGGCCCAGCAGCAGCGACAAGACGTGCTGGATCGGTTGGCGGCCGAGAATGCGGTTGCGGTGCGCGAGCGCGACGAGGCAAGGGCCGCAGGCGATCCGGAGCGCATCGCGCGGACCGAGGAGCGGGTCGAACGGCTCGATGAGGCGATGGCGATCGCACTGCAGCGCGATGCGTTGTTGCGGGCCGGTGCGATTCCGGTGACCGATCGGGTCGGTGTGGTGCCGGGTGAGCTGGCGCGCGTGTTCGTGGTCGGCTGGGGCGACGGTGATCCGGTCCGCGTGCTGGACGATGCGGCCGCCCAACATCCGCAGCTCGCGGAGTTGCGCGCCGAACCCGGCACGGTTGTGCGCGAGCTGCGGATCGGTGCGCAAGGCGAGACACGTGTACTGCGCATCGATGATCCGGCGGCGCGGCAAGAGGTCGAGCGGCCAGCCGAGGCTGGTGGCGGCGGTAAGAAGCCGCCGTCCGAGCCTCCCGTCCCCGCCGGGACGCCCGACTATCCGGAGCACTCGCGAAACGAGAACTCCGGCAACGGATCCGAGGAGCCGTCGGCGGGACGGCCGTTCGCTCCGGCGAATCCGGACGCGCCGCGCCGCGTCGTCATCGATGCCAATGGCGAAGAGGTGCCGCTACAGGTGCGGCCCGACGACGCGGGTCGCTGGCGGGTCGAAGCTCCCGAAGAATCCAGAACACCCGCTCGCCCAGCGGATTCCGAGCCGCCCGAGAAGAAATCGCCGCTGCGTCGAGCGTGGGAGCGGATTCGGGAGAAGATGCGGGTACGTGGTTACGTGGGCGACTACCCGAAGTACCCGTCGGGTTCGGGTGAGGACCGCCGCGGCCAGAACGCGCTGAAGGATGGCGTCGAACATGCACCGGACCTCTTCGAGTCGCATCCGAATGCGCCCCATCCGCCGCAGGCGACACCCGGGCACGAGACCGTCGCTCGACCGGCGCCGGAGAGTGCAGGCGAGGGCCTCAATATGGCCCGAATCGCCAAGGAGGGCTGGACCGCCTGGCGCAATCGGGAGCATCTGCCGATCCTGAACAGGTTCTCCGGTCGGACCCGGGATGTGGCAGGCGATTTCGTGGTGCCACGCACGTCCGATGGCGAGGAATACCGGTTCTGGGTCAGCGATGCCGATCCGGATCTGGTGCGCCAGACCGTCACCGAACTGCTCGAGGTCGAGGCCATCGCGCCGGAAGAGGCGCGGGCGGTGCTGGAAGAGGCACTGGCCGTCGCCGATCCGAAACAGCGGCAGCGGATCATCGATGACCTGGAGAACTTCGGTCTGATCTCCGACGAGGAGGCCAGGGCACTCGAGCACGAGCCGACGCATCCGGAGCCGACTACCGAACTCGACGGTCCGCCACCGGAAGACGAATCGCTCACCGATAAGGCACACCGCCTCGGTTTCGACCTGCCCGACGAAAGTCCGGAGACCATTCGCCGGGTACTCGACGAGCAGCAATACCGGACGATGCGTGAAGCGGCCGTGATCGCGGGCCTGGCGGAGGCGGCCGATCGCTTCAACGAGGAGGTCACGCGTCCGTACGTCGATGCCGACCTGCTGGGCGACTCGGCGCCCGAACTGCACGGTCGAGAGCCGGTGGCGGGCGAAATCGAGGATCCCGATGCCAGGCGGCTCGACGAGGACGAGGACTACTACGACGAGGACGAGCCGACCCGCGAGTCCGGCCCCGGATGGGGCGCGCCCGATGCCACGGGCCGTCCGGTGCCGCTGGCCGACCAGCTCAGCATCTTCGACGACAATCCGATGGGCCGCTTCCTCAAGGAGCTGATCAGCGCCTTCGACGGGCATCCGGGTCTGCAGAACTTCCGGCCGGTCGGCAATGGCGCTGACCCGCTGCGCGAATGGGGTGATATCGGGGACGGCCAGGAACTCGGCCGAGACCAGGGTCCCAGGGTGTTCTTCGAGCATGCCCTGCGCCGCGACCAACTGCGCGACGAGGCGTCCACGTGGGCGCAGATGTTCGGCTTGGATCTCAACGATGTGAACCCGCGGAATCTCGATGCCACGCTGCGCAGGCTATGGGCCGAGAACGATGCGCGCGCCGCTCGGGTCGCCGAATTCGCCGACGCCGCCGAACCGCATCTGCGTGCCGGAGAGCAGGAGCCGGTCGGGGAGATCCATGGCGATCAGGTCGCTCGGGTGCCCGTCGGGGAAGGCGCGCCGGACCGGCTGGTGGTGATCAATGGGCCGCTGGACCGGGCGGATGCGCTGGCCAGGGCGCTCGCCAATGATCCTGCCTTGGCCGATGCCCTCAATCGTGGTGAGGTCGAACTCGATTACCGGAACGCGCGCACAGATCGCGTGGGGCAGATTCATCTGGATCCGGTCGAAACACCCGAGGTGTACCACCATCGGGAGACGATCGATGGCCGCGAGCTGGTTGTCACGATGGTGCGCGACAACGACGGTCAGTGGCGCGCCGTGCAGGCACCTATCGAGGAGCCGACGAGCCATTCGCCCGGCCACGAGAGCGATGCGCCGCCGCGCACTCGGGCGGAAATGGTCGCCGAAATCGTCGATCTGGCAAACGAACTCGGCCTCGGACCAGCGGCGCTGCACCCGGATCGGCTGGCACAGACCATCGCGGAATTGAAGCTGGCCAATGCCCTGCGCGCCGGTCAGGTCGAGGCGCTGGCCGACTTCGCGCGCACGATGAACGAGATCGAGAACTTCAACGATATCGGCGATGCGCGTGGACAACTCGCGCACCGGCTCGATATTCCGGAGTCGGAGCTCACGCCTCGGCGGGCTGCCGAGGCGCTGGCCGATCCGGAATGGCGCAGTGCGCGGCGCGAACAGCAGTTCAAGGATCTGGCCGATTACGCCAAGCAGTTGCGCGATATCGATCTGAGAGCGGTCAATGCCGCACGCGATCGCTTGGCCGCACAGCTCGGCCTGAACAGCTCGGAATTGTTGCAGCCGAACAAGATTCGAATCGCGGATGACGGTGAGATCCTGCGCGGACTGGATGCGAACGGACTGGATCCAGCGAAGCTGCGCAAGGTGATCGCGGGCCTCGAAGGTAAGCATGATCAGGTGGTCGACGCGCTCACCGAATATATGCGTGCGCTGATCGATGTCGATCCGTACTCCGATGTGCCTCGGGGGGATCTGTCCGCCGATCCGCGGGCCGCTGGCGAACCGCCTATCCATGAGCTGGCCTGTGTGCAGGCGTTGCGTGAACTCCTCACTGAGGCAATGCAATCCGGTGATGCGCTCGATCTCGGAAGTGTGCTTGCCGACCATCCGGGTCGCGCCGACGGCGTATCCGGCGAGGGGCGTGGGCGGCCCGAACCGAATCGCGACTGGGCCCGGCTGGTCGGTGTCGATATCGCGGGTGCGGACGATGCGACCTTCCGTAAGGTGTACGAGGCCTACCGCGATGGAAAGATCGAGAAGCACGAGGGGCTCAGTCCGAGCGAGCTGACTGCGGAGCTCGGTCGTATACGCGCGGAGATCCAGACTCGCGCCGAACAGATCAGAAATCTCGCGGCGCTCCTCGACGAGTTCTACGACGCTCCGAGTGAGTTGGCTGGTGCGCCCCGCGGGCTGGGTGGGCCGGACGAGGGCGGACCCGGGCCCAAGCCCGTCGGCCCGGAGGACCCGGGGGCGAGCGGTGCGGTCGATCCCTCTGTCCGGCCTGGGGGCGATGAATCTGAACCTGGTGCCCAGCAGGAATCCGGATCGGGTGGTGTGGCCGATCCGCCAGTCAGGCCCGGGGGCGATGAGTCGGGCGCGGCGTCCGAGCTGGATTCTCGATCGGACTGGAAGCGGCAGATGGATGCCGAACAGGACGAGTGGAACGCGCGCATGCACGCGGAACTCGACGAGTGGGTGGCGCGGATGCGCGCGGAAGAGAATGTGCCGCAGCGCAATTCCGACGATCCGAGGTCACGGATCGACGAAGCGTTCCAGCGTGAGTCGGCGGCGGCGGAAGCGGATTTCCGGCGTCATGAGGAGGCTTCCGAGGCCGCGCATCAAGCGCTGCTGGATCACCTCGATGAATTGGCGCGCCGGCTCGAGGAGCGTTTCGGAGATGTCGACGATTCGCAAAAGACCGTGCCGGCACCGGATTCGGCTGATTCCGAGCCGCCTATCGATGAGGCGTCACCCCATGATTCCGGGGATGGCGAGGAGTCCGCACATCATCAGGATGAAGACGCTGAGTATCGAGCGTTGATCGACCAACTCGATGAGTTGGTGCGGCGCCTCGAAGGGGATTCCGAGGAACCGCCGCCGTCGGATGAAGATGGTCCTGAGCCGACGGCATTGCCGTCCGGCCCGCCACACGATCCGCCGGACAGTCCGGCTTCCGGTGCGAAACTGATCCCGGAGTCGTCCGAGCCGACGCGCGCCGAGGAGCCTGTTCTGGTTCGTTTCGACGACGATTCGGATGGCGTGGAGCCTGTTCGTCCGGAGGAGGCGGGTCCGGATGAGGCCACCGAACCGGTCGCCGAAGCCGGTGGCGGGTCGAAGAAGCCACCCGCCGACCCGCCCGCCCCGCCGGTGCCCGAGCCGGAGGAACCGTCGGGTGGGAACCAGGGTGGGGAAGAGCGCGGCGGGGATAACCGGCGGGATGACCCGCCCACGTCCGAGCTGGAGAAACCGTCGGGTCGGAACCAGGATAGTGAACAGAGCGGCGCGGAGAACCGGCGGAACGACACGGAAGCAGCCGGGAACTCGGAGCCAGGGAGCGAAGCCCGGACCGGACCGGAGCATGAGGAGGCGGTGCGGGTGCATGCGGATGCGATCGCGCGACGGGATGCGCTGGCGGCCCAAATCGCGGAGCTGGCCGACCGACTTCCGGCGCAGGAGGATGCGGATGCGTGGACGCCGCGCCGAATTCGGGCGACCGTTGCCGAATTCGCGGGGCGGCGACTGCTTTCGGATGCCGATCGTGCCGTTGTAGCCGAATTGGAGCGGCTCGCACCGGAATTCGCACGAGTGGATGCCGAGGTCGGCGAACTCGCGGCCCGCATCGGACTGGTCGACGAGTACGACCGGCTGCTGCAGGAGCGACGAGATCTGGTGCGCGAGCGCGAGTTCGTGCGCGCCAAGGCCAATGAGCGCGCCGCCAATTTGGGGCTGGACGATTCGACCGAATGGGTGCGCCGGGACCCGGATGCGCGCGACGAGGCGATTCAAGCGCTGCATGCCCACGCACGGACCGATGTCGTCGACGTGCTGGGTGGTCTCGAGGAGGCGAACCGGCAGGTGCGCAGTCCGGTCGAGCCCGGGGAGCAGGGACGGCGCGAAGAGGCGCTGCGCAAACTCATTGCGGCGACCGAGGACTTCGAATCGCTCGACGATCAGGTGCGGCGCGCGGATCAGCGGCTGTCCGAGCTGGAGGACCAGGGCGTCGCGCGGCACCGCCCGCCGTCGGAGGAGGGTGCTGCCGACATCGATCGGATGGCGCGGGAGCGGGCGGAGGAGCTCCGGCAGATCAAGCCGCGGCGGACCATGCGCGACGATCTGGCCGTCCGGCTCGGTGTGGTCGATGAGTCGGGCAATCCGGATGAGGCTGCGCTGCAACCTGATCGGCTGCGCAGCACGATCACCGGTCTGCGATTCGATGCGGATGACGAGGTGCGCGATGGCACGCTGTCGCCGGATGAGTCGGCGGCCCGCCATCGCGAGATCGACGGACTCTTCAACGCCGCCGACGATGTGAACCAGGCGCACAATCGGATCGGTCGACTCCAGGACGAAATGGCCGGAGCCGCGGGCGTATGGCGGCAGCAGGTCGAAGCCGAAGGTGGCCGTATGGCCACCGACCGGGTCGGCATCGTGGAGGGCGAGCGACCCCGCATCATCGTGTACGGTCCGCGCCTCGATCCGGCGTCACCGCGCGCGGATCACGATCGGGCCCTCGCCGATGCGCTGCGCCGCGATCCCGCCGTCGCCCAGGCGATGGTGCGTCCGGAAACCCGCGTCGAATACCGCCAGGTGCTCGCGGATCGCGAGGGCAATACCCGGACGTTGCGAATGCCGCCACCCGAGATCCGGCGACTGAGCACCGGCTGGCACAACGGCAGACGTATGGATATGACGTCGTGGGTCGACGCCGAAGGCACTGTGCACCATGTCGATCCGACTCGCCCCGATTGGGTGGGCAATCGAGATGCCGGGACGGTGCCGAAGAAGTTCACGCCCAAGGATCCGCCGGACGGTGTCAGCGGCTGGGCCATGGAGGATGTCGTCAACGACATCACCCTGCCGACCGATCACGTTCCGCCGGGTGAGATCGCGGAGAGCACGCTGCCGGTCAATATGCCGCAGGCGCCGTCACGCTACGACACGTCGTCCGTGCCGCCGGGCACACCGATCTTCGAACAGCATTGGGGCGGTGACGCTTACAACATCACCCGGCTGATCCTGATGGCCGCGCAGACGCCGAAGCATCCGGCGGTGAAGGCCTGGATCCAGGCGCATCCGGAGATCGGTGAGTGGGTGCAGGCCCGGCCGTGGCTGCAGAAGATTCCGCCGTTCGGCACCGTCTTCCGCAATTACGAGTGGTTCGCGGGACCGGAGCGCAATATTCAGCCCATGCATCGGCCGTGGGATCCGGCCGAACACGGCAACCCCGCGGACCGGGTGGAGATTTCCGAAGGGCTGCAACGGGAATGGGATCGCGACGTCGCGAACTGGCGTCGCGTGCAGGATTGGGCCGATGCCGAGTACGAGCGGTTCCTCGCCGATGACAGCGATATCGATCGGATCATGGACGGGCTCGACGCCCACCGCCGTGCCCAGCAGGTGGCTGCGGCACGGGATGTGGTCGGGACCGTGCAGGACAGGCTGGTAACCGCGGATCGCGGTATCGACCCGACCCGCGATGTCGATGCGCAGTTCCTGCGGATGCAGGACGAAAATGACCGTGTCGCAGACGATTTGGCCGACCGCTTTCAGGTCGACGATCGGGATGCGGTACGCGACACCATCGCCGATATTCGCGAGCTCTTGCGCGCGGGCGCCGATCCGGATGCGATCGCTCAGATCCTGGCCCAGCACACGCGCCACGACGTACCGGATTTCACGCGCGCCGAGATCGAGCAGATCAAGAACCACCTGATGGTCGACGAGCATCTGGTGCGCGATTACAGCGATCCCAATGGCACGTATATCCGTCGCCCGATGGATCGCCTCGCCGATGTCGCCGAGGCATGGAACCGGTTGATGGCGGGCGAACCGCTGCCCCAGGACCTGGTCCTGCTGCAGGATGCGCGCGCCGAATCCGGCTTCCTGCGCGCCAATCCCGGTGCCACCTGGCGCGCCGCCAACACCCACGCCATCGGCCTCGGCTTCCACTGGGACGCGGACCGCCCGCCGCTCACCGACTGGCGTGCGGGCATTCCGTACGCCGTCGACATCGTCGCGCCTGATCCGTCCTGGTCGCCGCCCGACCAGCACGCCGGCCCCGAACTGCCTCCGCCGCCGGATGCGCCGCAGTTGGGTGCCACCCCGCCGAAGCCGGATGCGCCGAGCTCCGATGGGAGTGCGCGACCCGGTGCGGAGCCGGAATCCGTGCCGGAGGTTCAACCGGAAGGCACTGCGCCGGGACAGGATCCCGATCCGGCCGCTCGACAGGCCGAAATCGAACGCGTCGCGGACGAATGGGCAGCTGCGTTCGTCGCCCGTGAAGACGCGCGCACCGCCCTCGACGAGGCTATGGCCGACCCGAGCCCGGAACACGCGGACGAACAACAGGCCGCGACCCGCCGACTGGACGAGGCCGACGCCGAACTGACGCGGCTGAACGAGGAACTGAGCCGTGCGGTTGCCCACGACATCGCGGAAACTGAAGCAACTCATCATGATTCGGGAGGAACGCGGCCGGACGCGCCTGCACGGCAGGATTATTCGGGCACCGATACCTCGCCCGACGTGACCGGCGACGGTGGTTCAGGTCGTCCACCTCGAGACCACCCGACCCCGGCATCTCCGGACGAACCCACCGACCCGGTGCAGCGAATCGAGCAGACTCGCCAGCGCGCCGAGGCGGGGTTCGACGAGTTGCAGCGCCGCATCGATGCCTGGCACGAGGAAGCGCTGCGCGAGAACGAGCAGCGCCATGAGGAAGCACTCCGATCACTCTTGGATTCCGCTCCGCCGCCATTGTCGGACCCGCCGCTGGACGGCGCTGAGCCGACATCGGACGATGCTGCCGGACCGGATGGTTCGCCGAGCCGACACACGGACGGCGATTCCCTCGACCCGGTGCAGCGAATCGAGCAGGCGCTCCAACGGGCTCAGGCCGGATTCGATGAGTTGCAACGTCGCATTGATGCCTGGCATGCGGATGCGTTGCGGGAAAACGAGCGCCGCTATGAGGAGGCCATCAACTCGCTGAGTGAGCCGGACCGGCCGGTGTGGCGCGACGGCTCATCGACTCCGATACGGGAAGCGCCGCTCTCGGATGTTGTCGAGCAACCTGATTCAGCGATTCCGCAACATCCGGATGAGGTCAGCTCTGATCCGGTGCGGCGGATCGAGGAAACGTGGCAGCGCGCCGAGGCCGGATTCGATGAGCTACAGCGCCGGATCGATGCATGGCATGCGGAAGCGTTGGCAGAGAACGGGCGTCGCTTCGACGAGGCCATACGTGCCTTGGCTGATCCCGGCCCCCAGCCGAATTCTGATTTGCCAGCTGCGGACCCTGTTGCACGGCAGAGTGATCCGCTGCGTGAGATCGAAGAGATCCGCCAACGCACCGCCGCTGGGTTCGATGAGTTGCAGCGACGAATCGATACGTGGCATGCGGATGCGCTGGCGGCCAACCAGCGCAGGCATGAAGAAGCCCTCCAGGCACTGGCGGAGCGGCCGCGACCGGACGATGGTGCCGAGCAGAGCGATCTACTGCGCAGGATCGACGAGCTTCGCCAGCGCGCCCAGGCCGGGCTGGATGAGTTGCAGCAGCGGATCGATGCCTGGCACGAAGAGGCATCGGCGGCGAATCAACGCAGGTTCGACGAGTTCAACCGATCGTTGAATGCGACGGTGCCGGAGGGGGATAACTCCGACACAAGTGGTCGTGCGCCGGAGCCCGGCCAGGCCGATTCGGGTCCGGCGGAGGCCCGCGGACCGCTCGCGGGGCGGTCGGGTGATTCCGAGCCGTCGCCGCTCCCCGGCTCGGTGCTGCGCTCCCATATCCCGCATCCGCCGAGGCTGAACCACGAGTACGAGATGCCTGATCCGCCGAGCAGGGCACCGTTCGATCCGACGTGGCCGCTGCCGAAGCACCCGCCGGAACCCCCGAAGCCACCACACCCGCCAACGCCACCACACCCACCGAAGCCGCCTGTGCCGCCGCGGCCGCCTGTGCTGCCGCATGAGCCGAAGCCGCCCAAACCACCTGTCCCCCCGAAGCCCCCGCTTCCACCGACACCACCGGTTTCGCCTGTGCCACCTACTCCTCCGGTGCCATCGCCGACGCCAGTGCTACCTTTCCCACCGACGCCCCCGGTGCCGCCGACGACACCGGAACCACCGACGCCACCGGTGCCACCGGCTACACCGACGCCTCCGGTGCCACTGCCGACGCCGGTGCCACCTTTCCCACCGACGCCACCGGAACCACCGGTGCCACCAACGACGCCGGTGCCGCCTTTCCCGCCGCCGCCGGAACCTCCGGTGCCGCCGACCACGCCACCGGAACCACCGGTGCCTCCGCCGCCGCTGGTGCCCCCGTTCCCCCCGACCACGCCGGAACCCCCGCAACCCCCGACGTTCCCACCCCACGACCCGACCACACCCCCGCACGACCGGATACACCCACCGTCATCAGGCCACCCGTCGGAACCCCCGAACCGCCCGGATACGCCCGTAACCTCGGAGCCACCCAACCAGCACCATTCAGGTGCCCCGATGTCTCCCGGCCGGCCCGACGCATCCCACCAGCCGATCAACCCCATTGCACCGCAACAAGACCCGACTACTCAAACAACTCCACCGCCGATGACACCCCCAACCATCGGCGCACCACCGTCACCCACACGAAACCGCCAAGGTTCCAACGGCCACCGCAACCGCCCATCCCAGAACGGCAACAGTGCAACGCTTTTCGTCCAACCCTTCTCCGGCTTCGGAGTGCCCGCACACTTCGACCCGGAAACCGGCGCACTCCAAGCCGTCGGTGGCGGAATCGGCCCGCAACTCGGCGTATACGGTGATCTCGGTGACACACCGGTCGTCTTCTACCGAGACCTCTCCGGCCTCGCCCTACGCATCGGCGACAACACCATCAACCTCGACACCCCCCTCGTCGCAATCGAATGGGAACCCGTAGAGAACCGCCGAACCCGCTTCGCCGTCACCGCCTCCGGCACCGTGGTCTGTCAACTCCTGTACCGCTCGCTCCCACCCGAACTCGACCTGGGCCGCCTGATCCACGACGTCTGCGCCACCCCCACCCGCCGCACCCAAATCTTCATCCGCTGACCCAGGCGCACCGATCGAGCCGGTTGCTTGTCCGGATTCGCTGGTGGTGGGCAGTATTCCGGCCTGAGCGAACCCGGCTAGGCGATAACCGGGCATCGCTTAGATCGGCCCTCGTGAATGCTCTTGCGGGACACGGAATTCGGACCAGTACTGACGACGCATCGCATCCCACAACCGCGCGAGTTTCGGGAATTGCTTGCGCATCTGAACCAGGTCCGAGGCAGGGGCGGACATCAACCGTCGGCTCGAGAAGGCTTCCGAGCGGAGCGAGGAATCGGCGAATCTGGCCGAGCAGCAGGAACTCGACATCGAGATGAAGAGGCTCGAGCTCGATCAACGACGGCAAGAACTGGAGATGCGTCAACGCGAGTTCGAGTTCGAGATGGAGAAGAAGCGAGGGGGCCTTACGGAGTGAGGCGGGTCCAGAGCTGTTCCTTCAGGGACGGTTAAGCGGTGGACTTTCGTGAATCGCGTATCTCGGCGCTGTGCCAGGATAGGAACGGTAATAAGCTCGGGCACTGTGCGTGCGTTCCCATGTGCGGTGCGCAGATGAGGGAGATTGCGGCAACGTGACCACACCTGATGGCGAAGCACCCGGCGACAAGTCGAATGAAGAGCCGACCCCGAATCACGTGCAGCGCGCGGCGGTACCGGATGGCGATGCGGAGTTCATGGCCGAGTTCATGAAGGCCTTCGAGGCGGCCGACGCCAACCCCGCAGAGGCTGACCTCGCCCAGGCCGAGGAAGAAGACGAAGACACCCCCGACATCGGCTTCGCTCTCGACGAACCGGTAGACGTCGCCGAGCAAGCCAAACAGCTCATGCACCGGATCGCCCGTGCACTAGCCGCCGGTGGCCCACAGGGCTGGCGGCGCATGGAGGCCGTCTTCGCGATGACCACGAGCACCGAAATCGGGTTGGTGACCTTCGCCGATGACGAGCAGCGCGAGGCGCGGGTCCAGCCTGCCGATGAGGTGGTCGAACTGGTCCGCGAGCAGCGGCATCTTTCGGCCCAATTGAGCGATGGCCCCTGGTGGCGGCTGTTGATCGAGTTGGCCGGCACCGGCGAGATCGAGGTCGATTACGACTATGGTGACGAGCCCTTCCCGGACGATCATCTATTCCTTCCCGAGGTCTATCTCGCGGATTTGCAGGCGTATCCGCGCGACCGACTGCCGGTTTGGCTCGCGGCCTATGTCGGCCACGGCGACCGGCAATCGCGCCCGGCGGCCGCAGCAGCCGCGCAGGCCAGGGCGGACCGGGAGACCGGTGTGCGCCCGGTGCTGTCCGAGCGGGACTTTCCGGCCTTCCCGGTGATGTCGGCCCGCTGGGCGACTATCGCGGCTGCTTTCGTGGCCGCCGGATCACAGTGGGGGCCAAGGGTTTTGCCTGCTCTCGGTTGGTTCGAAGGTTCGAAACGCAGCGGGTCGACCCTGTATGCCCTGCCGGGTGGTCGCGCGGTGCTGTCCGGTGGCGTGTGGAATGCGCCCGAACTCGATGCCGTCTACAACGCCGCGACGCCGATGCCCGCACTGTATGCCGGCGCCCCGGAGTGGGTTGCCAATCCGGTGCTGAATCCGCGTGCGGCCAGCGGGTTGTTGTCGTTCTGCTATTGGTGGGACGGCGGTCGGTGGTATCGCGGCGAGTCGCCGACCGCGGACCGGCTCAGCGAAGCGGTGCCCGGCATCTGGACCTCCGATACGGTGGCCGGCGTGGTCGCGGGGTTGGTCGCGGAGCAGCCGAGCGATGGGCAGCGCGCTGTGGTGGCGAATCTGGTGTCGGCGGCGGAAATCGGTGTGGTAACCCGGGATACGCTCGTCGAGGTCTTCGGCGACGACGGCACCTTCGATATCGACAGCGCCCTCTATCAGCTCACGCTGGCCGGTGTGACGATCACCTTGCCGGAGCCGATCTCGCGGGACACCGCGATGGCCCAGGTCCGCCAGTTCATCCTGGATCAGAATATGGACACCACCGGCTATACGTTGGAGAACCTGCGCGCAGACCGGATCAGCGTCGGCTGGATGGTGTACGTGCCGACCGAACCCGGTGAGATCTCGATCGGGCGTGCGATCTTCTATGTCGCCGATGACGGTGTGCTGGAACAATCTTCGTCATCGGTGGCGCCGTCGGTCTATGTCGCGGAGTTCGAGCAGCGCTTCCAACAGCGGCACGGTTCGGTGCAGACCTAGGATCCGTCGGTGCGCCAGCGATAGCCGAAGCCGCGGATGGTGGTGATCAAACCGGGCCGGTCGAGTTTCGCGCGCAATCCGGCCATATGCACATCAAGTGCCCGCGATACCGAGGCCGATGAGTCGCCCCAGATACGGTCCATCAGCTCCTGCCTGCTGACGGCGGTATCGGGTCGCTCCGCCAGGATCCGAACCAGCTGGAACTCCTTGTGGGTCAGCATGATCGGCACCCCGGCCACCTCGACCTGCCGGGCTATCAGATCGACCCGAACATCTTGGGAGACAACCGCTTCCACGGGCGAGGTGTGGATCACGACGCGACGGGTGACCGTCTCCAGTCGCGCGACCAGCTCCGCGATGCGCGGCGGTTTCACCAGGTAGTCGTCCGCGCCGGAGCGCAGCGCGAACACCACGGTGCGCTCACCGGCCCGGGCGGTGAGGATCAGCACGGGGACCGAGCTGACCGTACGCAGCCGCCGCAACACCTCCAACCCGTCCATATCCGGTAGTCCGAGATCGAGGATCACCGCGTCGTAGTCGCGGTGGGTGCGTAGTAGGTCTGCGCCGCGCCGCTTGCGGTCGACGACGTAGCCGCGAGCGGTGAGCGCGGCCCGCAGCGCTTCCCCGACTCCGTCATCGTCTTCCACCAGCACAAGCCGCACGCGCCGATCCTCGCAAAGCGAAGGTTCGACGCGCAGCCGTTTGCGGATAGCCATGCTCGAGGCACGGCCACCTCGGCATCGGCATTGGCCTTCGCCTCGATCGTGGGGTTCTTCGAGGTCTCCCGCATGAAGTAATCAGATCGTCAACGAGATCGCGACGTACCAGTGGCTGTGCGGTGGAATCGCCCTTGGGAAGAAGCTGTGCGCGAAGTACACGCTGAATGCCGCGTAGACATACCAGTCGTACTACTCGGCGAGATTGCCGAGCGAGCCACGCAGCATGTTGGCAATGACCCTGCGCTCGTCCGTCACTTGTGTCGTAGTAATTGTGAATCTCCTTCTGGCGCCGCACCTACCGCCGTAAAGGCGACTGTGAGTGCGGTCATAACACGTTGCCAGGGGTCCGCTCATGTTCTAACTGTCCCTTAGGAAAGAAAGTCCGAATGGAATTCACGTTTCGAAAAATCCGGCAGATGCCCAGGTCGGAGGCGGGACCGAATTCTTAACAGTCTCTTTAGCTAGTCACCATCGGTAACGCGATACGGGTGCCGATCCGCGTGCCACTATCGAAAAAGACATCGGTGGCGACTACGTGCCCAGCGCTCGAAACAACAGCGCGCGATCGGTGAATCGGCTGTGTTGGAACAGGAACGAGAGCAGTGAATCAAGCATCGCGTAGCGATTCCGTGGGGGGTGGTGGTCGAGCGACGGGCGACGGACAGATCGACGGCCCGAGTACCGCAGTCGCCGACTCCGCCGGCCGGTACGTCGACACGTTGGTTTCGCGCATCGCGAGCGAGTTGGGGGAACTCGGCCCACTCGGTTGGCAGCGTCTCAACGCGGTATTCGCATTGACCGTGACCGTCGAGTCGGCGCGCGTCGAATTCACCGGTGCGCATCGGCCGGTACGCCTGGAAGTGCCGGAGTCGGTGGTCGCGCTGGTGCGGCAGTATCGTGCCGAGATCGCCGCATCCGGCACCGAGCCGTGGTGGCGACTGTTGTTGCGGGCCAACGTATACGGTGACGTCGAGGTCGATTACGACTACGGCGACGAGCCGTTCCCGGCCGATCAGCTCTTCCGCCCGGAGGCGTATCGCGCCGATGTGGCGGCGTATCCGCGGCCGCGACTGCCGGTGTGGTTGGCGGCCTACATGAATCACCGTGACCGGCAGTGTCGCCGCCCGCGCCGCGCCGTGGCCGCCGCCCTCGTCGGCCGGGCGCATGGGGTGACCGCGCGGCCGGTGGATCCGGAACTTCCGTCGTTTCCGCAGTTGTGGGCCCGCTGGTCGATGATTTCCGCGGCACACGTTGCCGTTTCGTCCGACCGCGGACCCCGGGTCGTACCGTCGAACGGCTGGTTCGAAAGCGGCGGGAACGGTAGCAGCGGGTCCACGCTGTACGCCATACCGGGCGGCCGAGCCGTGCTCTCGGGCGGAGTATGGGACGCACCGGCATTGAACGCGGCGTATAACGGCGGCATCGATCTGCCGAATCTCTATGGCGGAGCGCCGGATTGGGTGACCAACGCGGTGCTGAGCCCGCGTGCGGCCGTCGGGTTGCTCTCGTTCTGCTTCTGGTGGGACGGTCAGCGGTGGTACTGCGGGGAGTCGCCCTCGGTGCAGCAGTGCGGTGTGGCAATGCCGCAAATCTGGCAGTCGCACACCGTGATCGAGACGGTGGCCCGGTTACTGTCGGGGGATCCGGGCACCCGAACACGAACCGCGGTGGCGCGCTTGCTGACTGCCGCAGAGCACGGGGAGGTCACTCGAGAGCTGTTGGTGGACGCCTTCGGTCGCGACGGCGATCTCGAAGCCGCGACGCGTCAGCTGTCGGCGGCCGGGTTGCTCGCGCCGCGCTCGAATCGAGTCCATGCGATGGGATTTCACCTTTCGGACGGCAGACGTCCATGCGATGATCGAATTGTGCTATAGCCCGAGGTCGGAAGAGGTTTCGAGATGACTGAGAGCTTCCGGGGCAACGCCTGAGTCGAGCTACTGCAGAGCTATTCGCAAGGCGTCACGGACGCAGGATCGGCGCTCACCGGCACCGATCAAGCCCATGAGCAACAGCATGATTCACGATGAGGTCACCGACCGTTCACGCAGCTCATGGGATGATCGGTGTCGTATGTGCGCGGATGAGGGGCGACGCGAGGGGGCGCACACCGCGCGTCGAGGCAGCACCGAGCAGGGCAGGAGTTGACCAATGGCGCCGACAGATGACAAGCCCAATCCGTGGCAGCTCTCCGGGGACGATATCGGCAAGGATTCACAGAATCTGACGGTCAAGCAGAAGAGTCTGCAAACCCTGGCCAAGTACGCCATCGACCTGTACGACGTCTTCGACACCATCGAGGGTTGGACACACTTCGTCGAGAAGGTCGATGGATTCGGGAATCTCCCCTCCGGCATTGCGTTACAGGGCAAGTTCCAGCGTGCGGGCCGCGACTTGAATGATCGGGCCAAGAGCCATAAGACCATTCTCGAGGACCTGGCACAGCAGTTCATTACCGCGGGCAAGCTGTACACCGCCGCCGAGGAAGCCAATACTTCCGGATTCGATCGGCTCAGGAATGCCCGCTCCGCCGAACGCCACGGCAGTTGGAGCCTGCCCGCCGACGGCACCACCAAGATCCCGGATTGGGGCGGGAAGACCGGCCGAACCGATAAATACGGCGGACCACCGGCCGACCTGAAGCAATATGCCAACGAGAAGGACGGACGCGATATCGAACCGGTTCGTCCGGAGCCGGCGAGTGTCCTGGATTACCCGACCGCCTACTCCTGGCACCAATCGTTGATCAACGGGATGGGGCACACCTCCGACGCCTCCGGCATCTGGAGCGATATGGCCGAACATGTCACGGGGCCGGCCGCGAATCTGGGCAACCAGATGACTGCGATGCAGACCTCGGATGACTGGAACAGCGACGCCGCCGTGAAGGCGGGCGGCGCGGTTCAGGCCTATGTGTCAGGTGTGCAGAACATGGTCGACGGCATGCGCATGGTCGCCGGCAACCTGCTGAACACCTCGGGCTGGCTATGGGCGGTGCAGGCGAATACCCCCAATATCCCGCCGAATACGGTCGGGACCCAGTACGCGCGTGATGAAGTCGACAAGGCAAAGCGGATCTTCAACGACTGGTACGTGCCTGGACTCGCGGCATCCAGCAATGCGATTCCGATCATGGTTCAGCCGGTGAGCCCGGTGGTACAGCCGACCGCGCCGACGCCGTCGCCCACGCAGACCCAGCAGACCGGACCCGGTGGCGGCACCGGCGGAACCGGCAGCGCAAAAGGTGGGACCTCGGCCGCCCAATCGCAGGCAGCTCAGCAGGCGCTCGCCGAGCAGCGCAAGGCGACCCAGCAGGCCGAGAAGACCGCGGCCGAGCAACGCCAGCAGGCCGAACAGCAGCGTCAGCAGGCCGAGCGCGAGGCCGCGCAGCGCGAGGCCGCGCAACAGCGGGCCACACAGCAACAGGCGGCCCAACAGGCCGCGCAGCAAGCCGCCCAACAAGCCAGTCAGTCCGCGCAGCAGGGCATGGATGGCGTGAAGCAGGCAATGGACCAGGCCGCACAGGCGGCGCAGCAAGCGCAGGCCGCGGCGGCCAAGGATATGCAGTCGGCAGGCCTCGCTGGTCTGCCTTCCGCGCTGTCGGCGTTGGGCAAGGACGCGCTCAAGGCAGGCGGCGGTAGTGGCGCCGGCAAGGGCGGTGGCGCAGGCGGCGGTGCGGGTAGCGGTGCCGGAGCGAATCTTTCACCCAATAGCCTGCAGAATTCGAAGCTGTTCCCGCGGGCGGCGGCTGCCGAGATGGCCGGGGCCGCGACGGCGAGCCGCGCGGGCATCGCGAGCACCGGCCAGCCGGGTTCACCCGGTGGTATGGGCCCCGCGGGGCACGGTGCCGGTGGTCAGAACAAGGAACACAAGCGGGCCGCGTATCTGGATTCGGTCGAGCACATCGAAGAGGCGCTCGGCGACGCGCCGGTGGTCGTCAAACCTGTTGTCGAGCAATGAATCGCACCTGGAAGTTCACCGACCTGGAATTCATCGTCCAGTGGGAGGCGTTGAAGCAGGACTACCTGCCGGAACCATTCGTGTACACCTGTCGCACCTGGGTGAACGAGGATTATGTCCGGGAACAACAGGATGCGCTGGCGCGGCTGCGGCACTCCGGGGATCGGTCGTTCGACAATGTGCTGGACGTGCTGGCCTTCCCGGATCTGCGCATCGTCGCGGAAGGCTATGATCCGGCGGAACCGTGGAAGCCGGACGTGCCGGTTCGGCTGCACGGTGTCCGCCGGGGTGACCGCGGCTACATCCTCTCCGAGCTGTCCGGCGAAACATACTGGCATTCCGGTGGTTTCACGATTACCGAATGCGATGCCGTCGATCTCGCGGGTGCGATCGTGCGAGCGCTGCCGGAGGTCGAGCCGGGACGCCGCGCCACCGTGGTGCTGTCCACCCAGGACAAGGGCGACGGACTGGACTACTCGCTCGGCCGATCGGTGGTGCACGATTCCTTCGACGATACGATCGCCGATCGCTCCGCGGAATTCTTGGCACTACCGACATCTTGTTCCGGGACGATCGATGTGATCCAGGGGCGGTCGCGTTTCGGCCCGCGCGGGATCACTCGACATCGGCTGCAGTGGCGCGACATTCGCGACGACGGCCGCTATGCGATCGACGACCAGAATCCTCCGGTGGCGCGTGCCATCGATGCGAAACACCTCACCGCGATGATCAATACGCGAGTCGCCGAGGTAGTCCGTGCGATCAAGGATGAGCGAGTCTGAAAGGTGGCCGCCATGGACGGAACACAACCGGGTATTCCCGAATGGACCGCGACCTCGCGCAGCGGCGCGATCTCGGTGCGCACCACGGAACAGGGCCTGCCACTTGGTATTTCGGTCGAGCCAGCCGAGCTGAAGCGCGATCCGCAAGCATTGGCGGCCGAGGTGTTGCGGCTGTGCAGGCAGGCGGCTAATCGGGCCGGGATGGCGCGTAGAGCGGAGTTGGCGGCGGCGGGAGTGCCCGCGGAGATGTTGGCGCTGAGCGGGTTGCCAACCGCCGAAGATGTTGCGCGCCAGGAATTAGCCGAAGAGCGGGAGTACGAGACCGAGCCGAGTAGCTGGTTGCGCCAGGTGTAGTTCCCGTTGTCCGAGAGGAGTTTTCATCGTGTACGAGACCATGGACGAACTGATGGCCGGCGTACAGCGACGGCTGTATCGGATCCGGGATCTGACCGACGATATGGCCGGGGTGCGCGGTCGGGAGACGGCGCAGGACGGTTCGGTCACCGTGGAAGTCGACGGCAACGGAACATTGCTGGATCTGCAGTTCTCCCAGGCAGTTTCGCGGATGACACCGGCGGAATTCGAGTCGACGCTGGTAGCGACAGCGGCTGCCGCCGTGCGGCAGGCCTTCGAGCGACGTAGCGAATTGGTCACTGCCTTCAACGAGGAAGTCGCCGAGTAGACACCCGACGTTCACGCTGTCCCCGTAGAACTTTGTCAAGAACCTTAAGTTTGTGCAAATTTGCTTTCGGGCCTTTGCAGTTCGATCGACAGGTTCGATGAAGAGTCGTCAATTCCATTACGGGATGGGGGATCACGATGAGCGAACTCGTGGCAACGCCTGATGCGATTCGCGTGTATGGAGACGCGGCGGTGGCCATGGCCACCGGTGTCGCGACAGCGGGTGCGTTCGACCAGGTGGCAACCGTGGCGGCGGCCGCGCCGGTATTCGGCTTGATCGGCCAGGACTTTCTGATGGCGTTCGCCTACGCGCAGTCCAATCACGCGAGTTCGATGTTCGAATTGGCCGGTGTGCACGCGGGTACCGCGCTGACCGCGCATCAGGGCGCCGCCGCCTATGAGGCAACCGAGGCGGCATCCGGCACCGAATTCGGCGCTGCCGGCGTCTAGCGATGACTGCGCCGCTCGACCCGTCGATCGTGGATCTGCTGCGCGGCAGTGCCCTTGCGCCGCTGATCGATCGACCGGTCAACGACATCCTGAAGGATATGGGTCTCGGGCCGCTGCCCGAAATCTCCGGGCTGCCACCGCTGCCCGAACTGCCGCCGCTGCCGGTCATCGATCTGGCCGCACTGGCCAGGCCGCTCACCGATATGGCGAGCGGGTTCGGCACCGGAAATCTCGGCGCGCCCGCAGGCGGCGGACCCGACCCGACCAAGGTGCTCTCCGATACCGCGCAGGCCGCGCAGACCGCGATCCAACTCGGCACCCAGGCGCTGCAGACCGTGATGTCACTGTGGCAGGGCTTGGCCGCGATGCAGGCCGCGAACAAGTCCGGACAGGCCGCGGAGAACGGCGCGGAACTCGCCACGCAGAGCGCGCAGGAGAAGGCGTCGCTCGCCGGTGGCGCGGCCTCGGTGGCGACCGGCGGCGCGCTGATGGCGTCGGTCATCGCCAAGTACATGGGCACGGTGGCCGCGGCGACGCCGTGGCTGGCAACCGGTGGCGGACAGGCGTTTATCGCGGCGGCGACGGTGGAGGCGATCACCGAGGGCATCGCGGTGGTGACCAAGACTCGGGTCGAAATGACCGCGCATTCGGCGAATATGACCGCCGTGGGCAAGAAGGTCAAGGTCACCGATGCCCCCAAGGGCGTCGATTCGATGCAGCAGGTGATGCAGCTGCTCACCCCGCTGATGACCATGGCGCAGACCGGCGCGCAAACGCTCACCCAGGTGGCGACGCAGAACGCGACGCAGGCTCAGAAACTGCAGGCCGACGCCATCGCGAGGGAACAGCGCGAGGCTACGGAGAAGGACGAGACCGAGCGCGGCGCGTCGGATGGTGGAGCAGGCGGTGCCGGTGTGGGCGGTATCGGCGCGGCCGCGATATCGACACCACTGAGCCCGTGGAGCGGACCGCGCACTGCCGGACTCAGTGGTATGCCCGGCTTCAATGCCACCGGAACCGGTTCCGCGGCAGTGGAACCCGCTGCCGCGGTGCGTGGCACCACCGGTGCGCCGGGCAGCCCGGGCATGATGCCCTACGGCGCGACGGGCGCGGCAGGTGCGCGCGGGGCGGGGGACGCGGGCGGCGATATGCCCGGTTTCCTGGTCAATGCCGAGCACGGCGAAGAGGTCGTCGGACCGATCGAGGGGGTCTCGCTGCCGGTGGTCGGCGCGGCCGAACAGATCTCGGAGCCACCACCCGATAAGGAACTCACCCTCTAAGGGTTCGTTGATTCAGGAGGTTGCGATGGCAAGCGGCGGTGCGGATTTCGATGGAGTGATGTTCGATCCGGCGGCGGCCCGGGACGCGGCCACCCGGCTCGACGGACTCGCGGCACGACTGGAAGCGGAACTGCGCGAGGGCTCACCCGCGTTGACGGTGCCGCCGGCTGGTGTCGACGAGGTTTCGGGGCGCGCGGCGCAGACGATGAACGATGTCGCGGCCTCCTACGGTCAGAGCGCGACCGCCGGAATCGTGGAATTGCGCAAGCTGGCGGCGACCCTGCGCGCACAGGCAGCACAGTTCGGTCGCGCCGAGAACGACAGTGTCGCCGATTTCGGCGTCCCTGGCGCGGCCTGACACCACAGCGAATACGACACGGAGCCACCATGATCGAACCACCGCAGCCCGGTTTCACCGGTGTGGTCTGGGGCGCGCGCGAGCCGGATCGGCTGGCGCGCGAACTGTCCACCGGTCCCGGCGCGGTACCGATGGCCGAGGCCGGTGCCGCGTGGACCCGGCTGGCCGCCGGATTCGATACGGCGGTCGTCGAATACGAACTGATCGTCGCGTCCATGCGCGGTGCGTGGCAATCCACCACGAGCGGCCCGGTGCTGGACCGGATTGCGCGGTTGCGCGATTGGCTCGCCGATGCCGCGACGTCCGCAGGCAATAATGCGGTGCGTGCCGAAACTCACGCCGCCGCTTATGAATTGGCACGACTGACCATGCCGCATACCGCCGAGATCCAGGCCATCCAGGCGGTGCAGCGGATGCTCGAATCGATCGGCGGGGCGCTCGGCGCACCGATCAAGGCGGTGGCCGCCCAGGCCGACACCGACGCCGATATGGCGAAGGCAGCGGCCGCGCGGGTGATGCAGACCTATGAGGCGGCGACCGAACCGCTTGCGACACCGTGGATTCAGCAGGAGCCGCCCGTGATCGCCTCACCCGCGGCGTTGGCGGCCGAGGAGGCGAGCGCGCCGGTGGCGGCCGCGACATCGGCCATGCCCGGGCTGCCCGCGATTACACCGGGCATGTTCATGCCGGGCGGAATCGGCACGATCTCAACGCCCGCGAAGCTGCAGCCGTATCGGGCACCGGTCTTCACCGAAGCACCCGCGCCGGTGGAAGTGACTACGCCACAACCGGTTCCAACCTCCGCGGCGAGTTCCAGTGCGCTGCCGATGGCTCCCGGCGCGATGGCGGCAGGCACCGGTGCGGAGGAAGAAGAGTACGCCCCGCGCGCGGCGGCGGTGACCGGCGACGCCATCGGTGCCGATCTCGGTATCGCCGCCGCCCCGGCGGTACTCGGCGCTCCGGAAGCACCTGCGGCCACCGGTCAGACGGCATCGGGAGGTGCCGAATGACGACCATGACCAATGACGGCCTGCTTGCGGTGGCCGAGCGACTCGGTGTCCAGACCTTGCCGCTGGTGCTTTCCGTTGGACCGCGACAGGATTCGTTCGATGCGTGGGCCGAGGCGCAGCAGCGCGCGGTGATCGAACTGGTCGGCGCGGGCGTGCTCGACGCCGAGGGCGATGTCGACTCCGAACTGGCCGATGCCATGTTCACGCTGGCCCAACCCGATCGCGAGTTGGTTGCCCGCATCTATGCGACCGGGCCCGACGGAACGCCGGCCGTGACCCGGATCTGCCTGGCCCGCCGCGGCGAACAGCATGTCATCGCGGTGCGCGCCGGCGACACCTTCGACGTGCGGACCGTCTGGGCGGACGGGTCTGGCGAGGCGCTGGTGCGCCCGCTGCTCGAAGCGCTCGGAGCCGGAACACCGGCGGAGGTGGTCAATTTCAGCGCGCTGTCGAGTGAATTGAGCGAGCGACTCACCGCTAGCGACTGCTTGCAGGTCGCTCGAAACAACCCTGCGGCACGGACCGCCGCGGATTACGCGGACGCCGTTTACGCACTGGGCGTCGCTGATCGTGACGCCACTGCTTACGGGCTGGCGTTCGCCTCCTGCCATGCCTTCGCCGAGATCGTGGCCTACGCCCATCTCGACGGTATGACCACCCGGCCGCCCGGTGCGGTCGCGGTCTATGACACCGGACGCGGTCGCATTGTGGCCGCGCCCGGGATTGCTGCGGATCAGCAGGTCTGGTCCACGGTGACACCGGGCACCGATCACCGTATCGCGCAGGCGATTTCGGCCTTGATCGAATCACTGCCCGGGGGAAGGTGGCTTCCGCAGTAGACCCTGAGGGCGCGCAGTAAGTAGCCGCCGACCTTCCGGCGATGTCACCCGACATCGTTTCCGGGCATTGGAATCACTACACGAGAGGGTGTCCACGATGAGTGGTGAAGGTGTACACGTAGACGAGGCGACCGCGAAGAAGGCCGAGGAGTTCATGGCCGCCGCGGTCGACAACATGCAGCGCACGCTGAAGAAGATCGATGACGAGGTCGCCGCGGCGACCCACTGGGAAGGCGATGCGAAGGCGGCGTTCGTCGCGGCCTCGACCAACTGGGCCCAGCACTCCCAGGAACTGCACAAGAAGCTCAACGCCATTACCGAGCAGGTTGGTCACGGTACCCGGCAGTACATCCAGATGGAGCACGAAAACCGCGAAGGTTTCGAGCACATCAGCCTGTAATCGCCTGGGCCGACACACTATTCAGTCTTCGATTCGGAGGTAATCACCATGACTATGGCATACGCCAAGGGCCCGATGGTGGCTCTGTACAACGATCTGGTCACCCTGCACGGCGACCTGATCAAATACGGCAGCGACATGGAGGACGCGGGCGGCGTGCTCGAGGTGGCATGGGAGGGCAACGTGGCCCACGCCAGCTTCAAGCAGGTCTACGACGCCTGGCACTCCGAGTACGGTGACACGCTCACCTCGCTCAACAATGTCGCCGCGGCGGTGGAGAACTCACTGCACCGCGCGCTCGGCACCGACGGCAAGATCGGTGACGGCTTCGGGGCCTGAAACACCGTAGCGATCGCTTGCGGGTCGCTCGAAAAGGTCAGCTATTACACGGCCGGTCCGGAGCGTCACGCTTGCGGACCGGCCGTATTCGTTCGATTACCTTGCCGCGGCGAGGGATTCGCCGATGTACCACATCTCCTCCGGGGTGGTGACCATATTGACCGTCGCGCTGGTGGTCGAGGTACGCACCGTGATCAGGTTGGGAGCCGAAATATCCTGCACCAGAACGATATCGGCATCGAACTGCGCATCGGGCTGCTCGGGCGTGCGGATGTGCACGATGGTCGCGCCACCGGTCAGCGCGGTTGGGGCGATACCGTCGAAGACCACGACGGTCGCGGTGGGAATGGGCCCGCCGGGCTGCGGTGGGGCGAGGTGATGCCCCGCACCGGCGAAACGCGGTGCCAGCGAGAGCGAATGCGGCGCATCGACATTCGCGACCATGGACTGCCAGGCCTCGGGCCGGTCGGTGTGCACGATGGTGTGCGCGCCGAGGGCGATGGCCCGCAGGATCACCTGCTGCGCCAGATCCAATCGGCCGATCACCTCGAGATGTCTGGTGCCGTCACCGATCAACGGCACCGCGATGCCCTGGCCGGCATTGTCGGCGCCGATCAGCTGACCGCAACCGGCGGTCGGCACGACGATGCCGTCGAGCGCGGCGAGCGGACCGCGGTAGTCACCGGCGTTGTCGCCGTCGCGACGAGCAGTGCGGGCGGGCAGGCAATCCAGCAGTGCGCGGAATTGCTCACCCGGCAGGGTGCGCAGGCCGGGCACCGGCGGCTCGACCGGTTCGGCCGCGGTATCGAAGCGGACCAGCGCGCCCAGCGTGATCGGCGGGGAACCGGTTTCGCGTCCATCGCCGGGCCGCTGCGCACCGGGTCGCAGTCGCACGGTGACCGTCGTGGCCAGGCTCGGGGTGGCCCAGATATCGGCGAAGCCGCGCGACCCGATCAACTCCGGGCCGATCTCGTAACTGGTGAGGTACAGGCCCTGGTGCACCAGCGATTTCGGGGTTTCGACGAATCCGTCCAGTGCGATACCGCGGCTGAGTTGGCGCGCCGCGCTGTTCATCTCGCCCGCGGTGAGCACCGATGCCGAGATGTCACGGCCGGCGAGTCGATTGGCCACCCGGCGGGTCGCGATGATCGCGGTTCGCAGCGCACCCGCACCGCCTCCGCCACGGTTGTCCACGGCCTCGGCGTTGGCGAGCGGATCCAGCCGCAGCACCAGCCAGACCGTGCGATGCGCGATGGCGGGCAGTGGGCCGAGGATGCGGTCGTAGAGCTGGGCCACCGATCCGCCGCCCGCGGTCCGGGCGCCGGTGCTGATCACATCGATCGAGGCCAGGTTGATATCGAATTGACTGAGGCAGCGACCGATTTCGGTGAGCGGAAGAACCTGGTCGGTGGACAGCGAACCGCGCCGCAACTGCGTCAGCGCATCCGGCGGCGGATCGATGCGCAGCATGGTGAGCAGCAGATTGCCGTCCCAGCGCACGCCGTAACTGCCGCCCTCGGGCAGCGGCACATCGAAGGCGGCCTGGCCGGCATCGGCGGGGCCGGGCCGGGTCCGCCGCCAGCGAAAGGCGATCGCGCGCGCGAGAATGCCGACGATATTGCGTGGTTCGCGCCGACGCACCGGCACCGCGCCGACAATGAGAACGACCGCGGCGACCGCGATGACGGCGACCGTCGGCGCCTGCAGCGCCGTTGCGATCCAAGCCGCGACCGCGGCAATCAGCGCGAGCGGAATCACGAGTCGCAAAGGCATTTGACGCAGCAGCCAGAATTCCGGATCGCGTAACGTTGTATGCGTCGCGTTCACGGACTTTTCGTTTCCGGTTAATTCACGCGCGTTCGCTCCGGAGTCGGTATCGCGTTTGTTCACAGCCCCGTCCCCGATAATCAGACCAGTATTGCGATAACAGTACCGCGCCACCCCCATGTTCGCGGCTGACCTTTTCGAGCGACCTGCAAGCAGTCGCTACGGCCCTTTTCGAGCGACCCGCAAGCAGTCGCTACGGCCCTTTTCGAGCGACCCGCAAGCAGTCGCTACGGCGAGAATAGTTTGCCCAATTGTCGCTGGATTGACACCGCGGCACCGAACGATACTGTAATTACGCTGTTCCTTCCCGTAGTTCGATGGAGACCATGTGCCGGCTCAGCTGACCACCAAGGCCCAGGTCAACGGCTACCGTTTTCTGCTGCGCCGACTCGATCACGCACTGGTTCGACGCGATGTGCGGATGCTGCACGACCCCATGCGATCTCAGCTGCGTTCGATGCTCGTCGGCGCCACCCTCGGCGTGCTCATGGTGGCCGGCGCGGCCATCCTGGCCTTCCTGCGGCCCCAGGGCTCGATCGGCGACGCGAACATCGTGATCGGCAAGGACAGCGGCGCGCTGTATGTGGTCGTGGCCGAATCCGAGGACAAGAAGGACGACAAACGCCTGCACCCGGTGCTCAACCTGGCCTCGGCCCGGCTGATCAGCGGCAGCAACGAATCGCCCAAATCGGTGAAGGATTCGAAGCTTTCGTCGATGCCGCGCGGTCCGATGCTCGGCATCCCGGGTGCGCCCGCGGCACTGCCCGGTTCAATGCAGGGTGGTCGCTCGGACTGGTCGCTGTGCGAAACGGTGCAGCTCTCGATCACCGGCAGTGCGGCCGCGGCGACCGGCGTGGAAACCGCGGTTTTCGCGGGCAAACCCCAACTGGACGAACGCATTCGGACCCTGGAGCCATCGGATGCGCTGCTGGTGCGGCGGGCCGATAAGACCTACCTGATCTACGACGGCAAGCGCGCGGAAGTCGATCCTGGCAACTCGGTGCTGGCCCGTGCGCTGAACCTGACCGGGCACAAGCCGCGGCCGGTCGGCACCGGCCTGCTGGATGCCGCCATCGCGGTGCCGCCGCTGGCCGTGCCGGATATACCGAAGGCCGGACAGTCCGGTCCGGCAAAGCTTTCCGATGTGCCGATCGGCGGGGTCATCGCGGTCGGCGGCACCGGCCGCACCGATCAGTCCCAGCTGTACGTGGTGCTCGCCGACGGTGTGCAGCCGATCTCCGATTTCACGGCGCAGGTCATCCGCACCGCGAATTCCCAGGGCATGCGCGAGATCAAGGCCGAACCGCCGGACGTGCTCACCAATATGCCGGTGCTACACCAGCTTTCCCTCGACCACTTCCCGGCGACCACCCCGAAGATCGTCTCCGCCGAGGATGCCCCCGTCACCTGCCTGAGCTGGGCAAAGGGTGGTGAACCCGCCAACGACGCGACCGAAAGCCCCACCGACCGAGCCGCTATCACCCTGCTCGCGGGCAACCGTCTACCGCTGCCGGGTTCGGCTGAACCGGTGAGTTTGGCCACCTCCGACGGCACCGGCGATCGGGTCGATTCCGCCTACATCCCACCGGCTTCGGGGGAGTTCGTGCAGGTAACCGGAACGGAGCCGGGCAGTTTGCGGCGCGGTGGCCTGTTCTATGTGGCGGATAACGGAATCCGCTACGGCATCCCGGATATCGCCACCGCCCAGGTGCTCGGACTCGGCGCCGAACCGCGCCTTGCCCCCTGGTCGATCATCGGTCAACTGGTGCCGGGACCGACGCTGTCCAAGAACGATGCGCTGGTCAAGCACGATATCTTGCCCGTCGGAAACTGAGACTTTCAAACGCCCAGCGAGGCCAGTACTCCGGTGAGTGCGGCCTGCATATCCGGTGTTTCGATGCGCATGAGTACGGTTTCGTCCACCGCGCTCAGGTCCAGTGTTTCGTCGTTGGCGAGGCGGAATTCGCGTTCTTCCTCGGCGGATTCGATGATGTTGCGCACGAATCGGCCGTTGCCGGCGAGGTCGATGCCGCGACGTGGCTGCCTGTTCTGGTCGACGCGTTCGGTGTTGTAGAGCCGTTCGCATGCCTCGATCAGTAGTTCCATTGCTTCCTCGGACAACTCGGAGTCGCGGGAGCGGGCGATCAGGCTGCCGATCTGCCCGAGTTCGGTGGGGGTGTAGGAGGGGAATTGCAGGCGTTTGGCGAAGCGTGAAGCCAGACCGTCGTTGGCGGCGAGTAGCCGGTCGATTTCGCCGTCGTAGCCGGCGATGATCACCACCAGCCGGTCGCGGTCGTTTTCCATTCTGGCCAGTAGGGTATCCACCGCCTCGCGGCCGAAGGCGTCACCGCCTTGCAGACCGGTCTGGATCAGTGTGTATGCCTCGTCGATGAAAAGCACACCGTCCATCGCGGTATCGATCAGCTTGTCGGTCTTGATCGCGGTGCCGCCGAGGTTCTGGCTGACGAAGTCCACGCGTTTGGCCTCGAGGACCTTGTCGGTCTTGAGTAGTCCTACGCCGCAATAGATTTTGGCCACCACCCGGGCGATGGTGGTCTTACCGGTGCCGGGGGGACCGGTGAAGGCGAGGTGGTTGCCGCGGGCCATGCTGGCCATACCCTTCTCGGCCCGGATCTTGGCTAGCTGCGCGGTCGCCTGCAACTTCGCGACCTGCGTTTTCACTGATTCGAGGCCGATCTGGGAATCCAGCTCGGCGCGCGCGTCGGTCAGGATCTTCTTGGCGCGGTCCTCGGCGTCGGCGGTCTGCATCGCCTCCACCGAGGGCGCCGACGCGGGATCCCAGCGGTCGGTGCGCGCGTCGATCGATTCCTTGGTGGTCACCGTGAGCCGGTAGGTGCGATCGCGCATGGCTGCGGTATTGGCGGCGAAATCCGGTGCCTGCGAATACACCTTCTCGAAAAGGGCCTGCGCCTGGGCCTCTTTACCGGTCTCGCGCAGGCACAGGCCACGGCAGAACATGGCGGTGGTCCGGGCCGCTGGGATCGGTCCCGCTTCGGCCTGTTCCATACGTCGGATGGCCTCGCCGAACAGGCCGAGCTGGGCGCATGCCGAGCCGACCATCACATGTGCGCCCGCCGCCAGATACGGGTCGTCCCATTCGGCGGATCCGGCGAGCACGGCCATCACATCGGGCCAGCGCTGGGTGTTGAAGTGCAGTACGCCACGGATATACGCGCAGATCCGGTCGTCGATCTCCCGATCGGTATCCGAGAGCCTCGAGGCGCGGTGGGTGGCGAGTTCGTCGAGCACCTGTTCGGCCTCGTCGTACTCCTTCTCCGAAATCAGCTGTGCCGCTTGGGCCAGCCAGATTTCGGTGTAGCCGGCCAGCGGGTAGTCGATGTACAGCCCGGCCAGGAAGCGTCCGGCCAATGCCCGCGGCGCCAGCCCCAACCGGCGTTGCTCGCGGAAAAGTGTTGTCCCACTGTTCTTGTAGAGGTTGTAGAGCACCTCGGTGGTGACCTCACCCGCCGCGGCCCGGCCCAGCCAGGCGTCACACATCGTCGGGTCCCACTCGGTGGCACGCACAAACGCCAGTTTCGCGTACTCGAGATCGCGAGCCGATTCCTGTCCGTCGATGGTCAGGCCCAGCGACAGGATTCCGGCGTCGAAGGCCCGTTGTGCTTGGCGGTTGCCGGTCATTGCTGTCAAACCCCGAAGTGTTGGTTGGAGCTATCTTTTTTGTTGCGCGATTGTCCGCGTACATCTTCCGACCAGCTTAGCGATCGCGTCGGCTCGACTCCTCCGATACATTATGTTTTGCCACCGATAGGTTGCAAAGTGTGCGACGACCACATGCGACGGGGGAACGTTCGTGCGAGAGTGGATCCGAGTCGTAGAGTTGGTTCGACAGGTAGGAAACCGGGCGCAAGTGTTTGGATCGTTCCGTAAAGAGCTGGGATCGGTGCGCAATTGACCGAACCGTTGAGCAGCGGCACCCGCGCCGCCGAACCTGAACTGTGCCGAGTCTCCGTCATCGGGGGAAATACCCAGCTCGATGTCGGGCTTCCGGCGACCGTGCCTATCGCCACATTTATCGGTGATCTCGTCGCCCTGATCGAATCGCGCAATCCCGATGTGGTGGAGGGCGACGACGGCGGTACCCCACTGCATACCGAACACTGGACCCTGGCCCGGCTGGGCCGTGACGCCATCGCACCGAGCCGCAGCCTCTGCGAGGCCGAGGTGTTCGACGGCGAGCTGCTGGTGCTGCGCTCGGTCACCGCGAAGGAATCGCCCGCGCTCTTCGACGATGTCATCGATGCGGTATCCCGGCTCACCAGTGTCGATTTCCGCGGCTGGTCGCCCACCGCGGCCCGTTGGACCGGTCTGGTCGCCGCGGTGTCGGCGGTGCTGCTCGCGGTGGGGCTGCTCGCCGCTGGGCGTGCGCACGGCGGCGCTCTGGCCGCGCCCTTCCTCGCGACCGGTGTCGCCATCATCGCTGCCGTCGCGGCGGGTATCGCGGCGCGTAAGTACGCGGATCAATTGACGGCTACCTGGTTGTCACTGTGTGCGCTGCTGTTGTTCTTCGGCGGCGCAGCACTATTCGTGCCAGGCGATCTCGGCAGTCCGCATCTGCTGCTCGGCTGTTCGGTCACCTTGGTGGCCGCGGCGGTGATCTATCGCGCCACCGCGACCGGTGCCGCGCTCACCGCGTCCGCGGTGACCGTCGCACTGTTCGGCGGATTCGCCGCACTCGTGCGGATGATCTGGAATTTCGACCTGCCCAAGATCTCCGCCGCCATCCTGGTGGTGGCCATCACACTGATCTCCGCGGTGCCGCGGCTTGCGGCGGTGGCTGCCCGGCTGCCGATCCCGCCGGTGCCGACCGCGGGTGGCGCGATCGATCCGGCCGATCACGAACCACGCCCCACCATCGAAGGTATCGGCGCGATCGGCGCGACGGCACTGCCCTCGGCCGCCGGACTCGGTGAGCGGGCCAGGGCCGCCAACCAGTACCAGACCGGTATGCTCATCGCCTGCGCCATTGCCGCGGTCGTCGGTGCGTTCGGCGCCGCTGATCCGCTGGGATCCGCACGCTGGCAAGGGATTACGCTCGCCGTCATCGCAGCGGTGATCATCGGTCTGCGCGGCCGTTGTTTCGCCGACCTGGTGCAGGCCGGTGCGCTGATCGCGGGCGGCTGCGTCATCGTCATCGGTCTGATCACCGGACTGGCCCTCGGCAATTCGGATCTGCTGCTGCTCGCGGGCGTGCTGCTGCTGGCCTTCGCTGCGGGGGTGCTGGCGTTCGGAGTGATCGGTCCGCACCTCGAGGTGACGCCGGTGACCCGACGAGCCATGGAAATCACCGAATATCTGCTGATCATCGCGGTGATCCCACTGGTGCTGTGGATCATGGGAGTGTATTCGATGGCCAGGAACATATGACTGCTCGGGCGAGCGAGCCCGGCTGGCGGCGCGGAACCGGAATCGTCTGCGCTGCAGCGGTTCTCGGTGCATCGATGCTCGGTTGGTCTGCTCCGGCCGGTGCGGTCCCGCCACCGACTATCGACTCGGGCGCACTCGGGCCCGCGCAGGCGCTCAGCGGTCGGCCCGCGCCCTTGGAGCCGACCGAGCAAAAGGTCGTCTGCGCCGAACTGTCGCTCATCGGTGGTCCACCCGCGGAACCGCCGCTGCCGCAGCGTGTGCTCGACCTGCCCGCGGCTTGGCAATTCAGTCGCGGTGCGGGACAAAAGATTGCGGTCATCGACACCGGCGTGAACCGGCATCCGCGACTGCCCACACTGCAAGCCGGTGGCGACTATGTTTCCGAGAGTGACGGCACCGTTGATTGCGACGGCCACGGCACCCTCGTCGCCGGCATTATCGCCGCGCGCCCGAGCCCGGACGATGCCTTCGTCGGCGTCGCGCCCGACGCCGAGATCCTCACCATCCGCCAATTGAGCACGCACTATGAGCGCAAGGATCGCGCGGGCGGCGATCAGCCGCCGGATGCCATGGTGCCCTCCGGCTACGGCAGTGTGCTCGGCTTGGCAGCCTCGGTGGTGCGCGCCGTCGATATGGGTGCCACGGTTATCAATATTTCCGAAGTCTCTTGCAGCGCAGCCGGAACCGACACCGCCGACGTTCCGCTCGGTGCCGCGGTGAAGTACGCCTACGACCACAACGTCGTGGTAGTCGCTGCAGCGGGCAATGTGGAGAACGGCGGCGCATGCGAGAAGCAGAACGACGATGACGGCTGGGACAGCGTGCAGACCATCGCCAGTCCCGCGTGGTTCCAGCCCTACGTCCTGACCGTGGCCTCCATCGATCCGAACGGCGCGCCCTCGGCGCTTTCGCTGCACGGGCCGTGGGTCGGCGCCGCCGCCATCGGGCGCAATATCGTCTCGCTCGACAATAAGCCGGGCGGTACCGGACTGGTCAACGGCGCGGTCACCCAGGAGGGCACCGGAACCATCCAGGGCACCAGTTTCGCCGCACCCTATGTCGCCGGGCTCGCCGCACTGGTCCGCTCCCGTTTCCCGGAACTTACCGCCGGACAGGTGATCGATCGAATCACCCGCACCGCACAAGCGCCCGGCCCGGGCCGCGACGATCGGGTCGGCCACGGCCTGATCGATCCACTGGCCGCACTCACCGCACAACTCCCGGATAACCCGGTCAGCGTCGGCGCCGATACCCCGCGTGTCATGGCGGCCCCGGTCCATCCTGCGGGACCCGATCCGCTGCCGCGACGTATCGCGATCATCGGCTCGGTCACCTGTCTGATCGTGCTGGGACTCGGTGCGGCGCTGTCGATTCCGTTCCGGCGCGCTCGCGGTTCCGCCGATCTCGAGTCCGAAGTAGTAGAGCAGTAGAGGGACCCATGGCTACCGAAGGTTTCGTGCGCCGCCCCCGCATCGCCCCGCCACGCGCACCGGGTGGTGAGGTGGCGTTGAATTCACCGCCGGAAATCCAGCGGGCCCTGCCGGGACCGCTGATCATGAAGTTGATGCCGGTGATCATGGTGGTCGCCGTCGTCGGCATGATCGCGATGATGGTGATGATGGGTCGCAACCTGCTCGCCAACCCGTTCATGATGATGTTCCCGATGATGATGCTCATGTCGATGGGCGGCATGATGCTCGGCATGCGGGGCAACGGTCCCAAGGGTGCGGGCGAACTCAACGAGGAACGCAAGGACTACTTCCGCTACCTGGACCAGATGCGCAAGAACGTCCGCCGCACCGGCAATAAGCAGCTGGAATCGCTGATCTGGAGTCATCCGGAACCGATCGATCTGCCGTCGGTGGTCGGCACCCGCCGGATGTGGGAGCGCAGGCCGAACGATCCGGACTTCGGACATGTGCGGGTCGGGGTGGGCAGTCATCGGTTGGCGACCAAGTTGGCGCGCCCGGAGACGGGACCGCTGGAGGATCTGGAGCCGGTCTCCACCGTGGCGTTGCGCCGTTTCGTACGAACCCATTCGGTGGTGCACCAGTTACCGACCGCGGTGTCGCTGCGCGCCTTTCCGGCCATCAATATCAGTGGCGACCCCGAGGAAGCCAGAATGCTGGCACGCGCGATGCTGATGGAGCTCACCGCATTTCACGGACCCGACCACGTCGCGGTCGCCATCGTCTGCGCCGATCCGGACGGTCCGGCCTGGGAATGGGCGAAATGGCTACCGCACCTGCAACATCCGACCGTCCGCGACGGCATGGGCTCGGCCAGGATGATGTACGGCTCGCTGGCCGAACTCGAAACCGCACTCGCCTCCGAACTGCTCGAACGCGGCCGCTTCATGCGCAATCCGCAACCGACACAGGGCCGTTTGCATCTGGTGGTCATCGTCGATGACGGCTACGTCAACGGCACCGAACGGCTGATCAGCGAATCCGGTCTGGATTCGGTCACCGTGCTCGATCTGACCGCGCCCGAGAACGGTTTGGCCGCGCGGCGCGGTCTGCAATTGGTGGTCAGTGACGGTGCGGTGAGTGCGAAAAGCGCTGCGGGAACCGAGAAGTTCGCCACTGCCGACGAGGTGAGCACGGCCGAATCCGCTTCCTTCGCCCGCAGCCTGGCCCGGTTCCGGATCGCGACGGCCGCACAGATCGTCAGCCTCGGCGACGACACCAGGGCCGATCCGGGGCTGATGGCGCTGCTGAAGATTCCGGACGCGGCGCAGATCGAACCGTCGAGGGTTTGGCGTCCGCGCACCGCGCGTGAGCGGCTGCGGGTGCCGATCGGCGTCACACCCGACGGCACCCCGGTCGAAATCGATATCAAGGAATCCGCCGAGAGCGGTATGGGTCCGCACGGATTGTGCATCGGCGCCACGGGTTCGGGTAAGTCCGAATTCCTGCGCACGCTGGTGCTTTCCATGGTGACCACACACTCGCCGGACGCGCTGAACCTGGTACTTGTCGACTTCAAGGGCGGTGCGACCTTCCTCGGCCTCGACTCGCTGCCACACGTCGCCGCGGTCATCACCAACCTCGAGGAAGAGCTCTCGATGGTGGACCGCATGAAGGACGCGCTGGCGGGTGAGATGAACCGCCGCCAGGAATTGCTGCGCGCTGCAGGCAACTTCGCCAATGTCACCGACTACGAGAAGGCGCGCGCGGCGGGCGTCGCGCTCGACCCGCTGCCCGCACTGTTCGTCATCGTCGACGAGTTCTCCGAATTGCTCTCGCAGAAGCCGGATTTCGCGGATCTGTTCGTGATGATCGGCCGCCTCGGCCGCTCACTGCACGTCCATCTGCTGCTGGCCTCGCAGCGACTCGAGGAGAACAAGCTGCGCGGACTGGACTCGCACCTGTCCTACCGAATCGGTCTGCGCACTTTCTCCGCCAACGAATCCCGCGCCGTACTCGGCATCACCGACGCCTACCATCTGCCCGGCATTCCGGGCTCCGGCTATCTCAAGAGCGATGCCGACGATCCGCTGCGGTTCAACGCGACCTATGTGTCGGGGCCGTATGTCTCACCGAGCGGCAGCCGACAGGTGGACGGCCGGGTGGTCGGCGGCCAGTCGCCCACGGTGTTCACCGCCGGACCCGTCGAGGCCGAGAAGCGGCCCGAACCGGCGCGAATGGAACTGCCAGATCTGCCGCCGCCTCCGGGTGCCGAGCCGGAAGCGGAGGAGCTTGGCGGCGGCGTTCCGGAAACGCTGCTCGAGGTTGTCGTGAAACGTCTTACCGGACACGGCCGTCCGGCGCACGAGGTGTGGTTGCCGCCGCTGGACGAATCGCCGACAGTGGATATGCTGCTGCCCGATCCGGATTGGCGCTCCCCGGTCAACCGGCACGGCCAGCTGTGGATGCCGATCGGTATCATCGACAAGCCCTACGAACAGCGCCGTGACGTGCTGACCATCCAATTGGCCGGTGCCCAAGGCAATGTCGCGGTCGTCGGCGGTCCGCAGTCGGGTAAGTCGACCACCATCCGCACGATCGTCATGGCCGCCGCGGCGACCCACAGCCCCCAACAGGTCCAGTTCTACTGCCTCGATTTCGGTGGCGGCAGCCTCGCCGGTCTATCCGGTCTGCCGCATGTCGGTTCGGTCGCGGGCCGCTTGGACGGCGATCGGGTGCGCCGCACCGTCGCCGAACTGACGACGCTGATGCGCCAGCGCGAGGAGCGCTTCGCCGAACTCGGCATCGAATCCATGGTGGAGTTCCGGCGCCGCAAGTACTCCCAGATGGAGGCCCGGCTCATCAACGGGACCGAGGCCGATCCCAACGATCCGCTCGCCGCCGACCAGTTCGGCGATGTCTTCCTGGTCATCGACGGCTGGCAGGCCATGCGCGAGGAGTTCGACGCCGTCGAACCGCAGATCACCGCCATTGCGGCACAGGGTCTTTCGTACGGCATCCACCTGATCATCGGCGCCGCGCGCTGGGGCGAGATCCGGCCCAATGTGAAGGATCAGATCGGCACCCGCATCGAGCTGCGCCTCGGCGACCCGACCGATTCCGAAATGGGCAGGCGCACAGCGGCGCTGGTGCCGGTCGGCCGTCCCGGTCGCGGCCTCACGGCCGATGAACTGCATATGCTCATCGCACTGCCCCGGTTGGATTCCGATTCCGATCCGCAAACCCTGGCCGAAGGCGCCGCCCAGGCCAGAGACCAGATGCAGCAGCTCTATCCGGGCCGACGCGCCCCCGAGGTGCGCATGCTGCCATTGCGGATCAGCCGCGACGAGGTCGTGGCGATCGCGCGCAAACACGAGGTCGAACTCGGCCCGACCAAGGTCCTCGTCGGGCTCGGCGAGAACGAATTGGATCCGTTCGTCCTGGATTTCGGCCAGGAGCCGCACTTCATGGCCTTCGCCGACGTCGAATGCGGCAAGACGACGCTGCTGCGCAATATCGCCATGGGCATCACCGAAAACGCGACACCGGAGCAAGCCAAGATCATCCTGATCGACTATCGCCGCAGCCTGCTCGGCGTGGTCGACGAGGCCCATCTCGGCGGCTATTCCACCTCATCGCAGACCTGCGGACCGATGGTCAGCGAACTCGCCCGCTACATGTCCAAGCGCATCCCGGGCTCCGACATCACCCCGCAGCAACTGCGCGAGCGCAGTTGGTGGACCGGACCCGAAATCTATTTGCTTATCGACGATTACGACATGATCACCGCGGGCATCAATCCGCTGCTGCCACTGCTGGAGTACCTGCCGCAGGCCCGCGATATCGGTCTGCACGTGATCGTCACCCGACGCACCGGCGGCGTTTCGCGCGCGCTCTACGACAACGTGCT
The DNA here is from genome assembly GCF_035920345.1 of Nocardia vinacea. Taxonomy (NCBI): domain Bacteria; kingdom Bacillati; phylum Actinomycetota; class Actinomycetes; order Mycobacteriales; family Nocardiaceae; genus Nocardia; species Nocardia vinacea. The sequence goes on from NZ_CP109149.1 coordinate 8,084,914, forward strand.
CGGCGGTATGAAGAACCTCTCCGTCGACGCGCTGATCATGAGCGGCCCCAAGGACGAGGGCAAGCTGATCGGCGATGTCCGTCCGATGAAGCTGCCGCCCGGGCGCGGCATCCTGGTGTCGCGCAACCGCGGTCAGGAGATGGTGCAGATCGCCTATCTGCCGCCGCTGTGAGCCTCGGGCGCCGGCTCCGGAATCGGCTGCGGCACATGGGTCAGCATCGATGTCATCGGCTCGAAGGTCCAGCTGTCGGAACGGCGTTGGAACAGCGCACAGGACGGTCCCGAGGCGGCCGGGCCCGCGATCCTGACCAGATGGAAGCCTTCCCTGTGGTAGTAGTCGTGCAGATCGGTATTGGTTGTCCAGGCGTCTAGTCGGACCCAGTGGCGTTGTCGTTGGCGCGCAAGCGATGCGGCGTGGGCCAACAGGCGATGGCCGACGCGCTGACCGGCGAAGCGGAGGTCGACGATCATGAAATGCACGACCACCGCGTCGGCTAGTTCCCACGGCGACCATAACCCCGGGTCCGAGCGGTCGTTGACGGTGATTGTCCCGGCCGGTTCCCCCGCTACCTCGGCAATCCAGGTTTCGCCCGCGTCCAGCGCTTCGCCGACCGCCTGCGCGAAGATCTCGATCGGCAGGCCGCGGCTTGCGACGGTCCACTGATCGGAGCCGCGCGCGGTGAGCCAGGCGGTGCGCTGGATCCGGAGTCGACATATGGTGCCGAGATCACGCAGGGCTGCCCGGCGGATGGTATTCATGGCTGCACCGTATTCATGGCGGAACATTTTTCATGGCAACGAGATACCCGGCCGGTAAGAGATGCCGAGCGTATGTCGGATGACGTCGCTGCCTTCGTCGTCGCCGAGTTCGTACGCCAGCCGGTTACGGGTCGCGATCGACCGATGCCGGGTGGCCCTCGTGATGCGCTCGTGGTTGGCGCCGATGCGTAGATGATCCAGCAGAATGGTGCCGGTCGCAACGCCGAGCACGATCGCTTCTTCCGCACTGGCCGGGCGGGCGACGAGCGTGTCGCGATGTGCGGTCTCGGCATGGCCGCGGTCGGCCAATCGGCGTGTCGTGCCCTCCGGAATATCGTGTGGCGAGTCGATACCGGTAGCCTCCGCCAAGTCCCGCGGATAGAAACTGACCTCCCACGACCACGGCTCGTTGTCCAGGAACTGGACGACCGTCCTGGCCAGCACCCAGGAATCCTCCGGCACGCCCAGCCAGTGCGCCACCTCCGGATTCGCGGGTTCCATCTTCGCGCTGAACTCTTTGGTCGGTTCGCGATGTGCGGCGCGCGCGATCTCTTCGAAGATATCGTGGGCCGATTGCGGACGATCCGGACGAATATGGTCGGTGACAACCGATTCCAGGACTTCTTGGTTTCGGACGATGGTGCCACGGGAAGTAGCGGTGTAGACGAGATTTTCGGCGACCAACACCTGAATGGCATTGCGCGCGGTAGTGATCGAAACCTGCATTTGATCGGCCAGCTCGTTATGGCTGGGCAACCGATCACCCGGATTCCACTTGCCTGCGCGGATCTCCTCGCGGAGGAGGTCTGCGATCCGGAGATACGTCGGACCGTCCGCCATCTTGCTCCTCGGTCAGTCGTGCAGGTAACGAAGTGTACTCTTCGTGACTCCCTACGGCCCGGTAACGCTTGACAGGTGCCTTCAGAGGTTTATTGTAATGAACGTCCTGATCCAGGTGTTGTGCGGCGATGACGGCGAGGCAACGTGGCAGGTTCGGATTCATCAACGGTTGTGATGGCTCTTCCCGGCACACCCAGGTGTGTCGATTCGACGGTGCAGTCCCTGACTCCCGGACTACTTCCCACGTCGGATCTACTTGTTCGGGCGTGCCGCGGTCACCGAGTTGTCGGTGGTCCGCTGCTATGGTTCGCCCGTGACCTGGCGATTCTGCATGAGAAACGGCTCGTAGGTCGTGGCGGATCGGTATCGACCGATCCGGCGACGATCCTCGAAATCGAGCGTCGCAGAATCGAATTGGTCATGGCGATCGACGATTGGGTGGCGCGTAGCGTGCCGCAGCACCGGCTCGGCGCGACGCTACACACGGAAACCGTCGGCTCGGTCATCGACCGGATCGCGGAATCCTCGGTCCGCGCGCACCACGCGTTGATGACCCTGGATGCCCACAATGAACAGCTACACGTCGCGTGGCATCATCTGGCCGAATTGGCCGATGCCTACGACGATTTGGTACGCGATGTACTCGCCGGACGGCGGCGACTCCCGGAGTGGTGACGACCCGGGTTGACGAGGGGCCGTGGCTTCCCTAGCGGCTAGCCACGGCCCCTTGCCGATTCGCGAACCGCCGAGCGTAGTCCAATGGCGGCGCTAATCGGATAGCAGACCGCCATTCGACTACCGTCGGCGTGCCGACCAGGTCACCGGCGTCTGGTGTAGGGGGAAAGGCACCAGCGGCCGTCCTCGGCTTCGCGGACCAAGTTGCCATAGGTGATCGACAATTCGGCCAATCGCGTCCATGCCACGTGCATATGTTCGCCGGTCAGATCGCCGGTCATCAGCAGGTGGAAGGCGTGGTCGGCGGTGGCCGCGATGCGATCGATGATGTCGCCGAGTGCGGCGTCGCGATGGCTGTCGCTGCGCAGCGTCAGGTGCTCGGTTGCCCAGATATTGATATTGGCAACCAATTCCATTCGGAGACAGTCGATTACGGCCGAACACTGGGGATGCTCGCGTCTTATTCGGTGCAGCCGGACCAGATCGCGCGACCATCGGCAGACATGTCCGCGGACCTGTTTCCCGCTCAGCGCGCACAGTAGTTCGCTGGTGCTCGGCAGTGCCGAGCCGATATTCGTGCGCACCAGCGTCGGAGCCCGACGGAACGTCGGATTACTACAGTGCGCCGGCGCGTTCACAGCGGTGCGGTGAGCTCGAGGTGGATACCGTCGGGATCGCTGAAGGACAGGATCGCGATGCCGAGTCCGTCCAGCGGCGTGACCTCGCCGTGTTCGATTCCGGCCGCGGCCAAACGGGCGGCGGTGCGGGTCAGATCGTCGACTGAGGGCACGGTGAAGCTGAGATGGTCCAGTCCGACGCGTTCGGAATCGAATTTATCGGTCGGTTCGGCCACCGGGCGTAGCCCGAACAGCATTCCGTTCGTTTGGAATACGACGCCGCCGTAGAACTGGGCCGGATCGGTGCGGACCTGCGGATCCTCGGGACGGCCCGGCGACTCCACCGCGATCTCGAAACCGAGCACGTCGCCATAGAACGCCTTGGAGCGGTCGATATCGGTCACGGTGAGGCGGATGTGGTGGATACCGGTGGTTTCGACGATCGTCATATGAACTCCGCAGGGCAGGCCGGGTAAGTAGTACGAACAGTAAGCCGCTTATTCCGCAGTTCCGAGTGTCGGAAACGACATATTCAGTACTGTTTGCGACATGGATGTTGCGGTCTTCGTGCAGGACGGCGTCGCCGACCTCGGACTCACCGCCGTACTGGAGACCTTCGCGACCGCCAATGCACTGCGCGAGGAACTGGATACGGCTCCCGATCCATGGCGGGTGCACATCGTCGCCGATGGCAAACAAGTGCTTACAGCGCACGGATTCCGCGCGCAGACGACACCGATAACCGAACTGCCGGACGATGTCGGTCTGATCGTCGTCCCCGCAACGCGCGTCCTGGATGCGGATGGGCTGATCGGCGTGGTCTCCGCACCCGCGAATCGGCCGGTGCTGCAGCTGATGACGCGGGCCTATGAATCCGGCGCGCACCTCGCCGCGGCCTGCACCGGAACCTTCTACCTGGCAGAGGCGGGTGTGCTGGACGGTGTGGTGGCGACGACGAGTTGGTGGCTCGGCCCGGCCTTTCGGCGTCGATATCCGCGCATCGATTTGGACGAGAGTCGAATCCTGTGCCGGGCGGATCGGCTCACCACCGCGGCGGCCTCGCTGTCGCATATCGACCTCGCGCTGGCGCTCATCGCCGCGCAGAGTCCGACCCTGGCCGAGCTGACCGCCCGATATCTGGTGGTCGGTGATCGCCGCACACAGCGCGACTCCGCGATACCCGAGGTGATCGCCCGCAACGACTCCCTGGTCGCCGCATTCGAGCGCTGGGTGCGCGACCACGTCGCCGACCAGTTCCGCATCGCCGACGCCGCGCATCTGCTCGGCGTAACCGAACGCACGCTACAGCGCGCCACCCAAGCCGAAATCGGAATGTCGCCACGGGATTTCGTGCACGAGGTCCGGTTGGAACGCGCCACCCAACTGCTGCGCACCACGACCTTGACCATCGACGCGATAGCAGTCAAGGTCGGCTACCTGAATGCGGGCACACTGCGCGGCCTGTTCCGCCGCCGTCGCGGGCGATCCATCGCGGAGGTGCGCGCGTCCAGGTTGTCCTGGTGAGTTCCCGGCTTCGCATGGTTACAGCCTCGGTGACCCCACGAAGCGAGTCTCACGAGCGAGGAGTTCGCGGCCCGTCTCGCGTCCGCAGCAGAAGGCACGGCCATCGAACGCAGCCGGGTCGTCGAAGCGCATGCGCCGCAGGCGCGAGTCTCGACAGCGCCGCTAGCGACTGCTTGCAGGTCGCTCGAAAGGGCGCCGCTTGCGACTGCTTGCAGGTCGCTCGAAAGGGTCGGACGCGAGACACCAGGGTGCCGTGAACACGCCGCGCCGCAGGCGCGGCAAATCAAACACCGTAGCGGTGGTGATCGATGCCGAATTCGTCTGCGACGGTAGCGGCGAGTTCGACGTAGGCGCGTTTGGTGGTCTTGTGCAGGCGGTGCAGATCGATCTCGGCGCCCTCGGACAGATGCGAGTCGTACGGAATGATGTGCACCGCGCGGCAGCGCGACAGGAAGTATTCGCGCAGCTGCTGAATGCCGACATTCGGGGAACCCTCACGCGGCAGGTTGATCACCACGACCGCATTGCGGACCAGATGATCGTGGCCGTGCAGGGATAACCAGTCGAGCGTCGCCGCCGCGCTGCGCGCGCCGTCGATCGCGGCCGAGGAGATCAGCACAAGCGAATGCGCGAGGTCGAGCACGCCGCCCATCGCCGAATGCATCAGCCCGGTACCGCAGTCGGTCAGGATGATGTTGTAGAACCGCTGCAGGATGCGGGCGACGGCGCGGTACTCCTCGTCGTTGAACGCCTCCGACGCCGCCGGATCCCGTTCGCTGGCAAGCACTTCCAATCGGCTGGTGCCCTGCGAGGTATGCCTGCGCACATCCGAATAGCGCTGGATCGCGGGATCCAGCAAGAGATCGCGCACGGTCGAACGGGTCTGCAGCGGCACCCGCTGCGACAGCGTGCCGAAGTCCGGATTGGCATCGACCGCGATCACCCGGTCACCACGGATGGAGGCGAAGATCGACCCGAGACCCATTGTCGTGGTGGTTTTTCCGACACCACCCTTGAGCGAGAGCACCGCGATCCGATAGTCACCGCGCACCGGCTGTCGGATCCGCGCCACCAATTCCTGCAGCCGCAACTCCTCCGCGGACAAGCCGGGATTGATCGCGCCCCCGGAAACGTGGTGCACGGCCTTGCGCCACCCACCGCTCGGCGACTTCTTCGCACGCCGCAACGGCACGTCATCGAGCGAAGGCTGCGGCCCGTGCGGATGCTGCGGCTGATACTGCGCAGGCTGATACTGACCACCCTGCTGATACCCGGGCGGCGGCCCGGCCGATGGTTGGCCGTACCCAGTCTGCGGATCCCCAATGGGCGCTTGCTGTCCCATCGGCCCCGCCGCATACCCCTGCTGCCATTGGTCAGCAGGCTGCTCACCCGGCGACTGCTGCCCCGAGCCCCGCGCCGCAGGATTCTGCCACTGCTCACCCTCGGGCGCCCGCCCGATCGGCGGCTGCCCATACCCGGACGCACCTTGCCGTGGTGTTTGATCGCCGCCGGGCGCATGGCCGGTGGGGCCGCCTTGCTGCGGTGCCTGGTCACCGGGCACCTGCCCCATGGGGCCGGACGCGCCGTGCCACGGTACCTGGTCGCTGCCAGGGGCCTGGCCTGTCGGTCCGAGTCCGCTTTGCTGCGGTGCCTGGTCGCTGCCGGGTGCCTGTCCCGTGTGCGCAGGGCCGCCTTGCCACGGCGAATGATCGCCGCCTGGCGCTTGCCCAGTGGGCTCGCCCTGCCACGGTCTTTGGTCACCGTCGGGTGCCCGGTCCGTAGGCCCAGGTCCGTTCTGCCAAGGTGGGCCGACCGGACCGCTGACCGGTGCCTGCCCGGTGGATGGTTGCGCGTACCCGGGTCCGCTCTGCCATGGCGCCGCCGGATCGCTGCCAGGTGCTTGCCCCGTAGATCCAGGGCCGCTCGGCCGTGGCGCTTGGTCGCTGCCGGGTGCTCGGCCTGTGGGCGCGAGTCCGCCTTGCCACGATGCGTGTTCGGCTCCGGGAGCTTGCCCCGGTGGTCCGCTCTGCCATGATGGGCCAGTTTGATCGCCGACTGGCGCCTGCCCGATGTGCGGTTGCGCGTACCCGGGTCCGCCTTGCCACGGTGCGGCCGGATCGCTGCCAGGTGCTTGCCCCGTAGATCCAGGGCCGCTCGGCCGTGGCGCTTGGTCGCTGCCGGGTTCTCGGCCCGTCGGCGCGGGTCCACTCTGCCATGGCATTTGATCGCTGCCGGGCGGGCGACTGATGGGTCCGCTCTGCGACGGTGCCTGGTCGCTGCCGGGCACCTGCCCCGTGGGCACCGGGCCGCCGTGCCACGGAGCCTGGTCGCCAGACGCTTCCCCCGCTGGTCCGTGTCCGCCTCGCCATGGCGCTTGGTCGCTATTGGGTGCTTGCCCCGTGGGCGCAGGGCGGCCTTGCCACGGTGCGCGATCGCCGACAGGTGCTTGCCCGGTGGATGGTTGCGCGTACCCGGGTCCGTTCTGCCACGGCGCGGCCGGGTCGCCGCTGGGTGCTTGCCCTGTGGGCCCAGGTCCGTTCTGCCAAGGTGGGCCGGCCTGATCGCCGACAGGCCCTTGCCCGGCGGTCGGCTGAGCGTATCCAGTTCCGTTGTGCCACTGACTATTCGGCTGGTCGATGCCCGGCGCTAGCGGTCCCGGTGCGGGCTGTGCGTACTCGGGGGCAGCGCGGTCGCCGCTCTGCCCTTCGGCTACTGCGGATTGCTCCGCTCCGGCGACACTTCCTTGGTCGCCCGGCCCATGCGGAGCTGACTGCTCGCCCGTCGGAACCTGCTGATCGCCGGCAGTGTCGGTCGCCGCTGCGGCCTCATCGCCCGCCTCGGCGGCTGCACCGATCTCCGATGGCAACCGGTGTCGTCCAGCGATGGGCGTTGGTGTGCCCGTTGTTCCGGGGACGGGGTGCGCAGTCCAACCAGGCGTGGCCAACTCACGTCCTCGTTGCGCCGCACCGGATCCGGACTGTCCTGCCGCGCCGGTCGGCCGCTGGGATTCGGCCGCGGTTCCCTGCGGTCCTGAGCCCGGACGTCCGAGCTCCTCGCTCGGTGTCTGCGGTGCCGCCCCTGGTCCCGGGAACTCGGAACCCGCCGAATTGGGGTCGGTGACCCATCCGGGCGCGGCCGACCCGCTATCGCGTTGCGGCCGACCGGATTCCGAATCACCGGTATCGGTAGGCCCTTGGAAATCGGCTTCCTGCGGCGCGAAGGGCGGCTGGTGGAACTCGCCGCCGGGTACTTGTGGTGCGGACGCGGGGCGATGGAACCGGCTCGGCGTTTGAGGTGCTGCTCCCGAGCCGGCTGCCTGCGCGGAGGCCGGATCGTCGTTGGCGGTTTGCGTCGTCTCGCCGTACTGGCCGTAATCGTGCGGTGCACCGGCGCTCGCGGACGATGTTGTGCCCGAAGGCGATCCGCCTGCGGGGTGGCCGGTGCCCGCGGCCGAATCCTGGGCGCGATCGCGCGGTGTGGGTCCGTACTCCGAGGAGGCGGTGCTGGGCACTCGCGGGGAGCTGCCCGACCGCCTGGTCGGATCGACCGTCGCGGAATCGAATATCGGTGTCGCACCAGGGGATTGCGCGCGATCAGCCTCGGCGGACCCCGCTGCGTCGTTGGCGGTCTGCTCTGCACCCAGCGCTCGCGCCGAATCATCCTGATCCGTATGGCTTACCGCGCCCGGTACATCTGTCGCCGCCCCGGCTGTCGAGCCGGAACCACGTGCCACACCAGCTTCCGCAGGCATGCCGGAGGCCGCCGCCGACTGTGCATCGAATTCCCCTGGTGGCGGCGGCAATTCAGGTCGCTGCCCGCTGCGCGCACCCCCTTGCTCATCGGCGGTCTGGTCCTCCGACGGTCGCTGCGGCGCAAGCCAAGACGGCGGACCATCGTCTCCTTGCGAGTCCACCTGACGCGCCTCGTCCAACTGCTGCGCCGAGCCATCGCCCCCGTGCGAGCCGGCCCGGCGCGATTCATCGAGTTCCGGGCCCGAGCTGCCCGTACGAGAGCCCGGCCGCGACTCGTCGAGTCGCGCAGGCGGACTGTCGACTCCGCGCGGGTCGTGCGGCCGAGCTTCATCGTGTCGGGTGGGCGGTCCGTCGGCGTCATGAGAGCCCTGTGGGTGCGGTTCTTCGAGTCGCGAAGGCGGGCCATCGAACCCGCGCGAGTGCGGTTGGGCGAGCTGCGAGGACGGGCCGTCAGTGCCGCGTGTGGGCGGTGCGTCGAGCGGTGCGTCGGTGCCGCGTGCGGACGGTGCGTCGAGCCGTGCGGGCGGTGCGTCGGTGCCGCCCGAGGTCGATGCGGGTGGTGCGCCGACCTGTGGGGGCGGAGTGAGTTGGCCGCTGTCCGAGCGGTTTTCGGGCACCGAAGTCGGCCCGGGATGAACGGGTGCCGAGGCTGCGGGGGGATGGGGGCCCATGCCAGCCGTTTCGGGGGACGGTTGGCCCTGCTCGGTGCGGGGCGTATCGAGCCATGGGGGTGGGGCGTCGAAGTCGCCGGTCGGCGGCATCCCCGGCCGCTCGCTCGTCGGCGGCTGCGGCGGTGCGGCAGGCGAATACGGTTGTGCGGCGGCCTGGTTCGGCGGGGGCGGCAGGTCGGGACGCGACGACTGGTAGCGCACCGTTTCCTCGACAGACGCGGCCGGCTCTGTGGCAATCGGCCGGCCCGCATCCGGCTGTTGGAAAGCAGGCGGTTGGCCCGCACCCGGCTGCTGGGCCGGAGGCGTTCGAGTAGCGCCCGGCTGCTGATATTCGGCAGCGGGATGCTGAGGGCCGGAAGGGTGCACCAGCGGTTGCGACGGTGGCGTCGGCGGCCTGCTGCCGAGCGGTTCGAAACCGGCGGAGGGCTGGCCGGGGTTGCGGGTCGGCAGCGGATTGCTGCCTTGCCAACCGCTTTCCGAGTTCGGCAAACCCTGACCTGGTCCATCCGGGCGCGCATGTGGACCGGAGTCGTGCTGGGGTGGACCCTGTCGGTGCGGGTCCCCTGGCTCGGGGCCGCGCTGGGGGTCGGGGCCACGAAAGGCGTTCGGGCCCTGGAAACCACCCGGTCCGCTGTGCAGTTCGAAACCGGGACCGGACAATTCGCGCCCCGCCGAACCCGGGCGCTGGCCCTGCTCCTCGGGCTGCTCGTCCTTACCTTTGCGTCGGCCGAATCGGCGCTTGTCCCGGCGCGCGGCTTCGGGTCGCTCGGTCTCCGGCGCGCGCTTGGAACGTCCACGCCGCGAGGGCGCTTCATCGATGAGGTCTTCGTGTGGCAGGTTCTGTACGGGTGCTTCGTAGCCGCCGGTGACATCGCTCTCGGAAAGCCACGGGGGCAGCATGGGGAGGCCGTCGTTATTACGGCTCACACGTCCCCCTTGATCTGCTCGACCTTTATTCCTGGGCTGTGGTCAGTTTACGCGACGACTCTGTCTCATCACGGGTGGGGAGTGGGCCGAATGAACGGTTTTCGAACACCCCCGATCGCGGGATCTGTTGGGCCCATGCATCTGTCGGTAAGTAGGCCGAGATGTGGCGCGCTGCATGACCGCGCTCACTCCGCGCGACCGATTGCCGCGCGTCTGCTTTGCGGCCTCCGTCCCGCCTCGATACTGATCTACGGCGGCCTCTATATCCCGGCGAGCAGCGTCTGCTTCAACCGTGTGCACCTGACGGAGTGACGAACGCTCGGCCGCATCCGGTGCGACCTGATCACGACGCCATCCTCCCGTTCATCCGGGGCGGGCAAACGCAGCGGACGTCCGGCCGGAACCCGGCACCGGCGGCCGCCGCTGGTGCCGAGGTCGGCCGCAACAGCAACCGCCACGCTCGCGGCGGCAACAGTCGGTGTCGGCCTCACTTCGTCAGCTGAGCGACCTCATCGGCCCGGCCGCGCTGTGGAGATGGCGAGGAAACTCGACGCCGACCAGCGCAGCCCAGGCGACCGCTCTCGACACCAACAGTGCCTTGCCGCTGCGCGACCGATCACGGCTCCGCGAAGGTCGCCACGCGGCCGCGATTACGCTGATGACGCTCGGGCTCCGCGCATCGAATGCGGAATAGTAGGCGCTCGCGCCCATTGTGACCAGGGCGAATTGGCCTGCCCGCAATTAAACCGGTAAGCTTGGTCGGCGGTGCACCTACGCGCCGACTGTTTGCATGCCGCTGATCGGGACGACCGATGGGTACATGGAAGCAGATACAAGGCAATCAAACCAGGTTTGAGCGTAAACCGGGATCGCGGAGGACATGGCGAAGAAAGACGGGGCCATCGAGGTCGAGGGTCGAGTTGTCGAGCCGCTGCCCAATGCGATGTTCCGGATCGAGCTCGAGAACGGACACAAGGTTCTCGCGCACATCAGCGGAAAGATGCGGCAGCACTACATTCGTATCCTTCCCGAGGACCGTGTGGTCGTCGAGCTTTCCCCCTACGACCTGTCGCGCGGCCGCATCGTTTACCGCTACAAGTGATCGCGCCGGGCAAGAGGCGTGACCATCGAGCCGCAAGGCTCACCACAGAGACTTCCCCAGTCGTCGGCTGGGGAAAAACTGTGTTCACACCCGTGTGAACCGAACAAGATTGGACGGACGTGAAGGTTCAGCCGAGCGTCAAGAAGATCTGCGAGAAGTGCAAGGTGATCCGCCGTCACGGTCGGGTCATGGTGATCTGCGAGAACCTGCGCCACAAGCAGCGCCAGGGCTGATTTTCGCGGCACCAGCCGGGCACCGATCCATGATCGGCTTGGCCAAATAAAGAAGAACTCCCAGCTCCAGCCGCACACTGCGGATATTCGGACCGCGCGGTTCCTCGGAATCGCAAGGTTCGAGGTGTGCGAGCCAACCACCGGTACGGAGGCCGGTGCCCCACCAGACGAGGGGACGGACAGGGAGCAGACCTCCGCAACGATTAAGGAACCTGCCACATGGCACGTCTCATGGGCGTTGATCTCCCGCGCGAAAAGCGCATGGAGATCGCGCTGACCTACATCTACGGCATCGGCCGTACCCGCTCCAAGGAGATCCTCGAGGCGACGGGCGTCAGCCCCGACCTGCGTTCGAAGGACCTCAGCGACGAGCAGGTCACGCAGCTGCGTGACTACATCGAGGGTTCGGCCCTCAAGGTCGAGGGTGACCTGCGCCGCGAGGTGCAGGCCGACATTCGACGCAAGATCGAGATCGGCTGCTACCAGGGTCTGCGCCACCGTCGTGGCCTGCCCGTGCGTGGCCAGCGCACCAAGACCAACGCGCGCACCCGCAAGGGCCCGAAGCGCACCGTCGCAGGCAAGAAGAAGTAGGGGATAGAGGATGCCTCCGAAGAGTCGGGCCTCCGGCCCCAAGAAGACCCAGAAGTCGCGTCGCCGGGAAAAGAAGAACGTCCCGCACGGCCACGCGCACATCAAGAGCACGTTCAACAACACGATCGTGTCGATCACCGACCCGGCCGGCAACGTCATCTCGTGGGCGTCCTCGGGTCACGTCGGCTTCAAGGGTTCGCGCAAGTCGACCCCGTTCGCCGCGCAGCTCGCCGCCGAGAACGCTGCCCGCAAGGCGCAGGAGAACGGCGTCAAGAAGGTCGACGTGTTCGTCAAGGGCCCGGGTTCGGGCCGCGAGACCGCGATCCGTTCGCTGCAGGCCGCAGGCCTGGAAGTCGGCACGATCTCCGATGTCACCCCGCAGCCGCACAACGGCTGCCGTCCGCCCAAGCGGCGTCGCGTCTAGCGGGAAAGGAATAACGAAAAATGGCTCGTTACACAGGCCCCATCACCCGCAAGTCGCGTCGTCTGCGGGTCGACCTCGTCGGAGGCGACCAGGCGTTCGAGCGTCGTCCGTACCCGCCCGGCCAGCACGGCCGCGCGCGGATCAAGGAGAGCGAGTACCTGCTCCAGCTGCAGGAGAAGCAGAAGGCGCGCTTCTCCTACGGCGTCATGGAGAAGCAGTTCCGCCGGTACTACGAAGAGGCCAACCGCCTCAAGGGCAAGACCGGTGACAACCTGCTCCGTCTGCTCGAGTGCCGCTTGGACAACGTCGTGTACCGCGCCGGTCTGGCGCGCACCCGTCGGCAGGCTCGCCAGCTGGTCAGCCACGGTCACTTCCTGGTGAACAACCGGGCCGTGAACGTCCCCAGCTTCCAGGTGACCCAGTACGACATCATCGATGTCAAGGAGAAGTCGCTCGGCACGCTGCCGTTCCAGGTCGCGCGTGAGACCGTCGGCGACCGCCCGGTTCCGGGCTGGCTGCAGGTGATCCCGGGTCGGCTGCGGATCCTGGTGCACCAGGTGCCCGAGCGCGCTCAGATCGATGTGCCGCTGTCGGAACAGCTGATCGTCGAGTACTACTCGAAGTAACAGCTCACCGCTGCTGGTGCGTGGTCGTCGGCAATGCCCGCGACCACGCACAACCCCCAAGACGTGGGCGTCAAATAGTGGGCGCCCGTACAGGAGGATGATCCAAAATGCTGATTTCACAGCGTCCGACGCTGACCGAAGAGGTCGTCGCCGAGAACCGCTCGAAGTTCACCATCGAACCGCTCGAGCCGGGCTTCGGTTACACCCTCGGCAACTCGCTGCGGCGTACCCTGCTGTCCTCGATTCCGGGGGCCGCGGTCACCAGCATCCGTATCGACGGCGTCCTGCACGAGTTCACCACCGTTCCCGGCGTGAAGGAGGATGTCACCGACATCATCCTGAACCTCAAGGGTCTGGTCGTGTCCTCGGAGGAGGACGAGCCGGTCACGATGTACGTGCGCAAGCAGGGCCCGGGTACCGTCACCGCCGGTGACATCGTGCCGCCTGCCGGTGTTGTCGTGCACAACCCGGATATGCACATCGCCACCCTGAACGACAAGGGCAAGCTGGAGATCGAGCTCGTCGTCGAGCGCGGTCGCGGTTACGTCCCGGCGGTGCAGAACAAGGCGTCCGGCGCGGAAATCGGCCGGATCCCGGTGGATTCGATCTACTCGCCGGTGCTCAAGGTGACCTACAAGGTGGAGGCCACCCGAGTCGAGCAGCGCACCGACTTCGACCGTCTGATCCTGGACGTGGAGACCAAGAACTCCATCACCGCCCGGGACGCGCTCGCTTCGGCGGGCAAGACCCTGGTCGAGCTGTTCGGCCTGGCCCGTGAGCTCAATGTCGAAGCCGAAGGCATCGAGATCGGCCCTTCGCCGGCCGAGGCGGATCACATCGCCTCGTTCGGTCTGCCGATCGAGGACCTGGACCTCACCGTCCGGTCCTACAACTGCCTCAAGCGCGAGGGCGTGCACACGGTCGGCGAACTCGTCGCCCGCACCGAATCGGATCTGCTGGACATCCGCAACTTCGGCCAGAAGTCCATCGACGAGGTCAAGGTCAAGCTGCATGCGCTGGGCCTCTCGCTGAAGGACAGCCCGGCCTCGTTCGATCCTTCGTCCGTGGTGGGTTACGACGCGAGCACCGGAACGTGGAGCGACAGCGGCACGTTCAGTGACACCGATGGCGGCGAGCAGGACTACGCCGAAACCGAACAGCTCTAGGCCGCTGGGGTAGGCACCCCGGCTCGGCCTCACACAAGGAGAACAAACAATGCCCAAGCCCAAGAAGGGTGCCCGCTTCGGTGGGTCGGCGTCGCACCAGAAGGCGATCTTCGCCAATCTGGCCACGGCGCTCTTCGAGCACGGTCGTATCACGACCACCGAGGCCAAGGCCAAGGCGCTGCGCCCCTACGCCGAGAAGCTGGTCACCAAGGCGAAGACCGGCACCCTGGCCGACCGTCGCGAGGTGCTCAAGGTCATCCGCAACAAGGATGTCGTCCACGAGCTCTTCGCCTCGATCGGTCCGTCGTTCGAGGGCCGCGAGGGTGGCTACACCCGCATCACCAAGACGCTGCCCCGCAAGGGTGACAACGCGCCGATGGCGGTCATCGAGCTGGTCCGGGAGAAGACCGTGACCAACGAGGCCGACCGCGCCCGTCGCGTTTCCGCGTCCAAGAAGGCCGAGGCGCCCGTCGCCGAGACCGTGGTCGAGGAGCAGGCCGATGAGGCCGTCGAGGCCGAGGCCCCCGCTGCCGACGAGGCCGCTGAGGACAAGAAGGACGCCTGACGTTCTGTTCTCGAACGAGCCCGCCGCCCCCATGTGGGTCGGCGGGCTCGTTCGTATCCGAGACCACCACGCCGACATCGGGTTCGCGTGGTGAGTGGTTCCGGCCGCACCGCCACCCGCGTTCGTATCGACTAGGAGATCGCCTGTGACCGAGGAGGATTCGGTGGATTCGAGGGCGTCGGGTACGTCCGCACCGGTGGATTCGCCCGGAGTCGTGCAGGCACCCGGAGTCGTGGAGGTGTCTGGGGTCGTGCAGGTCCGCGAGGTTGTGCAGGCTCCCGGAGTCGTGCAGGCTCGCGAGGTTGTGCAGGCCCCCGGAGTCGTGCAGGCTCGCGAGGTTGTGCAGGCTCCCGGAGTCGTGCAGGCCCCCGGAGTCGTGCAGGCTCGCGAAGTCGTGGAGGCCGCCGGAGTCGTCGAGGCACCTAGGGACGCGGAGGCACCTGGAGTCGCGCAGGCCGCGGAAGTCGGTGCGCGGCCGGAGTCCGATACAGACTTGGTTCGAGTGCGGCTCGATATCAGTTACGACGGTACGGATTTCATCGGCTGGGCGCGGCAACCGGGTCTGCGCACGGTGCAGGGTGTGCTCGAAGAGTCGCTGAGCAAGGTGTTCCGGGAGCCGATCCAATTGACCGTCGCGGGCCGCACCGATGCCGGTGTGCATGCCGAGGGGCAGGTCGCGCATTTCGATACCGGCACTGGGCCGGATGCGGCCAAGCTTATCCATCGCATGGCACGGTTCCTCCCGAAAGACCTGCGTATCAAGGATATTCGCGTTGTGCCACCCGAATTCGACGCACGCTTCTCGGCGATCCGCCGCCACTACGCCTACCGGTTGACCACCGCTCCCTATGGGGCCGAGCCACTGCAGGCCCGCAGCGTTGTCGCCTGTCGCCGAGACGTCGATCTGGAAGCCATGCGCGAGGCATCCCGAAAGTTGTTGGGCCTGCACAATTTTGCCGCATTCTGCCGCCGCCGCGATGGTGCGACTACTGTCCGCGAACTCCAGCGCTTCGATTGGGAGCGCGACGGTGATCTGCTCACCGCCTATGTCAGCGCCGATGCGTTCTGCTGGTCCATGGTGCGCAGCCTCGTCGGCGCGGTGCTGGCGGTGGGGGAGGGTCGACGCACGCCCGAGTGGGTCGCCGCACTATTGAACGAAACCGAGCGCTCCAGCTCGGTCACCGTGGCGCCCGCGCACGGTCTGAGTCTCGTCGCCGTCGACTATCCGGACGTTGCCGACCTCGCCGCGCGCAATGCCGAAACCCGCGAAATGCGTACGGTCCCGACTGCTGACGAAGGCTGCTGTGGCAGCTGAGGTTGGCGCTTAACGTCTTGACGCTGCACACAGAAGGTCCAACCTGGGCGCGGCGACAACAACCTATGTGAAAGCGGTGCTCCCGCACCGCGTTCGGCGGGCGCAGTGCGGTGCGGGAGCATGACCAGCTATTTGCTGGACGAACCGGCCTCGATCGTACGTGGCTGGCTGGAACCGGAGATTTCGATACGGCGCGGCTTGGCCCGTTCGGCGATCGGAATCGTCACCGAGAGCACGCCGTTGTTATAGGTTGCGCTGATCTTGTCGGCATCGACATTGTCGCCGAGGCTGAGCTGGCGCATATAGGTGCCGGCGAAGCGCTCGGACGCAATCCATTGGACGCCTTCGTCACTCGGCAGGCTGCGCTGCGCGCGGAGGGTGAGTGTGCCGTTGTCGACGCTCACATCCACCGAGCCGGGGTCCACACCGGGCAGGTCGGCGTTGAGTACGTAATGATCGCCCGCCTTGAACAGGTCCATCGGCATGAATCGTGGCGCGCGAGATGTCCCCATGGATTCGCCGAGCAGTTGGCGGGCAACGGTGTCGATATCGTGGAATGGATCGAACCGGAGCACAGCAATCACCTCCATTTCACTAGCGGCGGCGCCTGCCACGGCGGCAGGCGCCGGAAGCTGTGCACCATCCAAGTTAGCACTCTCGACATGAGACTGCTAATGGTTAGCTCGAAACTTCGCGGCCCGTCTCGGATCGGAGTGTGGCCCGGACGGAATAGGGACGGCAGCGGCCTCGTTCATTCGGTGCATGGCTATCGGAGATCTCGGACAGTTCGGTGTATGGCGCTACTACGGGGGGTTCACCCCGCAGGACGCACAGGACTTGGAAGGACTCGGCTACGGCACGCTGTGGCTCGGCGGGTCCCCGCCCGCCGACTTGCCCGTGATCGAGTCGCTGCTGGAGGCAACCGAGTCGATCACCGTCGCCACCAGCATCGTGAATATCTGGACGGCGCCCGCGAAGCAGGTCGCTGAGTCGTTCCACCGGATCGAAGCGCGCTTTCCGAGCCGGTTCCTGCTCGGCTTGGGTGCGGGCCATCCCGAACATCAGGGCGAATACCGCAAGCCCTACGACGCGCTGGTCGAATACTTCGACGAACTGGATGCCGCGGGTGTGCCCAAGGAGCGTCGCGCTCTCGCCGCGCTAGGCCCGCGCGTGCTGGGGCTGGCGGCGGAACGGTCTGCGGGCGCGCTGCCCTACAACGTCACTCCCGAACACACCGCCCGCGCCCGCGCGCTGCTCGGCGAGGGTGTGCTGCTGGCCACCGAACACAAGGTCGTCCTCGACGACGACCCGGTCCGGGCCCGCACCACCGCCCGCCCGCGCGTCGAGTTCTACCTCGACCTGCAGAACTACGTCAGCAATCTCCGCCGCCTCGGCTTCACCGATGACGACCTCGCCAAACCCGGTAGCGACCGCCTCATCGATGCCCTGGTAGCCCACGGCGAAGCGGATTCCGTCGTCGATCGCCTCTCGGCCCATCGGGCCGCAGGTGCCGATCATGTGGTGATCCAGGTCCTCTCCGACGAAGCAGCCACCCTGCGCACTCTGGCACCGCTGCTCGCGAAATAGACCCGGGCTGGCGATCGGCCCGAGATACCGGCCGATCGCCGGTGGGACTGTTGAAGCGGGTCGAACAACTCGACCCGAGCAGACGACGCCGCCCTTCTTCGGGCGTCCTCGGTTCAGCACGGAATGAACATCTGTCCCCCCGATTCGTTCGGAAGGTTCCAGCGGACAACCGACGGCAATCGTCCTAAGACAGCGTTAGAAAGGGCGCTGTCCGCTTCCATCGGCGCTGTGACTGCGCACACACTGGTCTCCGACCGACGCAAGGCCGCGTCGAAGAAGGAGATCTTGTGACTACGACACAGCCTGTCGGCGAGCGCCGGGTGGTCGCGAATGTATTGCGTGGTTCCATCGGAAATCTCGTCGAGTGGTACGACTGGTATGTCTACGCCGCGTTCAGCGTGTACTTCGCGAAGTCATTCTTTCCGAAGGGCGATTCGACGGCGCAATTGCTTTCCACCGCAGCGGTTTTCGCGGTCGGGTTCCTCATGCGGCCGCTCGGTGGGTGGGCGCTCGGTCGCTACGCCGACAAGTTCGGACGTCGTTCGGCGCTGACCCTGTCAGTGACCGTGATGGCGGCGGGTTCGCTGCTGATCGCGCTGACGCCCGGATATCAGACGATCGGAATCGCCGCGCCGATACTGCTTTTGCTGGCCCGCCTGTTGCAGGGTCTTTCGGTAGGTGGCGAATACGCAACCAGCGCAACGTATTTGTCCGAGGTGGCCTCGACAGGTAAGCGCGGATTCTATTCGAGCTTCCAGTACGTCACGCTGGTCGCCGGTCAGTTGGTGGCGCTCGGCGTGCAGATCATCCTGCAGCAGTTCCTGAACAACGCGCAGATGAACAACTGGGGTTGGCGCATTCCGTTCGTGATCGGTGCGGCGGCCGCACTGATCGTGATGTGGCTGCGGCGCAGCATGGACGAGTCGGAGCACTTCGAGGCCGAGGTCGAGGCCGAACGTGATCCGGCGGCGAGCAGCGCCGGTGCGAACCAGCCCGCGCGCGGTTCGCTGCGGATGCTGCTGCAGTACCCGCGGGAATGCCTGCTGGTGATCGGGCTGACGCTCGGCGGCACCGTCGCGTTCTACACCTATACGACGTACATGCAGAAATTCATGATCAATACCTCTGGCATCTCCAAGTCGACGGTCTCGTGGATCAACTTCATCGCGCTGCTGGTCTTCGTGATGCTGCAGCCACTGGCCGGCGCACTGTCCGACCGGGTCGGACGACGCAAGCTGCTGATCTTCTTCGGCGTCGCGGGCACCCTGCTCACCGTGCCGATCATGACCGTGCTCGCGCACACCAAGAATCCGATCGCGGCGTGGGCGCTGATGATGGGCGCGCTGGTCATCATCACCGGCTATACCTCGATCAACGCCATCGTGAAGGCCGAGCTGTTCCCGACCAAGATCCGCGCGCTCGGCGTCGGCCTGCCGTACGCGCTGACCGTCGCGATCTTCGGCGGTACGGCCGAAACCATCGCGCTCTCGCTGAAGCAGGCGAACCACGAATCGCTGTACTTCTGGTATGTCGCCGGGTGCATCGGCATCTCGCTGCTGACCTACTGGTTCATGCGGGAGACCTCGCGCGGATCCGCCATCGACGCCGATGCCGCTGCCACGGACGATATTTCGCTCACCAAGCGGAATACGTCGGCCACCGAGCCGGACCGTGACTTCGCGCCGGCTCGACGCTGACGGCCCGACCGCACACGCCGCTCCGTCGCTGTGGGAGGATCGGCGGGTGCGGCTGGCGGTGGTCGAGGATGATGACGGAGTAGGCGACGCGCTGGTAGAGGCGCTCAACGCCCGCGGTTATCAAGCCGACCGCAAGCGCCGCGGCGCCGATCTGCTCACCGCGCACCGTGGTTACGACGCGGTCATCCTGGATCTCGGACTGCCCGACGGTGACGGTCTGCAAGTGCTGCGCCAGCTGCGCGAGGTGAGTTCCGTGCCGGTGCTGATCCTGACCGCGCGCAGCGACGAACGCTCGATCGTGCGCGGACTGCGCGGCGGTGCCGACGACTATCTGGTGAAGCCGCCGCGGATCGCGGAATTGATGGCCCGGCTGGAGAATGTGGTCCGGCGCGCCGCCGCCGGATCGCAGCCGGAACGTGCCGACGTGGTCACCGGCGATGTGCGGGTCGATCTGGCGGCCCGGGTGGTCGAGGTGGCCGGGCGGCCGATCGCATTGACCCAGAAGGAATTCGAATTGGTCGAGGCATTGGTGGAGCGGCCCGGTGCCGCGGTCAGCCGCCAACAGCTGATGGATCGGATCTGGGGTGACGCGTTCGTCGCGGTATCCCGCTCACTGGATGTGCACATGACCGGACTCCGCGCGAAATTGGACCGACCTGGGCTGATAACGACGATTCGCGGCTACGGTTACCGCTGGGGCCAGTAATCGTGCCGGGCGGACCTAACCAGAACATCTGAAGGTTTTTGTCTGTGTCATGTGGCAGACTGCCGTCTATCCGGAGCACATGACGTCACTGCCCCGGGTCCGGGAGCCCGAAGCGCGAGCCCCGGTGACCAATGTCCGTGGACGGGAGCGCGCTGGCCCGCACGACTGTGTGGGTGAAACCAGCCCGGGTGAAGCGGAAACCGAGGTGCGCAGTCTCGTGGTGCGCACGGAGGACATCCGAGAAGGATGGTGCCTGGAAATGCCGAAAGGGGTTTCCCAGACACGCTGTAACAGGAGCGGAGTCCGGCAGGCATGCGCAGACGACTACTCGTTGCGCTGACGGTATTCGCGGCGATCGCGGTATTCGCCTTTGCGATACCGCTTTCGCTTACGTTCGCGACCAGCCGCACGCAGGAGTTTGTCGCCGCTCGCTCCGGCGATGCCGACCGGTTCGCCAGCCTCGCAGACGTCGCGGTGGCCGAGGGCGACAGCCGGGCACTGGCCGACGAGGCCGGGCGCTACCACGATCTCTACGGGGAAAACGTCCTCGTGGTCGATGCCCGCGGCGCGCGGACGGTGAATGCGGGCGTGGACACGGCCGCAGCGCCCGTCGAGGCCGCGGTTGCCGCCGCCCGCCGCAACCAGCGGCCGCAGCCGGTGTATCGGCTCACCCCGTGGAGCGGGGCGACGGTGCTGATCGCCCGTCCGGTCGGTACCGGAGTGCAGGTCAACGGCGCGGTGGTGATCGAGGCATCCACCGCACGCGCCCGGCGCGATATCGCCCGCGCGTGGGCGGTGATCGCGGTCGGAGCGGTGCTGGCAATGGTGGTGTTCACCATGCTGGCCCTGAGCCTGGCGCGCTGGGTGCTGCGCCCGCTGGCGGCGCTGTCGCAGGCGGTCGCCGAATTGACCGCGACACTGCCGAAGCCGCGCGCCGAGGCCGCCGCGCACGTCTCGATCGCCCGCCACCACGGTGGGCCGCCGGAAATGCGGGCGGTCGCGGAATCTTTCGATGCCATGGCATTGGCGGTGGCCGATTCGGCGGATGCGCAACGTCAGCTCGTTGCGGATACCGCTCATGCCATGCGAAACCCGCTCGCCGCCTTGACAATTCGTCTCGACTCTTTGGAAGCCGCCATTCCGGAAAGTGCGGCGGCGACCTTCCGTAGCGCGGGCGCGGAGGTTGAACGGTTGACCGCGCTGCTCGATGGCCTGCTCAGCTTGGCGGTTGCCGAGACCCCCGCCGCTTTCGAGGCCGCGCGCACTCCACCCAATGCTGAAATCCATTGCGACGCAGTGCAAGTTGCTGCGGACCGGATCGATGCCTGGTACTCCGCCTACGAGAGCGCCGGGCAGGAATTGCGGGCGCAACCGCAGGTTGCCGAGGCCGAAGCAGCGGTCTCCGCCGATGTACTCGCCCAGATTCTCGATGTGCCGCTGAGTAATTCGTGCAGCTATGCCGGGCCGGGCACACAGACCGTCATCGTGGTCGACGCCGAGCCGGGCTGGGTGACGGTGACCGTCCGTGACAATGGCAGCGGCGTCGAACCGGCCGAGATCGACAAGCTGACCACCCGGTTCTTTCGCGGCTCCGGTGCGGCGTCCGGCGGCTCGGGCCTCGGGCTCCCGATTGCGACGGCATTGGCCCAAGCACGCGGCGGCACCTTGTCCGTGCTCCCCGTGCAGCCGCACGGTCTCGCGATCCAGATCCGGCTGCCGCAGGCGGTGCGGTCGTGATGCGGCGGCGAAAGTTCCTGGCGCTCACCGTCTTCGGCGTCGCTTCCGGTGCTGTCGGGTGTGGTTCGGACCTGGAGTTGGTGCGGCTGGCCTCGGGCGAGGTCGGCGGCTTCTATCACGCATTCGCGGAACTGCTCGCCGCGGTTGCCCAGGAGGCGGGCACGGTGCGGATCGAACCGGTGACGACAACCGGCTCGCAGGACAATCTGGGGATGTTGGCGAACGGGCAGGTGGATGCTGCACTGGCGCTGGCGGATTCGGTGCAGAGTGAGCGGGCCCCGTTGGTTGCGCTCGGTCGGGTGTACGAGAACTATCTGCAGTTGGCCGTGCGGTCGGAGGGGCCGATTCAGCAGGTCACCGATTTGCGCGGGACCCGGGTCAACCTGGGGGCCGCGGGATCCGGCGCGGCGGTGACCGGGGAGCGACTGCTGTGGGCCGCGGGCGTGAATCCCGTTTCGGATGTGGATATTTCGCATCGACCGCTGCGAGATGCGGTGGCGGGTGTGGAATCCGGTGAGCTGGACGCGCTGCTATGGGCCGGCGGCGTACCCACCGACGCACTTGATGTGCCGCAGCGGTTGCGGTTGGTAGAACTCGGTGAGTTGGCCGCGCCGATGCGGGAACGCTTCGGACACCTCTACGATTTGGTCGAAATTCCCGCCGACGCCTATGACAGCAGTCGTTCGGTCCGCACGGTCGGCGTCGCGAATCTGCTGCTCGCCGCCCCGACCATGTCCGATGCCGCGGCCGGGGCGATTGTCGATCTGCTGGTTTCCCGCGCGGACCGATTGGTGCCTGCCGAGGCGGCCGGGACCCAGTTCCTGGACACCCGCTCGCTCATCGGAACCGAT
The DNA here is from genome assembly GCF_035920345.1 of Nocardia vinacea. NCBI lineage: Bacteria > Bacillati > Actinomycetota > Actinomycetes > Mycobacteriales > Nocardiaceae > Nocardia > Nocardia vinacea. Next base: position 8,107,279 of record NZ_CP109149.1, read on the forward strand.
GCCGTTCCTCTGCATCCGGGTGCGGCGGCGGTGTACCGACGGCGACACGGTTGAGCGTCAGGAGCGTACCAGGCGAGCGATGGCGTCGGTGGCCTCTTTGATCTTGGCGTCGGCCTCGGGGCCACCGGCGACCGCGGCGTCCACCACGCAGTGGCTGATGTGGTCCTCCAGCAGGCCCATCGCAACGGCCTGCAGTGCCTTCGTCATCGCGGAGACCTGGGTGAGGATATCGATGCAGTACTTTTCTTCCTCGACCATGCGCTGCAGGCCGCGGGCCTGGCCCTCGATCCGGCGCAGACGCTTGAGATAGTCGTCCTTGGCGGTGATGTAGCCGTGGCCGGAATGGTCGTGGGTGGTACCCGCCGAGTCACTGCCTGGCTCGGTGTCATTGTGCGACGGGGTGGGTGTCACCGACTGTCTCCTCGCTGCTCGCCGGGTGGACCGGCCTCGTTTAATACCCCCCTAGGGTACAGTGTGGCGAGGGAGTTGTCAGGTAGCCGCGCTCTGCGCCGCCGCCACGGGTGTGCGGGTCCGGTGTTGGGCGCCGCTGCGGGCCGGCGCGATGCCGCCGACCACCAGCACGCCGCCGATCATCTGCACCGACGCGACCGATTCGTCGAGCAACAGCCACGACAACACCACTGCGACCAGCACCTCGCTCAGCAGAATCTCCATTGCACAACCAACTCGAGTCATGATGAACGAAGGTCCAGTTGGCCGGATGTGGACCCGTATGGTCGGGAATCGGGGACGAGCGAGAGAATCGGTGCATGAGTTTGGATGTTCGGCCCGCGCTCGCCGTGATCGGCGGTAGTGGCTTCTACGATTTCTTCGACAACGAGGCGACCACCGTCGAGGTCGAGACGCCCTACGGCAAGCCGAGCGCGCCGATCGCGGTCGGCGAGGTGGAGGGCCGCCCGGTGGCCTTCCTGCCCCGGCACGGCAAACAGCACGAATTCGCACCGCATACGCTGCCCTACCGGGCCAATATGTGGGCGTTGCGTTCGATCGGGGTGCGGCGGATCTTCGCGCCGTGCGCGGTCGGCAGCCTGCGCGCGGACTGGGGGCCGGGCACCGTCGCGGTGCCGGATCAACTGGTCGACCGGACCTCGGGTCGTTCGCAGACCTACTTCGACGGCGGTGGCGTGCACGTCTCCTTCGCCGACCCGTACTGCGACGAACTGCGCTCCGCAGCAACGAAATCCGCGACGGATGCGCTGCCGATGAAATCCTCGGGCACCATGGTCGTGGTACAGGGCCCGCGCTTCTCCACCCGGGCCGAGAGCCACTGGTTCGCCGCGCAGGGCTGGGAGCTGGTGAATATGACCGGGCATCCCGAGGCTGTGCTCGCCCGTGAACTCGAAATGTGCTATGCAGCAGTGGCTTTGGTGACCGACCTGGATGCGGGACTGGAGGAGGGCGAGGGTGTGCACGCGGTCGACGTCTTCGCCGAATTCAAGAAGAACCTCGGACCGTTCAAGGAGCTGATCCGGCGCTCGGTTTCGGCGGTTACCGGAACCGATACCTGCGAACGTTGCCGTGTCCATGCGGGAGTGTCGCTGCCGTTCGAACTACCGTGAGTTCGGGCAGCTAGTCAGGTTGGGCTCGGAACCGAACGTGGGGTGCGGATGCGATGAGAGTGCTGGTCACCGGGGCAGCCGGGTTCATCGGAGCGCGGTTGCGGCGGGCATTGGCCGCAGCCGGGCACGAGGTGGTCGGGGTCGATCTACTCGGTCCGGATGTGGAAGTGCCGGATGGGGTTTCGCGGGTGGACGTGCGCGATGCCGATGCGCTCGAGCCGTTGCTGCGCGGCATCGATACGGTTTGTCATCTCGCCGCCGTCACCTCCGGGCCTGAATCGGCGGTGTTCGCCGCGCACAATGATCTCGGGACGGCGGTGCTGCTCGATGCGATGGGCCGGGCGAAGGTGCGTCATCTGGTGCTCGCGTCATCCATCGTGGTGTACGGCGAGGGGCGCTATCGCGGGATGAACAGCGGGCCGTTCTATCCCGGACTGCGGCGGCGGGCTGATCTGGATCGCGGCATGTTCGACCACTTGGCGCCACGCACCGGGGAGTTGCTCACCTGGGAGCCGGTCACCGAGGACGCGCCGCTGCGTCCGCGCGGCTTCTACGGGGCCAGCAAGTTGGCACAGGAAAACTACGCGCTCGCTTGGGGTTTGGCTGCCGGCGCGGCCGTCACGGCATTGCGCTACCACAACGGATACGGTGCAGGCACGCGCTCCGGCTTCATCGGAAACTTCCTCGCCGCACTCGATCAGGGCCGCCCGCCACTGGTCGACGAGGACGGCGGGCAGGTCAGGGATGTGGTGCACGTCGACGACATCGTGGCCGCAACCGTGGCCGCCGTCGACCGCCGCCCACCCGGCTTCGTCCCCCTCAACATCGCCTCCGGCCACCCCATCACCATGTGGGAAGTCGCCTCGATCATGGCCAAGGCCCGCGGCGGCCCCGCCCCCGTGGTAACCGGCCGCTACCTCCTCGCCGACGCCCGCCACCTCGCCGCCGACCCCGAACGAGCCAGGCGCACACTGGGTTTCACCGCCCGAATCCCACCCACCCAGGGCCTCGCCGAACTCGCCGCCCCCGCAGTCGAGACCACCACACCCCAACGGGAACCCGCTCCACTACACGTGCGAGCCGCGCCGCCGCCGACCGCGCCCGAGCATCAGGTGCACCCGGGGCCACGGCCCGCCGCGCCGATCGCGCGACCCGGCTCCCGCCCGGATGCTCCGGTGCCGAACGTGAATGCGCCCCGGCCGGAGCCGATGATCGAGAGTGCCGGACCGAATATGCAGACGCCTGCATACCAACCCGAGTCGGCGAAACCGGAGGCCGGCGCGGGCTGGCCGATGTGAAGCGGTTGCGCCCAGGCAGAGCGTTGCAAGCGCAAGATCTCTTGGCGGTGGTGGTCTCAGGGTGCGTTCGGCGACCGGCTCGATGCCCTCGACGATTGTCCGCGCCCGCCGGGCGCCGGTCGCGGTGATCGGGCCGGTAAGTCGGAGGTTGTGTCGATCGGGTCTGGGTTCGGCAGGTGATCAAGCGAGGCCGGGGTTCTCGACGATTTCGAGTTGGACCAGGACGAATTCAGGAGAGGCGCAGTTCGGGGTGCCGCCGGGGAGGGGGGAGATTTCCAGGTGGGCGATGATCCAATCGTTGTTTTCGCCGGCCAGGCGGACGGCGCGGAGTTGGTGGTGTGCTGCGCCGGAGCGCATTGCATCGCGGGCTTGGATGATTCGGGCGCGGTCCGCCGGATGCGGGACGGTGCGTTCGTCGGTGCCGGCCCAGCGCATTGTCGGAACGGGTTCGGTGACCCAGCGGATCAAGCGGATCTGGGCGGTGTCCACGATCGCGAGGTAGAGGTTGGGTTGGGCGCGGCGCAGCATATCGAGGGCGGTCGCCTCGAACGATTTGCGTTGCGGCGCAACGCTATCGGTGACGTCTACCGCCAGGCCGCGCCAGCGGTGCCGGTCGGCGGATGTGTCCGCGTTGCGGGTGGCCACCAGTATGGAGCGCGGGCCCGCCTGCGAGTGCACGGTTGCCGTCCCGAGCCACCGTGAATCGGGCTCGGATCGCGTCAGGTTCGCGACGAAATCCAGTGCGCCGTCGAATCGTTCGACCATCTCGAAGATTTCGGCACCGACCCAGCGGGTGCGATGGGGCGCGAAATCCGGCCCGAGGCCCTGCATCAGCGCATCCATGCGGCGCGTGCGCGCATCGACCAGAAACGGCGCAACCCTGGGCGCGGGCGGGGGATCTCCGCGGCCGACCCAGAGATGGATGGCGTGCACCTGCTCATCCGGACCCAATATGGGCACGGCCCGCAGATGCCGCTCCGACCACACTTGCCGCGAAGTCGGCAGCACCTGATCCACGACCGATCCACTCGCACGCGCGGCAGCGACAAGCGGCCGCAACCGACTGGGCACGGCCCGCTGAAACGACTTCCATTCACGCGGCGTAGTACCAATGGCCAACACCGACCAGTTGTCGACACGGCCGAGCGTTTCGATCAATAGCCAGCGCTCGATGATCACTTTCGTCCCCTCCCCATCTCGAACCTACGCCATGATCACCGCTGATAGTCAATGCATATCGTGCACGATTCGAACAAGGTCGGCCGGGATTCCGCAGCACGGTGTTCGACTCCAACCGCCGCGTTGCAGTGGGCATTGCTTTTGGCCGGGTGCGAATCGGGCTGGTCGATTCATCTCGGGGACTACCGACCACCCGACCGGATTCGCTTGCCGTGCATCTGCCTTGGGCGCTACGGACCTCGGCCGGCGATTCGGACGAGTATGCGGCATCGGATGGTGTCGCTGCGTCGGATAGGCGCAAAGCCAGGCGTCCGTGCTGGAGCGAGCATGACCGTCGGCTGGCACGCTGTGTTCGATCGAGCGCGCTGCGTCGGTACGGGAATGCGGTTTGTCGAGCGCGCGACACTCGGCTCTGCCGCCGCGAGGTCATCGGTTCGCGCGGCGCATTCGGTATCCGTCGCCCGGGATCAGCGGACCTGCCTTCGAATAGATACTGTGATCGGTCACGCCTTCGGGGGAGCGAAGGCGTCGGCGTGGGCGTGGGCCCACTGGTCGAAGGTGCGCGGTTCTCGGCCGGTCACATCCTGCACGGTCGGGAAGACCTGGGATTCGTCAAGGGTGCCGTCGACGAAGAAGCTCCAGAATGCGTCGACGTAGTGCTGCGGCATGGAGGCCTCGAGTTCGGCCCGTGTCTCCGCATTCGTCAAGCCCTGGCAGACAAGTGGCCGGTTGAGCACTTCGGCGAGCACCGCGACCTGATCGGCGGGCACGAGCGCTCGCGAACCGGTCAGTTCGAGGATGCGCCCGGCCAGTCCGCCGCCGGTCAGGGCGACCGCCGCGACGGCCGCGATATCGGCGGGATCGATTGCGGCGACCGGTACATCGGGAAACTGGGCGCGGATCACATCACCCTGTTCGAGTTGCGGCAACCAGCGCAGCGCATTCGACATGAATGAGCGCGGGCGCAGAAAGGTCCACGCCAAGCCGGATTCGCGCACGTCCCGCTCGGCCTGCGTCATATATGCGGAGACCGCATTGTTCATATCCTCGAGCGCCGCCGAACCACCCGAAAGCAGCACGATGTGCTGGACGCCCGCCTTCTTCGCGCGGGCGAGCAGGTCGGGGGTGTCGGCGTAGCCCGGCAGCAGGAACATTCCGGTGACCCCGTCCAGGGCTTCGGTCAGGCTTTCAGGCTGGTTCAGATCGCCTGTCACCGCCTCGGCGCCGGCGGGCAGCTGCGCCCGCGCGGGATCGCGGACCAATGCGCGCACGGCGGCGCCGGAATTGCTCAGTGCCGCAACCAGTTCCGCGCCGATATTGCCGGTCGCGCCGGTCACCAGGATCATGCCGTCTCCTCCAGAGTCGTACCGGGTTGCGCCGTCAATCATGCGGAATCGCCGAGCCGCGCGTCGACCGATCCCGCGAACGAATCGAGATCGCCGCGCCAGCCTCGACCGTACCGTCGGCATACCGAGTTAGGCTCGCGCAGTGGATACTCCGCTACGGCTAGAGGTCATCGTGGCCAGCACGCGCCCGGAGCGATTCGCTCCAGTGGTCGCCGACTGGTTCCTGCGCACGGTCCGGGCGACCCCCGAATTCGACACCGGCGTCATCGATCTCATCACCACCCCGCTGCCCACGGACCTCACCTTTACCCCCGAGGTCGAGGCCTATCGCCAGCGCCTGGCCGCCGCCGACGCCTTCGTCGCCATCACATCCGAGTACAACCACGGCTACCCGGCGTCCCTGAAAACCGCCTTCGACAACGCGAAACACGAATGGCGCGCCAAACCCATCGGCTTCGTCTCCTACGGCGGCCTCTCCGGCGGCCTGCGCGCCGTCGAACAACTCCGCCAGGTAGTCGCGGAAATCCACATGGTCTCCATCCGCGAAACCGTCAGCTTCCACCAGGCCAAAAAGCGATTCGACGAATCAGGCAACACCCAAGACGGCGCCGCCATAGACGCCGCCGACCGCCTTATTTGCCAATTAGCTTGGTGGGCAAGAACTCTCCGCACTGCACGCAGCGCCGACCCCTACCCAGGCTGACCACCCCGCGCGGCCGCACACCCCCTGCACCGAGCCCAACGAGGGGAGCTGAATGGTGGTTCGACGCGCCGACGACAACCACCAATTCACTACCCTCGCTAAAACGCCTGGCTCCTCGGCAGTCAGGGCGGACCTGCCTACCCGCAGCTCCGATCCCGCGCAACGAAACAGCGCTACTGCGGACTTCCCGCCATAGCTCGCCGCCCTCGCGGATGTCCGATATACGTCGCCTCACGCGGAATCGACACCAACGTCAGATCGACCTGAGCAGTCCCGGTCCGCAGCACCACATGGTTCCCGATGGCCCCCGGCTGGTGGATCGAGAGGTCCGGCCGAGTCGCGGGCCACCCCATCGGATCTCCGGTGACATAAATCGTCGTGACACCGGCGTGCGGTGCGGGTGCCAGCACACCGTCGACCACTGTCGCGGTGAAACCGGAATCGGATTGATGCGTCTCCACCGCGATCTGCAGCCGCTCCGGATTCCCGATGGTCGTCACCAGGTTCTCCCAGGCATGCGTCCGGTCGGTACGGATCAGGATGCGTTCACCGACTGCCAACGCGCGGAACACCAACTGCTGAGCCAGATACAACTCACCGGCCACATAAACCGTCGAAATACCGGTACCGACAATGCGGACCGCGACACCCTGCCCCTCGTCATCCGAGCCGATGAGCTGACCGCACCCCGACGACGGCAAATGCAGTGCGCTGATCACATCGATCGGGTACTCGGTCACCGGGACGGCGTCGTCGAGATTCGGAATGCCCAGCGGCAGATGCGCGAGCAGACCATCGCGCTGCCGCCCGTTCATCGAGATCAGGCCCTTGAGCTTCGTGCGCTCCGGCAGCTCCCGAGTGGTCAGCCGCCAAGCCGCGCCGATGGTCACCGATTCGGCCGAACTACCGGGACGCAGCCGCACCGCGACGGTCGTACCGCGCGACGGCGCGACCCACAGCTGCGAGAGCAGATCCGAACCGAGCCGCTTCGGGTCGACCGCACTTCCGATATTCACACTGTTGCCGATCTCGGCATACCGCCAGCGGTGGGTCAGCGTGCGCGGATCGAAGCCCTGCGTGACCTGCAGAACCGCCTTGCGAATCTCGGGTGCGGTAAGGATGCGTGCGCTGCAGTCAGCGTCCTCGAGGGTGCGCATAATGCGTTGCGTCGCAATGGTTACCGCGCGTGACGCACCCTCACTGCCGCCACCGCGCCGAGCCGCGGCCTCCGGGCACGCGATCGCGTCGAAACTGATGGCGAGCCACACATTCCGGTGCGCGGTCGCGGGCAGCGGACCCAGCAGCGATTCATAGATCTTGCCCGCGGGCGTACCGGAGCGGCTGCGGTGACCGTGGCTGATGATGTCGATACCGCTGAGCAGAATGTCGTGCTGGTTCAGGCATTTCGCCAGTTCCGGCAGCGGCAGCAGATGCGAGGCGTGCACCGTGGTGCGAGCGATCCGGGTCAGTCCGCCCTTGGGGGCCAGCACCTCGACGACGGCGACAACCCGGCTGCCGTCCCAGTACAGCCCGAGCGAGCGACCGTCCGAGCCGCGGAAGTCGACGGTATCGCCGAGCTCGTAATCGCCGTGGGTGAGGTAGCGCCACCAGGTGGCGATCCAATCCAGGATGGTGCGCTTGGCAATCGGGATCAGCGGCGGCAGTCCGGCGACCACCGCGACGCCCAACGCGGGCCAGGCACCGAGCCCGACCAACAGGGCGAGCAGTCCGGCAACGAGCCCGATCACCTGCGCGATCAACAGATTCCGCAGTGAGATGCGCCCGAGCAACGGGCGTGGTCCCGCGCCGGCTTGTTCGGCCATCGTCGTCCCCCAAGTACCCGGTATCGGCCGTATCGCAGCGGCCGAGCTGAACAATAGTCCTCGGGAACTGTACTGTGTTCCGCGAACGCGAGCATTGTTCGGGGAGGGAAACATGCCTTCAAAACCCACTACACGCTGGCAGGTGAGCGGCTACCGCTTCCTGGTCCGGCGGATGGAACACGCGCTGGTCCGACGGGACGTGCGAATGTTGCACGATCCGATGCGCTCTCAGTCCCGCGCCTACGCGGCGGGATTGATCATGGCGATCGTGGTGCTGGCCGGTTGTGGCGTGCTCGCACTGCTGCGTCCGCAGGACAAGATCGGCAGCAACAAGATCCTGATCGGCAAGGAATCCGGCGCCGTCTACGTGATGATCAACGATGTGGTGCATCCGACGCTGAATCTCGCATCGGCTCGGTTGGCCGCGGGATCGCCGGAAAAGGCCGTCATAGTCAAGGAATCCGAGATCGGCAAGAAGGCGCGCGGCCAGCTGATCGGCATTCCGGGTGCACCCTCCTCGCTGCGCTTCGACAAGGACGGCAAGGGCCGGATCTGGACCGTCTGCGATCAGCTGAAGGTCGACGGCAGCAAGGACCTCACCACCTCGGTGCTCGCTGGAAGTCTCTCGCTCGGCGAGAAGGCCTCGGTGATGGGTAGGGACCGGGCGCTGCTGGTGCAGGGCAAGGACTCGGCGTATCTGGTCTACGAGGGCAAGCGCGCCCGCGTCGACCTCAAGGACCGCGCTGTCACCGACGCATTGAAGATCACCGGCGCGACCGCCCGGCCGATAGGTGAGGGTCTGCTCAATACGATTCCCGAAGTGCTGCCGATCATTCCGCCCAAGATCGATAATCCGGGCGGGTCGGTGAGTTACTCGGTCGGCAACCACCGGATCGGCGAAGTCGTGCATGTGCCCGCGCAGCCCAATACTGAATACGTTGTGCTGCAAGACGGTCTGCAGCAGATCTCATCGGTGACCGCCGAGATCATCCGCGGCCGATACCGCTCGACGTCCAGCAACGACGTCGTCGATCAGACCGACAAGACCTACGCGCCGGTGTCGAACGCACTGCTGGTCGATGCGTATCCGCAGGTCGTACCGTCCATCGTCGACTACAAGGACCAGCCGGTGAGCTGCTTGTCCTGGAAGCCGCTGGCCGCCGCCGCGGACAATAAGGACGGCGGCAATCGCGCCGAACTGACGGTGCTCACCGGTGTGGCCCTGCCGATTCCGGACAACGCCAAACTCGTACCGCTGGCTCAGGCGGACGGCTCCGGCGCCAACGCCGATTCGGTCTACATCCCGCCTGCCACCGGTGCTTTCGTCCAAACCACCGGCATCGAACCCGACAGCCGTCGCAAGGACAGCAAGTTCTACATCGCCGACACCGGTGTCCGCTACGGCGTCAAGGACTCCGACGCCGAAAAGGCGCTCGGCATGGACTCGGATTCGGGCACTAAGGCCGAACCAGCACCGTGGCCGATCGTCGGCCTCCTCGCGGCCGGTCCGAGCCTGTCCCGCGCGGATGCCATGGTCGCCCACGACGGCGTCGCCGCAGACCCGTCACCCTCGAAATCACCTGTCGCCTCGGCGAATTGAGCTAGTCCTCGGACATCGAGGCCGCGCGCAACTCGGCGACTTCGCTTCGTAGCGCGCGGATTTCGTCGACCAGCATCGTGATCTCCACTTCGGTGCGGTCGGCGGTAACCTCGGCGGCCTTCAGCTGGTCCATCACCCAGCTGGTTGTGGTACCGATGGCGAAGCTGATCAGGCCGATGCCGAGCGTCATCAGGATCAGCGCGATCATGCGGCCCTGCACGGTCACTGGATACACATCGCCGTAGCCGACCGTGGTCACCGACACCATGGACCACCACAGGGCGTCGCCGAAGTTGTGGATCTTGCTGTCGGGTGCGCCGTATTCGGCATCGAAGAACGCCAGACTGCACAGCACCAGCGTTAGTGCCGAACTGGTGCCGACGAATATCGCGAGACGGGCACGCGTCACCCGATTGCGGTTGAGCTGATCGAGCACCAACAGCGCCGCCCGCAGCAACCGCACCGGACGGAACGGCGGCAACAGCACGATCAACAGCTCCAGCGGATGTGTGCGCACGAACCGCCAGCGATCGGTGGACAGCCATGTCCGGATGCCGAAGTCCGCGACGAATGCCGCCCAGATAATGATGTCGACCCGCTCGAGCCAGGCATCGAGTCGCGGTGACGCTCCGGTATCCAGCACATGCCAGGCGTAGACACCGATGAAGAGCACAGCGAGCACCAGCATTGGGATGCCGGTCGTGCGTTCCCAGGATTGTCTACGGCTCGGTTGTCCGCCGTCGTGTTGTACTGCGTGCATGGGAACTACCTGTATCGATCGGGTGCGACACCCTATGTACCGCCGTTTGCCACGAAGACGCTACATATCGTCCGACTTGACGCCGAACCGGCGGCGGATCGGAAACGAGGCGAGGTAGCCGAGCACCAAAGCGGTCCCGATGATCCCGGTGCCGATCAGCGCGACATTGCGGGCCCGATTGTCCGGCGGCGGCGCCGGTTTCGGCACCGCGAGCTGGGCGCTCTTGGCCGGGCTCGGCCGCTTGGGCGGCAGTGCCGTGCTGCCCACCTCATCGGTCAGCGCCGCGACCGGATCGACCGCGCCGTAGCCGATATACGGACTCCACCCCTCGGCGGGCGCGTGCGCGGTGGCCTGCATCCGCTTGACCACATCCAACGCACTCATATCTGGAAAGCGGGCCCGTACCAGTGCGACCACACCGGATACCAGCGGCGTCGCGAAGCTCGTACCGCTCATCGCCTGCTGCTGCCCTTGCTGATTCACGGTGCCGGTCGCGGTCCCGGTCCCGCGCGGGTCGAGCGAAACCATATTCTCGCCCGGCGCAGCCACACTCACCCATGGCCCGGGCACCGTGAACTTCGACGGTGCGCCGTTCGAATCGATCGAGCCCACCGAGAGCACATAGTCGTCCCAGCGCGCCGGGCTCACATTGACCTTGACATTGCTCCACGGATCGGCGGCCGGATTGACCGGATCGATGATCTGCTGTTCGGTCTTGCAGGAGCCGTCCTGGTTTCCGGCCGCCACGACCACGACCACGTTCTTCTCCAGCGTCGCGTATCGCACTGCCGCGCCGATGGATCCGTCGACGTCATTGGACGAGCCGCACCACACCTCGGAGATATTGATGACGCCGACGCCGGCATCGGCCGCGCGCCGGATCGCCGAGGCCATGGTGGCCAGATTGCCGTAGCCCTCGGGCAGGTCGTCGGGATTCCGTTCCCTGGACCGGCCTTCCTTCTGATACATCTTGCTGGTTTGACGGATGGTCATGATGCGTGCTTCCGGCGCGACACCGGAGAATCCCTGCCCGTCGATCTTCGAAGCGGCGATCAAGCCCGCGACAAAGGTGCCGTGCCCGTCGCAGTCCTCGGTGCCGTCGCCCGAGTTCGCCACGAAGTCGCCACCGGCGATCAGACCCGGCAACCGGGGATGCCGCGCGACACCGGTATCGATGACCGCGACGGTCTGGCCCTCACCCTTGGAGAACCGCCACGCGCTTTCCAGATCGAGGGAGCGCTGCGCGGTGGGAATCGTCGCGCCCTCACCACCGGACACCGTATTCGAGCAATCGGAATTCGCTGGCCGCTCGGTCTTTTCGGGTGGTGCGGCCGGATCGCCCGCAGGCAGCAGCCCCGGATTCACCGCGGGCGGGTGATCCGCGGAAGCAGCACCGGCCCCTAGCCCCAGCGACGCGCTCAGGCCCAACGCCACGGCTGCCGCCGCGACGCGCATCTGCCTGTTCACAGCCCGCGAACAAGCGAGTAGAGCGAGGCCACCCAGAACACCAGCGGCAGCACGGCGGCCACGAACGCGTACTCGAGCAATTCGACGCCACGGCGCATCGGCGGTGTCGCGGACTGGTTCGGAATGATGATGCCGAGAATCAACGCTGCGACCAGCACCACCATTGCCGCACCGAAGACGGCCAGCGGCTGCTCCATGCCGACGGCGACGCCGACCATCATGATCAGCACGATCGACGCGCCGCCCGCGATCAGCACCACGGCCTGTTCGGCGCCCGCGTAGGTCCGGCTGCGGAACATCAGCACCGCCGCGGTCACCAGCGCCAGCGCGATACCCGGCCAATACGGATCCTCCGCACCGGGGTCGGCGCCCGCCAACGCACCCGCTACCGAGAGCAGTGTGGTCGCCGAGACGAGTCCGGCCAGGTACATCCGGGCCCGCTCCGACTTCACCCGCAGCGCATCCATTGTCGGCAGCGCGCGGTGATCGTCCGGATCGTCCTCGGTCGGGTCGATCGGGGTGCCGGGGGAGGGTACCGGCGGCAGCGGCAGCTTGGCGAGCAGCATCGAAACCCGCGGCGCGAGTGAGAGACCCGCGAGCCCGAGCGCGGCCACGACGGCGCCGATGGCCTTCTCCGGCTGGTCGGTGAGCACGCCGACCAGCGCGGCCGGTACCGCGTATACCGCGAGCGTGGCCGCGCCGATGAACAGCGCGAGTCCGACGCCGGTGACACGCCATGCGAGAACCGCTGTCGCGCCGACCAATACCGAACCGAGCAGCAGATGCGCCCAGCCGTAATCGTCCGGCACGTAAAGCATTCCGGCGGTGAACGCGGCGGGCAGCGCACAGCCGCCGAGCACCAGCGCGGTCGATGTATCGCCGTACATCCTGCTGAGCACCATGCCCGCGACCACCAGCAGAATCGCCACGGTCAACGCGAGCGAACCGCTGATCCAGCCCGGCAGTGCGTCTTTGGACAGCAAAAGACCGAGGCAGCCGACGATCATGGTGAGTGCGGCGAGCACCGAACCGGTGATCCGCGCGATCTTCGGGGTCCAGCTGCGGTAGTGATCGGCGTCGGCGATCGCGACGTTGTACATGATGTCGTCGAACAGCGGCGTCGGCGCGGTATGCGAGGCGCTCTCCAACATGAGCAGCTCGCCGTCGCGCACACCGTGCTCGCCGAGGCTCAGCGAATTGGAGAACGGCGGATGGCCGATTCGGGCCAGCACCCATTCGGCGGGCTCGTAGCGCTCGCCCTCATTGTCGAAATCGTTGGTGCGGCTGTGTTGAGCGACCATATCGACGACACTCGGAATCACCAGCGCGACCGGCACATCGACCGGAATCGCCATATCCACCTGGGTGTGCTTCGCAAGAATCGTGACCCGGGCAAGGTCGGGCGCACGGACGATGCCGCGCGAGGATTCTTCGTCGATGTGGTCAAGTCGCGCGTGCGTCAAGCTTCCCCCAACTCGGTCTCTACCTCGTATTTCCGTGTCCCGTGAGCGAGGGGGCCGAGCTTGCGAACCCACCGTTCGGGCAGCAGAATGCTGGTCGAACTGTACGACATGTCAGCTGTGCCCTCTACACTGAGGCCGAAAAAGTGCAGCTTGCGAAGAGGGGGATCTCGTCCGATGAGTACCGTCCGGTTCCAGCGGCGTGCGCGTCGCGAGATGCCGCGCTCGCCAGGGGGCGAGGTCACGCTGCAGCCGCCGCCCGAAATCCCAAGGGTGACACCGGGCAGCCTGGTATCGAAGCTGATGCCGGTCGTGATGGTCGTCGGCATGGTCGGCATGATGGCGCTGCTGTTCACGCAGGGCGGCAGCATCGCGTCGAATCCGATGAGCATGATGTTCCCGATGATGATGGTCGTCTCCATGGTCGGCATGTTCGCCGGTCAGGGCGGCGGCAAGGGACAGAAGGCGGCCGAGGCGAACGAGGACCGCAAGGACTACCTGCGCTACCTCGATCAGGTCCGAAAGGACGTCGACCAGACCGCCACGCAGCAGCGCGCTTCCGTCGAATGGAGCCATCCGGAGCCGGCCCTGATCTGGATGCTGGCCGGAACTTCCCGCATGTGGGAACGCCGCGCCGGGGACAAGGATTTCTGCCACGCCCGCATCGGCATCGGCGGACAGCGCCTGGCCACCCGTCTGGTCGCGCCGGAGACCGGTCCTGTCGAGGAATTGGAGCCGATCGCGGCGGTTTCGCTGCGTCGCTTCGTGCGCGCGCACTCCACGGTTCCGGATCTGCCGACCGCGATCGCGGTCAAGGGTTTCGCGACCATCGCACTGGACGGCGACCGCGCCGAGGCCCGCGATATGACCCGCGCAATGCTGTTGCAGCTGTGCATGTTCCAGGCGCCCGACCAGGTGCTCATCGCCGTCGTATGCGGCCCGGATACTGCCCGCGAATGGGCGTGGACCAAGTGGCTGCCGCACACCCAGCATCCGGACGCGCAGGACGGCATCGGCACCCAGCGCATGTTCTACGGCTCGATCCGGGAGGCCACCGCGGGCCTGCATCCGTTGCTGGCCAACCGCGTTCGCTACTCCCGTAACCAACCCGCCAACGCCAACCTGGTGCACATCGTCATTGTCGTCGACGGCGGTCTGCTCGAAGCCGAAGAAGACCAACTTCGCGAATCCGGTTACGAGGGCGTGACCATCATCGACTTATGCGGCTACGCACCGCGTTTGGCGGTTTCGCGCGGCATCAAGATGGTGGTCGAGAACGGTGAATGCGTCGGTCGCGGCGCCACCGGCAACCAGGAGCGTTTCGCGCTGATCGACCGGATCAGCCCGCAGCAGGCCCAGCAGGTCGCTCGCCGACTCGCGCCGTACCGCGCCGCAACCCAGCGCAGCAGCGATGTCGAAAACGATGACGCCGACGTGATCTCGACCTGGACCCAGCTGATGAAGCTCGGCGATATCGGCACATTCAACCCCGAGCACGCCTGGCGTCCCCGCTACGGCCGCGAGCGGCTGCGCGTGCCCTTCGGTGTCGGCGCGGACGGCGCGCCCATCGAACTCGATATCAAGGAAGCCGCCGAAAGCGGTATGGGCCCGCACGGATTGTGCATCGGCGCAACCGGTTCCGGTAAGTCGGAATTCCTGCGCACCCTGGTGCTCAGCCTGCTGGCCACGCATTCGCCGGACCAGCTGAACCTGGTGCTCGTCGACTTCAAGGGTGGTGCGACCTTCCTCGGCTTGGACGGCGTACCGCATGTCGCGGCCGTCATCACCAACCTCGAAGAGGAAGCCGACCTCGTCGACCGTATGCGCGACGCCCTGGCCGGTGAGATGAACCGCCGCCAGGAAGTGTTGCGCCAGGCGGGCAACTTCGCCAACGTCTCCGAATACGAGAAGGCGCGCGCCGCCGGTGCCGACCTCGACCCGCTGCCCGCACTGTTCGTTGTCCTCGACGAGTTCTCCGAATTGCTCACCCAGCACCCGGATTTCGCCGAACTGTTCGTGATGATCGGCCGCCTCGGCCGCTCGCTGCACGTGCACCTGCTGCTGGCCTCGCAGCGCCTCGAAGAAGGCAAGCTGAAAGGTCTGGAGAGCCACCTCTCCTACCGCATCGGTTTGAAGACCTTCTCCGCCAACGAATCCCGTCAGGTCCTCGGCGTCCCCGACGCCTACAATCTGCCCGGCATCCCCGGCGGTGGTTACCTCAAGTCCGACTCCGGCGAGATCCAGCGCTTCCAGGCCTCCTACGTCTCCGGCCCTTACGTCGGCGGCGGCTCCCAGCGCGAGGTCACCCAAGCCGGTGTCGCGGGCGGCGAAATCGACATCAAGGCACGCCCTTTCACTGCCACCCATGTCGACTTCCGCGCCATCGACCGGGTCCCGCTGCCGTCCGAGCCGACGCACGATCCCGAACCGCAGTCCGAGGACGGCGAACAGATCTCCAACCTCAATATGCTGGCCTCCCGCATCCGCGGCCACGGCCGCGCGGCCCACGAGATCTGGCTCCCGCCATTGGAAGAGGCCCCCACCCTCGACCAACTCATCCCGCGCAGTGTGCTCACCGGCGAGTACTCCGCCGTCGCCACCCTGCGTGCGCCCATGGGCATCGTCGACCGCCCCTACGACCAGCGTCGTGACCCCTTCGTCGTGGACCTGTCGGGTTCACGAGGCAATGTGGCGGTCGTCGGTGGCCCGCAGTCGGGTAAGTCGACGGCTCTGCGCACCATGATCATGGCCCTGTCCCTCACCCACACGGCCGAACAGGTGCAGTTCTACTGCCTCGACTTCGGTGGCGGCACCATGGCCAGCCTCGAAGGCCTGCCGCACGTGGGTTCGGTGGCCAGCCGTCTCGACGAGGACAAGGTCCGCCGCACCATCGCCGAAATGACCACCATCGTCCGCCAGCGCGAAGCGCGGTTCCGTCAACTCGGTATCGAGTCGATGACCGAATTCCGCCGCCTCCGTGCCATGGACCCGGCGAGCAGCCCCGCCGCAGCCGGTGCGCACGAGGACCCCTTCGGCGATGTCTTCCTGGTCATCGACGGCTTCGGCTCGATTCGGCAGGACTTCGACCCCCTCGAACAGCCCATCATGAATCTCGCGGTCCAGGGCCTGTCCTACGGCGTCCACGTGGTCATCGCCCTCGCCCGCTGGGCCGAGGCCCGCCCCGCTCTGAAAGACCAGATCGGCACCCGCATCGAGCTCCGCCTCGGTGACCCTATGGACTCCGATCTCGGCCGCAAGTTCGCTTCGCTTGTGCCGCAGGGCCGTCCGGGTCGCGGTATGACGCCCGAGTGCCTGCACATGCTGACCGGTCTGCCGCGCATCGACAGCAGCGCGGATCACGACAACCTCGGCCAGGCCGTCGCCGATGCGGTGGCGACCATCGCTCGACTGACCCCGGGCCGCCCCGCGCCCGCGGCCAGGATGCTGCCGGAAATGCTGCCGCGCGAGCAACTGCTGCAGCTCGCGGGCAACTGGCCGTCGCAGGTCAACCCGGAAGTCAAGTGCATGCGAATTCCGCTCGGTATCAACGAATCCGAGCTGGCGCCGGTCTATCTCGACTTCAACGAGAGCCCGCACTTCATCGTCCTCGGTGACACCGAGAGCGGTAAGACGTCGTTGCTCCGGTCGATCATCGACAGCATCGCGGCGTCGAATACCCCGGACCAGGCGCGCTTCATCCTCGGCGACTACCGCCGGACAATGCTGGGACTCGTGCCCGACGGATACCTCGCCGGATACGGTTCCACCGCACCGCAGTTCACCCAGAACATGACCGATCTCGCCGCCTATGTCGCGCAGCGGACGCCGGGACCCGACGTCACGCCACAGCAGTTGCGCGACCGCTCGTGGTGGCGTGGCCCGGAGCTGTACGTCATCGTCGACGACTACGACCTGGTCGCCTCCTCCAGCGGCAACCCGGTGTCGGCACTGGTCGAGCACCTGCCGCATGCGCGTGACCTCGGTTTCCACGTGATCATCGCGCGCCGTTCCGGTGGCGCCAGCCGGGCCATGTACGAGGCGACGGTCGCGCGCATGAAGGATCTCGGTTCGGCCGCTCTGGTCATGAGCTGCAATAAGGACGAGGGCGTGCTCTTCGGCACCACCCGGCCCGGTATCAAACCGCCTGGGCGTGGCACCTACGTCACGCGCAATAGTGAGGGCTTGATTCAGCTGGCCTGGATGCCACCGGCCGAGTGATGTCGAACGTAGATCTGGTGGTGACCGACACCCGCATCTGGGCGCGCGGTCCTGCCACACATTGGGATGTGCCGCCCTCGGTGGTGCTCGGCAGCAACGGCGATCTCGTTGTCGGCGAACCACTTACGCCGCCGACGCAGGTCAGCTCCGCCGTCCAGTACGTCGCGGCGGATCGGATCGCCTTGCTGCCGCGCGTGCCGAGTCTCGCCGAGGCGATGGGGTCGGTCGTCGGCACCGTGATGCGCAACCTCGGTGTCCCGGTTCCGTGTGCGCAGCTCACCGTCGTATGTCCGACCGAGTGGGGTGGTCGTCGGCGAGCGGTATTCGCCGAGGCTGCCCGCCGCTTCGCCGCGGATGTGGTGTTCGAGGACATGGCGATTCGCGCGGTGGTCGCCGATGTCGGCACCGCCCGCAGCCGCCGCACGGTCGTCTTGGAATGCGGCCCGCTCTCGACCACCGCGACCGCCGTGGTGCGCAGCCATCAGGGCATCGGAATCGAATCGTGTGAGCACGAACCGAATCTCGCCGTCGCCGATGTGGAGCCGGAGTCGAGTGGCTTCTACGATCTGTGCGAGCTCATCGATCGCGTGCTCGCGGGTCAGCCAGCCGATTTTGTTCAGGCCGTCGGAGTTTCCGATCCGGCGAAGCTGGACATGATTCGTTCGGCGGTGCAACAGGTCTGCACACAGGCGATCGAAGTGCGTCCGATCGCGGGCGCGGATCTGGTGCGTGGACCACAGCAGGAACCCGAATATCAGACCGAAGTCGCGCCATTGCCGACCACCGAGTGGATGCAGCCGCTGCGTCAGCGGGCCGCGGCCATGCAGCCGCCCGGTCGAAATACCAAGGCCTATGCGATCGCTGGTATTGCCGGAGTGCTGGTGGTCGCCGCAGTGGCTGCCGGTGCCGTATTCGCATTCGGCGGCTCGGACGATACCCGTGCGGTCTCGGCAGCGAGCACATCAGCGGCCGCAGGCACGACTGCGCAGTCGCCGGTCACCCAACCGCCGACGACCTCGAAGTCAACATCGGAAACCGTTGGACGCGTACGCTTTCAGATCCCAGCAGGGTGGCGCCTGACGCAGGCCATCGACCCCACCAAATCGCGAGTCGACCTCGTCCCGTCGGACGGCACCCGCGCCCGCATCACCCTGATCCAGACCTCGGTCGCCCCCGGCACCGGATACGAGCAGGTCGCCGCCAATCTCGAAACTCAGATGAAGCAGCAGCCCAACGGCAAGCTGAGCGATCTGAAGCGCGACGTGGTCTTCGGCGGTAAGTCCGGGCTCGCCTACACCGAACAGCCCGGTGACGGTTCGACGGTTATCTGGCATGTGCTGGTGGAGCACGGTCTTCAGGTCAGCACCGGTTGCCAGTACATCGGTGGCTTCGACTCGATCAAACAACCTTGCGAGCAGTTCGCGGCCTCGGTACAGGTGAGTCCCTGAGTGCTGTTGTCCCAGTGCAGGATCGGCAGCACCCACACGCATAAATAATTCGAGCCCCCGGCAAATGTGCCAGGGGCTCGAATAGTCCGAGTGGAACTCAGAAGATGTTCGACAGCGCGACGTCGGTGCCCTGGAGCTCCGAGTTGCCCTTGTCGATGAGCTGACCGGCGCCCTGCAGGGTGGTGTTCAGCTGAATGGACATCTGGTTCCAGTTGACCTGGAACTGGTGGAACGCGTCGTTCGCCGCACCGCTACCGTAGACTTCGATGTACTGTTCGACCTTCTTGTGGAAGGACTCGAGCTCGGTCTGAATGTCTCCGGCGCGCCTGACGATTGTCCGAGCACCTTCTGCGACGCCATCGAAATTGGCGGAGATGGTCTGGCTCATTGGAGTCTCCTTGGGAGTAAGTCGGGAATGATTAGAGGGCGGGCAGATCCAGGCTGGAAACCTGGGCGTGCACCTTGCTGGAGAACTCGTCGTCCTGATCCTGGAACGAGGTGCCCATCTTGACGAGCTTCTCAGCGGTCTCCGCCAGCTTGTCATTCATCTTGTCGGCCTGGTAGTAGTAGCGCTCCATGAACGCGTTGAACGCGTCACGGGCCGCACCCTGCCAGTTGGCACCATTCGTCACGTTGTCTTCGTCGGTCTTCAGCTGCCTGATGGCTGCCATCAGGCTGTCGTGCTGCTCCTGGAACTCCTGCGCCTTCTGGCGGATGAGTTCGGGGCTCGCTTCAAGTTTCCCTGTAGCCATTGTGGCTCCTCCTGGTTCTACTGATGGTCAAACATTGCAGGTGCCAGCTGACCTGTTCATATGGTTGGACGCTTCATCGGCTCGATCGGTTCCATCCAGTTTTCGGACAACCTGATGGGCTCCTGCGCGTCACGCCGCCTGCGCGTTATCGACTGGTGCACCGTGCATGGAGGCTGCATGAACTCCCCCTGGACATCTCGTACCGCGGTGCCGCCACATCGGTCGCTGCCAGCGTTCCCCTCCTTCCCCCTTCGCTCGCTTTTCCACCTGAACTGGCTAGTGGGCTGGCTGCGAACACCCTACCGAACGGCGCGGCGTCACGTCTACCGCGCAACCGACGAACACCGAGGCAGCGCGCTACTTCGTGACGACTTTGGCGATGGTGGGGACCATCTTTTCGACCAGCACGTTCGTCGACTGGTCGGTCCAGACCTGGAATGCCTGGACGGTCGCCGGATCATCCACGACAACGACTTTGGCCGAGCTGGTCAGTATCGAGCCCGGCAGGCCACGCAGCCCACCGTTGCCCGCCTCGCTGTCGGATCGCAGCACGATGACAACATCGGTGTCGATATCGGTCGAGTAGCTGCTGACCGACAGCTGTCGCGGTGATTTCTCGTCGCCGACAGCCTTGTACTTGGTGCTGTACCGGAAACCGATGTCCTGCAGGAATTTCGACTGAGAGCTGGGATTCAGGGCTACCGAAAGCGTGGCATTGCCATAGTTGAAGGCAGTCACGGTCTTTCCGTCGAATTGCGGATAATCGCTGCGGACCTGGGCCAGTTTGTCGCGGCTGCCCGCGTCGTTGGTTCCGCCCTGCCGGGTGAAGAAGAAGGTGCCTGCCGCGACGGCCGCCACGACCACCAGGGCGATGATGGCGGGCATGAGGAAACGGCGTGTACCCGAGCGGTTTCCGTTGCCATTGCGCTGGGTCGCTATGAGACTCTGATCGGTGTTTTCACGTCCAGGCGGCCCATATCCGGTATTCGCGGCATACGCCGGGATCGGGGTGCGGGGATCGGTGCCGTATCCCGGGATGGGCGTATTGGGATTCGTCGCGTATCCGGGGATCGGCGTGCGCATGTCCGTCGCGTATCCGGCCTCCGGTGCCCGGAACTGGTTGCCGTACAGTGCGGCCTCGGCCGCTTGGGTGAACTCGCGGCAGGTCGCATAGCGCTGTGCCGGGTCCTTGGCCATCACCTTCTCGATCACCGCGTCCAGCGCGGGCGGCAGACCGGGACGGACGGCGCTCAGCTTCGGCGGCGGCTCGTGCAGATGCCCCATCATGACCACAGCAGGCATGGTCGACGGATAAGGATTCTGCCCCGTCAGCATCTTGAAGAATGAGCAGCCGAGACTGTAGATATCGGCACGGGGGTCGAGGCTGGTCCCGACCAACTGCTCAGGCGGCGCATAGGCGACAGTGGCCATGAAATTGCCTGTCGCCGTGAGGTCTTGGCCGTCCTCGGAGGACTTCGCGACGCCGAAGTCGGTCAGCAGCACCCGCTCCTCGTCGCCCTCCTCGGCGGCGGACAGCAAGAAGTTGGCCGGTTTCACATCGCGGTGCAGCAGGCCGCGGCGGTGCGCGTAGTCGAGACCCTTGCCAACCTCGGAGACGATGCGCAGCGCTCGCTGCGGCGTCATTACGGTCGGCCCCTTCTTGGCCTCGTCCGCCGCGTCGATGCCATCGACATACTGCATTGCGATCCACAGCTGACCGGCCTCTTCGCCGCGGTTATAGACGGCGACGATATTCGGATGATCGAGTCCAGCAGCGAGATTCGCCTCACGCTCGAACCGTGCACGAAACTCGTCATCGGTGGAGAGATCGGCGCTGAGGACCTTCAGTGCGTCGCGGCGCGGCAGAATGGGGTTCTGTGCCAGGTAGACGGTGCCCATCCCACCCGCGCCGAGAACCTGAAGTACCCGGTAGCCGCCTACGATTGCGCCGGGCCGCAACGCCATTCGGTCCTCCTCAACGATGTCGAACGCCCGGACATGCGAGCCTTCGGGAGAAATCTAGCAAGTCGTCGGTGGGTATTCGACTCGCATCTCGTCATGTACACACTGGTGGGCACGGTATGTCCGGCCGCTCAACGCGCGCTTGACAATAGCTTGTATCGGGCGGTGGCCCTTTGATACATGTCCTGGATGTTGCTGCCGTGGATGCAGCGCCTGCCCACAGTCTCTTGCTCACGCGATTACCCTCACACGCTGGTCAACAGGGCATATTGCGCCGACACCTTCTGATGGAGATCCTGCAACTGCTTCCCGAAAGCTTGCACGGTGTACCGGTCCACCTGTAGGACACAGATATTCATGGACACGGTCTGCTTGTCGCCGGATCCGGTCATATCCGCATAGCATTCGACGTGCTCGCCGAGTCCGGAAGGCACTCCGACCATCTTTCGGTTCGGTTCCGGGTTCTTGGACGGCTGCCACTGCTGCCAGAGAGTCTCCGCCCCCTTGGCGGTCTTGCTACGAAATACCGCGGCGTCGCCGAACGCGACGAGATCCACCTCGCCCTTCTCCAGCGTCCCCATCGTGGTCGGATTGGAATCCAAGAGACTCAGCATGCCGCGGCCTTCGTACAGGCCGTCCGGCTCACCGCGCAGCGGCACCTCCGGATTGCTCGGAATCGTGCGTCCGAGTAGTCCCGGCGGATCGAGGGGAATGTGCTGGAGTTCTCCAGCGGGTGTCGGGTGGAACTTGTCGAGCAATGGAATCTGCACGTCCAGCGCCTGTTCTACCTGTTTGGTCAGTGCTGGCAGATCCGGTGCGGAGATGTCGTCCTCCACCTTGATGAATACGACGTACCGGTCGTGCACGGTCCAGGAACCGATGGACGAGATATCCGGCCGCCAGTGCGCGGTTGTGTTCGCGTGCTTGGTAATCGGAACGGGTTGGTTATCGCGGTTGTAGGTGAAGTCGTCGTGCTCGAGTGTCGGACCGACCGTCCCCGCGGTCTTCGCGTCCGGGAACATCAACACCGCGATATTCAGAGTTCGCCGCTTGTCTTCCTGCGCGCCGCCGGTGGACCAGGCGTTGATCCAACCCGCGGTCAGATCCTTGGCTACCTCATCGAAGGTGTCATTGATGACGAGCTTGCCCAACGTCTTTCGGTTAAGCACGATATGCGAGCGGAAGTTCCATGCGTCTTCGACATATGAGGGGTCGGCTTCATAGGGAAGGGCCACGTAGTCGGCGAGTCGCTGCGCCTCCCGCGCGCGAGCTTGTTTGTCGCTCTTGGCATTACCGATTGTGCGCGGCTTGGTCTGGTAGTTGCCGACATCGAGCTTGGACACATCGGATTGAACCCGAGTGGGTGTGCCGGTCACTTCGGCGCCGCAGCCGCCGGCGCCCAATAGCAGCACACCGGCGGTGACCAAGACCCAAGCCGTCCCAACCGGCGTCGATTTACCTGCGAGCTTCAACGCCCTCCCCTTCGTTCGCCTAGTCCTCGCGGATCCTACTAGCGCTCAACGGTGTGCGAGCATCTTGTATTGGGCAGCGGTCCGCTGATACAACTCCTGCACACTGTGGCCGGTCACTCGCGCGACGTAACGGTCGTAGGCCAGGAAGCACACCAGTGGATAGCGACCTGAGCTCCACTTCGGATCGGTGTCGTCGAAGCATTGGGTGCCGGGCATGTTGGGCGGACTATCGATCTTCTTGTAGCCCGCGGAGTCCATATCGACGAAGGCGGCGATCAGGCGGGTGGTGCTGTCGGCATCTCGGGTGCGATACACCCGCGCGCTCGAGTATGCGACGAAATCTACTCCGGCATTGTCGAATGCGGCCTTTGCGGGGCCGGGGAGGAGTTCGAAGTGTAGTGCCGCCTGTGCGGGCAAAATTGTCGAACTATCGTAGTTCCGGTCGAACTTCTCTTTGTCCTCGAGTGGTAGTGCGCGACCGAGCATGCCATCCACGTCGATGGGCAGCGATCCGAGCTGGTCCACCGGTGTCGCTGAATAGCTTTTCAGCATGTCGATCTGCTTGGTGAAGTACTTCTTGACGAACTCGGCCAAAGGCGCCGGTTCGGCCGGTTCGCTGACCGGGTCGTCCATATGAACGAAGAGCACCATTGTTTCGTGTGCCAGCCACGCGTCGAGATACTTCTTGCTCACCGCCCATTTCGCACGGGCCTGTGGGAAGTCGGGTATCTGGACCGGATCGCCGGGCAGGTTCACGGCCTGTCGATCGGCCAGGCGACGGACCGCCGTCGCGGCTTCCGAAGCGGTCGGGAATCGGAGCACTTCCATGTGGACTTGCCTGCCGAGTAATGGGCTACTGCGACGCTCGGCACTGGCTTCCCAGCCGGCGACGAAGCCCTTGGTCAGCTCGGTCCATTCCTCGTCGCTGAAGGAATACGGTGCGGACAGTGCTTCGGGAGTCACCCGTCGATCGACGTTCACACGGCGCTGGAAGGAAAACCGGCTGTCTATGTCGATGGGCAACGGGGTGGCATTGCCGATTCGAACCGACTCCAGCGCGGCTCCCGATCGTGCCGTTCGGATGGCCTCGATGTCCCGAGGTGTCGTCGGATAGTTTCCGGAGTCCAGCTTCGAGATATCGATGGCGGGGGCCGTAGCGGCAGTGTCACCGCCACAACCGGTGGTGGCGGCGATCGCGGCGGTGATGATCACGCACAGGCTGTACCGAAGTCGCATGGTCGGCCTCACTTCTCGCTTTTCACCAGCACCGAATACTGCGCGGCCGCTCGTTCATTGAGGGCCACATCGACTCGCGCGGCAGAGATCGCTTTTTTCGACTGGACGACAGCGACGTATCGCCCGTAGACCACTGCACACAGGCTGTCGAACAAGCGGTAAGCGTCGGACTTGTCGAGCTTCACGCAGCGGGCGTCGGGCAGGCCCGGTGGTGAATCGAGCACCTCATCGTCTTTTCCGGGCTTGACAAGAGCCGACTGCAGGCGAAACGCCGCCGAAAGATCGCGCGTTCGATAGACGATCGAGCTACGTCGCGCGACGAGATCGACACCGTTCTCCTCGAGTGCCTTGGCGACTTCGGCAGGATTGCGCTCGAAATGCAGCTCGCCTGCCGGTTGGTAGGAGCCGAAGTCCCAGTCGTAAATGAACGGATCGCTGAAGTCGGGCGCCCGGGGCATGGTGCGTCGCATCAGACTGTCCGGGTCGAATGGGAGATCGAGTACATCGTCCAATGGCGTCGGCTGTGTTTGGTCGAGACGCGCTGTCTGCTTGTTTATGGTCTCACCGATAATGTCGGCGAGTGCACTCTGATTCGGTTGCGGGATACCGGCATTCACCATGACGATGTACGGACCGTGTGCCACGAACGAGACGCCGGTGATGTCATCCGCGGAGGACGTTCTGGCATCCGGCTGTCCCTCGATCGCAATCGGGTGCCGCCCGGGGTCGGAGTTCGTGATCAGGTCGAAGTCTTCGGCCGCCTTTCGGCTGGCAGCCTCGGTAGGGAACCGAAGTACGGAGATGATCAGTTTCTTACGGCTGCGAAGGCTCTCGTTGATCCGCGAGACGTAGACGCCGAGCAATAGCTTGTTGTCGGTTGCGACCGCCCGATACTTTTCCGGGAATGCCTCTGCCTGAACCATCGAATCGGCGTCATTGAACATCTTGACACCGCCGAGAACCGTGATATCGCTGTCGATCTCATACGAATGAACGAGATAGTTGAGCATTCGTCGGGCCTCGACGGTTCGTATATCCGCCACCGTACTGAAGTAAGGCTCGTAGGCGCTCGGCTCTGGGCTGTATGGCCCGGTCTTCAGGGTCGCGATGTCGACAGGCGCCATCCCCGGCCCTGGATGCCCCGTCACTGTTGCCGAACAACTCGCACTCGCCACGCTTACCACGGCAAGCAACGCGACGAAAGCGCCTCTGCGCCTCATACTTCCCCCGTTCCATCTCCCCGCTTGCATACTCCCCGCGGGATCCTACTCGACGCAAGCCGCCAGCATCGGGGGCTGGATTGTCACGGTCGGGGACAGCGGAGGCTACCTGTCGAAGGCCAGCAGTTTGTACTGCGCCGCGAGCTTTTGGTCGAGGTCTTGGCGCTGGTTGGCGGTGATGGTGGCTACATAGCGGTCATACGTTAGGTAGCAGATGAATTCGACGAGGTTGCGGGATTTGGTCGCGTCGTTTTCGAGCTTCTTCGAGCATTTCGCGGTGGGTAGGCCGGGTGGGCTGTCGGTGGGTTCGAAGAGGCCGGTGAGTTGGTCGAGGAAGCTTGCGGTGAGTCTGTTTGCGGCGGCGGGGTCGGCGGTGCGGTAGATCGAGGATTCGCTGTGGGCGATCAGGTCGACCTCGGCGTCGTCGAATGCGCGCTTGGTGATGTCGGGGCGTTCCTCGAGGTGCAGGGCGGCGTGTGGGGTGTAGGCGCCGGTGATGTCGGCGTAACCCTCGGCAGGCTGGTTCGCGAGCGTTCGGGCCACCAAGCCGTCGATATCGGCGGGTTCCTGTGCGACCTTGTCCGATGGTGTCGGGGTGTAGCCCTTCAGCAGTTCGAATTGTTTGTCGAACAGCATCTTGGTGAAGTCGATCAGCGGGGCCGGATCCGGTGGGGTCGCGAGGCTGTTGCCGACGTAGGTGTAGAGCAGGTAGTCGTCTCGCGCGATCCAGGTTTTGACGGCATCGTATTGACTCAGTGTGGATTTGGCGTTCGGATAGCCGGGAATCGACAGGGGCCCTTTTCCGGGGTATTTGTCGTTCTTCTCGTCGGAGAACACGTCCATGGCGGTCTTTGCCTGCGCGTTGTTCGAGAAACGTAGGAGCGTGAGATCGATGTTCAGCCCGAGCGAGCTGTCCTTCCTACGGTGCCCCGAGGTGGTCCAGCCGGCGACAAGGCCGGGCGCTGCCGCGGCGAAGTTGTCGACGGATCCGCCGAGCCAGCCATTTCGCGGCGGATTCTGCGGGGTGAACGGATGCAGATAGAAGGGGCGGTGGTTGTAGATCATGCGACTGTCCAGATCCATCATCAGCGGCACGAATTCCGCCAGCCGGATGGACTCCTGCACCGCACCGGTTTCCGTGGTTCGCTGCTTGTCGATATCGCGCGGCGTCGTCGGATAGTTTCCGGCCTCCAACTTCGACACATCTACCGCGGGGGCGGGGTCGTCGGATCCGCCGCAGGCCGCGGTCGTCGCGAGTGCGGCCGCTATTGCGAGGCAGAGCAGGCCGTTTCGGTATCGAAGGTTCATCGGTGCGCTCACTGGGTCTTGGCCAGGATCGAATATTGTGCGGCGGTCGCCTGGTACAGCGCCGGGTCGAATTTCCCGAGACCTTGCCCTTGCGAACTGAGCACCGCCACGTAGCGGTCGTACACAAGGATGCACAGATATTTGTTGTTGAAGGTCGGTTCCGGCGCGTCCAGTTGCAGGCAGCGCGCGTCGGGCAGACCCGGTGGGTTGCTGATCGCTTCGTCATCGGTGCCCAACTGCGCCAACGCGTTTTGGAGCCGGAACGATGCCGCGAGGTCACGGGTGCGGTAGAGGGTCGACTGGTTCTGTGCGACGAGATCGGTACCGGCTTCCTGCAGCGCCCGCTTCAGATCGGGGCCGTTGCGCTCGAAGTGCAACTGCCCGATGCCGTCGTAGATGCCAACGTATTTGTCCCGCGAGTACTCCCGCGTCCCCTTGGTCGGCGGCAGTGTGCGCCGCATGATCCCGTCGGGGTTGAGCGGCAGGTCGAGGATGTCGTCGACCGGTGTCGGGACCAGGCTGTCCAGCTTGGGGATTTGCAGGTCCAGCATCTTCTTGAATTGGTTCCCAAGGGCTTTCGGGTCCGACTCCGGCATGGTGATCATGCTCAGCAGCACGAACGGACCACGCGCGAGGAAGACATAGCCCTTCTTATCGTTGTCCGATGAGGCTCGAATATCTGGATAGCCGTCGATCGCGACCGGGTGCCGCCCCGGCTTGAACTCATCGGTTGCCCGGTCGAGTTCCCCCGCCGCGGTGCGTGCCGCGGCGTCCGACGGGAAGCGAAGTATCGCAATGGCCAAATTCTTGATGCTGCGCAGACTGTCGTTCGACCGCTGGGTGTACACCCCGGCGATGAAGTTGTTGCGCTGGACGACCGGTAGGTATTGCCCGGGCAGCACGCCTAGCAAACCGTCGTCGAAGTTCGTCGTGGTCGCCTCCACCAGACGGGTATCGACGAGGTGGCCGACATCGCTGTCGACGTCGTAGGGCAGCACCAAATAACCCAGCATGCGCCGGGATTCGATGCGGAAGACATCGTCCTTGTCGAAGCCGTCCAACGTGTAATCCTGCGGCGCGGACGGATAGGGCCCGATGTTGAGGCTCTTCGGATCCACCGCGGACATGCCGGGGCCGGCGTGACCGGGAACTTCCGTGGCACAGCCCGCGACAACGCCGATTACGAGTATCGCCACCGTCGTGGCGATCGCTGCTGTTCGAAGTTTCGATTTCGCGGCGAATCTCACGTCCCACCCGTCCGTTCGCGTTCCTCCGGGCGGATCCTACTTCACCTGAGCCGCGAGCACTGGGATCAGCTTTTCCATGAGCGACCCCGCAGTCCAGTCGCGAATGGCGCGAACCGTTTCGGGCTCGTCGATCGTCCGAGCAGGCGTCACAGGCTCCCTACAGAGCCTCAGACGCGCTGTGTGTCAGAGGCTGTTGGCCAAAAGTGCGTACTGCGCGGTCACCTTTTGCCGCACATCCGGCTCCTTATCGCTGGTGACCACACCGACATACCGCTTGTACGGGACATAGCAGCGGTACTTGTACTGCCGCTCGGGATCGCCTTTGCTGTTGAGCTGCAAGCACTTCGCGCCCGGCACATCCTTGGGTGCGTCGATCGGGTCGAAGGTGTTGCGCACCTCGTCGATCAGCCCGTCGATGAACTTCTGGGCGGCTGGGAAGTCGCGGACGCGGGTGACCGAGCCGTTGTCGACGATGGCGAACCGGTCGACCCCGGCCTCGTCCACCAGTTTCTGGGTCTTGGTCTCGTCCTCGGCCGACTGCACGAAGTAACTCGGCCCGTAGACCGCGAAGTTATCGGCATTCGGGGTGTGCCCACGACGATCCGCGACCACCACGCGCGCGAGCATGCCCTCCGGGTCGATCTTCAGGCTGCTGAATTTGTCCTGCGGCGTGGCCTGGAATTTGTCCAATGCGGGGACCTGGGCGTCGAGTGTCTTCTCGACCCAACTCTGCAGGTCCGAACTGTCCGCGCGGGGTCGCCCGACGAACAGCGAGATGACGAACTCCTTATGCGCCATGAAGGTTCCGACATTGGCAACACCGGGGCGCCAGTGGATATAGGCATCCGGATATTTGCTCGACGTCAGTTTGCGGTTGTCGGGTGAGATGTTGATATCGGCGTCTTCGAGTTCCCGGGCGGCGATCTTCGCGGTGGCCTCGTCCGGGAACCGGAATACCACGTTGGTGATCGCGGTGGTGTCGGCCGACGGCCGCGTCTGACCGGGCGGATCGGGCTTATCGGAACCGCTGGTCGCGTATCCGGTGAGGTACTTGCGGTTCACCAGCACCGGCTTGGACGCGGATGCGACGTGTTCGACGGCATCGTCGATGCTGCTGAGCACCTTGCCTTCGCGCCCGTAGGTGAGCGACGGGTCGATCTTCGAACTGGCGACCACGGCCTCCGACATCCGCATGCCCTCGACCAGCGCCCCGTTCGAGCCCGCGTCCTGGTCGTATTGGTGTCGATCGACCGGATAGGTGCCGACCTCGAGTTTGCGCACGTCTTGCTCGGCCGCCAGCGGCGTACCCTGCACGCCGCTGCAGCCGACCAGCATCCCGGTCACCGCTATACAAGCCACGGCGAGCGCGATGCGCGAAGTCTTAACCACGACAGGCCCCTCGTTCCTCCCGATGTGTATCTGAAGTTACCGGATGGACGTCCGGGACGGGGACCCCTTAGGGCTTGGATTGCAATACCCTTGTCGATGTGGCGACGACCCCGCAATGCGCACCTCTGGAAGGCCGATTCCGTTGAAGGATCGGCAGGTTGAGGTCGTTGTCGGAGGTCACGCCGTCGCCCGGGTCGCGGGTGCGGTGGTGGTCGTCGCACATCGTGGGCATGCGCGCCCGACCCCGGACGCACCCGGTGTTATCGCGCTGGAATCGCTGGCCGAACTCGTGCGGGACGCCGCCGAACAGCATCCGGAGGGGCCGGGTGCAGTGGTCGCGCGGGCGGCAACTCGCTGGCTGATGACGCATGCCGAGCGGATCAGTCCCGGTGCACCGATCGATTTCGGCATCCTGTCCGCGGCCGAGACCGGCGGGGTGGCGATCTTCCTGCACGGTGCCGTCACCGCGGTGCTCGCCGGTGACGGAACGCTCGAGCGCTATCGGGGCAGCGATGCGGCCTTCACGGTGGACCGGGTCGCGACGGTGCCCACCCAAGCGGTCGCGCTCTTCGTGGACGACCCGAATGGCCGTATTCCGGATCTGCCCGCCGAGCGGGGGATCGGCTGGTTGGTCGAGGGGATCGCACAGGGGGGTGGCGCGATCGTCTGGTCGGATGCGGTGCGTGGCCGGCCCGAACCGGCGCGATCCGAGGGCGCGCATCCACCGCCCACCGCGCGCATCGACTCTGGACCGACCCAGCGCCCCGAACCACAGTCGGAGCCCGAACCACATCCGACCGAGACCCGCGCCTCGACCGCGATGCTCGATTCGGTTCAGGAGCAGGAACCGGTCGACCCGCATCACGCGCCGACCCAAATGGGCGGCACCAATCCGGCCCCGCGCCCGGATCCGGATCTGCAGCGCAGGCTGGAGGCCACCGCGAAGACCACCGCCCTCACCGTCAAGGTGATGGGATTCAAGTGCGCGCGTGCGCATCCCAGCGATCCACGCTCGGCGTTCTGCACGGTGTGCGGGATGCCGGTGGATCAGACGCAGCAGCTGATCGAGGTGGTCCGCCCGCCGCTCGGCATGCTGGTCCTCGACGACGGCATGACCTACATGCTGGCCGCGGACGCGGTCCTCGGTCGCGATCCGGAACATTCCGAACAGGCCCGCCGCGGCATGGTGCCATTGAAGGTCGAGGATTCCTCGGGCGGCATGTCCCGCGCGCACGCCGAGGTGCTGCTGGTGAATTGGGATGTGTCCCTGGTGGATCGGGGTTCAACCAACGGCACCCGCACCCGCCTGCCCGGTTACCGCGACTGGATCCGCCTACCACCCCACCAGCCGATGGGCCTGATACCCGGCACCGAAATCATGATCGGCAACCGAGTTTTGCGATTCGAGCCCGCCGCACCCCCGCCGTTCGGCTGAGTATTCGCATCACCCCGCCAGGACGTGACATCCGGATGTAGGTCGGAGTAATCCGTCAGGTCTCCGGAACGTTCGACATGTTTCAGGGAACGGGAGCTCAGGAATAACGCGACGTGCAGGTGTGCTCGCCGTTGAGCACCCCGGCGCGGAACGCGTCGACCCGGGAGAACCCACTCGGTACGGTTTTGCCCTCGATATCGCTGGCCGCTAGTCCGTCGGCCAATAGTCCGGAGACCGCCTCGTCGAGATCGCCTGCGGCCAAGACGATATCGCCCTGAGCCTGGGTTCGCCCCGGCTGCGCGAGCTTGCCCGTGACCACACCCGACAGGCAGGCCGCGCGCAATCCGGTCTTGGCGCCGACGAGCTGCTGGCCGTCGCTCTGCTGCACGGCGAGGGTGTAGCGCGAAATGAAGACGATGTAGCCGTTGTAATCGCCGGTCACCTTGAGCGGCAACGGATCATTGTCATCGGCATCGGAGGTGCCGCGTTGCGCGAGCGCGGGCACATCGGTCGCGATGGTGTTCTTGGCCGGACAATACGAAACCGGCGGTGTGGCAACGCCGTTCTTGCAGTCGATCTTCGCGCCGGAATAGTCGTAGGTCGGCGCGGGCTTCAGCGGCAGGATCGCGGTGAGTGCCTTGCTGAGCTCGATCAGACTGTCCTTGTCGATCGGATTCTCGCCGTGGCCGGGATCGTCCTTGAAGCTCTGCGGCAAATTGCCACGGCGGCGCTCGATCTCGTGCATATCGATGGCCTTGCACGCCTTCGGGCCATCGGTGAAGCCGATCTGCACGGCCGTGACCCGCTCGAATGCCGAACCGTGCACGCTCTCCGGATCATCCGGATTCGAGTCCCGAATGGCGACGGTCGCGGCCAGCACCGAGTTCAGGCCGTCGGAGGTATTGATGGTGAAGTGCTTGGATTTGCCTTCTGCCACATGGCGAATGAACGCACCCGAGAAGCAGTCGGCCTGCTGCTCCTTGACGATCACGGGATCCTTCGTCCCCACGATTTTCGCCAGGGTCTGGATGGCGTGTCCGTATTCATGGGCGAGCACCATGATCACGGCCATCTTGCCGAAGGTGTCCTCGATCGTCGGCAACAGCACCGAGCGGTCCCAGCCGATCGAGTTGTCCAGTCGGCAGTAGGCCGCGTTCACCAGGTGATAGGTGGATTCCCTACAGAATTCGAGCGCCTGGCTGCGCGGCGCCTTCGCGCTCCATGAGATCAGCTTGTCGACCGGCTTGAATTCGCCGTCGAAGTCCTTGCTGTATTCCGCGCGCCAGTATGTCTGGATATCATCGATCGCGTTGAGCGCCAGGGCATCCACCTCGCCGCTGTCGCCGTTCACCGCGGTGAGCGAGCTATCGGGGACGCCGTCGCGCGGTCCGCTCGGACCGTTCGTGGTGGGCAGTCCGGCGACCTTGAACGGATCGTCGTAGACCGAAACCGCTCGACCGTGCACCGAGCGAGTACAGCCCGCCAACATTGCGATTACGCATAGTGCTGCGGCAACGACTGCGGTCGCTCGGAGTTTCGGCAAGGCTCCCCCTAGTCGGCCGGTCGCACGTTCATAACGGTCTCCGGATCGGGGCAAAAGGCGCGTCGGGGGCACCGCCGAAGTCCGGGTGATGGAATAGTATCCGCTGCATGTCTTTACCGGGGGCGCAGACCATCACCGTGCGCCATGATGGAACCGAACGGGTCTTCGATTCGAATCAACAGGTCACGATGGGCCGCGCACCGGAAGTGACGTTGTTCGTGGACAGCCCACTGGTCTCGCGGGTGCATGCGACGCTCGCCTGGCAGGGGAACAGCTGGGTACTCACCGACAATGGCAGCACCAACGGCGTTTTCGTGGATGCGCGGCGATTGAGTCAGCCGGTGCCGATCAATCGGCCCACGCAGGTGCGGCTCGGTGATGCGATCAGCGGTCCGCTGCTGCATCTGCTGCCCGCGACGCCGGCCCGGCCGCAGCGGCCACCGGTCGCGCAACCGCCGTCGTCGCAGCCACAGTCGTCGGTGCCCCAGGGGTATCAGCATCCCCGGCGGACACCGCAGGCACCGCCACCATCCCAGCAGCGTCCGGAACAGCATCTCCCACAGCAGCGTCCGGAACACGCGCCTTCGCAGCCGCAGCCCCAGCAGCGTCCGGAACAGCACCTCCCACAGCAGCCGCCCTCGCAACCCCAGCTCCAGCAGCCACCGCCATCCCAGCCGCAGCAGCCGAACGTCAATATGACCTTCAAGGCCGACACCTCGATGCTGCCGCCGGTCCGCTCCCGCCAGTCCACCGCGGCGATCGCCAGGGCCGACCGTTTGCCGCCGGGCGGACTCAATATCGGTCGTACGTCCGATAATCAGATCGTCGTCAACGATCCGCTGGCCTCGCGCAAGCACGCCCGCCTGGTCGCGGCATCCGAGGGCCTGACCATCGAGGACCTCGGCTCGGCCAACGGCACCTTCGTCAACGGCCGTCGCGAGCAGCGCACGGTGCTGCGCGAGCGCGACATCATCACCATCGGCAATATCGACTTCGTCGTCCAGCAGGGCACGCTGGTGCATCGGCAGAAGCCGGTCGCCGAACAGGGTCTGCACGTGCACGGCGTCGGATTCACCGTCGAGGGCAATAAGCAGCTGCTCGTCGATGTGAATATGCAGGCGGGGCGGGGCACGCTCACCGCACTCATCGGTCCTTCCGGTGCGGGCAAATCGACGCTCTCGAAATTGATCGCGGGCAGCACGCAGCCCTCCGGCGGTGTGGTCACCTTCGAAGGTCGCAATCTGCACGCCGAATACGAGGCGCTGCGTTCCCGCATCGGCATGGTGCCGCAGGACGATGTGCTGCACCGTCAGCTGACCGTGCGCCAAGCCCTCGGCTACGCCGCTGAACTTCGACTGCCGCCGGACAACTCGAAGGCCGACCGCCAGCAGGTGATCGACGGTGTGCTGAAAGAACTTTCGCTCACCGAACATGCCGAGACCAGGGTGGACCGGCTCTCCGGCGGTCAGCGCAAGCGCGCGTCGGTGGCGCTGGAACTGCTCACCGGTCCGTCGCTGCTGATCCTGGACGAACCGACCTCGGGTCTGGATCCGGCGCTGGACCGTCAGGTGATGACGATGCTGCGCGAGCTGGCCGATGCCGGGCGCACCGTCATCGTGGTCACCCACTCGGTGGCCTGCCTGGACATGTGTGATCAGGTGCTGTTGCTCGCACCCGGAGGCAAGACGGCCTTCTGCGGTCATCCGGCCAGCGTCGGCGCGGCCATGGGCACCAGCGACTGGGCGGAGATCTTCGGGCGGGTCGCCGCGAATCCGGATCAGGCATTCGCCGCCTACCGGTCCAGGCTGGCCTTCGCGCCGCCACCGCCACCGCCCGCGCCGCCGCGGCAGGGGTCGGCGGGCAGCCCGCCGCAATCCGGGCGCGCCAAGCAGTTCTCCACCTTGGCGCGACGGCAGGTGCGGTTGATCTTCGCCGACCGCGGTTACCTGGCGTTCCTCGTGATCCTGCCCTTTATCCTCGGTGCGCTGTCGCTGGTGGTGCCGGGCAGCAACGGTTTCCAGAGCGGTCCGCTGGAGCAAGTGCAGAGCGGCAACGAGGTGCTCTTCGTCCCGTCCGGGGGCAGCGAGACCCAGCAGCTGCTCGTCGTCTTGATTCTGGGTGCCTGCTTCATGGGGTCCACGCTGACCGTGCGCGATCTGGTCGGCGAGCGCACCATCTTCTATCGCGAGCGCGCGGTCGGGCTTTTGCCGTCCGCGTATCTGCTCGCCAAGATCGCGGTGTTCAGCATTACCGCGTTCCTGCAGGCGGCGGTGCTGGTCGGCATCACGCTGGTCGGTAAGAAGCCGCCGCTGGAGGGTTCGGTGATTCCGAACGGGCCCGCCGAGCTCTATCTCGATATCGCGTTGACCGCGGTGTGTTGTGTGGTCTTCGGCCTGCTGCTGTCCAGTCTGGCGAAGTCCAACGAGCAGGTCATGCCGATGCTCGTGGTGATGATCATGGTTCAGCTGGTCATGGCGGGCGGCCTGATTCCGGTGACCAACCGGGTGGTGCTCGAGCAGGTCTCGTGGCTGTTTCCGGCACGGTGGGGCTATGCGGCCGGGGCGTCGACGGTGGATATTCGGACACTGTTCGCCAACGCGCAACCCGACGCGCTATGGAAGCACGAGTCGAATATCTGGTATCTCGATATCGGCCTGCTCGTCGCGATAACCGCGGTGTTGGCGCTCATCACCTGGCGCCGGCTGCGGTTGCGGAAGTCGAACGCGTGAGGGGCCGCTCAGGCGGGCTCTCACCGGATGTGGTGAGCATGTCGCTCGCGCAGCAGGCACACTTATGCCTGTGACGGTGCGAGTTGGGGCAGTACATCTCGGGTGGGATGTGGTGTCCGTTGCCGCGGGCGGCGGCGGGACACCGATCCGCCCCGTGCAGGTAGAAGGTACATACACGCCGCCGGCATATCTGCTGGCGGATTCGTCGGGTCGGCTGCATACCGCCGGAGTGGAGCGGCAGCGGCCGGATCTGGGAATGGCGATCGCCGATGTGCGCGACATCCTCGGCCATCCGCAGATCGTGGTGGCCGGTGCGACCTGGCCCGCCGAGTTGGTCTTCCGTGCCCGCATGTACAACCCGCTCGCGGCCATCGGCAAATATCTGCGCGGTAAACCGGATCTGGTCGCGCTGCCGTTCCCGGACGGCTGGCCCGACGCGAAGGTCGACGTGTACGTCGACCTGGTCGAACGGCTGGACGTCACGGTCGAACCGCTGCCGGAAAGTGTTGCGCTGTCCGGCTATGTGCGTGCGCTCGGTCTGGTGCAGTCCCCGGACGATCGCAATCCGCGCGGCATCGGGGCGACCGGGGTGTACTCCGACGGGCGGACCATGCTGGTCGTCGCGGTGCACGGCGACGATGAACAGCCGACCGAATCGGTCGATGTGCCGGTCACCGCGGAGGCCATGCGCGATGCGCGTTCGGCCGACAATGTGGTGATCGAGGTGATGGCCGCGGCCCGCTCGATCGGCGCGGACACCTCGACGGTGCTGCTGTCCGGCAATGTCTGCTTCAACGACGCGCTGCGCTTGGCGTTCCAGAACCATCTCGGGCACCGGTTGCATGTGGCCGATCATCCGATGCACGCGCTGGTGCTCGGTGCCTCGCATCTGCTGGTGACCGATAACGAGAACGGTGAGCCGGAGTCGGCGGGACGGCATGCCGAGCCGGCGTCGCCGCCGCGGGTGTGGCAGGTGGAGTCGGCGCCGTATCAGGCCGAATCGGCACAGCAGCAGGTGCCTTCGGCGCAGCGGGAGGTGGAGGCCGCGCAGGCATTGTCGGCGCAGCGGCAGGCCGGGGCGTCGCAGGGGCGGTCGGATGTGCCATCTCGTTCGGAGCAGGCCGGCCGGCCGGAACAGGGGCCGGTGCGTTCGGAGCAAGGGCCGGTCCGGCCAGAGCACGGGCAGGGCCAGCGCGAGGCCGGACAGTCACATCCGCCAGTCGTTCAGTATGGGCCCGGATATCCGACTGTGCAGCCGTCGACCGAGCCGACGGGGGAGGAGCCGACCACCCGGGTCAGCCGGGAGTCCTTGCCGCCGAACCTCGCCGAGTTGGGGAGCCGATTCACCCGCCCGCCCGGACAGTATCCGGACGAGCAGCGGCCCAGCGTTATCGGTCGGCCTCCCGCACCTCGAGGACCGGTGCCACCGATGGGTCCGCGCGGTCCCTACCAGCCGCAGCAGGACCAACCGCCGCAGTCGGAGTGGCGTCCGCGCGAATCGGACGATGACGCGGACAAACCGCGCAAGGGCAAGCGCTGGGGCAAATTGTTCGGCGCACAGGCGGTGGCCGGTGCCGCCGCACTGGCCGCGATGGCCATGCCGTCCGGTGGTGACCGGGTCGAACTGGCCGCTTCGGTCGCCGGGGCGCCGGTCTCCTGCCCATTGACCCCGTACGTCACCAATGAGCAGCGTGAAGGCATTGCCGCGGCTCGCGGATACGACCCGGGCCTGGTGTCGGAACCGGGCGATTCCGGATTCGATGTCGCGGGTGCGGAGTGCGCGCAGCCGAGCATCGACGTCCCCCGCTACGTGGTCCCGGGCCCGCCCGGCGCCATCGACCACGGCCCGCCGATCGAGATCTGACCGGTTTCATACCACTGGGGCATGGCTGGTATCGTTGCCCGTTGGCGTGTGGAACTACGTCGAGCCCTGGGTCTCCACCGGCCGCCGGGAACCGCTCGATTGCACGCCGTGGCTGGCAACACCGACTACAGACAGGGAACCACTGTGCCTACGTACAGCCCCAAGGCGGGTGACGTGACCCGTAAGTGGTACGTCATCGACGCCACTGACGTAGTGCTCGGCCGTCTCGCCGTCCAGGCAGCGAATCTGCTGCGCGGCAAGACCAAGCCGACCTACGCGCCGAACTTCGATGGTGGCGACTTCGTCATCATCATCAACGCCGACAAGGTTGCCATCTCCGGCAACAAGAAGGCGGACAAGCTGATCCACCACCACAGCGGACACCCGGGCGGCCTCAAGTCGCGCACTGTCGGTCAGGTGTTGGAGTCGCGCCCCGATCGTCTCGTGGAGAAGGCCGTCAAGGGCATGATCCCGAAGAACAAGCTCGGCAACGCCATCGCGGGCAAGCTGAAGGTCTACGCGGGCCCGACGCATCCGCACGCCGCTCAGCAGCCCATTCCGTTCGAGATCAAGCAGGTGGCCCAGTGACCGCTCCTGAGGAATTCAACGAGGACTACGCCGAGGACGCCAACGTCGAGGTCGTCGACGAGGACTTCGGCTACGAGGCCGAGCCCGCCGCCTACGCCCCGATCGTGATCGACCGCCCGGTGCAGACCGTCGGTCGTCGCAAGGAGGCCGTCGTTCGCGTGCGTTTGCTGCCGGGTACCGGCAACTTCGTGCTGAACGGCCGCACCATCGAGGACTACTTCCCGAACAAGGTGCACCAGCAGCTGGTCAAGTCGCCGCTGGTGACCGTCGAGCGGACCGAGTCCTTCGACATCCACGCGCGTCTCGTCGGCGGTGGCCCCTCGGGCCAGGCCGGTGCGCTGCGTCTGGCCATCGCCCGTGCGCTCATCGAGGTCACCCCGGATGACCGTCCCGCCCTGAAGCGGGCCGGCTTCCTGACACGTGACCCGCGTGCCACCGAGCGTAAGAAGTACGGCCTCAAGAAGGCCCGCAAGGCGCCGCAGTACTCGAAGCGCTGATTTTGGCTACGTCGGCCGCCGTCATCCGGCACCCTCGAGGTGTCGGAGACGGTACGGTCGGCGGGGCACCTGTGCGAGAGCAGGCTCCCAGCACGGCTGGGCGCCTGCTCTCGTGCTGTATCTACGATGAGGGGCGAGGGTAGTGGGACGTTTGTTCGGCACCGACGGAGTCCGTGGGCTTGCCAATGAATCGCTGAGTCCGGAACTGGCGCTGCGGGTTTCCGGTGCCGCCGCGCAGATCCTGAGTCGCGGCAAGGAGCGTGCGCTCGCCGTGGTCGGTCGCGATCCACGCGCCAGCGGCGAGATGCTCGAGGCTGCAGTCACCGCCGGTCTGACCGCCACGGGCGTGAATGTGCTTTCGGTAGGCGTACTTCCGACTCCGGCGGTCGCATATCTGACCGGTCTGTACGACGCCTGCCTCGGCGTAATGATCTCGGCCTCGCACAATCCCATGCCGGACAACGGAATCAAGATCTTCGCGGCCGGTGGGCACAAGCTCGACGACGTGATCGAGGACCGGATCGAGGCGTTGATCGCCGAAGACGCGACGCTGCGGCCGATCGGTGCGGGGATCGGTCGTGTGCTGAACGCCTCCGGCGCCCGCGATCACGGGCTGGTGACCCCGAATCAATACAGCGAGGCGGGCACGCACGAGCGGTACGTCGAGCATCTGGTCGAGGCGACCGGACAGGACCTGTCCGGGCTGACTGTCGTCGTCGACTGCGCGCACGGCGCGGCCTCCGAGGTCGGACCCGCGGCCTACCGTGCAGCCGGTGCGACGGTCATCGCGATCAATGCCGAACCGGACGGCCTCAACATCAATGATGGTTGCGGCTCAACGCATCTCGAACAAATTCAGCACGCGGTACGCGAGCACGGTGCCGACCTCGGCATCGCACACGACGGCGATGCCGACCGCACGTTGGCCGTCGATGCCGACGGCGCCGTCGTCGACGGTGACGCGATCCTGGCCATCCTCGCGCTGGCCATGCACGAGACCGGTTCGCTCGTCCAGAACACGCTGGTCGCCACGGTCATGAGCAATCTGGGCCTGCATATCGCGATGCGCGAAGCCGGAATTACCTTGCGCACCACCGCCGTTGGCGACCGGTACGTCCTCGAGGAGTTGCGTCGCGGCGGCTACAACCTCGGTGGCGAACAGTCCGGCCACGTGGTTTTCCCCGACTACGGCACCACCGGCGACGGCATCCTCACCGGACTGAAACTGATGGCTCGTATGGCGCAAACCGGCCGCACGCTGGCCGATTTGGCTTCGGTGCTGCAGACCGTGCCGCAGGTGCTGGTGAACGTCCCGGTTGCCGACAAGGCCACGGTCGCCGCCGCCCCCGAGATCCGCGAGGCGGTAGCGGAAGCCGAACGGGCCCTCGGGGACTCTGGGCGAATCCTGTTGCGCCCCAGCGGAACCGAGCAACTTGTTCGGGTGATGGTCGAGGCGACCGACCCGGTTCAAGCCCAGCAACTGGCCGACGATCTGGCCAAGCGCGTCGCCGCGGTGTAGTCGGGGCCGCGGCACGATCGGCAGCACGTCTGCTCCGCCTGGGCTGCGGAAGGTAAGCCGTACTCATCTCGAGCGCTCCTTCGATCGGCCTCGATGGCCACCTGCGAGCCGGCTGCTTTTAGGTGGCGGGGCCGGTAAGGGTTGCTGCGGCACGGCGAGTTGTCCACAGGGAATCGGTTATCCACAGACTTTCTGTTTGCGCTGGTCGGGTACCGAGGGTGAGGTTTGGTTTCGCCGATAGTTGGCATATGCGACCAGGCCTGGAAGAAGTACGGGACAAGCAATTCGGGGTATTCACCTCATGGCAGGTGCTATGCGAGTACACCCGCGCGGAGATGCGAACCCTACTCGACCGAGGCGAATGGGTCCGAGTCTTCCGCGGCGTCTTCCGCGAGGTCACAACCCCACCGTCGGCCCGACTACGCGTAGAAGCGGCCCGCCTATCCATGGGCGTTCCCTCCCTCACCGCCGCCTATGACACCGCCGCCGAACTCCACGGTTTCGCGGTACAACACAACCATCCCACCCACGTCCTCGGCCCACAGGATTCCCGCATCGGCCGCCTCATCGTCCACCGCGACCACGTAGACCAAGCCGAACTCGACCTCATCCAGGGCACCATCACCACCAACGCCGCCCGAACCGCAATCGACGTAGCACGAACCCTCAGCCGACCGGACGCCTTGGCAACCCTGAACGCTGCTCTGCGCCGGGGCGTTCCACGTTCCGCGTTGACCCTCGAACTCCAACGCCACCACAGACGCCGCGGCCACAGCCAAGCCGCCGAACTCCTGGACCTTGCCCGCGCGCGCCCCCGATCCACCGCCCGCCTCCACTGCCCGAACACAAGTCCCCCCGTTCTCGAGCAATAGGCCAGCTCGATCTCCGAGTTCCGCGTCGTTCCCGCCTGGGCTGGACACCGCGCAGGCCCCCGCCTACGAGTCTCTATACCAATGCCGGCTCAGTCGGCTGATCTCGGAGTTCCTTGGCGTCCGCGTGACGAGCAACGCTGCCGGTGTGCCGCTGGAGGTTC
Organism: Nocardia vinacea; assembly: GCF_035920345.1. Classification (NCBI taxonomy): domain Bacteria; kingdom Bacillati; phylum Actinomycetota; class Actinomycetes; order Mycobacteriales; family Nocardiaceae; genus Nocardia; species Nocardia vinacea. Next base: position 8,147,955 of record NZ_CP109149.1, read on the forward strand.
ATGTGGAGCCGGAGGCGTTCAAACGATCGACGCCGGAGAAACTCGGTCGGTCCATCACCGATGCCGTGCGGGCTGCGGCCGTGCAAGCCCACGAGCTGTCCCAGCAGCGGTCGCGCCGATCGCGGCGGTGGCCGGTGCGGCGCCCGATCTACCGGATCTTGTTCCCGGCGCGCCCAGTATCAAGAACCTGGTGCAATCGCCGTTGATGCTGCGCCGACACCTGGGCTCGCGCCGATGGACGACGAAGCCGAAGATGAATAGTTCCGCAACCGTTCGTATTGGAGAGCCGGTCGTGAGCAGCTTGCGCATTGACCCGGAAGCGCTGAAAGCCACCAAGGCCGGCTTCACCCGGGTGGCCGACAAGGTTGAGAACCAGGATCAGAGCAACGCGAGCAAGCTGACGGAAATCACCTAGCTTTCGGTGAGTCGGCCATTGTCCATATGCCAGCGTCGAGTCGCCGTGACCGAGTCGAGCATGCGGCGGTCGTGGGTGACCAGAAGCATTGTGCCCTCGAACGATTCGATGGCCTGCTCGAGCTGTTCGATGGCGGGTAGATCCAGGTGGTTGGTCGGCTCGTCCAGGACCAGCAGGTTGACGCCGCGGGCTTGCAGGAGCGCGAGAGCGGCGCGAGTGCGTTCGCCGGGGGAGAGGGTTTCGCAAGGGCGCAGTACGTGTGGGCCACGCAGGCCGAATTTGGCCAGGAGAGTGCGGACATCGGCGTCGGGCCAGTCGGGCATTTCGGTGCTGAAAGTGTCTGCAAGGGCGGCGCTTCCGCGGAAAAGCTCGCGCGCCTGGTCCACCTCGCCGATTTCGACGCCGGAACCGAGTGTGGCGGTTCCGTTGTCCGGCCGGATCTTTCCGAGCAGCAGCGCCAGCAGCGTGGATTTACCCGAACCATTGGCTCCGGTCAGCACGATGCGGTCGGCCCAGTCGAGCTGGGTGGTTATCGGGCCGAGCTCGAAATCCCCTCGGTTGACAGTCGCATTCGACAATGTGGCGACCACCGAGCCGCTGCGCGGGGCCGCCGCGATGGACATGCGCAGTTCCCACTCCTTGCGCGGCTCATCGACCACATCCAGACGCTCGATGCGCCGTTGGGTCTGGCGGGCCTTGGCGGCCTGCTTCTCGGTGGATTCGGCGCGCATCTTGCGGCCCGCCTTGTCGGAGTCGACCTTCTTGGGGTCGCGGGCTTTCCGGCGGGCGTTGCGGACGCCGTGTTCGAGCCAGTTGCGCTGCATCTGGGCGCGGGCTTCGAGCCCGGCCTTGGTGTCGGCGAACTCCTCGTAGGCCTCGCGGGCGTGCTGGCGGGCGATCTCGCGCTCCATCAAGTACGCCTCGTAGCCGCCGTCGAAGATCCCGACCTGCTGTTGCGCCAGATCGAGTTCGACAATGCGATTCACGGTGCGCGCCAAAAACTCTCGGTCGTGACTGATCACCATCAGCGGCACCCGCACGCCGGTCACGAACTGTTCCAGCCGGGCGAGGCCGTCGAGATCCAGATCGTTGGTCGGCTCATCGAGCAGCAGAATGTCGAAGCGGGACAATAGAACCGAGGCGAGTCCGGCTCGCGCCGCCTGACCACCGGACAGTCCGGTCATCGCGGTATCGAGGCCGTTCGGCAGGGTTCCCGCGAGACCGAGATCCGCCGCGACCTCCTCGGCCCGCTGGTCCAGATCGGCGCCGCCGAGCGCGAGCCAGCGCTCCAGGGCCGGCGAATATTCGTCCGCACCGCCGTCGGCCAAACGCTCTGCCGCGGCATCCATGATTCGCTGTGCTTCGGCGACACCTGTTCGGCGGCCGAGGAATTCGAGCACCGTCTCCCCGGGGATCCGCTCGGGCTCCTGCGCCAAGTATCCGACGGTGGCGTCGGGTGGGGACAGCGTGATGCTGCCGGTGGGTGTCGATCGGTTCGCGAGCATGCGCAGCAGCGTCGACTTGCCCGCACCGTTCATGCCGACCAAACCGATCACATCACCCGGCGCGAGGGTGAAATCGAGGTCGTCGAACAGGGTGCGTTCGCCGTGGCCCGCGGAGAGTCCGCGTGCGTGCAGAGTGGTGCTCACCAGCATGAGTCTGCCGTGTCCGTGCCACGCGTCGGCACCGCGGGGTCCGGTCGGTGCTCGGGGTTGCACCCTGAGTCCGCGGCCTGCGGAAATCAGGGTCGGGATAGGTCATGCGACCGATGTAATCCGCGGTTTTCCTGGGCAGAGTTGATGTCGTACCGAACATCACCAGAGAGGGAAAACAATGACCGCCCCCGCGCCTACCCGCCGACTTACCCGCTCCACCCACGACAAGTGGATCGCCGGCGTCTGCGGCGGCATCGCCGAATACTTCGGCTGGAACGCCAACGTCGTCCGATTGCTCTTCGTCCTGTCCTGCTTGCTCCCGGGACCGCAGTTCGTCGTGTATCTGGTGCTGTGGCTGATCATTCCGAAAAAGTGACTGTCCCCAAGAATTAGGGGCAGCAGCTGCGCCCGGGACTCGCGGATGACACTATGGACCGGTACCCACCGATCGACCGCAGTGTCACCCACGCGAGTCCCGACCAGGAGGAGTCATGATCACCTCAGGTGAATTCCCGGGCATGGATCTACCCGGCATCGACGCATCCTCCTCCCTGGACGGTCTCGGCGAAGTCGAACTGCACCACCCCACCCAGGACATCGACGGCGACGGCACCCTCGACACCGTCACCACCACCGGCCCCGAGGCAATGCAGGTGTGGACCGACTGGGACCACGACGGCATCGCCGACCAGGTCACCGTGGTCGAGAAGGACGGTGATTACTCCGCATGGGAGTTCCATCGGCATCCGGACGGGACGTCCGAGTGGGTGCGGACCGATCAGGGGAAGATCGGGCACTAGCCGCTGAACGGCCTCGATTCTCGGCTCGGCCTCGTTCTGGGGGCCGGGCCGCCCTGAATCCGCCCGGTCACATCCAGCGGTGACATCGGACTGAGCCTCAACACTTTCGTCCGCCGACCGAAACCCAATTACACTGTCCGACAACGGCCCCCACAACCCAGGCCCTTCGTGGGTCCACCCGGCCGCAGGCTGCAATGATCCGCGCGCCTCGTGTGCGGATCATTGGAACCTGCGGAACGACTCAGGTGCCGCCCCATGTTCGAGCCTCACCGGCCTTCCTTGTCGCGTTGGCTGCTGGTTGTAGCTGGTAGACCCACCCAGTAGATTTTGCTGACAGAACCAGGCGACGGATCCGATGGAACCGAACGCGGGCCGCGTGCGTCGAAGGAAGTATGGCGGCATCAGTGTTCCGAGCTGTGGTCGGTTGAGTCGGCAGTCCGGAGAAGGAGGGGATTGGAAAATGGGTGATTCGAGCATGCTCGGCGTCAAGACGGGGGAACTCGGGCGATTCGCAAACGACCTCGGGGCTTCGGGTCAAGTGGTGCGAAATCGTGCCAAGGATGTGGCCGACAATTTGTTCGGGCCCGCTGATGCCGGCGAAAACTACCACGACCGCGGAAAGAAGATCCAGGACGGACTGGAGAAGATTTACACATGGTTGGGTAATTGGTCCGAGGCGACGTTGGCAACTTCGGACGCTATCGGGGCGTCGGTTGTCAAGTATTCGAACACTGACGACGAAAATTCTCGCGATATCGCAAAGATCGGCAATGACAAGAAATCGTAGCTATCGCTCGAGCGGTCGAGAAGTAGCCCGAGGGGGTCGTTACTATGGCATTTGAGGTACCTGCGAACGGATCTGTAAAGCAATATCTGGAGATCGGCTCCCGTGGTCTGCTGTATTTCGAATATTTTCAGCCGCGCTATAAACGCGCGTTCGGGGGAAACCTGCCAGCCGATTTTCCCGACTATTCGCAGCTTCATAAACGCTATTATGAACAGAACGGCTTGAACGAAGACAAGCTGCTGAACACCTCGGCGAAATTGCAGGTGGTGCTCCAGGAGTGTGGCACCCAGTTGTCTGCGCAGCGTGGATATGCGCAGACAATGCCGACACTCTGGTCCGGGGAGGCGGGCACTGCCGCACTCAACATGCTGAACAAGCAGATAACTCAAGCGGATGCGAATTGGAAAGCGGCGGGCGATGCGTGGAAGTCCATCGCAGGCTCTTTCGACGGTCTGCGGGCGGCGGCGAAGATCAAGGCCGAGGCTGTCCGATACATCCTCGAGAACGGCGACGGTATTCGTATCGCAGAGAAAACTCCGGAGGATATTGATGACATTATCTCCGGTACGAGTATTGCCGTTAGTAACGGTTGGCAGAGTAATAGCTTGCTGAGCAAGCTGCGCAGGATATTTCCTGATCTTCAGGGCGGATTCGATGCCTGGACGGCCGATAATATCCTCGGCATCCTGCCAGGATCTGAATATCAGCAGCACATCCAATCGCGCTGCAGGCACTGGCTCGATAACGTCTTCAAACCTGATTATGCGGCCAAGATCAAGATCTTCATTGACGCGTGCGACTCGGCTGACCGCGGTGTCAAGCAGGTGTACGACAAGATAATCCAAGAGCTGGACAAGGTCTCAGACGCTCGATACGACCGCCCGGCCGGTGTGCCTACCGAGACGCCGAGCATGCCGGGCACTCCCAGTACGCCGGGCACTCCCGGTACGCCGGGGACACCAGGGACCCCCGGTACGCCGGGGACACCAGGGACCCCCGGTACGCCGGGCACGCCGGGCACAACGAACCCGACCTCGACGGACACCACAACAGCGAGCAGCCTCCTGTCCGGGTTGTCATCGCTGACTTCGGCAGCTTCGCAATTGACTTCGCTCGGTGAGTCTGTCAGTCAAGGACTCACCTCATTGGGCACCTCGATCAAGGACAGCGTCGACAATGCGATCGAGCAGCTGACAAAGACCTCCGAGTCAACGGAAACCGAGGACAAGGACGGCGACGGTAAGCCGGACGGGGAGAAGAACAAGACCGCGGCTGAGTTCGATTTGGGTGGAAAGCATGTGAAGGTCGAGATTGGCGCGGATGGTCAGCCCAAGCTCGTGATGACCGACAGTGACGGCAAATCGCATGAGTACGGCGTGACGCTGGATGACAAGGGCAATCCGGTTATCGCCACTGACGAGTCGAAGGGCGACGACGACAAATCCACGACGTCCGGTGACGAATCTGGTACAGGAAATCCGTCCACCGAAGAGAACAATGGCAGTAGTCCGGGAACTGTTCCGGGAGCCCCGTCGACCGGCAAGCGGGAAGAGGACGGCGAGCATACTCCGCAGCTGGTACCGGACGCGGATCCGCAACCGGAAGAGCCTGCCGACAGCGGTGCCAAACTGGCCGAGGCAGGGCCGCTGTGAAATCGGCCCAATGCGCCAACGTGATTGGTGACTGTCGAGGAGGGGTCTGATCGTGAACTATTCGGACGAGATGGAACAAATCGTCGAGGAGATCCGCCGCCGGTCGACGATGCTGCTGGACGAGTTCGAGGAGATCAGCAAGCGCACCATGGACAAGGACCGTGAACTTGCCGAGCAGTCCGCCGTGGAAATGCGGCAGTTCTGGGAAGACCACGCTGACGAGCTAGCGACGGCAAAGGCCGAGGCCGAAGAGAAGGAGCGGCTCGAGGTCGATGCGCGCGCCGAACGAGAGCGTCTGGAGGCGGAGGCTCGTGAGCAGCGTGAGGCGATCGCGCGGTCGATTGCTGCTCGCAAAGCGCACGATGTGGTCACACCCATCGACGAGGATGACGATCCGGAGTCCGAGTACTACCGCCGCAAGAGCTGGCTGGTGTGAGGGCTCGGCCTACCAGCGGTCTTCTTCGGCTTCGCGGAGGCGTTGGGATGCGTGGTCGATCCACGTGGTGAAGTGGGTGGTCAGGTCGGTGGGGATGGTGGGGCGGACGGATATGTGGGGGCCGCGGAGTTCGGTGTAGCGGCCGTCGTTGGTTATGTCGTGCCATTGGACGGTGGTCAGGGGGTTCGTGAGTTTGTTGGCGGGGCCGGTGTGGAGGAGGGCTGAGCCGCCGCCGTCGGCCGGGCGGTTCAGGAGGCGTTGGTAGCGCTCGCGGGGGGAGTTGCGGGTGACGCTTTCGAGGTGGCTGTTGGGTCGGCCGTAGATGTCGTCGGGGTGGAAGGTAGCGGGTGGGTTGGTGCCTGGGGTGCAGGGCGGGAGGGAACTGGTCAGTTGGGCGGGGAGGTGGTCTATGGGGAACAGCCGGCAGCGGATCGGGCCGTTGGTGTCGCCGAAGGTGGCTTGGGCCAATGACATGGCGTGGTGGTTGGTGCGGGCACCGACGATTCGGTAGACGCGGACGCCGCCGGCCGGGTTCTTGTGTTGGGTTGTGCCGCCGAAGATTTGGATGCGGATCACCGAGGCGGTGAGGGTGTGCAGGGCGAGTTGGATCTCTTCGAGTTCGTCGGGGGGGTAGCGCTCGCGCATGGTGACCCGGTGGATGTCGAAGTCGTCGCGGTAGGTGAAGCGGCTGGTGAAGCGGAGTGGATTGGGGAAGCGGTCGTTCGCGGGGTTGAACCACAGTGCGGCGAAATCGTCTGGCTCCCAAGTCCATTCAGCCATCTGGAGATTCCCATCGATCGTGCGGTGTGCGCCGGACGAGGTGTCCGACCGAAATATGTATTCCTGTTACTGCCAGTAGGTCCGTCGGCGGTGCGGCGAACGAGTCCGGTGGCCTCACCGAGTTGAGCCGAGGAGCGGTTTGCCCCGAGCTGAGTCGATGAGGCTGTGACCCGGCGGTTGCACCGATCCCGCACGGGAAGGTGTCATGCACAGCCGGAGCGGACATCCGCGCGATCAGTTGCGCGTCGGTGGAGGGGTTTCCGGATTTTCGCCGATCACGCCACCTTCAACGGTCCTCGCGATTTCGCCGAGTAGTTCCTCGGTGTTGGCGCCATTGATGAGGTAGTCCGGTATCTGGTGGGTGCTGTCCTCATCGGACTTGCCGCGGCCGGCACCCGCGCCCATACCGCCCATCCCCATTCCGCTGCGTCCGGTCGAGGTGGATGTAGTGGCCGCTGCCGCAGCGGGATTGGTCGTCGTTGTGCCGGGGGTGCCGGAGACGGTGCGGCCGGGGCTCGGCGACGTCGAGGTGGAGCTACCTGGCGAGCCGCCCGAGCCCGTGCTTGTCGAGGTGGAGCTCGGAGTTGTCGTGGTGCTCGGAGTTGTCGTGGTGCTCGGTGTCGTTGTAGCCGGTGTCGTCGATGTCGTGCTGCTCGGGTTGGTCGAGCTTGTGGTGGTGTCAGACGGGTTGGTGTCCGTCGATGAGAGTTCACCGGTGGATTCTTCTGCGGTTTCGGTGTCCTCGGGAGTCCCACTGTTCGGGGTTGTCGGGCCGCCTGAGGTGCCGGAGGTTCCGCCTGGGCCGGACGATCCCGGATCATCGCCTCCGGATTTGATCGGTCCGGAGATATCGAGTGGATTGGTCGGATCGAGTGCGGTGGGCAGTACCGGTACGCGGCCGTCGAATGCGGCGAATGTGTTCACGTAGTTGGTGAGCATGGCGTTGCGGGCACCGGCGGTCGCCTCGTTCTTGGTGTTCTCTTCCTCGTGGGCGCGCGGCGGCCAGACGTTCGTGGTCCAGGAATGGTGGTTGGCTTCCGGAATTCCGTTGGCTACGTTGCGAACTCCGTCGGCTGCGGCTTCCATGTCGTTGGACATCTGAGTGATGAGTGGAGTCAGCTCGTGGGCGCTGGTGACGTAGCGGTTGATCGCGTCTTTGGCCTTATCGGCGGCCGAGCCTTCCCATGCTTCGGCGATCGAGCCCTGGACGGAACGGGCGAAAGTCTCCAGGCCCTGGTCCCATTGGGTGGCCACGTTGGAGTACGTCATGGCCGCACCGTGGGCGTTCTTCGGATCCAGCGGCTCGAACGCTTCCTCGATTTCGGTACGTTCCCAACGGAATACATTCTCCCCGTGCGGAGGGATTCTGGTGGGCTCATTACCTGACATCGAATCGCCCCTTCAATACCACGGCCTCAACCGCGAACTCGGAACCAACCACGAGTTTTCCCCCTGCTGACAATATGTGGCCCTCCCGATCGCCGAATGCCGACGACATCGAACAGGGCCGGACCGGCTCCCTGCCCCCTATTCAGCTGGATCGACCGTACCGAGCGGTTGACCACCGTGCAAGCGCCCCACAACCGAATTCCCACGGGCTGTTTCGGTCCGCAGACGTCGCCGGAAACCAGTCGAACAACCCGGAATGCGAACGGCCCGTTGACAGTCCGCGGTCCTCAGCCTTACCGTCTAATCGGAATCGGATTCCGGTTCATCAATTGAACGATAGGACCTCCATGACCACCCCGACTCACTGGACCCTCCCGCGAATCCTCGTTGGCGCCGTCCTGCTCAACACCCTCATCGGCCCCCTCCTCGCCGACCTCGTCATCCCCGATATCGCCGACCTCCACCTGCACAACCCCGCCTGGCCCCCGCATGCCAAATTCCACGACGCCCAATACATCGGCATGGGCACACTCATCGGCGCGATCGGGCTGGTGGTCCTATGGCAGCGAATGGGGAACCTCCGCGCCCAGTTCTTCCTGGCTGCCGCACTCGGATCGGTCACCTGGCTGGCCATGTTCGGCGCGCTGCTCTTCCCTGGTACCGCGGCCCAGGATCCGGAGCACGCCGCCGACGCCACCAGGGTCATCGGCATGGACCCGCAACTGTTCATCGCCTTGGTAATGCTGATCGCCTTGGCGGTGGCGATCGTCGTCGAGCGCACCTGCGCACCGATCCGGGTCTAACCTACGACCGGCAGACAGGGAGATAGATGACCGACCCGAACACTCGCAAACTCCGCACCGACGCCGCCCGCAATCGCGATCAGGTTCTCGCGACCGCCACGGCGCTGTTTGCCGAACGCGGTGACGAAGTGCAGATGGCCGATGTGGCACGCGCGGCCGGGGTCGGGGTCGGCACCATCTACCGCCATTTCCCGACGCGCCGCGCCCTGATCGAGGCGGCTGCGGAACAGCGTTTCGCCGGGATTCTCGAGCATGTGCGCCGCACCTGCCTGCCGAATCCGGATACGCGGCAGGCGCTGGCCGGTTTCCTCAGCCATGTCGCCGAAGTGCACGAGCAGGGGCGTGCACTGTCCGGGACCATCGAATCGATGCTCGGCGATACCGAACCGCGCGGTACGGTACGCGACGACCTGGCCGAACTCGGCGCGGAACTGCTGGCCAGGGGCCGAGCCGATGGCAATATTCGCGCGGATGCGACCGTCGCCGACCTTTATATGATCGTCGGCGCGGTCGCCACGATCAGCCGCGACGGATTCGGCGACTGGCGGCGGTTCATCGAACTCGCGCTCGACGGCCTCCGGCCATGATCACTTGCGCAACAACTGCGCGAGTTGCATCACCGAGAGCTTCGGCTTCTCCTCTTCGCGCGGTGCTTCCGGATCGACAACCGTGGCGTGCGGGATTACCGCTTCCGGATCGGAAAACGCCGCATATGTCTTATCGCGCAACAGTTTGTGTAGCAGAAACCCGGTGAGCAGCGCCCGCGTCGTCCGCGCGGTCTTGGCCTCGTGCTTGCCTACCCCCAACGCCGCCAGCGCGCGACGCCCTTCGACAATGCCGTTGTGCGACGCCCCGTCGACCGCCCGCAGCACCACCGGCCCGGCCCACGCGGCGGTCAGCGGGATCGCATTCGAGCTGACCGATTCGATATCGGTCGCCCCCGCCAACACCAACGCGGGTGTGTCGATATCCGGTGCGATGGTCTCGGCGGACGGCGCGGTCGGCGCCGGGTAGAGCGCGGCAACCGCGGCGACGCGACGCTGTCCGGCGGCGATCACCGCGGCGCCCGCGCCCATGCCGTGCCCGGCCAGCGCCAGCCGGTCCGGATGCACGCTGATCGCACCGTCGCCGAGCCGGACGCTGGTGCAGATATCGAGCGTGGTGAGCAGATCGGTAGCCAATCCGAGATGTGACGGAATCGGCCCGCGCTCGGTATCCGGGGCCGCGGCCACAAAGCCCCAGGATGCCAGGTGTTCGAGCGTGGCGCGATAGTTGGCGGCGCTGGTCAGCCAGCCGTGGCCGAAGGCGACCGCAGGTAGATTCAGACCGGACTCCGGGGTGAACACCACGCCGGGCTGACCGGCGATGGCGAGGTTGCCGCGCAGTACGCGGTGGGGCCCCCGGCTGGTCAGGGTGCTCAGAAGTGATTTCACAGACGCCGACACGACGTGAACGTTATCCGATAAGTACTCTGGTGAGCCATGTGCGGAATCGTGGGGTACGTCGGGTACCGGGACGCCCTGGGCGTTGTCGTTGACGCTTTGCGCCGCATGGAATATCGAGGATACGACTCGGCGGGCGTCGCGATCCTGGATGGCGTGGGCGTGTTGGCGGTGGAACGCAAGGCGGGCAAACTGGCCAATCTCGAGGCCGAACTCACCGAAATCGGGACCGACCACTTCGCGGGCACCACCGGCATGGGACACACCCGCTGGGCCACCCACGGCGCGCCGACCGACCGCAACGCCCACCCGCACCGCGACACCACCAACAAGGTGGCCGTCGTGCACAACGGCATCATCGAGAACTTCGCCCCGCTACGTCGGGAGCTCGAAGACGCCGGCGTCGAGCTGAGCAGTGATACCGACACCGAGGTCGCCGTGCACCTGGTGGCGCGCGCATACGCCGAAGGCCCGACCGCGGGTGATTTCGCGGCGAGCGCGCTGGCCGTGCTGCGTCGGCTGGAGGGTGCTTTCACGCTGGTCTTCACCCATGCCGACCACCCGGACATCATTGTCGCCGCGCGTCGCTCGACGCCGCTGGTCATCGGTGTCGGCAAGGGCGAGATGTTCATCGCCTCCGACGTCACCGCCTTCATCGAGCACACCCGTGAGGCCGTCGAACTCGGCCAGGACCAGGCCGTCGTGATCACCGCCGACACCTACACGGTCACCGACTTCGCGGGCAATGACGGATCGGCGCGTACTCGCCCGTTCACCATCGACTGGGATCTGGCCGCCGCCGAGAAGGGCGGGCACGACTTCTTCATGCTGAAGGAGATCGAGGAACAGCCCGCCGGTGTCGCCGACACGCTGATCGGCCACTTCACCCACGACGAGGCCGGTGGCCGGATCGTGCTGGACGAGCAGCGCCTCGCCGATCAGGAACTGCGCGACTTCGACAAGGTATTCGTCGTCGCCTGCGGCAGTTCCTATCACGCCGGACTGTTGGCCAAGTACGCGATCGAGCACTGGACCCGGCTGCCCGTCGAGGTCGAGCTGGCCAGCGAATTCCGTTATCGCGACCCGGTTTTGGATCGGTCCACGCTGGTGGTGGCGATCTCGCAGTCGGGTGAGACCGCGGACACCCTCGAGGCGGTGCGGCACGCGAAGGAGCAGAAGGCGCGCGTGCTCGCCATCTGCAATACCAATGGCGCACAGATTCCGCGTGAGTCCGATGCGGTGCTCTACACCAGGACCGGACCGGAGATCGGTGTCGCGTCCACCAAGGCGTTCCTGGCGCAGGTGGCCGCGAACTACCTGGTGGGACTGGCCCTGGCGCAGGCGCGCGGCACCAAGTATCCCGATGAGGTGGCCCGCGAGTTCGCCGAACTCGAGGCGATGCCGCACCTGGTGCAGCAGGTGCTGGAGACCGCGCCGCAGGTGCGCGCGCTCGCCAGGGAACTGGCGCATGTGCCGACCGTGTTGTTCCTCGGCCGTCACGTCGGCTATCCGGTGGCGCTGGAAGGTGCGCTCAAGCTCAAGGAACTCGCGTACATGCACGCCGAGGGATTCGCGGCGGGTGAGCTCAAGCACGGCCCGATCGCGCTGATCGAGGACGGGCTACCGGTGATCGTCGTCATGCCCTCACCCAAGGGGCGCGCGGTACTGCACTCGAAGCTGCTCAGCAATATCCGTGAGATCCAGGCCCGCGGCGCCCGCACCATCGTGATCGCCGAGGAGGGCGACGACACGGTGCGCCCGTTCGCCGACGATCTCATCGAGATCCCGTCGGCGCCAACACTTTTCCAGCCGTTGCTGTCGACTGTTCCGCTGCAGATCTTTGCCGCCGAGGTAGCTCAGGCGCGCGGCTACGACATCGACAAGCCCCGCAACCTGGCGAAGTCCGTCACCGTCGAGTAACACCCAGGCCGGTTCGCTCGGCGACCGCGGCATCCGCTGCCGTTTCTCAGCGGCAACGTACCGGGACCACCGGCGATCCGGCCAGAGAACGGGTGTGTGTGTCGAGAGTTGTGACAGGCAAGCAATGCTGATGTGGTGGCCTGGCCGCTATCGTGGCGAAGAGCGCTGATCGGGCCGGCTATTCGACGGTGACGGTGCCGCGCATCTGGGGGTGCAGGGAGCACAGGTAGCGGTAGGTGCCGGGGGCGAAGAAGGTGTAGCTCCATTGGCCCTTGTCGAAGATCGGGCTGTTGATGCCCATGGCCTTATCGCCGATGCCCTGAACGGTGTGCGGAACGGAGTCCTTGAATTTCCAGGTCACGGTCTCGCCGACCTTGACGGTGACGTCGGCGGGCGAGAACTTCATATCCGTGACGTCGACGGTGACAGCGGCGGGTTTCGAATCGCCGGACTTGGTGGGGGTCGCCTGGCCGGCCTTCCCAGTGGTCGATGCGGCGGTCGAGTTCGTATCGCTGGAGCCGCAGCCTGCCAGCGATAGTGTCGTGGCCAGGACGACCCCGGCTGCGATCCGGGTGGACATCGCGCGGCGCACCATCGGCATGACGGCCAAGCGTAGTCTGCTGACGGTGCGGGCCCGCGCGGCGCCATGGCGTTGTCGCTTCGGCGTATCCCGTACGAGCGGAACCGCAGTGCCCGATCGACGCAGTGGAGGCGAGCGTTCATGTCCAGCCAGCGAGGCTATTTCACCGCCGATGAAGTGCGCGCGGCCGAGGCCGAGCTGTTCACCCGCGTCCCCGAGGGCATGCCCATGCATCGGGCCGCCTATGGATTGGCGACGGTGGTCGCGAACGAGTTGCGTGCGCGCACCGGCGGCATCGCGGGCAGGTCGGTGCTGCTGCTCGTGGGCTCCGGCGATAACGGCGGCGACGTGCTCTGGGCCGGATCAATGCTGCGTCGCCGCGGCGTCGCCGTAACCGCTCTGCTGCTGAATCCGGAACGCGCCCACGCGAAAGGCCTTGCCGCACTGCGAAAGGCAAGCGGTCGGATCCGATCTGCGTCGGACGTGTCGGTTGTCGATGGCGCAACCTCGACCGGCTTGGGCACACCCGATCTGGTTATCGATGGCATCGTCGGCATCTCCGGCCGCGGCCCACTGCGCCCGATGGCTGCGGAAATCGTTGCCGCTCTGAATGTTCCGATTATCGCCGCCGACTTGCCGAGCGGAGTCGATCCGGACACCGGCGCGGTGACCGGCCTCGCTGTCCAAGCCGAGGTTACGGTCGCATTCGGCGCTTACAAGCCGGTACATGCCTTGGCCGCGCCTTACTGCGGCCGAATCGAATTGGTGCCCATCGGTTTACGGCTACCCGAACCGAACCTCACAGCGCTGGAACCTGCGGAGATCGGTGCGCGATGGCCGATTCCGGGACCCGCCGACGACAAATACACCCAGGGTGTCACCGGCATCTGCGCGGGTAGCGCGACCTATCCCGGCGCCGCCGTGCTGTGCACCGGCGCCGCCGTCGCGGCCACCTCCGGTATGGTCCGCTACGCCGGAACCGGCGGGGCCGAGGTCCTCGATCATTTCCCCGAAGTCATTGCCGCCCCGACCATCTCGTCCACCGGCCGAGTGCAGTCCTGGGTATTCGGCCCCGGCGCGGGCACCGACACCGACGCCCACAAACGACTCGCCGAAATCCTCGCCACCGACCTTCCCGTCGTAATCGACGCCGACGGCCTCACCTTGCTCGCCGCCGATCCCGGCCTGGTCCGCGGCCGCACCGCCCCGACCGTATTGACCCCGCACGCAGGCGAATTCGCCCGCCTGACCGGGCGCGAGGTCGGCCAGGACCGGGTAGCCGCCGTCCGCGACCTCGCCGAATCCTGGCAACTCACCGTCCTGCTCAAAGGCCGAGCCACCCTCGTCGCCACGCCGGGTCGCCCGGTACTTGTCAACGAAGCAGGGGGTTCCTGGGCCGCTACCGCCGGTGCGGGTGACGTCCTCTCCGGCATCATCGGCGCCCTCCTCGCCGGGGGCTACGATCCCGCCTGGTCCGCCGCCGCTGCCGCCCGCGTCCACGCCCTCGCCGCCAACCTCGCCGCCCACGAAAACCACCCATCCGCCGCCCCTACTTCCGCATCCCCTCTTCTCGACCACCTGCGTCCGGCAATCCGCATCTTGCGCACGCTTGCCGCGAAGTGACGTGCGCTGCCCCGGCCCGCACTTTTATTGCCGCATCGACGACCCTGTGAGACGCGCTGGTCTCGGCACCGGCGGCGGCCGTCCGGGGCATCAGAGTCCTACCTGCGCTCACCTCCAAGCGCCCCTGCTCGCCCCGCCATCCCGCATCCCACGAGCCCTCGCCGCTGGGCGATGAACCGACGCCCTCGCGCCAGCCAGACACCGAATGGCAGGATCAATAAGCGTGGAGGCGCAAGTGGAGACGGTTATCGATCTGGATGCCATTGCCCACAACGTGCGGATCCTGCGTGAATATGCGGGGGATGCGGCGGTGATGGCGGTGGTCAAGGCCGACGGCTACAACCACGGCGCCGTCGAGGTCGGGCGGGCCGCGCTGGCGGCCGGTGCGGCGGAACTCGGGGTCACCACGGTCGCCGAGGCGGTGCAGTTGCGCACCGCCGGAATTACCGCCCCGATCCTGTGTTGGCTCAATAATTCCGATGCCGACTTCGGCGCTGCGGTCGAGCACGAAATCGAGATCGGCGTCTCCTCACTGGAGCACCTGCGGTCGATCGATGCCGCGGCGCGCGCCATCGGCCGGACTGCGATCGTCTCGCTCAAGGTCGACTCCGGCCTCAACCGCAACGGCATTGCGCCGCTCGAGTACCCGGCGGTGCTCGCGGCCCTGCGCAGGATGGTGGACGAACAGGTGGTGCGGTTCCGCGCGATCTTCTCCCACCTCGCACACGCCGACGAGCCCGAACACCCCTTCCTCGACGTCCAGCGTGACCGCTTCGTCGAGGCCGTAGCCGCCGCCAAGGAACACGGCCTCGAACCGGAACTGGTCCACCTCGCGAACTCGGCCGCCACGCTCACCCGCCCGGATCTGGCCTTCGATATGGTCCGCCCCGGTATCGCGATGTACGGCCTGACTCCGATACCCGAACTCGGCGAGTTCGGTCTGCGGCCCGCGATGACGTTTCAAGCCCGAGTCGCCTTGGTCAAAGAGGTCGCCGCTGGTGAGGGCGTCTCCTACGGCCACCAGTGGATCGCTCCGCACGACACCACCGTCGCCCTCATCCCCGCCGGATACGCCGACGGTGTGTTCCGTCCGTTGAGCAACCGCTTCGCGGTGTGGCTCGGTGGCGCATTGCGCCCCAATGTCGGTCGCATCTGCATGGACCAATTCGTCGTCGATCTGGGCGACAATGCCGCGGGCGTCGTCGAGGGCGATACCGCGATCCTGTTCGGCGCGGACCAACCGCGCGCCCAGGACTGGGCCGATCTGCTCGGCACCATCCACTATGAGATCGTGTGCTCCCCACACGGCCGAGTGGTGCGGCGCCACGTAGGGGGAATTCGATGAGAACAGTCGTCCGCGGCGGACTGGCAACCGCCGGTGTGGTCGGCGCGCTGGCCGGTGCCCACGCCCTGCGTCGCATCGGCGCCCGGGTGCTCTGGCCCGCTCGCGTCGATGAATGCCGCGACGAGAACTTCGACCTGCTCGACGAGGACCGCTCCGGCGCGGTGCTCACCGAAGACGGTGTGCGCCTTGCCACCCGGGAATGCGGCTCGCCCGACGCTCCGGTCACCGTGATCTTCGTGCACGGCTTCTGCAACACCATGGAGTCGTACCACTTCCAGCGCCGTGATCTGGAAAAGCGTTGGGGCACAAGCGCTCGCCTGGTCTTCTTCGATCTGCGCGGCCACGGCCGCTCCGGCACCCCGAGCACCGACAGCTGCACCGTCGCGCAACTCGGGCGCGATCTGGCGGCCGTCATCGAGGCGACCGCCCCGACCGGTCCGGTGGTGCTGGTCGGTCATTCGCTCGGCGGCATGGCGGTGCTCGCCGCGGCGGCACAGTTCCCGGAGTTGTTCGCGGCGAGGGTGGTCGGGGTCGGTCTGCTCTCGACGGCCGCCGCCGAGGTCACCTCGGCGGGTATCGCGCAGTTGCTGCGCAATCCGGCGGTCGACGGCTTCCGCTTGGCCGTGCACACCGCGCCCGCGTTGGTGCAGGCCGGGCGCAGCACCGTCCGGCATGTGATTGCGCCGATACTGCACGTCAGCTCGTTTCACGGACACGTCAGCCCCACACTGTCGCGCTTCACCACGCTCATGATCGACCGCACACCCGTCGAAACGATCGTGAAATTCCTGAAGGCCATCGAACTGCACGACGAATCGGACGCGCTGCCGACCCTCGCGGGCGTGCCGGTGCTGGTGCTCGGCGGCGCGCACGATGTCGTCATTCCGTTCCGCAATTCGCGGGCACTGGCACGCGAATTGCCCGAGAGCGAACTCGTCCGACTCGATGACGCCGCGCATATGGCGCATATGCAGTTCCCGGATCTCGTCAACGCCGCACTCGACCGGCTGCTCGTACGTGCGGGCGTCATCGAGGACACCCAATCAACCGCGGAGGTCGCCGGTGGCTGAACGGCAGCAGCAACGGATTCTGCCCACGGTCGCCGACACCGAGGCCTTCGGTCGCGAACTCGCCGCAGATCTGGGCGCGGGTGATCTGGTGGTACTCGACGGACCGCTCGGCGCGGGCAAAACCGCACTGACGCGCGGCATCGCCGAGGGCCTCGGCGTGCAGGGCCGGGTCAGCTCACCGACCTTCATCATCGCCCGCCAGCACCGGGCCGGACAGCGCGAGGGCGCCGCGCCGGTGCCGCTGGTGCATGTGGACGCCTACCGCCTCGGCGGCGATCTGGACGAACTGGACGCCCTGGATCTCGACACCGATCTGCATCAGGCGGTCGTGGTGGTGGAGTGGGGCAAGGGTGTCGTGGAACACCTCGCCGAGCGGCACCTGTACGTGTTGCTCTCGCGCGAACCGAATTCCGAAGTCCGCACCGCGATCTGGGAATGGGTCGGATAGGTCGCGGAGAGGGCCCTTGACCCGGGTGCCGTAACTACCGACTAGCTCCGCACCGCGCCCAGGTACCACCCGGTATCGTTGGGCCAATCATGCTTGTACTTGCCGTCGACACCGCGACACCCGCCGTAACGGCGGGATTGGTGGAACTGGAGCAGGCCGCACCCGGCACCGTCGCCTCGGCGCGGGTGCACACCGTCGCCGCTCGCGTCCGGGTCGACGCCCGCGCTCACGCCGAGGTGCTCACTCCGCAAATCCTCGAATGCCTCTCGGAGGCAGATCGTTCCAGGGCCGATATCGAGGCTGTCGTGGTCGGCATCGGTCCGGGTCCGTTCACCGGACTGCGCGTCGGCATGGCGACCGCCGCCGCCTTCGGTGACGCGCTCGGCGTCCCGGTCTACGGCGTGTGCAGCCTCGACGCGATCGCCGCCGACGCGGTGCTCGAACCCTCGCTGCTGCCGGGCATCACGCCCGAGAGGGAACTGCTCGTGGTCACCGACGCGCGCCGCCGCGAGGTGTACTGGGCCCGCTACCGTGACGGATATCGCATCGAGGGCCCGGAGGTGAGCAAGCCCGGTGACCTGGATCCCGTGCAGGCCACCATGATCGCCGGTTCCGCCTCGCACGTCGATCTGTTCGACCTGCCCGTGCTCCCGGCCGAAACCCCGTCACCCGCCGGTCTGGTGCGGGTTGCGGCTGCCGAACTGCTGGCGCGCGCCGTCCCGGAACCGTTGATCCCGCTGTACCTGCGCAGACCGGATGCGGTGGAACGGAGCTACCGTACGCTCGACCGGACGGGAGCGTGACGGCCATGGAGCCGAGCAGAACCGTGACTCGCGTCGAGCCCATGGACGTCGCCGATATCGAGCGCTGTGTCGAACTCGAGCAGTTGTTGTTCCCGGAGGACGATCCATGGCAGGCGGTGTCCTTCCACTCGGAGTTGGCCGGGCCGCACAACCGCTATATCGTCGCGCGTGACGAGGCCGGGCGAATGGTCGGCTATGCGGGTATCGCGCTGCTCGGTGATGCCGAACATCCCGAGGCCGAGGTGCACACCATCGGCGTCGATCCCGGCTGCCATCGCGGCGGTGTCGGCACGATGCTGCTGGAGGCGCTGCTCGCCGAGGCGGGCAAGCGCGGCGGGCCGGTCTTTCTCGAGGTGCGCACCGATAATGCCCCCGCCATCGCGCTCTACGCCAAGCACGGCTTCCACATCATCGGCCTGCGCAAGAGCTACTACCACCCCAGCGGCGCCGACGCGTACACCATGCGCAGACCGGAACTAGCAGCGAACCCGGCCTGGGGCCCGCAGCCGGCCGAATCGGCACAACCGAACGAGGTGCTTTCGTGATCGTCATGGGCATCGAAAGTTCCTGCGACGAAACGGGAGTCGGCATTGTGCGCCGACACCCCGACGGCACTTGTGAACTGCTCGCCGACGAGGTCGCCTCCAGCGTCGAACAGCACGCCCGCTTCGGCGGTGTGGTCCCGGAGATCGCCTCGCGCGCACACCTCGAGGCCATCGTGCCCGCGATGCGCCGAGCACTGGCCGCAGCGGGCATCAGCAAGCCCGACGCACTCGCGGTGACTATCGGACCCGGACTAGCCGGTGCGCTGCTGGTCGGCGTCGCGGCCGCGAAAGCCTATGCGGCAGCGTGGGATGTGCCGTTCTACGCACTGAACCATCTCGGCGGACACGTCGCGGTGGACACCCTCGAGCACGGCCCGATGCCGCCGTGCGTCGCGCTGCTGGTCTCCGGCGGACACACGCATCTGCTGCACGTAACCGATCTGGGCGAACCGATCGTCGAACTGGGCAGCACCGTCGACGACGCGGCGGGCGAAGCTTTCGACAAGGTCGCCCGGCTACTCGGCCTCGGCTTCCCGGGCGGACCCGCGCTGGATGCCGCTGCGGCACACGGCGATCCGAAGGCCATCGCCTTCCCCCGCGGTATGACCGGCCCGCGCGACCCCCGCTACGACTTCTCCTTCTCCGGCCTCAAAACCGCCGTCGCCCGCTACGTCGAGGCGGCCCAGCGCAACGGCTTCACCGCCGACGAACTGCCGATCCCGGACATCGCGGCATCGTTCCAGGAGTCGGTCGCCGATGTACTCACCATGAAGGCGGTACGTGCCGCCCAGGACGTCGGCGTAGACACCCTGGTCCTCGGCGGCGGCGCCACCGCGAACTCCCGAATCCGCTCGATGGCCGAAGACCGCTGCGCCGCAGCAGGATTGCGCCTGCGCGTCCCCAAACCCCGCCTGTGTACCGACAACGGCGTAATGATCGCCGCCCTCGGCGCCCACGTAATCGCAGGCGGCGCAACCCCATCCCCCCTGACCGTCGCCACCGACCCCGGCCTCCCAGTCTCCGTCAGCCAAGTCAGCTAACCCCCGACACCAGGGGCGCAATCAAGATCAGGTGGCACTGAGGGCGGTCGTCTCTCGCGTTTTGCCGCCATGGTTTCCACGTGATCATCTGTCCAGTCGTGCGCCCTTGGCTGGTGCTCCTCGGCCGGGACGGTCGAGGAGCGCCTCGCGCGGTCCCGCGGAGCAACCCCACTCAGTCGTGAGGTTTGACCTGGTGCCTGCTCGGGGTCCCTCCCCCTCGGTCCTACGGGGCGCAATGTCAGTCGTCAGGCCTGACCTGGTGCCTGTCCGGTCCCTCGCCCTCGGGCTGGGAGCGCAATCTCAGTCGTCGGGGCCGATCTCGTGTGCCGACAGGCCCGCACTCGATCCTGAATTCGCCCTGGGCGGGAACGGAACCCGGGATTGCGCAGGTGCCTGTGGGGGCTCCAGTTGCGGCGGCGACGACGCCGGACCACGTTCTTGCCCCGACGATCCCGCACCCGGCGAATTCGGATTTCCGAACAGCGGTCCGAGTAACTCGGGGAATGGAATGGGTGGCAGGTTCGGATCCGGGCGCAGCGTCGGTGCGGTCGGTGCGGACGGGGCGGTCCCGACGGGGGACGAGGTGGTTGTGGTGGGCGGTTGGCTGCGGTCCGGAGTGAGCGAGGGGATATTGGCGCCGGAGGGCCGGTTGGTGCTCTCCCGGTTCGGGCCGGTGGTCGAAGTGCCGGCACCGGTCGGCGGCACCACCGTCACCGGCGCCGTGGGAAGTTGGGCACTGCTGGTGGTGCCCGCGGGGGAGATCTCGTCGTCCCCGGTCGGTGCGAAGGTCTTCACCCCGTAGCCGATGACCAGCCCGACCACCACGATCGCACCCGCCAGCGTGCCGACGACCTTGGTGAAGGTGCCGACCGGCGCATCGGCGGCGCCGACCACCGGGAATACCGACGGCTGCATCGAATCCGCCACCAGTGCGGCGCCTTTCGCGATCACCGCCTCCGGATCGTCGATGGTGTGCACCGGAATGTCCAGCGCGCGTTCGAGGGTGGACAGGACGGCCGGAACATTGGCCCCGCCGCCGATCACGATGACGGCCTGCGGGAATGTGGGCGCACGCGCGAAAACCGCGGCGACGAAAACGGCGGTCTCGCGCAGCAGATCCGAGATCAGTTCCTCGAAGTCGGCCCTGGTCAGCTTGAGCGGCTGCCCGGCGACATGATCAATGGTCACGGCGGGCGCGATCGATAGGTGTTCCTTGGCGGCGCGGCCGCGGTTGGTCAGCATGCCCCGGTTGGGGCGGGTGCCGCGCCGGGCGTAGTGCAGATCGACGAGGTGGTGATAGATCAGCTCATCGATGGCGTTGCCGCTGATCGCCGCGGTGCGTTCGGTGCGCAGGATGGTGGAGTCGGCTTGGTCGGCCACGGTGACGCTGAGACCGGTCGCGCCGAGGTCGACGATGGCGACCGTATCGTAGCGGTCCACGAGTCCGGTGTGCCGCAAATACGTAAGTGCCGCAGTACCTTCCGGGACCAACCGCAGATCACGCTGTTTGCCGGTGGCCGACCGGATCACCTGCGCCTGCTCTTTGCTGCGGTAGGCGACCGCGACGCTGGTGGGTGGGCGACCGGCGGCGGAATCGACACCGATCGATTTCGCACCGGCGAAGCGCGCGCCGACCGGATGCGTCGGAAAGGCCACGTCATAGGAGAGCTGCGTGGTCGGAAGCTGGGTGGTCATCAGCTCGATCGAGGACGCGACGAGATCGCCGAGATCGGAGTGGGCCGCGTCCGCGGAAACCACTCGATAGTCGAAACTCTGCGCGCCGTTGGACGCGGTAGCGACCAGCGCCGAGCACACGACCTCGTTACCGGCCGATATGCCGAGGGATGTTCGCATGTCACCTCCCTTCGAGCGGATGGTCATGGTGTCGCCGACCATCTCGAATGGACAGCCGGACAGCTCGCGTGGATGGCGAGCGATCCGGACGCGGGACCGGGCCGACCCGTTGTCCGGATAGGTCGCTGGGACGGCCGTGGATCACGTGTGGTCTTGCCCTCTGGTGAAGCTTCTTGTTTGAAAACGCTGGTGTTGTGAGGCTCTTGCTGACGATGATCTTGCTCTTGCGAGCGGGTATTGCTCTGTGGCACTGGGTGTTTCGTGACGCTTGGTGCTCCCCCCACGGCGCCGGTTCGTGACGAACACGGCGAGCGGAGCACGGCCGTCGTCAATACTGTCACAATCCGTTATCCGAACGTTACAGATTTGCCGAAGTCTTGGGAAGCCCTCAGACATCTGGGCGTGGCGTGGCGCACGCGTGTCGGAAAACGACACGCGTAGACGGGAACCAACGGTTTTGGCACAGTCCAACCTTGAGCGCTGGCACTCTCATGTATAGAGTGCTAGTCGGCACTGTGTGATGTGCGTGCCAGTTCGACTACTGAGCAGGGGTCCCGGCACCCGCGACGACGGGGCTGATGCGCAGGGTCGAGTTCGAGGGACCGTTGGCGACTGCTTGCGGCCCGCTCGATACAAACCGATACCGATGGTCCGGGACAACAGTTCCGGACGACCGTAAATCCCCTGAAAGTGGAGGGCTCAACGTGGCGAGCGTGAACATCAAGCCGCTCGAGGACAAGATCCTCGTCCAGGCCAACGAGGCCGAGACGACGACGGCCTCCGGCCTGGTCATCCCCGACACGGCGAAGGAGAAGCCGCAGGAGGGCACCGTCATCGCCGTCGGCGAAGGACGCGTCACCGACAAGGGTGACCGCATCCCGGTCGACGTCAAGGAAGGCGACGTCGTCATCTACAGCAAGTACGGCGGCACCGAGATCAAGTACCAGGGCGAGGAATACCTCATCCTGTCGGCGCGCGACATCTTGGCCGTCGTCACCAAGTAGCCGATAGGCACATGCGTTCCGCCCCGGTGTCTTTCCCGACCCGGGGCGGAGTGCGTTCGGCCCAGAACACACAGGAGCTGACAAACACATGGCAAAGCAGATCGAGTTCGACGAGAAGGCTCGTCGGGCTCTCGAGCGCGGCGTCGACAAGCTCGCCGACGCGGTTAAGGTCACCCTCGGGCCGCGTGGTCGCCACGTCGTGCTCGCGAAGGCCTTCGGCGGCCCGACCGTGACCAACGACGGTGTCACCATCGCGCGCGAAATCGACCTCGAGGATCCGTTCGAGAACCTCGGCGCGCAGCTGGTCAAGAGCGTCGCGACCAAGACCAACGATGTCGCCGGTGACGGCACCACCACCGCCACCGTGCTGGCCCAGGCGCTGGTGCGCGCGGGTCTGAAGAACGTTGCGGCGGGCGCGAATCCGATCGTGGTGGGTTCGGGCATCGCCAAGGCCGCCGACGCGGTCTCCGAGGCGCTGCTCGCGCTGGCCACCCCGGTCTCCGGTGAGAAGGCCATCGCGCAGGTCGCCACCGTCTCCTCGCGCGACGAAGAGATCGGCGAAATGGTCGGCAAGGCGCTGACCACCGTCGGCAAGGACGGCGTGGTCACCGTCGAGGAGTCCTCGACGCTGCAGACCGAACTCGTCGTCACCGAGGGCGTCCAGTTCGACAAGGGCTACCTCTCGCCCTACTTCGTCACCGATGCCGACAGCCAGCAGGCCGTCCTCGAGGATGCCTACATCCTGCTGAACCGGGAGAAGATCAGCTCGCTGCCCGATCTGCTCCCGCTGCTGGAGAAGATCGCCGAATCCGGCAAGCCGGTGCTGATCATCGCCGAGGACGTCGAGGGCGAGGCGCTGTCCACCCTGGTGGTCAACTCGATCCGCAAGACCCTCAAGGCCGTTGCGGTGAAGGCCCCGTTCTTCGGTGACCGGCGCAAGGCCTTCCTCGACGACCTCGCCGTTGTCACCGCGGGCACCGTGATCAACCCGGATCTGGGCATCTCGCTGCGCGAGGCGGGCATCGAGGTGCTCGGCAAGGCGCGTCGCATCGTCGTCACCAAGGACGACACCACGATCATCGACGGTGCCGGCACCGCCGAGGACATCGCGGGCCGTGGCGCGCAGCTGCGGCGCGAGATCGAGGCCACCGATTCCGATTGGGATCGGGAGAAGCTCGAGGAGCGCCTGGCCAAGCTGGCCGGCGGTGTCGCGGTGATCAAGGTCGGCGCGGCCACCGAGACCGCGCTCAAGGAGCGCAAGTACCGGGTCGAGGACGCGGTGAGCGCGGCCAAGGCTGCCGTCGACGAGGGCATTGTGCCCGGTGGTGGTACCGCCCTGGTGCACGCCGCGGCCAAGCTCGTCGAACTGCGTGACTCGCTCTCCGGCGACGAGGCCATCGGTGTCGAGGTGGTGCGCATCGCTCTGTCGGCGCCGCTGTTCTGGATCGCCACCAATGCGGGCGTGGACGGTTCCGTGGTGGTCAGCAAGGTCGCCGACGGCAAGGAAGGCTTCAATGCCGCCACCCTCACCTACGGTGATCTGCTCACCGACGGTGTCGTGGACCCGGTCAAGGTGACCCGCTCCGCGGTCGTGAACGCGGCGTCGGTGGCCCGGATGATCCTCACCACCGAGAGCGCCGTGGTCGACAAGCCTGCCGAAGCGGAGCACGACCACAGCCACCACGGTCACGCGCACTGAGCGTAGGCCGCACGGCAGAAGGCCCCCGGGACCGCACGTCCCGGGGGCCTTCGTCTTGTGAACAATATGAACGCAATGGCGCGCAACAAGTCGAAAAATATCAATCGCGAGAACTGATTCCGACTCCGGTCGGCGAAATTCTAAGAGGCGACGGGTGGTTGCTCAGCGGCGATGGCGGCGAGCAATCTGGCACGCAGGGCGGCGGGCGGCTGGGCCGCCGTCGCCTCCGCGAGAGTGCCGAGGACTTCCTTCGTCTGCTGGACTTCGGTCATGAATTCCGCGCGTAGTACGGGGTCCTCGCCGTCGAGCACTTCCTGCACCGCATTGTGGTCTTCGTCGTCGATCGATCCGAGCGCGACGGCGTGCGCGAGATCGATCCGGGCTTCGTTCATCTCACGTCACCCCCAAACTTTTCTTCAGTCGTGTCAATCCGTCCCGTATACGGGACTTAACGGTCGGTAACCCTACGCCCAGGAAGTCGGCGACTTCCGCGTAGGTTCGCCCGCCGTAATAGGCGAGCGAGATGGCTTCCCGCTGAGTCTGTGTCAATGTCCCTAGACCCTGCTGGACGGCCTGCTGCTCGAGCCTTCGCTCTACTTCTTCGGTGACCTCATCGAATTCGTTACCGAGAACCCTTATCCCATAGGCGACTTCGCGCAGGGTATGGGCCTGTTCGGCGCGGACCCGGTCGACGGCCCGCCGGTGGGCGAGGGTCATCAACCATGTCACCGCGGATCCTTTGGTCGCGTCGAAACTGGACGCGGTCCGCCAGATCTGGAGATATACCTCCTGGGTGGTCTCCTCTGCGTAGCCGGGGTCGTGCAGGACGCGTAGCACCAGACCGAACACGCGCGCACACGTTCGGTCGTACAGCTCGGCGAATGCCTCCTGGTCGGACCGGCCGCAACGTTCGAGAAGTGCGGCGAGCTCGATACCTTCGGCGGCGCGTGCCGTTACCGCAGATTCCACCCGGTTCGACGCAATGGTGGGTGGGATGGCTTCTCTTCGGAACGAGTCGCCCTCTGCGGCCGGCGGCCGCGTTGTCACAACGCTCCATTCTGTGTCATCGGTCACTACCGTAGCGGGCCGCTATCGGACCCCGTGCGGTGGGGTATCAGCGAACCGCATGCGGATCGGCAACTTCCCTGTAAACCTCGACACGCCAGGCATTTCTGGAGGGGACACGCCGTGACGCGCCGCTGGTTTCGCGAAACGCCGTATGTACAACCGACTTCGGCTTGTGGCCGTCGCCAGGTGTTTGCTAGGCATTCGGCGCGCCGCGCCACATGGATGGGAAGAAGTTGGTTTTAAACGGCCATCCGACGACGGTTGCGTCGAGCGTGCATCTCGCGCTCGGTTTCGGACATACCGCCCCAGATGCCGTAGGGCTCGCTGACTTTGAGTGCGTGGCTGCGGCACTGCATGAGCACCGGGCAGGCCCGGCAGATCTCCTTGGCGCGCATCTCGCGTGCGGTGCGGGCGCGGCCGCGTTCACCGTCCGGATGGAAAAACACCGCGGAGTCCTGGCCTCGGCAGGATCCTCGCATCTGCCAGTCCCAGACGTCAGCGTTCGGTCCGGGGAGGTGGGTCGGCATGGGCATGGTGAACTCCTCGTGGTGCGAGCTCGTCAGCGTTGTCGAGCAGTTGTTCTGCAACAGTTGTGGCCACGGCGCTGGGTCGGCGGCGTGCCATGGGCTCGCCTATTGCGGTCGCTGCAATTTCGCGCGGCGCCGACCGTGGCGATGAGTTACGTTAGGTCCAGCCGCGAAATTCCGTCAATAGTTCGATGCAGCAGTTTTCTAAATCTTAAGCTGCGAAAATTAACCTCGAAGCTGTTTACTTTTTGGACCCGTCCGGTAATACTGTTCGGTTGGCCAGAGGTCGGTATGTCTTCGCATGGCGTCAGTATTCCGCATTCCCGCAGGTGGGAACGGGTCGGCGGTTGCATCCCCGTGTAGTAGCGAGTAGGCGAAGGCGTGGGTCCTATCACACCGTCGACGGCCCGCTACGATGTCCGGTCGATCGGAGATGGCAGAAACGGGGCGCTGAGGTTAATTGCGCGAAACGCATGTGAATTCCGGTCACACACGCTATGCGATTGCCGGAAGTACTTTTACTTGATGGAAACATGGCGACGGCGATGAAATGCTCAATATTAGCCGGAAGTACCTGACGGACGGTTTCTCGTCGCGCGGTCACCAGTGGCGCTCGGGTTAGAGTTCGGCGTGCTCGTGCCTGCTTCCCCTATATATATCGAGTCCGCCATACTTGCCGACGCGGCTTTCGGCGCTTGCCCCGGCCGTGGCGCTACCGAGTTGCCAACCGCCGCGAACCCGCTCGATTCCTGGCATCGGGCGGTGATTCTCGGTGGTCAGGGTCGCTACGCCGCGGCACGTGAAGAGTTGCGGGTATTGCGCGCGGGCACCACCGATCCGGTGCTGCTGTCGCTGGCCGCGAGTACCGAGGGCTCGTTTCTGCGTCAGCTCGGCTGGCATGCCCGTGCCGCCGGATATGACGGTCGCGCGGCCGCGTTGATCCTGCCGACGGGGGATGCGGTCGGTCCGGATCGCGTGGACGCGATCTGTGATGCGCTGACCGGTCTCGCGGCCGACGCGCTCGGCACCGGCCGCCTGGCACTCGCTTCCCGCCTGCTCCGGCGCAGTCATGACGCGATGACCCGGGCGCAGTCGCCGCACGGCTGGCGAACCCTGATCCGGTGGCATTGGGTCTGTGCGGAGACCGCACTCGCTTCCGGCGCCGCCGACACGGCCGCACCCCATGCCGCAACGGCCCTCGCATTGGCCCAGGACGGACCGTCCGTACGACACCGGGTCAAGTCCCGGCTCTTGGTCGCCGCGACCGCCGCGGCAGCCGGTGATGTCGAGCACGCGCGAACGCTCGCCGATGAGGTCGCCGAGCAGTGCCGCGAGCACGGATTGCTCCCATTGCGTTGGGCCAGTTCGATGTTGCGCTCCGGGGTGTCCACGGGGGCTCGCGCGAGCGCGGCCGCGAACGATGCGCAGGGGTGCGCGCAGACCATCGGCCGTCGTGGCGGGCACTTTCGTCCCATGAGTGATTCCCGAGTCTGATCAAGACACCACCGTGTTGCCCGGATCCACGGGTTGTATCGCTATTGTTAGACCCGTTCCGCCCCTTCGGCGGAAGCACTGGTCATCACCGCCGGTGCCACTTGTAACGCCAGGAAATTCTCTGACGATGACGAACACGGGCGAAGAGTTGGACCTCGCCGTCGCTGCCGCTGCGCAGGGCGACAGATCCGCTTTAGCCCAGGTACTCGAATTGGTCCGCCCGTTGGTGGTGCGCTATTGCCGCGCGCGGATCGGCGCCGCGGAGCGTGGACAACTCTCTGCGGACGACGTTGCGCAGGAGGTATGTCTGGCCGTGATGACAGCTCTGCCCCGGTATCAGGACCAGGGCAGGCCCTTCATGGCCTTCGTATACGGAATCGCTTCGCACAAGGTTGCCGACGCTCATCGCAACGCCGCCCGTAACAAGGCGGAGGCAATGGCCGAAGTACCAGATGTCATATCCACCGACCAGGGGCCGGAACAGCGAGCTCTCGAGTCCGAAACGAGTAGGCAGATGAATAGCCTGCTCGCGACGCTTCCGGAGAAGCATCGAGAGATTCTGATCCTGCGTTTGGTCATGGGTTTGTCAGCAGAAGAAACCGCAG
The DNA here is from genome assembly GCF_035920345.1 of Nocardia vinacea. Taxonomy (NCBI): domain Bacteria; kingdom Bacillati; phylum Actinomycetota; class Actinomycetes; order Mycobacteriales; family Nocardiaceae; genus Nocardia; species Nocardia vinacea. Next base: position 8,175,739 of record NZ_CP109149.1, read on the forward strand.
TCGCCGTGGGCAGTACGGCGGGTGCGATACGCGTCGCCCAACACCGGGCGCTCGCGAAACTGAAGTCACAAGTGGCGAGGGCAGGTGAAATGTATGGCTAGGGATGGCGAGCGCGGTCGGGGCGACTGGAAGGCGCGACGTGGATCGCGAAATAGCGGTCCCTACGCCGGGAGTGGTGACACCGGTCCGGTGGACATCGCGGCGGTGCGCAGAGACGATGCGCTGATCGATGCCATTGCTAGCAACGGCCCGGTACAGACCGACAGCGCGGAGGAGTTTCAGCTCGCTTCGATGCTGGCGGACTGGCGAGCGGAGCTGATTTCTCCGCCGTTGCCCGCTGAACCGAACCTCGATGAGATCGTTGCCGCGGTCAATCAGGAGATCGGTGCCCGGCAGGTCCGGATCGGTGCGCAGTCCGGTGGGCGACTACGGCTTATTCGTCCGATTCTCGGGACGGCTGCCGCGCTGGCTCTGGTCATCGGTGGTCTTTCGGCGTTCTCCTATGGCGCCGCTCCGGGTGATCCGCTCTGGCGGGTCAAGGAAGTCGTGTTCAGCGAACAGGCACAGTCGACCGTGGTGCAGCGTGCCGACAGCGATCTGGCCAACGCGAAAACGATGCTCGCTCAGGACAATCCGGAGCAGGCAAGGGCCAGGCTGGAGGGCGCCAAGGCGAATGCCGAGCTGATCGACGATCCGGTCAAGCGGGACAAGCGAATCAACGAATTCAACCTCTTGCTCGCGGAGTTGAACAAGCTCGCTCCGGAGATCGGGAAGTCGCTCGCGGCGAGCACGACATCGACGACGACACCCAACCCGGCGGCAACCGATGGCACCAACTCGTCGACCACCAAGCCTTCCGGCGATGCTGGCTCTACCTCCTCGGTGGTGCCGCCGGTCGATACGAAGGTGCCGACGACGGAACCGAACACACCGGGTAAGTCGACACCGCCGACAACCGCGCCGCCGGTGAGTACTCCCGCTCCCGAACAGCCCACCCAGCCCAGTCATCCGACTCAGGCTCCGCCGACCACCGTGGGAACCCAGCCCACGGGGGTCGTGCCGAGCGTGGATTCCGGCCCGCCCGCGCAACCCCCGACTCATCAGCAGCCGCCGCCCTTCGTGGTTCCCACCGGTTTGCCGACTTTGCCGGGGTTGCCCGGATCGGGGCCGACCACTTAATCGGAGCGATACTCCAACAGCGCTTTGGTTCGTGAGAAGCGCTCGATCCAGCAGAAGCGCTGTGGCGGATGCATATCCGCCACATCCGCGTGTGCGTGGGTGCGCGGACATTCGAAATGTTGTGCATGAACCGATCGCCGACCGGCGGTCGGCTTTTGCCTGTAAGCTATTTCACATCGCGCCCGCGCGTCAGCGCGCTGTGTGGGCGCGCGATGTCAGCTGTCGAATCCGTCGAATCCGTCGCCGTGGAATGCCTCGTTCATCGAGGCGTCCGCGTATCCCCGGCAGTAATCCCAGGTGACATACGCTTCCGGCATCGGGTCGTAGGCGGGCTCGTGCGGGCGCACTGTGCCGTCGACCAGCAGCTGAAGCAGGTTGGCGCGCAGCATATCCCAGTCGTGGTAGTGATCTTGTCTGCAGTCTTCGCAGCTGACCACGAGTCCTCGGATGCCACGGTGCGCTAATAGTGCCTCATACACCGCAAGGTCGGCGAGATCCTCCTCGACCGCAAGGCGCTCGTGGGGATCCAGCGGTTCACCAGGCTCGATGGCATCGAGCGCGGCGGACGGGTCGGAGGGGTCTCCGGCGAACGGATCCGGCGGCAAGCCAGGTGGTAGATGGTCACGCACACCCCCACGGTACGCAGAACAGGGTGCTCTTCGCCAGCTATGTGGCGCGCCAGTTTCGGTGGTGGGCTCAGTTCCGTGAGCGAGCGCAGCGAGTGAACCATAGGCACAGGCGCCCACGCGCACGACGGAGCCGAGCGTCAGCGAGGCGCAGTCGTGAGCGTGTTTGCGGGACAGATACCATGGGTGACAGGCCCCGGCCAGTATCCGACAGCGCTGGCGGAGCCGTCACCGTCCATCCCATCAGCTTCCACGACGCCGGGCACCCCGGCGTTCGTTGCTTTCGACGTCCAGGAGGGGTCGATCCGAATGAGTAATCCCGTATCGGGCGAACGAATCGCGGTCCGCCCTCCTACGGGTGGTGACGATCCGAACAAGATCGCCATGCTCGGCCTCACGTTCGACGATGTGCTGTTGCTACCGGCCGCTTCGGATCTCATCCCGAGCTCGGTGGAAACCTCCAGCCAGCTGACCCGCGAGATCCGGTTGCGCACCCCGCTCTGCAGTTCCGCCATGGACACCGTGACCGAGGCGCGGATGGCCATCTCCATGGCGCGCGCGGGCGGCATGGGTGTGTTGCACCGCAATCTGGCCGTCGCCGATCAGGCCGCGCAGGTCGAGACCGTCAAGCGGTCCGAGGCGGGCATGGTCACCGATCCGGTGACCTGTCGCCCGAGCGATACCCTGGCCGAGGTCGACGCGATGTGCGCTCGCTTCCGCATTTCCGGCCTGCCGGTAGTGGATGAGACCGGCGCGCTTGTGGGCATTATCACCAACCGCGATATGCGCTTCGAGGTGGATCAGAACCGGCGGGTCGCCGATGTGATGACCAAGGCGCCGTTGATCACCGCGCAGGAGGGCGTCACCGCCGCGGCCGCGCTCGGTCTGCTGCGTCGCCACAAGATCGAGAAGCTGCCGATCGTCGACGGTAACGGCCGCCTGCGCGGACTGATCACCGTCAAGGACTTCGTCAAGACCGATCAGTACCCGAACGCCACCAAGGACCGTGACGGCCGCCTGCTCGTCGGCGCCGCGATCGGTGTCGGCGAGGACTCCTGGTCGCGCGCCATGACTTTGGCCGACGCCGGGGTGGACGTGCTCATCGTCGATACCGCGCACGGCCATCAGGCCGGTGTGCTGCAGATGGTGACCAAGGTCAAGGCCGAGGTCGGCGATCGCATCCAGATCGTCGGCGGCAATGTGGCCACCAGGGCCGGTGCGGCCGCGCTGGTCGAGGCCGGCGCGGATGCGGTGAAGGTCGGCGTCGGTCCCGGCTCCATCTGCACCACCCGCGTGGTCGCCGGTGTCGGCGCGCCGCAGATCACCGCGATCCTCGAGGCCGTCGCCGCGTGCAAGCCGTACGGCGTTCCGGTGATCGCCGACGGTGGCATCCAGTTCTCCGGTGATATCGCCAAGGCCATCGCGGCGGGTGCGTCCACCGTGATGCTCGGGTCGCTGCTGGCCGGTACCGCCGAGTCGCCGGGTGAGCTGATCCTGGTGGGCGGCAAGCAGTTCAAGAGCTACCGCGGCATGGGTTCGCTGGGCGCCATGCAGGGCCGCGGCCAGGCCAAGTCCTACTCCAAGGACCGCTACTTCCAGGACGACGTGCTCGCCGAGGACAAGCTGGTGCCCGAGGGCATCGAGGGGCGGGTGCCATTCCGCGGACCGGTCAACCAGGTGATCCATCAGCTCGTCGGCGGGCTGCGGGCGGCCATGGGCTACACCGGGTCGCAGTCCATCGCGGATCTGCAGGAGGCGCAGTTCGTGCAGATCACCGCGGCGGGGCTCAAGGAGAGCCACCCGCATGACATCACGATGACCGTCGAGGCGCCCAATTACACTGGTCGCGGCTAGCCTGCTTGACGGGTTGTGTACTGGACGGAATGGTCCGTGCATGATTGACCGTGTTCGCGGTCATCGAGGTGCATAGCCAACGGCCTCGCGAGGCGAAGGGGCAGGATCACGAGTCCTGACCTGCCGCCCCGGACGTAGCCGCCTGTTCGCGATCGACCGCTCACTATGGCACTACGCGATCGACGATCCGATATGCGACGACGAATGTTCGTAGAGCGTCAGATTCGTCTGGCGCCCCACGGTGGCCGTGATCGACGCTCCACAGGCGACCACGACGGAGCGAGTCTTACGAGCGACCCCGTTCGCGGCCCGTCTCGCGTCCGAGCCGTCGAAGCGCATGCGACGAAGTCGCGAGTCTCGACGGCTCGGACGCGAGACACTCGGGGGCCGCGAACACGCAGCGCCGAAGGCGCTGCCAAAGATAGAGCCGCGCCCGCGCGGCCAAAATTAAGGAGAACAAGCGTGCGCGACATGGTCGAGATCGGTATGGGTCGGACCGCCCGGCGTACCTATGAACTGGACGATGTCGATATCGTCCCGTCGCGGCGGACTCGTTCGTCGAAGCAGGTATCGCTGGCGTGGCAGTTGGACGCCTACCGATTCGAGATCCCGTTCCTGGCGCACCCGACCGATGCGCTGGTCTCGCCGGAGTTCGCCATCGAACTCGGCAGGCTCGGCGGACTCGGCGTCATCAACGGCGAGGGGCTGTGGGCCCGGCATGCCGACGTCGCCGCGAAGATCGACCAGCTGCTCGAACTCGTCGCCAAGGGCGGCTACGAGCGTGCCGTCGGGCTGCTGCAGGAACTGCATGCGGCACCGATGCAGCCGGATCTGCTGGCCGCCGCGGTCGCGCAGGTGCGGGCCGCCGGCGTGACGGTCGCGGTGCGGGTGAGCCCGCAGAACGCCCGCGCGCTGACCCCGGCGCTGCTGCAGGCCGGTATCGACCTACTCGTGGTGCACGGCACCATCATCTCCGCTGAACACGTCGGCGACGGTGAGCCGTTGAACCTCAAGACCTTCATCGCCGAACTGGATGTGCCGGTGGTGGCCGGTGGTGTGAGCGATCACAAGACCGCGCTGCACCTGATGCGCACCGGTGCCGCGGGCGTCATCGTCGGCTACGGTTCCTACCCCGGCGCGACGACCACCGGCGAGGTGCTCGGCATCGGGGTGCCGATGGCAACCGCCATCGCCGATGCCGCCGCCGCGCGTCGCGACTACCTGGACGAGACCGGCGGCCGCTATGTGCACGTGATCGCCGACGGTGATATCGCCACCTCGGGTCAGTTGGCCAAGGCCATCGCCTGTGGCGCCGATGCCGCCATGCTCGGGGTACCGCTGGCGCTGGCCGCCGCGGCGCCGGGCCGCGGCTGGTACTGGCCGTCCTCGGCCGCACATCCGTCGGTGCCGCGCGGTTCGCTGCTGCACGTGGAGGATCCGTGGGATCTGGGCGGCGAGCTGTCCGGTGACACCGGCGAAACGGTTCGCCCGAGCCTGGAGCGGGTGCTGTACGGCCCCTCCGACGACCCGTTCGGCTCGCTGAATCTCGTTGGCGGCCTGCGTCGCTCGATGGCCAAAGCAGGCTACTCCGACCTCAAGGAATTCCAGCGCGTCGGCCTCAGCGTCCGCGCCTGACTCACCCGTCGAGCCCGTCGAGCCCGTCGAATGGTGGTCGTTGGGACGCCATTCGACAACCGTCGGCGCTCCCGCGCACTACGGGTCAGCGGACGTTGGTGGGGACGGTGCGGTCGCGGAGGAACTGTTGGATGGCGTGGTTGACGGGGTCGGGGTGGGTCATGGTGACTGCGAGGCGTGCGCCGGCGATCTCGACGAAGGTCGATGCGGTGAGATCGGCGGCCAACTGCTGGGCACGCTCGCGGGCGATGCCGCTGTCGGTGGCGTGAATCACCAAGGCGGGGCAGGTGATTTCGGATAAGCGGTCCGATACCGAATCGCGGCCGAGCAGACAGCCGGCGGCGACCTCGATGCCGTGGCGGTCGCGGACCAGCCAGCGTTTGGTCCAGATCGCCCGGTACCACTCGTCATCGCCGATCAGCCAATACGCGAGCTGTTCGACGGCCTCCTGCCGGGAGCCGTCGTCGTACCACTCGTCCAGGAATTTCTGGGTCGCGGTGGATTGTTCGGGCGTCGGGCCGTGCGCCTCGGTGCTGATGAGGATCAGCGCGGAAACCCGCTCGGGTGCGATGAGCGCGGTGCGCAGCGCGGTGAATCCCCCTTGCGCGGTGCCGCCGAACACGGCGCGTTCGGCGCCGAGATGGTCGAGCACGGTGAGGGCGTCGCGCGCGGCGGTCCAGTAGGTGAACGGCAGCCCCTGGTCCCTGGTGCGGCCGTGTCCGCGCGCATCCCAGGACACGATCCGGAATTCCGGTGCGAGCGCGGCCATCTGGGATGCGAACATCGTTCGGTCCATGAAGAATTCGTGTGCTAGTAAGACCACCGGACCGTCGCCGCCGCTGTCCTCGTAGTGGATGTCGGCGTCTATCGCGCGGGCGAAGGGCACGGCATGAGGATAACCAGCAGTGCGGGCGCGCGCGGGACGATTTCCGCCGCTCACTAAACTGTTCGAGTGGCAGAAACTCAGAGACCGGTCCTCGTCGTCGACTTCGGCGCACAGTACGCCCAGCTGATCGCCCGGCGGGTCCGTGAATCGAGTGTGTATTCGGAGGTGATCCCGCATTCCGCCACGGTGGAGGAGATCGCGGAGAAGCAGCCGCTCGCGGTGATTCTGTCCGGCGGACCGTCCAGCGTGTACGCCGAGGGCGCACCGCAGCTGGACGCGCGGCTGTTCGATCTCGGCATCCCGGTCTTCGGCATCTGCTACGGCTTCCAGGCCATGGCGCAGGCGCTCGGCGGCACCGTCGCGCATACCGGCACCCGCGAATACGGTCGCACCGACCTCAATATCGATGGCGGTCTGCTGCACGGTGGCCTGCCCACCAAACAGCGGGTGTGGATGAGCCACGGCGATGCGGTCACCGACGCGCCCGAGGGCTTCGAGGTCACCGGCACCAGCGCGGGCGCTCCGGTCGCCGCATTCGAGAACCGGGCCCGCAGGCTGGCCGGTGTGCAGTACCACCCGGAGGTGCTGCACTCGCCGCACGGTCAGCAGGTGATCAGCCGCTTCCTGCACGAACTCGCCGGCATCCCCGCCACCTGGACCCCGGCCAATATCGCCGAATCGCTGATCACTTCGGTGCGCGAGCAGATCGGCGACGGCCATGCGATCTGCGGGCTGTCCGGCGGTGTGGACAGCGCGGTCGCCGCAGCGCTGGTGCAGCGCGCGATCGGCGAACGGCTGACCTGTGTGTTCGTCGATCACGGCCTGTTGCGGGCGGGGGAGCGCGAGCAGGTGCAGCAGGACTTCGTCGCCGCGACCGGCGCCAAGCTGGTGACCGTCGACGCGGTGGACAAGTTCCTCGGTGAGCTGAAGGGCGTCACCGATCCGGAGGAGAAGCGCAAGATCATCGGCCGGGAGTTCATCCGGTCGTTCGAGGACGCGGTCTCCGAGGTCGTCGTCGAACAGAGCGGCGGCGCCAAGCCGGAGGTCGAGTTCCTGGTGCAGGGCACGCTCTACCCGGACGTCGTCGAATCCGGTGGCGGCAGCGGCACCGCGAATATCAAGAGCCACCACAATGTCGGCGGTCTGCCCGACGATCTGGAGTTCGACCTCGTCGAACCGCTGCGGTTGCTGTTCAAGGACGAGGTGCGTGCGGTCGGCCGCGAACTCGGGTTGCCCGAGGAAATCGTTGCCCGCCAGCCGTTTCCGGGTCCCGGCCTGGCCATCCGCATTGTCGGCGAGGTCACCGCGGACCGCCTCGAGACGCTGCGACAGGCCGATGCCATCGCACGCGAGGAGTTGACCGCCGCCGGACTCGATCACCAGATCTGGCAGTGCCCGGTGGTGCTGCTCGCGGATGTGCGCAGCGTCGGTGTGCAGGGCGACGGCCGTACCTACGGTCACCCGATCGTGCTGCGTCCGGTCTCCAGTGAGGACGCCATGACCGCCGACTGGACCCGGCTGCCCTATGACGTACTCGAGCGCATTTCCACCCGCATCACCAATGAGGTGGCCGAGGTCAACCGGGTTGTCCTCGATGTGACGAGCAAGCCACCGGGCACCATCGAATGGGAGTGACCCCGCAATCGGGCCTGATTTGCCGGATTTCGGGAGTACCGTCAGCCGGATAGACCAGTTCCCCAGGGGGTTCGGATGGCAGCGAAGAAGCCGCTCTGCACCGTCAACGCGGTCGTCGAGGCACCGTGTGGAGTGGTGGCCGCGCTGCTCACCACGGTGAGCGCAGGCCCGGTCGGTCCGGACAACGCCTTCTTCCTCGTCGACGGGCCCGATCCCGGGATCCGGTTGCGCGGCGGCCCGAATGATTTCCGGGCCGCGATCGCCGGGGATCCCAATGGGATTCGGGTCGAGGTGGATCGGGCGCAGGCGATGTTCGCGGTCGAGGGGCAGCGGTGGTTTCGCGCCGAATGTCGAGTGCTGCCGCATCCGAAGGGTGCTCGGGTGATCCAGCAGATGTTCAACGTCGCGACCAGTGGGCGGTGGATGGTGCCGATGATCGCGCGGGGTGTCGAGGGCAAGCAGCGGGTGAGTATGCAGCGGCTACTCGACCGGATCAGTGAACATTTGGGCTGCCCGGCCTATTTGGAGTAGTGGACTCGGGGTTGGGTGTGGGCGGCGGTGTGCGGCCGAGGACGAGTTGTCCGAGTAATAAGCCGCCGCCGAGATAACTGCGGCTAGGTGTCAGCGGCATGAAACGGCCGATCGGGATTCCCGTATGGTCGGTCGGTTCGTCGTGGGTGTCGAACTGTTCCATGGGCATTGGCGTTCTGCTCCTCCGGAAAGAAAATGGCCCGTCCGCGGGACGGGCCATTCATGTGATCAGCAGGGTCTGCGCGGGGAAATGACCAGCAGGATGCCGACCACGATGGCGGCGATCACGACGACCCAGCCGAGCGAGGCCACGCCGGTGGCGGTCATGGTGGCCGGGCCGATGAAGGCCCAGCTGCTCACGCCGAGAGCGAGCAGTCCGACGATCAGCAGGGAGACGGACGGTCCCCGCTTGGTGACGTTGTTATCGGTGGGGTCAGCCACGGTGCACCTCCGCATTGCCGGTCCGGACATGGACTTTCAGGTCGAGCACCGGTGCGCCGTCGGCATGCGGGCCGGTGATACCGGTGGGGCAGTTGACATCTCCCAGGTTGACGGTGCATTCGGTGCGCACCGCCATACCCTCGGGCAGCAGGATTTTGGCATCGCCGAGCCGGACCGCGACCTCGACGGCCCGGTTTTCGGTCAGCTTCAGCGACCGCAGATCCAATGTGCCTGTTCCCACCGTCAACTCGTACTTCGGGGCCAGATCGGCCATCGTGGTCGGCGCCCAGGTGCGATCACCGACGGTGGCGCTGTCGAATTCGATCGGGCCGAGCATCGAGGCCAGCACCACGAATCCGGCCAGCGGTGCGGTCAGTACGAGCAGGCCGAAGCCGCGACGGAGGAATGCGCCGATCACCAGACCCAATCCGATTACCGCCAGCGCCACCGCGCCGATCCGGCCGGGTGTCATCCACTCGACGCCGGAGGCGGCCAGCGCACCCGCACCCGCGGCGGCCAGGATGGCCAGGCCGAGCACCACCGGGGTGAGCCGGGAGCGGGGGCGCTTCGGCGGGGGCGCGACGATGGTGCGGATCGGGGTGGGTTCGGGGAGATCCCAGGCGAGTGGGGCTACGCCGAGGGGGTCCCAGGAGGGTGGGGTGAGGTCGGCGGGGTGCGCGGGTGTCGCGGCCGTTGTACGGGATGGGGGAGTGCTTGTGCGCGAAGTGGATTCGGTTCGCGATGCGCTACCGCCGCTTTCCGAGTCGATGTCGCTCGCGCCGGACGTTGCGGCAGGTTGTGCGGTGTCGTGACCTGTTGCGCCGGACGTCGTGCTCTCGTCGGACGCCGTGCTCGCGCCGGACGGTCCGCCGGTCGTGTGCGGCGATGCGGAGGCGGGAATTCCCCGCGTTGTTCCGTTGTCGGGCGTTGTGGTCTCGGTGGGTAGTGCCGTGGTTCCCGCGTCGCCCTTGTCGAGCAGGACGGTGTCGGCATCTTCCTTACCCAGCAGGACAGTGTCGGGATCGGCTGGCGTAGCGCCCGCATCGATCGGCGTGCCGCCCTTTTCGATCAGTTCGGTTTCAGCGTCGCCATTTTCGGCATCTGGCAAGAGAACTGTGTTCGGATCTGCCTGCTGCGCCGGGGTATTCGGTGCAGCCTGGGCAGGAGCGTCCGGGACATATGCGTCTGGCAACTTCGTATACGGCGTGTACATGCTGGTCTCCGGCGCGTAGAAGTCGCCGGGCATCGTGTGCGGCGGGAATACCGCCCCGGGATAGCCGGTCGCGGTGAGACCGCCGTCGAAGCCGCCGAGCGAACTCGTGCCGGGCGGCGGCTGCGGGTTTCGCATATGCAGCATCCACCAACCGGCCAACATCAGCGACATGCTGATCATGCCCGAGCCGGCCAGTCCGACGCCGACCGGTCCGATGGTGCTGACCGCGATGGCGAGTGCCACGATCAACACGATGGTCTTGGTCTGCGACTGCGAGCTGTGCCCCTTGCCGAACAGCGACTCGGCCGCGGAGGACTGATCACCCGCCTCGCTGAACAGCAGCCAGGCGAGCAGGTAGAGCACAATGCCCGCCCCGCCGAAGATTGTCGACACCACGAGCGCGACCCGCACGAGCACCGGATCGATCCCGTAGCGCTGCCCGAACCCGGCCGCGACGCCCGCGATCGGACCTTGCCGCGGCAACCGGACGGGCCGCGACTGCCACATCTGGTGAATCTGATCGCCGAAGCTCGTTTTCGTCATGGTTTCCATGGTCGTGCTGACCAGCACTTCGGCGCATCGGGGGGAACCCTGAGAAAATCTCTGATCTCTTTGGACCAAGCGGTCTCTTGTTCAGTCGCAGGGCGGACGGTAGGAGAGTTGGGGCAGGTAGCGCCGCCAGAGTTCGGGAGTCATGAGGGTGGCGGTGGCATGACAGATGCGTTCGATCGCGTGCTGCTCGTCCAGATCCCACAGTCGACGCTCGCCACCGCTACTCGAGGCGGACAGATAGTCGCCTTGTGGATGGAACTGGATGAACCAGACGTTGGGGCCGGGCGGTGCGATGGAACTGGACATGAGGCGGGGATGGCGGCGATCGGTGAAGTCCCACAACCGCACCGATCCGTCGTTTCCGCTGGTGGCCATGGTCTTGCCGTCGGGACTGAACGAGGTAGAGATGATCGCCAGATTGTGTGCGGTGACCCGGTCACCGATCGGTTCGGGCGATGCCGGGTTACTGATGTCCCAGACCTGGAAGGTTTCGTTCGCCACGGTGACGGCGGTGCGGCCGTCGGGGTGCATGCTCACGTCGAGCATCAGCGGCGAGTGCTCCGGCGGGGATGCACCCACCCGGACAGGGCGGTCCGGGTTCGAGATATCCCACAGTGTCAGCCTGGTTCGCAGGGCCATCGCCGGCGAACTCGGTTCGGACAGGGTCGATTCGATGATCGCGAGGGTGGGCCCGGTCGGATTGAATCCGATGGCTTGGACCTGCGCGGGAGCGACGGATGTCGGTGTTCCGAGTAGCACTGGGCGGGAGCGGTCCGCAATGTTCGCGAGTTGGAAGGTATCGACCTTGGGATCCAGAGTCTGCGCCGCCAGGGTCCAGTCGCGGTTGAAGCTCAGGCGCGACCATTGCGACGATGCGGCCTGCCAGTCGCCCGATGTCCGAATGTTCTTCGGGTCGGCGAGGTCGACAAGGAACATCGGCCCCGTCGGACCGTCCCGCGCTATCAGAGACTTTCCATCAGGGCTAAGGGCCCGGATCGATGATCCCGGTTTCGCCCGGAATTCCCCGATCCGGACTGGTTCCCGGGGGTTACCGGTATCCCATATGACGAATGTGCCGTCGCTGGAATCGCTCACCATTCGGGTGCCGGTGGCATCGAATATCGGACTCCGACCCCAATCGGTGTGTCCATTGAGTACCGCAGGAGCCAGGGACCACAGCCGCACGACTCCCTCAGTGCCACCGACGGCCAAAATCTTTCCATCCGAGCTGAATGCCAGCCCCGTCGGTTCACCGGTACATCGGGTGGGAATTCTCGCGTCGTTGAGGCAGCGGGACGGGATCGCCGACAGCTGGGCGCCCAGCGTCGTCGGCTGCGCGGGATCGGCGATATTCCATAGTTTCGCGCCGGTGGCACCACCGGTCGCCAGTGTGTGGCCGTCCGGGCTGAAGGCGAGCAGCGGGACGGGCTGCTGAACCACGTTATCCACCAACGGATTTCCGAGCGGGCGCGGGTGGGCGGGATCGTCGAAGGCCCACAACTGGGTCACGCTGATGTAGGTGTGTCGTACGGTCAAGCGTGGACCGGCCAGGGCGAAGACTCTGTTGTCAGGGCTGAACCGGATTGCTTCGACATCGTGGGGCACCTCGAATGGTGTTCCAGCGCGGGTGATTTCTCCCGCGGCCGGGACGGACCACAATTCGACCGTCGCGATACTGTGGTCCCAGTCGCTGGTCGCGACCGCCAGTAGTCGCCCATTGCCGCTGAACGCGAACGCGGACAGGTCCCGATTGCGTGGCGCGGGGATGAACCGACCCTGGATCGGTTCGGTCGGGTTGCCGACATCCCATAGGGTGATGCCTTTGTCGCGCATGGACCCGACTGCCAGCATCCGTCCGTTCGGGCTGAAGGACACCAGATAACCCGTGTCGCTGGTGGTCGTCGGCGGTGATCCGAAAAGCCGGGGATGCGCCGGATCACGGACATCCCACAGCTGCGGTCGTGCCGAAGTGCCGGTGGTCGCGAGCATGGTGCCATCCGGGTTGAATGCCATGGACATTGCCCCGGAAGGGGATTCGCGTAAAGGCTCGCCCAGCGGGTGGGGATGTCGTGGATCGGCGACGTCCCAGAGGCGGATGGTGTTGTCGTTGCTCGCGGAAGCCAGTACCCGGCCATCGGGTCGGTACGCGATGGTCCTGATTCCCTCGTCGTGTGCGACGAATGGTGTTGCGAGGGCGAGGTTCTGGGTTGCGAGCAGCCTTGCCCGCACCTCGGGATCGCCCGGCCTGAGTTGTCCGGCAACGAGATATAGCTGCGCGGACAGCGATGGATCGATTTGTTGTAGTCGATCTGCCTCTGCCAGTACGGATCCGAAGTTCTTGTCGTTGCGTTGCTGTTTGGTGAGCTCGACCTGCGCGTAGGCGACCGTCCCGAGTACGAGTAGGCCGACGCCGAGCATGGCGAGGACTACGCGGGTCACCGACGACCGTCTGCGGGAGTGCGTTCGCGCTGCTCGGGAATGCTCGAGGAAAGTGCGAATCTGGCCGCCGACCATGGGTGGATCGACATGACCGAGTGCGGTCTCGAGCCGGGTGCCCCGGTAGAGCAGTGAGGGATCCTGTCCGGTCGAATCCCATTCCGCGGCGTCGGCTTCCAACCGCTGCCGGACCAGGTAGCCGACGCGGTCCTCATCGATCCAGGTGTGCAGTCGCGGCCAGGCATCCAGCACGATCTCGTGGGTCAGATACACCGAGTCGGAGTCGAGGGTGATCAGGCGGGTGCGGGCAAGCAGTTCCAGTGCGGCCGTGGCGGATACCGGATCGGTGGTGCGTTGCAGCAGGTTCGGACGGACGGCGACGCGCCGGGTATCGCGCGAATCATTGGCGACGGCAACGAGTCCGAGCAGCACATCCTTCGCGGAGGACTGCTGGGTGTCGGATAGTTCGCTCCATGCCTGTTCGGCGGTGGCGGCGATGGAGCCGATGACACCGCCCGCCTTGCGATATCCGGCGACGGTGAGTTTGCGGCCTTCGCGGTGCTGCCAGGTGGCGGCCATGACGTGCGACAGCAGCGGGAGTGCGCCTGGATCGTAGCTCTGGCGGTTCTCGTGATCGCCGAGTCCGCAGAGTTCGGTGATCACCAGTTCTGCCAGGCCGGACTCCAGTTCGAGCCCGGCGTGGTTGGCCGGCCCGATGAGTGCTCGGTCCAGTTCGTCCAGCCGCATGGGGCCGAGTAGGTAGCTCCGGTGTTCGAGAGCGTGCTGCAGGATCGGGTAGTCGAGGCACTGGGCGTAGAAATCGGCGCGCAGGGCGATGACGACAGTCAGGGCATCGTCGGCCCGAGTTGCGCAGCGGTCCAGGACATTCAGAAAAGCTTCGCGCTCGCGTTCATCCGGGCAGGCGGTGAACAGCTCCTCGAACTGGTCCACGATGAGCAGTCGGCGTTGGTCGGCGCTCCACTGGTCGAGTGTCGTGAATACCTCGTCGGCGGATGGCTTCGCTATCGCGTTGTCCGCGTGAAAAGCCTTGGCCAGCGCGCGGAGCGGCCTCGCCCCGGGTGTCATCGCGGCGGTCGACCAGTTGTCGGCGACGGCGGGTATGAGTCCCGCAGCCAGCAGCGAGGACTTGCCCGCGCCTGATGCGCCGATCAGCACGACGACGCCATCCGCGTCAGCGGCGGCGCCCTGGACCAAATCGACGAGTTCGGCAGTGGATCGGGTTCTGCCGAAGAAGATGTCCCGGTGCTGCTTGCGATACGAGGTGAGTCCTAGGTAGGGACAGCCCGCGTCGTCCTCGTCATTCGGTGTCCAGGTGATAGCCGCCTGCCAGAGCCGTTGCCACTCACGCACTTCCAGCAACTGCTGACTGGTCTGCGACTCGGCCTTCTTGGCCAGGTCGATCAGGGTGAGCACCACCGGAAGCATCGACTCGAAGCGAGCCGGAACATTGCGCCCCGCCTTCCAATCGCTGATCCGTTGCACCGAAGCACTCGCGGCAGCCCGCGTACCCTGCGCGGCCCGCATCCTCGCTTCGGCCGCCGTGGCCACCCGTCGCAGCGTCGGATTGCCTGCGGCCGCATAGAGATCGGCGAATCGTTGCGCGAAAACCGCACGCGGTGATCGGATTTCCCCCCGGGTCCCGGCGGTGGTGTCCCCTGCTACCACGTGCGCCCGATACTTTTGGGCGACACAGACATAGGGACAATTTAGCCGGTTCGAGGTGCATGTATGGGGTCGGGCGGCGGTGCGATCGTCGATCGCACCGCCGCCCTGGTGTTGCCGGATTACAGGAAGATCCGGTCTCCTGTTACCGCGTCGGCGGCGGTGACCTCGGGTGTGTCGGACGTGAGAGTCACATAGGACTGGATGGTGAGCGGGCCGCCGCAGTTCTTGACCACCAGGTGGTAGTCGTGGCTGACCAGATAGCCGGTGCCGCCGCCGGCCAGGGCCTTGGTGCCCACTTCGATCGGTTTGATCTCGCCGGGGCTGATCGACATGTCGAGGCTGATTCCGGCGTAAATCTTCGGTCCTATGCTGGCATCGAAGTTCGGTGACGTCGAGTCGCCGCTACCGCTGACACCGATGCTGAACCCGGCGTCGAAGCCGATCCCGGCCTGGATATCGACCGTGAGATCGAGATCGACCGCACAGGCGACCAGATAGCCCGCCTTCATGGTGCCCGTCGCATTCGCGGGGATGGTGCCATAGAAGGTGTTGTCCAGGAACACCTCTCGGTTGGTCGGCATTCCGTTGAGCGGGGGCACCGGGCGGAACTGTTCGTCCATATGGCCGACGGTGAGCTCGAATCCCCCTGGGCCCGAGTAGTTCTTCTCGTGCGGCGCCATCCCCTGGGCGGCGGCGAATGGCATGCCCGCCAATGCGATTCCGACCGAGGTGGCGGCGGTGAGCAGTACCGACTTGATGTTCATGATTCCTCCCCGAACCTGTGCTCGGCCCCCTGCGGCGCGAGTCCCGGTGTTCAGTGGGACGTTTCCGACCCGGAAGAAACGTATGGCGCGGGGCAGCGCGCTGCGGAGGCGATCGATCGGCTGGAGGTATGAAACGTGCTGGTAGATGCGGTCGTGACCAGTTATCCGGTCCGGCGGAGCGCGAATCGGCTCGGTACGGGTCCCCGGTCCGCTCCGTGCGTCGTGTGACGGCTGAGCAGCGGATAAGAACGAGAGGTCGGCCCGGCTTTCTTGTCCGGACCGGACGCTCGCGCAGCCGTTATGGCCGACGCTCCGGCTGTGGGCGGAGGGTGAGGATCTGTTGGGCGTATCCGATGGGTCCGCGGGTGTCGTGCAGGACCGTGGCGGTGAGGCCCTGGCCGGTTCGGCCGAAGGTGACACTGGTGTCGAGGCCGGTCCATGCTGATGCGGCTCAGCACCAGGGCGGGGCGTTGTTCGCGTGCCCGCACTCGTTCGATCTCGTGGACGACCAGCCCGCCGAGCGGGCTGAAGTGCTGTTCGTCGGTGGCCCAGGCGCCGCCCGCATGGCCGGTCGGGACGAAGCGGTGCGCGCCGACTCGTTCGAAGTAGCTGGACTCGGGTCCGGTCGTATCCATCCTCCGAGCCTGATCGCCGGTCGTCGCGAATCGGCGAAGATCAGGGTGATTCCTGATGGTCGGTGTCGGTAGGCCGTGCCAGTATCGAAGGCATGTACCCGTCCGTGCCCGCGTTCGATGCTGCTCGGGGGGCCGATCCCCGGGGTTTCGGCGCTGCGCCCGGGTTCGCCCCAAGCCCCGGCCGCTTCGGCGCCGCGCCGGCCCTCCCACCGACACCGCCGTATCCGCGGATGGTGCGGCGTTCGGGTGGCCGGATCGTCGGCGGTGTGGCCGGCGGTGTCGCCGATCACCTCGGGCTCGATGTGTTCAAGGTGCGGATGGCGTTCGTAATGCTGTCCGCGCTGGCGGGGGCGGGGATCGTCGCCTACGGGATGCTGTGGATCTTCACTCCGGGCGGCCACGATGCGGTGAAGCCGACCGGTAAGGAGCGCCGTCAGGCGATCGGGTTGGCGCTGCTCGGGCTCGGGCTCGCGGTCGGGGTGTCGTGGTTGTTCAGCGGCACCGCGGCGAAGGTGATCGTGCCGATCGTCGTGGTGGCCGTGGGTGCGGCGCTGGTGTGGCGCGAATACGACACCGACGGCCCGCGCTCGCTGCTCGGGCTGCCCGCGCGCCCCTCGGTGGTGACCTGGTCGCGCATCGTCGCCGGGATCACCATGATCGTGCTCGGACTCGGCGTGGTGGTGCTGGCCAGGATCGATCTGAGCTCGCTCGGCTCCGCGCTGATCGCGGTGGCGGTCACATTGATCGGCGCCGGTCTGCTGACGGTGCCGCTGTGGCTGCGCATGATGCGCGCACTGAACGCTGAGCGCGCGGCACGTATTCGCAATGAGGAACGCGAGGAAATCGCGTCCCACCTGCATGACTCGGTGCTGCAGACGTTGGCGCTCATCCAGCGTCAGGCCGACGACCCACAAGAGGTGGCCCGGCTGGCGCGCAGTCAGGAGCGGGAACTGCGCCGCTGGCTCTTCGAGGATTCCGGGCCCGCGCAGTCGAGTCTTGCCGTGGCGCTGCGCACGATCGCGGGCGAGGTCGAGGATCAGCACGGGGTGAAGGTGACTCCGGTCACCGTCGGCGATGTGACGATGGACGGTGCCGACAGCGGGTCCGGCCTGCCGAAGGAGCATTTCACCGCATTGCTCGGCGCGAGCCGGGAGGCGCTGGTGAATGCCGCCAAACATGCGGGCGTCCCGGAGATCGATCTGTTCGCCGAGGCGGAACCGCATCAGGTGAGCATCTTCGTGCGCGATCGCGGCGCCGGATTCGATATCGCGGCGGTGCCGCAGGATCGGCGGGGTGTCGCGAAATCCATTCGCGCCAGAATCGAGCGGCGCGGCGGTCAAGTGGAGATCCTGTCCACGCCCGGTCGGGGCACCGAGGTGCGGATCATCATGCCGCGCACCGATTCCGGTGATCAGGATCGGGCTGACGAGGTGCCGGTCGGCGACGAACAGCGTGATGGGGTACGACAGACGGTTCGCGATCGTCAATGATCGTGTCGTCGAGCGGCGGCTCCATGCTGATGGTGTTCGGCCGTGAGACGGGCTGCCGTGAGCGGTGCCGCATCGACCGAACACGGGACGCTGTCGAAGGCGTTCGGATCGAGGTGCCGTCCAGCGAGTCCGGTCCGGTTGGCGGACAGCGCATCCGAGGCGCCGCATTCGGCCGCTCCGATGGCGCGGCACGGTTGGTGATTTTGGATGACGACAGATGCGGTGGCAGTTGTGGTACCGATGAAGTGCGGACGGCCTGCGGGCAGTCCGCGCGTCAGGGTGGGTCGACCCACCGAGGATGAGGAGAAGTAGGTGGCCGTGCGGGTCTTTCTCGTCGATGATCACGCCGTATTCCGCTCGGGTGTGCGGGCCGAATTGAGTCGGGAGACCGATATGGAGGTCGTCGGAGAGGCCGGGGGCGTGGCCGAGGCGGTCGCCGGAATCAATGCCGCGCGTCCGGATGTCGTACTGCTCGATGTGCATATGCCCGACGGTGGCGGGGTCGCGGTGCTGGCCGGCATCGATGACGGTCCGGTATGCCTGGCATTGAGCGTTTCCGATGCCGCCGAGGATGTGATCGCGGTGATCCGTGCGGGTGCACGCGGCTATGTGACCAAGACGATTTCGGGATCCGAACTGGCCGATGGCATTCGGCGGGTCGCCGGTGGTGATGCGGTGTTCAGTCCGCGGCTGGCCGGTTTCGTCCTCGACTCGTTCACCGGCAAATCACCGGTGCCGGAGCCGCCGCTGGATCCCGAACTGGATTCGCTCACTCCGCGCGAACTGGAAGTGCTGCGGCTGCTCGCTCGCGGCTATACCTATCGGGAAATCGCGGAGAAGCTCTATATCTCGGTGAAAACCGTCGAGACACACGCCTCCAACGTGCTCCGCAAGACTCAGCAGTCCAACCGCAACGCACTCACCCGCTGGGCGCACCGCCGCCGCATCGACTGAGCCGCAAGCATTCCGGCCGCCGCGTACTTTTCCCTAGCCGCCCACGGTTTCGCCGCGCCGATCCGTGTGCTGCGCTGGTTGGTGTGCCGCGCTGGTTGGTGTGCCGCACCGGTTCGTGCGCCGCACCGGTTCGTGCGCCGCGCCGGTTCGTGAATCGCGCGGCCGCTGAGAAGCTGTGGCGCAGCAGGTTCCGGTCGCAGCGATCACATCATGGCGATGATGATGGCGATGATGAGGATCAGGCCGATCAGCAGGCCGATGGCGATGGCGAGCGGGGCATTGCTCGGTTCCTTCGACTTCGCCTTCGGGCGTTGGGGTGCGGCGGCCGCTGGACCCGACGTGTTGCTGCGGTGCGGGCGCGGCAGCGGAGTCGAGTGTGGGCTGCGCAGGCCCGATGCCGAATTGCGGGCCGCCCATGCCGGAATGGTGCCGTCCTCGGTGCGCACCGGGGCGCCGAGGATATACGGACCGGTGCCGGGACCGAATGCGGCGGTGAGGATTTCGTCCCGCGCCTCGGCCATGGTCGGCCTGCGCTGGGGGGCCGGTTCCATCATGTGCAGCAGCGCGTTGGTGAGCATGCCGCTGCGGCTGGGCGGGATGATCTGGGCCATGGCCGCGCGATAGACCACGGCATCGGTGTCATCGTCCATACCGAACGGCGGTTGCCCCTCGATCGCGGTGTAGAGCGTGGCGCCGAGGGAGAACACATCGCTGGCCGTGGTCGGCTGCGCGCCGCGCGCCACCTCCGGGGGGAGATAGGCGGGGGTGCCGGTGATCATGCCGTCCGGCTCGTCGGAATTATCGGTCGCACCACGCGAGATACCGAAGTCGCTGAGCTTGGCCATGCCGACGACGGGTCCGCGGTCGGCGACGAGAATATTGCCCGGTTTGATATCGCGGTGCACGATGCCCGCGGCGTGCGCGGCCGCCAACGCGTCGGCGACCTGCGCCCCGATCTGCGCCACCTCGATCGGCGGCAGAGCGTTCACCAGCGCCAATGCCTTTGCGACACTGCGTGATGGCAGATGTTCCATCACCAGCCACGGCTCGCCGGCCTCCAGCACCACGTCGTAGACGGCGATGGCGTGCTCATGCGAGAGCTTGGCCGCGACCCGGCCCTCGTGCATGATCTGGTTGCGGATCTCATTGGCCTCCGCCTCCGGGAGTCCGGCGGTGGAGAGCACCTGTTTGATCGCGACATCCCGGTTGAGCAGGCGATCGTGTGCGAGCCAGACCGCGCCCATACCGCCGCCGCCCAGTTTCGACTGCAGACGGTAGCGGCCGGCAACCAGATAATCGGGGCCGACATTGGGACGAGCGCGTTCGGTCACGGTGCGAGGGTAGCGGAAAACGAGGCCAGCTGGCCTGATTCGCGCCGTGCCGGTTATTGCGTCAGCAGGCGATCCGGATGCATTCCGTCCACCATTCCGATAAAGGGCGGGTGAATGCTGTACCCGAGCATGCGCCGGATTTCGGGCGAGACCGCGCGCACCGTATCGCGACTGGTCGAGAGAGTGAAGGCCTCCTGGGTGCGCAACCACGGCTCGCAGTACTGCGCGGTGACGGCCAGTCGCGAGCTCGCCGAGCGGTTCGCGCCGCCGCCGTGCCAGAGGGTTCCGAGGAAGAAGACGCACGATCCGGCGGGCATGACACCGGGCACGCGGACGTCGTCCTCTTGCGGTGTCCGACCGTCCGGCCAGCGGTGACTGCCCGGGATCAGCATCGTCGCGCCGTTCTCGGCGGTGAATTCATCGATCGCCCAGATGGTGGCCGCCGACAACGCCTTTCGTGGTCGCGGCACCGGATAGAAGCCGTCGTCAGGATGCAGGAGTTGGGCATTTTCGCCGGGGGCGATATTTATGGTCTGCAACTGCGACAGCAGATATCCGGGTAGCAGAAGTCGATCCAATAAGGCGAGCATACGGGGATGGTCGACCAGCCGATCGACCATGCGCGTCTTACCGAGCACGCTGTAGAGCCGCTGAGTCCGGTGGCCCTCGAACGTATTTCGCCCATTCGGACCGAGCAGGGGCAGGAGCTCTTCGCGAAGTGCCGCGCACTGCGCCGAGTCGAGCAGGCCCTCGAGAATTACGTAGCCGTCGCGATCGAGGGCGGCGAGATCGGCATCCACCTGCGCGGCGGGGACATCGCGTACTTCGTGGACCGTGCGATGGGTTCGGGACAGGTCGCCTGCGAGGTCCTGGAGTCGTTCGACCTCTGGTTGTGCATTACTCATTGTTCTTCCTTCCCTGAGCCTGTTGCTCCGGCCACGAATTCCCACACTTGATCGGCGACGACGGCACGGTCCGGGCGCGGGCTGCGGGTGAGCGCCACCGCAACGGCCATGTGCACGCCGCCGAGGACGGCCGCGACGAGCAGTTCCGGATCGCGGTCCGCGGGCACCATGCCCTGGCGCTGGCCCTGCGCCATATTTCGGATGCCGACCTCGATCGCCTGCTGCAGCCGTTGCCGTTCCACGCCCGCCGCCTCGGCGTCACCGAATCGTCCGAGCGCGACGGGGGCGAGCGGATCGTCGTAGAGGAACTTCACCCAGGCCACCACGCGCGCGTGTTCGCGTTCGCGCCAATCCTTTCCGGCGAATTCCGCATAGGTGACGGTTTCGCCGAGTCGGTCGTAGAAATCGGTGATGACGGCGGTGAGCAGTCCGCTGCGCGAGCCGAAATATCGGTAGGGCAGTCCAACGCTGACTCCCGCGCGGCGGGCGACGGCGGCCACCTCGAGTTCGCCGGTTTCGCTCAGCTCCGCATGCGCCGCCTCCAGCAGTCGCCTGCGTGCCGTCGCGCCGCGGCCGGACCATTCTTGGTCGCTCATGACTCCGCCTCGCTGGCGCTCGGCTCCGTCATGACCGACATGTCGGCTGTATTGATGTTCGCTCGCTGCGCTCGCTCATGACTCCGATTGTAAGTTGAGTTCAACTCAAAAACAACGGCAGCATTGCGAAGTGATCGCGGTCGATGTGCGTACTTGACGGAAGTCGGGGGTGGGTTTCTACTGAGCGAGTATCGAACGTATATTCGATAGTGATCGATAGCTGGATCGGTGCTGAACCCTTGATCATGAGGGTTCGGGCCGCGCTTCGCCTCGGGTCCATCGTTGGAAGTAGGTGGTTGTGATGGGTTCGGATGAGGATTCAGGGGCGGGGAGACGGCGGGACGGGATGCCGCCGAGGGATAAACCGACACTGGATGAGCTGCGCCGACGGATGGCGGCGATACCCGGGCGCGGGGAAGCAGCGGCCGAGCGGATTCCGCACGCCGCCGAATTGCGCAGAGAAGCGCTCGCGGTGCCGCCCGCCCTTGCGGAGCTATTGCCTGATGGCGGCCTGGTCAAGGGTTCGGTGGTGGCCTATTCGGGTGCGAGTTCGCTGCTGGCCGGGCTGCTCGCCGCGGTGACCGAGGGCGGTGGGCATGCCGCGGTGGTCGGGGTGCCGCGGCTCGGGCTGCTCGCCGCGGTCGAGATGGGTGCGCAATTGCAGCGCCTCGCCGTTGTCGCTGATCCCGGGCCGGACCCGGTGGAGGTGGCCGCGGTGTTGCTCGACGGCCTCGATCTGGTGGTGCTCGGCCTCGCCGGCGCCGCCGTCGCCCCGTCCCGCACCCGCGTCATCGCCGCCCGCGCGCGCAGTAAGGGGGCCACCCTGGTGGTCACCGACGGCCGCTGGCCCAATCCGTCTCTGCGCGTGGATACCCGCATCGCCGGGTACGGCGGCCTCGGTGCGGGCCGCGGCCGTCTCCGCTCGCTCCGCTTGGAGGTCGCGGTCCGTGGCAAGGCGGGTCCACCCTGTCACGGCCGAATCGAACTGCGCCCCAGTGCGAGTCGAGTGGAATGGGTGGCACTGGAAACGGTCGCCGCGGCCGATGAAGCGACCGTCGAGGCCCACGGTGCGGCGTCATGAGTCGGCCCGTCGCGCCATGAGCTCAGCTGCGCGAAGCGGCCTTTCCGTCGATTCGGGGTTTCAACGCGGAAGTGAGGTGACGTTCCGTGCGTGCGGTGCGCTGGCGTGATCCGGGCGTAGTGGCGCTCGCTGCCGTAAGCAACGGTGGGCAGGGGGCAACGGCTGACTGTCGCATTCGTCCCGGGTATGGACTGTGCACCGTCATGATTCGCCTTGGCAATGCGAGGGTGGCAGGGCTGTGGGCGCATCAGTGCACAGGTGGGCACACCGGGATTGGCCGTGCCTCACTCGATGCGCGGGACCGCGCAGCGTCGCCGCTGCGTCGCGCGAAAACCCGTGCTGCCGACCAAGGCACGTCGCTGGTTGGCAGCGAGGTTCGTGCGGCACCGGGCACCCTTTCTTGTGACCGGGCACCACGTACATGGGGTGCCCGGTCGCTACCCGGGGTGCCGGGGTGGTGATCCGGCCGAGTCGGGTGGGTGGGGCGCGGGTGCTGGCGCTGTGGTGTCCGGACTGGTCGGCGGTGACGGCGGCGGCGGTGGCGCGGGTGCCTGCGACGCGGCCGGTGGCGGTGCTGTTCGCCAATAAGGTGGTGGAGTGTTCGGCCATTGCCAGGGCCGAGGGGGTGCGGAGTGGGCTGACCAAGCGGGAGGCGCAGGCGCGGTGTCCGAATGTGTATGTCGCGCAGGTGGATCCGGATCGGGATGCGCGATTGTTCGAGCCTGTGGTGGCGGCCATCGATGCGACGGTGCCTGGAGTGGAGGTGCTGCGTCCTGGGCTGTTGGTGCTCGGTGCGCGGGGTGCGGCACGGTTTTTCGGATCCGAGGAGGCAGCGGCCGAACGGCTCGTCGACGCGGCCGCCGCGGTGGGGGTGGAGGCGCAGATCGGCATTGCCGACGAATTGTCCACGGCGGTGATCGCCGCGCGTTTCGCCGCGATCGTGCCGCCCGGCGACGGTGCGCGATTCCTGGCGCCGCTGCCGGTGCGCGAACTCGCGCTCGAACCGAGCCTGTCTGCACCGGAACGCATCGAGCTGGTGGATCTGCTGCATCGCTTGGGGTTGCGGCGGATCGGTGATTTCGCCGCACTGACCCCGATCGAGGTCACCTCGCGCTTCGGCGCCGATGCCGTGCTGGCGCATCGCTGTGCCAGGGCCGTGCCGGAGCGTCCGCCGTCTGCGCGCCGTCCGCCGAAGGATCTGACGGTGCAGTATCGCTGCGAGCCGCCGATCGATCGGGTCGATGCCGCCGCTTTCGCGGGGCGAATGCTCGCCACCCAGTTGCACGAGGCGCTGTCCAGTGCCTCGATGGCCTGCACCCGGTTATCGGTGCTCGCGGAAACCGAGGCGGGCGAACAACTTTCGCGCATCTGGCGGTGCGCCGAACCACTGACCCCGGAGGGTACCGCGGATCGGGTGCGCTGGCAGCTGGACGGCTGGCTCACCCGCCGCGACCGGCCGACCGCACCGATCACACTGCTGCGCCTGGAACCCGTCGAAGTCGTTGCGGCGAGCGCACTTCAGCTCGGTCTGTGGGGTGGCGTCGGGGAGGAGGACGAGCGAGCCCGCCGCGCCCTGATCCGGGTGCAGGGCCTGCTCGGCGGCGAGGCGGTCCGGGTCGGCGTGCTCAGCGGTGGCCGCGGACCCGCCGAACGCATCACCATGGTCGCGCTCGGTGACGAGCCGATTCCGGCCGCCGACCCGGCCCTGCCGTGGCCCGGCCGCCTGCCCCGTCCCGCACCCGCGGTGATCCTGGTGAACCGTCCGGTGGTGCGTCTGGAGGCCGCCGACGGAACGCCTGTGCAGGTGACAGACCGCGGCCTCTTCACCGCCGACCCGGCTCTGCTGCGTTGGGGCAGCAAGCAGTGGCCCCTTGCGGGCTGGGCCGGTCCGTGGCCGGTGGACGAACACTGGTGGACTCCGGAATCCGCCACCCTCTGCGCGGGAATCGCCGCCCGCATCCAGGTGCAACTTGCCGGTGAACCGGCCGATGTCCGTGTGCTGCTGCTCATCTACAACGATCAGACCTGGCGCGCCGAGGGGCTCTACGACTGACTACGTGCGCGACCACACCAGCGCCAGCGTGAACGGATGTCCGCGCAGCTCCGTCCATTTCGGCTTGGCCGCGATCCATGCGTCATCCACCAGCGCCTCGGCCATCTCGGTGAGCACCCAGCCCGCCGCCGATGCTGCCGACACCTGCTCGCTGATCAAGTGCAGATGCGTGCTGATCGCGACCGGCTCACCGGACGCTGGTGTGTAGTGCGTCGGCATGCCGGTCACCATCATGAACTGCGGGTGGTAGCTGACCGTGACACAGGTGCCGCCGGGTGCGGCCAGCCGCCAGGCTTCGGCGTAGAAGGGCGTCAGCTCGTCCAGGTGCTCGTCGATCAGCGAGGAGATCACCAAATCGTATGCACCACTTGCTAATCCGGTGTCACGCACATCGGCCTGAGTGAGTGTGGTGTGCACCGCGCGCTCGCGTGCCCGCGCCAGCATTCCCGCACTCACGTCGACGCCATCGATATGGCGAATTCCCCGCTCTCGCAACCAAGCTCCGGTCCGCCCGGTCCCGCAGCCGAGATCCGCGGCGCGTCGCACCCCACCCCAGTCCGGTCGCCGTAGCCGATTCAGCAGCGCGAGATCCATCTCGTCCATGACGGTCTGCTCATACGTCGGTGCCCATCCGTCGTACCCGGCGGCGACATCAACGGTGCGATAGTTGCGGCGATCGAAGTCGGCGAAAGAGGGCATGGGCGCAGTATTGCCGCGATCCACCGGCCTTCGCCAGACAATTTCGGACACCGCACCTCCGTGAGATGGCCTCGAATGCCGCGCCGCCGAATTCCGAGCAATGGGATGCCTGGACCATACGACCCTGGTGACCCCAACGGAGCGAGTCTTACGAGTGACCCGTTCGCGGCCCGTCTCGCGTCCGAGTCGTCGAAGTGCATATGCCAGACGTGCGGGCCTCGACCATCCCGCGCGTGCGCATCGGCGCCGAGCGATCCGCCATCAATGACTCCAATGAAGCGAGTCTTACGAGCGACCCCGTTCGCGGCCCATCTCGCGTCCCAGTGGCCGAAGCGCATCCGCCCGCAGGCGCGGAACTCCACAGCCCGGCATGCGTGCATCAGGTGCCGAACGATCCGCCATCGCCGGCCACAACGGAGCGAGTCTTACGAGTGACCCGTTCGCGGCCCGTCTCGCGTCCGAGTCGTCGAAGCGCATGCGACGAAGTCGCGAGTCTCGACGGCTCGGACGCGAGACACCCGGGGGCCGCGAACACGCCGCGCCGAAGGCGCGGCCAAAGATACAGTAACCTCGGAAATCGTGGATCTCGCGGTGACCAGGGCTGTGCTCGACGGCGTGCGGATCGCCTATCGGGATTCCGTGGTGGGTGATGGCGCGCCGGTGGTGCTGGTGCACGGTATGGGCGGGGACGGGCATACCTGGGATCGGTTTGCACACACCTTGGTGCGGGCTGGGCGGCGGGTCATCATTCCCGATCTGCGTGGGCACGGGCGCAGCGCGCATACCGAGTCCTATCTGTTCGCCGAATTCGGCGAAGACGTGCTGAAACTGTGTGACCGGCTCGAACTGGATTCGGTGGATCTGGTCGGACATTCGCTGGGTGGCTATGCGGTTTCCTGTGTCGCGCAGGAACGGCCCGAACTGGTGCGGCGGCTGGTCATCGAGGAGTGCCCGATGCCGCTGCGTTCGGGCGATGAAGAGGTGAAGCTGACCCGTCGCTTCCCGACTATTCCGGAACTCTGGCACGCCACCACCAGTCTGATCCGGCATCCGCGCGCGGTGCTCGCCTTCGATCGCTCGATGACGCGGACCGCGCTCGAACAGTTCCGCAAGCCGAATCCGGAGTGGTGGGATCGGCTCTCCGACATCACCGCGCCGACTCTGGTGCTGCGCGGCGGTCCTGGCGGCATGGTCGATCCGGAGAAGCTGGCGATTCTGCGTGACACCATCCCGAACTGCACGGTGGCCGCCTTTACCTGCGGTCACAGCATCCACCGCGACCGCTACCGTGAATTCGAGGCAACCGCGCTGCCGTTCCTCGCGACGCTCTCACCCGCGGCTATCTAGAGTGAAGCGGTGCCCGCGCAAGACCGTCCGGTTCTGTTCTTCCCCGACGAGCAGTCGTTCCGCGACTGGCTCCTGACCAACCATGCCTCGGCGGACGGAGTCTGGCTGCGCTTCGCCAAAAAGGACTCCGGACGCGTTTCGCTGAACCATGCCGGCGCGCTGCGGCAGGCACTGTGCTTCGGGTGGATCGATGGGCAGGCGCGCGGTGAGGATGCGGAGTTCTGGCAGGTCGGCTTCACCCCGCGGCGTAAGCGCAGCCCGTGGTCTTTGCGCAATATCGGCCTGGTCGCCGAGTTGATCGTGCAGGGGCTGATGCATCCGGCCGGACAGGCCGAGATCGATCGGGCCAAGGCCGACGGCCGCTGGGACCTGGCGTACGGCGCGTCGGTAGTGCCTGCGGATTTCCTCGCGGCACTCGCGCGAAATCCCGAGGCCGAGGCCTTCTTCCAAACCCTCGGCAACCAGCAGCGCGCCGCCGTCGGCTATTTGCTCGCCGATGCCGTCAAGCCCGAGACCAGGGCGCGGCGCATCGAGAAGTTCGTGCAGAAATTCGCCGACGGACAGACGTTGGGCTGATGACCGGATTCGAAGGAATGCTCTGCTCGGCGGCGGCCGCGGTCGATGTGCCCTTGCCAGGCACGGCGACTCGGGTGACGGGCTGGTTGTGTGTCGAGCAGCCGGGCGCTTGGGGCCGGGATGTGATCGGTGATGAGGTGCTCGGCCAGGAGATCACTGCTGAACTCGCCGCCCGCACCTCCGCCGCGAAGGTTCGTCCGACACTGATCCGGCGACCGGGCCGCAACGATTTCACCGGTGTCCGAACGGTTTTGATCGCCAGCTCGCGTCCGCAGCGCTTCTGGTGCGAACGCTTCGAGATCACCGACCTGAAGCAGCTGCTCGACCTGGACCTGAACCTGCTGAACGGTCCACCGCCGGGAATCGGTGCGCCCGTGCGTGATCCGCTGATCCTGGTGTGCGCGCACGGAAAACGCGATCAATGCTGCGCGCTGTTCGGCCGTCCCATCGCCGCGAATCTGGCCACCGACTATCCGGACCGGGTCTGGGAGTGCTCGCACACCGGTGGTCACCGCTTCGCACCCGCCATGGTGTTGCTGCCCTCCGGACTGACCTACGGTCGCATCGATACCGCGGCCGCCATCGCGGCGGTCGAAGCCGTGGGGCGCGGTGCGGTTTCGTTGGACGGACTGCGTGGTCGCAGCGGTCATCATCCCGTCGAGCAGGTCGCGGAAATCGCGGTCCGCGAACAGGTTTCGGCGCGCCTCGATGATCTCACCGTTCGCCTCGAAACCGATTCCACCGCAACCGATTCCGATCTTGCCGTGGTAACTCATCGGGACGGCCGCCGCTGGCGTGTGGCGACTCGCACCGTCGAATTCCCACCGCGCCAAGCCAGTTGCGGTGCCGCCCCGAAACCGGTCACCGCCGTTGTGGCCGATCAGATCCAGCCGTTGACGGCAGGGCAGTAGCGTTCGGACGATCTGACCATCGGTCGAGGGAGGGATACGAGATGACACCACAGTGGAGACCGCCCGGATATCCACCGCCACAGCCGGGTTCCGCCCGTCTGGTGATGTGGAACAACGTCCGGTCCCAAGCCGCACCTACCTCCCCGGCCCCTCGCCTCGTCCTCGGCTGAGAACGACGAGCGGGACAAGGCTGCGGCAGATCCGCCGCAGCCGTGTCCCGTTCCGGCGACCTTTATCGCCCCCTGCGGGATGAAGGTCGCGGGCTTACCAATGGGTGCCCGGCACCCAGCGGGCGGCGCGGCGCATGGCGGTGCCGGTGACTCGGCGGGCCGTCGACTGATGGCGCGGTCCGCGTTGTGGCACAGGGGATTCCGCCGGTTCCTCGGTATCCGCCTGCTCGCCCTTGGCGGCGGGGGAGTCGGGTAGGGCCCGGTAGTAGCGGTGCAGGATGCGGTCGCGCAGCTTCGGGGTGAGCAGTGCGCCGTATTCGGCGAAGGTGCCGAGCGGAACATCGATGCGCTTGGGTCGCTCGCTCAGCGCGCGCACGATGGTCGCGGCCGCCCATTCGGGCGACTCCGATGGCCCCTGGTCGCCGCTCGGGGTGATCATCGGGGTGCGCACCAGCGGCATGTGGATGGTGGTGAAGGTGACACCGTCGGCCATGGTTTCGACCGCCGCGACCTCGGCGAACTTATCCAGCGCCGCCTTGCTCGCGAGGTAGGCGGCGAAGCGCGGCGTGGCCACCTGCACGCCCGCACTGCTGATATTGACGATGTGGCCGAACTTGCGCTCGCGCATCTGCGGCAGCAGCGCCAGCGTCAACCGCACGGCGCCGAAGTAGTTGACCGCCATGGTGCGTTCGAAATCGTGCAGCCGGTCG
Organism: Nocardia vinacea; assembly: GCF_035920345.1. Classification (NCBI taxonomy): domain Bacteria; kingdom Bacillati; phylum Actinomycetota; class Actinomycetes; order Mycobacteriales; family Nocardiaceae; genus Nocardia; species Nocardia vinacea. The sequence continues at coordinate 8,204,635 of NZ_CP109149.1, forward strand.
GTGGAGCGGTGGATGGCGCGACGAATCGAGCGGCCCGCATTGTTCACCAGCATGTCGATGTGGCCGTGCTCGTCCAGGATGGTCTTGACGGCGTGGTCGACGGAGTCGGAATCGGTTACGTCGCACTGATATCCGTAGGCGCTGCCGCCCTCGGCCCGGATCTCCTCGACCACCGCCGTGAGTTCGTCGGCGCGCCGGGCGAGCAGGAAGACGATGGCGCCCTTATCCGCGACGGCCAGCGCGGCGGCCCGGCCGATGCCGGAGGACGCGCCGGTAATGAGCACATGCTGCCCCGTCAGGTCGCGGTTGCGGCGATTGCGCCGGATCTGCCCGCGCAGGTCGGCGTTGTCAGCGGAGGCTCGGGTCATCGCTGCTCCTTTGCAGGTCGAGTTGGCTTGAACTTACTCTGAAGTAAGTTTACCTGCCAAGTGCGCTCTGCTCGATTGGCGACATTCGCGGGCCCGCCGTGGTTACGCAAGCTGCCGCCGCCGGGCCCTTCGCTCACGTCGCCGTGTCACGTCGGGCGTTCGAATCGGGGCCACGCCGAGGTGTTCGAACCGGTCTCGAATCTATCGAACATATGTGCGATACTCTGCGCATGGCGGACGATCGGATGGCGGAAATCTTTGCCGCGGTGCGGCTCTCCGGCAGTGATCCGGAGGCGGCGCGGCGGATGCTGGCGGAACTGTGGGACGAGCTCGGCGACGGTGGAGATCCGTTGCAGCGCTGTGTGATTGCGCATCACCTCGCCGATCTGCAGGGCACGGCCGAAGGTGCGCTGCACTGGGATCAACGCGCGCTGGCCGCGGTGTTCGGCCCGGGTGTTCCGCTCGATGAGGGGCTACGCGGATTCCTGCCCTCGCTGTACCTCAATCTCGCCGACAGTCACCGTCGCGTCGGCGACTTCGATGTGGCCTATATGCAACTGACCATTGCTCGCGGCCACCTTGATGTCCTCGCCAACGACGCCTACGGCGCCGTGATCCGCACCAGTCTGGACAAGGTCGAGGCCGCGCTGGGCGAGAAGTCGACGGATCCGCTCGCGGCGGCCTGATTCGGTGGGTGTCCACACCTCCTTCGTGGTTCGAATGTATGTTCGACTATATGAGGAGGTGATGTGTCATGGGTTGGAGCAACGGCCCGCCGACCTGGGCGGAGTTGGAGCGGGTGCTGTCCGGTCGGCCGGGGCCGACGAATCCGGACGCGATGTATCCGGGCGACGGCGGCGACAGTCCGGCGTGGTCGCGCAAGCGCGGGGATTATCGGCCCGAACCGGCCGAACCGCCCAGTGTTGTTTCGAGCGACCTGCAAGCAGTCGCTAGCGGCGGGCCGGTGGTGCCGTACGCGGAGTTGCACGCGCATTCGGCCTACAGCTTCCTCGACGGTGCGAGTCAACCGGAGGAGTTGGTGGAGGAGGCGGTGCGGCTCGGGCTGGAGGCGATCGCGCTCACCGATCACGACGGCTTCTACGGAACCGTGCGCTTCTTCGAGGCGGCCAGGGAATGGGGTATGCCGACGGTTTACGGGGCCGAATTGTCGCTGGGTACCGCGGAAGACGCACCGCGTCTCGGGAATTCGCTCGGCCATGTCGACGCACCCGATTCGGCGCCGCGCACCGGCTCCCCGGACCCGGCCGGTCCGCATCTGCTGGTGCTTGCCCGCGGTCAAGAGGGCTATCGCCGACTCTCCAGTGAGATCGCGGCCGCCCACATGGCCGCGGGGGAGAAGGGCATCCTCCGCTACGACCTGGACGCGCTCACCGCGGCGGCGGGTGGGCACTGGCACATCCTGACCGGATGCCGCAAAGGCCATGTGCGCCAAGCCCTCGACCGTGACCTGCAGGCGGGAGATACCAGTCTCGAGCGAGCCGAGGCCGCGCTGCGCGACCTGACGGAGCGCTTCGGCGCCGACCGGGTGAGCGTGGAACTCACCCATCACGGCATTCCGGAGGACGACGAGCGCAACGCCCACCTCATCGCCCTGGCCGATCGTCTCGGTCTGCCCGTGGTGGCCACCACCGGAGCGCATTTCGCCGCACCTGCCCAGCGCCGTCGCGCCATGGCGCTCGCGGCGATCCGGGCGCGCCGGAGCCTGGACGATATCGCGGGCTGGTTGGCGCCGACCGGTGGCGCACACCTACGCTCCGGCGCGGAGATGGCGCAGTTGTTCGCCGCCTGTCCGGAGGCGGTGGCGAATGCGGTGACGCTCGCCCGCGAATGCGCCTTCGATCTGAAATTGATCGCGCCGAGCCTGCCGCCATTCGACGTACCCGACGGCCACGACGAGGCGTCCTGGCTGCGTGAACTCACCCTTGCGGGCGCGGCTCGGCGTTACGGTCCGCCGTCGGGAAATCCCGAGGCGTATCAGCAGATCGAGCACGAACTCGCGGTCATCGACAAGATGAAGTTTCCCGGTTACTTCCTGGTGGTGCACGATATCGTCAGCTTCTGCAAGGAAAACGACATCCTCTGCCAGGGCCGGGGTTCGGCCGCCAATTCGGCCGTCTGCTACGCGATCGGCATCACCAATGTCGACCCGGTCGCCGCCGAGTTGCTGTTCGAACGCTTCCTCGCCCCGGAGCGCGATGGGCCGCCCGATATCGACATCGATATCGAATCCGATCGCCGCGAGGAGGCGATCCAACACGTCTACGCCGAATACGGTCGCGAATACGCCGCTCAGGTGGCGAATGTGATCACCTATCGCGGTAAGTCCGCGGTCCGCGATGCCGCACGCGCACTGGGCTTTTCACCTGGACAGCAGGATGCCTGGAGTAAACAGGTGAGTCGCTGGACCGGAGTAGGTGCCGAAACCGGCACCGATATTCCCGCTGAAGTGCTGGAGCTGGCAACCGAAATCGAGGGTCTGCCAAGACATCTCGGCATCCATTCCGGCGGCATGGTGATCTGTGACCGGCCCATCGCCGATGTCTGCCCGGTCGAATGGGCGCGCATGCCCGGCCGCAGCGTACTGCAGTGGGATAAAGACGATTGCGCCGCAATAAATCTGGTGAAGTTCGACCTGCTCGGTCTCGGCATGCTCTCCGCGCTGCACTACATGATCGATATGGTGCGTGAGCACAAGGGCGAAACCGTCGAACTGCACAAGCTGGACCTGAAGGAAACCGCTGTCTACGAGATGCTTTCGCGCGCCGATTCGGTGGGGGTGTTCCAGGTGGAGTCGCGGGCGCAGATGGCCACGCTGCCCCGGCTGAAGCCGCGGGAATTCTACGACTTGGTGGTGGAGGTGGCGCTGATCCGACCCGGTCCGATCCAGGGGGGTTCGGTGCATCCCTACATCCGTCGCCGCAATGGTGCCGAGAAAGTGCGCTATGACCATGACGCGCTGAAGAATTCGCTGAAACGCACCCTCGGCGTGCCACTGTTCCAGGAACAGCTCATGCAGATGGCCATCGACGTCGCGGGTTTCACCGCCGCCGAGGCCGATCAGTTGCGCCGCGCCATGGGTTCCAAACGCTCACCCGAACGCATGGAGCGTCTCAAGGACAGGCTGTATCAGGGCATGCGCGATCTGCACGGCATTACCGGCGAAGTCGCCGACCGCATCTACGAGAAGCTGTACGCCTTCGCGAATTTCGGCTTCCCGGAGAGCCATTCGCAGAGCTTCGCCTCGATCGTCTTCTACTCGGCCTGGTTCAAACTGCACTATCCGGCGGCCTTCTGCGCCGGATTGCTGCGTGCCCAGCCGATGGGGTTCTACTCCCCGCAGTCGCTGGTCGCCGACGCCCGCAGGCACGGCGTCCTGGTGCACGGACCTGATATCAACGCCAGCCGCGCCGAACCCACCGTCGAAAACCATGGTGACGAGGTGCGGCTCGGCCTTGCGACCGTCCGTCACATCGGCACCGACCTCGCCGAACGCATTGTCACTGCCCGATCGTCCGGTCCATACACCTCCTTCCTCGACCTGACCGGTCGCGTGGAACTCACCGTCGCCCAAGCCGAATCCCTCGCCACCGCAGGTGCTTTGGGTTGTCTCGGCATCACCCGACGCGAGGCGCTGTGGGCGGCGGGCGCCGCGGCGGGCGAACGTCCAGACCGACTTCCCGGCACCGGCGCCGCCACCACCGCCCCCGCCCTGCCCGGCATGAGCGAACTCGAACTGGCCGCCGCCGACGTCTGGGCCACCGGTATTTCCCCAGGCAGCTATCCCACCGAATTCCTACGCCCGCAACTGGATGCGCTCGGCGTAATCCCCGCCGCCGGCTTGCTCGACGTACCCGACGGCTCCCGCGTTCTGGTCGGCGGCGCCGTCACGCATCGGCAACGCCCTGCCACCGCCGCCGGTGTCACCTTCCTCAACCTGGAAGACGAAACCGGCATGGTGAACGTCGTCTGCTCGGTGGGGCTGTGGACCCGCTATCGCCGCCTGGCCCAGAGCGCCCCCGCCCTGCTCATCCGCGGCCGGGTCCAGAATGCCGAGGGCGCGGTCAGTGTCGTCGCCGAATATCTGCAGCGCATGGACCTGCGCGTCGACTCGAGATCGCGCGACTTCCGTTGAGGCTCAGAACATTCCGTTCGCATTGGCGGCCTGCTCCGGAACCGGCTGGATGACATCCCAGTGTTCGACCAGCTTTCCGTCGGCGAGGCGGAAGATATCCATGATCGCCAGCCCGCGGTCGCCGGGTTCACGCACGCCGTGCACATGGGCGACCACGTAATCGCCTTCTGCCACAATGCGTTTCACTTCGACGCGGAGTTTCGGGGCGCCTTCCTTCAGGCCGGTGAGGCGGGCGAGTAGTCCGTCGAAGCCATCGGCGATCTCCGGATTGTGCTGGGTGTAGTGCGTGCCGAAGAACTCGGCGGCGGCCTCGAAATTCTTGGCATTGAATGCGGCTTCGTAGAAGGCGAGGACGGTCTGCCTATTCGATTCGAGCTTCGGATCGACGGAAGTGCTGGTCATGAGCATTTCTCTGATCTCTTCGTGCGATCTGCGAGCAGTCGCTGGCGATAACTGAACAACTGTAGCGCTACAACTGTAGCGCTACGTGTGTCCGGCTACAATCCCCTGATGACCTCCGATGCGACGACCCGGCGCGGTCGCAATCCACGCGGCCACGGCGGCCGACTGCGTGCGGAGATCGTCGCCGCCGCGATCCGGCTGCTGGATGAACTCGGCGATGACCAGGCCCTGTCCATGCGCGCGGTCGCGCGCGAAATCGGCAGTGCCGCAACGTCGGTCTACCTGCATTTCACCGATCGGGATGCACTGGTGTTGGCCGCACTGGAGCGCTATCACGGCGATCTGGTGCGCGCGATCGATGACGCCGAGGCCGCCGTCGACGATCCCGTCGACAAATTGCGCGCTCGCATCCGCGTCCTCGGCGACTGGGCCTATCGACATCCGGGCATGTACAAGGTGCTGCACGAGAGCACCCTCAACCAGCGCGTGGCCATGCCGTTCAAGCGAGAACTGACCGAACGCACGGCCGCCGCGATCCGGCGCTGTATGGATGCAGATCTCGTACCCGTCGACGACCCGGTCTCGGTCATGCTCGACTTGCGCGCGGCAATGCACGGCGCGGTGTCGATGCGACTCAACGAACCCGGCCAGACCTGGCCGCCGCTCGCCGATCAGATCGAACGATTTCTCGTGAAACTGGTCGGCGTCCCTTCGACATTCGGGAATGGCCCGCATCGAGCTTCGTGACCGAATTCGCCGCAGCGGCTAACCTGCGTCCATGCGGAAGCTTGCTGTTCTGGTGATCGGCCTGCTGGGTTTGACGTTGCTGGTCGGCTGTGGTGATGACAACGACGACAATGCCGGTCCGGGTCGGTCGAGCATGGCGACCGTCGCGCCGATGGCGCCGCCGCCGAGCCTGCGCGAGGGCTCCCCGGCGAAGGGGGATACCGGCGGGACCACCGTCGAAGCGCGCAAGGAGGTAATCACCGGCAGCGTCGATATCACCGCGGATGATCCGATCAAGGCGGGCGGTCAGGTGACCGATCAGGTGCGCGAGGTCGGCGGCCGGGTCGACAGCCGCACCGAACAGCCGGGCACCGATGACACCGATCCGCAGGCCACGCTCACCGTGCGGGTGCCCGCGGATACGACGGACAAGTTCATCGACGGCCTCGGCGGGGTCGGCCGGGTCACCCGGATGAGCACCAACCGCGACGACGTCACCATGCAGTGGGAGGACCTCGACGCCAGGATCAAGGCGCTGCAGGCCTCGGTCGACCGGTTGCGCGCGCTCATCTCCGGTGCGACCAATACCGCGGATCTCATTGCCGCCGAACAGGCGCTGTCGAGTCGGCAGGGTGAGCTCGACAGCCTCACCGCGCAAAAGCGGCACCTCGACGATCAGGTCGCGCTGTCCACGCTCACCATCGACATCACCACCGAGGACAAGGATTCCGATGCGGGGCCGACCAATTTCTGGGACGGCATCGTCTCCGGCTGGCATTCGCTGGTCGATTGGCTGAAGGACGCGGTGGTGTTCACCGGCAAAGCGATCCCGTGGCTCGGATTCGTCGTGGTGATCTGCGCGGTGGTATGGGGTGTCGTGCGGGTGGTGCGGGGCCGGAAGCATTCGCCGGGATCGGGAGAATCCGAGCAGGGCAAGGCCGCTGCGGTCGGTGCGCCGACCGGGGCAAGCGCGACGGCAGCAGAAGGCGCCGGTGCTGACGCAAGTGCAGGATCGGGTGCAGGGACCGGGGCCGTTGCAGGTGCCGAGACTGGCACGGGTGCTGGAACCGGTGCGGGCGCGGGAACTGGTGCTGGCACTGAGGACTAGTGCGGGCGCGGGAGCTGGTGCAGGCACTGAGGACTAGTGCGGGCGCGGGAACTGGTTCAGGCACTGAGACCGGGAAAGGCGCTGATACAGCGAAAGGCACTGGGACGATAGGAGATACAGGTGCCGACGGTCGTAAGGGCGACGATCAAACCGAACAGCCGTAAGGGCCCGCTCGTCGAAACCCTCGACGACGGCACCCTGCAGCTGTATGTCCGGGCCCCCGCCGTGGAGGGCAAGGCCAACAAGGCCGCCATCGAACTCCTCGCCGACCACTACGGTGTCCCCAAATCCGCCGTCCGCCTCGCCGCAGGCGCAACCTCCCGCTTCAAACGCTTCGAGCTGGACCTCTGAGCCCCGCGCAGGAGGTCTCGAAGTCGAACTGCACCCCCCTCGTACGAGCCGTACACCCGGGTGTACGGCTCACGCAAGCGGACCGAAGGAGGATGTGCCCGTGGCTATTTCGCTGGACCAGGCGCAGTCGGTGATCGCGGCCGCCCGCAAGGCGGCAGCGGAACTGGGCGAGACCGTCTCGCTCGCGGTCGTGGCGCCCGGCGGCACTTTCGTGGCCTTCGCGCGCATGGACGGTGCACCCGAGCACACGGCCGATGTCGCAAAACGCAAGGCGGACATGGCCATTGCGCTCGGCTTCGACACTGTGCACATGACCGCTACGACCCCGCAGGGCCTGCCGCTGGTCGGCGGCCCGCAGCAGTCGGGTGCGCACGCATTGGTACCCAACGGCGGCGGCGTGGTCATCCGGGGCGACGGCACGGTGCTCGGCGCGCTCGGCGTTTCCGGCGCGGCCTCATCGATCACCGATCACAAGATCGGTACCGCCGCCATCGCCGAATCGGGTTGAGCGACACGGTCACACGGCGCCGGGAAATCCGAACTGGCGCCAGGCCTCGTAGACGGTGACGGCGGCGGCATTGGAGAGGTTCATCGAGCGGCGGCCGGGCAGCATCGGGATGCGCAGTCGATCGGTGATGTGCGGATCGTCGAGCACCTCCGTCGGCAGCCCCGTCGGTTCGGTGCCGAACAGCAGCACATCGCCCTCCCGGTACGCCACATCGGTATACCGCGTGCTCGCCTGGGTCGTGAATGCGAACACCCGCTCGGGCCGCACCGCTTCCCACGCCGCCGCGAGGTTCTTGTGCACTGTCACCGAGGCCAGATCGTGGTAATCCAATCCGGCCCGCCGCAACTTCGCCTCCGAAAGGTCGAACCCCAACGGCTCGACCAGATGCAGCTCACACCCGGTCCCCGCGACAAGTCGAATCGCATTGCCGGTATTTCCGGGAATCGCGGGCTCGTGAAACATCAAACGGAACACCCGTGCAGTCAACCAGGTCGCTCCGGCTAGCCCGGAACGACATCGGGCAGGTCCTGCGCGCCGGTCACGAGTTTCAGTTCGTTGACGGATTCTCGGATGAGTTGCGACAGGGTCCGCTCACCGTCGACCCAGCTCTCGAAGGCGATCTTGAACACGGCGATCCCGGCCTCGGCGGCCAGACTCGCGGCCGGATCGGTCACGCCGCGCCCGCGTAGCGCCTCGGCCAGTGCGGCGGCGAGCGTTGCGAGCTTGACCAACTCGCGCTCCCGAAGTTCGGCATTGGCCGCGATAACGGCTTGCCGCTGCCAGGCGAACTCGCGGCGCTGGTCGAAAACAGTATCGGCGACCTCGGTGAGCGCCGTGGCGATCGCCTCGAGCGGCGGCATGGCAGCGGGCGCGTCGTGCACCCCGCGCACGAGGGCCTCTTGGAGCGCGCTCGCCCCCGCGAACAGGACCTCGCGCTTATCGGCGAAATGCCGGAAGAACGTTCGCTCGGTAAGCCCCGCACGCTGGGTGATCTCGGCGACGGTCGTGCTCTCGAACCCGTTCTCGCGGTACAGCTCCAGAGCCGATTTTTCGAGGCGACCGCGCGCATCAGGCTCCCATCGACTCATGTGCAGGATCCTATCTGATGACAGTGACTGTCATCGCGTGTACGTTTGATGACAGTCACTGACATCACTGCCTTCGCGACCATGAAGGCATCGAAAGACTTGGAGTACTTCCGTGCGGATTTTCCTTACCGGAGCATCGGGACATATCGGCTCCGCGGTCATCCCAGAACTTCTCGACGCCGGGCACGACGTCGTCGGCCTGGCTCGTTCGAATGAAGCTGCCGCCGCGGTGGCAGAAGCCGGTGCCGACGTGCACCGCGGAGATCTCGACGATCTCGACAACCTGCGCGCAGTCGCCACCGCGGCCGACGGCGTAATCCACCTGGCCTTCAAACATGAAGCCATGCAGACCGGCGACTACGCCGGAGCGATCGCGGCTGACCTGCGTGCCATCGAGACGATCGGCGATGCGCTTACGGGCACCGGCAAACCCTTCGTGAGCACATCGGGCACGCTCCTGCTCGCATTCGCCGGGCTTACCCGGGTGGGAACCGAAGCTGATGCGCTCGATGCGGGGCCGAGGGTCGACGCCGAGAATGTGGTGGTCGCGCTCGCGGACCGCGGTGTTCGATCGTCTGTCGTTCGGCTCCCGCCGACCGTGCACAGTTCGCTCGACCACTACGGCTTCGTTCCGACCTTGATCGCCACCGCCCGCGATAAGGGCGTAGCCGCCTACGTCGGCGACGGGAACAACCGCTGGCCCGCCGGACACACACTCGATGCCGCGCACCTGTACCGCTTGGCGCTGGAAACCGCTCCCGCGGGGACGCGGTTACATGCCGTCGACGACGAAGGCGTGCCCTTCCGTGAGATCGCCGAAGCGATCGGTCGCCATCTGGATCTACCGGTGATCAGCATTCCGCCGGAGCAGGCGGACGCTCACTTCGGTTACCTCGGTCCTCTTGTCGCGCTGGACAATCCGACCTCGAGCGCGCGGACGCGGGAACTTCTGACCTGGAAGCCGACACACCCCGGCCTCATCGAGGATCTCGACCAGGGCCATTACTTCAATGCTCGTTAGCGGCCCGCTCCGGGATGGCGCACGCCATGCCCTCCGCCATCCCGGTCGGGCGCACACCCAGCCCCTGGTTGTGACGGGCGCGCTGGTTCTCCCAGGCGATGCTGGCCGTCAATTCGGCGAACTGTCCTTTGGACAGGTGCGTCAGCAATTCGGTGCGCAGGTCCGCGAGGTCGATGGCGGGGGTTGCGGTCATGGCCTCGGCGAAGGAGATGACGAGTTTTTCCAGGTCGCTGTAGGCGTCGCTGGTGCGATGGCGCGGCAGGTCGCGCAGTTGTTGTTCGGTGAGTCCGCTGGAGTGCGCCAGCGCCGAGCCGATATCCAGGCAGAATTCGCAATTCACGAGTCCGGCCGTCTTCAGTTCGGCCAGCTCTTTGAGCTTCGGATCCAGTCTGTTGCTGAACAGCAGCGCTGTTTCGTATCCGATCGTGCCGAAAAGGATCTGCGGTCGGCGGGCGAGCCAGCCGAACAGGTCGGATCGGTTCCGTTTCGCCTGCCGAACCGCTTGCAGGTAGTGCCGAATCCGGGTCAGCGCTCGCATTGTCCGTACCCCCTTGTGCCGGATGAATCTCTTCTCTTGAAACTACGCCGCGTAGTAGTTGGAGGCAATGCCTGATCGAGGTGTGCTGTGGTGCGGCGAAATCTGTTGCGGAGCAGTAGCCCTGTCTTGAGGCTCGCCCTGTGAGCGCGCGGCTGCGTCGCACTGGTGTGAGCGGCCGCATGTCGTCTGCAAGAATCGGGGCGTGACCGACGTTGACTCGTCTGCCGCCGAACGGCAGTCCGACCGGACCAGCCTGGGTGCGCAGTTCCTGCGCTGCCACCTGCCCATGCTGGTCGTGACGGCGGTCATTCTGCTCGCGGTCGTCTTCGTGGCCTGGGATCGCTGGCGCCGTGGCGCGCTGTTCTTCGGTGGTGCTGCCCTGCTCGCGGCCACCTTCCGGCTCTGCCTGCCGACGGCCCGGGTCGGACTGCTCGCCGTGCGCAGCAAGCCGTTCGATGTCGCCGCACTGAGCCTGCTCGGCACCGCCATCGTCTTCATCGCCGCCACGATCAATACGCTCGGCGTCGGCTGAGACCGCAGCCGTTTCCCGCGACATCGACGCTGCTAGTTGTGGCAGGTGTCCCGGTCGTTGTAGAGCATGATCTGGGTGACCTTGGCATCGGCGGGCATATTTCGGTAGATGCCGAGGAAGCCGTAGTGCGCCGGTTGATCGGGGACTGCAGCGGAACTCCAGTTATAGCCGATCTCCAGCGAGGGATAAGCAGCACGCACTTCGTCGACGGTGGAGCCGACGGCGATGCCTTCGGGTGTGCGGACCGGAAGTTTGCCGGGCATGATCGCGACTATTTCGCCCTTGTTGGTGAAACCCTGCCAACCGGATCGTGCGGTATAGCGGCCGCAGCCGGGCGGGTCGTTGGTGTCGTCGAAGGCCGCGATTTCACCGGTGGCCTCGGCCTCGCTCCGGCTCATCCCGAGCCGCAGTTTGCCGAAGGCGAGTGGGCCGAGGACGGTCGGCGCCGGTGGCACCGTGGTCGTCGACGCCGCTGCCCGGGTGGTCTCGGTCGGCTCGTCCGAGCACCCCGTGACACCGGTGAACACCGCGCCGAGCAGCGCGAATGTCAGTACGGCACGATGAATACGCATGGTCTTACCCCCGATGTCGTCCATGAACCGGAATGCCCGCCGAGCTGAGACGGTGCGATATCGGCCCAGTCTGCACATCGGCGACTCCCCGAGTCAAGGCAACATCCATCGGCCCACGTACACCTTATGCGTCACCACTTCGGACTCGGTGTCGGCTGAGGCACAACAACTTTCGTTGGCAGCTATCGGTCGCGGTGGCTTCCGTCGAGCGCGGTGAAACAGCGGCTTCCGTGATCTTGCGGAGCCACCATTTCACCAGCGCCGACGTGCGATGTCAGCTCCGGCTCGACGGGTATCGCTCGGTGAATACAGTGTGTTCGCGTGGACGGCGACCCGGATGTGGCGCGGTGGTGTCGCTGTAGCCGATCGCGACCATGACCGCGATGGCAAGGTCGGGGCGGTCCTCGATGCCTATGGCCTTCTTGACCAGGTCCGGATCCCAGCCGTTCATCGGGGCCGACGACAGGCCGAGGCTGGTGGCGGCGAGCATGACATAGGTCGCGGCGATCATCGCATTCTTCACGGCGTTCTCGCGGGTGAGTCCGCGCTGTCGCAGCGAGTGGAATTCGCTGCGCGAGTGGAACATTGCGGTGAAATCCGCATTCCACGCGCCATTGCGTACGGCCAGTTCGGCGATATCGGCATTCTCGGCCTGCCATGCCGCCGTTTCGGCGACGAAGACCAGCATTACCGGTGCCTCCAGCGGTTGCGGCTGGCCGAAGGCGGCGTTCGACAGGTCACGGCGGCCGGACGCGCTGGTCACCATCACGATCGACCGATCCTGCATATTCCACGCGGTAGGTGCCTCGACGGCCAGATCCAGCAGTTCGTCGAGCAGTTCGCGGGGTACCGGATCCGGACGGTAGTGGCGGGTGGTGCGGCGGGCGCGGATCGCGGCGGGAACCGAAAGTGTCTGTGCGTTCATGATTCTTACTATCGGAGAGTGACGAACTATTAGGAAGACAGCACTTAATAGTGCGCTACACTCCGAAAGGTGCGTACGGTGATCGAGGCCAGCGGGCTGCCTGCAGATGTCTACTCGGCGAAGTGCCCCACCCGGCAGGTGCTCGACCATGTCGCTGGTAAATGGACCGTGCTCATCGTGGACGCGCTCGCCGAGGGCACCATGCGCTACACCGATCTGCACCGACGCATCGAGGGCATCTCACAGAAAATGCTCACGCAAACCCTGCGTCAGCTGGAAACCGACGGATTCGTCACGCGCACAGTGCATCCCACCGTGCCGCCGCGCGTCGACTACGACCTCACCGACCTCGGCCACAGCCTGCGTACCCCGATCGCGGCGCTGCGCGACTGGATCGAGGTCAATATCAACCGCATCGAAGCCGCACGTCGCGCCGCCCGCTAGCCGACCTCGGCTATCGCGCGCCGCCCGCGCCCGCCGTACAAGCGCCGCGCCTCGCTCGGCGTAATCGTCTCCAGTCGCGCAGGTGGCTCGCCCTTCAGGTGCTGCTCCAGGATCTGACCCGCCATCGGTGCGATGAACGGCGCGGCAGCGATCAGGCCGAACGAGTTGAATGCGGCGCTGCCCCACACAATGGTCTTGACGGCCGGTCGGACCAGCAGATCGACGATCCCCCAGCGATCGAAGCGGCCGAGCTTGCGCATCCATTTCGGCAGTGTGGCAACCGAAGCCATGGACAGTAGCCGACTGCCGAGGGCATAGCTGATGCCCGCGCCGTTGCGCGGCGAGGTCCACAGCAGGTGGTGCATGCCCTCCTCGGCGCGCTCGGAGGTGCACAGGCTCGGGCGGACCTTCGCGAAGTACACGCGCACCTCCTCGCGGGAGCGCGGCACATCCTCCGGCTTGCAGGTCTGCAGTTCGGCGGCGATCGCGCACTCGCGCCAGTAGCGCGCCTCTTCCTCCGGACTCAGCGGGCCGGGGCCGAAGACCTCGTACGCCTTGAGCACCGAATGCCAGCCGGTGACGTGGATCCACAGCTGGGTTTCCGGACTGTTCGCGCTGTAGCGCTGGCCGCTGATCGGTTCGATGCCGGTCATCGGCGCGTGCACCTGCATCAGATGTTCGGAGGCCTGGATGGCCGTGCGGCCGTCGGCGATCGCGACGAGCAGGAAATAGGCGAAGGTGTGGTCCAACCGGCTGCGCGGGTCGGTGTAGATGCCCTGCGAATCGGCGACGGCCGCGGTCAGGAACGGATCGAAGTGCTCGAGGACCACCGCGCGCTGGAAGCCGATCACGGCGGTCGGCGCGGTCCAGATCTTCCAGCTGGGCGAATCCGGGCCGAAGAACCCGTAGTCGTCCCGGCGAAGAGTGGTCGGATCGAAGGACATCTGTTGCTCCTTTGCCTGCTCGCCCTCCTGGATCGGCGAATACAACGCAACCGTAGCAATTGCCGCCAAGCAATACAACGGTCCCGTAGCATTTGTTCTCGGATGGATTCCATAACCGGAGGACGATGCTGACAGGATGGACGCGAATGGAGGTGAATCGACAGTGACGGAATCGCGCACCGCACCGGACCGGCCGCGACGGCGATACGCGCCACGCCTACCTCCCGAGGAACGCCGCGTCCAACTGCTCGACGCCGCCTACGCGGTGCTGAGCCGGGTGGAGTTGCATCAGCTGAGCATGGAGGCGGTCGCACAGGAGGCGGGCGTCGGGAAACCGGTGCTGTACACCGTGTTCAAGACTCGGGCGGAACTCGTTGCGGCACTTCTGGAACGCGAACGTGAACGCGGTCTCGAGCAGGTCGCCGCGACCCTGCCTACCGATTTGCTCGATGCCGATCCGGTGACTGCGGCCTCGGCCACGGTCGAAGCGTTCGTCGGTGTCGCACTGGAGAATCCGACGCGCTGGCGCCTGATCCTCGCCACTCCCGGCAGCGCCCCCGACGAATACCGTGCGGCACTCGCCGACTCCCGCACCGGCGTCTTCACCCAAGCCGAATCCCTGGTCAGCATGGGCATCGCACTCGATCCGCGTTGGGCGGGAATGGATTCCGCACTACTTACCAATGCGGTGCTGAGCGTCGCCGAAATGCTCGGCAGGCTCGCGGTCAGCGCGCCGGACGAATACCCGCGCGAGCGATTAGAAGGCTTCGTCCACTCCATCGTCCAACTGCTCGTCGGCGCCCCCGCCGCACAGTCAACCGAATGATGGGACGCCGAACCTTCAGCCGTTGCGACCGACTCGCGCCAATCGCATTGTTTCGGTGAGTAATTTGGATACGGCGGCGGCTTCGGTGAGGAAGCCGTCGTGGCCGTCGCGGGAGTGCACGATCTCCAGGCCCTCGCAGCCCGGCAGTCCGTCCGCCAGTTCCTGTTGAGTTCGCAACGGGTACAAGCGATCCGAGTCGACGCCGCCGACCACACACGGTACCGGGGTGGCGGCGAGGGCGGCCGCGATGCCGCCGCGCCCGCGGCCGATATCGTGTCGGTTCATCGCCTCGGTCAGCAGGACGTAGGTGGCGGGATCGAAACGGCCGCAAAGCTTTTCGGCCTGGTGGTCCAGATAGCTCTGTACCGCATAGCGGCCGCCGTTGCGCGGATCCTCGTCGCCCTGCGCATTGTTCTCGAAGCGGTGATCGAGTTCGCCCTCGGTACGGTAGGTCAGGTGCGCGATGCGGCGGGCGATGCCCATGCCGGTCAGCGGGGCGCGATCGGTGTCGTGGTAGTCGCCGCCCTGCCAGTCCGGATCGGCCTTGATGGCGGCGATTTGCGTTGTCTGCGTGCCGATCTGGTCGGCGGTGGCGCGTGCGCCGACCGCAAGTACCAGTGCGGATGCGACCCGCTCCGGTGCGCCGACCATCCACTCCAGTACCCGCATGCCGCCCATCGAACCGCCGACGACGGCGGCCAGCCGCTCGATGCCGAGCAGATCGAGCAGCGCCGCTTCCGCGGTCACCTGATCCCGAATCGAGATCTCCGGAAACCTTGCGCCCCAAGGCTTTCGGTCCGGTGCCAGTGTCGAGGGGCCGGTGCTGCCCTTGCAGCCGCCGAGCACATTCGTCGCGATGACGCACCATTCGTCGGTATCCACCGGTGCACCCGGCCCGACCATGCCGTCCCACCAGCCGGGCAGTGGATGGATATCGTCGGGCACCCCGACGACATGCGAATCGCCGGTCAGCGCGTGCTCGACGAGCACCACATTGTCCAATGCGGGGGAGAGTTCACCCCAGCGCTGCACGGCCAGATGAACGTCCGGGATGATCGTGCCGGTCTCCAGCCGCACATCCCCGATGGCAATGATGCCGAGCCTCCCGTCCGGCGGTGGCAGCGCCACCGTGGACGAACGCGCGGTACTGGGGTCGGTCACCGTCACGACTCCGCCTCGCTAGCGCTCGGCTCCGTCGCGACCGAGGGTGCTGTGTTGATGGTTCGCTCGCTCACGTCGCCGCCGCCGGGGGGATCACGAGGGAACGCACATCCCCGATGTTAGCTACCCGGCTGAACCGGGCCGCGGTCCGGTAGACCGGGAATGCGGCCGCAGACGCGATGGGGTCACTCATGTCGTGCTCCAAAGGGTTGTTCGCCGGCAGGTCTTATCGAGGTGCGGGTAACGGACAACAACTCATCGGAAATACCTCCTGAAGTGCGCGCTTGCTCTCGGCCATCGAGAGCCCGGTCATCACCCGGAGCACCCCACCGCTGCTGGAGGGTTGCCGTCCAGCAAGCCGGGGCTTCGCGCTGGCACTCATGACCTGACGGACATGGTAACCGGCGGGCGGTCGGCGACTGAAATCCGTTACCGGGTTTCCGCCGGTTCGGTCGCAGGCTGCCCGGTGCACACGCGCATGAACTCGTCGAACGACGTGGTGAATCCGGTGCGGGCCTCCGCGGCGGCCGCAGCGGTGTCCTCCTCGTCGAAGATCGAGTTCTGGCACTCCATGCTGAGGTGGCCGATCAACTGCCAGGCGCCGACGACCAGCTGCACCGGCAGCGCATCAGGTTGGGTGCCGAGTCGCTCGGCGATCACGTCGGCGATCGCGGCGTTCTTATCGTCGGCCAGTTCCATGCTCTGCGCACTGACCGTCGGACTGCTGCGCAGAATCCGCTGCATCTGCTGGAAGCGCCGGAACGACAGCGGTCCCTCGACATTCACCGCGGCCTGGTCGACGACCAACAGGAAGGCCTCGCGCAGCGATTGCAGCTCATTACCGGTGACCGGGAGGCCACGCAGGCACTCGGCGATCGCGAGTCCGAAGTCCTTGACCGGCCCGAGGACGATGGCCTCTTTGCTGTCGAAATACCGGTTGATCGTGCGCGGGGACACATCCGCGCGGTCCGCGATCTGTTCGACCGTCGTCGCGTCGAATCCCTGTGCGTCGCACAGGTCGAGCGCCACCTCGATGATGCGCAGCCGGGTCTGCTGCTTCTTGCGCTCGCGCAACCCCGGACTGCCGGGCGCACTGGGCCCTGGGTTCGCTGGGGCGCGCACAGCGTCCTCGGCTGTGGCGCTCGCGCCGATCGGCGTCGATGACTCGAGCATGGCCTCATGTTAGCGCAATCGGGCCGGTTTGTGTCCTTAACAGCCAAATGTCGTAGTACGACATTTTTCTCTTGACGACAAATGTCTGTCAATGACAGGATGGCTGCACGAACTTCGGACTAGGAGACCAAGGTGAGCGAGACTGCGACAGCGGTGGAAGTTCTGGAGAAGCAAACGAGTTCGGCACGCTGGTGGGCCCTGGGGGTGATCGCATTGGCCCAGCTCATGGTGGTTCTCGACGCCACCATCGTGACCATCTCGCTGCCGTTCGCTCAGCAGGATCTCGACATCAGCGACGGCAATCGGCAGTGGATGCTGACCGCCTACACGCTGATCTTCGGCGGTCTGCTGCTGCTCGGCGGACGGCTGGCCGACTACCTCGGGCGGCGTCGGATCTTCATCGTCGGTCTGGTCGGCTTCGCCGGGGCGTCCGCGGTGGCGGGTCTGGCGCAGAACGGCGCGGAGCTGTTCGCCGGACGGGCATTGCAGGGCGCGTTCGCGGCGCTGCTCGCGCCCGCGGCACTGTCACTGCTCTCGGTGACCTTCACCGAGGCCAAGGAGCGCGCGACCGCATTCGGCGTCTTCGCCGGTATTTCCGCGGGTGGCGCCGCGCTCGGCTTGATCGCCGGTGGCGCGCTGACCGAATACGCCTCCTGGCGCTGGTGCCTGCTGGTGAACACTCCGATCGCACTGATCGCGCTGCTCGGCGCGCTGGCCTTCGTGGCGAAGGATGTGCCGACACCGCGCACCGGCGGCTATGACGTGCCCGGCGCGGTCACCGTGACGCTCGGTCTGATCGCCATCGTGTACGGATTCAGCCGCGCCGCCGAGGATGGCTGGCTGGCCGGCAGCACCCTCGGGCTGCTCGTCATCGGCGTCGCCCTGCTGATCGCCTTCGTCGCCATCGAGCGTCGCTCGTCGAATCCGCTACTGCCGCTGCATATTCCGGGTGAGATCAACCGCGGTGGCGCCTTCCTGGCCGCGCTGCTGATCCCGATCGCGATGTTCGCGATGTTCCTGTTCCTGAGCTACTACTTCCAGATCACCCTCGGCTACTCGTCGCTGAAGGCCGGTTTCGCCTTCCTGCCGTTCCCGGCGGGCATCGCGATCTCCGCCGGTGTCACCAGCGCGCTGCTGCCGAAGCTCGGCCCGCGGCCGCTGATGGTGGCCGGGGCCGTGCTCGGTGTGCTCGGTCTGGTGTGGCTGGCGCAGCTGAGCTACGGCGACAGCTACGCGGCCGGCGTGCTGCCCGCGCAGGTGCTGATCGCGCTCGGTATGGGCCCGCTGTTCGTCGGGATGCAGACCGTCGCGCTGCATCAGGTCGAGGAGGAGGACTCGGGTGTGGCCAGTGCGCTGTTGAATGCGGCACAGCAGGTCGGCGGCGCGGTGGGCACCGCACTGCTCACCACCATCTCGGTGCAGACGGCCAAGACCTTCGCGCAGAACAATCCGACGGTGGACAACCTGATGGCCCGCGCTTCGATCCACAGCTACGACGTGGCGTTCTATGTCGGCGCCGGATTCTTCCTCGCGGCGATCCCGGTGATCGCGTTGATGATTCGGGACAAGCCGGAAAATCTGATCGAGGGATCCGAGGAAGACGCTCGGATTCCGGTCGCGGTCTGATCCTGAAATAGCGATGTCCGGGTATCCGTTGGGATGCCCGGACATCGCTATTTCGGCAGGGTGGCGGCACCGCCGACCTACTTGTCGGTAACAATTTCGGGCGACTTCACATGGGGGGCTGCCCGCGCGGTGAGAACAATGGCAGCAGTACGCTTGTCTTGTTTGCACCACATGTCTCGCCGACAACGCGGGACATATACGTTGTCTGTTGGAACAGCTGGGGTCCGCTCACAAGCGTGTTCGCCTGGCCGTGCAATAAGGGCACCATCCTAGGAGGACACGAAGATCCATGTCCAAGATCAAGGTTGAAGGCACCGTCGTCGAACTCGACGGCGACGAGATGACCCGGATCATCTGGCAGTTCATCAAGGACAAGCTGATCCACCCGTATCTCGATGTGAACCTCGAGTATTACGACCTCGGCATCGAGTATCGGGACAAGACAGACGACCAGGTCACGATCGACGCCGCGAACGCGATCAAGGAGCACGGTGTCGGCGTCAAGTGCGCCACGATCACTCCGGATGAGGCCCGGGTCGAGGAATTCGGCCTGAAGAAGATGTGGCGCTCGCCCAACGGCACCATCCGCAACATCCTCGGCGGAACCATCTTCCGCGCGCCGATCATCATCTCGAATGTGCCGCGTCTGGTCCCCGGCTGGACCAAGCCGATCATCATCGGCCGTCACGCGTTCGGCGACCAGTACCGCGCCACCGACTTCAAGGTATTCCAGGGCGGCACCGTCACCCTCACCTTCACCCCCGACGACGGCAGTGAGCCGATCGTGCACGAGGTCGTGAAGATGCCCGAGGACGGCGGCGTCGTGATGGGTATGTACAACTTCAGGAAGTCCATCGAGGACTTCGCGCGGGCCTCGTTCAACTACGGGCTGCAGCAGAACTACCCGGTCTACATGTCGACCAAGAACACCATCCTGAAGGCCTACGACGGCATGTTCAAGGACACCTTCCAGGAGGTGTTCGACGCCGAGTTCAAGACCCAGTTCGACGCGGCGGGCCTCACCTATGAGCACCGCCTGATCGACGATATGGTCGCCTCCTCCATGAAATGGGAGGGCGGCTACGTCTGGGCCTGCAAGAACTACGACGGCGACGTGCAGTCCGACACCGTGGCCCAGGGCTTCGGCTCGCTCGGCCTGATGACCTCGGTGCTGCTCACCCCGGACGGCCGGACCTGTGAGGCCGAAGCCGCGCACGGCACCGTCACCCGGCACTACCGCCAGCACCAGCAGGGCAAGCCGACTTCGACCAACCCGATCGCGTCGATCTTCGCCTGGACTCGCGGCCTCGAGCACCGCGGCAAGCTGGACAACACCCCCGAGGTGATCGGCTTCGCGCAGACACTCGAGGATGTCGTCATCAAGACCGTCGAGGGCGGCCAGATGACCAAGGATCTGGCGCTGCTCGTCGGCGGCGATCAGGGCTACCTGAGCACCGAGGAGTTCCTCGGTGCGCTCGACGCCAACCTGGCCCGCGCCCTGCGCTGACAGGTTGACCGAATACCCGGCGCTGGGTAGGAAAGCCAGCGCCGGGCGCGACATACGGGCACCCGCACCACACCGGTGGTACGGGTGCCCGCACTGTTTCGCGACTCGTGTGTCCGTCGTCGGCGTTGCGTAGGTCCGGGCCACCCACGCGAAGTGGCCGGATCGCGATAGCTGGTGCCCGAATCGACGCGCGTTTGCCCGGGCGGTGCCCGGAATGGGCGGTATGCGGGTGGCACAGTCGATTTCCTGACGCTGACGTGGGGGAACTCACGCTTGCCCGGGAAGCAGAAGGTATCGCCGGGCGGTTACATGAATACGTGACCAGTACCGTTGCCACGCAGACCCCAGCACCCGCCGAGGCCGAGCGGACGGACTGGCATATTCCGGCGATGCTGGCGCTGGCCCTCGGTGGATTCGGAATCGGCACAACCGAATTCGTCACGATGGGTTTGCTGCCCGATATCGCGAGCGCCATGAACGTATCCGAGCCGACGGCAGGGCACGCGGTATCGGCCTATGCGCTCGGCGTCGTCGTCGGAGCTCCGCTGATCGCCGCACTTGCCGCGCGGGTGCCGCGCAAACGACTGCTGGTCGCCCTGATGGTGGCGTTCACCATTGGAAATGTGGCGACGGTTATCGCGCCCACATTCGAAACTCTGGTCATCGCGCGGTTCGTTTCGGGTCTGCCGCACGGCGCGTACTTCGGTGTCGCCTCGCTGGCCGCCGCCACCCTGGCGCCGGCGGGACAGCGCGCCAAGGCAATTGCCGCGGTTATGCTGGGATTGAGCGCCGCCAACGTTGTCGGCGTTCCCGGCGCGACCTGGCTCGGGCAGCATCTCGGCTGGCGCGATGCCTTCGTGGTGGTCGCGGTGATCGGTGTCGCCACCGTCGCGGCCCTGATCCGATTCGTTCCGGAACTGCACGGTATCCGGATCACCAACCCGATGACCGAACTCGGCGCACTGCGTCGCCCGCAGGTGCTGCTGACCCTGCTGGTCGGCGCGATCGGCTTCGGCGGCATGTTCGCCGTCTACACCTACATCACCACCACGCTGACCGATGTGGCCGGTCTGCGGCTCGGCCTGGTGCCGTTCGTGCTCATGCTCTTCGGGCTCGGGATGGTCGCGGGCAATATCGTCGGCGGCATTCTGGCCGATCGCGGCGTCGACCGGGCGATCTACGTCTCGACAATCGCCATGGTGGTCATCCTGGCGGGATTCGTTGCCGCCGCGCACAATCCGTACACGGCGGCGATCGGCGCCTTCTTCATCGGCGCATCGGGTGCGGCGCTCGCGCCCGGTCTGCAGACCCGGCTGATGGATGTCGCCGCCGACGCCCAGACCCTCGCCGCGGCGCTCAATCACGCGGCCCTCAATATCGCCAATGCGGCGGGCGCGTGGTTGGGTGGCCTCGTCATCGCGGCGGGTCTCGGCTACACCGCGCCCGCGACCGTCGGGGCGGGGCTGGCCGTGCTCGGCGTTCTGCTGTTCATGGTGACCGTCTGGACCGGTCGTCGCTCAGCGGTTTAGGCGCTGGGTTCCAGCGCGACGACTGGAATCACCCGGTCCGTCTTGGTTTCGTATTCGGCGAAGCCCGGCATGACTTCCACCATCGCCGCATAGAGCCGATCGCGTTCCGGGCCTCCGGTGATCGGGGTGGCCGTCGCCTCGATGGTCTCGGTGCCGATCTCCAGCGTGACCTTCGGATTCGCCCGCAGATTGTGATACCAGTCCGGGTTATCGGGTGCGCCCGCCTTGGACGCGATGATCACCAAACGGTCGCCGTCGCGGATATAGGCCGCCGGATTCGTGCGCGGCAGTCCGGATTTTGCGCCGGTTGTGGTGAGCAGTAGCAGATCCTTACCCTCGAACGGGCCGCCGACCTTGCCCGCATTCGCACGGAACTCCGCGATGATGTTCTGGTTCCAATCGTTGGCCATCTGCGCTCCTCGGATCGAGAGATCGGGTCGAGGTAATCGTCGCCGATGGGCGGTCCGCTTAGATCACCTTTTTGAAGAATCCGCGCAGGTCGGCAAGTAACAGGTCGGGGGTTTCGTGTGCGGCCCAGTGCCCGCCGCGGTCGTATTCGTGCCATTGCACGAGGTTGCGATGGTCGCGTTCGGCGAATTTGCGTGGCGGTTTGAAGTCGAAACCGAAGGAGGCCAGCCCGATCGGCACGCTGGTGGGCTTCGTCGCCTCGGTCGAGCGATGGTGCTCGAAGTAGAACCGGGCCGCGGGCGCCGAGCTATTGGTGAACCAGTAGATCGCCACATTGGTGAGCAATTCGTCGGTGCTCATCGCGTTCACCAGCGCTTGACCGCTCCAAGCGAGTTGACCGACCGGTGAATCCGACAATGCGTGGCCGAGGGTCTGCGGTTGCGCTTGCTGGGTGGCGTTGTGGATGGCGTGCGCGCGGAATTTCTGCCCGAAGTACAACAGGATCAGCTCGTATTCGCTGAGTCCGTCCAGCTCGCCCGGCTCGCGCCTGGGAAAGGAATAGAGCTGGGTCACATGTACGCCTACGACTCGATCCGGGGCGAACCGGCCCAGCTCAGGTGCGACGATGGCACCGCAGTCGTTGCCGTGCACGCCGTAGCGGTCGTAGCCGAGGCGGTTCATCAACTCGTCGAATGCTGCTGCCATGCGGGTCGGGCGCCAACCGGCGGTGTGGGTCGGTCCCGAGAACGCGAAGCCGGGATAGGACGGGATCACCACATGGAAGGCGTCGCTCGGATCGCCGCCATGCGCACGCGGATCGGTCAATTCGCCTACCAGGCCGAGGAATTCGGTGAATGAACTCGGCCAACCGTGGGCGAGTAGTAGCGGCATCGCGTCGGGCTCCGGGGAAGTGACGTGCACGAAATGGATGGTTTGCCCGTCGATTTCGGTCGTGTACTGCGGAAATGCGTTGAGCCGCCGCTCTTGTGCGCGCCAGTCGAAACTGTCGCGCCAGTATTCGTGCAGCGGGCGGACGAATGACAGCGGAACGCCGTACTCCCAGCCGGGCCGCACCGGCACGCCCGGGTACACCCGGCCTGCGATCTCCCGGGCGGGTAGTTCCGCGACGTATCGGGTGTGCGCCAGGCGGTATGCCAGGTCGTCCAGGTCGGCCTGC
This sequence comes from Nocardia vinacea, assembly GCF_035920345.1. Classification (NCBI taxonomy): domain Bacteria; kingdom Bacillati; phylum Actinomycetota; class Actinomycetes; order Mycobacteriales; family Nocardiaceae; genus Nocardia; species Nocardia vinacea. Next base: position 8,227,722 of record NZ_CP109149.1, read on the forward strand.
GGGATCGCGATTCGGAAGGGCTTGATCTCGGACACCGCCTCAGCCTGCGAGAGTCGGGCGGTCGGAACAACGCCGAATCCGACTGTCATTCGATTACTTTCGCTTATCGGTCGCCGCGTGCAATAGCCGGTCGACCAGCGTTTCGACGTAATCGTCGGTGAGTGGGCCGGTGCCGAACAGGGTGCGGGTGTAGAGCGGGGCCAGGATGATGTCGACCACCTCCAGCACCTCGGGTACCTGTTCGCCGCGAGCTTTGGCTCGATCCAGCATGGCCTGGACCTGGTTCGCGCGTTCGCTGAGGAAGCGGTCGCGCGTCTGTTCGCCCGCCGTGCCGGTGTCGAGCAGCGCGAGAATCGTGCGCAGCAGCGCCAATCCGTCGGGTCCGCTGACATCGCGCGCCGCCTTGGCGGCGTACGCGCGCAGATCGCCCTCGAGCGAACCGGTATTCGGTATCGCCGACTCGGTGCCGAGCCGATCGACGGTCACCTCCATGGCCAGTGCCTCGAGATTGCCCCAGCGCCGGTAGATGCTGGTATCGGCGACGCCGGCGCGGGTCGCGACATCGGCGACCGTGAAGTTGCCGTAGCCGCGTTCGGCGACCAGTTCGGTGACCGCCTTGTGTACCGCCGCGCGCACGCGGGCACTGCGACCTCCGGGACGGCGGGCGCGGGCTTGTTCATCCACGCCTCCATCTTAAAGCAGTCAAGACTTGCGTTTGTGTGCGGGCAGCCGCTATCGTGTTCTTAACGCCACAAATAACTGCGTTTAGGAGCAGGCAATGGAACCGATCGCACCGCGGCGGTGTCCTCGCGTCGCGCCGCCTTCGATCAGCGGGATCGCCGTCGACGGCATCTACGACTGGCTCGACGACACATTCGGCCAGGCGTGACCTACCCCTCACTGCTCGAGACTTTCAGGAGATCGACATGATCAACCGCATCGACCGCGCCATCGATATGACCGGTGGCATCGTCAAAGGCATTGCCGCACAACAGATGAACGTACCCACGCCGTGTCGGGAATGGGATCTGCGCGAACTGCTCAATCACTTGGTGGGCGGCATGAATATCTTTGCCGCTCAACTACAGGGCCTGACCCCGGTTCGCGAACACCACGACGACTGGCTCGACACCGACCCGCAGGGCGCCTACGCCGAGGCGGCCGTGCTCGACCGCGCGGCCTGGCATCGCCCCGACGCACTCGAGCAGAAGGTGCGTCTCGGCTTCGGCGAGGTGCCCGGCCCGATGGCGGCGGTGATCCACCTGACCGAACTCGTCGTGCATGGTGTCGATCTGGCGGTCGCCACCGGACAGGACGACTTGGTCGACGAGCAGCTGTGTGCGGAGATGCTGGCGATCATGCATGAGATGGGCATCGAAAACTTCCGCGTACCAGGGATGTTCGGTCCGGAGGTCGCGGCGCCCGCCGCCGCGCCCGCACACCGTCGGCTGCTCGCCTACGTCGGCCGAGCGTGATCCACTGGCCCGTCGCGTCGCTGCGACGGGCTTTCGCCTCAGTCCTGCTCCAGCGGCCCCAACTCGCGAACAACGCTCGCCAGCGCGCGAATCTGCTGGGTTTCGCCGCCGCTGCGCCAGATCAGTGCCCACCGGACAATGTGCGAATCGCTGATCGGCACGTAGCGAATGCCGGGTCGGTTGTAGTAGCGGGCGACGTGGCTCATGCCCATGGTGAAGGCGCTGCGGGTGCTGGCGACCGTCAGGATGTCTTCCACCGTCGAGACGGTGCAAACGCGTTCGATGGGACGGCCCCTGGGTGTATAGAAGGGGCTGATGGCGTCCTCCCAGTAGTCGGGCATCGGCTTGCTCGGAGCCAGCACCCCGCGATCGCCGAAAACCTCCAGGGATAAATGCTTTTCGTCCGCAAGCTCGTGGTCGTCGCCCATCATCGCCACCATGGGTTCGGTGGAGATGATCGGCCCGACAGTCAGATCGGGTTCCTCGACCGGTAACCATGCGATGACCACGTCGGCCTCGCCACGTCGCAACGGGTCGAATTGTTCGATGAACTCGATATTGCGGATCTGTAGTTCCCACTGCGGGTGCCGAGTACGGAAAAGCTCCCAAAATGGCCGGTAGTCATACGAATTGAAGCCGATCATGGCGATGCGAAGTATCCGGGCCGCCCCTTGTGCGGTCGAGCGCGCGTTCTCGATGGCCTGCGTCAGCTCGTGGTATGCCGGGCGCAAGTCGCTGAGCAACTGCTTGCCCAGCGCGGTGAGCTGGATATTGCGCGGGTTGCTGCGGTCGATGAGACGTCCACCGATACGACGTTCCTGATTCTTGATCGACTGGCTGATCCGAGCTTGGGAAAGATACATCCGTTCCGCGGTCCGCCCGAAGTGCAACTCCTCGGCCAGCGCCAGAAAGATTTCGATATCTCTCAGTTCCATCGTGGTGCTCCTGATTGGTTACGCCAGGCAATCAGAACATTTTTCGACAGGACGCGCTGCTGAGGCCGGCGTTCGAAGTCCGGCGATGAACATACAGATCTGTATGTAAGTGTAGAATCGCCGGAATGACCAGGTCCGAAGCGCCCAAGCGCCGCACGCAGGAGCAGCGCAGTAGTGAGATGCGCACGCGATTGCTCGATGCCACCATCGACTGCCTGGTCGAATACGGGTATGCGGGGACGACGACGCCGCGGGTCGCCGAGTTGGCCGGGGTCACCCGCGGGGCTCAGGTGCACCATTTCGGGTCCAAGACCGATCTGGTGGTCGCGGCGATCAGCCATCTGGCGCAGTTGCGTGCGGAGACCGCGATGCGGGAGATGCCCAGGGTCCAGGGCGGCGGCGATCCGGTCGGGGCGGCCTTGGACTTCCTGTGGGAGCTACATCAGGGGCCGCTGTTCATCGCCACCGCCGAGCTGTGGGTGGCGGGCCGGACCGATCCGGTACTCGCCTCGGCCATGGAGAAGGTCGAGCCGTTCGTCAACAACGCCGTACTGATGGCGGTCGCCCGATTCGTCCCGGATGAGATGCGGCGCAAGGAGGCCCGCGATTTCGTCTACACCGCGATGGATGCGCTGCGCGGAATTTTGGTCTCCAACTTCATCGATCCGGATTCGGAACGGGCACATCGGCGTTGGCGGCGGGCGTCGGTGCATCTGCGGGAGATCGCAAGCGCCGCATTGGCCGCGCGTCCGATGCTGGGTACCGCCGAATAGCTAACGGCCACCGAGCTTTTCGACCCGGCAGCCTGCCAACATCTCAGTGTTGGCGGCAGTTGATCATCTTCTTGCAGGTTCCGGCGTCCGCATGTCCGGCGCGCTGCTGGCTGCGGCGTCTGCCCGTCACCTATGGCGTAGATCGCCGAGCGCGTCAACTTTCTGCGCTTCATGCCCCGGCACGCCGGAAGGCTTGCCGTTGCCCTTGGCGGATGGCGCGATGCGCGCCACCCGCGGCATGGCGGCCCCGATTGTCCTGAGCTGGGAGTTCTTGTATTTCACGGTCTGGATTTCCTTGTACCCTTGCAGGCTTACATACAGCTCTGTATGTTTGTTTCTGTTCGATCCGGGCGGTATCGATCACTGCGGGCTGTCGTCTACGGCGTGGCGCATGGTCACCCCGGGTCAGGTACTACGTGAGGAGTTCGATGGCGAACAAGGTCTACGTCGTTGGCGTCGGCATGACGAAGTTCGAAAAGCCGGGCCGCCGTACGAACGAGGACGGCAGCGCGTGGGACTACCCGGATATGGCGCGGGAATCGGGTACCAAGGCGCTCGCCGATGCCGGGATCGACTATCGCGAAGTCGAGCAGGCTTACGTCGGTTATGTCTACGGCGAATCCACCTCCGGACAGCGCGCGGTCTACGAACTGGGGATGACCGGCATTCCGGTGGTCAACGTCAACAACAACTGCTCGACCGGATCCACGGCGCTTTATCTTGCAGCACAGGCGATTCGGGGCGGTCTGGCCGATTGCACGCTGGCATTGGGTTTCGAGAAGATGCAGCCGGGCTCGCTCGGTTCCACCTGGGACGATCGCGAACAGCCGATGGCCAAGCACGTCATGGCGCTCGCGGAGATCTCCGAGGTGCTTTTCCCGGTGGCGCCGTGGATGTTCGGCGCGGCCGGGCGCGAGCATATGAAGCAGTACGGCACCACCGCGGAGCACTTCGCGAAGATCGGCTACAAGAATCACAAGCATTCGGTGAACAACCCGTATTCGCAGTTCCAGGACGCGTATTCGCTCGATGACATCCTGGCCTCGCGGATGATCTACGACCCGCTCACCAAGCTGCAATGTTCGCCGACCTCGGACGGTTCGGGTGCGGTCGTGCTGGCCAGCGAGGAATTCGTGAATTCGCACGACCTCGCGGCGCAGGCGGTGGAGATCGTCGGCCAGGCGATGACCACCGACTTCGCCTCCACCTTCGACAACACCGCCAAGAACCTCATCGGCTACGACATGAATGTCCAAGCCGCGCAACAGGTGTACCAGCAGGCCGGCCTCGGTCCGGAGGGCTTTCAGGTCATCGAGCTGCACGACTGCTTCTCCGCCAACGAACTGCTGCTATACGAGGCCCTCGGGCTCTGCGGCGAGGGCGAGGCCGGAAAGCTCATCGACGACAACCAGACCACCTACGGCGGCAAGTGGGTCGTGAACCCCTCCGGCGGACTGATCTCCAAGGGGCACCCCTTGGGTGCAACAGGTTTGGCGCAATGCTCCGAACTCACCTGGCAGCTGCGCGGTACCGCCGACAAGCGTCAGGTCGACAACGTTACCGCCGCACTGCAGCACAACATCGGGCTCGGCGGCGCTGCCGTGGTGACCGCCTACCAGCGTGCCGATCGCTGAGCGTCGATCCGATCCAGCGCTGACATTCCAACTGCCACAAGAACACTCGACGAGGAGTCAAACCATGGGCCACATCGAAGCCACCAAGGACGTCAACGCCACCCCCGAGGCCCTGTGGGCCGTTGTCTCCGACCCGCAGACCTGGGACAAATGGTTCACCATCCACGAGCGCTTCATCGAGGAGCCGCCGGCCGTGCTGACCCCCGGCGCGAAGCTGGTCGCGAAGATCGTGATGCTCGGCATGGCCAACAAGCTGGAGTGGTCGGTCGTGGCCGTCGAACAGCCGAACAAGCTGACCCTCGGCGGCACCGGAATGGCCGGTGTGAAGACCGAATTCACCTTCGATATCCAGCCCAACGACGGCGGCGGCTCCACCGTATCGGTGTCCGGTGACTTCGAGGGCGCGCTGATCAAGGGCGCGTTGGGCAAGGCGGTCGAGAAGGACGGCCTCGAGCAACTCGACAAGTCGCTGGAGCAGCTCGACACGCTCGCCGTCGCGGCGGCCTGATTCCGCCACCGAAGGAGAGTGCGATGACAGCGGAGACCACTGCGGCCCGCCTGGTGGAGTTCGACGACGCCGGTCTGGAAATCTGGTGTGACGAAGAGCGTTTCGAGGTCACCGGGGAGCGGCTCGCCGAGTACGCCGCGGCCACCAACGACCCGATCGAGGCCCATCTGACGGGCGAGGTCGCCTCGCCGGTCTTCGGCATCGTCCCGGTCTTCGAGGCCATGATGATGCCGGTGATCGACGTGGTGCCGATGGATATCTTCGGGCGGGTCGTGCATGGGGAGCAGGACTTCCATTTCCACCGCGCGATCCAGCCGGGGGACAAGCTGGTCTCGCGGGCCAAGGCCGTCGGCTACACCAGCCGCTCCAATGGCACCACCATCACCATCCTCATCGAATGCCGCATCGAGGAAGGTGATTTGGTCAACGAGCAGTATCTGACCGCTTTCTTCCGCAATATCGACGCGGGCAAGTCGGAGGGTCTGGCAGCCCCGGCACACAAGTTCGACGAGAACCTGCGGACGCAGGATCCGGTCGCGGTCGTGCCGCAGCATGTCGATCTCGATCAGACCTACCGCTATTCGCCCGCTTCCGGTGACCCGGTGCCGCTGCATCTGGACGAGCAGGTCGCCAAGGACGCGGGTCTGCCCGGCGTCATCGCGCACGGTCTGTGCACCATGGCCTTCGCCTCGTGGGCCGTGCTGACCGAGGTCGCGGGCTCGGATGTCAACCGGCTGAAGCGATTTGCCGTTCGATTCGCCAAGATGGTCTTCCCCGGTGACAACCTGGAGACCCGGATCTGGAAGGTCGGCTCGGCCGACGGCGTCACCACCTACGCCTTCGAAACGGTCCGTGGCGAGGACGTCGTACTCAGCGACGGCCTCGCCGAGATCGCCGATTAGCCACCCGTCCCGGCGAGAGCCGCGACATTCATTTCGCCACGGGATACCGGGGCAGAGGACAGGAGCCGACGCACATGGGTGCACTGGAAGGAAAAGTCGCCATTATCACCGGCGCGGGCCGTGGTATCGGCCGCGAGCACGCGCTGCTGTTCGCTCGCGAGGGCGCCAACATCGTCGTCAATGACCTGGGCGGCAGCAATTCCGGCGAGGGTACCGATGTCGGTCCCGCGCAGGAGGTCGCCGATGAGATCGTCGCGGCCGGCGGCAAGGCCGTCGCGAACACCGAGAACATCGCGACCTGGGACGGCGCGAAGAAGCTCGTCGATCAGGCGGTTTCGGAGTTCGGCGGCCTGGATATCGTGATCAACAACGCGGGCATTCTGCGCGACGCCTTCATCGCGGGCATGGACGAGGCACAGTGGGACGCGGTCGTTGCCGTACACCTGAAAGGCCACGCGGCCGTGCTGCGTCACGCCGCGGCGTTCTGGAAGGACCAGAGCAAGGCTGGCAACCAGCCGAATGCGGCGGTCGTCAACACCGCATCGGCATCGGGTGTCACGGTGCCGAATGCCGGTCAGGGCAACTACGGCGCCGCCAAGGCGGGGATCGCGGCGCTGACCCTGGTCGCGGCCGACGAACTGGCGCGCTATGGCGTGCGGGTCAATGCCATCGCGCCGATCGCGCGTACCCGCCTCACCCTGGCCACTCCAGGCATGGGCGCGATGATGGCTGCCGAGGCCGAGGCGGCCGAGGAAGAGGGCGGTTTCGACGCCTTCAGTCCCGCCAATATCTCCCCGTTGGTCGCATACTTGGCTTCCGATAAGTGTGCGATCACCGGCAAGGTGTTCGCGGTACAGGGCGGTGCCATTTCCGAACTCGCCGGTTGGCACGATGTGAAGACGATCGAGGCCGAGGGTCCCTGGCTCATCGACGACATCGCCGCTCGGCTTCCCTGAGCTGACCAACCCCGTCGGCTTCGCCGACCGCCACCCCCCTGGTTAGGAGAACGATGATGTTCGAATGGTCCGAAACCGATGTGATGATCCGCGACGCCGTGCGGACCTTCATCGACAAGGAGATACGTCCGCACCTCGACGCGCTCGACAGCGGTGAGATGACGCCGTACCCGATCATCCGGAAGCTGTTCAGCGAGTTCGGGATCGACGCTATGGGCGGTGAGGCGATCGAGAAGTTGCTCGCCAAGCAGAAGGCTCGTGCGGCGGCCATCGCGGCCGGGGAGCCGAAGCCGGAGAAGAAGGAAAAGGCTTCCGGCGGTGGCCCGTTCAGCGGCCAGGAGTCGCTGATGGCCGTGTTGATCGCCGAATTGTCGGGCGTCTGTATGGGTTTGGTGACCGCGATGGGCGTGTCCATCGGCCTCGGTGCGACCACCATCATGTCGCGGGGCACCCTGGCCCAGAAGGAGCGCTGGCTCGCCGACATCGTGACCATGAAAAAGGTTGCGGCATGGGCGATTACCGAGCCGGACTCGGGTTCGGACGCGTTCGGCGGCATGAAGACCTACGTCAGGCGCGACGGCGAGGACTACATCCTCAACGGGCAGAAGACCTTCATCACGAATGGTCCGTTCGCCGATGTGATGATCGTCTACGCCAAGCTCGACGAGGGCGACGGCGGCGACAAGCGCGAGCGCAAGGTGCTCACCTTCGTCCTGGACAAGGGTATGGAAGGTCTCACCCAGGGCAAGCCGTTCAAGAAGATGGGCCTGCACGCCTCGCCGACCGGCGAACTGTTCTTCGACAACGTCCGACTCGGCAAAGACCGGTTGCTCGGCGAGACCGAGGAGCACAAGGGTGGCGACGGCCGCGAAAGCGCCCGTTCGAGTTTCACCGCCGAACGCATCGGTGTCGGTTTCATGGCGCTCGGCATCATCAACGAATGTCACCGGCTCTGCCTGGACTACGCCAAGAGTCGCAAGCTCTGGGGCCAGGAGATCGGCCGCTTCCAGCTGGTCCAGCTCAAGCTGGCCAAGATGGAGATCGCCCGGATCAATGTGCAGAACATGGTCTTCAACACCCTCGAGCGCGGCAAGGCGGGCAAGCCGCCGACCCTCGCCGAGGCCTCTGCCATCAAGCTCTACGCCTCCGAGGCCGCCACCGAGGTAGCGATGGACGCGGTCCAGCTCTTCGGCGGCAATGGTTATATGACCGAGTACCGAGTGGAACAACTCGCCCGTGACGCGAAGTCCCTGATGATTTACGCGGGCAGCAATGAAATCCAGGTCACCCACATCGCCAAGGGCCTGCTCGCCCAGTAGCGCGAACTCTGCCGTCGGCACGGCACGTGGCGGCCGTGAACGGCATGTGTTCAGACCGCGCGCAAGTGTGTGCGGCTGGCGTAGATGTGTTCGGCTATCAGGGTCGCGATGCGGTCCGGAGCTTCGAGCATGGGGACGTGCCCGACGCCGTTGACGAGGATTCGGTCGGCGGAGTCGGGCAGTTCCTGCAGGAAGCGGCGGGCGTACACGCGGTTGGGGATGATCCGGTCGTATTCGGCCATCAGCAGGCGCACCGGGGTCGGCAGGTTGGACAGGTCTTCCAGGGCAGGAGCGCGCACGGTGCCCAGGATCAGCGGGAGCATGGCATCGCAGTGCAGTGCGGCGGTGATCATGGCGGCGATGTCGCGCCGCGAGACGGCCGCGGCGTTCTTGCTGAGCAGCAGTAGCGCGAAGCGTTGCGTGATCGGATTGTTGATCGCGAACCCGCCGAGGTGCTTGCCGATTTCGACGATCGGCACCAGCGACAGGAATTTCGCGCCGACACGGAACTGAGTGAGCGAGGGCGATTGCCAACCGCCCGCCGGTGCGATCGCGGTCAGGGTACGGGCCCGGCCGCGTCGGGCCAGTTCGAAGCCGACCCAGGCGCCGAGTGAATTGCCCGCAATATGGCAGGTACGCCAACCGAGTTCGTCGAGTTGATCCTCGATCCGGTCGGCGAGGGCATGGACATCGGTGGACCAGCCCTCGATCGGTTCACCACCCCAGTGGCCCGCGAAAGCGGGGGCGAACACCTCGCAATGCGCGGAAAGCCGCAGCGCAACCTGTTCCCAGCAGTGCGGCGAGAGCATGAACCCGTGCAGCAGCAGAACCGGGTCACCGGACCCGATATGCAGCGCTTTGATCGGGGCGGGGGAGTTGGTGGTGCCTGACTTCATCGTCAATCACCCCTTCCTGGACTGCGATGTCCCGGGGGAGTTCGTCTGACCAGCATTGTACGGTCATCAGGTGCCTTATATCATCTCGTCGATCAACGTGAACGGCGTCCGTGCGGCGACCGGCAAGACGGGCAAGGGGATGCTCGAGTGGCTGGCGGTCACCGAAGCCGACATCATCTGCCTGCAGGAGACTCGGGCAACCGATGAGCAGACCCGTGCCGCGCTCGCGCCCGCACTGGACGCGGGCTGGTATCTGACGCATGCGGAGCCGGGCGCGAAGGGGCGGGCCGGGGTCGGCATTCTGTCCCGTCGCGAACCCCGGGCCGTGCGCATCGGGCTAGGGCGCTGGCAGGACGGAACCTGGCGTCCCAGCGCCGAATTCGCCGGTCCCGGACGCTATGTCGAGGCCGAATTCGATGAATTGACCGTGGCCAGCGTGTATGTGCACACCGGTGAGGCGGATACGCCGATGCAGGACGAAAAGTACCGCTTCCTCGATGAGATCGGCGCTCATATGCGGGCGCAGACCAGTGATTTCGTGATCTGCGGCGACTGGAATGTCGCGCATACCGAACTCGATATCAAGAACTGGAAGGGCAACCTGAAGAACTCCGGGTTCCTGCCGCAGGAGCGGGCCTGGATCGATGGCATGCTCGCCGCCGGATACGTGGACGTGGTGCGCAACCTGCATCCTGGTGTCGCGGGCCCGTACAGCTGGTGGTCCTACCGCGGCCGCGCCTATGACAATGACGCGGGCTGGCGCATCGACTATCACCTGGCCCGCGGCGAGGTGGCCGGTCGGGCGAAGCAGGCCGTGGTCGAACGCGCCGCCACCTACGCCGAGCGCTGGTCCGACCACGCGCCGGTCACGGTGCAATACCGATAAAGTTCGCGACGAAGATGATTCGCGACATGGCAGCGCTGGAGATCGGGATCGCATGAATATTTCCTCGAAGCGAGTTCGCGCCTTCGCCGCGCTCGGTGTGGCCCTACTGGCCTTGGTGATCGCACTGCTCGCCGCGCGCGGCGGCGGGGACAGCAAGCCGACCGCGGCCTCTGTCACCTCCACAACTCGCAGCGCAAGCGTGGCGGTTCCGGCTCGCGGTCCGGATGTGACCACCACATCCACCGTTCGTGCCCCCGGCGTACCGGAGCGCGCCTACGCGACTCTTGTCGAAATCGACGCGGGCCGTTGGCCGGATTCGGCGAACGCGACCGGCACCAAGGGCGGTGAGCGCTGGATGAACCGCGCGGGCACCCTGCCTGCCAAGGATTCGGCGGGCAAAGCCATCACCTACCAGGAATGGGATGTGAACCCGAAGGAGCGCAACCGTTCCCGCGACGCCGAACGCATCGTCACCGGCAGCGACGGTTCCGCCTGGTACACCAGTGACCACTACGAAACCTTCACGAGGATGCGCTGATGACAGTTCCGTTATCGCAGTTCCTTGCCCGCCCCGAGGCCCGGCGGTCCACCGACGCGCCCGCTTCGACGCCGCCCGCCGTAGTGGGTGCCCTACCCGTCGACGCCCCGACACTCAGCGGCGTGCGCTACGACGCACCCGTCGACTACGCGGTGCGTGAACTGCGCGGGCCCAAAATGCGCACCACCGCAGGCGTTTTCGACGAATTCGCGGCCGCGTTCCAATTCCCGTACTACTTCGGCGCGAACAAGGACGCTTTCGACGAATGTCTGCGCGATCTCGATGATTTCGTCGGCCCCGCCGCTGGATACGTTGCCGTGATCCGCGATTCGGCCGAGCTGCTGATCGACGAACTGGAAGAACGCACGTGGTTCACCGAAGCCATGCGCGAGGCCGCCGACTACTGGTCCACAAAGGGCCTGGCGTTCCGGGTCGTGCTCCAAGGCGAACCATCCGACCCGGAGATCGTGCGCCTGAGCCCGTAGCGCCGAGGACGGTCGAATGGTGGCTGTCGGGCTCTCGGGGAGCAACCGTCGTTGCGGTGTGATGCCGGTCTGGCTCAGGTGAGGCGGCGGGCGAGGTCCTCGCCGAGGAGTACGAAGACGTCGGTGGTGTGGTCGATCAGTTCGTCGCGGGTGAGCGGGAGGTCGTGCTGTAGCCAGGCGGTGAGGGTTTGGACCAGGCCGCCGACCAGGTAGGTGGCGCGAAAGTCGATGGTGGGGTCGGGATTCGGGTCGGTGATGCCGTAGAAGTCGATGCCCTCGGCGGCGACGATGCGGGCGAAAACCCGCACCGTCTGATTCGTGCGGGCACGCAGCTCCGGCGTCGCCATGCCCGCGACCAGCGCGACATGCGCCTTGCGCGGATCGTCGGTGAGCAGATGAAGGCCCGCGGAGATCGCGGCATGCGCTTTGGCCCGGGTGTCGGCGGGTGCGGTCTGCAGCGCACCGATGATCGCCCCGGCCAGTTCCTCCGCGATCCGATCTATGAGCGCGGCCAGCACCGCGTCGCGGCTGTCGAAGCTTTCGTAGTAGTAGCGCTCGTTCAGTCCGGCCTGCGCGCATAACCCGGAGACGGTGAGCTTGGTGATGCCCTGGGTGCCGATGATCTCCAGTGCGGCATCGAGCAGCGCCGCGCGTCGCTGGGCGCGGCGCTCGTCGGCGGAGACGCCGCCGTAGGTCCGTTTTGCAGTCCCACCGCTCCCCGCGGACTTGCTACGCGCTGATCCACCGGTCGCTCGACCACTACCTCTCGCGGACTCGTTACCGGATGCTCGCCCGCCCGTCGCCCGGCCATCACTCCTCGCGGACTCGTCACGGGATGCTCGCCCGCCCGTCGCTCGACCACCGCCCTTCGCCGACCCGCTACGCGATGCTGTCACATGGCGATTCTGGCACGGGTGCGGCTGGGGCCGACCGGATCGCGGTCCGATGTGGTAGGTGGTCGCGGCCCGGATCCGGTCCGGACGCAATCTGGTGGTAGCTATTGCCAGATCTAGAGTTCTGGGGGATTCTGTTGCCAGATGCTGTGGAGTCCTGGCCCGCCGAGATGGCCGGTCACCGACTCCCATGGCACGCGCTCAACGAGGAGGCAGCGATGTCCCAGCCCGGCTACTTCGCCGATAATTCGATGGCCCGACGGGTCATGAGCAAGCGCGCGGTGGGTCTCACCTACGGCCAGCGTGCCCTGGTGATCGGCGCGGTCAATCCGCTGCTGTATGTCGGAACCGCCGAGAACACCGAGCATCGGATGACTCCGTACTCGCGACTCGCGTTGACCGGCAAGCTCTTCGAGGCCGTCTTCCTCGGGAGCAAGGACGAGGCGGATCGCGCGCTCGCCTTCACCGCCAAGAAGCACACGAAGGTCGTCGGCGAACTGCCCGAGGACGCGGGCCGGCACCATCCGGCGGGAACCGGCTACTCCGCATTCGACCCGCACCTGATGTACATGACCATGGCCTTCGCCTTCGACTCGGCCGAGGTGATGCACGATCTGCTGGTCCGCCCGCTGACCGGCGGCGAACGCGAGGGCCTGTACCAGGACTACGTCCGCTGGGGTGAACTGTTCGGCATGCCACGCGAGGCCGCGCCCGGCAGCTACCCGCTGTTCCGCAAATCCTTCGACGACTACCTAGCCTCGGACGAGCTGTTCCTCACCGATGAGGCCAGGCTGGTCGGTTCGTATCTGGCCGGTCAGCGCACGCCCTATCCGCAGCGCGGGCCGATGCGCCAGGTCGTCGACGCGTTCTACCTGCTGGTGCAGGGCAGTCTGCCGCCGCGCATCCGCGATATGTACGGGATGCGCTGGGGGCTGCCCGAGCAAATCGCGTTCCGCGCGCTCGCCCAGGGCGTACGCACCGCGCATATCGCCCCACCGCTTGTTCCGCCGGTGCTGCGCGGGACGCTGGCCGGTCCGAGCGCGCCGGTCTACAAGCTGTTGTCCAAGCGGGAACGCGAACTGCACAGCACCGGCCGCCCGAGCATGCCCGGTGTCGACCCACGCAACTGGGCGGCGCGAAATTCCGCGTGACCGCGGCGTGAGCGACGGGCCCGGAGGCGGTAGCGCAGCGTAACCACGGAGGGACCCGCGAACGCCGCTGATCGAACACCGCATGCGAAGATCGGGATATGTCCAGTCCTGCTCAGACGAACCCGGCCGCTGAACGCAAACAGCGGGTGCTGTCCGGGATCCAGCCCACCAGCGCGTCCTTCCATCTCGGCAACTACCTTGGCGCGCTGCAGTACTGGGTGACCATGCAGGACGACTACGACGCGCTCTACTTCATCCCGGATATGCACGCCATCACCGTGTCGCAGGATCCGAAGGAACTGCGCAGGCGCACCAAGGCGGCGGCCGCGCAGTTGCTCGCGCTCGGCATCGACCCCAAGCGCTCCACGCTCTTCGTGCAGAGCCAGGTACCCGAGCATGCCGAGCTGACCTGGGTGCTCAGCTGCATCACCGGATTCGGTGAGGCCAGCCGGATGACCCAGTTCAAGGACAAGTCGGTCAAACAGGGTGCGGAGAACGCCAGCGTCGGACTGTTCACCTATCCGGTGCTGATGGCCGCGGACATCCTGCTCTACCGTGCGCATCAGGTGCCGGTCGGCGAGGATCAGCGCCAGCATCTCGAGCTGACTCGAAATCTGGCTCAGCGCTTCAATACTCGGTTCAAGAAGACGTTCGTGGTGCCGGAGGCGCATATCGTCAAGGGCACCGCGAAGATCTACGACCTGCAGGATCCGACCTCGAAGATGAGCAAGTCGGCCTCCACCGACGCCGGTCTGATCAACCTGCTCGACGATCCGAAGATCACCGCCAAGAAGATTCGCTCCGCGGTCACCGATACCGAGCGCGAAATCCGCTACGACCCGGAAAACAAGGCGGGTGTCAGCAATCTGCTGGTGATCCTGACTTCGCTGAGCGGCACCCCGATTGTCACGCTGGAACGCGACTATGCCGGTAAGGGTTACGGCGATCTGAAGTCCGACGTCGCCGACGCGTTGGTCGAATTTGTCACCCCGCTGCGGGCGAAGGTGGAAGAGTATTTGTCAGATCAGGGTGAACTCGACCGCATCCTCGACGCAGGTGCCGAGCGGGCGCGCGAGATTGCCGGCAACACTCTGGCGCAGGTTTACGACCGGGTGGGGTTTTTGGCTCGCTAGCTGGGGAATACCGCTAGCGACCGCTTGTCGACCATCACCGCGCGGTCTCTGTTGAAGGGGCGTGACAGATGCAGGTGATCGACAACATCAAGGCGGCGCTCGAACGGCGGATCCAGTCGCGGCCGTGGCTGGATCATCTGATCCGCGCGGGCGGAAATTATCAGCGGCAACGCGGCGATTACTACGCGGCCGGGATCACGTATTTCACAGTGCTGTCGCTGTTTCCGCTGTTGATGGTCGCCTTCGCGATCGCGGGCTCCGTACTGTCGGGCGACCCGGAAATGCTCACCGAACTGCGGAACAAGATCATCGAGAACATTCCGGGATCACTCGGCGGCCAGCTCAATGATCTGATCGATCAGGCGGTCCGATCGCGCGGCGCGGTCGGCACGCTCGGTCTGCTCGTCGGTGTCTACACCGGACTCGGCTGGATGGCGAATCTGCGGGCGGCACTGACCGAACAGTGGGAACAGAAGACCCCGGAGGGCAATTGGTTCCTGAGCAAGCTTTCCGACCTCGGTGCATTGATCGGGCTCGGCTTGGCCTTCGTGGCCTCGATCGGTCTGTCCACCCTGGCGTCGAGCACCCTCGGCGCGCGGCTGCTGATCACTTTCCGCCTGTCGGAGTTGCCCGGTGCGCGGCTGATCCTGGTGCTCATTTCGATACTGCTCGGCTTCCTCGCCTCATGGGCAGTGTTCGTCTGGATGATCGCCCGCCTGCCCCGCGAGCCGGTCACCTTGCGCAGTGCCGCACGCGCGGCGGCACTGGCCGCGGTGGTCTTCGAAATCTTCAAATACGTCGCGTCGTTCTACCTGCAGATGGTGCTGCACAGCCCTGCGGGCGCGGTATTCGGATCAATCATCGGCCTGATGGTGTTCAGCTACACCACCTATCGCATCCTCTTATTCGCAACCGCTTGGGCCGCAACGGCATCGGAGAACGAGATCGAAGCCGAAATCCCCCCACCCGCCCCTGCCGTGATCAAGCCTCGCATGGGCGCGCCCGGCCTCTCGATGGGCACGGGAGCTGCTTATTTCGGTGTGGGCGCCCTTGCGGCGTTTGTGCTTTCAGGGTTGCGTCGACGCTGACATGGAGTGGTGTGAGTCGCTGACCCGGATAGATCCCCGGATCACCCCCAACCTCGCAACATCTCCGGCCTCTGCGGATCTCCCTATTTTGGGAACTCTTCGATTTGGATGCTCCAGTAGGTGTCGCTTTCCGTTGCTCCCACTGCCATTCGCTCCACGGCTTTCACCTCGGACTCTGGTGTTGCGCCCCTATAAGCCGCGTACCGTGGGTTGCGGTCACTGTATGCGAACACGACTTTGCCATTATTGACGAATACTTGTATGAGAGAGTCGGACGTAAAAGGGAGACCCGACCAGTCCAATCCCTTCGTCCCGAGACCATCGTTGAGGCTTTCTTCTGTGGCGGACGAAAAGCTGTACATTCGGTCCCACGAACCCACCGGAATCCCGGATTCGGTAATGAGGTCCCCGAGTCGAGCTGTGCCATGAGAGTTCCGAACACGTTCGAATGCTTCCGCCAGCGCTGGACTCTCCTGTTCGACGATGACTTTTTCGTCGGACGACGACAGATCGCAGCCGGCGGGCAGGAGCAGGATTGCCGCCAGCCCGAGTACAGAGAGCAGACGCATACTGGGGGGCAGATTACTCCGCATGAATTCCTAACTGAGCTAGATCATTTGGGTGACAGTCATTTCTCTGCCACAGGGGCGCCCGGCAAGCGTCTGTCCGGCTGGTCGTCGAAGGCTGCCGAGTTCACGGCCTCGCCGATCTTCACCTGGTTGGTCCAGTTCAGATTCATATTCTTGTCGATCAGTACTGTGTCGCCTCGCAAGACAGCTTCTTTGACGACATCGCTCAAGTCGCTGCCAAAGGGGCTGTACCCATTTTTTGTCGGATTGTCGACGGCAATCTTGCGCCCGACCTCGTTGTTGTACAGGTCCATCGCCTCGCGCACCGACCGGTTGTCGTCTCGCATCTCGTGCTTCGAGGTGTATTCCTTGGTCCAATCCTCGCCGAATTCACGGGTCAACAGGGCATTCCAGTAGGCATGGCGGAACGCGTCGGTATGGTTGTCCTGGTTATTCATAACAGGCTTGCCGTCCTTATCGAACACAGGGTTGCCTGCGGCATCCAGCATCTGTACCGGAGGAAAGGCCTTTTCGGCTTCCTCCTGCGCTTTCTCAGAAATCTGTTTGAATTGCCACTGGTCCCAAAGGCTCAAGTTGTTCAGCATTTCCGCCTCCGCAGCGGTGACCTGCTTGGGCTCGATGTCGATCGTTCCTAGGGACCACTTCTTCCACTGCGCAATCTTGTCGGTGTCAGGCCACATCACGTAGCGCTTGTCACCGTCATCGACTTGGTATGAGGTCACGATGGTTTCGAGGTCACTACCCAGCGGCACCGGAACATCAGCGAACACCTTCTCGATCGCTTCCCGGGCAGCCCCCGCGGCATCGCCAGCCTCCCGGAGGCACTTCTTGATCTTGTCCTCGTACTGGTTGGCGACACGCGTCACCACCATCCTGGCGATTATCGGACTGCGGATGTCGTTTTCCTGCGCAATCCATGCGAGGACGTCTTCGGAGAAGCTAACCGTGCCGTCCTCAGCGACGGTGAACCGCGCGTCCTCGGCATCATGAATCACGTTGACCGCAGCGGATTTGGCGAAACTGAGCGAGGCGATGATCTGTGACGTGGATTGCTGAGCGTTGTCGAAGGCCGAAACCACCTTCGACAACGACGATTTAGCTTCGTCACCCTTCCATCGCATCGAGTCTCCGGCGCCTCCGCGCCAGAAACCCGGGGAATCCGCGAGCTGCTGGGAGACGACGGTGCGCTGCTCGGTGATCTTCTGTGCGCCTTGGCCCCATTCCCCAGCTTGGGAGGTCAACGCATCGAAGGTCCAGCTGCGGATTTGAGTCTTCGTCGGCGGTACCCAGCTCATCGCGGACCGGACTCCAGCGATTCGGACAAGTCGGCGATTCGCTGCGCCTGCTCTTGTTGCTGCCTGTTGTACTCCGCGATGCAGATACCCGCCGAGCCGTTGATCTCCTTCAACTGGACGTTGACACCGCGGACGCTGAGCTCGGCCCGTGCACCGGCCTTCATGAAGGCGTGCCCGAGGCCGGAGCCGGGCAGCGCATCCTCGATAGCCCACAGGAAAGTCGTCGCCTTCACGGCAGCAAGTGCGACATGCGCTGTGTTCAACACGGCAACCATGCCCTCGAGCGCAGCCTGATCCACATACAGATCGGACACGCGCGACCCCCTCACCACGAATCTTGTCCCACGAAATGTGTTGCTACGGTAGCACGGTCGTACCAGCCACGATGGGGAGCGCGCAGTGCAGTTGTACCCGAACAACGGTGATATCGACCCGATCACCAATCAGATGGATGCCGTGCAACGCGCCCTGATGACCGACCGGTCCACCGCATCGCGCTACGGGGTTGCGGTTGACGTGCTCGCGGACGGAACGCTTCAAGCAGTTCGAATCGACGAGAGCGTCACACCTTTCGGAGCCGAACTGGGCAATCTGATCACCGAGCTCGTGCACGAGGCCCTGGACCAGGCTCGCGGGAATGTGCGTGAACGTCTCGCCGAACTCAGCGCAGACCCGCGCATGGCAGCGGCGGTCGAGACCCTCGGGCTGGCCGCGGAACGCCCGTACCCGGTCCCATCCGAGCCTACGGCGAGGCACGAACCGTCCGACGACGAGCTCACCGAAGAAGAATTGATCGAGCAGAACCAGCGGCGCAACCAGTCGTACTGGTAGGAGCTCGAGCCGCCTCTGAACGCCTGCGGCGCAGGATGATTCGGATCGGCTGAGTTCGGACAGACGTGTGCGGACGAGATCGGTGACGCGACTGCACAGCATCTTGTGCACTGGTCGGGGGCCGACTACGACCAGGCCGAGGCCATCGCGCACCGTCAGCAGCAGGTCAGAGAATCGGCCTGGGCCGGTGGTAGTCCGCCCAGTTCGAGGCCCTCCCGTCAGCGTCTCCGCAGCCGACGATCAGAGACTGGCGGCGCGGGCCGTGTCTGCGCTGAGCGCCTGCACTTCCTCCACTGATCGAGAGGACGATCAAACGTGCACTGGCACACTCGATTTCGGCTCTCCCCGAGCTGAGCCGCTTGGATCGAATAAACGTTTCGACGCCGTGCTGCGCGAGGTGGCGAAAGGTGCGGATGGAGCCACGCTGATCGAGATATAACCCGTGCGGCCGGTTGGACTGATGGATGGGAGCGGTTGGTGGAGGTGCGTGCGTCCACCGAAGTGGCCGACCTCGACAAGAACGCGAACACTCTAGGCCAGTGTTGGAAGCATCTCCCCACAATCGATTACCGGGAAGGACCGGAGCAGGGCTACTGCGTATTCGTCGACAAAGGCAACCCGGTGCAGGTCGTCTCTTGGAGCGGCGATCGGAAGCCCCTCGAAGTACGAGACCGCGGAGCACTGACCGCCGAATCGGTGCTGGTGCCTCGGTCAGGGTACGACAGACTGGAGCCGGCAACATAGGAGCCCATGTTGGTGAGGTTATTCGGCTGCGCGGTCGAATTCAGTTTCAATGTCTGAGCCTTCGATCATCGGTCTGATGGTGTTCAGCTACACCACCTATCGCATCCTCCTGTTCGTAACCGCCTGGGCCACAATAGCTTTGGAGTACGAGCCCGAAGCCGAAATCCCCCCACCTGACCCCGCCGTAAATCAAGCCCCGCATGAGTACGCCCGGCCTTTCGATGAGTACCAGCGCGGCCTACTTCGGTGCGGGTGCTCTTGCGGCGCTGGTGCTTTCGGGGTCGCGGCGACGCTGAGCGCGGTCGCTGGCAGCGAACGACCGGTCAGTCGTTGATATCGTCGGATTCGTAGTTGATGGCCAGGTCGGATGGGCGGGACGGCCATTCCGGTGTGGTGAGTATCCGTCCCGTCCACGGATCTATTCTGAGCACCGGATACTCCGTTTGACTCGACAGCCCATCACGAGTCCACAGCAGAGAGGATTCGGAGTAAACCGCCGCCGGCGATCTCGCCGGTAGATCAGCGAGAAGCAAGAGCCATCCGTTTCGGAGGGCAATTCTGGCGCCACCGGATTTGAAGAATACTGGCGAGAGTATTTCGGATTCTAGAATTCTTTTTGCCTCCTCCCTCGGCCAATGGGGTAATTCGTGACGGTCGGGTGAGTCCTCCTTGCTGGTTCGCAAGGATAATTCGGCGTCATAGCCGATGACTACTTTGAAGCCTGTGTCGATAATGAGATCGACTTGGCCTGGGTACCATTCGCTAGCGACGATACGGCTTCCCCTCAGCGGTAGGATAATCCATCTATCCTCGTGTTCTATGATTTCTCGCCGCATTCCTTCGCCTCCCGTCAGCGTTCCAGTGCATCATGGATATTTCCGATGCTGTCTTCGGAAGGGCTGCCGTCTGGTTTCTGTACGTGGACCTCACCGGTATCGAGATCGACGATTACGTCAGGGTTTCGATTGTTTCCGTCACCGCGCCAAGCGCCTTGTGCTTTGATCTTATGGATGGCATCCTTCACTTCCTTCGGTGAAACCCCGTACTCGCTGGCGATCTTATTCACCTTCGATGTGTATGAGTTCGTAGTAAACGCGCCACCAGCGGTATTGTGCCCGTTGATGTCGTCCGAGTCCGGATCATCGATGGTCGATGTCATGCCGATGATGGCGGCGAGGCCGGCGATGGCCTTGTCGAGGTCGATGGTGGGTAGTGCGTGGAAGGCGTCGATGGTGCCGACGGCGCCGGCGGCGAGGCTGCTGAGGCCGATGATTCGGACCATTTGGCTGGCGCGGTAAGAGGTTTGGATCGCGTTGATCGTGAGGGCAACGTCGGCGTCGATCGCGGCGGCTGCGGCGACGGCGGAGGAGCCGAGGCTGAACAGGAATGCGACTCCGGCGGTGATGGCGATCAGGCTGATGGACAATTCCAGTGCGTTGATGGCTGTGGTGTTGTCGTTGCCGAGGGCGACCGTCGCGTTCTTGTAGTCGCCGACGGGTCCGGCCATGTTCTGGGCGGCGGTGCTGACGGTGTCGGCGCTGGTTTTCAGGGTGGTGAAGTGGTCTTGGAGTAGTTGCCGATTGGTGAGGTCGTCCATGCCGTCGAACAGGGCCGAGATGGCGGCGATGCGGGCGGCGGCGCCGGTGATGGTGTCGTGGTTGGCGAAGGTGTTCCAGGTGGTGTGGGCTTTGTCGAGTTTGGTGTGGTCGCCGTTGGGGAGTTTGCCGAAGGCGGCGAGGACTTTGGCGATGAGTTTGTCCAGGAACTCTTTGAGGCCGCCGTGGTCGGTGAAGCCGATTCCGTTGTCGCCCACCGAGGACGGGAAGCTGACCTTGTACTCGCCGACCTGGCCTACGTCGGGTCGTGGTGGGGCGGGGTTGCTCTTGTTGGCGGTGCCGTAGTTGTAGCCCATGGCGTACAGCACGGCGCCGTAGTTGGTGAGGGCGTTGGCCAGGCTGGAGCAGGCCTGCATGGTCTGCCGGGCAGCTTTGTCGTAGGTCTCACCCCATTCTTTGCAGCCGGGGGCGTCGCCGGCCATCCCGACGCATTCGCCTTTGACCGCATCGTGGACCGGTTTGTCGGCCTTGCGGAGATCGCCGGCGAGATCGTGGCATTTCTTGGCGGCGTCGTAGTAGATCTGCCAGTCGACGATCATGCCTGCCCCGACTGCAGCATGCGTCGGTTGACGTCGATGGCGCGGGTATAGCGGCCATGCGCTTTCTGTGCGGCATCGCTTATGGCGGCGACGCCTTCGGCGAATTCCCGTGCGGCCGTGACCCATTGGCTGTGGGCGTCGGCGTAAGCGCTGGCTGCGGCGGATTCCCAGCTGCCGCTGTGCAGGGCAGCGACCTTGTGGTCGAGCTCGTCGAGGTGGTCGTGTAGAAACCCGGCGAGGCCATTGAGGCGTGACACGATCCGGTCGAGTTGGTCGAGGTCGACACTGAATTGGGAGCTCATGGCAGATCCAGGCTGGAGATACCGGACGCGTTGCCGGTGTCGGTGTTCTTGTAGTTGGCCGCGGTGACGCCCAGCTTGTCGGCAAGGGAAGTCAAGGCCTGCATGAGTTGTGTTCCGCCGTCGTGGGTTTCGGTCCACCCGGTGGCGAATTCGTCGGCCGCGTCGCCGGTCCAGTCGGATGTGAGTAGGGTCTCGACCTCGCGGGCTGCGGAATCGAGGGCCTGTTTCATGGTGTCGGCGATGTTGTAGACGTACTGGCCGATCGCCTGCACATCATCAGGCACAACAGACAGATTCTGGTTGGAAAGCCCCCCGGTAGCGCTCATCACCCGACCATAACGGCGCTCTGCCTCAAGCGTCCATACGGTTGCGGGCTATGTCGGTTGCTCGGCAGCCGTCTCCCCATGCCGATCGGCACTCGACCAGATCGCCGCCACTGAAAAAGCCGGTGCCCAGGTCCGCTCGTGGCATCGCCAGCTAGTGGTAGGTGGCAGAGTAAAGCAAGGTCGAGACCGTCATTGGGCAAACGCGCTACGGGTTGTCGCGGCGGTGAAGGCTGACCATTCGGCTGAGGTGAGGACCAGTGCGGGGCCGGATGGGTTCTTCGAATCATGAACGCCGACATAGCTGTTCGGGAGAAAGGCGACTTCGACACAGTTCGAATGGGCACCGCTGCGGCTGCTCTTGAACTATGTCGAGTCCGAGAGATTGGCCATAGGGTGCCCCTCCGAGATCAGTGGTCGAACTCTCCGCGAGTCGTCGCGGCGGTGAAGGCCGACCATTCGGCTGGGGTGAACATGAGTGCGGGGCCGGATGGGTTCTTCGAATCGCGAACGCCGACAAGGGTGTTCGGGAGGAAGGCGACTTCGACGCAGTCTGAGCTGCCGCCGCTGTGGCTGCTCTTGAACCAGTCGGCGTTGGTCAGATCGAGGTTCACGCGTACTCCAAATGCGTGAGTGGGACTGTCAGCGGTCGAACTCGCCACGGGTTGTCGCGGCGGTGAAGGCTGACCATTCGGCTGGGGTGAAGACCAGTGCTGGGCCGGAGGGGTTCTTCGAATCGCGAACGCCGACAAGGGTGTTCGGGAGGAAGGCGACTTCGACGCAGTTTTCAGCTGCGCCGCTGTGTCGACTCTTGAACCACTCGGCACCGGCCAAATCGCTGTTCACGCATACTCCTTCGCCATCTGCCTGAGTAGAGCCCGGCTGGCAGGGGCATCCATAGCGCTACGCCGAAGACTCTCGTACGTATGATCGTATCGCTGAACCGTGGTTGATTTTGCGAGATACAAGCCACCCGTGAAATTTTCTGTGTAGACCACGGGCGGATCGACCGGCTGTCCATCTTTATCCGTGCCGAACTCCAGGATGACGAACGGCCCAACCGCGACTCCAACGGGGAACCCAGCGCTGAACGGCAGGATCTGCAAATTCACGTTGGGTCGGGTGGTCATGTCGGCCAGGTGCCTCATCTGGGTCGCCATGACATTCGACCCGCCAACCATTCCCCGGAGCACCGACTCTCGAAGGATTACGTCGAGCGATGCCGGAAGATACTTGCGGGTGATTCTGGTTTGCCTTCGCATTCGCAACCTCACCCTGCGTGCATGCTCGTCGGCGTCGTCGTCAGGAAAGCCCGACCGGATGAGCACGCTCGCATACGCTGGCGTCTGCAGTAACCCTGGTACGAGTTCAGGCTCGTAGGTCTTCAGCCGCTGTGCCGATGCCTCCAGACCGACATAGAAGTCGAAGTTCTTCGGCAGCAGGTCGACGTACTCATACCACCAGCCCAGCTCGTTACCTTGTACCGCAAGCGCTTTCATTGCCGCCGTGTGGTCGGCATCGAACTCGTAGATCGTGCACAGCGCCTCGATATCGATCTCGCGCAGTTCGGCCACCTGCCCCTTCTCCATGCGGTGGAGCGTGCTGCCACTGCGTTGTATCAGCCTGGCCGCCTCGTGGAGCGTCAGCCCGCGTTCCTGCCTCCCATTGCGCAGATACTTCCCCAACTGACGCCGTGCCAGGCTTGGTCCGTCCTCCGACATGCCTGCCTCCCTTCAGGTTTCACTGTTCGGATCAGGAGATCACGCTGCGATCCAGTCGGCGGCAACATAGCGGATTTCCATGCGATCAGGGCATAACCCCAGGACAAGTTGCATCTGGTGGCATATTCGCGGTTCTAGGTCAACACCGGTGCGTCCCGATCCTTGGGAATATGGGACCCGTCATGAACCTCGGTAGGAGCACACGGCTGGAGGAACGCTCGGTCCGAACCCGGCGGTACCGGTCCGAACCCGCAGGATCGAAACCAATCGAGACCGTCTTTGCGTCCCAATGGAACCGATTGACCGTTTCACGCGTCCAGTACAGTAAGCGGACGAAAAGCGAGGGAGTGCCAGCCGATGGAAGTGGGGCAATCGGCCGCAAATGCGCTGTATCAGCAAGCCACTGGGGGAACATTCCGGATGGAGGCCGACGCCGCACGTCGGTGCGCCGAGGTCTACACGAGGTTCGTCGAGACGACGCTCGATCCAGAGATAAATCGATCGATTCGTTTGCAGCGGCTCGATGGCTTCGGTGGGTTCGAGTCGGCCAAGCAGCTTCAAGACGGTTTTTCGCGCAAGGCTGTGCAGATGACGGATGCTCTCAACGGGATGAAAGAGGCTGCATTGAAGATGGCGGCGGCTTACCTGCGTGCTGGTCAGCTAGTAGAGGAAGCCGACGCCGTGTATGCGCGGTCGGTCAGTACCGCTACCTCGGAGGTGCAGTCTTCATGAGGGGAACCCGCAATACTTGGCTGGCGCTATTTGCGATAACGATCGCACCAGTCGCGGTGAGCTGTTCCTCCGGCAGCGACGCCACACAGCACCCGGCCGATTCAGGTCAAACCACGTCGACCACCGCGACACAATCAGCGCGGCCGACATTGACCAACCCCAAGCTTCAACCGCCGTCGCAGGATAACCAGTACACCGCCAGCACGGGACGCCCCAAGGTCGTCTTCGACCCGTGTACATGGATCAGCGATGACACAGCTCGACGAGCTGGATTCGATCCCGCATCCCGGGCACGTGGCGACGACCTCGTGGCCGAGTACAGCTTCCTCACCTGCGACTTTCGCTCAACTTTGCGAAACCTGCAATTGAACTCAGGAAACGCGACTTGGGCGGAAGACCTCGCTAAGGTCGGCTCATACAGCGAGCCGATCGCTGTGAACGGACGCCAAGCCCTGTTGGTCCATGACCCCGCCACGTCCATGAAGCGGAGTTGCCAGGTTGATGTCCAGACCAAGGTGGGTTTCGTGCAGATAGCAGTCGATCTCACCGACCGCGCCCCCCGAGACCTCAACCCCTGCGACAGCATCACCGACATCGCCTCCACCATCGAACCGGAGATCGGCAAGGACAACTGACGATGACCGGCCTCGACATTAACGATGTTCCCTCGGCGCTCGGTGCATTCGATTCGAGCCGCAAGCCGGATACAACCCAACCGAGCACGCTTGCGCGCGGTCAGCAGCAGGGTGCGGAGCAATATGAGACGAAACTTGCTGCCGACGGCCAGGATCCGGCGTACATCACTCGGATGGAGCAGTTCGAGGGCCATACCCACGAGGAGATCTACACCAACGCCCAGCAGATGAGTCCGGGCATCATGCATCACCAGGCCGATACGTGGATCAGCATCGCCACCGCGCTGAGCGGTGGGCTGTTCGGCGCGAATCTCGCGATTCAGAAGGCATTGGCCTCGGGCATCGAGGGTGCCATGGCCGATGCGGCTCTTGCTGCGGCG
Organism: Nocardia vinacea; assembly: GCF_035920345.1. Lineage (NCBI taxonomy): Bacteria > Bacillati > Actinomycetota > Actinomycetes > Mycobacteriales > Nocardiaceae > Nocardia > Nocardia vinacea. The sequence continues at coordinate 8,253,002 of NZ_CP109149.1, forward strand.
CAGACGTTCTATCGGCAGGCAAGTGATGTCGAGCAGGTCATCAATGCCTGTGGGCACCGGATAAAGGGCGTGGCGTCAGCCGCCGAAGTGGTGAAGATGACGGTGCCGCCACCGTCCGCGGCGCAGGGGAGCAGGGGTTCGGCGACCTCGCTGGACCCCGCGCAGGTCATTATTTCCGCGGTCGGCGCGGGTCTGGTCGGGGACGGTGACAGCCAGGAGGTCGCCTATCAGCGCGGTATCGAGGCGCTGCATCGCACCGCGATCGACACCATGAACAACAACTACAAACCGTCGTACGGTCCTGCTGGGTCCGGAGTCCCGACATTCGTGCCGGTCACGTCGCCGGGCGGGGGCAACGAGGGTGGTACCGGGCCGGGCGGCGATAACGGGGGCGGCAATGGCGGCACCACTGGATCGGGCACCGGAAACACCGGCGGTAGCAACGGCGAGTCGAACGGATCGGGGACATCGGAGTCCGATCAGGGCACGGTGAACCCGACGGGCCTCGACTCGAATTCCACTACCGGACAACAGACACAGTCCCCGACCTCGGCCGCGAGCACCACCGCGACCTCGCCCGCCGCGACAACCACCACCCAGACGACCTCGGGGCAGCCGGGTAGCCTCGGCACCTCCGGACCGGGCGGCACCGCCGGACCCGGCAGCAGCACCACACCGAGTCCGGGACGCAGCGTCTCCGGCGTTCCGACTACCGGAAACTCCAGCGCAGCAACGGTTTCCACCGCTGCGACCAGTGCAGCCAGCACCGGCCGCAACGGTATGTCGGGCATGTCGTCACCCGGCGCGGGCCGCAAATCGGGGGAGGACGAGTCGAGCCGCAAGGTCCCCGACTACCTGATCGGCCAGTACGAAGAACTGGTCGGCCCGGACGATCCGGCGGTTCCCTCGTCGATCGGGGCCGACGCGCCCTCGGCGCAACCGAGCGGTGAGCGCGGGTGAAGTTCGAGTTCACGCCCGATGAGTTCATGCACATCTGGCGCGAGACGCGGTCGGATCGCTACCCCTTTCCGTTGCGCCTGATCGCCTCGGTGCGCTGGGAAGACGAATTCGACCAGCTCACCCGCGAATTGGACCGCCGCATGCCGCTGCACGCCAACCCGGATCTCTCGGCGGCCTTGCGTGTGGCCGCCGATCCGCGAATCGCATTGACGCTGACCGGAACTCGGCGACGCCCGCTGCGCGCGTTCGGCGCGATCGACGCCGACATCGGCGTCACCCTGGTGCAACGGCCGGGCCTCACCCCCGATTTCGGCGGCAATGTAGTGCTCGAGGTCGGCACCGCCGCGATCGTGCCCGCCGTATTCACAGCGGTGCTCGGCGACGTGCCGCCCGGACGGCATCCGGCCGTGGTCGAAGATGCCCAATGCCTGGTCGACAACCTCGAGTCCTGGACCGGCATCAAAGAAACAGCGTCCGACCGGATCTACCGCCTGCTGCGCGCTCCGCGCTCCGGTTCCGGAACCGTGGAAACCCTTCGCGGCCTACGCGATTCCCACCCCGCCCCACCTGAATACCTGAACTGGTTCGACATCGAAGGCGACGGCCGCTACCACTACCGCCACCAATACAACGAATTCCACATAATCCCCTGCGACCAGTCCGCAATCCGCCGCGAAATCACCCGCCTGGCACAACCCATCCCCTGATCCGCCGCTCCAGCGCGACGGTCGCTTCCGGGTTCGTTTGCCAGATGCTGGTTGCCAAAGAATCTGGGCAGCTCGAGCAAGGCCGTCAATTCGAGACTTTTCGCACGTCCGCGCAGAATCCGAGGCTCGATCTAGGCAGTCTGCCGGGGCCGGTCGACGGGGAACAGCGACGCTGATATCAGGATGGCTTGGCGCGAGGTCTCCGCTCGAGCGAAGCGGTGGCAAATGCCGACGGTGCAATCTGCGGGTCTGCGCGATGTCCGTCTCGGCCGTCCCGGATGGCCGAGACGACCGATGCTTATTGCGTGCCAGGCTCTTTGTCGAGCGAAGGACGATAGCGCGGATCTTGTTCTATCGCTGCCCGGAAGTGGGGGTGAGCTTGGACGAAGGCGAACCTTTCATCATAGATGGGGCGGTACGTCACCCGTTGGGCACTCTTGCCGAACAGGTGGATGACCACCACCAGCCCCAGCGGAATCGAACCCGGGAAGAGTGCGAGTACCAGCGGGATGAGCAGGGGATCGACATGCGCCACACTGACTATCACCACAGCGACGAGATTGGCGACCATCAGCCATAGCAGCGAGCGGGCGGCCCAGCGGTATCGCCCGGAGGTGCGGACGCATCGGTCACAGACGGGCCACTCGCCGACGAGGATCGTCGAAACAGGTGCGACCGGCACCACGCCTCCGGTGAACAAGTTCTTGCCGAGGTCTCGTTCTCTGGCTGTGCGATGAAACCGAGGATGTAGATCCGTGTCGTAGAAGCGGGCCCGCACGTGGTTTCGCGACACCGCCGGAAGACCGTGCCCGGGACACAAATCGGGCAGAGGTTGCGCAATTTCCAGTTCGAGTGGTTCGACGCGTAGCCGCCGGGGTGTTTTCCGCCAGAGCGAAACGGCATTCGGCAAAGGGTCCTGACACCGACGCAGCCGGATCGTCACGTCGTCCTCGTGCGTGTACGGCCGCTGATACACCAGTGGATTCGGTGGTAGTGGGGTCGCCTCGAAGTCGTCACCGCTGTTGGGTCGGTAATAGTCACCGGCCAGGCGAGGTAGCCTCACTCGAGCCATCCGCGTTGGTTGCGGTCCTGAAAGTACAGATCGTCGTCGTCCAGGTCGTCGGGTGTGACGATCCGATCGCGGTTGGGCTTCCGAGTTCCTGGAATCACATGGCTCGCAGGGCGGTTACCGCTACTTCCGACCTCGGAGGCCGACGTCGATGGTGTTCGCTGGGGAGCGCTGGTCGGCGATTGCTCGGGCGACGAACTCGGGGATGGCTCTGCGGGGGGCGAAGTTTCGGGATCCTGGTTCCGGTAGCTTTCGAGGACCGCGTTTCCCAGTTCGGCCTTTCGCTGGATTTCCTCGGGCGATGTCGCCGCGAAATCCTCTAGCGCCTTGGGGATGACCGCGTCGCCGAGACGCGCGAACGACTCGCTGTGCACGAGATCGCGGATGGTGCCCTTCCCTTGCAGGATCTCCTGCATTTGCGCCTTCAGATCCGGGGCGAGGCCCGGGCTGCCGACAATGATGTTCAGAGCCTTCGCAAGGTGACGTGACATGCCGACATCGCCGCCGGCGAGATCCAGCATCGGTTCCTCGCGATTCATCAGTTCACCCCGGGATGGTCGTAGGTTCCGCCGAGACTGGGGATCTGGAATTCCATCGCGGTCCCGATGAACGCCGTGATCGTGCCGAGCGCTGCTTGTGCGGCAGCCAGCAAGGCTCCAAGGTTCTTGATTTGTTTCACAACATTGAGTGTCATCGCGAGGAGGATGGCATTGCAGACGACTTCGAGTGCGGCTGCGGCGGAGGCACCGACGCCGGTCGCTGCTGCAGCAGCTGCGGCGGCTTGCGTCAGAACCCACTGAACCGCACGGTCGCCGAGTTCCAGTATTCCCGCTTGGACGGTCTGCGCGATGCCGAACGAAGCCCACGCGAACGCGGCGGTCGCGTTGGCGATCTGTGTCAGTGGCTCGACCTGCCCGTCGAGGGCCGTCGTCAGTTTGGAGAAGTAATCGGCCGCGCTGGTGGCCGCGTTGCCCTGCCACGATGATTCGACATTTTCATCGCTGCGTCGATCGCGTCACCGTAGGCGGTGTTATATGCGGCCAGATTCTCTACCGCCTTAGCGGACTCGAGCAGCTCTTGCCAATCTCCTCCAAAATACTTCTGTACATCTTCGATCGGGTTCCATCCGGTCAACGAGACGATGACGTTCAAGTAGTAGGTAACGCTGTACGCGTTTCCGAGGACGAAGTCGACCAGAGTTCCTCCGGTCGACAACCAGGCCTCTACCTGCGGTTCGACGAGCTTCGCGGTCGGATCGGATGCGGTAGTAGTGTCGGTCATTTGCTGGCCTTTGTCGGATAGGTCTTGTCGAGCGCTTCGGCCCGTGCCTTGTCGACGGTTCGGTACATGTTCGCGGCGTTCTTCAACTCCGTGGCGGATTCGCTCGTCTTGGAGCCCAGCCGTGTGTAATTCACCGCCAGTTCGTCACAGGCTTCTTGAAGGACGCCGATGAGAGGTTTCAGGGCCAAACCAGCATTGCTTTCCAGGTCGAGATGCTTCTTGGCATACTCGACCGCCTTTGCGCTTCCCACCGCGATTTCCGCCAGCTGGTCTGCCGCCTTATCGATATCGTCTGGGGCGACCTTGAATTCGTAGGTCATTCTTTGACTTTCTGTTGATGTGGCGATAACCGCGCGTGCCGACGCAATCCCGTTCGTTTCCGGCTGGGGCGGCATGTCGGGCGCGCGTCTACTTGGCCGATCGGTGCGAGAACTCGACCTAGCGGTAGGGAGGTGAGTACCCTGGCCGGATTCCGGTGCCAGGGTGCACTTCTCGGGGCAGTGGGGGTAGCGGCCGTCGGCAGTAGAGCGTGGAAGCCGTGGATTTCGGCGCAGAGCCCTACCGCCTCGCGTGCCGACCCACCAACCGCCGAGTCGCCAGTCCACCCTGCCATCGCGGTCACCCCCCTAGTGAATCGCCGTAAGAATACTTCACGTCGAGCATCCGGCCCAGGTTCCGGACGAGGCCTACCACCCGCGGCGCAGCGGGTGAACTGGCGGAGAACTGTCGCGGCACAAGGCCGTTGGCGGCGGAAAGTCGTTCGGCAGGTAGGTGTTCGGTGGATAGGGAGATGGGGGCTGTTGGGTGCCAGCCGGTTCGCAACTGCAGGGGGCCGCGCTCGCTCGCGGCACCGGTGTCAGCGTGGGTGGGGCGGAAAATGGTGTGGCGGCTGGTTGTCGTGCGGGCGGTAGCCCTGCGGCGGAATGTAATTCGGCGAGTAGGTGGGTCCGGAATCCGGTTGCGGCTGGTAGCCGTTGGGTGCGACCGGATTCGGGGGATATTGCGGTGGATACTGTTGGGCACCTGCCGGATGCGGGTTCGACTGCTGGCTTCGAGGCGGGTTCGTCGGTGCGGGACCGTAGACCGGGTACGCGTTCGGCGGTGGCCCATAGCCGGGATAAGTTCGCGGATCAATCTGCGGCTGTACGGATCCGGATCGCAATGCGCGCACCGACGATCCCCATATCGACGATCTTGGCATACCGCTGCCGCAAGGCCTTTGGAACTTCGGTCTATCGGTGGCGGCTCATGCGGCGGGCTCCGAGAAGCAGTGCGAGGACCAGGATGACGCCGCCTATCAGCAATAGCGTGCGGGTGCCCGCGTAGTTGTCGGATTCATCGGCGGGCTGGGCTTCGTGGTCGGTGTCTTTCGGGGGCGGGGAGGCAAGTCCCGCAGTGCCTTTCGTGGATGCCGACTTGGCTTCCGGGAGCTTGCCGACGGTGGAGCTCTTCGGCAGGGCGAAACCATAGTCGAGCAGGCGCGCGGCCTGTTCCCATGGACGTATCGGCAGCACATCGGCTTTCAGCAGCGTCACGACGAGTCTGCGGCCGTCGCGTTGGGCGGCGGCGACGAAGGTCTGTCTGGCGTCGTCGGTGTAACCGGTCTTGCCGCCGAGCGCACCGTCGTAGTCGTAGAGCAGGTGGTTGTCGTTGGCGATGGGGAAACCCGGATGGTCTTTGTCGTCAGGGTTTTTCGGGTCCTTGGGGTAGCCGGGAAAATCGACTTGCTCGGTGTGGATGAATTCGGCGAACAAAGGAATTGTCATGGCCTCGCGGAACAACACCGACAGGTCGTAGGCCGAGCTGCTCATCCCGGGGCCGTCCAGACCGGACGGGCTGGCGGTGCGAGTATCCAAGGCGTACAACGACTTTGCCAGATCGTTCATCTTCTGCACCGCAGCGGCGTCGCCGCCGAGCTGGGTGGCGATGGCATGCGCGGCATCGTTGCCCGACGCCATGATCAGCGCCTGCATGAGCTGTCGGTTGGTGTAGCGGCCGCCGGGGCCGATGCCGACTCGGGTGCCGTCGGCATTCGCATCGTCCTGGGTTCCGGTGACGGTCTTGTTCAGGTCGAGGCTGCGCAGCGCGACGGTCGCGAGCAGTACCTTGATCGTGCTGGCGGGCCGGTAGCGCCCGTGCGGGTCCTTGGCGGCGAGCACCTCACCGGTATCGAGATCTGATACCTGCCAGGCCGTGGCGGAAATGTCCTGCGGCACCGGCGGTGCGCCGCGCGGTATGACGACACCGCATTCACCCAGGCGTGAGCCGCCGACCGGTGGAATCGGCACGGCCAGCGGGGTCGGTGTCGGCTGTCCGGGTTCGGGGACCTCGGATTCGTCGATCGGGTTGGGTGGCTTCGTCTTCTGCGGGCAGCTGTCGGTATTCGGGGTGCTGAACGGCGTCGTCGTGGTGGTCGTCGGCGTCGCGTGCGAAATGGTCGCGGCAGGGCCCCAGGTCACGGCCGTAATGGCCAGTGCAGAACCGAGGCAGAGTGCGACGAGGAGGCGAAGGTCCCGGGTGCTCATCGGCTGCGAGCCTACTGATCGGCCGCGCGGTGGGCCGTCATGAGACACGGATACGCCCGTATTGACAGGAACTACTAAATGAGAGCTACTATCAAATAGTTGTAACTACCATTTTCTGGAGGGGCTATGCAGACAGACTCGACTCGCCGCTGGCTGGCGCTGGGGGCGCTGGCCTTGGCAATGCTGACCATCGGCCTGGATATGACCGTGCTGACCGTCGCGCTGCCCACGCTCGCGGTCGACCTGAACGCGAATACCGGCGCGCTGCAGTGGTTCAGTTCCGCATACACACTGGCGCTCGCGGCCGTGATGCTGCCCGCGGGCGCGCTCGGCGACCGCTACGGCCGCAAAAAGCTGCTGCTCGGCGCGCTGGTGCTGTTCGGAGCGGCCTCGCTGGCCTGCGCCTTCGCCGGCACCGCCGGTCAACTCATCGCGGCCCGCGTGGTACTCGGCATCGCGGCGGCGGTCATGATCCCGCTGTCGATGGCGGTGCTGCCGGTGCTGTTCCCGGATTCGGCGCAGCGGGCCAAGGCCATGAACATCTGGGTCACCTCGACCGCGCTCGGCCTGCCGCTCGGTCCGATCCTCGGCGGCTGGCTGATCGATAACTTCTGGTGGGGTTCGGTATTCCTCATCAATGTCCCGATGGTGGTGCTCGGCGTGCTGGCCATCGCGGTCCTGGTGCCGGAGTCGCGGAACCCGGATCAGCGGCCGATGGATCTGCCGGGCGTCGCGCTGTCGATTCTCGGCATGGTCGGCGTCACTTACGGATTCATTCGGCTCGGTGACAAGGGTTGGGGTAATGGGCTCGGTTGGGGTGCGCTGCTCGGCGGCATCGCGGCCGTCGCGGTATTCATCGCGTGGCAGCGGCGCGCGAGCTTCCCGCTGGTCGATCTGGGCCTGTTCGGCAGCCCTGGCTTCCGCTGGGGTACGGCATTCACCGTGATCATCACGTTCGGCTTGTTCGGCCTGTTCTTCACCGTGCCGCAGTACTTCCAGGCGGTCCTCGGCGCGGATGCGCTCGGCAGCGGCGTGCGCCTGCTGCCGTTGATCGGCGGACTGCTGATCGGATCGCGGCTGGGGGATCGGTTGCAGCCGAAACTGGGACCGGCGCTCATGGTGGGACTCGGCCTGACGGTGCTGGCGGTCGGCATGGGCTTGGGCGGGCTGACCGAAGTGGGGACCTCGTACTGGTTCGTGGCCGTATGGGTCGGGTTGACCGGTGCGGGCATGGGCCTCGGGCTGCCGGCCGGTATGGCGGTCGCGCTGGACAATCTCGAGGTGGCCCGTGCGGGCGTCGGCTCGGCACTGGTGCAGGCGCTGCGTCAGGCGGCGGGCACCATCGCGGTGGCGGTGCTCGGCACCGTCCTGGCTACCGTGTACCGCGGCGATCTCGGCGCATTGAATGTCGATCCGATTCGCGACAGCGTGAATGCCGGTGTGGCAGTTGCGAAATCGACCGGCAATGCGGCCATGCTGGAGCAGGTGCAGTCGGCGTTCGTCGGCGGGATGAGCGTGATGCTGTGGGTGTGTGCGGCGCTCTGCGCGGTAGCGGTGCCGCTCGCACTGCGGGTGCTGCCGGGGCGGTCCACGGCCGCACCGCAACACGATGAGGCGATACCGGACGCGCTGGTGTCGGTCGATGGGCCAGAATCGACACATGTCGGTTGAGCTGCCCGCGGACGGGACTGCCGCGCAGAGCCTGCGCGAGCGGAAGAAGGAACGGACCCGCCGGACGATTCGCGAAGAAGCGTTTCGGCTGTTCCGCGAGCAGGGCTACACCGAGACCACCATCGAGCAGATCGCCGCGGCGGCCGAGGTCTCACCCAGCACCTTCTTCCGCTATTTCCCGACCAAGGAACAGTTGGTGCTCGCCGATGATCTCGATCCACTGATGATCGACGCGATACGGGCCCAACCACACGACATCCCGCCGATGACGGCGTTCCGCAGTGCGGTTGCGGAGGTATTCGCGAATCTGCCCGTGGCCGAGCTGGCATTCGAGCAGGAGCGTCAGGCGCTGCTATATCACGTGCCCGAGCTGCGCGCGGCCATCGGACTGGAACTGCAACGCGGCATCGACCTGATGGCGGGTCTGCTCGCCGAGCAGATGGGTCGGGATGCGGACGATTTCGAGATTCGCGTGACCGCCGGTGCTATCGCGGGGGTCGCGCTCGGAATCGCGAGGTTCAACCCGTTGAATGCCGAGAACCTCAATCGCGCACTGGATTTCCTGGAGGCGGGGTTACCGCTCGGCAAACAATAGCGTTGCCGAGCGGCCGAAAATCCTAGGCGGACTTGGTAACCGGGCACCCGTGTGCCAATGGGCCGAGCAATTTGTTGTTGTCGTAGAAGTGCTCGAGTTCGAGAATGCGCAGGTCGTCGCTGACCCTGGCGATCGTCACGCCGAACATCTCGATCAACGCGCCGGTGGGCTGGTTGCCCTTGTATTCGCCGTCGTAGCGGCCCCAGTGCCGCCAGCGGAAGGTGACCGCGGGCGGTCCGGCCAGCACCTCGAGCACCTCCCAGAAGAAGCCGTTCGGGAAGGCGGTGTGGAAGGTCTCGTGGGAGGACTCGAAGGTCTCCTGCTCGACCTCGTAGTACGGGTTATCGCCGATCAGGATGTTGTAGCTGCCGATCCTCGCGAATTCCTCGGCGTCCTGCCACGGGCCGCCGTTGACCCGGCCCCGGTAGTGCTCGGCCACCAGGGAAACCCAGGTCGCCGGATCCTTCTTGTGTGAGACCTCCATTTCGAAGACCCGCACCAGATCCTCGACGACGGCCTCGAGCGAGCCCGCCGCGTGGTTGGTGGTGCGCTCGCGCGGCACGGTTTCCCTGGTCAGGTGGTAATCCGGCGCGCCGTTGCGCCAATCATCGGCCGGCGTCGCGGCGACCACCGCGTCCCGGCCCTGTAGCCACAGCGGTGTCTCGGGTGTGGAATCCGTTGTATCAACTGTCATCTCGGCTCTCGCCCCTTCGAAGAGATCGGACGCGAGGCAGGCTAACAGCCGGTTGGTCTGTTGTCGCGGCAGGTCTGTGAGGCGGGCGAATTCGCCGAACGCCAATGTCTACCAGCAACTTTCGAGTTTTAAACGATGATGTGTCACATTCTGCTCGTCGTGTGCAGTACGCGGTGCGGCGAATCGTCGTCCATGGTGGCGAAGAAGCCGCCGATCACCTCCTCGATCTCCGAAATCGACTGTGCGCAATACAGAATCGGTTGGTAGTGCGTGATGTCGTAGACAGCGGTGCCCATCGTCGCCACGTCCAGCGGTCGCAGCTCGGCGTGCTGGAACTCGTCGATCTCGCCGTAGGAGGACAGTAATCCGGCTCCGTAGCAACGAATTTCGCCGTTCTCCCGGACAACGCCGAACTCCATGGAGAACCAGAACACATCGGCGAGAAACTTCAGCGCCGTCTCGGTGGTCAGCCGGGCGACGGCCGCGCCGACCGCCTCGTAGATGGCGGCGAAGCGCGGGCTGGCTATCTGATTGGCGTGGCCAATGATCTCGTGGATGGCATCGGGTTCCGGGGTGTACAGCGGGGCCGAATGGTGCCGGATGTATTGGGTCGAGTGGAACGTCCGGTCGGCGAAGGAGCCGAAGAACTCGCGCAGCGGCACCAGGCCCGCGGCGGGCACGTAGCGGAATCCGGTCAGCGGGGTCAGCGCCGCGGAGACCTCGTCGAGCTGGGGAATGTGATCGCTCGGCAAATCGAGCCGGGCCGCGGCCGCGAGCACCTCGGTGGCGGCGTACTTCTGGTGTTTGCGGGCGAGTTCGGCCGACACGATGCGCCACACCTGTTGTTCCTCATCGGTGTAGTCGATATGTGGCAACGGTTTATCCGGTGTGTAATCCAGCGCCAGCGCGGCGATCGCATTGCGGCGGGCGCGGTAATCCGGATCGTGCACGCCGGGGTGCTCGTCGCTCAGGTGCACCATGACATCGCCATCGCCGGATCGGGTCACCGGCGAGTACAGCCGAGCTTCGGTGAACATACGTCGATGCAAGCACCGCTGGGTCTTTGCGACAACAAAAGCCCGCCCAGCTGGTCAAACTGCCTAGCTGGGCGGGATTCTTCACGTTATTACCGGCAGCAGACCGGCTCCTGCGGCGGCGAGCTGATCAGTGGTGGCCGTGCAATTCGTGCACCACCGCATGGCCCTTGCCGCGGCCGATCATCCACTTGTTGACCGGCGTGGTGAGGATGAAGGCCACCACCAGGGAGAAGGCGAGCGTGGCCCAGAACATGACCGTATCCAGGTGTGCGTCCATGGCGCCGGGCACGGCGAGGATGACGGCATTGTCGACGATTTCCATGACCGTGATCGAGACCGTATCGGCGGCCAGCGCGGTGGTAATGGCGGCCGCCAGCGGCAGACCCGCCTTCAGTACACCGCGCATGGTCAGCGCGTAGCCGAAGAAGAAGGCAAGGATGATCGCCAACACCATGGTCGCGGTGTTGTTCCAGCCGAGTGCGGTGCCGATCACCATGCCGAGGATTTCGCCGATCGCGCAGCCGGTGAGGCAGTGCAGGGTGGCTTGGGCGGCCATCCGCCAGGACGTCGGAGTGTGATGCTCGGTGTTTGCGTGCTGAGTATGCCCGGCGGTTGCCTGATGCTCGGAATGTGCTGTATGTCCGGCATGTTCGTGGTGTTCGATGGGCGTTCCGTGCTCGTGCTCCATGTTGGGAACTATACCCCCGTAGGGTAACTAGTCAAATGTGGATTCCGGCATTGTGTCCGATTTGCCAGACATCAGCGGGCCGGATAAAGCAATATGGCGAATGTACGAAGGAGGGCGCATGAAATCCGTGCGGATCGATCTCGACCAGAAACTGCTCGCCGCCGCGGCCGCCATCATGGGCACGTCGACGAGCAGCGCCACCATCAACGAGGCGCTGCGCCGAATCGTTGTGCACGAGCGGCAACTTCACCATCTGCAGCGATTGGCTGCCGGTGTGCTGACCCTTTCGAGCGACGTGCGAGCAGTCGCTGGCGAGCGCCCCCTGCCCGGACCCGAGATCGCGGTTGCCGACGGCTGATCGGGCTCACCGCGTCGGGCAGCGCAGCCCTTCCTGGGGCGGGGTCAGCTCGATCAGGTACTTCAGGACCGGTTCGTCGACGCATTTGACGCCGTCCAGAAACGATCCATGTTGGATGCCCTCATAAGTGACCAACGTGGCGCCCAGCGCGCGGGCGAGATTCGTCGCGCCCTGGTACGGCGTGACCGGATCGCCGGTGGAGGAGACGACCACCAACTTCGGTAGGCCGGTCACCGTCGGGGTATGCGGGCGGCTGGTCGGTGGGACGGGCCAGAAGGTGCAGGCGCCGAACGGAACCCAATCGGCCGCGCGGCCGCTATCGAACGCCGGGGCAGCCGCGCGGACCCGCCGGTCCAGTTCGAGCGCGCTCTTCCGATCGGCGATCCGGGTGTCGTCGAGGCAGCTCACGGCGGTCTTGTAACCGATGTCCACCGACTCGGGCGCGAGATAACTGTCGGCCAGGGTGAGCAGAATATCGCCGTGGCCCTTGGTCAGTTCGGTGAGGCCGCGGGTCAGCACCGGCCAGGCCCGCGAGGTGTACATGGTCGAGATCACCCCGGTCGTGGCATCCGAATAGCCGAGGTCGCGACCGTCGTTCGTGGTGGCGGGGCGGTCGGCCAGCGGCCGCAGCAATGCCGCCATGCGTTCGGACGCCTTGGCCGGATCGGTGCCGATCGGACAGTCCGGCGCTTTGCCGCAGTCGGCGGCATATGCGTCGAAAGCCCGTTGTAGACCGGCATAGACGATCACCGGATCGGCGATATTGGTGGACGGATCGGCCGCGCCGTCCAGGACCATGGCACGAACCCGATCCGGGAACATCTCGGCATAGGCCGAGCCGAGTCGCGTGCCGTAGGAGGCGCCGAAGTAGGTCAGCTTCTCCTCACCGAGCGCCGCCCGGACGATGTCGAGGTCGGCGGCGGACTCGGCGGTTCCGACATGTGACAGCAGTGCCAACCCGGTGCGCTGCACGCATTTCGCGGCCAGATCCATGCTGCCGTGTTCGGCCTTCGACATCCAGAAGGGCACGTATACCCCTGCCAGACCGGCACGTTCGGCCGCCAACTCCTCGGGCGTATCGCAGATGAGCTTCGGCGTAGACGCACCGAGTCCGCGCAGATCGATGCCGACCACATCGAAGCGTTCCGCCAGCGGTGTCTGCGCGAGGTCGGCGGGCAGTGTCAGGCCGATACCGCCGGGTCCGCCCGGGTTGGTGAGGATCGAGGCGACCTTCTGTCCGCGTGCGCGTAATCGCGAGATCGCGAGGCGCGCGGTTTTGCCGTCGGGCTCGGCGTAATCGATGGGAACAGTGACGCGGGCGCATTCGAGTGCGGTGAGGTGCGCGCCGTTCTCGAAACCGTCGCACGAACCCCACACCAGTGTCTGGTGGTAGTACTTGCCGACGCCCGGGGTGTTATCGAGGTGCGGGCTCTGCTCGGGCTGGGCCTGCGCACCGCAGGCGGCTACGAGAAAGAGTGCGGTGAGTCCGATGTGCCGCGCACTCCGCCTGCGCCAGTTGAACATTCGCCCCCCATGGTTGGACCTGCGAACTCAGTCTGCCCGACCCGGTCGCGGTGCGCAGACCATGGTCGCCATCGCATCCGACCTGTCGGTGGGTGCTGGCATGATGCGCAAGATCGCACCGCATTCGAGGGGGATTGATGTCGGTACCCATCGCCAAATTGCCATCCGGTCAACGTCCGCGGGAACGGCTGCTCACGCTCGGCCCGCACGCGCTCAGCGACAGCGAATTGCTCGCCGTGCTGCTGCGCCAGGGGCGCCGGGGCGAAAGCGCACTGGATATGGCCGCCGAAATGATCGCCGAGCACGGCGGCATCGCCGGTTTGGCGGCCGCGCGGCCAGAGGAATTATCGCGGCGCGCGGGCATCGGGGAGGCCAAGGCGGCGGCCATCATCGCCGCCTTCCACCTCGGCACCAGGGCGCGCAACAGTCCGGAAATCGCCCCGCGCCTCGATGGCGCCGCCGACGTCGTCCGGGTGGCGCTGCCGCTGTTCGCGGGCGCGCGCGTCGAACGGCTGCTGGTGCTGGTGTGTGATGCGCAGAATCGATTGCGGCACAAGGTATTCGTCGCCGAGGGGGCGATCGATCAGGTCGCTGTTCCGGTCCGTGAAATCCTGAATACTGTGCTGCGCCACGACGGTCGTGCCTTCGCGGTCGTGCACAATCACCCGTCCGGCGACCCGGTCCCCAGTTTCGACGACCGTCGCGCGACCACCTTGCTCATCGAATCCGCCCGCACCGTCGGCCTGCGCTTCCTGGACCACGTGGTGATCGCGGGGGACGGGTGGGCCAGCGCCGCACCACTGCACCGGTCGACGCAATGATGCTGCGGCGCAATAGGAATGGCATAAGACCGCGTGCATCCTGTGCGAGAACAACTGCGGCCTGCTGATCCGGTACGTGACGCGATCAGCGGGGCAGCGCCGGAAGGCGTTGCAGCAGTGCGGGTGTCGCCTCGTCGACACTTGCCGCGAAATCGTCGTGCCTGGTAACCCACCGCACCACGAACGGGCACACCGGTACGATCCGACGGCCGCTCGCCACCGTGTCCGCCAGCGCGTCGTGGATCAGAATGCTGCCCAATCCCCGTCCACCGAACGCTGGATCGACCTCGGTCGCATAGAACACACGGTGCGTACCGTCATCGAAATACAGCTCCTCGCCGACGGTCGTGCCATCGAGTCGGATCTCGTACGCATTGCGCGCGGGAACGCCGACTACCTCTACTTTCGGTTCGCTCATGCCTGCGCCTCGCTGACGCTCCGGCACGAGCGAAGCTCTGTTTACTGTTCGCTCGCTCATGCCCCCTGGAACGCATCCGTACCGCCGTTTATTGCAGACGACGAAGGCCGCCCGCATCTTTCGATACGGGCGGCCTTCGGGTGCCTCGGGTCAGCGGGCGAACAGCAGTGCGCGCTTGACTTCCTGGATGGCCTTGGTGACCTCGATACCGCGGGGGCAGGCGTCGGTGCAGTTGAAGGTGGTGCGGCAGCGCCAGACACCTTCGACGTCGTTGAGGATGTCGAGGCGTTCGCGGGCGCCTTCGTCGCGGCTGTCGAAGATGAAGCGGTGTGCGTTCACGATCGCGGCCGGGCCGAAGTAGCTGCCGTCGCTCCAGTACACGGGGCAGGAGGTGGTGCAGCAGGCGCACAGGATGCACTTGGTGGTGTCGTCGAACCGGGCGCGGTCGGCCTGGCTCTGGATGCGCTCGCGGGTGGGCTCGTTACCCGAGGTGATCAGGTAGGGCTTCACGGCACGGAACGCGTCGAAGAACGGCTCCATGTTGACCACGAGGTCCTTCTCCACGGGCAGGCCGCGGATCGGCTCGACGGTGATGGTGAGGGTCTTGCCGCTCTTGGGCAGCATGTCCTTCATCAGCACCTTGCAGGCCAGCCGGTTCACGCCATTGATCCGCATGGCATCCGAACCACAGACACCGTGCGCGCAGGAGCGCCGGAAGGTGAGCGTGCCGTCCAGGTAGGACTTGATGTAGATGAGCACGTTCAGGAAGCGGTCGGTCGTCAGGACCGGCACCTGGAAGGTCTCCCAATGCGCGCCCTTGTCGTCCTCCGGGTTGAACCGGGCGACCTTGACGTCGACCATGACCGAGCCCTCGGGAACCGGTGCGGCCTTCTGCGGGGGTGTTTCGAGTACGGAAGTCATCAGTACTTACGCTCCATCGGCTCGTAGCGGGTCTGCACCACCGGCTTGAAGTCGAGACGGATATCGGAGATGAGCTCCGCACCCTCCTTGTAGGCCATCGTGTGCCGCATGAAGTTGACGTCGTCGCGGTCCGGGTAGTCCTCGCGGGCGTGGCCGCCGCGCGATTCCTTGCGGTTGAGCGCGCCAACCACGGTGACCTCCGCCAGCTCCAGCAGGAAGCCCAGCTCGACAGCCTCGAGCAGGTCGCTGTTGTAGCGCTTGCCCTTGTCCTGCACCGTGATTCGGGTGTAGCGGTCCTTGAGCGCGTGGATATCGGTGAGCGCCTGCTTGAGGGTGTCCTCGGTGCGGAACACCGCGGCGTTCATATCCATCGTGTACTGCAATTCGGTGCGGATATCCGCGACGCGCTCGTTGCCGTGATCCGACAGCAGCATGGCCAGCCAGTCCTGCACCATCTGCGCCGGGTTTTCCGGCATCTCGACGAACTCGGTGCGCTGGGCGTACTCCGCGGCGGCGATGCCGGAGCGGCGGCCGAAGACATTGATGTCGAGCAGCGAGTTGGTGCCGAGGCGGTTGGAGCCGTGCACCGAGACGCACGCGCACTCACCGGCGGCGTACAGGCCGGGCACCACATCGGTGTTGTTGCGCAGCACCTCACCGCGGATCCGGGTCGGGATGCCACCCATCACGTAGTGACAGGTCGGCATGACCGGCACCAGTTCCTTCACCGGGTCCACACCCAGGTAGGTGCGCGCGAATTCGGTGATGTCGGGCAGCTTTTCCTCGAGCACGTCCTCGCCGAGGTGGGTCACGTCGATGTAGACGTAGTCCTTGTTCGGTCCGGCGCCGCGGCCCTCGAGCACCTCGAGCACCATCGAGCGGGCGACGATGTCACGCGGCGCGAGGTCCTTGATGGTGGGGGCGTAGCGCTCCATGAAGCGCTCACCGCTGGCGTTGCGCAGGATGCCGCCCTCACCGCGGACGGCCTCCGAGATCAGAATGCCCAGGCCGGCCAGGCCTGTCGGGTGGAACTGGTGGAATTCCATATCCTCCAGCGGCAGACCCTTGCGGAACACGATCGCCATACCGTCACCGGTCAGCGTGTGCGCGTTCGAGGTGGTCTTGTACATCCGGCCGGAACCGCCGGTGGCGAAGATGATCGACTTCGCGTGGAAGACATGCAGTTCGCCGGTGGCCAGCTCATAGGCGACCACACCGGTCGCGACCGGACCACGGTCGGACTCGGACATGACCAGGTCGAGCACATAGAACTCGTTGAAGAACTCCACGTCGTGCTTGACGCAGTTCTGGTACAGCGTCTGCAGGATCATGTGGCCGGTGCGGTCGGCGGCGTAGCACGCGCGGCGGACCGGGGCCTTGCCGTGATCGCGGGTGTGACCACCGAAGCGCCGCTGGTCGATCTTGCCCTCGGGCGTGCGGTTGAACGGCAGACCCATCTTCTCCAGGTCCATCACCGCGTCGATGGCCTCTTTGGCCATGATCTCCGCGGCGTCCTGGTCGACCAGGTAGTCACCACCCTTGACGGTGTCGAAGGTGTGCCATTCCCAGTTGTCTTCTTCGACATTGGCCAGTGCGGCGCACATGCCACCCTGTGCAGCACCGGTGTGGCTGCGGGTCGGGTAGAGCTTCGTCAGAACGGCGGTGCGGGCCCGGGGACCGGCCTCGATCGCCGCGCGCATACCGGCGCCACCGGCACCGACGATTACGACGTCGTAGCGGTGCTCCTGAATCCGGGATTCACTCATGCCTCCACCTCGCTGCGCTCGGCTCCGGCATGTGTGAAACACGCTGTGTCGATGATTCGTTCGCTGCGCTCACTCATCGGAGTTCGCCTGTTCCTAACTGATGTTGGGGTCGAAGGTGAAGATGACGTAGGTGCCCACGCCCACGATCAGGATCATCGAAATGGCCAGCAGGGTGTTCAGCCAGAACCGGGTCGAGTCCTTGCGCGAGTAGTCCGCGATCACTGTGCGCAGGCCGTTGCCTCCGTGCAGCTGGGCCAGCCAGAGCATGCTCAGATCCCAGAACTGCCAGAACGGGCTGGACCAGCGGCCGGCCACGAAGGCGAAGTTCAGGCGCTTCACGCCGCCGTCGAGCAGCAGCATGATCGTCATGTGGCCGAGGACCAGCACGATCAGCAGCAGGCCGGAGAAGCGCATGAACAGCCACGCGTACTTCTCGAAGTTGTTGTTCGAGCGGGCACGCGGCGAGCGGGGGAGGTCCAGGCTCGCAGGCCGGTCGTAAGACTTACCGATAACAGGTGCGCTCATGCCTGCGCCTCGCTGACGCTCGGCTCCGGCATGACCGCACTGGCGGCTGTGTTCATGATTCGTTCGCTTAGCTCACTCATGGGTGCCTGCGCCTCGCTGACGCTCGGCTCCGGCATGACCGCACTGGCGGCTGTGTTCATGATTCGTTCGCTTCGCTCACTCATGGGGATCAGTGCTCCGTGAACAGGTAGAAGAACTGGCGGCCGACGGCCGGAACCACCAGCAGGAACCAGATGGCGAGAATCACCCAGAGCATCGTCTTCTGGTACTTCGGGCCCTTGCCCCAGAAGTCGACCAGGATCACGCGTACGCCATTGAGCGCGTGGAACAGCACGCAGACGACAAGGCCCATCTCCATCAGCGCGACGAGGGGGTTCTTGTAGATCTCGATGGCGTGGTCGTAGGTATCGGGGCTGACCCGAACGAGTGCGGTGTCCAAGACGTGCACGAAGAGGAAGAAGAAGATGGTGACACCGGTGATCCGGTGCAGCGCCCAGGACCACATTCCGGGGTCGCCTCGGTACAGCGTCTTCCGCTTCGGCTGTGCCGGAGCTTCTATCGTGGTCATAGAGTGCGGTGCCTCCAACGTCGTTGATGGACCCGGTTGCAAGTCCGAGGCAGGCGACGTGGATGTAAATGCCCAGGTGGCTGCGCTTTGCTGCTCCAAATAGCTCGCGCGGGGCCCGCCGCCGGGAACCTGAACCGATCTGTTCTGGACTCTAATCCCCTCGCAATCGCGGAACTAATTCGGCAGGCCGTGCGTTGCGCTACAGTCGAGCGAGTTAGGTTTACCTTTCTTGATGTGTAAAGGGTTGCGCTGCTGCCCCTGCGCGGGCAAGTACGGCTGGGTTCCCGAGGGGCTGCCGATATCAGACTGCGACTGAAAAATCTTGTGCGACAAGGCAATTCAAGTTATGTGCAATGTCTATTTGTCGAACTAGCGGTTTCCGGTCGGCGCCGGGGCTCTCAGTTCGATGCGCCGAATTGTGAGCGTCGGCAATGTGGAAAATGTCTCATTCGACGGGCGATAACCTACTCATCGGTAACAGAAAAGTATCGCAGATTCAGGTCCGCTACAGCCGAATCTCGCTACGACGTCCATCGGTGTCGTTCCAGCAACCGAGTCATGAGTTCGCGGTCCGCGGGACGCCCCGCGCCCGTCACGGCGACCAGGACCGTGCGTTCGGCGGTCCCGGCGTTGGGTGAACCCGAAGCCATCTGCGACCAGTGATAGCGCACCTGAGCCTCGATGAAAGCGCGGTCGCTGCCCGCATCGCAGAGCAGCACCGCGCGATTGATCGGAAAGCGGTCGATCACCCGCTGCAGTTCGAACTGTGTTCCGGTGTTGGCCGGGACATATCCCGACAGATCGACCGCCACCAGGTCGACTTTCGCCAACAGCAGGTCGACCGCGCTCTTCCAGAAACTGCCGTGGCACAGCAGTGCGCGAACGGGGTAGCTACCCGCCGGATCGTTCACGCGTTCGGGCATATTAGTGATCCCGGTCAGCCGGTGCTTACCCGGCGGCAGCGGCTCGGATCCGAATCCGGCGAGCGCGGTACGGAAGGTGCGCGGCGAAGCGGCGAACATGGTGCGTATCGCGTTGTCGGCCCGCGCTCGGGCAACCTCCGCCGGGCTGACCGAACCCGAGCTACGCAGAATGTAGACATAGCCGAATTCACGCCACGCGCCGTGCAGGAAATTGCGGACTCTGGCCTGGTTCTCGAACAGTCGCAGATAGGCGATCTTCAGCGGCGGTGATTTGAACACGTTGCGCGCGGCCGACACCACGGTCAGCCGGTAGTCGACCGACTTCGGTTTGACGAACTGCACTCGCAACGGGGGAATCTCGGATGCGCGAACGTAGCGCGGATCGGGACCGAGCTGACTGAGCGCCGCGGCGTATGCCGGGTCACCGGACCACTTTTCGGCGATATACGCCGCGTACCAGCGGCGCCAGCGTGGTAGCGCGAACGCGATGATGACCACCGATATGGCCGCGAGTACCGCGACCATCGGCACCACCGCCTCCGGAGCATCGCGCAGCGTGCCATCGGGGTCCTCGGTCTGCACGCCGAACAGCAGCACCGCAATGATCAGACCGATCGGAATCACGACCCACCGCACCCGCCGCAGCGCCACCTGACGGTGCCCCCGGATCGCTCGCAACTCGTTCAGATGCGCCTCGAGCGGCGGCACCAAAAGCGCGGCGCGGTCGGGATGGCGGTCGACCTTGCGGCGCACCCGATGCGCGCTGTACCAGGCATGCCAGTTGCGCGCCCCTTCCGAGCCGCGTTCCCACAGCCCGAACCCGCACATGGGCGCCAGCAACAGCACGAACTGACGCCATGTCGACAAGGGCACCTGCGGCATACCGCTGTACAGAAAATCCGGTGCCAAGAAGATCAGTCCGATGAGTGCCGCGGCCCACGGCAGCGCAAGTGCGGTGTTGCCGAGCCCGGACCACAGTGCCTTCGATTCCGTCGCGCGCACACGTTGTCGAAGGTCCTCCGCGGTCATGCCGACATCACTTCAGGACGGCGACGACATAGGTGATCACGTAGGTGAGCGCGAATATCACCGGCACCCACTGCTCGAGGTGGGTGAGCGGTCGGTAGAGACGCCGGTTTCGGCCCTGACCGAGGGCGGTCCACTCCGCACGCCAATACGGTGACGCGGGCAATCGCTCCTCCAGCGCGCCGACGACCTGATATTTGGCCGCATTGAGCTGACGGTAGGACCGCAGCAGGTAGTACCAGGCCCCGCACTGCACGACCAGCGCCACTGTCGGGCACACCAGCGTCCACACCGCGCGGCTCGGATGTAGTTGCAGCATCACGCCGATGATCGTGAAGGCGCTGGTGTTGAGGGTGAGGAAGAAGCTGTTGGTCAGGCTGCGGCGGGCGCTGATCCGGTCGGCCATCTCGACATACAGCTTGTACTGTTCGAGCACCGCGTCCTGGTACCGGCCCCCATAGCTTTCTGGCGTGACGTGCGAATTCCACAGGCCGTCACTGATCGGGCTGGACACCGATTCCACCTTCCGAAGGGGCCGACGGGAATTCGATGATATCCGAAATCTGTTGCCGCGCATCGGGATCTGGTCAGGCTCACGATCAGGCGTGGGTCGAGCTGGGCGACATCGGGCAGGGACGGGAGAATTCGACCAGCCGAGTCGCCCGCCATACCGAAACCGCCCCTCGACCACGGAAGGTAGCGAACACGTGGATATCGACTGGAAACTATTACGGACCAGCGCATATGAGGTGATGCAGCGGGCGTACGCGCCGTATTCTCGATTCCCGGTCGGGGCGGCCGGGCTGGTCGACGGCCGAGTGGTCGTCGGGTGCAACGTGGAGAATGTTTCCTATGGACTAGGTCTGTGCGCCGAATGCGTACTGGTCGGGAACCTATTCGCGGGCGGCGGTGGCCGGTTGCTCGCGCTCTCGGTCACCGATTCCCGCGGCGAAGTCCTGATGCCCTGTGGGCGTTGCCGACAGCTGCTCTACGAACACGGCGGGCCCGATCTTCTGGTGGACCACAAGACCGGACCCGTGCCGCTACGAACCCTGTTGCCCGACGCCTTCGGACCCGACGATCTGGACGCAGGGCAGACCTAGATCGTCCTTTCGCCGAACGATGCGTCGATTCCGGCTTCCGTCGGCATCTCCACATCGGTGAGCTGAATCGGCGGTAGTCCCATCCGTTCCGTCATGGTTGCCCTCAGCAGTCTTCTACGATGACGGCGTCGACCTCATCGTCGGTCGGCATGCTGATCGCAGGTGTGTCGACCGGGCGGATCCCGAGGTGTTCGGCGATGAGCTTCACGTTTTGCCCCACGCCGTTTGCATGTGCGGTGACACGTTCGGCCCAGATCTCGGGTCCGGTGACTCGGTCGCGTGAGTCCGAGCTGGGGTTCGCCGTAGCCTTCCTCGATATCGGTGACTTGTGCTTCCAGCTTCGTCATGCGGCGATCGATGTGAGCGGATGTCATGGTGGTCGCCCTCAGCAGTCTTCTTCGAGAACGGCGTCGATTTCGGCTTCGGTTGTGACCGTGATCTGCGAGATTGCATCGGTGGGGACGCCGAGGTGTTCGAGGATGCGACAGAAGCTTCGTTTTTGGACGATTTCGATTGCGGTGACTCGTCGCGTGAGCTCCAACTGGGACTCACGGGAAGCGCTCTTCGACCTCGCGGACGCGGGCCTCGAGATCCATCACACGGCGGTCCAGGTGTGTGCGTCATTGCTCCCCAACATCGACTCGATGATGCGCAGAGGCTGTCGGAGGCCACCGACAAGTTCCAGGGGGCGAGTGTGTCACGTGCCAGACTTGCCGGTGTGACGGCAGTGGACGCGGTTTCGATCATTACGACCAAGCGGGACGGCGGGGAGCTGTCGGATGCGCAGATCGATTGGGTGGTGGATGGATTCACCAAGGGGGCGGTGGCCGACGAGCAGATGGCGGCCTTGGCGATGGCCATCGTGTGGCGGGGGATGACGCGACGGGAGACCGCGCGGTGGACGAATGCCATGATCGCGTCGGGTCGTCGGATGGACTTCACCGATCTGCCGCGGCCGACGGTGGACAAGCATTCGACCGGCGGGGTGGGGGACAAGATCACACTGCCGCTGGCGCCATTGGTCGCGGCGTGTGGGGCCGTCGTGCCGCAGCTTTCCGGGCGCGGGTTGGGGCATACCGGCGGGACGCTGGACAAGCTGGAGGCGATCCCGGGATGGCGGGCCGACGTGCCGGTGGCGCAGATGCGGGAGATCCTGTCGGATCCCGGCATCGGCGCGGTGGTGTGCGCGGCGGGTGCTGATCTCGCCCCCGCCGATAAGCGGCTATACGCGTTGCGCGATGTCACCGGGACCGTCGAATCAATACCACTGATCGCCAGCTCGATCATGAGCAAGAAGATCGCGGAAGGGACCGCCGCGCTCGTACTCGATGTGAAGGTCGGCTCCGGAGCGTTCCTGAAAACTCTGGACGGTGCGCGCGAATTGGCAACGGCCATGGTCGAACTCGGTACCGATGCCGGGGTGCGGACGGTGGCATTGCTGACCGCGATGGACACTCCGCTCGGTCGCACCGCGGGCAATGCACTCGAGGTCGCCGAATCTGTGGAGGTGCTCGCGGGCGGTGGCCCCGCCGACATCGTCGAGTTGACGCTCACCCTTGCCCGCGAGATGGTCGCCCAGGCCGGACTCGATATCGACCCGGCCGACGCCCTCGCCGATGGTCGCGCAATGGACCATTGGCGCGCCATGATTCAGGCCCAGGGCGGCGATCCAGACGCGCCCCTGCCGCGCGCGAAGCACACCGAAATTATTCGGGCCGAACGAGACGGTGTGCTCACCCGCCTCGACGCGATGGCCGTCGGCATCGCCACCTGGCGACTCGGCGCGGGGCGAGCCCGCCAGGGCGACCCCGTCCAATTCGGCGCAGGCATCGAAATGCACGCCAAGCCAGGCGATTCCGTAACCACAGGCGAACCCCTGCTCACCCTGCACACCGACACCCCGGAAGCCTTCTCCGGCGCCCTCGCCGCCCTCGAAAACTCCTTCACCATCGGAACCGCGCCCCCACCGCAACCCCCCTTGATCCTGGACCGGATCGCCCCCTGACACCTCAGCCCGCCACCGCACCCGAGTTCGCCCGGCGCGCGAGTTCGCCCGGCACCTGAGTTCGCCCGGCACCTGAGTTCGCCCGGCGCGCGATCTCACCTGCTCCGCATGGACTCGCGCTGGTCCGCATGAACTCGGCTGCCATGCGCGGACTCGCGCTGTCCGCGCGAATCCATCCGGCCCGCATGAGCTCGCTCGTCGCCCTCCGATCAACTGGCAACCCGCATGCGTGGCGCGAAAACTCTGTGCGCTGGTGTATGCCGTCCACTCATCGAACGACTGCTACACGTCGAGTATGAAGGCGAGTCGATCGCACCGACGTGGTGGGTAAAAGGTTTGCGGCAAGCAGGCAGGAAACCGACCGCTACGTTAATTCTTGGCTGGTTAAACGGGTTTTCCGGTACTCGAGATGTGGCAATCGGCTACTCGAGCAGGGACATTGCGGGTTATGTCTCGGATGGGGGTGGCGGAGAGCGCAATCACAGCCGCATGAACGGGTCCGTGCGGCTAACGTGTGGTCATGACAGGACCGATGCCTTTGACCCTTGCCTCGATCCGCCAAGCTCCCAAGGCGCTGCTGCACGATCATCTCGACGGTGGTCTGCGGCCCGCGACGGTTTTGGAGCTCGCCGCCGATTGCGGTTACGACGACCTACCCGCCGACAATGAGACCGAGCTGGCGGCGTGGTTCCGCGATGCGGCCGACAGCGGCTCGCTCGAGCTCTATCTGGAAACCTTCGCGCACACCGTCGCGGTAATGCAGACCCCCGAGGGCCTGCGCCGCGTGGCTCGGGAATGTGCGGAAGACCTCGCCGCCGACAGCGTGGTCTATGCCGAAGTGCGCTTCGCTCCCGAACAGCATCTCGAGCGCGGCCTGACCCTGGACGAGGTGGTCGAGCACACCCTCGCCGGATTCCGCGAGGGTGCCTCGGCCGCGGCCGAGGCCGGTCGCCCGATCGTGGTGATCTGCCTGCTCACCGCCATGCGGCATGCGGCCCGTTCGCGCGAGATCGCCGAACTCGCGGTGCGGTGGCGCGACCGTGGCGTCGGTGGTTTCGATATCGCGGGCGCGGAAGCGGGCTTCCCGCCCAGCCGTCACCTGGACGCCTTCGAATACATGCGAGCCAATAGCGCGCATTTCACCATTCACGCGGGTGAGGCGTTCGGGCTGCCGTCCATCCACGAGGCGCTGGCGTTCTGCGGCTGCGATCGACTCGGCCACGGTGTGCGGATCACCGACGACATCACCGTTCCCGGCGCGGTCGAGGACGCGCAACTCGGACTGGTCGCGAACTATGTGCGGGATATGCGAATTCCGCTCGAGCTCTGTCCCTCGTCGAATGTGCAGACCGGCGCGGTCCCCTCACTCGACAAGCATCCGTTCGACCTGCTGGCGCGGCTGCGTTTCCGTGTCACAGTCAATACCGACAACCGCCTGATGAGCGACACCAGCATGAGCCAGGAGATGCTCAAGCTGGTCGACACCTTCGGTTACGGCTGGAGCGACCTCGAACGCTTCACCATCAACGCGATGAAGTCCGCGTTCATCCCGTTCCCCGAACGCCTGCGCATCATCGACGACATCATCAAGCCCGGTTACGCCGTCCTGCTCGGCTAGCCCCTACTTCTCCTGTATGAGCCTGGACTCGAAGTTGCGCTCCAGGTCCCGCCAGCTCTGGGCCTCCGCGGTGAACGGCGGGTTCGGGGCCAGGCGGGTCGGGTCCGGGTTCAGCAGGTAGGAGACGTACCAGCCGAGTGGGGTGGACTGCGCAAGCGCCTGCTCCACCGTGTCGTCGTCGGCGTAATCGGCTGCGTCGGTGAACAATTCGACCACCAGATCGAGCTGTTCGATATCGACCGCCTCCGGGCCCTCGCCCAGGTCGTCGGCGAGCCCGGGCAGCACGTAGACGTTCTCGTCGGTCACCTCGACCTCGAGCGAACCGTCGACGGCGGCGGTCTGTACATCGGTGTAGGTGCTCACCCGCGCCAGCTCGTGCTCATGGTCATCGGCCAGGTACCGGGCCAGCGCACGCTCGGAGCCGAATACGGTGATGGATCCGTCCTTGCCGAGGAAGATCGGCTCGTCATCGAGGTAGCAGCGCAGCGTGAAGTAGGTGCCGTCGGAGGTGACGATCTTGACCGGGTCGATGCCGACCTCGTGCCAGAACGACTCGTCTTCCTCGTCCTCCTCCTCGTCTTCTTCCTCGTCCTCGTCGTCCGCATCGAGGTCGACGGATTCGAACTCCTCGTCCTCCTCGCTGTCGGCCGCGTCATCGGCGTCGACGACGTTCTCCTCCGCAGCGAGCAGTTCGGCTTCAGCGACCGCGACCGCCTCGGCATCGACCTCAGGGGTCTGCACGACGGAGTCGATGGCGTCGAGGACATCGTCCCAGCCCTTGGCGATGGCGGCGCCGATCTGATCCCACAGCTCCTCGCCGTCGCGCCCGACGAAGGCGCTCACGCCGCTGGCCAGCGCGCCCACCACCGGATGGGAGCCGAAGAACTTGGTCACTGTCTCCAGTTCGCACACCTCACCGATGTTGCGCACCATGCTGAGCGTGTCGTCGAGCTCGGCGATGGTGTCGACATCGGGATCGTTCGCGACCAGCTCCGGCACCCCGACCAGATCGAAGGTGAAGTTCTCCTCCGGCTCCAGTTCGACCGCCGACAGCCCGGCCACGACCTTCCACGCCGGATGGTCCACGAGATCGTTATCGGAGCTGGTCCGGATGAATGCGGCCAGCTCCGCAACGGTCTCGAAACCGTAGAGGGAGTCCTCGTGTCCGAGGAACGCCTCCCACTCGTCATCACCGTCGCGCCAGCGCGGTGCCCACAGGGTGACGAGATCGCCGTCGGTCAGGCCGAGCTCGATCGGGACGATGTCTCCAGAAGCCATGTGCGGAAGCCTATCGACCTTCCGAGTCAGTGACTATCCGGCCCGCCCCCAACGCTTCCCCGGGCGCCCTCCGGCGCTACCACGAACGACTCGTTCAGTGTCGCAACGACCTTCGATCGCTGCGCGCCGGCGTCCTCGGCGGCCTGGCGACAGGCCCATATGATCAGCTGGCCGACCTCGGCGGGCGGCAGTGAGGTGACCGACTCCGACAGGCTCAGCGCGACCAGGGCACCGTCGCTGTTCACCTCGACGCTGACCGTGCCGTCCTCGGTCCGGAACCGGCCGTGCACCTGCTTGAGGCCGTACAGCGCGGCCTCGAGTGCTTCCAGTTTCGCCGTCGCGTTGGCGACCAACGCGTCCATCTCAGCACTCATGCCTGCGCCTCGCTGGCGCTCGGCTCCGGCATGAGCGCTGGAGCGCCTGTGTTCATGATTCGTTCGCTCCGCTCACTCAAACTGGCCTCATCCAGCTCGTCGGTCCCGTGTCCGCGTCATCGATCCGGTCCAGTTCGTCCACCGCGGCCTGGCGCGTCGGCAGGCCGAGCTTGTCCAGGATGTCGGCGGGCATACCCGCCTCGGCGAGCAGTTCGCGGCGGCGGGCTCGGGCGGCGACGGTGGAGCGCTTGGTCAGTCGCAGGATCTCGTCGGCCAGAGTCTGTGCGCCGTAACGGTATTCGCTGCGCTCGAACTTGATCTCGATCGGCATGCCCTGGTCGGTGGCACGGACCGAGATGCTGCCCGATCGGTTGGTGCTCGACGCCACCGTGACATTGGGTATCGGTGGGGTCTGGGGCTGGGACATTATAGGTTCGCTCCGCTCACTTATGAGGTCGGCCGGTAGAAGCCATAGAAGTTCATACCCATGTTGTCGGTCC
Source organism: Nocardia vinacea (assembly GCF_035920345.1). Taxonomy (NCBI): domain Bacteria; kingdom Bacillati; phylum Actinomycetota; class Actinomycetes; order Mycobacteriales; family Nocardiaceae; genus Nocardia; species Nocardia vinacea. The sequence goes on from NZ_CP109149.1 coordinate 8,279,957, forward strand.
GAACCGAGCTGATCTGGACCGGATTACCGGCCTCGACGAACTGCCCGTTGCCGACCACCATCGCGACGTGGCCATCCCACACTGCCAGATCGCCCGGCATCAGATCGCCCGGCGAAACCTGCATATGGCCGTTGCCCTGTTCCTGCGCCAGCCGGGGCAGTTCGACACCGGCCTCGCCGTACGCGTACTTGGTGAGACCACTGCAGTCCAGTCCGGAGCCGGGCGTATTGCCACCCCACACATAGGGTGTGCCGACCGCGCCGATGGCCGCCTTGACCGCCGTCGCCGCCTTCTCGTTCGGGGCTTCTACGACGCTGCCATCGGGCAGGGTGATCTTCACGCCCTTACCGGAGGTCGACGACTGCCCGGTCCCGGTCGTGGTGCTGGTACTCGGTTTGGAACTGGACGCTGTGCTCGCGGTCGTCGTGCTGGCTTTGCTCGCGGTGCTCATCAGGCTGCTGAGCATGCCGCCGGCGCCGCTCGCGACACTGCCCACCGTCGATGACAATTGGGAGGCACCCTGGGTGGCGGTGCCGACCGTGCTGGCGACATTGGACAGCGACGGCGTCGACGGCGCGGGAGTCAGCTCGTTCATCGACGCGGTCTGGGTATCGAGTTCGTTGCGTACACGGCCGACCACATTCAGCCCCTGACCGATGTGGTCGATCGCGGAACCGACGAGCACCGTCAGCCCCTCCGGGGTGGCCAGCGCCGGACCGAGACTGGTGGCCTGGTTCACGAACGACTGGACGATCCCGTTCAGTTCCTTCTGGCCCGTTTCGACCTGGGCTGCAGCCTGATTCACGACGGTAGCCATATCGTTGCCGCGGTCGGAAATGCTGGCGGCCGAGGTCTGCACCCGCAGCGCCTTCGCGGTGACGGCATCGGCCGCCGCACCGTCCCATGCGTTGTTCACCTGGTTGATGCTGTTGCGGCCGACAGCGTGCACCTGGTCGACGGCGGTCGAGGTGGAGGTCAGTGCGTCGGCGGGCCCGCCAGTGGGCAGGACGCCGGTGCCGAAGCTGGAGAGCAGGTCCAGCAGTGGCTGGACCAGGGCGCTGACATCGATCACGGCGTCACCCGTCCAGACCGGTGGCGTTCAGCCCGGCGGCATTGTTCAGGTCGGTTTCCTCGAGGACGACGGCGGAAGAAGCTGCCGCACCGCCCACACTCGCGAGCACCGCCGACAACTGACCGATCGAGGCGACATGCCCGGCATGGGCCGCAGCGTAGGCGGCCATGAAATCGCCGCCGATCAAGCCCATTATGGGGCCGAGGAGAGTGGGATCGGCGGCCGCGGCGCTCACTCCTGCGGCGGCGAGATCACCCGACATAGTCGCGGCCGTCGCGCCGTAGGCGGTGATGCCCTCGGTGTCGGCCGACATCTTTCGCATAGTGCTTCCCCCATCTGTTTGTTCCCAGGCAGAGTACGTCATCCACCTAGTTCGACGCGCTGCCTTACCGATCGGTTCCAGCCATTCGAAAAAAATTCGGGTGGAGGTTTGCCGCCGAACTCGTCTTCGACCTTATCGTTCCAACATGCGCACGCACACCGTGGACCACCCACTCGCCGCCACCCTGCTGACCACGATGCGCGATGCGGGCACGGCCAATCCGGCCTTCCGCGCCGCACTGCGTGATCTCACCGGAATCCTGATCTACGAGGCGCTGCGCGACGCGCCGGTGATCCATTTCCCGATCACCACACCGGTATCCGACACCGAGGGAACGCGATTGGCGCAGCCGCCGCTTTTGGTTCCGGTGCTGCGCGCCGGACTCGGCATGGTCGACGCGGCCGCCGAACTCATTCCGGACGCCAGGGTCGGTTTCGTCGGCATCGCCCGCGACGAAACCACCCATCAGCCGGTGCCGTACATGGAATCACTGCCCGCCGACCTGTCCGAGATGCCGGTCTTCGTACTCGACCCGATGCTGGCCACCGGCGGTTCGATGCGCCACACCCTGCAATTGCTCGCCGCCCGCGGCGCCACCGACATCACTGCGGTCTGTGTGGTAGCGGCTCCCGAAGGCATTGCCGCCCTTGCTGATTCGGGTCTGCCAGTGCGCCTGGTCACCGCGGTCGTCGACACGGGTCTCAACTCCGACGCCTACATCGTCCCCGGCCTCGGCGACGCGGGCGACCGCCAATTCGGCCCCCGCTGAGCCGCTTTCGCGTCGAATATGTCGGTGGCTTCTGACAGGCTGAATGCCATGGGGAGTCAGCAGGAAGTCCGTACAACGATCTATCTCGATGTTGTCGAATTCGTCGAGAACTATCTCTCGCTGGTGTACGGCGACGCCGTCGGATTCACCAATGACGAGGTGCAGTGGTGCCCTGAATGGTGGAAGCATGTCAGCGTGGTGGCTCGTCTGGATGCGCTGTGGCGTTCGTGGGAGCACTATCGACTCGATGGCAACACCGGCCTGAGTGTATGGCTGTTGGACCACGCCGACCCACACATGCGCGAGTTGCTCAGGCGCGACGGTCCGTTCCGGCATTGCTCGGTAGAGAACGGACACGGAAGCACTCGGCCGCTGCCGTTGAAGAGCCCGATGCCTGGCCTGTTCCGAGATCCCCCGGTGGTTCACTCGGCGACCGAGTCCGGATGATGGCCTGGCTCAGAGCTCTCGACAGAAGGCACGCAGTTCGGCGATGCGTTGTCCGGCGGCGGTTTTCGACTCAGCCAGAACCGCACGGTCGGCGACCGGCACGACCACTTCCAAGTAGCACTTGAGTTTCGGTTCGGTGCCGGATGGGCGGACCACGATCCGGGAACTCGCTCCCTCGAAAATCAGTGCGTCAGTACGCATTCGGCCGCGCACCTGGAGCAGATCGGTGTAGTCGACCGGCTCGCCCGCGATTTCGTCGGGCGGGGCGGCGCGCAGGCGGTTCACCAGGTCAGCGGCGGTGGCCGGGTCAGGTAGGCGCAGCGAGACCTGGTCGGTGGCGTGCAGGCCGAATTCGACCGCGTAGTTGTCGAGTTCGTCGGCGAGGGTGCGGCCCGCGGTCTTCAGCCGGGCGACGAGATCGGCGGCCAGCACCGCCGCGGAGATGCCATCCTTGTCGCGGACGGTGGCCGGGTCCGCGCAGTGACCGATGGCCTCCTCATAGGCGTAGACCAGACCATCGCCCGCGCGGGCCAGCCATTTGAAGCCGGTCAGCGTTTCCGCGTACCGCGCGCCGCGGGCGGCGGCGAGCTTCGAGAGCAGTCGCGACGACACGACGGTGGTCGCCACCAATGCATCCGGCGGCGCGGTCCGCAGCACGTAATCGCCGAGCAGCACACCGGTTTCATCGCCGCGCAGCATGCGCCAGCCGCCGTCGCCGTCCGGAATGCCGATGGCGCAGCGATCGGCGTCCGGGTCGAGGGCGATGGCGAGGTCCGCGCCGATCCGGGTCGCGGTGGCGAGCAAAAGGTCGGTGGCACCGGGCTCTTCCGGATTCGGGAAGGCGACAGTGGGGAAGTTGGCATCGGGCGCGAATTGCGCACCAACGACATGCACATGCTTGAATCCCGCCGCGGTGAGGGCGGCCACCGCCGTGTCGCCGCCGACTCCGTGCAGCGGTGTCAACACGATCCGGACATCAGAGCGCTCGCCGGGACCGCCGATCAACTCGGGCAGCCGGGCGACCCGATCGATATAGCGGCGCACCAGGTCATCGGCGGCCGGCGTGACGGGCGTGCGGGCTATCGGCTCGGTGACGGCCTCGATGCAGCGCTCGATCTCGGTGTCGGCCGGTGCGAGCAGCTGCGAACCGCCGTCCAAATACACCTTGTAGCCGTTGTCGGTCGCGGGATTATGCGATGCGGTGATCTGTACTCCCGCAACGGCTCCCAGCTCACGCACCGCGTACGCGACGATCGGGGTGGGCAGCGGGCGCGGCAGCAGCGTCACCGGAAAGCCCGCGGCGGCAAAGATTTCCGCAGTCGCGATGGCGAATTCGGCGGAGCCGTGCCTGGCGTCGCGTCCGACGACCACCGAGCCGCCGCCGAGACAGCGACCGCGCAACCAGTCCACGAGTCCGGCGGTCGCCCGGCTCACCGTGTCCAGGTTCATGCCGTCGGGTCCGCTCTGCAGCGGCCCGCGGAGCCCGGCGGTACCGAAGCGCAGCATCTACAGCCGTTCCAGTACGCCGCGCAGCAATTTGCCGAGACGCGGTGCGGCCGCATGTCCTTCGGCGAGTACCTCGGCATGTGAGAGGTGCGCACCCGTGACGCCCGCGGCGAGGTTGGTGACCAGCGAGATTCCGAGCACTCGGGCTCCGAGCGCACGTGCCGCGATCACCTCGAGCACCGTCGACATGCCGACCAGATCCGCGCCGATGGTGCCCAGCATTCGGATCTCGGCCGGGGTCTCGTACTGCGGTCCGGTCAGGCCCGCGTACACGCCCTCGGTCAGGCTCGGGTCGATTTCCCTTGCCAGCGCACGCAATTCGGGATCCCACGCGTCCACGAGATCGACGAAGGTCGCGCCCGCCAGCGGCGTGCGGCCGGTGAGATTGAGATGGTCGCTGATCAGCACCGGCTCACCGACGCGTAATCCGTCCCGGATACCGCCCGCCGCATTGGTGAGCACCACGGTTTCCACGCCCGCTGCGATCGCCGCGCTCACCGGATGCACGACATCGCTCGGCTGATAGCCCTCGTACAGATGCTGACGCCCCATCAACAGCAGCACGGGCGTGTTGTCGACGGCGACCGAATGCACCATCCCGACATGCCCTTGCGCACTCGGCGTCCCGAATCCGGGCAGCTCCGGCATCGGCACCGACGCCGACGGCGTCCCGATCTCCGCGGCCGCATCCTGCCAGCCCGATCCCAGCACCACCGCAACCCGGTGCCGCTCCACTCCCGTACGTTCGGCAATCGCCCTCGCGGCCTGTTCGGCAAGCATGCCGTCACGGTATCTGATTTGCCGCGCCTTCGGCGCGGCGTGTTCGCGGCCCCCGGGTGTCTCGCGTCCGAGCCGTCGAGACTCGCGACTTCGTCGCATGCGCTTCGACGGCTCGGACGCGAGACGGGCCGCGAACGGGTCGCTCGTAAGACTCGCTCCGTTGTGGTCGCCGGTGTGCGTATGGTTCGGCGCTGGATGTGTACCGGCCCAGGGGTCGTGACTGGTGGCTGCGCCAGATGCTTTCGACGACTCGGATGCGAGACGGGCGGCGAACGGGTCGCTCGTAAGACTTGCTCCGTTGGAGCTGAAACGGCAGCACGGCTTGCTGCCGCGCAACCCGCCGAGTATTAGCTACCCGTGAGTAGGTGTCGGGCGGCATACCCGTTACGCTGCACGCATGCCGTATCTGGAACGTGAAGGGGATGTGTTCGTCGTCTACCTCGGGAGCGAGGGGCAGGCGGACAGCGAGAACCGTTTCCATCCGGATTGGATCGATGCATTCCACGGGCTGTTGGACCAGGTCGAGGCGTCCGAGGGGCCGGCGGCGCTGGTGACCACGGCGAGTGGGAAGTTCTACAGCAACGGGCTCGATACCGATTGGCTGTTCGGCAACCTGGACAAGATGCACGGCTATCTCGACCGCGTGCACAGCATCTACACCCGCCTGCTGACCTTCCCGCTGCCGACGGTCGCAGCCGTCAACGGTCACGCCTTCGGCGCCGGCGCCATGCTCGCGACCGCGCACGATTTCCGGGTGATGCGCGCCGACCGCGGCTTCTGGTGTCTGCCCGAGGTGCATCTCGGCATGCCGTTCACGGTCGGCATGAACGCGCTGCTCACCGAGCGTCTCACCAATCAGGTCTGCGTACAGGCCATGACCGCCGGGCACCGCTTCGCCGCCGACGAGGCCATTACCGCGGGAATTGTCGACGCGAAGGCGGATGCTGACGTGTTGCTGAAGTCCGCGATCGAGCGCGCGGGCGCCCTCGCGGCAAATCGCAAGCCCAATCTGCCGGTGATCAAGCGGTCGCTGCACGCCAAGGCGCTGGCCGGGCTCGCGACCCCCACCACCCCGGAGAATCTGGCGTTCGCCCCGGGATAACCGCAAGCTGATCACAAACCTTGCGCCGCACGGCGGCATCACCCCGTGACGCAGGGTGCGCCCGATCGTCGGCGCAGTGCCAGACTGTGTGCCATGCCACCACCGCGCAGCGGGCACCCCGAATCACGCACGGACCACCACGCGCACCCGGGGGCGGCGGCGGATGCCGCGATCCTGGCCGCCGCGCCCGAACTGATCGCGCTATCGCATTCGATCCACGCCGAACCTGAGCTGGCGTTCGAGGAAACCCGTAGCGTCGCGAAGACCATCGCGCCACTGGCCGAGCGCGGTTTCGCCATCGAGACCGGCGTCGCCGACCTGCCCACCGCATTCCGCGCGACATACGGATCCGGCGAGCTCACGGTGGGAATCTGCGCCGAATACGACGCGTTGCCCGAGATCGGGCACGCCTGCGGGCACAACATCATCGCGGCATCCGCGGTCGGCGCCGGACTCGGCCTCGCCGAGGTGGCCGATGCGCTCGGCATCACCGTCGTCGTCTTCGGCACACCCGCCGAGGAGAGCGGCGGCGGCAAGGTGCTGATGCTCGAGCGCGGTGTCTTCGACGATGTCGCGATGGCGATGATGGTGCATCCCGGTCCCATCGATATCGTCGACGCGCGCTCGCTGGCGCTGGCGGATCTGTCGGTGGTCTTCCACGGCCACGAGGCCCATGCCAGCGCCGCTCCGGAATTGGGCCGGAATGCGGGCGACGCGGTGACCATCGCGCAGGTTGCTCTCGGATTGCTGCGTCAACATCTCCGACCTGGACAGCAACTGCACGGTATAGTCAGCGACGGTGGCGTAGCCCCCAACATCGTTCCCGGACGTGCGGAACTGCTGTATTACCTACGCGCAGTCAACTCCGCATCCCTCGACGATCTGATGCGACGCGCGTCGGCTTGTTTCGAGGCGGGTGCGCTGGCGACCGGCTGCACTCACGAAATCCAGACGGTTGCGCCGACATATACCGAGCTGACGCCCGATTCGGGATTACTGTTTGCCTATCGCGAGCAGATCGTGGACTTGGGCCGGGTGCCGATCGCACCGGAACTCGAGGCGCAGCGACCGCTCGGGAGTACGGATATGGGCAACGTCACCAACGTCATACCGGGCATACATCCGGTCATCGGCATAGATGCCGGTGGGGCGGTGACGCATCAGCCCGGCTTCGCCGCGGCGAGTGTCAACGCCTCGGCCGATCGTGCGGTAACCGACGGTGCGATCGCGCTCGCGCGTACCGCTATCGCCGTAGCTCGCGATCAAGTACATAGGGACAGGTTGTTGCAACGGCTCGTTCAACGACAGGAGGACATTCGGTGAGCATTACCGGCCGTTCCGCGGCGCACGCGACACGCTCCGGGACGGTGGCGCGCGCGACCATGGGGGGCCAGGGGAGCGCCGCACAATCGGATATCGCGGACGTCGGACCGGATGCGGTCGATTCCTGGCTGGCCGAGCACACGGTCGATCTCGTCCAGTGGCGTCGGCACATCCACGCGAACCCGGAGCTCTCCCGCACCGAATTCGCCACCACCGAGTTCGTCTCGGCCTGGCTGACCAAGGCTGGATTGACGCCGCAGAAGATGCCCAACGGCACCGGAGTGCTCTGTGACATCGGCCCGGTAGACGCACCGCGCATCGGACTGCGTGCCGATATGGACGCGCTCCCACTGCAGGAATTCACCGGACTCAGCTTCGCATCGACCGCCCCCGGCGTCTCGCACGCCTGTGGTCACGACGCGCACACCACGATCCTGCTCGGCACCGCGCTCGCGCTAGCCGATCAGGAGCTACCGGTGGGCGTGCGATTCGTCTTCCAGCCCGCCGAAGAGGTGATGCCGGGCGGTGCCATCGACATGGTCGCCGCCGGCGCGATGGAGGGTGTCGACCGGATCTTCGCACTGCATTGCGATCCGCGCCTCGAGGTCGGGCGGGTCGGCATCCGAGTCGGTGCGATCACCTCGGCGGCCGACACCATCGAATTGGTCCTCGATTCGCCGGGCGGGCACACCTCGCGTCCGCATCTGACCAGCGACTTGGTCTACGCCATCGGCACCGTGATCACCGGCCTGCCCGGTCTGCTCAGCCGCCGCATCGACCCGCGCACCAGCACGGTGATGGTCTGGGGCGCGGTCAGCGCGGGCAAGGCGCCCAACGCGATACCGCAGACCGGCATGCTCACCGGCACCGTCCGCACCGGCGATCACGCGACCTGGTCGCTGCTGGAGCCGATGGTGCGCGAGATCGTGGACGGCCTGCTCGCTCCGACCGGAGTGCGCTACCAGTTGAACTACCGCCGCGGCGTACCGCCGGTGGTCAATGACGAGCACTCGACCAGGATGTTCGAGGACGCGATCCGCATGCTCGGCCCGGACGCGCTCGCCGACACCTTGCAGTCCGGTGGCGGTGAGGATTTCTCCTGGTACCAGGAGGAGGTGCCGGGCGCGATGGCCCGCCTCGGCGTTTGGTCCGGGCACGGCGAACAGTTGGATCTGCACCAGCCGACTTTCGATCTCGACGAGCGCGCGCTTGCCGTCGGTGTCCGGGTGCTCAGCAATATCGTGTTGAACGCGAGCTGACGAAGACAAAGAAGCGGCCGACCTCGACAGGGATCGGCCGCTTGTCCGTCTGTTCAGCTACCGAAGAATCCGGGACCGACGTTCTTGCTGTTGCGAGTGCGCAGCGCGTGCACGTATTCCGCTGGCGCGCCGGCCTTTTCGGCCGCGTCGGCCATCACGCCGATATAGCGCGCCGACGGTAGCCCGCCCTCGTACGCATCGAGTACGTACAGCCAGGCCAGGATGGGTTCGGAACCGCTGCCCGCACTCGGCGTCACGCGCAGCCGGATCTTGCGGTGGATGCCGAAGTCGGAACCCTCCCAGCGGTCGAGGCGCTCCTCGTCTTCGGGGGATACGTCGTAGAGCACCACGAATACCCGCGAGCCAGGCTCCTCGGCGAGGGTGGCCAGTGGGCCTTCCCAGCCGATGTCGTCACCGCTGAAGGTGAGGCGCCAGTCTTCCAACCAGCCCGTCCCGTACATGGGGGAGTGCGGACAGCGCTCGAGCATCTGGGACGAATCCATGTTGGACCCGTAGGCGGCGTAGATCGGCACGACGCAAGGGTATCCAATAACCTGCGCGCATCGTCTCTATCCCGGCGAGATGACCGTGTGTTCGCCAGCTAACGTTGTTTACCGGCACCGGAGATCCCGGTCGAACAGCTCCAGCGGAGGTATCCATGACCCGCATAGCGATCATCGGTGGCGGACCGGCCGGTTATGAAGCGGCATTGGTGGCGGCCCAACACGGGGCCACGGTCACCCTGATCGATAGCGACGGCATCGGCGGGGCGTGCGTCCTGTGGGACTGCGTGCCGTCGAAGACTTTTATTGCCTCGACGGGCGTGCGCACCGATCTGCGTCGCGCCCGTGACCTGGGCATTACCCTCGATCCGAGCCAGGCCCAGATCGAATTGGGCGAAGTGAACGCCCGTGTCAAGGCGCTGGCGCTGGCCCAGTCCTCCGATATCCGATCCAAGGTGCAGGCCGCGGGCGTGACGGTGCTGGCCGGACGCGGACAGCTCAGTGATCCGGCCGCCGGCATGGCCGCGCACCGGGTGCGCGCGCTACTGGGCGATGGCACCGAGGAGTCCGTCGAGGCCGAAGTGGTGTTGATCGCCACTGGTGCGAGCCCGCGCGTGTTGCCCGGCGCCGAGCCCGACGGCGAGCGCATCCTGAACTGGCGTCAGCTGTACGACCTGGAGGAACTCCCGGAGACCCTGGTGGTGGTCGGTTCCGGTGTGACCGGCGCCGAATTCGTCTCCGCGTATACCGAAATGGGTGTGCGGGTGAAGTTGGTCTCGAGCCGCGACCGGGTGCTGCCCGGTGAGGATGCGGATGCCGCGCTCGTACTCGAGGACGCACTCGCCGAACGCGGCGTCGAATTGGTCAAGCACGCCCGCGCCGATGCGGTGGAGCGCACTGCCCAGGGGATCGTGGTCAAGCTCTCGGACGGTCGCACCGTCACGGGTACGCATGCGCTGATGACCGTCGGTTCGATACCTAATACCGACGACCTCGGCCTGGAGCGGGTCGGCATCGAACTCGACCGCGGTGGTTACCTGCGGGTGGACCGGGTGTCGCGCACCTCGGCACCCGGTATCTACGCGGCGGGCGACTGCACCGGTCTGCTGCCGCTGGCCTCGGTGGCCGCCATGCAGGGCCGCATTGCGATGTACCACGCGCTGGGCGAGGGCGTCAGCCCGATCCGGCTGAAGACGGTCGCCTCGGCCATTTTCACCCGTCCGGAGATCGCGACCGTCGGCGTGAGCCAGACCGCCATCGATAACGGCGAGGTGCCCGCGCGCACGGTCATGCTGCCGCTGAATACCAACCCGCGCGCCAAGATGTCGGGTCTGCGCAGGGGTTTCGTCAAGATCTTCTGTCGGCCCGCGACCGGTGTGGTCATCGGCGGTGTGGTCGTCGCTCCGATCGCCTCGGAGCTCATCCTGCCGATCGCGCTCGCGGTCCAGAACAATCTGACCGTCAACGATCTCGCCCAGACCTTCTCGGTGTACCCGTCGCTCACCGGCTCGGTGACCGAGGCGGCCCGGCTGCTGATGCGTCACGACGACCTCGATTAACAGGCGGTGGTTTGATTTGCAGCGCCTTCGGCGCTGCGTGTTCGCGGCCCCTTCTGTCTCGCGTCCGAGCCGTCGAGACTCGCGCCTACGGCGCATGCGCTTCGACGACTCGGACGCGAGACGGGCCGCGAACGTCGCTCGTAAGACTCGCTCCGTTGTGGCCGGATTATGCGGTCGATCTCGAGTGCCCCGAGTCTTGCTGTCTTGTCTGGACTTTCACCGCGTTGCCAGTCCGGCGCGCATGTGGTTCACTTCCCGCAGAGATGCGATCGGCGGGCGATCGCGAGGGTTCTGTGTGGGGGGATCGATCCTTTCCAGCGGGAACGGCGAACGGCCGCATGGTCGTTCGCCGCTCCTGTCTCAGGGGCCAAGCGTCTCACCAGGGAAAACTGTGTGTGACCGAGTCGGTCGCACCCGGGAAGGGATTGCGAAAAGTGAAACATCGTAAGCCGAGTCGGACGCAGCGAGCGATGGCGAGCACATCGTTGCCGCTGGCCACTGCGGCGGCCGTGGCCACGCTCTTCGCGGCGCCGGCGGGGGCAGTTCCGGATCAGCCGAGTACACCGACCCCCCCGGCGCCCGCGCCTGCCGATCCGGGCAGCACCGCGCCGGCGGATCAGGGCCAGCCGGAGACCACCAAGCCGGAGCCGGGTAAGCCGGACACCAAGCCGTCGCCGACGCCGAGCCAGCCGGGTGTCACCACGCCGGATCCGAACCAGGTCATGCCGAATCAGCCCAGGGATCCGAAGCTGTCGACGCCGACCCAGCCGGGTGTCACCACCCCGCGCGTCGCGCCGCTGCCGGTTCCGGGACAGACCGGCCCCGCGATCCCCGCCGTGGTGCCGGAGACGGCTCCCGGTGCGGAGGCTCCGAAGCCCGCGCAGCCCGGCACCACCGCGCCGGGTGCGAACACCCCGAGCGGTCCGAACGCCCGGACTCCGCAGCAGCCGGAGACCGACACGCTGGTGCAGCAGCCGCGCTGGGAGGCTCCGCGCTTCCAGCAGGCGCCGGCCGCGCCGGTGGTCGAGATGGACGGGCCGCACCAGGAGATCGGCGCCAATATCGACGGTGGCTCGCTGGCGCCCGGCTACGTGGCCAACACCCACCACTTCAACAATGCCGCGGGCTACGTCGGCACCATCGGGTACCGCACCCCGACCGGTCAGGGCGAGGCCGGTGTGTCGGTCGAATACATCGGCGCCAACACCGTCAAGGTCACCTCCTACACCGGTGGTGAGGGTCTGGCCGACAACAAGACCGAGGTCGTCCTCGACACCACCCAGGCCAACATGGCCAAGGCCGCTGTCGAGCACTGGATTCGGGAACAGCCGGGCGGCGTGGCTGCCCTCGAGGCCGCCGCGCAAGTTAAACTTCCGGTGCCGCCAGGCGAACTGGCTCCGCAGACGGTCAACGTTGCCGGGGTCACCACCCAGTGGGGTGGGTCACTCCAGTACTGACACGAGCTGATTCGACGGGTGGGGCGGTCGTTCTCGACCGCCCCACACGTGTGTCCTGGGGAAAGGATTTGGTGTGGGCTCCGAGGGTGATGGCAGGGACAACGAATCCGACCGGACCGGGTCGGAATTCGGACCCCCGTTGGACGATTTCGGCCCGCCGGTCTCCGAATTCGGGCCGCCGGTCGGCGAATTCGGGCCGCCGACGGGTGAGCAGGCTCGACCGCAGTGGTCGGTGCCCGAGCCCGGCACCGATCATCCCGAGCTGATCTGGCGTCCCGCCGACGAACCGCCGACGGTGCCGCCGCCACCCCCGCAGTACCGCGCGCCGGATACGACCGTGTTCGGCGATGCGCCGCCACCGCCGCCCCGCCAACCGGAGCCGCCGACGCGCCGACCCGAGCCTCCGGTCGAACCGGATCCCAGCGAGGCCACCGTCCGGCACGCGACCCCCGCCGCCGGCCAGCGTGACACCTGGTGGAACAGCCCCACCGAATCCGGCGGGGTACCGAAGCCGCCGTCCGAGCCGTCGGGCCTGTCCTGGGCCGACGATCCGATCGCCAAACGCCTTGCGCCGAAGCTGATCTCCGACACGATCACCGCGACCCCGAACCGGCACAGTTCGCGCGGCCGGTGGATCGCGCTCGGTGTGCTCGCCGCGATCGTGGTGGTCTTGGCGCTGGTGGTGACCTTCGTCGCGGTCAGCCGCGACGACAACGGCAGTCCGAAGGCGGCGCCGCCCGCCCCGCCGAGCACCTCCGCCGCGCTGAGCTGCCCCGCGAGTAAAGACGGCAAGGTGACTCGCGGCAACGGGCAGGGCGACACCTCGTCCGGCCCCGGTGCGATCCTCGGCTTCCAGTACGAGTTCTACGTCGACCGCAATGGTGAGCGCGCGCGCAGATTCGTCGCGCCGGATGCCGAGAATGTGTCGACGGCCGAGGTCATCCAGCAGGCCATCAATGAACAGATTCCGGTCGGCACCACGCATTGCCTGCGGATTGCCGAGTCGGCGGCCGACACGTTCGAGGTGGACCTGACCGAACATCGCCCCGACGGCACGACCAATGTCTACCGGCAGACCATCATCACGGTGGTCCGGGATGGCAAGACCGTGATCTTCGCCATCCGGGAGCGCGCCTGAGCTCTCAGATCATGGGATGAATATTTCACAATTTGGTAGCGGTGTGCGACAGTGGGGTTTCGCGTCCCCTCGGAGGTTTCCATGTCGCCGATCAATCCACCGCTCGCAACCAAACTGGGCGGACTGAAGAGTTCGGCGATTCGTGACCTGCTCGAGCTGACCACGCGCGAAGAGGTGATCAGCCTCGCGGGCGGTTTGCCGGATGCGGAGTTGATGCCCCGGGAGCGGCTCGTCGCAGCGGCCGATGCGGCGCTGAGTGGTTCCGCGGTGTTGCAGTACACCGGGTCGCGCGGGTGGCCTCCGCTGCGCGATGTGCTGCGCCGGCGGGAGTCGGTGAAGCTCGGTCGCGCGGTCGGGCTCGAAGAGGTTTTCGTGACTCATGGTTCGCAGCAGGCGCTTTCGCTGCTCGCCGAGGTGCTGCTGGATCCGGGCGCGCTGGTGGTCGTCGAGGATCCGGCGTATGTCGGTGCGCTGCAAGTGTTCCGGGCGGCCGGTGCGCGGATTGTGGCGGTACCCCTGGATTCCGAGGGAATGCGGCTGGATGTGCTGAAGGAACTGCTGGTGCGTGGAGAGCGTCCCACGGTCGTGCACACGGTGAGCAATTTCCACAATCCGGGTGGCGTCACGATGAGTCCGCCGCGTCGTCGTGAATTGGCCGAACTCGCCGATACCTACGGGTTCTGGGTGATCGAGGACGATCCGTACGGTGAGCTCTGGTTCGACCGGCCCTCTCCCGATCCCGTGGCAACCTACTCCCGCAACGTGATTCGGCTGTCCAGTGCCTCGAAGATCCTCGCGCCCGCGCTGCGGGTCGGCTGGATGGTGGCGCAGGAGCGAATCTGTCGCGCGGTCGAATTGCTGAAACAGGGTGCGGACCTGTGCGGTTCGGCGCTGACCCACCAGATCGCCGCCGACCTGCTCACCGACGAAACCTGGCTGACCGGCCACGTCGAGGCTGTCCGCAGCGCATACGGCGACCGCGCCAAGGCGCTCGTGCACGCCGTGCGCACCCGCTTCGGCGACCGCGTCACCTGCACCGACGCCGCCGGTGGCATGTTCGTGTGGGCCGATTTCACCGACGGCACGGACACCGATCGGCTGCTGCCGCGAGCCCTGGAGCACGGGGTCGCCTTCGTGCCCGGTTCGGCGTTTGCCGTCGACACCGACTACAGCCACTCCATGCGCATGTGCTTCACCACTTCGGACGCGGCGACATTGGCGGAGGCGATCGACCGGCTGGCTCGCGCGGCCGAATAGTCGTCAATCCACCCAGTTGTAGGTGCGCTCCACGGCCTTGTTCCAGGCAGCAAGGTGAGTTTCGCGATCCGTCGCCGACATCGCCGGCTGCCAGGTCTTATCCGCGGCCCAGTTGGCGCGGATGTCATCGGTGCTCTTCCACAGCCCGACGGCGAGCCCGGCGGCATAAGCCGCACCCAGCGCGGTGGTTTCATTGACGACCGGGCGGACCACCGGCACATCGAGGATGTCGGACTGGAACTGCATGAGCAGATCGTTGCCAACCATGCCGCCGTCGACCTTGAGGGTGGTCAGTTCCAGCCGCAGCTGCTGGGATTCGGCATCGGCGCGCATCGCGTCCATGACCTCGCGCGTCTGAAATGCGGTGGACTCCAACACCGCTCGCGCCAGATGCGCTTTGTTGACGAAGCGGGTCAGGCCCGCGATCACGCCGCGGGCATCCGGGCGCCAGCGCGGCGCGAAGAGGCCGGAGAACGCGGGGACGATGTAAGCGCCGCCATTGTCCTCGACGCTGCGCGCCAGCGGTTCGATCTCGTCGGCTGCGGAAATGATGCCGAGATTGTCCCGGAACCATTGCACCAGTGAGCCGGTCACCGCAATGGATCCCTCCAATGCGTAGATCGGCGCCTCGCCGCCGAGCTGGTAACAGACCGTGGTGAGCAGGCCGTGTTTGCTGAATACCGGCGTCGTTCCGGTATTGAGCAGCATGAAATTGCCGGTGCCGTAGGTGTTCTTGGCTTCGCCGGGGGACAGGCAGGCCTGGCCGAAGGTCGCCGCCTGCTGGTCGCCGAGAATGCCCGCGACGGGTATGCCCGCCAATGGACCGGAGCCGATCTCCGCGTAGATCTCCGACGAGCTGCGGATCTCGGGCAGCATCGACCGCGGTACCCCGAATTCCGCGCAGATCCGCGAATCCCATTGCAGCGTACGCAGATCCATCAGCATGGTGCGCGACGCGTTGGTCACATCGGTGATGTGCCGACCGGTGAGCTGCCACAGCACCCAGCTGTCGATGGTGCCGAAACACAGCTCACCTGCTTCGGCCCTGGCTCGTGCGCCCTCGACATTGTCCAGAATCCAGCGCAGTTTCGGACCGGCGAAGTAGGTGGACAGCGGCAGACCGGTGCGGTCCTGGTAGCGCGTCGCGCCGAATTCGCCGCCCAGTTCGGTGACCAGACGGTCGGTGCGGGTGTCCTGCCAGACGATCGCGTGATGAATCGGCTTGCCGCTGGCCCGATCCCACACCACCGTCGTCTCGCGCTGATTGGTGACGCCGACCGCATTGATCTCATCGGCGGCGATACCGGTGCTCCGCAGCACCTCGCCGAGGACGAATTCGGTATTGCGCCAAATGATTTCCGGATCGTGCTCGACCCAGCCCGGCCGCGGAAAGATCTGTTCGTGCTCGCGCTGCGCGATGCCGACGACACGGCCCTGTCGGTCGAAGATAATGCACCGACTCGAGGTCGTGCCCTGATCAATGGCGGCCACATAGCGACGCATTCGTGCAGGCTACTAAAACCGACGTGGCCGGCGGGGAAAACGACGGAGCGCGCCGCGCATCACATCGCGACCAGCAGGTTCTCGGACTAGTGTTGAGGTCGGTTACCGGCGAGTAGCGCTGATTATCGGCTGCGGGCGACACGGCTTCGGCCCCGACACGGGATCGTCGCCGATTCCCTTAGCCTGTACAACAGAAGACCGCCCCCCGACTGAGCAGCTCGATCGTGTGCCCGAAAGACCACAAACGTCGTCTGAACCCCGGCGCCGGGGTCGGCTGGAGGTATCGAGCATGACCAAGCAACCGGAATCGCAGTTCCTCGGACCCGAGCAACGCGCGACGGCATGGGAGCGCTTCGGCAAGGACCACTTCGACGTGGTCGTCGTCGGGGGCGGTGTGGTCGGCTCGGGTATCGCGCTCGACGCGGCCACGCGCGGTCTGAAAGTCGCACTGGTCGAGGCGCGCGATCTCGCTTCCGGCACCTCCAGCCGGTCCTCGAAGATGTTCCACGGCGGACTGCGCTACCTGGAGCAACTGGAACTCGGGCTGGTGCGCGAGGCGCTGCGGGAACGTGAACTCGCACTCGCCAGGCTCTCGCCGCATCTGGTGAAGCCGCTGCGCTTCCTCTACCCGCTGACCCGCCGCGGCTGGGAACGCCCGTATGTGGCCGCCGGACTGGTGCTCTATGACACCATGGGCGGCGCGAAATCCGTTCCCGGCCAACATCATCTATCCCGGCACGGCGCACTGCGGCTGGCGCCGGGTTTGCGCCCCGACTCGCTGATCGGCGGCGTCAGCTACTACGACACGGTCGTCGACGATGCACGCCACACCATGACCGTCGCCCGCACCGCCGCGCACTACGGCGCGGTGATCCGCACCTCCACCCAGGTGGTCGGCTTTCTGCGCGAGGCGGACCGGGTCGTCGGGGTGAAGGTGCGCGACAGCGAGGACGGCCGCACCGGCGAAATCCGTGCCCACGTGGTGATCAATGCGACCGGTGTGTGGACCGATGAGGTCCAGGCCCTTTCGCACAATCGCGGCCGCTTCCACGTGCGTGCGTCCAAGGGAGTGCACATTGTGGTGCCGCGCGACCGCATAGTCAGCGATGCCGCGATCATCCTGCGCACCGCGACCTCGGTGCTGTTCGTCATCCCGTGGGGCGCGCACTGGATCATCGGCACCACCGATACCGATTGGAAGCTGGATCTCGCCCATCCGGCGGCGACCAAGGCCGATATCGATTATCTGTTGGATCGGGTCAACCAGGTGCTGGTCACCCCGCTCACGCCCGCCGATATCGACGGTGTCTACGCGGGTCTGCGGCCTTTGCTTGCGGGAGAAAGTGATTCGACTTCCAAACTGTCGCGCGAGCATGCGGTCGCCCGGGTCGCGCCGGGGTTGGTCGGCATCGCGGGTGGCAAATACACCACCTACCGGGTGATGGCCTATGATGCGGTCGACGAAGCGGCACAGGATATTCCGGCGCGTGTCTCACCGTCCATCACCGATAAGGTTCCGCTGCTCGGCGCCGACGGCTACTTCGCGCTGATCAATCAGACGGTGCAACTCGCCGAGGTCTATGGCGTGCATCCGTACCGGATCAAGCACCTGCTCGATCGCTACGGTTCGCTCATCGACGAGGTCATGGGCATGGCCGACGGCAAACCCGAACTGCTGCAACCAATTATGGACGCACCGTCGTATCTGCAGGTGGAAGCCGTCTACGCGGCCGCCGCGGAAGGCGCGCTGCATCTGGACGATATTCTGGCCCGCCGGACCAGGATCTCCATCGAATACTCGCACCGCGGCGCGAACTGCGCCGAACAGGTGGCCAATCTGGTCGCGCCGATACTCGGTTGGGACGACGACGAAATCGACTGGGAGGTAAGCACTTACCAAGCACGCGTCGAGGCGGAGATCCGCTCCCAGACCCAGCCGGACGACCCATCCGCCGATGCCCTGCGCATCGCGGCCCCCGAACCGCGCGCGGAGATCCTGGAACCGGTCCCGTTGGACAGCTGAGAGCTAGACAGCCGGCGGCGGCAGCATAATCGAGGTGATCGTGCCGCCACCGGCGGCCGGTTCCATTGTCGCTGTGCCACCGTGCAATTCGGCGATCCATGCCACCAGCGCCAGCCCGATCCCGCTGCCGCGCCCACCGCTCACCCCGCGCGCGAACGGACTGCTCGACAACTGCGGAGTCAAACCCGCCCCATGGTCACGCACGCTGATCCGGCCATCGGCCACATGCACCTCCACGGGCGCACCGCGATTGACCGCCCCGTGCGTGATGGCATTCTCGATGAGATTGCGCACCGCAAGGCTCAGCAGATTCGGATCACCGACCACCACACTGGGATTCGCCTGCAGCACAATATTTTCCTGCGGAAATTCCTCGACCACCGATTCGGTGAGCTGATCGAGCAGCAGCTGCACTTTTTCCATGGTGGTGACGCCCGCCTGCATTCGCGCACGCGCCAGCAATCCCGAGACGATCCGCTCCATCCGACTGCCCAATGCTCTGGCATCGACCAACGCCCGCTCGACCTCGTGCGGATTGCGGCGGCGTGGCGCGGTGACCAAACCGAGAGTCGTTAGCGGCGTGCGCAATTCGTGTGCGGCATCCCCGAGAAACCGCTCCTGCTCTTCGAGCAGCACAATGGCCTGCCGCATGCTCCGGCCCGAGAGCAGATGTCCGGCCACCGCGGACAGCACGACCAGCGTGAGCCCGCCGACGACGAGCCCCCAGATCAGCAGCGCCCGATCACGGTCGAACGCACCGGGATTCGTGCCCGCGATGACCACGGCCTTGGTCTCGGACTCCTCCCAGGTGATGGGTGTCGCCGCGATACGGACCAAGCGGCCCGCACCGTCGTATCCGTCGCGGAAGACGGTCTCCCCGGCCAGATCGGCGTCATCGGCGAGTCCCGCGATGCCGTCGTCCTTGGGCAGCCAGGAGCGCAGATGCGCGAAATTCTCCTGCCACCTGCCATTCCCAGGCGCGCTGAGCACCACCACTGCGACTTCGCCGTTGGCCAGGGCGTCGTTCTCGAGCTGGCTCACGTCGATGGTTTCCTCGCCCTCGGGCAGGTTGACGGCGCGGAACAGCCCGCTCACCACCCGATCGAGGGAATCGTCGACCGCGGCCTCGCGCGAGCGGGTATCGATGGTCGCCGCGACGATGCCGAGAATTATCAGACAGGTCGCGGTGATGGCGGTGATCAGTGCGGTGAGCAGCCAGCGGGTGCGGCGCAGGCGGGCCACGGCGGGGCGGGCATCCGCCGTGGAAATCAAGGTGCGAATGAGTCACTTCCGATCATGAAACCGGTGCCGCGCACGGTCTCGATCACCGGCGGTGCGCCGAGTTTGCGCCGCAGCTGCGCTATGACGGCGTCGACGACATTCGATGCGGGTTCGGCCATTTCGTCCCAGCAGCATTCGATGAGTTCCGAACGCGATACGACGCTGCCCGCGCGGGTCGCGAGCAGTTCGAGTACAGCGAATTCCTTCGGAGTCAGCGAGCGCAGAATGCCCGCGCGTTGCACCCGGCGGCGCGGTAGGTCGATATCGATATCGCCGAGCACGATCCGGGCCGGCGCCGGATGTTCGCGCCGCCGCGACAGCGCACGCACCCGTGCGGCGAGTTCCGGCAGTGCGAACGGTTTGACCAGGTAGTCATCGGCGCCGTGCTCGAATCCGGCTATGCGATCGGCCAATGCGTCGCGGGCGGTGAGCATCAGGACCGGCACCCGCTGACCCCGCGCGCGGTGCGCCGCGACCAACTGCAGGCCGTCGCCATCGGGCAGGCCGCGATCCACGACGAGCACGTCGTAGCCGTTGACGGAGATCTTGAAATCGGCATCCGCGAGGTTGGGGGCAAGGTCAACCGCGAAACCGGCCGAGCGCAGTCCCGCGGCGACTTCCATGCCGAGACCTTCGTCGTCCTCGATCACCAGCACTCGCACGAGGTCAGAGAATAAGGTATTTCACACCCGGTGCGCATACTGGTGTCCGAGTGCTCAGTAGGTGTACAGATCCCAGCCGTCGGCGACCTCGCGGCACTCCCACTGCGTGCCACCGGTCTTCGGGGAGTTGCCGTCGGCGGCGCAGGCGTCGTAGGTCGCGTAGTTGCCGATGAAAGGGGTGTGCATCGGGGTGGGCGCGGCCGACGCGGCACCGGCTGCGGCGACGGCACCGAGGGTGAATATTCCGGCGGCAATCGCGGAGCGGATCTTCATGGTTTTCCTCTCTTTCGCGCGGGTTGTTCCCGCGTCGGGACAAGAAAACCAATGCGTCCGTGAGAATTTCGTGATGACGCTGAAACCGCTGTTCAGTGCTCCTTTTTCGGGGTTTCGACATGGGTGGCCCAGGCCAAGATCGACCGGATATAGCGCAGTACCAGCTCATCCGGGTACCGCTGTGGGTCGGCCAGATGCAGCCGGGCCAGTTCCTCCAATGCCGCGAGCATGATTCGCTCGGTCGCGCCATCCGGATCGACGGTGACGCCGGCATGGCGCGACAGATGCCGCGCGCCGATCGCCCGCGCGTAGGCCCGGCCGAGTTCGAGCCGGTCGCGCAGATCCGGCGGTCCGCCGTCGGGTGGGCTGAGGATGATCCGCCAACTGGTCGGCGCGGCATGCAGATAGGCGAGAATGCCGCGGCCGATCCGATCCGCATCGTCATCGGTGTCCGACCAGTCGAGAGTGCCGATACCGGCCAGTGCGATGGCGGATTCGCGATCCACCAGCGCGGTCATCAGCCCGGACAGATCGGTGAACTGCTGATACACCAGTGCCCGTGCGACCTCGCCCTCGCGTGCGACCCGATCGATGCTCACCGCGCCGAAGCCGTCGGCGGCGACGATATCGCGCGCCACATCGAGTAGCTGTGCGCGCCGGTCGGCCGCGGACATGCGGCGCTTGGGCGTGGGACAGGGCTTCGCGGTGGGCTGCTCGGACGTCGAGCGCTCCGTGGTCACGGCAACGACGGTAGCGCAAGCAGTAGCTCCACCGCCTTGGCAGCGCTCTGCACCGCACTCTCCATGGTGGCCGACCAGTCGGTCGCGGTCCAATCGCCCGCTAGCACAAGCGTCGGCACCGAGGTGCGCTGATCCGGGCGCAGGCCGTGCGTGCCGAGCACTTGGGAGAAGGTCGCCTTCGGCATCCGAACCACGTGTCCCTGAACGACTTTCGCGTTTTCAGCGGCCGGGTAGTAGCGGCGCAGCAGGCGCATCTGTTCGTCGATTATCTGCTCGTTGGTCTTGTGGATCTGCTCGTACGCGCCGCTGGTGGTCAGGCAGTACAGCCAGGCCTGGTCGGTGCTCCGCCCGGTCATCCGCTGCCGGTCGAAGACCTCGTCGATGACACCGGTGCCGCCGATCAGCGCCTCGAACTCGGCCTTGGTGCCGAGCGGGCGGTCCAGGTACAGGTTGGTGCTGACGATCGGTGTAACACCCAATTTATCTGCGGCGGCATAGATTTCGGAATGTTCGGGCAGGTCGTCGAGCAGTCCGCCGATGTTCGAATTCGGTACCGCGCAGACAACGGCATCGGCCGGGACGACCGAACCGTCGGCGAGCACCACCCCGGTCACCGCGCCGTTGTCGATATTGATCCGGCGAGCCACCGCGCGGTGCCGGACCTCGACACCGTATTTCTCGAAAACCTTTTGGGCCCCGGTGATGTAGAGCGTATCGAGGTCGGTGGTCGGATAGCCGATGGTGACCGGTTTGCGGTGTTTGATCCCGAGCCGGATGCCGGTGGCCATCAAATCGGCGAGGATCTTGGCCGATTCCTGCTGCACCGGTTCGGCCGCGAGACCGAGAGCGAGCCAGTCCCACAACGCTTCTCGCGCCGGAGCGGGCATACCGACTCGATTGAACCACTGTTCGGTGGTGAGATCTGCGAGATCGGCGGGTTGGTGCAGACACTGCCAGCCCAATCGCACCGTGGCACGGGCAGCGCGCAGCCGATCGAGCAGGCTCGCGTCGGGATGTGCGCCGAACAAGGTGCGCCAAGCGCCGAAGCCCTTGGTCGACATGGACGCGCTGCGCCCGTCCGGCCAGCGCAGCGTCGCGCGATGCGGGAAAGCGACGTATCGCCGGGTGCCGACACTGGTCAGGTAGCGGAATAGGTGGTCGTAACCGCTGGCGATCACATGCTGGCCGTTATCGGGAAGGTCATCGGCCGCTTCGACTTTCATCGCATGCGTCCGGCCGCCGAGTCGGCCGCGGCGTTCCAGCAGGGTGACCTGCTTACCCGCCTCGGCCAACCAGACCGCGGACGCGAGCCCGGCCAGTCCGCCCCCGATGACCACGTACCGCCGCGGATCGTTCGTGTTGCACTCCCTATATTAACTTACGTTCTGCAAGTTAATCGGGAGTGCTTGGGCCGTCAAGGGTTTGGTCAAACGCCGATCTGCTCCATGGCATGGAATTCGATCGAACTGTGCGCGGAGAACACCGTGACCTCGTCGCCGTGGTCGCGCACCAGTTCGCGCAGCCGCCGCTGATTCTCGATGCGGGCGGCGGGAAGTGTCTGCACATTCTTCTCGAACATGGCTGTTCCGAGCGGTTGTCGCGGACGAACCGGGTCGAGGACACCGGGATGGAAGTAGGAGTCGCCTGCGGACAGCAGCCAGCCGTTCCCGGTGTCGACGGCGACGCCCGCGTGGCCACGGGTATGTCCGGAGAGCGGGATGATCAGGATTTCCGGTGGCAGACCGGTCAATTCACGCACCGCGTCGAAGCCGAACCAGCTGTCACCGGTATCCGCGTACGATTCCCAGCGCGGACCGTGCCGGAACTGAGGTTCCTTGTAGCGCAAGCGTTCTTCGCGTGTATGCCCGCCCTGTAGGGCACGCAGTTCCTCGGCGTATACGTGCACCCGCGCGTGTGGGAAGTCGGCGAGGCCGCCCGCATGGTCGAGATCGAGATGGGTGAGGACGATGTCGCGGACGTCCTCGCGTCGGTAACCCAGCGCCTCGATCTGGCGCACCGCGGTCTGTGCGAGATCGAGGACCGGATTGGTGAGCCGGAGGAAGCGGCGGCCAAGCCATTCCTCGGGTCGGTGCACCGCCTGCTCGCCGACGCCGGTCTCCACCAGGACGAGTCCGGAGTCGAGTTCGAGGAGCAGACAGTGGCAGACCATTTCGGCGCGGCGGAAGATGCTGCCGGCGCCGTCGAGGAGTCGGCCGCCGAGTGGGCGCATGGTGCCGCAATCGAGGTGGTGCACGCGCATCAGGAGAGCTCCCGTTCGAAGGTGGTACGCAGGTGGGCGGCGACCGCGCGCAGCGGCGCGACATCGCGTTTGGTCTTGGCAAGCATCAGGGCACCCTCGATCGTGGCGAGGGCGACAGTCGAAAGTTCGGTGGCGCGCTCCTGATCGATTCCCTTGTCCCGCAGGTACTTTTCGATCGACTCCCGCCAGGATTCGAAACCGGTGACGCAGGCCTGCCTGATCGTTTCGCTCTCGCGCCCCGCGTCGAGTGCGATGGTCGCGATGGGGCAGCCGCGCTCGAAATCGGAATCGACGAGCAGTGCGGTGAGGACGTCGAAGACGGTGGCGATATCGCCACCGTCGGCGAGGATGGCGTCCAGCTGGTCGCGCAGTTGCCTGCTCGATTGGGTGAGGGCCTCGGCGGCGAGTTGTTCCTTGCCGCCGGGGAAGTGGAAGTAGAGCGAGCCCTTGGGTGCGCCGCCCGCGCTGACGAGTTGATTCAGGCCGGTGGCGTGATAGCCCTGGGTGTGGAAGAGGTCGGCCGCGGCGTCGATGAAGCGTTGGCGGGAGTCGGTGCGAGGTGCCACGCCCTCACGGTACGTGAACTATGACGACCGGTCTAGTTAGTTCGGGAAACTGGCGAATATTCGAGGTGGATGGTGGTGGATTCGGGGCGCTTGGGTCGTCGGTGGTGGAAAGAGCTTGCAGTAGTAGATAACTGAAGACCGCCGTGGCGGTGAGGGTGAGGAGGGCGGCGAGTAGTCGGCTGGCTATCCCGATCAGACGTCGCGTTGCTGTGTCCAGTGCCATCACTCTTGCCAGCTCCTACCTGCTTATCCATGCCCACGGAAGCTAGTCGTGCAAAAGTGGACGAGTGTTAGCAACTGAATGGCAATCAGTGTGTTATCAGGCGGGTTCTGGCTGGCAGCGTGGGCAGAAGTAGATGCCGCGTTCACGCTGGGTGATGCGGTCGGACTGGGGGTTTCGGGCCGTGCGGCCGGGTTGGGGTTCGGTCTCGCCGAGTAGATGGACGACCATGCGGGTGCCGCAGCGCTGGCACGGGCGTCGGGCGCGGCCGTAGGCAAGTGGCCGCCACGGTGGTTCGGTGGCGGCCTTGGTGAGTACGCGATGCGCCTCGTGCACGAGGGCGAGCAGGTCGGGGACGTCGCCGACCGGTGTGGCCGGGTGGACGCGGCGCAGGAAGCAGATTTCGCTGCGGAAGATATTGCCGATACCGGCCAGGTTGCGCTGGTCGAGTAGGGCGAGGCCGATCGGCTGGGCCGGATGCCGTGCCAGCCGTCGCACCGCCTCGGTCACATCCCAGTTCGCGCCGAGCAGGTCCGGTCCGAGATGGTCGGTGGCGGTGTGCTCGTCCGCGCGCCGCAGCACCTCGACGGTGCCGAGCGAAAAGCCCACCGCCTCGGTGTCATCGGTGCCGAGCACCAGCCGTGCGGTCACCGGCGGTCGCGTCCACCGTTCACCGGCGCAGTAGGTCCGCCATTCGCCCTCCATCTTCAAATGCGTGTGGACGCTGACCTCGTTGGTCCGCACGAACAGATGCTTGCCATAGCTCGCGACCCCCTCGACCTGCTGCCCCACCAGATCGACCGTCGCATAGCGCGGCACCCGGAAATCGCTGCGGATCAGCGTTTTTCCCTCCAGTGCGAGCCGCAGTCTGGCCGCCGTCAGGAATACGGTGTCGCCTTCAGGCATGGCTCGACCATAGGTTGAATCGGGGCGGGGTCACCGTCGGCTCCGCAGTGTGAGCCCGCTCTTCCCCGCGCAATTCCCTGCCTTGCCGGGTGCGAGTGGCTGTTGCTGCGCGGTTCTCGTTTCGCAGGGTGCGAGTGGTTGTCGCTGCGCGGTTCTTGTCTTGCAGGGTGCGAGTGGTCGCCGCGGCGACTGCCGGAGTGGTGTCGCCGTGCGCGGGCTCGTCGTCAGGGCGCGGCTTGCTCCGCAATCGCAGGCCGCGTGGGGTCGTGGAGCATCCGGCCTCGCTTTGCGGCGTGCGAGTGGCCGTTGCCGCGGCTGCCGGGGTGATGTCGCGGTGCGCGGTTCGGGTCACGGCTTGCTCCGGAGGCGCAGGCCGCGTCGGGTCGTGTACCACCCGGCCTCGCTTTGCGGCGTGCGAGTGGCCGTTGCCGCGGCTGCCGGGGTGATGTCGCGGTGCGCGGCTCGGGTCACGGCTTGCTCCGGAGGCGCAGGCCGCGTGGGGTCGCGGAGAATCCGGCCTCGGTGAGGAAACCGGCGAAGGTATTGCCGTGCACGGTTTCTCCGTCGACCCGGTCGATCACCAGTGAGTCGACGTGGCGGTCGCGCACCAGATCGGCCAGGGCGGTGGCTGCGGCCTGCCGGACGTTCGGGTCCTCGGTGAAGGTGAGCAGCGTTTTGCCGCCGCGCTCCAGATACAGCGCGAGTTCGCCGTCGACGAGCACGATGATGGCGCCGGCCTTGCGTCCGGGGCGGTGGCCCGCGCCCTCGGACGGTCCCTTCGGCCAGGGCAGTGCCGCGCCGTAGGGATTTGCGGGATCGCTTGCCGCCAAGGCGAATGCGGTGCTCCGGCGTTGTCCACCGGTACCGGGGCGGGTGCGCTCGGTGTCGAAGGAGCGCAGTCGGTCCACCACATCGGTGGTCGAGAACTGTGCGCCGCCCAGCGAATCGATGAAATAGCCACGGCGGCAACGGCCACGATCCTCGAATTCGGTGAGCACGCGGTACATGAGCGCGAATCCGCCCGGCACGCCCTCGTTCTGCACCGAGCCGCGGGTCAGCACACCGTACCGCTCCAGCAAGGTGTCCGCCGTCGCGTGGGCGCGCAGGGTGTTGTCCGCTACTCGCTCCGGCAGCAGCGACCAGCGGCCCGCGACGGCGGGCGGTCCGGATCTGGTGGGCATATTCGGTCGTGGGAGGTAGGCCCGTCCGCGCGGTGCGCGCCGTGGTGTGCGATGGGCGGTGGAGGTCGGTGCGGTACCCGAGAGCAGGGCGCGAACGGGGGCGAAGGTGTCACCTGAGACCACGCCTGCCCAGACGAGTTCCCACAATGCATTCGCGACTTGGGTGTCGTCGAGGAGTCCGGTGGCGTCGGAGAGTTGCCGGAAGAAGTACGCGCCGCCGCCGTGCAGGACCGGGGGGAGTCGCAGCGGCGACCCGTCCCGGCCCGCTGAGCCGTTGGTGGTCACCGAGGTGCCTGGAGTCGCTGAATTGCCCCGCACCGCTGAAACATCCTGTGCTGCATCATCGTCCAGTGATACGACCTGGCCTGATCCCGCCCCGGGCTCCGTATCGGCATCGATGGGCGTCCACGAGGCGATCGATGCACCCAACGCATTGAGCAGGCGCAGATGCACCTCGGACAGTTCGATCTCGTCGGCAGGCGTCAGCGTGAACGGCGCTTGATCGGCCAGGTGCAGTGCGATCCAGCCGTCCTTGGCGGTGATTGCGCCGTGCCCGGACCAGACGACCTCACCGGTGGCCATCAACTCGTCCAACATGGCGGGTGAGTAGTCGCGCACCCGCGCGGGCAAAACCAGCGACTCCCATGCGGATGCGGGAATCGGCACTCCCGCAAGCTGTTCCACCACCGCCGCGACGCCGTCTACGCCGCGCAATTCACCAGTGCCGATGTGCTGCCAGGACGGCAGGAACCGGCCGAAGGCAGCGGTCGCGACCGGCTCCACCTCATGCCGGGCGGCCGCGAGCGACCGGCGGCGCAATCGGCGCAGCACCTGGCTGTCGCACCACTCCGAGCCGCTGGCCGCAGGTGTGAATTCGCCCTCTACCACGCGCTTTTCCGCGACCAGCCGATGCAGTGCCGTCGCCGCGACCGCGGTGCCGAGTCCGAAACGAGCGGCCACGGCCTCGGTGGTGAACGGTCCGTGCGTGCGGGCATAGCGCCCGACCAGGTCTCCGAGCGGATCGGCGACCGGTTCGATGAATGCGGCGGGGGTGCCGATCGGGAGCGGTACGCCGAGCGCGTCGCGCAGGCGCGCGGCATCCTCCACCGCGACCCACCAGGTCCGTCCAGCGAACGTGACCTCGAGTGCGCGCTTGGATTTCACCAAGCCGGCGAACCATTCCGCCGGATCACCGGTGGGCTCTGCATCGTCGAGTTGAACGCCGACGCACCGCTGCGCGGCTTCCGCAGCAGTAAGCGGTCCGAGTAACCGCAAAAGATCGGCCAGCCCCTCCGCATCCCGCGCCAACCGTTCGGGTGTGAGCCGCTGCAATTCCCGCTCGGTCTGCTCGATAACGGTGGCGTCCAACAGCTCCCGCAGTTCCACCCGCCCGAGCAGTTCGGCGAGCAGACTCGAATCCAGCGACAGTGCGGCGGCCCGACGTTCGGCCAGGGGACTGTCCCCGTCGTACATGAACTGTCCGATGTAATCGAACAGCAGGGAGTTGGCGAACGGTGACGGCGTCGCGGTCTCGACTTCGACCAGTCGTACCTGGCGGCGCGCCACCCGTCCGAGCAGATCCCGCAGCGACGGCAGATCGTAAACGTCACGCAGACATTCGCGCACCGTCTCCAACAGGATCGGAAAGTCCGGAAACTTCCGTGCCACATCGAGCAATTGCGCCGACCGCTGCCGCTGCTGCCATAGCGGCGCGCGCTTACCCGGATCGCGTCGGGGCAGCAGCAGTGCCCGCGCCGCGCACTCCCGGAATCGCGATGCGAACAGCGCCGATCCGCCGACCTGCTCGGTGACGATATCGTCGATCTCATCGGGCTCGAACACGAAAAGCTCAGCACCGGGCGGATCGTCGGTGGTATCGGGCAGTCGCACGACGATGCCGTCATCGGAGGCATTCGGCGCGACGTCCACGCCGAATCGCTCCCGCAGCCGCGCACCGATCGCCAACGCCCACGGCGCATGCACCGGCAGGCCGTACGGCGAATGCAGCACCAGCCGCCAATCGCCGAGCTCGTCGCGGAAGCGCTCGACGATCAGGGTCTTGTCGGTGGGCAATTGTCCGGTGGCAGTGCGTTGTTCATCGAGCAGCGTCACCAGATTCGTGGTGGCATTGTCGTCGAGGCCCGCGCCACGTAGGAGTGCGTCGACTGCCGGATCCGTTGGGGAGCTCTTTTTTCCATCGGTGTTGGAGTCCGCACCCTTCGATGTGTGCGCACCGGCCTTGCGAATGAATTCCCCGAGCGCCGCGCCGAGTTCGGCGGGGCGACCGAGTCCGTCACCATGCCAGAACGGCAATCGCCCCGGCTGCCCGAATGCGGGCGTGACCAGCACCCGGTCGAAGGTGATCTCCTCGATGCGCCAGCTGGTCGCACCGAGCGCGAAAACATCGCCGACCCGCGACTCGTACACCATCTCCTCATCGAGTTCGCCCACCCGCGAGGCCTTTTCACCGACCATATAGACCGCGAAAAGGCCACGATCCGGGATCGCGCCACCCGAGGTCACGGCCAGTCGCTGCGCACCTGGCCGACCGGTGAGCGTGCCCGCGTCGCGGTCCCAGACCAGTCGGGGCCGCAATTCGGCGAACTCGTCCGACGGATAGCGACCGGCGAGCAGATCGAGCACAGATTCATACGCCGACCTGGGCAGCGAGGCGTAATTGCCGGTGCCGCGCACGATTTCGAACCAGGCATCGACATCGATGGGTTCGAGCGCGCAGGCCGCGACGGTCTGCTGGGCCAGGATGTCCAAGGGGTGCGCGGGAACTTGCAACGCTTCGATCTGCCCCGCCGTCATCCGCTGCGAGGCGACCGCGCAGTGGATGACATCGGTGCGATGTTTCGGGAACAGCACCCCGCGCGAGATCTCACCGACCTGGTGCCCGGCCCGACCGACCCGCTGCAGCCCACTCGCCACCGACGGCGGCGCCTCCACCTGCACCACCAAATCGACCGCGCCCATATCGATTCCGAGTTCGAGACTGCTGGTGGCGACAACGCAGCGCAGCCGTCCGCTCTTGAGATCGTCCTCGATCAGCGCCCGCTGCTCCTTGCTCACCGAACCGTGGTGCGCACGGGCCAGCAGCGTATCGGCGCCGTGAATCACTTCGGTGGACGCACCGAGTTGGGCGGGCGGCTTGTGCCCGCCGCGCGCGTCAGGCCCGGAGGAGACAGCTTGCGTAACCACGGAGGGCCCCGCGCGTGGCGTATCAGACACCGTATCGACGGCCTCGTCCAGCCGCACGGCGTAGGCCTCATTGAGCCGCGCGGTCAGCCGCTCGGCCAACCTGCGCGAATTCGCGAAGACGATCGAAGACCGGTGGTCCAGCACCAGATCCACGATCGCCTCGTCCACATGCGGCCAGATCGACCCGGGCTGATCGGAATCGCCCGGTTCGGTCATATCCGCGATCGGCACCCGCACGGACAGATCGAAGGTCTTGGGAGCGGGCGGCGAAACGATCGTGATCGGCGCACTTCCAACAAGGAACCGCCCGACCTCCTCGGGCGGTCGCACCGTTGCCGAGAGCCCGATCCGCTGCGCGGGCCGCTCGGTCAGCAGATCCAGTCGGGCCAGCGACAGCGCCAGATGCGCGCCGCGCTTACCGCCCGCGATGGCGTGCACCTCGTCCACGATCACCGTGCCGACATCGCTCAGCGTCTCCCTGGCCGCGGAGGTGAGCATCAGGAACAGCGATTCGGGCGTGGTGATCAGAATGTCGGGCGGTGTTCGCTGCATCGATCGCCGGTCCGCCGGACTGGTATCGCCGGACCGAACGCCGACGGTGATCGTCGGCGGGTCCAGGCCGAGCCGCTTCGCGGTCTGGGTGACCCCCACCAGCGGCGCGCGCAGATTCCGCTCGACGTCCACCGCCAATGCCTTGAGCGGTGACACATAGAGCACCGAGGTGCCGACCTTGCCCTCGGGCTTCGGCCGGGTCGCGAGTTGATCGATCGCCCACAGAAAGGCCGACAGTGTCTTACCCGAACCGGTCGGCGCGACGACCAAGGTGTGCTCACCTGCGGCAATGGCCTGCCACGCGCCCAGCTGAGCGGCCGTGGGCGCGGGAAATGCGCCGTCGAACCACTCCTGGGTCGCGGTGGAGAACTGGGCCATGGCATCAGTGTGCACCCGGGTACCGACAACCAGCAGCGGCGGCCGGAATACCTCGAGTCCGGCAAATGGCTCGCGGCCCGAGCGAAGGGGTGGCAATCGAAGTACGGCCGCCAGCGTCGCGCCGTACGCTTCCAACCGTGCAAAAGGTGCTCAGACTCGACCTGGTCAGCCATGGCATGACCGAGGCGATGCGAAAGGCACGTTTTCCAGTAGACGAATCGCTGACCGAAGCCGGTCGCCGAGCAATCGCGGCGTGTGGCCGCCTGACCGCGGCGCGCGTGCTCACCGGACCCGAACGCCGGACGGTGGAAACGGCTGCGCTGATGGGACTTCCGGGCGAGGAGGACGCCCGGCTGCGCGATCTGGATGCCGGCGCGTGGCGCGGCGGCGAACTGATGTCGGTGCCGCAGGATGAGCTATATGCCTGGCTGACCGACCCGCAGTTCCGTGGTCACGGTGGCGAATCCGTGACCGATGTGGTCGAGCGGACCAGGTACTGGATGGCCGAAATCGCCTCCGAGGGCATGTCCACCATCGCGGTCACCCACCCGGCGGTGATCCGCGCGGCGCTGTTGGTGACCCTGGACGCGCCGCCGAAATCGTTCTGGCGGATCGACATTCCGCCGGGCAGCGTCACCCGGCTGCACTACCGCGGCGAATGGACGTTGCACTTCACGGCGTGAGATCCGGGCTCATCGCCCTCAGCGGTCCATCGCCCATCGTCACGAGCAGCCGTACCGCATCGGTGATCAGCCGCACCGGAATCGACGGATCGACGGCCCGCTGCATGCCGAGCCCGATGCCCATGCTCAGGATCGCGGTCGCGGCGTCCTCTGCGGGCATCGGCAGCGGGATTCCGATCGTGTCCGAAAGCGTCTGCACCTGCGCCGCGACGGCGCCGCGCATCATGGCGAGGCTGGAGACCAGCGCGGCCTGCAGTTCCGGATCGTCGCGGGCGACCGTGGCGAATTCGAATTCGAGCATGGTCCAGCCGACATCGCCGATGGTGTGCTCGGCCCATTCGTGGAATCGCGCCAGCTGATCGTCGAGCGTCTCGCCCGCCGCGATCAGATCCGCCACCTCGCCGAATTTCGTCGCATGGATCAGCCCGAGCACCTCCAGGCACAGCTCCTTTTTGGTGCGGAAGTTCGAGTAGACCGCGCCCTTCGAGTAGCCAGCCTCCTCGGCGACTCGCTCCAGGCTGGTTTTCGCATAGCCCTCGGTCAGGAAGAGATCGCGTGCGGTCGCGATCAGATCGGCCCTGGTACGGGCCTGACTTTCGGACCGGGTCAGACGTGCCATACCGCAGATTCTACGTACCGTTGGATTTCAGATACCAAAGGTATTTGGATTCTGCTAGTGTTTGAAACCATGGGTAACAAAAACCGGTCGCAACGGCGCGGCCTGGCCATCGGCTGCGGCGGCACGCTCGGGTCCGCCTGGATCGTCGCCGCGCTGGCCGCCACCCGAGAGGTGCTCGACTGGGATCCGCGCGAGGCGGATGTGCTGCTCGGCACGTCGGCGGGTGCCGAGACGGTCACCCTGCTCGGCAGCGGTATCGGCGTGGATGAACTCGTCGCCATGCAGCGCGGCACCTCGACGAATCCGATTCTGTCGGCGCATATGCGTTCCGAACCCGGACGGTTCCCGCCGCTGCCCCGGCCGCGGCTGGGTGAGTTGGCTTTGAGCCTGCGTGCGCCCGCGACCGGACAGCGGTTGCTCACCGCGGGCAGCGGCCTACTGCCGATCGGCGGTGGTGATGCGAGCTGGTTGCAACACCTGGCCGACCGCCTGAACCCGGGCCGCTCCTGGGTATCTCATCCCGCGACCTGGCTGGTCGGCATGGATTATGCGACGGGAGAACGGGTTCCATTCGGCGCGCCCGACGCACCGCCGGCGACTTTGGGTGCGGCGCTGCGTGCGTCGTGGGCGGTACCCGGATGGTTCCCGCCCGTTTCTATTGCCGGACGCCGTTTCATCGATGGCGGTGCGGGCTCGACCGCATCGGTGGATCTGCTTGCCGCACAACAACTCGACGAGGTGCTGGTGCTCGCGCCGATGGCCTCCGTCGAAGAAGAAGTCCCCGCGACCGGTCCCGGTCATTTCCTGGAGCGGCAGCTGCGCAGTCGCATGAGCGCCCAGCTCGCCGCCGAGGTCGGGGTGTTGCGTGCGGCAGGTACGCGCGTCCTCGTGCTCGGCGCCACCGCAGACGATCTCGAGGTAATGGGCCCGAATTTCATGGACGGCCGCCGCCGTCTCGAAACCTTCGAACACAGTCTGCGCAGCACTCGCCGAGCGCTGGAACAAGGAGCCTTCGCATGAATATTCTCGGTCACGGTTATCCGGATATCGACCTGAAGGGCGCGCGGGTGCTGATCACCGGCGCTGGCCGCGGCATCGGACAGTCGACCGCGGAATTGTTCGCGGCCAAGGGCGCTGAAATCGCCATTGCCGATGTCGATACTGTCGCAGCCGAATCCGCCGCCACCGCGATCGGTGCTTGTGCCTATGAGCTCGACGTCCGTGCCCGCGACCAGTGGGACAAGGTCGTCGCCGACTTCGGTGCGGTGGATGTTCTCGTCAACAATGCGGGTGTCATGCCAGCGGGCGCGTTCCTCGACGAGCCCGACGCGGTCGGCCGCACGACCATCGATATCAACGTCTGGGGTCTCATCCACGGCATGCGTGCAGTGGTGCCCGGCATGATCGAGCGCCGCCGCGGCCACGTCGTCAATGTCGCCTCGCTCGCGGGCAAGATCCCGGTCGCGGGCCTCGCCGTCTACAACGCGAGCAAATTCGCCGCCGTAGGCCTATCCGCCGCAACACGTTTGGAGTTCGCGCCGCAGGGGGTCAGCGTCAGCTGCGTCATGCCGTCGGCCGTCCGCACCCGCCTCTCCTCCGGCCTGGCGCTCGGCAAGGGCATGCCCACCGTTGAACCCGAAGACGTCGCCGCCGCCATCCTGCAAACCTGCGAAACCCGAAAGGCCGAGGTAGCCGTCCCGAACTACCTGGGCCCCATCGACATAGCCCTGGCCGCCGCCCCCGAACGCGCGGTCCGCCTCGTTCGCAGACTCCTCGACGGCAATCGCGCCCTGCACCCCGCCGACTCCGAAACCCGCTCGAGGTACGAACAACAGGTCCGCTCGATCACCGAATAGCCGGATTTCATCTGGCGAGACCCTCCATTGGCTGCACCACCTGCGTTCCGCAGCCGAAATCGCCCGCCACACCGCAGGCCTCGGCACCTGGCTTCCCGTATCTGAATTGACCGGTCACCCCGTCTCACGACCGGGCATCCCGCATATGTGGTGACCGGTGCCGAGACGAGGTGCCCGGTGCCGCTGAGGTCAGAGCTGCGGTGGTTCGATGCCGAGGTCGTGGAGACCGTTTCGGTAGAGCTCGACATTGGCCAGTTTGATGTCCTCGTAGCCGCGGACCATGTCGGGGAGTGCGGCGGCTTTGGCTGCGCGGTCGTAGTCGGCTGGGGCGAGGTTGGTGGCCAGGGTGGTCACCATTTCCGTGTAGTGGGCGAGCAAAGTGCGTTCGACGCGGCGGACGTGGGCGTAGCCGAAGGGGTCGAACTTGGTGCCGCGCAGGCGCTTTCCCTCGGCGAGGACACGCAGGGCGAGGTGACTGCGGGGGCCGAGGCCGATCTTCTTCTTGCGGCCCATGGCGCGCAGGATCGGCGGGTGCAGGCGGTAGGTGAGGTTGGCGCCGTCGGGGAGTTGCTCGCTGACCTGGGCGAGGAAGGCGGGGTCGGTCAAGCGGCGGGCCACCTCGTATTCGTCTTTGTAGGCGGTGAACTTGTAGAGACCGCGGGCCACCTGCTCGCTGAACTCGGTGCGATCGGTGACGCGTTGCTCTGCCTCCCAAATGTGCTGCACGGTGCGGATATAGTCGCGCGCGACGCGTACGCCCTGGAAGCCGATCAGCTCGACGGCACGCAGTTCGAGCAGCCGCCTGGTCTCACCTGTCGCGGTCACCCCGTCGAAAAGGTCTGCTGGAATGGCGATCTCGGCGCGCTGGTGTGTCTTTCCCGCGGTGACAGCGGCGAATTCGTCCGGCCGCGCGATCGCCACCCGCCCCCAACGGAATGCCGCGACATTGGCATGCACCGCGACGCCGTTGATCTCGATGGCCTCCTCGATCGCCGACGCGGGTATGCGCAGGCCACCGATCTGGTAGGCGGCACCGACGAGCAGGAAGTTGGCGGCGGCGGTATTGCCGAACAGCACCTCGGCTGCCGCCAGCGCGTCGAACGATCGCACCGAACGGGATACCTGGTCGAGTCGGGAAAGCAGTTCGCGCTCTTCGGGATACGCGACGGACTTGTCGTAGACCATTTCGCCGGTCGGGGTCTTGCTGGTCGACGCGACGGACAAGGTGGTCTGCTTCGAGCCGTAGGCCAGATTCTTGTTGTCGGTGGCGGCGAGCAGGTCGAACGCGACTATGCAGTCGGCCGAACCCGGCGTCAGGCGGTTCGCCGGTTCCAATTCGCCACTCACGAAGCGCAGGTGCGATACGACCGGTCCGGCCTTCTGACTCAGGCCGATCTGATCCAGGCTCGCCACCTCGTACCCGGCGCGCAATGCCGCGGTCGCAAGCACCTGGTTGACCGTCACGATTCCGGTGCCGCCGATACCAGCGAGGAATACGTTCTGGGTCGTCGCCGGTGCGCCGTCCGGCAGGTCGGGCAGTTGCGGCGGCTCGGGGCGTCGAGTTGTCTTGCGCTTCTCGGCTTTCGCAGGAAGCTCGACCGTTACGAAAGAGGGGCAATCGCCGTCCATACAGCTGTAGTCGGTATTGCACGAGGTCTGATCGATGCGGGTCTTGCGGCCGAATTCGGTATCCACCGGCTGCACCGAAAGGCAGTTGCTCTTGACACCGCAATCGCCGCAGCCCTCGCAGACCGCCTCGTTGATGACCACCCGGGTCCGCCGGACCGGCAGGGTGCCCCGCTTGCGCTGACGGCGCGCGTCGGCGGCGCAGTGTTGGTCGTAGATGAGCACGGTCACGCCGGGAATCTCGCGCAGGGTGCGCTGAGCTTCGTCGAGCCGATCCCGGTGCCAGAGCAGGGTTCCGGCGGCGAGGTCGCGCTTGCGGTACTTCTTGGGTTCATCGGCGCAGATGATGATCTGCCGCACGCCCTCGGTGGTGAGTTTGTGGGTCAGCATGGGTACCGCGAGTGCGCCCTCGGCGTCCTGCGCACCGGTCATCGCGACGACATCGTTGTAGAGCAGCTTGTAGGTGATATTCACGCCCGCGGCGATACACGCCTGCACCGCGAGTTGTCCGGAGTGGAAATACGTTCCGTCACCGATGTTCTGGAACAGATGCGGCACCGAGGTGAACGCGGCCTGACCGATCCACTGCGCACCCTCGCCGCCCATCTGGGTCAGCCCGGTCACCTTGCTGTCTTCGCGGCCGGACAGGGTCACCATGGTGTGGCAGCCGATGCCGCCACCGGCGATCGACCCTTCCGGCACGGCGGTGGACCGGTTGTGCGGGCAGCCGCTACAGAAGTAGGCGGCCCGCTTCGCGGGCAGAACCGCGAGCGACAGTGGCTGCGGCAAGGGACGTTTCATCTCCAGCCGACCCTGCAGCGCGCGGCGCAACGGAGCCACGATCCGACCCGAAGTGAGCTCGCCGTCCTGCGCGAACAGCGGCCGGTTCTCCGCATCGCGCTTGCCGATTATCTGCGGCGCATCGGCAGTGCCGTACAGGATTTCGCGGATCTGTATTTCGATGAACGCGGTCTTGTCCTCGACGACAACGATCCGCTCGACCCCATCGGCGAACTGTCGGACCCGCTCGGGTGCAATGGGATACGGCATGCCGATGCGCAGCAGTCGAACCCCGGCGCGATGCAGTGCGTCATCATCGACGCCGAGATCGATCAGAGCCTGGCGCACGGCATCGAATGTGGTTCCGGCGGCGGCGATTCCGATGTGGGCGCGCGCCGGATTCACCTCGATGACGTCGAGTTCATTGAGTGCGCTGTAGGCCTGCACCATCTTCCAGCGCGGCCCGTACAGATCGGCCTCGGCGAACACGCTGTCCGTCGGCGCGGCCATCGGTCGCTGGAGGTAGGTGAACGGCCGCCCCTCCCATTCGATCTCGGGGACGGTGATGTCGATATCGCCGACCGAGCCGTCGACTGTCCACGCGCCGTCGGCGACATCGGCGACGATCTTCAACGCGACCAGGCATCCCGATGCCCGGGAGAGCGCGACACCGTGCAGCCCCATCGTGATGACCTCGCGGGCGTTACGCGGAAAAAGCACCGGAATACCCATTGCGGCCAGCGAACGCTCACTTACCGCAGGCACCGTCGAGGACTTGGAGGCGGGATCATCGCCGACCAGCAACAGGACACCGCCACGGGCATTCGCGCCGTACATATTGGCGTGCCGCAACGCGTCCGTCGCGCGATCGAGACCGGGGCCCTTGCCGTACCAGACTCCGACAACGCCGTCATGCGTCGCCTCGCCCGCGGGCAGATCTGCTTGGCTGCCCCATACCGAGGTCGCCGCGAGTTCCTCGTTCAATCCAGGAACGAACGAAATATCGTGCTCGGCCAATACATTCGGCATTCCGCTGAGCATCTTGTCGACGCCGCCGAGCGGGCTGCCCTGATATCCGGATACGAAGGTGCCGACCCGGCGTCCGGCGCGCAGATCACGAACATGCTGCTCGACCAGCTGTCGAGCAATCGCCTGGACGCCGGTGAGGACAACGGTGCCCGCGCCGACGCGGTAGCGGTCGGCCAGGTCATAGGGGGCTGGGATCAGTTCGCGGTCCGCGAGCTCGGTCATGTAGTCCACCCGTCCGCGAGGCGCCGATCGGGCGCTTCGCTTCGTTGAGCATTTCTTGCCGCCATCCTGTACTTGAAGAGCTGAACGCACAACTGATACACGACACGTTGAGCAGACTGCTCAATTTGAAGCTCGTATGATGGGCACGCGCTATGCAGGATGCGAGGTGAAATGTGACTCCGGCCACGCGAGCCGGAATGAATTGCATCACGCCAACGGAGTCACCCGGCAAGTTCGTCCGTGCCAGGCGAGCTCCCGCACCAGCCGAGTCCGGGGCCGCCAGGTAAAGTTCGCGGCTCGCCAGGTGAGTTCATGCGTGCTGGGGGACTCGTGTGCGCCAAGCGAATTCGCGCACCGAGCGAGGTTCGGCGGGCCGGGTGCATTCGTGCGGGCAGCGCGAGTTCATGCGGAGCAGGTGAGTTCGCGACCCCGGCACCCCTTGTGGTTAGAAGGCAGGGTTTCCGATACTCCCATCACGGTGTGCGGGAGGCTGCGCCGCATCCGCAGGGGCGTCGCCGTGGTGGCAGGGAGTCACACCTGCCGGATTTCAGGTACCTCACGGGTGTGGAAGGCGCGGTGCAGCACCATCTGTGGGGTCGCCGCCGTGGTGGCCGGGAGTTACAACCAGGCGGCTACGCCGCCGTGGTGGGAGCAGGTGCCCGAGCGGTGTTGGCTGTAGCTATAGGTGCCGTCGGTGCAGCGCGCGGTGGCTCCGGGCGGGGCGGCGGGAGCGGACTGGGGCCGGTGGACACATTGGTTGTCCGAGTTGAGGTATGAGTCGTTGCCGCAGGTCTGCTGGGATTGTGCGAGTGGGGCGGCTGCTACGGGCGGTTGGTATGTGGTGGGTGGTGCCGAGCCGATCGGCGCGGGCGGTACGGGTGCAGCCGCAGGTGGTGCCACCGAGGTGGTCGGCGGTGCGGTCGGCGGAGCTGCGGTGGTCGTGGTTGGCTGCGGCGACGTTGTCGCAACCGGTGTCGAGGTGACCTTGGACGTGGTGATCGACGCCGTCGTGGCGCTGAGCCCGGGGCCGCTCGATTGCGGCGCGCAGCCGCTGAGCAGCAGTGTGAGCGCACCCGCGAATGCGAGTCCGGTGCCGACGAAGGTGTTGAAGCGGTTACTCATGTTCCCCTACCGAGAAGCTGCCAGGCCGGACTGAAGAGTTGGGTGCCTGGACTACTCGCTCAATCGGCCTGGCATACATCCCGTTACCGACACTCCCGGCGACTCGCCGCAGAGCGCCCTCGACGAAAAAAGGTCCAGGCCAGTCGGTTTGTAACCGGCCGACCTGGACCATCAGTGGCAGGGGCAGGATTCGAACCTGCGACCTCTGGATTATGAGCCCAGCGAGCTACCTAGCTGCTCCACCCCGCGTCGTACGAGCAACGTTACGTCGATGCCGGTGGTCCGCGCGAGCGATTATTCGCTCTGCCCCACATGCGTGAGCGGCGTGCAAAGCCCGTGCCTTGCGCTATTCGGCGCGGCCACCGTTCTCCGCGACGGCATCGCCGAGGCACGTGTCGGAAGGCAGGACAGGTTGTGGCTCAGCCGAATTGGATGCCCTGGGCAAGTGGCAACCGATCGGAGTAGTTGACGGTGTTGGTCGCCCGCCGCATGTATGCCTGCCACGAGTCCGACCCGGATTCCCGCCCGCCGCCGGTCTGCTTCTCCCCGCCGAAGGCGCCGCCGATCTCCGCGCCGGAGGTGCCGATATTGACGTTGGCGATGCCGCAGTCGGAGCCGTCGGCGGCGAGGAAGCGTTCCGCCTCGCGCTGGTCGGCGGTGAAGACGGCCGAGGAAAGGCCTTGCGGAACACCGTTGTGCAGGTCGATGGCGGCGTCGAAGTCGCGGTAGGTGAGCACGTACAGGATCGGTGCGAAGGTTTCCTCGCGGACCACGGCGGTCTGGGCGGGCATGCGCACGATCGCGGGGCGCACGTAAAAGGCGTCGTCGCCGAAGCCATCGACTCGCTCACCGCCGCAGACCAATTCGCCGCCGTCGGCAAGTGCACGATCGATCGCCGCACGCATCCCTTCGTAGGCACGGCCGTTGACCAGCGGGCCGACGAGCACGCCGTCGTCGAGCGGATTGCCAACGCGCAGTTGTCGATATGCCCCGGCCACGCGATCCAGCAGCGGACCGACGACATCGGCGTGCACGATCAACCGACGCAAGGTCGTACAGCGCTGTCCGGCCGTACCCGCCGCCGCGAATACGATGCCGCGCGCCGCCAGCTCCAGATCCGCTGTGGGCGTGACGATCGCGCCGTTGTTACCGCCCAACTCCAGCAGACATCGCCCGAACCGAGCGGCCACCCGCGGCGCCACCGTACGGCCCATCCGGACCGAACCAGTCGCGCTCACCAGCGCCACCCGCTCGTCCTCGACCAGCCGAGACCCGACCTCCGCGCCACCTTGAATCAGTTGATGCACTTCGGGATCCGCGCCGACATCGGCCGCCGCGCGGCGCAGGAGCGTATGGCAGGCCAGCGCCGTCAGCGGTGTCGTATCCGACGGCTTCCACACCACCGTGTCACCGCAGACCAGCGCCAGGGCGGTATTCCACGCCCACACCGCGACCGGGAAGTTGAATGCCGAGATAACCCCGACCACGCCGAGCGGATGCCAGGTCTCCATCAGCCGATGTCCGGGTCGCTCCGAGGGCATGGTCTTGCCATAGAGCTGGCGCGACAGTCCGATCGCGAATTCGCAGATATCGATCATCTCCTGCACCTCGCCGACGGCCTCCGCGCCGATCTTCCCCGCCTCCAGGGTGACCAATTCGCCGAGTTCGGCCTTGTGCGCGGTGAGCAGTTCGGCCAGTCGTCGCACCACCCCCGCCCGCACCGGCGCGGGTACGGTGCGCCAGCCGCGGAAGGCTGCCGCCGCCCGCCCGATCGCCGCGTCCGCATCGTCGCGGGAATCGGCGGGCAGGGTCATGAGCGTGCCACCGGTGATCGGCGTCCGTGCAGGCAGCTCGCCCGCGACCGGTGTCGGCGCGCCAAGTGTGTGCAGTAGTTCGGCCGCGCGGGCTGCCAGGTCCTTGGTCAGGTGGTCGTCGAGTGTGTCTGTCATCGGTTGCTCCGCTTTAGCTTTGGGTCGGCGAACAATATCGGATGGGTACGGTCCGTTAACGAGCAAAAGTTTTCGCCACGAGTAGCCTCCGCTGGGTTAGCCTTCGCTGATGGCGGATACACCGGCAAGACCCGTACTCGATGACATCGATCGCCTGCTGATTCGTGAACTGATGGCCGATGGTCGCGCCACCCTGTCGAATCTGGCCGAAAAGGCGAGCTTATCGGTGTCTGCTGTGCAATCGCGGGTCCGCAGACTAGAGGCGCGCGGGGTGATCCGTGGCTATACCGCACATGTCGATCCAGAGGCGCTCGGGCAGCTGTTGTCGGCATTCGTCGCCATCACTCCTCTCGACCCCTCGCAACCCGATGACGCGCCTGCCGTGCTGCAACATATCCCGGGGATCGAGGCATGCCACTCGGTCGCCGGTGACGAGAGTTACGTGTTGCTGGTGCGGGTGGCCTCTCCTCGGCACCTCGAGCAGTTGCTACAGGAGATCAGGGCGACCGCCAACGTGCGAACTCGAAGCACCATCATCTTGCAGACATTCTACGACAGGTAGCCTCTGACCGTAATTAATCCGTTATTCCGTAGAACTTTCGTAAAGATTTACGTACCCTACGGGTGTGACCATCGAACTGGAGCGCACCCGCGCGGGGAGTGGCACTGCACCGGTCACCCCCGCCTCCCGGGTACACGAGATCCTGTCGGCGCACATCCTCGCCGACGGATTCGACCTGGTGCTGGATCTACGGAAATCCCGTGGCTGCCTGATCGTCGATGAACGAGACGGCAGCTCCTATCTCGATATGTTCGGCTTCTTCGCCTCGAATGCCCTCGGCATGAATCATCCCGCCTTGGCCGACGACGAAGAGTTCCGCGCCGAACTGAGCGTCGCGGCGCTCAACAAGCCGAGCAACTCCGATATGTACACCGTCGAGATGGCCCGCTTCGTCGACACGTTCTTCCGGGTGCTGGGCGATCCCCGGCTACCGCACCTGTTCTTCATCGACGGCGGCGGACTGGCGGTGGAGAACGCGCTCAAGGTCGCGTTCGACTGGAAGAGCAGGCATAACGAATCCCACGGGCGCGCACCGGAACTCGGCACCAAGGTGCTGCATCTGACCGGAGCGTTCCACGGCCGCACCGGCTACACCATGTCACTGACCAACACCGACCCGGTGAAGACGGCCCGCTTCCCCAAATTCGATTGGCCGCGCATCGATGCGCCGTTCCTGGCCGACGGTGTCGATATCGACGCCGCAGAAGCACACGCACTCGACCAGGCGCGCCGCGCCTTCGCCGAAAACCCGCACGACATAGCGTGTTTCATCGCCGAGCCGATCCAGGGCGAGGGCGGCGACCGTCATCTGCGTCCGGAGTTCCTGCAGGCCGTACAGCTACTCTGTCACGAGAACGACGCGCTGTTCATTCTCGACGAGGTACAAACCGGTGTCGGTATGACCGGAACCACTTGGGCCTACCAACAACTCGGGCTCGAGCCCGATATTGTCGCGTTCGGCAAGAAGACCCAGGTCTGCGGCATCATGGCGGGCGGGCGCGTGGACGAGGTGCCCGACAACGTCTTCGTGGTCAGCTCTCGGCTCAATTCCACCTGGGGCGGCAATCTCACCGATATGGTGCGGGCCCGGCGCATCCTCGAGGTGTTCGAGCGCGATGAGCTGATCGAGCGGTCACGGCCGCTCGGCGCGCATCTGCTGCGGCGTCTGGAACAGCTTGCGGCCGACCATCCTCGGGTTACCGAACCGCGCGGACGCGGGCTGATGTGCGCCATCACACTGGCCTCGGCCGAACTGCGGGACGAGGTGCTGACCACGCTGCGGGAACGCGAGCATGTGCTGATTCTCGGCACCGGCGAACGCGGCATCCGCTTCCGGCCGCCGCTCACCGTTACCGAATCGGAGCTGGACACCGTGGTCGACGCGCTCGATCGGGTACTCGACGACGCCGGATAGTTATCCGACCGCAAACGGAAATTTGACTGTCCGAGTACGTATTTCCGGATGATTCGGGCAATCCGTTGCGCCCTGGCACGGATTGCAGTGGAATCCGGGCGGCAGCGCCTAGGCTTCGCACCCATGTCATCTCGTCTTCACCACCTCCTGGCACGGTGCAGCGCGTGAACCGACAGCGCAATCACCGAAGCTGCGCACCACTGCTCGCCTCGCTGACCGTCCTCGTGACGGTCGCGGGGTGCGCCCCGAGCGAGGCCGGATCGGTGGGTGTGACGACTCCGCCGCCCACCACGGTCGCCGCCACGCCCAGCGCGGCACCGCCGCATCTGGAGAATCTGCTACCCGGCATGCCGCCGCCGTTGTCGCCGGCCGACGTCTATGCCGCGAACCGGGAGTTGAGTCCGGCGGTGGCCGATCATCGGCCCCTGGTCTACGTGCCGAACAGCGAATCGCATTCGGTTTCGGTGATCGACCCGGCAACCTTCCGGGTGATCGATAATTTCCCGGCCGGTGGTCGGGAACCCCAGCATGTGGTGCCGTCCTATGACATGCAGACGCTGTATGTCACCAATGATCTGCCGATCGGCGGGGGCACCCTGCTGCCGATCGATCCGCGTACCGGCAAACCCGGCGAGCCCTTCCCAGTGCGCGACCCCTACAACATGTACTACACGCCGGATGGCCGATACGCGCTGGTCGTCGCCGAGGCGGATAAGTCGCTGGATTTCTACGATCCGCACACCTGGCAGAAGATGCACGCTCTCGCGGTGCCCGACTGCGCGGGCGTGGACCATATGGACTTCACCGCCGACGGTCGATTCGCCCTGGCCAGTTGTGAATTCATCGGCCGGATGCTGGTTTTCGATGTGGCCGAGCGCAAGGTGGTCAAGATGATCGACCTGCCGGGCGGTCGTGGTGGCAAGCCGCAGGACGTCAAGCTGTCCCCGGACGGGCGCACCTTCTTCGTCGCCGATATGGTCGCGGACGGCATCTACACCATTGACGCATCATCCTGGGAGAACACAGGTT
Organism: Nocardia vinacea; assembly: GCF_035920345.1. Taxonomy (NCBI): domain Bacteria; kingdom Bacillati; phylum Actinomycetota; class Actinomycetes; order Mycobacteriales; family Nocardiaceae; genus Nocardia; species Nocardia vinacea. The sequence continues at coordinate 8,323,091 of NZ_CP109149.1, forward strand.
TCGTGCCGACCGGTAAAGGCACGCATGGCCTGTATGTCACTCGCGACTCCAAACAGATGCTCATCACCAACCGGCACGAGGGCAGCATTTCCGTCTGGGATTTCGCCGCGAATGCGCTGGTGCACAAGTGGTTCATACCAGGCGGCGGCAGTCCGGATATGGGCAACCTCTCCGCGGACGGGCGCGTTTTCTGGGTGTCGGGTCGACACCACGGTGAGGTGTACGCCATCGATATCGAGAACTGGAACCTGTTGGCGCGCATACCCGTTGGGCGTGGGTCGCACGGACTCACCATCTGGCCACAGCCGGGCCGCTACTCCACCGGGCACACCGGTGTGATGCGCTGAGTCGGCTTCTGGCTCAAGGGAGTCGGAGGCCGAGGCCGCCCTCTACGAAGCGCCGGACCGCGGTGGTGCCGGTTTCGAGGGCGGGCTCGTAACCGGGGCGGGCCCAGCCGGTGAGTTCGGCGGTGTTGCCGGCACCGGGCGTCACGACGATTTCGGCGACCAGTTCGGCGGTGGTGGGTTCGCAGACGGCCCAGGAGAAGTGGGATTCGTCATCCCACTGCTCGGTGCGAAGGGTGACGTAATTCGGATCGGTGATACCGCCGTCGGCGAGGGCGGGGCGGTCATCGATCCGGTCGTCGGCGCGCAGGGCGCGCAGGTACCAGGTGCCCGCATTGATTTCGATGGGCTCCATCAGTCCTCCAGTTCCCGGCGGCGGCGATGGTCGCGTGGGCGGCGGCGTTGGTGCTCGTGCCGCCCGCCGAACAGCAGTGCGCCCGCGAGCGGGATGGCGAGGAACCAGAGCCAGCTGCCGGTGACGAAGAAGAGGATGACGGCGAGGATCGGGATCACCGCCATTACCCGCTCCGGCCATTCGTCGAGGAACCCGGAGTCGCGCTTGGCGGGCGCCGCGACGACAGGGGCGGGTTCGGGCAGGTCGACGAAGACTTTGTCCAGGTCGCCACGGGTCATCGCGGCCGCGACCACGGCACTGCGCTCGTCGAACTCGGCCACGCTGAGCCGCCCGGCGGCGAAATGATCGGACAGGCGCTGCATCGCTTGCTCACGCTCCGCGGTGCCGATGCGAATCTCGGGCAGGTCACTCATAACAGCAAGGCTAGCGGCTTTCACTGAATGTTCTCGTGCTGCCGCATCGACCCCACACTGATCGAATTCTGCGGCGCTGAGCGGGCTGGTTGCGTCATGATCGCCCTTGCCGCCGGATCAGATTCGCGGATTCTGTGATGGCGGTGTGGATTTCGGGTAGCTAAAAGACGAACGGAAGGTAGTAGGAGGTTCGACATGGGCAAGACGTGGTTCGGCCACTACCGCCTCGATCGGTTGCTCGGCACCGGTGGGACCGGGCAGGTCTGGCTCGCTCGGGACACCGTCGCCGACCGTGCCGTCGCCCTGAAGGTGCTGGCCTGCTCGCACGCCGCAGATCCGACCTGCCGACTGCGGTTCACCAGGGAGGCCCGCCTGGCGGCCCAGGCCCCGGGACCGCACCGGGTTCCGGTCCACACCTTCGGCGAACTCGACGGCCGCCTCTATATCGATATGGAGTTCATCGAGGGCACCGATGTCAGCGCATTGCTGCGGGACGCCGGGCCGCTGGATCCCGCGCGTGCCGTCGTGATCATCGCGCAGACCGCGATGGCGCTCGATGCCATGCACCGGGTCGGCCTGGTGCACCGCGACGTCAAACCGTCCAACATCATGGTGGGCCCGACCGGTTTCGTCCATCTGATCGACTTCGGCATCGCACATCGCATTGATCAGCCCGCGATCACGGCCCACGGCAATGTGGTCGGCACCCTGGCATATATGGCACCGGAACGCTTCGACGGTGTCGCCGACGCGCCCGCGGACCAATACTCACTGGCCTGCGTTCTGTACGAATGCCTCACCGGCCAAAGGCCTTTCGGCAATGTCGACTCGCCGCAGCAACTGCGCGCCCACCTGCTGACCGCCCCACCCAGCGCCACCACCCTGAACCCCGCCGTACCCGCGGCCCTGGACGCCGTCATCACCCGCGCCATGGCCAAGGACCCCAGCCAACGCTATTCCAGCGCAGGCGAATTCGCCTGCGCAGCGTATGCCGCGGTGACCGGCCGCGAGCCCTCGACAGTCGAGATCGCCGCGGCAACTGTGCCGACAAACCATGGCCTGCCCGAGCCATGGCGTACGGCCGAGACGCTTGGCGCCGGTGCCGGGTCACGCGTCGCCGAGTCCGCCGGTGAGCCGATGCGGGCCGGCGGAGTCGAACAGATGCAGGTCGCTGAGTCTGCGGCTGCCTCGATGTGGGCCTTTGGGTCCGCAGGGGAGCAGGTGCGAGATGCAGGGTCTGCGCATGCTGCGATACAGGGCGTCCCGTCCGAGGGCGCGGAGATTCGGGCCGCTCGACCTGCCTATGAGCTGATGCGAGGCGGCTCTTCTGAAGGGGCGAGGGTGGGGGAGGCTCAACCTGTGCGTGATTCGAAGTGGGGCGGCCGGTTTAGGGGTCAGCCGGTGCGGGGCGGGGCGGCCGCAGCTGAGCGGACGCGGGATGTTGGGACTTCGGGTGAGTCGACGTGGATTGGTGGGGAGTCGGGGCGAGATGTTGAATTGTGGGGGGAGGGTGACGGTTGGTTGGGAGTCGGGCCGGGGCATGCGGCTGTTGCTATTGCTGCGTTGGTTGCTGTGATCGGGTTGGCATTGTGGTTGGGGCGGCCCGGGGGCGAAACGAGTTCTGCGGCGCCGTCGGCTACTCGGACTACGCCGGCTGTTCCCGGATCGCTGGTGCCGGACGAATCGGCGCAGGCTGCTTCGCCGAATGTGCTGATTCCGGGTCTCGGGCAGCTGTGCAATCCGGATGTCGACGGCAATGCCGTCGCGGCGGACGGCACCCCGCTCGTATGTCGCACCGTAGATGGCGGCATCGCGAATTGGGTACCTGCGCAGCCCTTCGGGGAGATACCCGACGGCCAGCAGTCGGAGCCTACGGTCGTCGGCAATGGAAATCCGCATGGGAACAGCTCGGCTAATGGCAACGATAAGCCGAACAAGGGCAAGCCCGGTCACGGTGGCCGTGCCAAGCCAGGCAAGTAAGGTTTGCCGAGTGGTACACCTCCGAGTCTGCGGCTGTCGTGTCGCTAATTGAGTAGGACTACGTAGGGGAGCTCACACTGTTCGAGGGTGGATGGCGGGGTTAGGGTCGGGGATAGGTTCGGGCGATGCGGTTTCGATCGGGTTGCCGCCCCACTCCGCAACGGCGCGGCCACCGGGAGGTCAGTGATGGGGGAACAGTTCGGGAAGTACCGGCTCGACCGTTTGCTCGGGCGGGGCGGGATGGGGGCGGTATGGCTGGCGCATGACAGCGAAACCGGGCGCACGGTAGCGCTGAAGGTGTTGGCGGAGCAGGTGGCCGCCGATGCGGACTATCGAAAGCGGTTCCAGCGGGAGGCGCGGCTCGGATCGAGTCTGCGGCATCCGCATATCGTGCCGATTCACGGTTTCGGGGAACTCGACGGCCGGTTGTACATCGATATGGAGTACATCGATGGCATCGACCTGGCCGAAATGCTGACCAGGGTGGGCACTTTGACACCCACCGCGGCCGTCGACTTCGTGACGCAGGCGGCCTCGGGTCTGGATGCGGCGCATCGAGCCGGGCTGATCCATCGTGACGTCAAACCGTCGAACATCCTGGTCGGCACCGGTGGGCATGCATATCTCATCGATTTCGGCATCGCGCAGAGCCTGGGCCAGACGGCTGTCACCGCCACCGGCATGGCCATCGGCAGTTGGGCCTATATGGCGCCGGAACGTTTCAACGGCACCGTCGACGCTCGCTCCGACGTCTACTCCCTGGCCTGCGTCCTCTACGAATGCCTGACCGGCCGCCGCCCCTACGGCGACACCGACCCGGCCCGTCAGATGCACGGCCACCTGATGACCGACCCGCCTCGGGTATCAACCGTGAACCCCGCGGTCCCACCGGAATTGGACGCGGTAATCGCCCGCGGCATGGCCAAGGACCAGACCCACCGCTATCCCACCGCCCGCGAATTCGCCGCCGCCGCCTACACAGCCACCGCCTTCGCGCGCGTCCCACACCCCGCACCGCATTCATCGACACCTAGCTCGCCCCAGCATTCGCCCCCCAAGTCGCCGACTCCATCAACCCAGCCTCCGGATGCGCCGCGGTCGCGTACGCCGCAGTCGTCAGTACCGCAGCCTGCGCTCCCGGCAGCCCCGCAGTCGGCAGCTCCGCAGCCTCCGCGCCCGGCAGCCCCGCAGTCGGCAGCCCCGCAGTCTGCGTTCCCGGATGCGCCGCGGTCGCGTACGCCGCAGTCGGCGGCACCGCAGCCTCCGCGCCCGGATGCGCCGCAGTCGGCAGCCCGCCAGTCTGCGCGCCCGGATACACCGCAGTCGTATATGCCGCAGTCGGCAGCCCCGCAGCCCCCGCTCCCAGATGCACCGTTACCGCCCGCGCCGTTACCGCAGGCGCGACGGCTGGCAGCAGATGTGCAGCCGACACCGACGCGGGTGGAGGCGCACCCGCCGACGCGAGTCGAGACCCACGCGCCGACGCAGGCAGAGACACCTGCGTCGACAAAGGTAGAGACGCCCGCGCCGACATCATCGGCGGAATCACCAGCACCAGTGGTCAAGCCGAAGCCACTCAATCCCACCAAGGTCCTCCCGGAGCCCGGCCCGACGCCGACACTCGTGGCAACCCGACTGGCACCGCCGCCACCAGCGGGACCCGCCGCACCGCAGCATTCACCGTGGTCACCGAATCGTGCTGCGGTCCAACCGACACCGGTCATCCGCCCGCCGACTCCAGCCGAACGAGCTGCACCACAACCGAAGCGGGCTCCGCTTGCCCCTCGCTGGTCGGTCTCACAGCGCCGCCCATGGATCGCGCCACCGCCACGCAAGTATCAGCGTCGGCGCCGTAAGTCCTTCCTGTCCAGGCTGATCGGCGCACTCGTCGTCATATTCCTGACCCCGTTCATGCTGGCTGCGGGCTGTGCCGCCCTGATCGCCTTCGGCAATACCGGCAGCGGCGGCGGCACGCGCACGGCCGATCCATCGGTTGCGGTGCGCGACGGCGATACCGCGCAATCAGCCGAGCCGCCGGCGCCGGTATCTGCGGGTTTGAACAGCCCGGTGCGCGACGGCAAGTTCGAATTCGTGGTCACCTCGGTGGATTCCGGTTTCCCGCGGATCGGATTGCAGAATGCGAGCGGCTCCTACTCCGTCGTCACGGTCGCCGTTCGCAATATCTCCGATGAGTCGAAGTGGTTCCTGCCTGTCGGTCAACGTCTCGTGGACACTCAGGGCCGCCAGGTCGACCACAACGCGATCGCGACCATGTGGCAGACCACCCAGCGCCGCTACGGCTATTCGTTCGAACTCCAGCCCGGCCAATCGGCCACCACCCAGCTGGTCTTCGACGTCGCGCAGGACGCCACCCCGAGTCGGCTCGAACTACACGACTTCATGCTCTCCAACGGCGCCACCGTGGAGCTGAACTAGCGCCGCCAGGGACGCATGCACGGCTTGCCGCCCGATCGTCAACGCCTCGGAGAGCAGCGCGGTGTCACGCGCGGCGCTGTCCACATTCGGGGAGCCGAGGGGCGGGTGGATCTGCAGAGCCGCGTCCCCGAGACCCGTCAGGAAGTTGTCCTCGACGGCCTGCTGATGCGGCCGCTGCAGCCAGGCACGGTAAGCCCCCGGTGCCCTGACGCGCAGATAGCTACCCCCGACGACCTGGTGCAGCCGCGGCGCGGCTGGGCGTTTTTCATCGGTGCGTCGGGTGCGCAGCACCATGGCGTGCGTCGCGCCGTCGCGCACCGCGGTGCGGATCGGCACCGTTTCGGACAGCCCGCCGTCGAGATATTCGGCACCGCCCAGCGGCACCGGCGGACCCGCGAGAATCGGTAGCCCCGCCGAGGCCCGCAGCGCCGTCATCAGCGTGGGCTTGTCGACGATGTGCCGGCGCAGATCGACCGCGTGCCCGGTGCGGATATCGGTGCCGATCGGATGAAAGGTGGTGGTATTGGCCAGAATTGCCGGAAAATCCATCGGCTCGATGCCGTCGTACACCTGGTTCACCAGGTAGTCCAGGTCGAAGGCGGGCCGCCCGCGCAGCAGCCGCGCCGGATCGACCGCGCGCCGCATGATCACTGGATCGGTCCAGGCCCGCATGCCTGACAGTGCCCGCCCGCACAAGAACCACGCCGCGTTGATCGCGCCTGCCGAAGTGCCGTATACGGCATCGAAAACCGAGGCGAGCCCGAGTTCCTCGAGCGCCTGCACCATCCCGCTGGAGTAGACGCCGCGGCTGCCACCACCCTCGACGACCAAGGCGAGGCGATATCCGTCGGCGCGGCTGGCTGATTCACGTCGGCCGCGGATGACCTCCGCGACGGTGGGCACGACGGCCGAGCTGGTCACCGATCCACGATACGACAGAGCGGGCGCGGACGTCGGTGTCCAGCGCCCGCTCCGAGACGGTCTTCGCCAGCTGTTTACTTGATCTCTGCCAGCACGGTGCCCTGGGTGATGGCCGCGCCCGCCTCCACGGACAGTCCGGTGACCACACCGGCCTTGTGCGCGTTGACCGGGTTCTCCATCTTCATGGCCTCGAGCACCACGATCAGGTCGCCCGCCTCGACCGACTGGCCCTCTTCGACCGCGACCTTGACCACGGTGCCCTGCATCGGCGCTGTGACCGCGTCACCGGAGGCCGCACCGCCGCCGGCGCCGCCACGCTTGCGCGGCTTGGGCTTCTTGCGGATCACTCCGGCGCCATTGCTAGCCGCACCCGCGGCGCCGGCGCCGACGGTGAAGTTGCCCGGCAGCGACACCTCGACCCGACGCCCGCCGACCTCGACGACGACCTTCTGCCGCGGCAGATCCTCGTCCTCGTCAGCGGCGGCACCGGCCGGGGTGTACGGCTCGACGTTGTTGGCCCACTCGGTCTCGATCCACTTGGTGTAGACGTCGAACTTCTCGCCGTCACCGATGAACGCCGGATCCTCGACGATCGCGCGGTGGAACGGGATGACCGTCGCCAGCCCCTCTACGTGGAATTCGGCCAGCGCGCGCCGGGCGCGCTGCAGCGCCTGCTCCCGGTTCTCGCCGGTGACGATCAGCTTGGCCAGCATCGAGTCGAACTGACCGCCGATCACACTGCCCTGCACCACACCGGAATCGACGCGCACACCGGGGCCACTGGGCTCCTGGTACACCGACACCGGACCCGGCGCGGGCAGGAAGCCGCGGCCGGCGTCCTCACCGTTGATCCGGAACTCGAAGGCATGCCCGCGCGGCGTCGGATCCTCTTTGATCGCCAGCTCATGGCCCTCGGCGATGCGGAACTGCTGACGCACCAGGTCGATTCCGGCGGTCTCCTCGGTGACCGGGTGCTCGACCTGCAGGCGGGTGTTGACCTCGAGGAACGACACGGTGTCGCCCTGCACCAGGTACTCCACGGTGCCCGCACCGTAGTAACCGGCCTCCTTGCAGATGGCCTTGGCCGAAGCGTGGATTCGCGCGCGCTGATCATCGGTCAGGAACGGCGCGGGCGCCTCCTCGACCAGCTTCTGGAACCGGCGCTGCAGCGAGCAGTCGCGGGTACCTGCGACCACCACATTGCCGTGCTTGTCGGCGATGACCTGCGCCTCGACGTGGCGGGCCTTGTCCAGGTACTGCTCGACGAAGCACTCACCGCGACCGAACGCCGCGGTGGCCTCGCGGACGGCGGAGTCGAACAGCTCCGGAATCTCCTCGATGGTGTGCGCGACCTTCATACCGCGACCGCCACCACCGAAGGCGGCCTTGATCGCGACGGGCACGCCGTACTCTTTGGCGAACTCGACCACCTCGGCCGCGTTCTTGACCGGATCCTTGGTGCCCGCCGCCATCGGCGCCTTCGCGCGCTCGGCGATGTGGCGCGCGGTGACCTTGTCACCGAGGTCGCGGATGGATTGCGGGGAGGGGCCGATCCAGATCAGCCCGGCGTCGATGACAGCCTGGGCGAAGTCGGCGTTCTCGGAAAGGAATCCGTAGCCGGGGTGGATTGCGTCGGCACCGGACTTGGCCGCGGCGTCGAGGATCTTGTCGAAGACGAGGTACGACTCGGCCGAGGTCTGCCCACCGAGGGCGAACGCCTCGTCGGCGAGTTTTACGAAGGGGGCATCGGCATCCGGCTCCGCGTATACCGCGACACTGCCGATACCGGCATCCTTGGCCGCCCGGATCACGCGAACGGCGATCTCGCCTCGGTTAGCTACGAGTACCTTCGATATCCGCGCGCTGGCATGGCTGGGCACTGAGCCTCCTGTTAGCAATCTTTTTGGTCGCCCCGTGGTCGACATACTTCCGTCTCGGGGGAGTGTAGGCAGTCTGCCAACAACCGCCGCACTCGGATAGGCCTACTCCGCAGTAGGTCACACATCACAATGGGTCCTCGGCTGTGATGCGCCCAGATCACGGCTATCGGGCGCGCGCCTTGCGGGTACCGGCCGTCGGTGTGTCACCCGGTTCATACCCCTTGGCAATCGGCATGCGAACCGAATTGCCCCATTCGGTCCAGGACCCGTCGTAATTGCGCACGTTTTCGAACCCGAGCAGATAGGTCAGCACGAACCAGGTGTGGCTGGACCGCTCGCCGACCCGGCTGTAGACGACCAGATCGTCCGCGACGGCCAGCGCGCCATAGATATCGTCCAATTCGGCGCGGGAGCGGAAGCGCCCGTCGCTGTGGAAGGCCTCGGTCCACGGAATGTTCACCGCGGTCGGAATATGTCCGCCGCGCAGCGCCGCGTCCTCGGGATTGGCCGGCGGTTGGATCAGCTCACCGGAGTACTCCTCGGGGGAGCGCACGTCGATCAGCGGCTTGCCGAGGTGGGCGAGCACATCCTCGCGGAATGCCCGCACCGAACTGTCGTCGCGCCGGACCGTCGGATATTCGCTGCGCGGCAGGTAGGGCGGGTCGAAAGTGGTGTCGCGCACCTCGGAGATCCACGCGTCCCGGCCGCCGTCGAGCAGTCGCACATCCGGATGCCCGAACAGGGTGAAGACCCAGAACGTGTGCGCGGCCTGCGCGTTGCCGCGATCGCCGTAGATCACCACGGTATCGTCGCGCTCGATTCCCTTGGCGCGCATCAACTCGGTGAACCGGGCACCGTCGATATAGTCACGCGTAACCGGATCGTTGAGGTCGCCGCGCCAATCGACCTTGGTGGCGCCGGGGACGTGACCGATGTCATAGAGCAGGATGTCCTCATTGGACTCGATAATCTTCAGTCCCGGCGTGCCGATGTTTGCCGACAGCCACTGTGTGGTTACTAGTCGGTGAGGATGTGCGTACGAACCGAAGGCAGGATGAGAGTCCGGGGCAACGGGCACGATATGGGTCCTTCACGCGAGGTAGACGGGTGGTTACAGCGGTTCGGGTCGCACACCGATGTTCGGTGTGAGGCGGTAGTGAAACTCGTTTCAGATCACAAATCGGCTGAATGGGCGAATAAATCGCACCCTCATCCGATAAAGTCTCCCGGGAGGAGGGGTGAGCTATGTCCGATTCTTGGCCGAGGCGTCGACTGCTCGCGATCCTACGTGGCGCCAGCGAACCTCTCGACGCCCAAGAACTGGCCAGAATCACCGGACAGCACGTCACTACTGTTCGGTTCCATCTGGATGTGCTTACCAGGGAATCGCTGGTGCGGCAGTTCCAACAACCACCGCGCGGCCGTGGGCGTCCGCGCATCGGCTACAGCGCGGTCCAGCGATCGGTTGGCTATCAGGAACTGGCCCAGGTCCTAGCCGACCAGCTCGGCCCCGATCCGCGGCGTCGCTCCGAGGCGGCCATTGCCGCCGGACGTGCCTGGGGCGCCAAACTCGACGCGGGTGACCATGCGGTCGAATCGCTGGAGGACGCCAAGGACGTCACCATGACGCTGATGTCCGAACTGGGTTTCGCGCCGGAGCGTGACGCGGCCGCCGAAACCGATGAGCAGGTCCTGATCCGGCTCACCGCCTGCCCACTGCGCGAACTCGCGCGCACCCATTCCGAAGTGGTGTGCGGTGTGCACCTCGGTTTGATCAAAGAGGTGCTCGACCGGAACGGCGTGCGCGGTGAGGTGAATGTCCGGCTGCAACCGTTCGCCGAGCCGGAGCTCTGCCTGGTTCGATTGGAACTCATGGCGGCGCGGCGAGACCAGGACGTGCGGCGGGACCAGGACGTGCGGCGCGATCAAGAGGTACGGCGGGAGCCGGAGCGCGACGCGACACCGGTGCCGATCGGCGCGGAGGCCGGGGCGGAGCCGCGGATCGCGCCACCGTCAGCTGGGCGAGTGGCGCCACAGCTGCGCAATGCCGACCCCAATGTCGCCAAGCAGTCGGCGCAGCAGTGGTAGTCCGATCCCGATAACGCTCGACGGATCGCCATCGATGCGATCGACGAACCAACCGCCCATGCCATCGAGTGTGAAAGCACCGGCGACCTGCAACGGCTCGCCGGTCGCGATGTAGGCGTCCAGCTCCTCGGGTTCGGGCTTGGCGAAATGCACTGTGGTGGAACTGCAGTCGACGGATTGGGCTACGATTTCGCCGTCGCGCATGCGCAGGACGCAGTGGCCGGTAATGAGATCCGCACTGCGCCCGGCCATTTCGGACCAGCGGGCCCGCGCGACCTCGGACGTATGCGGCTTGCCCTGTAGTTCGCCGTCGACGAGCAGCATCGAATCACAGCCGACCACAACGCAATCCGCGGCGAAATCCGGAATCGTGGCGGCCACTGACCGTGCCTTGGCCCGCGCGAGCTCTACCACGACGACCTCGGGCGCCGTGCTGGGTGGCAGTGCCGCGGCGACTGCGTCCTCGTCGACATCAGAGATCCGGACGACGGGTTCGATGCCCGCCGAGCGCAATACCGCGCGGCGGGCGGGCGACGCGGACGCGAGAACGAGTCTCGTCATCCGATCAGTCGCGCAGGTGTGACAGTTGCGGGTAAGCGTATGGAGAGAACGGCGAGGTGCCGCGGTGCATCAGGGTCGGGCGACCCCAGGAGTCGGACGGACCGACCGGACCGCTACTCGCGGCGCCGTTCGCGGCCGCCGACAGCACACATACCAGCGCCGCGACTTCCTCGTCGGACGGCGCACCCTTGATGACTCGGATGAACGGCTGCTCGGCCACCGCTGGGGCCGGTGCTGCCGCAGGTGCGCCCGCCTCGACCGCGTCCGCGATCGGGTCGACTGTGAGATCCAGTTCGACGGCGGTCAACACATCTTCATCTGCCACGGTCGTCACAGTGCCAGGTCCTCTCTCTATTTCGATCGAGCCCATGCCCAACTCGAAGACATATGGATCAAGCGATCATCATCCTCGAATCGACTCATTGCGTCTCTGCAACCAGTGTGCGCGGCCCATCGAGGTTATCGCTTGATCACAGCGGAATGTTGCCGTGCTTCTTCGGCGGCAGGGTGACCATCTTGCGCTCGAGCAAACGCAGCGCCGAGACGATCTGGCCGCGGGTATGCGAGGGCGGGATGACCGCGTCGACGTACCCGCGCTCGGCGGCCACGTAGGGGTTCACGAGGGTGTCCTCGTACTCGTTCTGCAGTTCCAGGCGCAGCGCATCGACATCGTTTCCGCTCTTCGCAGCCTCTTGCAGCTGCTTGCGGTAGACGAAACCGACGGCGCCCGAGGCGCCCATCACCGCGATCTGAGCACTCGGCCACGCGAGGTTCACATCGGCGCCCATATGCTTGGAACCCATGACGTCGTAGGCGCCACCGTAAGCCTTACGGGTGATGATCGTGATTTTGCCCACAGTGGCCTCACCGTAGGCGTAGAGCAGCTTCGCGCCGCGCCGGATGATGCCGTTGTATTCCTGGCCGGTGCCGGGCAGGAAGCCGGGAACATCGACCAGGGTGATGATCGGGATATTGAAGGCGTCGCAGGTGCGCACGAAGCGCGCGGCCTTCTCCGAGGCGTCGATATCGAGGCAGCCCGCGAACTGGGTCGGCTGGTTGGCGACGATGCCGACGCTGCGGCCGTCGATCCGACCGAAGCCGACGATGATGTTCATCGCGCGCTCGGCCTGCACCTCGAGGAATTCGTCGTCGTCGAGCAGCCGACGGATGACCTCGTGCATGTCATAGGGCTGGTTCGGCGAATCCGGGATGATCGTGTCCAGCTCGAGGTCCTCGTCGGTGAGCGAATCCTCGATGGCGCCGGTGATCGGGTCGGTGGCCGGGAAGCGCGGGGCTTCGGCGCGGTTGTTGCTGGGCAGGTAGCTCAGCAGATCCTTGACGTAGTCCAGCGCGTCCTGCTCGCCGGAGGCGACATAGTGCGCGACACCGGATTTCGTCATGTGGGTGTGCGCGCCGCCGAGGTCTTCCATGGTGACGTCCTCACCGGTGACCGTCTTGATGACATCCGGTCCGGTGACGAACATCTGGCTGGTGCCGTCGACCATGACGACGAAGTCGGTCAGCGCGGGCGAGTAGACGTGCCCACCGGCGGCCGGACCCATGATCAGCGAGATCTGCGGGATCACGCCGGAGGCTTGGATATTGCGGTGGAAGATCTCGCCGTAGAGGCCCAGCGAGACGACGCCCTCTTGGATGCGCGCGCCCGCGCCCTCGTTGATGCCGATCAGCGGACGGCCGGTCTTGAGCGCCAGATCCATCACCTTGACGATCTTCTCGCCATAGACCTCGCCGAGGCTGCCGCCGAAGACGGTGACGTCCTGACTGAAGATGCAGACGTCGCGGCCGTCGATGGTGCCGTAGCCGGTCACCACGCCGTCGCCGAGTGGCCGGTTGTTCTCCAGGCCGAAGTTCACGCTGCGGTGGCGGGCCAGCGCGTCCAGTTCCACGAAGGAGCCCTCGTCCAGCAGGGCCAGGATGCGCTCGCGGGCGGTCATCTTGCCCTTGGCGTGTACCTTGTCGGCCGCGGCTTCACCCATCGGGTGCTTGGCCTCTTCCAGCCGATTCCGCAGATCAGCCAGCTTCCCAGCGGTGGTGTGGATATCGGGGGTGCCCGCCGATTCCGATGCGGGCTGATGCTGGACACTCGTCATGGCTCCGGAGTGTAACCAGTGCCAGTGCCTCTCGGTAACCGAGTGTCGCTTACCGGTCGGTAGAAAACCGCAGCTAGATCATGTTCCAACATGCGAATGGCGGCAAACTTCCTGGTCGATTGCCGACCCGAACTCGGTGCTAGAGGCCGGAAAATCAGTGGAGCGGCGCGGCGGTGCGCGGATACCCTGAGGACGTTCGCATTTCAGCTCGACACAAAGGGGGCAGTGAGGTGCATGGGAGGACAACGCACACCTAGCTGAGGAGCAAATCATGTGGGGATGGAGCAGCAGAGTCGCCGAGCACGCCGCGGCGACCTCGTGGACCAGTTGGCAGACCGTGGAAACCGAGCCGACCGTGCTGGATCCGCAGGAGTGGGCCGAGGTCGAAGCGGAATCCGATGACGGCATGTCCGTCGCGGTACCGATTCGCGAGTACGACCTCGTCGGATAGCCTGCCGGTGTGCACAGGCCACCGTTGGATGCAGAGCAGTTGCGGCGCAGTCTCACCGAGTCGCGCGAACTGTCGTTCTTCTCCCACATCGCTGTGGTGGAGTCGACCGGGTCCACTAATGCGGACCTGATCGCTAGGGCCGGGGAGGCCGACGCCGATCGCGCGGTACTGCTCGCCGAAACCCAAGAGCAGGGCCGGGGGCGGCACGCTCGCACCTGGGTCAGCCCGCCGCGCGCACAGATAGCGATGTCGGTGTTGGTGCGGCTGCCCGGCATCGAGCCTGCCGCGCTCGGCTGGCTGCCGCTGCTCACCGGTGTCGCCGTGGTGGACGCACTGCGCGCGACCGCCGGTGTGGACGCGAATCTGAAGTGGCCCAACGATGTGCTGATCGATGGTCGCAAAGTCGCGGGCATCCTGGCCGAAGTCGCCTCCGGTGGTGGGGCACCCGCCATTGTCGTCGGGATCGGCCTGAACGTCGGTCTCACCGAGGCGGAACTGCCGGTGCCGCATGCCACTTCGCTCACGCTGGCGGGGGCGAAGGTCACCGACCGCACCGAGCTCGTGCGGTCACTACTGACCGAATTCGCCCGCCGCTTCACCGCGTGGCGTAACGCCGGTTGGGCCACCACCGACCTGATCGGCGTCTACCGCGACCGCTGCGCCACCCTCGGCGCCCCCGTCCGTGCTGAACTACCCGGCGGCCAGACCCTCGAGGGCATCGCCAACGATGTCGACAGCGCGGGCCGTCTGTGCATCGGCGAGCATGTCGTCTCCGCTGCCGATGTGACCCACCTGCGCGCCGACTACTGACCCTGTCCCAGCGTCCGCACCCCTTGCGAGACCCACGAGTCCCGGCAAGGGGTGCTGTTGTGCGGCACCGGCGTTCGGAGCGTCAGACCGGTTGCATGATGCCGCGCGCCGCCTCGCGGGCGAGCAAGCGGTCGCGCTGTTCCTCGAACTTGAGGACGTCCTTCTCCAGCTTCTGCAGGAATTCGGCGAGTTGCTGGCGCGCCTGTTCGCCGCGCGGGCCGAAGTCGTTGCGGTCGAAGACATTCCACTTCTTCAGCACCGGCTGCACCACCTCTTCGAGGTGCTGGCGCAGATCGTAGATGCCGTGCTTGGCCATTAGCACGCCATTGCGGCGGAAGTTGGGCATGCCGAAGCCGGGCATGATGAAGTTGGTCAGGATCATGGTGATCGCCGCCATCGCCTGGTCGGGAACCAGATCCAGGCCCGCGGCACAGAGGTTGCGGTAGAAGATCATGTGCAGGTTCTCGTCGGCGGCGACGCGCTGCAGCATGCGATCGGCGATGGCGTCGTTGCAGACCTTGCCGGTATTGCGGTGGCTGACCCGGGTGGCCAGCTCCTGGAAGGTCACATACGCGACGTTGACCAGGAATCCGCCCCAGTCCTCGGGCGAGGGCACGCCGCGAGTCATATGGATCATGCGGGCCTGTTCGAGCGCGACCGGATCGATGCCACGGGTGACCACGAGATAGTCACGCAGGACGATGCCGTGTCGATTCTCCTCGGCCGTCCAGCGCCCGACCCAGGTGCCCCACGCGCCGTGCTGGGAGAAATTCTCGGCGATCAGTCGGTGATAGGAGGGCAGATTGTCCTCGGTCAGCAGGTTAGTGATCATCGCGGCCTTGGCGACCTCGTTCAGCTTGGACTGTTCCGGCTCCCAGTCCTGGCCGCCCATCGCGGCGAAGTTGCGACCCTCGTCCCACGGGACGTAGTCGTGCGGGTGCCAGTCCTTGGCTATCGACAGGTGGCGGTTCAGATTCTGTTCGGCCACCGGTTCGAGTTCGGTCAGGATTTCCAGCTGGGTCAGATCCTTGGTCACACTCGCCTCCACGGTTCGTTTTCGACGTCTTGTCAAGCCGGACTTGTCTTTTCACAGGCAGAGCGTTGAGCAGAACAAAACGAGAGCTAGTCGAACGGCAGAGCCGGGTCGAGCGGCTGCCGTCGGATCGAGGCTATGGAGCGATCCTGTGCGGAATCTCGAGGTTACTCGAGAGCCTCTCGAGGTGGCGACGGCGCAAGGTGCCGATTGTGCAGCACGGCGCGCGTCGCTGTCCACGCTTTCCGGCGTGTTCTCGCGGTAGGGTTCCGGCATGGGTTATCCGGAGGAGGTGCTCGCCCCGGACGAGCAGTTGATACTCCATCGTCATCCGCATTGGAAAATGCTGTTCTGGCCGATCGTGACGCTCATCATCGCGACCGCGCTGGCCGGATTCGCCGGGGGACTGATCTGGCGCAGAACCGAGGGCACGACCCGCTCGGTATTGCTGATCGTGGTGCTGGTGGTCTGGCTCGGCCTCATCGGATGGCGTTGTGTCGCAAGGATTATCAGCTGGCAGTCGACACACTTCATCGTGACCGACCGCCGGGTGCTCATCCGGCAGGGCGTGATCACCCACACCGGCATCGATATCCCGATGAGCCGGATTTCGAGTGTGCAGTTCCGGCACGGACTGTTCGACCGGGTGCTCGGCACCGGCACCCTGATCATCGGATCGTCCTCGGAGGAACCGCTCGAATACGACGACATCCCACAGGTGCAGAAGGTGCACGCACTGCTGTACCGGCAGGTGTTCGAGGAATCCCGGGATAATCTGGGTCAATGACCGCCGTACTGCTGGCCGAAGACGATGAGGCCATCGCCGCACCGCTGTCGCGTGCGCTTGGGCGCGAGGGCTATTCGGTCACCGTGGAACGCTTCGGGCCCGCGGTGCTCGAACGCGCATTGGAGGGCGATCATGATCTGCTCATCCTCGATCTCGGCCTGCCCGGAATGGACGGGCTCGAGGTGTGCCGCCAGGTGCGCGCCCGCGGTGCCGATCTGGCCGTGCTGATGCTCACCGCGCGCACCGATGAGGTGGACTTCGTCGTCGGGTTGGACGCGGGCGCGGACGACTATGTCGGCAAACCGTTCCGGTTGGCCGAATTGCTCGCCCGGGTTCGAGCATTGTTGCGGCGCAGCGGAATCGGTGACGAGGCGGTCGAGGTCGGTGGTATCCGGCTGGAGCCGGCAGCGCGCCGGGTGCTGGTGAACGGCGTCGAAGTCGGTTTGGCCAACAAGGAATACGAGCTGCTCAAGGTGTTGATCGATCGGGCGGGCCAGGTGGTGGCGCGCGAGACGATCCTGCGGGAGGTGTGGGGCGACGCCGAGCTGCGCGGTTCCAAAACCTTGGATATGCACATGTCCTGGCTGCGTCGCAAGATCGGTGACGAGGGCCCGATGGCCGAGCGACGCATCGTCACGGTGCGCGGTGTCGGCTTCCGGTTGAACACCGATTGATGGTGCGGCCCAACTGATATGAGACGCAGAATCCTGCGATCGATACTCACCGTGCTGACCATCACCACGGTGGTGCTCGGCTTTCCGCTGATCTACACCGCGTGGCTCTGGGTCGAGGACATCACCCGCAACGATCTGGAGAACCGGCTGGAGCGGATCGCCGCGGAGATCATCGCCCAGGAACACGGAGACGGCATGGTGCTCGGCGAACTCGACACCCGCCTGGTGCGGCCGCTGATCCCCAAGGACGGCAAGCTGACCATCATCTATCCGGCGCCGCAGGACAATGCGTCCCGGCTCGATATCGGCGCGGAGCAGGTTCACCATCCGGTGGTGGAATCGCTGGCGATGGGCACCGAGGGTTCGTTGCGCCTGGAGGTGCCGTCGGGGCCGATGCATACCCGGCAGATCCAGGCCGTCGCGGTGGTGGCCTTCGCGGTGCTCGCCTCACTGGCCGCGGCGGTGTCGGTGGCGATGATCACCGCACGCCGGGTCGCCGATCCGCTCCGTGACGTCGCGGCCCGCGCCGCCCGGCTGGCCATGGGGGACTTCCGGCCGGATCCGCGGCGGCACGGGATTTCCGAACTGGACCGGGTTTCCGATGTGCTCGATTCGGCGACCGTCGAGATCGCCGGGCGACTGCAGCGCGAGCATGCGCTGGTCGCGGATGTTTCGCATCAGCTGCGCAGTCGCCTGACCGCGGTGCGATTGCGGCTGGACGAGTTGTCCACGCATTCCGATCCGGCCGTGGTGCACGAGGCCGAGGAAGCAATGGCGCAGGTCGACCGGCTGACCGATGCGATCGACGATCTGGTCCGGGCCTCGCGCGACGAGGATGCCGCCGATCGCGATCCGGTGCCGGTGATGGACGAACTGCGCGGTGTTGTCGAGGAATGGTCGCATCCGTTCACCGAGGCGGGCCGGATCCTGCGGCTGATCGGCGACGAATCGCTGCGCGCGCCGATCACCGGTTCTCGGCTGCGCGAAGCACTTGCCGTGCTGGTCGACAATGCGCTGATGCACGGCGGCGGCACCTGCACGGTATCGGTGCGCACCGTGCGCACCGTCAGCGAACGGGAGCCCTTGGTGGTGGTCGAGGTCGCCGACGAGGGCGACGGCGTCCGCGACGAACTCGCGCCGCACATCTTCGACCGCGGCTTCTCTGCCGGCGGCTCGACCGGTGTCGGACTCGCCCTCGCGAGGGCACTCATCGAGGCCGATGGTGGGCGCTTGGAATTGCAGCGCCGCCGCCCTGCGCTGTTCGCGATGTTCCTCGGATCCAGTGCGTCGCAACGCACACCCAACGGCGCGCAGGCGCCCGAGCCGCGCTAACTGTGGCCGAGCTGCTCTTCCTCGAGCAGTTCTTCGATTTCCTCGACGAGCTCGCTGATCTCGTCCGGGAACACCCAGCGGCGCATCGACCAGAAGCGGAACGCCATCTGCAGCAGGTTGCCGATGATGAAGGCGCTGATGAAGTCCGCGATGTTCTCGACGGTGAAGCTCACATCGGGCTGGCGTAGGTCGAAGACGTAGCTGGAGATCCACAGCGGGATGAAGCTCAGCACGACACCGACGCCGCTGACGCCGAAGAACAGCAGTGCTTCGTGGTGCTTCTCGCGCCCGCCGCGGTTCTTGAACGACCACTCGCGGTTGAGGATGTAGGAGCAGATGACCGCGATCACGCCGGAGATGATTTTCGCGGTGACCGGCTTGGTCTCCAGCACGGTCCACTTGAGCACATAGAAGATGCCCGAGTCGATGATGAAGGTGGTCGCGCCGACGATAGCGAATTTGATCAGTTCGTGGTGGCGGTAAGCGATCTCCCGCAGGGGCTTGGGGAGGACGTTGACCACGTCGTCGACGAAAGACACAAGGCCCGAGTGTACCGGTAGGCGGTGGCCTCGCCTGCGCTCGTCCAAGCGCAAGGGACTGACGACGGACTCCGTCCGGCTGCGCCCGATTCTGATCATGGCGCTCGGACATGACAAGATTGCACGACGTGAGGTCCCGCCGTTCATTCGATCCTGCCGCCATGCCCACCGTCACCATGATCGGTGGTGGCCAGCTCGCGCGCATGACGCACCAGGCCGCCATCGCGCTCGGTCAGCGGCTGCGGGTGCTGGCCGAGAATCCCGATGACCCGGCCGCACAGGTGAGCCCCGAGGTTGTACTAGGCAGCCACACCGATCTGACCGCGCTGCGTAAGGCCGCCGTCGGTTCGCACGCGCTCACCTTCGATCACGAGCATGTGCCGACCGAACATCTGGAGGCGCTGGTCGCCGAGGGCGTCAATGTGCAGCCGCCGCCGCACGCGCTGATCTTCGCGCAGGACAAGCTGGCCATGCGGATCAAGCTGTCCGAGCTCGGATTGCCCGTGCCCGCCTTCGTGCCCGTTACTTCGGCGGCCGACGCGGTGCGATTCGGTGACGAGCACGACTGGCGGATCGTGCTGAAGGCGGCGCGCGGCGGCTACGACGGGCGCGGTGTCTGGATGCCGGAATCAGCGGGCGAGGCCGAGACGATCGTTTCCGATCAGCTCGCACATGGGGTGCAGTTGCTCGCCGAGGCCAAGGTAAATCTCGAGCGCGAACTGTCGGCGATGGTGGCGCGTTCGCCATTCGGTCAGGCCGCGACCTGGCCGGTGGTGGAGACGGTGCAGCGCAATGGTCAGTGCGCCGTGGTGATCGCGCCCGCACCGGACCTGAGTGACGAATTGGCCGCGCAGGCGGAGACACTCGCGCTGAACCTGGCCAAGGAACTCGGTGTGGTCGGTGCGATGGCCGTCGAACTCTTCGAAACCAACGACGGCGCCCTCCTGATCAACGAACTGGCGATGCGTCCGCACAACTCCGGTCACTGGGGCATGGACGGCGCGTGCACCGGCCAATTCGAACAGCATCTGCGCGCGGTGCTCGACTATCCGCTCGGCGACACCAGTCCGTTGGCGCCGGTCACGGTGATGGCGAATATTCTCGGCGCGGCCGAGGCGCCGACCATGTCGATGGACGAGCGGCTGCACCACCTCTTCGCCAGATTGCCGCAGGCGAAGGTGCACCTGTACGGCAAGGGCGAACGCCCGGACCGCAAGATCGGGCATATCAACGTGCTCGGCGACGATGTCGCCGTGGTGCGCGAGCAGGCCGAGCGCGCGGCGCATTGGATGTCGCACGCGATTTGGACCGACGGATGGGATCCCCACGGTGAGTAATGCGCAAGTTGGTCTGATCATGGGCAGCGACTCCGACTGGCCGACCATGGAGGCCGCCGCAATCGCCTTGGCGGAGTTCGATATTCGCTTCGAGGTCGGCGTCGTCTCGGCGCACCGCACACCCCAGCGCATGCTCGACTACGCCCGTGAGGCGGCGGGCCGCGGCCTGAAGGTCATCATCGCGGGCGCGGGCGGCGCCGCCCACCTGCCCGGCATGGTCGCCTCCGCCACCCCGCTCCCGGTCATCGGCGTCCCCGTCCCGCTCAAATATCTCGACGGCATGGACTCCCTGCTGTCCATCGTCCAGATGCCTGCGGGCGTCCCGGTGGCCACCGTCTCCATCGGCGGCGCCCGCAACGCCGGCCTGCTCGCCGCCCGCATCCTCGGCACCGCCGACTCCGCCCTGCGCACCCGGATGGAGCGGTTCCAGGCCGGCCTGGAAGCCATGGTCCTGGAGAAGGACGATGCGCTCCGCAGCAAACTCCTCGGCCACAGCTGAGTCCTCGCGTTGATTTTCGGCCATGCGGATCACGCATCGGCCGGGGTCAGTACGGTGATGCGGTGGCGATTGAGGAAACCGTTCGGGGGCGTAATGGTGATGATGCGGCCAGGTTTCGGCTGACCGTCGTGGATCAGGCACTGCGGTTGTTCGCCGAGCAGGGGTATGAGGCGACGACCGTCGATGAGATCGCGGAGGCGGCGGGGATTTCGCGGCGGACGTTCTTTCG
The DNA here is from genome assembly GCF_035920345.1 of Nocardia vinacea. Classification (NCBI taxonomy): domain Bacteria; kingdom Bacillati; phylum Actinomycetota; class Actinomycetes; order Mycobacteriales; family Nocardiaceae; genus Nocardia; species Nocardia vinacea. The sequence continues at coordinate 8,343,871 of NZ_CP109149.1, forward strand.
GCAGTTCCGGTCGAAGGAGGATGTGATCTTCGCCGATCACGAGTCGCAGTTGGCGCAGGCGGCGGAGTTCTTGGCGGCGGCGCAGGGGGATCCGTGGGAGGCGGTCTGTGCCGCGGTGGTGCAGGTGTTCGAGCGGTTCACCCAGTGGCGCGAGATCGCCGAGCGGCGGTATCGGGTGGTGCGCGAGGTGCCCGCACTGCGTGAGCGCGAGATCGTGACCGTGTTCCGGTACGAGCGGTTGTTCACCGACTATCTGCGTGAGCGGCTGCCGGAGGTGCCGGATCTGGCGCGGGTGCAGTTCACGGCCGCGGTGACGGCCACGCACAACTACCTGCTGCGCCGGATGGTGCGCGGCGAATCGGATGCGGGTGCGGCGGATCTGCGCGAGGAGTTGGCGGCGATTCCGCGTGGGCGTGGATCGGGGACGGCGGAAATGGTGGTCGCGGTGTTCCCGAGGGATATGCCGCCGCGGCAGGTCGCGGATCTGGTGACGCGGCAGCTCGGTAGTCTGTGACCGGAGTCATAGTATGCAGTATCTGACACTCAGTGCCACGTTGTAACCGCACTTGACGCAGCTCTCTGGGCGTATACTCGATCGAAGAATGGCACTGAGTGCCGACCGTTGGAACTTCGATCCAGCAAAATCACGACCGACAAGCCCAGGAGTGTGTCCCATGGTGGGAAACCCCGATTTCAACCTTTTCCAGCTCGAGGACTTCCACGACGAACTGCGTGCGGCCATCCGCGGACTGGCGGAGAAGGAAATCGCTCCGTACGCCAAGGACGTCGACGGCAACGCCCGTTTCCCGGAGGAGGCGCTCACCGCGCTCAACGCCGCCGGCTTCAACGCGGTGCACGTGCCCGAGGCCTACGGCGGCCAGGGCGCGGACTCGGTCGCCACCTGCATCGTGATCGAAGAGGTCGCCCGCGTCTGCGGTTCGTCCTCGCTGATCCCCGCGGTCAACAAGCTCGGCACCATGGGCCTGATCCTCAACGGTTCCGAGGAGCTCAAGCAGAAGGTGCTGCCGGATATCGTCAACGGCGAGATGGCCTCCTACGCGTTGTCCGAGCGCGAGGCCGGTTCCGACGCCGCCGGCATGCGCACCCGTGCCAAGCAGGACGGCGACGACTGGATCATCAACGGCTCCAAGTGCTGGATCACCAACGGCGGCAAGTCTTCCTGGTACACCGTCATGGCGGTGACCGATGCGGAGAAGGGCGCCAACGGCATCTCCGCATTCCTGGTGCACAAGGATGACGAGGGCTTCGTCGTCGGCCCGCTCGAGCACAAGCTCGGCATCAAGGGATCGCCCACCGCCGAACTGTATTTCGAGAACTGCCGGGTGCCGGGTGACCGCATCGTCGGCGCGCCGGGCACCGGCTTCAAGACCGCGCTGCAGACCCTCGATCACACCCGTCCGACCATCGGCGCGCAGGCCGTCGGCATCGCGCAGGGCGCACTGGACGCCGCGATCGCCTACACCAAGGACCGCAAGCAGTTCGGCACCGCGATCGCCGACTTCCAGAACACCCAGTTCATGCTCGCCGATATGGCGATGAAGATCGAGGCCGCCCGCCTCATGGTCTACACCTCCGCGGCCCGCGCCGAGCGCGGCGAGAAGAACCTCGGCTTCATCTCCGCCGCCGCCAAGTGCTTCGCCTCCGATGTGGCCATGGAGGTCACCACCAACGCTGTGCAGCTCTTCGGCGGCGCGGGCTACACCACCGATTTCCCGGTGGAGCGAATGATGCGCGACGCCAAGATCACTCAGATCTATGAAGGCACCAACCAGATTCAGCGCGTCGTCATGTCGCGCGCGCTGTTGCGGGGCTGATAACGCAATACCGACCGGGTGTTTACGCCGCTGCGCCGAGCGGTGTGAGCACCCGGTCTTTTTTGATTATTCGGGCACTGATGCTCGCTGAATCCGCGCTACTTGCGTTAGGCGACCAGATCGGCGTATTCGCGGTGCTCCGTGATGTACTGCTCGACGTACCAGCAGGTCGGGATGATGGCGAAGCCCTGAGCGCGCGAATCTTGCAGCGCGTATTCGACCACCTGGGCAGCCACGCCACGGCCGCGGAACTCCGGGAAGGTCATGGTGTGGTGGAAGTCCCTGACCTTCGGGGGATGGTTGTCGGCGGAGCCGACGGGGCGGGTGAGATCAGCGTCTTCGCGTTCGGCGTAGTCGGCGTACCCGGCAAGGGTGTCGTCGAGATAGATCTCGAATCGGGTATCGGCGACATTGTGCTCGAGCCTGGTGGTCATGATCTGGTGAAACTCCTCATCGGCCGGGAATGTTCCGTCTACAGAATCGCGCCTGGGTTGAGAATGCCATGCGGATCGAGCGCATCCTTGATCCGACGAGTGAGTGTCATCACATCGGGGCCGAGTTGATCGGGCAGCCATGCCTTCTTCAACCGGCCCACGCCGTGTTCGCCGGTGATGGTGCCGCCGAGCTCGATGGCCAGATCCATGATCTCGCCGAAGGCGCGGTGCGCGCGTTCGGTCATCTCCGCATCGGTCGGATCGTGCACGATGAGCGGGTGGGTATTGCCGTCCCCGGCGTGCGCGATCACCGAAACCAGCACGTCATTGCGTGCGCCGATGGCGGCGATACCGTTGACCAGATCGGCGAGCCGCGGCAGCGGAACACCGACGTCCTCGAGCAGTAGCGGCCCGATCTTCTCCACCGCCGGAATGGCGAAACGTCGTGCGGCGGTGAAGGCTTCGCCTTCCTCCGGATCCTCGGTGTGGAAAACCTCGGTGGCACCGGCCTTTTCGCAGATGCCGACCATGATTTCGGCTTCGTGCCTGGCGAATTCGCCCGGTGCGTCGGAGCGGGCGACCAGCAGCGCGGCGGCCTCGCGATCCAGACCCATCCGCATCTCGTCCTCGACCGCATTGATCGCGACGGCATCCATGAACTCGAGCATGGCGGGTCGCAGGGTGCCGGTGATGCCGAGGATGGCCTCGGTGGCGGCGGTCAGCGTCGCGAAGGTCGCGACCACGGTGGACTGCGGCGGTTGGGCGGGCAGCAGCCGCAGGGTGAGTTCGGTGATCACCCCGAGCGTGCCCTCGCTGCCGACGAACATCTTGGTCAGCGACAGGCCCGCCGAATCCTTCAGCCGTGGCCCGCCGAGCCGCACCACCGTGCCATCGGCGAGCACCACCTCCATGCCGAGCACGTAATCGGTGGTTACGCCGTATTTCACACAGCACAGGCCGCCCGCATTGGTGGCCGCATTGCCGCCGATCGAGCAAATTTCGAAGGATGACGGGTCCGGCGGATACCACAGGCCGTGCTCGGCGACCGCACGTTTGACCTCCGCATTGAGCAGGCCGGGCTGGACCACCGCGGTGCGGGTGACCGAGTCGACGGTGATCGCGCGCATGCGTTCGGTGCTGAGCACGATGCCGCCATCGACGGCCGTCGCACCGCCGGACAGTCCGGATCCGGCCCCGCGCGGCACCACCGCGACCTGGTGTTCGTGCGCCCACCGCAACGTCGCCGCGACATCATCGGTACCGGTCGCGCGTACCACGGCCAGCGGTGTGCCGGCGCTCGGATCGCGTGCCCAGTCCTGCCGATAGCCCGCAAGCAGGTCGGGATCGGTGAGTACCGCGCCGTCGGGCAGGCGGGAGATCAGGTCATGCAGGTCCACACGACTCACGCTATACGGCGGGTACGGGCCAGGGTGAGTGCCCGACTGTAACAGCCGCGCGTCCGGTTCTCCCTGGAGGTTTGCTACAACGCGGAGCCCGGCGGGATGTGGGCCGTTCCAGTGGTGCCGAGTCCGAAGGCCGATAAGAATTCCGGGCAAGGCACCCGTTCGGGGCGCTGTCCGATTCCAGTAGGTGCGCAGGCGCGCCGAGGAGGTCTCATGCAGGTCGAGTCGCCGGATTACCGTGATTTGGTCGCTGCGGTGTTCTCCTACGAAGTTGTCGACGGGGGGATCGACCCGGATTCATTGCGCCGCATCCACGCGGGCGATATCGCCGAATGGATCACGGCACTGGATCGCTCGGGAATGTTCGGCAAGACCGTGATCGCCACCCTGTCCGACCAGTGGCAGCGCAAACCCCGCCTCCTGCTCGACGCCCTCCTGGAAGACGTCGACGATGTCACCCGCCGCCGCTGCCTCGTCGCCTGGTCGGCCCTGGACCGTTCGCACCTCACCCAGATCGGCTGATCGGGTCGGGTGCCACCCGATCTTGTTTCCTGGGCGATCACCTGGTGGACACCTGCCGCTGGCATGCTGGCGGCGTGACGAGCACCGAGTCCCTGGTGGCGGGCTTCTCTCGCTGGTGTGAGGCCGTCGTCGCGCGGCTGCCCTCGGGGCTGAATCGCCTTGTCGCCCCGACGTTTCTCGGCTTCGCGCTGATCAACGGCTTCACCTTCGGTGTCGATTTAGCGCTGCTCACGGTGCTGCACGGCTGGCTAGGACTGCCCGTATGGCTATCGGTCACGGTGGCCTATATCTGCGCGTTCGGGCTCAGCTTCGTGCTCAATCGCACGTTCAACTTCCACTCGCACGCACCGGTCGGCAGGCAAGCGGTGGTGTACGTGGTGGTTGTCGTGATCAACTACCTCGCCTTCATCCTCGGCGTCGGCAGCGGACTGGCCGCGCTCGGATTGGAATACCATCTGTCGCGGCTGCTGGCTGGGGCATGCGAGGCGGTCTACATGTACAGCGCGATGCGCTGGGTGGTGTTCCGCGGCCTATCGCAAGATCTCGATATTGTTGCCTTCGACCACGACGACATCGTCATCGGTGAGCGCCCAGTGCGCGATGCCCTCGGTCCGGTAGCGGGCGGCGAGTAGCGCGGACTCACCGTCCGGATCGGTAGCGGAATCCAGATGCGGCACGATGCGATGGTCGACCAAACCCAGTCCGTCCCAAAGCGGTTCGATACCGCACGCGGGTTCGACCTCGGCCGGGTCATCCATGGATTCGAGGCCGTGCAGATCCGGGGCCAGCAGACAGGCGCCCGCGCTGTACCCGGCATACACCAGTGCGTCGGCGGCGAGCAGCTTGGGCAGTACGAAATCGGCTCCGCTGCGGGCGAATTGGGCGCGCAAGACGAAGGTGTTGCCGCCGCGCACCCACACCAGTGGGTATTTCGCCAGGGTAGCTTCCAATTCGGTTGCGCGACCGACGAATTCGCGCAGATCCAGCACGTCGGGGGAGTAGCCGAGTTTGCGCAACGGGGTCACGTCACTGGTGACCGCACCCGCCCAGGCAGCAGGCCAGGCGTCACATGCGTTGGGAATCACCGCGACTCGGCCCGGCTCGCCGACGAGTGCGGCGAGCCGGTCGTAGTGTGCACCGAATCGGTAACTGGACAGGAAAAGTCGCACCGCGGCTCAGATGGTGAAGGCCAGGCTGCGCACCAGTCGGTTGCCGAGTTCCGCATCGCCGGAAATGCGGAACTCGCCTTCGTGCGCATCCGCCGTGGTGCGTCCGCCGCGCAGCCGAGCGAACAGGCCGGAGCCCATCCGAACCACCACGGTGGCGGGCGCGTCCAGTTCATCGACGATATTGGCGCGGCCGTCCACCGCGACGTGCAGCGTCTGCGGCGACGGGCCGGTCAGCTCGAAGGTGATGCGTGATCCGTCCGGTGCCTGCGCACCCTTCGCCACTGCCCGCCCGATGGTGGCGATGAGTTCGCCGAAGGCCCGCTCGGCCCGCGGTCCGCCCTCGTCGACGGATACGCCGAGCCCATCGGCGATATCGAGTTCGTGCATCCAGCAGTCGAACAGCCGTACCCGCATGAACCGGCCGTAGCTGACCTTGCCGATCGGCGACACGGTCTCGGCCTGCCATTCCGCATCACCGAGGGATGCGAGCGCCGCGCGTCTGCGGTCGGTGACCTCGCGGTACAGCTCGAGCAGTCGCCTACCCGATAGCGGCCGCAGCCGGTCGACCCAGATCTCGTTGAGCACACCGCTCTCGTTGCGCACATGCGGCAGCGTGGTCACATCGGTTTTGGGCCGGATCGGATCGTGCGCGGGCGGGCGCTCACCGAGCAACCAGGATTCCGTCCCCACGACGTGTGCCACCACATCGAACAGCGACCAGCCCGGCAGCGGAGACGGTGTGCGCCAACGCTCTTCGTCGAGATCGGCGACCAGCGTCGCGATCGTCTCCCATTGCTCGGACAGCAGGCCGGTCAGCTCGTTCCGGTCCTGGATCGGGTCGGTCATTCTCGCTCCTCGGCGCTGGTCTCGTCTTCGTGTGCCAATGCCGATATTCCGGCGCGGATGGCGGCCGCGGTGGACTCGGGATCGTGCGGGCGCCGCAGCAGCAGTCCCGCCGCGAAGCTCAGTTTGTCGCCGTGCCGGCGAGGTATCACGTGCAGGTGGACGTGCGGGACGGTCTGGAAGGCCGCGGTGCCGTCATTGAGGACGAGATTCGCGCCGTCCGCGGCCAGGTCGCTGCGCCTGATCGCCAACGCGAGCCGGTGTCCGGCGCGGAAGATGTGCGCTCCCAGTTCGGCGTCCAGATCCTCCAATTCGGAAGCGTGTCGTTTCGGGATGACCAGAGTGTGGCCGCGGGCGATCGGACGAATGTCCAGGAACGCGCATAGCGTGTCGTCCTCGTAGACCTTGGTCGCCGGGGCCTGCCCCGCCGCGATGCGGCAGAAGACGCAGTCGTTCACACCGCCGACCATACGGCGTACCGCTCACCGGGAAAATACTCGGCATGACGCACGTCACTATGTGGAGGTATTGCGCCGCACCGACCAGGATTCGAACCTTGATGTTGGTCGCGAATCCGACATATCGGCGGAATCCGGCCGCAACTTGTGACCGCCATCTCAGCTACGCTCGCCGCTAGCGATTGCTTGCCCGATCGCTCGAAATGGTCAGCGAGCCGGGTACAGTTGCGAGGATTTGGACGAACTTACTCAAAAGTAACATCGTCCGGCCGTCGACCGGTTGCTTGAAGCTCAGCCAGAGAAGGAAGTCTGACAAGTGGAGACAACGCAGAGCGTAGGCGACCAGTCGCCGCGCGGAGCGCGTGTCGGAGTCGTTCGCGAGTCAAACGCGGGCGAGCGGCGTGTCGCATTGGTGCCCAAGATCATCCCGAGCCTGCTGAAGCAGGGCGTGGAGGTGGTGGTCGAAGCGGGCGCCGGGCTCGGTGCGCTCATTCCGGACGCGGCCTATGTGGATGCGGGCGCGACCATCGGTGATCCGTGGTCGGCCGATGTGGTCGTGAAGGTCGCTCCGCCCAGTGACGCCGAGGTGGCGAAGCTGCACAGCGGGCAAACCCTGATCGGCTTCCTCGCCCCGCGCAATGCCGATAACCAGATTCCGGCACTGAAATCGGCCGGGGTGCAGGCCTTTGCCATGGAGGCGATTCCGCGTATTTCGCGGGCCCAGGTGATGGATGCGCTGTCCTCGCAGGCCAATGTCTCCGGGTACAAGGCTGTGCTGCTGGCGGCGTCGGAATCCACCCGCTTCTTCCCGATGCTGACCACCGCCGCGGGCACGGTGAAGCCCGCGACTGTGCTGGTGCTCGGTGTGGGTGTTGCGGGTCTGCAGGCTCTGGCGACGGCAAAGCGTCTGGGTGGCCGGACCACCGGCTACGACGTGCGGCCCGAGGTCGCAGACCAGGTGCGGTCGGTCGGTGCGCAGTGGCTCGATCTGGGGATCGATGCCGCCGGTGAGGGTGGCTATGCCCGTGAGCTCACCGATGAGGAAAAGGCCAAGCAGCAGCAGGCGTTGGAGGATGCGATCAAGGGCTTCGACGTGGTGATCACCACTGCGCTCGTGCCCGGGCGTCCCGCGCCCCGCTTGGTCACCGCAGCAGCGGTGGAGGGTATGAAGCCTGGCAGTGTGATCGTGGATCTGGCCGGTGAGACCGGCGGCAACTGCGAGTTGACCGAGCCCGGTGAGGTCGTGGTCAAGCACGAGGTGACGATCGCTTCGCCGTTGAATCTGCCCGCGACGATGCCCGAGCATGCCTCGGAGTTGTACTCGAAAAATATTGCGGCGCTGTTGGAGTTGATGTTGGTCGATGGGAAGCTGTCGCCCGATTTCTCCGATCAGGTGCTCGCGGACTCCTGTGTTACTCGTGAGGTGGATGCCTGATGTACACCGACCTGCTGGCGAATATCGCGATCCTGGTGTTGTCCGGGTTCGTCGGGTTCGCGGTCATCTCGAAGGTCCCTAATACCCTGCATACGCCGTTGATGTCGGGTACCAACGCTATTCACGGCATCGTCGTGTTGGGTGCGTTGGTCACTCTCGGGAACGTGCAGGATCCGTCGATCCTGACCCAGATCATCCTGTTCGTCGCGGTCGTGTTCGGAACCCTGAACGTGATCGGTGGGTTCGTGGTGACCGACCGGATGCTGGGGATGTTCAAGGGTAAGAAGGCCGCACCGGTGAAGGCTGCCACAGCGGAGCGGTCAGAGGGAGCAGCGTGATGCATACCTTCGACAATGTGACCTATCTGGTCAATGGGCTCTACATCATCGCCTTCGGGATGTTCATCTACGGTCTGATGGGATTGACCGGCCCCAAGACCGCGGTGCGCGGCAACCTGATCGCCGCGGTCGGCATGTTCATCGCGGTCGTCGCGACACTGATCTCGGTGCGCCACACCAGCAACTGGATCCTGATCATCGCGGGCCTCGTGGTCGGTATCGCCCTCGGTGTGCCGCCGGCGAAATTCACCAAGATGACCGCGATGCCGCAGTTGGTGGCCGCGTTCAACGGTGTCGGTGGCGGCACCGTCGCGCTGATCGCCTGGTCGGAATTCATCAATTCCCAAGGCTTCTCGCACTTCGATGAAGAGCCGACCGTGCACATCGTGGTCGGATCACTGTTCGCGGCGATCATCGGGTCGGTGTCGTTCTGGGGTTCGTTGATCGCGTTCGGCAAACTGCAGGAGATCCTGCCCGGCAAGCCGATCGGGATCGGCAAGCTACAGCAGCCACTGAACCTGCTGCTATTCGTCGGCGCGATCGCGGCCGCCGTGGTGATCGGTATCGGCGCCACCAAAGATGGTGTGCCCCAGTACTGGATGATCGCGGTGCTCGTGCTCGCCGGTGTGCTCGGCCTGATGGTGGTGCTACCCATCGGCGGCGCGGATATGCCGGTCGTCATCTCGCTGCTCAACGCGTTGACCGGTTTGTCCGCTGCCGCCGCGGGTTTGGCGCTCAACAACACCGCCATGATCGTGGCGGGCATGATCGTCGGCGCGTCCGGCACGATCCTGACCAACCTGATGGCCAAGGCCATGAACCGCTCCATCCCCGCGATCGTCGCGGGTGGCTTCGGTGGCGGTGGAACAGCTCCGGGTGCTTCGGATGGTGAGCAGAAGCAGGCCAAGGCCACTTCGGCCGCGGACGCCGCGATCCAGATGGCGTATGCCAATCAGGTCATCGTGGTCCCCGGCTACGGTATGGCCGTGGCCCAGGCCCAGCACGCGGTCAAGGAAATGGCCGCACTGCTCGAGGCTAAGGGCGTCGAGGTCAAATACGCCATCCACCCCGTCGCCGGTCGTATGCCCGGCCACATGAACGTCCTGCTCGCCGAGGCCGAAGTCTCCTATGACGCGCTCAAGGAAATGGACGACATCAACGGTGAATTCTCGCGCACCGATGTGGCTTTGGTGATCGGCGCCAACGACGTCACCAATCCCGCCGCCCGCGAGGACTCCTCGTCCCCGATCTACGGCATGCCCGTGCTCAACGTCGACCAGGCCAAGAGCGTGATCGTGTTGAAGCGTTCGATGAACAGTGGTTTCGCCGGCATCGATAACCCACTGTTCTACGCCGACCACACCTCCATGCTCTTCGGCGACGCGAAGAAATCGGTCGGTGCGGTCACCGAGGAACTCAAGGCACTGTAAGCACCTCTGCATGAAAGCCCGCTTCCGTTCGCGGAAGCGGGCTTTCGTCATCGCAGGTGCCGTTCGCGCGTTTCGACCGCGTCCTTGGCCTCCCGCAGGCCGCTGCCCGTCAGGTTGCGATAGAGCTTGATGGCGTGGATCTTTTTGCCCTGTCGAATGAGTTCGTCGATTTCGTCATAGGGTGTCGCCGGGTCTGGGCTCGGGAGACCGAGGTGCTTGATGATCAGATCGAGCTTGCGTTCGAGGCGAGCGATCCGGCGCTCGAGTCCGTTGTTGTCGAACATCTCTCGAACTTACCGATCTCGACCCTATTCGCGCGGATCGCGCAGGGCGTCCGTGACAAAGCGGAGCAGGCGATCCGGTTGCTCCGGATCGGTGCCGTGACGTGCTGCCAGGGCGATGCCCGCTACCAGTTGGATCACATCGTCGATGCCGATATCCGCGCGTATGCCGCCACTGCGCTGTGCCCTGGTGAGCAGAGCGGCACCCGCTCGATGGATGGCCTGCTGGCAGTCGAAACCCAGGTCGACCGGTCCGGCAAGGACGGCGCCGCCCAGGCCGTGGTCGGTCCGGGCGTGCACGAGTAGGGCGCGCAGCCACGCGGTGAGTGCTGCGGTCGGCTCGTGCGACGCCAGTTCTTCGGCGTCGCCGCAGAGCTTTTCGATCCGCTCGTTCAGCACGGCCGCCTGCAGTGCTTGCCGGTTGGGGAAGTGCCGGTAGAGCGTGCCGGGGCCGACGCCCGCGCGGCGGGCGATGTCATTGAGCGAGGCCTCCGGACCCTCCTTCGCGAATGCCGCTGTCGCCGCCTCGAGTACGCGTTCGTAGTTCCGCTGAGCGTCGACCCGCATGCGCACCCCTTGTTAACCGGAGAAGTTCTCCGCTATCGTACCGCCAAGGAAACGGAGAACTTCTCCGGTTTAGCGTTGGGAGCGCGATGATGGTGGAGCACGACCTCGGTGGCGTCGGCATCTGGACCTTCGCATTCGATGGACAACCGGTCGGGCGGGTGCGCGAGGCCGCCGCCGAGATCGAGGTATTGGGTTACGGCGCACTGTGGTTCGGTGAAGCGTTCGGACGCGATACGGTCGGGCAGGCATGGCTACTGCTCGGGGCGACCGAGCGGCTGGTGGTCGCCGCGGGCATTGCCAATGCGGCACTGCGTGATCCGATGGCCATGGCCACCGCCGAGCACGCGCTCGGTGAGGCGTACCCGGGTCGCTATCTGCTCGGACTCGGCGGTCAGCGGGTCGGTGGTCGGTCCGTCGAGGCCGATGGCTACACGATTCCATCCGGTGGCAAGCCGCTGGCGCTGATGCGCGGCTATCTCGATGCGATGGATGCTGTTCCGCAGTACGGGCCGCGGCCGGACCCGGCGCCACGTCGGGTACTCGCCGCGCTCGGACCCAAAATGCTGGCATTGGCCGCCGAGCGGACCTGGGGTGCGCATCCCTATCACGCGCCGGTCGAGCACACCGCCGAGGCGCGGCGGATCATGGGGTCGGAGGCATTTCTCGGTGTCGAGCAGGTCGTCGTCCTCGATGCCGATCGGGCGCGCGCCCGCGAGGTGGCCAGGGCGCATGTCGGGGGCTATCTCGAATCCGCCCCGCATCAGGTTGCCAATATGCGCCGCTTCGGTTTCGGTGACGAAGATATCGCGGGTGGTCCCAGTTCACGGCTGGTGGATTCGGTTGTGGCATACGGGGGGATATCGAGATGATCGGCGAGCGCGTTCGGCAGCATTTGGATGCCGGGGCCGACCATGTGTGTCTACAGGTGCTTACCGCCGATCCGACTGCGCTGCCGCTGCCGCAATGGCGTGAGCTTGCCGCGCTTGCCCGGGATTCGTCGTTCGCGCCAGCCGCTATCGGGTGACTTGTTGTGGGGCAACGGCACCCGCGTATCGGCAGCAGAGCAGGACGGCGATGAGCGGGACGAACAGTGCGGCGGTGAGTGGGACCAGGGCGGTCAGCCAGCCGATGACGGAGGGGCCCGCGAGCAGGCCGAGGTAACCGAGGCTGAATACCCGCGACATATCGGTAGCCGCCGTGGTCGAGCCGAGATTGCCTGCGGCGGTGAAGATTTGCGGGATGCCGCCGGAGAGGCCGAGGCCGCACATCGCCCAGCCGAGGAGCGTCAGCGGCACCCAGCCCGAAGCCATGATCAGGACCAATCCGGATGCGGCGATCAGGGTGCCGTAGCGGACGACGGCGACGCGGCCGAACGCGCCCGCCACCCGGTCGGCGGTGAAGCGGCCCGCGGTCATGGTGCAGGAGAATGCGGCGAATGCCAGTGCGGCGGTGGCATCGTCGACATCGAGGTGGTCGCGGACCTGCAGGGCGCTCCAGTCGGCGGCGACACCCTCGGTGAGGAGTAGGGCGAAGGCGATTGCGGCCAGCGCCCAAACTTTTCGGGAGCGGTTGGGTGTGGTTGTCGACGGGGATGTTCGGCCATCATGCGGTGTCGTTTCGGACTCATGACGCGGGTTCGGTGGAACATGGGCCGTGCTCTCCGGAATGTGGTCGTGCGGCACGCTTTCCGGGGGCGCATCCGAATTCGCTTCTCGCGCCGCCGATCCGGTGTCGGCCAGCAGACGTGGCACCAGCGCGGCAGTAATCGCCAACCCTGCCACCGCCGCGAGCGACAGGCTCAGGAGCACATCCCATCCGGCGCCCTGAGCAGCCGCACCCAGCAGTGAGCCGAGGAATCCGCCGCCGGAGAACAATGCGTGGAACGCCGACATGATCGGTCGGTCATAAGCCCGCTCGACATGCACCGCTTGGGTATTCATCGAAACGTCGAGCGCACCATTGCCGAAACCGAAGCAGGCCAACGCGATCGCCAGACTGACCGGTCCGGTCGCCAGTCCGGGGCCGAGTACCGATATCGAGGTGATCGCCGCGGCTGCCGCGACCACGGTCCGGCTGCCGAATCGGTCGGCGAGCGGGCCCGCGATGCGCATGCCGACGATGCCCGCACCGGCCAGCATGAGAATGAACATGCCGAGTGTGGAATGCGCGATACCGGTCCGATCGGTAATGGCCGGGATGTGCACCACCCACATGGCCAGTAGGAAACCGTTCAACGCGAACACCACGAACACCGCAGCGCGTGCTATCCGGATCTGCGGATCGATCGTCGTGGTCGCCACCGATTCGACGGTACCGCGTCGAGCGCGATCTCGCGGCCGCACGGGGAGCCGGTCCGGGACATCATCGGCCGAGGGCCCGGCTCCGCGGATCTCGCCATTGAGATCGGGTGTCCGTGCGGCGGTCTTATTCCCTACAACCACCTACTCGCTCGAGATGTTCCAAATTCCGGTGGCTGCAGTCTCGTCGGCGTAATCCCGGAAACCTTTCGGTTCCCGGCCGAGCGCACGCTGGACGCCGTCGGTGGTCTTGGAGTTCCTGCCGTCCAGGATCGTGCCGAACAGGTAGTCGAGCAGGCTGACGACGTCGGCGGGAACCTGGTACTCGGTCAGTGCCGCAACGAAATCCGTGCGGGGGATCGGGATGAAAGCGATTTCGTGTCCGGTCGCCGAGGCGATCTCCGCGACGGCTTCGGAGAACGTCAACGATATTGGTCCGGTCAGTTCGTAGAGTTCGCCGCTGTGCTCATCCTCGGTCAACGCGGCGACGGCGACATCGGCGATATCGTCGGCGTGCACGAACGGTTCCGGCACATCGCCATTGGGCAGCGCCACCTCACCCGCGAGCACATACTCCAGGAATGCGCCTTCGCTGAAGTTCTGGGCGAAGAAGCTGCAGCGCACAATGGTCCAGTCGAGCCCCGAACCCTGCACGATCTGCTCACACGCCACGGCCTCCGGTTCGCCGCGTCCGGACAGCAACACGAGTTTGCGCACACCGTTGACCTTGGCGGCATTGGTGAATGCGCGGATGGTCTCGGGCGCACCCGGCACCGCCAGATCCGGCTGGAAGGCGATGTACACCGCATCCACGCCGAACAGCGCCGGTGTCCACGTGCTGCGGTCGGCCCAGTCGAAGGGGATCTCGGCCGCGCGGGAACCGATCCGGATCGGATGACCGGCCTGCCGGAGCCGGGTCGCGACGCGGCTGCCGGTCTTGCCCGTACCGCCGGTGACGAGGATGAGGCGCTGGTGGGAGGTGCTGTTTGTCATGTTTCCAGTACATCGGCGCGGCGCGCGACGAAACATAGCTCAGCGACTCGTGATCATGCGTCAGCGTCTACTGTTTGTTATGTGGATGCGCTCGCCAGTCTGCTCGAAGGTCCACGCGCCCGAGGTGCGTTCGTCATGTGTTCACTGCTCGACCCGCCGTGGTCGCTGCGCATCCAGGACCGGGCGCCACTGACGGTGGTGTCGATGATCCGCGGCACGGCCTGGATCATGACCGATGCGGCGGGCAGTAAGCCTCGGCAAGTGAGCGCGGGCGATATCGCGATTTTCCGCGGACCCGATCCGTATACGGTCGCCGACGATCCGGCCACCGCACCGCAGATCTTCATCGATCCAGGCAACGTCACCAAGACGGCCGACGGTGAAATCCTCTGCGAGACATTGAGTCTCGGTGTGCGCCAGTGGGGCACCGATGCGAACGGCGCCACCCTGATGGTCACGGGCACCTATGAGTCCGCGGGCGCGGCGAGTCAGCGACTGCTGCGTGCCCTGCCGTCCCTGATCATCTTGCAGCGCGGCGATTTCGACACCCGGCTGCTCGACATTCTGGTCGACGAGGCCACCAAGGACGAGCCCGCACAGGGCGTCGTCCTGGACCGGCTGCTCGATATGGTGCTGATCGCGGCCCTGCGCGCCTGGTTCGCCCGCAATGACGCGCCCGCCTGGTATCACGCCTACAGCGATCCGCTGGTCGGCAAGGCGCTGCGGCTGTTGCAACACAATCCGGCGCACGGCTGGACGGTTGCGAGCTTGGCGGAAGCGGTGGGGGTTTCGCGCGCCGCGCTCGCGCGCCGGTTCACCGATCTGGTCGGTGAGCCGCCGATGGCGTTTCTCACCGAATGGCGGCTGGCCCTGGCCGCCGATCTGCTACAGGAATCCGATGCCACCATCGAATCCATTGCCCGCCAGGTCGGCTACGGCAGCGCGTTCGCACTGAGCACGGCATTCAAACGCCACTTCGGCGTGAGTCCGCGCGACCACCGGCAGGGCAGCACCCCGGCTGAGCTATCGTCGGCCGGGTGACGCAGCAGTATCCGGTCCTCTGGCCGATGCCGACCCGGTGGGCCGATAACGACCACTACGGCCACGTGAACAATGTGACGTACTACTCGTACTTCGACACCGCGGTCAATGCCTGGCTCATGCACGCCACCGGCACGGATATCCGCGAACTGCCCGCCCTCGGCGTGGTCGCCCAGACCTCCTGCCATTACCACGGCTCGCTCAGCTTCCCCGACCAGCTCCAGGTAGGCCTGCGCATCTCCCGCCTCGGCCGCTCCAGCATCACCTACGACCTGGCCATCTTCCGCGAATCTGGTGACGCCCTCGACCTGGCCGCCACCGGCACCTTCGTCCACGTCTACGTAGACAACGAAACCCGCAAACCGGTAGAAATCCCCGAAGTAATCCGCACCGCCGCAGCCGCCCTGGTCACCGACTGATCCGGCCGGGCGATGCGGGGGCCGAAGACCTTGTGGGACACTACCTTCATGGCTGATCAGCGAGTATTGACGGCTGCGGTGCACCAGGAAGAGGACTGGTATGTCGCGCAGTGCCTCGAGGTCGACGTAGCCAGTCAGGGCCAGACGATCGAAGAGGCCCTGAACAATCTCCGCGAAGCGGTCGCCCTCTATCTGGCCGAGGCACCGGAGCCCCAACTAACCGCCACTCCATTGGTGACTTCATTCCAGATTCCCGGCACGGCGGCGTGAGCCCCGCGCTGTCGGACCTTCCCGTGCGGAAGGTCTTGCGAGTCTTGGAGTCTGTCGGTTTCGAACATGTGCGAACGGCAGGCAGTCACGCTGTCTATCGTCGCGGCGACGACGGCAGGACCGCGGTCGTGCCGCTGCATGGCACGGTCAAGCGCGGCACACTGGCCTCGATCCTGCGCCAGGCCGGAATGACAGCCACCGAATTCCTCAACCTCCTGTAAGCCCTCGGCCCGTCAGGGATCAGGTTCGTACCGAGCGATCGGCGGATTCGGCCAGCCGATCCAGTAGCGGAGCCGTGCGCGGTCCGACGAATTGTTGCATCACCAATGCCATATTGGTGCGTTCCACCCCGGGGATCTTCAATATCTGCCCGGCGATGCGGTACAGATCGTCTGCATCCTGTGCCACCACCCGTACGGTGAGATCGGTCAGCCCGGTCATGCCGCACACTTCGGTCACCTCCGGCACCCGGGCGAGTTCGCCGACCACCGAATCCAATCGGTGCTGATCGACGACCACTGCGACAAAAGCCGCGAGCGGGTAGCCCAGCGCCTGCGGTTGCACTCGACGTTCGAAGCTGGCGAGCACACCACTCGCCTCCCAGCGCGACAACCGTGCCTGCACGGTATTGCGGGACAACCCGAGCCGGGTCGCCAGCTCGACACCGGTCGCGCGTGGGTTTGCGACCAGCTCGAGCAACAGCCGCGCGTCAGTGGCGTCCAGGGTCACGTCGGCGGGTTCTCTACTGGTCATACAACGCAGTATGACATCAAATGACCGCCAAGAATTGGGCATTCTGCTTACTCACGTATCGACCACTTGCGCACTTCGCCTACTCGTGGATGCTATGTGATATAGGGCACACCAGCCCTGCGCTCATGGTCAGGAGGCGATCCCGAATGACGAACAAATCCGACTATCCGGTTCAGTTGGTGCAACCCGACGGCCGCCGCGTACTCGACCGAGAACACGCCGCCCTGATCGCCGACATCGGGCCCGCGCAGCTGCGCGCGATGTATACGGACCTGGTCGTGACCCGCCGGATCGACACCGAGGCAACTGCTCTGCAACGCCAGGGCCAGCTCGGACTGTGGGCGCCGATGATCGGGCAGGAGGCCGCCCAGGTCGGCTCGGCCTACGCATTGCGCCCCGACGACTACGTCTTCTGTAGCTACCGCGAGCACGCCGTCGCCTACTGCCGCGGCGTCCATCCCACCGAACTCACCCGCATGTGGCGCGGGGTCGCGCACTCCTGCTGGGATCCCGAACCGGTCAATATGACCAACCCGAATATCATCGTCGGCTCGCAGGGCCTGCACGCGACCGGTTACGCCTACGCTGCCCACCTCGACGGCGCGGAGATCGCGACCATCGCCTACTTCGGTGACGGCGCTTCGAGTCAGGGCGATCTCGCCGAGGCGCTGGGCTTCGCCGCGAGCTGGAGCGCGCCGGTGGTCTTCTTCTGCCAGAACAACCACTGGGCGATCAGTTCCCCCGTCCGCGTCCAGAGCGCGACCCCGATCGCGCGGCGCGCCTACGGTTATGGAATTCCCGGCCTCCAGGTCGACGGCAATGATGTGCTCGCCGTCCTCGCGGTCACCAGGCAGGCCGCCGTCCGCGCCCGCACCGGTGGCGGACCGTCGTTCATCGAGGCGCTCACCTATCGGATGGGTCCACACACCACCGCCGACGACCCGACGCGCTACCGCTCCGCCGCCGAGACCGAGGAGTGGGCGCGCCGCGATCCGATCGCGCGGTTGCGCAAGCTGATGGAACGAGAGTCACTGTGGGACAACGCATTCGAGCGTCACGTCGATGCGCGCGCCGACGAAGTCGC
Source organism: Nocardia vinacea (assembly GCF_035920345.1). Taxonomy (NCBI): domain Bacteria; kingdom Bacillati; phylum Actinomycetota; class Actinomycetes; order Mycobacteriales; family Nocardiaceae; genus Nocardia; species Nocardia vinacea. Next base: position 8,361,443 of record NZ_CP109149.1, read on the forward strand.
GCAACAGGTGCGCACCGCGACCATCGATATGCCGGATCCGGCACCGGCACAGCTATTCGATCACGTCTATGCCACCCCGCATCCGCTGATCACCCAGGAGCGGAGCGAGTACGCGGAATATCTGGCCGGCGATCCCGGTGAGAGTGCCGCGCGACCGGAAGGAGTCCCCACATGATCACGACCTTCGCCGCAGCGCTCAATGCCGGGCTGCGGCGGGCCATGGACGACGATCCGAAAGTCGTTCTGATGGGCGAGGATATCGGCCGCCTCGGCGGGGTATTCCGGGTAACCGATACGCTGCAAAAGGATTTCGGGAACAACCGCGTCATCGATACGCCGCTGGCTGAATCCGGCATTGTCGGAACGGCTTTCGGTATGGCGCTGCGCGGCTACCGGCCGGTCTGCGAGATTCAATTCGACGGCTTCGTCTATCCAGCCTTCGACCAGATCGTTTCGCACGTCGCCAAGATCCACTATCGGACGCAGGGAAAGGTGATCGCGCCCATCACGATTCGCATTCCGTTCGGCGGTGGAATCGGTTCGGTGGAGCATCACTCGGAGTCGCCGGAGGCGTATTTCGCACATACCGCAGGACTGCGCGTCGTGACGCCGAGCAATCCCGCCGACGCGTATTTCATGATCCGCCAGGCGATCGCGCTCGATGATCCGGTGATCTTCTTCGAACCCAAGCGGCGCTACTGGGATAAGGCCGAGATCGATTTCGACGCCGCGGCTATCCCGCTGGACCGAGCCCGAGTCTGCGTCAACGGTACCGATGCCACCGTCGTCGCCTACGGCGGCACCGTGGCCTCGGCCACTACCGCCGCGAAAATCGCCGCTGAGGAAGGGCATTCGCTCGAGGTGGTCGATCTGCGCAGTTTGTCGCCGATTGATTTCGACACCATCGAGGCCTCGGTGGCCAAGACCGGCAGGTTGATCGTGACGCACGAAGCGCCGGTCTTCGGCGGACTCGGCGCCGAGATCGCCGCGCGGATCACCGAGCGCTGCTTCTACTACCTGGAGGCGCCGGTGCTGCGCGTCGGTGGCTTCGACATCCCATACCCCCCGGCTAAGCTCGAAAAGCACCACCTGCCCGATCCGGACCGGATCCTCGCCGCGGTCGATCGCTCACTCGCCGCCTGACTACCGCTCACTGAGAGGTGCTCCAGTGGAAGATCGTGCCCCCGAGGAAGATCAGGGCAATATCCTGGAATTCCGGCTACCCGATCTCGGCGAGGGACTGACCGATGCGGAGTTGGTGGCGTGGTCGGTGGGCGTCGGCGATACCGTGCAGCTGAATCAGACGATCGCCGACGTGGAGACGGCCAAGGCGGTGGTATCACTGCCGTCGCCGTTCTCGGGCACGGTGATCGAATTGCTCGCTCGGCCCGGCGAGACGATTGCGGTGGGGGCGCCGCTGATCCGGGTGCGCAATGATCTGCCGGTCGCGCAAGAGGGGGCGAACGGGCGAACATCGGTGCTGGTCGGATACGGGCCCGAAGGGGAGGCAGTGTCCCGGCGGCGCAGAAGGGTTGCGGAAACGACTGCGCCGCAGGAGAGTTCGACCGTTGAGCCGGTCGAGTCGGGAATGGCCAGGGCTGCCGCGACCCCCGGCGCGCGCAAACTCGCCAAGGAACTCGGCATCGACCTCTGGTACGTCGCGGGTTCAGGCCCCGACGGTGCGGTCACGGTCGAGGACGTGCGCGGCGCGGTCCCGGTATCGCAGCCGCGCGCTGCGGCGACCCACACCGACGGCCCGGCCGCGCCACCGACGCCATCGGTCACCGATCCGAATGCGGGCATCATCCGCCCCGCATCCCGCGAGGAACGCACGCCGATCAGCGGCATCCGCAAACGCACCGCGGCCGCCATGGTGGCGAGCGCGCGCACCATCCCGCAGGCCAGCACCTTCGTCACCATCGACTTCACCGCATCGATGGAACTGCTCGACCATCTGCGCACCACCAAAACCTTCGAGGGGCTGACGCTGACACCGCTGGCCCTGGTCGCCAAGTCCGTCCTCGCCGCCCTCGCGGAATATCCCGGCATCAACGCATTCTGGGACGAAGCGAATCAGCAGATCGTCACCAAGCACTATGTGAATCTCGGCATCGCGGTCGCCACCGAACGCGGCCTGCTGGTGCCCAACCTCAAGGAAGCCCAGGCATTGAGCCTGCGCGAACTGTGCCGCGAGATCGGCTGGCTCGCCGAGACGGCGCGTTCGGGCCGCGCGACCCCGACCGACCTGCGCGGCGGCACCTTCACCATCACCAATGTCGGCGTCTTCGGTGTCGACGCCGGTGTTCCGCTGGTCAATCCGGGCGAGGCCGCGATCCTGTGCCTCGGTTCGATTCGGAAGCGCCCGTGGGTATTCCGCGACGAACTCGCCATCCGGTGGGTCACCACCATCGGCATCAGTTTCGACCACCGGATGATCGACGGTGAGCTGGCAGCGCGCTTCCTGGCGACCGTCGCCGGATTGCTCGAGGATCCGCTCACGTTACTGGGCCGGATGTAGTCACGCCCCCGGGTCGCCGTAGTGTGCGGCGATGTCTTCGGAGCCGCTCCATCGGCTGTAGGTCGGCGACTGCGGCCACTCCTCGGGCGAGTCCTGCCACTGCTCCTGCCGCCCGTACGGCAGCACGTCGATCAGCGCGAAGCTGTGACTGAGCTGCTCGGTGCCACGGCCGTTGGTGTGCCAGGTGCGATAGACCGTATCGCCGTCGCGCAGGAATACGTTGACCGCGAATCCGCCGCCGGGCGGTGCGCCGACGTCGGTGCCGAATGGACTGTTCGCCGTGGAATACCAGGCCATTTTGTTCCCGACCCGCCGCTTGTACGCGAGTGCCTCGTCGATCGGCCCCTGGGTGACGATGACGAACCGGGCATCGTAATTGTCCAGGAACTCCAGCCGGGTGAACTGCGAGGTGAACCCGGTACAACCACCGCACTGCCACTTCTCGCCCGGGAACCACATGTGGTTGTAGACGATCAGCTGTGACTTACCGTCGAAGATATCCGCCAGCCGGACCGATCCCTCCTCGCCCTCGAGGGTGTATTCGGGCATTTCGACCATCGGCAGGCGCCGCCGCTGGGCGGCGATCGCATCGAGTTCTCGGGTAGCTGCCTTCTCCCGGACACGCAGCTCATCGAGTTGGCGCTGCCAGGTGTCGGCATCGACGACGGGCGGCAGGGCGTTGTCGCTCATGAAGTCCTCCCTGATCATTTTGCGTTTGCAGATGTAGACCCGGCCTGGTCGCCGAACTAATCGGTCGCTCGGAAAAATCTCTGAACTCGCCGAGATGGACCAGTTACTACCCCTTGGCACCATTTTCGGAACATACTGGTATATCCGCTGGTCATCGCATGAGAACCGCAGTTGGGCGTCAACGGAAGCGGAGGGCAAAGCATGACGATTCTGCTCCAGGTACTCGAGCAGAGCTTCACGCCGAACACGCCGTGGGAACGGCGCAAATTCACCTTTGTCAATGCCGACAAGATCGTCGGCATGCGACTGGACGGACAGTCCGGCGTCTGGCTGGACCTGTCCCGGCCCGGTGAATCACAGCGCCTGGCCCGAACTCTGGACCCGCGTGACGCCGTCACGTTCCTGCTCACCACCTTCGCGAAGATCGCCGAGTGCGAGGAGCGCGGTGGTTCGTGGCTGATCGGACACGACGGCGCGCACACCGAGTCCATCGTGGCCACCAGATTCCCACCCCGGGGCAGTGAAGTCGCCAATGACGATCTGCTGGCTCGCGCCTGGCTGTGAGCGAGCGGAGCGAGGGAACCATGTGCCAGCGCGCGGGCCGCACGACGTAGCCGAGCCAGCGAGGCGAAGTCGTGCGGCCTGACCGGCTTCGAGGCGCTCCAGCCGGGTTCTACGAATGTCGGTCCATACGGGTACATCTGGCACCGTGCGTCCCGACATTCGACGATGGTTGCCTGCCCTGATCGCGGCGGCGCTGTTCGCGCTGGCCGGATGCGCCGAGGTGGGCGGTGGACCGGTCGCGCCCGCATCCGGCAGGGGGACGGCCGCTGGCGGGGTGGGTGAATTCGGCCTGACCAGGGTTCAGCTCGAGCAGCTGCTGGCGTCGGTGCGAGTCGTTGCCGCACGGGGACATCCCGGCGGTTATGAGCGCGGTTGTACGGAAGGACAGCGGTGCGTATTCGGACCGTCATGGACCGATGACTACGACGGCCCCGGCGGTCACGACGGCTGCGATACCCGCAACAACGTACTGAGCGCGCAGCTGACCGGGGTGAGCTTCCGACCGGGCACCCACGACTGCGTGGTCACCGCAGGCACACTCGACGATCCGTACAGCGGCAAGCGGATCACCTTCAGCAAGGCCGATGCGGGCGATATCCAGATCGACCACGTCTATCCGCTGGCCGCTGCCTGGGATATGGGTGCGGTGTCCTGGCCGCTCGAGCGGCGGGTGCGTTTCGCCAACGATATCGACGTGAATCTGCTGGCCACCGCAGCGAGTGCCAACCAGGCCAAGGGGGACAGCACACCGTCCGAATGGACGCCGCGCACGAACCATTGTTTCTATGCGGGCAAATACCTGACGGTCGCGGTCCAGTACGACCTACCGGTGACCGCTGCGGACAATGCCGTGCTGAACGACATTGCCCGCTCGTGCCCGTAGCGAGCTATGCCCCCGTGGCGACCGGGCGTTTCGGGTCGTTCGACCATTGCGACCACGAGCCCGGATACAGGGCTGCTTCGATGCCTACGGCGGCGAGTGCGGCGATCTGGTGGGCGGCGGTCACACCCGAGCCGCAATAGACAGCGACCGGCGCGGACCCGAATGCGGCGAAGCGATCTTGCAAAGCGTCTACGCTACGGAACCGTCCGTCGGCGTCGAGGTTCTCCGCGGTCGGTGCGCTGATCGCGCCCGGAATGTGGCCCGCCTGCGGATCGACCGGCTCCACCTCGCCGCGGTAGCGTTCGCCGGCGCGTGCGTCGAGCAGTACGCCGGACCATTTGGCGGCCGCATCGGCATTGATGACCGGCAGCTGCCCCGGATTCACCTCGACGTCACCGAGTTCGGGTTCGTCCTCCTCGCCGGAGGCGATCGCACCGCCCGAACCGGTCCACGCGGGCAGACCGCCGTCGAGAATCCGCACGTCCGCGATTCCGGCCCAGCGCAGCAGCCACCAGGCCCTCGCCGCTGCCATGCCGCCCGTCGCGTCGTAGACGACCACCGGATCGCCGGTCCGTAAACCCCAGCTGCGCGCGCATTTTTCGAGCTGCGCGGGATCGGGCAGCGGATGCCGCCCGCGCGCGGGGGACGGCGGTGCGGCCAGTTCGGTCTCCAGATCGACGAAGACCGCGCCCGGAATATGTCCGTCCAGATAATGCTGCGGGCCGTCCGGATCACCGAGCGCCCACCGCACATCGAGTAGATGAACCCGCTTGTCCGCCAATACTTCCCGAAGTTCATCCGCCGAGATCAGTACCGCGCTCAACAAAGCTCTGTTCCGCCTCTCCGAATATTTAGGCCATACTGGTAAGAGCCACTATGCCTGGGTGTAGGTCCTACGTTAGGTGCCACATCAGTTTTGGGCGTACCCGGTGAGTTACCGATGTACTCGCCAAATCAGGTGATACGTCCGCATTCGAATTGGATGCGGGTTCGGCGATTCACCCTAGCTGGACGCCGCGCAATTCAGTCCAGTTTCCGGGGACTGGCTGTGACAACTGGACTGATGACCGGGGAGGATTCCAGAAATGTCCAGGCTTTCCCCGGCACTCGCCGACACTCCGACACCGGTCCACCGTGAGGCGCGGCTCGCACAGCCGGTCGGGGCCGGTGTCGTCACCGCGCTGGTCGGATTCACCAGCTCATTCGCGGTGGTGCTGAGCGGGTTGACGGCGGTCGGGGCCACTCCGGCGCAGGCGGCGTCGGGACTGCTCGTGCTCTGCCTCACGCTGGCCATCGGGATGATGCTGCTGAGTTATCGGTATCGGTTGCCGATCACACTGGCTTGGTCGACGCCGGGTGCGGCACTGCTCGCCAGCACCGGCGCGGTCGCTGGTGGCTGGGCCGCGGCAGTCGGGGCGTTCGCGATAACCGGTGTGCTGATCGTGATCACCGGACTGTGGCAGCGGCTCGGCAATCTGGTTGCCGCGATTCCGGTGGAGATCGCGCAGGCCATGCTCGCCGGTGTCCTGCTGCCGCTGTGCCTCGCGCCGGTGAAGGCCGTGCAGGCCAGTCCGGCGGTGGTGGTGCCGGTGATCGTGGTGTGGCTGGTGCTGCAGCGATTCGCCAAGCGCTGGGCGGTGATCGCGGCCTTCGCGACCGCGGCGATCGGGGCGGGGATCAGTATCGCGGTGCAGCACAAGCATCTCGACCTGGCGGCGATGCGGCCCTCGCTCGAACTGACGGTGCCGCACTGGAGTTGGCAGGCGATGATCGGTATCGCCATTCCGCTCTACATCGTCACCATGGCCTCCCAGAACATTCCGGGCACCGCCGTGATGAAGTCCTTCGACTACCAAGTCCCTTGGCGCGCTTCGATGTCCGTCACCGGTATCGGCACCGTTCTGGGCGCACCGGCAGGTGGGCACGCTATCAACTTGGCCGCGATCAGTGCCGCGCTCTCGGCCGCCCCCGCCGCCCATCCGGATCCGAAGCGCCGCTGGATCGCGGCCTTCACCGCGGGTGCCTCCTATCTGATTCTCGCCCTCGGCTCGGCGGCGCTGGTCACCCTGATCGCCACCGCGCCCAAGGGCACGCTGGAAACCGTTGCGGGACTTGCCCTGCTGGCGACTCTCGCGGCCGCCCTGGCGGGAGCACTGAAATCCGAGCAGCACCGTGAGGCGGGCGTTGTCACCTTCCTGATTGCCGCGTCCGGTGTCGGGTTCCTCGGCATCGGTGCGGCCTTCTGGGCACTGGTCGTGGGTCTTGTCGTGCGCAAGGTCCTCGCCCAGCAGCAAGACTCGTGAGAAGTTGTCGGTACCCGCCGATACGCTCCGCCGCATGAAAGCAATCGGCACGTTCGCTGTCGCCTCCTTCACCCCAACCGATGTAGTGCCGGATCCGGCCATCGCCACCGCGCTGCCGGTCGGCATCGCACAGATCGAGAAGGAATTCGCGGGCGAGATCACCGGTCGGTCCGCGACGCTGTTCACCGCCGCCTTCGACCAGGCGACTGGTGCGGGGACGTACGTCGCCATGGAGTCCTTCGAAGGCGCACTGCTCGATCGCGCGGGCAGCTTCAACTTCGCGCATTCGGCGACCACCCGCGGCACCGACCGTACGGCCGAGTTCTTCACCATCGTGCCGACCAGCGGCACCGGTGAGCTGGCCGGTATCACCGGCACCGGCGGTCTCACCGTCGACACCGACGGTGTGCACCACATCTGGTTCGATTACGAACTCGACTGAGCGACGGGCGAGGATGGCTGCAGCGTCTGTCGGTCCCGCCTGATTGGATGGGGTGATGCTGCACGGTCTGTGGTCGCCGGGATCGGGCTTGCTGCTCTGGCAGGAGGCCCCGGTCGCGCTACCCGAACCGTTGGGCGGGGTGCTGACGGCGTCGAAGTTCCGGCATCGGGCGCAGGTACTGGTCAGCGGGTCGCAGGAGGCGACCGAGCAGGTCAGGGCCCATGCGATGGTGCCCGCGGCGGCCGCGGTCGCGCTACGACAGCGGCTGCCGGTCGATGCGGTTTCGGGGGATCTGCGGTTTCTCGCGCATGTAGCGCACGGTGTCGAGCGGTGGGTGCGGGCCGGGCGGGTGGTGCCCGAGTTGCGCCGCGACGACGGGCAGTGGTGGGTGCGCTGGCGTTTGGTCGGCGGCGAGCGTCAGCGTGCCTGGCTGGCGGAGTTGGCGGTGGCCATGCCGCCCGCACTGCGCGTCGCGGGGAAGCCGGGGATGCTGCTCGAGGATATGGTCACCGAACTCGCCGATCCGATCGTCCGGGAGCTGATGGATCCACCGCCGTCGGAGCATCCGCTGGTGGCCGCACTCATCGGTGACGTCGCCCTGGATGGCGGCAGCCATCAGCTGGCCGAGGTGCTGGAACGCTGGCGGGCGAGTCTGACCGGGGACGAGCCCGAGTTGGTGCTGCGCCTGTTGGAGCCCGAGGGCGATATCGCGCTCGGCGAGGCCGATACCGATACCGATGACGTGGTGGCGCTGTGGCGACTGCAGGTCTGTCTGCGCACCGATGGTGAAGCGCCGAATCCGGTTCCGCTGCTCGGTGATCCGGTGCTGGTCCGCACCGCGATCGAGAAGCTGGGGGAGGCGACGCGGGCCTATCCGCGCCTGCGCGACCTGCCGAACGATCCGCAGTCGATGGACCTGCTGCTGCCGACCGAGGTGGTCGCGGATCTGGTCGAACACGGCGCACACGCGCTGCAGGCGGCGGGTGTGCGGTTGTTGCTGCCGCGCGCTTGGAATATCAGCGCCCCGACCATGCGGCTACGTGTGGAGAGCGCCGTTCCCGCCGCCGAGAGCACCGTCGGCATGCGCGGACTCGTCTCCTACCGCTGGGAACTCGCCCTCGGCGATACCGTGCTGACCAAGGCCGAGATGGAACGGCTGGTCCGCTCGAAATCGGATCTGGTGCAGCTGCGCGGCGAATGGGTGCAGGCCGACCACAAGATGCTGGCCGCCGCCGCCCGCTATGTCGCCGCCCATCTCGACGACACCGAAATCACCTTCGCCGATCTGGTCGGTGAACTCGTCACCGGCCATGTCGAGAAGGTTCCGATCACCGAGGTCAGCGCAACCGGTTGGGCCGCGGACCTTTTGGACCAGACCCGCGACCCGGTACCGGTGAGTCCGCCGGTCGGTTTGAAGGCACAGTTGCGGCCGTATCAGGAGCGTGGGTTGGCCTGGCTCGCCACCATGAGTCGCTACGGGGTGGGCGGAATCCTTGCCGATGACATGGGCCTGGGTAAGACAGTGCAGGTCTTGGCCCTGCTCGTGCACGAGCGCGAGGGGACCGACGGTTCCGGGCCGACGCTGCTTGTGAGCCCGATGTCGGTCGTCGGCAACTGGCAGCGCGAGGCGCAGCGATTCGCCCCTGATCTGCGGGTTTTGGTGCACCACGGTGTCGGCCGCAAGTCAGGTACGGATCTGGACGAAGCCGTCGCGGACGCGGATCTGGTGATCACCACCTATTCGCTCCTGGCAAGGGACACAGCCGAATTGGCGCGGCAGCAGTGGGATCGCGTGGTGCTCGACGAGGCGCAGCACATCAAGAACGCGGGGACCAGACAGGCGAAGGCAGCGCGGGCAGTACCTGCCCGACATCGGTTGGCGCTCACCGGAACTCCGGTGGAGAACCGCCTCGAAGAATTGCGCTCGATTCTGGACTTCACGATGCCGAAGGTGCTCGGTAGCGCACAGACTTTCCGTGCCCGGTTCGCTGTTCCGATCGAACGCGATCGGGACGAGAACGCCATCAGCCGGCTGCGCACCGTCACGCAGCCGTTCGTGTTGCGCCGGGTGAAAACCGATCCGGCCGTCATCAGCGATCTGCCGGAGAAACTGGAAATGACGGTGCGCGCCAACCTGACCGTGGAGCAGGCGGCGCTGTACCAGGCGGTCGTCGACGACATGATGACCAAACTGAAGGATGCGAAGGGTATGGCGCGCAAGGGCGCGGTACTCGGCGCGCTGACCCGGCTCAAACAGGTCTGCAACCATCCCGCGCATTTCCTCGGCGACGGCTCCGGGGTGCTGCACCGCGGCAGTCACCGCTCCGGCAAACTCGCCCTGGTGGAGGACGTCCTCGACGCGGTGCTGGCAGATGGCGAGAAGGCGTTGCTGTTCACTCAGTTCCGCGAATTCGGTGAGCTCATCGCGCCCTATCTGACCGAGCGCTTCGGTACGAAGATCCCGTTCCTGCACGGTGGCGTGCCGAAGAAACAGCGCGACACCATGGTCGAGCGCTTCCAGGAACCGGATGGCCCATCGCTGATGCTGTTGTCGCTCAAGGCCGGTGGCACCGGCCTGAACCTCACGGCGGCCAACCATGTTGTGCACCTGGATCGTTGGTGGAATCCGGCCGTCGAGAACCAGGCCACCGACCGCGCCTTCCGGATCGGTCAGCAGCGCAATGTGCAGGTGCGCAAACTGATCTGCGTCGACACCATCGAGGAGAAGATCGACGAAATGATCAGCGGCAAACGCCAACTCGCTGATCTGGCCATCGGTGCGGGCGAGAACTGGATCACCGAATTGAGCACGGACGAACTGCACCGGCTCTTCGCCCTCGGCGCGGAGGCGGTCGGCGATTGAGCCCATTCGAGGACTACAGCAAGTACGGCAAACGCCGCCCGGTGCGCGGCGGGGTCGAAGCACGCAGTCGCCGTGGCGGATTCGGACGCACCTGGTGGGGCAAGGCGCTGATCGAGGCGGTCGAGCAAATGGCCGAACCCGGTCGACTCGCGCGCGGTCGCACCTACGCCAGGGCCGGACAGGTCGTGAGCTATCGGATCGAACCCGGTGCGGTCACCGCGGAAGTCCAAGGTAGTCAGCCGCGCCCGTTCACCTCGGTGTTCGCCATCCGGCCACTGCGCGACGAGGAACTCGAACTGCTCATCGAGACCATCCGGTCCACGCCGGGCGTACTGGCCGAAATCGCCTCCGGTGCGCTGCCGACGAGCCTCGGTGAGCATCTGCTTCCGACAACGGCCGCGGATCTCGACTTCTCCTGCACCTGTCCGGATCCCGGCTGGCCGTGCAAACACGTGGCCGCGCTCTGCTATCTGCTCGCGGAACGTCTTGATGAGCGTCCACGCGAAATCCTCACCCTGCGCGGCCTCGACCTGGACACCCTCATTGTCGGCATCGAACGCGACACAGCCCCAACAGTTTCCGACGACCCCTACGGCGACCGAATACAACTGCCCGACCTCCCGAAGCTCGAATTCCGCCCCGCCATCGATGATCTGGACCCGACCCCGCTCCGCCGCGCACTGCGCATGATCGCCGAGGACGAACCGATGGCCGCAGCCGGACTGCGCGATATCCGCGCACTCTACGAAGCTCTGGATCGTTGACCTCGGTTCAGTGCTGTTCGGCCGGCCCGGCTATCAGCACGGCCGCGAAACACAGTGTGGCAAGACCGGACAGCGCGATTACCGGCTCAGAACACAACAAAATTTATGTTATAGGCTGGCGAGCGTGGCGGGCAAGGCATCATGGTTGGCATCAGGGCTGGTGATCCTCGGTACGGCTGGACCGACCGGACTCACGATCGACAAGCTGGTCGCGGCGACCGGACTCAGCACTGGGTCCTTCTACCACCACTTTTCGGGTATGTCCGGCTACAAAACCGCGCTGCTCGCCTACTTCGGGGAGATGCACACCACGCGGTACCTGCGCGAGATCGAGGCCGCTGACCTCGATCCGCGCGGTCGGCTCGACCTGCTCATCGATCTGGTACTCGAGGACGACGAGCCCGCCGGTATCGAGGTGGCCGTGCGGGCCTGGGCGCTGGACGATCCGATCGCCGCCGCGGCCAAGGAGCGCGTCGACGGCACCCGGCTCGGTGTGCTGCGCACCCTGCTCGCGGACTGCGGATATGCCGAGGCCGATGCCGAGCAGACCGCGCAGATTCTCTATCTGCTGGTTCTCGGTGCGGGCAATATGCTGCCGCCGGTGCCACCCGAACAGTTGCGCGTCCTCTGCCGTCGGGTGCTGTCATGATCGACGATCTGGGTGCGGCCGTGCACATCGACCGTCCGGTGCGTCGGGTGGTGTCGCTGGTTCCGTCGCTGACCGAGGCCGTCGCGGTGAGTCGTCCCGAAGTCCTTGTCGCGGTGACGGATTGGTGCACACACCCCGCGGACCTGGACGTCGAGCGGGTTCGCGGCACCAAGAATCCGAATGTGCGCCGAATCGTCCAGCTCGCACCGGATCTGGTGCTGTGCAATCAGGAAGAGAATCGCCGCATCGATGTGCAACGGCTGCGCGATGCGGGAATCCCGGTGTGGGTCACGAGAATCGAAACGCTGGAAGAGGGCTTCGCGTCGCTGCGTCGACTTTTCATCGAAGCGCTGAACGGTCCGGTGCCGGACTGGCTTGTAGGGGCCGAAATATCCTGGTCCGCACCACCTCCCGCGCCGCCGCGCAGTACGGTCATCCCGATCTGGCGCAACCCCTGGATGGTGGTCGGCCACAACACCTTCACCGGTGACCTAGCGGCGCGCCTCGGCCTCCGACTCGTGCACGTCGACCGCGCCGAGCGCTATCCACACGTCTCCGAGGACGAGCTGACTCGCGATGTCGAACTCGTCCTGCTCCCCGACGAGCCGTACGTATTCACCAGATCCGATGGCCCCGAGGCATTCCCTGGCTTGCCTGTCGCTTTGGTCGAAGGCCGCAGCCTCACCTGGTACGGCCCATCCCTGGCCACCGCCCGCGACACCCTGACTCGCCAAATCGCCGAAGCCTTCGTCCCTTGACCGATCGGTACCCGCTGAGCGGAGGCCGAACCTCGGGCCCACCGGGCCGCGCATACTGCCCCGGCGTTTCGGCCGGTTCAGGATTCGATTCGGTAGGTCCGTTGGGCGTTGGTTCGGAAGATCTGCTCGAGCTCATCGCGGCCGCCGCCGTGCTCGGTGATTGCGGTGGCGATGAGCTCGGCGCTGTCGGCGATGCTCGTAATCGGCTTGTCCACTGGGAAATTGGAGCCCCACAGCAGGCGGTCCGCACCGAAGGTTTCGTAGGCGTGCGCGACGAGCGGGCGAATTCGATCCAGCAGCACCGGAATCGGTGTCGACGTGCCACGTGGTGGTACCGGGTGGCCGAGGATCGGCATCATCAAACCGCTGACTTTCGCGACCACATTGGGGTTTTCGGCGAGTGCGGTGAGATCGTCGCGCCAGCGGACGAATAGTTCCCGGCGCAGGCTCGGATTCGTTCCGGTGTGTTTGCCGACCGGGCCGAAAATTCCTGCGGGCGTGGCGAGATGGTCGAGCACGATCGGGACTTCCGGATAACGTTCGGCAAGTGCCGTCACATCGGGTAGCGCGTGCGAATACACCCAGGCCTCGAAAGACAGCCCACGCTCTGCCAGTGCCGCGAAGCCGTTGCGGAATTCCTTGGTGGTGAGTGCGCTCTCGTGCTCGGTATACGGCCGGACATGCGGATCGGGATGGTGTGCGACATGCGCGCGAATGCCGCGCACCAGTGGCGATGCGGCCACATGGGCATCGAGTAGCGCCGCGAAATCCGGCGCCGCCGGATCGGCATTCCCGATGATTGCGCCGAGTGCCGGATTGTCGCCGCCGAATGGCAGCCCGGCCACCCACTTCGTCTCATCGGCCCCGGCCAGTGCCCCTTTTCCAGTCCATCCGACCTCGATATGCACGATCGACTCGACCGGGACACCGCCGGCATCCGCGCGGTAATTCGCGGGCAGATATGGATTCGCACAAGCGGTCGGATCTCCGACGAATTCCCGATCCCGGCGCGGTGCCACCTGCTTGGCCCAATCGATCGGAATGGGCAGCATCCGGAGCAACTTCGCTGTCCGGCTGAATTCGCGCGGCGTGCGGAACGGATCCCACTGATGAATATGGCTGTCGATGATCCGGATATTCGAGAGATCCATGTCCGCCGTCCCAACCACGCTGAAGGCCCTGACATCGCGATTGTCACACGCGCGCGGGCGGGCGCGTTCGGGTTCAGTGGGAACCGTATGCGGACAGGAATGTCCGCACCGCCGCATCGGCGATATCGGCCTGCTCGGCGTCGCTCACCTCGCGGGTGCCGAGCCGGGACCGGGCCTCCAGTGGCGCGGTGAGCAGGGCGAGCAGCTGTTCGGCGGCCTGCGCCGGATCGTTGGTCTGCAGCCGACCCGCAAGAGCGAGTCGCGCAAGTCGATCGGCCAGCGCCTCGGCTATGTGCCGCGAGGTGCGCTCCAGCACGGTGTCGGCCAGGTCCGGAAAGGCGGCGAGCTGTGCGTAGGTCAGCGCACGCAGCGAACGGGCACGCGCGCCGGAGCATTCCGCGAGCAGCGCGCGCGCCGTCGTGGTGAGGGCGGCGGACAGATCGTCGCCCGGCTCGCGCAGGCGATCGACGATCGCGAGGGTTTCGGTGGCCACCGTGTCGGCGGCGGCCAGCACGGCGTGCCGGAAGAGGGTCTGCTTGTCATTGAGGTGGTTGTAGACCGTCGGCTTGGCGACACCCGCCTCGTCCGCGATCTCCTGCACACAGGCCTTGTCGTAGCCGCGCCGCGCGAAGACGGTGAATGCGACATCCAGGATCGCCTGCCGCTTATCGATGCGCCCGCGCGCCGCCGTCGTACCTGTCATCACTGCATATTAGCGCCTGGTTGAACTTGCTGGTTCACTCTTGTGCATCTACCGGTCAGTTATCTAGATTGAACTCACTAGTTCAAAACAAGGAGGTATCCATGATCGTTCATCTGTTGCGCTTCGGCTTCCGCGAAGAGACCACCGAGGCGCAGAAGGCCGAGGTACTCGCGCTGATGAAGCGCACCGCGGCGGTCGAATCGGTGTCGTTCGCAACCGTCGGCCAGAATCTCGGCGATGTGAGCGAAGGGCTGACCCATGCCTACTGCGTGGGCATCGAGGATCTGGCGGCGATGGAGCGCTATATGCACGACCCGGTCCACCTGGCCGGCGATCCGCAGATCATCCCGCACTTCCAGAAGATCGCCATCGGCCCCGACGTATCCGATGAGCCGGATCCCGAACTGCGCGACAAGATCATGGCGCTGCACCATGCCAAGCTGGCGAAGTACCCGGAGTGGGCGCGTCAGATGGATGCGATTCCGGAGGTGCGAATCTTCTGACGGCCCGACCTATTTCACACGTTGCGGCGGTACTGGCCGCCGACGGTGAAGAAGGTGTCGGTGATCTGTTGCAGGGTACAGACCCGGGCGGCGTCCATCAGGACCTCGAAGATGTTGTCGTCGGTGCGGGCCACCGCGTCCAGGCGGGCGAGGGCGGCATATGCGGCATCGCGATGGTCGCTCTGGAACTGGCGCACGCGCTGCAGTTGTGATTGCTTCTCCGCTTCGGTGCCGCGAGCCAATTCGATCACCCGATGTGGTTCGCCGTGTGGATTGCGGAAGGTATTGACACCGATGATCGGCAGCGAGCCATCGTGTTTGCGGTGCTCGTACCGCATCGATTCGTCTTGGATCTTGCCCCGCTGATAGCCGGTCTCCATGGCCCCGAGGACCCCGCCGCGCTCGCTGATGCGATCGAATTCGGCGAGCACGGCCTCCTCGACGAGATCGGTGAGCTCATCGATGAGAAAGCTGCCCTGGAGTGGATTTTCGTTCATCGCGATGCCCCACTCGCGGTTGATGATGAGCTGGATGGCCAGCGCGCGGCGCACCGATTCCTCGGTGGGTGTGGTCACCGCCTCGTCATAGGCATTGGTGTGCAGGCTGTTGCAGTTGTCGTAGATGGCGATGAGTGCCTGCAGGGTGGTGCGAATATCGTTGAAGCTCATCTCCTGCGCGTGCAGCGACCGGCCCGAGGTCTGCACGTGGTACTTCAACTTCTGCGAACGCTCGTTGGCGCCGTAGCGATCTCGCATGGCGACGGCCCAGATGCGCCGCGCCACCCGGCCGATCACCGAATATTCCGGATCCATGCCGTTGGAGAAGAAGAACGACAGGTTCGGTGCGAAATCGTCGATCCGCATGCCGCGTGCGAGATATGCCTCGACATAGGTGAATCCGTTGGCGAGGGTGAAAGCCAGCTGACTGATCGGATTCGCACCGGCCTCGGCGATGTGATAGCCGGAAATCGAGACCGAGTAGAAGTTGCGAACACCCTTGCGCACGAACCATTCCTGGATATCGGCCATCATGCGCAGACTGAATTCGGTGGAGAAGATGCAGGTGTTCTGTCCCTGATCCTCCTTGAGGATGTCGGCCTGAACGGTGCCGCGCACTGTCGCCAGGGTGTGTGCCGTGATATCGGCGGCCTCCTCGGCAGTGGGTTCGCGGCCTTCGGCGGTCGAGAACCGTTCCAGCGCTTGGTCGATAGCGGTATTGAGGAAATAGGCCAGGATGGTCGGGGCCGGGCCGTTGATGGTCATCGATACCGAGGTGGTCGGCGCGATCAGGTCGAAGCCGTCGTAGAGCGCCTTCATATCGTCGAGTGAGGCGATCGAGACACCGGAGGTGCCGACCTTGCCGTAGATATCCGGACGTTCGGCGGGATCGTGACCGTAGAGCGTCACCGAATCGAAAGCGGTGGAAAGCCGTGTCGCCTCGGCATGTTCGCTGAGCACCTTGAAGCGCCGGTTGGTGCGGAACGGATCGCCCTCACCGGCGAACATCCGCGCTGGATCCTCGTTATCGCGCTTGAACGGAAAGACACCCGCCGTGAACGGGAACCGTCCGGGCAGATTCTCCGAGCGCAGGAATCGCAGCAGCTCACCGTGATCGGTGAAGCGCGGCAGCGCGACGCGCGGAATGGAATTGCCGGACAGCGTCTCCCGGCGCAGCGGGGTATGGATCTCGCGATCACGAACCCGAACCACCTGCTCCTCGCCCCGATAGGATTCGGCCAGTTCGGGCCAACCCGCGAGCAGTTCGGCATTGTCGGCATGCAGTGCGTCGCGGGCTTTTTCGGCGAGTTCGGCCACCGCGATGTCATCGGGCAGCTCGGCCGCCACCTGCTCGAGCCGCTGCAGGCGCTGTGCCGCAACGATTTGCGTAGCCGTATCGGCGTGGTAGTCGCGGACCGTATCGGCGATCTCGGCGAGGTAGCGCACCCGGGCGGGCGGGATGATCTGTGCGAACCTGGTGGAGGAGCGGGTTTCAACCTTCGGAAGTACACCGGGCTCCAGGTGCAGACCGTGCTCGGCGAGCAATCCGGTGAGGTGCTGGTAGAGCGCGGTCACACCGTCATCGTTGAAAGTAGCTGCGCTGGTACCGAATACCGGCATCTCCTCGGGAGATTTGGTGAATTCCTCGCGATTGCGAATCAACTGGCGCGAGACATCGCGCAGCGCATCCTCGGCGCCGCGGCGCTCGAACTTATTGATCGCCACCACATCCGCGTAATCCAGCATGTCGATCTTTTCAAGCTGGGAGGCCGCGCCGAATTCCGGTGTCATCACATACATCGACACGTCGACGTGGTCGGTGACCGCGGCATCGCCTTGGCCGATGCCGGGGGTCTCCAGGATGACCAGGTCGTATCCCGCCGCCTTGCAAGTGGTCACGATTGCGTCGATATTCTGCGGCAGCTCGTGGCCACCGCGGGTGGCCAGTGACCGGAAGAAGATGTGATCGCCGTCGAGGGCGTTCATCCGGATGCGGTCGCCGAGCAGTGCACCACCGCCGCGTCGCCGGGTCGGATCCACCGCGAGAATCGCGACGCGCAATTTGTCCTGCTGATCGGAACGCAGACGCCGCACCAATTCGTCGGTGAGCGAGGACTTTCCGGAACCGCCCGTGCCGGTGATGCCGAGCACCGGCACCGTGCGGGCGGCGGCGGCCGCCGCCAAGGTCTGCCGATCGGACTCCGACAGCGTGTCCTGCTGCAGGCAGGTGATCGCGCGGGCGAGCGCGGCCCGTTCACCGGCAAGTACCGCGTCCAGCACCGGCGGCTCGGCGGCGAGATCGAAATCGCAGGTCCGGATCAGCTGATTGATCATGCCGGGCAGGCCGAGCCGCTGGCCGTCCTCGGGGGAGAAGATGGTCACCCCGGATTCGGCGAGGCGCGCGATCTCCTCGGCGACGATCACCCCGCCGCCACCGCCGAAGATCCGGACATGGTCGGCGCCGGCCTTTTTCAGTGCGTCGGCAAGATATTCGAAGTACTCGACATGTCCGCCCTGATACGAACTCACCGCGACGCCCTGGGCATCCTCGGTGAGCACCGCGTCCACGACCTCACTGACCGCGCGATTGTGTCCGAGGTGGATGACCTCGGCGCCCTGCGCCTGCAGGATCCGTCGCATGATGTTGATCGCCGCATCGTGCCCGTCGAAGAGCGCGGCCGAGGTCACGAATCGGACGGGATGGGTGGGCGTGTGGAGCGCGGTGCTGTCGGCCACGGGGGTCCTCCGGGGGAGATCCTGTTTGGCGCCCGATACTAGGACGTCAAACTAATCCTACGGTGATGGCGGTCACTGCGCCAGGTGAACCGCGCCCGGATAGTTGGCCGAATGATTGCCGTGGGATTCGGCTCACTGTGACCGCAACCCGCGACATCCACCCCGACTCGAGTTCCGATGGAGGCAGCTGCCTGATAGCGACTATTTCCGCTGGCAGAACCGCACCTCGAGCCAAGGACTATCCATGGGAACGAACTCGTATCGGCTATTCGCCGTGTTCGCCGCCCTCGGCCTGTCGGCGATTGTCGCACCGCCCGCATCCGCCGAGCCCGCGCCGTTGAACGGTCTGTTCGCGCTTGCTCCCGGCGTGTGCTCGAACGGCACGGTGACCGGCAGTTTCTTCCGGATGATCCTGCCGACCGGTGCTGCCGGTGGGCCATATTTGCAGAACAGCGATTCGCACTGCAGCGACCAGACGGTGACGCCGCTATCCGCCGGCACTGACGGCGGGCTGGTGAGTGGTAGCTACCAACCGCAACCCGCGGCCGCCTTCGACGCGGCGGGCAATGCCCAGTCCGGGCGGGTGACCACACCGGTCCGCTTCTACGGCGTCGATTTCGCCACCGCGACCAACCCCACCGATCCGCAGACGAGCGGCGCCACCGGGCTGCCACAGCTCTTCGCCGATGGTGGGCAGTTGTCAGGTGACTTGAGCAGCCTCGGGGTGACCTGGAATAACCAGGTCTTCAATCAGGGCTCGCCCAAGCCGGGCGGTGGGCTGTCCGGAAAGACGAGTCCGATCTCCGGGAGCATCGACAGTGCGGGCAATTTCGTCATCGAGTGGACCAGTCAGATCGTCGGCGGCCCGTTCAACAATTTCACCGGACTTTGGCATCTGGCGGGTCAGTATCGCGGTGGGGCGGTGCCGCAGGCCGCTCCGGCGGCCGCGCCATTGTCGCCGGAGGCGCCAGCAGTAGCTCCGCCCGACCCGGGTGCACCGGCTCCGGCGGACGCTCCGCCGGTCGCCGAATCCGTGCCGGTCGCGCTGGCGCAGCCGACCCACACCGATACCGTGCTCGCGACCAAGACCGTCGAAGTGCCACGCGGACAACGCGATCCGGTATGGCTGGTGCCAGCACTGCTCGTGCTCGCCATCGTCGCGGCCGGGGTGTTCTTCAATGCGGACCGCATAGCGGGCCGGAACCGGCAATGACCCCCGCTCCGACCGATACCGTGTCGCAAAGCTCCGGGCTGCCGGCATATTCGGATTTCGTCTCGAATCCGGATGTGGCGCCGCCGCCACCGGGGCGGCGGTGGCCGTTCGTGGTGCTGATCGTGCTGGGTGTGCTGCTCCTTCTCGCACCCGTTGGCACGGGGATGTTCCCGCGAGCGGTCAAGGGGGAGGCCATGATCGACTCGTTCGCGCCCTACATGACGCAGTCGAGTATCGATGGCTATCGATCCGATCTGCAGGTGCTCGAGGATGCCAGGACCAATGTGTTGGCGCTGCAGTCGTCGGGTCAACAGCCGGGAAGCTACGAGCGGGTCGACCAATTCGTTCGCGACTATCCGGGTATCCGATCCGATATGTCCACGATGATCGACGCAATTGATGCCAACCGGGGCAACTATGAAAGGCTTGCCGCCGCACCGCCGTTCGGATCATTGCCCTGGTTGCTGGCACTGCCGGGCGTAATCCTGATCGCCGCGGGGGTATTCGGTTTTCGGCGGGCACAGGCCGGACAGCGCGCTGTGGTGTGGCGCGCGGTGGCGGCACTCGCGGGTATCGCTTTGATCGCGACACCTGTGGTCGGCGCACTGTTTCCGGCCGCACCGGCGGCGCAACCGCTGATCGATGGCTTCCACCCGATTCTGACTCACGATGAGGTGCGAAAGGTACAGGGCTACTTCGTCACCCTCGTCGCGGCGGACGGCGAACTCAACAGCCGATACACCGGCGCGGTCCGCAGTGCCCATCCGGATGCCGATCTGACCGGTATATCCGCGCTCGAATCGCGGTGGCAGCCGATGACATCCCGATTCGCCGCATTGATCGGTGCGATGAACGACAATGTTGTGAATTTCGATGCTGTTGTCGCGCTGAATGATTCGACAAAACCGCTCGGCTTCACCGCCTTTCGTGGAATCGGCTGGTGCTACGTCGTTCCAGGGGTTTTGATTTTCGCGGTGATCAGCACCGCGCGTCCGAGTGGAGATCGCGCACACCGCGCGAATGCGATTGGTGGTGAGTCGAAATGAACTCGCAGGCAGTCCGGCAGTGGTGCACGGCAGGTGTCGATCGGATCGCGCGGTGGTGTGAAATCAGTGCTGGAGCTTGGGCCGCGGTCGAAGCCCCAGCAGTCGCGACCGGGATGCGCGATGCGGTCATGGTCGCGGCCGTCACCGAATTCGGTTCGCCGACTGAACCGAATGGCGGTGGCCGACTGTGAGGACGCGCGCGATGATCATCGCGGCCGCATTCGCCGCGCTGACAGTGCTGTCGGGTTGCTCCGACGATGACGCTCCGAAGTCGTCCGGGCCGGAGCAGTTGGTCGGATTGCTGCGCCTTACGCCGGGTTCGGTTGCCGGTGACACCGTGACAGGCACCTGGTTCCGGATGGTGCAGCCGGGTGGGACGCCCGAGCGCGGCCCCTATATGCCCAACGGCGACTCCCCGGCGCAGGGCGGTGCGACCACACTGCTCGAGCCGGGCACCGCAGGCGGTCTGCGCACCGGCGGATACCAGAGCGAGCCCAAACCCGGTTTCGCGCAGGGACATTCGCTATCCGCATCGATTACCGCGCCCACCAAATTCTTCGCCGTCGAATTCGGCATCTCCACCAATCCCGTCGATCCGCAGACCCAGCGCGAGGTATCGCCGCCGTCGGTGGTGAACGACGGCGGAAAACTGACCGCGAATCTGTCCTCGTGGGCCGCCTCCTGGAACGACCAGGAGTTCAACCAAGGGGCGCCGAAGCCGCCGGAGAAGCAGGGGGCCCAAGTCGCGGGGGCGCAGCAGGTGCAGAAGGTGTGGGACTGGGTCGGTCAGCAGTGGTTCGACCAGCCGAAATCCGATGCGGCCCAGGGCCCGCCCGCCACGGGCACCTACGACCCGGGCACTCGCAAATACACCCTGCAGTGGACGAGCTTGATCGTTGGCGGTCCGTTCAACGGTTTCACGGGCGTCTGGCACCTCGAAGGCGTCTTCGAACCCGACGCCGCGGCACCGGGAGCGCCGCCCGCAGCAAACGCGCCGTCGCCACCAGTTTCGCCGACCGCGCCCGCGGCATTGGTCTCGCCCGCCCCGCCGGCCTCATCGGAATCGACTTCGCCTGCGGCGCCGACACATTAGATACGAACAGGAGTACGGTCCGATGACTTCTCGCAGCACGACCCGGTCTACGGTCGCCACTGCCATCCGGGCGGTCGCCGCACTGACTGTAATCGGTAGCGCTGTCGCGGTGACCGCATTGACGGTGCGCGATGACGATGAGGTCGCCACGGTCGCCTCCTGCTTCGTCGCCTGGCAGGGCCAGATCATCGAGCAGGCCAAAGGCGGCCCGATCGAGGTCGCCTCACTCGCGCATCCCGGCACGGTGGTGGAACTCGGCCCGGAGCGCTGAGTTCGCATGGAGCAGTTAACGACTGCCGATGCACCGGCCATACTCGATACATGGGGATCCAAGATCGGTCGGGGGCGGCCTTACGGCGGCTGGTCGACGAAGGCATATTGACCGAAGACCAGCGCGATGCGGTCGCGAAGGCACTGGCGGCGGAGCGGACGAAGCCCGAGTCGCCGGGCAGGCTGTTCGCCGAGATCGCCGCCTATATCGGCGCTGGTTCGATGTTGGGCGCGCTCGCCCTACTACTCGCGTCTTCCTGGGATGACCTGCAGCGGACCGGCCGCATCGTCATCTTCGGGCTGGTATCCGTCGGTCTCGCTCTCGGCGGGATCGCGCTGGCCGGTGGCATCGCCGGATTGTTCACGCGCACAACGGTTGCGCGCACATCCCGCTCGCGGCTCGCGACGGTGCTCTTCGTGCTCGCATCCGTATCGGTCGCTGCGACGGTGGGGTCGGTCTTCGAAGGCGGCAACTCCGACAATGCCTTTGTCTGCGCATGCAGCGCGGGTCTCGTGGTGGCCGTACTCGGTTACTCAGCCTTGCCATCGGTCATCGGCATCTTCGCCGCGGCCTGGTACAGCGTTGTTCTGGTCCTGGTGGTGCTGGACGAGGTCTTCGATGTCGAGGAGGTCTGGGTCGGCGTCGGCTTGCTCGCCCTCGGCGGGATCTGGTTCGCGCTCACCAGGTTCGGCTTGATCGTCGAAAACTGGTCGGGATATGTCGTCGCGATCCTCATCGCGGACGCAGGTGCGGTGACCGCCGACACCGGTCCGGGGCATTGGGGGTTCGTGCCGACCGCGCTGGTAGCCGTCGTTTGTTTTGTCCTGTATGCGACGCAACGTTCGGCGGTTCTGGTGATCGGCGGCAGCGCGACGGTCGCGCTTGCCGTCGGCATGGCGGTCGCCGATCGGTTCGATGGCGAAGTTGGGGTAATGGTCGCGATCGTGATTGGTGGCGCGGTGGTGCTCGCCGTCGGCGCACTACTGCTCACCCGCTCCTCGAAGCCCTCTGCCTGACGTGCGGTCCATCGCTGGACCCGCACGCTGGTGCGTACCAAGGGCTGAGCTGCATGAATTGCGCACGCCGCATCGTGCCGTCGGTGACTGCCTACTGCTCACGGAGTCCTCCGCCTGACTGCCGCCGGTCCGGCGGATTGCTCGGTGGTTGCCGTGGGATGGGTCACACTGTCTTATTTACTTGGACATCCAACTATAGGATGCCTATATATCGCCCGATGCGCGGCGTCCACTACAAGAACAGGACTGGCATGGTTCGCGAACTCACTCACTACATCGGCGGACAGCATGTCGCCGGGGCCTCGGGCAACTTCGCCGACGTCTTCGATCCGAATACCGGCCAGGTGCAGGCGCGGGTGCCGCTGGCGAGTAAGGCCGAGGTCGATGCCGTCATCGCGAATGCGGCCGAGGCGCAACAGGTGTGGGCCGCGTTCAACCCGCAGAAGCGGGCCAGGGTGCTGATGAAGTTCCTGACGCTCGTGCAGGACGAGATGGATTCCCTTGCGGCACTGCTGTCTGCCGAGCACGGCAAGACGATCCCCGACGCCAAGGGTGATATCCAGCGCGGTATCGAGGTGATCGAATTCGCGGCGGGTATTCCGCATCTGCTCAAGGGTGAGTACACCGAGAGCGCGGGTACCGGCATCGACGTCTACTCGATGCGTCAGCCGCTCGGTGTGGTCGCGGGCATTACCCCGTTCAACTTCCCGGCCATGATTCCGCTGTGGAAGGCCGGTCCGGCGCTGGCGTGCGGAAATGCCTTCGTGCTCAAGCCATCCGAGCGCGATCCCTCGGTGCCGCTGCGGCTGGCCGAGCTGTTCCTGGAGGCGGGCCTGCCCGCGGGCGTGTTCAACGTGGTCAACGGCGATAAGGAAGCGGTCGACGCGATCCTGCACTCACCGACCGTCAAGGCCGTCGGCTTCGTCGGTTCCACCCCGATCGCGCAGTACATCTACGAGACCGCGACCGCGAACGGCAAACGCGCACAGTGCTTCGGCGGCGCCAAGAACCACGCGATCGTGATGCCCGACGCCGACCTCGACGATGTCGCCGATCAGCTCATCGGCGCGGGCTACGGCTCGGCGGGTGAGCGCTGTATGGCCATCTCGGTCGCCGTGCCGGTCGGTCAGGAGACCGCGGATCGCCTGCGCGAGAAGCTGATCGAGCGGATCGCCAAGCTGAATGTCGGGCGCTCCGACGATGCCGGCGCCGATTTCGGGCCGCTGGTCACCAAGGACGCGCTCGGCCGGGTCGAGAATTACGTCCAGATCGGCGTCGATGAGGGGGCCGAGCTGGTGATCGATGGCCGCGGCCTTGTGGTCGACGGCGGCGAAGGCGGGTACTTCACCGGCGCGACGCTTTTCGACAATGTCACCCCGGAAATGCGGATCTACAAAGAAGAGATCTTCGGCCCGGTGCTCGCGATCGTGCGGGCCAAGGATTACGACGAAGCGCTCGTGTTGCCCAACGAGCACGAGTACGGCAACGGCGTCGCGATCTTCACCCGCGACGGCGATACCGCACGGGATTTCGCCGCCCGCGTGCAGGTGGGCATGGTCGGCATCAATGTGCCGATTCCGGTGCCGATCGCGTACCACACCTTCGGCGGTTGGAAGCGCTCCGGTTTCGGCGATCTGAACCAGCACGGTCCGGACTCGATTCGCTTCTACACCAAGACCAAGACCGTTACCCAGCGCTGGCCTTCCGGGTTGAAGGACAGCAACCACTTCGTCATTCCGACGATGGACTGAATAGCCCACGGACGGGAGGTCGACGATCGTGTTCGCACTGAATGACGACGAGCGCGCCATTACCGAAATGGCGCGCGACTTCGCCGACGAATACCTCGCCCCGAACGCCCTGGAATGGGATGAGCAGAAGCACTTTCCAGTGGATGTGCTCCGCAAGGCGGGTTCGCTCGGCATGGGTGGTATCTATATCGGCGAGGATGTCGGCGGCTCCGGACTGCGCAGGCTCGATGCCGTACGCATCTTCGAACAACTGGCCACCGGCTGCCCCGCCATCGCGGCGTATATCTCCATCCACAACATGGTTGGGTGGATGATCGACAACTACGGCAATGCCGAGCAGCGCAACTATTGGCTGCCCCGGCTGACCTCGATGGAATGGCTCGGCAGCTACGCGCTCACCGAGCCGGGCGTCGGATCGGATGCGGCGGCTCTGAGCACCAAGGCCGTTCGCGACGGTGACGACTACTTGCTCACCGGGGTAAAGCAATTCATCTCCGGTGCGGGCAGCACCGATGTATACGTCATCATGGCGCGCACCGGCGATGCGGGTGCGCGCGGGATCTCGGCATTCATCGTTCCGGCCGATACCCCGGGAATTTCCTTCGGCGCCAACGAGAAGAAGATGGGTTGGAATGCCCAGCCCACTCGTCAGGTGATTCTCGACAACGCCAGGGTGCCCGCCGCCAATTTGCTCGGCGTCGAGGGCAATGGCTTCCGGATTGCCATGAACGGGCTCAACGGCGGTCGACTCAATATCGCCGCCTGCTCGTTGGGCGGCGGCCAGGCGGCGCTCGAGAAATCCGTGGCGTACCTGGCCCAGCGCAAGGCATTCAACAGCCGACTGCTGGACAACCCGGCATTGCAATTCCAGCTCGCGGATATGCGTACCTCGCTGGAGGCGGCGCGGACCCTGCTGTGGCGGGCTGCCGCCGCACTGGATGCGGATGCCGACGACAAGGTCGAATTGTGCGCCATGGCAAAGCGATTCACGACCGACGCCGGATTCGAGGTCGCGAATAAGGCGCTGCAACTGCACGGCGGCTACGGATACCTGGCCGAATACGGCGTGGAAAAGATCGTCCGCGATCTGCGGGTGCACCAGATTCTGGAGGGCACCAACGAAATCATGCGGGTGGTCGTCGCCCGCTCGGTGGTAGGAGCAGCATGACGGAATCCGAAGTTCTCATCGATAAGCGCGACGGACTCGGTCTGATCACGCTGAACCGGCCCAAGGCCATCAATGCATTGAATCATCCAATGGCCCTTGCCATTTCCGCCGCGCTGCAGGTATGGGCGAATGACGACGAGGTGCGCACCCTCGTCGTCACCGGCGCGGGGGAGCGCGGGCTCTGCGCGGGCGGCGATATCGTCGCCATCCACCGTGACGCGGTCGCATTGAATGGTGGCTCCCCGGCCGGTGCCGCCAATGCGGATTCGGCCACCGGCGTGTTCTGGCGCGACGAGTACATCCTCAACGCCCTGATCGGCCGCTATCCGAAGCCGTATGTGGTGGTCATGGACGGCATCGTGATGGGCGGCGGCGTCGGTCTTTCCGGCCACGGCAGCCACCGGATCGTCACCGAGCGCTCCAAGATCGGCATGCCAGAGGTCGGCATCGGCTTCGTTCCGGATGTCGGTGGCACCTACCTGCTCGCCCGCACGCCGGGTGAAATCGGCACGCACGTCGCACTGACCACCGCGCGGATGAGCGCCGGTGACGCCATTGCCGCGGGATTCGCCGATTACTACGTGGCCTCGGAACATATTCCGGCACTGCTGGAAACGCTGCGGACCGAGTCCGCCGAGATCGCCATCGCCAAATTCGCCACGGATGCACCGGAATCCGAGCTGGTCGCCCAGCAGGACTGGATCGATGCCTGCTACAGCGCCGATACCGTCGAGGAGATCGTCGATCGGTTGCGGGCGCACGGCTCGCCGGAGGCCGCCAAGGCGGCGACCGAACTGCTCGCCAAATCGCCTGTGGCACTGAAGGTGACGTTGCGTTCGCTGCGTGCGGCCCGTGCCGCGAAGAGCCTCGAGGCGGTGCTGAACGAGGAGTACCGGGTGTCCATCGCCTCGCTGGCCTCGCACGACCTGGTCGAAGGCATCCGCGCGCAGGTGATCGATAAGGACCGCAACCCGCAGTGGTCGCCCGCGACGCTCGTCGACGTCACCGCCGAACAGGTCGACGCGTACTTCGTCGAATTGGGCGATAAGGAACTGGGTTTGGAGGCAAGCAAGTGACGAAGAAGATCGGTTTCCTCGGCCTCGGCCATATGGGCGGGCCGATGGCCGCGAATCTGGTCCAGGCCGGATATGACGTGCTCGCCTTCGATCCGGTCCCCGCCGCACAGGAGCAGGCACGCAAAGACGGTGCCACCGTGGTGGATTCGGCCGCCGTAGCCGCCGCCGGTCGCGATGTCGTGATCACCATGCTGCCCAATGGCAAGCTGGTCCTCGACGTCTACGCCGATCTGCTCTCCGCCGCGGATCCGGGCACCCTGTTCATCGACTGCTCCACGATCGATGTCGCCGACGCCAAGGCGGCCGCCGCCCGCGCTGTCGATGCGGGTCATCGCGCACTGGACGCTCCGGTCTCCGGTGGTGTCGCGGGTGCCGCAGCGGGCACGCTGACCTTCATGGTCGGCGGTACCGAGGCCGACTTCGCCGATGCACTCGACGTGCTCCAGGTGATGGGCGGCAAGGTTGTGCACTGTGGTGGCTCCGGCGTCGGCCAAGCCGCGAAGATCTGCAACAACATGCTGCTCGGCATCTCGATGATCGGCCTGTCCGAGGCCCTGGTGCTCGGCGAGAAGCTGGGCCTGAGTCACCAGTCGTTCTTCGATGTGGTCTCGACCGCATCCGGCCAGAGTTGGGCGCTGACCAGCTACTGTCCGGTCCCCGGCCCGGTGCCGACCAGCCCGGCCAACAACGACTACCAGCCCGGTTTCGCTACCGCTTTGATGACGAAGGACCTGGGTCTGGCCGCGAACGCTCTGCGCGATAACGACGTCGACGGTCAGCTCGGCCTGCTCGCCGCCGAGATCTACACCCGGTTCAACCAGTCGCAGGCGGGTAAGGACTTCTCCGCTATCGTCACCGATATCCGTGACCGTTCTGACCAAGAAGGTGCCGAGTGACTGACTTCGAGACGATTCTGCTGGAGCGCAAGGGCCGGGTCGGCTGGATCACGCTGAACCGCCCGAAGGCGCTGAACGCCCTGAACGCGCAGGTCCTCGACGATGTCATCGCCGCGCTCGACGAACTCGAGCACGATGACGCGATCGGCGCCATCGTCATCACCGGTTCGGAGCGGGCCTTCGCGGCCGGTGCCGATATCAAGGAGATGCAGCCCAAGTCGTACATGGACATGTTCATGAACGACTACTTCGCCCGCTGGGACCGGCTGGCGCAGTTCCGCAAGCCCACCATCGCCGCCGTCGCCGGTTACGCCCTCGGCGGTGGCTGTGAGCTGGCCATGATCTGCGACATCCTGCTCGCCGCCGACAACGCGAAATTCGGTCAGCCCGAAATCAAGCTCGGCGTCATCCCGGGCATCGGCGGCTCGCAGCGCCTGACCCGGGCCATCGGCAAGGCCAAGGCCATGGACCTGGTGCTCACCGGCCGCAATATGGATGCCGAGGAGGCCGAGCGCGCCGGGCTCGTATCCCGCATCGTGCCTGCCGCCGAACTGATCGACACCGCACTCGAGGTCGCCGAAACCATCGCCTCGATGTCGCTGCCGGTCACCATGATCGCAAAGGAAGCCGTGGACCGCTCCTTCGAAACCACCCTCGCCGAGGGCCTGCGCTTCGAACGCCGAGTCTTCCACTCGCTCTTCGCGATCGACGATCAGAAGGAAGGTATGAGCGCATTCGTCGAGAAGCGTCCGGCGAAGTTCACCAACAGCTAGCGCTGCCGGCGCTGACGCATAGCACTGTGCCCGGCCGAGTGAATCTCGGCCAGGCACAGGTGTATTCGGGTGCGGATGTATTCGATCAGCGGCGGCCACGTCGCCGGAACGACTGCGACAGATCCGCCGTGGCGAACGCGACCGGCGCACTGCCATCAACGCTGTACCGGTACAGCGCGGTCTGGTAGATGCCCGACAGCGCGGATACGACGACCCCGGTCGCCATGAGCCATGCAATACCGAGCGCGATCACTGCCAGCCCGGCTACCGCACCCGTGCCGAGCATCAGGAATCCGATGACCATCACCAGAATGCCTGGCAGTGCGAACAGCAAGCCGAACAAGCCGAGCCCGGCATTGCCGACCAGATTCTCTCCCCAGGTCCGCTTCAAAACCGCCGACGAATCCTTCACCGCCGCAACCACATTACGATCCTCCAGTACGATCTTCGGCAACACCAAGAACGTCACCACCTGCCATGCCGTTCCAGCAATAGCGGCCAAGATCATCCCGAGAAACGGGACCCGATCCTGCAGCCACCGCAACGCCTGCGACACCGTCGCCGAAATCGCCGCCCACACCAGAATCTGCGGCGACCGCGCCCCCGCCGCCCGCAACCCCTCGGCCACACTGGGATCCCCACCCTGCAACGCAACATTCGCCTGCGAGATCAATGCCGCATTGAAGAAGATCGTGACGAACGCAGAGACCAGATACATCAGTCCGAACAGCACATAGGTCATCGTCGATGACTTGTGCCAGGCATCATTGGCAATGATCGGCACAATGAACGTCGCGGCCACCAGGACACTCGCGACCGCCGACAACACCGGAAAAACCGCCAATTCTCTACGCGACTTCAGTACCGCAGCCGATGTCTTGAACATCTGCCACGAGGTTGCGAACGCCATTCCTACCTCCAAGACCAACCGATCGATTGAGTCCACGATCGGTCAAGCCCCCTAAGAACCCCTTGCTGACTCCTTAAAAGGCACCGTCAGTCCTCGCATACCGGGTCACGATCTCGCCCGGGTTGCACGTTCTGCGCGATATGCGTGACTGTCAGCGGCAGGCGATCAGCGAGTAGGAGGCTATGACGTGGCGCAGCCGAGGAGATTTTCCAGGGCGCTCGCAACCAGGTTCAGTTGAAGGACGTCACTGGGATTCCCGCGACTTCGACGGGAGTCGGTGCGTTGACGCCACCCGGTGGCTGGGCGGCGGTGTGGTCCATGGCGAGCAGTCCGGCGATGGTCGCGCCCAATGCGATCGTAACCGCAACGGCGGCAACGAGTTTGCGGCGGCCGATGGTGGTCGGCACCAGTGAGCCGGTCAGCGCTCCGCTGCGTAAGCGGGCCATGCGCACATCGCCGTTGGGACGCTCCGCGGCAAGCAATACTGCCCCGCGGGCCGAAACGTATTCGGGCTCCTCGTCGTAGATGACCGGGAGTTCGATCATTTCGGACAACTCTTCGCGGATATCGGGGTTGCGGGTGCAGCCGCCCAGCAAGATCAGAGCTTCCGGTTGGACGCCGGTTTCCTCGATGAGTTGGCGGACGAACGAGGCGGAGTGGTGGATGCCTGCGGCGCAGAGTTCGGCGAGGTCGCTGCGGGTGACCACGGCGCGTCCGCCGGAACTGGTGTCCATGGCGGTGATTACCCGAGTGCTGCTCAGTTCTTCGCGATGCCTGCGGCTGGTCAATTTGTCGGTGAGTACGCCCCCGCGGGCCAATTGCCAGCGCAGCAGTGCGTCGTAGCCGTCGCCGCCGAGTACGGTGCTGCGTTTGCTGGACAGGATGGTGTCGGTGCGGCAGTCGGCGTGGGTGATGGTCAGGCCGGAGCTGCCGAGGTCGTAGAGGATGACCGAGCCGGTGGTGGGCAGGCGGCCGGTGAAGCGCAGGTAGCGCAGCTGGGCCAGCGGTTCGTCGACGATGGTGAGCCGGGTGCGGCCTGCGGTGGTGCGGATGGCGTCGGCGTGCAGCGGGCAGCGGCAGGTAACGGCGGCTCCGGTGATGAGCTCGTCGCGCCGGTCGGCGGCCGCGCCCATCTGGCGGATCGCCTCGAAGACCGGTTCCTCGACCCCACCCCCCGCCCGACGCGGCACCTGGCATCGATCGATCGGGGGGAGATGTGGCTGATCGGAATGCGTCAGCATCGCGCGGGCACCACCAGCGCCCGCCGATACCCCCAAGACCAGCACCATGGATTCCATGGTGGACCCTTTCGCCTCCGCTGCCAAGAAGACGGGGCGGGAAATTCGCTAGTTGGATGCCAGACCGTTACTGTGCGGTCGTCCGTGCCGTGTAAAGACCGACCGGTCTGGCTGTTTGGTTACTGCTCGTGCGCCGACCATCGGGCCGGTTCATCGCCGGTGTCGAAGTCCCCTGCGGCATGGCGAAATTCCGCGAGCAACTGCAGCAGAGTGTGCAGCCGATCCGGCGGAAGGCCGGGAATCGAGAAGACTTTCGCGTTGAGTTCCTCGGTCGCCTCGGCGACCAATTCCCTTCCAGCGGAGGTTATTTCGATCAGGGTGGCACGTCGATCACTGGGGTGCGGCACCCGCTCGACGAGCTTGGCTGCTTCGAGTCGATCGACGGTATTCGTCACGCTGGTCGGGTGCACCTGCAGCCGCGCACTGGCCTTCGCCATGGGCAGTGCACCCGTCTTACTGAAAGCAAGCAGCATGAGAAGTTCATATCGAGAGAACGTCAGGCCGGTCGGTTTCAGGGCCTCGTCCACCCGAGCCATCACGATTTGCTGGGCGCGAACCAGGGAGGTCACCGCCGCCATTCCATCGGCGACATCGCCCCAGCCGTGGCCGACCCATTGACGATGGGCTTCCTCGATCGGATCAACCGGAAGTGGACGTGGCCGCGACATGACCTTGATCATTCCATGATCCGCCGCCGCTCCGGCTCTTCTCCCGATCGGTGGGCACCGCGAAAGTTGCATTCCGACCGGTGGCCGAGGTTCGCGCGTCATCGGTTCAGATCACCCTGAGTGCAACCGTGGGCAATTCGATCGGTCGACGGCAATATTCATGGCGAGGCGGGCGTGGCTGAGTGGTTGAGGCAACGGTCTGCAAAGCCGTTTACGCGGGTTCAATTCCCGCCGCTCGCTCCAAGTAAGGGTGCGCGCCATGGGCGCCCGGTCCGGTGACACGCCACCGCCGGGCCGGGTGTCCGTGGTTCAGGCCGCTTCGAAGGCCACAGCGTTGCCGAGCACCTCTAGATGGACGCGCTGGCCCGCGGCCGGCGCCGCGACGCTGGCACGGCGCACTCGCACCGGATCGACATCGCCGTGCAGCGCGATGGTCAGCATCACGTCGGCGCCTCGGAACTGTGCATCGCGCACGACTCCGCTGTTCGGTTCACTATCCGAAACCACCTGCGCCACAAGTTGTTCCGGACGAATCATAATCGTCGCCGGTCCCTTCGGCGCGGACTTCTGCACCGGAACCCGGCCGAGCGCGCATTTGGCCACATCGCCCTCGACCACCGCATCGAGCAGCACACAATCGCCGAGGAATTTGGCGGTGAACAGATCTGTGGGCGCGGCGTAGACCTCTTCCGGCGTGCCGACCTGGGTGAATACCCCCTCGCGCATGACGGCGACCTGTTCGGCGAAGCAGAGCGCCTCTTCTTGGTCGTGGGTGACCAGGATGCTTGTCATGCCCGCCGCGCGCAGCGTCTCAGCCACGGCCTGCCTGGTAGTGGCCCGCAATCCGGCATCGAGTGCGCTGAACGGTTCGTCCAGCAGCATCAACCGCGGTTTGCGGGCAAGAGCGCGGGCGAGTGCGACGCGCTGCTGCTGGCCGCCGGAGAGCTGATGGGGGCGTCGGTCGGCATAGGACGGATCGAGCGAGACCATCTCCAGTAGTTCGTTCACCCGATTCCGCCCGCTGCGCAGCCCGCAGAATCCGCTGCGCAGGCCGTAGGCGATATTCTGGCCGACGGTCAGATGCGGAAACAGTGCACCGTCTTGCGCGACGTAACCGACATTGCGCCGCTGCGGCGGCACCGAAAACCGGTCGCGGGTCACGGTTTCCGCGCCGATGGCGACCGAACCGGCATCCGGCGTCTCGAATCCCGCGATCACCCGCAGCAGTGTGGTCTTGCCGCAACCCGACGAGCCGACCACCGCGGTCGAACTACCGTTCGGCACTTCGAGACTGATTCCGCCGAGTACGCGGTGCTGGCCGAATGTCTTCGAAACGTCCGCCACGACAAGCCGACTCATACCCCGGCCGCCTTCCTGGATTGGGTGAACAACAGATACGTCACCGGCACCGCCGCGACGATCATGATGAGCGCATAGGGCGCGGCCGCGGCATAGTCCAATTCGCCCGACAGTGACCAGAATCGCATCGCCAGTGTGCGAGTTCCGCTGGGCGCCAAGAGCAATGTCGCGGTCAATTCGGTCGCGACCGCGACGAATACCAGCGCACCGGCGGATGCCGCGGCGGGCGCGGTCAACCGCAGCGTGACGCGCAGGAAGGTGACCGGCCCCGACTGACCGAGCGAGCGCGACACTTCCTCCAGCCCGACCGGCACCTGCGCCAGCCCGGCGCGCACGCTGACCAGCGCCCGCGGCAGAAACATCAGCACATAGGCGGCCACAACCATGGTCACCGTCTGATAGAGCGGCGGCGCCCACCGAATGGTGACGGTCACCATTGCCAGCGCGATCACGATGCCGGGCAGCGAACTCGTAATGTAATTGGCGCCCTCCACCATTCGGGCGAAGGCCGATGCCGAGCGCACCGCGATCCAGGCCACCGGGAACGCGCACAGCGTGGTGAGCAGCGCGGCCATCGCCGCAAGGGCGATGGTTTGTCCGAGCGCCGTTCCGATCTCGGTGTAGTCCCAGACCTGTGCACCGCCGATGCGCAGCCAGCGCACGATGGTCCACGTCGGCACGCCGATCGAGCCGATGACCACGGCGGCCAAGGCAACCAGAACCGGAATCGTGCTGGGCCCCAATGTAATCCGGGCAGCCGCCCGAGGCGCACCGCTGCCGATCCTGGCGTAACGCGCCTTACCGCGCGCCCCCGCCTCGGCCGCGAGCAACACCAGGCAGCACAGCACCAGCACACCGGCCAGCATGCTGCCCGCCGGACCGGCGAAACTGGATTGATACTGCTCGAAGATCGCGGTCGTGAAGGTGTCGAACCGAATCATCACGAACGCGCCGTATTCGGCGAGCAGATGCAGCGAGATGAGCAGTCCGCCGCCGAGAATCGCCAATCGCAACTGCGGCAAGATGATTCGGGTGAAGACCGCGACCGGACCGGAACCCAGCGCACGCGCCGATTCCTCCACCGCCGGATCGAGACGGCGCAGTGTGGCCGCCGCGGGCAGATACACCAGCGGGAAATACGACATGGTGGAGATCACCACACCCGCCCACAGCCCGTGCATGGTCGGGAAGACACTGACCCAGCCGTAGCTGTTCACGAACGCGGGCACGGCGAGCGGTGCCGCGAATACCGGCCCCCACCACGCCGCGCCCGGTACATTCGTCCGCTCCACCACCCAGGCCAGCCCGACCCCCAGCACCACACAGATCGGGACGGTGACGATCACCAGCCCGACCGTATTGCGCAGCAGGTCACCGACTCTCGGGCGGAAGACCAATTCAGCCGCCTCGTGCAGACCGGTGGAGAAGACGGTGGACACGATGTAGCCGAGCGGCACGAACGTCGCCGCCACCAACAGCAGCGCGACGGTCGTGACGAGTGGCCCGGGTCTTCCGATCCGGGGTGCGGCGACAGCGGTCCGGACGGCCATGACTAGAGCAGACCCGCCTCGGTCATCAGCGCTGCCACCTTCTTGGCATCGAGCTTGCTCGGGTCGACGGCCGGCGCCTGCAGCGAGGCCAGCGGCGGCAGTGCCGGATTGGCCGCGACATCACTGGCGACCGGGTACTCCAACGAGGTGCCGTCGCGCAGGATCTCCTGTCCGGCCTTGGAGGTGATGAACTCCAGGAACTTCTGCGCCGACTCCTGCTTCTTGCTCGACTTCAGCACGCCGCCACCGGAAACCGAGACGAACGCGCCCGGATCCTGATTCTTGAAGTAGTGCAGCGCGGTGTGGCTGCTGCTCTCCTTGGTGTTGGCCTGGTCGCGGTACCAGTAGTAGTGGTAGATCACGCCGCCGTCGGGCTGACCGGAGTCGACCGCCTTCATGGTGGCGACATTGTTCGGGAATGCGGTGGCGTTGTCTTTCATGCCCTTGAGCCAGGCCTTGGTGGCGTCCTCACCCTTCAGTGCGAGCAGTGCCGCCACGATGGCCTGGAAGTCGGCGCCGGAAACGCCCGCGCCCCAGCGGCCTTTCCACTGCGGCTGCGCCAGATCGAGCAGCGATGCGGGCAGCTGATCGGCCGCGATCTTGTCTTTGTTGTAGACGAAAACCGTTGAGCGGGCGGCGATTCCGGTCCACTTACCGGTGGACGGGCGGAACTGTGCGGGCACCTGGTCCAGGGTCTTCTTATCGACATCGGCGAACAATCCGGCGTTCTCCACCAGCGCCATGGCGGGGGAGTTCTCGGTGAGGAAGACATCTGCGGGGGAGGCCGCGCCCTCGGCGACCAGTTGGTTGCCCAGTGCGGTGTCACCGCCCTGGCGCAGCGTGACCTTGATGCCGGTCTCCTTGGTGAACGCGTCTACCCATTCCTTGGTCAGGGATTCGTGCTGGGCGTTGTAGACGGTGATCTCGTTCTTGTCGTCCGAGGAATTCGAACAGGCCGTCACGCCGAGCGCCGCGACAGCGACGGCCAGCGCTGCGGAGATCGCTTTCCATCTGATCGACATGTTCGAGTCCTTCCGACGCCTGCAAGGTTTCACTTCATATGATGAGGCTTACCTAAGCAAGATACCGCGTCCGAACTGCGGCGATGGTATCGGTACGGCTGCGGCGAACGCGAGTCTGCGGGCCGATCAGGACAGGCCCGAGAAGTCCCGCAGCACAACGTGATTGCGGTCGGCGAAGGTGCCGAGCGTGTAATCCGGCAGCAGGCCGAAGTATTCGCCACGGGTGGTCGCACTCCAGCGGCGGGCGGCCGCGGTGCGGGTCTTGTAGAAGTTGATCATGTACCCGCCCTCGTACAACCGCAGCAGGCTGTAGCCGCCCGGATACTCCTTGACCGCGGCCACTTCCAGGAATTCCACCGCGGCGGTGGTGTCGGGGCGGGTCCGACGGTTGCGGTGGGTATGGCCACTGTGCTGCAGGAACACGCCCGGGGCGCGTTCGTAGAGCGTCTGGAGTTCGATGCTGTCGGGGCGGTTGAGGACGAAACCCGGTCCGGCGGTATTGGTCAGACCGGATTCGATGGTCACCGGGTGGTGTCCGAAGATCAGCGTCGGGCGGTCCGGATCTTCGCGAAGCAGTTCATCGAGCCGGTCGAATTGCGGGCGTTCGATGCTGCCGCCCGAACCATCGAGTTCGCTGGTGTCCAGACCGAGCAGCCGCAGGCCGCCCAACTCGTGCTCGATCAGTTGCTGGCGCGGATTGAATTGCTCTGCCCAGCAATCGTAATGATCCGCGGGTGCGGGGATGCAGCCCTGATATCGCGAGCCCATGTGCGGACGGTCGTGATTGCCGCGTACGGCGAGGTAGTCGCGGCCCTGCGCGCCCCAGGAGTCCAGGTGCCTGCGAACCGAGCGCGATTCCTCCGGCTTCGCCTCGGCGGTGAGATCGCCCGCGATGAGCAGGAGGTCGGCGGCGCGGTCGGGGCGGCGCAGATCATCGAGCATGGCCGCGAGCATCACCTCCGGGTAGGGCGGCACGCCGGGTTCCTGCCGGAAACCCGGCGGCAGATTGTCGACGACGAGGCCGCTGACCTGCTCGCCGTAGTGCACGTCATTGGCGAGTGCGACGGTGCGCAGCGGACGACCGGACGGCGGTATCAGGGTGGTGAATTCGCCAGTGGAGTCCGGACTTCCGGGGGCGCGGGTGGTCAGTGACAGGGCGGGTACGGCGCGGACGCCACTTGACCATGCCTCGAATCGGTAGGGTCGGCCTGGTTCGAGACCGTCGATCTCCGCATAGTGGAACGGGGTGGGCTCGTCCTCGGCATAGACGGTAGTCAGCGATGAATCGGCCGGACCCAGGCGCACTTCGGCGTCCGTGTCGACCGGCAGCAGTCGGCCGCTCGGATCCGGGGTCACCGTCGTCCAGGTCAGAATGACCGATCGATCGGTGACCGTGACGACCTCCAGATCGGTCGCGAAGAGCGGATTCGGTTGGGCCCGAATCGAACCCGGGTCTGCGAGGTTCGCGAGCGCGGCCAGCCCGATGGCGCTGAGGAAGGTCCGGCGCGTCGGTCCGCAGCAGCTCATCCGACGAGATTACGTCAGTTCTTACCCGACTCCGCCGAGCAGATCTTCCACTTCCCGTCTTCCTTCCGCAGGTGTTCGGTGGTGCCCGTATCGGTATCCGGGGTCTCGCCCGGGAGGGTCAGCGTGAGTTTGCCGGTGATCCGGGCCGTCGAACGGTCACCGGTGATGACGATGTCATCGATCTTGTCGATATTGACCTCGACCTTGGCGGTATCGAATTGCTTCTTCTGCTCATCGGTCAGCGTGTCGAACTCGGCGCGGTCGGCCGCACACGTCTTCGCCGCCGCGGCGGCGAAACCGTCCGACCCGAGTGTGTCGTAGAAGTCGCGGATGGCCACCTCGATCTTCTTCTCGTCCGAGGCGAGCGGCGTCTTGCCCTGCACGGTCAGCACCACGCCCGCGGCGACCGCACCCGCGATGACCAGCACCAGCACCAACAGGCCGATGATCAGCCCGGTCCTGCGCTTCTTCGGCGGCGGATACCCCGGCTGTTGATAACCGCCCGGTGGCGGATACCCCTGCTGCGGTCCATATCCCTGACCGCCAGGCGGCGGATAACCCCCTTGCTGCGGATACCCCGCCCCACCCTGCTGCGGATACCCATACGGCTGCTGCGGCTGCCCCTGCGGCCCTCCGAACGGCGGTTGCCCACCCGGCGGATATGTCATCGTCCCGTCCTCCCGCTCACCCCAACTGTGTGTGAGATTACGGCAACTCGGCCGACCGCGAATGCAACACAGGTCCGGCAGCAGAGCTATCTCACCCAGATCGCCAGGCAGGCAGTGTCACGATGAAGCGGGCGCCGCCATCAGCGCTGTCGCCGACGCGGATCCGGCCCGCGTGGCGGTTCACGACGTCGGCGACTATGGCGAGGCCGAGTCCGGCCCCGCCTTCGTCGCGGCTGCGAGCGTCGTCGAGCCGAACGAAGCGTTGAAAGATCCGGTCCCGGTCGGCAGCGGGCACACCACGGCCGTCATCGGCGACCGCGAGCACGACCATGTGGTCGACAGTCCGTTCCAGGCTCACCCGCACGGTGGTGGCCGCGTGGCGCTGCGCGTTGTCGACGAGATTGCCCAGGACCCGGGCGAGTTGGGTTCGACTACCCGTGACCGCCACGCTGTCGTCCGGTATCACGGTGTCGACAGGTAGGCGGTCTCCGATTCGGCGAGCCAGCTCATCGTGGATCAGCGCGGCCAGCTCGACCCGTTCCGAACGGGGCTGCTCGCCCGCGTCGAGGCGGGCGAGCAGCAACAGATCGGCGGCCAGGTGTTCGAGCCGTATGGTGTCGCCGATCAGCCCGTCCAGCTCGAGAAGCCGCGGGTGGGCTCGGGCGACTTCGAGCTGAGCGCGCAGGCTGGCGATCGGACTGCGCAGTTCGTGCGCGGCGTCGGCGATGAAGCGGCGCTGGCGTTCCGCGGATTCTTCGAGTGCTGCGAGCGTGGCGTTCGTAGTGGCTGCCAGCCGGGCGATTTCGTCGCGTGCGGCGGGTTCCGGCACCCGGCGGGACAGGTCGCCACCCATGATTTCGGCGAGCTCGGACCGGATCGCTTCCACCGGGCGCAGGGCGCGCCGGGTTACCAGCCACGTCACCACTGCGACCACGAGGAGCAGTACCGGCAGGCCCGTCAACATGGCCTTCCGAACATCGGCGACCGCATTCTGGGCGGAGCCGAGGGAAGCGCCCGCGTAGACCGTGACCGGCTGCCCGCTGACAGTGGTGGTTCCGATGGCGGCTACCCGGAATACCTGGTTCATGATCTCGTCGTCGCCCACCGGGAGCCGCACGTCACGAAACGTGGCGACGGCCGTTGTTCCGGCAGTGGAAACAAGCTCGGTCTCGTCATCGTCGTCATCGTCGTCGTCGGTTGCGGCCGGTACCGAGGTCGGGGTGAAGTCGGCCATGGGTCGACTCTGCAAGTCGTCATCGGCTGCCAAGATCCGCCGGTCGGCCGAAACCACTTGTACCGGTTGACTATCCGAGTCGGGCAGTTTCAGCTGCGGGAAGTCGGTGCCGATCGCGATCTGGGTGACGACGTCGCGAGCGGTGACCTCCGCTTGCAGGCTCGCGCTGTTGACCAGGTTGTGTCGCAGGACCTCGAGCACGACCAGTCCGGCGACCACGAGCGCCACCGCGACGACGGCTGTGGCCAGCGCCGTGGTCCGGGCTCGCACCGAGTTCCACCACCGCAGCCGTGGTCGATCAGCCACGATCGGCCGCCAGTCGGTATCCCACGCCCCGAACGGTCGTGATCGACCGCCGCCCGAACGGAGCGTCGATCTTGCGGCGCAGCGCGCTGATGTAGACCTCGACGATGTTCGGGTCACCGTCGTAGCTGAAGTCCCAAACATGCTGCAGGATATCGGCTTTCGACACGACCCGGCCCGCACGGACCGCCAGGTGTTCCAGGACGGCGAATTCCTTCGCGGTCAGCATCACCTCGTGCGTGTCGCGCATGCACGTGTGCGTGTTCGGATCCACCATCAGGTCTCCGACCCGCAACACCGGGGCGCCGCCGCGAGCTTTGCGGCGACACAGGGCGCGGATACGGGCGAGCAACACCACATAGGAGAACGGTTTGCGGAGATAGTCGTCGGCGCCGGTGTCCAGGCCCTCCGCCTCGTCGTATTCGCCGTCCTTCGCGGTGAGCATCAGCACCGGCGTCTCGTCACCCGCAGCGCGCAGTGCGGCACAGACCCGGTAGCCGTTCATGCCCGGCAGCATGATGTCCAAAATGATCAGGTCGTAGTCGGTGGTGGTGGCGAGATGCAGCCCCTCGGTGCCGTCATGGACGACGTCCACGGCGAAACCCTCGGCCGCCAATCCCTTTGCCAGAGTGCGGGCCAGACGCTTCTCGTCCTCCACGATCAGCAGACGCATCCGCTAAGCCTGACAGACAGTTCCTGAAGCGGTCTTCAGGAGGCTTCAGGCCACCTTCAGCTGCTGTTGCCAGAGTGGTCATCGGATTCAAGATCGCCGCTGCCACAGGAGGTTTCACCATGTCATCCGTTATCCGCCGCGCGTTCGCCAGCTTACGATGGATCATCGTGGGCGCCGCCGTTATCGGCGCCACCGTCGCCGGCCTCGCCCTCGCCACCAGCACCGTCGGACACAAGGACCACACCGTCGCCGTCAATTTGTCGGACACCGACTGGGTACTCCTCGCGGGCCCGCAGATCAGCAGGCAGCAGGCCATCGACGAGGCGGTGAAGGCCGTGCCGGGAGGCGCCGTGGATTCCGCCGAGATCGACACCGAGCGGGGAGCATCGGTGTGGGAGGTCGAACTCACAACCCCTGATGGCATCGAGCACGAGGTGACCATCGATGCGAACACCGGCAAGGTACTCGGCACCGTCGAGCACGACTGACCGCTGTAGGCCCAATTGGATTTCGGCTGCCATGTCTTCTCGGCCGTGCCGCGGCGCGCGAAGAAGTCACCCGGATCACCGCCTACGGTCGCCACGCTGGAGACCTGCCGAGGATTCCGGCAACCGTCAGTGTCTTCCAGCCAACGCGGAGGAACGAAAAAGGGCTCCGACCGTACGCTGCTGGTCGGAGCCCTTTTTCGTTGGTGCCCTCGGCAGGATTCGAACCTGCGGCCTTCTGCTCCGGAGGCAGACGCTCTATCCCCTGAGCTACGAGGGCGGGATAGTTTCGAACGGTGCCGGTGGCGGCGGCCGTTCGGGCGGGGCCAAGCGTATCGCATTGCGGGGCGTCCGCCAAAAAGTGTGTCGGGCCGGGGAGTTTCGGTTCCCCGGCCCGACGCGATGGATCAGTTCTGCGGCAGTGGTTTCGCGTTGCGGGCGGTCAGCATCGTGGTTATGAGTTGTGATTCGCCCTGCTGGGTGGTCGCCATGGCGGCCGCGAGTGTGCGCACCGCGGTGGTTTCGGCCTGCTGGGCGGCGTATTCGGTCATCGAGAGCCCGCCCTGATGATGGCGCAGCATCAGCTGCAGGAACATCGTGTCCAGTGTGGGACCGGTGGCCTGGCGCAGCGCGGTCACCTCCGCGGTGGTCGCCATGCCCGGCATGGAAGCTGATGGGCCGGACATTGCGTGGTCGGTGGTGGCACCGGAATGCGAATGACCCGACTGTTCGGTCATCCAGCCCATATAGCCGTCCGCATTCTGGTTCGGTTTACCCCACATCTGCAGCCAGCCCTGCATCCGGCCGATCTGTTCCTGCTGGGTGGTCAGAATGTCGTAGGCCAGCCTGCGCACATCGTTGTCGGTGGAACCGATGAGCGCGATACCGGCCATTTCGACGGCTTGTGCGTGGTGTGCCGACATGTCTTGGCTGAATCCGATATCGACCGCGCCGGGATCGGGTTCGCTATTGCCGTCCAGCGGCAGCCGGGCCAGCACGCCGACCGCGAAGCCGATCAGCAGGACGCCGATCGCACCGAGCACCAGCAGCGGAGTGCGCTGCTGCCGCGCCTGCGCGGCGAAACCCGTGGAACCGCTCGCCACGTCCGGCTCGATTTCGGTATCCACGGGCATCTACTGACCTTCCGTCGGCTGGGTCGGAATTCCGGTGGGCACGCCGGGGATACTCGGCACACCCGGAATGCTCGGCATACCGGGCAGACCACCCGAGGCGCCGCCGAGTTCGGTCTGGTCCTGCGACAGGCCCTTACCGTCCATCGGCACCGCATCCGGTCCGGGCGGCGTCGGGTCGTACGGCGTCGGGTTGTTCGCGTCGAACGCGGGGTTCGAGCAACTCGCGCCCACCTCGGGGTAGGCGTATTGGTTCGCGCGCAAGGCGGTGATGAACTGGTTGACCCGCTTGTCGTCGGCGCTGTCCAGCTTCAGCTGATGCCCCCAGGACTGCAGCGATATCGCCGAGGTCAGTCCGGGGAACGGCGACATCAACGTGAACGGCTTACCTTCGACCTTCTGCTTCAGCGTGTCGATGCCCGCCGCGTCGACCTTGTCGGGGTTGTAGGCGATCCACACCGCACCGTGCTCGAGCGAATGCACCGCGTTCTCGACCCGGACCGGCTTGCCGTAGACCACGCCCATGCAGTTCGCCCAGACCTGATCGTGCGGACCGCCGAACGGCGGGGTCTGGTCGTACGCGACGCGCTGGTTACCCGAGATGTGCAGTCCAGCCGGGTAGTCCTTCTTGGTCACCCCGGCGATCTGATCCGACGGATCCTTCTTCTGCGCACTCGGCGTGAATTTCTCGAGTTCGGCCTTGTCCCGATACTTCGGCACCAGGCTGAACGCGAGCGCACCGATCAATGCGACGATCACCACGGCGGCTCCGATGACCAACCAGGGGATCTGGCGCTTCTTCAACGGGCCCTTGCCCATCGGAACCTTGCCGCCGCCCTTTTTCCGCGACGGTGCGACCTTCCCTGCGGCCCGGACGGCCTTGGCCGATTTGGCGCTCGTGCTGCTCGGCATAGCTCGCTGTGCTCTTTCCACGTATTGATCCACGGTGCTGGGTGGTTGCGGAGGGCTCCGCCGAGGTGCCCACTCGAGGCGTACACCTGCCCAGACCATAGGATAGAGACTCGTGACTCCAGCTGACCTTGCAGATCTCCTTCGCGCGACCGCGGCGAAGGTGCTTGTCGAACGTGGACTGGACCCTGCGGTCCTGCCCGACGAGGTCAACGTGGAGCGCCCCCGTAATCCGGAACATGGCGACTATGCCACGAATGTGGCCATGCAGGTAGGTAAGAAGGCCGGAACGAATCCGCGCGAGTTGGCGACCTGGCTGGCCGAGGCACTGGCCACCACGGACGCCATCGATACCGCCGAGGTCGCCGGTCCCGGCTTCCTCAACATCCGGCTCGCCGCCTCCGCGCAGGGCGCGATCCTGCAACAGGTATTGACCGCGGGCGCGGCCTACGGCACCTCGGACACCCTGAAGGGCACCCGGATCAATCTGGAATTCGTGTCGGCCAATCCGACCGGTCCGGTGCATCTCGGCGGCACCCGCTGGGCCTCCGTCGGTGATGCGCTCGGCCGCATTCTGGCCGCGCAGGGCGCCGCCGTGACCCGCGAGTACTACTTCAACGACCA
This sequence comes from Nocardia vinacea, assembly GCF_035920345.1. Lineage (NCBI taxonomy): Bacteria > Bacillati > Actinomycetota > Actinomycetes > Mycobacteriales > Nocardiaceae > Nocardia > Nocardia vinacea. Next base: position 8,404,130 of record NZ_CP109149.1, read on the forward strand.
CGGCGCGCAGATCGACCGCTTCGCCAAATCCCTGGTTGCCGCCGCTACCGGCGCGCCGACCCCGGAGAACGGCTACGCGGGCGAATATATCGGCGAGATCGCCGCCGAGATCGTGGCCGCGCACCCCGAGGCGGCGACCCTGCCGGAAAACGAGCAGCTCGAACTTTTCCGCGTCGAGGGCGTCGAGTTGATGTTCGCCCAAATCAAGGAATCGCTGCACGAATTCGGCACCGATTTCGACGTGTACTTCAACGAGAGTTCGCTATTCGAATCCGGTGCGGTCGAACAGGCCGTCACCAAGCTCAAGAATTCCGGCGACCTCTACGAAAAGGACGGGGCCTGGTGGATCGCCAGCTCCGAATACGGTGACGATCAGGACCGCGTCGTTCTCAAGAGCGATGGCAATGCCGCCTATATCGCCGGTGATATCGCTTATTTCCAGAACAAACGCTCGCGCGGCTTCGATCTGTGCATCTACATGCTCGGTGCGGACCATCACGGCTATATCGGCCGTTTGAAGGCCGCCGCGGCGGCCTTCGGCGATGATCCGGCCACCGTCGAGGTGCTCATCGGGCAGATGGTGAATCTCGTCAAAGACGGTGTGGCCGTGCGAATGTCCAAGCGTGCGGGCACCGTGGTGACCCTCGACGATCTGGTCGAGGCGATCGGTGTCGACGCCTCCCGGTACTCGCTGGTGCGCAGCTCGGTGAACTCGAGCATCGATATCGACTTGAACCTGTGGACCAGTCAGAGCAACGAGAACCCGGTCTACTATGTGCAATACGCGCACGCCAGGACCGCGTCCATCGCGCGCAACGCGGTCGAATTCGAATACGACACGGTGACACCGGATTTCGGTCTGCTCACCGCCGATGAAGAGGGTGAACTCATCCGCACCATCGGCGAATACCCGCGCGCCGTCGCCAGCGCCGCGAGCCTGCGCGAACCGCACCGCGTCGCACGGTATCTGGAGGAACTGGCCGGTGCCTACCACCGGTTCCAGACCAATAAGAATCTGCGCGTACTGCCCCTCGGCGACGAACCCGTTACGCCGACCAATGCCGCCAGGCTGGCCCTGGCCAATGCCACCCGTCAGGTGCTGAGCAACGGCCTCGGGCTGCTCGGCGTTAGTGCACCGGAGCGAATGTAGTGAGTGAGCGCAGCGAGCGAACCATAGACACAGCGTCGGAGCCGAGCGTCAGCGAGGTGGAGTCGTGAGTGTCCACCCGGCCGGTCCTCGGCATGCAGATATTCCACACGCACCCAGCCTTGCGGAGCGTCCGAGCGATCCCAAGCAGATGATCGATCTGCCCGCGAATGTGTGGCCGCGCAACGCTTCTCGCGATGCCGAGGGCGTCGTACTGCTGGCCGGTGTGCCAGTGCGCGAGCTCGCCGAGCAGTTCGGCACCCCGCTGTTCGTGGTCGACGAGGACGACTTCCGTTCTCGCTGCCGCGATATGGTCGCCGCCTTCGGCCCGGACGCGCGAGTTCACTACGCCTCCAAGGCATTTCTGTGCGGTGAGATCGCCCGCTGGATTCGCGACGAGGGCCTTTCCCTCGATGTCTGCTCCGGCGGCGAACTGGCCGTCGCACTGCACGCGGGCTTTCCCGCGAACCGAATCGCATTGCACGGCAACAACAAATCGGTCGCCGAGCTGGCGGCCGCGGTCGAGGCGGGCGTCGGGCATGTGGTGGTCGACTCGCTGATCGAGATCGAGCGCCTGGAGGCCATCGCGGGCCGTGCCGGAGTCGTACAGGATGTGCTCGTCCGCGTCACTGTCGGCGTGGAAGCCCATACCCACGAATACATTTCGACCGCACATGAGGATCAGAAGTTCGGCTTCTCGATCGCGGGCGGGGATGCCATGGAGGCACTCGCCCGCGTCTTCGAGGCCGATAATCTCCGACTGGTCGGTCTGCACAGCCACATCGGTTCGCAGATCTTCGAAATCGATGGTTTCGAGATCGCTGCGCGCCGCATGCTCGGCCTGCTGCGCGAGGCCATCGACAAATTCGGCATCGAGCGCACCGCGCAGATCGCCACACTGGATCTCGGTGGCGGACTTGGCATTTCGTACCTGCCCAATGACGATCCGCCGCCGCTCGACGAATTCGCCGCGAGCCTGCGCAAGCTGGTCGCCACCGAGGCCAGCCGCGCCGGACTGCCCGAGCCGAAGATCGCCGTCGAACCCGGCCGCGCCATCGCCGGACCGGGCACCGTCACCCTCTACGAGGTCGGCACCATCAAGGACGTCTCGCTCGACGGCGGACTGCGCAGGCGCTATGTCAGCGTCGACGGCGGCATGAGCGACAATATCCGCCCCGCGCTGTATCAGGCCGACTACGACTGCCGCCTGGTTTCACGCTCCTCGGAGGCCGCGCCCGTGGTCGCGCGGGTCGTCGGAAAGCATTGCGAGAGTGGGGATATTGTCATCCGCGATACGTGGATGCCCGCCGATGTCGGCCCCGGCGATCTGGTCGCCGTCGCCGCGACCGGCGCGTACTGCTACTCGATGTCCAGTCGGTACAACCAGCTGACTCGGCCGGCGGTCGTCGCGGTGCGGGACGGTGTGCCGCGACTCATGCTGCGCCGGGAAACGGTGGCGGATCTGCTCAGCCTGGAGGTGCAATGAATTCAGTATCGCGTAGCGATTCCATCGGGGGTGGTGGTCGGGCGACGGGTGGGCCGGAGGCAGCGAAGTTCGGGGTATGGGGAACCGATCGTCCGATCGGGGTCGCGGTCCTCGGGATGGGCAATGTCGGCACCGAGGTGGTGCGCATTCTGCGCGACCACATCGATGATCTGCGTGCGCGCGTCGGTGCGCCGGTGGTGTTGCGCGGTGTCGCCGTGCGCAACCTGGACGCCGACCGCGGCATCCCGGCCGAACTGCTGACCACCGATGCCGACGCGCTGGTCGCCCGCGACGATGTCGATCTGGTGGTCGAGGTCATCGGCGGCATCGATCCGGCCCGCCGTCTCATCCTGGCCGCGCTCAACGCGGGCAAATCCGTGGTGACCGCCAATAAGGCCCTGCTGGCCGACTACACCGGCGAACTCGCCGCCGCCGCCGAGCGCAATCGCGCCGACCTGTATTTCGAGGCCGCCGTCGCCGGTGCGATCCCGGTGGTGCGCCCGCTGATCCAGTCGCTGTCCGGTGACCGGGTGAACAAGGTCGTCGGCATCGTCAACGGCACCACCAACTTCATCCTCTCCGCAATGGACGAGACCGGCGCCGACTACGGGATCACCCTCAAAGAGGCCACCCGCCTCGGCTACGCGGAGGCCGATCCGACCGCCGACGTCGAGGGTTACGACGCCGCCGCCAAGGCCGCGATCCTGGCCTCGCTGGCCTTCCACACCCGCGTGACCGCGGCCGATGTGTACCGCGAGGGCATTTCCAAGATCACCGCCGAGGATCTCGAGACCGCCTCGGCACTGGACTGCACGGTCAAACTGCTCGCCATCTGCGAGCGGGTCGCCGCCGGTCCGGGCGAACCGAGCCCGGAAGAGGGCGGTAAGGAGCGCGTCTCGGTGCGCGTCTACCCGGCCCTCATTCCACGCAAGCACCCCTTGGCCGCGGTCACCGGCGCATTCAACGCAGTGGTCGTCGAGGCGGAGAACGCCGGTCGGCTGATGTTCTACGGTCAGGGCGCGGGCGGTGCCCCGACGGCGTCGGCGGTACTCGGCGATCTGGTGATGGCGGCGCGCAATAAGTTCTTCGGTGGCCGCGCTCCGGGCGAGTCGGTTTATGCTGAGCTACCGATCGCGCCGATGGGCGATACGCCCACGCGCTACCACGTGAACCTGCAGGTCGCGGATCGACCCGGGGTGCTGGCCAAGGTGGCGGGCGAATTCGCCAACCATGAGGTGAGCATCTCGACGGTCCGTCAGGAAGGACACGGCGAGGGTGCGCGCTTGGTCGTGGTCACCCACCACGCGTCGGAGTCGGCGCTCGCGGACACCGTCGCCGCCCTGGCGGAAATGGAATCCGTCACATCTGTGACCAGCGTTCTGAGATTGGAAGGCACCAACGAATGACAACTGCATCGCGTAGCGATTCCGCGAGGGGCGGCGGTCGGGCGACGGGTGGGCATAGCACTGGCGTCGCACCGCAAGCAGGAGTGCATTCCCGGTGGCCCGGCCTGATCGCCGCCTACCGCGATCGCCTGGCGGGCGCCGCCGACTGGGAGCCGGTCACCCTGTACGAGGGCGGCACCCCGCTGGTGCCTGCACCGCACCTTTCGCAGCTGACCGGCTGTGATGTATATCTCAAGGTCGAGGGCCTGAATCCGACCGGGTCCTTCAAGGACCGCGGCATGACCATGGCCATCACCGACGCGAAGTACCGCGGGCAGAAGGCAGTGCTGTGCGCGTCCACCGGCAACACCTCGGCATCGGCCGCCGCCTACGCGACCCGGGCCGGAATGAGCTGTGCGGTGCTGATTCCGCAGGGCAAAATCGCCATGGGCAAGCTGGCCCAGGCCGTCATGCTCGGCGCGAAGATCATCCAGGTCGACGGCAATTTCGACGACTGTCTCGAGCTGGCGCGCAAGGTCACCGCGGAATTCCCGACCGTCGGTCTGGTGAATTCGGTGAATCCGGCCCGTATCGAGGGCCAGAAGACCGCCTCGTTCGAGATCTGCGATGTGCTCGGCAAGGCGCCCGACGTGCACGCCCTCCCGGTGGGCAATGCGGGCAATATCACCGCCTACTGGCGCGGTTACCGCGAGTACTACGCCGATGGCATCACCACCGGCCTGCCGCGCATGCTCGGTGTGCAGGCCGCGGGCGCCGCCCCGCTGGTCAACGGTGCCCCGGTCAAGGATCCGGAGACCATCGCCACCGCCATCCGGATCGGCGCGCCCGCGTCCTGGAACGGCGCGGTGGAGGCCAAGGAACAGTCCGACGGCGCCTTCCGCGCCGCCACCGACGAGGAGATCCTGGAGGCGTACCGACTGGTCGCCGCGACCGAGGGTGTTTTCGTCGAGCCCGCGTCGGCGGCCAGCATCGCCGGCCTGCTCGCCGCGCGCAAGGAAGGTTGGCTGGATTCCGGGCTGACCGTCGTGTGCACGGTGACCGGCAACGGCCTCAAGGATCCGGATAACGCGCTCGCGGGAATGCCACAGGTGCAGGCGATTCCGGTTGACCCGATCGCGGTCGCCCACGAACTCGAGCTGGCCTGAGTTGAATTCGCGCGAAAGCCAACTGATGACCAGGACGCTGCCCGCCGGTCTGTCCGTGACCGCGCGGGTGCCCGCGTCCAGTGCCAATCTCGGCCCCGGATTCGATTCGCTCGGTATGGCTTTGGGCATCTACGACGAGATCGAGGTGCGCACTACCGATTCCGGCCTTACCATCCGAGTGGAGGGCGAGGGCGCGGACGATGTGCCATGGGGCCCTTCACATCTCGTGGTGCGCGCGATCGAGCGCGGCCTGGAGGCGGCGGGCGTCTGGGCTGATGGCCTCGATGTGGTGTGCCGCAACGTAATTCCGCATTCGCGCGGTCTCGGTTCGTCGGCCTCGGCGGTGGTCGGCGGGCTCGCCGCGGGCTGCGGGCTCGCCGCGAAATTGGATCCGGCATTGGCCACCGGCAGTGACCAATTGGTCCAGCTCGCATCGGAATTCGAAGGTCATCCGGACAATGCCGCGGCCAGCGTGCTCGGCGGAATCGTGGTGTCCTGGACCGAAACCGCCGCGGACGCCGCCAGTGACGGTGCCGTGGCGCTCGATCACGGCCGCGTCTACCGTGCGGTGCGCCTCGATCCGCATCCCACGCTGCGTCCGGTGGTGCTGATTCCCGAAGAGCGCTCCTCGACCGCGCATACCCGCGGCCTGTTGCCCGAGGTCGTGCCGCATGGTGATGCCGCGTTCAATGTCAGTCGTGCCGCGCTCGCGGTCGTCGCCCTGACGCAACGTACCGACCTGCTCCTGCCCGCCACGGCCGATCGTCTGCATCAGGCCCAGCGCGCGCCCGCACTGCCGCTGACCACCGAATGGATCGCCCGGCTGCGTGCGGCCGGGATCGCGGCCACGGTATCCGGCGCGGGACCGACCGTACTGGCCTTGGGTACCAGTGAATTCCCCGCCGAACTCCGTGAACTCGCGGCAATAGACGGGCTCCGCGTGGTCGAGCCGGGACTTGCGGAAGGCGTCCAGGTCGACTGACGGCGCGTCTGCCTTGCCGAGGTTCCAGGTTGCCAGCTATCCTGAGCACGTCCGTACATCGTGCGCATCAGACGCCGGTGCTTCATCAGGGCAATCGCTCCAGCAGGCTCCAGGCTCGAGCCTCCAGGCCATGGGGGTGCTGCGTAGCTGCGCAACTGGAATGATCTCTCCCACCTTTCGGGACTGGTGGCGAAGCCTCCGGTCCGGCGGGGCAGGTGATACGGCAAAAAGCGCCGGTCCGAGCTTTGTGCTCGGCCCTCGCATCCGAGTCCGGCAGAACGCACGGACTGCGGGACGAAACCCTCGAAACAGCACACGGCAATCGAGGGAAGGAAAGGATTTCCGTGACAGATACGGACCTGCTCGCGACACCCGGGGTGGATTCCAACCCGGCAGGGGACCGCGAAAGTGACTCCGGACAGATTTCGAAGATGAGCGAACAAACCGACGTCGCACGATCGGGGCTGACTGGAATGCTGTTGCCGCAATTGCGCGCGCTCGCGGGGGAGCTCGGTATCCGAGGCACCTCCGGAATGCGCAAGGGCGATTTGATCGCCGCCATCAAGGAAAATCAGGCCGGAAAGTCGGCGAAGGCGGAAAAGTCCGCGCGTGGCGAGGTGAAGTCCGATGCGGACGCCGCCAAGGCGGCGCCGACGAAGGCCGAGCAGGGCACCCTCGACGTGACGCCCGCCGCTTCTGCCCCGGTGAAGGAGGCTCCCGCTCCGGCGAAGGAAGCCCAGATCAAGGACGCGCCGGCGAAACAGGCTGTCGCGAAGGATGCCGTCGCCGAATCCACAGCGCCGAAGGCCGCCGAGAAGTCTGCCGAGTCGAAGTCCGATCAGGCCGAGGCCGCGTCGGCGGAGACCACCGAGGATTCCGGTCGCGAGGGCGGTCAGCGCGGTCGCGGCAGGCAGCGTCGCGGTCGCGACCAGGCGCGCGCCGGTGGCGATGCCGCCACGGGTGAGGCCCGTGCCGACGAGCCCAAGCAGGAGCAGGAGCAGGGCGAACGCCGCCGCGAGCGCAATCAGGGCGGCGACCGAAACCAGAACGGCAGTGCCAATGGCGGCCGTGGCGGCGAGGGCGGCGGCCGTGGCGAGGCCAACCGTGGCGGTGAGGGCGGCGGCCGCGGGGATGCCAACCGTGGCGGTGACGAGGACGAGGGCGGTCGCGGACGGCGGGGACGCCGGTTCCGGGAACGTCGTCGTGGTCGCGACCGCGAGGGTGGCACCGGTGGCGGTGAGGCCCGCGAGCTCGAGATCCGCGAGGACGATGTCCTGCAGCCGGTCGCGGGCATCCTCGACGTGCTGGACAACTACGCCTTCGTGCGCACCTCCGGCTACCTGGCCGGACCGAATGACGTCTACGTGTCGATGAACCTGGTCCGCAAGAACGGCCTGCGCCGCGGTGACGCGATCACCGGTGCGGTGCGCGCCCCACGCGACGGTGAGCAGAGCAACCAGCGCCAGAAGTTCGATCCGCTGGTGCGGCTGGATACGGTCAACGGTGGTGAGGTCGACGCGGCCAAGCGGCGTCCCGAATTCGCCAAGCTCACCCCGCTGTACCCGAACCAGCGCCTGCGTCTGGAAACCCAGCCGAACAAGCTGACCACGCGCGTCATCGACCTGATCATGCCGATCGGTAAGGGCCAGCGCGCCCTGATCGTCTCCCCGCCCAAGGCCGGTAAGACGACGATCATGCAGGACATCGCGAACGCCATCGCCATCAACAACCCGGAGGTCTACCTCATGGTTGTGCTGGTCGACGAGCGTCCGGAAGAGGTCACCGATATGCAGCGTTCGGTGAAGGGCGAGGTCATCGCCTCGACCTTCGACCGTCCGCCGTCAGATCACACCTCGGTCGCCGAACTGGCCATCGAGCGCGCCAAGCGCCTGGTGGAAATGGGCAAAGACGTTGTGGTGCTGCTCGACTCGATCACCCGATTGGGCCGTGCGTACAACAACTCCTCGCCCGCCTCGGGCCGCATCCTCTCCGGTGGTGTCGACTCGACCGCCCTGTACCCGCCCAAGCGGTTCCTCGGCGCGGCGCGCAATATCGAGAACGGCGGCTCGCTCACCATCATCGCGACCGCGATGGTCGAGACCGGCTCCACCGGTGACACGGTGATCTTCGAGGAGTTCAAGGGCACCGGTAACGCCGAGCTCAAGCTGGACCGCAAGATCGCGGAACGGCGCGTGTTCCCGGCCGTCGACGTCAACCCGTCCGGTACTCGTAAGGACGAGCTATTGCTCAGCCCCGACGAGGCGGCGGTGCTGCACAAGCTGCGCCGCGTACTGTCCGGCCTGGACTCGCACCAGGCGATCGATCTGCTGATCGACCGTCTGAAGAAGTCCAAGAACAACCTCGAGTTCCTGATGCAGGTCAGCAAGACCGCACCGGGTGCGCTCGACGAGTGAATGAACGGGGGCTCCGCTCAGGCGGAGTCCCCGTACTTTTTGCGCACACGCCACTACTGACTTCCGCACATGGGTAACTCGTCGGGTACGCCCGGAACTGGAGGCCGCTGCCTGCCGCCGGTCCGCAACGGAGTTCTCCACGTACACGACGCCCGGCAAAAGGCGCGGGGAGGCGGGGGAGCGCCCTTTCGGTGTTCTGGGACTGAAGAAGGCCAGACCGATGCCTGCCGCGCCCGCGATCATGAAGGCCAGGATGATCGCCGTCGTGGCCGCCGAGCTCCCGGTGCTCGCGGCGGTATCATACTGTGCGGCAGTGGGTTTCGCGTAGGTGTAGGTGGTTTCCGGACTATCCGGAACGGCAAGCCAGCCGACCGCGACAGTGAGAATCAACGAAACGAAGACCGCCAATGCAATGCGGCTGTTCACAGGGTTCTCCTTTCTGTCTCGGCACGCCGACGTGCATCAGGCCTCAACTCTATGAACAGTTGTGTTCGTATCCACGAGTAGCGGACTACCCGAATTAAGGGTTCCGTAAGAACACGATCCCCGCGTGCCAGTAGTTCAATTGGCAATGAGACTTGGGGACTACCTAGGGCGGGGAACAAACCGGGGGCAGGGGGTGTTTTGGGAGCGTAACGGCTGTTCTGGCATACTGAGCGGTCGTTGCGTCTGCTCCGATGAGCAGGCCTCCCGCCTAAGTCGGCTCCGGTTCACGTCCTCGCTATCTGCGCGGGCGACCCGGCGGCCAATATCGAGAGGACATCCATGAAGGCAGGAATTCACCCGTCGTACGTCGAGACCACCGTCGTCTGTGGTTGCGGCAACACCTTCCAGACTCGCAGCACCAAGGAGTCGGGACACATCACCGTCGAGGTCTGCTCGCAGTGCCACCCGTTCTACACCGGCAAGCAGAAGATCCTCGACACCGGTGGTCGCGTGGCCCGCTTCGAGGCTCGCTACGGCAAGCGTGCCGGCAAGACGGCCGACGCAAAGTAGCTTCCTCGCCGACGCCCGGTCCTGCATTGCAGGCCGGGCGTCGGCGCTTTTGTGTGGCCAGTACGGATAACGAGAGGAAGCAGCGTGACGCAACCGTCCGCGATCGATGACATTCTGGCCGAGCACGCGGGCCTGGAGACGCAGCTCGCCGATCCGGCGCTGCACAACGATCCGGGCGCCGCGCGCCGGGTCGGCAAGCGGTTCGCCGAGCTGGCCCCGATCATGGCCACCTACAACAAGCTGAAGTCCGCCCGCGAGGATCTCGCCGCAGCGCAGGAACTCGCGGCCGACGACGCGTCCTTCGCCGCCGAGGTGCCGGACCTGGAACAACAGGTCACCGAGTTGGAGCAGACCCTCGCGGATCTGCTCGCCCCGCGCGACCCGCACGACGGCGACGATGTGGTGCTCGAGGTGAAATCCGGCGAGGGCGGCGAGGAATCGGCGCTGTTCGCCTCGGATCTGGCCCGGATGTATGTCCGCTATGCCGAGCGGCATGGCTGGAAGGTCGAGATTCTCGATGTGAACATCTCCGACCTGGGCGGCTACAAGGACGCGACCATCTCCATCAAGAGCCGTGACGCCGCGCGCGACGGTGTCTGGTCCCGCTTCAAATTCGAGGGCGGCGTGCACCGTGTCCAGCGGGTTCCGGTGACCGAATCGCAGGGCCGCATCCACACCTCGGCGGCCGGTGTACTGATCTACCCGGAGCCCGACGAGGTCGAAGAGGTGCAGATCGACGAATCGGATCTGCGCATCGACGTCTACCGCTCCTCCGGCAAGGGCGGCCAGGGCGTCAATACCACCGACTCCGCGGTCCGCATCACCCACCTGCCCTCGGGCATTGTGGTGACCTGCCAGAACGAGCGCTCCCAGCTGCAGAACAAGGCCCGCGCCATGCAGGTGCTCGCGGCTCGCCTGCAGGCGCTCGCCGAGGAACAGGCCGATCAGGAAGCCGCGGCCGGTCGTGCCAGCCAGATCCGCACGGTGGACCGCTCCGAGCGCATCCGCACCTACAACTTCCCGGAAAACCGCATCACCGATCACCGCATCGGCTTCAAGGCGCACAACCTGGATGCTGTGCTCGATGGTGATATGGACGCACTCCTGAACGCCCTCGGCAAGGCGGATCGCGCAGCCCGAATGGCCGCGGAATAATCGAGTCCTGACCGCTGGATCCTCGCCCGCGGCCCGCGATGCGAGTCTTCGAGCACCTACGACCGGTAAAGAAGAGGCGGACGAGCCCATGACGCGAGTGGCCTTGCGCCCCGCCATCAACCAGGCGGTGGAAACTCTGCGGGCAGCGGGTGTGCACAGTCCGCAGGCCGACGCTGAGCATCTGGCCGCGCACCTGCTCGGTGTCGAGCGGACCAGGCTGGCGCTCACCCCGCTGGTCGCGCCGGAGCTCCTCGAGGAATATCGCGCCCTGGTGGACCGGCGCGCGCAGCGTATTCCGCTGCAGCACCTGACCGGCACCGCGGTGATCGGCGAAATCGAGGTCGCGGTCGGCCCCGGCGTCTTCGTGCCGCGTCCCGAGACCGAGCTGCTGTTCGCCTGGGCATTGGCGCAATTGGAGGTGTTGCCGCACGATCACACACCGGTCGTCGTCGATCTGTGCACCGGTTCCGGTGCGCTGGCACTTGCCATTGCCCAGGCCCGTCCGGATGCGGACGTGCACGCGATCGAAATCGATCCCTCGGCCCTGCAATGGGCGCGCCGCAATGCTGATCTGCGCATTGCCGAGGGCGACACCCCGATCACCCTCTACGCCGACGATGTCACCGATCCGAATCTGCTCACCGATCTGAACGGCAAGGTCGATCTCGTCGTCGCCAATCCGCCGTACATTCCCGAAGGCGCCGAACTCGATCCCGAGGTCGCCGATCACGATCCGCATCTGGCCCTCTTCGGCGGTCCGGACGGGCTGGACGTCATTCGTCGGATGATCCCCACCATCACCCGCCTGCTTCGTCCCAGCGGCTCCTGCGCCATCGAGCACGACGACACCAACGGCTCCGATCTCGCTGCTCTGCTGGCCGAACAGGGTGATTTCACCGACATCGTCGAGCATCCCGACCTCGCGGGTAAGCCCCGTTTCGTCGCCGCAACCCGGAGCTGATCCGGTCCGCATCCCCACGCCGGCCAGTGTGCGGACCAACTCGTCGAGGCGAGTCGTAATGGTGGTTCTCGGGTGCTCGCAGAGCGTCCATTCGACTTGCCGCGCGATCACCGGAGGCAACCAACCCCCGCCGATGGTGGCATCGAGTGGCACGCGTGACAGGATGGTGGCCGTGAGTACCGTCTACGACTGCGCGGATCCCGACTCGCGCGCCGCCGGACTGACCGCGGCCACCAGTGCCCTGAAATCCGGTCGGCTGGTCGTACTGCCGACCGATACCTTGTACGGCCTGGCCGCCGACGCGTTCGATTCCACCGCGGTGAGCGATCTGCTTGCCGCCAAGCGGCGTGGTCGCGATATGCCGGTACCGGTGCTGGTCGGCTCCTGGCACACCATCGACGGTCTGGTGTTCTCGGTGCGCCCGCAGGCCCGCGAGCTGATCCGGGCATTCTGGCCCGGTGGGCTGAGTCTTGTTGTGCAGCAGGCGCCTTCGCTCGCCTGGGACCTCGGTGACACCCGTGGCACGGTCATGCTGCGGATGCCGCTGCACCCGGTCGCGCTGGAACTGCTGCGCGAGGTCGGACCGCTTGCGGTCTCCAGCGCCAATGTCTCCGGACAGCCACCCGCCAAGACCGCCGCCGAGGCGCGCGATCAGCTCGGCGATCTGGTCGGCGTCTATCTCGACGGCGGCCCGGCCGAACACGCGATCGCGTCCACCATCGTCGACCTCACCGCCGATCAGCCGCGGATCCTGCGCGCGGGCGCGGTACCGGTCGGCGATATCGCCGATGTGCTCGGAATGTCCCCTGAGGCGCTGACCAGCGTCGCGACGCGGTGACCTCGGGGTGCAGTGATCGTATGGCGGATCAGATAAACGGATGATCGGTTCGGGTGCGGTAGTTCCTTTGCGCGAGCTGCTGCTCGTGCTTCTCATCTCGGGCACGGTGACCTTCCTGGCCACCGGCGGAATTCGGGTACTCGCAATCGCCTTCGGCGCGGTGGCGGTGCCGCGCGAGCGCGATGTGCACGTCAAACCGATTCCGCGAATGGGCGGCGTCGGCATGTACGTCGGGGTGGTCGCGGCGGTACTGTTCGCGCACCAATTGCCCGCGCTGCGAAGGGGTTTCGATTACGCGCCGGATATTCCAGCGGTGCTGGTGGCGGCCACCCTCATCGTGCTCGTCGGCATCGTCGACGACCGCTGGGGCCTGGACGCGCTGACCAAATTCGCGGGCCAGGTCACCGCCGCCGGTGTGATGGCGGTGATGGGCCTGAGCTGGTACGTCATCTACAACCCGTTCAACGACACGACAGTGGTGCTGGACGCGCTGCAGGGCGGCCTGGTCACGGTCGGAATCACGGTGACGCTGGTCAACGCGATGAATTTCGTCGACGGCCTCGACGGTCTCGCGGCCGGGTTGGGCCTGATCTGCGCGGGTGCGGTCTTCGTATTCACGGTCGGCCTGCTCTACAGCCAGGGCGGTTCGGTCGACACATATCCGCCTGCCCTGCTCGCCGCCGCGCTCGCGGGCGCGTGCATGGGATTTCTGCCACACAATTTTTCGCCCGCCCGGATATTCATGGGTGATTCCGGTTCGATGTTGATCGGGCTCATGTTGGCTGCGGTGTCGACGGGCGCCTCGGGCCGCATCAATTTGGCAGGCTACGGACCTCGCGACATCGTCGGTCTGCTTTCGCCGCTGCTGCTCGTCGGTGCGGTGATGTTCATTCCCGTATTGGATCTGCTGTTGGCGATCGTGCGCCGGGTTCGGGCCGGTGTGAGTTTCTCGACACCGGACAAAATGCACTTGCATCACCGGCTGTTGCAGATCGGACATTCGCACCGTCGCGTTGTGCTGGTGATCTATTTATGGGTCGGCGTGCTCGCTTTCGGCGCCGTCGGCACTTCGCTGATCCATGATCGCCGGATTGTGGTGTTGATGATGGCGGGCGGGCTGGTTTTCGCGCTGGTGGTGACCGCCATACCGGGCCTGCGGCGCAAGGAGCCCGCGGATTCGTAAAGCAAGCTCCAGGTAAAGTTCGGGTCGTGAGTGAGCGAAGCGAGCGAACAATAAACACAGCGTCCAGAGGAACGACGGAGCCGAGCGCCAGCGAGGCGCAGTCGTGAGTCTCACCAACCCCGTCCCCGGTCCAGATGCACCGCTGAAGGCGGCGCTGCGCTACGGCGTGATCGGTTTGGCCGTGTTGGTGGTGGTCTCGGTGGCCATCGCCTCGGCCGTCGCGGGCCTTTCCGGACTCTGGGGCGCACTGCTCGGCGCGGCCATCGGCGGCGGCTTCATTCTCACTACCGCGGCCGTCGTGCTGTTCGGCGCGAAGCTGCCTGCGAGCACCGCGGGCCTGGTCATGCTGGTGAGTTGGGTGGGCAAGTTGCTGGTCGCGATGATCGTGATCGCGGTGCTGCAGCGGTTCGACTTCTACGACCGGATGGCACTATTCCTGACCGTGGTCGGGTCCTTGCTCATCGTGCTCGGCGCGGAGACGTATGGCGTTCTGCGCCAGAAGGTTCCGTATGTAAACGTACCGACCGGTGAGTCCGATTTGCCCTCTGCGCAGCAATAATCGCCCCCACCTACACGCTGTCGTAGATAACTTGGTAAAGTGTTGGTAAGCAAGCGACCAAGCAAGGGGGGATCACCGAGATCCCGCTGAGTGGCAGCTATGCTTACTGCCGTGCCGGGCTCCGAGGGGTTCCGGTTCTGCATGTCGACGAATGTCGCCGACACTACGTACAGACGCCCATGCGGGTTGCCGCACAGCTGCTGACGAATTTTCGAGCCGACCTGAGTCGACCCAATTGATCGTCAATGTCCGATCGAACCGCGGGAATGACCGTACCCGCGGCCCGAACACGGGAGAGAACGCTGAGCGTCACCACTTTGGCGGGCGAGTTCCACGCGCCATCGCTGTCCGACTTCTTCCCTCCAGCAGTGCTGTTCGAGGGTACGCCGTTCGAACTCGACCGTTTGATGCTGATCCGGCTGTTGATGACCGCCGTGCTGGTGCTCGTCATGGTGCTGGCATTCCGCAATCCTCGCATCGTCCCGCGCGGTCTGCAGAACATCGCCGAAACCGGTTTGGTGTTCGTCAAGGATCAGATTGCCGAAGAGGTGCTCGGTAAAGAATCCGGTCGCAAGTACCTCCCGTTGATCGCGACGATCTTCTTCACGGTTCTCTTTCTCAACTTCTCCGGCATCATTCCGGGGCTGAACATCTCGTCGAACGCCCGAATCGGCATGCCGCTGGTGCTGGCCCTCATCGCGTACCTCGCATTCAACTTCGTGGGTATCAAGAAGTACGGGTTCGTCACCTACATGCGCAGCAGCATCGTCGTTCCGAATGTTCCGCCCGCATTGCACGTGTTGCTGATTCCGATCGAGTTCGTCTCGACGTTCATCCTGCGTCCGTTCACGCTGACCGTCCGACTCATGGCCAACATGCTGGCCGGTCACATCATGCTGGTGCTGTTCTTCAGCGCCACCTGGTTCTTCTTGTTCGACGCCGCGGCCTGGATGAAGGTGTTCTCGCCGTTCTCGCTGCTGGCCGGACTCGGGTTCACGCTGTTCGAAATGCTGGTCATCTTCCTGCAGGCCTACGTCTTCGCCCTGCTGACCGCTGTTTACATCGGACTCGCACAACACGCTGATTCGCACTGACCGAACAACTACCGGATATCTGCTACACCACGCCGCCCGGCGGGTGTGCAACAGAAAGGGAATGGAAGACTCATGAGCCTCGCGTACCTGGCCCAGGAAGCCGCGACCACGTCGGAGAAGTTCAAGGGCTTCGGCGCCATCGGCTACGGCCTGGCCGCCATCGGCCCGGGCATCGGCGTAGGCATCGTCGTCGGTAAGGCCATCGAGGGTATTGCCCGTCAGCCCGAGCTGCAGGGCACCATCCGCACCAACATGTTCCTCGGTATCGCGTTCACCGAGGCCCTCGCCCTGATCGGCCTTGTGGCCGGCTTCATCTTCTGAGATTGCTATGAGCACGCTTTCTATGCTCGCCGCGGAGACAGGGGAGGACATCAATCCCCTCATCCCCGAGACCTACGACATTGTCTGGTCGGTGGTCTGCATTGCGATCATCGGCGTCATTTTCTACAAGTACGTCATCCCGCGCCTCATCAAGGTGTTGGATGAACGTGCGGACAGGATCGAGGGTGGAATCCAGCGGGCCGAGGCCGCGCAGGAAGAAGCCCAGCTGACGCTGCAGCAGTACCAGCAGCAGTTGGCCGACGCCCGGCTCGAGGCCGCGCGCATCCGCGAGGACGCACGCACCCAGGGCCAGCAGATCCTCGCGCAGATGCGCGCGGAAGCACAGGCCGAAAGCGACCGCATCGTCGCTGCCGGTCACAGCCAGCTGGAAGCTCAGCGCCAGCAGATCCTGACCGAGCTGCGCGCCGAAGTCGGCAAAACTGCCGTCGATTTGGCCGAAAAGATTATCGGACAGTCGGTTTCGGACGAAGCTAAGCAAGCGGCATCGATCGACCGGTTCCTGTCCGAACTCGATCAGTCGGATGCCGGCATCGGGGTCGGAAGGTAGCGACGCGAAAGTGAGAAGCATGTACGCAGCGAGCCGCGAGGCAAGCTCCCGGGCACGGGAGGCACTTCGGGCCGCTCTGACCGGAAGCGACAGTGTTGCGGCCACAACGGGGTCGGAACTGTTCGCCGTTGTCGCCGTGCTGGATGACCAGCGTTCGCTGCGTGTTGCGCTCGCGGACGTGTCGGTGCCCGGCTCGGTGCGCGCCGAACTCAGCGAGCGGGTCTTCAGCGGCAAGGTCAGCCCCGCCACCTTGGCGGTGCTGACCACCGCGGTGGCCCAGAACTGGTCGCGCACCGCCGATTTGGTCGACACCCTGGTGTTGCTCGGCCAGGAGGCGTTGCTGGAGTCCGCCGCCGACAGCGGACGACTCGGGGCGGTCGAGGACGAATTGTTCCGGCTCGGCCGGATCATCGGCGACAATCCCGAACTGGAGCAGGCACTTTCGGATCGTGCGAAGCCCGCCGTGGCCAAGCGCGAACTGATCGACCGGCTGCTCGCGGGCAAGACCGAGACCATCACCCAGACCCTGGCGGATCAGGTGGTCACCCGGTCGACGAATATCGGCGGCGCGTTCGGCGAGCTGTCCGATCTCGCGGCCGCGCGGCGCGATCAGATCGTCGCGCATGTGCGTGCCGCGGTCGCGCTGACCGACCAGCAGCGCGACCATCTCGGGGCGTCGTTGCAGCGCATCTACGGCAAGCCGGTCACGGTGCACGTGCAGGTCGATCCGAGTCTGCTGACCGGCGTCGTGGTGCAGGTCGGCGACGACCTGATCGACGGCAGCGCCACCGGCCGCTTGGAACGGCTGCGTCGGGCTCTGGCCTGACGATCCACCTCCCCCGACATCCAGACCAGACAGCGAGAGCAGGAAGACTATGGCGGAGCTGACGATCTCCACCGATGAGATCCGTAGCGCGATCGAGAGCTACACCCAGAGCTACACCCCGGAAACCTCCATCGAAGAAGTCGGTGTTGTCACCGACTGCAGCGACGGCATCGCGCACGTCAGTGGCCTGCCCTCGGCGATGGCCAATGAATTGCTCGAGTTCCCGGGTGGTGTGCTCGGCGTCGCGCTGAACCTCGAGGACCGCGCGATCGGTGCGGTTATCCTCGGTGAGTTCGCGGAAATCGAAGAGGGCCAGCAGGTTCGCCGCACCGGCGACGTGCTCTCGGTCCCCGTCGGTGACAAGTTCCTCGGCCGCGTGGTCAACCCGCTCGGCCAGCCGATCGACGGCCTCGGCGAGATCGAGGCCGAAGAGCAGCGCGTGCTCGAGCTGCAGGCCGCGACCGTGCTGCAGCGTCAGCCGGTCGAGGAGCCGCTGGCCACCGGCATCACCGCCATCGACGCCCTGACCGCCATCGGTCGTGGTCAGCGTCAGCTGATCATCGGCGACCGCAAGACCGGTAAGACCGCGGTCTGCATCGACGCGATCCTGGCGCAGAAGGCGAACTGGGAGACCGGCGACCCGAACAAGCAGGTTCGCTGCATCTACGTCGCGATCGGCCAGAAGGGTTCCACCATCGCGGGTGTGAAGACTGCGCTGGAATCGCACGGTGCGATGGAGTACACCACCATCGTCGCGGCCCCCGCCTCGGACTCGGCCGGCTTCAAATGGCTTGCGCCCTACACCGGTTCGGCGATCGGCCAGCACTGGATGTACCAGGGCAAGCACGTCCTGATCGTGTTCGACGACCTGACCAAGCAGGCCGAGGCCTACCGCGCCATCTCGCTGCTGCTGCGTCGTCCGCCGGGCCGCGAGGCGTACCCGGGTGACGTCTTCTACCTGCACTCGCGTCTGCTGGAGCGTTGCGCGAAGCTGTCCGACGAGATGGGCGCCGGCTCGATGACGGGTCTGCCGATCATCGAGACCAAGGCCAACGACATCTCGGCGTTCATCCCGACCAACGTCATCTCCATCACCGACGGCCAGGTCTTCCTCGAGTCCGACCTGTTCAACAAGGGTGTCCGCCCGGCGATCAACGTCGGTACCTCGGTCTCCCGTGTCGGTGGCGCCGCTCAGACCAAGGGCATGAAGAAGGTCGCCGGTTCGCTGCGTCTGGAAATGGCGCAGTACCGCGAGCTGGAGGCGTTCTCCGCCTTCGCCTCCGACCTCGACGCCGCGTCGCTGGCACAGCTGGAGCGCGGTGCCCGCTGGGTCGAGCTGCTCAAGCAGGACCAGTACTCGCCGGTTCCGGTCGAGGACCAGATCGTCTCGATCTTCCTGGTCGATGCCGGCTACTTCGACTCGGTTCCGGTCGCCGACATCCGTCGCTTCAACGTGGAACTGCTCGAGGATCTGCACCGCAGCGCGGCCGACGCCTTCAAGTCGATCGAGGGCGGCAAGGTCCTCGACAACGAGAACGGCGATGCCATCAAGGCGGCCACCGACAAGTTCAAGCAGGGCTTCCTCGCTTCCGACGGCTCGCGCGTCGTGAACGAGGCCGCCGCCGGTGAGCTCGACCACGAAGAGGTCGAATCGCTGTCGGTGACCCGCAAGCACGTCGAGAAGTAGTCGAGCGGCTGATGCGCTATTCGATTCTCACGAATGAACTGAAGGGAGTGTGAACCGCTGATGGCAAGCTTGCGTGAATTGCGCTCCCGCATTCGTGGTGTGAGTTCGATCAAGAAGATCACCAAGGCCCAGGAGCTGATCGCGACCTCGCGAATCTCCAAGGCCCAGGCCAGGGTTGCGGCCGCGAAGCCGTTCGCCGAGGAGATCACCAAGGTTCTCGGCGAACTGGCGAGTGCCTCGACGAATCTGTCGCACCCGCTGCTGACCGAGCGGGCCAATCCTCGCCGCGCCGCCGTCCTGGTGATCACCAGTGACAGCGGTATGTGCGGTGGCTACAACTCCAACGTGCTCAAGCGCGCCGAGGAGCTCATGGTCACCCTGCGTGGCGAGGGCAAGGAGCCGGTGCTGTACGTGATGGGCAACAAGGGCCTTACGTACTACACCTTCCGGAATCGGCCGGTGGTCAACGCGTGGACCGGGTTCTCCCAGCAGCCGAAGTACAACGATGCCACGGCCGCGTGCCACCACCTGGTGGACGCGTTCATGGCGGGCTCCGAGGCTGAGGTTCCGGCCCCGAACGGGGTGGGCAATATCGAGGGCGTCGACGAGTTGCACATCGTGTACACCCGTTTCGTCTCGATGCTGACCCAGACCCCCGAGGTTCGTCGCCTGGCGCCGATCCAGGTCAGCTATGTCGACGAAGACTACGACATGGGTGAGGACAGCTTCACCGACTCGCCGACTGCGGAACTCACCGCGCAGTACGAGTTCGAGCCCGATGCCGATGTGCTGCTGGCGGCGCTGCTGCCCAAGTACATCAACACGCGCATCTACTCATCGTTGCTCGAGGCAGCGGCATCCGAGTCCGCGGCTCGGCGCACCGCAATGAAGGCAGCCACCGACAACGCCAACGAACTGGCCAATGTGCTTACCCGGCAGGCGAATTCGGTGCGGCAGGCCCAGATCACGCAGGAAATCAGCGAAATCGTCGGCGGCGTGAACGCGCTGGCTTCGAGCTCGGACCGCGACTAAAGGCGCAGGAAGAGAAAAATGACCGCAGCAGTCACACAAGAGAGCCGGACCGGCGCGAAAACAGGTCGCGTCGTCCGCGTCATCGGCCCCGTCGTGGACGTCGAGTTCCCGCGGGGTTCCATCCCTGAGCTGTTCAACGCTCTGCACGCCGAGATCACCCTGACCTCGGTTGCCAAGACCCTGACCCTCGAGGTCGCCCAGCACCTCGGTGACAACATCGTGCGCACCATCTCGATGCAGCCCACCGATGGTCTGGTCCGTGGCGCCACTGTCACCGATACCGGCAAGCCGATCTCGGTGCCCGTCGGCGACATCACCAAGGGCCACGTGTTCAACGCCCTCGGCGACTGCCTCGACACCCCGGGCCTCGGCCGCGACGGCGAGCAGTGGGGCATCCACCGCAAGCCTCCGTCATTCGACCAGCTCGAGGGTAAGACCGAGATCCTGGAGACGGGCATCAAGGTCATCGACCTGCTGACCCCGTACGTGAAGGGCGGCAAGATCGGTCTGTTCGGTGGTGCCGGTGTCGGCAAGACCGTGCTGATCCAGGAGATGATCACCCGTATCGCGCGGGAGTTCTCCGGCACCTCGGTGTTCGCCGGCGTCGGTGAGCGCACCCGTGAGGGCACCGACCTGCACCTGGAAATGGAAGAGATGGGCGTCCTACAGGACACCGCCCTCGTCTTTGGCCAGATGGACGAGCCGCCGGGCACCCGTATGCGCGTCGCGCTCTCGGCCCTGACCATGGCCGAGTACTTCCGCGACGTGCAGCACCAGGACGTGCTGCTGTTCATCGACAACATCTTCCGGTTCACCCAGGCCGGTTCCGAGGTGTCGACCCTGCTCGGCCGCATGCCTTCGGCCGTCGGTTACCAGCCCACGCTGGCCGACGAGATGGGTGAGCTGCAGGAGCGCATCACCTCGACCCGTGGTCGGTCCATCACCTCGCTGCAGGCCATCTACGTGCCCGCCGACGACTACACCGACCCGGCCCCGGCGACCACCTTCGCCCACCTCGATGCGACGACCGAGCTCTCCCGCCCGATCTCGCAGAAGGGCATCTACCCGGCCGTCGACCCGCTGACCTCGACCTCCCGCATCCTGGAGGCCTCGATCGTCGGTGCGGAGCACTTCCGGGTCGCCAACGAGGTGAAGCGGATCCTGCAGAAGTACAAGGAACTGCAGGACATCATCGCCATCCTCGGCATGGACGAGCTCTCCGAAGAGGACAAGGTCCTCGTCGGCCGGGCCCGTCGTCTGGAGAAGTTCCTCGGCCAGAACTTCATCGTGGCCGAGAAGTTCACCGGCCAGCCGGGCTCCGTGGTGCCGCTGACCGACACCATCGAGGCGTTCGACCGCGTCTGCAAGGGCGAGTTCGACCACTTCCCGGAGCAGGCGTTCAACTCCTGCGGTGG
Source organism: Nocardia vinacea (assembly GCF_035920345.1). Classification (NCBI taxonomy): domain Bacteria; kingdom Bacillati; phylum Actinomycetota; class Actinomycetes; order Mycobacteriales; family Nocardiaceae; genus Nocardia; species Nocardia vinacea. The sequence goes on from NZ_CP109149.1 coordinate 8,425,345, forward strand.
TCTCGACGACGTCGAGGCGGCCGCGAAGAAGATCGCCGGAAAGTAGTCACCCATGGCGGAGATGTCAGTTGATCTGGTCGCCGTCGAACGTTTGCTCTGGTCCGGCCAGGCGACGTTCGTCAGCGCGCAGACCACCGAAGGTCAGATCGGCATCATGGCGGGTCACGAGCCGCTGCTCGGCCAGCTGGTCGAGGGCGGCATCGTGAGCATCGTGCCCACCGAGGGTGAGCGGATCACCGCGGCGGTGCACGGTGGGTTCTTCTCGGTGACCGCGACCTCGGTCCGGGTGCTGGCCGAATCCGCGGAGTTCGCCGATGAGATCGACGTCGAGGCGGCCCGTCGGGTGCTGGCCGACGCCGATGCCTCCGAGGAAGCGAAGATCGCGGCCCAGGGCCAGGTGCGCGCGGTCGAAGAGGCGAAGGCGTAGTACCGCACCAGGATTGGGTACGACCCGATAACACGGCGCTGTCGGCGGCGAAGGTATTCGTCGCCGACAGCGCCGTTTCCGGCTTCGAACGTTCAAAGACAAGGCCCGGCCATTTGTAAACTCGGGGCCGTGGTTGAATGGCCGCGAGGTGTCGTCGACACGGCGGCGGAACGAAGGGACGAACGGCATTGCAGACCGGGATGGTTCTCCTGATCATTCTGGTGCTCACGCTCGTTCTGTTGGCGTTGGCTTCCACCTACCGGCTGATGATGTTGCGCCGCGGCGGCACCGCCGCGATTCTGCGGGTGCTGCCCGCGCGCGGCGGCCAGGGTTGGCGGCACGGTCTGATTCGATATGACGAGGATCGCCTCGTCTTCTACAAGCTCTCCAGTCTGAAGCTGGGCCCCGATTCCACCATTCGACGCCAGGGCATCGAGATCGGTGATCGGCGCGGCCCGCGTGGCGACGAATACGACATCATGACCGACGAAATCGCGGTGACCGCGGTTTCCGATAATGACGGCAATTACGAATTGGCCCTGGACCGCGGCTCACTGGCCGCCTTCCTCTCCTGGGTCGAATCCCGGCCCTCGGATCGCACCCGTCGGCTGCCCGGACTCTAGGCTGAACTCGTGAATGTGCACCTGACGCGGATCTACACGCGGACCGGCGACGACGGGACGACTGGTCTCAGCGATTTCTCGCGGGTGGCCAAAACCGATCCGCGGCTGGTCGCCTATGCCGACTGTGACGAAACGAACGCCGCCATCGGTGTAGCCGTCGCGCTCGGTGAACCTGCCCCGGAGTTGCTGAAGGTATTGCGCCAGGTGCAGAACGATCTGTTCGATGCGGGCGCGGATCTTTCGACCCCGGTGGTCGAGGAGCCGAAGTATCCGCCGCTGCGCATCACCCAGCCCTATATCGACCGTCTCGAAGCCTGGTGCGATGAATTCAATGCCGATCTGCCCGCACTGAATTCGTTCATTCTGCCCGGTGGTACGCCGCTGGCCGCCCTGCTGCACACTGGCCGTACGGTGGCGCGGCGGGCGGAGCGTTCGGCATGGGCCGCGGTGCAGGCGCATCCGGACGATACGAATATCCTTCCGGCGAAGTACCTGAACCGCCTCTCCGACCTGCTGTTCATCCTCAGTCGTGTCGCCAACCCGGGCGGTGACGTGTTGTGGAAGCCTGGTGGCGAACAAGGTGGTTCGTGAACTGTCCGATCCGCACCGACACGCGCAAAAGTTGCTGGACACCCCGAAAGTCGTCCCAGCTACCTGGATATAACCCCGGCACTGCTACCACCGGCCCGCAACGCAACTATCCTTTGCACCAACAGTGCGCCGAATACGCGGAGAGGCGGCATGGAACGGTTTTTGGTTACTGGCGGGAATCGACTCGTCGGTGAGGTCGCGGTCGGGGGTGCGAAGAACAGCGTCCTCAAGTTGATGGCGGCTGCATTGCTGGCCGAAGGCACGACCACCATTACGAACTGCCCGGACATCCTCGATGTGCCGTTGATGGGTGATGTGCTGCGCGGCCTCGGCTGCGACGTGACGATCGACGGGTCGATCGTCACGATCAACACGCCCGCGGAGCCCAAGTACCACGCGGATTTTCCGGCGGTGACGCAGTTCCGCGCCTCGGTTTGTGTGCTCGGTCCGCTGATGGCGCGGTGTAAGCGCGCCGTTGTCGCACTGCCCGGTGGTGACGCGATCGGTTCGCGGCCATTGGATATGCATCAGGCGGGCCTTCGTCTGCTCGGCGCGAGCAGCGAAATCGAGCACGGTTGTTTGGTCGCGCGCGCGGACGAACTACAGGGTGCGCGGATCAGGTTGGACTTTCCCTCGGTGGGCGCGACCGAGAACATCCTCATGGCGGCCGTGCTGGCCGAGGGGGAGACGGTCATCGATAACGCGGCCCGTGAACCCGACATCGTCGATCTGTGCAACATGCTCGTTCGGATGGGTGCGCGGATCAGCGGTGCGGGTACATCGGTGCTCACCATTCAGGGCGTCGAGCGGCTCGAACCGACGACGCACCAGGTGATCGGCGACCGGATCGTGGCCGCGACTTGGGGGATCGCCGCGGCGATGACCATGGGCGATATCCGGGTGACCGGTGTGAACCCCAAGCATCTGTCCCTCGTGCTGGACAAGCTGCGCTCGGCCGGTGCGCGTATTTCGTTCGAACCGGACGGTTTCCGGGTGATCCAGGCCGATCGGCCGCGCGCGGTGAATTTCTCGACGCTGCCTTTCCCCGGATTCCCGACCGATCTGCAGCCGATGGCTATCGGTTTGGCGGCGATTGCGGATGGCACCTCGATGATCACCGAGAACATCTTCGAGGCGCGGTTCCGTTTCGTGGAGGAGATGATCCGGCTGGGCGCCGACGCGCGGACGGATGGGCATCATGCGGTGGTGCGCGGAATTCCGCGGCTGTCGAGTGCGCCGGTGTGGTCGTCGGATATTCGGGCCGGCGCCGGATTGGTACTTGCCGGTCTGGTTGCTGATGGCACCACCGAGGTGCACGACGTCTTCCATATCGACCGCGGCTACCCGAATTTCGTCGAGCAGCTGCAGGCGTTGGGTGGTCAGGTGGAGCGAGTCGGCGCTGCGGATTGATCATGTGAACGGAAGGCGACAATCACCTCTTGCCGAAAACCGTTCTTGACCAGGCGATTTGACATCGTGCACACCGACACGTAACTTTATTCGAGTCAGAGCGACACGGACACCGACCCGGGGCCCACGCGCTGAGCCGAAAGGCTGAGCGAAGGACCAGGGAAACGAGGTAGGACGTTGAGCGCCTGACGATCACACTAGCTCGAACGAGGCCTCGATTTTGATTCGGGTTCACGACTGAGCTAAGCTGGATAAGTTGCCTCACCGATCGACCGGGGTCAAACCCGCTAGATGGTGTGTGCGTGTGTTCTTTGAGAACTCAATAGTGTGTCGATGAATGTCAGTGCCAAATATTTTTTTGGTTCCGGCTCCTCAAACCCCCGTTTGGGTGGGCTGGACATTTTAGTCAGCAAATATTTTTTGCTGGCGTTTGATTTTGCCAAGGTTTTCGGACTCTGGTTAATTCTTCTGATTGCATCCTTTTTGGGTGTGGTTGAGAGTCTTCAACGGAGAGTTTGATCCTGGCTCAGGACGAACGCTGGCGGCGTGCTTAACACATGCAAGTCGAGCGGTAAGGCCCTTCGGGGTACACGAGCGGCGAACGGGTGAGTAACACGTGGGTGATCTGCCTCGTACTTCGGGATAAGCCTGGGAAACTGGGTCTAATACCGGATATGACCATGGGATGCATGTCTTGTGGTGGAAAGATTTATCGGTGCGAGATGGGCCCGCGGCCTATCAGCTTGTTGGTGGGGTAATGGCCTACCAAGGCGACGACGGGTAGCCGACCTGAGAGGGTGACCGGCCACACTGGGACTGAGACACGGCCCAGACTCCTACGGGAGGCAGCAGTGGGGAATATTGCACAATGGGCGGAAGCCTGATGCAGCGACGCCGCGTGAGGGATGACGGCCTTCGGGTTGTAAACCTCTTTCGACAGGGACGAAGCGTGAGTGACGGTACCTGTAGAAGAAGCACCGGCCAACTACGTGCCAGCAGCCGCGGTAATACGTAGGGTGCGAGCGTTGTCCGGAATTACTGGGCGTAAAGAGCTTGTAGGCGGTTCGTCGCGTCGATCGTGAAAACCTACCGCTCAACGGTGGGCTTGCGGTCGATACGGGCGGACTAGAGTACTTCAGGGGAGACTGGAATTCCTGGTGTAGCGGTGAAATGCGCAGATATCAGGAGGAACACCGGTGGCGAAGGCGGGTCTCTGGGAAGTAACTGACGCTGAGAAGCGAAAGCGTGGGTAGCGAACAGGATTAGATACCCTGGTAGTCCACGCCGTAAACGGTGGGTACTAGGTGTGGGTTTCCTTCCACGGGATCCGTGCCGTAGCTAACGCATTAAGTACCCCGCCTGGGGAGTACGGCCGCAAGGCTAAAACTCAAAGGAATTGACGGGGGCCCGCACAAGCGGCGGAGCATGTGGATTAATTCGATGCAACGCGAAGAACCTTACCTGGGTTTGACATACACCAGAAAGCGGCAGAGATGTCGCCCCCCTTGTGGTTGGTGTACAGGTGGTGCATGGCTGTCGTCAGCTCGTGTCGTGAGATGTTGGGTTAAGTCCCGCAACGAGCGCAACCCTTATCTTATGTTGCCAGCGCGTTATGGCGGGGACTCGTGAGAGACTGCCGGGGTCAACTCGGAGGAAGGTGGGGACGACGTCAAGTCATCATGCCCCTTATGTCCAGGGCTTCACACATGCTACAATGGCCGGTACAGAGGGCTGCGATACCGTGAGGTGGAGCGAATCCCTTAAAGCCGGTCTCAGTTCGGATCGGGGTCTGCAACTCGACCCCGTGAAGTTGGAGTCGCTAGTAATCGCAGATCAGCAACGCTGCGGTGAATACGTTCCCGGGCCTTGTACACACCGCCCGTCACGTCATGAAAGTCGGTAACACCCGAAGCCGGTGGCCTAACCCTTGTGGAGGGAGCCGTCGAAGGTGGGATTGGCGATTGGGACGAAGTCGTAACAAGGTAGCCGTACCGGAAGGTGCGGCTGGATCACCTCCTTTCTAAGGAGCACTTCTGCATCGCACCCCGAAGAGTCGGGGATGGTAAACGTTGATGCCAGAGACCGTTTAGTCCCCATTCGTGGGACTGCGGACGCTCATGGGTGGAACGCTGACAGGTTTCATCGCACAACGGTTTCGGCTCGGTCCGGAATCGCGGTGGATATATCGGCACACTGTTGGGTCCTGAGAGAACACGCGAGTGTTTCTTTCTAGGCGAATAGACGATCCGATCGGGTTCCCGGTCATACCGACCTCAGTTTTTTGGGCTGGGGTGCTGGTGTCGGAATTGGATTCTTTCGGGTGTGTTGTTTGAGAACTGCACAGTGGACGCGAGCATCTTTGTTTGTAAGTGTTTAAGAGCGTACGGTGGATGCCTTGGCACCAGGAGCCGATGAAGGACGTAGGAGGCTGCGATAAGCCTCGGGGAGCTGTCAACCGAGCTGAGATCCGAGGATTTCCGAATGGGGAAACCCAGCACGAGTGATGTCGTGTTACCCGCATCTGAATATATAGGGTGTGTGGAGGGAACGTGGGGAAGTGAAACATCTCAGTACCCACAGGAAGAGAAAACAATAGTGATTCCGTGAGTAGTGGCGAGCGAAAGCGGATGAGGCTAAACCGTTCAGATGTGATACCCGGCAGGGGTTGTCTGGACGGGGTAGTGGGAGCATTCTTCCCTGATCTGCCGGTCAGGGCGACAGTGAGAAACCGTTGTGTTAGTTGAAGTGGTCTGGAACGGCCTGCCATAGACGGTGATAGTCCGGTAAATGAAAACTCAACGGCTGTTGTGGATGTTTCCCGAGTAGCAGCGGGCCCGTGAAATCTGCTGTGAATCTGCCGGGACCACCCGGTAAGCCTGAATACTCCCTGGTGACCGATAGCGGACTAGTACCGTGAGGGAAAGGTGAAAAGTACCCCGGGAGGGGAGTGAAATAGTACCTGAAACCGTGCGCTTACAATCCGTCAGGGCCTGCGAGTGACTTTGTCACTGTGGGTGATGGCGTGCCTTTTGAAGAATGAGCCTGCGAGTTAGTGGCATGTGGCGAGGTTAACCCGTGTGGGGTAGCCGTAGCGAAAGCGAGTCCGAATAGGGCGTTTCGAGTCGCGTGTTCTAGACCCGAAGCGGAGTGATCTACCCATGGCCAGGGTGAAGCGACGGTAAGACGTCGTGGAGGCCCGAACCCACTTAGGTTGAAAACTGAGGGGATGAGCTGTGGGTAGGGGTGAAAGGCCAATCAAACTCCGTGATAGCTGGTTCTCCCCGAAATGCATTTAGGTGCAGCGTCACGTGTTTCACACCGGAGGTAGAGCTACTGGATGGTCTAGGGGGCCTACAAGCTTACCGAAATCAGCCAAACTCCGAATGCCGGTGTGTGAGAGCGTGGCAGTGAGACTGCGGGGGATAAGCTTCGTAGTCGAGAGGGAAACAGCCCAGATCGCCGGCTAAGGCCCCTAAGCGTGTACTAAGTGGAAAAGGATGTGGAGTCGCGAAGACAACCAGGAGGTTGGCTTAGAAGCAGCCATCCTTGAAAGAGTGCGTAATAGCTCACTGGTCAAGTGATTCTGCGCCGACAATGTAGCGGGGCTCAAGTACACCGCCGAAGCCGCGGCATTCACACAATACATCCGCCATCTTCTACGGAGGGTGGTGCAGTGGTGTGGATGGGTAGGGGAGCGTCCTACAGCCATGGAAGCAGCAGCGTGAGCTAGTTGTGGAGGCTGTGGGAGTGAGAATGCAGGCATGAGTAGCGAAAGACGAGTGAGAAACTCGTCCGCCGAATGACCAAGGGTTCCTGGGCCAGGTTAATCCGCCCAGGGTGAGTCGGGACCTAAGGCGAGGCCGACAGGCGTAGTCGATGGACAACGGGTTGATATTCCCGTACCCGTGTATCCGCGCCCAATGGTGAATCAGTGGTGCTAAGTATCCAAAAGCGGATGGACTCCCTTCGGGGAGCCGGAAGTGGCTGCATACGACCCTTGCTGTAGTAGTCAAGCGATGGGGTGACGCAGGAAGGTAGCTGGGCCAGTCAGTGGTTGTACTGGTGTAAGCCTGTAGGGCGAGACATAGGCAAATCCGTGTCTCATGTGCCTGAGAGGTGATGCGTAGCCGATTGAGGTGAATTCAGTGATCCTATGCTGCCGAGAAAAGCCTCTAGTGAGTTGGTACACGGCCCGTACCCCAAACCGACACAGGTGGTCAGGTAGAGAATACTGAGGCGATCGAGAGAACTGTGGTTAAGGAACTCGGCAAAATGCCCCCGTAACTTCGGGAGAAGGGGGACCCGGTCTGGTGATGAGATTTACTCTCGGAGCTGGGTTGGGTCGCAGAGACCAGAGAGAAGCGACTGTTTACTAAAAACACAGGTCCGTGCGAAGTCGTAAGACGATGTATACGGACTGACGCCTGCCCGGTGCCGGAAGGTTAAGAGGACCGGTTAGCCAGTAATGGCGAAGCTGAGAATTTAAGCCCCGGTAAACGGCGGTGGTAACTATAACCATCCTAAGGTAGCGAAATTCCTTGTCGGGTAAGTTCCGACCTGCACGAATGGCGTAACGACTTCTCTGCTGTCTCAACCACAGACTCGGCGAAATTGCATTACGAGTAAAGATGCTCGTTACGCGCGGCAGGACGAAAAGACCCCGGGACCTTCACTATAGCTTGGTATTGGTGTTCGGTACGGTTTGTGTAGGATAGGTGGGAGACTGTGAAGCGGGCACGCCAGTGTTTGTGGAGTCATCGTTGAAATACCACTCTGATCGTATTGGACCTCTAACCTCGGGCCATGATCTGGTTCAGGGACAGTGCCTGGTGGGTAGTTTAACTGGGGCGGTTGCCTCCTAAAATGTAACGGAGGCGCCCAAAGGTTCCCTCAGCCTGGTTGGCAATCAGGTGTCGAGTGCAAGTGCACAAGGGAGCTTGACTGTGAGAGTGACAGCTCGAGCAGGGACGAAAGTCGGGACTAGTGATCCGGCACCGGCAAGTGGAAGCGGTGTCGCTCAACGGATAAAAGGTACCCCGGGGATAACAGGCTGATCTTCCCCAAGAGTCCATATCGACGGGATGGTTTGGCACCTCGATGTCGGCTCGTCGCATCCTGGGGCTGGAGTAGGTCCCAAGGGTTGGGCTGTTCGCCCATTAAAGCGGCACGCGAGCTGGGTTTAGAACGTCGTGAGACAGTTCGGTCTCTATCCGCCGCGCGCGTCAGAAACTTGAGGAAGGCTGTCCCTAGTACGAGAGGACCGGGACGGACGAACCTCTGGTGTGCCAGTTGTCCTGCCAAGGGCACTGCTGGTTAGCTACGTTCGGAAGGGATAACCGCTGAAAGCATCTAAGCGGGAAGCCTGTTCCAAGATGAGGTTTCTCACCACCTTCGAGTGGTTAAGGCCCCCCACAGACCATGGGGTTGATAGGCCAGAACTGGAAGCCCGGTAACGGGTGTAGGTGACTGGTACTAATCGGCCGAGGACTTACCAACGAAGAAGCTACGCGTCCACTGTGCGGTATCTGAAACAACACACAGATCACCGAGAAGACAAACACGAGGAAACCCTTTATGTGGGGGTGGGTATCGGGTTTGGCTCTCTGTGTGGATAGTTTCATAGAGTTACGGCGGCTATAGCGGTGGGGAAACGCCCGGTCCCATTCCGAACCCGGAAGCTAAGGCCACCAGCGCCGATGGTACTGCACTCGACAGGGTGTGGGAGAGTAGGACACCGCCGGAACATCCTTGCGAAAGGCCCCCAACACCAGTTGGGGGCCTTTTTGCGTGCTGCTCACAGAGGCACACCGTTCGATCGCGACGTTCGGCGGTCCCGATCATTGCTGCTGTCCTGGGCGTGCTGATTGCCATCAGCGTCGGCATCGCCTTTGTCTTTTCAAGGCACAGGGCGAGTCGTCGGTGGCCAAGATCAGGTTGCCGGTGGTGGGTGAGTGGTATGCGACACCGAGGCACCCGATGGCTATCTCGCTCAGATAAACTACATTGGAGTCTCGTACTCCAACTTCGTCGACGAATCAGAGCGCGCTACGTACTGCTCTGTACCGCTGAAGTGAGAGCGAAAGAGCGTGCTACCTGTCGAGCTCGGCGAGGTTTCGGAGCAATCTCACAGGGAACAGTCACCCTATGCGGCGCTCCGGCGTTCATGATGGAGAATGACGGAAAGTAGTAGTCGGCGTCGGCATGCTCGATAGGAGCGGTCGATGCGCATGGAGGTGTTGATGGTCGCAGCGACGACAACCGCCGACCGCGCGCCGGTCGATCCCCTCAGGCCGCTCCGCACTCGCTGGTGGCAGCTGAGGCTCCCGGCGACGTTCGGATATCTGGCGGCTCTTGTCGCTGTTACCGCGGTCTTCTCGGCGCTGAGTGAGTCGGCGCAGGCGCGGGTGGTGCTGCATGCGAGCACGAATCTGCACAATCTGCTGGATGGCCGGGTGGGCACCGTGCTTTCGAGCGCCCTGGTGATCGGCGATGTCAGTGCCGCCTGGGTACTGATTCCGTTGCTCGGTTGTCTGCTGGCCCTTGCCGAGCTGCGCTTCGGTGCGGTCCATATGGTGCGCGTATTCCTGGCCGGACATATCGGTGCCACGGTCCTTGTCGCCGTCGGCCTGTGGATCGCGATCGAGGTAGATTGGTTGCCCGCGAGCATTCGCTGGGCGCAGGACGTCGGCGTCAGCTACGGCGCCATGGCATTGGTCGGGGCGATCGTGGTCGCCATTCCACATCGCTGGCGAATCGCTTGGGCCACTGTGTGGTTCCTCGTCGCCGCCGAGGGCGTACTGATCGAACAAACCTTCACCAACGTCGGTCACCTGCTGGCTTTCGGCATCGGAACCGCGGTCGGCTTCGGCATGTTGCGCGCAAAAGCGGCGTCGACCCGCCGACTTACCCGGGTCGAATCCGGTCTGCTCGCCGTGAGCGCGTTCCTCGCGGCAATCCTGCTCATGGGCTGACAGCCGACGCGGCAGGGGTGACGACGGGCGGGACCGGGCGCTCACCTAGAGTGCTTGGGTGCGCCTAGTGATTGCTCGCTGTCAGGTCGACTACGTAGGGCGACTCACCGCCCATCTCGCGATGGCCCGCCGATTGCTGCTGATCAAAGCGGACGGGTCGGTCCTCGTACATTCTGATGGCGGCTCGTATAAGCCGCTGAACTGGATGAGCCCGCCGTGCTGGTTGGAGGAGCGCGACGGTGATGCGGTGCCCGAGGGCGCGAAGGCCTTCTGGGTGGTTACCAACAAGGCGGGTGAGGAACTGCGCATCACCATCGAGGACGTCGAGCACGACTCCTCGCACGAGTTGGGTGTGGACCCCGGTCTGGTGAAAGACGGTGTGGAGGCCCATCTTCAGGAGCTCCTCGCCGAACATGTGCAGACCCTCGGCCCCGGCTACACGCTGATCCGCCGCGAGTACATGACCGCCATCGGCCCCGTGGACCTGCTCTGCCGCAATGCCGACGGCGCCACCGTGGCCGTCGAGATCAAGCGTCGCGGCGAAATCGACGGCGTCGAACAGCTCACCCGCTACCTCGAACTCCTGAACCGAGACCCACTCCTCGCCCCAGTGGCCGGCGTCTTCGCCGCCCAACAGATCAAGCCCCAAGCCCGCACCCTCGCCGAGGACCGCGGTATCCGTTGCCTGACCCTCGATTACGACGCCCTACGCGGCACCGAGAGCAATGAATTCCGCCTCTTCTAGGGGGAAGAAGGGCTTTCGCCGAACAGGCCGACAGACCGCATCGTCGTCGGTCGGCTCAGCTGTCTGTGATCGTGACCAGGCCCGTGCGCTGTTGCGGCGTGATCGAGATCACCCTGGTCTTCGCGTCACGGAATCCTCCGCTCGGCCGTCCTAGGTGGTGAGCTGGGACCGAGTGCATCCCGAGAACGGGAGCCTCAAATGGTGTCGGACGTCCACCGCCGGTTCTATCGGGTACTCGCGGCGATCACGGCACTGTTCGCACCCACCGCGGCTACCGCGGTCGCGCACGCCGAACCCACCGCCTCGTTCGCGTTGATCTCGCGGTACATCGACACCCCCGTCGCTCGGTTCCACTACAACACGACCGGAGAAGGGTCCCCCGTCGTGCTGTTGCCCGGCGGAACCGTGTCGCTGCACACGTACCGCGACATGATTCCCGCACTTGCCGAACACCACACGGTCTATGCGGTCGACCTGCCGGGCAACGGCTACACCACCGTCAACGACCCCGAACTTCAGCTACGACCTGGCGGCGATGACCGCTTCGGGGACCAGCTCAATCGTGCCGATGTCCCGCAAGCATGGATTCGCCGGGCCGAACGTGTACGGCGTGGGAAGGGCGGACTGCGACTGCTGGGGGCAGTGGGCCTCGATTTAGGCTTATGGCATGCCTCGACGGAAGCCGCGGACGGAACGCCAGGTGGGCCGCTCGCAGGAGGGCGCCCCGCCGATCGGCGACGTCTTCGGTCGGCGGGAGGCCGGGCCGGATAGCGACGAGCTGTATGTCGTGCGGACTATCCCGGGCAGTCGGGCGTTCAAAACCTATCGCTGCCCGGGCTGCGATCATGAAATCCCGCCCGGTGTCGCGCATATCGTCGCGTGGGCGGTCGACGACGGCGAGGACGACCGCAGGCATTGGCATCGCGGCTGCTGGAACGGCCGCCGCACCCGGCGAATTACCCGCCGCTGGTCCTGAATTCGCCCGCCGGTAGCGGGCGAGCCTCCGGATTCTCTTGGGGCTCAGTATTTCCGGGCAGGGCAGGTCTCGGTGTGCCCTGCAAGGCAATCATTACTGTGGGTCCGAATCGGAGGCCCGGACGGCGAATCCGGTTGTCGGTATCCAGTCGCCCAGACATATGCGGGATTCTGTGGGTTTCCTTGGGGCTGAGGACCTCTGGATAGCTGTGCGGGGGCGGGCCGAATATTCCAAGCGTCTCGGTACGCGGGAATGTTGTTGTGGCGGTGTATGCCCCGTGCAGGGCCGCTGACCGGCTGCTCAGGACATTAGGAAGGCCGCCCCGGTTGCGGGGCGGCCTTGGTGTGAATTCGGTTGGGGTGTTGCGTTTGTCGCCGCTCAGCCCGCGGTCGTCAGTTGGTGATTTCGGCGTTCTCGCGCTCGTCGGCGTCGATGTCGTCTTCCTCGGCCGAGACCTCGGGGATGGCCTTGGTGCGCGAACCGCCGGTGACCGACTTGGTGCCACCGCCGATGGACTTGCGCTGATCCGGAACCCCGTCCAGCAGTTCGCTTTCCCGGTTGACGGCCGCGAGCATGGCGGGCACCGAGTCGAGCTGGCCGCGGATGCCGAGCAGCTGGGCGAGCACCCGGCCGCGCAGCACGCGCATCTCCTCGGCGAGTTCCTTGGCGTGCGCGATCTTGCGCTCGGAGGTCTGCGTGGCGGAGGTGATGAGGCGGTTGGACTCGTCGGTCGCGTCCTTGATCCGCTGAGCGGCCTCGGCGCGGCTGGTGGCCTCGAGCTCCTCCATGGCGCGGGTGAGCTTGGTGCGACGCTCCGCCATGGTGGCCTCGAAGTCCTGCTGGGTCGCCTTGCGCTTGGCATCGGCTTCCTTGCCGAGGCGATCGGCCTCGGCCTGAGCGGCCTCGATGATCTTGGCGGACTCGGTACGCGCATTCGCCAGGGTCTGCTCGAATTCGATTTCGAGCGCCTCGCGCTTCTCCTTGGTCTCGGCGAGCAGCGATTCGTACTTACCACGCATTTCGGTGGCCTGCTGCTCGGCGATCGACACCATTTCCGCCGCCTCGGCCTGCGCGAGCGCGCGGACCTCGGACGCCTCGTCGGAAGCCAGGCGCAGCATCCGAGAGATGCGGTCGGACATGCCTTCCGCAGTGGTCGGCGGAACCGAAAGGCGATCGACTTCCTTACGGAGCTCGTCGATCTCGTCCCGCGCGTCCTCCAGCTGGCTGGCGAGGTTACGGGCTTGCGCCGCAGCGGCATCCCGATCTGTGGCGGTGACCCTTAACTCGGCATCGAAACGGTCGAAGTAGTTGCGTACCTCGTCTTGCGCATAACCCTTGCGCACAACGGTGAAGGGCAGTGCAACGAAGCGATTGCGATCGGACTCAGGTGACGACATGGCACACAAACTACAGCCTAGTTGCACCTCATGGTGACTCGACCGCGAATGTGATCGCGACGAGTTTTTCAGGCCCGATCTTGATACTAGTGCGTAACATTCGAGTTGGGCTCGACCAACTCGATCAGCACACCGCCAGCATCCTTCGGGTGAATGAAGTTGATGCGAGAATCCGCGGTTCCGTGACGTGGGGCGTCGTACAGCAAACGCAGACCTCGATCACGAAGATACACGGAGACGGCCTCGATATCGGTAACGCGATAGGCGAGTTGCTGTAGGCCCGGTCCGCTGCGATCGATGAACTTGGCGATGGTGGAGTCCGCGTTGAGCGGCGCCAGCAACTGCAGGGCAGTCGCGCCGTCCGGTGCGCCGGGCAAAGACAGCATCGCCTCGTGCACACCTTGGGCCTCGTTCACCTCCCGATGGGTCTCGATCATGCCGAGATTGTCGGCATACCAGGCAATTGCGGCATCCAGGTCGGGTACCGCGATGCCCACGTGGTCGACGGCGATGACGTAGTCGCCGGGGATGAAGTTCGACGGGTCGATAACGTTGCTCACCCTTCGAACGTAGCGCCTTATCTGTCACAGTCGGCCGGAGGCCGTCATTAGTCCCTTGCGCTTGGCCGAGCGTAGGCGAGGGCACCGCGTACCTGGTTAGGGGGCGTTCGAGTCGGACAAGCTACCGTTGAGTACAGAGGTTGACGTCGCGAGTTCTCGGTGCGCGACGCTGTTCGATCAATGAATGCGAGGCTCGTCGTGACCACAACCGTGATCGTCTCCGGTGCGCGTACCCCGGTCGGTCGGCTGCTCGGGGGTCTGAAGGACTTCACCGGTTCCGACCTGGGTGGTTTCGCTATCAAGGCGGCGCTGGAAAAGGGCGGCGTCGCGCCGGAGCAGGTCGACTACGTGATCATGGGCCAGGTGCTCACCGCGGGTGCGGGGCAGATCCCGGCCCGGCAGGCGGCGGTGGCCGCGGGCATTGCGATGGATGTGCCCGCGCTGACGGTGAACAAGGTGTGCCTGTCCGGTATCAACGCGATCGCGCTCGCGGATCAGCTGATCCGCGCCGGCGAGTACGAGATCGTCGTCGCGGGCGGTCAGGAATCCATGAGCCAGGCCCCGCATCTGCTCGAAAAGAGCAGGGAGGGTTACAAATACGGCGATGTGACGCTGCGCGACAGCATGGCCTACGACGGTCTGCACGACATCTTCACCGACCAGCCGATGGGTGCGCTGACCGAACAGCGCAACGACGCCGAGCCGGTCAGCCGGGAGGATCAGGACGCGTTCGCGGCGGCCTCGCATCAGCGTGCGGCGGCGGCGTGGAAGAACGGCATCTTCGATGACGAGGTGGTCCCGGTCTCGGTGCCGCAGCGCAAGGGCGATCCGATCGTGGTGAGCACCGACGAGGGCATTCGCGCGGACACCACCGTCGAATCGCTGGCCAAGCTGCGCCCGGCCTTCCGCAAGGACGGCAGCATCACCGCGGGCACCGCCTCGCAGATCTCCGACGGCGCGGCCGCGGTGGTCGTGATGAGCAAGGAGAAGGCGCAGTCGCTGGGCCTGAGCTGGATCGCCGAGATCGGCGCCGCAGGCGTGGTGGCCGGTCCGGATTCGACGCTGCAGGATCAGCCCGCCAATGCGATCGCCAAGGCCTGTGCGCGCGAAGGCATTTCGCCCGCCGAGCTGGATCTTGTCGAGATCAACGAGGCGTTCGCGGCGGTCGGCATCGCGTCCACCCGCAAGCTGGGCATCGATCCGGAGAAGGTGAACGTCAACGGTGGCGCGATCGCCGTCGGTCACCCCCTCGGCATGTCCGGTGCGCGCATCCTGCTGCATCTGGCGCTGGAGCTGAAGCGGCGCGGTGGCGGTATCGGCGCTGCCGCGCTGTGCGGTGGCGGCGGTCAGGGTGACGCGCTGATCATCAAGGTGTAATTCTCGGCTCCGCCGACCCGGATACGCGGGTCGGCGGAGTTCAGGTGTGACCGGTTCAACTACGACCCGTCGTAGCAGTCCGGCACAATGGTGGCCATGGGCAATTTCTTCGACTTGAGCACCGTGGCCAAGCGGTTCCGCTTCATCGCCGTGCTGGAGGCGATCTCCTGGGTTTTCCTGATCGTCGGCATGGTGTTCAAGCGCCTCCCCGAACCGGTGCTGTGGCCGGTCAAGGTGTTCGGGATGACGCACGGCATCATCTTCGTCCTGTTCGTCATCACCGCGATCCTCGCGGCTCGTGAGCTGGCGTGGAACACCAAGACGACGATCCTCGCGCTGCTGTCGAGCATTCCGCCGTTTTTCACGGTCCTCTTCGAGGTGTGGGCGGTGCGTGCGGGCAAGCTCGGTGAGCTGAGCGACGTGACTTCCGTCGACTCCGGAGCCCCGGCGTCGGTCACGCCGTGACAAACTGGAAGCCGTGACTCGACCTGCCGCCCGCCGCCCTTCGCCAGCCGTCGCCGCCGCCATGTCCGGTGCGGTGGATCTGTCCAGCCTGAAGCAGCCCCCGGCCGGTGCGTCGGGTGCGGGAGGCGGCGGCGACTACGCCGTCTCCGAGGCGGATTTCGAAACGAAGGTGCTGCGCCGGTCCACCCAGGTGCCGGTGGTCGTCGCGCTGTATTCGCAGCGCAGCCCGGGCAGCGTCGAGCTGGTCCAGACGCTGGAGCGGCTCGTTCAGGAGAGCGCGGGCGCGTGGGATCTGGCGACGGTCGAGGCCGAGGCCAATATGCGGATCGCGCAGGCGTTCGGTGTGAAGGGCATTCCGACCGTGATCGCGGTGGCCGGTGGCCGCCCGCTCGCGGATTTCGAGGGCGCCCAGCCGGAGCCGCAGGTCCGGCAGTGGTTGAGCGCGGTCGTCGAGGCGGTCGGCGGGCAGCTCGAGGGCAGTGAGCAGCAGCCCCAGGCCGTAGAGGACCCGCGTTTCACCGCCGCAGAGGCCGCGCTCGAGCACGGCGACATGGCCGGTGCCGAAGCAGCCTATGAGGCCATCATCGCCGCGGAGCCGGGCAATGAGGAGGCAAAGAACGCACTTCGTCAGGTGCGCTTCCTGTCCCGTGCCCAGGCCATTTCGGACTCCGCGATCGCCACTGCCGATGCCGATCCAGCCAATGTCGACGCGGCCCTGGATGCCGCCGATGTCGAGATGATGAGCCAGCAGCCGGAGGCCTCGTTCGACCGGTTGATCGCCGTGATCAAGAAGACGGCCGGCGATGATCGCACCAAGGCGCGCACCCGGCTGCTCGAGCTCTTCGAATTGTTCGACCCGGCAGAGCCTTTCGTGATTGCTGCCCGCCGCAAGCTGGCGGCCGCGCTGTACTGACCCGGCTGCCGCGGCGCGCATGGCATCGGCGGATAGCCTGCGCCGATGCGATCGCTGGGCCCGATCCACAGATCGCGGCGGTGTGGTCGATTGCCAGGGTGGTCGTTGGCAACGCACTGGCGCAGCTCAGCGCCGAGCGCTGTGGGACTGGCGCAGTTGAGCGCTGCGGGTGGCCTGCGGCTCGACCCACCCGTGTGGTGGCCTATGACTCTGGTGCGGGCTGGATCGCGGTGGTTCGGGGCCAGCGCCGCGGCAGCCGAAGCCGGGCTCAGCGCGCCGAGGCTCGGCCTGCTCGACTCACCGCAGGGCGGCCTGCTCGACCTACCCATGTGGTGGCTTATGTTTTGGCGAGCCAGATCGCGGTATCCGGGACCGGCGCCATTGGGGGCTGAAGCCGGGCTGAGCGCTACGTAGTGGCTCTTGTTCGACCCACCTGCGTGGGGTGGCTTATGACTCTGGCGTGAGCCGGATCGCGGGTGTTTGGGGCCAGCGCCACGATGGTCGAAGCCGGGCTGTGCGCTGCGGCGCGGCCTGCTTGATCGGCTCGCGTGGTGGCTTATGACTCTGGAGCGAGCCGGATCGCGGGTGTTTGGGGCCAGCGCCACGATGGTCGAAGCCGGGCTGTGCGCTGCGGCGCGGCCTGCTTGATCGGCTCGCGTGGTGGCTTATGACTCTGGAGCGAGCCAGATCGCGGTATTCGGCGCGAGCGCCACGGTGGCCGAAGCCGGTCGACCGTGCCACGGCTCATCGGTTGCCTTGACACCGCCCAGGTTTCCGATGCCGGAGCCGCCGTATTCGGCGGCGTCGGTATTGAGGATTTCGCGCCAGGTGCCTGCGCTCGGCAGGCCGACGCGGTATTCGCCGTGCACCGAGCCGGAGAAATTGAAAACACAGGCGATCACCGAACCATCGGAGCCGTAACGCAGGAAGGCGATCACATTGTTTTCGCGATCGTCGGCCTGGACCCAGGAGTAGCCACCGGGGCTGGTGTCCTGACTCCACAGCGCGGGATGGGCGCGGTAGACCGCGTTCAGATCCCGGACGGCGGCCGTAATGCCCTGGTGCAGTGGGTTTTCCAGTTCGTGCCAGTCCAGGCCGTGGTCGTGTGACCATTCCCGGAACTGGCCGAAGTCCTGGCCCATGAACAGCAATTGCTTACCGGGATGCGACCACATGTAGGCCAGGAGTGCGCGCACGCCCGCCGCCTTGGCGAAATCGTCGCCGGGCATTCTGGTCCAGAGGGTGCCCTTGCCGTGCACGACCTCGTCGTGGCTGATGGGCAGCACATAGTTCTCGCTCCACGCGTACACCAGCGAGAAGGTGATCTCGTTGTGGTGCCAGGAGCGGTGGATCGGATCGCGCCCCAAATAGCCCAGGGTGTCGTGCATCCAGCCCATATTCCACTTCATGGTGAAGCCGAGGCCGCCGACATCGGCGCCGCGGGTGACACCGGGCCAAGTGGTGGATTCCTCGGCGATGGTGACGACGCCGGGATGGTGACGATGCACGGTTTCGTTGAGGTCCTGCAGGAAGTCGACGGCCTCCAGGTTCTCCCGGCCGCCGTGCACATTGGGTTCCCATTCGCCTTCGGCGCGTGAGTAATCCAGGTACAGCATGGAGGCGACCGCGTCGACGCGCAGTCCGTCGATATGGAATTCCTCGATCCAGTACCGCGCATTGGCGACCAGGAAGTTGCGCACCTCATTGCGGCCGAAGTCGAAAATGTAGGTGCCCCAGTCGAGTTGCTCGCCGCGGCGTGGGTCGGCGTGCTCATACAGCGCGGTGCCGTCGAAGCGCGCGAGCGCCCATTCGTCGCGAGGGAAGTGCGCGGGCACCCAGTCGAGCAGTACACCGATGCCTGCGGCGTGCATGCGGTCGACGAAGGCCCGGAAATCGTCGGGGGAGCCGAAGCGGGCGGTGGGTGCGTAATACGACGTGACCTGGTAGCCCCAGGAGCCGCCGAACGGGTACTCGGCGATCGGCAGCAGTTCGATATGGGTGAATCCGGCCGCGCGCACGTAATCGGCGAGCTGATCCGCTAATTCGCGGTAGCCCAGGCCGGGACGCCAGGAGCCCAGGTGCACTTCGTAGACGCTCATCGGGGCGCGAGTGGGGTCGGTGCGTTCGCGGGTCGAAACCCAGTCACCGTCGGACCACACGTAATTGCTTTCGGTGACCACGGATGCCGTAGCGGGCGGCAGCTCCGTCGCAAACGCCAGCGGATCGGCGTGATCCACGGTGCGTCCGTCCGCGCCGTGCACCCGGAACTTGTACTTGGTGCCGACGCCGACCCCCGGTACGAAGACCTCCCATACCCCGGAAGATCCGAGCGAACGCATCGGCGCGGTGTTCCCGCTCCACCCGTCGAAATCCCCGATCACGGTGACACCCCGGGCATTCGGTGCCCAGACCGCGAACGAGGTGCCATCCACCTCGCCGTCGAGGGTGGTGTAGTGACGCGGGTGCGCGCCGAGCACATCCCACAGGTGTTCGTGGCGACCCTCGCCGATGAGGTGCAGGTCCAGCTCGCCGACGGTGGGCAGGAAGCGGTAGCCGTCTGCGCTGATGATCGTCTGTCCGCCCTGGTAGTCGGTGACGATGCGGTAATCCATCAGGTCCGGATGCGGTATGACACCGGCGAAAATGCTGTGCCCCAACGACTTCAGCGGATGATCGACGCCGCCGACCCGGGCGAACACCGCGTCGGCATGGGGGCGCAGCACGCGTACGATCGTGCCGTCTGGATGCGGGTGCGCGCCGAGCACGGTATGCGGATCGGTATGGGTGCCCGCCGCGAGCAACATCAGATCGCGACGCTTCATCGAAATGTCCTCCGGAAGGCCAGTTCCGCGCGCGCCTGCTGCGATACCGCGGGCAGCGTGAGAATGTGGGCGACCGCTCGGGCCGGATCCAGCCGCACGTAATTGGTCTGCGCCCAGTGGTATTCCTCGCCGCTGACCTCGTCGAACACCACCGGATGGTCGTGCCATTCGCGGCCGATGGCGGGCAGATCGAGCGAGATCATGCCCCATTCGGCCCCATAGGGGTTCAGATTCACCACGACCAGCACGGCGTCACCGCTGGCCGGATCGACCTTCGAATAGGCGAGCAGCGCGTCGTTGTCGACGTGATGGAAGTGGATGCAGCGCAACTGCTGCAGTGCAGGATGCGCGCGGCGGATCTCGTTGAGACGAGTGATCCAGGGCTCCAATGATTCTCCGCGCGCGAGCGCCTCGGCGAATGGGCGCGGGCGCAGCTCGTACTTCTCCGAATCCAGGTATTCCTCACTGCCCGGACGTACCGCCTGATGCTCGAAGAGTTCGAATCCGGAGTAGACACCCCAGGTCGGAGCCATGGTCGCGGCCAGCACCGCGCGGATAGCGAACATGCCGGGCCCACCCTGCTGCAGACTTTCGTGCAGGATGTCGGGGGTGTTGACGAACAGGTTCGGTCTGGCCTCGTCGGCCTTGGCAGCCAGTTCGTTGCCGAATTCGGTCAGCTCCCATTTGGCGACGCGCCAAGTGAAATACGTGTAGGACTGGCTGAATCCGCGGCGGGCCAGACCATAGAGCCGGGCCGGTCGGGTGAATGCCTCGGACAGGAAGATCACATCGGGATCGGTGCGTCGTACGGTCGCGATCAGCCATTCCCAGAAATCGGCGGGCTTGGTGTGCGGGTTATCGACGCGGAAGATCTTGACGCCCAAGCTGATCCAATGCCGGACTACACGCAGCACCTCCGCGTACAGTCCGTCCGGATCGTTGTCGAAGTTGACCGGGTAGATGTCCTGGTACTTCTTCGGCGGATTCTCGGCGTAGGCGATGGTGCCATCCGGGAGAGTGGTGAACCACTCCGGGTGCGCGGCGACCCACGGATGATCCGGTGCGCATTGCAGCGCCAGGTCGAGCGCGACTTCGAGGCCGAGTCCGGTTGCGGTGGTGACGAATTCGGTGAAGTCGGCGGTGCTGCCGAGGTCGGGATGGATCGCGTCGTGGCCGCCCTCCTTCGACCCGATCGCCCACGGAGAGCCGACGTCACCGGGTTCGGCGGCGAGCGCGTTATTGCGGCCCTTGCGGTTGATCTCACCGACCGGGTGGATCGGAGGTAGATAGACGACATCGAAGCCCATGCCCGCTATGCGCGGCAATTCCTTTGCGGCGGTGGCGAAATTGCCGTGGATCGGGTTGCCCGCGGCATCACGGCCGCCGGTCGATCGCGGGAAGAATTCGTACCACGAGCCGTACAGTGCGCGTTGTCGTTCCGCCAGCACGGTGTGCTGCGGGCCGCGAGTGACCATGTCCCGCAATGGCGTATCGCGCAGGATCTCCGCGACCTCCGCACTGAAGGCGGGGGCGACCCGGGCGGGCAGCTGTTCGTCGGCGCGCAATGCCGTCGCGGCAGCGCGCAAGCGCTCGAACTGCTTCTTCGGCACCGCCTGCGCGGCCCGTTCGAACAGCCGAGCGCCGAGCTCGAGGTCGTTGGCGAGGTCGGCGGCGCTCTGCCCGACGGCCAGCTTCGCCTCTACCGCTGCCCGCCAGGTGGCGATCGGATCACTCCAGCCCTCGATGCGGTAGGTCCACGCGCCGGGCAGGTTGGGTACGAAGGTGGCGTTGAAGACATCCGGCTCGTAGTCCGGCGTCATGCGAATGCGGGTGATCCGCGATGAGCCGGGGCCGCGCACCGCGAGCGTGGCGGAGACGGCGTCGTGCCCCTCGCGCCAGACCACGGTGCGCACCGGAAAGACCTCGCCGACCACGGCCTTGGCCGAGCGGCCGCCGGGTATCGCAGGGGCGGTGTCATCGATGGCGATGCGGCCGGTCACGTCGACCAACCTACCGGGTGCGAGTCGGTTGGACCGGATCAGCGTGCGTCGGCCGCCAGACCGAGACCGAGGGCGACCAAGATCGCGCCGAGTGCGCGTTCCACCCGCTGGCGGATTCCGGTTCGCCGCAGCCAGGTACCGGCGCGGTCCGCCGCCAGCACGATGCCGATGCACCAGGCGGTATCGATGACGAGTTGAATGCCTGCCAGGATCAGCACGGTCGGCAGCACCGGACCGTTCGACGGCAGGAACTGCGGCAGGATCGTCAGTCCGAAGATGGCCGCCTTCGGATTCGCCGCGATCGAGATCAGCGAGGCGCGAAAGGCCGAACCGGGGGTGCGGCCGGCTGGCAGCAACTCGGTCATTCGGGGATGGCAGCCGGCGGTGTCGCGAGCGGATCGATCGCAACGATCTTTCGGCCGCCGCGGTTTACCCAGGCACGAACGCCTCGTCGCGAGGGGCGCGTTGCGCTGGGCGCGGGTAGGCGTGCTTGCCGACTCGCAGCCGCGATCGCGTCGGTTGGTACATCCGGTCCAGTGACCTGGGCCCGCTGGAGCCACCAGGGGTCGCGGCATTCGGTAGGGTTCGGCAGGTGAAGGCACTCCGTCGTTTCACCGTCCGTGCCCATTTGCCCGAGCGTTTGGCGGCCCTGGGCGAACTTTCCACGAATCTGCGCTGGTCGTGGCATTGGGCTACCCAGGATTTGTTCGCGGAGCTCGATCCCGAGCTGTGGCGCGAGCTCGGTCACGATCCGGTGCGGATGCTGGGCGAGGTGCCCGCGGCGCGGCTGGACGAGCTCGCCGCCGATGCGGACTATGTCGGGCGAGTGGATGCCGCCGCCGCGGATCTGCGCGACTATCTGACGCGGCCGGGCTGGTTCCAGCGGCAGACGGATGAGCCGGCGCGCGGCATCGCCTATTTCTCGATGGAGTTCGGCGTCACCGAAGTCCTGCCGAACTATTCGGGCGGCCTCGGGATTCTCGCCGGTGATCATCTGAAGTCCGCATCGGATCTGGGACTGCCGCTGATCGGTGTCGGATTGCTCTACCGCTCCGGCTATTTCCGGCAGTCGCTGACCGCGGATGGTTGGCAGTCCGAGCACTATCCGGCGCTGGATCCGCAGGGCCTGCCGTTGCGGCTGCTGACCACCGAAGGTTCGCCGGTGTTGATCCATGTGGCCATGCCCGATCAGCGGGTGCTGCGGGCGCGAGTGTGGATCGCGCAGGTCGGGCGGGTGCCATTGCTGCTGCTGGATTCCGATATCGCCGAGAACGATCCGGAACTGCGCGCGGTCACCGACCGGCTCTACGGCGGTGATCAGGACCATCGGATCAAGCAGGAGATCCTGGCGGGGATCGGTGGCGTGCGTGCGGTGCGCGCCTATACGCGCGCCGCGGGTGTGCCGGATCCCGATGTGTTCCATATGAACGAGGGGCACGCCGGATTCCTCGGCGTCGAGCGGATCCGTGAATTCGTATCGGCCGGACTGGATTTCGATACCGCGCTGACTGCCGTGCGGGCCGCTACCGTGTTCACCACGCACACGCCGGTGCCCGCCGGTATCGACCGGTTCCCGATGCCGTTGGTGCGCAGGTATTTCGGCGGTGGCCATGGGGAATCCGAATCCGCCATGCTGCCAGGGCTTTCCGTCGACCGGATCGTCGCGCTCGGTCGCGAAGCCGATCCGTCGGTATTCAATATGGCGCATATGGGCCTGCGACTCGCCCAGCGCGCCAATGGTGTTTCCGAATTGCACGGCGAGGTGAGCCGCGCCATGTTCGCGCCGCTGTGGCCCGGCTTCGACGCGACCGAGGTGCCGATCGGTTCGGTCACCAATGGTGTGCACGCTCCGACCTGGGCCGCACGCGAATGGTTCGACAAGGCACGCGAACACATCGGTCCCGAGCTGGTCGAGGAGGCGCGTGGCTGGGAGAAGCTGCGCGATTTCGACCTGGGTGAATTGTGGTCGACCCGGAATGCCTTGCGCGCCACCCTCGTTGCGGAGGTGCGCCGACGGGTTCGCGCGTCCTGGTTGGAGCGCGGTGCCGCTTCGGCTGAATTGGGATGGGTCGATAGCGTTTTCGATCCGAATGTGTTGACCGTCGGTTTCGCGCGCCGGGTGCCGACCTACAAGCGGCTGACCCTGATGCTGCGCGATCCGCAGCGCTTGCGTGCGCTGCTGCTTAATCCCGATCGGCCGATGCAACTGGTCGTCGCGGGTAAGAGTCATCCCGCCGACGATGGCGGCAAGGCGCTGATTCAGCAGGTCGTTCGGTTCGCCGACGATCCGGAGGTGCGTCATCGCATCGTCTTCCTGCCCGATTACGACATTTCCATGGCCCGCTACCTGTACTGGGGTTGCGATGTCTGGCTGAACAATCCGCTGCGTCCGCTGGAGGCTTGCGGCACCTCCGGTATGAAGTCCGCGCTCAACGGCGGGCTCAACCTCTCCATCCGCGACGGCTGGTGGGATGAGATGTACGACGGCGAAAACGGTTGGGCCATACCGACCGCCGACGGCGTCTCCGATGAGCACCGCCGCGACGACCTCGAGGCCGCCGCACTCTACGACCTGTTCGAACGCACCGTCGCACCGCGCTTCTACGACCGCGACGGCTTCGATATGCCGGTGCGCTGGGTCGAGATGGTGCGTCACACCCTGCAAACGCTCGGCCCGAAGGTGCTGGCCTCCCGCATGGTTCGCGACTACGCCGTCGAGTACTACGCCCCCGCCGCATCGGCCGGTAAACGCGCGAGCGCCGACGAATTCGCCGGTGCCCGAGCGGTTTCGGAGTACCGCCGTCGGGTCGAGGGCGCCTGGCCCTCGGTCAAGATCATCCAGGTCGACAGCGCGGGCCTGCCCGACACCCCGATCATCGGCGCCGAACTCTCGCTCTCCGCCCGCATCGACCTGGGCGGCCTCACCCCCGCCGACGTCACGGTGCAGGCGGTACTCGGCCGAGTCTCACCGACCGACGACCTCTCCGACACGACCACCTTCCCGATGCCCCACACCGGATCGGAGTCCGGTGTAGACCTTTTCACCGTCGAAACCCCGGTCCCCCTGTCCGGCGCCGTCGGTTACACGGTTCGGGTCCTGCCACACAACGAGCTACTCGCCAGCGATGCCGAACTGGGCTTGGTATTCGCCCCGAACGGCTGATGTCGAATCCGGGACCTACTCGGAGCTCAGTTGGACCAGGCCCTTCGGGTCCCAGGGCAACGGTCCGGTCGGGAAGCTGAAGCGGAGCATTCGATGGGGCGCTGCGGCGTCGAAGTGGAGGGTGAAGGCGGGGAGGAAGCCGTGGATCACCTTGTCGAGTAGGCCGTTGATGTGGGCGAAGCTGGGTTTGGCCTTGACCTGCCAGGCGTCGAATTTGCCTGCGGGGACGTCGATGGTGGTGCGTTTTTCGACTTTGACCTCCACGGGCCAGTGGATCGAATAGGCGAGCCAGAGGTTGATGGTGGCCTTGGCGCCCTTGGTGAAATCCAGGCCGCGGAAGGTGGTGGCGCCGCCGAGCAGTGAGGTCAGGGGGCTGGGGAAGGGTTCGACCTTGCCGCCGAACTGCAGGTGCGCGGTGCCTTCGAAATTACCTTCCTCGCGGCTGACCAGGGTGTCGCCGAGCTTGCTCTCCGCGACGTAGCTGCGGGTGGAGATCGTGCCGCCGGTGCGGTCGAAAAGCTGCTCGACCTTCATGGTGAAGTCGGTAGATCAATCTGTCTGAGATGGCTACCGTGACGCTGCTCACGAAAACCTATACCTGCTGATGGGCCGGGTTCTCGAGTGCAGTGAATTGTCGGTTACCGTGCCCTGGCACCCTTGTACTCGTTTTTCGACTGGAGAGCTCATGGTCACCGACGTTCTGACGCGAACCCGAGGACGCCTCGACGCGTACTTCGGCATCGGTTCGAACGGTTCGACCATGAAGCGTGAGCTGATGGCCGGAACCATCACCTTCCTCGCCATGTCCTATGTGCTCGCCGTGAATCCGTCGGTGCTCGGCGACGAGGGCGCGCTCGGTGCCAAGGGCATTCCCATGCAGGCGGTCTTCACCGCGACGGCCGTCGCCGCGGTCTTCGGCACGCTGGTCATGGGGGTGTGGGCCAGATATCCGATCGCACTCGCACCGGGCATGGGCCTCAATGCCTTCTTCGCCTACTCGGTGGTGCTCGGAATGGGAATCCCGTGGCAGGTGGCGCTGTCGGGGACCTTCCTGTCCGGGGTGATCTTCTTCGTACTCGCGATCACCAAGGTGCGCGAACGCATCCTCAATGCGATTCCGATGCAGATGAAGCTGGCCGTCGGCGCGGGCATCGGCATGTTCGTGGCATTCCTCGGTCTGAAGAACGCGGGCATCGTGGTCAATAGCGACGCCACGCTCGTCACCCTCGGCGACTTCACCAACGGCACCACACTCCTCGCGCTCTTCGGCCTAGTGATGACGGTGGTGTTCCTGGTCATCGGTTGGCATGGCGCGGTGCTCTACGGCATCGTGCTCACGGCCACTGTGGGCGTCATCAGCGGTTTGGTCGATCTGCCCAACGGTGTCGTCGCGATGCCGAAGGGCCTCGAGCACACCTTCGGTCAGGCCATCATCCACCTGCCCGATGCGTTTACCGGGCAGATGGCCGTCGTCGTTCTCACCATGCTCTTCGTCGACTTCTTCGATTGCTCCGGCACCCTGATCGGAGTTGCCAACCAGGCCGGACTGCTCGACAAGGACGGCAAACTGCCGCGCGCGGCCAGTGCACTGGCCGCGGACTCGGTCGGCACGATGGCGGGCGCGGTCATCGGCACCTCGACCACCACGGCCTATGTCGAATCGACGGCGGGTGTTTCGGCGGGCGGCCGGACCGGTATGACCGCTGTGACCACGGCGGGCTGGTTCCTGATCGCCATGTTCTGCTATCCGATCTTCGCGGTGGTCGCCGGTTCGGCGGCCATCACCGCACCTGCGCTGATCGTGGTCGGCGTGCTGATGGCCCGCGCGCTCGGCGAGATCGATTGGAATCGGCTGGAGTACTCGATCCCGGCCTTCATCACCGTCGTAATGATGCCGCTGACCTATTCGATCGCCAATGGACTGGCGATGGGCATGCTGTTCTATCCGATCGTCATGGTCGCGAAGGGGCGCGTCAAAGAGGTGCATCCGGCGATGTGGGCGCTGATGGTGATGTTCCTCGGATATTTCTTCTTCCTCGCGGAATAAGCCTCGCCTATCGCGCGGTTGTGCTGCCCTGTGCGATAATCGGACCGCAGTCCGTTTCATTGCCGAGGCTAAAGAGCCATTGTTCATAACCGATGCACGGATGAGGACCAGCATGACTTCCAACGGCACACTCGATCGCTCCACCCACCCGAGTGGCGCGACTCTCGACAACTCCGCCGCCGATATCGGCCTCCTGGTGCTGCGCGTCGTCTTCGGCGGCCTGCTCGCGGCGCACGGCGCTCAGAAATTGTTCGGCTGGTTCAGCGGCCCGGGTTGGAGCGGCAACGCCGCCTCCTTCGATTCCATGGGCTACAACCCCGGAAAACTGTTCGGCGCCCTCGCCGGACTCAGCGAATTCACCGGCGGCATCCTGCTGCTGCTCGGCCTGCTGACGCCGCTGGCCTCGGCCATCGTGCTCGGCACCATGATCAATGCGATCAATGCCACCTGGGGTGGCGGCCTGCTGACCGGTAAGGGCTACGAAATGCCCTTGCTGTTCGCCGCCGTCGGCGCTGTCGTCGCATTCACCGGTCCTGGCAAGTTTTCCCTCGACCACGGCCGTCCGTGGCAGCGCCAGGGCATTGTCTGGGGCGTGGCGGCAATCGCGGTGGCCGTGATCGCGGCTGTCGTCACGTTGATTCTCAAGTGGACGCTCTGATCTCGTAACAGATTGCGGCGCGGTGACCGAGGATGGTCGCCGCGCCGCGACTTCATCTGGGTGACAATCGTTTTCACGTTTCGTCGCGGTTCGAGTGCAGGATCAGAACCGTGGTCGCCCCGTGGTGGAACTCGTAGACGGTCTCCCGGAGCGACGAGCGGATTCCCTTGTCGTGCAGTTCTTTTCGCAGATGTGCGACCAGATCGTCTTGGCATGCGCCGGTGTGGTCGACCAGTGGATAGAGGCGAGTCTCGCCTCCGGATACTCGGGAGAGTTCGAGCAGGGACGCCAGATGGAAATCCGGATCGAGGCGGTCGGCGTAGGTGAAGAGCAGATGTGAGCTCAGGACCAGATCGAAACTGCTGTCAGGGAAGGGAAGCGACGGCAGCAGCGCCGCGACGTACCGATCGCGATGCGCGGTGAGATCGGCGCCGAAGCGGGCCGCCGCGGCCAGGCGTATCGCTCGGTGCTGTTGCGGATCGCCGTAGAAGTCCCACCGGTAGCGGTCCAGATGTGCTGTTGCCCAAATGTTTCCGCGATCGGTTTCGGAGACGGCGAGGGTGCGCAGGTGCTCCGCGGGTAGGGCGTAGATCGGATCCGCCGCGATGACCGTGGCCCCGAGTTCACTCACCTCCGCGGTGAAACTTGCTGCGCCGCCTGGACAGTCGAGTATGCGTCCGTTGAGGTCGGTTTCGGTGAGTGCGAAGATCGCACGGTATTCGGCCAAAGATCTTGCGCTGATCAAGAATTCGCCGAGGGTGTCGATATCTGGCTGGTGCGTCATTGGGAAACGGTCTCATGGGTGGACCGGCCGTGACAGGGATTGTGGTGTCCCCGCGCCGCGTGCAGGGCTTGGCGCGGGGACTCGCCGATAGCTCCGGTGTGGGAATTGGGGTTCCACCGAAGTACCGATTCTCAACTTACTTCTGTCTGGAAATATTGGAATGCTTTGTGAGTGGTCTCACAGCTGCACCAGCTCAGGCGCTGGCGGCGGTGAGTCGACGCAGTGCTTTGGTGACGACTTCGGGATCCGAGGTCTCCCAATACGGCGGCAGCGAGGCACGCAGATAACCGCCATACCGCGCGGTCGCCAAACGGGAATCGAGGATCGCCACGACACCCCGGTCATCGACGCTGCGCAAGAGCCTGCCGGTGCCCTGGGCCAGCAGCAGCGCGGCATGATTGGCCGCGATGGTCATGAAGCCATTGCCGCCGCGCGACTCGACGGCCCGCTGTCGCGCGGTCAGCAGCGGATCGTCGGGCCGCGGGAACGGGATCCGATCCAGGATCACCAGACTCAGCGACGGACCCGGCACATCGACGCCCTGCCACAGCGACAGAGTGCCGAAAAGGGACGTCTCGGGGTCGTCGGCGAACTTGCGCACCAGCGCGCCGGTTGCGTCGTCCCCTTGACACAAAACGGGCGTATTCAGCCGCTCGCGCAGCGCGTCGGTCGCCGCGCGAGCGGCGCGCATCGAGGAGAACAGCCCGAGCGTGCGCCCGCCCGCAGCGCCGATCAGCCGCTCGATTTCGTCGAGGTAGACCGGTGCCAGACCGTCTCGGCCGGGCGCGGGCAGATGTTTCGCGACATACAGAATGCCGGATTTGGCATGGTCGAACGGCGAGCCGACGTCGAGCGAACTCCAGCGCACAGTCTCCGTGTCCGAGGGCGCCTGCGCGCCGTTGGCGGTTGCGGTATCGCTGCGGTTGGCCGATTGTGCAGGGAGACCCCAGGTGATGGCGAGTCCGTCGAAAGAGCCGCCGATCTGCAGGGTGGCCGACGTCAGCACGACAGTGGCGGTGCCGAAAAGTCTGCTGCGCAGTAGCCCGCCCACCGACAGCGGCGCCATCCGCAGCGAGCGCCGGGTGACGCCGCGGATCTCGTCGGCGGAGAGCCAGATGACATCGTGACGCTTGGCCGGATCGGCTTCGTCGAAGGCGGTCAAGGCGCGCACCGCGCTGTCGTGCACCTCATCGATGGCGGCCAGCGCCTGGGTGCGGGCGGCGGCGCTCTCCGGATCGCCCTGTGCGGTGGTACCGCCCTGTGGCGCGAGCGCGGTGCGGGCATTCCAGGCGGCATCGCGGACCAGTGCGAGCACCGGCGCGATGCCGTCGGGCAGTGCGTCCCAGCGGGCGGCGGGCAGTTCGTCGAGCACCGTGTGCCAGGCCTCGGAGGCCTCCTCGAGCCGGTCGACTTCCTGCTGGTCGATGAGTTTGGCGCAGCGCCGAGCCGCGGCGCTGATCGCCGATGCGGCCAGTTCGGCGGTGGCGACGCCGGTGACCCGATCGACCAATTCGTGCGCCTCATCGATCACGACCACATCGTGTTCGGGCAGCACTTGGATGCCGCTGATCGCATCGATGGCGAGCAGGGCGTGATTGGTCACCACCACATCGGCCTGCGCCGATTCCGCCCTGGCCAATTCGGCGAAGCAGTCCTGGCCGAACGGGCAGCGCGACTTGCCGAGGCATTCCCGCGACGACACGCTGACCTGCCGCCAGGCCCGGTCGGTGACACCGGGAGCGAGCTCGTCCCGGTCGCCGGTTTCGGTATTCGAGGCCCATTCGTTGAGCCGCTGTACCTCCCGGCCCAACCGCGAGATGGCGAATGCGTCGAAGAGCTCGGCCTCCGCGGGCTCGTCCGGGATCACGCTATTGATCTTGTTCAGGCACAGATAGTTATTGCGCCCCTTGAGGATCGCGAATTTCGCCGCCCGGCCGAGCGGCTTGCTCAGCGCCTCGGCCAGTCGCGGCAGATCCCGGTCGACAAGTTGACGCTGCAGCGCGATCGTCGCCGTCGACACCACCACGGTCCGGCCGGTGCGCACCGCGTGACGCAGGCTCGGCACCAGATACGCCAGCGACTTTCCGGTACCGGTGCCCGCCTGCACCGCGAGGTGTTCCTTGGTATCGATGGCGTGATCCACCGCCGCCGCCATCGTCACCTGCCCGACGCGCTCCTTCCCGCCGAGTGCGCGCACAGCGGTAGCCAAAAGCTCGGGGACGGGCGGCAGTTCGGGCACGCGACGAGCCTACTGCTTCGGACCGACACCGATCACCGCCCGATCGGATCCTCGGCCTGCTTCGCACACCTTCCATACGTGAACCCGGCGTGTCCTGCGGCAGGTCGGGGCAGGCGGTCTGCGTCAGCGAACGACCGAACCCTCGATATCCACTCCGGCCGCGCGCATGCGATCGAGTGCGGCGGTGGTCGAGTCGGGTGCGACGCCCGCGGTGAAGTCCAGCAGCACCCTGGTGTCGAAACCTTCGATGCGGGCGTCCAGTGCGGTCGCGCGGACGCAGTGGTCGGTGGCGATGCCGACGATGTCGAGTTCATCGATGGCGCGCTCCCGCAGCCAGTCCGCGAGGCCGGTGCCATCCTCGGTGGCGCCTTCGAAACCCGAATAGGCGGCGGAGTATTGGCCCTTGGAGAAGATCTCCTGGATCTGCTCGGTATTCAGGGCGGGGTGGAAATCCGCGCCGGAGGTGCCGACTCGGCAGTGCGGCGGCCAGGTGTCCACATAATCGGGATGTTCGGAGAAATGGCCGCCGGGATCGATGTGGTAGTCGCGGGTGGCGACGACCGCACTGTAATGCGCGGAGTTCAGGTAGCCGGTGATGCGCCGGGCGACCGTGGCCCCGCCGGTGACGGCCAGCGATCCGCCCTCGCAGAAATCGTTCTGCACGTCGACGATGATCAACGCTCGGTTCATGTCGACCTCACTTTCCCACGATCTGAGCGCCGAGGGGTAAACACTCGGCACCTGTCTGTGGATTACATTGTGCCGCCTGATCGATCGGGCGGGCTACGAACACCCGGAGGTCCACGTGAGCAGCACCGTCAGAATTTCGATCGCACTCTTCATCGGCTATACGGCCTATCTCGCCGTCGCCTTTCTGCTCGGCGACCGACCCGACGAGGTCGTCGACTGGGTACGGCTGGCGCTCAGGGGCGTCCTGGTCGTGCTGGTAGCCGTAGCCATCGTGGAATGGGCGAACCGACGCAACGCCGCGGCTCGGGTCAATTCACAAACGTCGTCGGAATCGCAGGCTCCCCAGCCGACAGTTTCAGGCCCTCCCACGGCAGGCTGACCAACCCGCGCGCCACCAACTTGCGACTGTCCGCGAGGGTGGGCAGCCCATCGACCGGTTCGCCACCGCGCACCAGCGGTGTCAGCAGTTCGCGAACCTCGAATCCGTTTGCGGCGGGCTGGCTTCCGGCGGCCGGGTAGACGATCTCCTCGACCAGGGTGCCGGTCCGGCGGGACAGTCGAATCGCCTTCTTGGTGCCGCCGCGCGACTCCTTGTGGCTGCTGCGTTTCGCGACCGGCAGTCCGTCCACCTCGACCAGCTTGTAGACCATTCCGGCGGTAGGCGCCCCGGATCCGGTGACCAGCGACGTCCCGACCCCATAGGCGTCCACCGGTTCGGCGCGCAGTGCGGCGATCGCGTACTCGTCCAGATCGCCGGAGACCACGATGCGGGTCTTGGTCGCGCCGAGTCCGTCGAGTTGGTCGCGCACCTGCCTGGCCAGTACACCGAGATCACCGGAATCGATACGTACACCGCCCAATTCGGGTCCGGCGATCTCGATCGCGGTCGCGACCCCCTGGGTGATGTCGAAGGTGTCGACCAGCAGTGTGGTGCCGATGCCGAGCGCCTCGATCTGACTGCGGAACGCGGCCGCCTCGTGCGCACCGTCCGCGGCGCTGTGCAGCAGGGTGAACGCATGCGCGCTGGTCCCTGCGCCGGGCACGCCGAAGCGGCGCACGGCCTCCAGATTGGAGGTGGCGTCGAAGCCGGCCAGATATGCGGCGCGCGAGCAGGATGGCGCGGCGAGTTCGTGAGCTCGGCGCGAGCCCATCTCGATCATCCGGCGGCCGTCTGCCGCGCTCACCATGCGGGCGGCGGCCGAGGCGATCGCGCTGTCGTGATTGAGGATCGACAGGGCGAGGGTCTCCAATAGGACGCATTCGGCGAAGCTGCCGCGCACCGAAAGAATCGGGGAGCCCGGGAAATACAGCTCGCCCTCCGGATAGCCGTCGATATCGCCGGTGAAGCGGTAGTCGCGCAGCCAATCGATGATTTTCGAGTCCAGGAAACCGGCCGCGATCGCGAGCTCGGATTCCTCGAAACGGAAATGCGCCAGCGCGTCGACCAGTCGGCCGGTGCCCGCGACAACGCCGTAGCGGCGACCATTCGGCAAACGTCGTGCAAACACCTCGAAGGTGCAGCGCCGGTGCGCCGAGCCGTCGCCCAGGGCGGCCGCGAGCATGGTCAGTTCGTACTGATCGGTCAGCAGTGCGGTGCTGCGCATCTCCACGCAAGCCACTGTAGACAGCAGTGGCGGGCATGATAGGCCGGTGCGGCCGGGGTGTCTGTCGATTCCTGGTGCGCGGGTGTTGTGTATCCGGAGTCGAGTCGTACCCTGAGTGTTATGGCCTTGTGCGAAGTGAACGCGACACTGTCGGCGGCACAGGCGACTCCGGAGGCGGTCGAATACACCGAGATCCTGGAGGCCGAGGACCGTCCGTGGGTGACGGTCGTCTGGGATGATCCGGTCAACCTCATGCACTACGTCGCCTACATCTTCCAGAAGCTGTTCGGCTACAGCAAAGCGAAGGCGACCGAATTGATGCTCAAGGTGCACAACGAGGGCAAGGCAGTGGTGTCGTCGGGTTCGCGGGACAAGATGGAACAGGACGTGCGACGGCTGCACGCCGCGGGGCTCTGGGCGACCATGCAGCGGGACGACTGACCGGTACGACTACCCTGACGTCAGTGCGTAAGTGGAGCCGGAAGAACTCGCTGAGCGGCCTCAAATTGCGATCCGAAATGGACGCGCGTGAGGCGAGCGTACTGCGGTCCCTGGTCGGCGCCGTTTCCGGCCTGCTGACCGAGCGGGCCGAGTCTGCACCCGACGATGAGCTCGCCGAGCTCACCGGGCTGCACAGCGGCAATACGACCCCGCCCGACGATCCCCGGCTGCACCGGCTGCTGCCGGATTTCCACCGGAGTGAACCGGGCTCTCCCGACGCCGATCGCGCCGATCTCAACAGTGCGCTGCGCGGCCTGCACGAGCCGGAGATCATCGATGCCAAATTGGCGGCCGGATCGGTGGTGCTGAAAACGGTGCCGACCGACGGCGGGAAGATCGTGCTGACGCCGGAGCAGGCCGACGCCTGGCTGACCGCGCTGACCGATGTGCGGCTGGCATTGGGCACAGTGCTCGGAATCGATGCCGAGACACCGGATCACCTCGAACCCGATGATCCGCGCGGGCCGCATCTGGATGTGTATCACTGGCTGACATGGATGCAGGATTCCCTGTTGCAGGCACTCGCACCCTGACGATCCGGGTTGATCGTGACGAGCATTCAGGAGCGCATACGGTGAATGTGCAAGCAGGACAGCGGAATTCGCTCACCGATGTCCCCGGCCTGCTGGTCGGGCATCATCATGTGCTCGATCCGAATGCGACGCTGGGTTCCGGCGCGGCGACCGGCTGCACCGTCGTGCGCGTACCCGGCGGTGCGGTCGCCGCGGTAGATGTGCGCGGCGGCGGGCCGGGGACCAGGGAAACCGATCTGCTCGACCCTGGCAACACTGTGCGCCAAGTGAATTCGATCCTGCTCACCGGTGGTAGCGCTTACGGACTCGCGGCCGCGGACGGCGTAATGCGTTGGCTGGAGGAACATCACGAGGGCATACCGATGGATCCGGTCGATCCGAGTCGGGTGGTACCCATCGTCCCCGCCGCGGTGATCTTCGATCTTCCGGTGGGGGACTGGCGAATTCGACCGACGGCCGATTTCGGTTTCCTGGCGGCCGAGGCCGCGGCGGAGGAGTTCGAGCGCGGGTGCGTCGGCGCGGGCGTCGGTGCGCGGGCCGGTTCGATCAAGGGCGGCGTGGGGACCGCGAGCGTCGTGCTCGGTGCGGGTGCCGCCGCGGGCGTCACCGTGGCGGCGCTGGTCGTCGCCAACCCGGTCGGCTCGGTCTTCGATCCGCGCACCGGCTTGCCTTGGGGCGTCGGCACCGAGGGCCCCGACGTATTCGGCCTGTATCCCGCCAGGCCCGAGAGACTGGCTGTGGCCAACGCCCTCCCGGTCAAGGGCACCGTTCTCAACACGACCATCGGCGTGGTCGCCACCGATGCACCCCTCGACCCCGCCGGTTGCCTGCGCGTGGCCACCACCGCCCACGATGGGCTCGCCCGCGCCATCCGCCCCGCACACTCACCCCTCGACGGTGACACCCTCTTCGCACTGTCCACCGGCACCGCCGAAATCACCGCCGCCCCGATGCCGCCCGCCTTCCCATCCGACCTGCTGGTGCTCGATGAGGTCTGCACCGCGGCGGCGGTCTGCGTCGAGCGCGCCATCGTCGACGCGATCCTTACCGCCCACTCCGTGGCCGACATCCCCGCCTACTTGGACCTCTTCCCGCGCTCCTAGCGGGTCCCGCAGAGCCTCGGACGTCCTCGCATATCGACTCGCCGCGCGACATGCCGGGCGGAATCCGCGAAAGTGTGCGGGAGCGTTGGCAACAGCGCCGGGGAGGGTACCGGCCGACAGGCGGGTGGGAATAGCCGAATATTCTGGGTCGTTGTCCGGTGCGATATGTCGGCAGCGGATATGCCGAATGCGGAAGGGTTTGACTCGTGCTGGTGATCAGGACCGACCTGGTGGAGGCGATGGTGGCGCACGCGCGCGCCGATCACCCGGACGAGGCCTGCGGCGTCATCGCCGGTCCGGAGGGTTCGAATCGGCCGGAGCGGTTCATCGCCATGGTCAATGCCGAGCGCTCGCCGACCTTCTACCGGTTCGATTCCGGTGAACAGCTGAAGGTGTGGCGGGCGATGGATGATGCCGACGAGACCCCGGTGGTGATCTACCACTCGCATACCGCCACCGAGGCCTATCCGAGCCGCACCGATATCTCCTATGCGTCCGAGCCGTTCGCGCATTATGTGTTGATCTCCACCCGCGATCCGGAGCAGCACGAGCTGCGCAGCTACCGGATCGTGGACGGTGAGGTCACCGAGGAGCCGGTCCGGATCGTCGATGCGTACGAGACCGTCTAGTAGTCCCATGTTCGTCGAATTCGAGGAGTCCCCATGCCGGTAACCGTGTCCATTCCGACCATCATGCGTGGCCTCACCGGAGGCGAGAAGCGCGTCGACGCGCAGGGCTCGACCCTGTCCGCGCTGATCGACAACCTCGACGCCAACCATCCGGGCCTCGCGGAGCGGCTGCTCAAGGACGGCAAGCTCAACCGCTACGTCAACATCTACGTCGACGACGAAGATGTGCGCTTCGCGGGCGGCCTCGACGCGGAGGTGCCCGAGGACGCGAGCGTCACCATCCTGCCCGCCGTCGCCGGAGGCTGATCGACCCAGTGGCGCGCTACGAATCGCTGATCGCGACCCTCGGCAACACCCCGCTGGTCGGGCTGCGCAACCTGTCTCCGCAGTGGGACGGTGACCATCCGGTGCGGCTGTGGGCCAAGCTCGAGGACCGCAACCCGACCGGTTCCATCAAGGACCGGCCCGCCCTGCGGATGATCGAACAGGCCGAGGCCGACGGTCTGCTGACGCCCGGCTGCACGATCCTGGAGCCGACCAGCGGAAATACCGGAATTTCGCTGGCCATGGCGGCCAAGCTCAAGGGCTACCGGTTGGTCTGCGTGATGCCGGAGAACACGTCGGTCGAGCGGCGTCAGCTGCTGACCATGTTCGGTGCGGAGATCATCGATTCCCCGGCCGCGGGCGGTTCGAATCAGGCGGTCGCGCTGGCCAAGCAGATCGCGACGGAGAATCCGGACTGGGTGATGCTGTACCAGTACGGCAATCCGGCCAATGCCTTGGCGCACTATGAGACCACCGGCCCGGAAATCCTCGCCGACCTGCCCGAGATCACGCATTTCGTCGCGGGTCTTGGCACCACCGGCACGCTCATGGGTACCGGCCGCTTCCTGCGCGAGAAGGTGCCCGGCATCGAAATCGTCGCGGCCGAACCGCGCTACGGCGAACTCGTGTACGGACTGCGCAATATCGATGAGGGCTTCATTCCCGAGCTATACGACGAGTCGGTGCTGACCACTCGTTTTTCGGTCGGTCCCTTCGATGCGGTGAAGCGCACGCGCGAGCTGGTGTTGGAAGAGGGCATTTTTGCGGGCATTTCGACCGGCGCGATTCTGCATGCGACGCTCGGTGTCGCGCGCAAATGCGTGCGTGCGGGCACGCGGGCGGATATCGCCTTCGTGGTTGCCGACGGCGGGTGGAAGTACCTGTCCACCGGCGCATACGACGGGACTCTCGAAGAGGCCGAGGAACGCCTCGACGGCCAGCTCTGGGCCTGAGTTTCGAGCGCTCACGTCTGTATCACCGGCCGTTTGGTCGCGATTCGCCCCGGTACTCTCGAAAGAGCGAGTCCCTTGTCGCATATCGTCGGCGTCCGGGCCTCGCTCCACGAGGAGGTTGCGATGACCGGCGGTTCGGGAATCGGTTCGTCGTTCGATCCGGAGCGGATCGCCGCACTACGCGCCCAACTGGGACAACCGAGCGCGTCGACTCCCGGTACACCGGCCAAACCGAATAGCTTCGCCCCGGTCAAACAGCTCTGGTTGCGCGCGGGCATCATCATCACCGCATTCGTCGCACTGCTCTACGGCATCGAAGGCGTCGACGAGCTCGACCACAACCAACTCGATTACAACGGCATCGAACCGCGCGAGGCGGACGGTCTGTGGGGCATTCTCTGGGCCCCGGTCCTGCACCACGGCTGGGACCACCTGTTCGCCAATACGCTTCCGGTTATCGTCCTGGGCTTCATCACCCTGCTCGCGGGCATCGGGCGGGGGATCGCTGCCACCGCGATCATCTGGATCGTGGCCGGAGTCGGCGTCTGGCTCACCGGCGCCACCGGATCGGTGCACCTCGGCGCGTCGTCGCTGATCTTCGGCTGGCTGACCTTCCTGATCTCGCGCGGCTGGTTCGCCCGCAATCTCGTGCAGATCGGCATCGGCCTGGTCGTACTGGCGATTTACGGGTCGGTGCTGTGGGGTGTACTGCCCGGACAGCCCGGAATCTCTTGGCAGGGGCATCTTTTCGGGGCAATGGGTGGAGTGCTTGCCGGCTGGGTACTCTCTGGTGATGCACGCCGAAACCGTCGCGAGGATCGAGCCGGAGTCAATGCGTAGTCGCGCGGCTCGCAGTGGAATGTGGGGGATCGGTTCTTGAGCGGGAATTCGTCGTGGCAGCATGGGGGAATGCGCCTTACCGTCCTCGGGTGCTCGGGCAGTGTGTCCGGCCCGGACTCCCCAGCGTCGGGGTACCTACTGACCGGGCCGGATATGTCGCCGGTGGTCATCGATTTCGGACCCGGCGTGCTCGGCGCATTGCAGCGCTATGCCGATCCCGGTGAGGTCGATATCTTCCTCACGCATCTGCATGCCGATCACTGCCTGGATCTGCCCGGACTGCTGGTCTGGCGGCGCTACCACCCGACACCACCGGTGGGGCAGGCAATTGTGCGCGGTCCGTCCGATAGCGCGGTGCGCATCGGCAATGCCTCCGCCGAGATCGGCGGTGAATGCGACGACTGGTCAGACGTCATCGATCACCAGACGTGGGTCGAGGGCAAGGCCGTCGAATTCGGTCCTGGCCATACGGTGCTCGCGCGTCGGATGTATCACCCGCCGGAGTCGTACGGGCTGCGCATCGCGACCGCGTCCGGGCGGACCTTCGTCTACACCGGCGATACCGCGATGTGCGATGCGGTTCTCGAACTCGCGCAGGGTGCCGACCTTCTCATGTCGGAGGCGTCGTGGACGCACGATCCGGCCAACCGGCCCCCGGGCATTCATCTCTCCGGGACCGAGGCGGGCATTATCGCCGCGCGTGCGGGCGTGAAAGAGTTGCTGCTCACCCACATTCCGCCGTGGACCTCCCGCGAAGACGTGATCGCCGAGGCGAAGGCGCAGTTCTCCGGACCGGTGCATGCCGTCGCACCGGGCGAAACCTTCGACATCTGACCGGTTGCCGCGCGCGGTAAGCCATGTGACTAGGCTTGGCGCGTGTCGAGACGAGCCGATGGCAGGGCGGACGATGAGCTCCGCGAGGTACGGATCACCCGTGGCTTCACCACGCATCCAGCCGGTTCGGTGCTGGTGGAATTCGGGCAGACCCGGGTGATGTGCACCGCGAGCGTCACCGAGGGCGTGCCCCCGTGGCGTCGCGATTCCGGACTCGGCTGGCTGACCGCCGAATACGCGATGCTGCCCGCGGCCACGCACACCCGCAGCGGGCGGGAATCGGTGAAGGGCAAGGTCGGCGGGCGCACCCAGGAGATCAGCCGGTTGGTCGGCCGGTCGCTGCGCGCATGCATCGACCTGGCGGCCATCGGCGAGAACACCATTGCCATCGACTGCGATGTGCTGCAGGCCGACGGTGGCACCCGGACCGCGGCCATCACCGGCGCGTACGTCGCGCTCTCGGATGCGGTCACCTACCTCGGCGCGGCGGGCGGATTGGCCGACCCGCAGCCGATCTCGTGTGCGATCGCCGCGGTGAGCGTCGGCGTCGTCGACGGCCGGGTGCGGTTGGACCTGCCGTACGAAGAGGATTCGCGCGCCGAGGTCGATATGAATGTGGTCGCCACCGATACCGGCACCCTGGTGGAGATCCAGGGCACCGGTGAAGGCGCGACCTTCCCTCGCTCTACCCTGGACAAGCTGCTCGACTCCGCACTCGCGGGATGCGACCGGCTGTTCGCCATCCAGAAAGAGGCGCTCGCACTGCCGTATCCGGGTGTGCTGCCGCAGCCTGCCGAGTCGAAGAAGAAGTAATGTCGCGCCGCGTCCTGGTCGCTAGTCGCAATGCCAAGAAGTTGAACGAACTGCGTCGGATCCTCGCCGACGCGGGTATCGCGGGCATCGAGATCGTCGGACTCGGCGATGTGCCCGCCTACGACGAGGCGCCCGAGACCGGCGCCACCTTCGAGGAGAATGCGCTGGCGAAGGCGCGCGATGGTGCCGCTGCCACCGGATTGCCCTGTGTCGCAGACGATTCCGGGATCGCGGTGGATGCGTTGAACGGGATGCCCGGTGTGCTGTCCGCGCGCTGGTCCGGGATGCACGGCGATGATGCGGCCAATAACGCGCTGCTGCTCGCGCAACTCGGTGACGTTCCGGACGAGCGGCGCGGTGCACAGTTCGTTTCCACCTGCGCGCTGGTGGTGCCCGGCGGCACCGAGATCGTGGTGCGCGGTGAATGGCCCGGTGCGATCGGCCGGAAACCGATGGGCGACGGCGGTTTCGGCTACGACCCGCTGTTCATTCCGGCGGGCGGCGATATCACCGCTGCTCAGCTGACCCCCGCCGAGAAGGACGCCGTGTCCCACCGCGGTCGCGCGCTCACGCAACTTCTCCCTGCGCTCGCGGCCCTCACCGAGTCCTGAATCAGCCGCACCCTTGATCGGGATCCCTTGGGGCCCCGCGATGAGTGTGGATCCGGCGATGAGTGCGCATCTGCGATGGTACGGATCCTGCGACGGGTGCGGGTCCTGCGACGGGTGCGGGTCCTGCGACGGGTGCGGGTCCTGCGACGGGTGCGGGTCCTGCGACGGGTGCGGGTCCTGCGACGGGTGC
Source organism: Nocardia vinacea (assembly GCF_035920345.1). Taxonomy (NCBI): domain Bacteria; kingdom Bacillati; phylum Actinomycetota; class Actinomycetes; order Mycobacteriales; family Nocardiaceae; genus Nocardia; species Nocardia vinacea. The sequence goes on from NZ_CP109149.1 coordinate 8,465,138, forward strand.
GGGTCCTGCGACGGGTGCGGGTCCCGCGACGGGTGCGGGTCCCGCGATGGGTGCGGGTCCCGCGATGAGTGCGGGCGCCTCGACGGGTACGGATCTTGCGACGGGTGCGGGCCCCGCGACGGGGTGCGGATCTTGCGATGAGTGCGGATCCTGCGACGGGTGCGGACCCGCGACGGGTGCGGGCGCCGCGATGAGTGCGGGCCGCGATGAGTGCGGGCCCCGCGATGAGTGCGGATCTCGCGATGAGTGCGGATCTCGCGATGAGTGCGGGCCGCGCGACAGGTGCGGAAGCCACTACGAGTGCGGATCCCGCGACGGGTGCGGGGGCTGGGAAAGTGGTGGCGTCCGGGGCTCGGTCAGAGGTTGAAGTCTTGTTTGACCTTGTTCGCGTTGACGTGTTCGACGAAGAAGGACAGCAGCGGGATGGTGCCTGCGATCAGGGTGCCGACGGTGCGCGGGATCGGCCAGCGCACCTTGACCGCGAGGTCGGCGGTGACCAGTAGGTAGACGAAGTAGACCCAGCCGTGCACGACCGCGATCCAGTTCGGGGTGTGCATGTCGAAGCCGTACTTGGCGATCATTTCACCGGTGAGCAGCAGCAGCCACAGACCCGTCGTCCAGGCGAGCACGCGGTAGCGCAGCAGCGCGGGCTTGATTTTCGCGACGTTTGTGGCCGTCGGCTCTGGTGTGAGCGTCGCGGCGGATTCGGTCGAGTTCTCGCTGGTGGTCAACCGGCGCTCCTGTGTGTGTCGTGGGCGAGGCCCGCGTCCCGGACGTGTTGGTCGATATCTTGTGCGTGCAGCTCGGCCAGATACTTGTTGTATTGGGCGAGCACCGGATCATCGTCGCGGGCAGCCTTGGGCCGCTCGGGCAGCAGTCCGGCCGGAATCTCGCGCGGCGCATCGACTTTCGCGGGTCGGCGCGCCTTCGCGGGAGCGGGTTCGGCTTCCGGCTCCTCATCCGCTTCGGATTCCAGCCGCACGAACCGGAAGTACGCGAAGACCGCGAACCCGGCGAACAGCGGCCACTGCAGTGCGTAGCCGAGATTCTGACCGGTGCCACTCGCGGATTCGAACCGCTCCCACTGCCACCATCCCAATGCCAGGCAGGCGAGGGCGGCCACGATCACCAGCGCGATGAGGGCCGGGCGATTGTGTGCCGAGCGGCGAGGTGGAGCGGACACGCATACCACGGTACCCGTCTACTACACGGTACGTAGGAGCAGGTAGGGCCTCAGAACTTGTAGGTGATCCCGGTCATGCGCTCGGATTCCTCCCACAGGCGGCGCAGCAGTTCCGGATTGTTCGACAGCTTGCTCGACGGCGAGGGCTCGACCGGGCCCTGGCTCTGGAACAACCGGTTCGGACCCCAGTAGGTGGTGGGGTCGGCATCGGGCATGGTGGCCGCGAACAGCGTGGAGTGGGCGGCCTTGGCCGGGGGATGGCCGATGATGCGGATGAAGGGCTTGCTGATCCGGTCCAGTGGGGTTTCGGTTCTGGCGAACAAGTCGGTCGCCGAGACGCCCGGGTGCACCGCGTAGGAGCGCTTGTCGGAGCCCGCTTCGGTCAGTCGCCGCTGCAGTTCGCGGGCGAACATCAGGTTGGCCAGCTTGGACTGGGCGTAGGCGAGATTGCGCTGGTAGCGGCGGTTCTCGTAGTTGAGATCGTCGATCCACAGCTTCGGGGTCTGCTTGTGCGCGATGCTCGCCAGGCTCACCACCCGGTCCCGGAGGCGATCCAGCAGCAGCCCGGTCAGCGCGAAATGTCCGAGGTGGTTGACGCCGAACTGGGTTTCGAACCCGTCCTTGGTGCGGGAGAACGGAATGTTCATCAGACCGGCATTATTGATGAGCACATCGAATTCGCCGGTCTTGTCGGCGAATTCGCGTACCGATGCCAGATCCGCCAGATCCAGTTGCTCGACCCGGACGTCGCCGTCGATCCGGTCGGCGATCGGCTGCGCCTTCGCGACATTGCGGCAGGCCATGATCACGGTGCCGCCCTTGCTCGCCAGCGCCGTGGTGGTCTCGACGCCGAGGCCGCCGTTGGCTCCGGTGACGATGAATGTGCGCCCACTCTGGTTGGGCATATCTTTCGGGTTCCACGCCATGAGCCGACCTTACTTCGGAGTAAGTTTCGGGGGAAGAGTGACACGCAATGCGGGGGCCGATCGGTCCGCGCATTCTCGCGGATTCGGGCAGCGGGCTGACTCGCGGCGAGGCCTGGGCGTTGGGGCAGGTCTATATGCATATCCGTATCCGGGGGACGGCGACAGTGGATGCGATCGCGCAGCGGCACAAGGTGCCGGACGAGGTCATCGAACCATCTACGACCGGGTGATCGGCCGCGGCTATCTCACCGAAGACGGTGCGGGACTGCGACTTACCGACACCGGACAGACCGAGGTCGATCTGATCCAGGCGTCGTGGCGGCGCTGGCTCGACACCAAGCTCGACGATTGGGACTGCGCCGATCCAGCCGACCGCGCGCTGCTCGATCAGGCCCTGGAGAACATCGCAGCCAAGCTGCTCGACGAAGAGACCAGAGAGCGTGAGCCCGTCCGAGCCTAGTACTTGTGCCCGAATACTCGTCGACGTATATTCGTAGACGAGTAAGGAGGTGTCCATGGCCACGAAGCGCAAGGTGAACAATCTGCTGGCGCTGGCGGTGCTCGCGACCGTCATCGAACGGCCGATGCACCGCTACGAAATCGCCTCGCAGATGCGTGAGCGCGGCAAGGACCGCGATATGGACATCAAATGGGGCTCGCTGTACACCGTCGTGCAGAACATGGAGAAGGCGGGCTTCCTCGAGGTCGTCGGCAATGAGCGCGACGGTGCTCGGCCGGAACGCACGATCTATGCGATAACCGATGCCGGTCGCGCCGAAATGGCCGACTGGACAAGGGAATTGATTGCCGAGCCGGCACCGGAACATCATCGGTTCACGGCCGGACTCTCCGTCGTGGCGGCACTGCCGCCGGATGAAGTCGTCGAGTTGCTCGGCCGGCGCATCGACGCGCTGGGTCGCATCATCGAGGCTGCGCGCCGAGAACTCGATCAACTCGCGGCCGCCAATCTGCCCCGGCTGTTCGTCGTCGAAGCCGAATACGGTGTGGCGATGCTGGAGGCCGAGGTGGCATGGGCCGCGTCGCTGCGTGACGAGATCGCCGCGGGTGACTTCCCGGGCGTCGATCTCTGGCGGCATATGCATGCTTCCGGCATGACGCCCGCCGAGGTCACGGAGTTGGTGGAAAGGGGGATGAAGGAATAGTCCCGCTCTCGACCCGGTACGCACCGGGCGGAGTGATTTGTAGAGACCAGGCCCGGCGGGGTGCGGCAACACCGCCGCCGAGCCCGATGTAACCGTCTCGAACCGCGTCCGCATGCACGCACCCGGCCTCGAGGCTGGCAACCACAGGATAACTGGGTGTGCGATGAGACGGCCGGTTCGGGCTTCGAAGAAACCCGTATCGCACATAACTGGAGAACACCCATGTCCAAAACAGAAACGGCCATCGTTATCGGCGGAGGTATCGCCGGACCCGTCACGGCCACCGCATTGCACAAGGCGGGCATTGCCGCTCGCGTCTACGAGGCTTATCCGGGTCCTACCTACGGCATCGGCAGTGGGCTGGCATTGGCACCGAATGGTGTTGCCGCCCTCGACATTGTCGGTGCCGGTGACCTCGTTCGTGAGATAGCGAGTCCGATATCGCATACCCAGCTGTCGGTCGGCGGCAAAGTGCTGCGGATGCCCGAAATGCCAGACGTTCCGTCGTTGAAGATGGTCGACCGCAACGAATTGCACCGGACGCTGCACGATCACGCGGTCGCCGCCGGCGTTCCTTTCGAGTACAACAAGCGACTCGTGCGCGTCGAGGAGGACGCGGACGGTGTCACCGCGTATTTCGCCGACGGCAGTAGTGCAACCGCCGATGTGCTGATCGGCGCGGACGGTATTCGATCCACGGTGCGCGGTCTCATCGACCCGGATAATCCGGGACCGGAGTACACCGGGATGATCGGATTCGGCGCGATGCTCGACAGTGATTTCGGAATTCAGCCGGAGACAATGGTTTTCGCATTCGGGAAGAAGGCGTACTACCTCTACGGAGCCGTCGACGGCAATAAGGTCATGTGGGGTGCGAATCTGCCGCACAAGGAGTACCTGTCGCTGACCGAGGCGCGCGCGATTCCGGCCGAGCACTGGTTGGCCATCCTGCGTGAGACCTACGCCGAGGACACCCCGGGCGGCGAATTCGCGCGCAGGACCACCGCGGAAACCTTGGAAACGACTGGGGCACTGCACATTATGCCGCCGGTGCCGACCTGGTATCGGGGGCGCATGGTGCTGGTCGGCGATTCGGTGCATGCGCCGTCCAATAGTTCGGGTCAAGGGGCGTCGCTGGCCATCGAGAGTGCGGTGCAGCTGGCGCGCTGTCTGCGGGACCTGCCGGATCACACCTCGGCCTTCGCCGCCTATGAAGGGGTGCGGCGGCCGCGGGTGGAGGGTGTCGCGGCGCGGGCGCGCAAGATCAACCACAGCAAGACGCCGGGGCCGGTGGCCCGCCGGATGATGTCCATGCTGATGCCGCTGCTGATCAAAGGGATGAACCCGGAGAAGACCATGGGTGTCGAACAGCGGTATCGGATCGATTGGGATGCGCCGGTGCAGCAGGAATTGGCGACTGTGCAGGCGTAGGACTGGTGCTGCCTGCCTCTTCCAGGGGCAGGCAGCATGATTTTCGAACCCGATGGCCGATTCGTCCGTAACGTAGGAGATGGGAACCGAACACCAGGGGGGATAGATGGTGCATACCGATCCTGCACTGCAGCTGACCGGGCTTTATAAGCGATTCGGCGGTCCGTGGGTGGTCGACGATGTCGGCCTCACGGTGCCGCCGGGCTCGTTCTTCGGGCTGGTCGGCCCGAATGGTGCGGGCAAGACGACCACCTTGTCGATGGCCTGCGGGCTGTTACGGCCGGACACCGGACAGGCGCGGATCTTCGGCGTCGATGTGTGGGCCGATCCGATCGCGGCGAAGACCTTGGCAGGCGTATTGCCGGATGGGCTTGCGCTTCCGGAGCGCCTGACGGGCCGAGAACTGTTGACCTACACCGGTTTACTGCGCGGACTGCCCGCGAATACAGTGGCCGAACGTGCCGAGGAATTGCTCGGAGTTTTCGAATTGACCGGTGCCGAACGGACTCTCGTCGTCGATTACTCCGCGGGCATGCGCAAGAAGATCGGATTGGCGACGGCACTGCTGCACGCGCCGAAACTGCTGGTGCTCGACGAACCGTTCGAGGCCGTGGACCCGGTATCGGCGAGCACGATTCGCACCATTCTGCAGCGGTTCGTCGCGGCGGGCGGTGCGGTGGTGCTCTCGAGTCATGTGATGGCGCTGGTGGAGAATCTGTGCGATCGGGTCGCGGTGATCACCGCCGGGCGGGTGGTGGCCGCGGGCACGCTCGACGAGGTGCGCGGCGACAGCACCTTGGAGACGGCGTTCGTACATCTGGTCGGCGGCCGGGTCGGCGGGGAGGACGGGCTGTCGTGGTTGGCGTCCTGATTCGGATGCGGTTGTTGCTGACCAAGCGTGCGCTGGGTAATGGCTGGCAAGGTGTCACGTTCGTCAGCGGTGTGATCATCGGGCTTGTGTTCGCGCTCGGCACAGCGGGTCTCGTTGGATTCGGGGTCCGGGACGGTGATGTGGCCGGTGGCATCACGGTGGCCGCCGCGTGGTTCGGGATATGGACGCTCGGCTGGCTGTGCGGTCCGGTATTGATGGGCAGCAGCGATGAGACCGTGCAGCCCGAACATCTGCGGCTGTTGCCGCTGAGTCATCGGCAGTTGGCCATCGGGTTATTGGCGGCGGCCTTCGTCGGGCCCGCGCCGGTGATCAATCTGCTCGCCTTCTCCGGACTGATTGTGCTTGCAGCGCAACTGAGTTGGGGTGCGGCCGCAGTGGCGCTGGTCGGTGTGGTGCTGCAGTTGATATTCGTGGTGGTGCTCTCGCGGGTGGTGCTGGCGTGGATCGGTGCCGCGATGCGTTCGCGGAGGGGGCGCGATCTCGGGGTGCTGCTCGCCGGTCTTGCCGGGTTGGCCTATTACCCGATGAGTTTCTTGCTGAATCATGTGGATTCGGTGCGTGAATCGGCACCGTGGTTGGCGAATGTGTTGCGCACCTTGCCATCCGGGTGGGCACCTGTTGCGGTGGGGGCAGCTGCGCGCGGTGATTGGCTGGTGGCGCTTGGCGCGTTGGGCGGATTGCTGGCCTTGACGGCGGTGCTGTGGCAGGCATGGTCGGTGCTGTTGCGGCGACGGTTGACCGCGCCGCTGGATTCGATATCCGGCACGGGCGGGCGTGGGATGCTGCTGAGTCGGGTGCGGACGTCCGGGCCGGTGGGTGCGGTGGTGGTCAAGGAGTTGCGGACGTGGTCTCGCGACAGTCGACGCCGGGCGGCGCTATTGCCCGTGCTGCTGGTGGGGGCTCTGCTGCCGGTCTTTCCGGCAATACAGGGCAACGGCTCGGGCGGTGCGGTGTTCGCGGGTGTGAGTGCCGCGTGGTTCGCGGGCTTGGCGGCCAACAATCTCTACGGCTACGACGGAACCGCGCTTTGGCAGACATTGGTGACGCCCGGCGCGGTGCGCGCCGATGTGCGGGGGCGACTGCTGGCCCTGCTGTTGGTGATCGGCCTGCCGTCCGTGCTGCTGGCCGTGGTTTTGCCGGGTGCGCTCGGCCGCTGGTCGATGTACCCGTGGACGCTGTCGCTGCTGTTCGCTGTGCTCGGCGTCGGCGCGGGTTCGGCCGTTTTCCTGTCGGTAACCGCGCCCTACCCGCTACCGCCGCGTACCGGAAATCCCTTCGCGTCCTCCGGAAATCCAGGCTGCGCAAAGGCTTTGGTGCAAGTCGCCACCAGCCTTGGCCAACTGGTCGCGGTGATCCCGGTCCTGATCGTGCTGATCATCGGCCTAGCTCTCGACCTGACCGCCGTACTGTGGCTTGCCCTGCCGGTCGGGATCGCGATCGGGATCATCGGAGCAGTGGTCGGTGCACGTCTCGCCGAAGAGCGGTTGTCTGCCCGTGGACCGGAGGTCCTTGCTGCTGTGCAGCCGCGTTGAGATGGGCACGTCGGATTCGCGCCGTTGCCAAAACTTCGCGATCTGTCGGCGCATCGGCCCCGGCGCGGTTCTGAGCGGCCGGGTGCTGACGCGGGCGCCGGTTGCCCGGATGAGGACGGCTGCTGCGTCGTCGCCTCCGGCGCTGAGTTCACATCGGCGCGACAAGACGCTAGTTGGCTTGTGCTCGGCGCTGTTCGGAGCGGCGGCGGAGGAATTCGGCGGTTCGGTCGTCCGCGGGGAGGAAGGCTTCCAGGTGGAGTTCGGAGAGGGTTATGTCTACGGCGGTGGCGAAGCTGGTGATGGTGGTGATGAGGCGGAGTTCGCCGTCGGGGCTGGTCAGGCGTAGGGGGACGGCGAAGCCGAGGTGGTCGGGGCCGGGGGTGGCGGCGGGGAGGTAGCTTTCGAGTTCGGCGATGAAGTCGTCGAGGTGGGGATCGGGGCTGCGCAGGGCCTTGCCGCGCAGGCTTTCGGTGACGTGGCGGCCCCATTCGGGCAGATTCAGCACGCGTTGTGCCAGGCCGTCGGGGTGCAGGGCGAGGCGGAGGACATTGATCGGCGGGGTGATCAGTTCCGCCGCGGAATCCTCGGTGAGGATATCGAAGGCGGCATTGGCGGCGACCAGTCGGCCGTATGGGCGGGTGACGACCGCGGGATAGGGCAGGTGGCCTTCGAGAATGCGTTCCAAGGCGACTCGCACTGGACCCAATTCCGGTGTGTCCAAATCGGATTCGGGAAAGATCGGGGCATACCCCGCGGCGAGCAGCAGTGCATTGCGCTCGCGCAGCGACAACTCCAGCGATTCGGCCAGCCGCACCACCATGGTGCGTCCCGGACGTGAGCGCCCCTGCTCCAGGAAGCTCAGATAGCGCTGGCTGGTGTCTGCGCGAATCGCCAGATCGAGCTGGCTCACATGTCGCTGCGTGCGCCAGTGCCGCAACTGCTGAGCGAACGGATTCGGCTCCACCACTGTCGTCATGAATCCAGTGATATCCGACCCGCGGTGTCCGCGCCATTCCCTGAAGGGAATCACCGCACCCGCATCGGCTTCATTCCCTGGAGGGAATCGCGCCGCGGCGCCGCTCTCGCAAAACTCGGTGCCATGAGCAAGCAATTGAATGACAACGACCTGATCCGCTTCGCGGAGCGCTACATGGCCCAATGGAACGAATCCGATCCGGCGATCCGCCGCAAGATGATCGAGGAGATCTGGGCACCCGCCGGTTCTCAAACGCTGGTCGACCCACCGGTGGAGATCCGCGAGGCGGCGGCGAACCTGAACTTCGCCGTCCCCGCTCTGGAAGTGCGCGGCCACGACGCAATGGAAGCCCGGGTGTCCCGCGCTTACGAGATGTTCGTGGCACCCGGCGAGTACACCTTCGAGGTAGGCGCCGCGACCCGGCTGCCCGCCGGTCTGATCGGCCTGCCCTGGTCGATGATTTCGCGCACCGACGGCTCCGTCGCGGGCGGCGGTTACGAGGTGATCGGCCTCGACCCCGAGGGCCGCATCACCTTCGACCACCAATTCATCGAAGGCGTGCGGTGACCGACGGAGCGACCTTGCGGTTCAGCCGGATAGTGCGCACCGAGGACGGCGGCTCCCGATTCGTCGATGCCGAACTCGCACTGACCGGTCGAACCCTCGCCGCAGGCGTACCCGCGATGGCCGTCGCCGGAATGTCGGCGGCGGCAACCGTAACCTACTTGCGCAGTGCGCAATTCGACAGCGAACCACATCCCGCTCCGGCGCAGCAGTGGGTCGTGATGCTGCGCGGCGTAATCGAAGTGACGACGACCGACGGTGCTCAGCGCAGATTCGGGCCCGGCGACTTAGTCCATGTCGAGGACACCGACGGCCGCGGCCACATCACCACCGGTATCGGAGAAGCGCCCTTCGAGGCGCTGTTCGTGCCTACCACAGGAAGCAGATCATGAAAGCCATTGCCTACCAACTTGATCCACTACATGGCCTCGCGGGTTTGACCGTCCGAGACCAGGAGTTGCCGCAGCCGGGACCGAATCAGGTGGTCATCAGGGTGCGTGCGGCCTCGCTGAACCGGCGCGATCTCATGCTGATGGACGGCATCTACCCGCTGCCCGCCACACCGGGCATCATTCCGCTGTCCGACGGTGTCGGTGAGGTCATCGCCTTGGGCGACAACGTGACTCGCGCCACGCTCGGCGACCGCGTGACCGCGTCGTACTTCGTGCGGTTCATCAATGGCCCGCAGCGGCTGGCGCATGTCGCCGAACAGTACGGCGCCAACTACAACGGGATGCTCGCCACCTACGCGGTGATCGAAGAGGATTCGGTGGTGCATGTGCCCGAACATCTCACCGATATCGAGGCGGCCACGCTGACCTGCGCGGGCGTCGTCGCATGGGCCGCGCTGACCACACCGGTACCGGTGTCTGCGGGCCAGACGGTATTGACCGTCGGTAGCGGTACCGTCGCGCTGTTCGCCGTGCAGCACGCGAAAATGCTCGGCGCACGGGTCATTTCGATCACCTCCGGCCTGGATAAGGCCGAGCGGCTGCACAAGCTCGGCGCCGACGAGACCATCGACCGCAACGCGACGCCCGACTGGGACGAGAAGGTGCTCGAACTCACCGACGGCCACGGCGTCGAACATGTGGTGGAGGCCGTCGGACTGCCCACCCTGTCGAAATCGGTGCGCTCCGCCGGTTACAACGCGATGATCACCATGATCGGCGCATCGCAACTGCCGAAGGGAGAAGCATTCGAGAATCCGTTCGTCGGACCGTATCTCGCGATCCGCCGGATCGCGGTCGGCAGCCGGGACGATTTCGAGGCGATGAACCGCACCATCACCGCACACCGCATGCGTCCGGTCATCGATCGGACATTTCCGCTCGACCAAGCGGTGGAGGCCTACCGCTACTTCCGCGAGGACAATCCGTTCGGGAAGGTCGTCATCACCATGCCGTAGCCCGGATCAGGCCTCGAACGGCACGGTATTGCCGGCCGCATCGCGGGTTCCGGTGGTGGCTTCGATGGCGGCCGCCAGCTCGGCGACGGTGGCCCAGGTCCGCGGCGGTTCCGCCTCGAGATTGCCGATGGTGTACCAGGTCTCGGTTTTGCGATATCGGACCAGACCTCTACCCGTCGCATCGACGGTCACATCGAGCTCGCCGGAGACCGTCCCTTCCTCTTCGGTCATGACGGCCGCCTTGGCGGAAATCTCAATGATGTCGCTTATTTGAACTCTCCTCGACTGACGCAGTCGGCGACTGCGTTGCGCAGTGCGGTGTGTTCGGCGGGATCAACGTTCAGCGCATATTTTACTTTGATCTTGACGTAATGCTCGAGATAGCCACACCGGAATTTTCCCGGCGGCAAATAGTTCGCGACGTCCTGGTCACCCTTGGACCTGTTGGCCGAAGGATCGGAGGCGATCAGATTGACGGCGTCGTTGGCGATCCGGCGGCGGGTATCTTCATCGCGCTTGTTCGCACCCGAACGCCATGCCTCGGCCAACGGCACGATGTGTTCGGCATCGACACCGGCCGGGTCGGTAATGAACTTGTACGGCTTGAGTTTCCCGGTCTTCGAATCCAGGACCCCGTACTGGTCTTGCCAGCCACCGCCGCGACCGATCGTGAGTTCACAGGTCTTCGGGTCGAGTTTGACCGAGCCCGTCGCGTCGCGGAGCATCATCACGTCACGGCTGGTGCATTTGCTGTACTGCGCGAGATCGGGGCCGAAGCCGTGCTCGGGCTTATTGGTATCCCAGTGCGGGAACTTCTCCCGGCTGTAGCCTTCCATCGACTCTTCGGGCGCATCGACGAGCTGACCGAGCAGGCCGTTGATGTCTTTGCCGGATACCGTCGCGGCATTCGCCGGTCCGGATCCGTTGCCGGCCTTACTGGTCGACTCGTCGATAGAGGAACAGCCAACGGCGACAACGACAGCCAAGACGATGGGTGCACAAACAGCGAGTACGCGACGCGCGGTGCGGGACGACAACCACTTCACAAAAATCGAACTTCCTAGCCTCGCACCGATGAATTTGTCGGGCGTCAAGCTACCTGCGGCCGATCGTCCCGTATGTGATTGTCGCGTATGAGGTTCGGCACAGCTAGTCGAAGAACGCACGGTGTGGCAAGGGGACTCGACGGTAGACGCAGAACCACCCCTGACTCGGCGTGCCGGCGCCGTTCCAGGGGTGGTCGTGTCACGAATGAGCTCGTGCGCGGCCGAACGAACGGGCCGGTTGTCCAGGCCGGATGATCCGTTCTCGCGGCGCCACGAGGCTGATGAGGGAAGTCTCGTCGTGCCGTGTCGTACTGCGGATAACTCCTCGTGACGGTCTGTGTGAACTTCATTGTTCTTACGTAGAGAGACAGTAGATCATTCCATATTCCTTTGCAATCGCTTTACTTAAGTCTGAGAATCTCCTGAATGGCGCGTCGGGCGGGTGAAACATGTACTGCTCACATACGGAAGTCGGGTTTACCTGCGGTTGCGGCGAGATCGGCTGTGCGCGCGGGATTCGAGTAGGTGACGAGCGTCACATTCAGTGGCGGTCACAGCGGGGCCGGAACGTGTGTCCAAACCGGGTGCAGGCATAAAGCCGGATCCAGGAAGGACCCACATCATGGCTACCGTCGACGTTCTCGACTCATTCATCAACTACACCGACCTCGGTACCGGTTCGGTACCGGTGGTGTTCCTGCACGGCAACCCGACCTCATCGCACCTGTGGCGCAATGTGATCCCGCACGTGGCCGATCAAACCCGGGTGCTCGCACCGGATCTGATCGGGATGGGTGCGTCCGGGAAGCCGGACAGTGCTTACCGCCTCGCCGATCACGCCCGCTATCTGGATGCCTGGTTCGACGCACTCGGCCTCGACCAGGTCGTCATCGTCGGCCACGACTGGGGTGGCGCACTCGGTATGCACTGGGCGACACGGCATCCCGAGCGCATCCGCGGCGTCGCAGTGATCGAGACGTTCCTGCGGCCGATGCGCTGGGAGGAACTCCCGCCGCTCGGCGCCGAACTGTTCCGGAAATTCCGGACGGCCGAAGGGGAGCGAATGGTGCTGGCGGAGAATATGTTCATCGAGTTCAACCTGCCGAAGGGCATTGTCGATCTGAAGCCGGAAGATCACGATGCGTATCGCGCACCCTTCCCGACGCCGGAATCACGCAAGCCGATGTTGGCCTGGTCGCGTGAATTTCCGCTGGCAGGCGAGCCCGCCGATGTGGTCGCGCTGGTGGAGAACTACGACCGGTGGGCGGCGGACTCGCCGCAGGTGCCCAAGCTCATCATGGCGCTCGACAATGGCGTCGGCCTCGGTTCGCCGGAGGTGATCGCCTGGGCTGCCGAGACGTTCGCCAGCGCTGAGGTCGTCTCCGTCGGCGAGGCAGGACATCACGCTCCGGAGGATCAGCCCGATGCCATCGGGACCGCGGTCGCGACGTGGTTGCGTGCGCACTCGCTGACGGCGGCGACCGCGAGTGCATGAGCCGGGTGCGCCGCGCGGGTGAGAGTTACTCGCGCGGCGCGCATAGGACTTGCGTAACGCCGGATACCGCCGAAGGATTGTGCGGTGGAACCCGAGCTATCGCACCCCGACGCGCCCACGGCTGAATCCGTCGAGACAACGGAGGGCATCGCTCGGGAGCGGGAATTGGTCGATCGGGCGATTGCCGGTGACGGAGCCGCCATCTCGGATGTGGTGCGGCGGCTACAGGATCCGCTGTACCGGCTGGCGCTGCGCATGGTGTGGCGGCCCGCCGAGGCCGAGGACGCGACACAGGAAATCCTGCTGCGAGTGGTCGGCAATCTCGCGACGTGGCGGGGTGAGGCCAAGCTGCTGACCTGGGCCTATCGGATCGGCGTCAATTATCTGCTGAACCTGAAGCGCCAGACACCGCAGGAGGCGGCACAGCTCAGCCTCGACACTTACCGCGACGGATTGGCGGACGGGCTCGCCGCCGAGGACTATCGCGGACCCGAGGCCGAGCTGCTCTCCCATGAGGTGCGGTTGAACTGCACTCAGGCCATGTTGCAGTGCCTGGCCCGCGACGAGCGAGTCGCGTTCGTACTCGGTGACGTTTTCGAACTCGGGTCCGCCGAAGCCGCCTGGATTCTGGGTATCACCGCCCCCGCCTTCCGAAAGCGGTTGGAACGAGCCAAGAAACGCATCGGCACATTTTTGAATGCGACCTGCGGAGTGGCCGAGCCCGAGGCGTTCTGTCGCTGCTCCCGTCGGGTGGACAAGGCAGTGGCGCTGGGGCGCGTCGATCCGAAGCGACCGGTATTCGCTCGACATGCGGTGAGTACGGGCGGCCGCAGCGTCACTGAGGCCGAACAGCAGATGATCCGATTGCACGACGCCGCGGCGGTAATCCGGCTGCATCCCGATTACGCTGCGCCGCAGGCGAAAATGGATGCGATCGCCGGACTACTGACTTCGGGCAGATTCCCGATGCTCGACTGAACGATTACGCGGTGGCCGGAAATCGCACATCGGTCAGTTCTTCGGATTTGGTCCACAATGCCGCGGCGAGGTCGGCATTCGCGGCGTCTGTGCTGCGGCCGACGACCTTGGGGTGACCGCGCATTTCGCCCCAGCCGTCCGGGCCGACGTAGCTTCCCGGCGGCAGCTCCTGGCTGGCGGCGAACAGGGTGGGCAGCGCGCCGAAACTCGCATCCTGGGCGAGCAGCTTGTTGCCCACCCGCATGGCCTCGTGCAGGATCCGGTTGCCGGAATGGCCCTGCAGATTCGTTGCGGCCCAACCGGGATGGGCGCTCAACGCGAGTCGGGATCCGGATTCGGTGAAACGCCGCTGTAGTTCGAGGGTGAACAGCAGATTGGCGAGTTTGGACTGCCCGTAGGCGGCCATGGAGTTGTAGGTCCGGGCTTCCCAGTTGAGGTCGTCGAGGTCGATGCTGCCGCGGCGGTGGGCCTGCGAGGAGACGGTCACCACGCGGTCGGTGATATGGGGCAGGAGGAGATTGGTCAGCGCGAAATGGCCGAGGTGATTGGTGCCGAATTGGCGTTCGAAACCGTCCTTCGTGCGTCCGGCGGGGACCATCATGATGCCCGCATTGTTCACCAGCACATCGATATCGCCGGACCAGTCCGCGGCGAAGCGGCGAATCGAGGCCAGGTCGGCGAGGTCGAGTTCGCGCACCTCGGTGCGGCCCGACATGCTCTGCGCCGCCTGTTCGCCGCGCGCGATATCGCGCACCGCGAGCACAACGCGGGCGCCGACGCGGGCCAGTTCACGGGCCGTCACCAGGCCGATCCCGCTGTTGGCGCCGGTGACGACGACGGTGCGGCCGTCGAATCGGGGCAGATCTGCGGATGTCCACTTGTGGTTCGTCATAGCGCAAATGTAGGCAGTGACAACAAAGTAGTCAATGCCAACAATGGGTATCGGATATTCTGCAGCAACCATGACCTTTGTCCGCTCCCGCTCCTATCACCACGGTGACCTGCGCGCCGAGCTGCTCCAGCGCGCTGAGACCACGCTGCGCGAGGCCGGTGTGGACGGGCTTTCATTGCGTCAGCTCGCCCGCGACCTCGGGGTCAGTCATGCCGCGCCGAGCAGGCATTTCCGGGATAAGCAGGCGCTGCTCGACGCGCTCGCGCTTGTCGGTTTCGATCGGCTCGCCGCGGTCTACAGCCAGGTCGACCCGACCGGATCCCTTTCCGAACGGCTGCATGCCGTCGCGCGTGCCTATCTGAATTTCGCGATCGACAATCCGGCGTTGCTCGCGCTGATGTTCGCGCGCAAGCACAGTCCGACCTCGGGCGCGGAGATGGCGGCGGCGGTCGGGCGCGCGTTCACCGTGCCCCTCGCCTTGATCGCCGAGGGGCAGGCGCGTGGCGAAGTCGTTGCCGGCGATCCGATGCGGGTCGGGATTGCCGCTATCGCGGCACTGCAGGGATTGGCGACGTTTGCCGGGTCCGGGTTCATCGAGGCTGAGCACGTGGACGCGGCACTGGCCGAAACGATTACCCAGCTGATCTATGGTCTGCGCCCCCGCGATTGACCGGCGCGCCTACCTACTCGAGGAGAACAGATGACTTCGACCATTGCCGCACGGCATGCCTTCGACAGCGCGGTCGCGCTGACATTCGACGGTGCCGGAAACTTCAGCGGTCGGACGACTCCCGAGTACGGCAATATGGTCGGCCCGTTCGGCGGCATCACCGCGGCAACCATATTGCGTGCGGTACAACAACATCCGCAATGTCTCGGTGACCCGATCTCGCTCACCGTCAACTTCGCGGGCCCGATCGCCGAGGGGCCCTTCACCATTGCGGCGCAACCGGTGCGGACCAATCGCAACACCCAGCACTGGACGCTGTCGATGAGCCAGGACGGCATCGTGACCACCACGGCCACCGCGGTTTTCGGCACCCGCCGCGAGACCTGGACCGCTACCGAAGCCACCGCGCCCGCCGCCCCGCCGCCGGACACCGTCGAGCCGGATGCACTGCCCGAATTCATTGCCTGGGTGGACAATTACGAGATGCGCTTCATCGAGGGCGGTATCACCCAACTCGACGGCGCTGCGGCACAACCGACTTCCACCACGACGCTCTGGGTCCGCGACCGGCCCGCGCGCCCGCTGGACTATCCGGCGCTCACCGCGCTGAGCGATGTGTTCTTCCCGCGGGTGATGCTGCGACTCGGCCGCGTCGTCCCCGCCGGAACCGTCACGCTGACCGTGTATTTCCACGCCGATACCGACCGCCTCGCCGCCCAAGCCGATCGCCCGCTGCTGGCCACCGCGCGCTCCCAGCATTTCGGCAAGGGGTTCTTCGATCAGTCGGCCGAACTCTGGGCGCACGACGGTGGGTTGCTCGCGACGAGCCATCAGCTGGTGTACTTCAAGGCCTGACCGATCAGGCCGGTCGGAGCAGCGGCCCGGTAAGTACACCGCGAACGGTCTTGGCTGCGACGACGGCCCAGGCGCTGACCAGTCCGACATACAGCGCGACCGCGGCGACGGCGAAGAGATCCGCGCCGGTGTGGGCGCAGAGCACGGTGCTGCCGGTAATACAGGTGCCCAGCGGGAAGGTGAAGCCCCACCAGGTCAGGTTGAACCGCAATTCGCCTGCGCGAGCGGTCTTTACGGTGACGGTGGTGGCCAGCGCCACCCACAGCATCGCGAATCCCCAGGTGCAGACGCCGAAGATGACCGAGAAGACGGTCAGCCCCTTGGCATAGAGGTCGGGCAGTGCCGAGGGACCGGCATTGGCGAGCAGGCCCGCGGCCGTGACGGATTGGCCGAGCGGGCCGAGCACGAGCCAGAGGGTGGGCACCATGCCCGACTGCGGGATGCCGCGGTGTACCAGGCGTGACCAGATCATCGTGGTGATGACCAGCGCGGCGATCAGGCTCAGGCCGAACATGGCCAGGCACAGCAGGATCATGGTGAGCCGCAATTGGCCTTCGGGCAGATATGGGACCAGCAGTGCGCCCAATGCGGCCGACACCATCGGCGGCACCACGGGCATCAGCCAGCCACCGAAGGCGGCATCGGGCTCGATGTGGTGGTAGGTGAACATCCGGTAGGGAATGGCGACGGCGGTAAGCAAGCCGAGCGCGGTGCCGAGTGACCACAACACCCAATCGATGGTGAGTGCGGCATCGAGACCGATCACCTCGCGGCCGAGCAGCAGGGTGCCCCCGCCGACGGTCACCAGTGCCATCGGCGGTGCGCCGTAGAAATGCGCCATGACCGGGTGATCCTTGTGGCTGCGGGCCTGCTCCGGATAACGCACCCAGTGCACGACCCAGGCGGCACTCAAAGTCACCAGCAGCAGTGCGGCCAGCGCCCAGACGACCGTCGCCGCGCCGCGCAGACCAGGAAACTGCAGCGGCAGCGTGGCGGCGGCATTGGCGACAATGCCGGTACCCATTACGGCGGCGAACCAGTTGGGTCCGAGGTACCGCAGCGAGCGGGAAGCGACGCGTTGGGTCGCCTCGTGTTCGAGCTCGCCGAGCAGATGCCACGGGGGTGCGGGGCGGAAGGTTGCTGTGGCGGTCATAAGTCCAGGTTCGTCGGCTCCGGCGGTGTCGAGTAGCCACCGCCTTCCTATGGATGCATAGACTCGTTCTATGCCTCTGTCGCCGCGTGTCCCCGATCTGGCCGCGCTCGACCTGCTGCTTTCGGTCATCGAACTCGGCAGTCTCGGACGCGCTGCGCAGGCGCACGGCATCAGCCAGCCCTCGGCGTCCTCCCGCATCAGCTATCTGGAGAAGTTGGTCGGCATGCCGGTGCTGGAGCGCACCACCCTCGGTTCCCGGCCCACGACTGCCGGGGCATTGATCGCCGAATGGGCGCGTGGGGTCGTCGATGCAGCGGAGCAATTGGATGTGGGCATCGACACCTTGCGCGCCGAGCGTGATTCGCACCTGCGGGTGGCGGCAAGTCAAACCATTGCCGAATACCTGTTCCCGGGCTGGCTCATGTCCCTGCGCACCACCGCACCCGATACCGCGATCGCGCTACAGTCCGGCAATTCCGTAGATGTCGCGCAGGCGGTGCTCGACGGCAAGGATGCCATCGGCTTCATCGAGAGCCCACGTAATTTCCGTGGGCTGGAGAGTCATATCGTGGCCCGCGATCAGCTGGTCGTCGTGGTCGCCCCGCAGCACCGCTGGGCCAGGCAGGGCTCGGTCGACCTGGCCGAACTCGCTCGAACCGCGCTGATCCAACGCGAACCCGGATCGGGTACCAGGACCTGGTTCGAAAATGCTGTCGCGCGGGCCACTCCGGGTTGGGAACCCACGGTCGCGCTGGAACTGTCCTCCACCACCGCGATCAAAACCGCGGTCGCCTCCGGCGTCGGTCCCGCCGTCCTCAGCTCCCTGGCCGTAGCCGCCGAAATCGCCGCGGGCACTCTCGTTTCCCCGACCGTCACCGGCCTGGATCTGACCCGAACGCTGCGCGCGGTCTGGCCGGCGGGCCATCGCCTCACCGGCCCCGCCCGCGACCTCTACACCATCGCCCGCCGCACTTCCTAGCCGGCGTCGGAGATCTGGGCCGTCGGCGGAATTCCGGTGTCCAGGAAGCGGATCAGGCGATCGATGCGGGTGGTGTGGTCGATACAGCGTTCGAGGCTATTGCCCACCAGCGCGATATCGATGGCGGTCTCGGTGGCGGTTCGCTCGATCAGGGCCGAGTGGAGTTGTCGCTGGAGTTGATCCATTGCGGGGGTCCCGGATTCGGGGGTGACAGGTTGGCGGCCGGTGGCAACCGATTCGCCCGCGAGGGCGGTGTGGTGCGCGGCCAGCCGACCCATGGCGGTGAGGATATCCATAAGGGGTTGGGGTGCAACGGGTTCCGGATGGTACTTGTAGACCTGATCGGCGACGCGGCTGATCAGCGAGCCGATCCGGGACAGTTCACCGGCGATCTGGATGGCGGTGACCACATGCCGCAGGTCGCGCGCGACCGGAGCTTGCAATGCGAGCAGCACCACGGTCCTGGCCTCGCAAGCGGAGTACATCTTCTGTAGCTGCTCGTCGATCGCGAAGGCCTCATAGGTGGCGGCGAGATCGGCGTCGCCGAGCGCGGCAGTGGCACGCTCGGCGGCATCGTGGGCGAGCCGACACATGAGCGTCAAATCATTGGTCAACGCGATGAGCTCGCGAGTGAACTGGGTCCGCACTCCGCACATTGTCGCTTATCGCCGCGCTATCCAATACACGAATCTCGAGTCGATCGTCGTAATGTCCGGAATACGTGGGTGTTCGGCTGGCAGGATTGTGAGGTGAAGCGCGATGTCTCGGCCCATCTCGATATCGGTATCGCCGCGCCGACCACCCTCGAATTCCAACTCGCCGTCGCCAGGCTGCCCGGGCTCGAGATCGATGAGTCGCTGGTATTCGAACAGGACGGCCGCACGATCCGGCCGCAGGAGATTCCCGGGCCGCACGGCACCCGCATCCACAAATTCGCCACCGGCACCGGCAATCTGCGGGTGCACTACACCGCGACCGTTGTGGGCACGGCGACCCTCGAACCGGCATCCGACTACGACATCGCGGTCTACCTGCGCCCGAGCCGTTTCGCCGAGAGCGACAAGATGTTCGGCTTCGCCGCAACCGAATTCGACGGCGATGCCGCACCCGCGGAACTCGCCGCCGAGGTGACCGCGTGGGTGCGCCGCCGCCTGCGCTACGTCGCGGGCAGCAGCGACCCGATCGACGGCGCGGTGGAGACATTGCTATCCGGGGCGGGTGTGTGCCGCGATTTCAGCCACCTCGTGGTGGCACTGCTGCGCGCGGTCAAGGTGCCTGCGCGACTGGCCGCCGTATACGCGCCCGGTCTGTATCCGATGGACTTCCACGCGATCGCCGAGGCCTATATCGACGGGGTGTGGCGCGCATTCGACGCCACCGGCCTCGCTCCGC
Organism: Nocardia vinacea; assembly: GCF_035920345.1. Taxonomy (NCBI): domain Bacteria; kingdom Bacillati; phylum Actinomycetota; class Actinomycetes; order Mycobacteriales; family Nocardiaceae; genus Nocardia; species Nocardia vinacea. Next base: position 8,484,673 of record NZ_CP109149.1, read on the forward strand.
GATCCTCGCTGGTCCGAATCGCCACGGGCAGAGACGCTTCCGATATCGCGTTCATGGACAACCACGGCGGCGAGGTCTTCGTGAACAGTATGTGGGTCAGTGCGATCATCGACGGCTTCCTGCCGTTCGACAATGGCGTCGACCCGGTCTCGATCGTCTGATCGAGACCGGGCCACTCATCAGGAGATGTTCTTGCCGTCGTTGTAGAAGTCGCCACCGCGATGCGTGCTCCTCACATGAAATCTGCGGCATTCATGAGAATTCGTCCAACTGTCCACCCCACGCCGTCGTGACCCGACACGACGCCAAATGCGATCGGCCGGTGCTAGCGTCGGGACATGGCGAACTTGCGTGATGTTCAGCACCGAGTCGTGACGGCCTTGCAGCGGCGGGTGGGGAATCCGATTCTGCGCAGATTGCCGACCCAGCAGTTGCTGGAGACCGTCGGGCGCATGAGTGGGCAGCCGCGGATTACGCCGATCGGGGGTCGACTGGTCGGCAAGGAGTTCTGGCTCGTCTCCGAATTCGGTGACAAGTCGCAGTACATTCGAAATATCAAGGCCGACAATCGGGTTCGGTTGCGGCTGCGTGGGCATTGGCGCACCGGTACCGCACATCTACTGCCGGATGATGATCCGCGCGCTCGGTTGCAATCCTTGCCCAAGGCCAACAGTGCGGGTGTTCGGTTGCTCGGCACCGACTTGCTGACCGTCCGAATCGATCTCGACTGACGCACCGCATGCGCCCGATCACACGCGATCGAGTGCGAATATTTTGCTGACACGATGGAAGTTATGCTCCGTGCGCTGACTTCCCGCTGGACCGTATTCATCCCGCTCCTAGCCGCGATCACCCTGGCCGCCACCTGGGGACGATCGCTACCTGGAATCGGCGTGGTCGTGGTGGTCGCCGCGCTGGTCGGTGCGGTGCTGGCGGCGGTGCAGCATGCCGAGGTCATCGCGCATCGGGTCGGTGAGCCGTTCGGGTCCCTGGTACTCGCGGTTGCGGTGACGGTCATCGAGGTCGGGCTCATCGTCACGATGATGGTGACCAGTGGGGAGAAGTCCGCGGCACTGGCCCGCGACACCGTTTTCGCGGCGGTCATGATCACCTGCAACGGCATTTTCGGTCTGGCACTGCTGGTCGGTGCGGTGCGCAGGCGGGTTGCGGTATTCAATGCCGAGGGCACCGGCGCGGCGCTCGGCACGGTTGCGACCCTGTCCACCCTCAGTCTGGTCCTGCCGACCTTCACCACCAGTAAGCCTGGGCCGGAATTTTCCCCAGCGCAGTTGGCCTTCGCCGCGGCGGCCTCGCTGCTGCTGTACGCCCTGTTCGTAATGGTGCAGACGGTGCGGCATCGCGATGACTTTCTGCCCGTCGAGGAGTCCGATCGCGCCCATGAGCGTGGCGAGCGGCCCACGGTGCGCGCGACGCTGCTCAGCCTGGCCATGTTGATGGTCGCCTTGGTCGCGGTCGTCGGTCTGGCCAAGGTGGTATCGCCGTCGATCGAATCGGCCGTCGCGTCGGCGGGCCTGCCGCAGTCCGCGGTCGGCGTGGTCATCGCACTGCTCGTCCTACTGCCGGAAACTCTCGCGGCTGTGCGTGCCGCTCGCCGCGATCAGGTGCAGATCAGCCTCAATCTCGCGCTCGGCTCGGCCATGGCGAGCATCGGCCTGACTATTCCGGCGATCGCCGTAGCAACCATCTGGCTAGACGGTCCGCTGGTCCTTGGGCTCGGCGCGACGCAGATGGTGCTGCTCGCTTTGACGGTCGTCGTCGGCGTGCTGACGGTGGTGCCGGGTCGCGCGACGCTGCTGCAGGGCGGTGTACATGTGGCTCTGTTCTCGGCTTTTGTGTTCCTCGCCGCTAGTCCGTAGCCGGTGTGACCGGATCCATGAATCACCGCGCTGAGCGGGGCGAACGGCGATTAAGTGGCGAGCATCACAGCTAGCCGATTTTGTTGTGACTCGCCGTAACGATTAGCTTGCTGGATGTTGGCATCGACGCCGAATCCGGAGAGTGCGGCATGAAATTCGACACAGCCCGTGCCGCAGGCGCGACACCGGGATATGGACTATGACGCCGGACCTGCATATCCGCGAATCCGCGAGTTCGGTTGTCCGGAAGAACTTTTCGGATACGATCGTCTCGTCGCTGCGCACCTTCGGTCGGGCGGTCGGCGTCGCGCAGGAGTCGGTCTTCGGCGCGGTCGGCGATATCGCTCGCAGCCAGTTCCAATGGCGCGAGGCGGTACTCCAGGCTTGGCGGTTGATTACTGTCACGACCATCCCCGCGATCTTGATGGCGATCCCGTTCGGTGTGATCGTCTCCATCCAGGTCGGCAATCTCATTCACACCCTCGGCGCCGACTCACTGCTCGGCGCGACCGGTGGACTCGGCGTCATCAAGCAGGGCGCACCGATGGCGACCGGCTTCCTGCTCGGTGGCGCCGGCGCGGCGGCCTTTGCGGCGGATCTGGGCGCACGCACCATTCGCGAAGAGATCGACGCGCTGAACACCATGGGCATCAGTCCCATACACCGCCTGGTGATCCCGCGGATGGCGGCGATGCTGGTGGTCGCGCCGCTGCTGAATATCCTGATCATCTTCGTCGGCATCATGGCCGGGTATGCGGTCGCCATCGGCGGCCAAGGCGTCACGCCGGGCAGCTACTGGGCCACCTTCGGCTCGTTCACCACCACCGCGGATGTGTGGGTCTCGCTGGTGAAGGCGCTGATATTCGGCTTTCTCGTGGTGATCATCGCGTGCCAGCGCGGGCTCGAGGCCAAGGGCGGACCGCGCGGTGTCGCCGATGCGGTGAACGCCGCCGTGGTGCTCTCGGTCGTCTCGATCACCGTGGTGAATCTGGTGCTCACGCAGGTCACCGCCATGTTCCTGCCGACGAGGTTGGCGTGATGGCGATTTCGTCCTACGCACCCAAGGGATTCGGCTGGGTCACGCGGTACTTCCGTCGCGGCAGTCGGGTGCTCGGCGCGGTCGACGGTTTCGGCTTCGTCGCCGTATTCGTCTGGCAGGTGCTCGCGGCGATTCCGTTGACGCTCAGGCGGTATCGCGGTGAGACCATGCGTGCCATCACCGATATGACCTGGGGCCGCGGCTCGGTCGTAGTGGGCGGCGGCACGGTGCCGATGATGATCGTGCTCGGTCTGGTGATGGGCGCCTCCGTCGCGGTCGAATCGTTCGCGACGCTGAGCATGCTCGGGATGGGGCCGGTCACCGGCATCGTCTCGGCCTACGCCACCACTCGTGAGTTGGCGCCGATCGCGGCCGCGGTCGGTTTCGCCGCGCAGGCGGGTTGCCGGATCACCGCGGAGATCGGTTCGATGCGCATCTCCGAGGAGATCGACGCCATCGAGGCGCTCGGTCTGCGCTCGGTGCCGTTCGTGGTCACCACACGGGTGCTCGCGGGTGCATTGGCCATCGTGCCGACCTTCCTGATCGCGCTGATCCTCAGCTATGCGGCTTGCCGCGGCATCATCACGCTGGTACACGGCCAATCCGCGGGCGTCTACGACCACTACTTCTTCCAGTTCGTCGCCGGCTTCGATGTGATCGCCGCGGTGATCAAGGTCGCCATCTTCGGGACGGTGGTGATCCTGGTGCACAGCTATTACGGATTCTTCGCCACGGGCGGGCCCGAGGGCGTCGGTATCGCGTCGGGTCGCGCGGTACGCACGAGTTTCGTGGCCATTATCGCGATCGACATGGTGCTCAGCATTGTGCTGTGGGGCTTCAACGCGGCGATCAGTTTTACGGGGTAGCGGATGCCGAAGTATGGAATGCCCGGTGTCGCCGCGGATAACAAGCGTTCGCGGACGGTCGGATCAGCGATCATCGCGCTGATAGCCGTTGTCGCCCTTACGACTACGCTCTATCGGAACCTGCGCGCCGACGAGGGCTTGCGGATCGCCTTGCACACCCAGGAAATCGGTGACGGTGTCAGCGCGGGCACGCAGGTGCGTCTCGACGGTGTGCTGGTCGGCACGGTGGCGCGGATAGCGCCGGATGAGCGCGGTACCCAGCGAATCACCTTGCAGCTGGATCAGTCTCGGCTCTTCGGCATCGATGACAGCCTGCGCGTCGACTACGCGCCCGCCAACCTGTTCGGTATCAGCGAACTCGAATTGCGCCGTGGCCCGGGCGGTTCGCCGCTGCGACCGGATGCGGTCATCGATCTGACCGGCAGACGCGCGGCGGATGTCTACGACGCGACGATGGGCAGCATCCTGCGCAGCCTGTCTCAGGTCGGCGCGACCCTATTCACACCGCAGCTGGCCACTGTCATCGCCCAGGTCTCCGCGGACTTCCAGGCATTCACCCCGCTGGTGCAGGCGCTGATCACGGTGGCGCGCACCATTGCCGACAACCAGACCATGCCGACCTCCGAACTCGTCGGCAGACTCGGCCCGGCCTTCGACGGCGGCGGCAAATTCGCGGGTGCGACCATCCAGGTCCTCGATCAGATCCGCGATATCAAGATCCTGCAGACCGATCGCGAACACTACGACCGCGGTGTCACCGCACTGACCGGCAGCATCCTGCCCGCGCTCGGGACCACGCTGACCACCGCGGGCGGCCACTTCGCCGAGGGTGCCGACATGCTCGCACCGATACTGAATGTGTTGGCGCAGATGGTCCCCCGGCCCCAGCAGTCCGCGGCCGAGCTGTGCGCCCTGCTCGAACGGCTGCGGGCGGCCATGCCGGATACATCCGACGGTCCGGTGCTGAATCTCGAGGTCGATCTGCGGGGTGTGCCCGGTATCGCGGTGCCGCTGCTCGGTCCGGCGGGTGTGCGATGACGGTGCGTGGGGCGGCCTGGCGGCTCGGTGTCTTCGCCGCGGTGATGATCGTGGTGCTCTCGCTGGTACTGACGGCAATCAAGCGGCCGGTGGCCGGTGATACCGAGGCGCACGATGCGCTGTTCACCGATGCCAATGGCCTGAAGGTCGGCGATGACGTGCGCATGTACGGCGTGCAGGTCGGCAAGGTCGAGGGCCTATCGATCGACGGCATCAAGGCCAAGGTCCGGCTCACCGTGCAGACCTCGACGCCGATATATGACAACAGCACCCTGGCCATTCGCTACCAAAACCTCACCGGCCAGCGGTATATCGACCTGCAGCAGCAGCCGAATCCCGGTGTCCGGCTGCCCGCGAACGCGGTCGTCGATACCAAGATGACGCTTCCGTCCTTCGATGTGACCAGCCTGTTCAACGGCCTGAAACCGGTGCTGGCCACCATGTCTCCGGAGGCGGTCAACCAGTTCACCGAAAGCATGCTCGCGGTGATCGAGGGCGACGGTTCGGGTTTGGGTCCGGCCATGGATGCCATCGGCAAGCTGAGCAAATACGTCGGCGATCGGCAGACGGTGATCGCGACGCTGGTGCGCAATATGTCCGAACTCGCCGACCGGGTCGGTGGCCGGGTGCACTATCTGGTTCCGCTACTGGCCCGGCTGACCGATATTTTCCAAGCGCTGCAGGCGAATATCGGCGGCCTCGCCGAATTCGCGATGAACGCGCCTTCGGTGCTCGGACCGCTCGACCGGCTGCTCGCCACCGTCGGCCTGACCGCCGGCAGCGGCGCGGATATCGACGGGCTCATCCGCAAACTCTTCCCCGACCCGCAGGAAGCCGTCGACGTTTTCGGCAAGCTGCCCGGGCTGCTCGCCTCGATCGACAATGCCGTGCCGCGCAGCATCGCGGGCTGGAAGCCCGAATGCAGCAAAGGGAATGCGGAGCTGCCGAATCCGGTGCAGGTGCTGATCGGCGGACAGCAGGTGGCCGTATGCAACGGGTGAGAATGTGGTTCGGCGGCAATACGCCGATCCTCGACGAACCGGCCCGGCTGCGCAAAGAAGTGCGACTCGGCATTATCGGTGCGGTGCTCGTTGTTATCGTAATGGGCGCTGCCGCAGCGCTTTACGTGATTCCGTTCGGCAAGACGACTTATACCGCGGAGCTGTCCGAGGCGCAGTCGGTGAAGTCCGGCGACGATATCCGATTGGCGGGCATCTCGGTCGGCACCGTGAAATCGCTGGAGCTGAAACCGGATAAGGTCGTCATGCGGTTCACCGTCGATTCCGATGTTTTCGTCGGTGACCAGACCTCGCTGGAGGTGCGCATGCTCACCGTGGTCGGCGGCCATTACGTCGCGCTGTTCCCGGCGGGCACCGAGCCGCTCGGCGACAAGCCGATTCCGGCCGATCGAGTTCTCCTGCCCTACAGTCTGATTCAAACGTTCCAGGATGCGACGGCACCGATCGGCAAGGTCGACGGTGATACTTTGCGGCGCAATCTGGCGGCACTGGACAAGTCGGTCGAGGGTGCGCCGGATACCTTGCGTACCACGCTGGATACGGTCGGCAGCTATATCGATGCCATCGACCGCCAGCGCACCCAGGTGTCGAATGCCATTGCGGTGGCGGATGAATACGTGACCATGTACGACGGCGCGAAGAGTGATCTGCGCAGGTTGATGGAGAATGCCAATCTGCTCGAGACCGTACTCCTCGATAAGCGCGCCGAGCTGCGCGAATCGATTGCCTTGCTCAACAGCGTGGTTCAGCGGGTCGCGGCCCTCGCGCCGTCATGGGACGCCACGCTGAAACCCAAGGCGCAGCAGTTGGCCGATGCGCTGCCGCGGCTGGAACAGATGGGCGGTCAGTTGGAGCCGATCATCTCCTCCGCACATGATCTGAGTCGGAAGTTGCAGGGTCTGGTGATTCCTGAGGGCGGGATCGTGGTGGATCAGTCCGGCGAAACCACCCAACCCGCCGCGGCGGTGTGTGTGCCGCTCCCCGGTAAGGCGTGCTGATGCTGAATCGGGTGCTCGGCTCACAGGCGTTCATGTCGATCGCGAGTGCTGTTATTGTCGCCGCGCTTGCTCTCGCCGGATATGTCATCGCTTTCGATCCGCTGCAGCGGACCGAATCCTATTGCGCGATAATGCCCGACAGCATCGGGCTGTATCCCGGCAACCAGGTGACGATGCGCGGCATCACGGTCGGCACGGTGACCGCGGTGCAGAACCAGGGCAAGAATGTGCGGGTCGATTTCGATGTCGATGCCGACCATCCGGTGTACGCCGATGCCTCGGCAACCACTGTGTCCGATACCGTGGTCGCCGATCGCAATCTGGCCGTGTTGTCCAGCGGAAAGAATATGCAGCGCTGGGACAGCGGACAGTGCATCACCAAGACGCTCACCCCCAAGAGCCTCACCGAAACGCTGACCGCGCTGTCCTCGCTGTCCGACCAGCTCAACGGACCCGATCCGGCCCAACAGAATTCGCTGGCCAAGGGGCTCGCCTCGCTCGACGCCGCGACCGTGGGCACCGGACCGCAGGTCAACGAGCTGATTCGCAAACTCGGCTCCGCTCTGAAAGCGCCGGACGCCGATATCGGCCATTTGGCAGGCATTTTCGATGCGTTCGCCTCGGTATCGCAGAAGGTGAACCAATATTGGGGCGATTTGCAGTCCATGCTGGTGCGGATCGGCCCGGCACTGGATCATGCGAGTACCGAATTGCTCGGTCCCGCAGTGCAACTATTCGATGGTCTGCGCCAGATCCTGCCCATGCTCAATGACATCACCGCGATGTTCGGTGATCCGATCATGCGCGCGCTGGATGCCAGCGTGCCACTGATCAAGCTCTTGCGCGCCAATGTCGGTTCGCTGCGCGATGTCGTGCTCATGACCCCCGCGCTCACCTCGGCATTCCGCACGGTGGTCTCCGATGGCGCGCCGGGTATCACCTATGCGCCGCCGAAGGTGGCCATCGCGCAGCAGAACGCCGAGGAGGTGTGTGCCGCGGTAAATGCCGTCGCGCCCGGCAAATGCGTGGATGCCGCGAATGGCATGGTCGACGTGCAACTCGTCCCGCTGGTACTGGGATTGGCAGGTGGATCATGAGTAAGCGTCTCATGGCGGTCGTGTTGGCGGCCGGAATTGCTTTGGGTGGCTGTGCCTTCGATCCGTCATCGGTGCCGGTCCCCGGCACATCGGTAGCCGGAGACACCTATCGCGTGCGGATCGAATTCGCGAATGTGTTGAATCTGCCCGCCAAGGCCAAGGTAATCGCCAACGGTGCCCAGATCGGCACGGTCGACAAGGTCACCGTCGTCCCGGCGGCCGAAGCGCCGGCGGGCCGCGGCGGATTCGTGGTGGTCGATGCCGATATCGCGAAGTCGGTGCAGTTGCCGACCACGACCATTGCGGAACTGCGCCAGAACACCGTGCTCGGCGATATCCATATCGCATTGACCACGCCGCCCAATGGTTTCGGTTCGCTGCTCGGACCCGGCGGCACCATTCCGATCGAGCGGTCCAGGCCACCGGTGCAGCTCGAGGACACCATGGCCGCCATGGCCTTCTTCGTCCAGGGTGGTGCGATCGGTCAGCTGCAAGACATCATCAATCGGTTCAATTCCGTACTGCCGCAGGATCCTCGGGAGACGGCGCGGATCGCGAAGGTGATGGGCGGCGATGCCGCGGATCTGGCGGCGAATCTGGACCAAGTGGATTCGCTGCTGTACGGTCTGCTCACCAATTCCGAAGTGCTGCACAATATTCGGCCCGAACTGGACAGTATCCTCAGTGCGGAGTCGGTACAGCAGGTGAATGCGGCGACGAATTCGTTTGCCGGAGTGGCGAATATCTTCGGCGTGCTCGGCCCGGTCGGTCGCTCGATGGCTTGGCTGGCGCCGCTGGTGCAGTCCAATGACGCGATGCTGCGGGCCTTCGTGCCGATGCTGACCGGCGGGCCGCTGGACCTGCGGTCGCCCTCGAACCTGGCCATACTCGTCGCGTTATTGCGCGACAAGATCATTCCGTTCGTGGAGCACGGGCCGAAGGTGAATATCACCGGCGTGCGTACCGATGGGGTCGCGGTATCCGAACCCGAGCAGGTGGATCGGATCATTCAGACATTGCGCATGATCGGAGCGGTCCGATGAAGGTGGGTTCGCTGGTCTCACTCGGCGGCATTGCCGCCATCCTGATCCTCGGCGCGAGCTATCTGACCTTCGGTGTGGTGCGGTTCGATCCGCTCGCCGATTACACCAATGCCTCGATGGTGCTGCGGAATTCGGGCAGCCTGGGAGTCGGTTCGCCGATCCTGCTCACCGGCATCCCGATCGGCAGGGTTACCTCGATGGAGAATACGGCCGCGGGCGTCGAAGTCGGCTTCCGCGTCGACAAGAGACAGCAGGTGCCGACCGACAGCACCGTCACCATCGAACAGCTCTCCGCACTCGGCGAGCCCTATGTCCAGTTCGTGCCGAATACCGACGGCGGTCCATATCTGAAGGACGGACAGCGGCTCGACACCAGGGACATTCGCCCGCCGCTATCGATTCCGGAGGTGGCGCGGCTGGTCACCGAGACCATGAACCAGCTCGACCCCCAGGTGGTCGGCTCGATCGTGGATACGCTCGGCAAGTCGATCTCCGGCACGTCCGCGGTGATGCCGGAACTGGCGCGCTCGGGCGATCTGCTCGCCGCCACCATCATGACCAGAGCCCCGAAGATCGCCGAACTGCTCAATGGCTTTCAGCTGGCCGCGAGCGATATCGAATGGGCCGGACCGGCCACCACAATCGGCGCGCCCAATCTTGTGCGGTTCGGTCAGTCGCTGGACGATCTCGTCGAGGCAGTCGGTCGGTTGGTCACTGCGGGAGGCAGCCCGGAGATGTATCTGGAGGGCGATGGTCTGGTGCCATTCCTGCAGCGGGTGACCGAATGGATGGACAAGGTCGGGCCGGAGCTGAAATCGCTGATCCCAGGGTTGCGACCGCTGGCCGACGCGGTCACCGCCACCGCGCCGCGCATCGATCTCAGCAGTCTGATCAGCCAGGCGCTACAGGAAACCGGAGATGACGCCGTCAAAGTGCGCGTCGGCATCAGATAGGGCATTACCTGCGCAAACAAACGTCGGGAAAGTTGATCTTTCCCGACGCGTCTTCGGTAGCCTGCCTGGAGAGCTTTTCGTGAAGGTAGTCCCTACTCGGCACGAAGGCGGTGGCATGGTGGAACCCGGCGGTGCTAGGACACCAACCGACAATGGGCGCGTCCTGACCATAGCGGCCGTTATCACCGCCGCGCTCGCACTGGTCGTCGCGATCGCGCTGCTGCTGCGCGCGAATCAGGATTCGAAGCACGACGCACCGACATCGATCTCGTCGCCCGCCAAATCAACTACCGCCCGGCCCGCCTCCGGACCCCCGCTTGTGCCGCCGTCGAATCGCCCGACGACCTCACCGGCGCAATCGGCACGCAAGCGCGGCGACGATTGCTCGCATGAGGGGATCGTCGCCCAATGGGATATGCGCAATGGCCTGTGGGTCTGCGCGCCGCGGGAACAGGCGCGCAATCAGCACCAGGTCGGCGACGATTGCTCGCACGACGGGATCGTCGCGCAATGGGGCCTGTCATCGGATGGCGGCTGGATCTGCATACCGCAAGGTCAGGGTGTTGCGGAACCGCAGCCGGCGCCGCAGAACCCGGTGCCGCAAAATCCGGTGCCGCAGAACCCGGTGCCGCAGAACCCGGCGCCGCAGAACCCGGTGCCGGTCCCGGAGAACCCGAGCCCCAACCCGGTCCCGGACAACCCGAACCCCAACCCGGTCCCGCCGAATCCGAACCCCAACCCGGCCCCGCCGAATCCGATCATCATCCCGGGCCTGCCCCCGCTGCCCCCGCTGCCCGGATTCCCGTAGCCGACCGCCGCTGAAATTCGTTCGACACGGCTGAGATGCTCGATTGGTGATCGTTGTCCCCGAATTCTTCGCCGATCGTCTCGCCAAGATGGAGCCCGCTGCTCGGGCTTGGCTGGATGGTCTGCCCGAACTCGCGGCTCGGTTCGCCGAGCGCTGGGAGCTTCGGTTCGAGGGCGCACCCATGTATGGCTACGGCGGCTTGGTGCTGCCCGCTGTGTGCGCGGATGACAGTCGGGTTGTGCTCAAACTCGGCCATCTCACTCCCGAGACTCGCGACGAACCGGTCGCATTGACCGCTTGGGCGGGCAATGGCGCGGTGCGGTTGCTCGACAGCGACGCCGAGCACGGCGCGCTCCTGCTGGAACGACTCGATCCCACCCGGTCATTGGACTTCGAGCCAATCGACGACGCGGTCCGGATCATCTCCGTCCTGCTGCACAGGCTCGCCATCCCCGCTCCGCTCGGAATCTCCCGCGACCTGCGCACCGAGGCCGAGCGCCTGGTCGAGGAACTGCCGAAAGAGTGGCAGCGCCTCGGCGGACCTTTCCCTCGGAAGATGCTCGACGCGGCCGTCGACGCCTGCGCTCAGCTCGGTCCGAGCGCGGAACGACTCCTGGTGAATGAGGATCTGCACTACGAGAATGTCCTCGGCGGCACCCGTGAACCATGGCTCGTCATCGATCCGCAGCCCCTGGCGGGCGATATCGAATTCACCACGCTGTCGCTGCTGTGGAACCGGCGCACCGAATCCGCGCTCGACGATCGATTCGCCACCATCGTCGATATCGCCGGACTCGATCCGGATCGCGCCCGCGCCTGGACGCTGGTCCGCGCCGTGCAGAACTGGCTGTGGTTCGTCGAAGACGAGGACACCGAAGACTTCGGCTGGCCCGCCGTCCAGGCCATTGCCCCGTGGGCCCTGCGCTGACGCTCCGGCTATGCGAAAGAAACGACTCCACGCCACCCGCCCCGCAGACGCACCTTGGCGAACCCGTCGGCGTGCCAGACCGGCCGAGACCAGGCCGCCCAACTTCACCGCTCGCCGGTCCGCGCGTCGTCGCTACTGGTGAATCGTGAAGGCCGGCAGGACGTAGCGTTCGACGAGAGCTCGCTCGACGCTGGGATCGCTTGCGGGCCAGAACAATAGCGAGAGGACCACGCGGACGATCCACTGTCCCGCGAGCGGGTCACCGCCGGTTCCGGTGAGTTCCGTTGCGGCATCGGCCAATCTGGGATTACCCGCGAGATAGGTGTCGACCTCGTTCGGGTTGGTCGTTGTCAGGAAGGCCGTGGCTACCGGGTCGGCGCGGACGGCTGCGAGTGCGGCGAGGATCGCGTGAGTGATGCGTTCGGGGCCGGTGTGGGCGGCGACGGCCTGCCCGATGGTCTCGGCGATGCGGGCGGTGGCACCGGCCAATACGGCATCGCGCAATGCCGACTTTCCGCCGACGTAGCGGTAGACCGTGGCGCGCGAGCATCCGGCCGCGGCGGCGACGTGGTCGATATTCAGTCCGACCATGCCCTTGCGGGTGATAGCGGCGACCACCCGCCCCGCCGACTTCTCCTCCAACCTCACCGCCGCCCTGGTGCGCCGACCCGATGGTTCGGCGGCGGTCTTCGATTTGGATGGCGGGGGACAGGCCATCCACGTCCTGGCCACCGGTGACGACCCGACCCACCAGGCGCACCGCAAACTGGTGCTGCCCGCGCTTGTCGCGAAACGCGTTCGCGCACTGGAACCCACCATTACCGCTGCGGCGGATCGACTGTGGGAGGAAGGTCTCCGTGACGGACACATCGAGTGGATGTCGGCCATGGGCGACCGATTGCCGATGACCTTGGTGGCCAAGCTGATCGGCTTGCCCGATGCGGACATTTCCCAGTTGCTGGCCTGGGGCTATACGAGTAACGAACTGCTCGACGGCGTGGTCACCACCGACCGGCTGGTTGTCGTCGTAACCGCCGCAACCGAACTCGCCGGCAATCTGCGCCACCAACTCGTCCAAGCCTGCGACCATCCGGGCGACAACCTTCTCGGTGATCTGGCAAACGCCTGTGCCACAGGTGAACTCACCCGCGATGTCGCCGTCCTGATCCTCATCCAACTCGTCGGCGCGGGCGGCGAATCCACCGCGGGCCTCATCGGCAATGCGACCCGAGTTCTCGCCACCGATCCCGCGCTCCAGACCCGGCTCCGCGCCGAACCCGACATGCTCGTCACGTTCCTCGAAGAGGTCCTGCGCCTGGAGTCTCCGTTCCGCGCCCACCACCGCCACGTCGTCCACGACACCGCCCTCGGCGACACCGATCTCCCCGCGGGTAGCCACCTCCTCCTACTGTGGTCTGCCGCCAATCGCGATCCCGCAATCTTCCCCGCGCCCAATGAAATCCGCCTCGACCGCCCGGCTCAGCGCAATCACCTTGCGTTCGGCAAGGGCATACATTTCTGCGTCGGCGCTGCCTTGGCCCGGCTGGAGGCCCGTGTTGCTCTGCAAACCCTTCTGGCCCGCAGCACGACGTTCCGTATATCGCCGAATCCCGATGCAGCCCAATGGGTTCCCAGCATTTTCGTGCGCCGCCACCGTCGCTTGGACCTCACCATCCATTGACACAGTTGGCCCACGACGACGCTCGGTCGATCCTGCTGCACCATGACCTTCCCTCCGAGCGCGCCCGCTCGCAGCCTCATCGACAACGAAATAAGTTCAAATTATCAGTTAAGCTAAAACTGAGTGCATGATCAGATCTTGCACTCAGTTTGTCCCAAGCTGGGATCCGGCCGGCTCGAGCAGGGGTGACAGCGTCGACGAACGCAACTGGATGGCCTCGGCAACCGTTCGTCGACATCGACACCACCCGAGTAAATTATCATTTATGCCAAAAGTGAGTGTATGATCGGATGATGGACTCGGTTTCGCTGTGGCCGAAGGTGGAGTGGGAGGAACACGAGTGGGTTCCGACTATTCCGCCCGAACTTGTGTCGCGACGGATTCGGGAGTTGCATCGTGGACGTTATCGCTCGGCAGTGGTGCCGATGATCGCCGACCGGACGATCACTCTGCCGAGTTCGGTACTCGCGCTTGCGGACGAGGCTTCGATCGAGGTCGCCCGCTTCGACGCCGAACTCGGCATGCAGCTGATGCCCTTCGGCGCCATACTCCTGCGATCCGAGTCGACCTCGTCTTCTCGAATCGAGAATCTGACCTCCGGTGCGAAAGCGATTGCTCTGGCCGAACTCAGAGCTACCGATCAGCGCAATGCGGTGGAGATCGTCGGCAATGTCCACGCGATGCAGACCGCCATCGACGTCGAGGGTGAACTGGACGAATCACTGATTCTCGGGATGCACGCGGCACTGATGGCCGGGCACAGCCGAGACCCGGCCGGGCAGTGGCGAACACAGCAGGTATGGATCGGCGGCGACAATTACGGACCGCACGGTGCAGATTTCGTCGCGCCCCACCACGACCATATTCCGAACGCGATAGCCGATCTGATGGTGTTCGTGCGCCGTGACGACATTCCGATCCTTGTTCATGCAGCCATCGCTCATGCGCAGTTCGAAACCATCCACCCGTTTACCGATGGCAACGGCCGTACCGGGCGAGCCCTGCTCCATTCGATGCTTCGTGCGAAGGAACTCACCCGGAACGTGACTGTCCCCATCGCCGCAGGTCTCCTCTCCGACGTCAACGCCTATTTCGACGCGTTGACCGCCTATCGCTCGGGCGACGCGGTACCGATTGTTCATCAGGTGGCGTCGGCGTCGTTCGCCGCGATCATCAATGCCCGTCAACTGGTTTCGGAGATTACCGAGATTCGGCAACGCTGGAGCAGTGCGATTACCGCTCGGTCTCAAGCCACCGCGTGGCAAGTCGCCGATCTCGCCGTGCGACTACCCGTCTTCGACGCCGAGGCTGTTGCTCGGGAACTTGCCATTCCGTCGTCCAACGCACTCCGTGCGATAGAGCCACTCGTCCAGGCGGGCGTGGTCACCGAGTTCACCGGCATGCGTAAGAACCGGATGTGGCAGGCGAGAGAGATTCTGGATGCGTTGGACGCGTTCGCCGCGCGCGCCGGTCGCCGAAATCTGGGCTGAGTTGCGAACTCGATGTGCATGTCCCAGCCGGGATCCGGGATGAGTCTCGATAGCGTAAGAGTATGGATCCCGCCGGTGCGCGCCCGCGTATCCACGAGCTCGATGCCGTGCGTGGTTTCGCGCTGTGCGGGATTCTGGTGGTCGATATCTGGCGGCTCACCGATATGCGGGCGACGGTCGGGCCTGGCATCGTGGATCCGGTACGGCATGTGCTGTCCGTGTTGTTCGAGGGGCGGTTCTTTCCGATCTTCTGTTTCCTATTCGGACTGAGCTTTTCGTTGTTGCTGGACCGCGCCGCCGAGCGCGGCGACCGTCCGCGACTGGTACTTCTGCGTCGGCTCGTCACGCTCGGTGTGCTCGGTGTGATCCACCATGTGTTCCAGCCGGGTGCGGCGCTGCTGTGGTATGCGGTCGTCGGGTTGATGGTTCTGCTGCCCGCCGCCGGGCTACCGCGCTGGGTGATTCTGCTCGCCGGGCTGGTTGCCACGATCGGGGTTCCGATCACGATCGGCGGTGGGCTCGGGTTGGTGCCCGGCCTGTTCCTGCTCGGCCTGGCCGCCGACTGCTTCGGTCTCGCCGATAACCTGCGCGATCACGGCTGGCGGCTGGCGGTGGTCTTAATGCTGGCCGTGCCCGCGGCGGTCGTCGCGGGGGTCTGGGAGTACCGCACGCCGTACATAGATCTATGGACGGGCAGTGCGGCTCCGGTGGCCGGACTGCTCGGCGCGCTCGCCTATTTCACCGGATTCCTGCTGTTCCTGCGCACCGAGACGGGTGAGGTTTTCGCGGAGGTGCTCGAGCCGATGGGACGGATGGCGCTGACCAATTACGTCTCGGCAACCGGACTTATTCTGGCCGCTGATCCGTGGCTCGGCCTATCCGATTCCAATCGCTACGGCGCACTGCTCGCCTTGGCCGCGGCCATTATTGCGGTACAGGCGCTGTGCAGTTACTACTGGTTGCGCTGGTTCCGCTACGGCCCGCTGGAATGGATGTGGCGGTGTCTGACCTGGTGGCATTTGGTGCCCAACCGTCTGACACGACAGGAACGCCGGAAACTCACAGTGCCGTATGGGCGCGGTCGCTAGGGAAATCTCAGCAACCCACCGCAGACTGGGGCGCATTCGCGGTATCCAGGGCGATGTCCGGGAGCGGGCCGCCGCGAAGCCATGGCCGCCCGTCGCGAACCCGGCATGCCCCCGGACCTGGTCGACCGGGTAACTCGACGCCTCGACCTCGGACGGTGTCAGACCGGGCGGGCGGGCCAGACGCGCTCGACGTACTCGGCGAAATCGGTGGCCGGTCGGCCGAGTACCGCGTGCACGCCGTCCGTCGGTTCGGCGATGCGCCCGGTGCGCATCAGCTCGAACATCGCGTTCAGCGCTGTCGCGACCTCCTCGGGAAGGCCCTGGGCGAGCAGTTCGGTGTGGTAGGCGTCGGGTGTCAATGTCTCGTACTCGATGGGACGCCCTGCCGCCGTGGCGATCTCCGAGACGGCCTGCGCGAACGTCAGCGCACGCGGCCCCGATAACTCGTAGATCCGCCCCGCATGGCCGTGCCGAGTGAGCACCGCCGTGGCCACCTCGGCCACATCCTCGACATCCACGAACGGCTCACCGACCACGCCCATCGGCAGGCCGAGCCGACCGGCACACAGCGGTTCGAACCACAGGTCTTCGTTGAAATTCTGACCGAAGTTATTGGCGCGCGGGATGGTCCATTCGGCTTCGGTGGCCCGGACCGCCGTCTCCGCGGCGAGGGCTGGTTGGTGGTCGACGGCGCGGCGCACCATATCAGGGTAGGGGAGACCGCCATCGTGCGCGGTCCGGAGCCGTTCGTGTTCACCGATGACCCGGCGGGTACCGGCATTCCGGTCGACGTATGCTGCACCGCGGTCGAGGAGCCGGTCGGCGACACCGTCCTGCTCGCGGGCACCTACCAGCTCAGCGGCGCGGTGCCCGATCGGCTGCTGCGCGTGCTGTCGCGGGTGGCGGTCGTGAGCGATGATGTGGTCGGTCCGGTATTGCGGGCGATGCACGAAACACCTGGCGCGCCATGGACACTCACTACTTTGGCCGCCGTCGCCGGGGTCTCGCGCACCACACTCGCCAAGCGGTTCGCCGAACTGGTCGGTGAACCGCCGCTGGCTTACCTGACGGATTGGCGGATGACGATCGCCGCGGACCTGCTGACCGCACCCGGCGCCACCGTGAGTGCGGTGGCCCGCCGGGTCGGCTACGCGGATGCCTTCGGATTCAGCACGGCATTCAAACGCGTGCGCGGGACCAGCCCGAGCGAATACACCAGGTCCGCCTACTTCGCGCCCACGCCCGCGGAGCGGATCGCGTCGAGTACTTCACCGTAGGAAAGGGTGGAATTTACGGTGATGGTTTCCGAGGTGCGGTCGACATCGACCGATTGCACACCGCCGAGGTTGTAGAGCGCGCGTTCGGCGACGACGGCGCGCTCGTCGGAGTAATCGGTCATATCGAAGGTATAGGTCATCACGACCTCCTTGTAGGTGGCTGTCCTTCGGTTCGGCGGATAACCGAATCGGCAGTTTCCAAACGCCGCGCCGGACCGGTGTTTGATTTCGGAATTACCGGGCATAGCCAGAAGGTAATATCAACCAGCGCAACGGGATTGTCATGATCATTATCATCGGGCTCGTCGTTCTCATCGGCGCGGTAATTATCGGCGTTGCCGGAGTGGCGGCCAATACGGGCGAAGTTCGTACGTCACCCAGCGATTTCGGGGTATTCGACTATCACTTCACCGCTTCCGCGGGGGAACTTTTCCTCTACGGGATCGCGATCGGAGCGATCGGGATGCTCGGCCTGAGCCTGCTACTCGCGGGCGTCTGGCGTAGTTCCCGCCGCAGCAGCGCCGCACGGCGCGATCTGCGGCAGTCGCGCCGGGAGTTGGCGGCCCAGGAAAAGGCCAAGGCAAAGGCTGCCGATCAGCGTCGAAGCACGCCACCGGCGGCGGCACCACCGTCCGCCGCGACACCACCCGCGACCAAACCCGCCGCGCAGGTCACCCCGCCGCAGGGCGGTAAGCCGGCCTGGAGCTGGAATCGGTTCATGCGCCAGCAGCCCAGCGGGTCGACGCCGGTCGAAACATCCGGCCGCACAACGGTCAAGACGACCAAGTAAAGGAAAGAACGATGATCATCCTCGGCTTGATACTTCTCATTGTCGGGTATCTACTCGGCATCGGTCTGCTCACCACGGCCGGAATCATATTGCTGATCATCGGTGCGGTACTGGCCCTCGTCGGGTCGGTGGGGCGGCACCCGGTCGGCGGTCGGCGGCATTACTACTGACGCCGACGCGATGAAACAGGACGGGCCGAGGGTTCCTTCGGCCCGTCCTCATATCCCGGCGACATCCGCCAATTGTCCGATGCCATAGGTGACCGCCATAGCCAGCGCACCACCGATCACCACCCGCAATACCGCGCGTGCGCGATTACTACCGCCGAGCCGCGCGCTGACCGACCCGGTGATCGCCAGGGCGATCAGTACCGCCGCGAATGTCACCGGAATGCGCGCCGTGGTCGGCGGCAGGATGATCGCCAACAGCGGCAGCAGCGCACCCAGGGTGAACGCGACCGCCGAGGAAGCGGCCGCGGCCCACGGATTGGTCAACTCGCGCGGATCCAGACCCAGTTCGGCCTCGGCGTGGGCGAGGAAGGCGTCGTGCGCGGTCAGCTCCTCGGCCACTTTGCGCGCCGTCTCCGGTGTCAGACCCTTCGATCGATAGATATCGGCCAGTTCGGCCAATTCGAAGTCCGGTTCTTCCTTGAGTTCCGTGCGTTCCTTGGCCAGTAGCGCACGCTCGGAATCCCGCTGTGTGCTCACCGAAACGTATTCGCCGACGGCCATGGAGATCGCACCTGCGGTGAGTCCGGCGATGCCCGCGGTGAAAATGGCCGCGGCGCTGGTCGTCGCCGCGGCGACGCCGACAACCAGACCCGCGGTCGAAACAATGCCATCGTTCGCCCCGAGTACCCCCGCGCGCAACCAGTTCAGCCTCGACGCCAGACCCTCACGATGCGGTTCGTGCGGGTGTGGCGAACCGGGCGTCTTGTCCATAAGCCGCAGACTATGCGAAAGTCCGCAAAGTATCAGCTAGCCGAACTGCCAGCGCCACGATCGTCAGGGGCGGATTCGCATGGCCGGTGGTCGGGAACACCGAACTGCCCGCGATGAACAGATTCGTCACTCCGTGCACCCGGCAATCGGTGGAACCTGCTGCGTGAAGGACAACCGCGGAATTCCCGCCCACGGTATCCAGCGATCCGAATCGGATGCAGGCTGCCGATTCGATATCGAGAGTTCCGAATATCGTTAGGGTTCAGCAGCTTCGGGCATGGTCGCCGGAAATCTACTTGCGGTGACCAGATTCGCGTCACCGAAGACGGTCGGGGCCGCGACAAGGAGTTCGTCCGGCATGTCACGGACTCGTCGGACCTCGCGATTGCGACTCGGAGTTCTTTCAGAAAGGTGATGGACCGGGCGCACCGGCAACCGGTGCTGCCGGGGCGACCACGGCGTGCGCGGACTGCGTGGACCGGACCCGGCGGGCCCGCAGCCGCTGTCGATGCGACGTCCGCGGTCGGGTGAACCTGTCGATCAGAAAACCGCGGTTGGACATGTCGATACGCCTTGCGTACCCCTCGCACACAAGTCGGTATATAGCGCGTCCGCACGGTGACACCCAGAACGGCGATCGCATCGACCCAGAGAATTCCAGGCAACCATCAGTGCCCGATAAACGTTGAATAAACGCCGCCTAATCCGCGACGTCAGCGGTCGGCGCGGCACTGAACAGCCGGTCGATGGTGGGCGGCGCCAGCCCCGCGCGCCGGAAGATCTCGGCGGCCTCACCGAACTCCGCCGCGGCCGGACCGGTGCGTCCCTGTGCGGCCAACGCGCTCGCATGCAGAGCCAGGGCACGCGCTCGATCGATCGGATCGGCGGCCTTGGTGAGCAGCCGGACTGCCTCTGCGGCTTGGTTTTCCGCATCCGCCACATTGCCGGCGCGCAGCTGGATCTGCGCCAATCTGGTTCGTGCCCAGCCCTCCCAGAGTCGCACACCATTGCGCTGCGCGATCCGCACGGCATCGCGGCCGAGTTCGAGTGCGCGCTCGTGCTCGTCGCGCATCGATAGCGTGGCCGCCAATTCGTGGGTGGCCCAACCGAGTGCGACCGGATTCGATGACGCCTGCGCCAGCGCGATGGCCCGGTCCGCGATATCGACCGCCTCGTCGTATCGCCCTGCCTCGCAATAGGTTCGGGTGACCAAGGCCAGACACCAGGCCTGCATCGACCGGTCACCGAGTTCACGGGCGAAGCGCATCGCATTCTCGAAATGCCGACGCGATGTTTCGACATCGCCGAGTCGTCGATCGGCAATGCCGAGCAGGACCTCCGAGAGCACCGCGATCCGGCGATCGGCGTCGTCCGTGGGGGGCCCGGCCGCCGCATCGAGATATTTCAGACTCGCCGCGACCTCGCCGAGCCCGACCTGCAGCAGCGCGCCGAGCGCGACCCGGATGCGGCGTTCGCTCGCGTGCGACTCGCGAATTGCGGTGTCCAGCAAGGCCGTCAGCGCTTCGGACAGTTCCCTGGCGCGGGTGCCCGCGTCCATCAGTTCGGCCATCACCCAGGCCAGATCCGCCGCCGCCTGCAGTGCGCGGCCACCGACCCTGGCGGCCTGCCGGTGCAGCGCGATCACCACCGGTCGTTCGACGTCGTTCCAGACCTGTCCCTCGGCGCCGCTGGCGAACCGTCGCCCGGGCACCGTGGTCGGGATCAACAGGCGCGTGGTGTTGCTGTAGTCGATGGCGCTCAACAGGTTCTTCGCACCCGCGAGGTAGTAATCGAGCAGCCGGACCAGCACCGCGGACTCGTCCTCGTCGGCGATGCTCTGGGCGAAAAGACGCAGCAGATCGTGGAATCGGTAGCGGCCGGGCACCGTCGTCTCGAGCAGGCTCAGGTCGACCAGCGATTCGCATATCCGCTCAGCTTCGGACTCCGCGATGCCGAGCACCGCGGCAACGCCATCGACCGGCAGATCCGGGAAATCGACGAGCGCGAGCGTGCGAAAAGCCTTGGCCTGCTGCTCGTTCAGCTGCCCGTAGCCGAGCCGGAATGCGGCCTCCACCCCGAGCTCACCGGTCTCCAGCACCGCGAGCCGACCCTTCTCGTCGGCCAGTCGAGCGGCGAACGATCCGATCGTCCATTGCGGTCGCACCGCAAGTCGCGCACCCACAATGCGGACCGCCAACGGCAGGCAGCCGCACAGCGCGACGACCTGCCGTGCCGCGCTTTCCTCGGCCGCAACGCGTTCCGGGCCGAGAATGCGGATCAGCAATGCCATGGCCTCGTCGCGCTCCAGTACATCTAGGCGAGTCCGGCGCACGGCGGGCATCTCGGTCAGCGCCGAACGACTGGTGATCAGCACCGCGGTGCCGGGTGTGCCTGCGAGCAGCGGTGTCAATTGCGCACTGCCACGGGCATTGTCGAGCACGATCAGCATGCGCTTACCCGACAGGCGGGTGCGCAGTTCGGCCGCGCGATCGTCGACAGTGCCCGGAATCTGGCCCTCCGCGATGCCGAGCGCACGCAGGAATCCGCCGAGTGCGTCACCGGGTGAGGTCGGCACCGGATCGACGCCGCGCAGGTTCACATACAGTTGTCCGTCCGGGAAGCGATTGCGCACGTGATGGGCCACATGCAGGGCCAGGGTGGTCTTGCCGACGCCGCCCATGCCGCCGACCGCGGAGATGGCGACCGCACTGCCGCCGCCGGTCAACTGCTCGGCAATGTGCTCGACCAGTTGCTCGCGGCCGGTGAAATCGGCGATATCCGGCGGCAGTTGCGCGGGCACGACCGGCTCCGGACCGTAGCCGTTCGGTCGTGGTGTCGGCATTTCGGCGCGCAGGATGCGTTCGTGCATCGCGGTCAGCTCCGGACCGGGTTCGACGCCGATCCCATCTACCAGATCGCGGCGCGCCCGTGCGAACACCTCGAGCGCCTCGGCTTGGCGGCCGCAGTGATACAGCGCGGCCATGAGCAGTGCGCGGAACCGTTCGCGCAACGGATGCTCATCGATAAGCGGACCCAATTCGGCGACCGCGTCGGCGGCGCGGCCGACCTCGATATCGAGGGCGAGCCGGTCTTCGAGAATCGCCAAGCGCCACTGCTCGAGCCGGGTGCGGTGTCGCTCGGCGAAAGGTCCGGCCAATCCGCTCAGCGCGGGCCCACGCCAGCGGGCGAGTGCGTCGATCAAGGCCTCGCGTGCCGCGTCCGGCGTTTCGCCGCGCACCCGTTCGGCCGTGGACACCAGGGCCTCGACCTCCTCGACATCGGTCGAGCCCGGCGGGATGCGCAAGGCGTAACCGTCACCGACCGAGACCAACACCGTCGACGGCGCTCGCGAAATCCGATCGGGTTCCAGCACCCGGCGCAATTGCGCGACATGGGTGCGCAGCGCGGCAATGGCGCGTGGCACCGGATCCTCGCCCCAGATCCCTTCCACCAATTCCGCTGCGGTGACCGACTTTCCGGCACGCAGCAATAACGCGGCCAGTACCGCGCGACGTTGCGGAGGTCCCAATTCGAGTGGCGTCTCCCCACGCCACCCGCAGACCTCACCCAATACTGAAAACTGCACTGACCCGACCTCCCGGACCAGGGAGCATACGCGGGCATCCGGCGAACGGCTCGTTCATTCCTTGACTATTCGATGTTCATCGATCCTTGCTAGCGCGGTGGCACCTCGACCGGCGGCCGATGAAGTCGTCGTCAGCGGTTCGGAACGCGAGGCACAAGCGCGTGCCCTCGGTAAGGCGGTGCTGCGCGTGACTGCTGCCTGATTTTCGGTGCCTCCGATACCTCAGTCGGGCCTGTACGGTGCGGCGATATCGATTCCGATATCGGCTTTCGGCCGCGTCGGTCTTGGACAGGCCGATCGGCACTGTGTTGTCGTGTGGCCATGACCGAGAAACGTAGCGCGCAAGCCCGGTCCTTCAGGGCCGGGTTAGCGCATCAACTTCGGTCTTCCTGGGGTACGGGGCGGCCGTTGCTGCTGCTCGATGTATTGCTGGATGATCGACAGTGGGGCGCCGCCGCAGGAGGCAGCGAAATAGCTCGGAGACCAGAAGTGCCCGTTCATGCTGTGCCGGTTCACCCAACCACGGTATTCGTCACGCAGGCGACGAGCGGACACCCCCTCGAGGCTGTTCACCAGCTTGGACACCGCGACCTTGGGTGGATATTCGATCAGCAGGTGCACATGGTCGTGGTCGCCGTTGAACTCGACCAGCTCGCACTCGAAGTCGGTGCACACGTCGCGCATCATGTGCTCGCAGGTGGTGAGCAGTTCTTCGGTGAGCACGCCACGTCGGTATTTGGTGACGAAGACCAAATGAACATGCATCGCGGAAACGGCACTGCGCCCGCGTCTGTAGTCCGAATTCGAAACCATAGACCATTGATACGATCGAATTGTGCAGCTACGGTACGACTTCCGCGTCTATCCGACGCCGGGCCAGCAGATTGCGTTGGCGCGGGCGTTCGGGTGCGCGCGGGTGGTGTACAACGATTGCCTGCGGGTGCGGCAGGAAGCACATTCCGCCGGTGTGAAGGTGTCCGACACCGAGATTCAGCGCCGGGTGGTCACGTTGGCGAAGCGCAGTCCGGAGCGGGCGTGGCTGGCAGAGGTGGCATCGGTGGTGCTCGTGCAGGCGTGCCGGGATGCGCGGGCAGGGTACCGGAACTGGTTCGATTCCCTATCGGGCAAGCGCAAGGGCTCCAGGCTGGGCGCGCCGCGTTTCCGGTCTCGCAAGGACAACCGGCAGTCGATCCGGTTGACCCGCAACGGGTTTTCGCTGCGTCCGAGTGGGCAGCTGTATGTGGCGAAGGTCGGCGAATTGGCTGTCCAGTGGTCACGGGAACTGCCGTCCGAACCGTCTTCGGTGACCGTGATCAGGGACGCGGCGGGGCGATACTTCGCGTCGTTCGTGGTGCAGGTGGACGATCAGCCGTTGCCGCCGGTCGATTCCGAGGTGGGTATCGACCTGGGGTTGTCGACGTTCGCGGTCCTGTCGGATGGGAAGCGGATCGAGTCGCCACGGTTCCTGCGGCAGGCGGAACGCCGGTTACGGAGAGCGCAGAAGGCGTTGTCCCGCAAGGAAAAGGGCTCGGCGAACCGGGCGAAAGCTCGGCTGAGGGTCGCCAAGGCTCACGCCAAGGTCGCCGACACGCGCCGGGATTGGGCGCACAAGCAGTCCACGATGATCATCCGCGACAACCAAGCGGTGTTCGTCGAGGATCTGTGCGTCAAGGGTCTGGCCCGCACCAGGATGGCGAAATCTGTCCACGACGCCGGGTGGGGCATGTTTGCCCGGATGTTGGAGGAGAAAGCTGGGCGGACCGGGCGGTATTTCGCGAAGGTCGACCGCTGGTTCCCGTCAACGCAACTGTGCTCAGTGTGCGGGGCGCTCAGCGGGAAGAAGCCATTGCATGTCCGGGAGTGGACGTGCCCGTGCGGCACCATCCACGACCGCGATCTGAACGCGGCAGTCAACATTCTCGCGGCGGGACGCGCCGAGAGGTTAAACGCCTGCGGAGGGACAGTAAGTCCTGCCGCCTAGCGGGAGGCGAGTCCCTGTGAAACAGGAACCCACCGGAGCGGCACATGGTGCCGCAGGAGGAATCCCGGTCGTTCACGGACGGGAGGATGTCAAAAAGATCGGTAGACGCGGGCGGGGCTCGGCTCGCATCGGGCTCGCCCTGGTGGCGACGGTGCTACTCGGTGCATGTGGGACCGAGTCGAAAGATCCGGACCCAACGCCGCCTCGCGTGGGCCAGTTGGCTGGCATCGAACAGCAGCATCAGGCCAGGCTCGGGGTCTTCGCCGTCGATACCGGTTCGGGGAGGACCGTCGGCTTCCGTCAGGACGAGCGGTTCGCGATGATGTCGACATTCAAGACGCTCGCATGTGCCGCGCTATTGCACGAACATCCGCTTGCCACAGGGTATTTCGATCAAATCATCCATTTCACCGAAGCGGATGCGGCAGCCGCGGGTGGTTCGGCGGTCACCGGCACCCGGATCGACAGCGGTATGTCGGTGTCGGAACTGTGCGATGCGGCGATTACCCGCAGCGATAATGCAGCGGGCAATGAGCTGCTGAAACTGCTCGGCGGCCCGCAGGCGCTGACACAGTTCTTGCGGTCCATCGGCGATCAGGTCTCCCGACTGGACCGCACGGAGCCCACGCTCAATACCGCCATCCCCGGCGACGAGCGCGACACCACCACGCCCGCTGCAATCGCGGCCGACTATCGGGCACTGACAGTCGGCGACGCACTCGCCGCACCTGAGCGCGAGCAGTTGACGGCCTGGCTGATCGCCACCACCACCGGCGCCGCTCGCATTCGCGCCGGCCTGCCCAATGATTGGAAGACCGGCGACAAGACCGGAACCGGCGACTACGGCTCGGCCAACGATGTCGCCGTCACATGGCCCGCCGGTAGTGCCGGGCCGATCGTGATTGCGGTACTGACCACCCACTCCAGCCCAGATGCCCAGGCGGACAATGCTTTGGTCGCGGAGGCGACCAAAGAGACGGTCGGTCTACTGCGGTAGCCGGTGCTGCGCGCCCTCGCGTCGAACAGCGGTAGGCGTTGTGCCCCACCATCTTCGGGAGCATCGGGTGAAGGTGGCCTGTTCGGACAGTCCGATCAGCGAGGCGACCTGACTCATCGGCATATCGGTGGTTGTCAGGTAACGGCGGGCTTCGTCGCGGCGGACCGTATCGAGGATGGTGGCGAAGGAAGTGGCCTCGGCAGCCAGGCGACGCTGCAGGGTGCGTGGATGGATCGTCAAAAGTCTTGCCACGGCGGTGATTTCCGGCGGAGTAGTACCCAGTAGTTGTTGTACGGCGGCACGGACCTTCGGTGCGATGGCGGCATCCGCGCCGCCGGACTGTTCGGCCAGGAATGCCATGGCCAAGCGATGCAGATTCTCATCGCCGCCGCTCAGCGGCCGGGTCGCCAGGCTGATCGGCACTCGCAATGCCGCCGCGGGACGCTCGACGCGCACGGGTGCGCCGAAAAACTCCTCATAGACACGGATCGGCGCGGCGGGCCGGTACGGCAGTTCGACCGAGCGCAGCCCGTAGCGTTCGTCCACCAGCCGTTGAAATGTGCGGTGCACGAAGGCGAGTCCGAGATCGGTGCCTTGGACGGGTGTGGGCCCGCCGGGTTGGACGCCATAGCGCAGGGCGGTCACGCTGCGGTCACCATAGGGGTCGGGTTCGAGCGTCAGGCTGAGCGACCGCGCGTGCAGGAACAGATAGCGCGAACAGCATTCGAGGGCATCGGCGAGCGTCGGCGAATTCCGGATGGCCAAGGCCAGCGGGCCGAGCATATCCAGATCCTGTCGATGCGAAATGCGCAGTCCGAGGTCGGGACAGTCGAGCCGCTGCGCGGCCAGCTCCAGCGCCGCAGCGACCGCCTGATCCGGTACCAGCAGATCATCGGCATCTAGAGCGGCGATCGGCAGCCCGGCGGCGGTGGCGAACTCCTCGGCGTTCCCGCCCAGCTCGGCCACCGTCGCGCGAAATCCGCGCAACCCCGCGGACCGAATCGCCGACATGTCGCCCAGAATCAAATACTTGTCGCGCAAAGTCAAGAAATCGGTCCACTGTCCTCCCAGACTGGAACAATGAGTCCAGCATCGCGCAGCGATTCGATGAGGGGCGGTGGTCGGGTGACGGGTGGGCCCGAGATCGCCGTAGTTCCGGACCACCTCGATGTCGTGATCGTCGGTGCCGGGCTATCCGGCATCGGCGCAGCGTATCGGCTACAGACCGAATGTCCGGGCAAAACCTATGCCGTGCTGGAGGCGCGCGAATCGCTGGGTGGGACGTGGGATCTGTTCCGCTATCCCGGAATTCGCTCGGATTCGGATATGTTCACCCTCGGCTATCCGTTCAAGCCGTGGCGGGATGCGAAGTCGATCGCCGACGGTCGGGCCATCCTGCGCTACGTCGAGGAGACGGCCGCGGAATTCGGCATCGACCGGCACATCCGCTATGGCACCAAGGTGGTCGGGGCCGACTGGTCCACCGCATCGGCGTGCTGGACGCTCACCCTCGAGCAGCGCGATGCTGCAGGCGACATCACGCAGCGCACGCTGACTTGCAATTTCCTCTACGCCTGCGCCGGGTACTACAACTACGACCAGGGCCACTCCCCGGATTTCCCGGGCATGGACTCCTTCGCCGGACAAGTCGTGCATCCACAGTTCTGGCCCGAGGATCTCGACTACGCGGGCAAGCGCGTCGTGGTCATCGGCAGTGGTGCGACGGCGGTCACGCTGGTGCCCGCGATGGCCGATCAGGCCGAATCGGTGACGATGTTGCAGCGCTCGCCGACCTGGATCAGCGCCGTTCCCGGCCGGGACAAGCAGGCCGACAAGATCCGCGAGCTGCTGCCGCCACAGTTGGCGCACCGCGTGATCCGCACCAAGAACATCCTGTTCAGCATCGGTTTCTATCAGTACTGCCGTCGGCGTCCGGAGGCCGCGCGCAAACTGCTCACCGGTCTGACGGCACGAATCCTCAGGGATGAGAAGGCCGTTGCCGAACACTTCACGCCGAAGTACGACCCCTGGGATCAGCGGCTGTGTGCCGTACCGGATGCCGATTTCTTCAAGGCGATGAAGAAGGGGAAGGCGCAGGTCGTCACCGACCACATCGAATCCTTTGTGCCCGAGGGAATTCGGCTGAAGTCCGGTCGAATCCTGGAGGCGGACATCGTGGTCACCGCGACCGGGCTGCAATTGCTGGCCTTCGGTGGCATCGCGCCGCAGGTCGACGGAGCGGCGGTGAACCTGTCGGAACAATTCGTCTGGCAGGGTGCGATGCTCACCGGTGTACCGAATTTCGCGGTCTGCATCGGGTACACGAATGCCTCATGGACGCTGCGCGCCGACCTGACCTCGCGGCTGGTCTGCAAGGTCATCAATCACCTGGACCGCAACGACTATGCGGCCGTGGTGCCGAAGCCGGAAGGCAAGCTCGACGAGCGCCCGCTGCTCGATCTGGCGTCGGGCTATATTCAGCGCGCGATCGGCGACTTCCCACGTCAGGGTGACCGGCATCCGTGGAAGGTGCGGCAGAACTATCTGCTCGACTCGGCCACGACCATGCGCACCAGTTTGCACAAGACGCTTTCACCCACGCCACGTTCGGCTGTCCGCCAGACCGATCTCTCGATTACCTACTGAGCTGTCGGATATCCAATGATGACGTCACGCGGGTTTGTGTCATCGGGGAAGCCGTCAGCGTTGCACCGCCGGTGCTGTCCAATCGATCCGGTAGTCGAACATCCAGTTCAGCGGTGCGACACCGGCCTTGGCAGCCTTCTTCAGGAAGTATGGCGTGAGCAGGCGGACCAGCATCCGGGCGAATCCGTTGGATGCCTTGTCGCTACTGGTTTCCGCGCCATAGGCGACCACCTTCTCGACGCGTTCTCGGCGACGATTCTCGAAGGCGGCCAAGGCCGCGGCGGTATCCGGGATGTCGCGCAGGCAGATCGCCAGTGTCAGGGCATCTTCCACCGCCATGGATACGCCCTGGCCTGAGGACGAGGCCACGGCATGCGCGGCATCGCCGACAATGACCATATTGTCGTTGTGCCACTTGGTGACCGTCGGCATGTCGTACTGGTTGAAAGCGGGTACGAAGGTGTCATCCGTTGTGGCGGCGACGATCCGGGCTGCCGGGCCGCGATCCACTGACAGCAATTCGACGAGTCGCGCTCGCCAGTCCACCGACTGCGCCGATGAAAGCTGCTGTGTCCGAGGAATATTGGCGAACCACCAGATCTCGCCATCCGATGTGACGAAATAGCCGAAGAACGCCTTCTTCCCGAAGATCATGCTGTACACACCGGGCCGCAGCCCGAATTCGCGATGCAGCGCCCGATCGGTGACGAATCCGCCGAGCCCGTAGATGCCGAGGAAGTGCGCCTGCGGGGCGGACGAATCGATGATTTCTCTTGTGCGAGACCGTATTCCATCGGCACCGATCAGTACATCGGCGTCCATCGTGGTGCCGTCGGCGAAGGTCGCACGCACGCCATGCTCGGTCGACGCCGCATCCACCAGCCGCTTGTTGTACTCGAACCGCACGCCGCGCCGCGCGGCTTCGGTATTCAGCGCTCGATACATATCGCGCCGCTTGATGCTGTGCGTGACGGTGCCGTCGGGCAGTGTGCCGCCGATCGGCATATCGGTGATGTGCTTGCCGCCGCTGGTCGCGAACGACAGTGTGGCGGTCGGGTGTCCGATCTCGGTGACCACGTGATGCGCGTTCAACAGCGCCAGCGCCGACAGTCCGTTCACCGCCACCGTCAGATATGCGCCGACCTGCTCGGCCGCCGCCTCCGCGTATGCCTCGCACACAATCGGCTCGAGTCCGGCCTGCTGCAATGCCATCGCGGTGACCGGCCCGGCGATCCCGCCCCCGATGATCAGCGCCTTCTTCATGGTGTGCCTCCCGAAATCTCTCTTGGCTCTGCTGTATCTTGATTATCAAGGCATTGGTAGTTTGACGATCAAGAGGCTTGAATGTCAAGAGAAAAGTTGGAGTTGGCAGAACTGCGCGCCGAGCTCGGCCGCGAAGCGCAGGCGCTCCAGGCCGCGGTCGACGCCGTCGACCAGGCTGCCGCGACCAATCTCGGCGTCAACCGCACCGACCTTCGCTGTCTGGAAATCTTGTGGCACGGCGAGTCCACACCCGGTGCTCTCGCCGCCGAACTCGGTCTGACCAGCGGCAGCGTGACCACCATGCTGGACCGTCTCGCCAAACTCGACTACGTCGTGCGGCATCCGGAACCGGGGGACCGCCGCAAGGTCGTCATCCGCATTACCGACGCCGCGATGGCCAAGGTCATGCGGATCTACGGGCCGATTGCCGAGGAGGGTGCGGGCGAGGTCGCGCGCTACAGCGCAGCGGAACTGCGCCTCGTCCTCGACTATCTACGTCGCTCGCGTGAGCTGCAGGAGCGCCACCGAACCCGGATCACGGAGCTCTGAAATACCTTCGCAAGTGGGTGCTCATGCCAACAGCTGACATGATCAGCACCATGATCGAATTGCGTAACGCACGGTGGGCAGTGGCAATGGCGGCGGGTGTGGTACTCGTCGCGGGCTGTAGCAGCAACGACGACTCGGCGAAGCACTCGAATTCCGCTGCGCCGACCACGCCTCGCGAACAGTTGGTGCTGACCCCGGAGGAATTCCCCGCGGGCACAAAGAAACTCGATCTGCCGCCGGAGCAGCTGCAGTCGACGGTCGGCGATCTCACCGCAACCCAGCAGAATGCCACCTTCACACCGGCGGAATGTGGTTCCACGCAGCAGGATCTCGCAGCGGCGACCAAGGAACTGCTCGCGCAGTCGGCCATCTCCGCGGCGACCGGTAAGTCGGGCCAGATCTTTGTCGAATTCGTCTCCGGGCGGACCGGAGATCTGCAACGGATCGCCGACGGCAATAAGCGCTGCGGTTCGGTCGAGGTGGTCGCGACCTACGATGGCCACCAGGTTACCGCATCGCAGCGCGTCACGAGTCAGCCTGTGCCCCAGGAACTGAATGGCGCGAATGCAATCGCCTACCACGCGACCAGCACCGCGACGACGGACGCCAGCGGTACTCCACTGACACAGAACGCGTACCTGGGCTACGCCGAGGTCCGGGGCATCACGGTCGCGGTTCGCGTTGCCGCGCTGGATGATTCGCTCGACCAGGCGGCCTTCGATCAGTTCTTCGTCGCGGCGGTGCAGAAGGTGGTGAAGGCGGCCTAGCCTATTTGCGGACGATCAGTTCCAACGCGATATTGTCCGGATCCCGGAATTCGAGGATATAGCTGAACCCGATGTCCTTGATATCTTCGCGCGCGACCCCGCAGGCATCGAGATGCGCTGCGGCAGCCTCCAATTCGGCCAGTGAGTTCAGCGGGAACGCGAGATGATCGAGCCCGACCCGGTCTTCGTCGAAGGTATCGGTGCCGACCGGCCGCAACCCGATCATCCCGTGCTCCATCCGATAGATCACCCCGCCGAACAGGAACCCGAACTGCTGCCGCGTCGCCTCGTCCGCATCGGCGGGCACCTCCAGCGCGACCGGCCATCCGAACACCTTCTCGTAGAACGCCCGCGACCGATCGATATCGCAAACCGTCAGTCGCACATGGGCAATGGCATTAGTGGCAATCGGCATACCCCATGCTCGCATCCGCCACCGATTACCCGCTGGTTGACCCCTCCCACCTGCCGTTTAGGTAAGCGCCGCCCCATGCTGTAGCGTTGTCTCTACCGACGCGGGGTGGAGCAGCTCGGTAGCTCGCTGGGCTCATAACCCAGAGGTCGCAGGTTCAAATCCTGTCCCCGCTACAAGGGAAAAGGCCCGGAACATATTGTTCCGGGCCATTTTTCGTTCTTGCTTCGGAGTGGGTTCGGGTCGGCATCGCGCAGTAGATAATCCGCGCGCTGACCGCTACGTCGCGGTCCGTCCCGGCGGCACATGTCTATGCGGGCGGTGGTGCCCGCAAACCCTAAGCTTCTTCAACCTTGGATATGTTTTCGACGGAGCGACCAGCATCGTTGGTGCAGGTTCAGTCGTAGCAAACGGTCAGGACGCGGACTGGTTCGCCTTCCCATATTTGGAAACATCACTCGGACGAGGTCTGCTATCCCTGATGCAGCGCTGTCATGAGGAGACCAATGCTTTGCCTGCACAACCACGCCGGGAGTCGACTGGTGGTCCAGCCTCGATCGAGCCGACGGCACATCCGTGGCCGGGGTAACCGCCGGGAAGCTACTGGCCGGTTGACAAGGTCAAGATCGTCAAATTACTGTTCGGTACGATGAATCGTGTTCTACTGTTCGAAGAACTGAGGGATCATTGTGCCGATTCCACATCGCTGTAGCTTAGGCGCTTTGCACATTTCGCGTCGTGCGTTTCGGGCACAACCCCTCTGGCGCGCGCCTCAATCCGCTGGCATGCACCTTGTAGCGCTGCAGTCTTCAGCGTCGTTTGCTGATCATTTGCACTACTGAGCCAGCGGCACACCTGGGTCCAGTCCGGGCCTAGTCTGCGCCATCTCCTCGGGTCCCAGGCCGCTTGCGGAAGACGCTCCGCATCATTCAGGGCTCTTCGCTGAGCCTCGACCGCGTCGAAATCCGTTATGTCCGAAGCAGGAATCATCTGATTCCTTTGCCGCGGACAGCAAACACACTCGTCAGAGGCTTTTACGGCGGGTCCCAGCCTGCCTTGGGAAGGATGTTCAGAGGTGACCGGATCGGCGTTCGAGATCGCTATCGTCGGCATGTCGTGCAGACTGCCGGGCGCGGCCGATCTCGACAGTTACTGGCAGTTGCTCAGCGAGGGGCGCGCCGCGATCGGCACAGCTCCCCCGGGGCGGGAGGGCATCACCGAGCGTGCCGGATTCGTCGACACCGTAGGGGAGTTCGACGCGGACTTCTTCGGGGTCTCGCCCAACGAGGCACGGGCGATCGATCCCCAGCAGCTGCTGGCACTGGAGTTGAGCTGGGAGGCGCTCGAGGACGCCGGCCTGGCGGCCACGGCGCGCGATGCCCGGCGGTGCGGTGTGTTCGTCGGCAGCACCGGAAACGATTTCGCCGAAATCCTGGCCTCCCAAGGTGGCCCAGGTGTCAGCCGCCACTCACTATGGGGTGTCGGACGCGGCATCATCGCGAACCGCGTATCCAACTACTTCGGTTTCAGCGGCCCGAGCATGCTGGTCGACAGCGCCCAAGCATCCTCGCTGGTCGCGGTGCACCTGGCCTGTGAGAGCCTGCGCAGCGGTGAGAGCGACGTGGCCCTGGCCGGCGGCCTGAACCTGATCCTGTCGCCGACCAGCGGTGAGCGTATCGAGCAGTTCGGCGCGCAGTCGGCGCTCGGTGCCTGCTACACCTTCGACGCGCGGGCCGATGGGTTCGTGCGCGGCGAGGGTGGCGGCATGGTGGTGCTGAAACCCTTGGCGCAGGCGGTCGCCGACGGCGACCGGATCCACGCCGTCATCCGCGGCAGTGCGGTCAACACCGGCAATGAACGCCGAGTGCTGACCGCCCCGAGCCGGGATGCGCAGGCGGCGGCGATCCACTCCGCTCTGACCGCGGCAGGTGTCGAGGCGCCGTCGGTGCAGTACGTCGAATTGCACGGCACCGGAACACCCGCCGGTGATCCGGTGGAGGCCGCCGCGCTCGGCGAAACCTACGGCGAGAGCCGGGCACAGGATGCGCCGCTGGCCGTCGGATCGGTCAAAACGAATATCGGGCATCTGGAAGGTGCCTCCGGTATCGCGGGTCTCATCAAGACCGTGCTCTCGCTGACCCACCGGAAGCTGGTTCCCAGCCTGAACTTCGAGACACCGAATCCGCGAATTCCATTCGAGGACTTGGGTTTACGAGTGGTGACGGGCACGGAGAATTGGCCCGTGGCCACCGTGCGCAGGGCAGGTGTGTCCTCGTTCGGCATGGGAGGCTCCAATGCTCACGTGATCGTCGAGGAGGCGCCTGCCGTCGGGGCCGCCGCGTCCACGGCAGACGGCGCGGCCGGTGCGGTGCCGTGGGTGGTATCGGCCCGCAGCGCGGAAGGTGTGCGGGCGCAAGCAGCCAGACTGGGGGAGTGGCTGCTCCGCCATCCGGAGCCGGATGTGGCTGATGTGGCCTACTCGCTGCTGGCCACGCGAGCCCAGATGGAGTGGCGCGGCAGCGTCGTCGGGCGGGATCGAGAGGAGCTGCTGGCCGGCTTGGCGGCCCTGGCCGACCCGACCGCGCCCGCCGTGACGATCGAGCCGACAACCGAGCGGGCCGAGCAGCGGCGGGTCGCGTTCGTCTTCCCGGGGCAGGGCAGCCAGTGGGAGGGCATGGCGCAGGGCCTGCTGGATTCCGGTGGGGCGTTCGCGGAGTCGATCGCGGAATGTGAAGCGGCACTCGCGCCGTACGTGGACTGGTCGCTGACGGCGGTGCTGCGGCGCGAAGCAGATGTGCCCCCGCTGGATCGCGTGGACGTGGTGCAGCCGGTGCTGTTCGCAGTCATGGTGTCGCTGGCGCGGCTGTGGCGTGCGCACGGGGTGGAACCGAGCGTTGTTATCGGTCATTCCCAGGGCGAGGTTGCCGCGGCCGTGACCATCGGAGCACTGTCGGTGCAGGACGGCGCCCGCATTATTGCTCTGCGCTCCCGGGCTGGGGCGGAGGTACTCGCCGATAAGGGCGGTATGGCCGCGGTCGGGTTGTCGGCCGATGCTGTGCGGCAGCGGTTGGCGCCGTTCGGTGATCGGTTGTCGCTGGCCGCGATCAACAGCCCGGCACAGACGGTGGTATCCGGCGAGGGTGCGGCCCTGGCGGAGTTCGTGGCCGGCTGTGCCGCGGCCGGGGTGTGGGCGCGCCTGGTCCCTGCCACCTGGCCGGGACATTCGAAAGTAACCGAACTGGTGCGTGATCGGCTGCTGACCGAGCTGGCTCCGGTGCAGCCGCGCTCGGCGCCGATTCCGTTCTTTTCCACCGTGAACGCTGACTTCGTCGATACGGCAACCCTGGACGCGCAGTACTGGTATCGGTCCCTGCGCGAGCCCGTGCGCTTCGCCGATTCTGTTACGGCGCTGATCGGGGACGGTATCACCGGATTCATCGAGGTAAGTCCGCATCCGGTGGTCACGATGAGCATCGGCGCCATCGCCGAGGCGGTCGGTGTGGCCGATGACGTAGCTGTTGTCGGGTCGCTGCGGCGAGGTCAGGGCAGCCCGGAACGGTTCCTGGCATCGCTGGCACAGGCCCATTGCGCCGGCGTGCAGGTGGATCCACGCGCGCTGGTCTCCGGTGGGGCGCGGGTCGACCTGCCGCCATATGCGTTCCAGCGCCGTAACTTCTGGGCCGGTGCGGCGGTCACCGGTGGTGGCTTCACGCGTGTCACCGATGTCGTCGCGGCAACCGACGATCACATTTCCGGGGGCCACACTTTCGATGGCGATGCAAAGGCTGGAGCGCGGGACGACAGCCCGCTGGCGCGCACGCTGCTGGCCACCCCCGAATATCAGCGCGACACAGTGGTTCTCGACATTGTTCGTGCGCATGCCGCTGCCGTACTGGGCCACGAGTCGGCCGGATCGATTCACCCCGACCTGCCGTTCACCGAGTTCGGCTTCGACTCCGTCAGCGGAGTGGAGCTGCAGAACCGACTGATACGGGCCACCGGTGTGCCGCTGCCGAAGACGCTCATCTTCGACCATCCGACCGCGGGTGCGATCGCGGCGCTGCTACGGGCGCAAGTCACAGGCACCGATCGCGGGCAGCGGCGCGCTGAGCTCACCCGCCCGGCAAGCTCCGTCGGCGGACCATCCCCGATGTCGGACGAATTAATCGCGATCGTGGGCATGAGCGCCCGATTCCCGGGCGGTGTGCGGTCCGCCGAGGACCTGTGGGATCTGGTGGCGGCGGGCCGGGACGCGATCGGCGAATTCCCTGCCGACCGCGGCTGGGACCTGGACCGGCTGTTCGACCCGGACCCCGACAAACCGGGCAAGGTCTACACGCGCCACGGCGGATTCCTCAGCGGTGCAGGCGATTTCGATCCTGGCTTCTTCGGTATCAGCCCCCGCGAAGCGTTGGCGATGGATCCGCAGCAGCGGCTGCTACTCGAAACAGCCTGGGAGGCACTGGAAGACGCGGGCATCGACCCGATGTCGTTGCGGGGCAGCGACACCGGCGTCTTCGCCGGCGCCTGCACGTCGGGATACTCCGGGCGGGTGACCGGTGACCTCGAGGGATTCCGGCTGACCGGCACATCGCACAGCGTCATCTCGGGCCGCGTCGCGTACGCGTTCGGCCTGGAAGGTCCGGCGGTAACGGTGGATACGGCGTGCTCGTCGTCGCTGGTGGCATTGCACCTGGCATGCCAGGCGCTGCGCCAGGGCGACAGCTCGCTGGTGCTCGCCGGCGGTGTGACCGTCGCGGCCAGCCCGTATCTGTACGTGGACTTCTCCCGCCAGCGCGGCCTGTCACCGGACGGTCGCTGCAAGGCGTTCTCGGCGGCCGCCGACGGTGTGGCGTGGTCGGAGGGCTCGGGCGTTCTTGTACTGGAACGACTTTCGGATGCGCAGCGGCACGGCCACAACATCCTGGCCGTCGTTCGCGGTAGTGCGGTGAACCAAGACGGCGCGAGCAACGGTTTGACCGCACCGAACGGTCCGTCGCAGCAGCGGGTGATCGTGCAGGCCCTCGCCAATGCGGGGATCTCGGCGGCCGACGTGGACGCGGTGGAAGCGCACGGGACCGGCACGACTCTGGGTGATCCGATCGAAGCACAGGCGTTGATCGCCGCCTACGGACAGGATCGCGGCGATCAGGAACCGTTGCGGATCGGTTCCTTGAAATCGAATATCGGCCATGCCGTGGCTGCCGCCGGTGTGGCCGGTGTGATCAAGATGGTGCAGGCGATGCGGCACGAGCGGCTGCCGCGGACGCTGCACGCCGAAATGCCGACGCCGCACGTGGATTGGGCCGCGGGCGCGGTGCGTCTGCTGACCGACGCCGAACCATGGACCGCAGGCGATCGAGTCCGCCGGGCTGGTGTGTCGTCGTTCGGGATCAGCGGCACCAACGCGCATGTGATCCTCGAAGAAGCACCAGCCGCATCGGTGGCGGCTGCCCAGGGCGACATCGATAGCGACGCGGAGCGGCCGTCGAATATCACCCCGCTCCTAGTCTCGGGCAAGGGCGAGGCGGGTCTGCGCGCGCAGGCCGCCCGGCTACGTGCCTGGTTGTCGGAGCGGCCGGAGATCGACGTCGCGGATGCGGCCTATTCACTGGTGACGTCGCGCGCGCAGCTGGATTCACGCAGTGTGGTCCTCGGCCGCGATCGGGACGAGTTGCTGGAACGGTTGGCGAATCTCGCCGAATCGGGGACCGGCACCGGTGTCATCGCAGCAGCCATCGGTTCGGGGACGACGGCCTTCTTGTTCACCGGTCAGGGTGCACAGCGGATCGGCATGGGCGCCGGCTTGTACGAGGTGTTCCCGGTATTCGCGGACGCGTTGGATTCGGTGTGCGCCCAGTTCGATCCCGTGCTGGAGTGCTCGCTCGAGGACATCATGTTCGGCGGTGCCGGTGCCACGGTTCTGGATCGGACCGAGTTCACCCAGCCTGCGTTGTTCGCCTTCGAGGTGGCGCTGTATCGCTTGCTGGAATCCTTCGGCGTCACCCCGGATGTGTTGATCGGCCATTCGATCGGAGAAGTCGCGGCCGCATATCTCGCGGGCCTGTGGTCGCTCGAGGATGCGTGCCGGTTGGTGGCGGCGCGCGGCCGTCTCATGGGTGCGTTGCCCGAAGGCGGCGCGATGCTGGCAATCGGAGCGTCCGAAACCGACGTGAACGAGGTCGTCGCTCGATACCCCGACCGAGTGTCGGTCGCCGCGGTGAACGCGCCTGAGGCCCTGGTGATTTCAGGTGACGAGGACGCGGTCGCCGAGATCGAGGCCCGCTTCGCCGAGCGCGGCCGGAAGACGTCGCGGCTGCGGGTCAGTCATGCCTTCCACTCGCA
This sequence comes from Nocardia vinacea, assembly GCF_035920345.1. Lineage (NCBI taxonomy): Bacteria > Bacillati > Actinomycetota > Actinomycetes > Mycobacteriales > Nocardiaceae > Nocardia > Nocardia vinacea. The sequence goes on from NZ_CP109149.1 coordinate 8,522,152, forward strand.
TCGGATGGAGCCGATGCTGGCCGAATTCGAGTCTGTCGCAAAGGACTTGACGTACAACCGACTACGCCTACCGGTGGTGTCGAACGTGTCCGGTCAGCTGGCTGGGGACGAGGTGCTGGAACCCTCCTACTGGGTTCGGCAAGTGCGGGCCGCGGTGCGATTCGCGCCGGGCATCGAGAAATTGATCTCCTCGGGTGTGCGCCGATTCCTGGAAGTCGGGCCCGACGCGGTACTGGCGGCGATGACCCGGCAGACCCTTCCGGAGGGCGTGGAGTCGGTGGTGGCCGCGGCCGTGCGCCGGGATCACGATGAGCCCCAACAATTCCTGACGATGCTGGGGCACGCGCACACGTCCGGTGTGAGCGTGGATTGGACGCCACTGTTCCGTCGCCCGGCGGTACGACGAGTTCCCCTGCCCACGTACGCCTTCCAACACCAGCGGTTCTGGTTGCCGCCGCGTCCCGAAGCCACCGGCGGCACCCTCGGCCACCCGTTGCTCACCGGTGTGGTGCCGGTGGCCGGTAAGGACGAGTTCGTTTTCACCGGCCGGTTCTCGCTGCCGACCGACCCATGGGTCGCCGACCATATGACCTACGGCACCGTGGTGCTGCCGAGCGCGACCCTCATCGAGTTCCTGCTGGTCGCGGGCAGCAGAATCGACTGCGGTGTCGTCGAAGAGCTGACCCTGGAGGCTCCGATCCTGCCGTCGGAAGACGAAGAGGTCGAACTGCAGGTGTCGGTGCAGGAGCCGGACGGGAACGGGCGACGGCCGTTCAGCTTCTACTTCCGTAAGGCGGGCCGCCGAGCGGGCGAATGGGTGCGCAACGCCAGCGGAGTGCTGGCACCTTCCTGGGACGGCAACGACGCGCTGCTGGACCGGCTGCGGGACGAGGCATGGCCGCCGGCCGACGCCGAAACTCTCGACCCCTCATGGATTCCCGAGCGGATCGCCAAGGGATCCGGACTCGAATACGGTCCCGCGTTCATCGGTGTCGACGCCGCATGGCAGCGGGGTGACACCGTCTTCTCCGAGATCACCCTGGATACCGCGGCCGCGCCGGAACCGGAGCGGTTCGATCTGCATCCCGCTCTACTCGACCTGGTCATGCACGCCGGGCTGGCAGGGCTCGTCTGGCACGATCAGGACAGCGATCCCGATACCGGCCGGTTGCTGTTCCGCTGGGGCGGGGCGCGACTGCACCAGCCGCTGGTCAAGGCGACGACGCTGCGGGTAATCGCCGTGGCGAGCGGCCCGGAGACGGTCTCCGTTGCGACCGTTGACGATTCGGGCCGGCCCGTGGTCTCTGTCGACGCGGTTGTCATGCGGCCCTATGACGTGAAGCAGATGCGCGGCCCCCTGGCCGGGGATGACGCCGGCCTCTACGACGTCCAGTGGACGCCGGCGCCGGCGGCGACACCGAGTCTGACCGCGGACCGGATAGCCGTCCTCGGTACGGCGCCGGTCGCCGGAATCGACACCTTCTCGCCGAGCCCATCGGAACTTGCTGCGGAACAAGTGATTCCAGATGTCGCAATCTGGCATCCGGAGGTCAGCGCCGACGATCCGGAGGTCGTTCGCGGCCACCTGGAAACGGTCTTGGCGACGGTACAGGCCTGGCTGGCGCAAGCACGACTGGCCGACACTCGGCTGGTCGTGGTGACCGCGAACGGTGCCGCGCTGCCGGGCGAGGCACCGGATCTCGCCGCGGCAGCCGTCTGGGGCCTGATGCGCAGCGCCCAATCCGAATATCCGGGCCGGTTCATTCTCCTCGACGCCGATCCGTCGGCCGCCGCGCCTATGACTGACCCGACGCTGGTCGGCGCGGTGCTCGCGGCAGGCGAACCACAGGCCGCGGTGCGCGACGGAGCATTGCTCGTGCCGAGGCTGGCGAGAGCACGAGCCGAGCACGATGCCGAGCCGGGACAGGCTTTCGGCGCCGGCACCGTACTGATCACCGGCGGCACCGGTGGCCTCGGCGCACTCGTGGCCCGGCATCTGGTCGCCGCACACGGCGTCCGCCGTTTGCTGCTGGTGTCCAGGCGTGGCGAAACTGCCGACGGTGCAACGGAATTGATGTCCGAGCTGTCAGCAGCCGGCGCTGCTGTCAGGGTGGCGGCCTGCGATGTGAGCGATCGAGAAGCACTCCGTGCTCTGCTGGATTCGCTCGATGCAGATCATCCTCTGACCGGCGTGGTCCATGCGGCGGGTGTCCTCGACGACGGCACCCTCTCAGGGCTTACTACCGAGCAACTGCAGCGAGTGTTCGGCCCGAAGGCCGCAGCGGCCTGGCACCTGCACGATCTCACTCGCGACCGTGACCTGTCGGCCTTCGTGTTGTTCTCGTCCGTCGCGGCAACGATCGGAACGGCGGGACAGGGCAACTACGCGGCAGCAAACGCATTCCTCGACGCGCTGGCGCATCGTCGCCGAGCCGAAGGGCTGTCCGCGACTTCGCTGGCCTGGGGGCCCTGGAATTCCGCCGCCGGCATGACCGGCGGCTTGGACCGCAGCGCCGTCGCCCGCTGGGAAAGGCTCGGTCTCCACCCGCTCGCGAACGACGAAGGGCTCCGGCTGTTCGACGCGGCCACCGCCCGCGCCGCCGCGCACGCGGCAGCGATCGGGTTCGACCCGGCGGAGCTGCGGCGCGAAGCGCGCGATGGTGCGGTGCCGGCGGTGCTCCGCGGTTTCCTGCCCCGCACCACGGACCGGCCCGCGGCCGCGTCGAGTTCGCTCGGCACACGACTGAGCCGGGTACCGGAAGCTCGACGCGCCGAGGTGGTGCTCGACCTGGTCCGGGAGCACGCGGCAGCCGTGCTGGGACACGGTTCCGCCGAAGACATCAGCCCCGGCGAGCGCTTCGACGCACTGGGATTCGACTCGCTCGGCGGCGTCGAATTCCGCAACCGGCTGTCGAAGGCCACCGGTGTCCAGCTGCCATCCACCCTGGTCTTCGACCACCCCACCGCCGCGGCGGTCGCCACCCTCTTGCACTCCAAGATCGAGGGAACGGAATCCGGTCCCAGGACTACCCGGGTGTCGCGCCGCGTCCGCGCGGACGACCCCATCGCGATCGTCGGCATGAGCTGCCGTTTCCCCGGCGGCGTCCGGACCCCGGAGCAGTTGTGGGATCTGGTGCGGTCGGGGACCGATGCCACCACCGAGTTCCCGAACGATCGTGGCTGGGATCTCGAGCAGCTGATCGACCAGGACCCGGACAAGCCCGGCACGGTCTACAGCCGCGGCGGCGGATTCCTGGACGACGCAGGCGATTTCGACGCCGGATTCTTCGGAATCAGCCCGCGCGAGGCGCTGGCGATGGATCCGCAGCAGCGGTTGCTGCTGGAAGCATCATGGGAGGCACTGGAGGAATCAGGAATCGACCCGATCACGTTGCGCGGCAGCGACACCGGTGTGTTCGCGGGCGCATGCGCCTCGGGATACGTCGACCATGTCACCGGCGACCTCGAAGGCTTCCGGCTGACCGGCACCACCCACAGTATCGTCTCCGGCCGCGTGGCATACGTTTTCGGCCTCGAAGGACCAGCGGTCACGATCGATACCGCATGCTCGTCCTCACTGGTGGCCATGCATCTGGCGTGTCAGGCCCTGCGTCAGGGCGAAACATCGCTGGCCGTGGCCGGTGGCGTCACCGTGGCCGCAACCCCTTATCTCTCGGTGGATTTCGCGCGGCAACGTGGCCTGTCGCCGGATGGCCGATGCAAGGCGTTCTCCGCCGCGGCCGACGGTGTGGCCTTCGCCGAGGGCGTGGGCGTGCTGATCCTGGAGCGGCTGTCGGACGCGCAGCGACTGGGCCATGACGTCCTGGCCGTCATCCGGGGCAGTGCGGTGAATCAGGACGGTGCGAGCAATGGCCTGACCGCGCCGAACGGTCCGTCGCAGGAGCGAGTGATCGCGCAGGCCCTCGCGAATGCCGGGCTCACACCCGCCGACGTGGATGCGGTGGAAGCGCACGGAACCGGCACTCCCCTTGGGGATCCCATCGAAGCCAACGCGTTGATCGCCGCATACGGGCAGGATCGCGGGGATCGGGAGCCGCTTCGCATCGGATCGATCAAATCGAATATCGGTCACACCGTCGCGGCCGCCGGTGTCGGTGGCGTGATCAAGATGGTGCAGGCGCTGCGACACGAGGCCCTGCCCCCGACCTTGCACGCGGAAGCGCCGTCCCCGCACGTGGATTGGTCCGCCGGCGCGGTGCGCCTGCTGACCCAGCCGGAACCGTGGCATGCGGGGGGAACGGTTCGCCGGGCAGGTGTGTCCTCGTTCGGAGTCAGCGGCACCAACGCCCACCTGATCCTCGAGGAAGCGCCCGCCCCGCAGCCTGTCGTCTCGCCACCGGCTACCGACCACCCACACACAGCGGTGCCATGGCTGGTGTCGGCCAAGAGTGAGACCGCCCTGCGGGCACAGGCGGTGAAACTGCAGCAGTGGCTGATCGATCACCCCGACACCGATCCGGCGGATGTGGGGTATTCGCTCGCGACGACACGTGCGCAGCACGAGTGGCGGGCAGCGGTCCTCGGCTCTGATCGCGACGAACTGCTGGCGCGGCTGGCGAAGCTGGCCGCCGGTTCCGCCTCGGCCGGAGTGGTTTCCGGCACGGTGGCCTCGGGGAAGACCGCCTTCCTGTTCACCGGTCAGGGCGCGCAGCGGGTCGGCATGGGCGCCGGCCTGTCCGAAGCCTTCCCGGTATTCGCCGCAGCGCTGGACGAGGTGTGCGCCCGGTTCGATCCCCTGGTCGGATGTTCCTTGAAGCAAGCGATGTTCACCGGACACCTGATCGACGATCAGGGAGTTACCGCTAGCGACTGCTTGTCAGGTCGCTCGAAAGGGTCAGCTAGCGACTGCTTGTCAGGTCGCTCGAAAGGGTCAGCGGTGACCGGGCTGCTGGATCGGACACGACTGACCCAGCCCGCGCTGTTCGCCTTCGAAGTGGCGCTGTATCGGCTGCTGGAGTCGTTCGGGCTCGTCCCGGACATGGTGATCGGGCACTCGATCGGTGAACTGGCCGCGGCGTATGTGGCCGGTGTGTGGTCACTGGAAGATGCCTGCGAGTTGGTCGCGGCACGAGGGCGGCTGATGGATGCGCTGCCTGCGGGCGGCGCGATGCTCGCGGTCGCCGCGTCCGAGGCCGAAATCAGCGCGGCGATCGCCGGATTCAGTGATCGGGTGTCGGTGGCAGCGGTGAATGGGCCTGCGGCCGTGGTGGTCTCGGGTGACGAGGACGCCATTGACGAGATCGATCGGCAGTTCACCGAGCGGGGTCGCAAGACGAGCCGACTGCGGGTGTCGCATGCGTTCCATTCCGCTCGGATGGAGCCCATGCTGGCCGAGTTCGAGGCCCTCGCGGCGGAAGTAACCTTCAACGCTCCACGGATTCCGTTGGTGTCGAACATCTCCGGCCGGATCGCCGGCGCCGAGATCCTGGATCCGGGGTACTGGGTGTCTCAGGTGCGCGCCGCGGTGCGTTTCGCGCCCGGTGTCGAGACGCTGGTGGCATCGGGCGTGCGCCGGTTCCTCGAAGTCGGACCCGACGCGGTGCTGGCGGCGATGACGCGGCACACGCTTCCCGCGGAGGTCGAGGCTCGGTCGGTTGTCGCCGCGGCGGGGCGCCGGGATCACGACGAGGTCGAGCAGTTCCTGACCATGCTCGGCCAGGCGCACACCGCCGGTCTGGCCGTCGACTGGAATCCACTGTTCGCCATCCGCCAGGTGTCGCGAATCGCCTTGCCCACCTACGCCTTCGAGCATCGGCGTTACTGGCTCGAACCCAGCCTCGGCGACCCACGGAGCGCCGCCTCGGACCACCCGCTGCTCACCGACGTGGTGCGAGTGGCCGACCGCGACGAGTGGCTGTTCACGGGGCGGCTCTCACTGCGGACCCATCCCTGGATCGCCGACCACACCACTTACGGCGTGGTGCTCGTCCCGAGTGCCGCGCTCATGGAGATGCTGCTGGTCGCGGGTCCGCGGATCGGATGCAGTGCGGTGGAGGAGCTCACCCTCGAGACGCCGATCCTCCCGCCGGCAGACGGCGAGGTCGAACTCCAGGTACTTGTGCGGGAACCGGATTCCACGGGACGTCGATCCTTCACGTTCCACTACCGCCTCACCAGCGATAGGGCCGATAGCGAGTGGACGCGCAACGCCAGTGGCGTGCTGGGCAGCCGAGAGCTGATCGATATCGGACTGATGGACATGCTGCGCAACGCGCCGTGGCCGCCCGTCGACGCCGAACCGGTGGATACCGACTGGATTCCGGCCCAGGTGGCGCGTGCCGCCGGACTGGAATACGGTGCCTCGTTCATCGGCGTCGACGCCGCATGGCGCAGTGGTGACACGGTTTTCTCCGAGGTCACCCTGAACCAGGAATTCCCGGCCGAACGGTTCCAGCTGCATCCGGCGCTGTTCGACATGGTGATGCATGCGGGAATCGCCTGTTTGATCTGGCCCGACCACAAGGGCAATCCCGCCGAGGGCAAACTCTTGTTCCGTTGGGGTGGAACGCAAATCCACACCACGTCCACGGTCCGGACGTTGCGGGTGATGGCCATCCGGCGCAGTGGTGAGGCGATCACCGTCGTGGCCGTCGACCAGGACGGAAGTCCGGTGGTCACCATCGACGAAGCGGTCATGCGTTCCTACGACGTCCAGCAGTTCCGCGCCACGTTGCCGGGTGGACGCGCGGCACGGTACGGGTTGCGCTGGGTGCCGGTGGAGATGCCCGACGGACACACCCCGACCGGGAGCGCAGCCGTGCTCGGAGCTGCGCACGTAGACGGAATTGACGAGCGGTATTCGGATCTGACCACGCTCGCCTCGGCTTCGACCGTTCCGGACGTCGTGGTGTGGTCCGAAGCCGCTGCGCTGCACGGTGATTCGAAGCAATCCGCGCGCGATCGGGTCAATGCCGCCTTGCGCACGGTACGAGACTGGTTGGCCGACGAGCGATTCGCACGGTCGCAGCTGGTTGTGCTGACCAGCCGTGCGGCAGCCCTGCCTGATGAGACGCCGGATGCCGCATCGGCTGCGGTATGGGGGCTGATACGCAGCGCTCAGACCGAATACCCGGAGCGGATCGTGCTGCTCGACGCGGACGAATCCATTGGTGCACAGCATATTTCGGCCGATTCGATCCGAGCCGTGCTCGAGACCGGGGAGCTGCAGGTGGCCGTGCGGGGCGACCATGTCCTGATACCGCGACTGGAGGCACTGACCTCAGCAGATGTCACAGAGCAAGTATCGTTCGGGTCCGGAACCGTTCTGATCACCGGCGGGACCGGGGGATTGGGCGCGCTGCTGGCCCGGCACCTGGTCACCACGCACGGTGTGCGGCGACTACTGCTGGTTTCCCGCCGTGGCGAGCGTGCGGACGGCGCAACGGAACTCGTGGCGGAACTGTCCCGATCCGGCGCCGAGGTGCGGATCGCAGCCTGCGATGTCACCGACCGCGACGCGCTTCGAGATCTGCTGTCCGGCCTGCCCGCGGAGCACCCGCTCACCGGTGTCGTCCACACGGCGGGCGTGCTCGACGACAGCACGTTCCACACGCTCACCGATGACCAGGTCGATCGGGTGTTCGCTCCCAAAGCCGATGCGGCGTGGCATCTGCACGAGCTCACCCGGAATATGAATCTGTCGGCGTTCGTGATGTTCTCCTCGATTGCCGGAATGATCGGTTCGGCCGGGCAAGCGAATTACGCTGCCGCGAACAGCTTCCTGGACGCCCTCGCGATGCAACGCCGCGCCGCGGGACTACCGGCACTCGCACTCGCCTGGGGGCCGTGGCAGCAGGACATCGGCATGACCGGCGCGCTGGATCGCGCCGCCATGAGCCGGTTGGAGCGACTGGGCCTGGCTCCGCTGGACCGCACCGACGGCCTGCGGTTGTTCGATGAATCGCTGACTACGGCCGAACCGGTGTCAGCGCTGTTGCATCTGGATACCGACAAACTGCGCCTGGAAGCGCATACCGGTCCGATTCCGGTGGTGCTGCGCGGGTTCGTTCGGGCACGCGGCCGGTCGGCCCCGACATCGAGTGGTGAACTGTCGCTCGGGGAGCGCCTGCACGGTGTGGCGGACGCGAATCGACGCGGGGTCGTCCTGGATCTGACGCGGGAACACGTGGCGGCGGTGCTGGGTTACGGGTCGGCCGACGACATCGGACCCGATCGCGGCTTCAGCGAACTCGGTTTCGATTCCCTCGGCGGAGTCGAGTTCCGGAACCGGCTCTCGAAGGCGACTGGGCTGTCGCTGCCCTCGACCTTGGTCTTCGACTACCCGACCGCGGGCGATGTCGCTGACTACCTGCTGGCGCAGATCACGGTGACAGCACCTGCGCAACCGGCATCGGCGGTGCCCGACGACATCGCGCGGCTCGAGGCCCTGCTCGAGCGGATCATCGCCGGCGGCAGCGACAACGACGAGACCGTCGCCGGATTGCGGGGCGTCAACGAGCGTCTCCGCACCTACCTGGCCGGCACGTGGTCGGACGGTGAGTTCGATGATCTCGAATTCCGTTCCGACAGTGAGCTTTTGGATCTGATTGACGAGGAGTTCGGCCCAGCATGACCAACCCCGGCACCAGCAACGAGGAACGGCTCAGCCGGTATTTGCGCAAGCTCACCGGAGACCTCCGCGCCGCCAAGAAGCACATCCAGCACTTGGAGGACCGTGCCGGCGAACCGATCGCGATCGTCGGCATGAGCTGTCGGTATCCGGGCGGTGTCGAAACTCCGGCGCAGCTGTGGGATCTGGTCGCTTCCGGCACCGACGCCGTCGGCCCCTTTCCGGCCGACCGGGGCTGGGACCTGGAGCGGCTGTTCGACACCGATCCGGACGCGCCCGGGACCGTATACACCCGCGAAGGCGGATTCCTGGACGCGGCGGGCGATTTCGACGCCGGCTTCTTCGGGATCGGCCCGAGTGCGGCCCTGGCGATGGATCCGCAGCAGCGGCTGTTCCTGGAAACGGCCTGGGAGGCACTGGAGGACGCCGGCATCGATCCGGTGACGCTGCGCGGCAGCGACACCGGTGTGTTCGCCGGCGTGATCCACCAGGACTACGGCCCGCGCGTGGGTTCGCCGGGCCTTACCGCCGAGGCGGAAGGCCATGCCTACCTGGGTGTTTCGAACAGTGTCCTGTCCGGCCGCGTGGCCTTCACTTTCGGCTTCAAGGGCCCGGCGCTGTCGGTGGACACCGCGTGCTCGTCGTCGCTGGTCGCCCTGCACCTGGCCTGCCACGCACTGCGACAGGGAGACACCTCGCTGGCACTGGTCGGCGGCGTCACCGTGATGTCGGATCCGGCCCTGCTGATCGCGTTCGGCCGGCAGCATGCGCTGTCCCCGGACGCGCGGTGCAAGGCCTTCGCGGCGGCGGCGAACGGGACGGGATTCTCCGAGGGTCTCGGCATGCTCGCGATCGAGCGGCTGTCCGATGCGCGCCGGCACGGCCACCGGGTGCTCGCGGTCATCCGCGGCAGCGCGGTCAACCAGGACGGCGCCAGCAACCGGCTGACCGCGCCGAACGGTCCGTCGCAGGAGAAGGTAATCGCGCAGGCGCTCGCCAATGCCGGTCTCACGCCGGCCGACGTCGATGTGGTCGAAGCGCACGGCACCGGTACCACCCTCGGCGACCCGATCGAGGCGCAGGCGCTGATCGCCGCCTACGGACGCGATCGCGCCGGAGAGCCGCTGCGGATCGGCTCGCTCAAGTCGAACATCGGCCACACCTCCGCCGCGGCCGGTGTCGGCGGCGTGATCAAGATGGTGCAGGCGATGCGGCACGACATGCTGCCCGCGACACTGCATGTCGATACGCCGACCCCGCATGTGGATTGGTCCGCGGGCTCGGTGCGGCTGCTCACCACGGCGGAACCCTGGCCCGCGGGGGAGCGAGTCCGGCGCGCCGGTGTGTCCTCCTTCGGCGCCAGTGGCACGAACGCGCACGTGATTCTGGAGGAAGCCCCTGCTCTCGAAGCGGCTTCCACCGAGACGGCGGACGAGGCACCCGATCAGGGTGCGAAAGCCTTGGCGGCGGGCCTCTTCACCTGGCTGCTCTCGGCGAAGACCGAGGACGGCCTGCGCGCGCAGGCGGCCAAGCTGCGGCAGTTCGCGATCGAGCACCCCGACGTGGCGGTCGACGATATCGGCTATTCACTCCTCACCACTCGCGCCCGCTTGGACTGGAGGGGCGTGGTGGTCGCCGGCGATCGCGACACACTGCTGGCCGGCCTGGCGGCGCTCGCGGAGCACGGCTCGGCGTGCACGGCCCCCGGCGTGACGGCAGCACAGGCGATGTCGCGCAGGACCGCCTTCCTGTGCACCGGGCAGGGCGCCCAGCGGGCCGGCATGGGACGTGAACTCTACGAAGCATTTCCGGTGTTCGCCGCTGCGCTGGACGAGGTGTGTGAACAGTTCGATCCACTGCTCGGCGTTTCGCTGCGGCAGGTGATGTTCACCGGCGGCGGGCCGGACGATGCCGGCCTGCTGGATCGAACGGATTTCACCCAGCCCGCCCTGTTCGCCTACGAGGTCGCGCTGTGCCGGCTCCTGGATTCGTTCGGTGTCACACCGGATTACCTGATCGGGCATTCGATCGGCGAGCTGGCCGCCGCGTACCTCGCCGGTGTCTGGACGCTTCCGGACGCGTGTCGGCTGGTCGCGGCGCGGGGCCGCCTGATGGGCCTGCTGCCCGAAGGGGGAGCGATGCTGGCCGTCGCGGCGAGCGAACACGAAGTCTCCGAGGCACTCGCCGGCCAGGCCGACCGGGTGTCCCTCGCTGCGGTGAACGCGCCGCAGGCCGTGGTGGTGTCCGGTGACGAGGACGCGGTGGCGGCGATCGAGCAGCAGTTCGCCGACCGCGGACGCAAGACCTCGCGGCTGCGGGTGTCGCACGCGTTCCATTCTCACCGGATGGACCCGATGCTGGCCGAGTTCGCCACTGTCGCAAGGGATGTCAGCTACCGTCGCCCGCAGCTGCCGCTGGTGTCGAACCTGTCCGGGCGGATCGCAGGCGACGAAGTGCTCGACCCGGCCTACTGGGTCCGGCAGGTGCGGTCGGCCGTGCGCTTCGCCCCCGGGATCGAGTCGCTGGCGGCCGCCGGAGTGCGCCGATTCCTCGAAGTCGGTCCGGACGCCGTTCTGGCGACCATGACCCGGCAGAGCCTGCCGGAGGACATCGAATCGCAGTCGTCGGTGATTGCCGGAGCCCGCCGCGGGCACGGCGAGGTCGAGCAGTTCGTGACCGGTCTGGCGCGGGCGCACGCGGCCGGTGCCGATGTCGACTGGCGGGTGTTCTTCGCCGCCCGTCCGGTCTCGCGAGTGTCGTTGCCCACCTACGCCTTCCAGCGTCGCCGCTACTGGCTCGAGACCACACCGGGTATCGCCGGCGCCGATTCCCTGGGGCTGCGGGTGGTGGCTCACCCCATGCTGGACACGGCCGTGCCGATGGCAGCCGGTGGTGTCGTCCTGACCGGGCAGCTGTCTGCGCTGTCGCAGCCGTGGCTGGCCGACCACGTCATCGGCGGGGTCATGTTGCTGCCCGGGACCGGGTTCGTGGAGTTGGCGTTGCGTGCCGGTCGTGAAGCCGGCTGCCCGGTAATCGAGGAGTTGATGCTGCAGGCGCCGCTGGTGTTCCCCCCGTCGGGCGGGGTGCGGATTCAGGTCGTCGTCGGCGGACCCGAGCCGGAGTCTGCGCAGCGGTCGCTATCGATCTATTCCCGCGGTGCACACGATCACGACGGCCAGTGGGAACTGCACGCACATGGCCTGCTGACCAGCCGAGACGACACGGCGATGCCCGAGCCGGAGGCCTGGCCGCCGGCTGCGGCGACCGCTGTTGAGATCGACTACACGAAGTTCCTGACGCGCGGTTACGACCTGGGACCGGCCTTCCGAGGTGTGCGGGCGCTGTGGCGCCGCGGCGAAGAGGTGTTCGCCGAGATCGCCGTCGACGCGGACACCGGCGTGCACGGCGCGGGATTCGGAATTCATCCGGCACTGCTGGATGCGACCCTGCAGTCGGGACTGCTGGCCGGCGTGCAGGAGATCCCGCCGGAGCAGGTCGTCTTGCCGTTCGCGTGGCAGTCGGTGGCACTGTATGCGGCCGAGGCATCGGTGCTGCGGGTGCGGCTGACCGCGACCGGTTCGTCGGTGTCGGTGTCGATGACCGATGGGCACGGACAACCGGTGCTGTCGGGCGAGATGACGACCCGTCCGATGCCGGTGGCGCAGCTGGCCGCGACCGCCGCGGGTGCGGGCGGTGCCGCCGCTGCGGTCCTGGAACTCGTGTGGTCGCCGACCGAATCCGAGTCCCCGGTGGCGGATTCGGAAGTGGGCCGGTGGGATCGGCTGGGTCCGGAGTCGCCGGTGCCCCCGCTGGTCGTGGTCGAGGCCGGGTCCGGCTGGACCGATCACACCGGCGCCGATGTGGTGACCACGACCCACGCCGAGGTCGCCCGGATGCTCGAGGTGGTGCAGGCGTGGCTGGGGCAGGACCGGTTCGCATCGAGCCGGCTGGTGGTCGCGACGCGTGGCGCGGTCGCCCTGCCCGGTGAGGATGTCACCGACTTCGCCGGTGCCGCGGTGTGGGGTTTGGTGCGGAGTGCGCAGTCGGAGGATCCGGGCCGAATCCACTTGGTCGACACCGACATTCGTATCGACGAGCGGCTCGGGGCGCAGGCCGCGACCGAACCACAGGTGGTGGTGCGCGCCGGTGTCGCCCACACCGCCCGACTCGGCCGGCCCACCGTGGTGTCACCTACGACCAGCGGCGAAGCGTCCGCCTTCGGCACGGGAACGGTGCTGATCACCGGTGGCACCGGTGGTTTGGGCGCGGTGGTCGCCCGGCACGTGGTCGTCGAGCACGGGGTGCGGTCGTTGCTGCTGGTCAGCCGCCGTGGCCCGCAAGCCGACGGTGTCGCAGCTCTGTCCGGCGAGTTGGAGCAACTGGGCGCGCAGGTTCGGGTGGTGGCGTGTGATGTCACCGATCCCGGCGCGGTGAGCCGCTTGGTGGCCGACGTGTCCGAGCCGTGGCCGTTGACCGGGGTGATCCATGCCGCGGGCGTCCTCGACGACGGGGTCATCGCTGCGTTGACCGCGTCCCGGGTGGATGCGGTGCTGGCGCCGAAGGCCGACGCCGCCTGGTATCTGCACGAGGCGACCGCGGATCTGAATCTGGCTGCGTTCGTGGTGTTCTCGTCGTTGTCGGGCACGGTCGGCGGCCCCGGGCAGGCCAACTACGCGGCAGCGAACACCTTCGTCGACGGTCTGGTGGCCCACCGGCGAGCACGAGGGCTGGCCGGTCGGTCACTGGCCTGGGGTCCGTGGGCACGCTCCAGCGGCATGACCGGACACCTGACCGATGCCGATGCAGCCCGGACGATGCGCGCCGGATTCACCGCGTTGTCGGACGAGCAGGCCTTGGCCGCATGGGATTCGGTGCTCGAAACGGGTCCGGGCCACGCGGTGATCGCGGGCTTGGACACCACCGTGATCCGCGCCCAGGCCGATGCCGGACTACTGCCACCCCTGCTGCGGGAACTGGTACCACCGGCGGCCACCCGTCCGGCGGCGACCTCGATGGTGATATCCGGTCTGCGGCAACGGCTTACAGGCCTGGATGCCGATCGGCAGCGGCAGGTCGTGCTCGATGCCGTCCGTGCGCACGTGACGGCCGTACTCGGCCGGGACGCCGTGTCCGCGCTCGATGCCGACCGCAGCACCTTCCAGGACCTGGGATTCGATTCATTGGGTGCGGTCGAGCTGCGCAACCGGGTCAAAGCGGATACCGGCTTGGCGCTGGCGGCCACCGTGGTTTTCGACTACCCCACACCCGCCGCGCTGGCCGAGTATCTCCGCGAACAACTCTCGGACGGGCCCGCGGAAAAGCTTGTTCGTTCGATCGACGCGGTATTCGAGGATTTGGAATCCGCCCTCGCGACCGGAAATTGGGTCGAGGAGGAAAAGGCCCGGATCGTGGCTCGGTTGCAGTCCATTGCGACCAGTTGGGCAGCTCGAATCGACACCGCTGGTGTCCATCGCGACGACGATGTGGCAAACGCCGACGAAGCAGAGCTTTTCGCGATTCTCGACAGCGAACTAGAAGCCTGAGCACTGAATTCCTCGAGCTTGGCTCGAGTTCGGAAGGATTGCGGGAACTTAGATGGTCGACGACAACAAGCACCTTGACTACCTGAAGCGCCTGACGGTCGATCTGCGCCAAACACGCAGGCGGCTGCGGGAAGTCGAGGATCAGAAATTCGAGCCCATTGCGGTTGTGGGTGTGGCGTGTCGTTACCCGGGTGGGGTGGCTTCTCCGGAGGATCTGTGGAATCTGGTGTCCGACGGCGTCGACGCGGTCGGTGAGTTCCCTGCCGACCGCGGTTGGGATGTGGACGGGCTCTACGACCCGGACCCGCAGGCGCGCGGGAAGTCGTACACGCGCTCAGGCGGGTTCCTCTATGACGCAGCGGAATTCGACGCGGAGTTCTTCGGGATCAGCCCGCGCGAGGCACTGGCGATGGACCCGCAGCAGCGGATCCTGTTGGAAACCTCCTGGGAAGCCCTGGAACGAGCCGGTATCGACCCGTCGACGTTGCGGGGATCCGATACCGGTGTCTTCGCCGGTGCGTCGAACGGGGAGTACGCCGATCTGCTGCACGCGGGTCCGGTGGATCTGCGGGGCTACCTGCTGACCGGTACGACCGGCAGCGTGGTGTCGGGCCGGGTGGCGTACGCGCTGGGACTCGAGGGCCCGGCGGTGTCGGTGGACACCGCGTGCTCGTCGTCGCTGGTGGCGGTGCATCTGGCGGCGCAGTCGCTGCGCTCGGGGGAGTGCGCGATGGCGTTGGCCGGCGGCGTGACGGTCATGGGCTCGCCGGGGATGTTCGTGGAGTTCTCCCGGCAGCGAGGGCTGGCGGCCGATGGCCGGTGCAAGTCGTTCGCGGCGTCGGCGGACGGCACGGGCTGGTCCGAAGGCGCGGGCATGCTGGTGCTGGAGCGGCTGTCGGACGCGCAGCGACACGGGCATCGAGTGTGGGCGGTGATCCGCGGAACGGCGATCAATCAGGACGGCGCGTCCAACGGCTTGACCGTGCCGAACGGTCCCTCGCAGCAGCGGGTGATCCGCGCCGCGCTGGCCAACGGGCGGCTCTCGACCGACGACGTGGATGTGGTGGAGGCGCACGGCACCGGCACGGTGCTGGGGGATCCGATCGAAGCACACGCGCTGCTCGCTACCTACGGACAGGACCGTGATCCGGAGCGGCCACTGTGGCTCGGGTCGCTGAAATCCAATATCGGTCACTCGGTGGCCGCGGCGGGCGTCGGCGGCATGATCAAGATGATCATGGCGATGCGGCACGGGGTGATGCCGCCGACCCTGCATGTCGACGAGCCCACCCCGCGAGTGGACTGGTCCACCGGCGCGATCGAACTGCTGACCCGGAAGCGGGATTGGCCCGAGGAAGCGGACCGGCCCCGCCGCGCCGCGGTGTCCTCCTTCGGCATCAGCGGCACCAACGCGCACGTCATCCTCGAAGATGTATCCGCCGGCGAACCGGCCGAATCCGAGCCGGGCACCAACCCCGCCAGCTCGGGAAGCACTGTCGCGGTTGCGGTTCCGTGGGTGGTGTCGGCGAAGTCGGAGGCCTCGCTGCGGGCGCAGGCCGCGCGGTTGCACGAGTTCGTTGTCGCCGATCCCGCGGTGTCGGTGTCCGAGGTGGCGCATTCGCTGATCTCGACTCGCACGCTGTTCGCGCATCGGGCCGTGGTCGTGGGTGACGACCGGACCGAGCTGCTGCGCCGACTGGCCACGGTGGCGGCCGGCGAACCGGGTCCCGGTGTCGCCGTCGGTTCCGGCGCGGCGTCGCGGGTCGGTGTGATGTTCGCCGGGCAGGGCTCCCAGCGGGCGGGCATGGGTCAGCAGCTGTATGGCCGGTTCCCGGTGTTCGCCGAGGCATTCGACCAGGTCTGCGCGCAGCTGGATCCGCTGCTCGGGCTCTCCTTGCGCGACGCGATCAGCTCCGGAACCGAATTGGAGCAGACCCGGTTGACCCAGCCGGCGCTGTTCGCGGTCGAGGTGGCGCTGTATCGCCTGCTCGAATCATGGGGTGTCACCGCGGATGTGGTGTTCGGGCATTCGATCGGTGAGATCGCCGCCGCGCATGTGGCCGACGTGCTGAGCCTTGCCGACGCGTGCACGTTGGTCGCGGCGCGGGGCCGGTTGATGCAGGAATTGCCCACCGGCGGAGCGATGCTCGCGGTGCAGGCCGGTGAGCAGGAGATCACCGCACTGCTGGACGGTGTCGACGGGGTGGACGTGGCCGCGGTCAACGGCCCTGCGGCAGTGGTGATCTCCGGTCGTGTGGAGGTCGTGGACGTTCTCGCCGAGCAGCTGCGCGAGCGCGGGCGACGCGTCAAACGGTTGCGGGTCAGCCATGCCTTCCATTCGTCGTTGATGGAACCGATGCTGGCGCGGTTCGCCGAGGTGGTCGCGACACTGCGCTTCGATCCGCCTCGGATTCCGGTGATCTCGACTGTCACCGGTGCGGTGGCGGATCCCGGCCTGTGGTGCTCGCCGCAGTACTGGGTCGATCAGGTGCGGCGGCCGGTGCGGTTCGCCGACGCCGTGGCCGCGGCCTGGGCCGACGGTGTGGACACCTTCATGGAAGTGGGTCCCGACTCGGTGCTGTCGGCGATGACAGCCGAATGCCTGCCCGAGGCGGCGACCGCGGTGGCGGTGCTGCATCCCGAGCGTGACGAACCCGCCGAGATCCTCGCCGCGGTCGCGCGGTTGTTCGTGCGGGCGGTCCCGGTGCGCTGGAACGCGGTGCTCGCGGACCCGAACCCGGCATCGGTGGAACTGCCCACCTATGCCTTCGACCGCCGCCGCTTCTGGCTCGAACCCGCGCTCGGTGCCGCCGGTGTCGAATCGGTGGGTCTTGGCGCGATGGGACATCCGCTCCTGGGTGCCGTCGTGTCAGAAGCGAAGTCCGGCGACGTGCTGCTGACCGGCCGGTTGTCGGTGGCGACGCAGCCGTGGCTGGCCGACCACGCGGTCGCCGGATCGGTCCTGCTGCCGGGGACCGGCTTCGTCGAGCTGGCCTTGCGTGCCGGTGCCGAAGCCGGATACCCCGTGATCGACGACCTGACGCTGCAGGCGCCGCTGCTGCTGCCCGCCTCGGGCGGTGTGCGGATCCAGGTTGTCGTCGGCGGGCCCGGACCGGAGTTCGCGCAGCGGCCGATCTCGATCTACTCGCGCAGTGAGCACGACCCGGACGGTCAGTGGGTCCTCAACGCGCGGGGGCAGCTGACCACCCTGGATGACACGGCCGCGCCCGCATCGGAGACCTGGCCGCCGCCCGCGGCGACCGATCTCGATGTCGCGTCCGCGTACACGGCCCTGTCGGCACGGGGCTACGAGTACGGTCCGGCGTTCCAGAGTGTGCGGGCGTTGTGGCGACGTGGTGCCGAGGTATTCGCCGAGATCGCCATCGACGCCGATAGTGGTGCGCGCGCCGAAGGATTCGGGATTCATCCCGCACTGCTGGACGGGGCACTGCAGGCTGGACTGCTGGCCGGCGTCGTCGATAATGCTGCGGGACAGCCGGATTCACCGTTCACGGTGGCGGCCGGGCAAGTCGTGCTGCCCTTCTCGTGGGAGTCGGTTGCGCTGCACTCGGCCGAGGCGTCGGTGCTGCGCGTTCGGTTGATCACCACCGGATCGTCGGTGTCGCTGCACGCGGCGGATGAGCAGGGGCAGCCGGTGTTGTCCGGATCGGTGACGCCCCGGCCCATGCGACTGGAGCAGCTCGCCGCGGGGGCGAGCGGCACGGCCGATCCGGTGCTGGAAGTGGTGTGGTCGCCGGTCGAATCGGATTCGCCCGCAGTGGATTCGGGTTCGGTCCGGTGGGACCGGCTGGATCCGGAAGCGGCGGTGCCGCCGGTCGTGGTGGTCGAGGCAGGGGCCAAATGGAGCGAAGCCTCCGGCACCGACGTGGTTGCCACTACCCATGCCGAGGTCGCACGCGTCCTCGAGGTGGTACAGGCGTGGTTGTCCGAGGACCGGTTCGCCATGAGCACACTGCTGGTCGCCACCCGCGGTGCGGTCGCGGTGGCCGACGAGGACCTCACCGATCTCGCCGGTGCCGCGGTGTGGGGCTTGGTGCGGACCGCGCAGACCGAGGATCCGGGACGAATCGTCCTGGTGGACACCGACACCGACGTCGACCAGTCCGTCGCGGCCACTGTCGTGGCCGTGGGCGAACCCCAGGTGGTCCTCCGTGACGGCATCACCCACACCGCGCGGCTCACCCGGCCTGCGCCCATCGAGTCTCCATCGGCCGCCGACGACGCCTTCGGTGCGGGAACGGTGCTGATCACAGGTGGCACAGGTGGTTTGGGTGCGGTGGTAGCCCGGCACGTGGTGGCCGAGCACGGCGTACGGTCGTTGCTGCTGGTGAGTCGCCGTGGTCCTCGGGTCGAGGGCATCGTGGCGTTGTGCGCCGAGCTGGAGCAATTGGGTGCGCAGGTGCGGGTGGTGGCGTGTGATGTCACCGACGCCGACGCGGTGGCCGAGCTGCTGGCCGGTATCCCCGCGCAGTGGCCGTTGACCGGGGTGATCCATGCCGCGGGTGTGCTCGACGACGGGGTGATCGCCTCCTTGACCACCCAGCGGGTGGATACGGTGCTGGCACCGAAGGTGGATGCCGCATGGCATCTGCACCAGGCCACCGCGGACCTGGAACTTGCCGCGTTCGTGGTGTTTTCGTCGATATCGGGCACCGTGGGCGGTCCCGGGCAGGGCAACTACGCGGCCGCGAACGCCTTCCTGGACGGGCTGGTGGCCCACCGGCGAGCCCGCGGACTGGCCGGTCAGTCGCTGGCGTGGGGTCCGTGGGCGCGCTCGGGCGGTATGGCCGGGCAGTTGGGTGAGGTCGACCTGGCTCGGATGAGCCGGGCCGGATTCACCGCGATCCCGGACGAGTCGGCGTTGGCCGGTTGGGATGCGGTGCTCGAACGCGGCAACGCGCATGCGGTGATCGCCACGATCGATACCGCCACGATCCGGGCCCAGGCCGAGGCCGGGCTGCTGCCCCCGCTGCTGCGCGCTTTAGCGCCGGCGGTGCGGCGGTCCGCGGCGCTCTCGACGGTGGGGTCGAGTCTGCGGCAACGGCTTTCGGGTCTGGACGCCGGTCGGCAGCGGCAGGCGGTGCTCGATACCGTCCGTACCCACATCGCGGCCGTTCTCGGCCACGACAGTGCGTCCGCGATCGATCCCGATCGTGCCTTCCAGGACCTTGGTTTCGATTCCCTGGGTGCGGTCGAGCTGCGTAACCGGCTCAAGACCGCCACCGGCCTGTCGCTGGCGGCCGCGGTCGTCTTCGACTACCCCACACCGCAGGTGCTGGCCGCACACCTGACCGACGAGCTCACCGGCACCGGGCACAACGTGGCGGTCACCGCCGCGAAAGCCTTCGACGGCGAACCGATCGCGATCGTCGGCATGGCGTGCCGGTACCCGGGCGGGGTCCGATCGCCCGAGGAGCTGTGGCAGCTGGTCGTGACCGGGACCGACGCGACGTCGGAGTTCCCGGTGAACCGCGGATGGGATACCGAGCGGCTGTACGACCCGACCGGGGAAACACCGCACACCACGTACACGCGTTCGGGCGGATTCCTGCATGCCGCAGGTGAGTTCGATCCGGCGTTCTTCAATATCAGCCCGAATGAGGCCGCGCTGATGGATCCGCAGCAGTTTCTGCTGTTGGAGACCTCGTGGGAGGCGTTCGAGCGGGCCGGCGTCGACCCCGCGCTGCTGCGCGGCAGTGCGACCGGTGTCTTCGCCGGCATGATGTACCACGACTATCCGGTCAACGCGAACGCGGGATCCATTGCGTCCGGCCGGATTTCGTACGTGTTCGGTCTGGAGGGGCCGTCGGTCACGGTGGATACGGCGTGTTCGTCGTCGCTGGTGACAATGCATTTGGCGGCGCAGTCGCTGCGGTCGGGTGAGTGCGATCTGGCCTTGGCCGGTGGCGTGACGGTGATGGCGACTCCGGAGACCTTTGTGGAGTTCAGCCGGCAGCGGGGGCTGTCGCCGGACGGCCGGTGTAAGTCGTTCTCCGACACGGCCGATGGTGTCGCCTGGTCCGAGGGCGCCGGTGTGCTGGTGCTGGAGCGGCTGTCGGACGCGCGTCGCAATGGCCATGACGTGCTTGCGGTGATCGCCGGTTCGGCGGTGAATCAGGATGGCGCGTCCAATGGTTTGACCGCGCCGAACGGTCCCTCACAGCGGCGAGTCATTCGTCAGGCCTTGGCCAATGCCGGGGTGTCGCCGGTCGATGTCGACGTGGTGGAGGCGCACGGCACCGGTACCACGCTGGGTGATCCGATCGAGGCACAGGCACTGCTCGCCACGTATGGCCAGGAGCGTGTTGCGGATCGGCCGTTGTGGTTGGGGTCGTTGAAGTCCAACATCGGTCACGCTCAGGCGGCGGCGGGTGTGGGTGGTGTGATCAAGATGGTCATGGCGATGCGGCACGGACTGTTGCCGCAGACCCTGCATGTGGATCAGCCGTCCACGAAGATTGATTGGTCCGAGGGCCACGTCCGGTTGCTGACCGAACCGATGGCCTGGCCGGAGGTGGATCGGCCGCGTCGTGCGGGTGTCTCCTCGTTCGGCATCAGCGGCACCAACGCACATCTCATTATCGAGCAGGCCCCGGTATCGGCGGTCGAGTCGGTCCCGGAGGTCCGGACCGTCCCGGCGGTGCCGTGGATGCTGTCGGCGCGCAGCGGCGAGGCTCTGGCCGCTGCGGCTGCGCGGCTGGCATCGCATGTGGTCGACCATGATCCGATCGATGTCGGTTTCTCGCTGGCGTCGACGCGCAGTGTCTTCGAGCATCGGGCCGTGGTGGTGGCCGAGGACCGTGTGGGGCTGCTTGCGGGCGTGCGGGCGCTGGGGCGCTCCGAAGCCGCTTCCGGTGTGGTGACCGGCCGCGTGGTGCCGGGTTCTACGGGTGTGGTGTTCTCGGGTCAGGGTGCGCAGTGGGCCGGTATGGCGGCTGAGTTGCGTGCGGCGTATTCGGTGTTCGGCGAGCATTTCGATGCGATTGTCGCGCAGTTGGATCCGCTGTTGGGGCAGCCGGTTTCGCTGGATGTGGCGCTGTCGGATGAGGATTCGGTCGATCGGACGGTGTTCGCGCAGGCGGGGTTGTTCGCGTTCGAGGTGGCGTTGTTCCGGTTGCTCGAGTCGTGGGGTGTGCGTGCGGATGTGGTGGCTGGTCATTCGATCGGTGAGATCGCCGCGGCGCATGTCGCCGGGGTGATGTCGGTCGAGGATGCGTGTGTGCTGGTGGCCGCGCGTGGCCGGTTGATGCAGGCGTTGCCTTCCGGTGGGGCGATGGTCGCTGTCGGCGCCGCCGAGGCCGACGTGCTGCCGTTGCTGGACGGTGGAGTGTCGATCGCGGCGGTAAATGGTCCGTCGTCGGTGGTGCTGTCCGGTGTCGAGGAGGCGGTCCAGGCCGTTGTCGACACCTGCACCGAACGTGGTTGGCGCACACACCGATTGCGGGTTTCGCACGCTTTCCATTCGACTCTGATGGAGCCGATGCTGGCCGAGTTCGCCTCGGCGATCGCGGGTTTGACCTTCGGCCGACCCACCATCCCGTTGGTGTCGACGGTGACGGGTGCCCAGGTCGTCGACGAGATGGGTGATCCGTCGTATTGGGTCGGTCAGGTCCGGGATACGGTCCGGTTCGCCGATGCCGTTGCCACGATGGCCGGTTCGGGTGTCTCGCGGTTCGCCGAGGTCGGGCCGGACGCCGTGTTGACCCCGATGGTCGCCCAGACTCTCGGTGACGCCACGGCGGTCGCGGTGACCAGACGCGACCACGCGGACGCGGTGACCGTGACCAGTGCGCTGGCCGGGTTGTTCGTGACTGGTGCCGAGGTGGACTGGGCGGGCATCTACGCCGGTTCCGGAGCGCGGCGAATCGACCTGCCCACCTACGCTTTCCAGCACGAACGGTTCTGGCTCGACGCCAAGCAGATGCTGGCCCAGTCGTGGCTCGGTGCCGAACTGGGCGGCGTCACCGCGCTCGGGCTGGATGCGGCGACGCATCCGCTGCTGGGTGCCATTGTGCCGCACCCGGATTCGGGAGCGGTGAGCTTCACCGGCCGGTGGTCGCTGGATTCGGTGGAATGGCTGGCGGACCACAGCGTGCTGGGCACCGTGTTGCTGCCGGGCACCGGATTCGTCGAACTGGCCGGTCACGTCGGTGGCCTGCTGGGCTGCGAGGTGGTCGACGAGCTCGTTCTGCATACTCCGTTGACCCTGACGGCCGATGGCGATGTCGCCGTGCAGGTCGTGGTGGCCGCCCCGGACGAGGCCGGACGACGGCGACTGAGCGTGCACTCGCGGCAGACGGCCGCGGGTCCGTGGGTGCTCCATGCCGAAGGCGTGCTCGTCCCCGGCGACGGGGTGGCCGACTTCGACCTCGTCGCGTGGCCACCGGCCGGCGCGCAACCGTTAGACGTCGACGGCGCGTACGATGAGCTGCTCGATATCGGATACGGCTACGGCCCCTTCTTCCAGGGGCTGCAGGCCGCGTGGCAGCGCGGCGACGAGGTGTTCGCCGAGGTCGCGCTACCGGATCCGAAGGACGCCAAGGGTTTCGGGATCCACCCCGCGCTATTCGACGCGGCGCTGCACGCCGCGATCGTCCATGGTCTGCGTGGCGGTGTCGAGGGTTTCCCGGCGCTCCCGTTCAGCTGGAACCGCGTGGTGCTGCATGCGGCCGGCGCTGCCGCGGTGCGGGTGCGGATCGTGCTGCAGGGCGACCGGTTCGCGGTGCAGATGGCCGATGAGCAGGGGCAACCCGTACTGTCGGTGGGCGCGTTGATTTCTCGGCCGGTATCGGCCGATCGCCTGAGCGCAGATGGGGTATCGGATGCCCTCTTCGGCGTGGAATGGGTCGCTGCTGCGCCGTCTACGGCGAGCGTCGAGCCGGACCGGGTGGCGGTACTCGGCGGACACCACGGTGATCTCGCGGCATTGATCGCCGATCTGGACGCGAACCCCGACTCGGTCGTGCCCGACCTCGTGCTGCTCGAGTGCCCCACCCACGAGGGTGCGCCGCCGGAGGCCGCCCGCCGGGTCGCGATGGGCGTGCTCGGGACCGTCCAGCGTTGGCTGGCCGACAGTCGTTTCGCTGGTTCGCGTTTGGTGGTGCTGACCAGGCACGCGGTGGCCGTTGCCGATGCGGAGCAGGTGGATCTGGGACAGGCGCCGGTGTGGGGTCTGCTGCGCGCCGCGCAAGCGGAACACCCGGGCCGATTCCAGCTGCTCGATCTGGACGCCGACGGTGATTCGCTCGCCGCGGCGGCCGCCGTCGCGACCGAGCCGGAGGCCGCGCTGCGGGGTACGAGCGCGTACGTGCCGCGGTTGCGCCGGCACACGCCCGGTTCGATCGTTCGGTTGTCCGAGCCGGGCACGGTGCTGGTGACCGGTGGGACGGGTGGCCTGGGCGCGGTTATTGCCCGGCATCTGGTGGCCGAACACGGTGTGCGCCATCTGCTTTTGACGTCTCGGCGTGGCCCGGATGCTCCGGGGGCGGCGGAACTGCGTGCGGAGCTGACCGAGCTCGGCGCCGAGGTGACCGTTGCCGCGTGTGATGTGTCGGATCGGTCTGCGCTGGCGGCGTTGCTGGACGGCATTTCGGTTGAACATCCGCTGGTCGGTGTTGTGCACGCGGCGGGGACCTCGGACAACGGTCTGGTCGAATCGATTACGGCCGAGCGGGTCGATTATGTGTTCGGGCCCAAGGTGGATGCGGCGTGGCATTTGCATGAGCTGACTCGTGATGCCTCGTTGTCGTTGTTCGTCTTGGTGTCCTCGGCGGGCGGATTGGTGCTGGCTGCCGGTCAGGCGAACTACGCCGCGGCGAACGTCTTCTTGGATGCGCTCGCGGCACACCGTCGGAGTCTGGGATTGTCCGCGACCGCTGTGGATTACGGATTGTGGGCGCGATCCTCAGGGCTCGGTGTCGAGCTGTCCGAAGATGACTTCGATCGGATGCGCCGCCAGGGCTTCCCCCCGCTGACCGAGGCAGACGGTCTGGCGCTGTTCGATTCCGCGATCGCAACCGATACCGCGCAGCTGGTGGCGCTGCGGGTCGATCCGGCGGTGCTCCGGACGCGGGGCGAGCAGATCCCCGCTCTGGTCCGCTCGTTGGCACCGGCCCCGGTCCGCCGGCAGAGCAGGACCGCTGCGGGCCAGGCCTTTGCACTCGAGCTGGCCGGCTTGTCGGATGCGGATCGTGCGCGTGCTCTGCTCGATCTCGTCCGTTCGGTGGCTGCCGCGACTCTTGGGCATGTGTCGGTGGATGCTGTTGAGCCGCAGCAGGCTTTTCAGCAGCTTGGTTTCGATTCGTTGAGTGCGGTCGAGTTCCGTAACAAGTTGAATGCTGCGACGGGTTTGCAGCTGCCGGCGACGCTGGTGTTCGACTACCCGAATGCGCAGGTTGTCGCCGAGTTCATCGGTTCCCAGCTCACCGGCGCCGCGGCGGTCGAAAAGCCGGTGATCAGCCGGGTCCGTACCGGCGACGACCCGATTGCGGTGGTGGCGATGAGCTGCCGCTACCCCGGTGGTGTCGCCTCGCCCGAAGACCTGTGGGACCTGGTCACTTCCGGCACCGACACTACCGGTGAGATGCCGTCGGATCGTGGCTGGGATATCGAGGGCATCTACGATCCGGAACCCGGTAAGGCGGGCAAGACCTACACCCGTCAGGGTGGATTCCTGTACTCCGCAGCCGAATTCGACGCGGATTTCTTCGGGATCAGCCCCAACGAAGCCACGATGATGGATCCGCAGCAGCGGTTGCTGCTGGAGATCTCGTGGGAGGCGTTGGAGCGCGCAGGTGTGGATCCGGCGGTGTTGCGCGGTAGTTCGACCGGTGTCTTCACCGGCGTGATGTACCACGACTACGCCCAGCGCACCGGTACCGGCAACGGCGCCGCGGGCAGCTTGGTTTCGGGCCGGGTGTCGTATGTGTTCGGTCTGGAAGGACCGTCCGTCACTGTGGACACCGCGTGCTCGTCCTCGCTGGTCGCCCTGCATCTCGCCGCGCAGTCGCTGCGGTCCGGTGAGTGCGATCTGGCGCTGGCCGGTGGCGTGGCGGTGATGGGGACCCCGGACATGTTCCTCGAGTTCGGCCGGCAGCGGGGCTTGTCGCCGGATGGCCGGTGTAAGTCGTTCTCCGACACGGCCGATGGCGTCGGGTGGTCCGAGGGCGCCGGTGTGCTGGTGCTGGAGCGGTTGTCGGACGCGCGTCGCAATGGTCATGACGTGCTTGCGGTGATTGCTGGTTCGGCGGTGAATCAGGATGGCGCGTCGAATGGTTTCTCCGCGCCGAACGGTCCGTCGCAGCGGCGGGTGATCCGGCAGGCATTGGCCAATGCTGGTGTGTCGCCGACCGAGGTGGACGTGGTGGAAGCCCACGGCACCGGTACGACCTTGGGTGATCCGATCGAGGCTCAGGCGCTGCTTGCCACGTATGGCCAGGAACGTGCGGCGGATCGGCCGCTGTGGTTGGGGTCGTTGAAGTCCAACATCGGTCATGCCCAGTCCGCCGCGGGTGTCGGTGGCGTGATCAAGATGGTCATGGCGATGCGGCACGGCATGCTGCCCAAGACGCTGCACGCCGATCGGCCCAGCACCAAGGTTGATTGGTCCGAGGGCCATGTCCGTCTGCTGACCGAACCGGTGGCGTGGCCCGATGTGGATCGGCCGCGTCGTGCGGGTGTCTCCTCGTTCGGAATCAGCGGCACGAATGCCCACCTCATCGTGGAGCAGGCCCCGGTGACCGTGCCGGCGGAGGCCCAGGCTGCGGAGCCGGCCCCGGTACCGGCTGCGCGGCCGTGGGTGATTTCGGCCCGCAGTAGCGAGGCTCTCGCCGCTCAGGGAGCGCGCCTGGCATCGCATGTGGTCGACCACGATCCGCTCGACGTCGGTTTCTCCCTGGCCTCCACCCGCGCGATGTTCGAGCACCGTGCGGTTGTCGTAGCCGATGACCGTGACGGTCTGCTTGCGGGCGCCCGGGCGCTGGCCGCCGGTACGCAGGCACCCGGTGTGGTGTCCGGTCGTGTCGTGACGGGGTCGACAGGTTTCGTCTTCTCCGGTCAGGGTGCGCAGTGGGCTGGTATGGCCGCCGGGCTGCGGACCGCCTATCCGGTGTTCGCCGATCACTTCGATGCGATCGTCGCCGAGCTGGATCCGCTGCTGGGGCAGTCGGTTTCGCTGAGCACGGCGCTGGCGGACGGTGAGCTGGTCGATCGGACGGTGTTCGCGCAGGCGGGGTTGTTCGCGTTCGAGGTGGCGCTGTTCCGGCTGCTCGAATCGTGGGGTGTGCGTGCGGATGTCCTAGCCGGCCATTCGATCGGTGAGATCGCTGCCGCGCATGTGGGCGGAGTGTTGTCCCTGGCGGATGCCTGTGTGCTGGTGGCCGCGCGTGGCCGGTTGATGCAGGTGCTACCCGCCGGTGGCGCGATGGTCGCCGTGGGTGCCTCCGAGCTCGATGTGCTGCCGCTGCTGGTGGCCGGTGCGGTGTCGATCGCGGCGGTCAACGGCCCGTCGTCGGTGGTGCTGTCCGGTGTCGAAGCCGATGTCCTCGCCGTCGCTGAACAGTGCGCCGAACAGGGATGGCGCACACACCGATTGCGGGTCTCGCACGCTTTCCACTCGGCCTTGATGGAGCCGATGCTGGCCGAATTCGCCTCGGCGATCGAGGGTTTGACCTTCGGCCGACCCAGCATCCCGTTGGTGTCGACGGTGACCGGGGCCCGGATCACCGATGAGATGTCGGATCCGGCGTATTGGGTCGGCCAGGTCCGCGACACTGTGCGGTTCGCCGACGCGGTCGCCACGATGGCTGGTTCCGGTGTGTCCAGGTTCGCCGAGGTCGGCCCCGACGCTGTGCTGACCCCGATGATCGCGCAGACCCTCGATACCGGGGAAGGCGTGGCCGCAACCGTGGCCGCGCTGTCGCGTCGGGACCAAACCGATGTGGCCGCGGTGCCGACCGGCCTGGCCAGGTTGTTCGTCGCGGGCGCTGACCTCGACTGGGCGGGCCTGTACGCCGGTACCGGAGCCCGCCGAATCGACCTGCCCACCTACGCTTTCCAGCGTCGGCGGTACTGGATGTCCGAGGGGTCCGCCGGCGGCGATGCCCGGGCAATGGGTCTGGTGGCGACCGCCCATCCGCTGGTATCGGTCGTGGTATCGCAGCCGGACTCCGAGGCGATGATCCTGACCGGTCGCCTGTCGGTGCAGACGCATCCGTGGTTGGCCGATCACCTGGTGCTGGGGACCGTATTGTTCCCCGGCACCGGATTCGTCGAGCTGGCCCTGTACGCGGGGGAGCGGGTCGGCTGCTCGACGCTGGACGATCTGGTGCTGCGGGCCCCGCTGGTGTTGTCGGAGTCCGACGGGGCCGCGGTGCGAATCGTGGTCGATCCCGCGGACGAGACCGGCCGGCGCGGGGTGCGGATCTTCTCCAGCCCGGACGGGGACGCCGATGCGGCGTCGTCGTGGCTGCTGAATGCCGAAGGCGCGCTTGCCCCGAGCGCGGCCGTGCCAGCCGTGGATCTCGCGGCGTGGCCGCCGGTCGGCGCGCAGGTTTTGAACGTCGATGGTGTCTACGACGAGCTGCTCGATGCCGGGTACGGGTATGGCCCTGTCTTCCAGGGCCTGCGGGCGGCGTGGCAGCGCGGCGACGAGGTGTTCGCCGAGGTCACCCTCCCGGACCCGCAGGACGGCCAGGGTTTCGGGCTGCATCCGGCGCTGCTCGATGCCGCGCTGCATGCGCTGCGGCCGGCCGGCCACCTGCGCGCAGAGGGCGCCGGCCCGGAGTTGCCGTTCGAGTGGTCGGGTGTCACGGTGTACGCGGCGGGGGCCGGTGCGCTGCGGGTGCGGTTGACCCGGGTGGGTGACCATGCCGTGGCGGTGGATCTGGCGGATTCGACCGGAGCCGCGGTGGCGACGGTGCGGCAGCTTGCGTCCCGGCCGATCGATCCCGCGCAGCTCAGCACCGGTGCGTCCGTTGCACGCAGCGCCGTATTCCAGGTCGAGTGGACACCGATCTCGGTGTCCGGCACCGGAATCGATGCGGTGTCGTGGGCGGATCTGGGTGACGAGGTGCCCGCCGCGGTGGTGCTGGACTGTCCGGCGGGTAATGAGCCGGACACGGTTCGGGCCGCGACTCACGGTGTGCTGCAGGTGCTGCAGTCGTGGCTTGCCGATGAGCGGTTCG
This sequence comes from Nocardia vinacea, assembly GCF_035920345.1. Classification (NCBI taxonomy): domain Bacteria; kingdom Bacillati; phylum Actinomycetota; class Actinomycetes; order Mycobacteriales; family Nocardiaceae; genus Nocardia; species Nocardia vinacea. The sequence goes on from NZ_CP109149.1 coordinate 8,550,489, forward strand.
GCGAGTCGGCGTTGGTGGTCCGGACCAGCGGTGCGGTATCGGTTGCCGGGGAAGACATTACGAATCTGGCCGGTGCTGCCGTGGCCGGTCTGGTCCGTACGGCCCAAGCGGAGAGTCGTAGCCGGATCGTGGTGGTGGACAGCGATTCCGACATCGGCGGCCTGCTGGGCGGAATTCTGGCTGCCGAGGAACCGCAGGTGGCGGTGCGTGGCGGGCAGGTCTTCGGTGCGCGACTGGTCCGGGCGACCCCCTCGTCGGCCACCGGCTTGTCCTTCGCTCCGGACGACACGGTCCTGATCACCGGTGCCAGCGGCTATCTCGGTGGGTTGTTCGCCCGGCATCTGGTGGCCGCGCGCGGTGTTCGCCGTCTGTTGTTGCTGAGCCGGCGCGGTGGATCCGCCCCCGGCGTAACCGAACTGCGGGACCAGCTGCAGCAACTCGGTGCCGAGGTCGAGTTCGCCGCGTGTGACGTCGCCGACCGTGCCGCGCTGGCCGCGGTGCTGGCCGCTATCCCTGCGGACCGTCCGCTCGCCGGTGTGTTCCATACGGCTGGTGTGCTCGATGACGGTGCGATCGCCGCGCTCACCCCGGAGCGGATGGACGCGGTCTTGCGGCCGAAGGTCGATGCCGCCCTGCATCTGGACGAGCTGACCGCCGATCTGCCGTTGCGGGCGTTCGTGCTGTTCAGTTCGGCGGCCGGCACCTTCGGCAATCCAGGGCAGGGCAACTATGCCGCGGCCAACGCCTGTTTGGATGCGGTGGCGTTGCGCCGCAAGGCATCCGGGCGTAACGGGCAGTCGCTCGCGTGGGGTCTGTGGGGCGCGGACGGGGGGATGGGCGCGGAGCTCGGCGACACCGAGCGGCGCCGGATGTCTCGATCGGGCATGCTGCCGCTGACGGCAGAACAGGGTCTGGCGCTGTTCGACGCTGCTTCCGGAATCGATGCGGCCGCTCCCGTGCTGGCCCGTCTCGATCTGGACGGCATCCGCACCGGGGGGTCTGCCACGGCCCTGCTGTCCGCCCTGCTTCCTGCTCGCCGTCGGACGGCTTCGGGCGGCGCTACCGCGCTGCGTTCTCGTTTGGCCGCTACTCCCGACAGCGAGCGCCTGGGTGTGCTCGTGGAAACCGTTCGCGGTCAGGTCGCGGCGATTCTGGGCCACCGGAACGCGAATGCGATTGCACCCGAGAGGGCATTCAGCGATCTGGGCTTCGATTCGATCTCCGCGGTCGAGTTTCGCAATGCCCTCGCGACCGTGACGGGCCTGCGGTTGCCGGCGAGTTTGGTGTTCGACTATCCGTCGCCTCAGGCGCTGGCCGAATACCTGGCCGGCGAGTTCGCCGACGACCAGGGCTCGGCAACAGCTGTTCGCGCAGCGCTGCAGACCCGCAACCGTCAGCTCGACGAACCCATCGCGATCGTGGGTATGGCGTGCCGGTATCCGGGTGGGGTCGGTTCGCCCGAGGAGCTGTGGAATCTGGTTGCGACGGGGACGGATGCGGCGTCGCAGTTCCCCGTGAATCGTGGTTGGGATGTCGATCGTCTCTACGATGCGGCCGGCGAGAAGCCGAACAGCACATACACCCGTGAGGGTGGATTCCTCCATGCCGCAGGTGAATTCGATCCGGCGTTCTTCAATATCAGCCCGAACGAGGCCGCGGTGATGGATCCGCAGCAGTTCCTGCTGCTGGAGACCTCATGGGAGGCGTTCGAGCGGGCCGGTGTCGACCCCGGCGCGTTGAAGGGCAGCCGGACCGGTGTGTGGGTCGGCATGATGTATCACGACTATCCGGCCAACGCGAACGCGGGATCTATTGCCTCGGGACGGGTTTCGTACGTCTTCGGGCTGGAGGGGCCGTCCGTCACGGTGGATACGGCGTGTTCGTCGTCGCTGGTGGCCATGCATTCGGCCGCGGCCTCGCTGCGGTCGGGCGAATGTGATCTGGCGTTGGCCGGTGGTGTCACCGTCATGGCCACCCCGGAGACGTTCATGGAATTCAGCCGGCAGCGCGGGCTGTCGGCGGACGGCCGGTGTAAGTCGTTCTCCGACACCGCCGATGGTGTCGGCTGGTCGGAAGGTGTCGGCATCCTGGTGCTGGAGCGGTTGTCCGACGCTCAGCGCAACGGTCATCGGGTGCTTGCGGTGATGACCGGTTCGGCGGTGAATCAGGATGGTGCGTCGAATGGTTTGACCGCGCCGAACGGTCCCTCGCAGCGGCGGGTGATCGGGCAGGCGCTGGCCAATGCCGGGATCGCGCCGACCGAGGTGGATGTGGTGGAAGCCCACGGCACCGGTACCACGTTGGGTGATCCGATCGAGGCCCAAGCCGTCTTGGCTACCTACGGGCAGGGTCGGGATGCGGATCGTCCGCTGTGGCTCGGATCGTTGAAGTCCAACATCGGCCACGCTCAGGCCGCGGCGGGTGTCGGTGGTGTGATCAAGATGGTCATGGCGATGCGGCACGGAGTGCTGCCGCGGACGCTGCATGTCGATGCGCCCAGTTCCAAGGTTGATTGGTCCGAGGGCCATGTGCGGTTGTTGACCGACTCGGTGACGTGGCCAGCAGTAGCTCGACCGCGTCGTGCGGGTGTGTCGTCGTTCGGTATCAGCGGCACGAATGCGCACATCATTATCGAACAGGCCCCGGCTGTGGAGCCGGAGCCGGTGGTCGCCGTTCCGGCCGGCGGATTGCTGCCGTGGGCGGTCTCTGCACGCAGCGGGCAGGCTCTTGCCGGTCAGGCCGAGCGGCTGGCATCCCATGTCGTTGATCAGGACCTGGATCCGGTGGATGTCGGTTTCTCGTTGGCGTCCACGCGTGCGGTGTTCGATCATCGTGCGGTCGTCTTGGCCGGGGACCGTGATGGGCTGCTGGCGGGTGTGCGGGCGTTGGGGCGCGCCGAATCCCTTCCGGGTGTGGTGTCCGGCCGGGTGGTGGCGGGTTCGACGGGTTTGGTGTTCTCGGGTCAGGGTGCGCAGTGGGCTGGTTTGGCGGCCGAGCTGCGGACTGCGTATCCGGTGTTCGTCGAGCACTTCGATGCGATTGTCGGGCAGCTGGATCCGCTGCTGGGGCAGTCGGTTTCGCTGACCACGGCGCTGGCGGACGATGAGCTGGTCGACCGGACGGTGTTCGCGCAGGCGGGTCTGTTCGCGTTCGAGGTGGCGTTGTTCCGGCTGCTCGAATCGTGGGGAGTCCGGGCCGATGTGGTGGCCGGTCATTCGATCGGTGAGATCGCTGCCGCGCATGTGGCCGGGGTGTTGTCGCTCGAGGATGCGTGTGTGTTGGTGGCTGCGCGTGGTCGTTTGATGCAGGCGTTGCCTTCTGGTGGGGCGATGGTTGCTGTCGGGGCGTCTGAGGCCGACGTGACGCCGCTGCTGGGCGATGTCGATGGGGTGTCGATCGCCGCGATCAATGGTCCGGCGTCGGTGGTGCTGTCCGGCGCTGAGGACGCGGTCCAGGCCGTTGTCGACACCTGCGTGGAACATGGTTGGCGCGCGCATCGATTGCGGGTTTCGCATGCTTTCCATTCGGCCTTGATGGAGCCGATGCTGGCCGAGTTCGCCTCGGTGATCGAGGGTTTGGCATTCTCACTCCCGAGCATCCCGTTGGTGTCGACGGTGACCGGTGCCCGGATCACCGATGAGATGTCGGATCCGGCGTATTGGGTCGGTCAGGTCCGTGACACGGTCCGGTTCGCCGACGCGGTCGTCGCGATGGCAGATCTGGGTGTGTCCCGGTTTGCCGAGGTCGGCCCCGACGCGGTGCTGACCCCGATGATCGCGCAGATCGTCGACTCCGGGCAGTTGCCCGTGACTCCGGCGATCGTGCCCTTGGCGCGTCGGGGTCGGGCCGATGCGCCCATGGTGTTGGGTGGGGTGGCCGCCTTGTTCGTGTCCGGCGCCGACGTGAAATGGTCCGGTCTCCACGCCGGAGGTCAGCGAATCGACCTGCCCACCTATGCCTTCCAGCACGAGCGGTTCTGGCTCGATCCCCGGCAGATGCTGGCGAAGTCGTGGCTGGGAGCCGAACTGGGCGGAGTCGGCTCGGCCGGGCTGGACGCGGTGGAGCATCCGCTGCTGGGTGCGATGGTGTCGCATCCGGAGTCGGGTGAGGTGAGTTTCACCGGCCGGTGGTCGGTGGACTCGATGGAGTGGCTGGCCGACCACAGCGTGCTCGGCACCGTATTGCTGCCGGGCACCGGGTTCGTGGAGCTGGCGAGCTACGTCGGCGGCGTCCTGGACTGCGAGATAGTGGATGAGCTTGTCCTGCATACCCCGTTGACGATGCTTGCCGAAGGCAGCGTCGCGGTACAGGTCGTGGTGGCCGGCGCCGACGAAGCCGGTCGCCGCCGGCTGACTGTGCATTCGCGGCAGACCGCCGAGGGGCCGTGGTTGCTGCACGCCGAAGGCGTGCTCGCACCGGGCGAGACGGCGGCAGATTTCGATCTGGCCGTGTGGCCGCCTGCGGGTGCACAGCCGACTCCCCTCGCGGGCATCTACGACGAGTTGTTCGACCTCGGGTACGGCTACGGCCCGTTCTTCCAGGGTCTGCAGGCGGCGTGGCGGCGTGGTGACGAGTTGTTCGCCGAGGTCGCGCTGCCGGATCCGCAGGACGGCAACGGCTTCGGAGTTCATCCGGCGTTGCTCGACGCAGCGCTGCATGTCGGTATCGTGCACGGTCTTCGGGATGGTGTCGGTGATTTCCCGGCCCTGCCGTTCACCTGGAACCGTGTGGTGTTGCACGCCGCAGGCGCCGCCGCGGTGCGCGTCCGAATCGTGGTCGACGGCACCAGGTTCACCGTGCAGCTGGCCGATGACCAGGGGCACCCGGTGCTGTCGGTCGGTGCGCTGGTGTCCCGACCGGTGTCGGCCGATCGCCTGGGCGCCGACCATGCCGCGCAATCCCTCTTCCGCGTGGAATGGAGCACTGTTGCCCCGCCTGCGACGCCGACGGAGCCCGGCCGGCTGGCTGCGCTCGGCTGGGGCCGAAGTTCCGGTGCGGTACGGGGCTTCGGTGATCTCGCGGAGCTGATCGCCGATCTGGATGCGAACCCGGAGGCGGTCGTTCCCGAGATGGTGCTGCTGGAGAGCCCATTCGATGACGCGGCGCCACCGCAGGCCGCACGCCGGGTGGTGACCCGGCTCTTGGACACGGTCCAGGGCTGGCTGGCTGAAACCCGTTTCGCCGGTTCCCGTTTGGTGGTGTCGACCAGACACGCTGTGGCCGTTGCCGATTCCGATTCGGTGCGGCTGGACCAGGCGCCCGTCTGGGGGCTGGTGCGCGCCGCGCAGGCGGAGCACCCGGGTCGATTCCAGCTCCTGGACCTGGACGGCGACCATGACCCGATCGCGATCGCGACCGCGGCGATGGCTGCGGAACCGGAAGCCGCTCTGCGTGGGCAGGAGGTGCTGGTCCCGCGCTTCGGCCGCCACACACCCGATGTGATCGCTCGGCCGATCGAGCCGGGCACCGTCCTGGTGACCGGTGGCACCGGCGGTCTGGGTGCGGTGATCGCCCGGCATCTGGTGACCGAACACGGTGTGCGCCACCTGCTCCTGACGTCCCGGCGGGGTCTGGGTGCGCCCGGCGCCGCCGAACTGCGCGATGAGCTCGTCGAGCTCGGTGCGCAGGTCGCGGTCGCCGTCTGCGATGTGTCGGATCGGGCCGCGGTAGCCGCACTGCTGGACGGCATCTCGGCCGAGCATCCGCTCGTGGGCGTCGTGCATGCGGCCGGAATCGCGGACAACGGTGTGATCGAGTCGATGACACCGGACCGGCTCGGGAATGTCTTCGGGCCCAAGGCCGATGCCGCGTGGCATCTGCACGAGCTCACCCGCGACGCCGCGCTGTCGCTGTTCGTACTGTTGTCCTCGGCGGGCGGGCTGGTCCTGGCTGCCGGTCAGGCCAACTACGCTGCGGCGAACGTCTTCCTCGACGCCCTCGCGGCGCATCGTCGCGAACTCGGATTGCCTGCTACCGCAATTGATTACGGTCTGTGGGCGCGATCGAGCGGACTCGGCGCCGAGCTGTCCGAGGACGACTTCGATCGGATGCGAAGGCTGGGTTTCCCGCCGTTCACCGAGGCCGAAGGCCTGGCGTCGTTCGATGCGGCCATCGCCACCGAGACGGCCCAGGTAGTGGCGCTGCGGGTCGACGCGGCCGTGCTGCGCACCCGGGGCGAGCAGATCCCCGCCCTGCTGCGGGCGATCGCACCCGCTCCCGTGCGCCGGGCGACTCGGACCGCGGCTGGGCAGGCATTCGCGCAGCGGCTGGCCGGGCTCTCCGACACCGATCGTGCCGCCGCACTGCTCGATCTCGTCCGGGCCACTGCCGCAGACACTCTCGGGCACGCCTCCGGCGCTGCCGTCGAACCCCAGCAGGCTTTCCAGCAGCTCGGGTTCGACTCGTTGAGCGCCATCGAGTTCCGCAACAAGCTCAATACCGCGACCGGTCTGCAACTGCCGGCCACGCTGATCTTCGATTACCCCAACCCACAGCTCGTCGCCGACTTCATCGATTCCCAGTTCACCGGCACGAGCCAGGACATCGAAATCACCACCGGCACAGCCGTCGGCGACGACCGGATCGCCGTGGTGGCGATGGGCTGTCGCTACCCGGGTGGAGTCGCGTCGCCGGAGGATCTGTGGCGGCTGGTTACGTCCGGTGGGGAGACCACCGGAGAGCTGCCGGACGATCGGGGCTGGGATATCGAGGGCATCTACGATCCCGAGCCCGGCAAGGCGGGTAAGACCTACACGCGCCATGGTGGATTCCTGTACTCCGCAGCAGATTTCGACGCGGACTTCTTCGGGATCAGCCCGAACGAGGCGACGGTGATGGATCCGCAGCAGCGGGTGCTGCTGGAGGTTTCCTGGGAGGCGCTGGAACGCGCCGGTGTCGACCCGGCGGTGCTGCGAGGCAGCTCGACCGGCGTGTTCACCGGCGTGATGTACCACGACTACGCACAGGGTGCGGGCACCGGTAACAACGCGGGCGGCAGCCTGGTCTCCGGTCGTATCGCCTACACGCTGGGCTTGGAAGGTCCTGCGGTGTCGGTGGATACGGCGTGCTCGTCGTCGCTGGTCGCCCTGCATCTGGCCGCGCAGTCGCTGCGGTCGGGCGAGTGCGATCTGGCGTTGGCCGGTGGTGTGGCCGTGATGTCGGCACCGGACATGTTCCTCGAATTCAGTCGCCAGCGGGGGTTGTCGCCCGACGGTCGCTGTAAGTCCTTCGCGGACGCGGCCGACGGTGTCGCCTGGTCCGAGGGCGCGGGTGTGCTGGTGCTCGAGCGGTTGTCCGACGCCCGGCGCAACGGTCATCGGGTGCTCGCGGTGATCGCGGGTTCGGCGGTGAATCAGGATGGTGCGTCGAACGGTTTCGCCGCGCCGAACGGCCCGTCGCAGCGGCGGGTGATCCGCCAAGCCCTCGCGAATGCCGGGGTCTCGCCGGTCGACGTCGATGCGGTGGAGGCGCACGGCACCGGTACGACGCTGGGTGACCCGATCGAGGCACAGGCACTGATGGCCACGTACGGCCGAGATCGGGATGTCGCTCGGCCGTTGTGGTTGGGGTCGTTGAAGTCCAACATCGGTCACGCTCAGGCCGCCGCCGGTGTGGGTGGCGTGATCAAGATGGTCATGGCCATGCAGCACGGGCTGCTGCCGCAGACCCTGCACGTGGATCAGCCTTCTACGAAGGTGGATTGGTCCGAGGGGCAGGTCCGGCTGCTGACCGAGCAGGTGTCGTGGCCGGAGGTGGATCGGCCGCGTCGTGCGGCGGTGTCCTCGTTCGGCCTCAGCGGCACCAACGCGCACCTGATCGTCGAACAGGCGCCCGCAGTGGACCCGGCTCCGGAGGTCAAGACCGCTCCGGCCGGCGGAGTGCTGCCCTGGGTGCTCTCCGCCCGCAGTGCAGAGGCGCTCGCCGATCAGGCCGCCCGCCTGGCAGCGCAGGTGAGCGGCCACGCGGACGACCCGATCGATGTCGGCTTCGCACTTGTCGATTCGAGAATGCTGTTCGACCACCGGGCCGTGGTGTTCGCGACCGAACGTGACGCGCTGCGGGCCGGAACACAAGCGCTGAGCCGGGCTGAATCCCTTCCGGGTGTGGTGTCAGGCCGGGTGGTGCCGGGTTCTACGGGTGTGGTGTTCTCGGGTCAGGGTGCGCAGTGGGCCGGTATGGCGGCTGAGTTGCGTGCGGCGTATTCGGTGTTCGGCGAGCATTTCGATGCGATTGTCGCGCAGTTGGATCCGCTGTTGGGGCAGCCGGTTTCGCTGGATGTGGCGCTGTCGGATGAGGATTCGGTCGATCGGACGGTGTTCGCGCAGGCGGGGTTGTTCGCGTTCGAGGTGGCGTTGTTCCGGTTGCTCGAGTCGTGGGGTGTGCGTGCGGATGTGGTGGCTGGTCATTCGATCGGTGAGATCGCCGCGGCGCATGTCGCCGGGGTGATGTCGGTCGAGGATGCGTGTGTGCTGGTGGCCGCGCGTGGCCGGTTGATGCAGGCGTTGCCTGCCGGTGGCGCGATGGTCGCTGTCGGCGCCGCCGAGGCCGACGTGCTGTCGTTGCTGACCGGTGGGGTGTCGGTCGCGGCGGTGAACGGTCCGGCGTCGGTGGTGCTCTCCGGCATCGAAGACGATGTGCTCGCGGTCATTGCGAAGTGCGCCGAGCGTGGTTGGCGCACACACAGATTGCGGGTTTCGCATGCTTTCCATTCGGCTCTTATGGAGCCGATGTTGGCCGAGTTCGCTTCGGTGATCGAGGGTTTGGTGTTCGGTCGTCCCACCGTCCCGTTGGTGTCGACAGTGACGGGTGCCCGGATCACCGATGAGATGACCGATCCGGCGTATTGGGTCGGTCAGGTCCGGGACACCGTCCGTTTCGCGGATGCTATTGCGGCGATGGCAGATCTGGGTGTGTCCCGGTTCGCCGAGATCGGACCGGACGCCGTGCTCTTCCCGATGGTCAACCAGATCGTCGAGGAGCTGACGGTGACCGCGGCCCCGACGGTGGTGGCGCTGGCGCGTCGGGGCCAGGCGGGCGCGTCCGCCGTGGTGGCCGGGACGGCAGGGTTGTTCGTCACCGGCGCTCACGTCGATTGGGCCCGCCTGTACGCCGGTACCGGAGCTCGGCGCATCGACCTGCCCACCTATGCCTTCCAGCGTCAGCGCTATTGGATGGCCGCCGCGTCCGCCGCCGGTGGTGACGCCAGGTCGATGGGTTTCGCGGCCACCGGGCACCCCCTGGTCTCGGCCGTGGTGTCGCAACCGGAGTCCGACGCGATCGCGCTCAGCGGCCGATTGTCGGTGCGGACGCAGCCCTGGCTGGCCGACCATGCGGTCATGGACACCGTGTTGGTCCCCGGCACCGGTCTGGTCGAACTCGCCCTGCACGCCGGAGAACAGCTCGGCTGCACGATGCTGGAGGAGCTGGTACTGCGGGCGCCGCTGGTGCTGTTGGATTCGGCAGGGGTCGCCGTGCGGGTCGTGGTCGATGCCGAGGACGCGGCCGGTCGTCGCGGGGTTCGGATCTTCTCCCGCTCCGACGATGGTGTCGATGCGCCGTGGACGTTGAACGCCGAGGGCGGGCTCGCGCCGGAAGGTGACAGTGCCGCAGTGGATCTGGTGTCCTGGCCGCCCGCGGACGCGGTCGCGGTGGATATCGACGGTGTCTATGACGCCCTCGATGCGCAGGGCTATCACTACGGTCCCGTGTTCCAGGGGCTGCGGGCGGTGTGGCGCGGATCCGACGGGCTCTACGCCGAGGTCGAGTTGCCCGAGGCGGCGCGAGGCGACGCGGAACGGTTCGGCATGCATCCGGCGTTGCTGGATGCGGCTTTGCATGCTTTGCGTTTTGCCGATGATGCCGCGTCGGAGGAAACCGGGCTGGCGTTGCCGTTCGAGTGGTCGGGTGTGACGGTGCATGCGGCGGGGGCCGATGCGTTGCGGGTTCGGCTCACTCGCATCGGTGAACGCGGAGTCGCGCTGGATCTGGCGGATTCGACCGGTGCTGCCGTGGCGACGGTGCGGCACTTGGCGTCCCGGCCGATCGATCCCGCGCAGCTCACCGCGGGCACACCCATTACTCGCACTGCTGTCTTCGATGTCCGCTGGACGCCGATCACGGTGTCCGAGAACGAGGTCGCCGGCGTGGCATGGGCGGATCTCGGTGACGTGAGTGAGCAGGTCCCGCAGGTAGTGGTGCTGGACTGCCCGGCGGGCAATGATCCTGCGTCCGTTCGTGCCGCTACTCATGCTGTGCTGGAGGCACTGCAGTCCTGGATTGCCGAGCCTCGGTTCGGTGAGTCGGTGCTGGTGGTTCGGACCGGTGGCGCGGTATCGGTGGCCGGGGAGGATATTTCGAACTTGGCCGGTGCCGCTGTCGGCGGCCTGGTTCGGGCCGCACAGTCGGAGCATCCTGGCCGGATCGTGCTGATCGATAGCGATTCCGGCATAGACGGTCTGCTGGGCGGGATTCTTGCTGCCGAGGAACCACAGGTGGCCGTCCGCGCCGGGCGGGTACATGTCGCGCGACTCGCCCGGGTCGTCTCCACCGACGCTCCGTCGACCGGTTCCTTCGATCCGGGCGACACCGTTCTGATCACCGGTGCCAGCGGCTTCCTCGGTGGGTTGTTCGCCCGGCATCTGGTGGCCACGCGCGGCGTCCGCCGTCTGTTGTTACTGAGCCGGCGCGGTGAATCCGCCACAGGCGCAACCGAACTGCGGGATCAGCTGCAGCAGCTCGGTGCCGAGGTCGAGTTCGTCGCGTGTGACGTCGCCGATCGTGCCGCGCTGGCGCAGGTGCTGGCCGACGTGCCTGCCGAGCACCCGCTGACCGGCGTGTTCCACCTGGCCGGCATGCTCGATGACGGTGCGATCGCTTCGCTGACTCCGGCCCGCATGGATGCGGTGTTCGGGCCGAAGGTCGATGCCGCCCTGCACCTGCACGAACTGACCGCCGAGCTGCCGCTGCGGGCGTTCGTCGTGTTCAGTTCGGCGGCAGGTGCATTCGGCAACGCCGGCCAGGGCAACTACGCCGCGGCCAACGCCTGCCTGGACGCACTGGCGGCGCACCGCAGGGCATCCGGGCTCCCCGGCACCTCGCTGGCCTGGGGTCTGTGGAGTATGGACGGCGGTATGGCGGCGGAGCTCGGTGACACCGAGCGGCGCCGGATGTCCCGGTCGGGCATGCTGCCGCTGTCGCAGGAGCAGGGCCTGGCGCTGTTCGATACGGCGACCGGGCTGGACACGGCGGCCCCCGTCCTCGCCCGCTTGGATCTCGATGCCATGCGTGGGGCGGGATCCGCAGTGCCCGTACTGCTTTCCGGGCTGGTCCCGCAGCGCCGGAAGGCAGCCTCGGGTGCCTCGGCGGCGCTGCGAGCGCGTTTGGCGAGCACTTCCGACGGTGAACGCCTCGGAGTTCTGGTGGAGATCGTGCGCGGTCAGGTCGCGGCGATTCTGGGTCATCGGAATGCGAATGTGATCGCACCCGACCGGCCTTTCAGTGAGCTGGGCTTCGATTCGATCTCCGCTGTCGAGTTCCGTAATGCTCTCGCGACCACGACAGGTCTGCGGTTGCCGGCGACCGCGGTGTTCGACTATCCGTCACCGCAGGCGCTGGCGGAATATCTGGCCGGCCAGCTCGGCGGCCATGGGGACGCGGAGTCGGCAACGGATCTGTCGGAGAACAGCATTCGCAACGCCCTCCAGACGATCCCGCTCGCCCGCCTACGCAACGCGGGCCTGCTGGAGGCCCTTATGAAGCTCACGAACGGGCAGGACGGCCAGGACGACACCGATCAGACCGTCACGGATGAGTCGATCGACGAGCTCGATATCGACGGCTTGATCGACCTCGCCTACAACAACTCCTCCGAGGACTGAAGGACCGATTGATGACCAAGCCCGATGACAATACTCAGAAGCTGGCTCAGGCCCTCCGTGTCTCGCTGAAGGAGACCGAGCGGTTGCGTGCCCGCAACCGCAAGCTCGAGTCGTCGCTTCGTGAGCCGATTGCGATCGTGGGTATGGCGTGCCGGTATCCGGGTGGGGTGGGTTCGCCGGAGGAGCTGTGGAACCTCGTTTCCGCTGGGACCGACGCGGCGTCGGAGTTCCCGGCGAATCGCGGCTGGGACACCGAACGCTTGTATGACCCGACCGGTGAGACGCCGAACTCCGCGTATACGCGTGAGGGTGGATTCCTCCATGCCGCAGGGGAGTTCGATCCGGCGTTCTTCAATATCAGCCCGAACGAGGCCGCGCTGATGGATCCGCAGCAGTTTCTGCTGCTGGAGACTTCGTGGGAGGCGTTCGAGCGGGCGGGTGTCGATCCGGGTTCGTTGAAGGGCAGCCGGACCGGTGTGTGGGTCGGCATGATGTATCACGACTATCCGGCCAACGCGAATACGGGATCTATTGCCTCGGGGCGGGTTTCGTATGTGTTCGGTTTGGAGGGGCCGTCGGTCACGGTGGATACGGCGTGTTCGTCGTCGCTGGTGGCCATGCATTCGGCCGCGGCCTCGCTGCGGTCGGGTGAGTGTGATCTGGCGTTGGCCGGTGGTGTAGCGGTGATGGCGACTCCGGAGACTCTGGTGGAGTTCAGTCGCCAGCGCGGGTTGTCGCCGGATGGCCGGTGTAAGTCCTTCGCCGATGCGGCCGATGGTGTCGGCTGGTCGGAGGGCGCCGGGATGTTGGTGTTGGAGCGGTTGTCCGACGCCCAGCGCAACGGTCATCAGGTGCTTGCGGTGCTGACCGGTTCGGCGGTGAATCAGGATGGTGCGTCGAATGGTTTGACCGCGCCGAATGGTCCGTCGCAGCGGCGGGTGATTCGCCAGGCGCTGGCGAATGCGGGGGTTTCGCCGGTCGATGTCGATGTGGTCGAGGCGCACGGCACGGGTACGACTCTGGGCGATCCGATCGAAGCCCAGGCGCTGCTGGCCACCTACGGGCAAGAGCGTGATGCGGATCATCCGCTGTGGCTCGGATCGTTGAAGTCCAACATCGGTCACGCTCAGGCGGCGGCGGGTGTGGGCGGTGTGATCAAGATGGTCATGGCGATGCGGCACGGCATGCTGCCCAAGACGCTGCATGTCGATGCGCCCAGTTCCAAGGTGGATTGGTCTGAGGGCCATGTCCGCCTGCTGACCGAGCAGGTGTCGTGGCCGGAGGTGGATCGGCCGCGTCGTGCGGGTGTGTCCTCGTTCGGTATCAGCGGCACGAACGCGCACGTCATCATCGAGCAGGCCCCGGTGTCCGAACCGGCGGTGGACGAAGCTCCGGCGCCCGAGATCGTGCCGGCGGGTGGGTTGCTGCCGTGGGCGGTCTCGGCGCGCAGTGGCGAGGCGTTGGCCGCGCAGGCCGTCCGCTTGGCGTCTCGTGTCGTTGATCAGGACCTGGATCCGGTGGATGTCGGTTTCTCGTTGGCATCCACGCGTGCGGTGTTCGATCATCGTGCGGTCGTCTTGGCCGGGGACCGTGATGGGCTGCTGGCGGGTGTGCGGGCGTTGGGGCGGGCCGAAGTCGCTTCCGGTGTGGTGACCGGCCGGGTGGTGCCGGGGTCGACGGGTGTGGCGTTTTCGGGTCAGGGTGCGCAGTGGGCCGGTATGGCGGCCGAGTTGCGTGCGGCGTATCCGGTGTTCGCCGAGGCTTTCGGCGCGATCGTTGCCGAGCTCGATCCGCTGCTGGAACAGCCTGTTTCGCTGAGTACGGCATTGGTGAACGACGATCTGGTGGACCGGACCGTGTTCGCGCAGGCGGGGTTGTTCGCGTTCGAGGTGGCGTTGTTTCGGCTGCTCGAATCGTGGGGCGTACGCGCGGATGTCGTAGCCGGTCATTCGATCGGTGAGGTCGCTGCCGCGCATGTGGCCGGTGTGTTGTCGCTGACGGATGCGTGTGTGTTGGTGGCTGCGCGTGGTCGCTTGATGCAGGCGTTGCCTTCCGGTGGGGCGATGGTCGCCGTGGGTGCCTCCGAGGCCGATGTGCGGCCGTTGCTGACCGGTGAGGTGTCGATCGCGGCGGTGAACGGTCCGTCGTCGGTGGTGCTCTCCGGTGTCGAGGACGCAGTCGCCGCTCTTGTCGAGGCATGCGCCGAACGTGGTTGGCGCACACACCGACTGCGGGTTTCGCACGCCTTTCATTCGGCCTCGATGGACCCGATGTTGGCCGAGTTCGCCTCGGCGATTGAGGGTTTGGTGTTCGGTCGTCCGAGCATCCCGTTGGTGTCGACGGTGACCGGTGCGCGCGTCACGGATGAGATGACCGTTCCGTCGTATTGGGTCGGTCAGGTCCGTGACACCGTGCGGTTCGCCGACGCGGTCGTCGCGATGGTCGATCTTGGGGTGTCCCGGTTCGCCGAGGTCGGCCCGGACGCGGTCCTGAGCCCGATGGTCGCCCAGACTCTCGACGACGAGGCCGCGGTGGTGGTGGCGTTGGCGCGTCGCGACCGTGCCGACGCGTCCGCCGTGCTGGGTGGGGTGGCCGGGTTGTTCGTGGCCGGCGCCGAGGTGAACTGGGCCGGTCTGCATGCTGGAGGTCAGCGAATCGACTTGCCCACCTATGCCTTCCAGCATCAGCGTTTCTGGCTGGATCCCAAGGAGGCGTTGGCCCTGTCGTGGCTGGGCGCCGAATTGGGCGGGGTCGGCTCGCTCGGGCTGGATGTGGTGGAGCATCCGCTGCTGGGTGCGGTGGTGCCGCATCCGGATTCGGGTGGCGTGAGTTTCACCGGCCGGTGGACCGTGGAGTCGGTCGAGTGGCTGGCCGACCACAGCGTGCTCGGCACCGTATTGCTGCCGGGTACCGGGTTCGTGGAGCTGGCGAGTTACGTCGGTGGTGTGCTCGGTTGTGCCGTGGTGGACGAGCTGGTCCTGCAGGCCCCGTTGACCGTGCCGGCCGAGGGCAGCGTCGCGGTACAGGTCGTGGTGACCGCGGCAGACGAGGCCGGTCGCAGGCGGTTGAGTGTGCATTCGCGGCAGAACGCCGAGGGGCCGTGGTTGCTGCACGCCGAAGGTGTGCTCGTCCCCGATGAGGTGGTTGCCGATTTCGATCTCGCCGCGTGGCCGCCGGCGGATGCCCAGCCCCTGGACATCGACGGCGTCTATGACGAGCTGCTCGATATCGGGTATGGCTACGGCCCGTTCTTCCAGGGTTTGCAGGCGGCGTGGCGGCGTGGTGACGAGTTGTTCGCCGAGGTCGCGCTGCCGGATCCGCAGGACGGCAAGGGATTCGGCATCCATCCGGCGCTGTTCGACGCGGCGCTGCACGCCGGGATCGTGCACGGTCTGCGTGGCGGTGTCGAGGGTTTCCCGGCACTGCCGTTCACCTGGAACCGGGTGGTGTTGCACGCGGCCGGCGCGAGCGCCGTCCGGGTTCGCATCGTGGTCGAGGGCACCCGGTTCGCGCTCCAGCTGGCCGACGAACAGGGCCGGCCGGTGATGTCGGTGGGGGCCTTGGTTTCTCGGCCGGTGTCGGCCGATCGCCTGCAGTCGGATCGGGTGGATGACGCCCTCTTCGGCGTGGAGTGGGTCGCTGCCGCGCCGTCGGCGGAGAGCGTCGAGCCGGGCCGGGTGGCGGTACTGAATGGTGATCTCGCGGCGTTGATCACCGAGTTGGACGCGGCCCAGGATCCGGTTGTTCCGGAGATCGTGTTGTGGGAAATCCCCGTTCACGACGGTGCGCCGCCGGAGGCCGCCCGCCGGATCGCGATCGGTGTGCTCGACACTCTGCGCGGCTGGCTGGCCGAACCGCGTTTCGCCGGTTCACGTTTGGTGGTGCTGACCAGACGTGCGGTGGCCGTTGCCGACTCGGAGCAGGTGGACCTGGGCCAGGCGCCGGTGTGGGGTCTGCTGCGCGCCGCGCAGGCCGAACATCCGGGCCGATTCCAGCTGCTCGACCTGGATCAGGATGAGGATCGTGACGCGCTCGCTATCGCCGCTGCGGCCGCGACCGCTGCGCTGGAACCCGAGGCTGCGCTGCGCGGTGCGACCCTGCTCGTGCCGCGATTGAGTCGTCACGCCCTCGGTTCGATCGTTCGGTTGTCCGAGCCGGGCACCGTGCTGGTGACCGGTGGTACCGGCGGTCTGGGTGGCGTGATAGCCCGGCACCTGGTGGCCGAACACGGTGTGCGCCATCTGCTTTTGACGTCTCGGCGTGGCCCGGATGCTCCGGGTGCTGCGGAACTGTGTGCGGAGCTGACCGAGTTGGGTGCGCAGGTGACCGTTGCCGCGTGTGATGTGTCGGATCGGTCGGCGCTGGCGGTGTTGTTGGATGGTATTTCGGTTGAGCATCCGTTGGTGGGTGTGGTGCACGCGGCCGGAACAGCGGACAACGGTCTGGTGGAGTCGATTACGGCCGAGCGGGTCGATTATGTGTTCGGGCCCAAGGTCGATGCGGCGTGGCATCTGCACGAACTGACTCGTGATGCCTCGTTGTCGTTGTTCGTGCTGTTGTCGTCCGCGGGCGGATTGGTGCTGGCCGCCGGTCAAGCGAACTACGCCGCGGCGAACGTCTTCCTCGATGCCCTTGCCGCGCATCGTCACAGCCTGGGATTGCCGGCAACCGCTATCGACTACGGGTTGTGGGCACGATCGACCGGGCTCGGTGTCGAGCTGTCCGAGGCGGAATTCGATCTGCTGCGCCGGCAGGGATTCCCGCCGATCTCCGAGGCCGAGGGTCTTGCGCTGTTCGATGCGGCGATTGCCACCGATTCGGCCCAGCTGGTCGCGCTGCGGGTCGATCGGGCGGTGCTCCGGACGCGGGGCGAGTTGATCCCGGCCCTGGTCCGTGCGCTCGCACCGATCCCCTTGCGCCGCACCAACCGAAGCGCGGCAGGTCAGGCTTTCGCCCGAAAGCTGGCCGGCTTGTCGGATGTGGATCGTGCGCGTGCTCTGCTCGATCTCGTCCGTTCGGTGGCTGCCGCGACTCTTGGGCATGTGTCGGTGGATGCTGTTGAGCCGCAGCAGGCTTTTCAGCAGCTTGGTTTCGATTCGTTGAGTGCGGTCGAGTTCCGTAACAAGTTGAATGCTGCGACGGGTTTGCAGCTGCCGGCGACGCTGGTTTTCGACTACCCGAATGCGCAGGTTGTCGCCGAGTTCATCGATTCCCAACTCTCCGGCACGAGCCAGGATGTCGCGGTCACTGCCAGTAGGGTGGCCGGCGACGATCCGATTGCGGTGGTGGCGATGAGCTGCCGCTACCCGGGTGGTGTCGCTTCTCCCGAAGACCTGTGGAGTCTGGTTGCCGACGGCATGGACACCACAGGTGATCTGCCGTCGGATCGTGGCTGGGATATCGAGGGCATCTACGATCCGGAACCCGGTAAGGCGGGCAAGACCTACACCCGTCAGGGTGGATTCCTGTACTCCGCAGCCGAATTCGACGCGGATTTCTTCGGGATCAGCCCCAACGAAGCCACGATGATGGATCCGCAGCAGCGGTTGCTGCTGGAGATCTCGTGGGAGGCGTTGGAGCGCGCAGGTGTGGATCCGGCGGTGTTGCGCGGTAGTTCGACCGGTGTCTTCACCGGCGTGATGTACCACGACTACGCGCTGGGCGCCGGTACCGGCAACAGCGTCGCCGGCAGCCTGGTCTCCGGTCGCATCGCCTACACACTGGGCTTGGAAGGTCCTGCGGTGTCGGTGGATACGGCGTGTTCGTCGTCGCTGGTGGCCATGCACTTGGCCGCCCAGTCGCTGCGGTCGGGCGAATGTGATCTGGCGTTGGCCGGTGGTGTGGCGGTGATGTCCACCCCGGAGATGCTCGTCGAGTTCAGTCGGCAGCGCGGGTTGTCGCCGGACGGCCGGTGTAAGTCCTTCGCGGATGCGGCCGATGGGGTGGGCTGGTCCGAGGGCGCCGGAATGTTGGTGTTGGAGCGGTTGTCCGATGCCCGTCGCAATGGTCATGACGTGCTTGCGGTGATTGCTGGTTCGGCGGTGAATCAGGATGGCGCGTCGAATGGTTTCTCCGCGCCGAACGGTCCGTCACAGCGGCGGGTGATCCGGCAGGCATTGGCGAATGCAGGGGTGTCGCCGACCGAGGTGGATGTGGTCGAGGCGCACGGCACGGGTACGACTCTGGGCGATCCGATCGAAGCCCAGGCGCTGCTCGCGACCTATGGCCAAGATCGGAATGCGGATCGTCCGCTGTGGCTCGGATCATTGAAGTCCAACATCGGTCATGCCCAGGCGGCGGCCGGTGTCGGTGGCGTGATCAAGATGATCATGGCGATGCGGCACGGCATGCTGCCCAAGACACTGCATGTCGATGCGCCCAGCACGAAAGTTGATTGGTCCGAAGGCCATATCCGCCTGCTGACCGAACCGGTGACGTGGCCCGACGTGGATCGGCCGCGCCGTGCGGGTGTCTCCTCGTTCGGCCTCAGCGGCACCAATGCTCACCTCATCGTCGAACAGGCGCCCGCGGCGGACCCGGCTCCGGTGGTCAAAACCCTTCCGGCGGGCGGGGTATTGCCGTGGGTGGTCTCGGCGCGGAGCGGCGAGGCATTGGCCGAGCAGGCCCGGCGGCTGGCCTCCTATGTCGGCGACCACGATTCGATCGACATCGGATTCTCGCTCGCCACCTCGCGAGTGTCGTTCGAGCATCGGGCCGTCGCGTTCTCGCCCGAGGACGACGCCCTGCGGGCTGGCATCCAGGCGCTCGGGCGCGGCGAAACGATTCCGGGTGTGGTGTCCGGCCGGGTGGTGCCGGGGTCGACGGGTGTGGTGTTCTCGGGTCAGGGTGCGCAGTGGGCCGGTATGGCGGCTGAGTTGCGTGCGGTGTATTCGGTGTTCGGCGAGCATTTCGATGCGATTGTCGCGCAGTTGGATCCGCTGTTGGGGCAGCCGGTTTCGCTGGATGTGGCGCTGTCGGATGAGGATTCGGTCGATCGGACGGTGTTCGCGCAGGCGGGGTTGTTCGCGTTCGAGGTGGCGTTGTTCCGGTTGCTCGAGTCGTGGGGTGTGCGTGCGGATGTGGTGGCTGGTCATTCGATCGGTGAGGTCGCTGCTGCGCATGTGGCGGGTGTGTTGTCGCTGGCGGATGCGTGTGTGTTGGTGGCTGCGCGTGGTCGTTTGATGCAGGCGTTGCCTTCCGGTGGGGCGATGGTCGCCGTGGGTGCTTCTGAAGTTGATGTGCGGCCGTTGCTGACCGGTGGGGTGTCGATCGCGGCGGTGAACGGTCCGTCGTCGGTGGTGCTGTCCGGTGTCGAGGAGGCGGTCCAGGCCGTTGTCGACACCTGCACCGAACGTGGTTGGCGCACACACCGATTGCGGGTTTCGCACGCTTTCCATTCGACTCTGATGGAGCCGATGCTGGCCGAGTTCGCCTCGGCGATCGCGGGTTTGACCTTCGGCCGACCCACCATCCCGTTGGTGTCGACGGTGACGGGTGCCCAGGTCGTCGACGAGATGGGTGATCCGTCGTATTGGGTCGGTCAGGTCCGGGATACGGTCCGGTTCGCCGATGCCGTTGCCACGATGGCCGGTTCGGGTGTATCCCGGTTTGCCGAGGTCGGCCCCGATGCGGTGCTGACCCCGATGGTCGCGCAGACTCTCGACGACGAGGCCACTGTAGTGGTGGCGTTGGCGCGTCGTGACCGTGCCGATGCGTCCGCGGTGGCGGGTGGGATCGCGGGATTGTTCGTGGCCGGTACCGAGGTGAATTGGGCCGGCTACTACACCGGGACGGGGGCGCGGCGAATCGACTTGCCCACCTATGCTTTCCAGCACCGGCGCTATTGGATACCCGAAGGTTCCGCCGGCAAGGGTGACGCCCGGTCGATGGGGCTCGTCGCGACCAGGCACCCGCTGGTGTCGGCGGTGCTGTCGCAACCGGATTCCGATGTGGTCGCCGTCAGCGGCAGATTGTCGGTGCAGACGCAGCCCTGGCTGGCCGACCACCGGGTCATGGATACCGTGTTGTTCCCCGGCACCGGTCTCGTCGAACTCGCCCTGCACGCCGGTGAGCGGGTGGGCTGTTCGAGCCTGGAGGAGCTGATTCTGCGTGCCCCGCTGGTGTTGCCGGAGTCCGGCGGTGTCGCGGTGCAGGTCGTGATCGGCGGTGCGGACGAGGGGCGTCGTGGGGTGCGGATATTCTCCCGCCCCGACGACGATGCCGATTCGGTGGCATCGTGGACTTTGCATGCCGAAGGCGTCCTCGTGCCGGCAGCCGACGGCGCACCGGCGGACCTGGCGCAGTGGCCGCCCGCCGACGCCACTGCGGTCCCGGTCGAGGACCTCTACGACTCTCTCGATGCGCAGGGCTATCACTACGGTCCGGTCTTCCAGGCATTGCGGGCGGTGTGGCGCGGATCGGAGGGGCTCTACGCCGAGGTCGAGTTGCCCGAGGCGGCGCGAGGCGACGCGGAGCGGTTCGGTGTGCATCCGGCATTGCTGGATGCGGCTTTGCACGCCTTGCGTTTTGCCGATGATGCTGCGGCGGACGGTGCTGGGCTGGCGTTGCCGTTCGAGTGGTCGGGTGTCACTGTGCATGCGGCGGGGGCCGATGCGTTGCGGGTCCGGCTGACCCGTATCGGTGAGCGTGGGGTTGCGCTGGATCTGGCGGATTCGACCGGTGCTGCCGTGGCGACGGTGCGGCACTTGGCGTCCCGGCCGATCGATCCCGCGCAGCTCACCGCAGGCACTCCGATTTCTCGTACCGCTGTGTTCGATGTGAGCTGGGCGCCGATCTCGGTGACCGAGGGCGAGGTCGCCGGCGTGGCATGGGCGGATCTCGGTGACCTGGGTGAGCAGGTCCCGCAGGTGGTGGTGCTGGACTGCCCGGCGGGCAATGATCCCGTCACCGTTCGTGCCGCTACTCATGGTGTGTTGCAGGTGCTGCAGTCCTGGTTCGCCGAGCCTCGGTTCGGTGAGTCGGTGCTGGTGGTTCGGACCGGTGGCGCGGTATCGGTGGCTGGGGAGGACATTTCGAATCTGGCAGGTGCCGCTGTCGGCGGCCTGGTTCGTTCGGCACAGGCCGAGGGCGTCGGCCGGATCGTGTTGGTGGATACCGATTCCGAGCTCGACGGCCTGCTGGGCGGGATTCTGGCGTCAGAGGAACCGCAGGTGGCGGTGCGTGATGGGCAGGTGTACAGAGCGCGACTCGGGCGAGTCGTCTCGACCACCGCTCCGGCGACGGGTTCCTTCGACCCGGACGACACTGTCCTGATCACCGGCGCCAGCGGCTACCTTGGTGCGCTGTTCGCCCGGCACCTGGTGAACGCCCATGGCGTGCGCCGTCTGCTGTTGCTCAGCAGGCGCGGTGAATCCGGTCCCGGCGCAACAGCACTGCGAGAAGAGTTGCAGCAGATCGGTGCCGAGGTCGAGTTCGTCGCATGCGATGTCGCCGACCGCGGCGCGCTGGCCGAGGTGCTGGCCACTGTTCCTGCCGCACAACCGCTTACGGGCGTCTTCCACCTCGCAGGTGTGCTCGATGACGGTGCGATCGCGTCGCTGAGTCCGGAGCGGATGGACGCGGTGCTGGCCCCGAAGGTCGACGCCGCGCTGCATCTGCACGAGCTGACCGCCGACCTGCCTTTGAAGGCGTTCGTGCTGTTCAGCTCGGTCGCCGGTGCGTTCGGTAGCCCCGGCCAGGGCAACTACGCCGCGGCCAACGCCTGCCTGGACGCGCTGGCCGCGCACCGCAGGGCATCCGGGCTGCCCGGTATATCTCTGGCCTGGGGTCTGTGGGGCACGGACGGGGGTATGGCCGCGGAGCTCAGCGACGTCGACCGGCGCCGGATGTCCCGGTCGGGCCTGCTGCCGCTGTCGGCGGACCAGGGTCTGGCCCTGTTCGACGCCGCGACGGGAATGGACACGGCGGCCCTCGTCCTCGCCCGGGTGGATCTGGATGCCATGCGCTCTGCGGGATTCGCCGCGCCCGCATTGTTTTCCGCACTGATCCCGCAGCGCCGCAGAGCGGTCTCCGGTGCGTCCGCGGCGTTGCGTGCTCGGCTGTCGAGCACTCCCGACAGCGAGCGTTTCGACGTGCTGCTGGAGATCGTGCGCGGTCAGATCGCCACCGTCCTCGGCCACGAGAACACGAACGCGGTGGCAGCGGACCGGGCCTTCAACGAGCTGGGCTTCGATTCGATCACCGCTGTCGAATTCCGAAATGCGCTGAAGGCCGCCACCGGTCTCCCGCTGCCCGCGACCTTGGTGTTCGACTACCCAACGCCCCAGGCTTTGGCGCGGTATCTGGCCGACGAGTTCGCCGGGACGAGCCGCGATGTCGAGGTCACCGCTGTCAGGGCTGTCGACGGCGACCCGATCGCCGTGGTCGGCATGGCCTGCCGTTACCCCGGAGGGGTGACGTCCCCGGAAGACCTCTGGGAACTCGTGCGCACCGGCCGGGACGCGGTATCGACGTTCCCGGTCGACCGCGGCTGGGACCTCAACGGCATCTACGATCCGGAACCCGGCCGTGCGGGTAGGTCCTACACCCGAGAGGGTGGATTCCTGCACACGGCTGCCGATTTCGACGCGGACTTCTTCGGGATCAGTCCCAACGAAGCCGTGATGACGGATCCGCAGCAGCGGCAACTGCTGGAAACCACGTGGGAGGCGTTGGAGCGCGCAGGTGTGGATCCGGCGGTGCTGCGCGGTAGTTCGACCGGCGTCTTCACCGGCGTCATGTACCACGACTACGCCCAGGGGACCGGTAACAGCGCGGCCGGCAGCCTGGTGTCCGGTCGCATCGCCTACACCCTTGGGTTGGAGGGCCCGGCCGTGTCGGTGGATACAGCGTGCTCGTCGTCCTTGGTGACAATGCATTTGGCGGCGCAGTCGCTGCGGTCGGGGGAGTGCGATCTGGCCTTGGCCGGTGGCGTGACGGTGATGGCGACTCCGGAGACTCTGGTGGAATTCAGCCGGCAGCGGGGCTTGTCGCCGGATGGCCGGTGTAAGTCCTTCGCCGATGCGGCCGATGGTGTCGGCTGGTCCGAGGGCGCCGGAATGTTGGTGCTGGAGCGGTTGTCCGACGCTCAGCGCAACGGTCATCGGGTGCTTGCGGTGATGACCGGTTCGGCGGTGAATCAGGATGGTGCGTCGAATGGTTTGACCGCGCCGAATGGTCCGTCGCAGCGGCGGGTGATTCGCCAGGCGCTGGCGAATGCGGGGGTTTCGCCGGTCGATGTCGATGTGGTGGAAGCCCACGGCACGGGTACGACTCTGGGCGATCCGATTGAGGCCCAGGCCCTTTTGGCTACCTACGGGCAGGGTCGTGATGCGGATCGTCCGCTGTGGTTGGGGTCGTTGAAGTCGAATATCGGTCATGCTCAGGCCGCTGCTGGTGTCGGTGGTGTGATCAAGATGGTCATGGCGATGCGCCGAGGACTGTTGCCGAAGACGCTGCATGTCGATGCGCCCAGCACGAAAGTTGATTGGTCCGAAGGTCATATCCGTTTGCTGACCGAGGCGGTGGCGTGGCCGGAGGTGGATCGGCCGCGTCGTGCGGGTGTGTCCTCGTTCGGTATCAGCGGCACCAACGCGCACGTCATCATCGAACAGGCCCCGGTGCCGACGGTGGTGCCGGAGCCTGTGGTCAAGTCCGCGCCGGCGGGCGGGTTGCTGCCATGGGTGGTCTCGGCCCGCAGTGCCGATGCTCTCACCGCTCAGGCGGCCCGCCTGGCATCGCATGTGGGCGAACACGATCCGATCGATATCGGCTTCTCGCTGGCATCGACGCGCAGTGTCTTCGAACATCGTGCTGTTGTGTTGGCCGGCGACCGTGCGGGGCTGCTGGCAGGTGTCCGGACCTTGGCGGCCGGTGCGCCGGTACCCGGTGTGGTGACCGGCCGTGTGCTGGCGGGTTCGACGGGTGTGGTGTTCTCGGGTCAGGGTGCCCAGTGGGCCGGCATGGCCGCGGAGCTGTGTGCGGCCTTCCCGGTCTTCGGCAACCACTTCGATGTGATCGTTGCCGAGCTCGATCCGCTGCTGGAACAGCCTGTTTCGCTGAGCACGGCATTGGCGAACGACGATCTGGTCGACCGGACCGTGTTCGCGCAGGCGGGGTTGTTCGCGTTCGAGGTGGCGCTGTTCCGGCTGCTCGAATCGTGGGGCGTACGCGCGGATGTCGTAGCCGGTCACTCGATCGGTGAGGTCGCTGCCGCGCATGCGGCCGGAGTGCTGTCGCTGACGGACGCCTGTGTGTTGGTGGCTGCGCGTGGTCGCTTGATGCAGGCGTTGCCTTCCGGTGGGGCGATGGTCGCCGTGGGTGCCTCCGAGGCCGATGTGCGGCCGTTGCTGACCGGTGAGGTGTCGATCGCGGCGGTGAACGGTCCGTCGTCGGTGGTGCTCTCGGGTGTCGAAGCCGATGTCGTGGCTGTCGTCGAGGCTTGTGCCGAACATGGTTGGCGCACACACCGACTGCGGGTTTCGCACGCTTTCCATTCGGCCTCGATGGACCCGATGTTGGCCGAATTCGCCACGGCGATCGAAGGTTTGACGTTCGGGCGCCCGCGTACCCCGCTGGTGTCGACGGTCACCGGCGCCCGGGTCGCCGACGAGATGTCGGATCCGGCGTACTGGGTCGGTCAGGTCCGGGACACGGTGCGGTTCGCCGATGCCGTCGCGGCAATGGCGGATCTGGGTGTAGCCAGGTTCGCCGAGGTCGGCCCCGACGCGGTGCTGACCCCGATGATCGCCCAAACCCTGGACACCGCAACGACTATCGCGCTGTCCAAACGAAACACAGCGGACTCCGAGACTATGCTGACCGGCCTCGCCCGACTGCACGTATCGGGTGCGACGGTGGATTGGACGACCTACTACACCGGCACCGGCGGCGTGCGGATCGACCTGCCGACCTACGGCTTCCAGCACCGCCGCTTCTGGTCCACCGGCCCGCTGCACACCGGCGAGGCGCACACACTCGGCCTGCGGTCCACCGACCACCCGATGCTGGGTGCCCTGGTGGCACAGCCGGAGAGCGGCGGCGTCCGATTCACCGGCCGCCTGTCCACGAACACCCATCCCTGGCTGGCCGATCACGACGTGCTCGGCACGGTGCTGTTGCCGGGCACCGGATTCGTCGAATTGGCCGCCCACGCCGGCGACCAGGTCGACTGCCCGGAGCTCGCGGAACTCACCCTGCTGGCGCCACTGGTGTTCCAGGGGCAGGGCGGCGTCGACATCCAAGTGATCCTCGGCGACGGCGACGACTCCGGTCGTCGACGGCTCGACATCTACTCCCGGCGGGACGATGACGATCCGTCGGTGCCGTGGACGCACCACGCGCAGGGCACGGTGAGCCCGAGCCGGGAAACCGAAACACCGGACGGCTGGACGGACTTCGTGCAGTGGCCACCGGCCGGTGCCACGGACATCGAGTTGGCCGGCGCCTACGACGTACTCGCCGACCACGGCTACAACTACGGGCCCGCCTTCCGCGGACTGGAAGCCCTGTGGCGACGCGGTGAGGACCTCTTCGCCGAGGTGGCGCTGCCCGAGCCGACCGCTACCCAGGGCTACGGCATGCATCCGGCGTTGCTGGACGCGGCCATGCACGCGCTGTCCTTCGGTCTCCCACAGGGCGTGGACGAGCAGGCCGAGCGGCCGACCCTGGTGCCGTTCGTCTGGTCGTCGGTGCGGGTGCACGCCGCCGGAGCCCGGCGGGTGCGGGTTCGATTGTCCTGGCTGAACCAGGGCGAGCTCGCCCTGGCCATGGCCGATTCCGCTGGGGCGCCACTGTTGTCCGTCGGGTCGCTCGCGCTGCGCCCGATGTCGCTCGAACTGCTCTCGGCCGCAACCCGATCCGCGCCGGACGGGCGGTACGAGCTCAGCTGGCGGCCCGGGCCGGAACTGCGCTCGGCGGGTTCGTGGGCCGAGTGGGGGTCGTCTGCGTCGGCCTCGGTCGTCCTGTTCCGCCCCCCGGTCGACGGCGACGACGGTCCGGTCCGGTTGCGCACCGCGCTGCACCGCACGCTCGGCGTCGTCCAGGAGTTCTTGCGCGAGGATCGCTACGCGGCAAGCACTTTGGTTGTGGTCACAGACGCTGCGGCCGGCCCGGCCACGGCTGCGGTGTGGGGCCTGGTGCGCGCGGCGCAGGCGGAGCATCCCGGGCGGATCGTGCTCGTGGAGGCCGCGGCCGAGACCACCCCGGATCTCCTTGCCGCCGCGGCGATGTCGGGTGAACCGGAACTGGCCGTCCGGGCGGACGGGACATGGGTGCCGCGGCTCGTGCGGGCCGCGCTGCCCGAGTCGGACCCGCGGGCACCTTGGGATCCGGAACGGACGGTACTGATCACCGGTGGCACCGGTGGCATCGGTGGTCACCTCGCCAGGCACCTGGTGAGTGAGCACGGTGTGCGGCACCTGCTGCTGGCCGGCCGCCGCGGACCGGATGCCGCCGCGGATCTCATCGCGGAATTGACCGACCTCGGTGCCCGGGTGCGCGTGGCCGCCTGCGACGTCGCGGACCGAAATGCGTTGCGAGAACTGCTCGCTTCGGTTCCGGCCGAGCATCCGCTGGGTGCGGTCGTGCACGTGGCGGGCGTTGCCAACAACGGGATGGTCGAGACCCTGACGCCGGAGCAGATCGACTACTCCCTCGGCGCCAAGGCCGACGCGGCCTGGTATCTGCACGAGCTCACCCGGGCCGCCGGACTGTCCGCCTTCGTGCTGATCTCCTCGGTGGCGGGGTCCATCCTGCCCGCCGGCCAGGGCGGATACGCGGCGGCCAACGTGTTCCTCGACGCGCTCGCCACCCACCGGCACGCCGAAGGTCTGCCGGCGACCGCGCTCGCCTACGGTCTGTGGGATATCGAAACGGGCCTGTCGCAGTGGCTCAGCGAGGCCGACCGGCAGCGCATGCGCCGCCAGGGTCTGCCGCCACTGGCCGCGGGCAAGGCGCTCGAATTGTTCGATACCGCAGTAGCTTCGGAGTCTCCGGCGAGCATCCTGACCGAAATCGACCTGCCCGCCCTGCGGGCTCGGGACGCGGTGCCCGCACTGCTGCGCGACCTGGCCAAGCGAGCCGGGCGGCGGCAGAGTGCCGGGGCCCCGGACACGGGCGCACTGCGCAGGCAGCTGGCCCAGCTCCCGGAGTCCGAACAGGAAGAGTGGCTCCGTAAGCACATTCTCGAGACCGCGGCCAGGCTACTGGGTCATGAGAGCGTCGATTCTCTCGACCCGGAGCGTGATTTCCTCGAATCGGGATTCGACTCACTGGCAGCCATGGAGCTGCGGACCACGCTCAACGCGTCCACCGGTCTGACGCTGCCGACGGCCGCGATCTTCGACCACAAGACGCCGGCGGCGCTGGCTCGATACCTGCGGACGGAGCTCACCGCGACCGCACAACGCGGTGATGCGCCGGTCGGCGAGGACGACTCGCTGTACGGGATGTTCCGGGGCGCGGTGGAGAGCGGCCGGTTCGTCCAGGCCTTCGATCTGTTGCGGGTGACGGCGGAGCTGCGCGAACAGTTCACCGCCGCACCGGAACCGGGCCGGCTGCCGGTGCCGACGCGACTCGCCGCGGGCCCCGCCCTGCCGCGGATCATCTGCCTCACACCGCCACTGGCGACCGGGGGCGCGCATCAGTACGCCCGGATCGCCTCGCACCTGGGCAGTGCGAGGGACATCGTGGCGGTGTCGCCGATCGGCTGCCGGACGGGCGAACCGTTGCCGGCGACACCGACAGCGGCCTCGGAAGCCTTGGCGCGCAGCGTCCTCGAGGCGGCGCAGGGAGATCCGTTCGTTCTGCTCGGCTACTCCTCGGGCGGCCTGCTTGCCTACCGCGTCACCGAGCACCTGGAAGCGACCGGTGGCCCAGCGCCCGCCGGCGTGGTCATGCTGGACACCTACAAGGTGCACGATGACGGCGATTGGCTACTGCGAGCGATGGCCGAACACATGGTGTCGAACGAAGCCACGTTCGGTCGGTTCGACCGGGATCGGTTGACGGGTATGGGTCGGTACGTGCAGCTGCTACAACAGATGGTGCCCGGCTCCGTCACCACGCCCACGCTGTTCATCCAGTGCGCCGAGAGCTTCCTGGGGGGCTCATCGGATCGCATGGACTGGCAGGCCGAACCGTGGGATTCGATGCACACCGTTGTTTCGGTACCGGCTAACCACTTCTCGATCCTGGAGGACGGTTCAGCGGATGTTGCCGAAGCGATCGTGGGCTGGCTCGAGGGCTAGGAAAAACGACCGGGTGGGCGAGTCGCTCACCCGGTCGTTGCGGCTCTAGCTCGAGAGTGCTCGGGCGCAATGATCGCGAATCAGCTGTCCTATCGGGTGGCGATTCGCATCGATGAAGAAATGACCGCCTGGAAATGATTTCGCGAAGAAGCTTCCAGTGGTATGCGAGCCCCATACCTCGATTTCCGCGAGACTCGCATCGGGGTCACGGTCGCCGGCAATCGCGACGATAGGGCTGCTGACCATCGCGTCCGCACTGCACTCGTAGGTCTCGATGGCTCGATAGTCGTTCCTGACGATCGACAGGATCAGCTCTCGAAATTCGGGATCCTCGAGCAACGCCGCCGGTGTACCGCCGAACCGCAGTAGCTGCTCACCGAGTTCTCGATCGCTCAGCAGGTGCACTCGCAGCTCGGGTTGCGCTGCCGAAGGCGCGCGCCGACCGGAGGCGAACAGGACCCGCGCGCTTGCTCCCGATTCGTGCTCGAGCCGCCGACATGCCTCGAAAGCGACAACAGACCCCATACTGTGTCCGAACAAGGAAAAGTCCTTGGCATCCCCGACTGCCGCTATCAGCTCGGGAAGCAGGCCGTCGACGAGGTCCGGAATATTCCCCACTAGCGGTTCACGTCGTCTGTCTTGTCGCCCCGGATATTGGACAGCAAAAACCTCATACTCCGGCCCGACGCTTTCGGCCAATGGGCCGAAAGATATGGCGGAGCCGCCGGCGTGCGGAAAGCAAATCAGTTTATGAGATCCGGCCGCCGGCGCGGGGGACAGGCGACGTAGCCAGTTATTATCCATGGGTTAGCCGCACCACCGAACTCCAAGGCTTCCATGAGCTTTCGATCGGCTTGCGGGGATCCGGCGGCGGGAAGAGTGTCGTCGGCTTCATGAACCAGGGCAGCCGGTGGAACCGGTGTGCCGCCGAGGCCAGAGGTTCCACCTCGTCGGCCGTCCAGCCGAGGTCGGCGAAGAAGCCCAGCGGGTCGACCGGACCGAACTGCCAGGGGGCATTGGCCAGCAGTTCGGTGGTGGCTTTGCTCATCCGCTTCACAATCGCCCGGTTATTGACATCCAGTGCCCACCAAGCGATTTCAGGACGAGCCAGCGCGGCGGCCAAGCTGATGACATCGTCGTCGGAGAGGTAGTAGATCAGACCCTCGGTGAGCACCAGCGCGCGCTGCGCGCCCGCGAGGGCCTCGTCCAGGAACTGCCCCCGCACCTCGGGATCGGCGAGGTCCACCGCCGTGCGGGTGAGCGCGCAGCGCGGCGACTCACCGTTCAGCAGCTCGTTCTTCTCGGCGACCAACTCGGGGAGATCGGCCTCTATCCAAGGGAATTCGCTGGGCAGATCCAAACGGTACGGACGGGTATCCATACCCGCGGCCATATTGACCACCCGATCGCAGCCATCCGCGATGGTCTTCAGGATCAGGTCGTCGATGAGTTTGGTCCGGGTGACCAGGTTCCAGCCATTGAGCATCAAGCGCGGTGTGTGGGCGGCTATTGCGCGGCCCCGCTCCCCGGCGACTCGGTCGGCGAGGGGATCGTGAAAGAGGGCGTCCGGGCGCGCGGATTCGATGGCGCGGAAGGCGGCCACCCAGCGGGCGGTGTCGGAAACATTGGTAACTAGTTCAGCGGTCTCGGCCACCCGTGCAGTCTTGCACAGCGAACAAAACGATGCTCAGGCGTGGAAGACCGGTACGTATGCGGCGGTCGAGATCCGCGGAAGCGGTGAAGATGGCTGGGGCGGGGCCGGATTACCCAGGCCGGGCTCAGAACCGCTCGAGTTCGTACAGGCGGGTGCCTGCGGAGTCGAAGACGACCGCGTGGTCGGCATCGCTGAATTCGACTTTGTATGTGCTGCGATTGGGGCTTTGGGTGACCACGAGGCAATAGCGCCCGTCAGCGTCCGCCTTTCCCGAGATGACACAGGTCATCGGGCCACCGATATCGAGTGGTTTGCCGAGTCCCGACGACCGTTCGGCGTCCAGTGCCCGGCCGGGCGCTGGTCACGAGGGCTTGGCCAATATCGCCACACTGCATCGTCGAATCGGCTGTCCACGCATGCGCGCGGTCTCAGTGCACGGCGTCCGATGCGAGAGAATCCACGCCGGGCCAATTTGTTTCGGGGTCTGCGGTCAACCGGCACGGGAGTGCGAACACACCTGCTGCGACGGCGATGAGAATGCCGATGGCCCACCACAGGGTTTGCGCAAAGGTACGAGACATGTTGTGCGCGTTGGCTTCTAGCCCTGCCTCGGTCAACGCTCGTTGCAGCGGTTCGGAGAACGGCTGACCGGGTGGCGGCTGGCAGCTGGATGGGATGGCGGTGGGGTCGGTGGCGGCGGAGCGATCGTGTACGCAGGCACGGAACTGAGTGAGTATCTGGTCTTGGGCGGTGGCCGGGATGTTCAGGTCGGTGAGTTGCTGTTGGAGGGTCGGGATGGCTGCTGTGGTGCCGTGGGCGGAGGTGTTGTCGATTTGGGTGAAGAAGAAGACTCCGGCCAGTGCGACACCGAGCGCCATGCCGACCTGTTGGATGGTCGACAACTGTCCGGACGCGGATCCGGCATCGTGGCCGGAAACCCCGGACAGGATCAGGTCGACGGTGGGGGCGACGAAGAGTCCGAACCCGAATCCGCTGATCGCGAGCGGTGCGAACATCTGCGCGGAGGTGATGCCGGGGCCGTAGTGCGCGGCCAGATAGACGTACAGACCGAACCCGGTGGCATTGATCATCGCGCCCGCGAGCAGAACCATCCGCCCATAGCGCGGCACGAACACCTCCACACTGGTACCCGCCCCTGCGGCGGCGGCCACCGCGAACGGCGCTGCGCTCAGCCCGGCCCGCAGCGGCGTCCAGCCGAGTCCCGCTTGCAGATACAGCGTCCAGACCAGGAAGTAGCCGCCGAGAGCGATCCAGAACAACAGCCACACGGCCATACCGGCACTGAATGTGCGCTCCCGGAACAGATTCAGCACCACCAGCGGCGATCCGACGGTCGCGTTCCGGTGCCGCTCGTAGCTGACGAATACGGCAAGGACCAGCGCGGCGGCGGCCATCAGCGCGAAGGTCCAGACCGGCCAGCCGAGGGTGCGTCCCTCGGTCAGCGGGTAGACCAGCAGGAGTACCGCTCCGATCGCGAGCACGGTGCCGATCGGATCCAATCGATCCGCCGTGGCCGAGCGAGACTGCCGCACCAGCACCATCGCCGCGGGAATCGCGAGCAACCCGACGGGCACATTGACTAGGAAGATCGGCCGCCACTCCCAGCCGAAAAGGTTGGCCTGCACCAGGATTCCGCCCAGGATGAATCCGGCCACCGATGCCGAGCCGAGCACACCGCCCCAGATGCCGAGCACCTTCCCGCGCTCGGCGGCGGGGAACGATACCTGCATGATCGCCAAGATCTGCGGGATCATCAGCCCGGCCGTCGCGCCTTGGACTATCCGTGCGGCGATCAGCCACGCCGGGCCCGGGGCGATTCCGCATGCCAGCGATGCGAGGGTGAATAGGGTCAGGCCGACCAGCAGAATGGTTTTGCGGCCGAGCAGGTCGCCGAGTCGGCCGCCGGTGATCAGCATTGCCGCGAATCCGAGCAGATAACCCGACACCACCCACTCCAGATCCGCGTAGGGTGCGTTCAGATCGCTTTGGATCGTCGGCAGCGCCACATTCACGATCGTCACATCGAGTAGGTCCATGAACCCGGCGACCAGCAATACCACCAGTGCGAGCCAGCGCCGCCGATCCGGTGTCGGCTCCAATGTGGGGCGTGGTTCGGATGTCTTGCGCATCAGCTCGTCCTTCTGTCCGAGATGGATCCGCGGGCGTGTCATGTCACCGCGGTTTCGGCCGTCATAGATATGACGGAGCACGACCCGTCGACATGACAGGCGGATCGGACGGAAGGAGACCGCCGATGACCGACGAGACCCAGTGGCTAGCGCAGCGCTTCGAAGACCACCGCGCCCACCTCAGCGCGGTCGCCTACCGCATGCTCGGGTCGGCGAGCGAGGCCGACGACGCCGTCCAACAGGCATGGCTGCGACTCGACCGCGCAGATACCGAAGGCGTGCGCAACCTGCGGAACTGGTTGACCGCGGTCGTCGCCCATATCTGCCTGGATATGTTGCGGGCACGCAAGGCCCGCCGCGAAGACCCGGTCGGCGCGCTACCAACCGAGTTGCCCGCCATCCCCGTGGACAGCGTGGATCCGGAAGAAGAGGCGGTGCTGGCCGACTCGGTCGGGCTCGCGTTACTGGTCGTGCTCGACACCCTTACCCCGGCTGAGCGGCTGACTTTCGTACTGCACGACCTCTTCGATCTGCCATACGCCGAACTCGCGCCCATCCTCGGCCGCACCCCTGCCGCGGCCGCGCAACTTGCCGCCCGCGCCCGCCGTCGCGTCCGCGGCGCACCTGTGGCCGAGACCGACCGCATCGCCGATGAACGTGTGGTGGTCGATGCCTTCCTACAGGCAGCGCGCGGCGGTGACTTCGACGCGCTGATAGCCGTGCTCGACCCGGACGTCGAACTGAATGCCGACGCCGTCGCCGCCCCGAGCGGACACCCGGTCCGCATGAGTGGCGCCCGCCGCGTCGCCTCCAGCGCCCTGATGTTCTCCAGCCAGGCCCCCTATACCCGTCCCGCCCTCATCGATGGCCACATGGGCCTGGTCGTTGCCCCGAGCGGAAACCTGAACCTCCTCCTGGCCTTCACTATCACCGACCAACGGATAGCCGCCATCGATATCATCGCCGACCCGAACCGTATCGCTGACATCTCTCTCGCCGTTCCCGATAAGACGTAAGTCCGCGGCGTCCGGAAAAGCTCGTCGGGATGATGACCTGGCAGCAATTCGATTTCGGCGGTCCGCTCACGACGACGAGGGTGGGCAAGCGACTCATGGGCAGCTACCCGCTTCCATTCGGAGCGGTGGCCCGTCGCGCCGTCGTACGCGTCCGAATCGCTTCGGCGACTTCATCAATCGCGGTGCGGATCATCGCGCCGTATCCGTCATCGCCGAGCGCATCCGCACACAATCGCGCCGCGTCGATCTCGCGCCGTGCCGCATCGAATGAACCGAGCCGCCGGTAATTGTCCGCCAGATTCAAATGCAACGAAGGGTAGAAACCCCGAACGTCCAGATTCGCATCGTGCCGGCGCAACCGCTCATCGGTCAGACTGTCCGCCGCGTCCAGCGCCCGCACATCCCAGCAAAGCGACTGTGCCGCATCGTCATACAGATCAGCGAGATAGTGCGCCAACGTGCACCGATGCAATGGATCACCCTGCGGACCGATCGCCGCCCATATCCCGAGCAGTGCCTCCCGCGCGACCTCCGGCGAGCCTGTTCGCCCGAACTCGACCGCCTCGGTGATAGCGGCCATGGTTTCACCAGCGGCATTCATGCGCCGTACTCCTTCGAATCGGTAATAGCGGTTGGCATAACGAGCGTGGTCAGCTCACCGTCCGTCGCGGAACGAACGACCACCGTAACTTGTCGGTGGGGTCTGGGAGGGTGTTGCCGTGGCCCGGTTGACAACGTTTCGGTACTGCCTCGAACCCACCGTCGAGCAGCAGTCCGCACTCGCACGGCATGCCGGTGCCGCGCGCTTCGCTTTTAATCAGTGCCTGGCCCTGGTGAAAATTGCTCTCACCCACCACCGCACCGATCCCGCGGTAATGGTGCCGTGGAGCAGGTTCAGCCTGATCAACGCCTTCAACCAATGGAAACGCAGCGAAGCCGCGGGCCGGGTGTTCGCCGTCGACGCTACCGGCACCACCACTGTGCACGTGACCGGTCTGGTGTGGCGGCACGAGGTGTCCGCGCAGGTGTTCGAGGAGGCCGCGGTCGACCTGTCCCGCGGTTTGGCTGCGTTCACCGACTCTCGCGCCGGTTCTCGCCGTGGCCGCCGGATAGGGTTCCCCCGCTGGAAAATCAAGACCCGCACCACACCCTCGTTCCGGCTCCGCAACAAGACCAGTCCCGCGGGCAGGGCGGGCATCCGGGTCGGCGACAGCGGAGTCCCGCGGTCGCTCACGCTGCCGGTGCTGGGGGTGATCCAGGTCCGCGAGGACACCCGTCGGCTGCGACGTCTGCTCACTAACGGTCGGGCGAAGATCCTGTCCGCCACCGTCGTATACAAGGCCGGGCGGTGGCTGGTCAGCATCGCCGTGGAGGCCGCCGATCTGCATCCCGCCCAACAGCATCCGGCTCGCCCAGACACCGATATCGGCGGCTGGGTCGGTGCCGACCGTGGGTTGTCGGCGTTCCTGGTGGCCGCCACCGGCGACGGCACCGAAGTCGACCGCGTCACCGACCACCCCAAACCCTTGGCTGCTGCATTGCGGAAGCAGCGGCGGCTGGCGCGGGCGGTGACCCGAAAGGCGAAGGGCTCCAACAATCGCTGGAAGGCCGTGGCCCGGCTCGGTCGCCACCACCGGCATATCCGCAACATCCGTGAGCATTTTCTTCATCAGGTGTCCACCCGGCTGGTCAAGACCCACGACCGGCTCGTGCTGGAGGACCTGAATATCGTCGGCATGCAAGCCAACCGGCATCTCTCGCGGGCGATCTCCGATGCGGGCTGGGGTGAGCTGGCCCGTCAGATCGGCTACAAACAAGCCTGGCGGGGCGGGCAGGTCTATACCGTGGATCGGTGGTTCCCGTCCAGCCGTACCTGTGCACGGTGCAGGACACTGCAGCCAATGCTGCGGCTGGCTGATCGGGTGTTCACCTGCGGGTGTGGGTATACCGCGGATAGGGATCTCAATGCCGCAACCAATCTCGCTGTTCGGGCCGAGGAAGATTATGCCCGTGCCCGGGAGCCCGAAACACGAGCCCCGGTTATCAATGCCTGCTGACGGGAAGGCGCTGGCACACCCTGTTATGGGGTGTGTGGAACCGGCCCGGTCGACGCAGGAACCGACATCCGCTGCGGGGCGGGTCGAGGACGTCCGGGAAGGACGGTGCCCGGGAACTTCCAACGAGTTCCCAGACACGTTGTCAGGCGACTCGAAGGTCAAATGGGCAATCAGGACCGGTGCACCGGCCCGTGCGCCTCGACGCAGTGTGCGTCGTCGGCGGAAACCGTCAGATCCGACGAGTGGTCCACCTGCAAAGTCGTATGTTCCAGCCCGAATTCGTCGTGCAGCACGGTCTCGATCTTCGAACGAATTGCATGGCAGTCGGCAGCGTCGTGGACGAGGATATGCGCCGACAGCGACGGCTGTCCGGAGGTGATCTGCCAGACGTGCAGGTCGTGGACCTCGGTCACCTGCTCGAGCGCGACGATGCGCGCTCCGATGGCGTCGGGATTGAGATGGGCGGGCGCGGCCTCCAGGAAGATCCGCCCGGATTCCCGGACCAGAGACCAGCCCGCCTTGATCATCAACGCCGCGACGACCAGTGCCGCGATCGCATCGGCACGGGCGAATCCGGCCAGCCACACCACCGCGCCCGCGATGGCGGTCCCGATGAAGGCATAGAGGTCGTTGAGGATGTGCTGGAACGCGCCCTCGACATTCAGGCTGGTCCGGTTGGCGCGGCTGATGCTCCACGCGGCGGCGATATTGACCACGATCCCGACCAACGCCGTGATCAACACCAGCGGCCCTTCGACATCCGGTGGATTGATCAGCCGATTGATGCCCTCGTACACGAACCACGCCGCGAGCAGCAGCAAGGTAATCCCATTGGCCTGCGCCGAAAGGATCTCGACCCGCTTGAACCCGTAGGTGTATCGCCCCTGCGCCGGACGTCGAGCCAACCGGATCGCGATCATCGCGAGCACGATCGAGGCGGCATCGGTGAGCATGTGCGCGGCATCGGAGATCAGCGCGAGCGATTGCGCGAGCAGGCCGACGACCACCTCGGCCACCATGAACGCGACGATCAACCCGAGCGCGATCGCCAGCCAGCGCGGATTCGAATCCGCCGATACACCGTGGTCGTGGCTGTGGCCGTGTTTGTCCGAATGGCCGGAGTGTGCGTGGTCATGCGAGTAGTCATGATCCATGTGCTCAGCCTCGCTGACCGCCACTGCCGACCGCTTCGGCGACACGCACTGCTCGCCCATAGTCGTAGGCCCCTTCCAGTTGATATTGCTGCCGTTCGTCAGCGTAGCGGATCTTGCACTCATGCGCATGTATGAATATGGATCAGGCCTGGAAGACGCAGATCAACAGTGGCGAATTCGTGATCATTCGGACCGACCGGCCCGACTACTATGCGGACTGCACCTCTCGGTGATCAACAACGCGGTATCCGGCGGTGCGGACCTGGATGGGTTGGTCCGATGGTGAATGCGGAGAGGATGCGATGGACAGGCCTGCGTGGGCGCCCGAGAGCGTGGATATGCAACAGGCGAGCCCGGCACGGATGTATGACGCCTTGCTGGGCGGCTCGCACAACTTCGAGATCGATCGCAAGGCCGCCGAGGCCGGCAAGCGACTGGTGCCCGACCTGCCCCGCCTGGCGCTGAGCAATCGGGCTTTCCTGCGCCGCGCGGTCCGCTTCCTCGCCGACCAGGGGGTGCGTCAGTTCCTCGATATCGGTTCGGGCATTCCGACCGTGGGCAATGTGCACGAGGTCGCACAGTCGGTTGATCCGGAGATTCGCGTGCTCTACGCCGATATCGATCCGGTCGCGGTCGCCCACGCCCGCGCGATCCTGGTGGACAACGACAAGGCCGCGGCCATCGAAGCGGACCTGCGCAAGCCCGACGAGCTGCTCGCCCGAGTCCGCGGGACCGGCCTCATCGATTTCGCGCAACCGGTCGCGGTGTTGCTGGTGGCGGTGCTGCACCTGCTATCCGACGAGGAGCGGCCGGTCGAGAAGGTTTCCGCCCTGCATGGGGCCGTCCCCGCCGGAAGCTACGTCGCGATCTCGCACCTGACATCGGAGCTGCGCCCCGAGGATGCGGGCAAGCTCGGCCGCAACGCGGCCGATGTGACCCGCGTCGGCATCCACTTCCGCTCGAAGGACGGCATCTCAGCGATGTTCGACCAGTGGGAACTGGTCGAACCCGGCGTCGTCGAGCTACCCGCCTGGCGGCCGGAATCCGAACGCGACCTATACGAGACGCCGGGCCGATCGCTCGGCCTGGCGGGCGTCGGCCGGAAGGTCTGACCGGAGCCGTGGCAGGGGATTCGTGTGGGGATTCGTGAGCTGGCAGTGCGATGGGCGGATGCGCTCGACGGCGCCGTCGCTCCGGCTCTCACTCGAAGTCAAATCGATACTCTGCTAGCGGAACTCGCCGATGTGCTCGTCGCGGTCGTGCGCGGGACCCGAGAGGTCACGGTCGCGCAGGACGCCGCCGCGGTGCTCGTCGCGGCTAATTATCGTGACCAAATTGCCGTCAGTCGTTCAGTTCTGGTTATCTGCCGGGATATCGTGCGTGAAATCTGCCCCACCGGAACCGAATCCGAATACGAGGCGGTTCGCGAGCGTGCGATAGTTGTTGCTGCCGAGTTCGCCGCGGGTTTCACCTCTGCGCTGCGGAACGCGGCATTAGGGGAGCAGGAAACCACACTCGCAGCGGCGTTTTCGGCCGCGCAGGAGGCCGAGGTGCGAAGGCAATTGTCGGAGGCCAGGTTCGAAGCGGTCTTCGCGGGAGCGTCGGTTGGGATCGGGACGGTCGACGTCACCGGTCGGGTACTGGAGGTGAACGCGGCCATGGCCGATATGCTCGGACTACCCGCGGCGATGATGCCCGGTCGGTCGGTCGCCGAATTGCTGGGTCCCGCGAATATCGGTGACGCATATGCCAATTTGGAGCACCTACTCAGCGGTCGGACCGACCGCTTCCGCCTCGAAACAGACCATCTCCGACGTGACGGCACCATCACCAGCATCGACCTGTCCATGTCCGCGGTCCGCGACAGCGGTGGGCGGGTCCGCTTCCTGATCGGCGTCGCCGTCGACGTCACCGAACGCAAACAACTGGCCGACCGGCTGTGGCACGATGCCAACCACGACAGCCTGACCGGTCTACCCAACCGTGTGCTTTTCTTCAATCGACTGGCCAATGCCATTCCGCCAGTTGGTGTTTGCTATCTGGACCTCGACGGGTTCAAGGAAGTGAACGATGTGTGGGGGCATACGGTAGGGGATCGGGTGCTGCGCGACGTTGCTCAGCGCCTTCGTGAATCCGTCGAATCCGTCGGCGGATTGGTCGCGCGGGTCGGCGGCGACGAGTTCATCGTACTCGTCGAGAAATGCACTGGCACAGAGCAATTGGAAACAATTTCCGCGCTCCTGCTCGACGGGCTCGCCACCCCGATACAGGTGGCTGGGCGGCCCGTCGTCGT
Source organism: Nocardia vinacea (assembly GCF_035920345.1). NCBI lineage: Bacteria > Bacillati > Actinomycetota > Actinomycetes > Mycobacteriales > Nocardiaceae > Nocardia > Nocardia vinacea. The sequence continues at coordinate 8,588,936 of NZ_CP109149.1, forward strand.
AGGCGCCAGCATCGGAACGGTTTTCGCCGAAGACCGCCCCAACGACATCGACGAAATGATGCACGCCGTCGACACCGCGATGTACCGCAACAAAGCCACGGGAGGACGCAGGCTCCGGCAATAGCTACCAACGGAAGGTCACGATGTTCGCGATATCCCTCGGTGCCGCCGGTGCCGAGCTGCGTCCACTCGAACCGCGGCATGCCGCGGAGTTCCTGGAACATATGGACCGGGGGCGGGAGTCCATCGGGCAGTACATCAAAGTTGCCGACGCCGTATCGGATCTGGAGTCGAGCCGCGCCTACCTGCGCGAGTACGCGGAGAAGGCGGCGGCCGACACCGGCCGGATCTATGGGATCCGGCTGGTCGGCAAGTTGGTCGGCAGTGTCCTGTTCCGGACGATGGACCTCGCACTCGGCGTCGCCGAGGCGGGCTGCTGGCTGGAGCCCGCGGCCGCGGGCCGTGGCCTGGCGACCCGGGCCGCCCGCGTGATCATCGACTGGTCAATCGAGGAGCGCGGCATCCACCGCGTGGAGTGGCTGGTCGCGTCGCCGAATCACGCCAGCATCGCCGTGGCACGACGGTTGGGAATGACCAAAGACGGTGTGCTGCGGGAGTTTTACCCGCATCGGGGGCAGCGGTTCGACGTGGAGGTCTGGTCAGTGCTGGCCCCGGAGTGGCGGTCGGGCATCGGCTAAGCCCATTGTGCTGGTCCCGGCCAGCGCCACCACCGCCCCGTCCTCGCTGATCAGCCACCGCCCGCAGATGCAGCGCAGGTAGCTGGTGGCGCCGTGTGACGACACGAGGGTAGGCGACGACCAGGAGCAAGACGGGCAGGTAGCGATCATGCGTCCAGCCTGATGTAATGACTTTGTGCATTTCAACCCTTACGGAGGCGCCGCGGCCGAACTCGCCGCCCGCCTGGTGAACGCGGACCCGCGGCAAGACCTGCTGCAACTGCTCGCCGATTCCGGCTACAAGCCACTCGGCACCCTCAACACCCGGCAGACCGCCGAGCTGCGCCGCTGGATCGCGCGTCTCGACGAGGTCTTCACCGAACCGAGCGTCGACTTGCTCAACGCTCTACTGGCCGAGACCACCAGCCAGCCCTACATCTCCACCCACGACGGCCGCGCGCCCCACCTGCACTACGCCCGCGAGGACTCCCCGATCGACGAGCGCGTCAAGGCATACACCGCCGCTGGGCTCGCGGAGCTTTTCTGCGAGGACCCCGGGCGCATCGGTCGCTGCGCTCGCGCGGGCTGCGGTTTGGTCTTCGTCGATACGTCCCGCAATGGTCGACGTCGCTTCTGCTCGACGCGCTGTTCGAATCGAGTTCACGTTGCGGAACATCGGGCGCGAACTGCTTGAAAGTAGTTCTGCTGTAATTCAGGCAGTTAGCCGAACAGGCAACGCAGCCAGCCCATGCGAGCGCCAAGACACACGGTAGGCCAACTCGGACTCCGGAATCGACAGCCGCGCTTGCGGATACCTCTTGAACAACTCCGGTATCACGGCGTCGACGATCATGTCGCTGACCTGCGCACCCAGGCAATAATGCGGTCCACGCCCGAACATCAGGCTCGCCCGCCCGCCGCGTGCCGGATCCGAATCCGCGCCGAATAACGAAAGCAATACGGTGTCGCCCTTGGGAATCGAGCGGTCGTCGATCGTCAGATCCTCGACCGCGAACCGCCGGATCGCGAACGGGACAGGATTGGCGGCCTCCATGGTTTCTGCTCGCCGCGTCGACCAGGTCGTCAAGGGACTATCCGATGCGAGCAGCGCGGCAAATATGTTGCCGCACAAATGAACCGCATTCTCCAGCCCGGCCAGCATCATCAGAAAGGCCAGCGAAACCAACTCATCCTCGGACAACAGGTCCGCTTCAGCACCCGCCCGCACCCATCCACTGATCAGATCATCGCCCGGCTCATCCCGCTTGGTCCGCACCACGCTCGTGAACGTCCTGGCCAGCCACTCGACCGCCTCCGTCAGTCGGACCGCAGACTCCTTCGACGAGGCGTCGAACGTCACCATCGCACCAGCCGCATCGCGCAGTTCGCCATACCGATCAGCGGGCACACCGAGCAACTCACCGATCACGAGCGCGGGCACGGGAACACAGAGCTGCTCCATCAAATCAACTGTGCCACTCGCACTTTCATCCAGGGATCGAAACGCGGCCGCACTGATCCGCTGAACCACCTTCCGAAGCGAATCACCCGACCTCCGCGAAAACGCAGGCGCCGCAAGCCGCCGCAGCCGCCCATGCTCCGCCCCATCCAAATTCAGCAAATTCCGATCCAACGCCGACGGCAACGAAAACCCCGAATACCCACCCCCGGAATACCGCTTATCCACACTCAGCCGCACATCCCCCAACAACCCGGCCACCTCGTCATACCCACTAACCACCCAAACCAGCTGCCCACCAGGCAGTTCCCCCCTCCGAACCGCCCCACGCCACCCACCATGCTCCCGCCACCGAGCTCGACCAGAGGCCCCAACCGGACACCTATCCACCACAACTCCTCACTACCACCCATCCGAGGATATTGCGCAGGGCAAGCCTGCAACGTCGTGGAACCTGCGTGCTGCGGCGAGCGGTCGGCCCACCGCACGGCCGCCGTTCTCGACTACGGTCCGGCCGTGCTATGACCAAGGCCCGGAACGCACCCCGTTTCGCCGGGCAGTTGTCGATGCGGCAGATGCGGTGTTCGCTCGCCACTCTGCTGCACAGTGGGCGGCGTGCTGGGCCGTTCATGGCTGAGTGGTTTGTCGAACCTACAAACAATGTCGCCAACATTATTCGAATCTGTTGTAGCCGAGTGTGTTTCGGTGCCTTGATGGGCAGTGCGTAAGCGATCGTGATGGTCCCGCCCACGCATACCAGCATCACCAGCAAGCCGCCGGGGTACCCGCGCTCACCGGGCACCTCTACACACTCGCCGCGATGCCAGACCGCGAGCGGCTCGAGTGTGATCACGAATGCGACCGCGGAAATGGTGTCTGAACCCCGCGCGTGCGGCGATCTCCTGGTCCGCATTCGGAAGGCGTTGATGCCGTCATAGTTGTCAGGCACCCATAGATGACAGGTGCGCTAGCCTCGATTAGGTCAGCTAGCGAGTTGTGAAGGGAGATCAGTGGTTGCGTGGCGGGAGGCTGCCTCGGATGAGGCGCAGTCCGACCTGGATGGGCTGCTTGACGAGGCGTTGACCTTGGCCGAGCGTGAGCTTTCGCAGCGCGGACAGTTCTTTCCGTTCGGGCTGGTCGTCGACAGTTCGGGTGCGACAAAGCTGATCGCCGCTGACGCTCAGTCTGCCCAGCAGGCGCACGAATCCAACGTCCGGGCGGTCGCTGCGATACGCGGCCAGGTTCGTGCTGCGGCACTGGTTGTCGATGTCCGACTGCCCGAAACCGGTGCCGATGGCATCAAGGTGTTTCTCGAGCATGTTGAAGGAATTGCGTTGAGTGTCTTGGAGCCCTACCAGCTTCAGGGGGAAGTTGTGGTCGGCGGTGCGTTGGAGGCATCCACCGCGCAGCGGCGGATCTGGTAGCCGCTGCTACCCGTGTGGGGTAGTGGCCGGTCAGCCTTGGTCGTAGCGGAGAATTCTGTCGGCTGAGCGGCGATGGTATTTGTTCTTCGAAGTCAGGAAAGGTTCGACGTACTCCCGCACGCCTTGGGCGCGCAGTTTCGCCAGCGCTTCCAGTGCGTGTCCCTGTACGTCGGGGTCGTCGAGTTGGGAGACGGCGACAGCGGCGGCTTGCGGGTGCCGGGATTTGCCGAGCCAGGCCACCACCATTTGGCGATCGCTGCCGAAGGCTCGGTTAGCGGCGATGGCCGAGAGTTGGTCGAAGTAGTCGACGCCCGCCGGGATGTCGTATATCGCGTTGCCAGCCGACCAACGGGCAAATGAGCTCATCTGCTTGGATTCATCGAACTGTGCGATCAAGGCCGCGACCGCGGCGGACTTGCGTGCTTCCTTGCGCCCCAAGGATTGTGCCAGCGTCAAGCGTGCCAGTCCGCGGCCCTCGGTTTCCGGTCCTGGCCATCTGGCTTCCAATCCGACCAACCATCGCGACAGCAGGTCGATTTCCGCTGGCGTGAGGGAAACGGCGTGGGCGATCGCGGGGATCGTCTCCGCGTATCCGCCCACCTTGTGGTAGTCGGCGAGCAGCTGTTCAGCGGAGGCGTCGTCGGTGGGGGTCAACTCTTGAAGTCCATCTTCACGTGTTTGACCTTTCCTTGCTGAATCAATGCTTCGATGTCCGGTGCGAGCTCCGTGTTGTTGTCGGTGACGAGTACGAACTCGTAGCCGTTGGCTTGGGTGAACTGGACGAAGTCTTTGATCTGATCCGTGTACTCCTGGCGCTTAACGTTCTTGACCTCGGTCAACCTCTTGTTGCTGGTGTCGAGGTCATCGGGGATGCGCCGCGTCGCGCCGGTCACCGAAGGTATCGATTGTTTGGGCTTAGTCGGATCAATCCCGGCACGGGCCTCGGCTTTGGCGCCTTCGAGTTTATTGCGACGCCTCTGCTCTGCAGAGGTCGGCTCGGGTGGGCGTTTGAGCTGCAAGTCGAGGACGGGCTTGAACCTCGTGTTCACGGTGTTGACCACCGTCGCCGATACCCCGGTGAAGGTGCCGTTGGTTACGTCGCGGGCGTTCGCCAGCCCATCCAAGATGGCCTGAATGCGGCTCCGGCTGAGCTGTATTTCGAGCTCGGCAGCGATGCGGATCGCTGGTGCGATCGGTTTGCCGATGGTCGCCTCGTTGACGTCGTTGATCGCCTGGGTCACCGTTTGAAGTTGCAGTTCGCGTTCGATCCCCTCCTGCGCCGCGGTGAGAATATCGGCGTATCCGCTTGTGGCGCCGCTCTGTTGCCGCATCGCGTCGGCCAGCAGCTTCACCGCCTCGAGAACGGTTTTGTTGGTTTTGTCGATGTCGGGGATTTCTGGCGAGGTTGATCCGAGCAGGCGCTTCATCTTGACTTTGATCTCACTGTCGAGCGCCTGGTAAGCGCTCGCTGCCGCCAGCCAACTGTCTGCTGCCATCTGCAGTTTTGCGGTGTCACCGTTGACCCACTTGACCGATCCCATGACGTCGCGCCAGCCCATGGGTTCCGGTCTGGATCCGCCCGCAGGGTTCTTCAACGGTCGCGCCGTAGCGGTTTGGCCGCCTGGATCGGCCTCGGGTAGTGCACCGCCGGGAGTGTTGTAGTCGTCGGCGTTTTCGGATTGATCGTGGTTGACCCCGCTCTGCCGAATCAATGCCGCCATCCGAACCAGCACATCGGTGGCGATACCGGCAGTGACCGATGCTTCGATCCCGGAGCGGAAATAGTTTCCGCCCCACTCGGTTCCGCCGGGGTCGCGGCCGCTCATATCGGTGGCCGCGCGTAGCTCCTGATCCATCTTCAGCAGCGCTGCCGACGCGGCGCGGCTTGCCCAGCTATAGGCACCGGCTAGCTCGTAGAATAGCGCCGGGTCGACATCGAGCTGCGTCAACCTGCTTCAGCCCCGCCACATTTCGACGTTCGCCGCGACCGCCGCGCTGTACCGCTGGTGTGCGGCCTCGGCCGCATACCGCATGTCCTCGACACCTTGGCGGATTTCTTCTGCGGCGGCCATGAGCCTGCTATGGGATTCCTGTTGTGCGGCAGCGGCATTGCCCTCCCACACGCCTTGCAACTTGCTGATCGCGCTGTCGAAGGCAGTGATCTGGTCGTTGAAGAAGCCCTCGAAACCCTTCATCCGCGCGATGACCGAGTCCAGTACCTCCAGATCTACGCTATGACGCATCGGGTAGGTCCAGTGAGGAGGCCACCGACTGGATGGCTTCGGTGTTCGCGTGCTCTTGCGCGAGGTAGGCCTCCGCGCTGGTGTTCAACGCAACCGTCGTATCCCCCATGGCGTCCAACAGGTCTGCCAATCCCTGCTTGACCTCGGCGTATCCCTCCGCGAACAGTCCACCCTGGTACCCCTGCCACGTCCGGAGCAGTGATTGTACGTCCGTATCGAGCGACTTGAACCCGGAGGTGAGTCCGTCCAACAGGTATTCGACTGCCTTCGCGGCATCAACCAACTCGGCAGGCACAGCCACCAATGACTGTGCATCTGATGACGGTTCCCCCACGACTTTCTCCAAGCGCCACTTGCTATTACGTCGATCGTATCGGAGGCCACGCCACTGCGTGACGAAGAAGTCGCTACGCCAAAGGAACTCACGACGAGCGTGACATCGTCGCGGTGCGGCGTAGGTTCGTGGTGTGCCGAGTTGAAGGAGTGACGTGACGACCAACGAGCGATCCGGTCCGTTCTGGGACGGGGCTAATGGGAAGGCACCGCTTCCGCCCGCCGCAGCCACCCTCGGTCTGGAGTTCCTCGAAGCCGACCCCGATGCCGGAACCATCGTGCTGGCATTCACTGCGACCGAAGCGTTTACGAACCCCATGGGCAACGTCCTCGGCGCATTTCTCGCCGCGATGCTCTACGACACTGTCGGCCCGGCGCTGCTGGCCACGCTGGAACCCGATCAGTTCCAGTCGACCCTCGACCTCAATGTTGCTTTTCTGCGGCCGGTGCGTCCTGGACGGCTCATCGGGCGCGGGAAGGTCCTCCATCGAGTAGGCGATATCGCACATCTGCAAGCCGACCTTGCCGACGGCGAAGGGGCACTAGTAGCTACCGCGACCGCGACCGCACGGGTCATTCCGTTCGGCGTCAGTGCGCCCTGAACCGCGACGGGCAGCCAATTGTCAGGAGCCGCATGAGCGTCAGGATGTGGTGTCTGCGGCACGCCGAATCAGAGAACGTCACAGCGGGTATCGCCGGAGCCGTACCGTGGTCGCCGTTGACCGAGCGCGGCCGTCGCCAAGCCGCCGAGACCGCCCGCGTCCTGGGCTGCGAGCCGATCACTCGAATCTATTCCAGCACAGCACTTCGCGCCCAGCAGGCGGCTGCGGTCATCGCATCGCGGCAGTGTCTCGACGTCGTTGCGATGGCTGACCTGGTCGAGGTCGGTATCGGCGAGTACGAGGGGACCACTGATCCGGCGGTCCGGAAACAAACCGCTGAAGTCCTGCGAGCCTGGATCATCGAGCACGATCTCGAACAGCGAGTCGCCAACGGCGAGTCCGGACGAGAGGTGTTCGCCCGCATGGCCGCCGCATTCCGACAGATCGCAAGTGCCCACCGAGGCGAGACCGTCGCAGTCGTCGGCCACGTGGCCAGCCTTACCGTCACGGTGGCGAGGCTGTGCGCTCTCGGCTCCCGTGTCTGGGGAACACCGCTGCCGCCCGCCGAGCCGTTTCTCGTGGAATGGGACGGCAGGACCTGGCACTGCCCATCGTGGCCGATGTAGCCGCGCGGTTTGTCACACACACCGAGGACAGTGGCATCGGTAATGCGTTCTGCAACTGCACCTTCCGTGCAGCTCAGCAGCGTCTCCCGGACGGCACGTACCGTTCATCGACTTGGGCGCCGAGAGAACTCGAGGGGATGCGCGATCGGAGCTTGTTGGTGGTTGTTGAGGACGGTGGGCCCTCGCCGTTCGCTGATTACGAATCGCTGCCGAGGCGCGGCTCCCGGTATGCGCTCGGGGTGCCGTCGGGGCCGAATTCCAGGCCGGCGAAGCCGGTGGGGTAGTCATCGGGTTCGTAGAGGAAACGGATCACGGTGCCGTCGGGGTCGCTGATGTCGAGTGCCGCGCCGTACGGACCGCGGTCGTGGATCTCGCTATGCGATGCGCCCAGGCGGTCGGCGCGTTCGATCAGCTTCGTGAAGGAGCCGAGTGAGTCGACTCGGAGGGCGAAGGCGTCGAAGTCGTTCAAGTGGGGGCGGCTGGCGCAGTAGAGGCGTTCGCGTAACGCTATGTGCAGGTCGGCATCTGGCTCGAGGAGGACGACGCCACGCACGGCGCCGTTTTCGAAGAACTCGAAGGCGGGTTTCAGATCCAGGAGTTCCTGGTACCAGGCGACGCTCTTCTCGAGGTCGGTCACGGGCAGCTTCACTTGGCGGATCTTGGTGATTCCGATGGTCATCGGTGGTGTCCTCCGCGTCGGCATCGAATGGAATTACGCTACTCGATTGTCTGCGAATCGGACCTCGTACTCGTCGGCCTTCGGGGGCGGTGCTGCACGATCTGCTCGTTTCGGGCTCACACCGCGCCTTGATCGGATTCGGGGCGCGGCACTGGCCCTCCGTCGTCACCAAGCTTTCGGGTTGCGGCCTCGAGGAGGCTTGGATCCGCATAGATCTCGGCGGTGTGGCGCCATTCGACGAGTAGCTGGGAGACCGGCCGCTACGAACAGGTCTCGCGGCGGGTGAGCGTTCGAGTGACGCGCCCAACCGTCGTCCCGAAACCGGATTGTTATGGCAAACAACAAATATCTTTGCGAAACGGCTGTGCTTCGGCTTGCGATGCAATATGTTGTGCCGAACAACATTCGCTCTTGCTCGACTGCCCGGTCTGATCGGGCGGTGGTTCGACGAAAGGCTCGCCCTCATGCGTAAGGGGATCCTCGGCATTGCGGCCGTATCGGTCGCGCTTCTCACCTCGCTCACTGCCTGCGGGGACGACAACAAGGACTCGGGGGGTGGGGGCGCCAAGATCGGGGTGATCCTGCCGGACAGCAAGACATCCGCGCGGTGGGAGACGGCGGATCGGAAGTATCTGCAGGCGGCGTTCGACGCGGCGGGGATCAAGGCGGATATCCAGAACGCGCAGGGGGATAAGAACGCCTTCCAGACCATCGCGGATCAGATGATCACCAATGGCGCCTCGGTGCTGATGATCACCAACCTCGACAGTGGGACCGGCAAGGCTGTGATCCAGAAGGCGAAGTCGCAGGGTGTGACCGTAATCGATTACGACAGACTGACTCTCGGCGGTGGGGCGCCGTTCTATGTGTCGTTCGACAATGTGAAGGTCGGCAAGTTGATGGGGGACGGTCTGTCCAAGTGCCTCACCGACAAGAAGGCGGTCAATCCGATCGTCGCCTACCTGAACGGCGGACCCACCGACAACAATGCGACGCTGTTCAAGAACGGTTACGACAGTGTGCTGAAGCCGAAGTTCGATTCCGGTGAGTATGCGAAGGGACCGGATCAGGCGGTGCCGGAGTGGGATAACACCAAGGCGGGCACCATCTTCGAGCAGATGCTCACCGGCACGCCGAATCTCGGCGGTGTGGTCGCGGCCAACGACGGGCTCGGCAATGCCGCTATCGCGGTGCTGAAGAAGCAGAAGCTGAACGGCCAGATCCCGGTGACCGGCCAGGATGCCACGGTCCAGGGCCTGCAGAACGTGCTCGCGGGCGATCAGTGCATGACCGTCTACAAGGCCATCAAGCTGGAGGCCGACGCCGGCGCGAAGCTGGCGATCGCGCTCGCGAGGGGTGAGAAGGGCGAGGCGAACAGCACCGTCGACGATCCCGAAGCGAATGCGAAAGTGCCCGCGGTGCTGCTGGAACCGAAGGCGATTTTCAAGGAGAACGTGAACGACGTTGTCGCGGACGGCTATGTCACCAAGGCCGAGCTGTGCACCGGCGAATTCGCGAAGCTCTGCGCGGATAACGGGGTCCGCTGATCGTGTTACACCGCCCCTTCCGCGATTCGATGAGGGGACCGCGGAAGGGGCGCCCAACTTGAGGAGCTGCACCCATGCCGGATAACCCGGTCATCGAATTATGCGGGATAGAAAAGAGTTTCGGTCCCGTCCATGTCTTGCACGAGGTCGCCTTCTCCGCGTACTCGGGTGAGGTGACGGCGCTGGTCGGCGATAACGGCGCGGGCAAGTCCACGCTGGTCAAGTGCATCGGCGGTACTCATCCGATCGATTCGGGTGAATTTTTTTTCGAGGGCAAGCCAGTGCGTGTGCACAGCCCGCGTGACGCCGCCGATCTCGGGATCGAGATCGTGTACCAGGATCTGGCGCTCTGCGACAACCTCGACATCGTGCAGAACATGTTCCTCGGCCGGGAGAAGAAGCACGGCCTGGTCCTCGACGAGTACGGGATGGAGGAGCTGGCCGGAAAGACCTTGGCGGGCTTATCGGTTCGGACGGTGAAGTCGGTGCGACAGCAGGTGGCGAGTCTGTCCGGCGGTCAACGCCAGACGGTGGCGATCGCGAAAGCCGTGCTGTGGAACAGCAAAGTGGTGATCCTGGACGAGCCGACGGCCGCGCTGGGTGTCGCTCAGACCCAGCAGGTGCTCGAGTTGGTTCGTCGACTTGCCGACAAAGGCCTTGCGGTGGTGTTGATTTCGCACAATATGAACGACGTCTTCGCGGTCTCGGATCGGATCGCCGCGCTGTATCTCGGCCGGATGGCGGCCCAGGTGCGCACCGCCGACGTGACGCACGCACAGGTCGTCGAACTGATCACCGCCGGTCGCAGCGGAAGTCTCGGCCTCGGAAATGGAGCAAGCGTATGAGCGCCGTGGTTACGGATAAGTTCGAGGCCACGTCCTCGCCGGTGACCGAGCTGGTCAACTCGTATGTCGGACGGGTGCGCAGCGGGAATATGGGTGCGCTGCCGTCGATTATCGCGCTGGCGGTGCTGTCGGTGGTGTTCTGGATCGCGCGGCCGGTGTTCATGACGCAGGGTAATTTCGCGAATCTCCTGACCCAGGGCGCGGCCATCGCGGTAATCGCCATGGGACTGATCTTCGTTTTGCTGCTCGGTGAGATCGATCTGTCGGCCGGATTCGCCAGCGGTGTGTGTGCGGCGGTGCTCGCGGTATTGCTCACCGATAAGGGATGGCCTTGGTACGCAGCGGTTCTCGTCTCGCTGCTCACCGGCGTCGTGATCGGACTGACCATCGGGACGATCGTGGTGAAGATCGGAATCCCTTCGTTCGTGGTGACATTGGCGGCGTTTCTGGCATTGCAGGGTGTCGCGCTGAAGATCATGGACAATGGGCGCAATATCTCGATCCACGATGAGACGATCGTCGCGATCGCCAATAGGAATGTGCCACCTTGGCTCGGCTGGGTCATGTACGTGGTGCTGCTGGCCGGATTCGCGGTTATCCAATACCGAAAACTGCGGGCGCGCACCAAACTCGGTCTCACCGGTGAAACCGCACCGGTGATCGCGCTGCGGATAGCGGCGGTTGCCGTGGTGGCGGGTGCGGCGGTGCTGATCCTCAATGACGAACGCAGCCGCAACCCGGCGATCAACTCGCTCAAGGGCATGCCGATCGTGGTGCCGTTGATCGTGGCGCTGCTACTGCTTTGGACGTTCGTGCTCAACCGCACCTCGTTCGGCAGACACATCTACGCGGTCGGCGGCAGTACGGAAGCGGCTCGGCGGGCGGGCATTCCGGTCGATCGGATCAAGATCTGTGCCTTCGTGCTGTGTTCGACAATGGCCGCCGTGGGCGGGCTGATCGCGGCATCGCGTGCCAACTCCGTCGATCCGAATACCGGCGGCAGCGATGTGTTGCTGACCGCTGTCGGAGCGGCCGTGATCGGCGGTACGAGTCTGTTCGGCGGGCGCGGTCGGATGCTCGACGCGGTGCTCGGTGCGGCGGTGGTCGCGGTGATCAATAACGGAATGGGCCTGATGGGCTACAGCGCGGGCACCAAATTCGTTGTGACAGGATTCGTGCTGCTGTTGGCAGCGGGAGTGGACGCGCTGTCGCGCAAGCGTGCGTTGCCAGGAAGTTGACCAACTGACCATTTCGAGCGACCTGCAAGCAGTCGCTAGCGACCGGGAGGAGGTTCGCCCGAATGAGAGCTGCACCTTCCCCGGACGAGATCCGGCGGCAGAACCTCGCCGTGCTGCTGCGGCATGTCCACTCCAGCGGACCCATGTCGCGAACGGCGCTCGCCGAGCGGATGGGGCTCAATCGCAGCACCATCCTGGCGCTGACCGCCGACCTCGCCGCGGCCGGTCTGGTCAGCGAGGAGCTGCCGGGGCAGACGGGGAAGGCAGGGCGGCCGTCGCTGGTGGTGCGCCCCGAATCGGAGCGGGTCTACGGGTTGGCACTGGATGTGGGGGCGGATCGGCTCGCGGTGGCTCGGGTCGGCTTGGGTGGGGTGATTCTCGATCGGCGGGAAACGCGCCGTCCCAGTGGCACGTTCGATCCGAATGATGTGATCGGTGCGCTCGTGGACCTCGCGGAGAACATGATTCGCGGGTCCGGGCCCGAGACGGTATGTGTGGGTGTGGGAGTCGCGTTCTGTGGGATGGTGCGCGAAGAGGACGGGGTCGTTCGGTACGGGCCGAATATCGGGTGGGTGGATGTGCCGGTCGGGGCGCGGCTTTCGGAGCGACTCGGGTTACGCGTGGTGGTCGGTAACAACGCCAACCTCGGTGCGCTTGCCGAACGGGAACGTGGTGTCGGTATCGGGGTTGCGGACATGATCTATCTGCACGGTGAGGTCGGTATCGGGGGCGGAATCATCATGGGCGGCAAGCTGCTCGGTGGTGAGGGGGGATATGGCGGCGAGGTCGGGCACATGATCGTGAATCCGGGTGGGCGGGCTTGCACGTGTGGGTCGTATGGCTGTTTGGAGGCCGAGGCGGGCGAGCTCGCGTTGATTGCGGCTGCCGGGCGGGCGGATCTCACCGGGCGTGCGGCGGTAGAGGCGATCGTGGATGCTGCGGCGCGTGGTGATGCCACTGCCCGAGATGCGTTGCACCAGGTCGGGGATTGGCTCGGCTACGGCGTTGCCAACCTGGTCAATATCTTCAATCCGACGATGGTCGTGTTCGGTGGCGTGCTCCGCGAGATCTACCTCGCCTCCGCCGCACAGGTCCGCAGCAGACTCGCGGTGAACGGGCTGCTCGCGGTGCGTGAGCGAGTTCGCTTGCGCACCTCCGCACTTGCCGACGATGCGCCCTTGGTCGGCGCCGCCGAACTAGCCTTCGCCGACGTCCTCACCGACCCGCTACAAACCCTGGCCCGCATCTCCAACTGACTCGCATCAAGATCAGGTGGAATCTGTGCAGGCATCGGCCCGAGAAGCCCCCGCCACCAGTGCCACCTGATCTTATTGTGCTGACGCCAGAGCGGTCGCTTGGGTGGTTTACCTGCGGGGATATTCGTGGAATGCTGTCGCGGTCGGAGCTTGGGGGAGTAGTTCGAACTCATTTGGGGGGCTTTATGGAGAGACATCCGTCGGGGCTTTCGTACGCGCCGAGGACTGAGCCGCCGTTGTTGCCGTACCGTCCGGCCGGGAGCCGCGCGGAATTCGAGGATCCGCCGCGGGCGTCGCCGTGCCGCACGCCGTTATCGCGGAATGATCAGACCGGACGATCCGGCCCGCCGGGTTTGCGGCGGGCGCTCAGTGCGGGGCATGCCGAGTTGCCGCCGGTCGTCGAATTGGATTCGACGGCACAGCAATTCGTCGAGCGTGCGCTGCGGCTGGCGCTCGAGATACTCGACCACCGCCGCCCAGTCGCCCAACTCACCACCATGGCCACGCCCGCCGTGGTCTCTGCGGTGCGAACCATAGTCCGAGCCGACCTCGCACCCGGCCGCACACTCGGCGTAGCCGTGCTCTACCGCGCGGGCCTCATGATGGTCGACGCCTCGACCGCGGAAGTCTTCGCCACCTACGACCGCGGCCGCCAACACTTCGCCATCGCCGCCCGAATCGCCCGCACCCGCTCAACGGACTGGCGGCTCACTGCTTTTCGAGTGCGGTGAATCCGACGCACAGTCGCCACGGTGCGGGCCGCGGCAGCTGGCGTCTTCTGTGTGCGGTGAATCGACGCGTGCCTCGGTGGTCGGCGCGTGCGGACCGTGTCCCACAGCAGACCTTGCGGATATCTGTGCTGTCCGCGCTGTGGTGAGTGCGCGGCGGTCGTACTGGCTCACCGTTTCCGGGGGCGGTGAATCCGACGCACGGTCGTCACGGTACGGGCCGTGGTAGCTGGTGTCTTCTGTGCGGTGAATCCGACGCGCGTCCAGGTGGTCGGCGCGTGCGGACCTTTTCCCACAGCAGACCTTGCTGATGTCTGTGCTGTCCGCGCCGTGGCAAGTTCGCGGCGGTGACACTGGCTCACCGTTTCCGGGGGGCGGTGAATCCGACGCGCGCCTCGGTGGTCGCCCGCACGCGTTCGGTGCTGCGGTGCGAACGTCTGCACGATTCGGCTCCGGCATGTGCCCGGCTGTGCAATCCGCGCCTGCGGCAATGGCGCGGCCTGCGTGCGGTGATGGCGCGGCCGGCGGTGATGGTACTCGGCGGCTGTCGTCGCGGCGTGCCGCCACGACGACAGCCGCTGGCCGCGGCCGGGTAAACATCGTGCGCGGTCGGGTGTGGCGGTCTCCGCCCGTGTGCGTCGCCGCGGGCAGACTGCGGCTGGTCGTCTTCCAGGGCCGGTCAGTCCACGGCAGGCGCGGAGTTCGGGGCGGAACTACGCTGGCCGGATGATCGGCACGCGAGGCAGTTATGACCTGGTGGCCGAGCGTTATGCCGATGAGCTCGGGGATGAGTTGCGGGGTAAGCCGTTGGATCGGGGGATGTTGGGGGTTTTCGCCGAACTCACCGACGGGGGTGTGGTTGCGGATATTGGTTGTGGGCCGGGGCATGTCGCTGCTTATCTTGCGGGGCGGGGGGTGCGGGCTGTTGGGATGGATCTTTCGCCTGCGATGTGTGCGGTGGCGCGGCGGACTAATGCGGTGGCGGCTGGTGCGGCGGATATGACTGCGCTGCCGGTGCGGGCGGAATCGTTGGCGGGGTTGGTTTGTCTGTATGCGGTGATCCATTTGGACGAGCAGCAGCGGGCGGCGGCCTATGCGGAGTTCGCGCGGGTGTTGCGGCCCGGTGGGTACGCGCTCATTGCATTTCACACCAGCGACGCGGACTTTCCGGATGGTGGGGCCAAGACGCTCACCGATTGGTGGGGCCACCAGGTTGACCTCACCTTTCATTACCTGGACCCGGACGCTGAATCCGAAGCCTTGGTGACGGCTGGTCTGGTCCCTGAGGCGCGCTTGGACCGTGAACCGCATCCGGACACCGAACATCCGAGCCGGCGCAGCTATCTGCTGGTCCAGCGCGCATAGGGAAAGGTGCGAATTGTGTTGCGAGCATTACTTTTCGATGTGCAGGGGACGGCGACGGATTTTCATTCGACCGTCTGCGCCGAAGCGCGACGCATCGGTGGTACCCGATATCGCCATATCGATTGGCCCGGTTTCGTAGACCATTGGCGCGCTGAATATTTCGCCGCACTGCGGAAGGCAGAGCCCGACCGAGACAACTGGGTCACCGTGCATTCGGTCTACGCCAACGCACTGGACGGCCTACTGGGTGATTACGGCATCGACCTGTCGCCCGACGAACGCGCCGATCTCACCCTCGCCTGGCAGCGACTCGAACCATGGCCCGATGTAGTCGCCGGATTAAACAGGCTCGCAAGCAAATTCACGATCGCGACCTTGTCGAATGCGGATGTCGCCGCCGTGGTGAATATTTCGAAGCGCGCCGCACTGCCGTGGGATGCGGTATTCACCGCCGAGATGGCGGGTGCGTTCAAACCAGACCCCACGGTGTATCGCATGGCCGCACGGTATCTGGGGCTCGAGCCGTCGGAGATCATGATGGTCGCCAGCCACAAGTACGACATTCAGGCCGCGGGCGCACTGGGCTTCCGGACGGCCTTCGTCGCACGGCCGCTCGAGTTCGGCGCCGGCGGTGATGTGGATGTTTCCTTCGACGACGATTTCGACGTCAACGCCACCGACTTCCTCGATCTCGCAGACCAACTCGGCTGCTGACCTACGCGGTTCGCATGGCACACAGCACATGTGGCGGAACGGTGGACCGCTGTCGCGGGCTGCTACCGAGGTAACCGGCGATGAGGTTCGGTGCGTCGCGATCGTCGACTCGGTCGAATCCAGCCTCCCGCAAGATATTTGCGATGTCATCGGCCGTGAAGAAGCTGAGCCAGGGCTCGCCGATGGACGCCACCAGATCGGCTCGCGCGGTGCGCTGATCCATCTCCTCGGGCGTGGAAGCCGAAGCGGGATAGAGATAGTCGAACACCAACCGCACCGGTGTCGCCTGGCCCGCGACGAACCGTAGGGTGTCCAGGATCGTGTCCTGAGTCAGGTACATGATGACGCCGAGCCAGACGAATACGGCCGGTCGACTCCGATCGAACTCGGCGGCAGCTAATCCTGCTGCGAGCGTTTGGCTTTCGAAGTCGACGGGAGCGAAGGTCAGCGATGCCGGGAGTTCGATGCCCGCCGCATCGAGCCGCTGCCGCTTCCACTCCTGGGTATCGGGATGATCGACCTCGAACACCCGCACATCCGGATGCGGGTTGCGATAGGCGAAGGTGTCCAGTCCGGCACCGAGAATCACCACCTGACGGGTGCCTGCCGCTACCGCGTCGGCAACGGTGTCCTCGGCGAAGCGGGCGCGGGCGGCCAGGAACAGACGGCGTCGGCGGCGCATGTCGGTCTCGTCGTCCTGGAACGTCGCGGTCTCCAGATCGGCCAGTTGGTCGGGCGCGATGCCTGCGATTCGAATGGCCAGCGGATCGGTGAAGATGCGCGGCTCAGTCGCGATCTGGTGGTAAGCGCGAGCGTAGGCGGTGGCGAGGGCGGTGCGACTTGGCTGACCGAGCTGCATACGCCGAACCTACCCGCCACGCCGGCACGGAACTATTCCTCGGTGAGGATCAGCGAGTTGGCGATGGGGGCGAGCACCTCGACCAGTTGCGTGATCGGCGGGCGCGGGTCGGCCAGAATCCATTCGTGCGCGACACCGTTGATCGCGCCGATGAGTGCACTTGCCGCCCAGGTGATTCCGCCAGGGACGCGGATGTCCGGGCCCGCGATCGAGATGAGCAGCGCCTCGATTGCCCCCGCCCACGCGTGGCGGCGCTCACGGCGGTGCTTCTCCATGCGTTCACTGACCCCGACCACCTCGACGAAGGCGACCTTGGCCCGGTACGGATCGGAGCTGATCGAACCGATGAACGCCGTCAGCACCGCGGTGAGCCCGGCCGCGATATCCGTATCCGGCCCCAGTGCCGCGACGGCCTGCCCGACGACTGCGGCGGACTGGTCCTGGATGTAGTCGTAGGACGCGATGAGTACGTCTTCCCTGGTCTGGAACTCCTCGTAGAACTGCCGCTTGGACAGCCCGGCCGCGGTGCACACATCGGCTAGCGAGCAATCCGCATAGCCGCGCTCGGCGAAGGTTCGGATGGCGGCGTCCAGGAACCGCTGCCGTCGCTCAGCCTTCCGCTCGCTCACTGCGCGGCCGCCGTACTGCCTGTCCACGATGGTCACAGCTCCGCCTCGCTAGCGTGCGGCTCCGCTGCGACCAAGGGTGCTGTGTCTTTGGTTCCCTCGCTGTGCTCGGTCACAAGCACCACGGTATCCGAGCAGCCACGCGGACTGCTCGGTGTGCTGTGACGGCCCGGGTCAGTCCAGGATGAAGGACCCGCCCAGCGCATCCTGTGCGCCATAGAAGAGCAAGAAGACGTAGTACAGAACCGTCGAGACCGGTTCATTGGGCACGTGCATGTTTCCTCGGAGCTTCCCCAGCAAGCTGTCCGGCACCAACCGGCCGGTTCGGTGAAAGTTACGTCATCTGCGGCCGCTCGGCACATCGAGTCGGCGAATCGGGTCTATTTCTGCCCATGACTGCGGCCGTTGTTGCGATGCACATCACGTCTGTGCCATAGTCGCCAACATGTGAGACGGAGTGGTCTCACAGTATGCGAAGGGGCTGGAAGTTGATCAATCCGCTGGCGGGTCGCGCCCGGCGAATCATGTTCTCGGCCGGAGTCACGGCCATCGCACTGCTCGCGACGACCGCGGTCACGGTCGCCGAGCCGCCGGAGGAACCGGCAGCGGTGCAACCTGCGGCACCGGTTCCGCTGCCGCCCGAATTGGATCCGGGTTTCTACCATCCGGCCGCAGAACTCGTGGCGAGCAAGGCGCCGGGCGAGCTCATCTCGGCGCGGCAGGTCAATGTCGCCAACTTCGGGTTGATTCCGGTGAATGTCGACGCCTGGCAGGTCTCCTACCGCTCGAATAACAGTCGGGACGAGGCGATTCCAGCGGTCGCGACGGTCGTGAAGCCGCGCGGCTCGGCCCCCGACAAGCTCGTCTCGATGCAGATCGCCGAGGACTTCTTGGCCGGGTACTGTGCGCCTTCCTATGCGCTGCAACAGTTTTCGGTCAGTCCGTTTGTCGGCCAGGTCGTCGCGCCCGCGGAATGGCTGATCGCCCAGGGTGCGGTGCAGCAGGGCTGGGCGGTTGTCATCCCCGATCATCAGGGACCGAACAACGCCTATGCGGCCGGACCGTTGGCCGGGCGGATCACCCTCGACGGCATCCGCGCGGCGCGCAACCTCGAGCCGATGCGGCTCGCGCCCGATGCCCGGATCGGTATGTACGGCTACTCCGGCGGTGCCATCGCAACCGGTCACGCGGCCGAGTTGAAGCAGGCCTACGCGCCGGAACTCAACATTGTCGGCACGGCCGAGGGCGGTGTGCCCGCCGATCTCGGCGTGACGCTGAATGTCGCGAACAACCAGCTCACCTCCGGTCTGGTCCTAGCCGCCGTCAACGGTCTCACCCGCGAGTATCCGGATTTCGCCCGGTTCATCGACGCCAATATCGACCCGCTGGGCCGGACGCTGTCGACCGTCCAGGGTGGGCTGTGCGTGCAGTACCTGACCCCGCTACTGCCATTCCTGAACCTCGAGGGCATGATTCGAGTGCCGGGCGATCCGATCCAGCACCCGGCGGTCGCCGACGTGCTCGACAAGACGCGAATGGGTAAGTCGGTACCCGATATGCCGATGTACATCTGGCAGGGCAACCCGGATGAAATCATCCCGGTGGGCCAGGTCAACACTCTGGTCGATACCTACTGCCAAAGCCCTTCCGCGACTGTGCAATACACCCGAGAGCACTTTGCCGAACACGTGCTCACCGAGATCTCGGGCACCGCGCCCGCCCTGCTGTGGCTGCGTGATCGGCTCAATGGCGTGCCGACCCAACAGGGTTGCGACACAACCGATGTCGGCTGGCTGGCCTTGGACCCGAACGGAATCGAGCTGTTGCAGGCCACCTTCGGCGAGACCTTCGCTTCCTTCTTCGGCAAGCCGATCGGCGTGAAGTGAGTCGACCTCCGGTGCGAACCGGAGGTCAACTCATCGGGTGCCGTCGGCGCTGAACATTTCCTCAGCGCGGCGGGTGTCCATGTACTCGCGCACACGGTGGATCAGGCCGTCGCGCAGTTCGAAGATGAAGCAGTAGTCGTTGTCGTAGTGATTGCCGTTCATCAATGTCGCCCGCATCCGTTCCTCGACAACGACTTTCGTGCCCTCGGCGATGACGGCGGTGAACTCCACGCTTCGGTCGGAAACGAATATGGTCGGAAACTCCCTGGTCAGGAACCGCACAATGCGGTCACGGCCGACCAGGTGATTGGTGCCGTCGATGGCGCGGGCGGTGGCGTTCTGCGGCGGTGCGAGCCATTCGGCGTCCGGGGTGAATACCGCGGCAATGCGGTCGGGATCCTGGGTCGCGAATTCGCGCCAGGCCCGGATGATCACATCTTTGCTCGTCTGTGCGTCCATTCGGCCAATCCTTGGTTGGCCGCGGCCGCCGATCACGCCATATCCGGACAGGTCGTGTCCGGATATGGCTGGTCGGTGCGTGGTCCGGCGCGCAGACTCAGGGGTATGGGATCGTTCCAAGGCGTCATCACGACCGGCATCTATTGCTTGCCGCCGTGCCCTGGACGCCCACGGGTGGAGAACGTTGTCACCTTCATCTCCGCTGCGGGTGCCGAGGCGGCTGGGTTTCGGGCCTGCCACCGTTGCCGTCCCTATCGTGGCGATCGAAAGCCCGCGAGCGCATCCGAATTGGTCTGTCGCGCTGTCGATCTCATTGCCGTGGGTGCACTGGACGAGGGCAATGAGGCGGAACTCGCCGCGCGGCTGGCAGTGTCGGAACGTCACCTGCGGCGAATGTTTCATGAGCAGGTCGGTGCGACGCCGGATCAGTTGGCCCGCTCGCGGCGTGCGCATTTCGCGCGACGGCTACTGGACGATACCGATCTGTCGGTCACCGATATCGCCTTCGCCGCCGGATTCGGGAGCCTGCGTCAGTTCAACCGGGTGATGGTCGCGACATTTCGGGCAACACCCGTCGAGTTGCGCAAACACCGCCGACGTGCGGACCGCTTGGTCGCGGATGGGGGTCTCGCGCTGCGGGTGCCGGTGGCCGAGGGGACGAATATCGCGCGGCGTTTGACGCAGCTCGCGGACACCGCAATCGCTGGTGTCGAGAGTGCCACACTGGCCTGCTACCGGCGGACGATCGTCATGGACAGCGACCCGGGAGTCATCGAAATATACTCGGCCACAACAGATGCCGTGCGACTCGTCGTGCACGTGCCGCATATCGAAGGGCTGATCCACCTCGTGTCCAGGGTGCAGCGGTTGCTCGCGGGTCAGCCGTGGGATCCATTCGAGGACGACATCCGCGGCATAGTGTCGGACAGAGATGTACTCAACAATTTCGTCACCACCTATGGCGCACCGATAGGCGGATTGCGGCAGTTCGGCCTTTCTTACCTCTTCCCGACGGCGACGACGCTCGCCACCGCTGACCTGAACGGTCTCGATACAGTTGGCGCACAAGCGATCCGCGCATGTGTTCGCCCTCGTGAACTAGCCGGTTGAGTCGTCCTGGCACGGAATCGGGCGCACCGCCGAATGATCGAGTCTATTGAGCACGAGTGCGGCAGTGGTTGGTGAAAAAACCGTGCCATTGTGTCCGGCTTTGCTACCGGGACAGACGTTTTGGAGGACGTAGTTGTCGACACCGGGCTCCGCGATCATGGCCTGGTTCTGGCCGAAAGATGAGATCGGGTCGAAACGGCTGCTGATGGTGGTGTAGGCGACGCCGGGAACGGTGATCGGTCCGGAGTTCAACTCCTGTAGGAAGGCCGACCCGGCCAGTAGATCCTTCACCGCGGGCGGTACCGGCAGCTCGTCGCGGAAATTTCCGGCATTGAGAAGAGTCGCGCCGAGATTGCCGAGCGTGCCGTGTGTCGGCGAGGAAATGGTGGTCACCGAATGGACGCCAGTTGCGATTGCCGGATCGGTTTTCACGATGTACTGCGCCATGATGCCGCCCTCGGAATGGCCGATCAGGTCGACCTTCGGTACGCCGAGTCGGGTGGTCAGCGCGGTCAGTTTCTGCTTGATCTCGACCGCCGAATCGGCGAGCGGACCATTGCCACCGCCCTGCATGGCATTGCTGCCGCCATACGAGAAGGAATAGACGCACAGACCGGCATTGGTGAGGGCGGGTCCGAGATAGCCCCACGCTCGATACTCGTCGCCCGCGAAACCATGTAGCAGGACAACGGGAACCGCTCCGGGCACTGTGGGCACGCAGTCGTACCGGTTGACTCCTGGCGGTGTCGGCGCTTCGACCTTGCCTTCCTGCGCCCATCGGGTTTCCTCGTCCTGCACCTGCTCCCAGGTGGCCGTCGGATACGTTTCCGGCTCCGCTGCGGCCAACGGCATCGGTGCGGCGCATAGCGCAAATCCGACGAGGGACAGGGTGATTCGGCGCAATCTCATGCGTGCGGTCCTCGAATGGTAGTAGTCAGGCGGGTATCGGCAACCGATCGACCGGTCAGCAGGTCGTAAGCCGTGGCGGGTAGCCCCCAGGTTTCCGTTGCCTCATCCCAGGATTCGGCGGCTCGGCGGGGGATCGGAATCGCCACCTCGACTGCCTCGCCCGGCTCGGCTTCGACGACCGCGAACGCGGCCAGTCGGCGTTCCGGTCGGGATGAATGAGCGATATACGTCTGGATCGTTTCGCGGCCGGGACGATCGCCGGTATTGCGAACGCGAACGGTCAGCGTGCCGAGAACGCCGATGGCCACCGGATCAGGAGCGAACACGGCGCTTTCGTACTCCCAGGTGGTGTAACCGATTCCGTGTCCGAACCAGTACGCGGGCGCGATCGAAAGTCGTTGCCACGCACGGTATCCGATGTAAACGTCCTCCTCGTAGGCGAGAGCACCGTCGGTGGGCGTGACATTCAGTACCGGCGCATCGTCCTCGTGCGCGGGCCAGGTGGTGGGCAGCCGTCCGCTCGGTTCGGCCCGGCCCATGAGCATATCCGCCAGTGCGGCACCACCTTCCTGCCCAGGAAACCAGGTGAGCAGAATCGCCGCGACATCCTCGGCCCACGGCATCCGCACAGGGGACCCGGTATTCACCACGACCACGGTGCGCGGATTGGCGGCGGCGACCCGCTCGACGAGCTCATCCTGTCGACCGGGCAGCGAAAGCGATGTCCGGTCGAAGCTTTCGCTCTCCACCTCGGGGGTGGTGGCGACGACCACCACGGCCACATCGGCCGAAGCCGCCGCGGCGACCGCTTCTTCGATGAGCGCCTCGGGGTCGATATTCGGTTCCTGATGGCCGAGCGAGAACTTCTCGAAGGCAATGGGCATCTCGGGCAGTGTCGTCACGGTATGCGTAAGACTGATCGAAACCTGCTGTCCCGCAGCGAGTTCGACCTCGAAAAGTGTCTCCGGCGGGTGGAGGAAAGCCGCCAGCGGATCGCCCTCCGGGACGATCGCGTCGTCGAAACAGGTCACATCGCCGACCGTCAGCCGGAACGGCCCGATGCCAGCGATGGCCAAGGTGTGTGTTCCCGTCGCCCGTGGCGTGAAGGTGCCGGTGACAACGACCCGATGCAGTTCCCCGACTCCGATACCGTCCGGGAATTCACCGATCCATTCGATCGTGGCCTCCGGCAGCGGATGCTCGCCGAGCAGGCGGTCACCCGCGCCGCACAGCTGGACCCGCAGATCGAAACCTTCCTTGGCGGCGGGAATCTTGACTCGGGGATCCGCACCGACGGCATAGACCAGTTCGGTATCCGTATCGAGCACGGCTCGCAGACCGTCGAGCGGGGAAACGGTGTGCGGTGGGAACACCTGGGCGCTACCGCCGCCGAGCGCCCTCGGCTGGTCGGCGGTCTGGCCGATCAGCGCAATACGCCGTAACTTGCCGAGTGGCAGCACACTACTCTCGTTGCGCAGCAGCACAATCGAGCGTTGGGCGAGCTCGCGAGCCAGCGCGTCGCCGTTGATCGTTGCGGGCACCGTGGCGACTTCGGGTGGTGCCCCGGCCAACGCGCCGACTCGGGCGGCGAGCCGGAGCACATGCCGTGCCATCTGCTCGACGGTCTCGGCCGGAACCTGGCCTGCGCGAACCGCTTCCGCGAGGGTGTGGCCGAAGACGCTCTGCGGTCCCGGCATTGCGAGATCGAGCCCGCCGACGGCCGCGCCGACAGTATTGCGTGCCGCCGTCCAGTCCGAGACGATAGCGCCGTCGAAACCCCAACGCGCACGCAGTATTTCGTTCTGCAGCGCATTGTGCTCGGTCATCGTTACACCGTTGACGCTGTTGTAGGCCGCCATCAAGGCCCACGGCTCGGCCTGTGCGACCACGGTTTCGAACGGAGCTAGATACAGCTCGTGCAGTGCCCGCTGGGATACCCGCACATCAACGGTGAATCGGTCGGTCTCGGAATCATTGGCCACGAAATGCTTCGGCGTCGCGGCCACACCGCCCTCCTGCACACCGGTCACGTAGGCCGCGCCGATCGCGCCGGTCAGCAGCGGATCCTCCGAATAGCACTCGAAGTGCCTGCCGCCCAATGGGCTTCGATGCAGATTGAGCGTCGGAGCGAGCAGTATGTGCACACCCTTGCGCCGCGCCTCCTGCGCGAGCAGCTGCCCGGCTCGCCGGGCCAGAGTCGGATCCCAGGTGGCGGCCAGCGCCGTCGGGCTCGGCAGGGCGATCGACGGATCCTCCGGACTCCAGTGCACTCCGCGCACACCGATCGGACCGTCGGACATCACCAGGGACGTCAGCCCGATCTCAGGCATAGCGGGCAAGGACCACATGTCCTGTCCGGCGAGCAGGCGGCACCGGGCATCCAGATCCAGTGCGGCCAATGCCTTTTCGACCACTGCCTCACGGTCGGCTCGGTGATTCGCCATGTCGGTCGACTCCCTTGTTCGTATGACGCGCGGGCATCTACCTCGAAGTATGGCCGATTTACCTAGCAGTAGGTAGGTAATGTTATCGATACGTTATAGATTCGGATCGTCATCCGGACGGATCAATTGCAGGAACTCGCGCAACAGCGCGGGCATATCCACGTCATCCGGCGACAGCAACCATTGCTGCTGCAAACCGTCCAGGACCGCGATCAGCAATACGGCGGCATCCCGATGTGAGACGCCCCGCGGCGGATCGCCGCCCAAGGCGCGCTCCAAGAAGGTGGTCAGCATCTCCCGGGCCTGCGCGTACCGATCGACGAAGTAGTCGCGCGCCGGATGATCCTGAGTGACGCTCTCGGCCGCGAGCACCGTGAACGACTGTACGATTCCGGGCCGCTCGGCATTGCGTTCCACCAGGTCGGCGAGGAGTTCCAGGGTTGTCGCACGGCCCTGTGCGGTGGCGAGCAGGACGTCGAGATCGTTCTGATCGCGCAGCTCGAGCACATTCGCCAGCAGCGTCTGCTTATTGGGAAAGTAGTGCAGCACGCCCTGCTGGCTGAGCCCGACCCGCTCCGCGACGATCGCAATGGTCGCGCCCTGGTAGCCGCGTTCCGCGAAAACCTCGAGGGCCGCCTCCAGGATCGCTCGACGACGATCCTCGTGACCGGCCCGGCCCGGGGTCCGTCTCATGCGGTGCACTCTTTTGCTGCGTCCATTGTTCGCAGACTAGCGAATCGCCGTTGGCAGCGGCGGGTTCGGCGCGTCTACTTTCTATCAATGCTAGGTCTAGCGTTGATAGAAATCAGAGCAATGTGATCCCCTGGCTCGACCGTCTGCCGATTCCTGGCACCGTGTCACAGTGACGCTGGGCGCCGTACCGCGCCCAGGCCGCGATCTCACCGCAGTGCGGCGACAACCTGCTGTGCGATGTTCTGCTCACCGAAGGTGTTGGGGTGCAGCGGGACAATGGATGGAGTCGACAGCGAGGGGATGAGACCGTTGATCCACTGCTGGTCGGGCGCGGCGCACATATCGTGTCCGATGCTGGAGGTGGCGGTGTCGACGAAGATCGCGCCGTGTGCGGCCGAGACGTCGCGCAGCAGTGTATTGAGGTTGACCAGCACGTCCTGGAGGTAGTCGGCGTCGCGTGGCCAGGCGGGCTGCTGCGCCGGGCACGCACCCGCGCGTGAGGCGGTCGGATACCCGACGATCACGATCGTGGCTTCGGGTGCGCGCGAGCGGATTTCATCGATCGCGGTGCCGTAGACGGGTGCCAGGGCCTTGGTCCGTTCCGCGAAAGTGTCGACACCGTTCGCCGTAAAGGTGTCCGCGCATGACGTGCCGTGGGGCTCCGGCAGGAGATTTCCGCACAGCAGGGCCTGCTTCGCCAGGCCGATATCGTTGCCGCCCATGGTCATTGTCACCAGGGTGGTGTCCGGTGTCAGCGCATCGAACTGCGGTGCGGCGGTTCCGGAGACGACGCCGCGCTGAGGGCTCGTGAGGTCGTCCAACGTGGCCCCGCCGCAGGTGACGTCCTTGAAGGTCGCGACGCCGAGCTCCTTCGCGACCAGCGACGGGTAGTTGACCGCGGAGCGTGAACACGTGGCGAGCTCGGTTTGTGGAAATACACCCGCGCCCGCGGCGAAGGAATCACCGAGGGCCACATAGTGGGTGCCCGCGGCCGGGTCTGCGCCCGCTTGCCCGGTGATAGCGGCGCTTGCCGCGACTGCCATCGCGGCAGCGGCGACCGCCGGTCTCGCCTTTCCGAATAGGTGGTTCCAGCTGCCGAAAACTTGCATTGTGTCTCCTTGTGAACCCATGACCGGACGAATTCGGGTCTGCATTCCCAGGAGTAACTCGCGCAGGCGGGATCGACCCTGTGCATCCGACCGATATGGGCAGAGTCTAGCCGCGATTCGCCAATCCCGAATAACTTTCTGTTTTCCCGCTGACTTTTTCTGGTCGCTGCGGGCTCGGCTGCACGTCGAGACCCCGGGCG
Organism: Nocardia vinacea; assembly: GCF_035920345.1. NCBI lineage: Bacteria > Bacillati > Actinomycetota > Actinomycetes > Mycobacteriales > Nocardiaceae > Nocardia > Nocardia vinacea. The sequence continues at coordinate 8,614,967 of NZ_CP109149.1, forward strand.
ACGTTGGGGGATAGCGTATTTCGCCATACCATCAGCGACCAGGCTTCGTTTCAGATTAATACCTTCAGGTAAGGCACTGTTGCGTTCCTCACTATTTCGCCTCTACCTGCGGAAAGTCAACGATGACGAATCGTCAGGGTTGACACCGCCTGCCCAGGCTGGCTACGGTCGCCATTGTTCGCGCTGAGTCATCGCCCGCCTCGGCATTAATGGCAGCAGGCTGTCCATATGGTCTGGCCGAATGTTTCGACCGCGGGGAGGCTGTCGTTATTCTTCGACTCTGGTCGCATTCACAAAGAAACTCGACGGACCTTTCTTTGTGCTTCGAGACAAGATTCTCGCGCCTTTTTCTCCACCGCCAAGACTCCACCAGTTCCTTCAGACGTTAGGCGCCAGCTTTGTCCGTCTCGATCTCACCCGCCAAGACCGTGGATGATCTCCCGGGGCCGAGCCGGTGGCCGTTGCTGGGGAATCTCCCGCAGATGCGGCCCTCGTTGCTGCACCGTCAGTTCGACGAATGGTGCGATGAGTACGGCCCGCTCTATCAGTTGAAGATGCCGGGGCGGCACATCGTGGTCGTCAGTGATCCCGATCTGAACCGCGAGATCTTCCGTGACCGGCCCGGGGGATTCCGGCGGCAGTCGGCGATCGAATCTGTCATGGACGAGATGGGTTCCAACGGCCTGTTCTCGCTGGAGGGTGAGGCGTGGCGGCTGCGTCGCAAGCTGGCGATGCCCGCCTTCAATGCCTCGCATCTGCGCAGCTTCCATCCCACCCTGGAGACGATCACCGGACGGTTGCAACGGCGCTGGGAACGGCAGTCGCCCAAGGATATTCGCGCCGACCTGACTCGCTACACGGTGGACGTCACCGCCAAGTTGACCTTCGACTACGACATCAACACCATCGAACAGTCCGGCGACATCATCCAGCGGCACCTGGAGCTGATCTTCCCGCTCATCAACCGGCGGATCAACAGCCCGCTTCCGTACTGGCGTTACGTCAAACTTCCGGACGACCGGGCGCTGGAGCGCGCACTGGGCGCACTGCGCACCGATCTCACCGGTGTCATCAGTCGGGCCCGCGCGAATCTGCCTGCGGCGCCGACGAATTTCATCGAGGCCTTCCTATTGGCGCAGGACGGCAGCACCTCCTTCACCGATGACCAACTGTTCGCCGAGGCGCTGACCATCCTGATCGCCGGTCAGGACACCACCAGCAATGCCATGGCCTGGCTGCTCTACCACCTCGCGGGCAATCCGGCTGTGCAGGAACGGATTCGCGATGAGGTCGCTGAGATTCCCTCGGCGCTGGATCGGCAGCCGTATCTGGAAGCGGTTGTTGCCGAATCGATGCGGCTGCGGCCGACGACCCCGATCGTCGGACTCGAGGCAGCCGTCGACACCACGATCGCTGGTGTGCACATCCCGGCCGGCACCTGGGTGATCGTCAATGTGCAGCATGCGAGCCTGCAGGAGAAGAACTTCGAGGACGCGCTGCGCTTCGACCCGGATCGCTGGCTGCGCACCGAGCACGGCACGCATCGGCCCGAGGTCTCCACCCCGTTCGGGGCCGGTCCGCGCTTCTGTCCGGGGCGCGGGTTGGCGATGTTGGAGATCAAGAATGTAGCCGGCATGGTCTGCCGCAACTTCGAGGTGCGTCTGCCCGCGGGTGCGCAGGCCCCGAAGGATCGCTTCCATTTCGCCGTCATCCCCATCGATCTCGATCTCGAACTGGTCCGACGGCCCGCCTAACCCCCGTTTGCCGAGCACACTCTAAGGATGTAGATGTCGTTGCATCGACTGACCGCGACCGACGGTGTCTGGCTGTCGCTCGAATCGCCCGATATGCCAATGCATATCGCCTTCCTACTGGAATTCACCGCACCCGAGGGCGGGGCGGCCCAATTCCTGCGGCAGTGGCGGGCCGGACTGGACGCACCGGCGAGCCTGCCGCAACCCTGGAACTTCCGCCCGCTGAAGTTCCCGCCGCCGGGTGTCACGGCCATGGTGCGTGAGGTCGACGATATCGACCTGAGCGAGCACATCCGGGAGTGGACGCTGCCGGAGCCCGGCAGCCAGGATCAGTTGACCGAGCTCGTGTCGTCGATCCATCAGAAGCAGCTCGATATGAGCCGTCCGCCATGGGAATTGCACGTCATCGAGGGACTGGCCCAGGACCGTTTCGCGCTCCTGCTCAAGGTGCATCACAGCCTTCTCGACGGCGCATCGGCCATGCGGTTGTTCACCGATACGTTCACCGAGGATGCCGACGCCCGCGATGTGCCGGACCTGTTCACCGTGCGTCCGGCCGCCGAATCGGCGGAAGCCGGTACGGCGAATCCGTTCCGTGCCCTGCTCGCCGCATTGACCGGCGTGCTGGCCTTGTTGCGCGGTGTCGGATCCGCCGCTCGCGATGCCTTTCGACGTGCGCGCGGCGATAAGACGATGGCGCAGAAGGCATATCAGCAGCCGGAAACCATTCTCGACGGCACCATCATCGGCGCGCGCGATCTGTCCCGGCGTCGCTACGACCTCGCGCTGTTCAAGCGATTGGCGAAGGCGGGTGACTGCACGATCAACGACATCGTGCTGTACCTCGTCAGCACGGCGCTGCGCAGCTACCTGACCGATCACGCTACGTTGCCCGCAGAGTCGTTGACCGCGGGCGTGCCCACCGATCTGCGCGAGGAGGACGACGCTCGCGCCGGCACCCGCGCGGGCATGATGTTCACCGCACTCGCCACCGATATCGCCGATCCGCGTGACCGGTTGAGCGCGGTCAAGTACTACATCCGCGCCGCGAAACAGCATATGGGTGAGATGGCCCCGAACGAGGTCATCGGCTACGGACTCGCGGTCACCCTGCCGTGGATCCTCGGGCTCAGCTTCGGCTTCACCAACACCGCATCCTCCCACCCCATGGGCATCTCCAATGTGCCGGGACCGCGAAACCCGCTGTACTGGAACGGTGCTCGGCTCGAGACGATCTATCCGATCTCGCTGCTCATGCACGGCAATTCGCTGAACTTCACCTGCATCGGCTATTCCGGTGGGCTGCATTTCGGCGTCCTCGGCGTACAGGACAAACTGCCGCCGATGTCGTACCTCACCGGGGCCATGGATGCCGCGCTCGATGAGCTCACCGAACTGCTCCTGCCGGACCGCACACAGCTAGCCGCTGGATGACGTCCATGTCGAATTACGATGTGGCGATTATCGGCTCGGGCTTCAGCGGGCTCGGCGTCGCGGTGAACCTGCGCCGCCTCGGCAATGACAACTTCGTCATCCTCGAGCGTGCCGATGCCATCGGTGGTACTTGGCGCGATAACGTCTATCCCGGCTGCGCGGTAGACGTTCCATCCGTGCTGTACTCGTATTCCTTTGCGCCGAACGCGGATTGGACCCGCGTGTACGCGACCCAGCCCGAATTGCGTGCCTACACCGAGCAGGTCGTCGACACCTTCGATCTGCGGCGGCATGTGCAGCTGAACAGTGACGTGGCCGAGGCCGATTTCGACGACGAGGCCGAACAGTGGGTGCTGCGGCTGAGCGACGGCAGACTGGTCCGGGCACGCGCCGTCGTCATGGGTTACTTCTCTCTACACGCCGAGGCTATTCCGGATATCCCCGGTCGCGCCGATTTCGCTGGGCCGCAGATGCATTCGAGCAAGTGGGACCCGTCATTCGAACCGGCGGGCAAGCGGGTCGCTGTGGTCGGGGCCGGGGCGAGCGCGGTGCAGATCGTGCCCGCGCTCGCGAAGACGGCGGCGGAACTCGTCTCGTTCCAGCGCACTCCGGCCTGGGTGATTCCGCGCCTGGACCGGCCGATTCCGCCGACGGTGCGCAAGATATTGCGCGCCGTGCCGCCGATTCGGTTGGCGGCGCGCGGATTCGTCTTCCTGTTCCTGGAGGCCATGCACTTCGCCGTATTTCATCCGCGGCTGGTTTCGGTCTACGAGTGGGTCGTCCGCAAAATGCTGGCCGAGCAGGTACCCGATCCCGAGCTGCGGCGCAAACTCACGCCCGACTACGCCTTCGGCTGCAAGCGCCCGATGGTCTCCGACGAGTACTACAGCTCGTTCACCCGCCCGAATGTGCGGTTGAGCACCGAGAAGATCACCGAGATCACCGCAAGCGGCCTCCGCACCGCCGACGGGGAGTTGCACGAGGTCGACGCGATCGTGTGGGCCACCGGATTCCACGTCCAGGATTCCATCGCGCACTTCCCGGAGTTCCGCACCGCGGTGACCTCTACGCGAAAGAAGTTCGAGCGCGATGGTTTTCGCGCCTACCGTGGCGTTGCATTCGCGGGGTTGCCGAATCTGTTCGCGGTCACCGGACCGAATACCGCACTGCCGCACACCTCGCAATTCCTCGCCATCGAACCCACGACGAGGCTGATCGCCAAGACGATCGAGCATATGCGGGCCAAGGGGATTCGCCGCTACAGCCCGTCCGAGCGAGCGGAGCGCGAATGGGTCACGCGCGCAAGGAAACTGCTCGCCACCCGGGTGTGGTCGACCGGCGGATGCACCAGCTACTTCATTGATGAGGACGGCACCAACACCCTGACCTGGCCGGGCGGAACGTTCAGCGTCCGACTCGACCGGCGTCGCATACGTCCGCAGGACTGGGACACCGGACGACAGTGACATGTGCGGCATCAATGGAATAGTCGATTTCGCGGGACCGGTCGATCCGACCCCGATCGCGGCCATGAACGAGATCCAACGCCACCGCGGCCCCGACGGTTTCAGCACCTGGCGCAGCCGCAATGTCGCCTTCGGCTTCCAGCGCCTCGCCATCTCGATGTCGAGCACGGTGCGCAGCCCGCTCGTCAAGGGCATCTTCGCTTCCGGACTGGTCGACGTGACCATGGACCCGCAGGGCCTCAGCGACTGCCTGTTCTACGGCCACACCATCGCACCCCGCACCTTCTGGCAGGGTGTCGACGATCTGCCACCCGCGACCATCGTCACGATCGATCATCGCGGTATCTCCGAACAGCGATACTTCACCCCGTTCCTGCGCCGCGATCCCGATGCATCGCTGCTCACCGGCCGGGCCGCGATCGAGCGGTTCGATGATGCCGTCACCGCCGCGGTGCGCAAACGCCTGCCCGACGAGGTGGCGGCCGGAATCGCGCTGAGCGGCGGCCTCGACAGTTCCGCCATTGCCGCGGTGGCGACCCGACGCTGCGACGCACCGCTCACCACCGCGAGCATCCGACTCACCGGTGAAGCCCTCGACGAGACGCCGATGTCACGGCTGGTCGCACAGTCACTCGGCATAGCCAATGACGAGGTCGAGATGACCGCCGCTCGTGCGTGTGAGCTACTGCCGAAGAGCCTGTGGCACTTCGAATCACCGTTCTGGTACGGGGCGGTGGCGACACCGTTCCTCGATCTGACCGAGTTCGCTCGGAACAAGGGCCTCGAGGTCGCCATGAGCGGCGATGGCTCCGATGAGCTGTTGGCGGGCTACGACTTCCACCGCCTGATGAAGCTGAGCTGTGGAGGTGGCCGCGGTGTTGGAGGCGATGACCGCGCCCGGCCGTCCGTGGACCATCACAAAGCGCCGTTACCGGACCAATGTGTTCGTCCCGCTCTACCAGCGCTTGGATATCGCCCTGACCTGATATGGGTCCGCTTGCCGCAGAGTCGGATCAGGGAGAATGCCTGACAACTTAGCTACGGTCCACAGCCCAAGGTGTGCTGCACAGAGCGTTGTGGTGAGTCACGGTTGCGCACCAACGGTGATGCACGTTACTGTTCCCACTCGTTGATGGGAACGGGGTAGTTCCTCATTGCCGGGAGGGTTTGGCAAGCATGATCCGACGTCGACGTCCGATTAAGGCAGTGGCTGCTGCGATAGCCACCTTCACCGTGTTTGCCGGAGCCGTGGTCGCCGCCGCGCCGACCCAGGCCACGCTCGGCCTCGATGCGCAAATTACCGCGACTCATGCAGGGCCGCAACAGTATCCGAACGTCTACATCGACTGGGACATCCCGATCACCATGAGTGACGGCACGGTGCTGAAGGCGAATGTGTACCACCCGGCCGACGCCTCCGGCCGGCCGATCGTCGAGCCGACGCCGACCATCGTGAACCTCACGCCCTACACCAAGCTGATGGCGAATATCGCCGACTCCGTGCTGGCCATCCCCGGCCTGGCCGAGCCGCTGATGCAGGCGCTGCACGGCTTCGATCTCTCCGCGTACGGCCTGAGCGGGATCAGTGATCTGGCACAGGCATTGGCGGGCGGCGCCGCGCGCACCTTCGCGGTGGATCGCAAACTGGTGCAAAGCGGCTACACCCAGGTGGTCGTCGACGTGCGCGGCACCGGCTTCTCGCAGGGCACCTGGCAGGTGTTCGGCGATCGCGAGCAGCAGGACGGCGTCGAGGTCGTCGACTGGGCGGCTGCGCAGCCGTGGTCCAACGGCAAGATCGGCATGAGCGGCATCTCCTATTCGGCCATCAACCAGTTGCAGACCGCGGAGCGCAGACCCGCAGCGCTGCAGGCGATCTTCCCGATCGTGCCGGGCAGCGATCTGATCCGTGACGTCGCCGCACCCGGCGGCGCACTCGGCATCGGGTTCATCCCGGAATGGCTGCTCGCCGTCGACGGTACGAAGCTGATTCCCGACGTGGTGTCCATGCTGGCGGGCAAGTTCGACTGGACCTGGCTGGCGGATCGCGTCCGTGACCCGTTCACCTTCTTCAACATGATCATCATGGCGCTGGGCACTCAGAGCATGGATCAGATTCCGCCCGAGATGTATTCGGTGCTCGACGATCAAAGTCCGCTGCGCACCGCCTGGATCGGGCATCCCGATCGTATCGATGTGCCGACCTTCGTCTACGGCGGCTGGCAGGACATCTTCGCCTACTCCTCGCCGCGGGTCTACAACGCGATCAACGTGCCCGACAGCCAGAAGAAGCTGGTGATGGATAACAACTATCACATCACCACCGGCTCGGGCATGGGTGACGCCGACGGACCGGCTGCCCTGGATGTATTGCAGCGCGCGTGGTTCGACAAGTGGCTCAAGGGCATCGACAACGGCATCGATGACTACGACCAGGTCACCCTGTGGCAGCAGGGCGGCGGCTGGACCCACACCTCGGCCTTCCCGCGGCCCGATATGGATTACCGACGTATGTATTTGAACGCGGCCGCCTCGGGCACCGCGCCGGGCAGCGCCTACGACGGCAGCCTCACCGGCGTGCCGGGCGGACCCGCACGGGTTTCGATCGCGCCCGGCCTGACCACGCTCTGCTCACGCGACGGTGTGCAGGGGACAGCGGGCATCCTGCCGCTCCCGGACATCTGCACGAAGGATTCGCGGATCGCGGAGACCAATGGACTGACCTTCACCAGTGCGGCGGTCGCTGTGCCGACACAGATCTCCGGCCCGATCGCGATACACCTCGATACCGTCCTGGACGCCACCGACGGCTACTGGACCGTGACCCTGAACGACGTTGCGCCGGACGGACGTTCGACCCAGTGGACGCACGGCCAACGCACCGCATCCCTGCGCGCCGTCGACGAGAGCAAGGCCACCCGCTCGGCCAACGGCGACTACACCGACCCCTACCCATATCTGACCCTGGACACCCGCGAACCGATCGTGCCCGGCCGGCCGACGGTCATCGATATCGGCATGTTCGCCACCGACGGTGTGCTGCAACCGGGCCACCGGCTACGCGTCGACATCTTCGCCGGAAACTTCCCGAGCAGTCTTCCGTTGCGCCCCTTGCTGAATGAGAGCGGGTTGAAGCCGCAGCACATCGAGCTGGACCCGAATCAGCCGAGCTGGGTGAACATTCCGGTCGACGGCGAGCCGGGCTGGTAGCCCCCGTCCGCGCTGCGGTGACGGTGTCGACGGTAGTCGAGTGGTCGCTCACTCGACTGCCGTCGGCGAGGCGGTCGTCGGGCTGGGGCGGGTCAGGCTGGGCCGGAACCGAGTAGGAGTAGGGCGGCGCGGGTGAGAGTGGGGGCCAGCGCCGGTAGGTCGTGCGGGCCGGAATCGATGAGGGTGGCGCGGACGCGATCGTCGATACCGCCGAGCAGGACATCGAGTAGTCCCGGATCGGGTTCGGCCCGAAGTGCGCCTGCGCGCACACCGATTCGGGCGGCCGCGATCATCCGGTAGCCGAACATCCGGTGGGTGCGGGCTCGGCGCGCGATGAGTCCCGGCCCGGCGGCAAGGGTTTCGATGTGCAGCGCCCGTGCGGCGGCGGGCTCGGCCGCCAGGAAGTCCAAATAGGTCTCCAGCGTGGTGCGCACCAACTCGTCGAAGGTGTCGGCGCCGGACTCGGTGACCACCCGGTCGAGCTCACGGGTGATCGTCTCGACCGCGAAATCGAAAGCGGCGGTGAAGCATTCCTCTTTGCTCTCGAACAGCCCATAGAACGTGCGCCGGGCCACCCGGGCCCGACCGACGATGTCGGTGATCGTGGTCGGGCCGTAGCCGAGTTCGGCGACCGCCTCCAAGGCGGCGATATATAGCCGCTCGCGCTGTGACGTCACGACTTCGTCCCGGGTCAAGCGATGCGGCCCTCGGGGCAATCGGTGCGGAGAAGCGCTGGTCAAGACGGTCATAGTGCCGACGATTCTGCCACACCTGGAACTTTCGCCCGGAAATTCTGTCCGGCCCACAAAGACTCAGTGCAGAGCGCTGCCCTGGACCCACTCGTCCCACGGCACGCCCCAGTCGCCGTTCTGCCAGACCTCGAGCGGTGCGCCGCCGGTATTGCGGACCTCGACTACATCGCCCGGAATCGCAAAATTGTAGAACCACTGGGCATTCGCGGCGCTCAGGTTCAGGCAGCCGTGCGAGAGGTTCTGGCTGCCCTGCGCCCAGACCGTGGAATCGAGCTGGTGCAGATAGATGCCGTCGGTGCTGATGCGGGTGGCCCAGCCGATGGCCTCCTTGTAGCCGAGCCGGGAATTGACCGGCAGGCCGTAGGTGGAGGAGTCCATGATCACCGGATTGCCCTTGTCCATCACGGTGTAGATGCCCGGCTGGGTCCAGAAGCTCAGCGTCTTACCCGCGATGACCTCGCTGCCACCTCTACCCATCGAGGTGGGCATGGTGCGAATCAGATTGCCGTTCTCGAAGACCTGCACCTGTTTGGTGTTGTCATCCGCGATGGAGACATGCGATGGGCCGATGGTGAAGGTGGTCTTGGTGTCCTCCTGGCCGTAGAGGCCGCCGCCGAGGTCCGCGCCGTAGATGTTGGCCGCGGCGGTCACCTTGGTGCCCGGTGCGAAGTACTGCTGCGGCCGCCAGTGCGCGTTGCGCTTGTCGAGCCAATACCAGGAACCCTCGACCGGCGGGTTGGTCGTCACCGAGAGCCGTTTCTCCGCGACGGCCTTATCCGGTACGTCCTCATCGAAATGCGCGACCACGACGGTGCCGACACCGAAGGTGCCGCCGTCCGCCAGCGGGGTGCCGCCGGTGGTGGTCATATATACCTTGGTCTGATTGTTCGGCGCCAGCGTGCTGAAGGTCGAGATGGTCGGCCCGACGCGGCCGGTAATGGTGAGGCTTTCGGCGCTGATCGTGTAGGTGTGCCCGTAGCCGAGTGGATCGACGGGCTTCCACGCCGTCTTGTCCGGGGTGTAGATGCCCTCGATCGAACGGCCCGCCTCATTGGTCAGGGTTACCGAGGTGAGCATGCCGTCGTTCGCGGTCACCACGACCGGTGCGAGGGGATCGACATTGTTGCCACCGCCCGGAGTGATGACTATCGGGGGCGGCGGTGGTCCAGCCTGGGTGGTCGGAGCTTCCGACTTCGATGAACATCCGGCGACGAGCAACATCATCACCAATGCAAAACCCGCAGCGGCTCTCCACCGGAAGCGGCGACTCGACATGACTCTCCTGTGTTTCGCCGTGCGTTCCCTGCGGCGCATCTACGACATACTGGCCCGTGCCGTAGTTTACCGGCCATTTCGGGCGTGGTTCACCGCCGCAGGTGTGACCTGCGCGAACATCCGGCCTCAGTTGACGCAGGGCACGCTGCTGCCGATCGTGGTCGCGACCGGCTTGCCCGCATCGGGTGCGGGTGCGGCGGAGCTGGTGGTCGCCGTCGCGCTGGTGGTCGGCACCAGTTCGGTAGGCATGGTGAAATCGGTGCCGACGACCACGGTGATGTGGCCGGGTTCGACATTCGGCGATGTGGTCGCGGTGAGGCCGAGGATGTCGCCCAGTTGCGCGGCGTCGGCATCGGCGCCGGTGCCATAGGTGATGGTGGAGGTTGTGCTGGTGCGGGTGCTGGTGGCCACGGTGCCCGCCGTATAGCCGCGTTTGGTGAGTGCGGTCGACAGCTGAGCGGCCCGACCGGTGTATCCGCTCGCATTGTTGACATCGACGATGCTGGTCGGGGCGCGCACCGAGGTGGTCGGCGTGGTCTCGATGCCGAAGGCGGCGCGCACTTCCTTCTTGATGGCCGCCGGATCGACGATATTGACGTCCTGACCGTCGATATTGTCGTAGCGCAGCACCGGCAGCGTCCGGAATTCGACCGAGATCGAGCCCGCCGAACCGAGGTCGCGGGCGAAGTCGAGCAGATTCCAGCCGTCGGACAGCACGATATCGCGGTGTGCCACATCCATGAGACCGGAGAGCTTGCTGAAGTTGGTCAGCGTGCCGGTGTCCTTCAGCGATTTGGCGACCGAGGTGAGGAAGGCCTGCTGGCGGTGGGTGCGGTCGAGGTCGCCGTTCTCCAATCCGTGGCGTTGGCGCACGAAGGACAGCGCATTGGCGGCATCGAGATGCTGCGGACCGGCCGGGAAGACGGCACCGGAGTAGTAGCTGTCGTCGACCGCGTGGTTGAGGCAGACATCGACGCCACCGAGCTTATCGGCGAGATCGTAGAAGCCGACGAGCGAGATTTCGGCGAAGCGGTCGATGGGGACGCCGACCAGATTGCGCACCGTCTGCACGATCGATGCGCGCCCCGCCTCGCGGCCCGCCCGTTCCAGGGCCACCTTGTCCTTCATGCCCGAGTTTTCCAGCTTGGTCTCGGTGGCCGCCTTCTTCAGCCCGTAAGCTTCCTTGATCTTGGCGTGGTCGTAGCCCGGAATGCCGGAAACCGCGACATAGTCGTCACGCGGAATGGAGAACGCGACGATCTTGTGCATATCCGCAGGAATATGCAGCAGGATCAGCGAATTCGCGTTGTAGCCGCCGTTGTCGCCGTCGCCGGCGTGCAACTGGTCCAGGATCGTCTTCGGCAAGTCGTTGCCGTCGAGGTCCTTGCGGGTATCCAGGCCGATCAGCAGGATATTCAGGTCGCCGCCGAGTGAGCGCGGCGCGTCCTTGCCGATCGCGTCGGTGTGGGTGAAGCCATTATCGAATTCGGTCTTTGCCGACCAGGCGAATCCGGTGCCGGACAGAACGGCCAGAGCGGCGATCGATGTCAGGACGCGCATTGCGATCTTTGCCGCTTTGCGGGCGCGATGAGGTTTCGGATCCGCTCGTCGGTGCGCTGCTCGCCGGTGTCCGGTGGGGTGAGTCTCGGTGATTTTTGGAAGCTCGACGGTGTCGTCATCCATGGCGGCGGCCTAGGTCCCGGGTCATCTCGCCGCCTCAGCTTTCGTCTCGGGTCACGACACAGCGCATGTCCGGGTCATACCCGCTGACGACTAGTTGCACCCGCTAGTGACTGCTTGCAGGTCACTCGAAGGCCTGCTCAACCTTCCCAGTGTTACCGACAGCGCTCGGGGCAGGCAAGAATCGGACATTGTGACCTGCACAGATTGACGATCTAGTCTCGTATACATGGCTGCTCCCGTGTTGCTCGTCCTCGGTGCCGGTCCCGGCGTGGGGCTGTCCGTCGGCCGCCTTTTCGCGCGCGACGGGTATGTAGTGGTGCTGGCCTGTCGGCTCGGCGCGGAGGCCGAGCCGTTGGCGAAGGAATTGCTGGGCGAAGGTTTCGATGCCGAAGGTGTCGGTGTGGATTTGGCCGATCCCGACGATGTCACTCGTATTGTGACCGAGGTGGGCGAGCGGCATGGGCGCATCGACGTGCTGCACTTCAACCCGAGCATCTTCCGGCAGGCTGATCCGCTGCGGTTGACGGTCGCGGAGTTGATCGAGGACTTCACGATCGGCGCCGCGGCGCTGCTGCCCGCGGTACAGGCCGCGCGGCCATTCTTCGCCGCCGGTGCGCGCGTGCTCGTCACGGGGAGTGCGGCGGCGGATAAGCCGTGGCATGAGGCGGCATCGCTCGGTGTGCAGAAGGCGGCGGTGCGCAATCTCGTCACCAGCCTGGACACCACCCTGGCGCCGCAGGGCTTCCGCGCCGTCGCGGTGCAGATCAATGGTGTGCTCGGCGAAGGTGCGTTTACCCGGGAGCGGGTCGCCGCGGCGTTGCATGCCGCCGCCGTCCGCCCCCTCGACGATTGGACACCGCATGTGTCCTATAACGGCTGATCCGACAAGACATTCCGACCAACGACGCGCCAGCGCCGGATTCTCCTTCGACCAGAACGGGACCCGCGCGGGTGTCACCGTCCGCACCGAAGGACCGGCCGAGCGGGTCGCGACGAAGGAGGATGGATGCGGCGGTTCAAGGTAACGACGGCTTTGGTTGCCGCACTGATGATTTCGGTGCTGCCGCATCTCGCGGCGTCCTCGGCGCAACCGGCCACAGTGCACCCCCAGGTGCTGCAAGCCAGGCTGGATGACCTGGTCCGTTCGGCTTTCGTGCCAGGGGGGCAGCTGGTTGTGACCGCCGACGGCGACGCGACTCAGATCAATAGCGGCGTCGGCGATCTCGCGACGGGCGCTCCGTTCCCGGATGACGCACAGGTTCGGATCGCCAGCAATACCAAGACATTCGTGGCGACCGTGGTGCTGCAGTTGGTGGGGGAGGGGCGAGTCGAGCTCGACGCTCCGGTCGAGCGTTATCTGCCCGGTGTGGTGCGCGGCCCCGGCGGCGACGGGAATCTGATCACCGTCCGAAATCTGTTGCAGCACACCAGCGGTATTCCGGACTATCTCCTTCGATTGGACTGGGGGTCCGTCGAGGCATTGCAGCGGTACCAAACCCCGGATCAGCTGATCCGACTCGGTTTGGATATGCCCGCGCTGTTTGCGCCCGGTTCGCGTTTCAGCTACTCCAATACCAATTACCTACTGGCCGGAAAGCTGATCGAGCAGGTCACGGGACGGCCGCTAGGTGTCGAGGTGACCTCCCGGATCCTGGTCCCGCTGGATCTCCAAGACACCTATTGGCCCGCATTCCCGCAGGAGAACGTGATTCGCGGTCCACACCCGCGCGCATATCAGATCTTCAACGGTGCCCAGGTCGACATAACCGATATCGACCCGGGCTGGGGCCTGGCCGATGGCGCGCTCGTCTCCACCGATGCCGACCTGAACCGCTTCTTCACCGCCCTCCTCTCCGGAAAACTGCTGCGCCCAACCGAACTCGCCGAAATGCAGCACACCATCCAGGGCGCCGACCCAGCCCTCCCCGACGATGTCGGCCTCGGCCTGTACCACCGCACCAACGCCTGCGGCATCGATATCTGGAGCCACGGCGGCGCCATGGACGGCTTCTTCGTCTTCGGCGGCTACACCCCCGCCCGCTCGATAACCGTCAGCCTCAACCAAGTCCCGCCCCTGTTCGGCCTCGGCTACAAGGGCGCCATGGACAACCTGGTAGACGCCGCCTTCTGCGGGTGAGGGAGTCAGTTCTGCGGCACGGCTGGTCGAGGTCGACCGAATGGCCGGTGGTGGAACTACTTCGGTGCGGGCGGCGCGGGTTGGGTCGTCGTCTTGTCCGCGAACCGGGTGGTGCCGTCCGGAGCCACCATCGTGTTGGCGTAATCCACCCCGGAGGCGATCAGGACCGGTCCGCCCACGACGATCGTGCCGATGATCCCGCCGAGCGCCGCACCGGTGGTCAAGCCGAGGATGCAACCCGCGGCAATGGTGGCGACACATCCGACGACCGCGCCTATGGCAGTGCCGACAAAGCCGCCGACCGCCGTGGCCAGACCGAACTGGGTGGCGAATTCATTGCGGGCGCGGTTGTTTTCGGTCATCGATGCCACCGGCTTGACGGCCAGTGGCTGCGAGATGTCGAGTCCGGCGGGCTTCTGCGGTGCCAGTTCCAGTACCGTGCCATCCTTTTCGACCACCGGCTTGACCGGTATGTCGGTATCGGCGACCCGGAACCGCAGCGGCAGTGTCAGGACGAGGTGGCCGTCGGTATCGGCCAGATCGACGACATCGACCACATCGGCGATATCGGCGGCCTTGCCGTCCTTATCGACCAACGTGCCGTCCTTGTCGACCAGCCGTCCGTCGCCACCCGCCGCGAGCTCGCTTTCCGCCGCCTTGGAAAGGGTGAAGGTGCCGCCACGCACGCTGGCAACGACCGTTTTGTCGACTAGCTTGACCGAGTAAGTGATGTCCTGCCGCGCGGGTTCGGCGACCGGCTCGGCATGCGAGACTCCGGCGCCCAAGGTCACGGCACCGATGACAAGGATCGCCGCCGCAGTGCTATCGCAAAGCTTCATTCGGGTATTCCGTTCCGTCATCAGAGGTTTGGCTCTCCGCACCGCCCACGCAGGCTCGACTCTCCCGCTCGGGATGTTCCCCCGTTGAAATCTACTCACATGTGCGGCAAGGAGATCGAGGGGAGCCTAGCCGAGCCTGCGGTGCGAAGCGACCTTATTCGGGACGAAAAATCGATGCCAGCTATGACACGGTTACTTCCTCCGGTGTGTCGACCTGCGGCGTGGGCCGTGTCCGCAGCAGTGCCAACCCGAGTAGTGCGGCGGCGATGCTGAAGCCCGCACTGATCCAGGCACCGATCGACATGGCATCGGTGAATGCTTCCTTGGCCGGTTCGACATATCCGAGTTGGAATGCGGCGCCGATGGATTCACGTGCGGCAGCGGGTGCGTCATCGGGCATATGCGACGTGAACACACCGGCCAGTACGCTACCCAAGATCGCGATGCTGATCGCCATGCCGACCTGCTGCAACGTGTCGTTCATGGCCGAGCCGACGCCCGCATGCTGGAGCGGAATGGCGCTCATGATCGCGGCATACGCGGCCGGACCTGCCAGACCGCCGCCGATCCCCATGACCAGCATGCTGCCCAGCACCGCGAAATATCCGGAACCGACGGCCAGGATTGCGAACGCCCCGCCCATGACGAGCAGACCGGCGACGATGAGCGTCTTATTGCTCAACTTCTTGCCCAGCGTCGCGCCGAGACCGTTGCACACCGCGGCGGCCACCGCATACGGCAGCAGGGCCAGACCCGCCTTCATCGGCCCGTAGCCGAGTACGAACTGCAGGTACTGGGTGAGCATCAGCATGATCGCGCCCATACCGAATACCATCAGCAGCAGCGTGCAGCAGGTGCCGGTGAAATCGCGATTGCGGAACACCGCCAGCGGCAGCATCGGATGCGCCGACCGGCTCTCCCAGACCACGAATGCCAGCCCCGTGACGACGGCGAGTCCGATCATCGGGATATTCCACTCGCGCTCGATGATCACGTAGACCGTCGAGGTGAGCGCGACGATGGACAGCAGCACGCCGATCAGATCGACCGGTCGCTGCTCACCGGTGGATTCCGGCATCAGAACCAGGGCGGCGACAATCGCGAGCACCGCGACCGGGATATTGAGCAGGAACACCGAACCCCACCAATAGTGCTGCAGCAGCAGGCCGCCCAGCGTCGGTCCGAGGACGATGCCGACCATCGATACGGTGGACCAGGCCGCCATCGCCTTGCGCCGCTCATCCTCGGCAAAGGTGGTCATCAGAATGGACAGGGTCGACGGCATGAGCAGCGAACCGCCGACGCCCATCAGGGCGCGCGCGCCGACCACCTGCCACGGCTCGGTCGCCAACACTGCCGCGAGCGATGCCGCGCCGAACAGTGCCAGCCCGAGCACCAGCATGCGCCGCCGCCCGAACCGGTCGGACAGGCTGCCCGCGGTGAGCAACAGTCCAGCGAAGACGAGGACGTAGGCGTCGAGGATCCACTGGACGTCCGACGGCGTCGCGTCGAGTTCCCGGATCAAAGACGGAATGGCGATATTGAGCACAGTGCCATCGATCATCAGCACCAGCAGAGACAGACAGAGGACCCCCAGAATCCACCAGCGGCGAGGATCTCGTACAACGTTCGATTCCACTCGAACACCGTACGATAGAATCGCACAATGTGCGAGAGAATTATGCTGGCCCTGTGACAAAGCAGCAGTTCTCCTCGGTGTGGACCCGCGAGCCGCGCCAACCGAAGGCGGCCGGACTGCGCCGCGACCAGATCGTCGCCGCCGCAATCGAGGTATTGGACGCCGACGGGCTCGGCGCGCTGAGCATGCGAAAGCTCGGCGCGAAACTCGATGCGGGCGCGACCAGCCTCTACTGGCATGTCGCGAATAAGGATGAACTGCTCGAACTGGTCCTCGACGAGATCTGGGGGCTGGTGCGAATTCCGGATCCGGACCAGGCCTCGTGGCGTGAGGTCGTCACGACCTACGCCTACAACTTCCGGCTCACCATGCTCGACCACACCTGGGTGACCACCTTGATCGGCTCCCTGCCGAGCGTCGGCCCGAAGGCCTTCGAACTCAGTGATCGACTGCGCCGCAGCTTCATCGGCGCCGGATTCACCGGCATCGATATCTACCTCGCGAGTAGCACCGTGACGAGTTATGTACTCGGGCAGGTCATCCCGGAGATCACTGCGGCGAAGGCATTCGGCGACAAGGGTTTCGACAAGGAGATGGTGCTCGACGTCATGGATGAGCTCGCCTCCGGGTATCCGGAGATGCTCGCCGACTACCGGAACATGCAACCCGCCGATTATCAGACCGCCCGCGCGATGGCCTTCGATTTCGGTCTGCTCTGCGTCATGGACGGTCTGGAATCACGGCTGCGCAAGTGACCCCTCGGGAATAGATGGCGATACCGCCCTGTTGGTTGCCATATCCACCAAATAGGTGTCAGACTTTCCGAGAGGAGGCGTAGTGCAGTTCGGAATCTTCACGGTGGGCGATGTGACGGTCGACCCGACGACGGGTCGGGCCCCGACCGAGCACGAGCGCGTCAAGGCGATGGTCGCGATCGCGCGCAAGGCCGAAGAGGTCGGCCTGGATGTATTCGCCACCGGCGAGCATCACAACCCGCCCTTCGTGCCGTCGTCGCCGACCACGATGCTCGGCTATATCGCGGCGCAGACCGAGCGGCTGCAGCTGTCGACGGCGACCACACTCATCACCACCAATGATCCGGTGAAGATCGCCGAGGACTTCGCCATGCTGCAGCATCTGGCCGACGGTCGCGTCGATCTGATGCTCGGCCGCGGCAATACCGGTCCGGTCTACCCGTGGTTCGGCAAGGATATTCGCGAAGGCATCCCGCTGGCGATCGAGAACTACCATCTGCTGCACCGGCTTTGGCGCGAGGATGTGGTCGACTGGGAAGGCCGATTCCGTACTCCGTTGCAGGCGTTCACCGCAACGCCGCGACCGCTGGACGGCGTACCGCCGTTCGTCTGGCACGGGTCGATCCGCAGTCCGGAAATCGCCGAGCAGGCCGCCTATTACGGCGACGGCTTCTTCGCGAACAATATCTTCTGGCCGAAGGAGCACTTCCAGCGCCTGATCGAGCTGTATCGGCGCCGCTTCGAGCATTACGGCCACGGCTCCGCCGACCAGGCCATTGTCGGCCTCGGCGGACAGGTGTTCATGCGCAAGAACTCTCAGGACGCGGTGCGCGAATTCCGGCCCTACTTCGACAATGCGCCGGTCTACGGCCACGGCCCGTCGCTCGAGGATTTCACCGAGCAGACGCCGCTGACCGTCGGCAGTCCACAGCAGGTCATCGAAAAGACCATGACGTTCCGGGAAAGCTTCGGCGACTACCAGCGACAGCTGTTCCTGATGGATCACGCGGGTCTACCGTTGAAAACGGTGCTGGAGCAACTCGATCTGCTCGGTGCGGAGGTAGTTCCGGTGCTGCGCAAGGAGTTCGACGCACTGCGTCCGGCCCATGTCCCGGATGCGCCGACTCATGCGTCATTGGTCGCGGCTCGTGCCCAGGACAGCGCCGTGGAGGTCCGGTGATCTCGGAATTCGCCGACCCGACCTGATTCCCCGGTGCAACGGCGCACCGATCTTGTAGTGCCAGAACTGAATACTCGTTCGATATACAAGTAATTGAAAAATCAACCATATGAGGAGACCCGCAATGTCGACCACCACCGCCAAGGATCTGACCGCAGGCACCTGGGTCATCGATCCCGCCCACTCCACCCTCGGCTTCACCGTGCGTCACCTGATGGTCAGCAAGGTCCGCGGTCGCTTCGCCGACTTCTCCGGCAAGCTGGTCATCAACGAAGACGGCACTGCCTCGGCCGAGGCCGAGATCCTGGTCGAGTCGGTGACCACCGACAACGAGCAGCGCGACGCGCACCTGCGCACCGCCGACTTCTTCCACGCCGCCGACTTCCCGGTGGCCACCTTCAAGTCGACGGGATTCCGCATCAATGGCGAGGATTTCGTCGTCGACGGTGAGTTCACCATCCGCGGCACCACCCGCCCGGTCACCCTCGATGTCGAATTCCTGGGCGTCAACCCCGGTATGGGCCAGGGCCCGGTCGCCGGTTTCGAGGCCAAGACCGTCATCAACCGTCGCGACTTCGGCATCACCATCGATATGCCGCTGCCCGACGGCGGCGCGGTGATCGGCGACAAGATCACCCTCATCCTGGAGATCGAGCTCGGCCTCCAGGCCTGATCAGGACCGACGTAGTGCTTTCGCCGCCGCCCGGGGTCAGCAACCGGGCGGCGGCGCTTACTCTGAATTCCATGTCCAGATTCGACGCCCTCGCTATCGAGCGGTTGTGCGGGCTGCTGGCGGGGCGGCGGGTTGCGGTGCTGACGGGGGCCGGGGTGTCGACCGACAGTGGGATTCCGGATTATCGAGGGCCGGGGTCGCCGTCGCGGACTCCGATGACGTATCAGCAGTTCGTGGGGGATGCGGCGTTTCGGCAGCGGTATTGGGCGCGCAACCATATCGGGTGGCGGGCCATGGACGGGTCACGGCCGAATGCGGCGCATCGGGCGTTGGCGCGGTTGGAGCGGGCGGGCATTGTGTCCGGGCTGATCACGCAGAATGTCGATCTGCTGCATACGAAAGCGGGTCATCGGCGGGTCATCGATCTGCACGGGACCTATGCGCGGGTGCGGTGCCTCGGCTGCGAGGCGCTGATCTCTCGGATGACTTTGGCCGAGCGGTTGGAGGCGGCGAATCCGGGTTTCGCGGCGTCGGCGACTGCTACCGGGGTGGAGGTGGCTCCCGATGCCGATGCGGTGGTCGCCGATACCGCGAATTTCCGGATGGTGGACTGCGCGCGCTGCGGCGGCATGCTCAAGCCGGACATCGTGTACTTCGGGGAGAACGTCCCCAAGGAGCGCGTCGCCACCGCGTTCGAAATGGTCGAGGCGGCGGACGCGCTGCTGGTGGCGGGATCGTCGTTGACGGTGATGTCCGGGCTGCGGTTCGTGCGATATGCGGCGAAACAGGGCAAGCCGGTCGCCATCGTGAACCGCGGCCGGACCCGAGGTGATGAACTCGCCACGCTCACCGTCGATGCCGGGTGCGCGGATGTGCTGACCGCGCTGGCAGATTCCCTTGGTGCCGAGCGCGTTCCCGTCTGACCAGCTCAGCCGTAGTGGCAGACGTAGTGCAGCGTCGTAAGCACCTCGATCTCGAATGAGCTGTTGCCCGGCACCGAGAACGATTCGCTGTCGCGGTAGGTCACGGCTTCGGTCTCGCCGGCCAGGGTGACCCTGCACTCGCCCTGGATCAGCTCCATGATCTCCGGCTCGACCGTATTGAACGTCAGGGTGGACGGCAGGATGACGCCGACCGACTTCGCGGTGCCATCGGCCAGCTCGATGCTGTGGCTGATGCACTTGCCGTCGAAGTACACATTGGCCTTCTTGGCCACACTGACGTTCTCGAACCGCGTCATGATCTCTTTCCCGAGGTGCCGGAGGTGGAGCCGTCAGCGTACGCGACGTGCGTTAGCGTCCCTGTCATGCGGCTTCACGTGGGATGTGCGATGTGGACGCACGCGGCATGGCAGGAATATCAACCGGTTCCGGCCGAGCGGTTGCGGCATTACGCCTCGTGGTGCACCGCGGTGGAAGGCAATACGACTTTCTACGCGACGCCGACACGCAACACGGTGGAGTCGTGGGCGAAGCAGACCGGTCCCGACTTCCGCTTCGTCGTCAAACTGCCGAAGCCGATCACGCACGAGCGCAGGCTGCACGGTGCGGAGGCCGAATTGCGCGCCTTCCTGGATGCGATGGCGCCGCTCGGCCCGCGCATCCATGCGCTGTGGGTGCAGTTGCCGGGATCGTTCGGTCCGACCGATCTCGGGACGTTGGCCGGATTCCTGCGCGCGCTGCCCGACTCGTACCGGTCCGCCGTCGAGGTCCGGCATCCCGCATTCTTCGAAAATGACAGCGCCGCAAGTCAATTGGAGCAGGTGCTCGCGCGCGTGGGTGCCGAATGGGTGCCCTTCGACACCACTTTGCTTTTCGAAGGACCCGCCGAGAGCGCCGCGGAGGCCGAGGCGCGGGCGAAGAAACCGCGTGTGCCGCGCCGCACGCGAGCGCTCACCGAATTCCCGATCGTCCGCTATCACGGCCGCGATTCCGTTGATCGCACGGTTGCCGGCTGGCAGCCGTGGCTCGACATCGTCATCGCATGGCTGCGCGAGGGCCGCTCGCCAACGGTTTTCATCCACACCCCGGACAACGCCTCCTCCTTGCACCTCGCCCGCCGCTTCCACGACGAGGCCCGCGCCCGCCTGCCCGAACTCGAGCCGCTGCCCGAACCCATTCCGACCGAGCCGATGACTTTGTTCTGAATATCTCGAATAAGTAACGATTCCGAATGTGTGCTCGGATAGACTGGAGGGTGTTGCCGCATTAGTGCCGAGCACGATGGAGGAACCGATGAGCCACGCCACCGCGCAGTCCACATCCTTCACCCTGCGCGGCGCGGTGGGCGCGCTGGCCGCGTGGGAATCCGTGCCGCCGCATGACATCGAGATGCGCGGCACGGTGCTGTTGGTCCCCGGCTTCACGGGCTCCAAAGAGGACTTCGAGGCCATGCTGCCGATTCTGTCGGCAGCCGGATTCCGTTGTGTCGCTTACGATCAGCGCGGGCAGTGGCAGTCCGACGGTCCCGATGAGACATCGGGATACACGATGGCCGATTTCGCCGACGATCTGATCCTCGTCGCCGACCAGATCTCGGACGACACACCGATTCACCTGGTGGGCCACTCATTCGGCGGCTACGTCGCTCGCGCCGCACTTGCCGCCCATCCGGACGGCTTTCGCAGCCTCGCCCTGCTCGCCTCCGGTCCGTCCTCGACCTCCGATATCAACTTCGCGCCACCGCAATTGGTCGCCCAGCTCATCGAAAGCGGTGGCCAGCGGGCACTGTGGGAGCAGATGAGTCAGGCCATGGCGGCCCTGGTTCCACCCGCCGAACTCGAATTCCTGCGCAACCGCATCTTCACGACCAAGAAGGCGAATCTGATCGGCGTCATGCGGGCTATGGAAGGCCCGACCGACTGCACCGCCGCCCTGCGCGCCACCGGCCTCCCGATCCTCATCGCCTACGGCAACTCCGGCGATCTCTGGCCGCCGAGCGTCCACGAACGCTATGCCGAGGAATTGGGCGCCCGTACCGCGGTTTACGACGGCGTCGGCCACCTACCGAACGGGGAGCGTCCGGCCCGCTTGTGCGCCGACCTGATCACCTTTTGGACCGGCATCGATCCGGCCCGGTGAGGCGTAGGCGATACCTGTCTGAGAAGGCGCCTGCTAGCGTGCAGGCATGCACGACAGCGTGACGGTTCGAATGGCAGCACCCGCCGACAAGATCTGGGGCTTGGTCAGCGATATCACGAATACCGGCAAGTTCTCACCGGAGACCTTCGACACCGAATGGCTCGGTGGGGCAACGGCACCCGCCGTCGGCGTCAAATTCCGCGGGCACGTCAACCGCAATGGCTGGGGGCTGAAGTATTGGACGGTCTGCCGGATCGTCGCGTGCGAGCCCGGACGTGAGTTCGCATTCACCGTGCTCGGTCCGGGCGGGATGCCGGTCAACACCTGGCGCTACCGCTTCGATCCCGTCGACGGCGGAACCAACGTAACCGAATCCTTCCAACTGAACGAACAAAACCTCCCCTTGCGCCTCTACTGGCTCCTGGCCGGCCGCGCCCGCGGCAAAACCAACCGCAACGGCATGCGCGAAACCCTCGAACGCATCAAGGCATACGTCGAGCAGTAACCAAGATCAGGTGGAATCCATGGCGGCATTCGTCGAGAAGCCGCCACCACCAGTGCCACCTGATCTTGATCCCGCCGCGCGCTAGGCGGGCCTACCCAGGGGCGGGTCAGTGGCCGCGGGCGATCCAGTTGGCGAGCGCGGGCTTTTCGGCGCCGATGGTGGTGCCTTCGCCGTGGCCGGTGTGGACTGTGGTTTCGTCCGGGAGGGTCAGTAGGCGGTTCCGGATGGAATCGATGATGGTGTCGAAGTCGGAGAACGAGCGGCCGGTGGCGCCGGGGCCGCCGTTGAAAAGGGTGTCGCCAGTGAAAAGGGCGGTTGCCTCGGGTAGGTGCAGGGAGACCGAGCCGGGGGAGTGGCCAGGGGTGTGCAGGACTTCGATATCGGTGCCCGCCACGGTGATTCGCTGAGTATCGGCCAGTGATTCGTAGTCGACGTCGGGGTGGGTCATGCGCCAGAGCGGATCGTCGCCCGGATGCAGCAGGATCGGGGCGTCGAGGCGTTTCGCGAGTTCCGGTGCGACGGTGACGTGGTCGTTGTGACCATGGGTGCAGACGACTGCTCGGACATTGCGGTTGCCGACGGCTTCGATGATCGCGTCCGCATCATGCGCCGCGTCGACGATCACCACCTCGGCATCGTCGCCGATCAACCACACATTGTTGTCGACATCCCAGGTGCCGCCGTCGAGTGAGAAGGTGCCGGAGGTGACGACCCGATCGATGCGCAGGCTCACCAGACCACCACCGAACGCAGCACTTCACCCGCATGCATTGCGGAGAAGGCCTTTTCGACCTGGTCCAGGGCGATGCGCTCGGTAACGAAGCGCTCCAACGGAAGTCGGCCCTGCAGGTACAGATCGACAAGCATCGGGAAATCGCGTTCGGGCAGGCTGTCGCCGTACCAGGAGGATTTCAGTGCGCCGCCGTGGGAGAACAGGTCGATCAGCGGCATATCGATGGTCATATCCGGGGTCGGGACGCCGACCAGCACGACGGTGCCCGCCAGGTCGCGTCCGTAGAAGGCCTGCTTCCAGGTTTCCGGGCGCCCGACCGCGTCGATGACCACATCCGCGCCGAAACCGTCGGTGTATTCCTGGATCTGCTCGACGACATCGGTTTTTGTCGCATCGATCGTGTGGGTTGCACCGAATTCCGTTGCCCAGCTGAGCTTCTGGGGATCGCGGTCGATCGCGATAATGGTCCGCGCGCCGGCCAGTCGCGCACCCGCGATGGCGGCATCGCCGACACCGCCGCAACCGATGACCGCGACCGTATCGCCGCGCGATACATTGCCGGTATTCATCGACGCGCCGATACCCGCCATGACGCCGCAGCCGAGCAGTCCGGCGACGGCCGGGTCGGCATCCGGGGCGACCTTGGTGCACTGACCTTCGTGCACCAGCGTCTTATCCGCGAATGCGCCGATGCCGAGGGCGGGGCTGAGTTCGGTGCCGTCGATGAGGGTCATCTTCTTGCTCGCATTGTGGCTGGCGAAGCAGTACCACGGGCGGCCGCGCTTACATGCGCGACATTCACCGCACACCGCGCGCCAGTTCAGTATCACGAAATCGCCCGCGACAACATGAGTGACCGCATCCCCGACGGCCTCCACGATGCCCGCGGCCTCGTGCCCGAGCAGGAACGGGAATTCGTCGTTGATACCGCCCTCGCGGTAGTGCAGGTCGGTATGGCACACCCCGCAGGACTGGATGCGCACCACCACATCGTGCGGCCCGGGGTCCGGGATCACGATATCGACGAGTTCGACCGGTGCTCCCTTGCTGCGGGCAACCACGCCACGCACGGTTTCGGACACGATTCCTCCTAGATGTCGCCGAGTGCCAATCAAGTATTGCCGTCGTCGATTGCTGAGGTGTCAGAGATCGTCTGGCAGTATGCGAAAAGTCTTGTGCTGAGTTAGCGGCGTCAGAGTTCGGAAGTCTCGCCGGTCGAGTGTTAGGACTGCGTTGGTTTCGTAGTCAGCGGCCAAGGCGACGATGACGGCATCGGCGAGGTCGAGACGCAAGGACGGGTACAGCCTGCGCACAGCGTTCGCCTGGTCGAGTACGTCGGGCGTCACCGTCGCGATCTCGAAGTGTTTGGTGCGTGTTTGCGCGGTGAGGTCCTCGATCATATCGATGGAGACCTGGCGTCCGAGGGCCCGGCGGGCGACCTGGTCGAGTTCAGCGAGCGCAAGGGGCGAGAGCACTACCAAACCCGCCGTTTCGAGCACGTGAAATGCGCCGTCACTGTCTGGGGACGAGGTATCGAACGCAGCGATCAGGCCGGAGGTGTCGGCAACGACAATCCCTGGACCTTCGACACCGAGCGTCATGGATGTTCTGTGTCTCGGCCGAAGTCATCGGCGAGGTAATCGTCGACGCGTTCGGCGAGGGTGGGATCGCCGCTTGCGAATCGTCTCAGCCGCAGCGGCTCCGATCGACGTTGCACGCGGAGGGCAGCCAGATGAATTGCATTGCGGATGATCTCGGCCTCGCTGACGTTGCTCTGTGCCGCGGCCTCCTTGATGGCAGCCAGATCGCTGGCTTCCGCGTAGACCATAGTGCGTTTGAGAGCCATATGAGTATGTTGTCATATATGCCAGCGCGGTGCTGTCGATCGGTGGTCACGCCGAATTCGAGCATGAAGGCTCAGACGTCAGGTGCCCAGTTCGCTGGCGAGAACCGGCCAGGAGTCCTTCAGTGCGCGTTCCCAGTAACCCCAGGAGTGGGTGCCGGCGGGTTCGAGGTCGTAGGTGGCCGGAATGCCGAGCTGATTCAGCCTGCTCCGCAGGTTGCTGGTGCACCAGGCGGTCGACCCTTCGATCGCACCGCCCATCGTCACCTGCAAGGGCAGTCCACCCTCTGCCCAGCTCTGGGTATGCGGATCGGTGGGATTGTCGTACGGCCCGGGTAGTCCACTCCCCGCCGACAAGTACAAATTCAACCCGCGCAAGCCTTCGGCGTTGACATACGGATCATGCGCCGCCCACATCGGATCCTGTGGCAGCCCATACATATTCGCCGGATCGCCGCCACCCTTGCGCACCGACAGCCCGACGAACGCCTGCCCAACCGGATCACTGATCTGCGCGCAACCACTGAATGCGCCGACGGACCGGTACAACCCCGGACTCGAAATCGCCAGCGAAAGCACCGACGTACCGGAGGTGGAGATCCCCGCAATGGCATTGCGCCCATTGGTGCCCAACGCAGCATCGATCAGCGGCGGCAATTCCCGAGTCAAGTACGTCTGCCACTTGTTGACCCCCAACACCGGATCCGGCGCCCGCCAATCGGCGTAATAGCTGTACGCCCCACCGAGTGGCTGCACCACATTGACATTCTTATCCCCGAAAAACCCCATGACATCGGTCTTCGAGCCCCACGTTGCCCCGTCCACTCCACCATCGACCCCCGCCAACAGATACAACGTCGGCCGCGGCACTCCGACATCCGCGGGCCGCTGCACCTCCACCGAAAGCTCCCGCCCCATCGCCCCCGAATACACCGTCAACGTGAGATGCCGATCATCCCGAACCTGAATCCCGGTAATCCTCGATCCATCGGTGCTCACCACCGAGCCAGGATCGTCCGGTGCCCCGTGCGAACGAGGTCCGGCCACAACGGATCCACTTCCGAGCACAATGGCGGCTGCGACAACCGAGGCAAATCGACGACCACCAACACCCATCAGCTACCAACCTCTCGCGGCTCGGCCTCTCCGAAGTCTCACGCCCATCTGCGACAGTAGCCGGGTGGCGGTAGGGCGAGTGACGGCGTCAGCCGGTGAGCTTGCGCTCCGCCGTCCGCAGCACCGTGCGGAAACCGAAGGCGACTGCGGGTGCGAACACCCTGGTCGATGCGCCGCTGCAGACCGGAGTCCGGACCTCGAAGGTCGAGCTCCAGGTGACCTCGGTACCGTCCGCGGTCTCCCGCAACTGCATGCTCCCGCTCTCGTGCCGCAGTGGCGGAATCGAGGACCGGATCAGATAGTCCATCCGGACCGGCCGCTCATATCCGACGATCTCCTCGGTGAGTTTCAATGCGGCCGTTGTGACTTCGCGAATGGTGCCGACGCCGTCGATGCCGGCCCGCGTTACCTCGGCCCGGAGCACGCCCGGCACCTGACGGTAGTTCGCCGCATCGGTGATCCAATCGAAAACCTGCTCGATCGGCGCCGCGATGGTCCGCCGCACGGTCACTGTCCGCATGACCGACTGTAACTACAAACCGGAGAAATCGCGCAGGACAACGTGGTTGCGGTCGGCGCAGCTGCCGAGGGCGTGATCCGGATGCAGGCCGAGGTATTGGCGGCGGGTGCGGGGTGCTCCAACGGCGGGCCGACTCGGTGCGCCAATTGCGGTACCACGATGGTGCCACCGGATCCACGCAGTCGGGTGGTGTCCAGGCCGATCATGCGCAGCTCTCCGACGCGATATTCGACCAGGCGCTGACGGGCGTGAAATACCGTGCCCCAGTGGTCGATTCGGTGCTCGTCGGGCTTGTCGTGGTTACCGCGGCAGACGAAGTAATCGCGGCCGAGCACGCCCCACTCGTCCAGCCGCGCCCGCACACCGAGGCTTTGTTCGAGGGTCACAGCGGCCGCGGCCACATTCGCCAGCCATAGGGTTCGAAGTCGCGGCTCGAGCATGGGAATCTCCGTTCGCCTCCACCTCGAACGGTACGGTTGCGGGTTGAACGCTCGGGTCCCCGCACATGACGTGTCGGCTGTCCGGTGTCGAACATTCGTATCGCCGGGCCTGGGAATTTGACTGCGGCGTGGATGCGGGTCGAGAGTTCGCGAATGGATGGAACGCCCGAGGTGTCCCGCGCGACGTTGCGCAAGGTCACGATTCGACTGGTGCCCTATCTCGGGCTGCTGTATTTCATCAACTACCTGGACCGGGTCAATATCGGATTCGCCGGGCCCAGCGGAATGAAAACGGAGCTGGGGCTGACCGAGACGGCCTTCGGTTTCGCCTCCGGCATCTTCTTCATCGGCTATCTCGTACTCGAGGTGCCGAGCAATCTGGCGCTGCACCGGTTCGGTGCGCGCCGCTGGATAGCCAGAATCATGGTGAGTTGGGGTGTGGTCGCCACCGCCATGGCATTCGTGCCGAACGAAACCTGGCTCTATATCCTGCGATTCACCCTCGGCGTGGTGGAGGCCGGATTCTTTCCCGGCATCCTGCTGTATCTCACCTACTGGTTTCCGCAGAACCAGCGCGCGAAGATCGTCGCACTGTTCATGACGGCGGTGCCGATTTCGACCGCCTTGGGCTCGACGGTGTCGAGTCTGATCATCCAATACGGCGACGATGTCTTCGGCCTCAGCGGTTGGCGATTCATGTTCCTGGTCGAGGGCGTGCCCGCGATCGCCCTCGCGGTGGTCACCTGGTTCTTCCTCACCGACCGGCCGTCCCAGGCGAAGTGGCTGACCGAGACCGAAAGAGATTGGCTCACCTCGGAGCTCGACAAAGAGCAGGCCGCGCGGGTCGAACACTGGACGGTGCGCAAGGCGCTCACCCATCCACGTGTGCTCGGCCTCGCCTTCATCTACGGCGGCATCGTCTACGGCCTGTATGCGCTCGGATTCTTCCTGCCCACGATCATCAACGGCTTCCAGCAGCAGTACGGCACCCATTATTCGGTGGTGCAGCGCGGGCTCATCAATGCGGTGCCGTATGTGATCGGCGCAATCGTGATGGTGCTGTGGAGCAGGCACGGTGACCGAACCGGGGAGCGGACCTGGCATGTGGCGCTGCCCGCGCTGGTCGGTGGACTCGCGATTCCGGTGGCGCTGTACCTGGGCAATCCGTTCGCCGCCATGGTCGCGGTCACCGTCTGCGCCGTCGGAGTACTCGCCGCGCTGCCCACCTTCTGGGCGCTGCCGAGCACCTTCCTCTCCGGCGCGGCCGCGGCGGGCGGCATCGCCCTGATCAACTCCATCGGCAATATCAGCGGATTCGTCGCACCGTATGTCACCGGCGCACTGAAGGACCTCACCGGCACCCAGCGAGCCGGACTGTGGGTCGTCGGCCTGGCGATGATCGGCTCGGCCGCAGGCGTTCTCGCACTGCGATCCCGAATCCGCACCAACTGACGAGTCAGCCTTCGCGCTCGGCCCTGCTCCGCTCGATGCAGAACTCATTGCCCTCGGGGTCCACCAGCGTGACCCAGCCGAGCCCGTCGTCGGTGCGATGGTCCTCGTACACCTTCGCGCCCAGCTCGATGATCCGCCGCACCTCCTCGTCCCGGCTGCGCTCGGTGGGCATCCAGTCGAAGTGGATCCGGTTCTTCATCTGCTTGCCTTCGGGCACCCGGATGAACAGCAATCCGGGCGTTCCGGGCGGCGCCTCGACCAGCGCGTCGTCGGTGCCCGGTCCGTCCGACTCGGCCACCGGCCACCCGGTGACGGCGCTCCAGAACGTCGCCTGCGCATACGGATCGGCGCAATCGACGGTCACATGGCGAAGGATCATCCGACCGAGCGTAGCCGCCGGACCTCGTGCCGGAGGGCTGTGCGGCGGATCACCGGCCCTTCCCTCTGGTCGATGTAGAACGATCCCTCTAATATGAGCCTATGAGCAACCGAGACGTGGTCGAAAAGTTCTATAAAGCAACGCAATCCGGGGACGCCGCCGGCATCCTCGATGCGTTACATCCGCGCTTCCAGGGCTGGGTGGCTCCCGGCATGCCCAGCGTGACCGTCACCCAGGCACACAGTCCGGAAGCGGCGCTCGCGGGCATCTGGCAGCCGGTGTTCCGCGAATACGAGATCGCCCCCTTCGCCGAGGAGTGGTTCGACGCCCATCCGGACACCGTCATCGTGACCGGCCACTACCGCGGCACCGCCCGTGCGACCGGTAAGCCTGTGGCCGCCGAATTCGCCCACATCTGGCATGTCGCCGACGAAAAGCTGTTCGCCCTGCACCAATACACCGACACCTGGCACTGGCACGAGGCGCTGTCGGACGCGGCCTGAACGCACCCGACGGCGGTCGTCCAGGGGGATTATGGCTACATGTCAACGGATCTCGCCGCATTCGTTCGTGGCCTGCCCAAAGCCGAATTGCATCTGCATCTGGAGGGGACGCTGGAGCCGGAGTTGAAGTTCCGGCTGGCGCAACGCAATGGGATCGAACTGCCCGAGCGGACCGTCGAGGAGGTGAAGCAGACCTATAAGTTCCACGATCTGACCTCGTTCCTGCAGGTGTACTACCCGGCCATGCGGGTGCTGCGGCAGTCGCAGGACTTCGAAGATCTGGCCTTCGCCTATCTGACACGCGCGCACGCCGATGGCATCCGACATGTGGAGATGTTCTTCGACCCGCAGGCGCATACCGGGCGCGGTGTCGAGTTCGGCGCCGTGATCAGCGGGTATCGCTCGGCGATCGTGCGGGCCCGCCGGGAGTTCGGCATCTCCGCCGAGTTGATCCTGTGTTTCCTGCGCGACTATTCGGCCGAGTACGCGATGGCGACGCTGCTCGAGGCGCTGCCGTACAAGGATTGGATCATCGGGGTCGGACTGGATTCGGACGAAAGAGGCAATCCGCCAAGTAAATTCGCGGCTGTCTTCGAGCGGGCCCGCCGCGAAGGCTTCCTGCTCACCATGCACTGCGATATCGATCAGGAAGGCTCCGTCGAACACATCAGGCAGGCGCTGGAGGATATCGGCGTCGACCGCATCGACCACGGCACCAATATCGTCGAGGACGAGCGCCTGGTCGAACTCGCCGAAACCAAGGGCATCGGATTCACCTGCTGTCCGGTCTCGAATTCCTTTGTGACCGAACAGATGAAGTCGACCGAGATCCGCACACTGCTCGATCGCGGCCTTGCGGTCACTGTCAACAGTGACGATCCGGCCTACTTCGGCGCCTATGCGGCCGACAACTATCTGGCCCTCGCCGCCAACGCGAACCTCGATCTCGACCGGCTCGTCGAACTCGCCAAGAACTCGTTCCGCGCCTCCTGGCTGACGCCGGGACGTCTGGACGGATTCCTGCGCGAGATCGATGACTACGTCGCAGCGCATCGGCCGAGCGGATCCGAAATCGCCTGACCGATCGACCAGTTGGGGGCGACACGCCCGAATGTGTCGACACCCCTTGAATGAACCGACTGGTTGGCTGTTTGCTCGTGGCGAGCAGTCGCGCAGCAGCGAATCCGAGCCGGTGAACCGTATGTTCATTGCGCGGCGGGTGGGGTTCATGAGTGCTGAATCGTCGTAAAATCGAAACTTCGGATGCGTGTGTCGCGCGCGGCACGCCGCAGGACGACCCACTGGCGGCAAATTGACAGTTTCGCTGGCAACGGTGAATCGACTATGAATGTCTGGTGCCGTTCCCACGCGTGATCACTTGTCTGCCGTCGAATCTCTCCCGCTGGGAGTCGAATTGACCATCGAGCATCATCCCATCGAGGACGAGGTCGGACAGCTCGCGAGAAGGGTCGAGCGGGCCCGGGGCCGACTGGCCTACCAGTTCGACCCCGCGCTGACCGAGGCGCTCTCCGAGGACGAACTGATCGCCGAGCGTGAGCTCGCGGAGAAGATTCGCGGCGAGGATCGCGCACAGCGATGGAAACAGGTCCAGGCCGCGGCCGCCGCGGCCGACCGCGGTAGGCAGACTACGGAAGCGATCGAGAAGGCCGACATCAGAGATCTATTGGTAGCCCGCAAGGCAATTGCGGCGCAGCGGCGGGAGTCCAGCCCGCATGCCAAATTGGCGTCGCTGTACCGGCACCGGGGATGGTCACTGCGCGCGCTGGCGGGCGTGGTGGCGGCGGGCATGCTGTGGTCCGCGGTCAATGTGCAGCACAACATCGCGCCGGGCGGGCCGGGCGATCCGCTGTACTGGTTCAGCTACCTCATCGAGGCGATGATCAGCGTCTGCTTGATCATCATCATGGTCGGCACCAACAAGGTCGCCGAATGGGGCGTGATCGACAACCGCCGACAGGTCGCCGCGGCCGAAATCGCCCTGCTGTCACTGACTGTCACGCTCAACACCTACCCGTACCTGCGCGACGGGGAATGGTACGAGACCGGTGTGCACGCGGTCGCGCCGGTGATGATCGGTGTCGCCCTGCTCATTCACGACGCGGCCAGCGCACGCTACGGTCTGGCCATCTACCGGGCCACCGAGCAGGTCCGCGAGCTGCCCGATCCGGCCGAACAACTCAAGCGGACGATGCCATCGATCGCGTCCTATCGCGCGAACACCCAGGCGGCCCTGGTGGCACAGGGGGCGGAGAGGGAGTCCGCGGAACACGAGGCACTGGCGGCCGCCGAAGGTGCGCAACAGGACGCCGAGCTGGAAGTCGACGAGATCATGGAGGCCGAAGCGGTCGAGGTCGAGGAGTCGCCGGACGGGGAAAGTGCTGCCGCGCAAGAGGGTTCGGAAGCACCCGAGAAGCGTCGGGCGCCGACCAACGGCCAGGCGGACCATGCGGAGCCCCAGGCAGCCGAGCAGCGGCCCGCTCCCGCGAACGCCGAGAACCGCCCAGCGGTCATCAAGGAGCCGACCGCGCCGGTGGTCGCGAAGCCGGTGGTCGCGAAGAACAACCCCTTCGCACCGGCCACACCCGAGCCGGTCGCTACAGCCGAGACCAAGCCCGTCGCGAAGGTCGAGACCCCGCCGCCCCCGGCCAAGGCGCCCGCACGGAAGGCCGCCCCGGTCGGCCAGGAGAAGCCCGCCGCGGAGAACAAGCCGTCGGTCGTGTCTGCGCTGCGCAGGGGCAACGGTTCGGCTGCGGCTACGGCGCGCAAGCCCAGTTCGCTCGAGGGCAGGAAGGACAGCAGGACAACCGAGAACGCGCGCGGCAAGGGCAGCGCACCCGCCGCCGAGCCGGATTCGCACCTGCAGGTGGTTCGCACGCCCGATATCCACGACACCGGGCAGTTCCGCATCGCCGAGATGCTCGAACAAGAACTTGCCGAACTACAGGCGGAGCGCAGGCGGGCCAGGGCCAGCAGGCAACGATGATCCCGCGGCTTGCTTGCCCCGGCACTTCGGGGCATGATGCAGGCGCGGGTCATTAGGTACGTTAAAAACTGGCTATCGCCGTAGTGCAGCAGGTGCGGGACGAAGGGATGGATCGGTCGTCGTGATGAGGTCTTATCACTCAACAGGATCCTGTCCTTCGAATCCTGCGACGGTGTTGCCTCGGTCGTAGCGGATCGGTGCGAGACACCCGGAAGCTGGAGTTTCCGCGTACGGGACCAGCGATATACCTGCTCGCCGGGAGCGCCCTGCTGTCGGTGATCCTGCTCTTCACCACCATCGATCCCTTCCTGGACAAGGGCGGGTTCCTGGTCGGTGGCCTCGACGTGCACATCTATCGGGATGGTGCGTGGCGCATCGTGCACGATCTGCCGCTGTATACCGAGCCGACCATGCGCGGCCTGCTGTACACCTACACGCCGTTCTCCACCATCGCGTTCGTGCCGATCTACATGGTGCCGTGGGGGTACGTGACGAACACCTGGCTGGTGGTCAACCTCTCCGTGCTCATCGCCTGTGTGCTGCTCAGCTGGCGGCTGTTGGGATATCGGATCACGACTCGGCTGGTGGTGGTCAGCGTGCTGATCGCGGCCACCTGCGTATTCATCGAGCCGGTCCGCCAGACGCTCTACTTCGGGCAGATCAACCTGGTGCTGATGCTGCTGGTGCTGTTGGACGCGCTGCGCGGAGATCGAAGCAAACTGCGTGGCCTCGGCGTCGGACTCGCGGCGGGCATCAAACTCACCCCGATCTACTTCGTCGCCTATTTCGTGGCCCTGCGGCACTGGCGTGCGGCGGTTACCGCATTCGTCACCTTCGTCGCCTCGGTCGCCTTCGCCTGGGTCGTCCTGCCCGCCGATTCCCGGCAGTACTGGACCTCGACGTTCTTCCAATCCAACCGGATCGCGCCGGACAACCACCCGTCCAACCAGTCCATCCGCGGTGTCATCGCGCATCTGCTCGGCGGGCCCGCGCCGGTGTGGTTGTGGTTGCTCATCGCAGGCTCGATCACGATCGCCAGCATGATGATCACGACGGCGCTGTATCAGCGAGGTGAGCGGCTGCTGTCGATCACTCTGGCCGGTCTCACCGCCTGCGCGGTGTCGCCGTTCTCCTGGGGACACCACTGGGTGTGGTTCGTGCCGCTGTTCGTCTTCCTCGTGCACAAGGGGCTGGACAACTGGCGCTGGTGGGTGGCGGCGGCGGTGCTGTTCACGGTGACCGCCTCGTGGACCTACCACTGGAGCAAGACCTGGGTGTCGATCGGAGTGTTCCTGCTGCCGCCGTGGTGGCCGATCACCAAGGTCTTGATCAATGGCTACGTCATCGAATTCCTGATCGTTCTGATCGCGGCGTGGATACACCTGCGCAGGGACGGCCGGTCGGCCCTCAGCGAGCGTTCGGCCGAGCGCTCGATCCGATTCCCGCTCCCGCGCCGCCGCGATCCGGAGTCCCCTTCGTGCCCGACCCCTTTCCCCTGACGGTTCTCGGAACCCGTTGGAGCAGGCCAGGTTTGCGCGCAAGGAAATCTGGCGTGCATGGGGAGGGGAGGACCTGTGCGCGTATTGCGTTGGGCGGCCGTCATTCTCGCGGCGTTGTTCTTGTCGGGTGTCGGTATTCCGAGTCACGCGGCGGCGCAGACCTACTACGGCGGATATCGGATCGACTTCCTCGCCGACGGCTACGGCCTCGATCCGGACGCGACCGCGATACTCGACAGCACCGAGGTCTGGACCGTCGGCTATCCCACCTCGGGAACCAGCATGGATCAGGCCTATGGCGCACTGGGTGTGGCGGCGCTGGTGATGGAGATCGGGCCGCGCGATGCGGACTGCGCCGGATTTTTCCCGGAATACTCGTGTGTCGACCGGTTGCTGTGGCCACAGATCAGGCAGGCGTTCAGTGCAGCGGCATGGGCGGCCGCCGCGCCGTATCGGCAATAGCGCCAGACCCTTTGCGATCTCTTTACCTGCGGATTCCCTTCGGTTTCCGCCCGAAAACGATCTCTTGCCGGGCCCGTCAACCGGAGTTACGGTTGCTTCCTGCGTCGCGAAGCAATCGGTCACCGCCAGGTTGCTGGACCTCCCGTGCGATGGGGGGTATTACTTCGATGTCGCACGAATATTTCGCTCGACCGGGCCGGAGGTTTCCCGCAATGACGAAGAAGAAGGCTCAGCCCAACCCGATGTTCGCGGTGACCATGGTCAATGCCATCCATCAGGATGTCGATGGCTACGGAGACAGATGGGTTGCCACCGTCGACCACGGAAACATGCGCGCCGACTGGATCGCCGCAGCCGTCGCCAAGGATGCGCGTACGGTCCGGATCTGGTGCGACGACTGCGGAAACAGCGTCCACCTGTGCCCGGAAATCCGGGACTACCTGCCCGCGGGCATCCGCAAGTCGCTGGCCGACGCCTGGGAGCACTACCACCCGACACACCACGCGTCGTAGGCAACGAGTTCCCGACCGCGCTGTCGGTTGATCACGAGGCGCCCACCGGCACCATGGTCATGAGTGCCCCGACCCTAGTGAAGGGTCGGAGCGCGGTTGTTATCTCAGGACAACTCGGTTGGCACGTAGTGCTCGAGCACCTCGAACCGCTTGGGGTGGTGCACATTTAGTTCGGCGATGTCGACCTGCATCGTGTAAGTGCCAGGGTCCAGGCGCGGGAACGTGGCGAACCAGGTCATCGACGCCAGATCTTCGGCACCGGCGATCATCGGATACGGCAAGGTGACCCCATCACGCGAGAACGTCACCGTCATCGATCGCTGTAATCGGAGAATCACGTCAACCGGCAGCGGAAACGACTTCTCGTCTGGTTCAACCGCTTCGATGATGATCGCGAAATACGTTCGCGAAAGCCCTTGAACGAGTCCGCTATGCCAAATTCGTACATCGCTGTCGACATGGATCACGGCCGGAGCAGCCAGGATGTGGGGCATCATCGAAGGCTGCAGCGCTTCCGGTTCCGGGCCGTCATAGCGCTTCGGTATCGACGACACTGGTCGGCATGATTGTGATTGCGTCAGCTTTGTCGAGGTCGGCGTCGGAGTCGGCATGACGGCATTAGCCATCGCGGCGGGCGGAGGGGGTGACGCGGTAACTGCCGCCGTCCTAGCCGAGAAACTTCCGGACCTGGGCGTGTCGGCGATCATGAGCTATTCGTGGGACAGACTCCTGATCGATCCGGTCCCGGGACCGCGATCACGTGCCGACTTCCACGGGCTGATCGACCACGGAACTGTGGCGGAAGTCCCGCAGACCGCAGGCCTGCGGGTGGGGCAGTCCACGCTTCCGCGCCTGGCACGGCACATCGCGCAGCCGCTACTCCTGATGGATATTCAGGATGGCGTGGTGGGGTTTGCTGCCCAAATCGTCAGTGCTGCGGTCGCCTTCGGTGCGGATGAGGTGGTCGTGATTGATGTCGGGGGCGACATCCTCGCCGAGGGGCATGAGGGCGGGCTCCGCAGCCCACTCGCGGACTCGGTTGCTCTGGCCGCCGCCGTCCGATCGGATCTTCCCGCAACAGTTTTGGTCGCGGGCATCGGCTTGGATGGGGAACTCTCCTGCGCCGACCTGCAATTGAGGCTGGAGATCCTAGGCGCCGAGCAGGAAGCTGTTCTGGAACCCGCAGATGTCGGAGCATTCGAGGGCATCTGGTCTTGGCATCCCTCGGAGGCGAACGGCCTGGTGGCTGCGGCGGCCAATGGGTGGCGTGGCGATGTCGAGACGCAGCGGGGCTCCATCGTCCAACTCGCAGACGCTGCGACATACGTGTACCGGGTGGCGGCGGACGCCGTCGCGAGCGCGTCGTTGGCTGAACTGGTCGCATCGACGACCACGCTTGGCCAGATCGAGGACCTGCTGCGGGAACGCCGTGGCTACAGCGATATCGATGTCGAACGAGACAAGCTGGCGAACCGTTTCGCATCGCACCCACCAATGCCGGATGTGCTGAGTCTCATCGATCGATATGCGGCCGAGGCGGCGGGCCGCGGCATCGACGCGTTGACCATCCGGCGGGTCATCGAACTCGCGGGTGCCACTGACCTGGCAACGACGGCGGCATTGCGGGAATCGCTGGCGCTGCGTCGCCCAGACGAATTCCGACCACCGCTTTATCTGGTTCGTGCTGTCGGCACGGTGGATTACAAACCCACATGATCGACGTGAATCAGCCGTACAGAACCGTCATGGTCTCGATGGATCGACTCCTTCCAGAGGCGAGTGCTCGCGGTCGTTAGCGCCAAGCGGAGTCAACCGGCGAGGCGCCGGGCGGGTCTCGTTACTCGTACCGAATCGGGGGTACGGCCTTAGCGAGTCGTCCGGTTCATGGGCGATTTGTGACATGTCGACGACGAGGAGGGCGAGATGACAACCGCACGAGACATTATGACCGCCGGGGTGACCTGTGTGCGATCCAGTGATTCCGTGGTCGCGGCCGCGCAGCGGATGGCCGAGCTGGATATCGGGGCACTGCCGATATGTGGTGAGGACAACCGGTTGAAGGGGATGCTTACCGATCGTGACATCGTGGTGAAGGTGATTGCCCAACGCAAGGATCCGCTGGGTGTCAAGGCGGGCGAGCTCGGTTCGGGGGTGCCGGTCACCGTCGATGTGACCGATGACGTGCGCAAGGTTATGTCCGTGATGTCGCAGCATCAGGTGCGCCGCGTGCCGGTGCTGGATGGTGATCAGTTGGTCGGCATCATCGCGCAGGCCGATGTGGCGACCGAGCTCGGCAATGCCGAATCGGGCAGCACGATCGAAGCGATATCGACCGAGTACTGATCGTTCTCAGGACACCGGAGCATCCACGGTGTCCGTGGGATAAATCATCCGCTCCGGCGGGTTGCTCGTGCGCCGTGCGAGCGGATAGTAGATGGCCGCTGTGAAGACGATGCCGACGATCCATGAGATATCCGCGCCGCCGAGCACATCGGTGATCGGGCCGGTGTAGAGCTTCTGTGCGAGGAACGGGATTTGGGCGACAATGCCGAGGGTGTAGCAGGTCAGGGCGGCGAGGTTCCAGCGTCCGTAGCGGCCGTTCGGATCGTAGAGCGCCGGGATATCGATGCGCTCGCGCGAGATCAGGTAGTAGTCGATCAGGTTGATCGCACTCCACGGGGTGAACACCATGAGCAGGACGAGCACGAAATTCTTGAAGTTATTGAGGAAGTCGGCGCTGGCCCCGACGGCGATCAGCATCGACACCACAGTGAAGCCGATGATATAGGCCGCCCGCGCGGCCTGGGTGGTGTGCGACCGCCCGTTGAATGCGGTCACCGATGTCAGGATGGACATGAACCCGCCATAGGCGTTGAGACAGTTCACCGTCAGCTTGCCGACCACGATTACCAGGTAGATCAGTAGCGCGATCGCGGACGGGCCGGCGAGGTCGCCGATGAAGCCGACTTGATTGCCCAGGAACGCTTTTCCGGCGACCGCGGCCACCAGCGCGCCGAGCGTCATCGCCCACTGCGAGCCGAGCACGCTGCCCGCGAAGGTGGACCAGAAGGTGATGCGCGCACTGGTCGTGCGGGGCAGATAGCGCGAATAGTCCGCGACGTACGGTCCGAAGGTCAGCTGCCATCCCGCACCGAGGGAGATCGCGAGGACGAAGGTCACGATGTCGAAGGATTTGGTACCGACGTAGGCGCTGACGTCGTATTCGGCGAACAGACGGATCGTCAGGTAGGTGAAGCCGATGATGCCGACCACGGTAGCGATTCGCCCGATCACATGGATCAGTCGATAGCCGGTCACCGCGACCACTGCCGTAAGCGCACCGAAGACGAGTATGCCGACGGTCGAATTGTCCACGTGCAGAATTTTGTTCACGGCCTGACCAGCCAATACCGTACCGGTCGCGGCGAAACCGAGATACATCACGATCACCAGCAACAGTGGCATTACCGCACCGAGGACGCCGAATTGCGCTCTGCTGGAGATCATTTGCGGCAATCCGAGCCGCGGACCCTGCGCCGAATGCAGCGCCATCACAATGCCACCGAGAATATTGCCGAGAAGCAATCCGACGATCGCCCATAGCGCGTCGGCGCCGAATACCACCGCGAGCGCACCGTCGACGATGGCGGTTATCTGCATATTCGCCCCGAACCAGAGGGTGAATTGATTGCGCGGAGTGCCATGGCGTTCGGTATCCGGAATTACTTCGATGGTGCGGCGCTCGATCTGCAGTCCGGCGTCGATTTCGTCGTTGTGCGGCATGGATCCGCCTTCCATCAGGAGAAGGGGAGCAGCTGGGACAGCCTGCCCAGATGCATAGTCCTGTATATACAAGTGGCTGTCAACCGGAACGGCTATGGTTGCGGCCAGGCGACGTGAGAGGTGGTGGCGATGGCCCGCCCGGTGGGCGATGCAGACCTGGCGGTCTTGTTCGCGGCGTCCGGACCCGATGCGGCGCCGGCATATGAGCGGATCAAGACCCTGATCCGCACGCAGATCGGCGCCGGGCGCTGGGTCGCGGGGGATCAGCTGCCCTCGGAGAATCAGCTGGTCGACGCGCTCGGAATCTCCCGCATGACGGTCAACCGGGCGCTGCGTGAGTTGGCCGCGGCCGGGGTGGTCGTGCGGATGATGGGGGTCGGCACCTTCGTCGCACCCGCGAAGGTGGCCTCGCCGCTGTTCGAGGTGCGCAATATCGCCGACGAGATCCAGCAGCGCGGTCACCGGCACCGCACCGAGGTCATCTTCCTGCGCAGCGAACCCCTCGATGCCGACAATCCACTGTTGGACGATTGGCCGAGCGATTCGGTATTCCATTCGCTGCTGGTGCATTTCGACGACGAAGTGCCGATCCAGGTGGAGGACCGCTACGTCAACCCCGCTGCCGCACCCGGCTATCTCGACCAGAATTTCGCCGAGATCACCCCGAACCGGTACCTCAGCGAGGTGGCCCCGCTGGTGCGCGGCGAGCACGTCGTCGAGGCAGTGCAGGGCAGCCAGGAGGACTGCAGGCTACTGCGCATCCGCCGCACCGAACCGTGCCTCCAGATCCGCCGCCGCACCTGGTCCGCCAGCGCTCTGGTGAGTGTGGCGCGCTTGGTCCACCCCGGCTCCCGCAGCCGCCTCGAAGGTGCGTTCGGAGCCTGATCCGCGCGGTCAGGTGCCGAAGTGGAGGGCGTGCGTCACGATCGCATCCAGAGGCGCGTGATGAGCACCCTTCCAATAGGTTCGGCCGCAGTCGGCGCATTGTGCGAACGCGTCGTAGGTGCGTTCGGTCTCGTCCGGGAGTTGTCCGCGCAGGGTCTGCTTATCGGTTACGCGCAGCGGGCCGTTGCAGGCCGTGCAGCGGGTCCATGGTGCGAGGGGCGGTGCGAAACGCGATAGCACGTCGTCGAGTTGTTCGACGGGACGGTGACTGTAAATGTATGCGCCAGCGAAGATTTCGCGTCGACGCAACAGTCCGCGATCGCGGGAGAGCAGGATGCGATGTTCGGTTGCCGAGCGCGTGGCGAGTGCGGCGTCGCCGATATCCGGATTCTCGTAGGCGGTGTCGATGCCGAGCAGCCGCAGCCGCCGCGCCAGGGTGCCGAGGTGGATATCCAGCAGGAAACGCAGCGGTTCGTCGAATCGCTGCGGGCGCATCACAGCGCGCACCGACACCGACTCGCCGTCGGTGGGCAGATACGACGGGTCCATGGACCGACCATCGACCAGGAGCTCGCCCACCTCGGTGAGCGGCACGCCGAGCGATTCCACGATGTGTCCGAGCGTCGACACAGTGTCGATCCGCACGGACGAGCGACCGTCCCGCTGTGCGGCCGCGACGAACAGCCGCAATTCGGGCGCGAAATCAATCGTGATCTGCGCGGTGCTCACGCGGCCAGCATGCCAGGGCATGCGGTCCGGCGACCACCCGGTTTTACAAAGCCCAGGGCTCGGCGCGGCGTCGAACCGGTGGCTCCGCGTTGGCCATGGACTCGAGGTCCTCGAGGAATTTGTCGATACTGTCGGCTGCCACGTGCGTGGAGCCGATCTCGAAGCGGACCTTTTCCTCGGTGCTGTCCATGACCGTGGTGATGAGCTCGTCCTTCAGATCGCGGATGAGCTGGGTGCGCATCTGGGCGATCTGGTCGCGGCCCTGGCTGCGGACCCGGGCGACCTCGGCATCGGCGAATTCGCGCATCTTGGCGATGATGCGTTCGGCGTCGGCGCGCGCGTCCTCGCGGATGTGCTCGAGTTCGGCCTGGGCGTCGGTGACCGCGTTGTCGTAGGCGCGTTTGGCCTCGACGAGGCGGTCGGCCGCCTGCTGGTTCTCCTCGAGTTGTTTCTGAATATTGTTCTGCGCCTTCGCCATCAGTCGTCCGACCGGCGGTGCCACATATTTGACGATGATGAAGATGATGACGGCGAAACCGAAGAGCTGGCTGAAGAAGATCGGCCAGTCGAAGGTGATGTGGAAGATGCCCGAGTCCTCGGACTCGGCTGCGTGGATGGCCCCTTCGGCAAGGATGCCGCTGTTGAGGTTCATTGGCTACGCTCGTCCTGACTGATGGCCGGCGCTGGAGCCGGCGTGCCGATCCTTGATGCCGAGCACTCGATCGGCCAATGTCTCGGCGAGCGGTTCGACAGCGTCACGCAATTCCGCGGCCACCTGGTCCGCCTGGGCCCGCAGTTCCGTCGCGGATTCCGCGACGATCCTGTCGGCCTCGCCCTGCGCCTCACTTCGCAACTGCTCGAGGATAACTCGGCCCTCGTGCCTTGCCTGGTTCCTGATCTCGACCGCTTCACTGCGCGCCTGCGCGACGGCCGCCTGATATTTCTCTTCGGCGTCGGCGAACAAGGCTTTGGCTTCCTTGTTGTCGACCGCGGTTTCGGCGACTCTCGCCTCGCGTTCCGCCAACACCTTGCGTATCGGCGGAACGACGAACAGCCACATGACCCCGAGCACGATCAGGAAGATCAACAGCTCGGCGAAGAATGTGCCGTTGGGGATCAGGAAGTTCCCCTCGGCAACAACATCCGTTCGCGGAGTCATACTGAATTACTTACCTGGAGTAGCGAATACGAAAAGCGCCATAAACGCTAGATTGATGAAGTACGCCGCCTCGACCAGACCGACGGTCAGGAAGAAGTTACCGCGGAGGCGACCCTCGGCTTCCGGCTGACGGGCCACGCCGTTGATCAACGCGGCGCCGGCGAGTCCGTCACCGATACCCGCGCCGATGGCGCCACCGCCCATAATGATGCCGCCGCCGATGAGCGCGCCCTGGACGATGGCTGCCGTGGTTGCGTCTGCCATTTTTCACTTCCTGTTCTTTACTGAGCTCGATCGGCGGCGCCGATCTGGAGTTGTTTCGAGCGATCTGAAAGCGGTCGCCGGGGCTAGTGCTCGTGCTCCAGCGACATCGACTGGCTGAAGTAGAGGACGGTCAACAGCGAGAAGATGAATGCCTGGATGGCTCCGACGAAGAGATCGAAGAGTTTCCAGATGGCATTCGGTCCCCAGCTGATCCAGAACGGGAACAGTGCGATCACCGAGACCATCACGCCGCCCGCGAACATGTTGCCGAACAATCGCAGCGACAGCGAGAGCGGTTTGGCGACTTCCTCGATGACATTGATGAAAACCATTGGGCCCCATCCGGTGTGGCCCTTCAGCAACTGCTTGGCATGCCCACCGGGGCCGCGCCGATATATACCCGCACCCTGGTACATGACGAAGACGAACAGGGCCAGCGCGTAGACGAAATTGACATCCGACGCGGGCGGCGCGATCAATTCGCCGTGTCCGTATTGCACCGGCAGCACCGACAGCCAGTTCGACAACAGGATGTAGATGAACAGCGTGACGGCCAATGGCAGCGCGAACGGCGCGACCTTCATGCCGATGGCGGTTTCCACCTGGTTGCGCATCTGGACCGTGACGGTCTCGAAGAACAACTGCACGCCGTTGGGTACGCCCGAAGTCAGCTTCGCCCGCAGGTAGAACGCCAAACCGAGCACGATCGCCGCCGCGAGGGCGGTCGAGATGATCGTGTCGACATTGAAGTCCATACCCCACAGATGCGCGACCGCGTGTTCGCCGACCTTGATTTTCGGCTCTTCGGCGGGCGCTTCCTCGGCGAGGACCGGGAGCGCCGACTGGGCGAGGGAGGCGAGTTGATTCGTCATGATTGCTGGCGAAGCTCCTTCACTTCAGGCAAGACGGTGACCAACACCAGAATCACTTGAAAGGCGGCCAGGCCGAAGAAGATTCCGATGCCGTGCGGCCTTGCCAGGAAACCCACTGCGAGCGAACCACCGGTTATCGCGATCAGTCGAGTCGCCGAGGAGAGGTACAACCCCTGCTTCCGCGGTTTCTCGGCGTCGGCGACTCGGTTGACCGTCAATCGGGTGAGTTGTGCATTCACCCAACCGAGTCCGAGTCCGATGCAGATGAACAGTCCGAGCAACAGTCGATCGAGCGGCCCGGTCGCTGCCAGGGTCAGCACGCCGATGCCGATTGCGAAGACAGTTGCACGGCGCATTCGGAGTGCATTGACATCCATTGCGACACCGCCTTCGCCGGTCATCCCACCTCGTAGTGGGGTCTTAATTGATCGATAGCATACACATTAACAACCCTTTTGGAAGGCAACGTTTTTGATCTTTCTCCGGCGAAATTTCGGACGATGTCCGTTGGGCGACAGTGTCACACGGGGGACGACAAGATCAACCAGCGATCTTGGTCCGTGTCGGGGAAATCGGACAAAACGGTCAGGGTACTGCTTTCTGCTAATCCTTGGCTTATTCAATCATCGTGCCTAATTTCGGTCATGTTTTTGTAAAGAGATTCCAAAGCGGCGGCCGATACGCTGAGTTGGAGTCGGCTCGTGGCAGCGGATCGTGCGATCGCCGCGATATCCCGATACCGCATCCGGGCGGCAGCTGTTGATAGCTGGCGCGCTGCCGCTCGGGCTGCAATTTACGGGCGCCGGGCCGGTCGCCGGGGGCGGACACGCCGGGCGGTTGGCTCGGTGCCTTCGGGCAGTGGCTGGCGTGACATCGTGGTGGATCGAGTTGGCAAGCAGGGGCGGGTGATCATCGAACAGTTGGCCCACCTGTGGATTCGGGGTCTCCGACCCAGGTGGTGAGTGCTTCGGTCAAGCCGGCGGCGGAGGGTTCGCCAGTAGCCCATGCGACATAGCCGTCGGGGCGCAGCAGGACAGCGGCGGGAGCTTGGATCGCACCGAAACCGGGGATGGTCCAATGCTCGGCGCGGCCGACCGCGCTGATGATCTCGACGCGGTCCTGCCATTCCGGGACGGCCGGAACTTCGCTTCCATTGAGCACCAGCAGGACTGGGCGACTCGTGCGCAGCAGCTCGTGGACCCGAGTATCGCCGTCCGCAGTGCCGAGGTCGGCATCCGGGACGCGACGGCCGATGAGCGGGTGCTCACCCTTGATGTCGTAGCGGATATCGAGTGCGGTGATCATCAGGCCGAGGCGGTGGCGCACCTGGTCCATATCGATCAGATCGCTCATGATGTCGCGCAGTGCGTCGGTGTGTGGGCCGGGGCGTCCGAGCGCGGTCTGGGCGCGGGTGTTGTGCAGGACGCGGGCAGCGATGGGGTGGCGTTCGGACTCATAGGTGTCGAGGAGTTCGTCGGATGCGTTGCCGCGCAAGGTGGCGGCGAGCTTCCAGCCGAGATTCACCGCATCCTGCAGCCCCAGGTTCTGGCCCTGACCGCCCGCCGGGTAGTGGATGTGCGCGGCATCCCCGGCCAGGAAGACGCGGCCCACGCGGTAGCGGTCGGCCTGTCGGGCGGCATCGCTGTAGTGCGAGATCCAGCGCGGGCTGTGC
The DNA here is from genome assembly GCF_035920345.1 of Nocardia vinacea. NCBI lineage: Bacteria > Bacillati > Actinomycetota > Actinomycetes > Mycobacteriales > Nocardiaceae > Nocardia > Nocardia vinacea. The sequence goes on from NZ_CP109149.1 coordinate 8,659,173, forward strand.
ATGCCGAAGTCGGTGCCGGCGAGTTCGGTGAAGTTGGCGCGGAAATCCTCGAAGCTCAGTTCGGCGCCGCGCTCCAGGACGAGGTCGTGGCGCTGCACAAGCAGTCGGTACCAGCCGGGCTCGAATTGGACCGCGGAGAAGTCGCCCGCACCGGCGCGGTGCGCGAAGACGGTCTGTGCGGGTGGATCGGCCAGTTCGACATCGGCGAGCATGCCTGTCACGGTCGCGTCGGTGCCGACATAGTCGATGCCCGCCAGTTTGCGCACCGCACTACGGCCGCCATCGCAGCCGACCAGGTATGCAGCGCGAATCCGGCGTGGATTCGGGCCGCCGATTTCCACCTCGACACCCGCCGCGTCCTGCCGGAAGCCGACAACCGGCGAACCCCACTGCGCGACCGTGCCGAGTTCGGTTGCGTGCCGGTCGAGTTCGCGTTCGATCACCGACTGCAGGACGGCGAGGGTGAAAGGGTAGCGGGTATTGAAGTCGCTGAAGTCCAGGGGCAGGCCGCCGAAATGCCCGGCTTGCATGACACGGCCGAGCGGGAGCAGGTCGTCGAGCAGGCCGCGCTGATCGAGGATTTCCATGGTGCGGGCGTGGATCCCACCCGCCCGCGATTCGCCGGTGCGCGCCGGAAGTCCATCGACGAGCGCGACATCCACGCCTGCCAGACGCAGTTCGTAGGCCAGCATCAGCCCGGTCGGTCCAGCGCCGGCGATCACCACATCGGTCGTTTCCATGTCGGTCTCCTTAACGTTGTTAAGTGATTTAACGTTGTTAAGGAGACCAGAACATTGTTAAGGTGTCAAGGGGTCGGACAGTAGGAGGTGACAGTGAAGATCGATGCGAAGGTGATCGCCGAGGCAGCGTTGGGCTTGCTCGACGAGGTCGGTCTCGACGGACTGACCATGCGGAAGGTGGCCGGGGCCCTGGACGTGCAGGCACCCGCCCTTTATTGGCATGTCAAGAACAAGCGCGAACTACTCGACGCGATGGCACGGCGGGTATTCGTCTCCGCTGTCGACGGGATCGAGGCGCCGCGGCAGGGGGAGGACTGGCAGGACTGGGTGGTGGCGGTCGCCGGGCGGTTGCGCCGGTCGATGCTGCGCTATCGGGATGGGGCGAAGGTGCTGGCCGGAACCTATGTCAGCGATGAAGCCATGTGGCGCACCACGGAACTGACCCTGCGCACGCTCGAGGACGCGGGTTTCTCGGTGGACCATGCCGAGCGGGTGTTTCCGATCCTGCTGCACTACACGATCGGGTTCGTTATAGAGGAACAGGCACAATCCGGCGCGGAGTACGCCGACGGCAATCCCTACGATCCCGCGCGGATGGCGCAGACGGTCGATGCCGAGCGTTATCCGCGGACCGCCCGGATGGTGGCCGAGCTGTTCGACGCCGATACCGACGTGGAATTCGAACGCGGTCTGCGGGTCATCCTGGCTGGAATCCTCGCCACGCGATCCGCGTAAGCACTCAGTGGCCGAAGCCCGCCAGACCGTCGGCGAGAGTGCTGATATCCAGTGCGTCGAGCACCTGTTGCCGGACGTCCGGACACTGGGTGGTGGTGATGCGATCGACGATGGCGCGGTCGGTCAGGACGGTGTCGTTGAGGCCGCCGTTGCGGGCCGCCCAATCGTGCACCGTGCCGTTGAAGCCGAGCTTGCCGAGCTGGGCACCCTCGGTGCGCCACCGGTCGACCTCTGGTTCGAGCATGTCGCACAGCTGTTTTGCCGCGGTCGGGGTGATCTCGTCCGGATTGGGCACCAGTGCGGAGCTGCCGGGAGAGGAGAAGGTAATGGTGATATTGGGGTGGGAGGTCGGAGTGGCGGGCACCGCCGGGTCGAGGGGGCCGTTGCCGCCGCAGCCGGCGAGCAGGGCCGCCGCCACGGTCGCCGCGGCCAGCGTGGCGATGGATCCGATCGAGGGCATCGGTACTCCTTATTATTCTTTTGTTTCCGGTGTCAGCTCGTAAACGACGTAAGCGGTGCGCACCACCGGTTGAGCCACATTGCGTACCCGGATGCCGCCCGGGGTGGTGCCGCGTTCGGTGCCCGCGTGCGCGTGCCCGTGGATCGCGAGGTCGGCGCGCTGGTCATCGATGGTTTCACCGAGTAGATAGGAACCGAGGAACGGGTAGATCTCGCGTGGCTCGCCGTGCAGGGTGTCGCTGATCGGGGAGTAGTGGGTCAGCGCGATCGTGATATCGGTGTGCAGGCCCGCCAGCGCGTCGCGCAGCATCTCCGCGAGGTCGACGGTGTGCGAGGCGAATTCGCGCATCACGCGTTCGCCGAAGACGCTCGCGCACTTACCCGCGAAACCGCCGCCGAAGCCCTTCGTCCCCGCGATGCCGAGAGTATGTCCGTCGACCGCGAATTCCGTTGCGGTGCCCTCCAACACGGTGATGCCGTGATCGGTGAGCTCGGCCGTGATCTCGTGCTGCGCGTCGCTGTGGTGGTCGTGATTGCCGAGCACCGCGACGACCGGAACGCCGAGATCGGCGAATTCCGCGGCGACGACGCGGCCTTCCTCGACCGTGCCGTGCCGGGTGAGATCACCGGCCAGCAGCAGCACATCGGCGCGGTCGTGCAGTTCCGTGAGTGCCGGGCGGAGTTCGCCGCCCGACTCGGCGCCGAGATGGATGTCACCGATTGCCGCGATCCGCATGCCACACTCCTTCCGGTCTCAGTCCGCCAGCGCCTCGGCGGGTCCCGGTGCGCAGGGCGGCGTGACGTGCACGTCGTTGTGGATGTGGGCGCGCGGAAGCTGTTCGCGCACTACCTTTTCCATCTGCAGCTTGCGTTCGACACTGCTCACCTCGCCGCCGAGGACGACGACATCGCCGCGGATCGTCACCTGCACCCCGAGTTCGGCGGTGCGCGGATCCTCGGCCAGCGCCCGGCGCAGATGCGCGACCAGGTATTGCGGTCGATCCATTCACACCACCCGCTTCGGCTCGATTACTCCGAGATCGTCCAGCAGTCCGAGGAAGGCTCGGGCATATGGCGAAATGTCGGTTTCCTTGCGCACCCGCTCCCAATCCACTTGTTCGCGCAGATCGCGTGCGATCGTCAGCAGTGGGCTCAGGTCCAGTCGGTGCGCGTCGAAGACCAGTAATTTGTCGATCATCAGGTCGCTCGCGCTGATCACCGGCGCCATCGTCGGGCCGACACGCATCATGTCGGCGCGGTCGAGCAATTCGTCGTTGACGGCACGGTTGTTCGGCCGGTAGATCAGGTCGATGAGGACGCCGCCGTCATAGACCTTGGTCAGCCAGTCCTCGGGCGGATCGGCGACCCGCAATCCGCCGCGGGCCAGCGCACTGCGGGCCTGCGACAGGTCGGCGGGTTTGATGAAGATGTCGACGTCGTGCTCCGAGGCCGGCCCGCCGCGCGCGTACACCGCGCAACCACCCGCGACCGCGAAGCGGATACCGGCATCCGCCAGCGTATTCACCGCCCGGGTGAGCGCGTGGAGTAGTTGGTCGATCGTCGGGACCATATGTGCGCCATACCCGCGGTTCGGTCGACTAATCGCCGCAGCAGCGTCCAGGTTTGCGGGCGATACCGCCGACCATGGCGTTCAGAAACCTGTCCGCCACGCCTCCTCGTCGTGCAGGTAGTGCCGCATGCCGACGAGCAGGATGCGACTGGCTGGTCGAAATCGATCGATCGCGGCACATGCGGAGCGCCTAGTGCCTACGCAACCCGCTGGCCAATGTCTCGAGCCCACGGCTCAACCACGCCTGTGTACTGCGCCGATGCGCACGATCATCGAACTCGCCGTGCGCGCCGAAGTCGTATCCACCGGCCCGATCGACCGGCTCCCAGAGATTGTCGGCCCGCGCGTCGGCGTCGGTATCGGTCTGCTGCGAGTCGTAACCGGTTCGGGCGAGATATCGGTCGAGCAGGCTGGGCGCGAGCCGTTGTGCGAGCAGCGTCCCCGTAGTGCTCGCGCCGACCCAATATTCTTTGCGCTCAGGATGTTTCGCGGCGAAGGCGATCGAGCGCGCGATGATCTCGGGTTGGTAGATCGGCGGCACCGGCTGTGGCCGCTTCGGCAATCGTGACAGCACCCAGGAGAATTGGGGCGTATTGACCGCCGGTGCCTGCACCAGCGTGATGTGCACATTGCTGCCTTCGTGCATCAGTTCGACCCGCACCGACTCGGTGAATCCGTTGATCGCGTGCTTGGCGGCGCAATACGCCGACTGCAGCGGAATCGAGCGGGCGCCGAGCGCCGAGCCGACTTGTACGACAGCGCCGCGGTCACGTGCCCGCATCCGGGACAGCGCGGCCATGGTGCCGTGCACGGTGCCGAGATAGGTGACTTCCGTGACCCGCCGGAACTCTGCGGCGGCAATCTGCTCGAACGGCGCGAATACCGAGGTGAAGGCCGAGTTCACCCAGACATCGATGGGTCCGAGCACCTCCTCGGCCCGTGTCGCCGCCGCCTCGACCGCCGCGTAATCCGCGACATCGACCGGAATCGTCAGCGGTTCACCACCCGCCGCGCGCACATCGTCGGCCGCGGCCGCGAGTCCGGCATCGCCGCGGGCGAGCAGCGCGACTTTGCAGCCGCTCGAAGCGAATTCGCGTGCGGCCGCGCGACCGATGCCCGCACTCGCCCCGGTGATCACCACTACTCGGGGTTCGTAACTCATCACAACTCCTTACTCATCGCCGAATCGGGTGAGCTGGACCGAGGATTCGAACAGCATCGCGTGCACAAAGGCCTGCGGCATATTGCCGCGCAGCTGACGCTGCCGGACATCGAATTCCTCGGCGAACAATCCGGGCGTACCGCATGCCGCGCGATTGCGCTCGAAATAGCGTGCCGCCGAAACCTGTTGTCCGAGTTGGGCGGCCGCGATCGCCATGACAAATCCGCAGAACAGGAATGCGCCCTCGTTCGTCTCCAGCGGCTGCTCGTCGTGGCGGTAGCGATAAACGTAGTAATCCGTGCACAATTCGCGCTGGACCGCCCGAAAGGTGGCGAGGCTGCGCGGATCGTCGGCGGGTACACCGCCACGGATGGCTGGCAGCAGCAGGGCCGCGTCGACACCCGCAGCATCCGGCGCCTGCTGCCACGCGCCGCTGGGATGCACACTGGTGCGGGCGGTTTCGGCCATGATGGTGTCGGCCAGCGCCGTACAGAACACCGGGTCGGCCCCGGTCTCGGCAACGGCGGCAACCGCGCGCAGACCACTGACGCAGGCCAGCCGGGAATGTGTCCAGTATCGGTCCTCGATCTCCCAGATGCCCGCATCCGGTCGGCGCCAGCGTTCGGCGATCGCGCCGACCGTCACCGAAACCGCCTTGCGGCTGTCCTCGGTGAGCCGCTCGTGCCGCGCGCCCGCCGCGAACAACAGCAATGCCTCGCCGAATACGTCGAGCTGGGACTGGTCGCGCACCCGGTTGCCGACCACGGTGCGACCGCCCGGATAGCCGGGTAGGTCCAGATTGCTGGGCTCCGGGATGGGTTGGCCGGTGATCGTATACGCGGGCAATACGTCGGGCCCTTCGGCGAGCAGCCGCTCGCCCACGAAACGTAACGCATTGTCCAGCAACGGGTGTGGACCGTCTGCTGCCACGGCTTGACCGGCGAAGCATTGGTCGCGCAGCCATACGTAGCGGTAATCGTAGTTCTCGCCGCGGTCCGCGCGTTCGGGCAGACCCGTGGTGGCCGCGGCGACCATACCGTTGGTGGAACTGGTCATACCGCGCATGACCGCGTAGGCCTGAGCGGTATCGCGGGATGCGGCGCACGGGCCCAGCTCCGGAACCCCACGCTGCCAAGCAGATTCGGTCTGCGCCCATGCCGTATGCGGATCGGGTGGTTCGTCGGGCAGTGCGATATCGGAAAATTCGAGGACGAGATCGTGAGTCTCGCCTTGTCGCAGCGTTATCCGATCGGTCCAGCCGCGACCATCGCGGACCGACGCGGATGCGCCGCCCGTCCAACGCAGTGCGAGGTCCCCGACTCGCGCGAGCCATAACCCGTCATCGGTGCGGTGCAGGTCGCGTGTCTTCGCATTGCCGAACTGCCCGGCGGGGCGCAGCACCACATCGACCTCGGCATCACCGTGCACCGCGACGATCCGCCGCAGCACCACAACCCGATGCGGATCACCGGGAAAGGCCAGCGCCTCCCGGCATTCGACCACCGACGAGCCGACCAGCCAGTGCGAATTCCAGATCAACGTGCCCGTCTGGTAGAAACCGCCCCACACGTAGCGCCCGGACGGCGTCACCGAATACGCGCCGTCCCCGCCGACCAGTCCGGCGAAAACCGCGTCGCTGTGCCAGCGTGGTGCGCACATCCAGGCAAAGTCACCGTGTGGACCGACCAGCACACCGCGCTCGCCGTCCGCGAGGAATGCGTATTCGCGCAGTACATGCGGCCGGGTGATGTTTTCGGCCGTCACGTCGGTCGTATACCACCGCACACCGTTCGCAACCTTTTCAAGTCTGCGACGAATCCGGCGTAAGCCTCGTCGCGATCGGGCGCGCGCAGCACCGACGACGGGTGCACGGTCGCGATCACCGCGTAATCCGGCATCGTCACGAGCTCGCCGCGCCGCTCGGAGACCTTGAACGAGGGACCGAGCACGGCCTTCGCCGCGATCGCGCCGAGACAGACCACCAGTTGTGGCTCGATGACCCGCAACTCGGCGTCGAGCCAGGCCGAACAGGCGACGATTTCGGTGCGTCCGGGTTGTTTGTGGATGCGCCGCTTACCGCGCTCCTCGAATTTGAAGTGCTTCACCGCGTTGGTCACATAGATCCGGTCGCGGTCGATCCCGACCTCGGCGATGGCACGGTCGAGCAGCCGCCCGGCGGGGCCGACGAACGGGTGTCCCCGCACGTCCTCCTGGTCGCCGGGCTGCTCACCGATCATCACGACGTCGGCGTTTTCCGGGCCCTCGCCGAAAACCGTTTGGGTGGCGTGCTGGTAGAGATCGCATCCGTGACAGCCGCACGAGGCCCGCCGCAACTCGGCGAGGCTCGCGTGCGGCGGCACGAACTCCGCGGCGCCCGGCACGGCCATATCCGCCTCAGTCCTTGCCCAAGGCCCGCGCGAGCTGCCGCTTGTTCATCTTCGAGCGGCCCTTGATATTGCGGTTTTTGGCCTCGTTGTACAGCTGGTCGCGGGTCGGGCCTTTCGGGCCACTGCGGCCCGAGCGCTGCCCACCGCGCTGCTGTGGCGACTTGTCCTTTATCGAGGAGCGGCTTGCGGTCTTCGACTGCCCGGATTGGGCGCGATTCTTATTGACCGTCCGCGCGGCGATTTCCTTCGCCCGCTTCTGGCTCTCGCCCCGGTCCTCTGCCGAGTCCTTGATGTGCTCGTATTGCCGTTCCTGCTTATTGCTCCATTCCTTTGGCATGTCACACCTCCTGCCTGGCGAGTACCCCGGCTCGCTGCGCGAAACCAGGGCCGAAGCGTGGCTTCGGTCGGAGGAAAGATCAGCGTCGATATGCTGGCCGGATGAAGGTGGTTCCTGGCACGTTGGTGACCGTCGCCGATGATCTGGACGCGGTGACGACGGTCGGGCACGAGGACGATCCGGCCGCTGCCGGGTTGACGAATGCGGACGTAGCGGCGCTGTGGGCGTCGGTGCAGGCGTGGTACCGGATGGGGACGACGCCCGCGATTCAGACCTGTCTGCGGCGCAACGGGAAGATCGTGCTGAACCGGGCGATCGGGCACGGCTGGGGGAATGGGCCGAAAGACGGTCCGGATGCGGAGAAGGTGCTCGCGACGCCGGAGACGCTGTTCTGCGGGTTCTCCACGGCCAAGGGCGTGTCCGCGACGCTGATGTTCATGCTGATCGAACAGGGTGCGTTCGCGCTGAATGATCCAGTGTGCAAGTACATCCCGGAGTTTTCGGCGCACGGCAAGGATGCGATCACCATCGGCGATGTGCTGTCGCATTCGGCGGGCGTGCCGTTCATTACGCCGCCGTACAAGGGCGTCGAGCTGGTGCTCGACGAGGAGTTGGCCGTACAGGGGTTGGCCGATCTGGTGCCGAGTTGGCGGCCGGGTCGGTTCCGGGTCTATCACGCATTGACCAGCGGTTTGATTCAACGGCTGCTGGTGCAGCGGGCCACCGGGAAGCGAATGCGCGAACATCTCGCCGAACAGGTGCTCGAACCATTGGGCTTCCGCTGGAACAACTTCGGGGTCCGGGCCGAGGATGTCGACAAGGTCGTGCCCAGCGTGAAGACCGGCCCGCCACCGTCGCGTGTGTCGATACTTTTGGCGCGCAAGGCCCTCGGCGGCCGGATGGACGGTGCGACCGCCAGATCCGCGAATCGGGATTTCCTGACCGCCGAATTGCCGTCGGGCAATATCGTCACGACGGCCTACGAGCTGTCCCGTTTCTACGAAATCCTCACTCGCGGTGGCGAACTCGATGGTGTCCGGATCATCGAGCCCGGCACGCTCCGCGAAGCGATCCGCCCGGCGCGCCGCATACCCGGCCTGGCCGGACGAGTCAGCAGCGCGGGCTTCGAACTCGGCGCTCGTCGTTCGAAGTTCGGGCGGAACACCCAGTCGCACTTCGGCCGCAGCGGCCTGACAACCCAATACGGCTGGGCCGATCCGAGCCGCGGGCTCTCCGGCGCGATCCTCACCAGCGGCAAGGCCACCACCGATTCCCAACGCCCATGGGCTCTGGTCGCCCAGATCTCGAACACCATCAGCCAACTCGCGCCCGCGGATCGGCTGTTCGACACCGACTGATTCAGTTGCCGCGGATCGCCTCGGCGAGGATTTGTGCCGCGTGCCGAGGTCGGGCTTGCGGATTCAGGTGTTCGATTTGGGTTCGGCAGCTGAAACCGTCTGCCAGGATCAGGGTTTCGGGCTCGCGGTTGCGGATGGTCGGCATGAGTTTGTCTTCGGCGCATGCCACCGAGACGTCGTAGTGGCCGCGTTCGAAGCCGAAGTTGCCTGCCAAGCCGCAGCATCCGGTATCCAGTACTTCGACGTCGAGTCCGGTTGCGGTCAAGAGTCTTTGGTCGGCTTCGTAGTGCAGGATCGCGTGCTGGTGGCAGTGCGGTTGGACCATGGCGTGCGCGTCGATGCGCGGGGGTTCCCAGTCGTCGGCTTGTTCGGTGAGGATTTCGCCGAGGGTGCGTACCTGATTTGCCAGGCGGTGGGCGTCTTCGTCGCCGGGGAGTAATTCGGTGAGATCGGAGCGGAAGACGGCGGCGCAGCTCGGTTCGAGCACGACGATGGGGGTGCTCGAGCGCAATTGGGGTTCGAGCTGACGCAAAGTGCGGCGCAATACTCGTTTCGCGGTGTGGAGTTGGCCGGTGGAAATCCAAGTCAATCCGCAACAGACTGTGCGCCCTGGTATTTCGATCTCGAATCCGGCGGCCTCCAGTACGGCCACCGCGGCTTCGGCTATTTCGGGGGCGAAGTTATTGGTGAAGGTGTCGGGCCACAGCAGCACTCGGCCGCGGTGGCCGCGCTCGTCCGGTGCGCGGCGGGCGAACATCTCGGTGAAGCGCTCGCGGGCGAATCGCGGTAATTCGCGGCGCGGGTCGATACCGCCTAGCCGTTTGAGCAGCCCGCCCGTGCCCCGGCTCTGCGCCAGTGCATTGGCCGGTGCGGACACGGCGGTGGCGAGTCGGGCCCACAGCGGGATCCAGCCCATCGAGTAGTGCGCCATCGGCCGGACGCGGTGTTCGTAGTGGTGGGAGAGGAATTCGGCCTTGTAGGTGGCCATATCGACATCGACCGGGCAGTCGCTGCGGCAGCCTTTGCAGGCCAGGCACAGATCGAGGGCATCGCGGACCTCGGTGGAGCGCCAGCCATCGGTGATCACCTCGCCCTGGAGCATTTCGAACAGAAGTCGGGCGCGGCCACGGGTGGAGTGTTCCTCCTCCCTGGTCGCCCGGTAGCTCGGGCACATCACACCGCCCTCGTGACCGCGGCACTTGCCGACGCCGACACAGCGCGCGGCGGCGACGCTGAACCGATGGTCGTCCTCCGGGAAAGCGAAGTGGGTCACCGGCTCCCACGGTCGATAGTCCGCACCTTGGCGCAGGTCCTGATCCAGTGGTCGCGGGTGCACGACCTTGCCGGGATTCATCCGATTGCGCGGATCGAAGAGATGTTTGACCGCTCCGAATGCCTCGACGATCCGCTCGCCGAACATGATCGGCAGCAGTTCGCCGCGCGACTGACCGTCACCGTGTTCACCGGACAGCGATCCGCCGTACCGTGCAACCAACTGCGCGCTCTGCTCGGCGAAGCCGCGGTACTTCGAAATGCCCTCCGCGCTACGGAGATCGAACGGGATGCGGGTGTGGACGCAGCCGTGGCCGAAGTGGCCGTACAGCGAGGACGACTGGTAGTCGAAATCGTCCAGCAGACTTTCGAAGTCGCGAAGATAGTCGCCGAGCCGGTTCGGCGGCACCGCGGCATCCTCCCAACCCTCATGGGTTTCCGGACTGTCCGGTGGATAGGCGGTGGCACCGAGGCCCGCTTCCCTTGCCATCCAGATCTCCGCCTCGCGCGCGGGATCGTCGATCATTGTCGAGGTAGCACCGGTTTTCATGGTTACTTCCTCGACCATCGTCTGGGCCCTGCGGTCGGCTTCGTCCTGGTCGGCACCCTCGAATTGCGCCATCAGCCAACCGTTTCCGTCCGGCAGCTGCGCGATAGCGCCCCCGGCCAGATGTTCGAGATGCTCCAGGTCGACCAGCCGGTGGTCCACCCCTTCCAGCGCTATCGGGTTGTGCTGCAACACGATCGGCACCGCATCGGCGGCATCGTAGATATCGGGATAGCCGAGTACGGTCAGCGCCACCGCTTTCGGGCGTTGTACGAGCTCGATTTCGGCGCGCAACACCGTCACCAGCGTGGACTCGCTGCCGACGAGCAGTTTCGCGAGATCGAAGCCGTGCTCCGGCAGCAGGGAATCGAGATTGTAGCCCGACACCCGGCGCGGAATATCGGGATAGTGCTGACGGATGTCCGTCGCGTACTCATCACGGATCTGCCGCAGGCCGTCCCGCAGTTCCGCAAACCCGTCCTGGGAATCCGCGCCGACCCAACCCCGCAACCCGTCGTAGGTCAGGATTTCCAGCCGCCGTACCGAATCGACCATTTTCCCGTAAGCCTGTGCCGTAGATCCGCAGGAATTGTTGCCGATCATTCCGCCGATCGTGCAGCTGACATGTGTCGCCGGTTTCGGGCCGACCATCAGGTCGTACCGCGCCAACTGCGCATTCAGCGGGTCAAGCGCGATGCCCGGTTCCACGATCGCGGTGCGGGCCGCCGTATCGACCGAGATCAGCCGATCACAGTACTTGCTCCAGTCCAGCACCACGGCCGCATTGCAGCATTGACCGGCCAGACTGGTGCCGCCACCGCGCGAGAGCACCGGCATATCGTGCTCGCGGCACACCGCGATGGCGGCGGCCGCGTCCTCAGGTGTGCGCGGCAGCACCACACCGAGCGGCACCGCGCGGTAGTTCGAGGCATCGGTGGAGTATGTGGCCCGGGATCCGGGATCGAAACGCACTTCACCGGCTACCTTTCCGGTGAGTTCGGCCGCGAGTCGCGTCAGCGGGAAGTCAATCATTCGGCAACCCCTTCTGTCTCGGCACAGTGCGGCTACCCACTCCGGTGCGCGGCACACCCGCTGATTGCCTGCCCATTCGCTGGGTATCACCGGTCTGACCAACCCGGATTACCAACAGGAGATCCTCATGAAGCAACAGGTTGGTGACTACGTCCTGCAACGACTACGCGAGTGGGGCGTTAACCAAGTCTTCGGATACCCCGGCGACGGCATCAACGGTCTGGTCGCCGCTTTCGGTCGCGCGAATAACAAACCACAGTTCGTGCAGGCCAGGCACGAGGAAATGGCGGCCTTCCAAGCCACCGGATTCGCCAAGTTCAGTGGAAAGGTCGGCGTCTGTACCGCCACCTCGGGACCCGGTGCGATCCATCTGCTCAACGGACTCTACGACGCCAAACTCGACCATGTCCCGGTCGTGGCGATCGTCGGTCAGACCGCGCGCAGCGCCATGGGCGGCAGCTATCAGCAGGAAGTCGACCTGCAGAGCCTGTTCAAGGATGTTGCCAGTGATTATCTGGTCGAGGTCAACGTCTCGAGCCAATTGCCGAACGCGCTGGACCGGGCGTTCCGAACGGCGATGACCCGGCATGCGCCCACCGCGGTGATCATCCCCGCCGATCTGCAGGAAGAGCCCTACGAACCGCCCGAACACGAGTTCAAGCAGGTGCCGTCCAGCCCACCGCATGCGGTGACCACGACGGTGATCGCGCCGTATACCGAGATCGAGCGCGCCGCCGAGATCATCGACGCGGGATCGAAGGTCGCGGTGCTCGTCGGTCAGGGCGCACGCTCTGCCGCACGTGAGGTGGTCGAACTCGCCGAACTTACCGGGGCGGGCGTGGCGAAGGCGCTGCTCGGCAAGGATGTGCTGCCCGATGACCTGCCGTTCGTCACCGGGTCGATCGGGTTGCTCGGCACCAGGCCGAGCTATGAGATGATGCGCGACTGCGACACCCTGGTCATCGTCGGGTCGAATTTCCCGTACACCCAGTTCATGCCGGAGTTCGGTCAGGCGCGCGCCGTGCAGATCGATATCGACGGCACCATGATCGGCATGCGCTATCCGACCGAGGTGAATCTGGTCGGTGACGCGAAAGCCACACTGGCCGAACTCATTCCGTTACTGCGCCGCAAGGAGGATCGATCCTGGCGGGAGAAGATCGAGCAGGATGTGGTCCGCTGGTGGGAGACGGTCGAGCGGCAGGCGATGTTGCAGGCCAAGCCGGTCAACCCGATGCGCGTGGTTTGGGAACTGTCGAAACAGCTCCCGGATAATGCGATCGTCACCGCGGATTCCGGCTCGTCCACCAACTGGTACGCCCGCTGCCTGCGATTCCGCATCGGTACGCGCGGCTCGCTCTCGGGCACCCTGGCGACCATGGGACCCGGCGTGCCCTATGCCATCGGGGCCAAGTTCGCACATCCGGAACGACCGGCCATCGCATTGGTCGGCGACGGCGCCATGCAGATGAACGGAATGGCCGAACTGCTCACCATCGCGCGCTATTACCGGCAGTGGAGTGATCCGCGGCTGGTCGTGTGTGTCTTCCACAACAACGATCTGAATCAGGTCACCTGGGAGTTGCGCGCCATGGGCGGAGCACCGAAATTCGAAGAGTCGCAGATACTTCCGGAGACCTCCTATGCGGATCTCGCGCGCTGTATGGGTCTGCCGTCGGTCGCGATCGACGATCCGGACCAGCTCGCCGACGCATGGAGCCAGGCGCTGAGCGCGGATCGTCCGGTGCTGCTCGATGTGCGCTGCGATCCCGAGGTGCCGCCGATTCCGCCGCATGCGACCTATGAGCAGATGAAGGACACCGCGGAGGCGGTTATGCGCGGCGATCCGGACGGCTGGCATCTGATGTGGCAGGGCGCCAAGATCAAAGCGCAGGAATTCGTGCCGCATCGGAGTTCGTCGTCATGACCTTGCCATCGACCGAGGACGTCGTCGATCTGCTGACGGCACAGCACAAGCAGATCAAAGAGCTTTTCGCCCAACTGAAATCCGGGCAGGGCGATAAGTCGGAGCTGTTCAAAGAACTGGTCCGGTTGCTCGCGGTGCACGAGAGCGCCGAAGAGGAGGCCGTGCATCCCGTCGCCGCCCGTGCCCGTTTCGGGGCGGACAAGATGGTCGGACAGCGCAGGGACGAGGAGAACCACGCCAAGTGTGCGCTCGCCAACCTCTACGACCTCGGTGTCGACCATCCGGATTTCGATGCCGAGCTGGTCGAATTCGCCGATGCGGTGATCGCCCATGCCAACCGCGAGGAGAACGAGGAATTCGCCCTGTTGCGCCAACAGTTTTCGGTGCATCAGTTGGAGCGGATGGCGGGTTCGGTGCGCGCCGCCGAAGCGATCGCGCCGACCCGGCCGCATCCGAAGACCGGGGCATCCGCGCTCGCGAATCTGCTGGCCGGTCCGCCGCTGGCGGTATTCGACCGGGCGCGTGATGCGGTGCGGGACTGGCGTCGAGAAGACGACGGATGAGCGGGCGGGCCCGCATCATCGCCGCGGGGGAAGTTGTCGGCTGGTGGGCGGCACTGGTGTTGCTGTGGCTGGCTACGCTGACCACGTTCAGTCTTCAGGAGTTGAGCGCGGCGGCGCTGCTCGCTGTACCCGCCGCGTGCGCGGCGCGGGTCGGACGTATTGCGGTGCAAGGTAATTGGCGACTGCCGGACAGGGCTCCGCAGTTGTTGGGCGCGCTGCCCGGCGCTGTCGTGCGCGACAGCTGGGCTGCCCTGTCGATCGCCGCGCGCGGCAGGCCGGTCGGGCGGTTCGAGGAGGACGAACTCGACGCGGAGGCCGATGCGCAGCGGCGAGCGGGGCGGGCGGCACTGATCACCGGCGTGCTCTCGGCGACGCCCGGTTCGCTGGTCATCGATGCCGACGAGGACCTGCTACTGCATGTACTCGCGATGCCCGCCACCCGGCTGCGACGGATGTTCGGGGGCTGATCGAAATGTCCACCGCACCTTGGCTGCTCGCATCGGGTGTGCTGCTGGTCGGTGGGATCGGACCGGCGCTGCTGCTGTCCAGTCGCGGCACTGCGGCGCATCGACTCGTGGGGCTGCAACTGGTCAGCTCGCTGTTGATCGTCGTCTTGATTTTGCTGAGTCTGGGGCTCGGCAGGCCGGATTATCTGATCGTGCCGCTGGTGCTCGTCCTGCTGTCCTTCGCGGGCACCCTGGTTTTCACGCGCCTGCTGGGGGTGCGCGATGATTAGCTTCATCGTCGACACGCTGCTCGCGATCGGCACCCTCGCCGCGGTGGCGGCTTCGGTGGCCGCGCTCCGGCCGCGTTCGGTCTATGCGCGACTGCACTATTCGTCGATTATCAGCTCGGTCACCGGACCGTTCATCGTGCTGGCGGTGCTGATCGCGGAGGGGCCGGGACTGACCACGGCCATCGTCGCGGTGACCCTCCTGCTGCTGGCGCTCACCGCGCCGGTACTGAGTGCCGCCATCGGCAGGCTCAATGCCCGCACCGACGGCAGGATCGAGGCTCCGCAATGAGCGCCCTGATCGTGATCACGCTCGGACTGGTCGCGGTGGCGGGCACGGTCGTCGTATTCACCACTCAGCCGCAGCGGCAGGCGGTATCGCTCGCGGTATTCGGTGCGCTGCTGGCACCCGCATTCCTTGTGCTCGGTGCACCGGATGTCGCGTTGTCGCAGGTCGCGGTGGGTACCGCGGTGGTGCCGCTGATGGTGTTGCTCGCTGTGCGTGCCGTGGAGCGGAGGCGAAAGTCGTGAAGCGCAGTGCTCGACTGGTCATCTTCCTCGTCGGCGGGGTCGGACTTGTCGTATTGCTCGGACTCGCGCTGTTCCGGATGCCCGGGTTCGGCGGTACCGACCATCCGTATCGGGACGCCGCGGTCCAAGCGTCGCTGGAGCAGCACAGCCCGAATGCGGTTTCCTCGGTCAATTTCGATCAGCGTGGGCTCGATACGTTCGGTGAGGAGGCCATTCTCGTGGCCGCGGTGCTCGGTGCGGCGACGCTATTGCGTCCGGAAGGGCATCGGCCGCAACGGCAGTCGGAGGATGTCGGTCGCATCGTGCAGGCGACCCGATTTCTGGGCTATGCCCTGTTGCCGGTGACACTGA
The DNA here is from genome assembly GCF_035920345.1 of Nocardia vinacea. Taxonomy (NCBI): domain Bacteria; kingdom Bacillati; phylum Actinomycetota; class Actinomycetes; order Mycobacteriales; family Nocardiaceae; genus Nocardia; species Nocardia vinacea. The sequence continues at coordinate 8,674,877 of NZ_CP109149.1, forward strand.
TGATCGGCGCGGATGTGGTCGTGCACGGACATCTGACGCCGGGCGGCGGCTTCCAGGGTGGTGTCGTGCTGGCAACCGGCCTGCATCTGCTGTATGTGGCGGGCAATTATCGCGCGCTGCGGCGGGTGCGGCCGCTGGCCTGGTACGAGTTCGGCGAGGCCGTGGGCATGGGCACGGTGGTGGCGCTCGGTCTGACCGGAATCCTCAGTGGCGCAGGATATCTGGCGAATATCCTGCCGCTCGGACAGTTCGGCCGCCTGCTGTCGGCCGGTACGCTGCCGCTGTTCAGCGTGGCGGTCGGTCTCGCGGTCGGCAGTGGTGTCGTCGTACTGCTCGCGCAGTTCCTCGACGAGTATCCGACTACGGAGAGGCGGGCGTCGCGATGACCATATTTCCCTATGTGATCGCCGTTTGGCTCATGCTGATCGGCATCTACGGCGTGGTGTGCAGTACGCATCTGGTGCACACCGTCGTGTGTGTATCCATCGGGCAATCGGGCACCTATGTGCTGCTATTGGCCATCGGCTACCAAAAGGGCGCGTCCGCGCCGATTTTCGGCTCCGCGAACCCGCCCGGCTCGCCGGTGGTCGATCCGGTGGTGCAGGCCATGGCACTGACCGACATCGTCGTCTCGGCGACGGTGACCGCATTGCTGCTTGCGCTGGTCGTGCAGATCGCCAAGCGGCACGGCACGGTCGAACCCGACGCACTACACGCGCTGCGTGGCTGATGGTTCCCTTCGATCAGGCACTCCCGGCACTCCTGATCGCGTTGCCGGTCGCCGGTTCCTGTGTGCTGCTCGCCTTCGGGCGCATATTGCCCAGGTTGCTGATCGATGCGATCGGTACCGGAACCGCGCTTGCCGGGACGATCCTGGCCGGATGGCTGCTGTATGAGACCGGCGCGGGCACGGTGGTGTCCTGGTCCGGTGGTTGGGAGCCGCGACCGGGCCTGACCGTGGGGATTGTGTTGGTCGCCGATCGAATCGGTGCCGCAATGGCTTTGCTGATCGCTTTGCTCACCACGACCGCACTTCTGTTCGGCTGGCGGTACTTCGACAATCTGCATGCGCACTATCCGGCGCTGGTTCTACTCTTCGCCACCGGTATGACCGGATTCGCGCTCACCGGTGACCTTTTCGACATGTTCGTCTTCTTCGAGTTGATGGGGGTGGCAGCCTATGCGTTGACCGGGCTGAAGATAGAGGAACCCGAATCCGTCCAGGCTGGACTGAATTTCGGGGTGATCAACTCGCTCGGCGCTTATCTCTGCCTGTTCGGAATCGGACTCCTGTACGCGCGGACCGGGCAACTCGGTCTGGCGCAGTTGGGAATTGCGGTCGAGGCGCGAGCGGGTGACGCCCTTGTCCTGGCCGCTTTCGTGCTGATCGCTACCGGGTGGCTGGTCAAGGCGGCGGCCGTGCCGTTCCATTTCTGGCTGGCCGATGCGCATGCCGTCGCACCGTCGCCGGTCTGCGTGCTGTTCTCCGGTGTGATGGCACCGCTGGGTGTTTATGGGCTGGCACGGGTGTATTGGACCGTGTTCGATGGTGTGCTTCCAGCCCCAGGGGTGCGTCGAATGCTGTTGGTGTTGGGCATCTTCACTGCCGTGCTCGGTGCGGTGATGTGTGTGCTGCAACGGCATATCAAACGGCTGCTGGCGTATTCGACGATCGCGCATATCGGGTTGTTCATTCTCGGACTCGCCGCGCTGTCACCGGTTGGTGTGGCCGCGTCGGCGCTATATCTCGGTGGTCACGCTGCGGTGAAAGGGGCGCTGTTCCTGCTGACCGGTGTGCTGCTGTCGCGGTATCGAAGTGTGGATGAGTTCAGTTTGTATGGGCGGGCGCGTGGTCAGCGGACCATTGGTGTGCTGTTTGTACTTTCGGCGTTGATATTGGCCGGGTTGCCGCCATTCGGTGCGGGGCTCGGCAAGGCATTGCTCGAGGAATCCGACGCGTCGATCTTCCTGGTGGCGCTGGTAAGCGTCGTGTCGGCGTTGACCGGCGGTGCGGCGTTGCGTGTGGGGCTGCGGGTGTGTTTCGGTGCGGGGGCGGTGCCCGAGCACAAGCTCGATCCCGAGGAGACCACCGGGGAATACGAGGTGCCCGATGTCGCCGCGCCTCGCAACCGGACGCCGATCACCATGGTGGGAGCGGTCCTGGCTTTGTTGCTTGTTGCGCTATTGCTGGGTCTGCCAACCGGATTCACCAGAGCCATCGGTCCCGCTGCCGCGACATTCGTCGATCCCGAGGCCTACCGGGCGGCGGCGCTGATCGGTAATACAACCGGCCACTCAGGCGCGGCCCCGCATGTCGAGTGGACGGGCGGAGGGCTGGCGCTCGGTCTGCTGTCGACCGTTCTGGCCGTGCTCACGGCACTTGGCGCGCTGTATTACGGCACGTTGCGCGCACGGGGAAAGCCTCAGATGCGTCCGATCAAGTTGGCGGTGACTGCTTTACACCGACTGCACAGCGGGCATGTGGGCGATTACGCCGCCTGGCTGGTCTTCGGCACGGCAGCCGTTGCCGGACTGGTTGCCAGTGGGTGGCTGTAGTGGGCTTGGTGGCCAGCGACTGGCCGTGAGATCAGCGCCCGCGGTCGGCGGCCCCGCCATCTTGTGTACTTCCGGCTGGGCTGTGCCGGCGCGGTCAGTCTTCGTGAGCGCCGGGCAGTAGGCGCGGGAGTACGGTCGAGCCCGCGGTAGCTGCTGCGGCGCAGGTTGTGGCGATGGTCCAGCCGACGGGGCCCAGTGGCGTGCAACCGAAATAAGCGGACAGCCCCGGGACCATGACGACCGCGCCGAGAACCACGCCGCTGGCTGCGGTGGTGACCCAGACGAGGGGACTGCGGTGGCCGGAGACGAGTGTCTGCCCGAGTTGGGTGCCGATGAGCGCGACCAGTCCGATGGTGGCCGCGCGGCGCTGAGTTCCGGTGTAGCGGCCGAGCGTCCACGCCGTGCACGCACCCGCCGCCGTGGCTACGCCGCGTACTGCGATCGTACGGGTGAGGTCGGGACCCAGCCGGGCGGGCGGAATTTCGGCCAGTTGCCGCGTGCGTTGCTCGGCGCCGTGCTCCGCGTCGTGCGGGCTCGGGCTGTCGCGATCCGGTGAAAGGGCGAGGGCCAGTGCGGGAAACATATCGGTAAGCATGTTCACCAGCAGAAATTGCCTGGTTCCCAGCGGTGCCTGCCCGCCGACCACGGTTCCGTAGATGGTGAATGCGATCTCCCCGGCATTGCCACCGACAAGAACGCCCACCGCGTCGGAAATGCGCTGCCACATGCCGCGTCCCTCCACCAGCGCGTGCAGCAGGGCGAGCGGATCCGGATCGGTGAGCACCAGATCCGCCGCATTACGGGCGGCCGCGGATCCCCGTGCGGCCAAACCGATTCCGATGTCCGCGCTGCGGATGGCGGCCGCGTCATTGCTGCCGTCGCCGGTCATGCCGACCACGTGTCCATTGCGACGCAGGGCGGCCACGATGCGTACCTTCTGCTCCGGATCGACCCTGGCGAAGACGGTGCTGCGTTCGATGAGCTTGGCCTGCTCGGTATCGTCGAGCCGATCCAGATCGGCACCGGTGGTGACGGTATCCACGGTAATGCCGAGTTGGCGGGCCACCGCCGCCGCCGTGACCGGATGATCGCCGGTGATCATGCGCACGCCGATATCGTTGTCCTGCAAGGCCGTTACCAGCGGCAGCGTCTGTGGACGTGGGGTGTCGGCGATGCCGATGAAGCCGAGCAGCGTGAGTTTGTCCACGGCGCGTTCGACATCATCGGGCTCGTTGGAGAGGTCGCGCCGGGCGACGACGAGTACGCGCAGGCCTTGTTCGGCGAGGTCGTCGACGACCGCCCGCGCACGCTTGTGCAGGTCTTCCGAGAACTGTTCTGCGGTAAGTGCTTTGGTGCAGCGGGGGAGTACAACTTCGGGTGCGCCCTTCACGATCAGGCGCAACTTGCTCGTCGTTTGGCCGAGCACCGCGGCGTAGCCGCGATTGGATTCGAATGGGATCTCGTCGATCGGATCCCACTGGTGCGCATCGTCGCCGAGGCTTTCGGCGGCATCCAGTACGGCGCGGTCGGTGGCGTGCAGCACCGGTCCGTCGTCCGGATCCGGGCAGGCGCGGGCGGCGGCGCGCAGCAGTCGGCGCGCATCGTCGGAATCGTCATCCGGTGACCACTGGTTGTCCAGGTCGGCCAGCATGGTGAGCCGCAGTCGTCCCTCGGTGAGGGTGCCGGTCTTGTCGAAGCAGAGGGTGTCGACGCGGCCGAGTGCCTCGACGGTGCGGCTGGCGCGGACCAGCACGCCGTAGCGCGACAGTCGACGCGCGGCCGCCAACTGCGCCACGGTGGCGACCAGGGGCAATCCCTCCGGCACCGCGGCCACCGCGACGGCGACGCCATCGGAGATCGCATCGCGCAGCATCCGTCCGCGCAGGGCGCCCAGCGCGGTGACCAGGGCCCCGCCCGAAAGGGTCAGCGGCAGGGCATGATTGGTGAGCTGCCGCAGTTGGGCCTGCACGCCGCCCTTGTCCGGCGGCACCGCGCCCGCGGCCGCGCGACCGGCCTGGGTGTCGGGGCCGACCGCGACCACGACGGCCAGACCCGTCCCGTTCACCACGGTGCTGCCCGCGAAGATCATGCAGGCGCGTTCGCCGAGTGCGGCACCGGGTGTGGCGGCGAGATGCTTTTCGACTGTCACCGATTCGCCGGTCAGGCCGGACTCGTCCATTTCGAGATCGTCCACGCGCAGTAATCGGGCATCGGCGGGCACCACATCGCCTGCGCTGATGGCCAGGATGTCGCCGATGGCGAGAGCGTCTGCGGGCACGGATTCGTCGGTCGGGGCGGACTCGTCGATCGCATCGCGGTCGATCAAGCGGCCGGTGAGTTGTTCGCCCTCGAGCAGGTCTTGCAATTCGCTCTCGGCACGCTGGCGCTGACCGGCCGATATCACCGCATTCACCGTCAGCACGGAGGCCAGAAGTATCGCATCGGACGGTTCGCCGAGTATGGCGGTGGCGACGGCACCGACGCTGAGGATCGGTGTCAGCGGATCATCCAACTCATGGCGCAGATGGCGGGCGAAGGATGTCATCGGAGCGAAAGTCTTTGTGATCAAGCTTTGTTCGGCTCGAGCCGGAATCGCGCGCTCGTCGAGCGCCGGGGGTTGTGGCAGGCGTCCGAGTACTTCATTGGATTCCAGTGCGTGCCAGGGTAATAGGGGCGCAATGGTGGTGGGCGGTGCGGACGCGGCAGCTCGAATGCCCTTGCGCGCCCCGGTCATCAGGGCGGTCAGCTGTGCGGCGACCATCGGTGTTGTCCGAGCGCTCCTGGTCGGGGTGACGGCGAGCAGCAACCCACCGAGCGCACACGCCGACAAGGCCAGGGTGCGGCCACGATCGCTGACCTCCCGCGCGGGCGCGACCGTCGCGAGCACACGCTGCACCTGCCCCAGATCCCGGCAGATAGCGTCCGCGGCCCACGGCGGTTCGCAGTGATCGGCAGTGAACAACCCGAGCGCCACATCAGCTCGGGCCAACGCCTTATGCGCGCGCGGGCTCAGTACCGCGACAACCTGCCCGTCCTGCTGCAGGCGCTCGACCAGCTTGCTCATCGATGTCGTCGCAGAGACGAATTCATCAGCAAGCGAACGCAATTCGATCGCATCCTCATGCGCGACGAGCACCACCCGCAAGCCAGCCCGCCGCGCCGCGGTCAACACATCATGCGCGCTCGAATCGAGCTCCCGACCGAGCAACACCCGCCCGACCGTGTGGTCCCCATCGCGCAATTCGCGCCAGACCGGCCGAATGGTGGCACCCCGATCACGAGCCCCAGAGTTCGGATGCACCAGTTGCAGTGACTTGTCCGCTGTTTTCTCTTCGTCCCCCTCAGTTACGGCCTGCTCGTCGCCTGCGGTTGCGGCCGCGCCGTTATCCACGGTTGCGGCTTTCGTCGAGGTCTTCTTATGGCCGTCGGTGGCGGCGCGCTTGTCGCCCTGGGGTCCGGTCGCCCCGTCAGTCCGGGCGGTGGCTTGTTCGTCGCTCTCGGTGGTGGCTCGCTCGTTGCCTCCGGTTGCGGCGTTCTTGTCGCCGGTGGCGGCCGCCTCGTTGCCATCGGCGGTGGCCTGTTGGTCTCCCCTGGTCGCGGTCTCCCCGTCACCCTCCGATGACCACAGCAATCGTTGGGCTGCGGTCCAGACCTTCCCCGTAGACCATTCGTCATCGGCCGACTCGACGTCGAGCACCAGGCGTCGTGAGGTGAGCAGTGCTTCGCCGTCGATTACCAGCGTGGTCAGCCGGTCCAGGCGTCGCCACGCACCTCGATGCAAGGTCAGTACCCCCGCCCGCGCGAGGACCATGTTGACGCTGGCGGCGTAGGCCTCGCGGGAGGCACGGGCGGCCTTCGGTGCGCCGAGGCCGAGGGCGTCGGCGGCGTCGCCTGTGCGGCCGAGGCCGACGAGTGCGGCGGTGCCGATCAGCGATCCGGCTGCTGTTTCGTCGCCGACGCGCTCGATCGGGCCCCGTGGCAGGTCGGTGGGGCGGGTGTAGGGCGGTAGGGGTTCGGTTACGTCGGGGTGTTCGCGGCACACCAGTTCGGACTCCCAGTTGCGCCACTCCAAACGCTGGGCGATGGCCTCGCCGAGGAGGAAGGTGCGCTGGGCCGTATCGGCCAGCAGATTCGTAAGGCCGTCGGCGGCGTTTTCGCCGAATGCGGTTCCGATCGCGGTGACGACGGTGAGGGCCATATCGGTGCGGGAGCGTCCGAATCGGGATTCGAGCATTGTGCGCAGTCGTGGTTGGGTGTCGACGAAGGTGGCCGCCGCCCGCACCGCGCGCGCCGGCCCACCGAACGGCAGCCGCGCGCCGAAAGTGGACACCGCGATGGCGAATACCTCGCTCGCCACCTGAATTCCCGCCGCCAGCAACGGTTCCCGGTCCTCCGGGTATTCGACGGTGCGACTCCAGTCCACTTCTGCGACATTGTTGTCGGCCTCGATCCCCTCGATGACCTCGAGCAGTTCCGGCAGTCCGGTCGCGCCTTCGCGCAGCGTGGCAACCACCCGACCGGTCACCGCATTGACATGCGACCACCGCACACCACGCAACTTGCCGAGCCGCTCGTCCAATGTCCGCGCCAGGGCAGCGCCGCGCTCGGAGCTCAGTCCGCGCACCTCGATCGTCGCCTTGTCCGCACGCAGGGCCACCCGACGGTTGGCTCGCCGCTCGTGCGGGTCGACCAGATCGAGCAGGTCATCGCCCAGCGGGCTCTCCGGTGTGGGAGCCAATTCGTCGACTCCGGCAGCGGCGGTATCGACTGCCGATGCGGCGGCGTCGGCCACGGCTTCCGCCGCATGAAACGGCGCTTCGACGAGTTGTACCCCTAGTCCGACGGCCGTCGATACCCCGCTGCGCACCACACCGGTAATCGCCGCCGTCGGTGCCTCGATCCACCACGGTGCCAAACCATCACGCCTACCCATATTCGGCAACTACCCGGCATCACCGGGTGCAAACGGGCACCGAAAGTGGTTGGTGGCTGGGATTTCAGGCACTGCGCCACGGCGCGTACCGGTGCCGGATTGGCCGTGTCGCCAGCGGGTATCCGCCATACATGCCGACCTTTCGAAAGTGAAGGTCCAAGGGATATGCGGGGCTGCCCGGCACCGTCAATGAGGACGAGGCCCACAATGGCGCGGACCGAGCACGGCCAGCCACGCGACGGTCGTCAACACCGGAAAGTGTCAGGTGATGCAGGTAGCGGCGGTGCTCACGCGCGGGTCCGAGGGCGGCGGAGCCGCACTCGACCAGGTCGCGGTGCTGACCGGCACCGCGATCGCCATCGCGGCCGTGCTGGTCGTGGTCGGGTATCTGCACCGCACCCGCCGCATCACGTGGCTGCAAACCGCCGCCGATCGACTCGCAGGGCTGAGTAACCGGCCCGGCTGGGTCGCGCTGCCGCTCGCGCTGTTCATCGCCACCATTCTCACCGCGCTGTTCGGCTTCATCTGGGATGTGAGCCTGCATATCGGGAAGGGCCGCGACGAGGGGCCGCTGGCTAATCCGGCGCACTACTTCATCATGATCGGCCTGTTCTTCCTGTTCATGGCCGGAATGCTGGCCATCATCCTGCCGCTGGACGAGAAACCGGGTCCGGCCGCGATTCGGATCACCCGCGACTGGTACGCCCCGGTCGGGGGAGTGCTGATGGCGGGTGCCGGCCTGTACGCCCTCATCGGCTTCCCACTCGACGACATCTGGCACCGACTGTTCGGCCAGGACGTCACCCTGTGGGGGCCGACGCATCTCATGCTGATCGGCGGCGCGGGGTTGTCGCTGGTCGCGGTGCTGCTGCTGGAATTCGAAGGGCGCCTGGACCGCCCCGATCCGGATCGCACCGACGGTCCGCTGCTGTGGCTGGTCCGCACCTTCGCCTTCGGTGGTCTGCTGATCGGCCTCTCGGTTTATCAGGTCGAATTCGACTTCGGCGTCGAACAGTTCCGCCTCGTCTTCCAGCCGCTGCTGATCGCGGCCGCGAGTACGATCGCGCTGATTTCAGCGCGCTACACGCTCGGCCGCGGCGGCGCGTTGGCCGCGGTGGTGTTCGCGATCTTCGTCCGCACCGTCTTGGCGGTCCTGGTAGGCCCGCTGCTCGATGCGCCACACAATATATTTCCGCTGTATCTCGGTATCGCGCTGATCGTGGAACTGATGGCGCTGCTGCCCATGTCCAGATCCATATGGTGGGGCGCGTTGACCGGACTGGTCGCGGCCACTCTCGGACTCTGGCTCGAATCACTCTGGGTGGCAAGGATGTTCGTGGATTCCTGGCCGACCGGTATGTGGCCGGAGCTATTGGTCATGGCGGTGCCGGTGGGGGTCGCGGGCGGTGCGGTCGGCGTGCTGCTCGGCATGGTCCTGCGGGGCGAAGAGCTCCCGCATGTCGCGATTCGCCGTGGCATCGTCATCGCAGCGGTGCTGATCACCGCAGCCGCCACCGCGAACGGCTTGCGCGTCGATGTTCCCGAAAATGCCTCCGCGACAGTTCAGTTGCGTAATGCGGCACCGTCAAGCGGCGGCCGGATGGTCAACGCGGATATCACACTGGCTCCTGAGGATTTGGTGGGCGCTGATCCCGAGTGGGTGCAGATTCTGGCCTGGCAAGGCGGCACCGGTTCCTCGAACCCCGGGCGCGGACTGGTGATCGATCAGCTGCGCCGGGTCGGCGAGGGCCACTATGTGAGCACAAAATCTGTTCCGGCATACGGTAATTGGAAGACAATCCTGCGACTGTATGACGGCCGAATGCTCACCGCTCTGCCCATCTACATGCCTCATGACCCCGGCATCGACGCCGCCGAAGTTCCGGCACTGGACCAGTTCACGCGCCCCTTCGTCCCCGAAATCACTGTGCTCCAACGTGAACGCTCATTCGACCGACCCTCCTGGCTGATCGATGCGGCATCGCTGGTCGTACTCATCTGCTCGTTGGTTCTCATCTGGTCGCTGTCCTGGGGTGCGGTTCGAATCAACCTCGCGTATCGACGCGATCTGCGCGCGGAATCCTCAGTCGCGCCGGGACGCTGAACTAGTCGCGGGAAGGCCCCTTAAAACCCAGGCCAACGCGAGCTAGCCTCGAATCATGTGCCGAAATATCACTGCCCTGCGTGGGCTGGAGCCCGCCGCCACCCCGGAAGAAGTGCATGCTGCGGCATTGCAGTACGTCCGCAAGGTTGGCGGGCTGTCCAGCATTTCCGCAGCTACGCGCCCTGCGGTCGATGCCGCGGTCGCCGATATCGCGGCCGCGACCATGCGGCTGCTCGAACAACTGCCCGAGCGGAAGGTTCCGCCCAAGAACGTGCCGCCGCTGCGGCGGCCCGAGGTGCAGGCGCGCATCCACGCGCATTCGCACGACTGACGCTGCTGTGAGCAGATCTGCTGTGGGCAGCGTGGCGAGATTTTTCGCATAGGCGCGCGGCACGGTGGAGTCATGGCTCACGATGACAAGACACCGTTGTTCAGTTGGCGCGCCAGGGAGCAGCTGCTCAGCAGGCGGATTCTGGTGCTGGACGGCCCGCTCGACGACGATAACGGGACGCTGCTGATGACGCAGCTGCTCACCTTGGCGGCCGAGGACGCCGATTCGGGGATCTCATTGTGGATCCATTCCCCGGGCGGTTCGGTTCCGGCAATGCTCGCCATTCGCGATGTGATGCGGCTGGTGCCGTGCGAGGTCTCTACCCTTGCACTCGGATTGGCCTGCAGCGCAGGGCAATTCCTTTTATCCGCCGGTACCCCGGGGCGACGGTTCGCTCTGCCGCACGCCAGGGTGCTGATGCATCAGGGCTCGGCCGGAATCGGTGGTAGTGCCGTCGACGTCGAGGTGCAGGCCGATGACCTGCGCTACACCGTGGAGACGGTGCTCGGCATTATCGCGGGGGACACCGGCCAGCCGTACGACCGCATCTACGAGGATTCGCTGCACGACCGCTGGTTCAGCGCGGCACAGGCCAAGGAGTACGGCTTCATCGACCACATCGTCGGCTCGTTCGGGGAAATCGTGCCCCAGCGCCAGCGGATCGGAATTTCGGCATGACCTACACCATTCCCAATGTGATCGCCCAGCATCCGCGCGGTGGCGAGCGGATCACCGATATCTACTCCCACCTGCTCGCCGAGCGGATCGTCTACCTCGGCACCCCGATCGACTCCGGCGTCGCCAACGCGCTCATCGCACAGCTGCTGCACCTGGAGTCGGAGAGTCCGGAGCAGGAGATCAATCTGTACATCAACTGCGAGGGCGGCGATCTGTCCGCAATGCTCGCGGTGTACGACACCATGCAATTCATCAAGGCCCCGGTGGCGACCACCTGCGTCGGCCAGGCCATCGCGGTCGGCGCGGTACTGCTGGCCGGTGGCGAACCCGGTCGCCGCTCCTTGCTGCCGCACGCCCGGGTCGTCCTGCATCAGCCCGCTGCCCGCGGTCAGGGCGCGATTCCCGATCTGATCCTGCAGGCCGACGAGCTGGTGCGGATGCGCGCGGAAATCGAGTCGATCCTGTCGCGGCACACCGGTCAACCAGCCGAGCGGCTACGTCACGACACCGACCGCGACCGCGTCTTCACCGCACAGGCGGCCGTCGACTACGGCCTGGTCGACAACGTGCTGGGTGCCCGCGCCGCCTGACCGCCGCGCCAGCGCGTAGTCGAATGGTGGTCGTCGGAGTTTCGAGCCACCATTCGACAGCGCTCGGCGCGCTGGTCAGGCGGCGAGTGCCATGAGGTTGGGGACAGCGCTTGCTTGCGGCGCGGCCTGCCGGGCGAAGGCGAGCCGACGTTGAGCGCGCAATTCGTCGGCCACCTGCTCGGTGAGGCCGAACAGGGTGGTGCCGAGCGCACCGGCCAGCGCCGCGATCATCTCGCTCGACGGTTCTTTACGGCCGCGCTCCACCTCGGACAGATACTGCGGCGATATGCCCGCGCGACCGGCGGTTTCGACGAGGGTCTCGCGTTGCTCCTGCCGCAGCGTGCGCAGCCGTTCGCCGAGTACCTCGCGCCACAGCGGTTCCTCGGTGTGTCGAGGTCGGTCGTCGCGTCCGCCCTGGATCGAGTGCAGCTCGGTCATAGGGAGAGCCTACGACCGCGGCCGCTGATCCGGTCGGGCATTACGCTGTGGGCGGACAAACCGACGAAGGCCCCATGTCCAACGGACACAGGGCCTTTCGCATCGAGTCGAGATCAGGGCAGCGGAATCCACTGGCCGAAGAACCAGAAGCCGTGGCCCTGGGGCTGCTGATCATGCCGCTGCTGGTCCTGACGCTGATCCCCGCGCTGCTGATCGTGGCCCTGCTGTTGCTGCTCGATACCCGGACGCTGATCCTGCCCCGGAGCGGCGCTCGCCACACCCGCGCCAACGCCCAGCAGGCCGACCAGCACACCGCCCGCGATCGCACCCTTCGCCAGCTTCGACTTGATCTTCATCCACGTTCCTCCTGTTGTCGGGTCTCCATCCGAGACCGTCGACCCGTTCGATCCGGACCGACAAGACAATCTTGGAATCGCAAGATTTGCGCACCCTAGCCCGTGGCTGTGAGTTAGCTGGGACCCATCCGCACTTACTGCGCGAGCTGTTCGCAGACGCGATAGGTGGTCATGATGTTGAGGCGATGCAGGTTTGTTTAACCTGAGCCAATGACCGTGACCCCGCCACGTCGCGTCGGCCGCCCGCGCAAGGACGAGGCAGGCGACACCCGTGCGTTGCTGACGATTGGTCTACCTGCACGGCCGGCGCCGCCCGCGCCGAAGGCCGTCGCCGCGCCCACGATCACCTGGTCTTCTTCCTCGGCGCAGTGCTGCGCGACTAACGATGACCTCCCTCGACGACACCCATGACATCCGGGGCGGACTGTGCCCCGAAGGAAGGAGATAGCAAATGGCCATCCGCAAGGTGACCGTCCTCGGAACTGGGGTACTGGGATCGCAGATCGCATTCCAGACCGCATTCCACGGATTCGATGTCACCGCCTACGACATCAGCGACGAGGCCATCGCCGGTGCTCGCGACCGTTTCGCCAAGCTCGCGGCGACCTATCGCATCGAAGTGCCGGGCGGTGATAGCAAGGCCGAGAAGACCGAGGCGGGCATTGTCCTGACCACGGATCTGGCCGCGGCGGTGCAGGATGCCGACCTCGTGATCGAGGCGGTGCCGGAGGTGCTCACCATCAAGGAGCAGACCTACCGGCAGCTGGGCGAACTCGCGCCGGCGAAGACGATCTTCGCCACCAATTCGTCCACCCTGCTGCCCAGCGATATCAAGGACTACACCGGCCGCCCCGACAAATTCCTCGCACTGCACTTCGCGAATCTGGTGTGGCGGTACAACACCGCCGAGGTGATGGGCACGCCCGAGACCGATCCGCAGGTCTTTCGGGCGGTCGTCGAGTTCGCCGTCGGGATCGGCATGGAGCCGATCGAATTGCACAAGGAGAAGGCGGGTTACGTCCTCAATTCACTGCTCGTGCCGCTGCTCAACGCGGCCATGGCGCTCGGCGCGGGCGGATTCGCCGAACCGGAGGCGGTCGACAAAACCTGGCGGATCGGCACCGGCGCACCGGTCGGCCCATTCCAGATGCTCGACGTCATCGGCCTGACCACCCCCTACAACATCCTGGTCAACAGTGCGGAGGGGCAGGAACTCGCGACCTGGCTCAAGACCAACTACATCGATAAGGGCAAGCTCGGCATCGCCACCGGGGAGGGTTTCTACAAGTACTCCGAATAGCTCACGGCACGACCACTGGATACTTTTCGAGGTCGATGCACCCGATCACAAGCCGCTCAGCCGTATCGCTGACGCAGAGCCGATGAGGACCCCGCATAGCCAAATACCCTATGCGCGATAGTCATTCGCTCTGCGACAGCTATTCCGGCGCGGGCTCGGGTTCGGGGGATTCGTCGGGTGGTGCGGTGACGACGTCGATCTGCTCGCCGAGGTAGCGAGCCACCACCGCGATGACGGCCGCTACCGGTACCGCGAGGAAGGCGCCGACGACGCCGTAGAGCGAGGCGCCCGCGGTGATCGAGACCAGGACCACCACGGCATGCAATTTCATGGTGCGGCCCTGCAAAACCGGTTGCAGCACATTGCCTTCCAATTGCTGGACGGCGATGATGATACCGAGCACGATCAGCGCGGTGGTGACGCCATTGCCGACCAGTGCCACGAGCACCGCCAGCGCCCCGGCGACGAATGCGCCGACCATCGGCACGAAACCGCCTATGAAGGTGATCACCGCGAGTACGAGTGCCAATGGGACATGCAGGATCACCAGTCCGGCGCCGATGAACACCGCGTCGATCAGACTCACCAGCGCCTGGACGCGGATGAACCCGCCGAGGGTGGACCAGATCCGATTCAGCAGCTCCTCGAGGTGCCTGCCGCCGCGACTGCCGAGTACGGCATGCAGCCACGGCAGCAGCCGTGGACCGTCCTTGATGAAGAAAAACGCCAGTACCAGCACCAGGAACAGCGTCACCAGCGTGGAGGTCGCGGTGGTCACGCCGGTGAAGACGCCCGAGGCGATCTGTTCCGAACTGGACTTCAGCCGCTGCGTGATCGCGTCCACCGCCGCTTGCAACTGCTCGTCGCGTATGCGCAGCGGCGGACCGTGCAGCCAATCCCGCACCTTGTTGACACCCGCGGTGGATTTGTCGGCCAGCTCCGGGGCCTGGTCCACGACCGACGGAACGATCAGGGCGATGACACCCGCGAGGACTCCGATGAATCCGAGCAGACTGACCGTTGCCGCAGCGCCCGGCCGAAAGCCGTGCGCGGTGAGCCAGCGGGTCGGCGGCCACAATACTGTCGCGATGATCAGCGCCAGCGCGATCGGCAGCACGACCACCCACAGGGCGGCGACGACGGTGCCGAGCACCCACGCGCCCGCAGCGATCGCCACAATGCACAGCGACCATTTGGCCAGCCAGATGAGTCCGGCGCCGATCGCGTCGCCGCGGTCGCGGGTCGGTGGTCGATTCTTCTCGGTGCCGTCCTGCTCACTCACGCCGTCAGTCTGGCACGGGAGACAGCCGGGCGGTGCCATCATCGGCACGCTGCGCAGGACTCAGCGGGTCAACCTTTACCGAGTCTTTTGCGGCGAACCAAGTCCGGTAGAAGGTGAACGCCAGTGCGGCGAAGACACCAAGAATCGCGACGCCGAACGGGAGCGGGTAGTTCGCCATCGGCAGTGCGAAGAAGCGCACGCACAGCAGCACCCCTGCGAAGGTTGCGATACCGAAGGCCACCATCTGGGCGCGACCGCGGTCCCAACCCCGGTCCGGATCGCGCAGGACGGATTCGACGGTCAAGCACAGCGCCGCGCCCGCGACGAGGTCGACGCCGTAATGCGCCCCGAGGCCCAGCGTCGCGACGAGGGTGCAGACCAGCCAGAACGCACCACCCCAGCGCAACCAGAGCGGCCCGCGCCGAGAGTGGATGAACAGCGACAGCGCCCACGCCGTATGCAGTGACGGCATGCAGTTACGCGGTGTGATGCCGTCGAAGGGCATCGAATCGACCGAGGACGGCAGTGCCGGAACGATATTCGGCCAGACATCGGCGAGTTCGAAACCCTGCCCCTCCGGGCCGAACGCGAGCACCGGCCCGACCACCGGGAAGACCACATAGAACAGCGGGCCGACCACACCGAGGGTCAAGAATGTGCGCACCAGATAGTGCCGCGGCCATATACCCGCGGTGACGCCGCGCAGTTGCCACGCCGCGACCACAATGGCCGCGACCGGCAGTTCGAAATACACCCAACGCACCACACCCAGCGGTACCGGTCCCGCTGCGTCGAGTGCCTGTCCGACGAGCCACGACGGATTGCCGAGCGCGTGATCGGCCAGTTCCGCATAGGGATCCAGCACGGTCGGGCAGGCCCATGCGGTGATGTCGAGCCAGATCTCGCCGACCTTCGTCGCCAGAATCAGCAGCGCACCGAGAGCGATTGTGCGCAGCGCGGTTTCGCGCCGCGCACCGGTCCAGCGCACGGCGGCGATCACCGCCAGCGCGGTGAGCACAATGGTCGGACCGTTGCCGACCGTGAACAATCGCCCCTCGATCGCGCGAATGATCACGAAGACCACATCGATGCCGACCGCGGCCGCCAGCGCGCGCACCCGCACATTCCAGGAGACACCGATCAACGCCAGCAGAAACCCGGCCCACGGCGTGGTCGCCGATTTGGGCCGCCCGACATAATCCCAAGAAAGACTGGTCAGCGGCCCGAGCGCATTGATATGCACGGCCATCAACTGCCCTGCGATCAACACCACCACCGCGACCGCGATACTGCCCCAGATCAACCGAGTTCGCCACGGACGCGCAGTCCCCACTTCCCCCGCAGGTGCAACCGATCTCTCCTGCGCGCCCTGAATCAACATTCCGACATCGTAAACAGGATGTGAACACCACCGTGCGACCCGATTAACGCAACCTGTGAACTCGCTGCGCGCTTGCGGACCGGTCAGTGCCGGAGCCTACTGAAGCGCCACCCGGGCGGGCCGGATATCAGGGTCGCGCGATGATGAGGGGGCAGTCGGTGGCGTGTAGGACGGCCTGGCTGACCGAGCCGAGGGTCATGCCCGCGAAACCGCCACGGCCGCGGCTGCCCAGGACGATCAGTTGGGCGTATTCTGCCTCGGCGAGTAGGCATCTGGCCGGTCGATCCTCGACGACCACGCGCTCGACCTCCAAGTCCGGATACTTTTCCGCATAGCCGGCCAGGCTCTCGGAGAGCAACGCCTCGGCCTCTTGCTGCATCTCCTCGCGGGAGATGTAGCGGTTGAATTCGGACCAGGTGAGTACCGCGCGCAGTCCGACCGTGCGATGGGCGGCCTGGTCGAAGGCGACCTCGATGGCGTGGGCGGAGCCGGGGGAGCCGTCGACACCGACGAGCACCGGTCCGAGCAGCCGATCGGCTTCGTAGTCTTGGGGTTCGGGAATGACGGCGACCGGACAGTGCGCGTGCCTTGCGACGGCGGTGCTCACCGAGCCGAGCAGGCCACGGCGGAAGGCGCCCAGACCGCGGGTGCCGACGACGAGCATGCGCGCATCCTTGGAGCGGTCGAGTAGAACCGGAATCGGCGGTGCGTCGACCACGAAGGTCGTGATTTCCAGTTCGCCGATGGGTTCGGCCGCCGCGGTCGCGTAGGCGTGGGCAGTGGTGACGGCGGCGGCACCGGCCGCTCGATAGGCGTCGTAATCGATTTGGTCGAAGGCTATTCCGGGGCCGAAGTCCATCGGGGCGCCGATGCCGTACACGATATGCAGGCGCGCGCGGTGGTGGACGGCGTCGACCGCGGCCCAGCGCACCGCCTCGGCGGCGGCGTCGGAGCCGTCGAAGCCGACGAGTACAGGGGGATTCATATTGGTGGACATGGGATTTCGTAGCCCCTCAGCGTGACCGCGCTACTGCGGGCGGACGACCATGACCGGACAGTGCGCGGTCTGGACCAGCGCGTCGCTGGTGGAGCCGAGCAGCAGTCCGCGGAATCCGCCGCGCCCCCGGCTACCGACCACGAGCAGCTGCGCCGACCGCGACCATTCGCGCAGTGCCTGCCGCGGACCCGACAGGTACACCTTGCGGATGACCTGCACGTCCGGATACTTCTCCTGCCAGCCGGCGAGCTGCTCGGCCAGGATCGCCTGTCCGGCGGTCTCGGCGTCGTGATCGCAGACGGCGTAGGGGAGGCCGGCGATGCGGTCGAAATACAGGTCGCTCCAAGCGTGGACGGCGACGAGTCGGGTTCTGCGTTCGCTGGCTTCGGCGAACGCGGCGCCGACGGCGGCCGTGCTGACCGGTCCGCCGTCGATACCGAGCACAACCGGGCCGACACGTCGGGTCTGCTGTTCGGTGCCGGTGCCGGTGCCGGTGCCGGTGCCGGTGCCGGTGCCGGTGTCACGCACGACCACGATCGCACCGCGGCCATGGCTTGCGACCGCGAGCAGCGTCGATCCGAGATAGCTCAGGGTGCCGCCGGAACCCGCTGTGCCGATCGCGACCAGATGCGCCGCCTCGGACAGCTCGATCAACAGATGTGCGGGATTGGCTTCGGAGAGTTCGGTTTCCACGGTCAGGGCCGGATCGACCTGATGGGCGAGTCGGCGTGCCGTGCGCAGCACGTCCGCGCCTTCGCGGCGGATCGCATCGATCACCGGCGGCATGATCACGTCGTACATCCCGTAGACCGACCCCGCCGCCGCGAGGTCGAGACCGTGCACGATGCGCAGGCGCCGGCGCCGCTGGGAGGCGGTCTCGGCGGCCCAACGGACGGCGAGATCGGCCGCCTCGGAGCCGTCGGTTCCGACGACTACTTCGGCCGACGCCAGCCGGTGTGGTTCATCGCGGTGCTGGGCGGTCATGGATGTCCCTTCGGGTTCCGAGATATCAGCTACCCGTAGGTTAGGAATCCGAGGTGGTCGCGCACGCCTGGCATTGGTCACGAACCGCAGGGCCTAAAGACCGCTCATGCCACAGGCAGGACAGTTCAGGGCAGCGGTGCCGACCAGCGCAGCACCGTCCCGCCGTTCGCGCCCTTCGAGATGCTGAAACTGCCGCCCGCCTGCTCGGCGCGCGTCGCCAGATTCGCCAGTCCGCTCATGCGCTCGAAGTCTTCGGGGACGCCGACACCGTCGTCGGTCACCTCGATGGTGACATCGTCGCGCACTCGGAGCTGGACCGATACCGTCGTCGCTGACGCGTGCCGCACCGCGTTGCTCACCGCTTCGCGCAGCACTGCCTCGACATCCTCCGACAGCGGCGGCGTCAGCACCGAGACCGGGCCGGCCAGCCGCACCGTGGTGCGCAGCCCGCTTTCGCCGATCATGTCGGCGATGATGCCGTGCAATCGCTTGCGCAGCGTCGGGGCATCCGTGGTGGGGCTGTGCAGATCGAAGATCGAGTGCCGGATGTCTTGGACGATCGACTGGATGTCCTGAATGGTCTCGGTGAGCCGGGATTTCACCTCGGGTACGCGGGCCCGCTGGGCGGTACTCTGTAGCGAGAGACCGACCGCGAACAGCCGCTGGATGACGTGGTCGTGCAGGTCGCGCGCGATCCGGTCGCGGTCGGAGAGCACATCGAGTTCGCGCACCCGCCGCTGGGTGGTCGCCTGCTGCAAGGCCAGCGCGGCCTGATCGGAGAAGGCGGCCATCATCGATTGCCCGGCCTCGTCCAGTGGTTGCGCCCCCGCCGGTTGTACGGTGACGAGCACGCCGATGACCGAATCCTTGGCCCGCAGCGGCAGGATAAGTGCGGGTCCGAATTTCGACGGCTCATAGAAGACCGGCCGGAAGCGCAGTTCGTCGACCGCGACGACCTGGCCGGATCGGAACGCTTCGCCCGAATTCGATTCGCCCATCGGGATGCGCTCGCCGATGAGCTCCTCGGCGCCGACACCCGCGGCGGCGACCACCACCAGTTCGGTGACATCCTCGGTGGGGATATCGGAGTCCTCAGGGAGCGCGAGGAAGGTGCAGGCCGAGTGGGTGAGCGTCAAGGCCCGGTCGGCGACCAGTTCCAGTGCGGTGCCCGGTTCGCCGCCCGCGAGCAGTTCGGTGGCCACATCGCGGTTGGCTTCCAGCCATTGCTGGCGGATCCGGGACTCCTCGTAGAGGCGGGCGTTGGCGATGGCGATACCCGCCGCGGCGGCCAGCGCCCGCACCACGACCTCGTCGTCGTCGGTGAACTCCTGGCCACCGGCCTTCTCGGTCAGGTAAAGGTTGCCGAAGATCTCGTCGCGAACCTTCACCGGTACGCCGAGGAAAGTGTGCATCGGCGGGTGGTGGGCGGGAAAGCCGACCGATGATGGATGCTTCGAAAGATTCGGCAGCCGAATGGGTTTCGGTTGTTCGAAGAGCAGACCGAGGACACCGTGACCACGCGGCAGATCGCCGATCAGGATCCGGGTGCGGTCGTCGATGCCCTCGTAGACGAATTCGGCGAGCTGGGTGCTGGTCTTATCGGTTTCGCGCACGCCGAGCGCGCCGTATCCCGCGTCGACCAACTCGATGGCAGTGTGCACGATCGAGCGCAGCGTGTTGTCCAGGTCCAGTCCGGCGGTGACGACCAGCATCGCCTCGATCAGGCGGTCCATCTGATCGCGGACGCCGACGATTTGGGCGATCCGGTCCTGGACTTCGCCGAGTAGTTCCCGCAGTCGAAGTTGAGGCAATGTTTCCGTCACCGGCGTCGGATCGGGTCCGGCGGACTCGCCTTCCATAACCCGTATCTTCGCACGGTTGCGGCTCGCTGTTTCGTGCTGCGGCCTACTCTTTGTTGGTGGATGCGTTGAGTTTCGACGCCAGCACTGCGGCTTGCGTGCGACGCTCGACCCCGAGTTTGGTCAGCAGCCGGGAGACGTAGTTCTTCACGGTCTTTTCCGCAAGGAACATCCGGCTCGCGATCTGCCGATTCGTCAGCCCCTCACCGAGCAGACCGAGCAGCGTCCGCTCCTGCTCGCTGAGGCCGGCCAGCGGCCCGGTCTTGGCCTCGGCCTCCTCGCGCAATTTCGACATGAGTGCCGCGGCCGCCCGATTGTCGAGCAGCGACTTACCAGCGCCGATCTCGCGAATGGCCTCGACCAGCTCCATCGTGTCGATGTCCTTGACCACATACCCGCTGGCCCCGGCCAGAATGGCATCGAGCATGGCCTGCTCGTCGGTGAACGAGGTGAGTATCAGACACCGCAGCTCGGGATGCTGATTCAGCAGTTCCCGGCATAATTCGATGCCATTGCCATCGGGCAGGCGCACGTCCAGGACCACGACCTCCGGGCGCAGCGCGGGAATGCGCGCCAACGCCTGCGACACCGTGCCTGCCTCCCCGACCACCTCGAGATCGGGCTCGGTCTCGATCAGATCCTTCACACCGCGACGCACGATCTGATGGTCATCGACCAGGAACACACTCGTCATCGCAGCACCTCCAGCAGGGTCCCTCCAGCGTAGCCCGCGTATATGCGCAACTGGACGGTCGATCACCCTGCGTAGGTGGAGGCAAATGTCGACTAGATCCCACCGCCGGCGCATTCTCGACTTACTGCATTGTGAGGATGTCGGAGAGGGGGCGGCGGGGGGTTGATGGGGGCTCGGGGGTGTTTTCGGGGGTGGTGCCGATTCGGATCAGGACCTGGGGGATGGTGGTGTGGGGGAGCATGGTTGCGATGGCTGTTCGGGCCGATGGCAATTCGGTGATGTGGGTCATCGGGCAAGTTGCCAGGCCGGACGTGGTGCATTCCAGGAGTACGGCGGAGAGGGCTTCGCCGGTGTGTAGCCACGTTGTGACGGATTCGCGGGGTGAGCTGAGTACCAGTAGGCGAGCGTGGTCCTCGAGGGTGTCGCGGCGGGCCGAATGCGGCGTGGATGGGTAGGTACGGCCCACACCGACGCGGGCGAATTCGGCATCGGAGACCAGGGATTCGCGCGGAACGCCTTCCGCGTCGCCGGAATGTCCGGTCCACCAATGCAATTCGGTCTGGTACTCCATGTCGTAGCGGCGGACCGCGGTGGCGTGCTCAGAGGCCACCGTGAGCTTCGCGCGGGCGCTCTCGTCGAGGAGATCGAGTTCGATGTCGTGGGGTGTCACCAGCATTCGACCGGCGTGCAGGAGCGGCGATAAGTCGGTCGGCGCGTACAGCGGCAGTCGGTCGGTGCGTCGCTTTTCGATGGCGCGGGCGCGGGCCAGCACGCCGATCGGCGGCTCGGGCCACGGCCGGAACTCGATTACCGCCAGATAGTCGGGGTGGCCGGCATCGGGGAGCCGGGTGGTATCGGTGTGCCAGCCCTTGGCGGCGAATGCGGTGCGCACGTGGTGCAGCATCGCGCCACAGCTGATCACCAGTTGCCGACCCAGCGGGTCCGCCGAGGTCAGCAGGCGGTCGTCGTCGCGATACAGATGCAGTCGGGTCCCGTCGAAGACCCAGCGCCACGGTTGGGTGTTGTGCAATGACGGCGCGCGGCCGGCCGAACGCATGGCCGCCAGCAACGTCGAATGGTCCGGCACGGAATGTACGGAGGAGAGGCGGGTGTCGGTCATACTCCCGAGCCTCGTCTGGCGATGTGCCGGTCGATACGGGCCTTTTGCCTGTTCTCGAAGGTCGATGGTCACCCGTCGGGTCGGGCCGTGCACTGGGTGCCGAAGGTCAGGTGTAGCAGTGACTTTCGGCCCTCCCGTCGTGGACGTCGTGGATGCTGCGATCGAGTCCCGAGGGTCGGAAATCGAACAATCCAATAGCGAGGCCGTCATGAGCGTGTCAGGGAAGTGGTCCACCCCGGACTTCCCCGACATTGTCGTATTTCCGCGTGGACCGATCGCGGAGTTGGAACTCGAACGCGTGGCTGGGGCGGTCGGGCGATTGCTTACTCGAAACGGGGTCGACGGTGGTGCCCGGGTGCGGGTCGTGGTCGCGAATTGTCCGAGTGGGCCGCAGTTGGTGCAGGTGAATCTGTGCGTGCGCGGTACTCCGGCGCGCGTGCAGACGATCACTCCGGGGGCGGGCATGGTGCTGCCGGTCGTGCTGCGGCTGGAGCGGCTGATCGAGCGGTTGACGACAAAGCAACGGGTGGCGCCGGAGCGGGAGCCGGTACGGCGACTACTCGCGGCATCCGGATATGGCACGATCACCCGCCGCAAGAAATGTTCGCTGCTGGTCGGTCCACCGGATGCGGCGGCCGCGGTGCTCGACGCGATGGACTACGACGCGCACCTGTTCGTCGACGCCGAAACCGGCGCTGACGCGATCGTCTACCGTGGCGATCCCGCGGGCATCAGGTTGATCCGTTGGCCGTGCGACCCAGCGGCGGCCGATCCGAAGATTCCGGAGTTGTCCGAGACCGCGGCCGCCGACTGCCTGTGCACCATCGGCCTGCCATTCCTGTTCTTCATCGATCCCGTCAGCCGCCGCGGGCATCTGCTGTACCGCCGCTACGACGCCGACCTCGGGCTGATCACACCCCGGATCAGTACACGGCTTGCCTGCTGACCCGGTGTTCGGCAGGACCAATGTCCCTGGATCCAGGGCATCCCGGCTCTGTCGACGACCGTGTCACCCCGGGCATAGTTGGAATGGGAGCCGGCCACCGGCGGTCGGGCAGAAGCGAGGCGGTACGAACGGCCTACCGCGAGAAGGATCATGGGGCGGGCGATTCGACTCGGCGGTGCCATGCGGGGCAACGCACGAGTCGTGTGTGGCGATCGACGACCACGCCGTGATCCGACCGACGGATTCGCGCCGTCGCCGCCGAAACCCGCTCGCCCACCTGTCGTGTTGGCCGGTTCCATTTCGATTACTGCGCGCGGAGCACCATGATGCCCGGCGTCGTGCGCACATAGTCGGCGAACGGGGAGTCGACCACCTTGTTGTTCGCCGCGAGTGAGGATGCGTTGCGGAAGACCGGGCCGCTCGGTGTCATGACGAAGATGCCGACGTGAGTCACATCGAGTCCTGGCTGGTCGGCGTACGCGCCGATATAGTCACCGGTGCGTAGTCCACCGATGACGCTCTCGTCTACAGCAGCGCCGGGGATATAAGTGATACCGCGATCGACCACCGGCAGCCCCGGAAGATATGTTCCGCCATCGGCTTTCGCGTTGAGGTGCTTGGTAACGGTCACCGCGGCCGGGCTCAATGTGCCGGTGATATCGGTGGCCGCGATACGCGCGGTATGTGACCAATCGCTGAAGAAGTGCTTGCGCTGCTGGAACTCGACGCGGCTATCGGCATAGCGGGTCGCGATCAGATTCGCGACGAACTGGTCGCGATCGGTAGACCTGCTGAGCGCCTCGACATAGTCGAGGTAGGTGAAGCAATCCACCCGGCGCAGATCGATGACCAACTGTTCGGGCTGGTCCGCCGAGCCGATGAGCATATCCGCGCCATACGGCGTCCCGAGCAGGCGTCCCGACAACCGCTCGATCAGCTCACCCTTGCTCGCACCCGGCGAGGCAGCCCGCAGCGCCAGCAGCTCATCGATCTTCCCGGCAGTGACGTCATCGCTGATCGGTGCGCCGAATGCGGCTGGAACGGTCGGCATGACCATGCCGACGAGTGCCGAGATGATGAGCAGTACGCGAGCGATGCTGCGCAAAGGGCCTCCAGCAGGTTGAACGGTCATTGCTGCCACGGTAGTCCGAGCCCGGCGGTCCTCGGTCGCCGAACACGAAAACGGCCCCGTGGCTGCAGGATCCGCTGGGGATTCCGTCATGAGCCCTACATTCCGAGTCGAACAGTTTGGACACGGGATGATCACGATGTTGTCGTTTCGTTATCTCGGAGGGGCTTTGGTCGTCGGAACTTGCCTGGTCGACCGCGATTCGACCGGACTTACAGATGCAAGCGCGTGGCGGCCTCCCGCAGGCGCCGGGCTCGGCGCGACGATTCCCGGCAAGTGTGGCAGGCTCGGTAATCGAGGCCGGGGTGCAGAGATTTCGACTCGCACAACGGTCGGCGTGACCACGGGAGACCCCAGCTACGGCTGGGGTCTTCGTGTGTCTGCGGCATGTTTCCCTCGAAACGGCTCTCATTAATGTCGATTCCGCACCGATGTGAGCTCAGTAACCATATCCTGTTAAGCATCAGTTACCGACGTAAAAGTTCGTTACGGCCGACCTGCTGCGTTTGTGACGCCGGAACCTCCGTGTAACGATAGTTTCAATCGCGAACGAACAAATCATCCCGAAGTGTTCACCCACTGCAGATACGGTCCCCATCGTCGCACCGGATTTGTTTCCTTCGGTGTGTTCGCATGCGGGTCGAATCGCCGGTTGTGGCTGTCTTGCGCAGGTATGCGCGAAAACGAGGAATGGTGCACGTGAGTGAGTTCTGGAGTCTGAGCACGTCGGTAGCTTTGGTCAGCGTCGGCATCTCACTGTATGGTGTCGTCGCATATCTGGTCGGAATTCTGGATGGTCGCACGCGGCCGCGCAT
The DNA here is from genome assembly GCF_035920345.1 of Nocardia vinacea. Lineage (NCBI taxonomy): Bacteria > Bacillati > Actinomycetota > Actinomycetes > Mycobacteriales > Nocardiaceae > Nocardia > Nocardia vinacea. Next base: position 8,699,370 of record NZ_CP109149.1, read on the forward strand.
GGCGTCTTGGGTGGCCTGGTGTACTGCCAATACCGTATTCGCGGTGGTCGCATATCTGGAGGGCGCAAATCTCGCCGCGGGTATCAATGCCGCGTCGGCAAGTATGAATGCCGCCGTTATCGCCCTCGGTCTGCGGCGTGGGGTCAGTCTGCGGCCCGGGGACAATATCGATTGGGCATGTCTGCTCTCCTCCGTCGCATGTGTGCTGGTCACAGTGGATATCTCGGAGAAGGCGTTCGGTGCGCTGGTGGCCATCTGTGCCAATCTCATCGCCACCATCCCAACGCTGCGGCACGCCTGGTCGAAGCCTGAGGAAGAAACCTGGCAAATGTTCGCCGCGAATGCCTTCGCTGGGGCTCTCGGTGTGCTGGGAGTGCTTCTGGCGAGTGGATATCAATTCGCCACTGTCGCGGGTCCGCTGATTACCACGATCGGAAATATTGCCTTGGTTTCGCTAACCGTCGGCCGTGGTCGGATTTTCGAAGAAACTGCTGTGCCCGTGAGAGTTGGTTAGCCGAAATGCCTTCGATAATCTCCAATATCGGTGACTGTTTCACCGATCCCGGCGAATTGACTCCGGGACAAGCGCGGCGTGCGATGGCCATCCACAATATTTGTTCACCGAGCTGCCGCATCTTGCGGCAGGCGAAACTGACTCTCGATGGCTCGTTGGTATCCACGGAAAGTTTCGGCGAGGCTCCAAAATATTCCGCCGTTGAATTGATCGGATACGGCGAAGTCTCCACTGGATATCTACACTGAATCCTCCAGCAATAACCCGGTTTCCGGGTCGTACCAGCGGCAGGCCTGCGGTGGCACATGCAGGTTCAGCGCGACGCCCTGGTCGGCCCGGAAGCTGGGCTGCGTCTGAATCTTGACGGTCTGTCCGCTGACATCGGTGGTCAACAGGGTCGACGAGCCGAGCGGCTCCAGCACCTGGAGTTGGGCGCGTACCGAATCGGTGCCCGCCTCGTCGCCGATGGCGATGGCCTCGGGCCGGATGCCGAGGTTGAGCTTCTTACCGCTGAACGATGCGAGCGCGGCGGGGACCGGCAGCGACTGCCCACCGAGATCGATATGCGGTCCGGCCTCGCCGATGTCGACGATCCCGGTGAGGAAGTTCATCGGCGGGCTGCCGAGGAATCCGCCGACGAATTCGGTCGCTGGACCGTCGTATACCGCTGTCGGCGAACCGCATTGAACGATAACCCCGTCGCGCATGACCGCGACGCGATCGCCGAGCGACAGCGCCTCGACCTGGTCATGGGTGACATAGATCGTGGTGGTGCCGAGCTCGCCGACCAGCTTCTTCAACTCCGCGCGGAACGAAAGCCGCAGCAGCGCATCCAGATTGGACAGCGGCTCGTCCATGAGCAGCACGTCGGCATCCATGACTATCGCGCGCGCCACCGCGACGCGCTGGCGTTGGCCGCCGGACAGCTTCGCCGGATACCGATCCAGGTACGGCGTGAGCTGCAGCAGATCCGCGGCCCATGCGACCTTGCGCCGGATCTCCTCGGCGGGCACACCGTGCACTCGCAGGCCGAAGCCGATATTGTCGGCGACCTTCTTATTGGGGAAGACGGCATAGGACTGGAACACCATCGACAGGTTGCGCCGCCGCGGCTCGAGATAGGTGACATCCTTGCCGCCGATCACGATCTGCCCCGCATCGGGCAGTTCCAGCCCGGCGATCATGCGCAGCAGCGTCGTCTTACCGCAGCCGGACGGCCCGAGCAGCACCATGAATTCACCGTCGGTGACCTCGAGCGAGACCTGGTCGGTGGCGCGCGTGGTGCCGCCAGGGTAGGTCTTCACCAGATCCCGCAGAATCACTTCGGCCATATGCCCTACACCTCTGTCATCTCAGCGTCGTCCCCCACATATTCACGAGATAGCGCCGCATCACGAAGATGAAGACCAGCGCCGGAATGATCAGCGCGAACCCGCCCGCGAACCGGTACGGCGTCGACGCCTCACCGAGCGTGGTGAGCACCTGGGCGGGCAACGTGCGATGTCCGAGCGTCACTATGGTCGCGCCGAGGATCTCGTTCCACGACAGCACGAACGTGAAGATCGACGATGCCGCCAGACCGGGAAGTGCCAGCGGCACAACGACTTTGCGAGCCGCCTGCCAGCGCGTGCAGCCGAAGACGCGCGCCGCCTCCTCGAGGTCGGCCGGTACCGCGACGAAAATGCTCGCCGTGATGAGCACGGTGGTGGGCAGCGCGAGCGTGGTGTGCACAAGCGTCACGGCGAAGACGGTGTCGTACACGTCCAGCCGCAGGAACATCGTGGCCAGCGGCACCGAGAGCACCACGATCGGCAGCGCGCGCACGAACAGGATGAATACCTGATAGGTGTCCTTACCTCGGAAGACATTGCGGGCCAAGGCATATCCAGCGGGCGCACCGATGGCCAGCGACCAGAACACGGTATAGAGCCCGACGAGCACCGAGTTGCCCAGTGCCGGAACCGTCCCGGTTGCGCGGAAGAACGACTGCAGCGTCTCGATGGAGAATTCGCTGGGCAGCAATGGCTTCGGGAACTCGTTCAAGGCCTCACGCGAGGACACCGCGGCGAGTCCGATCAGCACGATCGGCAGCGCCATGAACAGCGTCACCGCGATACACGCCACCTGCACTCCGATGGCCCGCCGCCGACGTCGGCGCAGCGGTGCGCGATCGATCGGCGGCAGTGCCGTGGCCTCACTCATCGCGACCCCTCCGGCGCCCTGACCGTCCGCAGATAGAACATCGCGGTACCGAGCGAGATGGCCAGCACCACAAGCGAAACCGCGCTCGCGACAGCGGGATTCTGCAGATTGGAGTACCACTCGTAGGTCTCGCCGACCAGCAGCGGAAAGTCCCGCCCGGTGAGTGCCTGCGCGACGGCGAAGGCCTGCAGCGCGAGGATGGTGCGCAGAATCAGCGCGACCTGCAGGCTCGGCCCGAGTTGCGGCAGCGTCACATGCCGGAGCCGCTGCCAGAAGTTCGCCCCGAACACCTGCGCGGCCTCGTCGTAATCCCGTGGAATCAGCTGCATGCCCGCCACCACGATGACGAAGACCAGTGAGGTCGCCCGCCAGATCTCGGCGATCACCACCGCGAGCAGCATGGTGCCGGTGTGCTGATAGTTCAACCACTGCACACCGTCCTCGGACAATCCGAGCCAGACCAGCAGTGAGTTCAGGTATCCGCGATTGCCGAAGATCGACAGCCACACCAGTCCGGCGGCCAGTTCGGAGATCGCCAACGGCACGCACCACAGGTAGAAGTGGCCACTCGCGAACCGCGGCCGCGCCTGCATCAGCAGCGCCATACCGACCGCGAGCACCAATTGGATCGGCACCACGATCACGATCAACAACAGCGTATTGCGCAGCGAGGTAAGGAAATACGGGTCGTCGAACAAGCGCCGCCAGTGCGCGAGCGTGAAGCCGCGATCGTCGCTGAACGCATCGAAGATCGCCCGCACCAATGGCCAACCGAACAGCGCGACCAGCAGCACGATCGAGGGCAGCAGCAGAATCCACGGTGAACCGAGTCGCGCGCGCATAGCTACCCCACCCCGCAGATGTCGGCGACGGGATCGGGTGCCCAGCACGGCACCTTCAGCTCGTCGAGAATGCCCTGCAGCACCCGGGCCTGTTGATCGAGTGTGGTCCGAATATCGGCTCGGTCCAACACAATCGAGCGGAAGCTGTCCTTGAACACCTTGCTCACCTCACCCTCGCGCTGACCGAGGCCGACCGGCGGCAGCGACAGGATCGCGCCCTGCGCCTGCTGCTGTCGGTCCACGGCATCGGCCTCGAGCCTGACCGCCGGTGGCAGATCGTCCGGGATGGCGGTGTCGACCGACGGGAAGAAGCCATTGGAGCGCAGCAGTTCGATCTGGGTTTCCGGCTTGGTCAACGCGCTGATCGTGCGCTGGGCGAGCTCGGCATCGGTGCTGCCCTTGGGAATTGCGAGCCCGGCGACCACGGCCATATAGCCGAGGCCGTGCTTGCCGCGCGGCGCGGGCAGCATGCGCCAGTCCTGCGGGTCGTGCTCGGGCGCGTGCACCAGGCGGACAACGTGATCCCAGGCCATGCGCACCTCGCCGCTGGCAAGGGGCTCTTGCATGAAGTCGAAATTCGTACTCGACTGTGCGCAGTTGGCCCACAGTTCGCGGAAGTATTGCCAGGCCGTCACGGCCTCGGCCGAGCGGAAGGTGGTGATCTGCCCGCCTGTGAACGACGGCAGCAGATACCCCTGGGTGAAGCGATGCAGCAGGCCTTTCGGGCCGGCGGGCAGTCCGAGCATCGGTCGGTTGCCATTGGCGCGGCGCGCGGCGATCGCCCAGTCGAGGAACTGCTCGTAGGTCAGTGCCGTGGCGTCCACCCCGGATGGCAGGTGCTGCAGCGCGTCGGCGTGTGCGGCGAGCACGTAACTCGCTGTGGCCCAGGGGATATACCACGTCCGATCGGTACCGGCCCGCGCCAGTTGCAGGTAGGCGGCGGGCCAGCCGCGGTTGCCGAGGTCGGCGAGCAGGCCGGTGAGATCCTCGAGATAGCCGTCGGCCAGCGGTGCGATATCGCCGTGCAGCCCGCCGAGCAGCCCGACCTGCGTCGAGCCCGCCTCGAACTGGCTGCGCACCTGACTCGCGAACGGGCTCTCCTCGATGGTCACATAGCTGACGCCCGGCGCTGTCTTGCCGAGCAGGTTGCGGAAACGATCGGCCTCGTCGGCGGGGCGGAATTGGGTGGAGAGAAAGAGCATGCCGCCACTTCCCGTGGTGGCGAATCCGGTGCACGCGGCGGTGAGCGCGAGGGTTCCGATGCCCGCCGCGCCGAGGAACGACCGGCGCGTCAGGCCGCGTGTCGCCATGTGTGGCTCCCGAGGCAGGAATGGACCCGGGTGCGCCGACACCAATCCATCATGCCCAGATACAAACAGATGTGGGCGCACAGCCGAACGCGCAACTTCCCGTGACTGAGAACAAAACCCGAGTTGTCTTGCGGCACAAATAAAAAGGAAGTCACCCCTCTGAAAAAAGTTATGAAGATCTTTGGATAACGAATTCTTTACGCACTGCCCCGCCGGGTCGTCGAGACACCTATGCTCGGGGCTTTCACGAGTGATCGACGTTGCGATAGATGAAGAAACGGGTAGCCGTATGACCGCCAGGACCGACCTAGAACACGAACTACGCGGGCCGCTGGCGGCAACCGGGCTGATCACCGAACAGGAGGCCACCGAACTGCTCGAGATGTTCCGCGCGGCCAAACAACTCGAAACGGCGGCGCTCATCGAAGCCATCGATGAGATGGTCGGCGCGCTGCCCCGGCCGTTTCGGGCGGTGACGAAGAAGATCATGTTCGGGAGCCGGCTCGGCTGATGAGTGATCTGGTAACCGGTGCCCAGATCGTCCTGCTGTCACGGACTTTGCATGCCCCCGTGGAGCGACTGGCGCATCTGGAGCGGTTGGGCAGCGAGAATCTGCACGAACTCCAGGAACGGCTGGCGGGCCTGATCTTCGACCAGCACAACGAGACGTTCGAGCGGATCAGCAAACTGGTGCCGATCATTCCGCTGCGCATCTCGATGCCGCTGGTGCAGCGCCTCGTGCCGCCGATGATGACGGGCCGGGCCGCGGGCGCGGTCGGTGTCGATCACCCGAAGAAGGCGGCCGAGACGGTTGCCATGCTCGCGCCCGCGTATGTAGCCGACTGTGCGCCGTATATGGATCCGCGCACCGTCGGACAACTCGCCGCGGTGGCGCCGCCGGAACCCATCGTCCGGATTCTCAACGAAATGTTGGCGCGCAAGGACTACATCACTGCCGGGCCGTTCCTCGACGCCTTTGCCACACCGACATTGGTCGCGGCCTTCGAACAGGGCGTGCTCGATGACGAGGGTCTGATCTTCTCCGCCGCCTATGCCTATTCCGTCGCGGGCGTGAGCGCCATTTTTCGTCAACTGCTGGCCGGGCCGCGGCAGCGGATCCCGCGCATGCTGCATACCATGCTCATCGGGTCTACGGGGCTGCAGTTGGCCGCGCTGTCGACGTTCGCGCGCTGTGAGACCGAGCTGACCGCGTCGATCGGCGATGTCCTGTTCAGCATCGGCTCCACCGAAATGATCGGCAATCTCATCGCGAGCTATCTCCGGGCCGGTGCGGCACCGGAGCTGTTGACCTTCATCGGAAGGCTGAGTAAGTGGGCACTGGGGGCCCTGGCCGGGAATCCGATCATCGCGAACGACGCGGTGTTGGCCGGACTCGTCGGCAGCCTGGAGGGCCGCATCGAATCCGACCTGTGGCGTGGACTTTTCAGCCTGATGGCACACGCCGACGCCGGGATCCAGCGCCGGATGATAGCCCTGCTCGCGCAGATGAACGATGCGATGGTGTCCGCATTGCCCGGCATCGCCACCGAGGCCCACGACTGGCCGCTGCTGCTGGACCTGATCGCCCGCGCCGACACCCCGGTCCGCGGCCGCTTCGAAACGATGTGGTCCAACCTGCCGCCGGAGCGCCGCATCGATCTGGAGCACCGCATCCGGGAACTCGGCCTGAACATCCGCCTGGCACCGGTGACCACTACGACGCTATCGGTGGACGAGGTGTTCTACCGTCGCCGCCAGATGCGCCGCCGCTACGACGCAGTGCAGAGTTGGGACTGACTGCCCTAGCCGCAGGGTAGCTCGCGCCGAGGCGGCCTGACAGCCGGTTGGGGCTGGTTGGATCAGGGACTGACGAAATCTGCTGTCTATCTGACCGATCCGGTCGGGGCTACCGACAACCGTGCGATTCCGGCGTTCAATTCGAGCACATCGCGCGCCACGCGACGTTTCGAAAACGCTTGGAAGGTAAGACGAATGACCGAGTTCGTGACATTCGAGGAGGGGCGGATCGCCTGCGATGTCGTCGGAGACGGACCGCTGGTTGTGCTTTCGCACGGTATCGGAACTTCCCGGCACGACTATCGCCATCTCGTACCGCGACTGACCGCCGCGGGCTATCGGGTGGTGAATGCCGACCTGCGTGGGCACGGCGAATCCAGCCCCGGCTGGCCGTCGGTGACCGGGAAGCCGGCCATCAGCCGAACCGATGTCGCAGGCGATCTGCTCAGTGTGATCCGGCATTTCGGCGGCCCCGCGGTGCTCGTCGGCCACTGTATTTCCGGCGGTGCCGCGACCATTGCCGCAGCCGAGGCGCCCGAACTCGTCAGCGCCATCGTCGAGATCAACCCGTTCACCAGGAGGCAGCGACTGGATTTCGGTGCTCTGTGGACGGTGCCGCGGTACCGGCGCGGGCTGGTGCGGTTGATGGGCACGCTGCTGCTGGGGTCGCCTCGGTTATGGCGCAGGTACCTCGATATCGCCTATCCGACCAAGCCCGAGGACTTTCCGAACTATCTCGACGGCGTGTTCACGACCCTGCGGGAACCCGGCCGGTGGCGCGAGTTCAGGAAGACGAGTAAGACCAGTCCGGTCGATGCCGAGGCGGCGCTGTCGGAGGTGCACCGGCCCGCACTGGTGATCATGGGCGCCGAGGATCCCGATTTTCCGGACCCGAAGGGCGAAGCCATGGCGATCGTCGCGGCGATGCCCATGGGCATCGGCAAGGTGGCTGTCATCGAGAACGGCGGGCACTATCCGCATGCGCAGTTCGGTGACCGCGTCGCCGAATTGATCATTCCCTTTCTCGGACGGCATGCCGCCGGTGTGGTCGCACCGGTCCGGCACGCGGGGTGATCGGACTGCACATTGCCGTGACAGTCCTGGGGGAATGCGGTGATGATAGGAACGTGTCGACGCCTCGCACGGTTGTCCTCGTGGTCTACGACGGCATCCAGCTGATCGAATTGGCCGGTCCCATGGACATTTTCGGTGCGGCGAACGCCATCGTCGGCGCGCCGGCCTACCGGTTGGTGACGGCATCGCCGCGCGCGGGCACCGTCGCGGTGGACGGCGGTCTGACGATGAATGTCGAACATTCCCTGCCGGAGATCGCCGCCGGTGACGATGAGATCGACACCATGATCGTGATCGGGGGCAACGGAGCCTTCGTCTCATCGGTATCCGCCGACGTGGTGCGCGAGCTCCCGGCCATTGCCCGGCGATCGCGGCGGGTGGCGTCGGTATGCGCCGGTTCGCTCCTGTTGGCCGGTGCCGGGTTGCTCGACGGTTATCGTGCGACAACGCATTGGGGAGCATGTGCGGTGATGGCCGAGCGCTTCCCGCGGGTGCTGGTCGAACCGGACCGGATCTACGTCAACGACGGCAACCGGTGGACCTCGGCGGGGGTAACCGCGAGTATCGATCTAGCGCTCGCCTTGGTCGAGGCCGATCACGGCACCGAAGTGGCCCAGCTGATCGCTCGATGGTTCGTCGTTTTCACCCGGAGGCCAGGTGGCCAAGCACAATTCAGCGCCCAACTACGTGCGCAACCGGCGCGTACCCCGGCGATTCGGGCCGTACAACAGTGGCTACCCGACCACTTGGACGAAGACTTGAGCGTGGCCGCATTGGCAGCTCGGGCGGGACTGAGCGAGCGCGCCTTCGCCCGCGCCTTCCGTGCCGAAACCGGCAGTACGCCTGCGGCTTTCGTAGAAAATCTGCGTGTCGAGGCGGCTCGTCGACTGCTCGAGACCACAGATCTGACGGTGGTCGCGATCGCCAAAGCGGTCGGCTACAAGCACGGTGAGACGCTGCACCGGGTCTTCTCCCGGCAACTGGCCACCACACCCGACCGCTACCGGCAGCATTTCGCGATCACCGGTTCCGGTTCGGACACAGACGATTTCAGCTACCGGGAAAGCCGGGCGGCAGCGGCTGGAAATCCGCCTTGAACTTCGGACCCGGCGGGAGACCGCGCAGCACCGCGCTGGTCCAGGCGACCGCGGGCGGCCAGCCGGTGACAGCATTGACGATGTGCTCGGGGACGGGAACGGTGTAGAAGCGCAGATCCGCGCCACGCTCCCAATAGCTTTGGACGGTAGGCAGCACCACCGACGGCGGAATCAGTTCATCCCACAGTCCGTGCCACCACAGGATCGGCGTATCCGGAAGGTATTTGCCCAAGCTGTTGCCCTGCAGGACCCGAAGGATCTCCGGGGACGACTCCAGCGACTTGCCGGGCTGATAGTAGGCGCTGATGGGCCGGTAGACACCGGTGAGCGCAATGCTCGCGTAGCACCGACTTCGGACATCCTCGATGATCTGCTGCCCCTCGGTGGTCAGCAGATCGGCGGGATCGAAGACGTCCGGGTATTCCCGGGCCAGACTCGCGGAGCCGAGCCACATGGTGAAGTTGCTGGTGCCGGTGAGCCCGGGTTCCGCGTGGGTCGCATACCTGGCCTCCGCCACCAGGTCACCGGGCGTGCCGCCGATGGTGGTGCCGAGCAGCCGCACATCGGGTGCGTAGCTTGCGCGCAGCTCGGCCGCGCGAATGGAACCCGAACCGCCGCCGGAATATCCGTACAGCGCGATGCCGGAATCGGTGAGGTCGAGGGCGGGATCGTTCTTCATCGCGCGCAGGCTGTCGAGGACCATCTTGCCCTCGGCATAGGTGTTGAAGGTATTGAACTTTCCGTCGAAGTCCGGCACGTTGATCGCGAAACCCTGTGCCAGCCAATAGATCACCAGCGCCGACTCCTTCATGGTGCCGGTCTGCATGGTGTGCGAGGGATTGCAGGCCGAATCGGTGGAGTCGATCGCCTCTTGGAAGGACAACACCGGCCGGGGGCTGCCCTGCCACGGAATGCCGGGCACCACAACGGTTGTCGCGGTGACGATCGGATTGTCGTGCACGTCGTTCGAGCGGAACAGCAGCTGCTTGGTATAAACCGGGAAGGGAATGCCGAGCACCCGCGTCTGTACTTCGCGGCTGCGCACGATCTGCCCCGGCTGATACGACGCGAGATCCGCGGGATCGTCGTACCACGGGTCCTGATCCGGCGACGGGATCGGCAGCAGATCATAGATTTGCGGCTCGGTCGGCAACTGCGGCAGCTGGTTCTGATCCGGTGGGAAATTCGGCGGGAAGCCCGGATCGGCGAGCGCCACCCCGGCACTGCCCATTGCCAGACCTGCCGCCACCGCCAGCACCGCGAGCCGCCGCCGAGATCGCTTCACCGCATCCTCCGAATGTTCATTGATCCGCCAGCCGATCATGGGTTCGGCTTGCTGGATTCAGCTCACCGCAATTGACGGCGCAGGTCTATTGGCATGATGCAGAGCCTGGACCTCGGGTCTTGTGCATCTGCACGAACCCGCTCGGCCGAGAGTGTCCCGGACCGGATATCACCTTCGGGACCGCCAGGGTACCCATTGAAGCTTCAAATAAAACGCATTGAATGTACCGCTAAATAACGGTACATTCTTCCGCGACATGACTTCCCTTACTGGAAGGCCTGGTCGTGATCGCAGTTCGGGGACCAGTTGAGTTATCGGCGCTCGCAGATGCGCTGCATGCCGAGGATGTCGGTTATCGCAGATCGCTGCGCGCGCGCCAAGTGCAGATGATCGCAATCGGCGGGGTGATCGGCACCGGGTTGTTTCTCGGCGCCGGTGGGCGACTCGCCAGCGCCGGACCGGGATTGTTCCTGGTGTATGCGGTGTGCGGCGTATTCGTCTTCTTCATCCTGCGCGCGCTCGGCGAACTGGTGCTGCATCGTCCCTCCGCCGGATCCTTCGTCTCCTATGCGCGCGAGTTCTACGGGGAGAAGATGGCTTTCGCGGTTGGGTGGACCTACTTCTTCCACTGGTGTATGACCGGGATCGTCGATATCACCGCCATTGCCACCTATGTGCACTACTGGGGCGCGTTCGAGGTCGTCCCGCACTGGGTGATCGCGCTCATCGCCCTGATCGCGGTGGTGAGTACCAACCTGATCTCGGTGCGCTGGTTCGGCGAACTGGAGTTCTGGGTCGCGCTGATCAAAGTCGTTGCCCTGGTGGGCTTTCTGATCGTCGGCACGATCTTCCTCGCCGGTCGCTTCCCGATTCAGGGTGCGCAGACCGGGGTCGGGGTGATGACTCAGCACGGTGGATTGTTCCCGACCGGTGTGCTGCCGCTGGTCACGGTCATTACCGGTGTCGTATTCGCCTATGCCGCAGTCGAACTGGTCGGCATTGCGGCCGGTGAGGCGGAACATCCGGAGACAATCATGCCGCGGTCGATCAACTCCGTCATCGCCCGCATCGGACTGTTCTATGTCGGTTCGCTGGTGCTGCTCGGACTGCTGTTGCCATATACGGTCTTTCGGGCCGGTGAGAGTCCGTTCGTCACGTTCTTCGCGAAAATCGGTGTGCCGGCGGCCGGTTCGATCATGAACCTGGTCGTGCTCACCGCCGCGTTCTCCAGCCTCAATGCCGGGTTGTACTCGACCGGCCGGATTCTGCGTTCGATGTCGATGAACGGCAGCGCACCCGGTGTGGCGGCGCGTATGTCGCGGGCGGGCGTACCGTACGTCGGCATTCTCGCCACCGGCGCAATCGCGCTGGTCGGCGTCGGACTCGATGCGGTGGTGCCGGACAAGGCATTCGAGATCGTGCTGAACGCGTCCGCACTCGGCACCATTGTGTCGTGGACTGCGGTTGTGCTCTGTCACCTCCGACTCTGGCGCGAATGGCGCCGCGGTTTGGCCTGGCGCCCGGCCTCCCGCCTACCCGGCACCCCCTACACCGATGTGGCGACCCTGCTCTTCCTGGCCACCGTGGTCGTCCTGATGGTCTGCACCGGCGATATGGTCCAGCGCATTGCCGTACTCGTGATGCTCGTCGTCCTGGGGCCGGCTTTGGTCGGCGGCTGGTTCCTCGCGCGCCGAAAAGTGTTGCGAATAGCCCGCATCCGCCAACATCACACCGGCCAGTTCGAGGTAGTTGCCGAGCGTCCGCCTCTCGGGCCTTCGGCCGAACCGGAAGTGATCATCGAGCCTCTGAAGTCCCGCTACGCCAACCCGGATCCGCGCTAGGGGCCGGTATACATCGGGAGATCCGATGATTTTCGCGTTGGCGCGTACTCGCGGTCGCAGCGATGGGCGGGCAATCGTCGCGCTTCCTCGATCGGGCTAGCGGTCCGCGCGGGGACAGCCCGGTAGGTTTGCTCGCTATTTCTGGAAAATGCCGGGCTACAGCCACTTTCGTGGTAAGTCGGCGCTCGATCGAGCGTGACCACAGGCAGCGTTGTGGCGACATCCGCGCCCGATTATGCGTCGGGTAGCGCGAATGTTCCGCGACCGCGCAGGGCGAACAAACGGTGAACAGCCGCGGTCGCGGTGGAGACGAAAAGTCAACGGGCTCCGCTGTTTTCGCAGTACTCCGTTCACTGATCGGAGGGTGGTCGTTCACGGCGCGTGGTTAGCGTTTGAAGCTGTCGTTTCCGGAGACTGTTGAGCAGCTCCGAGGTTTGTCCGCTTCGATGCCCGTCTTGCCATGCCGTGCCTGCGTTCGGGGTGCGCGGAAACGAATCAGGTAGTGGTAGTGAACAACTGGAGATCGGACTGCTGGGATCCGGATCGCTGGCAGTTGCCCGCGGTGCTGCGGCGGTGTCGGACGTGGATACGCGCGACGCGGCGGCGGTGCTGGACGGTTGGGATCCTGCTCACAGTCTTCGTTCTGGTCGTCTTCCCGGGTCTACTCGGCGCCACTGCCTCGGCCACGGCCGAAGGCGGCACCCGCACCGCCGGATCGTCGGTGGGCAGCGCGCTCGGCTGGACCCACGTCGCCGATTCCTCGGGTGTCGAAGCCGCCAGTTATGTGTTCGCCACCGACCACGGCGGTGTGCTCAATCCGGGCGATACCGCGATTTCCCTGGTGATCGGCCTGGAATTCGCGGGCTGGAAAATCATTGTGATCACAGCGATCTGGCTGATCGGCTACGCCCTGAGTTTCGAGTGGCTGAACCTCTTCTCGAAAGCACTGCTCGGTGTGGCGCACAGCTTGACCGGACAGATCGCGACGCCGATCATGCTGGTGACCGCCGCGACGATCGGCGCATTCTTCGTCGCGTGGTTCGTGGTGCGCGGCCTCTACTCCAAAGCCAGCCTGCAAGTGGTGACCATGATCATGGTCGGATTGCTGGGACCGATATTCCTTGCCGAGCCCCTGGCCGATGTGCTGTCGTCGGACGGCCTGCTCGCGAAGGGCCGCGATCTCGGCATTTCGGTGGCTGCCGGGCTGAACGGCGATAACAATATCGATCCGCACCACATGGTGGCGACCATGCAGGGCACGCTGACCGACAACTTCGTTCGTCGTCCGCTGCAGGTCTGGAACTTCGGGCATGTAGTCGACGAGCAGGCCTCATGCCGTGCCGCGTGGTCGGCCGGTGTCACAGCGCGCAGCGAAGACCGGGTGAAAAAGGGGATCGGCGCCTGCGGGGACAGCGCGGCCAAGGAATCGATGGAGAATCCGAATTTCGAACAGATCGGCACCGGCCTATTGCTGCTGCTGGCCGGGGCGATCCTGCTCGCTTTCGGGGCCGTGCTCGCGATCAAGGTGATCCGGGCGGCACTCGACACGATCTACCACGGATTGATGTCGATCTTCGGTTTCGCCGCAGGCGGATTCGTGTACGGACCTACGCAGACGTTCCTGATCCGCAATGTCGTCGACAGCTTCGTCGCCGCGGCACGCATGACTGCCTACACCATCTTTCTCGGCGTTTATGTGCTGATCCTGGGGGACCTGTTCAAGCTCGCCGGTGATCAGGTCATGGTGGTGTTCATCATCGGCGCGATCTTCGAGATCGTGGCGATCCTTCAGCTCAAACGCCTCAGTAAAAGTCTGGACCGCGGCAATGAATGGATTGCGAATCGGTTCGCATTGGCCGTGCAGGGCAGCGGTGGTGGCGCACGCGGTTCGGGTGGCAGCGCGACCGCCCTCGGCATGGGAGTGACCGGCGCGGGCCATTCCATGCGTATGGGGATGCTGCCTGCTCTCGCCGCGTTCAGCACGGTCAGCAATTCGCCTGCGACCGAATGGCTCTGGGGACGGACCCGTTCACCGCTGCGGCCGTTCTCCCGGATGGAGCGTGAGGCGCAATTGGGGCAATGGGGATTCTGGGGCGCGCCAGGTGTGGGTGGCCCCGACGGCTCCTATGCCCAGGCATACGTGCACCGGCCCGTGTTCGCGCGGGCGGCCCGGGAGGCCGCGCTTGCCACGCCGAATGGCGGCATCAATACCGTTCGCGGCGCGGCCGCGGCGATACAGGGTCTGGTGGATATCGGCGGGAAGATCACCGATGCACCGGCGGCATTGCTCGCCGCCGGATTCACCGACGAGGACATCATGTTCAACGCCATTCGTTCGTCGTCGATCGTCGATGACAACGCCAAGGGCTGGACGCTCGGCAATAACCATCTCGGCCGCGTGGTAGCCGCAGTCCAACGTGTCCAGGACTCGTCGCTTCGACTCCTCGAGGGTGGCAGCTCTACCGGCGAAGTCGCGGCGGATCTCGCTACCTTGCAGGCCGCCGCATTCCGGTATCGGCGCTCGGCCCCCGCGGGCGTCACTCTTACCACGGACGAGGAGCAATTCGTCACCGCATACCTGGGCACACCCACAGAGGACGTGGCCCGGGCTCTCCAAACCGTCGCCGGTGGCGGCACCGTCACGTCGGGCCCATTGTTCGGTACTCCATTCGCAAACGACGCCCTCGCCGCCAGGCGCATGTTGGGGCAGATCGGAAGCAGGCAGGCAGACCTCGTCTTGACCAGCGTCAACGATGTATTGAGCAATCCGGCGGACCAAGAGTTGCTCCGCGTTGCTCGTGGCCACATCTCCGATACGGTTCTCACCGACCAAGCGTTGAGCGGGGCCAAACGAACAGCGACGAACACGCCGACGCCGCCGAGGCAAGGCAGTCCACGGCGGCCTGGCTGGGCCCCGCCGATGGCTGGGGTCGGCGCCCGGCTGAATTGAGGTGGTGCGCTATCCGTTCAGCGCGTCGCGGATCATCGGCCACGACCTGTGCAGGTCTTCCTGCCAATAGCCCCACGAGTGGGTGCCGGTGGGGCGCAGGTCGAAGGTGGCGGGGATGCTCAGTTGTTGGAGGCGATCGCGCAGTGCGTGCGCGCACTGGTTGGTGATGGCCTCCAGCACACCGCCATTGACGAGTTGGCCGACGAGTTTGCCTCCGTTGCCGCGGATGCCGTGACCGTCGAGGGTATCGAGCGCTCCGGGGACGCCCGTTCCGGTCGAGACGTAAACGGCTGTGCCGCGCAGCATTTCGGCATGCACATAGGGGTCGTTGGCGGCCCACGCCGGATCACTGGGCGGCCCCCACATATTGATCGGATTGCCCCGCCACCGCAGGACGACGGCATCGATCATGGCTTGGCCCAGCGGGTCACTGGTCTGGACGCAACCGCTGTAGGAGCCGATGGCCCGGTAGCGTCCGGGTGCCGCGAGTGCGAGCTGAAATACCGATGTGGCGGCCATGGAGATCCCCGCGACCGCGTCGGCGCCGCTGCCGTTGAAGGCCGAGTCGATGATCGGCGGTAGTTCCTGGGTCAGGAAGGTGGTCCAGCGTTGGCGGCCGAGGATCGGATCGTCGTTGCGCCAATCGGTGAAGTAACTGCCATTGCCACCCATCGGGGTGACGACCGTGACCTGTTTGTCGCGGAAGAAATCGACGATATCCGTCTGCTCGGGCCAACTGCTTGCATCCGCGCCACCGCTCGCGCCGTTGAGTAGGTACAGGGTCGGTGTCGGTAGCGAACTATCCGGTGCCCGAAGCACTTTGACGAGGATATCGGTGTCCATTGCGGCCGAGTACAGCCGCAGGTCGAGCATGCCGTCCGGATTCTCGACCATGCCGACGAGATGTGAGCCGTCGGCGGCGGGGCGAGCGGCGGCGGTAGCCGTGGTGACCGTGATCGGGCCACTTGGGTCCGAGCGTGCGGGCACGGCGGCCAGACTCACCGCGGAGATGAGCGCCATCAGCCCTGTCGCAGTTCGCACTCGACTCTTCCTTCCCGCTATCCGATGCCGTCGCCACGATAGTCGGCAATTACCAGGGCAGATAAGGCTATTTGGACGATCTTTCGGCGAAATGCATTGCTGCTGGGGGACATCACAAAGTTCGAGCCCGGCCATGGTCGACAGGCAATGCGTGCCGTTGACTGAGATTCTCCTGGATTAGCGAATTGAGGGCATCCTTTGGTCAATTTCGGTTTCTTCGATGAATGGCATCCCGAGGGCGGTCGGCTCACCGCATGGACAGCGTCGCCGAGCTCGCGGGCGGCGGTGCGGACCGCCCCGATACACGCAACAGGTCCCTCTTACCAGCAGGAGGCGTATCTGCGGACCGCGTATCGCAATGCCGATGCGGGCGTTCGAGCTTCGCGATTGTGCATGATTGCCTTCGATATTCCGGGTGCTCCGGTCCGCGATGCGCTGACCCGCGCATGCAACGCATTCCTGCGACGGCACGACACGTTTTGGAGCTGGTTTTCGTTTACCGCAGATGGCCGGATCGTGCGGCATGTGGCGCGGCCGGAGGATATCGAATTCGTCGCTACCGACCACGGTGAATTCACCGACAGCGTCGCGAT
This sequence comes from Nocardia vinacea, assembly GCF_035920345.1. Lineage (NCBI taxonomy): Bacteria > Bacillati > Actinomycetota > Actinomycetes > Mycobacteriales > Nocardiaceae > Nocardia > Nocardia vinacea. The sequence continues at coordinate 8,715,916 of NZ_CP109149.1, forward strand.
TCGCGAGCGGGTACAGGCCGAAACGCCGGGTCCGTTCGAATGGGATTGCTTCAGCTTCGGCGTGATCGATCACGGCGATTCGTTTACGGTGTATGGCGCAGTGGATCATCTGCACACCGACGGGGTTGCGCAGGCGCTGTCGTGTGTGGATCTGCTGACGCTGTACGGCAACGAATTATCCGGCGGCCGAGTGCCTTCCGCGCCCGTCGACGGTCACCTCGCCTATTGTGCGCGCGAACGCGGGCTCAATGAACAACTCACGCTCGCATCACCGCAGATCCGGCAGTGGGTCGAGCTGCTGCACCTCAATGATGGTGATATGCCGTCGTTTCCACTGGATCTCGGACTGACCGACGGGGACCATATACGGGGTGCGCAGGTGACGCTGCCGCTGATGAGCGAGGCCGAAGCATTGCGATTCGAGCAGGTCTGCCAGGACCACGGCGGCCGATTCATCGGCGGGCTATTCACCGTGCTCGCCATGACGGAGCTCGAATTGACCGGTCGGGATCGGTATTTCGGACTCACCCCGGCCAATACCCGCGCCACACCCGGCGAGGCGACCTCGGTGGGCTGGTACACCAACCTCATTCCGGTCACCGCGGCGATCCGGCCGGATGACACCTTCACCTCCCTCGTTGCCTCGGTCCAGGACGCAACCGGGCGGGCCAAGGAGCTGACCGATATTTCGCCGCACCGAGTGCTCGAGCTGGTCACGCCGGATCTGGGCATCCGGACGAAGCCGGGCTGGGCGGCGCCGATGCTGTCGTATGTCGACGTCCGCAGGATGGCGGGCGCGGAAATGTTCGATCGGATCAACGGCGGTCTGTACGGCAATCGGGCCAGTGCGACCGAGGTCTACCTCTGGATAAACCGGTTCAACGAGGTGACCACGCTGAGCCTGATGTTTCCGGATACCCCGCAGGCGCACGCGTCGATCGACCGGTATGCGAAGGCGCTGACCGCGGTTATTACCGCGGTGGTCGCGGACGGTGACTATGCCGTGCGGGTCGACGTCTTGTCATGATTGTCCGGCTTTTCCGCGTCGCCCCTTGCTTTGCCGACGAGGCGCTGGTGACCAGCGCGACCCGGGCACATGACGCTGATCTGCGAAATACACTGCCGCCGTTTGCATTACGTCCTGTGGCCGCAATCACCGGGCTCGTCGGGGTCGTACTGCTGGCGCGAGCGGACCGGTACGGCTACTTCGGTGACGAACTGTACTTCTTATCGGCCGGTCATCGGCTCTCCTTCGGCTACGTCGACCAGGGCCCATTGCTACCACTCATCGCTCGATGCGTGGACTGGATTGATACGGGTTCACTTGTCGCACTGCGTATTCCGTCGATCATGGCGGCTCTGCTCGCGATCGTCACGGCCGCCGCGTCGGCCCGCGAATTCGGCGGCGGGCGTTTCGCGCAGGTACTGGCGGCACTGGCCTACGCCTGCTGCCCGTTCGCGATCACCCAGTCGGCCACGCTGTCGACCTTCGCCCTCGATGCCACATTGGTTTCGGCGCTGATCTGGTTGACCGTGTACTGGATTCGGATTCGTGACGATCGGCTCCTGATCGTGGCCGCCGCGGTGGTCGCGCTGGATCTACAGGTGAAACTATTGGCTCCGGTGCTGATCGCCGGTATCGGTCTCGGCGTCATTGTTTTCGGTCCGAGAGATCTGCTTCGGCCGCCTGCCGTGTGGTTCGGTGCCGCGTTTTCGGTGGTGTCGGTCCTACCAGGACTGGTGTGGCAGGCGCGGCATGGGTGGCCACAACTGGCCATGGGTGCGACGATACGAGCCGAACAGCAGGCCGCGAGCGGTGGCGTCGCCGGATTGCCGATGCAGTTCGCCATGCTGACCGGCATCGGCGGATTCCTTGCCCTGGTTGGCATTTGGGCCTTGACGAGGCATTCCGCGCTGCGGCCGTATCTGTTCGGTGGGCGAAGGCTACGGGAATCGCCCTGTCCGCGCTCGCCGCGACAATCGCTGTGGCCGTGGTGTTTCTGTTGCCGGTATCGTCGGCTGCCCGAGATCGGCCGACGAATACACAGAGCGAGTTGTCCACCCGAATGCGCGTATTCGGCACCAGCGGTTGGTACGAACTGGCCGCAGCCGTCGATATCGCTTACCGCACAGTCTATCTCGATGAGCGCGCCAACACAGTCGTTGTTACGCAAACCTATTGGCAAGCGAGCGCGCTGGACCGACTCGGCCGCACCGACCGGCCCGCGATCTACAGCCCCAACCGCGGATTCGCCTACTTCGGTCAGCCGTCGGAGACCCACTCCACGGTGCTGTACGTCGCTCCTGAAACAGCGGAACCGATTTTGCGACATACATTTTCGGATGTCACGTCGGTGGCGCGCATTGATGATCGACGCGGATTTCCCGGTATCAACCGCGAGATCGTCATCTGGCGCTGCGACCACATCATCCGCCCCTGGGCCGAAACCTGGCCGCAACTGATCACCAACGTGCTCGACCCGGGTATCTGACATCCCCGTGGTTTTCGAGGAAAGGGACTCTCAATGACATATACGAGCACCGGCATTGCCTGGTTCCAGCGAACCTGGTCGCTGCCAGAGCTTGTCGATCGCAAAGGCGAGCGCATCGTGTCCGTCGTCATCCCGGCGCTCAACGAGCAGGACACCATCACCGATGTGATCGCCTCGATCCGCGAGCTCGTCGGCACGCTCGTCGACGAACTGATCGTCATCGACTCCGGCTCGACCGACGACACCATGGTGCGAGCCCGAGCGGCCGGTGCGACCGCGGTCTACACCCGCGAGCAGGCCCTCGGGGGACTGTCGCCACGCCCGGGCAAAGGCGAGGTGCTATGGCGCTCGCTGGCGGTGGCAAACGGTGATGTCATCGTTTTCCACGACTCCGACCTAGTGGCGCCGGACCCCCGATTCGTACCGGCCTTGGTGGCGCCGCTGCTATTCGACGAGCAACTGAAGCTGGTCAAGGGCTTCTATCGGCGGCCACTGGCCACCGATCCATTCGGCGACGCCGACGCCGGCGGGCGCGTCACCCAACTGGTGGCGCGTCCATTGCTCGCCGCGCTGGCCCCCGAACTCGCGGAGGTGCTGCAGCCGCTCGGCGGGGAATACGCGGCGACGCGAGACCTGTTGACCAGCATCCCGTTCGCGCCCGGCTACGGCGTCGAGATCGGCATCCTCATCGATACCTGGCAGCGCCACGGCGCACCGGCTATCGGCCAGGTGGACCTCGGCACCCGGATCCACCGCAACCGGCCCACCCACGAGTTGGCCGCCATGAGCCGCCAGATTGTCGCAACCATGCTCGACCGGTTCGGTATTCGCGACTCGGGCCGCGGGTTGATCCAATACCGCCCCGACGGCACGACTTGGCGACGCACAACGAGCACGGTCTCCCTGGCCGACCGCCCCGCTATGTCGGCGCTGCCCCCGCCACCGGTAACCGACGAAATCGTCTCCGCCGCAGTCGAACACACACTTTTTGCCTGGTAGAAACTTTGTATCGCTCAGGAGTATTCGTGATCGGTTCCATCGACAGCACCGGGCCTGCTCGAGTCCGCTTGTTGTGTGTCGCAATGGTTCTCGTGATCTGCGGCGCACCTGCCGCTATGGTGCACGCCCAGCCACCGCAGGAACCGATAGCGGTGTCCGCCGACGGGTCGCGCCTGGACCGCATCCAGCAACGGAACGACCGCCTGATCGACATATCCGTGTATTCGGCCGCGATGAACACCGTCTTCCCCGCACAGGTGTTGCGCGCCCGGGACGAGGACGCGTCCGCACCCACGCTGTACCTGCTCAACGGGGCCAATGGCGGTGTCGGCGGCAGTTGGTACGACGAAACCGATGTGGCGGACTTCTTCCGCGATAAACAGGTCAATGTCGTCATCCCCATCGGCGGCGCGGGCAGCTATTTCACCGATTGGAAGTCCGATGATCCGCTGCTCGGGCGGCAGCGCTGGACGACCTTCCTGACCGAAGAACTGCCGCCGATCATCGACCGGGCATTCAACGGCAACGGCGCCAATGCCATTGCCGGGCTTTCGATGTCCGCGACCTCGGTGTTCCAACTCGCACTGTCGGCGCCAGGCCGGTACCGGGCGATCGGTTCGTACAGCGGTTGCGTCCGCACCAGTGATCCGCAGGGACAGGCGTTCGTCACCGGCGTCGTCGCGCGGTGGCGCGGCAATGCCCTGAATATGTGGGGCCCGCCCGCGGATCCGGCGTGGGCCGCCAATGATCCCTACCTGCACGCCGATCGGTTGCGCGGCACCGCCATCTATGTTTCCGCGGGCACCGGTGCACTCGGCCCGTTGGACACCCCTGAAGGCACGCGGGGCGACCTGATCCAGCTCGTGTGGCAGGTGATGTTCGGTGTGCCGCTGGAAGCGGTCATGAACATGTGCACCCACCAACTGCATGACCGGCTCGAATCCCTCGGCATTCCCGCCACCTTCGATTTCCGATCGAACGGCACGCATTCCTGGGGCTATTGGCAGGAGGACCTGCACAAGTCCTGGCCGATACTCGAAGCCGCGCTGACCGAGTGAGTGTCGGCTCGGTGCGCGTCATCGAAATCCGCCGAAGGTTTTGTGTCGCTTCACCATCGACCGCCAGGTGCGTATCACACACCGAAAATCTGTCGTAGCGTGACCGACCCACGCCGCAGTCGAACGGGGAAATGCCATGACGGTCACGAATGAATCGATCGAGCCGAATTTCGCGGCATTATCGCGCAAGATCGTGAACCGCCTCGAAAGCGTACCGGTCGACGGGCTCGATGGCGCCGTCCGGAGCAACCTGATCACGATCGCACGCTGTGGCCTGGAAGGGGTCACCGCCGCGATTCGTACGGGCCGGCCGGTGCCGGAGCGGACCGTCGCCCGGCTCGAGGCCATCGCGGCCAGAATGGCGGATCGGGAGTTGCCGATCGCGCTGATCCAGCACGTCATGCACGCCGGTATCAAAGCTGGTTTCGAACTCGTCGCATCCGAGAGGCCGCGCTCGGTTCGGCAGGGGTTCTTCACCGACGGCGCCCGGCTCATCCAAGCGACACAGACGCTTTCGACCGCGGTATTGCGCGGGTACGTCGGCGAAGTGCGTTCCATGACCGGTGATCGCAGAATCGCCGCGCAGACGCTGGTATCGGCACTGCTGGCCGGAAAAGCGGATCCGACGATGGCGCACCGATGCGGTGCCGAACTTTCGCCGTCCTATTTCGTGGTCGCGGTCGCACTGGGGCCGCATCCCGACGAGAACGATCGTCGACTCGATTCCCGGGTGGTCGCGCGCCGCAAGCTGCGGCGCGTTCAAGCCGAGCTGGCGACCATTCGTGAATGCCGGGTGCTATCGATACTCAGCGTCGACGGCGGAACCATCCTGATCCCAACGGAATTCGCGGCCGATGTCGAAGAACGGCTGGACGATCTGATCGCTCGGCTGACGCGCGCCGCTGCCGCGCCGATGACCGCGACATTCACGGCGTCGCCGCGCAGCCGGATTCCCCCCGCCGCCGACCGCGTGCACAAACTGCTCGACCTCGCCCTGCGCCTGGATCGCGGACCCGGATTGCACCGGTTCGAAGATCTGGCACATGAGTACCAACTGATCCAGCCGGGTCCCGGCTACCAGCACCTGCGCGCGATCCTCGATCCACTGCGGGCCGAGCCCGGACTCCTCGATACCCTTCGCACCTACTTCGCCGCGCAAGGCAAACGCGCGCCGACCGCCCGCCGACTCGGCGTCTCGACCAGCGCCGTGCGCCGCCGCCTCATCAGAATCGCCGAATTGACCGGACTCGATCCCGAAAACGCCACCGACGCCTGGTATCTGAGATCGAGTCTCGTCGCCCGCACTTTCGCAGACTTTCCATCGAGGCAATCACCGGGCACGACGTTATGCCTGGTCGGGTCCTGAGTCGTCGGTGTCCGGCGGCGCAGCCGGTAATCCTTCGCTCGCCCGTAGCTTCTCCGCCATGGTGGCCAGCAGATTCTGCGACTCCTCGGAAAGGTCGAATGCCCGGCTCGATAGTCGCCGCAGGTGGTAGCCCTGGAGCTGAGACAGCAGTTCCAGGTCGTGGTCGATTTTGGCGGCGTAGACGTCGTTGAAGAAGTAGTCCGGTTTGACCTTGAAGAACTTGGCGAGGGCGGCCATGGTCTCGTTGGACGGGTTGGCGCGCTGTCCCGACCGCAACTGGGACAGATAGGGTTTCGAGATCGGGTGCCCGGAGTTCGTCAACGCGTCGGCGACTTCCGCATTGGTATGCGAGCGGCGGCCCGGGGGATGCACGGTTTCGAACAGCTTGTTCAACCGCTCGGCGAAATCAGCCATCTGAGGTGCCCATCTTCTTCGCTGTCCCTGGTGAACCGATCATCGGTTCGATTGTGCTGTCGACGAAAACCGCTCCAGCCCAGCGGGTCCGAAGTCGAATCGCAAATGTGTTCGGTTGATCACCCGTGACTGCCCGGTAGGAAACGGATCGAAACATCGGCCTCGCAGGTTACCGTGCCCGCTCGCGGACCACTCGGGCGACGTCGATGCGTTGCACGAGCCGGCTCGCCGGCAGCTGCGACAGCGCCGCGGCGGCGACGACCGCGGCGACCGCCAGCACTGGCGGTATCGCGAGTCGAACATCCGCTGTCAACGATGCCGAGCCGGCAGTTCGCCGACTATCCGTCGTTCGCACGACACCCACATCGGAGCTTTGTTCGACGGCGAAACTGTTGCGCTGCTATCGAATCCGGTGCACTCGCTCGCGCGAGGATGTCAATGTGGAGTCGCGTTGATGGCGTCGCGGACCGTGGTTTCCTGGTTGCCGAGGAATTTCGGGTCCGGATGTACAGCCATATCGAAAACGGCCTTGGTAGCGGCGATTTGGTCGCGTAGCCAACATTTGTTGTAAACGAGGTTGTGGGGCTGGGTATCGTCGCCGATGCCGGTGGCATCGATGCCCGCGTCGCGGCATAAGGCGATGGTGCGGGGCAGGCTGAAATCCTGTGTGACGACAATGGCTTTGCGCACCCCGAAGATTTCGTGTGCGCGGACGCAGGATTCGTAGGTGCTGAATCCAGCGTAGTCGAGGGCGATCTTATTCTCGGGCACGCCCTTGCGCACGAGATAACTCCGCATGGCGGTGGGTTCGTCATAGCTCGGGCGGCCGTTGTCGCCGGTGACCAGCAGCGCCTTGACCTTCCCGGTTTCCAGCAGCCTGCGACCGAGCTCGAGACGGGCCACAAGATACGGCGACGGCTGACCACTCTGGTAGACCTGCGCACCGGGAATCAGCGCCACCTCGGCGGCGGGAACGGTATCGACCGAGTATTTGTAATCGCCTGCCTGGTATCGAATCCAGACGATCGAGCTCACGCCGACGATGACGGCGCATATAGCCGTGCCCGCCACGATCCGGAGCAGTGTGCGCACGCGAAGCCAGGACCTCAACCTCCCCCGACTCCGTGCCATGAGGTCACGAAATCCCATTCCAAGAGTCTGCCAGATCGCACCACACAGCTCTGCCCACCAATCCGGGGTCCGGGTCCGCTCAGCGGAATAGTGCGGCGGCGATCAGCAGTTGTAGAGATATGGAGATCACCGAGTTTCCCGGATACGAGTGGACAACCGTCGCGGATTCGCCTGTGCGAGAGTTGTTTCCGGGCATTCGCTCGCGGGCGCTGTGGCGCGGGGCGAACGGCGCGAAAGCGTATGTGCTGGAAATGGATCCGGGCACCGCATGGGACGGTATCGATCTGCACGAGCCCGGACCGGAGGAGGTTTTCGTAGTATCCGGCACATTCAACGACGGATTCCGCGACTACCCGGCCGGATCGTTCATCCACGCTCCGGCCGGATCGTCACACATCCCACAGTCGATCACCGGCTGCACGCTATTCGTCTTCTACCCGGAGGGCTGAAAGCCGTCGGGTGGTGAGCTAGTCCCGGTTGAACCGCTCCCGGACCGCGTCCATTCGCGCGCGCAACTCGTCCGGGACGATCAATCCATGATCCATCAGTGTGTGGGCCGTCACGACGACCGATCGGGTGTGTACGGGAAAGTCGTGGTAGATCGTCTCACCGAGCGCATCCTCGGCATGGCGGCGTGCCAAGTTGTCCAATGCGCCACGCCAGGACAGGCATTCGCATGTCGCCTGCATGCTCGATTCCCAGGGGTCGGGCTTGCGGTCGAGTTCGGGCAGCGCGTTCTCCCGCCGCGACTCTGGATCCAGCGTGCGCAGGAGAACGTCGTAAGGGCTGCTTGTCACCGACCGCTCCTTCCCGAGGCGGCCTCGACCTGGTCCGGCGGTGCCTGCGCGGTCCAGTCGATCTGCGGCACGGCCACGCCGATCATCGTGTCCCGGGTGACGATGGCCGCCAGCTGTTCCTCCGTCCAGCCCTCGGTGCCCGCCGGGCGCATCGGCATCACCATGAACCGGGACTTCTGGTTCGAATCGTGCACCCGGACCTCGACCTCGGGCGGAATGTGCAGGCCGAATTCGGCGAGTACCTCACGGGGCCAACGCACCAGGCGCCGACGGTAATTGGGGGTGCGGTACCAGTCCGGCGACATACCGAGAACCGGCCGCGGGTAGCACGAACACAGCGTACAGACGATCACGTTGTGCACCTCGGGCGTGTTCTCCAGCACGTAGAAGTAGGTGTAGTCGCTCGGCGTTCCGGATCCGGTCGGGTCGCGCCAGTCGATGCCGACCTCCTTGCAGGTCTCGGTGCCGTCGGCGAGCAGGCGTGCCTTGAACTCGGGATCCGTCCACGCCCTCGCGACCAGTCTCGATCCGCCGTGCGGACCGACAGATTCCGCCCATTCGGAGAACCGTCGGTGGTCTTCTTGCGAAAAGAGGCCCTTCTCGATGGCGAGCTCGCGAACCGCGGTCTCCAGGATCTCGAACTCGCTGATCTGCGAGCTCGTCTGGATCGGCGCGTGCGCCCCGTGATCGTGGGTCTGACTCACTTGGCATCCTCCTCTGCGGGCTCGAGCCAGCGCTCGGAGACCTCCGTCTCCAGGGTGTCGACGTCGAAGCCGGTGTATTTGGGCCAAAGATCTGTCTGGCGGAATCGCACGACGTAGAACGGTTCGAAGCGACCGTCCTCACGTCCCCACGCCTCGTCTTCCGGAATCACCCATTCGGGCCGGTATTCGACGACGACACCCGTTCGACCACGGGTGTAGGCCTGGGTGCGAGTGTGGAACATCGACGTCGCGTTTCGAACCCGGACGCGATCGCCGATTTCGTATTTCCTGGTCATTGCCGCGCCTCCAGCCGTGCGCGTACCGCGTCCAATTTCGCGGACAGTTCGTCCGGGGTGATCAAACCCTTGTTGATCAAAACCTTCGCTGCGACGGTCGCCCAGCGCGCGTAATAGGGCAGGCCGAAATACAGCGTCGCGCCGAGGTCGTTCTCGGCTCGTCGGCGCTCTTCGGAATTCCACACGCCACGCCAGCCGAGGCATTCGCAGGTGACGTAGGTGTTCATCTCCCACGGTTCTTCATCTTTTTCGCGGTACTCGACCGGCACATCCGGCTGTCCGCCCACGTCGTGCAGGACGTGTCGGAGTGCGGTGAACAATTCGTTCGAGATCTCGTATGGCGAGTCCAGCGGTTTGCGGAACACGGGAGCGAGATCTGCTACGCGAGTTTGAACTTCGTCGAATCGGTTCGGTGAACTCATGAGGTCTCCGTAGTGACGGATCCGATGTTCCCCCGGCCGAGTGATCGCATACGGCGCACACCCGGTTGCGGGGCCGCGAGCCCCTATTCAAATTGCATTGATCCGACTGACAAGGCTACACGTCAAGATCGTTCGATTGAAGACGCCGCCGCCTGCCGTGTCACCCGAAAGGCCACCATGACCTGCTCGGACGCGGGTTCTGGGCGGTGCACGCGCAGCGCAGCTCGGGCGGCACGTCGGACAGCACCTGTTCGATGTGCTCACCGCACCCTCGGTAGGTGGGCTTACCGCATTTCGAGCAATCGGCACGTTGACACATCGGGTCTCCTTCAGGGTTGGTACCCGCAGGGGTATAGCGGAGTCTTTCACTCGACCCTGCGGCGGGTAGCCGACAGGGGTTTGTGACAGAATCATCAATTTCGAATAGTTGGTCACCTGCGGACGCTTGGGAGCTGCTGCCGAGCGTCAAGGGCGTCGGCTCCGAACGCGCATACCAATACCTCACCGAATCACTGCAGTGCTTCGGCGGTTCCGGAGATCGAGTTGAAGAGAACTGTTCAACCTGGGTCGGAGATGGGCTGAGCCCAGGTCGACCGGGAGTTGCTGACCATTGCTGCGTTTATGAGGAAATCATCAGTTATTGTGTTATCGTACCGGTGTTGTGCGTGATCGCTTTGCTGATGTGTCAATCGGTGGCTCGGTGAGAGGACTCGTATGTCCCGGTATCTGTTCGCCCTCGGCCAGGTCGTAGCGCGTCGTCGCTGGTGGGTGCTGGCACTGTGGATCGTCGGGCTGGTCGGCGCGATCGGTTTCGCCGCCGGCGCCGGTGGCAAGACCAACGACAACTTCACCGTCCCCGGCACCGAGTCGCAGGATGCCGTGTCATTGCTGCAGCAGCGGATGCCGGCATTCAGTGGCGCGCAGATGCAGGTTGTTTTCGAAACCCCCGGCATGGTCAAGGTGACCGACCAGCAAGTGACCGCCGAGATCGAACAGGCTATGGCGGGGTTGAAGGGACTGCCGCAGGTCGCGGCGGTCGTCGATCCGTTCCAGGCGCAGGCGGTGTCGCCGAATCAGCGCGTGGCACTCGGCAGTGTGCAGTTCTCGGTGTCGGCGGGTGAGGTCGGCGAGGAGACCCTCGACGAGGTGGATCGCGTCGCCGACTCGGCTCGCGATGCCGGTCTAACGGTGGAATTCTCCGGTGCGGTGTATCCGGGCTTCACGGCCGAGATCCCGCATACCCCGGAGATTCTCGGCATCGTCGCGGCATTCATTATCCTGCTGATCACCTTCGGTGCGGTGGTCGCCGCCGGACTGCCCATCATTACGGCGTTGGTGGGTGTGGGTATCGGGCTTACCGGGATTCTGGGCGTGGCCGCCTTCGTCGATGTGGCCTCGGCGGCGACGTCGCTGGCGCTGATGCTCGGCCTGTCCTGTGGGATCGATTACGCGCTGTTCATCCTGTCGCGGCATCGGCACCAGATCGTGCTGGGCATGGCCGCGGCCGAGTCGATTCCGCTGGCGGTCGGAACTGCGGGCAGCTCGGTGGTGTTCGCGGCGATAACCGTGATCATCGCACTGTGCGGCCTGGCGGTCGCGGGCATTCCCTTCCTCACCGTCATGGGGCTGACGGCAGCGGGTGCGGTGCTGGTCGCCATGCTGGTCGCACTGACACTGCTGCCCGCGCTACTCGGCTTCGCCGGCGATATGGTCGCCAAGTTCATCTCGCCGCCGCTGCATCCGGGAAAGGCGGAGGAGGTCGCGCGCATCGCCGCCTACGAGCCCGAACGCACATTCGGGCACGCGTGGGGCCGATTCGTCACCCGATTCCGGATCCCGATGCTGGTTCTCGGTATCGCCATTCTCGCCGCACTGGCCATCCCGGCCACGCGCATGGACCTCGGATTGCCCAGTGGTGAAACGCAATCGGAGTCGAGCACCGCGCGCAAGGCATACAACATCGTCAGTGGGTCGTTCGGCCCCGGTTTCAACGGACCACTGCTGGTTGTCACCGACCTGTCGGCCGCTACCAGCCCGGACGCCGCGCAAACACTGATGGGCCGACTGCGGCAGGTGCCCGACGTCGCCGCCGTCCAGCCCGCCGGCTCCGACAACGGGTTGCTGCTGGTGCAGGTCATCCCGAAGACCGGTCCCAACGACTCCGCGACCACCGATCTGGTGCACCGGCTGCGTGACGATCGTGACAGCATCGAAAGTGGCACCGGCGCAAAGTATCTCGTCGGTGGCACGACGGCAGCGAATATCGACACCTCGAACCAGTTGGCTAAGGCGCTGCCTATCTTCCTCGCGGTTGTCGTGGGTCTGGCGCTGGTATTGCTCACGATCGCGTTCCGCACGATTCTCGTCCCGCTGTCGTCGATCGTCGGATTCATCCTGTCGGTCTTCGCCGCCCTCGGCGCACAGGTTGCGGTATTCCAATGGGGGTGGGGTGCAAGCCTTTTCGATGTGACCAAGGCGCAGACGCTGAGCTTCCTGCCGATCATCACGCTGGCCATCATCTTCGGCTTGTCCAGTGACTATCAGATCTTCGTGGTATCCCGGATCAAGGAGGAGCACACGCGCACCGGTCAGGCGATCAGTTCGGTGCAGAACGGCGTCGCGCACTCCGCGCGCGTCGTCACCGCCGCGGCGCTGATTATGTTCGCGGTATTCGTCGCCTTCACCACCACCGATAATCCGATCGTCAAACCCTTGGCGTTCACCCTGGCGGTCGGTGTCCTGCTCGATGCCTTCATCGTCCGGCTGACGCTGGTACCCGCGGTCATGGCCATCATCGGAAACCGCATGTGGTACCACCCGCGCTGGTTCGCGCGCTACGTCCCCGACCTCGACATCGAGGGTGTCGAACTCGAACGCCGATTCAGCCACGACACCGAAGCCGAAGTGCCGCAAGACATTACCGGTGTGTCATGACGCCCGCTAGCCGAGTAGCGCGTGCTCCTCGGTCACGAAGTAGGAGGACTGCGCCAGGGCGATGAAGTTCTTCTCGTCTTGGTTGAGTCGATTACCCGCGCGTTCATCCAGGCAGTCGCCGGAGACGCCGCACTGATCGCCGCCGACCTCGAGGAAGCCGGAACGCTCGCGGCCGCCGCAGTCATTAACGGCGACGGCCTTCGATCGGCACGCTATCTGCGCTACCTGAGCGACTTCCACAACCAGATCCCCGCCGGCGCCACACGCCACCCCGCGCTCGCGGAATTCGTCGACCTCATGCACACGCACTACCCGGCAATCGTTGCACCCCAACAGCGCTGATCTGTGGATACTGTGCGGGGCCATGACGATGTCGTCTTCACTCGCCACAGGCCTGCCCCGCACCAGCGGGTGTGCTGGGGGTTTTTCGGAAGATCGCTGCGAATTCCTCGGCCAGCAGTCCGTAGAGTGCAAGGTCGGCGGGTGCGCCGTGTACAAGTCGAGCATTTCGTGCGACGCCCTCCCGAATCGCGCCGATGGACTCGCACGCTGCCACCGCGGCGGAATTCTGGGTGAGAATCCAAGAATACATTCGGCGAAGTCCCATAACCTCGAAGCCGAACCGGGCGAGTAACTCGCCCGCCTCTGCGCCCAGGCCGCGGCGACGATTGTCGGTTTCGCCGATGGCGATTCCGAATTCGGCGGACCTGTCTTCGGGGCTTTGATGACTGAGCGATCCGAGTCCGATCGGTGCGCCGGAGTCCATCATGCAGAAGATGAAAGTCGCATTGTTGTACGACACTTGTTCATAGCTGGCGATCCATTGCGTCCACATCCTCTTTGAAGAGGGGTAGCGATAACCGACAGCGAGCCGAAACGACTCCTCTTGAAACCATTTGTGCAGAACCTCTACATCACTCTCCTCGGGAGCCCTGAGCGCTACTGTCGTACCTCTGATCACCGCAGATCTCCTTGCTGAAAGAAACCAAGTCCAGTACCGGCCGGGCGCAGGCTGACCGCCGTGTCCGCGCGAGAGCGCGCTGCGCCGAGGGCTTGCCGACGACACTTCTTTTTCGGCAGCCCTCAGTTCCAGCCCGCGCGAAAACAGTCGTCAGAGCGGAAAAGGCGGACAGGTCAAGCAAGGCGGGAAAGGCCCAGGCAGGGGAGGGATAACCAGGGGGACGAAGAGCGCCCGAAGCATCTCGGGAATCTCCAATGCCGCGATGAGGCCCCCCAGCCACGTCAAATCCAGTACAAGCATCTTTATCTCTTCTATTTATGGGATGGTTCATGACCACATTGGCTACTCGCTCGCTCACGAAAGAACATCGTGTGCTGAGGTACGGGATCCTCGAACGTTTCCAGGCGCAGGCGACTCCGAAACAAAATCACATCCCTTAGAAGGTGATCGTGATCCCGAAAATCGGCTTGTCAAGGCTGCCGCCAACGACGATACCGGTGAAGTTTTCCGTGTGGCCGCCGACGCCTAAGTAGCCGCCGCTGCCAGGGAAACCAGCGTTGCCAAAAATGCTGCCGTGGCTGAAGGTGCCGAAAGATGCGTCGCCTATGCTGCCATAGCTGGTGCTATTCGATCCGAGAGCGCCGGGGCTGACGCCGTCAGGGGTGATACTAAGGCTCATGATTTTCCTTTCGATGTTGCGCTGACGGAATAGTTCTCAAGCCCGTGCAGTAACAGTCGTCAGAGCGGATAAGGCGGATAGGTCAGAAAGGCGGAAAAGGCTCAGGCCAGATAGTGATAACCCAAGGAACGAATAACCCCCGAAGCGTGTCAGAAATCTCCGCGACGACACTCCACAACCACGTTAAATCCAGAATCAACATCTCTATCTCTTTTCCTTGTGGGATGGTTTATGACGACACTGGCTCCGACGAGCGGTCTCACCGGCTCGTCGGAAGCGAATGTCGTGTGCCGAGGTCTGGGGCTTCTCGACCGTTTCCGGGCGTGTTCCGGGGTGGTTCACGCCACCTTGAACGTGAACCTGTACAGGCCGCCGTCTCCCGCGAAGTGCTCAACGGCTGCGGGGTTACTCGTCGCCTGCAGTTGCAGGCGGCGCGGCGGGCCGAGCTCGTCGTCGTTGCCCAGCGGGAACTCCATCGCGCGCTTGTTGAGAACTCGTAGCGTCTCGCGGACCGTGGCAGCGAGCACAGCGGTCCGGAGGGCAGTCGGTTGCCCAAGGGTGCGAGACAGGGTCAGCGCCCATTGCCCTTGGAGGATCTGGTTGTAGGCGCGTCGGACATCATCCACGACGTCGCGACCGTTGTCCTTCTCGATCAACTGGAGGACATACAGGGACCGGGGGTCGTAGGCCGCTATGGCGATGTCGCCGCGGCGGGTTTCGCCGGTGTCCATGTCGTCCCAGAAGTCGTACCCGCCGTGGACCGTGAATTCGGTCTGGGTGACGACGCTGTCGCTGAGCGGGATCTGGCCGCGCCAGGTCAGCAGATAGACATCGTCCGAACCCGCCTCGGTGCTCTGCTTGATGCACTTCATCTCATCGACGATCACCTTCGTCATCACTTGCCTCCATTCCGATGTCCCGACCCGCGCCACTCTCTGTGGGATGACACCAAGCTACGGGCGGAACCGAAGGTGCGCAAGAACCTTTGATGTAACGGTTCTATCATGACAAGCACCTCTGATGTCACGGTTTAAACATGAAAAAGAGGGGACGGTTCTACCGTCCCCTCTTGCGACCCGACGTTGCCGGGCGATTCAGGCGTTGTGCGACTCTGCTGCGCGCATTGCTTCAGCCGCTTCTAGGAGTTTCCGCTTCCGCTCGTCCATCAACTGTTCTATCTGGACGGGATCTAAGGCTTTGCGGATGCCTTCGAGGAGGAATTCGCGCGCAAGTTCGGCGACCGGGACGCCGCGAAGGATCGCGATCTGCTCTAGTAGCTGGTAGTCCTTCTCGCGCATTCGTACGCTGAACGTGCTGATGTTGCCGCCCTGTGGCGATGAAGATCTGCCGGCCATCGGCCCTCCTGTTGCTGCGCAGGTGTAACGGCGCGTGGGTTCATCCCTATAAAGCCTGACCAAGGTGCGATGAACCTAGAGCACCGTTGTGTTTGCTAACGAGCATATAACGCTCGCGTCATAAGCACCATAGAACCGAAGAATCTTAGGTGCCAGTTTGTATGCAGGGCTCGAGCCGGGTCGAGGCCATCCAGCAATTCCGAGCGGAAGTAATCAGATTGACCGATACGACCCCATCACCGTCTGGCATGGACTTCGTGAGCGAGGCCGACCCGGCAGAGATCGAGACCGAGCTAGAGATCGTGATCGACATCGAGATCGACTTGGCAGAGCTGAATGATGACGAGCGCGAAGACCTCGATCGACTGCATAAGGGTGCGCTCGAGTTCTTCATCGAGGACGGCATCCGGAAGATCCAGGACTCTGGCGAGATCTGACCTCCCGCAGTCGGCAATCAAAGCCACACCAAGCCAAGCGCAGCCTGAAGTGACAGGATGCGGTTTCGGGCTACTGCTCTGCTGGCGGCGATTTTCCTGCTGCGCATCGCAGTACCAACGGCCGCGTCGGGTGCGCGATGCGCCGGATCGTCCTACCGACCCGCGGGCAGTGTGATCCTGCCTCGCAGCGGCAGCAGGGGAGCGAGGTCGACCGGCGGTTCCCGGGAGCGGAAATGTAGTAGGTCCAGGCCACCTCGCACGGATCGACGTACCGCAGGTGTGTCTCCTGTTGGGAGATGACGCCGGCGCCGTCTCGCTCGGGGCGGCGGTGATCAGGCGGCACGCTGCTGCAATGCCCGCATGCCGCGCCGATTGCTACTGCTTGGCCTGGTCCTTCATGTCGGCGCTGTCGGTTTGTGGGGTATGTCGGATGCCGCGCCAGCCCAGTGGGAGTTGGACGCGGCCTGCGCGGATATCGCCGATGAGGTGCTCGTAGCCGTCACGGACCTCGCTGAGATGGACCCATGCCGAGTGCCGAAGCTCCTCGCAGTCGGCGTGCAGCACCGTCCACCACGCCTCGGCGTAGGTCTTCGCGACATGACTGATCACCTCACCGAAGGTGTGGGTGTGGCGGCGGGCGCACCGGCTGTGACGGACGTAGGACGCCGCCCAAGAGTTGATCTTGTCGATGACCTTCGCGATATCCGCATGGAGGGCGGTCTCGGTGACATCGGGTGCACGCGGTTGCGGATTCAAAACCGCCGAAATCAGTGCAGCGTGCAGATCACCGAGTTCTCTCGCCCACGCGATCATCGGTAACGGCTCGGTGAGGCGCCCCGCGATCGCGGCCAACAGCTGATCGGGCGACAGCACAGATGCCGCATCGATCGCGCTATCCCCCGGCACCGCTATAACCGCGTCCATGGGTGATCCCCCGTATTTCTGGAAGCGAGTGCTCACGGCGCTGCTGACCACCATCTGCGGCAGATGTTGACGTAGTGGTCGCCGCTTCGGGCGATACCAGCGGCGCTGTCGCGGAGGCTGGTCATGCGAACTGTTCGGAGGCTCGTCGTTCGATGACGGCCTCAGTGGGATGGGCGTGCTGAATCATAGGTTGTTGCTCGACTATTTCGAGATGAATGGTTGATGCGGCGAGTGCGGCGCGGCGTCTCGGCGCATAATGCTAATACTGACTGCGCACTCAGTCAACGACTGGTCGAGCAGTCGGCCGGTGCTAGAGTGTCCGGAAATTTGGCCGAGGAGGGGTGGGATCAGTGAGTGGGCGTGCGACGGGACCGGGCAAGTCGGGCGCGATTCTCGATATTTTCACGCGCCATGTCGCCGAGAAGGGCTACGACGGAACCAGCTTCAGTGGTGTCGCAAGCGAGCTGGGCATCTCTCAGGGCCTGATCGTGCATCACTACGGGACGAAGGCGCGGCTGTTGGAAGCTCTGCATGTTTCCTACATGCGGCGTCGGATCGACGAGGCCGAGCGGATTGTGTCGAAGTTCGCCACGCCGACCGAGCAGCTTGCCGGGCTGTTGCACGCGGCCATGCTCTATCAGGTGCACGATCGGAATCGGACCGTTGCCTTCCAACGTGAGGTCGCGCGGCTTGCGCAGGAGGCTGAAGATTCCGAGGGGCGCAAGCTGCGCAGGGATTACATCGGAATCCTGCACAGCGTGGTCGATGCGGGCATTGCGTCGGGTGAGTTCCGCACTGTCGATACCAGCATCCGGAGCCTGCTCATCTTCGGTGCCGCGCAGTGGGCGTGGACGTGGTTCGAGCCGGAAGGGCGCAGATCCGCCGCGCAGGTCGGTGCCGAACTGGTAGACCTCACTCTCGGATCTCTATTGGTGAATCGCAGATCGCTGCCGCGCCTCTGCGACCCCGACGGTCGACTGGTCGCAGGGGTACTCGAGATCATCACCGCCGCCCCGGAGACACCGAAAGCCGCCTCGGAGTGATGACCATCCTTCGGAAGATTCCCTGATCGATGCGCTGCGCGAGATCGTCGACATCCACCAGGCCACCCTCGGCCAGATCGCCCTGGCATGGCTGACCACCTACCACGGCGACACCGTCGTCGCCATACCCGGCGCCACCAAGCCACACCACGCCGAGGAGGCCGCCGGGGCGATGAAGGTCGCACTGAGCGGCGAGGAGACCGAACGCCTTGCCGATCTGTCCACAAGGGTCACCCACTGACCGCTGTTCTATGGGCCGTCGGTGGTTGCCAAACGTCGATTCGTCACGCGCAGTTGACGTTCCGTGCTATTGGTGAGGTCGTCGACTTGCTCGGCCGTCAACCGCCCGCACGGTTGTCCCCAGTGCAGCGCGATATCGTCCCCCGGCGCTGCGTCCGGGATCCCGGCGTAGCCGTCCGTCCACACCGGGACGGTTCGCCGTGTCGTCTCCGACAGTGATAGGTGTGTGCCGTCCCAGCGCAACCGGCTGGTCCCGACGGTGAGGTCGTCGCGGTGGCGATCCAGTACCGTCGCGGCGGTGATGCGGCAGTTGTCGAGGATTTCCAAGGGTTGGTCGCCGCCGGCAGCGGGCAGCAGCCTGGTCCACGGGTAGACACCGAAGACGTGGAAGCTGTGGTTCGCGGCTGCCTCCGGAGCGAGAGTGGGCCCCAGATGGGACCAGTACATACCCGCGATCGGGGCGATGAGTCGCAGCAACTCGGCGAGGAATTCGGGGCCGTCGAGTTCGGCGCCGATGCCCCCACCCAGCCAATAGGAAGCCACCAGTCGCTCGTCCAGCGGATCGGCGACGCCGGTCAGGCGCGACATGGCCCGCAAGTACGGCCATGCGCCGGAGAAGCCGCGCGCTAACACCCGCACGCGTTCGCCATCGCGGTCACGCAGCGCCGCGGTGTGCTCGGGCCCGCAGTAACCGAGGTGGTTGGGCGCATACGCGTAGCGCGCGAACATCTCCACACCGTCCATCAGGTCGGTTCCTCCGATAACGTTGCGCTCCAGCGGCTTTCGATGTCGCCGTAATGCCAGATCGCGAGCGCGCCAGCCCAGGTGGACGCGAAGAGGCCGACGATGATGAAGCCCATCGTGGCCAGGTCGAGGCCCCCGATCCAGGCGAGCACCCCGCTGGTGACATCGAATTTCTCGGTGAGGATGGAGATGAGCTCCTGGACACCGATCAGCAGGGCCACCGCGACCGAGAGCCCGGTGACCACCATGTTGTAGTAGATCTTGCGGATCGGTCCGGTGAAGGCCCAGCCGTAGGCGTAGTTCATGAACGAGCCGTCCAGTGCGTCGAACAGCGACATGCCCGCCGAGAACAGCACGGGCAGAACGAGAATCGCGTACCAGGGCAGCCCGGTGGCGGCCGCGCCGCCTGCGATCACCAGCAGACCCACTTCGGTGACGGTGTCGAAACCGAGGCCGAACAACAGCCCCACCGGATACATCTGCCACGGCTTGCGCACCGCGCGCATGACCGGCGCCAAGACCCGGTTGAGCACGCCGCGCGAGTCCAGGGCGCGCTCGAGTTGCTCTTCGCTGTAGCCGCCGCGTCGCATAGCGCGTAAGACCTGCCAGATCCCGATCAACGCGGCCAGGTTCAGGAGTCCGATGAGGATCAGGAAGGTGCCCGAGACCGATGTGCCGAACACCCCGGTCCACCGCTGCAATCGCGAGTCCTCGTCTTCCAGGTTCCGCGCCAGCGCGGTAACCCCGAAGGTCAGCAGCCCGACGAGCACGAAGACGATGGTGGAGTGCCCCAAGGAGAACCAGAAGCCGACCGTGATCGGTTTCTGCTTGTCCGCCACCAGTTTTCGGGTGGTGTTGTCGATCGCCGCGATATGGTCGGCGTCGAAGGCGTGTCGCATGCCCAGCGTGTAGGCGGTGACGCCGAGCCCGACGCCGAATATCGCGCCGTCCACCTGATGCTCGTCGGGCACGACCAGCAACAGCAGCGTCCCCCATCCCACGATGTGCAGTATGACGATTGTCGCTGCCATGCCGAGGATGCTGCGACGCTGCCCGCCGTCGCATCCGTCCCACGCATCTCGCAGCTTCGTGGTGATTGTCGCCACGGTCCCATCTTTCCCACTCGTCCGGCGGAGCCGCCGCCGTGTTCAACAGATTCGCGGTAGCTGCTCTCCTGCGGGCAGGTCGACGACACGGGTGCCGCCGAGAGCGGTGCGGGCCACCACCATCCCCGGGTGCTCGGCAACGCAGTGACCCACGATTGCCGCGTGGGCGCCGAGGGGATGCGCATGCATGGCGTCGAGGACGCGGTCGGCATCGGCGGGGGGTACGAATGCGACGAGTTTGCCTTCGTTGGCGACATACAGCGGGTCGAGACCGAGCAACCCGCAGGCATCGCGCACCCCGACGGGCACCGGTATCGCCAGTTCATCGAGTTCGACGCCGACGCTCGCGGCACGGGCGATCTCGTTGAGGGAGGCGCCCATGCCGCCGCGTGTGGGATCGCGCAGCACGTGCACATCGGCGCCGGTGGCGAGCATGGCCGCGACCAATCCGTGCAGTGGCGCGGTATCGCTGCACAGTGTCGTGCCGAACTCGAGTCCTTCCCGGCAGCTCAGTACCGCGATACCGTGCAGTCCGATCTCACCGCTGACCAGCACCATATCGCCGGGCCGGGCCCGCTGGGGCCGGATGTCCACGCCTTCTGGAACCAGTCCGATGCCCGCGGTGTTGATGAAGATGCCGTCGCCGTGCCCGGTGTCGACGACCTTGGTGTCGCCGGTGACCAGCCGGACCTCGGCCGCGAGCGCGGCGGTGCCGACGGCTTCGGCGATGCGGGCGATCTCGGCCAGCGCGGTGCCCTCTTCGAGGATGAACGCGGTCGAGAGCGCTATCGGCCGGGCGCCCGACATCGCCAGATCGTTCACGGTGCCGTTCACGGCGAGGTCACCGATCGAGCCGCCGGGGAACACCAGCGGCTTGACCACGAACGAATCGGTGGAGAACGCCAGTCGCAAATCGCCGAGGGGGAGCACCGCCGAATCGCCGAGCTCGGTGTCGGCGGCCGCGCCGAACGCGGGCAGGAACAGGTGCTCGATCAGCTCGCCCGACATCGCACCACCGCCGCCGTGTCCCATCACGATGTTGGGCGCGTCGCGCAGCGGCATGGGGCAGACCCAACCATCGATGTCGAGTGGGGGAGATACGGCTGCCCCACTGCCGTTGGTGTCAGGCATGGGCTACCTCCGCGGGAAGATCGAGACGCCGGTACAGGTAGTACGCGGCACAGGCGCCTTCGGAGGAAACCATCGTGGCACCCAACGGGTTTCGCGGGGTGCATTCCTTGCCGAATGCTGCGCATTCGTGAGGTTTGATCAAGCCTTGGAGCACTTCACCGGACCGGCACACCGAAGACTCGGCGGTGTGCAGATCGCCGACGGAGAAACGCTGTTCGGCGTCGTAGTCGCGGTAGCGCGGCGACAGCCGCCAGCCGCTGCTGGGGATCACGCCGATGCCGCGCCACGCCCGGTCAGTGACCTCGAAGACGTCCTCGAGCATGGCCTTGGCCGCTGGATTCCCGGCCGCGGCTACCGCACGGGGATAGGCGTTCTCGACCTCGTGGCGTCCTTCCTCGAGCTGGAGCACGGTGCGCCGGATGCCTTCGAGGATGTCCAGCGGTTCGAATCCGGTGACCACCATCGGAACCCGGTATTTCTCGGCCAGCGGCGGATATTCGCCGGTGCCCATCACCGTGCAGACGTGCCCGGCGGCGAGGAATCCCTGCACCCGGCAGCTGGGCGACTCCATGATCGCCGCGATGGCGGGCGGGACGAGCACGTGCGAGACCAGCAGTGAGAAATTCTCGATGCCGAGCCGTTGGGCCTGGTACACCGTCATCGCGTTGGCGGGCGCGGTGGTCTCGAATCCGATGCCGAAGAACACCACCTGCCGATCCGGGTTGTTCTTGGCCAGTTCCAGCGCATCCAGTGGCGAGTAGACCACCCGCACGTCGCCGCCTTCGCTCTTGACCCGGAACAGATCCTTGTGACTGCCGGGTACCCGCAGCATGTCGCCGAAGGAGCAGAAGATCACCCCCGGCCGTGCGGCGATCTCCAGTGCCTTGTCGATCACCTCGAGCGGGGTGACGCACACCGGACAACCGGGCCCGTGGATCATCTCGATCTGATCCGGCAACAGCTGGTCGATGCCGTGGCGGATGATCGAATGTGTCTGTCCGCCACACACTTCCATGATCGACCAGCGCTTGCTGGTGGTGGCGCGGATACGGTCGAGCAAGTGTCGCGCCAGCTCGGGATTGCTGAATTCGTCCAGGTATTTCATGACTTCGCCTCCTGGTCGTCGACGGTCGAGCCCGGCGCGGATGCGTCGGAATCGTTCGCCCCGGGTTGCGGGGCTTCGGGGTTGTCGACACCGGCCTGCTTCGCCGCGAGCGCGAAACCGTCGCCGAACTCCTCCTTCAGTACGCCGAGATGTTCGAACTCGGCCAGCGTTCGCAATGCGGATTCTTCATCCAGGCGTTGGATCGCGAACCCGACGTGCACCACGACGTAATCGCCGACGGCCACGTCCGGGATGTATTGCAGGCACACGTCTTTGTGCACGCCGCCGAAGTCGACCTCCGACATCAGCGTGCCGTCGCGTTCGTTGACGCTGAGCACCTTTCCGGGAACCGCAAGACACATCAGTTGTCTCCTTCACTCACACCGCACCGGCTACCAGGAGCTGACCGAACGCGATCCCGCCGTCGTTCGGTGGCAGTCTGCGATGACTGATGACACGGAATCCGTCGCGTTGTAGCAGACGGGTACAGCTCGACAACAACAGCGCGTTCTGGAACACACCGCCCGACAGCGCGATCACCGACTCGGGCGCGGCGAATCGCCGTGCCGTGTCGTGCACGAGGTCGGCGACGGCGGCGTGGAATCGGGCGCCGATGACGGCGGGCGGTATGCCGCCTGCCGCGTCGGCGACGACCTCGGCGAGTACCGGGGCAGCATCGATCCGGGCGGGATCGCCGTCGTGCCAAGCGAACCGGTACCGGCCCGCCGTCCCGCGGGCCCCGCGGGCCCGACCTTCGAGTTCGATCGCTGCCTGCGCCTCATAGTCGACGACGTGCCGCACCCCGGCCAGCGAGGCGACCGCGTCGAACAGCCTGCCCATGCTCGAAGTCGGCGTGCAGCCGAGCCCGGTATCGAATTGGTGCGCGAGCACGGCCCGCTCGGCGTCGGGGCAGGCGTCGACCGAGGCGATGCCGGGGGACCACTCGATGCCCGCCGCGCGCAGATGCGACAGGGCCATCCGATAGGGCTTGCGGACGCTGAGGTCGCCGCCCGCCAAGGGCACATAGGACAGGTGCGCCATGCGCCGGTAGCCCTTGTATCCGGCGACGAGCACCTCGCCGCCCCAGATCGCGCCGTCGGGTCCGTACCCGGTGCCGTCGAAGGCGATGCCGAGGACCGTCTCGTTCGCATCGATCCCGTGCTCACCCATCACCGCGGCCAGATGCGCGTGATGGTGTTGCACGGTATGCACAGGTCGGTCGGCCGCGTTTGCGCGGGCCCACGCGGTGGAACGGTAGCCGGGGTGGGCGTCGGCTGCGAGTTGGGTCGGGTGCACGCAAGTGAGTTCCTCCAGGTGGGATCGCGCCGTGTCGAACGCCTGCAAGGTGGCCAGATCGTCCATGTCGCCGATGTGCTGACTGAGCCAGGCGTACCGTCCGTCGGCGACGGCGCAGGTGTTCTTCAGGTCGGCGCCGACCGCCAGGGTCGGCGGAACCGGGATGGGCAGCGCCAGCGGGAGCGGCGCGTAGCCGCGGGAGCGGCGTACCGGCAGCTCGGCGCCGTCCACGACACGCACCACCGAGTCGTCGCACGGGATGAGAATCCGCCGGTTGTGGCCGAGCCAGGCGTCGGTGAGCCCGGCCAGGCGGGTGCGGGCGTCGGCGTCGTCGTAGCAGATCGGTTCGCCGCCGAGATTGCCGGAAGTCATCACCAGCACGCCGGGGCCGGGCGGGTCGCCGGGCAGGCCGAACAACAGCAGATGCAATGGGGTGTAGGCGAGCATGACTCCGAGGTCCGGGTTGCCCGGTGCGACCGCGTCGGCGACGGGGCGTTCGCCGCGCGGCAGCAGGACGATCGGCCGCTGCGGCCCGCTCAGCAGGGCCGCACCGGTGGGATCGATGGTCACGATGCGCGCCGCGGCGTCCAGGTCGGCGACCATGACGGCGAACGGCTTGTTGCCGCGCCGCTTGCGTCGACGCAATTCGGCAACGGCGGTGTCGTTGCCTGCGTCGCAGGCGAGGTGGTAGCCGCCGATGCCCTTGACCGCGAGAATGCCTCCGGCACAGAGTAATTCGCGCGCTGCGGCGAGTGGCCGCGCCGGATCGCCGGGCCCGGTGTAGGACAGGGTGGGCCCACAGTCCGGGCAGGCGATGGGCTGGGCGTGGAACCTGCGATCGGCGGGGTCGGCGTATTCGCGGGCGCAGCGCGGGCACATGGCGAAATCGGCCATGGACGTGCGCTCGCGGTCGTAGGGCAGCCTGGCGATGATGGTGAATCGCGGGCCGCAGTTGGTGCAGTTGACGAAGGGGTGGCGGTAGCGGCGGTCGCCGGGGTCGCGCAGTTCGCGCGCGCAGTCCGCACAGATCGCCACATCGGGTGAGGCCAGGGTGCGTCCGGCGCCGCCGCGCCGGGTGTCCCCGATCAGGAATCCGGTACCGCCGCGGATATCGACCGCGGTCTGCTCGACCGAGGCGACGGCGGACAGCGGTGGCGGGGACTCGTGCACTCGGCGAATGAACTCCCGCACCGATGCCTCGGCGCCCTCGATCTCGATGACGACGCCGTCCGTGTCGTTGGCGACACGGCCGGTCAGCGCGAGCTCGACGGCCGTGGTGTAGACGAACGGCCGGAATCCGACGCCCTGCACCACGCCGCGCACGAGCAGGCGGCGGCGAACGCGGTCGTCGTTCACGACTGTTCTCCGCTGCCGAGCAGACGCAGTCCGGCCATCGCCCGCTCCGCGCCATCGGCGTCGGTCTTCTCGACGACGAATCCCATGTGGATGATCACCCAATCACCCGGCGCGGCGGGCTGATCCTCGTCGAGCAGACCGATATTGACCTGGCGCTTCTCACCGGATACCTCGACCACGGCGATCTGCCCGTGGTAGCCGTCCGGAATCTCCACGACCCGCCCCGGAATGCCAAGGCACATGATCACACCTCCTGTCCAGCGCGCAATTGCGCCGCGATGCGCGTGACCTCGGCTGCCGCAGGTTCGACGGCCGCGGCGACGACAGGGCTGAGGCCGATTCCCTCGGCCACCGAGTCGACCTGGCAACCGACGACGACGGTCGGCGGCACGACACCGCCGAGCGCGCGCACCGCGGCGAAGACCGCCTCCGGATTCATCGCGTGCGCGTCCATGGCCGTCGTCGCCCCCGACTCGGGTTCGGCGCGCAGGATCTGCACGCGACCGGGTGCGCCGGTATTCGGCAGAGCGTCCACCAGTACCACCGCATCCCACCCGTCGAGCAGGTCGTAGGCCAAGTGCAACCCGCGGATGCCGTAGTCGACGATCCGCTGGTTCTCCTCCGACGCCGTGGGCAGCCGACCGACCACCTCGGGGCCGAATCCGTCGTCGCCGAGGAAGATATTGCCGATCCCGGCAACGAGCACGCGGGCGCTCATCTCACATGTGGCGAATCTTCAGATAACGCCGGAGGTCGGGGATCGACCGTATGCCGAGATACGCGCCGACCACGACGATGACCGCCACCACCGCGGTGGAGACCACACCTACTGCTTCCATGACCGTATTCCTTTCACTCGTCGCCGTTGACAATCGGTTCGAGCTCATCGGGAGCGAAATACAGGTAGCGGCCGTACCATTCGTGCAGATCGGCCGCCGGATCGTCCTCGATTACCACCCCGACATGCGTTTCGCCGTCGACGTCGGCGTGCACCGAAGTGACGCGCGCCGCCCTGCCCTCGTAGAACAGGTCGTGGGCGTCGGCGCGTCGCGTCGGGCGCAACCGAACCCGGCTGCCCTGCCGCACCAGCACCCCGGCGATCGGGACCGCGTCGGACTCCGGGCGCACCGCGCCGTCGGCCGCCGGATCCCACCAGCTCATGCCCTCGGGCACCTCGGGAACCAGGTGCGGCGTCGGCTCACGGCACAGCCCGTGCAGGTCGTGCATGGCCTCGGGCGTCATGCGATCGCAGCGGTCGATGATCTCGGCCGCTCTCGGGTCGGTGGCGCGGGCCCGTTCCTTTTCGTCGTCGGTGAGCGTCATGACGCGCAGGGTGAGGATTTCGTCGATCTCGGTGGAGTCGAACAGCTGGCCCGCGCTCTGCTCGGCGATCTCTGGATGGTCGTAGAGGATGATCGGTGACACCAGGACAACGTCGTTGTGGCCGGGCGGCCCGGCCAACACCGGGAAACAGCGGTGCTGGGTGCAGTGTTCGACGGCCGTCGCGGCGCCGGGTTCGGGGTCGAGGAGCGAGACGAACTCGCCGCCGTCGAGTTCGGCGATCACGTGGGCGCCGAGCATGGAGCGGGCGGTGGCGTCGTCCGAGCTGGTGGCTGCGCCGCCGCTGTTGCGCAGCCGTATTCCGACGCGTCGATAGTCGCCCTCGGGGGCGACGGTCAATTCGAGCGTGCCCTCGATCGGTGCTCGGGTGCGCACCACCACGCCCGCCGTCGATCCCGGAATCGGTTCGACCGCCTGCCAGCCCGGTACTTCGATCGGCATCGTCGTATTCACCAATGACCAAGGGCCACAGGGGATTTCGCATTCGGTGGCTTCGTCCCAGCTGACCCATCGGCGACCGTCGGCAATCAGTTCGGCGCGCGCGGTTCCGTCCAGTTCGACCGTTCGGCGCTGCAATTGCAGGAACCGCGCGGTGAGCGTGATCCGCGTGGCACCGGACGTGCGGACAAGGCATTCGGCGGCCAGCGAATCGTCCTCACCGAATCCGGCCGCGGCCGCGCCGCGCGGGCCGAGCACACCGAACTGCCAGCGGGACTGGTTTTTTCGGGCGTCCGACCGGTAGGGGTACAGCAGATACCCCTCGTACAGTACGGCGTCGGCGACGGCGCGGGCACGGGTCATGGCGGCGTTCACGGCGCGGACTCCTCGGTGAGAAGTTTCGCGACAGCGTCGTCGAATCCGAGCAACCCGTGCGAAGACTTGTAGGTGGCCAGCGCTTCGACATTCTCCCGGCGCAACCGCACCCAGCCGGAATTCGGATAGTGGGCGTCCATGAGATCGCGCCATACGGCGACCGGCATGTCGTATTTGTCCTCGCGGTCCCATGGCACCTGCTGAACCGCGAAACCCGTTTCCCCTCTGATGAATACGGTGCCGCTGAACAGGAAGATCAGGGGTACGGTGCCCTCGCGCAGGGCGTGTAGGTACTTCGATCCGGTGACCTCGAAGTCGTAGGTGCACGGCATCGGCAGTTCCACCTCGGCGCCGCCGGAGAAGCCGGGCACCATGGTGGCACAGTGCATCCAGGTGAACGACTTATGTGTTTCGTGCCAGCGTTCGCGCGGGCCGAAAAGGTCCAGCAGCCCCGCGCCTTCGGCGTCGGAGTAGCCGCGCCGGAAGGGTTCGATTCGCACCTGGGCGCGCAGCGCGATCGCGTGCACCGGCTCCTCGGCCAGCGCGGCGATGCCGATGCGCGCCGACAGATTCGGGGTGACCGCGTACGGTTCCGGCCGCACCTCGAGCACCGCAAAGGTCATCGCATAGGCCGGGCTCATCGCGCCACCTCCGGCCGGGCCCGAGCCGACATCGTGGTGAAGAATTCCGCGATGTAGTCCCTGGCCTCCTTGCCGCCATCGAATCCGCGCCACAGCATCCGCATCCGTCCGACGAACTCGTAGCAGGCATCGATCGGCAGCAGCAGGACCGCACCGGGACCGCCGCGTTCGGGCATCCGGATGAGCAGGGCCTCGACATCCGGTGCGAGCCGGTCGAGTTCGGGATGGCGATCCAGCATCGCCCGCCAATCCCGCAGCGGCAGTTCGGATTCGGTAGCCCCTGCCGGTCCCGGATAGAACGCGACAGTGCGTCCGAGCGCCGAATTGACGAAGAAGAACGCCAGGCCGACCGGGATGTCGAGGGCGTCCCATTCGCCCTGACCGATCGCACAGTCGGGGAACGAGACGTAGTGGTCGGGCACTGCCCGGTAGCGCAGCTCGGCATGCTGATCGGTGAACAGCAGATAGCAGCCCACGCATACGCACATCAGCTGCCTGCCTTCGATATCCACCACATGCCGGTGCTGTGCACCGACCGGTTCGGCGCACATTTCGCACCGCTCTCCGGCCGCCGCCGGCGGGGACGGATCGGTCGCGATACGACGCAGTGCGCGCAGGCCCTGGTTCATCCGCGGACCTCCGCAGGCACCGCCACCGAGATCTCACCGGACCGCACGAGCACGGGCAGCGGCTCGAGATGTCCCTCGCCGTCCAGCCGCGTTCCGGCGTGCACCACGTCGAAATGGGCCAGGCATCCCGGACAGCGCAGCACCGCCGAGTCGGCCGGGGCCCCCATCCTGCGGTGCAGCGCGGCCCCCGCCATCGAACGCCCACAGGCCGCGCAGCGGTCGCGATAGACGAACAGATCCGCACCGACCCTGCAGGCCAGCACCGGCACATCGGCCACCGTGAAACCGCCGACCTCGCCTGCCGCCAAGTCCGCGAGCTCGGGGACCGAGATCCAGCTGCCCGCGGGCGGATCAGCGGTGTGTACCCGCGCGAACAGCGCGTCGGCCGGTATCACGCCCGCCTGCGGCTGTGCCGCTGCGGCGACCACCTCGATAGCCTCGATTTCCGGTGCGGCCGCACGCACCGCGTCCTCCACCGCCAGTTCCAGCGTCACCGACGATGACGGGCACGTGCGACAGCTGCCGGACAGCTCGAGCCGCACGACACCGTCGGCGACATCGATGAGCGTCACATCGCCGCCGTGCGAGCCGAGGTACGGGCGGACGCTGTCCAGCGCCGTCGCTACCCTCGTTCGCACGTCGTGCGGGTGCAGGCCGTGCACCAACAGCAGGCTCGCGACCAGATCGTCGCGGGTCAACTCCTCGACGATCCGGTCGTCCAGCCCGGCGACGATCCGGCCGAATGCCGCGCCGTAGAGGTCGACGACCTCACGCACGAGACGCTCGGCGCGCTCGCGCGCCACCGGGCCGCCTGCCGAACAGGCATCCAGCAGGGTGTCGATCCGATCACCCGCGCCCCGCCACTGGTTGTCGTCCATCGGTCTGGCTCGCTGCTGCGGGCGATCATCCACGCTGTGCCTCCAGTCGTCGGCCCGACCTGTCATTCCGCGGTGAGCGCCTGCGTGGGTGAATGCACCTTGTCCAGGGTTACGCCGTTGCCCAGATACATGTGCACCCCGCAGGGTAGGCACGGATCGAAGCTGCGCACCGTGCGCATGATGTCGATGCCCTTGAAGTGCTCCCGGTCGTTCTCCTCGAAGATCGGCTGGCCCTGTACCGCGTCCTCGTAGGGCCCCGGCGTACCGAAGGAGTCACGCGGACTGGCGTTCCACGGCGTCGGCGGATACGGGTGGTAGTTGGCGATCTTGCCGTCCCGGATGACCATGTGGTGCGACAGCACACCGCGCACCGCCTCGGTGAAACCACAGCCGATGCCCTCGTCGGGCACCTCGAAGTGCTCCCACGTCTTGGTGTTGCCCGCCCGGATCTCCCCGAGCGCCTGCTCGGCGAAATGCAGCGCGCACGCCGCCGCGTAGGCCTGGAAGTAGGTCCGCGCCCGGTTGCGTTCGATCGTGTTGCTGCCGTGCGCCGGAATCTTCCATTCCAAGGTGACCGGGCCCTTCAACGCGGTCTTGGGCAGGTTGATCTGCACGCTGGATCCGGTGGATTTGACGTAACCGATGTCCACCAGCCCGGCCAGCGCCGTCACCCACAGGCGAGCCAGCGGCCCACCGCCGGTGTCGAGCGCGAGATGGTCCTTGCCGTCGAACCAGCGGGGCGACATCACCCAGCTGTACTTGTCGTCCAGATCGCGCTTATGCGGTTTGGGGTTGGTGTGCTGATTCCACGGATGGCGCCGGTCGATCGGATTGCCGAGCGGATCGGTCGTGACGAACATTTCCTGATCGGTCCAGTCCTCGTAATACGAACTGCCCAACAGGATCCGGAGGCCGAGATTGATGTCGACCAGCGAGGTGGTGATCAGCTTCCCGTCCACGACGACGCCGGGGTTGACGAACATCCGCCGACCCCACTGCTCCATATCCTTGTAGTCGAAGTTGCACACCGCGGGATCCTGGAACGATCCCCAGCAGCCGAGCAGTGTGCGGCGCAGCCCCACCTGCTCGTAGCCCGGCAGCGCCTCGTAGAAGAAGTCGAACAGGTCGTCGTGCATCGGCACGACCTTCTTCATGAACTCCACATACCGCATCAACCGCGACATGTAGTCGGTCATCAGCTGAATCGTCGCGACCGTGCCGACCCCACCGGGATACAGCGTCGACGGGTGCACGTGCCTGCCCTCCATCAGGGAGAACATTTCGCGTGTGTACCGGCTGACCTGCAGCGCCTCCCGATAGAACTCGCCGGTGAACGGATTGAGCGCCCGCATGATGTCGGCGACGGTGCGATAGCCGTGGTCACCGGCGTGCGGCGCCTCGGTGCGCTCGGCGAGTTCGAGCGCGCCCGGGTTGGTCTCGGCGACCATCTTCTCGCAGAAGTCCACCCCGACCAGGTTCTCCTGGAAAATATTGTGGTCGAACATGTACTCGGCGGCCTCACCGAGGTTGACGATCCACTCGGCGATGGGCGGTGGTTTGACCCCGTAGGCCATGTTCTGGCAGTAACACGAACAGGTCGCGTGGTTGTCACCACAGATGCCGCAGATGCGGCTGGTAATGAAGTGCGCGTCGCGCGGGTCCTTGCCCTTCATGAAAATCGAATAGCCGCGGAAGATCGACGAGGTGCTGTGGCACTCGACCACCTCGCGACTTTTGAAGTCGATCTTGGTGTAGATGCCCAGACTGCCGACGATACGGGTGATCGGGTCCCAGGCCATCTCTACCAGGGCGTCGGGTTCGATCTTGCGAAGCGACGGATCGGGAATGATCTCTGTCATCGAAATATCTCCCTACCAGGTGCGTGTCGCGCCGGATTCGAGCTTCCCGCCCTTGTGCCGCCAGCGCGGTTCCTTGTCGACGGTGCGGCCGGTGATGTGGCGAAGACTGCGGATCACCGACCCGTACAGCCCGGAAGCGGTCGAGGAGATCTTGCCGCCCGGCGGTTCGTCCATGAACGGCATGAACTTGTCCGGGAATCCCGGCATCGTGCAGCCGATGCAGATGCCACCCACATTCGGGCACCCGCCCACGCCGTTGACCCAGCCGCGCTTGGGCACATTGCACTTGACGACCGGACCCCAACAGCCCAGCTTCACAATGCATTTCGGTGATCCGTACTCTTCGGCGAAATCACCCTGCTCGTAGTAGCCCGCTCGGTCGCAACCTTCGTGCACGGTGGCGCCGAACAACCACTTCGGGCGCAGCGCATCGTCGAGCGGGATCATCGGCGCCTGGCCGGTGGCCATATAGAGAAGGTATGTAAGGGTCTCGGACAGATTGTCGGGCTGGATCGGACAGCCGGGCACGCAGACGATCGGAATGCCCGCTTTGCTCTTCCAATCCCAGCCGAGGTAGTCCGGGACACCCATCGCGCCGGTCGGATTTCCCGCCATGGCGTGGATACCTCCGTACGTCGCGCAGGTGCCTACGGCGACCACTGCGGTCGCCTTGGGCGCCAGCCGATCGAGCCATTCGCTCGTCGTCATCGGCTGACCGGTCGCAGGATTGTTGCCGAAGCCGCACCAATAACCCTCGTCGTGCAGCTGCTCGTTGGGGATCGATCCCTCGACGACCAGAACGAACGGATCCAGTTCGCCCCGATCTCCCTTGAAGAACCACTCCAGGAAATCGTCCGCGCCACCGGTCGGACCGCATTCGAAATCGATGAGCGGCCAATGCACGGCAATCTTCGGTAAACCGGGGAGTGATCCGAGTGCGATCTCTTCGATGCTCGGCTGGGTGGCGGCGGTGAGGGCCACCGAATCGCCGTCGCAGCTGAGTCCCGCATTGATCCAGAGGACGTGGATCAGGGTTTCTTCGGCTTTTACTGCTTCCTGAGTTGGCATCGGACTGCCACCTTCCGCAGCGGGGGCACGCGGATACGGTCAGCTTTAACAACGCATCCGCGCGTGACTCTGATCACATGAGTCTAGGTCTGAGAGCGAATGGCTTTCAAGGCTTCGGTATGCCGGATGTTAGCCGTGCGTTGAGCCAGCCGTACCAGTGAGCCAGTCCATCGCCGGTGGTCGCCGATACCGGAACGATCGTTACGCCGGGATTCACCGACCGCGCGTATTCCGCGCATCGCTCCAGGTCGAAGTCCACATAGGGCAGCAGATCGGTTTTGTTGATCAGCACCAGCTCCGCCGCGGCAAACATGTGCGGGTATTTCAACGGCTTGTCGGTGCCCTCGGTGACCGAGACGATCACGACCTTGCCCGCCTCGCCGAGATCGAACAATGCCGGACAGACCAGATTGCCCACATTCTCCACGAACAGCAGGCTGTCCGGCGCCGGCTCCAGCGCGTCGAGAGCGCGTCGCATCATGTCGGCATCGAGATGGCAGCCCGCGCCGGTATTTACCTGCACGACCTTGCAGCCGGTTGCTTCGATGCGCTGCGCATCCAGCACAGTGGCCTGATCGCCTTCGATGACGGCCACCGGAACCGAGTCGAGTTCGCGGATCGTCCGCTCGATCAGGGTGGTTTTCCCCGCGCCGGGCGAACTGGTCATATTCAGCGCCAAGATTCCGCGTTCACGCAATCGCGTACGGTTCGCCGCGGCGAGCTCGTCGTTCTTGGCGAGCACCTTCTGTTCGAGGGTCAGCGTGGTCAGAGCGTGTTCGTGGGAGTGCTCGTGTTCATGCCCGGGACCATGCTCATGGTGGCCATGATCGTGCGGGTGATCGCGGTCTTGGTGTCCGACGGTGATCACAGCGACCCCGTCGCCCTCGCATCCGCAGGTTGCGCACATTGCTCACTCACCTCCATCGATACGATTCGAAGTTCCCGCCCCGCAGTGATCTCGACATCGGCGCTGCCGCAACTGCACAGCACGATGAGGTCGGGCAGAAGGAATTCCGCCCCGCAGTTCCGGCAACGCGCTGTCCCCTCGACAATGCGCAGGTTCAGCCGTGCTTCCTCGGCGAGTGTTCCCTCGGTGGCAAGCTCGAAACAGAACTGCATGGACTCGGGCACCACAGCGCACAGCGCACCTACCTCGACCGTCACGTCGTGCACCACGCGCCCTTGCGCATGCTCGCAGACGGCGTCGACAAGGTACTGGGTTATAGCCATTTCATGCATCCCGACCTCGCCTTTCGACAAGCCCTGGGATGAATCCTACGCCGCGGGGGACCTCGCCTCGGCAATAATCTGCCGCCGGGCCGTTGCTACTGGCTCGCCTTGTTCCTCCAACTCGGCGCTGCCATTTTGCCGGATGAACCAGGCGTTGCGGACCTCGGCTATCGCCTTGCCGGATGACGCCGCGAGCATTGTCGTGATCGACGAGGTGTATGAGCCGCAAGGATTTTCTGGATCTGCCGATGGGGACCCGAAGATCTGCTGCGCGCGTGGCAGTGACGACGTGCTGTCCCGGCTTCTCGTCAGTGAGAATCAGGCTTTTGCGAGACCACCCGCTCGAGGGCGCGCAGGTCTGCATCCAGCTTGCGGAACAACCAATAAGCGGCGACGAACGCGAGCCCGGAGGCCGCGCACAACCCCAGAACCGAGTCGCGCACAAGCGGAAGCTCCTCGGGTTCGAGGGCGGTGAAGCCGGCCAGCACCCCGACCAGCGGCACCGACGCCGTCACCGCAAGATAGGCCGTGAGTCTGCGACGCAGCGCACGCAGATAGGCGGCGTCGTGCACCGATGCGGGGCCGTGGCGCAGGTAGATGGGATAGACGCAGCGGACGACGTAGAAGGTGGAAAGGAAGAATGTATAGGCAACGGAGATGGTGCCCGCCACCAGAACGGTTGCCGCGGCATGGACTATCAGCCGCGCCGGTAGGTCGGTGAACCAGCGAAGCAACATCACCCCCGTCACGGTTGCGCAAACCGCGAACAGCAGCGTGTTCATCGCGCACAGGTCGCCCCAAAACAGTGTGCGCGACCGCACCCGCGCGAGCACTGCCTCGTCGTAGCGTCTGCCGGCGCGCAAGCCGCGAGGAACCGCGAGCAAATCACGCGACATGTATGCGTAGATGAAAATGGCAGGCGGCGAGGCGCAGAGGATGAAAACGATGACACCCTTGTCCAGCTGCGAGTTGGTGGCATCGGAGAGCTGCTCTCTGATCAGTTCCTGGACGTGCACAGCCATGTAGACCGTAGCCAAGGTGACGCCGACCAGCGAAGATAGCCACAGGATGGGGGTGGGCCAGCGCGAAAGTCGGGCCCGCCAACTGTTCGGCGGCGGATAAACAAGGTCGCGGGCCAGTTTCTCGAGGCACAAGTCGAACTGCTGGGCCAATTCCGAACCGCAGGAGTAGCGGTCTTCGCGGTCGGGCGACAGACACTTCAGCAGCACTCGGCGCAACGCCGCGGGGCAATCCGGCGGAAGCTCCGATAGGAACGTCGACTCGACAGGGTTGCGCCGCAGTTCGAGCATGCGGGCCAGCGATGTCTCCGACTCGCCTGCGGAGGTTTCGTCCGCGAATGGTCGATGTCCCGTGAGCAACTCCCACAGCATGACAGCCAGCGCGTAGATGTCGCTTCGAGTATCGAGGTCGGCGGCGGTCACCGGGAGGTCCGGATGGCAGGCTTCGAGCTGTTCGGGCGACATGTACGCCAGTGATCCGCCGAAGTACGCCAGGGGACTTGTGCCCTTGAGGTGTTTGCTGGAGCTGACATTGAAGTCGGCCAGCTTCGGGATTCCCTCGGCGCTCAGCAGCACGTTCGCGGGTTTGATGTCTCGATGCAATACTCCTCGGTCGGACGCGTGCTGCAGTGCGTCCGCGAGTCGGCGGCCCAGCCAGGCGACGGTCTCCGGCCACGTCAGTGCGGCGGTCCGGGTCCGAACAGCTGATTCCGTGGGCCGAACCTCGCCCTTATCGGCAAGTACCTTGTCGATGGCATCGAGCAGCAGTTGCCCGCTGCGGTATTCCGGAGGCGTCGAGCGCTGTAGGCGCAGCACGTCGAGCAGTGTTCCCCCGGGTAGGTACTGCATGTACAGCAGCTTCAGCTCGCCGTCGGCGATGAGTCGCTGGTCGAAGATGCGCACGATGTATTCGTGGTCCAGTTGCGCGAGGGTCTGCGGCTCGTTGCCGTGGTTATGGGAAATCTTGACCGCGACCAGTCGCTGCATTGATTGTTGTCGAGCGAGATACACCTGGGCGAAGGCGCCGGCGCCGATCCTCATCAGGAGATCGAAATCGTCGATATGGTGGCCGACATCGATGGCGTCGAGAACCATTTGGGCACTTGGACGAGCAATCATCGTGCTGCGGTAGTCGCTCGTGAGCTGTGCGAGCTCAGGACCGGCCGCCGTGGCGGCCTCGGCGAGGGTAGCCTCATCGGCTGCGGGCGAACCGCGGCGCAGTGCGTGGAACTCCTCGTAGACCAGCTCGGCCGGAAGCGGACCATCTTGCAGCTCCGCAAATTCCGCACGGTATTCGATCAGTCGTTTGGGAAAGTGATAACGAAGCCAGCGGTATTCGAGATCGATCTTGATCAGTTCGATCAGTATCGTATGCCGCTCAGCCGGTTCACGAGGCAGGTACTCCGACAGGTCTGGTGGGGAACCGGACGCCCAAGCCTTGGAAAACCGTGCCACCACGGCGGCAAGCGCTGTGCGGGTTCGCTCAGCTGGATCGACCAGATCGGTCGGCTCGTACATCGGTCGCTCGGAGATCAGCGCCAGCCGCTCAGCCGGCGGCTACGCGCGATGCGGCCCATGTCGTAGTTGCCCCACATTATTTCCTTTCCGTCGAACCTCCCTGCCCAAGGGTATCGCCCTCACCAGATGGGGCCTGTGGGTCGCGACCTCCGATTGTTTGTTCTCACAAATAGAGAATTACAATACCGAAAATGAGAATCCTGCTATTTCGACGGGCCACTCGGGAGGGGATGTGGAACGACCGGGCCTGACCCGCCGCGAGCGCCGCATCATCACCGTCGCCAGCGTGGGCGCTCGGCGACTCGGCGCCGCCGTTGCGCACCCATGTGAGCTCGGCGCTGCATTCCGGAGACATCACCAAGGGCGAGATGTCATGCGGCAGTTCGCGGTGCACGGCTTCGCGAAGGGCGAGGCGCTGCAGGATGCCGTTGAACACGCGTGGGCCACCAGGCTCGAACACGTGGACCGGTGAACCGCCGCCACAGCAGGTCATCGTTGACGGCGATGTCCGTTGGCGCGCAGTGCGGGCGGCAGATCGGTACCAGCGGATGCCAGTAGCCGTCGGCCTGCGGTGATCGAGGACCGCATCCTCGGCCGCGGGAGCCTGGGCTGTCCGCAGGTCGGGCCCTGTTCGGAGGCGTTGGCGCGTGATTTCGTGTGCACGAATCCAGGAAAGTGCCTTCCCCTGCGACGTACCATCGATTAATGTGTCGTTGTATAGCGGTACGTTAATTGAGGGGAAGATAGCTCATGGAGATCGCGACGAAGTTCTGGACGGTGCGTCGTATGGTGGTCGCGACGCTGTTCAGCATCATGCTGGTGCTACTGACGATCGCCTCGCCGCACCTCTTCGCGGCCTCGGCCGGGCCGCGGGATTCGCACAGTCCCGGGGGTGGTCACGGCTACGGATCGGGAACGCGCCCAAACAGCAATGACCACAGTCAGCGCAACAGCGGTTACGGCTACGGAGCGCGCTCCAACAGCGACGGCCACGATCAGTACCGGGGCCGCACCGAGAATCCCTGCCAGTACACCCCAACGGGGACGTGCGGAGCGCGCTGACAATGAGGTCGGCGTGCTACCTGGCTCGCCATTGGTTCTGGATCGCAGCGGGCAACTCGTCGACCTCGTCGAGCCGCCAGCCCGGGAAGTAGCGGACCGACAACGGGAACACTGCAATCGGAGAAACCGAGTGCCCGGCAGCTCATCGCGACGGGGTCCCGTCCTCGGCCAACAGAGCACGGCCGTTGCCGACTTGGCCGGCCCACAAATCAGGGGACTGTCAGATAGTTCATCTGACAGTCCCAACATCCAGCCGTCTGCCGAGGTCTGAAGATGGACCGAGCGCGGCGTTTCGCCTGCACGGCGCGAACTCCGACGCCACGGTGCTATGCGCGCGGCTTCGTCCGGTCATATCCATCCTTGCAAGGTTCTGACCTCCGACAAGCGGGTGAACTCGGCGGCTGGGGAAGTCGGCGGGGCCGGAGCTGGAACGGGTGATTCGCGTCCGCACGGGCCGTGAACAGGGCAAACTATCCGGTGGACTCTCGCGGTCTCACGGTAGGGCTGACCATAGACAGAAATTCCGGAGCTAGGAGGACGCGATGACTAGTTTTGCAAGCCAGCAGTGCATCTTCCAGATGTCGGAGACGAACCCGCGGGCGCAGCTGTTCGTTGATGGCGGCGCCGCTTACGCTTTCTTGATGTACCGGGATATCCAAGACGGCCGGTATGATCGCATCCCCGCGCCGCCGGGCAAAGATGATCTGGTGTTGCACGTCGAGAAGGGGCTGCGGGTGACGATGTTCTCCGAGCCCGTGTTTTCCGGAGCCAAGACCGTAGTGGCAGCGGATCAGGGCAGACGTGTCAGGCAGTTGGTGGACCGCGCGGTGGTGAAGTCAGCGATCGTCGAATCGGTCTGACGCAGACCACCATCGCCGCACCCACTCGTCATCGCTGTCGCCGGCCTCGCGCTGGCACTCGGCGGTGTAGCGGTGATCACGGTCAAAGGCGTGGCCGGCGGGTGTCGGTGCCCGGCTTGTGCGGGGATCAGAACATCGACTGATCGGTCGGGATCGGTTCGGGTGGGCGTCGTCGTGGCGAGGGCAGTGCCATCGCGAGTTCCCCCCGTCGGGCAGCCCGCCGCCACCGCTGTCCGGAGTCGATGGCACGCCGGATCTTGCGCACAGTGGGTACCTGTGTGAGCAGGTGTAGCTGATATCGCCACGGCATTTGTAGCCCGTGCCGAGCCGCCATCGCATAGGCGAACTGCACGGCGCTGCGGTCGAGATACCGGTCGGCGTGTTCGAACCAGATCATGCTGGTACGGGCGGCGGCCTGTATCGGGCGCAGCGCAGCGCGCCGCTGTGCATCGTAGTTCTCCAGCGCGTCGGCGACCTCGGCATGCTCGTACAGGTTCTGTGCGAGCACGACGGCGTCGACGATTGCCAACCGGGTGCCCGACCCGATGGTGAAGTGCGTTGTGTGCGCAGCATCGCCGAGCAGCACCACGTTGTCGTGATACCAGGTCTTGTTGGTTACCTCAGGAAAGCGGCTCCACCTTGCGAACTCGCCTCGTGTCTTGCTCATCAACGAGTGACCGTCGAGCAGGCGCGTGAATATGCTCTCCAGAACACGCAAGTTCTCCAGGTTGTCCAGGGAGTCGAATCCAAGTCCATGCCAAGTCTGCGGTTGGCACTCAACGATGCAGGTGCTGATTTTCTCGGCAACCGATGGGTAGGCGTGGAACCAGATCCAACCGGCCGGGGTGTGTTCGAAGGCGAAGGTAAATCGGGTGAAGACCTTGTCCGTACCGAGCCAGATATATCGATTCTCGCCGAGTGTGACGGACGTGCCGAAACGATGATTACCCAGCTGCCGTACCCGGCTGTTCGCGCCGTCGGAGGCGACGATGAGATCGGTGTCGTCGAAGCCGGACAGATCGTGGACCTCTCGCCCGTGCTGGACATCGACGCCCAGGTCGCTCGCCCGTCGGGAAAGTGCGTCGAGCAATGCCGCGCGCCCCATGCTGAACCCGTAGCCTCCGAAATGTGCGGTCTGGTCGTCTCGCACATGGATTGCCTGTTCACGCCATAGGACCGACCCGGCACGCACCGCCTGGGCGCTGTCGGGGTCATTTCGATACAGAATGTCGAGCAGGTCGTCCCAGTACACGACGCCCCAGCCATAGGTGGACCCGGGGGGATTGCGGTCGATCACCGTGATGTCATGGGCCGGGTCGCGCCGCTTCATCGAAATAGCAAAGTACAGCCCGGCCGGCCCGCCACCGACACACACAATCTTCATCTCGTCACCAGCTCCAGCCCGGTTGGTCGAACCTGGCGTCACATGATCGGTACTTCGATGCAACCGAGCCCGGCACGCTGTGCGTGTCCGGGCTCAGTCACCGGCGCTAGAAGCTGCCCCAGCCACCCCAGCCCCAGCCGGGTGGGTTCCACCAATTCCCCCAGCCGGGATTCCATCCCCAACCGCCGCCGTGACCCCAACCGCCGCCGTGACCCCAACCGCCGCCGCCCCAACCGCCGTGACCCCAACCCCCGCCGCCCCAACCGCCGCCGCCCCAACCGCCGCCGTGACCCCAACCGGGGCTGTCGACGAGTTGGGTTGCAGACTCGGGCGTCGTTGCGCGCGCGAAAGGCGCTTGCGCCGCGGCTGTGACAACCGGAATCGCAGCAACTGCGGCTATACCGGCGGCGGCCGCCAACCGGGCGAACTTCGTGTGTGAATTCTTTCTTTCGGTCATGATAGGGCTCCAGATGCTGTCCCGACCTGCTCGAATTCTACGCGGTTTCGCCGAACTCTAGAAGTCGCTGCGTTAACCCATCTATAATCTTCCGCCACATTCCACACCGCTGCCCAATCCGAGGCTGCTCGCGTACTCCATGGCGGAGGGAGCCGGTGGCGAAGGTCGCAAAGGGCGAACGAGTGTTGACGGTGCGGACCCAAGGTCATGACCAACTGGACTCACCCCATCGTGCTGGCCGAAAGCGCACCACCCGCCATAGCAACAGTCGCAGGGGCTTGCGCGAACGGGGCACCGATGTGAGCGGGAGCGTCGTCCGATCCTTCAACCGGCCGGGCCCTCGCGCGCCAACCGATTACCTCGACACCCAATAGTTCAGATCTAGATGAATACAGAAAAATATGTATCATCGGAGCGGTGGAAACCGCGCTGCAATTCGACGCGCTGGCCCGTTTCGGGCACGCGCTGTCCGACCCGACCCGCACCCAGATCCTGCTGAGCCTGCGGGCCGGGCCGGGATATCCATCGGAACTGGCCGACCGGATCGGGGTGTCACGGCAGATCTTGTCCAATCACCTGGCCTGTCTTCGTGGGTGCGGTCTGGTCGTCGCGGTCCCCGAAGGACGACGCAGCCGCTACGAGCTGGCCGATCCGCGCATCGCCGCCGCGCTCGAGGATCTGCTCGGGTTGGTGCTGGCCGTCGATCCGGCCTGCTGTCCGGTCTCCGACACCGAGGGGTGTTGCTGATGTCGGTGCCCTTGGGTTTGCCGTCGGCGGTTACGGTCCGGGGGCCGTCGCCGCAGCGGCGGAGGTTGCTGGCGCGGCGGATCCGGTGGTTCGTCGCGATGACGATCTCCTACAACGTGATCGAGGCGATCATCGCTCTCACCGAAGGGTCGCGGGTGTCCTCGACCGCGTTGATCGGGTTCGGGCTGGATTCGGTGATCGAGGTGTCCTCGGCGGCGGCGGTCGCCTGGCAGTTCGCCGGACGTGACCCCGCCGCGCGGGAGAGGATCGCACTGCGCGCCATCGCGTTCTCGTTCTTCGCGATCGCGCTCTATGTCAGCGTCGACTCGGTCCGCGGCCTGCTCGGCGTCGGCGAGGCCGAGCACTCGGCGATCGGGATCGGTTTGGCCGCAGCCAGTCTGGTGGTCATGCCCGTGCTGTCATGGGCGCAGCGGCGAGCCGGACGTGAACTCGGTTCCGCCTCGGCGGTCGCCGATTCCAAACAGACCCTGCTCTGCACTTATCTCTCGGCGGTGCTGCTGGTCGGTTTGCTGCTCAACAGCACCTTCGGATGGTCATGGGCCGACCCGATCGCGGCACTGGTCATCGCCGCCATCGCAGTCAGGGAAGGCGTCAACGCCTGGCGCGGGGACACCTGTTGCCCCACACCCACCAACACCGACACAGTCGGCCACGACTGCGACTGCTGTGACTGACCACCCGACTCCATCCGATCCGAAAGGACCTGCAGTGCCACGCATCTCGACTGCTGCACGCGCCCGCTATCACGAGGAAATGCAGGCCGCGAAAACCGTGCTCGACCCTGCACAACGGTGGGCTCACCTCGAACGAGCACATATCCTGTCCCAACCCGACCCCTGGCTGCACACCCGCAACCACTTCGCCATGTTCGCCCTCGCGGTCGGCCAACGCGACCGACGCGAAGCACTCGGCCAGATCATCCGGATCATCCTGGCCGCCCCCGGCTCACTGACCGGCCGCTACCCCGAAGGCAACACCGGCCGCGCCCAGGTCGGACTCCTCCAGTCCATGCCCACCCCACCCGACCTCGCCGCGCTGCTGCATCCTCGAGCGGCATAACCGCTGATCCAGGCGGACTCGACAATCTTGTGCACCTGTCGGACCTCGCTGGAATCCTCGACGCTCGAGCGCACGCCCGCGAATTGGCATGCGAGCGAGCGGGTCGTGCTCTGAACGAGATGGAATGGCACCAGCAGGTCCCGGATCTGCCGTACCGGCAGATCCGCCCGTGACAAACGCAGGCAAACGCGCGCCCGAGTCCGAGGTTCCCCCGCGGACCTGGGCGCCGTCAGGACTCCCAGTCCTCGTCTTTGCTGTTGACGGCCTTGCTCGGTGACGTGATTCTCGTCCGGCACGAACGCCGTGTGCGACGAGCGCATCCACCACGCGATTGTTCGGCTCAGCGATCTCCTCGGCCGAGTAGCCGAGTTCAGCCAGGACTGCCCGGAAGGAGGGGCGCTGGGACCATGCGGATACCACCTGCCGCGCGGTGTCGCGGGCCCGGTCGGGTTCGTCGTCGGCCACCACGGAAAGCCCCACCACGAGCAGCTTGTCCGGGCCGAGCACCTGGCCGTCGTGATCTGGTTGTGCCAGCAGCACTCCGGCGTCGACAAGTGTG
This sequence comes from Nocardia vinacea, assembly GCF_035920345.1. NCBI lineage: Bacteria > Bacillati > Actinomycetota > Actinomycetes > Mycobacteriales > Nocardiaceae > Nocardia > Nocardia vinacea. The sequence continues at coordinate 8,758,051 of NZ_CP109149.1, forward strand.
AGCTCGAGGCGTGTCCCCGGTGGCCAGCCCAGTACGGCGAAGCTGACCTTGTCGAGGATGTGGCCCGCCTCGCTGACGGTGCACGTGCCGTAAACGACATCGGCGGTGCGTACCGCGTGAGTCGCGGTCTATGGGCCGTGGATGAGCTGTAGGCGAACGATTTTCGGTGACTCCCGTCGGTTGCTGTGAAGGGCTCAACCTCTCGGTGTGCGTGTTGTGCTCGGTGTCGGGCGTCTGACGGGTGCGATCTGTCTCCATACTTGGCGGTCGTTGTGGGCTTCGGTTCGGTTGGTTGCGGGTCTGTTCTCTGCGTCAAAGGTGTTGCGGCGTCCGCGGAATCGTCTGTCGAGTGCGGTGTGTGGTGGTGCCGGTCGCTGCAAGGTGGCGACCGCCACCGTGTTCACTGGTGTGCGGGGGAGGGTGCGCGGTTGGGTCGGTTGGTGAGTAGTGGGCGGGGCAGTCCCGAGCCAGCGGCCAAGTGCGTAGGACGTATGGGAACGGCCTATGCCCTCGATGCATCTTGCCACTTAGACGTATGTCTGTTTACAGCCGACCATGATGCCTGACGAACACCTCAGAATCATCGGTTTCACGTAGTGCTGCGCGGATGGGCTGTCCCGCCGCCGACTTCCGCGGCAGTCCGAATGAGGCAGCTTCTAGGCATGATGTGCGTGTCGGTGCGGGGGATGGATCGACAGCGAGTACGGTCTCTATCCGCAAGCGATGAAGTTGTCTCGCCGCCACCATGGATCGACCTGTACCAGAGGCTGTGCAGGAGGGCTCACGCAATGTCGCAGCATGTTTTGCTGCTCTGCAGCGCTGAGAACGGTCTTACCCGACGCGCGGCCGCCGCGCTGCGCAGGGCGGGACGGGTGGTTCGAACCGAAGTTGTCACCGGTTCCGGTGAGATGGATGCCGCGGTCGCTCCTGCGGATTTCGATCTCATCATCTGCCCGTATCTGAAATCCGCCGTCCCCGAGCACATCACCAGCCGCTGGACAACTCTGACCATCCATCCCGGTCCGGTCGGCGACCGTGGTCCGCACTCGCTGGATTGGGCGATAACGAATGCCGAACCGAGGTGGGGTGTCACGGCACTTACCGCAGTTTTCGAGATGGACGCGGGCCCGGTCTGGGCATTTCGTACTTTCCCGCTGCCCCGCGGTTGTACCAAGAGCGCCATATACAACACCGTCGTCGCCGATGCTGCTGTGGAATGCATTCTCGAAGCCTCCGATAAGGCATCCGATCCTCGATACGTGCCGGTTGATCAAACGGACGCGCCGCGAGAAATTCACGGCGCGCGCCCTAGGTCGGCGATGCGGCAATCCGACCGGGCCATCGACTGGGCCGGTGACGCCCATACGATCGCGCGCCGGATCAACGCCGCGGACGGCTCTCCGGGCGTTCTCACTACGCTGCACAGTCATCCCGTTTACGTGCACGACGCCCATCCCGGGATGCGCATCGGCCGAATCGGCGAGCCTGGAACTATCGTCAGTCGTGCTCACCACCGCATCGAAATAGCTTGCGGCACAGACACACTCTGGATCGGCCACCTCCGCGCGAAAGCCGCGTCGGACGGCTGCAAAGGCCCCGCGACCAATGTGCTGCGCCGGATCGGCTACCCGATCCTGACTGTTCCGCAAAACACCGCGGCCACGTACCGCGACATCCACTACCGCCGCGAAGGTAGCAGCCCGATTGCGACCATCACCATCGACGCCTACAACGGCGCATTCGACACCAGTTTCTGCCTGCGTCTCGCCGAGGCGATCCGTTTCGCGGGACGGCAGGGCACCGACGTGCTCGTCGTGCGCGGAACCAAAAGCAACCCGCACTGGTGCAACGGGATCCACCTCGGAGCCATCGAACATGCGGTCGATCCGGCCCGCGAAGGCTGGGCGAATATCACCGCAATCAATGCCGTGTGCCGCGTGTTGCTGGAGTGCACCTCGCAGGTCACCGTTGCCGCTCTCACCGGCTCGGCAGGTGCCGGTGGGGCGATGCTCGCCCTGGCCGCAGATGTCGTCGTGGCCCGGCGGCGCGTCTTGCTGAATCCGCACTATGCGACCCTCGGGCTCACCGGTTCCGAGCTACATACCTATACCCTGCCCCATCGGGTGGGGTCTGATCGTGCCCGTAAGCTGCTCACCGATTGTCCGAGCCTCGATACCGTCGAGGCTCACCGTGCGAATCTCATCGATTGTGTCGGTCCTGACAGCGAATTCGATTGCTGGCTCGACGACCTCGCCCGGGAGTACTGCCGCCCGACCGTGCGGGCTGCCGCCATGCGGGTCAAGTGTGCCCGGCTCAATGTCGACCTGCCTCCCGGCCGTATCGACGCGATCCTGACCGAGGAACTGGCGCAGATGTCGGCTGATCTTTTCGGCGACCGCCACGGATTCGCCGCACGACGGCATGCCTTCCTCCGCAAAATCCTGTAACCCGCCCCGGTTCGGGTCCACCGCAGCCAGTAGGGAATCCGCTTACCAGCCGCCACCACTGCCACTGGCGCGACGTCATCCTCATCGGACGCCGCAGCCCCGCCATCCAATTGCCTATCCAACACAGCAGGTTCTCGCCGAAGTGATCGCGGAGGAAGGCCAGGTCATCGGCGTCGCAGATCTTGTTGCCGATGACGGCGATACGGGTGGGTGAATCAATAGCTGGTTGTGGGTGCGGTGTCCGATCAACAGGGTGCGGTCGCCCGACGAGCAAGCTCACCTACCGCCGCAACCGATACGGGATGCGGAATTACCCACCCGCAGCGACGGCGGTGTGTCCGTCCTGAGCCGGTCGTGCCAGCACTCCAGGGGGGAGGCGGGTCAGCCCCGGGCGGGTGCCTGGTCGACAGTCGAGGGTGGCGAAGCCGAACTTGTCGAGGACGCGGCCGCCGTCGCCGAGGGAGCAGATCCCGTAGACGACATCACCGTTGGCAGGGCGCACCGTCCGGGCTGTCGGAAGGGGACCGTGGATGAGCTCCTGCAGCGGGGACTGGGGAGGGGTGACAGGCGAGATCATCGGGGACCACCCTCGCCAGCAAACCTCTCCGAGGGGGTAGAAATGACGCAATCTGGCAGATGTGCCACGAATCATTGCAGGTCAGAAAGTGTTTCCACTGGTCGGCTCCCGAGTGTGCGAGGGCACTCGCACACAGAGCACGAATTTCTGTCACGTATGACGTGAATCTGTGGCGAGAGGGGACTCTCACACATTAATCAGGCAAATTTGCTGTTTTCGTGTGTTCGATAACATCAAATATTAGGTAACCCTCGTGTTTTGATCAAGCGGGTCGGTGGAGTTTTGGTTCGCTCTAACCGACTGTCAGAGAGGCTCTTTCGAGTTTGTCTGATATTGCGAGATTCGGCCCAGTCGAATAGGTCGGTAAAATCAGCCATATAAAATCTGGTTTATCAGTCGTGGCTGATATCAACCACGAGTATTTGTTTGCGAACTTTGATCATCGGAGGGCCGGGTTCTTGGTGCGTGGCCACGTCCTACAGATGGACCGTGCTGTGGGCGTCGCCCGCTCGGGGCGGCGGTGATCAGGCGGCACGCTGTTGCGGATGCTCCTCGAATCCGGTTGCCAGCGGGTGTGTTTCGCCGGTCATGGCTGAAAGTGCTTCGGCGACTTCGTGAAGCGACGCCCTCACGTAGGTGAAAGTGGCGCCGATGTTTCCGGCGGTGTCAGTGTGTCCTGCGAAGGCGCAGGCCACTGCGTAGCCGCGGTGGCGTTCGACCCAGGTGAGGGTGGTGTAGCGCAGCCAGTGTGCGGTGACCTGTTGGGTTGCGACCCACGGCAGGTGCTTGCCGATCCGTTTCCAGAGGTAGTGGTAGCCGCGGCCGGTGATGGGTTGTTCGTTGCGGTACCGGAGCAGCTGTTCGTCCTTGTGGGCGCCACGCTGGCGATGTGCCTGCAGGGCGCGCATCAGGGTGGGGGAGACTGTTGCCAGCGGACCACGCCGCCCTTCTCCCGGAGCTGGACGAGGCATTGCTCCGGGGCGAGGTCGCATGGGCGTAGCGCGAGGGCGCCGCCGCGGCGGCAGGCGGTTTCGATGTGCAGTCGCAGGATCAGGGTGTCGAGGTCGGGGTCGTTGCCGGTGGTGGCGGCGACCCGGTTTATCTCGGCGAGCAGATGATCCGGCAGCGCCCGGCGGTTGTTCGGCAGGCGCCGGGGTTTGATGATGTGATCGGCGGGGTTGGCTGCGGTAGTGATGTGGCCGTCGGCGTGCGCTTGCCGGTACAAGGCTCGGAGTGCCCCGACCATATGCTCGGCGGCCGAACGTCCCCCACATGTGTTGCGGCGCACGACGGCCGGCTGCTTGGCTTGCTCGATCAGCTCCCTGATTTCCAGCGGCGACGGCTCGGTGATCGGACGTGGACCCCAAGCGGCCGCGATGCGCTTCCAGTATGGGCCGTAGGTGCGTGAAGTGCCTGGGGGAACAGCATTTTGAAGCCGGTCGATGTATTCCGCAAAGGTCGGTACCCTCCGGTGCTCTTCGGTAGAGCCGAGGAGCAGGTCCTGCGGGCGCAGTCCAAGCCGGGAGAGCAGCAGCCGAGCCGCTTCGATCTCGCCAGCGGTCATGGCTGCGTCCACACGGTCGGGTCGAACGCCCACAGCGCAGCGCTCGCTGCAGCAGGAGGGAATATCGCGAGCCCGCCGAATTCCGGTATCGCGGCAAGGAGTAGCCGGTCGCTGTGTTCGATCCGGGCGCAGTGCCGAACCTGGGCGGGAAGGCGTAGATAGCCGCGGTCGCTGATCACGTCGGGCCCATTCGCATTATCGAAAACGACGACGACGGCGTTGACGATCGTGAAACCAACACGTTGCCCGGAATGCCACTCGAGATGCCGGAGCGATGAGCGATCAGCGAGGCGTCCGAAATTATCCATCGTGGATTCCGCGATGTGAGCAGCAGGCGTCGTCGGCCCTGGGACGCTATCGACTCGTAGGAGCGGTAGCTCGAGGCGCGGCCTTTCAGTCGCGGTCGTCATGGTCACCGCCGAGGATTGGCCTCACGTTGGCCAGCAGCGTTGAGGCATGGATGCGGACATCTGTTCACTCCGTAAACCGACCGCATATTCAACAAATCCCGTCGGTTCGGCGGGTCCTCGATTCGTTGCCTGTGCCGATGTCGAGACAGCTCCGTCTCCGCGTTGGCCATGCCGGGCGATGATCATCATGGCGTCGGCGTCCGAGACGCCGGTGCCGGCTACCCGCCCGGCTGGTGGCCGCCGATGAGGACACTCCGGCGCACGGGTCGGCGTGGCGCAACGCCGCGAGCGCTTGGCGCGCGAACGGCCACGCACAATCGCCGAAGTCGTCGCACTCCTGGACCGGATCGGCGCCGGTGCACGTGTGCGCGGTGGCCGATCAGATTTCGCCGAGGCATGGATGGACCATGATGCGGTTGGCACGCTCCGACGAGGCAGGCGCACACCGCGAACTCGCCGCCACCGCCACCATCCGCCTGGCACGTATGCCACCGCCCGAGGCCACGATCGTCACTGTGGCCGGAACTGGATCGACATTCTTCTCGTCGTCGGCAATCACGGCACGGAATCCTTTGGGCCGGCGTGTATTCAACTCGGCCGTGGTGCACGACCGCTCTGGCTGATCTGACTACGCTTGCGACATGCGCTTGGCAAGGACATGGATCGGGGTGGACGTGACCGCCACCCGGGTACGGGGGGACATCACGAGCGGCAAGATTGTCGTCCACTCTGCGATGGGCCGAAGGCAAAACCGCCTTGTGCGCCGCTGGACCCACCGACTCAACGAGGAGCAGAAGCGCGCCACTGGCAACGTAGTAGTCGATGACGAAGGCCGAAACCTTCTGACAGGCTTGATCGTCGACCAGCTCGCGCCCGCCTTCGCCCACTTGGACAACGGCGCCAGCCCCGGAGACCTCGAACTCGTCGACCGCGTCGACGCGGTCGGTGATCTGCACTGGCGTGCCCATTGGATCACCGCACCGGACGGCTACCCGGTCGGCCTGATTGTGTGGCTGGCTCCCGGCCCCGTCCCCGCCCGCCCGATCTACAACTCCTGGATTCTCGATCTCGAAGCCATGACAACTAGGAGCGCCGGTGATGATCTGGCGATCATCGGCACTGACCGCAAGGTCGGCGAGCCGCGCCCCATCCGCGATTTGCTGGCCTATGCCAACGCAGCCGACGTACCGAACTTCCTCGCCCTCTACTGGGACGCCAGCACCGCACCGAAAGGCACACTCGCCGAGGCGATGTGGTCGATCAAGACACCCAGTGCAGCGAACTGGGTGCACTTCTTGTCGAGCGCGCACTCGGGCATCGGCCCCACCGACACCACTGTCTACGGCATCACCGCGCAGCTCCCCGCGCGCCCCGATGGGCTCGACCTCACGCTGCGGCAGATAACGCGCTTCAGCGGGACATCCCTGATACTCATCGACGCCGAACGCCAAGTCGTTCTGCACGCCTCGGGGGTGCTGCGCGATCAGCTCGACGCCCAGCGTGTCGGCGAGCTGATTGAACAGACCCACCTCGCCCAGTGGCTCGACGGCTCATCTGGCGCCGCGACCTACACCACGTGGTTCGAGGGGAAGGTTTCGATCGCCGGCCGGGAGTACGACGCCACCGCATGGCCGCTGCCCAGTGTCCAGCAGAAACCCGTACGGCCCGCCGCGATCGTGATCCAGGCCCACCACGACGACGACATTGTGGTGGCCTGACTGGTCACACGGAACGACCAGGCCGCGGGCGGGGTGTTTGGCTCCGGCGCGGTTCACGCGCTGTCCACAACGCTATCTGCCCTATCCGATGCAGCTGCACGACACCCCATGACGCCTCGAGCGCCCGCCGCAGCCCCGATTCGTCGTCGCCCGCGTTGTGGAACGCTCCCTGGCGGCGAAAGAACGCGCCGACCGCGCGGCTCAACAGTGTCGCTGGCTCTGCAAGCACAGTGGAGCCGAAGAACACCCCGTCATCGGTCGTGCACGCGGCGATGTGCTCGAAAGCTACCCCCTTGATGTCCCAGCCGCCCGGAACACAATGCATTAGCAAACTCGCCGCAATCGAGGTGAATTGGCGGCCGACAGGCAACGGGCTCAGCACCGAACCGTGATGAGTCCGGGCGATGATCCCCCGCTCGCGCAGCCGCTTCGAAGTCACCGCCAGCGGGGGCGGGTTCAGGTCGAGCAGTTCCACGTCCGGAGTCGCGACATCGAAGCGTGCGTGCGCGAGGAGCCATCCGGTTCCGGGGCCGATATCCAGGTGGTTGCCCGACACCGAGCGATCGTATTGTGCGAGTAAATACGAAGTATCGCAACGCCATACGCGACTGTTGTTGAACCCTAGAACACATCGGTCGTAGACCCGGAGAAGTTTCGGCGAATACGGGGCGGCACCGTCGAGCTCGGTGCGGCTAACCTGCGGTCCATTCATGCAGCGGACTCCAAATCGTGAACACGAGGCACCCGGAGGCAGCCTCGAATCAAAGGCATCTACTGCCGGGACTCGGGAAAACTCGCCGGCCAGGGCAATGAATCATAACAACCCGACACGGCCCACAGGAACGCAGGAACCACTTGGCTAGCAACATGCCAGAAACCGGACGGTTTGCGTCCCTGGGGTGGCCGCGAACTAGTGCCAGCTCACATGCTGGTCCGCCACAGCACGGCTTCGGGTAGCTCAAGGATGCCGACCAGCTCCCCGCCGAGAATGTCGGCGATTGCCAGCGCTGTGGTTCGTTCGATTCGCCCGCTTGCCACAACCGCAATCACCTCCATCAGCCACTGTCCAGAGTCTGTGGCGCCGAGGTTCACCGTGATTGAGGGCCGAAGCGAGTGCTCTTTCAGCATCAACCACGCCCGGCGCAGCTCAGCCACGGTAGGCCGGGTGTTGATCAGCTCCACCGGCAGGGCGTGCAGTAGCTCGTGCCAAGCAATAGGAGCATTGACCTGGCAGAGCCATGGCCCTGTCGTCGAGTCCATGGGTTCGGCTAGACCGTAGCTCTGGGAATCCCAGGTGCACGGGATGAGCGTGTACGGCGCGATCACGTCCCACAGAGCAGAGGGCATACCCGGCCGAATCCGGTCCAGGAAGACTTCCAAGTGTTCAGGCTTGAGATCTGGGCGAAACTCCATGGACTCGATCTTCGGCTCCATTCTGACGCCCTCCATTCGTCCCCGACAACGAGCTACCGCATGATGATGGTGGTACAGACACGGCAGCACGGCGACCAGCTCGACAACGGCTAGCTGCTAGCCATCGGGCCAGCAATCCTCAGTTCGCGCAGAATCTTCCGGCGCGTCGCGCGCACAACCGCCCTCCGAGGTGATCGACGATGTCGGCTGGCGTGTCGAGCGACCGGAGGACGAGGTCCGCACCAGCGTCACTGACGACCCGGTGCGGCGCCACGATCTGTTCTTGGCAGCCATCGATGCCTTTCCAGTGGCGACGGGATCATGCTGCGGATGAACTGGTCCATCGCCGTTGGGCTGCGGCCGGCGCGAGATGTACTCGCGGAGTTCGTCTTTCACGATCGTTGTGAGGTTGTCCATGTGAGATTCGGTCGCCTCCGGGTATCGGCGCGTATCAGATGTCCTGCCGGCGTGCGGTAGGGTCTCGATCGTCACTTGCGGGGTTCTGAAGGGATGGGGAATGAATCAGTCGCAGAACGAGTTCCGCGTGTGCGGCCATGTGACGAAAGGGTATGCGATCGGGCTCATTGTGCTCGCCGTGGTCATTGCTGCCTGGATGGTATCGCCGCTGTGGGTGCCCCAGGACGTCCTCTCGAACGAAATCGCCGCTGTGGTCGTTGGACTACTGTTCTTCTTCTGGGGGTTCAGGAAGCAGGTCTTCCGGCAGACGATGATCCGGGCCACTCTTGAGGGCCTGGAATTCGACAAGAACGTTCTCCGGGAGCCCTGGCAGCACATCACGTCCGTATCGATCGGCACCCTGGCCTCGGTCGGGGTGGATAGCGTCACCAAGCAGGAGAGCCGACGGTCCTACTGGCCCATCCTGATCGTCAAACGGACCGCGGGCGGCGTCACGACGACATACCGGTACGAAACATGGTTCGACCAGCCGTGGCAGGAGCTGTTCCGATACATCCACGCCGTCGCGCCGCACGTTCAGTTGGCCGACGTCCGCGAAGCCCAACGCGACGCGCACGAGGCCAACCGGCCTGGTCGTTCGAATGTGTACCTCGACCGCAGTTTCGACGTGTAAACGGCCAGCGCGTGGTGCGCGGTCGTCGTAGCGGCATGCCCGCATGGCACCGACCGTCGTGCGATGCCGCCAGGGCGGATAGACCTTATCCGCGGCGGGATGCCCCAGGCAGCAGGAAGGCAGCGACAGTCTTGATACGGCCACCAACTGGATGGCACGCAAAGGCGTAAACACGCAGCTCAACGATACTGTTCGCCGAGCCCAGGCACCCCGGAACAGTGTTCGGGACGGAGAGGTCGCAGGTTCAAATCCTGTCACCCCGACTCGTTGGTGCATGCTCGTCTTATCCCCGGCGGCTCGACTCCAATTCGCCACCTCGGACACGCGAAACGTTGCGCCGCAGTCGTTGCAGCAACGCGTTGCCTCGACGTCCCACGGACCTCACCATGGAAATCCGCGCAGTCTCGGTATTCAGGGTTCGCTGTATGTCAGCGCGAAATGCCGCCCGCAACTTCATCAACGTCTGAAGCGTCTGCCCCTGGACGGACTTCCACTCGTCCGAATCGATTTGCTGCATGTAGTCGAACTGCATCAGCAGCACCGACTGTCGGTGGTAAGCGAAACGAGTGACCATCACCGTCGGCAACAACTCCTTGCTGGCAACAAGCTCTGCTGTCGCAGACAAGATCGGGCACCCGATCACACTCGTTGGCAGTAGAGCGGAAGGTACCGCGCACGCGTTTTCCGACTGGGACTACATCGTCGACGGCTTCAACAACCAGATCAGAAAGAAAATCTATAACTCCCTACCGATCGGACCGGCCGAGTTGGGATATGGACGCAGATTCGACATCCTCAGGGGACCGATAGACACGAGCAGACCGTACATAACCTTCAATCCGAGGTAGGCATATATGGATGTAGAGCTGCAAGAGGTCGCGAACCGTCGAAACATCCGGTTTGTGATTCGACGCGCAAATTTCCGGGTCTGTTGGTGCAAGGGGACACCCTGAAATCTTTGATGGAGATCGTTCAGGAGGATTGTCCGGGGTCGTTCGCCCATGAAACATTGGCCGAATGGGTTCAACTCTACGAGTCCATGATGGACGAGGCGGGCATCAAGCTGCCATACCATCGCGAGCAGCAGTAATGATAAGTTCACTTCAGGATGTCAAGCCTGGTGCGCGTTCTAGTGTGCAATCCGGCATGAATGTGCGACGGTATTGCACTGCCGGGAGCTGTGGATGAGGTACGTGAAAGTAACGTGGCACCACGCGTGTGACGAGCCTGTCCTCTACTTCCATGTGGGCCGACGGGAACAACGAGACGGACACGGCAGGACTCGCCGAAATACCTATTGCGCCGGTCGCGGAAATCGCCAGCCGGCTCGAGTTCGACGCCGAAGAGATCTGTAGAGATCGGTTCGAAAGTGAGTGGTCGAAGGCCCGCGGCGTGGTGTAGCGCATTAAGGAACGTGAAACGCTTGACAGCGAGTCCCTCGAGGCAGGCGAGTATGCGTATACCAGCTCGAAGTTGTGCAGCGCGCTCACCGTACGAGGGTTGCCTGAGCACCCCCGCAGCCAAGACCTCGCGTACACGGTGCTCGCCGAGTAGTTTCACGTGCCGGCCGGGAGAACTGCTACTACGGTGTTCGCTACTCGTGTCAGCTCGGTGCACAGTTCGGGCCGTCTACCATGCTCGTTCACCGCAGCTTCGAATATGATCGTTCTCGGTGCGACGCCGGACTTTGGATCCCGTGCCACGTCGGATGCTATGTCGCAGAAGTAGTCCGACTGCGCCCAGTACAGCATGACCGCGGGGCGGCCGCCGATTGTCAATGGTGTTGGCCGCGCATATTTATCGCGGTCGTATGTCTCGGTCGCAAACGAGGTACTGGTGGATATGACGAGGACCTCGTACCAGGTGCCGTGCCATGTGCACGACGCATAATTGCCTGTCGAGCTTCCTCCAGAGCGCTTCGAACGCGGTTCGAGACCGGCAGTGGCGATGTCGGTATCGGGGATTCCGCATGGATCCCATAGGGGAATCTGGGCAGCGGTAGTCGTTGGCGCTGCCGTGTTGGACGTGCTGGAGGACGAGGGCCAGGTGAGTATTGTTGTGGGCAGCACCGATTTGGCGTGCTGAGCAACAGCTTTGGCGATCGATTCGGCACCGGCCTGCAGATCATTGCGGAGTTCCGGTGAGTCGCCAACGGGAAGGGACTCCGGGCCAGTCCTGGCCGGATGTCTCAACATCGACTGTCAGGTTTCCGATTCTGAATCGAAGGCCGATCCGCACCGGGCTCGCCTTGGGCTGCTCGAGCCAGGTGATCGCGTCGTCGCCGATCCCGAATACGGTCGTCGGTGGCAAGGTGTTGCTGGTCGTGGTGGCCTGCGCCAACAAGCCGGTGGTGGTTGCCCCGACTGGAGTGGGCAATGTGATGATGTCGTAGGAGATCCTGACGCTGCGTGACATCGGTACTCGATAGGGCTTCATGGGCTCACGGGGAACCGGATCTACATAGTTGATGGGCGCAGTGCAGACTCTGCATGTACTCGCTACTGAGACGTTCTCAGCCGTTCCTTGCGTTCCTCATCGAGGGCTTCTTGAGGAGGGTCGTGTATGCAGACCCGAACAGCTCGAAGCCGTCCTGATACTTGGCAATCCGCTTGTCGGTGTTGATGAACGGGTACAGGCGGGCTAGGAGCTGGTAGTTCTTCGTCAACACCTCGGCCGCACCAGGATTGGCGTCCAGGAAGCTGTTGGTAGCTCGCACGGACTCGTATCCGTGGACCGTGAGGTCTAGGCCGTCCGCGTCAGCGAGCAGGTCTTCGATGCAGGCAAAGGTGGTGCGGAACTCGGCGACCAGCTCGGACACGTCGGTAACGAACCCCGCCGCCCTGGTCGGACTCCGCCGCGGTAGGGACGGCGACGGCCCGCTGGACCTCTTCTGCCAGTCCGATGTAGTCCACGACCACGCCAGCGGTCCCGCGCAGGATATGGAGCACCTGCTCGTTGACCCGCACCAGCCCGCCTTCGACAGTGTTGACCGTGGCGACGATCTCCTCGACCATGGCGTCCACGTCGAACCCGTCGATGACGTCAGGGTTGAGCCGGACGATGGCGTCCCGAAGCTGGGAGGTGATCACCGTCTGCGTCGTCTCACGCGGCAACGCCCTACTGGCCGCGAAGTCCCAGCCCTCACCCGAGCCTCAGCGCTGATCTGTTACAAGAAACTTGCGAAATCAGCCACATGAGACACGGTCTAAAGCCGGTAGCCGCGTATCGTGACTGTGCGCTTTTCTCCCGAATGCTCCAAGTTCGTGATGCCCTCCCGCGCTAATACTTCTCCGCGCCACTAGCCTCCACCGCAGCAGTTCAGCCAGGCATAATTTGTGGGTTTCCTATCTAGCACCACAGAACACAGGCACACTCAGCCCATCGCGTGTCGACGCTCGGTCCGTTCTATCCGCTCTAGCTGGTCAGCCAACTCTACCCACGACTGTGCATTGGCTCGTGCCAGCCGGGCCAAGATGCTGTGGCAGTGGCTCGGCGAATCTCCGATGAATTGCTGCCAGGCCCGAATTTCGCTAACCGATGCCGTCACATGTCGCAGGATCGATCGACCTTTCTCATTGAACCGCAGGGCCGGATCATTCTGTAGAGACTTCACAATCTTTCCCTGCAGGGTCGTTACAGCCTCGCGTAGCTGACGCAGGGCGGGTCCGGAACTTGGTGTTGTCAGCACAAGATCTCCGTCGCGGACCGGCGGTCCCGGCCGACAATCACGCGAGGCACCCGCATTGTCGATCTGGCTCGATTCGCCATGTACGACCACTGCCCCCTCGCCACGGCTCAAACGCGCACGAACATCACGGACTGTGCTTGGCGAGATCCCGGCCAGCCTAGAGATTTCCCGGAGGGACGCGTCGGGTCGGTCATGGATGATGTCTGCCGCTATCCGACGTCCCTTGTCCGCATCCACCGGGCGCACCTTGCCGTCGCCACCGACTCTGCTATCAGACTGGGTGTCCGCACCCGTTGTATGACGACGCAGCACACCGACAGTCTTGTGTGATAGACCAGCGGTACGCGCGATCAATCGGTCCGACCAGCGTGGATGGGAACGCATCAGCCGCACTGCGGCAGCCTTACGCTCACCAACCGACAGCGGCAGTCCATGCACGACATTCGAATGCACAGCCACGGCGTATGCGTCGGCATCCTCACCCTCGAAGAACCGGACCGCAATCATCTCGTGGCCGAGCGCTCGCACTGCGGCGAGCCGGTGCGCACCATCTATCAGCCGCATTGTCGACCGGTGCACAATTACCGCAGGTAGCTCCCCCACCGACTCCATCAGCACGCGCACATGATCAGCACTCGTACCCGCTTCTGCCCGCACGTCCAGACCAGGTCGAATAGCGGCGACCGGCGTCAACTCGACCGGCACCGACTGCAACTTCGAAATCCAGTCCAAAACCGGAGAATTACCACTACTGATCGGGAAATCCGATTCCTGAATTTCTTCACTCATACCCATGCCCTTGTCGATCACAACACAAGCCCAACAGCCCATTGCCGGATCTGCTGACGAAATACTCAATGATATGGTTTGACGAGTAGGAGTCCTCGATAAGAAGCCAGCGCGGGGCCTACACGACGGCCGGGTCGCCGTACACTACGACCGTTTCGTCGTCGATCTTGGATTTCGCCGATACCATTACGTAGGAACGGACTATGAGTCCGGTCAGGCAACCATCGGCTTTGATACTGGTTCGAACAATATCGATGCGCTGCTCGTGATCTTTCAGGGAGATCTTTTCGACAACGAAATCCGATATCGTTCCCGCTGCAAGGCCGGCGGTTATTTGTGGTTTCACCGCTATTTTGGGCGACACCTTCGACCGTCGATCGTCCGGCGACTCGAACACCTGCGGAGTTATCACGAGCACGCTGGGTGGTACGAGCCCAGCATCGATGCCGAGGGACGCAGTGATCGACCGCAAGGATGCTGCGCATCCAACATGATAGCCGACTGTCAGCTCGGCGTCCTTCAGGTTCTTGAATACAGAACCGGTTATCTCGGCGTAGGCCGAATTGCTCACCACCGCTTCCCGAGTCGGGAGGGGTCCGGGACCGGTCGCATTGACAACCTCCTCGTCGCGGTGTCCGACGATCAATGTCCGACCGTCCGCGGTCCGAACCGACAGTTCGTGTCGGTCACTCCGCGGAACGTCGGCTGAGGCGCTGGGTGCACTCGTGATCAGGGCGACCACAGTGAGCGATGCGTACAACCCACCACGAATTCTCTGTTCTACCTTCACCGCAGCTTCCGTCTTACAGCGGGATCGGGTCACCGTAGACCGCGACCGAGTCGTCGTCTTGGGTGGATTTCGCGGCGATAATCGTGTATGAGCGGATACTTGCTGGCCCTACACAGCCGTCGATCTTCACATGGGCATTGCGGGTGGTGATGAATGCCTTGGTGTCCTCTATCGGCTTTTCGCCGGTAGGGAGATCGGCAACCTTGCCCGGTGCCAGCGTGACTTGGAAGCTCGGCGAAATCGAGGCGGTCGGACCGATATTCGCGCCGACGGTGGGGGTCGGGATGCCGGGGTTGATGAGGATGCCCGGGGTGAAGCCGACGTTCACCGAAGCGCCCAGGGTGATGGATGTCAGATCTACGGCACACCCCACGTGGTAGCCCGTCCGTAGTACCACGCCCTGCAGTTTTGAGCCGCGCCCTGCGATCGAGCCGTAGGCCTGGTTGGTTACGAAGACTTCGCGGGTGGTGCCGATGCCGTTTAGCGGGGGGACGCGGTTGGCTTCCTCGTTGCGATGGCCGACCACCAACTGCCAGCCGTCCTCCATGGCGACGGAACTTTCATGGGGTGGCAGGGATAGCCCCTCCGCCTGGGCATTCGTGGCACCGGCCAGCAGAGCGGCACCCACAGCCGCCATAGCCGGGATCAACTTCTTGGTACGCATCAGCTCCCCCTTTTCGATCGAATGAACCGAGTCGACCAACTCCCTGGGCCGCTCGGCATTGCGCGGAACGCTAGGGCGCAGTTGCCGGGCACCGCAATCCCACAATTGCGCCGTACAGAGGGATTGTGCAGGTCACACACAGTGCAGATTTAGTCCGGTCCGGACACAGCACGGCAGGGGTCACGGACAACATGCATGCAGGAATGGGCCCCAGGCAGATCGCACACACGGGCTCGCTGGCCTAGTACGGACAGGTGACGAAAAATGTTGGAAATCAAGGGAACTGAATCAGCCTCGCCGCCGTCTATACCTCTCGTAGAGACAGACACGACCGACCGGCCGTCGACGACGGGGTCTTCGAACAGTTCGGGGGAACGCATGACGCTGGCATCAACTGACACAGCCCAGTACGCCAACCGCGGGAGGCCCGAGCGAGGGGAGTTCGCCAGACAACTGTCTGCCCTGCACCGGGACGCGGGCGCCCCCTCGTTGCGGCATGTCGCCACGCTGGCTCAGCAGCGGGCACGCAATACCGAGGGCGAGGGTCGTTCGGCACTGGCGACGGCGCAGCGGATCAGCGACTGGATGAACGGACGCAATGTTCCGGCGCGGTTCGAATCGCTGGTTCCGGTCCTGCATGTCTTGGGCGCACGGGCACGACGCCGCGCCGGAACGCCCCCCGAGACAGTGAGTCTGCAAGCCTGGAGGTCACTGTGGGCGGCGGCGCGGCGCGCCCCCGCCGTATCGGACGCCACGACCCAACCGCCGTATCCGAATGCCGATGGGTTCTCAGAAGGGCACGAAGCTGCCTTCTTCGGGCGGCAGCGTGCCATCGGTTCCATCCTCGAGATGGTTCGAGCATCCGCAAGTTCACAGCGCAATGCCGGTGCCATCGTGCTCACCGGCGCGTCCGGTATCGGCAAGACCGCGCTGCTCCAGGCCGGCGTCATTCCTGCCATGAGCGCAGAGTCGACGCGGTGGAGGGTCGTCGTCACCACGCCAGATCGCAATCCTCTCTGCTCGCTGGCGCGAACATTCTGTGCCACAGAATGTTTCAGCACACCCGAGCCGGATCTCGACGCCGTCCGGCGATGGGCCGGTGACCGTCGGCTGCTGCTGATCGTCGACCAATTCGAACAGTTGTACCGGCCTGATGTTGATGCGACGGTCCGCGAGAGGTTCCTGATCTGGCTGAAGCAGGTGTCGACGATCGGGTCGGTCCTCGTTGCGGTGCGATCCGACCAGCTCACCAGTTGCTCCCAGCCTCCGTGGCTGGCGCATTCCATTCAGCACAACAGCTTCACACTGAACCCCCCAGATCGTCAGGAGCTGATGTCGGCTATCGTCGGTCCACCACGCACACGCGGAGTCACAGTCGACCCTGCCGCAGCAGAACTGCTGATCACCGAGCTAGAAGGAAGCCGACCAGCCAGCGACGACCCTACCGCCGGCGTCGGCGTGCTACCCCTGCTGTCGGCGACCATGCGATCGATGTGGGCAGGGCACAGCGGACGTCGACTGGACCTTGCCGCCTATCACCGGGTCGGAGGCGTGGCCGGAGTGGTCGGCCGAATCGCCGAACAGACCTGGGAGGCGCTGACATCGACAGAACAGCTCGATGCGCGTCACATCCTGCTGGCATTGGTCACCGTCCACCGTGACGGCACCATCACCCGCTGCCGGACATCAAACGCGGAACTCGCCCACATCGCCGCACGGACCAGCACCGGGCCCGACATCGTTCACCGGTTGGTGCAGGCACGGCTAATCAACCTGGAATCCGACTATGCATGCCTCGTGCACGACGCCCTACTGAAGTGGGATCGACTATATGGCTGGATAACCGAGCGTCGGTCGCAACTGATCTGGCGGCAACGCATCGAAGACGACGCCGCAGAGTGGGATGCCGCCGACCGTGACCCCGGCCTCCTCTATAGGAGTGTCCGGCTGAAGACGGCAATCCGATATGCCGATCCCACCACAAATACCCTGGCCACCACATTCCTCCGGGCTTCTGCCAGAGCCGAACTCGCTGCATCGCCAGCTGAGCTCCAACCCGAACTCAAGTATCCGAGAACCGCCCGACAGTGAGAACCGCCCTCAAAGCCAAGTATCAGCTCCGTTCCGCGAGCACGGCCGTCACATGACTGGACGATCGGCGGTCTGGGGCTGCTGCTTCGACATCCGACACTTGCGGTCACATCGGTGCTGATAATCAGTCATCTGAGTGCCTGTGAACAAACTGATCGAATGACGTGTCTGGTGTTGTGATCTGCGGTTTTTGGTGCGGGCCTGTTGGGGCGGTTGCTGGCGGTTTATCGTCGGGGCGGGGGCCGATGGAGGCGAATCATGTCCTGGCGCGAGGAGCTGGCCCGGCGCGAGGCCGGTCTGGACGAGGAGGTGGCGCGGCTGCGTCGCCAGATCGATGAGTTGACCGATCAGCTGGCCGCGGCCGAGCTGGCGTTATCGAGACTAGCGATCACTCGGGAGACGATGGCCGAGTTGCTCGCCGAGGACGAACCCACCGGAAACGGCGTGCCGGGTGAGGCCGATGTGAGTGCGAATATTGTGGCAGCGCAGCCTGTTTCGGGTTCGGGCCGGGCGTTCGGATTGGTGCTGGTGCCGCAGCGCGAGGCGGGTATGGACGCGTCGGCGGTGTTGCCGGGTGACTACTGCGACATTCTGGCGATCCTGGCCGAGGCCGGGAACGGGTTGCGTGCCGGGCAGGTCGCGGCCGAATTGGGGATCACGGTAACCGATCGGTCGAAGGTGGAGGCGTTGCGGTCGAAACTGAAACGCCTGGTCACGCGGGGGTGGGCCGCTCAGGCGCCGTCGGGGGTTTTCACGATCGCCGAATGATGCTGGTGTCGTGGGTGATTGACACTCCGGCCGTGCTGCGGTGTGGCATCGCAGTGGGGGCGGGACCAAGTGGTAGCCAAGGGGTCACCACAACTCCTGCACCCACAAGGCCCCGCCCCATGTCGTTCTACCCTGCAACGCTTTTCGCTGGCGCCGATATCGCTGAAAACGGGTGCGTGTGTGGCGTGCCGGTTCGGGCACGGCACCCGCCGACCCTCCAGGGCGCGCCGCTACACCACCGACACCAGCGACGCCCAATGGGAGCAGCTGGCGGCGGTGTTGCCGTGGCCGGTCTGGCTCGACGGCGGCGGGGGCCGGCCCGAGGAATACTGCCGCCGCCAGATCATCGACGCGATCTTCTACCTGGCCGACAACGGCTGCAAATGGCGCAACCTACCCTGCGACTTTCCGCCTTGGCGCACCGTCTACGGCCTGTTCCACCGCTGGTGGCACAGCGGAGACGTCACCGCAGTGCATATTGACATGCGAGACCGCTTGCACACCAACACTTCTCGGGATCCCGACCCGACTGCGGCGATCATCGATTCCCAAACTCTGCGCGCCGCTGAAACCGTCGGCACCGGCACCCCCGGCTGGGACGCAGGCAAGAAACAGAACGGCCGTAAACGCCACATCATCGTCGACACCCTCGGGCTACTGCTCATCGTGCACGTCACCGCTGCGGGCGTCCAAGACCGCGACGGCGCCCGCCCCGGCCCTGCAGCAGCTGCGGGAACTCTTCACCACCCTGGCCTTGGTCTGGGCCGATGGCGCCTACTCCGGCAAACTCGTCGACTGGGCCCGCCAGCAACTCGCCCTCACCCTCGAGATCGTCAAACGCAGCGACGACACCACGGGATTCGTTGTCCTACCACGACGTTGGGTCGTCGAACGCACCCTGGCCTGGATCACCAGACGCCGACGATGCGTCCGCGACTACGAACGTCTCCCCGAACACCACGAAGCCATGGTCACCTGGTCCATGATCATCCTCATGTCCCGGCGACTGGCTCGCACCCGAAAATGAGCAGTTTGTTCACAGGCACTCAACGGCCTTCTCCCTCAATCAGGTTGATCCGCTCAAGCTTAGACCGCCACCTCCTGACAAAGCCGTCCGCGAGGGTAGGTTCCAGATCTGTTGCGCTGCCCGCAAGCCACCGTCGATACTGCTGGTTCTCCCGTTCGGCCCCTGTGGTCGTCGGAGGCGTCGCCAACAATGCACCGATGAGCCTTTCGATGTGCTTGGGAATTTCGTTGCCCGGTCCGCCCACACGCTCGAGCACCTCGGTTGCTTGCGCGGCCGCGAGCCTGCCGACGGCGATGCCGAGCTGCTCCTTCACCGCCTGAGCGGCCCCCTGGACTGCCTCGGGGAGATCCGAACGGTCGCAAAACTGGAAGCAACGGTCTGCAGCGGTGATCAGTGCATCCACGACATCGATGTCGAGCTCCACAAGGCGGAAGTTCAGCGGGTCGCGATCACGGTTGCTCGTGGAGAACGGATCGGGGGAGCCGACGACTGGTGCTTGCTCACTCAATTTCATCGGGTCGCCGCCATGAAGCGTTCGTGCTGCGCTCCCTTCGGTCCATCGCAGGCCGATGTCGAGAAGCCGCAATGTGGCAGGGCTCGGTGGTGCCGTGCCGACATGCGGATTTTCTATCCGAGCCATCGTCGCGACGGAGGGCCCACCCGCGACTCGCACGTCCGGCCGCGACCACCCAAGCTCCTCGCGGCGCCTGGCCACGATCTGACCGAAACGCTCTTGCACATCCCGCGTTACCACGGGGCGAACCCTATTCGACCCATGCTCAATGCTCGTCCTCTCCACCCCGAAACTGTGGCCAAAACATCACGAGGCACTCATTAGTCCGGCACGAAAGCTCACAAGATCTTCACGGATATATCAACGCAACTCATGATACGTTTGCGGACGTCAAACTGCTAAAACATTGAGAGAAGTCAACCGTGCACTGTTGAGCGACCGGAGCTGACGTCGGAAACTGAGCAGTACTCCGGTCAATGTGGGGAGCGCTTTGACCCAGCGAGGAGACCGCAATCCTGTGTGGCCGTGGATCGCCATCGGCAACACATCCATTGGCTGTGTCAGCCCGGCCCTGTTCATGCAGCTGCTCCCGGCGGGCGGCCGAGATGTCTGCTTGGTTGTGAGGGCGGGCATCCTTTCTGTGAACGAAACTTGAACTGGGTCGTTCGGATGGTCTGCTCTGGAGCACCGTTCCGAACGAGGACGGATCGGGGGGCAATCATGGACCGCTAATGAGCCAGCCCGGCTATCTATCCGCCTCTCTGCAATCGGGGGAGGGTGTGCCGACAATGATCAGGACGGGGCATGAGCTGGCGAAGGATTATGGGCCGCCGCTGCGGGCTGCCAGGCCGGCACTGTCAGCGGTGGCTCGACTGCTGGTGTGACGGCTGCGTTTCGCGAGCCACGCCTAGACTGGAATGCGGGGTCAGACCTGTATTGTCTGACCCGTCAAACATGCTGAGCGATCAATGGGCGATTACCCCCGACCGAGCCCCGGACCGATAAAGAGACCGGTTCGGGGCTCGATTGGTTACAACTGAGGGCAGCGTATCCCCGGGTTCTCACCGAGCCCAACATGCTCTGCTCATCCGATTCTTACTCGGGTAGTTACGTCGCCCCTTCCGCTGCTTTTCGGCCGCGGTCGCTTGTGTAGATGCCGACTATTCGGTGGTGATCAATCCCGAATCGATCCAATGACGCACATCAGTCATTTCGATTCGGCCGTCTCTGACGAGCTCGCCTACCGTGACGGATGAATTGATCTCTGGGACGAATCTCAAGAATCTATTGTCAGTACAGTATCCAGTGTAGTCATGGTAATATCCCGATTCAAGTGAGGCTGCCCAGGGTGGAATCCGAATTGTGGAGCTGAGCTCCACGGCAGGCGCGGCTGAGAACGTCGCTGAAGGCTGAGGGTCGCAATTTAGGATTGCTTGCTCATAACCCCGAACCATGGCGGTGAGCGAGTAACGTTCGATGAGCAGCTCCCGCAGTTCCTTCGACACGCGCTCGTGTTCACCGATGATCTCGGCGATATGATTGGCGGCCTGGTCCCCCCGTCCGGGATCGATTTTGCGCACAAGATCATCTGGAATCGATGTTCGCTGAGCCCCCACGCGGGCTATAACGACCGGTGTGCCGGACAAGAGCGATTCGATGTGTACGTTTCCAAAGGCTTCGGGAACCGTGCCGACACACAGGGTCGCCACACCGATGGAATAGTAGCTCGGCATGTCACTGGCCGAAATCCACGGGTGCGTATGAAGTTTATCAATTACGCCGAGCTCTTTCGCATAGTGTTCAACATCAGGTGGTAACGTCAAATGCCTGGGCGCCTCGGTGCCGAACCTTGGAGCTTCCCACGCTGGAATGAGCAATCGCAGCCTGGAGTATTGATCCTGAGATAAGAGGCTTTTCAGGGTGTGCACGACATCGATCGCTGCAGTAATCCCCTTATCTGGATCCGATCGGTGCGGATAGAGAAGGCAAAGATCTTCCTTCGATACACCGATTCTTGCGCGAAGAGCATCCGCAATGACGGGTGTAAAGTGTTTCGAGGAAAAACCATTCGGGACGACCTGCAGCGAGTTACTTGGCACTCGCCGGATGCGTCTAAAAACCTCGCGTATGCATGATCCAGTGTAGTCGGATACCGCGACGAGACGGTCCCGGGTGAAGTTGAGAACACCGGTCACGGCCTCGTGATATACGAAGTCGTGAACACTGTGAATAATCGAGCATTCATCGCTTATGTCTATGTAGGGGAGATTGGCACCATGAACGTAAAAAATGTCGCTTCGCTCGATTGTCCTGCGGATTTGCGCGATTGCAGAGGCGTGTGATATTGGATCTGCCCATAGAGATCCCGACGGCTTTTCCAACAACATCGGTGCTACGGGGACCACGCTGACGCTCGGCATCAGTTCGAACGGCTTGGACCTATCGACGGTTGCTGGATGATGCAGTGTCGTTTGTACTCCGAGCGCGGTGAAGTACTCCAAGATATTGATCAGAACTGCGTTAGAACCGTCAAGTACGTTTTCCGAGGGTGCGATTGGCCGCAATTGAAATACGGCAAGCCGAAGGCCATGATACGCAGAGTTTTTTGCCGCTGACATAGGTGAAGTACCAACTTTCAATGACGCAAGTCGAATCGATCGGCGTCGACTGGTCTGGGCGTGCTGTCCAGGATGCGGTGCTCAAACCCGTACTACGAGCGACCGCTCTCGGGAGCCGGATGGTCCGTCAAAGCTGCCAGGACGAGGGAATATGTCTGCTCAGGATCGCCCTCCGTGCTGGCAACCACAGAGACAGACTGTGTGGTTTCGACATATTCCAGCAACTGATCGTGCAAGGCCTCGAGATATGCCGTCCCGCCCCATTGCTCGACGCAGCGAAGGACATGCTGGCTCCACAGATCGGCGCCCTGACGGCGCATAAACCGGTCGAGTGAGGAGTCTTTACTGTCTAACAGGGCGATCTGGCAAAACTCGGCTTCATTTTGTGCTGCGACGCTCTGGAATTCGAGGATCTCATGTCGATGACCAAGGAAGTATGGAACTATGACGTCGCGCCCACCTCGAAGATGCGCCGACGCCATCGCGAGAGCGACGGGACGCAGAATATCATGGGTTGGCTGATTCAAATTCAGCCAGTCGCCAACAAGTTCCTGCAAGCGGTCGATGTCCAGATTGAGAACCCCGGGATGACGCTGCGTATACAGTGCTGCAAGCGTCGACTTACCCACTGCCGGCATGCCGTTGAGATGGATCAAGCGCGGCATCGCAAATCTCCTTATCTGTCGACCAATGGGATCGAGAACTGATGGGACTGAGAATTGAGCCAGGTCTCGACTCTTCAAGAGTATTCACCGACCACGAACAGTGGCACGGTGATGCGCGGCTGTCTACACGTCGACCCGGAATGCCAGTTCTGATGAGCTGTTTCGACCGATGCGTTGGTTCGCGGTCAGCTCCCTTGTGGCTGATCTCAAGCGATCATATAGGTGAACTTTTCATCGCGATCGACTGACCCGCCTCATCACCTTGAGTGCGAAGCTTGTAGACGACAGGCTCGTATGTTCGATTCGACGTCCTCGCTCTCAACAGCGTCCTGAGATGAATGCCTCGACGAGAAGGCCTTCGACGTCTATTCATCGAGGTTCTGTCGTGGACACCATATACTGCCGTGTTGGGGGAGTACGTCGGCAAGCGTCCAGATTTCCTAGTTCTCGGGTTCGTCGAAATTTTCGGCTCGGAAACTGCGTGCATTGAATGATGGTGTCCCAGGCTCATGGAGTCGGGATGGATTGGATGAAGGATGATATATTCGACAAGGGCTTCATTCTCTGGTGACAGGAGTATAAGCGCCCCCGCGTCATGGTCTCAGCTTGGTATGTGGCGAACTATCTTGAAATCCCAGCCATACGATGGGTTCATGAATATGCGGTTCGCACTGCCAATCCCAAACGGATTGACCTATGAGGGTATAGTGCGGATACTCGTAGAGGTCGTCTCATGCCACGAGGCACTCCGAACAATTCACCCCACAACAACCGATGGAGAGCTGACTCAGGTCGTGGCGTCGCGTGGAGATCTGCAGTTAGAGATCATCGAAAATACGGTCGATGAAACGGCGCGTGAGCTCCTTGACGGATTTGTAAGCACGCCATTCAAATACGCAACTGAATGGCCTGTGCGCTTCGCAGTGTTGGTACGTGAAGGTCAGATCGATGGGCTGTTCGTCGTGCTATCGCCTCTCGCCATCGACTGGTATGCGGAGAACCTGCTGAAGCGGGAGCTCGCTTCGCGGCTGCGCGGATACCACTCCACGAAGGCAGAGGGGCTCCCACTACGACCCGTGGATCGAGCGCTCGAGGAACGCTCTCAGGCGGGCCGATCGCGTAACCGCCTCGCAGTGCAGCGGTGGTCCAGGTTCGTCGACGAGTTCGACGTGACCAACTTCCCGAGTCGGCGTGGCGATGACCGTGCTCCCCGGTGGACCAACGCCATACTTCGGTCCAGCGAGATGGTGGTCGCCGTCGGACAGCTGGCGGACCGCTGCCAGGTGAGTGTTCCAGCGGTCTATCACGCGGCCTCGGCTGTGATGATCTCTGCCTTGTCCGGGAAAGATATCGCCGTGATGCACAACATGGGTGCGAATCGGTTCTCGACAGCGGAGATGGCGTTTATAGGGCGACTCACGCAAGCATCCGCCGCGGCTGTGCGGGTGGCGAACTCTCCGTTCGAGGAGGTCATCCGGCGAGCCTCCGTGGCCGGCATTCGTAGCTATGCGATGGCTCACTACTCAACGGCAGACGTCGATGCGATCGTCGACGCGGACCTATTCGACTGTTTCCATAACAACCTCTTCGAAGACGGTGTAAGGCGGCCGACCCTCACCGCCCGCAGCCCTGAGTGCGGGCCCGCTGAGGCAACCTCGAAGATCGTCGACACCCAGACGGCGCCGTTCAGTACCCACCAATTCGCCGTTGAGGTGGCGCACCAAGGTAAACAGGCCGAGATGTCTCTGCTGGCCGATCATCGCTACCTGCCGATCTCGGACCCCAGCCGGCTCTTGATTGCGATGGATGCGCTCATTTTACGTGCGGCTGTTGATCCAATTGGGACGCCTGCAGTCGTGCTCGCGCACGAGACGCTTGGAGCGCAATCTGGCCGACTGGAAGCCGGTCGACAGCACATCGGGTGATCCTTCGGCATGAGGCGAGGGTGCCCGAGCGATGTCCAACCGGCGGGGATACCCAGTTGGACACGTCGGTCGAGGAGAACTTGTGGCAAGCCATTGAGACTGGCCCTCGAACCCGCATACGCCGCGTTGTGGTGTTCACCGTGTACTCCCGAATCTGCGGTGCCCAACCGAAGGAGCCGTCGCTTCCGCCCTGGTGCCTGTGCCCGACGGTCTGGTTAGGTGGCACGTGTTCATGGTTCTCGCCGACTCCCATAGGTATCCAAGGTCACCGCTCTCACCACTGATATCGATGGATTGAATTAGGTAGGAAACAATGTCGCAAAAGCCTCGAGATGCCACCGAGATAGAATTATGCTGCATCTGGCAGACAGTTTTGCGCGAGTATGTATCGGACATCGATCTGAACTTCTTTGTCGATCTCGGTGGAACCTCCGGCGCTGCAGTGCGGGTGATCATCGAAATCCAGCGGGTGTTCGGAGTTCACCTCAAGATCTCCGAGCTCGTGTCCGTGCCGACCATACGAATGCTGGCCAACAGATTGGCGGGGGAGGGACTCCAGGGCCGCAGCAGTCCGATCGTAAGCATCCAAAAGGGGGCCGACGAGACGCCGCTTTACCTCTTCCATCCGCTGCCCGGAACGCTCGTGAAGTACTGTGATCTAATTCGATCAATTGGATCGGCTCATACGATCTGGGGGCTCCAATCATTAGGGATCGAACAGGGTACCGTGCCGCTTGACACTATCGAGGAGATGGCGGATTCCTACGCCTCTCATATGCTCAAGGAGCATCCCGGTGGGCCTTGGCGGCTTGCCGGATACTCTATGGGCGGCAACCTTGCAGTTGAGGTTGCGAGACGGTTGAATCAGAAGGGGGAGGACATCGATCTTGTTTGCGTGCTGGACTCCGGCTTGTCAGCGGTTGACACCGATGTCGAGCCTGTCGACGTCGACCTCGTGAGGACCTGGTCGATATACCGGCTCGCGCATACAATGCTCGATCTCGATTTCGCCACAGAGGTTCTTGATGGTATGCCCTATCCCCGCCAGATCGAAGAAGTGGTCAAACGCGGACGGAACAGTGGGGCGCTTGCAAATGACTTCCATATCGAACAGTTCTTACGATTTGTCGATGTGCGGGTCCGAAACTATCTTGCAATAGTGCGATATCAACCTGAGGGCTTTTACCGTGGATCGATGGTCCTGATACGCTCGTCAGGGGCAGGCTCGCAGGACCAATTCAATGGATGGGCTGGGTCAGTCGGTAGCATCGAGTTGCATGAGATTCCGGGTGACCACTTCTCGATGATGTACCCTCCGGGCGTGCAGAGGGTAGCTGCGATAATCCGGAGCAAGTTGCTTCGCGAGGGCTTGTCTGATGTCTGAAGCTGATCCGTAGGAAGTCCGCGAACCGGGCAAGGGCGAAGTGGTGAGGCGATTACTGATCCAGGCGGGGATCGAGTGTTGTGATGAACACGTTTCACTGTAGGTAAGAGGTCACATGTCTAATGGTCATTGGGACAAAGTGCCACTATTTGCACACCTCGATGGGCCTGACTTCGGCTTGGGTATTGCTGATAGCGATGCTTCATCCATCGGAAATCGATCCCGCATAGTAATACTTGGAAAATGGGTAGGGTTCGTTAAGCGTGGGAGCGCTGAATCCGGCATTCTCGAGTCCTTCGGCCAAATAAAGAAAGCGAACCCCGGTACTCAGGTCTACTTCCCTTGGTCGGCATGTGACTACTTCCCGCGATTCTATGCCTCCATGTCGGGAAATCGGCAGTGTGAGGACTATGCACTCCGCATCAGGCGAGATGGGAAGCTGCATACTCCGACATCGGGTCATGCTGATGCATTGCTGTGGGATACGTCCAATCCTGAAATGCGCGAGTGGTGGGTAACGACGATAGCTGACGAGGTGCGGCGGGAGGGCTATGACGGAGTTTATGTCGACGGCATTAAACAGTTCGTGATGAGAAAGAACGAAGCGGCGCGGTACATCGGTGCTCGGTTGGCCCATGATCTCGCTGCCGGTGTCGATGAGATGATGGGAAAATTGCGGTGTGCGTTGATCCCGCTCGGTACCTCCATCCTTTATAATGGCGCTAAAACAAGTCCACAATGGCCGGACGGTGGGACACGATTCGCCGATAACGGTCTGGCGGACGGTGTGCTTTTGCAGTCGTTCGGAAGAAATTCTTCGCCCTCTCCAGAGCCGGCGGCGATGGCGGCGGACATGGATATTGTCGCGAGGCTCTCATGTCGTCGGCGAATTGTTGCTTTCACCGCAGGGCCGGACACGGTGCCGGAGTCTGCTGCCGCTCTGGAGTTCTCTCTCGCCTGTTTCCTGTGCTGTGCGGGCGAGGACGCCTATTTCCGATTTGCGGATCCGGGCCTAGACGTTCGCTCGTGTGCCATTTACGACCGCGAGTTGGGGCCGCCCGAATCAGGCGTTCAACTTATTGACGGCAAGATGCGATACGCGCGAAACTTTGAGAATGCGACGGTTGAAGCCGACCTCGTATCGCGCACGGCTCGCATCGTGTGGCGACACACCTAATACTGTATTTTCTGACAATCATCGACGAGAATGATAGAAGGCGCACCTGGAATTGCAGGTGACATGTGGCCGCCGCAACTCATCGCAGCTCCGGCCACCGCCGGTGACATAAAGTCATTCTGTTGCAACAGTTGTTCGACACCCTGAGAGAGATATTGCGATATGGTACACCTTGGCAGTCATGAGTCAGTGGCAAAACAGCGCGACACTCTCGCCATCCATGGTGGCACCCCAGTCCGTGCAACGAATCGGCGATGGCCGGCTTGGCCAATACCCCCGAAGCACGCCAGCGAGGCGCTTGCTGACGTACTCGCCAGCGGGAGATGGACTCTGACGAGTGCTGACGGCCACGAGCTCTTCGAACGCCGGTTCGCACGCATGTTCGCCGACTACGTCGACGTGCAGCACTGCATTCCGGTCGATCATGGGTCAAGTGCGCTTGTCGTTGCATTGGAGGCGCTCGGTCTTGACTACGGAACGCCTGTGTTGGTACCCGCGCTGACCTGGGTAGCCACTGCGAGCGCCGCGTTCCGCGCGGGGCTGCTGCCTGTGCTCGTCGATGTCGATATCGCCACTGGGTGTATCGGACCCGAGTCGATTGACCTTGACGTTGGTGCACGAGCGGTAGTACCTGTGCACCTGGCCTGTGTGATGGCCGACGTACCCGGAATTTCGGCGATAGCAGAGCAGCAGGGTATCGCGGTGATCGAGGACGCCGCCCAGGCGCACGGTGCTGAGTGGCTCGGTCGGCCCGCAGGGTCGCTCGGGCAACTCGGATGTTTCAGTATGCAGCAGTCGAAAGTCCTCGCCGCCGGTGAAGGTGGGGCCGTGGTCACCGACGACCCAGGGCTGGCACGGATTTTGGAAGAGCTGCGCGCTGATTCTCGGAGCTATCCGGCGGCGCCTCTGGGGGGCGGAAGGCTCGAACTCGTCGAAACGGCGACAACGATGGGTGCCAACTTCTGCCTAAACGAATTCAGCGCGGCGATCCTATGCGGTCAACTGCCAGAGCTGAACGCCCAGCACGCTAGGCGGAACAGCAACTATCGCCTGATCACGGACTTGCTGGCTCACGTCGATGGCGTCCGTGTGTTGCAGCCGCGCGCAGAGCAGACCCAGATGTCGATTTATCAGGGAGCCTTGATTTTTGATCCACTGCCATGCGGCATGTCGAACAGCCAGATTGCAGAGGCGCTTACAGCGGAGCTCGGTGTTCTCTTCCATGCCCCGAGGGACCCGCTTAACCGCAGTCGGCTATTGCAACCCTGGTCCAAGGCCGGAGTCGGACCACTCGCTCTCGAATTCCAGCAACTGCATAGAACTCGGGAATACCCGAATGCAGAGTACTTCGCCCGGCACGCAGTGCTAACGCATCACAGCTCCTTTCTTGGCGACGAAGAGGATATGGCGGATATCGCATCGGCGGTTGTGAAGGTGATCATGTCGAGCCGTCGCGCTTGACCGGTATCGAAGCACTCTATCGAGCAGGTGGTGAGGTATGCGCGAGGGAGCCCTGTTCCTTGCGAGCCAGGTACTAGCCTCGAATGGATAGTATCTATCTATATTGAAAGGCAAGTATGCGTATCGGTCATCTGCGTTCTTTCGGCCGATCGCAGATCTGAACCGAAAGTACAGGAGCTCAAGGTTTCAATGACTGACATCGACAGCGGAATCCCATCTCTTCCGGGAGAAGCATCCCTTATAAGCTATCGAGATGATTTCATGCGCCTTTCGGCGACTCGAACCGATAGTCAAGAGATAATCGTCAGCCGAGGTGTGCTGTCACCACATAATCGAGTATTGTCAGATCTTCTGGAGGGGCGCCGAAGTCTGTTTGTCGTCACGCCGTCTGTCGATAGATTCTACGGAGATGCACTTCGGCAATGCATCGATTCAGGACTATTCAATCGCGATAGCAAGGTTGTGTCACTGAATTCTACCGAGGCATCCAAAGACCTCGACGCGGTCGGTGACTTATGCAATCAGTTCAAGCACTTCGGGCTTGGCCGCAATGCGCCGGTAGTCGCCATGGGGGGAGGAGTCTGCCTCGACATCTCAGGGCTCAGCGCCGCGCTTTATCGCCGCGGTGTACCAAATATCAAGGTGCCTACGACCCTTATTGGTCTCGTCGACGCGGGGATAGGCACGAAGAATGCCGTGAATCACCGTGGCCACAAAAGCATGTTGGGTACATTCAGCACGCCCTTAGCATCGGTTCTGGACAGCACCTTCCTTGCGACGCTCCCGGCTCGGCACTTGCGGAACGGTTACGCGGAGATGCTGAAGATGGCTGTTATCGCTGATCACGCACTGTTCAAGATTCTGCGTGAGCACGGCCGCGAACTGATCCAGGGGAAGTTCCAAGGCTCTCATGGTTTGACAGACGAAGTCGTCATGAGATCGGTTGGTTCGATGCTTCAGGAGCTTTCACTCAACTTGTATGAAAGATCCGACTACAGACGTAAGGTGGACTTCGGTCACACGTTCTCGCCGTATATCGAGACTGCCTCTATGCATTCGATCCTTCACGGTGAGGCTGTAGCCATCGATATCGCGTTGTCGACGCAGCTTGCGTGGAATCTGGGCCTTCTGAATATCGCCGATCGGGACGCGATCTTGGAGTCCTTGAAGGCTGTCTCGCTTCCTTGTTTGTGGGAAGGCATTGACGTCGGTGGCATGTATTCATCGCTCCGGTCCATACGACAACATCGTGGCGGCAGCCTTCATCTAGTTGTTCCAGACGGGATCGGAAGCTGTGTCTTCATCGAAGACGAAGACTTCGATCCCCGTCTACTCGCTGCCTGCGTGGACCAATTGTCTAAGTCCGATCGCCGTTGATCATGAGAAGCTTTTGACGAGTGCAACGTGCCCGTCCGAACCTAGGATGTTACCCGTGTCTCATTCACTCTTTCATCACCCGTATTGGCTGTCGGCTACCGACTGCGACTTCGAAGAGTTCTGCTCCATTGTGGAGCGCCCGGTCGACATCAGCGAATTTCGGTTTGCTGACCGTGTTGAACGGCGAGTGCTGATTTATGGTGAGAAGTGTAATACTGGCGTGCTGACGGGACCGGATCGCTTGGCGATTCAGGCTGAGATCGCGAGGGCATTGGGCGACGGGCCCGGGATAGTCGTGTTCAAACATGCCTACGAACCTGCGGTATTGGATCGGGCATCGACATTATTCTTCGATCTAATCGACCGCCAGAAGACCCTCGACAGTGATGTAGGCGATCATTTCGGCAGCCCCGGTTCCAATGACCGGCTCTGGTCCGCTGTTGAGAAGCTCGCGGTTGAGGACGCCGAATTGTTCTGCGACTATTTCAGCAATGACGTAGTCGCCATGGTTTCTGCTGCCTGGCTTGGCCCGAACTATCAAATAGTATCCGAGCCGAACTCGGTCAACCCGGGGAGTCCACCACAGGTCGGGCACCGTGACTACCACCTTGGCCTGATGGACATCGAGTATGGATCGCGCTTTCCCGCCCATGTTCATCGGTTCTCGTCCGCACTGACACTGCAGGCAGCGGTTGCACATGTGGACATGCCTATCGAGACTGGGCCGACGAGATACCTTCCAAACTCCCAGAAGTTCGACGCAGGATTTCTCGCGATAAATCTTCCGGATTTCCGCCGCTATTTCGAGGATGAGAACACGCAGCTTTCTCTTGAGAAAGGTGACATTGTCTTTTTCAACCCGGCAGTCATCCATGGCGCGGGTGAGAATTCGACGACTGACGTCAAGCGAATGGCAAACTTGCTGCAGATATCATCGGGTTTTGCTCGAGCGGCGGCTACCGTCGACAACGAGAGCATTGTCTGCGCGATATACCCGGCATTGCGCAAACGGCGTGCAGCAGGCAATGACGTGAGAATGATAGATAATATTCTGGCCGCCGCGGCTGAGGGATATCCATTCCCCACGAATTTGGACCGCGACAGGCCTATCGGTTCTCTGTTTCCAGAGAGCCAACTCCTGCTCGTCAAGCGTGCGCTCGATGAAGACTGGGACGAGGCTCGACTCGTTGCCGAGCTAGCCGAGCAGGCATGGCGGAGGCGCAGCACGCTATCGAAGGACGACTCGCGTTGATTTCTGGACAGTCTCGCAGAGTTGCGATATTAATACTTCCACTCAAACTGGTCCTAACGATGAAAGGCAAATACAGTGCGGTTCGGAATAGTTGGGCTGGGGAGAATCGGCACCTTTCATGCAAATACGCTTCTGACGACACCGTCGGTCGGCGCACTGGTAGTCACTGACCTGGCGCCAGGGCGTGCCAAGCAGGCGGTGGAAAAGCTCGGCTCCGACCGCGTTGAGGTCGTTGATTCTATGGAGGCGCTGCTCGAAGCCGACGTCGATGGGATTGTCGTTTCAGCAAACACCGATTCGCACGCCGAATTGATTGCTGCGTGTGTCGATGCGGCGATTCCGGTGTTCTGCGAAAAGCCGCTGGCGAGCAGCTGCGCGGCCGGCGCCGTGCTCCAGAAACGTCTCGCAGGATCTGCCGTGCCGGTGCAGCTCGGGTTTCAACGGCGTCATGACATTGCCTTCGCCGCGGCGAGAACCGCAGTCAGGCAGGGCGAGCTGGGTTTCATCACCACCATCCGATCGACGACCCTGGACCCCGCACCGTATTCGCAGGAGTTCATTGAGTCCTCGGGTGGCATGTTCCGGGACTGCGGCGTTCACGACTTCGACGCCATCCGTTGGGTAAGCGGCCAGGAGGTGGTAGAGGTCTACGCAGTCGGCGCAAACCAGGGTGCTGCGTTCTTCAGCGATTACGGCGACGTCGACACGTCGGCGGTCGTTCTCACGCTGTCTGGAGGAACTCTGGCCCTGGTATCTAATACGCGCTACAACGGGCGCGGTTACGACGTGCGTCTCGAGGTGCACGGGTCGGAAGATAGTGTCGCTGCGGGAATCGATGACAAGTGGCCGATGCGGTCGACTGAGCCTGGTGCACGTTTCCCTGCAGAAGACCCTTATCCGTGGTACCTAGATCGTTTTCGCGACGCCTACCGAAGGGAAATCGAAGCCTTTGTGGATGTCGCAGCTGGAACTATTCCGTCGCCCTGCACGATCGACGATGGGCTCGAGGCCGACTGGATTGCCGAAGCATGCTTGACCTCCTATCGGGAGCGACGCCCGGTCCGGATCGACGAGGTGCGAATCTGAAGCCGGTGGGAGTTGCGCCTGTTCACCATCGCTCGAGTTGATTCCACGCCGTATTCAAATCTCTGACTGGTATATAAACTGAAGCCGGCACGGTGCTCGGACCCCCCAAATTTCCAGCATAGCCGCGGTTCGTTCGGAAAGATCGCATCCCCAGGTTCGTTTCGGGTATGTTGCGACACGTCATAGGAACTTCAATTTCATTGGATACCTCAATGCAAGAACAGCGGCTTGATACGTGCCTTCCACCCATCGTCTGTTGCATCGATGACCGTTATGTGCTTCCATTCTGCGTGTTGTTAGAGTCGCTGGCTCGCAGTAGCGCGCACTTCCATGGTGATCTTCAGATACTGGTTGTCCATGAGGTTCTGAGCGTTGATTCGAAGAAGCGAATCGACAGACATGCTAAAAGGCTCGGTCTGCGCGTAGAGTATTTTGCGGCGGATCCTGTAGACAACCGTTTCCCGACCGACGGTCCCCACCCGGGACAGTTCACGCATTCGGTCTATCTTCGACTGTTAATCGGTGACATGCTTCCCGCCGTGCCGCGTGCACTCTATCTGGATGCCGATCTTGTCGTATTGGGGGATATTCGGCCATTGCTCTTGAATCCTATGAAGGATCAGGCTATCGGCGCTGTTCAAGATCCAATCCAGTTGACTCTAGATCAGGGTTACGCCCTTCCAGGCTGGCAGGAAGAGGGAGTGCCCGGCGATCGCGAATATTTCAATTCGGGAGTGCTGCTCCTGAATCTTGAGGAGTGCCGCAGCCGCGGGCTGTTCGAGCGCGCGCTGAACTTTCTGGTTGACTTTCCCGAACGTGCCGCATGTTTAGACCAGGATGCATTGAACTGGGCATCGAACGATGAGTGGCTGCGCCTCGACCGTTGCTGGAACACGCTGAATTCCCAGACCTTCATTTCCTATTTCGGTAGTGACCATTTCGAGAATTCGGGTGCTGGAAGTGCTATCGAGTTGCTTCTGGAAGATGAACGGAAGGCCTCCATTCTTCACTTTGCCGGTCCACGCAAGCCGTGGAGTGCTGAATGCCCCGAGTCGGAAGCGGTATCTGTATATCGTCGTCTGCTACGCGTCGTGATGGAGAATGATCAGTGAACTCGGCGAATAATTCTCATGATCCAGCTGCTCCTCTGCGTTGGGGGATTCTCGGCGCCGCGCGGATCAACAAGGCCGGAATAGTCGAGCCTGCCCGGCTGGCCGGACATCGTCTCGTAGCCATAGCAGCTCGGGACCGCGTACGTGCGGAAGCGTTCGCGGGGTCCTTTGGTGTTGAACAGGTCTTTGACTCCTATGGCGCGGTTATCGACGCCGCGGAAGTTGATGCGATCTACAACCCATTGCCGAATGGGACCCATGGCTATTGGAATATGAAGGCCATTGCGGCCGGCAAGCACGTTCTGTCTGAAAAGCCGTTCGCCGCGAACGCCGTCGAAGCATCCGAGGTCGCCGCTCTGGCGCGTGCGAGCGGCACTATCGTCATGGAGGCGTTTCACTATTATTATCATCCGGTCGCGCGGCGGATGCGCGAACTACTCGCTTCGGGTGAGCTCGGCGAACTGCGCCACGTTGAAACGATTTTCGCGATCCCTGCGCCGAAGCCTGAGGATCCGAGATGGTCTTTGTCGCTGGCAGGCGGAGCAGCCATGGATCTCGGATGCTACTGTTTGCATGCGCAACGAATGTTGGCCGAGTGGGGTGGTGGCGAGCCAGTCTTGCTCGATGCCCGAGCTGGCTTGCGCGCCGGTCTCGTGGAAGTGGATGAATGGCTGGAAGCGGAGCTGCAATTCCCTTCTGGTGCCAGCGGCCGTGTCAAATGTGACATGGCAGGAACGCGGCGCCGCGCGACTTTTAAGATCGTAGGCTCGCTGGGATCGGCTGTTGCTTGCGAATTTGTTGAGCCGCATCTGGATGACAGGATCTTGGTTTCCAGTTCAGAAGGTGATCGTACAGAGCACCTGGGGACACGGGCGACCTACTCTTATCAGCTGGATGTGTTCATTGCAGCCGTGCGGGGATATGGCGATGTTCCGACGAATGTCGACGATGCAGTCGCCAATATGCGATTGATCGATCAATGCTACAGTGCGGCGGGAATGCGACCCAGACCTCGTTCGGAACCAGTAGTCGAGGGCTTGCGGGGCGCTTGATCGTGGATTTCAGGTCACAAACAGCGCTGTGCGCTGCCAGAGTTGAGAATCAGAAGCATTCTGGTCCAAATATTCACCGCCGAGAAATCAGATACCGCCGCTTACTCGTCGACTGCAACGGTTCGTGGCCTTACTCGACGCTCTGTAAGAGTCGGAATATTCGGCGGGTCTCGGGCCCGGGATGATGATGCGGACTGTACTAGATTGCAAGGTCCTGCGATATTCGATAAACTCTGAGGAGTTCGCAATGCCCATCACAGTCAGTATCCCGACGATTCTCCGTACGTACACCTCCGGTGAGAAGATCGTCGATGCTTGCGGCGTCACCCTGCGCGAAGTGATCGCAGATCTCGACGCTAACTATCGTGGTATTTCGGCCCGGCTGCTCGATGGCGGCCAGATAAATCGCTTTGTTCTAATTTTCGTCGATGACGAGGATGTTCGATTTTCGGGCGGCCTCGACACGGCTGTATCGGACGTTTCTGAGGTAGCGATTTTGTCTGCAGTTGCCGGTGGCGCTGTCGATGTCCGGAATCTTGCGGATTCCCTGCCTGCACACCTCCAGGGGGCTACCAGGGAGGATGAACGATGAGGTCCCTGCCGCCCTTGGTGGAGCCTGCGGCGGAGCTGACCCGGGACGAGGTCGCCCGCTACAGCCGCCATCTGATCATCCCGGACCTCGGTGTGGACGGGCAGAAACGTTTGAAGAACGCCAAGGTGCTGGTGATCGGCGCGGGCGGCCTCGGTTCGCCCGCGCTGCTGTATCTGGCCGCCGCCGGTGTCGGCACGCTCGGCATCGTGGAGTTCGACGAGGTGGACGCCTCCAACCTGCAGCGCCAGATCATTCACGGTGAGTCCGATATCGGTCGTTCCAAGGCCGACAGCGCGCGGGACTCGATTCTGGAGATCAACTCCGGAATCACGGTGGAGCTGCACAAGATTCGCCTGGAGCCCGACAATGCCGTCGACCTGTTCCGGCAGTACGACCTGATCGTCGACGGCACGGACAACTTCGCCACCCGCTACCTGGTCAACGATGCCGCCGTGCTGGCGGGCAAGCCGTACGTGTGGGGTTCCATCTACCGGTTCGAGGGCCAGGTCTCGGTCTTCTGGGAGGACGCCCCCAACGGTCGCGGCATCAACTACCGCGATCTCTACCCGGAGGCCCCGCCGCCGGGCATGGTCCCGTCCTGTGCCGAGGGCGGTGTGCTGGGCGTGCTGTGCGCGTCCATCGGCTCGATCATGGTGACCGAGGCGATCAAGCTGATCACCGGCATCGGCGACCCACTGCTGGGCCGGCTCATGGTCTACGACGCACTCGACATGAGCTACCGCACCATCAAGCTGCGCCGCGATCCCGAGCGGCAGCCGATCACCGAGCTCATCGACTACGACGCCTTCTGCGGCGTGGTGTCCGAGGAGGGCCAGGCCGCCGCGATCGGTTCCACCATCACCGCGCGTGAGCTCAAGGAGATGCTCGACGCGGGCAAGGACGTCGCCATCATCGATGTGCGCGAGCCGGTGGAATGGGACATCGTCCGCATCGAGGGCGCGACCCTGATTCCGAAGGACCGCATCCTCTCCGGCGAGGCCCTGGCCGAACTGTCGCAGAACACGCCGATCGTCTTGCACTGCAAGACCGGTATACGTTCGGCGGAGGCGCTGGCGGCGTTGAAGAACGCCGGCTTCTCCGATGCCACGCACTTGCAGGGCGGAATCATCGCCTGGGCCAACCAGGTTGACCCGTCACTGCCGGTCTACTGAGCGAGCAGATGCACCCACCTCATCGTCTCTGCGTATATCCGGCTTTGGCTATCGTCGGGTTGATACACACGCACAGTAGTCCGCTCTTGTTTCCCGGGAGATTGGACTGGCCGGAATTGATCGCGCGATTCGCGGGCGGTGGTCCCTTCGGGGCTCAACTGCGTGGCCGGGCTACGAATAGCGTTCCACGCCAAGAGGATCGATATCGCCGCATGCCTCCAAAGTAAGTCCGAGCGGCCCAACCTGAGTTTTATAGGCCGCCACCGCGCTGCGCTTCATCGCGAGGGAGTGTGCATCGAGTCGGCGATATCCTGACGGAGGAGTGGAAGAACAGCGAGACGCTAGTGCGAACCATTCTTCATCGATGCAATATGGCACCTCGGAATAGAACCTAAGGCTCCATTTGGTGTCATTTCTTGCTGCTAATATTCGGAGTGCTTCATTGACTGACCAATGGTCAGGATGGCGCGCCATGCCTGCTGGACCCCATACATGCGTTGCCGAATCTAGTAGAGGCTGGAGGATTTCGACGAACTCGGCAGAAGCTGCGGGCTTCTCTCGATACTGTGCTTCCAGAATATTCAGCCGGCCCGCCGACTGCGTACCGAGGAGGTCGAGTGCCTCGATGTCCTCGGTGATTCGTTCAGCGACACGCTCCGTGGAATCCTTAACCCCATTTTTCGCGTCCCACCAACCGATTGGGCTTCCAGGATCCGGGGCGCCCGCAAACACTGTCAGCACTTGGGCGGAATGATGGAGTATCGGCCAAGTTGACGATAAGACCGCGTCGTCCAGGTGTGGTGATACGACGATGTGCTTTTGGTGGGTTTCATCGAGCATAATGCCCTCCTCTGATCATTTCACATTGCCGTCGCGTCAAACACGGGCTTCAGGCAGTGTTCGAGATATGTGTATCGGTATTTCATGTTCAAGCAACCCTAGGTAGTCGTCTTGTGCAAGTCAATTATGTTTCCTTCATCTATCATGGATGGACGATTGGATGCTATTGGCATAATGTAATATGCGCCCGCTCGGTGTTGATAGTTATCACGCCGCGGTGGTAATGGCGCAATTGTCTGAGCATTGGAATTCGGGGACATCGATCGTGAGAGGGAAGCGGAATTGACGGCAGACAGAATGTTGGCGACCTGTTGGACAAGCGCCGGCAACACAGTGCCTGGAGGCGTCGACCAGCGCAGCCCCCTTCCACTGCTGGAACGGATCGAGGCCGCTGCCAGGGCGGGGTTCGTCGGCGTTGGTCTGCACTCGGTCGATCTCGATGAGATCGAGCGGACGTACGGACTGAACGGGACGCGGTCGCTGCTTAAGGATCACGGCATAGAAGTTGTGGAACTGGAGGGGATACCTGGTTGGTGGAGCGACGAACCGGCCTCAGATCGTATTCGCCGCCGAGTTCTCGACGCGGCTGAGACCTTGGGTGCTCAGCACATCAAAGTGACCCCGGACGATCGCGACCAGCCTTGGACTGTGGGCCTATGGGCGGATAAGTTCGCAAAGCTGGCCGCTCAAGCCGAAGGAGTGGGAGCTCGGTTGGGTATCGAATTCCTGCCATGGTCCAACATTAAGGATCTACATGCTGGCCTGCACTTCATCGATGAGGCAGGACATCGTAACGGCGGTTTGGTGATTGATATCTGGCACATGGAACGGAGTCACACCCCCGCGTCCGCGATCCTTGAGGTGCCACTGGCGCGCATCACGAGTGTTGAGCTGAGTGACGCGGCGGGCGACGTCGTGGGCTCGCTGTACGAGGACACGGTCCATCGGCGTCGCTATTGCGGCGAAGGGACCTTCCGTATCCATGAGTTCGTTCGTGCTCTCCGGCTCGTGGGTTGGCCGGGGCCATGGGGGATTGAGATCCTCTCAGAGGAGCATCGCGCCGCCCCGGTGCAGGCGGCGCTTGTCAGAGCATGCGAGACGGCTCGCCCGTTCGTCGAAGCACCGATCTGAGAAAGGTTGTCGGCTGCATGCTTGCTCCGGGCGTCGTGACACGTGCGTCGGATGTTGCCACGCCGGTGAGAAAGTAAGCGCAACAACGACCTTCGATGTTCCGCGGCATGCGACCAGCGAAAGCGCAGGCTAGCGCATCTTCCTCGCGCCCTGACGTCGTAACCGGTGCTGAGGGTAGGCCGACTGGGCTGGTCATCGGCCGAAAGGGCTATCGTGCACCGTGTTTCGGTGTTGCCAGGTGGCCGGTTCCGGTGACGTGCTTGGAGGCGGGTTGCCCTTGCGACGTTCGCTGCGTACCGGTTGGCTATGGGGTTTGATGCCGAGGACGAGTTGGCTTGCGAGCGTGTTGAGATAGGGCGTGCGAGGCAATGGGTCGCGTCACGGCCGAGCGCACCATGGCTGGTATCTGCGCTGAGGCCCGCAGGACTGCGGATCTGACCGTCAGGCCAGGTTTGGGCGCCGACTGGCGAGCGAATCGCCCTCCGCGCCAGTATCATTCCGATCCTGAGCCAGCGAGTTGTACATACCCTGGCGTTCGGGATACGTTCGAGTGGCCGTGGTTAAGGGGGATGCCGATGTGGCAGTTGTGCACTGGCAAGACGTCCGGGAACCCGTCGGTTGTCCGGCCTGGCGAGAGAATCTCCTGCCTCGCGCTGGCGGTTTGCAGACGTTGAGGTCAATGGTTGAGACCCATTCATCTAGCTCGCGTGTCCGTCTTTTCCAATCAATCCGATGAGCCTGGATCAGGCCCGATGCACGGGAGGCGTTCGACGAGCATGCGCGGAGTCCTCGGTTACCCAGGCGATCCCGACACAAGGGGGCCTTGGCGCTATTTTGTATGGCTGATCGCAGTGCAGTGGCAGCGGGTTCTGCTGGGAGTGACCCTCGTAAGCGCCTACATGATCTTGCTGACGCTACCGCCAAAGCTTGTCTCCCAAGCGATCGAGGGAATCCGGGAACGTGATACCACGGCGTTTCTTGGATACAGCGGGATCCTTCTCGGTATCGGAGTGCTGCTGTCTGTGCTATCGGTGCTTCAGTACCGGACGATGACGCTCGTTTGCGCTGACGCGTACATGCGGACCATCCGGCTGCTCACTCGCACTGTCACGCGGCTTGGACCTACGCTGCGCCAACAGATCGGAGCGGGTGAAGTCGTGGTCATTGGAAGCTCGGATGTTGAGCAGATCACCCAAACCCTGATGATCGCCGGTCCTGGCGTGGCGGGCGTCCTAGGCTACTGTGCGGTGGCGGTGGTCCTCGTGGGCATTTCTCCGATCCTCGGGGCTGTGGTGTTACTTGGTGTGCCATTGATGATGGTGCTGATGGGGCCATTGCTCCGGCGGTTGCAGCGAGCCGAGGTCACTTACCGCGACCATCAGGGGCGGTTAGCTGCGATGGCTGGCGATATCGTCGCGGGCCTGCGTGTGCTGTGTGGCATCGGTGGAAAGGAAGTATTTTCGGGACGGTACCGCATGCAATCCCAGCGGTTGCGCGATGAGGGATTTCGTGTTGCCGCTGTGACAAGCTGGATCGGTGCTGTTTCGCTGGCGCTGCCGATAATGTTCGTTGCTGTAGTGACCGGACTGGCCGCCCAGATGGCGGCGGCAGGTACGATCGGCGTCGGGGATATGGTCGCGGTGTACGGCTATGCCGTGACGCTGGCTGTACCGGTGAGATCTATCCTTCTCGGCGTCGATGATGTGGGGCGTTATCCTGTCCTGGCGCGAAGGTTGCTACGTGTCCTGACGTTGAAAAACACTGTCCCTGACGTTGGAGCCCAAGCATGGCCGGATGAGCCTGCCGAACTGTATGACTCCGTTTCCGGACTTCGAGTTCCAGAAAATGGCATGGTTGCCGTCGCTGCTGTGGACCGGGGCGATGTGGTTGCGTTGATGGAACGCCTCGCGCGGTTTAGTGACCCGGCAGCGATGTTGGGCTCGACGCCGCTGGAGGCCATACAGCTCGATGAGGTCCGAGAGCATATCGTACTGGTCGACAACAACGCATACCTTTTCACCGACTCGGTGCGTGAGATCATTTCCGGCTCGCGCGAAGTTGATGACTCGAGAATCGCTGCAGCTCTGAGGGTCGCCGCCGCGGAAGAGATAGTGGCAGGGTTACCGGATCGGGCGGCCACTGTACTCCCGGACCAGGCGACCACTCTGTCTGGTGGCCAGAGACAGAGACTCCGTCTCGCCCGTGGTGTTTATGCGGAGCCGGACATATTGCTGCTGATGGAACCTACCTCAGCAGTTGACGCTCACACTGAAACGTTGATCGCTACCCGGTTGTATGAAGCACGCCAAGGGAAGGTCACTTTGATTGCCACCACATCACCGATCCTGCTTGAGCGTGCCGATGTAGTGGTCTACCTTCCCCCAGACGGTTTCGCGATGGTCGGTGTCCACCATGAGTTGATCCGTGATCAGGCTGGGTATCGTGCCCTGGTATTGCGTGAAATGGCGGATGACGTGGCAGAAGCGACAATCAGGACACCGCAGTGACGGCGCGGTTGCCGATCGGCACTGCGGAGGCAGTTCGCACAGCAATCTTGCGGTTGATCCGGCGTGAACCCGGGGCTTTGACGGGCATTTTGCTCCTATACAGTGCCGCGGCGCTTGTTGGACTGGGCCCTCCGTGGCTGCTCGGATTGGTTGTGGACGGAATGCAGGCGGGGCGAGGGACCTCAGTGGGTTGGTTGCTTCCTGCGGTGCTCGGCTGTGCCTTGGCTCAGGTCGTGGTTACGCGATACGCGACCTACGCGGGACTCCGATTCGGTGAACGCACACTGGCGAGCCTGCGTGAGGATTTGCTCGACAGGGTGTTGGCGTTGCCGACGGCTGTGGTGGAGCAGGCCGGCAGCGGTGATCTCATGACTCGCACGACGACCGATGTGTCGCGGGTGGCCGTGGCGGTCCGCGATGCACTACCGGTGATGCTGATCGCAGTTGTGCGAGTCGCGTTTCTGATTGCTGCTGTGTTCCTGCTGGATCCGCTGCTCGGGTTAGGAGCGTTGACCGGCTTTCCATTGTTGTGGCTCGTCAGTCGTTGGTATCTGCGTCGTGCAAGGGCCGCGTATCTGGCAGAGGGCGCCGCAGCGACCGAGATCTCCGAGGCCTTGATGGCCACCACTACCGGGGCCCGGACTGTTACTGCGTTGCGACTGGAACAACAACGAATCAGCGTCGGCGACGCAAGCACAGCCTTGAGTCTCTCGGCTCAAATCCGCACGTTATGGCTGCGAACCTTTCTCTATTCGTTGAAAGATGTCGCCGGGGGTGTACCGGTAGCGGCAATTCTGATCGTTGGCGGGCTTTTGTTCCAAGCAGACGCCGTACCGCTCGGTGCGGTGGTCTCGGCCGCGCTTTACGTCCAGCAGCTTGCATCGCCTTTGGATACCATCGTCGGGCGCGCCGAGCAGCTACAGCGGGGCGGGGCGGCGATGGCACGATTGGTAGGCGTTCCGACTGCAGTTGCGCCTCAGCCGTTCGATGGTCGTGTCCCAGCAAACGATCTGGTGCAGTTGGAGGGGGTGCACTTCGCCTATCGGCCCGGACAAGACGTGTTGTCTAGGGTCAACTTTGACGTCACACCAGGGGAACGTGTCGCGGTGGTCGGACCGTCCGGTGCAGGGAAGACAACGCTGGCGCGCCTGCTGGCGGGAATAGAGCGGCCAACGGCGGGTGCCATCAGAGTAGGCGGGGTCAGTGTGTCAGACCTGTCGCCGGATGTGCTGCGTCGACAGGTCATGCTCGTCACACAGGAACATCACGTCTTCCTTGGATCGATTGAGGACAACCTCAATATTGCGGACCCGGCAGCGAGCGGCGATCGGTTGATGAACGCATTGATGGCGGTCGGCGCGGACTGGGTCGACGCGCTGCCCGACGGAATCCGCACCATGGTGGGACCCGGTGCTGTCGTGCTCGACGCGGCACAGGAACAGCAGCTCGCACTGGCCAGGATTATTCTGGCTGACCCTCGGATAGTACTTCTCGATGAGGCGACCTCGTTGCTAGATCCGCGCACCGCCCGGGAGGCCGAGAGGTCATTGGCGGCGGTACTCGCGGGTCGGACTGTTATTGCATTCGCCCATCGGTTGCATACGGCACGGGATTCGGATCGGGTTGTGGTCATTGAGAACGGGAAGGTAACAGAGATCGGCAGTCACGACGCTCTGTTGTCCGCCAACGGCGTATACGCGAGTCTTTGGCGAGCTCAGCACGGCACATGAGCTCGCTTGAGGTCGAACAGTTTGACACGATTTCGGCATTGGCGATCATCTCGTCGGGTGCCTAGGTCGAAGACCGCGCCAGAGTTGCGTACTACGCCTCGCGCTGAAAGCGGCGAGGGCCGGCCTCTTCCACGTAGGGTTGGAAGTCGATGTCAGCGAGGCACAAGACTTTGCGGATGCAGTAGGGCGAGCCGTGGATCTGGGCTGTCGTGGTGCCGCGGTTGCGCCTGCAGTGCTGATCGCGGTGCGGCGATCGGTCAGGTGCTCCTTTGCTGGAAGTCGTCCTTCCGGGCGCAGAATCATCCCGACCAGGTGTCTGTGATCGTGGTCGACAGCGAAAGATCTCTTCGTACAGTCGCATACACTTCCGAAGGTGCGTTCGCGAATTTCGGCACACTCGTAGCCATCGAACATATTCGATAATTCAGGAATAATCCGATGAAAGATTCCCGGCGGACGCTATTTTTCTGCTCATCTCGTGGGCCAATAATTGGTGATTTGAGCGAGAGTCAGCTAGGTAGGCGGTGTCGCAGCTATGTGACTCCTCGACAGTGTGCGCCCGCGCGAAGGCTGACTTCTGTCGTCTCGAGGCCAAGCGGTCAGATTGGCCCTTTCGCCACCAAGCGGTTCTTGGTCGATGTCGAGTGTGACGGCGCAACTTCATGCCATTGCGATTATCGGTCCGTCATTCATATGCTGATGACGGCGGTTCGCTAATCGAGCCGCAAGCCAAGGTGTCTGTGGTGCGGACAGGTACAGCTACGAACGGAGCTGCTTCAAATGTGCGACCGCTGACCTAGACGGTATATACCGGCGCCCTGCCATCGCGGTCATGAAGGGAATGTGATCACGATGCGTGCACCCGGGCGACGTTCCT
Organism: Nocardia vinacea; assembly: GCF_035920345.1. Classification (NCBI taxonomy): domain Bacteria; kingdom Bacillati; phylum Actinomycetota; class Actinomycetes; order Mycobacteriales; family Nocardiaceae; genus Nocardia; species Nocardia vinacea. The sequence goes on from NZ_CP109149.1 coordinate 8,801,559, forward strand.
GACACGAGCCTCGGGAGGCCGCAAGACTTGAGGACTTCCTTCCATGGAAGTGTCGATTGATGAGGAGGCGGATACTGATGCCCACGATAATCGAGCAGGTCCTTTCCAGCAGCCGAGGCACCGCTCTGATCGTCGACGATGTTCGCTGGTCAGGCGATGACCTGCTGGGCGCCGCCGGTGAGCTGACTGCTGCGATCTCACGCAGTCTCGGCGAAGCACAGATGCTGACTGTCGCCACGAGCAATGCTGCGCTGATCGTCACGGCTTTGACCGCAGCCGAATACCTGCAGGTCCCACTGCAGCTGGTTGACCCGGCTGCGACTTTAGGGTCGTCGGCATCTGTCGAGGATGTACTGATCGGTGAGAGCCTATCGTGCGGCACCGATGAGGCAGTGGCGATCAACGCCCAGCTCCGCTGTCACGTACAGCATCGAGAGAGCGCTCGTCGCCATTCGCTGCGCGGTCCGTCGTTACCGAGGGATGGCATTCTCTTTCAGACCTCCGGATCCACTGCGGCGCCGCGGGCAGTGGTGAAGCGGATCTCTGCCGTAATCCGGGACGGTGCTCGGATAGCAAATCATCTACACGGTGCTGAGTCTCCGCACGTCGTCTGCGCCGCGCCGGCTTTTCACTCCTACGGATTCACTCACGGTGTCCTGGCGGGATTGCTCACCGGGTCGGTGACCGCGTTCTGCCCGTCGTCGACGTTGCCACAGGCATTGGCGAAACTAGCGGCCCGAACTAACGCAGATACGATCATCGGGCTACCGATCCATGTCCATATGATCGCCGCAGCCAAGTCTCTCGATTTCGCTGGGTTGAAACAGATGGTCTCGTCCGGTTCACCACTGCGGGCCGATGCGGTGGCACGAATCCACCGTGACCACGAATTCCGCGTGCTCAATGCTTACGGTGCCTCGGAAGCGGGAACGATCTCCATTGCGACACTGCTCGAAGGATCGGCACCAAGCAGCATAGGCGAGCCATTGAGCGAGGTCGAGGTGCGCCTCGACCCTCAAGACGGCGAGCTGCTGGTCCGCAACGACTCGTTCGCAGTCGGCTATCTCACCGATGGCGAGCTGCGGTCCTTGCCGACAGTGGACGGTTGGTATCGCAGCGGAGATATGGTGGAACGCGATACAAACGGGCTCCGCATCACCGGCCGTCTGGGCGATGTGATCAATATCGCCGGGCGTAAGACACATCGTTCGCGTCTCGAGGCGGTCCTATCGCTGCACCCGGACATACTCGAAGTGCAGGTGATTACGGCCACGGACGAATTCCGCGGTGAGTACCCGGTCGCGCGGCTAGTGCTCAAACCCGGACACGCGCGGCCGGATATCCTGGACTGGAGCCGGGATAAGCTCGACGCTTTCGAAGTACCCCGACAGATTCAGTGGATGGATCGGCTACCGCGCACCGCAACGGGAAAGCTGATTTATGCGCCGACAGCGGACGATGTCGAAGGCTGACGAGGAATGGAACGGCATGCGTACGCGCGTTAGAATCTCAAGTTACGGCGCGCGTCGAAATGATCGATCTGTACGATACCAGTCGAGTTAAACTGCATTCCACGCGCCATCGTGAGATCGCCATGTCGGGCTATTGCCCGAAACGGTCGAAATTTTCCTTAGGATCGACGGATCGATCTATCGAGGGATAGGCTATCGGATATCGGACGCGGCATCTAACCCGATGGAGCCGGAAGAATTCATACGAGAAGATGCCGGTCGAGCTTGTTCGTTGAATACGTCTATGGTCCGATTCATGAAGTCGCATTTCGGGGTGACCGAACGATCGGGAGGGGTCAATGGGTGACATGGCGGAATTTGCTCGATATCTCAATGTACGGCGCCGGGAGTTGTCGGTGCCCGGCACCAGGCTTAGGGAGAAACTGACGAATCGTTCGGTGCTCGTGACTGGTGCGACAGGTTGTGTCGGAAGTATCTTGCTGGAGCAATTGTCAACGCTGAATCCAGCGGCACTGATCGGAGTCGGGCTAGACGAGCCAGTGACGCGTCAAGCGTACGTGGACTACGTGTTTGCCGATGTGCGCGCGGACTCGGAGATGGATCAGCTATTTGATCGATTCCGTCCTGATGTGGTGTTTCACCTCGCGGCTCAGCGAGATCCGGGGCTAGCCGAAAAAGACGTCGCCCGAACGGTGACAACGAACGTTCTGGGAACGGCAAACATCGTGGATAAGGCGCTAGCCTTCGGCGTGACGGATCTGGTGTACGCGTCGACCGGCAAGGCGATGCGTCCCTATACTCGTGACGTCTACGCGGCCAGCAAGAAGGTGGCCGAATGGGTCGTGTCGAGGGCGGGCGTAGAGGGCGGTCTATCGGTTACAGCGGCTCGATTCACACATATTGTGGACAACTCGATCGTGCTGGAAAAGTTCCGGGCGCTCTGCAGGAAGGGAAGTGTTCTGCCGGTCCACGATCCCAACGCTACCTTCTATGTGCAGAGTGCGATCGAATCAGCGCAACTATTGATGGCCAGCCTATTGGTCGGCCAGATGCATCGGCCGGCTGTCTGCGCAATCAACAACTTGGGTTGGCCTTTCCGTGTGCTCGACATCGCCGACGGCGTCATTCACGAAGTCGGCAATCGTGTTGCAGTGGACATTGTTGGCGAGGAACTTGGATACGAACAAGGCGTGTATCCAGGTTTGTTCGACAGCAAGTTGTCAGGCGACATCAGCCCTCTCATCAATGTGCTCGAGGCGAGATCACTGCTCGATGTGGGTCTACCCGAGATTGACGCCGCTCTGCTCCAGCCGCCATCTAGCTATATAATGGATAGTAACTTCGAGACGCTGCTCAAGTTATGCGCCGACAGCTCGTCAGACGATCTGATCAAAAAATGCATGGACGATCTGCTGTACGAGATGCTCGCGGCCACTCTGGCTTTGACACCTGATCACGTCATCAAACGGATGGTCAAGTTCTCGGCGCAGCCCCGTGGCAGCGCATCGACGCAATACTCCCATGCCCGGATCGACGAGCTTCTTCACGAGCGTGCCCGCGATTCGAAATCGGACCTAGTGACGCGGCGATGATACTTCTGGATCCGGAGCAGCCATCGACCGGGCCGCTAGAAGAACGTGCACTGCGTCGATATCAACCTCGACTATCAAGAAGACACGCGCAACCGTAGCTTGGCACCCGCGAGAGCGCATCCGCCTCGACGACCGCCGTCCTAGCCACCCAGAGATGCACATCTGAGCCGCCCGAGCCGCAGTCACCGCTTGGGTTGGCCGACAACGATGGCCCGCCGCTGGCCGTCGGACATCTTCCGCGTCCCCTGCGTCTCTAGTGATGGAACGACCGAGGCCTGCGGCTGAGCCCGCGTCACCGCGAGCCGAACCCTGTACGACTCACGACCGTCCGGCCGATCCACCGCTAACCTCCGACCGAACGTCATCTAGCACTCACTAAGCACTCAACCAGAAGCGAACGATCACCATCGCGAGTCATGAGTCATATGTGATATGTTTGTGGCACCGTCTTCGACTAGCAGTGGATGGCACACAGGAAAGTGTTCCGTCTGCCTCGAAACACCGCAGACGGTGAATGGCGCGCCAATCACACTGTATGCGTCTGAAGGGGACATCTACGGTGGCCGGCGCGACGAGATCCATTGTTCGGATTTGCAGTCAGATTTGGTACCAGGGTGGGGATGCTTGTGATAGATAGTCTGATGGGCGTGGGCGTGAGTCAACCAGCTCAAGAGCCAGATCCCTTCGCTCAGGGGAGCTCAGCGGCACTGGTCTGGCTGTCAGGGATACAGTCTGTACCAGTCGAGCAGACACCGATCAGCACAATTCGATCCGGCCTGCTCGTTCGCGAAGACGCGAGAACAAATACAGACCACGTTCAGGCCCTCGTGGAGTCGATAGCCGAGCTGCCCGCAATAATCGTGCATCGGCCGACAATGAACTTGATAGACGGTGCGCACCGCTTGGCGGCAGTCCGCGCGCTTGGCCGCGAATCGATCGGTGTTCGCTTCTTTGACGGCAGCGATGATGACGCCTATGCCCTGGCGGTCTGCTCGAATATCGGACACGGGCTGCCGTTATCGGTCAGCGAACGTAAGGCTGCGGCAATTCGGCTCATGGGTTCTCATCCGAGCTGGTCAGACCGCCTGATCGCTCGTACAGCCGGCCTGTCCCACAAGACTGTGGGTGTGCTGCGTCGGCGTACAAGTGGTGCCGGTACCCAGTCGGACAGTCGAGTCGGCAGTGATGGAAAAGTCCGTCCTATGGACGCAGACAAAGGTCGGCGAATAGCGGCAGACATTATCCGCGATCGTCCTGGCGCATCGCTACGGGAGGTATCCAAACTCGCTGGCATCTCGCCGAGCACCGTGGCGGACGTCCGTGAGCGTTTGAGCCGCGGCGATAGCCCGGTGGCAGCCGACGAGGGCACAGAAAGCGCGGCGGGCAGGATTCCAGCGAACGATCTGCCGCCAACGCAGAAGCCAGGGAGCAACTCGCAGGTTTCACCGACAACGCCATCCCAACCGGGGATGCGCCAACTCAGAGGTGCAGTGATAACGCTCCAGGGAAAGCTTCTCAAATCGCTGCAGAACGATCCGGCTCTTCGATTCAACGAAAAGGGAAGATCGATCCTTCGGCACGTGGCCGTGTCAGTTAACGAAATCGTAGCATGGCAGAAGTTCGCGGGCGATAGTCCGACGCACTGCAACGGAACACTGGCTCGAGTGGCACGCGCCAATGCCCAGTCGTGGACCGATCTTGCTGAGCATCTCGAGCGGTTGGAACGGGCCGATCGTGCCACCGGGTGATATCCGTTCAAATGGTTTCGGTATTCGACAGTTTTCTGCGCTGAGGCGAGATCGAATTGAGCGAGTAAGTCGTGCTGATCCGCGATTGATGTACTATTCTTTCCGGTCGCTCCCGCCGTATCTGTGTCACCATTAGGAGGGGAAATTTGTCTGCACGAATCGCTTCCATCGAGCGTCTAAATGGAGCGACTTCGCGCGCTATCCTGGGAATAGACTTCGCTGGGTTCAGATCAGGCGCTCAGCTAGAGGATCTGGCGGGTTTGATCAAGAGCAATGTGACACTCTACCGTTGTCAAACCGGAACCCACACTATGCTGTCGGCGGGCGACACACTCGATCGGACAGTCCGGGATATAGTCCAAACAGTTGCAGATTCGCTCTTGGACGTCCGCGCCATAGTTGGATACTGCTCTGGTGGGCATATCGCGGCGGAATTGGCCAAGGCATTCGAACAAACCCTTGGACGACGGGTGAAACTGATCACCCTCGATACCGTCTGGCTCGATCGGAGAATGCTAATCGATGAATTCCACAAAAGCCTCAACCTCGTCCGGCACTACGCCGATGAAGACGCTCTACTGAGAATTCGAATCGAAGACCTGGTCGCTGGCAAGGAACTGCACGAAGAGGGCGGAATTCTGATCGACGTTTACAGCGACATAGTCTCGAGAGTGGCGGAACGAGCATCGTTCAGTGCCCGAATCAAGAACGACATCATCGACATCTTTTCCGCCTATGTTATCTATCTAGTAATGGCAATCCATGCCCAGGGTCAGGCCGGCTTCGAGCGGGGAACGAATATCATATCCAAGGATTACGCCGAGCTGGGATACGCGGGATGTTTGTACTCCGAGAGCTCTCATGAGAATCTCATGGCATCTCGCGAAGTTGCCGAAATCGTACAGAACATCACCTTTTGACGAGGCCGAGAATTGGCCAACAATTTTAGTTTGAGCTTCTTTTGATGGGCGCAGGCGATTGACGGCCATCTACCTAGTCACCGATACGCTAAGCGCGTGCAGTCCAGCAGTCAGCCGCTGACATGCGCGTATTGGCGATCATCGGAGGGAAACGAACTTCTCGAGTGGCATATTGGTCCACTCGGGTACCGGAGACGAGAAATGGTAGAGGATGCAGACAGTTTCAAGAGCTCTGAACATTCTAAGGCTGCTTGCATCCGAGCCCCACGGGCTCTCACTCTCGGAGATATCGAGACGACTTAAGGTGGCACCTGCCAGTACTCATAGGATCGTCTCGGTGCTGGAGAAGGAGCTATATGTCACGAGATCCCACGTGACCAGAAGGATCTATCTCGGTCCGACCGCAAAGACTCTGACTGAGAGTTATCGCCCTCTCCACGCGGATAAGCTAGTGACACCCCATGCCTCGATCAGGCGCGCAAACGACGCCTGTGGTGAGACTGTATTTCTTTCTGAACGAGTTCAGAATCGTGTCATATGCCTCGCGATCGTCGAATCGCGGTTTGATACGAAGCCGGACATAAGAATCGGTCAGGAGCTATCCATCAACGAAACAGGGGCCGAGGCGATTCTTGCGTGGTGCGATGAACAGATCGTGCGGTCATTCGCTTCTGCAGAGTTTTCTTCTGAGACACAACCGATGACGGACTTCCTTCGCCGACTGGATGATGTGAGAAGACGAGGCTATGCGGTCGGTCCATTGGCCGCACACGCTCCATGGTCAGTGTCGGCACCTATAGTACGGTCAACGGGCACCGTGGTTGCATCGGTGACCATCACTGCTCCATATGCTCGAATGAGCGATACAAAGGGCCGGGAATGCGTGACGGAATCTGTACTGACGGCCGCTACAGAAATCGGATCCGATCTCGGTTGGACCGAGGAGTATCCAAATCCTTGATACCGTTGGATCCTCCGGCACTGCAATCCAAGATCAAGCATTCATCTACCTAATCGAGCTTGATGGGGTTTAGTCTGAGTCAATCGCAATCGGACGTCTGCTCATGATCCAGAAAAGGATCTGCTACGGTCCCGATCTATGCCTTGGATGAATTTCAAAGTCCAAGACGCGTTGTCTCAACAGTGATTCCTCCTTGTCAGTCCTGAGTGCGCATGATTAGCTTGGGAAATACTAGAAGAGGATTCACGGGCCTGAAAGGCGGTTGATGTGAAAGCGCTGATATCCGGGCAGCTCGACTTGATGGCCAGGCAGCACCCGGAACGCCCGGCAGTCGCCGAGGTAGGCGTCAAAATTGAAAATACATTGACGTGGCGTGATCTGGATCGGATTACCGCCGCACTCGCAGATCAGTATTTGCGAAGTATTGAGTTCGACGAAAAGTCGCTGATTATCGTCGAGGCGAGCAATCGCCTCGAGAGCGCAGCGGCGATCCTGGCGATACTTCGGGCGGGTATCGGGTGCGCTCCGATCAACGCTCGTTCTCCGCAGCCCGAGAGACATCGATTGTTCACCGCGGCAGCAAGAAGGTTTGCAAAAGTATATGAGCTGAACCCGCAGACCGGAGCGCTCGATTCTGCCTGTTTTGCCAGGGAGGACCGACCGAAGGCGTCAGAACCAAGTCCGGAGTACCTCTTGGCAGGCGGTGGAACGTCTGGAGTGCCAAGGCTAATCGATGGGTACATCGATGGTGGAGCGCTCGGGCCAATGGGAGGATATAGGCTTTTGCTTGAAGGGGCTGGCTGGACCCAGGGAATGCGGCAACTGATCGTAGGTCCGCTGTATCATTCGGCGCCCTTTAGGACCTTTCTGTCCGGAGTATTTGCCGGGCACACGATCATGCTACAGGGCACCTTCTCGGCGGAAAGAACATGGAACGTGCTCCAACGCGAAAGAATACAATGGGTCCAAGTCACACCTACACACATGAGGCGAATGATGGAGGGGGGCGCACCCCCGAAGAGTGCCGTGAGCGCACTACGAGGGCTTCTCCATACCGCTGCACCCTGCGATGTTAGAACAAAGAGATTCTGGCTCGACTATTTGGGGCCGGACCGACTATTCGAAGCCTACGGTGCGACCGAGCAAATAGGTATGACGCTATGCAATGGTCATGAATGGCTTGAGCGTCCAGGAACAGTTGGACGGGGCTTTCTCACTCAGGTACAGGTGCTCGGTGAGAATGGCACACCTGTGCCGCATGGTGAGCCGGGAACGGTTTACATGCGGACTGCGGCCGGCAAGGGCATGCGCCCCGCTCATCACGAAGCTGTTCAATATTCGCGATCGGGATTTCAGACGGTAGGTGACCAAGGCCGCCTCGACCGCGACGGCTATCTGTATCTCGACGGGCGGCGGACGGATGTCTTCTCAGTTGGCGGGGCAAATGTATATCCCGACGAAATTGAGGCGGCAATTCTTCGGGTCGGAGGAGTCGTGGACGTAGCTGTTTTCGCGGCAGAGGATCCTGCTTTCGGTGCCATCCCTCACGCGATGATCGTGATAGAAGGCGGTTCCTCGATACGGGCGCAAGAGATTCGTGAGTTCTGTCGGAGGGAGCTCTCGATTCACAAAGTACCGAAGAAGATCGAGATTGTAGATGCTATCCCACGCAACGAGGCCGGAAAGATTGAGCGGTCGAAGTTGTCGCTATCTAGTAAGATTCCGGAGAAAGGTCAACCGAAATGACGGTTGTTAGTGATGTTCTTGTTGGGATCAAAAGAGCCGCTATGTCGCATGAGGATGTCGCTGACGCCGAAGCGTTCGAGATCCTGAATCATGGTACTGTCGGTCTTGCTATCGTTCCAAAGTCCTTTGCGAACGCGGTAGAAATCCGCAACCATGTACTCGCGACGTCGAACGAAAATGAAGTGCTGACGACCGTTGCGCTTGTCGACAAGCTGCCCAGAGATACTCAGGGATATGCGAATCCTGAAGAAGTCGCGGCTATTGTAGGCCGTTTGCCTGAAACGTATCTTGCCGTCTACGAACCTGCATCGACGGATACCGAGAGCTCGATCATCTCCATGCTTGTGGCGGTGACGCGGACTCCGATTATCGGCATGAGGGACGACTTCGTTGACATCGGAGTCGACTCAGCCGCGGCGGTGCGACTCAGCTCTCTTCTGGAAGAGAAGTTCGGTATCGAACTACAACTCGGCGAAGTATTCCGCGCAGCTACAGCGAACGGACTGGCGTTTCTGATCGAGGACCATCGTCGGGCGCGCCCGTGTTAGCACAAGGTGCGGCAAGCGATACGGCGTTAGTGCTGCCGGACGGCACCCAGATCAAATACGGTGCACTCCGGGAGTCTGTCGATCGTGCGCTTCGGATGCTTGAATTCCTGCCTAAAAGATCGCTTATTGCAATAGGAGCAGAAGCCTCGGTCGATTTCGTTGTCCTGTATCTAGCGATACTGGAGTCGCAGCATGTAGCGCTACTTCTGCCGCCACGATTTACGGCCTCTCAGATTGCCGGCATAGCCAATGCGTTTGAACCGGAATTGTTTGCGCTGTCCTCCGCTTCTTCCGCAGTAGTGAGCGACTACCGTAACATCAGTGCTTTCGGACCCTTTGCGATTCTGAAGGGCCCGTTTGCCGACAAGAAATCGCTTCATCCGGATCTTTCCACCGTCCTGTTGACGTCTGGAAGTACCGGAAAGCCGCAGGGTGTGCGGCTGTCGTCAGCTAACATCCTCGCTAACGCCGAATCAATCTGTGAAGGCCTGCGTATCGATTCAGCCGACCGCGCGATTAACTCCTTGCCGTTGCATTACTGCTATGGGCTCTCTGTCCTGAACAGTCACCTCTTCGCCGGAGCGTCGGTGGTCATTACCGGCGATTCTCCAACCCAACCGGACTTTTGGCGCACGTTCTGTGAGCGGGATGCGACTTCGTTCGCAGGTGTACCGCTCGTCTACGATGCTGCGTGGCGTATGTTCAGCCGATCGTGGCCGGGCCGCCTCAAGACCCTGACACAGTCGGGAGGGCGCCTTCACGACGAGGTCGCTCGCCGCTACGTTGAGCTAGCCGATCGCCACGATGGTCGATTCATAGCGATGTATGGTCAAACGGAAGCGACTGCGCGTATCTCGTGTGTCGATATCGTCGAGCGGCCGGACCGTATCGGATCTGTTGGTAAGGCCATTCCGGGGGGATCGGTGACCGTAGGTCCCGCGCTGGACGGGATACGTGGTGGTGAAGTGATATATAGGGGTCCGAATGTCATGATGGGTTATGCATCGAGCCGAACGGATCTGGAAAAGGGGGACGAGCTCGGCGGTGTTCTACAGACTGGCGACCTCGGCGTAATTGAGGACGGTTTCCTCTATCTGACCGGACGTTTAAAGAGGATCTCGAAGATCCATGGCCGGCGTATATGTCTCGATGAAGTACAAGCTGCGCTAGCTATCGTCGGCGACGTGGCAGTTTCGGGCACCGACAATGAAATATTCGTGTTTCACGTCGCACCTTATGGTTCCAGACTCGCGAAGTCTATTGACGCTATTTGCGCGGCATTCAATATTTCGAGATCTGATATCCGCACTTCAATGATCGACTCGCTACCGGTAACGGCAAGCGGAAAGATTGATTATGGAACATTGCGGGATCGTGCGTCGATATTGCATATCGACCGTTCAAGAGCTCGATTGGATGACTAACCCTGATGGTGCTGAAGACGATTCCGGGACCGTCGGCCCGTCGGCTGCGTATATCGGACTTCTGCACGCGCCAGTCGTGCTTCGCGCCCAACCTATCCGTTTCACATTGTGATTGTGTCGACTGTCATGGGCAGATCTACACGGCGTGTAAGCACTATTCGGCGCGCGAAGGAGGCCTAGCCGATGCGTAACCGTGGTGAATCGTTCCCGGTAATCCGAGTGGGTCCATTGAGTCTCGCCCAACAACTTGTCTGGGTTGGACTACATTTTCGAGAGCAGGGCGAGCCCTTGCCCCCGCTTCATCAGAATTGGGACATCCCGGGCAGCCCACCTGTTGATGTCGTGCTTCGTGCCCTTGCGAACCAAGTGGGTCACCATGAAGTTCTCAGGACGGCCTTTGTGCAAGGCCCGGATGGAGTGCCTATCCAAGTGGTGTACGATGAGGAGTACTTTACACTACCTGTCTCAGTAGTCTCCTTGTCGGCTGTCGATGACTTCTCGCGAACTGCGACTATTCCCCTGGCGTCCGGTTCGATGTTCAACGGACCGTTATGGGATATCCGCATCTACGCAAAGAACGGTCTTGTACGCAGTATCGGGCTGCGATGCGAGCACATCGTCACAGACGGTCAGGGTCTACGCAATTGGCAGTCAGAATTGCTGGATCTATGTGCTGGCCGGAAAATTCCTAGTCCAACCCTGCAGCCGATTGACCGCGCGAATCGGGATGCTAAGCGCTCGACTGTTTGGAAAGCGTCCGAAGTAATGCCTCAGGCTGTTGTCCCTCAGATTGTCGTACCTCCAATCGATGTGGCGGATTCATCGAAGAGGTACGTGCTGATAAGAGCATACTTCGACGGGATTCTGCCGTTGGTTGACCACGCGGCGCGGGTACTTGCGATGTCGCGGGCTCAGTTGTTTCTGCTTATTTTCAGCTGGTTATTGAGCCGGTTTTCCGGCATGCCTTGGGTTTACTTTGCGGTGGTGCTTCACAATCGTTCGAAGGATGACCGCGGCATCGATTGTCAAATGCTACCTGTCGGTCTCGCGACTCATGTTCCTTCCGAGGGGACGATCCGAGAGGTGTCCGACAGCATCAAGCACAGTGTGACGGCTGCGTATCGGCGTCAGCGCGGATTCGATGCTGATGCGCAGTTCGGCACACAGATGAGCGCCTGCGCTGACAGAGGAATCGGGCGGCCGGTTCCGTTCATGTTCAATTTTCAAGGTGGACCGAATCCAGGCTTGGAGATCGCTACCGTTGATAGCCCGACTCCTCGGCTAAGATTCCAGCATTTAGACGACGCCGACGGTGCGCCGCAGCATAATTCGGTGTCGATCTACCTCGGTCCGGCAATCGGAAATGGCCGAGGAGATTGCATGGTCGAGGTAAATATCGATACCGCGCATATACCGGTTAGGACCGTCAACAGCATGGTAGACATCTTACCTCGTGTGCTCGCTCGGATTGTGAATAGCCCGGCTCTCACCATAGCGGAACTGGATGGAATGTTGCCGGCAGCGTTTCTGCGGCAGGACTGCGGGACGGCTACCGTTCGCAACTTGTGGGTACGACTGGAGGTGATTCAGGATATGGTCGATTCCTGCGTCGGCGTGAAATGGTCGAGGCTGGAAATACGGAACGATGAAGTTGTCGCTGTCGTCGAATTACATCCAGATTGGTCCCCGTTCGACGTGCACGAAATGCTTCTTTCGCGCCTGGCTGACAGAACGGACGTCTGTGCACCTCACCGATACAAACTGGTGAATAGACGCGACGACTCGCCTCTAAGCATGCAAGTTGTCGCCGAGTGGTGCCCCTCACAGGGCTGGCCGCAACTGACAGCGAGCACCCGAGGGGAGGTTGAGTTGTGCCGATCGCTGGAAAATGTGCATGGGGCGCCATTTGAGAACCTAGCGCTCACATATAGTCAGGCAGGTGGGCGACTTCTGTTGTGGCCTGCGGTCGTCGAGACTCTTCGTCGTCAGGGCCTGACCGGGTTGACTCCAGCACACGTTAGGAAGCCCTTGACACTGAGGCACATCGCTCGATGCCTGATTCATGTGTCATCTGACGAATAGATACCCGCAAAATTAAGCGCACGTGGTGGATGCGCAGCCCGACGGCCTCGAATCCTCGAAGTCGATCCGATATGTCGGGCTCGTGGATCTACCGGCGATCCTCGGCATTCAGTTCGACTCATCTCGATAACGGTGGGCACATGAGTCCTACTGGTGAGTCGATGCCGCAGTGTGAATGCCCTCGCCGGCCAGTGGCGGATGGTCGTTGGATAGGGCACTCGCAGGTAGAGTTGGCACTGTCGCGTTGATATGGGCGGCAAGACGGCTGGCTGAGGTAACAGGGTAATGGGGGAGAGAGTACTGTGCGTGCCTGATGAATCCGCTTAACCTTCAGCCTGTGAAATCTATGAAAGTTCTTTCGGCCCCTTCGTATCATCCAGCGTCTCGTATCGGTACGGTGGATATGTTACGAGGCTTCTCCCTCGGCGGAATCTATTTGGTCAATATCACCCAAATGAACGTTCCTTGGGGCCTGAGCGCAGGTCCGCTCGATAATACGCTGGTATTCGTATTCGTCGGAAAATTCTATCCTCTCTTTTCGTTCTTGTTCGGCTATTCGATTACACTGCAGATTCGTTCGGCGAACCGGGCCGGTGTTCCTGCGAAGTGGCGGATCATCCGGCGTTGCACGACGCTGGCGCTCATCGGCATCGCACACGCAGTGCTTCTGTTCACGGGGGACGTTCTCACTGTCTATGGCGCGGCTGGAGTGGTGTTACTGCTACTGAGCGCGATGCGGGCGCGTTTCGTATTGACGGTGGCGGGTCTGATGTATTCGGTGGTGATCGCTCTTTCTACGATCCTCGCTGTCCTCGGTGTATCTGCTGATGAGGGTCACCGTACAAAATCTGAAATGATCGGAATCATCCGCACAGGTGGTCTTCCTCTAATTCTCGCACGCTGGCAGGAGTTCACGTCTCATCCGTTCGCGCATCTTCAGTTCGCACTGCTCGTGTTGCCGCTATTCCTTGTTGGACTGGCGGCTGGCAAGATTCGGCTGCTGGAAGACCCGGTTCGATACCTCCCAATGCTTCCGCGCGCGCAGGTGATCGGTCTCGGACTCGGCGCGCCGTTGACGCTGGCGGCGATGCTGATCCACAAGCCTTGGGTCGTGGCGTTGTTCATGGTTGCTTCACCGTTACTCACCATGGCCTACGCGGCGACCCTGCTGCGCCTGGCACACTCGCGATATGCCCTGGTGACAATCTTCGCCCCAGCGGGCAGGGTTGCCGCGACGAACTACATTGCGCAGTCACTGATTGGTGCAATTCTCTTCACCGGGTATGGATTCGCTTTGGCAGGTCGGTTGCCCGAGGTTCTCCTGGTCGGCACCGCCGTCGTGATCTATGCGATCCAGCTCGGAGTTAGTGCGTGGTATGTCCGTCGATTCCAGCACGGGCCCATCGAGTGGGTTCTGAGATTGTTCACGTACGGCCTCGCCGGTGCGAAAGGCACTAGTGTCCCGACGGGGACAGGTCCTTCCTGACCTGCTCGTGTTCTCAATGGCGGCTGGTTTGAGAGCGTGCGTTCCACTGGCGACAGTCGAGTTGGCGGCGGAGCGGCGACGGGCATTGGTCACTGTGGTTGAGCGCATTCATTGCCCGCCCGGCGTCGTCGCCTCGCCACCGCGCGGCCCGCGTTGATGCTGTGCACTGAACAGATGCTGGCAGTTTGGATTCGATGTAGCCGTCGCACCGCGACCGATCTGGGCCTCACCAGCTGTTCCGGGCCACCCGCCGGGGCACAGCCTCCGGAAGAGCTGAAACGCGGTGACTCTGCCGACCGGCTCCTGTCCTCTCCCACCGCCCGCACGGGCCGTCTTCAGAATGGCCTTCGGCTACGACGAGAGGCAGGAAGAGGTCTCCCGCCTGTTCACGAACCCCGGCCGCGCCCGGAACTTTGACTATGAGCCCGATATCGATCGTCGCCGCAGCAACGTCATCTGCGGGGCAGGTGTGCTCGACATCCGGTTTGGCGGGGGGACGGCCGCTCGATGCAGAGGCAGTCACCACCCTATGAGAAGAGTCAAGAGAGTGTGGAAGCTGCATCGAGTGACCACCTCGACACGGGGCCGGGGCCAGCGCTGACCGGGCTCGACGTGCGTTGGCGAGTCGCTGATCGGGCTTCTCGTTCGAGCACTGCGGGTCCTCGAACGGCACCTGCCCGGCACCGGGCGCGGAGCAGAAGTCTGATTGCTGGCGCTGTACCGATTGCGGGCTGGCCCGGTGGTCGATGGTCATCACCGTGTTCGAGGCTCGGCGGGCGAACGTCTCAGGGGCTCGAACCGCAGATGCTCTCGAAAGTCTGTGCCGTCCCCGCACGTCAATCGTCCATATGGCGAGTAATGCGCCCCGCGCCTCAGCGGGAGGCGCCCACGTTGCCCCCGAGGGCACGCTGAATTGGGCTCAGTAAGCGAGTCGAACTCCGGCTCGCGACGGGTGCTCACGCCATGAGACAACACTGCTAAGGTCTCCTCGGTTTTCGTGCGGCGGAAAGAGACGCGGCGAAGATTTTCAGGACGACCAAGATGTAGGTGTGTTTCTTGTGCCTGGTGAAAAATAAGACCTCGCGCACAACATATGGCCCGAACGTTCTTCACCACTCAAACCGGGTCGTATAGCCTGGCTTTGGGGATTTACCCCGCCCGAAGTTTTCATTCGGGGGTGAAGTCGAAAGAGAGGTTGATTAACATGGGCGCAAACGTGAAGCGCGTGATGGAGGAACTGCGGGCAAGCGAGCGGGAGCATGCCTCCGATCCGACTATGGCGGACGAGATCCTCAAAACCGGCAAGGTTGCGTGGGTCCGGGCTTACGCGGTCGCAGTCTAATAGCCCTCTAAAAGGGTAGGCAGCCTGTCGACGCGAGTGCATGTAATGTCAGCCGACAGACTGCCTACTCATATAGGCGCCTTCGTTCACGTCGCGGGTCCGGCTGAATGCCCAGAACCCGCGCCTAGGCCTGAATCGAGACTGTTCCGTGAGTGACATCGTCGATAGAATTGAAGAGTGCTCTGATGGCAGCGGGGAGGTAAGCGATCAACAGCGCGAGAACAAAATCCTGTCTGGCGTGAGAGATCTGCTTGACGCGTACCTGAGCATTCGAGATGGTGACAGTTGCATTGTTGTGTACACGCCTCCCTGTCGAGAATATGCTGCATATCTGAAGATTGAGCTCGATAGTCGGGGCATTTCAAACGATGCCGTGGCTATGCGGCCGTACTCTGATCTGGGACTTCGAGAGGAGCTTGGGCGATTCCTTCCAGACTTGGCGCGGTCGCCGGGGAAGCTCTGTGTAATAACCCTCGAGGCCGAGGGTATCACGAATTCGGATGTATTCGAGGAGATCATTTCCGAATACGGAAAGAGCCGCGTCAAGCTTTTTCGTATTATCAGCGCATCGGACGAACTTTTCTATTACGGACTTAAATCGAGTCCCCAAGAAATCTCGCAGCGTAATGCCACACTGCTCGAGCTTTTTCGGTCCGAGAACGAGATCCGCGTCAGGAATACGGCAGGCACGGACGTTCTAATTGAATTCGATCACGACAGATACGATTGGGTGAGCGTACGGGGTGCCTGGCGGCCAGGAGTGTTCACCGTCCTCCCGGCCGGCGAACTGGCGACATATGCAAAAAGCGTCAATGGAAGAATAGTCGCTGACGGGGCAATGCGGGTCAATGTTGTCCATACACTGGATCCGAGACTCGAGGTCAACCCCATTTCTATTACCGTCGAGGACTCGCTAGCGACGCACCTAGAATGCGCTGACGACGATCTTCTCGAGTTGGCTCAAGCCTGCTTTCGCCGCCCACATGGAAACCGGGTTGGTGAGCTCGGGTTCGGCACGAATGCCGGGTGTACGACGTTCGCTGCACACAACTCGCATTTGAACGAACGCTTCCCCGGACTTCATATTGGATTTGGCAGTCACAATCAACCTTTCGAAATAGTTGACTATCTAACAGACATACATCTTGACGTAGTCACCAACGATGCCGAGGTGGAGCTGCCGCGTGCAGGTCGGACGATTAGGCTGTCGGAGCTCGCTCCGCGCCCGGGCATAATTCATCCCTTTATGACTCGTGATAACGATCTGGTCGGAGATTGCTGCAGCCGGGGCTGTCTTCCAACGCTGCAAAACGGCCTGCTTTTCAATGGTGCAACACCTTCCTGACATTAGATGGAGGGTTCTCCTTCCGACGGGCACCGCATAGTTGATAATATCCACATCTCCTATTGATTCGGAGTGGTTCGGTGAATAGAATATTGCGGCTATGTATCGAGAATCGCAAAGAATACGAAGGTGGGGTGCGCGGGTTGACGACTCATGCTCGTGACGACGCGGGGGGCCCTCCATGGTCTCTTGTTCACACATGGGAAGCGCCGGAGGGGCTTTCTATGTGTGATGAAGTTTAGCCCACCCCTCCGGGCTGCGGTTCTGGGCTTGTTACCGGCGAGCCTGTGACGCGTTGGTTCCGTTGTCGGGCAGGCCATTGCGAAACAGAGGATAGCGTATGAGATACGGGATAATTGGGCTCATCAGTTTATCGGCCATAACGGTGGTAGCAACAACCGATCTTCCGGGTATCGATCCCTTCGAAGCCGGTCCTGCGATTATCGCGATGCCGGATTCCCCGTGTCCTCCGTGTCTGCCCGACACCTCTCGGGATTAGTCTCTCGCTGGCATGGGGCCAATGGGACCTGTTCGGTCGCCGGCGCGATGCGTTGATGGAGTTGCGCGCAGCTTATCGATGTAGGGTCGCTGCTCGGACGGCGCGCTATTCGGTCTGGAAAAAAAATGTGTTCCTCGCCGACGTTTCGAGGAGACCTGTGGCGGGTCGTGAACGTACCATCCGTTCATGTTATACATTGAGTGATCTGGGGGAATGAGATGATATTCAGAGAATCTGGGATTTCCGCATGATAATTCGGCGTCCTAACATTATTGAACCAACTCCGGAATCTCCCAGAATTATCGGCGTGGGCTCCGCCGTCCCCGAAAATTCGTATTCACAAGATGAGATACTGGAGCTGTTCGGAATCGAAGATCCGCGAATTCGATCTATGTTTCATAACAGTGCGATCGAGCGACGCTTCCTTACCCTGCCTCCCGTTAGCTCGGACGGTAGACGACGGACGGAGACACAAGGGGAGCTGTTGGCGAAGCATCGTGCCCAGTGCCTCGACATGGGATCTCGGGCACTCGAGGAGTGCCTCAAGCAACTCGGCGCCAGCCTGTCTGATGTCCGATACCTATGCTGCGTGACCTCGACTGGCCTTCTCACCCCTGGGATCAGCGCGCTGCTGATCCGCGAAATGAACCTGAGTGCCGCTTGCGCCCGGTTGGACGTGGTCGGGATGGGATGCAATGCAGGTCTCAACGGTCTCGCGGCAGCTGCGAACTGGGCCAAGGCTCATCCCGGCGAACTGGCCATTCTGCTGTGTGTGGAGGCCTGTTCCGCCGCCTACGTGTTCGACGGCACGATGCGCACGTCGGTCGTTAACAGTCTCTTTGGGGACGGCGCTGCGGCCGCGGCAGTGGTGTCCGGACATGGCGACACCGACGCAGGCCCCGCGCTCGTCAAGTTCTCGAGCCTGGTGATTCCGGAGGCGATTGATGCGATGCGTTACGACTGGGACGACGAGCAGGGCAAATTCAGTTTTTTCCTCGATCGTGATGTGCCCTACGTAGTCGGAGCGAATGCCGAGACCGCGTTGGGGCAGCTTCTTGAGGCCACCGGGCTCGGCCTCCGTGACATCACTCACTGGTTGGTGCATTCCGGGGGCAAGAAGGTTATTGACGCCGTCAGCATCAACTTGGGTCTCACCGGTCATGACGTGCGACACACGACCGGCGTCCTACGGGACTTCGGGAACCTCTCCAGCGGCTCGTTCCTGTTCTCGTACATACGGCTGCTTGAAGAGGGCACGGCACGTCCGGGCGATTACAGCGTCCTCATGACTATGGGTCCCGGCTCCACGATCGAAGCCGCACTCGCGCGTTGGTAGCACTGGATATCGCAGATGGAGTTTGGCAGGACCATGCCCGTAGAAGAATCGGCCTCCCCTTTGAATCACGTCGTCGATCGGTGCCTCACAATCGATTGCACGGCCCCACTGTCTATCGCGCTCGTGGATCGGCTGAACGCGTTCTGCTCGTCGGCTGAGGGGACGGGCGCACCGCTCGTGTGCCTGATTCGCCTCACGGGAGCTGACACAGCGACCGCCGGTCAGTGGCCTGCCCCGGTTGAGATCCACCTGGTGAACAAGTGGGAGCTCGCATTGCGCCGCCTTGAGCGGCTCGATGCGGTGACTGTGGCCTTGGTCGAGGCGAACTGTGGGGGCCCGGCGTTCGATGTCGTGCTCGCCGTTGATTATCGGGTCGCCACTGCCGATGCCCGGCTGTACCCTCCTTCGCTCGCCGGCGACGTCTGGCCAGGCATGGGGCTCTACCGGTTGGCCAATCAGTTCGGAGTGGCGGCTGCTCGCAGGCTCCTGCTGTTCGCCGAGGAAATGACTTCTGCGGTCGCGGAGCGTATTGGTTTGATCGACGAGACGGGCGATCCGGTCAGCATCCTCGAGGCGCGGATACCGATCCTGCGTACACGGGCCGGTTCCGAGCTGGCCATCCGGCGGCGGCTGTTGCTCGATGCAACGTCCGTCAGTTTCGAGGACGCCCTCGGATCCCATCTGGCGGCTTGCTCCAGGGCATTGACACGTGGATCTGACAACTTGGGTGTGCTTTTTCCCCCATCAGCTGGCGAACCCGCCCGTCGTAGGTAGGCGACCGGTACCGGAACAAAGGAACTCACCAATGACCATTGGGAAGATCGGTCGATCCGACATCGAGCGGCATATCATGGCCCCTTTCATGTTCACAGGGGAATTCGACGCCGACACTGCTGCCGTCGGCACGCTCACCAGGGATGCCGATGCGCTGCTCGGACAGCTGCCGCGTAAGGCCCTTCGAACGCCGGAGGAACAATACACGGCCGAAGCCGTGCACCGGTCTGCCCGACTGGCTCGATCGGGCTTCCTCGCGCTGCACGCCGCAAAGGTTTATCAGCACCTGACCGAGGGAAACCGCATCTCGCTCCGATTGTCCGAGCTGGTGGCCAAGGCCGCCGAGGAGTTCCCCGGCCTCGTCCCCGACGAAGAACAGATGCGCGACGAGCAGACCAAGGCTCAACGCGACAAGGAGGGCCGGGAGATCGATCAGGCGATCTTCTTCCGCTCGGTCCTTACTTCACCTTTGGCGGGGCCGCACCTGATGGATGCCATGATGCGCCCGACCGACCGCGCACTAGCGCTAGTGCCAGAGTTCCGGCGCATCGGAAAGGTGGACCTGGGCGCGGTCCAGCTGGAACGCGCGGGTGCCGTCGCGCATCTGACGATACGCAATCTCCATTGTCTCAACGCCGAGGACACGCCGTCCGTTGCGGACATGGAGGCCGCTGTCGACCTCGCGCTCCTGGACGACCAGGTCCGGGTCTGTGTGCTGCGCGGCGATGTGATGATGCACCCGAAGTACCACGGCAGACGTGTCTTCAGCGCCGGTATCAACCTTCGCGATTTGAACGCGGGGCGCATCTCGTTCGTGGATTTCCTGCTCGGCCGCGAAATCGGCTACATCAACAAGATCTTCCGCGGCGTCCTGTTCGATAGCACAGCGAATTGGCCGGATCGAACGGTGCAAAAGCCCTGGCTGGCGGCCATAGACAGATTTGCTATCGGCGGCGGAATGCAGCTGGCGCTCGCTACGGATTATGTCATCGCCGCCTCCGACGCCTACTTCAGCCTGCCTGCGGCGAAGGAGGGGATCATCCCCGGCCTGGGCGGTTTACGCCTCGGCAGGCTGCTAGGGGCTCGGCTCTCGCGCCAGGTCATTCTGTCCGGAAGGCGGATCCATGCGCGCGACCCCGAAGCGAAACTGCTCTGTGATGACGTCGTGGAACCCGAGGCAATGGACGCCGCCGTGCTCGCAGCGGCCGAGCGTTTGTCTGAGCCAGCAGTGCTCGCCAACCGCAGGATGCTCAACCTCGCCGACGAACCGGCCTTGCATTTCCTCAGCTACCTGGGCGAGTTCGCACTGGCCCAGGCACTGCGCATCTATAGCTCGGACGTCCTCGACAAGGTTGGCGGTATCGACGCGTGAAAATAGAACCGCGCGTCCGGTATGAAAAACGGGATCACGTCGCGTACATGACGCTTAATCGACCGAATGCGCTCAATGCGATGGATCTCGCGATGCACAAGGAACTAGCCGAGATCTGGGACGACTTCGAGGCCGACGACAACCTATGGCTTGGTGTGCTCACCGGAGCAGGCGAGCGCGCCTTCTCAGTTGGTCAGGACCTCAAGGAACTCGACCGCCGCAATAGATCGGAAGAGGAGCCAAGCACATTCGGCAGCCGAGGCAGGCCGGGGTGGCCTCGACTGACCGAACGGTTCACGCTGGCCAAACCGCTGCTGGCTCGGGTGAACGGCTACGCACTCGGCGGGGGCTTCGAACTCGTCCTCGCCTGTGACATAGTCATCGCCGCCGACAACGCGGTGTTCGGGTTGCCCGAAGCGCGCCTCGGACTGGTGCCCGGGGCCGGTGGCGTATTCCGGTTGACACGGCAGATACCAATGCGGCAGGCACTCGGCTATCTACTCACCGGGCGACAGGTGACTGCGGCGCAAGCGTGGGGTGCTGGCCTGGTCAACGAAGTTGTGCCCGCCGATCAACTGGACGTCTGTGTCGACGGCTGGGTGCGGGACATCTTGAGCTGCGCTCCACTGGCGGTCCGCGCGATCAAGGAGGCCGCGTTCGCCTCTGCACACCTTTCGCTGGAAGAGGCGTTCGCCCATGAATACGTCTGGGAGGAACGCCGCCGCCGCAGCCGAGACGCCAAAGAAGGTCCGGCGGCATTCGCCGAGAAGCGCCCGCCCCGATGGCAAGGAGTCTGACCGAATTACAGCGACGCACAGTCTGGCTGACTTGGGGTGCCATGGTCTTGGGTCGGCCGCTATAGCGTTCGCCCGTAGCCTGTCGGCCCCGGAGAACTGCTTCGCGCAGATCCTAGGAGTTCGATCCGGTCGTGCTGTCGGAACCACGGGAACGCCGCCGCCGTCGATGTATTCAAACTCGTGCTGGCCGGATACACCGAGAAGCCGAAATCGAGACGACCGCCGCTGCCCAGAAGAACGGAGCAATCTCGTGAGCAACGAGACACAAACGAACGACGCAACCGCGATAGCGCGTCAATTGACCGCATGGGTCGTGGAACTGACCCCCGGATGCGACCTATCCGAGATCGACGACAACACCCCCCTCAAGCAATTCGCCGGATTCGACTCGATCGCCATTGTCCAGCTGCTCGCACGGGCTGAGGAGGAGTTCCACGTCGAACTGGCTGAGCTGGACCAAGCGATCGAAAGCGCAAGCTCGATCGGAGCCCTGACCGAGACCATCGTCATGCTGGGCGGCAGGCCTAGTTGACAGCAACCACGATGCGCGGACACGAAACCAGCATGAAGAACACAGCGGAGCTGATTCGGAACCGGTTCGCGTGTTCCTTGTCCCTGAACAGCGGTTTTGATGATAATTATCCCGAGCCGTCTGGCGCTTATAGGGCTGGACGGGGCTGTGCGCGAACTCTTGGCTCTGATATTCGGCGACCATCCTGCATCCACGTGGTCGCCAGCGAGCCCGACCTGGCGACCTTGCGAGGGGCAGCGAGTCTGTTCACCAACGCACCGCGCTTGGGCAGCTCCGGTGACGTCTGCTTGCTGGGACCGCGGCGCGATGTCATGGTCCTCCGCAGAGTCGCCGCGCCCGACGCGAGGCGCTTCGGTCGAGACGAAGCGCCGCAATTCTTGGCCGAATACGCGAGCTGGTTCGTCGGAACTCCCACCGTCGCAGGCTTACTCACAGGAAGCAATCCATGACGACTAGGCCCGATGTTCTTTCTTTCTCGGCGGGAAAGCCATACGCACGGCATACGACGGTCCGGGATGCGACTTTCGCGGTGTTGCGGCGGCTTGGCATCACGACGATCTTCGGCAACCCGGGGTCGACCGAGATACCGTTGTTAACCGACTTGCCAGAGAGTTTTCGCTACATACTTGCCCTGCATGAGGGATCGGTGGTGGGGATCGCAACCGGCTACGCTATGGGCAGGGGAGAGCCGGCGCTGGTTAATCTGCATACCGCGGCCGGTCTGGGTAATGCGATCAACGCAATCGCCAATGCCAGGGACTGTCGAGTGCCACTGGTGATAGTGGTCGGTCAGCAGGATCGTCGCCAGCTTGCGTTCGAGCCGTTCCTCACCGGGCGCGGGTTGGAGCGAATGGCCGAGGACTATCTTGTCTGGGCGAATTTCCCGGCGCGAGCCCAAGATCTGCCGGGTGCCATCGCGCGCGCCTACCACGAGGCCCGAAGCGGGCAGGGTCCCGCATTGGTCGTGGCTCCGATGGGAGATTGGGACGAGCATGCCGATGGCCTGGCCGCCGGCGCACCCGAGGTCGTGGTTCGCCCAACGGCGATTGGTGCCAAAGAGATGGCCCCGCTGCTGGAGTTGATTGCTTCATCATCGGCTCCCGCGATCGTAGTAGGAGCGGGCACCGCTGACCCGGAGACATGGGAGGCGCTGATCGAGTTAGTTGAGCGGGTGGAATGCCCGGTGTGGCAAGAGCCGTTGTTCAGCCGCGCTGGCTTCCCACACGACCACAGGCTGTTCGCCGGGCATCTGCCGTGGAAGCGGCGTTCGATGCGGGAGGCGTTGGCTGGACATGATCTGGTGCTTGCGGTAGGCACAAGCGCACTGCGCACTTACCTGTTCGATGAGCAAGCAGCGTTGCTGGAGCCGGGCACGGTGGTCGCCGTGCTTACGGATGACCCGGCTGAGGCGCATCGCAGCCCATGTCAGTTAGCCGTGGTGGCTCCGATCGCGCAAGCCTGCGGCGCACTATCCCGAAGCCTGCTTACCCGCGCCGCGAGGTCCGTTCCGCCCCGCGTTCCTACTGTTATGTCCGACGCAAGCAGTCCCGTCGACGCGTTGCGCGTAGGCCAGGTGTTCGCCGAGCTGGCCTCACGTCTGCCGGATGATGTGGTGCTGGTGGAGGAGTCCCCATCAAGCCGGCCGGAGCTGCTCGCGCACCTGCCTGCCCGCACGCCTCTAGGGTTTGTCGCTAACGGCGGCGGCGGACTTGGATTCGGTTTGACCGGTGCGATCGGACTGCGGTTCGCGTTGCACGATCGGCCGGTTGTGGCTGTACTGGGAGATGGCTCAGCGATGTATACGATCCAGGCACTGTGGACTGCAGCCCACTACGACATCGGGGTGCTGCTGATCGTGATGGCCAACGGCCGTTATGCAGTGATGGACGAACTGGCGCGCACTCGTGGCGGCGTCGGCTGCTGGCCGGCATTCGAGGCGGTCGATGTCGCTTGTGTCGCTGAGGGACTCGGCTGCGTGTCGCTGTCCGTTCGAACCCACGACGAGCTGGTCCGCGTGCTGAACGAGGTCGCACCGACCCTCCGTGGACGTCAACAGCCACTACTTCTGCAAGTCGAGGTCGAGTAGATTCTGGCAAGAGAGCTTGGTCCGCGTGGCATCATCGTGAATTCCGTTGCGCGGCGATACCTCACTGCCTAGCTGAATCATGGACTTGGCGAATCAGCGCGACCAAATCTGTCGCCGCACGCCGCTGGGTCGATTGGGGCGCCGTCCGATGTATTTCGCAGCCGTCCAGTTCCTGGCCTCCGAGTTTGCCTCGTTCATCACCGACCACGTTGCTCCGTCGAATGTGAAGTCGGTCGATTCAGAAGCGGTACTGCGGCATCTCGCCTCGAACGGTGACCCACTGCGACTCGGTGAAGGCTTCGAGGTTGGCTGACTGGCCGCCAAGGCGGGAACCGTTGCCGGAAGCACCGACACCACCGAACGGGATCGTGGGCTCGTCATTTACGGTCTGGTCGTTGATGTGGACAAGTCCGCTGGGAATGCGCTCGGCCAAGGTCATGGCCCTGGCTACATCGCGGGACAGGATCCCCAACGATAGCCCGTACCCGGTGTCGGAAGCCAAAGATGCGGCCTGGTCGAGGTCGTCGAAAGACACCACCGGGGCGACCGGGCCGAAGATCTCCTCTCCATAGGCGCGCGCGGTGAGTGGCACATCCGCCAGCACCGTGGGACGGTAGAACAGTCCGTCGTAGGTGCCGCCTGCAGCCAGGTGAGCACCCGCGTCGAGGCTGTCCGTGACCATCTGGTGGATGCGATCGCGCTGCCCTGCGTCGATAACCGGGCCGATGGCTACGTTCTCGCGGGCGGGGTCTCCGACGGGCAGCGCTCGGGCATGTTCCGCCAGCCGAGCGACATAGTCGTGGACGATCGAACTGTGCACGAGGTGTCGGCTACTAGCCATACAGATCTGGCCCGCGTGATGGAAAGACCCGAAGGCTCCGGCTGATACAGCTTTCTCCAGATCCGCATCGTCCAAAACGATCAACGCGGAGTTGCCACCAAGCTCCAGATGAACTCGCTTGAAGCTCTGCGCCGCGGAAGTGGCGATCGCGCGTCCTGTCGCTGACGAGCCAGTAAACGCGATAACCGGTACCTGCGGGTGGTCCACGATAGCAGCGCCCACCTTTGGACCGCCTGGCAGCATGTGCAGCAGGCCCGGCGGAAGCCCAGCTTCCTGGAAGATGCGGGCCAACAGAACGCCACCACAAATCGCCGTGCGGAGGTCAGGTTTGAGCACTACCGCGTTGCCCAACGCCAGTGCAGGGGCGACAGCACGGATAGCGAGCGTAACCGGTGCGTTGAACGGCGAAATGACGCCGACGACTCCCACCGGTAGTCGTCGTGAGAAGGACAGTCGGTGCTGCTGGGAGCGGAGTAGCTGTCCATAGGGCGCGGCAGAGAGTGCCGCCGCTTCGTAGCATTCCCCGGTGCCATCGCTGCGGGTTTGGTGTGTGGCGAAGGCCCGGATCGCCCCAGACTCTCGAATGATCCAGTCTTCGATCTCCTTGTGGTGCTTCTCGAACAGCTCTCCGGCCCGCCGCAGCACGCAAGCGCGCTCGATGTACGGAAGCGCCGCCCAATCCTGTTGCGCCTGCGTCGCTTGTTCGACGGCTGCCTTCACGTCATCTGCTGTGGCTGAGCCGACCAGACCGAGCGACTTCCCTGTGGCCGGCTCGGTTGCCTGGTAGTGCTCGCCTGAGCCGACGAACCACTCGCCCGAGAATATCCGGCCTTCCCAGGTAGAAGGGTCCAAAAGAGTCATAATGTCCACGTTTCTAGTCATTACGGTCGGCTCATAGCTCCCAGCTCAGAACCGGCTGAGCGCGCCAGCTCGGCTTTGACCACCTGGCACCTACGCCGTGTTGGGGACAATCTGGTGAGCTTGATTGTATTGATTCCACTGGTGATGAACGGATCTCCCACCGGCAACTGAATCCCCCGGCTTTGGTACACAACGGTTTATCTGTCTCCAGACGGTTGCTGGGCCAGGTACGCATAGTAGTCCGCCCCTGGGCTAACTGGCTCGCATAACTTGCATACCTTGTTGATGCCCGATGGATCCGGGTGCAGCTCGCTGGATCTGCTCGTGCTGCTGCACCTCACCGGCAGTCGAACCTCCGCCAAAACTGTCCTCCTGCAACATCTCTCAGTGAGCGGGAGTTGAGGTAAAGTGCGGCAGGTCCATTATCTTGATCAGAGGGAGGGGGAGGACAGTCATGACAGGCAGTATGAATGTCGATCTGGATCGAATTCGTGTACTGGCTTCTCAATTCAGCGACCACGTTGAGACTCTGGACGGGCTCGGTGGACACGATTCGGCAGACCATCTCGCGACGGGGCTCTCCGACACGGGAGTCGGATCAGCTTGCGGTGCAGCCGCTGATGCGACTCAGTGCCTGTGAACAAACTGCTCATTTTCGGGTGCGAGCCAGTCGCCGGGACATGAGGATGATCATGGACCAGGTGACCATGGCTTCGTGGTGTTCGGGGAGACGTTCGTAGTCGCGGACGCATCGTCGGCGTCTGGTGATCCAGGCCAGGGTGCGTTCGACGACCCAACGTCGTGGTAGGACAACGAATCCCGTGGTGTCGTCGCTGCGTTTGACGATCTCGAGGGTGAGGGCGAGTTGCTGGCGGGCCCAGTCGACGAGTTTGCCGGAGTAGGCGCCATCGGCCCAGACCAAGGCCAGGGTGGTGAAGAGTTCCCGCAGCTGCTGCAGGGCCGGGGCGGGCGCCGTCGCGGTCTTGGACGCCCGCAGCGGTGACGTGCACGATGAGCAGTAGCCCGAGGGTGTCGACGACGATGTGGCGTTTGAACCGTCTGTGAGTGTTTGTGGTGGCCGGCCTGGGGTTGGCTGGCAGGGTGGTGCTGGTCCTTCGGGCCGGGCGTGACTCGTGAACCGTCTGACCCTCTTTTGGGGTGTCATTCCCGGGAGTTGTCCGTTCGGTCTGGAGGCCGGCATGGACCCGGCCCACCACGATGGCTTGATCAGAAGCCTGCCCGACCGAAATCGGTTGTGGCTCCTTACAGATTTGCCTCGTAGTGATCTGCACCCGGGCCGACGCCGGTCACGACGTCCGCTTATCGACAGGAGACATCGCATTGTCCATCGTGGCAGATCACTACCGATTCGTCGTCGGTGTCGACACCCACGCCGCCACACACAGTTACGCGATCATCGAATGCCCCTCGGGGCGAGTCACCGATGAATCAACGTTCCCGACCAACAGCACCGGGCTCGAACGCGCGATCGGATGGCTGGCCCGCCGCACCGACGGTGACGTGGACGGTGTCCTGATCGCGGCCGAGGGCACCGGTTCCTACGGGGCGATCCTGGCCGAGGATCGCGCGAATCCGGGCCACTGGGAAGGTGACCTCATCATCGGCACCGACCGCTCCGCGATCGGCACCCTTGTCGATCGGTCCACCCGGTTCACCGTGCTTGTCCACCTGCCGCGCGAGCACGGATGGAGGAAGTCGGCGCCGGTCAAGAACGGCCCTGCTCTCAGCGGGTACGGGGCGGAATCGATGAACAACGCTCTGTCGGTGGCGTTGAAAAAACTCCCGGCCCAGATGCTGAAGTCCCTGACCTGGGACCGGGGAAAGGAGATGTCGGCACACGCGGCGTTGACATCGAGCACCGGTGTCCCGGTCTTCTTCGCCGACCCGCACAGCCCTTGGCAGCGCGGAACCAACGAGAACACGTATTGGTGAATAGTGGCTGCTGCCGGGCAGTTTCGACGGGAGCTGCTCGGCGGGGTGTCGGGTGACTCTGAGAATACGTGCCACGTAATGGCTTTCCGTTGATGTGTCCACGACGCCCACCAGGGCGGGAGCCCTGGCCGAGAGTGACTTGATAGAAGCCTGCTGAGCCGTCAACTCGCAATAGGTCTGTCCCTCGACCGAGGCCCTCGCGCGTCCCGTCGTCGCAAAGGGAAGAGAGGACAACCTCGATGGTGACAGTAGGCATCGACCCGCACAAGCATGTTCACATCGCAGTGGCGGTCGACGCCGCAGGGCGGCAGGTCGGCAAACCGCTGACAATGAAGAACGATGCGACGCTGATGACGGTGGTGCTCAAGTGGATCCGCTCGATCACCCAAAGCGAGGCAGGTACTACGGTGGGCTATCGAAGACGCCCGCGGTCATGCTCGCCGTTTGGCCGATGGGCTGCTGATGGCCGGCTACGACGTCGTGTGGGTGCCGGCTCGGCTCACAGCCGGGCACCGGAAGCTTGCACGCCGCCACCGGCTCCAAATCCGACACCATCGACGCCGTCGCCGTCGCCCATGCCGCGATCGCCAACCCGGACCTGGCCCGTCATCGTATCGACGACCAGGTACGCCAACTGCGGATGCTGGTCGATCATCGAGGCGATGTCATCAAGCGCCGAACCATGCTGATCAATCAGCTCAAAGCGCAACTGCACCTGTGGTGCAATCACACCCCCGGCGACCTGAGTCGGACCAGGACCGTCTCCTCGTCCACGGCCATCGTGCAGGCGGCGCGACTGGACACTCACGTCCGTCTGGTACTCGACGACATGCTCGCCGAGCTCACCGGACTCAACCGCCGTGTCCATGACCTCGATTCCACCATCAAACAGCTCGTCACCCCACTGGCACCCACACTGATGAAAATCACTGGCATCAGCCATAACTCGGCGGCTGTTCTGATCGCCGAGATCGGCGACATCACCCGGTTCCCCACCTCGGCCAAGCTCGCCCGCTACACCGGCGCTGCACCGATCCCGGTCTTCTCCGCCGACAAACAACGACGCCGCCTCCATCGAGGCGGAAATCGCAGGCTCAACAGCGTTCTCTACACCGCCGCCATCGTCCAGAAACGATTCAATCCCGCCGCCGGTGAACTGCTACAACGCCACGAACCAACCAAAGGCCCCAAAGGCGCCCGGCGAATTCTGCAACGCCACCTCGTCGACGTCATTCACCGCGCCATGCTCATCAACCAAGCCACATGGCCACACCACATCACCCGGCACACCACGGCGGCTTGACATAGAAGCATCAATGGGCTTCTTCGACAGTACTTCCCGAAAGGAACAGACCTATCACGTTGGACCGTAAAGGATCTCGCTGCAGTCGCGTACACCCTCAATACACGACCGCGGAAGGCACTCGGATGGCGCACTCCGGTCGAAGCGGTGGAGCATCACCTACAATCGCTCCAGCAGAGAAATGTTGCGACGACCAGTTGAATCCGCCTTGCGACCCGGCGTCGCTGTGGTGGATCAGTCCGGGCTCGATCGGGTGCCCGTAGTGGTCGCGCCGCCACACGGCCATGTTGAGTGCCTTGGACGCCAGCGAGGTCGTTTTCGTGGCGGCCGTAGTCCAACCGACGATCGCCCGGGAGTAGGCATCGAACACGAACGCCACATACGCCCATCCGGCCCAGGTCGACACATAGGTGAAATCGGCGACCCACACCAGATTCGGTGCGGCGGCGGTGAAGTCGCGATTGAGCATGTCACCGGCCCGCACGCCGTCCTTGGCCGGAATCGTGGTCCGCAGCTTGCGGCCTCTCACCACCCCGTTCATGCCCAATTCGCCCCGCCGAGGACCGGATGCGGCGATTCGTCGCCGACGCATCCCACGAACTACGCACGCCACTGACAACCCTGCGTGGATACTCGGCCCTGTACTGGTCCGACGGGCCCGTCGATACGGACGGGGTTCAAGACGCGATGCGCCGAATCAACGACGAGGCCCGTCGAATGGCGGGCATCGTGGAGGCATTGCTGGACCTGAACGATCTGGACGAGCACGGCATTGCAGATCGTGAGCTGGTCGACGTCGTGCCCCTGGTCGCTGCCGTCGTCGACGATCTGCATGTCATCCGGCCCGAGCGTTGCATTCGTGTCGAAATGCCATCATCCATTTGCGCCGCAGCGGTTTCGGATCGGGTGGTCCAAGCGGTGCTGTCGTTGGCTACGAACGCGCTGCGGCACACTCCCAGCGATGCCACGATAACCATCCGCGTTATCGGAATCGGCGATTCGGTTCGGATCTCGGTCGATGACACCGGGCCGGGCATCGCGCGCCCGAGCATCTTCCGCACCTGTTCGACAGGTTCTATCGAGCCGACAGTGGCCGTGCGCGCAGTCGGGGCGGCAATGGTCTGGGCGATCATGCACGCGCACAACGGCTCTTTGGCGTCGACGCCCGGTCGGGTCGCGGTAGCAGCTTCTGGATCGAGTTCCCTCGAAGTAACCACGGGAATCGGTGGTGTCGCTCATCGTGGTCGTTCGACGCGCACCAGACCTGACTGAAGCGCGATGCGATCATCATTCGCCTACTCGGTGACCGTGTCGAAAGTCTGCTGCACGATACGCATGGCGGAAAGTGCGGCGGGGGCACCGCAATATCCGGCGGTGTGGATGATCGCCTCGACGATCTCTTCGCGCGTGAGGCCATTGGCGAGTGCGCCACGCACATGGCCGGCGAGCTCCTCGTGCGCTCGCAGCGCAGTCAGCATCCCGAGATTGAGCAGACTGCGGCTGCGTCGGTCCAGGCCGGGGCGAGTCCATACCGCACCCCAGACGTGTTCGGTGACGAACCGCTGCAGTTCGGCCGACTCGGTTCCTTCGGTACGTGCCAGCGCCAGGTCGACGAACGAATCGCCCATCACCTCCCGGCGGACCGACATGCCCGCCTCCCACGAAACGGATTCGTGCTGGGGGCTATCGGGAAACGAGACTGCTACCTCCTGGTGGCGTAGGTACAGTCCTCAGCCGAGGACTGTACCGATGGTCAGTGGTGTTCCGGTGGCGCGGCGCACCTGCTCGACGCTCACACCGGGCGCGGTCTCGCGCAGGATCACCTGGTCGTCGGCGATATCGAGGACAGCGAGGTCGGTGATGACCCGCTGCACAACGGCCTGGCCGGTGAGCGGCAGGGTGCACGTATCGACGATCTTGGGTGAGCCGTCGCGGGTGGTGTGCTCCATCAGCACGATCACCCGGCGGGCTCCGTGGACGAGGTCCATCGCGCCGCCCATGCCTTTGACCATCGCGCCGGGCACCATCCAGTTCGCCAGATCACCGTGACGCGAGACCTGCATCCCGCCCAGTACCGCGGTGTCGATGTGTCCGCCCCTGATCATGCCGAACGAGAGCGCCGAGTCGAAGAACGAGGCACCGGGTTCGACCGTCACCGTCTCTTTGCCCGCGTTGATCAGGTCGGGGTCGACCTCGTCGTCCTGCGGGTAGGGGCCGGTGCCGAGGATGCCGTTCTCGCTGTGCAGGACCACCGCTACGTCATCGGGTAGGTGGTTCGGGATCAGGGTGGGCAGGCCGATGCCGAGGTTGACGTACTCCCCGGGCGAGAGTTCCTGTGCCGCGCGGGCGGCCATTTCTGTGCGGGTCCAGCTCATCGGCTGGCCTCCTGTCGAACGGTCCGCTTCTCGATGCGTTTGTCCTGGGCGCCGGTGTGCACGATGCGCTGGACGAACACCCCTGGCAGATGAACGTGTGCTGGGTCGAGTTCACCGGCCGGGACGAGCCGTTCGACCTGGGCGATGGTGATCCGCCCGGCCATCGCGACCAGTGGGTTGAAGTTCAGGGCCGACTTCTCGAAGACCAGGTTTCCCTCGGTGTCGCCGACGGCGGCGTGAACGAGGGCGAAATCGGCGACGATGCTTTCTTCGAGGACGTAGCGGCGGTGTCCGAACTCCCGGACTTCCTTCGGTGGTGAGGCCAGCGCCACCGACCCGTCCGGTGTGTAACGCCAGGGGAGGCCGCCGTCGCTGATCGGGGTCCCGACGCCAGCTGGGGTGTAGAAGGCGGGTATGCCCGCGCCGCCGGCGCGAAGTCGCTCGGCGAGGGTTCCCTGCGGGATCAGTTCCACCTCGAGTTCACCGCCGAGGTACTGGCGCGCGAACTCCTTGTTCTCACCCACATAC
Source organism: Nocardia vinacea (assembly GCF_035920345.1). Taxonomy (NCBI): domain Bacteria; kingdom Bacillati; phylum Actinomycetota; class Actinomycetes; order Mycobacteriales; family Nocardiaceae; genus Nocardia; species Nocardia vinacea. Next base: position 8,833,482 of record NZ_CP109149.1, read on the forward strand.
GAGGCGGTCACCCGTGTGATCCGCCCGGCCGACAACAAGATCCCCAACCCGTAGTCGTCGACGCCGCAGTTGTTGGAGAACACTTCGAAGTCGGTGGCCCCGCCCTCGGTGATCGCCGCGATCAGCGCATCCGGGACACCGCACAACCCGAACCCGCCGACTGCCAACGTCGCCCCCGAGCCGATATCGGCTACGGCGGCGACTGCCGTATCCACCACTTTCGAGTTCATCCGTGACTTACCTTTCGTGTGACCGTTCATTCATTGGACGCCTGCTTCCGTCGTGCTCACAGAACACTCCAGCGGCTCATACTGGCAAGATAGACAAGATAGATATGAATGAGAAGTGAAATTGCTCGGCACGTGGACAGGTTGGGGCTATGTCGTCCATTGAGTGGACGTAGGATGCGGGCGTGAGTGGAGAGTTGAATCCATCTGTGCTCGGGCGTGCGGCGTCGCTGCTGCGTGCGGTCGCCGCCGGCGGTGATGTGGGAGTGTCGACCAGTGATCTGGCACGTCGGACCGATCTCGCCAGGCCTACCGCGCATCGGTTGCTCTCTTCGTTGGCCGAGGAGGGTTTTCTCGACCGCGACGCGGGCTCTGGTCTGTGGTTTCTCGGACCGGAACTGTTCCTCATGGGTTCGCTCGCGGCCGAGCGCTACGACATCACCGATGTAGCTCGCCCTGTACTGCGCGAGCTCGCCCGCGAGACCGGGGAGAGTGCGTTCCTGTCCGCCCGGCGTGGCGACGAGACGGTGTGCCTGGCGGGCGAGGAAGGCAGCTTTCCGCTGCGCTCGCACGTGCTGCACGTCGGCATCCGCTTCCCACTCGGTGTCGCCTCAGCGGGCCTGGCGATCCTCGCCCACCTACCCGACCGCGACATCGAGGACTATCTCGGCCGCACTGACCTGAGTGCGCAATGGGGTGCGAGTCATACCCGTGACGAGCTCGTGCCGCGTATGGACGCGACCCGAGAAACCGGCTGGTGCGTGAATCCGGGCCTGCTTGTCGAGGGAAGCTGGGGGATGGCGGCGGCGGTGTTCGACCGCTGCGACGAGCCGCGGTGGGCCTTGAGCCTGACCGGGGTCGAGAGCCGATTCCGGGCCGAGCGTCACGATGTGCTGGGTACGCTGTTGCTCCGCCACGCCCACGAACTCTCCCTGGCGCTGTCCCGCCGCGGCCCGTAGGGGAGTGGCTGGAAGCGCCCGCTAGAAACTCCACACTTTTAGCCGGAATCAGTGCGAACTCGCCGGACGATCGCCCTGTCCTCGACTGTGCTTCATCACTACCGGAACTGGCGACCGGCAAGCTAGCATCGACGCTTTCTACGCCGCGTTCTCCGAATCTGGTGTGGAGACAACTCATCTGAGCTTGTTCGATAAGCCGAACGTCGCCGACATGTCTGCGCATCTACTCAGCCAGGATGTGATCTGGGTTGATCGCGGCAGTGTCGTGAATGTGCTGGCTGTGTGGCTACGGTGGTGGTGACCATGCCGTCTGTCGGCGCGGTGATCGGGCGCCGCGCGGGCCGGATCCGGCTGCTACCCGCGGTCCTGCTCGCTCTGACCACCGTGCTCCGGGTGGTGGCCGGCCGCTGGTCTTCGTCTCGAAACCAAGGAATCGAGACATGAGCACGATTGGTCAGCCATCGCTGGAATCATCTGGGGTGGCGTGAATTTCACCGACTTCGATCCGATCCGCCGAACTCGTCGTATCTGACTGCCGCGAACCGGGATACATCCTATGCCGCGATCAGGGTGGTGAATCGGCCGCCGTACGAGGTCATCGTGGAGGTATGGGTACCTCGACCGATATCGACGTCGCCTTCGCCGGTGACGATCTCGTGCTGCGGCTGGCCTGCGCGCCATACCTCGCCCGCTACACCGGGAACTCCCGCATCCACTGCACCTCGGACCTGCGTCTGTATTTCCGATGGTGTACCGAGCACCAGCTCACGCCACTGGCCATGATGCGGCCGGAGGTGGAACGGTATGTGCGGTGGATGCAGGAGACGCGCCGGTTCAGACCCTCCACCGTCGCTCGCCGCACTGCCGTGCTCAGTGGGTTCTACCGCACGTGTGTCATCGACGGCGTCCTGGAGCACTCGCCCGCGGAGTATGTGCGCCGGCCGCGGGTATCGAATGAGTCTCCGACGCTGAGGCTTTCGCATCTGCAGTTAGAGGGGCTGCTCGCGGTGGCTCGGGATTCGGCCCACGCCAGCGATTTCGCGTTGGTGACGATGCTGGGGTTGCTGGGGTTGCGGATCTTCGAAGCCTGCGGATCCGATATCGACGATCTCGGGGAAGAACACGGGCATCGAGTCCTGCGAGTTGTCGGCAAGGGCGCCAAGGTCGTTCTGGTGCCGCTGCCGCCGGCAGTGGGTCGGGCGATCGACCGATCGTGCGGTGACCGGGTGGGCGGCCCCATTCTGCTGAACACGCGCGGCCGACGCATGGACCGTCATTGCGCAACCCGCCGCCTACGGATGTTGGCACACGCCACCGGGATGCGTTTACCGCGGATGCATCCGCACATGCTGCGGCACACATTCGTGACCACCATGCTCGACGCGGGAGTCGGCTTGCGTGATGTTCAGATCGCCGCACGCCATGCCGACCCGCGCACGACCATGCGCTACGACCGAGCCCGAACGAACCTCGACCGGCACCCGAACTACATCCTCTGCGCTTACATGGCCTCGGGCACATGACATCTCAACCGCGCACTACTTTGCCGATTACGGGATGCTCACTGATCGAGGTGTCATTGCACCTCGCCGACGCGAGAAACGATTGCCACGTCGGGTTAGAGACGCAGGCTACTCCGGGACAAGGAACGAGTCGGGCGGCGCATCGTGGCGCGGACGTCCCAGAGCCCAAGTTCGGCTATTTCGGCGTCCAGGCCAGGGTCCGGACCAGGGATGCGGTTGTCGTACACGGTAGTCAGGATCTGGCCTGTCGCGGCGTCGTAGAGCATACCGAAGCCGCGGGCGACTTGGAGCTGGTGTTTCTTCGCTTGCAGGTATCGGAGCAGCTCGCCGCGCGCGGCTTCCAACGACGTGGGGGCAACCAGATTCATCCAGACCAGCAGGAAGCTGTCGGCGAGTGTGGACCCGCCAGGGATAGCGATCCGGTGCGACTTACCGTCACGGACGGTCTCCTCCGCGAGTTTGGTGGCGATCGTGCCGAATCGATGCTGGGTGGCGGTGTCGCCGCTAAGGATCGTGGTGGATATCGCAAGCCAGCCCGGTTCGCGGCGGGAACCGAGTTCGTCGACGAGGGTAAGCGCGGCGGGGTCGGCGCGAAGGTGAGGTTTTTCGCTCGTGCTTCCAGAAGCGGAGTGCTGGCCAGCCTGATACCAGGCGTCGACCTGCCCGGTACGACCCTCAAGGAATTCGACCGTCTTGCGCTGCTGTCGGTACCGTCGCTGTTGCTCTCGGGAAGGGACTCCCAAAGTGGGTAGTTCCCTGCGGGTTCGGCCAGGGTCGGGTTCGGCGTACAGCTGTGCGTCGAGGAAGTGCACGAAATAGTCGAGCTCGTCGGCGGCTCGAAGCCGTTTGGTCAGTTCGACCTCGGTACGGCGTCGAACGTACAGCAACAACTCGGAGGGACGCTCGATCAGCTCACTGATGACCCGCAAGTCATAAACGGAAACCACCCATGGCAGGTTCTCGTCGGTCAGTAGACCGGCGTCGATGAGTTCGTGTGTAATTGTCGCGATCCCCGACAAGTCGTCCAGAGTCACTGCCACCGTGTGAACCTCACGGATGTAGCTCAGATCGAGCCAGGTTCCGTCAACCAAGCGCAGGCCACCGTCCGTGAGGATGCGCTCGCGCATCCGATGGCCCTGCTCGGCGGCGTCGGTGACCATGCGCCGTAGATCGTGCCAGAGCGGGCCGGACCTACCGGTGCGGGAGGGTGCGCGCATTGCCACAGCCTTGGCTTCGACGACGCAAGCCACGTCGTCGAGAATGAGCAATCCGTCGCCTTCGACCTTCTTGGTGAAGTCCTGAGGGTTCTGCTCGGCATCGTTTTCGGGGACGAGATAGTCGAATCCGCTATGTACCGTGTAGCCGGGCAGATGCGCTGCGAGCAATTGGAGGCAGGATGCTTCGAGGTATTCACCGCGGTGTTTCTGGTAGGCGTTCCACGCCGCGTTATCAGACTTGAGCTCGGCCTCTACCCGTTCACGGATGGCATGGATGAACAGTGCGTCGTGAGCGAGAGCGTAGGAGCCGTCTTCTGCCCGCAGAAGCGGTCGCATGCGCAGCGGAGACCCGCCGCGGAAGAATTCCAGGGCCACATGTGCAGGCGGATCGGTCGGTAAGGAAACGGTGAAAAGATCAAGCACCGTTTGCACCGTCTCGATCGCGAGACCAGACTGCGCCGCGACGGTTACGGCGGAGGTAAGTGGGTAGGCGCTGCGGTCTTCGGCCAGTGTGTGCAGGTGGGAGTCGATGTCGAGAGCCTGGTCTACATCGGCGGCTTCGGCTACTTCATTGGCCAGGGCGGTCCAGGTATGGACCCGGTCTGTCCAGACCTGGCGGTAGATATCGCCGATGGCGGCGTGAACAGCCCGGATCTGAGACGCAGTCACACCGAGCACACGCTGGCAATGGCTTTCTACGACCGGTTCATCGAACAATGCGGTCAGAGAGTCGTCGACCATGTGGGGGTAGGCCAAATTTCGGACGAACACCTCGCGCAGCACCGAGCCGAAACTCAGCCGGCGCGCCGAGGACGTGTCACGAGTGGTGGTGACCAGCATCAGCACGGCACCGGCGCTGATCAACTCATCCACTGCGGCAACGATGGCTTCGATGCCCTCGGCGTAATCGACAGGGACGCCAAACTCGGGTTGCTCTGGTGAATCCTGCTGGTTATGGACCAACAAAATGAGCGTAACCAGTTCCATTGCGGCCGCGCTCCCGAGGCCAGCTGGCTCTTCAGTGGCCTCGCTCTGCTCGAATCGGAAGCGCAGTAGTGCCACAAGCTCGAAAATGTCGTAGGGCGCAGCCAGTTCGAGCAGCCGCAGCGCGGTGGCAGTGACTGCTTGTTCCGCTGATTCCACGCTGCCCAGTGGATCGTCAATGACAGCCCCCGGGCTCTGTGCGCCTTGATGGGGTTTGGCGGCAGAACGCCGGCTGCGGCGCTTGCGTTTTTCGCCTCTCTTGCTGGACACCGGCCCACGGTACGCCGCGAAGCGCCACGCCCGCAGTGACAAGTCAGTCGCCGCAGAAGGGATGTCAAGACCTATGGAGAGAACTGCCGAAACCTGTGGTTCGGCCTGTTTCAGGCGACCTCCGTTCGGATGGTGTCGGTGGGGTCGGCTGAGGACGCGCCGTGATTTCGCGAGGTCGTTCGATGAGCTCTCGATTGCCGCACGCTGGTAGGCGGAGACAACATCGACCTTTCCCAACACCGGGTTCGAGACCGGTTGAGCCGAAACAAACTTCGAACCCGATCACACCTCACGACAGGCAAGCGACCTTGCGGAACCGGGTGAGGACGAAGTCCGGTATGCCGCAATCCGCACGGTCCGATTGACCGCCCGGACCGACCGCAAATCTGCGCACCGGAATCGATCCGGGCTGTCCGTCTGTGGCCAGTTTTGGAACACCGGTTACCGGTTTACCCCGATACCGGTTTGGGCGCGAACTTGCTCGACACCGCAAACGTTCATACCTAGGCTCAGCAGGTGCCTGATCGGTTTGGCGTGCCCGACAACATGTTTGGCCCGATGCCTGAAGACTTCTATTCAGCGGTCGGCCGCGTCGTGTTGATTGCCGCACTGCTCGAGGTCAAGCTCGTTGACTTGCTCAATACCCTAGATCGTGTCCCGCAGACGACACACGCTAGGCAAGCATGGCGCAGAACTCGTCAAGTCCGCGCTGAAGTCCCTTGAGTCCACCAACCCCGCGCTCCGCGACCAGGGCAAGACTGTGCTGGTAGAAGCACGCGACGCGAGGTGTTGTTCGGAATCGGTGACGGTCTCCTCGGGATCGTCGTCCAACTCGTCGGGGATCCATCCGGCTTCGCCGGAGAGCACGTCGATCTTGCCGCCATAGCTACCAGGGTCGGCGGTGTTGTGCAGACTTGAGAACGCGCCATCCTCGACCAAATGGCTTGCGACTGTGGACTTTCCAAGTCAAAACCACAGCGCAACGGTTCTATCTACGGCACAGCTTCATCGAGGCCGAGCGGACCGACGGCATGCACAACGAAGAACGCGAGCCGGACATCCGCCCGATATGGCAGCCGCCACGCTGATCCACAAACCTTGACGACATCTCGGGCTCCGGTAGTTGCGGCAGCAAACAACCTGGAGTTCGGATGGGTCGAACGCGGCCGGGAGCTGACCAACCGTTTGCTTGCTGCCGGGCTGGCAACTGTGCCGTCAGGGATGGATCGAAGCATTTTGGGGCGCCGCGCCTGATAGTCGTCGATAATTGTTCGTATGAAGATCCTCACGGAGGTCGCGCTGGAGAGCAGATGATCGACGAGAGTGGCGCCCTGGAGAGCTTGGATTCGGCCCGGGCGCGGCTTCGGACTATCCAGGGTCACTGGGCCGACTTGATCCTTGCGCGAACGCCCGGGGGTCGGATCGGCATGCGAGATGACGTCTCCGAGTATCGAATCGCGCGGAAGGTTCAACGTGATCTCGTGCGTCGGGCAATATATAATGCCGACGAAGTGCGCGTCGGCCCATTCGTGTACGACCGCAGCGTAGAACATTCGCGGTGGGACCGGACGTTACAGATAATCGAGCGGGTAAACCCTGGTCCGTTCGAGGATGGCGGATTGTTCCACGCTCTGGCGCGGCAGGCGGCGACGATCGAGATGTTTCTACTACAGGAAGTTGGACAGAAAATATCGAGCGAATTCGATCGGATTTTGCTCGGAACGACCGCGGAAATGACGAGTCAGGCGCACACCACGCGTTCGAAGAGCGGGCGAGAATCCATCATATTGCTATCGGCCGGCTTAATCGATCTGACCTATCAGGTATCGAAAGCCGTTGCGCATTCATGGGTGCCCGCAAAACCGAGCCGCCGCGGCTGGTTGGTCGGCCTCAAGATGGGAATCGACGAAGTTCGAAATAAACTCTCGACCGATGATGCACCGGTCGATCTCGTCTACGGTACAATTCGAAATTGGTTGCTTGAGGGTCGTGCACGGCCTGCTGACTCTAAATTGGCGCCTGCGTATTTCGGGCCGACTGTGAGTGCACTCCTGAACTACGCCGAGAGGTTCATAGTCGGTCACGAGTACACGCATGCGCTGATCGATAACTTCGGTGTTTCGCTTCCATGGGTGGATGGCCGGTTCGAGGTGGCGTCCGACGCAGACCGACACCTCCGCGCCGACGCTGTCTCGGCTGTATTGGTGGCGGAAAGCGCCCGCGCATTCGATCGTTTTCCGCGAGAGATTGCGCTCCAAGGCGCAATCCTAGCTTTGAGAGTACAAGATATCGCCGATAGAGCGATCGACCTTTCCTCTGGAGGCGACGGTGAGCCGACATGGACATCGACAACACATCCGCCGATCGACGTGAGAATGGAGAGCCTTCGAGAAGTATATAACTCCTGGATCCGACAACCTGATGATTCCGTGAACGCTGTGCGCGCCTTGGAACCGGTGATCTATACCGTGGATCTACTATGGGAGCAGATACGCGAGCGACTTTGCACAGAAGTTTCCGCTGGCCACGTGCTTCACTGGAGCTGGTATGACAAGGGATGACTTTCTTAGAAGGGAAACGACATGGTCGATTCCGACCGGCGAGAAGTAACGGTTGTTGCTGCACCTGTCGAACTTGCTGGTATTCGCGACTTTGCGGCAAACAACGGCATCGTTATCGAGGAGATGGATCATGAGGGCTTTGCCGACCCGATCAGCGTAATGCTGATCCTGTCCGGTTCGGCTTTCGCATTGGCCTCATTCGCAGATTATCGCGAGCGACAACGAGGCGGTCAGGTATTCGACTTGCGCGAGGGCTCCAGGTTCGCATATCGAACACCGGACATCGCGTACGGCCTTATTGCTGTCCGCGGTTATGACGGTTCAGTGACCATCGAGGTAAAACAACCGAAATCGATGCTGGCTGAGGTCACTTCCGCCGTCATGAACACAATCAGTGAACTCGGCGACAAAACCGTCGAGCATATTGCAAAAGCTCTCGAAGTAGTGGTTGGAGATCGATCCGAAATAACTGAAAAGAAATTGGACGATCCTGACACTTGATCTACGGCTCGGCGATCTCGGCGGAGCGCACCGCGAAGCACCGGTTGGGTTCGCGGTGTTCCAGGGCAGTGTTGAACAGCATGGCGGCGACGAATGCGGTTTCGTCGCCGATCGGCGCTGCGCGGTCGTAGCGGGCGAGGGTCTTGGCGGGTCCGGTAGCCGTGCTGGAGCTAGGGAATCACTCATGGTGTCGCGGGCGAACTGCTCGGCAGCCTGGGCGGGTTCTGTCGTCGGGGTGGCTACCTCGTCTAGGCGCGTCGATCCCAGAGCGACGATGACTCCGCACGCGACTGGGCGTCCGGAGTGGCCGTTGACCGGGAGTCTGAATACCCGCCTCGGCCGTAGTCGTCCTTGTCCTTGGACACCACGATCGATCGCCCGATGACGCTGTCAGGGCCGAACAGCGTGACTTGGCTGTCTTCGTAATTGATCGCGGCGATGCCGTCACGGGACCGCCTGGATGTTCCCCCGGTCGCCCGACCTGCCTCTCGTCGTCTACCGCGGAACCATGATCCTTGCGGTGCGAGTTGTTGTGCAGACCCAACACCACGGGGCGCCCTTATCTTTCAACGAGGTAGCCCCAAACCGCGGCGAGAATCGGGAACGGACTCGTTGTGTGCCCGTCGGCTGCCTCATCCCGGACCTCGAACTGAAGTCGATCCGGCGCCCCGCGCTGCCGAAGTGCCCACCGAGAGCTCCAGCTCGTGCTCGATGGTGACGTCGTTGTCGACGCCCGCGTCGGACCATACATTCCAGATGAGCTCGTGGAACTCGTCCTCATCGCAATACCGGAAATCGCTGCGGTCCTCGACGAACGGATCCACCAGCGGCTTGATGTAGGTGTTCCAAACCGGCGAGTCGTTCACCTCGCCCGGCCGCATGCAGACATGATGCACGAAGTGCTTGTTGACGTAGTCCAGCCCATCCTCGTCCGCTGTATCCCACATAGCACTGCCCCCTGTTTGTCGATGCGTTACGGCAACAGGATGACCTGGGGCACCGACAAATTCGGCCGTCCACCTGCTGCTAGTAGCTATCTGCCTCGAGGTAGGCCAGGAAGAGAGACACAGCTAGGCCAATGCCGGCGCCAACGAGAATTGATCCAAGGAGTGCGCCTGTGAAGGCGGTCCCGAGGAGTCCGATCACTCCGGCACCGATGGGTACAGCCAACAACTTCCGCGGTTTCTTAAATAGAGCCTGGACTATGTCCATCGTCCAGGCGAAAACCAAGCAGATGATGCACCCGATTCCCAGGACAGCGATGATTCCAAGGGCTACCCCTTGGGCGTCCGCAGCCAAGAACATGAACTCAGGTTAGAGCGTCGCCCTTTCTCTCCCAGTAAGTTTCGCAATCTTGGGCCGCAGATCGAGACCGCGTTCCGACTCGCCTACCTCGGCGTCACCGAACACGACGACGGCATCGACGTCGCAGTCCGGCCGCCGAGCTCGGGAACTTGAGGTTCTTGCCGGATTTCTTGTCCGCGAAGACCTCCTGGCGTCCGGCGACGGTGAGCGCATGCAGCTGGCGGTCGAGCAGCTGCCCGGTCGTCGAGAACGAGCGCCCGGCGCCGCGCCGGAGGTGTCGGTCATGGGCGTGACTGTACGAGAATGTTCCGCAGGACTTGTTGAACACCAACCGTTTTCGACACGTTTGTCGAACAGCGATTCGAGCCAGTCGTGTCTGGTGTGACTGTCGTTGTTCGAAGTCGTGTTCAGCGATGCTCGAAGTGCCTTTTCAGCAGGGCTTATAGCTGATCAAGCAAGTGGGCGCGCCGCTGGTGTATAAGGTCGCAGGAAATGCCGATGTGTGCGGGCGCAAGACGGGGAGCTCCGACAGTCATGAACCGCTATCTCTGAATGGACGCGAACTCCTCAACGATGCACTGAATGCGCTGGGTGAGCATCTTTTCGAGGTTCCAGGCGTACCACATCTCAGCAACGCTCGACAGCCCAGTTGACCCCGCGTTGTTGTAGTGCACGAGAACCGGCATGCCGTCGTCGAAGACACCGAAGCTGAGCCCGCCGCGCCGCGGCATTTGCGGTCGCAGCTTCGGGGAGTCTGAGACGAAGGTGTAGCCCGCGGGTCCTTCTTGTTCCGCTGGTACTGCTTGGTGCGCACGGCGTTTGAGAAGCCGGATTCGAAAAACGCCTTCTCGCGGTCCCACGCGTGGGCGCGTTCGTCGTGACGCTCCCACCCCTCATAGGTGAGCAAAAGAAGCTGGTCGGGGTCCGGCTGCAGCATCGACGTGGAGCCCGAAGGAATCTCGAAGTACAGAGCACCGGCTGGAAGGCCGAGACTCAGGAGCTATCGCCATTCCGCATCCTGGGCCGCGGCGACCTCGGCGAGCATCCTGCGGTGGTCGGTCCGCTTGTTCCAGGCCGCGTACTCAGCGGTGGTCCAGCCGACAACCAGCGGCATGTGCGGGAAGTGTGGCAAACCGCCTGTGGTGGTTGGGGTTTCAGGGTAGCTTGCGCGGGTGGTTTGAAAGGTTTGGCATTGTCGGTTTCTGCGGGAGTCGTAGCCAACAAGAGAGAAAAGTCCGAAGTGGCGAGGGGAAACCGTGCCAGACTTGTTCTACTACCCGAAGATCAACGCGCCGCAGTCGGTGATCTACCAGGCGTTGCTGTACTGGGATCGCTTGGTCACAGTGGCACCGGCCGGACCACTGGAGGCGTTCCTTAGCCCTCAGATGCGCCAAGTGCACGATGCTGGTTTGTACGTCCGATTGCCGGCACAGCACTGGCCGTTGGGGACCGCCGACCTGGAGCGGGCGCTGTGGACGCTGACGCGTCTGCTGGGCGAGATCCCCGCGGATGACCTGATACCGCACAGTGGCCCGGACAACTATGTCCACTTGGGGAAGCTGTCTTCGGCGATCATCAGGGAGTTGCGCCACCGGGGATTGCTGGAATGGGGCAGCGACAGACTCCATGTCTGTGTGTCGGCCGCAACCCAGCTGTGTCTGATCAGTGTCGCGGCACGGGACCTCGCCGCGAGGTACAGGGGCATCGTCCGCTCTGATTGCCTCCTCACCGACAGCCTCTACCCCTACACCGACAGCCCCGCCGCCCACCACTTCGCTCACTCACCCCTCGCGTTCGACCACTATGCACCGGGCGCCGAGGAAGACCCGCGCTCATTAGTCTTTTCACCCCGCTTTCCGAATGCCCGGACGATGCCCTGCTGGGAGATAGAGATCGGCGGACTCCTACCGGTTCCCGGCCATGAGGTACGCATTCAGGACCTGATCGCGTTCCGTGAGAGGTACAGCGACGAACGGCGTCGCCTGATCATGGCGGTCGACCGCCTCGTGCGCGGGCTTCAACGCGACTACGACCACCCTCGAGACGTGCTGCACGCGGTGCAGCGTGAACTGGAAGAAGCCCTGGCCGACCTGAAGCACGCAGGTCGCGCCGCCCGCATCACTTGGGTCCAGCGATCGCTCACGTTGTCGATCGCCTTGGCCGCCGGATATGCCGGGCAGAAGCTCCTTCCTGAGGCAGGGTGGATCCTTGGGGTGATCGGCGGTACAGCGATCAATGTCGCGACGAATTCAACGAGGTCGCCCACGATAGAGATGGCGGACGACATCAGCTACCTGCACCGCGTGCAGTCCGCCCTGGGTGACCACCACTCATAGGGCCAACTCAACGCTGACGCGGCACGAACGGCACCCCTTCCACGCGCACGCAACTTCGAACATTCGCGCAGCAGACTTCGGACGTCGACATGCGTCTCATCAACGAACGTTCGCGAGACACCCTGCGGCGCAGATTGTTTCCGCAGGTCGGTTCTGTAACGGTTGCCGTGTACGCGGCAATGTCAACCTGTCGGGAGTTCGCAATACACCGCGCGACCGGCATCGAGAAAACTGTCAAAAACCTCTCCCGCTACCGCAGCTCTACAGCCGCGTCGGGTTCGCCCACCACTATCGGCCCCTGTCCGGCGAGGAACTCACCTTCGTGCTGGTCCGGCATTGGCACAAACTCGGCCTCGAACTCGACTCCGATGACTTCACCGACGCGCAGGCCGTTGCCGCCGTCGACCGCATCACCAGCGGCAGCTTCCGTCTCCTGCAACGACTGTTCGCGCAGATCCACCGTGTCATGAAGATAAACGAACTCCACACGGCCACCGCCGACGTCGTCGAAACCGCCCGCAGCACCCTCGTGATCGGCGCCACCTGGCGCTGCAAGAACACTGTCATCGTTCGCTGCGAGTCACAGCCATCCTGGCGGTTTGTCGATGTCCGAAGTCGACTGCACGGATGTCGGAAGTCCTATGCACGCAAGTCATGGTGCGGCACAGCATGATCGGACCTCCGACGGGATACCGCTAGCTGACCCCGGCGAGAACAGCGGTTCGGCCATTCGTGCAGTCGACTTCGACCAGGGACAGTGATGGTGCCGCTCATGGCCACCTTGTAGGCGCTTCACAGCTCGTCGGTGAGCGGGAGCGGCTGCTGGTGGCGAGTGTGGTCGATCTCGGACTCCGGCGGGCGTCGACACGCCGTTGCGCCGGCATCCGCGGCGACTTCTTTGTCGCTCAGGTCCGAGGGATGATCGATCACGCTGCAGTGTGATCAGGATCAGGATCAGGATCAGGATCAGGATCTGATGTGCAGTGTCTGCCTAGTCTGTGTGGGCGAAGTTCATGGTTCTCTCCGTTCTTGTGTTGGTTCAATCACTTTCGCTCCGTGTCGGGCGAGCGAGGTGAGTACTGCGGTACCCCATTTGCAGTGCACGCAGAGCGTGCAGACCCAGAAATTCGCCTAAGAATCCGCTCCGTCGCATTGGCTGGCCCTCTGGCGCTGGTCTCGGCCATCACGGAGCGGCGTGGTCGCCGCGGATCGTGCGGTGCGGTGTCGCTGCGCGGCTCCGAGGGCCGATTGGGGTAGTCGATTACTTCTTCGACCGCTGCTGCCCGGGTCAACACTCGAACTCGACCGGCACTTGTCGGCTACCGCGACTGGGGGCGATTTCCCCAGGAAGATTGGACAGGAGAAATATTATGCGACGCAACATGATTCGCGCAGGGTTGGCTTCGTTGGTGGCGGCTGGGGCCGTTGCGGCGTTGCCGGGCATCGCATCGGCGGCAGATGTGACACCGGACCTGATCGGGGGCAGGGAGCGGGTGAAGGTGACCGTCATCTCCACCGCACCCACGTCGCTGAACTGCGACGTCTACATCGACGGACCGAACGGACAGCCCCAGGCCTCGTTCCCGGTCGTGACCGGCGGAAAGCAGAGCATCGTGATCTCACAGGTTGCCCCTGGGATGCGCTCCGTGAGAGTGCTGTGCCTTGCTGTGCCTCCCGCGCTACCTCCCGCGCCCCCCGCGCTAGATGTGACGCGCCAAGTGTCGGTCGATTTGGCGAATCCCGCGTTGGACGCCATTGATTCGGTGTTCATCAGCGCGGGCAGCAGCGCGTTGGCCACCGACGCGGCCTTGCGGTGATCCCGACACGCCATTGAGGGGCGGATGTCCGGGCGGGGTGACCACAGCCACACACCGTCCGGACACCAGCGGGTGCCATGTCGCTGCCTTTGTACGCGTGTCGCGTGTTGACGTGACTGCTCGGATGGTCGCTTCCTGCGATTCATCCCTAGTTCGGGGGCGGCGATGGATTGGGGTAGCGAGTTACTGCACGTCGACGGGTGCTGGTTGGGAACGGTGGTTGTTGTGAGTGATGACGAGCAGTGGCAACGGGCGGTGGATCGGTTGCCGTTTCCGTATGCGGAGGCGTTGCGGTTGCGGGCCGCTGGTGTCAGCGACGAGGTGATCGCGGAAGTCCTCAGCATCGAAGTCGATGCGGTGGGGCCGTTGATGCGGATGGCGGAAACGAAGCTGGCCACGATCCGGGACGGCGACCGGCGATGACCACGCAGTTGCTCTACTCGATACCGTCGCGGGCTGTCGCTGGCTACTACGCTGGAGGGATGGTGGCCGAGTGGCCGCTAGTCGGGCGGGCGGAAGAACTCAACTGGGTGTCGGGGTCCACGACACCCACAAATCTCGGCGTGGTGCTGGCTGGCCCTGCGGGGGTCGGGAAGACCCGGCTGGTCGGCGAGATCCTCGCTCGTTGGCGAGCCCACGGCCGCGACTGCCGCTGGTTCGTGGCCACCCGTTCGGCGCAGTCGGTGCCCTTGGGGGTTTTCGCTGCGATCGCTGAAACCAGCGCGATCGATCCGCTGCGCCGGATCCGGGATGTGGTCGCCACGCTGACCAAGACCACCTCAACGCAACCGGTGCTGTTGGGGATCGATGACGCGCATCTGCTGGACGAGCAGTCCGCACTCGTGCTGAACCAGATAGTGCGCCACCAGCGGGCGAGCGTGCTGATCACGGTGCGCAGCGGCGACACCTCGCCAGACGCCATCCGCGGACTGTGGAAAGACCACCTGCTCGACCGACTGGACCTGCAACCCCTCTCCGAGGAGGAGACCGCCGAGTTGGTCACCCGAGTTCTGGGTGGGCCGGTCGAATCCTCGGCCGCGGCAGCATTGTGGCGCTATACACGCGGGAACGTGCTGCACCTGCGCCACCTGGTCGACGGCGAACGATCCGCCTGTCGGCTTGTTCTGCGGTCGGGGGTGTGGGTGTGGCGGGGCCGTCCACAGGTGTCAGCACCGTTGGCCGAACTCATCGAGGCCAGCATCGCCCGCCAACCCGCCCCCGTGCTGGGTGTGGTGGACATGCTGTCGGTCGCTGATCCCCTTGAGGTCGACGTCCTGGCCTCCCTCACCGACCCCGGCGCCGTCGAATCCGCCGTGCAGGCCGGGCTGATCAGTCTCGACACCGCAACCACCCCACCGGTGGCGCGGTTGATCCACCCACTACTCGGGGAAGTGCGTCGAGCCCACACCATCCCTTCGCGGTTACAGGCGTTGCGCGGCAAGATCGCCACCGCGCTGGAGACCTCTTGCACGGACACTGGTCTCATCCAGTGTGTGCGTCGCGCGGTGCTGGTGTGCGATTCGGATCTGGCCCCAGATGCCCAGCTGTGCACGAACGCGGCCGTAGCGGCGTTGAAACTCGCCGACCCTGTTACCGCCGAACGGCTCGCACGCCGAGCTGTCGAGGCCGGTGGAGGCCGCAGCGCGCGCCTGCTGCACGTCGCCACGCTTACGCACTGCACCCGACTGGATGACGCCCTTGCGGTGAACTTGGCACTGCGACAGAGCGACTGCTCCGAACGGGACCGCGTCTTCCTCATTCTGAACCGCGTGGCGATATTGACCGGCAAACCAGACTTGTCTACTGCCTTGCGCGAACTGGCCGGGGTCGAAACCGCTGCCGCCGCCTGTGGTTTGCGGCGCCCGTTCGACGCGCTCATGGGATGGGTTGCCAGCTTCAACAATCCCACCTTCGCGGTCGAGGCCGCGACCGCAGCCTTGAATGCGCCGGGTTGGTTCAGCGAGTTCTTCGAACTGTTCGCTCTGACCGCCCTCGTCAGAGCCAATACGGCCTTGGGCCGTTACGACGAGATGTCTGCAGCCGCCGACCGGGGCTACGCCCTCGCACAAGAATCGGTCAACGCGGCCACCTTCTATTTCGTCATCGGCATCCATCATCTCGACGGATACCACCTGGGCGGCTACCTCGACGACGCCGCCCAGGTGACCGAGCGCCTCCATCAAGCGCCCGGGGATTTCCCTATCGCTTTCGTCTATCGCGCCGTATCCGCGGCCATTATGGCCTTGGCCTGCGGCAACCTGCCCACAGCGTGTGCACGCTCGCGCGAAGCGCTCGCCATCGCCGTTCCTCGAGACCCTGCCGGGTTGCCGGGCACGGCTCACCTGATCTTGGCCACTGCCTCCGCCATGAGCGGTGACACGAGAGCCGCGACGGCGCTGCTCAACGATTTCCAGCGGCGCGGCACGGAGGACACGCTCCTAACTCAGATGCATGCCCTCGCCTGTGCCTGGGCCGGCGCCGCAGCTGGGGTGACCAGCCACGCCATCACCTTGGCCACTGAGGCCGCCACGATCGCGCAAGCCCAGCACAGGCCAGCTTATGAAGTCACGGCGCGACAAGCCGCGACCCAGTTCGGCGACCGTAGCCACGCCGACCGCCTTACCGAACTCACCACCCTCGTGCAAGGCCCTCGTGTCACCGCCGCCGCCTGGCACGCGACCGCATTACGCGACAACGATCCAGATGGTCTGTGCGAGGCAGCAAGTAAGTACGAATCGTTCGGTGACCGTATCGCGGCCGCCGACGCCGCGGCCCAAGCAGCTGACCTGTTCCGCCGCAACGGGCACCGCGGCGCGGCGCTCACCGCCAGCGTGACCGCTCGCCGACTCGCCGCCCAGACCGGCGCCGACACCCCCGCACTACGTGCGAACACCACCCCCAACCCGCTCACCGGCCGGCAACGCGAAGTCATCGCCCTCGTCGCGGCAGGACTGACCAACCGGCAGATCGCCGACCGGCTCGTCATGTCCGTGCGCACCGTCGAAGGACATCTATTCCGCGCCTCCCAGAAAACCGGAATCAACACCCGAGAAGGGCTCGCCACCGCCCTCGACCCCACACGAGACTGAACCCAACCCCGACTTCGTTCCCTTCCCTCGCACTGCGTTGAGACACAGTCACTACCGCCTGCGGACGGGTTCAGACGTGGCAGGACAGAATGGGGTCGCCGCACCCAGACCGAGCCGGTCAAATCATTTCTGCGCGACCGTAATTCGGCATAGGAATTAGGCAACCCTACTGTCGTGAACCCGAGTACGAGCAAAAAGCACCGTACTGCACACGAGTTCGGGACACACCGATGTTCGAAGTCCCGGTCATTCTCCCCCGAGTCCGCAGGTCAGTGTCGACCACGACTTTGGACATCGACACCCAGCGTCGAGGGCTCGGTGTCGATAAACGAACTTGGGCCCAAGTGGTCAATGCATCACCACGTGGATGATCATGTTGCGCGGAGGGTGTGGCGCGGGATTACGGGTGCGAGAACCCACGCATCGAGTGCAGATGTCTTCGGACATCTCTGCTGTTGGCAGCGTTGTTCGGCGGCTCTGCGGTTTGACACACGGCTCGCGGCCTGCCTGCACCGGACACGGCACCCGGACTCTCAAAAAACTGACTGATCGATTCCCGAACCTGGCATAGGTCTTCTTACCGCGCTTCTTCGGCATTTCTGCCCGAATGGTACCGACCGATTGGCGTAGTCCACTACCCCAGCTGTCGATCCAGCCGCGCAGTAACGTCTGCCGCATGTTCCTTCTGGCGCCGCCGGGGAAATGTCAAGAAAGGTCATAGGAAAATGACGAAAACAATTCAGCTGCGCACGATTCGCTGCCTGGAAGAAGTAAACGAAAATTCTGCCTCAGAAGAAATATATGTACTCATTTCGGCCGTGGACATGCGCCCACCGAACCTTCCGATTCCGGTTCCGCCGGTGCCGAATTTCGAAGTATTTCGCCATGGCATTTTCAAAGACTTCGACGCTGGCGAGGTACGCACCGTAAACGATCCTCCCTGCTGGGGGCCCAGCAGAACACCGCTGGAGATTGCAAGTCCGGACCATGCGGCAATCATCGTCTGGTAATGGAACAAGACAATGGTTCCCCGGAGCAATACCAGGCACTTGTCCGAACCACGATTCCTCTGTCTCTCGCCGCGTCGCTGGGTGAAACGAATCAGGCTGTCAGGACGACCC
This sequence comes from Nocardia vinacea, assembly GCF_035920345.1. Classification (NCBI taxonomy): domain Bacteria; kingdom Bacillati; phylum Actinomycetota; class Actinomycetes; order Mycobacteriales; family Nocardiaceae; genus Nocardia; species Nocardia vinacea. The sequence goes on from NZ_CP109149.1 coordinate 8,851,392, forward strand.
GTTTAACCGACACTATTCGTGACAATCTGAACGGCATCGACCTGCCCATACCGTTCGCCCTCGATGATGATCACATAGGAACGCAGCAATTGATTCTCGACCGCTCGGACATCTTCGTTCAGGGTGCCAAAAACAAGGTGATGATTTTCGACACCTCGGAAGGAAGGTACGAACTGGTCTTCCGGGTGGCAGGCGAGACGGGCTGGTCGGGTTGGGAGAGTCTGGGCGGCACCATCACCACCGCGCCGGTCCCGGTTTCGTGGGGGCCGGGTCACCTTGATGTCTTCGCACGCGGCGGCGACAACGCGCTTTGGCACAAATGGTGGACCGGCAAGACCTGGTCGGGTTGGGAGAGTCTGGGCGGCACCATCACCACCGCGCCGGTCCCGGTTTCGTGGGGGCCGGGTCACCTTGATGTCTTCGCACGCGGCGGCGACAACGCGCTTTGGCACAAATGGTGGACCGGCAAGACCTGGTCGGGTTGGGAGAGTCTGGGCGGCACCATCACCACCGCGCCGGTCCCGGTTTCGTGGGGGCCGGGTCACCTTGATGTCTTCGCACGCGGCGGCGACAACGCGCTTTGGCACAAATGGTGGACCGGCAAGACCTGGTCGGGTTGGGAGAGTCTGGGCGGCACCATCACCACCGCGCCGGTCCCGGTTTCGTGGGGGCCGGGTCACCTTGATGTCTTCGCACGCGGCGGCGACAACGCACTCTGGCATCGGTTTTGGAGGGGGCTCTAGTAGGACTTTGTTAGGTGGGGAAGGTGTGGTGGCAGAGTGGGCAGGTGCCGATCCAGATGGCAAGGGCGCGTTGGATTATGCGGAGGATGCCGTAGAGGGGCAGTCCTGCCCGCTGGCCTTTGGGGTGTAGAGCCGGAGGGTGGTGAGGAACAGGTGGGCGGCGGTGACGAGGGTGGCGTGGTGGTGCCAGCCGAGCCGGGATCGGCCTTCGAAGTGGTCCAGACTGAGGGCGTGTTTGAGTTCGCAGTAGTCGTGTTCGATGCGCCAGCGGATCTTCGCCAGCCGGACGAGTTCTTCGATGGGGGTGTCGGTGCGGAGGGTGGAGATTCTAGTAGTCGGTGGGTTCGGGTGCGCCGGTGGGCCATTCGGCGATCAGCCAGGCCTGGTGCAGGGTGCCGTCGCAGGCGCGGGTGATGGTGCGGTTGGCCGGGCGCACCCGGATCGCGGTGAAGCGGGAACGCATCTCGGCCGCCGGGTTGGCGGGGCCGGTCTTGGTGCCCTGGTGCCAGGGCACCTCGGACAGCGCTGTTTCCCCGGCGGTCAGGACGAGGTCTTTGCAGGTGGTCGGTGGGTCCGGGTAGATCTGGAACCTGCTGATCGCCGCCAAGGTCATCTAGACCTCGGCATGTTCCGGCCGGGCCACACCGACCGGAACATGCCGAAATGACTCGTCGCCACGTGTTCTCGACCGCGGACCATCTCGGCCACAAGCCCTCACATACTCCATACAGCCGATAAGGTCACGCACTCATCGGCTACCGGGTGTTCGAGATTGTCCGGTTGTGGCCCGACTGATGGACATCTGCTCCCTCTGCACGGAAGCGATTGATTAGTGATGAGCCGTTGCGATGAGGCGTCGCAGTGCGGCATGGGCGGGTGGGGCCCATGTGCGCTTGCTGCTGGGGCAGCCGTGGGCGCCGGCGTCTGCTTGACATGCGTGGCTGACGCTCCCCCCGGCGGGTGGTCCCGCCACGAGTGGAATTGAACCTCTTCGCCGAGGTCTGGGTATGCGCGAGCAGCCACGTCGGCGCCGGTGCCACCATGCCTGCCATGTATCGCGCGATACGGCAGAAGTGTGCCCACCCTCGCCGAGTCGGGGAGGTCGCCGCCGAGTTGGGGGTGTCGCCTGCAACGGCGCGGACGCTGATAGACGATATGGCCGAGCTTGGGCTGATGATTATCCATACGCCTGGCGGATGCGGTCGGCGAGGCACCGGGTCGGCGAACAAGGCAATGCCGAATCTTGTGAACGTTGACCGCCGTGAATTTCGCCTGCGGGTTTCTGTTCAGGGCGCTGGACCAGTTGACGGGGCAAAGACATCCTGCAAGATCATCATCGCTGGGGCAGTGGCGTGGGTAAGACGACTCTTGTCATTACTTCCGTGTCGGACCAGGTGTACCTCGCGGGTGACGCCGATGTCGGTGCCGATGATCGTGGCGGGTCTTCGTCAAACGGTGAAGTGGAATGCGGGCCGCATAGAGGAATGCGGCCGCATAGATTTGCCCCATAATCTGGTCTTGTATCTGTTCTCGACACCAGGTAGTCAGGGGCTTGCGCCGGTCTACGACGAATTGATGCGCGGCGGCATCGGTGCGCTGGTCCTGGTCGAGCCCTCACGTCTCGAGGACAGCTCCACCACCCTCAATTACCTCCAAAGCCGCAATGTCCCGTTTGCGGTGGCGGTCAATAAGTTCGACGAGTCGGCGCGCGATCTCATCGAGAAGGTTCGCAAGGGTCTCGGTGTCAGTCACGAGGTGCCGGTACTGCCGGTGGACGCGCGATGCGCGAGGTCAGTGAGGCAAGCTTTGGTGAAGCTCACCGAGCGCGCGCTGGACATGACACGTTGTGCAGCCGTCGCGGATGAGGCTGCGGTTGTGCAAACGCAGGCGCGAGTGCTGGTTTCCCTGAAAGGAGCCGGCTACTGAGACCTCCCTGAACGCAGGATGCGACCCCGGCCGATTATTTGCCGGGGAAGTGGAACACGATCGGCCACACCGACTCACTGACCGCCGGACGCACATCTACCACTCCCCACCGATACTGAACTGAGATATCGCGGCCTGGCCAAAACAAACCAGCCACAAGGTTTTTCATGAATATGGCCTGCGGCGACGTGAGCACCTCGCACCAGGCGTGCGGTCGGTTTATGCATGCGGGGCATGCTGTTTTTCCTTTGTGCACCAGGCGGTAGCCCGCAAAACCGTGTGTTCGGGAGGTGAGGAATCGGTCATGCTTTACCGAATACAGGAATTCCACCAGCGAGAGGGCGCCTGATTTGTCGAGGAAGAAGCACGGACGGAAGAACCCGAATCGGCCGCCGAAGCCTCCGCGTCCCCCGAAGAAACAGCGGCAACCACTGCCGGAGCTGCAGGTTGAGCCGAGACGAAGAAGTGGTGACACGCTCGTGACCAACTGGATCACACACCAGGATTCGATCTTGCCTGTGCCTCTGAAGTTCAAGCCACCGCTGATCGAACGAGCTACCGATCCGTCGACTTTCGAATACAACTGGCAGCATCTCACCTACGCCTTCGACCTACCTGACCCAGCCGAGTTTCCGGCGTTTACGCATCCAGCCGAACAGGCGGATCTACGGAACCTGATGCGATTCGTCCAGGTCTGCGAGAAGACCTCGACCTACAGCGTCGTCAGCCACAAAGGCGGCATGACACTGTCCATGGAGGGCGGCGATACGAATCTGACCTTCGAACGCGTCGAGGACGAGGTGGCGGTTGGGTTCTCCGTGAGGTTCCGGCAGCTGCACAGCTCAAGTGCCGGCGATCCCGATTTCTCGAACGTGGCGAACATTCTCGCCAAGTACGCAAAGCAGGAGACCGGGGTTGATGCCGAGAAGCGTATGGCGATCATCGCGGAGTGGCGACGAGCTCGTGGCCAGCTGATGAACCGACCTCTCCTGAACATCGTGTGCCGGATGGTCCTCGAGAAGAACGGCTACCGACCGGACCAGATCGAGAAGCACGAGATGTACGGGGATGTGAACCCGACCGACATCATCAACCTGTTCAACTACGGCGAACTTATTCACTTCGGCAAACGAAGCGAAGACTACGACGAGCTTGCCGACGATCCCGACCAGGAAGGCATCCAGCACCACAACTTCATGGTTTCGATGCTCGGCCTGGTCCACCTGTACTTCGGGTTCTCGCGGGTAATCCTCGCCGCGCTCGGAACAGGCGCGTCCTCCTCGTGACACCAGCGATAGAGCCGATTGGTAACTCCATGTACTCGCATCGAAATAGGGTGCGATGGGTGTCGTTGTCAAGAGCTGGCAACGTTGGGTGTCGTTGGTTCAGAGAGCCTCTGAGCTGCGGATGCATTGAAATTCTGCCCAGTTTTGGCTGTGATATCGATTACTAGCGTTGGCGTGCGTGGGTTTCGTTGGTTGACGTCAGCCATTAAATGGCGGGTTTGATGACAAGCCACGACGGCTGGCCAGCAACCATGCCGGACATGAGCGACCGGACGAGAGTGCAGTTTTGCCATCGCATGGGCGTCGATCCCCTGCAGTTGGCCCTGTCGTAGGTTCGTGCCCTGGGCAGGACACGCAAAACATGGGCAACTGGAAAACGCCTGGTCATCGTGGGTTCCTATCCGATCTGACGATCGCGGTCTGTCGATACGGATAGGTCTCTGGTCCCATCTTCGATGTGCCCACGGGGTGATCATCATCCGTTTCGAACGGAACAAGTACTCGACTACTCGTGCCATCGGCGAATCCCACCGCAAGACTTTATTTCATGCGTGGCGCACGTCTCGTCGGTGCAGCGGTCCATCGCAGTTCAGGAGGTTCTCCATGCCTTGGGATCCGGAACCCATAAATTCGCAGATCCTGTCAGTTCATGCGGCGCTCGTGCCGGGAGGCATGAAAGGCAAGGTGGTGATGCTCGGCGGTTCCGAGCACAACCCAGAACAGGGAGGTACCGACGATCAGCCTGCTGACCCCGACAATGTCGACCGAACGGTAATCTACGACGTCGCCGCCCGCGGCGATGCCGTCAAGATCGATTCTCCAACCACCGACGTGTTCTGCTCCGGTCATGCCTTCACTGCCGACGGCAGGCTGCTCATCGCAGGGGGAACCGAGTCGTGGGGCGCGGACGGGGGCGACGTAGGCGGACCCGGCGGCGGGCATGGGCATGTACACGGCAACTTCGGCGGCCACCAAGCGTGTTGGATGTTCAATCAGGATCGCGAAACCTGGGATCGTGTCGCCGACCTCGGTTTCCAGGTGGGTCCCGGCAAGGGCGGTGGTCGTTGGTACCCGACGATCCTCACGTTGCCGTCCGGAGACCTCGTTGCGTTCGGTGGGCATCCGAGTCGACGCTCGGAGGACTGGCACGAGAACGAACTTCCGGAGCGGTACTGGTCGCAGGCGAATACCTGGACGTGGTATCCGACCCCGATCCATTTCGAGCACCCGACACTACGCGGGAACTGGTACCCGCGGGCCACGCTCGTCACCGGCGGGCTGATCTTCTTCACGACCAAGCACAACAACGAGTGTCGGCTGTTCGATCCGAATACGGGCGCTCTCACCGGGCCGGTCATGGACCCGCCCGGTGGGATGTACGACGCAGGATGGGACTACTCGGTCATCGGGCTGCCACTGGTCCCAGGCGACGGCTACCGAACCAGGGTGATGGCGGTCAACGACGTCACTCCCCGCTTCATCGAACTCGACCTCAGCGCGGGAGCGAGCACTCCCGAGTGGGCAGACGCAGGAGATCGAACCGGCACCGCCGAGGGTAAGCGCCGGGTGTTCTCGTGTCCGGTGTACCTGCCCACCGGCCAGATCTTCGTGTCCGGCGGGATCAACGACGATCTGACACCGAGTGGGCGCGACGACGACAACGCCGTCAAAGAACCCGAATTGTTCACGCCGAACATCGACTGGTCGAACCTCGAGTACCGGGCCGGGGCCGTGGGAGAGTGGGACACGATCGAAGAGCCGGCACAGAAGGCGCGCAACTACCACAGCGTTGCGCTCTTGCTCCCGGACGGCAGCGTCCTCGTTTCCGGTTCCAACATAGACGGACAGAATGGAGAGCCCGACGAAACAAGGGCACAGCTCAACATCGAACTCTACTTCCCCGACTACTTCGACGATCCCGGCCGACCGACGATCGCCACCGCACCATCGCTGCTCACCCTCGACGAGGCCGACTTCACCTTCACGATGGGATCTGCTGCCGAAGCGGCATCGATCCGCCAGGTCGCCCTCATTCGGTGCGGTTCTGTTACTCACGCAGCGGACTTCGACCAGCGGTTCGTAGCTCTTCCGTTCGACGTGACGGCCGGAACGGCGACAATCACAGCGGACCTACCCAGGGATGCATCCGTGCTACCACCCGGCTACTACATGCTCTGGGCCGTCACCGAAGAAGGCCTGCCGTGTGAGACCGCACAGATTGTCCGCGTCGCGCACGTTTCGTGCGACGTCGTGCTCGATCGAAGCAGATTTTCAGAGGAAGAGGTGCTCTCCTTCGCGCCGGCTGACGCCGACTTCCCGTTCGCCATCTACGCGATGTTCGACGGATACCTGGCGGGCGAGCTTCCCACCAGCCTGATCCCAGAACTGGAATGGGCCGACACCAACACTCCGGTTGCCATGTCGGACATCGCGCTCACCCAAGAAGGGGGTCGCTGGCTGGAACACCTGGGACGGCCCGAAGCCGCCCAGCGGGTCACCTACCCGTTCACAGTCGAGATCCGCAACCCCGACATCTTCGACACCTTCGCCGACAAACGGACCATCCGGGTCACCTTCCGGCATGAAACTACTTCCTGCACTGCGAGGTTCGACCTGGTGAAGAGTCCGAATCCGTACATGGTCGACATCGATCCGGTGGCGCGGAATCCACATTGGTTGAGCACCGACATCCGAACCTTCCGGGTGCGCGCCGGTCAGATGTTACTCGGCGACTACGACCTCACCCAAGGAACCGGTGCGGGCGCTCCGGAGACGTTCGCGAAGGCGCTCATCGACAAGTTCAGGGAGCTGCCGAACGACAGAGCCCATCCGTTTTACGACCTCCCGACGGAGGGCGACGCAGCGGCCGTGGACCTCGCGCCGTTCGAGGGCTCCGCTCGTGTGTACAACTACGCGGTCGCCAAGGTCCGATACCGAGCCGTCACCACCGAAGCGACACACGTGAAGGTGTTCTTCCGACTGTGCACGACGGCGGCGACCGGCCTGGAGTACAACACCGACGGTGTGTACCGGAATACAGGAACGAGTGCTGACCCGGTTCCCGCTCTCGGCCTGGCCGGCGACGAGGTCGCGAGCATTCCATTCTTCCTCAGCCAGCGAAAGAACACCGTGAATGGCCAGGCCGGCGCAACGACGATGGCAGACCAGGAACTGGCGGAGCACTATGAGTTCCAAGACATCGACCCGACAGCCGGCCAGGAAGTTACTGCCTATTTCGCGTGTTGGCTCGACATCAACGAGCCCGACGTCAAACGTTTCCCGCTCACGCCGGGCACCGAGCACGGGCCGTGGGCCGATGCATCGGCTCAACCGATCCAGGAGTTCTTCCGGAGCCCACACCAGTGCCTCGTCGCGGAGATCTTCTTCGCTGACGACGAGACCAACACCGGTGACACACCAGGGAACTCGGACAACCTGTCGCAGCGCAATCTGGTCCTGCTGCACTCTGACAACCCGGGTGCCCCGTTCTCGCACCACGTCGTGCATCCCTTCGAGGTCAAGCCGTCGGCGTTCCGGACGTTCCCCGACAGGGTCAGGCCTGATGAGCTCATCGTCAACTGGCACAACCTGCCACGCGCCAGCGAGGTGACTCTGTACTTCTCGAATATCGACACCAGGGACATTGCCGGTTTGGCGGCGTTCTTCCGCAACAGTCCGGCGCCTTTCACGGTCCTCGACGACAAGACGCTGAAATGCACGGTAGCCAATCACACCTGGATCCCGATTCCGGGTGGAACCGGAACCAACATCCCGGCCCTGCTCAGCGTCCACCTACCGGACACGGTGCAGTCAGGCGAGCTTTACAGGATCAGCATCCACCAGGTCGAGGGTGCAAGCCGTCGCGTGATCGGGTCGATCGCCTTCGACATCCCGGTGTCGAAGGCGGAGCTACTGCTCGATCGCGAACTTCGCACGCTGTCGATCATGAAACACATCGGGCAGACGATTCCCAGTACCAATCGGTGGTACCCGATCTTCCTCCGATACCTTGCCTTCCTGGCGGCTCGAGTCGACGGCCTCGGCGGCGACTCGACCACAGTGCATGCCAACCCGGACGGCAGCGGCAGACCCGTCCGCCCCAAACATCCGGAACATCCTTGCTTCGATGGCGATCAGCTCACCGACACGTTCGCGAAATGCTGTACAAGCATCGCGAAGGTCCTTTGCAGCATCCCGCCCGCCTGCGTCGTGTCGAGGTTGTGTCGCCGGCGGAAACGGGAGAGCTGTCAAACCAGGCCAGGTTGATCCTGGAGTCGATCAGCATTCTCGATGATTGCGACCAGGATCGGGAGATCGAGGCGTGCTCATGCACAGCGCCGACGACGACGGCTAGGAACCGATAGCTGACTCCCGCAGAACCGAGCGGGGACATGCATCCGTTTACGCGTCCACTCAGCGTAAACGCGCGTGCAGACGACTTCGGGTATCTGTGCAATCGATTTCGAACATCGACAACCACCAGGACGACCGTGCCAGCATGGTGTTCAACAAACGTGTCGAAAACGGTTGGTGTTCAACAAGTCCTGTCGGACCTTTTCTCTTACAGCCACGGCCATGACCGCGACGACCGACCAACCTGATGCGCTCGCGCTCGACGGCGACGCCCTCGATCCGATCGGCGGAGGCGGCGGCCACGTCGGCTACGGACGAGTGTCGACCAAAGGCCAGCTGCTCGACCGCCAGATCGCCGCCCTCACCGCGGCCGGATGCCAGCGGATCTTCACCGACAAGAAGTCCGGCAAGAACGCCGAGCGAGAGGAACTGTGGGCGTGCCTGGACTACCTGCGCCCCGGCGACATCTTGGTAGTGCCATCCCTGGATCGGCTCGGCCGCTCGCTGCAGCAGGTCAGGCAGCTGATTCGGGAAGGTGCCGTGCGGCGTACCAACGCAGGACTGCGTGTAGGGCTGTGGCTTGCTGTTTTGCCAGAGCTTCGCCGTCGGGTCCGTCTGCAGTCTCGATCTCGTAGGCTGCGTCGAGTGGCTGACGCTGAGGTCGTGCTCGGGTTGGGGAATTCTCGTCTGGTTGTGCGATGTCATCGGTCATGCTTGTGTGTCCCACTCCTCGGAGTGGATTGCACGTAGATCGCGCCGATCGAAGTTGGAGGGTCGTCGGCTCTGAGCTAGCACCCCAGGGCACGAACCTGCGACCCGTGACCTGGGGTTTCTTGTGTGTCCCGGTTTTCACCTCTTGTCAAAATGGCCCTGACCTGCGCAAATGATGCGCAGGTTGGCGCCCCCGGCGGGGCGTGTCGAACATGGGAACGGGGATGACCTGCGGTTTTCGGGTGGGCGGCTGGTGATCGAAGCCGATTATCAGTTATAGGCGGTTGGTTCCGCCGTCTTGCTGGGCCGCTTGCCATCATGCGATCTCGAGGAAGACGTTGGCCTGCTGCTGGGCGAGTGCCGCGCCCTCGGCTTTGTCTTGGTGGTCGCGTCTCCGCGACAACCTCGAAGCCCGCATCATCGAGGCCAAGCGCGAGGGTTGGGCCGCTGTCGAGGTTCCTGTCCGACGTCAGTCGTTCAGGCAATGGTGCACGGTAGCTCCGACATTGAAAGGCGGTTTCACGGCCGCCGCTCGGGTTCGGGATTTGCTGCGATCTCAGTAGATCGACATTCCGCCGCCCACCCATCCGTATGCGTCGACCATGGACCACTGGGAGTTGTCGAAGATCATTTCGATCGCCGACTGCGGAAGTGGAAACTCTGAGTCCGAGGATCTGGCCGCCCACAGCGACGCGAACAAAGGTTGCCTCGCCGAGCGCGGACAGGTGGGGGCTGATCGTTTCAGCTACGTCAACGATCAGCTTCTGGAACAGCTCCTGGCCGCCCTCATCATCGAGATCGATGTCAACGTGCAGCTCGTCGATATCCTTCCCGTCCTCTTCGGATTCGGAGTGATTGGGGGTGATCTCGTACACTTCCGCCAGCTTGCCGCCCAGCCAGGCAGCGTCGATCAACGGTTGGTCGCCGATAGCCGTACTCACGGCATATCGCCAGTCGTGCTCATGTCCCTCATCGAAGGCCTTGGCGAAGAACGTGCGCGTGATCGCCCAGAGTGCGACAGCGTGGACTGCCGCTTCGTTGTGGGCCTCGTCATTGTCGGCCGCTATGAGACCTGCAGGTTCCAGCACATTCCATGCGTACCGATACCATCCGCGTTCGCCGCGGTTCTCATACCAAGCCCAGCCGAGCTCGTCCAGGACCGGCTCGATCTGCTCGAAGGAAACGCTAGTGGCCAATGAAACATGTGTACTTGATGCGGACGAACACGGCGTTGCATCGGTGTGCCCGATCCGGCGCGGGCGACGCATGATTGTGAACATGGCATTCGCGCTGAGCTGAGCGCGGCGGTGTCGCACGAGACGATGGACTCTGTGGTCGGCGCCAGGGGCCGAGTGAAGGGGAGCAGACCGGTGCAACGCCTCGAATTGAGTTCTGTGGACGGTATCCGGCTGGATTTCGCGGTCCACCACTGCACGGTCGAGCCCCCACTGGGAGTGGTGCTGTTGGTGCACGGCATCACGGTGGACATGGACGAGGGCGGGGGCATGTTCGTCCGGTTGGCGCAGCAGTTGGTGTCGCAGGGGTTCGATGTCGTGCGGTTCTCTTTCCGAGGGCACGGTGCGAGCGGTGGAACTCAGCAGGGGGTGACGATCGCCGGTGAATGCCTGGATCTGCAGACCGCAGTGACCGCGGTCCGCGAGCGATTCGCTGGGCAGCGAATGTCGATTGTGGCGGCGAGCTTCGGTGCCGTGTCGACGGCACTGTCGCTGTCGCGGCTTGACGATCTCTATCGGCTGGTGCTGTGGAACCCGGTGCTGGATCTGCGGCGCACTTTTCTGGTTCCGGAGTTGGCGTGGGGCGAGGAGAATTTCGGTGCGATTGGGCAAAAATATCTGGCCGACAACGGTTTTCTGCTCGTCGATGGTGAGTTCCAGCTCGGTCGTGTCCTGTTCACCGAGTTCGCGCGTTACCAGCCGCTGGATGACTTCCATGCCGCCGACGTGCCGACGCTGATCGTGCACGGCGACCACGACACGGCAGTGTCGTATGACGTCGCTGCCCAGGCCGCGCGATCACGATCACACACCACGCTGCAAACGATTGCCGGGTCGGACCACGGATTCGACTCCCGGGCACGCGAAGACCAAGCGATCAGACGACCGTTGACTGGCTGCTCGAACAGTCGATGTTGTGACGGGGGTGAAGCTCTCGCAACTGTATGCTCCGATCCGACTCGGCGAATCCGTGATCGTCGGGGAGCATTGCACGCTCGGGTATCCGAAGGAATCCCGTATCGAGACGCGCAACGCGGGCAGCACACGATCGGTGAACCTGTCGTGATCGGAGACCGCAGCCTGTTGTTCAACTAGGTGGTAGTGAACGAAGGCACCACGCTGGGGGCGGACTGCGTGGTGGAGGATCGTTCCCGGATCGGCTACGGCTGCGTGATCGGTGACCGGACGAGAGTGGTGCAGCCCCTCCGACAAAGTCGGAATGATCTCAGTGCGTCCGGATTACGCGATTGTTGCGCGCATCCCCAGGAACTGCTTCACCTCTGCAACTGCGGCATGCGGCCGTACCGCAGTCGCGATTGCATCCAACTTGCGTTGTAATCGAGCGGGCCCAACCGCGCTGATGCTGTTGAAGTTCGCCGTAAGCAGCGCACAGCCGTAGGCAGCATCGCCAGCCTTGATGTGGGTGTGGGCAAGCTCCAACTGCCACACGCTTCGCTCACGGGGCCATTGCGCTGTACCGGCAATAGCCTCCTGCAGATAAGCCACGGCCTGGTTGTAGTGACCGGCTCCCAGGTACGAAATGCCGGTCAGCCCGTTGAACTCCGCTTCGGGCAGCCATACCCAATCGGGGTCATATCCTCGTCCGGACTCGTACGCGCGGTGTGCCCGGCTAAGCGCTTTCTCCATCGCTGGCTTGTCAGAAGCGGCACCCAGAGCTTGTGCCTCGCGAAGAGTGGTCAGTGCGCGCACCTTCGGGCCACCGCTGCGACGAGCGGCATCCTGCGCGGCCTGGGTCAGATGTACTGAGTCCTGCGGACGTGGCTGGCGGCCGGGAAGTCCTTCCAGCCCGTCGGTATCCAGGTCGATAATGCTGGCGTTGAGCAACGCGTGCGATGTGGCGATCCCGTCGCCTGTTGCAGCCGAAGTCTGGGCTGCGTCGGCATAGTAGCGGCGGGCGGCGTTTCTACGATCCGCGTCGTAGTGCACCCATCCTGCGGCGGTCATCATCTCGGCCGTGGCCGTGGCCAGCGCTTTGCCGGTGTCCTCGTTGTAGCTGCCGCTGTCGAGCAGCTGCTGGACGTAGCGGGCCTGGCCAGCCGCCAGATGGCACAGCCGGTCACCGCCAACAACGAGATCCAACTCGTGAATCTGGTTGATACTGTCCGTGATTTGAGCGATGTCGCTGGCACCGACTTTTATCCCTGATGACGCAGCGTGGGCTGGCACGTTCGCCGCGACCATGGCGGCGCCTGCGCCCCCGAGTGCCCCTGCTCTGAAGAAGTTGCGACGGTCCACGTCTGCCTCCTCGTCGAGTCGCAGGACACGGACGTCGTGTGAGGCGGGGCCGCCGCGCTCCAAGCCCGAGATTGCGGGCTGAGAGAAGTTCAGCAACTCTCCCAGCTCCGCCTGGGTCATCCCGATAGATTTCCTAATCCGGCGGATGACTTCGCCGGTTGTCATATACATATCCAGCGTCCCCAATTGTCGGCTGATTTGCCCAAGCTGTCTACCTGAAAACCGTTCCCCCGCAGAATATATGGGTTTTCGTATAAACAAAACGGAAACCTAAATTTTCGCGCCCACCCGGCGTTTTAGCGGCTTTATGGTCGGTTTCGGTGCCCGGCACCGGGCAGACGCCGTTATCCCCTCGGGCGGCGCATTGGCCCCTGTGAGCCGGGGCCGGTGGCGAAAGCCCTCGGTGCCGGGCACCGCTTCACCTTTACCGACCGTTATTTGACCGGAAAGAAGCGATGCCCGATGCCCACGAATTCCCTTGCCATGTACCAACTCATCGCCCTGTGCGACGCAGGCGCCCATCAGGCACCGATGCTGCCGTTCACGATCGCCCAAGCGCACGAGGTCATGCAGATCCACCTTGCCTGCCGAGCGAAGCAGTGCCCGCGCAAGGCTGCCGCACAGCAGATCCTGGTCGACGCCGGCTGGATCGTGCTCGCAGCGGATAAACCGCGGTGATGGTGGTGACGACACATCAGTCGCATATCGCAACTCCACCGCGCCGAATTCGCCACATCCACATCGAATCCGGAGCGCTGAACTTGGATTACCAAGCCAGTGCCGAACAAGCCCAAAACGTGGCCGATGAACTGGCCCAGGGCTTTCCCGAATTCGTTGTCACGGTCGATGACGATGTGCGCCTCGATCTGCCGCCTTTGCCGTGCGGCGAACTTTGGGACTGACCGCACCGGCCAACTATCGAGCACCAGTTGTCTGCGAAATGTGAAGGGACGCTCCACTGTGACATCTGACCATCAACCACCAGATCATTTTGTACTCGGGCTCTTACCGAACAGACCGGCGTTGTTTTCAGCCCCACCGATTGAGGCTCGGCCCGACCAGCCACTGCCGGATGCCGGGCCGTTCCTCCGGGTGTTCGCGAGCGTAGACGAACCCGGCACGGTGCTCATGCGTTGTGCCCAGCAGTACATCGGCATCTGGCGCCACGTCTACGAGCATGGCCGCAACACGGGGCGCCCCAGCCGAGGAGCACCTTTCACTGCTGACGTGGCTGATAGACCGCGAAGCGGGCGGGCACGTCAGCGGGATTACGGTCGACGCTGACGCACCGACGAATCCGTCGTCGTATGGCGAGATGGTGGCCTGGCTGGGCTGGAAGTACCTGCTGGCGGCGCTGCGGCAGAACCAACCCGCTCACGCCGAACACGATGCGGCGGAACTGAATCGGCAGATCGAAGCGCTCGACCGGTTGGTCGCGGATGTGCGGGCTGGACGGGTGCGGTTGCCGGACAAGGCCGGGGGTGTGTTTCCGCCGAAGACGATTCGGCCGGAAGGGTCAACCAGCGACGAGTCTGACAGACCGCAGGCGAATGGGTCGCCCGATGAGGCAGAGTGCTGATGACGAACTCCTTCAGCCACAGGACATTCGTTCAAGCCGAGGGAGTGCTCGCGGAGTACATGTGTCAGGTGCACCTGATGGAACTCACCCCTGAGCGTGCTCGCCAGCTCCTCGAGATCCACCGCTACCACCATCCGGATGACTGCGTGGTGCATGCGGAGGCGGCATATCTGCTCGTGTGCAAGGACGAATCCTGAACAATGCCACCGCTGCTCGTCGCCATCCCGTGGAGCGGCTCAGTCGTCTTCACAGCGGTCCTGTGCTTCCGGCTGGGCTACTGGTGGAAGACAACCGAGCTGCAGGGGCGGCACGCGGTAGGGAATGTATCGAGAAGGGACGATCCGTGGGAGTACGACGAGAACGAGCTCGGCGACGAACTATCGACGAGTGCATCGCCGCTGGCGAGGCCGCGGCGGTGGTGGAGCGAAGATGACGACACCGAGGTAATTCCGGTGATCGAAGACGCCGCTGATGACCAGTAGCTCGAACGTGCGCCATCAACCTAGCCCGCTCCGTTTCAGGAGCGGGCTGTTGACGTTCTTTCGACTTCGGTTTCGTCCCTCTGCGCGGCCGAATTGCCGGTGCCCGTTCAGATCTCCCGGTACCGCGACAGAACCTGCTTTACAGCATCGGTGACCGGTGGTTCTTCGGTCAGACTGGTCCACGTGTAAGTGTCGTGCTCAGTCAGCTCGACCGAATCGGCACTAGCAATCTCGACAGTGAAGTTGAACTGGCGGCTCTTCTTGCCGCTGCCGGACTGGTAGTCGAACTCGCCGAGGTAGTTCGTGATGGCGGTGACGTCGAGGCCGGTCTCCTCTTTGACTTCCCGGATCAGGGCTTGGTCGATGGATTCGCCGGGATCGACTTTGCCGCTGGGAAGTTCCCAGATCCCACCCATGAAATCATCAGCGGGGCGTTGCAACAGCAGAATCTTGCCGCCGTGTTCGACGACCGCCCCCACGACGAGTTGTTGCACCTCGTCACGGTCGGCTTCCCGCGTCAACTTCTCCAGCAGTGTTGTCTCGATCATCGAGTTCTACCCTTTCAAATCGGCGTGGTGAGTGATGACTTTGTAGAGCGCTTCGATGTAGTGGTCGACGAGCGGCAGGTCCTCATCTCGATGCCAAACAGGGAGCTTGAGCGTGGCATGGTGGAGCTCTTCGGCCCGTGGATAGTCACCTGGGGCGTAAGCCAGCTTGCCAGTGAAGGCGGGAAACAATGGACCTGGTTCTTGGAAAAGCGGCAGCAGGTTCAGCGGGCAGGTCGATCCTGGTCGGTCGAATTCGTGGCAGCCCTCGGCCTGCAACGCGGCGTGGAAGCGCTCGCCCGGCACGTCATCGAAGAATTCACCGTCGTAGAGAATCGTGAGTCCGTACCAGGCTGGCCGGGTGTGTGGTTCGTGCCAGGTGATGGTCAGGCCCGGCTCTAGCTGGAGTTCGTCGTGGATGTGCTCGGCGATGCGCTGTCGCCCGGCGAGGTAGTCATCCAGATGTGAAAGCTGTTGCAGCGCAATGGCTGCGGCCAGTGGGTGGATGCGATGTTTGAGTCCCATACCTGTAACGGCGTATCGGCTGAGGTCGGAACGCGTTGGGATTTCGTTTCGGCACCGCTTGTTGTACTGGCCATGTAGCAAGACGCGGTGATACACCTGCTCGTCATCGGTGAGGATGAAGCCGCCTTCCCCGGCAGACAGCGGTTTTGGTCCATTCATGCTGAAAGCGGCGGCTCGCCCGAACGTGCCGAGCTTCTTCTCACCGATGCTCGCCCCGTGAGCGTGGGACGCGTCTTCGAGCAGTAACAAGCCGTGAGCGTCCGCCAGTGTGCGCAGACGTTGGACTTGTGCGGGCATCCCCCACATATGCGTTACCACAATGGCTTTGGTGCGTTCGGTGATACGTCGCGGCACGTCGACCGGATCGAGGTTGCCACTCGTGTCGCAGTCGGCCAGGACGGGGGTCGCGCCCAGGTGCAAGAGCGGTGTGGCGGTGGCGAAGAACGTATACGCAGGCACGATCACTTCATCGCCTGGCCCGATGCCGCAGGCGGCGTACATCGAATACAGCGCAGATGTGCCTGAGCTGGTGAGGATGGCGTGGCGGACACCGAAGTAGTGCTGAAGTGCATCTTCCAGTCGGGCGATGACACCCGAGCGATCGTAGATCGAGATGCCTTGGTCGAGCTGATCGAGGACGGCGATGCTGGTGGCCTCGGTCAGTGGCGGCCATGAAAAGTGCCGCGCCACTCCAGATATGACAGGCGGGCCGCCGAGCAGGGCGAGTGGTGAGGTCACAACAGTTCCTTGGGATTGAGGTGGATGTGGGTGCGCGCAGCCTCGTAGCAGGAGGCGACAAAGGCCATGTGCGCGAGGTTTTCGGCTGGACCGCTGAGGTTCGGTCGTGTGCCGTCGATGACGCGGTGAAAGTAGTCGATCTGGCAGGCTGCGGCCGAGGGCCAGGCTTGTTCACGATGCAGTGACTCGATGACCTCGCCGCTGTTCGTTAGTCGGCGGATGCGGCCACGCTCCAGATGCACGACACCCTCAGACCCGACGAGCCGGATCTCTTCGGTCTTCGGCCCGAGGAACCGCGACAGGAGCAACGAACCGTAGAGGCCACTCTCGTACGAAAAGTGAACGAGCGCAGTGTCCTCGGCGTCGTAACGCCGGTCCGGCCGCGCACCGACCGACAGCTCAGCAGCGATGCTATCGGGCAACCCGAAATACCACAGGAGCAAGTCGATGAGGTGGTAACCCATGTCGATCACGCAGCCGCCACCCGCCTTGGCAGTCTGCCCACGCCAGCCCTCCGACGGGTCATCGACATGCACGGTGTAGCGCGCGTCGATCAGAAACGGCGCGCCGATCTGATCAGCGAGCTGCGGAAAGCTCGTATAGATCGGATTGAATCGCCGTTGCAGCGTGACCATCAGCTCGATGCCGGATCGTTCGCACAAATCCGCCAGTTCGATGGCCTCCAACAGGTCGGTGGCAAACGGCTTCTCCTTCAGCACGTGCACCCGATGCTTTGCGGCACACTCGATCACCGCCCGACCAACATCGTGCGGCACGCAAACCACTACGAGGTCGAGCACCTCGGCCTCGAACATTTCGAGGTAATCGGTGAAACCGGGCACCTGATGCAATGTTTGCTGCTCGCGCACGACGCTCGCGTCCGCATCACAGACGGCAACCAGGTCGACATGCTGTGACGCCACCAGCGCTGGAAGGTGATCGTTGATTGCCTGACGCCCGAGGCCCACCACAGCGGCGCGCAGTGTTGTGCCGCGGTCAGCGACACGGCGCGAAGTGCGCCACCCGGATTCAACGTCCGAACAGGCGATGCGCGACGCCGGTGCCGCACCGAGAGCGCCTCGGACCGATGCACATGGTCTCATTGGATCCCCCAACTGATCACGTTGTGCATGACGTCCCCGCTAGATCGGAGCCGTTGTTCCAGCCTCACGTACGCGGCGCTTTTAAAAGAGGGCAAGTTACGGGGCAGACAATCCGCTCCAGCTCCGCGTCGGTGCCGGTGGATAGACTTGACCAACCGATACCGGCAAGGGACGCATGCAACCGAACGTGCAACTCCAGCAGCGACGGGAAGCCACACCGTCGCGGGTGACTTCTGGTCAGGTAATGGGCCGCGCCGAGCTGGCCGAGGCCGTCAATGCCTACATCTGGCGCCAGCACGGTCAGCGGCGCGAACTCGATGCCCGCACCATCGCCCGCTACGAGCGCGGCACTGTCCGCTGGCCCAACGAGCTCTACCGGGAAGCGTTCCGCACCATCCTGCACGCCACCGATAACGAGCTGGGCTTCATACCGAATCGTCGGCGACGCGAAGCGGCGCTACAGCCGGACGGCACGCTAGCGATAAACCTGTTCAGCCCTTTCGATCCAGGCATCGGTCCTGCCCACTATTTCGGCCCGAACGCCGACGACAAGCCGATCCGCCGTGTCGGCACGACCGAGGTCATCGACGTCCAAACGGCCACGCGCACAATCGCTTCGGCGGAAAACCTGCGTGGCGGCGGCTCGATCAGCCTTGTCGCGGGCAGACAACTTGGCCGCTTCGCGCGACTACTCGATGCGAAAGCGTCGCCGACCACCCGCCGGGCCCTGCTCGAAGCGATCGGCAACTTCGGCAGCGTCGCCGGATACGCCGCCTTCGACATCGGCGATCACACAGCGGCCGAGCGCAGATTCCGGCTCGCACTCTGGTGCGCCGACACAGCCGGATCGTGGGAGCTGCGCGCCAGCACGCTCGCCGACATGGCACGCAAGATGGCCTATATCGGCAACGCTGATGGCGGATTGTCGCTCATCGAGCTGGCCCAAGTGCGATCCGACCGACTCTCCGCCACAACACGCGCCATGCTCAGCGCCCTACGCGCCCAATACCTGGCCGCTACAGCACGACCCGACGAAGCACTCTCCGAAGTGGCACACGCCGACGAATACTTTGCCCAACGCACCCCCGCCACCGACGCCCCCTGGCTGTGCTTCTACGACGAGGCGGAGCACCTCGGCAGCACCGGCAAAGCCCTGATCCCGATCGCACAAGCTCGACACCGAATCGAGCTGGCGGCTCCTAGGATTCAGCGAGCCGTCGAACTTCAAGCCGCGGAATACCCCCGCTCCCAGACGTTCTCGCTCACGCGCCTGGCTACCCTGACCATGCAGCTCGGCGACCCGAAAGAAGCAGTAGCTCTTGGGCTCCGTGCCGCCACACAGGCCGGCCAGCTCGACTCTCATCGCATCCACAACGAACTGCAGCGATTGGCTGCTGCTTCGTCACGTCACCGGCGAATGAGGGACGTCGTGGAACTGCGCGAAGTCATCACCCGCCGATCTGCGGCGAAAGCAGCGTTATGACCGCAGCAACATCATCCGAGGAAATACTGGCGAAGGCCGCTCAACGAGCCGACCTCAACCTGAATGAGCACGAGGTGATCCGCGAAGGATCCCACGCCATCTATCGGGTCGGTGACATCGTGGCGCGGATCGGGAGACCCGGCAGCCTGAAGGATGCCGAGCGGGAGCTGCGGGTGTCGCAGTGGCTCAACAGGTCTGGTGTCCCGACCGTGGCAGCGGTATCGGAACTGCCTCAACCGATCGTTGTCGCCGACCGACCCGTCACCTGGTGGCATCTCATCCCGGACCATCGGCCAGCAACGCCTGCCGAGCTCGGAGCAATGCTCCGAGCACTCCATTCCTTGGCACCACCGGCCGATCCGGAGCTGCCGACATACGATCCGCTTGGTGATCTTCGCACCCGGTTGGCAACTGCGGGCACGGTGAACGACGATGACCGAACGTGGCTGCTGGCGCGCTACGACGAGCTACGCCAGCAATATGACACGCTGCCGGATCCGCTACGGCACTCGGTGATTCATGGTGATGCCTGGCAAGGCAATCTGGCCGTGCCGCCATCGGGTGTTCCGACAGTGCTGGATCTCGACAAGGTGTCGGTTGGCCGACCAGAATGGGATCTTGTTCAGCTCGCTGTCGACTACACGGACTTCGCGCGGATTCCCGAGACTGACTACCTGTCGTTCGTGGACACTTATGGCGGCCAGGACATCACACGGTGGTCGGACTTCAGAATCTTCGCCGATATCCAAGAGCTACGTTGGGTGGGATTCGCGCTGGAGCGCGCTGCAGCTAATGAGGTTGCGGCGCAACAAGCGAAGCATCGAATTGCTTGCTTGCGTGGGTACGTACCGAAGCCGTGGGAGTGGAAGGCACTCTAAGAGATCAGTTCAGAATGAGGCGGCGTGTCGGTTTGGTGTGCCGTGCAACGTCTTTGGGGCTCTTGCTGTGGTTGATGAAGTGGTGGCCGATGCGTTGTGGGCGAGGCTGGAGCGATTGATTCCGGTTCGGTAGCCGTGATTTCGGTATCCCGGCCGTCGGTGGACCGGCGACCGCGCGGCGTTGGAAGGCATCCTGTTCGTGGCCCGCACCGGTATCGGCTGGAACCAGCTGCCGACCGGACTGTTCGGAGCCTTCGGCGCGACCTGCTGGCGGCGGCTGGCCGAATGGCACGAAGCGGGCGTGTGGCAGCGGGCTGCATGAACACAGCTACTGAGCGAACTGCGCGCCGCCGGGCAGCTGGAGCTGTCGAACGCGCTTGTCGACTCCTCGCAGCTGCGGGCTCTCGAAGGGGGACCACACCGGCCACAGCCCCATCGACCGAGGCAAGCCCGGCTCCAAGCACCACCTGATCACCGACGCAGGCGGAACACCCCTTGCCGTCACACTGACCGGAACCGCAACGACGTCACCCAGCTCATCCCGCTGCTGGATGCCCTTGCCCGTCATCGGTGGGCGGGTCGGCCGCCCCTGGCGGCGTCCCCGATGGCTCTACGCCGACCGCGGCTACGACCACGACAAATACCGCAGGCTGGTCCGCGCTCGCGGCATCACATCGGTCATCGCCCGCCGCGGCACCACCCACGGTTCCGGACTCGGCAACGTCGCCTGGCCGGTAGAACGGACCTTCGCGTGGCTGCACGCATTCAAACGCCTCAGGACCTGCTACGAACGCTGCGCCGACATCCACCACGCCCTACATCTGCCTCGCCTGCTCGGTCATCTGCCTCCGAAAACTCATTCTGAACTGAGTTTTTAGCGCGTTGAAACGCTGGTTTCATCGAGGATGTGCCGCGCGATCCGGACCGGCACACAGCCAGCCGGTTGGTGTCTTGCGTCAGCCTTCTGGCAGGAACTGGCTGGTCATAAGGTTGATGCCATGAGTCGTGTCTCGCATAGCCGTCTTGTGGGCGGGGTGTGGTAGTTCCGCTTACATCATGTGCAGGCCGCTCGTACGTCAGGGTTGCGGACTCTGCTGGCCAGGCCGAGGCGATTGCTTGGTTGTCGGGTGGACAGCCCTCGAAGGGCCCCGACGCACCCACTTGATGATCTTGTTCTGGCGATCGGCAGTACTGCTTCATTTCCGTACCGCCACCACATCACCGCAGGTAGGATTTTCGCCGGGGGTTCGAGTCTGTGGGGTATTCGGGGGGTTGGGGGTATCTGCTGCGGGAGGGCACCACGCAGTGGTGCCCTCCCAGCACTTGCAATACACCGTCGTTCTACGAGAACTCGAGAAGAGGGAGGCTTCCATGAGCACAGCAGCTATCGCTACCGGGGCCGTTACCACGGTGGCAGGTACCGGCGCCTTTGGCTACGACGGCGATAACAAGCTCGCCATCTTCGCTGACCTCGGCAACCCGAGCGGTGTGGCGATGGACGGGGCGGGCAACCTCTACATCGCCGACGACGTCAACCATCGGGTGCGGAGGGTGGATCATGTCACCGGGCGCATCACCACGGTGGCGGGTACCGGCACCGAGGGCTACAACGGCGACGACCAGCTCGCCGTCAACGCCGACCTCAACTACCCGAGCGGTGTGGCGGTGGACGGGGCGGGCAACCTCTACATCGCCGATTTCGCCAACGATCGGGTGCGGAGGGTGGATCTTGCCACCGGGCGCATCACCACGGTGGCGGGTACCAGCCCCGACGGCCTCGCCGACGACGGCCTCGCCATCCACGCCTTACTCCGCGAGCCGCAGGGTGTGGCGGTGGATGGGGCGGGCAATTTCTACATCGCCGACTGCGACAACGGTCGGGTGCGGAGGGTGGATCCTGACGGGGTCATCACCACGGTCGCGGGTACCGGCATCTGGGGCTACAACGGCGACAACAAGCCCGCCATCGACGCCGAACTGCGCCAGCCGACCGATGTGGCGGTGGACGGGGCGGGCAACCTCTACATCGCCGACACCAATAACAACCGGGTGCGGAGGGTAGATCCAGCCGGGGTCATCACCACGGTGGCGGGCACCGGCACCGCGGGCTACGACAGCGACAACAAGCCCGCCATCAACGCCGAACTCAACGAGCCGACCGGTGTGGCGGTGGACGGGGCGGGCAACCTCTACATCGCCGACAACACAAACCAGCGGGTGCGGAGGGTGGATCCTGACGGGGTCATCACCACGGTGGCCGGTACCGGCACCCAGGGCTACAACGGCGACAACCAGCCCGCCATCGACGCCGAACTCCGCGAGCCGGAGGGTGTGGCGGTGGACGGGGCGGGCAACCTCTACATCGCCGACAGCAGCAACAATCGAGTGCGGAGGGTGGAGCCTGTCTTCACCGTCGTGCAGGACCCACCGGATCCGGTGGTGATGACCGCAGGGGTGAGCACGCAACTGAAGTTCACGCTGTCGGCGAACACTACGGTTCCCGCCGGTCGGAGTATCGTCCTCGGTTTCCCCTCCGGGGTGGGCCTGGCGCCCGGCGGCGTCGTCCGCTACCACTGCACCGACACCGACACTCCGCTGCCGGTCACGGTCGGCGCCGACGGGTCGGTGAGTGTCACCGCCGAGGAGATCACTGCCTCGACGGGATGCTTCTACTCCGTAGACGTCTGGGCCCCGGTCTTCATCGAGGATGTGCCCGAGGGCACCATCTCCATCGGCGGCACTACCCAGCCGATCCGTTTCCGCGTTCAGGAGCCTGTCTTCACCGTCGTTCAGGATGCCCCGGATCCGGTGGTGATGACCGCAGGGGTGACCACGCAGCTGGCATTCTCCGTGTCGGCGAACTGCACGGTTCCCACCGGTCAGAAAATCACCCTCGGTTTCCCCGCAGGCGTCGGTCTGGCACCGGGCGGCGTCGTCCGCTACCGCTGCCCGGACACCGGTATCGACACCCCACTGCCGGTCACGACCAGCCCCAACGGATCCGTCAGCGTCACCGCGAACGAGATCACCACCTCCACGACGTGCTTCTACTCCGCCGACGTCCAGGCCCCGGCGATCCCTGGGGGCACCGTCTGCGTCGGCGGCACCACCCAGCCGATCCACTTCAGTGTCGAAGCGGTGCCCTTACAGACACTTGCAACACACCGTCGTTATACGGAACTCGAGAAGAGGGAGGCTTCCAAGAGCACAGCAGCTATCGCTATCGGGGCCATTACCACGGTGGCAGGTACCGACGCCTCCGGCTACAACGGCGACAACCAGCCCGCCATCAACGCCGAACTCAACAGCCCGAGCGGTGTGGCGGTGGACGGGGCGGGCAACCTCTACATCGCCGACACCAATAACAACCGGGTGCGGAGGGTGGATCATGCCACCGGGCGCATCACCACGGTGGCGGGAACCGGCACCAACGGCTACAACGGCGATAACCAGCCCGCCATCAACGCCGGACTCGGCCCGTTCGATGTGGCCGTGGACGGGGCGGGCAACCTCTACATCGCCGACCTCGTAAACCAGCGGGTGCGGAGGGTAGATCCAGCCGGGGTAATCACCACGGTGGCGGGTACCGGCACCGCGGGTTACAACGGCGACAACCAGCCCGCCATCAACGCCAAACTCAACGAGCCGAACGGTGTGGCGGTGGACGGGGCGGGCAACCTCTACATCGCCGACCTCATAAACCAGCGGGTGCGGAGGGTAGATCATGCCACCGGGGTCATCACCACGGTGGCCGGTACCGGCACCCAGGGCTACAACGGCGACAACCAGCCCGCCATCCACGCCGAACTCTACCTCCCGCGTAATGTGGCGGTAGATGGGGCGGGCAACCTCTACATTGGGGACGAAGTCAACGATCGGGTGCGGAGAGTGGATCCCGCCGGGGTCATCACCACCGTGGCTGGTTGCGGCACCCAGGGCTACAACGGCGACAACCAGCCCGCCATCAGCACCATCCTCGACGGCCCGTGTGGTGTGGCGGTGGAGGGGGCGGGCAACCTCTACATCGCCGACCGCGGGGACCAGCGGGCGCGGAGGGTGGATCATGCCACCGGGCGCATCACCACGGTGGCGGGTACCGGCACCGCGGGCTACAACGGCGACAACCAGCCAGCCATCAACGCCGAACTCAGCTGGCCGCAGAGTGTGGCGGTGGACGGGATGGGCAACCTCTACATCGTCGACACCGGCAATGCGCGGGTCAGGAAGGTGGAGCATGCCGTGTTCACGGTCGTTCAGGATCCACCGGATCCGGTGGTGATGACGCCGGGGGTGACCACGCAGCTGAAGTTCACGGTGTCTGCGAACGCCACGATTCCCGCCGGTCAGACGACCATCACGCTCGATTTCCCCGCAGGCGTGGGCCTGGCCCCGGGCGGCGTCGTCCGCTACGTCTGCCCGGACACCGGCACCGACACCGAACTGCCCGTCACAGTCGGCCCCGACGGGTCCGTCAGCGTCACGGCCGAGGAGATCACAGCCTCGACAGCATGCTTCTACACCGCCGACGTCCAGGCCTCGACGATCCCCGAGGGCACCGTCTGCGTCGGCGGCACTACCCAGCCGACCAACTTCCGCATCAACCTGTAGACACATCTGGTGTAAGCGGTGCGGGGCGCGGAGGGGAGGATCACGATCATCGGGCCGACCCAGCCGGGCAGAGTCCTGAAGACAACGACCAATCCGGCTGCGGGCTGGTGTGACATCGAGGGCGGTCGCGTCTATGCCGCGACCGCCCTTCACCCTGAAGACCTCGCGCCTCATCAATAGCCAGGACCGGCACGGACGGGGACACTCCGAATCCAACCACCTCACCCCGACGGCGGAGTCGACCGCGCCTTGAGGAGCAAGGACGGCACCCACCGGCGACTGGACGACATCGACGCCCGCCGCAGGATCTGGACGCCCGGCGAGGACGACCCCGCGGCCCGGCTCTTCAACGCCGAGGCGCTCGACTGACTCGGCTCATCCCGGGATTTCGTGTGGTCAGCGCCGGGTTCGGGCGAGCGGCGCCAGGCATCGGCCCGCGTGACGATTTCCTCAATCGTCACAAACTCTGATCAGACAGATTGGGTCCTGGATGGCCCTGCGGTCAGCGCGGGACATCCCGTTGCTGTCCATGATCCGGGGCGAAAGGGGGGCCTTCAGTGGACAACGGATTGGGGCCGCTGCCGGATATCGCGACCGTGATGAGAGTGTTCGTGCGGACCGCAGACCGGGCGTCTCCTGGTGCCGGTCACTTCCATCGCGTCGAGGTCCGCGATATCGTGCCGCCCACCGGTCGCCTTTCGACCGCGATCAGCGAATCGTCGGGATCTGTCCGGGTGTGCGCGGCGAGTCGCAGAAACTTGCGTAGCTGTCTACCAGCAAACCAGACTTATCCAGTTTCAGCGGCACTCGTCCAGGACCAGAGATTGTTGCTAACAAGTGTGTGATTGCTGACGCTGCTCGAGTTGCTGGCCTGGCTCGGATTCGCGTGCGCCGCTGATGGTTTCGTGTCGTCGTGGGTGCAGCGAATGTCGATTGATGGGGTGATCTGCGCGCCGGTGCGACACCACGGTCTTAGCGTGTCTCACCGGCGTGTCGATGATTGTTTTCAGATGTCGGTGGGGTCGGGTCCGGAGTAGGGCTGGCGGATGGCGGTGACGAGTTGGACGTGTTGGTTCTGGGTCAGGTCGGCGATGCTGATGCGGTAGGAGGCCAGGTCGTGGGTGTCGGGGTCGCGTCGGTGCAGCAGGTCGTTGACGTGGCGGCCGTAGGCGACGTAGGTGCTGGAGTTCCAGAGGCGCTGGACGTCTCGGTTGGGGCGAAGTTGCCGTATCAGGTCGCGGGCTTGTTCGGAGTCGCGGTAGAGCGCCAATGCCGCCTTGACGACGGCGACGGTGCGCTTGGCTTCGTAGCGCCAGTCGGTCAGGACTTCGCGGGCGTGCGGGGTGAACAGCCATGCCCGCACATTCCCGTCTTCACCGATACCTGTGAGCCATGATCGGAATCCGTCGGTCGAGGCCAGGATGTTCCACAGCGGGTCGACATACGCTGCGAAAAGATCACGTCTGTCGAGGTAGCGCAGGTATGTCATGAGGCCGACGTTGTCGTGCACACACCGGCGAAGGCTGTCCGCGGTGGGCAGCTGCTCGGCGGGAGAGCGTAGCTCGCGCAGGTATTTCGTGCGCATGGGATCGAGTTCGTAACCGGCGATGAGCTTTTCGAGGGTTTCGGGTTTTGGTGTGGTGCGGTCGGTTTCGATGTCGGCCAGATAGCTGGTACTGATCCCGTGACGTTGCTGGGCAACCGCGCGCGAGAGCCCCAACTCGTTGCGGATATGGAAGCAGGTGCTGCCCAGGGTCGGGATGTGCGGCAGTGACCCACCTCGTGTGTGGTCGTGTGCACGGTGTGCAGGATTCTGGCTCATGTGCAGAGCCCCCCTCTTCTAGAGTCTTCCACTACAGATCTAGCAAGGTTATGGTGATTGGTTGCCCCCGAGATGATGTTCTTGTTCCTACCAGACGGTCTCTGATGCGACAAGGTCTTTGCACCGGGAGATCGCAATGAGGTAGCTCACCAACGAGCCGTCGGTGGTCGTGCCCCACCACGAATCAGTATGCCGCGCAGAAGATTCAGCAAAAAAGTTTCATTGACGTTCCCAGCGTCAATTCGTCAGCAAACCCGCTGGATATGCCCAGAATAGCAATTTGACGCTCTGAGCATTACCGCAAAATAGGTGAGCGTAAACCCTGGTATTCCACGAGGTTTCACGGTTTGGATAGAACCGCAAGTCCAAACCGATTGAAAGGAAACCGATGTGGATCCCATCCAGATCCTGAACGACGGCCTGATCGTGGCATCCAACGCCTTGAACGTGGTGTGGCAGGCGCTGTCGATCATCTTCATGTTCGTGTGACCTGAACACCTGAGAAGCGGCCTCCCAGAAGCACTTTCGCCTCTGGGAGGGCCGCGATAACACGCGCCCGCCCCCGCGTATTCACCATTCTTTCTCATTTATCGCCCTGACCGATGAAGGGTTTATTCGGCATGTCCAAAACACGGAAATCCCCCCGTACCCGTCTGGTTCAGCACTGTGTATTCGGCGATGTGCGCCGAAACCGTGTGCACGCCACTGTGTCTCGCGGCGGCAGGACGGTTGTCGGCGGTGCGGTGCCTATCGTGATGTTGCTGTCGGCGGCGACCGCGAGCGCGACCGGTGCGCCTGCGGCGATCACTGATCAGCCCGGTGTGACCAGCCCCGCGCAGCCCGGCACTTCCACCCCAGCTCCGCCGCCGGAACCCGTACCGCCCCCGCCGGTGTACTACTCCCAGCCCCCCGAGATCCGCAACGGATCCGGGTTACGTCCGGCACCGTCGGTGGACCTACCTGTGGAGCCGATCGCGATCGAGGACCTGCATTTGCCCGAACCGGTGGCACCGGTAGCCCCGATCGAGCCGCCGGAGAACACGATTCGCGTCGGGCAGTGGGAAGCACCGCGCCCGGACTGGCTACCCCCGGAGTGCGCCGACGCCATCAACGACGCCGCGGCAGGCGCTGAGGCGCAGGTCGCGACCGCGCTGGATTCGGTCGGCATCCCCGCCGGACGATCCGATCGAGTCAGCGGAGCCACGCTGGGAGGGGCAGTGCTCGGCGGTGCTGGTGGCGCGGTTGTTGCCGGAGCACCGGCCGCAACCCTCGGCGCGGTCGTGGGCGGTCTCATCGGCGGCACCATCGGCGGAATCGCCGGTGCCGCACTGGGCACCGTGGTGGCGGTACCGGTCATCGGAACGATCACCTCCGGTGTGGCCGGTACCGCGTTAGGGGCGGCGGTGGGCGCTGCCGTGGGTGCGGTCGTGGCTGGATTTCCCGCCGCTGTTGTGGGTGCGGTGGCCGGTGGCACGGTGGGGGCGGGGTTCGGTGCCGGTGTGGGGGTGGGCCAGCCATGACCGGCACGACGAAGAATCGTGCGCGCGTCCTCGCGGCGGTCGCGATGGCGACCGCGTTCGGCGCAGCCGGCGCGATGAGCGCGACGACCCCGAGCGTGCAAGCGGACCCGATCAATGGGTGCCCGGCACTGTATTTGCTAGGAGTGCAGGGCACTGGGCAGTCCTCACCCGAGGCGGATCCGCTGGCCGATACCGGGATGCTCGGCGCGTTGCTCGGTCCGGTGGTGGCCGCTGTGCCGGATCTGGTGCAGCGCAGCTACATTGCCTATCCGGCCGGGTTTGGGGGCGCGGTGGGCACCGGCGGCGGCTCCGATGCCTACGCGGACTCGGTGCGCGAGGGCCTGGCCGCGCTCGGGGCTGCCGCTGACCAGATTTCCGCCGCGTGCCCGGACACCGCTTTGGCCGGGGTCGGGTATTCCCAAGGCGCGCAGGTGGTCTCGGAATTCGCGCGAGCTGTCGGCGCGGGCGAGGGACCGGTCGGACCCGAGAAGATCGCGGGTATCGCTCTCTATTCCGATCCTGATCGCGCTCCCGGATCGCCTGTGATCCCCGGTCGCCCTGGCCAACTCACCCCCGACCCGGCCCCCGGCACAGCGGGGGCGGCGGTGTCGGGGGTGGCGATCACCACCGCCCCCGCATCCGGCAGCGGGATCGCCGCCGACGGCGTCAGCTACGGCGCGCTGACCGGCCGTGTGGCCGAGATCTGTGTCGAGGGTGACTTGAGTTGTGCGGCACCCGATCACGCCGCGTTGTTGCGGGTGGCCGCCGAGATCGCCGCCCAGGCCGACCTGCGTGATCCCCTAGCAGCGCTCGGCTCGATCCAGGCACTGCTCTCGGGCGTGCTCGGTGACGCCTGGACCACCGTGGTGAACCGCGACTTCCACCTCGGCCCTGGCGTCGTCGACTATGTGCCCGGGGCCAGTCTCGCCGAGCGGCTCACCACTGCCGCCGATCCCCGCACCCCACCTCCGACCCCGGAGGAGACGGCCGCCGCGACGGCACGGTGGGCGCAGATCGCCGGGGTCGTGGCCTCGGATCCGGTCGGGCAGTTGCCGAAACTGGCCGCCCGGTTGTCGGGCGCGTGGGGGCAGTTGGTCGCCGACAACGCCGATCTGATGAATCCGGCTGTGTGGCTTCGATACTCCGACCTGGTCGGCCGCCACACCGGTTACGCCGCCGCCGGACAGCTCGCCAGTGGGATCGCGTGGATGATCGCACTCGCCCACGACCTCGCCGGGAGGCACCGGTGAACACCGAGTTCTACGACATCCCGACCCTCGACGGCCGCCATGCCGGGGACCTGGTGCGGACGCGGCCGGTGTTCGTGCCGCAACTGACTGCGGTGGCGGGAGCGTGGCAGATCATCTACGTCTCCACCAATTCCCGCTCCGAACTCATCCCCGCTTCGGGGATCGTGCTGATCCCCGAGGCGGTCGCCGCCCCTGGTGCCACCGCGATCCTGGTGCATTGCCCGGAGTTTCGCGGACTGGGCGGGGTGTGCGCGCCCTCGAAGCTGCTGGCGATCGGCGCAGAGCCCGACACCACGGGGATCGAGGCGGCCTTGCGGCGGGGGTGGGTGGTGGCGATACCCGACGGCGAGGGACTCGGCCTCACTGGTGCCGGGCCGCATACCTTCCTCGCCGCCCGCGCCGGGGGCCGTATCGTGCTCGATCTCGCGCGCGCGTTCTATCGCGGTGCGGACCTCGGTGCTCCGGTCGCGCCGGTGGTGGCCTGGGGATACGCCGACGGTGGGCGAGCGGTCGCCGCCGCCGGTGAACTGCACCCCTGGTACGCGCCCGAGCTGGATCTACGCGGCATCGCCGCCGGAGCCGTCGCCTCCGACCTCGCAGCGATGGCACCGGCTTTCAGCCAGGGCGCGGGCGCGGCAGTGGGACTGGCCGCTTTGATCGGACTCTCCCGAGCCTACGAGCATATCCCGCTGCGCCACGTCCTGAACGAGGACGGAGTGCAGGCTGTGGCCGAAGCCGAACATCTCACGAGCACCGAACTGCTGCAACGGTTTCCGCAACCCTTGGCGCATTGGTGCCGACGGCCCGACCCCTGGAACGACGTGTGGTGGCGGCGGGTGCTGGCGTTGGAAACCCTCGCCCACACCAAGCCCATGATGCCGCTGCACTTGTATCACGGCAGTGCCGACGCGATCGTTCCCGTGCAGGCCGGGCGTCGCACACTCATCGCCTACCGGCAGCAATGTCAGGCGGGCGGCCAGGAGTCTGCCCAGTGCGGAGGGCGGATGGACCAGGAGCTGTTCGCGGCTGCGGCGGCCGGTCAGCAGGACGCGCTGGCCGATGAGGAGGCTGACTCGGCGTCGTTGCCGGAACGGGATGCGGAAATAGCCGTCGCCGGTGACGCGTACCTGACCGTCGGGAGACGGGCCGACAAGTAGAACGTCGTCGACAGGCTGTATCTGCAGCTTCGTTCCCGGCGACCAGTCGAGCGCTGCCATGACATACCGGTCGAGGACTCTGCCGGCCTCGCCGAGCGTTGATATGCCGCACAGGATGTCGTCGTCGGGGATGGACGCCGGTTCCGGCGGGCCCGGCAGCGGACCGCGGATCAGCTGTTCCAGTGGTGCCTGCGGGAGAACGAGCGGGGGAATCATCGGCGGCCCCGATCGTTTCCCGCCGCCGGCCCGGCAGGGTCATCGATGGTCGATCCTGGCGGATCTGTCAGAAGTTGTCGCAGGTGGGTGCGCATTTTCCCTGGTCACCTCCGTGTGTTCGAGTGCGCTCGAACACACGGCACGCAAATCCGGCAAATCTGCCGGGAATCTGTGCGCGAGAGGGGACTTGAACCCCTACGTCCGTGGACACCAGAACCTAAATCTGGCGCGTCTGCCAATTTCGCCACTCGCGCTTGATGGTACGACCGTCCAAACTCTACCGGGCTTGACCGACATCGCGAAGCGCAGCCCCGGCATGTCGTACTCGCCGGTAACCCCACCTGGTATTATAACGATTCGGTAACGGTCAACATGAGGAGTGCTCATGTTTCGTACGCGTTGGTAACCGGGTAGACCAGCGAGTTTGAACATGAGGGAGGGTCATGTTTCTGAGCATTCTGGTACGGGGGTACGGGAATACTCGGCGGTAAGCGCGAATTCTAAGAGCAAACGTGAGGATTTCCTCATGATTTTCTGGAATCCTTGCGGTCATCAGGGCTCATTGGTGAGGAACACCTGCGCACCGGAGGGAGCGGCGTGTCTTGAACGGCATGTCGCCAGGAGAAGGAAGTCGAAGCGTCTTGACGATCAATGAGAGCACTGCGGCCGGAACCGGACAGAGCCCGAAAGTGGTTGGGGCGCCACAGCAGGGGGGTTCGCGGGCTCCGCTGCTGGATCGACTGCTGGGCGGAACGCCCTATGCGCTTGCCTTCGGTGGGCAGGGTGCGCGTTGGCTCGGTGAGTTGGAGGAGATCGGGCGCGACGCCGCACTGGAGCCCGAACTGACCGCATTGGTCAATGAAGCGGCGACGCTGCTGGAACCCGTTGCGGCGCAACTACTTGTGGTGCGACCGGTCGGTTTCGACCCGATCGGCTGGATGCTCGAGAACGAGCTCGCCGACGGTGACGAGGCGGAGGTTTCCGCTGCGCCTTCGGAGCAGGTGCTCCGCTCGGCTGTGGTGTCGATGCCGGGCGTATTCCTGACGCAGGTGGCCGCCGTGCGCGCGCTGCGGCTGCAGGGTCTGGATGCCAACGAGCACGCGCCGGTCGCGGTCGTCGGCCACTCGCAGGGGCGCCTCGCCGCGACCTCGGTGCAGGCCGGTGGACAGCGTGACGCCGAACTGCTCGCCATCGCCCAAATGATCGGCGCCGCAGCGGGTTTGGTTGCCCGACGGCGCGGTCTCATGCCGGTGGGCGAGCGTTCGTCGATGGTCGCGGTATCGAATGTCGATCCCGAGCATCTGCGCACGGTGGTGGCCGAGGTGTCCGCGGGCGTGGACCCTGCCGCGGCCGCGGTGGTTTCGATTCGTAACGGTCGGCGGCGCGTGGTGCTTTCCGGTACGCCGACCCAGTTGGAGCGGGTGCGTCAGCGTTGCACCCAGATCCATGACGAGCAGACTCGCGAACGCGATGCGAAGTCGCGCGGTGGCGCGGTGTTCGCGCCGGTCTTCGAGGACCTGGCCGTCGATGTCGCCTTCCATCACCCCGCGCTCGCCGACACGGTCGACATCGTGAGCGGCTGGGCGTCCCAGTGCGGTCTGGACGCGGAGCTTGCGGGTTCGCTCGCCAAGGAGATCCTCGTCGACCCGATCGACTGGGTCGAGGAGGTCGACGGCGTCGTCGCCGCGGGCGCGCAGTGGATTCTCGATCTGGGCCCCGGCGATCTGCTCAGTCGGCTCACCAGCGGCTCGCTCAAGGGCACCGGTGTCGGCATCCTCGCGGCCGCGACCCGCGCGGGTCAGCGCAGCCTGCTGACCCCCGGCGCCTCGCCCGAGGTGGCTCAGCCGTGGTCGGCCTTCGCGCCGCGCCCGGTGCGCCTGCCGAGCGGACGCATCGTGGTCGAGACCTCGTTCACCAAGCTGACGGGTCGCTCGCCGATCCTGCTCGCGGGCATGACCCCGACCACCGTCGACGCGAAAATCGTTGCGGCAGCGGCGAATGCGGGCCACTGGGCGGAGCT
The DNA here is from genome assembly GCF_035920345.1 of Nocardia vinacea. Lineage (NCBI taxonomy): Bacteria > Bacillati > Actinomycetota > Actinomycetes > Mycobacteriales > Nocardiaceae > Nocardia > Nocardia vinacea. The sequence continues at coordinate 8,883,828 of NZ_CP109149.1, forward strand.
GGCCGGTGGCGGTCAGGTCACCGAGCAGATCTTTGCCGACCGGGTCGCCGAGCTGAAGACGCTGCTGCATCCGGGCCGCGCGGTGCAGTTCAACTCGCTGTTCCTCGACCCGTACCTGTGGAAGCTGCAGCTCGGCGGTAAGCGCCTGGTGCAGAAGGCCCGTATGGCGGGTGCGCCGTTCGACGGTGTAATCGTCACCGCGGGCATTCCGGAGCTGGAAGAGGCCGTCGCGCTGATCGCGGAGCTGACCGAGGTCGGTATCACGCATGTGGCGTTCAAGCCGGGCACCGTCGCCCAGATCCGCGCGGTGCTGCGCATCGCCGACGAGGTACCGAACTATCCGGTGATCATGCACATCGAGGGCGGCCGGGCCGGTGGACACCACTCCTGGGAGGACCTGGACGACCTGCTGCTGGAGACCTACGCCGAGCTGCGCAACCGCGACAATGTGGTGGTCTGCGTCGGCGGTGGCATCGGTACCCCGGAGCGTGCGACCGAATACCTGACCGGTGAATGGGCTGTGCCGCACGGCTATCCGGTGATGCCGCTCGATGGCGTGCTGGTCGGCACCGCCGCCATGGCGACGCTCGAGGCCACCACCGCACCCGAGGTCAAGCAGTTGCTCGTCGACACCCCCGGTACCCCGGACTGGGTCGGCGCGGGCACCGCGACCGGCGGAATGGCTTCCGGCCGTAGCCAATTGGGCGCCGATATCCATGAGATCGACAATGCGGCCTCGCGCACCGGCCGCCTGCTCGACGAGGTCGCCGGTGACGCCGACGCGGTCGCCGAGCGTCGCGACGAGATCATCGCCGCGCTGAATGCCACCGCCAAGCCGTACTTCGGCGATGTCACGACCATGACCTACCTCGAGTGGCTCGAACGCTACGTCGAGCTGGCTGTCGGCCTGGACCGCCGCAAGGACTTCGACTGCGGCAGTGACCTCGGCGACGCCATCCTGGACGCCACCCGTTCGGTCTGGCTCGACATCACGTGGCGTGACCGGTTCGCGGAGATGATGCGCCGCACCGAATCCCGGCTGCATTCGGCCGACCGCGGCGAGATTCCGACACTGTTCGAATCCGACGCGGTCTTCGAGAACCCGGTCGAGGCGCTGTGCACGCTGAAGCAGCAGTACCCGGCCGCCGAGCAGACCCTGCTGCACCCGGCGGATGTGCCGTTCTTCGTCAGCCTCTGCAAGACCCCGGGTAAGCCGGTGAACTTCGTGCCCGTGGTGGACCGCGACGTGCGCCGCTGGTGGCGTTCGGATTCGCTGTGGCAGGCCCATGATCCGCGTTACTCGGCCGATCAGGTCTGTGTCATTCCTGGCACGGTCTCGGTCGCCGGTATCACCCGCGTCGACGAGCCGGTCGGCGAATTGCTCGATCGCTTCGAGCAGGACGCGGCGTACGCGCTGGTTCGCGCCGGTGTGTCGCCGGTCGCGGTCGACGCGCGCCGCTCCGCCGGTGTCACCGAGGGACCGGTCGACGCGGTGCTGGCCGCGCCGGATGTCGAATGGTCCGGCCGCACCACGGTCAACCCGATCCACCGCCTCGGCGACCTCGCCGAATGGACCGTCGACGACAAGGGCGCCGTCCATCCGCCGACCGGTGCGACGATCACCGAAACCACCGGCCCGGACGCCGATCATGCCTACGTCGAGCTCGCGGTGCCGCTGTTCGGCGGTGATGCTGTGCGCATCCGCCTGCGCATCACCGTCCCGACCTCTCTCTACAACGGCGGCGCACCGGTCATCACCGAAACCGATGCCGACACCGCCATGTCCGCACTGCTCGCGGTCGCCGCGGGCCAGGCGCTGCCGGAGGTGAAGGGCAAGATCGCACACCTCAATGTCGCCTGGACCCCGGACCTCATCGCCGATCACGCGGGCGTCACCGGTTCGGGCCTCCCCGGCGCACTGAGCACGCTCGGACGCAGCGTGCCCGATGTGCTCGTCGGTGCGTGCTGGCCCGCCGTCTTCGCGGTACTCGGTGCCGCGCGCAGCGCCGACGGCGACAGTGTCATCGAGGGCATGCTGGATCTGGTCCATCTCGATCACCAGATCGCACTCGAGCGTGACCTGCCGCACGACACCAGCATTCTCGTTGTCCGCGCCGAATCGGGCGACGTTGTCGACACCGACCTGGGACGCGTCGTCGAGGTGCGGGTGTCCGTCGGTGAGATGCGGGATCAGGGCCTCGACGTGGTGCCGCTGGCGACGCTGACCGAACGCTTCGCCATCCGCGGCCGCAACGGCGCGGGCGAGCTGACCGATCCGCCGCGCGCGGCGGGTGTGGTCTCGGATGCGGCCACCGACACCCAGCGTCGCCGCCGTCGCGACGTCACCATCCTGGCGCCGCGCACGATGCGTGCCTTCGCCGCGGTCTCCGGTGACTACAACCCGATCCACACCAGCGATTCGGCCGCCAAGCTGGCCGGACTCGGTAGCCCGATCGTGCACGGCATGTGGCTCTCGGCCGCCGCGCAGCATGTGGTGTCCGCAGTGGATCCCGAAAGCTCCACTCCGGCACGGACTTTGACCGCGTGGACCACCCGCTTCCTCGGCATGGTCCGCCCGGGCGCGGAGATCGATGTGCGCGTCGAGCGGATCGCGGTCGACGCGGGTAGCGAGATCGTCGAGGTCTCCTGCCGCGCCGACGGGGATCTGGTGATGACCGCAACCGGTCGCACCGCTGCCCCGAAGACCGTCTACGCCTTCCCGGGCCAGGGCATTCAGCGCAAGGGTATGGGCCTGGACGCCCGTGCTCGCTCCAAGGCTGCCAAGGAGATCTGGGAGCGTGCCGATAAGCACACCCGTGCGGCACTTGGCTTTTCGATCCTGGCCGTGGTCCGGGACAACCCGACCTACCTCAAGGCGCGCGGCGTCGAACACCGGCACCCGGACGGCGTGCTGCACCTGACCCAGTTCACCCAGGTCGCCATGGCGGTGCTCGGTGTGGCGCAGGTCGCCGAGTTGCGCGAGGCCGGCGCCTACGTCGAGGGCGCCATGCTGGCCGGACATTCGGTCGGTGAGTACAACGCGCTCGCGGCTGTCGCCGGTGTGCTGCCGCTGGAGGCGGTGCTGGAGGTCGTCTTCCAGCGCGGTTCCGCCATGCACGAGCTGGTGCCCCGGGATGCGCAGGGCCGCAGTGACTACCGGATGGCGGCTATCCGTCCGTCGCAGATCGGTCTGCCCGATGACGAGGTCATCGACTTCGTCAAGGGTGTCGGCGAGAGCGTCGGGGAATTCCTCGAGGTCGTCAACCTGAACCTGCGCGGTTCGCAGTACGCGATCGCGGGCACGGTCAAGGGCCTCGAGGCGCTGGAGACCGAAATCGACCGCCGCCGTGCCGAATTCGGCGGTAAGCGGGCATTCATTCTGGTCCCCGGCATCGATGTGCCGTTCCACTCCACCGTGCTGCGCGAGGGTGTGCCGGAGTTCCGGCAGAAGCTCGAACAGCTGCTGCCCGCGGACCTGCACCCGGAAATCCTGGTCGGACGCTACATTCCGAACCTGGTGCCCAAGCCGTTCTCGCTGGAGCGCGCGTTCATCCAGGAGATCGCCGATCTGGTGCCCTCGGAGCCGCTGGCCACCGTGCTCGCCGACTTCGACAACTGGGCCGCACGCCCGACCGAACTGTGCCGCGTGGTGCTGATCGAGCTGCTGGCCTGGCAGTTCGCCAGCCCGGTGCGCTGGATCGAGACCCAGGATCTGCTGTTCACCGATGCCGCCCACGGCGGACTCGGCGTGCAGCGTTTCGTCGAAATCGGTTTGGGCGCAACGCCGACCGTGGCGAACCTGGCCAGCCAGACGCTGAAGCTGCCCGCTTTCGGCACGGTCACCGTCGAGGTGCTGAATATCGAGCGCGAGGCCGCGATCGTCTACTCGACCGATACCGATCCCGCCCCGGTCGACGAGCCCGCCGACGAGCCGGTCGAAACCGCTTCGGCCGCAGCGCCGGTCGCGGCGGCAACGGTGGCCGCTCCGGTCGCGAGCTCGGGTGGTCCGCGTCCGGATGACATCGCGTTCACCGCCGCCGACGCCACCCGCGTACTCATCGCGCTGTGGACCAAGCTGCGGCTGGATCAGATCGGCCCGGTCGACACCATCGAGGGCCTCTGCGACGGCGTCTCGTCGCGGCGCAATCAGCTGCTCGTCGACCTCGGCTCCGAGCTGTCGCTCGGTGCGATCGACGGTGCCGCCGACGCCGATATGGGTGCGCTCTCGGCCACCGTCGAGCGACTTGCCCGTACCTACAAGCCTTTTGGTTCGGTGCTCTCCGATGCCATCGGCGATCACCTGCGCAAGGTCTTCGGTCCGTCCGGCAAGCGGCCCGCCGCGATCGCCGAGCGGGTCAAGAAGGTCTGGGAGCTGGGCGACGGCTGGGCCCACCATGTCACCGCCGAGGTTTCGCTCGGCACCCGCGAGGGTGTCAGCGTGCGCGGTGGCGATCTCGGCGGACTGGTCGCGAGTGTGAGCGACGCCGCCTCGGTCGATGCGGCCATCGACGCCGCCGTGCAGGCCGTCGCAGCCCGTCGCGGTGTCGCGGTATCGCTGCCGAGCGCGGGCGGCGGTGGCGGCGCCACCGTGGACGCCGCGGCGCTGGGTGAGTTCACCGAACAGATCACCGGTCGCGACGGCGTGCTCGCCACGGCCGCCCGCGTGGTGCTCGAACAGCTCGGGCTGACCGAGCAGGCCTCCGCGCCGGAGGCCTCGGACGACACCCTGGTCGATCTTGTCTCGGCCGAATTGGGTTCGGACTGGCCGCGTTTGGTCGCGCCCGCCTTCGACGGCCGCAAAGCCGTGCTGATCGACGACCGCTGGGCGACCGCACGCGAGGATCTGGCCAAGCTCTGGCTGCTCGACGACATCGGTTCCGGCGAGGAGTCGGTGGACGGCTTCCTCGGTGCTGGCGAAGCCGTTGCGGCACAGGCGAACTGGTGGCGTGAGAAGGCCAAGCACGAGGCCCGCTCGGTGCTTGCCGGGTTATACGAGCGCATCGCCGAGGCGGCGCTGAACACCGAAGAGTCCGGCCTGTGGTCCTCGGACATCGCCGTGATCACCGGTGCCAGTAAGGGTTCCATCGCGGCGGCCGCCACCGGTCGACTGCTCGGCGGCGGCGCCACGGTGGTGGTCACCACCTCGAGCCTCAACGACGAGCGGCTCGGCTTCTACCGCAAGCTCTACCGCGAGAATGCGCGCCATGGTGCCGCGCTGTGGGTCGTCCCCGCGAATATGGCGTCTTACCGGGACGTCGACGCGCTGATCGATTGGGTCGGCAGCGAGCAGGTCGACAATGCGGGCGGTGCGAAGGTCAAGATCAAGGACGCGATGACCCCGACACTGCTGCTGCCGTTCGCGGCACCGCGGGTCGCCGGTGATCTCGCCGACGCCGGCGCCCGCGCCGAAATGGAGATGCGGGTCCTGCTCTGGTCGGTCGAGCGGCTGATCGGTGGGCTGTCCAAGATCGGCGTCGATCACGATGTCGACGCGAAACTGCATGTGGTGCTTCCGGGTTCGCCCAACCGCGGCATGTTCGGCGGCGACGGCGCCTACGGTGAGTCCAAGGCCGCACTCGACGCGGTGGTCGCCAAGTGGCGGGCCGAGAAGTCGTGGTCGAGTCGAGTCACCCTGGTACACGCCCTCATCGGCTGGGTTCGCGGCACCGGGCTCATGGGCCACAACGATCCGATGGTGACCGCGGTCGAGAAGGCCGGTGTGCACACCTGGTCCACCGCCGAGATGGCCGATGAGCTGCTCAAGTGGTGCACCTCGCGGGCCCGTCAGGTGACCGCCACCGGACCGCAGCAGATCGACCTCACCGGCGGACTCGCCAGGGTCAAGCTCGATCTGCCCGCACTGGCCAAGCAGGCTCAGGAGGCCGCCGCAGCCGAGACCGAGGAAGCCGTTGCGGCGGGGACGATTTCGGCGCTGCCCACACCGCCGACCATGAGCTCGGCGCTGCCGGTGCCCGAATGGGGTTCGGTGACCGCCGATCTCGCCGATATGGTCGTCATCGTCGGTGCCGGTGAGCTCGGCCCGTACGGTTCGGCGCGCACCCGGTTCGAGATGGAGGTCTCCGACGAGCTCTCGGCCGCTGGTGTGCTCGAACTCGCCTGGACCACCGGCCTGGTCGTCTGGGAGAACGATCCCAAGCCCGGCTGGTACGACACCGAATCCGGTGACTACGTCCCCGAACACGAGCTGGCCGAGAAGTATCACGATGCGGTCGTCGCGCGCTGCGGTGTGCGCCGCTACGAGGACGACGGCGCCATGATCGACAATGCCGCACCGCTGATGACCTCGGTCTTCCTGGACCAGGATCTGACCTTCACGGTCGGCGGCGAGGCCGAGGCGCGCGCCTTCTACGCATCCGATCCGGAGCGCACGGTGATCACGCCAGTCCCGGATTCCGCTGACTGGCAGGTGATCCGCAAGGCGGGCACCGAGATTCGGGTGCCGCGCAAAGCCAAGCTGTCGCGCACCGTCGGCGGTCAGATCCCGACCGGCTGGGATCCCACCATTTGGGGCATCTCCGCCGACATGGCCGCCTCGGTGGACCGGGTCGCGCTGTGGAACATCGTCTGCACAGTGGACGCGTTCATCAGCTCCGGGTTCAGCCCGGCCGAGCTCATGAGCTGGGTGCACCCGAGCCTGGTCGCCAACACCCAGGGCACCGGCCTGGGCGGCATGACCTCGATGCGCACGCTCTACGTCGACAACCTGCTCGGTGAGCCGCGCCCGAACGACATCCTGCAGGAGGCGCTGCCGAACGTCGCGCTCGCGCATGTGGTGCAGTCCTACGTCGGCAGCTACGGTGCGATGGTGCATCCGGTGGCGGCCTGCGCGACGGCCGCGGTGTCGGTCGAGGAGGGCGTCGACAAGATCCGTTTGGGCAAGGCCGAATTGGTGGTCGCCGGTGGTTTCGACGATCTCGGTATCGAGGGCATCGTCGGCTTCGGTGATATGTCGGCCACCGCGGATTCCGCGGCCATGAGCGCCAAGGGCATCAGCGATCGGTACTTCTCCCGCGCCAACGACCGCCGTCGCGGCGGCTTCGTGGAATCGCAGGGTGGTGGCACCGTCCTGCTGGCGCGCGGTGACGTGGCGGTGGAAATGGGCCTGCCGGTGCTCGGTGTGGTTGCCTTCGCGCAGTCCTTCGCCGACGGCGTGCACACCTCCATCCCGGCGCCGGGCCTGGGCGCGCTCGGTGCGGGACGGGGCGGTCGCGAATCCAAATTCGCAGCCGAACTGCGCAAACTCGGTGTGGCGCCGGACGATATCGCGGTCATCTCCAAGCACGACACCTCGACCGCGGCCAATGATCCGAACGAGTCCGAACTGCACGAGCGGTTGGCCACGGCCGTCGGACGATCCGAAGGGGCGCCGCTGTTCGTGGTTTCGCAGAAGAGCCTGACCGGACATGCCAAGGGCGGCGCGGCCGCCTTCCAGCTCATCGGCCTGTGCCAGGTGCTGGAAAACGGTGTGGTGCCGCCGAATCGGAGCCTGGACTGTGTCGACGACAAGATGCAGGCCTACCCGCATCTGGTCTGGGCGCGCGAACCGCTGCGCTTCGGTGAGCGGTTCCCGCTCAAGGCCGGTCTGCTGACCTCGCTGGGCTTCGGCCACGTCTCGGGTCTGCTCGCGGTGGTGCATCCGGAGGCGTTCATCCAGGCGATCGAGCCGGGTCGGCGCGAGGAGTACCAGCGCCGGGCGCAGCAGCGTCAGCTCGCCGGACGGCAGCGGTTCACCGAGGCCATGTGCGGTGGCGCCCCGCTGTACGAGCGGCCGGCGGATCGGCGCCTCGGTGCCGACGGCACGCCGTCGGAGCAGAAGCGTCAGCTGGAGGCCGACGTGCTGCTCTCGCCGGAGGCACGGCTGTCCGGCGACGGCACCTACCGGGCCGACGGCGCGGGTTGTGGCACCGGGGCAGTGATTCTCGGGCAACTCGATGCCGGTGGCTCTATGGCATAGCGGCTTCGGCCATTACCGTGCAGAGTGCGGTCGCTACGGCGGCCGCACTCTGACTTTTTCATTGAGCTCGAAGGCTGAGGAGCGGCGACGCATTGACCATCCTGGGTATCGGCTTGGACTTGGTGACCATCTCCGAGTTCGCCGAACAGTTGCAACGGTCCGGAACCACCATGCTCCGGGAGAGTTTCACCGCCGGTGAGCGGCGCTACTGTCAGAGCAAGGGCACCGACCCGGCACGTAGTTACGCGGCACGCTGGGCGGCCAAAGAAGCGGTGTTGAAGGCATGGGCGTCTTCGCGTTTCGCGCGCCGCCCGCAGATCGGCGACAATCCGTACCCCCTCATCGAGGTGGTCAACGACGCCTGGGGTCGCCCGAGCATCAAACTGCACGGCTTGGCCGCCGAATTCCTGCCCCGCGCAAGGGTTCACCTGTCCCTGACGCACGACGGCGACACCGCTGCCGCCATGGTCGTCCTCGAGGATCCGGGTGAACTCGCCGACCTCATCGAAGGTCGCGAAGCGCAGTAGCCGAATCCCATATTCGAGCCGGGCACCCTGGAAACAGGGTGCCCGGCTCGAACATGGGTTGCTGAAGGTTAGCGCTCGCCGCCGGTTCGGGATTCCTTTTCGGCAACCATGAGGTACGCGACCATCAGCCGTTTGAGTTCGGAGACCGCTTCGGTGTTGCTCTGGTCGTCTTGCACGGAGAAGTTCAGCATCGAGTAGACGACGTGCACCAGGACTTCGGCCATCATGGTGCGGCGCGCGCGGGGGGTGCGCGGGGTCAGTGGGCGCAGCATTTGCGAGACGACCTCGGCGAATTCCTTTTCGTGGATCGCACCGGTGGCTCGGGTGGACGGGGTGGACTGCATTGCCAGCCACACTTCGCGCCGGGACGGGTCGGTCATCCACAGATTCGCCAGATGGTCGACGAACTGGTTCATATGCCGCAACCAGTCCAATGACGGAATCTCGCCGTGGAAATCGGCGAGTTCCTGGGAAACCGCAACCAGGTCTTGGCGATTCAGCTCGCAGACGATGACGTATTTGTTGGCGAAGAACTGATACAGCGTGCCGATCGGCACTTCCGCCCGCGCCGCCACCTCTTCACAGGTGAACGATTCGAACCCGACCTCGACGAGCAATTCCCGGGACGCCTGCAAGAGGGCATCGAACTTGCGTTTACTGCGTTCCTGAGTCGGCCTGCGCCGCGGCATGAGCTCCTGCGGGTCGTCCTGCAGGTCCAACGCAGGGTCCAGACGTCGCTGCTTCGACCTGGCCTCCGTGCGTACATCCACGTATCAAGGCTAGCGGTATCGGCACACGTGCGACACGCGCACCGTATCTGCGTGTTAAGGACTGTCACATTTCATCACCCATCCAAGCCCGAGATGGCGCCGAACACATAACCGAGCGTGCGTGCATCTCAACGCACGTTTCGTGCCGGGGAATCCAAGGGGCTCAGGGGTTTCGGCAAGCTCGTGAGCTCGGTAATTGCACTGGGAAGGCGTGATCAGTGGGAGCTCGATCCGTGGTAACTCTAGGCGTTTCCACCGAACGCGGCGCCGTTCACGCGGTAGCCCTCGTCGACGGCGGCGAGCAGCTATCCGAGCGGGTGCTGCTGCAGCGGGTGGTGAAAACTCGAGGCGATTCGAAGGCGGACCTGGCGGTTGCGGTCCAGACGGCGATGGACACACTAGCGGCGGAGTTGGAGTCCGAGCGGGATATCGTGGGTGCGGCGGTCACCTACCGCGATGCCGTTGAGCGGCGTGCCATCGTCACCAAATTGGCGTCCGGCCCGTGGCATACTGCCTCGCTGGTATCGGCCAAGTCTGCACATCTGAGTGTGGCCGGGGTCATGACCTGGCTCGATGAATTCGACGATCTGCTCATCTGCGAAGTGGTCCCAGGGCATCAGGCGTTCACACTGATCGACCGCAAGCGCAGTCGGGTGCTGGCCGCGACGAGTCAGTCCGGTAGTGCGACGGCCGAGGCGCTCGACGCCGCGGTTTCGGATGCGTGGGACCAGTTCGAGGCCGCCATGGTTCGGCCGGATGCGGTGGTGCTGATCGGCTCGGCCGCGGACGGGTCGGTGGTGGCCACCGCGATGGACGGCTTCGGTGCCCCGGTGCTGTCGTGCAAGATCGCGACCTCCGCCTCGGCGGTCGGTGCGGCGCTGTTCGCGATGAGCGATGCGACGGGTGTGAGCGAGCCGGTCGAGCGAGTACGAAGTACGCGTGGTCACACGGCCATGTTCGCCGCGGCCAGTGTGCTGGCGGGCGGGCTGGTCGCGGGCGGCTTGTACGTCACAACGCGTACGGGGGCAGTCGTCGCTGACGCGCGGGTCACCGCGGATGCCCGCGTGGTCGACGGTGATACCGGATCGGCGAGCGGCTCCACCGCGGGCTCCTCGGTGCAGCCGAATATCAACCCGTTCAATCGTCCGGAGGCCCGGCAACCCGCGGCCGCCGGAAACACCGCCGACTCGACGGTGACTGAGTTCGATCTGGACAATCTTCCGCAGTACAACGAACACTGGGGCGCTGAGCCACCCGTATTGGTCTCTCCGGATGCACACGAGCACGGAAACGAGGCGGCCGGATCGCCTCAGCAGCTCCCGGGCACCGGAACCCCGGGGCCGACTACCAAAGTCGGTGCTCCGAACGACGCCATGCTCTTCCCGGGTGAGGCTCCGCCGCCGGCGGCCTTCACACCCGAGTTCTATCACTGGTGGGATAACCACGTCCGCATGCTCGCGCAATGGGCGGCCCAGCAGTTGCAGCCCACCTAGGAGAAATCTTCGAGAGGTCCGGTGCCCCAGTGGCTCCGGACCTTTCGCTTTATGCACCTTCGACCTGGACGAAACCCGTTGGAGGGGAACCCGATCTGCGCTTCGGTCTACACCGACAGGTCGCGACGAAGTTTGGCTACGTGGCCGGTGGCGCGGACGTTGTATTGCGCCACTTCGATTTCGCCTTTTTCGTCGACCAGGAATGTGGAGCGGATAACGCCGGTGACGGTCTTGCCGTACATGGTCTTCTCGCCGAACGCACCCCATGCGGTGAGGACGGATTTGTCCGGATCCGAGAGCAGCGGGAAGGTGAGCTTTTCGTGGTCGCGGAACTTGGCCAATTTGGCGGGCTTATCGGGCGATATGCCGATGACCTCGATGCCCGCACCTTCGAGGTCGGCGAGGTTGTCGCGGAAATCGCAGGCCTGTTTGGTGCAGCCGGGGGTGCTCGCGGCGGGGTAGAAGTAGACGATCACCTTGCGGCCGCGGTAGTCGGACAATGACACGTCTTTGCCGTCGGCGTCGGGCAGGGTGAAATCGGGGGCGGCATCGCCGGGGGAGAGTCGTTGGTTGTCGGTCACCTCTTGCACGGTAATCGAATGCCCCGACAACGCGGCCGCACCGACGCAGCCCGGCTGGCTAGACTCGTCGGCAGCGCGGTTCGCGGCATATTGAACACAGGAGGATATACGTGGCTAGGGATACCGAGCGGATCGAGCGGGAGATCGAGGCCGCACGGACACGGCTCGCGAGCACGCTCGACGAAATCGCCGTACGGGCCGATCCGCAGCGCATCGCCGATGACACCAAGCACATGGTGCTGGCGAAGCTCAACCAGCCGAAGGTGAAGTACAGCCTGATCGGCGCGGCCGCGGTGGTCGTCGGGTTGGTACTGGTGAAGATCTTCCGCTGAGCCGAAAACGTAGAACACCCGGTGTGGCCAGCCACACCGGGTGTTCTACGTTCAGGACTATCAGACCGTCGGGCAGGCGAAACCGTCGCCGTCCGGATCCAAATGCGGGCCGTAGCCCGGTTCCCCGCGGAACAGCGGTGCCCGACCGGCCGCGCGGGCCTCGTCGCAGTTGGCGAATGCGCCACCGGCCGAGCCGGTCTGGGACATGCCTGCCGAACCGGTCGCGGCCGATCCGGTATCGATGGCGGATGAGCCCGTTCCTGCGGAACCGGTGGGGACGTCGGCCAGAGCTGCGGGTGCCGCTAGGAAGGCGAGTCCTGCGGCGGCAATGCTGACGGTGAGCCGGCGAACGTTCATAAATTCCTCTGTTTGTGTGCTGCGGTGGAGTAGCGTCCAGGGGGAGACGCCGCATCCACTGTTGTGACGGGCCGCGTACTTGTCAACCGCGCAGCAAAACAATTAGGGGCATTAGGGGACAACACCCCTTCGTTCGTTATTCGCCCAAACGCCTACCCGCCAGATGTTCGGCCGGGATATTGCCCATGCGTCCGGCCTGGTAATCCGCCATGGCCTGGATAATTTCGGCGCGGGTGTTCATGACGAACGGACCGTATTGCACCACAGGCTCTTTGATCGGCAGGCCGCCGAGCAGCAGCACCTCCAGGTCGCCGGTTCTGTTGTGTTGCAATGCATCCGCGGCGACGGTGATCGAGTCACCGGGGCCGAATACCGCGAGTTGGCCTTCGCTGATCGCCCGACGCTCGGCGCCCACTGTTCCGCTGCCGGACAGTACGTATGCCATCGCGGTAAACCGTTGCGGCCATGGGGTTTCCAGCTGGCTACCCGGAGCGAGGGAGGCGTGTGCGTAGGCGATCGGGGTATAGGTCGAACCCGGACCCTCGAAGCCGCCCATCTCGCCCGCGATTATGCGCACCAATGCGCCACCGTCGTGCGAACTGACCAGCGTCAATTCACTGCCGCGCAGATCCTGATAGCGCGGTGCGGCCATCTTCTGTGCGCGCGGCAGATTGACCCACAGTTGGATGCCGTGGAACCAGCCGCCCGCGATGACCAATTCCTCGGCGGGCAGTTCATCGTGCAGGATGCCGGAACCGGCCGTCATCCACTGGGTATCGCCCTCGCTGATGACGCCACCGCCGCCATTGGAATCGTGATGCACCATGGTGCCGTCCATGACGTAGGTGACGGTCTCGAAGCCGCGATGTGGATGCCACGGCGCGCCCTTGGCCTCGTACGGCTCATAGGCGACCGGACCCATCTGGTCGAGCAGGATGAATGGATCGGCCGAGCGCAGATCCATGCTCGGGAACGGCCTGCGCACCTCGAAGCCCGCGCCTTCGCGCTGCTGATGTGCGGTGCTGATGCTGCTCACCTTGCGTTCCCGCGTCGAATCCGTGGGTCGAGGGAGTCGCGGCAGCACCATGATGTCGGGGACGGTGATGGCCGGCATGGGCACCTCCTGAATAGTTGGTGTCCATGTCAACCAATCGCTGGCTAGGATCATTCCCGTGGTGCGTTGGTTGAGCGATGACGAGCAGCAGACCTGGCAGGCCTTCATCCGGCTGCGCCAGCGCCTCGATGCGGCACTATCGGCCGGGCTGGCCCAGGACGGCCTGTCCACCGCCGACTACGAGCTCCTGGTGCCGTTGTCGGCCGCGCCCGGCGCCTGTCTGCGCGCCAAGGAATTGGCCGCCGAGGTCTGCTGGGAGAAGAGCAGACTTTCGAAACACTTGGCGCGCATGGCCGCTCGCGGACTCGTCGACCGTCGCCCGGCCGAGGACGACGCCAGGGGGATTCTGGTCGAACTCACACCCCAGGGACGCAAGGTCCTCGAGAAGGCGGCCCCGAACCATGTCGAACTGGTGCGCCGGATCTTCGTCGATCCGATGACACCCGCCGAGGCGCGTGCGCTGCGCTCGCTGGCCGACAAGGTGGTCGTCGAGGCCGAGAGCGAGTCCGAACTCGGCTACTGAATCACCACGGGGTGATCGGCGGTTTCACCCACAGCAGCTTCTCGTCGCTGTGATTGCGCTGTGCCGCAGGATGATTCGGATGACGAGCGGCCCAGGTGTCCTTCTCGTCGAGCAGCTTCGCCACAGTCGTCCACGTCTCGTCGGTGCTCGGCGGATTCGTCTCGGCCGCGCGCGCCAGCTTCCGGCGGACCGCGGCCGGCATATCCAGCAGTTCCGTTCCGGTGATGCCGCGATCCCAGATAAAGGTGGCCAGGCGGCGCGCCTTCTCGGCGCGGCTCTTCGACGCATGGTCGGAGTGGGCGTAATCGGTCATGGCGGAATCCGCATCGGTGGTGGTCGGTCCTGGTCGACCCTACGACAATGCCTCCCCGCCATCGGGCGGGGAGGCATTGTTCGCGAAGTCGTGGATCAGTACGCCGAGTTGACGTTATCCATCGAGCCGTAGCGGTGGGCCGCGTAGTTGCAGGCCGCGGTGATGTTGGCGACCGGTTCGTAGATGTCCCAGGAAGTGCCCTCGACGTGGTAGGCGTTGAAGGTTGGGTCGATCACCTGGAGCAGGCCCTTGGACGGGATGCCGGCGGCGGCGTTGGAGTCCCACAGGTTGATGGCCTGGGGGTTGCCGCCCGATTCGCGCATGATGTTGCGGTAGATGCCGTCGTAGCTACCCGGGATGCCCTGCGCGCCCATGATGTCGAGCGCGTGGTGGATCCAGCCGTTGAGGTTGTCCTCGTAGACCGGTGCCGGGGGCGGCGGCAGGGGCAGGCCGGGGACCTGCGGCAGTTCCGGCAGCGCGGGCAGACCGGGAATGAGCGGCGCATCGACCGGCGTGGCCGCGGCATCGACCGGTGCGGCCGCGGGGGCGGGCTGCTGCTCGGCGACCATGGCAATGCGCGACGGAACGCTGTCGTCGGCCAGCGCGACTACGGAGGAGGTGCCGACGGCGATGACACCGGCCGCGGCCACAGCGAGGGTGACACTGTCACGCAGCGATAGGCGGCGGAAAGAGGGGAGGCGTTTGTCGAGCATTTCGAAATCAGTTCCTTGATCGTTTCCAGAGAGGCGATCCGGCCCGGTTCAGGCAGCGCGGATCTCCGACGGGGCACCCGGTGGGAAGGCCCGCCTGAATCGGTTCCGTATGCTGTTTTCGGGTTTTGTTATGAAGGCCAGGCGAGCCCTGGCGCGCGACGCGGTGTAAGCCACCCGGGGTCGGTTCCCGGCGGGTGCCGCTGTCGAGCGAGGAGAAGGCGGTCACGGGCTGTGGTGCCGCTGGTATCTCCGGCGACCGCGGCGGGTGAAACCCATCTGCCGTTTCGGTCGTTTTCCGACTGTGTGTGGATTGCTCCACGGTGTAACCAAACTGTAGGTCTGCTTGCGACCTGATCTCAGCTTGGTCACGGTCGGTTAACGCAGCATGAACGAATAGTGAATGGCAGGGGTTGCCGATCTTGGAAAGCCCTGGTCGAGCTCCTGGAAACCCTCCGTATGCGGGGAGTTTGCCGCTAAACGTGATGTGACGCAGGTCACGGAAATTTCAGGGTAACCCAGGCCACTTTGTCTCGATTTGGTCACCAAGAGGCCGGACGGACCCTTCCGGGGGCCACCACGCGGGTCAAAGTGTTACGCAATTCGGCCACCGTGGAATCGCCCAAAACGGACGCCCACTGATCGGCGAATTCGGCCGCGGCGGCATCGGCCGCGCGCGTGCAAGCCCACCCCTTCGCGGTCAGTGTGATCATCCGTGCACGCGCGTCGTCCGGATGCGCGTTGCGCTCGGCGTAACCCTTGCGCACGAGTTCGTCCACCAACTGGCTGGCCGCCTGTTTGGTCACTCCCAGATGTTCGGCCAACTCGCCGACCGTTGCCCCGTTCGGCGACAGCCGCACGAATGCGAACCCGTGCGTCGGCCGCACATCGGCGAATCCGGCCGCGACCACCCCGGCGTGAATGGCGTCGGTGGCAGCAGCCCCTGCGGCGAGTAGCAGCAGCGCGAGATCCTGGCCGGGTCGCAGGGTCGAAGCGGGTTTCAGATTCGACATGACTGACATCTTGACACGTATAGGCAAGTTGCTTGACTATATAGTCAACCTGCTTGACCAAATGAAGGAGTTAGGACATGCCAGTAACCCGCGCCGCAGATGCCGAAGTCCACGAAATGCACGGCACCCGATTCACCTCCTACATCCGCCCTGGCACCGGCAGCACCGAACTCTGCGTCTGGCAGATCCAGGTGTCGGCCGAGACGGAAGGCGTGCCGCACAAGGTGTTGCGCGAGGAGGCCTTCGTAGTGATCCAGGGGGCGGTGACGATCACGATCGATGGGCAGGCGGAGGCGCTGGTGGCCGGTGACGCTGCGGTGGCACCCGCGAATTCGATGATCTCCCTGACGAATTCGGCCGCCGAGCCAGCCGTGCTCGTCGTGACGGTTCCGGTCGGATTCCAGGGTGAATTGCCCGACGGAACCGTCATCAACCCGCCCTGGGTCGGCTGAGCCGCGATGCCCCCGCGTGGCGGACCGGGTGATGAACACACCCGGCGTTACCGCTTCGATGGCGGTGCGTAACCGGAGCCGCCGGTTGGTGCAGTAGGCCACGAACTTGTGCAGCCACGCACAGCGTCGAGGCGCTATCCGCCGAATCCGATCAGTGCGTCCGCGAGGTTATCGGTGTCGAGCACATCGAGGGCGCGCTGACGTACGTCGGGGCAGGTCTGGACGGTGACGCGGTCGATGATGGTCTTGTCTCGGATGACGTCGTCGTTGAGGCCGTCGTTGCGGATAGCCCAGTCCTGGACGGTGCCGTTGAAGCTCACCTTGGCGATGACCGTGCCCTGGTCGCGCCAGTTGTCGATTTCGGTTCCGATCATGTCGCACAGCTGACGGGCTGCCTGGGGCGTGATGTCGGGACCCGTCGACGGCGAAGACGTCGGCCTCGAGGTCGTCGGCAGAGTGCGCGTCACTACCTTCTCAGCGTTGTCGTTGTTGTCGGAGCATCCGGTGAGGGCTGCCAGACCCAATGTGCCGACAGCGAGAAACGAGCGTGCGATGTGGTGGTGTGTCGACATGGCATCTCCTTCGGGGAGTATCGATCTGGGCATCACATGGGGACGACGGTCTTGACCCATCCGTCTTCGCGGCGATCGAATGTCTCGTAGGCGTCGATCATCGACAGCGGCTCCGCGTGCTGGGTGATGAACCGCAGCTGGGGTGTGGCGTCGTCATGATCGCCTGCGCCGCAGGATGATCCAGGTGAGCACGGCGGCGGAACCGGCGGTGATCGCCGCGACGGGCACGCGGCTCCTGCGAGCCGAATCCGCGACCTGTTTGCCTACGTCCTGGAGCGGTTCCGATACCGACGGCGTCGGGTTCTCGACCGGCGGGGTATAGGGGAGGTCTCCGGTCATCGTCGACTCCGATCTGCTCCGGTGGCCCGATCCTGCAAGCGAACTCGCCGCGTCTCGGCATGCACGCGGTGCGTCAACCGCATGGTCGCATCGGCGACTGGTCTCGACGTCGGACGTGTTTCGGTGTCCGGTCGGTTCCGCGTGTGGTGGACCATGGATACCTCACCTCCTGTGCGCCGCCTACCCGTCGACGCCTGGATGAAACGGGAACACTCCGTGCGAGCTTCTCGACGCGCTGCGACCGCCCTCGGACGTGCCGAGCGTGCACGGATTCGTTCCTGCTGCGTCGGGTAAACGGGGACAGTCAGCTGATCGCTCGTGGAGCGGTCACAGGCGCGATGACGTCGAGCGTCGCTGGGCGCGGGAGGAAAGGAGTGATCTCGCCGAAGGCTTGGACCCGCCGCGGTGAGGTGGGTGCACCGATATCGGTTCGCGCTCGCTAGCGATCCGGGTGCGGTACCGAAACCCGTTGCCTGGCAGTGCAGTTAGCTGGTCGGTAGTGAGGCGTGATCGCAACGCAGGTTCGACGTAGTCGAAAAAGACGGTGAGCGATTCGGGTTTCGCAACCGCAGGTGTGAGTGCGACTGACGTCCGGTTGTATTCGTGGCCGCAGGTGCCGTCACTGCCTGTTCGAGCGTTTCGGCGTCGAAAGTGAGGCAGCGCGGTGGGACCCAGGGTTGCGGAGGCGGCACCGAGCCTTATTTCGACTTGCGCGACCGTTTCGCTGGGGCTGGCTCGGGTAGGTGCTTATCCGGGCACGGATCCTTTGTGACTGTGACTGCCGGTGCGAGACCAGCCCACGCGCCGGAAACGACCTGGCGACCAATCGGAAGAAGGCCCATGATGCGGCGAAAGTCCGGCCCCGAGGTGCGGCAGCTCAGCTCTGGCACATTGACGGTCACGCTGTGGGTGCCCGGCTACCACGAATTCGTCTTCAGCGCCGACTCGATTCATGTCCCCACCGCCGATGGTGCACGCGTGATCGAACCCGGACACCGTCGACTGGACATCACAGTCGACGTCGGGGTGCTTACGGTGCGTGCTGGTGCGAAGGAGTGGCTGGCCGCGTTGCACGGCGGACGGCTGCGGGCCGATGACGACCAGGTTCGTCTCGTGGCCGAGACCCTGGAGTTCGCCGAGCGCATCGATGTGGGCCGAGCGCGCGCCGCGCAAGCGGATGCGGCGCAGCGGCTGGAGTCCGATCGTGCGGATACCGAAGCCCATGCGGCCTTGCGGCGCGCGAATCTTCGGCTGGCGGTCGCGGCCCGCGTTCACCCTGATCCTGGCTCGTGCACTGTTTCACCGGCCTGAATCCGGACACCCTGCATAGCGGATCGGATCGACCCACGGCGTGGCCGTGATCGCTAGCCGCGCATCCCGGTCACCACGAAGACGGGAGAAATCCAAATCGCTGAGTGCGCGATCGTCGGCTATGAGGATGGCGCCCACAAGATTTTCGGTGACGTGGACGATTGCGGGGCCGCCGATGTCGGGGTGGGCATGTCGCGCTCGGCGTGGATCTCCGCGCCTCACGGTGCGATACCCGGCCGTGCCTTGTTCGCCTATTTGGGGCGCACGATGATCATCGGGATTTCCGCTGAGTGCAGGAGGACGCTGCTGGTGGAGCCGAGGATCATGGTGGCGAAGCCCCCGCGGCCGTGGCTGCCGACGATCAGGAGTTGGGCATTGGCGGATTCTTCGAGGAGGCAGCGGCCGGGCCGATCGACGACGACGATCCGACGGACCGGGACGTCGGGGTATTTGGCGGTGTAGCCTGCCAGACTTTCGGCGAGTACGACCTGTTCCTGCCGATGTAAGTCCTCCCAGTCGCCGATCGGCAGATCCAGGCCGGTGACGTCGCTCCAAGCATGCAGGGCGATAACGCCGACGCCGCGTAGCGAGGCTTCCTCGAAGGCCAGTTCGACGGCGGGAACGCTGTTGGCGGTGCCGTCGACGCCGACCAGGATCGGCTTGGTCGCCGACACCGCGTCGATTCCGGACGTGCTGTGGATCACCGCGACCGGGCAACGAGCGTGGTGAGTGGCAGCCGTGCTGACCGAGCCGAGCAGCTCACGCCGGAATGCGCCCACGCCGCGGCTACCGACAACCAGCATTCTGGTGTGGTCGCTTCGATCGATCAGCGTGGGAATGATCGAGTCGAACGTCACCTCGCTGGTGATATCCGGCTCTGTGCCGTGCGCGGCCGTGCGGGCCACACGCGTTGCCTCGTTCAGGACCCGTTCACCGTCGTGGCGCAGCGACTCCAGGTCGGTTTCCCCGAGCGACATGCCCGGACCGAAGCCGGTCGGGATCGCCATCGAGGTGAGAATGTGCAGCGGGCTGCGATGCAGCGTGGCTTCTACCGCCGCCCAAGCGACGGCATGATAAGAGCTGGGCGAGCCGTCCACGGCCGTGAGAATCGGTGGATTGCCTACCATGGGTTACCTTTCGCTGCAGAGATCACTACTTGGTCGCATGCGGGATACCCGGTTCCGGCGGCGCGACGCCGAGCCGCGATTCAGTTGGCCGACGCGGGAATCGGTTTCGGGCCTGCCAATGGCGAAGCGCCTCGCGCAGGACTCCGGGTGGTAACCCAGGTGGATTCGCCCACTTCATTTCGTGGGTGCGCTACGACGCCGTCGCTGTCCGAGTCGACCCGCCGAGCAACTCGATGTGCTACGCGGCCTCACCGCGCATGAAAGCCAGTTTCCGGCGGAACGGTCGGGGCGAGCAACCGCCTCCGCGGTGCGGTGTCGTCGCCACAATGACGGGTATGTCGCTAACGACCCTCGACGTCGAGCGAAGGAGCGGACATGCGAGTCGTTGTCGTCGGCGCGACCGGAAACGTCGGAACGAGTGTGCTGGAGGCGCTATCGGACGAAGCGGAAGTCAGCTCGATCGTTGGGGTTGCGCGGCGCGTACCGGGCAAGCTCCACGCCGGCGTCGAATGGGTGCGTGCCGATGTGCGGACCGACGATCTGGAATCCTGCTTCCATGACGCCGATGTGGTAGTTCACCTGGCGTGGTTGTTCCAGCCGACCCATCGGCCGTTGGTCACGTGGCGCGCGAACGTCGGCGGCACCGAACGTGTGCTGCGCGCCGTGGCGGCGGCCCAGGTACCCGCATTGGTATACGCCTCCTCGGTCGGTGCGTATTCCCCGTGTCAGGACGACCGGCCGGTACCTGAGAGCTGGCCGACCGACGGCTGGCCTCCGGCCGCGTATATGCGTGAGAAAGCCTACGTGGAACGGCTTTTCGACCGATTCGAGGCCGAGCACCCAGAGCTCCGGGTGGTTCGGATGCGACCGGCGTTCACCTTCTGCCGGGAGACAGCGAGCCAGCAGCGGCGATTGTTCGCCGGTCCACTGCTACCGAATCGCCTGATCAGACCCGGGATCACGCCGGTCCTGCCGGTTCCGCGCGGCCTGCGGTTTCAGGCCGTGCACAGCCGTGACGTCGGTCGCGCCTACGCACTGGCGATCAATTCCGATGCCCGCGGTCCGTTCAACCTGGCCGCGGAGCCGGTGATCGACCGTTTGCGTCTGGCCGAACTGTTCGGTGCCCGTGTGGTGTCAGTGCCGCCCGCACTCGCGCGCACGGCGCTCGCGGTGGGATGGCACGCGCGAGCGCTGCCTGCGGCGCCGGAGTTGTTCGATGCGGTGATGCACCTGCCGATTCTGGATACCGGGCGGGCCCGAGCCGAGCTGGGGTGGACGCCTCGTTTCACGGCGGTCCAGGCACTCCGACAGATGCTGGCCGGTCTTCGTGCAGGCACTGGAGAGGACACCCCACCCCTGACAGCCGACGCGGGCGGACCATTGCGATGGCGCGAGTTCCTTTCCGGAGTCGGTGGTCGAGACCTCATCGACCAGCGGGGCTGAGATCCCGGTTGCCGTTGCGGCGGCTGAGGCAGTGTCGGTTTTCGGCCGATATCGGCGGGTACGGCCTGGATATGACGGCTCGCATCGACATCGAGATCACCCACGCGGACCGGGTGCTGTTCCCGGCCGACGGAATCACCAAGGGCGACCTCGTCGACTACTACGGCGAGGTAGCCGCCGTGATGTTGCCGCACCTGAAGGACCGGTCCGTTGATGCTGCAGCGGCATCCGCGCGGCATCGGGGAGCAGGGCTTCGTTCAGAAGGATTTCGCCGACTCACTGCCGGACTGGATGGACCGGGCAGAAGTCGCCAAAGCGGGTGGGACCGTTGTACACCCGCTCGCCGAACACCGTCAGTCACTCGAATGGCTGGCCAACCAGGACTGCAGCACGCCGCATACCTGGCTGTCGCGGCAAGGCCGCCTCGACACACCGGACCGGATCGTGTTCGACCTCGACCCCTCCGACAATGACTTCGCTGCGATACGCGCCACGGCCCACACCCTCGCAGCCGTACTGAAAGAAATCGGGCTGGTCCCCTACGTACAGACAACAGGCTCACGGGGACTGCACGTCGTCGCGTCGTTGCGCGCCGAGGCCGACTTCGACACGGTCCGGCAGTTCGCCCGCGACGTTGCCGAACTGGTCGCCGACGATGATGCCGCGCACCGCACCATCGAGGTTCGCAAGGAAAAACGCGGCGACCGGATCTACCGAGACATCATGCGCAACGCCTACGCGCAGACCGCGGTCACCCCGTACGCGGTACGGGTCCGCCGCGGCGCGCCGGTCGCCACCCCGCTGGAGTGGGACGAACTGGACAGCAACGACATGCGGCCGGACCGGTTCACACTGCGCGACATACCCAAACGGATCGCCGCGCAGCCCGACCCCTGGGCCCACCTGAACAGGCACGCCCGCTCACTGACCCGCCCGAGCCGGCGCCTGTCCAGACTGCGAGGCGACCCTTCCTGAACTGAACACGACAAGGCCACCTGACAGCCCGTTCGAGGCGGTTGCTGGCACGCACCCTGCAGCCTCAGCGGATTTGCGCGCGGATGATCGCAGCGTGGGCGTGCAGGACGGTGGGCAGCGTGCCGATAAGAACGGCGGTCGAGGCTTGATCGATGACCGAGGTATCGGCGCGGCATACCGTGAGGTTGCAGCCGATCAGCGGCCGCTCCAGTAAAGACAAGGCTCGGGTCCAATGGTCGATGTCGATGCGGCGGGCGAGCTCATCGAGCGCGGCGGCGACCTGCGTGCCGCTGCCGATGTGATACACGCTCCACCACACGCCCCGACCAGCGGGCCAGGTGAGGTCGACCAGGCAGTCCAGCTGCTCCGCAGGGCTCACTACCGATCGGGTGGCCACCGAATCATTGTCCTCCTCATGATCGACGGCGGCGACTCATACGGCTAGACGCAGCGTTTCCCGCCTGTGCAGACCCGATCTCGGGCCAGGCAAATCGATATGAGCCGGCGCGCTCCGGCGAAGCCGGTTGATTCAGTGCAATTCGTACGTAGACAAGCCATTTCCCAATCGGAAGGATTCGACGAGTTCTTTCAGCCCGAGCCTTGCCATGCTTCGCTGTCGTGCGGCACCGGTTCCGTGGTGTTCAATCCCGGTCAGCAATCGTCTGGCCACCGCGGTGTCACCGGCTTCTTCGAGTTCGTCGGCGATCCACTCGATCAGATTGCCCAGCATTTTCAAAGCGGGCACCTGTACTTCCTCGACCGTATCGATCGCGGGTCCGGTGAGACCATGTCGGGCAGCCGACCAAACCGCGGCCGCCCCGACCTGTTGGTCGATATGCGGGCCCTCGATTCCGGCGTCCAGTGCGGCGATCGCGGTTTGCACCAGCCCACGTGTCAGTACCGCCTGCAGGACGGCATCGTCGACGGTCGCGGCAGTGTCGGCGGCGCGAACTTCTACGGTGGGGTACACGTCGGAGGGGCGAGCCAGCCAGAACGACATGTGGTCGTCGATGAGGACGCCGGATTCGACGAGCGTCGCCACTCGATTCTCATAGTCGTCGGCCGAACGCGCATACGGCGGCAACCCCGAACCAGGGAACCGAGACAACTCGGCGATCCGCCACGAGCTGTAGCCGGAGTCGTGACCTTCATGGAAGGGCGAATTCGCGCCGACCGCGATCAGCGTCGGTAACCATGGCCGTAGATGATTCACCACGGCGACGGCCTGGTCGTCCCCGTCGACGCCGACATGCACATGCGCACCGCAGGCGGTATAGGTTTGCGCCATTTCTCGATATCGGTTGTGGATACGCGCGTATCGGCTGTCCTCGGTGCCGCCACAGTGCGGGGTGCCGCAGATGGGCGCGTAACCGATCGGGAGAACCAGCAGTTCGCAGTCGTGCCCAGCGGTCGCGAGTTTGCTGCGTGCCGCGCTCAAATCCGACTGCAGGGTTTGCATCGTCGTGTGGACGAGGCTGACCGACTCGATCTGAACGCGTTGCAACTCCGGTTTGAATCTGTTCGATTCATCGGGTCCGAGATTCGTATGGATCCAGTCGATAACCGCGTCCACCCCCGCGACCGGCACTCCACCGACGTCGAGTAGGAGAAATTCTTCCTCGAATCCCACTGTGCGCCGTTGCGGCATCGGATCTACCTTCGTCGCGAATACTCCTGCCAAGTCGGCATACCCGCGAAATATTGTGGCAAACACCTGGCATCCGCAGCGTGTGCGCAGCGCACGCCCCGTTGGCCCGCGCCCGGCAGGCGAAGCTCTGCCGCGTGATCCGCCTGTAGTCGATAAACGTTTCTTTGCAATCAAGGCGTTTCAGTGGCCCATTCGGGCTCACGCAGGGAACTGCACGCCCCGTCGCGCACGTCGAATTCTCAGCCCGCAACCGAAGCGGATCAGGTTTCCCATCGGATCCGGCCCGGTTGCCGTGTCTCACCGAGGTAGCCGAGGTTCGCGTCCGTCCGGACTCGTGGCCATCTCCCGCTTCGCGACCCGGCCGGACCCCGGCGAAGCCCTCGAGACCTGAGCGTCCAACCGTGCTAGGTGTTCGCCGGGCCGGGAAGCGCGCGGGCGGTGATCATTTCGTGCGGGGTTTGCTGATGGCGTCTTTGGCGCGGTCCATCATGGCCGCGAATGGTCCGACGAGCAGATTCGCGCTCGCGGACTCGACGCCGGGGTGCGGACGTGTCGGTGCCATGGCTTCGGCGAATTTCACCGCGTTGCGCAGGCGCTCGAGCTCGTTGGGTTCCAGCTGGGAACGCAACCGGTTGAACTCCTCGTGCTCCTCGTGTTCGGCGTGTGCGAGCACTCCGTCGCGCAGGGCCGCGAGCTTGGCGTCGAACTCGGGAGAATTGATGTCGACTGCTTCGATGTCGGCGAGCTGGCGCTTGGCTTTGTTCTCTTCCTCGAGTCGAGCCTCGATGATGTCGGCGCCGTCGTGGACTTCTCGCCGGAAGCGCGGGTGGATGATTTCTTCCTCGGCGGTTTCGTGGACCGCCAGCAAGCGGCGCAGTTCGTAGAATTTCTGCTCTCGCTGTTCTGCTGTTGGGGCCTGCTCGACCTGGGCGAACAGCTCGCGGATGCGCACGTGCTGCTCGATCAGGAACGTGACGACGTCATCGGTGGTGTTGATCGATGTTGCTTCCACGATCGTCTCCTTCGGCAAGTAGTACGGTCAGCGCGGATTGCGCTGCTGCGGCCTTACCCCTGGAAGGGGACAGCAAACACCTCGCATGCTTGGGGAAACCGTCCGCCGGGCAGTCGAGGGAGTCGACGGATGGACACCTTCAGGGCGGCGTCGGCGAGTTGCAAGCCGTCAGCGGTCTCACTGTTTCCTCGGCCTGTCCGGAACGGGTTTCCAGGAGCCGACGGTCTAACCCGCCGCCTAGGGGTGGAGTGGTGCGCGATCCGCACAACTTCAACCGGACATGGCGGGACGCACGAGGCATTCGGTACAAGGATGTGACTCAGTACACATTCTGGAAGACAGTCGCAACGCTGATTGCTGAGGGGTCGGATTCGAAGACGGCCGCGAAGCAGTTGGGGCATTCTCGTGAGGGCATCACGGAGCGGCATTACATCGTCTCGCCGGAGCAGCCACCGGACTCATCGCCTGTGCTGGGCACGGCCAGCTGAGAAACCATTGGTGGTGACTTTTTGATGTTTGTTTGGTGACGGTCCGGTAGAGCAAAACAGGCCCGATCATGAAATCGGGCCTGAACTGCTAATTTATGTGCGCCATCAGGGACTCGAACCCCGAACCCGCTGATTAAGAGTCAGCTGCTCTGCCAATTGAGCTAATGGCGCGTGTCTTGCTGCGCTCCGTGTTCCGGTGCGGGACAAAGATTAACAGGCCGAGTACCCAGAAGTGAAATCGCTTTCTGACCGGGGGCGATGGGGGAGTTCGCGATGGGTGTTAACACCCGGCGGGGTGCGGATGATCTAACCGGTGGAACTCGCCTGTGACGGAGTGATTTCACATTGGACTGGACCCGTTGAACTGGCAGAATGTCTGGAGCGTGGTCCAGACCGAACTCCGTCGGCGTTGCGGGAGGAGCGTGGTCGGGTTGGATCCGAAGCCGTCGGTGCCCTGGCTGCATCGGCACTTGAAACGGGGTTGGTAATGAGCGTTGGTCAGGGTCGACATCGGTCGATGAGAAAGATCACGGGACCGGTAATCGTATGCGCGGTGTTGGCGCTGGCCTTGACGGCGTGTTCGTCGTCCAACGCCACCGACGCCTCGACGGTGGCCATCGACCGTAATCCGATCACCGAACTGATAAAGCCCAAGCTGTTGTCGCCGGTCAAGGACGGTGACATGGGAGTTTCGCCGGGCGTGCCGCTGACCTTCAAGGTCGACGACGGCAAGTTCACCACCGTGACATTGACCAGCCCGCAGGGTGTTCCGGTCGCGGGCAAGCTGGCAGCGGACGGCCGGACCTGGGAGAACACCGAGGTACTCGGCTACGGCAAGACCTACAGGCTGAAGGCCGACGCGATCGGTCTTGGCGGCGCGAACTCCACGATGTTGAGCTTCACCACCAGCTCCCCGGACAGCCAGACCAAGCCGTATCTGCTGCCGGGCGAGGGCGAAGTGGTCGGCATCGGCCAGCCGGTGGCCGTGCAGTTCGACGAGAACATCCCGGACCGCATGGCCGCGCAGAAGGCAATCAAGATCACCACGGAGCCGCCGGTCGAGGGCGCCTTCTACTGGGTGAACAAGCGCGAGGTCCGGTGGCGGCCGGAGCATTTCTGGGCGCCGGGAACCAAGGTCACCATCGATGTGAACGTCTACGGCCGTGATCTCGGCAGCGGGCTGTTCGGCCAGGACAATATCCACTCGTTCTTCACCGTCGGCGATCCGACGATCTTCACCGCGGACGACAACACCAAGGAGGTGACGGTGGAGATGAACGGTCAGGTGGTGCGGACCATGCCCACCTCGATGGGTAAGGACAGCACCCCCACCGATAACGGCATCTATATCGTCGGTGACCGCTTCGACCGCATCATCATGGACTCCTCGACTTACGGCGTCGCGGTGAGTTCGCCGAACGGCTACAAGACGCCGGTCGACTACGCGACCCGACTTTCCTACTCCGGCATCTTCTTTCACTCCGCACCGTGGTCGGTCGGTGCGCAGGGCTCCTCGAATACCAGCCACGGCTGCCTGAACCTGAGCCCCGCGAACGCGCTGTGGGTTTTGCAGAACGCCAAGCGTGGCGACATCACCATCGTCAAGAACACTGTGGGCGGCACGCTTTCGGGCGTCGACGGACTCGGTGACTGGAACATTCCGTGGCCGGAGTGGAAGGCGGGCAACGCCGACAACCGCTAGGCAATCGCCTCTACGCGCAACTGAGCGTCGCCCCGACGGCGCTCCCGAGCGCGGCACACAGCAGCGGCCCGCCGAACAGCAGATTCTCGAAGCCGGACATCGCGGCACCGGCCGAGCCGGTGCCCGAGGAGCCGGTGGTGGTGACACCGCCGGCAGATCCGGTGGTGACCGAGCTCGAACCCGTGCTGGATCCGGTGCCCGGTTCGATCGCGATATCCGCGGTTGCGGTACCGGTGGCGCCTGCGAGCAGGGTTGTGCCGACGAAAGCTGCGATTACCGCGGAACGCATCACGAACTTGGTGTCTTTCTGATCAGCCGGGGTGGCGTCCCGGTGACACCGCCCCTGATGACCGCAGTCTACGGAGTGAAACGGCGATCTGTCAGATAATCGGTGATAGTAAACGGCTATCGACAAGGGGTTGATATGCCAAGCTGTGAAGGTGAGGCTCGAGGGCGTTGAGCTGCGTCGGCTGGGCCTTCCGCTACGCAGCCCATTTCGGACCTCGTTCGGGGTCGAATTGTGGCGCGACATTCTCCTGCTGCGGGTGGTTGCCTCGGACGCCCAGGGTTGGGGCGAGTGCGTCGCACTGCCCTCTCCGAGTTTTTCCTCCGAGTACATCGATGGCGCCGCCGACGTCATCCGCCGGTTTCTGTTGCCGGCGCTGGCCGGCCGAGATCTCGACCCGGATGATGTAGCGCCCACGCTCGCGCGGTTTCGTGGTCATCGAATGGCCAAGGCCGCGTTGGAGATGGCGATCCTCGACGCCTGGCTGCGCTCCCGACGACGTTCTTACGCCGGATATCTCGGCGCGACTCGCACATCGGTGGCCGCGGGTGTCTCGATCGGGATCATGGACGAGATACCCGAACTGCTGGATACCGTTATGGAATATCTGGAACAGGGCTACCAGCGGATCAAGCTCAAGATCGAGCCAGGATGGGATATCGCGCCCGTGCGGGCGGTACGGGAGCGGTTCGGTGACGCTCTCGAGCTGCAGGTCGACGCGAACGGCGCCTATACATCGGCCGATGTAGACCGCCTCGCTGGTCTCGACGAGTTCGGACTCGAACTGCTGGAACAGCCTCTTGCCGCGGACTGCTGCCGCGATCACATCATGCTCGCCCGTCGCTTGCGTACGCCGATTTGCCTCGACGAATCGATTCTCTCGGCCCGGGGCGCTGCCGATGCGATCGAGCTGGGGGCGTGCTCGGTGGTGAATATCAAAGCCGGACGTGTCGGCGGCTATCTCGAGGCACGCTCGACGCACGATGTCTGTGTGACACACGGCGTACCGGCATTTTGCGGCGGAATGCTGGAAACCGGGCTCGGTCAGGCGGCGAATCTGGCGGTAGCGGCGCTACCCGGTTGTACGTTGCCCGCGGACATCGTGGCCTCGGATCGCTATTACGAACGAGACATCATCGAACCGCTGCGGCTGGAAGCCGGATACATCACAGTGCCGGACGGGCCCGGCCTCGGTGTCGACCCGTTGCCGGATGCGCTGGAGGCGGCAACGACGAGTAAGGAATGGTTGTCGCCGATATGACCCGAACCGCGGGGGCGAAAAGATCTCCGCCGAGGAGGTCGAGAACCTCGTCTACCAGCTAGCCGAGGTCAGTCAGGTTGCGGCGGTCGCGATGCCCGACCCGATACTGGGAGAGCGGGTGTGCGTCTATGTCGTGCTCAAACCTGGTGCGCCGCTCGCCCTGGAGGAAATCCGGTCGACGATGGACCGCGCCGGTGTCGCCCGCTTCAAGCTTCCGGAACACCTGGTGATCGTGGACGAGCTGGCGACAACCAAAGTCGGCAAGATCGACAAGAAGGCATTGCGAGGCGGATATCGCCGGACGGACATAACGATCCGGCTGGGGTACTAGGCGCGTGCGGTGGCCGCGCCCCACTCGTGGGCCAGTGCGGCCGCCTCGCCGCGTGAGCCGACGCCAAGCTTCTCGAGGATCTTCGCCACGTGAAACTTCACCGTGGACTCACTGATGTGCAGTTCGCCGGCGATATCCCGGTTGCGCCGTCCGCGGGCCAGCTGAGCCAGCACTTCCAACTCCCGCGCGCCCAGCACGGTCAGCGGGTCCTCCCGCGGGGTGTCCGGCGGTCCGAGCGGGACCTGGACGGTCACCGTCGTGCCCCAGCCCGGTACCGCGTCCACCTCCAGCCGCCCGCCCAGCGGGCCCAGCCGTTCGCTGACCCGGCGTGCGTCGAGGGCGCCACGCGACAGCGCGCCGGGGCCGTCGTCCCGCACGGTGGCGCGCAGTTCGGCTGCGTCGATCTTCCAGCTGACGTGGATCCGCCGCACCTGCCGCTGGTCGTCCAGCATCGCGTGCACGACAGCCCGGACCACCGCGCGTGCCGCGGCGGCGACGTCGGCGGGCAGCACCCGGTCCGCGCCTTCCTCCGCGCCGGGCGTGCCCAGTTCCAGCAGCACGCCGCGGGGGCGCAGGACGCGGCTCAGCGACTTGGCAAGCCGGTCGAACGCGTCGCCGGCCCGCTCCTCGGCCATCGCGTGGTCCAGTTCGGCCCGTGCACGCAGCTCGACCAGCGCAGTGACGGCGAGGTCGACGGCGCGGGTCCGGGCGTCATCGTCACTGAGCGAACGGTCGCGCAGGATGCGGAGCAGGGCGGTCAGCGCGGTCCCGTGCGCGTCGCCGAGGTCGGAGATGGCTACGGCGCGTGCCGCCGCGGCCGCCCGGGACATGGCCAGCCATTCGGGCGCGGCCTCGTTCCGCAGGCCCTCCCGGTGGGCGGTCACTATGTCCCACACCGCCAGGGCGGACGCCAGCGCCTCTTCCGGCACCGGAGTGTCCTCGGTCCGCACGAGGACCAGCAGCGCACCTTGCTCGGTGGCATCGCTGGCCAGGGCCAGCACGGGCACCTCGACGCCTGCCATTGTGGCCCGTCCCTGCCAGGTGCCCCGCGCGGGCATCAGCGGCCGGATCGCGGCGAGGTCGGCGATCGTGACGGACGAACCCGGCGCGCCGGGCGACTCGCCGTAGGTCTTGAACGGCGCGAACGGGCAGTTGGCGGACAGCTGGGCGAGCGTCCGGTGCGGGATCGCCTCAGCGAAGGCCGCGGACAGCAGCGTCTGGGTCTCGGTCAGGGGCGCCCGGATCACCTCGACGGCCGACATCAGGTCCATGGTTTCCGAGCTTAGCTGTGCGCAACACACGTTCCGGCTGTCCTTTCGGCCAGGGCGAACTGGCCGAACGGCTGGCGGGGGTGGAGCCGGTCCATCTTCAGGATGGAGTTGTCACCGGAACAACTTGGGAGTGAGAGATGAAGGCGATCGTTTACGCCGAGTACGGCGGTCCGGAGGTCCTGCGGTTGGCGGACGTCGAGGAACCGCACGCTGCGGTCGGACAGGTGCGGCTGAAGGTCGTGGCCGCCGGCGTCAACCCGGTGGACTACAAGATCCGCAGGGGCTGGATGCAGGACATGGCGCCCGCGTCCCTGCCGGCGATCCCCGGCTTGGAAGCGGCCGGCGTGGTCGATGAGGTCGGGGCGGGTGTCACCGGTGTGGCGGTGGGCGACGAGGTGATGGCCTGGACAGTGACCGGCTCCTACGCCGAGTACGCCTTGGCCGACGACTTCGCACTCAAGCCGGCCGGGCTCGGCTGGGAGACCGCCGCCGCGCTGCCGGTGGCCCTGGAGACCGCGAACCGCGTGCTCGACGTCCTAGGGGTGACGGCCGGGGAGACGCTGCTGGTGCACGGCGCAGCAGGAGTGGTGGGCGCGTTCGGCGTCCAGCTCGCGGTGGCCCACGGCGTTACCGTCGTCGGCACCGCGTCGCCGCGCAACCACAACTACCTGCACTCGCTCGGCGCGATCCCGGTCACCTACGGCGAAGGACTCGCCGACCGGGTCCGGGCCCTCGCGCCGCAGGGCGTCGACGCGGTCTTCGACGTCGCCGGGCAGGCCGCCCTGGACGTGTCGATCGAACTGCGCGGCGGCACCGACCGGATCGTGACGATCACCGACCTGCGGGCCTTCGAACTGGGCGTCGTGTTCTCCGGCGATAGCCGGCGGTTCGGGGCGCAGCTCGCCGATTACGCCCAGCTCGTCGTGGACGACGCGCTCGGCGTGCGCGTCGCCGCGAGCTTCGCGCTGACCGACGCCGGCCGGGCACACGACCTGAGTGAGACCGGCCATGCGGACGGAAAGGTAATCCTGGTCCCGTAGCGAGGAAGCGCGGGACCCGGCCACGGGGCGGGCGGATGGTGTCGGCCTTGTCGGCCGACACCATCCACTCCGACAGTCAGCTGGTACACGATTCGCCAGATCCAGCGCGCGGACCGTCAGTGTGAATCGTCATACCACTGCTGCGGGACCGACCAATCCCAATGCCCGCGTTGATATTTGGATCGCTTGTACTCGGCGTATGCCTGAGATCCACCGTGTACGCCACCGAGTGCGATCAGGCCCTCGATCAGATACTGGTACAGACGAGAATGTGCGATACGTTGCCACATCGTTCGATCGCCGCCGAGCGGGATTCGGTGGCGGCCGGTGGCCCGCCTCGGACCCCGATGGGCAGTTATCGAGGCACCGGCTGGTATCGCGATGCGGGTGTGGGGCGGTTGCCGCCGTTGAGCACGCCGGTTTCGGCGGCAAGCAGCGCGTCGAACGCGGCGGTCGCGTCCTCCAGTCCTGGCGCGCAGATCGTCTCACCGAGCTCGATACCGGCCAGGCTCGCGGCGGCGACGTCTTCGGGGCTCATTGCGAACGGGACCTGTTGGCCGACACCGCCGTTGAACTCTGTGGCGACCACGCCGGGGCAGACCACCTGCGTCCGGATGGCAGTGTCGGCCAGTTCGTGGGCGAGGGTGCGGGTGAAGGCCAGGGTAGCGGCTTTCGCCGCGGCGTAGAGGGTGCGGTGCGGCATCCGTGGATCGGTTTGGCCGCCACTGAATGCCAGTAGCGACGCGACCGTGATGATGGTGCCGTCGCCTGCGGCGAGCATGCCGGGCAGGGCGGCGCGGACCAGTTGGATCGGCGCAATGGCATTCAGCGTGAGCGACGTGTCCACCTCGGCGAGGTCGACATCGATCAGCGGTGCGTATCCGCCGGCACCGGCGTTGCTGATCAACAGCCGGACGTCACCGGTAGCCAATCGGCCGGTCACCACGGCCAGCCCTTCCGGTTTGCTGAGATCGGCAGGCAGGACCTCGACTTCGGCGTCGGCCGCCTGGAGTTCTGCGGCTAGGTCGGACAGACGATCGGCGCGGCGAGCGACCAGCACGAAGTCGCAGTCCCCGGCGAGCGACCTGGCGTAGGCGGCACCGATACCGGAGGAGGCGCCCGTGATCAACGCGAGAGTCCGAGTCATAACACCCATGGTGCGTCAAACGCCTGGTTGATGTCAAACGTTTGATATCCATACGACGTAATATCCTCTTCGGGTGGACGAGAGCAGAATCGACCCGACGGATCCCGCACTGCACAAGCGGGTCACCTGGGCATTGCGGCGGACCGAGATCGCCGTGCAGGCCGTCAAGGAACAGGGATTGCGACCGTTGGGCATGGCGGTGGCGCACTACTCGTTGCTGATGTCGCTCCACGTCGACCCCGGTTTGACCGGGGCGGAACTGGCTCGTCGGCTGGGTGTCACGCCACAGGCCGTCGCCTCGCTCGTCGCTCGGCTGGAGCAGCGGGGTCACTTGGAACGGCGCGCGCATCCCCGGCACGGTCATGTGCAGGAGTTGTACGTGACCGATGCGGGACAGCAGGCGCTGCACACGGCCGATGCGGTGATCGCCGAGATCGAGCAGCGGATCACCCAACAGCTCGGCGATGACAGCACGAGACTGGTCGCATTACTCGAGCGAGTTATCGACACGGTTGAAGACAGACACGTCCACACAGCTCGCCGCGGACGATAGCCGCCACCGGGTCGGCTCGCTGCACGAGATCCACCACTGGCGCGGAGCACCCCCGCGGCGCCGGACTCCACGCTGGAGGTGGGGCTCGCTGGTTACCGTCATGACCAGCGCGCTCATCATCGTCGCCGATAGCACGGTCGCGATCCTCGCGACAATGGTGCGTTCTCCGGGTGCGGTATCAGGCCATGGCTCGATCACCGTCGCGCCACCGCGAGCGGCCGCACGACTACGGCGGTTCGTGCGTTATTCGGGGCAGTGTCCCAGTGTGCGAACCGGAGTTGCTCAGGTTGTCTCTAGCTGGGCGAAAGAAGAGGGCGCGAACCGTTTGGTTCGCGCCCTCGCGTAAGGGTGGCTGACGGGACTCGAACCCGCGACAGCCAGGATCACAACCTGGTGCTCTACCAACTGAACTACAGCCACCATCGCCGGTGAATCACCAGCGCGGTCGATATTAGCGTGTCAACCCCTCGAGTCCCTAATCGGTTTCTGACGTCGCGTTTTGCTCGGCCGTCTTGTCGCTACCGCTCACTTCGTTGGCAACGGCGGTGATCTCTGCGGTCGACGGGCCGGGTGCGGCGACGAAGGCCGTGCGTCGGTAGTACTCGAGTTCGCGGATGGATTCCTTGATATCGGCCAGGGCGCGGTGGGTCAGGCCCTTCTCCGGCTGGCCGAAGTAGATGCGGGGGTACCAGCGGCGGCACAGCTCCTTGATGGAACTCACATCGATCATCCGGTAGTGCAGATGCGCATCGAGGGCGGGCATATCGCGGGCGATGAAGCCGCGGTCGGTTGCGATGGAATTGCCGGCCAATGGGACCGTGCCCGCGGTCGGTGCGTATTCGCGGATGTAGTCGAGTACCTGTTTTTCGGCATCGGCGAGGGTGACCGTGGAGCGGCGCACTTCCTCGGTCAGGCCCGAACGTGCGTGCATATCGGCGACCACCTGCGGCATGGCGGCCAGGGCCGCGTCGTCGGCGTGGATGACGATATCGACACCGTCACCGAGAATATTGAGGTCGCTGTCGGTCACGAGTGCGGCCACCTCGATCAGCTTGTCGCTGTCGAGGCGCAGGCCGGTCATCTCACAATCCATCCACACCACGTATTTGTCGGACACCCCGGCAACATTAGCTGTATTTATCGGCGATGCCTTCGGCACCGCGTGTTCTCGCTTCACTCGAAACCGGAGGTTGTTCCGGTGCTGGTTGTGTAGGAGTGCACGTCACCACTGGGTTGAGCCGTCTCAGGGGGAGCAGCGGCGATAGAGTTTGCGGGAGATCGGCGTATGCGTTTTCGGCACGACAGCTAACACTGCGGACCAGACGGAGGACGCGCGATGACAACCCCTCAGGAGAAGGCGGCTGCGGCACGGAAGGCGGCCGAGGAGGCGGCGCGCGTGGCCGCGGAAGCCGCCGCTGCGGCCGAAGCCGCTGAACGCGAGTTGGCCGAGCAGGAGGCGGCGGCCGCGAGCGCGGATCCGAATGCGGCGAATGCGGTGGCGCAGGCCGAGGCCGCGCAATCGAAGGCCGCCGCGACGACGGAGACCGCGGTCGCCAGCGCTGCCGCGGCGGAATCCGCGCAGTTAGCGGCGACCAACACCGCGCAGGCCGCGGAACAGTCGGTGGCGCAGCAGATCGCTGCCGGATACGCGTTCGACGGAGCAGCACTGGAATTGGGCGCAGTTGTCGTGGACGGTGCCGTGGATTCGACTGCGCGCGTGCGGATTCCGATGCGCACCATGAATCGGCACGGGCTGGTCGCCGGTGCGACCGGCACCGGTAAGACGAAAACACTGCAGGGCATCGCCGAACAGCTTTCGCGGGCCGGGGTTCCGGTGGTACTCGCCGATATCAAGGGCGACCTGTCGGGGCTCGCGCAGCAGGGACAGGCCAATGAAAAGCTCAGCGCCAGGGCCGCCGAGACCGGTGCGCCGGACTGGGCGCCGACCGGCTATCCGACCGAATTCGTCTCGCTCGGCACCGGCGGTATCGGGGTGCCGATCCGCGCGACCATCACCGCATTCGGGCCGGTGCTGCTCAGTAAGGTGTTGGAGCTCAACGAAACTCAGGAGTCGACACTCGGGCTGATTTTCCACTGGGCGGATAAGGCGGGTCTCGGTCTGCTGGATCTGAAGGATCTGCGCGCGGTTATTACCCATCTCACGAGTCCAGAGGGCAAGGAGGATCTCAAGGGAATCGGCGGGGTTTCGGCTGCCACCGCGGGGGTGATCCTGCGCGCGCTGGTGAATCTCGAGGCCGACGGTGGCGACACCTTCTTCGGTGAGCCCGAACTGGATCCGGCCGATCTGCTGCGCACCGCGGGCGGTCAGGGCGTGATCACGCTGTTCGAACTCGGTGCGCAGGCGGCCCGACCGGTGATGTTCTCAACGTTCCTGATGTGGGTACTCGCCGATCTGTTCCAGACGCTGCCCGAGGTCGGTGATGTCGAAAAGCCGAAGCTGGTCTTCATTTTCGACGAGGCGCACCTGTTGTTCGCGGATGCCTCGAAGGCTTTCCTGGAGCAGGTGGAGCAGACGGTCAAGCTGATCCGGTCCAAGGGTGTCGGCGTCTTCTTCTGCACCCAACTGCCCACAGATATTCCGAATTCGGTGCTCTCTCAACTGGGTGCGCGCATTCAGCACGCGCTGCGTGCCTTCACGCCCGACGATCAGAAGGCGTTGTCCAAGACGGTGCGCACCTACCCGAAGACCGGTGTCTACGACCTGGAGCAGGCGCTCACCTCGCTGGGTACCGGTGAGGCGATCGTGACGGTGCTCTCGGAGAAGGGCGCGCCAACTCCCGTGGCGTGGACCAGGATTCAGCCGCCGCGCTCGATGATGGACACCATCGGAGCGGATCAGATCAAGTCGCGGGCGCTGTCCAGCGCGCTGGCCGCGAAATACGGCCAGACCATCGATCGTGAGTCGGCCTACGAGATCATGGCCGCGAAAGTCGCTGCGGCACAACAGGAACCGGCTCCGGCTCCCGCACCGGGGCGTTCGAAGGCCGCTCCCGAGGAGGAATCCGCCGCCGAGCGCATCATGAAGAATCCGGCGGTGAAGAGCTTCCTGCGTTCGGCCGCGACCGCCGCGGGGCGCGAGATCAGCCGCAGCATTTTCGGCACCCGCAAGCGCTGAGCGCGCGAGTACCGATGACGCCGATCCCGATCAGTGCTGGTCTGCGGATCAAGGGGACGGTGGACCTGCAAATGGGCCGCCGACCACGGCGCCGACGTCATCTCGTCTAGTCGGGTCCGGCCGATGGACTCTGGTTCCAGCCGGACGATACGGCGCACGATCAGGTCGTGCCGGGGGCCGCAGTGCGCATCAGGTAGCGCTGCGCAGCGAGCGCTCCACCATCGCGAAACCGTAGTCGAGCATTTCGGTTTCGTAGGCGTGCACCGCGTCGCGCAGTGAACCGGTCCGCTCGGTAATGCGGCGGCAGAGCAGGGCGGCGTCGCGCAGGGCTGTCGCCGCGCTGCTCCCAGCGGGGATCATGGTGTGGATGGCGTCGCCCATCAGCGTGACCGGCCCGGTTTCCCAGTACGGCAACGGTTTTGCCGTCCGGATCGTGGTGTTGTGGACGGACTCCGGATCGGCATGCCACACGAGTGCGGCGAGATTCTCGGGCCAGTCGGCGATCAGTTCCGCGGCGACCTTCTGCAGTTGCTGCTTGTCCATCGCGGACAGGTCGGCCGGAATCAGTGTGTCCGGCGCGGCGACCACCCACATCACGTAATCCTCGCCGTCGCCGGAGGTGAATTCGTGCGCGGCCAGCGACATGAACCGGCCGTCGTCACCGGCGACCACGCTGAATCCATCCAGTGCGGCCTCCGGTGTCAGCGTGCGGATCTCGTCGGTCAGCGATGTCTTGCCGTAGATCTCCGCTTTGCCGGTCTGGATTACCTCGGCATCCGGCAGCCACTGGGCGCGGATGCGGGAATGCGTGCCGTCCGCGGCGACCAGTAGATCCGCATCGGTGACTGTGCCATCGTCGAAGTAGGTCCGGACCCGGCCGTCGTCGAGCAGTTCGAAGCGTTGGAACGATGCACCGTGGTGGACGTCGATCCCGGTGAGCAGGATCTTGCGCAGCGTGAGTCGGTCGACGGTCAGATGCCGCCCATGCACCTCCTCGGCGGCCGTCGGTGGCACCAGGATCTCGCGGACGACGTGCAGTTGTGGGTCGAGGAACCGAACGCCCGAACCGCGCTTGCCCGCGGTGGCGACGATTCGTTCGTAGCGGTCCGGCGGCAGACAGGCGCGCAGTGCGAGGTCGCCCTCCGGGTCGAGGGCGATGCGATAGCCCTGGCCGCAATGGCCCGCGGCTTCCCGTTCGTAGAGCTCGACGGTGATTCCGGCACGGTGCAGGCCCTGTGTGAGCAGAGGTCCGGCCAGCCCAGCTCCGACGATGACAATCTTCATATGTCTAAACTATCTGAATTCAGACGATCTGTCATCGGATATAGTTTGCCCGTGGCGGAAACTTCGGAGCAGCTCGGCGCCCAGATCGGTGGTCAGCTCTATCTGGCGCACCGCTATGCGCGTGCGGCGGCCAATCGTGCACTGCGGGAACAGCGGCTCGAGCTGCGTCACCTCGGGGTGCTCGGCTGTCTGGCCGAGGCGGGGCCGCTCAGTCAGCGCGCGTTGGTCGATCGGCTGCAGCTGGACAAGTCGTCGATGGTCTACATCATCGATGAGTTGGAGCGGCAGGGGCTGGCGGAGCGGCGTAAGGATGAGCGGGATCGTCGCAGCTATGCCGTGCACATCACGCCGAGCGGACGGGAGCGGCTCGATGCCGCCAATCGCACCGCCGATGCGGCGGTGGTCGAACTGCTCACGCCGTTCTCAGCGGCCGAACGCCGACAGTTGCACGAACTTCTCGGCCGGTTCATCGAGCACGCCGCCGGACAGGCCTGAGATCGGCCCCTCAGTTGCCGATATCGCGGGCGAGTAGATCGTCGGTGGTTTCGCGGCGGATCAGTTGGCGGGCGCGTCCGTCGCGTACCGCGATGATCGGTGGACGACCGACACTGTTGTAGGACGAGGCGAGGCTGTGGTGGTAGGCGCCGGTACACGGCACCGCGAGAACCTCGCCGGGGCGCAGGTCGGCCGGGAGCCGGATATCGGTGGCCAGCACATCACCCGCCTCGCAGTAGCGACCCGCCACCGTCGCGGTCATCTGTGGGCCGCAGGGATGCCGATTGGCAATAACCACTTCGTAATTCGCGCCGTACAGCGCGACGCGGGCGTTATCGCCCATGCCGCCGTCGACGGTGACGTAGGTCCGTCCGCCATCGATATGCTTGACCGACAGCACGCGATACAGCGTCACGCCTGCGCGCGCGACAATGGCGCGACCCGGCTCCAAGGCGATATTCGGGCGCGGGAAGTGGTTCCGCGCGCAGGCCGCGTCCAAGGCGTCGTCGATGATGTCGGCGAGTTCGGACAGATTCATCTCGGCGTCGCCGCTGCGGTAGGCGACCGCATGCCCGCCGCCGAGGTCGAGATCGGTGAGTATTCGACCGTGATCCGCACGGACCCTTGCCATTTCGGCGATCATCCGGCGCACCGCATCGCCGTAGTGGTCCGGATCGTAGATCTGCGAACCGAGGTGGCAGTGAAAGCCGATCAGCTCGAGGTTCGGCTGGCGCATAATGCGTTCGACCGCCTCGGCGGCCATATCGCTGCCGAGCGGAAAACCGAATTTCTGGTCCAGCACACCGGTTTTTACGGCCGGATGCCCGTGCACATCGATGCCGGGCGACAGTCGGAGCAAGACCTGTTGGGGTCGGGTGGCCAGTGCGGAGAGCAGGGTGATCTCGGTCATCGAATCGATCACGATCCGGCCGACACGGCTGTGCACGGCGGCTTCGAGTTCGTCGAAGGATTTGCCATTGCCGTGCAACACGATTCGCTTCGGGTCGACACCGGCCGCGATGGCGATGGCGAGTTCACCAGCCGAACATACGTCGACCGAAAGTCCTTCCTGGGTAACCCATTCCGCGACCGCGCGGATCATCAGCGCCTTGCCCGCATAGATGATCTCGGCCTCCGGGAAGGCCTTCTTGTAGGCGCGACAGCGGGTGCGGACCTCGTGCTCGTCGAGCACATAGGTGGCGGTGCCGTACTGGTCGGCGATATCGGCGAGGGCGACCCCGCCGAGGGTGATTTTGCCGTCGTCGTCGTAGTGGGTGTCCTGCGGCCAGACCGCGGAGTCGAGGCGCGAAGGCATTCCCGACCGCAGCGACGGGAAGATCTCGAGCAGCGTCACGTCGTTCTCCTGGGTGTGCCCCCGCTTTCTCGGCATGCGGGGCCGATATCAGGACTACGCCGGTTCGTACTGATCATGGGCGATGCTGACGGATCCTTGACGCACCCGAAATATTTACTGACGGATTGCTGACTGGCGCTGTGATGCGGACCGCGCTCGAATCGTGCGGTGACGGCGGAGCTTCTTTCGCTCAGCCGCCGAGCTTCTTGTAGAACGCACCGGCGACGGGGGCGGTGAGGGCGCGGGGGCCGTATTGGCCTGCGACGCTCATGCCCTTGCTGATCAGGCCGGGGACCACACGCATCTTGTTGCGGGCCAAGGCGTCGATGGAGATCTTGGCCGTGTATTGGGAGGTGACCCACATGAAGTCGGGCACCATTCGATCGACGATGGAGGCGTCGGTCGGATCGGGGGTTTCGGTGCGGACCGGGCCCGGGGCGAGCAGGGTGACGTGCACGCCGGAGCCCTTCAATTCGCCGCGCAGCGATTCGGAGAAGGTATTGGCGAAGGCCTTGCTCGCCGCATAGGTCGCATTGTTCGGAATCGGCATATTGCCCGCCGCCGAACCACTGATCAGGATGCCACCGCCACCCCTGGCGATCATGCCGGGCAGCACGGCCAGGGTGAGGTCGTGCACCGCGACGGCATTGAGCTCCATTTGGGCCCGCTCATACGCCGGATCCAATTCGGCGACCGCACCGAAGGTCGCGATACCGGCGTTGTTGCACAGGATCGAAATATCGCGGGCCGCCAACTCCTCGACCAGCGCCCCCCGCGCCGTCCGATCGGCCAGATCGACCGCCCGCACCTCCGCGGTAATCCCATGCGCCAACGTCAACCGCTGCGCAAGCTCGGTCAACACCTCCCCGCGCCGGGCAACCAGGATCAACGAATACCCGCGAGCAGCGAGCTCAGCAGCAAGCGCCGTCCCGATACCAGAAGAGGCACCAGTAACGACCGCACGATTCTCGGAGGTAGCAGAGGGCAAACTCACGAGAGGAGCCTAGGCGATACGGGTGGGAAGTGGCCCCAGCACCCATTCCGGGTGCGGCGGGCTCATGCCAGGCGGTAGAGGGCGGGCTGGGCGGAGATGTTGTTGGCATCATCGCCGACCCAGGCGGATGGCTGACAGAATCCATGCCCGGCATCTGCGCGATACGCGGAAGCCAAGAGGGGCACGGCGTGGCGAGAGGAGTCGCTACAGGCGAGCTGCCAGGCGGGTGCCCTGGTCGATTGCGCGCTTGGCGTCCAGTTCGGCGGCGAGGTCTGCGCCGCCGATCAGGTGGATGTTGGCGCCGGCGGCGCGCAGGGGTTCTTCGAGTTCGCGTACGGATTCCTGGCCTGCGCAGACGATGACGTTGTCGACCGGGATCAGTTGGGGGCGTTGGCGTTTCTCGCCGAAGCTGATGTGTAGACCGTTGTCGTCGATGCGTTCGTAGTTGACGCCGCCGACGTGCTCGACACCTTTCGCCTGCAGCGCCGCGCGGTGCACCCAGCCGGAGGTCTTGCCGAGATCCTTTCCGAACGGAGTCGACTTGCGTTGCAGCAGAACGACTTCACGCGCGGCTGGTGCCGGTTTGGGTTTGGTGAGCTGGCCGCGGGACTGTTCGTCGGCGGAGTCGACGCCCCACTCTTCCTTCCACTCGTCGAGCTTGAGGGTGGGATGTCCTTCGACAGTGAGGAATTCGCTCACGTCGTAGCCGATGCCGCCCGCGCCGATAACGGCGACGCGCTTGCCGACGGGCCGCTCCGCACGGACCAGTTCGGCATAGGACAGCACCATCGGGTGGTCGATGCCGGGGATATTCGGAATGCGCGGGCGCACACCGGTGGCCAGCACGATCTCGTCGTAGCGGGCGTCGAGTAGCTCCGCCGCGGTGACCCGCTTGTTCAGATGCACGGTCACTCCGGTGACCTCCAGCATCCTGGTGTAGTAGCGGATCGACTCGTTGAACTCTTCCTTGCCCGGAATGCGGCGGGCGATATCGAACTGCCCGCCGATCTTGTCGTCGGCCTCGAAAAGGTCGACCCGATGCCCGCGTTCGGCGAGATTGACCGCTGCCGACAGTCCGGCCGGGCCTGCGCCGACGACCGCGACGCGCTTGGTGCGCCGAGTCGGGAGCAGCTTCAGCTCGGTCTCGTGACCCGCCCGCGGGTTCAGCAGGCAGGACACGGTCTTGTGCTGGAACGCATGGTCCAGGCAGGCCTGGTTGCAGGCGATGCAAGTGTTGATCTCGTCGACCCGGTTGGCGGCAGCCTTGTTCACCCATTCCGGATCGGTGAGGAACGGCCGTGCCAGCGAAACCAGTTGCGCGTCACCTCGAGTGAGGATCTCCTCGGCGATCTCGGGCATATTGATCCGGTTGGACGCGCAGACCGGAATGTTCACCTGCTCGGTGATCTTCGCGGTGAATTCGACGAAGGCCGCCCGCGGTACCGAGGTGACGATGGTCGGTACGCGCGCTTCGTGCCAGCCGATATCGGTATTCAGAATGCTGGCGCCCGCGGCTTCGAGTTCCTTTGCCAACGCGACGATTTCGTCGAAAGTCTGCCCGTTCTCGACCAATTCGGCCATGGACAAACGGAATACGATGATGAAGTCGGGCCCGACCGCAGCGCGGGTGCGGCGCACGATCTCCACCGCAAGCCTGCGCCGGTTCTCCGGCGAGCCGCCCCACTTGTCGGTGCGCTTATTTGTGCGCGGCGCGAGGAATTGGTTGATGAAATAGCCTTCACCGCCCATGATTTCGCAACCGTCGTAGCCCGCGAACTGGGCCAGTTTCGCACAGCGGGCGTAGTCGTCGATGGTCTGCTCGACCCCGCGCGCGGAGAGCTTGCGCGGCCGGAACGGATTGATCGGCGCCTTGATCGAGGATGCCGAAACACTGCCCGGCATATAGGAATAACGGCCCGCGTGCAGGATCTGGATGGCGATTTTGCCGCCCGCTTCATGCACGGCCTTGGTGATCACCCGGTGCCGGTAGGCCTCGGACTTATTGGTGAGTTTGGCGCCGAACGGCAGCAGCCAGCCGGTGCGGTTCGGGGCGTAGCCGCCGGTGATGATGAGACCGACACCGCCGCGGGCGCGCTCGGCGAAATAGGCGGCGAGCCGGTTGGTATCCCAGGCGCGATCCTCCAGGCCGGTATGCATCGACCCCATGATCACCCGATTGCGCAGCGTGGTGAAGCCGAGATCGAGGGGCTCGAAAAGATGGGGGAACGAACTCATCGCTGAGTCTCACCTTTCTACGGGTCCGCGTGCAGGGCTGTTGCACGCCGGTTGCAGGGCTTGCAGTACTTCGTCGCACCATTCGACGAATCCGGACTCGACGCGGATGCCCGCGCGCAGCACGAGGTACTGGTGCAGCGGGGTGCCGGAGAGCTGATCCGGAGCAGGGAAGTCGCGTTTCTCGATGAGCAGGAACAGCTCGAGGCGCTGATTGTGCTGTTCCCGATGTCGGACGACCTCATCGCAGAGCGCGCCGATATCGCCGTGCGCTGCGGCGCGGACCTTCACGCCGAGTTCGTTACGCGGCATGGAGGTATCGGTCGGCGCGGCGATCCAGCGCGCCAGCTCTGCCTGGCCCGCCTCGTTGACCGAGTAGACCTTCTTGTCCGGCCTGCCCTCCTGGGCCACCGCCTCGCTGCTGATCCAGCCGGATTCCTCCATGCGCTTGAGCACGCGATAGATCTGCTGATGGGTGGCCCGCCAGAAGAAGCCGATGGACTTGTCGAAGCGGCGCGCCAGCTCATAACCCGAACCGGCGCGCTCGGTCAGCGATACCAGCAGCGCATGTTCGAGTGCCATGACGTCAGGTTATCGTTACAGCCGGTACTATGCAACTGAGTGCATAGCCGGGACGGTATCGAGTGTTGGCCCGCCCGCCGCCGAAATCCGCACTAGGCTGCGCCCATGAGCGCCGCATCGCGCAGCGGATTCGACGAGGGTGGTGGCCGGGTGACGGACGAGCTGGAGGTTGACGCGCGGGCGACTGTCGGGCAGGCCGCCGGGCGCGGACAGGTGGTGGCATGGGGGTTGTGGGACTGGGGATCCTCGGCATTCAATGCCGTGATCCTGACCTTCGTATTCTCGGTGTACCTCACCGATAAGGTCGGCGACGATCTGCCGGGCGGGGTGTCACCGAGCGCATGGCTCGGCTGGGCCCTCGGCCTCGCGGGTTTCGTGGTCGCACTCACCGCGCCGATCAGCGGCCAGCGCTTCGACGCGAGCGCGAAACGTAAACGCTCACTTGGCGTATTGACCGCGCTGACCATCTTGACGATGGCGCTGATGTTCTTCGTCCACGACGACTACCACCACTTCTGGTTCGGCCTGGTCCTGCTCGGCTTCGGCTCCGCATTCTTCGAATTGGCGGGCGTGCCGTACAACGCCATGCTGCGTCAGGTCTCCACCCCGGCCGATGTCGGTCGTGTGTCCGGATTCGGTTGGGCCATGGGTTATTTCGGCGGCATCTTCATCCTGTTGATCAGCTACTTCGGCTTCATCTCCGGTAATGGTGACAACCGCGGCCTACTTGGCGTGCCCATCGATGACGGTACGAATATCCGCTTGGTCGCGATGCTGGCCG
This sequence comes from Nocardia vinacea, assembly GCF_035920345.1. Classification (NCBI taxonomy): domain Bacteria; kingdom Bacillati; phylum Actinomycetota; class Actinomycetes; order Mycobacteriales; family Nocardiaceae; genus Nocardia; species Nocardia vinacea. The sequence continues at coordinate 8,927,352 of NZ_CP109149.1, forward strand.
CGGTCTGGTTCGCCGCCTTCGCGTTGCCGGTGCTATTCGCTGTACCCGAACTACCGCCCACCAATGCCGATCCCGGTGCGGCGAAGGCCGGATTTTTCGGCTCGTACCGGGTGCTGTGGCGGGATCTGCGCGAGCTGTGGGCCGTGGATCGACGCACCGTCGGCTTCCTTATCGCCAGTGCGATCTTCCGCGACGGTCTGGCCGGGGTATTCACCTTCGGTGCGATCCTGGCCGTGCGGGTCTACGGCATCGACGACTCCGACGTGCTGCTGTTCGGCATTGCCGCGAATATCGTTGCGGCACTCGGCGCGGTCACCGCCGGTCGTTTCGACGACCGCGTCGGCCCGAAGATCGTGATCGTGGTCTCGTTGATCGCCATGGTGATCTGCGGCATCGCGCTGTTGATCGTGTCCGGACCGGCCATGTTCTGGGTCTTCGGCCTACTGCTCACCATCTTCGTCGGCCCCGCCCAATCCGCCGCACGCTCCTTCCTCACCCGCCTGGCCCCACCCGGCCGCGAGGGCCAGATGTTCGGCCTCTACACCACCACCGGCCGCGCCGTATCCTTCCTCGCCCCAGCACTTTTCGGCTTCTTCGTCTGGGCGTTCGACGCCGACCGCGCGGGCATTGTCGGCATTGTGGTAGTTCTCGCCGTCGGTTTGGTGGCGTTGCTCCCGGTCCGCAAGCCGGATCGCGCCGTTGAGCCCGCCGAGTAAATTCGTGCCGCGAGATCGGCTGTCTAGCATGGGATTGTGGCTGTTTCGTATGTGGTGACCGGCGGTGGCCGAGGGATCGGGCGGGCGATCGTGCAAAGCCTGCTCGGCACCGAGAACACGGTGGTGGCCATCGAGCGTGACGCGGCGGCGCTGGCATGGGCGGGCGACCGGGTGCTCGCCGTGATCGGCGACGCATCGTCGGTCGAGACCGCCGAGCGCGCCGCGGATCTCGCGCAGGCGGTAGGCCCGCTGGTGGGATGGGTGAACAATGCGGCGGTTTTCCGGGATGCCGTGGTGCATACCGCGCCCGCGCCGCAGGTGCTCGAGCTGATCAATGCCAACCTGGCACCCGCCGTCATCGGCTGCACGACCGCGGTGCGCCGGTTCCTCGCGGCGGGAGCTGGGGGCGCGATCGTGAATGTCAGCTCGCACCAAGCACAGCGGGCGGTGCCGGGTGCACTGCCCTACAGCACGGCGAAGGCGGCGATCGAAGGGCTGACCCGGGCCATCGCGGTCGAATATGGGCGCAACGATATTCGGTGCAATGCGGTCGCGCCGGGCTCGGTGGATACCGAAAGGTATACCGAATTCCTGGCCGGACTGAGTCCTTCGGCATCGGCGAAGGTGGAGCGGGAAATGGCTGCGCTGCATCCGATCGGGCGTGTGGCCACGACGGGTGAGGTCGCGGCAGCGGTTGCCTTTCTCTTATCGGCGGATGCGAGCTTCATCAACGGGGCGGTGGTCCCGGTGGACGGTGGCCGCTCGGTGCTCGCACTCGATCCGGAAGCCGGCTAGCGCTCCTTGCTCGGCCACCAGGCGGCCATGCCGAGTGCGATGAGACGGACCTGGCGGACGGTGCGGTCGATGATCGCGGGTTGGTCGCGTGGAGTGGCGGCGACGTAGTCGGCAATGCAGTCGGCGACCGTGGAGACGATCAGGTCGGCGGCCAATTCGAGGTCGTCGGCGGACCAGGAGTCCAGGTCCGGGATACGGGACAGGTCGACGACCAGTTCGCGGACGATCAATTGCAGTTCGAGTGCGATGGCGTGTTGCAGGGCGGCCGAGCCGCCGCGGCGTTCGCGGGTGATGAAGCCGAAGAGTTCGCGTTTTATGGCGACCTGATCGAAAACAAACCGCACGGTCTCCGAGAGTCGGGCGTCGGGTGTGCGGCGCAGTTGACGCAAGGCCAGGCGTAGCGCCCGGATGCCCTCGTCGACCAGAGCCGCGCCGAGATCGTCGAGTGAGGCGAAATGCCGGTAGAACGCGGTCGGCACAATGCCCGCGGAGCGGGCGATCTCACGCAGGCTCAGCGCGCCGAAGCCGCGTTCGGCGGCCAGTGCGAGCGTGCCGTCGAGCAGGGCCTGCCTGGTGCGCTCCTTGCGCTCGCCCCGGGTAGCTGCGGTCTCGGTCATCACAGTGAGCATACAGCCGTTCACCATTCGTCTATTCCTAGGATGTAGTTCGGGTCACATCATTTCCTGGTTGACACTGGACCCGGTCCATCGGTCACACTAGTTGAGTGTACAGGCGTGCACTGAAATCTTCGCCGATGAGGGTTCAGGAGTACGCCGCGGCCCGAAAGTAGAGGCAACCGCATGGTGGGACTCATCGACCTGGTGCAAACCCTGACCACACCGCACCCGCTCGACCGCTACCTGGAACTCGTCCGCCCCACGCTGACGGTTCGGGAGTTGCGGGCGGAGATCACCCACGTCCGCCGCTCGGTGCCGGGTTCGGTGACGCTGACCCTGCGCCCCACCCGGCAGTGGCGCGGCCACGTCGCGGGGCAATATGTGCAGATCGGCGTCGTGATCGACGGCATCCGGCACACCAGGTGCTATTCACCGGTCAATCCGGCTGGTCGGCGCGACCGGCACCTGCAACTGACGGTCAAGGCGCATCCGGGCGGCCTGGTATCGCAATACCTCTACCGCAACGCCGTACCCGGCATGGTGGTCAGCTTGGAACCCGCCGCCGGTATCTTCCAACTGCCCGAACCGCGCCCCGAGCGGGTGCTGCTGATCAGCGGCGGCAGCGGCATCACACCGGTGCTGTCCATGCTGCGCACGCTGGCGGATGAGGGCTATCCGGACGAACTCGCCTTCCTGCACTATGCGAAATCACCGGAGACGGTGCCGCATCGGGCGGAGCTGGAGGCGATTGCACAGGCGCACAAGAACTTCCGCATCGAATTGCGCTATCCCGGCGATGGCTCCGGCCATTTCGACTACGACCAACTCGAATACGTCGCACCATGGTTCGCCGACGGCGAGACCTACGTCTGCGGGCCCCAGGGCCTGATGGACGCGGTGCGCAAGATCTTCGAGGCAGAGCAGTTGGACGCGCGGCTGCACACCGAGGAATTCACCCTGTCCAGCACCCCCGTCGACGCCGACGAGGCCTTCGGCACGGTCAGTTTCTCGGCCAGCGGACGCAGCGCCGAGAACAACGGTGCGGTCCTGCTGGAGCAGGCCGAGGCCGCCGGGCTGACACCGGAGTACGGCTGCCGGATGGGTATCTGCTTCTCCTGCACCGCGGTTCGGCGCAGCGGCTGCACCCGCAATGTGCGCACCGGCGAAACCGACAGCGATCCGGATCAGCCCATCCAGCTCTGCATCAACGCGCCCGTCGGCGACGTCGACATCGATATCTGACAAAGCAAGGGGACCAAAGCAATGACAATTCTGACCGAAACGAAAGACGGCCCGCTGGTACTGAGCCCGGACCAGGTCGAGGAACTCGGCCGGGCCCTCGACGACCTGCGCGCCCGCGTCGTCGCCGATCTCGGCGATGCCGACCGCGAATACATCTACTCGATCATCAAGGCGCAGCGCGGTTTCGAGGTCGCCGGGCGCGGCCTGATGTATCTCGGCTTCCTGCCGCCGTTCTGGCTGGCCGCGGTGGCCGCGCTGAGTGTGTCGAAGATCCTGGACAACATGGAGATCGGCCACAATGTCATGCACGGCCAGTACGACTGGATGCGCGAGCGCGGCCTGAATTCCCGTGAGTTCGAATGGGATACGGTCTGCCCGGCGGACCAGTGGAAGCATTCGCACAACTACATGCACCACACCTTCACCAATATCCACGGCATGGACCGCGACATCGGCTACGGCATCCTGCGCATGGACGAGTCGCAGCAGTGGAATCCGCTGCGACTCGGCCAGCCGCTCTACGCCTTCGCGCTGATGGTGCTGTTCGAATGGGGCGTGATGGGCCATGACCTGGAGGCGGAGAACATCATCCGGGGCAAGAAGAGCTGGTCGGACGTCAAGCGATTGCTGAAGGGGCAGTGGCGCAAGGCCGGTCGGCAGGTGCTCAAGGACTACCTCATCTTCCCGGCACTGACCGGTCCGCTGTTCGTCAGCACACTCGCCGGAAATACCGCCGCCAATCTGGTGCGCAACCTCTGGGCCTTCTCCATCATCTTCTGCGGCCACTTCCCCACGGGCGTACAGACGTTCACCGAAGAGGAAACCGCCGAGGAGACTCGCGGTGAATGGTACGTCCGGCAGATGCTCGGCTCGGCCAACATCACCGGCAGCAAGCTGTTCCACATCATGTCCGGGAATTTGTCGCATCAGATCGAGCACCACCTCTTCCCGGATCTGCCCGCGAACCGCTATCCGCAGATCGCGCCCGAGGTTCGGGAACTGTGCGAGAAGTATGGATTGCCGTACAACACCGGTTCGCTCGGTAAGCAAGTCGGATCGGTCTGGCTGAAGATTTTCAAGCTGGCACTGCCGCCGTTCTTGGTCGGGAAGGAGTCCACGCCCGGTGTTATCGTGATGCGACAGCAGGCCGTTTCGAGCGACCTGCAAGCAGTCGCTAGCGGAAACACAACCGAAGTGGGCGTGTGAATGATCGGAAAATTCGAAAGTAACAAGGATCTAATTCAAGAATTGACTTCCTCTGGCGCACGACATGTCGGAAATATTGCGAACATCATCACCGGCACCGTCGCGGAGGTCACCCGGGAGATCGGTGAGTGGATCACCGACGCCATCGAGATGAACGAGGCCGCGGCCGCCGCGCGCAAGGATGCCGCGGCGCAGGGCGAGAACGATCTCGTCGACGAGGCCGATGTGTCCTATGACGCGGAGGTCGAGCCGAGCGCGTCGTTCGTCGAGGCAGAGGTGGTCGAGCCGGAGGTGGAAAACCCCCGGTGATCACCACACCGGCAGCCTGCGCCGGTGCTCGGTGACATCGGTGATCAGGTCCTTGTACCCGTCGGCCAGTTCGGCCAATCGGCTCCACTGCAGCTGGGCGTCATCGTCCAACTGCAGTGGATGCGGCGGCTCGACAGGTGCCGACATACCCAATGCATGTTGTGCCGCAACCCATTTCGCCGCCATTCGATCGATGACTGCGCCCAGCGTCTCGGTGTGCAGCGAGGCGCCGGCGCGATGCTCCACATTGCCGGCGACCCAATTGTCGATATGGCCGACCAGTTCGGTTCGGTGTGCGTCGAGGTCGTCGACGAGTTGCAGGCACTGTGCTACGCGGCCGCTCGGCGTGTCCGGCGCATGCGCCGCCTGCAGGGCATTGCGCCTGCGTTCATGACATTCGACCAGTGCGCGTCCCGCGGCCAGGACAGGGTGCCGGTGTTGATTCGGATCGTGGGGTTCGCGAAATGCGCGCAGTAGCGCCGAGGGCGATGGCAGCTCTTCGGCTTCGATACGACCTGCTGCGTATTCGGTAGTCATGATGCACGCCCCTGCGGTGGCGATGGGTGTGTATTTGGATGCGCCAGGGCCGAGGAGGATTTCGGGGAGGGGCACCCCTCGGCTCCGGCGCAGCCCCGCGCCCGGATCGCCCTCCACACAGTCCACCAGCACGGCAAAGAAACCGGGAAATCCGCGACGATGCGATGAGGAAGACGGCCCGAGAAAATCGGGACCTTTTCAGGAAAGCGCGATAGTCGAATCGGCGCAATAGAATGGTGTAGAAACAGATGAGCTGCCGGGAAATCGTTATGATCCGTTACGGATCGGTCACATAACTGCCGACTTTCCTACCTTCGTGAAATCGCTGAGCGCATGGGCAGCAACCACTTCCGGCGAGGCGGCCGCACGACGTTGTTCGATCGACTAGCCTCGGTGTTTGTGCCCGCTTATGTGTCTTCGCCCGAGTTGACGTTCGGGTTCATGTTCGCGCTGGAAGATCCGGAGCGAATCGCCGAGGTCGTGCGCACGCTCATCCTCCGCAAGACGGTGTCGGTGTTTCGACTCGCGCGCCTGTCCGACGACGACGGACCCCCCGAACGCTATGTCGTGAACTGGGCGGTGATTCCGCAGATCTCGATCACCACCAGCGCCCCCGACCCGGACGAGCTGGAGGCTGGGCAGATCATGCTGGTGAATGCCTTTCTCGGTGAGGAGGGCGAGGTCAGTCTGTACTCGGCCCAGGGGCAGGCGCCGGACTGAGGCCTGCGGCAGGGCCGTTGCGGCGCTGCGCGATTCGCCACGACGGCGGCCACCTTTTCGTTGGCGTGTCGGTATCGGAACGTGGTCTGACCGGAAGTCCGATACGGGACAATCGGGACATTCCACTCGTTGTCGAGGCATCGAAGCACCTGGAAGGAGCATCGATCATGGAGCCCGAGAACACCGTCGCCGTCGCTACCGCGGCCAATCCGGTTCGTGTCCGAGGAGATCTCGATCCCGCGCTATCGCGCTGGATGTGGCTGGTCAAATGGGTCCTGGCCATCCCACACGCCATTATTCTGGTATTCCTGTACATCGCGTACGTGATCGTCTCGGTGGTCGCATTCTTCGCGATTCTGATCACCGGTAACTATCCGCGCGCACTGTTCGACTTCAATGTCGGCGTCATGCGGTGGGGATGGCGGGTCGGCTTCTACGCCTACTCGGTGCTCGGCACCGATAGGTATCCGCCGTTCAGTCTGCAGTCGGATCCGGACTATCCGGCGGATCTGGAAATCGACTATCCCGAGCAGCTGAGTCGTGGTCTGGTGCTGGTGAAATGGTGGCTGCTTGCCATTCCGCACTACCTGATCGTCGGTGCGATATTCAGTGCGGGTATGGGCGGCGAGTACGGCTGGGGCGGATTCACGCTGGCCAATGTGCTGGTGCTGGTCGCAGTGGTGGCATTGCTGTTCACGGCGGTATATCCCAAGGCAGTGTTCGATTTCCTGCTCGGCCTGCACCGGTGGTCCATCCGGGTGGGCGCCTACGCCTCGCTGATGCGTGACGAATACCCGCCGTTCCGGCTCGACCAGGGCGCTCGCGAACCCGAAAACAACTGAATATCAACCGAATCGGGAGCCGGACAGCGGCGTCGGTCACCAGGCGGATTCATAGATCCGCCGGACCACGTCCTCGATGTCCGGCTCCTCTATGGACAGGTCGCGCACCTCGGCTCGATCGGAGACGGCGGCGAGAACCTGTGCGGCGGTGGTCGACTCGGCATCGAAGGCCAATCGCTGGCGCATGCCCCCGCCCTCGCTGATCAACAATTCGGCGTTCGGCAGATCGTCGAGATCGCGGGTCGGCTCGGCCAGATCGACGACCAGTACCCGCCGCGCACCCACCCGCACCGCCAGGCCGGTCAGTGAACCGTCGTACACCAGACTGCCGCGGTCGACGACGAGCACCCGGTCGCAGAGCCGTTCTATATCCCCCATATCGTGCGTAGTGAGCAACAGCGTGGTGCCGCGCTCGGTGCGTTCGGCGCGCAGGAACTCACGTAGTCGCTGTTTCGACAGCACGTCGAGGCCGATGGTCGGTTCGTCGAGGATGACCAATTCGGGGGAGTGCAGCAGCGCCGCGGCGACCTCGGCCCGCATGCGCTGGCCGAGCGAGAGCTGGCGCACCGGAGTGTCGAGTGTCTCGGCCATCTCGAGTTGTTCGACCAACTCGTAGGTACGTTTTTGCGCGACATCGGATTCCAGCCGATGGATCGCGGCTAGAATCGAAAATGATTCGCGCAGCGGCAGATCCCACCACAACTGGGAGCGCTGTCCGAACACCACCCCGATCCGGGCGGCGAGTTCGCGCCGCTGCCGTACCGGATCCAAGCCGCAGGTGCGCACGGTGCCCGAGGTGGGGACCAGGATGCCGGTCAGCATTTTGATCGTGGTCGACTTGCCTGCCCCGTTCGCGCCGATATAACCCACCGCAGAACCGCGTTCGATGCGAAACGTCATCCGGTCCACCGCGGTGAGTGTTTCGCGGCTGCGTCGCCAGCGCTGCCCGTTTCTTCGATACAGAATGAATTGCCTTGTCAGGTTCTCGATCTCGATGATCGAGTTCGATAACTCGCTGTCCGCCACGCTTATCCGCCGCCTCCCTGATAGTGCCGAGTGCCTAGTCGCCACAAACCCAACGCGAGCAGCCACACCCACAGCGCCGCCAACGGTGCGCACCAGGCCAGCCAGGACGGCAGCAGCGGTGGGCCGGGTAGGTGCAGCAGTGCGATGGTCGGTAGATACGCCGTGAAGGCGACCGGAATGGCGAAGCCGAATACCAGCTGCAGCGACGTCGGAAATACCGAAGCCGGTTGCATGGCGGCGAAGGAGCCGCCGTAGGTGAAGCTGTTGGTCAGTTCCGCACCGTCGATCAGGTAGAACTGCGCGCCGGCGGCGCAGACGAACAGGCCGCCGAACAGGGCGATGCCGCTGAGCAGGGTCGTCACCAGCAGTGCGAGAGTTTGCGGACCCCAATCGAGATCGTTGCGAACGAGGCCGAGTCCGAGCACGATGATCGCCACCGAGGCGCGGGCGAATCTGCGCAGTGAGATGTCACTGGTGATGAGCTGCAACAGGAGTGGCTGGGGTCGTAGATGATAGGCGTCGAGCACTCCGAGCCGGATGAGCGTCGGCAGTGAATCCAGGTGCCCGAACAGGACTTGGGCCAGTGCGAATCCGGAATTGCTCAGGCCGAACAGCAGGAGCGCGCCGTCCAGATCGAGCCCGCCGAGCATCCGGACATTGTGGTAGATGACCCACACCTCGGCGAATTCGACGATGCCGATCAGGAACGCGCTGAATACTTCACTGGCGAAGGACAATCGGTATGAGCGCTGGGCTCGCATCCGCGACCGCAGCACCGCCGCGTACGGGGTGAACCAGGTACCGGCCGGTACGGGCGTATACGGGGGCTCAGCCACCCTGCACCTCCAGCCTGCGGCGCCCGGCCACCAGCAGCGCCCGGCCCACCGCACCGACCGCGAGTACCCAGAACACCTGTGCGGCAACGACCGTCACTGCATCCATCCCGGTGACCCGACCCGACAGGATGTCGATCGGCGACTGCAGGATCGACGGGAACGGAGTGGCATGCGCGACGGTGCGCAGCCATGCCGGGAACATGTGGACCGGCACGAACAGCCCGGCCAGAAACGTGCCGCAAATCTGGTATAGCACTCGGAGCCCGCGGGTTTCCACCACCCAAAATCCGATCAATCCGACGGCGAAAAGGCATAGAAATGACAACGCTACGGCCAGCACCACGCTGACCAGCCCGAGCACGTAGGGTCCCGGTGTGCTGGGCATGACGAGCCCGAAAGTGAGCACGCCGACCAGTACGCTCGGCACGCCGCGCGGCAGGATCGTGCAGGAAGCTCGGCCGAGATCGATGGCGAGATAACTGAATTGGACATCGACCGGGCGCAAGAAGTCGATCGCGATATCGCCGTTCTTGACACGATCCACCAATTCCAGTGGTGGTCCCATGAATTGGGTCGCGCCGAGCAGGGCCTGGGACAGCCAGACGTAGGCGCTGATCGATCCCGCGTCGTAACCATCGAAGCCGCCGGAGGCGCGTACCGCGGCCATCATCACCGCCGCGCGCACGAATCCGAAGACGCAGTTGGTGAACAGGCCCGCGAACATCGCGAGTTTGTACTGGGATTGACGTCGGAAACCGGCTCGGACGAGGTAGGTGTACAGCCGCGCGGTCCGGAGTGCGTGCAGTGCGGCGAGCCGCGATCTGTTGCCCTCCACTCTGCCGCGCACAAACGGTTAACTCTACGGTGCGTCGGGGGACGCGCGGTAGGTAAGCGCGCGTTTTTTGGAAAAGTGCGACAAACCCGCTGCACCAATGTTAGAAACACAGTCACTTCAGATTTGCCCCGTGGGCGCTCGCACACGACAGGAAGGATCGTCGATGACTGTCGCCGCTAGCGGCTGCTTGCAGGTCGCTCGAAACAACACCGCGATGACCGTTTTCGAGACGCTCGAGTCGAATGTGCGCGGGTACTGCCGGGCCTGGCCGACCGTCTTCGATACCGGCAGCGGGGCCTGGCTGCGCGATGAGAACGGCAAGGACTACTTGGACTTCTTCGCGGGCGCGGGCGCACTCAACTACGGCCACAACAATCCGGTGCTGAAGCGGGCGCTGCTGGACTACATCGTCGGCGACGGGATCATGCACAGCCTCGACATGTCGACCGTCGCCAAGCGACGGCTGCTGGAGGCCTTGCGCGACACGATCTTCGAGCCCCGTGAACTGGACTACAAGGTGCAGTTTCCCGGTCCGACCGGCGCGAATGCGGTCGAGGCCGCACTGAAGCTGGCGCGCAAGGTCACCGGACGCCAGACCGTTCTCAACTTCACCAACGCCTTCCATGGGATGTCGCTCGGCGCGTTATCGGTGACCGGCAATGCCGCCAAACGGGCGGCTGCCGGTGTGCCACTGCCGCATACGATGCCCATGCCCTACGACGGCTTCCTCGATGTGGCCGACGACCTGCGCTGGATGCGGCGGGCCCTGGACGACTCGTCCTCTGGTTTGGACAAGCCCGCCGCGGTGATCGTGGAGACCGTGCAGGGCGAGGGCGGGGTGAATGTCGCACGCTCGCAATGGCTGCGGCAGCTGGCCGAATTGTGCGGAGCGCGCGGAATTCTGCTGATCGTCGACGATGTGCAGATGGGTTGCGGACGGACCGGTGGGTTTTTCTCGTTCGAGTTCGCGGGCATAACTCCCGACATCGTGACGCTGTCGAAATCCATCGGCGGGTACGGGTTGCCCATGGCGCTGGTGCTTTTCAAACCCGAACTCGATCAGTGGGCGCCCGGTGAGCACAACGGCACCTTCCGCGGCAACAATGCGGCATTCGTCACCGCGCGGGTTGCGCTCGAGCACTACTGGTCCGATACCGCGCTGGAGATTTCGACGGTGGCCAAAGGGGAGCGCACGGCACGCGCGCTCGCCGAAATCGCCGCGGCATTCCCCGGTATCTCGACGCGCGGGCGCGGGCTGGTGCACGGCATCGCGTTCGAGGAAGCGTCGCGCGCCGGCAAGGTGTGCCAACTCGCCTTCGAGCGCGGGCTGCTCGTGGAGACCTCTGGTTCGGCCGACGAGGTGGTAAAGCTGATGCCGCCGTTGACAATCAGCGATGACGAATTGGATCGCGGGTTGTCGCTGCTCGCCGGTGCGGTGGAGGAGATCTGCGAATAGTCACTTGCTGCCGATATTGATCACCGGGTGCGCGCTCGGATCCAGCCATCGCATAACGGCTTCGAGATCGGCAGCCGGGATCGATACGCACCCAGCGGTCGGACGTCCGGTCTCGACATGGAGGAAGAAGGCCGAGCCCGCGCCCGCGACGACGGGCTGACGGTTGTAGTCGATCACCACGGCGTGTTCGTACGCCGGACCTGCCTGACCCAGGTTCTCGCTGGCATGCTCATCGAATTCGCAAGTGCCGGTGGCACATTGGACGTAGTGGTTGTAACTCGGCGAGGCGGTATCGGAGACCCACCAGTCCTGTGCGCCGACCTGGCGATAGGGGAGTCGGGACCCGTCGTTCGGCGCGATCCCGAACGCCTCGCTCAGCGTCCACACACCGGCGGGAGTGTGCGCCGAGTCCTCGCTGGCTCGGCCGATGCCGTCGCGCCCGACATAGGCCCGCAGCGGACCGATAGCGGCGCGCCAGCCACCTGAAATGCGCTGCCACGCAGTCAGTGTCGCGGTGGTATCGGCGGCGTTCTCGGCGACGACGGTGACGACCTGGTCGGCGTCTCCGTGGTACGGCAGGGGCAGATCGGACCTGGGTGTGCTGGTGCACGCGGCGACGCCGACCAGCAGCACGATGAGCAGCGTTATGCGTTTCGACAAATGAAACCTCCCGACGGGCGTCGACCCTAACGCAGATTCCGCCCATGCCACCGCAGGCGGATTCGAGTGTCCGCGCGCGGGTACGCGATGAGCATTCCCGCGACATACAGGAGGTCGAATGATGACCGAAGGCAAGGTCGGAAGTCTGCGCACTGTCGTGCTGGATTGCCCGGATCCGACTGAGCTGGCCGAGTTCTATGCCCGGCTGCTCGGCGCCGAACTGACCGATGCGCCGGATGACACCTGGGTCGTCATCGAAGAACCCGGCGGCAGGCGCGTGGCGTTCCAATACGCGCCGCAGTATCGACCACCGCGTTTCCCGGATCCGGAAGCGTCCCAGCAGGTGCATTTCGATGTGCTGGTGGACGAGATCGAAGCGGCCGAGCCGAAAGCCCTCGCGCTCGGCGCGCGATTGGTGCAGGCCAACGACGACAAGCAATTCCGTGTCTACGCCGATCCCGTCGGACACACCTTCTGTCTCATTTGGCTGTAGCGGCGGTCTGCGCGTTGGACCTGCGGGTTTATTCGTTTGTCTACGCAGCGCACGGGTATGACGCAGGTGACTGCCACAAACCGGCAGTCATGGAATCAGTCGCACGAAACGGGCGCCCGTTCGGACGCCTGATTCGGGAGAGGCAGTCACCATGGCCGCGCATCACGCGCAAACCTCAGCCGCGCATTGGACGCCGCTGCGCATCGCGGCGGCGGCGGTCGGCGCGGTGTTCCTGGTGGTCGGCGTGCTGGGCTTCGTACCGGGCATCACCACGAATTACGACAGCATGGAATGGGCCGGACACAGCTCCGACGCCCAACTCCTGGGGTTGTTCAACGTCTCGATCCTGCACAACATCGTCCACCTGCTGTTCGGCGTAGTCGGCCTGCTGGCATCGCGCACAGCGCTCGCATCCCGGGCGTTCCTGCTCGGCGGCGGCATCATCTACCTGGTGCTGTGGCTGTACGGGCTGGTCACCGACCAGCACAGCGATGCGAACTTCATCCCGGTGAACACCGCCGACAACTGGCTGCACTTCGCCCTCGGCGTCGGCATGGTCGCCGTCGGGGCGGCGCTCGGGTGGTCGGGCAGCCGAGGCGTAACCGGGTCGCCGCGTCCGTCGATTCAATAGGTATGAGCCGATGAAGCCCGCTCGGATGTGCGCCGAGCGGGGTCTGTCCATATTCCGCGTTTCCGCTCGTGCATCAACTGGCGGCTCGGGGAATGCCCGGGGTAGGAGTCGCGGTTGCTCGCGGGCTCCGTCGTAGGAGGTGATGGAGGTGTCGGAGTTGCCGACATGGCCGGTACGGATCTGGCGGATGCAGCCCTGGAATCCCAGTCCGCTGATGCGGGTCTCCGATCGTGCGGAGGGGTTCGCCCGCATCCTGGCCGTCCTGGTGCTGCTGATCGCCGTGCCGATCGCGGCGGCGGCCGGTACCGCGGCCTATAGCTCGGCATCCGAGCGTATCCATTCCGAAAACGCGACGAAAGTCGTTGTGACAGGGACGATTGTCGGCACCCCCGCCCGGGTCGCCGCCCCCATCGCGGATCGCAACGGAACGGTGCGCGATCAGTTCGAGGCGCAGGTGTCCTGGACTCACGACGGCAAGTCCGGCACCGCGACCGTCGGTGTTCCCGACGGCGCGGGACCCGGCCAGCCCGTCCCCGTCTGGCTGGGCCCGGATGGAACACCGACCACCCCTCCCGAACGATCCAGTGCGGCCGCCGTGCACGGCATCGGTGTCGGTATCGCAGTCCTACTCGAAATCTGGTGCGGCGCAGCAGCAGCCGTCTGGTCGACCGCCTGGGTCCTGAACCATCGCCGCCACCTCCGCCTGGATCGGGAATGGCGGCAATTCAGCCATCCCACCGGTCAGGGCAGCTTGTGATGCGCTCGGCGGGCAACCGGGCAGCGGACTACGATCCCTCGCGTGAGCGCACCGATACTTCGAGCATTCGATGCGAGCGGACGGACCCTGGCCGATCCGACCGACACCGAGGTGCACGACCTGTTCGCGGACCTGAACGCACGCTGGCCGTTCGCGATCGTGGAAAGGCTGGATCGCGAGCCGTCGGAGCAATTCTACTTCCAGATCCACCTTGATTACGTCGGTGACCAGGACCCGGATCTCGACGAGGAGGTCGATGTCGATTACGACGTCGAGTTCCGGGACGGTGGTCCGGACAAGCACTACCGTGCCAGGATTGCCGGTCTGTACGGCTTCGCCGGGATGGATCTCGTGCACAAGGTGTATTGCGCATGGCGGGCCGAAGATCCCGGGCTGGCGGATCTGCTGTCATGGGAATTGCTGGAACTCGACGGCTGAGATACTCGAACGGTTCCAGCGTTTGATCACTTGCTCAGAGCCTTGCCGCCGTTCGGGGCTACCGCGAACCACGTTCCGCCGACACCCTGCCCGAGCAGATCACCCGCCTTGGTATCTTTCGAGAAGTAGTACACGGGCCAACCGCCGATGGTGATTTGGCATGTGCCGTCGGCACGTTCGATGAATCCGACAAGTTGGGGGTCGACGCCTGCGGCGTAAAGGACTTGATCGCGGGTCACGGTCAGCGGCGGCCAGGTGACGGCACACTGCCCGGCGCAGTTGGATACCGACGGATTCGCCGTATCCTTGTCGAACCGGTACAGCGATCGGCCGGTTCCGTCCGAAACATACTTTCCGACAGCAGGATTGCTGGTTACCCGGAGTTGCACCGCATTGGCGGTTCCGGCTGGGGCCGTGCCGTCGTAGATCTTCAACCAGCCTTGCGTTTTCGCTACCACGGGCGCCTGTCCCGCGACGGGCACCGCGGCCGCGGCAGTGGACGTTTGTGCCACCGCTTGGGCGCCTTTCTCGTCGCCACAGGCACTGAGCAGACCTGCGAGCACGACAGCGGCGGCCGCGACCGGCACGGTGGCACGCTGAAAACGTCTGGCTGAACTCATCTTTCGAACCCTTCGTCGCAATTCGGCAAGGTGCACACCGCATCTCGTCCCCCGTACCACGAGGGACCGCGACCATTTGGTTCACCGGATGCGCCACCGTCGCGGTGTTCGCTACCTCACAGTGGTGTTCTAAAAACGAGTCCTGCACCGATGCCCGGCTCTTGGGCAGAGACAGCTGGTCCAGCTACGCCGATGAGCCGTCCGGAGCCACACTTACCTCGGCCTGGCTCACAGCGTTTCGATGAGCGCCGACACCTCGCGGGCGCAACCGTGGGCGATCGTGATGCCGGAGCCGCCGTGGCCGTAGTTGTGGATCACCGGAATCGATGACGAGTCGGTGTGGGCGATTTCGAGGCGGACTTCGGCACGGCCCGGCCGCAGTCCGACGAGTGTTTCGATGACCTCGGCACCGGTCAACTG
Source organism: Nocardia vinacea (assembly GCF_035920345.1). Taxonomy (NCBI): domain Bacteria; kingdom Bacillati; phylum Actinomycetota; class Actinomycetes; order Mycobacteriales; family Nocardiaceae; genus Nocardia; species Nocardia vinacea. Next base: position 8,942,508 of record NZ_CP109149.1, read on the forward strand.
CGGTACGAGATCTCGGCAGCGGCGCAGGATCGACTGTGTCAGTTGTGGATCGGGGGTCTGATCCCATGCTCCGGTCTCCAGTGAGCCACCGAGGATGCAGTCGTGGGTGCGGGGGTGGACGTAGGCGCGACCCAGTGGGTGTGCTTCGTCGCGCACCGACACCGAGATGCCCGGGTTGGTAATGCGCACGATCTGGCCGCGGATCGGGTAGACCTCGGCGTCGTCGGCCAGCGAACCGGCGCGCAGGCCCGCACAGTTGACGATGACATCGGGCGCCAGGTCATCGAGTTCGTCCAGGCTCCGGACCGTCCGCCGAACCCGATAAGCGCCGGCCTGGCCAACCTGGGATTCCAGCCACGGCAGGAAGATCGGCATCTCGAGCAGTGGAACCGCGAACCGGAACCCGAATCGGTAGTGCGGCGGGAGTTCGTCCGGCCGCGCCCGCCGGAACTCACGTACCGCCGCCGACCAGGACGGTGTCGCTGGTTCGTCCCGATAGACGGCGAGCGACTCACACATGCGGGCGCCCGGTACGTCCTCGTGTGCCAGTCGCGCCAGATGGGTGAACGTCTCGACGCTCCAGGCGGCCACGCGATCGGTCGGCCCGGCCGCGGTGGGAAACCACACCGCGGCCGCGAGAAATGACGTCGTCGAGTCGATGGGCTCCGCACTCACCACCACGACGTGATGCCCGGCGCGCAGCAGCTCGTATGCCGTTGACAGGCCGACGATTCCGGATCCGACTACCACCGCTCGCACAGCGATAATTCTAACACTATTGAGTGTGCCGTTATTTGACGATACATTATTCAGCGATACGATTCGGGGAGCGTTGGAGGCTACGGTGACTGACGTATTGCGCGACGAGGACGCCGGGTATCAGAAGAGTCTTCGCCCACGTCAGCTACAGATGATCGCGATCGGCGGCGCCATCGGCACCGGACTGTTCCTCGGTGCGGGCGGTCGGTTGGCCAGCGCCGGTCCCGGGCTGGTTCTGGTCTACGCCGTATGCGGAGTGTTCGTCTTCTTCGTGCTCCGTGCGCTGGGCGAGCTGGTATTGCACCGTCCGTCGTCGGGATCGTTCGTTTCCTACGCCCGCGAGTTCTACGGCGAGAAACTCGCCTATGCGGTCGGTTGGATGTATTTCTTCCACTGGTGCATGAGCGGCATCGTGGACATCACGGCCATCGCCACTTACGTCCACTATTGGTCGGCCTTCGGCGCGATTCCGCAGTGGGTCATCGCGCTGATCGCGCTGGCCGTGGTGGTGGCCATCAATCTGGTGTCGGTGCGCTGGTTCGGTGAGCTGGAGTTCTGGGCCGCGCTGATCAAAGTTGTTGCGCTGGTGAGCTTTCTGGTGATCGGTACGGTCTTTCTGGTCGGCCGCTTCCGGATAGCGGGCGAGAGTACCGGGCCCGTTGTCCTGCAAGGTCACGGCGGGCTGTTCCCGACCGGGTTGCTTCCGCTGGTGGTCGTCACGACCGGTGTCGTATTCGCCTACTCCGCAGTGGAATTGGTGGGTACCGCGGCCGGCGAGGCGGAAAATCCCGAGAAGATCATGCCGCGCGCAATCAACTCGGTGATCGCGCGCATTGCCGTGTTCTACGTCGGGTCGCTGGTGCTGCTCAGCCTGTTGCTACCGTATACGGCCTTCCGCGCGGGGGAGAGCCCGTTCGTCACCTTCTTCGCCAAAATCGGTGTGGACGGCGCGGATTCCGTCATGAACCTGGTGGTGCTGACGGCGGCCTTCTCCAGTCTCAATGCGGGGCTGTACTCGACGGGCCGCATCCTGCGCTCCATGTCGATGAGCGGCAGCGCCCCGGCCCGCGCCGCCAAGCTATCGTCGAATGGTGTTCCCTACGTTGGAATTCTGGCCACCGGTGCGATCGCCCTGACCGGCGTCGGACTCAATGCGGTGGTCCCCGAGCACGCATACGAAATCGTGCTGAATATGTCGGCCCTCGGTGTGATCACCGCCTGGGCGGCAATCGTGCTGTGCCAATTGCAGCTGTGGCGTTGGTGGCGCGACGGCCGCGTGGCCCGCCCCACCTTCCGCCTGATCGGCACCCCGTACACCAGCATCGCCACCTTGGTATTCCTCGCCGGTGTAGTGGCGCTGATGGCGAGCAGCGGGAGCACAGAACAACGCAGCGCGATCGTCGCAGTACCGCTGATCATGGTTCCGGTGCTGGTCGGAGGTTGGTTCCTCAGGCGGCGTCGCGACATCGCCGAGCCGGTTCAGACAGCGGCGGACTCCGAACCATCTCACTGATCGTCGGTTGGGTCTCGGCGAGTCGACCTCGAGCGAGATCGTCCAAGGTCGCTGGCCTGCAATTCTCGTTGCGGGTGTTGAGAATTGTGACTCGCAGCCGTAAGTGGCGGTGATTTTCGCATTATCAGGTGGCGTAGCCCAGCCGGGTTATTTCGCGGGATCTGATCGGTCGGTAGTGCCGGAGAGCACGAACCCGGCGTGGCGCAGCAGGCTACGCAGGTATGCGGTCAGGTCTGACGGTTGCGGGTCTTCGTTTGCGTGGGATCGGGCTGGTTCCAGCAGCAGGTGATGGATGATCGCGCCGTTGAGCATGTCGAGCAGGATGTCGAGGTCGGCGGTTGGTGAGAGGGCACCGGCGGCCTGGGCTTGCTGGAGCAGGGCGCGCGAGCGTTCGCGCCGGGGCAGCACATGGTGGTGCCAGTACGCGTTCAGCAGTGCCGGGTGGCTGGGGCCGGCTCCGAGGAGGCGCGCCGCGAGCAGGCGATACTTGGGGTGGGCTAGGGTCGCACCCCATTGCGGGAGCAGAGCCTCGATCAGGTCGGGCAGGTCAGTGGCAGCGGTAGTCGGTGGCACGCCGGGGATGTCTTCGCGCGCCTGCTCGATCGCTTGGGCCAGCAGGTCCTCCTTCGATTTCCACCGTTTGTAGACGGTGACCTTTGCGACTCCGGCGCGTTTGGCGATGGCTTCCATGCTGGTGTTGTCGATGCCGCGTTCGATGAGCAGGTCAACGGCGGCGCGCAGGATGGCGGCGTCGGCGTTGGGATCGCGAGGACGTCCCGGTCCTTCGCGTCGCGGAGTGTCGATGCTCATGCCTCCATCTTCGAGCAGAGCGTTTCGGCGAACCACTTGTGTAGCGCGGCGGGGTCCTCGCCGCGCCAGGCCAGGTGCCCGTCGGGGCGGATCAGTAATGCAGGGTGTGCAGTTGCCGGGTCGGTCAACACGGTGACATTCGAGCCGAGATGCTTCACGGCCACACTCGCCAACGCAGCGGTGGACGTGTCGGGCTGAGCGAGGACGACCCATGCGGGTTGCAGTTCGGCATACAACCGGGTCGAGCTGCCGTCGAGGTGCGCACATTGACGGTCGGGTATCCGATCCCCGGGCCGGGGTGCGGGCCCTCGGCGGCGGCCCAGTGGCCCTTTCCGATAAGTGACCCACAGTTGCGACGCGGTGCGCGTCGCTTTCTGCTGCACCTTCGGGGAATCGAGTAGCGGGATGAAGATCCGGTCCCGCACGAAACGCGCCAAAAGACCCTCGCCGACAAGGATTTTCGTGTTGGCGGTGGTGTTGCGGAGCACGTCCGTGGCCAGTGGACGCCGCTCGGCGGTGTAGGTGTCGAGCAGCCTCGCGTCCGCGTGGCCGCCGACGACCAGGGCCAGTTTCCACGCCAGGTTCTCGGCATCACCGATTCCCGTGTTCATGCCCTGCCCGCCGATCGGGCTGTGGATGTGGGCAGCGTCGCCAGCCAACAAGATGCGACCGGACCGGTAGTCCGCGGCGAGTCTGCGGTGAATCCGGAACACCGACGTCCACACCGCTTCTCGGATACGCACCTCGGTCTCCTCGGCCCGTTCGCGTAGCAGCTCCTCGAAGCGAGCGACGATATCCGCGGCCGAATGATGCCGATCGACAGCCGCGACATCTGCCATGAGCCGCCACCGGTCACCACGATCGTCGTTGCCGCGCATAGGGATCGCCAACAACAGGCCGCTGCGGTGATAGAAGCCAGCCGATGTGGAGCGGTCACGGTCCCAGTCCGCGTCCACATCGGCGAGCAGGAACTGCTCGACCACTGAAACACCGGGGAACTCGATTCCAGCGGCGTGGCGCACCACGCTGTGCGCACCGTCGCAACCGACCAGCCAATCCGTTCGCAGTCGTGTCCCGTCCGCGAATTCCACCGCCACGCCATCGGCGTCCTGGGTCGCGGTCGTGACCGTCCGACCCCACTCGATGTCCACTCCCAGCTCGGTGAGCCGTTGCCGCAGCTGTTCTTCGATCTGGGCCTGCGATACGAACAGCGCCTGCACCGACTCGCGGTCATCCGGTGCGAACCGCATTGTCGCGATGGGACGCGACTGCACATACATTCGCATACCAACCGGAGCCAACGACCGTTCTCGCAGATCACCCATCGCCCCCAACCGCTGCAAAACCTCGACGCCGCGCGCGTGCAGAATGTTCGCCCGCGACGTCACTACCGGGCCGCTCATTTTGTCGACCACACGAACCGCCACTCCTTGCGCGGCCAACCCACGCGCCAGCACCAGCCCCGACGGACCCGCCCCCACCACCAATACCGCTGCGCGTCCCATTCCCCGCCTCCAATTAGCATACGAATACGTTTGCGTATACTAAATGCGGGCGGGATTGCAGTCAATCGGATCAGTACACGCTTCTCGAACGAAGGAGCCGCGCGAGTGGGTCAACAAATGCGTCCGACAAGATTGCCGAACGCCTTCCGGCCGGAGGCCATCCAGAACGCGGCGGACTCCGAACCGTCTCATTAGAAACACCGGCTGGGGCTCGGCGAGTCGCTGAAGAAGTCTGGTTTACCCCGTTTAAAGGCTGCTCTGGTGTGGTACCTATCCCACGGCAGGCCGTGACCTCTGCATACTTCGGGCTATTCGGACGGGATATCGGTCACAGATGTGACAACTGAATCGGTGAGTTCCTTGGTGTGACCCGGGGACGATCCCTCGGACTTGGATCCGCGTGCGGTCGACAGAGGGTGAGACGACGTGCGCGGTACCCGTCTGCCCGCATAAATGCGAACGGACGGGCTGCGTGGCGCCCCCGGCAGGAATCGAACCTGCGACCTAGGGATTAGAAGGCCCTTGCTCTATCCAACTGAGCTACGGAGGCAGTGGGTTCCACCATGGCCGACATTGGCCGTACTGTCCAGCGCGCCAAGTATAGCGACCGTCCAGATGGCTAGGTTCTTAGCCTCAGCAACATTTCAGCCACCTACGGTGTGGGCCAAGCGAGTCGCGGGATGAGCGACATCGCACCTCCGATTCGTTAGCCACCATATCCGCCCAAACCCCGCCGGGCCACGCATTAAGGGCCGACTACGCTCAGTGCCATGTCGTCACCGCAGGACTCGTCCGTCGCACCCGAGCTCGAAGCGGGTAAGCCGGGCTCCGGGGCGACCTTTGCGACATTGACGGTACTGGCCGGCGCGATAGCTGCGGTGGTCGCCGCGATGATCGTCGGACTGTCGGCGGCGCAGGCGCTGAGTCTGCTCGGGATTCCGGATCCGGGACCGCTGACCACCTATGGCCTGCCCGCGATGCGCGCACTCGCCGATCTGTCCGCCGCGCTGACCGTCGGCTCACTGTTGCTCGCCGCATTCCTGGTGCCCCCGCAGGCCAATGGGCTGCTCGATGTCGGCGGATATCGCGCGCTGCGGCGCGCCTCGAACTTCGCATTGACCTGGGCATGCTGCGCGGCACTGCTCATACCGCTGACAGTGTCGGACACCACCGGGCAGCCGGTGGGGCAGATCTGGCGGCCGGAGCAGTTGTGGCACGCGATCGGCCAAGTGGACTTGGCCCAGGCATGGCGGACAACGGCGGTGTTCGCGCTGATCGTCGCGGTGGGTTGCCGACTCGCGCTGCGTTGGGGATGGGCCCCGGTGTTGTTCGGTGGCGCGATCGTGACCATGATGCCGCTGGCGCTGACCGGGCATTCGTCTGCGGGTGGTGCGCACGACCTGGCCACCAACAGTCTGATCCTGCACCTGGTTTCGGCGGCGGTATGGGTCGGCGGATTGTTCGCGGTGCTCGCGCATGCGATGCGCGGTGGCGAGCACACCGATGTCGCGGCCAGGCGGTTCTCGCTCACCGCCACCATCGCCTTCGTCGTGATCGGCGTCAGCGGTGTGATCAATTCCTGGGTGCGGGTGCCGTGGAGCGATCTGTTCACCACCACCTACGGCCGACTCGTGCTCGCCAAGGCCGGTGCGCTCCTAGTGCTCGGTGTATTCGGATATCTGCAGCGCCGCGCCAGCCTTCCGGCGCTCGCCGCGAATCCGCGTGACCGCGCCGCGCTCATCCGATTCGGTGGGCTGGAGGTGCTGATCTTCGCGGCGACCATGGGTCTGGCCGTCGGGTTGGGGCGTACGCCGCCACCGCCGCCGACCAGCGTGCCGACACCCACCGAGGTGGAACTCGGCTACAACCTCGACGGCCCGCCGACCGCGTCGCGAATACTGTTCGACTGGCGCTTCGACTTGATCTTCGGCACGCTGGCCATCGTGCTTGCCGTGCTGTACCTGCTGGGGGTGCGGCGGTTGCGCGCGCGGGGCGATGCCTGGCCGGTCGGGCGGACCATCGCCTGGTTGTCGGCCTGCGCAATCCTGCTTTTCGCCACCTCGTCGGGGGTCGGGCGGTACTCGCCCGCGGTCTTCAGCGTGCACATGGGGCAGCACATGGCGTTATCGATGCTTGCGCCGATTCTGTTCGCGCTCGGCGGTGCGGTCACCCTGGCGCTGCGGGCATTGCCCGCGGCCGGGCGCGGCGGCGTTCCCGGGCCGCGGGAGTGGATTCTGGCCTCGGTGCACAATCCGGTCTCGCGTTTTCTTACCCATCCGATCGTCGCGTCGGTGATCTTCGTGGGCGGGTTCTACGCCCTCTATATGGGCGGCATCTACGACTCGTTCGTCGACTCCCATGCGGCGCATCTGATGATGAATCTGCATTTCCTGCTCAGTGGTTATCTGTTCTATTGGGTGGTCATCGGCATCGACCCCAAGCCGCGCCAGGTGCAGCCGCTGACCAAGCTGGGCATGGTATTCGGGTCCCTGCCCTTCCACGCCTTCTTCGGCATCGCGCTGATGAGCATGACCACCGTGATGGGTGGCTGGTTCTTCCGCAGTCTTGCCCTCGGCTGGAACAGCGACCTGCTCGGTGATCAGCGCACCGGCGGTAGCCTGGCGTGGGCCAGCGGTGAAGTGCCGTTGGTTGTGGTGATGTTGGCACTGCTCATCCAGTGGTCACGCAGCGATGCGAAACTCGCGAAACGGACCGACCGGGCCGCCGATCGCGACCACGACGCGGAGCTGGCCGCCCACAATGCCATGTTCGCCGAACTGGCCAAACGTGATCGAGGAATACGTCATTGAGCTCCCATCGAGGTGCAAGCGTGAGTGAGCGGAGTACCGCGGTGGTCGAGAACAGGCACGCCCGACGGGTATATCGCTCCGATGTGCGTGCGGCCCGCAGACGGCTAGCCGGCCAGGTGCGCAAGACGCCGGTATTCCATACCTCGATCATCGGACCGAACGGGCCGGTTCCGGTCACGCTGAAACTCGAGTACCTGCAGCACGGTGGGACGTTCAAGGTGCGCGGCAGCTTCAACGCGCTGTTGGAGTCGTCGGCTCAGGTCGACCATGTGGTGATCGCTTCCGGTGGGAACGCCGGGATCGCGGCCGCGCTGGCTGCGGCTCGTCTCAGCAAGACGTGCACGGTGGTGGTTCCGGAGTCGGCGCCGCATACCAAGGTGGCCGCGATGTGGTCCTACGGTGCCGAAGTGCTTTGGCACGGAACGACTTACGCCGAGGCCTACAAATACGCGACCGAACTTGCCGAAGAGCGGGCCGCGCTGCAACTGCACGCCTACGACTTGCCTGCCGTGGTCGCCGGTGCCGGTGTGGTCGGGCTGGAGTTGGAGGAGCAAGTGCGCGGGCGGCCGCCGGTGCTGGTCGCGGTCGGTGGCGGCGGGTTGGTCGCCGGGATCGCCGCGGCGTTGGGGCGGCGCCAGCAGGTGGTCGGGGTCGAACCGGAGGGCATTCCGACGCTGAACGCCGCGCTGCAAGCGGACCGTCCGGTGGATGTGAACGTCCGCAGCATCGCGGCGGATTCCTTGGGCGCCAATCGAATCGGGGATATCGCGCTGGATGTCGCGCGACGCTATGAGGTCCGATCGCTGCTGGTGACCGATGATGCCATCTCGACCGCTCGCGAATATCTGTGGCGCGAGTTCCGGGTCGTGGTGGAACTCGCCGGGGCGACGGCATTGGCCGCCGTGCAGAGCGGTGCGTATGTGCCTGCCGAGGGTGAGCGGCCGGTGATCGTGCTGTGTGGCGCCAATACCGATCTGGCGGTGCTTTAACTCGCTCGGGGATGTTTGAAGCGGCGACTGTCCACATGTGGCGAGGTTGTCCACATTCGGGAATCGGGTCGGCCGGAGGGGGTGCGGATCCGTCAGGCTGAAAGGGCATCTCGGTGAGGGACCCGGGAGCCGGACGGATCGAAATGTAAAGGGGCGGAATGATGTATGAATCGATGGTTACCGTGATCGGGACCGTGGTGACCCATCCGGTCAAGCGCGATCTGACCAATGGTGAGCAGGTGGTGAGCTTCCGGATGGCGAGTAATTCCCGGCGGTTCAATCCGGAGACGGGTGAATGGGTCGACAGCGGGACCCTCTACCTCACCGTCAGCTGCTGGCGTCGTCTGGTGGTCGGTGTGGATGCCTCATTGCGACGCGGTGATCCGGTCATCGCCTACGGCCAGCTGCGCACCCACGAGTACCGGGCCAGGGATGGCGTGGAGCGGCGTGATGTCGAGATGCGCGCCACCTCGATCGGGCCGGACCTGTCCCGCTGCACCGCACAGGTGGTCCGGCGCGCGGTTTCAGGCGCGGCGTCGGGACCCAGTACCCTGGCACGGAATAGTTGTGACCGATCCAGCGCTGATGATCGGACACGCGTCGATGGGGAGGGACCGGGGGAGGACGCGACGTCCTTGACTTCCGCACCGCCCCGGCTCGCAGATACCGAGCCCGTCGACGCTTGACCGCAGGCCGGATACCCCCGGCGACAGTGGTGGCTCTGCTGCATTCCATCCATACCCACACCGATAGGCTTCCCTGTATGGCTGAGTTCATCTACCAAATGAAGAAGGTTCGCAAGGCACACGGCGACAAGGTCGTGCTCGACGATGTCACCTTGAACTTCCTTCCCGGCGCGAAGATCGGCGTCGTCGGCCCCAATGGCGCGGGTAAATCCAGCGTGCTGAAGATCATGGCCGGACTGGACCAGCCGAACAACGGAGACGCCTTCCTTTCGCCGGGTGCCACGGTGGGCATCTTGCAGCAGGAGCCGCCGCTGAACGAGGAGAAGACGGTTCGCGGCAATGTCGAGGAGGGCCTGGGCGAGGTCAAGGTGAAGCTGGATCGCTTCAACGAGATCGCCGAACTCATGGCCACCGACTACTCCGATGAGCTCATGGACGAAATGGGCAAGCTGCAGGAGTACCTCGATCACGCCGATGCCTGGGATGTCGACTCCCAGCTCGAGCAGGCCATGGACGCACTGCGCTGCCCGCCGCCGGACGAGCCGGTCACCAACCTCTCCGGTGGTGAGCGCCGCCGCGTCGCACTGTGCAAGCTGCTGCTCAGCAAGCCCGACCTGCTGCTGCTCGACGAACCGACCAACCACCTCGACGCCGAGAGCGTGCTGTGGCTCGAGCAGCACCTGGCCTCCTACCAGGGCGCCGTGCTCGCCGTCACGCACGACCGGTACTTCCTCGACAATGTCGCCGAGTGGATCCTCGAACTCGACCGCGGCCGCGCCTACCCCTACGAGGGCAACTACTCCACCTACCTGGAGAAGAAGGCCCAGCGTCTCGAGGTCCAAGGCAAGAAGGATCAGAAGCTGCAGAAGCGGCTCAAGGAAGAGCTGGCCTGGGTGCGTTCCGGCGCCAAGGCCCGCCAGGCCAAGAACAAGGCCCGCCTCGGCCGGTACGAGGAGATGGCTGCCGAGGCCGAGAAGCACAGGAAGTTGGACTTCGAGGAGATCCAGATCCCGGCAGGTCCGCGCCTGGGCAATGTGGTCGTCGAGGTCGAGCATCTGGACAAGGGCTTCGGCGATCGTCAGCTCATCAAGGATCTGTCGTTCACCTTGCCGCGCAACGGCATTGTCGGTGTCATCGGCCCGAACGGTGTTGGTAAGACCACGCTGTTCAAGACGATCGTCGGGCTCGAGTCGCCCGATAGCGGTGAGGTGAAGGTCGGCGATACGGTCAAGCTGAGCTACGTCGACCAGAACCGCGCGGGCATCGACCCGAAGAAGAATGTCTGGCAGGTCGTTTCCGAGGGGCTGGACTTCATCGAGGTCGGCAACCAGGAGATGCCCTCGCGCGCTTACGTCAGCGCGTTCGGCTTCAAGGGGCCGGACCAGCAGAAGCCGGCCGGGGTGCTCTCCGGTGGTGAGCGCAACCGCCTGAACCTCGCGCTCACCCTCAAGCAGGGCGGCAACCTGATCCTGCTCGACGAGCCGACCAACGACCTCGATGTGGAAACGCTGGGTTCGCTGGAGAACGCGCTCGAGCAGTTCCCGGGCTGCGCCGTGGTCATCTCCCACGACCGGTGGTTCCTCGACCGCACCTGCACCCACATCCTGGCGTGGGAGGGCGATACCGACAACGAGGCCAGGTGGTTCTGGTTCGAGGGCAACTTCGAGGCGTACGAGGCCAATAAGATCGAGCGCCTCGGCCTGGAGGCGGCCCGCCCGCATCGGGTGACGCACCGCAAGCTCACCCGCGACTGAGTCCCGGCGTTCGGCGGGGCGGTTGCCGAGTGCACTGCCCCGTCGGATGGCTTTGCGACAGCCCGACGCCCATCCGCGCTGGGCTTTAGGCACTACCTCCGATGTTCACTGCGGCCCCGTCAAGTCCACCGGCCGCGCTGAATTTGCCACCTCCGCCACTCCCGCAGGTGGGCCGCCACATCATGTTTCGGTCGGGGCGAAGTGGCAGATGCATCCGGTTTGGATGAGGTTGGCGGCGTGCATGCGCCTGCGCAGTCCGAGCAATCCACGATCCCTTTTGCCGAAGACCCTTCGGCGCCGAGCCGCCGCACCGGGTTGCGGACCGGGGTGGAGGCGATCACATCTGTGCATGACCACGTCGAAGGGTCGTTCTGCCGAAGGAATTGCGGTGAACACGCACCGCGCAGTGTCTTCATCGAAGGAAATACGGTCGACACACGCCCCTCCAAAGATCTGACTATGGTGGGGAGCGTGCATGCGCAGGCGCAGTCCGGGCATTGGGTCGCTACCACCGCGATTGCGTCTACCTGACGTCGTCGGTCCGATCGGGTGCTGTGCCGGGACCAACCACCTCGGCAATCAAGCGGCGAACGCTACGGTATCGGTGAACACCCTGCATTTAGAAGGGATTTCACCCACGCGTCAGCATGGTACAGCTACTCTCGGACCGGCGTCACTTTGTTGCGGAACCGAATCCGAGGAGTTGGCGAAAAAATGACGGTCTCGTCCGAATTGTCCAGTGCGGCGTGGGCCGCGAGTTTGCCGCAGTCGCTGCGCGGTGAACTCGCTAGCCTCGAGGAGGCGTATTTCCGCCACGTCGACGCGGGCGATGTGGACTGCGCGATCACCGGGATCACTCAGATCTTCCGGCGGCATATGGAACTCGCGATGACCCGCCCCGTCGGGCGGGCGCTGGTGCGGGTCTATCACCCCGATGATGGCTCCGGCCTCGGCGCCGCGGTGCAGTTGGTCACCGACGATATGTCGCTGCTAGTGGAGTCGATCACCTCGTCGCTGAGCCGGATGGGCGTCAGCGTGAGCGAGGTGATCCACCCGATCTTCGAGGTGACGCGCGATCCGGACGGACGGCTGACCAGCGCCGCACCGCACGAGGTCGACAGCAACAGCACCGATGGCCTGCGCGAATCGTGGATGCATCTGCAACTGCACCCGTCGACCAGTGCGGCCCTGCTGGACCGGATCGAGCAATCCATGCCGGATGTGGTCGCGGACGTGCGTCAGGTCATCGGTGATACCGAGGCCATCAAACAGGTGCAGAGCAATCTGGCCGATGAACTGGAGGTCGCGGCGAAAACCGGCCACGCGCCGTTCCCCGATACCGATCTGGTCGATACCGCGAATCTGTTGCGCTGGTTGGCCAGTGGCAATTTCACCGTGCTCGGCTATGCCCGCTACCAACTCAGCGCAGACCAGGGACAGACGATCTCGAACCCGCTGCCCGGCACCTGCCTCGGCGTGCTGCGCCCCGATGTCGGCACCGACTTCCGGGTGCCGATCAACGCCGGCGACGGCCCGCTGCTCATGCTCACCCAAGGCCTGGTGCCCGCCACCGTGCACCGCTCGGTGTACCCGTACTTCATCGGCGTCGCCGACTTCGACGAGTCCGGCACGATCGTCGGCGAACACCTGTTCATCGGTGTCTTCACGGTGACCGCGGTGCACGAGAACGTCCTGGATATCCCGGTGATCGAGCGCCGGGTGCGTTCGGTGATCGAGGAGAGCGGCTTCGATCTGGATTCGTTCTCCGGACAGGCCATGCTCGAGGTCGTCCAGTCGTTCCCGCGCACCGAGCTGTTCTCCTCCGATGTCGAGACCATGCGCCGCACCGCGACCGCCGTGCTGAATGTCGGTCTGCGCCGACAGGTTCGGCTGTTCCTGCGCGCGGACGGCTACGGCCGGTTCGTCGCGTGCCTGGTTTACCTGCCTCGGGATCGTTACACCACGCGGGTGCGGTTGGAGATGCAGGAAATCCTGGTGCGCGAACTGGGCGGTGTCTCCATCGACTACTCCGCGCGGGTCAGCGAAAGTGAGCTGGCCAGTGTGTATTTCACGGTGCGCATGCCGGAATCCGAGCTCGGGGTGCCGCGCGAATCGGTGGCCCAGGCCGACACCTCCGAGGCCAATCGGCTGCGCATCCAGAACCTGCTCGCCGAGGCGACGCACACCTGGGACGACCGCCTCAACGATGCGGTGAGCACCTCGACCGTGCTGGATCCCGGGGTGGTGCAGCGCTACGCCGAGGCTTTTCCGGAGGCGTACAAACAGGATTTCGCCGCCGAGCGCGCACTGGCCGATGTGGTCCGGCTGGAGGGCCTCGCTTCGGGCTCCATCGACCAACACCTGTATCGCCGTGCGGATTCGGTGCCGGGTTCGTGGCGGTTCACGCTCTACATCGGCGGCAGCGGCATCTCGCTGAGCCAGGTGCTGCCGGTGCTGCAGAGTCTCGGTGTCGAGGTGGTCGACGAGCGGCCGTATCAGATTCTCTTGGATCCGGTGCTCGGCGATGACGGCGGGGAACGCTGGATCTATGACTTCGGCTTGCTGGCCAGGCCGGAATTGCTGCGCAGTTCATTGGACCGGGATCTGGACGCGGAACTGTTGGAGTCTTCGGCGAGAGCCGATGCGCTGGAATCGGAGGAGCGTGGGCTGCACGACCGGTTCACCGAGGCCTTCGAAGCGGTCTGGTTCGGGCGTGGCGAAGCCGACGGGCTCAATGAACTCGTGCTGCGCGCCCGGCTGACGTGGCGGGCCGTATCGATCCTGCGGATGTACGCGAAGTACCTGCAGCAGGCCGACTTCCCGTACAGCCAGGCCAATATCACCAGGGTGCTGCTCGCCTACCCGGATATCGCGCGGCTGTTCGTCGATCTGTTCGCGGCGCGGTTCGATCCCGATACCGAATCGGCCGAGCACGCCGCCGAGTTGGAGACCCGGGTCCGCGGCCGCATCGATGAGGTCGTCAGCTTGGACGCCGACCGGATCCTGCGTGCGATCCTCTCGCTGGTCAAGGCGACGCTGCGGACGAACTATTACGTGACCGATGCCCAGGGCAATTCGCGCGGGTACGTCTCGGTGAAGGTGGAACCGCGCGAGATCGCCGAATTGCCCAAGCCGAGGCCGCAATTCGAGATCTTTGTGTATTCGCCGCGGGTCGAGGGTGTGCATCTGCGCTTCGGTCCGGTGGCGCGTGGTGGGTTGCGCTGGTCGGACCGTTTGGAGGATTTCCGCACCGAGATCCTGGGCCTGGTGAAGGCGCAGGCGGTGAAGAACGCGGTGATCGTACCGGTCGGTGCCAAGGGCGGATTCGTGGTGAAGCAGCCGCCCGCCGCCACCGGTGATCCGACCGCGGATCGGCAGGCACTCGGCGCGGAGGGCGTCGAATGCTATCGGACCTTCATCTCCGGACTGCTCGATGTCACCGACAACGTCGACCGCGTGACCGGTGCGGTACTGCCGCCCGCGCGGGTGATCCGCCGCGACGGCGACGACACCTACCTGGTGGTGGCCGCCGATAAGGGCACCGCGACCTTCTCCGATATCGCCAATGATGTGGCTCAGCGCTACGGCTTCTGGCTCGGTGACGCATTCGCCTCCGGTGGTTCAGCGGGTTACGACCACAAGGCGATGGGCATCACCGCCAAAGGTGCATGGGAGAGCGTGAAGCGCCACTTCCAGGAGATGGATATCGACACGCAGACAACCGATTTCACCGTGGTCGGGGTCGGCGATATGAGCGGCGATGTCTTCGGCAACGGCATGCTGCTGTCCGAGCACATCCGGTTGGTCGCGGCCTTCGACCACCGGCACATCTTCCTGGATCCGAATCCCGAAGCGGCGACGTCGTTCCGGGAGCGGCAGCGGATGTTCGCACTGCCGCGCTCGTCGTGGGCCGATTACGACACCTCGCTGATCAGCACCGGCGGTGGCGTCTGGGATCGCACCGTGAAGTCGGTACCGATCAGCCCGCAGGCGCGAAAGGCATTGGGGCTGGCCGATGATGTGGTCGCGCTGTCACCGCCGGAACTGGTGCGGGCGATCCTGCTCGCGCCGGCACAGTTGCTGTGGAACGGCGGCATCGGCACCTACATCAAGGCGAGTACCGAGACCAATGCCGAGGTCGGTGACAAGTCCAATGACGCGGTGCGCGTCAATGGAAATCAGCTGCGGGTCAAGGTGATCGGCGAGGGCGGCAATCTGGGTGCGACCGCACTCGGCCGAATCGAGTTCTGCCGCAACGGCGGCAAGATGAACACCGACGCACTGGACAACTCCGCCGGTGTCGACTGCTCCGACCACGAGGTCAATATCAAGGTGCTGCTCGACGGCGTGGTCAGCGCGGGCGTGCTGCCCGAGGCCGAACGCAATCCGCTGCTCGCCTCGATGACCGATGAGGTCGCCCAGATGGTGTTGCAGGACAACGTCTCCCAGAATTTCTTGATGGGCATCTCCCGGGCCGAGGCGCCCGGGATGCTGAATGTGCACGAGCGGCTCATCGAAGATCTGGAGGCGCGTCGCGGGGTGGATCGCGAGCTCGAGGCGCTGCCCTCGGAGGTGGAGATCAAGCGCAGGCTCGAGGAGGGCACCGGTCTCGCCTCGCCTGAATTGTCCAATCTCATGGCGCACGTGAAGCTTTCGCTCAAGGCCGACTTGCTGGAAACCGATCTGCCGGAGATCGCGTACTTCGCCACCCGGCTGCCGGAGTATTTCCCGACACCGTTGCGCGAGCGTTTCGGCACCGCCATCAAGCGGCACCGACTGCGTCGCGAGATCACCACCACCATGGTGGTGAACGAGATGGTCGACTACGGCGGCATCTCCTATGCCCATCGGCTGACCGAGGAGATCGGCGCCAGCTCGACCGACGCGGTGCGCGCATTCGCGGCGGCCAGCGAGATCTTCGATCTGCACGATATGTGGGCGCGGATCCGGGATACCGACGCCCCGGTATCGGTGCGCGACGAACTCGAACTGGAGACCAAGCGCACGCTGGATCGCGCCTCGCGCTGGTTGCTGACCAACCGTCCGCAGCCGATCGCGGTCGGCGCGGAGATCAACCGGTACAGCCGGGGCGTGCGGGAACTGGCGCCGCAGGTGCCCGGCTGGTTGCGCGGGCATCACGTCTCGACGCTGACCGATCAGTCCGCCGAAGTGATCGCGCGCGGCGCGCCGACCGACCTCGCCACCGAGGTCTTCGGGCTGCTGAATCTGTTCCCGCTGCTCGATGTGTTGGATATCGCAGATATCACCGATCGCAGCGGCGACGAGGTCGGCTCGCTGTACTACGCGCTCAACGATCACCTCAAGATCGATTGGCTGTTGCAGGCGGTCAGCCACCTGGAACGCGGCGATCGCTGGCATGCGCTGGCCCGGCTCGCACTGCGCGACGATATGTACGGATCGCTGCGCTCGCTGACCCTCGATGTGCTCTCCGGCGGCGACCCGGAGGAGACAGCGGACGAGAAGATTGCATACTGGGAGTCGAAAAACCAGTCCCGGCTCGGGCGCGCTCGGGCCGCGCTGTCGGAGTTGTTCGAGTCCGGAACCCACGATCTCGCCACGCTGTCGGTTGCAGCGCGGCAAGTGCGAAGCATGGTGAGCGGGGTGGGCGCCCAATCGGAGGTACCGCGTTGACCAGTTCGCTCGACGGTAATGGGAGCGCGCTTGGTGGCAGCCTGCTGCTGCCCAAGCGCTTCCACGCCAAGGTAGACGTCAGGTGGTCGGATATGGACGTGTTCCAGCACGTCAACCATGCCCGCATGGTGACGCTGCTGGAGGAGGCGCGGATTCCGTGGCTGTTCGAGGACGGACGCCCGACCGCGCCGTTGCGCGAGGGCTGCGTGCTGGCGGACCTTCGGGTCCGCTACCGCGGCCAGCTGCGTCACGACGACACCCCGCTCGATATCGCCATGTGGATCGAGCAGCTGCGTGCGGTCGACTTCACCATCGGCTACGAGGTCCGGGCCAACGGCGCGGCCCCGGACTCGCCGCCCGCGGTGATCGCCTCCACCCAGATCGCGGCCTTCGATATGCGCACGCAGCGCCTGCGTCGGCTCACCGATACCGAACGTGATTACCTCGCCGAGTGGAAAGAGTGAACGCTTGCCCGGCTCGCTCGGGCGGCGGATTCGGATGGCCGGGTGGTAATGGCTGGCTTCGGTCGTCGAGCAGTGGTCGTCGGCATCGTCGGTCGTGTGGTGATGGCTGAATCCGGTCGTACAGCGGTCGTGAAAGGGCGAGGGCTGACCTCGGTTGTCGTGTGGCGACTGGGTCCGGCTGCGATATGGGAGCACTGATGTCGGGACAACGCGTCCTGGATGTTGCCGATCCGGCTGAGCGGGAGAATCTGGCGACATTCTTGAGCCGAGCTGTTCGGCTGGATCCGGCGGCGGTGGTGCGTCTGCGCCGTCGCGGGGAGCGGTACGTATCTGCTTGGGTGGCAACGGGTTTCGAGGCACTCGCGGTACGTACCGTGGTCGCCGAGCTTGGTGTCGACGATGTCACCGTCGGTGCCGATCTGGTGTTGGCCGGTCTGCCGTCCGGCAGTCCGATCGACCTCGGCTACTCGATGGATTCGGCATGGCGCGGTGCGCTGCCGCCGGATGTCGGCTTCGAACATGTCGACGATGTGCCCGCGCGCACCCTCGTCGAACTCGCCGAACAAGGCGCAGCACTGGCCAAGGAACACGGCAGCAACCATGGCCCGCCCGCCTCCCTGCTCGACCAGACGGTGCTTACGGTATCCGCGGCCGCGGCTCAGGTGCAGGTTCCGATGCGCGTCGTATTTGCCCTCACCGCAATGGATTTCATCCCGCACGCCGGTGACAAGGCCGACTCCCGCCGCATCCTGCCCACCGAAATCGTCCGGGTCCGTGCCACCAAAACCTGGCTGCGCCTCGACGCCCGCTACGGTTCCGTCGCCCGGCGCCGTGGCGGCGGCATCCCTCTGACTCCCAGCTGACCCCGCCCGCAGCCGTCGGTGCCGGTCGTGTGAATTCCCGCGCCCCCTGTCGGGATTCGTACTGTCGGCACCGAAACGGGTTGGATCCCGAGAGAGGGTGCGGCTGATCGCATTCGGCATTGCCGATGGTGGTCTCCGGACCAGGCGGTGCTAGTCCGCTCACCCGCTCGGGATTCGGGATCCTCTTGGATGAGGTGGTCCTGAAAGACGTGTCTGCGCACCCTTTGTCGTAAATGCGCACCCGGTGTACCGGGTGTGCACCCGCGACAAGCAGTGTGGCGGGTCAGGTGACGCCGACCAGGCGCAGCAGGGCGGTCGTACCCGCCGCGGCCAGGATGGCCACCAGCATCGGTTGGTTGCGCCACGCCAGCAGGCCGCCGACCAAAACCCCTGCGGGTAAGGCGAATCCGAGGTGGCCGGTGCCCGTGGGCACAGTGGTGATGGCGACCATCGCCGCGAGCAGGACAACCGCGCCGATCTCCAGCAGTTTGGTTGCTCGCTCTGGGAAGCGGATGCGGTTGCGCAGTGCCGGGCCCGATGAACGGAAGGCATATGTTCCGGCGGAGAGTGCGGACATGGCTACCAACAAGATCGGGGTACTCACGCCTGCGCCTCCACGGTCCTCGGTTCGGCCGGACGTGCTCCGCCGATGAATCGCTTGCTCATGCCGCCTGCGTCTCTCCGGGCTCGGCCTCGCTGTCGCCTTTCCTCGAAATAGCGAAGAACAGCCCCGAAAGCGCAACCAGCACAGGCATTCCCGCGGGTAAAAACGGCGCACTCGCCACGGCCGCACTCGCCCCGATCAGGGCCGCGCGCAGCGTGCCGCGGGCTCGCAAGGCGGGCGTGATCAGCGATAACAGCACCGCGGGGAACACCGCGTCCAACCCGATCGCACCGGTATCGGGCACCACCGTGCCGATCAGCGCACCGATCGCCGCGCCACCCGGCCACGCGATGAGCACACCCAACCCGCTCACCCAATACGCGGCCCGCCGACGCGCCACATCGGGCTGGGCGAGTGCCAGCGCGACGGATTCGTCGTTCATCACGTGTACGCCGATGCGCCGCCGCCATCCGGTGCCAACCACATCGGGCACCGACAGTCCGTACGGCAGATGCCTGGCATTGACCAGCAGTCCGGCCAGCACCGCCGCGATCGGGCTGCCACCGGCGGCCATGATTCCGATGAACAGGAACTCCGCGCCGCCCGCGAGCACCACGATCCCGAGCACGATCGGTACCCAGAGTGGAAAACCGGAGGTGACAGCGGTCGCACCGTAGGAAACGCCGATCAGCCCGACCGCGAGCAGTACCGCCGCGATTCCGGAGAGTGTATCCCGATCAAGTGTTCGCCATGTCGAACGCATGTTGCTTATAGTGAACATGGCGGGACGATTCGTCAATATGGTTCTCTGTTTGGCGGTCAGCTGTACTCACCCCCCCGGCCGGCCTGCTATCCACCTAGTCGACGGGAGCGGAAATGGAGCAGAGTCCGACGACGCCACAGGCGGTGATCGCCGCTGCCCTGCGCCGCGAGCGCACCCGCGCCGGGCTATCGCTCACCGAGGTCGCCAACCGCGCGGGAGTGGCGAAATCCACACTGTCCCAACTGGAATCCGGCACCGGCAATCCGAGCTTGGAGACCTTGTGGGCGCTGTGCGTCGCCCTGGATATGCCCTTCTCCCGGCTGCTCGACCCGCCGCGGCCCACCGTTCACGTCATCCGTGCGGGGGAGGGGCCGGTGGTGGCCGCCGCCGAGTCCGAGTACCGCGCAACGCTGCTGGCGGCCGGTCCGGCCAACTCCCGCCGCGATCTGTTCCGCATTACGTCCGAACCCGGTCATGCGCGCAAATCGGAGCCGCATATCCCGGGCGTGGTCGAGCATGTGCTCCTCGCCAGTGGACGCGCGCTCGTCGGCCCGATCGACGCACCGGTCGAACTGACACCCGGCGACTACATCGCCTACCCGGGTGACGCACCGCACATTTTCGAGGCCCTCGAACGCGACACTTGGGCAACGCTGGTCGTCGAATACACGTGATTCCCGGTCGGCTCGTCCGAATCCTGACGATCAACGGGCTGCCGGAATTCCGGCCCGGCGGCTTAGGCCATGTGAAAGCCACTCGGGCCCGCGCATACCTTGAAGCTTCAGGCCGCGCCTTCACCGAGATACTGCAACCACACCGGATCCAGCTCCGCAGTGGTCGAGAGCAGTCGCCAATGCGGCCCCTTCGGCGAAACCAGCGGCGAACGCAACGTCCACCCCAGCTCGCTGAGCAGCTTGTCGGCCTTGCGGTGGTTACACGGCGCGCAGCTGGCGACGCAGTTCTCCCAGGAATGTTCACCGCCGCGGCTGCGCGGGATGACGTGGTCGATGGTCTCCGCCTTCCCGCCGCAATAGCCGCAGCGGTAGCGGTCGCGATGCATGAGGGCGGCACGGGTCATCGGGACGCGCGCGCGATAAGGGACGTGCACATAGCTGCGTAGCCGGATGACGGACGGAATCGTGACGGCGGATTCGGCGGAATGCACCACCGAACCCTCGGGGTCGTGGTGGACGGTATCGGCTTTATCGCAGATGAGAAGTACGACGGCGCGGCGCGCGGACAGTGCGGTGAGCGGCTCGTAGGTGGCATTCAGAAGCAGCACCCGGCGCTTCAACCAGTTGGCGGCCTCGTTCTGGACGGCCGTGAGGTGTGCGATGTGGTGAGCAGGCTCACCGGTGCGATGGGCACCCGGATAGTGGTCGGACAAGATGTGCAGCGGAGTAGCCCCCGACCCACGATTGTGGACGTCGGCGGGCTGGAGTTGTCGGTGCGTCCTGGCCTCATGTGATCGGCCGTGCCGCTGCTTCATGGTGACCCCGGTTTCGTAGTTTTCAAGATCATGTGGTATCTCGGCAGAGACTGCCACCCAGTTGACCATGGAACGCCTGCTATTGCACGGTGATTTCGCACAATGTCGGATGAACTGTGGTTGAAGGGCCGCCCGTTCGTAACGCGGGCACAATGGACGGCGGCACATTGCCCCGATCGAGAGGACCTGATGAGTTCCGGCGAGCAGACAGCCACGTCGTTCTACGAGGCGATCGGTGGGGCGGAGACGTTCCAGCGGATCGTCGCGGCGTTCTATCGCGAGGTGGCGGCCGATGAGGTGCTGCGCCCGCTGTATCCGGAGCAGGACCTCGGACCGGCCGAGCGGCGCCTGCGCATGTTCCTGGAGCAGTACTGGGGCGGGCCGCGCACCTACTCCGACGAACGCGGGCACCCGCGGCTGCGGATGCGGCATATGCCGTTCAAAATCGGTCCGGTGGAGCGCGACGCGTGGCTGCGCTGCATGCGCATCGGCGTGGCGGAAATCGAACCGGAAATTCTGGACGATGAACATCGCAAGGCATTGCTCGACTATTTGGAGATGGCGGCAAATTCGCTGATGAATGCGGCTTGGTGAGATAATTTCGTCCGGTTCCGGGTCAGCGCTGGGGTCTCGGCTCGGGGTATGCAACGCTGAAAATTTGCCGGGTGTCGCAGAACATAGTTGAGCCTGGGCGAATTTACCGAAAATCTTTGGCACTATTGCGGATGTGACTGATACACCTGCCGTGTCGGCGTCGGTGGATCGCACCGCCCAACCTTGGTGGCGGTCGGCCGTGTTCTACCAGGTCTATCCGCGATCCTTCGCGGACTCCGACGGTGACGGGATCGGCGATCTCGGCGGAGTTCGCGAGAAGCTCGGCTACCTCGAACTACTCGGGGTGGACGCGCTGTGGATCTGTCCGGTGATGCGTTCGCCGATGGCCGACGGCGGCTACGACGTCGCCGACCCACGCGATATCGACGCGCTGTTCGGCGGTATGGCGGCGATGGACGAATTGATCGCCGAAGCGCACGACCGCAATCTCAAGGTCACCATGGACCTGGTGCCGAACCACACCAGTGATCAGCATCCGTGGTTCGCCGCGGCGCTGGCCGCCGCACCCGGCAGCCATGAACGCGAGCGCTACATCTTCCGCGACGGCCGCGGACCCGACGGCGCCACGCCGCCGAACAACTGGCCGAGCATCTTCGGCGGACCGGCCTGGACTCGAATCACCGAGGCCGACGGCACCCCCGGTCAGTGGTACCTGCACATCTTCGCGCGTGAGCAACCCGATCTGAACTGGCAGAATCCCGAGGTCGCCGCCGATTTCGAGCAGACGCTGCGGTTCTGGCTCGACCGCGGCGTCGACGGCTTCCGCCTCGATGTCGCGCACGGCATGGCCAAACCGGACGGCCTGCCCGATATGGTGCGCGTCGAGACCAAGATGCTCGTGCACGACGACAGCGATCCGCGCTTCAACAATCCCAATGTGCACGATATCCACCGCCGCATCCGGAAGGTGCTGGACGAGTATCCGAACGCGGTCTCGATCGGCGAGGTGTGGGTCGACGACAACACCCGATTCGGCGAGTACGTCCGACCGGACGAACTGCACCTGGCCTTCAATTTCCGTCTCGCCGAGACGGAATTCGCCGCCGATCCGGTGCGGGCCGCCATCGACAATTCGCTCGCGGCCGTCGCGCCGGTGGGCGCCTCGCCCACTTGGACCCTGTCCAACCACGACATCGAGCGCGAGGTCACCCGCTACGGCGGCGGTCCGGTCGGGGTCGCGCGGGCTCGCGCGATGATCATGGTGGAGTTGGCGCTGCCCGGTGCGGTCTTCATCTACAACGGCGCCGAACTCGGACTGCCGAATGTGGACGATCTGCCCGAGGCGGTGCTGCAGGATCCGGTCTGGGAACGCTCCGGACATACCGAGCGCGGACGCGACGGCTGCCGGGTGCCGATTCCATGGGAGGGCGCTGCGCCGCCGTTCGGCTTCACCACCGCCGAGCAGTCCTGGCTGCCGATACCGCCGGAATGGGCGTCGTCATCGGTCGAGGCGCAGTTGGAGGCGTTGGGCTCCACGCTGTCGCTGTACCGCTTGGCGATCGAACTACGCAGTGTCCGACCGGAATTCGCGGGTCCGCGGATCGAGTGGTACGGCAGTCCGTCGGGTTGCCTGGCCTTCCGGAGACCGGGTGGACTGGTCTGTGTGCTGAACGCATCCCCCGTGCCGATCTCCCTGCCGCCGGGCGATGTACTGCTCGTCAGCGCCCCACCGGTGAACGGACAGTTGCCCGCGAATGCCGCCGCCTGGATGGTGTGAGGGGACAACACGAATTCGACCAGAGCGCGAACTACTACAGAGGATCGTCTACCTTTGATCCTGTGAGTGAGCGAAGCGAGCGAACCATGTGCCAGCGCGCGATGCGCATGACGGAGCCGAGCGTCAGCGAGGCGCAGTCATGAGCATTCTCGAGACAGTGCTGATCTTCCTCGGCATCCCGCTGGTGATCTACGGCGCGATCGCCGGATTGTCGTTTCTCGGCAAGCCACTGCCCGGCGAGAAGCCGGTCCACTTCGATCTCGGTCAGAAGTGGACCCAGCCTCCCGTGCTGTGGAGTGCTACCGACGAGGTGACCGGATCGGGTCACCACGCTGAGTCGTCGCATGGGCACCATGCGGCAATCGAATCCACCGACGTGGAGCTGATCGGAGGCCGGGCAAGTGGCAAGTTCTAATTGGCCCGCGGTAGTCGAATCCGAACTGCCGCACGGTTCGGTGGTCACCAGCAGCGGCCGCGTCTCGGGTGTGCACGAGGCCGGCGCGGTGTTCAAGGAAGCCCCGTTCAGCGATGACGAGCGGCTCGCCATAGACAACGTGCTCACCGAGGCGACCCGCGCGACAAAGGTGCGCTTCAGCATCTACATCGGCGATCTCGGCGCGGATCCGGCCGCCGGTGCGGACGCGGTCTTCCCCGCGACCCCCGAGGCCGCGCGTTCGGTGCTCATCGCGGTTTCGCCCAATGACAAGGCCATCGAGGTGCGCTCCGGCCACGAGGTCGCTGATCGCGCCAACGACCGCGTCTGCCAGCTCGGCGTCACCGCCGCATTGAGCTCGTTCCGGCAGGGCCAGCTCATCGACGGCCTGATCTCCGCGGTTCGCGTGATGGCCGCCGCTATCGGTCGCTGATCGTTCCACATCCGGCGCGTTCACCTCGGTTGAGGTGAACGCGCCGTTTGTTTTCAGTCCTGGGCGTCGAAGGCGCGTGCGCGCAGTGAGCGTTCGGTGCCCGCCTTGCCCTCGCTCACCAGGCGGCGCAGCGCAGGCGGATGGTCATCGGCGAGGAACTTGTCCGCCGTCGCGACGGCTTCCTCGCTGATCGCCCACGCCGGATAGAGCCCGATGACCACGGTCTGCGCGACCTCGCTGGAGCGGCGCTCCCAGACGCCGGGGACCTCGGCGAAATAGCGCTCCACGTACGGCGTCAGCAGCTCACCCTGGCCATTGGGCGCGAAGCCGCCGACGATCGAACGGGCGGTGATATTCGGGACCGAATCGTCGGACATCACCGTCGTCCAGGCCTGCTCCTTCACCTCGGCGATCGGACGAGCCGTCGCCGCGGCCGCGGCTTGCCGCTTACCCGCCGCGGTCGGATCATTGGACAACTCTGTATCGATCGAGGGGGTCGCGAGCCCTTCGGCGTCGATCTCACCGGCGGCGGCGAGTGCGGTGACCAGCCGCCAGCGCAGATCGGTGTCGACGATCAGACCCGGGAGACCGACCTTCGCCGGGTCGCCGTCGAGCAGTTCACGCAGCACCTCGGTGTGCCAGTCCGACAGCTTGGCGCCGGTGAGTGCGTTGACGAAGGCGAGTTGGTGGTCCGAACCCGCCTCGGCCTCGCGAGCGAGCTCCAGCAGCCGGTTGGCGTATTCGGGCCAGCCGGTGGTGGTGGCCCATTCCGGATCGGCGTAGCTGCCGATCGCGGTGTTGGCCTGCATCAGGAGTCGTTGCACCACCCCGATTTCGGATTCGGCGCCGACGCCGCGCTGGACCAGGGCGACGAAATCGCGGGCCCGGAATTCGGCCTGCCTGGTCATCTCCCAGGCGGCCGACCAGGCCAGCGTGCGGGGGAGCGGTTCGGCGATATCGGCGATGCGGTTGACCAGCACGTCGAGCGAATCGGCATCCAGGCGCACCGAGCAGTAGGTGAGGTCGTCATCGTTGACCAGCACGAACTTGCCGCGTGGCACGCCGATCAACTCGGGGACGTCGGTGCGCTCGGCGGCATCGAGATCGAGCTCGACGCGCTTGGTGCGCACCAGCTTTCCGTCCTGGTCGGCATAGACGCCGACGGCGAGGCGATGGACGCGACGTTCGCCCGCACCGGGTGCCGCACCCTCCTGCACCACGGCGAACGAGGTGAACTTGCCCTCGGCGTCGACCTCGAAATCCGGCCGAACGATATTCAAGCCGGTGGTCTTGAGCCACTGCGCGCCCCAGCCGGACAGATCACGGCCCGAGGACTGCTCCAGCGCCGACAGCAGATCGTCGAAAGTGGCATTGCCGTAGGCGTGTTCGGTGAAGTAGGCGCGCAGACCTGCGAGGAACGGCTCCAGACCGACATACGCGACAAGCTGCTTGAGCACGGAAGCGCCCTTGGCATAGGTGATTCCGTCGAAGTTGACCTCAACCGCATGCAGGTCCGGGATATCCGCGGCAATGGGGTGAGTGGAGGGCAGCTGGTCCTGCCGGTAGGCCCAGGACTTCTCCACATTGGCGAAAGTGGTCCAGGCACTTGTGTATTCGGTCGCCTCGGACTGGCACAGCACCGAGGCGAAGGTCGCGAACGATTCGTTCAACCACAGGTCGTCCCACCACTTCATGGTGACCAGATCGCCGAACCACATATGCGCCATCTCGTGCAGAACTGTCTCGGCGCGCCGCTCGTAGGAGGCGCGGGTCACCTTGGACCGGAAGACGTAGTCCTCCAGGAACGTAACGGCACCGGCGTTCTCCATCGCGCCCGCGTTGAACTCCGGGACGAACAGCTGGTCGTACTTGCCGAAGGCGTACGGCACACCGAAGTTGTTGTGGTAGAAGCCGAATCCCTGCTTCGTCTCGGTGAAGAGGCGCTCGGCGTCCATATGTTCGGCGAGCGAGGAGCGGCAGTAGATGCCGAGCGGGATGGTGCCGTGATCGTCGGTGTAGGCGTCGGTCCATTCCGCGTACGGGCCCGCGATGAGCGCGACCAGATAGGTGCTCATCCGCGGGGTGGTGCGGAACAGGTGCTTGCCGGGATCGGCGATGAGCGTATCGACCGCGGCGGCGTTGGAGATGACCTTCCAGCTCGGCGCGGCGGTGACGCTGATATCGAAGCTGGCCTTGAGATCCGGCTGATCGAAGCAGGCGAACATGCGCTTGGCATCGGCGGTTTCGAATTGCGAGTACAGGTAGACCGCGTCATCGGTGGGGTCGACGAAGCGGTGCAGGCCCTCACCGGTATTGGAGTATTCGCAGTCGGCCTCGACGACGAGTTCGTTGCGCTCGGCCAGACCGGTGAGGGTGATGCCCTTGGCTTCGTCGTAGTCGGCGACGTCGATCGGGGTGCCGTTGAGCACGGCGGAGCGGACCCCGCGGGCGACGATATCGATGAACGTGCTCGCGCCCGCGGTCGCGGTGAAAGTGACCGTGCTGCGGGAGAAGAAGGTCTGCTCGCCCGGCTGCCCCGCCCCGTCGGTCAGGTCGAGCTCGATGCGATAGTTCTCGACCTGCACTGTCGAGGCGCGTTCGATCGCCTGGTCGCGAGTCAGGTTCGGTGCGGACATTGGACTCCTTCGTGGTTCGAAGAACATGCACGGGCGGCCCCCGGCGGGCACAGCACTCACCACAATGCCACCTCGGTAAGGTTGCCCGCGCGGGACTTTTTCCCCTGAACCCTATCGACCAGGATCGGAGCTGCGACGTGAAGCACATCCACGCCGGAAAGGTGCGCGACCTCTACGAGGACGGCGATACCCTGCTGCTGGTGGCGTCGGACCGGGTATCGGTCTACGACGTGGTGCTGCCGACGCCGATCCCGGATAAGGGCGCACTGCTGACCCAGCTGTCCAACTGGTGGTTCGAATACTTCACCGAGGTGCCCAACCATGTGGTCTCCGCGACCGATGTGCCCGCGGAATTCGCCGGTCGCGGCATCCGGGTCAAGCCGCTGAAGATGCTGCAGGTCGAATGCATCGCGCGCGGCTATCTGACCGGGTCGGGGCTGAAGGAATACGAGCACACCGGGACGGTTTCCGGCATCGCGCTGCCGCCCGGTCTGCGTGATGGCGACATACTGCCCGAGCCGATCTTCACCCCGACCAGTAAGGCCTCCGAGGGCCACGACGAGCCCATCACCTTCGCGGATGTGGTGAATCAGGAGGGCCGCGAGGTCGCCGAGCAACTGCGCGACCTGACTCTTCGGATCTATACCCGCGGTGCCGCGCACGCCGCCGTGCGCGGCGTCATCGTCGCCGACACCAAGGTCGAATTCGGTTGGGACAGTGACGTTCTCACCCTCGGCGACGAGGTACTGACCTCCGACTCCTCCCGCTTCTGGCCTGGCGCCGAATGGGAACCCGGCCGCCCCCAACGCTCCTTCGACAAGCAGTTCGTCCGCGACTGGTCCACCTCCACGGGCTGGAACAAGGAATATCCGGGCCCGGAGATCCCCGCCGAAATCGTCGATGCCACTCGGCAGAAGTACATCGAGGCATACGAACTCATCACTGGGCAGAGTTGGGGCGCAGCGTCCCGCTGATCATCAGGGCGACTGGGACGGCTCGCAGTGCCTCGTCCAGATAGGTTGCCTCGGTAACGACATGCGCTCCCGCGCGCCTTTTGTCACGCCGCGCACGAAATCGCGGGAAGAAACCAAGCGCGGCGCGCGAATCGGTGTGCGGGACCATCGACCACGTTGGGCCGCGGTCAAGTCCTGGGCCGCATGCGACCGGACTTCAGGAGTCGAGCGGCGATGAGTTTCGTCGTGGTGTCTCGTCTGTATCCACAGACCCGATCAACCGGACTCGAGGAGAGCATCATGACCGTCACCTACACCTTCGACGTCTTTTCCAGCCTCGACGGCTACGGTGGCGTCAGCGGCGGCGACTGGGGCGGCTACTGGGGCAAGCAAGGCCCCGAACTGCTCGACCACCGCCTCGCCTTGTACGAGGCGGAGCAGCGGATGGTCTTCGGGGCCAACACCTATCGGGCGTTCACGCAGATACTGGACTCGGGCAACGAGGAGTCGGTGCGTGACCCATGGGTCACCCGGATGAGGAACCTGCCGGCGACGGTGGTGTCGACCACCCTGGAAGGACCGCTCGACTGGCCGGACGCCACCGTCGTGAGCGGTGACGCCGTCGACGTCGTCGCACGGCTCAAGAAGGAGTCCGAGGTGCCGTTGCGCTCGCACGGCAGCCTGTCGATGAACCGGGCGCTGATGGCCGCCGGCCTGGTCGACCGCGTCCAGGTGACGCTCTTCCCTGTGATCACCGGTCAGACCGGTGATGACCCGATCTTCCAGGGTGCGGCCGACTTCGACCTCGAGCTGATCGAGAGCCGCACGCTCGACGGCAACATCCAAGAGCTCATATACCGGCCCACCCTGCATGTCTGAGTCCATCTATGCCCCCGTCAAGCAGCCGAACCTGCCCACGATCTCGGTGCACACATTCGCTGACTGTCCGAGGGAAGGGTGCTGCCTGGACGCCACATAGGTCAGCAACGCACGCTCATACCGCATATCGGTCGTGCAGGAACGCAGCGTCTTCGGTCAACGGCGCGTTAGCCTGTTCCACTTCTGTTCGGCTGTCGGTGGTCCCACGACTGGCCATGTGGTGCACCGGTGGCAAACGACACCGAGGCCAGGCACCTCCATGCGGATTGCGCCGCGGTGCCCGGTAGCCGTACGGGGTGCCGGGTGCTCGATGGTGCGGGATGTCCGGTTGTTGTGCGGTGCCTAGTGGGTGCCGGTGTTCGGTGGGCACGGGTCGGTCAGGCGAGGTGCTCGGCTAGCCGGTCGAGGTAGGGCCGCTGGCCTGCGCCCAGTTTGTCGTGCGCGGTGGCGAGGTCGAACCATCCGACGCGGTCGATTTCCGGGAAGGTGGCGAGGCGGCCGGATTTGGGCGGCCATTCCATTTCGAAGGTGCCCGGGACAACTGTGGACGGGTCGAGATCGCCCTCGACGGCCCAAACTGTGAGGTTCTTGGCGGATTTGCCACTGCCGTAGCGAACCTCGCCCAACGGCACCCGATCGCCCTCGGGCACCGGCAGCCCGAGTTCCTCGAGGAACTCACGCGCCGCGGCCACCTCGGCGCCCTCGTATTCCGGCTCGTACTCACCCTTCGGAATCGACCACGCCCCCGCATCCTTCCGCGCCCAGAACGGCCCACCCATATGCCCGATCAGCACCTCGGTATCACCGGCGGTCCGACGGAACAACAGAATCCCAGCACTGAATTTGCCTGCCACACCGAGCAGTCTGCCGCCTAGCGCCGCCCTGGCGCGTACAAGACACGGCGGATCCAGCAGTCCCGGGGAACATCGAGCATGGCCAGACAAGCGATCACATGGAGTCCCTTCGGTGCAGACGGATCTTGTGGTGAGCCCCACCTACCAGGGACTCCACAGCCATATCCAGCATCCAATCGGTGTGTCACCCAAGGACTTTCGTCACGGCATGCGAAATCCGTTGCTACATTGCTGAGATCACCTTAGTGCGAGGGTGAATTCTGTCCCGCTTCGCGATGTCGATGCGGCACCGTCAAATCGCATTCCGATGACCGGGACGACAACGCGGGAATCCTTTCCGGGGATCGGGTTTCGCTCGACTTCTTCCGCCTTTCGGACCACCGCCTTCGCTCGCGATTGTCAGCAGTACATTGCCGCGGCACGCACGCAACGTCACTGGCAATGGCGCTTTAGCCAATGCCTTTGGCGGGGCCGTCGTCGCAAACAACAGGGGTCTTCGCGCCCTGCTGCTAGAAGAGGAGAAGAAATGTCCGTAGAAAATCGCGGCCGGTTCCGGGCCGGAGCGGGTGGGCGGAAGCGGTCCGGAATACTGTGCGCCGCTGTGGCGTTCAGTGCGGCGACAATGCTCGGTACCATCGGTATCCCGACCGCCAACGCAGAGTCATCGGGCCCGCTTCCCTCGTGTTATTCGCAACCTGCCGTCTCGGCGCCCGGCATCGAGGCGGTCGAGCAGCTCAAGCAAGACTATTTCCATGCCATCGATACCAAGAACTGGTCCGACCTGAGCACACACCTCGCGCCTGACGTCATAGTGGACACCACGGGCAGCGCCGGCCCCATATTTCCCAACAGGGATTCGTTCATCGCCTTCCTGCAACTCACGCTGGGTGGCGCTAATACACACCACCAAGGCTACGACCCGCAAATCAAAATGACGTCCGCGACGACTGCCGCGGGTGTGTGGACGATGGATGACGTACTTGTCTGGGGCAATACGTTCGGGGTGCACGGTTACGGCCATTACTGGGAGTGCTATACAAACACCGACGGCCACTGGGTGGAAAAGTACTCCAAGCTCACCCGTACCCGCATAGATCTGATCAATCCCGATGGCACGGTGATCGAGGCCGACGCTCCGCTCGATGAGATCGTTCAGAAATTCCACGAAGCTACCGGGCTCTAGTGAGGTGATTTCACCGACTTTCAGTCGGTTCGGCGGTTTTCGAAATAGGTGAGGTCGAATGCGGCTACCTGGACCAGCCACTGTCAGTCTGCCGTCGTGCCGGTGTCCAGACGGAGGTGGGCGGCGCGGAGGGTCAGGTAGTCGCGTTCGGGGGTACTGGTGGTGTGGTTGGCGGCGGAGGTGTAGCAGGTGATGGCGGAGGCGAAATCGCCTGCCATTTCGTGTAAGTGGCCGCGGACTGCGTCGAGGCGGTGGTTGCCTGCCAACTGGTCTTCGAGGGTGTCGGCGAGTTCGAGACCGGCGGCCGGGCCGTGCACCATGGCGGTGGCGACGGCGCGGTTGAGGGTGACCATCGGGTTCTTCGAGATGCGCTCGATCATGTTGTACAGGGCCAGGATTCGACGCCAGTCGGTGTCCTCGGCACGCAGCGCCTGCGCGTGCAGTACGGCGATCGCGGCCTGGATCTGGTACGGGCCGGTGAGGCCCGAGGTGAGTGTGCTGGTCGTCAAGGTCATGCCCTCGGTGATCAGCTTGCGATCCCACAGTGCGCGGTTCTGTTCGGCGAGCGGAATCAATTCGCCGTGCGCTCCGGTGCGGGCGACGCGCCGGGAGTCGGTGAGCAACATGAGCGCGAGCAGCCCGGTTACTTCGGTGTCGTCTGGGAGCAGTCGATGGATCGACCTGGTCAGGCGGATGGCCTCGTTCGAGAGGTCGGTCCGCTGTAGGTCGGGTCCCGCTGTGGTGGTGTGCCCCTCGTTGAAGATCAGGTACAGCACATGCAGTACCGCACCGAGCCGCTCATGCCATTGCGCATCACCGGGCCGGGCGAACGGGCGGTCGAGGGTGGCCAGTTTCTTCTTCGCACGCGTAATCCGTTGCGCCATGGTCGCTTCCGGCAGCAGGAAGGCATTGGCGATCTCCGCCGTGCCGAGCCCGCCGACCGCACGCAATGTCAGCGCGATGGCACTAGCGGACGACAGCGCAGGATGGCAGCAGAGGAAGAACACGGCGAGCGTATCGTCACGATCGACGGCCTCGGCATCGGGCACATCGCGCTCGAAAACCGTTGTCTCCCTATGTCGCCGGGCCACCTCGGCGCGCACCACATCGGCCATCCGCCGCTGCGCGACCTGGATCAACCACGCTCGCGGATTATCCGGCAGCCCATCGTCGGACCATTGGGTCGCCGCCGCGAGCATCGCCTCCTGTAGCGCGTCCTCGGCGGTGTCGAAATCGCCGAATCGGCGTACCAACGTGCCGAGGACCTGTGGCGCGAGTTCGCGCAACAGGTCCTCGATGGGCGGTGCTCCGTGCATGGACAACTATTACTCGGTCGCCGGGGCGCCCATCACCGCGCGCACCTCGATGTACTCGCCGATCGGCTTACCACCGGGGCCGGGGCCCGCCGAAGCCTGTGCGGCGATCTCCAGCGCACGTTCCGGACTTTCCACATCGACAAGCCAATATCCGGCCAGGAATTCCTTGGTCTCCGGGAACGGTCCATCGGTGACAACCGGCGCCGATCGTCCGTCCGAACTGACCAGTCGTGCCTCGTCCGGCCCGGCCAGGCCCTGCGCATCGACCAGTTCACCGGTCTTGGCCAGCTCCGCGCCGAGCGTCCGCTGGAAATCGATATGCGCCTTGATCTCCTCCGGCGTCCACTCGGTGATCGGGACGTCGCAGCCGGCGGCGGGCCCATAGGTCTTGAGCAGCATGTACTTCATTTCCGGTCTCCTAGCCTGCGGTGCGCCCCAGCGGCGCGCTCGCGATGAGGTCGGAGCTGGGTGCGCCGATTCGACGCATCCTCGATAGTGATCTGCATCACAGCGGTGTGGAGGTATCGGCGAGTCGTTCCGGATCGACCTGCTGGCCGATCAACTCCTTGATCCGGTCGGTCACATCCCAGACGTTCACATTCATCCCCGCCAGCACCCGGTTCTCGGCATCGAGCCAGAACGCGACGAACTCGCGCTTAGCCACATCACCGCGCACGACCACCTGCGCGTACTCACCGGTCGCGGCGTATCCGGTGTACTCCATGCCCAGGTCGTATTGGTCGGTGAAGAAATACGGAAGGCGTTCGTAGGAAGCCGACTTGCCGAGCATGGTCTGCGCCGCGACGGCGGGCTGATTGAGCGCATTCGCCCAGTGCTCCACCCGAATTCGACGCCCGAGCACCGGATGCTGTGCGTCGGCGATATCGCCGACCGCCACGATGTCCGGGTCACTGGTGGCCAGGCTCGCGTCGACGAGTATGCCGCCGTCGGTCGCCAGCCCCGCGTTGGCGGCCAGTTCGATATTCGGCCGCGCGCCGATCGCGACGAGTACCGCATCGCCCTCGATCACGGTGCCGTCGGTGAGTCGGACGCCGCTCGCCAGATCCACCCCGCCCTGACCAGCGGTGATTGCCCCGGCCTGATGAGTGGTGATCGCCTCGACCTGGGCTCCGAATCGCAGGTCGACGCCGTGGTCGCGGTGCAGATCCGCGAAGACCTGACCCATCTCTGGGCCGAGCGCCGCCAGCAGCGGCAGTTCGGCGGATTCGATAATGGTGACCTCGACCTGCGCGGCGCGTGCGGCCGAGGCGACCTCGAGCCCGATCCAGCCCGCCCCGATGATGACCAGCCGCCGGGCCGAGCCGAACAGCTCGATCAGACTGTCGGAGTCGCCGATGGTGCGCAGCGTGTACACCTCGCGCGCATCCATGCCCGGAATCGGCAGGCGGCGCGGTGTCGAGCCGGTCGCGAGTGCGAGCTTGTCGTAGCCGAGTGTCGAACCATCCGGCAGCGTCACGGTTTTCGCGCTCGGATCGATCGCGCCGACTTCGGTGCCGAGCCGGACGTCGATATGGTGATCGCGGTACCACTGGCCCGGATCGACGGTGAATTCCTCGAGCGATTTCTTACCGGCCAGATGCTCCTTGGACAGCGGTGGTCGCTCATAGGGCAGGTAATCCTCGGCGCTGATCAGCGTCACGGTTCCGGCGAAATCGTTGTCGCGCAGTGCTTCCGCCAGTTTGGCCGCGGCCAGCCCGCCGCCGACGATGACGAAATGCTGATCAGAGGTCATAACGGACTCCTTTTCGGGAGGGAACCGGACGCCTGCGTGTCACCCTACTGGGACCCCGGGCCGCCTTTTCGGAAAATCGGGCGTCCGGTGCGGGAACGAATCGTGCACCCGCGTGGTTGGCCACGGATAGTGGCGCGGCGAATCCGCGCGTTACGAGCGTGCGATGGAGAGGAACAGCTCTGTGAGCGAGACGACCACCAAGAACGTTGCCGATTTCTGGTTCGACCCGCTGTGCCCCTGGTGTTGGATCACCTCCCGCTGGATTCTCGAGGTCGAGCAGGTCCGCGATATCGAGGCCCGTTTCCACGTGATGAGCCTGTCGGTGCTGAACGAGGGCAAGGAGGGGCTGCCGCCGCAGTACGAGGAGCTGCTCGCCACCGGCTGGGGTCCGGTCCGGGTCGCCATCGCCGCCGCCCAGGAGCACGGTGACAAGGTGCTCTCCCCGCTCTACACCGCGATGGGTACCCGCATCCACAACCGTCGCGAGGAGTACGTGCGCGACTCTCGCAAGGAATCCCTGGCCGCGGTGATCGCTGATTCGCTCGCCGAGGCGGGCCTGCCCGCCGAGCTTGCCGCGGCCGCCGAGAGCACCGAATTCGACGAGGCACTGCGCAAGAGCCATCACGAGGGCATGGACAAGGTCGGTCCGGATGTCGGCACCCCGACCATCCACATCAACGGCAATGCCTTCTTCGGTCCGGTGCTGTCGCGGATCCCGCGCGGCGAGGAGGCCGGGAAGCTGTGGGATGCGGCGGTCACGCTGGCCGACTACCCGCACTTCTTCGAGCTGAAGCGGACCAGGACCGAGGATCCGTCCTTCGACTGACCGCGGACCTACGGCACGGGTTTCGGCGGCAACGTCGGAACCTCGCCGTAGCTGCTCGGGTACGGACCGGCCGGTGGCGCACCGGCCGGTCGGTTCGGTCGCCAGAACAGCTTGCCGTGCCTGCTGCGGTCGCGCAGGGCCCACATCCGCCAGGTCAGCACCGGATGCGAGGACATGGCATTGCTGATCCAGACGAAGAAGCCCTTCTCGACCGTGGCCCGATCGGCCATCTCATCGAAGCCGACCAACTTGTTCAGGTACTTGCCCGCGGCGAGGGTGCCCATGGCGCCGGGTGCGCCGACGTGCCGGTTGCAGTAGCCGTGGTTGTCGGCGGTGTACTCCTGGGACCGGATCAGCGAGCTGCCGATGATCGGCAGCGACGGTGCCACGAACATGCCGAGCTGACGCCAGTACGAGGTGTGCCCGGCCGCGATATGTCCGACCTCGTGACCGATGATGAAGGCGAGAGCCTCGGGTTCGCGTGCGGCGCCGCCGATTTCGAACAGATCGCTGTAGACCGCGACATAGCGCCGGAAACCGTGACCGGAGGCGAAGGCATTGATCTGGCCGTTGCCGAGCACGACGTATGCGTCCGGCACTTTGGCCAGTCCGAATCGGGCCGCCGCCTCGACCACCAGCTGATAGCCCTCCGGAAACTGGGTCGGCGACATCTTGACGCCGTTGACCCGCATGGACGCGTAGCTCATACCGCGCAGGAACCACACGACGATCGGCGCGAAGACCAGGATGATCAGGTAGATATTCGGCTGCTTCCCATCCAGCACGAGGCCGATGCACGCCGCCAGCGCGATCAGCATCGCGAGCGTGGTGATCACACAGACCACGACCAGCAGCGGAATCTCCCACGGGTGCCGTGCTGGCATGCCATATGGGGACAGGCCGCGCGGCTGCCGCTGCGGGGGCATGCCGGGTGGGACCGGAGCCACACCGTAGGGCCCCTGGGCGTACGGCGCCGGACCGTAGTGGGGTGTCGGGTATGGCGAACCGGGATAAGGCTGGGGTGTCGACGGGTACTGGGGTGTCGATGGGTACTGGGGCGAATCGTGCTGGGCGGAAACGTGCCCGGTCGAGATGGCGGTCGCGTCCTGAGCCTGCGCCCATCCGCCGAGAGCGGGATAGGGATCGGCGGGTCCGCCCGGCTGCTGGGGCTGGGAGTCGTGCGGCTGCATGCGAAGAACTCTATTCATTTGCCGGGGACGAGGTTCGGGCTGTTGCCGTGCGGTCGGCACTGGTGGCCGCGAACACCGCTGACATACCTGTCGATTCGCCGTGGCGGCCAGTGGTGTTAATGCCGGGCCCGATGGTGCGACACCCGCGCGGATGCCGGACCGTTTCGACTCAGTGGTTCGGCGGCAAGATCACCGGGTCGGGCAGGCACAGGCTGGCCGAGCGGGTCGTCGGCACCGGTCCTTTACCGGAGTCGAAGCTCCACTGCGAAATCGAACCTGCCGCCTTCCACCGCAGCGCGCCCGTCGCATCGGATACCACCTCATATATTTGCTCGCTGCCACCGATGAGCTGAGTGCCCACGCAGTAGTCGTTGTACTCGGTGCCCGGTTGCAGCGCTCCGGCGCTGAAGTTGCCCGAGGGATCGGCGGTGGCGCCGGGATTCGCGACGGTGCTCGGTGTGTGGACGGCCGCGCCCCGGAGCCACCGGGCTGCGCCGGGCTGATCTGTCGCGCAGGTGAAAGTCGAGCCACCGGCCACTAGTGTCGCGCCTTGCGCATGGCCGGATCCCGCCCACAGGCAATCGACAGCCGGCGCGGCGCTCGCATGTCCGGTTGTCGCACCGAGCAGGCCGACCGTGGCCGCCGCGGCGATCGAGATGGCCAGTCCGCGACGCAGCCGTGGCGTGGTGCGTCCGGACTTGGTGGAGAACAGCGACTTCATGATATTTCCTTCGGCTGGCAGCGGTGTACTTCTGCCATCAACGATCGCGTTGCGGGCCCGTTGCTACGAGGGAGCGCAATCCCGAATCGATGGTGTCGCCAGATGCACCATGACGGTGGTGCCGCCCACCGCGCGGCACGCGAAACACGCCTGACACAATCGCAGCCATGCGCGTATACCTGGGTGCCGACCATGCCGGTTTCGAACTGAAGAATCACGTCAAGGCCCATCTGGAGCAGGCGGGCCACGAGGTCGTCGACTGCGGCGCCCTCGAATACGACGCACTCGACGACTACCCCGCCTTCTGCATCGAGGCGGCCCGCCGCACCGTCGCCGATCCGGGCAGCCTCGGGCTGGTTTTCGGCGGCAGCGGCAACGGTGAGCAGATCGCCGCGAACAAGGTGCCCGGTGCCCGCTGCGCCCTGGCCTGGAGCGTGGAGACCGCCCAGCTGGCCCGTGAGCACAACAATGCCCAGCTGATCGGCATCGGCGGGCGCATGCACTCCACCGAGGAGGCGCTGGCGATCGTGGACGCGTTCGTCTCGACCAAATGGTCCGACGAGCCGCGCCACCAGCGTCGCATCGACATCCTGGCCGAGTACGAGAAGACCGGTGTGGCCCCGGCCGTTCCGGCCTACTGACGCACAACACCGGCGAAATCCGCCGTCGCGCAAGGTAAGCCGAGCGGCGATGCGAGGCGGCGGACCGGAGAGGATCTCTACCTTCGATGCCTGAGGGCGATACGTGCACCGGCTCGCGCGGCTGCGGCAATGGCGCTTCGCGCGCAGTGGGGTGAGCGTTTCGAGCTCGCCGCAGCGGGTCGTCGCCCTTGCCGCGCGCTTCGGCGGACCGGAAAGGATTGCGAGCTTCGATGCCTGAAGGGCACACACTGCATCGGCTCGCGCGACTACATCAGCGGCGCTTCGCTGGGGGAGTGGTGCGTGTTTCCAGCCCGCAGGGAAAGTTCGCCGCCGGGGCCGCGCGTATCGACGGTCAGGTGCTCGTCAAGGCCGAGGCGTGGGGCAAACACCTTCTGCACCACTACGAGTCGGGTCTGGTCGTGCACGTGCACCTCGGGTTGTACGGGGTGTTCACCGAGGTGCCGCTGCCGATGGGTGAGCCGGTCGGACAGGTGCGGATGCGGATCGTCGGTGACGCGTCGGCCGATGATCGCCTGTACGGCACCGATTTACGCGGCCCGACCGCCTGCGAGGTGTACACCCACGCCGAGGTGACGGCGCTGACCGAGCGGCTCGGCCCGGATCCGCTGCGGCGCGGCGCCGATCCCGAACGGGCCTGGCGGCGAATTCATCGCTCGCGCAGGCCGATCGGCGCACTGCTGATGGATCAGCAGGTGCTCGCAGGTGTCGGCAATGTGTATCGCGCGGAACTGTTATTCCGGCACGGCATTTCGCCACACCGACCGGGCACCGCGCTCACCGCCGACGAGTGGGACGCGATGTGGACCGATCTGGTAGCGCTGATGCGGGTGGGCGTGCGGGTCGGCAAGATGGTCGTCGTTCGCCCTGAACACGACCACGGCGAACCGTCCTACGCGGCCGACCGCCCACGCACCTACGTCTACCGCCGCCCCGGCGCACCATGCCGCCTCTGCGGCACCCCCGTCGCACACACCGTGCTGGAGGGCCGAAACCTCTTCTGGTGCCCCACCTGTCAGGCCACCTGAACCTCAGCTCTACCGGAAGTAGCGGTGCACCATCTGGGCGATGCATACCGGTTTGTCGGCGCCTTCGCGTTCCATGACCGCGTCGACGGTGACTTGGACCGCGCCGTCGCCGAGGTCGGTGGCGTCGGCGAGGGTGGCGGTGAGGCGAACCTTGGAGCCGGCGGGGACGGGGGCTGGGAATCGGACCTTGTTGAGGCCGTAATTGATTGCCATGCCGCGGTTTTCGATGACGAGTATTTCCGACCAGAGCGGTATGAGTAGCGACAGGGTCAGGTAGCCGTGGGCGATGGTGCCGCCGAAGGGGCCGGTCTTCGCGCGTTCGACATCGACGTGGATCCACTGCTCGTCGTGGGTGGCTTCGGCGAACATGTCGATATCGCGCTGCGGGATCTCGTGCCAGTCGCTGGTGCCGAGGTCGGTGCCGATGAGGTCGAGTAGGTCGGTGGGTTTGTCGACGGTGGTCGCCATGTGGCGCGCTCCTTCGGTTGCTGTGGATTTACGGTGTCAGCCCGCGCATTTGGCGAGCGTGGTCGCGGAGCAGCAGGCGCTGGAGCTTGCCGAGGGCATTGCGGGGCAGTTGCTCGCGGAAGACGTAGTACTTCGGGATTTTGTATCGGGCGAGATTTGCTTCGAGATGGGTGCGAATCGCGTCTTCATCGATTTCGTGACCGGCGCGGACGACGATGAACGCCAATCCGACCTCACCCCATCGCTCGTCCGGCACGGCGACCACCGCGCAGTCGCCGACGCCGTCCAGGCGAGAGATGGCCGCCTCGACCTCGACGGGGTAGATGTTCTCGCCGCCGGAAATGATCATGTCTTTGACGCGGTCGACGATGTGCGCCCAGCCGTCATCGTCGATGCGGACGATATCGCCGGTGCGGAACCAGCCGTCGATGAACGCCTGTTCGGTGGCATCGGGTCGATTCCAGTATCCGGCAAAGACGTTGGGGCCCTTGACGAGTAGTTCGCCCTGTCCGGGTCCTTCGATGATCTCGCCGGTCGGGGTGAG
This sequence comes from Nocardia vinacea, assembly GCF_035920345.1. Classification (NCBI taxonomy): domain Bacteria; kingdom Bacillati; phylum Actinomycetota; class Actinomycetes; order Mycobacteriales; family Nocardiaceae; genus Nocardia; species Nocardia vinacea. The sequence continues at coordinate 8,981,377 of NZ_CP109149.1, forward strand.
CAACGCGACGTCGGTGAAGAAGTGCGGAACACCCGCGGATACCGGATGTGCGTCGGCACCGTGGCGCAGTGCCATGAGCACGCCGGGTGCCGCCTCGGTCATGCCGTAGCCCTGTAGGGCCTGGATGCCGCGGGCCAGCCACGCCTTGGCCACGTGTTCGAGGACGGGGGAGCCGCCGAAGGCGACGCAGCGGACGCTCGACAGATCGGTGGTCTCCCACTCGGGCGCCTCGCACAGCATTTTCAGCATGGTCGGGGCGAGCGGGAAAGCCGTGGCCCGTCGGCGCTCGATGGTGGCCAGGAACTCGGCCGGCTCGAATTTCGGTATGACAACGACGGTTCCGCCGGCGTAGAGGGTCGGCAGCGTTATCTGCCCCAGGCCGAGTACGTGGAACAGCGGCGCGGAACACAAGCTGACATCATCGCGGCCGAGACTGAAGTGGGCGAACTGGTTGAGGGTGTTCCAGACGATATTGCCGTGGGTGAGCACGGCCCCCTTGGGGCGGCCGGTGGTGCCGGAGGTGTAGAGGATCAACGCGGGATCGTCGAGTCCGACCGCGTGGGCGGGCGGTGTTCGGCCAGTGTGGTCGGTGATCGCGTTCTCGTACTCCTTGCCCAGGTGCAGCAGCTGGGGAGTGGCGGAGCTTCGCGCGAGCGCATCGATACCGGTGTCGGCACCGACGACGAACACGGTTGGGTCGGCATCGTCGAGTAGACCGGCGATCTCGGGCGCAGCCAGCCGAGTGTTGAGTGCCACGAAGATGGCACCGAGATGCATTGTGGCGAACAGGGTTTCGAAGGTCGCGATATCGTTGTTCCCGAGATAGGCGACCCGGTCGCCCGGCCCGACGCCGAGATCGGCGAGGGCAGCGGCGAGGGCGTCCACGCGATCGGCGAGGGTGGCGTAGTCGACGCGGCGGTCCTGTTGGATCAAAGCGATGGCATCGGGCTCCATCCGGGCCCGCCGACGCGGCCACGAGCCGATTCCCTGATCCATCATGTCGTCCTCAACCCCAATGCGGTGAAGGCGTTTTCACGCAGGATCAGGGGTCGGACCTCGTCCTTGATATCGAGTTGCTCGAAGTCCTTCATCCACCGATCGGGGGATATGAGCGGAAAGTCCGAGCCGAACAACACCTTTCGTTTGAGCAGGCTGTTGGCGTACTTGACCAGTTGCGGCGGAAAGTATTTCGGCGACCACCCGGACAGATCGATATAGACGCTGGGTTTGTGCGTGGCCACGGCCAGCGCTTCGTCCTGCCAGGGAAACGACGGGTGCGCGATGATGATCGTCAGATCCGGAAAGTCGACGGCCACATCGTCGAGCAGCATGGGGTTGGAGTACTTGAGCCGGATGCCGCCGCCACCGGGGAGTCCCGATCCGATTCCGGTCTGACCGGAGTGGAACAGGGCGGGCACCCCGAGCTCGCTGATGGTCTCGTAGAGCGGGTAGACGGCATGATCGTCGGGCCGGAAAGCCTGCACGCTCGGATGGAATTTGAAGCCGCGGACCCCGTGCTCGACGACCAGTCGCCGGGCTTCGGCCAGTCCCGCCTTTCCTCTGGCCGGATCGATACTGGCGAACGGAATGAGGACGTCGCTGTGCGCGGCGGCCGCGGTGGCGATGTCTTCATTGCTGATCCGCCGGTGGCCGAGCGCGGCTTCGGCGTCGACGGTGAATACGACCGCGGCCATGCGGCGTTCCCGGTAGTAGGCGGCCATCTCGTCGATGGTCGGCGGGCCCGATTCGGCGCCGAAGTAGGCGTCGGCACCTGCCCGGAGCTGGTCCGGTAGCGAATAGTGGCCGCAGCCATCGGTTTCGGCGTGCGTGTGCACGTCGATCGCGACGAGTCGGTCCAGGTCCAGACTCATGACAGCTGCTGCGCGGTGGTCGGAATCTTGGGCAGCGGGATGCCGTAGGTTTCGAGCTGCTCACCGATCGAGGAGTCGAACGCCTCGGCGATCGCGTCGGCGGTCCAGCCGCCGTCGAGGAAGGCGCTGCGGGTTTCGCTCGGATGCGACCAGAGCGACAGCCGGTCGCCGCCGATCCCGATGCATTGGCCCGTGATATCGGCGGACGCGTCGGAGGCCAGGAAGACCACCAGTCCGGCGACATCCTCCGGAGTGCCGAACGACGCCGCGCGGCGCACCACCGAGGGGATCGGCTCACCATTCTTCATTCCCTCGACGTAAGGGGCGAGGAAGGGAATGGTCTCGGTCATCGCGGTCGCAGCATTGGGGATGATCGCGTTGACCGTGACTCCGGCCTTCGCGCATTCCATCGCCCACGTGCGCGCCATAGCCGCGATACCGGCTTTGGCTGCCGCGTAGTTGGTTTGACCGAAATTGCCGCGCTGTCCGGCGGGGGATCCGGCGAGCACGACCCGCCCGCCGTGACCGGCCTGACGGAAGTGTTTGACCGCTTCCCGAACGCAGGTGAAGGTGCCGCGCAGATGTACGTGGATGACGGCGTCGAAGTCGTCGTCGGACATATTCCACAGCACCTTGTCGCGCAGGATGCCCGCATTGGTCACCATCGCATCCAGTCGCCCGAACGCGTCGACGGCCGCCGCGACCAGTGTCTGCGCGGCCTCGGTGGTGCCGACGGCGACCGGTACCGCGAGTGCCCGACCGCCGGCTTCGGCGATTTCGGCGGCGGCCTTCTCGGCGCGGTCGGCGGCCACGTCGTTGACCACGACGGCCGCGCCGGCGGTGGCCAAAGTCTTGGCGTATGCGAGGCCGAGCCCCTGGCCGCTGCCGGTGACGATGGCGACTTTGCCGGTGAGATCCATATGCAATGTTCCTTTCGAAAAGGGGGTCAGAAGATGAGGACGGGTTTGATCGCCTTGCCCGAGGTCATATCCGCAACGGCCTGCCCGATATCGTCGAATGGGTACCGGGTGATCAGCTTGTCGATCGGGAGCCGCCCGTTGCGCACCAGCGACACCAAAGCCGGTATGGCGGTGCGGGTTTCGTTATCGCCCAGGGTGAGTCCGACGATCTTGCGGCCCGGCAGCATGGCGTTGACGTCGAGCGCCACCTCGGCGCCGAACGGTGGTGCGCCGACGATGACCAGCGTGCCGCGCGCGGCGAGGACATCCGCGCCGGTGCGCAGCACGGCGGTGCTGCCGGTGGTTTCCACGACGGCGTCGGCGCCACCGGTGATTTCGGTGATCGCGGCGGCGACATCGGTCGTCGTCGCATCGATGATGTGCGTGGCGCCGAGTTCCCAGGCCAGTTCGAGGCGTTCGGCGATCTTGTCGACGGCGATGATCGTCGTGGCCGGTGACAGAGTGGCCGCCATAATCGCGGACAATCCGACCGCACCGGCGCCGAGTACGACAACGCTCGAGCCCGGGCGGGGCTGTACGACATTCCAGATCGCGCCGACACCGGTCTGGACTCCGCACCCGAGCGGGGCAATCGATTCCAGCGGCACATCGGGGTCGACGACGATCATGCTGCGCTCGTCGACGAGCGCGAGTCGACTGAACGACGACTGCCCGAAGAAGTGCCCGCCCACGGGTGCGTTGTCGCGGGTGATGGTGTGGCTGTCATCGGCTCGCGCACCGCCGATCAGGTTGAGCGGCAACCAGGTTGCGCAATAGGCCGGGTGGCCGTCGCGACAATTCGTGCACGTTCCGCACGAGGTGAACGACAGCAGTACATGATCACCGGGTACGACACCGGTGACTTCGGATCCGACGCGTTCGACGATGCCCGCGCCTTCGTGGCCGAGGACGCCGGGAAGTGGGAACGGCAGTCCGCCACTGGCGACGCCGAGGTCGGTGTGGCAGACGCCCGCCGCGACCATGCGCACGATCGCCTCGTGCGGCCGCGGTTCATCGAGTTCGATCGCGGAGAGGGTGAACGGCGCACCGCCGGATTCGACGACGGCTGCCCAAGTGGTGGTGGTCATGCTGGGTGTCCTTGCGGATTCAATCGAGTGCGATGACAACGGATTTGACCTTGGTGTAGGACGCGAGGGCCTCGGGTCCGTATTCACGTCCGAAGCCGGAGTCCTTGACACCGCCGAACGGCATGGCCGGGTCGAGCATCGCCCAGTCGTTGACCCACACGATTCCGGCCTGCAATTTGTCGGCGACGCGGTGTGCGCGGGCGAGATCGGTGGTGTGCAGGCCGGACGCGAGTCCGTAGCGCGTGCCATTGGCCAGCGCGATCGCTTCGTCCTCGGTGTCGAAGGCCTGCACCGTGAGCACCGGTCCGAAGATCTCCTCCTGCACCACGCGGGAGTCGTCGGCGAGGTCCGCGATCACGGTGGGCTGGTAGTAATAGCCGCCGTCGAGATCCAGGCGTTCACCACCGCACACCACTCGGCCGCCCTCCCGGCGGGCCAGCGCGACATATTCTTCGACCTTCGCGACGTGCCGTTGCGCGGCCATCGGTCCGACCACGGTCGCCGGATCGCGAGGGTCGCCGACGCGTACGCCTGCGACGGCTTCGGCGAGGATGCCGACGACGGTCTCGTAGAGCGGCCGAGCGACAAGCAGCCGGGGACCGCCCATGCAGAACTGCCCGGTATTGAAAACGAAACCCTTGATGATCGCGCCGATGGCCTTCTCGACGTCGGCGTCGGCGAATACGATCTGCGCGGCATTGCCGCCGAGTTCCATGGTCACCGGCTTCAACGCCGCACCTGCCGCACTCGCCGCGCGCCGGCCGATCTCGGTGGATCCGGTGAACGCGATCTTGTCCACGCCCGGATGCTCGAGCAGCGCCGCACCCACCACCGGCCCGGAGCCGGTGACGACGTTGACCACACCCGCTGGCACACCGGCTCGTTCGAACAGCGTCGCCATGAACAGTGCGCTGAGCGGTGTTTCTTCGGCAGGCTTGTGGACGATGACATTGCCCGCGGCGAGCGCGGGCGCGATCTTGGAGGTCGACAGGATCAGCGGAAAGTTGAACGGCGTGATGGCGGCGACCACACCGAGTGGATCGCGGCGGGTGTAGGCGAACGCGGGTAGCGGCGTGCGGCGGGTAGCACCGTCGATGGTCTGCGCGAGCGCGGCACAGTACTCGTACTGTTCGATGGTGGTCGAGACGTCCACCGATCGGCACAGGGTGACCGGCTTGCCGACGTCGAGACTCTCCAGCCGGACGAGCTCATCAGCGTTCTCGCGCACCAGATCTGCGATCCGGAGCAGGATGCGGGCTCGTTCCCGACCGCTGCGGCCGCCCCATTCGGCACCGGTGAATGCCGCGCGTGCGGCGGTGACCGCGTCGTCGACGTCGGTGCGGTCGGCCTCGGCGACAGTGCCGATGACCCGACCGGTCGACGGGTCCACCACATCGCTGCGGCTCCCCGATGCGGAGTTCCGCCATTTGCCGTCGATGTACAGCTGTCCGTCGATGTTGTCGTTCGTGCTCATGCTTCCTCGGTCCCGTCCCGACGATTCCGGCCGCTCGGCCGAGATACGCCTGCTCTCATCAACAGGAAACCTGATGGTTTTAGTGATGTCAGCCACTATTCGCTACTGACAGGATTCCTGTCAATGGTCTATTCTCGATTTCGCCGAACATCCGGTTCGGGACCCGCTGCGACACAGAAGTGAGGAGAGTGCTGCTGGTGACGATCTCGGAGGCGAAGCCGACCGCAAGCCGGCTGCCGGGTAGTCAGACCTCGCTGCTGTACGCGGTGAAAAGAGTCGAGCTGGCGGTTCGGGCGCGCCTGGACGAGCTGCTGCGTCCGGTCGGGATCACCACATTGCAGTACACCGCGCTGACCGTGCTGGAGCGTCACGACGGCTTACCGGCAGCGCAGCTGGCGCGGGATTCGTTCGTCACGGCACAGTCCGTCGCCGATGTGGTCCGCGCTCTGGAGAGTCGCGGACTCATTGCGCGCGAACGCAACTCACGCAACCGGCGCGAGCTGCTGATCCATCTCACCGAGGCGGGGCGGCGGTTGCTTGCCGATGTCGCCGACGAGGTCGACGCGGTGGAACAGCAGATGATCAGCGGTATGACGGCCGAGCAGGCCGATGATTTCCGCTCGGCGCTGGTCCGAGCCTGGCATGCGCTGTCCTGACGGGCTTCGGCGATGACCCAGTCGTCGGTCCTGGCCCGCGCACTGGTTCTGCTGGAGGCGTTCGACAACGCCCACCCGGTGTTGAAGCTGTCGGAGTTGGCCGAGCGCACCGGTCTTCCGCAGACAACGGTCTATCGCCACGTTGTCGATCTCGTGCAATGGGGTGCGCTGGATCGGGCCGTCAGCGGCGGGTATCAGATCGGTTTGCGCATGGTGGAGATCGCCGCCTACTGCCCGCGTGCCAGGCCGATCCGTGATGTCGCGCTGCCGTTCATGGAGGATCTGTACGAGGCGACGCACCAGAACGTTCAGCTGGCGGTCCGCGACGGCACCGAAGTGGTCTATGTCGAATTCCTCGCCGGCCGCGACGCCGTATTCGTGCGCACCCGAGTGGGGGCACGCTGGCCGATGCACGCAACCGGCGTCGGGCTGGCCATCCTGGCCTACGCTCCCGCCGAGATCGTGGACAAGATCGCCGACCGGCCGCTGGCGGTATTCACTACGAAGACGATCAGCACGGCCGAGGTGCTGCGGCGGGCACTGGCCGAGGTGCGGCGCACCGGAGTCGCGATCAGCGACGGACAGGTGACCATCGACGGATATTCCGTCGCCGCACCGATTTTCGGTTCGGACGGTCAGGTCGCGGCTGCGCTGTCGATTGTCGTACCGGCCGGCGACTCCCGCCGGGCCATGTGGGCTCCTGCGGTGCGCACCGCGGCTCATGGCATCACCAGGCAGTTGGGTGCCGGGCGCTGACTTCCGTTCGACGGAAGTGTGTCTTGGCTCACGCATCCGCGGCCCACACGATGGACCGCACAGCCCGCCGGGGGATCACATTCAGGAGCATTCCGATGAGCCCGACAACCGCAATTGTCCGCAACCAGTGGTATGTGGCCGCCTACAGCCAGGAGATCGGCCGCGACCTGTTCGCGCGGACCATCTGCAACGAGCCACTGGTGTTCTACCGGACCGAGGACGGCGCGGTGGCGGCACTGTCGGACCGCTGCATCCACCGCCGCTACCCGCTGTCGGAGTCGCGGCTGGTCGGTGACCGCGTCGTCTGCGGTTATCACGGCTTCACCTACGACCGCACCGGCGCCTGTGTCGCGGTGCCCGCGCAGACCCGTATTCCCCGCAGCGCCCGTGTGGCCTCTTACCCTGTGGTGGAACAGGATTCGTTCGTCTGGGTGTGGATCGGCGACCGCGAATCGGCCGACCCGGCCGCGATCCCGCGCGCACCGTGGCTGGTGCAGCAGGGTTGGACCACTATCCGCGGCCTGGAGACCATCCGAGCCAGGCATGCGCTGCTGATGGACAATCTGATGGATCTGTCCCACGAAACCTATTTGCACGGCGGCTATATCGGCACACCCGAGGTCGCGGAGACGCCGATCACCACCGAGGTCGACCAGGCAGCCGGTGTAGTGCGGGTGAGCAGGCATATGGACGATGCCGAATGCCCGCCGTTCTATGCCAATTCGACCGGTATCACCGGGCGCATCACCCGGTGGCAGGACATCGAGTTCCAGCCGCCGTGCCTGTACCGGCTGCACAGTCGCGTGGCGCCACAGGGCAACTATCCGCCCGAGGGCTACCTGCCCGGACACGGCGCCGACACCGATCCCGGCGCGTTCCACACCGAAATCGTATACGCCCTCACTCCGGAAACCGAGCATTCGGTACACGACTTCTGGATGGTGGCAAGGGATTTCGCGATCGACGACCAGGACGTGACCGACTACCTGCACAAGAGCAATCACACCGTGGTCATGCAGGACGTGGTAGCGCTGAACCTGGTCGAGGAGGTCATCGCCGCGGAGGAACGCGCCGGGGGCACCTACCAGGAGCTGTCGATCAATATCGACACCGGCGCGCTGGCGGCACGTCGGTTGATCGCCGAGCTCACCCGGACCGAAGCGACCCGAGCATGACCGCGGCTGCCTGCCACCTCGTGCAGTGGTTTCCGGGCAGCGATCAGCTGCTCGGCCGATGCCATTGCGGCGCAACCCGGATCGCCGATGACCCGATCGAGATCTGGCAGTGGTTGCTCGCCCACCCCGACGGTCACCACGACCGCGCGCCCGATCCGCGGCCCGCGACCCTGATCGGAGCCGGAGCATGACCGCCGAACCGGAATTCACCGTCACCGTCACCGACCGCCGCACCCTCGCCGACGGCATCGTCGAACTCACCCTCGCCGTGACCGACGGACACACCCCGAAATGGCAGCCGGGCGCCCACATCGACCTGATCCTGCGCCCGGACCTGGTGCGCCAGTACTCGTTGTGCGGCGATCCCGACGACCACGACCGATTGACGGTCGCGGTCCTGCGTGACGCGAGCAGCCGTGGCGGATCGGCCTACGTCCACGACCAGCTGACAGTAGGCGAGCGTCTGCGAATCCGAGGTCCCCGCAACAACTTCCCGCTCCGGGACGCGGAACGCTATCTGTTCATCGCCGGTGGTGTCGGCATTACACCGCTGCTGCCGATGATCCACGCCGTCGCCGGTCGCGGCGGCGAGTGGAGCCTGCACTACGGCGGCCGTACCCGCACGAGCATGGCCTACCTATCCGAACTGTCGGCGCTCGGGCCGATCGAGGTGCGTCCGCAGAGCGAGACCGGTCCGCTCGATCTCGACGCCGTCCTCTCCAGGCCGGAACCGGGCACGCTGGTGTACTGCTGCGGTCCGGAGTCGTTGCTGGCAGCCGTCGAAAGCCGCTGCGCGGCGACCTGGCCCGCCGATGCCCTACACCTCGAGCGGTTCGCACCGAAGCCGACCGAAGTGACTGTCGATTCCGCCTTCGACGTCGAATGCGCGCAATCCGGTGTCACCGTGCACATCCCGGCGAATACCTCCGTCCTCGACGCCATCGAACAGGCCGGTATCGCGGTCTTGTCCTCCTGCCGCGAAGGCACCTGCGGCACCTGCGAAACCGTTGTCCTGGACGGTATCCCCGACCATCGCGACAGCATCCTCACCGCACAGGACACCGACGTGATGATGATCTGCCGCTCACGCGCCCACACACCGCGCCTGGTCCTGGATATCTAACCCCCTTATCGAAAGGTTCCCGCTATGCCCGTCGTCCGTGTCTCAGATACCGATGTTCACTACTCCGTCTCCGGTGCCGGACCAGGATTGGTCCTCGTCCACGGCACCAGCATGAGTGCCGAATCCAATTTCGGGCACCTCACCTCCGAGTTCACCGATCGCCACACCGTTGTCGCACCGAACTATGCGGGCAGCGGCGAAACCACCACACCCGACGACCGACTGACCCTGGACCTGCTGGTCGCGCAGATCATCGCGGCCATCGAGGATGCAGCGACCGGACCGGTCGACCTGATGGGGTTCTCCCTCGGCGCGGTCGTCGCGGCGGCGGTCGCGGGGCGGCGTCCCGACCTCGTGCGCAGGCTCGTCCTGGTGGCGGGTTGGTCGGTGACGGAGGATCCCCGGCAACTGCTCACCCTGCACGGGTGGGCGGCCTCATTGGAGGCCGGTCCCGAAATGGCCTCCGCATTCGGCCCGTTGCTGGCGTTCAGCCCGGCATTCCTGAGCGGACTCGGCCATGCGGGTCTGGCGCAATTGCGCGCCACGAAACCCGAACCCGGAACGCTGCGACAGATCGAGGTGAACCTCGAAGTGGACATCCGGGACGAGCTGAGCCGTATCGCCGCACCGACATTGGTGATCGGCTGCACCCAGGACCAGCTGGTACCGGTCACCCACGCCCGTGACCTGCACGCCGCGATCCCGAACAGCCGATACGCCGAAATCGACAGCGGCCATGTGGTGTTCTTCGAGAAGCCGGCCGAACTCGTGTCACTCGTGCAGGACTTCTTGCACACGGCTGAGATCCCCAGTGGCCAACCGGCATAACGTTCTGGCGGCCCAGCTGACCCTCTGGTCGCCCGCACCGATACGGTGCGAGCGACCAGCAGGCCGGTGCCGGATCAGCCTGCTACGGCCTTGATTTCGGGTTTATCGGAGTCGGCGAGGGCGAAGCGGCGTCCGCCCGCGGTCTTCGCCGAATACATCGCGCGATCGGCGCGACGCAGCAGATCGGTGAAATCACAGGAGTCGCCCGGCGGACAGTATGCGGTGCCGACACTGGCCGAGACCGGTACCGGACCGGCCGTCGACCACACCGGGTCCCGCAGCGCGGCGACGATCCGATGCGCGATTTCGCCGAGCGTGTTGTGCAACGGGTTGGTGGCGAGCACGAATTCGTCACCGCCGTAACGGCAGATGACCGTATCCGGCGGGCAGATCTCACGCAGCCTGCGGGCCAGCTCGACGAGCACCTCGTCGCCGACGGCATGCCCGTAGTTGTCGTTGATCTGCTTGAACCGGTCCAGGTCGATCAGCAGCAGGCCGACGCCGCGGTTCGGGTCGGCCGTCATCAGCCGCACCTTGTCCTGCAGCAGTGTCCGGTTGGCCAGATCGGTCAGCGCGTCGTGGGTGGCTTCGTGCCGCAGCCGATGCTGCAGCGCGGCGATCTCCTGCACCCGTAACGACACCGCGGCCGAAATGTGTTGCTCCTGCTGGGCCAGTGCCCGCTCCTGCAGCGCCTGGGCATAGCTGTCGATGGCCTGACTGGCCACCAGCGGCCAGCGCGTGGCGACCAGCGACCCCGGCGCCCCCGCCGGGAAGCCGAGCAGCCAGCGGGTGGCCTGGGCCAGCATTCTGGTCCGTTCGAACGGCGCCTCGACCAGTCGCGCTCCCAGGTTCCGCGCCTCGGGCACCGGAAAGGGCTCGGACCTGGCCAGCGAAAGCAGCCGCTCGATGATCTCGACCAATACCGGCTGCAACTGTTGTGGTGACGCGTGTGATCCCGGTTCCGCGCAGACCGCACGCGCCCACGCGCCTGCCATCTGCGCTACGGGTGGCTCGATATCCGCAGACATCGCACTCACCCGCCACGGGTGATGTCGGTACCCGGGTGCCCTGTTCCCACGCAGGTGCCGGCGTCACCCCGATCGTTCCCACTGCTACGCGGTTGTGTCCACCTCGCTTGGTGCACGCTCACCGCCCCCTTTCCAGATACCCCCGTCCGGCAAAAAGGATCCTAGCAAGCCACTCGGCACTGAAAAACGCTGTTTTATAACGAGTTATCGGTCCCTCGCGAATGGCGATCGGGTATGTCATCGCTGTCGGGCCGCCGGCGTTACACATCAATTTTGTTCGCCGGAAAGTCGCGGACCGACACGCCGACAGCACGCCGAAAAGGGAGGTTTCCGGCTCACTCGCCGGCTCGACGCTATCGGTGATAGCGATTGGCTACTGCTAGCGGTCCGGATCGTGGGCGCGTCGGCCCCGCTGAGCGCTTTGGTGGGGGCTGATTGGCGCATCCGAGGCCCGATTCGGTACAGTCTGTTCGCACACGACATCGTGGCGATCCCATCAGATGTCGTATGCCTGCGGGTGTAGTTCAATGGTAGAACCTCAGCCTTCCAAGCTGATGGTGCGGGTTCGATTCCCGTCACCCGCTCCACGCAGGATTCATCCTCGTCGGCACCGTCTTTCGCCGCGAGGCCACGGGGTGTAGCGCAGCTTGGTAGCGCATCCGCTTTGGGAGCGGAGGGTCGCAGGTTCAAATCCTGTCACCCCGACAGCGTCAGCAGGTCGGAGGACCTTTTCGGGCCTCGCCGGCCTGCCGGGGTTCGACTTCGCCGATATGGTTTCATGCGTCGGCTTGTGCAGGTTCAGCACGTCGGTGCAGTCGGTTGCCTGCTTCGGTGCGTCGATGTAATGGCGGTCGGCGGCGTGGGTGCACTTGTGTCCCAGTTGGTTTCACTGCCTCGGCGCCGTGCTTCTCGGCTACCGCGGTGTCCACCTCGTGCCGGAAGCTGCAGAACGTGACCCAGGCGAGGGTCGGCGGTGAAGCCGGAGCGGTTTGCTGTTAGTCGCACTCGTGGATAGCCAGCGCTTCGCTCGGTGTGTTCCGGTGCCGAGAAACTTCGGTGATGAGGAGACGCGCTGGTTCGGATGTAGCAGTTCGCCTTCCCACAGGTGCGAATACAGGTCGAGCATTCGGGCGCCTGTCTTCGGCAGAATAGCGATCGTGGTCGAGGTTCTGCGGTGCTGCGCCCGTCCGCTTCGGGACCCGAGGCCCTCGAGGATCGGATCCTCCGGCGATCCTGCGGCCGATGCCCTTCCACATCTGCGGCGCGCCCGCACACCTAGGTAATCAACTCGGCTGCTTACCTGGCAGCACCCGATGTCGACACCTCCCCTATCTGGGAATACTGAACCGACGTGCAGACAAGTCGCATGGGAACGGTTGGGGCGGAGGGAGTGTGATGATTCTGTGGGTGACGGTGGAGACGTTGGCCCCGGGGGTCGCTTCGGTGGCTTCGATGGGGGACGCGCCGCGTAATTTCGCCAGTTGCGACCGTGTTGTGCAGCGATTGCTGGCGAAGAGTCCGGCGCTCTATGACACTCTCACGACCCGCGATATCACCGGGATGATCCGCTTGGTGAACCTTCGGGGCGAGGACATGGATCTGACCATCCCGACCGGGGCTGGACCGCACAAACTGATGCTACGGCCGGTGCTCGGTCCGGCCGGCGATGTGCACGCGGTGCGGTTGTGGCTCGGTCCCGCCGCGGCGCCGATCCCCCTATTGCGCCCGGCGGTCGGTCTGATCTGGGAACTCGATACGCAGCAGATCCACCAGCCCATCGGCCTTCGGCGGTTGTGCGGTGTCGAGGCCCAAGAGTATGTGCCGCGACGTTCCATTGCCGAACTGTTCCATCGGATTTCGAGATTCGATCGGCATGTGGAGGTGCTCGATCTGCTCTACGGTCCGGTGCCGGGCGACAAGCTCCAGTTCGACGTGATCGTGACCAGTGGGTCCGCACGACGAGGGCAATGGCGGATCACCATGCGGGCTCGCGATGACGAACGTACCCGCGGCGCCTGGTGGTTGATCGAAGACATGACCTCGGACACCATGCCCTCGCCGGCGCCGACTCTCGATCACGTCGGGCTGCGGGAAGCCCACCGCCGTGCCGGGACTCATCTGGCAATCGTGCAACTCGAGCACGCCACCATCTCCCATTGGCTCACCGAGCCTGCCCCGTGGGTCCGGTGGGATTACCTGTTCCGGCCGGTCGATGTGTTCCATCCCGGTGATCGTGCTCGATTGGTCGACCTCGGCGGCAGGCTCGCATCCGGCGGTGCGGCGGAAGTTACCGTACGCACGTTGAACTACGGCGGCGAATACACACCGACATCATTGTTGCTCTATCCGTATCCCGGATATTCGGTACGCCAGCTCACCATCGCCCAACTCGTCAACATCGGCGACGACCTCCCGATCGCGCAACCGAGTGAACCCGTCGGCTACGACGAACAACTGTGGCGCTGTCGGTCCAACCGAATGGCACATATCCCGGCTCTCTGAGTGATGATTCACCGTTGGGTAGGGGCTGGGCATCGGTAGCGACCGACCGGTGCTCGCTGGGCCGCGGTGCCGAGATGCCAGTGGATCTACCGATGTTCGGGACCTACCTATTGCGCGATCGTTACCGCGACCCACCACTTGCCTGCGCGACATGGCCAGCGTTTGGAGTTTCGCTTTTGACCACGCAACATCCCCCACCCGAGACCGATACTTGTCCGGTTCCGCACCACGTATCGCCCGCCGGGGGCGATGGCGACTTCGTTCCGATGCATTCCCCGGAATTCGCCGCCGATCCACACACCGCTTATCGGGAGATGCGTAGCCGCTACGGCGCGATGGCGCCGGTGGAACTCGCGCCGGGAGTGCCCGCGACCCTGGTACTCGATTACTACACCGCAGTGCGCATCTTGAACGACCCGGACCGTTTCCCCGCTGATCCACGCGGCTGGGAGCAGACGATCCCCGTTGAATGTCCGGTACGGCCGATACTCGAGTGGCGTCCGAACGCAATGCGCAGTGCCGGACACGAACACACTCGCTATCGGCAGGCCATCGCCGCGGCCATCGATGGGACCGATCTCCATGCCCTACACGCCACCGTGGAGTCCATTGCCGTGCCGCTGATCGAGGCCTTCAGCGCGTCCGGTACGGCGGACCTGATCAGCCAATACGCTCTACCGCTCGCATTCGGCGCGATCAACGCGATGCTGGGCTGTCCACCGGAGATCGGGCAGCAGGTCGCGCAAGCGACTGCCGCGATCTTCGAGGGGGTCGACGCAGAACAAGGCAACAAAATGCTCAGCGAGGCTTTGCTGGGCCTGATCGCCTTGAAACGGGCCGAACCCGGCGATGACATCACAACGCGACTACTCGAACATCCCACCCGGCTCGACGATTCGGAGCTGATTCATCAGCTCGCCGTCTTGTATGGCGGCGGAATCGAACCGCAACAGAATCTGATTGTCAATACGCTGCTGCTGATGCTCACCGACGAACGGTTCGCGGGAAATGTGTTGGGCGGTAGCCTATCGACCCGGGACGCACTCGACGAGGTCTTGTTCGCCGACCCGCCGATGGCCAATTTTTGCGTCACCTATCCACGACAACCGATTCTGGTCGGCAATATCTGGTTGCCGGCCAACGAACCGGTCGTCATCAGCATGGCCGCCTGCAATACCGATCCAACGATCAGCGGCGGTGCGCAGCTCGGCAATCGTTCGCACTTGGCTTGGGGCGCTGGACCGCACGCCTGCCCGGCGCGAACGGCGGCCTACCTGATCGCCCAGGATGCCATCGATCAGCTCCTCGACGCCCTTCCCGATCTAACGCTGGCCGTGCCGGTCGATGAACTGAACTGGCGGCCTGGACCGTTCCACCGCGCTCTTGTTTCCCTACCTGCGGAATTCCCGGCGTCGATGACGCGCTGACCGCCATGGTGGGCTCGGCGATCCGCACCGCGCTCAGTGGGGTGCGGTATCGACATAGGCATCGGCGTCCGGGGATTCGGCCGGCGCGGCAGCGGCGAATTTCACCATATTTGCTGGGCGGACGAAGGTTTCGGCGAAGGCGTCGGCCAGCGCGGTGTCATGCTGTGCGGCCTGCATGAGTTCCCGCACGGCTGGCGGCGGGTCGAGTATGGCCATTGTCCAGCGTGCCGCGGGATGGGCGATCGCGGTCAGCCATGGCTGTGCTGCCGAGGTCATCCAGGCCCGGTCGAACGGGCCGGTGGGATTGACCAGAATCGCTGCGCTGTACTGGGCGGCGCAGTGCGCGGCGCTGTTGGCGCCCTGCGCACCGCCGGGATCCATCCGGCACACAACATCGCCGCCGCCCAGGACGAGGGCGCCGGAGGGCAGTGTGCCGATCGGCTCGCGCATGGTCGGCGGGACGGCGCCGACCAGGGTCGCACCACCGTCGGTCAATTCGGCGTTGCGATACCGATCGGCAAGTGCCGCAGGCAGATACTGTCGCAAGAGGTGTTCGGCCCGAGGCAGTCGTTCGGCCGGCACAGTGTGCGCGAAAACATCCAGTCCGCTGCCGGGCAATCCCTCGAAAAGCAGCATTTCGCAACGTCTTTCCTGTCCGGGAGGGCCGGTCAGTCCCGGATAGGAGATGATTTCGCCGTGGCCGGGAAGGGCTGTGTAGTTTCCGAGGCCATCCGGATCGGGCTCGACCCCGTCGAGGTACAGCACCGCCAGTCGACGCATCGGCGCGGTCGGAACCGACCAGCTCGGGTCGGCGGGGAAGCATGCGGCGAGGTCACGCGATGCTCGAGTGACGACGGTCAGATCGTATTCGGCGGTCCGCCGATCCAACTGCGGCACAGACAGTTCGGCGACCTCCAGATCGCCGCCCGTAGCCGCGAAGTCGGCCAGCCAGTGCGCGAAAACCGTCCGCTGGTCGACACTTTGCGCTGGTTCGCTGAGGCGTCCGGCCCACCCGGACACCAAGTTACCGTCGACGACCAAGCTGAACCGGATGCCTTGGACCCGGGGCGCAATCGAGCGCCAGATACCTAGCCCCGCTCGAGATTCGAGGTCCAATGTCGGCTGGAATTTCAGCTGTGTGCTGGTCACCGAGCCGGACAGCACCGCTGCCGCGTCGCGATCGGTCACCAGGGTGACCGGGATGCCGCTGTGCCGCAGTCGTAGTGCCAGCGGTAGGCCACACTCGCCCGCGCCGAGTATCTGAATTCCGCGCACGTGAAATCCTTCCGATGGTGAATTCGCTGGTCTCAGCTTCGCGACATAGGTAGGTCACGTACATCGGGTGCAACCACGAATGTTTCAGATATCGCGTGGCGACGGTCGGACTCTGGCTGCTGGGCGACGACCGGCTGACTACTGTGCTCACCATGACCGGGCGATATTCATCGAGCCTCGGATCACTGCCGACGGCCGTCAGTGATTTCGTCGGACGCGAACGGGAGCTGGACAAGATCGCGAAGCTGCTGCTGGATTCGACGCGCCTGATCACCTTGATCGGTTCGGGTGGTATCGGCAAGACTCGCCTTGCCACCGAGGCGGTGCACCGCTATCACAAGGCTCGTCGGGTTCCCGTCCATTGGGTTCGGCTGGCCCGGCTGGCCGGCGGGGCCGATAAATCGGCGGTCGAGGACGAGGTCGCGCAGGCGATCGTCGATGCCGACTTCTCTGATCGCTCGGTATGGGCCGCTCTGGTCGACACCCTCACTCGTTCCGACGCCGTGGGCCATCGGCTGCAGACGATCCTGGTGATGGACAATTGCGAGCACGTTTTGGACGGGGCCGGGCGATTGATCGCCGAACTACTCGACGCGGTGCCGGGGTTGACGGTGCTGGCCACCAGCCGCGAGGCGGTCAGCTGGGTCGATGAGCAATTGGTGCCGATCGGTCCCTTGTCTCGGGAACAGGCGCTCGGACTGTTCCGCAAGCGAGCGGAGCTCACCGGGCGTGCCATCGCCGATGATCAACTCGCGCTGGCCGATTCGATCTGCCGGCATGTGGACAACCATCCGCTCTACATCCGGCTGGCCGCCGCCCGCCTGCGGCACCAACCGTTGCCGATGATTCTGCGCGATCTCAGCGGCGAGCACAGCGATCGGCGGCTGCGGTGGTCGCGCGGTCCGCGCGTCGGCACCGAGGAACGGCATCAGGGCATCCGGGATGTCATCGCATGGTCCTACGACCTGTGCACGGACCAGGAACGCCTGCTCTTCGATCGGATGTCGGTCTTCGCCGCGGGCTACGACGTGGATCCGGACGATGAATCCGATACGTCCGTTCACGATGTCGGTGCGGAGTTGGACGCGATCGAGGGTGTCTGCGCCGATCTCGACATCGCTGGCGGCGACCCGCGAGTCAGCATCGCGACCGACGAGATCGAGGGTCTCTTGGAGCGTTTGGCGGATCAGTCTCTGGTCTCGGTCCACCTGACTTCCGATACCGTCCGTTACTCGCTGTTGGAGAGCTTCCGGGTATTCGCTCAGCAGCGATTGCGCGAGCGCTCGGCTGGCGCTGAATGGGAGCGACTGACCGCTCGGCATCGACGCTACTACCGCGACAAAGTCATGCGGGCCTGCGCCGAATGGTTCAGCCCGGCGGAGCAGGATCTGCTCGATTGGGCGCGGGCGGCCTGGGACAACTTGCTCTGCGCGATCGATGGCAGTCTCACCACCCCGGGGGAATCGGTGATCGGACTGGAAATCGCCGTCGGCTTGATCTCGTTGCGTGTTCCCTTCATCAAGGGGTCGCTGCGCGAGTCTCGGCGTTGGGCCGAGCGAACTCTGGCGGCGACGCGCGAACTCGACCCACAACCCGTCGAACTCCAGATATCGGCAATTGCCCTGATCGGCTGGATCAGTATGTGCCAGGGTTTGCACGACGACGCAGAGCGGATGCTCGAGGAGTGCGTCGCCGCATGCGTGACAGATCCAACGGCACAGGCGAACTGGCGTCATGCCCCCGAGCGTGATCGCGGTCTGCCCGCACCCGTCGAGTTCACGCGCGGTAGCGAACTGATGCTGGTGCAGAGTGACGCGCGTGCGGTAGCGGTGCTGGGGTGCGCTCGCGAGAAGTTCACCGCTCGTGGCGATCTCGGTGGTGCGGCCATGAGCGAGCTGTTCGAGGCACTGGCCGCCGGTTTTTGTGGCACCGCGGCGCAGGCCATCGACATTGCCCGGCGCCATCTCGACAACGCCACCGCGGCGGGGGCAGGCTGGGCGAAATCCTGGGCTGAATTGGCGTGGGCGATTGCCCTGACGAAATATGGCGATCCTGAGGAAGCGCTCGCGGTTGGGCGCTCCGCGTTGGCGGATCAGGTCGCGATGCGCGACCAATGGGGTGCCCTCTGGGCGGTGCACGTCCGGATGTGGACGCTTGCGCGCATGTCGGCCGATGCGCGGCCGATGGACGGCGCTGCCTCGGAGCAGGTGATTGCGCGGGCCGCCGAAATCGCCCTGCTGGGCGGTGGAGTCGCTACCTGGCGGCAGCGCTTGGGCGTGAACATGGCGAACCTGGGGCCATTCGAAACCGAAACCGACAACGCTATCGATATCGCACGGGAGGTGCTCGGACACAAGCTGTTCGAAGCCACTCAGCGCGAGGGGGCCATGCTGCGGCCGGAGCAGGGTGAGGTGGCGCGGCTGGCGTTGGGCACGTTGTCGATGGACAAGCTGGAGGTGGACCATCCCATCCGGCGCGACCGCCCGTCACCCTGGCAGGAATTGTCGACCGCTGAACAGGAGGTGGCCACGCTCGCGGCGGCGGGCTGGACCAATACGGCGATCGCGGCCAGTCGCGGCAGTTCGTTCAAAACCATAGACGCACAGATGGTCTCGATCTTCCAGAAGCTGACGATCACATCGCGAGCCGACATCATCACGTTCGTGCCTGCCGATCGGCAAAGCGACGTCACGAATGCGGCCGCGCGTCGACCGAAACGTGCGCAACGCGGCCGCTAACCGGCGAAAGCGGTATGGGCGATGCCCGGTGGACGGTGCGGCATAGGGTGTAGACGTGCCCGACCGTGACACGTCACCGGCCGCGACCGTTCTCGTGGTCGACGATGAGCCCAACATTCTGGACCTGCTCTCCGCCGCGCTGCGGATGAGCGGATTCGACGTGCATACCGCCGCGAGTGGGTACGCGGCGCTGGCCGAGGCGGCGGCGCATCCGCCGGACATTGTGGTGCTCGACGTGATGCTGCCGGATCTCGACGGCTATGCGGTGGCGCGGCGGCTGCGGGAGTCCGACAGTCAGGTGCCGGTGTTGTTCCTGACGTCCCGGGACGCGGTCGAGGATCGGATCGCGGGGCTGGCCGCCGGTGGCGACGACTATGTGACCAAGCCGTTCAGCATCGAGGAGGTCCTGCTGCGGCTGCGCGCGATTCTGCGGCGCACCCTCGGACCGGAGTCCGGCGACGATCGGGTGCTCGAGTACGCGGATCTGAAACTGGATGTCGACGCGCATGCGGCATACCGGGCGGGCGCCGAGATCTGGCTGTCGGCCACCGAATTCAGCCTGCTGCAGTATCTGGTGGTCAACGCCGAGAAGGTGGTCAGCAAGCAACAGATCATCGATCGGGTGTGGAGTGTGGAGACCGGGCGCGACGGGCGGGTCGTGGAGACCTTCATCAGCCAGCTCCGGCGCAAGGTCGATGCCCGGAATCCGCCGCTGATCCACACGATTCGCGGTGTCGGCTACACCCTGCGGCTCGGCGGCGGGCGTTCGTGAGCGAGCGCGGCGAGCGAACAATCAACACAACCGGGCATCGCTCGGTCATGGCGGAGCCGAGCGCCGGCGAGGCGGAGTCATGAACGGGCGCCGGGTGTGGAATCGGGCTCGCCGGTTGACCTTACGCACCCGGCTGCTGCTGGCCCTCGTCGCGATTGCCGGTATCGGAATGGCCGCCTTCGGGCTGCTCAGCGTGAGCATGTTGGATCGTGCGCTGCTCGATCGGGTGGACGACCAGTTGAATCACGTTGCCAGCGATATGACTTCGACCAAGCGGCCGCCGCCGCCCCCGCCCTCCGGCCCGCCGGAGTACGAGCAGTTGCCTTCGGATTTCCGGCTCATGTTCTTCGATGTCGACGGGCATCAGATCGGCAAGCTCGGCGCACCTGCCCAGGTGAGCACCGTGCCCGCGTTGCCCGCGATGGACGCGGCATCGGTGCGCGCCCGCGCGAATACCGCGTTCACGGTCGGCGACCAGAAGAGTGATATCAGTTGGCGGGTGCGCACTGTCGTGCAGCCGGCGACCGAATGGCAGCCCGATGGCGGTACCGTCGCGATCGCGATGTCGCTGGCGACCACCGAGGCGACGACCGGCAACCTTCGTACGATCGAGTTGGTGGCGGGTGCGACGCTGCTGCTCGCCATCTGCGTGATCGCGGCGGTCCTGGTGCGAATCGGCCTGCGACCGCTGACCCGAATCGAGCACACGGCCGAGGCGATCGCCGCCGGGGATCTGGATCGCCGTGTCGCACAGACGGATCCGCATACCGAGGCCGGTCGGCTCGGCACCGCGTTCAATGTGATGGTCACCCGGCTGTCCACGGCACTGCGCCAGCTCGCCGATTCCGAGCAGCGGATGCGGGCGTTCATCGCCGACGCCTCCCATGAACTGCGCACCCCGCTGACCTCCGTGCGCGGCTACGCCGAGCTGTATCGGCGCGGTGGTGCGTCCGACGAGGTGGGCGTGCGCGAGATGATGAGCCGGATCGAGGGCGAGGCGATCCGGATGGGGGTGCTCGTCGACGACCTGTTGCTGTTGGCCAAATCCGATCAGGAACGGGCGCTGGATCTGGCGGAGGTCGATCTGGTGGTGCTCGCGATGGACGTGGTGCGCGACGCCGCCACCCGAGCTCCGGATCGTGACATCGGTCTGGAGAGTTCGGATGATCCGGTTCGGGTGGTCGGTGACAAAAATCGATTGCGGCAGGTCGTGACCAATCTGGTCAATAACGCGCTGGTGCATACGCCATCCGAGGCGTCGATCACCGTCACCGTCGGGATCAGAGCCGCGGCCGCGTTGACCGATCCGGTCGCCGCCGAAGCGGGTGCGGTACTGCCCGACGTGTCCGAATTCGCCGTACTCGATGTGCACGACGACGGACCCGGCATCGCGCCGGAGAACGCCCCGCGCATCTTCGATCGCTTCTACCGGGCCGCGGAATCGCGGTCCCGCACCGGCGGTTCGGGACTCGGACTCGCCATTGCCGATGCGATCTTGGGCGCGCACGGTGCCCGGATCCAGCTGTTGCGCACGCCCGGTGCGGGTGCGACCTTCCGGATCCTTTTCGCCGTCTCCTGATCATCGGCGGATTGGGCACGCAAGTGGCGCGAGTGAGTTGAGTTAATGACCGTTCTGGTTCTGCGGTAGGAGACCGATGTCGTTGCCACTCGCCGAGCGCACGACACTCGGCCTCATCAGATGGCTGTAGCGCGAAGGCAACCCTGCTCGAGCTGTAGGAGTTGGCGCGTCTGGTTCATGCCCGTCATGGCCGGTGCCGAATATGATTCTGACGCAGATTGTTTCACTGTTCACGACCTGACTTGTTAATGTGTGAGGCATGGGGGAGAGCTTGGTGAAGCGGGCGTACAAGTACCGCTTCTATCCGACTGAGCAGCAGGAGCGGGAGCTTGTGCGCACGTTCGGATGTGTCCGCCTGGTCTACAACAAGGCGCTGGAAGCCAGGACCGTCGCGTGGTTCGCCGAGCAGCGGCGGGTGAACTACAACGAGACCTCCGCGATGCTGACTGCGTGGAAGAAAACCGATGATCTGAAGTTCTTGGGTGAGGTGTCGTCGGTGCCGTTGCAGCAGGCATTGCGGCATCTGCAGGGCGCGTTCGCGAGTTTCTTCGACAAGCGGGCGCGCTATCCGCGTTTCAAGTCGAGGAAGAAGTCTCGCTCCTCGGCGGAATACACGCGGTCGGCATTCACATTCCGTGACGGGCAACTCACCCTCGCGAAGATGGTCGACCCATTGAATATCGTGTGGTCTCGGCCGTTGCTGGAGGGCGCGGAACCGTCCACGGTCACGGTGTCTCGTGACAGTGCGGGCCGCTGGTTCGTGTCGGTGCTCACCGAGACCGCGGTAACTCACCACCCGCGCACCGATAGCGTCGTCGGCGTCGATGCCGGGATCACCTCGCTGCTGGCGTTGTCGACCGGTGAGAAGATCACCAATCCCAGACATCAGCGGCGAGAACACGCGCGGCTGGTGAAAGCTCAACGCGCCCTTGCCCGCAAGACCAAGGGATCGGTCAACCGGGATAAAGCTCGCCGGAAGGTTGCGCGTATCCACGCCCGCATCACCGACCGCCGCACAGACCATCTGCACAAACTCAGTACTCGCCTCGTTCGTGAGAACCAAACGATCGTGATCGAGGATCTGAACGTGGCCGGGATGCTGCGCAATCACAGTCTGGCGCGCGCGATCTCCGATGCCTCGTGGTCGCAGTTGCGTTCGATGCTGGAATACAAAGCCGCCTGGTACGGGCGTGAGCTGATCGCGGTGGACCGATGGTTCCCGTCGAGCAAAACCTGCTCGGTGTGTGGGTCGGTGCACGATGGTATGGCGTTGCATGTGCGGGAATGGGTGTGCCGGTGCTGCAGTGTGACCCATGATCGCGATATCAATGCCGCGCGGAATATTTTGGCCGCCGGGCTGGCGGTCGCTGCCTGTGGAGGCGGTGTAAGACCAACCCGGCAGTCGTCGGCGCGGCAGTCGCCGGTGAAGCAGGAAACCCGACCTGCGAAGGTCGGAATCCCCCACCTGTAGATGCGGGAAGAAGTCAAATGAACGCGTCACGTCTGCGGCGGCTGTCGGTCAGTCGGCGATGAGGTGGTTCAGCGAGCGGCCGAGGCGTTGGGTGCCGCGTTCGCGTTGGCGGCGAATCACATAGCGCCCCGGGGCGATTGCGCTGGCACCGTGTTCGGGATGGATGAGGTAGGCGACCACGCGGGTGTCGAGCATGCCGAGGGCGAGATCGGTGGTGTCGCGGATGCCGGTGGTCCAGGTGCAGATGCCCGGGTCGGCGACCAGGCTGTGCGGATTGCCGCCCGCACCGCTGCGCAGCAATTCCATGCCGGTGGTCGGAATGTCGCGCCATCGGGCGAAAGGCCCTTCGGTGATGGCATTTCGGACGAGCGCGTGTGGAATCACGATCAGATCGCCCTGGGCTTGGATGCCGTCGGTGATCGGGATGGTCATTTCGAGTTCGAGATGGTCGAGCACCTCGAATCCGGTGCGGGCAGTGAGGTCGGCGAGTGTCATGGTCATAGGAATCACCTTGGGGGAGAGTTAGGTTCGGCGGACGAGTTGGGCGTATTGGTCGCCACTGAGTCCGTAGGTCCAACCGGCGGCGGCCACCGGGTCATCGATCCACTCCGGCACATTGAGTCCGTAGCGGCGGCGGTGTCCGTCACGTTCGAGTGAGCCGTTCACCGCGAGCAGCACGCGCAGCCGTCTGCCCCATTCGGAGGGAGCATCGTAGAGCCGCAGTTTTGATCCTGGATTGCCCGGATCATCTTGTTCCGCAATGAGTTCCAGTTGCGCACGTGCTACGTACACATCCCAGCCGATCCGCTCGATCGCGCAGCGGCGCACCTCGATATTGCGTTCGTCGCGAATGCGTTCGGGTGTCGGATCGAGCACCACCCAGTCCGGGACGACGGCGCCGTGCTGGACGTAGACGTGGTTGCCATCGGCGAAGCTGATCGCGGGCAGGTCCCGATGGTGCAGTCTGCGTTCGTTGTGGTCGGCGTTTGGTGTCGGCTCGGAGTGAATGGCGGTCGGTCGCTCGGCCATGACACACACCGGACCCAATGACCACCACCAGCCGGTGGACCGGGCCAACGCCACCTGAATATCGAGTAATGCCAGGTCATCACCACGAAAGACAGTCAACTCGGCCTGCCGGATCGCATCGTAGTAACCGACCCGATAGGCATCCTGCTGGCCGTACCAGGCGAGACCGAGCACCTCGCGCGCATTGTCGGGTATCAGTGTGCGAATCGCGGCCGCCACCCCGTCGGATAGTGAGGTGCGCAACGAATCCTGTACGGCCAGTGTGAGAATCAGCTCGACCGGCACACCTGCCTGCGCGGCCTCGTCCGGCGGCAAAGTCCAGATAGCTTCCCGCTGTGCCGGATTCAGCCACGGTCGCTGCCGCCCGTTGCGCAGCCGCCCGTCCATGCGATGCCGGGATGCCGACAGCAGGGTCGCAATCCGCCCCGTCGGCGGTAGTTTCTCGTTTTGCCGAGGCTGCCATGCCCCGGGATCGAGCCCGCTCGCCGCGGCTACCTCGACTGCCGCGACCGGTGAGTGGACCCACACGAATTCCGGTTCCGGTTCGCCGATGAGCCGATACAGCTCAGTGACGGCCGCCTGCGCGGTGGGTCGATCGGAGGGTTCGGCGCGCAATCCGTGCTCCAGCCACTCGTCGCGCAGCAGACATGCCGACGCAACGCGTTCCGGGACAGGGATTTTGGGACCGAGAAAGGAAGTGCGGCGACGAGCCGCTGGTGAATTTGCCACGGCGCTCACCCGATGGTGGCGACGTCGGCCTTTCCGCTAGTCATGGTCACCGATGTTGGCAGGTGTGCGGCGTTCCCGCAAGGCCTTCTCACAATATTCGAGCAGATCATCGCCAACAATCGCGCGGGCGGCTGGCGCAAGCTGAAACGCGAAAGCTGAACTCCCGCACCGGACATCGGTGCGGGAGCATCCGGTCAATATCCGATTGTGAAGCGGCGCTGGATGAATTGCGGCAGTTCGGCCTCGTCGAGTAGCGCGACCGCGGCGTCCTCGATGGAGATGCGGCTGTGGCCGTCGGTATCGCGGACCGGCTGGTCGCCGCCGACGCGGTAGCGGCCGGTGCGTTCGCCGGGGGCGATCAGTTCAGCTGGGCTGAGGTAGGTCCAGAGCCGATTCGAGGTGCGCAGGATATCGAGGGCGGCGCGGTGACCGCGTACCGCGGCGGCGTACTCGCGGGGGAGGCCGAGTTCTTCGAGGGTATCGGCGAGGCGTTGGTCGTCATCGGCGGTGACTCGGCCGGGCTCGTACTCCAGACTTCCCGCGCCGCCGACGACGATCAGCCGCGTGCGCGGGTGCGTGTGGAGTGCATCGAGCATAGAGCGAGCGGCACTCGCGTAGACCGTCGGATCGGCGATGGAGCGCGCGACGGTGTCATTGAAATCCGCTGCCGCATTTCCCGGTTGGTAACAGCTGATCAGGACGTCCATGCCGGGGAGGGCCGCGGCAATGGCCGCGCTGTCGAAGATATCGAGGCTGCGCCAGGTGACGTTCGGCTGGCTGGTGGTGATCTGGCCGGCGTCCCTGGTGAACGCCGTGACGTGGTGGCCGCGGGTGACGGCCTCGGTGAGTACCCGCTGGCCGATATTGCCGGTCGCGCCGACGATTCCGATGAACATGGTTCTCCTCGAACTGGTTGATACGGCGTGTAGAAACTATACGCTGTGAAGTATTTGAGCAATGTCAGGTTTTCTCACACCGCTGTAGAGTTGCCGCCGTGGGCACTGCGACGCCGAGCCGGCGGGAGTTACGACGCTCCGAGACGACAGCGGAGATCAAGCAGGTCGCGCTCCGGTTGATGGCCGAGGGCGGACCGGGCGCCATCACGCTGCGCGCGATCGCGCGCGAAATGGGCATGACCGCGAACGCCGTCTACAGCTACTTCCCGACCCGAGACGATCTGGTCACCGCGCTGATCAACGATGTGTATTCCGAACTCGCCGATGCGGTCGAGGCTGCCCGCGATGCCCGTCCCGCAACAGATGCCTCCGGTCGAATCCTCGCGTGGTCCTGCGCATTTCGTGATTGGGCGGTGGCGAATCCGGCCGGGTTCCGCCTCATCTACGGCGATCCGGTGCCCAACTACCAGCCTCCCGAAGGCGGCGCGGCCCCGGACGCGGAGCACCGAGTGTGCGCCGGTCTGACCGGTTTGGCCGCAGGCGCGTGGCCGCATGCCGAAAACCTCTACGCAGACAACGGGTTCGAGTGGTCGGACTTCGAGCCGAAACTCGTCGAGGAGGTCAAGGCGGAGTTCCCCGGCCTACCGCCCGCCGCGGTCGCGATCGCCCTGCGCATCTGGGGTCACCTGCACGGCCTGGTCTCCCTGGAAATCCTCGGCCACCTGCGCTCCCAGACCACAGATCCGGAAAAGCTGTACCGCAACGAAATCCGCCACCTCATCCGTTCGCTGGGGTTGGAGCCGCCAGAGCGCTGAGTCCGCGGGCTGATCCCCTCGCCCGACGGTGCAATATCAGCTGGCAGCGCGGGTGCTTTCCAGTGTGTCGGCGGACTGACCGCCGATGGCCGTGCGGGCGGCGCGTTCGGTGAGGGCGGCGAGGAAGGGAAGGCGGGCGTCGCCGAGGGACATGGCGTGGTTGCCGAGATGGTTGGTGACGAAGCCGATGCCGAGACCGAGTCCGGGATTGGCGATACCGCCGGAACCGCCGATGCCGAAGTGACCGAGGGCCTGGCGGGTGAGGCGGGTGCCGACGATGGCGCGGTGGTAGCCGAGTGCGAAATGCGGTGGGGCGCCGAGGACGTAGTCGTAGCGGCTGTTCGGCGGCATCTCCGCGATCCGCCGCGTGGTTTCGGGACGGAGCAGGCGGCGGTGGCCGACCAAGCCGTCGTTGCCGATTGCGCCGTACATCTTGGCGATGGCACGGGCAGTGAAAACGCCGTTCCATCCGGGCATCATCGCATCGTAGGGGCGCATGCCGAGGGTCATATCGGCCCAACCGTCGTAGACCGCGCTGCGGGCGGAGTTCATCACCTTCACCGAGGCGAACGGTGCGATGAGCGCGTCGAACGGGACCTTGGCTATGCCGAGGCGAGGCGCGAGCCGAGCCAGCCGCTGCCGCTGGTTTTCGGGTACGCCGAACCAGAAATCGTTGTCGCCCAGTGGCTCTCGGAGTTCACTGCGAACGAGGTCGGTGAAGTCGCGGCCGGTGGCGCGCTGTGCGATCTCCGCGACCAGAGTGCCGAAGGTCAGGCCGTGATATCCGGAAGCCCGCAGCCGCAATGGATCCGGCGCGGATGCGGCCATCGCCGCCGCCACGGCATCGTGGTCGAGCAGATCGTCCGAATCGGCGACCAGATCGCGGGTGCGCTGCAATCCGGCGCGGTGATTCAGTACCTCGCGAATCGTGATGCCGCCCTTGCCCTGCGCGGCGAATTCCGGCCAGTAGTCCGCCACCGGCGCGTCCAACTCGAGTACGCCGCGCTCGATCAGTCGATGCGCGACCGTCGCCGTGACGCCCTTACCGGTCGAATAGGACAGTGCCATGGAATCGGCTCGCCACCGCCGGTCACTATCTACCCACCCTGCCCAGATATCGAGCACCGGCTCTCCGTCGAGGTACACCGCCAGCGCGCCACCGCCCTGGCTCTTACGCCGGAACATCGAAAAGAACTTGGCCGCGACGGCGGTGAATCGATCGTCGACCAGCATGTGGCCGGGCATGCCCGCGCCATCGGTGCTCGCAGCTGGCATGGTCAGACTCCTTTGTCTGTCAGATAACGCCGCACAGGCTGCTGCTAACAGTTGCAAGCAGTCTGCTAACTTACTGTAACCAGCGTTACGCGATAGACGCAATGGCACGTACCGGTGGGCGGAATAGCGCGCGGCCCGACGAGGTTGGGCTGACCCGTGAAGATTGTTGTGATCGGTGCTACCGGAACCATCGGCTCGGCCCTCGTCGACGCACTCGAGGCGAACCCGGATCATCAGGTTGTTCGCGCTTCGCGGCGCGGACCGGTCCAGGTCGACCTGGCCGATCCCGGGTCGATCGCCGCGTTGTTCGATGCGGTGGACAATATCGACGCGGTCGTCGCCGTAGCCGCCAGCGGTCAACTCGCAGAACTCGCCGACTCGACCGACAACGAGTACTTCCTCGGTCTGGAAGGCAAATTCCTAGGCCAAATTCACCTGGTCCGCCAGGCTATCCGGCACCTCAATGACGCCGGATCCATCACGCTCACCAATGGCATCTCGACCTTCTCCGAGCCGGGCCTGTCCTTCGCGGCCGCGGTCAATGCGGGGCTCGGCGGCTTCGTGCCCGCGGCGGCGCTCGAGCTGCCGCGCGGAATCCGCTTGAATTCGGTGAGTCCGGGCTGGATCTCGGAGACTCTCACCGCGCTCGGGCGTGACGGTTCTGCGGGCACTCCGGTGGCCGATGTTGTCCGGACCTATGTAGAGCTGATCGAGGGATCTGCCCACGGCCGGGTGGTCGAGCCATGACCAGGTACCGGCCGCGGGGGTGATCCTTCACAGGCGTGGGTCGACCGGCTCCGATTCGAGGGCGAGGACCGCGAACACCGCTTCGTGCACGCGCCACAGCGGTTCGCCTGCGACGAAACGGTCCAGCGCTTCCAGGCCCAGTGCGTACTCGCGCAGCGCCATCGAGCGCTTGCGGCCCAGACCGCGCGTGCGCAACCTGTGTAGGTTGTTGTCGCGCAGGTACTCCGGGCCATAAATGATCCGGAGGTATTCGGGGCCGCGGCATTTCACGCCCGGCTGTACCAGATGGTCGCCTTCGTTGCGGACCATCGCGTAGTACGGCTTCACCACCATGCCCTCGCCGCCCGCCGTGGTCAGCTCGGTCCACCAGCTGGTGGCGGCGGCTTCGCTGTCCGGATCGGTCAAATCGACGATTGTTCGGCCGGTCGGGGTGAACAGGTCGGCATCGGCGGCGACCAGCCGGTCGACCGTCGACAGATGCCAATCATGGTCGCGCACTGCGTAATTGATGCCCGCACCGGCCAGGATCTGGAACGGTGCGATGCGCAGACCAGCCAAGCCGTCGACCGGCCAGCAGTAACGGCCGTAGGCGGTGGTGAAGGCTGCCGCGTCGGTCTTGCGCGCGGCGGTGCGGTTCGCGAGATCGGCTACATCCAAGCCGCGGGCCGCGACCTCGGCAAGCAGATCGGTCGCGATGCCGAGTGCGGCACGGGCGGCCGCACCGACGGCGGCATACTGATTGCGCAGCAGGCCAACGGCTTTGGCCGACCACGGCATCAGCTCGGCATCGAGCAGCAGCCATTCGGTGTTCAATTCCTCGAACAGGCCCGCTGTTTCGGCAGCGGTACGCACCCGGGCGAGTATCTCCTCGGTCTGCGCGGTGTCGTCGAAGAACGGACGCCCGGTGCGGGTGTAGAGCGCACCGGTACTGCCGTCGTCGGCGCCGAACCGATCGGCCGCGACCTGCGCCGATCGCGTCACGAGCACGATTGCGCGCGACCCCATGTGCTTCTCCTCGCACACCACGCGTCGCACACCCTCGGACCGGTAGTAGTCGAAGGCCTCGGCGGGATGTTCGAGGTAGCCGTCCAGATGGGTGGTCGCACACGGCGCCATGGTCGGCGGCAGGTACACCAGCCAGCGCGGATCGATGGCGAAGCGGCTCATCACTTCCAATGCGGCCCCGGCGTTTTCCTCCTGCACGCCGACGCGGCCGTGCTGACGGGTCTCCACTACACGGCGGCCCATCACATCGTCCAGATCGAGCACACCGGGATCGCGGTGCGTTACACCGCTGGGCGTCGCCATGGTGGTGGCCTGCAGCGGACGCACCGGCTCGTACCAAACCCGTTCGGCCGGAACTGAAAGCGGTACGCGCTCCGGATAGCGCAGGGCTGAGAGCTTGCCGCCGAAGACGACGCCGGTGTCCAGGCAGAGTGTGTTGTTCACCCAGCGCAGATCGGTCACCGGCGTGTGGCCGTACAGTACGGTGGCGCGCCCGCGGTAATCCTCGGCCCACGGATAACGCACCGGCAGACCGTATTCGTCTGTCTCCCCGGTCGATTCGCCGTACATCGCGAATGCGCGCACCCGGCCCGACGCACGCCCGTGGTACTCCTCCTTGAGCCCGGCGTGCGCGACTACGAGACGGCCGCCGTCGAGCAAGTAGTGGCTGATCAGGCCGCGGCAGAAGTCCAGCGCCGACTTGCGGAAATCCTCGTCCTCGGTCTCCAACTGGGCCAGCGATTCCGCAAGGCCGTGCGCGATACGCACCTTCTGGCCGTCGAGTGCGCGCACCAGCTTGTTCTCGTGATTTCCGGTGACGCACAATGCCGTTCCCGCGCGCGTCATCCCCATGACGAGTCGGAGCACACCCGGGGTATCCGGTCCGCGATCGACCAGATCGCCGACGAATACCGCGGTGCGCCCGGCGGGGTGACTCGCGCCGACAGCCCGGCCCGCATCGTCACGGGCGAGGTCGTAGCCGAGTTCGCCGAGCAGCGTCTCCAATTCGGTGCGGCAGCCGTGCACATCGCCGATCACATCGAAAGGTCCGGTGAGTTCACGCTTATCGTTCCAGGCCCTTTCGTCGACAATGGTCGCCGACTCGATCTCCTCGACACCGCGCAGGATGTACACCTTCCGGAAGCCCTCGCGTTCCAGACCGCGCAGGCCCCGGCGCAGTTCACGCTGCTGCCGGGACACCACGTGCCTGGCCAGGTGCGCCCGGTCGGGGCGTTGCTTATTGCGTTCGAAGCACACGTCATCGGACACGTCGAGCACGATTGCCACCGGCAGCACGTCGTGTGCCCGCGCCACCGCGATCAGCTCCTGACGCGCCTTGGGCTGCACATTGGTGGCGTCGATGATGGTGCGCAGGCCGCGCCGCAGCCGGATACCGGCGATGTGGTGCAGCAGTGCGAAAGCGTCCGGCGTCGACGACTGATCGTTCTCGTCATCGCTGACAATGCCGCGACAGGCATCCGAGGAAACGATCGCGGTCTGCGGAAAGTGCTTGCGCGCGAACGTCGATTTGCCGGAACCGGTACTGCCGATCAGCACGACGAGGGAGAGCTCCGGGACGGATAGCTCGGTCATCACGACGCTCCTCTCGTACTGCTGTCGGTTGTGGCCTTGGTGAACATGGCTAGTTGCGTTGGTGGGCCGAATTCGGGATGTTCGACACCGACGGGCACGAAGCGCACCGCGTAGCCATACTGTTCGGCTACGCGAGAGGCCCAATCCGCGAATTCCGCGCGGGTCCATTCGAAGCGGTGATCGGAATGCCGGAACTTGCCCGCCGGAAGTGTCTCGTACACCACGTTGTGCTCGGCGTTCGGCGTCGTCACTACCACGGAATCCGGTGCGGCCGAGCCGAATACGGAATATTCGAGCGCTCCCAACCGCGGCTCGTCGATATGTTCGACGACCTCCATCAGCACGGCGGCGTCGTATCCGCGCAACCGTGCATCGGTGTACGTCAAGGCTCCCTGCAGCAACGTCAATCGCCGCGCCACCCGTTCCGGCATCCGATCGAGTCGCAACCGCCGCTTGGTGATGTTCAACGCTCGCATCGATACGTCGATACCGACTACCTCGGTAAAAACCTTGTCCGCCAGCAATTCCCGCAACAACGCCCCCTCCCCGCAGCCGAGGTCGAGCACCCGATGTGCCCCGACCCCCCCGCAGCGCGGCCAAGACCGCAGCCCGTCGCATAACCGCCAACGACGGCGCGCGCTCATCACCGTCGGTCGCCGTTACCTCCACCTCCGCTGCCTGCGCAGCTGTGGCCTCTGCGGTCGCGGCCTGTGCAACCGGGACCTCGGTCGACGCGGCCGCGGCCGGTACCCCGGGCCCGGCATTATCGATCACGACCTCGGGTCCGCTGCTCGACTGATCGGCCGCTACCGCGAAAACTCCAGGCGCGGTATCGGTTTCAGCATATTCGCCGGGCTGTTCGGGCGAGGCGGCGTCATTGTTCGCAGGGTCGGACAAGGCCACGTCGCCAGCCGCTTCCAACGCCTCGTCGCCCCCTTCCTCGACCGCATCGAGCTCCTCGGCCTCCACATCGTCCACCTCGGCCAGTCGGGCCAGCGCGGTCCGCACCAGCGACTGACGTCGCGCGAGATATCGCCGCGTGATCCAGCCTCGTTCCGGATGCTCGGCCAGCCACCCGGCCCCCGCGCGGATGAGCTTGTCGACCTCGTCGGCGGCCAACCAGTAGTGCTTGGCACCGTCGAGCACCGGCAGCAGGACGTACAGGTGCGCGAGCGCGTCGGCAAGGCGGATGGTTCCGGCGAGTTCCAGTCGCACATAATGCGAATCGCCCCACTCCGGAAAGGCCGGATCGAGGGGTAGTGGTTCGGCGATCACGGTCCAGCCCAGCGGCGCGAAGACCCGCTCGGCCGCCTCCGGACCGCCCTTGCACGGCACGGCAGGCAACGCGATCCGCAAAGGCAGCGCCGTCTGCGCCAACTCGGGCCGCTGATCGCAGCGTCCGTGCAGTGCCGTGCGGAATACCGCGCCGAGTGCCACCGACAGCAGCGATGACGCCGCATACGGCCGATCGTTGACATACTGCCCGAGACTGAAATCCGGTGTGCTGCGCGATCGCCCGCGCACCAACCGGATCGGATCCACCTCCAATAGCAGCGCCGCCGTACACCGCGCCGCGGCCGCCTCCGGGTACACCACATGCGCGGTGCCGTAGGACTGCTCGAACGCCTGCACCCGGTCGGGGTTCTTGTGCAGCAAGAAGCCCAGATCGGTCGCGGGCCAGGCCGCGCCCTCCGGCGGTGTGCAGGTGATCGTCAACAGCATCTTGCGATCGTCGCCGAGCCGCACACCGCACGCAAGGAAGTTTCGTGGGGGCTTGTCAGAGACTGAGGTTCGGCCAGGTCCAGTTGGCGACCGCCGGAAGGTCCTCGCCGTGTTCGCGAGTCCAGGCGCGGGCGTTCCACCGGGCGTCGACCATCTCCTGTCGCAGTCCCGCCGCCTTCTCCCGCAAGGTCGGAACCCGGTCGATCACATCCATAACCAGGTGGTATCGATCCAGATCGTTGAGCATCACCATATCGAAAGGTGTTGTCGTGGTGCCCTTTTCCTTGTATCCGCGCACGTGCAGCTCGCTGTGGTTGGTGCGCTGGTAGGTGAGTCGGTGGATCAGCCACGGGTACCCGTGGAATGCGAAGATCACCGGACGGTCCCGGGTGAACAGCGTGTCGAACTCGCTATCGGACAGGCCATGTGGATGTTCGTCCGATGGTTGCAGCCGCATCAGATCGACCACATTCACCACCCGCAGACGCAGTTCCGGCAGGCGCGCACGCAGAATCGCCGCTGCCGCAAGCGTTTCCAGCGTCGGTACGTCCCCTGCGCACGCGAGTACAACGTCCGGCGCGGTACCCGGATCGTCGTTCTGCCCGGCCCAGCCCCAGATTCCGGCACCGCGCGCGCAGTGCACCGCGGCATCGGAAACCGAAAGCCAGTCCGCCTGCGGCTGTTTCCCGGCGACCACCACATTGACGTAATGCCGTGAACGCAGACAGTGATCGTAGGTCGACAGCAGTGTATTAGCGTCCGGTGGCAGATACACCCGCACGATCGATGGCTTCTTGTTCAGCACCACATCGAGGAATCCGGGATCCTGATGGGTGAAGCCATTGTGGTCCTGTCGCCAAACATGTGATGACAGAAGATAATTCAGGCTCGCAATGGGTCGCCGCCACGGCACCGCCGCGCTCGCATCCAGCCATTTGGCGTGCTGATTGAACATCGCGTCGATGATGTGGATGAATGCCTCGTAGCAGGTGAACACCCCGTGCCTGCCGGTCAGCAGATAACCTTCGAGCAGCCCCTGGCACATATGCTCGGACAGCACCTCGATCACCCGTCCGGTGCGGTCGAGATCCACATCGAATTCGCCGATTTCGGCCTGCCAGTCACGACCGGTGACCTGCAGAATGTCCTGCAGTCGATTGCTCGCCAACTCGTCGGGGGCGAAGGTCAGGAAGTTGTCCGCATTGCGCGCGGTGACATCGCGCAGCCAAGCGCCGAGCACCCGGGTCGCCTCGTGCTGTGTCGCGCCCGGCTCACGCACCTCGACGCCGTAGGACCGCCAATCGGGCAGCCGCAGATCCCGAACGAGCATGCCCCCGTTGGCAATTGGATTCGCGCTCATCCGCCGATCGCCGTCGGGCACCAGGTCGAGCAGTGCCGCTGACGGCCTGCCCGACTCGTCGAAGAGCTCCTCCGGCCGATAGGACCGCAACCACTGTTCGAGCACCGCCCGATGCTCGCCGTCGGTACGCGCGGCCGGCAATGGCACCTGATGCGCTCGGAAGGTGCCTTCAACAGGATCACCGTCCACTACCGGCGGGCAGGTCCATCCCTTCGGCGTGCGCAGCACGATCATCGGCCAACTCGGGCGCACCCCATCGGTCCCCGCGCGTGCGGTCGACTGAATCTCCGCGATGCGATCCAGGGCGGTGTCGACCGCAATGGCCATTTCCTGGTGCACGTTCGCGGGATCGCTGCCCGCGACGACGATCGGCTCATAGCCGTATCCGCGCATCAGCGTCAGCAATTCGGATTCCGGAATGCGCGCCAGGATGGTCGGATTGGCGATCTTGTACTGATTCAACGCGAGAATCGGCAGCACCGCACCGTCGCGCACCGGGCTGAGGAATTTATTGGCATGCCAGCTGGTGGCCAGCGGCCCGGTCTCCGCCTCACCGTCGCCGACCACGCAGAACACCGTCAGATCCGGATTATCCAGCGCCGCCCCGAACGCGTGCAGCAGCGAATAGCCCAGCTCACCGCCCTCATGGAAGGAACCAGGCGTCTCCGGCGCACAATGACTCGGCACACCACCGGGAAAGGAGAATTGCGCGAACAGCGCACCCATCCCGTCGGCGTCCCGCGGAATATGGCTGTAGAGCTCGGAATACGTGCCCTCGAGCCAGGCGCAGGCGTTCGGGCCCGGTCCGCCGTGCCCGGGTCCGGCGACGAAGACCGCATTCAAGTCGCGCTGCCGGATCGCCCGATTGGCATGCGCCCATACCAGATTCAGGCCGGGTACGGTCCCGAAATGTCCGAGCAGCCGCGGTTTGATGTGCTCGGGCTCCAGCGGTTCACGCAGCAGCGGATTGCTCATGAGATAGATCTGGCCGACCGCGAGATAGTTCGCGGCGCGCCACCACGCGTCGATTGCTTCCAGTTCCGCGCGCTCGAGCGGGCCGGGGGCCTCCGCGAGCCGATACGCGCGCGGCGCGATGGTCGCACCGCCACCGCTCTCGACGTTGTCGGCCGAGGTATCGCCACCCAGACTGGCCATCTGCGTCATACGCCGACTCTCCTCACACTCGGGCATCGGAAGCGGCACCTGGCGGGACCGCTGTCGGGTCTGCACGGTTGTCGATAGCAATCGACAACGCCGGTTGGAGAATTCATCGTCAGCCTACCCACCGCTCGCGCCGGTAAATCGGTCTTCACGATCTCGCGGCCACCGTCGGTCCGTCTGGTGCCGAATGTCACCGCGCTGAGGTCATCGGTCCTCGCTCGACCGCACGACGGTCTCCGGGGCCCAGCCGCAGGGTGGCTGGGACGACCGCGGCGCGGTGTATTACGGTCCGCCGCATGCAAACACTGCGCAGGATCATCGGTATCGGCACCATCGCCGCCGCGACATTCGCGCTGGCCGCCTGTGGCTCGGACGATGACAAGGGCTCGTCCGCCACCACGTCCGCCACCACGTCATCGGCCGCCGCGGCATCGGCGCAGCCCACCTTCGGTCAGCTGCCCGCGCAGAACACCGGCGCCGAATGCACCGCCGACGACATCGTGGTGGTCGGCGGCTTCGGCGCGACGCCGAAGATCACCATCCCGGACACCTGCACCCCGCCGACCCAGCTCCTCGTCAAGGATCTCGTTCCGGGCAGCGGTCCCGGTGCGGTCGCCGGTCAGCCGCTCACCATGAACTACACGCTGATCACCTGGTCGGATAAGAAGAAGCTGGACAGCTCGTTCGACCGAGGCAAGCCCTTCCAGCTGACGCTCGGTGCCGGACAGGTCATTCCGGGTTGGGAGCAGGGTCTGGTCGGCGTGCAGGCGGGTGCGCGGCGGCTGCTGATCATCCCGCCGAACCTCGGGTACGGCGCGGGTGGCAACGGCATCAAGCCCAACGAAACGCTGGTCTTCGTCACCGACGCGGTCGCCGTCGGCAAGTAATCGCAACGCGTAGTCCGCGGCGGTGGTGCTGCCTGCAGCCCGCCGCGACGGGTCAACTAACCTGGTCGAGATACGCACGTTGAGCCGTGCGGCGATTTCGCTCGTGATTACCCCAGCAAGTCGGCCACAAGCAAGTCGACCAGAACCAACGAACAAGGAGCATGTCCGTGAAGAGCACCGTCGAGCAGCTGAGCCCGACCCGGGTCCGGATCAACGTCGAGGTGCCTTTCGAGGAGCTGAAGCCGGACTTCGACAAGGCCTACAAGGCGCTGGCCAACCAGGTCCGCATCCCCGGCTTCCGTCCGGGCAAGGCCCCGGCCAAGCTGATCGAGGCCCGCCTGGGCCGCGGCGCGATCCTCGAGCAGGTCGTCAACGACGTGCTGCCCGGCCGCTACAGCGAGGCCGTCACCACCTCCGAGGTCAAGGTCATCGGCCAGCCCGAGATCGAGATCACCAAGATCGAGGACGGCCAGGAGCTGGCGTTCACGGCCGAGGTCGACGTGCGCCCGGAGATCGCCCTGCCCGCCTACGACGGCATCGAGGTGACCGTCGACTCGTTCAGCATCGGTGACGAGGACATCGAGGAGCAGCTGCAGTCCCTGCGCCAGCGCTTCGGCACCCTGACCGGTGTCGAGCGTCCGGTCCAGGACGGCGACTTCGTCTCCATCGATCTCTCGGCCACCGTCGACGGCGAGGACGTGCCGGAGGCGGCCACCACCGGCCTGTCCCACGAGGTCGGCTCCGGCCAGCTGATCGAGGGCCTGGACGAGGCGCTCATCGGCCTTTCGGTCGACGAGTCCAAGGAGTTCACCTCGACCCTGGTCGCCGGTGAGCACGCGGGCAAGGAAGCGGTCATCACCGCCACCGTGCGCTCGGTCAAGGAGCGCGAGCTGCCCGAGGCCGATGACGACTTCGCCCAGCTGGCCAGCGAATTCGACACCCTCGACGAGCTGAAGGAAGACCTGCGCAACCGGGTCGAGCGCGTCAAGAAGGTCGAGCAGGCCGGTCAGATCCGCGACAAGGTGCTCGAGACCCTGCTCGAGCAGGTCGAGGTGCCGCTGCCGGAGGCGGTCGTGCAGGCCGAGATCGACGCCGTGGTGCACGATGCGGTGCACGGCTTCGACCACGACGAGGCCAAGCTCGCCGAGGCGCTCGAGGCCCAGGGCTCCAGCCGCGAGGAATTCGACAAGGACACCAAGGAGTCCGCCGAGAAGTCGGTGAAGACCCAGCTGCTGCTGGATGCCATCGCCGAGGCGGACAACACCCAGGTCGGCCAGGAGGAGCTCACCGAGCGGATCCTGTTCCAGGCGCAGCGCTACGGCCTCTCGCCCGAGCAGTTCATCCAGCAGGTGCAGCAGGCGGGCCAGCTCGGCGCGGTCTTCGCGGACGTGCGTCGCGGTAAGGCGCTGGCCGGTGTGGTCGGCAAGGTGAAGGTCACCGACTCCGACGGCAACAGCGTGGACACCGCCGAAATGTTCGGTGCCCCTGAGGGTTCCGAGCCGGACGGCACCGACGAGACCGCCGCCGCGAGCGCCGAATAATTCCATGGAGGAGCAGCGTGATCTGGACACATGTGGTTTGGTGATTGCGCTGTGAGCGAGCGTAGCGAGTGAACCAAAAGCACAGTGCGCTCTCGCGCACAGTGCGATCGAGCGTCAGCGAGATTGCGCTGTGAGCGAAGACGGGCGGTACCGGGAGTTCGGTGCCGCCCGGCTTCGTTAATGTTTGTGACAAGCGAACCAGAGATGGCTGTTCGGTATCAGCAACGAGCCGGTAAGAGAAGGCAGGTATCCGTGACAATGAACAAGGCAGGGGTCGTCATGACATCCGCGACTGCTGGTCTGAACCTCAGTGATTCGGTGTACGAGCGCCTGCTGCGTGAGCGCATCATCTTCCTCGGCACTCAGGTCGACGACGACATCGCCAACAAACTGTGCGCGCAGATCCTGTTGCTCTCGGCGGAGGACCCCACCCGCGACATCTCGCTCTACATCAACTCGCCCGGTGGTTCGGTGACCGCGGGTATGGCCATCTACGACACCATGCAGTTCGCCGAGTGCGATATCGCCACCTTCGGGATGGGTCTGGCCGCGTCGATGGGCCAGTTCCTGCTCACCGCGGGCACCAAGGGCAAGCGCAGCGCGCTGCCGCACGCGCGGATCATGATGCACCAGCCCTCGGCCGGCATCGGAGGTTCCGCGGCCGATATCGCGATCATGGCCGAGCAGTTCGCGCACACCAAGCGCGAGCTCAACGAGCTGCAGGCGCTGCACACCGGCAAGTCGATCGAGCAGGTCACCGTCGACGCCGACCGTGACCGCTGGTTCACCGCGACGCAGGCCCTCGAGTACGGCTTCATCGACCGTGTGATCACCCACGCGGCGCAGGCGAACGGCGCGGGCGATTAGTTACGGGCGCTGACCCGCGTTCCCCCTCAACGACTTTGGAGACGAAGATGGCCAATCTGTTCGACCCGCGCGCCGGCCTCGGCGGAACCGCCCCGGCTAGCCCGCAGTCGCGCTACATCCTGCCCTCGTTCATCGAGCACTCGAGCTTCGGTGTCAAGGAGTCCAACCCGTACAACAAGCTGTTCGAGGAGCGCATCATCTTCCTCGGCGTGCAGGTCGACGACGCCTCGGCCAACGACATCATGGCGCAGCTGCTGGTGCTGGAGTCGCTGGATCCCGATCGTGACATCACCATGTACATCAACTCGCCCGGTGGTTCGTTCACCTCGCTGATGGCGATCTACGACACCATGCAGTACGTGCGTGCCGATGTGGCCACCGTCTGCCTGGGTCAGGCCGCTTCCGCCGCGGCCGTGCTGCTCGCCGCCGGTACCCCCGGCAAGCGCGCCTGCCTGCCCAACGCCCGCGTGCTGATCCACCAGCCGTCGCTGGAGGGTGGCATCCAGGGGCAGGTTTCGGACCTGGAGATCCAGGCCGCCGAGATCGAGCGCATGCGTCGCCTGATGGAGACCACGCTGGCGCGCCACACCGGTAAGGATGCGGACACCATCCGCAAGGACACCGACCGCGACAAGATCCTGACGGCCGAGGCCGCCAAGGAATACGGGATCATCGACACGGTCTTCGATTACCGCAAGCTCAGCGCCCAGAAGTAGGGCGGACGCGCCGGACGTGGCGCGCCGATCGCTCGTAAGTTGCTCTATGTCAGGAAATTCCGGCCGGGCCACATGCCGCTCGGCATGTGCCCCGGCCGGACTGCTTCAGGGAAGCCGACCGGCCGGAAGGGTGTCGGGCGGAAGGGTTTCCGAGGCGGGCGGCCAGGAGTGTCGGATGGCCGTCGATCGGGGTGAACGTGTTCCATAGTGGTAAGAACTCGGACGACCCCCGTGAGAAACATGCTCGAGTTGTCGACCTCCGTCGCGCACACCGGGTACGGTCGACCTAGGGACCTTTGCTCCCGGTTGACGGCAGTGCTCGAACCGTCGGAATCGCTCGAGGTGTTCGTGATTACACCCGAGGGTGGCGGATTGCTGGCAACCTGGATAGACGGTTGCACGCGGACAAGGAAGTAGGGACCCACGAGATGGCGCGCATCGGAGATGGCGGCGATCTGCTGAAGTGCTCGTTCTGCGGAAAGAGCCAGAAGCAGGTCAAGAAGCTCATTGCGGGACCAGGGGTGTACATCTGCGACGAGTGCATCGATCTATGCAACGAGATCATCGAGGAAGAGCTGGCCGAGTCCAGCGAGGTCAAACTCGATGAGCTGCCCAAGCCCGCCGAGATCCGGGACTTCCTGGAGAACTACGTGATCGGGCAGGATACCGCCAAGCGCACCCTCGCGGTGGCCGTCTACAACCACTACAAGCGCATCCAGGCGGGCGATAAGGGTCGCGACAGCCGCGGCGAGACCGTCGAACTGGCCAAGTCCAATATCCTCATGCTCGGTCCCACCGGCTGCGGTAAGACCTACCTGGCGCAGACGCTGGCAAAGATGCTCAACGTGCCGTTCGCCATCGCCGACGCGACGGCGCTGACCGAGGCCGGATACGTCGGTGAGGATGTGGAGAACATCCTGCTGAAGCTGATTCAGGCTGCGGACTACGACGTCAAGCGAGCCGAGACCGGGATCATCTACATCGATGAGGTCGACAAGATCGCCCGCAAGAGCGAGAACCCGTCGATCACCCGCGATGTCTCCGGTGAGGGTGTGCAGCAGGCGCTGCTGAAGATCCTGGAGGGTACGCAGGCGAGTGTGCCGCCGCAGGGCGGGCGTAAGCATCCGCACCAGGAATTCATCCAGATCGACACCACCAACGTGCTTTTCATCGTTGCGGGTGCGTTCGCGGGGCTGGAGAAGATCATCTCCGATCGCACCGGACACCGCGGCATCGGCTTCGGCGCCGAGGTGCGGTCCAAGGCCGAGATCGATACCGATGACCACTTCGCCGAGGTGATGCCGGAAGATCTGATCAAATTCGGTCTGATCCCGGAATTCATCGGCCGCCTCCCGGTCGTCGCCTCGGTGACGAACCTGGACAAGGAATCGTTGGTCAAGATCCTCTCCGAGCCGAAGAACGCACTGGTGAAGCAGTACGTGCGGCTGTTCGAGATGGACGGCGTTGACCTGGAGTTCACCGATGACGCGCTGGAGGCGATCGCCGATCAGGCGATCCTGCGCGGCACCGGCGCCCGCGGTCTGCGCGCCATCATGGAGGAGGTCCTGCAGCTGGCGATGTTCGACATCCCCAGCCGCGACGACGTCGCCAAGGTGGTCGTGAACGCCGACACCGTCAACGACAATGTGCTGCCGACCATCGTGCCGCGCAAGGCACAGCGCGCCGAGCGCCGGGAGAAGTCGGCGTAAGCAATTCGCGGACCGGGTCAGACGAATGCAACCGCCACCTCCGTTGCTTCCGGCTGGCCCGGGCGCGCTGCTGGATGCTGCCGCGATTCTCAACGGCACCGTCGATATGCGCACGTACCAGCGCAAGTATCTAGTGGTTTATGTTGCCGCGCCGCCGCCCAGGGGATTCGGAACGGTCTCAGAACTGGTGAACCCCGATTACCGGGGGGCACTCTCGCTGGTGACGACCTGTGTCGAGTGGCTGGATGAGCATTTCGGGTGGGACCTTGTGAATGTTTTCACGCGGGAGTACCAGGAGTGGCACTGCTACTACGCGATGCTGCGGCGATCGCGCTCGGACTAGTTCGATGTGTACCGGCCTGCCGTTCGGGGTACTCCATCGTCACGGTTGAGTAACCAGCCCAGTCCTGGTCCCTAGGTGATCGGGGCGAAAAGTTCCCGCCGACAAGGTTTCTCCGGCGGATGCGACGGACCGAGGTCCTCATGTCGACAGTTCTAATTTCCTCAGATCAACGTATCGCTGCCGCGGACCGATCCGGACCTGAGCGGTCCGCCGATCGTCTGTGCGTAGTCATATCGCCGCCGGTGGATTCGGTCACCTTGTGTGCCGTCGGCGGCGAGATGGACTACCTGACGGCCGACGCCTTTCGGCAGTCCCTGCTAGAGGCACTGCCGACGGCGGGCGCGGTGGTGGTTGTCGACCTATCGCAGGTGACGTTCTTCGGCGTCGCCGGGCTGCGGGCGTTGATGGAGGCCCGATCCTGGTTCGGCCACAGCGGCCGTCGACTCCAGTTGATCACGGGCCCGCGTTGCGTGGATCGGCTACTCGAGGTCGCGGGTCATGCCGCGGTCTTCGATGTCATCCCGAGCCTCGCCGCGGTCGCGCGGCCGAAACCGCTCGACTTGGCTCGCGCGAGCGCCTGAAAATCGAAAACGCAGGTGCGGCAGTCGAACTCGGCTGCCGCACCCGCGGTCTGGGTGGACTCAGGACGCTTCGTTGCGCATATCGTCCTGGCTCCAGTAGGCGCGCATGGCAACGATCTTGCCCTCGTCGTCGAAGTCCATCGCATCGATGGGCGAGAGGGTGAAGCGCTGATCGCCGAACTTGGTGACGAGCGTGAACATAAAGGCGGCGTGGTTGCCTGCGATTCGAACCGCGTCCGCGTGCAGCTCGGTTTCCCGATCGAGGTTTCCGAGTACCTCGTAAAACTCGCGAATCGCGTCGTGGCCGCGCTTGGGTTCGGTGCCGATCGGATCCTCCACCACCGCATCGGGTGCGTAGAGGTCGACGATCGCCTCGGTCGGGCCGGAACCGACCAACTTCACGTACTGCTCGATCACATCGCGGATCTTGGCTGCCATGGAAACCTCTCACGAATTGAAACGTGTTCTAATTCGGAGCGTAGCAGTGTCCGGTGATCGCGTGCTATGGAATCCCGTTGGCCGGGGCAGACGTACTGGCGCAGATGCCCCCCGCGCCAGTACTCGTCGAACTGTATTGCGCACCGAACGGGCGATCGTCGCCCCCTCGGGTATCTTGTTGGCGCGCTAGTGCTTCTGGATACGGTGACGACCGCTTGTCACATCACTGTGCCGCCCGATCGCGCCCGGACTCGGAATCGCCATTGACTCCCTGGTTCGCCGTTGAACCTTCTGTCCCGCACTTGTGCGTCTGCTTTTGGTGTCGCCTTAAACCCTCCATGTGTTACCGACCCCGCAGCTTTTCCATGGCTCGGCGGGTTCGGCTGCCGTGTGTGAAGCCGTCGCCGAGGCCGCCGTCGCCCTGGTACGCCATCGAGAGGGATGGCCTGGGGCGTGACAGGTTCAGGGCGGAATTCCTTTTGTCCTTTTCGCCTGATCCGCACGGGTCTCCAGCCCGGTGGGACGAGGGTGGTTCAGAAAACTTGTCGCTATTTCTCGCTATTCGAATCCGGTGTGTCGAGCTTGTGTGGTGCTCATCGTGCTGTTTACTCGGTCCGGTCAACCAGATGTTCGAGTGACGAGTGAAAGCGGAGGAGACATGGCACTGCCTACCATGACCGCGGAACAGCGCACTGAGGCGTTGGCCAAGGCGGCTGCGGTCCGCAAGGCGCGCTCCGAACTGATCGGCAAGGTGAAGGCCGGCAAGGTTTCGGTCGCCGACCTGTTGAAGAAGGCGGACAGCGATGACCTGGTCAAGAAGACCAAGGTCGCTGCCGTGATCAAGGCGCTGCCCGGTGTCGGACCGGTCAAGGCGGCCAAGCTGATGGACCAGGCGGAGATTCCCGAGGACCGCCGCATCGGTGGACTCGGCGCCCGCCAGCGTGCGGCGTTGCTCGATGCACTGAAGGACTGACAGGTCGGCCGTAGCGATTGCTTGCAGGTCGCTCGAAAGGGTCAGCAGCGATTGCTTGCAGGTCGCTCGAAAGGGTCGGCAGCGATTGCTTGCAGGTCGCTCGAAAGGGTCAGCTCGGACCATGATCGGGGAACAAACGCTCACGTCGGTGGCGTGGCTGTGCGTCGAGAACGGCCGCTTACTCGCGGTCCGGACCGAGGGACGTGACGCCTTCTATCTGCCGGGCGGCAAGCCCGAACCCGGAGAAACCCTGGCGGGAGCGCTCGTTCGGGAGGTTCGCGAGGAAGTCGGCGTCGAATTGGAGGCGCACCGGATCACGCCCGTGGTGACCATCACTGCCCCCGCCCACGGGCGTCCCGGAACGTTGGTCGAGATGCACTGCTTCCGCGCACCCGGTCACGGCACGCCGGCTCCGGCGGCGGAGATCGCCGAGATGGCGTGGCTCGGGCCGGACGACGGACACCTGTGTGCGCCGGCCGTTGTGCAGGCTCTCGACCATTTGACCGAGGTCGGAGGTTGGCACGCGTCCTGAACACGCTCACTTCGCACGGAGAACGCCCCACAGCATGCGCGGCTGTGGGGCGTTACTGTTTCGGCGGTCTAGCGGTTCGTACGGCGGCGTGGGCGTTGGAAGGTGATCGGGGCGGGATCGCGCAGCTGCGGCCCACGCGGGGTGACCAGGATCAGGGCCAAGCCGAGGGCGACGATCAATGCCGCACCGATGACGCTGAGGGTGAA
The DNA here is from genome assembly GCF_035920345.1 of Nocardia vinacea. Lineage (NCBI taxonomy): Bacteria > Bacillati > Actinomycetota > Actinomycetes > Mycobacteriales > Nocardiaceae > Nocardia > Nocardia vinacea. Next base: position 9,025,224 of record NZ_CP109149.1, read on the forward strand.
GCTGGCCCCGCCCATATCTGCGGGTTTGTGGAAGGCGTGATAGATCAGGTGCGGGAGGCCGAAGACCAGCCAGCCGAGGCCCGCGACTTGGGCGAGTGCGCTGCCGCCGAGGAATAGCGCGGCCAGTGTCACCGCGGTCAGCGCCAGGAAGAACGAGCCGACATCGGAGGCCAGATGGTGGTTGTACGGACCGTCCGCGGAGATCCACTGCATGCCCAAGCCCGGAAAGCTGGTGTACCAGGAGTGCGGCGCGAAGACCGCCCACAGTCCGACGACTGCGCCCTGGAATGCCAATACCCCCAACATGATTCGCACCGCGAGCCAGCGATTGCGCTGCTGTTCGAACCGCATCCGCACGCGTAGCCCGCCGGATTTGCCATCTACCGTGATCCGCATCGGTCTCTCCGTTCATCGCCGAACCAGGGATCTGGTGCTGCAACCGTAAGTCGGACCTCGGTCACGATCAATAGGCGGCGACCTCGGCGGTGACGGTCAGCCGGTCCGAGCGGGAGTAGATGTTCATGGTGTCCCCGCGCAGGAAGCCGACCAGGGTGAGGCCGGATTCGGCGGCCAGATCGATGGCCAACGAGCTGGGGGCCGAGACGGCGCCGAGCATCGGGATGCCCGCCATGACGGCCTTCTGGACCAGTTCGAAGGAGGCCCGGCCGCTGACGATGAGCACGAGATCGTTTGCGGGGATACGGTTTTCGAGCACGGCCCAGCCGAGCACCTTGTCGACGGCGTTGTGTCTGCCGATATCTTCGCGCACGGCGAGGGCGGTGCCGTCGGCGGTGAACAGTCCTGCGGCGTGCAGGCCACCGGTGGCCTCGAAAACTGTTTGGTGGGTGCGCAATTGGTCCGGCATGTCGGCGAGGGTTTCGGTGTGGACGGTGATCGAGGTGGTCGGCAGCGGGAATCTGGTGCGGGTGCGGACCTCCTCGAGTGCGGTTTTCCCGCAGAGACCGCATGCGCCGGTGGTGAGGAAGTTGCGGCCGTGCACCGGGATCGGGGTGCGCAGGTGGACATCGAGGACGTTGTAGGTGTTCTGCCCGTTCGCGTCGGTGCCCGCGCAGTAGCGGGCGCTCACCACATCCTCGGCGGTTTGAATGATGCCTTCGCCCAAGAGGAATCCGTGTACCAGTTCGATATCGCTGCCCGGGGTGCGCATGGTGACGGTGAGCGATTGGCCGTCGAGGCGCAGCTCCAGCGGTTCCTCTACCGCGACGGAATCCGGGCGTTCGATCACGCCGTTGGGTGAGATGCGGCGCGTCTTGCGGCGCGCGGTCACTCTACTCACGATGGCTGCTCCACATGTACGTGCGGCTCCACCCGGATGGTCACGGCCTTGGATACCGGCGTATTCGACCGTGCCGCAACATGGTCCAGCGGAACCAGAGGATTGGTCTCGGGATAGTAGGCGGCGGCATTGCCGCGCGGGGTCGAGTATTCGACGATGCGGAAGCCGGTCACCTTGCGCTCGGTGCCGTCGGTCCATTCGGAGACCAGATCCACCAGATCACCGTCCACGAAACCGAATTCGGTGATGTCGTCGATATTCATCAGGACCACCTTTCGGCCACCGTGCACACCGCGATATCGGTCGTCCAGGCCGTAGATGGTGGTGTTGTACTGGTCGTGGCTGCGCAAGGTCTGCAGGATCAACCGGCCTTCGGGGACCGGGACCCAGGTCAATTCGTTCACCGCGAAATTGGCTTTGCCGGTGGTGGTGCGGAATTCGCGGGAGTCGCGCGGCGGATGCGGCAGCACGAAGCCGTCGCGGTCGCGCACCCGCTTGTTGTAGTCGTCGCAGCCGGGCACGACACGGGCGATCGCATCGCGGATCTTGTCGTAGTCCTGCTGATACTGCGCCCATGGCACCGGGTGATCGGCCCCGAACAGTGTCTGTGCGAGTTCGCACACGATGGCGACCTCACTGCGCAGGTGCTCGCTGACCGGCTTCAGCCGACCGGTGGACAGATGCACCATCGACATCGAATCCTCCACCGACACTTGCTGTTTCGTGCCGTTCTGCAGGTCGAGATCGGTGCGGCCGAGGGTGGGCAGGATGAGTGCGGTCGCGCCGTGCACGACGTGGCTGCGGTTGAGTTTGGTGGAGACGTGCACGGTCAGCGCGCAACTGCGCAGCGCCGCCTCGGTCACCCCGGTATCCGGGGTGGCGGACACGAAATTGCCGCCCATGCCGAAGAACACCTGCGCCGTACCCGCGCGCATGGCGCGGATGGCATCGACGGTGTCGTAGCCGTGTTTGCGCGGGCTGGTGATGCCGAATTCGCGGTCGAGTGCGTCGAGGAAGTCCTCGGGCATCTTCTCCCAGATGCCCATGGTGCGGTCGCCCTGCACGTTGGAGTGGCCGCGCACCGGGCAGACGCCCGCGCCGGGCTTGCCGATCATGCCGCGCAGCAACAGCAGATTGGTCGCCTCCTCGATGGTGGCGACGCCGTGCTTCTGTTGGGTCAGGCCCATTGCCCAGCAGATGATGATGTTCTTCGATTCGGCCAAAAGTGTTGCGGTGCGGTGCAAATCGTCGTCGGTGAGTCCGGTTGCCGCCCGCACCGTGCCGAGATCGACTGCGCGCATACTCTTTTCGTATTCGGCGAAGCCCGCACAATGCGCATCGACGAACGCGCGGTCGACCACCGTGCCCGGTGTGCGGTCCTCGGCCTCGAACAGCAGTTTGCCCAGGCCCTGGAACAGCGCCATATCGCCGCCGAGCCGGATCTGCAGGAAGTCGTCGGCAATGGCGACGCCGCTGGTGAAACCCTTGACCGTCTGTGGGTCGCGGAAGCCGAGCAGTCCGGTCTCCGGCAGCGGATTGACCGCGATGACCTTGGCGCCATTGGCCTTCGCGCCCGCCAGCGCGCTGAGCATGCGCGGATGATTGGTACCCGGATTCTGGCCCGCGACGATGATCAGATCGGCCTTGCCGAAGTCGTCGATCGAGACCGAACCCTTGCCGATGCCGATCGAACTGGTCAGCGCGGCGCCGGAGGATTCGTGGCACATATTCGAACAGTCCGGCAGGTTGTTCGTGCCGAAGCTGCGGACCAGCAGTTGGTAGAGGAATGCGGTCTCGTTGGCGGTGCGGCCGGAGGTATAGAAGAGGGCCTCGTCGGGGGAGCTCAGCGCGCGCAGGTGCTCGACTATGAGTTGGTAGGCGTCGTCCCACTCGATGGGCGTGTAATGGGTCGCGCCGGGGCGTAGCACCATCGGATGGGTGAGGCGGCCCTGCTGGCCGAGCCAGTAACCGGATTTGCTCGCCAGTTCCTCGATCGAATGCTGAGCGAAGAATTCGGGGGTGACGGTGCGCAGCGTCGCCTCCTCGGCGACGGCCTTGGCGCCGTTCTCACAGAACTCCGCCGGGCGGCGATGACCGGTCGGCTCCGGCCAGGCGCAGCCGGGGCAGTCGAAGCCGTGCACCTGGTTGAGGCGGGCCAACGTGCGCGCGGTGCGGAGCACCCCCATCTCCTCGACCCCGCGTTTGAGCGCAACAGCCACAGCCGTCACACCCGCCGCCTGCTCCTTCGGCTGGGTGACGGTCAATTCGGACTCGTCGATGTCCTGTTTCGGCCCATTGCGGTGCATGCCCGATATTGTCCTCTCCCCGCGAAGTTTGTCGCGGACCCACCCTTTGTCCTGATCCCGGGTGCTCGCGTTGCGGTTGTCGGCTCCTGCCCGACGGGTACCACCTGGTTCGGATCGTATGCATTCATGGCTGGTTCGGCAGGTCGGTTACTTCGGTGACGCTACCTGGTAGCCAGCGGTTTTCGCCTGGTTGAGCTCGGCGAGAAGTCTCCGCGTCGGCGAATGCGGGCTTACCATTGCTACTGATCAAATCGCTGATCTGAGGCATGGGCGATGGGGACGCTGGCGGCAATTCCGACGCGTGCCGGCGGGGAGCGTCGGCACGCGGCGTCTCGGCGCGCGAAATTCGGTGTTCGGTGGGGGGTCCTCTGTTCTGCCGCACTGTTGGTCGCACTGGCGCCGGTCGGGTTCGCCGGGGTACCGGCCTTCGGTGTTCCGGCATCGGAAGAGCCGACTTCGCCGGTGGTTTCGCCATCGCCGACGCCCGGACACCACGGGGAGACGCGGGATGGGTCGGCGGCACAGTCCAGCACGGCGGTGCCGGATGACAATTCGGACGGCGGCGGAACCCGCGACGGTACCGGGACACGCGACGGAACCGGGACGCAGACGACGACCAGTCGGGTGCCCACTGATCCGTGCGCCGGACAGACGTCGGATGGGTGCTCCGGACCGACTTCCAATCCCGAACAACCGCGGCTGCCCGATACTGTGCTGCCCCCGATCACCATCACTCTCCCGCCGCCTCCGCAGCCACCGACTACGCCGGATCCGCCCGTGAATTCGTCCACTACGGTGCCGCCGCAGCAGCAGATCCCGGAGAATCCACGGCCGCCGGAATATCCGTCGAACAGGCAGCCCGAGGTGGTTGTGCCAACCGCTCGCCCTGCGGATCCGTGGCTGCCGACGACTGTGGCACCGCGGCCTCCGATTGCGCCCCCACCCGCCGCGCTCGAGCTCACCCCCACGGCCATCGGGCTCGGTGGCGATGTCACCGCGGCCGGATCTGGGTGCGATCCGCAGTCGCAGGTCAGCTTGCTGGTCGGGGAGACGCCGGTGGGTAATGCCGTCGCGGGGGTGGACGGTGGATTCCGGGCACCGCTGGCGCTGACGTCGATCGAAGTCGGGCGATACGAGGTGACGGCGCGCTGCGGTCGCACGCTCACCGCGCCGCTGGATGTGGTGCTGGTCAGCCGGGTCAGCTCCGCCACTTCGACATTGACGGTGATTCTGTTCTTCTTGTTGATCGGTGCCTGGTTCTACGGGCATCGGCTCGTCTCGCACCTACCCGCGCGGAGGGAACCATGATGCGAGCCCGCATCTCGGCGGCGACCCGAACTATCCTGCTGCCCAGTGTGTTCGCCCTCGTGCTCGTCGGGTTGTTCGCGGCGCCGGTCGCGGCCAAGCCGCAGGGCGTCGACATGTCGGCGACCATCGACGATCGCGATATCGCCGAAACCTCCGCCACCGAACCGCTACGGCTGCAACCGAACAGCACCATCCGGGTGGCTATCGCGTTGACCAACAACAGCGATGGAGCGTTGCATATTCGGCGGGTCGATCTGGCCGGTCATGTGCTCGGGCTGACGTTCTTCTCGTACTCGACTGCCGTCGAATTGACCATCGCACCGGGAAGATCCGAGGCGCTGAAGTATCGGCTCGATCTGACCGGACTCGAGGGGCAGGCGACCGGACTGATCGTCGCGGATTTGGCGGTGATCGGCGAGGACGGCGCACCGATCGCCTCGATACCGCTGGACACTGATGTGCGCGGCTCGCTGTATTCGGTATACGGGCTGTTCGGAATCGCGCTGGCGGTGCTGACCGCGCTCGCCATTGCCGATGCGGCGCTGGCGATTGCCCGGCACCGGCTGTCCACCAACCGGTGGCAGCGCGGGTTGCGGTTACTCGCGCCGGGTATCGGCATCGGATTGATATTCGGGTTCACCGCGTCGGTGTTGCGGTGGTGGGTTCCGGATACCGGATTGTGGCTCGCGGTTGCCGGTGTGGCGGCTTCGGTCGGCTTCCTGCTCGGATACTGTTCGCCGACACCGGAAGTCGAGGATCTCGCGCCGACCGAGGAGAGCGACGAAACCGCCGATGTGGAAACCGCGCGCTTGCCGGATGGGGCGACATCTTGACATCTGATACCGACCGATTGCGGGCCGTGCTGCCCGCATATGACATCGGTGCGCAGGTCGGCAGGGGCGGATGCGGTGTGGTGCTCGCTGGTACGCATCGTCGGTTGGGGCGACCGGTTGCCATCAAGCAGATTCCACCGCAGTTCGCGCACGACGAGCAGGTACGGCGCCGGTTCGTCGCCGAGGCGCGCTTGCTTGCGGCCGTCGATCATCCGCATGTGGTGCGGGTTTTCGACTACATCGAGGCCGATGAGCTGTGCCTGTTGGTTATGGAGTATCTGCCCGGCGGGACCGTCGGCAGTCGGTTCGCGACCGAGGGATTCGACGCGGCTACCGCGGTCGCGGTCGGGCTGGCCTGTGCCGCGGGGTTGGAAGCGGCACACCGCCACAAGATTCTGCACCGCGACGTCAAGCCGTCGAATCTCATGTTCGGTACCGGCGGTGCGATAAAGCTGACCGATTTCGGGATCGCCAAGATCGTCGGTGGCGATGAGACATTGGTGACCAGGACCGGTGAGATCGTCGGGACCCCGGCCTATATCGCACCGGAACAGGCACGCGGCCAGCCGCTTTCGCCCGCCACCGATGTCTACGCGCTGGCGACGATGCTGTATCAGCTGCTGTCCGGAGTGCTGCCGTTTCCGCCGAACGAAGACCATCTGGCAACGCTTTTCGCACACGCCTTCGGGCACCCGATACCGCTCATCGAGGTCGCCCCGGGCGTGCCGGAGCCGATCGCCGATGTGGTGATGCGCGGCCTCGCAACCGATCCCGCCGATCGTTTCGACACCGCCGAACTCTTCGGGATCGCTCTCGCCGAACTTGCCGCCGTGTGCTGGGGTGACGATTGGCTTACGCCCGTGGGCATTCCGGTCATCGGTGCGGACACCATTGTCGCCGCCGCGACCGGGAGTGGTCGCGCCGCCGGGCGATCCGGTATTCAGACGCCGAGAGCGCAAGGCGGGCTTGGGCAGGCCGCAGTCACGCAGCGGACAGGCGTGCCGTCTGCGGGTTTCGAACCCCATGCGCCGGTAACCGCCGACCCCGCCCTGCCTCCGACCGGCGCCGCGCCGCCACGGCCTGGGCTGTCCGCCGCGGTGCCACCGGCTTCGTCGGCTCCGACCGAAATCTCGCCGACGCCGCGACCGCGGCCAGATGGTTCGGATTCCGGTCCAGGTGGGCCGATATCGCCGGTGCCACCAGCGCACGGTGACGTCACGGGTGGTTTCGAGCAGTTCGGGGCGACACCGTCCATGCCGGGAGATGCGCCACCAGGACCACCTTCGTATGGAGTTGGTCCGGGGTCGCAGGAGCATGGCAAGTCGGCGCGAGCGGTGCCGCCGTCGTTCGGAAGTCCGGAGACTGGTGGGATCGGGCAGTCGGGGTCGACGCCCTTCCGGCCGCCGATGGTTCGGGTGCGCCCGGTGCAAGGGTTGCAGGACAAGGGTGTTCGGTTGGCTGATGTCGATCGTCGGGATCTGGTGCCGATCCGCGATGTCGTCAGCTTTGCCTCGCCGTGGCCGTTGTTCTTGGTGGGCGCGTTGCTTGCGGTGGCTGCTTGTACGGCTGCGGTGATGGGGGTGGGTGCGCCGACCGCCGGAGGGGATCTGGTAGCGGGCAATGTCACCATCGCCGGCGTCGATCCGACGGGGCCGAATCCGATCGAAGTCGATCTGTCGGAACCGATTCCATTGCGAGTCAACGGAATTGATGTCGACTCTGCTGTGCTCACGGTCGAGGTATTCGGCGTGCGGTTGGGTGGGGATCCGGTGCGGCTGCAGCCTGGCGGCGTGGCCGACCTGCCCGATCCGGTCAACTCACATGTGCTTGCCGGAAACCTCGACGGCGAGCTCACGCTCCTGCGCAGTGGAAATGAAATCGCCACGCAGCGAATCGAATTCCGCACCGACCAGAGTCCGACACGCACCGCTGCGGCGGCGGCAATCGTCGTCCTCGCCCTGTTCGCCGTCGCCTACCTGGAGTCCAACACCCGCACCTTACGCCGCGGCCACGGCGGCCTCGCCAACATCATCGGGCTGTCCGTGAGTTCGGCCATCCTGTCCGCCGCCGTTGCCGGTGGCGCCTGGATTCTCCGCGACACCCCGCCCACCAGCACCACCCTCGCCGTCGCCGCCGCACTCGCCGCCGGAGCTGGGGTAGCCGCCGCACTAGGAGCACGACGAATCGGCAAGCGCCACCGCCTCCTTCGCCGCGCACGACGCGACAACCGTTGAGGGCGGTAGCCCTGGAACGCACTGCTTTTCCGCGAAACTCGGTCGCCGGTGACCTTTGGATTCTCCGCGATACCCGCGTTCGCACGACCCGGGCCGTGGGCGGTGCTCGCCGCTGTTCGCCTCGCAGTCGCAGTCGGCGTGCGACGGATCCGCAGCTTCCTTCGCCGCGCGGCGCTATCACCGCTGACTGCGCCAGTTCCCGAATAGGCCTGCGCAGACTTGTGTGCGGTGAGTTATGTGAACATCGGCAGCTCGACGAAGCGGCCGCTCACCACTCAGGAGCGGCGGCGTTTGCTCGTAGCCTCGGTTGGGTGTTTCGGGTGGGCCTCGGTGCGGTAGGTGAGGATGCGCTGGCCTATGCGGAGGCTCCAACCGGGGTGTAGTTCGGTGGGGGTGGTGCCGATGCGGGTCCATTCGTCGGCGCCGGGGGCGGCGATGAAAGTGCCTGCGGGGGTTGCGGCGTCGCGGACGTAGACCTTGCCGCGGTCGACCGAGACGTAGGCGTGCACCCGCGAGACGTGGCGGTCGCGCGGGACCGCAAGGGGCGTCGCAGTGGCGGCACGCACCGTCTCGTCGATCATCGGGCTGCGGCCGACGACGTACGGCCGGTCCAGCGGAAACGCCGAGCCATCCGCGAGAACCAGCGCGCCGACGAGCTGCCCCGCCCCCGAATTGTCCGGGTTTTTCGCGCTGCCAACCGGTCGCAATGGCCGCGGTCGTAACCCCTGCAACGCCGGAATCTTGTGCAGTGCAATCGGTTCCGGCCGCGCTGCCACTCCCGACCGCGTTCCGGCGGCCTCCTCGCGTTCCCCGGCGGACATGGCCTGAGTACTGATCTCCTCCGGCGCGCCTACCTGCCCGGATCCACCGGACGGTGCCGAACCACTCGGCCGCGCTTCCGATGATGCTGAGCCCGGCCGGGCATCGGCCGTCGATCCGGCGGGCCCGGCTTTATCGCTCGCCTCACCGAATCCCACGGCCTGCCCGGCCGATCGTTGCGTGGACCGGCCAGAGTCCGTCGATCCGGTGGGGCCTGCCTTTTCGGTTGGTTCGTCGTCGGCGGAGTCGGCATCGGATTGTTGCGCGGGCCGGCCGGAGTGTATCGATCCGGTGGGGTGTGCCTTTTCGGTTGGTTCGTCGTCGGCGGAGTCGGCATCGGATTGCTGCGCGGGCCAGCCGGAGTGCGTCGATTCGGTGGGGCCTGCTTTTTCGGTCGGCCCGTCGTAATCGGCGGCGGATCGTTGCGGAGATCGGGGAGAGTGCGCCGATCTTGCGGGGCGCGCCTTCCCGGCGGACGGATCGGCTTCGGCTGACCGCGCCGCGGGCTTCTGTAGTGATCCAGTTGGGTGGGCGGATCCAGTGGCTTGCGCTGTGCCGGTGGGCTGGTCAGTTGTGTTGGGTCGGGCGGAATTTCCGGCCGACGCCGAATCTGGTCGCTGCCCCTGCGGGGCGGACCGTGCGGCGGAGCGTCGCATTGATTCGGATGAGCGCACGGACTCGGCGGTTTGCGATGAGGCACGGGGCTGAGCCGATGTGGCCGGTTGTGGCGACCCTGCCAGCTGTCCCCGCGCGGCGGAATGCTGCATTGATTCGGATGAGCGCACGGACTCGGCGGCTTGCGCTGAGGCGCTGAGCTGGGCAGATCTGGCGGGTCGGGGTGTGCCGACGCGTTGGCCGGTCGGGGTGGGCTCGGATTTCGCGGTCGGCTCGCGCAGGGCTTCCAATCCGGCCGGAGCGGTGGACGGAGGCTCGGCGGTGGGAGTGCCGCTGATGCGGGCTCGGGTGGCTGCGGATGTTCCGGTTCGGCGGGCGGCTATGCGCAGGACGAAGCCGCTGCCGGGGACAATGCCGGCGCGCAGGTCGGTGCGTGGGAGTTCGTGTATCGGGAAGGCGGCATCGGCGCCAACCGTGATCCGGCGCACCGGCTCTCGCACGATTTCGTCTACCCAGGTGAACGCGCGGGCTCCGGACAGTCGCCGGGTTCCCTCCGCGCCTTGGATCTCCGCGCTGACCTGCCCGCGCAGCAGAATGACGGTGCCGTCGGCCGTCGGTGCGATGACGCCGAACGGTGGCGGTTCGGAATTGCCGGCGAAAATAACCGAGGCCAGCCGCTGCGCGATCGCTGCCCCGGGATGGCGTGTATCGGCCACGGCCTCGATCGCACCGAGTATCCGGTCCGTGGAAGGGGTTTCGCCCGCGAGATACACGACAACCGCACCGAAGCGTGCGATCAGACCATCGCCCGGCGCAATCCCCACCGTCGACGCGTCATTCCGCACTCGCGCCTCCTTCCCGGACCACTACCGGCGTCCAGCATAGAACGTGCCCAGCACCCGACACCGGCCCTCGACGAACGGCAAGCGCGCACCCGCAGTGATCCTTACCCGCCTTGATCGCTGGCGTGTCGTGCATCACTCGATGCCGAGAAGTCGAGTTCCCTCGGTGCTGCCCGCTGCGAGCCGGCAAACCGTTGCGTGTGAGCTCGTGCGCCAGCAGGTGAACTTCGGTGTGCTGAGCGATCGGCGGGGGAATCCCGTTGAGCTGCATCCTGGCGGTGCGTGAGCCCGCACGAACAGCGAGGTCAACTCGCAGGGTCAGCCGGTGAACTCGGACGCGTGGTCTGTGAGCCAGGTGGTGAAGGGCCTGGCCTGGCCGGTGGTGAGGGTGGTGACGGTATCGGTGATCGGGGTGGGGACACCGTCGCAACGGCGCCAGTAGTCGAGGAGGCCGTCGACGTAGTGGGCGGGGATGAATTCGGCCATCTCCTGTTTCCACGCGTCGGGGGTGACGTGGGCGATGGTTGCGGTGCGGCCGGTGATCTTGCCGATCAGATCGATCTGGGCGGTGAACGTCAAGGTCTGCGGACCGGTGAGGGTGTATACACCACCACGGTGGTCCGGTTTCGTGAGTAGCGCATGGGCGCACTCGGCGACGTCGAGTTCGTGGATCGGATCGGTGTAGGCATTCGGGTAAGGGAGGCTGACCGGGCGGTCGGCCTTGATCGCGAACGACCAGCCGCGGGCATTGCCCGCGAAGGCGCCGGGGCGCAGCACGGAGACGGTCATCGGTGCGTCGGCGAGCCCGAGTTCGGCGTCGAGATGGGATTTCGCGACCGGATTGGTGGCGGCATCGGGATCGAGCACCGCGGACGAGGACAGCAGCACGATGTGATCGACTCCGGCTTCGGTTGCGGCGGAGACGAATTCGGTGATGCACTGGGGTTCGGCATACAAGAATACCGAAGTGACGCCGTCGAGTGCGGCGGCGAAGGTGGCCGGGTTGCGGAGGTCGCAGCCGACGGCGGGCACTCCCGCGGGAAGCTGCTCGGGTCGACCGGAACCAACGCGGACGGCGTGGCCGTCGGCGCGTAGCAGGGACAGGAGATTGGTGGCGACCGCGCCGCGGCCTCCGGTAATGAGAATCATGAGAAGTCCTCGGGTCGAAGGTGATTCAGTGCTGCGGGTCGGCCTGGGCATGTCGCGGTAGCAGTCGCACCAGACCGAGGCTGATCAGCGTGATGGCGGTGACGAATACGAGACTGGCCGTGAGCGCGTGCGCCGCACCGGAGCCGACCGTGTGGAAGTACACCGTGGTGATGGTGGCGGCGCCGATCGCATTGGCGAGCTGCTGTACGGCGGAAAGGGATCCGCTACCACTGCCGGTCTCGGACGGTTCGATATCGCCGATGGTGACAACGAAGATGCTGCCGAAGCAAGTGCCCATACCGAGGCCGAGCACGAGGATCGCTACGGCGAGAGCCCAAGGTGCAATACCGATTCCGGTGGTGAGTGCGAGAATCAGTAGCAGGCCGGTGCCGAAAAGGGTGATCAATAGGCCGATCAGGATGAGATTGCGACCGAGTTCGGCCAATAATCGGTGCGCGGCTATCGACGCGATGATGATGCCGACGGCCAGCGGCGCCAGGCCGAGCGCGGCTTCGGTCGGGCGATAACCGAGGCCGTTCTGCATGAACAGCGACAGCACGTACAACAGCCCGGAGACCGCGGCGAAGAAGACGAGTCCGAGGATCAGACCCGAGGTGAAGCCCCGGTTCCGCAGCAACGTCGGCTCGATCAGCGGAGCGACCGCGGTGACCTGCCGACGGGCGAACAGCGCGAAGGCCGCGGCTCCCGCCGCTATGGACGCGAACGATGAAGCGGTCCAGCTGTGGGCCGAGCCGTCGATCAGACCGAATAGTGTGCCGAGCATCGCCGCGGCGAGCAGAACAGCGCCGAGTACATCGATGGTGACGGTGCGATCGCCCTGTTCGGTTGGCAGCAGGCGATAGGCGGCGGCGAATGCGAGCCCGCCGAGCCCGATATTGATCAGGAACATGGTGCGCCAGCCGAGACCGAATAGATCGGCATCGACGAGAAATCCGGCCAGGATCGGTCCGCATACTCCGGACAGGCCGAGGGCCGGGCCGAAAACGCTGAATGCCTTGCCGAGCTGTTCACGGGGAAAGACACTGGTCAGGATGCCGAAACCCTGCGGGATCAGCATCGCGCCGAAGGCACCCTGTACGAGCCGCGCGGAGATCAGCGTGGTCGGATCGACGGCGAGGCCGCAGGCGATCGAGGCGAGGGTGAAACCGGCCAAGCCGATCAGGAACAACCGGCGTTTGCCGAAGCGGTCGCCGAGTCTGCCGCCGACGACGAGCAGAACGCCGAGGGAGAGGGCGTATCCGGCGCCGAGCCACTGGATCAGCGCTGGTCCGCCGTGTAGTTCCCGTGCGATGGTCGGCGCGGCGATATTGGTGATGGTCGAGTCGAGTAGGTCGAGGATGTCGGCCGCCAGAATTACGGACAATATCGCCCATGTCCGGGCGCTGACCTTGGTATCTGGTGGTGCTGCTTGCTGTGTTGGGGTGGTCATGTCCAGCTCTCGAGGAAGAAGTATCGGAAGCGAACATCGATCGTTACGAACCCTGTTCGATCCAATCGAACCATATGGGCCGAACAACGTTCGTGTCAAACGCTGTTCGTCGAGGCGTATGCTCCGGGATATGAGCGCCACACCCGTCAGCCGCCGGGCCCGTCCCGCGAAGGCACCCCTCAGTCGTGACGTCATCATCGAAACCGGTCTGCGCATCCTCGACCGCGACGGCTTGGCCGCCCTCACCATGCGACGCGTCGCACAGGACCTCGATACCGGTGCGGCCTCGCTCTACGTCTACGTCGCCAACCGCGACGACCTGATGGCCGCCATGCTCGACCAAGTGCTCGGCACGGTGCCCGAGCCGACCGGCGACACCTGGCGCGACCGCCTCACGACACTGGTCGAGACGACCGTGGAGGCGATGTCCAAACACGAGGGGCTCGCACTGGTCGCGCTCGGCTCGATACCGACGAGCCCGAACGCCCTGCTGATCGTGGAGCGGCTACTTGCCCTGCTCGCCGAGGGGGGAGTGGACCCGCAGACCAATTCCTGGGCCGTCGACCTGATCTACCTGCACATATCCGCGCAGGCCGTGGAGCAGAGCGCGTACAACACCAAGGACACCAACGAGCAGGACTACATCGCCGAGGTCGCCCAGCACTTCGCCGAATTACCCGCCGACCGATATCCGACGCTCGTGGCCATGCGCGAACAGATGCTGGCGGGCGGCGGCGACGATCGATCCCGCTGGGCGCTGCGTGCGCTGGTCAATGGCATCCTGGCGACTCCGGTCGAATGAATGCCGTGGGAGAATCACCCATGCGGATGATTCGACCGGCGGTCGAGGACGACCTGCCGACACTGCAAGATATCGAGCGTGTGGCGGGCAAACCATTCGCCGACATCGGCATGATGGCCGTTGCCGATGACGACCCGCCGTCACTGGATACGCTCCGGGAATTCCAGCGGGCGGGCCGCGCCTGGATCTATCCCGATGACGCGGGCCGCCCGATCGGCTATCTGATCCTCGGAATCGTCGACGGTAACGCCCACATCGACCAGGTCTCGGTGGATCCGGATCATGCGGGCAAGCGGATCGGCAAACGGCTTATCGACTATGCCGTGCGCTGGGCGAAAGCCCAGGGGATGCAGGCGATCACGCTGACCACCTTCATCGATGTGGCCTGGAACGGACCGTACTACGAACGCCTCGGCTTCCGCTTCCTGGCCCCCGCCGAGGAGACCGCGGAACTACGCGAAATTCGAGCCGCCGAGGCCGCGCACGGCCTCGACCTCTGGCCGCGCGCCTCCATGCGAGCCGAACTCGACGCCTGGCAACTGGACTGACGGAGCTAATGCTGCCGCGCGAAGGCGGCCTCCGCTGCGGGCAGTGCCGCCGCGCGGTCCTCGGGGACGAGTCCGATCCGGGTGCGACGGTCCAACAGATCGTCGGTGTCGAGGGCGCCTTCGTGGGTGATCGCGAAGGCGAATTCGGCTGCTGTGACGTCGATTCCTGGTGCGACCTGGTCGGCGAGAACAGGGTTGCGGTCGACTAGTCGGAGTACGGACGCGGATTCGCTGCCGTAGCGCTCGACCAGCACGGTCGGCGCGGTGATGCGGTCGCGAGCGGCGCCGGAGACCGCGCCCACCAACGGAAGTCGCCTGGTAAGGCACGGCCCAGCGGTGAGGTTGGCGTGCGCGACCGCCGCATCGACGGCGTCCTCGGCCATCTGGCGGTAGGTGGTGAGTTTGCCGCCGACAATGGTGATGACGCCGGTGGGTGAGCGCAGGACCGCATGTCGACGGGAGATGTCGGCGGTGCTGTTATCGGCCGTCCTCAGCAGCGGGCGCAGTCCGGCGTAGGTGCCGCGAATATCGCTGCGGGTCAATGGCTCCCGGAGTGCGGTGTTGATGGTGTCGAGCAGGAAATCGATTTCGGCTTCGGTGGGCTGCGGTTCGTCGGGGACCGGGCCGGGGGCATCCTCATCGGTGAGGCCGACGTAGACCCGGCCGTGCGCGGCGGGAAAGGCAAAGACGAAACGGCTGGTGCTTCCGGGTACCGGCACGGTCAGCGAGGCGGTCAGACCGCCGAATGATTCGGCATCGAAGACCAGGTGGGTGCCGCGACTCGGACGGAGTTCGATGCTCGGGTCGACTTGGTCGGCCCAGACGCCGGTGGCATTGATGACGGTGCGCGTCCGGATGGACATCGTGTCGCCGGTCAGGGTGTCACGTAGGGAGGCCGAATCTCCGGTCACGTCAAGGGCTTCCACGCGGGTAAGGACTGTCGCGCCCTGTGCGGCCGCAGTACGAGCCAGCGCCACTACCAGCCGCGCGTCGTCCACCAGCTGTCCATCCCAGGCCTGCAGTCCGCCACGCAACCCGTCGCGACGCACGGTCGGCGCCAACCGCAGCGCTTCGGCGGTGGCGACTTGACGCGAACGCGGCAGTGTCGCAGGCGAAGTGCCCGCACTGCGGCGCAGCACGTCTCCGGCGACGAAGCCCGCACGGATCAAAGTCTGTTGTGCGATACCGATTTCCGGAAGCAGCGGCACCAGCTGCGGCAGGGGGCGAACGAGATGCGGTGCGGTGGTGGTGATCAGAATTCCACGTTCGACCGCACTTTCGTGTGCGATGCCGACCTGCCCGCTGGCCAGATACCGGAGTCCGCCGTGCACCAGCTTCGAACTCCACCGGCTCGTGCCGAACGCCAGATCGTGCCGCTCCACCAGCACGGTTCGCAGCCCGCGCGCGGCGGCGTCGAGCGCCGCACCGGCACCGGTCACGCCGCCGCCGATCACCAGCACATCGATTTCTCCGCCGTCGCCGAGCAACTGCAGCTCACGGTTGCGGCGTCCGGCATTCAGCGCAGAATTGCCGTGGGTATCAGCCGAATTCGCAGTCATTACAATCCTTTTCGATGGCGTACCGATGGCCGAAGCATTCGGTCATTGCAATGGGCTTCGTCATTGCGCCTTCTCGACGGGAGCCAGGTAACCGTCGATCGCACGGGCCAACTCGGTATCCAGCGCCGGCCCGGCCAGCAGCGGCGCGACGGTACCGGCCGACTGCACCGCCGACTGCGCGATGAGCAGCAGCATCGTCGCCATCTCTTCCGGATCACCCGCGCGAATCGTGCCGTCCCGGTGGCCTTCCCGGATACCCGCGCTGAACAGCTCGATCAGCGCGCGCTGGTTGCGTCCGAGGCGGCCGAAGACATAGGTCAGCATCAGATCGGTATCGGTGCGAAAGATCTTGCCGAACAACGGATTCGAGCGAATCGTCGCCGCACCCGCGACCACGCCCTCGACCAGCCGGGTGCGCGCATCGCCCGCGGCCGGCATGGTATCGGCGACGATCGCGCGCAGTTCGCGCACCAGCAGTTCGGCCACCAGCGATCCGGTATCGGGCCAGCGCCGGTAGACGGTCGGCCTGCTGACACCGGCGCGGCGGGCCACCTCGGTGAGAGTGGTGCGGCGCACCCCGAACTCCTCCACGCAGGCCCTGGCCGCGTCGAGGATCGCGAGATCGGTCGCCGAAAGCGCGTCATCGGGGGTGGACGCTGCGGAGGTCATCGGGTATCACCACCGGGTGTCGGCGGCACCGAAGTGCCGGGAAAACGAGTGCCTATGCGTTACTGCTTGACAGTATATGTCAAACTGTAACGCATGGTCGAGACGCAACAGCACACCGACGAAATCGGATCGTCCGCGACCGGGGCGCCCGCCGCAAACCCGGGCGCGTCGACGTACGCGGCGAGTATGGTTTGGGACGCCTGGGGCATCCCCGCCGGACACAAGCCGCTTTCGGCTTCGATTCGGAACCTGTTGACGCAAGTATTCGGAGTGTCCGGTGACCCGGTGGCGCGCCGCGATGAGGGCGATGTGCCGCTACGCGAGTCGACGCTGACGCCGACTCAATGGGACGGGTTGGTCGCGGTGGTCGGCGTGGGCAGCATTTCGGTCGACCACCACGATCGTCTGCTGCATGCGGGCGGTAAGAGCACCCCCGACCTGCTGCGCCGTCGCGCCGCTGATCCGCAGGACGCCCCCGATGCCGTCGTCTTCCCCGCCGATCACGAGCAGGTGCTCGCGGTGCTCGGTTACTGCGCCGACAATGCCATCGCGGTCGTTCCCTTCGGTGGCGGTACCAGCGTGGTGGGCGGCGTCGATCCGGTCCGCGGTCGCTTCGACACCGTCATCGCGCTGGATCTGCGCCGCCTGGACGGTATCTCGGAGATCGACCCGGTCAGCGGCACCGCCACCCTCGGCGCGGGACTCACCGGTCCCAAGGCCGAGGAACTGCTTGCCGCCCATGGACTTTCGCTCGGTCATTTCCCGCAGAGCTTCGAATTCGCCAGCATCGGCGGATTCGCCGCAACCCGGTCCTCCGGTCAGGCATCGGCGGGCTACGGCCGCTTCGACGACATGGTCCAGCGCCTCGAGATCGCAACACCCAGCGGCACCATCGAACTCGGCCGCGCACCCGCCTCCGCCGCGGGGCCGGACCTACGTGAACTGTTCGTCGGGTCCGAGGGGGCGCTCGGCGTGATCACCGGGGTCACGCTGCGGGTGCATCCGGCGCCGGAGACCATCGGCTACCAGGCCTGGTCGTTTCCGGACTTCGAAACCGGCGCCGCCGCACTGCGTTCGGTGGTGCAGGCAGGTGCCGCGCCCACGGTGTTGCGGTTGTCCGATGAGGTCGAAACCGGCGTCAACCTGGCGCGCTCCGCCGATATCGGCGGCGAGGCGGTGGCCGGTTGTCTGGCCATCACCACCTTCGAAGGCACCGAGGCGCATGTAGCGGCCCGCAGCGCGGAGGCGGGCGCATTGCTCGCGGCGGCCGGCGGGAATGCGCTGGGACAGACCCCGGCCGAGGAATGGGAGCACGGGCGTTTCGCCGCGCCCTATATGCGCGATGCGCTGCTCGATCTCGGCGTGTTGTGCGAAACCCTGGAAACCGCGACCACTTGGTCGAATCTGACCGAGCTAAAGGCGAAGGTGACTGCGGCACTGACGGATTCGCTTGCCGAGCAGGGCACCCCGCCGCTGGTGATGTGCCACATCTCGCACACCTATCCGACCGGAGCGTCGCTGTATTTCACCGTCATCGCCAAGCAGTTGGACGATCCGATCGCCCAATGGCACATCGCGAAACGTGCGGTCGGTGACGCGATCGTAGCCGCGGGCGGCACCATCACCCACCATCACGCGGTCGGCACCGACCACCGCCCCTGGATTCCGGGGGAGATCGGCGATCTGGGCGTGCGCGTACTGCGCGCGGTGAAGCGGGAATTGGACCCCGCGGGCATCCTCAACCCTGGAAAGCTGATCCCGTGATACAGGATTCGCGCCTGGTGCGTGCGGTCACCGTGGTGACCAACCCACAGTCCGGTGTCGGCAGAGGGCACGAGGTGGCCGCGGCCGCGCTTGCGCGCTTCGTCGCACAGGGCGTCGAGGTCACCGAGGTGCGGGCACCTTCGCCCGCCGAATCCGTACGTCAGGTGCGGGATTCGATCACCGGCAGCACCAAGCCGGACGCGGTGGTCTGCATCGGCGGCGACGGGTTGATGAATGTCGTACTGGAAGCCATCGCGCAGACCGGCGTGCCGCTCGGTCTGATTCCCGCTGGCACCGGCAACGATCTCGCGCGCGAAATCGGCGTGCCCACCGACGACCCCGTCGCGGCCGCGGACCTGATCCTGGGCGGTCGCACCCGCACCATCGACCTCGGCCGCATCGAATCGCCCGCGCCCGGATTCACCCCCAAGTGGTTCGCCACCGTGACCGGCACCGGCTTCGATGCGCGAGTCACCCTGCGCGCCAACGATATGCGCTGGCCCAAGGGTCCGCTACGCTACACCTTCGCCGCACTGGCCGAGATATCCGGCCGCTTCACCGTGCCGTACCGAATCGAGCTGTCCGGTGTCGTGCCCGGCGCACTCGACAATCCCGACGCCGACAACGTCATCGAGACCGATGCCGTCATGGTGGCCATCGGCAATACCCGCACCTACGGGGGCGGCATGCTGGTCTGCCCGGACGCGGTAATGGACGACGGGCTACTGGATCTGACTGTCGTAGGAGCGGTTTCGCGTCTGGACATGCTCCGCCTGCTGCCCGCACTGTCGTCGGGTAAACGAATCGATCACCCGAAATCCAAGCAGTATCGCGTCGCCCAGGTGACCCTCACCGCGCCCGGCGCGCCCGCCACCGCCGACGGCGAACCGGCAGGCACCCTCCCCGTCTCCCTCCGCGCGGTCCCCGGCGCGCTTACCGTGCTGGTTCCATGATTGCTACTGGTCAAGATGCGAAACTGACCCGGCTCATGCGGTCGATGGTGGTCCGGTCGAGGACGACCGTCGACACGGGCTCGGGCGGTGGTGGACGGCCGGAGTCCACGGCGCGGATGAGGCGATCCCAGCGTCGGCAATGCAGGGTGAAGAAGACCGGATTGATCCGGCGTCCGCGGGCGTGCTGACCGGCGCGCGCGACACCGGCGGGCACATCGAGCAGGATCAGGTGTAACTCCCGGCCGTAGCGCGTCGCCCAGCGGCCGATCATTCGTCTGGCCCACCCGAAGGTGGCGCAATCATGGATAACCACCGGTCCGGTACCGTCCCGCAGCGCGGCCCGGATTCCGGCGTAATGCGCCACATGCACCACCGGCCGCCACAGCGGATACGGGAGCCGACCGAGCTTGTGCCGCCATCGATTTCGGGAATGGTGCGAATCCAGCACCACCGAGCCCCCGGGACCCCGATGCGGCCCCTCGGCATCGGCCTGCGCGCCGAAGAACAATCGCAACGCCGTACTCTTGCCCGCCCCCGGAATACCGGCCACGAGCAGTGCAGACCTCGCTGGATACCGCAGTTCCTCGATCGTGCGGCCGCGCAGATCGTGCACGGAATCCGGTGTTACGACGCGGATATCGGGGAGCCGCGGTTGCGAACCGGGATAAGGCGAATCAAGCGGAGGGTTCACCTCTTCCAGGCTCCCTAGCCAGATTGGATTCGGCAACAGGGAAAGCCCTGATTCTTGCTGGGTATTTCTCCGGGCATCGGACGCGCCGTCAGGGCGGGAGAAAGTGCCGTTCCGGTGACCGCGTAGTGAACGCGCCACGAAGCTGAGAATTAGTTGTGGATTCGGGGCTCGGGCTGGTTTCGGCGGTAGGCTCTCGAGGTGTAGGCGGAGTCTTCGGTGTCCCTCATCCACCGAAGACCCCGCCGCTTTTATGCCCCGGCCCTTTTATGAGCTCAGCGGGTATCCCACTAGAATGCCGGGGTGACCAGCGCAGCCCCTGACAACCCGCGTAATCGTGCCGATGCCCTCCCCAAGAGCTGGGTTCCCAGCGAGGTGGAGGCCGAGATGTACGAGCGCTGGGTAGCGGCTGGCTACTTCGCCGCCGATCCTGCCAGCGACAAGCCCGGTTACTCGATCGTGCTGCCCCCGCCGAACGTCACCGGCAGCCTGCACATGGGCCACGCGCTCGACCACACCCTGATGGACACCCTCTCGCGCCGCAAGCGCATGCAGGGTTACCAGGTGCTGTGGCTGCCGGGCATGGACCACGCGGGCATCGCCACCCAGACCATCGTGGAGAAGCAGCTCGCGGTCGACGGCAAGACCAAGGAAGACTTCGGCCGCGAACTGTTCATCGACAAGGTCTGGGACTGGAAGCGCGAATCCGGCGGACAGATCCAGTGGCAGATGCGCGCGCTCGGCGACGGCGTCGACTGGAGCCGCGACCGCTTCACCATGGACGACGGGCTCTCGCGGGCCGTGCAGACCATCTTCAAGCGCCTATACGACGCGGGTCTGATCTACCGGGCCGAGCGTCTGGTCAACTGGTCGCCGGAACTGCGCACCGCCATCTCCGATATCGAGGTCAAATTCGAGGATGTCGAGGGCGAGCTGGTTTCGCTGCGCTACGGCTCGCTGAAAGACGATGAGCCGCATGTGATCGTGGCCACGACCCGGGTGGAGACCATGCTCGGCGATACCGCGGTGGCGGTGCATCCGGAGGATCCGCGTTATAAGGATCTGATCGGCAGCACCCTCGAGCATCCGATCACCGGACGTCAGATCCCGATCATCGCCGATGACTACGTCGATCCCGAATTCGGAACCGGCGCAGTGAAAATCACGCCCGCGCACGACCCCAACGACTTCGAGATGGGCCTGCGGCACAATCTGCCCATGCCGAACATCATGGACGAGCGTGCCCGGATTATCGGCACCGGAACCGAATTCGACGGTATGGACCGGTTCGAGGCGCGGGTCAAGGTGCGCGAGCGGCTCGCGGCCGAGGGCCGGATCGTCGCCGAGAAGCGGCCGTACCTGCACAGCGTCGGACATTCCGAGCGCAGCGGCGAGGCGATCGAACCGCGGCTCTCGATGCAGTGGTGGGTCAAGGTGGAGTCGCTGGCCAAGGCCGCCGGTGACGCGGTTCGCAACGGCGACACCGTGATTCACCCGGCCAGCCAGGAGCCGCGCTGGTTCGAATGGGTCGACAACATGCACGACTGGTGCATCTCGCGGCAGCTGTGGTGGGGCCACCGCATCCCGATCTGGTACGGCCCCGATGGCGAGGTGGTCTGCGTCGGTCCGGACGAGACCGCCCCCGAGGGCTGGGTGCAGGACCCGGATGTGCTCGACACCTGGTTCTCCTCCGGCCTGTGGCCCTTCTCCACCATGGGCTGGCCCGATTCCACCGAGGAGCTCCAGAAGTTCTATCCGACAAGCGTTCTCGTCACCGGCTACGACATCCTGTTCTTCTGGGTGGCCCGGATGATGATGTTCGGCACCTTCGTCTCCGACGATCACGTGCTCACCGCGGGCAAGGGCGGCGCGAAGCAGGTGCCGTTCAAGGATGTGTTCCTGCACGGCCTGATTCGCGATCAGTACGGCAAGAAGATGTCCAAATCGCGTGGCAACGGCATCGACCCGCTGGACTGGATCAACTCCTACGGCGCGGACGCGCTGCGCTTCACGCTGGCGCGCGGTGCACAGCCCGGCGGTGACCTCTCGGTCGGCGAATCGCACGCCCTCGCCTCGCGCAGCTTCGTGACCAAGCTGTTCAACGCCACCAAGTTCGCGCTCATGAACGGCGCGCAACCGGGCACGCTGCTCGATCGCGCCGAACTCACCGACGCCGACCGCTGGATCATCGATCGGCTCGAACAGGTTCGCGCCGAGGTGGATTCGGCTTTCGACGTCTACGAATTCGGCAAGGCGTGCGAGGCGCTGTACCACTTCGCCTGGGACGAGCTGTGCGACTGGTATCTGGAACTGTCCAAGGTGCAGTTCGCCGCCGGTGGTTCGCGCGCCGAGTCGACCAGCATTGTGCTCGGCAATGTGCTCGATGCGGTGCTGCGGCTGCTGCATCCGGTCATCCCGTTCGTCACCGAATCGCTGTGGCGGGCGCTGACCGGCGGCGAATCCGTCGTCGTCGCCACCTGGCCGGAGGCCACCGGTGTGGCCACGGATGTGACCGCCGCACAACGGATTTCGGATGCACAGCGCTTGATCACCGAGATCCGTCGCTTCCGCAGCGATCAGGGGCTGGCCGATAAGCAGAAGGTGGCGGCCAAGCTGATCGGCCTGGATAACGCCGGCCTCACCGAACTGCACGATTCGGTGACCAACCTGGCCCGGCTCACCCAGCCCGGTACCGAATTCGCGGCGACCGCCTCGGTTGAGGTGCGCCTGAGCGGGTCCACCGTGACGGTCGAGCTCGACACCTCCGGCGCGGTCGACCTCGATGCCGAACGCCGCCGCCTGGAGAAGGATCTCGCCGCGGCCGAGAAGGAATTGGCGACCACCACAGCCAAACTCGGTAACGAGGCGTTCCTGGCCAAGGCGCCCGATCAGGTGGTCGACAAGATCAAGGGACGTCGCGATGTCGCCGAGGGCGAAGTCGCGCGCATCGGTGCCCGGCTCGCGGAACTGAGCGGCAAATGAACGACGAACCAGAACCGCAGTACGCCGACGACGAGCATCGCAAGCGGCGGCTGGGATCCGGGCCGTCCCCGGTGGACCTGGCCGAAATGGCGTTGGTCGAGGCGGAATTGGACCGGCGCTGGCCGGAGACCAAGATCGAGCCCTCGCTCACCCGCATCACGACGCTGATGGACCTGCTCGGCTCGCCCCAGCAGAACTATCCGGCCATCCACATCGCGGGCACCAATGGTAAGACCTCGGTGACCAGGATGATCGATGCGCTGCTGACCGCGCTGCATCGGCGCACCGGCCGGATCACCAGCCCGCATCTGCAGCTGGCCACGGAGCGGATCAGCATCGACAACGCGCCGATCACCCCGGCCGAGTACGTGGCGACCTATCGCGAACTGCTGCCCTATATCGAGATGATCGACAAGCAGTCCGCCGCCGCGGACGGTCCGGCCATGAGCAAGTTCGAGGTGCTCACCGGCATGGCCTATGCCGCCTTCGCGGAGGCGCCGGTGGATGTCGCGGTCGTCGAGACCGGTATGGGCGGCCGTTGGGACGCGACCAATGTCATCGACGGACAGGTCGCGGTGATCACCCCGATCGGCCTGGACCACACCGATTTCCTCGGCGACGATCTCGCATCCATCGCGGGGGAGAAGGCCGGGATCATCAAACGTGCCCCGGAGAGCCTGGTGCCGCGCGATACCGTCGCCGTCATCGCCGAACAGGAACCCGAGGCCATGGATGTGCTGCTGCGCCGGGCCGTCGAGGTCGATGCCGCAGTGGCGCGCGAGGGTTCGGAGTTCCGGGTACTGGCCCGCCAGATCGCGGTCGGCGGCCAGCAGCTCGAATTACAGGGTCTCGGAGGGGTTTACGACGAGATCTTCCTGCCGCTGCACGGTGAGCACCAGGCCCGCAATGCGGTGCTCGCGCTGGCCGCGGTCGAGGCGTTCTTCGGCGCGGGTGCGGATCGGCAGCTCGATATCGAGGCGGTGCGGGCGGGGTTCGCGAGTGTCACCAGCCCTGGCCGGATGGAGCGGATGCGCAATGCCCCGACCATCTTCATCGACGCCGCGCACAATCCGGCGGGTGCGCAGGCCCTGGCCGCGGCGCTGACCGCCGAATTCGACTTCCGCAAGCTGGTCGGCGTCGTCGCGGTGCTCGGCGACAAGGACGTGGCGGGCATGTTGGACGCGCTGGAGCCGGTACTCGACGAGATCGTCGTCACCAACAATGGTTCGCCGCGCGCCATGGATGTCGAACGCCTCGCCGACCTCGCGGTGCAGCGCTTCGGTGACGAAAGAGTGGTCACCGCCGAGACCCTGCCCGATGCCCTGGAAACGGCCATTGCCATTGCCGAGGAGGTCGGCGATTCGGGCGAGATGGTTTCCGGCGCGGGCGTCGTGGTAACCGGATCTGTGGTCACTGCCGGTGCTGCGCGCGCCCTGTTCGGGAAGGACCCGGCATGAGCGAACGCAGTGAGCGAATCATGTGCCAGCGCGCATCGGCGCATGCCGGAGCCGAGCGCCAGCGAGGCGCAGGCATGAGCTGCGCGGTTCGGATGCGGCAGCATGCGTAAGCACGTGGGGCCCGCGAATGCCGAGAAGGAGACAGCGTGACCGAATCGACCGGCGACGCCGCCGAGCCCGAGCGGGCCGACGGCGAGCCGCAGGCCCCCCCGCCCGCCGCAGACCCGTGGAAGGGTCTGCGCGGCGTCATGGCGGGCACGCTGATCCTCGAGGCGATCACGGTGCTGCTCGCATTGCCCGTGGTCGGGTCGGTCGGCGGCGGTATCGGCTGGTTCTCCGGCAGCTACCTTGTCGTCCTCGCGCTGGTGATGATCCTCGGCGCCGGACTACAACGCCGCCCATGGGCCATCCCGTTCAATCTAGGACTGCAGGTCCTGCTGATCCTCGGTGTCTTCGTGCACATCTCCATCGGCGTCATGGGTGTCTTCTTCGCCGTCGTCTGGGGCTTCATCCTGGTGCTGCGCGCCGACGTCAAGCGCCGGATGGAACTCGGTCTGCTGCCCAGTCAACGCTAGCGACTGCTTGCAGGTCGCTCGAAAAGGTCAGCATCCAGGGCTCTTCATAGCCGCCGGTTCGGTAACCGGGGGCAGTGCCGATTAGGCTGTGCGCCGTGACTGAGCAGACGTTGGTACTCATCAAGCCGGACGGTGTGGCCCGTGGCCTCGTCGGTGAGGTGCTGGCCCGGATCGAGCGCAAGGGGCTGAAGATCGCCGCCCTGGAGCTGAAGCAGGTATCCGACGAGTTGGCGCGCGGCCACTACGCCGAACATGCCGAGAAGCCGTTCTTCGGTTCCTTGATCGAGTTCATCACCTCCGGCCCGGTCGTCGCGGCCATCTTGGAGGGCCCGCGCGCCATTGCGGCGTTCCGTCAGATCGCCGGCGGCACCGATCCGGTCGAGAAGGCCGTCCCCGGCAGCATTCGCGGCGACCTCGCGCTGGAGACCCAGGAGAACCTGGTGCACGGCTCCGATTCGCCGGAATCGGCCAAGCGGGAAATCGCTCTCTGGTTTCCCGAGTTCCCGGCCTGATAGAGCCCTGAGGCGTGAGCTGCGCGAACGGGCAATACGGCCGGCGTCGCCGCGGGACGGTGCCGAGCGCCAGCGAGGCCAAGTCGTGCGGCGATGGCGAGACGTCGCCGCACTATGTGGGATACTGACAGTGGTTGCTGACGATACCGACTGTTCGCGCAGGTACGCGGACGATCGGTGCCGGCCGGTAACCGGATGACACTGCGGTTCGATGCCGATCATCGCTGCTACGAACAGCTGGCCCGTTGCTGGGGCCGGGGGTTCGCGCCGGCACGCTGGATGAGCGCTCGCGCCGTGGAGTTCAGCCAACAGCCAGGCGCCGCGTGACCAGTTAGCCCGACCGACGTAAACCATGGGTGTTAACCGGACACGCGGGGCGAGACCACTTGACCTTGCGCCAACCGCGTGAGGTGAACGGACAGTGCCCCCGCGTCGGCCGCGTCACTCCTGCCAGGAGGGACGCGCCCGGGGACCCGAGGAGACTTCGTGGCCGATCAAGAGCCGCTGACAACAACATCACAGGATGCCGAACAATTGCCGGAGCGAATCCGAGTTCACGCGCTTGCCAAGCGGCTGGGGGTAACCAGCAAACGCATCTTGGCCAAGCTCGCCGAGTTGGGTGCCGACGCACGTAGTGCGCAATCGAATGTCGATCGCGCGGTAGCGGAATCTGTCCGCGAAGCGCTCGGCACGGTGGAATCGGAGGTCGTCGAACCCGTGGCGCCCGAGACCGCCGCGCGAGAGCCGGTTGCGGCCGAGCCCGAGCCGGTAGCGCCGGAGCCGATTGCGACCAAGCCCGAGCGGGGGCCCATTTTTTCCGCACCGGACCAGGCGATCGACCAGTCCGAATCGCTGCCGTCGGGGGAGCAGCCTGCGGCGCATCAGCCGTCGGTGCAGCTGTTCACCCATTTGGTTCCGCAAGAGTCGCACGTAGCGACGCCGGTCGTCTTCGAGGCCGCAGCCTCGGTCGCCGCACCGCTGTTCCTACCGCCGGACGCCACGGCCGCCGAGGCAGCGCGTCGGCAGCGTCGGGCCGAGCGCGACAGCCGTCGCGCCGAGGAAGCCGCGGTCGAAACCGTCGAGGAAGAGCCCGAAACCACCGAGGACGAGTCGGCCGAACAGCAGGGCGAGGCGGACCAGCCGCGTCGTCGTCGGCGGGGCCGTCGTGGTCGGGGTCGGGGCCGGGGTGAACAGCACGCCGACGCCGAATCCGAGGGCGACGACACCGAAGCCACAGACGAGAGTGCCGAGGACGAGCAGGCGGCGGTCAAGAGCGAGACCGAAGCCGAGCCCGGCGACGACACCGAGACCGAGGACGACGAATCCGGTGTGCCGGAGGGTTCGAGCCGCCGTCGCCGTCGCCGTCGTCGCCGCAAGGTGGCGGGGGACGGTGCCGACAGCGAGGGCGTCTCCGAGGACGATCCGCCGAATACCGTCGTGCACGAGCGTGAGCCGCGCAATAAGAGCCGCAGCCGCGCCACCGTCGACGAGGTGCAGGGCATCACCGGTTCGACCCGGCTCGAGGCCAAGCGGCAGCGTCGGCGTGACGGTCGCGAGGCCGGTCGCCGTCGCCCGCCGATCCTGACCGAGTCGGAGTTCCTGGCCCGCCGCGAGGCGGTGGACCGGGTCATGGTCGTGCGCGAGAAGACCTTCTCGGAGCACCCGACCGCGACCCAGGTCGCGGTGCTCGAGGACAATACCCTGGTCGAGCACTTCGTCACCAATACCGGCTCGGCGTCGATGGTCGGCAATGTCTACCTCGGCAAGGTGCAGAATGTGTTGCCCTCGATGGAGGCGGCATTCGTCGATATCGGCCGCGGCCGCAACGGTGTGCTCTACGCCGGTGAGGTGAACTGGGAGGCCGCCGGTCTCGGCGGTAAGGAGCGCAAGATCGAACAGGCGCTCAAGCCCGGCGATCAGGTGCTGGTCCAGGTCTCCAAGGATCCGGTCGGGCACAAGGGCGCCCGGCTGACCACCCAGATCAGCCTGGCCGGACGCTTCCTGGTGTACGTGCCCGGCGGTTCGTCCACCGGTATCAGCCGCAAGCTGCCCGATACCGAGCGCAAACGGCTCAAGGAGATCCTGCGCGATATCGTGCCCGCCGACGCCGGAGTGATCATCCGCACCGCGTCGGAGGGTGTCAGCGAGGCCGAACTGGCCCGCGACGTCGAGCGGCTGCAGGCGACCTGGCGCACCATCGAGAAGGCCGCCGAGGCCAAGGACAACGGCGCGCCCAAGACGCTGTACGAAGAGCCGGACCTGTTGGTCAAGGTCATCCGTGATCTGTTCAACGAGGACTTCTCCAAGCTGGTCATCGAGGGCGAGCGGTCCTGGAGCACCGTCGAGAACTACATCCGCACGGTCGCGCCGGATATGCTCGCCCGGGTCTCCCGGCACGAGAACAACGGTGTCGACGTCTTCGAGACCTATCGGATCGATGAACAGCTCGCCAAGGCGCTCGATCGCAAGGTGTGGCTGCCCTCGGGCGGCACCCTGGTAATCGACCGGACCGAGGCGATGACCGTCATCGACGTCAATACCGGCAAGTTCACCGGTGCGGGCGGCAGCAATCTGGAAGAGACGGTCACCAGGAACAACCTGGAGGCGGCCGAGGAGATCGTGCGCCAGATGCGGCTGCGCGATATCGGCGGCATGATCGTCGTCGACTTCATCGATATGGTGCTGGAGTCGAACCGGGATCTGGTGCTGCGCAGGCTGACCGAGGCATTGGGCCGCGACCGCACCCGCCACCAGGTCTCCGAGGTGACCTCGCTCGGCCTGGTGCAGATGACCCGCAAGAAGCTCGGCACCGGTCTGGTCGAGGCGTTCTCTACGACCTGTGAGCACTGCCATGGTCGGGGCCTCGTCGTGCACACCTACCCGGTGGAGCTCACCGGTGCCGAGGACAGCACGCGCGGTGGCCGGGAGACCGGGTCGCGGCGGCGGCGTGGCCGGGACAAGGGTGCGGCGGCGAGTGCGCCCGCCGCGGCCAGCAATGGCACCGCGCATGCTGCCGAAGACGAGGTGGAGATCGCGGTCAAGCGAGCGCATCCGGTGGCGTTGGCGATGGCGGCGCATCAGTCGGAGGATGAGCAGCCAGAGGATGTTGCGGACCTCGGGGACGTCGCGGTGGCAGAAGCCGTTGCGGATGTCGTCGCCGCAAGCGATGAGGCTCGGGTCGAGGAGGTCGTTGTCTCCGAGTCCGTTGCGGCCGTCGCTGAGGAAGCCGCGGAGGCGGTAGCCGAGGAAGTCGCGGAGGCGGAAGTGGTGGCCGAGGAGGCCGTCGAGCCCGCATCCGAGGAAGTCGTCGCGCCGGTCGCTGCCGCGGCTTCGACGTCCGTGGCGGATGAACCCGCTGAGTCTGCGGCAGAGCCGGTTGCGGCCTCGTCCAACGGTGTCCCCGAATCCGCGGCACCCCGTTCTACCGGCCGCAGACGTCGCGTCGCGCGTTCGGCCTCCGCACCGGCCGCCGACAGCGCCGGGGCCGTCTTCGTGCTGCCGACGGCGGATCAGGGGTCGGCAGGGCCTGTCGTGGACTACACGGCGGATGTGCCGGTCGTGGTGCCGACGCGCAAGCCGCGCCGCCGGGCCGTCGGTCGCCCCGCCGGACCGCCGGTGGACGACGCGAACTGATTGCCACGATCGGACCGAAAACCTGGGACCCCCGCCGCATTCCGCGGCGGGGGTCCTGCCTTTCGCGGGCACCGGTTTGGTCGGGGTGGTACCCGTCCTGTAATCTTGGACAGTCGCTGCCCGGCGACAGCGCTTTTCTGCGCTGTGTTTGTGACTCGGCTCGAAGCCGAGAGCCATCAGGTTGCTGAGGCGGCGGTGACTACCAGACCAGAGTGCTGTGGTTTCCAGCCGGAGTCATCCGGGCGGGAACACGCAGCCGCGCGAGCACGAGCCGCGCGCTTTACAGGAAGAAGGGCAGCCGACCGATGGCAACGTACGCGATCGTCAAGACCGGCGGAAAGCAGTACAAGGTCGCGGTCGGTGACCTGGTGAAGGTCGAGAAGATCGAGGGTGCGCCGGGTTCGTCCGTGGCGCTGGCCCCGGTTCTCGTGGTGAACGGCGCCGAGCTGACCACCGATGCGGACAAGCTGGCGAAGGTTTCTGTGGCCGCCGAGGTCGTCGAGCACACCAAGGGCCCGAAGATCCGCATCCACAAGTTCAAGAACAAGACCGGCTACCACAAGCGTCAGGGTCACCGTCAGCCGCTGACGGTCCTCAAGGTCACCGGCATCAAGTAAGCCTCCGCGCTTTCTCGAATTACTTCACAGGAGTTCAGAAATGGCACATAAGAAGGGTGCATCCAGCTCCCGCAACGGTCGCGACTCGAACGCCCAGCGACTCGGCGTCAAGCGTTTCGGTGGCCAGACCGTTTCGGCGGGCGAGATCCTGGTTCGCCAGCGTGGCACGCACTTCCACCCCGGTGTGCTCGTCGGCCGTGGCGGCGACGACACTCTGTTCGCCCTGGCGGCGGGCAAGGTCGAGTTCGGTACCAAGCGTGGCCGCAAGACCGTCAACATCGTCGTTCCGGAGCCGGCCGAGGCCTGACCGCCTCTCGATCGGGCGCCGCCGGACGAACGTCCGTCCTTAGTCCCTTGCGCTTGCACGAGCGAATGCGAGGGCACCGCCCATTCCGGAAAAGCTGAGCGGGTCAGGGTGCATTCCCTGGCCCGCTTTTCGCGTTCTCGAAAGATCGCGTTCCCACAGAGCAGGTCCTTTCGAGCGACCTGCAAGCAGTCGCTACGGCTACCACCGAGGAGGATGATTCGGACATGTCCAAATTCATCGACCGTGTCGTATTGCACGTACGTGCGGGCAAGGGTGGTCACGGCTGCGCCTCCGTGCGCCGCGAGAAGTTCATGCCGCTCGGCGGACCGGACGGCGGCAATGGCGGACGCGGCGGGGATGTGATCCTCGAGGTCGACCCGAATGTGCACACCCTGCTGGACTTCCACTTCCATCCGCATGCCAAGGCGAGCAACGGCAAGCCCGGCGAGGGCAGCAACCGCGACGGTAAGCAGGGCACCGATCTGGTGCTGAAGGTCCCCGACGGCACCGTGGTGCTCGACGACGACGGCAAGGTGGTCGTCGATCTGGTCGGTTCGGGCAATAAGTTCATCGTGGCCCGTGGCGGACGCGGCGGCCTCGGCAATGCCGCGCTGGCCTCCAAGGCGCGCAAGGCGCCCGGTTTCGCGCTGCTCGGCGAGGACGGCGATGAAGGCGAACTCGTCCTCGAGTTGAAGTCCGTCGCTGATGTGGGGCTGGTCGGGTTCCCGTCGGCGGGTAAGTCCTCGCTGGTGTCGGTGCTCTCGGCCGCCAAGCCGAAGATCGCGGACTACCCGTTCACCACGCTGGTGCCCAATCTCGGTGTGGTCTCCAGCGGAGACACCACCTTCACCATCGCCGATGTGCCCGGTCTGATTCCG
Source organism: Nocardia vinacea (assembly GCF_035920345.1). Classification (NCBI taxonomy): domain Bacteria; kingdom Bacillati; phylum Actinomycetota; class Actinomycetes; order Mycobacteriales; family Nocardiaceae; genus Nocardia; species Nocardia vinacea. The sequence continues at coordinate 9,056,021 of NZ_CP109149.1, forward strand.
GGCGCGAGCGAGGGACGTGGGCTCGGGCTGGATTTTCTGCGGCATCTGGAGCGCTGCGCGGTGCTCGCGCACGTCGTCGACTGTGCGACCCTCGAGCCGGGACGCGATCCGGTCTCCGATGTCGATGCGCTCGAGGCCGAACTCGCCGCCTACCAACCGGCTCTGGATGCCGATACCGGACTCGGTGAACTGGCCGATCGGCCGCGTGTGGTGATCCTGAACAAGGTCGATGTGCCCGATGCCGCCGAGTTGGCGGAGATGGTCACGCCCGAATTCACCGCACGTGGCTGGCCGGTCTTCGAGATCTCGGCGGTGAGCCGGGCGGGCCTGCGTCCCTTGACCTTTGCGCTCGCCGAGATGGTCGAGCAGTATCGGACCGCGCATCCGAAGGCCGCGCCGAAGCGTCCGGTGATCCGCCCGATCGCGGTGAACGAGTCCGGCTTCAGCGTGATCGCCGACCCCGAGGAGCCGGGCGGCTTCATCGTGCGCGGGCCGCAGCCGGAGCGCTGGGTGCGCCAGACCCAGTTCGACAACGACGAAGCCGTCGGCTACCTCGCCGACCGCCTGGCCCGCCTCGGTGTCGAAGACGAACTTGTGAAGCAGGGCGCCGAGCCCGGTGCACCGGTCACCATCGGCGATGTCACGTTCGAGTGGGAGCCGCAGATCTCCGCAGGTGTGGATATGGTGCCCACCGGCCGCGGCACCGACATCCGCCTGGAGCAGAACGACCGGATCAGCGCCGCCGAACGCAAACACGCGTCCCGAGTACGCCGTGGTCTGGTCAAGGACGACGAGGAATAACGTGACCGCCGTGGGCTTGTGGTGTGCGCCGGGGTCTGGCACGGCGTTTCGGCGAGTGATGTGGTTCGGATCGCCCATCCGGCGAGTGTCGGAATTCGGTGGCGGCCAGCGCGTTCGGGGCGCAGTGTTGCGCCCGGCGGGTTCGGCTGGACTGGCGGGTACGACGAGTTCTGTTGTGGTACAGGGAGTTCGGTTGCGATGCAGGTGAGTTCGGGGATGGCCGAGGTGATGTCGCAGTCCGGGCTGAGTGAGGCCAGGACGGCGATTGCTTCGGCGCGCAGTGTGGTGGTGAAGATCGGTTCTTCGGCGCTGACCAGCCTAAAGGGCGGTCTCGATATGGCGCGACTGGATCGGCTGGCCGATGCGGTGGAGGCGCGGATGCGGGCCGGGTCCGATGTGGTCGTGGTTTCGTCCGGTGCGATCGGTGCGGGTCTCGCTCCGCTTGGGTTGACAAGTCGCCCAAGGGATCTGGCTACCAAGCAGGCTGCGGCCAGCGTCGGGCAGTTGGCGTTGGCGCATGCGTGGGGGACCTCGTTCGCGCGGTTCGGGCGGACGGTCGGGCAGGTGCTCTTGAGCGCCGACGACTTCTCGCGCCGTGAGCATCACCGCAATGCCCAGCGCACCCTGGACCGGTTGCGCTCCCTCGGCGCGGTCGCTGTCGTGAACGAAAACGACACCGTCGCAACGGAAGAGATCCGCTTCGGCGATAACGACCGCCTCGCCGCACTGGTTGCCCATCTGGTCGGCGCGGACGCGCTGGTGCTGCTCTCCGATGTCGAGGGCCTCTATGACGGCGATCCGCGCAAGGGCGCCGCCAACTTCATACCCGAGGTCCGCAGCAGCGCCGACCTCGACGGCGTCATCGCGGGCAGCGGCGGCGCACTCGGCACCGGCGGCATGGCCTCCAAACTCTCCGCGGCCCGGCTGGCAGCCGACGCGGGCGTCCCCGTTCTGCTGGCCGCCGCCACCGAGGCCGATATCGCGCTCAGCGCGGGCACGGTCGGTACCGCCTTCGCCGCCCGCCCGGTCCGCCTCTCCGCCCGCAAATTCTGGGTCCGTCACGCCGCCGACAGCCGCGGCGCCATCCTCATCGATGAGGGCGCCGTCCAAGCCGTCGCCCAACGCCGTCGCTCCCTGCTCGCCGCAGGCATCATCGGCGTCCGCGGCCGCTTCCACGGCGGCGACGTCGTCGACCTCATCGCTCCCGACAACCGCATAGTCGCTCGCGGCGTGGTCGAATACGACAGCGCCGAACTATCCGGCATGCTCGGCCGCTCCACTACCGAACTCCCGGACACCATGCAACGCCCGGTAATCCACGCCGACGACCTGGTCAAGATTTAGCGGCTGGCCTCCGAACTTGCCCCCGGCGATTCGCCTCCCGCGTCGTCCTGCGGCAACTGAACCGCAGTGATGCCGGTGCGTGGGAAGTCGTTGCCTCTGAAAAGCAGAGGTTCGCCACTCACCTTCGACAACGCATAGGAGAAGCAGTCGCCGTAGTTCAGGGCGGCCGGATGCCGCCCGTTGCCGTATTCTCGCCAGGCCAGTCGCGCCAGATGCGCGTGTTCGGGATGTACCGCAACAAGATCGACTGCGGCCCATGTAGCCACAGGTCCAGTTCACGTCCACCGGCATCGCCGAATCGGCCCTCGATAACGATCGAGATCTCCAGATACTTTGCCGTGGACATCAAACGGACGGGGTCTGCTTCGATTTAGCTACTTATCGCTGAACACTGTCCGGGGTTGGGATGACGCCGGGTTGGTTGGTGGTCGGCGGGGGTTGGGAGGGACCGGTTTGGTCGGGAATGGGGCCGGTGATGCCGGGCTGGCCGCCGGGATCGGGGAGGGGAGGGGTTGGTTCCGACGGGACGGGGGGCGCGGGTGGGGGTGCCTGTTGGGTTGGGGGTGCTGGCGCGGGGGCCGGAGGTTGGGTCTCCTGCGTTGGGGGTGGGGTCGGAGGGGGTGCTTGTTGGGTTGATGGTTCCGGCGTTGGGGCGGGCACCGGCTGTGGGGCCGGGGTGGGCTGTGGCGCCTGGGATTCCGGTGTCGGGGGAGCTGGAATTGGTTGCGGCGCTGGAGATTCCGGTGTGGCCGGCGCAGGGGAGGGCCGTGGATCTGGAGCAGGCTGAGGGTACGGAGCCGGGGTGGGCTGTGGCGCCTGGGGTTCCGGGGTGGGTTGCGGCGCCTGGGAATCCGGGGATCCAGGGGGCGGAGTTGCGGGTGCTGGTGTTGTTGAGTCCGGAGTTGGTTGTGGTGCTTGGGATTCCGGTGTGGAGGGGGTTGGTGCCGGTTCCGGTGGGCCGGGTGCCGGGGTGGGCTGCGGTGCCTGGGAATCCGGGGTGCTGGGTGCCGGGGTGGGTTGCGGTGGCTGGGAATCCGGGGTTCCGGGCGCCGGAGTTGTAGGTGCTGGTGCTGTCGGGTCTGGAGTTGGTTGTGGTGCTTGGGATTCCGGTGTGGAGGGGGTTGGTGCCGGTTCCGGTGGGCCGGGTGCCGGGGTGGGCTGCGGTGCCTGGGAATCCGGGGTGCTGGGTGCCGGGGTGGGTTGCGGTGGCTGGGAATCCGGGGTTCCGGGCGCCGGAGTTGTAGGTGCTGGTGTCGTCGGGTCTGGAGTTGGTTGTGGTGCTTGGGATTCCGGTGTGGAGGGGGTTGGTGACGGTTCGGGTGTGGCCGGAGCCGGGGCGGGTTGTGGCGCTTCGGACTCCGGTGTGGGGGTCGGCTGGGGCGCTCGGGATTCCGGGGTGGAGGGTGAGGTTTGGGGGGCATGCGCACCGGGTTGAGTGGGTGCCGATGGTGTCGCGCCTGGTGTGCCGGGTAAGGCGGGGGGTGCAGGGAGGGCGGGGACGGCGGTGCCTGCCATTTGGTAGGCGGGTTTGTAGATCATGTTCATGGCGAGGACGGCTTCTTGGCGCAGCGCCTCTTCCGCCATTCGCGCATTGATCACATGGGCGGCTTCGAGCAGTCGGGCTATGGTGCCGATCGGGCCCGAATTGCCCGGTGGGACAACGGCGATCTTCACGGCTTCGGCGGCCGCGGCCACCGCGCCGAGGCGGGTGCCGACCTGTCCCATGATCGCGGCGAGTTCATCGACGGAGTCGGCGTAGCTGCGGGCACTCGCATAGGCGGCTTCGGCGGCAGCACCCTCCCAGGCCATCGAATTCATTGCCCGATCCGAGCCGGCTCGAGTCAATGGAAACGAACTGGCCAGTGTCCCTGCGACTTCCAGCCACGTGACCGATGCGTTGAGGATCTGCGCGGCGTCGATCTGCTGGGCCTCGGCGTAGATCTCCTCATGCTTCATCGACTCGAAATGCTCCATCGAGCTGATGTAATCGGGATCATTACCGCTCATCGTCGCGCCTCGCTGACGCTCGCCCACGGCATCTCGTGGCGCGCCATGTCCTGACCCGCCCGGCAGCCACCCTGCGCGGATACCTCGCTGATGCTCGGCCCCGCCATCCGCATAGCGCGCGGTGTCCTGCCTTGCCAACCGGGCGCCTGATAGCGCCCCTGCGTGTATGCCTCGCCGACGCTCGACCACGCTTTCCGCGCAACGCGGTGTGTCCGGATTCGCCCACCGGGCATCCTGATTCGCCCATCCGGCGCCTGAGAGCCGTCCTGTCTGGATGCCTCGCCGACGCTCGACCACGCCATCTGAACAGCGCGCTGTGTCCTACCTCGCCCACCGGGCGCGCGACAGCCGCATTGCGCGGCATCACCACTCATCGCGGCACCCGCGTTTCGATCGCACGCAACGCCGCGGCGTTCGCGGCATCGGCCTCCTCGAACAGCCCGCCGCTGATCAGGAACGCCTCCTTCATGCGGTAGGCGGCTTCGATGTAGTGGTCGAGCAGGTTGGCGGCGTCACGGGCCTTGTGCGCGAATCCGGCCTCTAACTGCTGTGCGGAGATGAATCCGCCGAAGCCGTCGAGCTCGCCCGCCGATTCGAGGCGTTGGCGTAGATAGATGAGTCGGTCGGCTTGGTTGTCGTACATTTCGGCGCAACGTCGCGCCGCGTCCGGATCGAACTTGACGGTGCCCGACTGTGCCTCCTGTTTGAAGCGGGCAATATCGGCTCGGCTGCTCTCGATCGTCATGCACCACACCCCCGGGGATCGGTCGGTCCGCCTCAGACTAACCGTTAGCCATGCCTCCGGATGAAATAGTTCCGGCCGGTGACGACTTATCGGGCCTGCGCGGGAATGCGTTTCTGCAGCTGCGTAGCGAGTTGTTCGGCCGAGGCGGGCACGATGTGCACGGTATCGCCGGCCTTGATCAGATAGCGCCCGTCGCCCTTGACATCGATCCAGGTGTAGTGGATCGGCGGCTGCGGCGATGGGTGGTCCAGCCGCCCCTCGATCCGGATATGCCCCTCGGCGGTATGCGGCTTGAGCAGCAGACGCCGGATCGACGGCACCGCTCGCTGGGCTACGACCACTGTCTCGTTGTCGCGGATCGCATCGGCGGATGCCGCCCGCGCCGGTTCGTGTCCGGCCGGGACCACGGGCAGCAATGCGGCGATCCGCGCGCCGAGCTTGGCACTGAGCCCGATCGAAAGTCGCACGCGCCCACCGAAGTCCGGTCCGGAACCAGGTTCCTGGATGGCGAGGACGGCGCGGTCGTAGATCGCACAGGCCAGTAGCCGGATCTCGGTGCCGGGACCATGTCCGCCGCCGATCGCTACGATCCTGGTGTGTGGTGCGGCCATGATTCGCAGGCACGCCGATAGGTCCGGATCGCTGCGCGGCGGTAGTCGCTCCTCCAACTGTGCGCGCAATTTATCGGCTTCGGCCTCGGTTCTCGGGGTCTCGAGAATGCGCAGCGGATACGGGTGACGGTCCACTTCGGTCTCGCGCCAGACATGGGCGAACTCGTCCGGGGTGAAGGTCCAACCCACGCCGATTCACTCCTTACAACCCACGAACATCATCGCGCCGCTAGCGACTGCTTGCAGGTCGCTCGAGATGGTCAGCTTACTGGTGCCTCTGGGCGTTCGAACCAAGTCTTTGCCAAGCAGTACCCAAGGTTTGCGGGCTAACGTCGAAAGCAAATCTCGGATATATCCAGACAGCCCCTTCGGTTTGCGCTGCCTTGTTGTGCCGGAGCGCCTGCTCCGGTGCGGTGAACGGGGGTGATGGGAGAAAAGTCTTGCAGGTACTCGGACCGTGGACCGACTCGGCGACATTTGCCGCGCTGGGTGGGGGTAAAGCACGTGGGTTGTACACCTTGCACAATGGTGGCTTCCGGGTCCCTGACTGGGCGGTGCTCGGTACCGACGTCTTCAACCGATTCCTTATCGAGACCGCCGCGGACGCCGATTTGGCGGCTATTGTGTTAAATGTCACATCATCGGACGATCTGGATTCGGCGCTGGCCGCCGGGGCGGAACTACGCGCCGCGATCGTCGATGCGCCACTGCCGCAGCCGGTCCTCGAACTGATCGCCGATGCTTACGACCGCCTGGGGGCGGGCGCGATCGCGGTTCGATCGTCGGCCGTCGTCGAGGACGGTCCCGGCCAGTCCTATGCGGGCCAGTTCGATTCGTTCCTCAATGTCAACGGTGTCGACGCGGTCGCGGCGCGCGTGCGTGACTGCTGGGCGTCGGCATTCTCGGAACGGTCCATCCGCTATGCCTTCGCGCACGGACAGTCGCGCGCCGACGCCATAGCCGTTGTGCTGCAACGCCTTATCGATGCGCGGTCCAGCGGAGTGATGTTCACCGCGAACCCGATCAGCGGCGCCGCAGACGAATTGGTCGTCAGTGCGGTGTACGGGCTCGGTGAGGGGTTGGTGTCGGGTGCGGTGGACGCCGATTCGGTTGTGGTCGACAAATCCTCCGGCATGGTGCTGGAAACGACTGTGGGAGATAAGGATCGGAGCTATGCACCCGCCGGGGAGCAGGGCTGCGCGGTGCTCGAGGTCGAGCAGCAGCGCCGCGAGAGCGCTGTGCTGGCCGATGCCGAACTGGCCGAATTGGTGGAGTGGGGGCGCAAGCTGGAGGTCGATTTCGGTGCGCCGCAGGACATCGAGTGGGCCATCGATGCCGACGGCCTCTGGTTCCTGCAGTCGCGGCCGATCACCACGACGGTCACCGACGGCCCGGTGCGCGGTGCGGTACTGCGCGGCGCCGGTGAGGAGCTCGCCGACCGCGATGAGCGAATCTGGGACAACTCCAACATCATCGAGAGTTTCAGCGGCATCACCTCTCCGCTGACCTACACGACCGCCGCCGACATCTACGGCCGCGTGTACCACGGTTACGCGAAATCGCTGCGGGTGCCCGACGCGCAACTGCGCCAGACCGATCGCTGGACTCCGGTGCTACTCGGCTACTTTCACGGCCGGGTCTACTACAACCTGCTGCACTGGTACCGGATGGTGGGTATCGCACCTGGGTATCCGTTGAACCGGAAGGTGTTGGAGGCCGCGCTCGGCGTCGACGAACCGCTGCCCGACGAGATCGCGAAGACCTTGCGCCCGTTCACCTTCCGCACGCCACTGACCCGGCTGCGGTCGCGGGCGATCACCACGGTGACCTATGTGCGGCGGCTGTTCGGTATCGACGATATGGTCGAGCGCTTCATGACCGACTTCTACCGCGTCTACGACGAATACGATGCGCTCGACTATTCGACGCTGACCGGCGAACAGGCCTACGCGGCTTATCGCAAGGTCGACCGGGACCTGGTCGAGCGCTGGGGTCCGCTGATGGTCCTGGACGCAATCCTGTTGACCTGCACCGGTCTGATGTATCTGCTGACCAAACTGCTGCTGCCGAAGGCGCCGGAGTGGTTCTTGTACGCCGTTGTCGGCCCTGGCGCGGATGTCGAATCCGCCGAACCGGCCCGTGCCATGACCGAGCTCGCGCAGTTCGTACGCCAAGATCCCGAACTGGTGTCGTTGATCAATTCGACCGTGCCGGAACAGATTTACGACGCCGTGCGTGACCGCACCGAGTTCTGCGACCGGATCGAAAGTTACATCGATCGCTACGGCTACCGCAGCCTGGACGAGCTGAAGCTGGAAACCGCGGATCTGCGCGAAAATCCCGCGAGCCTGTTCATCATGCTGCGCAGCGCGATCGGCCGTGTCGGAGAGGCGGCACAGCACAGCCGCAGTGCGGAGGCCGACGAGTATCTCGACGCCAATCTGCGCGGCTTCCGGCGGCGGATCTATGAACGCCTGCGCGGCAAGGTGAATCGGTGCGCGGCGCATCGGGAGCGGCTGCGGTTCTGCCGCACCAGGGCCTTCGGCATGGTCAAGCGGATGATCCGGGTAATGGGCCGAGATCTGGTCGCGCGCGGTGTCATCGACGAATTCGACGATGTCTTCGCGCTGACCGTCCAGGAGTTGCGCGGCTGCTACGACAGCGGTGCCGCTTCGAGCGACCTGCAAGCAGTCGCTAGCGGTGCCGTTTCGAGCGACCTGCAAGCAGTCGCTAGCGGTGCCGTTCCGAGCGACCCGCACGCAGCCGCTGGCGGCGGCCTGCGCGATCTGGTCGCCGCACGGAAAGCCCAGCGCGCCAGGGACGCCGAGCTGGTCGCCCCGGCCCGCTTCGTCACCTCGGGGCCGACCTTCGGGCGCGCGGAGCTCGCGCGCCAGGGCTGGGTGCCGGTCACCGACACCCCGGCCGCGACCGTCGGCACCGTCCTGCCCGGCACGCCCTCGGCGTCCGGAATCGTCGAGGGCGCTGCGGTGGTCGTCGACGAGCCACGCGACGTGGCGGGCGGCATTCTGGTGGCATACCGCACCGATCCCGGTTGGGTGGCCGCGCTGCCCTCGGCGCCGGCGTTGGTGATCGAGCGCGGCAGTCCCCTCACCCATGTCGCGATCGTGGCACGGGAGTTGGGAGTTCCGACGGTGGTCCAAGTCAAAGACCTGACCAAGAAGATACGTTCTGGTATGGGAATACGGGTCGACGGCACGAACGGTACCGTTACCGTGCTGTCGGGAGGAGAGCTGCGGGATGAAGCCGGATAAAGACGTTGCCGCAGTCCGCAATTGGCTGGCCGATCCGGCGCGGGACGCCGGCATCCATCTGGCCGACGAGGCCGACGGCTGGGAGTACCGCAGCTATCACGATCTCGCGGAGCTGAGCTGGTCGATCGCGGCACGCATGCGCGAACACGGTATGGGCAGCGGCGATGGCGCATGTGTGATCATGCCGACCGGATTCCCCTGTGCCGCCGCATTTTACGCGGTATGGGCCTGCGGCGGGGTCTTCACCCCGGTCGCGCCGCCGATGTTCGGCGACCTCGACCAGATCATCGCCCATATCGCGACCATTCTGGAGCAGGCTCGGCCGCGATTGGTGGTGACCTCGACCGAGTTCGAGCAGTTGGTGCGCAAAGCGGCGGAGGCGGCGGGCCGCACGGACGAGCCGCTGGTGATCGATGCCGCGAATCTGGGTCCCGCGCCGACGGAGCGCGAATTCGGCGAGCCCGATGAATGCGCGCTGCTGCAATTCACCTCCGGGTCCACCGGAACGCCGCGCGGGGTACGAGTCAGCTGGCACAACCTGGCCAACAACATCGCGATGATCTCGACGCTGATCGACTGGCGGCACGGCGAAACGATGGTTTCTTGGCTGCCGCTCTATCACGATATGGGCCTGGTCGGCGCATTCCTCACCACCGTGACCAATCAGGGCGAGCTGTATCTGATGCGCCCGGACCAGTTCGTCCGCGATCCGGCGCGCTGGCTGCGCGCCATGTCGCACGCACAGCACACGCCGTCGCCGTCGTTCGCGCTCGGTTATGTGGCGCATCGCGTCGCGCCGGAGGAGATCGCGGATATGGATCTGTCCGGCTGGCGCACGCTGGCCGTCGGTTCCGAGCCGGTCGAGGTGGCCGATCTGCAGTCCTTTGCGGGACTCGCTGGCAGACAAGGCTTTTCGACCAACGCGTACACCCTCGCCTATGGTCTGGCCGAGGCCACGCTGATGGTGACCTCTTCCGCGCGCAACCGGCCCATCACCGCACTGCGGCTCGACAATCCGAATCTTCGCTTCGGCCAGCCCATTACGATCTTGGCCGAAGAATTGATCGACGACACCCACCGTGTCGAGGGCTCCGGGTGGATCACCGGACTCGGCTACTCGACGCCCGAATCGACCGTGCGGGTGGTCGACGAAGACGGTCGGGAACTGCCCGACGGCACCCTCGGCGAGATGATCGTCGTCGGGGATTCGGTCGCGCTGGGTTACTCCGGCGAACCGAGCGCCGGTTCGTCGACGCGGATCGTCGAGCGGGTGCTGTTCACCGGCGATGCCGGATTCCTGCACAATGGTGAGGTTTTCGTTCTCGGCCGCATGGGGTCGAGTCTGAAGGTCCGCGGCCGGTCGGTGTTCATGGAGGACATCGAATCCCGGGTGGCCCAGGAAACCGGAATCACCAAGGGGAAACTCGCCGCCGTCGCGATCACCGAGGCCGGCGCCCAGGGCATCGCGCTGTTCGCCGAATCGGCACCGGGAGACTGGATTGCCGAGGCGCGCAAGATCATTCGCGGTGAACTCGGGCCCGCACAGACGGTGAACATTGTGACCGGCCCGCGCGGCATCATTCGCCGCACCTCGAGCGGTAAACCGCGGCGTCGGCATATGTGGCAGCTGTTCGCGGAGGGCGCGTTGGCGGGTGCGGCGGTGCACACGGCCGACGGCACCACCGAATCGGAACCGCGTACGGACAGCCCGGCTACCGACGATGCCGTGCCCGAGCCTGCACTGCCTGCCGAACGAGTGCGTCAGTTGCTCGATCGTGCGCTGGAAAGTGTTGCGGTACCGCGTGATTCGACTGTGCTGTTCGAGGGTTCGCTGGCGGAGGGCTTCGGCAATGCCGGATCCGATGTCGACTTCCTGGTTGTCGCCCCCGGTGACGAGGAGTTGCCGACCCTGCCGACGGTGTTGTTCATCGATGGTCGGCGCGTGGAGGTGCGGACACGGTCCGAGGCGCAGCTGCGCAATCAGCTGGAGCTGGCGGCGAGTGGTTCGGACAAGATCGACGAGGATCTGCTCAATCGGTGTCAGCGATTCCTGCGCGCGACCGTCGTCCGGCCCGGGGAACCGAATGTCGCGGAATTACGTGCACTGCTGCCGCATTCGAGGTTCACGGCGCTGGTGGCTGACTGGTGGACTCGGCGCGCGACGCAGGCGCTGCGATACGTAGTCGCGCTGCGGGCCCTGGGCGCCGAGGCCGAGGCCGCTGACTGGGCGCGCGATGGACTGCTCCAGGCGATGAAGGGCTGGGCTGCCCGCAAGGGCGAAAGCTATCTGGAAACCAAGTGGCTGCCGCACCAACTCGACCGCATCGGAACCGATGCGCTCATCGATCGCTACAACGACCTCACCGAGCCGACCGAACAGGTCGCGTGGCAACAGGTTTGGGAGCTGGTGGCGGCGCTCGGCGTGCCCGAGATCGCCGATGATCCGCACCAGATCCTGTTCGCACGCCGACCAGGAGTCACCACCTGGACAATCGGCGGGCGCATCCATGTAATCCGCGACGACCGTGACGTCTTCGCACTCTCGGACGACGCGGCCCGTGCCTGGCGTTCGGTGGTATTCCGGCATTCATTGCGCGATGTCCTCGGCCGCGCCGAACACGACATCGCCGCGGATCTGCTCGAGTTCCTCGGCCTAGGTCTGGTCGGATTGCACTGGCGCGGTGGGGAACTCATCGAACCCGCGCTGGCAATGTGCAAGCCGGTCAAGCCGTACACCCCGGTGCCCTACGCGGCCGCGCCCGCCCTCGGCCTGACCGGTGCCACCCGCGACGATGTGATCGCGACGCTGTCGCCCATGCCCGCAACCAGATTCACCGAATGCGCGCTGAATCTGGTGTGGTCCAATGTCGTCCTGGAGAACGCCAGGGAGGACCTGGCGGGTGCGGTCAAGAATTCCCAGGGCGCCGTCGCCGATATCGCCGCACATCGGCTCATCGCCATGGCAGTCCGTGTCTTGTTGTCCGCATTCGGGATTCACTCGCTGCCCGCCGATGTCGCGCCCGCGCAGACCCTGCGGCGGCTGTTGCCGGACCACGCCCTGCGTCGTGACGATCTGCTGACGCAGCTGGAATCGGCACGGCGGGTCCGTTTCTCGGAGATAATCGGAATGGGCGGAGATACTCTCGCGGGTCTCGCGGTGCTGGACGATTTCGTCACACTGGTCCGATCGGTTGCTGCGGGGGCGGAGACGACAACGGGATTCCCGGCCTCCTTCGATTCACGTGAGCAGTGGCGGCGCACTCTGGCAATCGGTTACGACTGGCTGCGCATCGCCGGGTACCTGAATACCGACCTGCCCCTGGACGAGGCCCGCGATCTGCTGGCTTCCGGTGGCCAACAACCGCATCTGCGGGAAGGAGAGTCGTCATGACGGCGGTGGCTGGTACTACGACTGCCGACAAGGTGCGCCGGATCGTCCTGGCCACGGCCCCGGAACCGCCTGCCGAATTGTCCGACGAGCACCGCCTCGTGGAGGATCTCGGCTTCGATTCGCTGCGTCTGATGGAACTCACCGTCGTACTCGAGCGTGCGTTCGAACTGCCGCGCTACCGGCCCGAGGAGTTGGTGGGCGTACGCCGGGTCGATGCGGTGATCGCCTTGGTCTCTGGCAGTTTGGCGGCCGGCGAGGTTCCACTATGAGCTCCGGCGATACCGTGCTGGTGACAGGTGCGGCCGGATTGGTCGGTGCCGAGGTCGTCGCCAGGCTTGCGGCCGCGAGCCGACCGGTCGCCGCTGTGCTGCACAGCAATTCGACCATCGTGCGCAATGACGGCACCTTGATCGAGGCCGGTACCGCCGTCGCGGGTGACGTGCGGTTGCCCGGATTGGGCCTGTCCGAGCGCGATACCGAGGATCTGGCCGAGCGAGCCGGCATCATCGTGCACTGCGCGGCGACAACGGCATTCGACGCATCGGCAGCTGACTACGAGGAACTCAATGTGGTCGGCACCGCGAATGCCATCGCGCTCGCCCGCGAGTGGGAGGTGCCGCTCGTGCACGTCAGTACCGCTTACGTCTGCGGTATGCGGGGCGGCACCATCGCCGAGGACGAACTCGACGCCGGTCAAACTTTCGGAAATGGATACGAGGACAGCAAGTTTCGCGCCGAAAAGCTGGTGCGGGCGGCCGGGGCGCAGGGCCTGCCGTGGGCGATCGTGCGCCCCGGCATCGTGACCGGAGCGAGCGATACCGGCACGATTCGGGAATACAAGAACCTCTACACCGTCGTGAAACTCATGGTCGAGGGCAAGCTGCGCTCGCTGCCCGGCCGCTACGACGCGACGCTTTCGCTGGCGCCGGTCGACCATGTCGCCGATGTAATCGCCGCAGCCGTCCTGGATTTCGACTCCGCGCAGAATCGCACGCTGCACGCGCTCGGCCGCGACACCCTCTCGCTGCGCGAGGTCTCCGATGTGCTCGCCGAATATCCGTCCTTCGAGGTCGCCACCTTCGTGCCGGAAGCGACCTTCGCCGAGGACGATCTCGAGCCGATCGAGCGCGAATACTACCGCCGCATCGGTTCGCTCTACACCAGCTATTTCCGCCGGCGGCTGGTATTCGACACCGCCCACGCCGACGTCCTGCTCGGCAAGCCGTCTCCGGCGAGCGGCAAGGGGTATCTGCGGGTGCTGCTGGACTACTGCCTGGAATCGGGATACCTCGGCATGCCGCTACCGTCGATAGCGGAGATCCTGGCGAGCAACGACTTCGACGGAGCCGCCCCATGAGTGAGTCGTTGCGGGAACTGCTGAGCGCGCTGACGCCGTCGCTGCAGAAGGTCGACGCCTACGTCGCCGACACCTACGTGCAGGAATCGGTGGACCAACTCGATCGACTCGGCGTCGACGCGGCCAAATTCGCCAGGGAGCATTCCCTGTTGCTGCTCAAGCCGGACGCGATTGTCGCGCGTTCCGTCGAGCCGACACTGAATTGGTTGGCCGACAATGGTTTTCGTGTGGTCAGCGCGTTCCGCGTCCCGGTCGACCGGCATCTGGCTCGCGCACTGTGGTACTTCGCGTGGAATATCGCCTCCCCCGAACGCCGCCGCTTGGCCGATCTGCTGGTCGCCATCTCGGATGTGCTCGTACTCGTCGTGCACGCACCCGACGGCGAACTGCCCGTACCGGTGCGGCTGACCGAGGCGAAGGGTGCCACCGATCCGCGCAAGCGCCGCCCCGGTGAGCTGCGGTATCTGCTCGGCCGTCACAACTACCTGCTGAACCTGGTGCATTCGCCCGACGATCCCGCCGACGTACTGCGGGAACTCGCCATCTACCTGGACGAATGGAGCCGGGCAGCGGTGATCGCACAAGCCTGCACCGGCGCGGATCACGCGGCGGACGCGGCCGCGATCGCCGAGGAACTGTATGCGCGCACACCCGCGCGCAGCTTCGATCGGGCGGACGCGCTCGACCGGGTGCTACACGATTCGGCACGGGGCGGTAGGTCGGCCCCATCCGGCTTCGATCCGGCCTCGGATGCGGACTGCGCGCAGTTGCTGTATCGGGCCTGGGCCGATGGCCGGGAGCTGGATCCGTGGTCGGCGATCGTACTCGGATCCTATGTACTTCCCATGCGGACCGGCACCGCGTCGCAGACGTTGCGGCCGGTGTCCGCCGAAGAATGGTTGGAGGGTCGAACGTGACCACAGACGCGGCCGCCGTGCAGACGGCGAGCCATACCCGCACGATCCCCCGGGAGCTCGCACACCGATGCGCGGTCTCGGAGGTGTTCGTCACCTCATTGGACGCCGTCGGCGAGCACACCTTTGTCGCCGGAGCTCAACTACCGAGAATGCACGCGTATTACGGCGATCATGCCGGATCGCTTGCGGTGCGGCATGATCCGCTGGTGGTCATGGAGGCGGCCCGGCAGGCCGCCATCGCATTGACGCACAAGTTCTACGGAGTGCCGAACGAAATGGCCTTCGTGGTGCGCACTTTCAACGGCACCGGATCCGACACCGCCGCCTGGGAGGTGTGCACCGCGCCCGCCGATCTGGTGATGCATGTGCGAGTTCCGCAGCGCCATCAGCGCGGTGGTGTTCTGCAGGGTCTCGAAATGGTGCTCGAGATCGAATCCGACGGCGAGCCGATGCTGACGGTCGACGGATCCTTCTCCTGGGTGACCGCACGGCAGTGGTCGGCGCTGCGCAGCGGATTCCGGGACAGCCTGGAACTCGGCGAGTTTCGCGGTGCCTCGGCACTTACCGAACGCGCCGCACCCGCCGCAGTGGGACGAGAGAACTGGCGCAATGTGGTGATCGGCCCGCCGGTGCGCGACGGTGCGACCGCACGGGCACGGCTGGTACCCGATCTCGGCCATCCCTTCCTGTTCGACCACCAACTCGACCATGTGCCCGGCAGTCTGCTCATCGAGGCCTGCCGTCAGACCGCATTGTCGATGGTCGTGCGCGACCTGCCCCAACTCGAATGTGTGGCAAGTACTTTCGACCGCTTCGTTGAGCTCGATCTGCCTGCGGAATGCACCGCGGAGATCACCGACCAAGGGGCGGGAAATACCGTCATCCACTGCGAGATCCTCCAGGCCGATGCCGTGGCCGCCCAGATCGATCTCGAATTCGCCGAGGACGCACTGGTTTCCGAGGCCGATCCCGAAGGAGTCTGATGGGCGAGGAGTTCTCGGGCACCGACCTGCTGACCACCACCCGCGCCTTCCGTCGCCGCCTCGACCTGACCCGTCCGGTCGCGCGCCGAGACCTGCTGGACTGTCTGGATATCGCGGTGCACGCGCCGAGCGGCACCAACCGTCAGCCGTGGCGCTTTCTGGTCGTCGAGGATCCGGAGACCAAACAGCAGATCGCCGAGTACTACCGAAAGGGTTTCGCCGCTTACCTTTCGGCGCGCACACCCCGTCCGGACCAACTCGGTGATCTGGCCTCAGGGCAGCATCTCGCGGCGCATCTGCACGAGGTGCCCGCGCTGGTCATCGTGTGCTCCCTCGGTCGCCCACCCGCGAACGCCTCGCCGCTGCTGCTCGCCAGTTTCTACGGCTCGATCTACCCGGCGGTCTGGAACCTCATGCTCGCGCTGCACGAACGTGGGCTCGGCTCCACCATGACCACCGCACATCTGGCCTATGAGCGAGACATCGCCGACCTGCTCGGGATTCCGTTCGAGCAGGTCACCCAGGTCGCCATGGTGCCGGTCGCGCATCTGCGGCCCGGCACCCGGGGGCCGGGTTTGCGGCGCACGCCTGCCGCGGAGGTGACCATGTGGGATCGGTGGACCGAGGCATGAGCGAGCGAATCATGTCAGAGCGCGCATCGCGCATGCCGAAGCCGAGTGCCAACGAGGCACGGGCATGAGCGACGTCGCTGGGACGTCGTCCTCCGGTCTGTTTGATTCCGTCGTCCGCGTCTTCCGCTTCACTGCGGTTATGTACAAACCGCAGTACCTCCTGTACGGCGTGCTCTGGGTGCTGGCGTTGGAGGGCACTGCAGCCCTTGTGTCACAACCGGATTCGGCCTGGCATCCGACCGGGTCCACGGTTCTGCGCATCGTCGTCGTCGCGTTCGTCCTGCTGTATCTGCGCATGGTCGACGAACAGAAGGACCTCGACTACGACCGCGTGCACAACCCGGACCGCCCCTTGGTCACCGGCGCGATCTCGGCCGGCGAACTCCGTGCCGCCATGGGCGTCATCGCCGTCGGTGCGATCGCCGCCAGCCTGACGCTCTCGGTGGTCTCCGCACTCATGATCGCCGCCGTCCTCGCCTACGGCCTGGCGCTGTGGGGTCTCGAGCGCCTGTCGGCAACCATCCGAACCGATATCCTGGCGAATCTGGCCGTCACCTATCCGGTTCAACTCCTGGTCACCGCCTATGTCGTCCTCTCGGCTGCCGACACCGGCGAAGTCCGCGCCATCTGGAAGACCGCAGCCGTCGCTCTGATCTTCGCGGGTGCGTTCTTGCAATTCGAATTGGCTCGCAAGACATCTCGTACGCCACGCACCGACGAGCACTTCTACTCCAATGCCCTCGGCGCGACGGGCAGCACCGCGTTCGGACTGCTATGTGCTGCCGTCGCCGCCGCCACCGACATTGCCCTCGTCCAACCATGGACGTACACGTCGGCGCAGGCGGTGATCGCCTGGATTCCGTCGGCGCTCTTAGTGCTTCCTATCTGGGGAGCGGTGAAGTTCGTGCGCGGCAGCAAGCCGGACTATCCGGTACTCCCGGCTGTCCTGTTCATCCTGACGCTGTACACAGCATTGATCGTGCAGGCAATCACGCTGACGTAAGTTATACGCCCGCAGCTGATTTCAGCCGGTCGGCAAGCACGCCGACCCGAGATCGATGCCTGTCCCGACGCGCACCACGACCGAGCCCTCCGACTCCGGCGTGTAATTGCCGCCCACATACTTCGCGCGCACCGTGTGATTGCCGGTCGTGGCGGGCTTCCAATCGACCTGGGCGGTCAACGAGACACCGTTCGACGGCGTCGCCTTGTTCACCGTCGGCGTGACACTCCCGAGGAAGGTTCCGTCATCCCAGAACTCCACCGGCGGAATGTAATTCCCGAGCCCGAGCGAGGAACTCCCTGCCACCGTTGCCTTCACCTGCGCCGTGCATCCGGTGGCCGCCTGCCCCGATAGCGTCACCGCGGTGGTGACATCCCCCGGTGCGCCCACGGCGGCGCCGGACGCCAGCAACGACCCGCCTCCCAACGCAACGACAGCGGTGAGAACCGCGAACCCGGACGAGATACGACGAACAGCTGTGACGGCCATGTTGGCTCCTGCGCTCGCGGAACTTCGACCGATCCAGTTTCGACAGAGACTCGCTCGATCGCAAGATCTAAAACGCCTCAGCCGCCGTAGAGCCGGATGAAATCCTGGGTGGGATCGACCGCGGGCAGCGTGTACGACGAATATGTCGGATCCACCTGGGTTTCCTCGACGTAGCGGTCCGGTTCCTTCGGCAGGTGCCGCCAACGGGCGCGCGGGTCCGCAACTTCGCTCTCGAAACTCTCCGACGCCATGACCGAACCCTCTCGAATCGTGCTACTTACGAGGCTACCTGTGCGGATGAGTAGCTGGAATGAGTAGTTCGGCGGACGTCGGACTTGCTTTGCTGTCGAGGCCGATTGTGAAATCGCTACCGGACTGGTGTTATCCGAGCGCACCGCGCAGAACCACGTCCAACACATCCTGACCAAGCTGGGATTCGCCAATCGCAGCCAGATCGCGGCCTGGGTTAGCAGGAACCCGGGTCCGAAGTAACGGTTGTGTTGCTATGGGCTCACATGGCATTGATTCCGCCGGAATTGGGAATTCCTCGTGACACGTCCCGTGAGCGGAATGAGGTGCCACATGAACACAGTGGTATGCGGCGATTGCTGGCGTCGCGAAAACTTGACGTTCGCACAGCGACTGGACCCGGCATTCATCCGGCCCGGATTTGCCTATCTGTGCCCCGAGCACCGAGCCTGCCGAGCTGAAACGCTCGGTCGGCCCGAGCTCGGACAATCGGCGGCGTGAACCCCCGAAACCAACGCGCACCCCAGCGAATTTCGCTGGCGGTCAAGGCGCGTCGGGCAATGAACCGGTACGTCCGCGTTCGCGCTCCGCGGCGGTGGCGAGGTAATCGCCCAACTCGCGGCGCAGCGTGACATCGAGCGACCGGGCCAGGGTGGCGTGCACCGAGGCGACGGCCAGTTCGCGCATTTTGTTGAGCATCGTTGTGGTGTCGGCGATTTCGCTGCTGGTCTCCGGCAGCCAGCCGGGCCCGTGTTCGTCGACGATGTGCTGTTTGGCGGCCGTGATCATGATGTGGGTGATGTCATCGATGCGGTCGGCGACCTTGGCGTAGATCTCGATGAGCGTGCGCAGTTCCAGGCCGTATTCGTGCAATTCGGCGAATGAGGTGAGCAGTGCGGTATCGGTGAAGGCAACGGTATCGCCCTCGATCCGCACCAGCTTCATCTCCGCGAGCCGGTCGACGAGTTCGTCGGTATCGGTGCCGAGAATGGTTCCGATCAGTTCGCGAGGCACCTCGAAGGTTTCGTCCTTCGCCCAGGGGGCCGTCACCGCGTGCTGCAGGCCGAGCACCTCGGTGAGGTCCTTGCCGGTCTCCCAACTGGTGATGAAATCGGCGATATGGGCGGTGGTGAAGCCGCGCTGCAGCAGCGCATCGATGAGTCGCAGCCGCTCCAGATGCGAATCGTCGTAGATGCTGGCGCGCCCGTCCTTGCCGACCGGGGGCGGTAGCAGTCCGCGCTCCTGGTAGGCGCGCACGTTCCGGCTCGTGGTGCCCGCGGCGCGGGCGAGATCATCGATCCGGTACTCCGGCACCGGTATCACCTCCCATAGCGACTAGGGCCCGCTTGCACCGGCGGCCGGAATGCGGTCTTCGAACCGACCGAGTCTAGCGTCCCGGTCGCCGCCGGCCGATTGCTTGCGGGTCGCTCGAACAACACAGCCGCCCGTCACCTAGGAAACCGCCGCGGTCCGGTGCTTCGTCGTGCCCGCGGCGGGTACGACGTGATAGTCACCGAGGTTCACTGATCGCAGCTGGCCCACGTACTGGGTGGCGAAACCCGGATACATGGTCGCATTGAACCCGTCCTCGGTGAGATACCAACTGCGGCAGCCGG
The DNA here is from genome assembly GCF_035920345.1 of Nocardia vinacea. Taxonomy (NCBI): domain Bacteria; kingdom Bacillati; phylum Actinomycetota; class Actinomycetes; order Mycobacteriales; family Nocardiaceae; genus Nocardia; species Nocardia vinacea. The sequence continues at coordinate 9,075,438 of NZ_CP109149.1, forward strand.
AGTTCCACGTGGTGCTGTCGAGGCGCCGCTGGATCGCCGCGTTGTAGCGGTCCTGCCGGTCCTTGCGCACGTCGAGCATGCGCAGATTCCGGTCCAGGATGGTGCCGATCGCGCTCACCAGATAGTCGATCTGGGCCTCCATGTAAACCAGCGCCGAATTGTGTCCCGGCCCCGAATTCGGCCCGAAGGTGAAGAACAGATTCGGGTACCCGGATACCGCGATGCTCTTGTACGCATATGCGCCACGGTGCCACTCGTCGGCGAGTGTCCGCCCGTCCCGGCCGACGACCGGGATGGGCGTGCCGGTCTTGGAGACATCGAATCCGGTGGCGAAGACGATGCAATCGACTTGGTGCTCAACACCTTCCGCGGTGCGGATGCCGTGTTCGGCGATGCGGGCGATCGGCCAGGTGACCAGCTTGCAGTTGTCGCGTTGCAGGGCCGGATAGTAGTCGTCGGTCATCAGCAGCCGCTTGCATCCGGCCCGGAAATCCGGGGTCAGCTGGCGGCGCAGCCACGGATCCTTGACCTGCCTGCGCAGTTGGGCTCGCCCGACCAGTTCGACGACCCTGGTCAGCGGGGTATTCCAGACCACTCCGAGCGCGACCGATTCGTGCCCGTAGAACCAGGCCAGGCGCGAGAGGGATTCGGCCGCGGGCACCTGGCGGTAGAGCTGCTTGGTCAGCGGGGTGGTGCGCCGATTGACCCGGGGCAGCACCCATCCCGGCGTCCGCTGGAACACCTTGACCGAGGCCGCCCGCTCCACCAGCTCCGGAATGATCTGCACCGCACTTGCCCCGGTACCGACGACCGCCACCTTCTTACCGGTGAAGTCGTAGTCGTGATCCCAACGGGCACTGTGGATCTTGTGTCCCCGGTAGTCCGCTATGCCGGGAATATTCGGCAGACTCGCATTGGCCAGTGGTCCAGAGGCCAACACCACCGTTCTGGCGCGGACGGTCTCCGCGCGGTCCTCGATCGTGATGCGCCAGACCCCGGCGTCCTCGTCGAACGCGATTCCGGTGACGTTGTGGCCGAAGCGGAAGTGCTTGTGCAGTCCGAACTTCGCGGCCATCGACTCGATATAGCCGAGGATTTCGCTGCTGCCGGAATAGGTGTGCGACCAATTCGGGTTCGGCGCGAAACTGTAGGAGTACAGCCGCGACGGAATATCGCACGCCGCACCGGGATAGGTGTTGTCGCGCCAGGTCCCGCCGATCGCGGTGCCGCGTTCGAAGATCGCGAAATCGCCGATTCCCTTTTGCTTCAGGCGAATCGCGGCACCGATACCGGCGAATCCGCCGCCGATAATGGCGACATCCAAGGTATGCCGACCCGTCGTCCGACGGCCGCCCATCGAATCGCTGCGCGATGCTGTATTCATCTCGTCCTTCGTCATGCCGCGGGCTCGTAGGTGAGTTCCTTGGACCAGGTCGGCTGCGGGCGCAGCAGCCGCTTCGGCACCCGGGCGGTGATCTTGACCAGTGCGTCGGCCAGTAGGTGATAGGGGTGGCCACGGTTGATCACCCAGCCGCCGTGCATCTTCACGATCTGATACATCGGCAGCCTGCGCGCGAATTCACTACGCTCGCCGACATTCGCGTAGCGCTTCAGCGCCGCATACAACTTCTCCTCGTCGACGCCCATCTCGACGATGTTGTCGCGCATCTTGTTCAGCAGCGGCACATAGCTCAGTACGCCGATGATGAACGTCGGCTTGGCCCACCCGCCCACCAGATCGATGAGCAGCTTGCGCATCTGTGCGTGGCCCAGCAGATCCATCACCGCGAAATCCACGGCCAGATGACGGGATTCGTCGGCATTGATCTTCTTGAAGGCCTCCTGGCAGATCGGATCCTCGATCTCGTCCATGATGAACTTGATCAGCGCACCGTCGAGGGCGACCTCCAGCATCGGAATCACCGTGCCGAGGAACGACAGCGACATATCGTCGGAGTACTGGTCCAGGAAGTCGATGACCAGCTTGACGTTCACATTCGGCTGCGGGATCTCGTCACCGTCGAGCATGCCCCAGCGCCGCATCAGGGCGAGTTCGGCATTGGCGTGCTTCTGCTCCTCGGCGTGGAAGTAGCGGTAGATCTCGCGCAGCGTTTCGGTCGGTGCCTTCTTCGCCATGGCGGCGAAGCCGCGCGCGCCGACATTCTCGATCCACATCAGATCGGCCATGAACGGCTTGAGTTTGGTGTGCAGTTCGGGCGAAATCGTTTCCGCGCCGGGGGCATCCCAGTCGATATCGGCCAGCGCCCATTGGCGGTCCTTGATCTTGCGGAGCATGTCGTCGAAGTCCATAGCGTGGCGATCGCTTGCGGGTCGCTCGAAAGGGCCAGCTGTGGCCATGATCAGACTCCTGTTTTGTCGGAGACCGAGGATCGGTCCGTGGTGGTCGAGTTCTCCTGTGGCAGTAGCCGATCCAGGAGTCCGAGGGCGTAGGTGTACTGGGCGGGGAAGTAGCGCTTGAGCCGCCAGATGAGGTGCGCGTCCAGTTGCGGCAGCACATACAGTTGGCCGCGGTCGTGGGCGTCAAGGGTGGTGCGCGCGACGCTGTCGGGGGAGAAGCCGGTCAGGCGCATGAGGGTGTCGGCCAATCGGGCCGATTGCGGTGTAATGCGGCCGTCGCGAGCCACATTCGTCTTGACGAAGGTCGGGCACAGTACGGTGACCGCGACTCCGGTGCCGCTCATTTCGGCGGCCATGGTCTCCGAAAGCGAAAGCACCGCGGCCTTGGACGCGTTGTAGACCGCCATCGATGGTGCGGCGGCGAAGGCGGCCGCCGAGGCGACATTGATGATGCCGCCGCGGCGGGCGGCACGCAGTTGCGGGGCGAAGATCTCGCATCCGTGCACCACACCCCACAGGTTGATGCCGAGCGCCCACTCCCAGTCGTCGAAACCGATTTCGCCGACCGGCTTTCCACCGATGCCGACACCGGCATTGTTGACCACCAGCGTGACCGGGCGTTCGAACAGCGATTCGGCGAAGCGCGCAAGCACTTCCACCTCCTCGCGCCGCGAAACATCACAGCGGAACGCGTGCGCGGCCCCGGGATGATTGCGCTCGATGAGGGCGACGGTCTCATCGGCGCGGGATTCATCGATATCGGCGCAGATCACCTGTCCACCGCGTTCGGCGATTTCGAGTGCGAAGGCCCGGCCGATACCGCTGCCCGCACCGGTCACCACCGCGCGGGCGCCGTGGCTGCGACGCGGTCGGATGCCGATCGGAATGAGCCTTTCCAGTCCGAACATCTCAGCTCACCTTCTTCGTGACGGTCTGGGAAATCAGTGCGGTATGGAGGAATTCGGCGGCCCGATCCAATGCCTTGTCCGCCTCCGGAACCAGTAGCGGCAGCGCCTGGAAGACGTGCACCTGCCCCGGCCAGATCTCGAGTGCGCAGTCGCCGCCCGCGTCGCGCACCATCGCGTGCAGGTGTCGGGCGTCGGCGCAGAGCATTTCGGCGCCGCCGGCCTGGATCAGCAGCGGCGGCATGGCCATGCCCGGCGGAATTCGTAGCCGCAGGCGTGGTGCGTCGGCGGGCAGGTCGCGGGTATAGGCGTGGGGGAGTCGGCCGGCGGCGCGGGCCGAGATGACCGGATCCCGTTGCCGCCGTTCCTGTTCGGCGGCCAAGCCGAGGGTGAGATCGATCAGCGGGGAGAACATCGCGACGGCGGCGGGTTGCGGCCGGGCGTTGCGGTCGTTCTCGATCAGCAGATCCAGTGCCAGATGCCCACCCGCGGAATCGCAGGCGATCACCAGATCTGCTGCGGCGAAACCGCGGTCGAGCAGCCAGCGGTATCCGGCCTCGACATCATCGGCGGCGGCCGGAAACCGATGCTCCGGCGCGAGCCGGTAGTCGGTGAGGAAGACCGGAAGTCCGGTTTTCCTGGACAATTGTGCGGCCAAGCCGCGGTGGGTGCGGGCCGAGCAGACGACGTAGCCGCTGCCGTGGATGTAGTAGATGGCGCGCTGTCCGAAATCCACGCCGGGTGCGCGGACCCATTCGCCGCGGACAGCGCCGGACCTGACCTGGACGACGGATATGCCACGCGGCGGCGGACCCGCCGTGGCCATGATCGTCGCGATCAGTTTGCGTGCGAACCACACTCCCGGTGCGTTCATGGGTACCGCATTGTTCAGCGGCCGCAGCCCGATCTCGCATGCCGCGGCAGCGAGTCTGGACCGTGCCGACGGCACCGTCGGAACGCCGGGGACCGAGGTCCTCGTTGACCTTGTCATGAGCTAAGAGTCAGGCATGAATGTGCCAGTTGTCAATGGCACATTTGAAACAGGCTGTTTGCGGCGCACGGTTATCGTGAGCCAGGCCGCCGCTCAGTGCGGTGGATTCAAGACGCCAGTGCTCGTAGCCGAATCCGACACCGACCTGGCCACGATCCTGGGCGGGTCAGTAACCCCGTTCGGTATCGATCGGAGCGAGCAGGTCACGCCCGGTGGTGAAGCGCTGCACATTCGCGCCGACATGGTCCGCGAACGCCGCGAGTCGCAGCTGTGGGGGATTCGAATCATGCGGTGTGACAATGGCATTCGGCAGCACCCAGAGCGGGTGGCCGTCCGGCAGCGGTTCGGGATCGGTGACATCGAGACCGGCGCCGCCGATCGCGCCGGAGGCCAGTGCGCCCACCAGCGCGTCGGTATCGATGAGGCTGCCGCGCGCCACATTGATCACCCAGGAAGACGGCTTCAACCGGGCCAGTTCCTCGGCTCCGACCAGGTGTTTCGTCTCGGGCGTCGCGGGCGCGGCGATCACCACGTGATCGGTGCGCGGCCAGATGCGGGCGAGATGTTCGGCCGGAAGGGTCTCGACGGTATCCGGAATGCCGGGTCCGGTCACCGGCCGGCCGGAGCGATTGACGGCGATGATGTGCGCGCCGAGCGGGACGAGCATGGGAATCAGGGCGCGCCCGATCCCGCCCGCGCCGACGATGGTGACCGTTCTGCCGTGCAGTGTGCCGACGTGCGGGAAGAACTCGTGCTGTCGCCAACTGCCCGCCCGCAGGTGCTCCGGCAGATAACGCACTCCGGCGAGCAGCAGCATCAGTGCGTGCTCGGCCACGCTCGCGGCGAAAGCGCCTGCGGCGGAGGTGAATCGAATGTCCGGGTGCCGAGCGAGAATGCCCGCGGTGAACCAGTCCTCGACACCGGCCGCGGGCAGCTGCACCCATTCGACGGACGGCGGCAACTCGTCCGGGAATTCGCCCGGCCCACCCGCCCAGATCAAGGCCCGCGCCTGCGGCAGATCCGCGATGGTCGCGCCGCCCTCGACGACGGCCTTGCGCAGCAGCGTCGGCGCGGGCGTCGACGGGCCGATCGCGACCGGCACCGGAACCTCGGCGGGGCTCATGGACAACCTCCTGTCGCGGGCAAAACCACTGGCACAGCGCCTGCGGCTGACTCTGCAGCGAACCGTAGCACCGGTGTCTTTTGTCCGGTCCGGGCCGTTCGAGTTCGGGCGGTCAGTCCTCGTCGAGTTCGACGTCCAGATTGTCGCGCTCGGCCCACTCCAGCAGTTGGTCGATGCGGAACACCGCCTCGTCGATGCCCTCGTGCAGATCGCCGAATTCGGCGAAGCGGGCGGGGACCGTCTTCATGGTGAAGTCGCGCGGGTCGACATCGGGTATCTCGTCCCAGCGGATGGGGGTAGAGACCGTCGCCTCCGGGACGCCGCGCACCGAATAGGCGGCGGCGATGGTGTGGTCGCGGGCGTTCTGATTGTAGTCGACGAACAGCAGTTTCGGATCGCGGTCCTTGCGCCACCAGGTGGTGGTCACATCGTCGGGCGCGCGGCGCTCGACCTCGTGCGCGAAGGCCAGTGCCGCCCGGCGCACCTCGGTGAAACCCCACTCCGGCGCGATGCGCACATAGATGTGCATGCCCTTGCCCCCGGAGGTTTTCGGCCAGCCGACCGCGCCCAGCTCGTCGAGTACTTCCTGCGCGACGCCCGCGACTCGCTGCACCCGCGACCACGGGCAATCCGGCATCGGGTCCAGGTCGATGCGCCATTCGTCGGGTCGCTCGGTGTCATCGCGGCGCGAGTTCCACGGATGGAACTCGACCGTGGACATCTGCACCGCCCAGATGACATCGGCCAGCTTGTCCACGCAGAGTTCGTCCGCATGCCGGCCGTAGCGCGGAAAGAAGACGCGCACAGTGGGAATCCAGTCCGGCGCACCGGCGGGCAGCCGCTTCTGATGCACCTTGTCCCCCGCGAGCCCCTTGGGGAACCGATGCAGCATGCACGGCCTATCCCGCAGCGCGCGGACGATGCCGTCGCCGACGCTCAGGTAGTACTGCACCAGGTCGAGCTTGGTCGCACCGGACTCCGGGAAGTAGATCCGGTCCGGATTGGACACGCGGACGGTGCGGTCGCCGACATCGAGTTCGACGGCGGGCGACGCGGACTTACTGGCCACGGTCCGACGATATCGGTTCGGTGGGTCCCCCGCCGGTGTCCCGAGTTGTATACAGCTAAAACTGTGTAGTTAAAACTGTACAGTTGAGGCTGAGTAAATTAGAGTCGATGGCATGGACGAGAAGATCTCCGAATCGGCCGTCCGAGCCGCCAGTGAGGTGCGGGTTGTCGTCGGCAGGCTGCGGCGGCGCCTGCGCGAACTGGCCGCCGATGACGACCTAACCCCCTCGCAGGCGGCGGTACTGAGTCGCCTGGATCGGGACGGCGCGGCATCCACCAGTGATCTGGCGGCGGCCGAACGGGTGCGGCCGCAGTCGATGGCAATGACCGTCGCGGCGCTGGATCGCTACGGATTCGTGGCGCGTCGTCCGGATCCCACGGACGGGCGCAGGCAATTGCTGTCGTTGACCGCTGCGGGCCGTGAGCGACTGAAGGGCGACCGGCAGGTGCGTCAGGAGTGGTTGGCGCGCACGCTGCACGAGCGGTATACCGAGGCGCAGCGGCGCACCATCCTCGAAGCGCTCGCATTGCTGGACGATGTGGCGCAATCATGACGGCCGTCGAAGAGCGCTCCGGATCATTCACTGGTACAAGGGGATTCGATCACAGGCTGATCGCGCCGATGATCCTCGGCTCGATTCTGAATCCGATCAACTCCTCGATGCTGGCGGTTGCGCTGGTACCGATCGGCAAGGCGTTCGGCGCGCCGCCATCGGAAACCATCTGGCTGGTGTCGGCGCTGTATCTGGCCACCGCGGTCGGGCAGCCGGTGGTCGGGCGGCTCGTCGACCGATACGGGCCGCGCACGCTCTATCTGCTCGGTACCGCTTTGGTCGGTATCGCGGGTGTACTCGGTGCCGTCGCACCGGGGCTCGGTGTCCTGATCCTGTCCAGGGTGCTGCTCGGCTTCGGCACCTCCGCGGCGTATCCGGCCTCGATGTTCTTGTTGCGCAGCGAATCCGAGCGCACCGGATTGCAGAGTCCGGCCGGGGTGCTCGCCATGTTGTCGATCGCCAATCAGGTGATGGCGGTGCTCGGGCCGACGCTGGGTGGGGCGCTGATCGGTGTCGGCGGTTGGCATCTGATTTTCACTGTCAATGTGCCGTTATCGCTGGCTTGTCTGGCGCTCGGGCGGATGAGTTTGCCCAAGCTGGCCGAACTGCCCGCGAGCGTGCGGGCACGGCAGGGTGGTGGCGTGGATATCACCGGCATGGTGTTGTTCGCGGGAACGCTGGTCGTCTCGATGCTGTTTCTGATGAAACCGGCTGTTGCGCACTGGTATCTGCTCGTGCTCGCCGGTGTGGTGGGTATCGGATTCGTGCTGCGGGAGTTGCACGCCGCCCAGCCGTTCATCGATCTGCGAGTGCTCGGCGGCAATGCGCCGTTGCTGGCCACCTATGGCCGCCAGGTGCTCGCGTTCGTCACGGCTTATGCCTTCCTGTACGGCTTTACGCAATGGCTGGAGGAGGGACGGTCGCTGAGTGCGTCCGTGGCCGGACTGGTGCTGCTACCGATGTCGTTGAGCGCCATCGCGATTACCGCGATTACCGCGCGGCGTCGCCAGGTGCGCGGCAAGCTCGTCGCCGGTGCTCTGCTGCAGGTCGCGGCGTGTGCGTGCCTGCTGCTGCTCGGTCCGCACACCGGGATCTGGCTGCTCGTGGTGGTCGGTGTGCTGAGTGGTCTGCCGCAGGGACTCAACGGGCTCGCCAATCAGAACGCCCTGTATCACCAGGCCGATCCGGCGCGGATGGCGTCGTCGGCCGGATTATTGCGCACCGGAACGTATCTCGGTGCGCTGATCGCGGCGGCGGCCGATGCCGCGGTATTTCCGCACGTCGCGGACAGTGCCGGAGTGCACGAGCTGGCCCTGTTGCTGCTCGTCGTCTCGGTGCTGCTGGTCATCGTCACGCTCACCGACCGCTCGCTCGCGCGGGTCGGACGCGACTGCGCCTGATCCTGTTATGTCCCAAGATAATTCAGCCAAGAAAGGGTAATTCATGCCGGTCACCACACTCGACGAGCGCACCGCCCTGGTCGTCATCGACCTCCAGCAAGGCATTGTCGCCGCACCGCGCCAACCACATTCGGCCGCCGCGGTCATCGAGAATTCCGCCGCACTCGTCCACGCATTCCGGGAGCACGGCCTGCCGGTAGTACTTGTCCGCGTCTCGTTCGCGCCCGATGGTGCCGATCAGGTGAAGGGGCGCAATGAATTTCCGTATCCGGGCGGAAACCCGCCCGAGGGTTGGGACCGGATCGTGGACGAGCTCATCGGCCATCCGGAGGATATCCACGTCACCAAGCGCAACTGGGGCGCGTTCTACGGCACCGACCTCGATCTGCAACTGCGTCGCCGCGGCATCACCCAGATCGTGCTCGCCGGAATCGCCACCAGCATTGGCGTCGAATCCACCGCCCGCGCCGCGCACGAACACGGCTACCACGTCACCCTGGCCGTCGACGCCATGACCGACTCCGATGCCGAGGCCCACCAGCACAGCATCAGCAAGATCTTCCCGCGTCTCGGCGAAACCGGCAGCACCGCCGAAATCGTCGAACTGCTCGCCGCGACCCGCTGACCCGCGGCTTCGCCTGTTGTGAACACCGATGCCATCCGGAGCGAACGGGCGCACACTGGCGAGATGATGACCAAGCTGACGCGAGCGATTCGTCGACTGTTCGGCCGGGGCGCGGTGCCCGCCGGCGGTGGTCAGGGACCTGGTGAGGCCGGTGGCGGAGCCGCGGGCGTCCGCGAGCCGCGCAGGCCGATACCGCCGGACGACCGACTGAGCGACACCAAGCGGATCGAGCCGGACCCGCCGACGCTTCGACTACCGGACGCGCGCCAGTAGGGCGCGTCCGGTGACCCCCGCGCGGGCTCAGTCGGGCCCGCGCAGCTCCGGCATAGGCGGTAGCTCGGTGGTATCGGCGATCGGGTCGATGCGCAGGTTGTCCAAGGATTCGAAGAATGCCTCGGCCGAGCCGTACCGCGCTTTGACCTCCTCCAGCAGCCGTTTTGCGGGAAGGTTCGAGTACATAGGCATATCGTGACCGATAATCCCGGTCCGAAACATTAGTTAGCCAAATATTTGCCGATTTGTTAGTTGCTGATCGGCAAACGGCGGGTTCGCGGAGCGAATCCGACTAGGTCTGGCTGGCGAGTGCGAATGGCAGTACTGCTGGTGCCCCCGCGTCGCGCAGCGCATGAGCCGCCACGGTCAGCGTCCAGCCGGTATCGGAGAGTGCGTCGACGAGCAGGATCGGACCGTCCACCGAACTCAGATCCGGGATCAGCCAGGAGTCGAACAGTCCGGCCACCCGGTGGGCCGAGTTCGCGGCGGACACCGGCGGCCGGTCCGGACGCAGTTGCAGGGTACCGAGGTCACGCAAACGGCCGACCTCGGCGAGGCGGGCAGCGAGGGTGGCGGTGAGCACCGGATAGCGGTGCGATTCGAGGGCCATTACCGCGGTCGGGCGCGTCGTCCAGTTCCACTCGCGAAGCACCGCGATGCAGGCGTCGAACACCGCATCCGGAACCGGATCGTCGGGCGCATCCAGCAGGGCGCGCAGGCGCTGACCCCAGCCGAGATCGGTGAGCCGACCGAGCGCACGGCCGGTCTGCGCACCGTTGGTGATCTTGCCGGACAACGGAATACCGAGTTTTGCCATCCCGGTCGGCCACTGCTTACGCGGGGCGAGATCGAGGCCGGGACGGTCCAGCCGGGCGCGGGTCGCGGCGATGGCCGAGGAGTCGATGGTGGTATCGAGGCGGGTGCCCGTGCAGTTGTCGCAGCGGCCGCAGCCCGGCGCGTCGGCCTCGAGTGCGGGCAAGCCCGGATCGTCGAGTTGGCGGCGCAGAAACTGCATCCGGCAGCCGGTGGTGCGCTGATAGTCGATCATCGCCTGCTGTTCGACCTCGCGGGCCGCGGCGAGACGTTCATAGCGTTCGGTGTCATAGACCCACGGCTGTCCGGTGGCGATCCAACCGCCGCGGACCCGCCGCACCGCGCCGTCCACATCGAGCACCTTGAGCACCATTTCCAGTCGCGAGCGGTTCAGCTCGACCATAGGCTCGAGCGCGACGGTGGACATGGCCCGGTCGAAATCCAGTGCGTCGAGTACCGAGCGCACGATGTGCTCGCGCGGAAAGGCGACGGAGGCAAAGTAACTCCAGATCCTGGCGTCCTCCGGCCCGGGCAGCAGCACCACCTCGGCGCGATCGGTGCCACGACCGGCACGACCCACCTGCTGGTAGTAGGCGATGGGGGAGGACGGTGCGCCGACGTGCACCACGAAACCAAGATCGGGTTTGTCGAAGCCCATACCGAGCGCCGAGGTGGCGATCAGTGCCTTCACCTCGTTGTTCAGCAGCGCCGCCTCCAGCGCCTCGCGTTCGGCGGTATCGGTCTGCCCGGTGTAGGCGGCGACATTGTGTCCATGCGAATTAAGCACGTCGGCGAGGTCGTGCGCGGCGGCGACGGTGAGGGTGTAGACGATGCCGGAGCCGGCCAGCTTGTCGAGGTGTCCGCTGAGCCATGCGGTGCGCTCGACGGCGTCGTCGAAACGCACCACCGACATGTGCAGTGATTCGCGATCCAAGGTTCCGCGCAGCACCAACGGGGGTGGCAGGCCGACGGAGTCGGCGTCGGTACCGATCTGGGTGGCGACATCGGTGACCACCCGATCGTTGGCGGTCGCGGTGGTCGCGAGCACCGGCACATCGGAGCCGAGATCGGCGATCAGGGTGCGGATGCGGCGGTAGTCGGGCCGGAAGTCGTGACCCCAGTCCGAGACGCAGTGCGCCTCGTCGATCACAACCAGTCCGGCGTCGGCGGCCAGCCTGGGCAATACCTGGTCGCGGAAGTCCGGATTGTTCAGTCGCTCCGGGCTGACCAGCAGCACATCCACCTCGCCCGCGGCCACCCGATCGTGGATCTCATCCCATTCGGTGACATTGCCGGAGTTGATGGTCGCCGCGACGACGCCCGCCCGTTCGGCGGCCGCGACCTGGTTGCGCATCAGCGCCAGCAGCGGCGACACGATCACCGTCGGCCCGCGCCCCGCCCGCCGCAGCAGCTTGGCCGCGATGAAATACACCGCCGACTTACCCCAACCGGTGCGCTGCACCACCAGCGCTCGGCGTCGCTGCACGATGAGCGCCTCGATCGCCGTCCACTGATCCTCGCGCAATTGCGCCCGCGCACCCGCTAGATCGCGCAGCAACTCCTCGGCCCGCTCGCGCAGGTCGGGAGCAGTGAGGTCGATCGCTGAGGTACCGGCCGCGGTGGTCATGCGCTCCATCGTGCCTGATGGCACCGACATCGATACCGACGACCGTGCCGCGCGGTATCCGCTCGGCGGATCGAAGGTCCCGGTCGTTACCGGTGGATACCGACATCTCCGGCGCCGCCAGGGCGGCCGAAACGGCGAAATATCCCTGGGCAACGGACAATAGGATGAGACGATTGCTCCGCACCGTGGGACCGCGCAGGAGGCAGCCATGACCAACTACGAGCCGCCGCCGGGTTGGTCGCCACCCGGTGCCCAATTCCGCAGTACCGGTGGATTCGGGCGGACCGTTTTCGGCATACTGACCGGTCTGGTCGTGACGCCGGTCGGGATCGGACTTGCCGCGCACGCGGCGCTGGATACCCGGCAGTGGGTCATTCTCGGATCCGCGGCAAATCGGGCCGGGTCGACGTTCCAGATCGTCGGCGGGGCGCTGTTGCTGCTCCTGGTGGCCGCGCTTGCCGCGTACTCGCCGGCTGGGACGGTGCTGGCCGGACTGGTCTGGGGTGTGGTGCCGGGTTTCGTGTATTTCCTGTTCCCGGATGACACCTGGCGGATCATTCATGACGATCTGCCGCTGTTGTCCGATGAGATGCGGCAAGCGCTGATCACCTGGGTGACCAGCGGTTTCCCTTTCATCCTCGGCGTCCTGCTGCTCGGTGCGGGCGTGGCAGGGACGCTGCGGCGACGCTGAGCGGCCGAATTGCATCTGTTCCCGCAATTCGACCGCTAGTTCCGAGTCCAGTCAGGTGCGCTCCGCAAACGGGTGTCGGTGTTGATCTTGGCCGCAATCCGTTGTACCGCACATTTTTTGTTGACGATGTGGTGAAACACCTTGCGCCACAACAACCGTAGGCGACCTACTCCTCTTCATCACGTAGGACCTCACCCGATCGCCTCGACGTCTGCCGCACACGAACGACCCGACCATCCTGCACCACCAGATCGGTGTCGTAGCCGCGCGGCTTGTTGAGGTAGGACAAGAATCTTTGACGAGGCAATTTCGAACCGCCCGCGACGTTCTTGTAGCTCGCGAGAACGTCTTCGGTACTCGACTGTCGCTTGGTCTGTCCCAGCAAAGCGACGAGCTCTGCCTCACTCATTCCGAGAACGACCTGCTCCGGACCGACAGTGTCCCTTTTCCGACCGAACACGATCCAAACCTCCTCCGTGGCCTACGGATCCCGGATCCGACCGTACTCGCACGTACTACCGGCCGGTTGACATTCCAACGGATTCCGAATCAGCGGACGTCGTGGATTGGGCTCGTAGCATGATGCGTGTCCACTCCAGCTGCGCGCGAACCGATTACACCGCTTCGCCACACCGATGCGCGACGACTGCTCGAGAATCGCATCACCCCTTCACGCACAGCACCTGACGCAACGTCGCGACGATATCGACCAGATCGCTCTGCGCGGCGATCACCTCGTCGATGTCCTTGTACGCGGCCGGGATCTCGTCGACCACACCCGCGTCCTTGCGTGATTCCACGCCCTCGGTCTGCGCGATCAGATCCGCGACGGTGAACTGCTTCTTCGCCGCGTTCCGGCTCATCCGCCGACCCGCACCGTGCGATGCCGACTGGAACGAGGCCGGATTTCCCTTGCCGCGCACCACATATGAGCGTGTGCCCATCGAACCTGGAATCAACGCCAGATCGCCAGCGCCTGCCCGCACCGCGCCCTTCCGGGTGACCAGCATCGGAACACCGTCGATCTCCTCCTCTGCCACATAATTGTGATGACAGCTGATCGGCTCGTCGAAAAGCACCTCGCGCCCGGCAAATTCCGCACGTACCGCACCGCATACCAGCGAAAGCATGACCGCGCGGTTGCGTGCGGCGTATTCCTGCGCCCAGGTCAGATCGCGCCGGTAGGCTTCCATTTCCGGTGTGCCGGAAAGGAATACGGCCAGATCACGATCGGGTAGGTCCTGGTTGTGCGGCAGTGCGCGTGCGACGGTCATATGGCGTTCGGCGAGTTCCTTGCCGATATTGCGGCTACCGGAGTGCAGCAGGATCCACACCGAGTCGTGCTCGTCCAGGCAGACTTCGATGAAGTGATTGCCGCCGCCTAGCGAGCCGATCTGCTTGTGCGCCTTGGACTCGAGCGCCTGTACGCCTGGATTCAGCGAGCCGAACTCGGACCAGAAACGCGACCAGCCACGGACGTGCTTGGCCAACTCGCCATGTGAGGTGGCGAACTGCGCTCCCAGCTTCGCGACGTCGACCGCATCCTTATGCGACTGGAACCCCACCGGAACCGCCGCCTCGATGCGCGAGCGCAGCGAATGCAGATTGTCCGGCAGGTCGGCGGCGGTGAGGTCGGTCTTCACGCTCTCCATGCCGCAGCCGATATCCACGCCGACGGCCGCGGGTGCGACGGCATGGCGCATGGCGATCACAGAGCCGACGGTCGCACCCTTGCCGAGGTGCACATCGGGCATGACGCGGACGCCGTGGACCCATGGCAGTTGCGCGATATTCCGCAGCTGCCGCAGCGCGGCCTGCTCGATTTCGTGCTCGTTGGCCCACATGAGCGTCTGCGCCTTGGTACCGCGCAGCTCGACGGGAAACATGGGGAACGTCCTTTCTCGTTTGGTCTGTTCCCCTTCAACGCTAGATTCCCCCAGGTCGACGCGCACTTAATTATTCGCATCCTCGCCTCCGAGAAATCGCCGGTCAGGCGACACCGGGTCGCTACCGACGAGCACGCGGTGTTCCGCGACCGCTATCGTGCGGGGCGGAACTGTTCGGCGAGCGAAAGCCTGGTGAAGCTACGGTGAGCACCCCTCAGGGCGGATGGTCGGGTCCGCCATCGGCGTCTCGGTCCACCAATCCCGCTGTTGTCATTCTGGTCGCGGTTGCCGCGCTGCTGGCCGTCGTCGTGGGCGTGGTCGGCGTAGTTGTGATGCAGAAGAGCAACGTCATTTCGGGTGCCGCGGCGGCAGCGGGCGCCAGTTCCGGGACGACCCCGGCGGGCGTGACCGCCACCGGTGCGGTCCGCGTCGGTGATTCGAATGCGAAGGTCGTCGTTCGCGTGGTCGCGGATCTGCAGTGCCCTGCATGCAAATCATTCGAGAAGCGCAACGCCAAGACCCTCGAAGACGCCGCCAAGAACGGCACGGCCATCATCGAATACGACGTCATCTCGTTCTTGGACCGCGCCTCCAGCACCCAATACTCCTCGCGCGCCGCGAACGCGTCGTATTGTGTTGCCGGACAAGACCATTCGAAGTATCAGGGCTGGTTCGCCGCGATGTTCGAACAGCAGCCCGCCGAGGGCGGCAGTGGCCTGCCCGACAGCAAACTCGTCGAGATCGCCAAGAATGCGGGCTACACCGACCCGTCGGTTGCTCAATGCATTACCGATCGCAAATACGACACCTATCTCCGTGACAAAACCGACCAGGTCCTGAACGGCGACGTCAACGCCACTCCGACCGTCTTCGTCAACGGTGAGAAACTCGACTCCAGCCAGCTGTCCAACGGACTCGACGCCGCCATCGCCGCCGCACGCTAGGGATAGGTGCGCACGGCGTTTCCACGGGCGATCGCGATGACGAGCCCTTCGGCATCGGCGAGAGTGATGGCGTCGTCGGCGATCCAATCGTCAAGTAGGCGGCCGAGACCGCGCCGCCACAGCAGTGCGCCGAGGTAGTGCAGCTCGGGGAGTCCGTAGCCGTCGGAGGAGTAGAGCATCGACCGGAACGGCGCGAGTTCGAGCGCTTCGCCGAGTACCGCCGAGGCTCGTTGTCCCACGTAGGGGATTGTCAGGCCGAGGTCCAGGTGCACATGGTCGAAGGCATGCGCGAGGTAGGCGGCATTGCGGTGGAAGGGCCAGCAGTGCAGCAGCATGACCGATAGTCCGGAGCCCGAGGTGGCGTGCAGGAAGTCGGTGAGCAGCAGCGGATCGGTGTGCTGGAGCCGCAGATCCGTATCGCCGAATCCGGTGTGGAACTGCAGCGGCAGGCCGAATTCCGCTCCGATGCGGGCACCGAGTCCGACCAGCCAGCCGAGCGTCGCCGGATCGGTGAGGCGCAGTTCGTGGATGATCGTCGATGGCAGGGTATCGGTGACGGGAAAGTTCAGACCATAGCGGTAGGCCACGATTGTCTTGAGGCCGACCGCATTTCGGGCCCGACCACGCAATGTGGTTTCGATATCCTCGAAAGGCATTGTCGCGATGCTGACTTCGGCGATTACCTGTTCGGCTATCTGTTCGAGCCTGACGATCTCACGCACCTCGCCAGGGGCGACCGCAGCGAATTCCGCTCGGCCACCGCCGAATCCGGTATCGAGAAACCATCGCGTGGTGCCGGAGGCGCGCAGCAGTCGGGTGGTCGTTTCACGCCAGCCGAGTTCGGCCCTGCGCGCCAGATACCTTTCCGGATCGGCATGCGGCTCCAGGTCGAGAATCGGTGCGCACCAACGCCTTACGGCAAGGCCAATAGCAGAATCGAAGGTGCCGCGTTGCCCTTCGCCGAGCAGTCGCTCGAAACCGGGGCGGTCCAGATCCGCGGCGACGACGCCGTGACAATGGTGATCGGTGAGTGCGACACCATCGGTGAGCACGCTAGAACCGCCAGCGGGTCATCTCGATCACCTTGGCCGGGCTGATATCCCGATAGCGTTCGGCCTCGGCGCGGCGCACGGTGAGCAGCGCGTCGTGCAGTTCGCCCCCGAGTGCCTCGGCGAGCACCTTGGAGTCGGCGAGTGCGTCGGCGGCCTCCATCGAACTGGTCGGCAACCGTCGCACACCCGACAGCATGAGTTTTTCCGCGTCGAATCCCATTGGGTCGCCAGTGATCTCGGTCGGCAGCCGCAGTTCTTCGGCGACACCGGCGAGTCCGGCCGCGATCACCGTACCGACGATCAGATACGGATTACCGGTCGCGTCGAAACATTTGACCTCGGCATTGGCTGCCCAGTCTTCGGTGCCCTGCACACCGGTGATGAAGCGCAGCGCCGCCTCCCGCGTCTCCCGGCCCCAGCACTGCCAGACCCCGGCCCACCGCGAGGGTTGCAGCCGGAGAAAACTCGCCGGATTGCCTGCGCCGATCGCGACCAATGCGGGCAGTTCCCGCAGCACACCGGCCAGGAACGCCTCGCCCGCGCGGCGCATGCCGTGGGGCCCCTCGCCCTGCGCCAAGAGCGGTCCTTCGTCGTCTTGCAGCGAAAAATGCAGGTGCGCACCGGAACCCGCACCGCTGGGCTCGATGCACGGCGCGAGCAGCGCACGCCAACCGTATTGCGCGCTCACCTGCCGGATGGTGTGCCGTACCAGGATCGCGTCATCCGCGGCAGCGACCGGATCATTGGGTGCGACCGACAATTCCAGTTGCGACAGCGCGTACTCCGGATGGAACTGATCGACAGCGATCTCCTGACGCTCCAACGCCGCGACGAGATCACTGGCGTACTCGCCCACCTGGCTCAACCGGATCAAGCTGTAGGCGGGCCCGAATACCACTGGGACGAAATCGTTTTCGACATCGCCGCGCCCGACCGACCACTCCGTCTCGAATGCCATCGAAATCCGCAGACCGGCATTCTGGGCCACCTGCGTCTGCCGGGTCGCGAAGGCGCGCTGACAGGCGACGAAGCGAGTGCCGTCCTGGGTGAACTTATCGGCAGGCGCCCAGGCCCACCCCGGCTGACAGGCGAGTTCGGTCAATCGCGACAGATCGGGAATCAGTCGCAGATCACCATCGGGTCCGCCGAGATACCGCCCGACCGACATCAGATCATCGAAGGTGAACGTCTCGAAACAGGGCGACACCCCGATGCCGAATTTGGCGGCCTGTGCCAACCGCCCCTTCGGCACCGCCTTCACCCTGGTTATCCCGGCATTGTCCACAAAAGTCAGGGCAACCATATGGGCCTCGAGGTGCCCGATAAACGCATCGTGGGCACCCTCGGCCGGTATCCGATCCGGCATGGTGGGCATGAGTCCCAAGATAATCCGCCCTCGCCCGCTTCGGGACGGACTCGGCCTACCTCGTCGCGCCGCGCCAGTTCGGCGGCCCGCACGCTGCTCGCGTCGTGGCGGCTTATGATCGACCTGTCGGGACCAGCTGGTTTTCGACTCGAGAGGTGAGTACATGAGTCGCTCGTGGTGCGGTCGGGGTGGCAGCCCGCCGCGAACGCGCGTATTTCCGGGAAGTCTGCGCCGATGATCGGTTGAGCGGTCGGTGTCCGACGGCAAGGCCGAGGGGACGCAACGCGACCTGACTTTCGGCATCGCAGCGGAACTGGCTGCGGCCGGGTTCGCCGACGCCCAAGAGATCGGCCGCGGCGCGTTCGGCATCGTGTACCGATGCACCGAGTCCGCACTCGATCGGGACGTGGCGGTCAAGGTGCTCGGCTCCACGGTCGACGATGACGACCGGACCCGCTTCCTGCGCGAACAACGTGCGCTGGGGAAGTTCTCGACTCACCCGAATATCGTCCAGGTGCTGACGACCGACGTCACCCCCACCGGACGGCCGTTCATCGTGATGCCCTTCCACCTCAGGGGCTCACTCGACGCTCGGATTCGCGCAGACGGACCGTTGCCGTGGCAGGACGTGCTGGCCGTGGGCGTGAAGTTGGCGGGTGCGCTGGCGACCGCGCACGCCTGCGGCGTCATCCATCGCGACGTCAATCCCGCAAATGTGCTGATCAGCGACTACGGTGAACCGCAGCTGTCGGACTTCGGTATCGCGCGCATCGGCGGCGCATTCGAGACAGCGGCGGGACTCGTTGCGGGGACCCCCGCCTACACGGCTCCGGAGGTGATACGCGGCGAACCTCCGACGGTTCTCTCCGATATCTACGGGCTGGGCGCGACGCTGTTCGCGGTTCTCACCGGACACGCCGCGTTCGAGCGCCAGTCGGGCGAGTCGATGGTGGCGCAGTTCGTGCGCATCACCTCCGAACCCGTACCCGACCTGCGAGCCGCCGGTGTACCGGCAATGGTGTGCGCCATCCTGGAAGCCGCGATGGCCACCGACCCCGCCGACCGGCCCGCCACCGCCCGGGACGTCGGCGAGCGGTTGCGCACCGTGCAGTTCT
Source organism: Nocardia vinacea (assembly GCF_035920345.1). Taxonomy (NCBI): domain Bacteria; kingdom Bacillati; phylum Actinomycetota; class Actinomycetes; order Mycobacteriales; family Nocardiaceae; genus Nocardia; species Nocardia vinacea. Next base: position 9,094,229 of record NZ_CP109149.1, read on the forward strand.
CCTGCGGGCTGCCGGTGGACACGATGGCCGCCCCGGAGCCCGACGGACCCGTCGAAACCGTGTCGGTCGCGGGCGGTCCGCCGATCCCGCCGACAACGTCGACCGCCGCAAGCATGTTGCCGCCGCAATCGGCCCCGAAGACCCGGTTCCGTCCACCGACGACGCTGCGCCGGCTGGTGAATCGCCCGCGGTTGCTGGAGACCTTACGGGAGGGACAATCCAGGCGACTGGTCCTCATTCATGGCCCGGCCGGTTTCGGCAAGAGCAGCCTGGCCGCACAGTGGGCGCATGCGCTCGACGTGGACGGCGTCCGGGCGGCCTGGTTGGCGATCGCCGAGGACGACAACAATGTCGTGTGGTTCCTGAGCCACTTGGTGGAGGCGATTCGGCAGGTCCGTCCCGCGCTCGCGATCGAACTGACGCAGATTCTCGAGGAGCATTCCGCCGCCGCGGCGCCGCAGGTGATGACGGCCCTGATCAACGAGATCGACGACAATGCGGAGCCCGTTGCCGTCGTGATCGACGATTGGCACTTGGTGACCAGTCCGGCGACCCTCGCCGCGATGGAGTTCCTGCTCGACAACGGGGGCCAGTACCTGCGATTGATCGTCACCAGCCGCACTCGCACCGGTCTTCCGTTGGGGCGCATGAGCGTTCAGGACGAACTGGTGGAAATCGACGAGACCGCACTGCGCTTCGATTCCGGGGAAACGACGGATTTCCTGGTCGGTGCGAAGAGATTGCACCTATCCGACGCCGATGTCGACCGGCTGCGCGAGTCGACGGAGGGCTGGGTGGCGGCGTTGCAGCTCGCCTCACTGTCACTGCGCGGCAAGGAGGATCCCGGTGGCTACCTGGACCAGATCACGGGGCAGCACTACGCCATCGGCGAATACCTGATGGAAAACGTCGTCGGTGAGCTCGAACCGACGATGCTCGACTTCGTCATTCGGACCGCGGTCACCGACACCATCTGCGGAGGTCTCGCGGAGGCGCTGACCGGAGTGCGGTCCGGGCAGGAACAGCTCGAGGAGGTCCGGCGCCGAGACCTGTTCCTGCGCAGCATCGATGACGAGCTGCGGTGGTTCCGCTATCACGCGCTCTTCGCGGACTTCTTGCGCCGCAGACTGATCCGGCAGCATCCCGGCTTGCTCGAACAGCTCCATCTGATCGCGTCGACCTGGTTTGCCGGGCACGAAATGCTCACCGAAGCCGTGGATCACGCACTCGCGGCCGGCGCCGCCGAGCAGGCGAAACAACTGGTGCAAGAACACGCCGACACGCTGATCGAAGATTCCCGCATGGCCACCTTCCTAGGGCTGGTGAAGAAGCTGCCCGCCGCGATCACGGTTGCCGATCCACAACTGCAACTGTCGGTGGCCTGGGCCAACATCTCGCTGCAGCGCCCTGCCGCCACCCGGAACGCGCTGGATCGCGTGGACGCGGCACTGGCAACCGCCGCACCGGACGATCCCGGGACCGCGGATCTGCGCATCCAGGCCGATGTGACGCGAGCCGCGGAATACCTTGTGACGGACCGGTTCAAGGATTTCCCGGATGCCGCCGAGGCATGGCTGGGGCAGCCGGTACGACCGTTCTTCGCCAGCGTCGCGGCCACCACCGCGGAAGCGGCCGCCTACTACCGTTTCGACTTTGCCGGCGCCCGCCGCTGGCACGCATGGGCCGAGCCCTACCGGACGCGCATCAACGGCCCGGCCGGCGTGGTGTATGGCACCTGCATCGCGGGCCAAGCCACCGCCGAAGAACTCGATATCGCCGGCGCCGAGGCGCTCTTCCGCTCCGCGCTCACCCTCGCCCGGAGTACCGGCAGCCAATCCCACGCGACTCGGATGGCCAGCGGGCTGCTCGGTGAATTGCTCTACCAGAAAGGGCAATACGCCGAAGCCGCCGAGCTGCTGACATCCGGCCCCGGCGTCGCGGCCGGCGCTATGGAATTCCTGGTCGCCACCTACGGGACCGGTGCCAGGCTGGTGGCAATGCGCGGCGATCTCGATGCCGCACGAAGACGGTTGGACGAGGGGCAAATGGTCGCGGAGCATATCGCCCTGCCACGGTTGACCGCCCGCATTGTGAACGAGCGGGTACGCCTGGGTCTGCCGATCACCGACGCAGACCGGCAGACGCTAGAGCACCTGCCCGCGTACCAGCGGCAACCGAACCACCCACTCGCGATCACCGCCGAACTCACCCACGAGTCGGCCATTCGTCTGCTACTCGCCCAACAGTCACCGGCCGCCGCCGAGCGCTGCGTCGCCGCCGCCGAACAGATCCTCGCTGAAATCCGTACCCAACCTCGCCCCCGCGCTCTCTTACAGGCTCAATTGCTATACGGCGGTTGCCTTTCCGTCGCCGGACGAACCGATCAGGCGATCGCCTGCCTGACTCCGGCACTTTCCCGCTGCGCCGAACTCGGTCTCGTCCGAGTGGCCGTAGACAGTGCCCCCGCGCTTGCGCCGGTCGTGGAAGCCCTGCTCGCTGCCCCGGAGGCACCCGACCGCCCACCCCGATCTTTCCTGCGACAGATCCTGAACGAGATCGACGCCTGAGAGCTGAAACAGGATGGGCCTCAGTCCATTACGTGTCAGACTCAGGCCGTTGACCCCGATCGCTTCGGGGCGCTGTTAGGTGGTGAGCGGGGTCGACTCGCCGTCTTGCACGCCTGCCGCGAATGCATCCCACTCGCCAGGTGTCGGATTACCGGTCGCGTCGAAACATTGACCTCGGCATTGGCCGCCCGGTCCTTCTTGCGCGGGTAAATGCGACGTGATATCGGACAGATTCGGTTTATCTAACAAGGCGAGATGCTTGTGGTGGCATCACTCGCCGCAAAAGCGGCGCGGAAAAAGCCGGTGACGTTTGCCACGGGCGTAGGTGTAGTTGGGGTCGTTGTCCTCGCGGAAGTGGCGGATGGTGTTGTCGAGGCAGCTCTGCAGGTGGGATTGGAGGAGTTGGGGTCAGCGGGATCGGCGCGGAGGACATTGTCGTTGTGGCGCAACAGGTATCGGCCATCGGGGAAGCCCAATGGTGTGGAGATCGCGGGCCGTGGTGGGGGGCGATCGGTGATGGGCTCGGGCAGACTGCGCCGCCGGTATCATCCAAACACCCGCGACAACTAAAACGGAATCAATCCGCCCAGCAGTGAGAAATGTAGCTTCGTGATCTTTACTTGGCGTGTGTCTTGCTATCTCGGAGAACCCGCAGCGCGGTCGGTCGGCGTCGGAGTAGGGAGCAAAAGGAATAAATCACCCGAAAGCTCCGATATCGGACTCGAGCGTCCAGCGTGGTGGGCCGCGACGTTGCGGGTTGTCGGCGAAGTTGCCTCGGTAGTGTCGGTAGTGCTGCTGGCTGTCGGCACGGCTGCTGCCGAGGCGCCTACGTCGGGCCCGGACCTCGGGCCGCCGGGCGGATATCACGCTCCCGCCGAGAGCGGCACCGGCCTTCCTGCCCAGCCGGTCATTACCGGGATCGAGCCGATCACCGACCGTTGGCTGCGGGTGTCCGTGCAATCGCCGTCGATGAATCGGGTCGTACAGGTGCAGGTGCTGCTCCCGGCCGACCGCAGCCGGCCGCGACCCACCCTGTACATGCTCGACGGGCGCGGCGCTCCCGAGAACGCCAGCAGCTGGACCGAGTACGGGCACGCGGTGGAGTTCTTCGCCGACAAGAACGTCAACGTCGTGCTGACCACCGGAGGGCCCGCCAACCTCTACGCCGACTGGCAACGCCGAGACCCCGTCCTGGGCACCAACAAATGGGAAACCTTTCTCATCCGCGAACTGCCCCCACTGATCGACGCTCAGTTCGAGGGCAACGGGCACAAGGCAATCGAAGGCGTGTCGATGGGCGGCGAGGCCGCGATGATGCTTACGATGCGCAACCCGGACGCCTACCGGGCGGTGGCGGCCCACAGCGGCTGCTACAGCGTCGCCCCAGGGCCCGGGCAAGCCCAGGCCCGCGCGATCGTGAAAACCTACGGCGGCGACCCCGACAACATGTTCGGGACCACCGACGATCCCGACTGGATCGCCCACGACGTCATGACACACGCGGAAGCCCTGCGCGGCACCGCAATCTACCTGTCCAGCGGCAGCGGGATTCCGGGGGAGCACGATATTCCCGGCCAGGTGGACGACTTCGCCGACGCCATCACCGTTGGTGGCTCCCTGGAAGCAGGCGCGTACGTATGCCTTGCCAAGCTCTCCGATCGGCTGGCGAAACTGCGGATTCCCGCGACGGTGAACCTGCGGCCCACCGGCACGCATTCGTGGCCGTATTGGGCCGACGAATTGGTCCGGTCCTGGCCGCTCATCTCCCACGCGCTCGACATCGACACGTCGTTGTCGACCACGGACCACAAGTAGGGCCGGTAGCGGCAGGCCGACGCGCGCATCTTCGAAACGATCGAACGTCTCTCGCCGCTGCTCAGTGGTCGATCTGGATTCGCTGGCTGAAAACCTAACGGCCTCAGTCCATTACGTGTGGGACTGAGGCCGTTGGCTGTGGTCGGGTAGGGGAGTTGTTACGCGGTGGGGTAGGTGAACTCACCGTCTTGTACGCCTGCTGCGAAGGCATCCCATTCGCCGGGAGTGAATACCAGTGCTGGGCCGGTTGGATTCTTCGAGTCTCGGACGCCGACGCTGCTTCCGTCGAGCCATGCCACTTCGACGCATTGGGCGCTGCCTTCGCTGTAGCTGCTCTTGAACCAGTTCACCCCGGATAGGTCAACGCTCACGACGCTCGTGCTCCTTCGCTACCTGCCGCAACAGGTTTCTGCTTTCCACCTCATCCAGACATGCATCCTGGATGGCCGTAGCAAGCTCACTATAGAACCGTACGTCGGCTGGCTTCTCGAGATAGACGTCCTGCGCTGCGCCGCCGTCGATAAATACCACTGGAGGCTCGACTGGTTCCCCCTTGGTGGTGCGCTCGAACTCCAGGATGATGAACGAACTGTAGGGCGTCCCCCAGGTCAAGCCTGCACTGAAGGGATGTATCCGCAGCGTGATGTTGGGTCGCTTGGACATTTCGGCGAGATGCTTCAATTGCGCGGCCATGATTCTCGGGGTGCCGATCACTCGGTGAAGCACCGACTCGTGCAGGATCACCTCCAACTGGATCGGGTTCGTCTTGCGCTTGATGAGAGCTTGTCGCTTCATCCGGTGCTCCACGCGCCGGTCGACGTCCTCGGGACTGGTGAACTTGGGGAACGCGCCGATGATTGCGCGGGCGTACTCGGCCGTCTGGAGCAGGCCGGGGACATGTTGCTCGTGGTAGGTGGTGAGTCGGCGTGCTGCGGCTTCGAGCCCGACATACATGCTGAACGCGGTGCTGAAAAGGCCGCCGTATACGTGGTACCAATTCTTGAACCTGGCTTGGGTCGCGAGATCGACTGCGGCACGGGTGTCTTCGCGTCCAACGTCGTACACCTCACACAGTGCCTGCACATCCTGCCTCTGGACCTTCTGAATCTGTCCGGTCTCGATGCGCTGCAGCACGGCTCTCGATAGGTCGACCAATTGGGCGGCTTCGGCGATCGTGAATCCGGTTGCTTCGCGGCGATCGCGAAGGAACCGTCCGAGCTGGCGGCGCGGCAGGGTCGACGATGGGCCATCCTCTTCGGTGCTGGTCACGGGGGTCTCCTGGAATCGAGTCACATCGGATCGGAAACTGAGCCTGTTTTCACCACGGAACCGAGTCCCGTTCTGGCGCTTCGGAGCAATCGCAATCGAGTTCTCGTTTCTGCTGGCCGCGAGCAGTTGCTGATGCTGTGCTGTGCACGGCGTTCGAGATGAGAACTGATGAGGCGCGAGACCTGCTCGGCCGCCACCCACCGTAATCCATCGACCGAAGGGGCGGAGCGATGATGAACAATCAAGTGGCAGAAGTAGATACCGGGCGATTCGACACGCCCAAGGCGGTCGGATTCGTGCGCGGTGACGTGTCCGGACTCGCTGCACCCCGGCACGCGAGCGCAGTGATGCAACACGCCGGGTTACTCGGCTATCAGTACGTGTACACGATACGGCCGCCGCAGGACACTCCCGATCCGATCGGTTACGCGCTCGGCATCGCGTCCGGGCTCGGTGTGGCCGCGATCGTGGTCTACGACCTGGCGCAGGTCGATGATCAACCGGCGCGCGTGTGTGAGGACTTCGATCTCGAAACCGTGTGTCCCGCAACGACATGGGCCAGAGTCGCACACCCGACCGTTGAGACGGGAGCGGCGTGATGGGGGAGGACACGATCCTGGCACCGCCGAGTGTTTGCGGGTATGCCGATATCGAGTTGGCGCACGAGCAGATGCGCGCGCACCGCGCCTGTCGCATCGGGCGGTGCGTGTGGAAGGCGGCGGCGTATTACACGCTGGTTGATGCGGGTCGCCTTGCGCCACAGTCGTTGACGCCGCGTGAGCGTGCTGCCGCTCGCGGGCTCGAGTTCCCACCGATCGGCAGCCAGGTGCACGCGGGCGGTGGGCCGACGTTGCGAACCCTGCGTGAGGTGCTGGACAAACTCACCGAACTAACGCTGCCGGGCGCGGACGGCGGTGACCACGGGTAGTCGGTCCGGGATGAGCGAGCATCGCACCGAGGTGGACGGCTGGCAGGCGATCTGGCGGATCGACAATTGCTGCATTCGAATGATGTTGGTGCGCAATCTATCCGAATCGGAAACGCTGATCTCGATGCCGAGCGTCGTCGCCGCGCCGGATCTGGTGCAGGTCCGTGAGCGGTTCCCGGAACTTGCGCGGTTGTGGGACGCGGTACGGCACGAATATTGGGTTGAATCCCTCGGCCCCGGGAGCAACGGCGCACGATCTGACTGACCGGCATCGATCACGTGAATGGCCCGCACGGGCATAGGTCGGAACTAGTGCCGAGTCCAGATTGCTTGCTGCGCTATCCGCCTCCGGCAGCTCGCCGAGCGTAGTGATATGGCGGTCGAATTCGGCGTGGGCGACCACCATTCGGCTATGTTCGACGGAACCCATCGCCCGAGCAGCGATACGGGCAGAAGCTGTCTGGATACGGAACCAGCTGCTGGCCCGGCTGTTCGGGCCTTTGCGATCGCCAACTGAATGCACCGGTGAGGCTGCGGCTGAATGTCGAAGATCTTATGCCGCAGCGTATCCGGTGAATTCATGCGCGGTCACGGTGACCATGCGGCCACCCATTGCCTTCACCGCCGTGCGAAAGTTGGGTCTACCACTGGGCGGTAGCGGCATCGACCAAGCGCTCGAACCGTCTCCGGCGTCGATCGCGTGCACCGTGATGCCGTCGGTCAGGATGAGATGGCTTGCGTCGGTTATTCCGTCGTAGCGTGAGGTGTTCGTGAACGGCGTCGGCTGCCGCCAGATTCGGTGTCCGTCCGTGAGATCGAGGCCTACCAGCTCTGATCCATCGAGCGATCGAACGATCACAGTGCTATCCACTATTCCTTCTACGGCAGGCATACGTCCGGTGTGCTCGTCGATGCCGATCTGCGCATTGGTCCAGAGGACTCGGCCTGTCGTTCGCTCGTAGGCACTTTCGCCGGTGAGGATCGGCGGCGGCGTCGCGGTCGCGGTCGGGTACCACTCGAGCAGGAAGCTCGCGTTGCTGACCTCGGTGATCGGGTGGCCAATGCGATCGAGAAGCGTGACCCGTCCCGGGCCCCGGTCGCGGCCGATCACCTGCGAAGCGACAATGCCGCCGTCGAACGTATGGCCAACGGGGCCGGTGAACAGCAACTCGCCGGTGCGCAGATCGTAGACGCGAACGTCCTGGTCGTGCCCGTCCTGGAAGTAGTCCTGCGCGATCCTGGGTCTGACAGGGTCGCCGGGAACGGGCGTCGGATACGTCCGCCGCCAGGTGGCGTCGATAGCGGAAACGGTCCCTCGCGTGACGACGGCGGTCATCCAGTCCGCGGTTCGGCCGACTACCGAAACCACGCCGTCGCGCACCCCCGCGTCCATGACCTCGAAGTCCGTCGCATGGTCTGCGAGTACCGCGCCCGTGGCGGCTTCGATGATCAACACCCGATTCGTGCCGTGGCAGGCGATCTTTCCGTCGAATACCTGCTCACGGCAGCCGAGGAGTTCGCCGACATCGGTCGTCCATCGCACCTGGCCGGTATCCGGATCGATGCCGTGCATACGCACCGGTCCGACGGTCAGTCCAACATTTTCGCCCGGCCCAAGCCCACCGGGCACCGCGGTTGCCGCGACGATCATCGGCCCGGCGTCCATCGGTCCGCCATAGCCGTAATAGCGATGCAGCGTCTGCGGCGCGGCCAGCAAAACCGCACCGGGCTCCTCGGACAAGTCGGCAGCGCGCAATGTCCACCGCGGCGCCGGAGCGGAGTCGAGTCGGGGCGAAATCCGGAACCGGCCGCCAGTCGCGGATATCTCCTGCGGCTGCACAGGCGAACGGTTCACCCACACGACCGCGGTGATGCCCGCCACCACAGCCACGACCAGCACCGTGATCCAGATCCTCCACTGATCGGTGAGCCACCTTGCAGCCTTGTTCACTCGGAGGTCTCCTTCATATACGTATCGGGACCAGGCGCTGGGCGGTCCGATACGCAAGATATCGGCTTGTCAGGGCTGAGAACTCAGACCGAACCGAGGCCGACGTGCCGGTTCAGCATGCGGCGTGGATCCAGGAAGACGCGTTGGGGGCAGTGTCAGTGCGTCCGCGGCTGCGCATGCGGCGTCCACTGCTGTCCGTCGAACCAGCGCACTACGCCGGGATTCGCCGGATCCGGATACCACCCCGGTGTCATCGATTGCGCGGGATGGCTCGGTCTGCGAGATCCGGACTGCGATGAGCAGGACGAGCCCGAGGCCCACTCCGACGACCACCAGTGCCACGATCAAGAGCAGCAGGAGTTCCATGCGGCAAGTATTGAGGGGCCGCCGGTCCGCGCCGTGGCTGGAACCGCTTTCGCACCGGTCAGTAGGCTGTTACCCATGACGGCTGGAACCACGACCGAGCAGGATATCCGCGAGACGGTGCACGATGCCGCGCGCAAGGCTCGGGTAGCTTCGCGGGTGCTCGCACAGCTGACCACGGCGCAGAAGGACGAGGCGCTGCATGCGGCGGCCGATGCGTTGCTCGCGGCGGCCGATACCGTGCTCGCTGCCAACGCCGAGGACATCGCGATCGCGCAGGCGGCCGGGACCGAGGAGTCCCTGCTGGACCGGCTGCGGCTGACCAAGGCGCGCATCGACGGCATCGCCTCCGGGTTGCGTCAGGTGGCCGGGCTGCCGGATCCGGTCGGTGTGGTCGTGCGCGGGTCGACGTTGCCGAACGGGCTGGAGATCCGTCAGGTTCGGGTGCCGCTCGGCGTGGTGGGCATGGTCTACGAGGCCCGGCCGAATGTCACCGTCGACGCATTCGGGCTCGCGCTCAAATCCGGCAATGCGGCGCTGCTGCGCGGTTCCTCCTCGGCCGCGCACTCCAATGCCGCATTGGTCACGGTGCTGCGTGAAGCCCTTGTCGCACTGGACATTCCGGCTGATGCGGTACAGCTGCTGCCCAGCCACGACCGCTCCAGCGTGACCCATCTGATCCAGGCCCGCGGCCTGGTCGACGTGGTCATCCCGCGTGGCGGCGCGGGTCTGATCAATGCCGTGGTCCGCGACGCCAAGGTGCCCACCATCGAGACCGGCACCGGCAACTGCCACGTCTACGTGCACGAAGCCGCCGATCTGGAGATGGCCGAGCAGATCTTGATCAATGCCAAGACCCGCCGTCCCAGCGTGTGCAATGCCGCCGAGACGGTGCTCATCGACGATGCGATCGCCACCACCGCCGTGCCCCGGCTGATCGAGGCGCTGGAACGACACGGCGTCACCGTGCACGGCGATCTGCCCGGACTGGTGCCCGCCAACGATCAGGACTGGGGCGAGGAGTACCTCACCCTCGATATCGCGCTCAAGATCGTCAAGGATCTCGACGCGGCTGTCGAGCACATCAACACCTGGGGCACCGGCCACACCGAGGCCATCGTCACCGCTGAACTGGCCGCGGCCCGCGAATTCACCAACCGCGTCGATGCCGCCGCTGTCATGGTGAACGCCTCCACCGCCTTCACCGATGGTGAGCAGTTCGGCTTCGGCGCGGAGATCGGCATCTCCACCCAGAAGTTGCACGCCCGCGGCCCGATGGCACTGCCGGAACTGACCTCGACCAAATGGATCGTCTGGGGCGACGGCCAGATCCGCCCGGTCTAGATTTCGTTCGGCGTAAGAACCGCCGAGCGCTTGCTTCGGGTACTCCCGTAGCTTTAGGGGCGGGATTGAATGGAAGGACGCTACGTGGGTACCGAAAGCGCAGTGCAGGAGCCGATCTTCACCTCGGTCGACGATGTGATCGAACGGCTGGCCACGACCGGGTACCTGGCCGATAAGGCGACGGCGACCTCGGTATTCCTGGCCGATCGGCTCGGCAAGCCGCTGCTGATCGAGGGGCCGGCCGGTGTCGGCAAGACCGAACTGGCAAGGGCGGTCGCGCAGACCGCGGATGCGGAGCTGGTGCGTTTGCAGTGCTACGAGGGTGTCGACGAGGCCCGCGCACTGTACGAGTGGAATCACGCCAAGCAGATTCTGCGGATCCAGGCGTCCAGCGAGAATGATTGGGAAGAGACCAAGGCCGACGTCTTCACCGAGGAATTCCTGCTGTCGCGCCCGCTGCTGACCGCGATCCGCCGCGCCGATCCGACCGTGCTGCTCATCGACGAAACCGATAAGGCCGATGTCGAGATCGAGGGTCTGCTGCTCGAGGTGCTCAGCGATTTCGCGGTCACCGTCCCGGAACTCGGCACGATTACCGCGAGCCGCAAGCCGTTCGTGGTGCTGACCTCCAATGCGACGCGCGAACTGTCCGAAGCGCTCAAACGCCGCTGCCTCTATCTGCACCTGGACTTCCCGGATGAGGAACTCGAGCGCCGCATCCTGGCCAGCCGGGTGCCGGAACTGTCCGCCTCGGTCGCCGCGCAGCTGGTCCGGATCGTGCACGTGCTGCGTGGGATGCAGCTGAAGAAGCTGCCGAGCGTCGCGGAGTCGATCGACTGGGGACGTACCCTGCTCGCGCTCGGCCTGCAGGATCTCGACGACACCACCGTGCGCGCCACCCTCGGTGTCGTGCTCAAACACCAGGCCGACCACCAGCGCGCGCTGGCCGAGCTGAAGCTGGCCTGAGCCATGGCGGCCGGATCGCAGCCCACACTCGATGCGCCGCACGGGATTTCGGGACATCTCGTCGGTTTCGTCGAGGCTTTGCGGGCGCGCGGCATCCCGGTTGGTCCGTCGGAAACGGTGGACGCGGGCCGTGTGGTGTCGGTGCTGGATCTGATGGACCGTGAGGTCGTGCGCGAAGGTCTGGCCTGTTCGCTACTGCGCCGCACCACTCATCGCAGCACCTTCGACGGCCTGTTCGACCTGTGGTTCCCGGCCGCCCTCGGTGCGCGCGGCAGCACTGCGGATGATCTCGAACTTCCGCGCACACCGTCCGGCGAGATCGATATTCCCGCGCTGCGCGGACTGCTCGCGGCCCTGCTGACCAGGGAGGATTCAACGCAGCAGCAGCAAATGATCGCCGCGCAGCTGGTCGAACAACTCGGGCAGTACGAATCCTCGCGTGGTCCCTCCTTCTCCGCGTACCGCACGCTGCGCGAGGTCCAGCCGGAAACACTGCTGGCCAGGATTCTGCAGGGTTTGGCCGCCGGACCGGATACCAGCGAATTCGATACCGAGATCGCCCGCCGCATCGGCAGGCAGCGCATCGCCGGATTCCGCGCCATCGTGGAGGCGGAAACGCATCGGCGGGTGGCCGAGAATATCGGCAGGGATCGCGTCGCGAGCTATGCCGTCGCTCGTCAAGTCGAGGATGTCGATTTCCTGCGTGCCTCCGAAACCGAGCTGGCGGAGATGCGGCGCGGCACCCAGCGACTGGCCCGAATCCTGGCGTCCCGACTTGCCGTGCGGCGCAGGCATTCTCGTCGCGGTGAGATTGATTTACGCAAGACGCTGCGCAAATCCATGTCGACCGGCGGCGTCCCCATCGACCTGGTGAATCGCAAACCGCGACCGGGTCGCCCCGAACTGGTGCTGCTCTGCGATGTGTCCGGCTCGGTGGCCGGATTCAGCAACTTCACGCTCCTGCTGGTCAATTCGCTGCGCGAACAGTTCTCCCGGGTGCGGATATTCGCCTTCGTGGACCGGACCGATGAGGTGACCCGATTCTTCGATCCGCACACCCAACTGGACCAGTCCATGGCCCGCATCTTCACCGAGGGCAGGGTGGTCGGCCTGGACGGGCACTCCGACTACGGCCATGCGCTGTCGACCTTCGTCGAGCAGTGGCCCGATGCGGTCACCTCCCGCAGCTCACTGCTGATCCTCGGTGATGCCCGCACCAATTACCGTGATCCGGACCTGAATACGCTGCGCGAGCTGGTACGCACCGCCAAGCACGCGCATTGGCTCAATCCGGAGAAGGAAAGCAACTGGGGCACCGGCGATTCCGCCGCCGACAGGTATCGCGAAGTGATCGATATGCACGAGTGCCGCTCGGCCAAACAACTGACCGCGGTGGTGTCCCGGCTGCTACCGGTGTGACGCTATTGTGACCGAACTCATTATCGGTCTCCGTTAACACCATCAGCATTCGTTAAGGGAACTATTGGCGCTGCGCACCAGGATTCGGTCCATGGTGAACAACGCGCCGGGTAGGTCTGGCCGCAGCGGTAGTGGGGATTATTCGTTCCAGGTCGATCTGCGCGGAATCGTCGATCTGCTCTCGCATCACTTGTATTCGAGTCCCCGGGTCTACATCCGTGAACTGCTGCAGAACGCGGTCGATGCCGTCACCGCGCGCAGGCAGCGCGATGCCTTGGCGCCCACCGCGATTCGGCTGGTCGTCGACGAATCCGGGCTGCGGATAACCGATCACGGCATCGGCCTCACCGAGGCGGATGTGCACCGCTTCCTCGCCACCATCGGAAATTCGTCCAAGCGCGACGATATCGAGGGTGCGCGCCGAGAGTTCCTCGGGCAATTCGGCATCGGGCTGCTGGCGTGCTTCACCGTGGCCGAGACGATCCGAGTGGTGACCCGCTCGGCCATCGACCCGGCCGCCCTGCCCGTCGAATGGCTGGCCGCCGCCGACGGCACCTACTCGCTGCGTTTGCTCGATCCGGCAGCGCAGCAAGAGCCGGGCACCACGGTACATCTCACGCCGCGAGCCGGTGCGCAGGCGTGGTTCACGCCCGGGCGGGTGCTGGATTTGGTCCGCGATTATGGTTCGCTGCTGCCCTATGAGGTGACGGTCGAGGCGAATGGTGCCGGACTGCGCGCGACCGACGGTCCGCCGGTGTGGCGGCGCGCCCATGCATCCCCAGCCCAGCGGCGTGCGGCGCTGTTCGAGTACGGCGCGCGCGTCCTCGGATTCACTCCGCTGGATGTGATCGATCTCGATGCCGAATTGGCGGGGGTCAGCGGGGTTGCTTTCGTGCTGTCACAGCCGGGCAATCCCGCGGAAAGCAGTGCGCACCGGGTGTATCTCAAGGGCATGCTGCTCGGTGACGCGGTGCGCGGATTGCTGCCGGACTGGGCCTTCTTCGTGCGCTGTGTCATCGATACCGACAGCCTGCGCCCGACCGCCTCTCGCGAGGGCCTCTACGAAGACGAACGCCTCGCCATCGTCCGCGACAGCCTCGGCGACCGAATCCGCGACTGGCTCACCGAAATCGCCGCCGAACAGCCCGAGCGGCTCGCCGCATTCCTGTCCGTGCACGCCCTCGGTGTCAAGGCGATGGCACGGCATTCGCCGGACATGCTGCGGATCATGGTGCCGCACTTGCTGTTCGAGACGACCGACGGCCGGGTCCCGCTGACCGAATTCGTGCGCAACCATCCGACCGTGCGGGTGACGGCGACGGTGGAGGAATTCCGTCAGGTGGCCGCCACCGCGGCCGCGCAAGGCATCGGCGTTGTCAATGGCGGCTATACCTACGATGCGGAACTCGTCGCGCTGCTGCCGACGATCCTGCCTGGTATCACCGTGACCGAGCTGGACGCGGCCGCGGTTACGGCCGCCCTCGACCTGGTGGATCCCGCCGAGGAACTGTTGTCGGCTCCGGTGCTCGCCGCGGCGCGCACCGCACTGGATCCGCTGTCCTGCGATGTGATTCTGCGTGCGTTCCATCCGGTTTCGGTTCCTGCACTGCATCTGGACAGTCGGGGTGCGCGTAATGAGCGGGCACGGGTCGAGACCACCGTCGGTGCGGATGAGCTCTGGACCGAAATCCTCGGTGCGCTGGAGGCGAGCGCACCCCGTGCCCAACTGGTGTTGAACCACAACAGTCCGGTGGTCCGACGATTGAGCCGGATCGACGACCCGGCCTTCCTGCGGACCGCGGTCGAATCGCTCTACGGCCAAGCGTTATTGATGACGCACCGGCCGTTGCGACCGGCCGACACCGCGCTGCTCAATCGCGCTTTCGGCGAATTCCTCAGCTGGGCGACCCGGCGTGTGGCGGGCGAGACCGCGGAGGAGGCCTGAGATGGATACCTCCGAGATCCGATCCGCGCTGGCGCAGAGCCGTTCACTGCCACCCGGACGCGGCCGCACCGAACGACTGGAAATGCTTGCCGCCGAGGCGAAGTCGGGTCCGGACCGGGCACTGGAGGGGAGTGTCCTGTTGGAACTGGCCCAGGCGTATGCGTATGCGGGTGAACGCGATCTGGCACCGGTCGCCTACGGCAGGCTGTTGCGGATCTACGACGATTTCCCGGCCGAACTCGGTCCGATGACGCATTCGGTGCACTGGTATCTGAAATGGCTGACCTGGGGCCTGATCGAGAATCCCGCGGTGCCGCTGCAGACCACCTACCGCTGGCTCGATGAGCTCGAAAGTCGTTACCGGCAGCGGGGGTACAGTGCGCGTCCGGTGCTCGCATTGCGCTCCGACTTGGCACGGGAACTGGGTCAGCACGACCTGGCCGCCGAACTGCTGGACGCCGCGCGTGCGGCCCCGCGCGACAGCATGTCCGATTGCGACGCCTGTGAACGCAACCAGTGGGGTGCGAACTACGCGCAGGCCGGTGACGACGAGTCCGCATTGGAGAGCTGGCGTCCGGTCATCGACGGTGCCCGCAGCTGTGCCGAGGAGCCGCATCGGGTGCTCGGGCAGGCCTTGCTGCCGATGTTGCGCACCGGGCGCACCGCTGAAGCACGCAGTGCGCATTTGACGGGTTATCCACTGGTGCGCCACCTTCCGGATCTGCGGCGCTCGGTTGGCGAGCACATCGAGTTCTGCGCACTGACCGGGAACGAGGCGCGTGGTCTGGAGATGCTGGCCAAGCATGCGGCGTGGCTGACCGATTCCGGCGCGGATGCCGCCATCCGGCTGGCCTTCATATCGGGAGTGTGCGTGCTGTTGCGGCGGCTGACCGAGCGGGATCTCGGTGCGCTCGAAGTCGGCGCGGGCACGGTGGATTCGGTATGCGCCGAGCTGAGCGTCGAAATCGGCGAGCTCGCCGCACGTTACGACGCGCGCAATGGCAATTCGGTGGTCAGCGAGCGGGTCACGGCCCGGCTCGCGCAACAACCGCTGGTCGACCATCTGCCACTCGGTGTGCGAAACACATTGCCGCGCAAAGTTTCCGCAGTGGTGCCTGCGCGGACGGCTACCGCCGAGGAACAAGCCGAGGACGCACTGCAGCTGGCCGAGCTCGCCGCAGTACGCCTCGTCGACTATCCGAATGATGCCGAACAGTATCTGCGCCAGGCACTTTCGATCGGCGCTACCGCGCTGCCCGCCGAACATCTCGCCCGCCTGAGTTCCCAGCTCGTCATGGTGCTCTCCGGACAGCCGGGCCGAGAATACGAACTGGCCGATGCGGCACTCACCGCCGCCGCACGGTGGGAACCGATTTCGGCCGCGGATGCGATACACCTCACCTTCGTCGCCGCGCGTGCCTGCCACCGGGCCGGACGGCATGGGGAGGCAGCGGCCCTGTTCGAGCAGCCACTCGCGGCCGGCGAGCAGCCGTATCCGCCCGCAGAAATGGCGATCGTGCGCCGCCAATACGGCGAATCCCTGCGCAAGCTCAGCCGATTCCGTGACGCGGCACAGCAATTCGTCGAGGCGGCCCGTCTGGTCCACAACGATCCCGACCGGGTCGAACTCGAAGCCGAGCTCGCCTGGTCGGCCGCCTCGGTCCTGGACTACTGCGGCGAAGACGAACAAGCTGTCGTCGCCTTCCTCCGCGCCGCCCACCTCTGGGGCACCCTCGACCGCGTCGGCCCCCGAGCCAAATGCCTACGCTCCGCGGCGTGGTTACAGCTCTACGGCGCCGGGATGGAATCCGACCGCCCCTGGCTCACAACCATGCGCGACCTACTCGCGGAACTGGAGAATCTGGCCGAAACGTCCCCATCACCCGAGGTGACCACCGAACTCCTCAACACCCGCACCCAACTCGCCGACATGCAGTGTGACGAGGACCGCTGATCACGTAGCCGACTGCTCGCCGACCAGCCCGCCGAGCAGCGCCTCGACCTGGTCGAAAGCGATGGCACCGGCGAGCGGATTCGAATAGCTGCGGGTCGAGACGATCAGCCCGTCACGTACCCGGGAGACATTGATGATCGGCAAATCGAACCGCTTACCGGTGGCCAGCACCGTGCCGTTGATCCGGTACTCGGCGATGACGACCTCCGGGTCGGCGGTCTCGTGAATGTGGACCTCGTCGACGGAATCGAAGCGTTGGATCCGCGCGCCTTCCACCAGATGAGCGCGAAACGCATCGCGGCCGACCTCGGGATGCTCGGCCCCCGGCGGCAGAAACGGCAGTTCGAACACCGCGTCGACGGCATACACATCGGCCATCTCCGGCGTCGGGCCGGGGGCAGTCGAGGACAGCAGGCGTTCGACGGTCTCACGAGGGGTGCGGGACATGACATACTCCTGTTCGGTAGCTAACCGGGGTGATCCCCCCGTTTAATATACGGGGCGAGCGCCCCGCTTGTCTGCGATTGCCTCCGACCTACGCGGTGTGCACCGGAATGACGCCAGCGCCGCCGGTGGGGGTGCTGACGGAGTTTGCGGACGATAAGAAAACTGTTAGGTGGCATCGGCATTGTTGGGGAGGACACCGAGATCGGCTCGGTGCGTTCTCGATTCGGAGCTCCGGATGAAGAAGACCGCTGCTGTTATCGGTGCGCTGGCCAGCGCCGCAGTACTCACGGCCTGTGGGCCGGACGAATCGCCGACGACCGGGGGCGGATCGTCGGTGACCGCGACACCGGCCGCGTCGGTGACGGCGACACCGGCCGCGTCGGTGACGGCGACACCGGCCGCGTCGGTGACGGCGACACCGGCCGCGTCGGTGACGGCGACACCGGCTGCGTCGACGACCGTCGCCGGATCGCCTCGAGCCGAAACCTTCACCGCGACAACAGTTCATCTCGAGGGTGCCGGGTACAAGATCGACGTGCCCCAGGTGAGCGGTGGAAAGGCCGATGCCAGAGCCGAATTCAACGCGGCTGTGCAGGCCGGGGCGCAGGAGTGGATCGACCGCATCACGCGTCCGGGCGATTCGGTCACCGGCGGTGACAGTCAGGTCGTCCGCATCGGTTCGCGGGTGCTCAGCGGGCATCTGGTCGTCATCATGTACTCCGAGGGCGCCGCGCACCCGAACAGCTTCGACGCCGCGCACGTCACCAACATCGATACCGGCAAGGCCATCACCCTGCCCGACCTGTTCACCGATCTGCAGCAGGGCCTGAACACGCTCTCGACTCAGGCCGAGGCTCAGGTGCAGCAGAATCCGCGAGCGACCGGCTACAGCAAGAGCCTGCTCACCCCCGTCGCCGAGCACTTCCAGACCTGGGTCGCCACGCCGGAGGGTATGCGGATCTATCTCGGTGAAATCGCGTCGCACGCCGCGGGCAATATTGATGTCACCGTGCCGTGGTCCGCGCTGGACGGCGTGCTGAAGCCAGGGATGCGCGCGGTCGTCAGCAGCTGATGAAACGGCCATAGCTCGCGGTGGTACGTTCTCGGGCACGAACGCGAGCTATTCGGGGAGGCGAAATGAGGAAGACCGCTGCCGCTGTCCTGGTCGGCGTCCTGTTCGCCGTGCTGACGGCGTGCGGGTCCGCCGACCGGGCCCATTCGACCGCGGCACCGGCCTTCACCGCGACCTCGATTCGGCTGGAGGGCCCCTGGTACTCCTTCGACCTGCCGCAGGTCGAAGGCGGAACCGAGGATGCGCGCACCGACTTCAACGACGGCTTGCGCGCCGAGCTGGATCCGTTCCTCCGGACCGCAGCGCCGGACCGGGCGGTCAAGGGATTCAACAGCGAGGTCGCCCATATCGGCCGCCATGTGCTCAGCGGTGTGCTCGGCGTCGAGGTCGAGGTCGACGGCGGCAAGCTGCATCCGACCACCTTCAAGCGCACTCATGTGACCGATATCGACGACGGTAAGGCGCTCACGCTGCCGGATCTGTTCACCGATCTGCAGCTGGGGCTCGATCGGCTGTCGGAGCAGGCGGCGGTGCAGGTACCCAAGTCCCGCGTCGGCACCAACCCCTACGACAAGCAGCGCATCGCACCGGCCGTGGAGAACTTCAAGGACTGGCTGGCCATGCCCGACGGTCTGCGCGTCTACCTCGGGGAGATCGCCTCGCACGCGCTGGGCTATATCGACATCACGATCCCGTGGTCCGAACTCGACGGAGTGCTGAAGCCGGGTCTGCGGGCGGTTGTCAGCAGTTGACCGTCCGGCCCCGGCCCGGACCGAACCGACCGGTTAAGCTCGGCTCTCATGCAGGAGAACGGTCGGCGTCGACGCAAGCTGGGGGTGATGGGTGGCACCTTCGACCCCATCCACCACGGCCACCTCGTCGCCGCCAGCGAGGTCGCGAACCGGTTCGAACTGGACGAAGTGATCTTCGTCCCGACCGGACAGCCGTGGCAGAAGGCCGATAGGCAGGTCAGCCCGGCCGAGGATCGCTATCTCATGACCGTGATCGCGACCGCTTCCAACCCCCGATTCTCGGTCAGCCGGGCCGATATCGACCGGGGTAAGGTCACCTACACCGTCGACACCCTGCGCGAGATGCGCACCAAGCATCCCGACGCCGAGTTGTACTTCATCACCGGAGCTGACGCGCTCGCCAATATCTTGACGTGGCAGGATTGGGCGGAGTTGTTCGAACTGGCGAAATTCGTCGGGGTGAGCCGACCGGGGTATGAGCTGAACACCGATCATCTCGAAGAGCATCTGCGCGACCTGCCGGTCGATGCGGTGACCATGATCGAGGTCCCGGCGTTGGCGATCTCATCGAGTGAATGCCGTCGCCGCGCCGCCGAGAACCGGCCGGTGTGGTACCTCGTGCCCGACGGCGTCGTGCAGTACATATCGAAGCGGCATTTATATGTGCCCGTAGGAGTGGAAGGTATTTAATTTGAGCGCATCTGTCGAGTCGGTGGAGATGGCGCAGGTCGCCGCGCGCGCGGCGGACGAGAAGCTGGCCACCGACGTCGTGGTGCTCGACGTGTCCGAGCAGTTGGTGATCACCGACTGCTTCGTGATCGCCTCCGCGCCGAACGAGCGTCAGGTCAATGCCATCGTCGACAATGTCGAGGAGAAGCTCCGCGCGGCCGGGCACAAGCCGGTCCGGCGCGAGGGGACCCGCGAGGGCCGGTGGGCACTGCTGGATTACGTCGACATCGTCGTGCACATCCAGCACAATGACGAACGCAATTTTTATGCGCTGGAACGGCTCTGGAAGGATTGTCCGGCGGTTCCGGTGGACGGGATCGCGGCCGGGACCGATGTGTTCAAGCACACCGAGTCCGAGGGTGTCGCGGTGCGTGGTGAAGCGGGGGAAGAACACGTGAGCGAGCGTAGCGAGTGAACCATCAATACTGCGAGCATGCTCGCAGCGGAGCCGAGCGAAGCGAGGCGTAGCTGTGAGCAAGTATGCCGGCGTCCGCACGCTGATCCTGCTGCGGCACGGGCAGACCGAGTGGAATGCAGCCGACCGGATGCAGGGGCAAATCGACACCGATCTCACCGAGCTCGGTCGTCGTCAGGCGAAAGAGGCCGCGCGCGAACTGGTTTCGCGCAATGCGATCGCCATCGTGTCCTCCGATCTGCGGCGCGCCTTCGATACCGCCTCGGCGTTGGCCGACCACACCGATGTTCCGGTGGTCCAGGATCGGCGGCTACGGGAAACCAACCTCGGCGACTGGGAGGGGTTGACCCATCTGGAGGTCGACGCCGACTATCCGGGCGCGCGGGTCGCGTGGCGCTTGGATGCGGCCTATACCCCGCCCGGCGGTGAGAGCAAGCTCGAGGTCGGCACACGGTCCCTACCGGTTGTTCGAGAATTGTTCGCCGAGCGGCAGGATTGGCCAGGCCGGACTATCATCCTGGTGGCGCACGGCGGGCTGATCGCCGCCCTCACGGCCGCGCTGCTCGACCTGCCGCCGCTGAACTGGCCTGTCCTAGGGGGATTGGCCAATACCAGCTGGGTGCAGCTGAGCAGTCACGGTCCGAGCATCGATCAGCCCGGTTGGCGCCTGGATGTGTGGAATGCAGCGGCGAAGGTGGCCCCGGATGTCCTCTGAAGAACCGGTTCGGCAGGTACCGGATGAATTGTTCCGTCGGGTTTCGGCGAAGCCCGAACGGGCGATCCCGGACGCGCTGTTCGGACCTCCCCCGGTGCAGCAGGTCGAGCCGGAGGAACCGGCCGAGTCGCAGTCGGCCGAGTCCGACAGCGACGAATCGGTTGCCGCCGCCGACTCCGGGGAAGGTAACGAGGAGCCCGCCGCGCACGTGACGGAGTTCGGAACCGGCGCGGAGCCGGCGGAACCGGCGAGTGAACCACCGGAAGGTGTTGCGGCAGCTTCCGATACGGATATCGCGGCGTCGACCGATGAGTCGGTGATCGGCACTGCTCGCAAAGACGAGTCCATAGCTCCCGCAGCGGAATCCGCGCCCGAGGTCACGGCTGCGTTTTCGGCAAGTGGTGGCGAGTCCACAGTCGATTCGGTGGTCGACGATCCCGAATCGGTACCCGCGCTCGAATCGGTTATCGACGACGAGGTTTCGGCCGCCGTAGCCGAACCGGCATCGACCGATGATTCGGATCGCCCGGTGCTGCTGGTGATCGCGGACTCACTGTCCTACTTCGGTCCGAAGGGCGGCTTGCCCGCGGACCATCCGAAGATCTGGCCGAATCTGGTCGGCGCCGAACTCGATTGGGATGTCGAGCTGATCGGGCGGATCGGCTGGACCTGCCGGGACGCGTACTGGGCGCTGATCGGCGACCCCCGGGTGTGGGCCGCGGTACCGCGCGCGGGTGCGGTCGTCTTCGCGGTCGGTGGCATGGACACTTTGCCCTCGCCGCTGCCGACCGCGCTGCGCGAGTTGATCCGCTATGTGCGCCCGCCGGTGCTGCGTCGTGGAGTGCGCTCCACCTACAACTGGCTGCAGCCCAAGCTGTCGAAACTCGGTCGCCCCGTGGCATTGCCGCCGAAGGTGAGCGTGGACTACCTGGAGCAGTCGCGCGAAGCGCTGGCCCAGCTGCGTCCGGATCTGCCGGTCGTCGCGGTACTGCCGTCCGTGCACAACTGTGCCGCCTACGGGCATGTGCACAGTGGCCGGGAGCGTGCCGTGCAGGCGCTGCGCGCATGGTCGGCCAAGACTTCCGTCCCGCTGGTCGATCTCGGTGAAGCGGTGCGCGAGGACATCTTCTCCGGCGACGCGAATCCGGACGGCATCCACTGGGGCTGGGCCGGACATACCGCCGTGGCGAATTCGATGGTGAAGACCTTGCAGGAGGTTCGGTAGTCCGTGGCCGTTGTGGTCGTCACCGATTCGTCCGCCAGCCTCCCTGCCGAACTCGTCGCTGAGTTGGACATCGCCGTTGTCCCACTGCATGTGCTGGTCGGCGACCGCACAATCCGCGAAGGCGTCGACGCCATCGATATCGACTACGGCTCGGATACCGTGACGACCTCGGCGGCCTCGCCCGGTGAGCTGCGTGCCGTCTACGAGCAGGCGCTGGAGCGCAGCAATGGGGACGGCGTTGTCGCGGTACATCTTTCGCGCCAACTATCCGGTACCTGGGAGTCGGGACGGCAGGCGGTCCGCGATATGGATGCAGCCGATCAGGTACGGCTGGTCGATTCACTCGGGGCCGGCCTGGCCACCGGCCTGCCGGCGCTCGCCGCCGCGCGTCGCGCGCACAGCGGCGCGCCATTGAATGTCGTCTATGACACCGCCGTTGCGGCAGCCGGCCGGTCACGCACCTTCATCCTGGTGAACCGCACGGAGCAATTGCGTCGCGGTGGCCGATTGAGCAGCGCCGCAGCCTTTTTCGGCAGCGAACTGGTGAGCAAACCGCTGCTGCAGATCGTCGAGGGCCGATTGGAACTGCGCGAAAAGGTGCGTACTCGCTCAAAGGCCTACGCCAAACTTGTTGCGGCAGCGGTGGATGCGGCCGGCGACGATGGTGCCGCCGTCGCCGTACAACACCTGGGTGCTGAGGATGCCGCGAATACCGTCGCCACCCAACTGCGCGAGTTGCTGCCCGGCATCCGCGAATTTATCGTCGCGGAATTCGGGCCGACTCTGGCCGTCCACCTCGGCGTCGGTGCGGTCGGTGTGTTGGTCCTCCCCGGCGGCTGCGCCTGATCGGCTACGGTCCAGCACTCGCGAGTGTGCCGCATCTCCGGTCGAATGGCATGATGGGCGTAATAATTTCTGCGTGATCGCAACCCCTTCGGTCGGCACCGGAGGTGACTAACGTCGCGGCATGACGAGTTCCGCAACTCCGATCAATCCGCCGCTGATCATCGAATCGGTCGAGTGGGCGCATCCGGACGCGGTCATCCTGCGCGATGAGATGGCCGCCGAGGTCGGTCCGCGCTACACCTATCTGGCGAAACATGTGCGAGATAAGCCGAATGCCGTCGATCCCGCCACCGTGCATCGCACCTTCCTCGCATATTGCGGCGATCCGGTCGGGCACACCGCCGTGCGCTGGAATGCGGGTGAGCTCGAGTTGAAACGGATGTTCGTGCGTCCTGGTTACCGCGGTTCCGGCGTTGCGCCGCTGCTGCTTTCGGCTGCCGAGGCCGCCGCCCGTGCACTCGCGCTGCCCCGGCTGATCCTGCAGACCGGCCACCTGCAGCCAGAGGCGGTTCGCTTCTATGAACGCAGCGGTTACCACCGCATCCCGATCTTCTCGCCCTATGAATCCCTGCCCCTGTCCAACTGCTTCGCCAAGGCTCTGAACTGATCGCCGATGCCACGATCCACAATGTGCGGCGGTGCCGCCAGGCGGCACCGCCCGACCCGACCTCGTCAGCGGGATATCACCAAGTGCCGCAGGGGCGCTCGGCGACATCGAGTGGGATGGCCGAGCTTCGGTATCGAGGCGGTGTACGGCAGCTATGGTGACGAGGTGGGGAACGAATGTCCGATCTGCGATAAGCACCGGGGGATCGGTGCGCTGGTCGGTCCGGTGATCTACGCGGACGACTTGGTATTGGTCACGCATCGGCCGCTCACCGAGGGCACGCCGGTGCCGGGCTACCTCTTCGTGGAGACCCGGCGGCACGCTCCGACGTTGTCTACCCTGACCGACGCCGAGGCCCAGGCGGTGGGCTGGGCAGCCCGCCGCGCCGCGCACGCGTTACACGTCGAGCTGGCACCGGAATTCGTGTTCTCCGCGATCACCGGACTGAGCGTCGCGCATTTCCATCAGCACGTATTCGCTCGTCCGCACGGCACCCCCGCCTCGGTGCCGTGGACGAACGCCGATGCGTGGCCGGACGCGCCACACCTGGACGCGTGCGCACTCGGCGAGCTGTGCGACCGCTTGGCGATCCATTTCGTCACCGAGCACTGAAGGTCACAGCAGGGTGCTGTGCGCTGCGATGAGTTCGGTTATGCGGGAAAGCAGTTCGTCGGCGGGTAGCGGTTCCAGGCGTTGTCCGTCCCGAAGCCGCACCGCGACAAGGTCATTCGCGACCTCCTTCGGACCTATCACGACTTGGTAGGGGACCAGGCGGGCCTGGCGAATGCGCGCGCCGAGACTGCCGAGTTCGTGATCGGCGATCTCGGCGCGCAGTCCCAGCTCTAGGCAGCGTTCGACGAGTGCGTCGGCAGGTGCCGACTCGGCCGCCGAAACCGGTAGGACGACCAACTGGCTAGGGGCAAGCCAGGCCGGGAACGCGCCGCCGTGCACCTCGATCAGGTGCGCGACGGCCCGTTCGACGCTGCCGATAATGCTGCGGTGCACCATGACCGGCCGGTGTTCGGCGCCGTCTGCGCCGGTGTAGCGCAGGTCGAATTGCTCCGGTTGGTGGAAGTCGACCTGCACGGTGGAGAGGGTGAATTCGCGGCCCGCGCTGTCGGTGAACTGGATATCGATCTTGGGGCCGTAGAACGCGGCCTCGCCTTCGGCTGCTTCGTAGGGTAGGCCGGAGCGGTCGAGCACGTCGGTGAGCATGGTGATCGACTGCTGCCAGAGTTCCGGGGCCGCAACATATTTCCCGCCCGGTCCGGGTAGCGAGAGGCGGTATCGGGTGGGCCGGATTCCCATGGCCGCATGTGCCGACCGGATCAGTTCCAGCGCGCCCGCGACCTCGTCGGCGACCTGATCCACGGTGCAGAAGATGTGCGCGTCATTGAGCTGGATCGCGCGCACACGGGTGAGTCCGCCGAGCACACCGGAGAGTTCCGCTCGATACATCCCGCCCAATTCGGCCATCCGCAAAGGCAATTCGCGGTAGCTGTGCGAGCGGGAGCGGAACATTACCGCGTGATGCGGACACAGGCTCGGGCGCAGCAGCACCTGCTCGCCGCCCAACTGCATGGGCGGGAACATGTCGTCGCGGTAGTGCGACCAGTGCCCGGATATTTCGTAGAGCTCCCGCTTCCCGAGCGCCGGTGAATACACGTGCCGGTACCCGGCGCGTCGTTCCGCGGTGCGGATGAACTCCTCGAGTGCGTGGCGCAGGGTGGCGCCATCGGGCAGCCAGTACGGCAGGCCGGATCCGATCAGCGGATCGGTATCGAACAGGCCGAGTTCGCGGCCGAGTTTGCGGTGGTCGTGCACGGGGTCTCCTCGCGGACAGCGGGCGAGTGACCACAAGACGAAGCCCCGGGCACTCGCCCGGGGCTTTCGATCTGGACAGCAATCAGCGCGCCGGGACGGTCTCCGGCGTCGTCACAGCAGCGCGCTTCATGTCGGCCACGGTAGCAGAACCGATATGGCGCTGGCATATCAATTATTCCTGCGGTCGTGCAAGGAGATTCGCTGTCACACCTGCTCGGCGAGGAAGTTCTCCCAGGTGAGCTCGCCGACCGTCGCGCCATCGAGGGTCAGATTCTCCTTCGCGCGATACGCACGCCCGATCTTGCCCGGCACCGGAACCGGCAGGAACAGTCGCCGCTTGCCCTCGGCCTTCAGGTATCCGCGGATCAGCTCGGCCATCGTGTACACCGCCGGCCCGACCAGATCGGGTACCCGCCCGGCCGGTGCGCCGCGCGTCAGCTCTACGAGCCGCGCGGCCACCTCCCGCGAATCGACCGGCTGCCACAGGACAGCGCCGGGTGCGGGAACGATCGGGCTCTTCGCCATGGCTCGCGCGGTCTTCAGGGCGAGGTCGTGGAACTGGGCCGCGCGCAGGATGGTGTACGGCACGCCCGATTCGATAATGGCCTGTTCGGCGGCGAACTTGGCCTGGAAGTAACCGATCGGCAGTTTTCCGGCGCCGACCACGCCGATGTAGACGATGTGCTGGACCCCGGCCTTGGCGGCGGCGTCGACCAGGTGCCGGGTCGCCGCATCGTCGCCCTTGGGGCCGCCCGCGAGGTGCAGGATGATCTCCGTGCCATCGACCGCGGCCTCGACGCCGGTGCCCTCGAGCAGATCTCCGGTCACGAATTCGATGCCGTCGCTCGATTCGTGGGCATTGCGGCTGAGCATTCGAATCTTGAAACCGGCTTCGACCAGCAGTGGTGTGACGTGGCGGCCGAGTGTGCCGGTGCCGCCGGTCAGCAGGATGGTCGTCATGGTTCCTCCAAAGTTCGCATGTGCTGGTCTTCACCGGTATGACGACGCAGGCGGGCCTGGTGTGACAAAGCGGGGAATTGTCCGCGCGCACCTCTAGGATTCCCGGGTGACCGGATACGACCACGATGCCTTCGAGCACCTCGACACCTCGACCCTGCCGCCGCGCCAGCAGCGGATCCTCGCCACGATCCGGGACTGGGTGCTGCGGTACGGCTACGCGCCGAATACCAGGGAGATCGGCGACGCTGTCGGCCTGCGGTCCTCGTCCTCGGTCTCCAAGCATCTGAAGTCCTTGGAGGACAGGGGATTTCTGCGTCGCAGTGAGACCATGTCGCGGCCGATCGATGTGCGCATGTTCCTGCAAGCGTCGGTGGCTCAGGCGCAGGCCGAGGATTCGGTCGCGGTTCCGGTCGTCGGCGATATCGCGGCGGGCACGCCCATCCTCGCCGAGGAACACGCCGACGACATGATGACGTTGCCGCGTGAACTCGTCGGTCGCGGAACGGTTTTCGGGCTGCGCGTGCGCGGCGATTCGATGATCGATGCGGCGATCTGCGACGGCGATCTGGTGGTGATCCGCAAACAGCACGAGGCGCATTCCGGTGACATCGTCGCCGCGATGATCGATGGGGAGGCGACGGTGAAGGTGTATCGGCGTCGCAACGGGCATGTCTATCTGGAACCGCGCAATCCGGCCTACGACGTGATCGACGGTGACGAGGCGGTGGTGCTCGGGAAGGTCGTGTCGGTGATGCGCCGCGTGTGAGCTGAAAAATTCCTTTGCCTGGGCTAATGACCAGCTGTAGCGTTCCTTCGGTTTGTCCACCGATCGATCGAAGGAGTCGATGCCGTCATGAAAGCCGTCACCGAACGCGACATCAGGTCGTCGTTCATCAACTGTTCCAAGACGACTGCCAAGAAGCTACCGGTGCCCCGGGACCTGGACGCACAACCGTGGGATGACCTGGATTTCCTCGGCTGGAGCGATCCGTCGCTGCCCGGCCGCGGGTATCTCGTTGTGCCGCAGGGTGATCGCATCATCGGCGTCGCGCTGCGCTACGAAACGGGCGGATCCGGCCGGACTCAGATGTGCGCGATCTGCCTGACCTCGCATACCGGTAGGGGTGTCTCGCTGATGACCGCGCACAAGGCCGGTGAATCCGGACGCCGGGGCAACTCGGTCGGCACCTATATGTGCACCGATCTGGCGTGTTCGCTCTACGCGCGGGGTAAGCGAACGCCCGCCCTCGGCAATCGGTACCGCGAAGATCTCATCACCGAGGAGACCAAGATCGGGCGGGTCCGGGACAACATGAACGCCTTCGTCACCAGGCTGTTCACCTAGATCCGTTTATTCGATCCCAGCAATGAAATGGAGGTAGATGCCATGCGCCGACACTCAACAGAACTCGGGGTGCCCAGGATTCCTCTCCGGTTGAGTAGGCCCGGAATCGGTCCGGACCTAATCATCCGGAGAGGAATCACTCTTTTCGAGGCTGAGGTTCGCGTTTCACTTGTCGTGGTTCCTTGTCGAGACGGAGTCCGCGCCAGGACGGGTGTCGAAGTCGGTTGTCACCGGTCCATTCGGTGAACGACACCTCACCGACAAGCTGGGGCTCGACCCAGATGGCGTCGGGAACATCGGTGTCGACGGTGGGTGTTTTGCGTTGCAGCGGTTGGAGTCTCGCCTTCAGCTCGTCGAGCATCGCTTGGGTGAACCCGGTGCCGACGTTGCCGATATAGGTCAGTTTTCCGGCGTTGTCGTAGATGCCCATGAGCAATGAGCCGATGCGCCCGGCCCGGCGGCCGATACCGGGGCGCCAGCCGATGATGACGACTTCCTGGTCGTTGACATTCTTGACCTTGGTCCACAGCGGGCTGCGTCGCCCGGGCAGGTAGGGGCTGTCGAGTCGCTTGCAGACCAAACCTTCGAGGCCGAGCCGTCGAGATTCGGCGAGGACCTCGGCGCCGGAGCCGTGTAGACGCGGCGGAACCCGCCAGTGCGGGCCCTGGAGGCCGAGTTGTTCCAGCAGTTGTCGACGCTGCTCGTAGGGCAGATCGATCAGAGAGCGAGTGCCGATGTGGAGCAGATCGAAGATGAGATAAGTCGCTTTCACGGACTTGGCGAGGCTTCGAATCGCTGCAGGATTGCGCTGGTGCATCCGTGGTTGCAGCGCCTCGAAGGAGCTGCGGCCATCGGTGGTGAAGGTGACGATTTCGCCATCGATGACGAAGGGCGGGGTTGCCGGGGCGAGATCGACGAGTTCGGGCCACGCCGCAGTGATGTCGTTGCCGTTGCGTGAGATCAGGCGCAGGTCGCGGTCGACATGGCCGATGGCACGAATACCGTCGAATTTCACCTCGTATGCCCAGCGTTGGTCATCGCTGGGGAGGTGGCCTGCGATCGCCAGCATCGCCGCATACCGCGGCAGCCTTGTCACATTCGCCTCGACACCATCGCCTGGCCCTTCGCCGGTGACGACAATCAGTTGAATAGTACCGATTGGTCTGGATAGCTGGGCGGTCACTGGCCGGGTTTTCCGAACTCGGCGTGTTGTCGTCGTCGGCCGTCCGGCGTCGCATCCGCCCCCTACCCGGCACGGCCCGCGCACCGAAGCCGCGACCATGTCGACGAGGATCCGCTCGTGCGAACCAGCTATGTCATCGCTCATCCGGAGTCGACACATCACGTCGCGGGCCTGGTGGGAGGGTGGTACGACTCGCGGCTCACGCCTGCCGGTTTGCGTGCGGCGGATACGATCGCCGAGGCGCTTCGGTCGAGGATTCCGGCCCAGGTCGACGTGGAGTTGTTCTCATCGGATCTGCGACGTGCCGCGAGTACCGCGACCGTGATCGGCAATGTGCTGCAGGTGCCACCGATTCTCGATCCGCGACTGCGTGAGAAATCCTATGGCGAGGCCGAGGGCAAGCCCCAGGAGTGGCTGGATCGGCGATTCGTGCGGCCGCCGGTCGTCGGGGAGCGAATGGGCCACTTTGAAGGCATACAAGGATCGGAGACCATAGCCGCACTCGCCCGGCGCATCTACGCGGCGATGGACGCGATTCGGCAGCACGACTGCGATCATCAGATCGTCGTGACCCATGGTGGCGCAATCACTTTCGTCGTTGCGGCGTGGATGATGTTGCCGATCGAATCACTCGGCTACGCCCGGTTCCACGCTGCTCCGGGAAGTATCACGGAGCTGCGCGAGGATGACTACTTTCACAACCGCCAGGTCATCAGCCTCGGTGACACCCGCCATCTCACCTGAGAGTGCTTGCGATGACGGTGGTTACGACTTTGCGGGTGGCTTCGGGGGTGGGTGGGGCATCGGTTCTGTCGGCGAAGAGGAGGTGGGCGCTGCCGATGAGGGTCAGGGCGAGGGTGTCGGTGTCGGCTTCGGGTGTGATGCGGCCGAGGGTCTGTTCGGCGTTGAGGTAGGTCGCGAGCATGGTTGTTGCTTCGGTGAGTACGGGGACGCCGGGTGGGCGGACCTGGCGCAGGCGGGTGCGCAGTTCGTCGCGGAAGGTGACGAGGCTGACTATGGCTACCGCGACCGATTCGAAGACAGTGGTCAGGGCGTCGGTGAGATTGTCGGTCACCGTGCGGGTGCCTGCGGATTCGCGCAGGGCGGCGGACTGCTGATCGATTCGGCCTATGCGGTCGAGTACGAGTTCTGCGAGGAAGGCGTCGAAGTCGGCGAAGTGCCGGTGCAGGACGCCCTTGGCGCAGCCCGCCTCGGTGGTGACAGCGCGGCTGGTCAGTGCATTAGGACCGTCTCGCAACAGGATTCGCTCGGCGGCATCGAATAGCTGCTCGCGCGGATCGCGCATGGCCACGCCTGTCGGCACGGTATCTCCTCTTCTCGGGCACGCCCGGTTGGCAAGTGGGCATGTGCCCACTATGGTGGGCGCATGCCCACTCTACCTCCGGAGCGCACGTCCTCCGACCAACGCGAATCCCACCAAGCACGTGAGCTGGCCGAATCGTTCGGCTCGGATCCGGAACGCTATGACCGGGCCCGGCCCAGCTATCCGGCTGCCATGGTGGATGCGATCGTCGCCGCCAGCCCCGGACCCGAGATCGTCGACGTCGGCATCGGTACCGGCATCGCGGCCCGGCAGTTCCGGGCGGCAGGTTGCCGTGTGCTGGGCGTGGAGGTCGATGCGCGGATGGGTGAGTGGGCGCGAAAGCACGGCTTCGAGGTCGAGGTGTCGGCATTCGAAGCCTGGGACCCCGCGGGGCGAATCTTCGACGCCGTCATCGCCGGCCAGACCTGGCACTGGGTGGACCCGGTCGCGGGTGCCGCGAAAGCCGCCGAAGTGCTGCGACCAGGTGGACGGCTGGCTGTCTTTTGGAATGCGGGCCAACCGCCGACGGATTTGGCCCAAGCCTTCGCCGCGGTCTATCAACGGGTCGTACCCGACTCGCTCGCTGCCCGTTGGGCGGCGGGGCCGAGGACTGCGTATTCGGCGCCGCACGCCAAGGTGACCGAGGGGATTCGGGCGGCGGGTGGCTTCGGTGAACCCGAGCAGTGGACGTTCGATTGGGAGCGGACGTACACCCGGGACGAGTGGCTGGATCAACTGCCGACGACCGGCGGCCACGCCCAATTCTCCTCTGCCACACAGAAAGAGGTGCTTGCGGGCATCGGGTCCGCCATTGATGCGGCGGGCGGTTCCTTCACGGTGCGGTTTACGACGACGGTAGTCACAGCGCTGCGGATCTGACTCCACGTTGCCGCGGCGCCGCGCGCGAGCTCGGTGATGGGGCCACCCGTGAGCGACGCAGCGCGCTCCGGCGTCATCCGCACCAGCTCCGCCTCGGGGATGGCGCCGCTGACTTCGCTGATTCGGTCGGAACGATCAGAGTAGCGAACGTGCTTGCAGAACAAGGAATTTCGTCCCTTTGCGGGCGAAGTTATCCACAGGCTCAGAGTTATCAACAGACTTCTTATTTCGCCTGGTCGGCAATCGTTACCGACCTTGCGGCGGGACTAGCGTCGCCGCCATGTCCCGACATGACGAACGCGAACGGATTCGCCGACGACTGAACGTGCTGACCGAGCGAGTCGGTGCCAGCCGAACGATCGGTGCCGGAAGTTCGGCGCGTACCGACGCCGAGTTGTGCCGAAGTTCGCCGCGTTCGTCGAGGTCCGGAAAGCGATCGGGGCGAAGCAAGCCGCCGGTTCGCGGTGGGCGGTGGGATGACGAGGAGTTATCCGAGGCGGTGGAGTCCGATCCCGAGGTTTCTACCGAGGCGGCCAGGTCCGATCTCGAGGATGATGAGGACTGGGCGGACCGGGTCGGCGAGGTGCGAGCACCGGGTTGGCTGGACGAGCCGCAGCGGCGCTCGGCCCGGCGGGATCGGCTTGTGCCGGAACGGTTTCGGGGAACTCGACTGGATCCGGGGTGGCGGGGGCTGGTGACGCTCGTCGCGGTCGGACTGGCGGCGGTGGTCGTCGCGGCTGTCGTGGTTTTGCGTGAGCGACCGGTCGCGCAGGCGGTGCCGCTGCCGTCGGCGGTGCGTATCAGCACCGGCACTGTACCGGCTGGGCTGTCCGGCGCGAGCATGGCGGCATCATCCGGAGCGGGGCTGTCAGCCGTGCCGGTAACTGCCAGTCCCGCAACGGAATTGGTGATCAGCGTGGTCGGCCTCGTACATCGCGGCGGCCTGATTCGATTGCCCGTCGGAGCACGGGTCGCCGACGCACTCACCGCCGCCGGCGGTGCGAAGGACGGCGCGGATCTGAGTGGACTCAACCTTGCGCAGCGTCTCCAGGACGGCGACCAGGTTCTCGTTGGTCCAAGTGGTCCGAACTCGGGGCCGCAACTCGGCAGCACCGCGATCAGTGCAGGCGGACGACCGTCAGGCGGCTCTGCTCCGAATTCCACTGCGGCACAACGCCCATCGAGCAAAGTCGATCTAAATACCGCAACCGAAGCCGAACTCGATGCCCTCCCCGGCATCGGGCCGGTCACCGCCCGCGCAATCGTCACTTGGCGTACCACGAATGGACGATTCACCGATGTCGCACAACTCGGCGAGGTCGACGGCATCGGCCCGGCCCGCCTCGCCCGTCTGCGCGATCTGGTGACGGTATGACCACGGTCGAGGGTGTTTCGGACGGACAGGGCGATATCGATCGACGGGCTGCCGAGGATGGCGAGCCGTCGGTGGAGGCGGTGCCGGTCCTCGATGCGCGGTTGCTGCCCGCGGCGCTGAGTTGTTGGGGCGCAACGATTGTCGCGCTGACGGCGGGATGGGCGGCCGGTCTGCTCCTGGCGGCGGCGCTGGTACTGCTGGCGATCGGGCTCTGGGTGGTGCTGTTGCGCGCGGTGGCCCATCCCAGTGAGCGGTGGCGGGTGGTCGCCGTTGCGACACTTGCCGCGCTGCTGCTCGGTGCCGGGTTCGCGGTGGCCGGGGCATGGCGCGAGCACCGGGTGGCGACGCATCCATTGCGTAACACCGCGGCTTCGGTGCGTGTGGTCGTCACACCGGTCGATGATCCGAAACCGGTGCGGTCCAGCGCATTCGGCGGTGAGCAGCGGTGGACGGTGCGGGCACAGTTGCGCGATTACCGCCAAGGCGGTTCGACGGTGCGGGCGGGTGGCACCGTGGTGGTTCTCGGGTCCGGTGCGGATTGGGACGGGCTGCTGCCCGGACGGGCGGTGGAGTTTCGTGCCAAGCCGGAGCCGCCGTGGCACCGCGATCTCACCGTCGCCACGCTGCGTGCCCAGGGACCGCCGGTAGTGGTCGGCGCGTTGCCCTGGTGGCAACGGATCGCCGCAGCAGTGCGTACCGACCTCGCGTCGGCCGCACGCGTACTACCCGAACAGCAGGCCGGGCTGCTGCCCGCGCTGGTGGTGGGAGACACGTCCGCGCTATCCGATGAAGTCCGTGAGGAGTTCGAAATCGCTGGGCTGGAACATATTTGCGTGGTCAGCGGTGCCAATTTCACGATCTTGTTGGCGGTTGTACTCGGTGCGGTACGGCTGCTCACCCTGGGCCCGCGCGTCGGTGCAGCGGTCGCGGCGGCGGCACTACTGATGTTCATTGTGGTGGCACGTCCGGACCCGAGTGTGCTGCGGGCGGGGGCAATGGGGGCGATTACCTTGCTCGCCTTGATAACCGGACGCCGGAAGCAAGCCTTGCCTGCACTCTGCGCGGCGGTCATAGGCCTGCTCGGGCTGTGGCCGGAACTGGCGGTGCGTGCCGGATTTGGACTGTCGGTACTGGCGACCGCCGGACTGATCCTATTGGCACCGAGTTGGGCGGACTGGTTGCGCGCCCACGGCTGGTGGCGGGTGCCGGCCGAAATCGTCGCGGTATCGGCCGCCGCGTTTGTGGTGACGACACCGCTGGTGGTCGCGCTGACCGGACGGCTCAGTCTGGTCGCGATCCTCGCGAATATCCTGGTCGAACCGGTAATCGCACCGGTCACGGTGCTCGGGGCTATCAGCACCGCACTCGCCGCGGCCTGGCCTCCGCTGGCGGAACTGATACTGCGTTGCGCGCAACCGCCACTGTGGTGGCTGCTGTTCGTCGCCGAGCACGCGGCGAATATGCCTGGCGCGGAGATCTCCGTGCGCGGTGGGTTCACCGGCGGGGCTATCGCCTGTGCGGCAGTAGTTTTCGTTGTGCTGGCATTGCGGTCGGCGATAATGCGTCGTCTTGCCGCTGCCGTTCTGTTCGGCGTCGCGGTCGTGCTGATTCCGGTGCGGGTCTGGCATCCGGGCTGGCCACCCGCTGGCTGGGTATTGGCTGTCTGTGATGTCGGACAGGGTGACGGACTCGCATTGTCCGTCGGTAATCACACGGCGGTGGTCATCGATGTCGGTCCGGATCCGCGCATCATGCGCACCTGTCTGAATCGCTTACGCATCAACCGGATCTCGCTCCTCGTGCTGACCCATCCGCACGCCGACCACATCGCTGGTCTGTCCGGCGCCTTACAAGGTCGTTCGGTCGATGCCTTGGCGGTCGCGCCCGGCGAGCTCGCTGGAACATCGGGGAACGTCGAATCCACAAGCACCGAGCGTCGTCGAATATCGAATTCGAGCAGATCCGAGGCGGATTCGAATGAGTCGAGGGGTGCGTCCCGTGAGCGAGGATCTGCCCAGGAGTGGCGCGCATCGGTCAGCGGACCGGAGCAAGTCGCCAGTCTCGCAGCACAGGCGCACATCCCGGTGCTCGAGCTGTCCTCGGGACAGATATTGCGTTTCGGTGCTGTCGAATTGAACGTACTCGCCCCGGCCCCACTCCAGCACCACCCAACCGGCCCGCCAGGCACCGACGATGCCAACGACCGCTCGATCGTCATCGCCGCCACGACACCCGCGGGCCGAATACTGCTCACCGGCGATATCGAAGCCCCGGCGCAACAACGACTGCTGCATTCGGGTGCTCCCGTTCAGGCCGACGTTCTGAAGCTGCCGCACCACGGCTCCCGAACGACCACAAAGGAATTCATCGCCGCCGTCCACCCCCGACTAGCCGTGGTCAGCGTCGGTGCCGACAACACCTTCGGCCATCCGAACCCCGGTGTGCTCGCGGATCTGGCCGACCTGGGTGTCACCGTTGCCCGGACCGATCAACAGGGCGACGTCCTGGTCCTAGGTGAGGGTCGCCAACTGCGAACCCTGACGGCTCGACCTGCCAGGTCTGCATCCCGATAGTCCCCGCGGATCTGGACAGACTGATAGTCCCCGGAGTTCTGAGTGCAAGCTCGCCCATGGTCCGGCTCCGAGGTCCGGACCGACTTTGCTGGACTGCAGCGCCGTGGCTGCGGATGACGGACGGAACAGTTGGACGACCGGGAGGCTCGGGTTCGAACACGGACGGTGGCAAAACGGAGGTGGCCTGTGAGGTGTGAGGACGTGTCGGTGGCGGACCGTAGGATGCTCGCGTGAGCGAACGGACTGCGGCAGTGCACCTGGTGCTCGGTGATGAAGAGCTGTTGGTCGAACGGGCCATCGCGGGGATTGCGGCGCAGGTGCGGGCCGATGCGCCGGACCCCGATGCGGTACCCGTTGATCGACTGCGGGCCGGGGATGCCAGCACCGCGGAACTAGCGGAGTTGTTGAGCCCTTCGCTGTTCGCCGAGGATCGGGTGATCGTGCTCGAGTCGGCGGCGGAGGCGGGGAAGGAGGCGGTCGCGGTGATCACCGCCGCCGCCGGAGATCCGCCCGAAGGCGTGGTGCTCGTGGTGCTGCACTCCGGGGGCGGCCGGGCCAAGGCGCTGGCCCCTGCGCTGCAGAAGTCGGGTGCACAGGTGCACGACTGCGCCAAGTTGACGAAGGCGGCCGAGCGGGTGGAGTTCGTGCGCGGTGAATTCCGCAATGCCGGGGTGCGGGTTTCGAGCGAGGTCGTGCAGGTGATGCTGGAGGCGGTAGGTTCAGATCTGCGGGAATTGTCCGCCGCCTGTTCGCAATTGGCCGCCGATACCGGCGGCAAGATCGATATCGCCGCAGTACGCCGCTACTACTCCGGCAAGGCCGAGATCTCCGGTTTCGATGTCGCCGAACTCACTGTCGCGGGGGATCGCCCCGGTGCCATGGAGGCATTGCGCTGGGCCACCGACCGCGGCGTACCACATGTACTGCTCGCCGACGCACTCGCGGACTCCGTCCACACCATCGCCCGCGTCGGCTCCGCAGGCCGCGGCGACCCGTTCAAGCTGGCCCAGCAATTGGGCATGCCGCCATGGAAGGTGAAGAAAGCCCAGGCCCAAGCGCGAGGTTGGAACCAGGCCAGCATCGGCACGGCCCTGCAAGTAGTCGCCACACTGAATGCCGACGTCAAGGGCGGTGCCGCCGACGCCACCTACGCCTTGGAACACGCCCTCACGCAGATCCTGGACCTGCACTCCGCAACCTGACGCGGCGCCGCGATAAGCATTTACGCAGCGGATAGCCGCTGAGCACAGACTGACGGCCATGTTTGTCCGCGCCGGGTCGGGGGATCCGGTGGCCGACATGCTGATGCGGTGGGTGCGAGCAGCACTCGCACCCACCGCATGAGGCGAAACTCAGTCGCGGCCTTCGATTTTCAGGTCGCCGAAGGTCACTCCGCGGGTCATCGGACGCGCGAGCATGTCGTGCGGGAAACCCAGTTCGATCGCGCTGGCCTGCTGCAGCCGTTCCAGCTGTGCGGTGTCGAATTCGACCTCGAGCGCTCCGAGGTTGTCCTCCAACTGTGCGGCCGTGCGTGCGCCGATGATCGGAGCCGTGACGCCCGGATTCTGTAGTGTCCAGGCGAGCGCTACCTGCGACGGCGTCTTACCCAGTTGTGCCGCAACATCTTTCACCACGTCGGCGATCACCAGGCCACGCTCGGTGAGCGATCCATTGGCGGCCGCCACGTTCTTGCGGGTGCCCTCGGGTGAGCCGGCCGCGTCGTGCGCCAAATCGGCGCGGCTGTACTTGCCGGTGAGTACCCCGCTGGCCAGCGGCGACCACGGCACCACGCCGAGGCCGAGTTCTTGCGCCATCGGAATGAGATCGCGTTCGACGGTACGCTCGATCAGGCTGTACTCGATCTGCAGCGCGATCAGCGGGGACCAGCCGCGCAGGTCGGCGATGGTCTGCATGCGTGCGACCTGCCAGGCCGGTGCGTCGGAGATGCCGACATAGAGCACCTTCCCGGCGCGGACCAGATCGTCCATGGCGCGCAGGATCTCCTCGACCGGGGTCAGGAAGTCCCAGGCGTGCAGGTACAGCAGGTCGATGTAGTCGGTGTTCAGCCGACGCAGGCTGGCCTCGACCGAACCGACCATGCTCTTGCGGTGATTGCCGCCGGAGTTGGGATCGGTCGGCCGTCGCAGCATCGTGTATTTCGTTGCCAGCACCAGACTTTCGCGATTGGCGGCGATGAACTCGCCGAGCAGTTGCTCGGAGGTGCCGTTGGTGTACTGGCTCGCGGTATCGATGAAGTTGCCACCGCGCGCGACATAGGTGTCGAAGATCTTGCGGGCCTCGTCCTTATCGGCGCCCCAACCCCAATCGGCGCCGAACGTCATGGTCCCGAGGGACAGCGGAGACACCCGAAGACCCGAGCGGCCGAGCAACCGGTAGGTATCGAGGGTGCGGGCTCCGGACATGTCGTGCTCCTGTCGTTCGTACTTCGTTTCCGGTGTCATCGAGTCTGGAACGGCGCGAGAGCGTGGGTAAGGGAAGGTTTTTCCTGGGAAAGCCAGTCCTAGGCAGCCGTAAGATCGAGGGCGATGACGAGCACGGTGAATGCGACACAGCGGAGCGAGCTCAGGCCCGGAGGCGGTAGCTTGCGTGAGCACGCAGGGCCAGGGAGCTCCGCGAATTGGGCACAAGCACTCGCGGCCTTTCTGCGCGCTCGGCGCGAGCGATTGAATCCCGGCGACTTAGGGCTGCCCCCGCGCAAACAGGCTCGGCGCACCCCTGGTCTGCGACGTGAGGAAGTCGCCGAGCTGGCGGGTGTGAGCACCGACTACATCGTGCGGCTGGAACAGGGGCGCGGCCTGCGCCCATCCGCAGACGTCCTGGAGGCGCTCGCACGCGCACTGCGCCTCGATACCGACGAGCGCGCCTACCTATTCGATCTGGCCCAGCAGCGCCAGCCGAATGCCGGGAAACCGAGCACCGTCCCCGCGCCCGCGCTGGAGCTGCTGGTGCACGATCTGTCGCCATTGCCCGCGATGCTGGTCAACCACCGCTACGACATCCTGGCGTGGAATCCGGAAATGGCGCGGTTGGTCGTCGACTTCGGCGCGCTGCCGCCGCGGCAGCGCAACTCCATGTGGCTGTGCCTATTGGACCCCGCTATGCGCGATTTCTACTGCGACCGGGATCGGATCATTCGCGAGGGCATCGCCGATCTGCGCGCCGCGTGGGCGGCCCATCCGGACGACCAGGAACTGGCCGATCTGGTGGCCGAGTTCACCGCACGCAGCGAGGAGTTCGCGCAGGGGTGGGCCAGGCACGACGTCCGGGTGCAGGGGCGCGGTAGGAAGCCGCTGCGCCACCCGGAGGTCGGGCCGCTGGTGGTCAATTTCGAAGTGCTCATGCCGCTACAGGATCCGGACCAGCGCATCATCATCTATCGCGCGGCCGATGCGGACTCCCAGGCCGCGCTGGATCGTTTGAACGCCGACCTGGATTGAGCACTCGGAGATCCGCACCCGCTCGGTGCGGGTGCGGATTCGCAGGGATCTATTCGACCGAGCTGAGAACCAGTTCGATGTCCTCCTCGGACTCCTCGTACCGGCCCTCCCACTCCTCGTAGACCGGAATTTCCTCGTCCCGGGTGACGATCCACTCCAGCGAGTAGCCGCCTTCCTCATCGGGGACCATGACGTTCTCGATCTTCAGTCCGATGCCTAGAACCTCGGCTGCGCGGATGATGTCCGGCAGATCTTCGGAGCGAACCGGCGTCTGATTGGCGTACACGGTAACCATGCGCCGAATCGTAGCGGGAACCTCCGACATGTGGCTGCCTGATCCGAATTCGGCTTCGAGGAGTGGGATGCGGCGATGACCTGGGGATGTTGGCCGGGGCGCCACTTTCCTGCCGGTTTGCCCAGGGCAGTCTCGATGACACGGCACCTGCCGGGACGATTCCGCTCAACGCCCAGGGGGCTGCATCGGCGTAGGAGCGAAAGATCGCTGAAAAATTGCTGAAGAAATATCTGAATTCAGGCTACCGGACCGAAAAAGTGATCCTGGCAATAGTCGATCGGTGACGACAAAAGCCGCCGTGGTCATCGAGGCCACGGCGGCTGCGTCAACGTATGGGTGGTACCGCGGGCGGTACCGGTGTGATCAGAGCTTGTTCAGCGCCAGCGCGAGGGCCGACTTCTTGTTGGCGGCCTGGTTGGCGTGGATGACGCCCTTCGAGGCGGCCTTGTCCAGCTTGCGGCTGGCACTGACGATCAGATCGGCGGCCTTCGCCTTGTCGCCGGCCGCGAAGGCCTCGCGGACCTTGCGGATCTCGGTGCGCAGCTCGGACTTGACCGACTGGTTGCGCTGGCGCGCCGCCTCGTTGGTGCGGATCCGCTTCATCTGGGACTTGATGTTGGCCACGCCTGTTTCCTCGTGTTCCTGTCGCTGGTGGACTGTGCTGAAAAGTTCGCGAGCGCGCGTTGGAAACCGGAGTAATCAGGTAACGCGACGCCGAAGATCGAGGGTACCAGCCGCCGCGTCGCACACGAAATCACCACCACTCCGGCACGCGAAATCGCCACCGCGCGAACGGCTCGACCGGC
The DNA here is from genome assembly GCF_035920345.1 of Nocardia vinacea. NCBI lineage: Bacteria > Bacillati > Actinomycetota > Actinomycetes > Mycobacteriales > Nocardiaceae > Nocardia > Nocardia vinacea. The sequence goes on from NZ_CP109149.1 coordinate 9,133,580, forward strand.
AACGCTACCGACCGTAGTAAGGGGGTGTAAACCCGGAGTGATGCAAGAAATTTACCTGCGTCTCACACGGCATCAACGCTGCGTGTAGCACGATTTTTGCATGACTCCCGCCTCGCCGCCACGTTCGGCACGATCACCTGCGCCGACCCGTGTCCGGTCGAACGGGCATGCGAACGGCAACGGCAGAGCAACCACATCCGGACTATTCGAGGGCTATCGTCCCGGCCGGTACGCGGACGCCTTCGACGAGATGTTCGACGGCCAGGGCCGGGTGCGTCAGCCATATAGGGGAATCTTCTCGGCGCTCGCGCCCATCGACGTGGCCGATCTCGCGGCCCGCTCGGAAGCACTCGACCGCGCCTTCATCGACCAGGGCATCACCTTCTCGTTATCCGGCCAGGAACGGCCCTTTCCGCTCGATCTGGTGCCCAGAGTGATCGCGGCCGCCGAATGGGCCAAGCTGGAGCGCGGGATCAAGCAGCGGGTGACGGCGCTGGAGCTGTTCCTCGCCGATGTCTACGGTGAGCAGAACATCCTGCGTGACGAGGTCATCCCGAAGCGGCTGGTCACCTCGTGCCAGCACTTCCACCGCGAGGCCGCCGGACTGGTGCCGCCGAACGGGGTGCGCATCCATGTGGCGGGTATCGATCTCATCCGCGACGAGCGCGGCGACTTCCGGGTGCTCGAGGACAATCTGCGCGCACCGTCCGGGGTTTCCTATGTCATGGAGAACCGGCGCACCATGGCGCGGGTCTTCCCGGATCTGTTCTCCTCGCACCGGGTGCGCGCGGTCGGCGACTATCCGACCCACCTGCTGGCCGCATTGCGCGCCTCGGCCGCGCCCAATGAGGCCGACCCGACGGTCGTCGTGCTCACGCCCGGCGTCTACAACTCGGCCTACTTCGAACATTCGCTGCTGGCCAGGCAGATGGGGGTGGAACTGGTCGAGGGGCGCGACCTGTTCTGCCGCGACAATGTCGTCTATATGCGGACCACGGCGGGGGAGCGCCAGGTCGACGTGATCTACCGCCGCATAGATGACACCTTCCTCGACCCCATGCACTTCCGGCCCGATTCGGTGCTCGGCGTCGCCGGACTGGTGAATGCCGCGCGGGCGGGCAACGTGGTCATCTCCAGCGCGATCGGCAACGGCGTCGGCGACGACAAGCTGACCTACGCGTATGTACCGACGATCATCGAGTACTACCTCGCCGAGAAACCGGTACTGCCCAATGTCGATACCTATCGCTGCTGGCTCGACGACGAACGCGAGGAGGTACTCGACCGCATCGCCGAACTGGTGATCAAACCGGTCGAGGGGTCCGGCGGCTACGGCATCGTCATCGGTCCGGTGGCCACGCCACGGGAATTGGAGACGATCCGGCGCAAGATCAAGTCGGATCCGCGGGGCTGGATCGCCCAACCGGTGGTGCAACTATCCACCGTGCCGACCAAGATCGGCAACGAGTTGGTGCCGCGGCATGTCGACCTGCGGCCCTTCGCGGTCAATGATGGCGACGACATCTGGGTGCTGCCGGGCGGTTTGACGCGGGTGGCACTGCCGGAGGGGTCGCTGGTCGTCAATTCCAGTCAGGGCGGCGGCAGTAAGGACACCTGGGTGCTGGCCGGACGCGCCTCACCCGTCGACCGTGAGCTCGCGGGCGAGGAACTGGTGAGCGACCCGCCGCAATCCGATCAGCGTGAACTCGGCCGGGAATTGACCGCGTCGCAGTCGAATCAGCAACAGCAGCAGCAACAACAGGAGCAGCGGCTGGGATCGATGCGACAGAGTCAACAGCAGCGGCGCGGTCCCGGGTCCGACCGACAACAGCTCGGTGTGCCTGGACAAATCCAGCAGCAGTCCGTGTCGGGCCAACACCAACGACTAGGCGGGTGATGCGCTGATGCTGGCCCGCAATGCAGAATCCCTGTACTGGATCGGACGGTACGTCGAACGTGCCGACGACACCGCCCGCATCCTCGACGTCGCGGTGCATCAGTTGCTCGAGGATGCCACGGTGGATCCGGACCGAACCTCGCGAGTTCTGTTGCGAGTGTTGGGAATCGAACCGCCCGAGGTCGAACTCGATGTCTGGTCGGTCACCGACCTGGTCGCCTTCAGTCACGACCACGGCAATTCCATTGTCGACTCGATCGCGAATGCCCGCGAAAACGCCAGGGGTGCACGCGAAGTCACCTCCAGCGAGATGTGGGAGTGCCTGAACGCCACCTATATCGGGCTCACGGCCACCGAGAAGGCCGCCCGCAGTCTCGGCCCGCACGAGTTCTTTCACTACATCGAGGGGCGGGCGGCGATGTTCGCCGGACTCTCCGACTCCACCCTCAGCCGCGACGACGGTTACCGCTTCCTGCTGCTCGGCCGGTCCATCGAACGCGTGGATATGACCGTGCGCCTGCTGCTTTCGCGCGCGGGTGATCGCACCTCGTCACCGGCGTGGGTGACCGTATTGCGCTCGGCCGGTGCGCACGACACCTATCTGCGCACCCATCGCGGTGCGCTCGACGCCAATCTGGTCGCCGAATTCATCCTGCTGGACCGGCTTTTCCCGCGTTCGGTGTTTCATTCGGTGCGGGTGGCCGAGGCCTGCCTCGCCGAACTCGATCAGCGCCCGAGCAGCCGGGTCGGCGCGCGACACGAGGCGCAGCGGCTGCTCGGCAGGGCCCGCAGCGAACTGGAATTCCTGCCGCCCGGTGCGCTGCTGGAGGATCTGCAGAATCGCCTGCTTTCGCTGCAGAAGACCTGTCGCGAGGTCAGCGAGGCGATCGCGCTGCAGTACTTCCACGCCGCGCCGTGGGTGGCCTGGACCGATCTGCGCAGCAGTCACGATAACCATGCGCAGGTGGAGGGAGAGCTGTGAGCTGGCGGATCAGGGTGGTGCACACCACCGGTTATGTTTACGACTCCCCGGTCACCCGGTCGTTCAACGAGGCTCGGCTCACTCCGCGCGCGGACAGCAGGCAGAACGTCATCCTGAATCGGGTCGAGACGGTGCCATCCACCCGGTCCTATCGCTACACCGACTACTGGGGCACCGCGGTCACCTCCTTCGATTTGCACGCGCCGCACACCGAATTGGAGGTCACCGGATCCTCGGTGGTGGAGACCGAACCGTTCGCCGGTCCGGCCGAGGAGTTGTCCTGGGAGGAGTTGCACTCCGAACACAACGGTGACCGTTTCGACGAAATGCTCTCGCCCACCGTCTATGTACCGCAGGACAAGAAGCTGGCGGCGATCGCGAAACAGCTCGCGCGCGGTGTGCCACCCGCGAAAGCTGTTGTGCGCGCGGCCGAATGGGTGCACGGCGAAATGAATTACATCGCTGGTACCACCTCGGTGCACACCTCGGCCGTGCAGGCCTTCGCCGAACGTCAAGGCGTATGCCAGGATTACGCGCATCTGACTCTGGTCCTACTGCGCAGCATGGGGATTCCGAGCCGCTATGTCTCCGGATATTTGCACCCCAATCCGGCCGCCGAGATCAATACGACGGTCGCGGGACAGTCGCACGCCTGGATCGAGGCTTGGACCGGTGCCTGGTGGGGATACGACCCGACCAACAATATCGCCATCAACGAACAGCACATATCCGTCGGCGTCGGCCGCGACTACGCTGATGTGCCGCCGCTGAAGGGCATTTTCTCCGGTGGCGGTTCGACCGATCTGGAGGTTGTCGTGGAGATAACCCGGCTCGCCTAGCTCGGTCCAGCCGTAGCGATCGCTTGCGGGTCGCTCGAAAGGGCCAGCCGTAGCGATCGCTTGCGGGTCGCTCGAAAGGGTCAGCGTTGTAGTGCTCCCCCGTCTCGCGTAACGTCCAGTTTCACATCAGCCGTGATTTTCGTAGCAGGTCCAGCACCCCGTGCACACGGGGAAGATCCTCTCGGAAGGTGGCGTGTATGTCTCCCACTGCTCAGGAAGTCGTCGAGGAAGTCACCGAACTGGAGCCGACGCCGGAGGCCAAGAAGTGGGCCGCCGAGGCGCTCGGCACATTTGTCCTGGTCATGAGCGGTGTCGGTACCGCGGTACTGGCCGGTCAACGCGTCGGGCCGCTGGGTGTGGCACTGGCCTTCGGCCTTTCCCTGCTGTTCCTGGTCTACGCGATCGGGCCGATCTCCGGCTGCCATGTGAATCCGGCCGTGACCCTCGGGCAGTTGCTGCTCGGCCGGCTTTCGGTGATCTCCGCGGTCGGCTATGTGATCGCGCAGCTGATCGGCGGATTCCTGGCCGGACTCGTGCTGTTCGCGATCGCGAAGAACCTGCCCTCCTACGATCGCGCGGTCGACGGGCTCGGGGCGAACGGCTGGGGTAAGCACAGTCCGTCCGCGGTGCGCGGTCCGCTCGGACAGGTGGTGATCGAGAACGGATACGGCCTGTCCGCGACGATCATCATCGAGGTCATGTTGACCGCGCTGCTGGTATTTGTGGTGCTGGCCTCCACCGACCAGATCTCCGATATTCCGCTGGCCGGCCTGTCGATCGGCGTCACGCTCGCGGTCATCCACCTGATCTCGATCCCGGTGGACAACACCTCGGTGAATCCGGCCCGCAGCCTCGCCGTTGCCTTCTATCAGAACGGTGCGGGACCGCAGGTCTGGGTCTTCGTGGTGTTCCCGCTCATCGGTGGCGTACTCGGCGCGCTGGTCTACGGCTTGCTGTTCGGCCGTTCCCGGGAAATGGTGTCTTGACCGCCTCTCCGCATCTTCAGGCCGATCAGTGAGTGCCGCGAGAGTAGCGTTGCGGACCGGCGGGCAGGTCATCGGCTGAGCCGGCGCGTACCCGGCGAGCTACCCATGCACGTGCGAGACCAGTTGTCGCGTTGGCGGCCCGGCGACTTTCAGTGCCAAGCGTATTCGGCACACAGGCGGTGGGCGACCAAGTCGAAGGTCTTGCGGGCCAGGATCGCGCCTTCGCGGCGAATGCCGTCCTCCGGGACGTCGAGTACTCGATCGAGGCGGACCCAGCTCGGCCTGCCCTCGTGATCCCAACTGCCACTGCCGATTCCGACCCAGTCACGGTCGTGCGCGCGCTCCGAATTCGATGACAGCATCAGCCCGAGCAGGGTCCGGCGGTCGCGCCCGACGACGAGCACCGGGCGGTCCTTGCCGTTATTCGGATCCTCCTCATAGGGCACCCAGGTCCACACGATTTCGCCCGGATCGGCCCGACCGTCCAGCTGCGGGCAGTAGACGATTTGCCTGGCCCGCTCGGCGGTCGGTACCGGGGGCGAGGCGGTCGGCCGGATCGCGACCGCGGGCGCCTTACGTGTCGCCAGCGACCCGACCGCGCGCTCGAGCAGCGATGAGCGCTGCAGCTTGTCCACCAGCTTCGGTCCCTGCTGCTTGACGATCTTGGGACCCTGCTCCTTCGCGATGAGGCCTAGCTGCTTGCCGATCGTGTTCCAAGTTCGGGCCATCCTTGGATGGTAACGGCGCGATCTCGCATTCTCATCAGCACTGCTTACCGCCCGGTAGGGCGAGTTCGCGCATCATGCGCCGGTCCGCTGCTTCGTCCGTGTCGAAAACGGTTGCAGCACCGGATATCTGCTGGCGGAGACGGTATCGAGGTCGCGATCGGCGCCGATCCGCGCGACCGAATCCAACATGCGTCGCACCCGTTCCTGGAACTCGGCCGCGTCGCGCGCGCCGTACCAGACCAGCGGATCGGTGAGCGCCGCGGCCGGAAACTGTTCCTCGACAATGGCATCGATGGCGGGCGCGTCCGGGGTTATCGCCCGGACCACCACGTTCTGCGTGTAGCCGAACGTCGACTGCGTCTCGATGGCCACGGCGGTGTGCCGGCCCTGCCAGTCGCTCAGCCATTCCGCTTGCGTGAGTTCGGCAGGCCGGCGCAGGAAGGCGAGATTGCCGAACCCCTCGGTGCGGGTCGGGACCGAATCGTCGAGCCGCAGCGGCACCGACTCGGTCACCAGATAGCCGTGTGCGACGGTCGCGAATTCGGCGAGGATATCCGCCGCGGCCGTGGCCTCGGGACCGTAGCTCTGCTCGACCCAGACCGTGACCGCCGCGGCGATCGGCGGGTCCAGCGTCACCATTCGCATCAGCGCGGCCTGGACCGCCGCATCACGGACATAGACGGTGACACCCGCAACCCCGAGGTCGACCAGGCGCGCGGCCACAGTGGTGCGCAGCGATTCGCACCACGACTCGGTCGCCTCGGCATCGGATCGGCGCAGGACGAAGACCAATTTCTCCACCCGCCGAAAATACGGTGAATTCTCCGTTAGAGTCGGGAAATTCGTCGCGGGAGAAGGATTCAGCTGTGCAGCCGCAGGTTTTTCCGGGAACCTACACCGACGGGCACGGTACCGAGCGCATCATGTGGCGGATCGGGCCATCGCGGCACTGGGGTGCGAACCGGTTCGATATCCGCACGGTGATCCGTGGCGTTCCGGTGGCGGGTCCGGACTTCGACGCGCTCGGCCCCTATGACAAGGGCGCCGCACTTCGGGTCGGACTGCCCGTCGACCAGTGGGATGCCATCTCGGGCTGCGCATTCTCCGGCGAACTGCCCTGCTCGGTGCAGGTGCACGAACAGCGCCAACCCGGTGTGATCCACTTCCGGCTGACCCTGCCGCCCGGCGGCGCGGGGGAGTCGCTCGAACTCGCCATCGACATCGACGGGCTGACCTACCAGGGCACCGACAGATACTTCGAGGACGCGCTGTTCCGGCTCGGACAACAGTTCCCGGACGACATCCGCCTGCTCTCCTGCATTACCTGCCTGTTCTCCGACTACTCGCCGTACGGCCACGGCCTCACCGGCATGTGGTGTCATCGCGATGCCAAGGACCAGTACCTCGCGGTCCGCACCAAGGACGACTATTTCGAGGTGCCGGTGACCGAGCAGGTACCCGAGACCTACCTGTGCGCCGACTACACGCACCGCATCCCCGGCACCGGCTACCGCGGCTGAAAAGTGGTACGGAACGCGGAACGGTGAACCGCTGACAGTGCCGTTACCTCGCGCATGGGACGATGGATGGCAGTTTGCCGATACCCATGAGGAGTGGAGTGCCCGCCAGCTTCGCCGACACGACGTTCACCGATCCCGCCCGGATCCGGAACTTCTGCATCATCGCGCACATCGACCACGGCAAGTCGACGCTGGCCGACCGCATGTTGCAGCTCACCGGTGTGGTCGAGGAGCGGGCGATGCGCGCCCAGTACCTGGACCGGATGGACATCGAGCGCGAGCGCGGCATCACCATCAAGGCACAGAATGTGCGGCTGCCCTGGCAGGTCGACGGCACCGACTATGTGCTGCACCTCATCGATACGCCCGGCCACGTCGACTTCACCTACGAGGTCTCACGTGCGCTCGAGGCGTGTGAGGGTGCGGTGCTGCTGGTCGACGCGGCGCAGGGCATCGAGGCGCAGACGCTGGCGAATCTGTACTTGGCGCTGGACAAGGATCTGACGATCATCCCGGTGCTGAACAAGATCGACCTGCCCGCCGCCGATCCGGACCGCTACGCCGCCGAGATCGCGCATATCGTCGGCTGCGAACCCGATGACGTGCTGCGGGTCTCCGGTAAGACCGGTGTCGGGGTCACGGAGCTGCTGAACGAGGTCATCAAGCAGGTGCCCGCGCCGGTCGGCGATTCGGACGCGCCCGCGCGCGCCATGATCTTCGACTCGGTCTACGACACCTATCGCGGCGTGGTCACCTACGTCCGCGTGGTGGACGGCAAGATCGTTCCGCGCGAGAAGATCAAGATGATGTCCACCGGTGCGACACACGAGTTGCTCGAGGTCGGCATCGTCTCCCCGGAGCCCAAGCCCACCCAGGGCCTCGGCGTCGGCGAGGTCGGTTATCTCATCACCGGCGTGAAGGATGTGCGCCAGTCGAAGGTCGGCGATACCGTGACCTCCGCGCGCGGCGGTGCGAGCGAACCGCTCACCGGCTATCGCGAGCCGCGGCCGATGGTGTACTCCGGTCTCTACCCGGTCGACGGCTCGGACTATCCGGACTTGCGCGACGCGCTCGACAAGCTCCAGCTCAACGATGCCGCGCTGACCTACGAGCCGGAGACCTCGGTGGCGCTCGGCTTCGGATTCCGCTGCGGCTTCCTCGGCCTGTTGCACATGGAGATCACCCGCGAGCGCCTGCAGCGCGAATTCGATCTGGACCTGATCTCGACCGCGCCGAACGTGGTCTACAAGGTGGAGATGGAGGACGGCAGCGAGCACGTTGTCACCAACCCGTCCTACTGGCCGGAGGGCAAGGTGCGCCATGTGTACGAGCCGGTGGTGAAGTGCACCGTCATCTCGCCGAGCGAATTCATCGGTTCGATCATGGAGCTGTGCCAGGGGCGCCGCGGCGAACTCGGCGGCATGGACTATCTGTCCGAGACCCGGGTCGAACTGCGCTACACGATGCCGATGGCGGAGATCATCTTCGACTTCTTCGACTCGCTGAAGTCGCGCACCCGCGGCTATGCCAGCCTCGACTACGAGGAGTCGGGCGTGCAGGAGTCGCATCTGGTCAAGGTCGACATTCTGCTGCAGGGCGAGGCGGTGGACGCGTTCAGCGCGATCGTGCACCGCGACGCCGCCCAAGCCTATGGCAACAAGATGACCACCAAACTGCGCGAACTCATCCCGCGTCAACAGTTCGAGGTACCCATCCAGGCCGCCATCGGCTCGAAAATCATTGCCCGCGAGAACATTCGCGCCATCCGCAAGGACGTGCTCGCCAAGTGCTACGGCGGTGACATCAGCCGTAAACGCAAACTGCTCGAGAAGCAGAAGGAGGGCAAGAAGCGCATGAAGACCATCGGCCGCGTGGACGTCCCCCAGGAAGCCTTCGTAGCCGCCCTCTCCTCCGACGCCGCCTCCGATAAACCCAAGGGCCAGAAATAGGCCGGTCGCGGACAACCGGACTGGCCGACAACCAGTGGCTACGGTTGTAGCCGTGTGTGCATGATTTCGCGCGGATTCGGAGCGGGGCCGAATGGTGACCAGTACCTCGATGTGCACCGGTATGCGATCGGCCTCGAGGTGACGTTGCCGGAACCGGTGGGTGTCACACTCGATACCGCGCCGCTACTGGACTGGATTCGCTGAATTCAAGAAGCGGATGCGGTGATTCGCACGCGCAGACGGACGCCGCCGAGCGGGCTCTGGTCGAGTTCGGCTGTGCCGGAGTGCAGTTCGGCTTGTTGGCGGACGAGAGCGAGGCCCAGGCCGGACCCGGGGGAGCCGGGGCCTTTGATGAAACGGTCGAAGGCGTTGGCACGCAGGGCTTCCGGGATGCCGGTGCCGTCGTCGTCGATAATGATCTCGACTCCGGCGGTTGCGTCGGCAGCGTTGTGGCGGAAGGTATTTGGAATGGCCGGGCGCACGTCGGCGTGCTGATCCGAAGTTTTCGGATTGGCTGGGTTCGCGTCAACGGGGCTCATTCCGGCAATGCTCGGATCGGCAGAGTTCGCGCGGATACGGCTTGTACCGGCCGTGCTCGGATGGGTGGGGCTTGGATCAGTCACGGTCGCATCGGCGGGCTTCGCATCAGCAGGGCTCATTCCGGCGGTGCTCGGATTGTCAGGGCTCGGGCCAGCCACGTTCAGATCGGCTGGGTTCGCATCAGCGGTGCGCGGATCGCAATATCGGGCGGCGACTGTGATGGTGCGCGCATGACCGTGCTGTACGGCGTTGGCGACCGCGTTGGTGACGATCAGCATGACGCCGCCGGGTAGGCCGGTCAGCGTTGTCGGGGTGCATTCGGTGAGATCGATGCTGACCTCGGGGTGTCGGCGGCGCGCGTCTTGTACTGCGCGGTCGAGGATTTCGCAGAGTTCGAAGGGTTCGAAGGCATCGGATTCGGTGAGCTCGCCGACGGCGAGTTGTTCCAGATCGGTCAGAGTGTTCTCGATCTGGCGCTCGGCGAGCAGGACATCGGCGAGTACCGCGCGCTGCTGTTCAGCGGGTAATTCTTTGGTGGCCAGGACTTCCAGGTCGGTGCGCATCGCGGTGAGTGGTGTGCGGAGCTCATGTGCGCAGACCGCAGCGAAGTCCCTGGCACTGGCGAGTGCGCGATTGGTGGCACCGTGCGCCGCCTCGAGTCGGGCGAGCATGCGGCTGATGGCATCGGATAGTTCTTCCGCTTCACGGGCTCCGCGACCGCTCAGCGGAGGGAGCTGCTCGAGGGTATCGATGCCGTGCGTCGCGGTGGCGAGTCTGCGCAGTGGCCGCGCGGCGTAACCGGCCAGGAACCAGCCGAGCAGTGCGGCGAGCAGCACACCCGCGATGCCGATCGCGATGCCGATCAGCTGGCTGCGGCGGATGGCCGAATCAACCAGTGCGCGATCGGGATCGAGCCGGACCACCAAACCGGGCGCACCCGCCACAGTGGTGCGGACACCATCGGGGCCGATGAGTACCGGCCCGGATACCGCGGGTCCCGGCAGTGGCGGCGGCGGAAGTGGCGGAAGTGCCGGAATGGCCGCGTGCGGTGGCGCATCGAACCGTTGCACGACCGCGACGCCCATCGTCGACACGGTCTCGTCGAACTGTCGAGATCCGGTGGCGTCGAGCAGGGCGGTATAGGCGATGCCGAGCGTGATCGCCACCAGCGCGGCGACGAGCCCGGATACCAGTGCCACGCGGGCGCGCAACGATAACGACACCTTCGGCGCCCTCACCGTCCGGCTCCGTAGGGCAATGGGTACTTGCTCATGACTTCACTTCGCTTGCGCTGGATTCCGCCGTGCGCAAGGGCGCACTGCGTCGTTGGGCTTTCTCGCCGAAGCTCACTCACGATTCGGCCTCGTCGACGCTGGGCTCCGCTCTTCGCGAGGACACTTGAAGCTCACGCATGACTCCCACCTCGTTGCCGGTCGATTGCGGCCTACGCGTTCCACGCCGACCCTCGCTCACGCTTCCTCCCGCAGTACAAAACCCACCCCTCGCACGGTATGTATCACCCGCGGCGCACCGTGCGCCTCCAACTTCCGCCGCAGGTAGGAGACGAACACATCCACCACATTGGTGTCTGTGCTGAAGTCGTAACCCCAGACCGCGGAAAGGATCTGCTCGCGGCTGAGCACGATGCCGATGTTCTCGGCGAGCAGTGCGAGCACCTCGAATTCCCGTTTGGTCAGTTCCACCTGCTGTCCGCTCGCGTACACCCGATGTCCGGCCGGGTCGATCCGCACCTTTCCGACCTGGCGTTGGTCATCGCCGGAGGGCCGGATCAGCGCGGGCCGACGGCGCAGCAACGCATGCAGGCGGGCGACGAGTTCGCCGAGGTCGAACGGTTTGGTCAGGTAATCGTCGGCGCCGCGTTCGAGGGCGGCGATGCGATCGCTGACCGCGGTGCGGGCGCTCAGCACGCAGATCGGAATGTCGTTGCCCATCGCGCGCAATGCCGTAACCACGCCCGCCCCATCGAGATTCGGCATATTCACATCGAGCACCATGGCGTCCGGTTCGGCGCTGCGGACCATCGATAGCGCCTCGGCGCCGTCCCCCGCGGTGACCACCTCGAAGTCCGAGAGCTCGAGCCCGCGCCGCAGCGACGCGAGAACTCGAACCTCATCGTCCACGACCAAGATGCGGTGTCCACCCGTCACCCGTCACCCCTCATCGAATCGCTGCCCGACGCTGCCGTCATGGGGTCACGATAGAGCCGCTGCTCGGTCAGCTGCCGCTGCTGCCGGTCGGAGCCGGATGCGCGGGGTGGACGTGCACAACGCCGGGCCCGCCGGGTCCGATCATCACCTGCGGACCACCCGGGCCGACGATGACCGGTCCGGACGGATCGATATCCGGGCAGTCGGGCAGCGCGACACCCGGCGGCAGCGGTGTGGCCGGAACGGCGAGTTCCTGACCCGGCCTGCGCTGGATCACGACATGCGTATCGCCGGGACCGTCCAGCACACACGTCACGCTCGGGCCGCCCGGCGCAGGCAGCGGCGGCAGTGGCGGCTGGGCCGAGGCGCCGCCCGCGACCAGCACGCCGGCGGCGGCGGCGAATGCGGTACCGGCGACGATGGTGACAATGCGGGCTCGGCCGCGTCCGAGGGGTGCGGTCATGATGCGATCTCCTTCGCGTCGATACCGGGTTGTCCCGGCGAGACCGACGCTAGGGTGCCGAACTTCACCGTCTCTTGAGCAATCGTTAGAAATCTCTTGCAGCGCATCGAACTTCGGGGTGTACGGGTGGCCGCCGACAAGTTAGTCTCGTCGATACGGTTTCGAGCCGCCGCGTGGCGCGCGCCCGGAGCGCTTGATCAGGTCCAACGGCAGCATCGGTCCCCAGTTCTGGGTGCCCGCAGAAACAGGGCTTCCGTTCTGGTTTCTCCAATGGCAAGGTTATGTTGCTCGTCACAGTCGTATGCTCTGCGGACCTGCAGAATGTGACAGTTGGGTTTTCCGGAATATCGTTAGGTGATCTTCACTCGGTCTGCCCGGCGTGGTGAGGATGCTGGAAACCTGAGAGTGGAGCTTGCATGACGAGTGACCTGCCCTTCGGCAGCGATGCCACCGACGCTGACGACCGTGCGGGCGACACCGCCTATCGCGTTGCCACCGGCGTCGCGCGGGTAGCGAGGGCGGGCGCGTACGTGACCGGCGGCGCGCTGGTCGCCACCAATGGCGGTACCGCACCCGTCCATCCCGGCGGGCAACGGCTCGACAGCTGGACTTCGGCCTACACCCGCGACCCCGATGCGGACGCGCCGAGCCCCGTGGTCACCTTCCCGGATCCGGACCCGAATTCGACACCGCCCGCACCACTGCATTCGTCGACGCCGACCCCGCGCGATGTGAGCGTCAACGCGCCGTTCACCATCCCGAATGTGCCCAATTCGGGCGTGTACATCGGGCCTGTGCCGCAGCAGCATTCACCGCAGCCGTGGCAGAACACCGGGTACGGCAGTTATCAGCCCGGTCTGGCGCTCGGAACCGAGAGCGAACGGTCCGGACTCGATCTGCACAGCGACACACCGCAGTCCGGCCTCGATCTCGGTACCGGACACGTGCCCGGCGGATTCGGTAACCTGCCCGGACTCGACTTCGGTCAGGGCGGCCACGGCTTCAACCTCCCCAACCCGAACGGCTTCCTCGCTCCGGGTTCGAATCCCTTTACCCTGCCCCGTGTTCCGACGTCGGGGACGGCCATCAGCGAGTCGGTGAGCAGCGATACCGAAAGTGCCGACGACGGCGATGCGGTCGCGAGCAACGTTCCGTTTTACGGCGGCAACATGTTTCACAGCGGCGCGACCGGGGGCAGCGGTGAGCTGTTCCACGGCAGCGACGCATTCCACGGTGCCGACATGTACCACGGTGTCGGCAGCCCGGATGCGGTCGGCGTATTCATCAATGCCGAAGCCGCTTTCAGCCTGCACACCGAACTCCAAGTGGACTTCAGTGTCGGACCGAACGGGATGTACCTCGCCACGCAGTCCAAGGTCGAGGTCGACGGTGCGCTGAAGGTCGAGGTCGGCGCGGGCCGGGTCGGCGACAATCTCGACAGGTTCTCCGATTGGCTCGGCCAAACCCCCGGCACCACCGGACGTTCCGGTCTCGACAATGCCGGCACGAACGGCACGGCCAACCCGGTCGGCACCCAGCCCGCGGGTGGATCCGTCCCGCAGTACTCGGCCGTGCAGCCCGTCGTGGTGCAGCCCGTGCAGCCGTTCGCGGCGCCGCTGCCCGCTCCGGTCGCACCGGCCGTCGCACCCGCAGCGGTGGCCCCCGCGGTCGTCGCGCCCGCTGCGGTGGCAGCGCCGGTTGCGGCGACCCCGCTGCAGACCACGATTCAGCCGGATGCGGCGAGCACCCCGGTCGCCAACGTCCTTGTCGCCCCGGCGGGTCCGTCGCCGCTGACCGCGCCCGCCGCGACGGTGCCCGCGCTGTTCGAGCCGAGGCCCGTTCCGGCGAAGCATCCGGTCGTTGTCGACGATTCGCCTTCGACCACCACGCCGCTGACGAACACCCCGACCACCGTCACCAAGACGGTGCCGATCCCCGGCGACAACACCACCGGGCATCCGACCAAGACGCCCGATACGGGCAGCACCAAGCCCGGCCACACCACTGTTCCGGACACGGATGCCACCGGGACGACGAAGATCCCGACCGCGACCCACGCGCCGACCACACAGGCTCCCACCACGCACGCACCGACCCACACCGCGACACCGACGACTCCGGACGACGACGATGTGACGATCCCGAGCACCGGTAACGGTGGCGGAACCAGCACCGGTCACAACGGCGGGACCACCCCGAGCACCGTCAACGGCGGAACGGGTGGCAACTCGGCCCCGAATACGCACACCACCCAGCCGGAAATCGACGACCCGACCGTGGACGTCCCGACCGTATCGGTGCCGACGGTGACCCACTCCGCACCGACGGTCGCGCCGACCGCTGATATCGATATCCCGACCGCGAATTCCCCGGCACCGATCCCGACTCAGCAGCCGCACGTGCCCGCGCCGACGATGCCCGCGCCGGTCACCCCGATGAAGCCGCCTGCGCACCCGATCGCCGCCGAATTCAGCGATCCGGCTGCTTTCGCGCACCCGGTATACGAGCCCGATCACACGGCACTGACCCTCATGGCCGCCGGGCTGTCCACCCCGTTGCTGCCCGATCCGGGTGTAGACGACGGCCACCACCTCGTGGCGGGCCTGGATATCACCCTGATCTAGGAGCCGCACGGGGGTCGCGCGCATCTGTCGCGCCGGCGCATGTCATCGTCGAACGCGATATTCGTACGACAGTTAGGAGGAGCGGTTGTCTGCCGCAGCCGGGCTGGAGGCCGCCACGGTGAAACATCCGGCGGCGATGGCGCCAGTCATCGGAATCCTCGATCAACTGCAGGAGATGACCCGATCCGCGGGCCGGCAAGACCTGGGTGGCCGACTGAGTATGGTTCGGGCCAGGGTCGGTGACACACGGGTGCGCCTGGTGGTCGTCGGCGCCGCGAAGAACGGTATGAGCACCCTGGTCAACGGTTTGATCGGGGCGCGGGTGAGCGCCACCGAGAGTGCGCTGAGTGTGCCGGTGATCGCGGAGTTCGGACCGGAGCCGACCGCCGTGCTGGTGAAGTCGCTGGGGGCGGGCCGGATCGAACGTCAGCCCGTCGATCCGCTCGACCCCGGGCCCGCGCTGGCCGCTGACGGAGTGATCCGCGCCGAATTCACCGAGCCGAGCCCGCTGCTCGCCGAGGGCCTCGTCCTGATGGACGCACCGGGCGGCAACGGCGACGATCACACCACCTGGTCGATGATCGCCGCCGCGGATGCCGTGCTCTATGTCGGTGACGCCGGATCCGAGTTCAGTGCGGAAGAGATCGGCTACCTCGAGCGCATCCAGCAGCTCTGTCCGACGGTTGTCTGTGCGCTGAACAAGATCGACCTGCACCCGCACTGGCAGCACACCCAGCAGCGCAATCGCGAGCTATTGGACGCGGCCGGTCTCGGTTTCGCGGTGGCGCCGGTTTCCGCGCTGCTACACCTGCAGGCGGGCAATTATCAGCGCGATATCGAATCCGGCGTGCCGCAACTGGTCGACCATCTACGTGACTATGTGCTGGCAAGGGCCGACAGCCTGGTGCTGGAAGCCGCGGCCAACGATATCCGCCTGGTTGCCGACCACCTGGCCGTGACCCTGCGGACCGAGGCCGAGGCGCTGCGCGATCCGCGCCGCCGGGTGGAGATCACCGAACAACTCGTCGCCGCCCGCGACCAGGCCGACCAACTGCGGCAGCGCTCGGCCAACTGGCAGGTCACCCTCGGCGACGGCAGCACCGAGCTGATGGCCGATATCGAACACGACCTGCGGCACCGGCTGCGCAGTCTGGTGCGCGATGCCGAGGCCGAGATCGTCAACACCGATCCGGCCCGCCGCTGGCAGGATTTCGGCGCGGATCTGGATGCGCGCATCTGCGAGGCCGTCGAAGAGAATTTCGTGGTGGCGCACTACCGGGCGGTGGAACTGTCCGAACAGGTGGCCGCCAAATTCCCCGCCGATCACCGCGCCCCGCCGCTACCGGACCTACGCCTGGAAAATCCCGGTGAAGTGCTCGACCAGGTCGCGCCGTTGGATCCGCTGATCAGCGGGAAAGCCGGTGTGCTCGGCCAATTCCTGACCGTCATGCGCGGGTCCTACGGTGGTCTTCTGATGGTCGGTGTGCTCACCAGTCTGCTGAAAATGCCACTGGTGAACTGGTATTCGGCCGCCGCCGCGCTGCTGCTCGGCGCCAATGCGCTGTGGGACGACCGCAAGGCGCGCAAGCAGCGCCGTCAGGCCGAGGCCAAGGTTTCGGTGGCCAGACTGATGGACGACGTGATCTTCCAGGTCGGTAAGGAATCGCGAAATCGGTTGCGCGCCATGCAGCGCACGCTGCGCGATCACTTCACCGATATCGCCACCGATGTACTCCGCGCCGCAGACGAACGGTTGCGTGTCGCGGAGGTCGCCTATGGAAAATACGGCGATCACCGTGAGGAACGCATCGCCGATGTAGATGTGCAACTCGGCAGGTTGCGTGGGCTGCGCGCGGAGGCCGACGGGATCAGCGCGGCCGCGTAGGCAACTCGCGGCGCGGCCGCGTAGGCAGACGCAGCGTGGCCGCATCGGTAGGACCGTACCCAATCCAGAGCGCGCTACGGGCTTCGTGATGAGCTGAGGTCTGCGAGCCCGCCCCAAGATCGGCAAAGAAGTAAACGATCGGCGCGGACTATTCGGCTAGCGGGTGACGAGCCAGGCGATGACGACGAGCACGAGCAGGGCGACCAAGGCAAGCTGAACGCGGGAACGCGGCATCAACGCGCCCCGCTCTGCGCGGTCTCGCGCACCGCCACCGGCGGCGCGATCGGCTCTGGCATCAGGGCGGGCTCGGGGCCCACCACGTCCTCGGCGGTGAGTGTCGTCGAGGACGCGCGATTACGGCCGAGCAGTTGCAGCGAGACCCGCAGCAGTCGGTCCAGCAGGTAGGCGATGGCGAAGCTGACCGGAACCATGCCGACCAACACCACGATGAACTGCGGGATGAACGGCAAACCCGCGACCCACAGCTCGAAGCCGTCCCACCATCCTGCGATCCGATGCACGGCACCAGCCTAGCCGTGTTGAATTTGCCGCGCCGTCGGCACCGCGTGGGCCGGGTTTCGCGCGCTCGGTGGACGCCGGACGCGGACGGACCGAAGATGAAGTATGGCGTCTTCCGATGATCTGACCGTCGACGAGCCTGCCGACCTGCCCGTGCTCAGTCAGCTGAGTGCGGTGCGTCAGCACGCCACCTATCCGCCGATCGACGATTACGCATTTCTGTCCGACTGTGAGACCAGCTGTCTGATCGCCAGCAATGGCGGCGTCGAGTGGATGTGCGTGCCCCGACCCGATTCGCCGAGCATCTTCGGCGCGATGCTCGATCGCAGCGCCGGACATTTCCGGATCGGCCCGTACGGGGTCAATGTGCCCGCGGCACGGCGATATCTGCCCGGCGGCATGATCCTGGAGACCACCTGGCAGACCGAGACCGGCTGGCTGATCGTGCGCGACGCGTTGGTGCTCGGTCCCTGGCACAACAACGATCAACGCAGCAAAACCCATCGCCGCACGCCGATGGACTGGGATGCCGAGCACGTCCTGTTGCGCACGGTGAAGTGTGTGAACGGCACGGTCGAGTTGGAGATGAGCTGCGAACCCGCGTTCGATTACCACCGCGCCCCGGCCCGTTGGGAGTACACCGGCAAGGTGTACGAGGAGGCCACCGCGGTGCGCGCCGCCGATCCGAGTGTGGGCCCGACACTGGTGCTGACCACCGATCTGCGGCTCGGACTCGAGGGCCGGGAGGCCCGCGCCAGGACCAGGATGAAGGAGGGCGACGAGGTGTTCGTCGCGCTGACCTGGTCGGAGCTGCCCGCGCCCCGCACCTTCGAGGATGCGGCGCAGAAGATGTGGCAGACCACCGAATGCTGGCGGCAGTGGATCACCCTCGGCGATTTCCCGGATCATCCGTGGCGCAACTACTTGCAGCGCAGTGCGCTGACGCTGAAAGGACTCACCTACGCGCCGACCGGTGCGCTGATGGCCGCCGCCACCACATCGCTGCCGGAAACCCCTGGCGGCCAACGCAATTGGGATTACCGCTATACCTGGGTGCGTGATTCCAGTTTCGCGCTGTGGGGTCTGTACACCCTCGGCCTGGACCGCGAGGCCAACGATTTCTTCGCCTTCCTCAGGGACGCCACCACCGGTGACAACGGCGAACCCGTTCCGCTGCAGGTGCTCTACGGTATCGGCGGCGAACGCGACCTCACGGAGAGCACGCTCGACAATCTGACCGGCTACGACGGCGCCAAACCGGTGCGTATCGGCAACGGCGCCTACAACCAGGACCAGCACGATATCTGGGGCACCATGCTCGACGCGGTGTACCTGCACGTGAAATCCCGCCAACAGGTGCCAGAGTCGCTGTGGCCACTGCTGGAGCGCCAGGTCGAGGCGACCATCGCGCGCTGGCAGGAGCCCGACCGCGGCATCTGGGAAGTGCGCGGTGAGCCACAGCATTTCACCTCATCGAAGGTGATGTGCTGGGTGGCACTGGACCGAGGGGCGAAACTGGCCGAACTGCACGGCGAGTACGAGCGGGCCACCGAGTGGTACACCATCGCCGACCAGATCAAGGCCGATATCCTCACCAACGGTGTGAATGCCGACGGCGTCTTCACCCAGACCTACGGCGGCGACACCCTGGACGCCTCTCTGCTGCTGGTGGTGTTGAACCGCTTCCTGCCGCCCACCGACCATCGGGTGCGCGCGACCGTGCTCTCGATCGCCGACCGGCTCACCGAGAACGGTCTTGTCCTGCGCTACCGGACCGAAACCACCGATGACGGATTGACCGGCGCGGAGGGCACCTTCACCATCTGCTCGTTCTGGCTGGTCTCCGCACTGGTGGAGATCGGCGAAGCGCAGCGGGCCCGGCATCTGTGCGAGCGGCTGCTCGGTTATGCGAGTCCGCTGCGGCTCTATGCCGAGGAGATCGATTCGCGCAGTGGACGTCATCTCGGCAACTTCCCGCAGGCATTCACCCATCTGGCGCTGATCAACGCGGTGACACACGTGATCAGGGCCGAGCAGTCACACACCTCCGGCGCCTTCCAGCCCGCACATACACCGGCGAGTCATCCCTCCTGAGGCGGTGGACGTCGAGCGATGTCGACTCCAGCTCTATGGGACGATCAACCGTTCTCGTCAACCTCACACAATGTTCCATCAGCCAGGTGGACAATCGGCTGACTGTTCAGGGGAGCAAATGCAAGCTGCAGTCGGTGGCGGGCAGCAGCACTGCTCACTCTCGAGGACGCGGCCGTCGAGGGAGTCGAAGCCAGAGTACGGAAGCGGCCGACCGCCGCGCACCCTCCCTTCAGGCGCGCGGGAACGGCCTGCGACCTCGAGAAGGCGTGCTACTCCGTAGTGTTCACGCCTAGTCGGCATCCTTTCGTTGCATCCTCGGTTGTTATTCGTCGGATTCCCGGTCGCCCCCGACGCGCCAGTCGTTGAACCGTTTTCCGATCCTGGAGACGGTTTCGCCGACCTCGTGACCGACCGTGCCCACCGCGGACCCGACATCGCGGCCGAGATTGCGCACGGTGCGGATCAGCGGGTCCTCGGACTGGTCGAAGTTCTGCCGGTAGGTGCGGGCGGCCTCCTTTATCTCATCGCTGATCTTGGTGGCCTTATCGTGTTCGCGGCGTGGGTAGTCGCCGCCGAGCATGCGGTTGTATTCGCCGGATTGGATCCAGCGGCGCAGCTCCGCGGCTCGCAGCACCGAGAACGGATGGCTCTGCAGTTCCAGATTGAGCAGCTTCAGTACGCCGTCGCGCAGATCGCCGGAGCGCTCGTAGTCATCGGCCTGCTGCAGGAACGCGCCATGGTTCATCTCCTTGATCCAGGTGCCGCCCGCGGTCTTCATATGCACCCGCACCGACGCCTCGACATCCTGACCACACAGCAGCCCGGCCCGGTCGCCGGACAATTCGGACTTGCGGCTCCACTCCATCAGCGCGGCAACGATCGCGCGCAGTGCCCAGCCACCCACCGGCACCCAGCCCAGATTGGCCGAAATGCGCAGCAGATGCATGAGCATGGTGCGGTACACCGCGTGCCCGGACAGCGCGTGTCCGAGTTCGTGACCGACGATGAAGCGCAGCTCCTCGGTATCCATCAGATCGATCAGCCCGGTCGTCAGCACGATGAACGGCTGGTCCATGCCGATCGTGAAGGCGTTCACATGCGGGCTCTGCAGCACGAACATCTCGGGTGTGGTGCGCGCGTCCAGTACCTCCACACAGTCCTGGCGCAATTGGTGCAGCGAACGGAACTGGCGTTCGTCAACCCGGACCGCGGTCGCGAGGTACAGCAGCCGGTGCTGGCGTTCTTGCAGCAATCCGGACAAGGTTCGTAAAACGGTGTCGAACCCGGCGAGCGAGCGCAGCGTCACCAATGCGGTGCGGTCGGCGGGATGCTCCCATGCCCGAGTGCTGATATCGGGGAACCGGGTGCGTACGCGGTCCGGGCTGGTAGTCATGGGATGAAACCCCCCTCTTCCAGGAACTTTGTCGGTTTTTGCCGCCTGCAAGCGGATAGCTAGCGTTGATTCGAACTGGTGACGTTTCCTCTGCTACAGTCTGCCCGTGTCTTCGAATGCCGTCCCGCAGGTCCGCCATGAACTGGCGTTGATCGCTGTCGGCAATCTCGCGGTCGCGGACATTCTCTGTCGCTGATCGGCGCCGGGCGCTGCTGCGCACCCATCTTTCTCTAGACTGGCGCGCAAACTTTTCGCAGCAGTGTCCGTACCCCGACCTTCGGTCGACAAGTCGCGCCGCAGTTCTACCGCCGCGACAACTAGTCCATGTCGTGGCGGAGCGCATAGGAAAGGTTCCACCCATGTCACCCAGGTCCTTGCTCCTCGGATCCTCCCGATCGCACCGTCGCCCGGTGATCGCCGCGCTAACGGCCGTCGCCGCCGTCGTGCTCACCGCGTGTGGTGGTGGAGCGAGCGACACCGTGGGCGGAGGCGGGCCCGACGGCAGCGGCGGCACCCTCAACCTCTACGCCTACGCCGTCCCGAAGCCCGGTTTCGACAAGGTCGCCCCGGAATTCAACAAGACCGATAAGGGCAAGGGCGTCCAGATCAACGGCTCCTACGGCGCGTCGGGCGATCAGTCCCGCAAGGTCAAGGACGGCGCCGAGGCCGATATCGTCAACTTCTCCGTCGAGCCCGATATCACCCGCCTGGTCGACGCCGGTCTGGTCGACCCGAGTTGGAATGCCGACGCTACCAAGGGAATTCCGTTCGGCTCGGTCGTTGCGATCGTGGTGCGCAAGGGCAATCCGAAGGGCATCAAGGACTGGGACGATCTGCTGAAGCCAGGCGTCCAGGTCGTCACCCCGAACCCGTTCAGCTCGGGTTCGGCCAAGTGGAATCTGCTCGCGCCGTACGCGGCCAAGAGCGACGGCGGCAAGAACCCGCAGGCGGGTCTGGATTACCTGAGCCAGCTCATCTCCAAGGAGCATGTGCAGGTGCAGCCGAAGTCGGGCCGTGAGGCCACCGAGACCTTCCTGCAGGGCACCGGTGACGTGCTGCTGAGCTACGAGAACGAGGCGATCTTCTCCGAGCGCAATGGCGATCCGATCGAGCACATCGTGCCGCCGACCACCTTCAAGATCGAGAACCCGGTCGCGGTACTGAAGAACAGCAAGCATCTGGACACGGCGAACGCCTTCCGCGACTTCCTGTTCACCACCGAGGGCCAAAAGGCTTGGGCGTCGGCGGGATTCCGCCCGGTCGACCCGAAGGTGGCCGCCGACTACGCCAAGGACTTCCCGACTCCGCAGAAGCTGTGGACCATCGCCGATCTCGGTGGCTGGAAGACCGTCGACAAGGACCTGTTCACCGCGAACACCGGCTCCGTCGCGGTCATCTACGACAAGGCCACCAAGTAATTCGGTGATCCGAAACACCCCGCGGTGTGTGCGACGGGCCCGGAGGAAGCAGCTCGCGTAACCACGAAGGGCCCCGCGCACACCGCAAATCGAAGCAGGAACTGGACGATCGTGACTGACAGCAGCAGCGCCGGGATCGGGCATGCGCCCGCTCCCGGCGGCTCCGAAGACGCCACACCCAAGGCCGCAGGCCGGAACTGGTCGTGGCTGCGGGTAACCGGTTCGGTGGGTCCGCTCGGCATCGCCACCGCGGTGCTCTGGCTCAGCATCATCGTGCTGCTACCGCTGGCCGCGCTGACCGTCACCTCATTCGATGACGGCTGGTCCGGGTTCTGGGATGCGATTACCGCACCCGCGGCCATCGACTCGCTGCGCATCACGGTGCTCGTCTCCGTGGTGGTGGCGGTCATCAATGTGGTGATGGGCACGCTGATCGCCTGGGTGCTGGTCCGCGACGAGTTCCCGGGCAAGAGCATCGTCAACGCGCTCATCGACCTTCCGTTCGCGCTACCGACGATCGTCGCGAGCATCGTGCTGCTGTCGCTCTACGGGCCGCAGAGTCCGATCGATATCCACCTCAACGCCACCCAGCCCGGCCTCGTGGTGGCACTGGCCTTCGTCACGCTGCCGTTCGTGGTCCGCTCGGTGCAGCCGGTGCTCATCGAGGCGGACCGGGAGGTCGAGCAGGCCGCACTGTCCCTCGGCGCGGACAACTGGACCACCTTCCGCCGCATCGTATTGCCGATCCTCGCGCCCGCCATCATCAGCGGCGGCGGCCTCGCCTTCGCCCGCGCCATCGGCGAATACGGTTCGGTGGTGCTGATCGGCGGCGCTATCCCGCGCAAGACCGAGATGGCCTCGCAGTACATCCAGAAGCAGATCGAGATCGATCGGCCGGTGAATGCGGCGGCGGTGTCGGTCGCACTGCTGGTCATCTCGTTCGCGACGCTGCTTGTGCTGCGGCTGTGGGCCGAGCGCACGGCGCGCAAGGAGGAGGAGGCGCGATGAATCTGTCCTGGCCGACTCGTATTTCGCTGCGCGTGGTTGCGCTCGGCTACCTGTTCATCCTGCTGGTGCTGCCGCTGATCATCATTCTGTGGCGCACCTTCGAGAAGGGGATCGGCGCGTTCATCGACTCGATCTCCACGCCCGCGGCGATCTCGGCATTCCAACTGTCGATCCTGATCGTGGCGATCGTGGTTCCGGTGAATGTCATCTTCGGGATCGTCACCGCGCTCGCTCTGGTGCGTGGCAAGTTCCCGGGCCGCACGCTGGTGCAGGGCATCGTGGATCTTCCCTTCGCCGTCTCGCCGGTTGTGGTCGGCGTCGCGCTGATCCTGCTGTGGGGTGCGGACGGCTGGTTCGGCGGACTCGAAGACGTCGGCTTCAAGGTGATCTTCAATCTGCCCGGCATGGTGATCGCGACGATCTTCGTCACGCTGCCGTTCGTGGTGCGCGAGGTCGAGCCGGTGCTGCACGAGATCGGCGACGATCAGGAACAGGCCGCGGCCACCCTCGGCGCGTCCCGCTGGCAGACGTTCTGGCGGATCACCCTGCCCGCGATTCGCTGGGGCCTGACCTACGGTGTCGTGCTGACCGTCGCGCGTGCGCTCGGCGAATTCGGCGCGGTGATCATGGTGTCCTCCGCGCTGCCGGGTAAATCGCAGACGCTGACCCTGCTCGTACACGGTCGATACATCAACGACCACAACACCTTCGGCGCGTATTCCGCCGCGACCCTGCTGATGGGCCTTGCCCTCGTAGTCCTCCTGTTGATGACCCTCCTCGAACGTAAGCGGGGCACCAAGTGATCACCGTGACCAATGCGAAGAAAAACTACGGTTCCTTCGCCGCCTTGAACGATGTCAGCATCGAGATCCCGTCGGGGGAGTTGACCGCGCTGCTCGGCCCGTCGGGTTCGGGCAAGTCGACCCTGCTGCGCTCGATCGCGGGCTTGGAGTCGCTGGACGCCGGCATCGTCACCATCGCGGGCAACGATGTCACGCACGTGCCGCCGCAGAAGCGCGATATCGGCTTCGTATTCCAGCACTACGCCGCGTTCAAGCACATGACCGTGCGCGATAACGTCGCCTTCGGACTCAAGATCCGCAAGCGTCCCAAGGGCGAGATCGCCAAGCGCGTCGATGAATTGCTCGGCATCGTCGGCCTCGACGGCTTCCAGCACCGCTACCCGGCCCAGCTCTCCGGTGGCCAGCGCCAGCGCATGGCACTGGCCCGCGCGCTCGCGGTCGACCCGCAGGTGCTGCTGCTCGACGAGCCGTTCGGCGCGCTCGACGCCAAGGTGCGCGCCGATCTGCGCACCTGGCTGCGTCGGCTGCACGAGGAGGTCCACGTGACCACCGTGCTGGTCACCCACGACCAGGAGGAGGCCCTCGACGTCGCCGACCGGATCGCGGTGATGAACAAGGGCCGCATCGAACAGATCGGTAGCCCGGAGGACGTCTACGACCGGCCAGCAAACGAATTCGTGATGTCCTTCCTCGGTGCGGTGGCCCGGCTCAACGGACATCTGGTGCGTCCGCACGATATTCGCGTCGGCCGCGAGGCCAGCATGGCGCTCGCCAAAGACGAGGGCACCGCGGAGTCGGCGGGTGTCACCCGCGCCACCGTGGAACGCGTTGTGCACCTCGGATTCGAGGTGCGCGTCGAGTTGCGCAATGCGGCCACCGGCGATCTGTTCGCCGCCCAGGTGACCCGCGGTGACGCCGAGGCGCTGCAGCTCAGCGACGGGGAAACCGTCTACGCCCGCGCCACCCGTATTCCGGAACTGCCTGCGGGATAAGGGCACTATTCGATTCGCGGCGACCTTGGTGGTTACGCTCCGCTACCGCCTCCGGGCCCGGCGCGCACGCCGCGAATTCGACTCCGCTTTATGGCCGCGGATTCCGCATGCGCGAAATCCGTGGCCATTCCTGGCGTGTCGAAACCGAACTCCGGTTTCCACGTCTCATATTGTGCTGAATGCGAAACAACCGCTAGTGGGTTCCGGTGAATTATCGGAACGTAATCCGATGTGAGCATTCGCAATGGTCGTCGAACGCGGCCCGTATGCGGGCGGCGGGAAGTTGATCGATCACCATGTCAATTCGAAGACAGATATTTCTGGCGCTGGCCGCTGCCGGCGTCGCGGTGATAATCCAATCCGGTCCGGCGGTCGCCGCACCGCCACCCGGAACGCCGGCCGTGCGCGCACCGGATGGCCCGGTTATCACCGAGATTCCCGCGGACTCGCCCGAAGTGGCCGCAATCGGTCCGGAATCGGTGGGGAAGCCGATCCCGAACTCATATGTCGGTGTCACTCCGGCGCAGTTGATACCGCACGGAATCGAGGGCGAGCAACGGCATTTCACGCCGAATCCGGAGCAATGGGATAACGCGCGAACGATTGTCGAAGTGGTCTTGCGTCGCGATCTGCCCGCCTATGCGTCGGTGGTTGCGCTGGCCACCGCACTGCAGGAATCGCTGCTGCGCAATCTGACCGAGGCGGCCGATCACGACTCGCTCGGGGTGTTCCAGCAGCGACCGTCCGCGGGCTGGGGTACGCCCCAGCAGCTCACCGATCTGCGCTACGCGACCGAGCGATTCCTGGACGCACTGCTGGTCCACGCGCCTGACTACCAGGCGATGCCGCTGTGGCAGGCGGCGCAGGCCGCGCAGCGCTCAGGCTTTCCGACGGCGTACGCGCGGTGGCAGGAGCTGGCCGCGCAGATGGTGTCGCGATTGCTCGGACCACGGCAGGGACCGGTGCGGCGGGTGGCGAGTGCCCAAGCGGTGCTGGACTGTTGCTGATGAGTTGCCAATGAGTGTAATGGTTTTGATTTCCCGCACTGGAATCGCTCGCGAATTCCGGTGCGGGGAGTCGGAACTCGTTGCCGGATCGGACCCATCCGGCCGATGGCGGACTGGTCGGTTTCGATACAGCTCAGGATCGGCTTGTTGCGGCGTATTCAGCAACCTCGATTGGGGTCTGATTGGTGACTGTTTTTGCATGTAAGAACATGTATCGGAGGCTGGGACGGCGAGCTGGCTGCCTGCTGGCAAACGGCAACAGGGCATCGTTGAATTCCGGCGCGCCGTAATAAGATCCGGCCGCGACATCGGCGCGTCGCCTCCCGTACCAGGTGAACCGGGATCGGTGCCATCGCTATGCAACCTGTGTCAGTGGCGGCGGCATGCGGACAACCGCGTGTCCGGTGGTTGGCAGGCCGGTCGCGGAGTGGTTGCGTGAACAAGGTTCGAAGCAAATCGGCTCGGCGATCAGAGGATTGCGATGGCGGTTGGTCTCGGTTTGAGCATAGGCACGGTGAACACGGTTTCCGCTCTGGCGGAGGAGGGTTCGGCCAAGGCTCCACCCGGCCGCCGCTCCGCCGCCGAACGCTCGCCCGCCGTCACCCGCCGCACCACCCTCACCTTCGACAGCACCGGAACGGCCAGGGTCGGCATGATTCCGCGGCACGGGCGCGCCATCACCGAATTCGCCGATCTGAGTCAACGCAAGACCAAGCAGGCCAGGGTCGGGCACCGCGCGCTCACCGCGGCCGATCTGATCGCGGTTGTCACGGAATGTCTGATCACCGAGGCGCGTCGTGATCGTCGAGCGGTTGGTGCGGGGGTCACGCTGACGTATCCCGCGGGCTACACCGAAGGCCAGTTGGGGGAGTTGCGCGCGGCGCTGGACGCGATCGGTTTGGCTCATGTCGCGCTGGTCGCCGAACCCGTCGCGGCGGCCACCTGGCTCGAGGTCGAACGCGGGCCGCTGATGCCGGGCCTAGCCCTTGTCTATGACCTAGGTGGGGCAAGCCTCGATATCACCCTGGTGCGAGTCGGTGCGGGCTGTCCGCGAAATCCGATTGTCGGCGTACCGATGCGTTCGACGGAATTCGGCGGGCGGGCCTTCGGCGCGCTGGTCGCCGCGCGGGCCGGGAACGGGACCGTGCCCGCCTCCATCTCCGGTGCGGTCACCGGTGTCACCGCCGACGAATTGCGCACCATCCATATCCGATCCTCGCTGAAGCTGGTCTATCGCTGTCTGCGGATGGCGGATGTGACCATGGCCGATGTCGACTGCGTGCTGGTGGTCGGCGGCGCGGCCCGGCCGGTCGAGGTGGCGCAGGTGCTCGCCGGTGAACTGGCGCGCCCGGTGATCACGGCCCCGGATCCGGAACGCACGATCGCCGACGGTGCCGCCATCATGGCGCGTCGCGCCGCCGCCGCGGACGAGGAGGCGACCGGACATCACCATCGGCGCAAACCACGCAGAGCGACGACGCGCGCCCTTTTACTTTCACGGCGTACCAGACGCCGCTTGACCCGGGTGGCGATCGCTGTGGGGATGTCGGCCGCTGGAGTGGCGCTCGCGCTGGCGCTGCCCGCCGACACGGTGGTCGCGGGCTTGTCGCAACTCGGGCTGCGGTAAAGGCGGACCCGGCGGCGCCCGCACCGTCGCCGGGGATGCCGATCGTCTGCCAGGTTGACGTGACTCCTCGTAGGTGTAACTATGGGATACAGTAAATGTGTCCCACGAGGAGAGGCAGTGACGACGATGTCTACAGCCGTGACGCCCGCAGTCGATTCCGATCTGGCGAAGGCGCAGGAGTATGCCGCCAAGCTGCTGCTGCTCTCCGAAGGTTCGGTGAACAAGCACTTCGACCCGTTCGAGGACATCGACTGGGACAATCCGGATTTTGCCGCCGATGCCGGTGAAGAGCGCTGGGTGCTCCCGGTATCCGGCGATGCGCTCGGTCGCCACCCCTGGTACCAGGCGCTGTCGCTGGATCGGAAGATCGCGATCGGTAAGTACCGCCAAGCCAATGTCGCCAAGGTCGGTCTGCAGTTCGAATCCATCCTGATCAGCGGCATGGTGACACACAGCTTCGGCCTGCCCAACGGTTCGCCCGAATTCCGTTACTGCTCCCACGAAATGATCGAGGAGCACAACCACACCCTGATGTTCCAGGAGATGGTCAACCGGATCGGCATCGACGTTCCCGGTATGGGCCCGCTGGTGCGCAAGTTCAAATACATCGGCGCGCCGGTGGCCGCTCTTTTCCCGAATCTGTTCTTCATGGCCGTGCTCGCGGGTGAGGAGCCGATCGACCACATTCAGAAGGCGATCCTGCGTTCGGGTGAGGACGTGCATCCGATTATGCGCGGCGTGATGGCGATTCACGTCGCCGAGGAGGCGCGCCACATTTCCTTCGCGCACGAATTCCTCAAGCAGCATGTGCCCGATAAGAATGCGGCCAATAAGTTGGTGCTCTCGATCGTCATGCCGATCGTCATGTTCATCCTCGGCCGCTCCATCTACACGCCGCCCCGGTCGTTCTTCAAGGAGTTCGATATCCCGGACGAGGTGCGCAAGGAGCTGTTCTACGGTTCGAAGCAGGCCAAGCAGGAGTTCAGCGACTTCTTCGGCGATGTGCGCACGCTGGCCAATGACATCGGCCTGATGAACCCCATCGGCAAGGCGGTCTGGAAGCTGCTGAAGATCGACGGCCACACCACCCGTTACCGCTCCGAGCCGTTGCGCACGGCCAAGGCCGGCTGACGTGCCGTACGTCGTCACGCAGTCCTGCTGTAGCGACGCGTCCTGCGTCTACGCCTGCCCGGTCAACTGCATCCACCCCACGCCCGACGAACCGGACTTTCTGACGGCGGAGATGCTGTATGTCGACCCGCAGGCGTGCGTGGACTGCGGCGCATGTGCGAGTGCGTGCCCGGTCGATGCCATCACGTCGTCGAAGAAGCTGACCGACGAGCAGAAGCCGTTCATCGAGATCAATGCCGACTTCTATCGGCAGGCGCGGCCGCGGCCGCTGCTGGCGAAGCCGGTGCCCGCGGCCGAGATCCACACCGAGCGTCAGCCGTTGCGGGTGGCGATCGTCGGGTCCGGCCCCTCGGCCATGTACGCGGCCGATGAACTGCTGACCCAGCCCGATGTCACTGTGACGGTCTTCGACCGGCTTCCGGTACCCCATGGACTCGCCAGGTACGGCGTCGCGCCGGACCATGCCAAGACCCGGCAGGTCAACAAGCTCTTCGATATCATCTCGACCCAGCCCGGTTTCGAGTCGTACCTGAATATCGAAGTGGGCAAACATATTTCGCACCAGGAGCTGCTCACGCACTTCCATGCGGTGATCTATGCGGTCGGTGCGTCCTCGGATCGTAAGCTCGGCATTCCCGGCGAAGATTTGGCGGGCAATGTATCTGCCACCGACTTCGTCGCCTGGTACAACGGGCATCCGGATCATGCCGGGCGCACCTTCGATCTGTCGCAGCGCCGGGCCGTCATCGTCGGCAATGGCAATGTGGCCCTCGATGTGGCGCGCATTCTTGCTTGCGATCCGGAAGCGTTGGTGGGCACCGATATCGCACCCCAAGCGCTGAAGGCGCTGCGGGAGAGCAAGATCGAGGAAGTGGTAGTGCTCGGTCGGCGCGGTCCGGCCGAATCCGCTTTCACCGTACCGGAATTCGTCGGGCTGCTCGGCGCGGATGTCGATATGGCAATCGAGGGTGAACTGCCCCCGGTGACCGATGAACTGCCGTATCAGGTCGAGCAGAAGTTGCGGTTGCTGCATACCGTAGCGACTGGCTACAGGTCGCTCGAAAGGGCCGGCGGGGCCGAGCGGCCGCTCGGTGCGCGCAAGCGGATCGTGTTCCGATATCTGTCCGCGCCGACCGCGATTCTGGGCGCCGACGAGGTGACCGGTATCGAGCTGAGCCGCAACGAACTTGTCACCGATCCGGATGGTCGCGTCCGTGCGGTGGCGACGGGGGAGACCGAGCGGTTTGATACCGGGCTGGTGCTCACCTCGGTGGGTTATCGCGGTGTTGCCCTGCCGGGCTTGCCATTCGACGAGCAGTCCGCCGTGATCCCGAATCTGAACGGCCGCGTGCTGGAACAGTCCGGTGGTGCGGTGCTGCCAGGAACGTATGTCACCGGCTGGATCAAGCGTGGTCCCACCGGATTCATCGGTACCAACAAATCCTGCGCGCAGGAGACGATTCGGCAGTTGGCCGATGATTTCAACGCCGGTCGGTTACGTGAACCGGCAGGTAACGCGGCGGATTTCGATCACCTGGTGCACCGTCGTCGGCCCTCGGTCCTGGCCCGCCGAAGCGCGGTGCGAACCGGTATCGTGCGGCGCCTGCTCGCTCGCGCCTGAGCGGCGCAAGCGCGCCCATGTCTCATTCGTGCTGTGTAACGGTTTTCGCCTCCTGCCGACATGTTGGGTGCGCGGTAGGGTCCGTGACGACGGTCGGCACCTCGGCGCACGGCGACGCGATGAGGGCGAATGCCGGGTCGAGGTGCCGATCGGCGACTATTTGGCGGTGAACCCACCGTCGATCGCGAGCGCCGCACCGGTGATGAAGCTGGCCTCATCGCTCAGCAGGTAGGCGCAGAACGAGGCGATCTCCGTCGGCTTGCTGATCCGGCCGAGCGGATGCAGTGCGGCGATGGCCGCTTCACCCTCGGGCGTCGCACCCATCGAGTTGCGGAAAGCTGGCGTGTCGACCGCGCCGGAGACCAGCGCGTTTACCCGAACACCCTGTTCAGCGGCCTCCAGCGCCACCGCGCGGGTCAGCCCGACGACGCCGTGTTTGGCCGCCACATACGGCGCCACCGAACCCATGCCGACCACGCCGAGGTTCGAGGCGTTGTTGAGGATCGCGCCGCCGCCGGAGGCGACAATCGCCGGAACCTGGTGGCGCAGACCGTAGAACACGCTGGTCAGATTGAGTTCGACATCGGCGCGCCACCCCGCCTCGTCGATCTGCTCGATCGGGCCGAAGGCATTGACGGCGCCCGCATTGTTGAATGCCGCGTCCAGCCGGCCGTATTCGGTGAGTGCTGCCTGGGTCAGGCGGGCCAGATCGTCCTCGACGGTGACATCGGTCGGCACAAACATCGCCCGGCCACCCGCCGCGCGGATATCGGCCGCGACCTGCTCGCCCGCGTCTTTACCGCGAGCGCCGAGCACGACCGCCGCGCCCTCGGTCGCCGCCCGCATGGCCACCGCCTTGCCGACACCCGAGCTGGCCCCGGTGATGAGCACGACCTTGTCCGCGAAACGTGTCGACATCGTCTTCGAATTCCCTTCTCGTTCTTGTGATTACATGAGCGATGAGGTGGCGCGGGAACTCGGTTCGTCCGAGCGCTTGCTTATCGCTGAATCCAGTCAAGCGGTCGGGAAGTGGTACTGCTGGCGGAAATCAGCCGTTACGTTTGACGCGTCATATTCTGACAGTTGGGACGCGCGTACTATGAAATCTGCAGTGCTGGCAACAGTTTGGTTACCGACCAGTCGGTGTGTGTTGTCGGTTCTGGGTGGTTCTGTTCGGTATGGCAGATCTGGGGCTCGATTCGAGTTACTGTGCGGTAGCGGAATCTGGCTTACCGCAGTGGAATCGGGCCTTCGGTCGCGAAACGCCGGACGTCCAGGGGTGTGGATGAATCTTTTTCATGTGATCTAGCTGGGGATTTGAAACAGAGTCAACGGAAGTCAAACGTTTCATATCAATTCGACATCCGAATCGATCCGGCAGCAGCTAACCTGTGGGTGCTGTTTGGGAAGCGACCGCGGCCACATGGATCTCCTGTGTGATGGACGTGGTCTCGGTGCGTTGACGGGATAGCGAATGACTACAGGTCTGGGTTTCAGCATCGGTTCAGTGAACTCCGTATCCGCCATGGTGACCGGCGAGCGGCCCTTGTCGTCGGTGCGGACGCGCCGCACGGCGGTGACCTTCGACAGTGCGGGTAGCATCCGAATCGGGGGGATCCCCCAATTCGACATGGCCGTAACGGATTTCGCTGATCTGGCGCGCGACCCCGAGTCGGTCGTCGTGGGCGGTCGGCTCTGGTCACCCGCGAACCTGGTCGCCGCCGTAGTGAACGGCCTGGTCGAATCCTTCCCGCCGACCGCGGGAGCCGTGGCCACCTATCCCGCATGCTATTCCGATAAGCAGCTGTCGTTGCTGCGGCAGGCGTTGAATCTGGCCGGTGCCGCGGATGTGCTGCTCATACCCGAACCCGTCGCGGCCGCGGAGTGGCTCGAACAGGAACGTGGACCGCTGGAGTCCGGATTCGTGCTGGTGTACGACCTCGGTGGGGCCAGTCTCGATGTGTCGATGGTGCGGGTCGGACCGGACTGGGACGATCACCCGATCGTCGGAAAGTCCGTGCGCTCCTACGATTTCGGCGGTCGGCCGCTCGGTTCGATGATTGCGCGGTACGCCCGGGTCGCCGAACCCGGCGACAACGGGTCGATGCTGCAGATGACCTCGATTGTCGATATCACGAGCATGCGCGCCCAGCACATCCGGGATTCCCTCGATGTGGTCCACGAATGTGTGGAATCGACGGGACGGTGCCTGTCCGATATCAGCTGCATCCTGCTGGTCGGTGGCGCCACCCGTCCCGTCGAGGTCGCGCGCATCCTTGCCGAACTCGGCCGACCGGTGGTGATGTCGAGCGATCCGGGGCAGACCGTCGCCGTCGGTGCCGCCGGCTATGCGGCCCGCAGCTTCGCACCGATGTCGACCGGTGGTCGGCATCGAGCGCCGAAGGTTGCCGTATTCTCCAGTGCAGCAGTAGCTTCCGCGGTGGCGGTATCGGCCGTCACGGTATTCGGCGGCCCGAATATTTCGCAGATGCCATCCCTGGTGGATGCCTCGCCGGGCAGCTTCCCGATGGACAATTTACTGCTCGAGCCCGATGTCGAGGCACTCGCCGAGGCCGGTTCCGCGGCGGTTGGCTGGGCGACCACGGCAGCGGGTTTCGGCTATTCCGGTCGACCGGCCTACGGGATCGCTCCCGTCGCCCATACAACGCCGATCGGACCAACGATCGGCCCGTCCGTGGCCGAGGCACACGGCGGCAGGCACAGCGAACCACGCGGTGGGACAGCACATTCCGGTGGTGTCACCTACGCCAATCCCGCCCAGTTCCTGAACCCGCTGCCATTCATCCGAAGCCCGCGGACGATTCCCGCCGTGCCCAACCAGCCTGCCACTGGCACGCCCATCCCGAGCGTCAGCCTTCCGGGTTCGTTTCCCGCCCCGGCTAATTCGACTCCCGCCGTTCCGGCTGGCAACGCAACCACCCCGGGTACCGCGACCCCGGGTACCGCGACCCCGGGTACCGCGACCCCGGCGACCGGCGGCACCTCGACGGGCGCTGGTGTACCGGGTGCGACTACGGGTGAAACATCTACCGGGACTGGGACATCGGGCGGAACCGCCTCGGATGGCAGCTCCGGTGGCAGCACGGGTGATGCGTCCGGCGGCACGACTTCGGGCACCAGCGGTTCGACGTCGGGAAATTCCACCAGCGGCGGTTCGTCGGGTAGCACCTCGGGCGGCTCGACAAGCACTGGCGCTTCAGGTGGTTCGACGGGCGGTGGTACCTCGGGCGGTTCTGCGGATGGGGGCGCATCCGGCGGCTCCTCGAGCGGTGGTGGATCGGGCTCGACGGGTGGCGGTGCGTCGGGAGGCTCCACGAATGGCGGTACTTCGGGCGGCTCCGCGAGCGGCGGTACCTCGGGCGGTTCGACGGGCGATGGTATGTCGGGTGGTTCGACGGGCGGCGGTACCTCGGGCGGTTCTGCGGATAGTGGCGCATCCGGCGGCTCCGCGAGCGGCGGTACCTCGGGTGGTTCGACGGGCGGTGGTATGTCGGGTGGTTCGACGGGCGGTGGTATGTCGGGTGGTTCGACGGGCGGTGGTATGTCGGGTGGTTCGACGAGCGGCGGCACGGTCGGCGGTTCGACCGGTGGCGGGACCTCAGGCGGGACCAGCGCCGGTGCGACCGGAGGCAGCTCCTCCAACGGTAGGTTCTCCGGCGGAAACACTTCCGGCGGCAGCACCAGCTCCGGCGGTGCCTCCTCCGGCGGAGGCTTCTCCGGCGGAGGCTTCTCACACGGTTCGGGTGGCGGTGGCGGTGCCCGCAGATAGTTCGCGGTAGTACTCCTCGGGAGGGTCCCCGCAGTGCCTCGCCCCACGGAGGTACGCAGCCGAATCGCCATCGCCCATTGAGTGCGGGCCGAGGCCGACCTGGGACCTTTCGATTGCACCGGTCGGTGGAACGGGCGCAAGCCAACCGTGGGCGCGTGTAGCCCGGAAGTGGTTGTCCGGAGGAAGTTTCGGGTGGCTCAGTAGTGTGTCGCTCTGTGGGCAGCGTGACTCGAGTCGTGATCGTTTCAGTGAGCGGGTGGCCGAGGCCGAGCATGGAACCGGCTGTCGGTGCAGGTAGGGCAGAGTTTGCCGCATTCGAAGCGAGCCTTTGAACCTCGGCACAGGGTGCAGGGCTTCATCCGCAATCGATGTCCGCCGCGCTCGCGGGGATCGTCCAGATCGTATGTCTCGGTTAGGCATGGCGGGCATAGTCGTCGGCCCGAGCCGTGTCTCGTGTCAAGCCGTTCGCCGGGTGTTGGCCGGTCGTGGGTGGGGTGCCCGGAGGTGATTGTCCGGTAGGAACTTTCGGGCGTATCAGCGGTGTGTCGCTTTGTGGGCAGCGTGATGCGTGTCGTGATCGTTTCAGCGGGCGGGTGGCCGAGGCCGAGCATGGAACCGGCTGTCGGTGGAATGGGTGTTGGCCGGTCGTGGGTGGGGTGCCCGGAGGTGATTGTCCGGTAGGAACTTTCGGGCGTATCAGCGGTGTGTCGCTTTGTGGGCAGCGTGATGCGTGTCGTGATCGTTTCAGCGGGCGGGTGGCCGAGGCCGAGCATGGAACCGGCTGTCGGTGGAATGGGTGTTGGCCGTTCCTGGGCGGGGTGCCCGTAGTCGATCGTTCGGTAGTAACTCCTTGGCGGATCCCTAGTGCGCGCCTGTTTGGGTGCGCGCCACGACTGAGGTCCTGACCGTTCGACCGAGGCGCGGGCGAGCGCCCGCATAGAGCTGGCTGATTACGCACGACGGCAGAACGGAGAGCTGGTGGCACTTCGTGCCGAGATCCTTTGGTGAATCAGTATGGATGGTTCCAGTGGGTCGGGCCTGGCACAGGTGTTGGAGTCCGTAGTCGAGCGGTGGGGCACTGCGTGTGAATGGTCACTGCCGCAGCTTCGTCGGTTGCGTGAAACTCGCTGGTCTACACGGCTGTTGGCTGCGTTGTGGGCTGCCGCGCGATCGCACAGATCGAATCGTTTGT
Organism: Nocardia vinacea; assembly: GCF_035920345.1. NCBI lineage: Bacteria > Bacillati > Actinomycetota > Actinomycetes > Mycobacteriales > Nocardiaceae > Nocardia > Nocardia vinacea. The sequence goes on from NZ_CP109149.1 coordinate 9,168,756, forward strand.
CGGGATTCGCACTCTTGTAGTGCTCGTGCGGGGTGCGGTTTCCGTGCGGGAGTACGGCTACTGACGTGCCGGGCTGTCGGCAAGGGGTGGGGCACATTCGGACCGGTCGAATTTCGATGACGCCGAGTGCCATAGCGATGCACAATGGGTTGGTGGTACACGGGGGACCTCAGCTTGTTGCGCTGGATGTCGATGGAACGTTGCTGCGGACGGGATCGCCGGTCAGTGAACGGGTGATCGATGCTGTGCGGGCGGCGGTGGCGGCGGGGGCGCATGTGGTTGTGACGACCGGGCGAACGTTGATGACGACGCGGCCTGTGCTGCAGGAGCTCGGGCTGGTCGATGGACATGCGTTGTGTTCCAACGGTGCGGTGCATGTCGATGTGGCGAAGGGGCAGCCGGTGGCGGTGCAGACCTTCGATCCGGGGCCCGCGGTTGCCGCCTTGCGCGCACTGTTTCCGGAGATGATCTTCGCGGTGGAGAAGGTCGGCATCGGCACCTGGGCCACCGGGGTCAGTCCGGGCGAATTCTCTATCGGCGAATACGTTCTCGTCGATGACGGCGCGTTGAGCAGCGAGCCGACTCCGCGACTGAACGGTTGGTGGCCCGACGGTTCCCTGGAAGAGATGCTGCGCCTGCTCACCCAACTGCGCGTACCAGGTGCGAGCTGGGTGCACGGCGAATTCGGCCCGTGGCTTACCGTTTCGCGCCGCGGCGTCTCCAAGGGGTGGGCATTGGAGCGACTACGCACCGCACTCTGCATCCCCCGCGCCGCCACCCTCGCCATCGGCGACGGCTACAACGACCGCGAAATGCTGCACTGGGCAGGACATTCCGTAGCGATGGCGAATGCACCGAACGAGGTCCGCAACTGGGCGGACGAAGTCGCCGACGATGTCGCCGAAGACGGCGTCGCCAAAATCCTGGAGCGCTGGTTCGGCCACTGACCTGGACCGATGATCACCATGCGTTGGAGGCGGCAAACATTGACCCGCCACCAATGCATCCTCGGGGCAGGGCATGCTTCGGGTGGCGTCGCGAAGGGCGGGCGGACCCTGCGAGCCCGGGCCGAGAGCGCCCCGCCACCACGCATTCTCGGGGCAAGGCAGCCGGGTGGCGTCGTGGCAGGGCGGGGAGCCCCGAGAGCGCCCTACCGCCAAGCGTGCTCGGGACAAGCATGCCTTGGGTGGCGTCGTGAATGAGTGGGCAAACCCCCGGGAACGCTTCGCCACCATTGCATTCCCGGGGCAACCCTGGGCGGCCGCTTACGCGTGGTCGAGGATCTCCAGGTAGTGAGGGTTCTGCATGATGCCGAGGACGTTGCCGAAGGGGTCTACTACCGAGGCGGTGATGAAATCTCCGTTGCCGCGCGGCGTGATCGGCTCGTACTCCTCGGCTCCGAGGGCCACAAGTCGGTCGAAACTCGCCTGCACATCGTCGACATGCCAGTGCAGGATGGCTCCGCCGGGGGCGTTCTGTGCGCCTGCCGGGGCGAATTTGCGATTGATGATCCCCAGTTCGTGCTGGTAGTCGCCGATGCGGAATTCGTAGTATCCGCCGGGCACCGCGTAGTACGGCTCGAGGCCGAGCACCTCGGTGTACCAGTCCTTCGCGGCGTCGAGGTCGTCGGCATAGAACGAAACGGTGGCCATTCCACGCAACATCTTGGTCTCCTCTGATCGGTGTCTTCCTTGCTTGTGCGATCCATGATTCCGCCTAAAGTGCTCACCGAATGAGCACTTTTTTCGGCAGAATTGTGCTCATGCGAGCAGACCGATTGGTGGCGACCCTGTTGCTGATGCAGACCCGCGGCCGGGTGACGGCTGCCGAGATCGCCGCCGAACTAGAGGTATCGGTCGCCACCGCGCGCCGTGACCTGGAGGCGCTCTCGGCCGCAGGAGTTCCGGTCTATCCGCAGCCGGGTCGGGGCGGCGGCTGGTCGCTGGTCGGCGGCGCGCGCACGGATCTCAGTGGCCTCACCGAACCGGAGGCTCGCGCGCTGTTCCTGCTGGCGGGACCGTCCGCGAGCGCGGTGCCCGAGCTGAAATCGGCGCTGCGCAAGCTGGTGCGCGCCCTACCGCAGACCTTTCGCACCGATGCGGAGGCAGCGGCCGATGCGGTGGTGATCGATCCCGCGCGCTGGGGTGAGCACGATCAGACCCGGCCGCAGCTCGTGGAATTGTTGCAGCGCGCGGTAGTTCAACGCCGCAAGGTGCAGCTGACATATGAGCGGGCGGGGGAGCGCACCCGGCGCGTCGTCGACCCGTGGGGCCTGGTCGACAAGGACGCCATCTGGTATCTCATCGCAGGCACCGACCGTGGCAGGCGCACCTTCCGCGTCGATCGCATCGTCGATGCCACGATCACCAACGAAATCGCCCACCGCCCCGCGGATTTCGATCTTTCTACCGCCTGGGCGGAGGTGGTCGGCGACGTTGAACAACGTCGTGCCGCCACATCCGCCACCGCGCTCATTGCACCGCAGCTACTTCCGGTCCTGCGCAAGCAGCAGGGGCGACATTGTGAGGTGGACGGTCCGGTTGCCGACGGTCGCGTTCAGGTCCGCATCACCGCACCGACCCCGCGCATGATCGCCCAACAATTGGCGGGCTGGGGTGCCGAAATCGAGGTGCTGACACCGCAATCGGTGCAGGCGGAGTTGGCGGTACTCGGGGCCGAACTCGTCGATCGATATGGTGAGTGATCGCACGGCAAACCGAATCTTGCACATCGATACGCAGTGCCGCAGGTTCTGCCCTGATCCACATCCACTAGGAGATTCGGCGTTTGCGAACGCCGATCAGGCATCCGAGGAGAAGAACACCGGGCCGCGGCCGAGCGACAAGCTCCGACGCGGCCCGGTGCCTGGTTTCGATCAATGCGCGGGTTCGGGCAGCAGTCCGTGCAGCGCGCGCATCATTTCGGTGGCCACCACCGCGTGCCCGCTCATCGTGAAGTGGATGAGATCGGCGCTCATCAGATCCGGACGCAGCCGCAGCGGATGGTCCCAGAACTCCACCAGCACGGCGTCGTAACGTGCGGCAAGCTCGCGGATGATGTCGTTGAGCATCGACATCCGTTCCCGCATCGGGCGCATCGGCGCCATCCGTTCCGTCTCCCACACATCGGCGAGGGTGAAGGTGCTCACTTGCGCCCCGCTGCGGGCCAAGGCACCGAAGAGTGCGTCGAGGTTCGCGCGCAACTCGTCGAGATTGCCACCGGGAGTGAACAAATCGTTTCCACCGCAGCTGATATGCACCAGGTCCGGCGCGAATTCGAGCACCTGCGGCAGCTGATCTGCGCGTACCTGCGCGGACGTCGCCCCGATCCGGCCGGTATTCAGATATGCCAGAGCGGGATTCGCCGCCGTCAAAGCCGCGGCGACGCGATCTGCCCATCCGGCCGTGTCGTACCCGGGACTCGGATCGCCGACGCCATGGGCGATCGAATCCCCGAGTACCGCATAGCGCTGCCAGGGCGCGTCGGCGAGTAGTTCGAGTGCGGCGGTGTTCGACAACAGCAGCGGATCGTTGGCTTCGGTACGAATATCGTTGTTCGTCAAGGCAACTCCTAGCTCTGGGTGGGAACGGCAACAGGGATGCGCGCCGGAATCGCGATAACCAATGCGGACGCGATACCGATGCCTGCGCAAACGGCGAACAGCGTGTGGAAGGCGGCCAGCGCATCCTCGGCATTGGCGGCGAAGACCGCAGCCAGCACCGCGACACCGAGCGCACCGCCCACCTGCCTGGCGGTCAGATTCATGCCGATTCCGGCCGCGAAGCGTTGCGGTGGAAGCGAACTCGCGGCGGCGGTGCCGAGCACCGTCACAACGATCCCGACGCCACCACCGCCGAACAGCCCGGCCGGTATCCACGCGGACCACAAAGCCGGTGTCGGCCCGAATGCATCGGTGCTCATCCACACATTGGTGCCGGTGTACATCAGCGCCCCGAGAACACCGAGCCAACGCCGGGCGCTCGCCGCCGTGACGCGACCGGCAATCGTCGCGGTCACCATCGAGGACACCGCGCCCACCGTCAATGCCGCGGCCGAGCCGAGCACCGAATACTGCCAGACCGCATCCAGGAACAGCGGTCCGGCGAGCAGCCAGGCGAACATGGTCGCACCGAAGACGAACGAGGCGGCATTGGCCAGCGCATACGGCCTGCTCTGCCACAATTCGACCGCGATGGCCGGGTTGTGGTGGCGCACAGAGCGAATCAGCGCGGCCACGATCAGTAGTGCGCCGACGCCGAGTACAGCGAGTGTGCCGGGTGCGGTCCAGCCCCACCGCTGCCCCTCGGTCACCCCGGCGACCACGCCGCCGAGTCCAAGGGCAATGGCGATGGTCCCGATAGGGTCTGGCAGCGCACTGCCGGGTTGACGGATATCGGGTACGGGAATGCGCAGCCCGGGCGCGATCAGCGCGATTGCCACCGGGATATTGATGACGAATACCGCTCGCCAGCCGAAGGCCTCGACCAGCGCGCCGCCGATCGCCGGACCGACCACGGCGGCGAAACCGCCTGCGGCAGACCAGGCTCCGATGGCCGCACCGATCTTCTCGCGCGGCGTGACGGTGAGGACGAGTCCGAGTGCGGACGGCACCATCAGCGCCGCCGCCGCACCTTGCAGCAGGCGTCCGGCAATGAGCCAACCCGCGGTGGGCGCGAGTCCGCACAGCAGGGATGTCACGGCGAAACCGACCAGTGCGATCAGGAACAGCCTGCGCCGTCCGAGGGCGTCGGCGACGCGGCCCGCCGGGGTGAGCAGTGCCGCGAAGGCGATGGCATAACCGCTTACCACCCAGGTCAGCGTGGTTGTCGCGGTACCGGGAAAGTCGCGGGCGATCGAGGGAAACGCGATATTGACGACGGACAGGTCCAGGAAGGCGATGAACGCTGCACCACAGGCGATCACGAGCGTGCGCACGGCGGCCTTCGAGGTCGGCGGACTGTCGGTCCGCTCGGACACTTCGGTCATGAGGGAGATCCTTCGGTGAGGCGAAATCTAAACGTACGACCGTTCGTGCAATAAACGTACGACCGTACGTTCGTATTTGCAAGCCGGAAGTGGAAGAATGGCCTCATGGCCGAGTCGACAACCACCGCGCAGGGCACCGATCAGCGCCTCGCCAAAGGCGCCCGCTCCCGGGCCTCGATCGCCAGACATGCCGCCGACGTGGCCTCGATCGAAGGATTGACAGGCTTGAGCATCGGCCGTCTCGCGACCGATCTCGGCATCAGCAAAAGCGGCATAGCCACTTTGTTCGGCACCAAGGAAGCACTGCAGGTCGCTGCGGTGAAGGCGGCTCGCGAAGCCTTCATCGAACGGGTGATCGCGCCGAGTCTCAGCGAACCGCGCGGCCTACCGCGCCTGCGCACCATCATGGATCGCTGGTTCGACCACATCATCGACTCGACATTTCCAGGCGGCTGCTTCCGCGTGGCCACCATTGCCGAATTCGACAGCAAACCCGGCCCGGTCCGCGATGCGATCGCCGAGGATCACAGCGAATGGCTCGACTTCTTGGCCAAGCAGATTCGGCACGCGCAGGAACAGGGCGATCTCACCGGCCGCGACGCCGATGCCATGGCTTTCGAACTCGATGCGGTGATCAGCGCGGCCAATACCGCCCAGCAGATGGGTGATGATCGCGGTGTCACCACCGCGCACACCATCGTGAACGGGATTCTGGACTGTGGCTGACACCGGCATTCACAGATCGATCTCCACATCGCTGATCGGGTAGGCCACGCAGGAGTGGGTATAGCCGAACTGCTCGTCGGACAGCCGCAACTTCGCTTCCTCGGCGTTATGCACCTCGCCTTTGACGATCCGGACCCGGCACAGGCTGCACTCACCGGATCGGCATGCTGCCTCGGGCCGAATATCGTTGTCCTCCAACGCATCCAGCAGTGGGCGGTTGCGCGGCGTACGGAAGCTGATGCCGCCGACGGTGACGGTCACCTTCTCGGCAGGATCCACGTCGGCGGGCCAATGGGGTTGGGCAGCCGGGTCGCTCGGTGCGCCATTTGCTTCGAAGCGGATTCGCTTGCGCGGCTGGCCGAGTGCGCGGAGTTGTCCGAGCGCGTACGGGTAGAGCGCCTGCGGGCCGCAGACGTAGACCATGCGGCCGTCGAGTTCGCCGGTCAGGGCGCGGATGGTGTCGGCGGTGAGGAATCCGGTTGGCCCGGTCCAGTCGGTGTCGGGTTCGGTGATGACGTGGTCGACGACGACACCGGGATATCGGGTGGCGAGTGCGTCGAGTTCGGCGCGGAAGATGATGTCGTCGGCGGAGCGGGAGCCGTAGACGAGGTGGAATGTGCGGTCCAGATCGCGGTCGACGATCTCGCGGATCATGCTCATCGCCGGGGCGACACCGGAACCGCCCGCGAGGAATACCAGGTCGTCGCCGTGGAAGAGCGGGTTGTGGTGGAAGGTGCCCATCGGCCCGGTCGTGGTGAGTACTCGCCCGACCTGCACCGTTTCGATGAGCAGATTGCTGATGCGTCCGCCGGGGACGCGCCGCACGGTCAGGTCGTAGTGGTCGAGCGTGGCCGGGCTCGAGGAGATGGCGTACGGGCGGCTGGTGCCGTCGACGAAGACATTGACGTACTGTCCCGCCAGGAACGGCGGCAGCTCGAGCTGATCGACACCCGCTAGCCGGAAGGTTTTGGTGGTCGCGGTCTCGCCGATGATCTCGGCGACGATCAGCCGCAGCCGCTGGGGGTGGTAGGCGTCGATGGTGGCGCGGGTCTCGGCGGGGTGGTCGCGGGTGTCGGGGATGCGGGACTCGATTTCGACGAGGATCTGTGCCGCGCCGTCGAACCGTTCTGCGAGGGGATGTTTCATGATGTGCTCCGTTCAGGCGGCCTTGGCGCGCAGCAGGCGACGCGCGACGCGTGCGCCGGCTTCGAGGGTGGGTTGGAATCCGCCGATGCCTGCCCACGAACCGGCCAGATGCAGTCCGGGTATGTGGGTTTCGCGTTCGCTGTTGCGGAACAGCCAGTTCTCGGTGGCGTCCTGGTCGTAGCCGTAGATCGTGCCGCCGGGGTGGCCGAGGTAGCGCATCATGGTCAACGGTGTTGCGACATCGACCTCTTCGATGGCGTCGCGGATGTCGGGGGTGATGGTCTCGCACAGGTCGAGCAGCGTTTGGGCATAGGCGAACTTGGTGCGTGCGTATTCCGACGGAGCCACATTGCGCCAGATTTCGCCGTATTGCAGGGTCATGAGGCTGACATGGGTGGCGCCGGTGGGCGCGAACCCGATCGGTGCGACATCGTAAGAGCTGACGCAGATTCCGCGCGCGGGCTGGAAGGATCGCCACGCGTTGTGGGTGCGGTCGTCGTCGGTGTCCATATTGACGAAGGTTGTGCTGGTGGTGAACCCGAGTTCGGCCGGGGTGGCGTCCAGGCCCATGTGCAGCACGAAACCGGATACGCCGATTCGCCTGGTAGCCAGATCATCTCGTACCGCAGCGGGCAGATCGATGCCTTCGAGCATTCCGTAGGTGGTCGGCAGCGAGGCGTTGGACACTACGTCGGGAGCGGTGACCTCGGTGCCGTCATCGAGCCGGACGCCAAATACCTGGTCCGCATCGGTGAGAATGGCCTCGACCGCGGTGTTGAACCGCACCGCACCGCCCGCCTGCAGGAAGGCGTCGAGGATGGCGGTGGACATGGCTTGTGAGCCGCCGCGCAGATGCCATGGCTTGAATTCGAAGTAGGCGAACAAGGTAAGCGCCAGATCCTGGAACCGCAGCTTCGACGGCGGCTGCCCGAGATAGGTCCAGTACATACCGAGCGCGACCTTGATCCGGTCGTCGTCGAAGAACTCGTCGAGCACCGCCTTCAGCGGCCGCAGCCCGTATTCGAACAGCACCGGGTCGATCTGCTCGACCGGCATCCCGCGCATGGCGGCGATCTGCCAGAACGTCACCTGCTTCAGCAATTCGAAGAACTTCGCCGTCCGGTCGCGGTTGCCGGGGAACTCGGCTTCGATAGCGTCGATTGCGGCATCCCAGTCCGCGGGCAGCGTGAGATCGAGCTGCCCGGGAATCACCGCACGGTACAGGTCATGCTCCTGTACGAATTCAAGCTTGTCGGCGATACCCAGCTGCTGGAACAGGCCCTCCCGCAACGACATCGGCTGCCCGTCGGCACCGACACCCGAAAGTTGGTGCAGCGCAACCTCGAATTCGAAACGTCCACGGCGGAACGAAGTTCCGCAGCCGCCGGGAACGTTGTGCCGCTCCAGCAGCAGAGTTCGCGCACCCGCGCGCTGCAAGGTGGCCGCGGCCGTCAGCCCGGCATTGCCAGCGCCGATGACGATGGCGTCGTAATCGGTCACGCCTGCGCCGCCTCACGCTGCAACTGCTCGGTGGCCTCGGCCTTGATCTGCTCGAACTGCTCACCCATGCGTGCGGCCAACGCCTGCGCGGCCGAGAGCGGACGCACCATCACCATGAAGTCGTCGATCTTGCCGTGCTCGTCGAAATGCAGGAAGTCGCAGCCGGTGAGCTGCTTGCCGTCGACGGTGGCCTCGAAGACGAAGGCGTGGTCGCGGCCATTCGCGTCGGCGATCTCGCGTACATAGCGGAAGTCCTCGAATACGCGGATCACCCCACGCAGGATGGCCGCGGTGATCGCCTTGCCCGGATACGGCTTGAACGCGACCGGACTGGTGAACACCACGTCGTCGGCCAGCAACGCCTCGATTGCGGCCTCGTCGCGGGCCTCCACGGCTGCACGGAAGGGATGCATCGCTCCACCTTTCATAGTCAATTATTTGTCTATCAACTCCGAACGGTATCCGTGTATATGCTCTGGTGTCTATAGTTGATTAGACAAGAATTTGAATAATAATCGAGGGTGGTAGCCTGAGCGGATGGCGTTACGTGACGCGGTGCTGGCCGCTCTGCTGGAAGGGGAGACGTCCGGCTATGACCTTGCCAAAGGCTTCGACGCCTCGGTGGCGAACTTCTGGATGGCCACTCCCCAGCAGCTCTACAAGGAACTCGAGCGGATGGCCGCCGAAGGCTTGATCGAGACCCGGGTCGTGCAGCAGGAGCGTCGTCCGAATAAGCGCCTGCACGCCATCACGGCGGCCGGTCGGGCTGCGCTGCGCGCATTCATCGCCGAGCCCGCCAAACCTACCGCCGTCCGCGACGAATTGATGGTCAAGGTACAGGGCATGGACGCCGACGATGCGCCGACCGTACGCGCCGCGGTGGCCGAGAAGCTGGACTGGTCCAAGGCGAAACTGGCTCGCTACGAACGCTTGCGCGCCCGGCTGCTCGATGGGCGCAGCGAACAGGCGTATCTGGCCGAGGCCGAGCGCATCGGTCCCTACCTGACCTTGCTGCGCGGAATCTCCTTCGAGCAGGAGAACATTCGCTGGGGGGAGTTCGCACTGGCTGCCATCGACCGGCGTATCGCTTCGGGATCCGCGACCCCGGCCGATCTGGACTCGATCACTCCGCGGTGAGTGCCGACCGTATTCGGCGAGCGTGTTCCAGCCCGTCCGTCGAGGCTGAGGCCGCCCTGCGATGGCGCGGTGTGCCAGAATTCGCGGGTGTGCAGTCCCGTGATCGACGTTGCGGTGGGCAGCGATATCGGCAGACGCTATACGGCGAATTTCGATGTCACCTATCTCCGTGAGCAGCCGTTGCTAGCGCTGGTGGCCGATGGCATGGGAGATGGGCCGGGCAGCGCGGCGGCGGGGAGGACTGCGGTAGATATCTTCGTCGAACACGTCGCGGATGCGGTCGAACTCGGGCCGGACACGCTGCGTGCCGCAGTGGCGGCGGCGCATGCTCGGGTGAGTCGGATCGGTCAGGAATTGCGGACTTTGGCCGGATGCACACTGACCGCCATGGTCGCCGCGCCGCAGGGCTGCTGGCTCGTGCAGATCGGTGACTCCCGGGTGTATCGGCTGCGCGCCGGGCTGCTCGAACTACTGACAACCGACCACACGATGGCGTGGCTCGGCGCTGTGCACGGCTGGTATCCGTTCGATTCACCGCAGGCCGCGTCGGCGCGGTATCAGCTGACCCGCTACATCGGACACAGTGACTCGCCGGAACCGGATGTGCTGAGCGTGACGATGCAACCCGGCGATAGGTACCTGCTGTGCACCGACGGTGTATCCGAGCAGGTCGGCTACGACGACCTCCGGAACTGGTTGAGCCGTGGCGTCAATCCGCAGTCCGTTGTCGTCAGGCTTTTGGCTGCCGCCGATCGGGCGGGCGGAAACGACAACGCGACGGCTATCGTCCTCTACGTCAACTGAATTATCTTTCGGTACAACCAATTTGATGCTCGGGACGGTGTGAACGTCAACCGACTCACGCTTGCCTGGAACGCAATCGCCCTTGATGGAGCGGTGCGCCGATTCGCTAATCGGAGTAGGGGGTCAGTCTGAGGCGCAGGGGCATTCGCCTCATGCACGGAACTGTTCGGAGGTCGTTCGGCCGAAGATCAGGCAGAGAGGCTCAATGCGCCGGTGAGCGCGGTGTCGTAGCGGTCCCAAACTATTTCGGTCAATGCCGTATCCGGCCCGATGACCTGCGCATGCACCACCTCGGGCGCGGCGGCCACCAGGCGGTCGGTCAACAGCCCCGGCGCGAGGAACCACGGCGCCACGAGCGCCCGCTCGGCACCTCGGGCGCGCAAACGCGAAATTGCCTGGGTGACAGAAGGTTCGGTGGTGGCGAAGCAGACCTCGGTAAGCCAGCCGGTCATCGCCGCGAGCTGTCTGGCCACCTCGCTGGTCCGCGCATTTGCCGTCGCGGATGCCGCCCCAACTGCGGCCACGACGACCCCTACTGGTTCACCATGCCGCGGCCAGGTCGCCGGTCCCAGCGCGGCCAGGGTGCGGTCGCGGAGGGTAGTGACGAGTCGCGGGTCCGGCCCGAGAACGTCGGCTTGGGTCAGCGCGAGTTGGGGGTGGGCGGTGCGGGCGGCAGCAAGCAGTCCGGGTAGATCGACTCGCGCATGGTAAGCGCTGCCCAACAGCAACGGTGCCACGACCGCATGCGTGTGCCCTTGCGCGGCAATGGCATTCACGACCTGCTCGACCGACGGCGCATTCAGATCGAGGAACGCGAGCCGCACATCGATATCCGGCCGGGCGGCGGCAATATCGGCCACGACCGCCGACATCGTCGCGGCCGAGCGCGGATCCCGACTGCCGTGTGCCACCGCGATGAGCGCCGGCCTGGGCTCCGCGTATTCGCCGATCGGCGTGGCAGCCGTCACCCGGACAGGCCCGAATATCGGTCTACTCGGTCCCTGTCCGTGGTCCGATAAGCGCTCCAGTTCCGCCCACATGGACCCGCCCGGTAGCCGCGCCACCGAGCCGATACCTGCGGGCGAATTCACCTCAGACCCCGACCTCGACCGCGGACAGCACGTCACCGACCAGACCGGCGGCGAGGGTATTGCCGCCCGCCGGATCGATGAGCAGGAAGCTGCCGGTGTGCCGGTTGACGCGGTAGTCGTCGGCCGCGATCGGCTCGGCGACGCGCACCGAGATGCGGCCGATATCGTTGAGCGCCAACGACTCCGGGCTCGCTTCCGCGGTCAGGTTCTGCTCGTCGAACCGCTCGACGAGCGCGCCGACGATCGCCTGCGTGGTGCGGGTGCCGTGCTTGAGCAGCAGGCGCGCGCCGGGGCGCAGCGGCTTATCGCCGAGCCAGCAGACGGTCGCGTCGAAGGTGTCGATCGGCTCCGGCGCATCGGCGGGGGAGGCGATGATGTCACCGCGCGAGATGTCCACATCGTCGGCCAGGATCAGCGTGACGCTGCGGCCGACCTGTGCGACCGCGAGCTCACCATCGGGGGTATCGACCCGCTCGACGGTGGAGCGAATTCCCGAGGGCAGTACGACGATTTCGTCGCCGGGCGAGACCGAGCCCGCCGCGATCTGGCCCGCGTAGCCGCGGTAGTCCGGGTATTCGGCGGTGCGCGGCCGGATCACGTACTGCACCGGGAAGCGCAGGCCGAGCGCATGCTCGCCCGAGCTGTCGGCGTCCACCGGCACCGATTCGAGGTGCTCGATCAGCGAAGGCCCGTCGTAGTACGGAGTGTTCGCCGAGCGCGAGGCGATATTGTCACCGTGCAGTGCAGAGACCGGAATCTCCAGTACATCGTCGGCAGCCCAGCCGAGCGTGCTGGTGAGGGTGTTGAATTCGGCCGAGATCGCGGCGAATACGGTCGCCGGGTCATCGACCAGGTCGATCTTGTTCACCGCGAGCACCAGCTTCGGCACGCCGAGCAGCGCGAGTACCGCGGCATGCCGACGGGTCTGCTCGATGACGCCCTTGCGCGCGTCGACGAGCAGGATCACCAGCTGCGCGGTGGACGCGCCGGAGACGGTGTTGCGGGTGTACTGCACATGCCCGGGCGTATCCGCGAGCACGAAAGAACGCTTGGGCGTTGCGAAGTAGCGGTAGGCGACATCGATGGTGATGCCCTGCTCGCGTTCCGCGCGCAGCCCGTCCACGAGCAGCGAAAGATCCGGTGTGGCAAGACCTTTGTCCACCGACGCGCGGGTGACGGCGTCGATCTGGTCGGCCAGTACGGATTTCGTATCGTAGAGCAGGCGTCCGACCAGGGTGGACTTACCGTCGTCGACAGAACCGGCGGTGGCCAGCCTCAGTAGGTCGGACATATCAGAAATATCCCTCTCGCTTGCGGTCTTCCATCGCGGCCTCGGACACTCGGTCGTCGCCGCGGGTAGCGCCGCGCTCGGTCAAACGGGACGCGGCGACCTCGGCGAGAATCGCCTCGTTATCGGCCGCGTCGGAAAGAATTGCGCCGGTGGAGGATCCGTCGCCGACGGTGCGGTAGCGCACCGAACGGGTCTCGAGCACCTCACCATCGCGTGGGCCGCCCCAGACGCCGGGGGTCATCCACATGCCGTCGCGCTGGTACACCGGACGCTCGTGCGAGTAGTAGATGCTCGCCAGATCGACATCCTCACGTGCGATGTAGCGCCAGATATCGAGTTCGGTCCAGTTGCTCAGCGGGAACACCCGGACGTGCTCGCCGGGAGCATGCTTGCCGTTGTACAGATTCCACAGCTCGGGCCGCTGCCGCTTCGGATCCCACTGCCCGAAGGCATTGCGCAGCGAGAAGATTCGTTCCTTGGCGCGCGAACGCTCTTCATCGCGACGGCCACCGCCGAAGACCGCGTCGAAGCGGTGCTCGGTGATGGCGTCCAGCAGTGGAACCGTCTGTAGGGGATTGCGGATGCCGTCCGGGCGCTCGGTGAGCCTGCCATCGGCCAGATAGTCCTCGACCTTCGCGACATGCAGTCGCAGGCCGTACTTTTCGACCACCTTGTCGCGGAATTCGAGCACCTCGGGCAGGTTGTGCCCGGTGTCGATGTGCAGCAGCGCGAACGGCAGCGGCGCGGGCCAGAAGGCCTTGAGCGCGAGGTGCAGCAGCACCGTGGAATCCTTACCGCCGGAGAACAGGATCACCGGCCGCTCGAATTCGCCTGCCACCTCACGGAAAATATGGATCGACTCCGACTCCAACGCCGCGAGGGTGTCGAAGTCGGTGATGCCCAAGGAACGTGCGCTGATGGTTTCGGTCATGACTGATGCAACCCGCATTCGGTCTTGGCGAGGCCGGCCCAGCGGCCGCTTCGCGGATCGGAGCCCGGCTCCGGCTTCCGTGTGCACGGAGCGCAGCCGATGGACGGATATCCCTCCTCCACCAGGGGATTGACGAGGATGCCGTGCTGTTCGATATAGGCCTGCATCTCGTCGTCGGACCAGGCGGCGATCGGGTTGATCTTCACCAGTCCGAACGCCTCGTCGAACGAGATGAGCGGGGAGTTGGCCCGGGTCGGGGCCTCCACCCGGCGGATGCCGGTGACCCAGGCGTTGTAACCGCCGAGCGAGCGCTTCAGCGGCACAACCTTGCGCAACCGGCAGCATTCACCGGCATCACGCGTGAACAAGTCCTTGCCGAGCAGCTGATCCTGTTCGGCCACAGTGCTTTCCGGCCGCACATTGATCACATTGACGCCGTATACGGCCTCCACCGCATCCCGGGTGCCGATGGTCTCGGCGAAGTGGTATCCGGTATCCAGGAAGAGCACGTCCACGCCCGAATGCACTTGGGCGGCAAGGTGAACCAGCACGCCGTCCTGCATATTCGAGGCGACGATGTAGCCGGTGCCGAAGACGTCCTCGGTCCATCGCAGCAAATCCAGTGCCGTGGCGTCGGCACCGAGTTCGGCCGCGCCTTTTTCGGCGATCGCCCGCAATTCGTCTTCCGACAGCTTCGCGGGAAGGTCCGCCGTTACTTGATCCGTTGTCACGCTAGTTCTCCCATTTACCGAAGGTCGGCCTCGTCGGCACGAACCGCCCACTGAGCGAACCGTTCGCCGTCCTCGCGGTGCTTGATGAAGTTGCGCACCACCCGTTCGATGTAGTCACCGAGCTCGTTGGTGGTCACCTTGTGCTGACGCAGTTTGCGACCGAAGGCGCTGTCGAAGCCGAGGCTGCCACCGAGATGAACCTGGAAACCCTCGACATGATTCCCGGCGCCGTCATCGATCAGCTGACCTTTGAAACCGATATCGGCGACCTGCGCACGCGCGCAGGAGTTCGGGCAGCCGTTGATATTGATGGTCACCGGAACGTCCAGCTGCGCATTGAGATCCGCGAGTCGCTCCTCCAACTCCGGCACCAGCGCCTGGGACCGCTTGCGGGTCTCGGCGAAAGAGAGCTTGCAGAATTCGATCCCGGAGCAGGCCATCAGGTTCCGGCGCCACAGCGACGGACGTGCCTGCAGGCCAAGGGGTTCCAGCTCGTCGATCAGCGCGTCGACCTTGTCGTCGGCGATATCGAGCACGATAAGTTTCTGGTACGGGGTGAACCTGATCCGGTCCGAGCCGTACTTCTCCGCCGCCTCGGCGACCTTGGTCAGGACGGTGCCCGAAACCCGGCCCGCGATGGGGGAGAAGCCGACCGCATTGAGCCCGTTGCGCAGCTTCTGCACGCCGACGTGATCGATCGGCTTCTTCGGCTGCTCCGGCGCGGGGCCGTCGATCAGCTTGCGCTTCAGGTACTCGTCCTCGAGCACCTGACGGAACTTCTCGATGCCCCAGTCCTTGATGAGGAACTTCAGCCGGGCCTTGGTACGCAGGCGGCGGTAGCCGTAGTCGCGGAACAGCGAGACGACGGCCTCCCACACATCGGGAACCTCGTCCAGCGGCACCCACACACCGACGCGCTGGGCCAGCATCGGATTCGTCGACAGACCGCCGCCGACCCACAGATCCAGACCCGGGCCGTGTTCCGGGTGATTCACCCCGACGAACGCGACGTCGTTGATCTCGTGCACCACATCCTGCTGGCCCGAGATCGCGGTCTTGAACTTGCGCGGCAGGTTGGAGTATTCCTTCTTGCCGATGTAGCGGCGCACGATCTCGTCGATCGCGGGCGTCGGGTCGATGATCTCGGTCAGCGATTCACCGGCCAGCGGCGAGCCGAGCACCACGCGCGGGCAGTCGCCGCACGCCTCGGTGGTCTTCAGGCCGACGCCTTCGATCCGCTTCCAGATCTCGGGGACATTCTCGACCTCGATCCAGTGGTACTGGACGTTCTCGCGGTCGGACAGGTCGGCTGTGTCGCGGGCGAACTCGGTGGAGATCTGGCCGAGGGTCTTCAGCTGCGCGACGTTCAATGCGCCCGCATCGCAGCGGATGCGCATCATGAAGTACCTGGCCTCGAGAATGTCGATGTTCTCGTCACCGGTCCAGGTGCCGTCGTAGCCCTGTTCGCGCTGGGTGTAGAGACCCCACCAGCGGAACCGGCCGCGCAGATCGCCCTTGTCGATGCTGTCGAAGCCCTGCTTGGAATAGATGTTCTCGATCCGGGCCCGGACATTGAGCGGGTTGTCGTCCTTCTTGGACTGCTCGTTCGGGTTCAGCGGCTCGCGGTAGCCGAGCGCCCACTGGCCCTCGGCCTTGCGGCGCACCGGCTTACCGGTGCGGACCCGCGGACCCGCCGCTACCTCGGTCCGGGGACGGTCCGGGCGGACCCGTCGTTCGGAGGCCGGGCGGACCGGGCGCGCGTGCTGCCCAGGCCGGGATTCCGGCTGGGGCTGATCCGTGGGACCGGCGTCGGTGCTCGACGTCATGGGGGTCGCTCCTGCTGGGTGAGGGTACATCCGTGCTGAAGGCGTGAGGGGCTGACTCACGCCTGCGGTGTCAGCGGGCCGATGTCCGTCGAAATCGGGAATCACCGGGCAAACCCGGGAATGCGCGCCGCTGAGCTACCGGAGAGAGCCGGGCAGACAGCAGGCGCTACAGACGCGCTTGTAGTCGACGTGGCGACGTGCCACAAGTCGTACTCCAGATCCGCGCATGGGGCCTATTGTGCCACGTCAGGGCGGCCCTTCCGACCGCGCGGCCATATTTCCCGCGAAATCTAGGGAAATTCCCTGGACTATGCGGGCTGATTGTGATGGCTGTCATAGTTAGCGGTCTCAATGCGTCGCATGATTCGTCAAGATCATCGCCAGTGAAGCGAGTCACTCGGATTGACCTCGAGCTAGGTCGAGGTAGCAGGCTCGGTGGCATGAGTACCGATATCGACCTGGACGCCATCCGCGAGGTCGTCGCCATCATTCAACATTCCCAGCAGAACGAGCTCGTCGACGAATTCGTCGGTCTGTTCCGCGAGGACGCCATCTGGACGACCGGAGGTGGCAAGCGCCTGTTCGGCCGCGCGGCCATCGGTGAGTTCACCGCCCAGGTGCTGCCGGGTGCGATGCGGGACGGCACCGCGACCTACGAGGTCGAGCATGTGCTGTTCATTCGTCCGGACGTGGCCGCGGTCAAGGTGGTCCAGCGGTACTTCGACGGCGACGGTCAGCTGTCCGGTCAGGGCTCGCCGATGTACGTCATGGCCAAGGAGGAGGGCCGCTGGCTGCTCACCGCGAACCAGAACACCGTCGTCGCCGACTGAATCCGCTCGCAACAGCGCAGGGAGCCGCGCTCACCGCAGAAACGGGGTGGGTACACCCTGCTGGGTGTCGAGAACATAGACCAGGGCGCTCGCTGAGCGTTCAGGCGGTTTGAGCCAAGTATCCCCCGCCTTCAGCCTCAGACGGGGAAGGACCAAACTGGTGGGGTGAGTTCCGTCGCCGCCCCGATCGAAGCCGAGAGGCCTGCCCTCGTGCTGCGCGATTTCGGGGGCGGGCCGTTCGGGATCTACATCCACGTGCCGTTCTGTGCGACACGCTGCGGATATTGCGATTTCAACACCTATACCGCGGGTGAGTTGGGCACTTCGGCATCGCCGCAGTCCTGGCTGGAAGCGCTGCGCGGCGAATTGGCGACGGCGGCCGGCGAGTTCGCGAAGCTGCCGACGGACACGCCCGAGGTCGCGACGATCTTCGTCGGCGGTGGCACGCCGTCGCTGCTCGGCGGTGACGGCCTGTCGGAGGTGCTGGACTCGGTGCGCGCGAACTTTATTCTCGCCGCCGATGCCGAGGTGACCACCGAATCCAATCCGGAGTCGACCTCAGCGGAGTTCTTCGAACGTATCCGCACGGCCGGATTCACCCGGGTCTCGCTCGGCATGCAATCCGCGGCCCAGCATGTGCTGAAGGTGCTGGATCGCACCCATACGCCGGGTCGGGCCGTCACCGCGGCGAAAGAGGCACGTGCCGCGGGATTCGACCATGTGAATCTCGACCTGATCTACGGCACCCCGGGCGAACGCGACAGCGATCTGGACGCGAGCCTGGACGCGGTGCTGAGCGCGGGCGTCGACCACGTCTCGGCCTACTCGCTCATCGTCGAGGACGGCACCGCACTGGCTCGCCGCGTCCGCCGCGGCGAACTCCCCGCCCCCGACGACGATGTGCTCGCCGCCCGCTACGAACGCATCGACTCCCGCCTGACCGCGGCCGGCCTCACCTGGTACGAGGTATCCAATTGGGCCGCAGGCGATTCCGCGCGCTGTCGGCACAACCTCGGCTACTGGGACGGCGGCGATTGGCTCGGCGCGGGCCCCGGCGCACACAGCCACGTCGGCGGGGTGCGCTGGTGGAACGTCAAACACCCTGCGCGCTATGCCGATACCGTCGGGCGCGGCGGTTTGCCCGCGGCGGGCTGGGAAATACTCACCGCCGACGAGCAGCACACCGAACGCGTCATGCTCACCATCCGCCTGCGCACCGGTCTGCCGCTGAAGGAATTGGCCCCGACAGAATCCGCCGCCGCGAGCCGAATCATCGCCGACGGTCTGGCAATTCACTCGAACGACCGTCTGATCCTCACCGACCGCGGCCGCCTACTCGCCGATGGCGTCGTCCGAGATCTGCTGACCTGACCGCAGCGCGCATTGTGACTCATCCCCACTTCACGGATGGGTTCCTCGGATGCCGACCGTTGCACTATCACAGATCGGTAAAGACGCGTAGGCTGCGGACCAACCCAAGGAGTCCTATGCCAACGGCACGACACATCACCCTTATCTCCGAGCAGAGCGAGTTCGCCGAGGCGCGGGCCGCGGAGAAGGCTGAAACCGCGCGACAGTGCGCGATAGCCGCCCGGACGGTCGCCAGCCATGCCGAGGACGCGGCTGATTGTGAGTCGCTACTCGCCATGCTCGGCCTCGACGCACTGGCGGGCAAGATGGCAAGAACCGGGTCCGAGCTGTAGCTGCGGCTTCGCCACGGTTGCATGCCGTCGCTCGCTGGGTGAGATATCGCTGCATCGGTGGGCGACGGCTGCTCGCGGGTGGACTGCGGCTACATCGACGCGGTCGTCGAGGGTCAGCGGCAGGTCGAAGGCATCGGTGCGCGCCCGATGTGGGCTGGCCGATGATCTATCGCGAATGGTCGTTGTCAGCGGTCGTGCTTGCGGGGTGTAACCGACCGGGTGGTCTGTCTAGCTGTTAGTGCTCGGCAAAAGGTGACAACATCAAGAGCCGACAGCTATCACCGACCGACAGGCAGGGCTCCGATGAATATCACCCGAAGTCTCCGCGCCTGCATCGCGGCGCTCACCTTAGCTTTCACGCCCGTACTCATGGCTGCCCCCGCGAGTGCCGAACCCCTCCCGACGATCGTGCTCGTGCACGGGGCCTTCGCCGACACCACGAGTTGGAACGGCGTCGCCACGACGCTGCGCGACCACGGTTATCGGGTGGTTGTTCCCGAGAACCCGCTGCGCGGCCCCGCCAACGACGCCGCGGCCGTACAGCGAACCCTGGACGCCATCTCCGGACCCGTTGTCCTGGTGGGCCATTCATACGGCGGCTTCGTCATCAGCAACGTCCACGACCCGAAAGTTCGAGCGCTGGTCTATATCGCGGCCTTCGCCCCGGTACAAGGCGAATTCGCCTTGCTCGAAATCGACCCGATTCGCTTCCCCGGCAGTCAGCTGCTGCCCCCGGCACTGCAGGTGCGCGTCGTAGACGATCCAAATGGCGTGGCGGGCAAGAACCTCGACGGCTACGTGGCCCCCGACCGCTTCAACGCCGTCTTCGCCCAAGATGTCACCCCTGATGTAGCCGCCGACATGGTCGCTCACCAACGTTCCCTGGCTGTAGCCGCCAACCTCGAACCCTCCGGCAACCCCTCCTGGTCCTCGACCCCGAGTTGGTACCTCATCTCAGCCGATGACCGCGTGATTCCCCCTGCCTCCCAACGCTTCATGGCGAATCGAATGGGTGCCCACACCAGTGAAATCGCAGCCTCCCACGCCTCCCTGGTCTCCCGCCCCGACGATGTCGCCGCTGTCGTGGAGGCCGCCGCCCAGGGTTAGTACGTGAGCACCTGGTAAGCGCCGAGAACCATCGTCAGAACCGCCAATGAGGTGAACAGCAGCCAGTTGATGATGCCGGGAATCCAGCGCTGTGGTTGTGGTCCGAGTCGGCCCGGGATGCTGGCGGCCAGGGATGCCCGGGAGTAGACGCGGGTCTGGTGGCCTGCGGTGACCGGCACCATGATGTCGGCGGGCATGGGGTGGCTGCCGAAGCGGGACCAGGGCGCTCGCCATGGCGGTGGTCCGACGCGCAGATGGTGTAGTCCTGGTTCGGCTGGGATGAAGGTCACGCCCCAGCCGACCTTCTGTGGCACATGCTGTCCGTTGAGCACGACTTCCGGGCGGGTGAACAGATGCGCCAAGACCCTCGGCATGCAGGACGCCACCAACGCGATTCCGGTCTCCGCGGGTTCCCGCTGGAAGCGGGGCATCGGATCGTCCTCGTCGACGCCGTGCGCCAGGATGAAATTGAACGGCAGGAGGGTGCCCCGGTAGGGCGGCATCGGGGTCTGCGGGAGCGAGCCGTCGGGCAGCACGTAGTCGGCCAGCTGCAGCACGCGGTAGTCCGGCGCTTTCGGCGGCAACCCGAAGGGGCGGAAGCCGATCGGTGGAGTCGCTGGACCGCCGAGGGCGGGCGCGAGGATTTGCGGATAGTCCGGTTTGTTCACTGCTTCCGAATCCCCCTGTTACTGGCTGCGCGGTGAGGTTAGTAGTCGGATCTCGCTCCGGCGCAACGTCAGTCGGTCCCGAGGGGATCTGGATCACAAGCGTCCAGGGTGCGCGAACGGGCAATTGTCGAATAGGCAATTAGACTGGATAAACAGACGTACCTAGTAACCTGCATCGAATTCGGGTCGATGCGGACGGTGCGCACGTGACCGTTACGACGTACCCGAGGACGAGCGAGGAGGTGGGGCCCATGTCGAGCACCGAGGATCGGCGCTTCGAGGTCCTACGTGCGATCGTCGCGGACTATGTCGCGACCAAGGAGCCGATCGGGTCGAAGACCCTGGTGGAGCGGCACAACCTCGGGGTATCCAGCGCGACGGTTCGCAACGATATGGCGGTACTGGAGGCCGAGGGCTACATCACCCAGCCGCACACCAGTTCCGGTCGCATTCCGACCGATAAGGGCTACCGGCAGTTCGTCGATCGCATCTCCGAGGTGAAGCCGCTCTCGCCGGCCGAGCGCCGGGCGATCATGGAATTCCTGGAGTCCGGCGTCGATCTCGACGACGTGCTGCGCCGCGGTGTTCGGCTGCTTGCTCAGCTCACCCGCCAGGTCGCGGTCGTCCAGTATCCGACGGTGTCGGCCTCCACGGTCCGCCACATCGAAGTGGTCGCGCTGAATCCGGCACGGTTGCTGCTGGTCGTGATCACCGATACCGGTCGCGTCGACCAGCGTCTGGTGGAACTCGGCGCACTCATCGATGATCAGGACCTCGCCGCACTGCGCGGCATGCTCGGTGGTGCGATGGACGGCAAGCGCCTGTCCGACGCCTCCGCGGCCGTCGCCGAACTGCCCGAGCGGGCGCCGGTGCGACTGAAGGATGTGCTGGTGCGCGTCTCGACCGTGCTCGTCGAGACGCTGGTCGAGCATCCGGAGGAGCGGTTGGTCCTCGGCGGCACCGCCAACCTGACCCGCAATGCCGCCGACTTCGTCTTCCCTGGTTCGCTGCGCGATGTGCTCGAGGCATTGGAGGAGCAGGTCATCGTGCTGAAGCTGCTGGCGGCCGCACAGCATCCGGGTACCATCACGGTGCGCATCGGCGAGGAAACCCAGGTCGAGCAGATGCGCGGAACTTCGGTGGTGTCGACCGGCTACGGTGCTGCGGGTGCGGTGCTCGGCGGTATGGGCGTGCTCGGTCCGACCCGGATGGACTATCCGGGGACCATCGCATCGGTCGCGGCCGTTGCCCGTTATATCGGTGAGGTGCTCGCGGAGCGCTGAGGGCACCCGTCGCTGATACGCTCGATCCTCCGGCGGATAAAGTTGAGTGCATCCGACTAATGCTGTTGCAAACCAAGGACTAGAGAACTCAAAGTGGCACGGGACTACTACGGACTGCTCGGCGTCGCGAAGAACGCGACCGACCAGGAGATCAAGCGCGCCTACCGCAAGCTGGCGCGGGAGCTCCACCCCGACGTCAACCCCGACGAGGCGGCGCAGGCCAGGTTCAAGGAAGTGTCGACCGCCTACGAGGTGCTGTCGGACCCGGAGAAGCGGCGCGTCATCGATATGGGCGGCGACCCGATGGAGTCCGGTGCTGGCGGCGCGGGCTTCTCCGGCGCCGGCTTCGGCGGGCTCGGCGACGTCTTCGAGGCCTTCTTCGGCGGCATGAGCGGCTCCAGCGGGACGCGCAAGCCGCGCGGCCGGGTGCAGCCCGGCGCGGATTCGCTGCTGCGGACCCGGCTCAGCCTGGCCGAATGCGCGGTCGGTGTCACCAAACACCTCACCGTCGACACCGCCATCCTCTGCGATATCTGCCACGGCGCAGGCACTAATGGCAAGTCCAAGGCGGTGCGCTGCGAAACCTGCGGTGGTGTGGGTGAGGTCCAGTCCGTGCAGCGTTCGTTCCTTGGTCAGGTGCTGACCTCACGTCCGTGTCCGACCTGTCGCGGCGCGGGTGAGACCATTCCCGATCCGTGCCACAAGTGCGGCGGCGACGGGCGGGTGCGGTCGCGTCGCGAGATCGCCGCGCCGATTCCGGCCGGTGTCGCCAATGGCATGCGGGTGCGGCTGGCCGCGCAGGGCGAGGTCGGTCCCGGCGGTGGGCACGCGGGCGATCTGTATGTGGAGATCGTCGAGCAGCCGCACGATGTCTTCGTTCGCGACGGCGACGATCTGCACTGCACTGTTCGGGTGCCGATGGTCGATGCCGCTCTCGGCACCACCGTCGTCATCGACACCATCCTGGACGGCCCGACCGAGCTGACCATCCCGCCGGGCACCCAGCCGGGCGAGATCTCGGTGCTGCGCGGCCACGGCATGCCGCGCCTGCGCTCCGGCGCGCGCGGTGATCTGCTCGCGCATCTGGACATCGTGGTGCCGACCAAACTCGACGCCAAGACCACCGATCTGCTGCGCAAATACAAGGGCATGCGCACTGGTGAACGCGCCGAGGTGATGTCGGCGCAGTCCGAGCACAACAGCGGTCTGTTCGCCCGGCTGCGAGCGTCGTTCAGCGGGCGATAGGCGTTGGCCGCCACGGTCTTCTATCTGGCCGATATTCCGGAGCCGGGTGCCATCGCGGTTCTGGACGGTCCGGAGGGACGCCATGCCGCGACGGTCCGCCGCATCCGGGTCGGCGAGCCGATCACGCTGTCCGACGGCTCCGGTCAGCTCGCGGCATCGGAAGTCGTTGCGGCGCAGAAGGATCGGCTCGAGCTGAAGGTGCTCGACCGGGTGCTCGCCGCACCCGCGTCGCCGCGGGTGACCGTCGTTCAGGCGCTGCCGAAGTCCGACCGCTCGGAGCTGGCCGTCGAGCTGATGACCGAGGCGGGCGCCGATGTCATCGTCCCGTGGCAGGCCGCGCGCTGCATCGCCAACTGGGAAGCCAAGGCGGGCAAGGCCGTTGAGAAATGGCGTGCCGCCGCCCGCACGGCCGCCCGGCAGTCCCGCCGTGCCTACATCCCCGAGGTCGCCGACCTGCACCGCACCCGCGACCTGCTCGACAAGATCCGTGCGGTGGTCGCCGCGGGCGGCATCGCGGTGGCACTACACGAATCCGGCACCGCCCGCTTCGCCGAGCTGCCTTTCGACCAGGCCTCCGAAATCCTGCTCATCGTCGGCCCCGAAGGCGGTCTAGACGACTCCGAGCTCACCGCCTTCGCTGCTGCGGGCGCCGACGTAACCCTGCTCGGCCCCACCGTCTTGCGCACCTCCACCGCTGCCGCCGTCGCCCTCGGAGCCTTGGGCGCGTTGACCTCCCGCTGGTAGTGACTCGACTGCTCGGTACGGCACCGTGAAGATCGCGAGCACGCAAAGTATTGCGACCGCGAAGCACGACAGCGTGTACCACAGATTCCCGATGGGGTCGCCATTGCTCGTCGAACCGTCGACGGCAGCGAAGTAATCGGGCAGCGCGCTCACCCAGAGCAATGCCATCACGCCCAGATACACGACGCTGTAAATCCGTACGAAGCGGTTCGTGTAGTCCGAATGGTCTCGCCTCAGCCGCAGCCACTGGCGAGTGAGAATCGGAATCGCGACGATGCTGACGATGACCAATTCGGCCGCATAGAGGAATCCACGCAAAGACGTGCTCCCGGCACCGAAAACCGTTGCCGGGATTGGCAATACGCCCGTACCCAACGACCCGAGAATGCCGATGACGACAGTGCGCCACACCAATTGTGGTCCAGAGAAGCTGCGCCCCTGGTCGACATGACGACCGACGAACAACTGGACGAAGAACGCCAGCGACATCGGCCACAGCGCGGCGAATACCACCACACTCGGCAGCGGAACCGAGTCGAACATCGGTTGATTGAGCGAATTTTCGGTCGACCACTCCCACCAGCGCAGCTGCGGTCCCAGATGGTCGAAGATCTCATAGAAGCCGTGGTGGACGAAGCCCACGCAGACGGCGCCGACCAGAACACCGTACCGACGGAAAACGCCCAGCATTCGGACGATTTCAAAGGCCAATGTGGCCATCAATGGGTAGATCGCCACGATATAGAGGGGCAGCCGACCCCAAAGGAAATCCACGGTGAAGACGTTGTGCGCGAACATCGTGTCGACGTGCGCGTCGATACCGAAGGCCGCCGGAAAGTACAGCGGCGGTTCGATGATGAACAGATATGCGGTCGCGCCGAACCAGACCACGAGATTGGTGGGATCGCCGTGACGTCGCAGGCGCACAATCGCGTAGATCAGCGCGAGCACCGCGCCGAGGACGATGGTGAACTCGAGAACCGGCAGCGTCCAGTTCTCCAATGCGAAAGGGTTTCGCACCTCGACGAGTCCACCGGCCTCCTGACAGGAAAAGCCGAGCGCCTTCGCGAGTTCGTCGAAGGTGGGTGCGCAATGATCGGCCATCATTCCCCCTGCGCTGCAACGGAATCAGCGGTGTACCAGTGCGATACGTCGTAACCGGCGTCATAGCGCTTGAACCACACATCGGCGAGTGCGGGCAGCTTCTCGTGATCCGGGTTGTGCCTGGGCAATTGACTGCGGATGATGCCCACCAGCGCGATCAGTTGTTCGCCGAGGCGTAGATCGTCGAACGCGCGCGACATCGGTCCGTTGTCCTCGACGGGCAGCCGCAACAATTTCCGCAGCTTCTGCTTATTCCGGTGCATCGCGAACATCGCCAGTGCATCGATGCGCCGATCCTCCTGCGGCACATGCTTATTGAAGCCTGTGCAGGCCACCTTGATGACCTTCATGACGTGCCGGAAAATCGATGGAGCCATGCGCATCCGGTAGGCGTCGCTGCCGACAATGGAATCGAAGATGATCAGCGCCGAACTACGATGTTCGACTTCCTCGACGAAGTGCCAGATGAACAGCGATGCGACACGGTCGTCTCCCGGCTGGAACAGGGTCGAATCGTTGTCGAGCATCAGTTTGAACACCGGGGTGAAGGTGGCCTCCAGGTCGGCGGTGTAGGCGAGCCGATATTCCAGGGAGGTCTTCACGGTGAGGCGATCGAATTCCGCGATTACGTCGTTGAGGGTCTCCTGGAGCCCTGGGTATCGCCTGATCAGACCATTGGCGTGCTGGCGGTGGGCGGTCGAATGCTGCCCCTCCTGACGCACGAACGCGTCCGCCTCTTCGGCGACCGCGGGATCGGTTATCCGCGGCATGGCCTCGCGAATCATATTGACGATCATCTTCTCGAAGCCGATGGCCAGGAAGGACACCGCGTTGGCCATGGACGAGAAGGCCGGATTCTCTTCGTTCCACAGGAACGGTACGTCGTAGTCCGCGAATGCGAATCGCATCTTTCGGACTTGTAGATCGGTCACTTGGCTGTACCTCGTAATTCGGAAGGGGGCTGTAGCCGTGTTCGGACGTGCCGAAGCTTCGATGCGGCTGATCATACACAGATCGGACCGAGTGTATGATTAGAATTGCTCGAGCTGGGGCGACGATGGCCCTGTGGTAGCGTCGAGCCCCTGATCTGGACGGTCGGCGGGGTTGTCCCGCTGTCGGTTTCGCATACGAGGGACATCGTTCGAACCGAGGAAGCGAGCAGTGGCAGGAAGGCGCGGGTGGGGCGGGAGTCCGCCGAGCAGCGATGAAGAAGCGTCCCGTCGAATAGTCGCCACCGCAGTAGATCTGATCGGACGGACAGGTTCGGAGATCAGCATCGCCGATGTCGCGGAGTCGCTGGGTGTCATCCGTCAGACGGTGTATCGATACTTCCCCAGTGCGGACGCGCTGATGCAGGCCGCGGCGATCGCGTCGGTCGACGGTTTTCTGGATCGGCTGACAGGGCAGGTCAGCGGCATCGAGGACCCGGTCGAAGCCATGACCGAGGGCGTGGTCTACACGCTGGCCGAGGTGCGCCGGACGCCCCACCTGGGCATTCTGCTCTCGAGCACATATTCGAATGTGCACCCCGAAAGCCTTACCTCCGAAGAGGCGCAAACCTTCGGCATGATGATGATCAAGCGCTTCGACGTCGATTGGGAGCGGTACGGATACGACGACACATCGCTGCCCGAGCTCGTCGAATACATTCTGCGAACGATGCAGTCGTTCTTCGTTTCTCCGGGCAATCCGCCACGGAGTGATGATGAGCTGCGTCGATATCTAGGACGCTGGATGGGGGCCGCGATCATCGCGCAACCGAAGCCGGACGGACGACGCGGGGGCTGACCCGGTTGTTGCGACCGGGAAGCCAACGTCGGCGAGCGTATATCGCTCGGGTCAGCGGCTACCAGGGAGCGTTGGCAGGCTGCTGTTCCGAGAGGACGTTGGGTCCGCGGGGAGGTGCGCTGTTGCCAGTTGGCGTTGGGTCTGCTGGGAGGTGGGCTGTTGCCAGTTGGCGTTGGGTCTGCTGGGAGGTGGGCTGTTGCCAGTTGGCGTTGGGTCTGCTGGGAGGTGGGCTGTTGCCAGTTGGCGTTGGGTCTGCTGGGCGGGCTGCTGTCGGTGGGTGTTGGGGGCGTTGGGGGCGTGCTGCCATTCGACTACGGTCGTCGCGGGCCGACCCTCGATCGGGTCGGACCCTGCCAGGGGCGTTCGGTGCGCCGGGCGGGCTGCTGCTGTCAGTGGGCATGGGGTGCGTTCCGGGGCAGCTGACCTTTGTTGCGTGCGGCGGGGCAAGCTGCCGTTCGGCTGCGGTCGGCGGGCGTACGTCGATCGGGTCAACGCTGCCGGGGCGCGTTCGGCGCACCGGAAGGTGGGTGCTGTCGGTGGGCGTTGGGTTTGTTGGGGGCGTGCTGCTATTCGACTACGGTCGTCGCGGGCCGACCCTCCTCGATTGGGTCAGCGCTGCCACGGGCCGGTCGGCGCGCCGGGGGCGGGCTGCTGCTGCCAGGGGGCGTTCGGCGTGCTGGGGGCGGGCTGCTGCTGCCAGGGCGCGTGGGGTGTGCTGGAAGCAGGCTGCTGCAGGTGGGCGTTAGGTGCGCCAAGAGCGGGCTGCTGCTGCCAGTTGGTGTTGGGTGCGCCGGGGGCGGGCCACTGGCCGTTAGGGCCTGGGGAAGGCTGCTGGTACTGGGCGGAGCCCATTTTCTCGGCGTTGGCGCGTGCGATGAGGCCGGTGACTTGAGGTACGGCGAGGGGTGTCGATGCGCCGCACCAGGTGCATTCCATGTAGTGCTTGTTGCCGAGTGGGAGGATCGGGATGAAGAAGACTGTGAATGTGGTGGCGAGTCTGCGCAGCGCGTGTGCGGCGGGGTTGCCGCAGCGACCGCAGACCAAGGTGATCATGGCGAGCGTGTGGAGACGCCTCTGCCAGCCGAAGATCAGCATGTGAAACCCCCGAAGAAAGAGAATCTGATGTCGGTCACAGTAGGTAATCGGCCAAGCGGCCTATCTAGTTAACAGGCGGCGACCTCTGCAGTCGGCGCATATGGCCCAAATCCTGCGGTGTTATCGGTGGAGCGGTATCCGGCGACCTTGCTCTTCGATTGCTGAAGACGTCAGAGCTCAGGTTGCATACAGCCCTAGGCCCCGAGATCGTTGGCCCGGCCTCGCGGTCATGAGCGCCGACACCGCAGGTGACCGTCGGATATCACGCCGTCGGCGCGGCGCATACTTCGGAAGCGGCAACGGTTTCGACTCCACGGCGAGCGTGAATCGTCAAGTACCACACCAGAACTGCGGCCACGACCAGCAGCGCCCCGACGCAGGCTGCCAGACCGACCCACCCTCCCTTCGTATATGCGATGCCTGCCGTACCGCCGATGATGGCGCTGCCGAGGTAGTAGGTGAACAAGTACAGCGACGATGCGGCGCCACCGGGAGCTATCGTGCCGACCCAGGTGCTCGCCACCGCGTGGGCACCGAAAAACCCTGCGGTGCAAAGTGTTATCCCCAAGATGACCGCGATCAACTGGTCCGGAATGGTGACCAGTATTCCGATGCCCATCAGTGCGACGGAGGCCGCGAGCACACGGTGCTTACCGATGCGATCGGCCCAACGCCCGGCCGCGGCCGAGGCGAGCGTGCCTGCCAGGTACAGCAGGAACACCGAACCCGCGACGGCCGCAGGTAATTCGAACGGTGGCCGGGTCAGCCGATAGCCGAGGAAGTTGTAGATCGAAACGAATCCGCCGACCAATACGAAGGCCAACCCGAACAGCGCCAGCAGGCCGCCACGCTGCAACGGCGCACCGATATCGCGCAGCACGGTGCGCATTCCGGCGGGTCGAGCGACGAACCCGCGCGACGGCGGCAACCCACGCACGAACCAAACGGTGCAACCGGCCGCCGCAACGCCAACCGCGGCCTCGGCCCAGCGCCACGAGGTCAGATCCAAAGCGAATGCCGGAATCAACCGCCCGGACAACCCGCCGATCGACGTGCCCGCGACATAAACACCCATCGCCGCGCCCAACCCGTCCCTACCGATCTCCTCCGCCAAGTACGCCATCGCGACGGCGGGCACTCCGGCCAACGCCACGCCCTGCAGCGCCCGCCCCGCCAACAGCACCTCCAGCGATGGACTCGAGGGCAGCAGCAGACCGATGGCCGCAGACGTCACCGCCGACCCCGTCATCACCCTGGTCCGTCCGATCCGTGCGGACAACGCACTGACCGGCACGATCGCCAGCGCGAGAAACCCGGTGGTCAACGACACGGCCAACGCGGCCTGCGCCGGGGCGACTCCGAATGCCACCGACAGACTCGGCAGCAACGCCTGCGCGCTGTACATCGACACGAAGGTGGCCAGCCCTGCGGCGAACAGCGCGGTAGTGATCCGACGTTCGTGCGATGTGCTGGTCGAACGGATATCCGTGCTGGTCATGGCACCAGCATCGAGACTCGTCCTTAAGAAGGGAAATGAATAGTAATCTGGTTTCTAATGCGCCAGATGCATAAGGAAAGGTCCGTACGTGCTGGGTGACGACCTGCTGTGGTTCACGACACTCGCCGAGCTGGAGCGTGTCGGCGCGGCCGCCGAGCGGCTGCATATCGCCCAACCGACGCTCTCGCGCATGCTGGCCCGTCTCGAGCGCCGTCTCGGCGTCGAACTCTTCGACCGCCACGGAAAACGCATCGTGCTGAACGAATTCGGCCGGACCTACTACGAACACGCCCGTCGTGCCCAGTCCGAACTCGATGCCGCCGCCCAGGCCCTCGCCGACCTGGCTGATCCCGCGAAAGGCGTTGTTCGCCTGTCGTTTCAGCACTCCTTCGGCAGCTGGCTGATCCCGCAACTGATCGGCGGCTTCCGGCGTGGTTCGTCCCGCATCTCGTTCACCCTCTGGCAGGGTGCGTTCGATGCGGTAATCGATCAGATAGTCGACGGCACAGCGGATTTGGCAATCGTGTCGCCCCGTCCGTCGGTCCCGGGCATCGGCTGGCGCAAGCTGCTCGCGCAGCCGCTCGCGCTGGCCGTGCCCGCGGAACATCGGCTCGCCGCCCGCCGACAGATCCGTCTCGCCGATCTCGGCGACGCCGAATTCATCACCATGCATTCGGGTTTCGGTATGCGCCGCATTCTCGACGAACTCTGCGCCGCCGCGAATATCCGCCCCCGCATTGCCTTCGAATCGAGCGATCTGCTCACTGCCGCGGGTCTGGTCGCGGCCGGCCTCGGTGTCGCGGTGTTGCCGCTGGAAGATCCCACGCCCGCAGCCGGTTCGCTATCCGGCATCGTGACTGTCCCGCTCGCCGATGCCGCAGCGGCCCGCGATGTGGGGCTGATCTGGTCGGCGACCGCCCCGCCATCGGATGCGGTGCGTCGATTTCGTGACTTCACCGAGGATTGGGCAGGCCGGCGCGCGGGAATCCAGATGCTACGACGGTGAGTAGCGATCAGCAGGCAATCGCCACGCCCCGCTTCGAGCGATCCGCAAGCAACCGCGAACGGCCGAGGTAGCGGTTTATTCACTGCGTGTTGTCAGTGCGGCGCGTTAAACTTTCATCAACGACGCAGCAATTCGAGACCGGAAAGCAGGCTATAGCCACTTTTGAGAACACAAGGCGAGATCGGCGACCCGACTACCCCCACTGCAGGCATCGGTGCAGACAACAGTTCGGGCCCGGCAGCACGCACCGTGCGTTCCAGTATCGAACTCGCTCCCGAATCCGTGTTCCCGTTCCTCGGTTCGGCCGACCAGAACCTGCGTGAACTCGAGCAGCTGCTGGATGCGGATATCCATGTCCGCGGCAATTCCGTCACCCTCACCGGCAAGGCGGCCGATGTCGCGCTGGCCGAGCGGGTTATTGAACAGCTCGTCGCGCTGACGGGTCGCAATCGAGTGGTGACCCCGGAGGCGGTGCGCCACACCGTATCCATGCTCACCGAGGGTTCCTCGGAATCCCCGGCCGAGGTACTGAGCCTGGACATTCTGTCCCGGCGCGGCAAGACCATCCGGCCCAAGACGCTCAACCAGAAGCGCTACGTCGACGCGATCGACGCCAACACCATCGTGTTCGGCATCGGCCCCGCGGGTACCGGCAAGACGTATCTGGCGATGGCCAAGGCCGTGCAGGCATTGCAGACCAAGCAGGTCAACCGGATCATCCTCACCCGCCCCGCCGTCGAGGCGGGCGAGCGGCTCGGCTTCCTGCCCGGCACGCTCAACGAGAAGATCGATCCCTACCTGCGCCCGCTCTACGACGCGCTGCACGACATGATGGATCCGGAGGCCATTCCGAAGCTGATGGCGGCCGGTGTCATCGAGGTCGCACCGCTGGCGTACATGCGCGGTCGCACGCTGAACGATTCGTTCATCATTCTCGACGAGGCGCAGAACACCACGGCCGAGCAGATGAAGATGTTCCTCACCCGGCTCGGATTCGGTTCGAAGATCGTGGTGACCGGTGACGTCACCCAGGTCGACCTGCCCAATGGCGCGCGCTCGGGTCTGCGCGCGGCGGGTGAGATCCTGACCGGCATCGAAGATATCCATTTCGCCCAGCTGACCAGCAGCGATGTGGTTCGGCACCGGTTGGTCTCCGATATTGTGGACGCCTACGAGCGGGCTGAGGCCGAACGGGTCACCCAGGTCGGACCGCACTATCCGGGCAATCGCGCACAGCGTCGTGCCGCGAGCCGTGGAGATCGGCGATAGTGGGACGGACGTGTCCGGGCCAGCCGCGCGGTGCGGTCCCGGGCACACCGAATACCCTGATCAGGTGAGCATCGAGATCGCCAACGAGTCGGGTGTCGACGTACCCGAAGAAGACCTGGTCAGTGTCGCGCGATTCGTGATCGGCCGGATGGACGTGCATCCGGCCGCCGAGCTGTCGATGGTGCTCGTCGATCTCGACACCATGGCGGATCTGCACATGCGCTGGATGGACCTACCCGGCCCGACCGATGTTATGTCCTTCCCTATGGACGAACTGGAGCCCGGTGGTCGACCGGACAGTGCCGAACCGGGTCCGTCCATGCTCGGCGATATCGTGCTGTGCCCCGAATTCGCCGCCGGCCAGGCCCGCAAGGCCGGTCACTCGCTCGATCACGAACTCGCGCTGCTCACCGTGCACGGCGTGCTCCACCTGCTCGGCTACGACCATGCCGAGCCGGAGGAGGAGAAGGAGATGTTCGCGCTGCAGGCACGGCTGCTCGAGGAGTGGTACGAGAGCCTGCGCGAGGCACAGCGGCGAGCCGAATTGGCCGAGCGCGATGCCCGGCTGCTGGGGAAGGCCGGCTTCACAACGCCCGGTGAGGCGCTAGGCCCCGCGTGAGTTCGCTGACCCTGATCCTGCTGGCGGGTCTGCTCGTCCCGGTCGGTGGGGTGTTCGCCGGAGTCGATTCGGCGCTGAATACCATCTCACCGGCGCGTCTCGACGATATGGTCCGGGCGGAGCGGCCCGGCGCGGTTCGGCTGACCAGGATCGTGGCCGATCGGCCGCGATATGTGAATCTGCTTGTGCTGCTTCGTATTCTGTGCGAGATCTGTGCGACGGTGCTGTTGGCGGCAGCGCTGATTCCGCTGTGGGACGACAATTGGGCGCTGCTGTTCACCGCGGCCGTCATGGTGCTGGTGGACTATGTGGTGATCGGGGTCGGACCGCGCACACTCGGCCGTCAGCACGCCTACTCCATTGCTTTGGCCTCGGCGCTGCCGCTGCAGTTCATCGGCACGGTGCTCGGTCCGGTCAGCAGGCTGCTGATCCTCATCGGTAATGCGATCACCCCGGGTAAGGGATTTCGCAACGGCCCCTTCGCATCCGAGATCGAGCTGCGGGAAGTGGTCGAGATGGCCGGTGAACGCGGTGTGGTGGCCGACGACGAACGCCGCATGATCCAGTCGGTCTTCGAACTCGGCGATACCCCGGCCCGCGCGGTCATGGTGCCGCGCACCGAAATGGTCTGGATCGAGGCGGATAAGACTGCGGCACAGGCGATGTCGCTCGCGGTGCGCAGTGGTCACTCCCGCATTCCGGTGGTCGGCGAGAACGTAGACGACATCCTCGGCGTGGTATATCTGAAAGACCTTGTGCCGTATGCGGATAGAAGTCGCAAGGTGCAGGTGCGCGATGCCATGCGCCCGGCGGTGTTCATGCCCGACTCCAAACCGTTGGACAGTCTGCTCGACGAAATGCAGCGCCGCAGAAACCATATGGCGCTACTGGTCGACGAATACGGCGGCATTGCCGGACTGGTGACCATCGAGGATGTGCTCGAGGAGATCGTCGGTGAGATCGCCGACGAATACGACACCGACGAAACCCCACCCATCGAGGACCTCGGCGAGGGCCGCTACCGGGTTTCGGCACGACTGTCGGTCGACGATCTGGCCGAACTGTACGGCCTGGAAATCGAGGAAGAGGACGTCGATACCGTCGGCGGCCTACTCGCCCACGCACTGGGCCGGGTGCCGCTGCCCGGCTCCAAAGCCGTTGTGCACGGCCTGGTGCTGCGCGGCGAAGGCGGTGCGGACGCGCGGGGACGGGTGCGGGTGCACACCGTCGTGGTGCGCAAGGCGCAGGAGAAATCGCATGCCGAAAAGGTCAACGGCAAGCGCAAAAGTAACGGATCCGAGCGGGAAATCCCGACCGATCGTGATGAGAACGGAGACAGCGAATGACCGAATTGGACGCCGAGGATACCAAACTCGTGGTGCTGGCCAAGGGCGCGCTCGGCCGCACCGGCGGCAACTCGGGCGCGGCCATCCGCGATACCGACGGCCGCACCTACGCGGCCGGTGATGTCGCCCTGCAGTCCCTGCGACTGACCGCCTTGCAGGCCGCCGTCGCGGCCGCGATCTCCAGTGGCGCAGAGGGATTCGAGGCGGCCGTGGTCGTCAGCGGCAAGCTATCGGATGCGGGCGTCTTCGCGGTTCGCGAGGCTTCGCCCGAGGCGCGCATCGTCTTCACCGATCGCTCGGGTGCGGTCTTCGAGATTGTCGACGATGCCGCCGGCGCGGAGGTGCAGGGTGGCTGATACATCCACCGAATTCCGTTCCGGCTTCGTCTGTTTCGTCGGCCGCCCGAATACCGGCAAGTCGACGCTGACCAATGCGCTGGTCGGCCAGAAGATCGCGATCACCTCCTCGCGCCCGCAGACCACCCGCCACACCATCCGCGGCATCGTGCACCGCGAGCACGCCCAGCTCATCCTGGTCGACACCCCTGGTCTGCACCGCCCGCGCACCCTGCTCGGCCAACGCCTGAACGACCTTGTCCGCGATACGTATTCCGAAGTCGACGTGATCGCGCTGTGTATTCCGGCCGACGAGAAAATCGGCCCCGGCGATAAGTGGATCCTGCAGCAGATCAAACAGATGGCGCCGAAGACCACTCTGCTCGGTGTGGTCACCAAGATCGACAAGGTGAGCCGCGACCAGGTCGCCGAACAGCTGATGGCGCTGTCACAACTGCTCGGCCCGGACCACGATGTCGTGCCGGTATCCGCGGTCAAGGGCGAACAGGTCGAGGTCCTCGTCGACGTCATCGCCTCGAAAATGCCGGAGGGCCCGGCCTTTTACCCCGACGGCGAGCTTACCGACGAGCCCGAGGAAACCCTGATGGCCGAGCTCATCCGCGAAGCCGCCCTGGAGGGTGTCCGCGACGAGCTCCCGCATTCGCTCGCGGTGGTCATCGAAGAGGTCCTCCCGCGCGAAGAGAACGAAGACCTGCTCGACGTGCACGCCCTGCTCTATGTCGAACGCTCCTCCCAGAAGGCCATCATCATCGGCAAGGGCGGCGCCCGCCTCAAAGAGGTCGGCACCAACGCCCGCAAACAAATCGAACACATCCTCGGCGCCCGCATCTACCTACACCTACACGTCAAGGTTGCCAAGGATTGGCAGCGCGACCCGAAACAGCTTGGCAAGCTGGGGTTCTGACGCAGGGATTTCCCCGCTGTCGCCGGGACCTCCTCGAACGCTGGTGGCGAAACGTACCGGTCCAGCACCGAAAGGTCTTGTACCGTCGTACTACTGAACCACGGGGGAGGTCACTGCGATGCGAGGTGCCAACGATATCGGCAAGCTCCTGGAGTTGTTGCGGACACTGTATGTGCCGCATGAGCGCCCCCGGGTGCTGCGAACCCTGATGCGTAGGCGGCGCAAGCTGCCGCGCCCGCTGATATGCCTGGTCGGGCCTGCGGCCAACGGTGACTTGCTCACGGAGATCTATCGCTGGCTCGGCGAGTCCGGTGGTCGTCGCGCGGTGCCGCGCGCCCGGGTCGAATTGCACAGTCTGGCAGCGGATGCCATCCGGCCCGCCCCGAGCGCGATCGGCCAGGAGGTGGCCACGCACTGCCTGCCGATTCTGCAGCGGCTGGTCGCGGGGTTCTCCACCGACGACACCGCCATGGGCCCGATTTCGTTCCCGCGCTATCGAACTGCGGACTGGCTCACCAGGCAGCGCGTCATAAGTGATGACACCGAAGCCGCGGTGGAGTTGCGGACTCGGTTGCCGAAGTTGCTACGACTCGGTTCTCGCGACTCCGATATGGGTGGCGAGGTCGGGGACTGGATCACCCGGGTGGTCTTCGCCGTGCTCGCATTGTGGCCGGTGCTGCGGCTGTGGATGTGGATCAGTGGCATGGTGCCGGGGCTGTCGAAGGAGACCCGCTGGTTCATGCGCCAGCGGTATATGGCACCCGAACTATCGGACAGTTTCCTGGGTTTCGCGACTCGGCTGACCGCCCCGCTGCGCAATGACGAGAACGAGGACCAGGTCGCCAAGCTGCTGGTGCACGCATTCCTCGAGGATCTGCGCGACGCGTACCGGCAACGGATCTGGCGGCCGTCGAGCTGGCGTCGCACCGCCTATCCGGTGGCGCTGCTCGACACCATCACGGTGGGTAGCCCCGGTGCCCAACTGCTGCGCCGGATCAACGATATCCGCAATGAGACCGGGATTTTCGATCCACTGGTGGTGGTCGCCGCCCTCGACCACGACCCGCGCGATCTGGAACCCGCGCAGCCGGTGCACGAACTTGCGAGCATCGGCGATCTGCACAGTCTCGACAACCTCGAAAGCCTGGACGACAGACCGGCTTCCGGACCGGTGCCGGATCCGCTGCAGCAATGGCTGCGCGATATCGACAACAGCCGGACCAACCGGTTGTCGGACGCCTGGTACCTGCGATTGGCGTTGCCCGACCCGGCCCACGGCCGGATCGGTGACCCCGACCGCACGCACCTGGCCGTGCCACCGGCGCCGCCCCTTGCCGCCCGCAAATGGTTTGTCACGATCTGCGTGCTGATCCCGGTGGCGGCATTGGTGGCGACGGCGCTGGTGTATGTCCCGGCGCTGCGCGGCGTCCCCTGTTCACACTGGCCGTGGACCTCCGGCATCGCGGTGGCCGAACGCGGCGGTGAATGCGTCGGCTACAGCGATAACGACCGGCAGGTTTTCGCCGACGACCGGGAACTGTCGTCGATGCAGCGGGAAGTGTTCCGGCAGAACAAGATTGCCACCGATATCCGCCGCGCGAATCCGCGGCGTCCGCTGGTTTCGCTCGTCTATTTCGCTGGAATCAGCTACTCCGACAGCAATGTTCGATATCCGCACGCGCAAGTGCAGGAGTTGGCCGGATTGGCCGTGCGGCAGCGCCGTGCTATCGGAGCGCCCGACGAATCGGAGCCGCTGCTGCGCATTGTTGTCGCCAACGGTGGTTCGAATATGCGCGAGGCATCGTGGGTGGTCGATCATCTGCTGGCCGATATGCTGCGCAAGGACACGGGGGTGCTCGGTGTTGTCGGTATGGACCGCAGCACCGCGGAGACGGCGCGGGCGATCGGCAAATTGGGCGATCTCGGGGTGCCGGTCGTCGCGACGACACTGTCGGCCGACGGGTTGGAGGCCGCGTCGCCGATGTTCTTCCAGTCCGTGCCGAGCAATCGGGTCCAGGCCAGGCTGATCGCGGATTACGTTGAGGGAGCGCGTTATCCGGACGGTGAACCGGAAGCCGGACGACGACGTTACGACCGCGTGCTGGTGTACTACCCGAATGTCGCCGACGACGTCTATGTCAACACCTTGGTGAGTGACCTGAACGCTGAACTCGACCGGCGCGGGGTGCCACGCGACAGCCGCAGCTGGGACGTGCAGCAGGAACTGTACGGGTTTCCGGCACCGTGCGAGACGCCGGGTTTCAATCGTCACACGCTGCTGTTCTTCGCCGGGCGCAACGACGACTTCGCTACCTTCGGAAATGCCGTCACCCGGGGGTGCCTGGCCACGGAATCGCCCGCGATCCTGGGTGCCGATACGGTGACGCGCCTGATCGCCGACCCCAAGGCGATGGCAGCGCTACCGGCGAGCCTGACGGTGCGCTACGTCGCCAAGGGGGTGCCCGTAATTCTGGGCGGCGCGGAGTGCGTGCGCGGCAACGGTGTGATCGGCAGCGAAGCGCCCACCCTCGACTTTCAGGAGTTGTGCGGTGAATTGCCCAGGCTCGTAGCGGATCTGGCTGCCTACCCCGATATGGCGCCCTACCATCCGTCGTGGCCCGGCGACCGCACCGGACTGGCCTACGACGTCGCCGGTGTGATCCTGCAGGCGGTCCGTGCCAATCGCGCCCGGCCCGAGCGCGCCCGCGATGTCAATCGCGCCGCCATCGCACTGCAACTGCGCGGCACCGACTATCTCGGAGTCACCGGGACGCTGTACTTCTCCCGAGGTCGAGTGGCCGACGAGTCGACCATCGGCATTCTCGTCGCCACCGGCCTCGGGAAGACCAGTCAGCCGCGGCAGTGTTTGCTGATGTATCCGCAGGGCGTCGTCAACGGCCGGGGTCCGGACGGGTGCCCGGCGGGCACCAAGAGCGATACCGAGGTCTGGACCCTGCCCGATCGCTGAACTCACCACCACGGTTCGGGGCGGTGGCGCTCCCAGTGCAGTTCCGATTCCAGTTGTGCCGCAACGGAAACCAGCAGCGGTTCGGTGTTCGCAGTGCCCATGAGTTGGGCACCGACCGGCAGACCGGTGTCGGTGAAACCGGCGGGGACATTCACCGCGGGCCAGCCGAGCACATTCCAGGGCCAGGTGTACGGGCATGCGGCCGTGATGAGATCGTTGGTGGCGTTGACGCCGATGCCGTCGATCTCTTCGGTGCGTGGCGGGGGAGTCGCGGTGGTCGGGGCCAGCACCAGGTCGTAGTTGCGGAAGAAGCCGCCGATTCGCTTGTGCAGCAACGTTTCCGCCTGACGTGCCGCGAACAGTGCCGGCCCGCTGAGTGCGCGGCCGAACCAGACGTTCGCGGTGGTGCGTGGATCCACTTGTACGCCAGGCATTTTGTCGTAGACGTGTCGGACGCCAGCCAGCGAGCGGGGTAGGAAGGACGCACCGATCATGATCCCGTAGTGCAGATCCGCCACGGTTACCGAATGACCGAGGCGGCGAAGTGTGGTGGCGATGCGCTGCACCGCGACTTCGACCTCCGGATGCAGCGCGGTTCTGGTGGCGGTGAACGGGATTCGCAGCGAGAGGGCGATGCGTAGTCGTCCTGGATCGCGGCCGACGGCATCGGAGACGGTGAGCGGTTCGGGGGTGTGCAGGTCGCCGGGATGCGGTCCGGCGGCGGTGTCGAGCAGCAGTGCGGCATCGGCGACGGTGCGGGCCAATGGTCCGTTCACGGTGAGGCCGTGGAATGCCTCGGCCGCGGGCCAGGTGGAGATGCGGCCGCGCTGTGGTTTGATGCCGACGAGATTGGTCCATGCGGTCGGGATGCGGACCGAGCCCGCGCCGTCGGAACCCAGTGCGGCGGGTACCAATCCGGCCGCGACGGCAGCCGCAGAACCGCCGGATGAGCCGCCCGGTGTGTATTCGGCACCCCATGGGTTGCGAGTGTGGCCGAAGGCGGCGCCGCTGGTGAACGGCAGTTGGCCGAGTTCGCAGGTATTGGTCTTGCCGACGATCACCGCACCGGCGGCGCGCAGCCGTCGAACCGATTCCGCGTCTTCGATTTTCGGCGGGAGCTCGCCGCCGCAGCCGAATGCCGTTGGCTCACCGGCGATATCGGTATCGTCCTTGATCGCAATCGGCACGCCGAGCAGGGGGAGACGTTCGCCGGCGGCCAAGCGCTCGTCGGCCGCGACGGCCTCGGCGAGTGCCTTTTCGCGCCGGACGATGCGGAAGGCATTCAGGGTCGGCTGACTCGCCTCGATCCGGTCCAGTGCGGCGCCGACCGCGGCCACGGAGCTGATCCTGCCCTGCGTGAGGGCGGCCGCGAAGTCGGCGAGGCCGAGTTCGGCGGTCGCGAATGGGTGCAGGGTGGCGTCGGACACCGTCATGTGAGCTCCGTCTCCTTCGATCTTTCGTTGCACGGTAGCGCGGAGCTGGTCAACCGTCCACATCGGCTCCCGAATCTCCACCCCAGGTAGGAGGCCGAGCTGTAGACATACATACCGTATGTATGTAATGGTGGACACGAACTGCGAACACATGGAGGAACCATGGGAATCAGTACGTCACTCGGCCGCACGGATGAGGTGGATCTCCCCGGCGGCCGCATCCGGTATCACGACACGGGGGAGGGCGCACCGGTCGTTTTCGTGCACGGCCTGCTCGTCAACTCCGATCTTTGGCGCAATGTCGTCCCCACCATCGCGGCGGCGGGCTATCGCTGCCTCAGTCCGGACCTGCCGCTCGGCTCACACGAAATCCCGGTCCCCGCAGCGGATCTCACGCCCACTGGGGTTGCCGATCTGATCGCCGACTTTCTGGAGCGACTCGACCTCACCGACGTCACCGTTGTCGCCAATGACACCGGCGGCGCGATCACCCAGGTGTTGCTGACCCGTCGTCCGGAGCGGATCGGCCGCGTCGTACTGGCCTCGTGCGACGCCTACGAGGCTTTCTTCCCGCCTGCCTTCGCGGCGCTGCCGGTGCTGGCGCGGGTACCCGGCTCGCTGCGGCCGCTGACCGAGTTGATGCGGATCCGTGCGCTGCATCGTCTGCCGATCGCCTTCGGCTGGGTGACTAAGCGCCCGGTCCCGCCGGAGATCGCCGACTCCTACCTGCTGCCGAGCCGGAATTCGGCGGCGATCCGCAAGGATCTGCGCCGGTTCCTGAAGACCGTGCATCGCCGCTACACGCTCGACGCCGCTACCCGATTCCCGTCGGTGCGGATTCCGGTGCTGATCGCATGGGCTCGCGAGGACAAGATCTTCCCGGTGAAATTCGCGGAACGCCTGGCCGCCGACCTGCCGAACGCGACCCTGAAGTTCATCGACGACTCCTACACCTTCCTGTCCGAAGATCAGCCCGAGTTGCTCTCCGAAACGATTCTGGAGTTCACTCGGGCGCATGCAACGCCGTAGTCAGGAGGATCGCTCCCGTGCCACCCGAGCCGCGCTCGAGCAGGCCGGTCGCCGGTTGTTCGCCGAGCGCGGTTTCGCGGCGACCTCGGCAGAGGAACTCGTGACCGAGGCGGGAGTCACCCGCGGCGCTCTGCACCACCACTACGGCGATAAGCGCGGTCTCTTCCTGGCCGTGCTCGAAAAAATAGAGGTCGAGACCACGCAGGAAATCGAAAACGCCATCGGAGCAGGTAATCCCGATGACATTGTCGCCTCGATGGCCATCGGCCTGAATGTCTTCTTGGAGATATGCCAGCGCCCGGAGATGATCCGCATCACCCTCTACGACGGCCCCGCGGTCCTCGGCTGGCAGGCATTTCGCGAATTCGAGGCGCGCCATGGGCTGGGGTTGGTCATCGCCCAATTGGAACGCGCCCGTGACGCGGGGCTGATCGCCGACGCGCCGATTCAGGTCCTGGCCCAGCTGATCTTCAGCGCGGTCACCGAGGCGGGACTCATCGTCGCCCACGCCACGGATAAGGACGCCGCCCGAGCGCAGGCACAACAGTCCCTGATGCTGCTGATCGGCGGCATTCTCCGCACCTGACGTATGTGCGGTCGCGCGGGTGTCGCATAACTAGTGGTTTCCTCGCAGAGGTCGCGATTTGTGTGCGGTGACCACTAGCTATGCGAGGGTGGGCATGTCATTGGATGGGGAAGTCGAAGTAGGTGTTGGGGAAGGGCTCGCTCTTCAAGGTGAAGTGCCACCATTCCTCTGGGAGGTTTTTGAAACCGTGCTCGTCCATGAGGGTCGTCAGTAGTTCTCGGAGGGCGCGCTGGGTGGCGCTCGGTGCTGGGTTGGCCGTGTGCGCGAGCGGGTCGAAGCAGTCGTAGCCGGTGCCGAAGTCGAGGCTGTTGTCCCGGAAGCGCTGGTCGGCGGGCAGTGTGCAGGCGCGCAGCGGATCACCTCCGTGATACTGCTCCTGATCGGCGGGTGGTAGCGCGACGATCGTGAGATCCAAGGTGCTGCCCCGGCTGTGCCCGGACTTCTCCGCGATGTATCCGTCCCGGAACAGATTCGCCTTGTCCACCGTCGGATAGAACTCCGCCCGCATCTTGGTATCGCCGAGATCCTTTGCCCAACTGACGAATTGGTCCACCGCACGCTGCGGTCGAAAGCAGTCGTAGGTCTTCAGCCCCAACCCCATCGGCCGCAATTCCAGCTGCACTTCGGCAAGGGCCGCAGCCGCCTCTTTCGTCAACAAGCATTTGGGCGCTTCATACCCATTGATCCGCCCACCGATGAAGTTGTGCTCCCCGAAGTACCGCGCATCGACAATGATCGTCGGATCCAACTCCGTCACCGAAACGAACGCCGACTCATCAGCGACAGGCGAACTCGGCTTATCCCCACATCCCGCGACCCCGACAGCCGCGATCGCCGCCAAAACCACTGAGCAGAACCGAATTCCGCGCATCCGCAGATCATAGCTGCGGATCTACGTTCCCGAACCGAGTTCCGCCCGCAACCGCCCACCCAACTCCGCCGCCTCCGCCTCCGACCAAGGGATCACCCCGTTCTCCGCCATCAACGCATGAAACTGCTGATGCTCATACGGCGTTCCAGGAGTGAGCGGCTGCACATGCCAGTGCACATGCGCATTTCCCTGCTGGCTGCCGAGCGAGAGCAGATAGGTGCGCTCGGACGGCACTACGGCTTCGACAGCGCGCGCGACCCGATGAACCACCGCCTGCAATCGCAGGTACGCATCCTGATCGAAATCGCGAACCACATGCTCGATATGCGCCTTCGGAGCCACCAGCACGTGCCCGTACATCGTCGGATATCTCCCGAGAAATGCGATATGCGCGCCGTCATCGAATACCACCTCGTGCTCCGACCCGGGTGCACCCGCGACCAGGTCGCAGATGAAACAAGGCCCTGACCGAACCCGCTCCTGATATCCCGCCGAATCGAACGGCATCCGATCCACGTGCACGATTCCTCCCCGGGTAGATCAGTCACGATAGTGCCCGGACCGAGGGCGAGCGCGTTGGTTCGAGCGGAGCGTCACGTTGTCGGCAAGACCAGGGATTCGTGGACGCCATCGGCTATCCGCTCGATGACCAGTGAGGTGTTGTTCGATCAGCCGCAAATGGCGTGGATGCGTTCCGATGGTCGCGTCTGGGGGTGGGGGTCGGGGGTTCGTGGGAGGATGGCGGGGTGCGGTTGTACAGAGACGAGGCGGTGGTGGTTCGCCAGCATAAGCTGGGGGAGGCGGATCGCATTGTCACGTTGTTGACGCGGCAGCACGGGTTGGTGCGGGCGGTGGCCAAGGGGGTGCGGCGGACCAAGTCGCGGTTCGGGGCCCGTTTGGAACCGTTCGCGTATGTGGACGTGCAGCTGCATCCGGGGCGCAATCTCGACACGGTCACCCAGGTGCACACCATGGAGGCATTCGCCGCCGATATCGTCGACGATTATGGCCGCTACACCACGGCCTGCGCGGTACTGGAGACCGCGGAGCGGCTGGCGGGTGAGGAGCGCGCACCCGCGCCGAAGCTGCACGCATTGACCGCGAGCGCGCTGCGGGCGATCGCCGCCAAACAGCGCCCGCACGAGCTGATCCTCGACGCATACCTGTTGCGCGCCATGGGTTTTGCGGGCTGGGCGCCCGCGCTGGACGAATGCGCGCGCTGCGCGACACCCGGCCCGCATCGCGCCTTCCACGTCGCGGCGGGCGGTGCGGTCTGCGTGCACTGCCGCCCGCCAGGGTCGGCCACTCCGGCCCCGGGCGTGCTCGACCTGCTGGTCGCTCTGCTGAAAGGCGACTGGGATTACGTCGAGCAGGTCCCCGATCAGATCCGCAGACAGGCCAGCGGCCTGGTCGCGGCGCATCTGCAGTGGCATCTCGAGCGTCAGCTGCGCACACTTCCACTGATCGAGCGTTCGCGTTCGGCAGACGGAACGACCGGGCTGGAGTCGTCAACCGCCGCACAGGTGGGCTGAGGAGGCGAGACGTCGTCGCATTCTTGCCCGCGTACCCGTCCGAACCAGGGCAGACCGCTGATGATCTGGGCATAGACCGGCATCATCGAATCGGAGCCGTATCCGACCCGAACCGCATGACGAGCGCCGTCACCGGGTATCGGTGGTCCGCACAATCCCTCCACAACCATCAGGCAGGATAGGTGCCGTGATCCTCCGTCGAGACTCTGCCGCGTCGACCAGGTCGACCAGCGCACGGTCGGGTGCCGAACGCACCGTCCGCCCGCCGTCGCCGCATCCATCGGGGGCGACGCCGCCGGAACTGCCGCCGGAGTTGGTGCCCAATCATGTGGCGCTGGTGATGGACGGCAACGGTCGTTGGGCGCAGGAGCGCGGGCTGCCGCGCACCGCGGGGCACGAGCGCGGCGAGGCGGTCCTGATGGACACCGTCGAGGGCTGCATCGAGATCGGCGTGAAGTGGCTCTCGGCCTACGCCTTCTCCACCGAGAACTGGCGGCGCAGCCCGGATGAAGTGCGCTTCCTCATGGGGTTCAACCGGGATGTCATCCGCCGCCGCCGCGACGAGATGCACGAAATGGGTGTGCGAGTGCGCTGGGCGGGGCGGCGACCGCGCCTGTGGCGCAGCGTGATCAACGAACTCGAGACCGCGCAGGAGCTGACCAAGGACAACACGGTGATGACCCTCACCATGTGCGTCAACTACGGTGGTCGCGCCGAAATTGCCGATGCGGCAAGGGAAATCGCGCGTCGCGTGGCCGCAGGTGAGATCGATCCGGAGCGGGTGACCGAGGCGACGATCACCAAATACCTGGACGAGCCGGATATGCCGGACGTCGACCTGTTCCTGCGCCCGTCCGGCGAATTCCGTAGTTCGAACTTCCTCATCTGGCAGTCCGCCTATGCCGAGTTCGTCTACCAGGACACGCTGTTTCCCGATTTCGACAGGCGCAACTTGTGGGAGGCCTGTCTCCAGTACGCTTCGCGTGACCGCCGCTTCGGGGGGACCAAGTGAACGGCGGCAGCAAATGAACGGCGGCACCGAT
Organism: Nocardia vinacea; assembly: GCF_035920345.1. Taxonomy (NCBI): domain Bacteria; kingdom Bacillati; phylum Actinomycetota; class Actinomycetes; order Mycobacteriales; family Nocardiaceae; genus Nocardia; species Nocardia vinacea. The sequence continues at coordinate 9,212,952 of NZ_CP109149.1, forward strand.
ATGGACGCAGCAGTCACCCCCGAACAAGAGCTACAGGCCCGCGCCGGCGCCTGCCTATCGCTCTACGACGTCGATGTGCGCGTCGACCCGGAGGGTTCGATCGGCTTCGAATACCAGGGCGCGCTGTGCTCGTTGCGCGCGGTAACGCTGGCACCCGGCCTGGATGTGCTGACGCTGACCTGCGTGCTGGCCTGGGACCGCCCGCTCAAGCCGCAGCTGCACAAACGAGTCGCCGAGCGCAACAGCGCGATTCAGTTCGGTTCGATCACGCTGATCACCCGTGGCAACCAGGCCGATGTCATGCTGCGCTACACCTTCCCGGCCGCCGGTCTGGACGATCAGGCGCTGGCCACCATGCTGCTGCTGGTGCTCTCCGGCGCGGGTAAGGCGAGGCAGGGATTGCTGCCCTGAGTTGTCGACCGCATAGCCGCTGACCGCATGACAGATGTCATGGCAGGTTCGTGACACACGTGCGAGGTACCGGCCCCCGGTTTGCGTGACCGTTGAGCCATGACATCGGCACTGACATCCACGGCCATCTTGGCCGCGGCGGGCGGCTCGGGCAGGCACCGGGCGTCGTCCGCGATCGAACTGCGCGACCTGCACAAGAGCTTCCGACTCCCGGGCGGTGGCGAGGTGCATGCCGTCGACGGACTCGACCTGGTGGTCGCGCCGGGGGAGATCATCGCCTTCCTCGGCCCCAATGGCGCGGGTAAGACCACCACCATCGATATGCTGCTCGGGCTGGCAACGCCGGACTCCGGCAGTGTCCGGGTTTTCGGCGGCCCACCAGCGGAAGCGCTTGCGGCAGGCCGTATTTCGGCGGTCATGCAGTCCGGCGGCCTACTACCTGATCTGACTGTCGCCGAGACCGTGCAACTGGTGGCCACCCTGCACGCGCATCCGCGTTCGGTCGATGCGGTGCTCGCGCGCGCCGGTATCGCCGATATCGGCGGTCGGCTGGTCGGCAAATGCTCGGGCGGCCAGAAGCAGCGGCTGCGCTTCGCACTCGCGCTGCTGCCGAATCCGGACCTCATCGTGCTCGACGAGCCGACCACCGGCATGGATGTCGAAGGACGTCGGGAATTCTGGAATGCGATGCGCGAGGATTCCGATCGCGGCCGCACCGTCCTGTTCGCCACCCATTACCTCGACGAGGCCGACGCATACGCGGATCGGATCGTGCTGGTGCGTGCGGGTCGCGTCGTCGCCGACGGCAGTGCCGCCGAGATCAAGAACCTGGCCGCGGGACGCGCCGTCAGTGCGACACTGCCCGGTGCCGATCCTGCCCGCCTGCTCGCGGTCCCGGGCATCGATGATGTCGAGCTGCGCGGTGACCGAATCATCGTGCACACCAAGGATTCCGACGCCATCGCCCGCTATCTGCTCACCGAGACCACCGCAGTCGATCTCGAAATCACCTCGCACAATCTCGAATCCGCATTCCTGGCGCTCACCACCGGAGACAATTGAAATGACCACCCTTGCCCCACAGCCTGTTTCGACGCGCATCTCACTCGGCGGCTTCAGCCTCGGCTTCTTGCGCCTGGAACTGCGCCGCATGCTGCGCAATCGGCGCACCATGATCTTCACGCTGGTCATGCCGCCGCTGTTCTTCGTCATCTTCGGCCTGCAATCCGATTACCGGACAGAGTCATTCGGATCGGGCAATGTGACCGGCTATGTAATGGTGTCGATGGCGGTGTACGGCGCGATGCTGGCCACCACCAGCGGCGGCGCCATGGTCGCGATCGAACGCGCGCAGGGCTGGAGCCGCCAATTGCGGCTCACCCCATTGCGTCCCGTCGCCTACATCGCCACCAAGGTCGCCGTCGCGATGGTGCTCGGGCTGGTCTCGGTTACTGCGGTCTTCGTCATCGGGGGAATCTTCGGCGCCCACCTGACGGTCACCGCCTGGGTGAGCTGCTTCCTGCTCGCGTGGATCTGCTCGCTGGTCTTCGCCGCCTTCGGCCTGTTCGTCGGCTACCTGCTGCCCTCGGAGAATGTCATGCAACTGCTCGGTCCAGCCCTCGCGGGCCTGTCCTTCGCGGGCGGCCTGTTCATGCCGCTGCACGGCTGGTTCGAGACGGTCTCCAAGATCTTCCCGACAAACGGCGTCGCCACCTTGGCCCGCATGCCCTTCGGCGACACCAGCACAGCATCGATCGCGCTGGCCATCCTCAATGTCGTCGTCTGGGCCACGATCTTCGTCGGCGGCGCGGCCATTCTGTTCCGCCGTGACACCGCGCGTTGAACGATCGGGCACGACCAGCCGCCTGCCCAGGAGGGTGGGCGGCTGTGCCGTGCTCAGTGCCCGCGGCCAGTGGCCCTACGGTGCCGGGTCCGCCGTGACGTGCTGGGCGGTGTTGTGCGGTGGCGTCGTGCGAGTTGACCACGTGATGCGAGGTTGCCGGGCGCGGCTCTTCAGCGATTCCGCATCGGCGGGCAATACGGTGTCGCGCGGCCAGGAGGCTGGGCGGGTGTGCCGTGCTGGGCGGCTGTGCCGTGCAGGTGGCACGCCGTGCACGGGGCTGACATGCGAGTCGGGTACACGATGCGGTGTTGGTCGGGCGTTCGGACGGGGAGGCGGTGGCGTGCGAGGCAGTTGCGCGATGCGGAGTGGCGATGTGGCCCCTGCCCGGCATATGGAGCCAAGAGGAGATGGTGTGTCGGGCGCTGTGCGAGGCAGCGTTAGTGCGCGCTGTACGAGGCGGCGTTGACGTGCCAGGCGACAGTCACATGCGAGGCGGCGGGGTGATGCCGGGCGGTCATCCTGGGTCGGTTGGCGCGGCGGAGCCGCTCGGCTGGGGAGATCGTGCGGGGCGTGGGTTTCGGCGGCGCGGACGAGTGAGGGTTCGGTAGCGTCGAGACTCGTGATCGACCACTGTGCGCGCAATCGGGGTCTGGGTTCGGCGTGCGTGCTGTTGGTTTGGGAGTGCCGATGCGGGTGAAGTCCGTGCTGCGGGGTGGTGCGGCATCCGAATTACTCGATCGGGTGGTCCGCGACGGCGGAATCGGGGCGAACGGGAAGCGGCGCGGATGGTTCGGCGGGTTCATGTCGGTCATCTGGCTGTCGTACATGATCGGACCGATCATCCAGAGCTGGCAGGACGCGGATCAGCCGACGGCGAGTCTGGCGACCGCGACACTGCTCGCGTACGCGGCGCTGATCGTCGGTTCTTTTATTGTCTTCCGGCGGACCGATGGCACCAGCCGGTTGGTGGAGCGTCCGGTCGATCGGCGCATGTGGCCGGTGCTCGTCGGTATGACGGCGTGCAGCGCGGGGTTGATGGCATTGCTAGGCGCGGTCGCACTGCCGACATTGATCTTTGTCAGCGTGATCGCGATCTTTCATATGCCCTCGCGGGAATCCGGTTATGTCGCGTTCACGGTGACGCTCGCGATGTTGCTCGTGCCGATGGTGCTGCCGAGCCTGTCCGGGGTGCCGTTCTACGTGTCGTTCGTACCCGCCCTGATCTGGATGGCCAGGCAGTTGGGCGTGCGTGGCGAGCGGTTGGCCGAGCTGGCCCGACGGCAGCAGGCCGAACTCGCGATTGTCGAGGAACGCAACCGGGTCGCGCGCGACGTACACGATATCCTCGGCCACTCACTTACCGTGATCACGGTGAAAACCGAACTCGCACAACGTCTTATCGATGTGGATCTGACGCGGGCGAAGGCTGAGATGGCCGATGTCGAGCGGCTGGCGCGGGAGGCGCTGGCTGGAGTGCGGGATACCGTCGGCGGTCTGCGTGAGGTATCGCTGCGCGGTGAATTAGCCAATGCGCGAACCGCACTGGCAGCCGCCGATATCGACGCCGCGCTGCCGGATGCCGTACCCGATACACGCCACAGCGAATTGTTCGGTTGGGTGCTGCGCGAGGCGGTCACCAATGTGATTCGGCACAGTGCCGCACGACAGTGCACGGTCACGGTGACCGATACGAGCATCGAGGTCGTCGACGATGGTCGCGGGCTGGGGACCGTCGAATCCGGGTCGGGACTGTCCGGCCTGCGCGAACGGGTGCGGGCCGCTGGGGGAACATTGACGCTGTCGTCCGAGGGAGGTGTTCGTGTTCGTGCAACGGTGCCCGAGTGATCCGGAAATGGGTTTGCACTCGTGCAGTTTCCGCTGCGATTCGGCCGAAAGTGCACGCTCAGGCCAATTCCCGTCGTCGAAGGACCACCTCGCATGATCCGTCTGCTCCTCGCCGACGACCAGGCACTCGTCCGTGGCGCACTCGCCGCACTGCTCGGCCTGGAATCCGATCTGGAAGTCGTCGCGGAGGTCGGCCGCGGTGACGAAGTCCTCGATGCGGTCGCGCGCACCACACCCGATGTGGTGCTGCTGGATGTGGAAATGCCGGGCATGGACGGCATCGCGGTCGCGGCGCAACTGCATGCCGCTCATCCGGATCTCCGTATCCTCATGGTTACGACCTTCGGCCGTCCCGGCTATTTGCGGCGCGCAATCGATGCGGGCGCAAGCGGATTCGTCGTGAAGGACACCCCGGCCCGCGAACTCGCGGACGCGGTGCGCCGAGTCCACATGGGCTTACGCGTTGTCGATCCCGCCCTCGCCACCGAAACCTTGACCGTCGGTACTTCGCCACTGACAGCCCGCGAACGGGAGGTCCTCGCCGCCGCGGCCGACGGTGCTACCGCCGGCGCCATCGCCAAACAGTTACACCTGTCGGAAGGCACTGTCCGCAACCACCTTTCATCCGTCATCGGCAAAACCGGAACCAGCACCCGCGCCGAAGCCGTCCGCGCCGCCGAACGCCTCGGCTGGCTCTGAGCGCTCGGCGGGTGGCAGCCGGACTGTGCTGCCGCATAACCAATGCCTACCTTGCGAGGCTGCAACTAGTGCCAGGTAGCAACTGGATATGCGACCGTGCCTCGCTCTGACTGAGGCGCCCGCGGATCCGAGGCTCGCGTCGAACGGCCGGAGTGCACCTCGGACTATGTGTCGCCCGTGTGGGCGGCCAATTGGCCGAAGGGCAGCAGGGTCGCGACGCCGCGAGCCAGGGTTTCCGGATCCACGTCGCCGATGATCAAGTGCTGCAACATGAATCCCGGCACCAAGCCGATGATCGCCGTTGTGACCGCGTGGATATCGGTATCGGGCGGTAACCAGCCGACCTCCACCATGCGTTCGACGTATTCGTACCACCGATCGCGCATCGCGCGCACGGCGTCCTTGACGTATTCGGCTGCCTCCTCGTGCACCAGCGCCAGCGCCCACGCCTGCGGTGCGAGCCGGACCGGACCTTCCGGACCGCTGCGCTCGACTACGTACTCGGCGATGACCCGGACGAGCTGGGCCGGCGTCGGCAGCGGATCGGACCGGATTGCCCTGGTCATCGTGGCGCGCAGCTCGACCGTTGTCTCGGCGGCCAGGGCGGCGATGATGTCGTTCTTGCTCTTGAAGTACCGGTAGACCGCCCCGGCCGAGAGGCCCGATTCGGTGAAGATGTCCTGCATCGAGGTCTCGTAGAAACCCTTGCGGGCAAAGCAGAGCTGCGCGGCGTCGAGGATCTGCTGCCTGCGACGTTCCAGGTGTTCTTCACTGACTCTGGGCATGACTCCAAAGTAAAACGAATGCTCGTTCTTGACAACCTCGAGAGGTCGTGCGACGGTATCCACATCGAAAGAGAACGGTCATTCGATTTTCGGGAGAACGTCATGAATACAATCCAGCGGGCAGTCGGTGTCGGCGTCGCTGCGGCCCTGCTCCAGGCATTGATGTTGATCGCCTTCGCCTGGCCAGCGGCCCATATCGCGCCGCGCGATCTGCCCATCGCCGTCAGCGGCCCGCAGGCCGCCGTGGTCGCCGACAAACTGACCCAGCACGATCCCGATGCCTTCGATATCAGCAACCCCGCCGACGAAGCGGAGGCGCGCGAGGCGATCGAGAACCGGGACGTCTACGGTGCCGTCATCACCGGCGGCGGCGCCCCGCGCGTATTGGTCGCCTCCGGCGCGAGTCCCGTTGTGGCACAACAGCTCACCGCGATTGCCCAGCAGCTGTCCGGTGCGCCGGCCCCGGCGGTCGAGGATGTGGTGGCCGCCGATCCGGACGATCCGCGCGGCACCGCCTTCGGGGCGATGGTATTGCCGCTGGTCATGTCCGGTATCGCGGCGGGTGTCGTGCTCAGCCTGTTGATTCCGTCGGTCGGTGGTAAGACGATCGGACTGATCACCTTCGGCATCGCGGGTGGGCTGTTGAGCATCGTGATCATCCAGGCCTGGATGTCGGTTGTTCCCGGCCCCTATCTGACGCTGGCCGCCGTCGCGGGCTTGGTGTCCTTCGCGGTCTCCGGTGCGGTCGTCGGCCTGTCCAGTGCGATCGGCCGCGCGGGCATCGGTATCGCCGCCCTGACCATGCTCCTGGTCGGCAACCCGTTCTCGGCCGCGACCTCGGCTCCGGAACTGCTGCCGCAGCCGTGGGGAGCCATCGGCCAACTGCTGCCGCCGGGCGCCGCCGCATCACTGCTGCGCTCGGTTGCCTTCTTCGACGGCGCCGCCGCCACCAAACCACTTGTGGTCCTGGGCATCTGGGCTCTCGCCGCACTTGCCCTCTTGGGTGTAGGCGCACTTCGCGAACGCCGTTCGGCTGCGGAGTCGACCCCGGTCCGCTCCGGCGACCCGGTCGCCGTCTGATCCCAAAACGCTCCGAAATCGACTGCAGGCCGCCACTACCGGGTAATCCGGCGGTGGCGGCCTGTGTCATGTGTCAGCCGCGACGCCTCGCGTTCACGGCGTGAGCGATCCGTATCCCTGGAACCCGCACTTGTTGTGCGCGCCTATAAAGGAGCGGCGAGACAAGCGGGCCAGCGCCGCTCGAGTTATCCGAATGATATTGGCCCGCTGGTATTCTCAGGAGATGGTGAAGGAGAAATTCGGGGCGCTGCTCGCACCCTTCTCCGCGTCGTAGGCCACCACGTAGGTACCGGTGGGCGGGGACGGAACCACGAAAACGACGTAATTCTTTGCGTTGTCGATAGTTTCGTTGGTATTCAGCAGTTCGTTGATCGGCCCGCGGATATCGGCCGGAATCGTTTGGCCGTCCAGGGTTTTCACGGTGAAGTAGTCGTAGAAGACATTCAGTCCGCCCGCCGAGATCCCGGGTCCACCGATGATCTTGATGCGCAACGAGAGATCCATCTTGTCGCGCTCGTTCTTGGTGTAGCTCGGAGCCAGTGTGCCGCCGGTGATTTCGATCGTCGTCTGATCCTGCACCAGTTTGCCGGTGACATTCAGCGTCTTCGGCGCGACACCTTCGACCTGAGTCGAGGCCTTCAGTGGAATCTTGGTCTGGTTATCCGAGGCCTGTCCGTAGATCGCGGTAATGGTGTCGAGCAGGTGCTCGGCATCGTGCAGCGTCTTGACCGACGTGGTGACATTTCCGGTGGCCGAACCCTTTCCGGGCACAGTCGGCGAGTCGAAGCTCGCTCCGGCGTCGATCTCCTTGTCGACCTGCAGGTAGGTGTTATTGCTGATCGTCTTGTTGTCGGGCGTGGTGTTCTTGTAGGTGATATCGATCAGCACCTTGGCGCCGCCGAACTCGTCGGGCACCACGGTCGCTTTGTCCACCGTGATATCGAAGCCCTCGTACCATCCGGTCTTGCCGATACTGCGGACGGTCGACTGACCGTTTTTCGCCCCCGGCTGCCCCTGGCCGACGGTGCTCTGCGCGGCCGCCGACGTGGTCGGTCCCGACTTGGCGTCCTTGTCGTTGCACGCGGTCATGAGCAGGGCGGAGCTGCCGATGAGCACGGCCGCTCCGATTGTGGTGATTTTCCGGCGTCTGTCCGCCGCAAAAATGGTCGATCGCACGCTGCCTCCCAGAAGATTTCGATCTCAGTGCGCGACGCCCGGAACCCCCGGACGTTATGTGATTCGCAGTGAAATCTTCCTCGGCACCGGCGCCGTTAACTGTGTGACTGTCGTCACACGTTGGAGCGGTCCGCCTTCGCGCATTCGCAGCAGGTTCCGAAGATCTCCATGGTGTGGCTTACCTCGGTGAATCCGTGTTCGCCAGCGATGGTTTCGGCCCAAGCCTCGACTGTCGGGCCCTCGACCTCGACGGTACGACCACAGTGTCGGCAGACCAGATGGTGATGGTGTCCGGTGGAGCACTGTCGGTAGACGGATTCGCCGGTGTCGGTGCGCAATACGTCGACGAGTCCGGCATCGGCCAGCGACTGCAGGGTGCGGTAGACGGTGGTCAACCCGATGCCCTCGCCGCGGCGGCGCAATTCGTCGTGCAACTCCTGCGCGGAGCGGAACTCCTCGATATCACCGAGCAGCGCGGCGATAGCACTGCGCTGGCGGGTACTGCGAATGCCTACCGGCTTCTCCGGCAAGGCCGTCTTATCTGGCACGATCACCCTTCCTCGGCATGGGCCACGGCATCGACCACGATATGCGCCAGGTGGTCGTCGACGAGTTCGTACAGCACTTCCCGGCCGGAGCGTTCCCCGTGCACCACGCCCGCGGACTTGAGAATCCGCAGATGCTGGCTGACCAGCGGTTGGGTAACACCGAGAACATCGACCAATTCGTGCACACAACGCGGCGATTCACGCAATTGCAGCACAATGGCGATGCGCACCGGGGCGGCAAGGGCGCGCAGCAACTCGCCCGCGTCCTCCAGGACGCTCCGCGATGGCACCGGCGCCGGCGCGGGTGATCGGTACGGGTTGTGCGGGTGGGCGGTAGCGGTCTCGGCGGTCATCGAACCAACTCCTTATTGGAAAGCATTACCATTTTGATATGCACAGGTGCGCATGTCAAATGAGGCGTGCCTCGGAGTGTTGAGCAAACGTCGGTGAATGCGGCGCGAAAACCGATTGGCCCGTGCGGTGGAAGACGGCTGGGACCTGGGCGATAGTCTGTAGTCAACGCTATAGGTTGTGGTCAACTCTGTGGCGTCGGGGCATACCGCATCGGGCCTCGCCCGATCCGGCCGATCTGAATCCGACTCGTACTGGATGGAGAATTCTCGCGTGGCACCCAAGTCGAAGGTGGACACCGTTGCCAACCTCGCCAAGCGCCGGGGTCTGGTGTACCCGTGTGGTGAGATCTACGGCGGCACCAAATCGGCATGGGACTACGGTCCGCTGGGTGTCGAGCTCAAGGAGAACATCAAGAAGCAGTGGTGGCGGTCCATGGTCACCAGCCGCGAGGATGTCGTCGGCCTCGACTCGTCGGTGATTCTGCCGCGTCAGGTGTGGGTCGCCTCCGGTCACGTCGGCGTGTTCAACGATCCGCTGGTCGAATGCCTGAACTGTCACCACCGGCACCGGCAGGACCACCTGCAGGAGGCCTACGCGATCAAGCACAAGATCGACGATCCGGACTCCGTCTCGATGGAGCTGGTGGTGTGCCCGGACTGCGGCACCGTGGGTCGCTGGACCGAGCCGCGTGACTTCAACATGATGCTCAAGACCTACCTCGGCCCGGTCGAGTCCGAAGAGGGTCTGCACTACCTGCGCCCGGAAACCGCGCAGGGCATCTTCATCAACTTCGCGAATGTGATGACCACCGCGCGCAAGAAGCCGCCGTTCGGCATCGCGCAGATCGGCAAGAGCTTCCGCAACGAGATCACCCCCGGCAACTTCATCTTCCGCACCCGTGAGTTCGAGCAGATGGAGATGGAGTTCTTCGTCAAGCCGGGTGAGGACGCGGAGTGGCACAAGTATTGGATCGACACCCGGTTCGCCTGGTACACCGACCTCGGCATCGACCCGGAGAACCTGCGGCTCTTCGAGCACCCGAAGGACAAGCTGTCGCATTACTCGGCGGGCACCACCGATATCGAGTACCGCTTCGGCTTCCAGGGCAATGAGTGGGGTGAGTTGGAGGGCGTCGCCAACCGCACCGACTTCGATCTGAAGACCCATTCGGAGCATTCCGGCAATGACCTGAGCTACTTCGACCAGACCACCAATGAGCGCTACACCCCGTATGTCATCGAGCCCGCAGCCGGCCTGACCCGCTCGCTGATGGCGTTCCTGGTCGACGCGTACACCGTCGACCAAGCACCCAACGCCAAGGGCGTCATGGAGGAGCGCATCAGTCTGCGGCTGGACCGCAGGCTCGCGCCGGTAAAGGCAGCGGTGCTGCCGTTGTCGCGCAATGCGGATCTGACGCCGAAGGCGAAAGACCTTGCCGCACAGCTGCGTAAGAGCTGGAATGTCGAATTCGACGATGCCGGCGCCATCGGCCGTCGCTACCGGCGCCAGGACGAAATCGGCACGCCGTTCTGCATCACCGTCGACTTCGACACTCTCGAAGACCAGGCGGTGACCGTCCGCGAGCGTGATTCCATGGCGCAGGAGCGGATTGCGCTGGACAAGGTCGAGGGCTACCTGGCGCAGCATCTCATCGGCGCCTGAAGTCGATAGCGATCGACGCCCTGTCGCGCTGCGGCAGGGCGTTTCGCATGTCGATGTGCCCCTGGAGCGAATCCGTAACCGCTAGGTGGATTCGGACGTACCCGGGGATCGCGGGTTTCTTACGTCGGAAGTGAATTCAGCACCAGGTTTCCGGTCCGACTGGACGAGCATCCCGATCGCGCTCGGGATCAGCAGCGCGCACCCCCACGGCACCGCGACCCAGAACGGCCAGAAGTATCCGGCACCGGTCGCCAGCCAGATCGTGACGCACAGTGCGTTCACCGCGACCCACGGAATCCACATGATGACGACCCATTGCGGCACTCGTTGTGCCGCGGAGGCCGCATTGCGCGGTACGGGCAGGTCCGACAGCAGCGGAGTCAGCTCGCCATAGGTTTTGGCGGCATACACCTGTTTGAGTCGGTCGTCGTATTCGTGCAGCGACAACCGGCCGTCGTTCATCGCCACCCGCAATTGTTCGGCGATTTTCTCGCGGTCTGCGTCCGATGCCCGCAGCCTTTCCTCTCCCACGGGTGTCAGCTTAGGGCCTGGTGCCGTCCATGGCAGCACGTCGCGAAGATCGTCGGTGCATGGAAACTTCCTGTCGGGTTACTCGGTTGACGGCGTATGTCACCGAGTAGGCGGGAGCCGGATATGGCAAGAGCTGTGAAGTTCGATCGTTATGGCGGAATCGAAGAGTTGAAGGTGGTCGAGGTGCCGACGCCGAAGGCGGGACCCGGTCGGGTCGTCGTCGAGGTCCTGGCGGCCGGTATCAATCCAGGGGAGGGATATATCCGTTCGGGTGCGCTGCACGAGCGTTGGCCCGCGACGTTTCCTTCGGGTGAGGGGGCCGATTTCGCGGGTCGCATCGTCGAGATCGGATCGGGCGTCGGCGGGATCGAGATCGGGGCCGAGGTGCTCGGATTCACCGATGAGCGGGCCAGTCATGCCACCCACGTGGTGGTGCCCGCCGAGCAGGTGACCCTCAAGCCCTCGAAGCTGGATTGGGATGTCGCCGGATCGCTGTATGTCACCGGGACAACAGCTTTCGCTGCCGTGCGGGCCATAGATCCGCAAGTGGGCGATACGGTCGCGGTCTCGGGTGCCGCGGGTGGCGTCGGTTCGATCGTCGTACAACTCCTGCGGGCCAGGGGCGCAACGGTTCTCGGCATCGCGAGCGAGGTCAATCACGATTGGCTGCGCAAGGTCGGGGTGATTCCGGTGGCCTATGGGGCGGGGCTGATCGACCGGATCCGTGCGGCCGCCCCCGATGGCGTGGGCGCGTTCATCGACACGTTCGGTGCCGAATATGTCGATCTCGCAATCGAACTCGGCATTGCGGTCGAACGCATCGACACCATTGTCAACTGGGAGGCCGCCGAGAGGTACGGCGTGAAGACCGACGGCAATGCCGCCGCAGGCACCATCGATGTGCTTGCCGAACTTGCCGATCTGGCCGCCGGGGGCACGGTGGAGGTACCCATCGCGGCTGTTTATCCGCTCGACAAGGTTCAGGAGGCGTATCGCGAACTCGAGCAACGCCACACGCGCGGCAAGATCGTGCTGCACCCCTAGCCGGGCACATCCCAGAACTCGTATTCGTGGCGCATGCCCTGCAGGAATAGCGCTTTCGCACGCGCCGGATCGCCACCCGCCTCATCGAGCATCTGCCCACAGCGGCGGGTGAGCGCACCGAATCCGGGGTCGGCGTAGGTGTCGACCCAGCGGCGGTAGCGCGGTTCCGACGGCGGATTCTCGGCCAGGATTGTGCCGAGCGTCGAATAGCCCCACATGCACGGGTACAGCGCGGCCAATCCGTCGGCGTAAGACGCGGCCGACTCCAGCAGGAACGCGGTGTAGGCCGCGCACGGCGCACCCTTCGTCGCACCATCGAGATCCGCGCCGAATTCGGCGGCCAGCGACCGATGCAGGGACAGCTCCTCGTGATACGTCGCGTGCGCGAGATCCACCAGATCGCCCACATGTGACGCCGGCGCCTGCCAGGCGAGTCGGGCGAACACCCGCACATAGTCCAGGAGGAACAGATAGTCCTGTTCGAGCCAGGACCGGAAGACCGGTTCGGGCAGATCGCCCTTGGCGATGCCCGCCACCGTCGGATGCGCCAACTGACCTACCACCAACGGAAAACCTAGCTCTTCCAGATGCGTCGTAAGACTGATGTGTGCCGCGGGACTCATGTGGGCAGTCTCTCTCAGTCGGAGCGGCTCCGGGTTTGCGCCCCGGTCTGTAGTTGCCGCACCCTGAGCAACGTGTTGTGGGATGAGGAGGTTTTGGTGCGGGTGTTGGGTGCCTCGGAACAACGTTTCGTGCGCGCGGGGACCTACACCGGACGATCCGTCACGGTCGTCGGTGATCTCGATACGAATGCGTTGGGTGCGGCCTTCACCGCACTACAGCGCGCCTATCCGGTGGTGACCTGCCGGATCAGCGAGGACGCTACCGGCCGCGGCTATCTGCTACGACGCGGCGAGGCTCCGGAGATCGGCATGACGGCGAGCCTCGGCGATCCGGACGCCATCCGCATTCCGGAGCCGATCGATCCGGCGGGACAGCTGGCGTACCTGGATGTCGTGCGCTCCGAGCGCGGCCGCTCGCGCGTGACACTCTTCGCCCACCACAGCATCGCCGACGCGGGCCACTGCGTCGAACTCCTCGCCCGACTATGGGACTTCTACACCGATTACGTCGAATCCGGTACGACAACCGTTGTGCCGCACGACTATCCGCAATCACTGGAATGGCATGCGTCGGCGCGTGGAATCGCCCGCTCCTCGATCTCCGGTTTCGAGGATGTGACCAAGCCGCTTGAGCCCGTGGTCATACCGCGCGCGCCCGCGATTCCCGCGCCCGCCGCGCTGGTTCAGCCGCGGCGCATCATTCTGGACGAGCAGGCGAGCGCCCGCATCATCGGACTGGGGCGCTATCCGGGAGTGACCGTCAACGGGGTGGTCACCGCCGCCCTGCTGCGCGCTTTCGCCGCGGAAAAGGCCAGGGCGACCGGCGATCCCGTGCCGCTCGGCTGTCTGTATCCGGTGGATATGCGCACCCGCCTGGACCCGCCGGTCGCGCGTGCGGAAGGCACCAATATGGCGGGTCTGGCCTCTTTCGCCGCGGCGGTCGACCTCTCCGCGGACATCCTCGAACTGGCCCAACATATTTCGGCCCGATTGCGACATGACCTGGCCGAGGGCATCGTCCAGCAGTCGGTGCTGCACTTCCCGGATTACTTCGGCCCAACCCGGATCCACTCCCTGGCCGGACACGTCGCGGTGACGAATACCGGTGCCGTGCCCGCCTTCCGCATCCCCGCGAATATCGCGCTCACCGACTACGAGATCGTTTACGTCTCCGCTCATCCGCGTCCCTCCGCGGGCGCCTCGGCGGCAGTCACCTTCCTGGTCTACACCTTCGAGGGCCGACTGACCGTCGGCGTGCTCGGCGGCGATGCCGACCGGCTCGTGCCCGCGGTGCGCGACGAATTGACGGCCCTCGCGGAGGAGGCCGTCAGCTCCTGAGGGCGCCTGCCGCTACTGGTAGGTGGCGTGTGTCGGGCGCATGACGAGCACGACCCGGCGCGGATGGTCGGCGACCGGACGCTGATACGGCAGGTCGTAGCGGCGCGCGAGCACATCGAAGAATTCCCCGTTCGGATCGGGTTCGATGGCCTCGATGACGCCGCGGACCTCGAGGTAGCGGTAGGGCTTCTCCGGATCGTTGATGCTCACCGCGACTTCGGGATTCTGCTTGGTATTGACGGCCTTCCGTCGATCGATCGTGGTGGTGAAGCGCAGGCGCCCGCCATCCCACACCTGCCATACCGGCGTCACCTGTGGAGTGCCGTCCGGGTTCAGCGTTGCGAGATGGGCGAACAGCGGTCGCGATAGCAAATCGGCGTGGCTCTCGGGGATTACGGGGTTGTCCATGCTTCAAAGACTATCAAAGCTTTGATAGTTCAGCTATCTTTGACACTTATGAAATTGCCTGCGGAGCAGCGGCTCGGCCTGGACCTCAAGCGCGCCGAGCAGGAGCTGATGGCCGTCAAACACGAGGCGGTCAAACCGCTTACGGTGCCGCAGTACGCGGCGCTATACGCGCTGTCGGAGAACCCGGGCGTCTCCGCCGCCGCCCTCGCCCGGGAATGCATGGTGACGCCGCAGGCGATGACAGTGGTGCTCAAGAACCTGCAGGAGCGCGGTTTCGTGGAGCGGACACCGCATCCATGGCACCGCGGTGTGCTCGAAACCCGCCTGACCCCCGCCGGTCGCAAAGCCTTCGCCAAGGCCGATGCCAAGGCCGCCGCCATCGAACGCCGCGTGGCCGCCGCCTTCAGTGCGCGGGAGCGCGAACAGTTGCGAGAGTTGTTGGCCCGGTTCACCGAGGCGCTACAGGAGTGAGGGGCGGTAGGTTCATAGCGAATGCGTTGTGATCGAGGAAAGCGGGTGTTCGAACAGTGCGGACCAACGGAGAACGCGGAAGTGTGCTCGGTGCCGCCGCGATCGGTGTCGGGGCGCTCGGCGTCGGCGAGTTGATCGCGGCCTCGCGCGGTGATTCGCTGATCGACGCCATCGGCCGGGTCATGGCCGATACCGCGCCGGTGCCGGTGGTCGAAACGACCGTCGCCCTGTCCGGCAAGCACGATAAGGCCGTGACGCGCCTAGGCGTCGCGGTCGGTACGGTCGCCGCGACCGTCGGGCTCGGAGCGCTGTCCGATCAGGCGCGTACGCCTGCCATCGCCGCCTTCGGTGCCGCCGCGGCCGCTCTGGGTTTCCGTCGACCGACCCGCTCGCCCGCCACCGTCGCCGGTGCGGCCGCCGCCGCGGGTGTGCTCGGTCTCGGATTGCGCAGACGCCCGCATGGACTGTTCGGCGCGCTGCTGTGGGCGGGCGCCGGCGCCGGACTGCTGGCCGGGGCGCGGGCACTGATACGTGACTACGACCGCAGGCAGCGCGATGCGATCCGTCGGGTCGGCCCGCTGGGCGGGATTTCGATGGTGCCGCAGGACGGGCTGGAGGACGAGCCCGGACTGTCGTCGCTGATCACCGCAAACCGGAGTTTCTATGTCGCCGATGTCAATCTGAGTCCGCCGCGGATCGATCCGACGCGCTGGCGACTGTCGGTCACCGGCAAGGTCGCGCATCCGTTGCGTCTGTCGCTGGCCGAATTGGCCGCGGATGCAGTGGAATTCGATGCGGTCATGGTATGCGTGCACAATCGGCCCGGTGAGCGTCGCGCGGGTAACGGCCGCTGGTACGGGGTTCCGCTGGCCAAGTTACTCGAGCACGCGATCCCCGAAACCGGTGCGACCCGGCTGGTGACCAGGGCCGTCGACGGCTACACCATCTCACTGCCGGTGGAGCCGCTGCGCTCCGGCGCGTGGCCCGGATATCTGGTGATCGGCGTGAACGGCGAGCCGCTCGCCCCGGAGCACGGATTCCCCGCTCGCGTCTTCGTGCCAGGCCTCTACGGCCAGTACACCGGCGCGAAATGGCTTGCCGAACTGGAACTCACCGACGACAGCCACATCGACTACTGGTGGAAGCGCGGTTGGCCGTCGGATCCGATCTGGGTGACACCGCAGGCCCGCATCGACGTCACCGCGCCGGGCCGTGTGGCCGCGGGCGCCACCAGCATCGCCGGTGTCGCATGGGCGCCGCCGCACGGTGTCGAGTCCGTAGAGCTCCGCATCGACGAAGGCGATTGGCGCCCAGTCGATCTCGGCACCGAACTTGCCCCCGCCGCCTGGCGTCGCTGGCGCACCACCGTCGATTTGCCCGCAGGTGAACACACCATCCAGGCCCGCGCTATCAGCCGCTCCGGTGCGGTCCAAGACGGCACCTCGCGCTCACCCTTCCCCTCCGGTCCAACCGGCTTCCACACCGTCACCCTCGAGATCTGACCGCGGCTGTCAGGTGTGGATGGGTTCCCATTACTGAGGGGCACCCCTCAGAATCGGCCGCCTCGGCTGATGCGGCGGGATCCGCTGGAACCGCCGAACGAACCGGGGGTGTAGCCGCTGGAGCGTTGGCGGGTGGCGCTGCCCGCGCCGCGCAGCAGTCCCTCGATCAGGATTCCGCCGAGTACCGCACCTGCCTGCGCCGTGCCGGATGGCGGCTGGCTCTTCTCCCAGGCCCGCACGCTGGCCTGCGCCTCCTGCAATGCGCGAGCACCCAGGTCTGCGGCGGTGTGCGCGCTGATGAGGGCCTGCGCCGGATCGCTGGTGGAAAGCTGTTGTGCCGCATCGAGATTGCGCTGAGCCTCGGACAAACGGGTGCGCGCCTGTGCGTCGATGCCGCCGCGTCGGGTGCTGATGTAGTCGGCTGCCGCGCCGATCCGGGCGCGGGCATCGGTGAGCGCCCGGTCGAGTCGGCGCTGTAGATCCTCGGCGGCCAGTTTGCGGTCGGTGGCGGCGGCATTGGCGAGGTCCAGCGCGTTGTCGGCCGCGACGGCGTCGTGGAAGGCGTCCAATGGGTCGCTGGTTGCGGTGGCGGTTGCGATGGTCAGGGCCGTTTCCGCCGCCGTGATGGCGGCGTGCAGATCGACACCGCCGTAGCCCGAGAGCTCCTTCGCGATGTCGATATCCGCGCGCAGCTCGGCGAGGACGGCGGGCAGCCCATCGGTCGCCTGCTGGATATTCGTCGCCGCATTGTCGACGGCATCGAGCAGCGTGCGCGCCTGTCCCACTGCGCCTTCCGCGGCCCGGATCGCGGCAACCGCACCGCCCTGTTTGCCGACCGGTCGAGTGAGGGCAAAGCGTCCCGTGTCGATATTCTGCTCCGCGAAGGTGATTCGCTCGCGCGCCATGGTCACGTTGTCTCGTACCGGCGTGAGGGCACTGGCCGGATACGCGGTGGCGAGCCGGGTGAGTTCAGTCTCCGAACCGGGTGCGCGTCCGGTCAATTCGACCAAATCCCTGGTCAGCCCGTCCAAGCGAGCGGATGCGTTGATGAGCAGATCCCGCATCGCATCGAAGTCGGTCACTTGAGCGTCGAGTTCCCGATCGGCTCGCCCGACCGTGCCGATCAGATCGACCAGCATGGTGCGCTGCAGATCCGGCGTCTCGGGAATATTGTCGTCGAGCTGCTGTCTGATCGAGAATGCCTTGGCGGCAGCCGATTTCGCATTGGCCAGGGCGGTGCTGAACGGAGTGGCCGCGGTATCGCCGAATTCACCGGTCGCCAACGCCAACTCCTCGGCGCTGGTCCGCACGGAATTGTCGATCTCGACCAGCACCTCCTTCGACCGATCCTGCAATGCATCCAGTGACAATGCTGCCAGCGCGGTGGAATTATCGGGATCCAGTTGCCGCGCTGTCGCCAACTCGGCACGCCTGCGGTCGGCGCGCCGCTTGCGCGAATACAGCACCAGCGCAACGACAATCAGCACGATCAGAAGGGCAACGAGCAGCAGCGTCCGTAGGCTGGCCCCGCCACCGCGCATCACCGAATCCAGCCCATCGGCCATCGCGACCCCGGCGTCGGCCCACCGGCCGTTGCGCAGCGCGGGCTCCACATCGCGCGTCAATACGCCGTCCAACTCGGAATCGCTGACACTGCTCGGCAACTCGCCGTTGAACCAATACGCGCGATCCTGGGTGGCGACGGCTAGCAACAGATCACGCTCACCGAATCCGGACATGGTCGCGGTGCGAGCGGCCCATGCCTGCGGACTCATCCCGTTGAAATCGTGCACATAGACAACCCAGAGCCGCATCTGCTGATCGGCGTAGAGATCGTCAACCGCCGCTGACACCCGATCGAGTTGTCCTTGATCGAGCACCTGCGCCGAGTCGACGACGTACGATCCCATCCGCAGCGGTGGCTCGGCGCCGACCGTGCCACCGGCCGGTGCGACACAGAGAAACGCCACGCTGAGGACCACCGCGGCGAACCAGCGGATTCGACGAATCGGCGCTATCAACGGCATGGGATGAATGTAGCTGGCTAGCATCGAAGCGTGATCACGATCGACCTGCCGTACACCGGTCACGTGTCCCCTGGATCGAATCCGCAACAGCGGGACGTCCCCGGTGCCCGCATTATCAAAATGTCCGTCGGTGGCATGGACAACAACTGCTATCTAGTGCAGTGCACCGCCACCGGCGCGGCACTGCTCATCGACGCCGCCAACGAAGCCGACCGCATAATCGAACTCGTCAACCAGGAGACGCCGGGCCGTGTCGCCCTGGTTGTCACCACCCATCAGCATCGGGACCATTGGTGGGCCCTGGAAAAGGTCGCCGCCGCCACCGGCGCACCGACCGCCGCGCATCCACTCGATGCCGAACCGCTCCCGGTGCGCCCGGACCGGCTACTGGCCGACGGCGACCTCATCGAGGTCGGCGAACTCGCCTTCGAGGTCATCCACCTGCGCGGACATACCCCCGGCTCGGTTGCCCTCGCCCTGGTAGACGGTCCGGGCGTGCACCTGTTCACCGGCGACTCCCTTTTCCCGGGCGGAGTCGGCCGCACCACCAATCCGGACGATTTCAACTCCCTCTACACCGACGTCAGCACCAAGATCTTCGATCGCTACCCGGATGACGCCGTCGTCTATCCCGGTCACGGTGATGACACCACGCTCGGCGTCGAACGCCCGCATCTCGGCGAATGGCGAGAACGCGGCTGGTAGGTCTATGCGGCGCGCGGGTTGAGGCTTTCGAATATCCGCTCGCTGCTGTCCGCGCCGTGGCCGTCGGCGACCTGGCGATCGACGAGATTCTTGATCGCGCCGACGATGTCCAGGTCGACGCCCGCATCGCGGCTGGCCGACACGATGGCATCCACGGCGGCCTTGGTGAAATCCAAGGGCTGGAAAGGTTTCGAGTAATCGCCGGAGTCGATGGTGGCTCCGGCCCTCGGGAGTGATCCGGTCATCGCGGCGATCCAGCCGGACGCGCGTTGGCCGAATTCCTCGGCCGAAATGCCGATCGTGCGAACCATGGCGGCACCGTGATAGAAGCCCGCGAACATGGCGTACATCCCGGCGAGCAGGGCGAAGTCGACCAGTGCGGCCTGCCCGGCGTCCGTGCCGAAATACTCGGCGCTGCCGAGTAATTCGAGAGTTGCGCGATGGTTGTCGAAGAGCTCACGGGAGCCGCTGTAGAGCACAGACGAGCCGGGCAGGCCGATCATCGGCGGGACGGCCATGATGCCGCCGTCGAGGAAGTCGATGCCGTAGTTCGCGGCCCATTCGGCCAGTTCACGCGACCCGCGCGGCTCGGTGCTGGTCAGGTTGACCAGTGCGCGGCCGGCGAGGATATCGGTCACCGGATCGAGTACCTCGTGCACGGATCGATGGTCCAACAGGCAGGCCACAACGAGGTCGCTCGCGGTCACCGCCTCGGCCACCGTCTGTGCCGACTTCGCACCTGCCGCAACGAGTTCCGTGTCCCGACCGGCACTACGGTTCCATACTGTCGTCGGATGTCCGGCTTGTACGAACGCCGCGGCCAGCGCCTGTCCCATCGCGCCGAGCCCGAGAACCGTCACGGATGTCGTCATTTGTCCACTCCTCAAAGTATCGAGATGCTGGTTCGGCGCCGGAATTCATTCTCGATACCTGCTGCACTATCAACAAGTACTGACTAATAAGTTCAGTACTAACCAAAAGGTAAGTGTGCGCGGATCGATATCCGCCGGTTACGTTCTCGTCGAGGGTGACCTGGCAAACTTGGTGAGATGAATTCGGCGACCCTGGTCTCGGCTACCGCCTCCGGCGCAGCACGCAGCGTCGGAGGCGGGCTGGTGCGCTGGGTGCGGCGGCTGGTAGTGGGCGCGATAGTGATGGGCGCGGTGCTGGTCGGCGGCACGGCATTCCGGGTCTGGCAGGTCGCGCGAGTCGACGACTACACCAAAGCCGACGCGATCGTCGTACTCGGCGCCGCGCAATACTCCGGCACCCCGTCGACGGTGTTCGAGGCGCGATTGGACCAGGCCTACAAACTGTTCAAGGCCGGTGTCGCACCGAAGGTGATCACCGTGGGGGGTAAGCAGGACGGCGATCTGTACACCGAGGCCGCCTCCGGCAAGAACTATCTGGAGGAGCGCGGCATACCGAGCGACCGGATCCTCGCGGTGGAAACGGGTTCGGACACCTTGCGCAGCATCGAGGCCGTCGCGACCGCCATGAGTGCCCGCGAGTTGTCCTCGGCGGTGCTGGTCAGCGATCCGTGGCATTCGCTGCGCACCAGAACCATGGCCCGCGACGCCGGGCTGGAGGCCTGGACCGCGCCGACCCGGACCGGCCCCGCCGTCTACACCAGAGAGTCGCAGGCGCACGGAATCGCAAGGGAGACCGGCGCTTTGCTCTGGTATCAGCTCACACACTTCTCGTCGGACTTCAAATACTCAGCGGGACAGTGAGATTCGATGTATAACGAACACGACCGCGAGCGAATGGTGGTGGAGGGAGCCAAAACCGCCGGACTCGGCCCGCCGCGCAGTGAATTCGAAACCGGTCACCGTACCGAATTCGCCCGCGACCGCGCTCGTGTGCTGCATTCCGCGGCCCTGCGCAGACTCGCCGACAAAACCCAGGTCATGGGGCCGCGTGATGGTGACACCCCGCGCACACGCTTGACCCATTCGATCGAAGTGGCCCAGATCGGGCGCAGCATCGCCGACGGTCTCGGCTGTGATCCGGATCTGGTCGATCTGGCCGGATTGGCGCACGATATCGGCCATCCGCCCTATGGCCACAATGGCGAGAAGGCTCTCGATCTCTTCGCCGACGCGTACGGCGGATTCGAGGGCAATGCGCAGAATCTACGCATCCTCACCCGGCTGGAACCGAAGGTTCTGGATGCGGACGGCACGAGCGCGGGTTTGAACCTCACGCGCGCTGCGCTCGACGCGGCCATCAAATACCCTTGGGGCAGAACGGGTTCGGGTACCAAATTCGGTGCCTACGATATCGATCTGGATCGGCTGGAATGGGTGCGCAAGGATGCGCCGGACCGTCGCAAGAGCCTCGAATGCCAGATCATGGACTGGTCCGACGATGTCGCGTACTCGGTGCACGATGTGGAGGACGGCGTAATCGCGGGGCGCATCGAATTGCGGGCGCTCGCCGATCCGTCCGAACAGGCGGCACTCGCCGAACTCGGGCACGGCCAGCACCCCGCGCTTTCGGTGGACGACCTGATCGGTGCCGCCCAGCGGCTCTCCGAACTGCCGGTGGTGGCCGAAGCCGCCTGCTACGACGGCACCCTCGCCAGTTCGGTCGCGTTGAAGCGCCTCACGAGTGAACTGGTCGGCCGGTTCGCCACGGCTGCGATCATGGCCACGCGGGAGGTCGCCGGGCGCGCGGTGTTGTCCCGCTATGCCGCGGATCTTCAGGTTCCGCCGATCGTCGCCGCCGAGGTCGCGATGCTCAAAACCGTCGCCCTGCGCTACGTCATGTCCGATCTCGTGCACAAGCAGCGTCAGGCCGTGCAGCGCGAGCGGATTCAGGCGGTCGCGAACCGACTGCTGGCGACGGCACCGCACGGGCTGGACCCGCTGCTGCTTCCGTGGTGGCACGCCGCGACCGACGACACCGCGCGAGTCCGGGTAATCGTCGACCAGATCGCGTCCTATACCGAGAGTCGGCTGGAGCGGGTAGACGCGTGACCAGCCGCTGGGCGTGTCGAGGCCGGACTAGCCTAGACTGACCGCCGTGGCCGGACGACTCCCAGATCGCGATATCGCGGCAATACGCGAACGCGTCCGGATCGAGGATGTAGTGGGGGAGTACGTCGCGCTGAAGCGGGCGGGTGCGGACTCCATGAAGGGCCTGTGCCCGTTCCACGACGAGAAGTCGCCGTCGTTCCATGTGCGGCCCAACCACGGCCTGTACCACTGCTTCGGCTGCGGTGAGGGCGGCGACGTCTTCGCCTTTCTGCAGAAGGTCGAGCACGTCGGCTTCGTCGAGGCGGTCGAACAGCTCGCCGATCGGATCGGCTACCAGATCAACTACGAGGGCGGCGGCACCTCGGTGCAGCGTGACCGCGGCACCAGGGCCAGGTTGGTCGCCGCCAATGCCGCCGCACACGAGTTCTACATGGCCAAACTGCGCGAGCCCGACGCCGAGGTGGCGCGCAAGTATTTGACCGACCGCAACTTCGACGGCAATGCCGCCCAGCAGTTCGGCTGCGGCTACGCCCCCGCGGGCTGGGACGCGCTCACGAAGCATCTGCTGCGCAAGGGCTTCGACTTCAAGGAACTCGAGGCGGCCGGGCTGTCGCGCCAGGGACAGCGCGGCCCGATCGACCGCTTCCACCGGCGACTGCTGTGGCCGATCCGCAATCTCGGCGGTGACGTCATCGGTTTCGGTGCGCGCAAGCTCTTCGACGACGACACCATGCCCGGCAAGTACATCAATACGCCGGAAACCTTGCTGTACAAGAAGTCTCAGGTGCTCTTCGGCCTCGACCACGCCAAGCGCGAGATCGCCAAGGGCCACCAGGCGGTGGTGGTCGAGGGCTACACCGACGTCATGGCCATGCACCTGGCCGGGGTGAAAACCGCCGTTGCCTCCTGCGGCACCGCCTTCGGTGACGAACATCTCGCCCTGTTGCGCCGACTGCTCATGGACGACAACTTCTGGCGCGGCGAAATCATCTACACCTTCGACGGTGACGCGGCCGGACAGGCGGCGGCGCTGAAAGCCTTTGCGGGCGACCAGAAGTTGGCCGGGCAGACCTACATCGCCATCGCGCCCGACGGCCAGGACCCGTGCGAACTGCGCCAGCACTCCGGCGACGGCGCCGTGCGTGACCTGGTGGCCCGGCGAACCCCGCTGTACGAGTTCGTGATTCGCGGCCTACTCGCCGACCACAACCTGGACACCGCCGAGGGACAGGTGGAGGCGCTGCGCCGCGCCGTGCCGGTGGTGGCGCAGATCAAGGACAACGCGCTGCGCAAGGCATACGCGACCAAACTCGCGGGCTGGGTCGGTTGGGACGATATCCAGACCGTGGTGCGGCGGGTCGGTGAGGAAGCCAAGCGCAATCGCAACGGTGGGCGTCCGGGCGGACGTGGCCCGGCGGCCGGCGCGCCACAGCCCAGCGCGGTCGTCGCCGAACACCCCGCCGCGCGCCCGAACCCGAACGACCCGACGCTGCTGCCGCAACGGCAAGCGCTCGGTGCGGCACTGCAGTATCCGGCGATGGCCGGTGTGGTTTTCGATTCGATCGAGACCGAGGCCTTCACCCATCCGGCCTACGCGGCTGTCCGCGCCATGATCGCCGAGGCCGGTGGCACGGTATCCGGGCTCAGCGGCGCGGAGTGGGTCAACGCTGTGTCCGACGGGACCGACGATCTGACCATGCGTGCGCTGGTTTCCGAGCTGTCGGGTGAGCAGATGCCGGTGAAGTCGGCCAATGACATCCCCCGGTTCGTCACCGGGGTGCTGGCTCGGGTGCAGGAAGCCTGGGTCGGCCGTCAGATCGCGGAGCTGAAGTCGAAGCTGCAGCGGGTGTCGTCGACCGAGCAGGCCGAGGCTTATTTGGCGCTGTTCGGTGATCTGGTGGCGTTGGAGCAGTACCGCAAGAGTTTGCTCACCCAGGCGATGGGGAATCACAATGACTTCGCCGCGGGCTGAGCTGCGGCTCGACGCTTCCCCGGTTCGCCCCCGCCTAACTCAGCGGCGCAGCTGATCCTGCGGCACCAGAACCGTGGTCCGCTCATCCAGCGGCACCATCGGCTCCAACTTCGCCTGGGTGCTGAGCTTGTCCGACAGCTTCTGTCGCCCGAAGAGAACCAGCTTGCGAGTCACCGGGCTCCCGGTCACCGCGCGGGTCGCCGCACTGATCTGTTCATAGCGACCCCGCCCGGCCTTCGTCCCGAGCACGTATCCGGCCGCAATGCCGATGATCAACCGCAGCATCTCGTAGAGCTCCTCCCAAAGTGCCTGTGCGCGGCTACCATCCTGCCCGACGCCGGGTACGCCTGTCGATCCGGATCCACCCCCACCGCGCGTCATCCCCAGACACGCCGAAGCCCCCGCATGTCTCCAGGTAGAGACGCGATTTGGGAAGGCAAGCGCCGATAAGCTAAAGTTTCACCTCGGCCCGCCCAGTACGGACGAGCCAAGGATAGTCCCCTATAGCTCAATTGGCAGAGCAGCCGACTGTTAATCGGCAGGTTTCTGGTTCGAGTCCAGATGGGGGAGCATAAAAAAGCCCTCTACCAGCGCAAGCAGGTGGAGGGCTTTTCGGTTGTCCGGGGAAATCTCCCCAGATCGACTACTTTCCGACTACAAACGAGGGACTACTTTCCCTTCGTGAACTGGTCAAGGGCCTTTCTTGCGTCCGGTCCGACAGTTCGCCGTTCAAGAGCGCCTGCGGCGGCGCGTGCGCGCCGCCGCCGCGCAACCGGGCACCCTGGCTTCGCTGGCGGGAGCCCGGCGCGTCGGCGGCCCTCACGCGCTATCGGCAGTCACTCCGAGTTCTGATTGCTGAACGAATCACAGACCCCGGATTCGTCCCGGCACTCTGCCTGATCGACAGCCCCAGCCGCGGCGACCCGCATACGGTGCTGCCGCACGAGCTTCGCTCGCTTGTCTCGTAAGACCAGCCTGCCGGACCCACGCACTTGGCCACCGAGCTCCCTTTACCGGTCAGTTGGCTTCCGGGCGCCGGTGAGCAATGCTTGAATCCAGAGGTATTGACAATTGCTCTGTCAGCGCGCCGGGCACTTCTATGATCGGCACTCGAAGGTGAACCACTCGTCGGTCAAGCGTCCGTCACTCTGTGCGTTGCATCCGTCTTCGGCAGCAGCGCCACGGGGGCGGTGGACGAATCCGCCCGAACCCCCGGCGAAACCCGCTCCCTCGACGGCGAAGTAGGTGTTGGCGCCTGTCTTCCAGGTCTTGGTGACCTGATAGCTGCCGATGGTCCGTTCGTCTCGGGCAGCCGATCGGTAGTCGTCTCCGCTGTCGGAGTCGGCCCGGACTTCCGCGAGCGCGCGATCGAACGACGGCTGAGCAAAGTGCCAGCGCGCCTCCAGCGGACTGACGACGAATTGCGGTCCGATCACCGCCGCTACCAGGAGCGGAGCAGCAGTCACCCAGAGCCGCGAACCCGCCGGGCGCCAGAGGCTGACGATCACCAGAATCAGCCACGCGATGGCCAGCATGGCGAGCAGCGCAATGAGTCCGAGGAACAAGGAGCTTCCGCCGCCGTTCGGCTTGCTCCCGATCCAGGCGAGGCCGACGAGCACGCAGGCCGTAGGCGCGAGATGTATCCGGAGTGCCGTCATCGTGCCTTGTTCTGTGTGTGCCGATGTTTCGATATGAGGATGCCATGGGAGCTGCGCACAAAGGTGTCGAAAAGGTGCAGATACCGGCGGTGAGGTCGGTGGTATCGCGACCGGTCGCCGCGTGGCCCTGTACTGGGTTGGCCTGCATTGTGATCCCGCGCCCCTCACACCTCGAGGGCGCATTCGCGTCAGCTCCGCTGATGGCATTCGCCACCCTTGACCTGTGAGCCTCTGCGCGTGAAAGGCAGGCCATATCGGGCAGGCGGTGAGCCAGCCCCTTTGATGCGCAACCCAACCCAGAACAGGGCCAAGGGAAACGACTCACCTACTACTTTCCGACTACAAACGCCCGACGATTGGGGCGTATGACGGCATACGGCGGGGAATGATCCACCGCGAAACACACTGGTACCGGCGGGTTTACGGAGACATCAGCGGACAGTTATGGACCGCCGAGAGAACCGGCAGGTTTCTGGTTCGAGTCCAGATGGGGGAGTATAACTACCAGGTCAGGCACGGTCACCGTGCCTGACCTGTTTAGTCTGCGGGCTGCGACCAAAAATACGCCAAGAATTCCGGTCCAAACTCCTGGCGCGGGACCCTAGCAGGGCTTTTCGCTGATTTCGCCCACAAGATTCACTCTCCGTGCACGGCCTATCTCAGGCGGTTGACAACCTCCGTGCTGTGTTGGAACCGCCAGATTGTTGACAGCCCTCAGCCGGTTGAGCGCGCCCGCATATAGCGGCACATTACCTGCCACAGCCGCCCATGTGAGCTGGGCAGATGCGACCGCCGAAGTGGCTGGACTCCGCGAATTATCTGCGGTAGTCGGGCAACCGGTTGCATCGGATGAAGGAATCTTGCATCCGATGCGAGCTTCTCGAGTCGAGCACGCTCGCGAACGGGGCTTACCGCGACTCTCCGGCCCACTGGACCTCACGAGCCTAACTGTGGTCGGCGGGCAGTAGGACGGATCGCATCATCGTCAGCAGGAGGGTGCCGCCGGCCGCGAGTCGGGTGTCGGCGGTGTCGGGATCCTCGCTGATCGTCTCGATGGTGGTCTTCAGGCCGTCGAAGGCGCCGACCAGGACGGTGGCCAGCAGTTCCGGGTCGATTCCGCCGGCGACGCCGCCGAGGTTCTGGCCGTCCCGGATGAGGCCGGCGACGGTGTCGATCCAACGGCGGGTCAGTTCCGCGGCGAGGGCGCAGGTCGCGGGCACCTCGGCGAGGTTCTGGGTGAGGCGCGAGATGACCCAGGCGTCCGGGTCGTCGCGGTGTAGTTCCAGCATGGCGGGCAGCAGGGCCTCCAGGCGCCCGCTGCCGGGGGTGGCGGCCGCGAGGCGGGCTTGTACGCGGGCGAGCCATTCCGCGTGCTTCTCGGTGAGGACGGCGACGGCGAGGGCTTCCTTGTTCTCGAAGTGAAAGTAGACCGAGCCCTTGGTCATTCCGCTGGTCTCGACGACGTCGGCCATGCGGGCGCGGTCGTATCCGAGTTGCGCGAAGACGGTGGCGGCCGCATCGAGGATCCGCTCTCGGGACGCGGCGCCGTGCTCTGTCGGGCCTGACGGGCGTCCGACGCGTCGCCGGGCCGGCGTGCTGCGGTGGGGGCTTGCCATGGGCTCAGCATAGCGGTATTAATTAGACCGGCATGCAGGTTTAAATAAGGAGAGGGTGATGGCCGAATATTTCGAGCGACAGACAGTGCTGGTGACCGGGGCGTCGTCGGGGATCGGGCGGGCGTTCGCCGCCCGGATCGCCGCGGAGGGTGGTGACCTGATCCTGGTCGCGCGTCGGGAGGCGGTCCTCCGCGCGCAGGCCGCCGAGCTGCACGCGCAGTTCGGTACGAGCGTGGAGGTGGTGGCGGCGGACCTGAGTGTCCCCGGCGCCGCGCTGGGGGTGACCGATGTGCTCGCCGGGCGCGGGATTGTCGTCGACGCGCTCGTCAACAACGCCGGGCTCGGCATCCACGGTGATCTCGCCGGTGCCGAGCCGGCCGCCGTGTCGAGCCAGATCGCGGTGAACATCACCGCCTTGACCGAGCTGACCGCGATCCTGTTGCCCGGCATGATCGCTCGCGGTCATGGCACGGTCGTCAACGTGGCCAGCACGGCCGCGTTCCAGCCGGTGCCGCACATGGCGGTGTACGCGGCGACCAAGGCGTACGTCCTGTCGTTCAGTCGCGCGCTGTGGTCCGAGACCCGGGGTACGGGGGTCCGGGTCCTGGCCGTGAGCCCGGGTGCGACCGATACCGCGTTTTTCGACGTCGCCGGCGAGGCCGCTTCGGTCGGCAACCGGCGCTCGCCCGAACAGGTCGTCGCGGCCACCGTGCGCGCACTCCGGTCCGATCGGCCCGACATCGTCGACGGTGCGGCGAACGCCCTCTTGGCGCGCATCGCCGGCCGGATCCCCGCCAAGGTCGCCATCGGTCTCGCCGAGCGGTCCGTCCGGCCGGAACCCGCTGTAGCCCAGAAGAATTGATCTACCCGAAGGATTCGACATGTTCATTCAGCAGTTCGCCGCCGCGGCCGCGGCCGCAGTCGGCAAGCACAGCGTCGAGGACGTCGTGGCCCTGTGGCGTGAACCCGCCGCCTACGACTCACCCCTGACCGGTCCACAGCAGGGACTCGCGGCGCTGGCCGCCCGGGAGTCCGCGCTGTTCGCCGGGTTCAGCGACCTCACAGCCACCATCACGCCTCTGGGGCAGCTGGGTTCCGTCGGTGCCGCGTTCGTCCGCTTCGACGGCACCCACGACGGGCACTACGCGGGCCTGGCGCCGACCGGCAACACCATCGCGCTCGAGATGATTGCCGTCGTGACCTTCGACGACGACGGCTACGTGATCGGCGAGCGGGTCTTCCTGGACACCGCCACCGTCTCGGCGCAACTGACCGAAAGGGGCAGTGTCGCAACCGAATGACGTGCGGGTGCGGCGGAGCCGGGGTGGTACCCGATTCCCTGGCGGCCGCCTCCGTCGGATATCCGATGGCGATCGGGCGCGCGGGGTTCTACCGTCGTCGGCGTGCTCGATCGCGCTGCGGTATCGCCACCGACCATTGGACCGCAGCAGTGTCGCCCGCCACGCGGCGGATCCACACAAGCGAATGAATCAAATCACACGCTAGCTAACTGTCAGCAAACTCCACCATCTCCCAAAAGTCGGAGCCAGTCCTTCCCCGTCCTGATCTTGTTCGCTGTGACCCAGGCCGCTCATCGCGCGGCATTATGGATGACCGCGACAACCCCAAGGACACCTAGCAGCCAACCGGCGCGCCGGACATTGCAGCTGCAACTGTCCTTGAGAAGACAGCCGCCGATCGAATTCCTGTCGAATCTCAGGCGGCTTGGCTCGGCACACCCACCGGTGATCTTGTCAAGACTGTTCACCAGCGATACCTCGACCCAAACGGTCGAGTTTGATGCGGACATTCCTATCCCTGAGACCGATACGACGCATTCGTCTTCCAGATGACGCTTACTGAACGCTTGAAGCAGTCACCCAGTGAATAGATAAACCTGCCCCTGATCGGATATGACTGCCGACCAGGCAATCAGCGACGAACCCAGCCCTGTGCAACGTCTGCAAGGTTCCATCACGAAACATATTCTGTGTCTTGGGATTCCAGCTGCCAACCGGCCGAAAGTGCGTCGAAGAATGCATCATCGCCGGTCTTCCCGCCCTTCGGTTTCCCGATAAAGACCAATCGCTGACCGCCAGTTCGTTCGAACTCCGCCAACGCTTCCGACGCCATCGCGTTGCCCCATCCTGGCGGGCAACACAAGAACAGAACATGGTCCGATCGATCGCGAACATGGGCGGTGAACTCGCTCAGACCGCCGACTGCGTCTGTGTTCGAGCATCAAGGACGGCGCGTAGTGAACGGCGGCCGTGACCGAGGTAGCGCGCGGCTCGGCTACGCGCAGACAATCTTGCAGGCCGTATACGCCTACGCCGTCCCTTCCCCTGAGACCATCGGATGGGTAGCAAATTTCTGCCAGGACAGTCCGATAGTCGAACTCGGCGCGGGGCGTGGGTACTGGGCGGCCCAGCTGGCCCACGGTGGGTTGATTGTGGATGCATACGACTCGGATCCGCCGGACCAGGCAGAGAATGTCTCATTTCCCGGGGCATCGGGTCAGAAGGACATATGGCAACGAACGACTACCCGAACACCACGAAGCCCTCGTGATCTGGTCGATGATCATCCTGATGTCGCGGCGCCTGGCCCGCACCCGGCAATGAATCACCCACCGCACCAGCAATATTCGGCGATCGTGAACACCCAAGAAGGCTCCTGATCCAGCCAGCCACGCGCCACCAGGCGTTTCAGCTTCCCGCGCAACAACTCGACCTTCGACCGATCGACCCGATCGATACCCAGCTCGGCGGCGACCTGCCCGGCCCGCAACCCGCCACCGGACTCGGCGAGCACCGCCAGGATCTCGCCGCAATCCTCCGGCAGCGCCGACGCGTTCATCCCCGCTGCCCGCTGCGGCACCAGCACCAACCCGATCGGCGATCCGTCCGGAATCGGCTGCGGACGATAAACTCCTGGCAACCACCACAACAGTGGCCCAAGCGTTTTCGCAGGTCAGCCGACCCCGGTCGCTAAACGATCAGTTTGGCTCACAGGCACCAAGACGCGCACAGGGGGTGCCGCAGATCGCCCGCAGTCGGGACGGTTGCCACGCGCCGCTGCCCGAGATATCGGCGAAGTTGCGCTGAGCAGGCATTTTGTGTGAATGTGCTTCGGTGTAGAGCGGCCGGGAGGGGAGATCTGATGTCGGAGACTTTCAAAGTCGATCCCGCCGCAGTGGACACGTTCGCCGCGGCTTTGAAGACGCTGGCCGAGGCCAATGCGAATGTCGCGACCTATCTGGACAAGTGGCTGGTCTTGGACAACACCGTGTGGGGCGACGGCGGGCTCATCCGTATCGGGCTGAGCGCCGTTGCCGAGGCGCACAACAAGCTGAAGCCCAATTACGCCACCCTCGGCACCCTCTCCGAGGCTGCGGCGACCGAATTGACCAAGGTCGCGCAGGTTTACCGGACTACCGACCACGCGCGCGCCGACGAGTTGGACCGCACGTACCCCACAGGCAGCAACTGATGACCAAGACGCCGTCCGAGCACCTGGCGGAACCTTCGCTCGAGGACCCGCTCAACGACAGTTTCGAGTTCCTCATCACCTCGAACGCCATTTCGCCGATGACTGATGAGGACGACGAATACTTCCGGGACCGCCAGCAGCGCGGATGGCTGCAGTGACCCGGGCACAGGTGGTCTTCGACATTGAGATCAACCCGGATTGGACGCCGACTCTCGCGACGGCACCGACGGAGCTCGTTCTCACCGAGCCGATGCCGGGGTTGTGCAGCGAGCACGGTATCACCGCTAGTGAGACCCGTTCCTTCGCAGTCAATTCCAGTGGCCCACTATCGGAGCTGCCGACACCGCGAGCCATGTTGCGCTCCATGAAACCCGGGCGGCGGGACCCCGTCCTGGCGCGCGTCCGCTTCGACTGCCCGGCCTGCGAGTTCTGTCTCCACGAGGTCCGGCGCTTCCGTCGAATCGCGCTGCTGGCACTGCTGGCGATACCACTGACAATCGCGGTCGTCCTCATCGCACGGGCGCTCGAACTCGAACCGCTCTATCTACCTTTGGCTTTCGTGATCGTGCCCGGGTGCATGCCGATCGCGTTGCTGGTGGTGATGCTGTCCTGGAGTCGCTCCCGCTATTTCGCCGATGTCTGGATGAACGAAACAGCCGACCAGCTGATCGTTTCCGCGCACCCGGATTTCGTGGCCGCGGTCGAGCAAAATCGGGCCGGGAATCGCTGAACGCCCCACCGGAGCCCACCACAACAGGGGCCCAAGCCTTTTCGCAGCTCCGCCCACCGGACGATCAGTTTGTTCACAGGCACTCAGGTACCGGTCCGTGCGGATGCGGTCCAAGCTCACGGGTAGGTCACCGGCGCGGCGCTGAGGCGAGGTCTGGGTAACTGGGCACTGTCAGCGCGGTGAACTGAGTTGTGTTGATCCGGTTGTAAGGGTCGCTTCGTGCTGCTGCGCCAGTACCAACATGATGTGAGGCGGGAGTTGAGCCGAGGCGCATCTACCGAAGAACAGGCCGGCTCTGCACTCGTTCTTCGCCGAATGGCGAATACGAACGCTGCTGCTGCCGAGTGAGCAAGGTGCTCGACACGGTTTTCGAAGTTGGCGGGGCAGTGGCCTTCCAGCATCCGCGACGCCTCGGCGCCGCTTCGGAATCAGCCCGACCAGTTGGCGGCGCGGGCTCCCGTGCGAAGGGGTGCCGGTGGAGGCAGGGGGTTCGCGGTGGTGAGTGCCAGGCCTTCGAACAGGAGCGTGAGGTAACGCCGCCAGCCATCGGTGCCGGGGTCCATTGTCCATAGCGTGTTGGTCAGCATGGCCATGATCCTGGGGAGGTCGTCGGGCACGAGGTCGGCGCGGAGCGTGCCTTCGTCCTGGGCGCGCCGGGTGAGCAGGGCCAGCGAATCGAGGAACGGGGTGTAGGCCGCCGCATCCAGGATGCCGGCGTTGCGCGCGGCAGTCACGGTGTTGAACTCGCGTGCAACCAGGCTCATCGCGGCTTCCATCACGTTGCGGAGGCCGGCCAGCGGATCGTCTTCGGCGAGTGCACGTTCGGTGGCGGGAGCGAGTTCTTCGGTGATGCTCTGGTCGATGGCTGCCCGTACCAGGTCCGACTTGCTGGGGAAATGGTTGTAGAGCGTCCGGATCCGCACGTCGGCGCGGCGGGCGATCTCCTCGAGCGGCGCATCCGGGCCGAGCTCGGCGAAGACCGCGCGCGCCATCCGCACGATGCGCTCGGCGTTGCGTGCCGCGTCGGCGCGTACTCGGGGCGCGGTGTCGTTGTCCATCGCGCCATCGTAGCAACATGCAGTCAGATGTAAGTTGTGTTACCTTTTTGGCGACCGGGAGAATTTGCATTCGACTGTAAAATATTGTGAGAGGCGGAGATTCGATGAAGGTGAGCGTCGAGGCCGACAAGTGCGTCGCGGCTGGTCAGTGCGTGTTGCCGGCGCCGGAAGTTTTCGACCAGCGCGAGGAGGATGGCGTGGTCATCCTGCTGGACGAGACGCCCGCGGCGGAGCGGCACGACACTGTCCCGCGAAGCGGCCATGCTGTGTCCGGCCGCGGTCATCCATCTGTCTGAGTTATGAACCGGGTCATGCCGCCATCTCCTTGCAGATCGCAGCGGCGACCGGTTGACCGGCGTCTCGGCGTCGACCAGTCCCGAAGATCTTGCGCGCCAGGCGCGCTCATCTGCATCGGTGCCGTGTGGGGTGCCGCGCGCACCGCCGCTCAACACTCCAAAAGGATTTTTATGACCAGCCCTGAACTCCCGGTCTTCCCTGCCGACCGGGACGCCCGCTGCCCGTTCGATCCCGCTCCCGAGTACCAGGAATGGCGCGAGGGGAGCGGTCTGCGCAAAGTGAACTGGCAAGGCCGGGTGATGTGGGCGGTGAGCCGCCACGAGGATGTCAGGGTCGTGACGACCGACCCGCGGATCAGTGCGCGAGTCGCACCGCAGCCCGGCATTGCGGAACTCAACGGCGGCAAACTGCCCAAGATTTTTCCTCGGATGGATGACCCGGAGCATGCCGTGCTGCGGCGGATGCTGACCAAGGACTTCACCGTCAAGCGGGTCAACGCGCTGCGCCCGGAGATCGAGAAGATGGCCAACGAGTTCATCGACACGATGGTCGCGGGTGGCGGCCCGGCCGATCTGGTCCCCGCCTACGCGCTGCCCATCCCGTCCTTGGTGATCTGCCTACTGCTCGGCGTGCCCTACGCCGACCGCGAGTTCTTCCAAGGAACCACCGCCGTGACGATGCGCCGTAATGCCACCGTCGAAGAGAAGCAGGAGTCGCTCGGGAAAATCCTCGGCTACCTGTCCGAACTCGTGGCGCGCAAGGAAACCGAGCCGGATGACGCCTTGATCGGCCGACTGGTTCGGGAGTACCTCCCGACGGGGGAACTCGCCCGCGAGACCATCGCGATGAACAGCATGATCCTGCTCAGCGCCGGCCACGAGACGACCTCCAACATGATCGCTCTCGGCACCCTCGCGCTGCTGCAGAACCCGGATACCTTGGCTCGGGTCCGTGACACCGACGATCCCAAGGTGGTCTCGGGCGCGGTCGAGGAACTGTTGCGGTATCTCACGATCGCGCACAGCCTCGTAGTGCGGGTGGCCAAGGAGGACATCGAGATCGGCGGCACTCTGGTCCACGCCGGCGAAGGGCTGATCCTCAACTTGCCCGCCGCCAACCGCGACCCGGCCTTCCTCGAGGACGCCGACACCCTCGACATCGATCGCAGCACCCGCGGGCATATGGCCTTCGGTTACGGCGTCCACCAATGCCTCGGCCAGACCCTCGCCCGCGCCGAACTGGAGATCGCACTGCCCACCCTGCTGCGCCGCTTGCCGAACCTGCGCCTCGCCGTGCCCCTGGAGGAAATCCGGTTCAAGGGCGATATGAACGTCTACGGCGTCCATGAGCTCCCGGTCGAGTGGTGACGGAAAAGCCATGACGACGCTGGGATTCGACGGCTGCTGTGCCTGCTGGTCGCGATCGCGGCGATCCTCGGCAATATCTGCGGTTACTGGGTCGGCGCGAAATTGGGTCCGGACCGCGGAAGCGATGGCCTGAAACCTCACAGCAAATCTCCACCGACTAACTTGCAGTCAACTGCATTTTAGCTAGGCTGAAGGAGTCGTCATCGATTACCGGCGCCAGTCGCGCGCAGATACGAGTGAGGCACCGGTCTCGCAACGCACACTTCAACCAAGGAGAGCCCATGATCGTCGTTGATGCCCAGGTCCATCCGTTCGCGGCCAACACACCCGAGCGGCCATGGGCGCGCGAAATGCCGGAGGCGGTGCACCTGCCCGAGGTCACCGGCGATCAGATGGTCGCGGCGATGAAAGAAGTCGGCGTCGACCGCGCGATTGCCGTCTCGCCGGTGCGTGTCTACGACTTCGACGCCGGCTACGCCGAAGAGGTCTACCGCGACCACCCGGACCGATTCCGGCTGGTCACCCCGGTCCACGCGCTGGCTCCGAACGCCGTGTCGCGCATCGAGCAGTGGGCGGAAACCCCTGGCGCCGTTGGCATCCGACTGCTGTTCGAGTTGATGCAGATGTCGCCTGACGACCCTGCCGTCGCCGCCGCCGTCCACGCGGCGATCGATGCCGATCTCACCATCAACATCTCGTGCTGGGGCCGGCTCGGGATCATGGACGCGATGGCGAAGAAGTTCCCCGAGGCCCGTTTCGCCCTCGACCACCTCGGCATGGCCCAGAGCGTCGAGCCGCCCGCGCCCAAGGATCCGTTCGCCGAAATCGAGACGGTCCTCGCCTTGGCGGAGTACCCCAACGTCAATATCAAGGTGACCGGCGTATGCACCGTGTCGCATGAGCCGTACCCCTACAAGGACCTTTGGGAGCCCGTCGGCCGGGTGATCAGCGCCTTCGGCGTCGACCGGTGTATGTGGGGCACCGACTGGACCCGCGCCACCATGTTCCTCACCTACGAGCACGGCCTCAGCGCGTTCCGCGACCAGTGGCCCATGTCCGAGGCCGACAAGGAGAAGTTCCTCGGTGGCACCGCGCTGCGGGTCTACAACTGGGACCGGTACTGATCTCGGCGTAGCGCGCCGCCGGTGGGTCTGCGCGACAAGCCATGACCGTCTCGATGCTGCGGCACCGAGGCGGGCATGCGATGTTCGCGTCGCGCGCCACCAGAGCGGCTTGGACGCGGTTGGTGACTTCCAATACCGTCAGGATGCGGCTGATGTGGGCCTTGACAGTGCTCTCCCGCATGCTGAGGTGGGTGGCGATATCGGCGTTGGTCTCGCCTTCTGCGAGTAGCTTCAGTACATCCCGTTCACGAGGTGTGAGCCGTTCGAATCGAGCTTGTGCCGCAAGGGTTTTGCCCTGGTCGCTCGCGTGGTAGCGATCGATGAGACGGCGCCCGGCGGCGGGGCGGAGCATGGCAGAGCCCGCGGCCGGTTTGGCTTGCGTGTTTCGCTCGCTGTCGTGCCGGACGATCAGTCGCCGGTGGTGCTGGGCCGCAGGATGACGACCGGAATTTCGCGTTCGGTCCATGCTTGGTAGGTGTCGAAGTCGGCGTAAGCGTCGACCAGCAGTGGCCAGAGGCGCGCGCGTTGGTGTGAGTCTGCCGTGCTGGCGTGCACCGCGTACCGGTTGCGGCCGATCTGGATGTGGGCGTCGGGGTCGGCGCGCAGATTCTGGTACCACTGCGGATGTTTGGGCAGCCCGCCCTGCGATGCGACGATGACCGTATCGTCGCCATCGGTGATATAGAGCAGGGGCGTGGTGTAGATGGTCCCGGTTTTGCGCCCACGATGTTCGAGCAGCAGCGTCGGCACGGGTTTGCGGAACCCGGCACCGACCCGCCACTTTCCGCCGATGCGTCCGCCGGTGTGTTTGTAGACCCAAACTTGGGTTTTGCCAAGGTATTTGAAGATCTTGGGCAGCACGGGCGAGTCGAGTTGTTTCGGGCGTGGTGGCGGTGTGGCTGTCATCGTGCTCAGTCCCTTCTGGTGTACTACATCGCTGACAGTTGACCATACATTTTCATTTGCGTGTATGGTCAACCGCTGGGCGCCGGGAGGGAATTGCCTGACTGGTCACTGTGACGGGCGGGCGTCGACTGGTACGGGTGCTGGTCCCGGCAGCGGCGGCAGCTCTTGCGCTGCTTTTGCGGTCTCCGCTCCATGTCGGTAGGGAACGATCAGAGCGGCGACGATGGCGAGGACGCAGATGCCGCCGGAGACGGCGAATGATGTGGTGTAGCCACCCATGGTCGGCAGTGGAGTACCGGTCATCGTGTTGGCCGCGAGGACCGCGGTGGCGACGGCTGTGCCGATCGACCCGCCGACCGAACGAAGCGTCTGGTTGACACTGTTGGCCGCGCTGGTCTGCTCCGGCGTTACCCCGCTGTTGAGCAACGTCGGCATCGCCCCCATGGCCAGGCCGAGGCCGAGTCCGAGCAGGCCGGTGGCGACGTAGAAGTGCCAGTGCTGGGTGTGCAGAACAGCAGGAAGACGAACGTGGCGGTGGCCACGACGGTGCCGAGCACCATGGGCGACTTGGGGCCCATGCGCCGGATCATCAGCGAAACCGCGACAGCCGCGATCAGCGTGCCCGCGGTCAGCGGGAGCAGGGTCAATCCGGCACCGAATGCGTCGGAATCGAAGCCGTAGCCGAACCGGCTCGGCGTCTGCACGAACTGGATGAACCGGCCGTTCAGTCCAGGGCGACGCCCAGTTCGGCGGCGAAGGTCTTGATCATGTGCTGGACGCCGATCTCGTTGCGGCCGATGAGCATGTGGTCGTGTTGGCCGTGGCGTACGCCTTCACCGCACTGGGGCAGCATGGCGAAATCCTCGTCGCGTACCGCGGCGTGGACCTGGGAGTAGATCTCGTCGTAGACCGTGCGTTGCTCGTCGCTGGTGGCAGGGATCTTGGCCATCCAACTGTGGCGCACGGCGCATCGGGTCGGAGCACCGGCGGGCAGCATGTCGAGGATCTCGACACCGACCGGGCTGTTGGCCAGGATCAGGTTGGGATAGATCCAGTAGATGACGCCCATGTTCATCAGAGGATCCCAGGTGCCACCCGGGTCGGTGTCGAGGTTGCTGATCCAGTTGAACGGAAAGCCCATGCGATGGTGGCGGCCGAAGGTGTCGTGCGTGGAGGTGTTGGCCACGGTGTTCTGTCCGATCACGCTCTCGCCGTGGACGAACGGGAAGTGGTAGCTCTCGGCGAACGCCTCTAGCGCTCCCTTCCAGCTGACCTCGGACACGAATTCTCGGTCGTCGTGGTAGCCGTAGGTCGCGTAATCCAGTTGCGCCAGTTCAGGTCCCATCGCGCCGAGGTGGGCGTCGATATCGATCGAGCCTTCCGCTGAGAGGACTGCCCACACGAAACCGTGACGTTCTTGACTGGGCAACTCCACCAGCCCATAGCCGCCGCGGTCCATTCCCGTGAACCCCTCCTTACCCGGCACTCCGGCCAGTTCCCCGGTGTTCTTGTAAGTCCACGCGTGATAGGGGCAGGTGAAGCGGGTGGCGTTACCCGACCCGCACGCCGGTTGCGCACCACGGTGGCGGCAGTAGTTCAACAACACATGCGCTGTGCCCGCGCGGTCGCGGGTAACCAGCAACGAATCGCCCAGCACAGTGCGCACCACATAGTCGTTCGGCTGCGGAATCTGTGCTGTCGGCACGATCGCCAGCGGCGTGCGGCGCAAGATCTGGGTCTCTTCTACCTCGGTGATCTTCGGATCGCGGTAGTAGTGCAGCGGCACACGCAGCGTGGATTCGGCCATGTCGGTGGTCCGGTCGAGGACCAGGCGCAGTGCACGTCGTGTCAGATCCTCGGTCAGGCCGGCGGATTCGGAAGCAGTAGGGCTCGTCATTATCAAGACCATACACATCATCCAATATGTATGGTCAAGGTTCGATGAAGTCGCTCCACCACGACCACCCAGCGCTCGATAACGTTGCCGAGGACAACCGTCCGCTCAAAAGGAGAGTCGATGCGCACACACGGATGGTCGGGGACCGCCCCGGCCGATGACACCGAGGCCATCGAGCGCATCCTTACTGCCGCCCGCACTGCCATACAACGCTCCGGCGGGGAGTTCACCATGGCCGAGATCGCTCGCGACCTCGGCGTCACCCGCCAGACTGTCTACCGGTACTTCGCCAATGCCGAAACCCTTCTCGCCGCCACCGCCCTGGCCGAGTCGGGACGGTTCCTCGACATTCTCGCCGCCCACCTCGACCAGATCCCCGATCCGGCCGACGCCGTGGTCGAAGGCATCGCCTACACCCTCGAATGCCTCCCCGACGACCGCTACCTCGGCCTGTTGCTCACCCCTGCCCGCTCCGGCACCTTCTCCGCAGGCGTCACCTCCGACACCGCGCTCGCCTTCGGTCGTTCCATCCTCGAACGCTTTGCTGTCGACTGGGACCAGGCGGGCATCGACAGCGTCCGTCTCGATGAGCTCGTCGAACACATGCTTCGCATCGTCCAGTCCTTCGTCCTCGACCCCGGACGACCTCCCCGCCGCGGTGCCGAACTCCGCGCGTACCTGACCACTTGGGTCGCGCCTGCAGTGCGCAACCTCCAACCGGAGCGTCAACAAGAACGGCCGTGACCAAGACTCCTACCGTCTCGACCTGACCATCAGAATTTCGCCAGAGCCCTCGGGGTCGAATCCTCCGACGTGACCGTGGGCCGATGCTATCGGCCGCGCACTGTCCTGCTGTCAATTCCATCCCGCACGTGTGTCGTGCACCGTCTTTCTCCAGTCGCACCAGCGGATTCGAGAAGCACTGCACACAGCCGAATTCGCTCACCGACGGTAGGCGCCTGCGGTCTTCCGCAGCGGAACCGATGGCGGCGGCGTGGAGTCCCAGGTTGTTCGGCCGCAGTCAGCTTGACGCCTTTTCGCCGCCAGCACTAAGATTCTATCAACTATTAGATAACTACTATCGAATAGTCGATAGATCTGCTGGCCTGGCGGCCGGGATTCATGCTGGTGCCGCAGGACGCGATAGCCCGACGATCAATTCAGGAAGGCGAGTGGGAACAGCGGTGGATCCGCAAACATTGCAGGCGATCAATGCGATCGAGTCACTCAAGGCGCGCTATTACCGCAGTCTCGATACCAAGGACTGGTCCACATTCGGCTCCGTCCTCGCCGGGGACATCGACGTGGATACGACGGCGGTAGGTGGTGACCGTGTCCGGGGAGCGTCGAACCACGTGGCCGCGCTGCAAACCGATTACGGCAACACGGTGACGGTCCATCACGGACATATGCCCGAAATCGAGATCACCGCTGCGGACACGGCGACCGGAACGTGGGCAGTGCAGGTGCAGCTGGTCAGGCCGGACGGCAGGCGCTTGCTGTCGTCCGGACACGATCACGACAGCTACGCCATTCGCGATGGCCGGTGGGTGATCACGGGCATGAAATCGACTCGCCTGCAGGCGGACCGGCCATGACCTATACGCAACGAACCTTCATGGTCGGGTCCGGCGCGACAACCTTCGGTCCGGCTCACGTGGAGCTGGGACGTGGATTCGCGGATCCCGGTGACGCGTCGGCGAAAGCTCGCGTGGAACCCGCCTCCGCAGTCGCCGCGGTCCACGCGATCAAACAGCTCAAGGCGCGCTATTTCCGGGCGATAGATGCCAAAGACTGGGATCTGCTCAAACAGCAGGTAACGGCCGACGTCGTAATCGATACGACAGCCTCCGCCGGAATCCGGACGACAGGTGCGGACGCCTTCATCGCTTATCTCCAGGCCACCATCGGTCCCGCCCAGACCGTCCATCAGGGGCACATGCCCGAAATCGAGGTGCGGACACCGACCACCGCGACCGGTGTGTGGGCGATGGAGGATCTGCTGATCTGGCCCGACAATATCCGAGGCAGTGGATCGGGACACTGCCACGAAACCTACTTACTCGCCGGTGATCGCTGGCTTATCAGCAGCTCCACACTCACTCGGCTCTGGCTCGACCCCGCCGCGGCGCAGAGACTGTTTCAGAACCGGCCACGTCGGTCGTGGATCGGCCGGTGGCCGGCACTCTTGCGCCGGCGTCGATGACTCAGCGCAAATACCTGCCGCATCGGCAGGAGACGCTGGTAGACGATGGCCACGAAATCGACTCGCCTGCAACTGGATCAGTCTTGACGGTGCCGGATCAGGTATGTGAAGGCCGGGCCGATCGGAACGTCGGCCGCACGCCCCCTTGTCCAGCCACGGAGACGGGACGAATCCCTTGCCGCACACCACAATCGAGCGAACCGCGCGACGATACCGGGTGGTCCAGTGGGCCACCGGGAATGTCGGCCGACCCGCTCTGCGCGCCCTCATCGAACACCCGACCCTCACACTTGTCGGGGTCCATACCCACACCCAGGACAAGGTCGGCACCGATGCGGGCCGGCTCTGCCAACTGCCGACAGACACCGGGATCACCGCCACCGGCGATATCGCCGAAATCATCGAGTTGGGTGCCGATTGCGTGGTCTACACACCGCGCGTCTTCGACATCGACACCGTCTGCCGACTACTGGCCACCGGCACGAATATCGTGACCACCCACGGCATGTTCCATCATCCGGCCAGCATGGATGAAGCCCTGTACGCACGCGTGGAGGCGGCATGCTGGTCCGGCGGAGCCTCGATCCACAGCACCGGCCACAGTCCCGGCTTCATCACCGAAACCATGCCCATCGCACTCGGCTCGATCCAACGACGTCTGGACCGCATGACGATCGACGAATACACCGACCTCACCCACTCCGAAACCCCATGGACCCTGCTCGGTATGGGCTTCGGCATAAGCCAAGCGGCCTTCGAGCCGCACCGGCTGATCCAGGCGCGCCGAGCAATCGGCCCGTCCCTGCGCCTGGCCGCCGACGCTTTCGGTCCGCCACTCGACGCGATCGACGTCCGCGGCGAACTCGCCACCGCGAACCGAGACGTTCAGGTCGGCGCCGCCGTATTCCGTAAGGGAACCGTTGTCGCACAACGGATCACCGTCTCCGGCACACGCCGCGGCCAACCGCTGCTGCAGTTCCGCTCGACCCGCTACTGCAGCACCGACACCGACTCCGACTGGTCACTACGCCCGACCGGATGGCATATCTCGGTCGAGGGCGACACACCCCTCGAGCTCGACCTGCGGCCCGGGGACGCGTCGATCCAGGCGCATGCGGCATCACCGACCTACGCGGCCAACCGCGCCGTCAACACCATCCCCTACCTATGTGCCGCACCACCGGGCATCCGCACCGCCATAGATCTGCCACCCATTGCCGCGGCACTGTGGTGAGCGCGCCCCGAGGAACGTAATCCGTGCGGACGTGCGGACCATTCACCTTTGCTGGCGATACGCTGGGTATGTCGAAAGGGAGCGCATGGCGCCGGGTGTTCGCGTACCTGCCGAGTGGATTACACACCGCTGATGACAGCCGATGATCCACTTCGGACCCGCCGCGACGCGGTCACATCCGTCGCGGATGATTTGAGCGCGTCCGGATTCGAGGACGCCGAAGAGGTCGGGCGTGGCGGTTTCGGTGAGGTCTATCGCTGCAGGCAGGTGGCGCTGGACCGCACAGTGGCGGTGAAGGTGCTGACCGCCGAGCTCGACGAGGACAACCAGGAGCGGTTCTTTCGCGAGCAGCGGGCGATGGGGCGGCTGACCGGACATCCGAATATCGTCACCGTGCTCCAAGTGGGTGTCACCAAAGGCGGGCGTCCCTATCTGGTGATGCCGTATCACCCTTTGGATTCGCTGGATGCGTGGATCCGTCGGCAGGGACCGTTGCCGGTGCAGACGGTGTTGTGGATCGGGGTGAAGGTCGCGGGTGCGCTCGAGAGCGCGCATCGGCTCGGCATCGTGCATCGCGACGTGAAGCCGGGCAATATTCTGCTCACCGATTACGGCGAGCCGGCGTTGACCGATTTCGGTATTGCCCGCATTGCCGACGGATTCCGAACGGCCACGGGCGTCGTGACCGCGTCCCCGGCATTCACCGCGCCCGAGGTTCTCGGTGGCGACGCCCCGACGTCGGCTGCGGATATCTACGGGCTCGGTTCGACCCTGTTTTGCGCGCTCACCGGGCATGCCGCCTTCGAACGCCGCAGCGGTGAACAAGTAGTTGCCCAGTTCCTGCGGATCACCAGCCAGCCGGTGCCGGACCTGCGCGAGAGCGGCATACCCGACGACTTGTCGGCAGTGGTGGAATCGGCGATGCAACGGGATCCGCAGCAGCGGCCGTCGGCGACTGGAATAGGTGAGGCCCTCCGGCAGGTACAGCTGCGCCACAGATACCCGGTCGGCGAGATGGCGCTGCATGTGAAACCAGCCCCAGAGCCGCTGGACTACACCTCGGCGATGCGGGAATGGGGTCCGCCGCCGACGGCTGGAGAACGCGGCAGCGTCGGCGAGCTGCCGCTGGAACTCACCAGTTTCGTCGACCGCCGCACCGAGACGGCCGAGGTGAAGAATCTGCTGTCCACCTGCCGACTCGTGACGCTGGCCGGGATCGGTGGCGTCGGCAAAACCCGGCTGGCGCTGCGAGCGGCGACGAGCGTTCGACGCGATTTCGCCGATGGGGTCCGGGTTGTCGAACTGGCTGACGTGCGCGACCCGTCGATGCTGATCGACGTCGTGGCGGCCGCCTTGGGCCTGCGGGACGATTCGGCCCGGTCGACGCATGACGTGCTGGTCCAGTTCCTGCAATCCCGGGAAACGCTGCTCGTTCTGGACAACTGCGAGCAGGCATTGGCGGCTTCCGCGGAGCTGGTCGAGACGTTGCTGATGGCTTGTCCGGGTCTGCGGATTCTCGTCACCAGCCGCGAACCGCTCGACATCGCCGGGGAAGCGGTACTGCGGGTGTTGCCGCTGACCGTGCCGGACCCCGACGGTGAACCGTCGCTGCGCGGACTGCCCAAATACGATGCCATGACATTGTTCGCCGACCGCGCCGCCGCAGTGGTGCCGGGCTTCGAACTCACCGAGGACAACAAGGCCGCCGTGGCCGGTATCTGTTCGCGGCTGGACGGATTGCCGCTGGCGGTCGAACTCGCGGCGGCACGGATGCGCGCGATGTCGCCGCACCAGATCCTGCAGCGGCTCATTGATCGGTACGCGCTGCTCACCCGCGGTAGTCGCACCGCACCAACCCGGCAACAGACGCTACGAGAGTGCATCGACTGGAGCTACCAGCTGTGCACACCGGTCGAGCAGCGGGTGTGGGCTCGGCTGACGGTATTCGCCGGTGGCTTCGAGCTCGACGCCGCCGAATGCGTGTGTGGTGCCGAGTTGGCGCCGGAGAGTCTGCTGGACGCACTGTCCTCCCTGGTGGACAAGTCGATCGTGATCCGGGAGGAACCCGAAGGCGTCGTGCGCTTCCGAATGCTCGAGACGATGCGCGACTACGGTCGGGAGAAGTTGCAGGAGATCGACGAACACGAGGATCTGCGTCGACGACACCGTGATTGGTATCAGCGGTTGGCGCTGGATGCCGAGGCGGGGTGGATCAGCGACCGGCAGCTGAGCTGGCTCGCTCGCCTGGACCGCGAACAACCGAATATGCGAGAAGCGCTCGAATTCTGTGTGTCCGACGCTACCCCGGAGTCGGCGCATGCCGGGTTGCGTATCGCCGCAGCGTTATTCGTCTTCTGGAGCTTCCGAGGACGGTTCGGTGAAGGCCGACGCTGGCTCGACCGCCTCCTGGCCCACCCGGCCGCGCACTCGATACCGGATCGCGTCAAAGCACTGCATACGAGCACGTACATGGCTGCGGTACAGGGAAACCTGCAATACGCGGCCACCCTCGTCGAGCAGGCGCGCACCCTCGCCGAACAGGACCCCGCACCCACCACCAAAGCGCTGGCCACGGCCGCCGAGGGAACGCTGGCACTGTTTCGAGGTGAACTCGGTCAGGCGATATCCGTACTCGAACCCACCCTCGCGGTATTCGAAGCCAACGCGCGAGGACCTGTATATATCTCCACGTTGACCAACCTCGGATGGGCACACGCACTCCAGGGAGACACCGGACGGGCGATCCGGTATCACGAGCAGGTACTTGCCATCACCCAAGCGTGCGGCGAATCGCTGTTTCGATCGACCACACTGTGGGGCATCGCCATCATCGTATGGCAGCAGAGCGAAAAGTCCCGCGCACAAGAGTTACTACTGGAATCACTACGAGCCAACCGGCGCGTCCGCAGCCCTGTCATCGCGGCAATGGCCATCGAGGGACTGGCCTGGACCGGTGCCGATGACAATGGTGAACGTGCGGCCATCCTGATGGGCGCCGCCGAACACCTGCTGCGCTCCGCCTCGGGTGTCACAACTTTTTTCACGGAGCTCTCCCACTATCACGACGAATGCGAGCGCCTCGTGCGTCGCGCACTCGG
The DNA here is from genome assembly GCF_035920345.1 of Nocardia vinacea. Classification (NCBI taxonomy): domain Bacteria; kingdom Bacillati; phylum Actinomycetota; class Actinomycetes; order Mycobacteriales; family Nocardiaceae; genus Nocardia; species Nocardia vinacea. The sequence continues at coordinate 9,257,640 of NZ_CP109149.1, forward strand.
CGACCGAGGATTCGAGGCCGCCTTCCAGCGCGGACAAGCCATGGGGATGAACGCCGCAGTGGCCTACGCCCTGGGGGAACCGCCGGGTACCACCCCACGCGATTCCGGCACGTCATTGACCAAGCGCGAACTGGAGGTCGCGCACCTCGTCGCGCAAGGACTCACCAACAAACAGATCGCCGCGAAACTCGTGCTCTCCCAACGCACCGCACAGCACCATGTCGAACACATCCTGAGCAAACTCGGCTTTACCTCCCGCACTCAGATCGCCGCCTGGGTCATCGACGAGTCCCGGCAAGAGGGGGACCGGGGATCCAACGGTGGTTTCGACCCGATGCGCTGAACGAGGTTCGAAAGTTCCGATACGTCATATCTCGGTAAACGGAAATTTCCGGTGACCGAAGTGCTTAAACCGGAGTTGCATGCTATATATTCAGTAACCGGCGCATTGATAGCCTCTGCATTTGCCCGATCGACATAGAGGCAATCGACAGCATGCGGTACTGGTGCTGGTTTACCGCCGCGTCGGTTGCGATCCCGTGGCCCGCTCTGTCAAATCCGCCTCCCGGTGAGCGGGATGAAAGCGCGCCGACCCGCTCTCGCGGTTCAGCTGGAGAATTCCCTGTTCCGTACAAGTTCTATTTCTTCAACCTTTTCTTTCTCGGTGCTAAAAATGTACCCAACGTGCGGCATCAGTTATATATACCTCCTATTACTCGAGGTGAATCTCCTCGAGCTTCTTCGGTTCAGAAATGCAGCAATGCACGAAATGAACCACGGGTGCCGCACGCCGAGTGGAGGAAATGCTTCCGGATTCATAAAGACATCACCGATCGGGTTCCGCACGGACCAAAGCGCCTGAGTTGCTCGGTCCTGCCGATCATCCGCAACTGACCAAATTATCGAGACATCCACTCAAAGAAGAGAAGAGATATGTCTGTAGAAATCCATCGTCGGTTCCCTCCCGGACCGAGCGGGCGGAGTGTACTGCGCACCGCTGTCGCGTTGAGCACGGCAACAATGCTCGGCGCCGTCGGCATCTCGGTCGCCAACGCCGAGCCGTCGCCGCCGGCCGCTTTCCCGGGCGTCTTCTCGACGACCGACGCGACCGCAGATATCGAAGCGATCAAGCAGCTCAAGACCAGCTACTTCGCAAATATTGATGCGAAAAACTGGACCGCGCTGCGCGAACTCCTCGCTCCGGACGTCGTGGTGGACACCACGGGCAGCGGTGGCCCCATCCTTGTCGGTAGGGACCCGTTCATCGCCTTCCTGAAGCTCACAATCGGTGGCGCCAATACGCACCATCAGGGCTTCGACCCGGCGATCCAGCTGACGTCCGCGACGTCTGCCGAGGCCGACTGGAGGATGGAGGATGTGCTTATTTTCGGCGGGACTCTCGGGGTCCACGGCTATGGCAATTACCACGATCGCTATGTAAAGGTCAACGGTAAGTGGGTGGTCAAGTATTCCAAGCTCACCCGCACCCGCCTGGATCTGATCGACCCTGACGACGGCACGGTAATCCAGGTAAACGTTCCGCTCGCGGAGATCGTCCAGAAAGTCACGGATATCATCGGCCCCTGGTAATCACGGCAAAGGCGGGAGACCACGCACATGGTCTCCCGCCTTTCTGTTCGAGGCGAACCGATGACAGGATCGGACTTCACGCCGCGTTCTCGATGTCTTTACCGAAAAGATCAATTGAATTCCTGGTCGAACCTTTACAGTAATTCGAAGGCGTATTAACTACCGGCTGCCTTGAATTCGGTATAGCAAACCACTGATGTGAATCCACGCAATGCGGGACAAGGGCGGAACACGCCCGAAAAACCTTAGCGATAGTCCATGTCAGTGTGGTGTGCCGGATATTTCCAGTTCTTGGACAGTGGGATGGGTTGTGGGGTTGGGGCTGGTGACCTGGAGGCGTACGTAGCGGGCGGTAAGTGAGTTTTGTACTGTGCCGGTTGCGCGGTCGGTGGTGACTGGTGTCCAGGTGTGGTTATCGGTGGATGCTGTGATTGTGTACGTCGGTGCGTGCTCGGCCCAGCGCGGGAGGATTCTGCTGATGGGATGATCGGTGCCCAGATCGACCGTGAGGTTTGCTCGGGTGCCCTCGGGCGCCCAACCGGTGGCCAGACTGCCATCGACTGCCGCAGCGGCGTATCGGCCCGGTTCCTCGGAAGATGCGGTAACAGATGTACATCGGGCGAGGTTTTCGCTGTGGTCCAGATCCGGTCGCCGAGTCGTGACGGTCAATGGCTGGTCGGCACTGACGAGGTCGACGCCGGTCGAGGTTTCGACCTGCATCGGCGCACCGTCGGTGAGGGTGATGGTTGTGCGGTCGGGTCCGAGTTCGGCGTCGAAAGTTCTCCCCTGCCAGTGCATTCCGTGGATGGACACTCCGGATTTCAGTTCCGGCGATAGCAAGGGGTCGATACGGATCCTGTCCTCGCGCAGGCGCAGCCCCAGCAGTCCGTTGGTGAAAGACTGCAGGAATCCCCCAGCCGCGGTAACGAACGTGAACGCTGGTGCGCTCAGGATTTCCGCGAGGCCCCCGACACCCCGCGACTCCGAGAATTGCCCGAACGGTGCGCGCATGAATGAGCGCACCGCACGTTCGACATAGGTTTTGGTCGCGCAGCCGGGGCGCCCGACCGCCGCGGCGGCGATGGCGTGTATCGAGTCGGTCATGGCTGGGCCGCCGGGATCGGTGCGTTCGGCGTAGAAGTCGAGCGTATGCTCGGAAACCTCTTGGGACATGGGCCATTCCAGGGGATAGATCAGAAGCGCGGCGTCGGCTTGTTTGATCGGTGTGCCCGGATAGCCGTCGTACTGCAGGAAGGTCTGCCGTGCGGGGTCGAACGGTATGCGCAGCCGGTCGGCGATGGTGGTCCATTCCGGTGGGCTGGGTTCGCGCAGGAGATCGGCGGCGTGTGCGGCATTGCGCAGGGCAAGCGCGGCCACAGCATTGGTGTAAACCCCGTCTCGTACGCCGTTGCTGTATTCGTCGGGGCCTGCGACATCGTTGATGGAGTAGCTGCCGTCCGGATTCGGCGTGACACGCGAGGCCCAGAATTCGGCCACATTGCGCATGACCGGCCAGATGCGGGTGCGTAGATAATCATCGTCGCCGGTGGCGAGATAGTACTGCCAGGCCGCCAGGGAGATATCACCCTGCAGATGAACCTGGTTCAGGCAGTGCGGCGGCAGCCAGCTGAGACATTCGGCCAGATCGCCGCGGCTGGCGCTGGTCCATGGATAGAACGCGCCACGGAAACCGAGCAGCCGCGCATTGGCCTGCGCTGCCGGCAGCGTCTTGTACCGGTACTCCACAACCGATTTCGCCAGCTCGGGCGCGAACTGCAACAGCGTCGGAAACATCCAGGTATCGGCATCCCAGAACACCGCGCCCGCATAGTTGTCGCTACTGAGCCCAACCGGTGAAATGCTGTTGTCCTGCCCGGAATTCGTGCTCGAATACAGCGAATACAGCGCGCCACGCACCCAAGCCTGGATTTCGGGAGCATCCGGTATGACAACCTCGCCCCGCCATAGCTCCCGCCACGCCGCCGCTGTGTCGGCGAGCAGCCGCGACCAGCCCTTGTCCGCGGCTCGACGCGCGGCGTCGAACGCCGCAGTCGCAGAATCCGGGGCGGTGAGCGTTGTGTCGACACCGACGAACTTCGTCACCTCGTAGGTCTCGTCCGCCCGCGCCTCCCACCGCGCCTCCCGGCCGATACTCAATCCGAGTGCTGGCGAAACCTGCTGTGCTGTCGATGCTGTCGTGCGTAACACCGAAGCGACCGCACCGGTGACTGCGTTGCCATCGGTTCGGAAGCCGACACCGATACCGTCCTCGCCGCGCGCACCACCGTCGATCTGCGTCATTCGCCGTGCACCGGCACCGTCGAGCACATCGCTGACGGTGACTTGACCGGACCAGTGCGGCACCATCGTCAGCCGCACCGCCCCGACATGCTGATCGACGCGATCGGTTAGCACCTCGTACACCAGATCGGTGGTCTTGCCGTCCCGTGTGGTCCAGGTGAGGGAGGTGCGTACCAGCCCGCACCGCTGGTGCACCGTCTGCGCGAGATTCGTGATCTGCGCCGCCGGTGTTGCGCCGGAGTACTTCTCGTCGCCGACACCGACGGTGAGGCCCGACCAGTTCGGAATGGCCGCCGCCACCTCTCGGTCCGCGGCGACGGTCGGTGTGTGACCGTACAGTCCGGCAACGAACGCGCCGTCATAGCGTGGCGTGTACAGCGGCCAACCACTCAATTGGTCCGTCCCCGCGTAGCCCATACCACGCGGGGGCACCCGCAACCCGAGATAGCCGTTGCCCACGAAGGGATGCCGATCGTAGGCGGCATCGACCGCGCCGCTCGACGGTGCCCACTCCGGCGCAGCGGCGAGCTCGTCATCCGGGCAAATAGTCCCCGCCGTCACCTCGGACATGTGGCGTACCGCCACCGCAGGAACCTGAACCACCAGCGCGAGGACCATAAGCATCGCGACAGCGATCCAAGCCCTTGCCCACACGCCGATGCGCCCGAAGCACCTGCCTATCAAGGACAACGACGTACCTCTCCGTGTGGCGTACGCCGCGTGTACGCCAGCGCCACCGAAAGCGGGATCTGGAATTTATCGATTATTCGATATAAATTGACGAATAATTGAGAGAACCCTAATGGCGTGTCGGTCGAGGGTCAAGACCGTATTCCTGCTGCGACCGAGCAGATTTCGTGCTTTTTGATGGGGCGGCACCCGAGCGGGTGAGCCCGAGAGGTGGACCGCTACGTGGTCGCTGGGGCCCGCAAGAGCCACGGGCCGCTGAAGCGGATCGCGAAGGATTTCGAGATCTCCGAAGACTGCTTGCGCATGACCTCGGCGCTGGCGGACTCGGCATCGCGTGACGCGATTGCGTTGCAGTCACCGAAAGGCGCCTTCGTGCATTGAGTTTCGCGCCATAACGTTTGTATCCGTTTGGCGCGCAATGGACTACGTCGATCCATGAGCAGCCTCGGCGCATGTGTGGCCGTAGGCGCACTCGCCGACTGGGATCGGCTCGGAAACCGCGGCTTTCTCGACCGCCGTTCGGCGCTCGATCAACCCGACTGTCACACCGGCGACGATGATCACGCCGCCGAAGACCTGCCCGAGCCGGACCGTCTCGCCGTTGATCGTCACGGCACCGAGCACACCGAATACCGGTACCAGGTTGAGGATGTTGACCGCGACGCTGGAGGTCATCCGGCGCAGACCGTAGTTGTAGAGAAGAAAGCCGCCGACGGAACATGCCACGGCGAGATAGGCGAGCAGCGCCGATGCCGTAGCGTCCGGTACCCGCCAGTCCCCGATCTCGAGGAGCGAGGCGAGTAGAAAGCCGGCGGCACCCGCCATGGTCTGGTAGTAGGTGAGATTCACCGCGTCCTGCCCGCGCCCCGCGTACTTGCCCAGCACGTTGTACCCGGCCCACACCAGCCCGCCGAGCAGCAGCAGGACATCGCCGAACCAGCGCCCGCTGCCTCCGACTTCCGCCCCGTTGCGCACGACCAGGAAGGCTCCCGCCGTGGCGAGCAGCACGCCGCCGACCCGCAGTAGCGGCATGCCGGCCCGGAAGACCACCAGCTCCACGAGCATGGTCATCAGCGGGTAGGTGGCCACGATCAAAGAGGCGTCGGAGGCGGTCGACAGTTCGACGCCGATGTTCTCCAGCACGAAGTAGACCGTGATGCCGAGCACGCCGCTCAGGTAGATCATCCGCCGCTGCCGGGCATCCGGTCGCGCGACCGGGTTGCGGCGCATGCGCACCATGATCCCGAGCAGCACGGCGGCGAGCGTGAAGCGGATGGCCCCGATGGTCAACGGCCCGACGTCCGCCAGCACCTGCTTGGTCACCGCGTACGAACTGCTCCAGAACAGTGCGGCCGTCACGATGGAACAGATCGCCAAGATCCTGGTCCTCCGCTCGTCCACCCCTGATTCCCCTTCCCATCCGAACTTCTGATCCCCGCCCGACCGCATCGTGGAGAAGCGCATCATGAACGGAACTACCGGGAGCAAGCTAGCAATTAGTCCGGGAGCATGGCACGCTTGCCGAACGAAATTCGGCCCTTTATGAGTGAGACGGAACATGGACGAACTAGATTCGGCGTTGCTGCGGCTTCTGTAGCAAGACGGTCGGCGCACCAATCGGGATCTGGCACAGGAGTTGGGCATTGCGCCCTCCACGTGCCTGGAGCGGGTGCGCTCCCTCCGTGAACGCGGTGTGCTGCTCGGATTTCACGCCGAGGTGGACCTCCCCTCGATCGGCCGGGGGCTACAGGCGATCATCGCGGTGCGGGTACGGCCGCCGACGCGTGCGATCATCGAGCAGTTCCAGGCCTTCGTGGCGCGGATGCCCGAGGTGATCGGAGTCTTCGTGCTCACGGGCACCGAGGACTTCCTGCTCCATGTGGCGGTTCGCGACACCGACCATCTGCACGCGGTGGTCCTGGACAAGCTGACCGTGCGGCAGGAACTCGCGGACGTACGCACCTCGGTGGTCTACGGGCACCTGCGGAAGAGCGTCATCGAGCCGATTTGAGGCTCTCCCGATCGGTCCCTTGCTTTCCGCGACGGTCAGCCCGGTGACGAACCGAAAAATAAGTCCGAACAATTAGCAGGCAAACCGATACGAATCGAAATTTCGGATGTCGGATCAGCGATGCGGTAGACCGAAAAGTCAAGTCCCGGCGGCCGGGTGGGATCTGGTTCTCGTGACAGGTGTGCCACCGTTGACCTGCGTGAACGGCGCAACGTCGCCGCTCACCTGATCGCGAGTCCGAGATGTGTGCATCTGCAGCCACCGTAATCGCCCGTCTTATTCAGCGTCGCAGGTTATCTAATTCATCGACGATAATATTCATACGTATCGAACAGGTGCCATAGACATGCGGCAAACTGTCACCTATGCTCAGAGATAGTCCGAAGTTTCGGATATGGCTGTCGGATGGAAATATTTGAGTTCAAAATCTCTTTTCGTATGAAAAGGATATGTCTATGGGCACAAGCAAACAAAGGACTCCCGACCCGCGTCGACAGAAGATGATCTCGATTGTCGTGGCGGGAGTGGTTCCACTGGCGCTCGTGCTCGGGGGAACTGCGATCGCGAACGTCGGCGCTACGTCGGCGACGGTGACCCGGTCCGACTACTCACTGCCCGCGCCGCCTCCGCCGCACGTGCCTTCGCCCGATGAGCCTCTGCTCGAGCAGCCTCATCCACAGCGGCCCAGCCCAGAGCAGACGCAGCCCGAGCAGCCGCCCCACCAGAACGTGCCCGACCAGCCGGCTGGGTGATTCGGTGCCGTCGTAATCGTGGATCAGCGGAATTACGACTGCTGCCGGCCTCCTCGTGAGAACTGATTCGGACATACAGCGGGTATCAGCTCCCGCTGAGACACTGCGTCCATCCCGGCCGCCGAAGCATTCATTCGGCGGATGTACGTGCGGCGAGCTGGATGACCCTCTGCGGACGCTTTGGGTCCGCAGAGGGTGGGGTTCAGAGCGTGTCGAAGAACTCGAGCTTCGGGGGTGCGGCCAAAAGTGGCGCCATGAGTTTGCCGGCGGCGCGGAAGTGGTCGGAGCGGCTGTGGGCGTCCAAAGCTTCCTTATCGGAATAGATTTCGAAGAAACGGTAACTGTTGGGATCGGCCTGGGAGCGAACCAGTTGGTAGGCGTGATTGCCGGGTTCGTTGGCCCGGACCTGGGTGACCAGGTCGGCGACGACGGATTCGAACTCGGGGCCGGACCCATCCTTGACGGTCACATCGGCGGTTACTGCGAGCATGGTTCTCCTTAGGGTGAGTGAACTGCGAACTGAATGGTTTCATCGATGCTCAATCGGCGGGCTGGTTGATGGCGCCCTGGATCAGAGCGGTCGTGAGTCCGAGATTCTCGCGCTGATCGGCGCCGGTCGGACCAACATCGAGATAGCCGAGAAACTGTTCATCAGCATGGCGACCGTGAAGACCCCGCTTCGCCGAACTGCAATTGCGTGATCGAGCACAGGCCGTGTTGGCGGCACGCGACGCGGGACTCGAACCGTGCCGTCGTATGTGAGATCGGCGTGCGTGGCCAGCGATACGGCCGCGGTGTCCGCTACTGAATATGCCCGAATTCGGTGCTCAGAGCTTATTCTGCCCAGGTGACAGGGGAACTGGCACGACCATTCCGGCGGCGAATGCTGCTGCTGGTCGTCGGTGTTGTGCTGGCGGCGGGTGGGGCCGTGACGCGGCCGTTCAGTTGGCCGGCAACCGTGCTGGTGGTGGTGCCGGTGGTCGTGGTATCTGTGCTGGCGTTCCGCACCAGACTCGAGCAGATTCCACGCACCGCCCGGCTGCGGCGCGGGGTGGTCGTTTGGTCGACGCTGCTGGTCGTCGCGTCGGTGTGGGAAGTGTATGCCTTTGTGCGGCAACCGGATTGGACGCGGCCCAACGATCTACACCCGACTTTGTCGACGCTGCTGGATCCGGCACTCGAGCAGTTGCCGCTGCGGTTCGCCGGATGGCTGGTATGGCTGGGTGCGGGCTGGTGGCTGGTTTCGAGATGAGCGATCGGGTGATCGTCATCATCGGGTTCGTAGTGGTACTGGTGGTCGCGCTCGGCGTGGTCGTGGTTACGCATGTGCGCCGGGATTTGGTCGCGCCCGTGGGGGAAACGATTGCGTACCTCACGCGCAATCGGTTGGTGAGGATTGTCGCTGTGCTCGCGTGGGCGTGGGTCGGCTGGCACTTTCTCGCCCGGTAGCGGGAGGTGCTCGTCGAGGTCCATGGTCGTGAGATCGCCGAAGAGGCAATCGAATACGCCGATGTGCGGGAAAGGTGCGCACGTCCGCTGGACCAGAGGTCACGGGGTGGCGGGCAGGATCGGTGGCACGTATTCGAATGTCATTCCGAGCAGCCATACGAGAAGCAGCACCACCGGCAGGTGGAACAGGAACTGCAGGAACGTGAATCCGACGAGGTCGCGCGCCCGCAGTTTGAGGACTGCCAGCAGCGGCAGCATGAAGAACGGGTTGACGAGGTTCGGCAGTGCCTCGGCCACGTTGTAGATCTGTACCGTCCAGCCGAGGTTCATGTGCACATCGGTCGATGCCTGCATGACATAGGGTGCTTCGACCAGCCATTTTCCACCGCCGGACGGGACGAAGACGCCGAGTACCACGGTGTAGAGGGCGATGACGATGGCAAAGCTTCCACCGCCGCCGATACTCGTGAAGAAGTGGGCGAGGTGTTCGGAGATGGTGAGGCCGCCGCTGCCCTTGGCTTTGGTGAGGATCGCGGCCATGGCGGCGTACAGCGGGAACTGGACGAGAATTCCGGCCGTGGCGGGTACGGCGAGGGAGATGGCCTGCAAGAACTTGCGCGGGGTCCCGTGGAGCACCAAGCCCAGCATGAGGAAGACGAGCAGGTAACCATTCAGGCTGCTGACCACGGTAAGCACCGGTTTGCTGGTGAGCTGGGAGATCAACCAGCCCACCGTCAACACCGCGGCCAGGATCGGCAGGATACGGCTGTACTCGAGCCATTCCCCGGGGCGGGAGCGTGGAGCCACTTCCGCGGGATGGTCATCCAGATCGACGTCCAGTTCCTGCGCGGTCTTGATCGCTGCGTCCTTCGGCGCGGAGAAGTGCGCGATCAGCACAGTGAGCGCCATGATGATGGCGCACATGAGCAGGGACTGCCACGTGAAGATCGTGTGCCCGAAGTCGAGGACGCCGGTGACCTTCAACAGGGCCGGAGGCAAAGAGGTGGCGGTGGCCTGCAGCTGCGCGGCCGAGGAGGATATTCCCAGCGCCCACACCGCGCCCAACCCCATGAACGCCGCGGCGCCCAGCGCGCGATAGTCCACGCGTAGATCGGCCCGACGGGCGATCGCGCGGGCCAGCAGACCGCCGAAAACCAGGCTGAGTCCCCAGTTCAGAAACGATATCGACATCGAGAGGAACGCAACGAAACTTACTGCGCTGCTGGCGGTTTGCGGCAAGGTGGCCAGCCGGTCGATGAGCCGGGCGACGGGTGGGGAGGTGGCGATGACGTATCCGGTGAGCACCACCATCGCCATCTGCAGGGTGAATGCGGTCAGATCCCAAAAGCCGTCGCCGAACGCGTTCGCGATTGTTCGCGGTGACGAGCCGTTGGCCAGTGCGGCGACGGCCACGATGAATACGCCCGCCAGCGCGACGACGTAGGCGTCCGGGAACCACTTCTCCGTCCACCTGGCGAGCGACTGCGCAACTCGCGCAAGACCCTTCTCACGGCTGGTTTCTTCAACCTCGGGGCTGGTTTCTGTACCGGACGTCATCCCGTCGTTCCTCATCTTTCGCTCCGCACGAGGCTGCCCGGGTGCATGTGACGCACCGCACAAGACTCGTTTGGCGAGTATTGATGTCCCACTGGTGTCCAGACAAGAGGGAAAGTTGCAGGTACGGTCTGCAAAAATGCAGAAACACCGGGTGGAGTGGCACTCCAGGTGTCGCCTGAGCGCACCGTCAGCCGAGCTCAGCGAGCTTGCGCCGCAGCACCGTTCGCTCGCGTTCGTTGCCGCACAGCTTTGCCGCGCGCTCCAGTTCGGTCCGCGCCTCATCGTTGCGTCCCAGGCGGGTGAGCAGCTCACCGCGAACGCTCGACAGCAGATGTGAATTCGACAGCGCCCCAGCCGCCGCCAACCTGTCCACGATCGGCAGCGCCGCGGCCGGCCCCTGGGCCATGGAGACTGCCACCGCCCGGTTGAGATCGACCACCGGCGACGGGGCAAGTCTGCCGAGCGCCTCGTAAATGAGCACGATGCGCTCCCAGTTCGTCGTCTCGACCGAGGCTGCGACGGCATGACATTCGGCGATCGCCGCTTGCAAGCCGTAGGCCCCGAGGCCAGGGCCGACCTGCTCCGCGCGGGCCAGGGCGGCCCGTCCCCGGCGGATCGCGGCACGGTCCCAGCGGCGACGGTCTTGGTGCTCCAATAAGACCGGCTCGCCGTCCGGTCCGGTACGGGCCGGGAAGCGCGCCGCGCTCAGTTCGAGCAGTGCGAGCACGCCGTAGACCTCGGGCTCGTTCGGCACCAACCGGGCAAGCACCCGCGCGAGACGCTGTGCTTCGCCCGCCAGCTCGGATCGGATCAGCTCGTCACCAGAGCTGGCCGTGGAGCCTTCGGTGAAGATCAGATAGATCACGCTGAGCACCGAGCCGAGGCGCTCGGCCCGCTCTTGGGCCGACGGCACGTCGAACGGCACCCGCGCCGCCGCCAAGGTCTTTTTCGCGCGGGTGATCCTGGCCTGCACGGTGGCGGTCGGCACGAGGCATGCCTTGGCGATCTCATCGCTGGTCAGACCGCCGACCACCCGTAGGGTGAGTGCCAGCCTCGCTTCCCGCGACAGCACGGGGTGGCAGGAGATGAACATCAATGCGAGCACGTCGTCATCGATCCGATCCGGATCCCAGAGCATGTCCTCGGCATCGCGAGTGGGTTCGCGCCCGGAGACCACCCCGCCCTCGCCCAGATCACGGGCGAGGGCGGCATATCTCTCGTCGAGGGCGGAGCGCCGACGGAACGCGTCGATCGCGCGACGTCGACCCACGGTGAGCAACCACCCCGCGGGATTGCGGGGCGCGCCGTCACGTGGCCACGTCACCAGGGCCTCGGCCAGCGCCTCCTGGGCGAGGTCCTCGGCCAGCGCGAAATCGCCGGTGTACCGCGCGAGTGCACCGACGATCCGTGCCGACTCGATGCGCCAGATGGCGGCGACGGCCGCGCGGCCGGTGTGCTCAGCCATTCGATCCGCTCAGAGCTGACCGGTCGCTTCCCGCCATTTGCGCTCCTTCTGGATCCACTCGTTGTCCTGCGGGAACTCATCGATCGTGGTGACCCGGCGGATCTCGGTCTTGAAGCCGGGACCGGTGATCGGCGACCGTTTGGCCCACTCCACGGCTTCCTCCTTCGATGCCACGTTGAGAATGTAGAACCCGCCGAACAGCTCCTTGGTCTCGCCGTACGGTCCGTCGGTGACCACGGGCGTCTCGGAGGAATAGTCGACGACCACGCCATCGGCGGCGTCGTCGAGACCCTCCGCGGCGACCAGCACGCCCGCCCGGATCATCTCCTCGTTGTACCGACCGACGGTCTCGATCATCTTGTCGAAGTCGAAATTCTCCATCCCCGAGTAGGCCTCGTCGGTGGCGCGCCAGATCAGCATGTACTTCATGGTTCTTTTCTCCTCGAGTATCCGGGTCCCTCTCGGACCCTCTCACCCTCGAGTCGAACGGGGAACGGGGAAAATCGACGTGCCGCCGAAAAAATCTTTCCCAGGGCCGAATTCACCGGTAGGTCCGTCCGCGGACAACAGCGCCAACCGGATGGCGGCCGCCACTGGATCCGCGCCCATCCGCCGAGGCATACCCGGGCACCGGCGTTGACGCACGCGAGTACCGCCGAGGTCAGAGCCGTCGCCGCTTGCTGGGACCAGAGCATGACGGCTGCGGGGACGGCAATTCTGGTGAGCGTGTCGTGCAGCGCGGCGGTGGGAACGTCCGGGCCGAGCAGCTGCGCACTCGTGCCACGCTCTGCCAGCGCCGCGCGCGCCACCTCCAGTGGCAGGGAATGGGACTCGCCGCTGGTGCAGGCGAGGATCGTCGGCACCGGATCATGGGTGCGGGTCGGCGGTAGGGTCCTGGTCCCGAGCGGGCATCGAACGGTGCGGCATGACCTGATTCTGCATGGTCGCCGCAAATGGTCCGCATGACTTCACGAGTACGGCTCTGCGACAGCGGGTCTATCCATTTCGGGGGTTGAACGACACGCTTTCGATCCGCGAGTCAGCGGTGAAACAGATGTCGGATGCGGCTGCGGATGCCGGGAGTGTGCCGCGGTAGGGGAGTGGCGGGTTCGGTGGCCGCCTCGGTCGAGGTTGCCTGAGCGAATCGCACGTGCAACTGTTCGCGGACCTGGTCCGGAGTGTAGGCGCGGCGGCGGCGCTCAGCGCGCACGACCACCACGCCGGTTGCGACGACACCAGCGGCACCTGCCAATCCCACTGCCTTCCACCACCTCATACCGCATAGGCTACTTCCATGACGGGGACGAGCATCAGTCTCGATCGGGCGCTCGAGCTCACCAGAACTGGCGACATCTGGTTGTTCCGTGGGCATTCGGCGGCCGATCGTGCGATTCGGATGACGACGAACAGTCCGGTGAACCATGTGGGAATGTCGGTCGTGCTCGATGATCTGCCCGCATTGATCTGGCATGCGGAACTGGGCCGATCACTGCCCGATATGTGGTCGGGTGTCGCGCGCCGCGGCGTCCAGTTACACAATCTGCGTGACGCCGTATCGGTGTGGACACACCGCTACGGTCAGCAGGCCTGGTTGCGTCAATTGAACCGTCCGGCAACCAAGGAGATGGAAGACAGCTTGCTGCGCACCATCGCCCGATTCGATGGAACCCCCTTTCCTTCCACTGCCGGTCTCGCCGGACGCTGGCTGCGCGGCCGAGCACGCCTCCCGCGACGCCGGTCGCGCCGAACGGTCGTCCAGGAGTTGGAGAGCGCGTATTGCGCGGAGATCGTGGCCGCGACCTATCAGTCGATGGGGCTGTTGTCGCAGGACCGAAGCCCGAATTGGTATGACCCCGGGCGGTTTTGGAGCGGCGACAGGCTGCAGTTGAGTGGCGGCTATGAACTGGGTGGCGAAATCGCGGTGCAAACACCCGCCGACTCCTGACCGCGGCCGATGGAGTGATGTAGTTCAGGAAGCGCGGAGACCGTCGAGCACGAACCGCAGGGATCGCTGCGATGCCGATTCGCCGGCGTTGTCGCCGAGCAGCGACAGCGCCCAGACAAGCTTCACCACGTCGTCGTCGGTGGCGTCGGCCCGCAGCGTCCCGTCGCGGCGAGCGCGGTCGAGCACCGTCGACAGATGTGTCATTCCCCGCGCGCATGCCTGGGCGAGTTGTGCGGCGGCGGGGTGATCGCCGGTGAATGCTTCGAGCAGTCCGCGGTCGGCGGCGAGTCGAGTCAGCAGGTTTTCGACGAAACCGGTGAGTGCGGCCCAGGAATCCTGTTCAGCCGCAGCCTGTTCGGCGAGTTCGTCCACGGCGGCAAGGCGGGGTGGTAGCAGTGCGCCGATGAGGGCGTCGCGGGTCGGGAAGTGGTTGTAGAGCGTGCCGATGCTGACTCCGGCGCGCCGTGCGATCTCCTCCAGCGACCCGGACAGTCCTTGTTCGGTGAACACGCCGGCGGCTTCCTGCAGCAACCGGTCGCGGTTGCGGGCCGCGTCGCGGCGCATCGGTCGAGTCACGACGACCATCATACAAACTTGAGGACCCCCTCACTCTAGTGTTAACCTCTTTGAAAATGAGGCACCCCTCAATATTTGGAGGTAGAGATGACGAACAGCGCACGCACAGCCGTGATCGTCGGTGTCGGGCCGGGATTGGGCATGTCGATGGCCAGTCGGTGGGGTCGGGAAGGATTCCGGGTCGCGCTGGTCTCTCGCAGCGACGCCCGGCATGGTGCGTATCTGGCTGATCTCGCCGCACAGGGCATCGACGCCACCGCTCACACAGCCGATGTCACCGATCCGGATCGACTGACCGAGGTCCTGGATGCGATCAGCACCAGCGGAAATGTCGAGTTCGTGTATTACGGTCCCGGCCCGACGCAGCTGCCGGTTCCGATCGCGGAGATCGACGTCGCGATCGCGCGATCGGCATTCGACTGGGTATGGCCCGCGGTGCACGTCGTCGGCGCCGTGCTGCCCGGCATGCTCGAACGCGGTACCGGCGGGCTGGTTTTCGCGGGCGGGTTGTCCAGTGTGCGTCCCATGCCGATGCTGGGCCAACTGGCTTTGGCTGCCGCGGCGCTGCGCAACTACGCGCTCACCCTCAACGCCGCGCTGGCCGACCGCAATATTTACGCTGGAACGCTCACCATCGGCGGCTTGGTCGAACGCGGCGACATCCATGCCATGGTCACCGCTGATCCGGTGAAATATGGTGCTGCAGAAGGACATACGCTCGATCCGGACCGAATCGCCGAGACTGGCTGGCGTATGTACGAGACACGGGAGCGCGCCGAGGCAGTCTTCGACGCCCTCGGCCGGTAACTCGCCCCAAGCCGAAGTCCGATGCGGTCGCTACCACGCGGCACCGGCCGCATTCTGGTCCGGGCTGCTCACCGCAACAGGAAATATGTTGTCATTGGACACGCGTGGCGATGCCTGGATAGTCGAGGATCAGCCCGGATTGGTCGTAGGTCAGGCTGCAGGCGAAGGACGCTGTCGGCAGCGCACGCTACGGGTTTGCGACCGGGCTCAGGCAGCTGGCCGGTGGGTCGACGAGCACGCAGATCGACGGGCCGCGGGTGGGGCGGTAGTCGGCGGGGAGACCGCCCGCGGCGACTATCTGGGTGTAGGTGCCGACACCATCGGTGGGACGGCGGGTGAGGGTCGGATCGGTGCGCACGTCGACGGTGTAGAGGCCGAATCGTGGTGTGTAGCTGCCCCATTCGTAGTTATCGGTGAGGCTCCAGTAGTTGTAGCCGATGACGTTCATGCCGTCGGCCTTGGCGCGCTGGATCCAGTAGACGGTGTCGCGCAGGTGATCGCTGCGGGTGTAGCCGTCGCCGCGGGGAATGCCGTTCTCGGTAGGCATCCCGTTCTCGACGATGTAGAGCGGTTTGCCCGGAAAGCGGCGCGAATAGTATTGCAGCGCATAGTAGATGCCTTCGGTGCGCACCGGCAGCTCCCAAATGCGTTGTCCGGGCAGCTGCGGCATTGCCGACCCGATGGCCCTGGTGATGGAACTCAGCAGCGACTGCACCGGATCGTATGCGAAGTAGTAATCGACGCCCACGTAGTCGAGCCGGTTGGCGATGCGATCGACGAACTCGCCGTTGACCTGCGCCTCCGAGCCGGCCACATAGCCGACATTGCTGGTCACCTGGGCGCCGGGCTGGATCTGGTGGATGTAGTCGTAGATGACGTTGTGGGCCTGTGCGAGGCGGTCGAGCATCTCGGGTGCGCTCGCCGCGCCCCGGCCGGTCTCGTGCACGATGTAGGCGACCGGCTCGTTCACGGTGACCCACAATGGATTTCGGGATGCGTAGCGGTCGACGACCGTGCGCATATTGGCCAGCCAATCCTCGACCATGCCCGGATTGCGCCAGCCGCCGCGGTCGGCGGCCCAGCCGGGATAGACCCAGTGGTCCAGGGTGATCATCGGTCGCATCCCGGCAGCCACGATCTTCGCGATCACCGCGTCGTAGAAACCGAACGCGGCGGCATCCCAGGTGCCCGGCGTGGGCTGTACGCGAGCCCATTCGATCCCGATCCGGAACACCTTCACACCCAGCTCGGCCGCCAGGTCGATGTCGGAGGCGTACCGGTCGTAGAAGTCGACCGAATCGCGCAGTTCGTCGGCACCGGAGTTCGCGATGTAACGCGTCCAATTGCTATCGGGCGCATGGCCTTCGGACTGGAACCCGGATGACGCGACACCCCAGAGGAAATCCGAGTCCAGTACCGGTAGCGCGTTCGACCGGATCGGCGGGACGGCCGAGGAGTTCGTGCACAGCAGCAATGTCGACGCGGCGGCGGCGAGCGCGGCCAAGACGTACCGACGGAACCGGGATCGCATCGATTCAGGGTAACTCGATCTCCGCCGGCGATGGACGAATCAAGAATGCCGGCCAGATTCGGCGGTGCCTCGGCGATCTCATATACGTATCAGCGTTTGTCCCGATTCAGCTCGATCGTCAGTCCCAGGGCGAAACGGCCGATCGGCTTCGCGCTTGATGTCGGCGACAGTCGAAGTGCTTCGCGCGCAGGTTATTTCATCTCGGGTTGACCTACAGCTCCGGCAACCGTTGACGCAGCAGGCAGAACTCGTTGCCCTCCGGATCCTGCAGCACGTGCCAGGACTCTGCACCGGTCTGATCGACGTCGGCCGGCCGCGCACCGAGCGACAGGAGCCGCTCCAGTTCGGCGTCCTGGTCGCGGTCGACCGGGTTCACGTCGATGTGCAGCCGGAGCTTCGCGGTCTTCGGCTCGTCGACCCGGCTGAACACCAGCGTCGGAGCGGCCCCGCCGAATCCGGACGGCGGCCCGATCTCGATGCCGTCCTCCGGTTCCTCCCTGCCCAGCTCGACGTAGTCCAGCACGGCGCACCAGAAACGGGACAGGGCAACGGGGTCGGTGCATTGGACGACCAGTTCAGACAGGCGGCAACTCATACGCTCAGACCCTAGACAGCAGCCGGTCGGCGGTCTCCGGGTGGTGCGTCAGGGCGTCGAATGGTTCGCGCCGGAAGGGTGTTCGGCAGCGACATCAGCGATTCGCTCGGCGTCTCGAGCCGCGATCTCATCGGTGAATCCGAGGCGCCACCAATCAGATCCGGCGGGGCGACTGACTTTTTCACCGGTCACGCAGCGTCGACAGCGGCAGCGCGCCGATTCCGGGGGGAAGTTCGAGGAAGCAATTCCGCGTAGAGTTCGGTCGAGGGCATCGCCGAGCGCGGATCAGGCGTTGGGTCAGCAGTCGAGACGGGGAGGCTCCGATCGAAACATCGCGCGCTCGTGACGGGCAGGCCGAGGGCGGACTGAACACCGCCACAGCGCCGAGTTTCATGGTCCTGACGGGGACAGTCGTTGGTGTTGTGTTGTTCTTGTGCGTCCACCTCGACCGGGCTCCGTTCGTTGGGAACATGACCGGTCCCGATCGGCTTGTCGTCCTGGTGACAGGCGGGATTCTGCTGGGGGTTTCCCTGCTGGGGTGGGCGATCAAGACGCTGTATCTGCTCGGTCGAGAGCGCCGGTGGTCCTGGAAAGTCGCCGCGGTTCCGGTGGTTGTGGTCGCGGGGTTGGTGGCCGGGTTGATCTTTCGGTCCGCGAGCTTCGGTGCCGCACGTCCGGAAATGGAGGAAGTCGCGGTCGGGATGCTGCGCGAGGATGGGCCGAATACCCGTGAAGGTCTGAGCCTCGGTGGGCTCGATATCAGTTCGGTTCATCGCGAGTCCGATGGGCGCGTCTACTTCTATGACGCCGACGGCTTCGTGGGTTCCACGGTCAGTGGCTGGGTCTACTCGCCCGGCACCGAGCCGGTGGGGAGTGGCGCGCGCCGGTTCGAAAGGCTGTCCGGAGATTGGTATTCGTTCGTCTTCGATATCGACTGAGGCCGCGGGTGGCTCGACTCGACGGGCTGATTTCAACCGCGGCCGAAGCGATCAGGAATCGAGAAGCGCTGGTCGCCGGTTAGAAAATAACGTTAGTGCCATGAACATCACCATTAACCAAGCCGCTATCGAATCCGTCATCCTCGAGGTGCCCGACGCTGCGGCCGCGGAGGCCTTCTACACCGCCGCGTTCGGTCTCGGCGACAAAGTGCGCGTCCGCACTTCGGATGCGCCGACGTCCGGCTTCCGTGGCTTCATCCTGTCGCTCGTGGTGTCGCAGCCGAGTACCGTCGACAGCCTCATCGGCACCGCTGTCGCCGCAGGCGCGACGACACTGAAGCCCGCCAAGAAGAGCTTCTGGGGCTACGGCGGCGTCGTCCAGGCGCCGGACGGGGCGATCTGGAAGATCGCGACGTCGTCGAAGAAGGACACCGGTCCGGCCACCCGCGAGATCGACGATTTCGTGGTCCTGCTCGGGGTCGACGACGTCAAGGCGACCAAGCAGTTCTACGTCGATCACGGCCTGGCCGTTGCGAAGAGCTTCGGTAGCAAGTACGTCGAGTTCGAAACCCCGGCGTCCTCGATCAAGCTGGCACTCTACGGGCGCCGTGCCGCCGCCAAGGATGCTGGTGTGCCGCAGGAGGGAACCGGGGCGCATCGGATCCTCATCGGGGGTAGTGCTGGAGCCTTCACCGATCCGGACGGGTTCGCGTGGGAGGTTGTCCAGGCCTGAGCCGGTCGGAGTCGCCCGCGCATCCTCACTTGGCGTCCCAGTAGCACTCGACCACTGCTGTCGTGAACGGGAACCGGACCGGTGTCGGCCCGAAGACGATCCGGCCTGCGGTCTCTGCCGCAGTCGCGATCATGTCGGCGACCGCCGTGGCTTCCTCGGCTGGGCAGTGCACGATTACCTCGTCGTGCTGGAAGAAGACCAGTTCGGCGCGGAGTCCGGCGCTTGCCATCGCATGACGCACACCCGCCAATAGCAGCAAGGCCCAGTCGGCGGCGCTGCCCTGCACCACGAAGTTCCGCGTGAAGCGGCCGCGAGCACGCGTCGCAGGGGTGCTGGCATACCCGTCCACCTGGTCGGGCGATGCGATGGAGGCCGGGGGACAGGTGCGCCCGAGCCAAGTGCGCACCAAGCGGCCCTCTTCACCGGCGCGAGCCGCGTCGTCGACATACGCCACCGCGGCCGGATAACGTCGGCGCAGTTCGGCCATGTGAGTGAGGGCATCGCCGGAGGTCTGGCCGTAGATGGCGCCCAGTAGGGCGATTTTGGCCTGGGCGCGGTCGCCGCCGAAGATACGGTCCGCCAGATCGGCGTACAGGTCTTCGCCGCGACCGGCCACCTCCATCAATCCCGTGTCGCGGGAGATTGCGGCAAGGACTCGCGGCTCCATTTGGTCGGCGTCGGCGACCACCAGACGCCATCCGGGGTCCGCGCGTATCGCTTGACGGATCACCTTGGGGATCTGCAGAGCGCCGCCGCCGTTGGTGGTCCAGCGGCCGGAAACCGTGCCACCGGGCAGGTATTCGGGACGAAAGCGGCCGCCGTGCACCCACTGCTCGAGCCAGGACCAGCCGTGGGCGGTGTACAAGCGGTACAGCGATTTGTAGGCCAGCAGTGGCGCTACGGCAGGGTGATCGATCTGCTGTAGTTCCCACTTTCGAGTGGAGGACAACAAGATCCCGATGCGGCCGAAGGCTCTGATGATGTCGTTGGGCAGGTCTGGCCGGACCCGCACACCTTCCCCGAAGGCCCGCGACACTTCGTCGGCCAACTCCGCCATCCGGCGCGGTTCCAGCCCGCCGGGAAAGCGCTCACCCAGCAGCTTGTCCAGCAGCTCGCGGTGGACGTCGGCGCGCCAGGGGATCCCGGATCGGGACATCTCCGTGGCAACCAGCATGCCCGCCGATTCGGCAGCAAGAAGCAGCCGCATACGTTCTGGATGTTCGGTCTTCGCCGTACGAGCCAGCTGACCCGCGTAGACCTCCAATAGGGCCTCGAACTCATCCGTGCCGAGTGGCAGAGGTACCGGGCCGGATTCGAACAGCGATGGCTGGGTCTCGGCGGCACGCGCGGGCGCGTCCGATGGGACGGGCAGGTTGTGTAGTCGCGCCCAGGCCGCCGCCAGCGAGCGGGGCTGCCCCGACTGACCCTCCTCATGGCCGATGAGCAGCGCCTCCGCGGCCTGCACGTCGTAGCACCGCTCGACCCGCACGCCCGCCGCCAGCAGCGGTCGGTAGATCTCGGCCGTGGATCGCCAAACCCACCGTTCGACCTCGGGCCGTGCGCGCACCGCCTCGGCGAGCGAGGGCTCACGCATCACTGGTCCGGCGGGCCGACCATCCTGATCGAGCGGACACAGAGTTGCACCTCCGTCGCCCGTTTCCGCCACCGCCCATCTCACTTCCCGAGTCTTGCATCGGGGTCGGACATCTACTGCGGTCGCGGGCTCGGATCGGCAGGTCGGTCACCGACCCGACTGTGCTGCCGCCGCACGACTATCGAGTTGTGCCAGCGAGAGTGGGTGGCGCGGTGCGGAATCCAGGACGGTGGTCGATCGGACCCGCAGATGGTCGTCGACGTGGAGTAGTTCGCCGGGTGCGAGTGCTCGCCAGCACGGGTCCTCGTCGGTGCGTTCGCTGGCAACCACGACCGCAGGGAATTCGCGCAGGTGGCCGCTGCGGGTTCGGATTCCGGCTCGTCCGGCTTGGTCCAGGTGCCGGTCGCCCTGTGGGCCGCCTGGTTCGCGTTCGAGGACGAAGAGGCTGTGTGTGTCGGGGTATCGGAGTGCCCACAGGTTTGTGGCCGTGGTGAGTACCAGGTTGAGGGCGTAGACGGGGAGTCGGTCCGCGATCCACCTGACCGCGTCGGTGATACCGGCGGTGATGTCGCCGCCGTGCTGATCGGTGCGCTTGGTGACCAGGGCGAAGAATCGTTCGGAATCGGTGTCGCCGTGTACCAGGTCGAGGTAGTCGCCGAGTTCGGAGTCCAGTTCGTCGAGACCGTGCAGCACACCGTTGTGGGCGAACAGACGGCCACGTTGTTCGAACGGGTGGGTGTTGATGGGTTGCAAGCCGCCTGTGGTGGCGTAGCGGATATGCGCGACGAACGTCATCGATTCTCGTTCGCGCGCCTCCCGAGCGAATTGGACGTCCTGGTATGCGGCGATCGGTTGTTTCTCCACCAGCGGGGCCTCGTCGGCGGTGAAGGTGCCGAGGCCGACGCCGTCGGGTTCACGTCTGCTCTGTATCGACAGGCTGTCCGGCGCATCCAGTAACCAGAACGTGGCCCGCACGCGCCGCGGTGCGGCCGACAAACCGAACAAGCGACACATGGGACTCCTGCCTGGGCGTTGTCCGCGTGTGATGACTGTCCTGCGATCGTAGTCCCTGGTCAGCCGATGTTTGCGTGCCGGTCCGGAATCCCTTGGTCCGGTCCGGAATTCCTGTCCGGCCAATGGACCAGGGAGTTCAGGGTGCGGGCCGGTGCGGCTTCTCGATCGAGAAGGAGCGCGCTCATATCGTGATCACGACGCATCAGCGGGGGCGGGATGTCTGTAAACCCCGTGTGCGCAAGTGATTTCGATTCTGAGGGGGACTTGGCTATGTGGGAGTGGAGCAAACATGTAGCGGAGCACGCCGCCGCTGCGGCGTGGACCCGTCGACAAGAGGAGTACCGACCGACGATTTGCGACCCGGAACCGGTAGCTGCACCAGGCAGCACATGTGCCGCGAACGACGGTTGCGCCGCAGCTGAGGGCAAGGGCGGGGAAGATTCGACACACGGCGATGACAGCGCCGAGTAGGCGTCAAGGTTCGACCGGAACCACCGTGGCGGCGATGCGGGTTGCGACTTCACGTGGTTGCAGCCCGGTGGTGTCGATGACGTGGGCTTCCTGGCTGGTCGGTTCAGGTCTTGGCGAGTGCTTCGTGACGAATCCACTCGAGCAAGGCGGGGTTGTCGGCCGTGGTGATGACGCCGATTGTGGTGCGGACGTAGCGGTCGTTGTCCAGCAGGGCGAGCATGCTCGCGGCCAGGTCCGCGCGGGCGGTGAACCTGCCGTCGGCGTGGCCCTCGACGACGGTGTAGTCGGTGACCGACGGCAGGTGGTAGAGCCCGCTCGGGCGCACGATCGTCCAGTCCAGATCGGTGGCGCGGATCAGTGTTTCCATTCGCCGCATGTCGTCGTACAGAGTCTTACCCGCCACCCGCGTCACATATGGCAGTAGTACGCGGTTGAACAGGAACCCGCCGTCGGAGTACGGATGCGGGTCGACTCCGCTCGAGCTGACGACGGCGAGCCGACGCACCCGATGCCGTTCCATCGCGGCGACAATATTGGCCACACCGCGCGAATAGGTGCTGATCGGATCCTTACCGGCGGGCACCCCCAGCGTCGACAGCACCGCATTTCGCCCCGCCACGACGGCGTCGACGGCACCCGGATCGAGCACATCTGCACCAACTATCTCGAGCCGATCATGGTGCAGCGGAAACGAATCCGGCTGCCGGGTGACCGCGGCGACCTCATGTCCGGCGGCGAGTGCCTGGCCGGTGAGCAGCCGGCCGGTGGGACCGTTTGCTCCGAAGACTGTGATACGCATGAAGATTCGATTCTCCTGTTGATCAGAAACTGGAAACGCCTGCGCGGGCGGATGAGAACGCGCTGTGGGTGGCCATTTCCTTGAGTGCGACCGCGGTACGTCCGGCGAAGTAGGCGCGCCGGACCGTGTCGTCGGTGTGGGTGAACTGGGCTACCGCGTCCTTCCTGCCCAGCGAGAGGCCGCGGCTGAAGTACGGGAAGGAATGCGGTTTGGGCTTGCGGCCCGCGAGTAGGCGAGCGAAGTTGTCGGCCGCGTGAATGGCCTGCGGTAAGGCGGTGTAGCAGGCGAAACGTGCTCCGGGCACGGCAGCGCAGTCGCCGACGGCGAAGATCCGCTGGTCGCTGACGCTGCGCAGGAACTCGTCGACGACCGCACGTCCGCGCGCGTCGACCTCGAGACCGCTGCGCGCCGCGAGGTCGGGAACGTCCGACACGATCGCCCACAGGGTCAGGTCCGAAACCATATCCCAACCCGACCGCAGCCGCACGACATCCTCTGCGCCCGAACCGACTTCGGCCACCTCATCATCGATGATCTCGACGGTCAGTCGCTCCAGCCCGGCGCGTACCCGCCGATATGCCCCGCCCGAAAGGCCGCCGCCCACCGAGGAACCGATCAGCCGCACTCGCAGATCCGGTCTGGCCTCGGCGATTTCGGCCGCGGTCTCGATGCCGGTCGGACCACCCCCGATGACGGTGACATGGTCACCCGAGGTGAGCGCCGCCAGCGCCGCGCGAGCCTGCTGCGCACCTTCCCACGTTCCCACCGGAACGGTTCCGGGTATGGGCGAAACCGTGCTGCCGACGGCCAAGAAGGCGTAATCGAAGTCGATCCGCTCGCCGTCGGCGAGGGCGACGGTGCCGTCACCGATCTTGTCGACGGTGCCTACCCGTGCCGTGATCCCTTCCCGCAGTACCTCTGCGAGAGGTGTTGCTGCCGAGTATGTTCCCGCGATCTGCTGGTGCAGCCGGACCCGCTGCACGAAGTCCGGGCGCGGGTTGATCACCGTGACCTCGGCATCCTTGACCTTCCTGGCTACTCGGTTCGCCACGAGCGTGCCCGAATAGCCGCTGCCCACTACGACGACCTGCATGTCAGCCTCCTGTCTTGGTAACCGGACGAACACCAGACGCTCGTGACCGCGGTCCTGTGACGCCCGCGCCTACATGACGTGCGTCACTGAGGGTGGGTGTCACAAAGTGGGCAGGACCGGCGTCTCGTGTGTATGGCACAGTCGAGAGCAATGAGTGACGCGGGCGAAGTCGACCGCCTGGACCCTGCCACCGAAGCGTTCCTCGCCCACCGCAGGCTGCTGTTCACCGTCGCCTACGAAATGCTCGGCTCGGCCGCCGACGCCGAAGACGTCCTGCAGGAAACCTGGCTGCGGTGGGCCGATGTCGACCTGACCACGGTGCAGGACCAGCGCGCCTACCTGGTCCGGATCACCACCCGCAAGGCACTCGACCGGCTGCGCACACTCGACCGGCGCAAGGAGTCCTACGTCGGTCCCTGGCTGCCCGAGCCGTTGCTCACCGCCCCCGACGTGGCCGACGATGTCGAACTGGCCGACAGCGTCTCGATGGCGATGCTGCTCGTGCTCGAGACGCTCACCCCGACCGAGCGCGCGGTGTTCGTACTGCGCGAGGTATTCGACCTGGCCTACGACGAAATCGCTGAAGCGGTCGACAAAACCCCCGCCGCGGTCCGCCAGATCGCCCACCGTGCACGAGCACACGTCGCCGCGCGCCGCCCCCGTGGAGTCATCTCCTCGGCCCAGACCCGCGACGCACTCGCCGCCTTTCAACGCGCGGTCGAAACCGGCGATCTACAGAGCCTGCTCGAAATCCTCGCGCCGGACGTCGTCGCCCTCAACGACGGCGGCGGAATCAGACAGGCCCTCCCGCGCCCCATCATCGGGGCCGAGCGAGTGGCTCGGCTGTTCGCCGCCTACTGGAACACGATCGGCGCCGCGGCGACACTGCAACCGACACAGGTCAATGGCTACCCTGCGTTGATCATCCGGCTCAACGGCGAACTCGACACCGTCACGGCGGTGCGCATCGACGACGGCCTCATCAGCGGCATCTACTCCGTGCGCAATCCGCAGAAGCTGTCGCATATGCAGCGCGAAACCTTTCTGCATCGTTGATGCCCGGGTGCCGACGCAATACGCAGCGTCACTCGATGTCCGTACCTGCCGAGCCCTGGTCGGCTTTGCGCCGACGTGATTGCCGGATCGACGAAGAGGGGTCGCGGGCGGTGAATCGTGACTCGTTCGCATGAAGCTGTCCCACAACGGGCTCCTCGTCGACACGACATCTGGCGTTGCGCTACAAGATCACGATCGAGCGATGCAGTCCAGTGCTGATGCTTCGATTGCCTGTTTCATTTCCTTGATGCCGTATTCGGTGCGGATTCGAATTTCGGGGGCGACGGTGTCGGGGAGGACATCGGTTATCCAGATCAGGCGGCCGCGCTCACCCTCGCTTCGGACCTCGAAGGATGCGTGGTGGTAGTCCAGGGATGGTCTGGCGCCTTCCGTGACGGAGTAGGCCAGGCGGCGGGTTCGGTCGTCGATGGAGACGATCAGTTCCCGGATTACGTGGCCGTCCGGAAATGTGAGGAAGCGTTCGACGCCCTGGATGCGGGTGTCGGCGACTCGGCCGGGGAGCAGGCGTGTGTGCACGGCGCCGACATCACGTACGACATCCCAAATGTGTTGTGGGGAAGTATCGATGACGATTTCGGTGCGGATGGTGGCCATGGGGTCGAGTCTTCCCCATCTCGGGGCGTGATCGTCACGCAGTGCTACGAGTCACGGTCGATCATCGACCCCTGTGCTAGCGGGATCACCCGAAATCACGCGCAAGTACGGCCCGGGCGCGGGCGTCGGCCAAGAGCAGACCCGCTTCTCGGCGCAGTCTGCCGAGTTCGCGACATCGCTGGACAGAATCGGCCGTGCTCTCGAGTTCCTGGTCCAACGAGCCGAGGGTGGATTGCAAGTCACCTACCGTCTCAACAGTCGTCCCGGTGCCCAGGTTTCTTGCTTCCTTTATGAGCTGGGCCAGTCGACCTTCCAGACTGAGCATTTCGCCTCCCGAGCGCGCACAGCTGCGTGTCCGTCGGCGTCACCGAAGCCCGGTTCGCCGATCAAATAAGCCGCATTCATTGAGCCGTTAAGTAACGGTACATCAATTGGTGGAATGATGAAAGGGGCTGGTATCACCCGGAATTCACTGTGCTGTCGGACAATGGGGCGGTTGGTGATCACTCCTCCGGTCCGATGGGAGCCAGCGCTGTGCACGATGATCGTCGGTTGATCGAGAACCGCCTCGGGCGGGTCCTCGCAGAGCGGATCGTTCCAGCGATCTATCCGGAGTCGGTGCCGCTGCGGGCATCGATCTGGGTTGCGCCGGATGAGCCGGTGCCGGTTGCCGAGGGATTGGCCGCGCCCCGGACGCCCATCGAATCCGGTGCCAGATGGGGTGCGCCATGGGGGACCAGCTGGTTCACGGTCGAGGGCACGGTGCCTGCCGAGTGGGCGGGCAAAACCGTCGAGGGGATCATCGATCTCGGTTTCGACCGGAATATGACGGGCTTCCAGTGCGAGGGTCTGGTCTATCGGTCGGACGGATCGCCGGTGAAGGGGCTGCACCCGCGTAACCAGTGGGTGCGGGTGGCGTCCCCGGCGGTCGGTGGCGAGCATGTGCTGTTGCACGTCGAGGCGGCTTCGAACCCGATCATCCCCTTTTTCTCGCCGAACGCTCTCGGTGACAAGCTCACTGCTGGTAACGAGCCGCAATACCGGCTGGGCCGAATGGATCTCGCGGTTTTCGACGACGAGGTCTGGCAGCTGGTGCAGGATCTGGAGGTTCTCGGCGAGCTGATGCATGAGATGCCCGAGGAACCTGCCCGCCGCTACGACATCGTGCGTGCGATCGAGCGCGCACTCGACGCCGTCGATCTACAGGATGTGAACGCCACCGCTACGGCGGCGCGCGAATGCCTGGTCGATGTGCTGGCCAAGCCCGCGGTACCGTCCGCGCACACGATTTGCGCGGTGGGGCACGCGCATATCGATACGGCGTGGCTGTGGCCGCTGCGCGAGACGGTGCGCAAGGTCGCTCGTACGACCGCGAATATGGCCGCGTTGTTGGCCGACGAGCCCGAGTTCATCTATGCGATGTCGCAAGCCGCGCAGTTCGACTTCATCAAGCAGCACCGTCCCGAGGTCTACGAGCGGGTCAAGCAGGCGGTATCGGAGGGACGGTTCGTGCCGACCGGCGGTATGTGGGTCGAGGCGGATACGAATATGCCGGGTTCGGAAGCGATGGCGCGGCAGTTCGTACACGGTAAGCGGTTCTTTCTGGCGGAATTCGGTGTCGAGAACGAAGAGGCGTGGCTGCCCGACACCTTCGGGTTCGCCGCCGGACTGCCGCAGATCGTCAAGGCGGCCGGATCGAAATGGTTACTGACACAAAAGATTTCGTGGAGTCAGATCAACCAGTTTCCGCACCATACCTTCTTGTGGGAGGGGATCGACGGAACCCGGATCTTCACTCATTTTCCGCCGGTAGATACCTACAACTGTTCGATGCACGGTCGTGAGATCGCCCATGCCGCACGGAATTTCAAGGAAAAGGGCCGTGCGTCGATATCGCTCGCGCCGACCGGCTGGGGTGACGGTGGTGGCGGCACGACGCGGGAGATGATCGCGAAGGCCGCCAGGATGGCCGATCTCGAGGGTTCGCCCAAAGTGGTGTGGGACTCCCCATCCGGCTTCTTCGCCAGGGCCGAGGCCGAGTACGAGAACCCGCCGGTGTGGGTGGGGGAGCTGTATCTGGAGTTGCACCGTGGCACGTTGACCAGTCAGGCGAAGACCAAGCAGGGCAACCGGCGCAGCGAGCACCTGCTGCGAGAGGTCGAGCTGTGGGCCGCCACCGCGGCGGTGCGGAAGAACTTCGAATATCCGTACGCGGCGTTGGACCGAATCTGGAAGACGGTGCTGCTGAACCAGTTTCACGACATTCTGCCCGGCTCGTCGATCGCATGGGTGCACCGTGAGGCGGAGCAGACGTATGCGGCGGTGGCCGAGGAGCTGACGGCGATTATCGAGCGGGCGCAATGGGTGCTCGGTGGTGAGCGGGTGGGACCGAATATGTTCAACCCGACGCCGCATACCTGGCGAACGGTTCCGGCCGGTGCGGCGGCTCCGGTGGATTCGAGTGACTCATGCTCAGTGGTCGAGCGTGCAGGTGGCGGGTTCGTCCTCGACAACGGCCTGGCGCGAGTCGAAGTGGACGCGCGCGGTCTCGTCGTATCGATGTTCGACCTCGAGCATCAGCGCGAGACGCTGCCACCGGGTTCGGCCGCGAATCTCCTACAGCTGCACCCGGATTTCCCGAATTCTTGGGACGCTTGGGATGTCGATCTCTTCTATCGAAACCGGGTCATCGACCTGACCGAAGCGGAATTCGTCGCGGCAGATCCGGATTCGCATGGCGCAGCCGTGGTGCGGGTCGGCCGCTCATTCGGGTCTTCCGAAGTCGAGCAGACCCTGACACTGCGGACGGGCGCGCGCGGTCTGGATATCGACACCACCGTCGACTGGTACGAGACCGAGAAATTCCTCAAACTTGCCTTCCCCCTGGACATCCACGCCGACCGCTATGCGTCCGAAACCCAATTCGGGCACCTCTTCCGGCCCACCCACACCAACACCAGCTGGGAGTACGCGAAGTTCGAAGCCTGCAGTCACCGCTTCGTCCACTTCGCCGAGCCCGGCTGGGGTGTGGCGCTCGTCAACGACTCGACCTACGGCCACGACGTCACCCGTACTGTTCGAGCCGATGGCGGGACAACGACAACACTGCGGTTTTCACTATTGCGGGCACCCCGGTTCCCGGATCCGGAGACAGACCACGGTACGCACCACTTCCGGCACGCCCTGATTCCCAGCGCTTCGATCGGAGATGCCGTGCGCGCGGGCTACCGCATCAACCTCGACACCGCGCGCCCCGGTGTCGCCGAACCCGTTGCGCCACTGTTCATTATCGACAACGACGCCGTTGTGACCAGCGCCGTCAAACTTGCGGACGACGGCAGCGGCGACGTCGTGCTCCGCGTCTACGAGGCCCACGGCGGCCGAGCCTCGGCGCTGGTAACCACAGGCTTCGATATCGCCGGATTTCAGACCTGCGATCTACTGGAACGCCCACTGCCAGGAGAGACCTCCGCGGCCGCGGAGGCCGCAGGAGTCCGCCTGCAGCTGCGACCTTTCCAACTCGTCACCCTCCGGTTCGCCCTCCCACAACTGGACCGCTGACCATCATGTGCTGCTGTTGGTGGTCGCTCGGGGCCGACGCCGCCACCAACGCATGGTGATCGTTTGACCAGCATGGAGTAGGTATTCCACTACGCGACTCACCTGGGAAATTCGCGTAGTCGGATACCCGTGTCCGGGTGCTCGACTCGGCGCAAACTCAGGGGTGAGGTTGGGGATGGCCGGGAGGAGGTGTTGCGTGGTCGATTCAGGCGCCACGGCACCGTCTGGGGGCCGGCGGCTGGGATTGCAGCGGCCCAGGTTGCTGCGCCGGATGGCGGATGCCGATGTCACGGTTGTCATCGCGGCCGCGGGTTCGGGGAAGACGCACCTGCTGCAGCAGTATGCCGCGGCCAGCGGCGATGGCGTGGCCTGGTACCGGGCCGATCCGGACGATATCGATGCCGAGTGTTTCGTGCGGCGGCTGCGGGCGGTGTCGGAGCACGGTCCGCGAACCCTGATCGTGGATGATTTCCACTTCGTCGTCGGCGGGCCCGCCGAGTCGGCCTTCGAACGGTTCGCATTGTCGGATCCGGTGACCGGTGCGCGTGTCGTACTCGGTTCCCGGGTGCGTCCCACCGTCAATCTGATGCGCGCGGAAATCGGTCGGGTGACCGTGCTGTCCGGTGACGATCTGCGCTTCCGCTGTTGGGAGGTCGAGGAGCTGTTCTCGAGCGTCTACGGCCATCGCCTGCCGCCGGACGAGGCGGCGGCGCTGTCCCGGTTCACCGATGGCTGGGCGGCGGGTCTGCACCTTTTCCACCTCGGCACCCAGACCCTCGGCGCTGGTGCGCGGCGAGCGGCGATCCGCGCGCTCAGTGGCAGGGCGCGCTATCTGCAGGGCTATCTTGCGCACACCGTGCTCGGTGAGCTGCCCGCCGAATTATGTGAATTCCTGCGCCGCACACACGTTTTCGAGACGGTCAGCGCCGAGCGCTGCGACCGGCTGCTCGATCGCACCGATTCGGCGGCGCTGCTGGCCGAGTTGGAGCGGCGCCAGGCACTGACCAGTTCGGACGACGACGGCCACAGTTTCCGCTACCACGAGGTGCTGCGCCAGCATCTGGCCTCGGCGCTGCGCGAAGAACTCGGCGCGGCGGAGGCGGCCCGGTGGTGCCGCAAGGCCGCGATCCAACTCGAGGACGAGCAGGCCTATCCGGAGGCGGCACGGTTGTTCGCGCGTGCGGAACACTGGACCGAGGTGGCCAGGCTGCTGAATACGCACGGGGCGCGGGTGGTCGGTGATCCGCAGAGTCCGGTGTGGTGCGCGGGCCTGCCCGCATCGGTGGTCGAGCAGGATCCCTGGCTGTCGTTGGCGACGGCTCGTCGTGAGGTGGCGGCCGGAAATCTGCGGCGGGGGTCGCAGCGGTATCGGCATGCCGAGCGGCTGTTCTCCGAGCCCGATCTGCGCGCTGCGGCCGCGCGGGAACGGCGTCTGGTCGATATCTGGCTCGATGCCGCGCCGCAGGTCGAACTGCATTGGCTCGATCGGATCCGCGCCGCAACGACACGTCGTCCGTTGGACTATGTCGACGATGACAACGGTTGTGCTGGAATGGCTTTCGCACACACCTGTGCCTTGCTGCTGGCCGGTCACGTGCGTCGAGCCGGTCAGCAAGCCCAGCTGTCGGTCTATGATGCGGCGGTTCCGATGCTCGAGCTGTGGACACAGTTCGTCGGCACCATCGCGGCGATGGTCTGTGGTGAGCACGTGGGGATGCGAATCGAGTTGCTCGCGGGTGAGGCCGAACGCGCGGGTGCGACGGCGTTGCTGCGGCAGTGCCGCGCGCTATCGCAGCTCGGCGGCTCCGAGGTCGCCGCGGAATGCGATGCGGCAGGTGATCATTGGGGAGCCGCGCTGGCGGCGGCGATCGCGGCGTATCGGGCACTGCTGGCGGGCGAGCCGTCGATGTCGTTGTGGCGGGTGGTCAGCGAACGGTGCGTGCGGTTGCGCGCGGATACACCGAAGGCGTGGGCCTTGGCGTTCGAAGCCTTGGCGGCCGCGGCCGAAAGTGCGGGGGATGCCGAAACCAAGGCGACGCGCGCCGAGGCGTTCGCTCGTACGACCGGCGTACCCGGTGCCCGCGCGATCGCCCTACTCGCCAACGCAATTCGAACCGACAATGTCGCCGCGGCACCGTTCGCTGCCGCGCGTGCACTCGCTGTGGAAATCGGTATGCCATTACCGACGGCACTCGTCGACCGTATTGTTGAGCCGAAATCCGTTGTTGCACTGCCGATTCCGAGTAACACAGACCTGCGGTTGCGCTGTCTCGGTGCTTTCGTAGTCGAGGTCGACGGCATCGAATTGGATCCGCGGGCCCTCCGGCCACGCGCCGCCGCGACCCTTCGCTACCTAGCGATGCGCACTGGGCGGTGGGTGCATCGTGACGACCTGGTCGCGGCGCTGTGGCCCGATCTGCCCGAAGCCCAGGCCCGGCAGAGTCTGCAGGTGAGCGTATCCGCGGTTCGGCGTTTCCTCGAACCCGATACCGGCCGCGGCAAGTCGACGCTGCTGATGCGCCGGGGCGAGACGTATTCCCTTGTCCTGAACGGCCGTAGCACCGCCGACGTTGTCACCTTCGAAACGGCGCTGGAGACGGGCCGGTCCGCGCTGCAGCTCGGTGACGAGGACCGTGCGCACAGTGCGTTCACGGCGGCATTGGTCGAATATCGAGGCGAACTACTGCCCTCGGATGGAGCCGTCGAATGGGTGGTTGCCGAACGCGATCGGCTCCGAACCCAAGCGTCGCTCGCCGGTGTCACCCTCGCCGAACTCGAGCTGTGCCGCGATCGTGCCGCCGCCGCAATCGACGCATTGCGGCGCAGCCTGGATATCGATCCGTACCTGGATCGCGCCTGGCGGCTGCTGATATCGGCCTACCAGCGCGCGGATGATCTGGCCGCCGCGGAGCGAGCCCGGCGCGACTACGCGAAAATGCTCGCCGAGCTGGGCGTTCAATCCGCGAATCCGGTCACCGTGCTTGTCGGGCCAGCTCGAACGGCACGTGCGCCGGGCACATCGCCTCGACCGCGCGTGCGATCCGCTGCCGGGTAGGCGCATCCCAGCGGTCGGCGGGTACCAGCACGACCAGGCGTGGCGCCGTATCGCCGGGTGCGACGGTGTCGGGTGTGCGGGACCACCGTGCGCCGCCGCTTTCCACCACCTCCACCTCGCAGCCGCCCACCCTGCGGATGTGCTCCTTCAATGCCGCGACACCGCCGCGCCGCGCGTGCACGCCGACTGCGGCCGCGACAACGGCACGCAGCCGATCCGTCGGCCACTGCTCGTCGGTGTCGGCATCGACCCAGCCCGCGAGCCAGGTCAGGAAGTCGGCGGGGGCGAGCGCGGGATCGACGTAGGTGTGCAGGGCGTCGAGGGTGAGGAAGACCGGGGCGAGGATCTCGTCCATCCCGTTCGTCCAGCGCTGGACGAACGGGTCGTCCAGGTAGATGCCCGGCAGGAACTCGCCGAGTGGATGCGCCGACGGCAGTCCCGCGACCGTGCCCCTCATGACGTCACCTTGATTTGATGCTCGAACGAATACGCCAAACCGTTGGGCGGCAAGGTGATTCGCTGGGCGGCTTCACCGCGCGTGCCATTGATCGGATCGGCGGGGTACAACCGCAGGTCGTCGATCTGCTCGACGCCGTCGACACCCTGCAGTACCGCATACAGTTCCCCTGCTTGCACCGACCTGCCGAGCGGCCAACCCTGACCGCTCGGACCATCGGTCACCGGGTGCAGATAGCTGTTGAGCGCTCGGATCGCACTGGCGCGGACCCGAGCCGGATCGCTGGTCGCGCGTGCGCGCACCGCGCCGACGACGGTCACCCCGCGATAGCGCGGTGGTTCGACGATCAGGCGGGCCCCGATCATCCGCCGTTCGTCCAAATACGCGACGACACGCTGCAGCAACTCGTCGGATGGCTGGAGCCGTTCGAACGGGACGGTCGCCGTCTCGTCGCTGTCGACCTCGGGAACGATCAGCACCCGGACCACCGCCGCGTCCTGGCCCGTGCCCGCAAGACAGTGGGCGCGGGCGACGCGCGGCGAGGAGGCCACCGCGAGCAACTCGTAATCCCTTGTGGTGACGGCACGTTCGCGAGTGCGCAGCATCATCGGCGCGCGCAGTTTCGCATTCTCGACCGTCTCGCCGTCCACACCGCCGGTACCGGGCCGCCGGTTCTCGATGCGCGAAACGTAGGGCAGCGAGCTGCGCAGCGAACGTACGGTGCCGCGTGCCACATTGCCGCGACGCCCGCCACCGGTTCGGTAGAGCGGTACCCGCATCGGCGCACCCTTCGGCGGCACCGCACCGTAGCGGGTGATCGAGCCGTCCGGCTGACGGACGGCTGGGCCGAAGACGATGACGCCCGCGGCGGCGTCGAGGGTGAAGTGCCGGTCGTCGGGTCGGCTGTCGCCGAAGTGCTCGACCCGCGTCCACTGCTGCCAGCCATCGCCCGCGGCGACCTCGACGACGATATCCTCGTCCGGCTCGGCGACGACGGGGCGCTGCTCGAGCGGAAACTCTTGTGCTGGAACACCTTCGGACATGCCGACGATCTCGTCGCGCACGATCTCGGCATAGCGGGCGTCGACAGTTCCGCCGATGGTGAAGGCTGATGCGGCGAACACCCGGGGAGCGCCGGTATACGGCGGTTGGCCGGGGCGCACGGGCACCACACGGCAGCGCAGCCAGCCCGCTGTGCGCCGTTGGATCGGCGACGCCCGGTGCGTGGGCGGCACGTGCAGCACGATATCGCCGGGACGGTTGAGGCCACCGGTGTCATCGCGTTCGAGTTCACAGCCGGCCCAGCGGCGTCCGTCCCATGCCTCCCACACGAGTGGCGGCTGGCGCGGATCGACGCCGACACCTTCGACGCGGCAGTCGAATCGCAGTACAACGGCGCACGAGGGCACCGGATTCGACAGCCCGACGTACATCGTGTCATCGGGTGCGGGTGTGGGGGAGAAGCAGGCGAATTGCGCTCCGGTGGTCAGCTCGTCGGTGCGGTCGAGCACGGGCCCGCCTGCGGCTCCGGTCGCGATCGCGGTCAATGTGCACGGCACGATCGGCAGGTCAGCGGTAGTAGCGAAGACGACGGGTTCGATTGTCTCGGTGCGCCATTGGTCGGGTCGGCTGATGTCCTCGCGATCAGTGGCCGTCTGTGTGCCGACGGGCACCAGCACGACCTCCTCGCGCGGAGCGGAGAGCCAGAAGGTGACCGGGACGGTTGCCGCAGCCGGTGGAAACAGTCGAATACCAAGGAGCTCGAGGAATTTCAGGTAGAGCCGGTCCGGCACCCGGTTGAGCCGATAGAGCAGTTGGTCGACCACCATGGCGTACGTCTCCAACAGGGTGACGCCGGGATCGGAGACGTTGTGATCGCTCCATTCCGGACAATGCTGCTGGACATAGCGTTTCGCGTCATCGACGAGGCGCTGGAAGCTGCGGTCGTCGAGGTTGGGTGCGGGCAGCGTCATGACACACCACCCGAATTTTCGGCGTGCTGCGGGATGACATAGAACGGGAACACCAGATTGCGCGGGTCGTTGCGGCCCCGAATGCTGTACCGGACATCGATATACAGCGTTCCGCTGTCCACATCATCGAAACGCACCTGCACGGTGTCGACGTCGATGCGCGGCTCCCACCGCTCCAGCGCGGCGCGCACCTCGTAGACGATCTGTCCGGCGGTCGCGGCATCCGCCGGTGCGAATGCGAATTCATGGATGGCACAACCGAATTCGGGCCGCATCGGACGTTCACCGGGTGCGGTGCCCAGGATCAGCCGGATGCTCTCCTTGATTTCCTGGTCCGCGCCCACCAGCGCGATGGCGCCGGTGTAGTCGGTTCGCATGGGAAAGAACGCCCAGCCCGCGCCGATGAACTGTTCGGCCATGGTCATCCTCCGATCAGGACGGTCGGGCAGCCCATGGCGATCGGTGCGCCACAGGCCGATAGATCGCCGACGCGAGCGGCGGGCATCCCGCCGATCAGCACCGTCGGACAGCCGGGACCTGCGATCGCCGACGGCGGATGGACGGCAGGCGGCGGAAATGAGCAGATATGCGGCGTGCCGACGGTGGCCGCGGGCATGCCGCCGATCAGCACCGTCGGCACGCCGGGGGGTCCGATCACGCCGGGGTGCGCGGTCGGATCCGCAACGCGAGCGGCGGGTGGCATATCGACCACTTCCTTTCCGTCAGTTGATCCGGACCATGGCCGCACGCACGGTCGCGGTCGCTCCGGCCGTCAATTCCGCACTGGTGCTGCCGTTTACGGAAACCGTTGTGCCTCGCACCTCGATACCCGCGGTGCTGGAGACCTGCACCGGTCCGGCGCCACCGTCGAGGGTGATCCCGGACTTCGCGCCGAGCGAGATGTCATTGCCGGTGAGCTTCAGGGGCCCGGTGCCCGCGTCGACCGTCACGCCATTGCGGGCCGAGATGGTGACCGTTCCGTCGCTGTGGACGGTGATCGTGGTCTGCTGCTGGTCCAGGTCGAGGGTGAGTTTCTGGTCGCCGGTCGCCACATGGACGCCCTGAGCGCCCGCCGCCTGTTCACGGAATTCGACGCGGTGGCCGGTGCGGGAGACGATCGAGCGCCGGTTCACCGCGCCGCTGGTGCGGTCCACGAGATCACCTGCACCGGTCGGGGGCATGTCGACGCCGTTGTACAGGCCGCCGATGACGTACGGCCGTCTGAAGTCGCCGTGTTCGAACGCGACGAGTACTTCGTCGCCGACCTCGGGCAGGAAAAGCGCGCCGCGTTCGTGGCCCGCTCCCTGCTGCACGGTCCGGGCCCATACGCTGACGAAGCCGTCGGCCAGCCACGGGAAAGTGATGCGGACTCTGGCCATATTCGCCGGATCGTTGTTATCGCTGACCTGTCCGATCACCACACCCGCAAAACCAGCGCGAGTCGAATGCGCTTGTGCCGCGCCACTGACCAGCCCCGCGAGCGTGCGATCACGCCGTCCGCTGACGATAACGCTGGTCGTATATCCGGTCTCCGGATCGAAGGTGTGTCGCGACGCCGTCACGGTGTACTTGCCCTCGAACGGTTTACCGGCATTGGCCAGTGCGACGGCCGTGCCCGCGCGCACCTTCGGGTTGCCCCGCAGCACCGCCTCCAATTCCGCGAATCCGCTCGCGACCTGTTCGGCCAGGGCCTTGCAGGCGACGTCAACCTCACCCTGGGTGCCGTACGGTGCTTGCGCGCCAACGAGTTTCGGTGCTTTGAACAGGCTCGCGAGGTCGTCCGGTCGCACGCCGTTCTCGGCCGTCACGGTCTTCGCGGGGGCATCGGCGACGACGGCCTTCTTGCGCATCACATCCCAGCCGCGGACCTGCACACCGGGTACCTGGTCGGCCGAGGTGACAATGGCGCGCAGCCGCAACACATTTCGCCCCAGCTCCAGGACGAACGGGTCCTCGGTCGCCTTGGCCTCGGTGCGCGGTGCGGTGCCCGCCGTGGTGGGTTTGCCGAAGTCGAGTTTGCCGTCGGTGACCGCCACCTCGACGCCGCTGTCGGCCGCGAGCTGGCGCAACAGCTCCCAGTCGCTGACATTGCCCTGCGAAATCTGTTCCAGCACAGGACCACCCGCGGCGACCTTGCCGATATCGACACCCGCGTCGCTCGCGATCCGGCGCGCGACATCCGCGGCCGACATGTGTTCGAAGCCGGTCACCCGCCGTCCGCGTTGCAACCGGTGCGATTTGTCGAGCCCGCGCACGGTGGTAAAGGTGCCGGTGCCGTCGAACTCCTTCTCGATCGCGGTGACCTCCGCCGACAGCAGCGGCACCGGCGTGTTCGCCTCATTGGACGCGACGCCGAGTTCGACCGGCGCGCCGATTTTGATATTCGCCTTGTCCAGGACAATGTTCTGGGGGTCGCGGAAGCGCAGTACGAAAAGGTCTGGCGCGCTACGGTTGTCGTCGACCATGCCGTGGGTGAGCAGCGCCGCGATATCGGCGGGCAGCGGTGTGCCCGCGATACGGACGAGCAGCTGATTGGTGAAGTCCTGGGCGGGCATGGCTACTCGAGCTCTTCGGCGGCCGGAATGAGCAGTTCCGTACCGGGCCGCAACCGCATCGGGTCATCGATATTGTTGGCGGTGGCGACGGCGCGCCAGCGGGTCGGATCGCCGTACTCGCGCCAAGCGATCGAGGCGAGGGTATCGCCCGCGATGACGGTGTGTATCGTGCGCGCCGTCAGGCTGCCCGAGGTCGGATTCTGTTTGGGCTGATCGGCGGCGATCTCCTCGATCGTGACCGTCGCGGTGCCGCGGATCGGCAGACCGCCCGCGGTGAACAGGGTGTACTTCACCGCCACCGAACTCACATATGCCGTGAATCCGGTCAGCCCGCCCCAGTGGAAGATCACCCACGGCGGGCTCGACTTCTTCTTGTCGTGGCTTTCGTCGGTGGGCACGCAGCAGGCGAACAGCCGCTCGACGGTGTCGACCACCTTGGTGTCCTGCTGTGGGCCCGCGTCGAGGAACATTTCGAGGGTGAGCTTGGCGGGGTCGGCGCCCTTGAACTCGGGCACGCCGCTCTTCTTACTGCCTTTCTGCGCATCGCGATTCCACTTGGCGGACTTGGTAACCGACAGCTCCTTGGGGTTGAACTGGAAGTCGATCTGCCCGCGGCGCGGGCCGGGTTGCAGCGAACCCTTCTCCACCGGCGGATCGCGCACCTCGAGAAACGCATGCTCCAATTTCGGTCGGCCGCTACCGGATCGGTCGGCGCCCGCACTGCTGGCGGCGAAGGCGATCGGCGCGGGCATCTCAGGCCTTCCCCGGCTCGACGAAACCGTGGTGGGTGATCTCGATGGTCTCCACAGCAACCTTCGGTGATTCGGCATTGAGCGAGGGTCCGGTCCAGCGCACCGGCATCACGCCGAGCAGACCCCACTGCGCGACCACGGTGCCGTCGGCGGTCATGGCCCGTATCTGGCCGGTTTTCGCGCGCACGCCCGTTGCGACGCTGCCGAACCACGCGGCCACCTTCGCCGTATCCGGGGTGACCGGACGGCTGAGTTTGATGGTGGAGAATTTGATTCGAGTGGGCAGCTGCCAGACGAAGCCGTTATTGCCGCCCTCCTCGCGCTGCTCCATCACCACTTCGCAGCCGAGGCCCTCGCAGCTGTTGAATGCGCCGAGGCTCATATTGTCGATCGTCACGACGAAGCAGACGCTGACCGCGGGGTCGAGATCGGTTGGCATGATGGTCTCCTCGGGTGATCAGAGAGTGAGGTCGAGGGCCGTGCCCGCGCGCTCGCGATCGAGGCGCAGTTCGGCCTTGAGTTTGCGGACGATCGGGTCGTACAGGCGGGCGACGAGTGCGTCGATGTCGGTGGGGGAGGTGCCGGAAGGTGTCGGAGTCCCGTGGGCGGCAGTCGCGTTGGCGGATATGGGCGCGGCGTCGGTCGATGCCCTGCCGGACGGATCAGTGGTGGTCGCCGTGTCGGGGAGGCGGGCCACAGTGGGTTCGGCATGTTCTGTGGTTTTCGGTGGTTCGGGAGTGGCGTTGTGCGCGAATGCGGCGGCGATGTCTGCGGCGCTCGGGGGTGTCGGCCCCGCGACTCGCTGCAGTTGCATCGGGGACCACACCGGCGCATCCGGGACGTGGTCGGCAGTACGTGCACTGAGGGGATCTGCCGCGGACGCGGTCGTGGTCGCGGCGCGGGAGAAACCGGTCGAACTGCCGATACCGATGATGCGCTGAAGGCTGGCCGGGATCGCGGTGCGTGACGGTTCCGGTGAAACGGGGCGCGGGCGGGACATGACGGTGCTCGGTCCCGATATGGGTGCGTTCGTCGCGGGCAGGCGCTGTGCCGTGGCCGATGCCCGGAGGGCGGTATTCGTCCGTCCCACCGGCTGCCATCCCGCTGAGCGCTGCACCATCGTGGGCGGTGCGAACATGCCGACTGTTCCAACAACGCCCGGTGCCGTACTCGAGGGTTCGGTGGGTGCGGGAGGCGGGGGCGCTGGGGTTGGCGAGTTCGTATCGAACTCCATAGAGCTGCTCCAGTATTCGGGCACGGCCGGATCGGTTGCCGTGCGCTGCACCGGCGTCTCGGCGCGAGGTGGAAGCGGACCTGACGGGATGTGCGTATCCGGCTGTCCAGTTCGGCGTTGCAGGGTGCGCGTCGCTAGTGATGGTGCGGTGAAGGATGGCGGCGCTGTGGCCGTAAACGTTTGGGCCGCAGACGATTCTGACGGAACGGCGGGGTTTACCGGCGAGTCCGGCACGATGTCGAGTTCACGCGGAAACGCAGGCCGGTTGGCGGAATCAGGTATGGTCCCAGGGCCTGCGGCGGAGGCGGGCCAGTGGGTGGACTCGGATGCGGTTCCCGGGCGCAGGGTGGTGTCGGGAGATATCGCAGGTACAGGCAGCGGGCCGTCGACGGAGATCGCTGTGTCGATTGCTCCGATCGTCGGCGCTGTTCGGTCGGAGATCGGCACCAATTCTTCTGAGATCGGCGTCGGCTGCTCAGGGGTAGGTATCGGCGACTCGGAGGTCGGCACGGGCTGTTCGACGGTGGGTATCGGCGGCCCGGAGGTCGGCACCGACCGCTCGAGGGTCGGCATCGCGTGCTCAGATGTCGACACTGATTCCCCAGAAGAATCTGGAGCCCAACCGATTTCGGAGTAGTCGTCGTACGATTCCGCGCGCTGAATCGGCAAAGGCGCGCTCGCGCTCATCGCCGGGGGCGTCGGCGGCAGGACCGGTTCCGTTCGTGCGTCGGCCGATAGTTCGGCCGCGCGATGGATCACGTCGTGTGTGCCGCCGACGTAGCTCCGCTGAATGCCGGGCAGCTCGGCAGGCGACGGGTATGCGAGCCCCGAATCGCCTTCGCCAAGGGATCGTTGAACGAAAGGCGGCGTCGAATGCGTTGGTTCGTTGGTCTCCGGCAGGGGAGCACCGAGCCCGTACCGTCGTGGACGCAGGGGCGAGATCGAGCGCTGCACCGGCATCGTTGAATCGAGATGCGGCGGTGCGGGATCGGACGGCGTGTCTTTTGTCGCGGCGGGGTCGTCGGCTCGGCTCTCCGGCGCGTCACCGCTCTCATTCGGTGGTAATGGCCCGGACGGTTCCGAATCATATTGTGCGACTGAAAGATCGCTCGCCGGTGAGGAGTCCTGCGAAAGTGATGCTACTGATGCCGGTGTCGACGATGCCGGGGTCGGCACGATCGGAACCGGACGAATCTCCGGTTCGAACACGTGCCCGGCCGACACGAACTCGCTGCCAGGCTGTCCGAGGCGGGCGAGGACCGCCGGACCTGCGGAGCCGACCGGACGTGCCGAGCCCACCGGACCAGTGGACCCCGCTGGACCAGCGGACCCCGCCGGTGCCGCGAACTCGCGCTGCATCACCGCTGGCCGGTGCTCAGTCGCGGAACCTGACGCGTCCGAGTGGCGTTGCACGGCAACCGGGTTGCTATCGAGCCCCGCCACGAACCCGGACGGCGCTTCGGCATCGACCTCATGCACCACCGGCCCCCGAAAGGACGGATCCCGATGCGAGACGAGCTCATCCGCGAACCGCGCCGGACCACTGATCAGCGATGGCGCTGCAACAACCCGTTGCACCGGCGGCATCGCGGGCCAATCACGCACCCGCACAGTAGGTTCCGACTCATGCGCTGACTCGATACGCCGCCACGGCAACAGTCGGTCCAACCACCCCATCGCTGATCACCTCCCTCGGGCCCTGGTATTGATGCGGTCGATCTCATCGGCGAAGCGCCGCCGATCCGGATGCTCCAGGTCGAGGATTTCGGCGAGCGGCCAATGGAAGTGGTAGGCGACGTACGAGATCTCCTGGAGCAACGAATCGACCCCGTACGTCGCTATTCCCCCACGCGGCTGCCCGCGAGGTCGATGGTGAATTCGTGCGCGCACTCCGGACAGGTGACCCCGGCCCTGCTGTGGCCCTCGGCATTGATCCGCTGGTACAGATCCTGCAGAAAGGCCAGGTCGGATGCGAACAGATCCTCGACGATGCCGGCGTGGATATCGGTGAGGGTGCCCAGTCGGGTGATCACCCGCGCGATCAGCACGACCGACAGATACGCCGGATTCTCCCGGACCCGATCGTCGCGCAGGGGCACCAATTCGTCACGCGCGGTGGCCAATCGCATAGTGCCGCTGCGGTGCACAGTCCCCGACGGGTCGAGGTAGCCGCGCGGCAGCACGAACGGAAACTCCGTCCGCATTACCGGCTCGGGCGCCGACTCGACCCGCGTATCCACCGCTACCGCGCCGAGTCGGTCGACCCCACTGTGCACACGGCGCATTACTCGACCTCGAGATTCTCGTAGGTGATGACCAATTTCTCGGTGAGCACGCTGGTATCGCCCGCCTTCAAGGAACCGATTTCCAGCGACTTCGGCCAGGCATTGGTCAGCTTGTAGCGCTTCATCGCTTGACCCTCGTAGTCGTAGACGATGATCGCCCCGCCCTTGCGCGCGGCACTCATCTTGCCGAATCGCGAATCCTTGACCCACTTTTCGAAGCTGTTGTCACCAGTGAGACCGCGCGTCAAGGTGACTTCGCCGGCCTTGTACCGTCCGGGCAGCTTCTTGATGACGTACTTGCCGTCGGCGGTGTTCTGCTTGAGTTCGATGACGTCCTGTTCGAGCTTGAGGCCCGACACTTCCGAAATCTGTTTGATCACAACACCGTCGATCTCCAATCCAAAGGAATGACCGACCGACGTGTCGAGGTCTGGGAGCGCCATGATGTCCTACTTTCTGTGGGTGGTCATTCGTTGACGAGGCTGGTGCCGCCGGAGATCTGGGCGAGGCGGAAGACCACGAATTCGGCGGGTTTGACCGGGGCGACACCGATTTCGCAGACGACCTGGCCGACATCGATGGCCTC
This sequence comes from Nocardia vinacea, assembly GCF_035920345.1. Lineage (NCBI taxonomy): Bacteria > Bacillati > Actinomycetota > Actinomycetes > Mycobacteriales > Nocardiaceae > Nocardia > Nocardia vinacea. Next base: position 9,299,680 of record NZ_CP109149.1, read on the forward strand.
GGCCGGATTGGTTTCGCGGTCGCATTTGACGTAGAACGCCTCGTCGGGGGTGAGGCCGAACAGGGCGCCCTTACGCCATTCGTTCACCAGGAAGGCGCTGATCGTGCGCCGGATGCGCGCCCACAGCGCGTCGTCATTGGGTTCGAACACCACCCACTGGGTGCCGTTCAGGATGGATTCCTCCATGTAGTTGAACAGCCGCCGGACATTCAGGTACCGCCAGGCCGGATCCGAGGACAGCGTGCGTGCACCCCATACGCGGATCCCGCGCCCCGGGAAAGTGCGAATACAGTTGATGCCCAAAGGATTCAGCAGATCGTGTTCGGGCTTGGTCAGCTGCACCCCGAGAGTGAGCGCACCGCGGACGACCTCGTTGGCCGGAGCTTTGTGCACACCACGAGACTCGTCGTTGCGGGCCCAGATCCCGGCGATATGACCGCTGGGCGGGACGAAGCGTCCGGTGCCCGCGGCAGGGTCGAATACCTTGATCCACGGGTAGTACAGAGCCGCGTATTTCGAGTCGTACCCCGCCTTTTCGACCCGCCACTCCTTGACCTGTTGCGGACCGAGCGCAGGCGGCGGATCCAGGATCGCCACCCGATCACCCATCAATTCGCAGTGCGTGATCATCGCGAGCTGCACGGCCTGCACCGATTCGAGATCGATCGCGCCCCGCTCGTAGGCGCTCATGAGGTCGGGCACCGCGACCATCGTCACCTCATCGATCGCCTCCAGCCCGGAGAAGCCGGTGCGATCGGCAACATCACCCACATAGTCCTCGGCACAGACGCGGTCCGGAGTCGGCTTCGGGGCCGGCGGCACCGCGAGGGTCACGTTGCCGAAGTCCGGACGGGCAAGTGCGCCACCGGAACTCAACTCCTCGATAGAGATGATCTTCGACTGTGCCCGCACGGCCGTCACCACATTGTCCTTACCGCGTTTGGTGGTGACCGGGCCGATCGTTTCCTCTACCTTCGGGCCCCGCTTGACGATGATCGTGAACTGGTCCTCCGGTGCACCGTCACCCGCCGCGGCAACCTCGACGGTGATATCGGGCTTCACATTGCCCGGATCCAGCGCCGCAACCCGATACCCGCCCACCACCGCCTGACGCGTACCGGCGGGAAGCTCCCTGTTCCCCTTGCCATTCCCGTTGCTGTCCACGCCGACCCGGATTACATAGCAGGCGCCACCACCATTGCCGAAAAACCCGTAGACCGCATGCGCCAGATAGCTCCCATCGATGAAATCGCCGAACTGCTGACTGAACTGGCTCCAATTGGTGATGAACGTCGGCTCGTTGAACGGCCCGCGCTCGGCGAATCCGACGAAGGCCGCCACCGCCGTACCGACACCCTCGATCGGTCGCGACCCGGCCTCCACCTCCTCGACATACACGCCAGGCGACAGATAGGTGGGCATTGGGCCTCCTCATTCCGAGGTGAACTGTTCCCACCTAGCGTCGTACGACTATCGCTCCCGCAGTACGCCCGCGCGGCGAGCCGATGGGGAACGGGAAGCTGCCCCATCGTGCAGTCGGATGCGGAAGCTTGAACCTGCGCGATATCGAATCGTTCTCGTGACCGTCTTGGTCGCCGGCATCGGTGTGAGCCCTGAAAGGGGCGAAGGCCCGGCTCGCGAGGTTCGGCTGGGCACTGAGCCGTGATCACCACCGCATGGCGCTGAAGTCGATCGGTTGGGGGCGAAGGGCTTTGACACGTTCGGCCAGGCCTCGCATACGGAGCGCCATCTCGTTTGCCGGAAGCTGTCGGCGACCCCCATGACCGGGCAATAGCCATTCGAAACTAAGCTGATCGGCCGATCGTGCCAGCGACTCGGCCAGTACTTCGACCGAATACCAGGTTACGCTCTCGGCAATTTCGATATCTCCGGTGGTGCGGGACCAGTACAGGCTGTCTCCGCTGAAACAGTATCGGTCGTCGACTATATAAAGCACGCTTCCCACGGTGTGGCCCGGAAACGGATGCGCGATTACGCCGTCGACGATCTCGATGGGATCGGCTCCCCGTATTATCTGATCGGCATCCGGAGATGAATCGAGATCACCCTCGTGAATCCACAGTCGAGCCCGGAATCGGTCTGCGTAGCGCCGGCCGTGCGCGGCGTGATCACGGTGGGTCAGCAGAACGTCCGTCACCACGCCGAGCGCCTCGTATCGCGTTGCCAGCGACTCGCTCCAGCGTGGCGTATCGACCATGAGGTTGCCGCCGCAGCGCCGCAGCAGATAGGAGTTGGCGCCTGCTGTGCGCGACGAATTGTGGCCACACAGGTAAACACCCTCGTCCAGGCGCATCGGGAACGGGTCGAACGCCGCGTTGAGTGACACGTTCCTGCGCCGAACCGACCGGGTTTGACAAGCGAATGCGGCCGCGGCCAGCGCCTGTTCTTCGGCTTCGTCGCGCGGTTGACGCAAAATTTCGGAGCGACCATCGACCTCGCCGATCAAGCCGGGCGCCAATTGCCGGGCCACATCGCAGTTCACGCAGCGATCGTCTACGAACCAGGACATTTGCAGAACTCCCTCCTCGGTGCGACGCAGCAACGGACGCACCTTTTCAGGAATACCAACCATGGCACGGAAATTTCAAGCCTTGACTTATTTTCAAAAGCCTATCTGCGAATACCGCCGACAATTTAATATTAATGCTGCGACGGCGCCTGGATAAGCTGGTGGTAGATGTGATCTGTGGTGTTGTATCGTTTTGTGGCCGAGTTGGATTCGTTGATATCGAGGATTGGTCAGTGATGCTCCGCGGTCCGGTCGGGGTGACCTCGGCCAGCTCGAAAGCCGCCACAGCTGGCACTGGCCCGCGCAGATCCCCATGATTCGACAGGTCAGCGGGATCCGGCAAAGAAGCGTGGACCACGGATAGCATGCGGTGATGGAGTGCGAGTGTGACCAGGATGCCGACCAGGGCATGGCAATATCCCTGGGCGCTCCGGGCGACGGGACATGGGCTCGGCTGTGCAACCGGGTCGATCAATGGGGCGATAACTCGATCCAGGTCTGCGTTCGGATCGGGGCTCCTGGGCTACTCGCCGCCGTGCACCAGGTGACACTTGCTGTCATGGGCGATAGCGATCTCGTCTGGTTCTTCGACGACCTGGCTCGCAACTTCACTGGCTGGGACGGCGCCCGTGTTTGGGAGAGCATGGACCGCGACCTACGGGTTGAGGCGGTCTTCGCTTCTCACGGCTACGTGAGCCTGACGTGGACAGTCAAGCCGTGGCGGCATATGGATGGCAACTGGACAGCCTCCACAACTGTCGTGCTCGAGGCAGGCGAACAGATGCTCCAGTTCGCCAGGGACGTCCACCAGTTCCTCGGGCCCGTGGAACCCTAGCGGGAGCCCAGCCTCCGGCGTGAGACGCTGAGCGCTGATCAGCGCCGGGAGATGTCGGCTGGGCTGTCGTCCTGCGTCTGCGCGACCTGGAGTACCTGGCGGATCCAGCGCGGGCACCGATCGACCACCGCCCGATGACAGACCGAGACAATCGTCGCGTGAGTTGCACTGGAGCCCTTGCTGTTTCGTCATTTTGGCCGACGAGGTATGCGACAAAGTTGCCTCAGTAGCCGAACATGCCGTAGCGCGCCTAACCGCCGAGCACTACCTACCGTCTGTTATACGGTGGGCCAATGTTTGCACTCGTGGTGAAGTTCGACTTGTTCGACGTCGACAAGGCGGCAGCCTTCGACCAGCTCGTCGCCGAGACTGTCAAGAACATCACCGAAAACGAACCCGGCACGCTGGTCTATGCAACCAACACCGTTGACGGTGAACCGCTCTCGCGGATCTTCTATGAGGTGTACCGCGACCGCGATGCGTTCGAGGAGCATGAGCGGCAGCCGCACACCCGGCGGTTCCTGGACAAGCGCAGCGAATACGTCGCGTCATTCCGCGTCGAGTTCCTGGCCCCGGCCGTCGCGAAGGGCCTGCCTACTTAGAGTCGCGGGGCAATCCCGCACCACACGGCGAACCCGTGCACGCTGTCGACGGCGCGGGCCTCAGCGCGAGCAAGCGCTCGGGCGGTCTCGTGAACCATTGGGTTGTAGCGGGTCTGCGCCGGTGCGATCGACTTCGCAGTGAGCAGCGCGTCGAACGCACGACGACGGTCACCGTGAAGTAGGTAGGCGCGCGACAGGTCGATGTAGTGATGGCCTGCACGCTCCTTCGGTGCGTCGGCGGGGAGCACCAGATCGCGGGCGCGGTTGAGCGCCTCGGTGCCGTCCATCGCTTCGACTGCCAGTGCGACCGACCATATGCCGACGTTTGTCGGGCCGAAGCTGAGGACCCGGTCGCGGTCGTCGCCGAGTCGCTCGGCAGTGGCTCGAGCCTCGCAGAGGTGCTCGTCCGCCAGGCGCTGGCGGCGGCCAGACCGTGACACGGCCAGGCCGGATTGCAGGTGCAGCCCACCCCTTCGCAAGACCACATTTCGGCTGTTCGCTATCAAACCGCGGCAGATGATCGCTATGGGGAACCCGCGCTGGCCGCGAAGGTACCCTTCGCAAGGGCAACCATGCCGGCCATTATGTCGGGCACCCGGATGCGCAAATTCGCCGCTGCGCGCTGCGCGCAGGACCGGCTGCAGCAATGGCGGAAAACGTTCACGATTTCAGTCCCCACTGAACCAAAGATACCCATTCTTGCGGATAGCGGTTTCGGCGGCATCGCGCAATACGACAAGCATCTCTGCTTCTTTGTCGTTGTTCGGCGACAGATTTGCTAGTTCGTCCAAAAGCATGGTCAGCTGGGTTGTGTTGAACATTGTGTCCGCGTGCGCGTGAAGACCCCGAAGAATTGAGCCTGCCGGAGCACTTCCTCGATACTTGACGAGCGTATCCTCCACGTCCCCATATACCAGGGCGATCCGTTCGTGGATTTGATTTTGAATAATTATATCGATTCCCAATTCAACTCCTAACATCTACGGGATCGGATACATGGTAATAATGCCACCGAATCGGTCGGTAATTATCTTGTATCGACTGGTGGCGTGACCACCCAACTGCTCTGACACGCTGCCGATGACTTTACCGGCGTCAACCTCGCGTTCAAAATTGCCGTCGTGGTTCGGTCCTCGTGCCGGTGAGTTTTCGGCTGCCTCGGCCAGCTCGTCGAGTGCCTCTCCGGAAATCGTGTCAGGCCATGTGCCCTTTGAAGGATTATAGTTGGGAGCGCCTTTGACATGCTTCCCAAGGATGTACTTTTCAACTTCATCAGTCATACCCGGAGCCGGGTTGCCCGGAGCCGGCGGCAAGTTCTCGAATTTGTCTGACTCATCGATGTAAACCTTCATGGCGATGATGGCACCGAGTTTGAGGGCGATATCGGTGAGGCTGGGGACCTTGTCGAATGCAGTGACGGTGAAGGCTGCGGCACCCGCCACTGCGGAGGCCGTGCCGATTATTTTGATGAGTTTGCTGGTGTCGTAGGTGCTTTTGAGCACTCTGGCGGTGTTGCCGGCGATCGCTACGACGCCGACGCCGGCGGCGATGTCGCTGAGGGCGGCGGTGATCCAGGTGGCGGCGACGCCGATGACGACTGTGGTTCCGGCTGCTATCAAGGCGTTGGTGACCGCGTCCCGGAATTTGTCGCGGGTTTCGGAGGTAGCGGCGCTGTATTCCCCGACGGGTGTGGCGAGGTTGAGGGACGCGGAGGCAAGTTGAGTGGCACCGCCATTGAGGGTGGTGAGGTGGCCGAGGAGTGGTTCGAGGCCCTTTTTATCCTGGATATCGCTGAACAGGTTGGTGATCTCGGTGATCCTGGATGCGGCATCGGTGATGGTTTTGTGTTCGGCGAACGTTCGCCATGTCGATGCGGCCTTGGCGAGCTTGTCTTTGTTGCCGTTGGGCAGCTTGCTTCCGAACTCTTCCTGGATCTTCCCGACCAGGGCGTCGTAGAAGCCGGGGATACTGCCCTGTCCCTCGGTGACGCCGTCGCCGTTGTTGCCGACCGAAGTCGGGATTGTCACCTTGTACTCCGACATCGCCGTCACGGTGGGCCGGTCGGGCATCGGGTTGGAGTTATTGGCCAGTGCCCAGTTGTACCCGGCGGCGTAGAGCATGTTGCCGAAGTTGGTGAGGGCGTCGGCCAGGTTCGTACAGGTCTGCATCGTTTCCTGGGCGACGCGGTCGTAGGTCTTGCCCCATTGTTCGCAGCCCGCGGTGTTACCGGCCATGCTCGCGCATTCACCTTTGACCGCATCGTGGACCGGTTTGTCGGCGGTACGGAGGTCGGTGGCCAAGGCGTGGCATTTCTTGCCGGCGTCGTAGTAGGTCTGCCAGTCGATAACCAGTACACCCATGTTTCTTATCCCTGGGAGAACATTTTGTAATTCGTGTCGTGGGCGGTGGTGTAGCGCGTGTGGGCCGCCTTGGCCGCGTCGCTCATATCCTTCACGCCTTCGACGAATTCCCTTGCACCAGTGACCCATTGAGTGTGGGCATCGGCATATGCCTGGGCGGCAACACCTTCCCACCCACTCCCGGTCAAGGTAGCGACCCGATCGTCGATTTCATCGAGATGCTCGCCAATGAAGCCAGCGAGTCCGGACAGACGGACCACGATCTCATCGAGATGGTCCAGGTCGACCGAAAACTGAGAGCTCATGGCAGATCCAAACTCGAAGTGTTCAATACAGCGGCGTTGCTCTCATCACGCGCCTGATAGGTATCTGCAGTGACGCCGAGCTTTTCCGCCATCCCAGTCAGGGCGGTCATGATCGTGGTGCCGCCATCGCGGACCTCGGTCCAGCCCTCTGAGAATTCATTGGCCGCGTCCCCGGTCCAGCTGCCATCGGTCAGCGAAGCGACGTCCTTAGCCGCGGAGTCCAGTGCCGATCGCAGTGCCTCGGCCAACTCGTAGACGTACTTGCCAACCTCCCGCACCTTCTCGGGCACCACCGAGAGGTTCTGGCCAGAGGCTGGTGTCCCCCCATCACTCATGACGCGAATCCTAACCGATGCCCGTTGGGGTAGCGATAGAGCGAAGTGGGAGACCTTGGGACGCTGGGTGTGTAGGTCAGCGTGTCGCCTTCGACAGCTGCCTTGTTGGGTCGTCCACTTCGAATTCCACAGTGTGGCTATGGATCTCGACATTCAGTGGGCCGAATTCCGTCATGTACAGATCGGTCTCCCGTGCGGGCTGCGAACTCCTGTGCCGCTCGTACATGGTCGGCTGCTGCGTGGTAGTTCAGCGTCCGGGCGTCCTTGATCGCACTGGCCAGCGCGCCCCTGGATGATTCGAAACACTCATTTCGAGGCACCGACGGCCGGCGGCGAAATCACGCCCAGTTGGGTCGGGGTACCGATCTGGCTGGGTTCTACATTCGCATTCAACTCGTTGTAGCGAGCGGCGAATTCTTGATCCTGCTCGACGTATTTCTGGGCGATTGCGCGGTGGAGGTTTTGGATCTCCTCGACGATCTGATAGTGCTGCTCGAGGATGTCGAAGACGTTATTGTCCGAGTCCGTGGCCGGATTGACAATTTTGGCCTTACCGCGGAAGCGAGCCACCAGCGTCGCGGCCGAACTCATGCCGTCCGTCGTCTCGCCGAGACCCCAGTACTTTCGGTCCGAGATCGATTCCGCGATCCGTTGAAGGTTCCGGATCTCGTCCATGAAAGCCTGGCAGTCACGTTCGATGTAGACGAACTCGTCGGCGTTAACCCGCACTTCATTGCTGAAACTGACAGTCAGCTTGCCATCCTGAGCGTCCTTGATCGCGCTGGCCAACGGACCCGCAGACTGTGGCGTCGTATCGCTGCTCATCGTTGATCTTCCTCCCCTGTGCTCTTCGGTTTTGAACCAACCGAAGGTCGGCACAAGTCTAGAGGGTGGCAGGTATCGCTGGAACGATCTGCTCCGCCAGACGCTTAGCGATGTCACAAGAGTGCTGGGAGGCAGTCAGTTTGGCCGAAGGCGGGTTGCTGATACTGAGCTCGAGGCTTCCGCCCTTCATCTCAACGAGAAGGATGCAGTGCTCATGCTGATCCGTCTGATCATCGCTTGGGCGATAGGTAAGTGCCGCCCGCCCAGCTACATTGAGATCATCGGTCACAGTGTACTGACTGTTTGCGTGCACCATCGCCAGGGTGATGTTGGTGGTATCGATCGAGCCGAAGTAACCGTTGGACTGAACCCAGCCGCATCCGCGCCACTTGATGCCACCAGGCCTATCCGTGTTGTCGGCCCCCCCGTTCTTCAGCTTCTCCGACTGAATAAGACTCTGCGGGAGGTCTTTACACGCATCAAACCCCGCTGGTACATCCGCCGCGATGGTCGGCGTCACCGAGGCACTGTTCGTACTGCCCTTCGACTCCCCACCGGAATTGCACGCCGAAATCAGCATGATCATCCCCGCACCGAGAACCACACCCCGGACCACCCCACTCCAGCTGGCCATCTCGTCCTCTCGCGCCGGTGCCATCCCCGACCTGGGGCCGGACCGGCTTCCCCGCCCCCACAAAGCTCGTCTTGACCGTACCGGCCAGGTCACCACCACGCAAAGGCGTTGGTGATCCTGCAGAGTGGGTTCTACAGAGCCGCGCACGACGACAACGATGACGCTGGATGCGACGCTGCGGTTGCTTCGGATGTCGCCATCGTCAGCCGAGTAGATGCACGTCCACTTACCGTCGCCGACGCGCGGGCGTCGAGCCCTGAGAAAGGAATAGCCCCAGGCGACGAAAGCACCTGGAGCTCATTCAGTTTCGTGTGTCGACCGCCGATCAGGCGCGATCGAACTCGCCTTCTTTGACTCCTGCCGCAAAGGCATCCCACTCCGCGGGACTGAAAACCAGCGCCGGACCGGTGCGATCCTTGGAGTCCCGCACGCCAACCATGCCCCCGTTGAGGTGTGCAACTTCCACGCAGGCCTGGGCGTCCTTGCTGCGGCTGGACTTGAACCACTTTGCCCCGGATAGGTCGATGCTCACCCTTCGTACTCCCTTGCTATCTGGGCCACCAGTTCCCTGGATTTCCCCTCATCCAACGCGACACGCCGGATGCCCGCAAGTCCGGAGCGATACTGGTGAATCTCCGGCTCACGTTCCAGGTAGAGGGCACCTGTGTACCCCTCCACGTATACCACCGGGGGCTCCGACAGGTAGGCGGTCGGATGTTCAGGGAACTCCAGCAAGACGAAGCTCCCTACCTGCAGGCCGATATGCATTCCCGCGCTGAGCGGTACGACGCGAATCGACACGTTAGACATTTGAGACGCCTCTTCGAGGTGGCGCAGCTGGCGTCCCATAACCGCCGGACCACCGATCGGGTACCGCAACGCCGACTCGCACAACAGAGCATGCACAGTAAAGTTCTGGCTATCCTTCCGAAGCCGCTCTTGCCGCCGAATCGTCAACTCTACGTTGCGCTCCACCTCGGTCGGACTGACCTGCGGCTGCAGTGCCCAGACACCGGCGCGTCGATAATCGGCGGTCTGGAGGAGACCCGGCATCAGTGTGAGCTGAAAGGTCGTAAGCTCGCTGGCAAACTCTTCCAGGCCGATGAACAGGGCGAAGACTTCTGGAATGACATCTTCGTACGGGTGCCACCAGTTCTTCTGCTCGGCCAGCTCCACGAGACCGACAAGGACCTTCGTCTCGTCCGATGCCGCTCCGTACAGCTGGCAGAGTGCTTGCACATAAATCTCTTTCAGCTTCGGTCCCTGCTGTCCGGTTTCGATCCGCCACAACGTCTGCGCCGATACCCGAATGGCCTGCGCCGCAACCTTGGGCGGTACGCCCGATCCTTCCCGCAACCGCTTGAGCGCTCGGCCGAGCATACGACGCGGCAGAGTGGAGCCCGTTGAACCGATGGACATTCCTTAGCCTCGCTATCGGGTGATGTCGGTTTGGAATAAGTTTGCTCCTCGCCGTGGAATTTTGGAACAAACTTGGTCAATTCACGCGCTGAAATCTTCCACAGCTCTGCTGAGAAGCGTACTACTGAAATCACCCCGGTAGCCGGGATGTACCCGCCGCCTCAGTGAATCACTTTGTCACACAGGTTGTTTCGGCCTCGGCTACCGGGGATTCCAGATACTCACACCCACGTTCGGAGTCTCCGTATGCATGGCCTGCCCGTAACGAGCCACAGCGAATTGCCTGTGATGACAATCGAATACGCCCACGCGGTGATGCAGGCCCATCTGGACTGCGCTGCGTCGATGTGCCCGGTCAAGGCGCAGGCGAAGAAACGGCTGATCGAGGCCGGGCGGTTGGTCCCGGCCGATGTTCCGCACCAGGGGTTCTGATATGGCCGCCGATCCCATCGAGCACCGGTATCCGAGCCAGGCGATGGCACCGGCGCAGATGCATCGGGAGATCTCCCGCGATCTACACGCCGACTGCACGGTAGGGACGTGTGAGATGTTGCGCGGCTGTTGGACACGCCTGATCGAGACGGGACATCCGCACCCCACCGATTCGCCCGCTGACTGCCCGACCTGCACCAGCCCCTCTGTCTGACAACAGATCTCCGAAACCGGACAACCGAGGGGTGCTGTCCAATGCCCGCTCTGATCGTCGTGCTCACTACCCTCCTTTACGGAGTGCGGCTGGTCTATGCCGTCGGGAACTTCACGCCGATCCGGGCGCGGAGAACACCGGTCAGGATGGCCGGTGACCACCCGAAACCTGAACCGCCGCCGATCGAGAGCGGTGCACGACGATTCGGAACGGAACTGCCGCAATGTGATCCGTTCATCGGTCCAGCGGCCGACTACAGCGGCGCACCAGCCGATGTAGTCGAACGGTTCGCGGACGCGGTCTGCGAATGCGCAGATCAGCCCGTGCCCACACCATCGTGCCGGAGCCGGGGTGCCGCATCCCCCGGCAGCGGGCGTGCCAACGGTTCGTCGTAGCCCCTCCGACGGGTCGATGCCATGTTCCCCATCGGCACATCGACCGACCAGCCGAACCACCCGGTCGGTGGCGACTGCTCCTCGGCGACGGGTGCTTACCAATACGCGATCAGGAGGAACAACACGGAATGAGCCCGGACATGGATATCTGCCAGCAGTACACGCCATGGCGATCTACAACCGCCGATGCCGACGAGAGAAGGCCGAAAGCCGTCCGCCTCGAACGGACCAATGGCCCGGAGCGCGTGATCGAGACTTGTTGTCACGCCGAGCGGCTGGACTGTCGCTATTTCGTTGATCCCAAGCTACCGGCGGCGCCCGGCCCCGACATGCAGACCTTGCTGGATGTACTGGATGGGCTGACCGACCCCGGTGCGGATGCCGCGGCGCTCGCCGCACGGCTCACACCGACAACCGCACCCCGCGATGCAAGGCAGCGATGAGGCCGCTTCCGACCGCGCTGGGTTGGATAGACCCGGTGGTCACCGGAATGTCGGAATGGGATGCGGCGCAGGTGCGGCGGCTGGCGCGGCGGCTCGGCTACGCGCTGGTGTGGCCGCCGGACATCACGCTGGTGCCACTGGTCGACCAAGTTCGGGGCGCGGATGTGGATGCGGTGATCATGCCGTCGCCGCTGCACATGGATGTGCTGATGTTGCATGCGGTGATGTGTGTCGCGGACGTCGAAACTGTTGCTCCGCGAATGTCTTTCGCTCGATGGACCGCGTTCTCGTGTGGGAGGCAGGGATGGTGAGTTGGAGCACGGCCGGGCTGGTGCTGGCGGCTGGCGTGCCGTTGGCGGTGTTGGTGTGGGCGCTGTGCTGGCCGGTGCGAGTGTCGCAGCGTACGCCCAAGCGCAAGTGGCGCGGAAGTGAATAGCGAAGACCCACGAGGATTTCGGCTGCTTCGAAAGCGGTGGCTTGGGCGCGGAAGGCGCATTTCAGGACGCGGCAGTCGTTGAATCAGAGGGTCGTCAGCACGAACCGTTTGCCCGGGTCCACCATCTTGCGCACGGTTATGCCCTTGGCATATTCGCCGAGGGCCGTCATATTCCAGCCGTGCGTGCCGCGCGTGAGCATGCACATGAACACACCCGTGGTCGGCTCGCCCTTGGACAGTTCGAATCGCACTAGCTCCGTACCGGATTGATCGTCCACCAGGCGGCAGTGTGCGCGGCCCACCTGGTCGAACTTGTGGCCCGCGAACGAGTTCACGGTGAAGACCAATGCGTAGACTTCGGGTGGCAGTGCGGTGAGGTCGACCGTGATGACCTCGTCGTCGCCTTCGCCGTGGCCGGTGAGGTTATCGCCGGAGTGCCGGATGGCGCCTTTGAACGCTTCCTGCTTCAGGAACCAGACATTGACCAGCTTCTTGGCTCGGTGGTCGTATGCGATGACCGACGCGTCCAAGTCGATATTCCGGCCGTGTACCGCCGGGTCCCAACCCAAACCCATTCGTACCCGGCTCAGCGGCGGCGCGCCGTGCTTGGTGAGAGAGACGGTTTCGTTCTTGCGCAACGAGACTCGGCCCTTGTCGAGGCTCAGCGTCGGCTGCCCGAACTGCGCGCTGCGCCCGGGTGCGGCGTGACGGCGGCTGCGGCGGGCCGCTGTTGGGCGATGGGTTGCAGGGCTGGGGCGGATGGTTGCTGGGCGTAAGGCTGTGGTGCGGCGGGCAACTGTTCGACGTACGGCTGTGGCGCGGAGTATGGCTGCGGTCCGGCGTGTGGCTGGCCTGCTGGTGCGGCAGGGGACTGGGGGACCGGCGCGACGGGCGGCGATGCCGGCTGGCTGATGCTCGGCGCGTCGTCGACAGTGATCCCGAAATCGGCTGCGATACCTGCCAATCCATTGGCATACCCTTGCCCAACCGCGCGCACCTTCCAGGCACCCTGACGCCGATAGAGCTCACAGGCGATCAGGGCGGTCTCCGGGCCCAAACCGGTCGGCACGAAGGTGGCCAGGACCGCCCCGGTGGCACCATCGGTCACCGAGATCCGCAGCGGGCCCGCCTGTCCCCAGTCGGCGGACCCGGAACCGTCGAGGCTGGCGGTGACGACAATCTTGTCGATATCGCCGGGCACCGCACCCGGGACAATGCGGATGGCGTCCGGAGGATGCACGTCCACGCCAGGCGCGGTCGGCTGGTTGTAGAAGACGAAATCACTGTCGGAGCGAACTTTCCCGGCGGGCGTGAGCAGCAGCGCCGCCACATCCACTGCCGCTGCAGCAGCTACCGCGACCCGCACCTCTCCCGCGGTAACCGGCGCGTTCGCACCCTTGACCAATTCCATGAGCCCTCCCTTGCTACCGCACCACCGTATCGGCTGTCGGCACCTCGGGCATGGGCTATTTCGACGCTCGCACGCCGACTTTCGATCTCGACGGGACCGATCCGGGTGAATCCGGAGGGCAATTCGTTTTCACAGTGTCTGAACGCCGTCAATACACGCGTGCTAGGAGAATTGCTGTATGTCCAGCACCCATACCGTGCCACGGGACAGCGGTCCCTTGTCTTGCTCCTCTCTCGCTTGCACAAGAGAATCGGGCGTCGCGTACTTGTGGGTACCCACACTGTGGCGCGGCAGTTTGTCATCGAAGGCGTAGACAACCTTGCCTCCGCGCACGAAGACCTGCATTGCGGAGTCCGAGCCTTGCGCCAGCCCCTTCCAATCGAGGTCCGGGGTGCCGAGGACGGCATTGACCTTGTCCTCGGTGTTCGGGGAGTAGAAGCTGTACATCCGATCCCATTCGCCAATACCTACTCCGGATTCGGCGACGATATCGCCGAGTCGTGCGCTGCCATGTGCATCCTGCACCCGATCGAATGCCGCTGCCAGAGAGGGATTCTCGGCTTGAACGGTCACGCTCTCACCGCTGAACGGGAGCTTGCATCCGGCGGTGGCTGTGACAACAGCCGCCAGTGCGCACAGCCCTGATACCGCTCGAGTTGTCGTGTTCATGCTCACTGATCGAATCTCCTTAGGAGGAAGTCCCAATTCACCAGGAAGTATCGATCCTGTGTGTCACTTGGGCGAAGGTCGGTCGTTCGGTAGTGGGGTACCGGGCAGGAACTTCGGATTCTTATCGAACAGGTCCGAATCCACGGCTTGACCTTCGGCGACCTGGTTGGTGCGGCTGAGCTGTTTGTCCTGGTTGATCAGCACGGTATCCCCGCGCTGGACAGCGTCTTTGGCGAGATCGCGCAACTCCTCCTGGCTTGCGCCGGGATTGTTCAACGCGATCGAACGTCCGATTTCGTTGTTGTACAGGTCCATTGCCTCGCGCACGGCGGCGTTATCGGGTCGGCCTTCGTGCTTGGAGGTGTATTCCTTGGTCCAGTCCTCGCCGAATTCCTGAGTCATCAGCGCGTTCCAGTAAGTGTGGCGGAAGGCGTCGGTGTGGTTGTCCTGGGTATTGTCGTTGGGGAAGACTTCCTTGGCAGTGTCCTCCGCCTCGGTCATAATGCGATAGAACCGAATTTTGTCGCCGAGGCTGAGCTGATCGAGCATGGCGGCCTCGCTCGCCGTGACATCCTTGGGCTCGAAGTCGCCCAAGCTCTTTGCTTCCATCAACGCCTTGAGCGCCCCATCCGGCCACTTCACCATTCCGTCCGGATCGGCCTCGACCTGATAGTCGGTCACGATCCGCTCCAGTTCGGCGTCGGGCGGGATCGGCACGTCGGCGAATGCGTTTTCGATGGATTTGCGGGCGGATTCCGCAGCATCGGCCGCGTCCTGGAGCGCTTTGACGATTTTCGTCCCATGGTCGTTGGCAAGTTTGCGCAACACGAAATCGGCTGTCAGCCAGGAGGTGTCCTCGGATTGGCTGTAAAGCCAGGCCAGAGTCGCGTCGTCGTAGCTGACCACACCATTCTCGGCGACGATGAACTTCTGGTTCTCGGCCTCGGTAATCGCGTTCACCGCAGTGGATTTCGCGAAACCTAGAATGTTGGCAATCTGCGAACTGGCCAGCTCGCCCTTTTCGAAGGCGGTGACCACCTTGGATAGAGACGATAGGGCCTCGGTGCCCTTATCGCGCATGGCATCGCTTGCGTCGCCACGCCAGAAGCCAGGGGAGTCCGCGAGTTGGCGGGAAATGGCTCCGTGCTCGTCGGTGATGGACTGGACCCCGCGGCCCCATTCCAGCCCTTGATCGGCCAGCGGGGCAACGTTCCAGGCGCGGATCTGCGACTTGGTCGGTGGGATCGCACTCATCGGGGGGCGTCCTCGAGCGCCTGGACCGCACCCGCGGTGTGCTGATCGCGGTTGTTGTACTCGACGATGCTGATTCCGGCTTTGTCGGTGATATCAGTGAGCTGAGCGTTGACGCCACGCACGCTTGCTCCCCCGCGCCACCCGGCTTTGAGGTAGGCGTGGCCGAGGCCCGAGCCTGGCAATGCAGATTCGATCGCGGCGATGAAGCTGCTGGTGGGGACGCCAGCCAACACGTCACGGGACTGGTTCAGCGCGCCGATCATGCCCTCCACCGCTGGCTGGTCGACATAGAGTTCGGTCATCAGATCCCTCCCCTGAAAGTGCCGCTACGCTAGCACGGCTGCAATGGGTCATCGGGAAGGGCGGAGTCGAGGATGTATCCGAACAGTGGGGACATCGACCCGATCACCGGTCGGATGGAGGCAGTGCGTCGGGCGTTGCTGACTGATACGGCCAGCGCCGGGCGATACGGGGTCACCGTCGAGGTGGGCGCGGACGGAACATTGGCTGCGGTGCGCATCGATGAGAGTGTTACGCCGTACGGGGCCGAGCTCGGCAAGCTGATCACCACTCTCGCTCGGGAAGCGCTCGACGAAGCGCGAATCAACGTGCGTGAACGATTGGCCGAGTTCAATGCGGATCCGCGGATCGAGGCGGCACTCGACAATCTCGAGCTCGCCGCGGGACGTCCGCATGTGGTGAAGCCGAAAGTTCAGTCGCAACCTATGACGTACGAAGACGAGCTCACCGAGGACGAGTTGATCGAGCTCAACGAGCGGCGCAATCAGTCATGGTTCCGCTAGCCGGGCCGTTGGGGAAGTGCGGTCGGCACGAATGGGCAGCGGACGGTATGTCATTTGCCCGCAGCTGCTTTGACCTCCGCCGCAAGTTTGGAGAGCGCATCGGCCGTTATCGCGACGTTCTCGAATTCCGCCTCCACGCCTTGATCGTCAAGCTTCTCCTTGACCGTGTCACCGGGCTTCACATCGCTGGGCAGGACGCCCACCGTGACTATCTGACGGGGCGAGAATGCGACGACGGCATAGGGTTTTTCGTCGATGGTCACGACGGCCGGGATATCAGCTGCGGTCTTCATGTCGACATCCGGGCTGAATCGCTCGCGATTTCGAACCGCCTGGCCGGTAGTAGCCTCGCGATACTTGGCAGCCATGAGTGATTCGATCCTCGACTTGAATCTGGTCGTGACCTTGGCCTGCGCTGCCGCGTACGGCTCACCGGGGCAGTGCTGCGCAATGAGGTCTTCGATGACTTCTTTTCGGAGGAAGTCCTTGTCGCTCATCTGGTATTCGCCCTGCGGCGTGGTGGATATGCGGCTGTAGCGATCGTGCTCCTCGGCGAGCTTGTACTTCTGGCGTTCGCTCGACTTCGCCTCGTAGATCTTGTGAATCTTGACCACACGCCTGTTGTTCTCCATGCCGAGGGTTGCGAGAACACCGTCGGTGAGAGATCTGCCGCCCATGCTGAGACGACGTCCCGCTATGAACTCCGGCTGCGGTCGTCCCTTGGCATCCTTCGCTGGTTTGCCAGGCTTCGAGGGATGCGCCTTGGCCTTAGTGCGGGCCAGTATCCCCTCCATGATCGCCGACTTGATCAGATTGATGTTGGGCGCTTGGTCGAAGACGTGGGTGATCTCGTCTCGGTCGAGTCCGCGTGCCTGCAGCTTTGTCGCCGGAGGTTTATCCCACTGAATGCCCTTGGCCGCTTTGGCGGCCGTCACCTTCGTCGCGCGTTGCACCTCCGCGTGCACCGCCCAGTGATCACCCTGCTGCACGGGCTCGACCACCTGCAATCCGTACCGCAGCCGTACGGCGCTCAGTAGTGGTCGCAGCACACTTTCGCCGACGGTCTTGCCGGAGAATCGGTTTGCGATCGACACACCGGTCGCGAGTCCACTCTCGAGCCGCTTCTGCTTGCCCTCCGGGCTGTCGTCCCCGCCGCGAAGTTTGGCTTTCACCTTGTCTGCGGCTCGTCCGGCCGCCTTCCCGAGTTTCGAATTCTTCAGCTTCCCCAGGAACTTCTTCCCGTACTTCACCGCGACGCCGATGAGCTTGTCGACCACCTGGCCGACCGGTTTTTGCACCGTCTCCAGGATCTTCTTGATCTTGTCGGCGATGCCGCCGAGACCGAGCAGGCTGGCCAGGCCGCTGATGAGCATGGGGACGGTCTTGGAGAGGGTGCCTTCGATCAGGGCGGCGACTTTGCCGACACCGCCGGAGGCGATCGATTCGACCGAATCCAGTACCGAGTCGACGAATTCCTTGAGGCGCTCGGCATTGTCCACGAACCACATGACCGCGTCGTAGATCATTTTGCAGGCCTTGACGAAGGCGGCCGCGGGGTTGAGTAGTGAGATCAGCCAGGTGATTCCGGCGGTGATCACCTTGCTGATCACGAATTCCCGGATCTGGCCCATCACTTGCTCTTTGAGGTCGGTGATCTTCTGCGCGATCCACTTCCACAGTCCCGGAATGCCTTCGGTGACGATCGCCTTCACGAAATCGACGGCTCCCTCGATCTTCTGCATAGCGGGTTCGCCGACGACCTTGACGATGCGCGCGCGGATCGAGTTCCAGGTGAGGCCGAGCAGTGAAAGCAGCAGCGTAATAATGCCTTTGAGGTCGAACTTCGCCGGAATCTCGATGCCTGCCTCGGCGAGGGCCCCGAACAGCCAGCCCTGTAGGCCCTTCTTCAGGTGCGTTCCGATATTCGACATGAAGTTGCTGATCCCGGCCTTGACCGCATTGACGAAATTGCCGAGGAAGGCGATCGGATCCTTGATGATCTTCTCGACCGCACCCGCCGCCCGCGCCAGTACGCCCAGGAGCATGTCCTTTAGTTTCTTGATCGTCTCGATCGCGCCGCCGACCGCATCGATGGTCTTGCCGACCAGCCCCTTGTTCTCGTCCTGAAGTTTCTTGATCTCCTCGTCGATTCCGTCGCGCGCCTCGCTGTAGCGGGTCGCCAGATCGTCGACCAGCGACTGCTGCTTCTCGTCGACGGTTTTCTCCAGATCCGCGAATTGCGAACCGATTTCATCGACGGCCTGCCCTGCGAGCTTCTGCAAATTCGCCGGTTGTTCGGCGACGAACTTCTGAACTTGGGTGCGCCCCTGCGCAATCCGCTCTTTGGCCCGGTTCAACTGGGTCCCGACGGTGTCGGCGATATCGCTGATGACCGCCGACATCTTGGACTCGTAGAGCTTCTTGGACTCCAGGAAGAGGTTATTCGCCTCGGCGGGCATATCGAGGAGCAGATCCTTCACCCACAGTGTGGGTCCGAGCGGACCGCCGTAGCGGCGCAGCTTGTACTGCCACATCCGCTCCTTGTGGTCGGCGGTGAACGCCTCCTTGGCCTTGCGTTCGCCCTCCTCGAACTTCTGGGCCACCAACCCGTCCAGACCGGTGAGGATCTGTTCCACCTCGGTCTTGGTGGCGTCGAAGATCTTGTTGATCTCCCCGGTGATGCGCGCGCGTTCGGCCTCGTCCTTGGCTTTGGTGGCATCCTTGCCCGCTCCGGTGGCCTGCAGCGAGGCGGACTTGGCCGAACCCATCGCGGCCAGACCGGTTTTTGCGCTCGCACCGGCCTGATCCTTGGCCGCGGCGAGGGTGGCGGCTTCCTGCTGGCGGAATTGCGCAGGCGCTGCGGCGTCGTGGGACTGCAGCTCCTTCTTGGTGTCCAGCGCGCCGGTGAACTCGGGCTCGTTGGATTTGGCGAGTTGTTCGTCGGTGACTCCGGCCTCGGCCATCTTCGCGTTGGCCTCGCAGCTGCCCGCACCGAGCTGGACCTGTTCGGCGGGTGCGGGTTTCGGCGCCGCCGCCGCGGGATCGGGCGTGACGGGTTGGCGGGCCGGTGGCGCGGCGGGCATCGCTGTGACCGGTTTGTCTTTGGCGACGGAAGTGTCCGGTGTCGCTTTGGTGGTATCGGCGACATTTTTCGCCGAGGACTCCTTGCCCGCGCTGACCTTGCCGAGCACCTCGTTCTTGACCTGATCGGCCTTGCCGGAGGTCGCGAATTTGTCGGCCTCGTCGAGATTCTTGGGCGCTTTGGCCGCGATCGCGGTATTGACCGCGGCGATGAATCCGGCCTTGTCGAAGCCCGCCGGTTTCGCTGCCGCCATGGTCGCGGTGTGTGCAGCTTTGGCCTGTGCGTCCTTATCGTCGGCCGGTGCGACGGCGGCGTCCTGGGCCGCCTTGACCTCCTTCGCCGGGGCCGGATGTGCTTTTGCCGCAGCCGATTCCGCCGCGACCTGATCGGTGGCCGCTGCGAACTTCGGATCCTGCTTCGGTGTCATCGAGGTCGGAGCCACGATGGGCGGTAGACATGCCGATGCATCCTCGCCCGCGCTGAGTCGCTGAGCGAACAGCGCGGCGACGGCGCCGTTGCCAGCGGTCGCCTGCAACCGCTGCATCGCATTCGCGGTGCCGACCGCGCGCACCGGAGTCGCCGGATTATGCGGCGGCCGAGGCGGTTTCGATTTGCGGGCGGGCTCGGGCATGCTCTGACTCCGATCGAATCACCGGCCTACGCCGACTCCTCGTCCTCTTCGCTCTCGGCGCGCTGGACATAGGTTTGCGCCGTCGGCTCCTCTTCCTCCTGCTCGGCGGGCGCTTCGGTCCGCTGGACCGCGGCCGGTTCGTCGGCGCAGCGCTGTACCGCGGGCTCGGCCGCCACTGATGGCGCGGACATCACGCGGTCGGCATTGGCGACGGCCTCCCGTTCGAATCGGTCCGACGGGTCGCTGACCTTCACGCCCCCACCGGCGTCGGTGCCATCGACCGGGCCGCCGCGCTGCTGCACCACATGGGTGAGTTCATGGGCGAGGGTGTGCCGTCCGGCATCCGATGACGGGTCGTAGGTGTCGCGCTGGAAGACGATATCGGAGCCAACCGTGTAGGCGTGGGCGTTCACGGATTTGGCCGACTGATGCGCGCGGTCGTCGGTGTGTACACGCACGTCGCCGAAATCCTGTCCGAAGCGGGATTCCATATCGGCGCGCACCTCGGGTTCGAGCGCGGCGCCGCCGCCGGATCCGATGACGCCGTGCACCGGCGACTGCTCCTCGAATAGCGTTGTCGTACCGGCATTTCCGGCGGTGCGCTGCAATCCGAGCAGGCCGCTCGGCGTTACCGCGTCCAGCCGTCCCGACAGTGCCGCGCGCAGTTGCGCAGCGGTCGGGTCCTCGACCCGGCTCGACTTGGGGCGAACCGTTTCCTCGGCGGTCTCGTGGTCATGTGCTCGCATGATTCCTCACTTGGCGTGTCGATCCTTGTCGGCTGCGTTGTCCGTCGCGGCGTCGGTGCGGGATTGCGGTACCACGCAGACGTGGTCGTCTTTCACCGCCTCCCGCCACACATAGCCTTGGATGCAGGTATCCGGTCCATAGGTGTGGTCGGTAGCACTGACCCGTGCAGCGGCTTGGCTGTTCTCCGTTTTGGTGCGATCCGCGATCGTTTGGGTGACACAGACGTGGTCGTCAGGTTTGGCGAGCCGGAAGACGGAACCTGACTTGCACGGCGGTCCCTGCGATACCGTCACGGTGACCACCGTGTCCTTGGCGACCGCGGTCTTCGCGACGGGGTCGGTCGATATCACAGCACCGTCGGCGATCTTGGTATCCGGCTGTTCGACCACCTTGGTCTTCAGCCCGGCCGCGGTCAGAGCCGAGAGTGCGTCGGCCCTCGATTTCTTGGTCACATCGGGGATCGGGATAGGCGCTGGACCGCTCGAAACGGTGACCTTGACCGCGGATCCCTTGTCCACCTCGGATTTCGCGGCGGGATCGGTGGCGATGACCTTGCCCGCGGCGACGGTGGCGTTCGACTGTTCCGCGATGTCGGCAGTCAGACCAACGGCCTGAATCTTCTCGGTTGCTTCGGCTTTCGACTTTCCGATCACATCGGGTACCTCGACCTGTTCCTTACCGTCGGTGCCACCCGTACCGCCGGTCGTGGTCGGTGGAGCCACCGTGGTGGTCGGCGTCGGACCGGTCGATACCTTGAGAACGATCTTGCTGCCTGGTTCCTTCTTTTCGCCCGCCGCGGGACTGCTCGAGATCACCAACCCTTTGGCGATGGCCGGATCCGGCACTTCGATGGACCGCTCGACCTCGAATTGCGCCGCTTTCAGCGCGGCCTCGGCATCGGCTCGCCTCAACCCCTCCACATTCGGGACCTCGATCAGGCATCCGCCGTCACACGGCCCGATCGACACGAACAGCTGGACCGGCTCACCGTGCTTCAACTCATATCCCGCAACCGGTTTGGACTCGATCACCTGGCCCAGCGGCACATTCGGGTCGGCCCGTTGCACGATGACCGGCTTATAGCCCGCGTTCTCCAGGATCTGCTCGGCAGCGAGCTGGATCATGCCGGTGGTTCCCGGCACCGTGTCCTTGTGCTTGGGCACCAGCGCGACAACGGCCAACGTCAGCGCGAGCAGTACCACCACCGCGGTAGGCACCCACCACGGGAAGACCGGAACCTGATTCCGTACACCGTTCAGCCCGATCGGGGGAGCGCCGTCGGCCGGACTCACCTGAGCGGTGAATGCATGAGATTCCGTGCGGCCGAACCACTTTCGTGATCCACCCACCAATACCGACGTTTCGGCACTCGCACCCGGCGGGAGGGTGGTGATGGCCTGCGGTGGTTCGAAGGTCAGCGCACCGGCCCGGTCGGCGAGCACCACCTGCACGCCCAACGGAACATTACCGAGATTCGTGGCCACCACGGTATGCCGCGCGGGTTTGCGCCCGCGACTGGATTCCGGTTGCAGCGCCGCCTTCAACTCGGTGAACGAGCCGATGGTCACCGTGCCGGAGACCTTGTCCTCGACCCTGGCGTTTACCCGCGATCGCGCGCCGACCACGAATGGCGCGCGCCCGGCCCGCACCCCGGCATCGCGTGGTGGTGCGAACCGAAGCACCGCGGTGACCTTCGCATCCGGATATACGCTGAGCACAGCGGGTTCCAGATATGCGAACGGTCGCAGCGGACCGGCGACGCCGAGCTCGAACTCCTCCACCCGGGTGCCGGTGTTGTGCACGGTCACCGTGCTGACCACGGCCGCGCCCGGATCGACGCTCAACTCGGTCGGGTCCATGGTCACCCGGACCCCGAAGCGCTGTGGGCTCGACGGTGTCGCCGGACCGTTCGGTTGCCGAGGCGGCCCGGGGAAGACCCCGACCGTCTCGGCGCGCGTCGGGGTCGGCGGCTTTGCCGCCGGATCCGAGAACGCCGTCGTCGCCCAACCCAGGTACGTGCGGCACTGCGGATTCACGCAGAATTCGGCATTCTCGGAGTTGGGCTGTCCGCAGTTCGAACATTCGCGCACGGCCGATCTCCTTCCGTCACGTGAGTCGAGTATGCGCGGCAGCGACGCCGCCGACAGTCGACCGGCGTGACGGCGAAAGGGCAGCCAATACTGCCCGATCGGGCAATCCGCACTAGCGCAGAGCTTCGTGGTATTCGCCGAATTCCGTTGCCAGGGTGAGTCTTCCGAGCTTGCGGTACTCCCGGTGCACACCGGTGACGAGGTCTGCGGTGCGTAGTTCCCTTCCGGCCTCCGCGGCCGAATAGGCGGCGGTGACGACGGCCGAGCGGATATTGCCGCCGGACAATTCGAAACCGCGGGCGCAGAAATCCAGGTCGAGATCTGCGGCCCGGGGAATCCTGGTGCCGATGCAGCGCTCCCACAGGCTGCGCCGCGCGCTCTCGTCGGGCAGCGTGTAATTCACCACGACATCGAGGCGCCGAGTGAAGGCGTCGTCCAGATTCGCCCGCAGATTCGTCGCGAGAATGGCCAGTCCGTCGAAGGATTCCAAGCGCTGCAGCAGATAGGCGCTTTCGATATTCGCGTATCGGTCGTGTGAGTCGCGGACCTCGGTGCGACGGCCGAACAGGGCATCCGCCTCGTCGAACAGCAGCACCGCGTTCACACCCGCCGCCGCGACGAAGATGCGCTCCAGATTCTTCTCGGTCTCGCCGATGTACTTGTCGACCACCGTCGCGAGATTCACGGTGTAGAGGTCGAGTCCGAGATCCGCGGCGATCACCTCCGCTGACATCGTCTTGCCGGTGCCGGAGTCGCCCGCGAACAGCGCCGTGACGCCGCGGCCACGTCCGCCGCCCGGCCGCATCCGCCACTCGTCGAGCACTAGCGCGCGCTGCCTGGCGCGCAACGCCACCTCGCGCAGTTGGTCGAGCACCGGCGCGGGCAGCACCAGATCCGACCAGCCGACGCCGGGTTCGATCCGGCGGGCCAGGTGCTCGAGGCCCGCGCCGTTCTGAGCGCGGGCACCGCGGCGCAGATCCGCCGCGGAGACCGGCCGCCCGGAAAGTTCGGCATACGCGGCGGCTGCGGCGGCGGCCCGCGCGACTTGTTCGGGGGTCAGCACGAATTGCATGGTCGCGCCCGCTGGGTCGAGTTCGTCGGGCAGTAGGTCATCGAGGGTGCTGCGCCACATGCGGGTGCGGTCCTCGGCATTCGGCGGCTCGATATCGAAGGTCAGCGGCTGCCGGGTCACCCATTCCGGATCCCAAACCGCCGTGCCGACCAGTACGACGCAGGTCGACGCCTCGGCGATCTGCCGGATGGTTTCGGGTCGTTCGGTGAAAACATCGATACCGGCCGCGATCAGCACCGCGCCGGTCAGTCGCGCCTCCAGCACCGCGGCGGACAACAGATCCGAATGTTCGGCGACCCGGCGCAGGTCGATGATCAGTACGGCGCGGTCGTGGTGTCGCGTGGCTGCGACGGCGGCGGCGACGCCACCCCCGCCGGGGCGTTCCCGCAAATAGAGCAGCGGCGCGCGGGTGCGCAGTGCCGCGACCAGTCGGGGATCCGCGGTGTCGGGGCACGGCGGTTCTGGCGAGATAGCTCGGCGCAGTTCGGGTTCAGGTGTGTTATCGCCCAGGAGGTATCCGACAACGCGGTCCGGTACGCGTAGCGTCCGTGATAGCAGTGGGCGGTCCGCGTCATCGACCGCGATCAGACCCCCACGCACCAACGCAGCGGTCGCGGCGAATCTGGCGCGACCCTCGGCCGCTGCGGCGGGCACACCGCACAGCGAAAGGGCAAGGCCCACAGTCGCTCTGCGACGGGTCACGTCGTCGTTGAGATAGCCGTACAACCATTCGAATCTGGCATCCACATCCGGTATCAGTGCGACGAGCAGGATTTCGACATCGAGGGCATCGAGTCCGAACGCGTCGACCACCCGCGCGAGCCGCACCTCCTTGCCATCGGCCTGCGCCGCAGCGGCCGCGGTATCGGCATCGATGACGCCGTGTGACTCTGGTTGATCCGGTCCGACCGGCTCGTGTTGGGTCCGCAGCAACCGGTCGACCGCGTCATCGGAGAGATACAGACCGCGAAACGGGTCGTCCGGCTGCGGGTCGCCGACGCGACGCTGCGCGACTGCCCGACGCACTCTCGCCTCGACAATTCCCAAGCGGGCCAACAGATATCGCAGACTCGACGCGCTCACCGCGACACCGCCTTACGTGGCGCGTCGACGGTCGCACCGTCGCGGTCCTGCATACCGACCGTGACACCGTCGGTCGCGGGCGGCGCGGCAGGCAGCCGTCGGCCTCCGTCCGCGGGTGCGGTGACAACGAGATCCAGCGACGGTTTCAACTCCCCGCCGAGTGCCGACCAGACGTCGGCGAAGGAGCGATCCTCCGGCGGTGGCAAGGCGATATTCAATGCCACCGGCAAGCCGATATCCGCCAGCGTCCCGTTCAGCGAGTCGGGCGGAATCTGGTCGTGGCGCAGGAAACACGACAGCAGCGCCGATAGCAGTCGATGCTCATCCTCGGGCCGCTGGGTCCACGCCGTGATCAAGTAGGAGAGTTTGAAATACCGGGGACCTTGGTGCCGATTCACCACCACGCCGCGGTCGTCGTACTCGTTGATCAGGCCGCGCTGGCGTCGCCGCAGATCCTCGCGGATGTCGTAGAGAAACATATTGACCGTCGGCGAATTGCGCCGCGCGGCCCAGTCTTTGGTCGGCGCGTCGAATACCACATCGACCTCGTTCCGATCGACCGCGTCGGCTCCGATCAGCGTCCGCAGTGCCTCGTCCACCTCGACGAACACCGTGTCACCAGCCTTAGATCAGGCCCTGGCGCAGCGCGTAGGCCACGGCATGGGACCGGTTGCGCAACTGCAGGCGGCTGGTGATGTCGTGCAGCGCATTCTTGATGGTGCGCTGCGAATAGCAGAGTTTGGCGGCGATCTCGGCCGTGTCATCGCCCTCGGCGACCAGGCGCAGGATCTCGGTCTCCCGCTGCGAAAGACCGGTCAGGCTGAGTCCGCGCGGATGCAGCACCTGGCGCTGTAACCGACCGACCTGATCGAGCAGCCGGCCGAGCAGATCGGGCGGCACCGTGCCTTCGCCGCGCGCCGCAGCACATGCCGCACGGGCCAGGCGTTCGGCCGATGCGTCCTGTCGGCGCACCAGTCCCGCGATCCCGGCCTCGACCGCCGCAGCCAATCCGTGTTCGTCGAAATCGGATGCGACGAGTACCGGGCGGCAGCTGCCGCGCTGCAGGCGCCGCAGCGTCTGCAGGGTGGACTCGTCGACGGTATCGGCGACGACCAGTGCGACAACGGCCCGCGTCGGATCGTCGGCGACCAGCACCTCCGTGCGTGATCGCAACTGGGCGATGAGACCGGCGCGCGAGATCGGGTCGCGCGCGTCGACATAGACCGCGGTTCTCTCCATCGGAGCACCTCTCGTGAGGACTGGGCTTCGAGTGCTCTCGATGCCTGGAACTCGAGCATCCGCGGACTTCTAACCGTGCACTCATCAAGAACTAAACGTGCAGGTCGTTGCCCGTTCGGGCACGGCATTCGAGGGCATCGGCGCAGGTAGGGGCCGATATTGTTCGCGGCGCTCACGACCGGGGCGGCCGCGTGGTGTCGGTTCGGGCAGGTGCGGTGCGGTTGGCGTGCGGCCACGCTGTTGTCCATTCCGCATTCGATCGCGTGGAGACATCTGGATGGGACCGATTCGTAATAACCGTGAACCGCATCGTCGGCTGGTGTCGGTGCTGCTCGTTGTGACGACCGCCGCCGTGGTCGTCGTGCTGGCGGTGAGCGGGCTGCTGTCCGGGAATCGAATCGGGTACGCCGGTGCCGCGCCGGTCACCACGTCACCCGATCCGGCTCCGGTCACGGTGGTAACCGGAACCACTGTGCCGCCGCCGGTGGCTTCGTCCGCTGCCGGGTCGACCACTCGGGTCGAGCCCACGACCACGACGACGACTACGACGGCGCCGTTGCGAACGACGGTTGCCGCCACCACGGTGACTTCGTCCGGAACCGCGACCAGCACTGGACAGACGACAACGACCACGACCTGCCCCAGCACGACCGGACCGACGGCCTCGACCACGACGACCGGTCGACCCTGCGAAACCAAAGTTTCGGCGTGCCCGACGGTCACGACAACGGCCACCACTTCCGCCGCCCCGTGCGTGGACGTCGAATCCGGTGTCTCCTCGACGATTTCAACCATCGTCACCACGACCACGTCGACCACGACGACCACAACCACCGACCGCCCGGTGGTGCTGACGACCACCGATCCGCAGATCCCGGCACCGCCGCGCAACCAGCCCGCGCCCGAACGCACGGTTCCCGACGATCTGTCCCAATCGTCGCCATGCGCGGTGATCACCGGCCCGATGGCCAAGGGGCAGTACACGGTTTCGTCGCCATTCGGTCAGCGCGGCGGTGAATTCCACCGCGGCATCGATCTCGCCGCGCGGGAGGGCACCCCGATCTATGCGGCACTGGACGGGAAAGTCTCGGCGGCCGGACCGGCGACCGGATTCGGGAACTGGATCGTCATCGACTCGACGACATCCAGCGGTCAGGTCTCGACCGTCTACGGGCATATGTACGACAACGGTCTACACGTCAGAACAGGTGACATCGTGAAGGCGGGGCAGCATATCGCCGATGTCGGCAGCAATGGCCAATCCTCCGGTGCCCATTTGCATTTCGAGCTGTGGCAGGGCCTGCGGCTGGGCAGCGGTAAAGCCGTCGATCCCGCGCCGATGCTCGAGCAGGCCGCGCCCGCGGCGTCGCAGTCGGCGTTGAAGATCGCACATGCGATCGCCGACTGTGCCGTGCGCCCCGGGACCGGCCTAGCTCCGGGCAAGGTGCCGCAGGAATTCGTGCCGTGGCTGGTCAAGGGTGCCGCCGAATGCCCGAACAGCGGTATCACCGCGCCGCTGCTGGCCGGACAACTCGAGGCGGAGAACAACTTCAACTACGGTGCGAATGCTCCGGTGTCGTCCACCGGTGCCAGGGGACCGGCGCAGTTCATGCCCGGTACCTGGGAGACCTGGAAGGTCGACGCCGACAGCAACGGTGTCGCCGATATCAACAGCATTGCCGATTCCGTTGTGGCACAGGCACATTTCATGTGCAAGAACTGGAAGGACACCTCGGCCGGGGTGAACAGCGGCTCGTTGCAGGGCGATGCGGTCGATCTCGCGTTGGCCGCGTACAACGCGGGCTTCGGGGCGGTCCAGGCCGCGGGCGGTATGCCGTCCGGCGGTGATTACACCACGCAGACCCGGCCTTATGTGCGCACCATCAGGGATCTCGAACGCCAATTCGCCGCGACCGACTTCGGTGCGACGCCGGATCAGCAGTCCGATCGCGAGGCCAAGGCGGCACAGGCGGCGAAGGAGTATCTCGGCACCGAATACACCTGGGGCGGCGGAAATACCAAGGGCCCCACGCTCGGTGGTTTCGACTCACCCGGTCTGACGAGCTACGTCACCTACGTCGCGACCAGTGGCAGCACCACGCTGCCACGTACCGTCCAGCAGCAATGGGCACAGGGCGACGAGATAGCCACCGATCAGGCGAAACCGGGTGATCTCGTATTCAGCGAATGGAATTCGAACGGAACACCGCGGCACGTCGGTGTCGCGATCGGTGGTGGCCGGATGGTGCACGCGTCGAGCACCGACGGCACGGTTGCCGAGGCAGACATCGCCGCCGATGCCAAGGTACGGAGCATGTCATGAGCATTCGCCGAATCCTGTTGGCCCTGCTGTTCGCGGCCTTCGGTATCGCGTCGATCAGCGGTTGCGGTTCGACGGTGCGCGGTCTCGCACTTCCGGCCCCGCTCGGTGCCGCTGACACCGCGGATCCGAATATCGTTCTGCGCGACGGCTTCTCGACGATGTTCGGTTGGCGGCCGCAGAGCGACAACTCACCCGACGACGCTTACGCCCGCGCCCGCCCGTACCTCACCGATCAACTCGGCGCCCGCGCTCGCGAGACCACCTCCGGCGGTGCGAAGACCCAGTGGAAGGCATGGGCGGACGCCAAGGCGAAGGTCGAGGTCACCGTGCAGGTCACGACCGACGAACATCCGGCGGATCAACCCGCGCGCATCGATCGTGTAGTGCTGATCGGGCAGGCCATCACCGATGCCGCGGCGAAACCGATCGAGAACATCGAAATCACGGTCTGGGCAACCGTTGTGCAGACCGAACAAGGCTGGCGCATCCACGCCATGCACTTCTGAAGAGGTTGCCATGTCCAAACTGCGGTACGCATTCATCCTGCTCGCGTCGCTCGCCGCGGCACTGTGCGTCGCGTGTTCCTCGACGCCGTCCGGCAGCGATGACAAACCCGCCGACAAGGCAGCGATCGAGACGATCACCTCCGGACTGCAGACCATGTTCACCTGGCGCCCGGGGGCCGATACCAGCAGGCTCGACGCATTCCGGCGGGCAACACCCTGGCTCACCGACCAGTTCGCGGCGACGTCGACCACGACCTCGGAACGCGGACCCGGTGTGCAGTGGGATCAGTGGGCGCGTGCGCGTTCCACCGTGGAGGCCACTGTGCTCATCCTGGGTACCGAGCACGGCGCCGATACCGATCAGCGGATCGATCGGCTGGCCATGATCACCCAGGATGTCAAGGCGCCCGACGGCACCGTTGTCGACCGCATCGACCTCACCGCCAAGGTGACCCTGCAGCGCTCCGGCAGGGACTGGCGCATCGATTCGGTCGAATTCGTCTGAACCGCAACGGTATTCATGCTGGCTGCGATTTCGCCGAATGCCACCGCTCGGCGGTGCCCCGTTCGGACAGACTCCCAAGTTTGGGAAATTGGTGTGCGGCGTTGTGCGTAGCATTCAGCAAGAGCGCCAAAGGGTTTCGCTCGTTAGGAGGACTAATCATGAAGTCGAACAATCGCGCGGTGGTGTCCGCTGTGGCCGATCTGCGGGGCACTCCGCTCGGGCAGCTTTCAGGTCAGAGCCTGACTGATCTGCTTGCGAATCTGGCCAACTCCTCGACCACCGGTATCTCGTTCAGCTCCGCTCTCATCTGATCCGAATACCGCTCGGCGTACCGGCTATCCCGTGAACCGTAAACCGCTTCCTTTTCGTCAGTTTGTGATCAAGGTGCATAGCCGGTGCGATTTGGCGTGCAATCACTGCTATATGTATGAGCACGTCGACCAATCCTGGCGTGGTCGCCCGATGGGGCTGGCCCCGGAGACGGCCACCCGGATTGCGTTCCGCATCGCCGAACATGCGGCGGCGCACGCGCTGCCCGAGGTCGCCATCGTGCTACACGGCGGCGAACCGCTGCTGCTCGGTGTGGACCGCACCAGGGAATTCCTGGCCGCTCTGCACGCGGCCGTCGCTCCGGTGGCCCGCCTGAATCTGCATATCCATACCAACGCGATCCTGCTCAGCGCGGCCTACCTCGACCTGTTCACCGAATACAATGTGCGGGTTGGTGTTTCGCTGGACGGCGATCGCGCCGCCAATGACCGGCATCGGCTGTACCGCAACGGACGCAGCAGTTACGACCAGGTGATTGCGAGCCTCGACCGGTTGCGCCAGCCGCAGTATCGCGCGCTGTATTCCGGCCTGCTGTGCACGGTGGATATTGCCAACGATCCGATCGCCGTCTATCGCGGGCTGCTGGAGCAGCAGCCGCCGCGCATGGATCTGCTGCTGCCGCACTCGAATTGGGAGCATCAGCCGCCGGGTTTGCGGATACCGCGCGATCCGGACACTCCGGCGCGGGGTGGTGGCGAGTACGCGCAATGGCTCATCGCCATGTTCGACGCCTGGAATGCCGACGGTCGACCGGTACCGCTGCGCACCTTCGAATCGGTGGTGGCGGCCATGTACGGTCGTCCGAGCACCGCCGAGGCCATCGGACTCGATCCGGTGGATCTGCTGGTGATCGAAACCGACGGCACGCTCGAGCAGGTCGATTCGCTCAAGACCGCCTTCGAAGGCGCTGCGGCGACTGGACTGAACGTGTGGGACAACAGCCTCGACGAGGCCGCCGTGCTCCCTGGCATCACGGTGCGTCGTGACGGCATCGACGGCGTCAGCGCCACGTGCCGATCCTGTGACGTGGTCCAGGTCTGCGGTGGTGGGTTCTATCCGCACCGGTACCGGCCGGGCACCGAATTCGACAACCCCTCTGTCTACTGCTCCGATCTGAAGGAGATGATCGATCACGTGGCCGAGTCCGAAGCCGCAGCAGGGAGAGGCGGCGCACAAACCTCCGCACATGACGCCGTCGTCGAGTCGCACAGATTGTCCGATGACGAATTCGACCAATTGGCAGCCGGTTTCGGTGATGCCGCCACAGTGAATTGGTTGGCGCAGGCCCAGGCTTCGCTGCAGCGCGAATTATTGTCTGCCGTCGGCCGATTCGGTCCACAGGATGACGAAAGATTCACCGCAGCTTGGGATGTGCTCGTCTCACTGGACACGTCGGCGCCTGACGCGGTGGCTACGGTGCTGGCGCATCCCTACACCCGGGTATGGGCCACCGCCCTGCTGGAGGGGGTAAGCAAGGGCGAGATGGTGGCCGAGGATGTCCATCACCTGCAAGCGGTCGCGGCGGGTGCGGCGCTGCACGCGGGTAAGGATTTGCGGCTGCCGGTGCCGGTGCGCGGCGGGGTCGCGCCACTGCCAACCTTCGGCGCACTGAAAGCCGGTGCGGACGAACAGGTTTGGATCGATACCGGCTCGATCGACAGGCTGGATCTGGTACATCCATTGCGCCGGCTGACCGCCACCGACCTGATCGTCCCGCTCGAGGACACCGACCCATATCGCATCGGCCACAGCTATGCGGCCGACCGGCTCAGCGATGCCGAGGCACACCGCTGGCAGCTCGCTTTCGCCGCGGGTATCGACTTCATCGACGCATATCTGCCCGTCTACGCGCCCGGTCTGCGCTCCGGTTTGCGTGCGGTCATGCCGATGGAGCCGGATGAGAACTACGACCGAAGCGCCTCCATGCGACTGGCTTTCGGCGCGGTCGGCATCGGGCTGCGACGGGCGCTGGTATCGGCCGCGCTTCCGCTTATCCACGAATTCCAACACGTGAAGATGGGCGCCATCCTCGACATGTTCGAATTGTTCGACCGCTCCGATACGGCGCAGCGGTATTACGCGCCGTGGCGACCGGATCCGCGTCCGATCGAGGGGTTGTTGCAAGGCACCTACGCCCATATCGGCGTGACCGATTTCTGGCGGGTGCATCGCACGCGGGCCGAGGGGGCGCAGCGCCAGGAATCGGAGCGGGAATTCGTGCGGTGGCGCATGATGACCGCGGAAGCTATTCGCCAACTCCAGGGATCCGGATCACTGACCCCGCTAGGGGAGCGGTTCGTTGCGGGCATGAGTGCGACGGTGCGGCCGTGGCTCGCCGAATCGGTCGATCCCACCGCGGAAAGTGCTGCGGTGCGTGCCGCCGAAACGCACCGCGCCGCCTTCGACGAGCGCATGAAGGTCAGCCGTGCCGTCGATTGAGTCCGCACACAGTCTGTCAGAGGATCAATTCGCCCAGCTGGCATCGGGGTTCGGCGATGCGGAGACGGTGCGTTGGCTGGTGCAGGCCCAGGCCTCGGTGCAGCGTGAATTGTTGGCGGCGGTAGGCAGATTCGGCCCGCACGACGATGCGCGCTTCGCCGCCGCCTGGGATGTGCTGGTGGGCTTGGACACATCGGCACCGGACGCGGTCGCGGCAGTGCTCACTCATCCCTACACCCGGGTGTGGGCGACCGCATTGCTCGAAAACATCAGTCGCGCAGAGTTCGTCGCCGCGGACGTTTACCACTTGGAGGCGGTGGCGGCGAGCGCCGCGCTGCTGGCAGGCGCGAAGCTGCGAATGCCGGTGCCCGTGCGCGACGGTGTGGCACCTTTGCCGATGTTCGGTGCGTTGCGGGCCTCGGAGCTGGTATGGATCGATACCGGCGACGGGGACGTCGTACTGGCCGAGCCGGTGCGCAAGCTGAGCTATGGCGATTTGACGGTCACGCTGGAGGATACCGATCCCTATCGAGCGCTGCCTTATCTCGGGAGCGAAATTCATCCGACCGGGCGGTTGAGTGATGTCGAGGCCGAGCGGTGGCAGCAGGCTTTCGTGGGCGCTCTCGGATTCATAGAAGAGCATCTGCCCGCGTATCTGCCCGGCCTGCGTGCCGGTCTGCGGACGATATTGCCGCTGCGACCGGATGGCTCGACGAACCGGAGCGCCTCGGCCAGACTGGCATTCGGCGCGGTGGGCATCGCTGCCCGGCACCTGGATCCGCAAGCACTCGCCGAACTGCTGGTGCACGAATTCCAGCACGTCAAGCTCGGCGCGATGATGGATGCCTTCGAACTCTACGACCGCGCCGATATCGAACCGCGCTACCACCCACCATGCTTTTCGCATCCACGCCCGATCGAAGGCCTACTGCACAGCACCTACGCCCACCTCGCCATCACCGATTTCTGGCGCGTCCAGCGCACCGTGACGACTGGAGCGGCAGCCGAGGCCGCCGCGCGGCGCTTCACCGAAGTTCGCCTGCTCACCGCCGAAGGTATCGCGCTACTGGAGGCCGCCGGATCGCTCACCGCCCTCGGTGACACCATCGTCGAGGCAATGCGAAGCAGGATTACCGACTAGCGTCGGGTGCCGCCACGCGCATAGTGCTCGTCTGACCAGCCTGTCGGCGGTCAGGGTGGGTGTAATTCGCGTTCGGGGTGCGGCGGGGTGGATGGGGTGCTTAGGCTCACGGGGCTTGTACGTTCGAACGCCTGGAGTTTTCTCGATGACGATTCCGTCTTCGGCACACAGCCGTGCACCGTTCACTTCGCCGATCGACACGGATGGGCCGCGGGTGGCGTTGTATACGCCGGAGTTCGCGGCGGACCCGCATCGGGCGTATCGGGAGATGCGTGAGCGGTACGGGGCGTTGGTGCCGGTGGATCTGGCGCCGGGGGTGCCTGCCACGTTGGTGGTCGGCTATTACACGGCCTTGCGGATCATGAATGATCCGGATCATTTTCCGGCCGATCCGCGCACCTGGCAGCAGAGCGTGGCCGCCGACTGCCCGGTGCTGCCGATGATGCAGTGGCGACCGAATGCCTTGCGCAATGCCGGTGAAGCGCATGCCAGGTATCGGCAGACCAATGTCGCGGGCCTGGAGAAGGTCGATCAGTACGACTTGCACGATACGGTGGCGAAACTCGCTGTTCCGCTGATCAATTCGTTCTGCGGCGACGGGTCGGCCGATCTGGTGCGCCAGTACGCGTTTCCGCTCGCCTTCACGGTGCTCAACGCCATGCTCGGGTGCCCGGACGATATCGCGCAGCAGGCCGCGACCGGTATGGCCGCGATCTTCGAGGGCATCGATGCCGAGCACGGCAACCAGTTGCTCGTCGGGGCGATGCTGGAATTGACCCAGCTCAAACGCATCGAGCCCGGCGACGACATCACCACCCGGATGCTGCGGCATCCGGCGGCGCTGAGCGATATCGAGATGGTGCACCAGTTGGGCACGCTGTACGGCGCGGGAATCGAACCGCAGCAGAATCTGATCGTCAATGCTCTGATGCTGATCCTCACCGACGAGCGGTTCGGCGGCAGCGTACTCGGCGGGAGCCTGTCGACCAGGGACGCGCTCGACGAGGTGTTGTTCAACAATCCGCCGATGGCGAACTTCTGCATCACCTTTCCGCGCCAGCCGATCCTGATCGACGATGTCTGGCTACCCGCCCACCAGCCGGTCGTCATCAGCATCGCCGCCAGCAATACCGATCCGGCGATCGTCGCGAATAAGTACGCGGGCAATCGCTCCCATCTGGCCTGGGGCGCCGGACCACACGTGTGCCCGGCGAATTCGATGGCCTACCTGATCGCCCAGGACGCCATCGACCAACTACTCGACGCGCTGCCCGAGATCCGCCTCGCGGTGCCGCCCGATCAGCTGACCTGGCGGCCGGGACCGTTCCACCGGGCACTCACTGCACTCCCCATCGAGTTCCCACCCTCCCCGCCGCTGCGGTCCTAGGACCGGCCGTGCCTCCCCGGCGCGCGCCGGCCGTGCCAGGCTCGGCTCATGCGACTGAGTATCTCCCTTGCCGACTTCACCTGGCCGGATTCACCGGGTGCGATCGGCCCGCGAGTCGACCGGATCGTGCGCGCCGCCGATCAGTCCGGGCTCGACTCGGTATTCGTCATGGATCACCTGTTCCAGATCGGTTCGAACGGCCCGGCGGCACACGACATGCTCGAGGCCTACGCCGCGCTCGGGTATATCGCGGCTCGGACCGAGCGAATTCGGTTCGGCGCTTTGGTCACCGCCGTCAGCTATCGGGATCCCGGTCTGCTGGTCAAGAGTGTCACGACCCTCGATGTGCTCTCCGGTGGCCGCGCTTGGCTCGGCATCGGCGCGGCCTGGAATGCCGATGAAGCCGCGGGGCTCGGCCTGTTCTTCCCACCGACCTCCGAGCGATACGAGCGCCTGGAGGAAACCCTGCGGATCGCGAAGCAGATGTGGGCGGGCTCCGAAAAGCCTTTCCACGGACAGCATTACACCCTCGAACGCCCGCTCAACGTCCCCAACGCGCTGACCCGCCCGCATCCGCCCATCATGATCGGCGGACAAGGCGAGCGGAAGACCTTGCGCCTGGTCGCGCAATACGCCGACGCCTGCAATCTCTTCGGTGAATCCGTCGACGCCGTCGCAGTCAAACTCGGCGTCCTGCAAGGACATTGCGAAGCCGTCGGACGACCGTACGAGAACATCGAAAAGACCATGGTCGCGTACTGGTATCCGGACAAATCGGTTGCGGAGCAGGCGGATTCATTCGCCCGCTTCGCCGAGGTCGGCATCGAGCACGTCGTACTCGGCCGCCCCGGCCCGTTCGTGGACGAGGACTTCGAGCAGATCGCCGAATTGGTGCGCGCGGTCGCCGACCTCTGATTTCGATCAGCCGATCGAAGGTGGATATGCAGTGGGTTGTGGCCAGGTGGAATTCACCGGGCGCTGGTCGAATGGGCTGGCATTGTTCGCCAGGGAGGAAGAGGCCATGACCAGCATCGATACTCACAGCAATGGGACCGTCGGCACTCGCGTCGAGGAATTGACGGCGGTATTCGAGCGGGGGCTGCAGGAGAATCTGGGGGTCGGCGCGTCGCTTGGGATTCGGCTGGAGACGGCTGGGGACGGCTTCACCCGGTACTATCTGGATCCCAATCCGGCCACCATCAACGCCATGTTCACGGTGCACGGCGGGGTGATCGCGACGCTCATGGATACCGCGATGGGGAGTGCGGTATTCACGAAACTCGGTGACGGCGTGGCCTATACGACGCTGGAGCTGAAGGTGAATTTCATCCGGTCGGTGACATTGGACGGATCGCGACTCACCTGTGAGGCCAATGCGATTCACGTCGGGCGACGCACCGCGACGGCGGAGGGGCGGATCGTGGACGCGAACGGCAAGTTGATCGCACATGGTTCGACCACGATTCTGGTGCTGAATCCGGAGCAGTGAAATAAATAGCCCTGCCGCCGAGGATTTGGCGGCAGGGCTATTTATTCAGGCCAGCGCGTTGCACTCTCCGATGAAGCGAACCAGTTCGTCGAGCCGGTCGGATCTGGCATCCACCGTCCGGTCGATTACCTTCACCAGATGCTCGTAGGCCTCGGTGTGGTCATAGGAGGCCACATCGGCGATCTTCAGCGCCCACCGCCAATAGCCGCGCATGGTATCGGCCAGTGGCATACGGAAATTGGCGATCACATCGCGGATCGGTTCCACTGTCGCATCGCCCTGCACCCGCAGATACCGCCCGACCACATCGGCCATGAAGCTGAAATGCCTTGCCTCATCGCGAGATAACCGGGCCAGCACCGACGCGAGAATCGGTTCGTCGACCACATCCCGCAGGTGCTGGTAGTACATCTGGGTCGCCTTCTCCTGCACGAGCGCGTAGGCGAAAAACTGCACCGGATGGTCGTAGGGCAGATCGAAGGGCTGCTGGCCCTCGACCGCCAATTCCGCACGGAGAGAACCGCGGTCGGCGATTCCGGCGGCCTCCTGGTAGCGAGCGAGAGCGCGGGCGTGGGTGTCCTCCTCCAGCGCCCACCGCACGGTGAAGTGATAGAGCTCGCGGTTGTGGATGAAGGTGGTCCGATCCACGGTGTCGTCCACCGGGAAATGGCGGTGGTACACATCGAAATAGCCGGGCAGATGGTCCTCGATGAGGGTGACGAACTGCACCGCCGAACGCTGCCCCTCGGTGAGCCGGCCCGCATCGGCGAGCGACCAGTCGAAGGCGGTCTCCACATCCCAGGCGCGCGTGGCCGGGGATGCGGCGAGGAAGCCGTCCACCGCGGCCGCTACCTCGTCGACCGGAAGCAGAGCCGATTCCATATTCATCTGTGTCTCCTACCGGGCATTGCGACAGGTCAGCGCGTAATGCTTGGTCGTATAACCCCATCCGGCATTGGCGATCTCCAGATAGTGCCGCAGCTTTGCGGCCAGGCCCGGACCGTGCGCGTCGATGCGCTCGGCGGCCGCGTCGACATTGGCGATCCAGTCATCGATGGTGCGGCGGTAGTGCTCGGTGAGGTCGTCCACCGCGATGATGGATAACCCGGTGTCCTCGGCGGCGGTCACCAGCTCCGACAGCGGGCGCAGATCACCCCAGCCGAAAATGTCCTCGCGAACGAATTCGGTGCCGACACGGGTATCGAAAGCATTGCGGGCGGAGGCATTTCGGAAACAGCTCTCCGAAACATAGAGCACGCCGCCACGCCGCAGCACCGACCGTGCGCGCCGGAACACCGCGCCGAGATCGGGCATGTGCACGATCGAGCCGAGCAGGGACACCGCGTCGAAGCTGCGAACCGGCAGGTCGAGCTCTTCGAAGTGTCCGACCCTGGTGTGCACGCGTTCGGTGACACCACGCGCGACGGCTTGTTCGGCGATGTACTCGTGCTGGCGCGGTGCCGGGCTGACTCCCATTGTGTCGCAACCGAATTCCTCGGCCATGAACAGGATCAGCGAACCCCAGCCGCAGCCGACATCGAGCAGTCGCTCCCCACCGCGCACTCCGAGCCGGTCGGCGACGAAGCGCAGCTTCTGCCGCTGCGCCTGTTCAAGGGTGTCGGTCGACGAATTGTACAGCGCCGAACTGTATTTGCGCAGCGGGTCGAGGAACTGGCCGAAGATATCCGGATCCAGGTCATAGTGCTGGTTGGTATCGGCGGTGATTGTCACGCCGCCGCCTCGTGCAGGGCCCGATCGACGACTTTGACGACATCCGCGAGCGTGGCGAGACCGAAGACGTCCTGGTCCTCCAGCTCGATGTCGTAGGTGCGTTCGATCTTGGCGACCATGCGCAGCACGCGCACCGAATCGACGCCCGCCATGCCTCGCAGGTCGACGTCGGGCCGTAGTTCGGCCTCGGCGATGCCGGTCTCGGTGACGGCGATATCGGTGACGGTGCGCAGGATGTCGTCGGCGGTGTGGGTCATTGCTGAACTCCATTCGAAGAGAGGGCATTCGCGGTGGTCAGTGCGTGGGAGAGCAGGGCGACCTCGTCGTCGCGGAGGGTTAGTTGATGGCGGACCGCATCGAGTTCGAACGGCTGATAGGCCGCGCTGGAGGTGGCGCAGACGGTGCCGTCGGCGTCCCGGATCTCGGCCGATGCCTGAATCGGGAGCTGTGTCTCGGATAGCGTTGCCACACAGTGGTATTCGGAGTCGATCAGCAGCGGGGAAATGAATCGGGTGCGCTGCGAGACCGTGAATGCGGGATGGTGGCGGGCCAGCACGATGAGATTGCCCATCACCTCATCGCAGATCACACCGATGAGCCCGCCGTGTACCACCCCCGGATAGGACTCGAAGCTGCGTCCGAGTCGGAAGTGGGCCTGCAGGCCGTCCGGATGCGGTTCGAACTCGAGTCGCAGCCCGGACGCGTTGTGCGGGGAGCAGCCGAAGCAGTGGTAGTCCGGAATCACCGACCACGGCACCTGAACCGAGCTGTGTCGTTCCATGAGCTAGGCGATCGCGTCAGCGAGGGCGCGGCGGACCTTCGCATTGGAGGACAGGTCGAGGCCGGTCATATTGGCAAAGGTGCGACGCACCTTGTCGTGCAGCACATCCAGCTCGCCCTCGGCGGCGACCTGCTCGAGAAACAGATCGAATCCGGTGTCGATGGTCTCGTGGTCGCCGAGTTCGCTGATACCCGCCTTGAAGGTGCTCACCGGATGCTTGATCTTGGCCTCGGAGCTGTAGACATACAGGGTCTCCAGCACCGAGGGCAACTCCTCGGGCCGCTGCTCCAGCCGCTTCGTCGCGTAGTGGATGAATTCGCGGGCATGTCCGGCCTCATCGCGACTCGCATTGAGCAGCAGGCCCTTCAGCACCGGCTCCTGCACCCAGCTCGCGACGGCGCGGTAGATGTGGTTCACCGTGAGTTCGGAGATGATATTGGTGGCCAGGGTGGCCGAGGGAGTGGTGCCGGGCGCATACGGCTCGCGCATGGAGTCGACGGCCTTCTCGTCCACGCTCTCGCCGACCGCGCCGAGCCAGGAGCGAAATGCGTAGTGGTGCTGCACTTCCTGGTAGCCCCACACCACGGCGAAGGTGGAGAAGTCGTAGTCGTCGACGAATTCGTTCATGAAGCCGTGTACCGCGGCGATGACATTGGATTCGCCCATCGTCGCGCTCTTGGCCAGCGTCACGTATTCGGGGCGGACAAGTGCGCGGTCGACGGCGTCGAGGTCCAGATCGGTCAGCCGCCAATGCAGGCGCTCGTAGTGACGGAAGACTTCATAGCTGTGCACAGGAGACTCCAGTTCGGTCGATGCGAATGTCATTGCCGTGGGAGATGAGGTCGCGGGCGGCGAGGCGCTGCAGTTTGCCGCTGCTGGTGCGTGGAATGCTGCGTGGCGCGACGAGATACACCTCGACTGCGGCCAGCCCGAGTTCGGTGGAGATGCGGCCGCGGATCTGATCGGCGAGCGCATCTGCCGCCGCGCCGGTGCATTCGGATTCGGCGATCAGCGCGATGACATCCGCGCCGTCGGGATCGGTTGCGGCGGTGCAGCGGCCCTTGTAGATGCCGTCGAGGTCGCGTACGGCGGCCTCGACATCCTGGGCGTAGTAGTTGACGCCGCGCACGGTGATCATGTCCTTGCACCGGCCGGTGACGAAAAGTTCGCCATCACGCTGGTAGCCGAGATCACCGGTGCACAGCCAACCTTCGGTATGCAGTCCGGCCACGCTCGACGGGTCGGCGGTCAGGTAGCCGTCGGTCACCGAGGGGCCTTGGATGTGGATTTCACCGACCGCGCCGTCCGGAAGTTCCACGCCGGTACCGAGGTCCACGATCCGCAGTCGCAGATCGGCCACGGCGGAGCCGACACCCGCGACGGCACGCGCACCGGGTGTGTCAGGTGAAACAAGCTGCGCCCGAGCGTTATCGGCTAGCGCGGTGCGGTCGACCCACTCGAACAGCGGCTCCCGGCCGAGCGGTGGGAAGGCTACAGCGAGGGTGGCCTCGGCCATGCCGTAGACCCCGAACATCGTCGACGGCGCGAAACCGGCGGGCGCGAAACGCTCGCGGAACGCCTCGACCACATCGCGGGCGATCGGTTCGGAACCGTTGAAGGCAATGCGCCAGTGCCGCAGGTCGTAGTCGGTGACCTCGTCCGCCGGGATGGCATTGAGCAACGCCTCGTAGCCGAAATTCGGCATCGCGGTGATCGTGATGCCGCTGGCCGCGAATTCGGCGAGCCAGCGGGCCGGATCCTTGACGAATGCCAGCGGCGACCAGACATGTGCCGGGATGCCGCGCAGGATCGCGGACAATGTGCCGAACAGGCCCATATCGTGGAACAGCGGCAGCCAGAACCCGCCCTGATCGGTGAGATCGAGCGCGATGCCGGTGCGGATCGCGGCAAGGCCACTGAGTGCGTTGTGGTGGGTCAGCCGAACGCCTTTGGGGGCGGCGGTGCTGCCGGAGGTGAACTGCACGATGGCCAGGTCGTCGGCGTTGATGGTGGGCAGCGGTGTGCTGTCCTCGGTGAATAGCGTTGCGGTGTCGACTAATTCGACGTTCACCGCAGTGACGAGCAGCGCGGCGAGCTCGGCGAACCGGTGCGACACCAGCACCGTGCGCATCCCGGCCGCCGCCACAATGGCCGCGAGCTTCTGTGGATATCCGCTCAGCTGCGCGGAACCGGCGGGCAGGGGCAGGGGAGTGGCGGCACCGCCCGCTGCGGCGACACCGAACAGACCGATCAGGAATTCGGGCGCGTTCGGGCACAGAATGCCCACCGGCTCGCCGCGCCGTATCCCACGGCGGACCAGCGCCGCGGCGGTTCCGCGGGACTGCCGGTCGAGTTCGGCGTAGGTCAGCGTTTCCGACACCGACCAAAAGGTGGCGGCCACCTCGGGATGCTCGGCCGCGACCCGCGCCAGCCGGCCCGGCAGCGTTTCGACCGATTCCGCAGAATTCATGTCTGCCACCACAACAGCGAATTGTGACAGCGCATTGAACACATTGTGAATTACGGTCTGCGATAAACAAGCGCGATCATTCAATCGCGTTGCCCGATACGGTATTCGGGCTATGGCGCGATAGGAACGGACAATCGTCGCCGTACCGCCGGGTGCGACGGCACCACGATGGACCGGAATTGTTTTCGCCCGGTTTCCATTTCGCATTCCATTCAGGAGTTGCCGGTGAGTTCCGACCATTCCGCGGTCGAGGAGTTGACCCCGGTTCAGCTGGCCGTCGTCGAGAGCGTCGCACCGCATATGCGACACAATCCGTATGACAGTTATGCGGTGCTGCGTGACGCGGGCCCCTTCGTGCCCGGGCCGCACGACATGCACTTGGTGACCCGTCACCACGAGGCACAGACGATCATGCAGGACCCGCGCTGGAGCCACGCCGAGGAACCGCAACTGCTGCACGGCGACAGCGATGTCGAACTGCCCGGCTCGTTCCTCTGGATGGAGCCGCCGGAGCACACTCGGCTGCGCGGACTGGTCAGCAAGGCATTCACCGCGCGCACCGTCAGCGGCATGCGGGACAGGGCCGAAAAGTTGGTCGACGATCTGCTGGCGAAGATGCTCGCCGCGGGCGAGGTCGATCTGCTGGATGCGCTGGCCTATCCGCTGCCGCTCACCATGGTGTGTGAGCTGCTCGGCGTCCCGGCCGAGGCGCATGAGCACGTGCGTCAGATCTCGACCGGAATCGCTCGCGGCCTCGATCCGGATCTGCTGCTCTCGCCCGCGGAATTGGCCGCACGCACCGCGGCGGTGCACGCCTTCCTGGAGTTCTTCGGCGAGCTGGTGGAGCAGCGCCGCAAATCCCCACGCGACGACCTGATCACGGCGCTGGTGCAGGCCGATGATGCGGGCGCCCGGCTGACCCGCACTGAATTGCTCGGCACGCTGCTGATTCTCGTGGTCGCCGGGCACGAGACGACCGTCAACCTGATCGGCAACGGTGTGCTCGCGCTGATCCGCAATCCGGAGCAGTTCGAGCGGCTGCGCGAATTCCCGGAGCTGTGCGAATCCGCCGTCGACGAGGTGCTGCGCTACGACGCGCCGGTGCACCTCACCACTCGCACGGCGCACGACGTGATCACCGTTTCCGGGCGGACTTTCGCACCCGGTGATGCGGTGATCGTCCTGCTGGCCTCGGCCAACCGCGACCCGCTCGCCTTCCCGGATGCCGACAAGTTCGATATCGCGCGATACGCCGGGGGTCGAAAGGCCGAGCGGCACTTATCTTTCGGCCTCGGCCTGCACTACTGCCTCGGTGCGCCGCTGGCCCGGCTGGAGATGCAGGTGGTGCTGCGCGCCATCGCCGATCGTGTCGGTGCCATGACCCTGCTCGAGGAACCGCCGTATCGGCCGAATGTGGTCGTGCGCGGCATGTCCGAACTTCATGTGCGGCTGGAGGGCCGATGAACACAGCAATTCCGATTACGTTCGATGCCTTCGATCCCAGCGAGCGGGCGGACCCGTATCCGGCATACCGTCGGGTGCGCGATGCCGCCGCACTGTTCCCGTACGAATTCGGCGATGTGCCGGTCACTTTGATCACCCGATACGAGGAATGCGCCGCCATCCTGACCGGCTCGGACTGGGGTCACGGCTATGCCGCCGGAATCAGCCCGTTCCGCGACACCACCGCCGCGATTCCGGGCTCCTTCGTCCGAATGGACCCGCCGGAACACGGCCGCTACCGCAAGCTGGTCGCGAAGGCGTTCACGCCGCGGCTGATGGCGGAGATGGTTCCGGTGGCCGGTCAGGTTGTCAGCGACCTGGTCGACGCGGCGGTGCGTCGTGGTGAGCTGGATGTGCTCAACGATCTCGCCGTTCCCCTCGCGGTGGCGATGGTGCCGGTCCGGCTGCTCGGCGCCGATCCGGCCGATGGCGCACTGTTCCGCGAGTGGCAGCTGGCGATCGCGCGGGGCAGTGATCCGGATTCGCTGCTCGGCCCGGACGAGGTGGCCGCACGCGGCACCGCGGCGATGGAGTGCATGGGCTACTTCGCCCGGCTGATCCAGCAGAAGAAGGCGAATCCGACACCGGATCTGCTGAGCGCGCTGGTGGCCGCGAGCGGTGCGCAGCTGACCGAGCCCGAGGTGATCGGGATCGCGCTGCTGACGCTGGTCGCAGGCATGGAGACCTCGATCAACCTGATCGGCAACGGCATGCTCGCACTGCTGCGCAATCCGGCTCAGCTGCAGCTGCTTCGGGACAATCCGGAGTTGATCGGTCCGTCGCTGGACGAGATGCTGCGCTACGACGCCCCGACCCAGTTCACCATCCGAGTCGCCTTGG
Source organism: Nocardia vinacea (assembly GCF_035920345.1). Lineage (NCBI taxonomy): Bacteria > Bacillati > Actinomycetota > Actinomycetes > Mycobacteriales > Nocardiaceae > Nocardia > Nocardia vinacea. Next base: position 9,342,971 of record NZ_CP109149.1, read on the forward strand.
CCGACACCACCGTCGGTGAGCACGAATTCCGTCGCGGCGACGGCGTGGTCGTACTCACTGCCTCGGCCAGCCGGGACGATCGGGTATACCCGGACGCGGACACCTTCGATGTCACTCGCTACGCCGGAAACCGACCGGCGCGCAAGCATCTCGGCTTCAGCCTCGGCATCCACTATTGCGTCGGTGCACCGCTCGCGCGCATCGAGGCGCAGGCGACCCTCGGCACCCTGCTCGACCGGGCCCCGAAACTCGAACTCGCTACCGACACCGTCGAACACCGGCCCAGCCTGATCCACCGCGGCATCGTGTCGCTGCCGGTGTCCTTGTGAGCGCGCGAGCAACCAACGCGGCCGACCTCGGTCGGGACGAGCCGAGCGTTGGCGAGGCGGAGGTATGAGCGAGCGCGGCGAGCGAACCACGAACACAGCCGAGCTCTCGCTCGTGCCGGAGCTGAGCGCCGGCGAGGCGGAGTCATGAACGAGCGGCGGCACGCGGTAGTGCTCGGCGCAGGCATTGCGGGGCTGCTCGCCGCCCGGGTGCTTTCCGAGCACTACGCCCGGGTCACCATTTTCGAGCGCGACATGGTGGCCGGTACCGCCATGCGACGCGGCGTACCACAGGCACGGCACCTGCACGGACTGCTGGATCGTGGCCGGACCATTATCGAGCAGCTGTATCCGGGTTTCACCTCCGAAATGGCCGATCGGGGCGCGACCACTGCGGAGGCATTGGTCGGAACCCGTTGGTACGTAGGCGGATTGCGTGTCGCGCCCACCTCGACCGGACTCACCTCGGTAATGGCGACCAGGCCGCTATTGGAAGAGGTACTGCGACAACGAACACTCGCCGTGCCCGGCGTGCGCCTGTATGAGGGCATGGCGCGCGGCCTCATCGGCGATGCCGCACGGGTGCGTGCGGTGTCGGTCTCCGGCGGATACGGCGCAGAGGCGCACGCCACGGACCTCATCGTCGACGCGACCGGACGCGGCTCCCGCGCGAGCGTATGGCTAGCTGCCCTCGGCGCGCGGATACCCCTGGAGGAGCGTCTCGAGGTCGACCTCGGCTATGCCTCCCGACTCTTCCGCTGGCGGCCCGGACAATTGGGCGACCACTCCTCGGTGATCATCTCCACCGGCCCGAATGGCCGTGGTGGCGGCGCGATTCGGGTCGAGGGCGACCGGTGGCACATCACGCTGGCCGGAATGCTCGGCGACCATCCACCGACCGATCCGGACGGCTTCGCCGAATTCGCCGCCACCATTGCGGCACCCGATATCCACGAACTCATCACCAGCTCCGAACCGCTCGAGGATGCCGTGCCGCATCGATTCCGCTCTCCGGTGCGGCGCCGATTCGAGCGGCTTTCCGCTGTGCCGCGGGGGTTTCTGGTACTCGGTGACGCGCTGTGCGGCTTCAATCCGCTGTACGCGCAGGGCATGGCGGTGGCCGCGCAACAGGCCCTGGTGCTGCGCGACTGTCTGCGCGCCGGATCCGAGGCCGAGCTACCTGCCCGGTTCTACTCCGCCGCGGGCAAAGTGGTCGATGTCGCGTGGCAGCTCGCGGCCGGTGCCGATCTCAGCCATCCGGGCGTCATCGGCTCGCGCACGACGCGCACGCGCCTCACCAATGCCTATGTCGCTCGAGCACACCGCGCCGCACATGTCGATCCGCAGGTCGCGCGGACATTTCTACGCGTCGCAAATCTCGTCGAACCACCCGCTGCACTTCTGCATCCACTGATCGCTGGCCGAATCCTGTTGCGCGGCAACATCAAACCAGCCGAAATAGCCGAACGCACACCGATCCTCATCGAACCGACGAGGTGACGGGTCCGCAATGTCGCGCCCCGCACCGCAACAGTCCGACCGGCCGCACCGCCCGTTCGGCGGTGCACCGCAAAGAAGGGACCACCCCGACATGTCGCATGCGAATACGGCGGTGGCGGAACAGGATTCCGCCATCCAGACCGCCATCGCTCACTTATTCGGCCCGGAAGGCAGATCCGACCCCTACACCCCCGCACGGGTCCTGCGCGAAGCGGGTCCGCTGCATCAGACCCCGCTCGGCCACCACCTGCTGACCCGCTACGAGGACTGCACGGCCGTGCTGTCGACCACCGCGTGGAGTCATGCGGAAGAGGCCGCGATGATGCACCCCACCGTGTCACCCGAGGACGCGGCCGAGGAACTGCCCACTTCGTTCCTCTGGATGGAGCCGCCGGACCACACCCGGCTGCGCAATCTGGTGACCAAGGGCTTCACCCCGCGCATGGTGACCCGGCTGCGCCCGCGCATCGAGGAGCTCACCGCGGAACTCGTCGACAATGCGCTGGCCGCGGGCGAATTCGATCTCGTCGAGATGATCGCCTACCCGCTCCCGCTGATCATCGCCTGCGAGTTGATCGGCGTGCCGCCGGAGGCCTATGAGCGGGTGCACCAGTGGTCCCAGGACCTGGCGCGCGGCTTCGATCACGACTACACGCTGCCCGAAGCGGCGCTGAAGGCCCGCAGCGCAGGTTCGCGCGGCTTCATGGGTTACTTCCGTGAGTTGCTGAACGAGCGGCGCCACGATCCGAAGGACGACCTGCTGAGCGTGTTGTCGCAGGTCGAGGACCGCGGCGATGTGCTCACCGAACAGGAACTGCTGGCCACCTGCATCACCACCTTCGTCGCCGGGCACGAGACCACCGCCAATCTGATCGGCACCGGCATGCTGCAGCTGATGCGCAATCCGGGCGAAGTCGCGGCCCTGCGCGCACGTCCCGAGCTGACCGCATCCGCACCCGACGAACTGCTGCGGCTGGAGCCGTCGGTGCAGATCACCACCCGTGCCGCCACTCGGCCGATCACCATCGCGGGCCACGAGTTCGAAACCGGCGAAGGGGTTGTGGTGCTGATCAATTCGGCCAACCGCGACGACGCCGTCTTCGCCGATCCGGACCGGGTCGACGTCGCCAGGTATTCCGATCCGATGCGTCCGGCCAAGAAGCACCTCGGCTTCAGTCTCGGCATCCACTACTGCCTCGGCGCACCCCTGGCACTGCTGGAAATGGAGGTGCTGCTCGACGTGCTGTTGCGGAAAGTGCGTGATATCGAACTGCTTTCGGACGAACCGCCCTATAAGCCGAATGTGGTCATTCGCGGGCTGGAATCCCTGCCGACGAGGTTCACCGCCAAGTGAGTTGCGCTCGGACTCGGTGTGATAGCGCACCGGGTCCGCAGGTGAGTTATTCGCTATTGCCTCGGCCCGTCGTTTCGGGGATGCTGAATGGTCACGGCTCCGCGATAGCACACCTGCGCAACGCCCGGGGTCAGTTCACCCGGCCGCAATGCTCTCGGCGATATCCGTCCGATCGCGGTTCATCCTCGGTTACCTGGCTCCGCTAACGTTTCGGGTACGCGGAATAAGGAGCCGGCGGCATGGAGTTCCGACATCTGGTTTCATTCATCACTATTGCCGAAGAGCTGCATTTCGGACGCGCAGCGCAGCGCTTGCATCTCACGCAGCCCAGTCTCAGTGCCCAGCTGCAGAAGCTGGAGAAATCACTCGGCGTGCAACTGGTCGCACGTAACTCCCACGAGGTCAAGTTGACCCCGGCGGGCCGAGAATTCGAGAGTCAAGCCCGCATAATCGTGGCCCAGATGGACCGGGCCGCCCAGGTCGCCAAGGCGACCGCCGAGGGGCGCGCGGGCACCCTCAATATCGGTTACAACCTTCCGGCCAGCAGACATGTGCTGCCGGAGGCGCTCACCGGAATGACCGAACGACATCCCGATATCGTGGTGTCGCTGTGGGAGAAGCGCACCGGCCCGCAGCTGGCGGCGCTGGCCGACGGCTCGCTCGACGTGGCGCTGGTCTACGGCCACCCGAGCACCTCGGACTTCTCGTATCGCCGATTGCTGCACCGGGTTCCGCTGGTCGCGGTGGTCGGGCGCAGGCACCGCTGGGCCGACCGGCCCGGCGTGCCCTTCGCCGAATTGGCGGGGCAGGAGTGTGTGCTGTTCGCCCGCGAACAGTGTCCGGCCATGTACGACTCCATCTTCCGCGCGGCCGCGGACACCAGGATCAGCCTGGCGGTCGCGCATACCGCGGATGATCCCGGCGCGACCGCGCATATGGTCTCGGTGCGTCCGTTCGTCGGATTCGCCTCGCTACCGCGCGCGATCTCGATGGGTATGGGTGCGCCGGGCAGTAACTCGGTGGCGGTCAAACTGTTCGATCCGGTGCCGACATTGGATTTGTACGCGGTGTGGCGTACGGACGAGTCGAATCCGGCGGTTTCGTTTTTCCTGGAGTGCATCGATTCCCCCGAACCGGCACGTATAGATATTGCCCGTGCACTATCGGCCTGAGTCCTTCGATAGGCCATGACATTCGCGCGGTAGGAACCTCTGTATCGGCGGGGACGTAATTCGTTGCCGCCGACCAGAATTCGACATTGTGAATACAGTGTCAGTGACCGAGAACGGGATCGACCTCCCGGACGACGCGAGTTTGTACTCGGTGATTTCCGGTGCGGCCGCGGCACATCCGCAACGGCATTCGCTGTGCGGCGCGGACGGTACGCAACTCACCTGCGCCGAAGTGGACCGGCGGGCACGGGCGCTGGCCTCGGCGCTGGCCGGGCGTGGCGTGCAAGCGGGGGATCGGGTCGCGATCCTCGGCCGCACGAGCCTGGAGTGGGCGCTGCTGGATTGCGCACTGCTCGCCCTCGGCGCCGTGGTCGTTCCGGTGTATCCGACGTCGTCGGCGGCGCAGATCGAGCACATCCTGCGCGATAGTGGCAGTGCGTATTTCGTCGCCGAGGACGAATCCGATGGAGCGCGCCTGCGTGCCGCGGGTGCGGGCGAGGTCTGGACCTTCGCACTGATCGCGGAGTGGACGGCGACCGAGATCGACGCGGATCTCGGTGCCCGCATCGCCGCGGTGCACGCCGATGACCTGGCCATGATCGTCTACACCAGCGGCACCACCGGCGTCTCCAAGGGATGCCTGATCACGCACCGCAATATGTTCGTATCCTCGGCCAATACCGTGCGGCAGACCGGTGACCTGTTCGACGGCACGACCGTGCTCGCGCTGCCGCTGTCGCACGTCTTCGGCCAGACCATCCTGTTCGCCTGCCTGTTCGGCGGCAGCCGTACCCATCTGCTGCCCGCCATTCCGGACATGGTGCCGGTGCTGCCGGCGCTGCGGCCCACCTTCCTGGCGCTGATTCCCTACGGACTGGAGAAGATTCGCAAGTACTGCCGAACGCTGCTGTCCGGCACCGAGGAGCAGGAGGCGGTGGCGCGCGGCCTGGGACTGCTGCGTGACCAGGCGACGCCGCAGCCGTCCGACCATCCGGTGGCGGCCGCGCTCGGTGGCGAGCTGCGCTACGTCATCTCCGGCGGCGCCTCGCTCGACGAATCGACCATCGGGTTCTACGCCGGATTCGGTGTGGTGCTGCTGAACTGCTACGGGCTCACCGAGGCGGCGACGGCCGTGACGGTCAGCGCGCCGGAAAACAATCGGCTCGGCACCGTGGGCCGACCGATTCCGGGCACTTCGGTCGTCATCGCGGAGGTCGACGGCGAGGTGCTGGTCGGTGGCCCGCACGTCTCACCGGGCTACTGGGGTGCGGCGGCGGACCAGGCCGTCGTCGACCGCGAAGGTTGGCTGCACACAGGCGATCTCGGTGAACTCGATTCCGACGGCTATCTGCGCATCACCGGCCGCAAAAAGGAGATCCTGGTGACCTCCGGCGGCAAGAATGTCGCGCCCGCGCCGCTGGAAGATCGGGTGCGGCTGCATCCGCTGGTGAGCAACTGCATGGTGGTCGGTGACGGCCGCGACTACGTCACCGCGCTGGTGACGCTGGACCCGGTGCAGGTGCAGCGCTGGCGCGGCGACCATTCCGACGGTGATCTCGAAGCCGCCGTGCAGATCGCGGTCGACGATGCGAATTCCCTTGTCTCCCGCGCGGAATCGATCCGCGCATTCCGAATTGTGGACGGCGACTTCACCGTTGACGATGGCTTGCTCACCTCGTCTCGGAAACTGCGCAGAGCCGCGATCACCACGGCCTATTCCGCCGATATCGATTACCTCTACCCGGCACGCCAACCCGCGCAATAAGCGCGGCCGATCTCGAAATCGAATTCGACTACCGGAAAGTGATGCGAACATGTACGACGTCATCGTTGTCGGAACTCGGGTTGCGGGTTCCCCGCTGGCCATGCTGCTGGCCAGGAAGGGTTACCGGGTCCTCGCCGTGGACCGCGCCACCTTCCCGAGCGATACCCCCTCGACCCACTACATCCACCAGGCCGGACTCGGCATGCTGAAGTCGTGGGGTCTGCTGGACCAGGTGGTGGCCTCCGGCTGCCCGCCCATCCGGCACCTGAACTTCTCCTACACCGACATCGTCATCAAGGGCTTCGCCGATATTGCGGCCGACGGCATCGACGCCGTGTACTGCCCGCGCCGCACCGTGCTGGACAAGATCCTGGTCGACGCGGCCGGTAATGCGGGCGTGGAGGTGATCCACGGGTTCTCCGTCACCGAGTTGGTGTTCGACGAGGATCGGGTGGTCGGCATTCGCGGGCGCATCCGCGATGGTGTGGAACAGGAGTTCCGCGCCGGACTGGTGATCGGTGCCGACGGGTCGAATTCGACCGTGGCGAAGGCGGTCGGCACCGAGGTCTACGAGGGTTCCCCGGCGGCGTGCTTCGTCTACTACTCCTACTACGACGGCGTCGACTGGGGCATGCAGCACCGCACCGGATTCGGTGAGCAGCAGTTCGCGGCGTGGCCGACCAATGACGGACTCTCGCTGGTCGCGGTGATGCGCAAGCGTGACCGTTTCCGCGACTTCCGCACCGATCCGGATGCCGGTGTGCAGGAGATCGTCGACCAGATCGACCCGGAACTCGGTGCGCGCCTGCGGGATACCGGCAAGCGGGTCGAGCAGTTCCGGCCCATGCTCTACCCGGACAACTACCGTCGCCGCTCCTACGGACCCGGTTGGGCGCTGGTTGGAGACGCCGGTTACCACAAGGATCCGTTCACCGGCTGGGGCATTACCGATGCCTTCAAGTACGCCCAGCTGCTGGCCGATCTGGTCGACGCGGGGCTGTCCGGCGCCCGGCCGCTCGATGAGGCGCTGGCCGAGTACCAGGTCGAGCGCGACGCGCAGAGCGCGAGCACTTACGAACTGACGCAGAGCATTTCGGAGCTGTCGCTGACGCCGTACTACGACTCGGTATTCCGCGCGACCAGCTATGACGAGGACTACTCGAAGAAATTCTTCGGGCTTATCGCCGGAATCTACTCGCCGGACAAGTACTTCGGCGAGCAGGAGCTCACCGAGCTGTACGAGAAGGTCGACTTCCCGGTCGACGCGCGGCATGTCACCAACGATGGGGTGACGGCGTGAGCGAGCGAACCATGTCACAGCGCACATCGCGCACGACGGAACCGAGCGTCAGCGAGGTGCGGTCGTGAGCGGCCCCGGACTGACCGCGTTGGGGGACAGCTTCGTCGAGGGCCGCGGTGATGCCGCGGCTGGTGGCGGCTACCGCGGCTGGGTGCCCCGATTAGGCGGCCAGCTAGGCCTGCGACCCGCTGCTGTGCGCAACTTCGGTGCGCATGGGGCTACCACCAGTATTGTGCTCGAACAGCAACTGCGCCTCGCTATTTCGGCGCGATCGGGTCTGTTCGGTGTCGTCGTCGGCGTGAACGATCTGGTCAGTGACTTCGACCCGAATCGGTTCGAGCGCAATCTCGGGATCCTGTTCGGCACGTTACGTAGCGCTGGCGCAACGGTTTTCACGGCAAGCTACCCGGATATTCCGGCCCGGCTGCCGGTGCCGGACGGGTTTCGTGCGCTGCTGCGGGAGCGGTTCGTCTTCGCCAATACGGTGCTGGCCGCCGTCACCGCCGAAACCGGCACACTGCTGCTGGATATCGCCGCCCAGTCCGAGTGGGAGCGGCCCGAGGTGTGGACCGCCGATGGTCTGCACCCGAGCTCGCTCGGTCATCACATGTTCGCCGCGGGTGCGGCCGAACTCATCGCGTCGCGTACCGCGACCACCGTCGCCGCCTGATCTTTCCACCCGGTTCGAGAGGAACTTTCGTGACAGACGACAGACGCCTGGCGCGCAACCCGATCGCTATTGTCGGGATGTCCGGGCTGCTGCCCAACGCGCACAACCATCGAGAGTATTGGCAGAACATCGTCGACGGCGTGGACTGCACCACCGAGGTGCCCACATCGCGCTGGAGCCTCGACGACTACTTCGACGCCGATCCGGACGCCCCGGATAAGACCTACTCGCGTCGCGGTGCGTTCCTGCCCGATATCGACTTCGACCCACTGGAATTCGGGCTGCCACCCAATCAGCTCGAAGTCACCAGCACCATGCAGACGCTCAGCCTCGGTGTGGCGCGCGATCTGCTGATCGATGCGGGCGCGGTCGATTCCGCCTGGTACGACCCGGGCAAGACCGGCGTCGTGCTCGGCACCACCGGACCGGTGCCGCTGATGCATCCGCTGGCGGCACGACTTTCGACACCGGTGTTGAAGGAGGCGGCGCGCTCGGTCGGACTCTCCGATACCGACGCCGATGCGATCGCCGATAAGTTCGTCGCGGCTTTCGCACCGTGGGAGGCGAATTCGTTCCCGGGCCTGCTGGCCAATATCACCGCGGGCCGGGTCGCCAATCGGCTCGGCCTCGGCGGTATCAACTGCACCGTCGATGCGGCGTGTGCGGCATCGCTTGCCGCACTGCGGACGGCCATTGCCGAACTGCAGGACGGCCGCGCCGACATGATGATCACCGGCGGTGTGGATACCGAGAACACCATCTTCATCTACATGTGCTTCAGCAAGGTGGGGGCGCTGTCGGCGAACGGACAGATCAGCCCGTTCTCCTCCGATGCGAACGGCACCCTGCTCGGTGAGGGCATCACCATGCTCGCCCTGCGGCGGCTGGAAGACGCACGTCGTGATGGCAATCGGATCTACGCCGTCATCCGCGGCCTGGGTTCCTCCAGTGACGGCCGGGCGAAGAGCATCTACGCGCCGCGTGCGGGCGGGCAGCGGGTCGCCCTCGATCGGGCCTATGCCGACGCCGAATGCTCACCGGCGGATGTCGCGCTTATCGAGGCGCATGCGACCGGTACGCCGGTCGGCGACAAGACCGAGCTCACCGCGCTGAAATCGGTCCTGTCGGACGCGACTTCGGAGTCTCGCTTCGCGGCGCTGGGCAGTGTGAAGTCGCAGATCGGGCATACCAAGGGTGCCGCGGGTACCGCCTCGGTCATGAAGTTGGCGCTCGCACTGCACCAGAAGGTGTTGCCGGGCACCATCAATGTGGATGCGCCGAATGCGGAGATCGCGCCGGACGACGCGCCCTATTACGTGAATACCCGGACGCGGCCGTGGATCCGGGATCCGCAGCGTCCGGTGCGTCGGGCGGCAGCTTCGGCATTCGGGTTCGGCGGCACCAACTTCCACGTTGTGTTGGAGGAGGCCGACTCCGGTCGGACCGAGCCGGTATTGCATCGCACCGCGCGGGCACATCTGTGGCATGCGCCCGATGTGGCCGGGCTGGTGGATGCGGTCCGCAGCGTGGATGGCATTGACGGCGGTGATATTCCGGAGGATCACGCCCGCATCGGATTCGTTTCGGTGGACGATGAGAACGCCGCGCACCTGCGGGCGCTCGCGGTGGACGAACTGGTCCGCAATCCCGAGGCCGTGGCGTGGGACCACCCGGAGGGCGTGTACTTCCGGGCGGCGGCATTGCCGGAGCGCAAGATCGGTGCGCTCTTCGCCGGACAGGGCAGTCAGTACGTCGATATGGGAGCGGATGCGGCACTGAGCAATCCGGCGGTCGGCGCGGCCTTCGATGCGGCGAATATCGCATTCGCCGGAGCGCCGGTGCGGCTGTCTTCGGTGGTGTTCCCGCCGCCCGCGTTCGATGAAGAAACATCATCGAAGCAGGAAACGTCTTTGCGCCGAACTGAATTCGCGCAGCCTGCGATCGGTGCGCTGTCGTCGGGGCAGTTCCGGGCGCTGGCGGACCGCGGGTTCCGTGCGGACGGATATCTGGGCCACAGCTTCGGTGAACTCACCGCGCTGTGGGCCGCCGGTGCGGTCGGCACCGAGGACTTCTTCGCCCTGGCCCGGGCGCGCGGTGCGGCGATGACGCCGGCCGCCGGTGTCGAGGCCGGGACCATGGTGGCGCTCGGTGCGTCGAGGGAGATCGCCGAGGAACTGCTCACCGGTGTCGACGATGTGTGGATCTGCAACCACAATGCGCCCGATCAGGTCGTTGTCGGCGGTGGGCCGGAGGGGATCGCCGCCGTGGTCGAGCGGGCCGGTGCGCGTGGGGTGGCCACTCGGGCACTGCCGGTGTCGGGTGCGTTCCACACGCCGTATGTGGCGCATGCGGTGGACGCGTTCGCCGACGCGACCGCGGCGGTGACGATCGGTGCGCCCGACGCGCCGGTATACGCGAATACCCCCGATGCCCGCTATGGCGATGATGTCGCGGCCAATCGAGCGCTGCTCACCGGACAGCTCAGTAAGCCGGTCGAATTCGTCGCCGCGCTGACCGCGATGCGTGCAGATGGCTGCACGGTGTTCGTGGAATTCGGGCCGAAGCAGGTGCTGACCTCATTGGTGCGGCGCACCCTCGGCGACGATGTCGTTGCCATCCCGACGGACTCCGGTCCCATCGGCAATAGCGATCTGGCGCTGGTACGTGCGGCGGTACGGCTGGCTGTGCTCGGCTTCGGCCTGCACGGCATCAATCGGCACGCCGCGCCTTTGCCTGCTTCGCGCACCTCGAATCGTGCGATGACCGTGACGATCTCGGCGCCCGAGTACGTGCCGGAGAGCCGGCGTGCGGCGTATGCGGCCGCACTCGACGACGGCTATCGCGTCAGTGTTGCCGCACCAACTCCTGTCGACACCGTCGTCGATCCTCAGCCTGAAACGCTGCCCGTGGCAGCAACTTTCGCCGAACCAACGGAGACGACCGTGTATCAGCCCTACGACTCGGGCTCGGACGCACTCGACAGTGCGCTCGTACAGCACCTACAGACCCACCGTCAGTTCCTCGACGGGCAGCTGGATATGGCCCGCAACCTGGCCGGGGCGCTCGGCAATGGATCGCTCGACGAGGCGACCGTGCGGGCGATCGAAGCCGTGAAGGATCACGGTGTGGCGATCAGTGAAAGTCATTCGCGGGCAAATGAAGTGCTCGCGCAGTTGGCGGAGCTGGAGGGTGGATTCGCGCCTGTTGCGCGGACGGCGGCCGTGACGCGGCGGGTGGAGTCCACTCGGCAGGCGGCCATCGAGTCGGCGCCTGAGCGTCGGCCGTTGGCTCCGAAAGGCGTCGGCGCATCGGGTGCTGCCGAAACCGATGCGGCGCATTCGGGGATCTCCACCAACGGTGGACCGGTCACTCCGGAGAGTGGCACTTCCGCCGCTCCCCAGCTCAACGGTGGCGTCGCCGCTGCTCCCGAGTTCCAGGCCAATGGTGGTGCGGCTGCTAGGGAGTCCGGAGGTGGCGCGGTATCCAGTTCTCAGGCCGCATCCACCGACGCACTGCTGAGCGCGTTGCGGGAGGTCGTGGCCGAGAAGACCGGGTATCCGGTGGAGATGGTGGATCCGTCGATGGATCTGGAGGCCGATCTCGGGGTGGATTCGATCAAGCGGGTTCAGGTGATCGGGGCGCTGCAGGAGCTGTTCCCGCAGCTGCCGAACCTCGGGCCGGAGCAGTTGGGGACGCTGCGGACGCTCGATCAGATTGCGAGTTTGCTGGGTGCGGGTGGGGCGGCCTCGGAGGGGTCGGGCGCGCCTACGGCGGCTCCCGGAACCGCTGGGCCGACTGCACCTGCGGTTGCCGGAACTGCTGGGGCGGCTGCGGTTGGTGCCGAAGCTGCTGTACCTGCCGGAGCTGCTGCGGCGGCCGGTGCCGGAAACACCTCGGCGGCCGCACCCACGGGTGACGACCTGCGGATCGCGTTGCGGGAGGTCGTCGCCGAGAAGACCGGCTATCCGGTCGAAATGGTGGATCCGTCGATGGATCTGGAGGCCGACCTCGGGGTCGATTCGATCAAGCGGGTTCAGGTGATCGGCGCACTCCAGGAACGGTTTCCGGACTTACCCAGCCTCGGTCCGGAGCAGCTCGGCACGCTACGCACAGTGGATCAGATCGTCGACGAGCTCGCGACGTCGGTGGGCGGTGATGTCCACCCAAAAGCTGAGGCCGCGGCCGAAACGCCGCGGTATGCCGTCGAACTGATCACCCTGCCGTCGCTGGACCGGGCCGTTGCCCCATATCGCGAGGGCGGTGTGGTCGCGCTGGTCGACCTCACCGGCCAGGCGGATGCAGACTGCGCCGCCATCGAATCCGTGCTCACCGAGCAGGGCTGGTCGGTGCATCGGACGGATTCGGCAGGCCTGTCGGATCTCGATTCCGTCGATGCCTTCCTCGCGGTGCTGAGCTGTGAGTTCGCCGATTGGGAGGCCGCGCAGCGGTGGCTCGGCGCCGCCGTGCTGACCGCCGGTCATGCGGTGCCGCGCCTCGCGAAGACCGCTGATCGGGCGGCGTTCGTCACGGTGACCCGGATCGACGGTCACCTCGGCTTCCTCGGCACGGCGGGTCCGATTGCCGCACTGCTCGGCGGTGTCGGCGGTGTCGTGAAAACCCTTGCGGCCGAACAGCCCGCGCTGTTCTGCCGGGCACTGGACATCGACCCGGAAATCACACCGGCGCGACTGGCCGAGCTGGTCACCGCGGAGTTGCACGACGCCGCACGTGACACGCTCGAGGTCGGTATCGATGCGGCTGAGCAGCGCAGGACGCTGGTGCCCAGTGCACATGCGCCCGCCCGTTCGGTCAGCATCGTGCGTCACGCGCAGGGGCCGAGTGTACTTACAGCACAGGATGTTCTGCTCGTCACGGGTGGTGCGCGTGGCGTCACCGCCACATGTGTCAGAGCGCTGGCACAGCGGAGCGATGCGCGCTTCGTCCTGCTCGGTCGTTCCGAGCTGACACCTGAACCGGACTGGGCTGCAGGCGTTTCCGATGCCGAGCTCAAGGCTGCGGCGGTGCGCGCACTCGCCGGCACCGGAGCAAAGCCGCGCGATATCGAGCGTGCGTGCGCGCAAATACGGGCCACCCGCGAAATCAGCGAAACGTTGACCGAATTGGGTTCGCGGGCAGAGTATCTGGCCGTCGATGCCACCGACGAGGCGGCGGTACGCACCGCACTCGCACCGTGGCGCGACACCATAACCGGCGTCGTGCACGGGGCAGGTGTGCTGGCGGACTCCATGATCACCGACAAAACAGCCGAATCCATCGAGCGGGTACTGGATCCCAAGATCTCCGGGCTGGCCACCGTGCTGGCCGCACTCGGCGAACTACGGCATCTGGTGCTGTTCACCTCGGTGGCCGGACTGTTCGGTAACACGGGTCAGGCCGACTACGCGGCCGCGAACGAGGCGCTGTCTCGATTCGCGGTGAGCTATCGGCGGCGCTATCCCGACTGCCACGTCACCGCGATCGACTGGGGTGCCTGGGACGGCGGCATGGTGACGCCCGAACTGCGCGAGCATTTCCACGCTCGCGGCATCGCCCTGCTGGACCCAGAGACGGGTGCGGCGGCCTTCACCGAACAGTTCACCGCGGACCGACGTGACGATGCGGTAGTACTGATCGGTCCAGCCGAAAGTCTCACGGGCGATACGACAGTCGATCCACCCGCGATACAGGCCCGGCGGATCATCACCGGGCTCACCGACGATCCGATTATCCAGGCGCACCGAATCGGCGAACATATCGTGCTACCAGCCACGTTCGGCATCGGCGCGATGGTGAATCTGGCCGAGCGCAGCTTGCCCGGCCGAATGGTCGTCGGTGCCAGGGGTTTCCAGGTCCTCAAGGGAATCGTGTTCGATCATCCGCTGGATGAGCTCGAACTCGAACTCGTCCCCGGCGAGTCTGTCGATGGCCTGGCGCTGGTCGAGGCGGCTGTCCGCAGTGACGATGCGCTGCATTTCCGGGCGACACTGCTGCTGGCTGCCGAACCCGATCAGCCGCCGACCAAGGCGATCCCGACCGGCTCGGTCAGCGACGCGAATATCTACCGCGATGCCATCCAGTTCCACGCGCCCGCCCTCCAGGGCCTGCGCACGGTACTGGCGGCCTCGGACGAGGCGATCGTCTTCGAATGCGCCTTGCCCGCCGCGCGAGTGGCCGACGGCGCCTACGCCGGCCGCCTGCACGACCCGGTCCTCGCCGACCTGATCTTGCAGGGCCCACCGGTGCTGGGCTACCGACTCCTCGGAGCGGCCTGTCTGCCACTGGGCGTCGGTCGCGTGGACTACTACGGGCAGCTGCCCACGGACGAGCCGTTCCTGCTCACCGTGGACAACCCACGGCCCGGCAGCTTCGATGTCCGGATCGACGCCACCGCGACAACACCGGATGGGACAGTGCTGCAACGCTTCTCGGACGTCACCGTGGTGACGACGCCGGATCTGACCGCGAAATTCCAGGCTTCGGTCCGGGGGTGGATGGCATGACGATGCTCGAATTCGACGGGGTTCCGTTCGATCTGGTCGGCGCTGCTGCCGTCCGGGGCACGTCGGCGCTTGTGGTCCAGGAAAGTCCGGCGGCGCTGGGAAGCCCGGCAGCGCAGGGAAGCCCGGCGGCACAGGAAAGCCGGGGGGCCCAGGGAAGCCCGGGGGCGCACGAAACGTCTTCGGCGCACCAAACATCTGCGGGGAGCGGGACGCCTGGGGTGCATCAAATGTCTGTGGGGAGCGGGACGCCTGGGGTGCATCAAATGTCTGCGGGGAGCGAGGCGCCAGAGGCGCACCGAACGCCTGCGGTGCACGAAGTTGCGATGCCGACGGTGACCGCACTGCCACATTTGCACACCCAGGGACCGCTTACCGAGATTCGTTCGGGCGTCGTCGCCGCGCACCGCGCCGCGCTGAACGCCCAGGTCGCAATGCAACGGGCGATATGGCAGCGGACTGCGCGCCCGCAGACCCCCGATACGGCAACGGAACAGCGGCGCAGCGGATCGCCCATCTTCGGCGCACGCATCGCTGCCGCACCGGAGTGGGCATTCAAGCCGCCGGCCCGCACCACGCGGACCAGTCTGGATCGCGCGGCATTGCTACGCCTCACCGAGGGTGATGTCACCGGTGTGTTCGGATATCGGCGCTCCGGCGTCGAATCCGTCGCGCGACTATCGGCGGCGGGTCCCTTGGTGCTCACCGAGGTAGTAACTATCGAACTGCGCGGTGGCACCGGGCACGGTCGCGTGGTCGCACATTTCGACGGCGATACGTGGGCGGCTGCGGTACAGGCGGCGGAGGTGTTCGCACTGTGCACCGGAATGCACCTGTGCCTCTCGCGGAGCACGTTCGCCAGCATGCCCGGTACGGCGGAAAGTGCAACTGGCACAGTTGAATTCGTAGTCTCCGATATCGACCTGGTGCCCCGACCGCATGTCACCGGCACCGCGACCATCGCGGGTACCGCTCCGCTCCAGGTCACCGTGACGGTGGCCGAACCGGCGGGCGCGGGCGTCGGCCCAGGTGCCGCCGTACCTGGCCTACTGCTCAACGAATTCCACATGACCCACCTCGCCCGCGGCGATCAAGCCATCGCCATGGGACCCGAATTCGCCGAATACACGGGCGTCCGAGCGACCCGCCTACCGACGGGCGGGCTGCTCCTGGTCGACCGTGTTCTCGAATTCGACGGTGCCCGTGGCAAATTGGATGGCGCGACGTACCGTACCGAATACGATTCACCCGCCGATTCCTGGTACTACGGCGATACCGCCAACGAATCCATGCCGCATTTCGTGTACATGGAGACCTCGCTGCAGGCGGCGCTGCTGATGGGCTACTACGCCGGTCCCACGCTCACCCAGCCGGGTGTCACCCTGAGCCTGCGCAACCTCGGCGGCACTGCGACCGTCCTGCGCCAGGTAGATCTGCGGGACAAGACGATCGAGCAGACCTCGCGCCTGCTGTCGACGACGATCCTGCCCGGCTCGTCACTGCAGAATTTCGACTACACGCTGAGTGTGGACGGTGAACCGTTCTATACCGGCGAGACCATGTTCGGGTACTTCAGCGACGAAGCACTGGCGAACCAGACCGGCCTCGACGCCGGACGGTCCGTCCCGACCTGGCTGGACGAGCATCCGCAAGCCACCCGCACCATCGACGTCGCCGCTCGCCGCTCGGATCCGAATGCCCGGCTGTGTGCGCGACGCACCCTGGCACTGATCGATCGGATCGACGTGGTCGACGGCGGCGGAAAACACGGTGCGGGATATCTGCATTCACTACGCGAAATCGACCCGGCGGACTGGTATTTCGCCCGCCACTTCCACCTGGACCCGGTGATACCGGGATCGCTCGGAGTGGAATCGGTCATCCACGCCATCCAGGAGTGGATGCTCGATGCCGGATTCGCCGACACCATCGGCGATCCGGTCTTCCGCATCCCCAGCGATATCGCCTTCAGCTGGCGCTACCGCGGCCAATTCCTGCCGACCGACGCAACGGTGCGGCTGGAGGCGCACATCAAGGAAGTCCGCAGGGGCGCAAACGGTGTCACCGTCATCACGGACGGTTCGCTGTGGAAGCCGGGGCTGCGCATCTACGAACTGGTCGATCTGGCAATCGAACTCGGTGAGCGAGAGGAGCGGCCGTGACCGCATTGTCAACCACCGTCGTCGCGGAAACCGCCGACGACATCACGGCCGTACTGCTCGACGTGCGGCAACCGTGCTGGATCGTGCGGCACGACGGCCGGATGGGCGCGACCTCGGATGCGGCGGTCGCGGCACGATCGCAGGTACTCACCGCGGTCGCGCCGCTGCCGCCGGAGTTGCTAGGGGACAGAAAGTTCCACGTGGCTCACGGCGTGCGCGCGGCATACGCGGCAGGTGCGATGGCCAATGGCATCGCCGCTCCGGCCTTGGTTGCGGCGATGGCGCGTGCGGGCTACCTGGCGTCATATGGTGCGGCCGGGGTGACGCCCCCGGCGGTGGATGCGGCGCTGGCCGAGCTCAGTTCGCTGGGAAAGCCCTTTGCCTGCAATCTGATTCACAGTCCGTCCGAACCGGCGCTGGAACGCGCGATCGTCGATTCCTGCCTGCGCCACCGTGTGCGCTGCGTAGAGGCCTCGGCATTCATGGGCCTGACCACCGAGGTCGTGCGATACCGGGCGGCGGGCCTCGGCATCGACCGGCACGGCCGGATCGAGGTGCGCAATCGCCTGATAGCCAAGGTGTCCCGAGTCGAGGTCGCGGAACCCTTCTTGCGACCGGCACCTGTCGCTCTGCTGCGCCGATTGGTCGAATCCGGTGATCTGACACCGGAACAGGCCCGCTTGGCCGAACATGTGCCGATGGCCGACGACATCACCGCGGAAGCCGATTCCGGCGGCCACACCGACCGTAGGCCGTTGCTCGTGCTGTTCCCGGAACTGGTCGCCGCGCGCGATCGGATTGCCACCACCGTGCCCGCGGCGGCGGCGGTGCGGATCGGTGCTGCCGGCGGTATCGGCACCCCCGCCGCCGCTGCGGCGGCCTTCGCGCTCGGTGCCGCCTATGTGGTGACGGGATCGATCAACCAGGCCACCCGCGAGGCGGCCCAGTGTGAAACAACCAAACAGCTACTGGCCCGAGCGGATTTCGCCGACTGCACGATGGCGCCATCCTCCGACATGTTCGAACTCGGTGTGCAGGTCCAGGTCCTGCGCCGCGGCACCATGTTCGCCGCCCGCGCCCAGCGCTTGTACGACACCTACCGCGCCTACGCCGGGTTGGACGACATCCCCGCCGACCTACGCCGCGACCTCGAGGCAACCCTCTTCCGGCGGCCACTGGAGACGGTATGGCAGGACTGCGTCGCCTACTTCACCGAACGTGACCCCGGACAGTTGGCCGGCGCGGACGAAGATCCAAAACGCAAGATGGCCTTGGTATTCCGGTGGTATCTCGGGTTGTCCTCCGGCTGGAGCATCCGCGGCGAAGCCGACCGTACCGCCGACTACCAGATCTGGTGCGGCCCCGCCATGGGCGGCTTCAACAACTGGGTCGCCGGAACCTACCTGGCCGCCCTCGACAACCGCCACGCAGCCGACATAGCCGACCAAATGATGCTGGGCGCGGCCTATCTCACCCGAATCGCGCAACTCCGCACCGCAGGCGTACGCCTACCAGCCGAATGCACCCGCTTCGTGCCGCGACCCATACAGCAGCCAGCTGGCCGAGCTGGCCGCGTCGAAAGCCGTTGCTGAGCCCGCGTTCTCATCACCCGCTGGGTGTGGTCTACGGTGTCTTGACGATCTCGCGCAACGATCCGCTGTACAGATTCGGCGTATTTCGCAGGGGGATGGGGGTGTTCACGTACTCGATGGAACCGACTTCCATGTGGTTGCGTCCAACTACTGAGGCATGTGGTCTTCCGCCGCTCCCATCCCGGGACCGGCTCGAGCCATATCGGTATGAAGGAGCGTGGACATGGCCAGTGTTCTGAGTACGGACATAGAGGTGCTCGGTAAGGCAGTCCAGTCTCTGAAGAGTGCTGAACAGGTGCTCACCGATGCTATGAAAGCGATGTCGAAAGACAGCCATCCCGACATCGGTACCAAAGAGCTCAACGCCGCCGCTGACAGCTTTCAGACTCGATGGAAATTCGGCATCGAACGCATCGGTGAGTCGGCCAAGACGACCGCGGAGGGCATTTCGAAGTGCCTCGAGGCTTACCAGACAACCGACAGCGCCTTCGCGAAGGCGCTCGAACAGGCCAAAGCGAGCGTCAACGGTACCGACACGCCGAACGCGCAGGGATAAGGCATGAGCGACAACCCCTACCCCAACCTGGGATTCAACCCTGTTCCTGGCTCGGTGAACGACGTGGCCGGCATGCAAGGACAGATCAACAGCGCATACGAAGCCGTCAAAGAAACGAACGGATTGTTGAGTCGTTTGCGCAACAACAACGACGATGTATGGAAGGGCGCCGCCGGCAATGCGTTTCGCGCCAGCTTCGATGCAACGCTGGCACAGGACCTCAACTATGCGCAGAGTTCACTCGAAAAAGCGGTGGCACTGATCCAAGAGTGGCACACGAACCTCGTCACCTTGCAGGAAACCGCCAAGGGATTGGACACCGAGGCCGCGGCGGCCAAGGCGCAGCACACGCAGGCTGTCGCGACATTGAGCAGTGCTCAGTCCAATCCGGACTTGTCACTGGCGAACCACACCTACACGGACGCGGAAAGTCTGCGGGCCGCGCAGACACGCATCGATGCCGCAGTGGCCCAGGTGCGGACTGCGAGTGCGGCAGTAGACGATTGGCAATCGAAGATCGATGCGATCATCAAACGCGCACGCGACCTGGAAACAGCGCACGACACGCTTGCCCGTCGTATCGCCCGGGAGTTGGACGCCGCCGCAAAGGATTTCGCTCCCAGCCCACCGGACAAGAGCATTTGGGACAGGATCACCGACGCCGTCAAATCCTTGGGTGAATGGATCGATGAGCACCGTGAGGGGATCCATCAAGTGCTGTCGATCATCGCAGCGGTCGGCAGTGTTGTCGCCGTCTGCACACCCCCACCTATCGACGCCATCGGTTTCGCGGTCGCAGCCGCTGCCACCGGCGGCTTGATAGCACTGGATCTGTCTGATCCAGAAATACGACAAGGCCTCGCGAACGGCGATTTGAGTACATGGGGCAAAGTCGGACTCGACTCCTTGGGGATTGCACCGGTCGGCGGCGCTGGTATTGCTTCGGCAAAGGTCGGCTGGAGCCTGTTCAAGGGCGGGGAGGCTGTTGCGGCGGGAACGCACGCCCTACAGGGAGTCGGTGTCGGTGAACGGTTCGGTGCGGCCGCGTATAACGCGGTGACACATGAGCCCTTGCTGTCGTCGAAGATCGTCGGTGCGCTCGGGGGGTCGAAAGTCGCGGAAGTCTTGAAGCTCGATGGTGCAGCCACCAAAGTACTGCAGCTCACCGGCGTAGCCGGGCCGCATGCGTCCGTCGCCGGAGTCGAAGCGGTGGACCTGTTCGCCCGTTCGGGCAAAGCGGTTTCCAAGATTCTGGACCCATTCAGTGGAGGTGACGACTGACATGCCGACAACCGACACATCCGCAAATGTATCGATCACAGTCGAGATCCCATCGGGGTATATGGCGCTACCGCTCGACACCATTGACGATTCCATCGCACAAGCCGAATCGCTGTTCGCTTCGCTCGGCCCCGGCACAGTGAGCTCCAGTGCTCCCGCGGTCCTTCGAACACTGAGGGTGTTGCTTACTCGCCTTGCACAGCTCAACACCATGTATTGCGGCCTCGGGAGGCACGTATCAGCAGACGGCCAGGAGATCTCGTCGACGCTGACCATAACGGCGACCGAGTATGGTGACCAAAGAAACCCACGGCTGACGCTGGGCGACGTGCTCACTGCGAGGCGAGATGCCGGTGAACGATTCAATAATGCCGAATTCGTCGAGGTAGCAGGGCAACTGATGCTGTTACTCGACCGGGTGAGAACTGTTCCAACCCCCGACCTGCCCGTATACGACACCTCCGAAACCGAGCAGTCGATCTATCAAATCGAGGCCGTTGTTTCCGCACCGGACGGATCTGCGATCGCCGTCATCGAGTTGTCTACGCCATTCGTAGAGTACGGGGAAGAGTATCTCCTGCCGGTTGCCGCGATGGCCGCATCGATAGAATTCGCGGTCACCCCGAGACAGTCGACAGGCCCATCCTCGTTGGATCTGTGAGGGTTTCGATGTGAATCAGACCAGCGTAAGGGACTCACCTCCGGCGATTTCTTGCCCGGAGACCAAAGCAGCGACACGGAAGGGGATGGTCGTTCGGTGGTCGCTGCTTCTGATCGGGTTGGCGTTCCTGGTCTTGACTATGGTGCTGATCGACGTTGGCGACCGAATCGAGTCCGAGAGCCGATCGGCGGTTGTCGGTGTCGGCAGGAATGTTGCCGCGGTCGGTATGACTGTGGGGCTGATCTTCGGCGTATCTTTACTCTGGATAAACCGCAGAAGGCGCAGAGCGCTCAAACGCTATCCGTGGGTTGCGTGGCCGATGAACTACATATCCACCGGTCGCTATGAATGGGTCGAACTGCTCGATCAGAACCGTCGACCGGTGTCAGCGCTGATCCTCAGCACCTGGCCACACGACATCGGAAAGCTGGTGAACCACAAGACAACAGAGGTGTGGTTCGCCGGCGATCCGTCGAAGTACGGAGTGATCTCCAGGCCCGGTGGCGCAGACATTCGATATGCCTACTTCTCCAAAGGGCGCCAGCCCCCACGTCTCACTTACCGGCCGGCTGACCCGGTGGGCGCGATCGGCCGGAACGAACCGGAGCCGCCTGCCGCAGGGTACGAGTTGACCCGGGCACGCGGTGGTCGGCTGCTGATGAAGCCCACCGGCGAACATGCGGTCGAGTCGGCGCGCCATGGCTCGAAAGGGGATGTCAGGTACCCGTCACCCCGCATGCTCCGCCGAGCGTTGGCGTTCGCCTTCGACTGGACCCTGCACCTTGGCGTCGGGTTGGGCGGGGCGGTCGCTGTCAGTCCCGAATTCTCCGCCCAGGCCGCTACGCAGTTCGACTGGAAGCATGTCGGCGTCAGCCCGTTCATCGCTCTTGGTTTCTGGATGGCGGGCTCCGTGTTCGACCGTGTTGTTGTTCAGGCGGTCTTCCACACGACGGTGGGCAAGGCACTGTTCGGCTTGCGCGTTATTCGGCCCGATAACGGCGAATATCCCGCTTTCGGAAAGCTCTTGGGCGTGTGGCTGGTCGATCTCTACCTGGCACTGGCCTTTCCGATCGCACTCGTCGCCAATTCTGATGCCCCAGGACCCGACAGGGTCGAGGACTACTTCCTGCCGGCTGTACGTAGACGAGATCTGCACCGGCGTGAGATCGGCTGAGCTCCCGTGTGGCCGCGGATCGACTTCGGTGCTGATGAAGCTGCGTAGGCCGAGTTGTAGGACGCTGTTGGATTGGCGGAGAACGACTGCGGGCCAGAAGTATTCGTTCCAGGCGTTGCCGGATCTGTCCCGGACTGGCGCCGTCCACCTGTGCGGCCTCGTCGTAATCGCCGCTGATACCGGCCAATCCGGCCCACACCACCAGCACCGCGAAACCGAGTAGCTGCCAGCCGGTGATCCCGATGATGACGGCGTGCGCGGTGGCCAACGCAATCAACACCGGCAGCACAACGGTGAACGGAAGCATGCCTAGAATCAGTGCCCCCGTCCGCCCGACCGAATCCCAGAACGCCGGAAGTTCCACCAGCCGTTCGTAATTGCTGGTGCCAACCGGCTTCATCGGCGAGGTCGGCAGGAGATTCCACGAGTAGGTGGACAAAATGCACCCGCTTCGTGCCGCGACCGATGGAGCGCCGATAACCAGGTTTGGACCGGGCCCGGTCGGTAGACGGTGATGGCCTTGAGAAAAACATACGACCGACCGTATGCTCTCCCGTATGGAGCAACAAACCTTCACCGAGGCGACCGACCCGTTCTGTCTAGACCAGGCGGATGCCGCGGCATTACTGACTGAGGCCCCGTGGGGCAGGTATGCCGTTGTCGGCGACAGCCTTTCGGCGGGAACCGGCGATCTCACCCCGGGCTACCAGGATCAGGGCTGGTCAGACCGGGTTGCTGGAGTCTTGCGGTCGGTCCGGCCGGATCTGGAATACCTCAATGTCTCCGAGATCGGGGCAACAACAGCCCAGACGCTCGAGAACCAGGCGCCTCGCATGCTCGAGTTCTCTCCTGACCTGCTCCATGTGCCATGCGGGGCCAACGACATAGCGCGGCGCAGGCCGGACTTCGGTGCGATAGAGCGAACGCTTCGGCAGATGTACGACCTGGCGAAGGGGACCGGCGCCTTGCTGACCACTTTCACGCTCGGCAGGGCGTATGTCGTCCCGGTCTTCCCCGACTGGGCGGAGCGGATTGCCGCGGTCAACGAGATCGTGCGCGGGCTGGCTTCCGAATACGACGCCATCGTGGTGGACATGTGGGATCACCCGGTCAACGACCGCGACAACCTGCTCAGTGCGGATCGTATCCACTTCTCTACCTCGGGCCAGGCTGTCATGGCGGCCGAGGTGGTCAAGAAGCTGGCCAATTCCCTTGGGCGCACGAATAAAGAGGTCTCTTACCGTGGCAAGTAGTCAGCAATCAGTTGGCCAGCCGGTGGTGGCCGCGAAGGCTGACGCCATTCCGTGGATGACGATGTCGGTTGTCTTGACCGCGCTGTTCATGGCGGTCCTCGACTCGTTCATCGTCGTGGTCGCCGACCCCTCGATCGTGGCGGACTTGCATGCCTCCGCCGGCGATGTCCAGTGGGTTCTGGCGGGTTATCAGCTCAGTTACGCGGTCTTCATCATTACCGCTACTCGCCTGGCCGACCTGCACGGCCGCAAGCGGATTTTCCTGCTCGGGGTTGCCCTGTTCACGCTGTCTTCAGTCGCTTGCGCACTATCACCGAACGCAGGCAGCCTTATCGCCGCGCGTGTCATCCAGGGCCTCGGAGCCGCCCTAATGGTTCCTCAGGTGTTCGCGTACGTCACGGTGCTGGTGCCGGAGGCGAGGCGGCACAGCGTATACGGCGTAGTCGGCATCGTCCTCGGTATGGCCACCATCGGCGGACAGGTCATCGGCGGACTGCTGATCGGCGCCGATCTGTTCGATTCCGGCTGGCGCCTGGTGTTCTGGGTGAACGTGCCGATCGGAATTGTCATGTTCCTGCTCGCCGTGCGATCCGTGCCGCAGACAGGCTCGGCCGCCACCCGCAAGCTGGACATGCCCGGCGTCCTGACGCTCAGCGCGGCACTCTTCCTCCTGGTGCTGCCGCTGATCCAGGGGCAGCAGACAGGCTGGCCATGGTGGGTGTGGGCTTGCTTCGTGGGCAGCGCGGTCGCGTTCGGCTTGTTCGTCGCGATCGAGCGGGGCCTGGAACGGGGGGGTGAGGATCCGCTGGTACCGCTGACGCTGTTCGGACAGCGCTCGTTCTCGCTCGGGCTCATTCTCGTCCTCGCCCTGTACGCGCTGATCTACTCGTATTACCTGGCCTTGTCGGTAACGTTGCAGCAAGGCCTCGATATGTCGGCGCTCGGCGCGGGCCTGGTCTACACGCCGGCAGCAACCGCATTCTTCGTGTTCAGCATGGTCGCGAGCCGGATCATCCCGAAATATGGACGACGTGTCCTCGAGGTCGGGGCGATCATCCTGGCGAGCGGTTACCTGGCGACCGGCCTATTGCTGGTGTCGGGCCCGCGGATCACTCCGCTGCTCTTGATCCCCACCCTCATTGTGCAGAGCGTCGGTGGCGGACTGGTTATCACGCCGGCGCTCAACACGGTGCTGAGCCGCGTCGAGCCTGAGTCGGTCGGTGTCGCGTCAGGGGCGTTGTCCACGGCCCAGCAGTGTGGCGGAGCGCTAGGCGTTGCCGCTATCGGAGCGGTCTACTTCAGCTCCTTCCATCCCGCGGAAGTCGGCAGGGTTGCCGCCGCCGGCCACGCCTTTGCCTTCGCGTCCTTCGGCACGTTCGTAATCGCTGTCATAGCGGGCATTGTCGTCTTCCTTCTGCCGAAGCGGCCGGCGGCCCAGGCCTGAATGCGAGGATCACCAGTCATGGAACGCGCGGCCGAGCCACTCGCCCGGAACGAACGCCCGCGCCTCGAGGCCAAGACCGATCGCGTCATTCCTTCGAGCTCACGCGCACCGATCCGTAGGGATGCGGCCTGTCAGGGCGGTGATAGGCACAGCATGCGCCTTTCGGCAATGACCCACCGTGCAGAGATGTTGGCGGCCAACCAAATTGCGGCTTGTCGAGCACTTCTGCCAGCGGGCTCGGCTACATGTGTTGATGTCGTCGATCACTGCCCGTAGGAGTACCGGAGATCGGCGAAGAGGAGTTGATTGAGGCGGTGGCGGAGGTGTCCGATCTTGCTCTGGTCGGGCGGCGGTCCGTATGCCAGCAGCGTGAACCGCAGCGATGTGCACCCACCGTCGACAGCCGTAAGGTCTAAGCGCACCTGATCGCCGGGCCTGCTGGGCCACAACGACGACCACACCACCATGGCGGGCTCGTCGGCGTTCAAGACTGTCGGTTCTACCTCGTCCGGCAGCAGGTCGAGCCAAGGCCGAGCGCCTGGGCGCTGGGGCTCGGTCAGCGATTTCCAGACGGTGCGGGGCGGTGCAGGCAAAATTCGTGCCCTGGAACCGATCTCCCTCATTCGAGCAGCGTATGCCGTCCGGCGCCGACGCCACTGTCTGCAAGTGTTCGATCGTGCGGTGGACCTTGTCAGAGCCGGAACTATTGCGCAACAAAAGGTTGCGCGTTTCTGATACTCGTGAAAGAGTGATACGCAACCAATGGTTGCTTATTGGAGGTCTGGAGTGGAGTCCGGCGTCAGCCACCACGACTGCTGGAAGAAATCTCTGGTGACCTCCTCGACCGACGTCGGCGCCCCTGTCGACGTCGCACTTGATGAAACGGAGTCTGATCGGATATGAGTGGATTGCTGCTCGAGGATAAGAGCGCTGTGATCTATGGCGGCGGGGGTGCTATCGGCGGCGCTATCGCACGGGTATTCGCCCGGGAAGGCGCGAGGGTCTTCATCGCCGGGCGGACGCAGGCGAAGCTCGACGCCGTGGCGCGTGATATCGCCGCCACGGGCGGAACAGTCGAGACCGCACAAGTTGACGTTCTCGATCAACAGGCGGTCGAAAAGCACGCCGATGCGGTCGCGGCGACGGCCGGCAGCATCGACATCGCCCTCAACGCCGTGAGCGTCATGCACGACCAGGGGACTTTGCTGGCGGACCTCTCGCTGGAGGAGTTCATGCGGCCGATTGACGGCTTTCTGCGGACGCTGTTCATCACGAGCAAGGCTGTGGCACGGCACATGGGTCGAGAGCGTCCTGGCGTCATCCTGACTTTGTCCGAGCCGGGTTCCAAACTGGCTGTAGCCGGCATATTGGGGCACAGCGTGAGCGCGGCAGGCAAGGAGGCCTTCTCGCGGAACCTGGCCGCGGAGCTGGCGCCCAGCAACACCCGGGTCATCGGCATCCGTCCACACGCTGTCGTCGATGCGCCGGCAGCGGGTTCCTATACCAAGGACCTCTTCGAGCAAATCGCGGCAGCGGCCGGGCAGTCGGTCCAGGAATTGCTCGAAGGCGGGGCGATGGCGCAGGGGACGCTGCTGAAAAGGCTTCCTACGTTGTCTGAAATAGCGGAGACGGCCGCGTTCCTGGCTTCGGATCGAGCTGGATCCATGACGGGAGCAATCGCCAATCTGTCCGGCGGCGCACTCGTCGACTGAGTTCATGCTCGTCATCGATCAACTATCTGCAGATCATTCAGTTTGTGCAGCCGCCGCACTAACCGGTTGTCGCGGAGGGCCGGAACACGCACCTACAGCTTCTCGGCCCTCCACGACCCCTGTACATGGACCGATCGGCCGCCTGCAGTGAACCAGCAGTCAACGCCCTGTTATTTCAACCCCGACCGCACGAACGCGTTCACAATATGCCGCTGTAGCAGCAGGTACATCACCAACACCGGCAGGCAGGCCAGACTTGCCAGCGCCATCATCGGCCCCCACTGATCACCTTCGGTGCCCATAAAACTGCGTAGACCCAGCTGGAGCACGCTATTGGATTGGCGGAGAACGACTGCGGGCCAGAAGTATTCGTTCCAGGCGTTGATGAACAGCAGAATAGCCAGCGCGGCGAGTGCCGGGCGGAGGTTGGGGACGACGACGGTCCAGAGGATGGACCAGGAGGAGCGGCCGTCGATTTTGGCGGCGGCGACGAGTTCCTTCGGAAAGCCGGCCATGTGCTGGCGCAGTAGCAGTACCGCGAGTGCCGAGCACAGGGTCGGCAGGACCACGCCGATCAGGGAGTTGATCAGTCCGAGCCGGGTGAGTAGCACGTAGTTCGGCAGCATCGTCACCTGGAAGGGAACCAGCCAGGTGCCGACGAACGCGAGGTACAGGATCCGCTGGAACGGGAAGGTGTACATCGCGAACGCGTAGGAGGCGAGCAGCGCCACCAGCAGCTGTCCGGCCGCGGACAGTGCCGCCACGAAGAAGGTATTGCCGATCAAGCCGACTACATCGACCTTTTCGGCGGCATCGGTGTAGTTGGCGAAGGAGATCGGCCACGGGACGGGCGAGAGTGAGGTGACATCCTCGGGGCGCCGCAGCGAGGTGGCGAACAGCCAATAGATCGGGAATACGCACACGACGGCGGTGACCGCGAGCAGCAGATGGCTGCTCGCGGTTCGCAGACGGTCAATCATCATGGAAGGCAACCCTTTCCGAGATCCACACCAGAATCCCGGCGATCACACCGAATCCGGCGAACAGCAGCACGCCGGCCGCGGCGCTGAGTCCGGCATCGAAGCTGTGGAAGGCATAGTCCCACAGCAGGTAATAGATATTTGTGGTGGCCTGCGCGGGCCCGCCCTGTGTCATCGAGTCGATGAGCGGAAAGGTCAGTGTGGGACTGAGCAGCACGGTGGTCAGCACCAGGAATAGCAGCGTGGGGGAGAGCAGCGGCAGGGTGATCCAGCGCTGGATCTGTCCCGGACTGGCGCCGTCCACCTGTGCGGCCTCGTCGTAATCGCCGCTGATACCGGCCAATCCGGCCCACACCACCAGCACCGCGAAACCGAGCAGCTGCCAGCCGGTGATCCCGATGATGACGGCGTGCGCGGTACCCGCGTCGTATACCCAGTTGCGATCCGAGCCGAGCGCCTGGTCGACGAAGCCACTGCCGGGATGCAACAGCCACCGCCAAACTGCGGCTGCCGCAACAGGAGCCACCAGGAAGGGCACGAATATGAAGGCGTGATAGATAGTCCGGCCCCGCACCTGCCTGCTGGCCAACGCAATCAACACCGGCAGCACAACGGTGAACGGAAGCATGCCTAGGATCAGTGCCCCCGTCCGCCCGACCGAATCCCAGAACGCCGGAAGTTCCACCAGCCGTTCGTAATTGCCGGTGCCAACCGGCTTCATCGGCGAGGTCGGCAGGAGATTCCACGAGTAGGTGGACAACTCGAACGCCTGCACCAGCGGCCGATAAATCCACACCACCAGCAGGAACAGCGCGGGTGCGAGATACAGGTAGGGCACCACGAACCGCCCCGCCCGGCGGATCCGGGCGAGGCGGCGGGTCTGCGGCACCGGCACGATGTCCGGTGCCGCAGTGGGTATTTCGACTACGAACATCTACCTGGCCTCGGCGGCCAGTGCGGCCAACTGCTCGAGCACATCGGATTCGGCCCGGTCGTAGACGGTTTCGGCGGGTGTCGCCTCGATCGCGGTGGCCACCAGTGTCGTACCGAGCAGATCGATCCGGCTGTAACCGAATCCGGTCAGACCCCGGTGCCGTCCGAGCGGTGCGATCGTATCGATTCGGTACGCCAGCGCGGGCCCTATCCACACCGGAATGCCGCCGAGCGCGGCCGCGCCCGTCAGGTGGTTGTGCCCGCAGATGATCAGTCGCACATCCGATCCGTCCAGCACCTCGCCGAGTAGCTCCGGCTGCTCGAGCCGCAGATATTCGGTAGCGGCGACCGGTGACGGAATCGGCGGATGGTGCAGCACCAGCAGTGTGCCGTGCGGTGCGGGTTCGCGCAGTTGATCGGTCAGCCAGTCCAGCTGTTCGGGTTCGAGCCGCCCGTCGTGCCTGCGCGGTGTGCTGCTGTCCAGTGCGATGATCCGCAGTCCGGCGATGTCGAACACCTGGTCGTGGGTGACGTCCGGGTCGACCGAATCCAGACCGAGCAACTCGATGCCGAATGCCGTGCGCTCGTCGTGATTGCCCATCGTGTACACCGTCCGCGCACCGAGTTCGGCGGCCACCGGCTCCACCGCATCACGCAGCCGCCGATATGCCTCCGGTGACCCGTCATCGGTCAGATCCCCGGATAGCACCAGCGCGTCGATGCGCTGCTGCGAGGCCCGCAGCTGCTGCAGCACCTGGGTGAGGTTGGCGTAGGTGTCGATCATGCCGTGTACCCGTTCCCCGGTGGCCCGGATGTGGGTATCGGTCAGCTGAACGACGGTCACCGTGCTCATGACGCGGGCAGGAGTTTGGCGCCCTGTTCCCGGGCGGTGGTCAACGTGGACTGGGGATCCTTGCCCTGGAACACGATCGACTCGACCGCGTCCATCATGCCGTCACGGATCTGCAGATAGTTGGTGCCCGGCATGGAGATCCACGGCTCCATATTCGCCAGCTGCGCGACATTCGGCTTCAGCAAGGGATTCTGCTCCGACCAGGTCTTCAGCCCATTCGGATCGTCCATCAAACCGGTACGCAGCGGCAGATATCCGATGCCCTGCGAGATCTTCGTGTACGCCTCCTCACTGGTGAGAAATTTGATGAGCTCCCACGACGCCCGCTGCTTGGCCGGGTCATTGGACAGAATGTGCAGCGACGCACCGGAATTCGTCGGCACGGTCGGCTTACCGGCGAAGCTCGGCATGGGTGCCGCGCGCAGATCCCACTTGTCCTTGGCGCCGGTGACGAAGGTGCCCTGGATGGCGCTGGTCTCCAGGATCATGCCGATTTCACCGCGCGCGAACGCTTCATAACCCTGCTTCTGGTTCAGCTTCGGCATGCTGCCCGAATCGACCAGTTGCTTGCTCATCTGGGTGACCTCGACCGCGGGCGCGTCCGCGAACGACAGCGACTTGCGGTCCTCGGAGATGACCCGGCCGCCATTGGAGCGCACCATCGACTGGAAGCACCAGTCCTTGGCGGTCTTGGTCAGGCAATCGATGTACACACCGCCCTTGCCGGTCTTCCCGGTGATTGCGGCGGCCGCATCGGAGACCTGCTGCCAGGTGGCCGGCGGCTTGGCCGGATCGAGTCCGGCCTCGTTGAACAGTGAGGCATTGAAATACAGGACGGGCGTGGAGAATACGAACGGAACACCGTAGGTGTGGCCGTCCCAATCCGCGAGCGTGCGCGCCTTCGGGGCGAACGGGTATTTGGCCCCGTCGAAGTTGTGCTGCACTTCCTGCTTGGAAACCAGCGTGTCCAGCGGCTTGGCGCCGAGCTGGTGGATGGTGTAGTCCAGATCGCTGAAGCCGAGCTGCGCGACATCCGGCGGGGTGCCCGCGACCATCTGGTTCTGAATGCTGGAGATGGTGTCGGTGGCCGGGTTCGGGCTATTGCCCTGCGGCTTCTGCGCGGTCACCTTGATATTCGGGTACTTCTTGCCGAAATCGGCGATCAGCGCATTGAAGGTGTCGGTCCACGCGCCGGCGAGTCCGTAGTTGTAGGACTCGAACACGATGGACACCTGCTGATCCGGCTTCAGTTCCGGGATCTGGGCGGTGTCGGCATTCGAGTCGGTGGTGGTGCTCCCGAGGCCGCCGCAGGCGCTGAGCGCGACGGTGGTTGCGAACACCAGGCCCAGTGCGGGCACGGTGCGTTTCACGGTGGTTCTCCTCATCGATGAAGGGGTGGTTGCTACGAATCAGGCGACGGCGACGACGGCGCTATCGTTGACCGAATCCTGGTGCGGCTCTTGCCAAGTCAGGCGCAGTCCGGATTCGGGGTCGAACAGGTGCAGGTGTGCGGGATCGACGCGCAGCCCGATCGGTTCGTCGGCGCGCACTCCGGCCGGGCGCGGTGCACGGGCGCACAGCGCCTGCTCGCCGGTGCTGAAGTGGATCAGTTCCTCACTGCCCAGGTTCTCGACCATCGTCACGTGGCCGCGGATAGCGGCGTCGGCCGAGTCGATGCGCAGTTGTTCGGGGCGGATTCCGGCGATGACCGCGATGTCGGCATCGAAATCCACTGCGGTTATGGCCAATTCGGTGTCTATGCCATCGGCCACCAGGAACAGGCGGCCGTCGCGCTGGGTGACGACCGCGGGAAACAGATTCATCGGCGGGGCGCCGAGGAAACCGGCGACGAAGGTCGAGCGCGGACGGTCGTAGAGTTCGGTCGGGGTACCGACCTGCTCCACCTGACCGTCATTGAGCAGTGCGATCCGGTCCGCCATGGTCATCGCTTCGACCTGGTCGTGAGTGACGTAGAGGAACGTCGCTCCCAACCCGCGATGCAGCGAAATCAGTTCGGCCCGAGTAGCACTGCGCAATTTTGCATCCAGATTGGACAACGGTTCGTCCATCAGGAACGCACCCGGATCGCGAACCATGGCGCGGGCCAGGGCAACTCGCTGTCGTTGCCCGCCGGACAGCGCGGCGGGCTTGCGCCGCAACAACTCGTCCAACCCCAGCGCTGCCGCCACCTCTGCAACCCGCGCGGCGATCTTCGCACGTGGTGTGCGCCGCGCCCGTAGTGGGAAACCGATATTCTTCGCCACCGTCAGATGCGGATACAGCGCGTAACTCTGGAACACCATGGCCAGGTCCCGCTGCTGCGGTGCCCGATGGGTGATATCGGTGTCGTCCAACAGGATTCGGCCGTCGGTCGGATCCTCCAGACCCGCGATCATCCGCAGCAGGGTGGATTTCCCGCAGCCGCTCGGTCCGAGCAACACCATGAACTCACCGTCGGCGATATCCAGGCTCACCTCCCGCACCGCATAGGTCGTGCCGAAGTGCTTGGATATCTTCTCGATGCGCAGTTGTGCCACCAGATCTCCTAGACCGGCAGCTCGCCCGCGACGACCCAGGTCGCCACCCGGGCCGCGATCGCCGGTGCATCCTTGACCCACTGGAAGTGGTCGCGGTGGTCGACCGGCGCATTCTCGTCGATATGCCACTGGGTGACCCGGGCGTTCGGCATCCGGGAGACCAGGAAGTCGACATTGGACTTCGGGCCGAGCACATCCTCGGACAGCGAGATGACCAGCACCGGCAGTGTCATCCGGCGCAGCAGCGTGTTGTATTGCCGCGCTGTGCCTTTCGGGCGGTAGTAGCTGGTCAGCGAGTGCATCGACCAGTCCCGCATTACGCGGCCGGGCATCGGCGCGGGGATCAGCACGCCGCCGGGCCAGTGCCCCTTCCAGCGCGATACCAAGCCGATCCACTGGATCTGGCTCAGTGCCTCGTACCAGCGGCGCGGTCCGAACGCCCACCAGAACACGGTGCCGGTCCCGATGACGGTCACACCGGCGACCTGGTCGGGTTCGGCGGCGGCGAACAGCAGCGCGAGCTGGCCGCCGAGGCTGTGTCCGAACAGGTGGATCGGTGCCTCCGGAAAACGCGCACGCACCGCGGAAACTATCGCCGGCAGATCGATTTCCAACATCTCGCGATAGCCGAAATCGCTGTGCAGCCCGAATTCCGGCTTCGCCTCACCGTGCGCGCGCAGATCGCAGGTGGCGACCGAAAGCCCCTGGGCGTTCAGCTCTTTGGCGAGGGGCAGATAGTTCTTCGCCTTCATCGCCATGGCGGGCAGGATCAGCACCACCGGCGCACCGGACTTCTTGGCGGGCAGGAAGCGAACGGTGAATTCGACGCCATCGGCGGTCGATACGGTGGTCGACTCCAAACTGCGGAATTCCGAACTCTTCTGGGGTGCAGCGCTGGTCACTGGTCAGCCTCCGTGATCGCGATATCGCAGACGTAGTCGAAGGTGAACTTCGCGACGACCACATCGGCGTCGTCGAGCAGCACCGCCTTGCCGGACAATTCGAACCGGTTCGAGGCGGTGGCGGCCAGCACCTCGGCGAGTTCACGCTGATCGACGGTGGCGATGGCGCGGATCCGCCCGACCGCCGGTTTGCGATAGGACGCCGTGCCCGCGCGCAGCACCAGTCGCTCGACGGTGTCCAAGCGGGTGGCGGCCGCACCGACGAAGGCCGCCGCGCCACCGATATCGGCGGCGGTGAACAGCGCACCGGCGTGCACGGTGCCCATGTGGTTGCGCACGGTGTCCACGGCGGGAATCTCCACGACCGCCTGTTCCGGCGAGATCTCGGTGATCAGAGTGCCGACGTGTCGTCCGAACGGCACCATATCCTGCGATACCGCGCGCAGATATTCGTAATCGACCGCATCGCAATCGAGTTCGGGATATGCGGCCGCGAAGCCAACGATTTCACGCGTTGGCCCACCCGTCACCCGGCCGTCACGCCTCATGGAGTCGCTTCGCGATACTGTATTCATTTCTCTCCTTCAGCGATTGCGCAGTGCGCGACGGGCGATGGACCAGCGCAGCACCTCGGATGGCCCCTCATAGATGCGGAAGGCCCTCGCCTCCACCAGGAATCGGGCGACCAGATAGTCCTCGCAGACTCCGAGTCCGCCGTGCAGCTGCACCGCCCGGTCGAGCACCCGCCAGACCGCTTCGGAGACAAAGGTTTTCGCGATCGACGCATCGTGGCGCGCCTGCGAGGATGTCGGCCCCTGCTCGTCGATGGTCTCGGCCGCCGTGCGGATCACGCCGCGGGCCGCGGCGATATCGATCTCGTTGTCGGCGACGAGTCCCTGCGCCAGACCATGATCGGCGATCGGCACACCGAAAGCCTTGCGGGTGCTGATGTGTTCGATGGCGAGGTGGTGCGCGCGCACGGCCAGCCCGAGCCAGTTCATGCAGAACACCAGGCGCGAGGGCGCGAGCCGAACCTGGGCCAGTACCAGTCCCTGACCGACCGCGCCGAGTACGGCGGAATCCGGTACCGCACAGTCGACGAAGGCGATCTCGCAGTGTCCGCCCGGCGCACTGGAATGGTCGAGCGTCGGCATCCGACGACCCACCTTCAGGCCCGGATTGTCCTGGTCCACCAGGAACATGGTGGGTCCGTCAGTGGTTTGCGCGACACAGATGGTGAACGCGGCACCCTGGGCGCCGGTGGTGAAATGTTTGGCGCCGTTGATGATCCAGCCGTCGTCGGTCTCCTCGGCGACGGTCTGCAGCATGCCGGGATCGGAACCCGCGCCCGGAGCTGGTTCGGTCATCGCAATGGCCGAGCGCACCTCACCGGCGGCCAGCGGCGCGAGATAGCGCTGCTGCTGTTCGGCATCGGCCACATGGGCGAGCAGGTGGATATTCCCGTCATCGGGCGCCCAGGCGTTCACCGCGATCGGGCCGAGCAGACTGGCTCCGGCCGCTTCCAGCACCCGCGCCTGGGCCCTGGTGTCCAGGCCGAGTCCGCCATATTCCGGGGCGGACAGCGGGCCGAATACGCCCGCCTCCTTCGCCTTCTTCTGTAATTCGAGCCGCAGCGCGTCGTCCATGACGCGCCCGTCGACGACGACCTCGCGTTCCACCGGAATTACCTGGTCACGTATGAACTGGGTGGTCTTGTCCACCAAATGCGCCACAGTGTTCATGGCGTCAGTTTCGGTGGGCGGGCGGCGTCTGAGTCGGGTCGATAGTCAACGTCGATTGTGCGAATCGACTGCGCATTCGTCCGGTGCGGATCGGCGGTCTCTCGGCGACGGTAGTCGCGAAGACGAGATAGCCGAGGGGACCAGATGACGGACATTCCGGTACGGGTGTCGGCCCGCCGTGACGAGGCCGAGGGTGTGTTCTCGCTCGAGCTGACCCCGGTTGCGGGCGGGCAGCTGCCGTCGTGGGAGCCGGGCGCACATATCGACGTGGCGGTCGGCGCCGCGGGGGTGCGGCAGTACTCGCTCTGCGGTGATCCGGCGGATCGGCCGCACTGGCGGATTGCGGTGCTGCGCGAGCCGGAGGGGCGCGGTGGGTCCGAATATCTGTACCGGACGGCGCTCGAGGACTCGGAGCTGCGTATTTCGGCTCCCCGCAACAATTTCGAGCTCGTCGAGCGTGCAAGTTACGTGTTCATCGCGGGTGGTATCGGAATCACTCCGATCCTGCCGATGGTGGCCGCCGCGCAGGCCGGTGGCGCTGAGTGGGAGCTGTACTACGGCGGACGGACCCTGGCGCATATGGCCTTCGCCGAGGACATCGTTCGCTACCCGCAGGCACGACTGCTGCCACAGGACGAGCACGGACTGCTGCCGATCACCGACATCCTCGCCGAGCACTCCGATGCCGCGATCTATTGCTGCGGACCAGAACCGCTGCTGGTCGCCGTGGAAACCGAGGGGGAGCGGCGCAATTCGGACGTGCATGTCGAACGGTTTGTGCCGCGGTCGGTGGTATCCGTGGCGCGCGGCTGCTTCGAGGTCCAATTAGCGGGCAGTGGAAGAACTTTCCGCGTCGGCGCGACTCAGTCCATCGTCGACGTCCTCGATGCCGCGGGGATCGAGATCATCACCTCCTGCCGCGAGGGCACCTGCGGCAGCTGCGAAACCACCGTGCTCGCAGGCGATATCGACCACCGCGATTCAGTGCTCACTGCCGAAGAGCAGGCACGCGGCGACACGATGATGCTGTGCGTCTCCCGGGCGGGGTCGGGGGTGCTCGTCCTCGACCTGTGACCGAGCGCAGCGAGGGAACCATCAACACAGCACCTGACAGGTTGCAGCGGAGCCGAGCGCCAGCGAGGCGGAGCTGTGACCTCTGAACCTGTCGGCGCGATCCGCGACCGGCATGCGGCGCGCTCGCGCGCCGACGTCCCCGAAAATCCGAGAGGAAAGTAGTAACGATGAGGAAAATCGTTGCGGTGGCCGCCGGACTGGTCGCCGCAGTCGGGATCGCCGCCGGTACTGCCGGTGCGCAGACCGACGGTGACGAAGCGGTCGGATTCACCGCCTCCGCCACCGATACCCAGACCATCATCAAGACCGACGCGGGCGCCATGGTTGTCGAGGACGGTGTCTTCAAGATCAAGGCGAGCAACGGCACCGTACTCACCGGCATGCCGCTGAAGTTCCGCGTCGACGACTTCGAATTCCCGATCGTCGCCGATATCGCCGACCACTCCGCCACCCTGACGCCGCAGTTCGACATGGGGCACGCGACCTACAAGCCGGTCGCGCTGCCCTTCGAGGACAAGGCACCTTGGAAGAACGAGTACGACCGTGAGCAGGCCGCCTGGTCCCGCATGACCAGCACCATCACCATGGGCGCCACCATCGGCACCCTGGTCGGCGGCCTCAGCGGCGGCGCCATCGGCTGTGTCCTCGGCGGTATCGCCGGCGCCACGGTCGCCTCGGCCGCCATCATCGGCCTGTTCGGCGCGTTCATCCCGGCTGCCGCCATCGGCTGCCTCGGTGGCATCGTCGCGGTCGGCGCCCTCGGCACCCTGGCCGGTCAGATCTTCATCACAGCCCCGGTCGCCATCGGCGCGGCCATCCAATACTTCTCCACTATCAACCAGCCGCCGTTCCCGCCGGCAAAGTAGATAGCGAAGAAGATCCCAACGGCGTTCGTTGGGGGACACCCGACCCCGCCCGGTTCCTCACCCCGGGCGGGGTCTTCCCCCTGTTGGTCGCCTGATCACGTGGTACTGGTGGCGGTATCGGTCGAGAGAGTGCCTCAACCAGTTCCACGTGATCACTTGTCCAGTAGTGCATCTCGGAGGTGTCGGCTAGGTACTCGTGGAGCGGATGGCGCGGCGGGCGGCTATGGAACCGAAGGTTTCGCGGTCGGCGAGGAAGCCTTCGAGGGCGAAGGTGGCGGCGCCGAGGCTGACGGGGTTGTGGGGGAGGGTGCAGAGTTGCAGGGTTACCGCGGTGAAGGGGTCGGACATGGCGTGGTGGGCGGCTACGCGGCGGGTTGCGTCGAGGAGGCGGTCGCCGAGGACGTTCGCGACGAGGTCGCCGAAGACCATGGTGCGGGGGTTGAAAAGGTTCACCAGGTTCGCGACGGCGACACCCAGGTAATTGCCGGTCTTTTCGATGACGTCGCTCGCGATGGGGTCGTCGCTGGCGCCTATGGCCGCAATGGTGGCGGCATCGTCGGCCGCGAGTAGCGGACTGGCCGGGGCGATTTCGCGCAGGGTTTGCACGATGCCGCGCGCGCTCACGTATGCCTCGACGCAGCCGTGACGTCCGCAGCGGCATTCGCGTCCGTCGATGACGAGGTTGGTGTGCCCCCATTCGCCCGCACTATTGGTCACGCCGCGATAGAGCGTGCCGTCGATGACGACACCGATGCCGACTCCGGCACGTAGCGTGACGACGATCAGATCGTCCACATCCCGCCCGGCGCCGAACCAAAGATGCGCTGCGGTACTGGCTTTCAGCGGATTGTCGAGATACAGCGGGTGCGGCACCCGCGGTTGCAGCAGTGATTTCAACGACACGTCGTGCCAGTCCCAGTACGGCGAGAACACCGAAACGCCGCCCTCGGGTTCCAC
The DNA here is from genome assembly GCF_035920345.1 of Nocardia vinacea. NCBI lineage: Bacteria > Bacillati > Actinomycetota > Actinomycetes > Mycobacteriales > Nocardiaceae > Nocardia > Nocardia vinacea. Next base: position 9,380,234 of record NZ_CP109149.1, read on the forward strand.
CAATCCCGGCACGCTCAACCCGACCCCGAGTACCCGTTCCGCATCGTCGGCGGTCAGCTCGCCGATGCCGCGAACGATCAGCTCGGTGACATCCTCGGGCCGGGTGGCCGCGGGATCCACCGGAATCTCGACCGACCGCAGCACCGTCATGGCCAGGTCGAAAAGGTCGAAGTGGATGCTGGTTTCGGCGATATCGACTCCGACGAGCATCCCGCGCGCCGGATTTATCGCCAGCTGTGCACGCGGCCGCCCGATGCCGGGCGCGTCGTAGCCGAGTTCGGCGAGCACCCCGACATCGAGTAGTTCGGCGATCATATTGCCCACCGTCGCGAACGAGAGCCCGGTGGCGCGGGCGATCTCCTGACGGCTGGTGTGGCCCTCGGCGGCATAGACCGCCTGCAGTACATAGAACCGATTCCGGCGTCGGATATCGCGCGCGGTCAGCTGGTACACGGTCGGGCCATCTCCTTCCGATTGATATTCGCAGACGCTACCCGAGCACTTCTGACAACACTATTTACAACGGTTATCCGAAGTCCTACTGTAACCCAGGTCACTACAAGACGCCGAGTGCCCGGCGCAGCATCAGAGGAGCACCCCATGTCCTGGACCCGCCGAAGCCGTTGGACCAGAGCCGTTTTCTGCGGGGTATCGGTCGCGCTGGCCGTGTCGGCCTGCTCATCGGGCAAGGACGATTCCCAGGCGACCGGACCGCAGCACACCACCGGCGCGATCAGCCTGGTCTACGCCCAGAAGCAGGGCGATCAGGAGTACTTCATCGGCGAGGCCGAGGGGGCCAAGGCCAAGGCCAAGGAACTGGGCATCGATCTGAAGGTGGTGAATCTCGGCAATGACGCGAACAAAGCGGTCACCGAGGTGCAGAACGCGGTGAACCAGAAGGCAAGCGGTGTAATCGTCGTGGTGCCCGATCCGTCGGTCGGTCCGCAGGTCGCCCAGCTCGCGAAGGCCGGTGGTGTCGCATTGCTGACCTCCGATGACCAGGTCTGCACGAACGGGCCGGATCCATCGTCCTGCGCGAAAGACAATCTCGTGCCACGGGTCGGCTTCAGCGGCACCCAGATGGGCACCGAGGTCGGCACCCGCGCCGGTCAGGACTTCAAGAAGGCCGGGTGGAAGCCGGAGGAGACCGCGATCATCGACGCCTGGAAACAGGACGTGACCGTGTGCACCGACCGGGTCAAGGCCAATCAGAAGGCCTTCAAGGAGGCCGCCGGTGTGGACGTCAAGGTGATCGAGGTCGGCACCGACAACACTCCATCGGATGCGCAGAACAAGATCTCGGCGACGGTGTCGGGCAATCGGTCGGTGAAGAACTGGATTGTCATGGGCTGCAACGACGAGAACGTCAGCGGCGGCGTCGCGGCGATCCAGAACGCCGGATACTCCGCCGACAATGTGCTCGGCGTCGGCCTCGGCGCCTACCTGGCCTGCAAAGAATGGCGCGGCGGCAAGCCGACCGGCTTCAAGGCAGCACTGTTCATCAATGGCAAAGACGTTGGCGCACTGTCGGTTCAGACGATCTACGACTACCTGAAGAACGGCAAGCAGATGCCGCCCGAGGCCTATGCGCCGACCAAGATGGTCGACTCGACCAACTGGCAGCAGGCGGGCGTCACATGCGGCTGACCGGACTGCGGGTATCCGGGCTGAGCAAGAGCTTCGCCGGGGTGCCGGCCCTGCGCGAAGTGAGCCTGGATTTTCCCGCTGGTGCGGTGACCGCCCTGATGGGTGAGAACGGGGCGGGTAAATCCACCCTGATCCGCATCCTCGGTGGCGATCACCGCCCGGATGGTGGCCGGCTCGAGTTGGATGGTGTGCGACTCGAGCTGGCCACCCCCGCCGACGCGCGGTCGGCCGGAATACGGGTGATCGGCCAGGAGCCGGAGATCGTGCCGCATGTTTCCGTCGCCGAGAACGTCTATCTCGGATCGCTGCCGCGGCGCTCGGGCCGGCTGCTCGATCGGGCCGCCCTGCGCGAACGGATGCGCGCCGACCTCACCCGACTCGGCTTCGACCGTGACCTCGACCCGGACACCATCGGATCGAAACTCACGGCGGCGCAACGGCAATTGGTGGAGATCATGCGCGCGTTGACCACCGATGCCAAGGTGATCGCCTTCGACGAGCCGACGTCATCGCTGTCGGACCATGAGACCGAATCGCTGTTCGCGCTCATCGGTCGATTGCGTGCGCAGGGCCTCGCGGTGATCTATGTATCGCATCGGATGCGGGAGATCTTCCGGCTGGCCGATCGGGTCGCGGTGCTGCGCGATGGCGCGCTCGTCGGTGAGCGCGCGATCGCCGCCGCCACCGATCGCGAGATCGTCCGGATGATGGTCGGCCGGGATCTGTCGACGTTGTTCGCGCGCAAGCACAATACGCCGGGCCGGGTGGTGCTCGACGCGGATGCGGTGACCACCGACGACGTTACGGACGTGAGTCTGCAGGTGCGCGCCGGTGAGGTGGTCGCGCTGGCCGGTCTGGTCGGCGCGGGTCGCTCGGAACTGGCCGGTGCGCTGGCCGGTGATCTGCCGATCCGTTCCGGCGAGGTGCGGGTGGACGGTAAGAAACTGCGTCTGCGGCAACCGCGTGACGCGGTGCGGGCCGGAATGGGGTACGCGCCCGAGGAGCGCAAGGCGCAAGCCCTGCTGCTGCATCGCGGTGTGCGCGACAATATTTCGCTCGCGATGCTCGACCGTTTACGGCGGCTACGGTTCGTCCGGGGCGGCGAGGAACGGCGGCTCGCGCGTCAGTACGTCGAATCACTCAGGGTGCGAACACCTTCCATCGAGCAGGAGGTGCGCAAGCTCTCCGGCGGCAATCAGCAGAAGGTGGTACTGGCCCGCTGGCTCGCCCGGAAACCCAAGGTGCTCATCCTGGATGAGCCCACCCGTGGCGTCGATGTCGGCGCCAAAATCGAGATCTATCACATCATCGAGGAACTGGCCGAATCCGGTGTCGCGGTGCTGGTGATCTCCTCGGAGCTGCCCGAAGTGCTCGGCCTGGCCGACCGGATCGTGGTCATGCAGCACGGCCGGGTCACCGGCGAACTGGACCGCGAAGAGGCCAGCGAGGAGGCGATTCTCGCGCTGGCCATGGCCGCCGACCTGTCGCATACATCGCAAGGAAACCCATGACAGACCAACAACTTTCGATACCGGTGGAGACCACCGCGCCCTCGGTGTCGGCTCCCGGCGCGGCCACGCGTCGGCTGGTGCAAGCGATCGGCACCGGCAATCTCAGCCTCATCGGCGCACTCGCGGTGGTGGTCGCGATCTTCGCCTGGCTCAACGACGGCTATCTGGATCCGGCGAATCTGGCCGGAATCGGTGAAGCGGTAACGGTTTTCGGTCTGCTCGCCGTGGTCCAGACGGTCGTGATCATCTGTGGTGCGCTGGATATTTCGGTCGGCTCGCAGGCCGGTGTCGCCTCGGTGATCAGCGCGATGGCATTTACTGCGACCTCTGACAATGCCTGGTTGGGCATTCTGGCCGCGATCGGTGTCGGGCTGGTGCTCGGGGCGATCAACGGGTTGATCATCGTCTACGGACGCGTCAATCCGGTGATCGCGACACTGGCCACCCTGGCCGCATTCAAGGGCCTCGCGCAGTTGATATCTGGCGGTAAGGCACAGGGTTTCGTGCTCGGCGACGATGTATTCATCTTCATCGCTCGCGGCAAGATCCTGGGTCTGCCGGTGCCGGTGGTCATTCTCGCGGTGGTCGCGATCGGTATGCATGTGCTGCTGAAGTACACCGATATCGGCCGCAATATCTACGCCATCGGCGGAAACGACACGGCCGCAAGGCTTTCCGGCATCAATATCAACAAATACCTGATCGCGGTGTTTGTGCTCGCGGGCGCGGTAGCGGCGATCGCCGGGATCATCCTGACCGCGCGGACCGGCTCCGGGCAGCCGGTCTCGGGCAGTGAGGGGCTCGAGCTGAAGGCGATTACCGCGGCGGCGTTGGGTGGGTGTGCGCTAAAGGGTGGTAAGGGCACGATCGGCGGCACACTGCTGGCCGTCGTGCTGCTCGGTGCGCTGGACAACGGGCTGAACGTTGTTGGTGTGAATACGTTCTGGCAGAACGTTGCGCAAGGGTCGTTGCTGGTGGCGGCGGTTGTTATTCAGCAGCGGCGCAGCGGGGAACGTGCGGTCGGGTTGCCGACCTAGAACCCGTCAGGAGCGAATGATGATCGAACTGAAAGCCGACCGGTGCTCGCCGAGGCCGGGCAGGTTGTGCGAGGGACCGGTCTGGGATGACCGCACCGATGAGGTGCTGTGGGTGGACATTCCGGCGGGCCGTATCCACCGCGCGACGCTGCGCGACGGTGACCTCGTCCAGCGGTCCACCGTGGCGCTGGGGAAGCGAGTCAGCGCGGTGGTGCCGTGCGCATCGGGCGGGCTGATCGCGACTGCCGTCGACACCTTCCTGCATATCGCTGACGGCGCAATGACCGAGGTCGCGGCGCTGTCGCTGCCCGATGACGGGGTTCGGCGGCGCATGAACGATGCCAAGGCCGACCCGTGGGGGAGACTGTTCGCCGGGACCATGTCGGAAGACGAAATCCAGGGCACCGCAGCGCTTTATCGACTCGATCCCGATGGCGAGCTGAGCATCGTGCGGCGGCAGGTGACGATCTCCAACGGACTCGGCTGGAGCCCGGACGGTGCCACCGTGTATTACGCGGACAGCCCGACCCGCCGAGTCGACGCCTTCGATTATGACTCGGCCATAGGCACTTTCAGCGGCGGACGCATCTTTGCGGAATTCCCGGACGGTCTGCCCGATGGATTGACCGTGGACGCACGGGGTTTCGTCTGGGTCGCGGTGTGGGGTGCCGGGCAGGTTCGCGCATTCGATCCCTCGGGTCGGCCGCATGCGGTGATCGATGTCGGTCCTGCGCAGGTCTCCAGTTGTGCCTTTGCTGGACCGGACCTGGATGTCCTCGTAATCACCACGGCCGCTGAAGGTTCCGCCGATCCGGATGCCGGGCGGCTGTTCACCTGTAGGCCGGGCGTGACCGGTCTTCCGACGAATACCTACTCCGACGCGAGGTTGGTGAGCAACCCATGACTGACCATGGCCTGATCCTGGATCCGCCGGTAATCGCAATCCTGCGCGCCCCGACGGCCGCTCGGTTCGCCGAGGTGGCCGCCGTACTGCACGAGTCGGGTATCACCGCGGTGGAGTTCACCCTCAACTCGCCGGGTGCACTGGAGGCATTGCGCGACTGCGCCGGATCGGTCCACCCGGTCGGTGCGGGCACGGTGCTCACCGCGGTCGATGCCGCACGAGCCGTGGATGCCGGTGCGGCATATCTGATCACCCCGACGGTGTGCCGCGAGGTGATCACGGAGGGCCTCCGCATGGGTGTCCCGGTGATCTGCGGCGCGTTCACACCCACCGAGATCTACAGTGCGTGGCAGGCGGGCGCGACCATGGTCAAGATCTTTCCGGCCTCGGTCGGCGGTCCCGGCTATCTGAAGGCGATTCAGGGTCCGCTGAACGAGATCCCACTGGTGCCGACGGGCGGCATCGGGCTCGCAGATGCCAGAGCATATTTGGATGCGGGTGCCAAGGCGCTCGGCATGGGTTCGCCGCTTGTCGGTGATGCGTGCATCGGCGGTGATCTGGACGCGCTGCGGGAACGCGTATCTGCGGTGCGGAAGGCACTGCTGTGAGGGCTGTTTCGCACGGGCCGATTGGGGTTGCGGCTCTCGGCGCGCGAAGGTCGCTGCTATGACCGGTGGATTGGTCACCCTGGGCGAAGCGCTCGGTGTTGTCGCCGCCACCGAGCCCGGTCCGCTGGCTCCCGGTGCGGCAATGCGCATGGATTTCGCGGGTGCGGAAGCGACGGTCGCCATCGGCGTCCGCAGACTGGGGCACGAGAGTGCGTGGGTGGGCAGCGTCGGTGCCGATGCCGTCGGCACGATGGTGCTCGATCGGCTCCGCGCCGAACGGGTCGATATTTCGCGGTGCCGAATCGATCCGGAACTGCCGAGCGGGCTGATGGTGCGCGAGCGACGAACTGCCGACCACATGCGAGTTATCTACTACCGTAAGGGTTTCGCAGGATCTCGACTGTCGGCCGCCGACATCGATACCGCTCAGATCGCCGCCGCACGGGTGCTGCATCTCACCGGCATCACCCCGGCACTGAGTTCATCCGCCCGCGACGCCGTTCATACCGCACTCGACGCCGCCATCGATGCCGGGGCGATCGTCTCACTCGATATCAACTATCGCCGCGCACTGTGGTCGGAACCCGATGCGGCCGTGGAGCTTTCGAAACTGGTGTCGCGCGCCGACATTGTCTTCGCCGGTGCGGATGAAGCCGCCATCCTGGTACCTGCTGCGACCCCTGCCGCGATGGCGGAATCCCTGGCCGCACTAGGACCTTCGCAAGTCGTGATCAAACTCGGATCCGAAGGCGCACTCGCACTGCACAACGGTCAGCTGATCCGACAGCCCGCAGTGGGTATCCGCAGCGTAGACCCGGTCGGAGCGGGTGATGCGTTCGTCGCGGGCTACCTCGCCGGTGTGCTCGACGACGGGTCCGTGAGACACAGCCTGCAATTGGCCACCACCTGCGGCGCATTCGCCGTATCCGTCGCCGGTGATTGGGCTGGTCTGCCGTTCCGGCACGAACTCGGCCTGCTCACCGGCGCCGACATCAACCGATGAAGGGAACAGCATGAGTCGTCTGGCAGACCGGGTCGCGGTCGTCACCGGGGGTGCATCCGGCATCGGTGCGGCAACCGCACATCGGCTCGCCGCCGATGGCGCCGCGGTCGTCATCGCCGATATCGCCGAGGCGAGTGGGCGCGAGGTCGCCTCCAAGATTCGTGCGGCCGGTCATCGAGCCGAATTCGTCCGCTGCGATGTGTCGTCCGAGGACTCCTGGATCGAGCTGCGGAACAGTGTGAACGAGTTGTTCGGACCGCTGGACTTCCTGTGCAGCAACGCATCCCGGCAGGCCACCATCCCGGCACACGAATTGACGAGGCAGGCATGGGATGACGGCCTCGCGGTCAACCTGACTCCGCTGTTCCTCGGCCTGCACACCTTCATCGACGATCTACGCAACCGCAGCGGCAATGTGGTCGCGGTGTCCAGTGTGCACGCCCAATTCGGGCTATCCGGATATCCGGTTTATGCCGCCGCCAAGGGCGGGTTGACCGCATTGGTCCGGCAACTAGCCGTGGAGTACGGGCGCTCTCGCGTGCGGGTCAATGCCGTACTGCCGGGCCCGATTCTCACCCCGGTATGGGACGACGTCGACGAGGCAGGTCGGCGGCTATCCGCCCAGGCCACCGCCCTGGACCGGATGGGTGCGCCCGAGGAGGTCGCCGCCGCGGTCGCCTTCCTCGCCTCCGACGACGCGTCCTTCATCACCGGTGCCAACCTGGTCGTCGACGGCGGCTGGAGCGTGCGAAAGGAGTCCCGGTGAAGATCACCGCACTCACCACCTACCTGGTCGCGCCGCGCTGGTGCTTCCTGAAGATCGAGACCGACGAGGGCATCACCGGCTGGGGTGAACCGGTACTCGAGGGCCGCGCCCACACCGTCGCGGCCGCGGTCGACGAACTGGCCGACTACCTCGTCGGCAAGGACCCGATGAGTATCGAAGCGCACTGGCAGGTGCTGACCAAGGGCGGTTTCTATCGGGGCGGACCGATCCTGTCGAGTGCGGTCGCGGGCATCGATCAGGCGCTGTGGGATATCACCGGAAAGGCGCTGGGCGTACCGGTTTGGCAGTTGCTCGGCGGTGCGGTGCGCGATCGTGTCCGGGTATACAGCTGGATCGGTGGCGATCGTCCCGACGATGTCGCGCGCGCGGCGGTAGAACGAAAAGAACAGGGCTTCACCGCGATCAAGATGAACGGCTCCGCCGAATTGGAGCTGATCGATACGCCGCGCGCGACCCGAGGCATCGTCGATCGCGTCGCGGCGGTGCGCGAGGCAACCGGCGACGATTTCGATATCGCCGTCGATTTCCATGGCCGCCTGTCCATTCCGATGGCGCGACGGGTGCTGCCGCTACTCGAACCGTATCTGCCGTTCTTCGTCGAGGAACCGCTCGTTCCGGAGTGCAGCAGCCAGATCGGCGAGATCACCCGCGCGACAAGCATCCCCATCGCCACCGGTGAACGGCTCTATTCGCGTTGGGATTTCAATGCGGTGCTCGATCAGGGCATCGCCGTCGTCCAGCCCGATCTCTCGCACGCGGGTGGCATCTCCGAGGTCCGCCGCATCGCCGCCCTCGCCGAGGCTCGCGATATCGCTCTGGCCCCACACTGCCCCCTCGGCCCCATCGCCCTCGCCGCCAGCCTCCAGGTCGGCTTCGCCACCCCCAACCTGCTCATTCAGGAGCAGAGCCTCGGCATCCACTACAACACCGGCTCGGATTTGCTCGACTACCTAGCCGACCCGACGGTCTTCGCTTACCGCGACGGCTATGTCGACCTGCTCCAGGCCCCCGGCCTCGGCATCCAGATCGACGAAGCCGCGGTGACTCGCGCCGCCGAACACGGGCATCGCTGGCGAAATCCGATCTGGCACCGAAAGGACGGTTCCTTCGCCGAGTGGTGACGGTCCCCGAAGTTTTTCCCCCATCATTGCCGCGGCTGCGTGTAATTCGTCCACTGATACCCGTCGAACCACCGCACCAGCGCCGGATTCGCATGGTCCGGATACCACCCCGGAGCCATCGCAGACGCCTGCGATCCACCCCTCGAACCGGACTTCACGATCAACACGATGACCACTGGCACCGCCACGATCACAAGCAGAATCAAGATGTGCAACAAACTGATAGCACCCATGCGGTCAGTATGTAGTACACCCGACCCCCCGGCCCTCCACGGGAGTCCCTGCTGTACGGGTGATCGTTGCGTTGTTCTCTCTCGGGCGATGCCGCCAAGGATGCACGGTGATCACTAGTAGAGGAGTGCGTCGGCGCGGCTGCTCTGGTCCGAACGGATCAGCATCCGTTCGGTGCCGGAACACCTGCGAACCGATCCGCCAGATACTCAGCCGCATCCTGTTGGCGGACAAGGCCTTCCAACACATGGTCGAGCCAACCATCGCGGACGATCTGTACGTTTGCCCCGCCTGCGCACCACTGACGCGTCATATCGTCGGCTTGACTCACCGGCACGATTTCGTCGAGAACGCCGTGAAAGCTGTAGATCGGGACGCGTGGCACGAATCGGCCGAGCGTATTGCGCGCCAGGACATCAGCGACGCGTGGATCACCGAGGAGGTCCGGCACGGCCGACAGGCTACGTAGGCTGGTGAAGGCGAGACTGGTCAACGATTGTTCGGTGCACATCTGCCGAATCCGGGAGAACACCTGCGTGCCTTGGGGATTGAGCAAAGACGCGATACCGACCTCGGGATACTCGGCATCGATACCCGCCAGCGTTGCGATCACCAGTGGACTGGCCGCACCCTCACCGTTGAATCGGCTGAGCAGCAACAGGTCCGACGGGATGCCGCCCAGGGCTGCCCCGACGATGGGGAGTTCGGGTGCATAGGACGGCTGCAACTGGGCCGCCCACCCAGAGATGGCCGCACCACCGGAATAGCCGGTCAGTCCCCAGGGGGTTGCCGCGGTGAGATCTCCGGGCTCGAATTGCCGGGCCGCCCGAATGCCGTCGAGCACGATGTGTCCGCCGGAGTAGCCCGCCGAGAATGCCGACCTCGGTCCCTCGTGGTCCGGTACCACGACCGCCCAGCCCCGGCGCAACAACGCGACGGGAACCGAGGTTTCGTTGGCTTGCAAACCGATGCCGGAGCCACTCTGCATAGTGCGTGAGGGCGCGCATTGCTCGGATACCGCGTCCTCGGCGAACTGGACCGAGACCGCAGGCCTCGGATCCGGACCCGGCCATGGCGTTGTGGGAACGAGAAGGGTGGTGACCCCCAGAATCGGCTGGTCGTGAGAGTCGTTGCTGCGGAAGGAGATCTGCCATGCCCGCGTGTCTGCCGGTAAGTCGGGAATGGCGAGTTCTACCGGCCTGGCTGCCACGATTGCGCCGGGTGTGAATGCCGACAGCGACGCGGGCGCTTGGTAGAACGAGTCCTGTTGCGTGGGAGCCAATTCGGATGTCGCTGGTTCCGCATGCACGGTTGGCGAGCCCGCGAGTGCGCAGATGGTCCCGACGATGAGCACCAGAAACCGCATGACACACCTTCTCGGGGAGAGGATTCAGTGCCAGCAAGGTAGTACCGGACTCGCCCGCCTGCGATTGCGCTTCCACTGATCGGGATTCACTTCTTCCTGGCGCGGTAGGCGGCGACAGCGTTGCGATTTCCGCAGGCCGTGCTGCAGTAGCGGCGCGATCTATTGCGGGACAGGTCGAGAACCAGGCCCTCGCAGTCCTCGTCGGCGCAGAGGGATAGCCGACTCAGCTCGTCGGAGCGGACCAGATCGATCATTGCCATAGCGGTCTCGACGGCGATGCGAACGGGGAGCGGAGCCTGCGCGGGCACCGCATGGATGTGGTAGTCGACATCGCCGTGCCTGACCAATTGCGGCAGGGCTCGATGCTTCGACAGCGTCTCGTTGATCAGCCGTACCGTTGTCTCGCGATCGCTGGTCAGCATTCGGCGTAGCGGCGTGCGCAGGGCGCGCACGGCCGCGAGCTCGGCGGCGTCGCCGGAGTGCACGCCGGTGTAGACGTGCTTGACGAAAAACTCGTCGAGCTGGCCGATCTCGGTCAACGTATCCGGCTCCTCCGCCGAATTCACCAGCTCCACCGCAGCAACCAGCGCCGCCTCGGTGTCATGAGCAAAGATCATGTTGACATATTACCCGACCGACCTTAGCGTCATTAGTCATGGTTGCGATGGCTCATGACAACACTGCGCAGCGGCTGCGGACCGGACTGCTCTGCGCGGTGGTGTCCGCGTCCTCGTTCGGGCTGTCGGGATCACTGGCTCGCGGCTTGATGAATGCGGGCTGGAGCTCCGCATCCGTGGTGGCGGTCCGTGTGCTGGTCGCCGCTGCGGTTCTGGTGCCGATTGCGTTGGTCCAATTGCGCGGTGACTGGGATCTGTTGCGCCGCAACGCATCGTTGATCACCGCGTACGGACTGCTCGCCGTGGCAGGCACCCAACTCGCCTACTTCAACGCCGTCGCCCATATGCAGGTCGGCGTGGCACTGCTCATCGAATACACCGCGCCGGTCGCCGTGGTGGGTTGGCTATGGCTGCGTCATAGCCAACGACCCAGCGCGGCAACGGTTCTCGGCGCACTACTCGGAATGACCGGCCTGGTCCTGGTCATCGACCTGCGCTCCGGCCTGGCCGCCAGCGGCATCGGCATCGCCTGGGCCCTCGCCGCCATGATCGGAGCCGCCGCCTACTTCCTGCTCTCCGCCCACGGCGACGGCACTCTGCCGGGCACCGTACTCGCCGCCGGAGGCCTCCTCCTCGGCGGACTCGCCCTCCTCGCAGCGGGCGCGATCGGCATCGTTCCGCTCCGTGCCACCACCGATCCCGTTGTCTTCCAACACCTCACCGTCTCCTGGTGGCTCCCCGTCCTCGCGCTCGGCACGATAACCGCCGCCCTCGCCTACGTCTCCGGCATCGCCGCCACCCGCCTCCTGGGCTCCCGCCTCGCCTCCTTCGTAGCCCTCTTCGAAGTCCTGGCCGCCCTGGCCTTCGCCTGGGTCCTCCTCGGCGAATCTCCCCGCCCGCTCCAACTCCTCGGCGGCGCCCTGATCCTCATAGGCGTAATCACCGTCCGCCGAGGCGAAACCACCCCCGCCCTGCAGACCCCCGAATCAAGCCGACAGCTTCGCCTGGAACGGTGACACGGCGCATTGGGTGGCCGCACAGGCTCGATCTGTGACCGGGACCACATCGGCGGCAACCGGCGAGGCCAACCCAAGGGCGCGGCTTGACCTTCACGTATACGTCAATCCGTAGCGTCGCTCCCATGACTGTTATGACGCGAACCGCACGGGCTGTCCAGCTTTCCGCGCGACCGGACGGATTTCCGGAACTGTCCGACTTCCGACTGGTCGAGCAGCCGGTGTCCGATCCGGCGCCGGGGCAGGTGCTGGTACGGAATCTGTACATGTCGGTCGATCCCGGGATGCTCATGCAGATCGGCGCCTATCCGGGAATTCCCATGCCGTCGTTCGCTGTTGGCGCCACAATGTCCGGCGACGCGATCGGTGAGGTCGTCGCCTCCGCGGATCCGGATGTTCCGGAGGGCGCGCTGGTGCTGCATCGGCTCGGTTGGCGGGAGTACGCGATGGCCGAGGCGAGCGCGATACGGGTCGTGGATCCGGGTGCGTACCCATCGCCGTCCAGCTATCTCGGATTCGGGCTGGTCGCCTACGCGGGCCTGACGGCCGTGGCGGGTCTGCGTGCCGGCGATACCGTTTTCATTTCCAGCGCGGCGGGCGCCACCGGTGGCATGGCCGGCCAGATCGCGCGGCTGCTCGGCGCGGGTCGGGTCGTCGGTAGCGCTGGCTCGGCGCGAAAGGTACGCCATGTCATCGACGAACTCGGCTTCGACGCGGCCTTCGATTACCACGACGCGCCCCTGGCCGAGCAGTTGCGAGCAGTCGCGCCGGATGGCATCGACGTGTATTTCGACAATGTGGGTGGTGCTCAGTTGCGGGCGGCGATCGAGGTGATGAACGTGGGCGGACGCATCGCGCTCTGCGGTGCTCTCACTCGGCAGCGGTCCGGCGGTCTGCCCGCCGTATTTCCCTTCGAACCGCGCTGCGCCACCGGATACGCGGCCGTCGGACCGCCACGGGTTGCCGAGTTGAACGAGCGCATCACTCGGTTGACGGAACTGCGGGACCGGCTGCTCGACCGCATGCCCTGGCTCGCACCCGACGCCCCAACCGCTCAGCGCGACGAAATCCCGTCCACCGACCAGGAATAGGGCGGGGCCTCCACCGCGCACTGGCCGCCCTTCCCGTGACATTCCCCAAGTCACCGACGTGGACCATCTGACAGCGCCTCAGCCGCGGCAGCCGCAATGGCACCCGCGACGCCACTGAGCGCAGGCGAATCGACCTTCCACTGCTGCCAATAGAGCGGCACATCGATATACGAATCCCCATCGATGGGCACGAGGTCCCGACCACCCCGAGTCTGCAGATCCGGCAGCATTCCCCACCCCAGCCCGATCCGAATCGCCTCCGCGAATCCGGCCGACGACGGCACATAATGCCGCGGCGGATCCACCGGCTGCCCACATCGCCGCCGTAGATGCCGATCCTGCAGATCATCCTTGCGATCGAAAAGTACAACGGGTGCAATGGAATACGCCTCGGCGCTCGGCCCATCCGCGAACCAGGTCCGCGCGAACCGCGGATTCGCCATGGGCCGATAACGCATGGCACCCAGCCGCTTTACCCGACACCCCTGCACTGCCGACGAGGTGGCTGTGATGGCCGCCATCACCGTCCCGTCGCGCAGCAATCGAGTCGTATGTTCCTCATCCTCGCGATGTATCTCGAAACACACACCGGCGGGCGCCTGCCGCAACGCGGGCATCACCCACGTTTCCAGCGAGTCGGCATTGACCGCGATCGGTACCCGGATCGGCCGACCCGGGGGCCGATCGACATCACCGAGTTCGCGTGCGGCATCCCCGGCGAGCAACTCGATCTGTCGCGCCAAACGCAGCACCGCGAGCCCGGATTCGGTGGGCCGCACCGGTTTTGTGCGTTGTAGCAGGATGCGACCGGCCGCATCCTCGAGCGCCTTGATGCGTTGACTGATCGCCGACGGCGTCACGCGCAGACTGCGGGCGGCCGCATCGAAGGTGCCCTCGGTGACCGCCGCGTTGAGCGCGCGGAGCTGATCGAGCTGCAGGTCCATTAAGAAATCGTAAAGGTACTTCAGAATCTTTAGCTGGTCTGGTCAGAGCTGCGGATCTAGCGTCGATGCATGTGACGGCATCATCGGCGGCCCTGGCGGCCATCTCGGGACTCGGCTTCGGACTCTCCTTGATCGTGGCGATCGGCGCGCAGAACGCTTTCGTCCTGCGACAAGGTCTGCGCGGTCAGCATGTGCTCGCGGTGGTCGCGGTCTGCACCGTGTCGGACATCGTGCTGATCGCCGCGGGAGTCGGCGGGTTGGGCGTCGTGGTCGAATCCGCACCCGTGCTGCTGACGGTGATCCGCTACGCCGGAGCCGCATTTCTGCTCGGCTACGGCATTCTCGCCGCCCGCCGCGCCTTCGCGTCATCGAGCCTGACCGCCGAGTCCACCGGCGCCACCGTCGCACTCGGCGCGACCGTCCTCACCAGCCTGGCCCTGACCTGGCTCAACCCGCACGTCTACCTGGACACGGTGCTGCTGCTCGGCTCCTTCGCCAATACCTACACCAGTCCGGACCGCTGGTTCCTCGGCGCCGGCGCGATGGTCGCCAGCATCATCTGGTTCGCCTCGCTCGGCTACGGCGCCCGCAAACTCGGCCCGCTGTTCGCCCGCCCTATCGCCTGGCGCGTGCTCGATTCGGTGATCGCGGCCGTGATGTTCTGCCTTGCGCTGGGCCTATTGCTCACCGGCTAGGCTGGCATAACTGCAACGCCGGGGGATCGGCTCGCGATCAGTACCTGACTGGTTCGGCCGAAGCAGGGCGGGGGTCGCCGCCCCGGCGGGAGAGGTGGGCAGGCAGTGAATTATCCGTATGGCTATGGGGAGCAGCCGCGGCAGGATCCGGCGTCGTGGGGACAGCCGGTGGACTATCCGGCGCAGCAGGGCTGGGCGCAGACGGGCTACCCGATGGGGTATCCCAGCGCGCCGCCGCCGGGCCCGCCGCCGCCGAAATCGAAGACCGGTGTGATCGTCGCGGTGGTGCTCGGGCTTGTCGCGGTACTCGCCGTGGTAGGCGTCGGCCTGGTCGCGATCACCGCGCGAGATAACGACCAACCGCAGGCATCGGACGCCACCGCCACCGTCGTTCCGGCGACGAGCACCCCGCGAACGAGCACCCCGCGAACGACCACGACAACGCCGCGCCCGGGGCAGCCGTCATCGGGCAAGCTCACCTACAACGACTTCGCCGGCGACTGGAATTTCAAGTTCGACAGCGTGGAACTGCACGCCGACTGGGTCGAGGGCCGCGACCACGCCAACTGCCGCGATTTCGAGGTGGACGGCAAGCTCAGCGGACTGGGCTGCAAGTACGCCGCCGAAATGGTGTACCGAGCCGAGGGCGGCGGGCTGAAGATCACCCAATTCGTCATTGCCATGTCGAGCGAGAGCCAGGCCACCGCCGCGCTCGGCAAGTTCACCGACGAGGACCTGCACCTGCGACCGGGCACCTACATCGACAATTTCGTCACCGGCAAATGGCGCGACGGGACCGAGAAGGAGTTCGTCGTGGTCACGGTGGCCACCGCGAATGCTGCCGTTGCCGCGGACACGGTCAAGAAGTATCTGCAGTACCGGCACGCGGATACGCTCGGCGCACTGGCCTTCCGTTAGCCATCACCGTGTCGATGAACCGGCCGCAAGCTTGTGGCAGGGTCGATGTCATGCGATTGCGAAGCTGGAAGACAACCGCCGCGATCTGCGCATGGGGCATGTTGCTCGGCGGATGCGCGCACAACGCATCGGGTTCACCGGCGCGTACCACCGCGCCGCGGATCGGCGACGAACCGGCGACAGCCCCGCCGCATTTCATCGCCGATGACCGCGTCGTTGTGATCGACCCCGGACACAATGGTGGCAATGCCGCACAGCCCGGCGAGATCAACCGTCAGGTGCCGGACGGTCGCGGAAAAACCAAGGCGTGCAACACCACCGGCACGTCGGCCACCGACGGCTACACCGAGCACGAATTCACCTGGGACGTTGCAATCCGTGTCCGAGATGCCTTGGCTGCCCATGGAATTCGCGTCGTGTTGACTCGCGACGACGATGCGGGCGTCGGTCCGTGCGTGGACGAACGCGCCGCCATCGGAAACCGTAGTGGCGCAGCGGCTGTCGTCTCGATCCACGCCGATGGCGTCGCCGCGGGCGCACATGGCTTCCACGTCGCGTACTCGTCGCCGCCACTGAACCCGGCGCAGCACGAGCCGTCGCAGCGACTGGCAACGACCTTGCGCGACACTATGATCGGGTCCGGCTTCGTGCCGTCGACCTATGTCGGCTCCGACGGCATGAACCCGCGCGCGGATCTGGCGGGTCTCAACCTGTCCGAACGTCCGGTCGCATTGGTCGAGTGTGGAAATATGCGCGATCCGGGTGACGCCGCGCTGATCGAATCGCCCGACGGTCGGGCGAGGTACGCGGACGCCATCGCCAATGCGATCGTCGCCTTCCTCGGCTAGTCGCCTCCATCGTGATCGGGATCACTATTTGTTAGCTAGATCCCCCTGTCGTCACTGAGTTAACGGCGTTACGCTAACGCTGTTACCCGGGGTTAGTCGAACTAGGGGAGTCGCTCATGCTCGTACGGATCGCACATCTGGCCACCAGGCATCCGCGGACGATCCTGCTCGCCGCCGCACTATTGGCCGTGCTCTGCGGCGCATTCGGCGCCACAGTGATCTCGCATATGAAGACCGGCGGTTTCACCCCGGCTGATGCTGAATCGTCGCAGGTCGCCAAATTGATCGCCGATAACTTCGGCGGTGCGGAACCCAACCTCATCCTGCTGGTTCGCGATGATGCCGGTGCGGACAGCCCGGCTGCCAAGGCCGCGGGCGCGAAGGTGGTCGACACCCTGCGCTCGCGCGGCGATGTGATCGGCATCCAGTCCTATTGGAATGCTCCGCAGTCGATGTCGTCCGTGTTGCGCAGCAAGGACGGTAAGAGCGCGCTGGTGCTCGGCTACATCACCGGCGAGGAGTCCGTGGCCCAAAAGGCCGCCGGTGCGATCGCCGAAGAGGTCACCGGCACCAGCGACGGCGTCAGCGTCTATCAGGGCGGCCTCAGCTCCATTTACCACGATTCGAACGAGCAGATCACCCACGATCTCGCGGTCGCCGAGGGCGTGGCCATCCCACTGTCGTTCATCGTGTTGATTCTGGTGTTCGGCAGCCTGGTCGCGGCCTTCCTGCCGCTGGCCGTCGGCATCTTCGCGATCTTGACCACCCTGGCGATCCTGCGCACCCTCACGGTCTTCACCGATGTGTCGATCTACGCGCTGAACTTGACCACGGCACTCGGTCTCGCCCTCGCGATCGACTACAGCCTGTTCATTGTCAGTCGCTACCGTGAGGAACTCGGCAATGGACTCGATGTCGAGGCGGCGGTGGTGCGCGCGGTGCAGACCGCGGGACGCACGGTGCTGTACTCCGCGCTGACCGTCGCGCTGTCGGTGGCCGCGCTGGGCGTCTTCAATCTGTACTTCTTGAAATCCTTTGCCTACGCGGGCGTTGCGGTGGTCGCCGCGGCCGCCGCGGCATCGATCCTGATCCTGCCCGCGGTATTGATGGTGCTCGGACACCGAGTAAATGCCTTGGACCTGCGAAAGCCGTTGGGGCGCTTGCTCGGCCGGGACCTGCACGCCCAGCGCGCGCCCGAGCAGACCTTCTGGTACCGCACAGTCCAGTGGGTGATGCGCCATGCCGCACCGGTCGCCATCGCGATCATCGTGCTGATGCTGGCGATCGGATCCCCGTTCCTCGGCGTGAAATTCGGCTATCCGGACGATCGAGTGCTCAATACGGGCGCCTCCACCACCAGCAGCACGGTCGGCGACGCACTGCGTTCGGACTTCCAATCCAATGCGGCGACCAGTGTCTCCGTGGTGCTCGACGACTACCACGGAAATCCGGCCGCCATCGGCGATTACGCCGCCGCGCTGTCGAAGGTGGACGGTGTGTCCGGAGTGCTCTCGGGTCCTGGCCTGTATGCAGGCGGCCTGAAGGTGGCGGCGGGATCGTCGCAGATGACGAACGACACCGGCGCATTCCTCACTGTCGCAACGACAGTCGATCCCTTCACCTCCGCGGGTAAGACGCAACTGGACCGGCTTCGCGATGTCCCGAGCCCGGGACCGGCGCTCTTCGGTGGCAGCGCCGCGATCAACCGCGACTCCCTCGACGCATTGGGTACGCGACTGCCACTGGCCGGTGGGCTGATCCTGCTCACCTCCTTCGTTGTGCTGTTCCTGTTCACCGGCAGTGTGCTGCTGCCGCTGAAAGCTCTTGCCCTCAACACGCTTTCGCTGACCGCCGCCTTCGGTGCGATGGTCTGGATCTTCCAGGACGGACACTTGTCCAGCGTTTTCGGCAATAACGCGACCGGATATCTGGTTCCGACCATGCCGATCCTGATGTTCTGTCTCGCCTTCGGAATGTCCATGGACTACGAGGTATTCCTGCTCTCGCGCATCCGCGAGGAGTGGCTGGCCTCGGGACGCACCGCCGCGGACAACACTCGCGCGGTGGCGCTGGGTGTCGCGCGTACCGGCCGGATCTTCACCGCGGCCGCACTATTGATGGCCATCGTGATGGCCGCCATGGTCACCTCGAAGGTATCGTTCATCCAGATGACGGGCCTGGGACTGACTTTGACAGTGCTCGCGGACGCAACGCTGATCCGCGGCCTGCTCGCGCCCGCACTCATGCGGCTGCTCGGCACCGCGAACTGGTGGGCGCCCACGCCACTCGCCCGGCTACACGCCAAGATCGGCTTGAGCGAGGGCGAAACCGTGCCGGGTGCAACCGAATCCGATAAACAATTAGCCGGACGAACGTGACTTTTACTCGCAGGAAGCGTTCGGCACGTGGCTCCGGTGCGGAGTTACGCGCCGAAATCCTCGACGCCACAAAGAAACTGCTCGCTGATGCCGGTCACGTCGACGCGGTTTCCATCCGGGAGATCGCCAAGATCGTCGGTGTCACCCCGCCGTCGATCTACCGCCATTTCGCGGATAAGGATCAGCTGATCGAGTCGGTGGTGGCCCAGGTATTCGAAGATCTGGACGCGGAAATGCTGGCCGCATCCGATCCGAACGATTCGCCTGCGGAGCGTCTGCGTCAGCAGGGTCATGCGTATGTCCGGTTCGCCAGGGAACATCCGGAGCAGTACCGCTTGGCCATGACGCCCGGTGAGACGGCAGGCGCGGTCGACCAGGTGCTGACGAGCAGCGCCTTCGCCCATCTCGCGGCGACCGTCACCGAGTGCATGAACCTCGGCTTGATCACGCCGGGTGACCCGGTGCCGGTCGTCTTGGAACTGTGGTCGAGCGTGCACGGCATCGCCTCGCTGCTGATCGCCAAACCCTATCTGCCGTGGGGAGATGCGGAGGCGTTCACCGATCGCGTACTGCGCTCGATCTGCGTCGGGCGGGTCGTCATCGATAACGTGCTCGGCGAAGACGTGTCCCCCGACGCCGTCGCCGCGTGGGCGGTGGCGAACCGGCGGGTGCCCTGAGCCGCGCTCAGCGCCGCGAAGGCGAGGGTGGCGGCCACTGTGCGCACCGCATGGGAGAGCTGCCAATGGTCACGGATGGTTGCCCAGTCGTCGGGCGGCATGGTGACGATCCAGTCGCGTTGGTCGGCATTGATCGGCAGGTTGACGATGATCGTCAGGATCAGGACGCCCGCGAGCAGTGCGAACGCGATGATCGGGAGCCAGCGGGTCGGGCCGCGGTCACGGAAACGGGTCGCGATGATGAGAGCCGTGGCGATCAGGGCCGGCAGCAGGGTGACGGTGGCGAGGACGTCGAGCCATTCCAGTTCGATCTGCCTGACCTGGGTATAGACGGCTGCGGTTGCGTCTCGCATCGATAGTTCGAGGACCAGGACGGCGATCAGGAATCCGGCGAAGATACCGCTGAACACCTGGGCGGCGAAATGAGCGACTGTGCGCATGGTTCCCACTCAATTCCGAAAGGCGGCAGCGTTATCGGCAGCCCACGCGGCGAAAGTTCTTGTGCGGCCGAGGATTTTCTCGACCTCGTCGGTGACAGGTGCGGGCTGGCCGACACCATCGGCGTAGCGGGTCAGCAGCGAGTCGACGAAATCCTCGGGAAAGCCGCGCGCCACCATGCCTTGCCGCACCACTGCGGCGGGGACTTCCTCATAGCGCAAGGGCCTACTGACGACCTCGCCGATGATCCGAACCATATCCGCATGGGTAAGTGATTGGGGCCCGGTCAATTCCACTCTTTGACCCAGCAGATCGTCGGTCAGGAAGGCATGCGCCGCGACCGCCGCGATATCGTCTTCGTGCAGCGGACTCTCGGCGAATTCGGCATAGGGCCCGTGCACCACATCACCCGCGCGAATCTGGGCATTCCAGCCGCTCTGCAGCACATTGACCGCAAAGCTGCTGGCGCGCAGGCTCACCCACTCGAGACCGCTGTCGACCACCGCCTGCTCGGCCTCCCTGTTCCGGTCGCCGCGGAAGCGGGACGGCTGTGCGCCGAGCGGGTCGTCGATATTGATGGCCGAGAGGGCGACGAGTCGGCGCACGCCACGCTTACCAGCCAGTTCCGCGAACTCGAAGGCCGCATCACCCACGGCGCGCGGATGCAGGAATGCAGCGGACGCACCGTCGAGAGCATCGGTAAGGGTGTCCGGCCAGGCCGGATCCCCGGCCACCACCTCGACACCGGTGGGCAGCGCGGCACTTTCGGGAGATCTGGTGACGGCTCGTACCTGAACCCCTTGTGCGACAAGTAGTTCGACGAGCGGGCGGCCGACGGTTCCGGTGGCTCCGGTGACAACAATCATGACATTCCCATCTGTTCGAGAATCATATCGTATGAATCTCATATTAGATTACCTGGAGTGTCATGAGATATGACTTCCGTAACATCTGAATAGTGGCAACCGTCCGGCGAGGTGGGCGCTACCTGAGTGGATTGCCCGCGCGGTATGCGGCTATTAGTGCGTGCCCGCTCCATGGAGCGGAGGACACCCCATCCAAAGGGCTATCGCCGCTGCGGTCGGCGGCAGAGGCGTGCTCGCTGGGTCCTACCGCTTGCTCGTCTACCGTATAGTTACCCCGGGACCTGCGGGAAGGGCGTGATGGGGTTCGTATGGCGTTGTGTGCCTGCACTATTGGTGGTTGCGCTCTGTGGGTGTTCGCAGGCGCAGTCTGGTGTGCCGCGGGCGGCTGAGCCGATTCCAACGAGTGCAGCGCCCAAAACGTTCGGGGTCACGGTGTCTACCGATGATCGGCAGAAGCTCGAGGTTGCCGAGAAGATCAGGGCAGTCGATCCCTGTGCCTTCTTCGGCGAGGACACGGTCTCGGCCCACGGTGTCATCGCCACTCTCGGCCCTGAAACGTCGGTCGGGGATTGCGAGATCAGTTTCTGGCAGAACGAGCAGAGACTGCTCAGCTCGAAGATCACTGTCGACCTGGATGGTCCGGGCCTCGCGCCGAGCGCGGAGGACACCAGCAAACAGATCGCGGGTGAGACCGTCGCGGTCGATACGCGCCGTGGCTCCAACGGTGACTGCGCTTATAAAGTGCCGCTGCGGTTTCCGGCGCAAGACAGCGGATCGGCAGGCAACCCCGGCGCGACCGTAGCGGCTCCGCTCGCCTACGCCTCGGTCAGTTCGTCATCGGTGAAGCCAGCGGCGTTGGGTTGTCAGCTAGTGGAGGCCACTGTCACCAATATCGTGACCGCTTTCCGGGACAACCGGATCCCGCGCCGCGATAACGCGATGGTCGATGTGCCTTTGGCCCGACGCAGTCCGTGCGAGTTGATGCAACACCTGCCCTTGGGGTACGAGTTCGAGAGAATCAACGCTGAGACCGACCCCTACTCCTGCACGTCCTTCCTGGTCTCACCCGATACCAAAGGGTTCAGCAGGGCACTCTCCGTCAAGTTCGACGTAGCCCAGGAGGACAGGGCGATGACACCGAACGAAGATTGGAAAGCCGCTCAGGTCAATGGAAAGGCTGCCCTCATCAGCCGTGATAGCGGCAAGGAACCGACCTGTACGGTGATATTCCCTGTAGGTCCAGTCGTCGACGGCTACCGTCCAGGCGCTCCGGAGGTATCCCGGATCCTTGGCCGAAAACAGGTTCTGGTGCAGGTCATGGCACTGTGTAAGTTCACAGACGATCTGGTGCCCGTCGCGATGGATCTGTTCGGCGCCAACGGATGACGTGTCGTCACAGGTTGTCCGCGGTCAAGGCTGCTTCCCGGTGTGCCTCCCTGCGACTCTGATGTTGCAATCTGTTGTGCGGGAAAATTTTCCGCGAACAACAGCGACGGCCCCGCCACGACGTCATGGTCGCGCGGGGCCGGTTCGCGGTGTTCGGTTTTGCCTGACTCAGGCCGGGCGGTTGAACTCTTCGATGGTGATGCCGGCTGTGAAGGCATCCCATTCGCCGGGCGTGAAGGTCAGTGCTGGGCCGGTTGGGTTCTTCGAGTCGCGAACGCCGACGCTGCCTCCGTCGAGCCATGCCACCTCGACGCAGTCGGTCTGGCCGCCGCTGTGGCTGCTCTTGAACCAATTCACCCCGGATAGGTCAGTATTCACGCTCTGTAACTCCTTGCTGCCCGCCTGAGCAGTTCTCGCGTTTGCGTCTCATCCAGTGCTGTACTCCGTATGGCCGAAGCAATGTCATGGTAGCGCCGGAAGTCATCGGTGTGTTCCAGGTACAAGTCCGGCTTCCCGTTCCCTTCGAGATAGACCAACGGGGGTTCCACTGTGCGGCCCTTGGTGTCTGTGCCGAAGTCGAGGAGCACGAACGGGCCATGCAGCACACCCAACGCGCATCCGCCGACGAACGGATGTATACGGATCGAGACGTTCGGCAGCTTGCTGATCTCGGCCAGATGGTTCAGCTGTGCAGCCATCACCTTCGGTCCGCCGACGACCCGGTGCAGCGCCGATTCATGAAGTAGCAGTTCGAGTTTCACCGGATCGGCTTTGCGGGTGACGATCGTTTGCCTCTTCAGCCGCAGTTCGACTCGGCGTTCGATGTCTTCCGGGTCGCTGTCACGGTAGAACGCGCTGATCAGCGCCCGCGCATAGTCAGCGGTTTGTACTAGACCGAGAACGATCTCGTGGTACGCGATCAGTTCGCGTGCGGCAGCCGCCAGTTCGACGTACATGTTGAACGTCGCATCGCTGTAGAGCCCGCCGAATGCGGTGTACCACGAGGTGACTCGTGCTTGCTTGGCGAGTTCGACCGCGCGGTCGATGTCGGCCGGTTTGACTTCGTACAGTTCGCACAGCGCTTGAATGTCGCGGATGCGGGACTTCTTCACACCGCCGGTCTCGATGCGATGAAGGGCGGTCTTACTCAGCTCCACGAGGTTGGAGGCTCGCTCGAGAGATAGTCCGGTGCCTTCGCGTGACTCACGCAGGAAACGTCCCAGTTGTCGCCGGGGCAGGGTCGAGGGTTCATCGTCGCTGGTCATGTTGTTTGCATCCTTTGCAGAAGCGGAACGAAACGAAACCCGAACGCGGGACGGACTTTACGCGGGTAGTGGACCTCTTCTTGGTGATTCGGGCCAATTGGATCCGGAACTTCCGGATTCGCGTGTTTCACTCGAGGTTCGTGGTGTGCTTGGCCCCGACGTTGGGATGACACCACAGGTTGAAGCGCCGAGAACAGCGCCGATCTGCCACAACCACAACAACTTCAGCTATCCGCCTCGCGGCTCGAAGTTCCCGCGAGCGGAAACCGCGATCGTTGTCGCCGGACGCCCGACACCCAGCCCACCGACCAGGTTCCGGGGAAGCCATGACACATACGCAAACCACCACCAGCGCCAAACCGAAGGCCATCGGGTTCGTCCGCGATGACGTGTCCGGCCCGGATGCGCCACGCCACGCCGCCGATGTACAACGGCACGCGAACACGCTTGGCTACCAATACATTTACACCGTGCGCCCACCGGGCGATATCGACGATCCGATCGGATACGCACTCGCGATGGCGGCCGGTCTCGAGGTCGAGGTGATCGTTGTCTTCGACCTCGAGCATGTCGGCTGTCGGCCCGCATTGATCTGCGACGCGGGCTTCGATCTGGAAACCGTATGCCCGCAAGGTATCTGGATGCGCTCCAGTCCCCGCGTCGAACGGGGAGCAGCCTGATGACTGACGACACGATCCTCACCCCGCCCACGATCTGCGGCCGCGCCGAAGTCGAGTTGGCGCACCAGCAGATGCGGCAACACCGCGCGTGCCGGATCGAGCGGTGCGCTTGGAAGTGGGCGGCCTACTACACACTCGTGCGGCACGGCCGGATCGTGCCGCAGGCGTTGAGCCCGCGCGAGCGCGCCCACCGGCGCGGCATCGCTTTCCCAGCCGAGACCATCGAGCGCTGCCTGCCCATTGGTATGCCCGGACTCCAGACGTTCCAGCAGGTGCTCGACGGACTCACACAACTGGCACTACCGCCGACCCACCCCTGCCAGGATCGCGGGCGGTGAACGACCATGGGCGCGTGGCAAGTGGTGCATAGCGTGCTCGCGGTTATCGGGTGCGGCGCGTTCGCGATGGTCGGGGTGGCGTGTGTGTGGCCGGTCGACCGGCCGCGACGCCACCGGCGCGCCGCGATCCGCGGCGGCCTACTTCCTATCGAATGGCCGAAGGCATGGACGTGCGGTCCGCCCGACCAACCGTTCACTCTGGCCGACGCTCATCTCGCGATGCAACTGCACCGCGACCACGACTGCGCCCGTAAGCACGCCGCGTTCGACGCGCTGGTGGCGGCCGGACGCATCCATCCCGACTCGGCACGCCGCCACCGACTGTGGGGGAGGCCGTGGTGAACACACCGCACCCGGATTCGATTGCAACGCGAGTGCGTTTCCTCGAGGCTCGGGCCGCCCGTGCCGGATATCGACTGGTTCGTGACGAGCGGCCGCCGTACGGATGGCAACTATTGGCCATCGAGAACGGCGAACGCATTTACAGTGGCAGCCTCGATCGGATCGACGCGTGGTTGACGTCGTAGCGGTGCCGAAATACCAAGAAAGGCCAGTGCATTCACGCTGCGTGATTTGTCGATCCGAAGGAGCCGGAGCCGGAGGCTATCCAAGCGACGTCAGCAGGCACTGGTCGAACGCGGAGTTCCGCCGAGCGTAGTCGAATGGTGGTCAGCCAAGCCGCATTCGACCGCCATATCACTACGCTCGGCGACTAGCTATCTGGACGCGGCACTGGCGGTAGCGATCAGGAGAGCGTCTTGTGTGGCACTCCCACGGTCAGGCCGCCATCGATGACGAATTCAGCGCCCGTCGAATAGGACGACTCGTCGCTGGCCAGATAGGTCACCAGGGCCGACACCTCGGACGGATCAGCGGCGCGTCCCAGTGGGATCTGCAGGAAATCCTCCGGAATACCGTCGGTCATGGGGGTGCGGATCAGCCCTGGATGGATCGAATTCACCCGAATTCCGTACTGCGCCAACTCGAGTGCGGTCGATTTGGTGAGTCCGCGGACCGCGAATTTGGTGGCGGTGTACCCGTGCAGGCCGGGGCTGCCGCGCATGCCCTCGACCGAGGAAATATTGATGACCGAACCGCCGCCCGCCTCGATCATCGCCGGTGTGGTGGTCTGCATGCCGAGGAAGGTGCCGGTCAGATTGATATCGATGATCTTCTGCCACTCGGACAATTCGAAGTCGACGAGCAGATTGCCATTGACGATCCCGGCATTGTTCACCAGGACATTCAGCGCACCGAAGCGCTGCACTGCCTCGGCCACCGCGTCCTGCCACTGCTGCTTATCGCGCACGTCGAGATGGACATACGCGGCATCGTCGCCGATTTCCTTGGCCAGGGCCGCGCCCTCCTCGTCGAGGATGTCGCCGAGCACCACCCGCGCGTCCTCGGCCACCAGTGCCCGCGCGTGCGCGGCGCCCATGCCCCGCGCACCGCCGCTGATCAGTGCCACCTTGCCGGTCAACCGCCCCATCGCGGCCTCCTCTCGATCCCGTCAACTTACTGAAACACGTTACAGATAATTGCCGGTCGAATCTCGCCTCGGTATCGACCAGCGGAACTCGGCACTACTCTGCGGTCTATGGGTCAACCGACCGTATTCAGCATGGACTCACTGCGCACGGCGGCGGGTACAGATCTCGGCGTGAGCCGCTGGATCGAGGTCCCCCAGGACCGCATCGACGCCTTCGCCGAGGCGACCGAGGACCGGCAGTGGATCCACATCGATGCCGAGCGTGCCGCCACCGGCCCGTACGGCACCACCATCGCGCACGGCTACCTCACTCTCTCGCTGCTCCCGCCGCTGATGGCCGACCTGATCGCCATCAAGGACGCCTCGGCGCGACTCAACTACGGCCTGAACAAGGTCCGTTTCCCCGCGCCCGTGCCCGCTGGTGCCCGCATCCGCGGCCGCGCCCGGATCGTGAGTGTCGACGAGGTTCCCGGCGGCCTGCAGATCGTCATCCAGGCGACCATCGAACGCGAAGGCGGTGATAAGCCCGCCTGCATCGCCGAATACATCGTCCGCGCCCTCGCCTGAATCGGGTCCTATGGCATCATCGATGTAGAACACGTTCTAATATTTCCGCGCGAGGAGGCCGACGATGACGAATCCGAATCCCGCGGTGGTGGCCATGCGGCGATTCTCCGGGCGTTCAGGGGTGCCTGATATCGCGGAGGTGCCCGGCGGACGGCTCGTCGAGCTGCCGGGACGCGGGCGCACTTACGTCGTCGATATTCCGGGCCCCGAGGGCGCACCGACCCTGATCCTGCTGCACGCCACTGCCTGCACGGGCTACCTGACCTGGTTTCCGGCGCTCGACGCGCTGGCCGAGCGTTACCGGGTGATCGTCTTCGATCAGCGCTGGCACGGCCGCGGTATCCGCTCGGAGCGGTTCTCGGTACAGGACTGTGCCGACGACGTCGTCGCGGTGGCGGACGCGCTCGGCGTCGAGCGGGCGATCCTGGCCGGATACTCCCTCGGTGGTGTCGTGGCATTGCTTGCCGCGCACCGGCATTCGGATCGGGTGAGTGGTCTGGTGCTGTGCGCGACGCCGTATCGGTTCCAGGAGAAGTTGCGCGAGCGCGCATTTCATCTGACCTTCGGCGCATTGGCCGGAGCCATCGGCCCCTATTCGTACCGCCGTGCCGCA
The DNA here is from genome assembly GCF_035920345.1 of Nocardia vinacea. Taxonomy (NCBI): domain Bacteria; kingdom Bacillati; phylum Actinomycetota; class Actinomycetes; order Mycobacteriales; family Nocardiaceae; genus Nocardia; species Nocardia vinacea. The sequence continues at coordinate 9,407,275 of NZ_CP109149.1, forward strand.
GAGTACGTGGGTCGGTTACCCGAACTACCGGAGCACGCCTGGGCTCCGGGAAAGCTGAATCGCTGGGCGCTCACCGAATTTCGCAGCAACAGCGGTTGGGCTATGGCGCAGGTCATCGCCGAGGTCGGCCGATTCGATGCGACCGCTTGGCTTTCCACGCTGAGGATGCCGACCGCCGTCGTGATCACGACGCGGGACCGTGCGATTCCGGTCTATCGGCAATTGGAGATGGCGACCATGATTCCCGGTGCGAGCATTCATCTGGTCAAGGCCGGTCACGCATGCTGCGTGCTCGAGGCCGACCGCTTCGTGCCGGTACTGCTGGAGGCCTGCGCCGCCGTTGCCGCAAGGCAGCAAGAGACTTCGAATGCGGCCCTGTCCGGCGGCGATGGCGAACAGGGCAGCGGTGGACATTAGCCCAGATCGCGTGCCGCGGTCAGCAATTCATCGACAACGCCGGGGACCGCATCGGCGATCGCCTGTAGGTCGGGCACCAGTTCCCGGCAGGCGATGAATCCGAAGTCCAGATCACCGTTGTTGGACAGCACGGTCACGGTCAGTCCCGCGCCGTGGAAAACCGGTCCGAACGGATACATGGCCTCGACCTGAAGGCCGAGGAAATACAACGGCATCGGCGGGCCCGGCACATTCGACACCACCAGGTTGTGCACCACCGGATGCAGCTCGGCCAGCTTCAGCGACGAGTAGAGGCGCGCGGCCAACTGAAAGGTGTTCGGCGGAGCGTACTTCGACCAGTCCATCAAGAAATCCGCGCCGACGAATTCGTGTTCCTGCTTGGCCTCACGGTTGGCCTCGGCCACCTGCCGCAGTCGCTCCACCGGATCGGCGATATCGGTGCCGAGCTGGGAGAACAGCGAGGAGACCTTATTGATGCCCGCGGTGTGCCGGGAAGCGTCGTGCACCGACACCGGCACCGAGGCGATCAGGGATTTGTCGGGCAGCTCGTCGTGCTTCTCCAGGTAGGTGCGCAGCACGCCCGCCACGATGGTCAGGACGACATCGTTGACCTTCACATCGAAGGCGGTCTTGATCTCCTTGATCGCGCCGAGTTCGGTCTCGGCGCAGGCCACCACCCGGTCCGGGCTGATCGCGCCGTTGAACGGGGTTCGTGGTGCGGTCAACGGTAAAGCCATGCCCCCCTCGTTGTTTCGGCGTCGCTGCGCGAAACCGGCAACCATGCCAAGGGTTTTCGGCACCATGCCGAACAATCCGAGCTTATTCGGCAGGTTGAGCACGGCCTCGGCCGCCAGCTTCAAATCACTCGGCTGGGCTTCGGGCTTCCACTGCTCGGCCGGTTCGGGCTCACTGAGTCCGGGTTCCAGATCGCACAGATGCATCATCATGTTGGCGCCGGTGATGCCGTCGACGGCGGCGTGGTGGTACTTGCAGATCACCGCCACTTTGCCGTCCGTCAGGTGCTCCACCACGCTCATCTCCCACAGTGGACGGCTGCGATCCATCGGCACGCTGGCGATCTCGCCGACCAGGTCCGCGAGTTCCCGGCGTTCCAGCGGGCGCGGCGTTTCGATGCGTCGGATGTGGTGGTCCAGATCGAAATCCGGGTCTTCCACCCAGACCGGATGATCGAGGTTGAACGGCACCTCGTGGATCCGCCGCCGCATCTGCGGGATCAGCGGTAGCCTGCGGCCGAGTTCTGCTTTGAATTTTTCGAAGGTGTACTGGGTGCCCCCTGCGGTGGGATCGAGGATCAGCAGTGCGCACACGTGCAGGTGCTGGGTCCCGGTCTCGAGGTACAGGAAGCTGGCATCCAATCCGGTTAGTCGCTCCATAGCCAAAGCCTACTAGAACGTGTTCTAGTTTACTGCCGGAACGCGGGGATCTCGGTCACAGTGGACCGCTCTATTGTCAAGCGGGATTTCCCTGTCGCATTCACGCTGGCCAGACATGTATGTAACTGAGGGTTTCATATATGTGTATGATCATTGCTACGGCCATGAAGGAAGGTACGCAATGCCGCGGTCTTTCGGGCTGAGGCGCGGCGGATGAGATCGAGGAGTATCGATGAAGCTACTTCGTAGGGTGCAGCGGCGGGCGGACGTCGATCCCGGTGAGGTCGCCCTCAACGCGCGCAATGTGCGGTTCGACTGGGCGGATACTCCCTTGCGATGGATGCCCACGGAACCCATCGCCTCGCATCTCATCAATGCGCTGAACCTGTTGCTGCCCGAGGGGGAGCGGATGTTCTGCGCCGCGTATTCCGAGGCGCTGCCCTACGTCAAGGACGAGAAACTGCGCGAGGCCATGCTCGGCTTCATCGGTCAGGAATCCATGCACGCCGAGACACATGACAAGGTGCTGCACGAGGTGCTCGCCGCGAACGGCATCGATCCGGAACCCTATGTGCGGCAGGCGGAATACCTGTTCCGCAAGTCGCTCGGACCCAAGGATGTCGACGGCGTCGCACAGCGGCAGGTCATGGTGGAGCGACTGGCATTCATCGCCTGCCTGGAGCATTTCTTCGCCTACCTCGGCGATTGGGTGCTCAATGCCGATCTGGAAAAGTTCGGCGCCGACCCGCGAGTGGCCGACCTGTTCCGCTGGCATGGAGCCGAGGAGGTCGAGCACCGGCACGTCGCCCACGATGTGGCCGTCTACTTCGGCGCCGGCTACGTGCGCCGGGCGGCGATCATGACGATCGTCTTCCCGATTTTCATCACGCTGGTGGTACGCGGCACCAAATTCATGGTGCACCAGGATCCCGCACTGCCCGACCTCGGCTATCCACGCCTGATCACGCGGGTCCTCGGCTCGATGTGGCGCGGCGCGCTGCCCGGTGTGCCCTCGCTGTTGTGGAGTGCGCTGACGACGTTCAAGCCCGGCTACAACCCGGAATCCGTCGGTTCGACCGCGCAGGCGGTGGCGTATCTGGCCAAATCGCCCGCGGCCCAGGCGGTTGCGTCTTGAACTGGCGACCGATGCCGCAGCAGCGGCCGGCCGATCTGTTCGGTAAACGCGAGCAGGATCGGGCGGTGCGGGTGCTCGACGCGGTTGCCTCGGCGCGGCTGCGGTGGACCGCGATCATCAACCGCCGGGATCTGTCACCGCGCGCCGATGATCACCGGCTTTCGCTGGTGGTGACCGGTCGACGCATCGAGGCGCACGACCAGGATGTGGTGAGCCTGCGGCTGGAATCGCCGGACGCGCGTGAACTTCCGCCGTGGCGACCGGGCGCGCATCTCGATCTGGAGTTGCCTTCGGGTCGGTTGCGGCAGTACTCGCTGTGCGGTGATCCGGCCGATACCCGCGCGTATCGGATTGCGGTGCGCCGCATTTCCGATGGCGGCGGCGGTTCGGTGGAGGTGCACGACGAGCTGCCGGTCGGATCGCGCATTGTGGTTCGTGGTCCGCGCAATGCGTTCCCGTTCGCGGTGCCCGGTCGCGGATCGCCCGCCGCCCGTTTGCATTTCATCGCGGGCGGGATCGGGATCACGCCGATTCTGCCAATGGCGCGGTTGGCGATGCGGCTCGGGATCGACTGGTCGATGGTGTACACCGGGCGCAATCGCGACACGATTCCGTTTCTCGACGAGATCGCTGGATTCGGGGATCGGGTCACCGTGCGCACCGATGACGAACACGGATTGCCCGACGCCGCAACGCTACTCGCTGGGGTCACCTCTGATACCGCGGTGTACTGCTGCGGCCCGGTCCCGATGACGACCGCCGTCGCGGATGCGGTACGCGAAATGCCCGGCGTCGAACTGCATTCCGAGCGATTTTCGCCACCGCCGATCGTCAACGGTGTCGCATTCGCGATCGAATTCGCCTCCACCGGTGAAGTTGTCGAGGTGGCAGCGGATGAGTCGGCGCTGGAGACGATTCTGCGGAGTCGCCCGGATCGACCGTATTCGTGTCGTCAGGGCTTCTGCCGGACCTGCAAAGTGCGGGTGCTCTCCGGTGAGCCGGAGCATCGCGAGAGCGTGCTCACCGCCGCCGAGCACGAGGCGGGAGAGATGCTCGTCTGCGTCTCGCGTTCGCGGGGTGGGCGATTGGTTTTGGACCTGTGAGTAGGAACCTCGAGGAGATACGTCAATGACGACGACCGACCTGGACTCGGCCGCGACGCGGCGGATCGTGCGCAGCGGCGAATTCGATATCGCCGTCTTCGAGTACGGCGACCCGAGCGCGGAAACCATTGTGCTGGTGCATGGTTGGCCGGACACGCACCATCTCTGGAATGCGGTGGTGCCACTGCTGACCGACCGCTTCCACGTCGTCACCTACGACACCCGCGGCCACGGTGAATCCACCCGCACTCGGCGCGCCCAAGATTTCCGCCTGGATGCGCTGGCCGGTGATTTCTTCGCCGTCGCCGACGCGGTCAGCCCGGATCGGCCGGTGCACGTCCTTGCGCACGACTGGGGTTCGGTGCAGGTGTGGGAGGCGGTGTGCGAACCGCAGGCCGCGGCCCGGGTCGCCTCGTTCACCTCGGTCTCCGGGCCGAACCTGGACCATCTCGCGAAGTGGGTGCGCGCCAGGCTGTCCCGGCCTACGCCGCGCAATCTGTGGCAGCCACTCACCCAGGCGCTGTCATCGGGATACACGGTGTTCTCCATGACACCGGGGCTCGATCAGATCTTCCGGGTTGTCGCGCACGAAAAGCGTTGGCAGCGCATCGTTTCGATCATGAACGACACCGCGCCGTCGAATATCGTGCTCGGCCCGACGTTCCGTCGCGACGCCATAGAAGGCCTGCTCATCTACCGTGCCAATATCCTGCCGCGAATGCTCGCGCCGCGAGAGCGCCGCACCGAGGTGCCTGTGCAGTTGATCGTCGCCGGTCGCGATGTCGCGGTACGGCCCGCGGGCTATGACGATGGGCGCAAATGGGTTTCGCGGCTGTGGCGCCGCGATGTGCCCGCCGGACATTGGATGCCGTTCTCCCATCCCGAATTGCTTGCCACCGCGACCACCGAGCTCATCGACGCGGTCACTAGTGGTGTGGCGCCGCGCGGGCTGCGTCGCGCCGAAATCGGGCGCAGCCGAAAACCATTCGAGGATCAGCTCGTGGTGATCACCGGCGGCGGCAGCGGTATCGGTCGCGAGACGGGCCTGGCATTCGCGCGGCTCGGTGCGGAAATCGTGCTGTCGGATATCAATCTGGGCGCGGCCAAGGAAACGCGGGAGCTGATTGCCGCCGAAGGCGGTGTGGCGCATGCCTATCAGCTCGATGTTTCCGATGAGGAAGCGGTGCACCTGCATGCGGTCGAGGTGCTCGCCGCGCACGGCGTGCCCGACATTCTGATCAACAATGCCGGAATCGGGCAGGCCGGTGGGTTCTTCGATACGCCGTCGGCGGAGTTCGATCGGGTCATGCGGATCAATCTCGGCGGCGTGGTCAATGGCTGCCGTGCCTTCGGTTCGCTGATGGCCGAGCGCGGACTCGGCGGACACATCGTCAACCTGTCCAGCATGGCGGCCTACAGTCCGCAGCAGGGGTTCAGCGCATACTCCACCAGTAAGTCGGCGGTATTCATGTTCTCCGACTGCCTGCGTGCGGAACTGGCCGGGCGCGGCATCTCCGTGCACACCATCTGCCCCGGCATCGTGCACACCAATATCGTTGCCACCACCAGATTTTCGGGTGTCAGCGCGGAGGAGGAGCAGCGCAAGCAGGAGCGGTACGACAAGCTGTACCAGGCGCGGCGCTACGGTCCGGAGAAGGTGGCCGCGCAGATCGTGCGCGCGGTCGAACGGGATCGCAGCATCGTGCCGGTCACCCCGGAGGCGCGGCTGCAGTACCAGCTCAACAAGTTCGCCCCGGCGGTGGTGCGGTTCTTCGCCGCACGAGTGAAGCTCACCTGAGCTTCTAAGGTGTGCCTGCGAGGTCGGCCTCGATGGCCGCGACTCGCTCGGCGCCGATGCCCCACGGGTGCTCGACGCCCACCTTGCTGTCGAGGTCCCAGAGCACGCACGTCTCGCCGTCCATTGCGACCATCGACCACGCGACGACCGTGCGGCCGAGTTGCTCGCCCATGGACCCGTGCGAAATGCCCTTCGTTGCAACACCTTCCGGAAAGTGATGGAGGAAACGGCCGTATGCCGCGGTGCAGAATGCGGCATACATTTCCGTGCACAGAATGAATCCGTGCCAGGCCTCGTCCACGGCATGGGACGGCATACCGATGACCTGACCGTCGCGCATGGCCGCGCCACAACAGCGCAGCCACTGGCGCAGTCCGGTTTCCACCAGTTCCCGCGGTTGCCAGGGGCTGGTTTTGAAAACCGCGTCGGGAAATTCGAGTGCGGCTACCGCCCGCTCGACATCGCTCAGGTCGATTCGGCGCTGGGGACGGTTTCGTAAGAAGGCCACGATTCACTCTACGGCGAAACGGTGATTGTTCGGCCAGCCGTTGCTTTTCGTGGGTTCAGTGTGGGGGAGTGTGCCTATACCATTTCGGAATGGCGGTTTTCTTCGTTGTACTGCTGCTGATCATCCTCCTGGTCGGTGGTGGCATCACGGCACTGGTCGTATTTCTGATCACGCGGTCGACCAACAGGACGGTGCAGCGTGGGCAGATGGGGTATGGGGGCTCCAGTGACTCGCCGTGGGTTTACGGGGCCGCCGGGTTCGAGTCGGGGATGGGTTTCGATCCGGGCAGTGGTGGGGGGCATGGCCACGGTCACGGACATGATCACGGGCACGGGCATGGGCACGATGGTGGAAGCGGCAGCAGCTGTGGTGGCGGGAGTAGCAGTAGCTGCGGCGGTGGCGGGAGCAGTTGCGGTGGCGGCGGGAGCAGCTGTGGCGGTGGCGGGTCCTGAATGCTCGCTCTGCTGCTGGTCTTCCTGATTACGGTCCTCATCATGGGTGGGATCGCCGGGTTCGTGCTGTTGGTGACCAACCTGCCGAGTCGGACGCCGCGGCGTGGGTTCGGGTGGATCGGGGGGCCCAGTTCATCGTCCTGGGATGCCGGAGATTCAGGTGGCGGTGACTCCGGCAGTTCGGGCGGTTGCGGCGGAGGCAGTAGCGGTTGTGGCGGGGGCAGCAGCAGTGGTGGTGGCGGCGGATGTGGCGGCGGCGGCAGTTCCTGACTCAACAGGTTCGCCGCATGCTGTGTCGGATTCACCCCTGGTGGGCGTTGCGGATTCGGAGTAGCGGCGCGCGCTTCGATGGCAGTGCCCTGCATTTCGCGGAAGGTAAGGCGGGCGCGCGTCACTGGGTCCGCGCAACAGAACCGGTGCGGATCTCGGGCCCGGCGGCCGGTTGGCATTGCGGGTGGATTCGATTCCGAGTTCCGCGCTCAGCGTAATCCGGGCGCTCGACTTGACCTCAACCCTGCTTAAGGTTCCAGGCTGGTCCATGTCGGATCGAGTCAGGAATTGATGGAGGTTGTCATGCGCGCTGTACACGCTGCGGAATTCGGTGGACCCGAAGTTCTTTCGGTGCGTGAAGTGCCGGAGCCGGTTGCGGGACAGGGACAGGTGGTCGTCGACGTCGCGGCCGCCGATGTCATGTTCCTGGATGTCCAGCTCCGAAGTGGTTGGGGCACCGAGTTTTTCCAGCTCGAGCCGCCGTATGTGCCAGGCGGTGCGGTCGCCGGAGTGGTCACTTCGGTCGGTGCCGATGTCGACCCGAGCTGGGTCGGAAAGCGCGTTGTCACCGATACCGCCGCGAGCGGCATCGGCAGCGGCCAGCCGATCGGTGGCTACGCGGAGCAGGCACTCGCCAAGGCCGAAACCCTGGTCGCCGTACCCGAAGGGCTGAGCTTGACGGCGGCCGTGGCGCTCGCCCACGATGGCAAGACCGCGCTGGCCATCTTCGACCGAGCCGCGATCCAACCCGGTGAGTGGGTGCTCATCACCGCGGCGGGTGGGGGATTGGGCACCTTGTTGATTCAGCTCGCCCGCGCGGCCGGAGCGAATGTCGTTGCCGCGGCGCGTGGCAGCGCCAAACTGGAGCTCGCGGCACGACTCGGCGCGAATGCGGTCGTCGACTACTCCGAGTCCGACTGGTCGGGGAAGGCGCATGCCGCGACCGGTGGCACCGGTGCGAACGTTGTATTGGACGGTGCCGGTGGCGCATTGGGTGCGGGCGCAATCGAAGCCGCCGCCAACGGCGGGCGCTTCATCGGATATGGCGCTGCCGCAGGGCAATTCGCCGACTTCGATCGAGAAGCGGCGACAGCGCGGGGAATCGACGTGCTCGGGCTGTTCGATCTGACCGGGAAAGGCGATATCGATTGGCTCGCGTTGACCGAACGCTCGCTCGCCGAGGCGGCGGCCGGACGGCTGGAAGTCGTTATCGGCCAGTCCTTCCCGCTCGAGCAGGCCGATCGCGCACATGTGGCAATAGAATCGCGAACCGCCGTTGGACGCACACTTCTTACGGTCTGAACGGCGTTGCGTGACAACTTGTCTCACGTACCTGCAGGTAACCCTCTTGGGGCGCTAAGGTGCCCCGCGTGGAAACGCTGATTGTCGTTGTCGTCGTCCTCGCCGTGCTCGGTCTCGTCGCTCTCATCGTGCAGTGGGCCAGCCGCCCGCCGCGGAGCGAGTCCCGTTGGGACCGTGGTGATGTCGACGACGACTACGAGGCCTGGGAGACCGACTGAACTCAGCCGACCGGAGACAGCACCACCACCGCGATCGGCCGCTTGGTCATCTTCTGGTACTCGCTGTAGCGCCCCTGATTGACCTTGTCGACGATCGCCCAGCGCCGCGCATACTCCGGATCGTCGGGCAGCGTCGCCCGCGCGATCACCGCTACCTTGCGCCGTCCGACCTGAATCTCACACTCCGGCCTAGCCTTCACATTCGCCAACCACCCCGGTGGCCGCGGCGACCCACCATTCGACGCGGTCACCAAATAATCCGCCCCATCCCGCCCATACGTCAGCGCCGACGTCCGCGCCTGCCCCGTCTTGCGCCCCACCGTCCGCAACAACAACGTCGGATTCCCGAACAGCACCCGATGCCCCACCACCCCGCCACTCTTCTCATAAACCCACTGATGCACCTTCAGCACATTCGCAAACAAACCAGCCACAGCCCACCCTCCAGCCCGTTCTCGGATTACGCCCCCACCCTATCCACGCCACACCCCCACCATCCGTCACCACGCCGCCCCCCATCCGAGTGGTGCCAGCCCCACCCCACCCGGTACCATCCCCAACGCTGTCGATATCCACCGCACATGGGGCGGTAGCTCAGTCGGTTAGAGCCGTGGACTCATAATCCATTGGTCGCGGGTTCGAGCCCCGCCCGCCCCACAAACCCCTGGTCAGAGGGTTGCAGTCGGTGTTTGGGCCGTGCTTTAACCGCCCAGGTCACCACTTACTCACCTTTTTCAAATTGCGGGCACATACTGCTCCCTCCAGCTCCCGACACCCTGCCCGGCCAGGGCATCGGGAGCTGGTTGTTTGCTAGCCAGTGATGACCGACGCCGGGTATCGCTGGTCACTCTCGAGGGTCATGTTCGCCTCGTCGTGGCAGTCCCGTCTTGCTCATCCGGGAGAGCGAAGGCCGCGAAGCGATTCCGGGCGTCTGGACCTTGATGGGTGCGTTGGACGTAGTGCCTTCGTGTCACCGCTTCGGTGTTGCCGAGTTGGGCGGCCGCGACACCGATATCGGATTGCCCGCCGTCGGCGTCTTCGGCCAGATGCGTGCCGACAGTCTTGCGCGCCGCATGTGGGTTCTGGGGGATTCCCGTGACTCCGATGCGGTCGAGTGCCCGCTGTAGTTGCTTGCGGGCATTGCGAGGATCGCGCAAGGTCCCTCCTCGGGATGGGAACACGAGATCTTCGGGCTCATGCGGTATCAAGTCACGGCGGGCGGTCAGTCTCTCTACGGCCCACTCGGGCAGCAGCAGTCGGCGTTTGCCGTTCGGGCCGCCCTTGGGATGCGGTTGGATGATCATCCCGCCGCCGCGTATACGCACGACGGTCCCCTCAACGAGCACAGTGGGCTTGGTGGCGTCGAGATCGAGATGCTTCCACTTCAACGCCATCGTCTCGCCAATGCGGCATCCGGTGGCCAACAGGAGATCGACCAGATCGGCGATACCGTTCGCGACGGCGCGCTTGTCGCTACGCAGCCCGCTTCGGATGCGTTGCACCTCGTTGAGCGACCATGCCACAACCGGTTTGTCTTCGACCTGGATCGGTGCGAGCAGCTTGATGATATTTCCGGCACTGGCGCCGTATCGGCTTGCTAGCGTCCACATTCCGGACAAGCACGTCTTCGCGAGTTTCGCGGTCGGCCTGCCCACCTGATCGGCGATGTCTTCGAGCAACCCTTCCAGCACCTGAGTGGTGCACTCAGCGATGGTCAGCTTGCCGATTCTGGGGACGATGTGAAGGTCCAGTATCTCCCCGTATCGGCGTTTGGTGTTCGCAGACAGCTTGGAGCGCTCGACCTTTATCTGCCATCGCTCGACGAGGCGGTGCACGAGCGTATCCGCCGTGATTTCGGACTTCGAGGGTGCGACCCGCCGGGCCAGCTTTTCCTCGAGTGCTGCTATGGCCTTGGGCTTAGATTGTCCGACCGCCTCCACTTGCCGCAGGGCGCCGTCGAGGTCGCGAAGTCTGGTCTTTGCTATGTGCCGGATCGGTTTTCCGGCTGCATCCCGAACGACTGTAGCGGTGATCTTCCCGTGCCGTCCGGGCTTGATTCGTTCGCGCGGCATCAGGCATCCCCGCCGTCAGCGCGCGCGACAGCGCGATTATTCATTTGTACTCCCGTAGATATCAATTCCCGGTGCTAGCCGGTCTTGTGCATTCCAATTCTACTGGGCCACAGCGTTTTACGGAGAATCCGCCAGCGCGACCAAGTCATTGGATTCGGGTGGACCGTTCGGGGCGTCACCTTCGCTCGGACGGTCCTCTTCTGGACGCTGTGCTGACGGCGCGCTCATCGGCACCTGGCCCAGCCCGATTGGACAAGCCAACCTCGGATGGATCCGCGGCGGGCGCCATCTGGCCCGCGTCCTGCCATCGGCACCGCTGTGACGCAAGCCGGGCGGACGGCACCGGACAGACCAATACTGCGGAATCGAACCCCAAGTCGGGCGATGGTCCCGAACAACCGAGTACTGCGGAAACCCCGGCTGAGTCTGCATCCGGAGCAGACGCTCGATAGTCGTGTTCGCGAGATCGACTGCTGGCCAAGGACTGTGCGCCGCCGAACGCGCGGATCGTGGTGTTCGAGATTGTCTGTTTATGGCCTGACCGATGGAATCCGCTCCCTCTGCACGGAAGCGATTGATCAGTGGTGAGTCGATGCGGTGAGGCGTCGCAGGGCCGCGATCGATGAGGGTGGGAAGGGGGATCACGATGATGGCCCTTGACGACGATACTGGGCTGGTTTCTGTTCATCAGTCGTTCAAGGACAACGCGGTCCTGTGGCTGGCACCTTTGTAGTGAGGGACACCCAGCTGGTGAAATCGGTTGTGCCGAGTGCCGGGAATCGGCTGGGGTAGCATCCACGAGTCGGGGTGCTGTCGGGTGAGGGGCCGATCGTTGTGTCACGGGTGTTCATCAGTCATTCCAGCCGTGACAACGCCTGGGCGATAGCGGTGAAACAGTGGTTGGTCGAACAGCAGGGGGACCTGGCCCAGGAGATCTTCCTCGACATCGATCCCGAGACCGGAATCCATTCCGGGCAGCGCTGGAAGGACGCCCTGCGCGAGGCCAAGGAACGCTGCGAAGCCGTGGTGTGTCTGCTGTCGCGGAACTGGCTGGGCTCGCGTGAATGCGAAGCCGAGTACCGCGCCGCCGAGTACTTCGGCAAACGCATCTACTCTGCCCAGATCGAAGCGCTGCACGGTAGCGACGACATCACTCGCGAATGGCAACGCTGTGACCTCTACGGCGACGGCCCACACACCAAGGTCCACATCGGCTCTCGCCGCGAGCCGGTGATGTTGCGCACCACCGGACTGCAACAGCTGTTGACCGGATTACGCGCCGCAGGGATCGGCACCGACCATTTTCCGTGGCCACCGGCCGACGAGCCCGACCGCGCACCCTATCGCGGGTGGGATCCGTACGAACCCGTCGACGCGGCGGTGTTTTTCGGTCGCGACAGCCAGATCCTGCGCGCCATGGACGCACTACGTGCGATGCGCACCGACGGAACCCGGCCGCTCTTCGTCGTCGTCGGCCCCTCGGGCACCGGCAAGTCGTCCTTCCTGCGGGCCGGGCTGATTCCACGGCTGCGCCGCGACGACCGGCATTTCGTCGCGCTGGACACCATGCGCCCGGAACGCGGCGCCCTCACCGGCACCCATGGTCTGGCCGTCGCAGTCCACTCCACCCGCAGACGTCTGGGGCGATCCGCTCCGGATCTCGGTGACATCAAAACAGCACTCACCGAAAAGAACACCACATTGTTGCGGCAATGGCTGATCGACATCCAACAGGTGGTATCGCGCCGTCTAGTCGATGCCACCGCTGAGGCTCCGACGTTGGTGCTGCCCATCGATCAGGCCGAGGAACTGCTGTCTGCGGACGCCGGACCCGAGGGTGCGCGGATGCTGGAGATGCTCGCGGATCTGCTCACCGGGCCTGTGGGTGAGCGGTTGTCGTTGATCACCGTGTTGACCATGCGCACCGACCGCTACGAACACCTGCGATCGGCCCCGCAACTGATCGACGTCGAAACGGTGATATTCGACGATCTCAAACCGATGCCGCGCGACCGGTTCCGGGACATCATTACTAGCCCCGCCCGCCGCAGCGCCCGCCACCTCGATATCGCCCCCGACCTGGTCGACCGGCTGCTGGTCGACTGCGGCGACGGCGCCGACACCCTACCGCTGCTATCACTGACTCTGGGCACCCTCCACCGCGACTACGGCGGCAGTGGTGAACTCACTCTTGCCCACTACACCAAACTCGGTGGGATCGACAAGGTCGTAGCCACCGAGATCGACAACCTGCTATCCAACAATGCCGACACCCGTGACCGCGAACTCGCGCTGCTGCGTTCGGCGTTCATCCCGTTTCTGGCCACCATCGCACCCGACGGTGAGCAGCCGCTGCGCCGAATCGCCCGCTGGAGCGACCTGCCTCCCGACGCTCGCCCGCTGATCGACCGGTTCGTCGACAGCCGTCTGCTCGTCAAGGATCACCGAATAAACGGCGGCGACGACAGGGGCTGGGAGACCGTCGTCGAAGTGGCACTGGAAAGCTTGCTGCGGCAATGGGATGACCTTGCGGGATGGCTGCGGGAGGAAGCCGACGACCTGCGCACAGCCGAGAACCTGGAACGGGCCGCTGCCGACTGGAGCCGCAACAACTGCGCCCCCGCCTGGCTACTGAGCGGCCCACGCCTGACCGCCGCCGAGACTCTCGCCCAACGACCCGGCTTCCTCGAACGCCTCGCCACCGTGCGCGACTACCTGACCGCCTCCCGAGAACACGACGATGCTCGCCACGCCGACGAACTACGCGAAGCCAAAGCCCACGCCGACGCGTTGCGCAAACGTGCCCGAACACTGATCGCGCTCGCGACCGTCGCCATGCTAGTGGCCGTCACGGCAGGCTTCTACTACCTCAGCGCCAATGCCGCCAAACGCCACGCCACAAACCTCGCCGCCACAAACCTCGCCGCGCGCCTGGTCCAAGACGCCCAACAGCAACTCACCACCGGCCACGACGAGCGCCGCGGCGTGTTGGAAACCCTCGCCGCACAAGCCCTCTCACCCGCCACCACCATGACCGCACTGCTCGCCGCGCAGTACCAGATCCAGAACATCCCAAAGATCGTTGATGTCCGCCCCAAACCCGACACTCTGGCGGTCAGCCCGGACGGACGCTGGATGGTCGCGGGCTATTCCACGGGCGTTGTGCGGGTTTGGGACATGAGCTCCGCCGCCGGGCCGCGCGTGCTCACCGGCACCGACGCCAAATGGGTCGCGGCTGTGGCGGTCAGCCCGGACGGACGCTGGGTGATCGCCAGCGACGGCCCGGGTGTTGTGCGGGTTTGGGACATGAACTCCGCCGCCGGGCCGCGCGTGCTCACCGGCACCGGCAACAAACCAGTCGATACTGTGGCGCTCAGTCCGGACGGGCGCTGGGTCGTCGCAGGCGATCGCGCAGGTGTCGTGCGGGTTTGGGACACGAGCTCCGCCGCCGGGCCGCGCGCCCTCACCGGCACCGGCAACGACCGGGTCGCGTCTGTGGCGGTTAGTCCGGACGGGCGCTGGGTGGTCGCAGGCGATGGCGCGCCAGATGGTGGTGCGGGCGTGGTGCGGGCTTGGGACCTGGACTCCGCCGCCGGGCCGCGCGTGCTAACCGACACTGACACCAAATGGGTCACAGCTGTAGCGGTCAGCCCGGACGGACGCTGGGTGATCGCCGGCGGTACCGGGGGTGCGGTGCGGGTTTGGGACACCTACTCCACTACCGGCCCAAGGCTCCTCGCCGGCACCGAGCGTCTTACGTCTTTCACAGTCGATGCTGTGGCGGTCAGTCCGGACGGGCGCTGGGTGGTCGGTGGCGGGGGGCTCGGTGTGATACACGTCTGGGACATGAGCTCCTCCGCTGGGCCGCGCGTCCTCACCCGCACGGGCAGGGACCAGGTTGCGGCTGTGGCGGTTAGTCCGGACGGGCGTTGGGTGGTCGCCGGCAATGTCGCGGGCGTGGTGCGGGTTTGGGACATGAGTTCCATCATCAGCGGGCGACGCGCCCTCCCCGAGGGCATCGGATCTTTCGACGCTGCGGTCAGTCCGGACGGGCGCTGGGTGGTCGCCCGCGATGGCACGGGCATCCTGCGGGTTTGGGACACAAGTTCCGCCGCCGGGCCGCGTGTGCTCACCGACACCAAGTGGCTCGGCACTGTGGCGCTCAGTCCGGGCGGGCGCTGGGTGGTCGCGGGAGACAACGAGGGCGGTGTACGGGTTTGGGACATGAGTTCCGCCGTTGGGCCGCGTGCCCTCCCTGGCACCGGTACCGAGCCGGTCAACGCCGCAGTGGTCAGCCTCGACGGGTACCGAGTGGTCACCGACGATGATGTGGGCGTGGTGCGGGTGTGGGACACGCGTTCCGCCGCTGGGCCGCGTGTCCTCCCCGACATCGAGCACCGCGGCCCTTTGGCGCTCAGTCCGGACGGGCGTTGGCTGGTTGCCGGCGATCTCGACGGTGCGGTGCGGGTTTGGGACTTGAGTTCGGCCACCATCGGACAACGTAACCTCCCCGGGGTCGGCACCGATTCGGTAGATGCGGTGGCGGTCAGTCCGGACGGGCGCTGGGTGGTCGCAGGCGATAGTAAGGGCGCGGTGCGGGTTTGGGACTTGAGTTCGGCCACCATCGGACAACGTAACCTCCCCGGGGTCGGCACCGGTTCAGCAGATGCGGTGGCGGTCAGTGCGGACGGGCGCTGGGTGGCCGCTGCCGATTTGGAGGCGATCCGGGTCTGGAGCACTGACTCGAACCAGAACGGGGTCGCTGTGGCAGACCAGAACATGGGCAGTATCAAAGGGCTCGCGTTCGATCCCCGAAATCCGTCGATCAGCGCCGTGTCAAGGGATGGCCTCGTCGCGGTGTACCCGCTCGCTCCGGACCCGAAGATCTTGTGTTCCAGGCTGACAACGACGATGAGCAAAACCGAATGGGACGATTGGGTGACACCGGACCTGCCGCCCGCCCGGCTGTGCGACGGCCTGGAACCACCGACCCGCAACTGAGGAAAACCGAACCCGCCCCATAAAGCCATGAGAAAGGCACAGCGTGGTAGTGCAAACCGAGGCCACGACTACCGACCCAGTGTGGCAGCGGCTGACCGATCAGATCGCCTGGTACAGCACTCGGAGCCGATCGGCACAACGGGCATACAAGCTGGTCAAACTCGCTCAGGTCGTCATCGGTGCCACCGTCCCCGTCATCGCAGCTTTGCAGGCCCCCGCAGCCGTGACGGCATCGGTAGCCGCAGTCGTGGTGGCAGCCGAAGGAGTTCAACAACTGTTCCAGTGGCACGAGAACTGGCTGAACTACCGCTCCACAGCAGAAGCGTTGAAGCACGAACGGCTCATGTACCTGGCCGAATCGGGTCCGTATACAAGACCCAACCGGAGGAAGATCCTTGTGCAACGGATAGAAAGCATTGCAGCACAAGAGAATACAGAGTGGAAGTCGGTGCACGCCGAAAGCGACAAAGACACAGACAATTCGTAGCAGACAAGAACGGTCGAGAGGCAGACCGTTATTCCCGTTCGCGTGATGATGGTCGCTTCCGGAATGCGTATGAGGCACTACAGGGCAATCCGAAGGCAGGTCGCATTGCTTGCACGGCTCAAGGGAGTTGTGTCGTCGCACGCAGCCAGCCCTTCCAGCTGAGCCGCTCAACGGGCCATGACCGTCATCCGGTAATCGGCTACCGCGTGTTCCGGATGGCAGCATCGGTGTCGGTTCATGACCTCGTATCGCTTTCCTTTGATGAGTGAGGCTGCCGCCGCCCCAGTTCCGTTTCCGTGGGCCTGCCGCACGGATCGTCGGAGAAGCATCGGCTCGTTGTCTTCGTGAGTGTCGTGACTCGAGTGAGATAGGTTTTCTGGGCTGGAGTGGTGAGGTTTCCGCTCGCCAGTTGGACCAGGAGGGGACAGCGTGTTGGAACCGTTCAAACGGGCAGCGGCCGCTCTGAGCCGGCGCTTTAAGGGCACGGCGAGCGGGACCGCGGCCAGTTCTGGTGAGGCCGATCCCGTCTCGCTGATGGAAGAACTTCTGCCACTGCAGGAGCAAAGCCTCGGTCACGACCACCCGGACACCAACGAGACGCGCGATCGTCTCGCCGACGCTTATCATCGGGCAGGGCGGGGGGATGACGAAGTTCCGCTTTTGAAGCAGCTTCTGGCGTACCGGGAGCGGGTCCTCGGTCACGATCACCACGACACCAACGCCGTTCACAATCGACTCGGCGGCACCTATATGTCGCTGAGTCGATGGGACGAAGCCATTCCGCACTTCGAACAACTTCTCGCGTATCGCGAGAAAATGTTCGGGCCCGAGGTGTATTCCGTGGTGGGCGCTCGCCGCGTGCTTGGCGTGGCGTGCTACCGGGCGTGCCGATATGCCGAGGCCGTCGCGTTGTTCGAACGGAACCTGACGTACGTCGACAGAGGCGGCGCCGAGACCTACGAAGATCGTTGCAATCTCGCTGCCGCCTATGAGGCTGCGGGTCGCTGGGATCAGGCGATCCCGTTGTATGAAGAGCTCCTGACTTACCGGGAACAGCTTGTCGGGCACAATGATCCCTTCGCGCAGCGCGCCCGCGACGACCTCGTTCGCGTGTACCGGTCGGCGGACCGACCCGACGAGGCTGCCGCCTTGTCCGAAGCAGGACCGCACCGACGGCCCTCGTCGACACAGGAGTGACGGCATCTCGAACTTGCACGGGGGCGGTGCGGCACGTCGAGACTTTCCGCACTACGTGCACGTCCGGAGTGTTCGTCGTTGGCGCATGCGAAAACCTGGAATCGGCATGTGGGCGCGTTCGGCCACAGGTCGAGTTCCGTTGCGGGACAATAGTTCAGAAACCTCTCACCGACCGCTCAACGGCATGGCCGTGCATTCTCTCGGGGCTAGTACTGCAACGGCACTCGGTTCGGTAGTGTGCTGGGGGCGGTGTTGGATGTTATTGCGGCGGAGTTGGATTCGCTGTGTGGGAGGATCGGTGGCCGTTCGCGCGGTCGAAGCCGCGGGGCCGGGCGCGGGGTAGATGGCCGGGTTGGATCGGAAAGGTCCAAGTGTCGTGTCCCGGCGTGTTCCTCTTGGCCACGCCCGCAGATTTCCCGGCTACGCAATCGCACGGCAACCCATCAGGCGCGACTGCCTCGCACTCGATGGGTTGCCCGTCAGTACCGGCGTCATCAGCCACGTTCACCAGCATTCGATGCCTGGCAGTTGGCCGGCGATGCTCAGCGATTCGGCGATCTCGGCATGGGCTTGTCTGGGGGAGCGACCGAAAACGGGCCTTATGCGGCCGTTCCGCGCGCGGAGTGAGCGCGCGGCTTGGCGCGCGACTGACCATGCGCCGCGTTGCGACGACCGCTGCCTTGGCGCGGTCCGCCGCTGCCCCTGCGCGCTCCGCCACTGCTACGGTACGGTCCGCTGCTGCTGCGGCGGTCGTCTTCACGTGCCGCCCGCTCGCTGTAGGAGGGCGCGACGAATGGGGCAATCGTGCCGACGAGTTCGGCCACCACGGGCGAATCGGCGGTGACCCGTTGCGGGGTCACAGTGATCTTGGCCTTGCGCATGATGTCGGCCAGGTCGCGTCGTTCGCCGGGCAGCACCAGGGTGATCACTTCACCGGAGTTGCCAGCTCGCGCGGTACGGCCCGAACGGTGCAGGTACGCCTTGTGTTCGGCGGGCGGATCAACGTGCACGACCAGCTCGACACCGTCGACGTGCACGCCGCGCGCGGCCACATCGGTCGCCACCAGCACCAGGGCATCACCGGCGGCGAAGACCGCGAGGTTGCGGTCGCGGGCGCCCTGCGAGAGGTTGCCGTGCAGATCGACGGCCGGAATTCCGGCGAGGGTCAGTTGCTTGGCCAGTTTGCGAGCCTGATGTTTGGTGCGCATGAACAGGATTCGCCGACCCGAGCCGGAGGCGAGCCGGTGTACGACCTCGCGCTTGGCTTCGACGCTCGCGGTTTCGAAAACGTGATGGGTCATGGCGGCGACCGGGGAGTTCGCCTCATCGACGGAATGCAGCTTGGCATCCGGCAGGAAGCGGCTGACCAGCTTGTTGACGCCGTTATCCAGGGTGGCTGAGAACAGCAGGCGCTGACCGTCATTCGGGGTGGCCGCGAGAATGCGGGTCACGCCTGGCAGGAACCCGAGGTCGGCCATGTGGTCGGCCTCGTCGATCACGGTGACCTCGACGGCATCCAGGGAGATCAGACGTTGGTTCATCAGATCCTCGAGCCGGCCGGGGCAGGCGACGACAATGTCGACACCGGCGCGCAGCGCCCGGACCTGCCGGTTCTGCGGGACCCCACCGAAAATCGTGGTGACGGTCATGCGATAGGCCGCGGCGAGAGGTTCCAGCGCGGCCGTGATCTGGGTGGCCAATTCCCGAGTCGGCGCCAGCACCAGGCCGGTCGGGCGGCTCGGTGCGCGCCTACCGGCGAGACCGCCGCCGAGACGGTTGACCATCGGGATGGCGAAGGCGAGCGTCTTGCCGCTGCCGGTCCGGCCACGGCCCAGCACGTCGCGTCCGGCCAGCGAATCGGGCAGGGTGTCGGTCTGGATCGGAAAAGGTTCGGTGATCCCGGCGCGAGTCAACGCCTTCACCAGCGGTGCGCTCACGCCGAGCGCGGCAAAAGAAATGTCAGCAGAACTCATAGGTGTTGCGGTGCCTTTCGGGCATCAGGTGGTGCCCGAGCCGTCTGTGGACCTTCCGGGTCCGCGCCGGGGCACGAAATGGCGAGATTGCCAATGGGCAAAATCGATCGCCGTAAGAAGAGCGGATGCGGCAAGCGCTGGTTGCGAAGCGAATGCGATCTACGACGCTTGGCGTGACATGTCACGCACTTGATCAACAATAGCCTGTGATGGGCGGTTCGTACTCATCGGGTGAGGTTTCTCGCCTCTGGCCAGGGATGGGCCGCCAGACTCGTGTTTCTAGGCCGGAACCGTATTGGCCGGCGGTAAGGGAGCAGAGTCCGAGGTCAGACTTCGGCGCATGATCTGCAACTGGCCCCCGCGCTATCGCGGTTACCAGTGCGACATTGCTCAGTTTGGTAGACCGAAAGCGAGACCCGTTGTGGGATGGTTCCTGGACTTCTGGTACTTGGCCGTCCGACGAGGACCATCCCATCCTCTTGGTCTCAGTAGGTTAGACGCGGACCACGCACGTTCGGTTCCATCAGTTCATCGCGATCCGAACCGCGCATCGGTGGCCACTCGTGAACAAGCTAGTCGCCGGAGAGGACGACAACTCCGGTGGTCTGAATTTTCAATGGCGGCCGTGGATGTCGGTTCGTCGCCGCGAGCGCGCGGATGAGATCTGTGACGAGCTTGCGTTGCTCTCGACCGAGGAGCGCTGCCTCCGGTGGAGGCAGGTACGGCTCGTCGAGCTCGAGCGCGATACCGGACCAGTGCGCGACATCGCGCACGTCGAGCTTCAAAGCTTGGGCGACGGCGCGGATGGTGTCGATCGAGGACGGGTGCTCAGGGTTGTCGATCAACCGGCTGACGGTGGTCGGGTGTACACCGGCGGTGTCGGCGAGTTCGTTTCGGCTGGTAATACCCGCTGCGGCCATGGCGGAGGCCCAGGGCTCGGGTACGGCGCGCTTGCGTGGCATGTCCACAAGCGCAGGGCATGTGTCGATACCGAAATGGGTATTGGTGAGGAACTGAGGGGATGTGTGCAGTTATTTCAAACTATCGGGCATATCTAGCTGGTCCGATGTATCTCATAGATGTGGGTTTGAGTAGACATCATTAGGTTCTGTTGTTACTGCTTGCTCAGGGGTAGGAGGACACTGGAGGGAGGCCGGGATGGTCTATCGGGCGAGGTTGAAGTCCCGGACAGCATTACGTGAGGCGATGCAAGCCCAGGGTGTGCCGGTGCGGGTTCTGGCCGAGCGCGCCGGGTGCGGCAAAAGCATCGTCGGGTTGTTGCGGTCGGGGGCGCGGAGTTCGTGTAGCCCGGAGCTGGCGGCGAAACTCGCTGCGGCGCTGGATGTCCCGGCCGAGCACATGTTCCGGATCGAGGAGAGGGGATAAACGCAAGGGGCGAGCACAGTTTGATCTACGGGAGAAAAACGGTTGACCCGGCGGGCTAGCACTCCGCCGGGTCGGTGCACATCTACGGGAGTAGTTATGCGGTATCAGTTTAACCCGGCCACCGATGTCTTGGTGGCCGGGCTCGCCGTTTATCCACCGGTGCGGTGGTGGTGATGGCGTTCGAGTTTAAGCCTGCGGTCCGGCGAAAGAGCAAGGCGCGCATGGCGTTAGCCGGACCATCTGGGTCGGGCAAGACTTATACCGCTCTCGCGTTGGCCTGGGAATGGGCGCAGCGTGAGGGCGGAATCGTTGGCATGGTCGACACCGAGCATGGCAGCGCCAGCAAGTATCAGGGCCTCAACGGCTGGGGTTGGCAGACGGTCGAGCCGGATCGGTTCTCACCGGCCAGCCTGGTCGAAATCCTCGGTGTAGCGGCCGGTCACGGGTTCACCACGCTGATCATCGACTCGTGGTCGCACTACTGGATGGGCCAGGACGGGATGCTCGAGCAGGTCGACCGCCGCAAATCGGGCAGCAACAGCTTCTCGGGGTGGAAGGAAGCCAACCCCGACGAGCGCCGGATGGTCGAGGCGATGCTTACCTTCCCTGGGCACTTGATCGTCACCATGCGCACCAAGACCGAGTACGTCGTCGACGAAGACGGCAAAGGCCGTTCGGTCCCGCGCAAGGTCGGCACCCGCCCGGTGCAGCGAGAAGGCCTCGAGTTCGAGTTCGATATCGTCGCCGACCTCGACCTGCGCAACAACCTGCACATCTCCAAGACCCGTCTGCCGTTTCTGACCAACCAGGTGATCCCCATTCCCGGTGCGGAGTTGGCCAACCAGATCGCCGATTGGCTCGACTGCGGCGAAGACGTCCCCACGGTCGCTGAGTTCCGGCAGCGGATCCTCGATGTGGAATCCATGGAGCAGTTGCGCGCGGTCTATCTCGAGATCGAGTCCTATCGGTTGCTTGGTGCACCCACGGTCGACCTCGAGGGCTCTGCGACCACGCTGCGGGAATTGATCGTGGCGATCAAGCAGGCTATGGAGGCGGTGGACGCCAAGCAGGCCGGGCTGCGCGGCTCAGTGGAGACCTCCGAGAAGCACGCACAGGAGAGGGGGTGAGAACGAATGACGAAACGTTGTGACGCACACGGGTGCGAGCATGGGTTGCTCGACACTGCCGAGATCGCAGCACGGTTGAAGGTGACCAAGCAGCTGGTGTTGCAGTGGAGGGCGCAGGTGAAGCCGCATCCCTTGGCGGACAAGGGGTTCCGGCTCAATGGCGATTCCGGTCCACTGCGATGGCGGGAATGTCACTACCACCAATACCTCGATGAGCTCGCGCAGCCGAGGTCGGCATGAGTACCCGCCGCGGGCGTTCACAGCCCAGCGCCGCACGCATCGCCGCTGAGGACGCCCGCATGGTCTTTATCGAGGAGTACCGGTTTCTGCGCCAGTCGCTGATGAGCCACGAGGCGATTGCCCGCAAGCTCGGAATCACGGTGGGCACCCTGCAGACCCGGATCCTGCGCTACGACTGCCTGATCCTATCGCCAGCCGAGCAACGCATCTCCGACAACCTCGACGCCCTCATCGAACACGGAGAGCCGTTCACCCTCGAGCAGGTCTGCGCGCTCGATGACGGGACAGCCCTCTGGCTGATCAGCGCTGCCCTCAAACGGGGCCGCGTCCGCTCATCGCAGACACGGTCCAGCAGAACACAGCAGCCCCGGTGTACACGCCGGTGCGGAGCCGTCCATGACCGCGCACGAGACCGCCAGTACGCCAGCACGATTGCCTCTCTGGGGCGAGCACGACCCGTTCGGCGACGGCGAGCAATGGGCTGTGATCCACCAGTGCCGCGATATACACGGCCGAGTGATGCGGGTGCTCTACGAGTGCGACTACATCATCGAGAGCAGCGGCGGCCGTGCCAGTGTGACCGAACGGCGTTGGCACGACGGTGAACACGAATCCCGTGATGTCGACCCACTCGACTGATCGCCCCGCCTTCGATCCCGCGCACCGGGTTCGTCGACCGCGCATCGTGATGGGGGCGGTTGGTGTGCACCGTCTTTCGGAGTACCGGTATGTCCGCTGAACTGGCCGAGGTTAAGAAGGAAACGCGCGCCTACATCAAGCTGAGTCTCGATTTCCTGGAGAACCATCGCACCGGTCCGCTGTCACCGGTGGCGAAGCTGACCCTGATCGGGTTGTGGATGTACTGCGCCCGTAACCGCACCGACGGTGTCATTCCCGCCTCGTACGCGCGTCGCTCAGTACCCAAACGCCTGCGTGAGAACCTCACAGTGGCGGGATGCTGGCATCACCACGATTGCACTACGGCAGCGCCGTGCCTGCACGGCGCGTGCATGGTGGCGGCACCGTGCGGGCAGGAGGTGTTCGTGATGCACGATTACGGCAGGCATCAGAGCCTCCACGGCGTCATCGCCGACAAGTGTGCGAAGGACCGTCGCGGCTATATCAAGCTCAGTGTCGATTTCTTGGAGAACCATCGCACCGGTCCGCTGTCACCGGTGGCGAAGCTGACCTTGATCGAGCTGTGGATGTACTGCCACCGCAACCGCACCAATGGCCTCGTGCCTTCCGCCGTAGCCCGCAGGATCGCGCCACGACGCATCCGTGACGCGCTCACCATGGCGGGATGCTGGCGCCACCACGACTGCACCACGGCCACGCCGTGCCGCTACGGTGCGTGCACAGTGTCGACACCATGCGGCCAAGGTTTCGCCATCATGCACGACTATCGCCACCATCAAACCGTCTATTCCGACTCCACTCGACGCCAGGAACAGGCCAGGTCAGACAGCAAATCAGGCGTGCTGGCGAAGGCGGAGAATCAACGCCTGGGCGCTAGCGAAACCGGTAGCGAATCCGTTGGCGCCGCAGCTGGCCTCGCGTACGCGTCTCACAGATCACAAGTCACATATATCTCTTCTTCTGTAGGTTCGGATCCTGCGGTAGGTAACGCGAGGGAGGAGAAAAATCTCCGACCACCCAGACCGCCGACCCAACGTCGCCGCCCCGGCGGGGACGAAGTCGCTGACCGGCTCAACGCCGCCGCCCCTGAAATCCCGGCGACCCCGGCAATGCGCCAACCACGTCGTAGTCATGCACGTCCACCGCGACGTCGACCTCGACACCGGCACCGGCACCGAGCCGACCATCATCTCCGAAACCGCCTTGTTCCGGTACTTCCCACCCGGCACACCACAACCACCGACCCGGGAATCCTTCCTCGTCGGCCGGGAACTGTTGTCCATCGTCGACGACGATGACGCCGAACGCTACCGAGCCGCCATCGACGGCCACGGAGTCAACATCGAAATCGGCGACCACGGCGCACGCCACCGCGCCGACGGCCACGTCAACCCGGACCTGTTCGTCCAGCAGATCACCGGCCAAATAGTCGCAGGGACAGTGGAATAGCCACTGGCGGATCCGTCCGCCGATCAGACACAACGATCGGCGGACGGACCGTCACCCAGCATGGTCGTAGGGCCCAGCCATCAATGCCGTTGTGCGCCATCGGTAGTTGTCCGCTGCGAGTCGCAGGTGACGCAGAGGCGGCGCCGTGGATAGCGACTTCTCGGGTCTCGGCTACGCTGCTCCGCCATTGGTTCTGCCTTGTGCGAGATGCCCTGCCACGTCTTCGACCGATTGCATCGCCAGTGAGGAAATCAGCCAGCCGTTGCCGTCGACTGCAAACTCCTGTCGAGCTCTTGCTCCGATTTGGATCAGGGCCAGCGAATCGATTCCCGTCTCGAACACTGGTCGTTTGACATCGATCGGCCACGGTTCCGGCTGAAATTCTCGTATCCGCGCCAGCAACCACTCGAGCTCGGCCGCTGCTGGTGGCACAGACGGCGCGTCGACCAGAACGCTCTGGTGCTCGGCTGCATCCAGCACCTCACGTGCGCTAGCAGCGAAACGGTCGAGATCGCTGCGAATCTGCGCCTCCAAGCTCAGGCACACCCCAGCGGCCTCCACGGCATTCCGCTCCGACGGCGGCTTCAGCAGCAACTCTTCCAGTAGCCGCCGGAAGATGACGATGTTCTCCTCCGCTCGGCGCGTCGGCACCAGAATGGATTGCGGCCCTTCGACGAAGTTGGTTGCGCTGGCGCGTCGGACCTGATCGGTGAGGGAATGAGCCGACTCCAATCGCGATCGGATACCCGTATCGTCCAGCCCCGCCGATCGGACAAGTCGCCAGATCGCGGTGAGTTCGTCTCGGGCCTGTGCACCGGCGTCCAGGAACGCAGCATAGGCGTCACGTCGCTTTTCTCTCTGCCACTGGACGCTGTCACTTGCCTTCTGGGACAAAGCAACACGGCGAGCCGATCGTCCCGCAATCGCCGCTGCGCTCGAAGCCCCCACCGCGCCAACAGCTGCACCGATCAGAGCGATCCAACCCGGGTCCATGACAACCAAGTATGACCGATTACATCGCCGTGTGGCTTGGACCGTGGCATGCCACTGACCACGTCATGGTCCCGCACATTGAAAGCGACACCGGCACCAGCACTGGGGCGGCCGCGATCCGAGAAACAGTGCTGTGCCGGTACTTCCAACCGGGCACTGCACGACCATCGATTCGTGAATCCTTCATCATGGGAGAGCAATTCGTGTCGGTTCCTGACGACGACAGCGACGCACTCGGCTACCACGCTGCCATCGACAACAACGGCGTCACCGTCGAAATAGACGAACGCCAATAAGCCCGCTACGGGGTCGAAGGGCACGTCAGCCCGGATCTGTTCGACAGCAGGTCACCGGGCAGATGGTCATCGGCGTCAGCCCATAATCATTTCGCGACGCGCCGAATCCTCCTCTGCGAGTTGCGCATCGGACCGCTTGGATCGATGCGCAACCCGGACTTCTGCGTAAACGC
This sequence comes from Nocardia vinacea, assembly GCF_035920345.1. Taxonomy (NCBI): domain Bacteria; kingdom Bacillati; phylum Actinomycetota; class Actinomycetes; order Mycobacteriales; family Nocardiaceae; genus Nocardia; species Nocardia vinacea. Next base: position 9,432,905 of record NZ_CP109149.1, read on the forward strand.
GGGCCACGAGCTCGGGCAGTTGGATTTCAACCGAATGGCAGACGGCCAGACAACACGAGATGATCTCTGCCCGTTGATCTTCCGGCTACCCGACTCCAAGATCCGGCTACCCGATTTTCTGCCCTACGTTGCATGACGGGTAACTAGGTGCTGCCCGAGTCGAGGACAGCTCTACAGAACCTCGATTTGTGCGGGCTCGGGCAGCGCCCGTGGGCGCTCATCCGTATACCAGGCGTACTCGATTCCGCTGAGCCTGCCGTTCTCGACCCACAGGATGACCTCACCGACAGGTGCCCCGTTCCGGTCCGTGACCGCTCCGCTGGCAAAGATCCCGTCCGTCGATCCGGATGCCGGCACCGCACCGGGCAGCACCGCCAGGTCAACGCTGGGCGAACCGACACCCCAGGTCGCGACGACCTGCGCGAACGGGATCTGCGACAGGAACTCACCCGCACCGGCGGCACCGGACGACAGCAGCTTGGTGACGACGCCGGACTCGAGCTCGGTCAGCGCCTGCGGCTGAATCGGTGTGGCACTCATCAGCCCTCCTCGTAGGTGGTGTTACTTGAACCGCTTGATCAAGACATCGGCCGGGTTCGGTAGCGACACTGGGCACCGGTCTGTGTGCCACGCGTACTCGAGCCCGTGTAGAAACCCATCCTCTGCCCAAAGGGTGATGAATCCAGTGACAGTCCCGCGCGGGTCGGTCACTTCACCGGATACCGGCAACTCGCCATCTTCAAAGCTCGACTTTGGCGCATCGGAAGAGACATGCAGATAGAGACTCGGCGACCCGTCGCTCCACTTGGCAGCCACCCGAGTGTGCGCGATTTGTGATACGAACTCACTCGCACCGGGAAAGTCGACCGACAACAATTTCCGAATGATTGACTCTTCCAACGAAGAGAGCGGGCGTGGCATTGTCGATGTTCCATTCATATTTCCTCACCTTCCAAAAGCGTTAGGGAATGTATGCCGTACTGATCTTGAATACACCGTCAATCATCGCGCCGCGTACATGTATCGTATGTCCATCTATTGTTCTCACCAAAGCGTTACCCGGCCCATAGACCCCCTCGGGAACCCCCTGAACACTCTCAATCAATTTTCTCATGGCTTGTTCCCGGCTACCAGATTGCTGGACAAATTCGTCCAGATTATGCTTCGAATAGTCGAATACATGTTTCATCGGTTCGTCCTTGAGCGCGTAGTCAAGCGAACTCTTCAACTTGTCGCGCGCGATCCTGGCGATATCGGCCGTGCGCTGTGCCATGAGGTCGGCGATGCGCTGGAGCGCCGCCCGTCTCGCGGCGAGATCCTCGCCGGTTTCGGTGACCTTGTCGACGAATTTCGCTAACCGTTTGGCGGCAAGCACCCGGTCGACATACTTCTTCATCTTCAGCGCGAGCTTGCCCGCTTTGGCGGCGGCGATCGCCGCCGCACCGAACCCGGCCGTCAATGCACCCGCTATCACACTGAGGACGACGGTCTCGGCGACCTCCTGAGCGAGATCCTTGGCGAGATCGACCAGCAGCTGGCCCAATTGCGTCCGGAACTCCAGAATCGCGGAGCGATGGTCGCGGCAGGATTTGGCGAGGTCCTTGTAGAGGGTGAGCACGCCCTCGGCGGACGCCTTCAGCTCCCGGATGTCCTCATCGACATGGGAGGCATCGGGAGCGGTTTCGCTCTCGAATGTCTTCGCCAGCTGGTCCAGCAGCGTCGGCAGGTTGCCCACCCCCGATTCGGAGGAGGCGAGCTTGTCCCAGGCATCGGCGGCGGTCTGCAAGTCGTGGGGTTCCCCGTCGGGCATCGACACGCCGAAATCCTCGAGCGCCGACACCGCGAACCCGACATCGTCGAACAGGCCACTACCGGGCCCTCCTGCCGAGGGCGGCGGTGTCACGCATACCGACCATGCAGGCAACAAATCCGCTGGTTTCGTCGGTTCCGGTCGGCCGGTTCCCGCAACGTAATCCGCGAGAGCGTAGTTGTAGCCGAGCTGGTTCAGTATGCCGGCGTAGTTGCCCATCGCGGTGACAAGCAGCTCTGTCATACTCCTCGCCGTGGTGACGGTCGAATCATAGGACGTGGCCCACGCTTTGGATTCGCCCACATTGCCGCCCATATTGGCGGTTTCGCTCAGCGCGGCGATCTGTGTGGAGAAGATCCGCTGGTACGCGGTGGCGTACGAATACAGTGTCTTGCCAGCCGAGGAATACACCGCGGGATCGACTACCAACGTCGTCATCGGGTCCTACGACCTGCCCAGCATCGCAAGATTCGCGGCGATGGCGGCCGTGTATCGGTCGTGCGCATCCCGTACCGCTTGGCGCATGGTGTCGATCCCCTCGGAAACATCGGTCGCCCCGGTGTGCCACTCGCGAAAAGCCTCGGCCTGCGCATCCGCGGCGGCACCGTTCCAGTTCTGCTGCACCGTGGAGATGCGGTGCTGCAACCCGTCGAGACTGTCGTTGAGGAAACCGATGAACCCGGAGACGCGGGCGACCATTTGCTCGAGCTCGTCGAGATCGACACGGAAAGGCTGTGCGTTCTCGACCATCACAACTCCGGAAGGTCCAGCGACCCGGTGAACGCGAGAGTGGTGTCTGCCCGCGCCTTGTCCTGATCGTCCAGGGTCCGGCTCGCGACACCGAGCAGTTCGGCCATATCGGCCAACGCGTCGAGGATGGTGTCGGCGCCCTGCTTGGTTTCTGTCCACCCCGCGCTGAACGAATCGGCGGAGGTGCCGCGCCAATTGGACAGCAGTGCTGTGATGTCCGTATCGATCGAGTTCAGGCCGTTGACGAGCGATTCAGCGACCTGCTGGACGTACCGGCCGGCGTCGGTGACTTCGTCGGGGACCAGCGCGAAATCGTTGGGGGTCGAGCCGGGTTGGCCTATCATGCAGCCTCCTCGAACGTTGGTGCGGATCAACAGGTTAGACGCGAGTGTGTATTGGTCGGTTCCATGGTCGGGATGTGAGTCAGTCACGCGATGGACGGTGTAGGAATGGACAACCTTTCAACCCGACACCCGATTATCGCGCCAACATTCCTGAATGAGCCACTAGCGCAGTGGTTTTAGCCTTGCATGCCACAGCTGAACTTCGAGCAGCAGATTGCGGAACGTGTAACGTTGCCGACTAGCCGAGGTAATCGGGGAGGAGCAGATTCGTGCGTGTCCATCATCTGGATGGCGGGGGGACGCGGCCTCCTCTCGGTTGTTGGGGGCGATACCTCGACAGCCCACCAGCTGCACCGAGCCGATAACCACCACTATCCAACGACGAATCGCCCAGTTGACTGGGATTCCTTCTGGGCAACAGGGCGATTCGTCGTTTGGAGGAGCTGATCAACCGGGCCCTGGGCTTTTACGGCCGTCAGCGGACGGAGAACATCGTCGCCAAGTACGCGATCATGATGCCCAGGAGAAGCGCTATTGGTCCGATCCACGTCCTCCACCGATTCGGTACGGCCACAGTGGCGAGGAGATTCTGCGCGATCGTGTCGGCGGCAAGTCCGGCTTTGTTGGCCCTCATCAGGACTTCGACGGTAGGCCGGATCATCTTGGCCCACGCCTCGTCGCCGTCTTTCGTGTACTGAGTGAGAGTCACGTTCCACGAGTCGTCTTGTAGCTCTTGGTGGGCGCGTTCGATGGTGCTCATGTTCTGCGCGAACTTCCCAGCCACGCCGTAGTGCCGAAAAAGGTCGTACACGACGATGCCTGCGCCGACGAGCTGGAAGACCAGGGCGATGGTGGCCAACGTGAATATGCCAGCGTTGGACTTGAGGAATTCGATCATCGCTCTGTGAAGCGCTGTAACTGGTCAGGTGTTACGGGAAGTAGCCGGATCTCCGTCGTCAGCGGGCGGTCTTGTCGCCGGGTTCGGGCCACGCCAGTCCGGCCTCGGTGAGTGCGTCCATGACCCGGCGGATTGTTACGAGATCCGCGCCCGCGATAGCCGCGAGATCCTCGGTCGGCTAGGGCCCACCGCCGTGGCGGGCCACGATACACCGCGATTGCAGGCCGGGAGGTGCTGATTCGACCGCGGGGCAACGCCACCATCACAGTGGGCGATCAGGTACTTGCGTGGCAACTCAGGCAAGAAGGATGGCGAGGAACCCGGAGACATATACGAGACCGAACAGACGAGGGACTGACTGCTCGATGTGGGACAGGGGCCAATACAGCGCTCGATTCTTCCCTTCGCCCAGCGACCACCATTCGGCTCGCCAGAACGGCGAGGCGGGTAGCCGTTCCTCGAGGGCGCCCACGACCAGGTACTTCGCGCTGTTGTGGACTCGATGGTGACCTCCTGCAGCCAGGTCAGGCACGGCGCCGACGGTCATTTGACCTGGCCCAAAGCGGTGACCGCGCGTTATCTGGCCCCGCAAAGCTCATGTCAGTTGTTGTCAGCTGCGTTGCGGGTCGCCTCGGATCTGATGGATTAGCGGTATGACTGTCAGCGCTTTGCCGTAGCGTGCGACGACGTGCTCGATGCGCTGAAGTGGGGTTAGAGAAAGCATTACGGCAAGATTCTGGCGAAAAGCGGTCCGCGATCGTGGACAACGACAGTTCCTGCATCCAGAAGGGACGGCGTGGCTGCAGTTTCTCGCGGATGCGTGACGCTCGCCGAACACAATTCAGGCCTACGGCTGCCGGGTGGCCTGAGATCCTGGCCCTTCGACCTCACCGCTAACTGCGAACTTCACGACTGTCCTCGTCGCGATCGGCAATCGGATGGACCTCGCCGACAACGGAGCCGGGCGATGCTGGTCATCCCGCAGTCGCAGCATCAGCCGCGCCGCCGGTTACCCCGCGCCAGTAGGCGAGGTCGTGACGGATGGTGAGGGTGTCGGGGTGGTCTGGCCCCAGCACCCGCAGATAGTCGGTGAGCAGTCCTTCGAGTTCGGTGACTGTCCCGGCGGGGTCGCCATTCTCCGCACGCGAATGGGCGAGGTTGTGACGGGTGGTGAGGGTGGCGGGGTGGTCTGGTCCCAGCACCCGCAGATAGTCGGTGAGCAGTCCTTCGAGTTCGGTGACTGTCCCGGCGCGGTCGCCGCTCTCCGCACGCGAATGGGCGAGGTTGTGACGGGTGGTGAGGGTGGCGGGGTGGTCTGGTCCCAGTACCCGCAGACGGTCGGTGAGCAGTCCTTCGAGTTCGGTGACTGCCCCGGCGGGGTCGCCGCTCTGTGCACGCCAGTGGGCGAGGTTGTGACGGGTGGTGAGGGTGGCGGGGTGGTCTGGTCCCAGTACCCGCAGATGGTCGGTGAGCAGCACCTCGAATTCGGTGACGGCCCCGTCCAGGTCGCCGCTGTGCCCACGCCAGTTGGCGAGGTTGCCGCGGGTGGTGAGGGTGTCGGGGTGGTCTGGTCCCAGTACCCGCAGATAGTCGGTGAGCAGCACCTCGAATTCGGTGACGGCCCCGTCCAGGTCGCCGCTCTGCGCACGCCAGTAGGCGAGGTTGTGACGGGTGGTGAGGGTGTCGGGGTGGTCTGGTCCCAGTACCCGCAGACGGTCGGTGAGCAGCACCTCGAATTCGGTGACGGCCCCGTCCAGGTCGCCGCTCTGCGCACGCCAGTGGACGAGGTTGTGACGGGTGGTGAGGGTGTGGGGGTGGTCTGGTCCCAGTACCCGCAGACGGTCGGTGAGCAGCACCTCGAATTCGGTGACGGCCCCGTCCAGGTCGCCGCTCTGCGCACGCCAGCGGGCGAGGTTGCCGCGGGTGGTGAGGGTGTCGGGGTGGTCTGGTCCCAGTACCCGCAGATAGTCGGTGAGCAGCACCTCGAATTCGGTGACGGCCCCGTCCAAGTCGCCGCTGTGCCCACGCCAGTTGGCGAGGTGGCCACGGGTGGTGAGGGTGGCGGGGTGGTCGGGTCCGACGGTGTCGGTGAAAGACGGCAGCCAGGCGCCCCACCGATCACGATTGTCCGCGGCGCGGGGTGTGTCCAGGCTCCTGAGGAACAACACTGCCGCAGTCGAGTCGCCGTAGGCGAGGTAGTGGCGCACCGCTGATCCGCGGGCGTAATCGAGGGCTTGGTCGGTGGTGATGTTTTGGATCGCTGCGATGATCGCGCGATGTGCCTGCTCGGCATGCGCACCGAGCCGCTGGCTTTCGGCTTGCAGCGCGGGTATCAGGGCGTTGTGGGTGATGCCAAGGGATTCACGGGTCCTGCCGGGACGGCTGCGGCTCAGGAGCACACCCAAACCGACCGTGACGTCACGAACACGGGCGGTCGTCCATGACACACCGAGACTAGACAGTGCGAATTCGAGCAGTTCCAACGGCAACACGGGCCCGGCGCCCGCCGCGACAAGGATGCCCAGCAACCGACCCACCGCCCCGCCGGAGTCAGGCCCAGTCGACACGACCCCGTCGCGGACACGATGCGCGACCAAGGTGTCAAGGCCGACACCCTCGGCGACCTGCTGGCCGTTGACGTCGATCAGCAGCCGAGCCACCAGCCAGCCGCCCGCGACCGCTCGTTCGCCCTCGATGGTCGTTGGTATCTGCGCCAGCAGCGCGTCGATCCAGTTGATCCACTTGGCCGGATCGAGGCGCTCATGTTCGGCTCGCGTCGGTTTGCGTACCATCGCGGCGATCTCGGCGGCAGTGGGCTCGCGCAAGTCGATGCGGCACATGTGGGCCAAGGCGGGCAGGTCCTCGACACCGGTGCCTTCGCGGATCCCGGCGATGACCCGTACATGGCTGAACTCGGCGTCGCGGGTCAGCATGGACACCGCGTGCACGAGTAGGTCCCGGCTGCCCTGCTCGGGCTGGTCGAGTCCGTCGAACACGATCGTGACCCGGTCACCGGGCTTGGCGACCCGCGCCAGGGGCTGGCGTATCTCGATATCGAACACGTCGAGGGGGGATCCGGTGTGCTCCGCGAGCTCGCGGGCCGCGCGGGCGGCGGCGGTAAAGCCAGGAACCCTATTACCCAGCTGGGTCGACAGTTCGGCCGCGACGGACTCGAGCGAGCTGGCGACGGTGAGGAAGATCGCTGCGGTGATGTATTCCGGCGCGATCGTTAATCCCTCGACCAGGCCGGGCCGGATGAGCATCGCCATCAGCGTGGACTTGCCGCACCCCGGTGGACCGGCCACCACTCGCAGCCGTTGACGGCTCGTTTCGAGGATCTCGGTGAGTCGTTCCCGAATGGTGTCGGTCAACATCAAGGTGCGGGTGAGTTGATCGACGAACCCCGCCGCCGGACGCCCACTGACCGCGTCGCGACGGCGGGCGATGTTGGGCACCAGCCACAGCCCCGGATCCCCGCCCGAGGCCGATGTTTCCGCGCCCGCGGTGAACGACAAATGCTGAGGCTGTTGGCGAGTGCAGGCCCCCACGATCGGATCGACCAAATCCGACGGCAACAGATTCTCCCCCCGCAGCCCAAGCCCGGTATCAAACGCGGTAACCATGGTGCGAGTGAAACAACCCGCGAAGGCCGGGCCCTCCCCGGCCGCGACGAGTAGCTCCATGCGGCCTTGCGAGCGGGCCAGCAATTCGCTCCACCGGCGGGCAGCGCCCTGCACACCTTGGCCGGTGTCGCACGCATCGACCAGCACGATCAACCCGTCCACCGCCGCCGTGTTCAACCGTTCCCGAATTCCCTGCGTCAGATGAAACGCCGTACCCGAGTTCGGCAGCACCGGCGAATCACGAGCGAGGAGATAGAAATCCTCGGCACCGGTCGCAGTGCCATGCCCGACGAAACTGATCAACAGCGTTGCCCGCTGCCGCGACGCGGCAGCGAACGCCTCATCCACCGCGGCCGCCAACTCGGCGGCGGTCGGATTCAGTAACGGACCCGGAAGACTGGTCGCATCCTGCCAACCACCCAAACCGCCCAGACGCGAATGCAATTCGATCGCGAGCTGCCCAGGAAACTCAAGGGTCGCCAACGCAGCGCATTCGGATCCGACAACCAGCGCCAGCCTCCCACCACCCATGGCAGAAACATACTCGCCCAGTGAATCCGCGGCGATCAGTGACAGGAGGATCGAAATTGGCGTTTGAATGCCCGGGTCCGGTGGTTGTAGCTCGCCATCGTCTCACCCCACAGTGACCCGGTCTGACTCCAGTAGTCTCGGCCGATCTCGCTACGGAATACAACGCCGAACAGATCCTCGCGTAGCGACCGTTCGCTGACCACGCCAGACTCATATGCCATCAGTCCGTACCGCATCCACGCAGCGGCGTAATAGAACTGGCGAGCCTCGATGCCGGGTGGTTCGACTAGCCTCCCGATGCACGGCCCGTAGGTCGTCGGGTCCTCCAGCGCAATACGGTTCAAGTCAAGTTGGTAGCGACGAACTGTCTCGTATCGGGATGCCTTGAACTGTTGGGTCTGTATGAAGAGGGAAGTCGCAACCCCGCAGAGAGCGAGTGCCGACACGATTGTCGATGTCGCCCCGTAGGTTTGGCTGACTTCGCGCAGCACGCCGGTGACGACTGTCAAGCCGAAGGCGACATGTCGAGTGATCCTGTGGCCGAGCCAACCGGCACTCCAGTGAAGCGATACTGTCCGACGGGAACTGATCCTCATCTGTAGGTCCCCCAACTACCGACCGCGGTTGCTCGCGGATTCTGAATCTAGAGGCTATCGCAGGAGTTTCGTGCGTGCTGGCGAAAGATCCGGCGACATCGACGGGACGAGAGCCGGTCGACCGGGTCGGACGTTGGTTCGCGGGTGCGGACGAACCGATCGCGACGCTGGACGAGCTGACCGCACGCCCCGCGGTAGACCAGATCCGGGCAATCCTCGGACCCTGAACTACGACTACAGCTAGGCGGGCCCGTATCGGTCACCTTCCGATTCAGGAGGCCGACTATATGCGGATCCGCTCGCTGCATCGTGGTTGTGCTGTGTCAGTAGGCTTGGGCCATAGGCGGTTTCGCCTCGAGGAGAGGGTGGGGATAGTGCCCAGTACGATCTGGCTTCGGATCAAGAAGAACGAGTACGAGGAATCTTGGGTCCGGGGTGACGAGGTCACCCTAGTGAGCCTCACGACTCGCGCTGGTTCCATGCGCCAGGCTGAAAGTTATGGGGTGACGGCCGCTTGGTCCACGCAGGATAGAACGAGTTCAGAACTCACCAGCGGCATAGCTTCCCGCGCCGAGGCTATGTCTGTGGTCCGCCGTATCCTTGAGCTGTTGGCCAGCCCTCCTGGAATAGTCGGACTGGTCAGCGTTGATGGCACACAAGTCAGGCTTGAAGCATTGTCGGATTGAACGGGATTCGACAATGCCGCCGTCTGGGCCATCAAGATCAATAGGATGCGTCACGACAGCAATATTTTACTATTTTGCAGATCCCTGACCAGGGTATTGCCTGGTCAGGACACCGTTCGGAGCGTTTGATCTCATAATCCATTGGTCGCGGGTTCGAGCCCCGCCCGCCCCACAAACCCCCTCTGAGCAGGGGTTTTTGTTTTTCACGAGAGGTTTCGATCTAGAACAGCGCTCGTCCACGAATAGATTATTGCGGCAGCATCGAGCGGTGTGGGGACCGGAATGCGGCCGGGTCGAGCAGCTGGTCACGCCACCTGCTCGAGGTTCATCTCGGCCCAGTCCACGCCGGAGAGTTGAGGCACGATCCGACGGTACCTCAATTCGAACTTATGTTCTATAACGGAGGGCTGTCGCGTTTGGCTCATCGGTTGCGGCCCGCTGCCGAACCAAAGCTCTCTCTGCGTGGCGCCCAGAGAGTCACCGAATAAATGCATGAGCCGCTTGCTGATACGAACTGTACGATCCGTCGCAGTGCTTGATCCGCTAGTGGCTGACGGCACGGGCTACTGCTTCGCCGACTTGTTCGTCGGTGAGGTTGCTGCGTTCGATCAGTACATGCGACAGCGCGGTGCGGACGGCGATCTCTGCCGCCTGTGCCGGTGTGACAATCAGTGAGGTGCTGTCGTCGCGGGCGGCGAGGAGTGGCGCGATGAAGGTGCCGACGGTTTCGATCAGGTTGAGATCGGACCCTTCGTGCTCTATCGCAACGTTGAGCAGCCATGCCGGTTCCCGGTCGCGCAGCCGGGAGATCACCGGGTGTCGCCGCAGGTAGCGGATAGCAAAGACCACAGCGTCTTTCGCCAGCTGCTGCACCGGAGAGAACATGTCGATCTCGAGGTAGGCGGCGCTCATCATGCGGGCTACTTCGATTTTGCTGACGGCTCCGATGAGACCGTTCTTGTCTCCGAACTCCCGGTAGGCGGTTGCGCGTGAGACGCCAGCCTGGCGAGCGACCGCGGTCAGGGTCAGGTCGTCCAGGCCGATCTCGGCCATCATCGCCAAGGCGGTGTCCACGAGTAACGAGGACGACTGGGTCGCATTGGTCATGCCGGTCATTCTGCACGCTCCCCGATCTGAGGCGCCTCGACTAGTTGCGCCATCTTCGACACTGAGACTACATTCGCAATCAGTCTCAGTGATGGATCTTTGATTCGATCCACGCGCAGGACTCGGAACATCGACGTTCGGAGGTAGGGCATGCGAAAAATCGGCGATCACGCGGTCGTGTTGGGTGCGGGCATCGGCGGGCTCCTGGCCGCTCGTGTGCTCAGTGAGGCTTACGCAAAGGTGACGGTGATCGAGCGCGATGCCCTGCTCGACGATTCCGAGGCGCGGAAAGGCGTCCCGCAGGGGCGACACGTGCACGGGTTGCTGCCGCGGGGTAAGAACATCCTCGAGGAGCTGTTCCCGGGGTTCGGGCAGGACCTGCAGGCAAGCGGTGTGGTCGAATGCGACGCGCTCAGCGAAGTTCGCTTCACCATGGCCGGCCGCACTCTCAAGCGAGTACCTACCGGGCACAAAGCATTTCAGGCAAGTCGCCCACACCTGGAGTATCACCTCCGCAGGCGGGTCGAGGCGCTGCCCAATGTCACCATCCGCGACAGATGCGATGCCGGGGCACCGGCCGTCAGCGCCGACGGCACCCGGGTAACCGGTGTCGCAATCCTGGACCGCACCGACGGCGCCCGCGAGACCCTCGACGCGGACCTGGTCGTGGCGTCGATGGGGCGCGCCAGCGTCGTCCCGTCATGGCTGGAAAAGCTCGGCTATGACCGGCCGGCCGAAGAAGGCGCCACGATCGACATCGTCTACCGCAGCGCCTTCATCCAGCTGCCGCCCAACGCGCTGCCCCGCGACAAGCTGATCACGATCGGTGTGCGCGATCTGCCACCGCGTGCGCTGGCCTTGTTCGCCGTCGAAGGCGATCGTCATATCTTGACGCTGATCGGCCACGACGGCGAGGAACCACCGAAGGACCAGGCGGGATTCGTCGACTTCGCCGCAGCAATCGCCCCACCCGACGTGTTGGACGCCATCAAGAACGGTGAACTGCTGGGCGACATCTCGACCTTCCGATACAAGGCCAACCTGCGCCGCCGCTACGAGCGCCTCGACCGTTTCCCCGAGGGCCTGCTCGCGGTCGGCGACAGCCTGTGCAGCTTCAGCCCCGTCTACGGCCAAGGAATGACAGTCGCCGCGATCCAAATGACTGTGCTGCGCGACTGCCTCGCCCGAGGAGGAAAGGACCTTGCCGCACGGTTCTACACGGCGGTCACGCCCGAGATCGACAACGCCTGGCAACTCACCGTGATCGCCGACGGCGCCATGCCACACGTCACCGCCAGCGCCTCGCTACCGGTCCGAGGCGCCGTCGCAGCCCTCGATCCCGCGTTAATCGCCGCCGAACGGGACTCCGCAGTCGCGACAGCCCTCTACCGAGTGATGGGACTGGTCGATAGACCCAGCGCCTTGCTCTCGCCCACGATCGTCGCGCGTATCGGTATCGCCAACGCCCGTACGGCGCTGGACCGCGTCGGCGGCTTGGTGAGGGCGGGTCGGAAATGATCGAGAGCTCCAGCGCGACAGGTGATTCCGAGGTCGTGACTCGGGTCAAGGTGGCGATTATCGGCACAGGTTTCGGCGGCCTAGGTCGATCGATCTCACTGGTGACAACTACGACCCGTCGTCACAGCATGGTGAACGGCGGCGAGACATAACGACGGGCACGCCGGATTGTTGGATCTGTATGCGGTGTGGGCAGCGACGTCGTGGCAGGGAAAGGAAGAATGGTGGTGTGAACAGGCTTTTTGAACACCACTAAACTTTGCGTTTTGCGCACGCGAACGTAGTGGATCTTTCGTCGTCGGCACAGCGTTCAAGCGGATTGACCTTGTAAGCGACTGGTGCAGGGAACGTTTGGCCCGCAGCCGAAGAACGATTATTACGGTGGGGATGGCCAGATCTCCACACAGCCGGGACGCGCGGCCGGAGGTCGCGCGCGGGTCACTCCAGTAAAAAGTCGGGCTACCCGGACGCCATAGTGGCAGGCCAGTTTTCGCCGAGATAGCCGGAGACGGCCAGCACAGCCAGACTCACCGCCGACAGCACCAAGGGACCGATGGGCACCGGTCCGGCCGAATCCGACCATCATCCGCTCCTAGCAGCCGCGCACCTCCCGACCGATACGCCGCTCGCGGGAAAGAGATCACTGGGTCCGCTGGCACCAGCCGATTGCGCTCAAGCTGGACTATCGGATGGCTCCGCGTCTGGCCTAACAGCTCGGAGCAGGCGATGCCGTCGTTCGTTCGCCTCTTCATCGGAAATCGACTGAACCTGAATACGTCCCGCGATATCGGGTGATACGTCCAAGATCGCATCGAGCGATCTGCGCGCAGCGGCGGCCTCTGTCGAGGTTCGGATTATTTCCAGCAGAGCCTCGTTCTGGTGGATGGACGCCTCCGCTTCCAATGCTGCGATCCGGGCCGCTCGCTCCGCCTTGATTGTGGTTGCCCGCACGATGACATCGAGAATCGCCGGTACGTTGTGCAGTGCGACCCACCCCGCGCGTGCCGCAGCGGCCATCAATCCGCCCGTTGTGACAGCCGGAACCGCAACTTGAACGACCTCTTGCCACGGGTTGACTGTCACACTGCTGGAGATCGACAACGACGCTTCGATCCGCGCGGGAAGTCGCCCCGCGAGACCGGACACGACCGTGGCCAATACCTCGGCGTCTCGAGTTTTCAGGATTTCCCGGACCAAGTCGCCGACTTCGGTGTGATCCTCCGCAGCCTCGTTGATGATCTGCATCATCTTTTCCGTGGTCTCCGAGTCCGGATCTGGCCGTCGCTCAGGAAGTTTCGATACCTCGTAGTCGACGAGCGTGAGCAGTAACGCCCGGACGGCCTGTTGTGTTTCAGACACTTCGCGGAGATCGGGAAACTCTCCGAAGTCGACCTCTATCAGCAGCGCGCGCCCCACCTCCGACCCGACAGCCCGCACCACCATGTTCACGCCTGGATTGACGTGTGCGACATCGCGTGGCCACGAGAAGGTGACAGGCACGTCGACCGGTTGTCCCGCCGGAGAGGCGACGTCGACTCGGCTCGGCTCCCGATCAGTCATCGATGCATCTTAAATGCCCGCCCTTGATGGGCGTCGAAGTCTCGCATCGAAGTCGAGCCCGCGGCGTCGATCTCTGGAATCGGCTCGGATACCACCGAGATCCAACCGGTTGCCCACCCAGTGCTCCCTACAGACAGCGGTGTACCAGTTAGCGTTCCGCTCGTCATAGAGCCGAACCGGTTGACATATTGCCCGGCGGTCAACGCCGTCGTCGGGGAGTGGATGTTCTCGCACTGAGCTCACCGATGGACATCAAGCCACCCCGATGGCGAAGATCGCGAAATCCGGTTGCGAAGTCTCGAGAGACAGAGGCAACTAGCCGAACCGACAATGCGTTGTAGCGAGGAGGGGCCGAAGACTGGACATACCTACCGTAGCCACACTCGAGTGATGCCTGTCACATTTCCGTGTAGCGGAACATCATTTCCGCAATCGGAGAGGATGAGGCATGGGGATGTTGACTTGGCGTCGCGGCCGGGCGGACAGTGGACGACCGGAAGATGCAAGACACTCGCCGGGGCAGTTGGCCGCGTACGGAGCGCAGCACATTCTGACGATGTACGGGGGTGTGATCGCGCCACCGCTCATCGTCGGCGGCGCGGCCGGGCTATCCGCCGCCGACATCGGATTACTGGTGACGGCGGCCCTATTCGTATCGGGCCTCGCGACGCTGCTGCAAACCCTCGGAATCGGACCGTTCGGCAGCCGATTGCCCATCGTGCAGGGGGTTTCCTTCGCAGGCGTATCGACCATGGTGGCGATTGCCACCACCGGCGGGTTACGTCCGGTATTCGGCTCGATAATCGTCGCCGGGGTAATCGGTCTGGTGCTGTCATCGTTCTTCGCGCAACTGGTGCGATTGTTCCCCGCGGTGGTGACGGGCACGATCATCACCGTGATCGGCCTTTCGCTGATGCCGGTCGCCTTCAACTGGGCAATGGGCAACAACTCCGCCGCACCCGACTACGGTTCCCTGGCCAATATCGGATTCGCCGGCCTGACGCTGCTGATCATCCTGGTGATCAGTCGTCTGTTCCAGGGCGCGCTGTCGCGACTGTCGATTCTTATCGGGCTGGTGCTCGGTACCGTCATCGCGGCGTGCGCAGGCAAGGCCGATTTCTCCGACGTGGGCGACGCCCGCCTGGTCGCGCCGCCGCAGCTGCTGCACTTCGGGTCGCCGACCTTCGAAGTCGGGGCCATCGTCGCGATGACAATCGTGATCCTGGTGACCCTGATCGAAACCACGGCCGACATCCTCACGATCGGTGAAATCGTCGGAACCGACGTCGATGCCAGGCGCGTGGCGGACGGGTTGCGAGCCGACATGCTGTCGACGACGGTTGCGCCGGTCTTCGGATCCTTCACCTGCAGCGCATTCGCACAAAACGTCGGCCTGGTCGCACTGACCGGAATCAAAAGCCGGTTCGTAGTGGCAACCGGCGGCCTGATTCTCCTGCTGCTCGGCCTGCTCCCAGTGGTCGGCGCGATAGTCGCCGGAATTCCGTACCCGGTACTCGGCGGTGCTGGACTCGTGCTCTTCGGATCGGTTGCGGCGAGCGGGATTCGCACCCTGTCCAGGGTGGACTACCAGGACAACCTCAACATGATCATCGTCGCGGTCGGTATCGGCTTCGGTCTCATACCCGTTGCGGCACCGGAATTCTGGGATGCCCTCCCCGAAAGAATCGCAGTGGTCCTGAACTCCGGAATCAGCGCCGCCGCAGTTGCCGCCGTCCTCCTCAACCTGGCCTTCAACGAATGGAAATTCGGCAAACGACCGGGTGCCTCCGTCCTCGCCGCAGCCGTCGACGAGCGCGCCCGGTTCGACAACGACGTCAAGCCATGAGCAACCAGTCCTCGCCCGACATCACCCGCGCCCACATCGAGGATCTACTCGCCCGGCCCATAGTGAAGACACTTCTTTCCCAGTGTGACGGCGCCGATTTGGGGGGACCTGCCCACCTCCGAAGAGGGCTGTCCTGGGTAGCCAGGCGATCAGGGTCTCACGCTGTGGCGCTACGATCAGGCCAACGTTCTGAGAGGAAATCATGACCAAGTCGACGGCCTTCGCCGCTGTGCTCTGTGCGACCGCTGCCGCTCTACTCTTCCTGCCCGCCGCACCCGCGCACGCGCAGTCCCCCCACTGCGCCAAGGCCATTGAGCTGATCAATATCGCGATCGACACGAGCGGCGGCACCCTGGATGAGGCGACGGCGACAGCGCTGTCCGGCAGGCTGAGCGGCCTGGCCGATCTGGCCCAGGGCACGGAGAAGGATGCCATCACCGCCTACGCCGACGCGCTGGTAGATGAGAACGTCGCCAGCCTCGACCCCTACACCGACGAGCTCAATCGCGTCTGCGGCTGACCACTACCAGGCTTGAGCTGATGGGGCTACAGCTATGTAATCTCGAGGCTCGTCGAGATCGCTAGATGAGCGGCTCGACAGCAAAGTATTTCGCTCGAATGCTCTGTCCTGGCCAGCGTTTCGACTGGTCAGGACAGCGTTCGGAGTTTTCGAGCGCATGGCGCGAACTGCCGGACTCGCACGCGGTTAGTACCGATCGCTGCGACCACTCTTCAAATACCTTGTGGCCGAGGAGATTATCGACGTCAACCCGTTCGACAAGCTGAGCTCGCCGCATCGCATCCGGTATCGGCGAGCGGTCGGATGATTGCTGGTGAAATCCGTTCTGCGGCCCCACAATATGACGGTGGCACCCCGCCCGACCGTCGAACAAACCACGCGGGGACCATGCATACCCGCTGCGCAAACCGGCGGAGGTCACCGGTAGTCAGGTCCCGGCGGGCGGTCCGCGTGCTGGCTAGTCGCCGGTCGGGGTGATCCGGCCTTAAAACGTGATCGCGAACGCGTCATATGATGCTGGCATGCTTGGCCAAGTTCTCGGAACCCTTTCGGGGGTGGCCGTAGGCGGCGCGCTCGCCTTCCTCGCCACATACGCCAACGAACGTGCCAAGTGGACTCGGAGCCACGCAGTGCGATGGGATGAGCGCAGGCTGGCGGCGTATGTCGAGTACTCGAACTGTGTTCGTCTGATGCAGGTGCTGGCAAATCGAATTGCCGTGTCCCGCAATCTTCCTGGCGACGGTGAACCATTGTCGGTGGATGAGGGAATCCCACTTCTCGCGGAAGCCGAGGCGGCACGCAGTCAACGATGGCAAGAAGTGCTTCTCTTGGGAGGACCGCGGGCTATTGAAGCCGGATACGAGCTCAACCGATGCTCATGGACTCTCGAGTGGTTCGCCCGCGGAAAGCTCACAGGCGGCGACGACTGGCGATTGGCATCGGCCGAAGCCTACCGGCTACGTCGGAGGTTCGTTGCCGAAGCGAGAAAGGATCTCGGAGTTCCGGACCCGGATCGGCAAATGCCCGCCTGGATCGAAGACTGGACGCCCGAAATACTTTTGAGTTCGTTGCGGCAGCGAGCGACTGAAGGAGCCTGAAACTGCTTGATGCAGTTCGGAGCTTTGCGGTGTCTATTGCCAGAGTCGCTGACAAGGCAAGGGCTGCAGGGCTTCTCGCATATCTTGGTCGATCAGAATTGTTGCCAGTTGCATGGCATGCACTGCCTTGGCGAAAGTGTGGGCTGCCATGGAGTCTGCCCAGTAGTGCAGGGACGGCCAACCCGGAAACTTAACTGTGACATGGCATTGCATTGCGTTACCCGGCTATATGGTGGACGTGCGGTGCGCGGTCCGAGGTCTGTAGTCGCATAGGAATGTTCGCTTGGGCGTAGCATCGGGTCGGACTCGTGGTCCGGTTGCGGGTATTCGGTGGAATTAGCCGTGTCAGCTGCATACCGCGCTGACTGTTCTCCGGACCTGCTGGTCCGACGGAGGAAACCTCCGACAGGTGGTAAGTACAGCCGTTCGGCAACTGGGTAGCCAGTAACAAGAAATCCAAAGTCTGACCCGGTTTGTCCGGTTGTCTTTGTATGATCGTCCAAAATCACCCCGTGTATCGCCCGATGTGGGTGTTGTACCTCCGGATTGCGATCGTGCGCCGGCCAGGGCGCCACCGTCGCAATGGCACCTGGCTTATCGGTGGCGGTTAGGTCCGATCTGCTGCGGATCCGCCACGGATCGCCGCATGATGGGTGATGTGGGTACAGCCCCACGGGTTCTAGCCGAGTTCGTTGTGCTCTCCATGACGTAGACGATGGCGCGACAGTATGTGCAGATCTCGCGTGTAGCGAGGGCTGTGCCGCGCCCCGACAGGCAAGGAGATTTTCATGGCTATCGGCGACACAATCAACGGTTCCACCTTCGTTATCGATCTGGGAAAGTTTCAGGCGGAAACGGTTCAGCAGATCAGTGGGTTATCGCTCGGGGAGGACGCGGTCGAAATCAGACAGGTGACTCCTGATGGTGAGGTGCTCGTCAGGAAACAGCCGGGCTCCGCGCGCAGTGGTGAGATCACGATCACTCGTGGGTTGGACCAGAGCAAGGTGTTCACCGAATGGATCCATACGACCATGACCCAGCGAGATGTGGATGAGGCTCGCCAAGACATCACGTTGACTGTGCTGGACCCGAATAAGAGGCCGGTCAAGCGGGTGCATTTGTCGCGCGCTCGGGCATCGGACTGGCAGGGGCCGTCGCTGGATGCCGGAGCGAACAGTCCGGCGACTGAATCGGTGACCATCGTCTACGAGGACATCACGGTCGAGAACGCCTGAATGTCGTCGCGGACCGAGCAGCATGCGGTCCTGATCGGCGGCTTCGAGCTGACTTGATCCCCGCGATGCGCCAGGGGACCGGATGATCGCCGAGCTTCATCGGCCGGTTCGGCGTTGATCGAAACAGCTGACGAGGGCCGGTGACGCCGCATCACCCTCGCCAGCTGTGTTCGGCGGACTACGTGGGATCTGCGAGCGCCGCATCACATCTCCCTCCGGGTGCGTCCTGATGCGGCGTCTTCACGATGCTGTGCGCGGGACCTCGTCACAGATTCTCGGCATGCCTTGTCTTAGTTGCCGACCCAACTCCAACGGAAGGAATGAGGATGAAGATCGTCGTCATCGGCGGAACCGGGCTGATCGGCTCGAAGCTTGTCGCTCGGCTGGGTGAGCACGGCCACCAAGCGGTGCCCGCCGCGCCGAGCACGGGGGTGAACACGCTCACCGGTGTGGGAGTGAAAGAGGTACTGCAGGGGGCGGACGTTCTGGTCGATGTTTCCAATTCACCGTCGTTCGCCGACGACGATGTCATGAAGTTTTTCCGAACCTCCACCGAGAACCTGCTCGCTGCTGCCGACGAGGCAGGTGTCGGCCACTACGTCGCATTGTCGGTGGTGGGCACGAAGCGGCTACCGGAGTCCGGGTATTTCCGGGCGAAGGTGGCGCAGGAGGAACTGATCAAGGGGTCGGGCCTGGCGTATTCGCTCGTGCACGCGACGCAATTCTTCGAGTTCGCGAGTGGCATCGCCGACTCGGCGACCAAGGATGGCACGGTGCGGCTGTCGGGTGCCGGTGTGCAACCGATGGCCGCCGACGATGTCGCGACCGCCGTCGGCAGCACCGCGGCGGGCACACCGGTGAATGGCATCGTCGAGGTCGCGGGTCCTGAGGTATTCGGCCTCGACGAGTGGATCAGCACGGTGCTGACGGCGCGTTCGGATCCGCGTGAGGTCGTCACCGATCCGCAAGCACGGTATTTCGGGGCGGTGCTGGAGCAGGAAAGCCTGCTGCCCGGCGAGGGCGCGTGGCTCGGGCAGACAACGCTGTCGGAGTGGTTGGCCCGTAAGTGACCCGATCGCGCGGGCGGCGGTGGCCAGCCCGCGCACCCGCCTGCCAGTCGGGGATGACGTCGTGGTCATGGGCGACGGCTCCTGAGATAGTCCGGGTTTTGCAACTAGGACAGCGCAGGGGTGCCGTATGTGACGTGAATCGCCGACGGCCACAAGCGGGCACGCCCGTGCTGATGTAGCTGTCCGGTCATACGGCCATGCGGAGTGAACGTTTCATAGGTCGGTGTCGGCTCGGGTGATCGAACGGACGGCCGGTCGCAGGATTTCGACGATCCGGTCAGCTTCGGGGTGAGTCAGCATCGACCGCAGAGTGGCCAAGGATCACCGCGCCGAGCCATAACCCTGGCTCATGTCGCCTGCTCGCCGAGGCTGTATTGGTGATGTAGGCGATGGACCGCGTCGTCCATGTGCTCGATGAGTAACGTGCGCGCTCGGCGCGCTGGACCAGAGCCGATTGCGTCGCGCAGTTCGACGTGCTCTCGTGCTTGCTCTCGCAGGTCCGGATACGTTGTCTGCAACGCCCCCAAGCACATTCGGGTTTCGATCAAAAGGGTGCGGGCGGCGCGGACGAGGCGGGGGCTGCCTGCGCTGTCGACCAGCGCCTCGTGGAAGGCTTGGTCGGCGTCGGAAACGCCTGCGGCGTCGCCATTTTCGGCGTGGGCGCACATGGCCGTGACGCTGGGCTCCAAAGCCGCATAGGCAATGGTGCGGCGCCCGTCGAGGATGAGGGCTAGTGCGCCGCCTTCGATGGCAGTTCGGGCGCGGTAGATGTCGACGACATCGCCGATGGCCAGTTCGATGACGAAGATGCCGCGGTTGCGGATGCTGTACAGCAGGCCCTCGGTGAGCAGGCGCTGCAGTGCTTCGCGGACCGGGCCGCGCGATACGCCGAATCGTGTTGCGAGGTCGGCTTCGCCGAGTTGGGCGCCGGGGGCGAGATTGCCGCGCATGATCGCCTCGCGGAGCCGGTCGGCGATCATTTCCGCCGTCGACTGCCGGTTCACCGGCTCGAAATCAACGACCGACATGGGTATGCCTTTCCGAGAAGAGGGAGCCGAGCACAGCGGATGCCACCGTGCTGCCGGTCAGCCGCAGGCCTTCCCAGATGGTGACCTGATTGGCCGTCAACACGATCTTGCCCAAGCGGGCCTCGAGTTCTGGCAATACCCCGAGGGTGTGCATGGCGGTATCCGGAATCAGCAGTGCCTGCGCGTCGGGATGATCGTTGGCGGCCGCCAGCTCGCGCACCTGCTCGGCGGTCAAGGTGCCGACTTCCGCGGCGGTGTCGATACCGGCGCTGGAGAAGGCGACCACTTCGATGCCGGCATCGGCCAGAAACTCCACGAACAGCCGCGCGACCTCGTCCGGATAGCTCGCGGCGATCGCGACGCGGCGCACGTCGAGCGCATGCGCTGCCGCGACAAAGGCGAGGCTGGTGCTCGAGGCAGGTACCCCAGCGGCCGACGCCAGGTCGCGCACCTGCTCCCGCGCACCCTGCGGTCCGTATACGAAACTCCCTGAGGTGCAAGCCCAGACGACGGCGTCGGGCTTGTCCGGTGCGAGGAGCGCGGCGCCGTGGCGCAGCTTGTCCGGACTGCCCAGATCGAGCAGTTCCGGGATGGCGTGCAGATCGGTGCCGTAGATGTGGGCCACCGGCAACCGCACGCCGAGCAGCGATGCGGCGAGTGGGTAGTCGTCCTCGGCCGCGTGGTCCGGGTAGATGAAACCGACGGTGGGTGCCTGCATGTTCTTCCAATCAGAAAACGTTGAGTAGCCACTTTCCCGGACCCGTCATCGGCAGCTTCATCCGGCCCAGGCAGGCCCACATGGTGAGCTGATTCGCGGTGAGTACGGGTTTGCCGAGCGCCTGTTCGAGCGGCTCGATGACGTCGTAGGTGGGCAGGTTGGTACAGCTGACGAAGATCGCCTGGGCCTGCGGGTCGTCCGCGCGGAGAATGCGTTCGGCGATGGTGCGGTAGTTGACCTTCCAGATGCCGCCGCCCAATCCCAGGTGATCCGAACGGATTACGGTGCAGTCGGCCTCGGCAAGGAAGTCGTGCAGTTTGTGCGTGAGGATTTCGTCGTAGGGGGTGATCACCGAGACTCTGCTGATATCCAGATGTCGGATCGCCTCCACGAGCGCGCCGGAGGTAGTGACGGCATCCTGCGCACCGGCCCGGCAGATGGTGTCGCGCAGTGACTTCTCATAGTCCAGCCCCCTGATGAAACTGCCCGAAGTGCACAGGTAGGCAACAACTTCCGGCTCGACATGCATCACATCGCGCGTCGCCGCCGTCAGATGTACCGGGTTGGAAACCAGCTCGGCCATCGCCATCGAAACCGGCACCGGTTCATACGGCGTGCGGGCCAGGTGCAGACTGACGTCGAGCGGTGCCCAGCGCCAGAGTTCGCGTTCGAGTGCGAGGTCGAACGGTGCGATGATCCCGATCCCCCGTTGTGCTACGGGCCCATCGATATCGGGAAAGCCGAGTTCCAATGCGGCCCCTCTCGCGCTCAGCCGTTAGACCTCCGAGAACGATCGGATTGTTGACAATCATACGATGCGATTTTAGTGTGTCAATGTGGAACAGGGCCCGATTGTCACCGTCCTGCACAGTGACAGTGTGCCCGACGCGGACCTCATGGCCCCGGTGGCCGATCGAGCCGAAGTGCGGTACACGGAAGCGCCCGGACTCGCCGACGCACTGCGCGGCGCCGACGCGTTATTCGTCTACGACTTCCTGACTCGCGCGATCCCCGGGGCCTGGCACGCGGCCGATCGTTTGCACTGGCTGCATATGGGTTCGACCGGGGTGGATCCGGTGATGTTCCCCGAACTTCGGGAAAGCGAGGTCGTGGTCACCAATACACGTGGCGTATTCGATACGGCCATCGCGGAATACGTCTTGGGGCAGATTCTCGGTTTCGCCAAGGATCTGTCCGGATCGCTGCGTTTGCAGCAACGGCACGAATGGCGGCATCGCGAATCAGAACGTATTTCGGGGGCCTCCGTCCTGATAGTCGGAACCGGCTCGATCGGTTGTGCCATCGCGCGGTTATTGCGCGCGGCCGGGATGACCGTGCGGGCTGTCGGCCGCCGGGCGCGGGCGACCGACCCGGATTTCGGCACCGTGAGCACCGACCTGCTCGCCGAACTTCCCATTGCCGATTATGTCGTCGCGGTCGCGCCGCTGACGCCGCAGACCCGGGAAATGTTCGATGCCAAGGCATTCGCCGCGATGAAACCACATGCGAGGTTTGTCAATGTCGGCCGTGGGGAACTCGTTGTGACCGACGACCTTCTCGCCGCACTCAGCACCGGAACGATATCCGGGGCGGCACTCGATGTGGTGGATCCGGAACCGCTACCGGCGCGGCATCCGCTGTGGGATCTGCCGAATGTGCTTATTACTCCGCACAATTCGGGTGATTTCAGCGGCTGGCGAACCGAGGTCGTCACGGCGTTCACCCGCAATTTCGATAATTGGATCGCCGGCCGGCCTTTGGACAACGTGGTCGATAAAGAGCTGGGGTACGTGCCCGGCTGAAGGAGCCCTGCCATGAGCTACCCGGATATCAATACTCAACCGGCCGCGATGACCGCCGTCGAATTGGTCTCGGCCTACGCGGCCGGCACCCTGTCCCCGGTCGAGGCGACCGAGGCGATTCTGGAAGCCATCGCGGCGCGCGACGGTGAGGTGAATGCCTACTGTCTGGTCGATTCGGATCGCGCACTGGTGCAGGCCAAAGATTCGGAGGCGCGCTGGAATTCGGGTTACGCCCGCGGACTGCTCGACGGTGTGCCGATTTCGATCAAGGACATTTTCCTGACCGAGGGCTGGCCGACTCGGCGCGGCAGCACCTCGGTCGATCCGAGTGGTCCCTGGCAGGTGGACAGCCCGGTCGCGGCCCGGCTGCGCGAGGACGGCATGGTGTTCCTCGGGAAGACGACAACGCCCGAAATCGCTTGGAAGGGGGTCACCGACAGCCCGCTGACCGGCATCACCCGCAACCCGGCCGATCCCACGACAACCTCGGGCGGCTCCTCCGGCGGCAGTGCGGCTGCGGTGGCGGCGGGTATGGGTCCGGTATCGGTCGGCACGGACGGCGGTGGGAGCATTCGCATTCCGGCGGCGTTCTGCGGCATCGTCGGCTTCAAGCCGACACACGGCCGGGTCCCGCTGTATCCGGCGAGCCCGTTCGGTCCGCTGGCACATGCCGGGCCGATGACCAGAACGGTCGAGGATGCCGCGCTGCTCATGGACATTCTGGCGCTGCCCGACCCGCGCGATCCGACCGCGCTGCCGCCCACGGTGGCGACCTTCCGCGGCCAGATGTCGCGCGAGGTGCGCGGACTCACCGTCGCCTACTCGCCGACGCTCGGTTATGCGAAGGTCGATCCGGAGGTCGCCGCGATCGTGAATGCGGCGATGCGGCGGCTGGCCGATGCCGAGCTACGGGTCATCGAGACAGATCCGGGTTTCGAAGACCCGCGCGACGCATTCGAAGTGTTGTGGGCTGCCGGTGCGGCCACCATGTTGGCGAAATTCCCGGATGGCGCGCGCGAGAAGGTGGACAAGGGACTGCGCGCGGTTTGGGAGCGCGGCGAAACCGTCAGTGCCGTCGACTATCTCGACGCCCGCGCGGTTGCCGCCCAACTGGGCATCACCATGGGTGCCTTCCATAACACCTACGACCTGCTGATCACCCCAACGATGCCGATCACCGCATTCGAGGCGGGGCACGATGTTCCGCCGGGCAGCGGGCTCGATGGTTGGCCGCAGTGGACGCCGTTCACCTATCCGTTCAATATGACCCAGCAACCCGCGATCAGTATCCCCGCGGGCAAGACCGCCGCGGGGCTGCCGGTCGGACTGCAGATCATCGGGCCGCGCCACTCCGATGATCTGGTCCTCGCGGTCGCCCGCTACGCCGAGTACGTCCTGGGCTGAAGCGCGTCCTCGGGGTCAGGACCCGGGCTGCAGTCGATCAGCCAGGAGTCCCTGGAAACGCGGGCACGTCATGATGTCGTCGTACGGGCATTCGCCCTCGAGCATGTCGAGTGCGGCCTGCGCCCGGGCGATCCGTGCCAGCAGCCGCTCGCGGTGGCGGACCGTCACCTCGTGGCGGGCCGGTGCGGACCGGGCGGCCAGCATCGTCCGGATGTCGGCGAGTCCGAAGCCCGCCTCCTTCGAGATCAGGATCGCCGCCACCCGGTGTAGGTCCGCGTCGGTGTAGCGGCGACGGTCACCGACGCGGGCCGGTGTCAGCAGTCCTTCGGCCTCCCAATGTCGCAGCACATGTGTCGGCAACCCGAACCGAGCCGCCACCTCGCCGATTGACTTCATGTCGACATTAAGTCGCACACTGGCGGCCATGTCTACGTTGCTAACTCTCCTCGACGCCCTTGACGACCTGCCACAGGCTCGTAACCTGCGGGAACGCACGTATGAAGCGTTGGGCGACACCATTGTCGACGTCGGCTGCGGGAGCGGGCGCGCCGTCGGCGAGATGGCCGCCCGCGGGGTGCGGGCCATCGGTATCGATCTGGACCCCGCCATGATCGAGATCGCCATCGAGCGCTGGCCCACAGGCACCTTTCATGTCGCCGACGCCACCACGCTGCCTCTGGATGACGGCTCGGTCACCGGCTACCGCGCCGACAAGGTCCTGCACACCCTCGCCGAGCCCGAGCGGGCCGTCGCCGAGGCCCGCCGGGTCCTGGCCAGAAACGGCCGCGCGGTGCTCATCGGCCAAGACTGGGACACGTTCGTGATCGACTCCGACGATCCCGAACTCACCCGCACGCTCGTCCACGCTCGCGCGGACGGTATGCCCAGCCCGCGGGTCGCCCGCCGATACCGGAACCTCCTGCTGGACAACGGGTTCGTCGACGTTACCGTCGAGGTTCACACGATCGTGTGGACAGATGCCGCGTGCCTGCCGATGCTCGCCAACATCGCGGGAGAAGGCGCTTGGCTCGAAGGCCAAGTCGCCAGGGCACGCAATGATCGGCTGTTCGTCGCCGTCCCGATGTTTCTCGCCTCCGGGACTCGCGCCGATTGAGCAGGTCACGAATTCTCAGACGCGGGCGAATGCCAAGGTTTCGCCTTGGACACCGTGCAGCCAGAGCGCGTTGCACGCCGTCGCGATATCGGTGAGGCCCTCTTCGATGGTGGCGAAGACACTTCCGGGTACCCAGCCCAGATCGCCATTGATCAGTAAGTTGTTGCGGCCGTAGAACAAAGCGAGGTCGGTGGCGCCCTGCTCATGGTGCGCCGCCGTACCGGGCTCGTAGCCGTAGGCCGGGTTGCCGATCTCCCACGCCTCGAAATCGAACAGGCACACGTCGCCCGGAATCGGGGTGACGGTCGGGTTCTCCCGATGCGGTGCCGCAACGATCCGGGGCAGCAGGGTGTACACCTCGTTGCGGGCGTATTTGGCGTGGAAGGCGTCTCCTTCTTGCGGCAGCGCATCCCACACAGCCGCGCAGGTCCGCGGTGCCTCCGCGTCGAGCAGTCGGGCTCGGCAGGTCACGCCCGCCTTGGTCAGTGTGATCGAGATGTAGCGGGCCATCGGTTCTGCCTCCTGGTCACGCGGGGAGTTCGGCGAGCACGGTCGACCAGATCGCGAGCGCATCGTCGATCTGGGTATCGGTCACGATCAGCGGCGGGATCATCCGCACCACATTCATGTACGCACCGCAGGTGAGCAGCAGGAGCCCCTTCTCGACCGCGAGCCGCTGGGCGGCGGCGGCAGTTGCGCTATCGGGTTCGCCTGTGGCGGTGGTGAATTCGGTGCCACAGAGCAATCCCAGACCGCGCACGTCGCCGATCGCCTTGGTGGCGCTGTCGCGCAGTCCGGTCAGCAGTTGTGCGCCGCGCGCGGCGGCGTTGTCCACCAACCCCTCCGATTCGATCACCTCGAGCGTGGCGATCGCCGCCGCACAGGCCACCGCATTGCCGCCGTAGGTGCCGCCCTGCGAGCCCGGCCAGGCCCTGGCCATCAGCTCGCGCGGCGCCGCGATTCCGGACAGCGGGAACCCGCTGGCCAGGCCCTT
This sequence comes from Nocardia vinacea, assembly GCF_035920345.1. NCBI lineage: Bacteria > Bacillati > Actinomycetota > Actinomycetes > Mycobacteriales > Nocardiaceae > Nocardia > Nocardia vinacea. Next base: position 9,459,156 of record NZ_CP109149.1, read on the forward strand.
CGCGATGGTGATGACATCGGGGCGAACGCCGAAGTGCTGATGTCCGAAGAACTTTCCGGTCCGGCCGAAGCCGGTCTGGATCTCGTCGAAGATGAGCAGGATGCCGTGCCGGTCCGCGCGTTCGCGCAGCCCACGGAAGAACGTGGCATTTCCGGGGATGTAGCCGCCCTCGCCGAGCATCGGCTCGACCACGAATGCGGCGGTTTCGGCGGGGGAGGTGACGGTGGCGAAGAGGTAATCGAGTTCGCGCAGCGCGAAGTCGGTGGCTTCGGCCTCGGTCCAGCCGTAGCGGTAGGCGGTGGGGAACGGCGCCACGTGCACACCGGACATCAGCGGGCTGAATCCGGCGGAGAAGCGGGTGCCCGAGGTCGTCATGGTCGCCGCCGCGACGGTGCGACCGTGAAATCCGCCTTGGAAGACAACGATATTCGGCCGTCCGGTGGCCTGGCGGGCCAGGCGCAGCGCGGCCTCTATCGCCTCGCTGCCGGAGTTGGCGAAGAACAGCGTGTCCAGACCTTCGGGCAGCACCGTGCCGAGGCGCTCGATGAGTTCGAGCAGCGGCCGGTGCATGACGGTGGTGTATTGGCCGTGGATCAGGCTGGCGACCTGGGCCTGGGCCGCCGCGACCACATGCGGATGGCAGTGACCGGTGCTGGTTACGCCGATGCCCGCGGTGAAGTCGAGATAGCGGCGACCGTCGGTGCCGTAGAGGTAGCAGCCCGAACCGTGGTCGACGGTTACCGGGGTGGCCTGCTTGAGAACGGGGGATAACTCGGTCATGATCCGCCTCCCGGGCGCGTATCCGCTGATTGTCTATTGTCGGATTGTTGACAATATGCATAACATGGGCACGGGGTTCACAGCAATGGCCGAAGGCCGCGTCGGGAATGAAAAGGAGCCCACATGCTCACCGAAACCGCCCTGACCGCAGCCGAACGCGCCGCGATCGACACGGTTCCGACAGGACTGTTCATCGACGGCGAGTGGCGCGGAACAGCCGCTACGCTCCCGATCACCGATCCGGCGACCGGCCAGTTGCTCTGTGAGGTGGCCGATGCTGATGCGACCGATGGGCTGGACGCCTTGGTCGCGGCCGATCGGGCACAGGCGGAGTGGGCGCGAACGACGCCGAGGCAGCGCAGCGATATCCTCATGGACGCGCACCGGGCACTGCTCGCCGATACCGAACGACTCGCGCTGATCATGACGCTGGAAATGGGTAAGCCACTGGCCGAGGCGCGCGGTGAAATCGCTTATGCGGCAGAGTTTTTCCGATGGTTCGCCGAAGAGGCCGTCCGCCTGGACGGTGGATACATGCCTGCACCGGCAGGTGGTTCGCGCTTCCTGGTGACCAGACAGCCGGTCGGTCCGAGCCTGCTCATCACGCCGTGGAACTTCCCGATGGCCATGGGGACCCGCAAGATCGGTCCGGCACTGGCGGCAGGATGCACCTGCGTCGTGAAACCCGCTGAGCAGACACCACTTTCGATGCTGGCGCTGGCCGACATCCTGGATCGGGCCGGTGTCCCGGCGGGTGTCGTCAATGTGATCACCACATCCGATCCGGCGGCGGTGATGACGCCGCTGATTCTGGACAGCCGCTCGCGCAAGCTGTCGTTCACCGGTTCGACCGCCGTCGGGAAGCTACTGCTCGAACAGTGCGCGCGGACCGTGATGCGCACCTCGATGGAGCTCGGTGGCAATGCGCCGTTCATCGTATTCGACGATGCGGACCTGGATGAGGCCGTCGAGGGCGCGCTCGCGGCGAAGATGCGCAATATCGGGCAGGCGTGTACTGCCGCGAACCGAATCTTCGTGCAGCGCAGTATCGTTGACGAATTCGCGACTCGGCTTGCGGACCGGCTGGCGGCGCTGCCGATGGGGCGCGGGACCGAGCCGGGAGTCGTGGTCGGCCCGCTGATCGACGCCGATGCGGTGGCGAAGGTGACCAGTCTGGTCGCCGATGCGGTCCGCCGCGGGGCCACCGTGCGCACCGGCGGCGCTGCGTTGGAGGGCCTCGGAAACTTCTATCCCGCAACGGTATTGACCGATGTGCCCGATGACGCCGAGATGTGCCACACCGAGATTTTCGGACCGGTCGCGGCGATCGCCGCCTTCGATACCGAAGCCGAGGTCGTCGCGCGCGCGAATAACACGCCATACGGATTGGTGGGCTATGTTTTCACCGAGAATCTGCGGCGCGGACTGCGGGTGTGTGAGGCGCTGGAAACCGGCATGGTCGGTCTGAATCAGGGAGTAGTCTCCAATCCCGCCGCACCGTTCGGCGGCGTGAAAGAATCCGGGCTCGGCCGTGAGGGCGGACTCACCGGCATAGACGAATTCCTGGAGACCAAATACATCGGAGTGCGAGTATGAGTACAGCAGCGCGAATCGATTCCATGAGGGGTAACGGTCGGGCGACATATCGGATAGCTACCATTCCCGGCGACGGCATCGGTGTCGATGTCACGGCCGAGGCGGTAGGGGTGCTAGACGCGGTGCTGCCCGGTATCGAATGGACCGAATTCGACTGGTCCTGTGAGAATTACCTGCGCACCGGAGCGATGATGCCCGCCGATGCGCCCGGTCAACTGGCCGGATTCGACGCGATCCTGCTCGGTGCGGTCGGCTTTCCCGGTGTACCCGATCATATTTCGCTGTGGGGTTTGCTGATTCCGCTGCGTCGCGCCTTCGGCCAGTATGTGAATCTGCGTCCGGTCCGACTATTGCCCGGCACCGAATCGGCCTTGCGCGACCGTACCGCCGAAGACCTCGACATCCTGATCGTGCGGGAGAATTCCGAGGGCGAATACTCCGCGATCGGCGGCATGCACCATCCCGGCCGCACCGACGAATTCGTCCGGCAGGAATCGATCTTCACGCGGGTGGGCTGCGAACGGATCATCCGCTACGCCTTCGAGCGGGCCCTCGAACGTGACGGCCGCCTGTGCTCGGCCACCAAATCGAATGGGCTGCTGCACTCGATGCCATACTGGGACAGCATCTTCGAGCGTATTGCCTCGGAATATCCCCAGGTGGAGACCCGACAGCTGCATGTCGACGCGCTGGCCGCCGAAATCGTGCTGCATCCGGATCGGCTCGATGTGATCGTCGGATCGAATCTCTTCGGCGATATCCTGTCCGACCTGGCCGCTGCGGTAACGGGTGGCCTCGGCCTCGCCCCATCGGGCAATATCAATCCCGAGCGCACGGCGCCGTCGATGTTCGAGGCGGTACACGGTAGCGCGCCCGATATCGCCGGCCAGGGTATTGCGAATCCGGTCGCGCAGATTCTCGCGGGAGCAATGCTGTTGGAGCACTTGGGCGAACATGCGGCCGCCGCGGCGGTCGATCGCGCGGTCTGCGATGTCCTGCGCGAAGGTCGAATTCGCACACCGGATCTCGGCGGCACCGCGACGACCGGTGAGCTCGGCAGTGCCATCGCGCACCGTGCGGCCCAATTGGTCGAGACAGATTCGATATTCGCGCAACCGTAGATCCACATCGTCATGTGACCGCAAAGAATTCGGCAGGCCGATCGCAAAGTTCATCCGCGAGCATGGGGTGACTCGCGTGTCTGCGGAAGGACGGGGTCATGAAGTTCGAATTCGGAGGTGCGCGCAGGCGATTGCGTCGCGCCATGGCCGCGGCGGTGGCCGCGGCCAGCCTCGTGGTGGTAGCGGGCTGCGGATTGGGCGGCGACGATGCGGCGGCGGTGACCTACGAGGATGCGAAGTCCTCGGGCAAGATCAAGATCGGCTTCGCAAACGAGGCGCCGTGGGCTTTCCTCGGTGCGGACGGCCAGCTGACCGGATATGCGCCGACCGTCGCTCGCGCGGTATTGAAACGACTTGGCATCAACGAAATCGAAGGTGTCGTCACCGATTTCGACGGACTGATCGACGGCGTTCGGGCCAAGAACTACGCATTCGTCGCGGCGGGTATGTTCATCAATCCGAAGCGATGTGAGAGTTCGGCATTCGCCACTCCCGACTACCAAGTCGGCTCGGCATTCCTGGTGCCGGAAGGCAACCCACGCAATATCAACAAGTTCGAGGACATCACCAGGGAGAACCTCCGGATAGCCACGCTGGGTGGCGCAGTCGAGAACGGCTACGCACAATCCTCGGGTGTGCCATCGCAACTCATCGAGCCGATGGCCAAACAGGACGACATCCTGCGCGCGGTGCGCAACAAGGATGTCTACGGCGCGGCAATGCTCGACGTCACGGCCGCATGGCTGGTGAAGAACAATCCGGACGCCAACCTGGCGGTCGGCCCGTCCTTCCGCTTCGGCAATAAGCCGGATGTCGGCACCTTCAACTTCCGCATCGGCGACGACAAGTTCCGCGAGGACTTCAACCGCGAGCTGCGCGCACTGCACGAAAGCGGTGAATGGTTGAAGCTGGTGGAGCCGTTCGGCCTGACCAAGGCGAACGAGGCGGATCCGGCGGCCACGGCCGAGCAGTATTGCACGGCTTGACGTCGTGTCGTCGCATTTCTCGACCTACCTCGAGCGGGTACTCCAGGGTCTTCCTTTCACGCTGTGGGCGGCGGTCGGCGGCATCGCGCTGACCGCCGTGCTGTCCTTCGTCGCCGGAATCGCCATGCTGTCGCCGTATCTGCCGGTGCGGTTCGTCACCCGCATCTATGTGGAGGGGTTCCGGGGCAGCTCGGAGGTGGTGCAGCTGTTCTTCTTCGCGGTGGCGATACCGATCTTCTTCGGGGTATCGCTCGGTGCGACGGCGAAGGGTCTGCTGGTCATCGGCATTATCGTGCTCGGTCTCAACCACGGCGCCTACGGTGCCGAAATAGTCAGGGGTGCGATCGGATCCGTGCCGCAGGCGCAGGTCGAGGCGGCGATTGCGCTGAATCTGTCACCGGCGCAACGCATGTGGCGAGTAGTCCTGCCGCAGGCCGTGGTGGAGATGCTGCCGTCGTTCAACAATCTGTTCATCCAGCTCGTGAAAGCCACTGCGCTGCTGAGCTTTATCGCCGTGCCCGAGGTTTTCAAGAAGGCCGATGAACTGCGTGCGGTACCTGCGTTCTCTCGCGAACTGGGTCTCATCTACGGGATTCAGCTGGTCGTGTACCTGCTGATCGCGGTGGTGATCACGGTGATCATGCGGGTGCTGGAGCTGTTGGCGGCCCGGCGGGTCGGGCGGCGGCCGAAGCGTTCGAGCATTCGACTCTCGGCACATGTGGGGGTCTGATGGAGAAATGGCGGTGGGACCGCTTCTTCGATGCCTTTCCCTTCATTTGGGACGGGCTGCTCGTCACGATCCAGTACACCGTGCTCGGATCGCTGGTCGCGTATGTGCTCGGTCTGATCTTCGCGGTGATCCGGCGGCTGCGGATTCCGGTGGTCGATCAGCTGCTGTGGGCATTCATCGAATTCATCCGCAGCACCCCGCTTTTGGTGCAGATCTTTTTCCTGTACTGGGTGGTGCGTCCGGATCTGCTCGGCGGGCTGTCCATCGACACCCAACGTCTGGTGGTCGGCGTGACGGCGCTCGGCGTGCACTACGCGTGCTACACCTCGGAGGTATTCCGCGCGGGCATCGATGCGGTGCCCGCTGCGCAATGGGAGGCGGCCACCGCGCTGAATCTGCCGCGCACACGCACCTGGGTCGATGTGATTCTGCCGCAGGCGGTGCCGCGGGTGCTGCCCGCGCTGGGCAACTACACCATCGCCATGTTCAAAGAGGTGCCGCTGCTGTCCTCGATCGTCATCCTCGACATGGTGTATCAGGTCAAAACCGAGTACGCGGCCGATACCGGCGGCGCGGGACCCGAGGCCTGGTTCGCGGCCGGTCTGACCTTCCTCGCGCTGAGCTATCCGTGCTCGATCCTGGTACGAAAGTTGGAACGACGTGTCTGAACCGATGATCCGGTTCACCGGTGTGGAAAAGCGCTACGGCGCCACGGTGTGCCTGGACGAACTCGATTTCGCCATTGCGCCAGGCGAATTCGTCACCTTGATCGGGCCGTCCGGCTCGGGCAAGACCACAATTCTGCGCCTGCTCATGGGACTCGAACGGATAGACGCGGGCACCATCGAGGTCGGCGGAGAATTGCTCAGCCATCAGCGGCGCGGTGACAAACTGGTGCCCGCCGGTCCGGCTCACCTACGCCGGATGCGACGCAAGATCGGCATGGTGTTCCAGCAGTTCAATCTGTTCCCGAATATGACCGTGCTGCGCAATGTCACCGAGGGCCCGGTCCGCGGTCTCGGCCAGTCCAAGGACGCCGCCGAGGAGCGGGCGCGAAAATTGCTCGAACTGGTCGGGCTCACCGACAAAATCGACGCCCGTCCCGCGCACCTGTCCGGCGGCCAGCAGCAGCGAGTCGCCATTGCCAGGGCGCTGGCCATGGAGCCGGAAGTGCTGCTGCTCGACGAGGTGACCTCGGCGCTCGATCCGGAGCTGGTGACCGGAGTGCTGCATCTGCTGGCGGATATCGCGGCCGATACCGAGATCACGTTTCTCTGCGTCACCCACGAAATGCAGTTCGCCCGAAAGGTTTCCGATCGCGTAATGATGTTCGACGCGGGGCGCGTGCTCGAGGACGGTGATCCGGAAAGGATCTTCACCGACCCCCGGCAGGATCGGACTCGCGAATTCTTAAAGGCGGTCTTGGATGAAAACTGACCGCCGATCTTCCACAATCTGATGCATGACCAAGCCGTGTCTAGTCCTGCAGTTGCGGCCGGAGCGACCCGCCGCGGATGACGAATACCGCGCCGTCCTGCGCATGGCCGACCTCGCCGAGGGGGACACGGTCCGGGTGCAGATGGATCAGGAATTCCCGGATATCGATCTCGACGACTACTCGGCGGTCATCGTCGGTGGCGGGCCGAGCAATGTCAGCAGTCCGGACGCCGAGAAATACGGGTACCAGCGGACATTCGAACCCAAGCTGAAGAAGCTGATGACCGAGATCGTCGGCCGGGATTTCCCCTATCTGGGCGCCTGCTACGGATTGGGCATCCTCGCGGACGTGCTCGGCGGCGAGGTGAGCTTCCAGCAATACAGTGAACCGGTCGGCGCGCAGACCATCGATCTGACCGAGCACGGCCGCACGGACCCGCTGCTAGCAGGTATTCCGCGGATATTCCGAGCGTTCGTCGGACACAAGGAAGCCTGTCAGGAGGTGCCACCCGGTGCGGTGCTGCTGGCCGGCTCGGCCGACTGCCCGGTTCAGATGATTCGCGTCGGGCAGCACGTGTACGCGACCCAATTCCATCCCGAATTGGACAGCGACGGTCTGGCTTTGCGCATCGAAGTTTACCGGCACGCAGGCTATTTCGAACCGCATGAGGCCGAGGACCTGATCGAGCTCGGTCATCGGGAATCGATCACGGTGCCCAGTGTGATACTGAGCCGATTCATCGCGCGGTACTGCCGCGGATAGGTCCGATTACCGATCGGGGTCGAGGCGATGGCGGTTTCGGTGTTCGGTGCGGGAGCTGGTACGCAGCGCCCAGCTGGGTGAGTCGGGGCGCACGTCGGTGATCACGGGCCAGGATCCGGTCGTCGTGGCTGACGTTTCGCGTGGTTCGCGCCGGACGGGCAGCGCTTCGCGCCGCCGGACCGGCAGCGCTTCGCGGGTGCTGCGTTCGTCGATCTCGGCGAGTCCGACGACGACCATCAGCATCATGATGACCAGCGTGACGGTCACGATCAGTGGCGACACCAGCTGGAGGGGATCGATGCCGCCGCCGTCGACCTGGTGGTCGGCATGGCTGGCGTGCATGGACGTCATCCCGACGTAGTGCATTCCGCACACCGCGACACCCATGATCAGCGCGGCGCCGATGGTGGCGAACAGACCGCGGACATGCAGCATGAACCACAGTGCCGCGGTGGCCGCGACCACCGCGATCACGATCGACACCACCACCGTGTTGCGGTCGTATTCGACGTGTGCGGTGGTCTTCATCGCGTACATGCCCAGGTAGTGCATGGCGGCCACACCGAGTCCGGTGATCGCGCCGCCGATCGGCAGTGCCACGAACTCGTTTCGACCGCGTACGACGATCGATAGCCCGACCCACACGACCACGATCGCGATGACCGCGCTGAGCAATGTCATCGGTACGTCGTAGCGAATGGTGGCGCCGTGGATGGAGAAGCCGAGCATGGCGGTGAAATGCATGACCCAAATGCCTGCCCCGCCGAGGGAGACGGCGGCGGTGGCCAGCCACCCGGCCGGCCAATCGGAGGACCGAGCGTGTGTCACACAACGGAGCGCGAGGCCGGATCCGATGACGGAGACGAGGTAGGCCATGACCGGGGTCAACCAACCGTGGCTGAAATGATCGAGTTCTAACATGTGTACTCCGCGTTCACCAGTTGTGCTGTGGCGGCCGAATGCCGGTCAGTAGGGGCGACCCGCTATCGGTCGGCGGCAACCAGCTGCCCGTCGAGCGCAGCGGCAGTAAACCAATGAACATCGGGTGGAACCTCACGATCTGCGGAAATTTACACTGGCATTTCCGCCAGGCGCTGACAATAGCCAGGTCGGACGCTCGTGGCCAGCTCGGGTCCCAGATTCACAGCTAACGCATAGTTTCCGACAGAGCAATCGGCCAGCGTTCAGTTCCGGGGCAGGCTCGCAGCGCCGCGCGATTCGGGTGTTCGGGGTTACCGAGGTGATCACGTGTCGGTGGCCGTTGAAGCGTTCGAATACGCATGCCCGTTCAAGCCTCGACCGCGTTGGACGCCTAGGTCTTGTCTCGAAGTGGTGGGGCGTCCATCGAGCCGAGTCGAATGGTGGTACTGCACACTGTCCGGAACCGCCTTTCGACTCGGCTCGCCGCCGGATGGTGGCCTCGGAGAGTGACTTCGAGACAGGCGCTAGTCGGTCAACGTTCCAGGTCGGCGCCGATGACGCCGAGCGTGCCCGCCAGACTGCCGCGAGCGTGGTGGCGGCCTCGTGGGCGCCGAGCGCGGTCGAATCGACGTGCAGGCCGAATACGGATCGAACTCTGGTGCACCTCCCCCAGGTGTGCGCGTCGGGCGGCGCGAACGGTTGCACCGCCGGGGTGCTGTCGAGCAAAACCAGCTGCACCTGCTCGCTGGTCAGGCGCAGCCGGGCCGCGATCTCATGCGCGACGAAACTACCGAGCCGGGCTACGGATTGCCGAGTTCCCGTAACGCCTGTTCGGATGCCGAACCCGGCTCGGCGGCGAACAGATCGAGGCCGCAGCACGACGGAGCCTCGGGGAGTGCGATGAGTTCGCCGTGCAGCGCCAGCTCGCCCACGACCGGGTGGTGCAACGCGTACGTCCGGTTGCGGACCTGTGCGACCGGGTGCTCGGCCCACCTTCGTGCGAAGTCCGGGCTCAGCTCTTGCATGTTCTCGATGTGCGCCGTGAGTTCGGTGTGTCCGCGATAGCGTCCGAGCAGAACACGCAGATGCGCCACGTGCGCGAGTGCCGCCTGATCCCAACCCGGTCCGAGTAGTTCGCGCAGGTGAGGCTCGATGAACAGGAGGTGTGAGAGGGTGCGGCGGTCGTGGGGGAGTGCGGGGAAGTCACCGAACACCGCCACCGCCAGCTGGTTCCACCCGATGATCTGGGTGTGGCGACCGACTACCAGTGCCGGCGTCATCACGAACGAATCCAGCAGATAACGCAGGCCCACAGGCATATCCGCCGACGGTGTCTCCTGTGCGCACGGTTGCGGACGCCGCGCGATCCGGTGCAGATATGCCGATTCGTCCGTGTCCAGGCGCAGCGCCGCGCTGATCGCTTGTAGGACCTCGTCCGACACGCTGTCACTCTTGCCCTGCTCCAGGCGCGTGTAATGGGCGATGCTCACCCCGGCCACCCGGGCCAACTCCTCCCGCCGCAGGCCGGCGACTCGGCGCACTCCGCCGTGGTCGCGCAGCCCGACGTCCTGCGGGCGCAGCCGAGCTCGGCGCGATTTGAGGAACCCGCTCAGCTCGGCCCGGTCGTCCACTCGACAACCCTACGCCCGGCCTTCATGCCTTTGCGCCGTGGCGAATTGGGTGATCACGCCGTGAGTACGCAGCACACGGGTCTGGTCGCGCGGCCGCGGCGGCTCCACGCTGTCAGGCGGCACCCACGCCAACGAACGGAGAAAGCCGTGCACGGAACACTCGGACTGATCGGCAGCGGAATGATCGGTACTTCCATTGCCCGCCTGGCCATCTCGGCAGGCCTCGATGTCGTCCTCAGTAATTCGCGAGGCCCTGAGACCCTCGCTGATCTCGTCGCGGAACTGGGCGGGCAGGCCCGAGCGGCGCCTCCAGCGGAAGCGGCGCGCGCCGCAGACCTGGTGGTGGCAGCGATACCGCTGCAGGCGTATCAAAAGCTCCCCGCGGCGGCGCTGGCCGGAAAGACGGTCCTGGACACGGCGAACTATTACCCGGAACGAGACGGTCACCTGACCGAACTGGACACAGGCGCACTGACTTCCAGCGCTCTGATCCAGCGCCACCTCGCGGATTCCCACGTGGTCAAGGCATTCAACAACATCACCCCACACCAGCTCCTCTCCCTCGCCCGCCCCACTGATGCCGCGGACCGGAGCGCCCTCCCCATCGGAGGCGACAACACGGCAGCCAAAGCCGAGGCCACCCGCCTACTCGACCTCCTCGGCTACGACGCAATAGACATCGGCCCCCTCTCCGCCAGTTGGCGCACCGAACCGAACACTCCGGCATACATCCGCCCCTACCTGGGCGAAATCCCAGCCATGGACGTCGACACCTTCCTCCAGTGGACCCACCGAACCCCCGGCATCCCCGTCCCCGTACCCCGACTCACCGAACTCATCGAAACCGCAGTCCGCCAGCCCGCAGGCGAAGCCGAACTTCCCAGCGCCAACTGAGCAGCGCGCCCGGACTGCGCCGTCGAGCAGCTTGTTTCGGATGCACACCAATTTATCGCAGCTGCACAGCCGTACAGGTCGTGCGCAACTGCCGCAGAGAGTGTGGGCGCGGAGCGGACATGGAACAACTGCTCGTCGAGCCTCGATGAGTGGCGTGATCAATAGCAGCTCAACATATTTGCCGGTAGCAAAGGGTTCGCAGTGGGCGTGCAGGCGTTGCGGACGGATCTGGAGAGAGTTCTTCCGGATACTGATAACGTGGGCGGGTCGTCGAGTTCTGGGCGGCTGGTAGGGCGTCCGGTGATTGTGCGTCGAAATCGCCTGTCCTGCAGGGACTGTGGGGTGACCGCAGTCGACTGTGGTTGCCTCGCCAGGGTTCGAGTTCTCGACGCGGACCTCATGGCCGGGGTCACATACGGTCGGCGTCGCGAGGAGGGCTGAACTGAGTGCTGTGGCCGCAGGCTGTGTTATCGCCGCGGTGCTTCCATTGATCCCGGCCTCCTTGCTGATCCAACGTCTGGAGTCACGCCTTTGACTACGCCACCGTCAACCCGCGCCACCGCGACCGGAGTCTGCCCCGCCCTGCACGGCTCGCCCCTCGATCCCGGCGAACCCCGAGTGCTGTTGCATACTCCCGAGTTCGCCGCCGATCCGCATCGGGCCTATCGGGAGGCGCGCAGCCAGTACGGGTCGCTGGTGCCGATGGAGTTGGCGCCGGGTGTGCCCGCCACCCTGGTGGTCGGGTATCAGACCGCGGTGCGAATCCTGAATGATCCGGAACACTTTCCGGCGGATCCGCGGCATTGGGAACAGACGATTCCCGACGACTCAGTCGTCAAGCCGATGATGATGTGGTACCCGAACGCACTACGCAATACCGGGGCGGCACATGCCCGCTACCGGCAGGCGTATTCCGGCAGCATCGACGGAATCGATCTGCACGAACTGCATTCGACGGTCGAGAAGATCGCCATCCCGGTGATCAACAGCTTCTGCGAGGCAGGCGAGGTCGACCTGGTCACCCAGTACGCGCTGCCGGTCGTCTTCGAGGTCATCAACCAGATGGTCGGCTGCCCAACCGAAGTGGGGCAGCGGGTCGCGACCGGTATGGCGATGCTCTTCGACACCGTCGAGGCGGCCGCTGGTATGGCGATGCTCAGCGAGGCGCTGCTGGAGCTGGTGCAGCTGCGCCGGGCCGAGCCCGGTGACGACGTCACCTCGCGAATGGCCCACCACCCGTCCAAGCTCGACGATACCGAAATGCTATGCCAGCTGATCAGTTTCTACGGTGCGGGCATCGAACCGATGCAGAATCTGATCACGAACACCCTGCTGCTGATGCTCACCGACGACCGGTTCGGCGGTGAGATGCTCGGCGGTAGCCTCTCGACCCGCGACGCACTCGACGAGGTGTTGTTCAACGACCCGCCGATGGCCAACTTCAGCATCACCTACCCGCGCCAGCCGATCCTCATCGACAACACCTGGCTGCCCGCCCATCAGCCGGTCGTGGTCAGCTTTTCGGGCTGCAATAACGATCCGGCGATCCGCGGCGGCGACCGCACCGGCAACCGCTCGCATCTGGCGTGGGGCGCCGGGCCGCACGCCTGCCCCGCGAAATCCGTTGCCTACCTGGTCGTTCAGGACGCCATCGATCAGCTGCTCGACGCACTGCCCGAGATGGAACTGGCCGTGCCCGCGGAAGATTTGGCTTGGCGGCCCGGACCGTTCCACCGGGCACTGGCGGCACTCCCGGTCGTCTTCCCCAAGTCCCCTCCACTGCCCGTCTTCTAACAACGCGTCTTGAACTCCCGGAGGAGCTTGTAACGCCGTCCTTCTCGGACGTCCGGTGTGCCCACCCCGTTTGGGGTGGGAGCCGGTTCCCGCGTCATCCGGGCTGGTTTCACACGCCCTGGGTGGGGGTGTGTCAGAGCCGTCCCGTCAGCGGGCGTTGTTATCCGGGGCTCGTGCTTCGGGCTCCCGGACTCGGGCACAGATCAAGTTGCTCGCCCCGAGTAGCGAGATTGACCGCGGCGTTGAGGTCGCGATCGAGTCGTGTCCCGCAACCGCAGGTGAAGACGCGGTCGGCCAGTGTCAACCCGGCGTTGCGGACTCCACAGCGTGAACAGAGGCGGCTCGACGGGAACCACCGCTCGACGGTGGCCACTTCGCCGCCGCGCCAGTCCTGTTTGTAGCGGATCTGGCGAGCGAACTCGCCCCATCCAGCGTCGCCGATCGCGCGCGCCAGGCGGCGGTTGCGGAGCATGCCCGCGATGTTGAGGTCCTCGATGACCAGCCGGTCGTGGGTCTTGACCAGCCGGTTCGACACCTGATGCAGAAAATGCGCGCGAACATTACGGATCCGGTGATGATGCCGCGCCAACCGGGCTGCGGCCTTGCGGCGGTTACGGCTTCCCTTCTGTTTGCGGGTGAACGACCGCGCGAGACGCCGTTGCGTGCGCATCCCGCTCACCAGTTGTTTCGGTCGGTCGGTGATCCGGTCGACCTCGACGCCGTCGCTGGTGGCGGCGACCAGGAACACCGACAATCCCCGATCCACCCCCACCCAGCCGCCGTGGTCATCGCCGTCGCGCACCGGATGCCGGTGGGCGGGATGTAGGTCGGTGGCTTCGGTGGTGAGGCTGATCATCCAGCGGCCCGCGCGATACGACACCGTCACCGACAGGATCTTCGCCCGCCCCGCCGCGATCATCCGCCGCAACCGGCGGGTGTCCTCCCGCACCCGCACCGCGCCGATGACCGGCAAAGTCACCGACCGCGGATGATCATCACCAACCCGAATCGAGGTCCACTCACGCGGGGAGCGCTTGTTTCGCATCCGGAACGACGGAATCGTCGAGGATTTAGATTTGAACTTCGGGAACCTCACACGGCGTCCGGCGCGCTTGCCGGTTCGGGAATCCCGCCACGCCGACAGCCCTCGTGCGAGGTCGACAGCGGCTTCCTCGAACACTTGCTGGCACAACTGATTTCGCCACCCGAGCCCGACCTCGGTCAATGACACCTCACCGGTCGAGTCCACAGTGAACATCCGTCCGGCGTGCTCGGTCTTCTTCCACGCGTTAAACCCGTTGATGTGGTCGAACCCAGTCCACGGCACGCGCACATCCGCGTCGCGACGACGCTCACTCAATGCCGCCTTCGTCATTGCCAGGCACTGGTTGAACGCGAACCGTGTCGCACCGGCATGGCGGGAAAGCATCGCTTGCTGCTCGACGGTCGGGTCGAGACAGAATCGGAAGCTCGTGAACCGTGTCACCGCAACAGCATCGCACTGGCCACCGACAACAATCGGCCACCTATGTAACGGTGACGATCTGTGTTTCCAGCAGTGCTCACTCCGGCTCGGTCAACAACGAGGGCGGGTGGAACGCGCACCTCGATCAGGCGGACGGGCGGCGTTCCGGGGTCGGACAAGACGAACAAGAGCACGTAAGCGACACTGGCACAGGGACTCTCGGTGGTGACGACTTGGTATGGAAACCTCAGTCGTACCGGCGCCGTCACATCGCACGTGACGCACGCCGACCAGCCACCAAGTTCTCAGATGTCATTTAAGGAGATAACGATGGAGCATGAACCGCTGGTCCTGGATCTGACCGGCGCCGATATCCAAGGCGAGAACGAGCGGATCCGGGAGCGCGGGCCGGTCGCGCTGGTCGCCCTGCCCGGCGGCGTGCCCGCGTGGTCGGTGACCGATGCCGCTGTGCTCAAGAGTTTGCTCGCCGATCCGCGAGTGTCGAAAGACGCACGGCAGCACTGGTCTTCGTTCATCAATGGCGAGATCACAGAGGAGTGGCCGCTGCTTCCGTGGATCGCGGTCGACAATATGTTCACCGCGTACGGCACGGATCATCGCCGCCTGCGCAAGCTGGTCTCGCCCGCGTTTACGCACCGTCGCACCACGGCGCTGCGTCCGCGGATCGAGGCGATCACCGAGGGGCTGCTGAACGCGCTCGCGGCCACCCCGAAGGGCGAGGTGGCCGATCTGCGGGAGGGTTACGCCTATCCGGTGCCGATCGAGATCATCACCGAAATGATGGGTGTGCCCGAACATCTCGGTCCCGGTCTGCGCAAATGCGTCGACGGTTTCTTCGATACCTCATTCGGCCCAGAGGAAGCGCAGGCCAACTACCTCGAGATGTACCGCCTCGTCAGCGAACTCGTGACCTACCGGCGCGAGACGCCTGGCGACGATGTCACCAGTGTCCTCATCGCCACCCGTGACGAGGACGACGGCTCGCAGCTGAGCGAGAAGGAACTCGTCGATACGCTGATGCTGGTCATCAATGCCGGTCACGAAACCACGGTGAATTTGCTCGATCAGGCGATCTTCATCCTGCTCACCCATCCCGGGCAGCGCGCCGATCTGGTCGAGGGCCGGGTGCCGTGGTCGGATCTGGTGGAGGAGACGCTGCGCTACGAGGCGCCGGTCGCGCACCTGCCGCTGCGCTACGCGGTCGAGGATATCGAGCTCGGGGAGATCCGAATTCCCAAGGGCGAGGCGATTCTGGCGTCCTATGCCGCCGCGGGCCGCGATCCGAACCTGCACGGTGCCACCGCCGGGACGTTCGACCTGCACCGGGTCAACAAGGAACACCTGTCCTTCGGGCACGGTGCGCACCACTGCATCGGCGCCCCGCTCGCTCGGCTGGAGGCGACGATCGCTCTCCCGGCCATCTTCGAGCGCTTCCCGAATATGCGCTTGGCCGTGGATCCGGCGGAATTGGCGCCGGTCGGCAGTTTCATTTCGAACGGACACCGCACGCTGCCGGTTTTCCTGGACTAGATCGTTGTAGGGGTGCCGCACAGCGGCACCCCGCAACGTGCGTTATGAGGTTGTGGGTTGTTCCTGGGCCGGGATCGGGGAGACGGCGCCGTCGATCGCGCCGACCGCCGCACCGACGGCCGCGCCGGCCGCCGCGAACGGTGTGGCGATTACCGCGTAGCCGATGGCCGCACCGATGACGGGGACGACCACGAGTCCCGCTGGGGCGAAGACGAGTCCGGCGACGAGACCCGAGACCGCGCCGACGACCGCACTGGTGGCGGCGAGCGGAGTCGACACGGTGGCGCCCACCGCTGCGCCGACGATGGCGTCACCGATCACCGCATCGGCGATATGGTCGGAACGAGCGCGTTCGACACCCACCGACTGCAGGCCTTGGGACAGTGCGGTTTCGGTACCTGCGGACGCGTCGTTGATCTGAGTGGCCTGTTCGGGCGACAGCCAGTCCGGGCGATCGATCTGGATATTGCCGACGCTGACGCGGTTGGTGGATGCCTGTGCGCCCTGATCCGGCTGCGCCGCGTTATCGGTGGGCGCAGGCGCTGCGGGGTCCGGATCGGCCACGAATGCGGTGGCGCTCCACAGTGGTGAGGGTGCGAAGACGGTGTTGTCGGCGATCGGAGCCGATGGCTCGGCAACGAATCCGTATGGCGTCGGAATACCGAGTGGTTGTGGATCAGCGGTCGCGGGTGCGGTGCTGATGAGGATGACGGACAGCGGAACCACACTGGCGAAGGCGAGTGCTGCGGTACGTCGACATATGGGTCGAATCTGAGCTGCGGGCTTCTGTGTGCCCATGAATAACCTCATTCCGAACGTCGATGTTTACTTACCTACATTCGGAACAGTCGACCTTTCGGATGAAAACGCGATGTGGCAATTTTCAGAGCCGATGCCTGGGTATACCGCGAGCATGACCGGACGAAAGATCGATCCGCGGACAACCGAGAACGCCGAGGGTGACTTCGCGGACGAGCACAGCAAACCCACGCATGCCGACGAACATCCGCAGGAGGAGCAGTTGGAGACCGACGAATCGACGCCCGAGGGCTACGGCGGCTCGGACATCTGACGGCGCGCGGTACGAATCTGTACCGCGCGCCGCTGGACTCAGGCGACAGCGACCAACCGCGCGGCGTTGGCCGATTCGTCGTCGCTGGCCTTGTTCGCGGCCAACTCCGCCTCCACCCGCTCGCGGTATCGGGTGACCTCACGATCCGTGGTGGCCGCATCCCAGCCGAGTCGCGCGCCCATGAGGAAGGCCACCGCGGGTGCGGTGGTCAGGCCGCGGTCGGCGGTCTCGATCGAGATGCGGGTGCGGCGGGTGAGGACATCGTCGAGATGCAGTGCGCCCTCATGGGTCACCGCGTAGACGACCTCGGCACCGAGGTACTCACCAGCACCGGGCAGCGGCTCAGCCAACTCCGGTTCGGCCGCGATCAGATCGAACAGTTCGGATACGCCCGAACCATAGCGACCGAGCAGGTGCTCGACGGTCGTGACGGGCAGACCGGCCCGCTGCGCGACGCTGTTCACATCGGCCGTCAGCTCCTGGTAGCCGACGGCACCGAGCAGCGGCAGATATTCGGTCACCGAGGGCGCGGCCGCGCGACCGAGCCCCTTGACGGCCGCGTCCACCACATCGGCGGCCATCACGCGGTAGGTGGTGTACTTACCGCCGGCGATCACGAACAGACCCGGAACCGGTTCCGCGACAGCGTGTTCCCGCGAGAGCGTCGCGGTATCCGCGGACGCGCCTGACAACAGTGGGCGCAGACCCGCGTAGGTGCCGACAATATCGTTGCGGGTCAACGGCTCTCGCAGCACCGCATTCATATGATCGAGGATGTACTGCACATCGGCATCGCTGGCCACCGGATGGTTCTTGTCCAGCGCCCAATCGGTATCGGTGGTGCCGATGATCCAGTGCCGGGCCCACGGGATCACGAACAGCACACTCTTCTCGGTCCGCATGATCAGACCGGTATCCAGATCGAGCCGCTCGCGCGGTACCAGGATGTGCACGCCCTTCGACATGCGCACGTGGAAGGGGAATTCCACGCCGGTCATCTTGTTCATCTCGTCGGTCCAGATGCCGGTCGCGCTGATCACCCGGCGGGCGCGCACGGTGTATTCGCGACCGGTCTCCACATCGGTGACATGCGCGCCGATCACCCGCTCGCCGTCGCGCAACAGTCCGGTGACCTTGGTGCGGGTGAGTACCGTCGCGCCGTGCTGGGCGGCGGTGCGGGCGATGGTCATGGTGTGGCGCGCGTCGTCGACCTGTGCATCGAAGTAGCGGATCGCGCCGATCATCGCGTCATCGCGCAGTGCGGGCGCCAATTCCATTGCGCGCGTGTGCGACAGGTGTCGGTGCATGGGCAGCGCCCTGGCTCCGCCGATGGTGTCGTACAGCGCGACGCCCGCGCCGATGTAGGCGCGCTCCCAGACCCGGTGCTGCAGCGGCAGCAGGAACGACACCGGGCGCACCAGATGCGGGGCGAGCCGGTGCAGCAGCAGGCCGCGCTCCTTCAAAGCCTCGCGCACCAGCCAGAAGTCGAGCTGCTCCAGATAGCGCAGGCCCCCATGGATGAGCTTGCTGGACCGGCTCGAGGTGCCGGCCGCGAAATCCCTTGCCTCGACCAGGGTTACGGTCAGGCCGCGGGCAGCGGCATCGAGGGCGGCCCCGGCCCCGACCACGCCGCCGCCGATAACCAGTACGTCGATTTCATTGTCGCCCAATGTGTTCAATGCATCGGCGCGGTAGTTCGAGTCCAAACGTGCGGACACGGTATGTCTCCTTGTTTCGGTGCTACTGCGTCTTCGAGATGGGTTGGTCATCGTCGATGTCGATCCAGTCGAGCGTGTGCGAGACCGCCTTTTTCCAACGGGCGTAACCGCGTTCGCGCTGCTCTGCGGTCCAGGTGGGTGTCCAGCGCTTGTCCTCGTGCCAGTTCTGTACGAGTTCGTCGGTGTCGCTCCAGAATCCGACTGCCAACCCGGCCGCATAGGCCGCGCCGAGTGCGGTGGTCTCCGCAACCACCGGCCGCGAGACCGGCACATCGAGGAAGTCGGCCTGCAACTGCATGCACAGTTCGTTGGCCGTGACGCCACCGTCCACGCGCAAGGTGTCCAGGCGCACACCGGAATCGGCTTCCATGGCCTCGACGACATCACGAGTCTGATAGCAGATCGACTCCAGCGTGGCCCGTGCGAGATGGGCATTGGTGCTGTAGCGCGACAGCCCGACGATCACCCCGCGCGCGTCCGATCGCCAATACGGTGCGAACAGGCCGGAGAATGCGGGCACGAAGTACACCCCGCCGTTGTCCTCGGCCTGCCTGGCCAGCGATTCGCTTTGTGCCGCACCGGAAATGATGCCGAGCTGATCGCGCAACCACTGCACGGCCGAGCCGGTGACCGCGATCGAACCCTCCAGCGCGTACACCGGCTTCTCGTCGCCGAACTGGTAGGCGACGGTGGTGAGCAGTCCGTGCTGGGAGCGCACGAGTTCGGTTCCGGTATTGAGCAACAGGAAGTTTCCGGTGCCGTAGGTGTTCTTGGCCTCGCCGGGGCGGAAGCACACCTGACCGACGGTGGCCGCCTGCTGATCGCCGAGCACACCGGCCAGCGGCACCTCGCCGCCGAACGGTCCGTCGGTGCGGGTCTTGCCGAACAGTTCCGGATTCGACGAGGGCGCGATGGTGGGCAGCATGGCGCGCGGAATTCCGAAGAGGGACAACAGTTCGTCGTCCCAGTCGCAGGTCTCCAGATCCATCAGCATGGTGCGGCTGGCATTGGTCGGATCGGTGACGTGCACGCCGCCGTCGATGCCGCCGGTGAGATTCCACAGTAGCCAGGTGTCGGTGGTGCCGAAGACGGCCTCGCCCCGGTCCGCATCGGCGGCGATGCCGGGCACATTGTCCAGGATCCAGCGCAGCTTGCCGCCGGAGAAGTAGGTGGCGGGCGGCAAACCCGCTTTGCGGCGGATGATTTCGCCGTGGCCGGCGCGCTCCAACTCGGCCGCGATCTTGTCGGTGCGGGTGTCCTGCCAGACGATGGCATTGCAATACGGCCGCCCGGTCCGGCGATTCCACACCACGGTGGTTTCGCGCTGATTGGTCACACCGACCGCGGCCAGATCGCTCGCGACGAGATTCGCCTTGTTCAGGGTGGACACGATGACCGAACGGGTGCGCTCCCAGATCTCGGTCGGGTTGTGCTCCACCCACCCCGCGCGCGGCAGGATCTGCTCGTGCTCGAGCTGGTGCCGGGCGATCTCGTTGCCGCCGTGGTCGAACACCATGAAGCGGGTGCTCGTGGTGCCCTGATCGATGGCACCGACGTACGAGCCGAAGTTCACCGTTGAGCCTCCGTCTGCCAAGAGGGCCGCGGTTGCGGCCGTTGGGGCCGACGTTACGACCGGATTGCCGAAACGGACATAGCGTGCGTTCGACAATGCCGAACGGTTGTGATGGCCATCGCCATGCGGCCTCACTACGGTCCAGTGACCGTGGAGGTCGCGATGGTGCAGGTCACATGGCGTTGCGTGGGTGTTGCTGGGCCATCGGTGCGTGTTCGACATTGTCGAATCGGCGGGATAGGTTTCGGCGTATGCCCGGTCCGATCCAATCGATCGAACGAGCGGCCGCCGTCCTGCAGCTGCTCGCTCGGGGTTCCGGCCGCCTCGGGGTCGGCGAAATCGCGGGTGCGCTCGGGCTGGCCAAGCCGACCGCGCACGGCATCCTGCGCACATTGCAGGGCGTGGGATTCGTCGAACAGGATCAGGCCAGTGGCAAGTACCAGCTCGGCGCGGCCGTACTGCATCTCGGGACAAGTTATCTCGACAACAACGAACTGCGCTCGCGGGCGATCAACTGGGCCGATGCCCTGGCCGCGCGGACCGGGGAGTCGGTGCGAATCGGTGCCGCGGCGGACGAATGCGTGGTGGTCGTACACCACGTCTTCCGGCCGGACAACACCGAACAGGCGCTCGAAGTCGGCGAACTGCTACCGGCGCACGCGACCGCGCTCGGCAAGGTGCTGCTCGCCCATGACGCCGAGCTGGCCGTCTCTGTTCGCGGTGGTGAATTGGCGCCGCTCACCCGGCGCACCATTGTCGACCGGGCGGCGCTCACCCGGGCGCTTGCCGCGGTCCGGCAGGCCGGATGGGCCGGGGAGACCGAGGAATTCCGATCCGGGGTGGCCGGCATAGCGGCGCCGATCCGGACACACGGTGGACTCGTGGTCGGTGCGATCGGGATCAGCGGTCCGGTCGACCGGCTCTGCGATCCGCAACTGCGGCACCGGCCGACGCTGGTCGGGCACGTCCGCGACGCCGCGCATGCGGTATCGCGGGATCTCGGTGCCGGACAATGAGTTTCGTACATCATGTGGCACCAACTCTCGTCCGACAGGAAGTAGCCGATGGCGCAACGCTATGTGCTGGCGATCGATCAGGGCACCACCTCCACCAGGTGCATCCTGTTCGATCAGCGCGCACGCCTGGTCGGGGTCGCACAGCGTGAACATCAGCAGCACTATCCGCGGCCCGGCTGGGTCGAGCAGGATGCGCTGGAGATCTGGCGCAATGTCGAGCGGATCGTGCCGCAGGCGCTGCGGGATTCCGGCATCGCGGCGGAACAGGTTGTGGCCCTTGGCATCGCGAACCAGCGCGAGACCACGGTGGTGTGGGATCGCCATACCGGTGTGCCGATCCGGCGGGCGGTCGTCTGGCAGGACGTGCGCACCGATGAACTGGTGCGCGAATTCGAGAGCAGGCCTGGTGCGGAACGAATTCGCGAACTGTGCGGCCTGCCGCTGGCCGGTTATTTCGCCGCGCCGCGGCTGCGCTGGCTGCTGGATACCATTCCCGGACTGCGGGATCGGGCCGAGCGCGGGGAAGCGCTGTTCGGCACCATGGAGACCTGGCTCATCTGGAATCTCACAGGTGGACCGGACGGCGGTGTGCATCGCACCGATGTCACCAATGCCAGTCGCACGCTGTTGATGAATATCGCCTCGCTCGCCTGGGATCGAGAACTGTTGGAGTTCTTCGGAATTCCCGGCGCGATGCTGCCGAGCATTCAGCCGTCGACCGCGTCCTATGGTACGACCAGCCGAGTGGTGCCCGGCATCCGGATCGCTGCTGCGCTCGGCGACCAGCACGCCGCACTGTTCGGCCAAACCTGTTTCGCCCGTGGGGAAACCAAATGCACCTATGGCACCGGCGGTTTCCTGATGATGAATACCGGGCGCGAGCTGGTGCAGTCCTCGCACGGTCTGCTCACCACCATCGGCTATCAGATCGAGCCCGAACCGGTGTACGCGCTGGAGGGGCCGATCGCGGTCACCGGCTCGCTGGTGCAGTGGGTGCGCGACAATATCGGTCTGGTGTCGAGTGCGCCCGAGATCGAAACCCTCGCTCGCACAGTCGAAGACAATGGTGGCTGCTATATCGTGCCTGCCTTCTCCGGCCTGTACGCACCGCATTGGCGCAGTGACGCAAGGGGTCTTGTCATCGGTCTGACCTCATACATCAATAAGGGCCACCTCGCCCGCGCCGTCCTGGAGGCGACCGCCTGGCAGACCCGCGAAGTCGTCGACGCCATGAACGCCGACTCCGGTCTCCAGGCCCGCACCCTGCGCGTCGACGGCGGTATGACCTCCGACAACCTGCTCATGCAGATCGTCGCCGACGTCCTCGACATCCCCGTCATGCGGCCCTTCGTAGCCGAAACCGTCTCTCTCGGAGCCGCTTACGCCGCCGGGCTGGCCGTCGGCTACTGGCCCGACCTAGAGGGCCTGCGCAGCAACTGGCGCCTGGCCGGACAATGGATCCCCCAAATGGACCCTACCCACCGCCAAGACGAATACGACAACTGGAAACGCGCCGTAGCTCTGACCTTCGGCTGGTCCCGCTCGAAGCGATAGGGTGTGGTGATCTTTGCGGGGCTCGTCCGGGATGGAGAGGATCCAGATGATCGTGTCACGCGTTGTCGGGAGCGTTCGCGCGAATTCCATCTCGCCTGTGTCGATGCCGCCGATTTGCATCGCATCGGCGATCAGGTGCGGACTCGATTCGATCAGGAATCGGTGCTGACCTTCCGGCACCTGCCGAATTCGGCACCGGACGTCGACGCCTTCACGGTCGAAGTCGCGGGCGTCGATGTGCGCCGGTTCCGTGACGCGCTGGTCGCCGATCGAGAGGCGCGCGAGCATCTGGTCGGCGGGTCCGTGGCCGAATCCGGCAGTCTCATCCTGGTCGCCGACCTCGCGGACTACGCTCTGACCCAGCGCTTCGTCACCGGCATCGGTGGCACCTGGAATCCGGATATCGTCCACTACGGTGACCGCGAATTCGTGGGCTGACGTGGCACGTTCGGCGAAAACCTGAATCGCACTTTAGACTTCGGCGGGTGCGAGCTTCCTTGCGAACGGCCGTCCTCGGTCTGATCACCGTGGTAATCGCGACGGCCGTCGGGCTGACGCCAGTGGCCGTCGCGGAGCCGGTTGATCCGGCGTTCTGCGGCGCGCCGCTGTCGGCGGACGAACTGGACACCATCGCGCGGCTCTCCGATATCAGCACACTGACCGGAGATCCGTTGCAGCGCTTGGCCACCGCGGTAGCGCGCCACCATGAGATCACCGAAATCCTGGTCGCGCACCGGGATCGGCGCGGGCTGTTTCCGCTCGGGCTCGACGGTGTGGAGCAGTCGGCGGTTATGCCGTTGCAGCGTGATCCTGGCGCGTTCGTTAATCCGGAGTACGCGCATGCGATCAGCCTGGAATTGCTGCGGCGGTTCCTGGTCAATGTGCACGCGGCCTTCACCGGCGCGCCGGTCGAGCCGCATTGGGCGCGGTATTTCGAGCTCGCTCGCCGGTGTGAGGTATCGCCCGCCCGCGTC
Source organism: Nocardia vinacea (assembly GCF_035920345.1). NCBI lineage: Bacteria > Bacillati > Actinomycetota > Actinomycetes > Mycobacteriales > Nocardiaceae > Nocardia > Nocardia vinacea. The sequence goes on from NZ_CP109149.1 coordinate 9,482,732, forward strand.
GCCATGGCCGGCTACAACGCGCATTTGAGCGTGGATCTCGCGTATTCCGTAGCGACGGTTGCGAGTAAGCCGGAGAACGCGCCCGACTACTTCAAGATCGTCGACGCGATCGCGGCCTCCGGTCAGGTGATCATCGATCGGACCGAGGAGATCTACAACGGCGATCTCGGTCCGCTGTGGCGGTTCTATTTCGTCGGCGAGGGTCTGGACCTGTTGCTCGGTGCGGGTGTGGCGACCGGTCCGCTGCTGCGGGCCGCCGATCTCGGATACAACGTGGTGGTCTACGGCAATGGCCTGGCGCTACAGGATCCCGGACTGCACAACGTGACCGCGGCGGAGATCCGGCTGCTCAGCGATTCCGTCGAAACAGCATTGGATGTATTGACACTGCTCAGGGGTCTGTGAGACGCCTAGTCTGTACGGTTCGGTCGGGTACGGCAAGGAGTCGCGGTGGGCATATCACTCGTCAAGGGACAGAACGGTCCGCTTGCGACTTCGAATGTCGTTGTCTCGGTGCGATCCACCGCCGCAGCCGATGTCTCGGCATTATTGGTGACCGAAGCGGGCCGCGTTCGAACCGACGCCGATTTCGTCTTCTTCAATCAGCCGCAGGCACCTGGCGTCGAGTTGCGGGCGGGAACGCCTGCTGCGCTGGCTGTTTCCGCGGCCCACGTTCCCGTCGATATTGCCCAAATACGGGTGATTATCACTTTGGACGAATCTGGGGCAACTTTTGGGCAATTCACGCCACCGATTGCGATCGTTGCCGACGGATCTGGAAATGCGCTCTACGAGTATGTAATCGATGGACTCGACAGCGAGTCCGTAGTCATCGCACTGGAATTGTATCGGCGTAATTCCGAATGGAAGGTCCGCGCGGTCGGGCAGGGTTATGCGGGCGGATTCGCCGCGCTGGTCACCGATCATGGCGTAAGCGTTGACGACGAGCCCGCGCCGGTCACTCCTCCCACCACTCCGGAGGTCCGCACCGCCCCCGGCGAAGCCGCACTCTCCTTCGAGAAGCGCGCCGAACTCGACCTGCGCAAACGTGAAGTCGCCAAGGTCCTGATCAACAAGAACGCCTTCGGCATTCGCGCCCGCGTCATCCTGGTCATCGACAAAACCCTCAGCATGAGCAGGCAATACAGCAAACAGGTCGTGCATCGCGTTGTGCAGCGGATGATCCCGGTGGCGACCCAGCTCGACGAGGACGGCACCCTGGAGGCCTACCTCTACGCGCTGTCCTTCGCGAAACTGCCCGATATCACCGTCGAGCACGGCGAGGCATGGGCCCAGACCTTCCTGCACCTCACCGGCACGCACCAGGGCATCGACTACGCCAGGATCGGCGGCCGCAATGACGAACTGCCGATCATGCGCGACATCATCGCCTCGCTACGACCCGGCGATGCGCCGACTCTGGTGCTGTTCTTCACCGACGGCGGCTTCGCGAAGAAGCGCGAGATCGCGGCACTCATGCGCGAAGCGTCCCGACTGCCGGCCTTTTGGCAGTTCGTCGGCCTCGGCAGAGCCAACTACGGCCTGCTGCGCACCCTCGACGAGATGTCGGATCGGGTCGTGGACAACGCGGGCTTCTTCGCCCTCGACGACATAGACCAGGTGGACGACGCACAGCTGTATGCCCGTTTGCTGGGCGAATTCCCGGACTGGCTACGCGCGGCAGGCCAAGCGGGCATCCTGCGCTGAATCGTGCCGGTCCGCAGTTGATGTCGCGGACTCAGCCGATGACGGCGTTCATGATGGTGCCCGCACTGGTGGCGATGACACCGCCGATCATGGCTCCGGCCACCATCTTCGGGGATTCCATACCGCCGCCGCTCCACTTCTCCCAGGCGAAGCGACCACCTGCGTAGATGATGGCGCAAATGCCGGCGAGCAGCACGAACCAGGTGAAGTAGCGGACCAATTGAAGAATCTTGTCGGACACCGGAGGGGCCTCGGGGGTGGGATTGCCGATCTGCGCCCAAGTGTCGTAAACGGTGGCCAGGATCATCTCGTGTAGCTCATTCTGGAAGCGGGACAGGGGGTTAACGCGCTCTCCGAGCGATGGTATCGGTTTCTCGGCGACCTTGCAGTCACGATGCCTGCGCGCTTGCGAGACCACTCGTTGTGCGGATCATGGAAAGGGCGTGATAGTCGAGGAGTAGACGATGAACATCTATCTGATGTCGATCGGCGATGCCTACGCGACGTTGGCGCAGATCCAGAATCCGACGCCGCAAGCTCCGCCGCTATCGGACAAGCTGCTGCAGATGGTGCGCTATCTGACCTGGTTTGCCCTGTTGTCCGGAATAATCAGCATCATCTATGCGGGCGGCCGGTTCGCCTGGGAGAAATGGAGCGGCGGTGCGATGCAATCGCCGAAGATGGTTGCGGGAGCCATGATCGGCGGTGTCGTTGCCACCAGTGCGGGCACGATTATGAATTCTATTCTCGGCACCGGCTGACCCCGAAAACCCGGCCGCATCGCCGCTTGCCCGAATTACGGCAAATATTTGGCTATACTCCGGCTGATCTCTCTCGAAGTTGTCCGACCTGATCGGGAAAGTAGGGAGAAGGCATGAGTATGTCGCGGCGATCTGTGCTGCTGGCCGGTGCCGTTACGGGCGCGGGCCTGGTCGCGTGCGGCAAATCGACGGATTCCGATAACGTGGCGAGTTCCGGCAGTGTGCTGCCGAGTGATCCGCGTTCGGTCGCGACCGACGCCTATATCTATGGGTATCCGCTGGTGCTGATGGATGTCACGCTGCAGTCGAATACCGCCGCCGTACCCGCCAATCGGATCTGGGCCGTCAGCCCGGTGAATCCCGGGATGAATACGGTGGTCATGCCGAATATCGACACCCTTTATGCCACAGCCTGGCTCGACGTGGGTGCCGAACCGGTGGTGCTGCAGGTTCCGCCGATGGACGGCGACCGGTACTGGCTCATGCAGATCATGGACGCCTGGACCAATACCACCCACAATCCCAGCAGTGTCGCACCACGGGTGCGCGCCGGTCAGGACCCGCCGTACGGCTACGTGATCACCGGCCCTAATTGGTCTGGTGCGCTGCCGGATAACCTGACCAGATTGGCGATGCCCACCGCGACCGCATGGCTGATCGGTCGCATCGAGTTGCGCGGCGAGGGCGATTTCGCCGCCGCCGAGAGCGTGCAGCAGCAGGTGCTGCTCGCACCGCTGAGCGCTTGGTTGCGCGGTGAACGGCCGACCCCGGTGATCAATCCCGATTTGACCGCCCCGATCGCACCTCCGCAGCAGGTTGCGCGGATGGACGGGCGCACCTTCTTCGACCGGCTCTGCACACTTATGCTCACCAACCCGCCTGCCCGCGACGATGCCCCCGCGCTGCAGCGGTTCTCGAAGATCGGCATCCTGCCGGGCGGCACGGTGGACAATGCGCCGGTCGCCGACCTCAACGCCGCGGTGGCGGCGGGCCAGATGCGCATCCCGGATTACGCCAATCCCAAAGCCAGACGTGAGAACGGCTGGGGTTTCGCGACGAACCTCGGCACCTACGGCACCGATTACTCACTGCGTGCCTCGACTGCGTGGACCGCACTCGGTGCGAATCTGCCGGAAGACACGGTCTATCCGGAGATCAGCGCGAACGCGGGGGAGCAAGGTGCGCCGCGCTCGTACCGGCTGCATTTCCCCGCGGGCCAGATGCCGCCCGCGCGGGCCTTCTGGTCGCTGACCGCCTACACCGCGGAGCGCTTTCTGGTGCCGAATCCGGCGGGCATCTTCTCGGTCGGTCATCAGCGTCCCGTCGTACCGCTGCCGGACGGCTCGCTGGAACTCGCCATCCAGGCGGCGGACCCGGGAAGTGCTGTGCCATACGGCAATTGGTTGCCGATACCGGAAACCGGCACCTTTCGGCTCGCGCTTCGCCTGTATGTGCCCGAGGAGCGGGCGCTCGATGGTCACTGGCGACCGCCGAGTCTGAACCGAGTCGGATGAAGGAGATGCATGAACGTCTCGCGCAGAACCGCACTCGGACTCCCCGTGACCGGCATCGGACTGGCCGCCTATGACGCGGACAGCTATCTGGTGCCGAATACCGCGAATATCTATGCGATCGGCCATCAGGTGCCGGTGGCACCCAATTCGGACGGTTCGGTCGAAATCGCTGTGCAGCACGAGGATCCGGGCACGAGCGTACCGGCGGGCAATTGGCTGCCCATCCCGGCGTCGGGGCAGGTCTGGCTGACCATGCGGCTGTACGCGCCGAAAGGCATCGCCATCGACGGGCATTGGCAGCCGCCCGTCCTGACTGTAGTGCTATAGGAGACGAGAAACTATGGGCCGCTTGGCTTTCCCGATCTCGATCGCCGCCGCCGTGGTGCTGGTATTCGCCGCGCCCGTTGCCGCCGCGGAGGTGGGTGATGAGGACGGTGTGCCGTCACGAACCGCGTTCTCCTTCCGTTCGGTGCTGCCCGGCGTTCAGTGGGGCACCAGCAACGAACACGAGATGCGCACCGGATTGTCACTGGTCAAGCTCTATATGGTCGACTACGCGCTGCATCGCGGCGACGGGTCGGCGACGGATCTGGCGTTGGCGGAGCGGATGATCCGCTATTCCGACGACTCCGCGGCCGACGAACTCGGCGCGAAGTATCCGCAGGCGATCGACGCTATTGCCGCGGAGTACGGTCTGACCGCTACCAAATCGGGGCCGGCCTGGGGCATGTCGTACACCAGCACCGCGGATGTGGCCACCTTCCTGGCGACCAAGAAGCGCACCGAACCCTGGTCGCCGATCTTCGGCTGGATGGCCGCGGCGGGCGAACAGGCGGCCGACGGCACCGCACAGGACTGGGGGACCGCGCGGCTGCCCCGCGTCGAGGGCACCAAGTGGGGCTGGTCCGACAGCGGGCCGCTGGAGGTGGCCTCGGCATCGTTCGGCGAGACTTTCGCGGTCGCGGCACATACCCGCGGCACACCCGAGGATCAGACGGCCGATGTCGGCGCCACCGTGCCGTTCTTGCTACTGGCTCTGGTCGCGCGCGTGACGGGATAGGCGGCGGTCAGTCCTCGCCGTCCCAGGTCCAGTGCGGCACCTCGCGGATCGGGTGCAGTTCGTCGTCGGACTTGGCATGCGAATTCTGTTGTGCCACTTGGGCGCCGAATTCGGCATGTGCGCGCACCGCGGCACGGAAGGCGGGATCGTCGAATAGCCCCGCCTCCTCGAACGCCTCCAGATACAGCTGGGCGAAGCGCTCACGCTGTTCATCGGTGATTTCGAGGCCGCGATGTACGGCGATGATGTAGTCGAAGCCGAGGTTGCGGGTGAAACGGTGCGGGCCGCCGAAGGATTCGGCGGTGAACCAGGTGAGATGGTCGACGTGCGTCGGGCGGCGTTCGGTGAACTGGGTTTTCAGCACCGGATCGGCGAGCACCTTGTCGTAGAAGGCTTCTTCGACGCGATGCAATGCCTCGTCGCCACCGGCGTGCTCGTACAGGCTGGGCATGGGGGACCTCCGGACAGTGACCTGTTGCGTCCCATTACAGGCTTGTCCGCTCGGTCGCGTGCACGGTTTCGCGATAAGCAATCAACTCGTCATTTATAGCTGACGGCTATTGAATGTAGGCGATCGGATGGCTATCGCCGCTGAAGTTAACGGGGTTTACTAAACGCTATTCACAAAACTCCGGTTGTGTGGTTTTATCGGCTTCGGAACGTGTCCCACAGTTCTTACCCGCCCGCCGGCTCCGCCGGCTGCCATCCCCAGTGTCGTGAGGTCTGCAGCCCAAGTCAGACCGGTAGGAGATAGCCGTGACCGTGACCACGCCGTCGATTCCCGCGGGATTCGACTTCACCGACCCAGATCTGCTGTCCACCCGCCTGCCCATCCAGGAATTCGCCGAGCTGCGCCGGACCGCCCCGGTCTGGTGGTGCGCGCAGACCGGGCGGGCCAGCGGCTTCGATGACGGCGGCTACTGGGTCGTCTCCAAGCTCGAGCACATCAAGGAGATCTCGAAGAATCCGGAGGTGTTCTCCTCGCACGAGAACACCGCGATCATCCGGTTCAACGAGGAAACCACCCGCGAGCAGATCGACATGCTCGGCAATATGCTGATGCTCAATCAGGATCCGCCGCAGCACACCAAGACCCGCCGCATCATCTCCAAGGGTTTCACCCCGCGCGCGGTGGAGAGCTTGCGTGCGGCGCTCACCGAGCGTGCGGCTCGAATTGTGCACGAGGCCAAGCAGACCGGTCGCGGCGACTTCGTCGAACAGGTCGCCTGCGAACTGCCGCTGCAAGCCATCGCCGAACTGCTCGGAGTGCCGCAGAACGACCGCAAGAAGCTCTTCGACTGGACCAACCAGATGATCTCCTATGACGATCCGGAGTTCGACGGCAATCACCACACCGCCACCGCCGAGGTCATGGGCTACGCCTGGAACATGGCCGAGGAACGGCGCAAATGTCCGGCAGGTGACATCGTCACCCAGCTGATCAATGCCGATATCAACGGCGAGAACCTGGGCTCGGACGAATTCGCGTTCTTCGTGATCCTGCTGTCGGTCGCGGGCAACGAGACCACCCGCAACTCGATCACCCACGGCATGAAGGCCTTCGTCGACAACCCGGAGCAGTGGGAGCTCTACAAGCAGCAGCGCCCGCGCACCGCGCCCGATGAGATCGTGCGCTGGGCCACCCCGGTGACCGCTTTCCAGCGCACCGCGACCCAGGACACCGAGGTCGGCGGCCAGGAGATCAAGAAGGGACAGCGCCTCGGGCTGTTCTACAGCTCGGCCAATTTCGACGAGGACGGATTCGAGGATCCGTTCACCTTCGATGTGCTGCGCAACCCCAACCCGCACGTCGGCTTCGGCGGCACTGGCACGCACTACTGCGTCGGCGCCAACCTGGCCCGGCTGCAGATCGATCTGATGTTCAACGCCATTGCCGATGTGATGCCGAACCTGCGTCAGGTTTCCGATCCGGTGCGGTTGCGCTCGGGTTGGTTGAACGGCATCAAGCGCTGGGAAGTCGAATACGCTTGAATTCCCCTATGAACAGCTCCAAACCGCGGGGGCGGGCACCGGTGGTTTCGGATGCGGATATCCGCCGGGTAGCCCGCGCACTGCTGGTCGCGCACGGTCCCGATGCGGTCACCCTGCGGGCGATCGCGCGCGAACTCGGCATTACCGCGCCCGCACTGTACCGGTATTACAACTCGCACGAGGACCTGCTCGAGAGTCTGCGCCTGGAGTTCTGCGAGGACCTCGCCGCCGAGCTGTCCGAGCAGATCGCCACGCTGCCCGATGACGGCGCGGTGCAGTTCTTCGCCATCTGCAAGGGATTCCGGCGCTGGGCGCTGGCGCACACCAGGGAATTCACCCTGGTGTTCGCCTCGCCGGGCGCGGGCCGCGCGCGCATGCTGCGCCGGTTCGACGAACCGTTCGGCCGGATCTTCCTCGCCGCAGCAGGGCGACTGCTGGCCACCTACGATGTCGTGACGCCGCCGACCGATGTGATTCCGGCGGAGCTGCGCGAAGACCTCGTGCTGTTCCAAACCGAGCTGCTGGCAGCGCTTTCGGAGTCCGGACAGAAATTTCCGGCCGAAAAGCTCGACCTCGGCGTCACGTATCTGATGATCCAGATCTGGGCCCGGCTCTACGGGCACGTCACGCTCGAGGTGTTCGGGAATTATCCGATCCCGCTGTCGAATCCAGAGATCCTGTTCGATGCGATGCTGGCCGATCTGGGGCGCACGGCCGGGTTGATCAGCGAGTGATTCGGCGAGACAGCCATTCGGCGTAGCCGATGCCGATTGCGTCGCCGTTTCCGTCCAGGCAGAGAGCGCCCGACCGTAGGGCACGTCCGGCGCGGCCCGGGATGGGTACCGGAAGCGGAAGCAGCTTGCGGCCGATGTGTTCGTGGTAGATATCGGCCAGTTCGGTGAGGGTGTGCACGGTCGGTCCGGCGATATCCGGGATGCGCCCGGCCGGGCCATTGTCCACCGCGTCGGCGAGTCTTGTCGCTACGGCGTCGACGTCGATCGGCTGTATCTTCGCCGTCGAGCGCGGTGCGAGCCGCCAGCGCGCCGACAGGGCCAGGATTTCGGTGACGAGTTCGTGGAATTGGCTGGCGCGCAATAGTGTCCAGGGGATCTCCCCGGCGGTGACCACCTGTTCCTGGTCCACCTTCGCGTTGTAATAGCCGAAGGGGACGAGATCGCAACCGACGATGGAGATTTCGACGTGATGGCCGATACCGGCCTGCTTTTCGGCCGCCAGTAGTCGGCGCACGCCGTCCACCATGACCGATCGGGTCCGGCTGCGGGCGCTCACCGCGTCGACGACGGTGTCGCAGCCGTCCAGTGCGGATTCCAGGCCGGAGCCGGTGGTGAGATCCGCGGACCGGTGCTCCAGAGTTCGATCCGCCGGAGCGGTTCGGCTCACCACGCGGACCCGATGTCCGCGTGTGCTCAGCTCTCGTACTACCGCGGCCCCCAGTACCCCGGTTCCGCCGATTACCGCTACCTGCATTGATCCTCCCAAACGGCTCTGTTCGGTATTGGACGCTACGGTGACACGCGGGACCGCTCAACGTGCTTCATCGCATATGCATTGTTCACCACATCGGTGTTCCGGTACGTGATTGCGTGCGGTATCCGCATCAGATCCGGGCACCTTTGGCGCGGTTGCAGGCGCGGCAGAGGATCTGCAGATTGGTCGCACTCGTCGCACCACCGCGGCTGAGCGGGATGATGTGATCGAATTCCAGGTAGTGGCCGTCGCCGCATTCGACGCATTTACCGCCGTCACGTTGCCACACCTCGGCCTTGACTTCCTGCGGGATGCTGCGCGTGTCGCGCTGACCGGGCGTGAGCACCAGGCGTTTGGCGACCCGCAGCGCACCTTCCAGCGCGGCCGCGACGTAATCCGGATCGTCGACATCGAAGGTGGCGCCGCCGCGGGACGAGGTCGCCGCGACGACCACCGAACGCTGCTCGACATGCACCGAAACCACCCGGTTCCACGGCAATTCGGTGCCGGTATCGGTACCGACGAACCGCAGCTTCTTATTGCTGGCGATCAGCCTGCCGTCGGTGAGCTTCGGGCCCTTGGCGAGCCGGCGGACGTGCACGGCGGGCAGATCCACGTGCACCTTCTCCTCCGGATCCAGATGCAGGCCGGGCGTTCGCACCACCGGCAGATCCCCGCCGCGCAACCGCGACAGGGTGCGCCCGCGATACATCCGCCTGCGCAGATCCTCGACCAGCGGTCCGCTGAGCGCCAGCTCTTCGATCGCGTACTCGAACGCCTCGAACTCGGTCTGCTCGATCTCGCCATCCGCGAATGCGAAGGCGACCAGTCGCTCGACATAGGTGAGCGCCACATCCCGCAGCGCCGCCCGGCCCAGGCCCTCATCGATTCGCTGATACCGCAACGACGCCCACAGCGCATCCCACTCCGCACCGCGCGGTCCGGCTGCGGTCAGCGCCCGCCAGGCCTGGGTATGCCAGTGCGTCAGGAATTCCTCGATTTCGTGCTCGCAACTCTGGCACGGCGCGAGACCGCCGAACAGCTTGCGGCGCCGGGGATTTCCGCACCGCTCACAGCTGCGAGGGCCGGCCTGACTCCGTTCGTATGTGGCACTGGTCCATTCGGCCCCATCCCACCAACGCAGCCGCGAGGGATTCTCGGGATCCGAATGCCAGTCCGCGCGTTCGGGATTCGGTGGTGGTGGTATCGGCGGTTCGACTTCGTGGCGCTGGCGCCGAAGGTCGACCGGCCTGCCTGGTCGCGGGCGGGCAGGCCGTTCGTCGGCCGAGTCGGCGCGATGGTCGGCTCGGTCCCGGGGCCCGGTGGCGGCGGTGTGGTGCCCAGTCTGATCCCCACGGTGTGCGCCGAGCGTCCATGGTCGGGCCGGTGCTTCATCGGGCCGATCATGCTGTCCAGTCGGGTCGGCGCGGGTGCCGTCCTGGTCCGAGGGGGCGGTGTCGAGCTGCTGGGGACCGGGCGACCCGGCCGGCGCTGTGCCGGCCGAGACACGTTGCTGCATTGGGTAAGTGGGTATCCGAGCCGGATGTGCCGCGTGCGGGCGATCGGGTGTCGGCTCGGCGGGGCCGTCGATGGTGACGCCGAATTCGGTGACGAGACCGGGGAGCCCACTGGCCCAACCCTGGCCGATCGCGCGGAAACGCCACTGTCCGTCGCGGCGGTAGAACTCGCCGAACATCATTGCGGATACCGCATCGGGATCGGTGATCTCGAACCGGGCGATCGGCCCGTGGGCGGCCTCGATGGTGAGGGTCAGATCCGCGATATCGCCGAAGGTGCCGTCGTCGATCGATCCGGCGACCACGATGCGCGCCACATCCGATTCGGTGCGCGGTAGCGACACGCTCAGGCGCGCCGTCCCCGGTGCGGGTTCCTGGTCGAGCGTCACCGCCTGCGACATATGTCGGGGTGCATTGAAGAACACCAGATCCCGATCGGTGCGCACCGTCCCCGCCTCCGCCAGCAACAGCGCGTGCGCATCCATCGCATGCCCCGACCGCCATGAAACAACCACGGCAAGAAGGGAAGTCGGCACCGCCGCATTGGCCCCTTTACTGAGTTTCATCGTACTCGAACTATGCCACGAACCACCGACACGCCGACTTCGGCGGTCCATACCTTCGGCGATGCGAGCGAGTGCGCGGCGATGCGACACCAAACCGGTCGGTCGGGGATATCCGGCCTCGAGGGCTATGGGTGCGGCAGAGTGGAGGGATGACTACCCCGAAGGGTGCGGGCCGGAAGGCCTCGACTCCGAAGGCGCCGGGTGGGCGGGTGCCGAGTCCCGGCGATGTTCTGGCGGCCGCGCAATCGGCGGTGGAGGCGGCACAGTCGGCGGCGAGTCAAGTATTGGATGCCGCACAACTTACGGCCGGTCAGGCCTTCGATGCGGCGGTGCGGCTGCCACCGGCCTCGGCGCAGTTGGCGGCGCAGCTGCCGGATCTGATCGAGAGCCTCTCGATCGCCGTCGACCGGCTCAACTCCACCATCGATCGCCTGGACCGCACCCTGGCGCTGGCGGATCCGGCCTTCGCCGCCTACGACCGACTGCTGCCCCGCCTGGAGGCGATGATCGGCCTCGGCGAAGACCTCTTCACGGCCCTCGCCAAACTCCCCGGCGTCTCCCTCCTCGGCCGCTTCACCGGCAAGCCCACCGAACCGCCCGCGCCTCCCGAACCCCCAAAACGCGGCCGCCGCAAATAGCAGACTCAGTGGGGTGCGGCGCGGTGGGTGGCGGCGGCCTTGAGCAGGGTTTCGCGGTACTCGTCCTCGGGGTCCGAGTCGAGGACGATGGCGCCGCCCGCGCCGATACGCCAGTGGCCGTCGTGGCGGACCGCGGTGCGGATGACGATATTGAGGTCTGCGGTGCCCGCCAGCCCGAGGAAGCCGATGGTGCCCGAATAGATGCCGCGCGCTTCGGTTTCCAGCTCGTCGATGATCTCCATCGTCCGCAACTTAGGCGCCCCGGTCATCGAGCCGCCCGGGAAACACGCACGCAGACAATCGATCACGTCGACATTCGGTCGCAGCGTGCCGCGCACGGTGGAAACCAGTTGGTGCATGGTCGTATACGTCTCGGTGGCCATCAGTTTCGGCACGTGCACACTGCCGACCTGGCAGACCCGGCCCAGGTCATTGCGCAGGAGGTCGACGATCATCAGGTTTTCGGCCCTGGTCTTCGGACTGTCGGCCAGTTCGCGCCGCAGCCACTCGTCCTCGGCGGCCGTGGTCCCGCGCGGCGCGGTGCCCTTGATCGGCTTGCTCTCCACGGTGCGGGCGCGGTCCACCTTGAGGAAGCGTTCCGGTGAGGCACAGGCGATTTCGAGATCGTCGAAGCGCAGATATGCTGCGTACGGCGCGGGATTGCAGCGGCGCAGTGTGCGGTAGAAGTCGAGTCCATCCGCTTCGGCGGCTGCCATGGATGCGGTGTCGGTCAGGCAGATTTCGTAGGACTCGCCCGCATGCAGCCGCTCCTGGCAGACGGCGATATCGGCGAGATACCGCTCCCGCCCGCGGGTGAACAGCGGTGCGACGGCAGCGGTATCGGAGCACGCTTCGAGTGTCGGCGGATTCGCCCACGTCGGTAGGGATTCCAGGATCTCACGGGTATCGCGCAACCAATCCGCTCCCGCCCGAAGGGCTTCCGGCGTGGGATCGGTGAGTGCGAGCAGATGGGTGCGCCCGCCGACGTGGTCGACGACCACGATCCGATCGGCGAAAATCCACTGTGCGTCCGGTGTCGAGGCGCGATGCGCGGCATTCGCACCGCAATCGGCCTTCACCTCATAGCCCAGGTATCCGACGTAACCACATGCGAAATCGAAAGGCAGATCGGGTAGTTCGGTATGTCTCAGGTGTAGCTGCCCGGCGAGATAGTCGAGAATTCCGCCGGGTACGGTCCGCCGATTCCCGTCCGAGGATTCGACCGTCACCTTGTTCTCGCCGACCCGGTAGCGGATCACTTCGGCCAGTGGCCCGCTCGCATCGCCGAGGAAGGAGAACCGATCCAGTCCGGGTTCGACATGTTCGCTGTCGAGCCAGAATGCGGTGGGGGAGTTGCCGTATAGCCGGAGGAACGCGGCCTCGGTATCGATCGCCCGCTCGATCACCGCATGCCGCAGCTGCCAGGAACGCCGGGATTCGCGGAACTCGTGTCTACCCATCAGCGGCTCGGCATTCTCGAACGGCGCGACGATGCTCGACCGAATCCGCTGGCCCGCTGTAAGTTTCGCGAAATTGCCGAGCAATGCCGCACCGTACTCGCTGGCAATCGATTCGGGATGGAACTGCACCCCCCACTGCGGTCTGCTCCGGTGCCGCACACCCATGATCACCCCATCGGCCGCGACGGCGGTGATCTCGAGGCTGTCCGGCAACGGCCGCTGTGCGCACAGCGAGTGGTAGCGCACCGCGGTGAACCCCTCGGGCAGCCCGGCGAACAGCTCGTCGCCGTCGTGCTCGATGTGATCGAGATAGCCGTGCCGCGCGGTGGGCGCGGTCGTGACGATGCCGCCCGCCGCGACGACGATGGCCTGATGTCCGAGACAGACGCCGAGTAGCGGCAGTTCGGTCTCGCGGAGCACCGCGGCCGAGATGCCGATATCCCGGCCGACATCCGGGCGGCCCGGCCCGGGGGAGATGACGACATTGTCGAAGCGCTCCAGCCTCAGCCGCGCGATATCGTCCACCTCGTCATTGCGCACGACCGTGGGTTCTTCCCCGTTCACCTCGCTGATCAGCTGATAGAGGTTGTAGGTGAACGAGTCGTAATTGTCGATCAAGAGCGTGCGCATCGTGCTCCGAACCCTACGCCGCGCCGGGCGGTGCAAACTGTTGTCATGTGCCTTCAGTTAGGTTCGGCGCGTGCCTGCGCCCTACTATGGCCGGAGCAAGGCGCGGAGGTGAGATCGTGATAGTTGTTGATATTCATGCTCTCGAGCGACAACTGATTTGGAGAGAACATGGGTAACTCATCGGGTACGCCCAGAGCCGAGCAACCCGCTGAACCGCCGGTCCGCGATGCGACTGGTGGGGTGCCCACCGATCGGCCAGAGGTTCGGGGAGGCGGGGGAGCCGTCGACTTTGCCGTCGTCGGTAAATGGATGGACGAGCAGGGCCTGCCTGCCGGTGAGTTCGAGGATGTGACCGCCCTCGGCGGCGGAACCCAGAACATCATGCTGCGCTTCGCGCGCGGCGGTCAGGACTACGTGCTGCGCCGCGGCCCGAAACACCTGCGCGCCAAGAGCAATGACGTCATCCGTCGCGAGGCCCGGCTCCTGGGCGCGCTCGACGGAACCGGCGTGCGCGCGCCGAAGGTGATCGCAGCCTGCCCGGACGAATCCGTTCTCGGTGCGGTGTTCTACCTGATGCAGCCCATTACCGGATTCAATCCGCAGAACGAATTGCCGGAGTTGCACGCGAGCGATCCGCAGATCCGGCGGCAGATGGGCCTGTCCGCGGTGGAGGCCATCGCCCGCCTCGGCTCGCTCGACTATCAGGCGCTCGGCCTGCAGGACTACGGCAAACCGGACGGCTTCCTGGAGCGTCAGGTGCCGCGCTGGCTCGGCGAACTCGAGTCCTATTCGGCCAATGCGGGGTATCCGGGCCCGGAGATTCCCGGGGTGCAGCAGGTCGGGGAATGGCTGGATCGGAATCGGCCCGCGCGGTGGACTCCCGGCATCCTGCACGGCGACTGTCACCTGGCCAACATGATGTTCTCCTACGACGGCCCGGAGGTAGCCGCGATGGTGGACTGGGAGATGTCGACCATCGGCGACCCGCTGCTCGACCTCGGCTGGCAGATCGCGACCCGTCCGGAGCCGGGTACCACGGGCGCGGCGCTGATCGGCAAGCTCGGCGCTGTCGGCGGTCTGCCGACGCCGGAGGAGATGGTCGAGCACTACGGCAAATTCTCCGACCGCGACCTGAGCAATGTCACCTGGTACACGGTGCTCGCGTGCTTCAAGCTGGGAATTGTGCTGGAGGGCACGCATGCTCGCGCATTCGCGGGCAAGGCGCCCGAGCAGGTCGGTGACTTCCTGCATGCCATCACGCTCGAGCTCTTCGAACGAGCGCATCGTCTGATGGATTGAACGGCGCCTGTCGGGATCTTGTCGCTAGCTGGCTGAATATATATCGCTGAAGATATTCAGCCAATCTAGGGTAAGCGCATGCCGATCGTTCCCGACGTCAAGAACTGGACCTGGGTCCTCGAACGCTCCTGTCCCGAATGTGGATTCGACCCGGAGTCGATCACCTACGCGACGGTGCCCGATCTGGCTCGCGAATACGCGGGCCGTCTGTCGGCAACGCTCACGCGACATGACGCCACCGCCCGCCCAGACGATTCCACCTGGTCGGCGCTCGAATATGCCGCTCACGTACGCGATGTCTGCCGAATCTTCACATACCGCACGGCCGTCGCGGCCCGCATCGAGGCAGTGGATCCGAGGGTTCCCGGGTTCGACGCTGAAGGCCTCGAGTCCGAGGGCGGTATCCCGGTGTTCTCGAACTGGGATCAGGACGTCACCGCCATCGCCGATCAATACGACAAGCAGGATCCACGAAAGGTCGCCACGGAGCTGACCGACGCCGCCGAGGCGGTCGCGCGCGCCTTCGGATCAGTCCCCGCGGCCGCCCTAGGCAACCAGGCGCGACGCAGCGACGGCTCGGTCTTCACGGTCGAATCCCTGGCCGCCTACTTCCTGCACGACGTAATCCACCATGTGCACGACGTGCGCGGCTGAAGTCGGGCAATATCGGTCCGGGACGGGTTCGCGGTCGGGGTGGAACTGGAACTCGTTCGGGGGTTCCGTCAATCCGTATCGACGAATTTTCGATCGAGTACTAGAACGCGTTCCAGTTTTCTCGTAGTGTGGTTGCATTCACATAGAAGCCCGTGCATGCGAGAGGTCGACACGAATGAAGACGAAAGGCGCGATCCTGTGGGGGACCGACCAGCAGTGGTCGGTCGAGGAGATCGAGGTCGGCGATCCGGTATCCGGTGAGGTGCAGATCCGGATGGAAACCGCCGGTATGTGCCACTCGGACCACCACATCGTGACCGGCGCGACGCCGATGCCCGCATTCCCGGTCATGGGCGGCCACGAGGGCGCGGGCGTGATCACCAAGCTCGGGCCGAACTGCCCCGCCGATCTGCAGGTCGGCGACCACGTGATCCTGTCGTTCATCCCGGCCTGCGGTCGCTGTCCGGCGTGTGTGAGCGGCAATATGGCGCTGTGTGATCTGGGCGCGGGCCTGCTGATGGGTCAGGCCATCAGCGACGGCACCTACCGGATCCAGGCGCGCGGTGAGAATGTCATCCCGATGTGCCTGCTGGGCACCTTCGCGCCGTATATGACGGTGCACCACACCTCGGTGGTCAAGATCGACCCGAGCATTCCGTTCGAGGTCGCCTGCCTCGTCGGCTGCGGCGTCCCCACCGGCTTCGGTTCTTCCACCCACGTCGCCCAGGTCGCGCCCGGCGAGACCGTGGTGATCGCGGGTATCGGCGGCGTCGGCATGAGCGCGCTGCAGGGCGCGGTGCTCTCCGGCGCGTCCAAAGTCGTTGCTATCGACCCGAACCCGTGGAAGCGCGAGCAGGCGCAGAAGTTCGGCGCGACGCACACCTACGAGAGCATGGCCGCCGCGATCATGCCGCTGATGGAGGCCACCGAGGGCCGGATGGCGCAGAAGGTCATCCTGACCATGGGTGAGATGCACGGCGAATACATCGAAGAGGGCCTCATCCTCACCGCCAAGGCCGGCACCCTGGTCGTCACCTCCATGGGCCGCATGGACGAGAACGATGTCAAGCTGAACAGCTTCCTGCTGTCCATGCTGCAGAAGACCGTCAAGGGCTGCATCTTCGGCGGTGGCAACGCCCGCCAGGACGCGCCGCACCTGCTGTCGCTGTACAAATCGGGCCAACTGAACCTCGACGATATGGTGACCCGCCAGTACTCCCTGGAGCAGATCAACGAGGGCTACCAGGACATGTTGGACGGCAAGAACATTCGCGGCATCATCAAGTACACCGAGGCCGACTGGTAAACCGCAGGTTCACCGCTCGGCGAGCTCGGTCGCGACCCGTGATCAGCCCGCACGAAACCGGCTCTCCGAGCGGCGATTTCAATTCCCGAGTGCGGCTGGGCCGTTGAGCCGATGTGCCACACACGAATTCGCACGCCCCGCATGAATTTGCCCGGCGAATCGGTGCGTGGCGAACCAAAACGTGCGCGGCATCAGCGGGTGCAGCGGAGGAGGGCCTTGCGTAGGTTGCGGCTGCGAACGTCGTCGAGGACGGCTAGGCCCAGGCGGTTCATGGCGTAACCGAAGCCTAGGCCGGTGGCGGGGTCGGCGAATCCGAACGAGCCGCCGAGGCCCGTGGTGCCGTAGGCGCGTTTATCCGAGCCGAATCGGAACGAGCCGCGGGATTTGCGGAAGCCCAGGTGATAGCGAGACTTGGTGTGCAACACCAGATCATCGGCGGGCACATCATCCGCGGCCGGGGCGGCGAGCCGATCGAGCACCGTGTCCTCGATCGGTAGCGCACCGGTGCGACCCGCCGCCGCGCCGTAGGTCTTGGCCAGCGACCTGGCATTGCCGACGCCGTTGGAACCCGGCATCTCCAACGCGAGCAGTTCGCGCCTGCTCGCGCGCACCGGTGCGCCGATACGCGGATTGGTCAGTGCCGCATGCGAAAGTCCGCGTTTGGCGAAGATCTCCGCACCGATGCGCACCGGAATATCGCGTTCGTAGCGCAGGATGTCCAGGCCCTCGGTGGCGGCCAGGGTGGCGATCCGGTCCATGCTCTGTTCGGTGGGCAGGCCGATGAAGAAGTCCAGGTCGAGCGGTTTCGCGATTTCCTCGGCGAAGATCCGGCCGAGTGTGCGGTGTTCCGGATCGGCGCGGCGCACGAGTTCGCCTTGATACAGGCCCAGGGTGATGGCGTGATAGCCGTGTCGCGTGCCCGGCCGCCACGCGGGCCGCTGCGCCGCGAGAATCGTTGCGAGACCGTCGAGATCGGCGATCTGCCGCAGGCGTACCACGGTGTCCAGTCCGGACAGTCCGGCCTGATGGTCGATCAGCTGACGCACCGTGACCGCGCCCTTGCCCTGCACGGCGAACTCCGGCCAGTACTTCGCGACCGGCTCCTCGTAGTCCAGCAGTCCCTTCGACACCATCGTGGCGACCACGAACGCGGCCATACCCTTGGTCGAGGAGAAGACCGGCACGATCGTGTCGCGTTCCCACGGCAGGGTCCGGCGGCGGTCACGATGACCCGCCCACAGGTCGACCACCGGGCGATCGCCCGCGTAAACGGCCACGGCAGCGCCGATTTCGCCGTGCTGGGCGAAGTTGCGGCGGAAGGCGTCGGCAACGGGACCGAAACCGGCCGCCACATCGCCGTGGATGGTGGGTGCGCTCATGATCAGTTGATGGTACCGGCGGTACCGACTTTCCCATGCAGACGGTGCGGACACGCCGGGAACGGGCGTCTCGTACGCTCATTTCGTGCGTGCATTCGAGCAGATCAAGGACTGGCCGGTTCGGCATGCGGCGGCGGGCGTCGTCACCCGCGACGGTGCGCAGACGGCGGGTGATACCGAGCGCGTATTCCCGCTCGCCTCGGTGACCAAGCCGCTGGTCGCCTACGCGGTGCTCGTCGCGGTGGAGGAGGGGGCGATCGAACTCGGTCAGTCCGCCGGTCCCCCCGGAGCTACCGTCCGGCATCTGCTCGCGCACACTTCCGGCATCGCCTTCGATACCACCGAGGTGATCGCCGCACCCGGCACGCGGCGCATCTACTCCAGCGCTGGATTCGAAATTCTCGCGGCCTTCGTCGCGGAACAGACCGGGATTGCGTTCCCGGAGTACTTGCGCGAGGCCGTATTCGAGCCGCTCGGCATGACGGCCTCGGTGCTGGCCGGTCCGGCCGGACATGCGGGCCGGTCCACCGCGGCGGATCTGGTGCGCTTCGGTGCGGAACTGCTGGATCCCCAGCTGATTTCGGCACAGACCCACGCCGAGGCGACCACGGTCGAGTTTCCGGGACTCAACGGTGTACTGCCGGGTTACGGATCGCAGCGTCCCAACGACTGGGGACTCGGATTCGAGATTCGCGACGGGAAATCACCGCACTGGACCGGCGGATCGAATTCCGCAGGTACCTATGGCCATTTCGGGCAGTCCGGCACATTTCTGTGGGTCGATCCCGAATTGGGGGTGGCGAGTATCGCTTTGAGCGACGAGAATTTCGGCGACTGGGCACGGGAGGCATGGCCCGTCTTTTCCGATGCGGTGATCGCCGAGGTGATCCTCGCTCGGAACTCGGTGGCGAAGTAACAGGTCGGACACGCCTCCGAAGTAACATGTGTAACTCGGGGCACTCCAGTACACTCGGGCAACGCCAGTACGACGGATCGTTGGGGAAGACGTTTCTCGTCGAAGCTGGAGGTGTCAGTGGTGCGCGCATCGAGTCAGTTCGCGGACGCGACGGCGGGTGTGGTCTATATCCACTCATCGCCGGCTGCGCTGTGCCCACATATCGAATGGGCACTGACCTCGGCCCTCGGCTCACCCGCGAAATTGCGCTGGACCGCACAACCCGCCGACGGACACTTGCGTGCGACCACCGACTGGATCGGTCCGGTTGGTACCGCATCCCGAATTGCCCAATCCTTGCGGTCCTGGCCGGTTCTGCGCTTCGAGGTCACCGAGGACCCCAGCGACGGCGTCGACGGTGAGCGCTACAGCTTCGTGCCCACCCTCGGCCTCTGGCACGGCTCCACCTCCGCCAACGGCGATGTCACCATCGGCGAAATGCGTCTGCGCGCCATGCTGCAGGCCAACCGGGAACTCGGCAACTACACCGGCTATGACCTGGCAACCGAACTCGACCGTGCCCTCGGCACCCCCTGGGACGAAGATCTCGAGATCTACCGCTACGGCACAGAATCCGGCGCCGAGGTGACCTGGCTGCGCCGCGACGTCGGCTGATCGGTCACTCTTTCAAGGTCTCAGCCGATCAGGTGCTCGAGTGCGAGTTGTTGCAGTCGGACGAAACCGAAGTCCCGTTCGGCGGCCTTATCCGGGTCGAAACCGTCGTCGATGTGCAGGAATGCCTCGATCGATTCGCCGTCGTCGAGGGTGGGTTGTGCCAGGTCGAGGACGCCGGAGTAGGCCATCGCCTCCTGAACGCGGGAATCGGCGCGGAAGGCGCGAGCCTTGTCCGCCAGCATCAGATATGTTGCCATACAGGCCTTGGCCGATTCCCATACGCCGGTGAGGTGTTCGGTGCGTGCGGGCTTGTAGTCGAAGTGCCGTGGTCCGGTGTAGCGCGGGCCGTCCGGATAGCTGGGGAAACCGTTTTCGAGCAGGTCGACGGTGAAGAATGCGGAGACCAGATCGCCGTGTCCGAAGACCAGGTCCTGGTCGTATTTGAGGCCGCGCTGGCCATTGAGGTCGATGTGGAACAGCTTGCCGCTCCACAATGCCTGGCCGAGGGCGTGCGTGTAGTTGAGGTTGGCCATCTGTTCGTGGCCGGTTTCCGGATTGAGGCCGACTATATCGCCGTGCTCCAATTCGGCGATCAGGGCGAGTGCGTGCCCGACGGTGGGCAGGAAGATATCGCCGCGTGGCTCATTGGGCTTGGGCTCCAACGCGATTCGCAGGTCGTAACCCTGTGACTTGATATAGCCGGCAACCGTATCCAAACCCTCTTTGTAGCGCTCGAACGCGGCGAAGATGTCCTTGGATCCGTCGTACTCGCTGCCCTCGCGGCCGCCCCACATCACGAAGGTGGTGGCGCCGACCTGCGCGGCCAGATCCACCGCGCGCAGGATTTTGCGCAGACCGAAACGGCGGATCGAGCGGTCGTTGGCGGTCAGCCCGCCGTCCTTGAAGACCGGATGGGTGAAGGTGTTGGTCGTGACCATCTCGACGGTGAGACCGCAGCGATCGGTCGCTGCTTTGAGGCGCGCGAGGTTGCGCTCCTTGGTGGCGTCGTCGGCATCGAACGGGAATACATCGTTGTCGTGGAAGGTGATTCCCCAGACGCCGAGTTCGGCCAGGCGTTCGGTGTACTCCCACGGTGCGAGTGTCGGTCGGGTCGGCAGGCCGAACGGGTCGGTACCCGTCCAACCGACCGTCCACAGGCCGAAGGAGAACTTGTCGTCGGTGGTGGGTTGACGGGTCACGCGATGCCTCCAGATGTGTTTACGACGGGCCCCAGCTTCCGGTGTACCCCTCGGCGAAGTACGCCGCGCCGCGCCGGGATTCGGTGAGCATCGCGAGTTCACCACGTTGGCGTTCGAGATCGAAGGGGGACGCGCCGTCGATCGAGTGCAGGAGGGTCGTCGCCCAGTAGGAGAAATGCTGAGCCTTCCACACTCGATCGAGCGCGCGGTCGGTATAGCGACGCAATGATTCGTCAGAGCCGCCGGCGAAGTATTCATCGATAACCTCGTGCAGCACGCGCACATCCGCGAGCGCGAGATTCAGACCCTTCGCGCCGGTGGGCGGGACGGTGTGGGCGGCATCGCCTGCCAGCAGGAGTCTGCCGTGGCGCATCGGTGCGGTGACAAACGAGCGGAAAGGCAGGACCGTCTTTCCGCTGATCGGCCCCTCTTGCAGTGTGAAACCGTTGCCGTTGACGCGTTTGCGCATTTCGGCCCAGATTCGTTCGTCATCCCAGTCTTCGGGGCGCTCGGTGGGTGCGCACTGGAAATACATGCGCTGCATCGTCGACGTGCGCTGGCTGACCAGGGCGAAGCCGTGTTCGGAGCGCGCGTAGATCAGTTCCGGATGCGACTGCGGCGCCTCGGCGAGGAAGCCGAACCAGGCGAAGGGGTATTCGCGGAACCATTCGGTGCGCAGGCCATCCGGAAAGGCGTGACGGCAGTTCGAACGTGAACCGTCGGCCCCGACGATCAGATCGGCCGCCAGCCGGGTCGGGCGGCCGTCGGCCTCGGTGAACGTCACCACCGGAGGATCGATGGAGACCGCGGTATCCCGGACGCCATAGCGGACATCGCCGCCATCGGTCTTGCGGCGGTCGGCGAGGTCGATGAACACATCGGTCTGCGGATACAGCCACACGGATTCGCCGACCAGTTCCCGGAAATCGATCCGATGGTTGTCACCATCGAAGCGCAGCACTACACCGTCGTGTCGGTCGCCTTCGGTGAGTACGCGGTCGGAGACGCCGGAATCCACCAGCATGCGCACCGAACCCGGCTCCAGGATGCCTGCGCGAATGGTCGTCGCGATCTCCTCGTGCGTGCGGATATCGATGACGACCGATTCGATTCCGGAGCGGTGCAACAGATGTGACAGCAGCAGACCCGCTGGACCCGCGCCGACAATGGCGACCTGTGTGCGCGTATTCCTCATAGGGCGAACCCCTTCGAAGTGTCGAGGGTGGCGGCCGGTTCCACCGACCGAGTGCTGAGCCGCGACACCGCCGTCATCGCGAGCATCCCGACGCCCGCCACCGCGGCGAAAAAGTAGAAGCCCCACGGGTATGCGGATCCGGCGACGATGAGCCAGCCGGTAATGCTCGGACCGAAGATCGCGCCGAGCCGCCCCACACTCGAGGTGAGGCCGAGCGCGGTAGCCCGCACCTCGGCGGGATATACCTGCGTGACGTAGGCGTAGATGAGCGCCTGGGCCGAGAACACGAAGATGCCGGTGACCAGTACCAGCGCATTGAGGAGCACGGTGCTGGAGACTTTGACGCTCAACATGGCCAGCAATACCGCGGCGGCCGCAAACCAAACGAGGACAGTCGGTTTCGTTCCGCGCCGGTCCGCGAGCGGACCGGCGATCAGCAGCCCGACGATCGCACCGACATTCAGCACCAGCAGCAGCGTCAACGAGGTCGACATGTTGTACCCGGCGTCACGCATCAGCTTCGGCAACCAGGTGTTGAGTCCGTAGACCAGCAGCAGGCCCATGAACGAACCGACCCACACCCCGAGTGTCGTGCGCAGATAGCGTGGCGCGAGCAGCACGGTCGGCTGAACCCGTTCAGGAGCGGCCTTGGCGGCCAGGTACGCCGCGGATTCGGGCAGTTTGACCCAGATCAGCGGCAGCAGTAGGAATCCCGCGATGCCGCCGAGAAGGAACAGCGGCTGCCAGTGCGGAACAAGCTGTAGTGCAAGGAGTGAGGTGATCACCGCGCCGACGTGATAGCCGGTCATCGTGATGGTGCCGGCGAGGGCACGGCGGGTGGCGGGTACCTGCTCGGCCATGAAGGTCAGCGCCGTCGGCAGGCAGGCGCCGAGCCCGATCCCGGCCAGCAACCGGAATACGCCGAAAACGGTGATGGATCCGGCCGCAGGGACGGCCGCGGTGAATGCCGAGAACAATGCGATCGAGGCGAGTAGCACCTTGCGGCGGCCGTAGCGGTCGGCGATCGGCCCGACCAACGCGGCGCCGATGGCGACACCGACCAGCGAGATCGTTGCGGCGAATGTTGCACGCGCCGCGGTGAATCCGATGTGGTGCTGCTCGATGAGGGTGGGAATGACGGCGCCGAGCACGACCAGGTCGTAGCCCTCGAGCAGAACGATGAGCCAGCACAGCACGGCCGGCCACGACGACAGCTTGTTCATGATGATTCGTTTCTGCAGATTCGGGCCGGTCATAGCGGGCCCTGATTGTGATGGCTCTCACGCTAGAATGACCGGCAATCAGAAATCCAATTGATATTTTTCGCGATTCACATAGAGGAGATCTATGGCAGCCGAGTTCGATCTGAACCTGGTGCGCACCTTTGTGCTGCTGTACGAGACCAGGAGCGTCACGGCCGCCGCCGACCTGCTCGGGGTCACCCAGCCGACGGTCAGCTACGGGCTCGGCAAGTTGCGGCGACGGCTGCGTGATGAACTGTTCGTGCGCGGCCCGGGTGGTCTCGTGCCGAGCGCGGAGGCCGAGCGGCTGTATCCGCCGCTGCGTGCGGCCATCGCGGGTGTCGACGAAACGCTCAGCGCGGCAACCGAATTCGACCCCACCCGACCGGCCCGCTTCGCGCTCGGACTCTCCGACCTCGGCGAGGTGACGGTGCTGCCGCTGGTGCTCGCGGAACTGACGGCCCGGGCACCGCAGGTGACCCTGCAGGTCGAGGCCTTCGATGTCGATACCGCGACCGACCGGCTGGCCCGCGGCGAGGTCGACGCGATGGTGGCCAGTCCGATACTCGATTCACCTCGGCTGACTCGGACGCCGCTGTTCAGCGAGGGCTATGCCGGGCTGGTCGCGGCGCGCCATCCTCGGCTGCGCGGTGAGACGCCCACCCAAGCCGAACTGGAGCGTGAGCGGCATATCATCGTCGAGGGCGTGACGGGCCACCCCGGCCCGCGCAAGGCGCTGCGCGAGCACCATCTCGAAGACCGCGTCGCTGTGCGCGTCACCCGATTCGCCACCCTGCCCTATGTGGTTCAGGACAGTGAGCTGGTCGCCATCGTTCCCGAACGGGTGGCGCACGCTTTGGCGCGCACCCATCCCGTGCGCGTATTCACCCTCCCATGGCCGATCGAGCCGGTGGAGGTAGCGGCCTATACCCGGCGCGCACCTGGTCGCGCGGCGGCTCAGGGGTGGTTCCTGGACGTAGTTCGGGCGGCGCTGCAGAATCTGCCGTCGGTCAGCCCAGTCGCGTAATCGGTTTCGCGGCGGTGAGATCCGCTTCGATTCGATGGGCGGCCGTCTGCAGGCGCGGAATCAGTTCGGCCCGAATGGATTCGATGCTGCGGCGGGAGGCGTGCGTCGAAATATTGATCGCGGCGATCACACCGGACCGGTCGCGGATGGGGGCCGCGACCGACCGCAGACCTTCCTCCAATTCCTGGTCGACGATGGAATAGCCCTGTGCGCGAACCGTTTCCAAAGCGGCGCGAAAAGCGACCTGATCGATGATGGTGTTGGCGGTCAGCCGGGCCAGTGGCGTGCTCGTCAGATAGGCGTCGAGCTCGGCCGCCGGGAGTCCGGCCAGCAGGACATGGCCCATGGAGGTGGCGTAGGCGGGGAAACGCGTGCCGATATTGATGCTGACGGTCATGATCCGAGATGCGGCGACCCGGGCGACGTACACGACATCCGGACCGTCGAGCACAGATACCGAGCTGGATTCGTGCACGTCGGCGGAGAGCTGTTCGAGGTGCGGCTGCGCCACCTCGGACAGGCTCATGCTGGACAGATACGAGTAGCCCAGTTCCAGCACCTTGGCGGTGAGCGAGAAGCGTTTGCCGTCGGTGCGGACGTAGCCGAGATCGGTAAGGGTCAACAGGAACCGGCGCGCCGCCGCGCGGGTGAGTCCGGTCAGGCGCGCCACATCGGAGAGCGTCAGCTGCGGGTTCTCGGCGTCGAATGCCTTGATGACCGCGAGGCCACGTTCGAGCGACTGCACATAGTGGGTGCCGCGCTGGGCGTCGTTGTCGTTACCGCCGGTCGTCATCGTCGTCCTCCTCGACAGGGTGCTACAGGGCGGTATCGTCCCCGAGTTCGGCCAATACCTGCTGCCCGATCGCGAAGGCCGCGTTGGCCGCCGGCACGCCCGCGTACGCGCCGGTGTGCAGCAGTACTTCGGCGATCTCGGCGGCGGTGAGACCGTTGGTGATCGCGGCGCGGACATGCATCGCGATCTCCTCGTGCCGCCCGAGGGCGGTGAGCACCGCAAGGGTAACGCAGCTGCGGGTGCGCCGGTCCAGGCCCTCGCGGGTCCAGATCGAGCCCCACACCGACTCGGTGATGTATTCCTGGAACGGCCTGGTGAATTCGGTGGTCCTGGCGACAGCGCGATCGACGTGATCGTCGCCGAGCACTTCGCGCCGGACCGCCATGCCGCTATCGGCTCGTTCGTTCACGCGTCCTCCTTCAGGTGAGCGAGAATCAGATCGTTGACCGCCTCCGCCGCCTCGGCGCTGGCGAGATGTGCACCGGGGCTGACGATTTCGAGGCGTGCGTCCGGGACCGTGCGCGCAATGCGCTGTCCGTGCTCCGGTGGGATGGCCGGATCCTGGGCGCCTGCGATCACGAGTGTGGGTGCGGTGATCGATGACAGCCGGGCCGCGATATTCATCGTTTCGATTGCCGCGCAACAGGATGCGTAGCCCTCGGCGTCGGTGGCCGCGACCATTTCCTCGTAGTAATGGGTGCGCTCCGGATGGTCCGCGCGCCATTGCGGGGTGAACCAGCGTTGCACCACAGCATTTGAAACTGCCTGTGTCCCTTCGGCTCTGACCAACGCGGCGCGCTCGGCCCAACCGCTGGGCGGGCCCAGTTCAGCGGAGGTGCAGCACAGGGTGAGCGTGCGCAGCCGGTCCGGTGCGTGCTCGCCGAGCCACATGCCGACCATGCCGCCGAGTGAGAGTCCGACGAAATGCGCTCGTCGGACCCCGAATCGGTCGAGCAGCCCGATCACATCGGAGCCCAGGTCCGTCAGCGTGTACGGGCCGGAGGGGACCGGGGATGCGCCATGTCCACGGTGGTCGTAGCGCAATACCCGGTATCCGGCGGCGGTCAGCGCGGTTATCTGCGGATCCCACATCCGTAGGTCGCTGCCCAGTGATCCGCTCAGTACGACGGGTTCGCCGTCGTACTGACCGTCCACGAGGCAGTTCACCTCGATGGCGCTCACGACCGCGCCTGCCGAATCACTTGGCTGCCACCCGGTGATCTGCTCAGCACGATCGGTTCGCCGTCATCGGGATCATCCGTGGGGCAGTGCATCTCGACCACAGTCCTGCCTCCGTCTCATTGGCGCTCGGCCTTTTAGGTCCTGGCAGAGGATTTGATCGTGCGCTCATAATTTCTCACGCCAATCGTCAAGTGCCCGTTCGATGAACTTGCGTGCCGACCCGAGGTACAGGGCCGGATCGAGCAGTCTCTCGATTTGCTCTCGGTCCAAATACTTCCCGACCACCGAATCGGCGGCGAGCAGATCGGCGAGTGAGCCTGCACCGGCCAGGGCGGCCTGGCAGCACTGCGCGACGGCATCGCCCGCGGTATGCCTGCCGATCTCGCCGTTGGATGTCGAAACCAAGCCGGTCACCACGTTTTCCGCGAGCACGAGCCCGCCGGTGAGGTCGAGGTTGGCGCGCATGCGCTGTGGATCGACTCGCAGTCGATCCAGGCTGATACGCAGCCAATGCACCGCGGAACCGGAGGTCCGCAGCAATTCGATATACGGCCGCCATTCCGCATGCCACGAGCCTGCCGCGCGCTGATGTTCATGCGCGGCCGCACCGAGCAGTGCGGCGACCAATCCCGGTGCCTGCACGGCGGATCCGGCGGCAAGAACGGCGGCGACGGGATTGCGTTTGTGCGGCATGGTCGAGGAGCCGCCCGTACCCGCCGGGCCCTGCTCGTGGACTTCCGCGACCTCGGTCTGCGCCAGCAGCGTGATATCGCCGGCGATCTTGGCCACCGCCGCGCAGGTCTGACCGAGCGCCCCGGCGATCTCGGCGATGCGGCCGCGCTCGGTATGCCACGGCAGGGCCGGTTCGGCCAATCCGAGGTGCCGCGCGAGCTCGCTCAGGACGGCAATCCCGTTGTCGCCCAAGGAAGCCAGCGTGCCGACCGCTCCGCCGAACTGCACCGCCAAGCGGTGCCGACGGATGTCGTCGAGCCGGTCCCGCGCCGCGGCGAGACCGCCGAGCCAGCCCGCCGCGGTGAGGCCGAAGGTGACCGGCGGTCCTTGCTGGAGCAGGCTGCGCCCGGCCTGCACGGTGTCGGCGTGGATTTCGGCGAGGTGCGCCAGCTGGGCCGCGCATGCGCGCAAGTCGTCATCGAGCACCGCCAGCGCCCGGTGTGTCACCAGCATGGCGGCGGTATCGCCCACGTCCTGGCTGGTCGCGCCGAGGTGCACATATCCGGCCGCATCGCCCGCGACGCGTGCGGTGAGCGCCCGCACCAGCGGCCCAGCCGGATTGCCGATCCCGACCGCCTGCCGGCCGAGCTCAGTGATGTCGTAATCATCTGCGTAGCAACAGTTTTGGATCGCGGCGGCGGCCTCGGGTGGAACGACTCCGGCCGCGGCCGAGGCGGCCGCCAGCGCGCCTTCGAAGTCGAGCATGGCCTGCACCCATGCCCGGTCGCCGACCTGCGCCGCGACCGGACCGGCCGCGAGCACACCGTCGAACAAACCGTCAGACATCGAAGAACACCGTCTCGCGCTCACCCTGGAGGTACACGTCGAAAACATAGCCATCGGGGCCGTTCGCGGCGACCAAGGTGCCGCGACGCTCCGGCGGCACCGCGGCCAACACCGGATCACTCGCGCGCTGAGCGGCGTGCTCGGGGAAGTAGATGCGGGTGACCACTCGATGCAGCAGGCCACGGGCGAATACCGAGACATCGATATGCGGGGCCTGCCCATCGCCGAGCGCGCCGGGAATGACGGTATAGACCGCGAATTCGCCCGCTCGGGTGTCGCTGCGTGCGAATCCGCGGAAGTATTCGCGGACACCGCGACCGTCGTCGGGATGCGCGATATGCCCGTCCGGGTCGGCCTGCCAGATCTCGATCATGGCGTCATCGATCGGCTCGCCGACGGCGTCGAGCACCCGGCCGCGAATCCACACGGCCCCTGGTGTCCCCAGCGGCACAGCGTACGGGCCGTCGTCCCACGTCAGTCCGATATGCAGATAGGGGCCGACAGTCTGCGAAGGCGTGGTGGGCAGATCAGTCATCGTCCTCGTCGTCCTCGAAAGGTGTGGCGTCGCGGCCACGCAATACGATGTCGAACTCGAATGCCAGCGCCCGCTCTGGTTCACTGCGGTCGAGATCGAAGCGGCTGATCAGCAGTGGGCGAGCAGCCTCGGGCACCGAGTTGAAGATGGGGTCCTGGGCGAACAACGGATCGTCCGGAAAATACATCTGGGTGACCAGTCGCTGGGTGAAGGCGCGCCCGAACAGCGAGAAGTGGATGTGCGCGGGCCGCCAGGCATTGTGGTGGTTGCGCCACGGATAGGCGCCGGGCTTGATCGTGGTGAACTCGTAGCGGCCCGCGCCATCGGTGAGCGTGCGCCCGACACCGTCGAAGTTGGGATCCAAGGGACAGTCCCACGCGCCCCGGTCGTGCCGGTATCGGCCACCGGCATTGGCCTGCCAGATCTCGATCAAAGAATTCGGGACCGGCTTGCCGTCACCGTCGAGCAGTCGACCGTGCACGATGATGCGCTGTCCGAGCGGTTCCACGCGGTGCTGCGCGGTCAGGTCGTTATCGGTCTCGGCGAGCCGGTCCGCGCCGAGCACCGGACCGGTGAGTTCGGTCAGCCGTTGCGGCAGCAGGACCAGCGGCTCTTTTGGATGCCGAAGGGCGGTGGACTTGTATTCCGGGGAGTCCAGCGGCGGGTGGGTGCCCGCCGGATCCCTCCGATAGCCTTGCAGTGCACGGGTTTTCATGATGTCGCCTCCAGAACAACGGCCAGCCCCTGGCCGACGCCGATACACAGTGCGGCCAGGCCCCACCGGCTGCCGCTACGCCGCATTTCGCGGGCGAGTTGGTTGATGACGCGTCCCCCGGACGCGCCGAGCGGGTGACCGATCGCGATCGCGCCGCCGTTGACATTGACGATGTCCCGATCCAACTCCGGCCAATCCGCAAGGCAGGCAAGCGATTGCGCGGCGAATGCTTCGTTCAATTCGACCACGCCGAGATCGCCCCAGCCGATTCCCGCGCGCCGCAGGGCGATTCGCGCCGCTTCGACCGGACCGATACCGAAGACATCCGGATCGACGCCCGCCGTACCGCGTCCCGCGATCCGCGCCAGAGGTGCCCGGCCGAGCCGATCGGCCAGGGCTTCGTCACCGAGCAGCAGGGCGGAGGCGCCGTCGTTCAGCGGTGAGGCATTTCCGGCGGTGACGGTGCCATCAGGCCGGAACGACGGTTTCAATCCCGCCAACCGCTCGACGGTTGTTTCCGCCCGCAGCGACTCGTCGCGAGCCAGTTCGGTGCCGGGCACGGCGACGACATGATCGTCGTAGAAGCCGTTGTCCCAGGCCTTCGCGGCGAGCTGATGGCTGCGCGCGGCGAATTCGTCCTGCGCCGCACGCTCGATTCCGTAACGGCCCGCGAGGATTTCGGTGCTCTCACCCAAGGAGACCGTCCACTGCGCGGGCATTGCTGGATTCACCAGCCGCCAGCCCAATGTCGTGGAGTGCAGTGTTTCGTTGCCGACGGGAAATCCCTTGGCGGGTTTGGGCATAACCATGGGCGCGCGGCTCATCGATTCGACGCCGCCGACGACAACCGTTGCCGCATCACCGGTTTCGATCATCCGGGCGGCCTGCATCGCGGCGTCCATACTCGACCCGCACAGCCGGTTCACGGTCGTGCCGGGCACCGAGGTCGGCCAATCCGCCAGCAGCGCTGCCATGCGTGCCACATTGCGATTGTCCTCGCCCGCCTGGTTGGCGGCGCCGAAGACGATCTCGTCCACCGTCGCGGGGTCCAGATCGTTGCGGTCCGCGAGCGACCGCAGCACGGTGGCGGCGAGGTCATCGGGCCGGATGCCGCTCAGCGCACCGCCGTACCTGCCGAACGGGGTGCGAATACCGTCGTAGAGAAATGCGCTGGTCATGAGGCGGCTTTCAGCGCTCGCAGGGTCTCGAGTTCGATGGCCGTCGGCGGCTCGCCGATTTCGAGATCCGGCGCGACCCGCAGCTGCCAGCCGGTGGCATCGCGGACCTGCTCTACGGTCACGCCCGGATGTACCGCGACGAGGATCAACTCGCCGGTTTCGTCGGGCCGCATCACCCCGAGGTCGGTGATCACCAGGGTCGGGCCGGCGCCGCGCAGGCCGAGTTTGGCGCGCTCGCCGGTGCCGTGACCGTGCCCGAAAGAGGTGATGAAGTCGACTTTGTCGACGAAGGATCGGCGCGACTGGCGCACGACGACGAACACCTCGCCACAGGAGGCGGCAATCTCGGGCGCGCCACCGGCTCCTGGCAAGCGGACCTTGGGACGGGTGTAGTCACCGCCGATGACGGTGGTGTTGATATTGCCGTACTTGTCGAGCTGCGCGGCCCCGAGGAACCCGATATCGATGCGACCCGGCTGCAGCCAGTAGTTGAAAATCTCCGGCACGCTGATCACCGCGTCGGCGGTCTCGGCGAGCACACCGTCACCGATGGAAGCGGGCAGCCGATCCGGCTTCGAACCCAACGTTCCGGATTCGTAGATGAGGACCAGATCGGGCGCGTGGGTATTGCGTGCGAGATTGGCGGCCGTCGACGGCAGCCCGATCCCGACGAAGCACCGTTTGCCCGCGCCGAGTGCCCTGGCGGCGGCGATCGTCATCATCTCGTCGGCGGTGTATGTCGTTTCCATTGTGGCGGTGCGGGTTTCGGCGATGGTCATACTGTCTCCGTGGTGGCGGTGTACACGTTTTCGTCGAGCCAGCGGGTGAAGTGGGCACGGTCTCGGCTGATCGCGTCCCAGGTCTTGTAGTAGTCGTTGTCGCGTTCGGAATAGCCCTGTGCGTAGGACGGATGCGCGCCGCCGGGCACCTCCGCGACGGCGGTCACCGCCCACGCGGGCAGCACGATCGCGCCGGGCACCGGGGTCAGCTCGTCGACGATTTCCTCGACCGTGACCAGGCTGCGGCGCGCGGCGAGCACCGCCTCCTTCTGCACTCCGAGCAGTCCCCACAGCTGCACATTTCCGGCGCGATCGGCGCGCTGGGCGTGGATCACCGTGACATCGGGATTGATCGCGGGAACCGCGGTGAGCTGTTCCCCGGTGAACGGGCAGGTGATCGGTTTGATGGTGTCGGTGACCGTCGGCAGATCAGTGCCGACGTATCCGCGCAGCACGGCGAACGGCAATCCGGACGCCCCCGCGACATAGCGATTCGCCATACCGGCGTGGCTGTGCTCCTCGATATCCAACGCCGCGGGCCAGGCATGCTGTACCGCGTCGCGGAACCGGTGCAGTGAGCCGACGCCGGGATTACCGCCCCAGGAAAAGATCAGCTTGCGTGCACAACCGGCCCCGATCAGCTGGTCGTAGACGATGTCCGGCGTCATCCGCACCAGCGTCAGATCCCGCTTGCGCTGGCGGATGATCTCTTGCCCGGCGGCCACCGGGATCAGATGCGTGAACCCCTCCAGCGCGACCGTATCGCCGTCGCGGACGAGTTCGCCGACCGCAGCTGCCAAGGAGGTAATCCTGGCCATATCACTCCTCATTCGAAATCGTGGAAACGCCGCTGCTCACCTGCCGATGGCCGTGATAGACGGACGGATCCGAACCGCACAGACCGACGCCGAGCATGCGCACCAGGACATCGCCCGGCCATGCAAACCGGGTCCAGCAGTTCCGCGAGCGCTATCCGCTCGGGCGCAACCGAGGTAGCAGCCTTCACGATGCCGCATTGTTCGCAATCCGTACAATTGGTTGTTATGCGAACATCGTAGGTCGGATTCGATGGTGACTCAAGTCCCAAATATCGATCGATGGCACCGCTCGGCGATCCATCGTCGCCGTGGCAGCTTCCACATCCTTTCGCGCGCAAGCGATCCCGCTGGCATCGCCGATGTGTCCGGGGAGAAACTGCTCTTCCTGCAGCTCGCCGACGCACCGCACCTGACCATGGATGTGCTGCAGTGGAGCCGCCACTACTGGCTGTTTCCCGGCCAAGGGGCCTTCGATCTGCCCGCGTTCCTCGGCTATGTTCTCGATGCCGGACACACCGGGCCGCTGTCGCTCGAAGTGTTCAATGATGTTTTCCGCCAAGCCGATCCGGCGCGCCCGTGACGCGATGCGTTCGCTGCTGTGGCTGCAGGAGCAATACGGTGGGATCGCGGCCGATACCGCCGCGCCCGCGCTGCACGGCCACGCCTTCACCCAGCTCAGCGTCGGCAGCGCCCCCGCGGCGCGTCAGCGCCTTCACCTTCGGTCGCCGCATTCTCCGCGCGCGAGACATTCCGCTCGAAGACCTCGGCGCACCGGATGCGGCGCCGCTGTCACGCGAGGACTACTCGCGCCTGCGCGCCGAGGCGATCGCGGCGTAGAGATGCGCGGTGCGGGCGGATCAGGCGGCGAAGAGGCCGACCAGGGTTCCGCTCGCGACAACGTGGTCCGTGATGGCAGATCGGACCACGTCGGCCGTGGTTTCCTTGGTGAATCCGGGCTTTTGGTCGAGGGCGTAGAGGCGGAAGAAGTACCGGTGCGGCTGGTCGCCGACCGGCGGTCGCGGACCGCTCCAGCCGATTTCACCGAAGTCATTGGGCCCCGCGACGGCCATGGGCGGCGGCGCGTCCGCCCGGACACTGGTCGCGTTCGGCGCGATGCCGGTCATCAGCCAGTGGGTGAACGGCCCGCCCGGTGCGTCCTCGTCCTCGCAAAGCAGGACGAGCTCTACGGCGTCGTCGGGGATACCACTCCACTCGAGCGGCGGGGCAACGTTTCCGCCGTCGTAGGAGTAGCGGTCCGGAATCGTCGCGTGGTCGGTGAACGCGGCACTGTGCAGGTCCGCGCGTGCCGGCGTCCGTCGCACGTCAGATCGCTGGCTGGTGGGATTCGCCATAGTTTCCTCCGGTCGATCGATGGTTCGAAGCTGCCTCGGAATCGGAGAGGTTCGCGCTGATCTCGTACTCGCCGAGCAGCGTCAATGTGCGGGTTACCGCTGGACTATCTGTTAAACCGTGGCTAATAGACGGCCTCGTACTTACCGGTCTGATCCGATGACATAGCGGCCAGCCGCTGATCGATGCGCGCGAGCGTATCCGAGAGTGATTCGACCGACCGTTCCAGTCGATCCAACCGGTTGGCCGTGCCGTGCCTGGCTGTCTTGGGTGGGGCCGTCTCGGCGGACAACAGGAGCTCGCGCAGTGTGGGTGGCAGTTGTTCGAGGGCGTGCTCCAGCGTGCCGGGGGAGAACCGGTCCCGCAGCGCCGCGCTCAAACAGGTCACCGTAAACGGCACGTCGCCGTCGGAGATCGTGGCCTCCGCGGCGAAGAGCTGGACGAATTCGGTTTGGTCGTAGCGTTTCGGAACGTCGCTCGGACGCCAGCCCTCGTAGTAAATGCCGCGCAACAGCTCCGGGAGCTGCGCGCCGAGATGCGCTGCCGCATCCACCGTCAGACGGTCACGCACCGTATGCAACCACGCGCGGAGCACGCGGTATGCGTAGCGGCGATCACTGGTACCCAGGCACTCCATAACGGTGTCGAGCCAGATTCGCGCTGTCTGTTCGGTGTGGGCGAATGGGTCACCTCCGCGGTTCATTTCGACTTCCCTTCGGTCTCGTGAATCCACTACCCAGGGTAGGCCGATCGAACCCGTCATATGTGTTATAACCGCAGCTCACGCCTATCCGCCTGTCCTCCGCGCCAGATCGGGCAGCGCCGTGGCGTAGCGGCCTTCGAACAGCAGCGACAGGGGGCATCGGTTTCGTCCGTGGCCGAATCGACGAACATGATGCCGATCGAGCTGGCGGTCGCGGATCCCTCGGGTGCGATGGAAACCGGGCAGCCGAGCACCAACGGCTTATCGGGTAGGTCGCCGAGCTCGATCATGTACCGGCGCAGCGCCGTGGCACAGGCGGTGGGCACGATGTCGTCGACGGTGGTATCGCTGCACTTCGACAACCGCTTGACACGGTCCAATTCGATTGCGGCCGTGCTGATCCGGCGATGTGGGCCGACCTAGTCGACGTTGAGTGGTGATCGTGGTGCCGCGAACGGTCCGAAATGCTTCGTCAAATCTGGATGGGCGTCATTCTGACGTTTTCATCATTTCCTCTTGACAGAGACTGTGATCGTGACTGATGATTTCATCAACAAAGTCGTGGAGGTAGCTGTGACAAGCATCGACAAGGGGGTCGGCGCCGGACGGACGGTCCGGGTCGGCCAGCGCGAGGTCTTCTTCGGCGAGGTCGGATCCGGTCCCGCGGTGGTGCTGCTGCACGGTGGCGGGCCGGGTGCGACGGGCCTGTCGAACTATTCGCGCAATATCGAGGCGCTGGCGCAGCGATTTCGCGTGATCGTGCCGGATATGCCTGGCTACGGGCGCTCTTCGAAGGTTGTCGATCAGTCCGACCCGTTCGGCGACCTCGCGCGGGCGATCGGAGGTTTGCTGGACGAACTCGGCCTGGACTCGGCGCACCTGGTCGGCAACTCCTACGGCGGTGCCGCCGCGCTGCGGTTGGCGATGGACCGGCCGGAAAAGGTGGGCCGAATGATCCTGATGGGCCCCGGCGGTGTCGGCTCCACGCGCGCACTGCCGACCAAGGGCCTGCAGGAGTTGCTCGCTTACTATCCGGGCAGCGGACCGAGCCGGGAGAAGATCACCCGGTTCATCCGCGAGTACCTAGTGTTCGACGGCGCCGCGGTGCCCGACGAGCTCATCGAGCTGCGATTCCAGGCCAGCATCGATCCCGAGGTGATCGCGAATCCGCCGCTGCGCCGTCCCTCCGGACCGCTGGCCCTGCGGACGCTGTGGCGGATGGATTTCACCCGGGACTCCCGGCTGCGCGAGGTGGCCCATCCGACCCTGGTCATCTGGGGCGCCGATGACAAGGTCAACCGTCCCGCGGGTGGCCGGATGCTGGCCGATGCGATGCCGAACTGCGATCTGTACCTGGCGGCCGAGACCGGCCACTGGGTGCAGTGGGAACGCGCCGAACTGTTCAACGCACTGGCCACCGCATTCCTCGAGGCATAGCGATGAACGGTTTTCTGCGCCCCAACACCGACGCCTCGGTGTTCGGCTCGGTGCACATGGGATACGTTGCGGTGCAATCGAATCTGCTGCCGGATTGGCGTCGCTTCGGTGCCGAGGCGATCGGCATGCACGTGGACGAGGTAGACCGCGATGCGCTGCGCCTGCGGCTGGACGAGCGCGCCTGCCGGTTCCTCATCGAGCGTGGTTCGGCCGAGGATGTCACCGCATTGGGCTGGCACGTCGACGACCACGAAACCTTCGACCGCATCATCGCCCGGGTGACCGATCGCGGTGTCCCGGTCGTCGAGGGCACCCCGGAAGAGACCGCGCTGCGCGGCGTGGACCGACTGTGGCGCTTTCCGGGCCCGAAAGGTATTGCACAGGAAATCTTCACGGCCCCGATAACCACACCCGAACCACTGCGGATGCTCAGCTCCGGATGGGTGACAGGGGAGGCCGGAATGGGCCACGTCGCGATCGTTTCGCGCGAACCGGAAGCGATGCGTGGCTACTACCACACGGTTTTCGACTCCCGACTGACCGATTACATCGACGAGAACGTCTCCGGGTTGAAGATGAAGATCCGATTCCTGCGGGTCAACGAGCGTCACCATTCGATCGCCATCGCCAATATTCGCGGAGTCAAGATCGACCCACTGCGAACCCGGGTGCAGCACATCAATATTCAGTCCGCGACCTTGGACGACATGCTGGCATCCTTTCAGCGCGTCACCGATCTCGGCTTCCGCATGCAGTGGTCGGTCGGCCAGCACACCAACGACCGCGAACTGTCCTACTACTGCGTGACCCCGTCCGGCTTCGAACTCGAGGTCGGCTGGAACCCGATCGTGATCGGTCCCGAACTCGAATCCACCTGGGAACCGACGACCTACCAGGGCATCAGCATCTGGGGCCACACGACGGTGGGGGAGACGGTGCTGGACAAATTCGCCCAATTCCGCCAAGCGCTGCGGACCTCGACCACACCGGAGATCACCGTCCCGCAACTGGCAGGAGGACTTTCACGATGAGTACCACCGACTACGACGTGGTGGTCGTCGGTCTCGGCCCGACCGGCCTGACGCTGGCCAACCTGCTGGGGCGGCGCGGCGTGCGCGTGCTCGTCCTGGAACGGGAACCGGAGTACTACGGACTCGCGCGTGCGGTCTACACCGACGACGAAGGCATGCGCATCTTCCAAACCGCCGGTGCGGCAGACGAACTCGCGGCCGATATGAATATCGACTCCACCGTGCAATGGGTGCGCGCCGATGGCCGGGTGCTGGTGCAGTTCCACCAGACCGACCGTCCGCTGGGGTGGCCGGTGGTCAACTTCCTGTACCAGCCATACCTGGAGAACACCCTCGAAAGTGCCCTTGGGCGCTATCCCCATGTCACCGTCCGCCGCGGACGCGAGGTCATCGATTTCGACCAGGGCGAATCCGGCGTGAGCGTCGAACATGCCGAGTGCCGGGGCACCGGATACGGCAACCGCGCACCGGATACCGATCCGCGGACCGCGGAGCGGGTGCGCGCGAAATTCTTGGTCGGATGCGACGGCGGGCGCAGTGTGGTGCGCACCAAGCTCGGTATCGATATGAGCGGGACCAGCTTTCCCGAGCGTTGGCTCGTGGTGGACCTGAAGGCCAAGGACGGCATCGACGCGTTTCGGCATCTGCCGTATTTCAACTTCGTCTGCGATCCGGCAATGCCGATCGTGTCGTGCCCACAACCGGATGGGCATCACCGCTTCGAGTTCATGCTGACCGAATCGCAGACCAAAGAGGAGATGGAAGATCCGGAGAACGTCCGCCGTCACATCGCGCGCTTTATCGATCCGGACGAGGTCGAAGTGCTGCGCAAGCTGGTCTACACCTTCAATGCCGTGGTCGCCGACCGGTGGCGGGATGGGCGGATCCTCATCGCCGGTGACGCCGCGCATATGACGCCGCAGTTCGTCGGACAGGGCATGAACTCCGGGGTGCGCGATGCCGACAACCTGTCGTGGAAGCTCACCGCAATCCTCGAACAGGGTGCGGACCTGCGGATTCTGGACAGCTACGAGTCCGAGCGGCGGCCGCACGCCAAGGCGATGATCGATTTTTCGGTACTGAACAAGAACATCGTCTCCTTCGACAACAAACTGGTAGCGGCGGCCCGGGATATCGCACTCACCACGGCGCTACGAGTGCCCGGGCTGGGCGGCTGGATTCGCGCCGCGAAGATGAAACCGGCACCGCGCTTCCGTCGCGGTGGGTACCTTGGCCTACCCCGGCGTGGGCTGCGCGGCGTGGAAGGCACGCTCGCCCCGCAGCCGGTCGTACGGACCTACGACGGACGGCCTCGGCGTTTCGACGATGTGCTCGGCCTCGGATTCGCGGTCGTCGGCAACGGGGTCGATCCGCGCGCTGTGCTCGGAGCCGACGATCTGGCGAGGTTGCGGGCCCGGGGTGCTCGTTTCGTCACCGTGTATCCGCTCGGCGGGCGACCGCAGGGGCAGCCGGGTGACGGCCGCATTACCGGCGACGACTACGCCGATATCGAAGACCACACCGGCGCTTTGACCCGCTGGTTCGCCAAGGCGGGCGTCGGGACCGGCGGCGTGGTGCTGCTGCGCCCGGACAAGTTCGTCTTCGGTACCGCCGCTGCCGGGCGCAGCGGGTCCTTGATCGCCGAACTCTTCCGGCAGCTCACCGGGCCGATTCCGGTGCGGCCGCAATCGGATTCGGTCCAGGACCGTCACCTCGAGGAGGCTCGATGAACACAACAGCATCGCGTAACAATTCGATGAGCGATGGTGGCCGGGTGACGGGCGGGTTGGTGACCGATTCCGCGGCGGTTCATGCTGCGGCCGAACGGCTTTCCATCGCCACGACGACCGGAGCACCGATCGCGCCCGTTCGCGCCCTCATCGGCCCCGATGACGTCGACCTGGCATATGCGGTGCAGCGCATCGGCGTCCAGCACCGCCTCGCCGCCGGTGCCCGGCTCGTCGGACGCAAGATCGGACTCACCTCTCCGGCGGTCCAGCAGCAGCTCGGGGTGAATCAGCCCGACTTCGGCGTGCTGTTCGCCGATATGAACATCGCCGAAACTCCTGCGGCACAACGGCCTACGCTGCTGCAGCCGAAAGTCGAGGCCGAACTGGCATTCGTTCTGGGTGCCGACCTCGATGCTGCAGCCGAAAGTCGAGGCCGAACTGGCATTCGTTCTGGGTGCCGACCTCGATATCGAGCAGTTGGATGCGATCAGCGTCCGCGGGGCGGTGGACTATGCGGTTGCCGCATTGGAGATCGTCGACAGCCGCATCGCCGACTGGGATATCAGCTTCGCCGATACCGTCGCCGATAACGCGTCCAGCGGCTGGTTCGTCCTGGGCACCGAGCGGCTGTCGCTGGCCGAGTTCGAACCGTGCGAGATCGCGATGAATATGGCGATCGATGGCGAAATCGTCTCCACCGGAACTGGTTCGGCGTGTCTCGGTGATCCGCTCAACGCGCTGGCCCGGCTGGCCCGCACCGCGCGCGACTGCGGCGATCCGCTGCGTGCCGGTGAGATCGTCCTGTCCGGTGCGCTCGGACCGATGGCCCTCTTGCGACCGGGCGCCCGCATTCGGTCCGAATTATTCAGTGGCACACAGGCACTCGGTGCCATCGACTTCACGCTGGAGGAAATATGAGCCGCACCAAAGTCGCCGTCATCGGCTCGGGCAATATCGGTACCGACCTGATGTTCAAGGTGCTGCGGCTGTCGGAAACCCTGGAGGTGGCCGCCATGGTCGGCATCGATCCGGACTCCGACGGACTGGCCCGTGCCGACCGGCTCGGCGTACCGACCACCGCGAGCGGTGTCGATGGACTGATCGCCATGCCGCATTTCGACGAGATCGATATCGTTTTCGACGCCACCTCCGCCGGCGCGCACCATACGAATGCCGCCGCGCTGGAGCCGCACGGGAAGCGGCTGATCGATCTGACCCCGGCCGCGATCGGCCCGTTCGTGGTGCCTGCGGTCAACCTGGACCAGCACCTCGACGCTCCGAACGTGAATATGGTGACCTGTGGCGGCCAGGCCACTATCCCGATCGTGGCGGCGATTTCCCGGGTCACCGAGGTGCCCTACGCCGAGATCGTCGCCTCGATCGCCTCCAAATCCGCCGGGCCCGGCACCCGAGCCAATATCGACGAATTCACCGAGACCACCGCGCAGGCGATCGAGGCGGTCGGCGGCGCGACGCGCGGCCGGGCGATCATCATCCTCAATCCGGCCGAGCCGCCGCTGATCATGCGCGACACCGTACTCGCGCTGATCGGCGATCCGAATCCGGAAACCCATGCGGCCGTGCGGGAATCGATCGAGGCGATGATCGCCGAGGTGGCTGCCTATGTGCCCGGCTACCGGCTCGAGCAGGACATCCAGATCACTGCGGCCACGCAGTCGGAGACTCTTGTCGGCGATACCGTTGTCACGCATCAGATCTCGGTATTCCTC
This sequence comes from Nocardia vinacea, assembly GCF_035920345.1. Classification (NCBI taxonomy): domain Bacteria; kingdom Bacillati; phylum Actinomycetota; class Actinomycetes; order Mycobacteriales; family Nocardiaceae; genus Nocardia; species Nocardia vinacea. Next base: position 9,522,434 of record NZ_CP109149.1, read on the forward strand.
GAAGTCGAAGGCGCGGCGCACTATCTGCCGTCCTACGCCGGAAATCTCGACATCATGACCTCGGCCGCGTTGCGCGTCGCCGAACGCCTTGCCGCAGCGCCCGTTTCGGTGCCGATCCGGGAGAGTGTGTAATGACAGAAGTCTTTTTGCAGGATGTGACGCTGCGCGATGGTATGCACGCGCTGCGCCACCGCATCACCCCGAAAAACGTTGCCGCCGTTGCCGCCGCGCTGGATGCGGCGGGCGTCGACGCGGTGGAGGTCGCGCACGGCGACGGTCTGCACGGCGGCAGCCTCACCTACGGGCCGGGCAGCCACACCGATTGGGAGTGGCTCGAAGCCGCCGCGGGTGCATTGCAGGATGCCCGGCTGACCACGCTGCTGCTCCCCGGCATCGGCACCATCGACGATCTGCGCCACGCCTACGACCTCGGTGTGCGTTCGGTTCGGGTAGCCACGCACTGCACCGAGGCCGATATCGCCGCCCAGCACATCGCCTTCGCCCGCGAAATCGGCATGGACGTCTCCGGCTTCCTGATGATGAGCCATATGAACACACCCGCCGGGCTCGCCGCACAGGCCAAGCTCATGGAAGCCTATGGCGCACAATGCGTTTACGTCACCGACTCCGGCGGACGGCTCACCATGGACGGTGTCCGCAAACGCGTGCGCGCCTACCGGGCCGTGCTGGACGTGGACACCGAGATCGGTATCCACGCGCACCAGAACCTGTCGCTGTCGGTCGCCAATAGTGTCGTCGCCGTCGAGGAGGGCGTGACCAGGGTCGACGCTTCGCTGGCCGGGCTCGGGGCGGGCGCGGGCAATACACCGCTCGAGGCATTCGTCGCGGTCGCCGATCTCCAAGGCTGGGAGCACGGTGCGGACCTGAACCGGCTCACCGATGCCGCCGACGATCTGATCCGACCGCTGATGGAGCGACCGGTGCAGGTGGACCGGGAAACGTTGACCCTCGGCTACGCGGGGGTGTATTCGAGCTTCCTGCGTCACGCCGAAAAGGCTTCCGCCACATACGGAATCGATGTCCGTACGCTATTGACCGAGGCCGGACGCCGTGGTCTGGTCGGCGGGCAGGAAGACATGATCGTCGATATCGCACTCGACTTGACCGCTGTGGCTGGATGACGAGGGACTGCTGTCATGAATACGAAAGGCGAAGCTCTGTGAATGGTCCTCGTGCCGAGGCCCCGCCGGTGGTCAGTCGTCGGCGCGCACTCGGTAGCGTTGTTGCCGGCACATTCGGTGCGGCTGCGGTGGCTTCGATGTCGAATGCCCAGGCGGCTCCGGCCCGCGCTCAGCAGCCCGCGCCGTCGGGCGCCTACCGCATCGACCTGCACGCGCATTTCCTGCCACCGGATTACCGTGCCGCACTGCTGGATCACGGTCACCTCACCATCGGCGGCTACCCGACGCCGGAGTGGTCCACGGAGGCTGCGGTGGCCTTCATGGACTACTACGGCATCCAGGCCCAAGCACTGTCGGTATCGGATCCGGGTGTGTCGTTCCTGCCCGGTAAAGAGGCCAGCGATATGGCCCGCTACTGCAATACGTATGCCGCCGGTCTGTTCCGATCCAATCCGACACGATTCGGCGCATTCGCCGTGCTGCCGATGCCCGATATCGCGGCTTCGATCGCCGAGGCGAGCTACGCGCTGGACGAACTGCACCTCGACGGTGTGATCCTGCTGTCGGCGTATGACGGTGTCTACCTGGGTGATCCGCGCTTCGAACCGCTGATGATCGCGTTGAACCAGCGCAATGCCTACGTCTTCGTGCATCCGGCCGCCATTCCCGATGTCGCCAAGCCGAAGCTGCCGCTGCCGGACTTCCTGGAGGAGTTCACCTTCGACACCACGCGCGCGGCGACCATGATGATGGTCACCGGAATGACCCAGCGCTATCCCAACATTCGCTTCCAACTCGCCCACGCGGGTGGTGTGCTGCCGTTTTTATCCCACCGTGTCAGCGTTGCCTCGCAAACAGTGCTGGGCCAGTTGTGGCCGCAGGACCTGCCGAAGCCGTCGGTGCTGGATATGAAGAACCAGATCTCGCGGTTCTACTACGACACCGCGCTCAGCGGTTCGGCGGCCGCCATGGCCGGCACGCTCGCCGTGACGAACCGTGATCACATCGTCTTCGGTTCCGACTGGCCCTTCAGCGCGCTCACGCTCCCGCAGAGCGGTTCGCACGATCCCGCGCCCGGACTCAGTGAGATCTTCGATGCCGATCAGCGCATGGAGGTCGAACACCACAATCCACTGCGGCAACTGCCGCGACTGGCCGCAGCGGTCAACGGCTGATCACAGCTGGGGCTGCGGCGGCAATTCGCTGGATACCAGCTTCTGCGCCGAGCGCTTGTTCATACCGAACATCCGCAGCACATGCAGGGTCATCTCGTCGGTGAGCGCCCCGGCGTCGGCCTCGGGCCGGGCGTCCAATAGTTGCAGCAGTCCCAGCAGCGCCCCACCCGCGGCCATCAGCGCCATATCCGGGTCCATCGGCTCGAACCGGCCCGCCTCCTGGGCGGCCGTGATGTCGCGGCGGGCCCGCGGGCCCAGGCCCTCGTCGCGCAGCAGCACCGACGTACCGGAATTCAGGATCACCCGCACGCCCTCCGGGATCTGGCGCTGCAACCGCCCGGTCATCCGGAAGCTCACCGCGAATACCTCGGCCGGATCGTCGTACATGGCGACGATCTCGTCGCGCATCTCGCTGTAGATCTGCAGTACCGACCGCACGGCCTCGTCGAACAATTGCTCCTTGGACTGGAAATGGTTGTAGAACGAGCCGAATCCGACATCGGCGGCATCGGTGATCTCCTGGATGCTGACCGCGGATCGCCCCTCCGACAGAAACTTCCGCGCCGCCCCGAGCAGCGCATTGCGCGTCCGCTCGCGCCGCCTGTCGATGCGGTTGCCCACCACACCTGTCACCGTGTCCTCTTTTCCCTCTAATCCGCTATCGGAATCGTATCTGATGAAAGGATCAGAGTCGATTGTGGACCTGGTTTCCGGTGCTGATCGGGCCCGGATTCGGTTCCGGATGAATGTAATTCTCGACGCCGCGCCGGGCGCTTCTTAGTGTCCGTTGATGTGACCACCAGCGACCAGACCCAGGCCGACCCGAGCGCCGACTGGAGCTTCGAGACCAAGCAGATCCATGTCGGACAGGCGCCGGACGGCACGACCAATGCCCGCGCCCTGCCGATCTACCAGACCACCTCCTACACCTTCCGGGATACCGCGCACGCTGCGGCGCTGTTCGGTCTCGCCGAGCCGGGCAATATCTACACCCGCATCATGAACCCGACCCAGGATGCCGTGGAGCAGCGCATCGCGGCGTTGGAGGGCGGTGTCGCGGCGCTGCTGCTGGCCTCCGGACAGGCCGCGGAGACCTTCGCGATCCTTAATATCGCCGGTGCGGGCGATCACATCGTGTCCAGCCCGCGGCTGTACGGCGGCACCTACAACCTGTTCCGCTACTCGCTGCCGAAACTGGGCATCGAGGTCAGCTTCGTCGACGATCCGGACGATCTGGACCAGTGGCGCGCGGCGATCCGGCCGAATACCAAGGCGCTGTACGGCGAGACGATCTCCAACCCGCAGAACCACATCTTCGATATACCCGGCATCGCCGAAATCGCCCATGCCGCAGGCGTTCCGCTGATTCTCGACAACACCGTCGCGACGCCGTATCTGATCCAGCCGCTCGCCCACGGCGCCGATATCGTGGTGCATTCGGCGACAAAGTATCTGGGCGGCCACGGTGCGGCCATCGCGGGCGTGATCGTCGACGGCGGCACCTTCGATTGGACCGGCGGCCGCTTTCCCGGCTTCACCACGCCGGACCCGAGCTACCACGGTGTGGTGTACGCCGACCTCGGCGCTCCCGCCTATGCCCTCAAGGCCAGGGTGCAACTGCTGCGCGATCTCGGTTCGGCCGTCTCGCCATTCAACGCCTTCTTGATCAGCCAGGGTCTGGAGACGCTGAGTCTGCGGATCGAACGGCATGTGCAGAATGCCAAGGCGGTGGCGGACTTCCTCGCGGCCCGTCCGGAGGTGACCGCGGTGTCCTACGCCGGGCTGCCGTCCTCCCCGTGGTACGAACGCGGGCGCACCCTCGCGCCCAAGGGCGTCGGCGCGGTGATCGGCTTCGAAGTGGCCGGTGGGGTCGATGCGGGTAAGCGTTTCGTCGAGGCGCTCACGCTGCACAGCCACGTCGCCAATATCGGCGATGTGCGTTCGCTGGTAATCCATCCGGCCTCGACCACTCATTCCCAGCTGACTCCGGAGGAGCAATTGGCGGCCGGTGTCACCCCGGGCCTGGTCCGTCTCGCGGTCGGCATCGAGGGGATCGACGATATCCTCGCCGATCTCCGTGCCGGATTCACCGCCGCTCAGTAGTCGACGTGTCACCCAGTGCCAGTCGTGCCGCCGGGGTCGCATTGCGCGGCCTCGGCCGCAGTTTCGGCGCCCATACCGTCCTGCGCGATATCGAATTGGACATCGCGCCGGGTGAGGTGATCGCGCTGGTCGGTCCGTCCGGCAGTGGGAAATCGACACTGCTGCGGGTCATCGCCGGGTTGGACGAGCCGACCGAGGGCGAGGTCGTGCTGGACGGCCGGCCCATGCGCGGCATCGACCCGCGCTGCGCGGTGGTTTTCCAGGAGCCGCGGTTGCTGCCGTGGCGCAACCTCGCGGGCAACGTCGCACTGGGTTTGCCACCGACCATCTCGCGGGCCGAAGGCGAGGCCGAGGTGCGGCGCGGGCTCGAGATCGTCGGCCTGGCCGGATTCGAGAGACATCGGCCGCGACAGGTGTCCGGGGGGATGGCGCAGCGAACGGCATTGGCCCGTGCGCTGGTTCGGCATCCGGGTGTGCTGCTGCTCGACGAGCCGTTCGCGGCGCTGGATGCGCTGACCAGGCTGCGAATGCAGGATCTGCTCGACGAGGTGCAGCGCGCCGCGGGCATCACGGTCGTACTCGTCACCCATGATGTGGACGAGGCGTTGCGCCTGGCCGACCGTGTTGTCGTACTCGAAACCGTCGGTGGCGAAACGGGTTTCACAATCGGCGCGGCGCTGGAGGTATCCGCCGATCGGCCTCGTGACGATGCCGACCCACAGTTGGCCGCACTGCGGCTCGACCTACTCGAACGACTCGGCGTTCCGCGCCGCGCCACCGTCAAGGAGACACTCTGATGAGACGATCGATCATCGTCCTGGCAGCCGTCGCGGCGACTGTGGTAACGCTGCTTTCGGGTTGCGCGGAGGGCGAAAAGTCTGGCGCGGCCGGGGCGGATGAGGTGCGGCTGGACTACGCCTACTACAACCCGCTGAGCCTGGTCATCCGGGACCAGCATCTGCTGGAGAAGTCCGGTACCAAGGTGACCTGGGTGTTCTCCGCGGGCAGCAATAAGGCCAATGAAAGCCTGCGCGCCAATGCGATCGATGTGAATTCGACCGCGGGTTCGGCGGCGCTGCAGGCGAAGGCCAATGGCACACCGCTGCAAAGCATTTCGGTCTACAGCAAGCCGGAATGGACCGCGTTGGTCGTCGCGAAGGATTCGCCCGTCACCTCGGTGGCCGAGCTGAAGGGGAAGAAGATCGCGGCGACGAAGGGCACCGACGCTTATTTCACACTGCTGCAAGCACTTCAGACGGCCGGTCTCACCGCCAAGGATGTGGAAGTGACCAACCTGCAGCACGCCGACGGCAAGACCGCACTCGAACGCGGTGATGTCGACGCATGGGCGGGTTTGGATCCCTATATGGCGCAGACCCGTCAGGAGCAGGGTTCGCGATTGCTATACCGCAACGCCAACTTCCAGACCTACGGCGTACTCAACGCCCGCGCGGATTTCATCGCACAGCATCCTGATCGGGTCCAGGCCGTGGTCAATGCCTACGAGCAGGCAAGGGTTTGGGCACTGGATCATCCGAACGAACTCGCGCAGCTGCTGGCGACGGAGTCGAAGACCTCCCTCGATGTCGCCAAGGAAACGCTCGAGCGCACCGTGCTGAAGGTCGATCCGGTGCCGGGCGAGTCCCAGCGGGCGGTGCTCACCCCGATCGTGCCGATCATCGTGGCCGACGGTGACGTGCGATCGAAGGAAGCCGCCGAGACCGCACTCGGCGCACTCTTCGAGCCGAAATTCGCACAGCAGGCCCTTCGGTGACGGTGACCCCGACCGCGCCGCCGCGTGGTGTGCGCCGGATTCGTTGGGACCGGGTGTCGCTCGGACTGGTCGTGCCCGTGCTGCTGCTATTGCTGTGGCAAGGGGTGACCTCGGCCGGACTGTATTCGTCGAGTCAGCTCGCGCCGCCCGCGGATGTGCTTGCCGCACTGCGGGAATTGCTACAGCGCGACGAACTGTGGAGCCATCTGGCGATCAGCATCCAGCGGGTGCTGCTCGGATTCGCCAGTGGCGCGCTCATCGCACTGGTGCTCGGCGCGGTGGTCGGACTGTTCGATATCGCCCGCGTGCTGCTGGCGCCGACCGTCGGATTGTTTCGCACGGTGCCGTCGCTGGCGTGGGTGCCGCTGCTGCTGTTGTGGCTCGGCATCGGCGAGGAGCCGAAGATCGTGCTGGTGGCCATCGGTGCGTTCTTCCCGATCTATACGACGACGGCTTCGGCTCTGGCACAGGTCGATCCGCACCTGACCGAACTCGGCCGGGCCTATGGACTCCGTCGGGCCGCGCTGTTGTTCTCGATCCAATTGCCCGCGGTGGCACCGGCGGTCGTCAACGGTCTGCGCCTCGGCCTGGCGAACGGCTGGCTGTTCCTGGTAGCGGCCGAGCTGATCGCCTCGTCGAAGGGACTCGGGTTCCTGCTGATCGACAGCCAGAACAGCGGCCGCACCGACATCATGCTGCTGGCCATCGTGCTGCTGGCCTTGCTCGGCAAGATCAGCGACACCGTATTCGCCATCGCGGAAACGAAATTGATCGACACCCGGTTCTGAAAGTCAGGCGTACGCACCGCGAATGCGGTCGACGATGGAAAGCGGATCGGTCGGGGCGGCGTTGCCGCGCCACTGCCTGATCTTCCCGAACTCTGACCGATTCCATTCGAACTGATCGCAAACCTGTGCTGCGGGAGCGGGATACGGTTGTCTCGAACAAATGAGCTCTGCACGACGTCGGGCGTTGAAAACAGTTACTGGAGTCAGCGGCGCGGTGAGCGTCTATGCGGCCGCGATCGATCCGCACGAATCGACGGTCGCGTCCTCGATCGAGATCGCGAAGATCGCCGAGGCCAATAAGTTCGACGCACTGTTCGCTGCCGACCTGCTGAGCTTCGGCACGCAGGGTGCGATCGGCGCGCAGGAGCCGCTGATCTTCCTGTCCGCATTGAGTGCGGTGACCTCGCACGTCGGCTTGATCGCCACCGTGACCAGCACCTTCCACCACCCTTACAATCTCGCCCGGCTGTTCGGAACGCTCGACCATGTGAGCAATGGCCGCGCCGCCTGGAATGTCGTCACGTCCTCGGTGGGTGAGGAGAACTACGGCGATCAGGATCTGCCGAGCCCGGAGGAGCGGTACGCGCGGGCGACCGAATCACTCGAGGTCGTCAACGCGCTGTTCGACAGCTGGGAACCGGGGGCGCTGACCCCCGACGGAATCGGCGGGGCGGTCCTCGACGCGACCAAGGTGCGCCCGATCGAGTATGCGGGGCAATACTTCACGGTGCGGGGTCCGCTCAATATCCCGCCGTTGCCCCAGCGTCGCCCGGTCCAATTCCAGGCCGGTCAATCGGCGGGCGGTATCGAGCTCGGCGCGCGGTTCGCCGAGGTGGTCTTCACCTCGCTGCCGACGCTCGAAGATGCGGTGACCTATACCAAGACGATTCGCGCCCGCGCGACGGAACTCGGTCGCGCACAATGCCTACCGCTGATCATGAGTTCGTTCCATGCGACTTATGGAGCGACGGAGGAGGAGGCGCGCCGGTTGGTCCGCGAGGCGGCCGAAGCGACCGACTTCGATGCGGGCCGAATCCAATTGGCGGATATGTTCGGCGGCGGTATCGATCTTTCAGAACTGCCGCTGGATCGGCCCATACCGGAAACGATACTGCCCGAACTGAATTCGGTAAACCGCCGTCGCGGGCGGGTGGAGATCTTCACCAAGCTGGCGGCATCGGGTCGCACGCTGCGTGAGCTGATCGTCGCTGCGAAGGATACCGGGCACTGGGCGGCCGCCGGGACGCCGGAACGATTGGCCGATGCTGTCGAAGAGCGTTATCGCGCAGGGGTTCTCGACGTCATTTCGCTGGGTGGGCTGGCCGATTCCCGAACTCGGGACTTTGTCACCAATGGACTGCTGCCCGAATTGCGGCGCCGGGGAATCGTCGGAAACGACTATGTCGGTGGCACTTTCCGCGAAAACCTGGAACTTCCCCCGCTACCTGAGCGCTGAATGCACGGACTGATTTCGGCGGCTAGTTCGGCGTCGATGCGGAGCCGGTGGACGATGGTGCCTGCACGATCGTCAACAACGAACGCTTGCGCAGGGTGAATCCCAACGTCTCGTACAAACTGATCGCCGTCGCATTGTGCGCGACGGCGTGCAGGAACGGTGTTTCGCCGCGCGCCCGGATCCTCGCGCCGACCGCACGGGTCAGCCGGGAGGCGAAGCCGCGGCCGCGGAATTCGGCATCGGTGCACACCGCGCTGATCTCGGTCCAGCCCGGCGGGTGCAGGCGCTCACCCGCCATCGCCACCAGTCTGCCGTCCACCCGAATTCCCAGGTAAGTGCCCATTTCGATGGTCCGAGGCGCATACGGGCCGGGTTCGGTGCGGGCGATCAGCTCCAGAATCTCCGGCACATCGGCGGCGGCGAGTACCTCGAGTTCCGGATCGTGGGCAACGCGTAGTGCGGTGCCGTCCATTTGCACCGAACCGAATTCGTTCAGGACGGTCCAGCCCGCCGGCGGCAGATGGCCGTAGCCGCGCAGCGCGGTGCTGCCACCCGGTCCGAGCAGGGTGGCCAGATCGGCCCAATCCTGTTCGTCCAGTACGGGCGGATGGCCGATGAACCTGGCGACGTCCGGGTCGTAGCGGCCGATGCGGCCCACCCAGCTGGCGAAGCGGCGGTGCTCGCCGCGCAGCGATGCCCGCACCGGATCGTCGAGCGGGTGCAGTGGGGTATCGACGTCGATGGTCGACTCGGTGGTCATCGCGCACTCCTCCGCAACAGGGTCCGACCGGAGAACGTTAGCGAGGCGCACGAGTGTCGGCACCGGTTGTGCTCAGCGGAATTTCTATCCGGTGGCTGTCGTCGATTCCGCTCGTTCGCAGCGTATTTCCCCGCGCTCGAGCTGATCTCAATCGTTGACACCACCTGCGGCGGGCCAGGTCAGGGCAACCCCGAATATCGCGTGGCCACGCGATATTCGGGGTGGGCGGAGTCATACCCGCCCAGCACAGCGTCCGGCCGGAGTCGTATACCGCCCGACGCATCAGCGATTGCGCGCGTTGCAGGACATGACATTCGCGCATGCAGAGGAACGGGAGACGATGGCACCGAAACAACTACATCTCGGCGTCGCGCTAGATGGAGCGGGCTGGCATCCGGCCGAGTGGCGGGAGCCGACGTCCCGACCCGCCGAACTGTTCAGTCCCGGATACTGAAATGTGTGCTAGTGCTCCGCCCTTTCAGAGCGGGAAGAAGGCACACACGGGATGGCCGCCAACGCCCGAGCGTGTTCTAGACCGGACGGTCCTGCGCTTCGATGTTCTGCTTCGCCACCGATAGCGGCGCGCCACTGACCGAATCTGCAAAATGCGAGCCCGACCACAAACCAACGGTATCGTGTGAGATGTGCAGTTGCGGTACACCTTTCGTGTCTACCCGACACCCGGACAGCGGCAAGCGCTGTCGCGGGCATTCGGGTGTGCGCGTGTGGTGTTCAACGACGCATTACGTGCGCGGCAGGACGCGCGTGTTGCCGGTGAGCCATATGTGAGCGACGGTGACCTGTCGCGAGCATTGACCGCTGCGAAGAGGACTCCGGGGCGGGCCTGGCTGGGTGATGTGTCGGCGGTGGTGTTGCAGCAAGCGCTGGCGGACCTGAACGCCGCCTACCGCAATTTCTTCGCCTCGGTCAGTGGGAAACGCAAAGGGCGTATGGTTGCCACGCCCCGATATCGGTCCCGTAAAGATCATAGGCAGGCGATCCGGTTCACCGCTAATGCCCGTTTCGCGGTCACCGATGGCGGGAAGTTGCGGTTGCCGAAGATCGGTGATCTCGCGGTGAGGTGGTCGCGGGAGCTGCCGTCGGTCCCGTCGTCGGTCACGATTATCCATGACGCTGCTGGGCGGTATTTTGCGTCGTTCGTCGTGCGGACCGACAGCGAGCCACTGCCCGAAGTCGATACAGAGGTGGGTATCGATTTGGGGTTGACCACCTTCGCTGTGATGTCCGACGGGAGGGTGATCGAGTCTCCGAAGTTCTTGCGCCGCGCCGAACGTCGGCTCCGCAAGGCGCAGCAGGCCCTGTCGCGGAAGGAGAGAGGCAGCCAGAATAGGGCGAAGGCGCGTCTGCGGGTAGCGCGGGCGCACACGAAAGTAGCTGACACGCGCAGGAATTGGGCGCACAAACACTCCACGACGATCATCCGCGAAAACCAAGCGGTGTACGTCGAGGACTTGTGCGTCACAGGCCTGGCGCGTACCCGGTTGGCGAAGTCGATACATGACGCCGGATGGGGCATGTTTACCCGGCTGTTGGAGGAGAAAGCCGCGCGCTACGGTCGGTACTTCGCCCGGGTGGGCCGGTTCTTCCCGTCGTCTCAGCTGTGTTCGGTGTGCGGGGTGATCGATGGTCCTAAGCCGTTGTCGGTGCGAACCTGGACATGCCGGTGCGGTGCGGTTCATGACCGGGATCGCAACGCCGCGAACAATATTCTCGCCGCTGGGCAGGCGGAGAGACGAAACGCTTGTGGAGTGCGGGTAAGACCGGAACCTGTTCCGGCGCCGCGCGGTGAAGCAGGAACCCACCGACAGGCCGTGACGGTCTAGTAGGAATCGCCTCCGTTCACGGAGACGAGGATGCCAATGGACAGATCTGGTCGCCGCCGCCGCGGCGGCTTCCTCGACCCGGACGACCGCTATGTGCGGGCCGAGGAAACACTGAATGCCGTTCGTGCCCTGTGGGATTCGTGGAACGCCGCCGATATCGTCGCCGACAAAGACTCCGGCCGATTCCTGGCCCGACCGGATGCCGGGGCGTTCGCCTTCCAGGGCAACCAATTCGATATCTCCGGGCGGTTCACCGTCCCGCGCAGCCCGCAGGGGCGGCCGGTGATCCTGCAGGCGGGTGTCTCACCGCAGGGCCGCGCCTTCGCGGCCGCCAATGCCGATGCCATCTTCTCCCCGTACGGCAAGCTGCCGGAGGCCGCGGACTTCTACCGCGATATCAAGGCGCGCGCGGTCGCGGCGGGACGTGCGGCCGATGACATCAAGATCCTGCCTTCGGCGAGTTTCGTGCTCGGCGATACCGAGGCCGAGGCGATCGAGAAGTTCCACGCCGTGCGCGACGAGCAGGTCACCGGCCAGACCGCGCTGATCCTGCTGGAGCAGATCTGGAACCGCGACCTGTCCGGCTACGACCCGGAGGGGCCGGTACCCGATATCGATCCGGATCCCGATGCGGCGCCGATCATCCAGGGACGTGCCTTCGTGCATCAGGACCGGTTCGCCACGGTCGAGCGCCTGCGCCAGGTGGCCGAGGCGAAGAAACTCACCCTGCGCGAGGTCGTGATCGATCAGTTCGAACGCGGGCCCCTGGTCGGCACTCCCGCCCAGGTCGCCGAGCAGATCGATACCTTCGTCCAGAACGACGGCTCCGACGGCTTCATCCTCGGCTCGCACCTGGTGCCATGGGGCATCGATGAATTCGTCGACCAGGTGGTGCCGCTGCTGCAGGACCGCGGCGTGTTGCGCACCGAATACACCGGGACCACGCTGCGCGACAACCTCGGTCTGCCGCATGTCCGGTCCACGGTGTCGGCCTGAATTCGGTTGCTGCCCTTGGTATTGCGGGCCGAGGGCGGCACTCCGCTGTGGAAGTTCGGACAGTGGCAGCTCCATTGGGAGTGGTGTCCGCGCCGGTGTAGAAATCGCGCGCGAAGGATGCCGCAGCGGACAGCGCCGAGGCCACGGCGCATGCGCATAGCAGCACCCGCCGCCCCGGGACGTCAGCGACGGCCGAACACAGTGGGGCTTGTGTCCTCAGAATCGGCTCGAGCGCAACGGTGTCGCTGGAAGCGTGCCAGGTTGATGATGTCCGGGTCGGTTGACCGAGGGCGAGATGACGGTGGTGGCTGGGGGTAGTAGTGCGGGGGCGGTCTTGCGTGCGGTGCTCGAGCAGGGGACGGCGCCGCGCAGTGAGATCGCTCGGCTGGCGGGGCTGTCGCCTGCGACGGTAACCGCGCAGGTTCGTGCGCTGCGGACGGCGGGTTTGCTGACCGAACTGCCGGAGACGGCAGGGCCGGCCGGGATGGGCCGTCCGCATTCGCCGCTGATGTTGAATGTCGCGGGCAATGTGGTGATCGGGGTGCATATCGCCGCCGAGCACACCACGGTCGCCGTGCTGGATATTGCCGGGGCGGTGCGGCTTTCGCACCGGGTGCCGCATATCAGCCTGGATCCGGATGCGATTCTGGCCGCTGCTGCCGCCGAAGTGTGTCGCCTGCGGGGTGAATTGACCGAACGCATACTCGGTCTGGGGGTCGCGATCGGCGGCTGGGTCGACACCTCAGCCGGGGCCGTCGTCGGCCACGGCACCCTACCTTGGCGAAATGTCGCTGTGCGGCGGTATCTTTCGGACGAAACCGGCTTACCGGTGACCTTGGACAGTCACACGCGCGCCCTCGTGCACGCCGAGCAGTTATTCGGAAATGCGCGCGATGCGGCGGCGACGGTGGTGCTGTTCGCGGGCAATGTGATCGATGTGGCGTTCGCCGTGCACGGGCGGGTGCACTACGGCCCGCGTTCGGCTGCGGGCGCGATCACTCGGCTGGTCGCCGGTGAGTCCGCGGAGTCGGCGCTGGCGGATTGCGCCGATCGCGCGCTGGTGGCGCGTGCGCAGCGGGCGTCGCTGCCGGTACGCGGTTTGCGGGATCTCATCGAGGTCGCGGGCTGGGATGAGACGGCGCAGGCGCTGTTCGTGGAGCGGGCGACGGTGCTGGGTCGGGTGATCGCGGTCGTGATCGATCTGCTGGATCCGGACGCCGTGGTGATCGTCGATCCGGCCTTGGTTCGGGTGCCGGGCGTGCGCGCCACCTATCTCGATGCGGTGCGCCGGTACTCGGCGTGTGAGCGTCCCGAGGAGGTCGTCACCGGGTCGTCGTTCCTCGGACATGCACTCGAGACCGCCGCCGGCACCGTGGTGCTCCAGCAGCTGTTCACCGATCCACTCGCGGTGGTCACCGCCGCCGTGCCGGGGGAGGTGTTGCCGCCGTCGGACGCCCGACTTTGATTCGCATTTATTTTAAGTCGAACGAATGTTGCCCTACCGCAATGTCTTCCGTCAAAGTCGGTACATGGAAGATCACGCAAACGCGATCCGGTTCGAATGCCTCGCCTGTCGTCGTCCCTCGAATTCCCACAATGCATTCCAATACAGACGAATCAGGAGCGAGCGATGCGATCCGCCATATACGGATTAGGGCTCGTGGTAGCGACAGCGCTTTTCATCGGCGGCTGCGCTACCCGCGGCGGCGGGGATACCGCTCTTTCAGCTGACCTGCCGACCAGTGTGCCACCGGGCACAAAGCTCTCGATTTCGGTGAATACCACCCGTGTCGCCCTCGAGGCGTCCGGTCGGTCGAACACATTGCCGTTCACCGTTTCCGAATGGCCCGTGGTGTCCGCGGGACCGGATATCATTCAGGCCTTTCGCAGTGGCGCGCTGGATGTGGCGAGCAATGCGGGAATCCCGCCGATCCACGCCCATGCCACCGGCGTGGACGCGAAGATCGTCGGCGTCAAGGTGCGCTCCACCCCGATGTATCAGCTGGCGACCGCGCCGAATTCGGGTATCAACAGCCTCACCGACCTGCGCGGCAAGCGAATCGGCTTCTCACCCGGGCAAGCGCAGGGCGTGGTGGTGCTTCGCACGCTGCAGGCCGCGGGCATCGGGTTGAACGACGTCAAGCTGGTGGAATTGAATGGTCCGCAATTCCTGACCGCATTGCAGGGCAAACAAATCGACGTCGCACCGCTCGGGGAGCCCTCGACGACAAAATATCTCGCCCAGTACGGTGCTCAGGGCGCACGCGCCATCGCTACTCCCGCAGTGGACGCACTGACCATCCTGTGGACGCCGACGGCGGTGCTGCAGGACGCTGCGAAACTCGCCGCCGTCACCGAATTCGTGAAAACCTGGGCGCGCGCGGATATCTGGGCCTGGGAGCATCAGGATCAATGGATCGACGCGTATTACGTGAAGGATCAGAAGGTTTCGGCGGAGGACGGCAGGCGGATTCTGAGCACTGTCGAAAAGCCCTACTACCCATCGAATTGGGATGACGCGATCAAGTGGGAACAGGAAACCATCGACCTGGTCACCCGCTCCGGTTACTTCGGTAAGAGTTTCGACGCCGCCGAGCTGTTCGACCGGCGCTTCGAACATATCGCCAACGAGGCGGTGCCCGCGCAGTACCGGACCAAGGAGTCGCAATGACCCTCGCATTACCGCGCACCGCGGTGTCGATACCGAGGGCCGATGAGGGGTTCGTGGATCGACGTCGCCTGCGCCGACTCGGACTGCGCAAACCGGTGCCGTTCGCCCGACTGCTCGGTGTGGCCCTCGTGCTGGCCGCATGGACGGCGGGCATCCATTTCGGTCTGCTGGACGAACGCAAACTGTCCGCGCCGTGGACCGTGCTCGAGACCGGCTGGGACCTGTTCCGCGACGGCACACTCGGCGAGAATGTCGCCGCCTCGCTGCGCCGTGCGGCCTTCGGCCTCGGCGTCGGTGTACTCGTCGGCACGGCGCTGGCGCTGCTTTCGGGCCTTTCCCGCCTGGGTGAGTCGCTGCTCGACGGCCCCCTGCAGGTCAAGCGAGCCATCCCCACCCTGGGCCTGATTCCGCTGATGATCCTGTGGCTCGGCATCGGTGAGACGTTCAAGATCGTGCTGATCACCTTCGGTGTGCTCGTCACCATGTACCTGCAGACCCACGCCTCGCTCACCACCATCGACAAGCGATTCGTGGAACTGTCGGAGGTGCAGGGAGTTTCGCGCTGGGATTTCATCCGCCGGGTGGTCATCCCCGGCTCACTGCCCGGGTTCTTCCTCGGGCTGCGACTGTCGGTCACCGGCTCCTGGCTGGCCCTGGTCGTCGTCGAATCCGTCAATGCCACAGACGGATTGGGCAAGCTCATGAGCAGCGCCCAGAACTACGGACAGGCCGATGTCATCCTGTTCTGCCTGCTCATCTACGGCGTATTCGGACTGATCTCCGATGCCGGTATCCGTCTGCTCGAAGGCAAGGTGCTGTCATGGCGTCGCACGATCGCGACTTAGGCGTCCGGACCCGGGACCTGGTCCGATCCTTCGGGGATCGGACCATCCTGGAGGAGATCACGTTGACCATCCCGCCGGGTCAATTCGTCGCCCTGCTCGGCCGCAGCGGTTCCGGTAAGAGCACGCTGCTGCGGGCCTTGGCCGGGCTCGATCACGATGTCCAGGGTTCCGGGTCACTGCGCGTACCCGCGAAAACCGCTGTGGTATTTCAGGATTCGCGATTGCTGCCCTGGCAGCGGGTGTTGACCAATGTGCTGTACGGGCAGCCGCGCAACCACCGCGAGGCCGGCAAGTCCCTGCTGTCGGAGGTCGGGCTGGCTGGACGGGAACGCGCCTGGCCGTCGGAGTTGTCCGGCGGTGAACAGCAGCGGGTGGCGCTGGCCCGAGCGCTGGTCGGCGCACCCGATCTACTGCTGGCCGACGAGCCGTTCGGCGCATTGGATGCGCTGACCCGCATCAAGATGCACGAATTACTGCGCGACCTGATCCAGCGGCACACTCCGACCGTCCTGCTCGTCACCCATGACGTGGACGAGGCGATCACGCTCGCACAGCGGGTCCTGGTGCTCGACGCCGGGCGTCTCACCGTCGACCTACCCATCGAACTGCCGGCCGAGCGTGATCCGGGCCAACCGGATTTCCAGCGCATCCGCCGCACCCTACTGACCGCGCTCGGCGTCGTTCCGGCCGGAGTCTGAAAGGAATACCATGTCGAAACAGTTGCACCTCAACGCATTTCTCATGTCGACCGGCCACCACGAGGCCTCGTGGCGGCTGCCGGAATCCGATCCGCACTCGAACACCAAAATCGAGTACTACGTGAACCTCGCCCGCATCGCCGAACGCGGGAAGCTGGATTCCATCTTCTTCGCCGACAGCCCGGTGCTCTTCGGCGATACCGGTCGCCGCCCCAGCGGCAAGCTGGAGCCGACCGTCCTGCTCACCGCGATCGCCGTGCAGACCTCGCGGATCGGGCTCATCGCCACGGCGTCCACCAGCTACAACTCGCCGTTCAATCTGGCGCGCCGGTTCGCGTCGGTGGACTGGGTGTCGAACGGGCGCGTCGGCTGGAATATCGTCACGACCGCGGGTGCGGACGCGGCACGGAACTTCGGGCTCGACGATGTCCCGGACCACAAGTTGCGCTACGAGAAGGCCGCCGAATTCGTCGATGTGGCAACGAAATTGTGGGACAGCTGGCAGGACGACGCCGTGCTCGCCGATAAGGAATCCGGGCTGCACACCGATCCGGACAAGGTCCGCAAGATCGAACACGAGGGCCAATTCTTCAAGGTCGCGGGTCCGTTGAACGTGCCGCGCTCGCCGCAGGCGTACCCGGTGCTGGTGCAGGCCGGATCCTCCGAGGACGGTAAGGAATTCGCCGCCCGCTACGCCGAAGCGGTGTTCACCGCCCAGCAGACGATCGAGGACGGCCTCGAGTTCTACACCGACCTGAAGCGCCGCGCCATCGCAGTCGGGCGCGATCCGGAGACCATCAAGATCCTGCCGGGCATTGTGCCCGTCATCGGCGACACCGAGGAGCACGCCCGCGAACTGGATGCCGAACTGGAGCGGCTGATCTCGCCCGAATACGCCAAGCGTCAGCTGGCCCGCACCTGGGGAATTCCGGTGGAGGACCTCGACCTGGACAGCGAACTGCCCGACAATCTGCCCACCGAGGACGAGATCCAGGGCGCCAAGAGCCGATTCACCCTCATCGTGAATCTGGCTCGGCGCGAACGGCTTACGCTACGCCAGCTGATCGGACGGCTCGGCGGCGGACGCGGCCACCACACCTTCGCGGGCACCGCAGAACAGGTCGCCGACACCATCGAGGAATGGTTCATCCGCGGTGCCGCGGACGGATTCAACATCATGCCCGCCGTACTGCCCTCGGGCCTGGAACGATTCGTCGACGAGGTGGTGCCGATCCTGCAGCGGCGCGGGCTGTTCCGCACCGAGTACACCGAAACCACGCTGCGCGGGCACTACGGCCTGGACCGGCCCGCCAACCAGTTCGCCGAAGCGGACGCCCTCGTGGTCGCCGGATGAGTTCGGGCTCGGGCTGTTCCGGCGACGCGGCTGCCGACGGGTGGATTCGTTATCTGCTGCGGCGCTGCGCGGAACATCGGCGGACGGTAATCGTCGCGTGTGTGGGTTCGGTGGTGGCCGCGGTACTCACGGCCATCCTGCCGCTGCTTGTACGGCATGTGGTCGATACTTTGACCACCACGGCCGCATCGGTGCTGCCATGGGTGCTCGTGCTGTTGGCGATCGGGTCCGTCCGGTTCGTCGCGGGGTATCTGCGGCGGACCGGATCCTCGCGGCTATCGCTGGATGTGCAGCACGATCTGCGCCGCGACCTGTTCGCGGCGCTGCTGCGCCTGAACGGACGGCAGCGCGCGGGGCTCTACACCGGGCAGGTGGTCAGCCGCGCCATAACCGATGTGACGCTGATCCAGATGTTCCTGCAACTGGTTCCGCTGGTCGCGGGCAACGTTGTGCTGATCGCCGCGTCACTGTTGCTGATGGCGTCGATGTCGCCGGCGCTCAGCGTAATCGCGCTGCTGGTGGTGCCCGCGCTGTGGTTGATCACCTCGCGCAGTCAGCGTGAGCTGTTCCCGGCCAACTGGGATGCGCAGGCCCGGGCCGCCGAGGTCGCCATGCGGGTGGAGGCCGCGGTGGCCGGGGTGCGGGTGGTGAAGGGTTTCGGGCAGGAGTCGCACGAGCTCGAGCAGTTGGCCGCGTCCGCTCGTGATCTGTATCGGTCGCGGTTGCGAGTCACGCGAATAACCAGTCGGTTCACGCCGGTCATGCAGGCGGTGCCCGCCGCCGGGCAGGCGTTGGTCCTTGTCGTCGGTGGGCTGCTGGCATTGCGGCAGTCCATCACGCTGGGCACCTTTCTCGCGTTCATGACCTACCTGGGGTCGTTCGTCACCCCGGTCCGCATGTTCTCCATGCTCCTGACGGTGAGCCAGCAAGGGAAGGCATCGTTGGAGCGAGTACGCGAGGTGATCGAGACGCCACCGCCGAGCGAGTCGACCGCCGGGCAGGTCGCCGACTCCTCGGACGGTGCGCCGCGAATCGAATTCCGCGGTGTGCGTTTCGCATTCGAAGGTCAGCCGCCAGTGCTGCACGATCTCGATCTCACGGTCGAGCCGGGGGAGACCATCGCCGTTGCGGGTGCGGCGGGTTCCGGCAAGTCGATTCTGGTGCAGCTGCTACCGCGGTTGTTCGATCCCGATGCGGGGCGGATCCTGTTGGACGGCACCGATATCCGCGAGCTACCGGATCTCAGGGGTCGAGTGGCAATGGTCTTCGAGGACACCTCGCTGATGGCGGATACCGTGCGAGCCAACGTCTCCTACGGCCGCCCGGACGCCACCGACGAACAGGTGTGGCACGCACTGCATCTGGCCGCCGCCGAGGATTTCGTCGCCGCGCTGCCCGAGGGGCTGGACACCGGCATCGGGGAACGCGGACAACGACTTTCCGGCGGGCAGCGGCAACGACTGGCGTTGGCGCGCGCCCTGATTACCGACGCCCCGGTGCTGGTACTCGACGATGCCACCTCCGCCATCGACGCGCAGGTGGAGGAGGAGATCTTCGCCCGCATCGCCGCGGAGGTGCATCGGCGCACCACAATCGTGGTGGCACACCGCATTTCGACCCTGGCGCTGGCCGACCGGGTAGCGGTGCTCGACGACGGGCGGGTGGCCGAACTCGGCACCCTGCACGAGCTGCAGACCTCCGGTGAGCTGTTCCATACCCTGTTCACCCCGCCCGATCCGGCGAGTATCGCCGCCGATCTGACCGCGGTCACCGACCCCGTGCCCACCGCGGGACTGTGGGTGCACACCGACACCGACGGTGACGAGTCGCGCACGCTGGAGCAGATGGCGAAGGCATTCTCCCAGCGGGCCGCGGGCGGGCCCGGAGGGATGGGCGGCCACCTGGGGGGCGGCATGATGTCGAGTGCCCCACCGAGCGGTGATGTGCGTGCACTGATCGACCGGTTGCCCGGCGTGAGTGGTGAACCCGATGTGCCCGAAGAGTTTTCGCACACCCCCGAGCCGAACTTCGATCTGCCTCGGCTGCTGCGGCCGTTCGTGATTCCGCTGCTGGCTGGGCTGGGACTGGTGGCCTTGGACGCGTTGGCGCAGACGCTCATTCCGTTCCTGGTGCGCTACGGCATCGACCGCGGGGTGCTGGTAGGTGCCCGCGATGTCCTGCTACTCGCCGCAGCCTCGGCGCTGGTGCTGGTGGTCGTGGACTGGGCGATCACCGTCGCGCAGGTCCGGGTGACCGGGCGCGCCGGGGAACGGTTGCTGTACGGCCTGCGCGTGAAGGTCTTCGCGCAACTGCAACGGCTGGGTCTGCAGTTCTATGAGCGAGAACTGGCCGGCCGCATCATGACCCGGATGATCACCGACGTGGACGGCCTGTCCACCTTCCTCCAGACCGGCCTGACGGTCGCGCTGACGAGCACACTCACCATCGGCGGTGTAGTGGTCGCGTTGGTCGTGATCGACGCCGAGCTGGCGCTGGTGGTGCTCGCGCTGCTGCCGGTGCTGGTGGCCGCCACGGTTGCGTTCCGCCGAGCCTCCGTGCCCGCGTACAACCTTGCGCGCGAACAGGTCAGCGCGGCGAACGCCTATCTGCAAGAGAATGTCGACACCATCGCGGTGACGCAGGCCTACCGCAGGGAGGCGATCAACCAGCGCGAATTCGAGCGTCGCTCCTGGGGGTACCGCAATGCGCGGCTGCACAGCCAGACGCTGATGGCGCTGTTCTTCCCGTTCATCGAGATCATGTCGGTGATCGCCACGGCTGCCGTGCTCGCCGTCGGTGTGCATCAGGTCCGCGAGAATGCGCTCACCGCAGGCACTTTGATCGCGTTTCTGCTCTATATTGATCTGCTGTTCGCGCCGATCCAGCAGCTGTCGCAGGTTTTCGACAGCTATCAGCAGGCGATCGTCGGTGTGGAGCGCATCGGTGTCCTGATGCGCGAACCCGTTACCACGCCGGACGCGCCCGATGCCCGCACCGTCGACCGGCTCGCGGGCGAAATCGAGTTCCGCGGTGTCGGTTTCGCCTACGACAGTGCCGGCGCGCGGGTGCTGTCGGATATCGATGTGACGATCGCTCCCGGCGAGAAGGTGGCCGTGGTCGGCGAAACCGGTGCGGGCAAGTCCACTCTGGTGAAGCTGCTCGCGCGTCTGTACGACACGACCGACGGCGCGGTACTCGTCGACGGCGTCGATATCCGCCGCTACCGGTTGCGCGACTACCGCAAACGCCTGGGTGTGGTGCCGCAGGAACCATTCCTGTTCGGCGACACCGTGCACGCCGCCATCGCCTACGGCAAACCCGATGCGACCCCTGCCGAAATCGAATGGGCGGCACGTGCGGTCGGTGCGCACGAGATGATCGCCGCCCTCGAATACGGCTACCGTCAGCCGATCGGCGCGCACGGTGCGGGGCTGTCCGCGGGTCAACGCCAACTGCTTGCCCTGGCCCGCGCCCAACTGGTGGAACCCGACATCCTCATCCTCGACGAGGCCACCGCGTCCCTCGACCTGGCCACCGACGCCCGGGTCCGCGCGGCCGTCGATGTGCTCACCGCGGGCCGCACCACCATCGTCGTGGCCCACCGTCTGGCGACCGCTGCCGCCGCCGACCTCATCCTGGTCGTCGGCGACGGCCACTTGCTCCAAATCGGCCGCCACACCGATCTTCTCGAAGTCGACGGCCCCTACCGCAAGCTTTGGTCGGCCTACGTCGGTGACGAATCGTCGGTGGGCAGCAGATGACGTGCTCGGTTGCCAGGAGCTGTTCGGCGAGCCGCCTCCATCGAATGCACCAACGTCGGCGCGTCCGACTGTCCGGGCGGTGATAATCGCCGACGCCGGTCGCTTCACCCACGAGAGACCGGCGCTGATATGTGAAATATACGATATGAAACTCATATAATCTTCAACTAGGATTGTGTGCATGAGTGCAGATAGTTACCGTCGGACAACCAACACCATCAACAAGGTCATCGTCGGGTTGCAGCGGATAGGCATCGCCTTCGGCCCGATGCAACTGCTCACGGTCGCGGGGCGACGCAGCGGACAGTTGCGCACCTTCCCGATCGCGGTGAACAAGCTCGACAGCGGACGCTTCATCTTCCAGGCATTCCCGAAGGCGGCGTGGGTCGCGAATGCCCGTGCGGCAGATATCGTTACGCTGACACGCGGCCGAAAGTCGTCGACGGCACGCCTGGTCGAGGTGCCGGTAGACGAGCGCCCGCCGCTGCTGCACGAATTGGTGGCGACGAGTCCGAAGAGCGTCGGCCAGCGTTTCGTCACCACCGGACTGGCCGATGCCGCCACCCCGGACGGCGTGGCCGCATCGGCGCATCGAATCGCGGTCTTCCGCGTCGTTCCGGTCTGACGGAGCGAATCGCACACGTCGGCGAGCCGAATCTGCCCCTCGCCTACGTATGATACGAAAGTCGTATAAACGTAGGCGAGGGTGGTGGATAATGAGTTCAGCAGCAGGTCGTACTTCGGCGCGCAGCCGTCGGCGATTGACGGCCGACGTGCGGGAAGCATTGCGTGACTTGAATATTCAGCTTTCGCTGCTCAATAGAAGGTTCGGTGGTCGGGTCGAACTCAAGGACGTCGACTGGACATGCCTCGACCTGATCAACCGCCACGGCCCCATATCCCCGACGGCATTGGCGCGCCGCGCCGGACTGCACCCCGCGACCATGACGGGAATTCTGGATCGCCTGCAGAAGGGCGGCTGGATCGTCCGTGAACGTGACTCGGATTCCACGGATCGTCGCGCGGTCACCTTGCATTCGGTGCGCGAACGGAATTCCGAACTGTTCGAGCTGTTCTCCGGCATGAACAACCGCATGGATGAACTCTGTTCCCGCTACTCCGAAGCCGAACTCGAGGTGATCGCCGACTTCCTCCAGCGGACCGGCGTGGCGGGCCAAGAGGCCGCCCAGGAGTTGACGGAAGGCTGAGCGCGGAGGTCACACTTTCTGGTAGTCGTCTAGCGCCATCCTGGCGATCATCGACGGCCGCACCCTTCGCCGAGCCCAGCGACGGCACCTGATCTCGTCGTCACCCCAGTCCGGGGCGGAAGTTGAACTTGACGTCAGAATCGAATACGGTTGCGACCAATACTGCCGCGGTAGACGAGGTGACCTCGAGTATGGACACACGCAATCTGCTGGACGAGTGGCTGGGGCTCGGTAGCCGCCAGGTCGCGACCAATGGGATCGAGTTGCGGGTCGTCGAGCATGGCGACGGTCCCGCTGTGGTGTTCTGCCATGGCTTTCCCGAGCTCGGGTTTTCTTGGCGCCACCAAGTCTTCGCGCTCGCCGAGGCCGGTTTCCGGACGTTGACTCCGGATATGCGCGGATACGGTGGCAGTTCTCGGCCCGATCGGGTCGAGGACTACGACATGGTGAACTTGTGCGCCGATCTCGTCGGTGTTCTCGACGAGGCCGGTGTCGAGGATGCGATCTTCGTCGGTCATGACTGGGGTGCGTCGGTGGTGTGGCAGTTGGCCCTTCGGCATCCGGAACGAGTGCGGGCCGTCGCGGGGCTGAGCGTTCCCGCAACACCGCGGTCGGCCGCGCCACCGTTGCCGATACTGCGGTCCAGGCTCGGCGACGACTTCTACATGTGCTGGTTCCAGGAGCCGGGCCGCGCGGATGCGGAGCTCGCGTCGGACGTGCGTCGCACGCTGCTGCAGGACGATGTCGTCAGTGCCCGGGATCTGTTGAGCGGCAACGGTTCCGAGATGGCAGCTCCGGCCTGGCTGAGCGAGGACGAACTCGGTCACTACATTGCGACTTTCACGACCACCGGGTTCACCGGCGGACTCGACTATTACCGCAATCTCGACCGCAACTGGGAACTGAGCGCGCACCTGGCCGATGCGAAGATCCACCAGCCCGCGCTGTTCATCGCCGGATCGGAGGATGCCGTCATCCGGTTCACCCCGACCACAAAGATGGCTGCCATACTGTCCGACCTGCGGGCGACCATTGTCCTGGACGGGGCGGGACACTGGATTCAACAGGAACGCGCCGCCGAAGTCAGCGCCGCCCTGATCGATTTCGCCCGCACTATCGGCTGAAAGTCCTATAGGCCGGCTTTGATCATCTGTCGATAGCGAGCCGACAGCGTGGGCGGGAATCCGAGGTCGCCTTCGATTACCCGGATCGCCAACGGCGCGGCGAGCGTACACAGGCGCGCGCACCCGGCTTCGCCGATCGCTTCGTACGGATAGACCGAGAGTTCGTCGGTCCGGCTCTCGATCGCGCCGCGTCGCGCCGAACCGTGTTCGCTCAGCGCGACGGCATCGTCCGCCATCCAACCCCGCTCGCGAAGCCGCCGCACACCGGCGGCCCAGTCCGCTTCGCTCCAGGATCGGCTGGCGCGCAGCACTTCCGGCGATATCTCGCCGGTCGCACTGTGCGTGATCAACGCCTCGATTCCGTCCAGCCCCTCCGTCAGCAATAGCGTGACATGCCCATCGCCGCGATACTCCCGCAACAGTGTCTGCGCATGCCACAGCACCAGGTGCGGTTCGTCGGGCCACGGCAGCGCCGCATGTGCGGCGAACAACGGCCGGCCCTGCGGGCGTTCGCAAGCGCGTTCGGCAGCGCGCCGGGCAAGCTCGGCGACTGCACGGACCTCGGGGCCACTGATGTCGTCGCCCCATGCCTGCCGCAGCGACCGATCGACGGCGCGCAACCGAGCACGGAAAATATCTGCGGGCGAGGCGATTTCCCATGCGGCCGGGAGGACCGCCCGCACCGCGGCCGGATTGAAATTGAAGAACGTGGCGATGGTGACCTCGGCGGGCACCGGCCCGAATGCCGCGGACCGGGATGCGAAGTACATCATCCGCGGATCCGTAATGCCCAACTCGCGGTAGGCATCCGGGCCGTGTGGGGTGAAATAGATCATCCCGTGAACCGGCTCGAGCGCGCGGAACGCGAGATGGGCACTGTGCGGGGAGACCGTGGTCAACGGCATTGCTCCTTGTGGTTGTGCATCGTTCGGATCACTTCTCGAAGTACCGGCGCGGATTGCGCACCAGAATCGCGTCGATATCGTCCTCGGTGAGTCCCCGCGCGATCAGCGCCGGAATCACATCCGCACTGATGTGCCGGTAGTTCCACTTCGGTGCCACCTGCTTCTTGGCATCGGGGTCGAACCAGTCGATGTGACACGCCGCGTCATGGGCGATAACGACCTTGTCCAGGTAGCCGCGCCGCACCAGTTCGACAATGGTGTCGATCCGATCCTCGAACGGCAGCAGGACGTCGAGCCCGAAGCGATCCATGCCGAGCAGCGATCCCGCGTCGGCGAGTTCGGTGAGGTACTCGATATCGGTGGTGTCGCCGGAGTGGCCGATCACCACGCGGCTCAGGTCCGCGCCTTCCTCGGCCAGCACCCGCTGCGCCACCAGCCCGGAGCGGGTGTGCGGGTTGGTGTGCACGGTGATCGGCGCACCCGTTTGCGCCGATGTCTGCCCGACCGCGCGCATCACCCGTTCTACGCCGGGCGTCAGTCCGGGTTCCTCGATGGCGCATTTGAGGAATCCGGCGCGCACACCGGTATCCGCGATGCCCTCGGTGAGGTCCTTGACGAACATTTCCACCATCGGCTCCGGCCGGTCGAACAGCAAACCCGGACCGGTGTAATGGAATTGGAAGGGGACATCGTTGTAGGTGTAGATGCCGGTGGCGACGATGATCCGCAAATCCGTTCTGGCCGCGATCTTCTGGATGCGCGGCAGATAGCGGCCCAGCCCGAGCACGGTCGGGTCGAGGATGGTGTCGATGCCGAGGGATTTCAACTCGTTCAGTTGTTCGACGGCGTCGTCGACGCGGGCGTCCTCATCCCAGTCGGCGTAGTTCTGCCGGAATTCCTCGCCGAGTACGAAGACGTGCTCGTGCACCAGGACGCGGCCGAGTTCGGCGGAGTCGACGGTTCCGGTCGCGGTGGGGATTTCGGTCATCGGGCCGCCTTGTCCGTGAAGAGATTCGGGTCGAGAGCGCGTTTGAGGATCTTGCCGGTGGCGCCCTTGGGTAGCTGGTCGGTGAAGGCGAAGCGGTGCGGCACCTTGTACGCCGACAGCCGCTCCTTGGCCCAGGACCGCAGATCCGCCGGATCGAGTTCGACCCCGGGGGTGGCGGCAACGACCGCGCCGACCTCCTCGCCGTAATGCTCGTCCGGGATACCGATCACCGCTACTTCGACGACGTCCGGATGCTCGTACAGCACTTCCTCGACCTCGCGCGGATAGACGTTGTATCCGCCGCGAATAATGAGATCCTTTGCGCGGTCGACGATGTAGACATAGCCGTCGGCGTCGACGCGGCCCAGATCGCCGCTCTTCAACCAGCCGTCGGATAGATCGGCGGCGGTGGCGTCGGGCCGGTTCCAGTACCCCTTCATGATGCTGGGGCCGCGCAGGAAGATCTCGCCGACGGTGTCGGCGGGCAGTACGTTGCCGTCGGGATCGCGAACCTCGATCGACGTCCCGGGCAGCGCGGCGCCGACCGATCCGACCCGCTGTTCGCGATTGAGCGGATTGTAGGTCGCCGCACCCGTGGATTCGGTGAGGCCGTAGCCCTCGAGGATGGTGCAGCCGAAGCGATCGGAGAAGGCGCGGATCACCTCACCGGGCAGCGACGCTCCGCCCGATGCTGCCAGCCGCAGGCTCGCGAAGTCCGCCGCACTGTAGTCACCGGCCGCGTGCAGCATGGCATTCCACATGGTCGGCACACCGGCGACGTGGGTGAGCTGCTGATCGCGGATCATCGCGATCATGGCCCGCGGTTCGAAAGGCGTCACCATGGCGAAGGATGCGCCCGCGTGCAGCGCGGTGAGCAGGCATACCGCCTGCCCGTAGACATGGAACAGCGGCAGTCCGGTGCCGAAGCGATCGTCCGGGCCGAGCTGCAGCTGATCGGTGAAGATTCGAGCGGTCTCGGTCAGGTTGGTGACGGTGAGTTCGACGCCCTTCGGTTTGCCGGTGGTTCCGGAGGTGTAGAGCAGTACCGCGGTATCGTCGGCGCGCCGCCGCACCGGTTCGGCCACGGGCTGGGCCGGTTCGGCATGCGCGCCCGGCGCGAGCACGAGCAAGGGCAGATTTCGTTCGGTGGCCGCCTCCCGTGCGGCCTCCAGCGCGCCATGCCATGCGATGACGATTCGCGCGCCGGAGTCGTCCAGCACGTAACCGATTTCGGGCGCGGTAGCCATGGTGTTCATGGTGATGGCGATGGCGCCGATGAGCTGCGCGCCCAGATATGCGACGACGAATTCACCGACGGTGGGCGCCACCAGCAGCACCCGGTCGCCCGTGGCGATACCGGATTCGCGCAGCAGGCCGCCGTAAGCCGCACTGCGCCTGGCCAATTCGCCGTAGGTGAGCTGTGTGTCCGTGGCCAGCAGTGCGATGGCATCGGGGCGTTCGGCGGCGTGCTGCCAGCACCGGTCGGCGACATTGGTCAGCTGATTCGATGCGGTCGGGGAAGCCGGATTCGCAGGCATGGCTTGCTCCAGTTTCATGAGTGGGCGAGAACTGATGTGACCCAGGCCACGTCAGTGGGTCGGACGCTACTTGAATTTGGCGTCATGTTCAATAGATGTTGTGCCGATAGAGGTTGCCCAGCGGCGTCGTGGGGTCGCGGCAGCGGCGTGCGCTGTTACGATCCACCACGTCAGCGAGTCGGACGACAGCGAGTGAGGCAGTGAACGCCCAGGAAGCCACCGAGGACCAGCCCGGTCGGGTGCCCCCGCGGAGTAAGCGTGGCATGCGCACCAGGTCCGCATTGGTGACCGCGGCGCGCGAGGTGTTCGAAAGCGACGGTTTCCTCGACGCCAGGATCAGTGATATCTCCAAGGCGGCCGGGGTCGCCTCCGGATCGTTCTACACCTACTTCGACAGCAAGGAAGAGATCTTCGCCGCGGTCGTCGAGCAGGTGCGCGAGGAAATGCTGCACCCGCACATCCGGGAACGGGTCGGCATCGACGACCCGCGTGAGTTGATTGCCGCCGCCAATCGTGAGTATCTGCTGTCCTATCGGCGCAATGCGCGGCTGATGGCCGTGCTCGAACAGGTGTCGAAGATCGATGAGAAGTTCCGGGTGCTGCGCTTCGAACGCGCCCTGGCCTTCGTCGAGCGCAATGCCGAGATGATCCGGAATCTGCAGGATCGTGGCCTGGTGGACGCCGAGTTGGATGCCGAAGTCACGTCGCTGGCGCTGTCGAGCATGGTGAGCCGCATGGCGTACTTCGTATTCGTCGAGGGGCGGAAGGTGTCCTTCGAGAAGTTGGTGAAAACGCTGAATCAGTTGTGGTTCAACGCTCTTCAGCTGAAAGAAGCTCACTGACCGAGCGTCGGCCATGTGGCCGGTCGATGTGCGCCGATCATTCATGTGACCCGTATCACGTGACATGCCGCCACAGTTGAACTTGACGTCGGAATCAAGTTCGGTGAGTCTGGGTCACGCAGGTCGAGCATCAGGAGAGGCTTACGTAATGGGTCGTTTCGACGGAAAGACGGCGATTGTCACCGGAGCCAGCCGCGGTATCGGGCTGGCCATCGCGCAGCGGCTGGTGGCCGACGGTGCGCGGGTCTGTGTGACCGCCCGCAAAAAGGACGCGCTGGACGCGGTGGTCGCCGAACTCGGCGGACCCGAGCATGCCATCGCCGTCGCGGGACGAGCCGACGACGTCGAACATCAGACCGAGGCCATCGAGCGCACGCTGGAGACCTTCGGTTCGGTCGACTTCCTGGTCAACAATGCCGGTATCAACCCGGTGTATGGGCCGATGGTCGAACTCGACCTGGCCGCGGCCCGTAAAGTCTTCGAGGTGAACTGCCTGGCGGCGATCTCCTGGGTGCAGCAGGCGCACAAGGCATGGCTGGGTGAGCACGGTGGCTCGGTGGTCAATGTCGCGTCGGTTGCCGGGATCAAGCCCGCGCCCGGCATCGGGTTCTACGGGGCCACCAAGGCGATGCTGGTGCACATCACCCAGGAGTTGGCGGTCGAACTGGGCCCGTCGATCCGGGTGAACGCGATCGCGCCCGCCGTGGTGAAGACCCAATTCGCCACCGCGCTCTACGATGGCCGCGAGGAACAGGTCGCCTCGGCCTATCCGCTCAAGCGCCTCGGCGTACCCGAGGACATCGGCAGTGTCGCCGCCTTCCTGCTGTCCGATGACGCGGCCTGGCTGACCGGCCAGCTGATCGTCGTCGACGGCGGGGTCACCCTCACCGGAGGCGTGGCGTGAAGGCTTGGCGGGTAACGGAATTGGGCGAACCGGCGCAGGTACTGCGGCTGGTCGAACTGGAGGAGCCCGAGCCCGGTCCAGGCCAGGTGGTGGTGCGGACCCGCGCCGCGGCCGCGAACTTTCCGGACGTTCTGATGTGCCGGGGCGAGTACCAGATCAAGCCCGAACTCCCGTTCACCCCCGGGGTTGAACTGTGTGGCGAGGTGGTCGCGGTCGGTGCCGACGTCGACGGCATCGCGATCGGCGACCGGGTGCTCGGCGGTACGGCGCTGCCCTGGGGCGGGTTCGCGGAACTGGCGGTCATGGACGCCGCGGATGTCTTTCCCGCCCCGGCGGCGCTCGACGATGCCGAGGCCGCCGCCCTCTTCATCGGCTACCAGACGGGCTGGTTCGGACTGCACCGGCGTGCCGGTCTGCGGGCGGGGGAGACGCTGCTGGTACATGCGGCGGCCGGTGGCGTCGGCAGTGCGGCCGTGCAATTGGGCAAGGCGGCCGGGGCCACGGTGATCGGGGTGGTCGGCAGCGCGGCCAAGGCCGAGGTCGCGCGGGCGCTCGGCGCGGACATCGTGGTGGATCGCAGCGCACAGGATTTCGTCTCGGTTGTGCGGGACGCGACCGGCGGTCGCGGTGCGGATGTGGTGTACGACCCGGTCGGCGGTGAGGTGTATCAGCGGTCCACCAAGTGCATCGCCTTCGAGGGACGCATCCTGGTCGTCGGTTTCGCGGGCGGGCAGATCCAGTCCACCGCACTGAATCACGCACTGGTGAAGAATTATTCGATCCTCGGTCTGCACTGGGGCCTGTACCGCGACAAGGATCCGCAAGCGGTGCGCGACTGCCATCTGGAACTGACCGGGGTGGCCGAGCGGGGTTCGGTGAAACCCCTGATCGGCGAGCGGCTGCCACTGGATAACGTGGCTGCCGGACTGCAGCGCCTCGCCGATGGTAAGACCGTCGGCCGGGTGGTCTTCGAACCGTGAACGGTGCCAACCGAATTCGACAAGGAGAACCGTAATGAGCAGTGAGACAACCCGTACCGCCATCGTCACCGGCGCCGCGCGTGGCATCGGTGCTACCACCGCAAAGCGGCTGGCGGCGGACGGCTTCGCGGTCGCCGTCCTGGATCTCGACGAGGCGGCTTGCAAAACTGTTGTCGCCGAGATCGAATCGGCCGGCGGCCGGGCGCTCGCGGTGGGTGCGAACGTCGCCGATGAACAGGCCGTCGCTGCGGCGGTCGAGCGCGTCGCCGCCGAACTGGGCGCACCGACCGTCCTGGTGAACAATGCGGGCATCATCCGCGACAACATGCTGTACAAGATGACCGTCGACGACTGGGACGCGGTCATGGGCGTGCACCTGCGCGGCTCCTTCCTGATGAGCCGCGCGACGCAGAAGTACATGACCGACGCGGGCTGGGGCCGCATCGTCAATCTCTCCAGCACTTCGGCGCTCGGCAATCGCGGCCAGGCCAACTACGCCGCGGCCAAGGCCGGATTGCAGGGATTCACCAAGACTCTCGCGATCGAACTCGGCAAATTCGGCGTGACCGTGAACGCCGTCGCGCCGGGCTTCATCGAAACCGAGATGACCGCCGCCACCGCCGAGCGCATGGGTGTTTCGTTCGAGGAGTTCAGCAAGACCCTGGTGGCGCGGATTCCGGTGGGACGCGTCGGCAAGCCCGAGGATATCGCGCACACGGTGTCGTTCTTCGTCAGCGAGGGCGCATCATATGTCACCGGCCAAGTGCTCTACGTCGCCGGTGCGCCGACGGTCTGAGGCGCGAATAATGAAGGTATTCAACGGAATCGGCGAACTCGAGCAGGCCGTCGGCACCCATCTCGGCTACAGCGAATGGCACACCGTTACCCAGGAGCAGATCGATCTGTTCGCCGAGGCGACCGGTGACCGTCAGTGGATTCACGTCGATCCAGAGCGGGCCGCGCAGGGACCGTTCGGCACGACGATCGCCCACGGCTATCTGACCCTGTCCCTATTGCCGCAGCTGGTCTGGCAGGTGTATCGCGTCGAGGGGGTGAAGATGGGGATCAACTACGGCAGCAACAAGGTTCGCTTCCCGTCGCCGGTGCCATCGGGTAGTCGCCTGCGGGCGGGAGTGGAACTGGTGAAACTCGAGCCGACCAAAGCGGGGGTCCAGGTGACGGCTCGGGTGACCATCGAACGCGAGGGCAGCGACAAGCCGGCCTGTATTGCGGAAGCGCTGTCGGTACTCGTGCCCTGACAGAAGAGTGACCGCCGGACATCCTGTGCCAGGCGGTCACTTCCTCCGGCGAATATGCGAAACGGCCTGTCTCCCTGGTGATTATCGGGAGACAGGCCGTTTCGTCTCAGAAACCGGCTTCGGTGGCGATCCGATCCGCCGTTTCGGCGAGTCCGTCGACCATATCGGTAGTCGGAATGCCCGCGGCCGCCCGGTTGCGGGGGTCGTCGAGGGTGCGGCGGTACACCCCCTCGGCAATGACCGCTAGCTTCCACAGCCCGAGCGCATGCCAGAACCCGAGTGCCCGCCGATCGCGTCCGGTGATCGCGAGATACTCCTCGACCAGTTCGGCGCGGGACGGAAAACCCGGGAGCATGCACATTTCCGTACCCGGAATGGCCGCTTCGCCCGGCATCGGCCAGTAGGCCAGCAGACTTCCGATATCGGCCAGCGGATCGCCGAGGGTGCACAGCTCCCAGTCGAGCACGGCGGCGATCGCACCCGTCTCCGGTGTGGTGATCACATTGCGGAGGTTGTAATCACCATGCACGAGCGCGAGTTCGCGCTGTTCGGGAACGGCGGCCCGGAGCCGTTCGGTGAGGCGGTCCACCAGCGGCAGGTCCCGTGTTTTCGACTTCTCCCACTGCGCCGACCACCGTTTGAGCTGTCGCTCCGCATACGGTTTGTGACTGGCGAGGTCGATCAGCGCGGTGGCTTCCAGATCGACGGCGTGGATGCGGGCCAGCGTACGCACCAGCGACAGCCCGGCGCTGCGGCGCAGCTCGGGGGTGATTCGCTCGGCGGTCTCGACTCCGTCGATGACCAGTCCGTCGACGAATTCCATGAGCACGAGCGCGATCTCGCCCTCGTGCCGGATATCGTCGACGCGCGGCACCGGGACATCGGTGGGCG
This sequence comes from Nocardia vinacea, assembly GCF_035920345.1. Classification (NCBI taxonomy): domain Bacteria; kingdom Bacillati; phylum Actinomycetota; class Actinomycetes; order Mycobacteriales; family Nocardiaceae; genus Nocardia; species Nocardia vinacea. The sequence continues at coordinate 9,554,440 of NZ_CP109149.1, forward strand.
CCAGGGCCGACATGACTCGGGCCTCCCGCGCCACATCGTGCGCGGACGCCAGCAGGTGGCCGAGCGGCGGACGTCGCAGCACCCAACGCCGCCCCTCTGCATCGGTGATCAGGAAGGTCAGATTGGACTGGCCGATCCCCACCCGGTCCGCCCGTACCGGCACGGTGCACGCCGAACCGAGCGAGGACACCCAGTCCGCGAACGCGGCGGCATCGATATCGAAGCCGGTCGCGTCCGCGGTGGGCTGAATGAGCCCGTTACTTGTCTGCATTCGTTCCTTGTCCGTCCTACGCCCCGGCTCTGAACTTACCGAGTTCGGCGCGCGCGATGGCGCGTTTGTGCACTTCGTCGGGTCCATCGGCCAGACGCAATGTGCGCAGGTGCGCGTACATGCTGGCGAGCGGGAAATCGTCGGTGACACCGGCCCCGCCGTGCACCTGGATCGCCCGGTCCACGATCCGCAGCGCCATCTCCGGTGCGGCGATCTTGATCGCCGCGATCTCGACCCGGGCCGCCTTATTGCCGACGGTATCCATCATCCAGGCGGCCTTGAGGGTCAGCAGCCGGGCCTGCTCGATATCGATGCGGGCCTCGGCGATCCAGTCCTGGATATTGGCGCGCTCACTCAGCTTCTGCCCGAAGGTGATTCGCGATTCGGCGCGTGCGCACATCAGTTCCAGCGCGCGTTCGGCCATACCGATGGCGCGCATGCAGTGGTGGATGCGGCCCGGACCGAGCCGGGCCTGGCTGATGGCGAAACCCTCACCCTCGCCCTTCAATACATCCGTGACGGGGACCCGCACATCGGAGAAGTCGATCTCGGCGTGGCCCTCGCGGTCGGCGTAGCCGAAGACCGGCAGATTGCGCATAACCGTGACACCGGGTGCGTCGATGGGCACGACCATCATCGACTGCTGCCGGTGCTTGGGTGCGTCCGGATCGGTCTTGCCCATGACAATGAGCACCTTGCAGTTCTTGTGTAATGCGTTGGAGGCGAACCACTTCCGGCCGTTGAGCACATAGTGGTCGCCGTCGCGCGCCATGCGCAGCTGGATATTGGTGGCGTCCGAGCTGGCGACGGCGGGCTCGGTCATGGCGAAGGCGGAGCGGATGGTGCCGTTCAGCAGCGGCTCCAGCCAGCGCTCCTTGTGCTCCTGGGTGCCGAAGAGAGTGAACACCTCCATATTGCCGGTGTCGGGTGCCGAACAGTTGCACGCCTCCGGCGCGAGATGCGCGCTGCGGCCCATGATCTCGGCCAGCGGGGCGTATTCCAGATTGGTCAGCCCCGGACCCCATTCAGGATGCGGATGGAACAGATTCCACAGGCCGCGGGCGCGGGCCTCCGTCTTGAGGTCCTCGACGATCTGCGGATGGTGGTGCGGATCGCCGGCTGCCGCCATCTGCTTCTCGTACTCCGACTCGGCCGGATATACGCATTCGTCCATGAAGGAGCGCAGATCACGTTGATACTGCTGGGTGCGCTCGGACGTGTTGAACAGGTCCATCGAGGCTCCGATCGTTGGTACGGGCAGTTGAAAGAGACTGCGCCGCAAGGTGGGTGGATCAGCTAGGGGTTCGTAGCGCAGGCCACAACAGGGCCGCCGTCGATGCGGCGTCGCGGTGCACGATGCCGCCGAGTCCGAGCAGTTCGGCAGCGGTGATGTTCTGCTCGAGGTCGTCGACCATGATGGTCTGCTTGGGTGCGACACCGAGTCGCTCGCAGCCGGTGAGATAGGCCCGGCCGGACGGTTTGCGGATGCCGATCTCCGCGGAGATGGTCACCGCGTCGAACATGGCGGGCAGGTCGAAGCCTGCGTAGCAGTCGTCGCCGAGCGAATTCGACAGCAGACCGACGCGATAGCCCGCCGCACGGACACTCGCGACCAGCTCGATCATTTCCGGGTCGGGACGCAGCCGGGACTGAATGCGGTCGACAAGGCCCGCATCGTCGATATCGACGCCGTGCGCGCGCAGCCGCCGCGCGAACCCGATCTCGAACTCACGCTGACCGATGCGCCCCTCTTCGTGATCCACCAGCAGCGCACTGCTTTCCGGATCGCGGGTGAGCAAACGCAGCGGTAGCCGCGGGTCGCCCAGCTCCGCGCCGAACTCGGCGAAGGCGGCGAGCACGGCGGTGGTGAGCACGCCGCCGAAATCGAACAGCACGGCAGTGCGCCCGCTCACGACAGCGACCTCCGATAGCGCTGCATGCCCGCGATCCACCGGTCGTGATCGGCAGCCTTGCGGTGCACGAATTCTCGGACCTCCTCGTGGGGCAGCACGAGGAAACGTTCGGCCTCGATCGCCTCGAGCACGCGATCGGCCACATCGAGGGGAGCCAGCACCGCCCCGGCTCCGGTGACGGCGCGGGTGGCCAGGTCGCCGTCGGATCCGCCGTCCGTACCGAGTCCGGTGAGCAAGGCGGTATCGACACCCATCGGACACAGGCAGCTGACCCGCACACCGAGATCCCCGTAGGTCACTGCCAGCCATTCGGCGAATCCGACGGCAGCGTGCTTGGAAACCGTGTAGGTGGCCGAACCGATCTGGGTGAGCAGTCCCGCCGCCGAGGCGGTGCTCACGAAGTAGCCGCTGCCGCGCTCGAGCCAGCCCGGGACGAGCAACCGCGCCGCCCGCACGTGGGCCAAGGTGTTTACCTCGAGCGCTTGCTCCCACTGCGCGTCGGTGGCGTCCAGTCCGGGGCCACCGCCGACACCGGCGTTCGCGAAGAACATGTCGACAGGGCCGAATTCGGTTGTGGCCGTGTCGATGAGCTTGCGGAGATCGGATTGGGATGCGGCGTCACCGGCCTGTCCGGACACCGCGCCCGGAAATGCCTCGGCGAGTTGACGTGTTGTCGCCGCGAGCCGGTCCGCGTCACGGTCGGTGATCAGGACCCGGGCACCGTGCTCGAGCAGGCGTTGCGCGATGGCCGCGCCGATGCCGCCCGCGGCACCGGTGACGATTGCGACCGCGTTCTCCACGCGCATCAGTTCGCCTCGGCATTCAGCGAGACCAGCATCTTGCCGGTATTGGCACCGCGCAGCAGGCCGAGGAAGGCGTCGACAGCGGTGTCGATGCCGGTCAGCACCGTGGTGGGGACGTGGAGGCTGCCGTCACGCACCCAGTCCGCCGCGAGCGCCGCGTACTCCGGTGCGAGGTCACCGTGGTCGGTGACGATGAAGCCGCGCAACGACAATCGGCGCACCACCGCCAGCGCCAGATTCTTCGGGCCGGGTGGCGGGGTTTCGGCGTTGTATCCGGCGACGGCTCCACACAGGGCGATTCGGCCGAAGTCGTGCATCGAGCCGATCGCCGCCTGCAAATGGTCGCCGCCGACATTGTCGAAGTAGACATCGATGCCGTCCGGGGCCGCCTCGCGCAGCCGTTTCCCCAGACTGCCCGCCCGGTAGTCGATCGCGGTGTCGTAGCCGAACTCCTCGACCAGCCGCCGTGCCTTCTCCGGACCGCCCGCCGACCCGATGATCTTGGCCGCGCCGAAGTGCCTGGCCACCCGGCAGGCGGCAAGACCGACGGCACCTGCCGCGCCCGAGATGAATACGACGTCACCCGGGCGGACCGGCGCGATTTCCTTCAGACCCACATACGCCGTGAGTCCGGGGATGCCGAGCGGGCCGAGGTAGGTCTCGGCCGGGGCCAGCGTGGTATCGACCACGCGCGCCTGCCCCGCCTGCAACAGCGCGTACTCCCGCCAGCCGAGATCGTGCAGCACTGTCGCGCCGACTTCGATTCCCGGTACACCCGAGGCGACGACGGTACCGACCGCGCCGCCGTCCATGGGGGCATCGAGTCGGAACGGCGGAATGTAGGACTTCACATCGTTCATGCGGTTGCGCATGTACGGATCGACCGAGATCCAGTCGTTGCGGACCAGCAACTGCCCACTGCCCGGATCCGGGACATCCGTGGTCACCATCCGGAAATCGGATGGTGCGGGTTCGCCGGTGGGCCGGGCCACCAGATGCACCTCTCGGCTCTTCACGACCAGAAACCTCCATGTCCATGCGCGCTGACCGGGGCGTCCGCGTTCGAGCGCCGGTTGCCGGATGGCTCAGAGGTTAGTTGAAGTTGACGTCGGATTCAATGTTGGGGTAGCTGATACCTCGGTCGGGGAAGAGCCTGCTTCTGGCCGCCGCCTGCCGCGAGTTCCGGGCTGAGGCGACGGCCACGACGGCAGCCTATCGGCCGGTAACCCCGAGGGTTGCCATCTCGGTTCCCGCGGCTTCGAACGCTTCCAATGCGTCATATACCTCGTCGAAGGCAACAGGAACCAGCGGCAGGCCACCCGATCGTGCGGGGCGGCCGAGCTGTTCGAGGAGTACGAAAGCCGCGGCGTCGTCCGCGAGTGGCAGGTATCCCCGTTTGTTGTCGTCACGAATCGTGTCGATGATGCCATCCGGCGTGACGCCGTCCGGGATCGTCGTCCGCACGCCGAGGCTTGTCACGAGTTCGTCGTGGATGCTGACGTCGGTGTCCGTCAGCCACCCGCGCGCGAACGATATTCGCGCGGCAATCAACATGCCGAGTGCGATGGACTCCCCGTGTGAGAGCCCATCGGCATCGCGTTGCCGATGGTCCAGCAATTCGATGGCATGCCCGACCGTATGACCGTATTCGAGAACGAGGCCGTCCTTCCGCTCGTATGTGTCGTTCTTTGTTACCTGCCCCTTCGCGCTGATGCTGGCATCCAACAGCCACAGGAGCGACTCCGGTGCGGCGAGGTTCGCTGTGGCCAAGATTTCTTGTAGTTCGGAAATGAGTGCGGGTTTGATGGCCAGACAATTCTTGGTCATCTCGCAGAGTCCGGAGCGGAGTTCCCGGGCAGATAGCGTGGTGAAAAGTTCGACGTCGGTCAGGACTGCGGTCGGCGTGTAGTAACTTCCCACATGATTCTTGCCGACCGGACTATTTATGGCCTGCTTGAGTGACAGCACCGAATCCATCGCGCTGACAGTTGTGGTCGGTATATGAACGAGACGAACCCCACGGAACAACAGGCTGGCCATGAGCCCGGCCAGATTTCCCGGTACGCCACCACCGAAGGAGACGACAACCGATCTCCGCGTGGCGCCATCTCGCAAGGCTTGCTCGATGTGCTCACCCAGGCAGGAAAGGGTCTTCATGGATTCACCTGGCTCATGGCCGAGAACCGTCACGGGTGTCTCGGTTCCGAGGGCGCGCAGCAATGTCTGCCCGTGCAACCCGAAGACATGGTTGTCGGTAACGACTATGAATCTGTCCGCGTCGAGCTTATCCACGGTCTCGCCGATGGCGTCGAGACAGTTGCTGCCGAACAGATATGGAAACGAGGACTCGCCGATCCGTATGTGACGCTGTTGCATGCGCGGATGCGATACGAGTTCTTGTGCGATCGAGACCATCGGTTCTACTCCTGCTAACTCTACGACGGAACGGCGGCGCGATAAGCGAGCGATGGCCGGTCCATAGTCCATGAATTTCGCGCGCAAATCGGCTCGATCATCGTCGACCGAAAGCCGCGCCGGGAAATTCCTGTGATTTCAGGTCAGCGCGATGGTATAAGAGCGTCCGCCGCCGGGCTAGATATTCCCAGGGTCAGGAATGGCGAATTCGGGTGCGACATCTCGATAATGCACGATACCCGCGCGATTATGTGAAAAGGGCCACAGATCGGTTTGGCCAGTGCTGGCGGCGGGGTCGCCGCCGGGGTTGATCGCCGCCGCGTGTCGCCGGGATCAGTCCAGCTGCGGTGCGATCTCTGCGGCGACCAGGTCCAGATGGTCCAGGTCCGAGAGATCCAAGTACTGCAGGTACAGACGGGTGATACCGGTCGCCTCGCGATATCGGCCGATCTTGTCGACGACCTCGGCGGGGGTGCCGACCAGCTCGTTGCGCCGCTTCAGATCGGTGAGCTCGCGGCCGATGGTATCGGCACGGCGGGCGACCTCGGCGTCGTCACGGCCCACACACATTGTGAGGGCGACCGAGCGGATGATCTCCTTCGGGTCGCGCCCCAACTTCCGGGCCGCCGCGTCCACGCGCTCGAATTGCGCCGCGGCCGTGGCGGAGTCGACGAAGGGTAGGTTGAATTCGTCGGCGAAGCGGGCCGCCAGCGCCGGGGTGCGTCTCTTGCCGACACCGCCGATGATGACCGGCGGGCGCGGACGCTGCGTCGGCTTGGGCAGGGCTGGAGCGTCTTCGAGTCGATAGTGCTTGCCGTGAAAGCTGAACGTCGCACCCTCAGGGGTCTCCCACAGGCCGGTCACGATCTCCAATTGCTCAGCGTAGCGGTCGAAGCGCGTACCGAAATCGGGCAGTTCGATACCGTAGGCGATGTGCTCGGCGTCGTACCAGCCCGAGCCGAGGCCGACTTCGATACGGCCGCCGGACATTTGATCCACTTGCGCCACCGAAATGGCCAGCACGGATGGATGCCGAAAGGTGGCGGAGGTGACCAGGGTGCCGAGCCGGATCCGGGTCGTTTCCCGCGCCAAGCCGGCGAGCGTGATCCAAGCATCGGTAGATCCCGGGAGCCCGGACGCCATCCCCATCCTCAGATAGTGGTCGGACCGGAAGAATGCATCGAAACCGGCGTCCTCGGCCGCTGTCGCAGCGCGGAGTAGACGACTGTAGTCGGCCCCCTGTTGGGGCTCGGTGAAGATGCGTAGGTCCACCCGTTCGGATGAAGCGCCGGTGCTCGTGTTCATGTTTCACATCCAGGTGTCGAGTATCTCGATGGCGCGGGCCCGGCAGTTGCCCTCGTAGTGGGTCAGGTGTCGGTGCCGAGGTGACGACTTACCGAGTCCGCCAGCGACAGCCAGCTTTCCGCGTAGCACCTCGCAAGTTCGGCAACCGCGGACGCACAGTGTGGCGGCACACTGTCGGCCATCGATTGCCATTCCTCCGGCGCAGGATCGGCAATCGCCAACAACCGCAACAACTTTCGGCCGACCTCGGTGAAACGCAAGGACGGATCGGCGCGCAGACGGCGCACCATCAGTGTGCGATCGGGCGAATGAGGACGTCTCGCTGACCCGGTGACGAGGCCAGCGGGCGACGCTTCCGGTGCCACCTCGCCATCGCGCCGATATTGCGATGCGGCACCGAGCTGCACCCGCAGACGCCGCCGGACGTCCTTCGCGGTAGTCGGCGAGATACCTGCCGCCGACGCGATCTCTCGAGTCGACGCTGCCGGATCGGCTTCCAAGAATTCTCGGGCCCGTCGCCGGCGCGCGCTCGCATCCATCGGGTAAGCCGTGCCGTCACGCCCGATCCGCCGGGTCGGGTGCGGATATTCCGCACCCGACCCACGTCGCAGCGCGGCGATGGTCTTGTCGGACAATCCGGCCAGCTCAGCCAGCCGTCGGTTCGACCATTCGGGAAAATCCGCGAGCATCCGTCCGGCTGCGGCTTTGCGGTCCGCAAGCGACAACGGGAGTCCGCGAGCGCTGTTGAGTTCGATCGCGAGCACGAACGCTTCCTGCGGCGCACCATCGAAGAAGACGACATCGATCGACACCGCCTTCCGTCGGCGGGCGACCACCAGACGGTGGACGCCGTCGATCACCTCCATCGTCGCGCGGTGCACCACGATCGGCGGCAGTGGGCCGGGCAGCTGTGCCAGCACACCGAGGTGCCGGGAACTCACACCACCGACCCGGATGGTCCCCGAAATACGAATTCGCTCGACACCGACTGCGACAACCTTTTCCGAAAGTCCCTTGCGCTGACTTTTCTCGACATCCATCTTCTTCTCCAGCACCTGTTCGAAGACTGTCGTATGCGCGGAAGATCAACTCCGGAGTTAGTGCCATAACGACCCGCCGGAGAAGCTGTGTGTATTATCGTTATGCCGGAAGAGCCTCCAGTTTAATGTGTCGTTACTCGGCCCGGGGCGATGGCACCTGTTCGAAACCTTCGATGCACGCAGTACCGGAGCGTGTATCGCCCACCGCCCGACACTTGGCACGTTATGGCGGATGCGCCCGCAAAACATCCGCCAGATCGAGCAGAAACATCCGCACCTTCGGCTGTGGACCGCAATCTCGGTACAGAATTCGGGAATCCAACCCCGTTCGAGACGAGATTTGGTGGGAGTTGCTCCGAAACATCGGGTCAGCGGCTCTGTGGCAAACCCGGAAAGCCGTAGCTCTGTAATGTCCCTGTAACGAAATGTTCCTCGCAGAGAAACGATCACCCGCACGGACATCAACCGGCGCGGTGGTGCACCCGCACAATGCGGATATTCCCGTACCGATTGGCGGATGTTCCCTGCGAGCAGCTGTCCTAAATTCACCGTCAGCCGGAATCGGTACGGTCCGGCGCGACCGACAACGACACAGTATGAGGTAAGTCGGCGTCGCGAACTCGGGCATATCCGCCCGCGGCAGGTTTCTGCCGGGATCGCCGCGCAGTGTGGAATAGGAATTACATGGAAGTTGTCGCGCGTGAGGCGATACCCGAAATCACATCCGTGGTCGTCGACGGCACGGTCCATGACATAGGCCTGCTCAAGGATTTCCATCGAAATCCCGCACTGCGGAAATTCGTCCCCGAATTCTCCCGGCTGTCACTGAGTTGGGTCCGGCTGCAGCCGGGTGAAGAGCTGTCTGTGCACCAGCACCCGACCAAGAGCATGATCGTCGTCGCGGAAGGAACCGGCCGGACGCTGGGCGATATCAGTGCCGAGATCCGCGCCGGGGATATCGTCGTGGTGCCTTCGGGCGCACGGCACGGATTCATCGGCACCCCGCCGATCGGGTTCTGGGCGTTGTCGATCCAATTCGAAGGCGCGGGCTTGTACGAGAATCCGGACGATCCGCGGGTGTCGTTCGCGGGTGACCGCCCGGATATCGCGGCCGTGCGCGCCGAGAACGATTCGCATTTGCGGACCTTCGAGAACAATGCGCTGGTGCGACTGATCAGCGAGATCGGCGCGCACCCGCCGCAGGTGCGTGACCGCCTGTTGGACCATCTGCAGGGCTGGTCGGACGCATTCCAACGGGTGATCGCTGCCCGGGTGGTCGGCGAGGGTGACGGCCCTGGGCGTGCACTCGCGGACGAACATCTCGGTGAGGAGATCGGGCACAACCGACTGTTGGCGCGCTTGCGTGACAACCGTCCGGCCAGCTGGGACCCGGTGATTGCCGCGATCTCCTCCTGGTTCCTCGACCGCATGACCTCGGCATCCAGTGTGGAGCGCTCGGTCCTGTCGCATCTGGTGCTCGAAGGCAGCGGGCTGGTCTTCCACGCCGCCGGGCTGCCGTCGTTCCCGGAGAGCCGGTACTTCCAGCTGCACGACGGTGCGGACGCCGAACACATGGACATGGGCTATCGGGCCTTGGCCGAGCAACGGGACTGGACTCCCGACGAGGTCGGCGAGATGTTGCGAAAAGGATGGCAGATGATGGAGTTGCTGGGCGAACGGATCGCCGAGTGCGCACAGCGCGCGGCTCTGGTCGGCCATGCCTGATACCCACTACGAATTGCGCAGCCGGTTCGAGGAGCGCGAACTCCGCGTGCTCGCGGCGGTATTCGGCCGGGATAAGGCGACCCTGTCCGAGCTGATGCACCCGGACGGCTTCGGATTCGACGCCACGATGGGCCTGGTGCGGCAACGGGATCTCATCGACGCCCTCGATGCGCTCGACCATGGCGCAGGTTTCATGGTCGACGAGCTTCGGGTCGTGCCGGCTGGTGGGAACGTCGCGGCATTGACCTATCGCCTGCGGCAATGGGGCGAATTCGACGGCAAACCGCTGCCGGGAGTCGTGTACTGCAGCAGCGTGTGGCGCCTCGAACAGGGTCGTTGGCAGGCGGTGTTTCATCACGAAACGCCACGGGCGCCTGGCGATAGCGAACAGGGCGAGTCGACATGACCCGCTCCCTCGTGCGCGGTCCGGCAGGATGGGACAGCACAGAGCAGCCCTGCGCCGACACTCGACCGTGGCGGCAGGCGGCATGCCAGCTGTATGAGACGCCGAATCTCGTTGTCCCGCTGGGAGAGATCCTGCACTGGCGGGCCGTGGTCGACGCACTGGGCATCGAATCGACGGCCGACGCCACGCTGCTCACCGGCGCCTATTTCTACCGTCCGCATACGTCTGCTCCCAGCGAGTCCGAACTCGACGCCGCCCGTCACGAGGGCGCCGCCGGTGGCGCCCGATGGCTGCTGTACCCGGTGGTTCGCGACGAAGACGCCGGACAGCTGCTGGCTCGGCACGACTTCGTCGACCTGCCGTGGTTCATCGAAGCGGAGTTCGTCGCCGCCGACGACATCGATCACGATCTGCGAAAACTACTGGGCGGGACACATTTTCGGGAACTGCGCCGATTGGTCCGACGCGCGGACGAGCAGTTCGAGTGGGACGTGGTGACCGGTTCGGCGATCGACGAGGACATCCTGATGGCCTTCGATCGGCTGCACCGGATGAATCTGGCAAAGTACGGGCACACCCGCAATCACTTCGCCCTACCGATCCTGCGCAACCTCGCCAAATCTTCACTCGGCGAACGGATGTGCGTATTCCTGCACCGCCGCCGCGACGGTACACCTGTACAGGCCGTGCTCGCGCTGCACCATCCCGAGTCGAATACCGTGGAAGCCTTGGTCCAAGGCATCGATCATGCGGCACTGCCGGCGGCGCAGAACCTTTATGCCACGGCGCTGTATCGGATTTATCACTGGGGTTCGGCGCACGGCGCCAACCGGTTCAACCTCGGCCGTGGTGCGCAGCTGACGAAGCTGAAGCTGGGCGCCAACCGCTTCCATGTGGTCAGCAACCACATCGGATCCGTTGCTGGAACACCGACAAGGGAATTCGACGCGGTGCGCGCGGCGGCGCAGGCCTCGATCGGCACGGCCGTCGCCATGCTGCGCGCCGCCATCGATCGCCACGGCGTGCGCAGCGCGATGTTGGCGCAAGGAAGCGTCGGCGAGGCACGGGTATGAGTGGATTGACCACTGCGGGCCGGGTCGGCGCTGTCTGGATGGACGGGGCGCTGGTAGACCCCGCCGCGGCGCATCTGCCGGTGCTGAGCTTCGGTCTGCACAATGCGGCCTGCGTCTTCGAGGGGATCCGGAGTTTCGGCGGCCGCCCCTTCGCGCTGTCGGCCCATGTGAACCGCCTGCGCACATCGGCCGAGGCGATCGGGATCGCACTGCCCTGGGACTCGACGGCGATAGCGGACGCGATCGAAACCGCCGTCGCTGCTGCCGACTTCGCGGAGGCGTATATCCGGCCCGTGGTCTGGCGTGGGGACGAAGTGATCGGCATCGATCCGACCGGCACCACCGTGCATCTCGCCATCGCTGTGCTGGCATGGCCGGAGCAGGCGCTGGACGACGGAAAACCGCTGCGGCTCGGCCTGTCTCGATGGACCCGGCCGACCCCCACCATGGCGCCGGTGCAGGCGAAGACCTCGGCGAATTACCTCGTCGGATCACTGGCGCTGGCCGAAGCCCGGGCCGGCGGATTCGACGACGCGCTGCTGCTCGATCATACGGGCGGGATCGCCGAAACCACTGGTTCCAATATCTTTCTCGTGCACCGAGGTGAACTGGTAACGCCGCCGGCGCACACGTTCCTCAACGGAATCACCCGGCAAACCGTGCTCCGGCTGGCCGCACGGAACGGCATCGTGACGCGCGAGATTCGGCTGACCCCGAACGATCTGGTGATCGCCGACGAGGTGTTCGTGACCGGAACCGCGGTCGGCGTGCGTTCGGTCGGCTGGTTCCGCGACACCGCCTTTCACGCCGACGGCATCCTCACCCGGATGCTGGCGAATGCCTACACCCAACTGGTCGGTACCGAGCAGGGGGAGGAGTCGCCATGTACGGCATCGGCATAGTCGGCACCGGGATATCCGCGCTGCATCTGGCCCTGCAGCTCCAGCAGCGTGGCATCTCGACCACGCTCTATGCCGACAAGAGCCCCGAACAGATCCGGGCGGGGCGGCTGCCCAACAACGTCTGCCGGTTCGGCCGGACCAGGGCCCGCGAGCACACGCTCGGCGTCGATCATTGGAACTTTCCCGACTTCGGCATGAATTGCGCACACGTGCGCGTACACACCGATCCGCCGATCGCCTTCTGCGGGAACCTTTCCCACCAGGCCAGCTACGTCGACTTCCGCCTCTACCTGCCACGGCTGCTGGCCGACTATCAGGAACGCGGCGGCACGATCGTGCCGGTTCCGGACCCGCAGGTGGCGGTGTCCCGTTCCGCGTCCGAACATGACTCGACGGTGGTCGCCACCGGCCACCGGAGCGTAGATTCCCTGTTTCCACGTATCGCATCCCGCTCCGCCGAGCACCCCGCTCGACTGATCCTCGCCGGGCTGTTCCACGGTGTGGCGCATACGGATCCGCTGGGTATGCATTTCGAGATCGTGCCCGGAGCCGGCGAGATCTTCCAGACACCGGTGCACTCCGTGGCCGGCCGGGTTGCCGGTATCACCTTCGAGGCCGTCTGCGACGGCCCGTGGGCGAACCGCCTGCGCCCGCGGTACTACGACGATCCCTCGGGGTGTGCGCGGGTGGTACTGGAGCTACTGCGCGAGGTCGATTCCGAGATTCTCGGACGCCTGGATACCCGCAGGTTCGCCCTCACTCGCCCGCTGGATCTGCTGCAAGGGGCGATCACACCGACGGTCCGCAGGCCCTGGACCCGATTGGGCACCCACCGCTTCGCGATCGCGGTCGGTGATGCCGCGGTACTCAATGATCCGGTCACCGGGCAGGGAGCAAACCTCGCCGTGGCCGCGGCGTGGGAACTCGGCCGGATGATCGACGCCGACACCGCATTCGACGAGCAGTTCTGTCACCGATGGGAGGAGCGGCTCTGGGACCTTGCCCGTGATGTCACCGAATGGACGGGATCGGCGCTCGGTCCACCACCGGACCATGTCATCGATGTGCTCCGGGCGGCCGCGGACAGCCAGGACCTCGCCGATACGTTCCTCGACAACTTCGATGACCCGCCAGCGATGTGGAGTTCGCTGGCCACGGCGCAGCAGGCGGCCGCGTTCATCCGCCGAAAGCCCCCGGGCATCACCCAGCGCGCCGCGGATCTCATGATCGTCGAGCGGGAGCGGCGCCTGCTCGATCTGCTCGGTCACGCGGATTCCGGCGATTTGCTCGCTCCTGACGCACTGCTGGTCACGGCGCAGGGATGCCACACCCTGGACACCTGGCCGGGTGACCAATCCACAGCCGGCGCACCAGCCAGCGTGACCGAGGCAACGGTTTTGCCACTGAGCGACAGCGCACAGCTGATCACCTATCGGCACCGCACGCTGTACTGCTCGACGCTGTGGCATTGCGAACACGACAACTGGGCGGCAGTAGTCCACCACCGCTCTCCCGCACCTATGGAGGCCTCATGACCGTCCGTGCGGCCGAACTGACCGCATTCTTCCGGGGGCGCATCGTCGATCCGACCCACCCGGCCTACAACGACAGGCGACGGATATGGAAGGGGCTGAGTCGGTATCCCGCCCTCATCGCCGACTGCGCCGACGCCACCGATGTCCGCTGCGTCGTCGACTTCGCCGCCGGTGCCGGTATCCCGCTCGCGGTCGTGGGCGCCGGTCACGATGTGGCGGCCCGGTCGATGCCCGACAATGCGCTCGTCGCATCCACCGGGGCGATGTCGGGCATCAGCATCGACCCGGACCGCCGCCTCGCCCGGGTCGGGGCCGGAGTGCGTTGGGGCAGTCTTGTCTCCGCCGCGGCCCGCTATGGGCTTGCCACCACCGGCGCCTCGGTCGCGACCGTCGGCGTCGCCGGATTCGCCCTGCACGGCGGTCTCGGCTGGTTGATGCGCCGCTACGGGACAGCGTGCGACAACGTCCAGGCCGTGCAGATGGTGACCGCCGACGGACGACTGCGCACCGTCGACACCGACACCGAGCCCGATCTATTCTGGGCGGTGCGCGGAGCCGGATCGAATTTCGGCGTGGTGACCGCGCTGACGTTGCGGCTGCATCCGGTCGACCGAGTAGTGGCCGGTGTCATGCTCTACCCGGCCACGAAGGCCCGCGCCGTCCTGCAGGCCTATCGCGAGATCACCGCCCGCGCCGGTGACGAACTGGTCACCCACTTCTACTACTCCGGTAACCCGGACGGCAGCCACAGCGTCGGAATCGGGTTGTGCCACAGTGGAGCCGCGGACGCCATGGCAAACATCCTGGTGCCGCTCGCGCCGCTCGGAATCCCACAGCACGACTCCGTGCGGGAGATGGGGACCGCGGAGTTGCAGGTGGTTCATGACAGCAGCACACCACCCGGCGCTAGCTACCACCTGCGCGGACACTATCTGTCCGAGCTGAGCGACCAGGTCATCGACGTGATCGTCGAGCAGTGCCGCACGCTCAGCGCCCCGTTTACCCAGATCTTCCTGGAACACCTGGGCGGTGCCGTGGGGCGAGTACCCGAGCGCGACACCGCATTCGGCGGACGTACCGCTCGTTATTCGTTTCTCGTCGTCAACGGCTGGGATACCGCACAGGACGATCTCGCGCAGGTGGCGTGGACCCGGGCGTTCGGTGCCGCCGTCGCACCACACGCGGCGCCCGGCGCCTATGTCAACTACCTCGACGACGATGAGGACCATCGCATTCCTGGTGCGTACGGTGACGCATATCCGCGATTGCGGTCGCTGAAGCGAATCTACGATCCCGCCAACATGTTCCGCTTCAATCGCAATGTCCCCCCGGAGGCCGGTCAATGAGGCTCGAGCAGAAAGTCGCCATCGTTACCGGGGCGTCCCGCGGCATCGGGGCGGCCACCGCGGTGGAATTGGCCGGACGCGGTGCCATCGTCATCGTGAATTATCAGTCCGAAAAATATCGGGATGAAGCCGAAACCGTCACCGCCGCCATCGAATCCAGCGGTGGATCCGCCTACCTCGTACAGGCCGACCTACGGGATGCCGACCAGCGCCGACAGCTGATCGATACGGCGGCACGGCACACCGGCCGACTGGACATCCTGGTGAACAACGCGGGAGTCTATCGACGCGGGCTGACCGAGGACATCGACGCCGACCATCTCGCCGAGCATTTCGAAACCAATGTCGAGGGCGGCATCCTCACCACCGTGGCCGCGGCCGAGCAATTGAGCGACGGCGGTCGAATCGTCTACGTCTCCTCCGGACTGGCCCGCCGCATCGCGGCGACCAGCACCGCATACGCCGCCAGCAAGGCGGCTGTCGAAGCAGCGACCCGCTGCCAGGCCGCTGAATTCGGCCCGCGCGGTATAACCGTGAACGCCGTCGCCCCAGGCATCGTCGACACCGCGATGTTGGCCGACATCCTTACTACGCCGGAACGTGCGGCGCTGATCGCGGCGACCGCCCTCGGCCGCATCGGCCGGCCCCGTGATATCGCCAAGGTAATCGCCTTCCTCGCCTCCGACGATGCCGGATGGATCACTGGACAGGTGATCGACGTCGACGGCGGCCTGCAGTGAGCGGTGGTTCGACACGACCTGCACGAAACCTCGGCACCGCTGTGGAGTCATGTCGCGAGTACCTATCCGTCGCGCGTTCCGATGGTGCGTTGCAGCAGGATGAAGGCGAGAAGCAGGACGCCGATGAAGATCTTGGTCCACCAGGAACTCAGGGTGCCTTCGAAGCTGATGATCGTCTGGATTACGCCGAGAGTCAGGACGCCGAGTACCGAGCCGAGGACGAATCCGGAGCCGCCGGTGAGCAGGGTGCCGCCGATGACGACCGCGGCGATGGCGTCGAGTTCCATCCCTACGGCGTGCAGGCTCCAGCCGGACAGGGTGTAGAGCGTGAACAGGATGCCCGCGAGTGCCGAGCAGAAGCCGCTGATCGCGTATACGGCGACCTTGGTCCTGGCCACCGGTAGCCCCATCATGAGCGCCGACTGTTCGTTGCCGCCGATCGCGTACGCGGTGCGACCCAGTCGGGTGTAGTGCAGGACGACGAAGGCCGCGGCGACGATCACCAGCGCGACGATCATGCCCACCGTCAGGAATACGTCCCCGCCGAGCCGGAATCGACGCTGCGCCAGATCCGTATACACGGGGTCGGTGATCGTGATCGAATCCGTGCTGATCACATACGCCAGCCCGCGCGCGAGGAACATACCGGCCAGCGTGACGATGAACGGCTGAATCTCGAAGTAGTGGATCACCGCGCCCATCGCGGCGCCGAAGAGTGTGCCGCCGACCAGCATGAGCGGCATGACCAGCAGCGGCGGCCACCCGTGCACGGTCACCAGCCACGCCGAGACCACCGTGGACAGCGCCAGCACCGCACCGACGGACAGGTCGATGCCGCCGGTGAGGATCACGAAGGTCGTTCCGACGGCGAGGACGAGCAGAAAGGCGTTGTCTATGAACAGGTTCACGAAAACCTGCGGGTAGCCGAATGCCGGATAACGGATCACCCCGACGCCGTAGATGACGGCGAACAATGCCGCGGTGGCCAGTACCGGGATGTACCGGCTGCGGTGTCCGCGAATCGTTGCTCGGCGCAGTACAGGGGCCTTGGCCGCGGTCGCGGTCAGCGCGTTCATACTGTCGCCTCCGTTGGTGTCGATGGGGTGCCGACAGGTTGGCGGCGACGGCGAAATACCTTGGCGCGGAACGCCGGTGACTGAACAAGGCATACCGCGATCACCACGACCGCTTTGGAAACCAGCGTCGTCTCCGGTGGCACCCCGACGGTGTAGATCGTGGTGGTGAGCGTCTGGATCACCAGCGCCCCGAGAACGGTGCCGCCGAGCTGAAATCGCCCACCGGTCAATGCGGTACCACCGATGACGACCGCGAGAATCGCATCGAGTTCGATCCACAAACCGGCGTTATTGCCATCGGCCGCAGAGACATTCGAACTGATCATCAGTCCCGCGATCGCCGCACAGCACGCGCAGACCGCGTATACGGCGACGATCAGACCGCCGGCCCGGATGCCGACCAGACGCGCCGCCTCGGCATTGCCGCCCACCGATTCCAGCAGCAGCCCGAGCGCACTGCGCCGCAACAAAACCGCGAGGCCGGTGAACACCGCGGCCGCGACCAGGACGGGCACCGGCAGGCCGAGCAGATAGCCGCCGCCGATCACCTTGTACGGCGGACTGTTGATCGTGATGATCTGGCCCGACGTAATCAGCTGTGCGACACCACGTCCGGCGACCATCAGGATCAATGTCGCCACGATCGGCTGAATCCCGAAGCGCGCCACCAACACTCCGTTCCACAGTCCCAGCACGACCGCCACGCCGAGCGCGATCAGCACGGCGACGGCAACGCCAACGGCATCCGCCTGGTCCGGCATATTGCTGATGTGCAGACAGGCCAGCGCACCCGCGATCGCCACGACCGTGCCGACCGACAGGTCGATGCCGCGCGTCGCGATGACCAGCGTCATGCCGAGCGAGATCAGCACCAGTGGCGCCCCGTAGCGCAGGATATCGATCAGGCTGCCGTAGAGGTGCCCGTCCTGGATGCGGATCGAGAGGAATCCGGGCGTGAACGCGACGTTGACGATCAGCAGTGCGATGAGCGCAGCCGCTGGCCAGAACAGATGGTTTCGGAAGACCGTCATGAAATGGCCCCGCTCGCAATGGTTTCGGTGAGTCGGTCCATGGTCAGGGTGGCATCGTTGACCAGTTCGGCGACCAGCCGCCGATCGCGCAGGATCGCCACCTTGTGACTGAGTCGCAGCACTTCCTCGAGTTCGGCGGAGATGAACAGCACCGACATGCCCTCCTCGGACAGCGAGATGACCAGCCGCTGGATCTCCGCCTTGGCACCGATATCGATACCGCGGGTCGGCTCGTCGAGGATCAGCAGTTTCGGCTGGGTGGCCAGCCAACGGGCCAGCAGCACCTTCTGCTGGTTGCCGCCGCTGAGGAATTTCACCGGCGTATCCGGATCGGCGGGGACGATCCGCAGTGACGTGATGTATCCGGCGACGAGTTCGTCGCGCTTGCGCGCCGACAGCGGCCGGGCCCAGCCGCGCGCCGCCTGGACCGCGAGCACGATGTTGTCGCGCACCGACAGGTCCAGGATCAGGCCCTGGGATTTACGATCTTCCGGGCAGAAGGCGATCCGATGGTCGATCGCGGTGCGCGGCGAGCGCAACGCCGTCGGTGTGCCCGCAACGCGGAGATTCCCGGTGGACGCACGGTCGGCGCCGAACAGTAGTCGCGCCACCTCGGTGCGGCCGGAGCCGAGCAACCCGGCCAACCCGACCACCTCGCCATCGCGGACAGTGAGATCGAACGGCGCGACGGAATTGCGTCGTCCGCCGATCCCCGAGGCCTGCAGCAGCGGATCGTGGCGCGCCACCACCGCGGGATCCGGCTTCTCGTGCTCGATCTCGTCGAGCGTGCGCAACGCCGTGCCGAGCATGTGCGCGATGAGATCTTTTTGGCTCAGTTGTGCTACCGGATATTCGCCCACCAGGGTGCCGTTGCGCAGTACCGTGGCCCGGTCGCAGATCTCGAAGATCTGATCGAGGAAGTGGGTGACGAATCCGATCGCCACGCCTTCGGCGGCGAGTCGGCGCATCACCGCGAACAGCTGCTCGACCTCACCGGTGTCGAGCGATGATGTCGGCTCGTCCAGGATGAGAACCTTGGCGTCCAGGTCGACGGCCCGCGCGATGGCGATCAGCTGTTGCACCGCAAGCGAATACGAGCCGAGCGGGGCAGCCACATCGATGTTCAGATGCAGTCTGTCCAGCAGCCGGGCGGCATCGCGACGCATCGGGGCGAATCGGATGAGACCGGCCCGTCGCGGTTCCCGTCCGATGTAGATGTTCTCCGCGACCGACAGATTCGGGCACAGATTCACCTCTTGATAGACGGTGCTCACTCCGGCCCGCAGCGCCTGCTGCGGGCCGGTGAAACGCACTGGGCGACCGTCGAGTTCGATGGTTCCGGCATCGGCGTCGTGAATTCCGGTAAGCACCTTGATGAGGGTGGATTTGCCCGCACCGTTCTCACCGACCAGCGCGTGTATTTCACCGGGGAACAGCCGCAGGTTCACCTCGGACAATGCGGTGACCCCGGCGAAACGCTTGACGATGCCCGACATCCGAAGTGTCGGTGTGACAGTGGGTTCCGACATGCACTCGCTCCGGCTCAGTATGTCCGGGTGGGCAGCGCGGCGGCGGCCTGGTCCTGCGTGTAGACGCCTTCGTCGGTGACGATCCGTTTGGGCGTCGGGTGACCCGCCACGACCTCCTTGGTGATCTCCATCAGCTTCGGGCCGAGCAGCGGATTGCATTCGACGACCACGTTGATCTTGCCGTCGGCCATGGCCTGGAAGGCATCTCGGGTCCCGTCGATCGAGATGATCTTGATGTCCTTACCCGGCTTCAACCCGGCCTCCTCGATCGCCTGGATCGCGCCGAGCGCCATATCGTCGTTGTGCGCGTACAGCACGTTGATATCCCGGTGCGCGGCCAGGAATGCCTGCATGACCTCTTTGCCCTTGGCGCGGGTGAATTCCGCGGTCTGCGATGCGATGATCTTGAACTTCGGGTCGGCGCCGATAACCTCCTGGAAACCCTTCTTCCGATCGGTCGCGGGCGCGGATCCGGTGGTGCCCTGCAACTCCGCGATATTCACGGTGTCAGTCGAATTCTTGGTCGCGTCGACGAGCCAATTCGCCGCCCTGCGGCCCTCTTCGACGAAATCCGAGCCGAGGAAGGTCACATACAGCGAGGTATCGGCCGAGTCGACCGCGCGGTCGGTGAGGATCACCGGAATCTTGGCGTCCTTGGCCTCCTTCAGGACGGTGTCCCATCCGGATGCGACGACCGGGGAGAAGGCGATGACGTCCACACGCTGCTGGATGAAGGTGCGGATCGCCTTGATCTGGTTTTCCTGTTTCTGTTGGGCGTCGGCGAATTTCAGCTGGATGCCAGCCGCGGCCGCGGCGTCCTGGATGGATTTCGTATTCGCGGTGCGCCAACCGCTTTCGGCGCCTACCTGGGAGAACCCGAGTACGGTTTGGTCGCCTCCCGAGCTGCCGCAGCCGACGGCCGTTGCTGCGGTGATAATAAGTGCGCTGGTGGTGATCAGAAGCCTCTTCAACACGATCAGGCTCTCCCTTGCATTGTGAAACGTGTTGCACCGAGGTGCGGTAGTCCTGATAGTGTTAGCGCTCACATTCTTCTAGTCAAGAGCTCTGGCGTCCGTAATCTGGTGGCGACTACCGGATATCGGTTGCCGTGGTTGGCACGGCAGTTCGCGTCATGCTGCGGTCATCGGCGGTGTGAGCGTTAACCTGGGGGAACCGGGACAACATATTCGGCGCGACGCTTGGAAGGTGGATGTGAGGGACAGGGACGGATTTGCCGCCGGGGATACCTCAACGGCGGTTCGGCCGACGGCTGCGCGCCCGGCGGTGATGACCGATGTCGCGAAACTCGCCGGAGTGTCCCATCAGACCGTCTCGCGGGTGCTCAACGGCAGCGCGAATGTGCGTCCGGAGACCCGTGAGCGGGTGCTGCGCGCCGTCGAACAACTCGGCTACCGCCCCAATGCCATGGCAAGGGGGCTGGTCAGCAGGCGCTCGAATATGCTCGGCGTGGTCAGTTTCGACACCATTCTGTACGGACCGGCGTGCACCCTACTCGGCATCGAACGCGCCGCTCGCACAGCGGGTTACGGTGTCAGCATCTTCGCCTTGGAGACAGTGGACCGCTCCAGTGTATTGGCGGCCGCGAACAGTCTGGCCGATCAGGGCGTCGACGGGATCATCGTCATCGCCCCGCAGATGGCCGCCGCGGCGGCACTGCACAATCTGCCCGAACGCCTGCTGGCCGTCGCGGTCGAGGCCGGCCAGGACAGCGGCTTGCCGTCGGTTTCGGTGGATCAGGTCGAGGGTGCCAGGCTGGCCGTGCAACACCTGCTCGATCTGGGGCACCGCACGGTATGGCAGGTCGCCGGTCCCAGCGACTGGCTGGAGGCACGCGACCGAACCGAAGGCTGGCGTAGCACGCTGGAGGCCGCGGGCGCACCGATTCCCCCGTTGATCGGCGGTGATTGGAGTGCCCACTCCGGCTATGAAGCGGGCCTACTGCTCGCCGCGCAACCCGATGTGACCGCGGTATTCGCGGCCAACGACCAGATGGCGCTCGGCATGCTGCGCGCCTTCACCGAACGCGGCATCCGGGTACCCGCCGACATCTCGGTGGTCGGTTTCGACGATATTCCGGAGGCCGCCTACCTCTCGCCGCCGTTGACGACCATCCGGCAGGACTTCGACGAGGTGGGCCGCCGCAGTATGCAGATGTTGTTGCGGCTGTTGGAATTCGACGGTGCCACCGCCGAACCGGCGTCGCCGTCGGTGCTGCCGACGCTGGTCACGCGCGACAGTACGGCGGCACCGGCCCAGCGGTGATGCGGGCTCAGGCCGCCGCGCGTTTCTTGTTGTAGACGTCGAATGCCACCGCGGCCAGCAGAACCAGGCCCTTGATGACCAACTGCCAGTCGCTGCCGACGCCGAGCATCGACATGCCGTTGTTCATCACACCCATCACCAGCGCCCCGACGATCGCGCCGACGACCGTGCCGATACCGCCGCTGGCCGACGCGCCACCGACGAATGCCGCGGCAATAGCATCGAGTTCGAAGTTCTGTCCAGCCTTCGGCGTCGCCGCGCCGAGCCGGGCCGCGAAGATGACACCCGCAAGCGCCGCGAGCACACCCATATTCACGAAAACCCAGAATGTATTGGCCTTGGTATTCACCCCGGACAGCTGTGCGGCTTTCTCATTGCCGCCGACGGCGTAGATCCGACGCCCGATCACCGAGCGGTTCATCACGAACGAATACAGCACGATCAACACGATCAAGATAACGCCGATAATCGGAATCCCGTTGTAGGACGCCAATACGAAGCTGAATGCCAGAATGACCGCGCCGAGCGCCGCCGACTTCGCGATGAACAGCGAGCGCGGTCCGGCAGGCAGACCGTAGGAACGACGGCGTTGTCGCACCCGCCATTGCGACCACACCAGGGCGGCCACCGCGAGCACGCCGATGAGCAATGTCAATCCATTCAGCTCACCGACACGCAGCCGGATAGCGATCCCGTTGAACCCCGCGAATTGAACGGCATGCAGCGGCAGCCAATTCGGGAGGTAACCGGCCGCGATATTCACGAAGCCCTGCGGGAACGGTCCGATCGACTGGCCCTCGAGCACCAGCTGCGCCAGACCACGGAACAGCAGCATGCCGCCGAGCGTGACGATGAATGCCGGAATCTTGACGTAAGCGATCCAATACCCTTGCCACGCACCGATGGCCGCGCCCATCACCACGGCCGCCAGCACGACCAGCGGCCACGGCCAGTGCCACTGCACGATGGCGATACCGGTAACCGCGCCGACCAGCGCGCACAGTGATCCAACCGATAGGTCGATGTGCCCGTTGATGATCACCAGCATCATCCCGATGGCGAGCACCAGGATGTAGCCGTTCTGCAGGATGACATTCGTGACATTGAGCGGCGTCAATAGGCTGACGCCGTCGGAAAGTTTCGCCGTGGTGAGGATTTGGAACAGCAGCGTGATCACCACGAGCGCCACGATCATGCCGTATTGGCGCACATTGCCGCGCAGGGTGCGGCGAAGGGCCGCGAGCGCGCCGACCTGTTTCTGCTCGACGGCCTTCGCGATGACCTCGGTGGAGTCGTCGTCTTCGAGCTTGTCCAACAACGTCATTCGGGTACCGCCTCGGCTGTGGCGGTTCCGCGTGTCATCAGTTTCATGACAGCCTCCTGTGTGGCTTCGTGTTTCGGTAATTCACCGGTGATGCGGCCCTGGCTCATCGCGTAGACGCGGTCACACAGGCCGAGTAGTTCCGGCAGTTCCGAGGAGATGATCAGCACGCCTTTTCCGGCGGCGGCGAGCTGCTGAACGATCAGATAGATCTCGTATTTGGCGCCGACGTCGATACCGCGGGTGGGCTCGTCGAGGATCAGCAGATCAGGTTCGGTGAATATCCATTTGCCGAGCACGACCTTTTGCTGGTTCCCGCCGGAGAGGTTGCCCACCTTCTGGAATACCGTCGGCGTCTTCACCGTCAGTCGGGTGCGCAAGCGCTCGGCTTCGACGATTTCGCGGTGGGTGTCGATGACAGCGTGCCGAGATACCGCGGGGAGATTGGCGAGGGTCATATTGCGCCGGATGTCCTCATCGAGGATCAATCCGTATTGCTTACGGTCCTCCGAGACATAGGCGATACCCGCGCCGATGGCGTCATGCACCGACGAAACCTTCAGTACCGCACCATCTTTGCGAATCGTGCCGCGAATATTGCGACCGTAGGACCGGCCGAAAACACTCATCGCCAACTCAGTGCGCCCGGCACCCATCAACCCGGCGATACCGACGATCTCACCGCGCCGCACATTCAGCGCCGCATCCCGCACGATCCGGCGATCGGCAATGGTCGGGTGGTCGACATTCCAATCGGCGATCTCGAAGAACACCTCGCCGATCCGCGGATCCTCCCGCGGCGGAAACCGATGGTCGAGATCGCGCCCGACCATCCCCTTGATAATGCGATCCTCGGTGACTTCTGTGGCCTTTGCATCGAGGGTCTCGATGGTCCGGCCGTCGCGCAGCACCGTGATCGAATCCGCGACAGCCAAAACCTCATTGAGCTTGTGCGAGATCAGGATCGAGGTGATGCCCTGCTCGCGCAGTTGCCGTAGCAGCGCGAGCAGGCTCGCACTGTCGGTCTCATTGAGCGCGGCGGTCGGTTCATCGAGAATCAGCAATCGCACCTGTTTGGACAGCGCCTTGGCGATTTCGACGAGCTGCTGTTTCCCGACACCGAGAGCGGCGACCAGGGTTTCGGGATCCTCGACGAGACCGACCTGCCGCATCAGCAGCATCGCCTGCCGATTGGTCTCCTGCCAGTCGAGGGTCCAGCCGCGCAGCCGTTCATTGCCGAGAAAGATGTTCTCCGCGATCGAAAGCTGCGGCACCAGCGCCAATTCCTGGTGGATGATCGCGATACCCGCCGCCTCGCTACCGCGAATATCCTTGAACGCCACATCGGTACCGTCCATGCGGATCTGTCCGCTGTAGGAGCCGTGCGGGTAGACGCCGCTGACCACCTTCATGAGCGTGGATTTGCCCGCGCCGTTCTCGCCGACCAGCGCGTGGATTTCGCCGTCGGCCACCGCGAAATCCACCGCGTCCAGCGCCTTCACACCCGGGAATTCCATGGTGATTCCGCGCATTTCGAGAATGTGCTTGGTCATGCTGTGTCCTTCTGTGCATACCCGAGGGGCCCTCCGTGGTTACGCAGGCTGCCTCCTCCGGGCCCTGACTCGGCCATGCGGGGCCTTCCGGTCGTCAGGCGAAGTCGCGCTCGGAGTAGTAGCCGGAGTCGATCAGCACCTTCCGGTAGTTGTCCTTATCGACCGAGACCGGCTGCAGCAGATACGACGGCACCTTCTTGGCGCCGTTGTCGTAGGAGGTGGTGTCGTTGGTTTCCGGGGTGCCACTGGTCAAGATCGCATTGACCATCTGCACTGCGCGTTTGGCGAGGTCGCGGGTGTCTTTGAAAACGGTCATGGTCTGCTCGCCCGCGATGATCGACTTCACCGACGCCTTCTCGGCATCCTGACCGGTGACGACCGGCATCTTCTTATCGCCCCTGCCGTACCCGACCGCCTTGAGGGCCGAGACGATGCCGATACTGAGGCCGTCGTAGGGGGACAGCACCGCATCGATATTCGTGGTGGAGTAGTTGGCGCTGAGCAGGTTCTCCATCCGGGACTGGGCGGTGGCGCCGTCCCAGCGCAGCGTGGTCACCTGATCGATGGCGGTCTGCCCGGAGCGGACCACCAGTTTGCCGGAGTCGAGATAGGGCCGGATCACCGACATGGCGCCGTTGAAGAAGTAGTAGGTGTTGTTGTCGTCGGGGGAACCGGCGAACAGTTCGATCGAGAACGGGCCTTTGCCATCCCGCAGTCCGAGCCGGTCCACGATGTAATTCGCCTCCAGCACACCGACTTTGAAGTTGTCGAAGGTGGCGTAATAGTCGACATTCGCGGTGTCGCGGATGAGTCGGTCGTAGGCGATCACCGCGATCTTGTTCGTCTTGGCCTGCTGCAGTACGCCGGTGAGCGATTTATTGTCGATCGCCGCGATCACCAGTGCCTTGACGCCCCGGGTGATCATATTCTCGATTTGCGAAACCTGCGTTTCGATGACGTCCTCGGCGTACTGCAGATCGGTGTCGTAACCGAGGTCCTTGAACTGCTTGACGATATTGTTGCCGTCGGCGACCCAGCGTTCGGAGGATTTCGTCGGCATGGCGATGCCGATCATGCCGCCGGTCGCAGATGAATTCCCGCTGTCCTCAACGGAGCACGCAGCAGCGGCCAACAGCGCGGCGACACCGGCGGCGCCGGCGAAGAGTCCGCGTCGGTTGATAGTGGGCATGGGCACAACTCCTTGACTAGACCTGGACGAACTCGATGCCGGCGAGCTGACAGAAGACCTGCCAGTCGGCGGCGTGGTGGCCGATATTCATGACCTGGTGATGCGGCCCGCCCGCGGTGAGCCAGCCGTCCATGCAGGCCCGAACGCCGCTCGCGGGGCGGAACTGGCCGTAGGGCATCTCCAGTGCGGGCAGTTCCTGGCTGTCGAGCACGGTGCCCTCGGCTACCACCAGCCGGAACTTTTCGCCGCCGAGCGAAACCAGACAGGCCAGCGTCGCGGGCCCGGGCCGGTAGCGGAACAGGAAGGTCGGCGGCTCGTCGAGATTGCCGATGCCGAGCTCGCGCCGGATCAGCCGGACCGGCTCATCGGTGCGCGCGATCCGCCAATTCCCCTCGCCCATATGGCTCATCAGGATCGAGTCGGACGGGAAGTCCATCGCATACATCTCGGTGAAATGGCCGTCGCCGATCAGCTGATGTCCCGCGTAGACCATGGCGGCTGCCATCGCATCGCCTTCGGCGCCATAGCCGTACCCCTTGGCCATCAGACTCGATGCCGCGGCCAGCGGCAGCCGCTGGAACCGGCCGTCCTCGCCGATCGCGTCGAAATGTGTCGAGTACGCACCGTAGCCGCGGTCGGTGAGAATGCGTTCGATAGCGATCTGCATCCGGGCGTGGTCTTCGCGTTCCGCACCGGTCAGTGCGGGATCTATCACGAATTCCCGGTCCTCCCAAGCCATCAGCGCCGCTACATCGTCATCGGTCACCGCCTGGCAGCCGCGGTAGAGGTCGCCGGGTGCGACGAAGCTGATCTCCGGCCCGAGCGCCCGCAACAGCGCGTTCTCGTCGACGCGAATATCGCCCATATCGTTCATGGCATAGCCGAATACGCCGACCTTCAGCGACCGCCAGGCGGTGACCGCGCGCGCGGCCCGCGCCCAACGATCAACGCGCACAGCGAATTCCGGTGTGCGCCAATCATCGGTCACGACGGTGAACGGACGGTCGGCGCGGACCATTGCATTCGCAGTGTCCTGAGCGCCGTGAATGCCCTGGTTGTAGGTCATATCCGCCATATCCCAGGCTGGGGTGACGGCCGGTTCGGGCTGAATGTTCGCCAGCAGCACCGGAAGTCGGTTTTCGTTGAACAACCGGGCCACCCGCATCGCCGGGCCGTAGGTGAGCATCACCACCATGACGCCGTCGAGATCGGCATTGACGAATTCGCGCATGACCGCCTCGGCGTCACGCCGGTCCTTGACAGGGCGTCCGACGGTCCAGTCGGCGAGATCGGCGAGTTGTTCGGCGATATCGTGGGCGTAGCGGTCCTGGCGCTCGGCGATGCCCGGGATCATGTCGTCGTAGAGGGCCTGCATGATGCCGAGTAGGCCGATGCGTGGTTTCGGGTTCATCGAGGACGTACTCCTTTGTCGGCGGCCGGAATTCAGTGCTGGCCGTATACGTTCTGGTAGCGGTCGTGCAGGCTGTCCACATCGGCCTGCGCGATGGGGACCGGTTCGCCGAGTTGGCGCGCGATATGCACGGTGCGAGCCACGTCCTCGCACATGACGGCCGCCTTGACCGCGGCGCGGGCGTCGCGCCCGACCGCGAAGACGCCGTGATTGCACATCAGGACGGCGGGGGAGCGGTGGCCCGACAGCGTCGCGACCACACCCCGGCCGATATCGTCGTTACCGATGAGCGCGAAGGGGCCGACCGGAATTTCGCCGCCGAACTCATCGGCCATGGCGGTCAGCGCGCACGGAATCGGTTCCGCGCGTGCGGCCCACGCGCTCGCGTAGGTCGAATGGGTATGCACCACACCGCCCACCTCGGGCATCGCCCGGTAGATATAGGCGTGCGCGGCGGTATCGCTGGACGGTGACAGATCGCCTTCGACCAGGTTGCCGTCGAAATCGCAGACCACCATCGAGTTCGGGGTGAGCTCGTCGTAGGACACGCCGCTCGGCTTGATGACCAGCAGCTGCTCGCCGGGTACCCGGGCGGAGACATTGCCCGAGGTCCACACCACCAGCCCCCAGCGCAGCAGTTCTCGATGCAGATCGACCAGCTGCTCACGCAGGCCGGTGATGGCGGTTCGCTCGGCCGTGCCTACTGTTCGCTCGCTGCGCTCGTTCATGCGGTGGCGACTTCCCTTCGTGCGTCGTTACGGATGCGCCGCAGCCGGTGCAACACTTCGGTGCCGCCGCGGCCGAAATGGTCGTGCAGGGCTTGGTATTCGGCGTAGATGGCCTCGTAGGCGGCGGCGCGGTCGGGATCGGGGAGGTAGGCGTTGCGATGCACCCGGCCCATCGCCTTGGCGGCGGCGCGGACATCCGGGTAGGCCCCGGCGGCGACAGCGGCATGGATGGCCGAGCCGAGCGCCGGGCCCTGATCCGAGCCGATGATCGACAGCGGTAACCGCGTCACATCGGCATAGATCTGCATCAGCAACGAGTTCTTCAGCAGGCCACCGGCAATCACCAGTTCGCGAACGGGAACGCCTGCGGCATCGAAGGTTTCGATGATGGTGCGGGTACCGAAGGCGGTGGCCTCCAGCAATGCGCGATAGATGTCCTCGGGTTTCGTCGCAAGGGTGAGGCCGACGAGGATCCCGGACAGATCGTGGTCGACGAGCACCGAGCGGTTTCCGCTGTGCCAGTCCAGCGCGACCAGGCCGTGCTCACCGACCCGCTGTCGCTGCGCCAACTCACTCAGATAGGCGTGCGCATCCATGCCACGCGCGGCGGCCTCGGCGTGATAGCGCTCCGGCAGCGACGAGTCGACGAACCAAGCGAAGATATCGCCGACCCCGCTCTGCCCCGCCTCGTATCCCCAACTGCCACTGATGATTCCGCCATCCACCACCCCGCACATCCCAGGCGCCTCGGCGAGGTGATCACTGTTCATGACATGGCAGGTGGAGGTGCCCATCACCGCGAGCAACTGCCCATTGTCGACAGCCTGCGCGGCGGGCGCGGTGACATGCGCGTCGACATTGCCCACCGCGACCGCGATCCCAGGCCGCAGCCCCGTCCATCCCGCTGCCCGCTGGGTCAGGCCGCCGGCACGGCCTCCGAGCGGGGACAGCGGGTGGACCAGCTTGCCGACGGCGAAGTCGGCGAAGTCCGGATTCAGCGCGGCGAGATAGTCGCGGCTCGGCCAACTTCCGTCCTGGTGAATTCCCTTGTAACCAGCCGTGCAGACGTTTCGCGTCTCCAGACCGCACAGCTGCCAGATAATCCAGTCCGCCGCCTCGATGAAACGCTCGGTCCGGGCATAGATCTGCGGATCCTCTTCCAACATCTGCAGCGCCTTGGCGAACTCCCATTCCGCCGAGATCTTGCCCCCATAGCGGTTGATCCACGGCTCGGCCCGTTCGTGGGCGAGGGTGTTGATCCGATCCGCCTGCGCTTGTGCCGCATGGTGTTTCCACAACTTCGCATATGCATGCGGGCGCCCAGCGAACTCCGGCACCCGACACAACGGCGTCCCGTCAGCAAGCGTGGGCAGCACCGTGCACGCCGTGAAATCCGTAGCGATCCCAACGACATCGGCCGGGTCGACCCTCGAGTCGGCCAGCGCCTCCGGCACCGCCGTCCGCAAAACATCGAGGTAATCCTCGGGATCCTGCAACGCCCAATCCGGCGGAAGCTCAACGCCCGTCACGGGCAGGATGCGATCGATGACCCCATGCCGGTATTCGCTTACCGCGCTACCGAACTCGACCCCATCCCGCACCCTGACAACAAGTGCCCGCCCGGACAACGTCCCGAAGTCGACACCGACCACATACTCGTCCGCCACTGTGACGCTCCTAACAATGTTAACGCAAACATTGTTAGCGCGAACATTTGCTCCGTGTCAAGCAGTCGCCGGTTTCGTACGTTGTGATCGCTCACGTGGAGTTCGATCAAATCAGTTTGGTGTATCCGCTGTATCCTGGAGTCGTGAGATCGTCGAGCCGAACCGCCCCGGCTTTCGTGCAGCTGGCCGCGCACCCGGTGCGGTGGCGGCTACTGACCGAACTGGCCGCCGGCGATTACCGGGTCCGTGAGCTGGTGAGTCTGGTGGGCGAGTCGCAGAATCTGGTCTCCTACCATCTGCGGTTGCTCCGCGACGGCGGGCTGGTTACCGCCACACGCAGCAGCTTCGACGGCCGCGACAGCTACTACCACCTCGATCTGGACCATTGCGCCGACCTGCTGGTCGGTACCGGCCCCGGACTGCATCCCGCCCTGCGGATGACACCCGCACCCCCCGGTTTCAACTCGGCCGTACCGATGGCGGTGCTGTTCGTGTGCACGGGCAACAGCGCCCGCTCCACGATCGCCGAGGCCCTGCTGCGCAACCACACCGGCGGCCGAATCGATGTGACCAGCGCCGGCAGCCACCCCAAGCCGGAGATGCACCCCGACACCGTGCGTGTGCTGCGCGACGAGTACGGGATCGATATCGCCGGCCAGCAGCCCCGGCACCTGGAAACGCTCGCAGGCCGGTGCTTCGATGTGGTAATCACGTTGTGCGACAAGGCTCGTGAAGTCTGCCCCGAGTTCGGCGACAACACGTGGACGAGTCATTGGAGCATCCCCGATCCCGCGGCATCCGGTGCCGTCGGCGAGGATTCCTACGAAGTCTTCCGAGCCACCGCCGCCGAGATCGACACCCGCGTGCGCTTCGTTCTGTCGGTCCTTGCCGACCGCGCAATCCAGCAGCAGGCCCGCCGATGACAGCGGTCATCCGGGGCGACCACGAGGAGTAGCGGAGCTGTCGCACTCCCATGCGGTCAAGCCGGGGAATGTGATCCGACCGGTTCTCCCGTATCCGGTTCCTCGATGCCGAGACGTGTGTCGATCAGCAGGCCGGCCACTCCGATCGCGATACAGACTGCGGAGACGGCGATCAGCGCTGGATCGGCGCGCCCGGTGAGCGCGTCGCCGAGAGCGACGAGGGCGATCGTGCCGGGAAGAGCGCCGATGGCGGTGGCGATCAGATAGGGCGTCAGCCGGATCGAGGAGATGCCGGCGCAAAAGTTGATGAGCCAGAAGGGGACCGGGCTGATCAGTCGCAATGACCCAACGGCGAGCCAGCCGCGACGGGCGAGGCGGCGGTCGACCGCCGCGACCGCCGGGTGGGTCAGCCGTGCGACGATCGCGTCGCGACCGATGGCACGCGCGAGCAGGAATGCCAGTGCCGCGCTGACCGTGGTGGCGGAGATCGCGATAGCGATGCCGACAACGGGGCCGAACAGGAGTCCGGCGCTGAGGGTGAACGGAACCCGCGGAAGGACGATGGTGGCCAGTGCGTGCGTCGCGAAGAACAACAAGGGCAACCACGGCCCGGCGGAGCGGGACCATTCTCGGATCTGTTCGGTATCCAGCTGCGGTATGAGCAGAGCACTTGCCGCAAACGCCGCGAAGAGCACCACGATGCCGATCAGCCTCGGATCGCGTAGCCGTCGCGCGCGGCCGCGTACTCCGATGGCAGTGCTGTAGTTGTGGACCGGCATGGTCGGTGCTCTCAGTGCGTTGCGTCGCGGGGAGCCGGTTGAAACAGCTCGACAAAGTTACCGGACGGGTCCAGCAGCAGAACCTGTTGTCCGCCAGGGCCGCTGAGGATGTCGTTGCGGAAGGTGACACCGGACGCCCGCAGTCGCGCGACTTCGCCGGCGATGTCGTCGACGATGAGCTGGATGCGGTTCCAGCCCCCGGGCTTCGGTGTCTCCCCGTCGGGCATCGCACGTGCCGCGGAGCTTTTGGGACCGGACAGTAGCAACTGCACTGAATCGCGTTTGACGGCAGCGAAAGCGGGGGCGGCGTCGAAGTCGACGGTGAATCCGAGGTGGGTGGTGTAGAAGTCGACAGCGGCCCGCACATCATCGATGAGATAGCGGACGCGGACACTGGCGAGTTCGGTCGGTGCGGTCGTCATGGTCAGACCTCCTGGTTGCCTGTCGTTCTACCCGACAATACATCAAATTGTTTTGATGTGTTTTGGAACGGCCGTACGGGATCCGGTCACGGTAGGTTCGAACCCTGACCAGGAAATCAGTCTGACGAGCGCCGCCAGAGAGAAATTCGATCCAGCCAGGTCTGTGACGGTGTCGGCGTGTTGGCCTGCACCCATTCGCGCAGCGTCTCGTGCCGGAATTGGTAGGCGGCACCGGAGACGCCGAGCCGGCCGCCGCGACATGCCCTCCAGGAAACGAGCAGGACGGTCGGGAAAAGACTTGTCCATCGGACGGGAGCAAGCCGAGAAGTGCTATCAGTCCGCACATGAACCCGTTGGCCCCGCACGCAATTGATCCCGTAGTTGGGTCT
This sequence comes from Nocardia vinacea, assembly GCF_035920345.1. Classification (NCBI taxonomy): domain Bacteria; kingdom Bacillati; phylum Actinomycetota; class Actinomycetes; order Mycobacteriales; family Nocardiaceae; genus Nocardia; species Nocardia vinacea. The sequence continues at coordinate 9,586,215 of NZ_CP109149.1, forward strand.
CGCGTTTCCGGACGTCGTTGGCCAGTTCGTCGGCATGCCGCGCCGGCGATGAGTCGGAAACGCTCGGTCTGATCCGCCGCCACAGGGGGACAGCCGCTTTCACGCCGAACCGCACAGCACTGCCCTCTAACCCGGTCGTCACGATACGATCGTCCACCGACAGCCCGGCTTTGCGGCGAAAGCCCGTGCGCCGCAACGTGTCATCGGCGGTCGGTAGCAGACGCGTAGCGCGACGAGTCGGTCCACGCGGACCCGAGGACGGCCGTCGCGGAAAATTGCTATGGCCGAACAGGTTTCGGGCAGATGTGTGACTGAGAACTACCGCGCGTCGGCCGTCACCGGCGTGGGTACATCATCGGCGCCCAGCTGTGGGTACGTCGGGTACTCGATGCCCGAGATGTACTGCACCGTCCGCACCACCTGGCACGAGTAGCCGAATTCGTTGTCGTACCAGAGATACAGGATCGCGGTGTCGCCATCGACGATGGTGGCATTGGCATCGACGATCGATGCGGCGCGGGATCCGATGAAATCGCTCGAAACCACATCGGTGGCCGCGGTGTAGTCGAGATTGCGGCTCAACGGTCCGGCCAGCGACACCTGACGGAGGTACTCGAGCACTTCGCTCTTCGTGACTTCTCGCTCGAGTTGCAGGTTCAGGATCGCGACCGAAACGTCCGGTGTGGGAACGCGAATCGAGTTGCCGGTGATCTTCGCCTTGAAGTCCGGCATTGCCTTCGCGACCGCGGATGCGGCGCCGGTTTCGGTGAGCACGAGGTTGAACGGGGCGGAGCGGCCGCGCCGGTCGGCCTTGTGGAAGTTGTCCAGCAGGTTCTGGTCGTTGGTGAACGAATGCACAGTCTCCACGTGACCGCGGACAATGCCGTACTCGTCATCCATCGCCTTGAGCGGTGGCACGATCGCGTTGGTCGTGCACGAAGCGCACGAGTAGATCTGTTCCGACAGATCGAGATCGCGGTGGTTGACGCCGTGCACGATATTCGGGACGTCGCCCTTACCGGGCGCGGTGAGCACGACCTTCGCGATGCCGGGCCGCAGGTGCTGCGACAGGCCGGTACGGTCACGCCACTTACCGGTGTTGTCGATCAGGATCGCCTCGTTGATCCCGAGCTCGGTGTAGTCGATCGTCGTCGGATCATCGCTGTAGATGAACTTGATGACGTTGCCGTTCGCGGTGATCGTGTCGTTCTCGACGTCGACCTTGAGCGTTCCATTGAACTGCCCGTGCACCGAATCCCGCCGCAGCAGCGACGCACGCTTGGCCAGGTCACCCTCTCCACCCTTGCGCACCACCACGGCCCGCAGGTTCAGCCCGTTGCCGGATCCGACCTTCTCGATGAGCAGCCGCGCGACCAGACGACCGATCCGGCCGAAGCCGTACAGCACCACGTCCCGCGGGCCCTGTGACTCGGCCTTGTTGCCGTCGGTGACGTCGGCCAGCACCGCGGCGGTGAACTCCGGAATCGACAGTCCGCGACCGTCGGTGCGATAGGCCATCACCAACCGGCCGAGGTCGATCTTGCACGGCCCCAGATCCAACGCGCTGAGTACTTCGAGGAACGGCAGGGTCTCCTCGATCGACAGTTCCTCACCCTCGATCTGCCGCGCGAACCGATGCGTCCGCAGAATGCTGATCACCGATTTGTTCACCAGCGACCGGCTGTGCAGAAGGATGGTCACCCCCTTCTCGCGATACAGCCTGCCAATGATCGGAATCATCGCCTCCGCCGAAGCCTCGTGAGCGTTCCAGCGGTCAAGATGGTCGGTAGTCAACACAAGCCCCTCGGCGTTTCCTCGATCTGTACAAATGCCGATGCTATCGAGGTCCGCGCTATCACAAGGCCCCGCTACCCCTCTGTGAGGTCGGCGTTCGTCGAGAAGCTGACATGAGGCAAAGAAATCCGCGCGTGCCGTCGCTGCTGCGATGCGAGATCGAAGGCGGTTGGCGGTATCGGTGCGGTCTCAGCGCTGTCGATGTACCTTCCGGCCAGCGGCGACGCAGGCGGACGGCAAGGGCTGGGCCGGGCTCGACCGCGGTGACGATGGCGCCGGTCTGAAGCATCGGCCCGGTTGCTAGTCCGGTGCCGGCACCGAGTTCGACGACTTGGGTGCCGCGACACAGCAGCCCGGCGTCGTGGAGTCGTTGCCATAGCGCGGCCGGGTCAGCGGCGCGAGCGTAGACCTCGGCGTGGGCATGGAAGTGCAGTGGTTCGAGCACCGGGCATCGTAATCAGTTCGCTGTCGGACGGGCCTTTTATGCAAGATGGCCCAGGCCTCCGAGTGCTGTTGGACGGCCGGATTCACGAAGTTGATCGTATGGCTCAGAGGTACGCTGAAGTTGCTACAGGTTTGTTGGCGGATTTCTGGACACGATCCGCGCACTCGCACCGGTGGCGGGGCAGTGCCCGGCCGCGTACTTGCCCGGCATGAGCATGGGCTGGGAAATTCGCGCGCCGACGATAGCGCCGACGCTCGACTGTCGGCCTGGCTAAATCAACTAGTGTGGGCCACCCGCTCGCGGGCGAAGGTTGGAATGCAAGCAAGTACACCGTTTGCCAGTCGGGTGGTCATGGGACGGCACAATGGATGACACGGCAGTGAGTGGCGGGGACGCCACTCGGGGGTCAGCGGAGACGTTCGGACGCTATCGGCTTCTGTCGCTGCTGGGTCAGGGCGGCATGGGCCAGGTGTGGCGGGCGCAGGATTCGCTGACCAACCGGGTGGTGGCGCTCAAGGTGTTGCCCGAGCGCTTCGCCGATGACGAGCAACTGCGCGAGCGGTTCCGGCGGGAGTGCCGGGCGGTAGCGCAGTTGACCGAGCCGCATGTGATCCCTATCCACGACTTCGGCGACATCGACGGTCGGCTCTATCTGAATATGCGCTTGATCGAGGGCACCGACCTGCGCAAGGTGATCACGAAAGAAGGGGCTTTGTCGCCGCAGAGGGCAGTGGCGATCATCGCGCAGGTGGCGGGCGCGCTGCAGGCGGCCCACGACGCCGGGCTGGTCCACCGCGATGTCAAACCCACCAACATCTTGCTAGGTGCCGATGAGTTCGCCTCCCTGATCGACTTCGGGATCGCCCACGCCGCCGACGACCGTACGCTGACCACGATCGGCGAGACCATCGGCACCATCGCCTACATGGCGCCGGAGGAGATCGGCTCGGAGATCAAGGCCGATGCCCGAGTGGACGTATACGCGTTGACGTGCGTGCTGTACGAGTGCCTGACCGGCCGGCCGCCGTTTACGAGCGCAGCGGGGGTACAGGGTGTGATCGCCCATCACCTGCACACCCCTCCGCCGCGTCCCAGCACCACTACACCCGATATACCGCCTGAGTTCGATGCGGTCATCGCCAAGGGAATGGCCAAAAACCCCGACAAGCGTTACCAGACCGTGCACGAGCTGGCCGCGGCGGCCTGCGCCGTGGTAGACGATTCCGCGGTCAACACCACCGAGGGCGTGGCTGCGCACCATGCGCGGCGAATCAGATTGTCGCCCAAGACCGCCGGGCTGCTCGCCGCCGCGGTCGCGGTTGCGGTGGTGGCCGCCGTAGCTGTCTTCATCGGTGTCCAACGAGAATCAGGCGGCAGTGGCAACTCGCCCACACCTATTATCGGCTCGGGCTACTCGTCGCAGACTCCGCTGCCGTTCACCGGCGTCAGTCTGCTCACCGATGTGGCGGTCGACGATGCGGGCAACGTATACGTCACCGACATGGGTAACGATCGGGTGATGAAATTGGAGGCGGGCGCGTCGACGCCGACCCCGCTGCCGTTCACCGGCCTGAATAATCCCCAGGGCGTGGCGGTCGACACGGCGGGCAATGTATACGTCTCCGACACGAGTAACGATCGGGTGGTGAAATTGGAGGCGGGCGCGTCGACGCCGACCCCGCTGCCGTTCGCCGGGCTCAAAGATCCCCAGGGGGTGGCGGTAGACCAGGCGGGAGACGTGTACGTCGGCGACCGGGGTAATGATCGGGTGGTGAAATTGGAGGCGGGCGCGTCGGCGCCGACGACGTTGCCGTTCACGGGGCTCCAAGATCCCCAGGGTGTGGCGGTCGACGCTGCGGGCAACGTATACGTCACCGAATTGAGTACCGAGCGGGTGCTGAGGTTGGCGGCGGGCGCGTCGGCGCCGACGACGTTGCCGGTCACTGGGCTCAAAGATCCCCAGGGTATGGCGGTCGACCCTGCGGGAGACTTGTACGTCGTCGACTGGGGCAGCAAATGGGTGGTGAGGTTGGCGGCGGGCGCGTCGACGCCGACCCCGCTGCCGTTCACCGGCCTGAAGAATCCCCAGGGTGTGGCGGTCGATACGGCGGGCAACGTATACGTCACCGACCTGGGCTCCAATCCGGTGGTGAAACTCTCGGTCGGCTGAACCCCCGTTCTCTGCGAATGGAGCAGCAGCTCGGGCATAGAAAACCTGTGCGAATCTGCGGTTGCTACACGGCGTAGGCGTCGCGGAACGCTTCACGCACCATGGCCGCGTCCGCGACATCCCGGTGTTCGATACCGGAGAGCACCTCGGATACGCGCCAGTAGTGGGAGGGCACCAGGTTGCCCGAGGTCACCACGGCCAGCGCCACGTCCGCCGCCTCATCAGGCTTGTCGGCGGCGACCAGCGCCAGACCCAGGTCAAGGTTCGCCATCGCGATGCGACGCGGGCGGGCGGATGCGGCCCCCGCCAAATCGGCGAGTACGTGCCGGGCGTAGGACTCCGCCGCCGGATCACCGAGCCACGCCAGCGTCGTGGCCAGATAGGCATCCGATTTCGCTGGGTCGTAGCGGAAATGGTGTTCGGGTCGATTAGGCGTGCTCAGCCCGGATACCATCCTGGCGACCTTGCGCAGCGCCCCGTACGTGCCTTTGCTGTCCCCGAGCCGCGCCAGAGCACGGCCCTCCTGAGCAGTCGCCTGGATGAACGCCGAACTGTCTTCCAGGGCAAGGGACTGTGCGGCGCGCGACCTGGAGGGCTGTGCGTTGTCGCCGCGAGCTATCGGTCGCCTGACCGACACCCTTCCGTCGCCGAGTTTCGCGGTCGGGTGTGAATCGTTCGCCTGGCTCTCCGGTCTGGGCGGATGGGCGGTGCAACGTCACAATGCGCCCCCGATGTCTACGAACGGATTCCATGTCTTGCCTCACACGGGCACGACGCCGACACGCTGAGCCAGCTTGCCGAGTTCACCGGTCGTGAGGTCGCGCCGCGCCTTGCGCATCATGTGCCCGACCAGTTCGCGGACGATTGGCATCGACCGAATGTGTTGCGGCGCCGCATGTTCGGCGCGCAGCAGGGCATACAGCGAATCGCGGTAGTTCTTCTGCACCGCGTGCGCGCGGCCGATTTCCACGAAGTATTGCGCCCGCCGTGCGTCAGCGGGCAGATCGCCGGGGTTGAGATGCGGTGCGAGCGCGAGCACTTCGCCGGGCTCTCGCCGTTCCATGGCGGCCGACATCTGCCACAGCTGGGCGTTCGCCGGACCGAAGGTGACGTTACGTACCGCCGAGCGACCGGTGGGGGCGGTTGCGAGCCTGCCCGCTTGCTCCGCCGCCTCGGCGAGATGTCGTTGCGGGTCGCCGCCGAGTGTCGCTGCCACGAGCGAGGCTTGCAGCTGGAGCATTCCGTACGTCTCCACTTCGCCCACGGTGCGCACATCGGTGGCGATCTGGTCGGCAACCCGCTCGGAGTGTTCGAGCGCTGCAGGCAGTGCGCCCGGTCGGGAAAGCAGGATTTGCGACCGGAGGTAGGACACGGCCGCGAGTGCGGCGGTTTCTCCGGTCTCGCGAGCGGCGCGCTCGGCTTCCTGCGCGGCCGTCCACGAGAGCGAGTCGTAACCGCGTGAGCGCAGTGCAGAGGCGGCGCCGTAGGCGATCACCCCGTGTACGTCCCACGCCTCGGGCGATCCGCTGTCGCGGACGTGGCGGAACGAATCGGCCAGCATAGGCGCGAGTTTCGGTCCGAGCGCGGCGTAATCACCGTTCTGCCGGAGATGGGTAGCCTCCTGCGCCGCCGTCGCCAGTTCGGTCAGGCTGCGCGGCTGCGCGGTGTCGGTCAGGTTGCCCTGTGCCCACAGCACAGTTTCCAGTTCGGGCACTGCTGCGTGGAATTCGGCGGTGGACGGGTCGAGCTTGTCTTGCTCGTGCCCGGTCAGGTCGCCCAGCGTCACACCGAGCGCTTGTGCCAGGGCCAACATGGTGCGGCGGGAGTCCACCGGACGGAGTCCCGCCTCATACTTGGCGAGCACCGATCGGCTCAGCCCAGCCCGGTCGGCAAGCACCTGTTGCGAGATGCCGCGTCGCGCTCGAATCGCGCGTACCCGCTGGCCGATATAAGTATCCGGTTCGTCGGTCATGTGCGCTCCCTGCGCTTTCCCTGTCGCGTTCCCACGCTCATACAAGTCACATGGTACGTGCGTTGTCCCTGTTTACCTCGTTTGTTCCACCGCGGAACAGAGTTCGGTGCCTGCGTTGCAAAGCTCCACTGCAAGCCCCGCCGCCGGGTGTCGGTTTGCCTCGGCGGTGGGTGCACACCAACCGGACAGCGGAAGGCGCAGGGGAATGGAAGCGCTTGCGTGGTTAGACCCGACATCACCGACGTCGGAATGGGACGAGGCCCAGATCCGCCGTCTGGCACGGCGATTGGGCTACGTGCTGCACTGGGCCGACGCGTGCTCGGTGCTCGGTCTGGTCGAACAGGCTGCCGGGCTAGGCGTCGACGTCGTGCTGTTGCCGTCCTCGGCGCACCTGGACGCGCAAACCCTGAATCGACTGATGGGGTTTGCCGATGTCGAATGTGCTTGCCCGCGTGAGTCTTTCGCTCGCTGGTCGGTGCTCGGTGGGGTGCACCGATGATCGCGCTCGGGTGGATCGTCGTGTTCGGTCTGCCGCTGATCGTGTTCATTGCGGCCCTCTTCTGGCCCGAGCGCATCCCGAAAGACCGCACGGTACAGGCGATCCGGCAGCGCATCGAGGACGAAGGCGGACGGTAGGCCGCCTCGAGCTGAAGTCGGCGTCGATACCGAACTTGATGACCTCTGTGGAGCCCGACCCAGACCAAGGCCAAAAGCAGACGGAGAGCCCCAAGCGGTCGACGCGGCTGGGAACGTATTCGTCACCGACACGAGTAACGATCGGTGATGAAATTGGCGGCCGGCGAGCCGACCCCGCTGTCGTTCACCGGCCTCAAAGATCCCCCGAGTGTGGCGGTCGACGGGTCGGGAGATGTGTACGTAGTCGACCTTGGCCCGATCCGGTGGTAAAACTCCCCATCGGCTGAACCACTCAGACCGGCCTACACGATCCCAGCGGTGCCGCGATCGGGAAGAGACGATGGCGTTTGCGTCACTGCTCCCATGACATAGCGGCCTCACCGAATGGTTCCATGGCTAAGCTGACACCGAACCCCGAACCAGGAGAACAACATTGGCGAAGCTACACCGGCCCGGGACCCCGACGACCTGCCGGATGCGCGAGTGCTGTGGGCGCGGTGGGCAGCCGTAGCGATCGCGACCTACGACCGTGACGAGGAGCGCGAGCTGCCGCACCATCGTTCGGGATACTGGATCGACGACGACGCCGCCGGTCCGCGTCCTGGTCGACCTGGGCCAAGCCATGCCGACTCAGCCGGAGCGGTTCGGCGCCAACAAGGTGCCGATGCGTGTGCGGGCGGGCGGGTTGGATCTGACCGGGACGGTGCCCGGTCTGCTGCATGCGTGGGCGCGCGCCAGCGACGGGGTGTGGTTGGGATTGGTGTCGTTCACCATCCAGACCGGTAACCGGCGCGGCCGCCTCGGGGTTCGGCAATGGTGCACCGAACGAGCATTGTCTCGCCCGTCCTAGCGGACGACGGACAGGAGGATGAGCTTTGCGTCGATGACGGAATGGGCCCAACTGTTGCCCAGCAGACCGTTACTGTATTCGGCGTAAACCCAAGCTCCAACATTGAGCGTGTACTCGTTGCCAGGTCGCATCGACCACACGACCTCGATCGCGTTGCCGATCCCGAAACCGTCGTTGTCGAAGGTGTCCACCTCTGAATTGCTGACTCGTTTATGCCACTGCTTGTCGGTGGCAGCGGTGACGAATTTGCCGTTTTCCAAGACCGTGAGTATCTCGCAGGTCACCGCCCCGTCTTCCCCGCAGCGGTGCCCGCCGGAGGCATCGACTTCGCGGCGCAACGACTTCATTCGCCAGGACCTTCTGCGTTCATGTGTTTGAGGATCCGCTGGGCTCGTCGCCGGATACAGGGGTGGCCGTAGGTGATTGCCAGGAGGATGCGCAGTCTCGCCGTGTTCCAGCGGTAGCCGACAGTAGAACACTCGGCACCGAGGACGCGTTGCTCGTCGTCATCGGTCATGCCGTCTTCGACGCGACTTCTCTTGGGGTCACCAAGGGTCCGAAGCGGTTCAGCCAGAGGTTTGTGCAGCTCAGTGGCTTTCGCGGTGACTGTAGCAAATCACGACAGGTGTCGTGCACGTGATCGTGGATTGAGTCCTCAACATTCCAGGGTGAACATCGGCAGCTTCTTGGGTTTGACTGCGGAACGCACTGAAATGCCGAATGGAGTGCATCCGACACCTCGCCATGGTTCGCTGCTCCTTCGCGGGCGAGTCGCACGCTCCTCGGCCCGGGCCGGTACCGCTCAGTTAGGGCAGCCCGCCCCCTCTCGTGGGCTCAGAGGTTTTCGGCAGCAGTTCAGGGCGCTCATGCCCTATGACTGCCTGACGAAAGCTGTCAGCTGTGTTACCGCTTCGACGGGATGGCGTGCCCAAATCCCTTCGCCGATCGCATCGAACTGCCACATGCCCTGGCCGCGGAACAGTTTGCCCATGATCAAGCCGGTGTGCGATCGGCTGCTGGTCAGGTCGTAGCGGGCGATTTCGGTGCCGGATACACCGTCGACCACGCGGCAGAAGGCGTTTTCGATCTGTTCGAAGGTTTGTCCGGTGTAGGAGGTCACGATGAAGAACACGGTGGTGACTTCGGGTGTCATTCGGGTGAGGTCGACGGTGATTATCTCGTTGTCGCCCTTGCCTTCACCGGTGGTGCTGTCGCCGAGGTGGCGCACCGAGCCATCGGTGGAGGTGAGTTGTTCGTGGTAGACGACATCGGTGATGCGGTCGTCGGCGTACAACAGTGCCGCCGCATTCAGGTCGATGTCCTTGGTTCGGGTGCTGAACCATTTGCGTCGATGGACCGGGTCCCACCCCAGGGCCATGGTGACGTAGTCGAGTGCTTTTCCGGTTTCGTCTCGAAGCGTGACGAACATGGGTTACCCCCTCTGGGTGGGCGAGCGCAAGGCCGGAATGCCGCTGCGCCCAGCGGTTGTGGTCGTCCGGGCGGACACAGTGGCTCTGACGTTGCGGGCCCCGGGCCGATGAACGCGTGGTGGTAAGGGGCTCCTCTCGTAATCAGCTGCTTGGGCGGACGTGCGGTGGGCATCAGCTGAAGGCGAAGTAGCGCAGCCACAGATACGGTGCGGCGACTGCGATGGTGATCGCGGTGACCACGGCGCCCTTGCGGGTGAATTCCCAAAACGATACGGGGGTCCCCGCGCGGGCAGCGATTCCGAGCATGACGACGTTGGCGCTGGCGCCGACGGCGGTGAGGTTGCCGCCGAAATCCGATCCCAGGGTCAAAGACCACCACAGTGCGTCGGAGTGGACGGGGTTGTCGATGCTGCCGGCGAGGTCGGCGACGAGCGGGCTCATGGTGGCGACGTAGGGGATGTTGTCGATGACGCCCGACAGCAGTGCCGAGACCAGAAGTATCAGCATGACCGCGAGCAGTGCGTTGCCGCCGGTGGCTTCGGTGGCCCACTGGGCCATCGTCTTCACGACTCCGGTTTTGACCAAGGCACCGACCATGACGAATAGTCCGGCGAAGAACAGCAGCGTTTCCCATTCGACTCCGGAGAGGTAGTCCTGGGGTTCGGTGCCGGAGATGAGTACCAGGACACCGGCGCCGAGCAGGGCGACTACCGCTGGATCGACGTGGAGTACCGAGTGGCCGATGAACGCGGTGAATACCGCTAGCAGCACGAGGCCGCATTTGATCAGCAGCCGCGAATCCTGGATCGCTTCACCCTCGTTGAGGGCCATTACGTCGGCGACTCGCTCGGGATCGGAGGTGAACGAGCCACGGAACAGTATCGGCAGGATAAGAGTGAATACCGCGAGCTCGACGATGACGATCGGGGTCATGTGAACCAGGAAGTCGTTGAACGTCAACCCGCTTCGGCTGGCCACGATGATGTTGGGAGGGTCACCGATCAGTGTCGCCGCGCCGCCGATGTTGGATGCCAGCACCTCGGCGATGAGAAACGGTACCGGCCGGATCCCGAGCCGGTCGCACACCAGCAGAGTGACCGGCGCGATCAACAGCACGGTGGTGACGTTGTCGAGAAACGCCGAGGCGAGCGCGGTGATCAGCGTCAGCAGGATCATGATCCGCATCGGAGATCCCTTGGCGCGCTTGGCTGCCCAGATCGCGCTGTATTCGAACACCCCGGTCTGGCGCAGGATACCGACGATGACCATCATGCCGAACAGCAGCAGGATGACATCCCAGTCGACGCCGGTGTCGTGGGAGAAGAACGCATCTCCGGAATCGAGCACGCCCGCTGCCAGGATGATCGCGGCGCCACTGAGGGCGGCTTTGGTCTTGTGGATGCGTTCGGTGGCGATCAATATATAGGCCACGACAAACGTGATCAGGGCGATCGCGGTCATCGCTGGCCGCCTGCCCGGTCTGCGCGGCTCACATGTCGGCGAGCGCTACCTGCAGCAGCCGTGATGCGGTGATCACGCCGATCATCTTGTCCTTGTCGACGACTGCGATCAGTGGTGATCGGCAGCGGGCCATCAACGCGGCCACTTCGACGACGGTGTCGTCCGCGCGGGCTACCGGCAGCACCGACTTGGACTTCGACGCCGGTTCGGGCAGCAGCTCGCCAACGGTCTTGCCGCGCAACGCGTCCGCGATGTGGTCGGCTACCGACTCCGAGAGCACACCGGCCAGCGACGGATCGTCCTGCACGTACCTCGGTACCAGAAACCGCACGACCTGCGAGGCGGGCAGTACCGCCCGGGGTGTGGAATCGCCGTCGGTGACCACGATGCCCGGGAGCCGATGCTCGGCCAGCAGCTTCGCCGCGGCCAGCGCCTCGGAATCCATCGTCACCGACGGGTAGTCCTCGGCTATCTGTTTTGCCTGCACAACAGAACGATACGGCCGCTAGGCCCCCCGCCACCGCACATCCACGGCCAAAGGCGTCGATCAGCCGTATAGACATTGTCAAGAAGGACACGCGCGTGCGCACCATGTGGCTCCCCACGGCCGGTCGGCCCGACTCGCGAGCGCGGGCCGGGTTGCCGACCAGACTTCCCGGCGCACCACCTGTAAAGATGCCGTAAAGACCGTACTGAGGCAAACCCGACGCACTGCGCAGCGTTCAGGAGCTCAGGTCTCGCCGGACGAACCTGGTCAGCCCCGCGGTCACCAGGGCCGCCGATATCGCGAAAAGGATTGCGGCATCTGACCATTGCAGGCCGTTGCGTAGCGGTTCGCCGCCGATGTACTAGTGGAACGGCGACAGATATTTCAACCAGTCGGCGCCGATGACACCGGCGAGGCTGTGGGCGGCGTAGGTGAGTACTCCGATGCCTGCCGTTGCGGCCAGGACCGAGCCGCGTCGTCCGGTCGCGGGGCCGAGCCCGATAGCTAGTGCGCCGAAAGTGATCGTCAGCAGCACCAGATTGAGGCACTGAGCCGCGAACTCGCGATCGAATCGAGATCGGCACCAGAGCGAGTTGCCAGCATGCCGAGGAATACCAGCGTTCCGATCGCGACGGCACCGGTCACCATGGCGGCGAAGCGTTGCAGGGTGAGGCGGGTCCGGCTGAGTGGATAGGCGGAAGTGGCGCTACCGGAAGCGGTCTGTTCTGCCGGGAAGCTCGCCTGGAACTCGAAGCGATCATGGGCGAGATCGAAATCGTTGCTCCCAATCCGGTTGTCGACGCTACGCAGTCGTTGTGGGCATGCGCCCTTACCGCCCTCCTGGACAGTGGCGAGCCCAAGTACCACAGACAACTGATTGATGCTCGTATGGCCTACGTGGAAGAGGTGCGACGTCATCTCGGCCAACCTCAACTGTGGGAGGGTGACTACTCCGCAGCGCTTCTCGGTAAGCCCAAACGAACAAAGAAGGAACTTCCTTCTGCCGAAGTGGGGCAGGAAACCAGCCAGGACTTCGGGCAGCAACCCACGACATGAGGGTTCCCTTGTGGGGCGGAATGCGGTTTACGCATCGATCGTGAGGCTGCGAGTTCCAGCCAGTTCCGGAACATACTTGTAGATCGTCGAGCGGGAGACCCGGGGCAGCCTGGCGACCGATGAGACGGTCTCTTCCGGCTGAGTGAGGATGGCGCGGGCCTGGCCGCTCGGCGGTCATGGCCAGCGGCCGATCGAGACGTTGCCCGCGGGCGCGGGCTGCGGCCAAGCCCTCGTTGGTGCCCTGCATGATCAACTCACGGATGAACTCGGCGAGCGCTGCGAACACATGGAAAACCAACCTGCCGCCGGGGGTTGTGGTGTCGATGGCCTCGTGCAGAGATCGGAATCCGATGCCGCGCCCGCGAAAGTCCCGCGACAATCGGCGGTATGGCCGAGGTGGGGTCTCCGCGTCGATGGCCTCGGCGTGGTTACGGCGTAGGTTCGTTGGTCTCCGGTCGTCGGCTCAGTAGTTCACGGGCGAGGATCTCGGTCCACCAGCGCTCGACTCGTTCGGGTGACCAGCCGCGTTCGATGGTGAGAGTGGTGTAGACGTCGATATTGCACAGGGCGGCGTAGATGTCGACGGCAGTGGGTAGGTCGAGGTCGGGGCGGAGGGTGTTCTCGGGCCAGGCGGAGAACACCTGGACGCGCGTCTGATCGGCCAGGTGCCTGCCCTGGTGGTACGCCGCGGCCAACTCGGGCTCCACGCGGCCCGCCTCGCGCACCAACGCGATGAGATCGCCGGCGCGTTCGAACAAACGCCGGTCGTAGCCGACCATCCCGGCGAGTTGACGCCCGGGATCGGAGGTGGCTTCCAACTCGTCGACCATCCGTGACGGGTCGGCCGCCAGGTCAGTGGCATCGACGAGGGCCTGGACCAGGCCCTTTTTGCTCTCGTATGCCGCATACACGGTGGGCACGGAAACTCCCGCCTCACGGGCCACATCACGCACCGTGGTCGCCGCCCAGCCCCGGGAGACGAACAACCGGCGAGCGGCGTGGGCGATCTCGGCGTGCGTCTGCTTCGCCTGCGCCACTCGGCGCAGCGAGTCGTAGCGACGCCGTCCTGTCCGTGATTCCGTCATTGCCTCCAGAGATTACCAGACATATATTCAATATAGTTGGCGTAAATCTAATTCTGGAGAGGATGCCATGCGGCTCATCAGCTTCCCCACTGCAGCGGGTCTGGGCGGTTTCGGATTCGTGTTGCTGGCGGTCGTCATCAACGTCATCTATGTGCGCGGCCGATTGCCGTTTCCGGTGGCAGCCAAGAGCCTCGACGCCGTCGCGGAGTCCTTCGCCTCCGTCGGCGACGTACTGAAGAAGCCCTCGGTTGCCGCTCCTGCCGGATGGCTGTGCACCACCGTCTTCGCTGCAGGATTGCTGTCGGTGCTGTGGCATGGCGGCGCCGGACCGGACGCATGGGCGCTGGTCGGATTCGCTGGAGTACTCATGCAGAACGCCACGTTCACCTGCGTAGAGGCACTCCGGTTCGGCATGGCCTCAGCCGCCAGAGTTGATCGTGGCTCGGTGGCGGGCATGTGGAGCCTGAGCAACGTGCTGTTCGGATTCAACCAGGTCTTCCTGGCCATAGCGGTGTTCGGCTTCACCGTCGCCGGATCGAGCACCGGACTCATTCCCGCCTGGCACGCCTGGCTCGGATACCTCAGTGCCGCACTACTTTTCATCTCTTCATCGACCAGCCCATACAACGCTGAGGGAAGCAATCGGACCGCACTGATCGGTTTCATCGGCTGGCTCGGATGGGCCGGCTGGATAATTGCCTGCAGCATCGCCTTACTGCGCTACTAGCAGGCACCTCCGTTTGGGCCTCGAGATGGCGGGCGCGGATCACCCCTTTGTGGACATAGAGCAGGTCGCGGCGCAGCGCGTGCAGGGATCGCGGTCTGCGCTACCTGATGGCGCGAGAACACCGCCACACATCGCCGCGAGTCACATCTGGGCTCACACAAGCCCCCATAACTCCACAGATCTCCCCCGTCTCGCAGGGGGAAGTCGGATGGTGATCTTGCCGGGTGTGCGGAACACGCCCCGGTTGGGTGGTGGTCTTGATTTACTTGATCTTGGAGATTCGCCCTGGACGATGACTACGAGATCAGCGCAGCGTGTACCGGCGGTTCCGAGGCTCGGTGGCGGTGCACTCACACAGTGAGGACAAGACCATGGCTGAGCTGACCGACGGCACGTACCACATCATCCACGTCGACACCGGTGGTCTGATAGCGCTCGACTCTCGCGATCGGGTCGGTGTGCTCTTGCTAGACCCTCGCGACCAGGACATGTGCCAGGAGTGGACAGTTCAGACTGTGGGAGATGGCAAATTCGTCCTCAGCAGGGAACGGTTCGTAACTCGCATGCCGAAAGGGGCGGGTGCTTGAGGACCACAACAGGAGGGTGCGTTTGCCGCAAGCGGGTCATGATGTCACCACAGCAGGCGGCCAGGTTGCTGGTTCGACATTGGCCGGTTTTCCTTCGCCATCCTCGCCCCAATCGAACTCGGGCGGAGGCGGCCCCCACCGTCGTGGGGCGGTGAAAACGATGCGTTCGGAACCGAAGTCAGTGGCCAAAAAACTGGCCAATCCCGCAAACGCAACTTTTTGAAATTCTTAGGAGTTACCGCATGTAGTGAGGAACTTATCTGCGGTAACTCGTCTACCGCGACTTTCGAAGGCTGGACCCCACCTGCCAGCACCTCGACTGACTCGGGACAGCCCAACGGCCCCGGAACTCGTCTTCAGGCGGGCTCCGGGGCCGTTGCGTTGCGGCGGTGAGCGCTATGAACGCTGCACACACAGTTCGATCGTTGTGATTGTCAGGTCCCGCGCGTAAGCCTCATCCCATGAGGCCTGTGAAGAAGAAGGAGTCCACTTGCTGTTTGAAGCTGTCGAAAGCGGACTCGATGCCGCCCCAGAGATTCTGAGGGTCCTGACCGAGTTTGTGGAGGTAGTCGGCCACTTGCGCCCACATACCGGTCACGAAATTGAGGAATTTGGAGTACGTCTGCATAATGACGTTCATCCAGTCCGGGTGTTGTTTCCCCAGGTCCTGCAGTTTCGGCATCGCATCGTCCATCATCTGGGCGAATTGGGAGTTGTTCTGCACGATCTGCTGCTCGAGGAGGTTGTTGAAATCGTCCTGGCTCACCTCCCCGGCCGCGCACCGTAGAGCATCCGGTGCGATGTTTGGCACATTGGACTCGAGCTGGCTGTCGGTGGGTTGCCTGCAATATGCGTCGAGGGCTTGTAGAACTGGGCCGGGGATCTGGTCGAGCTGGGATTGTGCGAGGTAGCCGGGCAGCGGGTACGCCGGTGGCGCGTCGTGACCGGCCGTGACAGCTTGGATGCGTGCCTTGCTATGGGCGCCGATCGCGTCGATGAAGGCATCGAACTCTCCTGAGGACAGCTCGGAGGCAGTGGGTGTGGCCATCGTCTTCCCCTCTCACAGTGGATGCGGCTCGTCGAATCGATGACGAACTCCCAGCGTCCCACTTCTGTCTGGGGGGCGAGGGAAAGTCGCCCGAGATCCGGCGCTAAGGAGTTCCGGCACCCCGTCGAACCGACAGAACTCGAGTGAGAACATTCGCGCCGGATTTCGCAGAGCTGCACCACCTGGGGACTCCGCTCGTCGCCAGACCGCGCCGCGCTGGCGACTCCAGAAAATTATCTGCGGTAGCACCCGCTGCGCCGCTCGGATTGATAGCTAAAGCGCGCTTAGCGCGACAGTCTTGGCGGGCAGTAAGGATCCATGATCGCGATGATCTCACTAGGACTGTTGTGGCCTGCTCCACGTTTGCTCCACGGAATGAGCATGGAGCAAACGTGGTCTGGTAATGAAACCGTTGTCTAGCTGGTACTTCTTCGGTGGGCGCAGAGGGGTTCGAACCCCCGACCGCTGGTGTGTAAAACCAGAGCTCTACCACTGAGCTATACGCCCGGGATCCGTCGGTGGGTGACCGACGGGCCGGTCTAGGACTCTAGCGCGGCGAGCGCTTTCTCCCAAGCCGCCTGGTCACGGGGCTCTCCGGGGCCGTTCATTTCGGCGAAGCGGATGACGCCGTCGCGGTCTACGACGAAGGTGCCGCGGTTGGGGTAGCCGGATTTCTGGTTGAAGACGCCGAAGGACTGGGCGACGGCGCCGTGTGGCCAGAAGTCGGACAGCAGCGGGAAGACGTAGCCCTGTTCGGCGGCCCAGATCTTGTGGGTGGGCGGTGGGCCGACCGAGATGGCGAGGATTTCCGCGGCGTCGTTCTGGAATTTGGGTAACTCGTCGCGGACCTTGCACAGCTCACCCTGGCAGATGCCGGTGAAGGCAAGCGGATAGAACACGATCAGCACGTTCTTCTTGCCGCGGTAATCCGACAGCGTGACGTCTTGGTTGTTCTGATCCTTGAGTGTGAAATCCGGCGCGAGCGTGCCGACTTCCAGCGGGTCGAGCTCGACTGGCATCACTGATCCTCCATCGTGTCGGGCTTCACCGGGCGGTGAAACACCGCCCGGCGAAACCATAGCGAAAGCGGTCAGCGCTGCTTCGAGGGTGCCTTGGGCTGCACGAGGCGGCTGCCGGACCAGGCACCGAGGCTGATCGCCGAAGTTTGCGTCAAACCCGCAGTGGGTGCCGCTTCGGCGATATCGCTCGGATCGACATGACCAGGTTGCCCGGTCTTGGGAGTGAGCACCCAGATGAAGCCTTCGTCGGCCAGCGGACTGATGACTTCCATCAGTTCATCCGCTAGATCGCCGTCGCCTTCTCGCCACCACAGTAGGACAGCGTCGACCACCTCGTCGGAGTCTTCGTCGACCATCTCCCCACCACTGGCCTCTTCGACATCGGCCCGCAGGTCGTCGTCGGTGTCCTCGTCCCAGCCCAGCTCCTGGACAACCATGCCGTGTGTAATGCCAAGCTTCTGAGCGTAGTTCTGCGCGTCCGCCGCGGCGACCACGGTGGTGTCCTCCTCAACTCCAGACAATAGGTAGTTGCAAGCGAACATGGTTATCGCCTCGAGCGCAAGCTGATCGGACGAAATACCCATGGAATGTCGCGTGACAACCTCGTGTCATTGGCCGATTTTCGCTACCGAACCCCGGTTCATGGGATGAATTCAGCGTTTCGGGCAGGCGTCCTTGACCGCGTTTCGCGCGTCGTTGACCCGCTTGCTCGCATCGTTGAGTGCGCCGACCGGGGCGGTGTAGGTCATCTTGCGGGTCTCCGCGGCGAGCTGGCGTGCGGCGGCGACGTATTCGGCGAACTTGGCCTGCAGATCGGCGGGCAGTGCGCCGCTGGCGTTGTTCACTCCCGTCTCGACCTTGGTCGCGGCGTCTTCGAGGGTTTTGGCGGCGGTATCGCGCTTGGCGTTGTAGTCAGCGGCATTCGCATCGTGGGCATCTACGAATTCGTTGTACTTCGAAACGCCGACACCTGTGGTTGTGGGGAATTGACCGCAGTTGTCGCTGATCGCCTGGGCCTGTGCCGCGGCCTTGCGCGAGGAGGTCGCCGCCGCGGAGGAGGAGGCCGCCTCGGTCTTGTAGGCGGCTAGCTCCGAGGCATTCGGATTGGCAACGCCGTCAACGTGTTTCGCGCAACCAGCGATGGTCAGGCCGACCACGACCGCCGTTGCCGCGCACACCGCTGCGAACCCGCGTGGGTCCAGCACCTTCATTGTCCTCCGTGCCTCTCTGTTTCACCGGCGGTCCTCGACTCACGTTCCCTGCGGAACCGTACTGCAGATACCCCTGACATGATGACCTGGGCCACATCTTCCGCAAGGATGGAGGTGCGCCCGAACCTTTCGTAAAACGGGTGGTCCGCCAACCAAGTGTGCCGCCCGGGGAAACAGACGCCTATCAGCTTGTCCACCCCTGTACGAGGAGCAGACTTGACCGACCTGATCCACTCTTCCGCGCCAGCGAAATCCGCCGGCACCGACTCCGCGCCACGTGATCCGAACGGATCGCAGGTGCCGCCTACGGGCGGGCGGGTGCGGGTTATCCGCGAAGGGGTGGCGTCCTATCTACCGGACATCGACCCGGAGGAAACCTCCGAATGGCTCGAATCGTTCGATGACATGCTCGACCGGGAAGGTCCGGGCCGCGCGCGTTACCTCATGCTCCGGCTGTTGGAACGCGCCGGAGAGCGTAGGGTCGCCATTCCATCCCTGACCTCCACCGACTACGTCAACACCATCCCCACCGAGAACGAGCCGTGGTTCCCCGGCGACGAAGAGGTGGAGCGGCGCTTCCGTGCCTGGATCCGCTGGAACGCGGCGATCATGGTGCACCGGGCGCAGCGTCCCGGCATCGGTGTCGGCGGCCATATCTCGACCTACGCGTCCTCGGCGGCGCTCTACGAGGTCGGCTTCAACCACTTCTTCCGCGGTAAGGACCATTCCGGCGGCGGCGATTCGATCTTCATCCAGGGTCACGCCTCACCCGGCATCTACGCCCGTGCATTCCTCGAAGGCCGGTTGAGCACCGACCGGATGGACGGTTTCCGGCAGGAGTACAGCCATGGCGGCCCGGGCCACGGCCTGCCGTCGTATCCGCATCCGCGGTTGATGAACGACTTCTGGGAGTTCCCGACGGTGTCCATGGGCCTGGGCCCGATGAACGCCATCTACCAGGCGCGGTTCAACCACTACCTGCACGACCGTGGCATCAAGGACACCTCCGATCAGCATGTCTGGGCCTTCCTGGGCGACGGCGAGATGGACGAGCCGGAATCGCGCGGTCTGATCCAGGTTGCCGCGAACGAGGGGCTGGACAACCTGACCTTCGTGATCAACTGCAACCTGCAGCGTCTCGACGGCCCGGTGCGCGGTAACGGCAAGATCATCCAGGAACTGGAGTCGTTCTTCCGTGGCGCGGGCTGGAACGTCATCAAGGTCATCTGGGGCCGGGAGTGGGACGCGCTGCTCGGCGCCGATCGCGATGGCGCGCTGGTGAACCTGATGAACACCACCGCCGACGGCGACTACCAGACCTACAAGGCCAATGATGGCGCCTACGTCCGCGATCACTTCTTCGGTCGCGACCCGCGGACCAAGGCCCTGGTACAGGACCTCTCGGATCAGGAGATCTGGAACCTCAAGCGCGGCGGTCACGACTACCGCAAGGTCTACGCCGCCTACGCGGCCGCGATGGCGCACAAGGGCCAGCCGACCGTGATCCTGGCCAAGACCATCAAGGGCTACACCCTCGGCAAGCACTTCGAGGGCCGTAATGCCACGCACCAGATGAAGAAGCTGACCCTGCAGGATCTCAAGGACTTTCGTGACCTGCAGCGGATTCCGATCTCCGACGCCGAACTGGAGAAGGATCCCTACCTGCCCCCGTACTACCACCCGGGCATGGAGGCGCGCGAAATCCAGTACATGCTCGATCGCCGCAAGGCGCTCGGCGGTTTCCTGCCCGAACGGCGCGCCGCAGCAAAGCCGCTGCAACTGCCCGGGGACGAGGCGTACAAGTCCGTGCGCAAGGGTTCCGGCAAACAGAACGTGGCCACCACCATGGCCCTGGTTCGGCTCATGAAGGAGCTGCTGCGGGATAAGGAGATCGGCAAGCGGATCGTGCCGATCATTCCGGACGAGGCCCGTACCTTCGGTATGGACTCGTGGTTCCCTTCGTTGAAGATCTACAACCGCCTCGGGCAGTTGTATACATCCGTCGACGCGGAATTGATGCTTGCCTACAAAGAGAGTGCCGTCGGGCAGATTCTGCACGAGGGCATCAACGAGGCCGGATCGACCGCATCGTTCACCGCGGCGGGCTCCTCGTACGCCACGCACGGCGAGCCGATGATCCCGCTGTACATCTTCTATTCGATGTTCGGTTTCCAGCGCACCGGCGACGGATTGTGGGCGGCGGCGGACCAATTGGCGCGCGGCTTCGTGCTCGGGGCAACTGCCGGGCGAACCACCCTGACCGGTGAGGGGCTGCAGCACAACGACGGCCATTCGCTGCTGCTGGCCTCCACCAACCCGGCCGTGGTCACCTACGATCCGGCGTTCTCCTTCGAGATCGCGCACATCGTGCGGGACGGTCTGCGTCGCATGTATGGCGGCGGCACACCGCAGCCGAGTCCCGGCGCACTGCCCGGCACGCATCCGCACGGATCCGCGGGCGGCTTCGGCGGCGAGGACATCTTCTACTACATCACCCTCTACAACGAGCCGTATGTACAGCCCGCCGAGCCCGACGATCTCGATATCGCCGGACTGCTCAAGGGCCTCTATCTGTACAAGCGGGGCGCCCAGGGCGATGTGCGCGCCCAGATCCTGGTCTCGGGCGTCACGGTGCCCGACGGCGTGCGTGCCCAGGCGCTGCTCGCCGAGGAGTGGGGTGTGCAGGCCGATGTCTGGTCGGTGACGTCGTGGGGTGAGCTTCGCAAGGAGGCACTCGACAAGGAGATCGCCCAGCTGCGCAACCCGGGCACCGACGTGAGCGTCCCGTACGTCACCCAGGCGCTGGCCCGGGTCGAGGGTCCATATGTGGCCGCGACGGACTGGATGCGCGCGGTGCCGGATCAGGTGCGCAAATGGGTGCCCGGCGACTTCACCACGCTCGGTACGGACGGTTTCGGCTTCTCCGATACCCGTCCTGCCGCGCGCCGTGTCTACAACGTCGACGCGCAGTCGATCGTGGTCGCGGCCCTGGCCGCCCTCGGCCGCACCGGCAAGATCGATCCGGCCAAGGCCGTCGAGGCTGCCGCCAAATACCGGATCGATGATGTCGCCGCCGCGCCGAAGTCGGCTCCCGGCACCGAAGACGAACTCGCATAGCGGACGATTGGATGGTGGAACGTAAACCGCCGCGGCCGCGTCGGATCTCCGAAGGCTCCTCCGAGCACGAGGTGTATCTGCCGACGGGCGCGCTCTCCCCGAACCGGCAAACCCGCGACCCGCTGCCGGACACGCTGCTCAAACGCGTGAAGCAGTTCTCCGGACGCCTCTCCACCGAGGCGGTCGGGTCGATGCAGGATCGGTTGCCGTTCTTCGCCGATCTGGACGCCGCGCAACGCGCCGGCGTGCAGATGTTGGTGCAGACCGCGGTGGTGAACTTCCTGGAATGGCTACAGGATCCCGATAGCGATATCCGGTTCAGCCTGGACGCCTTCCAAGTGATCCCGCAGGATCTGGCGCGGCGGCTGACGCTGCGCCAGACCGTGGACATGGTCCGTGTGGCCATGGAGTTCTTCGAACAGTGGCTGCCGGCGCTTGCGCGAAATGATCGGCAGCTGGTCGCACTCACCGAGGCGGTATTGCGCTACGGGCGTGAACTCGGATTCGCCGCCGCCTCGGTGTACGCGAGTGCCGCGGAGTCCCGCGGCGCATGGGATACCCGCCTCGAGGCACTGGTCGTGGACGCCGTCGTCCGCGGCGATACCGGTCCGGACATGCTGTCGCGGGCCGCGACCCTGAACTGGGACGCCACTGCACCGGCGACGGTGCTGGTCGGCACGCCGCCGGGGGATCAGGGCGTCTCGATGGTCGGTTCGGTGCACACGATCGCCGCGCGGCACGGTCGCGCGGCGCTGGCCGTGGTCCAAGGTTCACGGCTGGTGATGGTGGTCAGCGGGAATCTGGGCGATACCTCGTATGCCTCCCCTTTTCTCGCGGATCTGCTGGTCGAGGTGTTCTCCGACGGTCCGGTCGTGATCGGACCGACCATGCGCACCCTCGGCGCGGCGCATGCCAGCGCGGTGGAGGCATTGGCCGGAATGGAGGCTGTAGTCGGCTGGCGCGGGGCCCCGCGACCGGTGCACGCTGCGGAATTGTTACCCGAGCGAGCCCTTTTGGGTGACCGAGCTGCAATCGACGCGTTGAACGAGTATCTTGTCCTACCGTTGGCCGCCGCCGGATCCGCGTTGGCCGACACTCTCGAGGCCTATCTGGATTGCGGTGGCGCGGTCGAGACGTGCGCGCGTCAGCTGTACGTTCATCCAAATACCGTTCGCTATCGCCTCAAACGGATAGCGGAGATAACGGGCCGTGATCCGATGAATCCGCGGGATGCCTACGTGCTCCGGATCGCCGCCACAGTGGGTCGTTTGACACGAACCCGTAACGAATCGTCAACTTCTACCCCAGAAGTCACTCAATTCCCGGTGACGCACGAGGGCGTGTAACGGATCCAGCGAAGCGGTCGATCGGGACGACCCACATGCGCTTTTGTGGGACTCCCACAAAAGCGCTCGGCAAGGTTCATTCGCGTCGACATCTCCTGCGGCGTACCTCACAGTGTTTTGTTAGAGGTGTGATCGCGTTGTTCGCCCCTGGACAGGGGTCCCAGACACCCGGCATGCTCGCGCCTTGGCTCGACCTTCCCGGCGCGACTGATCGCCTCGCCATCTGGTCCAAAGCTTCCGGCTTGGATCTGGTTCGACTCGGCACCACCGCAACGGCGGAGGAGATCACCGATACTGCCGTTACCCAGCCGCTTGTCGTCGCCGCCGCACTGCTGGCCTTCGCGGAAATCGAGCCGGATGCACTTCCGGCCGATACCATCATTGCCGGACATTCGGTCGGTGAACTCGCCGCTGCCGCAGTCGCCGGAGTCATCTCCGCCGATGATGCGGTGCGGCTGGCCGCCATCCGCGGTGCGGAGATGGCCAAGGCGTGCGCTCTCGAGCCGACCGGCATGTCCGCGGTGCTCGGTGGCGATGAGGCCGCCGTGCTCGCCCGGCTCGAAGAGCTCGAACTCGTCCCGGCCAACCGCAATGCCGCGGGTCAGATCGTGGCCGCTGGACGTTTGACCGCCCTCGCGGAACTCGCCGCCGATGCGCCCGAGAAGGCGCGGGTGCGTGCGCTGCCCGTCGCGGGTGCGTTCCACACCGCGTTCATGGCCCCGGCCCAGGACGCTGTGACGGACGCCATATCCAAGATCACGCCGAACGAGCCGACCAGGACCCTGCTCTCGAACTTCGACGGCAAGCCGGTTACCTCCGGAGCCGATGCTGTCGCTAAGCTCGCGGCGCAGGTCACCCGGCCCGTCCGGTGGGATCTGTGCACTGAGACCGTCCGACAGGCAGCGGTCTCGGCAGTGGCGGAGCTGCCGCCGGCGGGCACGCTCGTCGGCATCGCAAAACGGGAACTGAAGGGCACACCAACACTGGCCCTGAAGACCCCCGAAGACCTCCCCGCGTTGGCCGGGCTCACCACTTCCGGCTAGCTTTCCCCCCGCGACCGTGTAGCCAATACGCGATCGTGACCGAGCGGACGGTAACCATCGGCTCGCTCGATTCGAAAAACAACAGTGAAGCCCTACAAAGTAGATAAGAAGGGAGCCACGAAGTGGCCGCTCTGACCCAGGAACAAATCGTCGAGGAACTCGGCAAGATCATCGAAGAGGTGACCGGTATCGAGCCCTCCGAGGTGACGATCGAGAAGTCCTTTGTCGATGACCTGGACATCGACTCGCTGTCCATGGTCGAGATCGCGGTTCAGACCGAGGACAAGTACGGCGTGAAGATCCCGGACGAGGATCTGGCCAGCCTGAAGACGGTCGGCGACGCTGTCGCCTACATCCAGAAGCTCGAGGCCGAGAACGCTGACGCGGCCGCGGAGCTCAAGGCCAAGTTCGACGCCGAGTAGGGCCGACACCGTGACCACTCCTTCCACCTTGAACGGGAATTTCCCCAATGTCGTCGTCACGAGTATGGCGGCGACCACGTCGATCGCTGGTGATGTCGATGCGACGTGGAAGGGACTCCTCAACGGCGAGAGCGGTATCGACGTTCTCGACGACCCCTTCGTCGAGGAGTACGACCTTCCGGTCCGCATCGGCGGTCACCTGAAGGTCCGGCCAGATACCCTGCTGAGCCGTGTCGAATGTCGGCGCATGGCCTACGTCGAGCAGCTCGCGACCGTACTCGGTCGCGAGGTCTGGCAGAACGCAGGCAGCCCCGAGGTCGACCCGGAGCGTCTGGGTGTGGCGATCGGTACCGGGCTCGGCGGCGGTGACGCGCTCATCGACTCGGTCGACAAGCTGAAGAACGGTGGCTATCGCAAGATTTCGCCGCTGGCTGTTCAGATGGTCATGCCGAATGGTCCGTCGGCCGTCGTCGGTCTCGAATTGAAGGCCAGGGCAGGAGTGGTCACTCCGGTCTCGGCATGCTCATCGGGCTCCGAGGCCATCGCCAATGCGTGGCGAATGATCGTCATGGGTGACGCCGATATAGTCGTCACCGGTGGCGTCGAGGGTTTCATCGACGCGGTGCCGATCGCGGCGTTCACCATGATGCGCGCGATGAGTACCCGCAATGACGACCCGAAGGGCGCCTCGCGTCCCTTCGACAAGGATCGCGACGGTTTCGTCTTCGGCGAGGCCGGTGCGCTGATGGTCATCGAGACCGAGGAACACGCCAAGGCTCGTGGCGCGACGATCCACGCGCGCCTGCTGGGCGCCGGTATCACCTCCGATGGCTTCCACCTGGTCGCACCCGATCCCACAGGTGACGGTGCCGCCCGGGCGATGACCAGGGCGATGCAGACCGCGGGTCTGACGCCCAAGGACATCACCCACATCAACGCGCACGCGACCGCTACCCCGATCGGCGACACCGCCGAGGCGAACGCGATCAACAAGGCCGTGGGCAACCACGCTTCGGTGTACGCGCCGAAGTCGGCACTCGGTCACTCGATCGGCGCCGTCGGTGCGCTCGAATCGGTGCTCACCGTGCTCAGCATCCGCGACGGTATCGTCCCGCCGACGCTGAACCTGGAGAACCAGGATCCGGAGATCGATCTGGATGTGGTGCACGGCGAGGCCCGCCGCCAGGAGATCGAGTACGCCATCAACAACTCGTTCGGTTTCGGTGGGCACAATGTCGCGCTCGCCTTCGGTCGGGCATAGCCGCTCGGTAACCGATTCAGTCTGTGCGGAGCCCCTACATGGTTACGCAAGCCGCCGCCTCCGGGGCTTGACCGCACAGACTGGCTGACTGCACAACGATCGCCGGTGCGGTCGACCGACGCCAAAGTCGGTCGACCTCACCGGTGTTCGACATACGCAGCCGCGGGAGCGGCGCACTTCCTTGAGGTGAGGAGAAAACGCGATGACAATTGTGGCTCCCGCGTTCCGACCAGAAACTGCCACCGATCCGCGTGATCCGCTCGGTCGGCTCCAACGCTTCTTCGACCCCGGAACCGTGCTACCGCTGCACCCGCGCGACAAGTCCGGTGTGCTCGCCGCGATCGGCGAGGTGGATGGTGTCCGCACCGTCGCCTACTGCTCCGACGCCACCGTCATGGGCGGCGCGATGGGCGTGGAGGGCTGCAAGCACATCGTCGACGCGATCGACACCGCTATCGATTCCGCCATTCCGGTGGTCGGCATCTGGCATTCCGGCGGCGCTCGCCTGGCTGAGGGGGTCGAGGCGCTGCACGCGGTCGGCCTGGTCTTCGAGGCCATGGTTCGCGCGTCCGGCCTGGTGCCGCAGATTTCGGTGGTGCTCGGCTTCGCGGCCGGTGGCGCCGCCTACGGCCCGGCGCTGACCGACATCGTGATCATGGCGCCGGAGGGCCGGATCTTCGTGACCGGTCCCGATGTGGTGCGCAGTGTGACCGGTGAGCAGGTCGATATGGCCACCCTGGGTGGTCCGGAGACGCACGGTAAGAAGTCCGGTGTCACGCACATCGTCGCCAATGACGAGGCCGACGCGCTGCACCGTGGGCGGCGCCTTGTGTCGATGTTCGCCGAGCAGGGCGAATTCGATCTGGTCGCGGCCGCGCACGGTGATGTCGATCTGAAGGCGATGATGCCGGAATCGGCCAAACGTGCCTACGACGTGAAGCCGATCGTCCACGAACTGCTCGACAACGTCGACGGTGAGTCCTCGTTCGAGGAACTGCAGGGCGGTTACGCGCGCAGCATCGTTACCGGTCTCGGGCGGCTCGGCGGGCGCACTGTGGGTGTGCTCGCCAATAACCCGATCCGCCTCGGGGGCTGCCTGAACTCCGAAAGTGCGGAGAAGGCAGCGCGTTTCGTGCGGTTGTGCGACGCGTTCGGCATTCCGCTGGTGGTGCTCACCGATGTGCCCGGGTACCTGCCCGGTGTCAGCATGGAGTGGGAAGGTGTGGTCCGGCGCGGTGCGAAGCTGCTGCACGCATTCGCCGAGGCCCGGGTGCCGCGGGTCACGCTGGTTACCCGCAAGATCTACGGTGGCGCCTACATCGCGATGAACGCCCGTTCGCTCGGTGCGACCGCGGTGTACGCCTGGCCCGGTTCCGAGGTCGCCGTGATGGGCGCCAAGGCCGCCGTCGGCATCCTGCACAAGAAGGCCCTCGCGGCCGCGCCGGAGGAAGAGCGTGAGGCGCTGCACGAGCGTCTGACGGTCGAGCACGAGCGCATCGCCGGTGGTGTCGAGCGGGCCATCGCGATCGGTGTCGTGGACGACGTCATCGACCCGGCCAAGACCCGCAGCACCATTGCCGCGGCATTGGCGGCGGCACCGGTGCGCAAGAGTCACCACAAGAACATTCCGCTGTAAATCCAGTGGTGAAAGCGGGCTTCGGGATTTCCGGGGCCCGCTTTTCGTTCGTATTGTTCTCGTTATCGGACCTGGGGTGACGGGCATATATCGATCGGGTTTCCGCGCGGCAATATAGTTGAAACTTCGGCGATACGAATAGCTCGTACGTTGCGCGCATGAGCGTGACGATCGAAACCACCACAGCAACGGACCCGGTGCGCAAACCGCCCTGGTACCGCTCGCTATTCCTGCAACTGCTGGTGGCGATCGTGGCCGGAATTCTGGTCGGCAAGCTCTGGCCCGACTTCGGCGCGGATCTCAAACCGCTGGCCGACGGGTTCATCAAGCTGATCAAAATGGTGATCGCGCCGATCATCTTCTGCACGGTGGTGCTCGGCATCGCCCATGTCGGCGATATGAAATCGGTCGGCCGGATCGGTGTGAAGGCGCTGATCTACTTCGAGGTGATCACCACTTTCGCGCTGCTCTTCGGTTTGCTGGTCGGCAACCTGGTGAAGCCGGGTGCGGGCTTTCATATCGACGCGCAGACCCTGGCGACCGGTGCCGAGAAGATCGCCAAGACCACCAAGAACGGCGAGCTACCGCATACCGTCGACTTTTTGCTGAATATCATTCCGGCATCGGTGATTTCGGCATTCGCGGAGAATGCGCTGCTGCAGGTGTTGTTCTTCGCGGTGCTGTTCGGCTTGGCGCTGGCGAAGTTCGGTGAGCACGGCCCGCCGGTGATTCTGGAGGCGGTCGATCACATCGGGAAGATCTTCTTCACGATCATCGGCTGGATCATGAAATTGGCGCCGCTGGGTGCGTTCGGCGCGATGGCCTACATCGTTGGGCAGTACGGACTTTCCGCGCTCAGCAGCTATGGCAAGCTGATCGCCTGTTGTTATGGGGCGGCGGTGTTGTTCCTGCTGGTGCTCGCGGTGGTCGTGCGGGTCTTCGCCGGGGTGAGTCTGTGGAAGCTCGTCAAATACATCAAGGATGAGCTGTTCCTCGCGCTCGGCACCGCGTCGACCGAGGTGGTGCTGCCGCGGATCATGATCAAGCTGACCGAAGCCGGTTGCTCACGAGCCACCACCGGGCTGGTGATACCGACCGGGTATTCGTTCAATCTCGACGGTGCGACGCTGTATCTGTCCATCTGCGTGCTGTTCTTGGCGCAGGCGCTCGGGGTGGATCTGAGTCTCGGCGAGCAGATCACGGCCGTCGGCGTGCTGATGTTGACCTCGAAAGGTATGGCGGGCGTACCGGGTTCGTCATTCCTCGCGCTGTCGGCGACGATCACCGCGATCGGGCACGGATCGATTCCGGTGGCAGCGGTCGCGCTGTTGCTCGGGGCGGATCGGCTGATGGATTCGATGCGGGTCACGGTGAATCTACTCGGCAATTGCGTCGCGACCTTCGTGGTCGCGAGGTGGGAGGGGCAGTTGGATTCGGAGCGGATGCGCAAGGTGCTGGATGGGGAAGAGGTGCCGCCGTTGGAAGACAAGGACCCGATGGTCGCCTATACCGCTGAAGAAGCTTGACTGTTGGCGTCCGGCGGGTAAAGCCGCCGCCGGGCACCGCGGGCTCGGTAGCATCGACAGGTGCGCTACGAGGAACTTGCTGATGAGCCGTGTTCGATCACACGGCCGCTGGTGATCCTGGGCGACCGCTGGACCCTGGTGATCCTGAAATATTCGTTCGCGGGCGTGCGGCGGTTCAACGCATTCCAGAGCGCGCTCGGTATCTCCCGGAGCCGATTGCAGGATCGGCTCGATCGGCTGATCGAACACGGGATTCTGGTCAAACAGAAGGCTGCAGTCGGTGCGTACGAGGAGTACCGGCTGACGCCGAAGGGACACGATATCTATCCGATCCTGATGGCGATCCGGGATTGGGGCGATACATACATGGCACCCGAAGGTCCGCCGGTGCACTACCGCCATTCGGACTGCACCGGCGAAGGGCACATCAAACTCGAATGTGACTCGTGCGGAACCGAACTCACCGCACGCGATATCTCCGCCGAGCCGGGTCCTGGCTTCACCTCCGAAGATGGACGTCAGGTCGGCTAACCGCCGGGTGTTCCCGTATAACGAGTGAGTATCTCGCAAGCTATTGCCTGTGCGAGGCACTCGTTGGATATGCGGCAGCCCAATTATGAACCGAGGCGGGCCTTTTCGGTGGGGTTGTCGCGGTTGACGCACTCCTGGTACAGGTCCGGGGTGCCGATGTGTTCCTGGCAGTCCCAGGTGGTGGTGCCGACCGTGATGGGGATGACGAAGCCGACGTCCCACAGATCCGATTGCACGGCATAGGCATTGGTGACTGCGAGGGCGGTGGGGCAGGCGGTGTCGCCCTTGGTGGTGACGGCCGAGACGGCCAGGCCGAAGGGGCCCGCGCCGCAGGAGATCGTGGTGGGCTCGGCGACCGCTGGGGTGGTCGGCGGCGGGGTGGTGACCGTGGTCGGGGTTGCCGCCGCATAGGTGGTGGTGGGGTGTGTGGTTGTCGCGTGCGCGGTGGTGCTTGTGGCTTTGGCGCTGTTGTCCTCCTTGTCGCAGGCCGCCAGGCCGAGCATGAGAACCGCGGCCGCCACGACTGTCGAGAGTGCACTGATGGAACGCATAAAAGCCGACCTCCTCGTTGTGCAATCAACGGCAGGGGTTGCCGAACCCACCCCCGATTCGTTCCGCCACCCTAGCGCGGTGGGCCAGCGTGCAGGCGATGTTCCGTCGGCGTGCCGATCGGGGTACAGCTCGGGCGGCGCAGTCCGGTCGGAGGGCTCCGATTGGCTGCCGATCGGTGGGTGCGCGGGTCTGCCTGGGATGCGCGGTGTCGGGGGTGGGGCAGGATCGCGGTGTCAGTCGCTGTGCCAGGTTGCGACCTGGTCCAGGTCTTCGCGGGCGGTGCGGAAGGTATTGACCGGGTGGTCCGGGTCCGGATAGCCGAAGGAGATCGCGGCGACGACTCGGCGGTTTTCGGGCAGGTCGAAGTAGGTGTGCAGGAAGGGTGAGTAGGAGGCGAGGGCGGCTTGGGGTGCGGCACCGAGTCCAAGGCTCTGGGCCGCGAGGAGGAAGGTGCCGATGTAGAGGCCGCAGTCGATGGCGCCGTACACGCCGAGGTCGGCCTCGGTGGTGACGATCGCGACGTGCGGGGCGTCGAAGAGTTCGAAGTTGCGCATGGCTTGGCGCATGGTGCCTGCCTGATCGCCCTTCACGATGCCGACGCTGTCGTAGAGCTGCAGGCCGCATGCGCGTCGACGATCGCGGTAGGCGCCGGCGTACTGCGCGGGAAATGCGAAATCCGGTTCCGGCTCGGCGATTGCGACGTGTTCGAGGAGTTCTTTGCGGAATCGGTCGGTGCCCGCGTCCTCGGTGAGGACGACCTGCCAGGGCTGGGTATTGCACCAGGACGGGGTGCGCTGGGCCAGCCGCAGCAGGGCCTCGATGGTGTCGCGTGGGACCCGGTCGGATTTGAACTGACGGCAAGTCCATCTGTTGTCGAGGATGTGGCTCAGTGCCGTGAACTCGTCGGTCTGCAGGCTGGTCGGGCTCATGGGCACCCTCTTCGAGTTGGTCTTATTTCGAGACTGAACGCTAGCATCTGTGGTCTCGTTTTGGAATCGGCGAGGTGGGATCATCGGGCGTATGGTGTTGCATGCCGAAGTTAATGTCGCGGTTACATTCGTGAAACCGGTTGGGGTGCATACGCATTGACCGGGCTTGATAGCGAAATTGCTTGGCCCACTTCGGGATACGCGGCGCCGCCCAGCGCCGGAAGTGAGGTTCGGGTGGTCGGAGTGATTCGGTGAAAGATGCCGTGCGGGTCCGAGTCGGCCCGTAGCCTCCCGGCTAGATTAAAAAGCAAATGCTCCTGATTTACTGGAACGGGGATCATGTTGAAGGTTGGTCTTGCGACCGTGTTCGCTTGCGGTGCAGTGCTTCTCGGTGTCACCGGATGTAGTGAGGGGACCGAATCGCATGGCGATCACACCCCCACCAGCGTGCCGGTTGAGACCAGTGCACCGGCGCCGACCAGCGCCGCGGTCCAGTCGACCATCGCATCCGAAGCCCCGGCTCCACCCGCGCCGGAAGCGACATCGGTAGCGCCGCCGCCCGCCGCGGCACCGGAACCGCAAGCGCCACCGGCCGTGCAGGCGCCGCAGCCCGAACCCGCCAAACCCGCACCGACATTGACCGCCCCCGGATTCGAACCACGCGCGGGCTACTGACAGCGGAGGAAACACCGTGACCAGCAAGCTCTCTCGTCGTTGTGCCCGGTGGCTCGGGGTGGTGACGGCGACCGTGGCGGCGGTTGCCGCAGTGCCCGCGGCGGAGGCGGCGCCGCCCGCCGCGCCGGGTAGTTCCTTGGTGGTGCTCGGAGATTCCTTCGCCGCCAATGGTTTTCGGTGGGAAGCCGATGCGAAGGAGTGTCTGCGCGGACCGACTTCGTGGCCGACACAGCTGAGCCGATTGATGGGTGTCGCGGGTGGCTCCGACTTCGTGGACGTGTCGTGCTCCGGCGCGGCGATCGAGACCGAGCGGGGTTATTCGCTGGTTCAGGAGGCGATCAACGCCGATAAGGCGGGGGCATTCGGGCCGCGAACCAAGTTGATCGCAGTGCAGTTCGGGCTCAACGACATCTGGGGAGCGAATCCGGCCACACTGTGGACCTCGCTGGTTCCGTGCGTCCTCAATGTCGCCGAGGGGTGTGGTTTGGAAGCCGCCGCACAGGGGCGGATCACCGACTATCGGGGCGTATCGGGTGCGCAGTATGCCGAACGCATCCGCGCGGTGATCGAATATCTGCGGTACTACGCGCCGCAGGCGAAGGTAGTGCTGGTCGGCTATCCGGAATTGTTCCCGGCCGGGCAGAGTTTCACCTGTCTCAGCGTGCTCGGCGTCGGGCAGTACGTACAGCCGCGGGGTGCCGGGCTGGTCGAATATCTGGATCGCATCGATGCGGCGCAGCGG
Organism: Nocardia vinacea; assembly: GCF_035920345.1. Classification (NCBI taxonomy): domain Bacteria; kingdom Bacillati; phylum Actinomycetota; class Actinomycetes; order Mycobacteriales; family Nocardiaceae; genus Nocardia; species Nocardia vinacea. Next base: position 9,617,973 of record NZ_CP109149.1, read on the forward strand.
GACGCGGCGGCGCAGCTCGGAATCGAATTCTTCGACTCCAGGGCGCTGACGGCCGGGCACGGGTTGTGTTCGGCGCAGCCGTGGTTGAACGGTGTGCTCGATCCGCGCGCGGATCCGGTCGGGATTCCGTTTCATCCATCGGCGCACGGGGATTCGGTGATCGCTGGAGCGCTGTACGAGCGGTACGGCAAGTGACGACCGAGCCCACGGCGGATCCCGCCGAGGCGCGGCCCGCACTGCCTTCGCTGACCGGGGCGCGGTGGTGGGCCGCGTTCGCGGTATTCCTGTTGCACGCCTTGGTATTTCTGCCGGTCTATCCGTTTCAGAAGTCCGAGTTGTTCCGGCAGATCCACCAGGTGATGCCGATGCAGTTGGGCGCGGCCGGGGTCACATTCTTCTTCGTACTGTCCGGGTTCATCATCCATTGGTCGTTCCGGCCCGGAAATTCGGTGCCACGCTTCTATTGGCGGCGGGTGTTGAAGATCTATCCGACGCATCTGGTTGCGACGGTGGCCTTCGTCGTGGTCGCGAGTGTGCCACTGTCGCGGCTGGTGGTGTGGGCGCCGAATGTGCTGCTGATCCACACCTGGGTGCCGAAGTGGACGACGGTCGGCGGGCTCAATGTGCCGTCCTGGTCGCTGGGTGCGGAAATGCTGTTCTACCTGAGCTTTCCGCTTGCCTTGCCGCTGGTGCGGCGCATTCGCGGGGAGCAGGTGTGGTGGGTGATCGCAGGTCTGCTCGTGCTGATTCTCGCGCTGCATACGGCGTACTTCCTGTGGGTGCCCGGTCCGAAGGGCATCGCGAATGCCTTTGCGCCACGGCTCGTTCCGGGAAATGTGTCGCCGTACTTCGAGCTGCACGCGTCACCGGCCTGGTTCGCACAGCCGGATATCCCGGTGGCGCCGTCCTATTGGCTCAGCTATACGTTTCCGGCGTCGCGGCTGCCCGAGTTCTTCCTCGGGGTGCTCGCCGCGCGGCTGGTGCTGGAGGGGCGCTGGCGCAATACCCGGCTGGATCGGCCGCTGCTGGCCTTGGCCGTCGCCTTCGCGGCCACCTGGGTGGTGCCGGTGAACTACAAGATGTCGGCGCTGCTGCTCGCACCGATGACCGCGGTGGTCGCGACGCTCGCGGCGCGGGATCTGGCTGGTCTGCGCGGCCTGAACGCCTCGCCCAGGATGGTGTGGCTCGGCAATATTTCCTTCGCCTTCTATCTGATCCAGTTTCCGGTCATGGTGCTGATCACCCGGCTGTTCATCGGCGGTCGACAGTTCGGTCCACTCGGCTGGCTGGGGTTCGCCGGGCTGAGCCTGATCGTCGCGATAGCGGCGGCGGCCGCGATCTACCGCTGGGTGGACGAACCGCTGATGCGTCGCTTCGCCGGCCGCCGCGCCGTGCGTCCGCCCGCGACGACGCGAGCTCCGGTCGACCGCGTTACCGCCTCGGTTGCGCCGTGACGAGGCAGAATCCCAGGCATGACTCCCGGCGAGCCGGCCGCGCGCGACCGTAAACGGCACGGTAGGCACTACACGCCACCCGCCCTGGCGCGCTTTCTCGCGCAGCGGCTGCTCGAACATGCGCCGCTGCCAGCTGACGTCGGGTCGTCGGGAACCGGTCATGCTGTGGCGCCGGACGTGCGGTCGGCAGTGCGGGAACCTGGTCAGCAGGCGCGACGGGCCGCGACCGGGACTGGGACGCCTGATGGAGAGGTGCGGGACACGGCAGCCCTGGGCGCTGGAGTGCGGGTGCCGAGCGGAGGGGTGCTACGGGTGCTCGATCCGGCCTGTGGGGACGGTGAGCTGCTGCTCGCGCTGGATCAGGTTGCGGGGGAGTTGGTGCCAGGGGTGCGGGTGGAATTGGTGGGGTACGACCTGGATGCCGCCGGGGTTGCGGTGGCGCGAGAGCGGGCGGCGGCCGCGGGGGTCGCGATCGAGTGGCATATCGGGGATTTCCTGACCGAATCGGCGGGGATCGCGGCGGGTTCGTTCGATGCGATCATCACCAATCCGCCGTATGTGCGGACTCAGCAGTTGGGTGGGCCGACCGCGCAGTTGCTCAGCAAGCAGTTCGGGTTGCAGGGGCGGATCGATCTCACCCACCCATTCGTCGCGGTCGCGCCGCGGCTGCTGAGGTCGGGTGGGGTGCTCGGGTTGCTGTGTGCCAATCGGTTTCTCACCACCAAGGCCGGTGCGAATATTCGGAGCCTGCTGCGCACCGAGTTGGCTCCGGTCGAGCTGTACGACCTCGGTGATACGAAGTTGTTCGAGGCGGCGGTGCTGCCCGCGGTCACCATCGCCACCCGGACGGCAGCCCGCGCGGTCTGCCGCTATGTTTCGGCCTACGAGATCGATGCCGCCGAAATCGTCGGCGGGACGGATCTTTTCGAGGCGCTGGCGGCCGAACAGAGTCACTGTGTCGAGCACTGCGGGCGTACTTTCGCGGTCGAGGTCGGTACGTTGGCGACGGGCGATCAGGCAGTGATCCGTGGGGCATCCGGCGATCAGATGACGGGTGATCGAGCAAACCGCGGCGATCCGGTGGTATCGGGACCGGTAGTTGCCTGGCGGGTTGCCGCTTCCGATCGTGGTGACGCTGTGGACGCGCCGGAAACCGTTGCTAGTGACGCGGACGGGCACAGCGGCGCGTGGCGAATGTCCCGGCCGGAGATCGACAGGTGGTTGGCCGAGGTGGAGGCGGGGACCTGGCGGACATTCGGTGCCGTGGGGCGGATTCGGGTGGGGATCAAGACAACTGCGGATCGGGTGTTCATTTCCGATCGGTGGGCGGAGCTGCGGCCGCGGCCGGAGGGGGAGTTGTTATTCGATTTGATCACCCATCAGGATGTCGATCCGTGGCGGATTTCGCGTGAGCGCGACGTACAGGTGCTGTATCCGTACGACACGTCACAACCCGCGCGGATGCCGGTTGACCTGCGAGAATTTCCCGGGGCCGCGGCATATTTGGAGTCACATCGGGAGACGTTGGCAGGTCGGAAGTATCTGACCGACAGCGGCAGGGAGTGGTTCGAGATCTGGGTGCCGCAGCGACCGCATCTGTGGCGGGTGCCCAAAGTGGTCTTTCCCGATATCAGCGAGCGGCCACGATTCGCCTTGGATCGGTCCGGGGCGGTGGTGAACGGGGATTGCTATTGGATGTCGCTGGCCGATCTCGGGGTGGACGGCGCCGCGGAGCGGTTGGCGTATTTGCTGATGGGCGTCGCGAATTCGGCGCTGGGCCTGCGGTTCTACGATGCGGTGTGCGGGAACCGGCTGTATTCGGGTAGGCGGCGGTGGATCACCCAGTATGTATCGCGGCTGCCGCTGCCGGATCCGACCACGATGCGGGCGGGTGGCGTCGTCGAACTGGTTCGGGAGTTCATCGACGACGGCAGGGAGCCCGACGCGAATTCGCTCCGCCTGCTCGATGAATGGGTGGCGGCCGCCTTCGGCACCCGGATGTTCGAAATGCGTTGAGTTATGTGGTGGCCCGGACACCGACCATCGGCAGCAACGTGCGTCGCGCGAAATTCCGACCCGCCGCCACATCATCGATCGGAATGAGCCCGTCGGGCGTCAATGCCAGCGACAGTGCCAGCCGCGCCATGATCTCGGCGACGAGTTCGAAGTCGAAGTCGTCATCCGCACCGCTGCGGAGTTCGCGCAGTTTCTCCGCCAGATAGGTGCGCCCGACCGCGATGATCGGTCCGGCCTCGGTAGTCAATCGGGGCAGGATGAGATCGGGTTCGGTGCGCAGCAGCCGCCGCAACAGCTCGTTGCCCGCGATCGCGGTGATGACCGCGACGAAGATCTCGATCAGCTGTTCCTCGACGCCGTCGACCTTCTGCACCCGCTTATCGATCTCGGCGACGAAACGCTGCGCCTCGCGCACGCTGACCGCCTCGACCAGATCGTTCTTCGATTCGAAGCGGCGATACAGGGTGGCCGGGCTGATTCCGGCGCGCCGGGCGATCTCGCCCATGCTGGTGCGTTTGATGCCGAAGTCCAGGAACGCCGACAGCGCGCTCTCCAGCAGGTTCTCACCGTCGCTGACGGGCTTTTCCAGGATGCGCTGGAGGATGGGCGGAACGGTCGGCATCGAAGCTCCAGTCGAATCGGCTCGGGACGCCGATGGTGCCTGGGCGTCACGACGGTGCGGGTGCGTGCCGTTCATTATTTCACCGGGTCGCGGCGGTTCGACCGCGGATCGGCACCAGAGCTCGACCGACGACTGGCGGACGCGCGACTATGTGCGCGGCAGATCCAGTTCCGCCATCTCCTTTTCGATCGCATTGGCGGCGAAATCCACTCCGCTGGAGCGCAATTCGTGCACTCGCCGCTGTAGCGCCTCGATCCCACCCGGCTGGGCCGCGATATCGGCCACGCTGATCCGCCCCGACGGCCGGTGCATACTCTGCTGCACGTACGCCACCGTGTTACCTCCTGCCTGCACGCTCTGCGGCCACCATCCTGGTGGGCTCGTCCTCCGCGCTGCAGACCACTCGACAGCTGTGTCGGCGGGAGACCTCGGGATACCGGGCACGCTGGCAGAATGCTATCAGCGATTTAGATTGGTCACTTGATCAGTGTGCTCTGTCTCACACCTGTTTCGCGTCTCGGTGATTGGCCATGTTGTGGAGGTACACAGCGCTATTCAGTCGGATGCCGTCCCGCTCTGCCTCGCTCAACTCGCGACGCACCTTGCCGGGCACCCCCGCGACCAGCGAGCCGGGCGGAATCTGCGCACCCTCCGGAATCAGCGCATTGGCGGCGATCAGACTGCCCGCACCGATGACCGCGCCATTGAGCACCGTGGCGCCCATGCCGACGAGCACATCGTCGCCGACGGTGCAGCCGTGCAGGATCGCATTGTGTCCCACCGAAACTCCGGTGCCGACGGTGAGCGGGAAGCCGGGGTCGGCGTGCAGTACGCACCCGTCCTGGATGTTGGTGCGCGCGCCGACGCTGATCGCCTCGAGGTCACCGCGCAGTACGGCGCTGTACCAGATGCTCACATCGGCCGCGAGTTGCACACGTCCGATTACGGTGGCGTTCGGTGCGATCCACGCGGTCTCGTCGATTTCGGGCGTATGTCCGCTTACCTCGATCCTCATGCCGAAAACATAAGGGGACCGAAAGCGGCGGAGCCGACGGGGTGGGCGAACGCAGCTGGAGCTGCTACTCCACCGGGACCGGTGTGCCCGAGAACAGCGCGCGGTGCGCGGCCGGGCTGGTCCCGAGGATGCGGTGGAAGTGGTGGCGCAGGCTGACCGCGGTGCCGAAGCCGGTCTCGGCGGCAATGCGATCCATGGTGTCGGTGGTGGATTCCAGCAGCAGCCGCGCGCGGTCGGCGCGTTGTTGCAGCAACCACTGCTGCGGACTGTTTCCGGTGCGTTCGCGGAAGCGGCGGGTGAAGGTGCGTCGCGACATGAGTGCGATGCGAGCCCAATTGTCCAGGTCGATCGGCTCGCCGAGATTCGTCCGCGCCCAGACCATTGCGCGTTCGACCGGATCGTCGTCGGCGGCTTCGGGTACGGCGACCGGTATGTACTGGGCCTGGGAGCCGCTGCGGTGCGGGGCGGTCACGAGCGACCTGGCCAGTTCGGTGGCGGCCCGGCTGCCGAGGTCGTCGCGGACCAGGTGCAGGCAGCAGTCGAGTGCGGCGGCGACGCCCGCGGAGGTGACGATATCGCCGAGGTCGGTCCAGAGGGTGTCGGCACGGACCCGGACCTTCGGATAGGTCGCGGCCAAATCGGCGGCCGCGGCCCAGTGGGTGGTGATTTCCCGACCGTCCGCCAGACCGCTCGCCGCCACCGCGAAGGAACCCAGGCACAGGCCGACGATCCTGGCACCCCTGGCGTGAGCTCGATGCAGTGCGTCGCGCAGTTCCGCCGAGATGCTCATATCGCGCCGCCAACTCGGGATCACCACCATGTCGGCGCGCTCGAAGGCGTCGAGTCCGGTCTTCACGACGATGTCGAAACCGGCCGGGGTCCGCAGGGTGCCGGGATTTTCAGCGCAGACCTCGACGCGATAGTCGGGTGTGCCCTCGGTGCCAACCCGGCCGAAGACCAGCGTCGGTACCGACAGATGGAAGGGGATAACCCCGTCGAAGGCCAGAGCGGCGACGGAACGCATGGCCCGATCTTATCGCTAAGCGGCTCACGGGCCACTATTGATCGAATATAGGGGCGACAAGTATTGATCCCATGACCGAGACGATTGCACGCACCACCATCGAAGCCCTGCATATCGGCGGGCCTACTCTGCGCTTCCGGTACGGCACCCTGACTTGGCTGACCGATCCCACCTTCGACGCTCCGGGTGACTATCCCGGCCCGATCACGCTGCACAAGCTCACCGGCCCTGCCGTTTCGGTGGACCAGGTGGGACCGGTAGATGTCGTGCTGCTGTCGCACGACCAGCACGACGACAATTTGGATCACTCCGGCCGTGAATTCCTCTCGACAGTGCCGACCGTCTTGTCGACGCCGGATGCCGGCGATCGCATCGAAGGTGTTCGGGGACTGGCGAATTGGGAGACCGTCACGTTGGGTGACGTGCGCGTGACGGCTGTGCCCGCACTGCACGGGCCCGAGGGGTGCGAGTCGCAGACCGGCGTGGTCACCGGGTTCGTATTGCAGGCCGAGGGGCTGCCGACCGTGTATGTATCGGGTGACAATGCCTCGGTCGCGGTCGTCGAGCAGATCGTGGCGCGGATCGGCCGGATCGATATCGCGATTCTGTTCGCCGGTGCCGCGAATGTCGGCCGGTTCGGCGATATCGATCTCACCCTGAACGCCCGTACCGCGGTGCAGGCCGCCGAGGCGTTGGGTGATGCGGTGATCGTGCCGGTGCATGCCGAGGGATGGGCGCATTTCAGTGAGACGCTCGAGCGCCTGGAGCGGAATTTCGGGTACGCCGGGCGGGGCGAGCAGCTGCGCATTCCGAAGCTGGGTGAGACGTTCGCGGTGTGAGCGTCCTCGGAAAACCGGTGGTGCGCTCAGCGCGGCGTTCATGGCGCCGGGGCCATTGGTGGTCCACGATGGCGATATGAGGATCGCAGTTCCGCGGGAGGTCAAGGAGCAGGAGTTTCGAGTGGCGCTGACCCCGGCCGGTGCCAGGGAACTGGTGCGGCACGGGCACGAAGTGCTGATCCAGGCCGGTGCGGGGGTGGGGTCCGGATTTTCGGATGCGGATTATGTCGCCGCCGGTGCGCGGATGGTGCCCACCGTCGAACAGGTGTGGTGGGAGGGTGAGCTGGTACTGAAGGTCAAGGAGCCGATCGCCCAGGAGTATCCGCGGCTGCGCCGGGAGCAGGTGCTGTTCACCTATCTGCATCTGGCCGCGTCGCGCGAGTGCACCGATGCGATTCTGCGCTCCGGAATCACCGCGATCGCCTATGAGACGGTGCGGGCGGCGGATGGGTCGCTACCGCTGCTCGCACCGATGAGCGAGGTCGCGGGCAAGCTCGGCCCACAGGTCGGCGCATATCACCTGATGGCGCCGCTCGGCGGTGCCGGGCTATTGCTCGGCGGGGTACCGGGGGTGCTTCCGGCCGATGTGGTGGTGCTCGGCGGTGGTGTCGCGGGGACGAACGCGGCCACGGTCGCGGCCGGGATGGGCGCGAAAGTCACTGTGCTGGATACGAATTTGACGCGACTGCGCGAGCTCGACGCGCGGTTCGAAGGGCGTATCTCGACGGTGGCCTCGAATGCGGTCGAGGTTGAACGGGCTGTACTGTCCGCGGATCTCGTCATCGGTTCGGTGCTGGTGCCTGGCGCGCGGGCGCCGAAGCTCGTGTCCGAGGAACTGGTTCGCGGTATGCGGCCAGGATCGGTGCTGGTGGATATCGCCATCGATCAGGGCGGGTGCTTCGCCGGTTCACATCCGACGACGCACGCGAATCCCACATTCCGCGTGGCTGATTCGCTGTACTACTGTGTGGCGAATATGCCGGGTGCGGTGCCGCACACCGCGACCGTGGCGCTCACCAATGCCACTCTCCCGTATGTGCGGGCGATCGCCGACCATGGGTGGCGGGAGGCGTGCACGGTGCATCCCGATCTCGCGCACGGGGTCACCGCGGATAAAGGGCGGTTGCTGTCGGCAGAGGTTGCGGCGGCGCACGGATATTCGATACCCGAACCGGTTGGGTTGGCGGGCTGACGTGGTGCGATGGTGGATCCGCGGACGCGCAACGAGAAGGGCGAAAGCGGTGGTTGCGGAATACCTCCGGCGGGTAATGATGATCGCATTACTGCTGGTGCTGTTGCCGTCGGCTGGCACCGCGGTTGCGGCACCGGCGGCGGAGGGCGTCGATCCGGCGGCGGTGGGTCGGTATATGTCCGAATACCTTTCCCGGACACGGCTGCCGGGGGCTTCGATCGCCATTACCCATGGGGATCGGGTTGTGTATGTCGCGGGGTACGGTCACGATTCGAGCGGTGCGGCGATCAGCGCGACGTCGCGCATGCCGATCGCTTCGGTGAGCAAGTCCATGACAGCGTTGGCCGTGATGCAGTTGGTCGATGCGGGGAAGGTGCGGCTCGACGCGCCGGTGCGTGAGTACCTCACCGACTTTCGGTTGGCCGATTCGCGCGGTGATCGGATCACCGTGCGGGAGTTGTTGAATCAGACGTCCGGAATGTCGGATACCGCTTTTCCCGATCTGCGGCGGCCACAGGCGGATTCGCCGGCCGGGGCGGTCGCCCGACTACATGCGGCGAAACTTGCCGCCGATCCGGGGACGGAATTCCACTATCACAACCCGAACTACCAGGTGGCCGCTCGGCTGGTAGAGGTGGTCAGCGGGGAACCGTTCGCGGACTATATGCGGCGAAATGTATTCGGGCCCATCGGTATGCGCGACAGCACCACGGTGAATACGCCGCGCGACGCCGAGGATGTGACGCACGGATACATTCGGGCATACGGCCTCGCGATACCGGTTGCCGAGCCCGATTGGTTCGTCGGCGGTAGCCACGGTGTGATCACCACGGCCGCCGATCTGGCCGCGTGGCTGATCACCCAGAACAGCGGTGGCGTGGCACCGGACGGGCGCCGGGTGGTGTCCGCTGCGGCGGTGACCGAGATGCACACACCATCCGGAGTCGGTGACGACGATTACGGAATGGGTTGGCAGCGCGAACAATCCGATCAGATCGTGCACTACGGTGACTGGTTCACCTACACCGCCGCGCAGGTCCTGGTGCCCGACACCGGATACGGGATCGCTGTCATAGCCGATACCGGCTTGGCGCTCGAGGACGATCCCAGAATCATCGCGCAAGGCTTGGTAGAGCTGACCCGGGGCGAGTCACCGGATGTGCACCGCCCGTGGGGCATCTACGCCGACTGGGGCATGGCACTGCTGACGCTCGCGACTCTCGCTCTCGGTGTGCTCTGCCTGGTGCGATCGCGCCGCTGGGCCGATCGGCAGACCACCCGTTCCAGCTGGCTGATCGCCCTGCGCCAATTGCCTTATCTCGCCCCGATCCCGATCCTCATCGCGCTACCACAGCTCGCAGGTCTGGTCTTCCGCGGCCGGGCCCCGACTTTCCTCCAGGTGACCTACGTTTGGCCTGGTCTCGTGGTATTTCTCGGTGTTGCCGCGTTGGCGGGCGGGTGTGTTCTTCTCGCTCGCGGTGTCTGGCTCATCATGTTGCGGCGCAATCGATCCGGGACCGATGTCGAGCGAGAAGCGCCCGTGGCCCAGGCGCCCGCCTAGCCGACAGCGGCCCGCACATCGAAATGTGCGGGCCGCGTGGGTTATTCGGCGTCCGGGCCGAGGTACCAGTCGGGGGCGCCTTCGGTGGGGAGGTCGTGCAACTTGTCCGGGTTGCGGACGACGTTGATGGCGACGATGCGGCCGTTGTCGATGGTGAAGGAGAAGACGCCGGTGTGGGTGCCGTCGAAGACGACCAGACCGGGCGCGCCGTTGACCAGGACCGCACGGCCCCATGCGCCCGCCGCGGACGGCGCGTGGTACCAGCCGAGCAGCATCTTCGCGATGAGTTCGGCGCCGCGCACGGGCTGGCGGATGGCGGGCACCTTGCCGCCGCCGTCGGCGGTCAGGCTGACATTGGCATCGAGCACGCCGAGCAGCGCGCTCAGATCACCCGAGCGCCAGGCGACCGCGAAGGCCGAGACGACCTTCTCCTGTTCGTCGGGCGAGGCGGGGAAGCGGGGCGTGCCGTCCTCCACGTGCTTGCGTGCACGCGAGGCGAGCTGCCGCACGGCCGCCGGCGTGCGCCCGACGACCTCGGCGACCTCGGGACCGCTCATACCGAACACATCCTGCAGCACGAATGCGGTGCGCTCGGCGGGCGAGAGGGATTCCAGTACGACCAGCAGCGCCGTCGTGACGCGCTCGTCCTGCGTGATCCGGTCGGCCGGATCGTCCCAGGTGGTGACCTCGGGTTCCGGCAGCCATTCACCGACATACTGCTCGCGCCGGGCGCGGGCCGAACCGAGCTGATCGAGGGCCAGCCGCCCGGTGACCGTGGAGAGCCAGGCCCGCAGATTCTCGATCTCGCCTGCGGTCCCGGCCTCGAACTGGCGCTGCAGCCGCAGCCACGCCTCCTGCACCACGTCGTCGGCATCGGTGAGACTGCCGAGTGTGCTGTAGGCGAGCCTGCGCAGATACGGCCGGTGCTCCTCGAAACGCCGAGCCAACTCGGCCTGGTCGATGGGTTCGGAGGAGTGGTCTGCAGTCACTGGTCTCGCCGTTCGGTCGTACGGCCCCGTCAGGGGCGAGCTTATGCGTCGTCACCCTGATGACGACGCAGGGCTAGCGAGTGTGACATTTCGTCGCTCGAGGCGCGCTGGCGGGTTGCGGGTGCGAACACGCCTGGGACGGGACCTCGTGCGCTGGGCGCGGGCATTCCCGGGCCGTGGCGACGGGCTACCCTCGCCGGGTGCAAACGGGGACTTCTACGGCGGCCGGGCTGTTGCTCGGGTTCGCCCTCGACCGTGTATTCGGTGATCCACGCCGGTGGCATCCGGTGGCCGGATTCGGTACGGCGGCAAGTGCGCTGGAGCGGGTTACCTATGCCGATCGACGTTCGGCGGGGGTCGTGCACGAACTGGTTTTGGTGGGTGCGACAACGGCGTTCGGGTTCGGGCTACGGCGCGGTGGGGTAGTGGTGACCACGCTGGCGACGTGGACTGTGCTCGGCGGGCGCAGCCTCGTGCGCGCCGGACGGGAGATGGCCGACCGGCTCGAATCCGGTGATGTCGCGGGTGCGCGGGCACTGCTGCCTTCGCTGTGCGGACGGGATCCGGAAGTGCTCGATGCGGACGGATTGGCCCGTGCCGCATTGGAATCCATTGCCGAGAACACCTCTGACGCGACGGTCGCGCCCCTGCTGTGGGGTGCGATCGCCGGGACGCCGGGGTTGCTCGGATATCGCGCGATCAACACCTTGGACGCGATGATCGGCTACCGCAACGAGCGATACCTCCGCTTCGGCTGGGCCGCCGCTCGCGTCGACGATCTGGCGAATCTGTTGCCCGCCCGCGTCACCGGCATGCTCACCGCCGTCCTGGCCCCTGCTGTGGGCGGTCATCCGGCCGACGCGCTGCATGCGTGGCGACGAGACGCGTCCAAACACCCCAGCCCCAATGCCGGGGTCGTCGAGGCCGCGATGGCAGGTGCGCTCGGTGTCCGCCTCGGCGGGCGGACTCGATACCGACATGGCACCGAACTGCGTCCCAGCCTCGGCGACGGCTCTGCGCCTCGAGTCGCGGATCTCCGTCGCGCTGTACGCATGTCGGAGGCTATCCAGGTCGGCGCGGTCCTGACCGCAGCGCTTTGGTCGGTTCTACGTCGCTGACTTGGCTCGATCCGGGGCTGGGCGTCTCTTTTCGCATCCACGTCGATGTTCACGCTGCCGTGGCCAGGCCAATTCGTTCGTTGCAGTCCGAGTCCTGCGTCCAGCAGTCCCGGGATCCCCTCGCGGGACCTCGTTTCAGCCGTGAGCGCCGGTAATCAGCGAGTACCGCCGTAGCGGTCGGCCAGGCGCTGCTGGTTGGTGGATGCCGGTGCGGGGGTGGAGGTTTCGGCCGGGGCTGGTTCCTGGGTGGCCTTGGCCTTTTCCTTGCGGCGCTCGCGGATCTCGGCGTAGATGAAGTAGCCGAGGCCGAGGGGAGCCATGATGCCGAAGGCCAGCCATTGCAGGCCGTAGGAGAGGTAGGGGCCCGCGTCGAGTTGCGGGAGGGGGGTGGAGGTGAAAGCGCCGGGCTGGTTTTCGCTGAGCTGCAGGTAGCCGCCGCGTTCGCCGGTGGGAATGGCGGTTAGGGGCTCCTGCAGGACGGTCATCTCCTGTGTGGTGTCCACCGAATACACCTGGCGGTAGCCGTCCTGGACCATCGGGTCCTTACCGGGGGTGACGCCCTCGGACATCCGGATTCGCGCCTCGATCTTCTGTGGCCCGGCGGGCGGGTCCGGAATCTGCGGTGGGCGGGAACCGTCTACGGCCGCGACGAGACCGCGATCGATGAGCAGGATGCGGCCGTTGTCGAGTTTGAAGGTGGCCAGCACCGAGTAGCCGGGCGCGCCGTCGAGGTGGCGCAGACGAACCAGCACGGTCGAGTTCGGCGTATAGCTGCCGGTCGCCGTGACACGTCGCCATTCGGCGGGCGAATCGGTGCTCTGGTCGTCCAGGACGGTGGCGATATCGATCGGGGCGGCGTCCACCGAATCGGCGATCAGCTGGTTGCGGTGCGAGGTGGTGGTGTTCTTGCCGAGCTGCCACGGTGCGAGCACGGTGAAGCAGAGGTAGGCGAAGGCCGCCACGAGTACGGCCAGGATCAGCCAGCTCGGGCGCAGCAGGAAGGTCAGTCGGCGCATCACGGGCGTCCGTCGGGGACGGGTTCGTAAGAGACCGATTGGTCCGATTTGCGTCCGGGCTCTTCGACAGCGAGGAAGCTGTCCGTGGATGCGACGACGTCTCGGGATGCGTCGATTGTCAGGCCGCGGGCGGATGCGTCAGTGTGGGCCGAGCGGATGGCATCGCCCGGGTCCGCGGCTTGGCCCGTGTCGCCGGTGCGCGCGGCGAGGGTGGTACGAACCCAGTCCAACAGCCCAGGGATGGCGGCCGCGATCTGGTCGTGGACCAGGTCGAAGTCGGCGGTGTCGCCGTAGTACGGGTCGGGGACGTCGAGGGCGTCGGCAGCGGGGTCGAAGCTGCGGAGTAGGCGGCGGCGATCCGATGAGATGCCGAGGGTGGCGAGGCGGCGTTCGTGGCCGGAGTCGAGGGCGACCAGCAGGTCGGCGTCGCGGTGTTGGCTGCCGAATTTCGCGGCGACGTGGCCGGTCGGATAGCCGTGGCGGCGCAGGGTGGCATTGGTGCGGCCGTCTGCATCCTGTCCGGCATGCCAGCCGTCGGTGCCCGCGCTGCTGACCCGCACGCGGTCGGCGAGCCCCTCGCGGTACAGGTGTACCGCGAACATCTTCTCCGCCATCGGCGATCGACAGATGTTGCCGGTACAGACGAACGAGACGTGCAACTCTCCCACGACAGCCATTCTGGCCGGTCGGCCCGATGGACCGCCACGTAGGGTGTTTTCTCGTGTCAGCGGACAGTGTCGACCACGCGAAATTGCGTCATCACGGTGACGTCGATGCGCGCCCCGGCATGCTCGATTTCGCGGTGAATGTGCAGGGCGGTGCGCCGCCGGGCTGGTTGCGAAACCGACTGGCCGCGCGACTCGACGACCTCGGCAGATATCCGAGCGTGGCCGACGAACTCGCCGCACGCGCCGCGGTGGCGGCCCGCCACGGCCGCAGCGCCGACGAAGTGTTGCTGCTGGCGGGCGCGGCCGAGGGTTTCGCGATGCTGCCCCGACTCGCACCGCGACTGGCCGCGGTGCTGCACCCCTCGTTCACCGAGCCCGAACTGGCGCTGCGCGCGGCCGATATCCCGGTGACCCGCGTCGTACTCGAGCCGCCGTACACCCTCGATCCGGCGCTCGTCCCCACCACGGCCGACCTGGTAGTGCTCGGCAACCCGACCAATCCCACCTCGGTCCTGCATCCCGCCGACACCATTCGTGCGCTGTGCCGACCGGGTCGCATCATCGTCGTCGACGAGGCCTTCGCCGATGCGATTCCCGGCGAACCACAGTCGCTGGCCGCTGCGGCCGGAGCGGACATCCTCGTCTTGCGCAGCCTCACCAAAACCTGGGCCCTGGCAGGTCTGCGCTGCGGCTACTTCCTCGGCGCCCCCCAACTGCTGGCCCGCCTGAATCACGGCCGCGCACACTGGCCGCTCGGCACACTGCAACTGGAAGCGATCATCGCGACCGCCGAGCCGGATGCGGTCGCCGCGACACAGCAGCGCGCGCACACGATCGCCGCCGAACGCGACTCGATGATCGAACGACTGACCGCTGTCGGCATAGACGTCCACACCCCGGCCGCCGGGCCATTCCTTCTGCTGCGCGTGCCGGACGGTGAACTCCTGCGAAAGCACCTGGCAGACCAGGGAATTGCGGTCCGCCGCGCGGACACCTTCCCGGGCCTCGGAGCGGATTACCTGCGCGTCGCGGTCCGCGGTCCCGCCGAGGTCGATCGGTTGGTAGCCGGAATCCGTGCGGCAGGAGTTTGATGTCGGCCCAGACGGGTTGTCCTTCGGTATGTCCGCCCCGTGTGGGCGCGGTGCGAGCGAACCGGATCGGGTGCTGGTCCCGGGCCGTCAGATGTTGGCAGGTGATCTTGGTGCGGGCGGAAATCGGGATATGGAGGTAGGCGGATGGTGACGACGCTGGCGGATCTCATCGGGGTGCTCGATGCGGCATATCCGCCGAAGTTGGCGGAATCGTGGGATTCGGTGGGGTTGGTGTGCGGTGACCCGGGTGATGAGGTGACTCGGGTGCTGTTCGCGGTGGATGCTACTGCCGCCGTGGTGGATGAGGCGATCGATTGGCGGGCGCAGGCTTTGGTGGTGCACCATCCGCTGCTGTTGCGCGGCGTCGACACTGTCGCGGCCGATACGCCCAAAGGTGCTCTGCTACATCGGCTCATCCGGTCCGGGTGTGCGTTGTTCGCGGCGCATACAAATGCGGACTCCGCTGATCCGGGAGTTTCCGATGCGCTGGCCGATGCGCTCGGACTCACCGTCACCGGACCTTTGGATTCGAAACCGCGAGCCGCCGTGGACAATTGGGTGGTCCAGGTGCCGCGTTCGCATGCGGATGAAGTGCTGGCGGCGCTGTTCGCGGCCGGTGCCGGTGGCAGCGGAACCTATCGTGACTGCGCTTTGCGGGTGCCGGGAGTCGGGCAGTTTCGTCCGGTGGCCGGGGCCGATCCGGCGATCGGCGCGATCGGGGAGTTGCAGCAGGTCGACGAGGACCGCCTCGAAGTGATCGCCCCGCCCGCGGCGCGTACGGCCGTGCTGGCGGCGCTGCGGTCGGCCCATCCCTACGAGGATCCCGCCTATCACGTCAGCGAGCGTGCGGCGTTGCCATCCGGGCTCGGCATCGGTCGAGTCGGCACTCTGCCCGAACCGGAGTCCTTGCGCGAGTTCACCTCTCGGGTTGCCGCCGCGTTGCCCGCGACCACCTGGGGCGTTCGTGCGGCCGGTGACCCGGACCGTATGATCCAGACCGTCGCGGTATGCGGCGGCGCGGGCGACTCCTATCTGAATACGGTTGCCCGCCTCGGTGTCGACGCCTACGTCACCTCCGACCTGCGTCACCATCCGGTCGACGAACACCTGCGCAGCGGCGGCCCCGCCGTGATCGATGCCGCGCACTGGGCCACCGAGTTCCCTTGGTGCGCACAGGCGCAGACAGCAGTCCGAACCGTCCTGCCCGACCTCGAAACCCGCGTCTCCACCCTGCGCACCGACCCCTGGACGATCGCCACCCCGTAATCCGATACCGAACCAGCCAGTGCGACGGCGTGTTCGGGGCGTGTTGCCGGACTTGGTATGTGGTTCAGGTGAGTTGACGCGCCCGCTCGGGGTACAACTACCGCATGAACTACCCGGTGGACTTCGGGATCGTGCAGATCGGTCTGATGCTGATCATCCTGGTCGCGGTCGCGTTGCTGATATCGGCGCTCGTCATGGTGCGCAAGGTCGGATTGCGGGTTTTGCTCGGGCGCGGCGCGGGCGGACTGGCGCTGCTGGTTGTCGCGGTACTGCTGCTGTGGGTGATCACGCTCGTGCAGACATTCCTCGGACTGAGCGGGGAGGTCAAGGCCGCGCACGTGGTGGTGAATCAGGTTGCGGGCCAAGACCACCGGCTCGAGGTCGACCTCACCCTCTACGGCGACGAGCACCATCCCGACAAGCACGAGAAATATCAGGTCGAGGGAGACCTGTGGGTGCTGCAGGCCAATATCGTCGAATTGGAGCCCTGGGTGAACGCCCTCGGCTTCCACTCCGGCTACAAGGTCACCCGTCTGTACGGCCAACGTCTCGACGGCGTCGCCACCACCCAGAACCAGATCTTCGTCAACGGCGACGACCAGGACTTCTTCAACGATATGCGCAACCACAAATGGTGGACCGACCCCTTCGTGCGCTCCGCCTACGGCAACGCCGTAATCGCGACCCCCGGCACCTACGACGTCTTCATCTCCCGCGACGCCATCAAAACCCGCGCCCCCGGCAGCTGACCGTTAGATTGCAGCTGCCGCCTCCGCCGGCATTCCTGGGCCCGTGCCGGCCATTCTTCGATGTCGGGGACGGCGGGCTCGTCCTTGGAGCCGGGTTGACGGGCTCCGGCAGGATCGGGGTGCGCTGGTCGACCGCGGTCACACCCGGCTGGTAGATCTCGGTCATCCGCCATAGCGTTCTCCCCTCACGCGGATCTGTGTGTCCACCGGAAGCCGTTCACTTCGGGAGGAACGGCTCGAGTTTGTCGGCGTGGTCAACGGCCGTGTCGCACAGATTCGGATTTTGGTCGACGAACCGAGCCAGGCCTCGAGCATGCCCTGCTCAGCGGGCATGCTCGCATAGTTGTCGCCGGTCGGCGAATAGGCGTCGGAATCCTCCCCGCCGCTCCTGTATGACGCTCCGATCCCTGCCTCGGTTCTACGCACTTCCTCGCTACCAGCCGTGGCCCGGACCGGATCACCCACCATCCGGGGTACGGTTGAAGACTGGCATCGTCACCTCGCGTGCCCCCATCCGTCCACAGCGTCCAGGAGTTTGTCCGCGTTGAATGTCGAACCACCTGTCCAGGCCAAGCTGCTCCAGCTCGCCGCCGTCGACGCCGAACTGACGCGGATCGCGCATCGGCGCACCGTGCTGCCCGAGCAGCAGGAGATGGCGCGGCTCGAGGGCGAGCGGAATGCGCACAAGGATGCGGCGGTGGCGGTCGAGATCATGCTCGACGATCTCGACCGCGATATCCGCAAGCTGGAGGGCGAGGTCGACGCGGTGCGCAAACGCGAGGAGCGCGACCGCGGCATGTTGACCGCTGGTTCGGTGGGCGCCAAACAGCTTTCGGAAATTCAGCACGAACTGGGCAGCCTGGAGCGACGCCGTTCGGTGCTGGAAGACGAGCTGCTCGAGGTGATGGAGCGTCGCGAGGCGTCGGCATCCGATCATGATCACGCGGGTGCCCGGCTCAGCAAGACCGAGCAGGAGCTGGCCGATGCGCAGCGCCTGCGCGACGAGGCGCTGGCGGATCTCGATGTGGCACAGGGCCGTTGCGATTCCGATCGCAAGGATCTGGTCGCGCTGTTCCCGGACGAACTGCTGAGCATCTATGACCGGCAGCGCACCCAGCACGGCGTCGGCGCCGCGCTGCTGCAGGCCCGCCGGTGCGGCGCGTGCCGGATCGAACTGGACCGCGGTGAGATCGCGCGGATCGCCAAGACCGCGCCGGATGTGATCATGCGGTGTCCGGAGTGTGGTGCGATCCTGGTGCGCACCAAAGAGTCGGGTTTGTGAGGTTTCCGGTGCGGGTATCAGTACTCGCGTCGGTCCGCTCTCAGCGACGGATGGTCGGCTGTCGAAGAGGACGAGGGGAACAATGACCGAGCGCGAGGTGATCGTCGAGGCCGACGGCGGTTCCCGGGGCAATCCGGGCCCGGCTGGCTACGGCGCGGTCGTCTTCGGTGCCGATCACATCCGAATTCTCGCCGAGCGCAGGGAATACATCGGTATCACCACCAATAATGTCGCTGAATACCGCGGGCTCATCGCGGGTTTGGAGGCGGCGGCGGAGCTGGGTGCGCGCGTGGTGTCGGTGCGCATGGATTCCAAGCTCGTGGTCGAGCAGATGTCCGGCCGCTGGAAGGTCAAGCACGCGTCCATGATTCCGCTGGCCGACCGGGCACGCAGGCTTGTCGCCGGCTTCGACAGCGTGACGTTCACCTGGATTCCGCGCGCCGAGAACTCACATGCCGACCGGCTGGCGAACGAGGCGATGGATGACGCCACACTGATCGGCGAGGTGCACGCCGCCGAGCGGCAGTTGCTCGATGCGGGCGCAGCGGCCGCCACTCTGGCCGAAGAGGTGCGCGAGGCCGAAGAACAGCTGCTCGGCTTGACCGATGAACCGCAGACTTCTGCGCGCGGCGTCGAAGAGCACCTGCCGAGTTGGATCGACGAGATCCGTGATGCGCAGTCGACCGCATCGAATACCGAAGCCGCCGAACGCAAGCCGCCGACCGCCGCCGAAAATGCACCCGCCTGGACCGGTGCGACCGGCCGTCCGACTCGCTTCCTCCTGCTGCGCCACGGCCAAACCGCCCTCTCGATAGATCGCCGCTACTCCGGCCGCGGCAACCCACCCCTCACCGACCTCGGCCGTGAACAGGCCGCCCGCGCCGCGAAAATGCTCGCCGCGAAGGGTGGCATCGCCGCGGTTATCACCTCCCCGCTCGGCCGCGCCCGTGAGACCGCCGAAGCCGCCGCGACCGCACTCGATGTTCCGGTGCGCGTCCTCGACGGCCTCACCGAAACCGACTTCGGCGAATGGGAGGGTCTCACCTTTCAGGAAGCGGCACAACGAGATCCGCAACTACATGCCCGCTGGCTGGGCGATCCCTCGACTCCCGCGCCGAACGGCGAGAGTTTCGACCAGGTGCGCGAACGAGTCGAGGCGGCGCGGCGTGATCTGCTCGCCCTGTATCCCGGCCAGAACATCGTGGTGGTCAGCCATGTGACCCCCATCAAGACCCTGCTGCAGTTGGCACTCGGTGTCGGTCCGTCGCTGCTGTACCGCCTGCACTTGGACCTGGCGTCGCTATCGATCGCGGAGTTCTATCCGGACGGCGGTTCGTCGGTTCGGTTGGTCAACGACACGTCCTACCTCTGAGGAAGTTGGGCATCGGACCAAACCCGAATCTTTTCGCGAACCGTGAATTATGGCGCATCACAATGGATTCGGCCTGTCGAAACGACCCCTTTGGGTGGAATCTCACACGGTAACGTTTCAGACACGGTTATAGCGGTAGGCTTCGGGTCGGTCAGGCACAGGCATCCCGCCCCGCCTGTCTGGTCGGGGATAACGAAGGTCTTCGAACAGTGCTGCTCGGGGGGATGACAGCTGACGAGCAGCGTTGCTCGGTGGTCGCTTCGAACGATGAAGTAGTCCTGTGCGGTCGAGTGATTTCGATGGAAGCGCAGGTTCGAATGAGTAGTCCGATCAAGGTTATCGTGCTCGGTGCGGGGATCGGAGGGCTCACCACCGCCGCCGCATTGCGACAGGCGGGCTTCGCGGTCGAACTCTATGAGGCCGCTCCCGAACTGCGTGGCCAGGGATTCGGACTTTCGGTGCAGGCCAATGGGATCAAGGCGCTGCGTGCGATCGGCCTCGGCATCGAGGAGGAACTGTTCGAGCGCGGTGGCAAGGTCGAGACCTTCAGGTTCAACAACCCGGACGGCACACCCATCCGAGTGCTTCCGGTGCACCGCCAGGACGACCGGCTCGGCGCATCGAGCGTCGCCCTGCACCGCAAGGATCTGCACGCGATCCTGCTGCGCGCGATCGGTGACACCCCGACTCATGTTGGCGCACAAGCGACTCGGTTCGTCGACGACGGTGAGCACGTGCGCGTCGAATTCGCCGACGGCCGCATCGCCGAGGGCGATCTGCTGATCGGCGCCGACGGCATCCACTCGGTGGTGCGCGCCCAATTGCACGGCCGCGCCGAACCGCGCCCCGGCAATTTCGTCGCCTGGTTGGCTTGCATCCCGTTCGAACATCCCGCCGTGCCGCGCGGCTACTCGGCCCACTATTGGGGCACCGGAATGCGTTTCGGCATCCACGACATCGGCCACGGCCGGGTGTACTGGTGGGGCACGATGACCATGCCGGGCGACGAGGCCGCCGATTGGCAGGGCACCAAGGAAGATCTGCGGCGGCTCTATGCCGACTGGGCGCCGGAGGTGCGCGCCTGCATCGATCAGACCGAATGGGCCGATGTGCTCGCCGTGCCCTGCCAGGACCGTCCGCCGCTGGACGGCTGGGGCCGCGGCCGGGTCACCCTGCTCGGCGATGCCGCCCATCCCATGCTGCCCAGCCTGGGCCAGGGCGCCAACTCTGCCATCGAGGACGCGGTCGTGCTCGCCCACACACTGAAGACTTCGCTGGATCCTGTTGCGGGCCTGCGTCGTTACGAGGAGGCGCGCGCCGAGCGCACCGCCATGTTCGTGAACGGCTCGTGGTCGCTCGGCAAGATCGAGCAAACGACCGATCCCAAGCTGGTGAAGGTGCGTGACACCTACTTCCGGCACGTACCCACTGAATTCTTCCTGCGCGAATTGGGCAAGCCGATGTCGTTCCCACCGCTGGAGGGACCGACCGCGCGGCTGCCGCGCCAACTGTCTCCGGTGGAGCGCTGGCATTGGATCGCGGATCAGCTTGCGCCGCTGCATATTCTGGCCCGGGTGCGGGTGCACGGCTCGATTACCGCGGAGCAGGTGCGTACCGGCTTGGACGAAGTGCAGCACCGACATCCGCTGCTCGGTGTCGCGGTGGCAGCCGAACCCGACGGCACCGCACCGCGTTTCGTGCCGGTGCCCACGCCGATTCCGCTGCGGGTGGTCGAATCCGCCGATCCGGATGCCTGGTTGACCGAGGTCGACGAGGTCGAATTGCGCGAACCCTTCGACTGGCACTCCGGTCCGCTCGCGCGCGCCGTGCTCATCACGGATGCGACCGGTGAGACCAGCGATCTGATCGTCACCCTGCACTATGCGATCGCCGACGGCGAGAGCGCGATGTCGGTGGCCAAGCAGGTGCTGCAGGTCGCCGCGGGCGAGGGTAATGATCTCGAGCCAGCACCGGTCCGGCCGGGTCCGGAGGAACTGTTCCCGGCAAAGTTCCAGGGCGCCAAGGGCTTCGGCCGCACGGTGGGATCGCTGCTGCGCGACCAGAAGTCGCAGCTGAAGCGGCCGCGCCGACTCGAACCGACCGAACTCGCAGCGCCGTCGCGACGCCGCAGCCGGGTCGTGCACCGCAGCCTGGATGCCGATCAACTCGACGCATTGACCGCAGGCTGTGAGCGCAAGGGCGTCGGCCTGCAGGCCGCGCTCTCGGCGGCGCTGCTCATCGCGGCGGCCCGCGAGTCGGGCACCTACACCGAATCCTGGTACACCGTCGGCAGTTCGGTGAACTTCCGCGGCCACCTCGACGGCGCGGTCGGCGATGCCGAGGTCGGGACCTACCAGGGCATGATCGCGACCCCGGCGAAGTACGCACCATGGTCCTCGCTGTGGCAGCTCGCGGGCGAAATCGAGCGCGAGTACGGCGCGAGAATGGACCGGCGCGACCATCTCGCGGCCATGAGCCTGCTGAAGGTGGCCGCCCCGAAATCGGTGGCCGCCAGTGCATCCACGGTCAAGCTGATGGACACCCGCGGTCCAGGTCACCTGTGTATGACATATCTGGGGCGCTATGCGTTCCCGGACAAGATCGGCGCGTGGCAGCTCGCGGGCGCGCAATTCGTCTCGGGCATGTCGGTGAGCGGCTTCATCATGGCCACCGCCAATGCCACGCATGGCGAATTGTCGTTCAACATCGGCTATGTCGAGCCCGCGGTGTCGCGTGCGCGTGCCGAACGTCTTGCCGACGAGAGTGTGCGCGCACTGCTGTCGGTGATCTGACGGGGGTTCTCACACCCGTAAACGAGGGCGAATCCCGGCATCGAGGTCGATGCCGGTAATTCGCGCTATCTGAAAACTGGATACAAGTGGTAACAGCTATGCGTTTCGGCGTCGTCAGGGGTGGGTCCTGGACAGTTCGCGCACGGTCTGTGCCGCGACTGTCGCGATAGGAGTGACTGTGACGTCGGAAACCAGCACAAATCCCGAAAGACCAATCGAAGCATGGCCGGTCAGCGCATATCAGCGCGATGTGCTCGGCCTGGCATTCCGGCTGGCACCGGAACCCGTTGCGCAGCAGAC
The DNA here is from genome assembly GCF_035920345.1 of Nocardia vinacea. Classification (NCBI taxonomy): domain Bacteria; kingdom Bacillati; phylum Actinomycetota; class Actinomycetes; order Mycobacteriales; family Nocardiaceae; genus Nocardia; species Nocardia vinacea. The sequence continues at coordinate 9,640,339 of NZ_CP109149.1, forward strand.
CTATAGCCTGCGCATGGATGAGCCGCTGGATATCGAGCGGCTGCAGGCGTGCTGGCAGCGCGCCCTGATGAGCGATGAGGCATTGCGACTGCGCTTCGCCTTCGAGAACGGCGAATTCCGCCAATGGATTTCGAATGAGATTCCGCCGGTCGAGGTCGTCGACCTGACCGGAGCACCGGACCCCGAGGCCGCGACCCAGGAGTGGCTGTGGCGCGAGGTCGGCGCGCCGGAGCGACCGGATCGGCCCGCGCGGCTGGCCGCGGTGGTGGACAGGCCGGACCGGTTCTTCCTGTTCATGTCGTTCCATCACGCGCTGGCCGACGGCTACGGCATGAATCCGGTCATCGCCACGCTCGATACCAGCTACAAGATGAAAGACGTTCCGCTCGAACAGCTTGCGGTGCCCGAGCCTGCCAACGAGCACACGGACCGTTCCGTGGCAACCTATCGGCGGATCATCGAGGACGACGAGGCGTACCGGACCTCCGAGCAGTACACGGCGGACCGCGACGGTCTGCTCGCCGCGCTCGACGGTGTCGAACCCGCCCTGTTCCCCCATCGGACCAGCTCGCCGAGAATCGCCCGCGGACACTACAACACGATGATCTCGGGGAAGCACCTCGACCGCGTCCGCGCCACCGGTGTCACCGTCTTCGCGTATCTGACCGCCGCGGTGGCAACGTATCTCGCGTCGATCCACCGCACCGATCAGGTGGTGATCGGCGTTCCGATGCTGAACCGGCACTCGGCGGAGACCTATCGCACGCAGGGCCATCGCGCCAATGCCGTTCCGCTGCCGGTGCGTGTCGATCGCGACGTGCCGCTAGCGCGTATCGCGGAGCAGGTGACCCAGCAGATTCGAAAGCTCAAGAAGCATCAGCGCTTCCCCTACGGCGAGCTGACCCGCGCGCTGAATCCGGATCCGGCCGCGCCGCCGCTGTACGACGTCGCCTTCTCCCACACGAAGCTGCCGGATGCCGATTACGTCCACGAGCTGATCTCGAAATGGACGGTGCACAATCCGGGTTCGGTGACCAACGCGCTCACTATCGTCACTGCGGAAAATGGCCGCGACGGGTCGTTCAGCCTCCAGTTGTTCTACGACACAGACATTTTCGACGCGAGCTTCCCGATCGAATCGGCGCTGCGCAGCGTCGGCGAAATGGTCACCGCGTCGCTGGACAATCCGGAGACCCCGGTGGGTGCGCTGCCGCTGCTTTCGGCACAGGCGAGTGCCGAAGTCGAGGCCTTCGAGGCTGGTCCGCGTATCGAATTCCCCTACACCACCATTGATCGGCTCTTCACCGAAAAGGCCGCCGACCATCCGGACCGGGTGGCGGTCGTATCCGCCGACTCCCGCGAACTGACCTACGCCCGATTGTCCGGTCTGGTCGACGGTTTCGCAGCCCGCCTGCATGAGCTCGGTGCCGCCGGCAACGAGTGCATTCCGGTGGTTCTGCCCCGTTCGACCGACATGCTCATCGCGGTGCTCGGCATCCTGCGTGCCGGATGCGCTTACGTGCCGCTCGATCCGGACTACCCGGCGGCGCGTGTCGAAACGGTTCTCGCGGACTGCGAAGCACGGTTCGTGGTCGCTGGAAGCGAGCATGCGCAGGTCTACCGAGACCTCGGCATCACCCGTATCTCGGTGGCCGACACTGTGCCCGGCACCGTCGAAAATGTTTCGCACCCACACGATTTGAGCTATCTCATCTACACCTCGGGCTCCACCGGTGTGCCCAAGGGTGTGATGGTCGAGCACCGCTCGGTGGTCAACCGGCTGACCTGGATGCAGCGCCGCTACCCGCTGTTCGCCGATGACGTGATCCTGCAGAAGACGCCCGTCACCTTCGACGTTTCGGTGTGGGAGTTGTTCTGGTGGGCCATCACCGGTGCCAAGGTCGCGCTGCTCGAGGTCGGTGGTGAGCGCGATCCGCGCCGCATTGCCGAGGCCATCGAGGCGAATGCGGTGACCGTCGTGCACTTCGTGCCGTCCATGCTGGCGGCCTTCGTCGACGAACTGGAGGCCGATCGTACGATCGTGCCGCGCATCGCGGGCCTGCGCCGGGTGTTCTGCAGTGGTGAGGCGCTGCCGCCCGCGCTGGTCCGCCGCTTCCATGCCGCGTTCGCCACAGTCGCTCTGCGGCCGCCCCAGTTGGTGAATCTCTACGGTCCCACCGAGGCCACCGTGGATGTCTCGTATTTCGAGTGCCCGCAAGGGGATTTGCTGGATCTGGTGCCCATCGGCCGTCCGATCGACAATATCGACTTGCTGGTGCTCGACGAATCCGGTCGCCGCATGCCCATCGGCGTTCCCGGCGAGCTCAATATCGCCGGAGTCGGCCTCGCGCGCGGCTACCGTGGCCGCCCCGACCTGACCGCGGCCGCATTCGTCGACGATCTGACCGTGCCCGGCCGTCGCCGCTACCGCACCGGTGACCTGGCGCGCTGGCTGGCCGATGGCACCCTGGAGTATCTGGGCCGTTTCGATGATCAGGTCAAGATCCGCGGTAACCGGATCACCCTCGGCGAGGTGCAGAATGCCATCCTGGGCTGTGGGGGTGTGCGCGCGGCGGTTGTCGTCGACGAGCAGTCCGAAACGCATGGGCTGCATCTGGTCGGATATTTCGTCGGCGATGCCGTGACCGGTGACGAGATCGCCGAACAGATCGCGCTTCGCCTGCCCCGCTACATGATTCCGACCCGGCTGCTGCGCGTCGACCGGATTCCGTTGACCCCCAACGGTAAGACCGATCGCAAGGCGCTGGTCCGGGCCGCGGCGGTTTCGGAGCATCCGGACTTCGTCGGCGTGCCGATCGAACCGCGGACACCGGTCGAGGCCGAGCTGGCACAGGTCTGGCGGACCGTGCTCGGTATCGACTCCATTGGTGTACACGACAACTTCTTTACCCACGGCGGTGACTCCATACTCGCGCTATCGGTACGCACCGCAGCCGAACGCGGCGGACTGTTCTTCGATGTGGATGCCTTCTATGAGCATCCGACCATTGCCGAATTAGCCCAGATTGTCTCGGATGGCCCGGACGGCAACCGGATTCGCATCGCCGATCCATTGGCGACCGTGCCGCTGATCGACCGCGCCGCACTGCATCAGGTCGAGGATGCCTTTCCGGCCAGCGCGCTGCAGCTCGGCATGCTCTTCCACAGCATCGAGCGCACGGATTCGGTGACCTACAAGGACGTATTCCGCTATCGGTTCGAAATGCCCTGGGATGCTGCGCAATTCCGCGCCGCATTCGACCGGCTGGTACGCCGTCAGCCCGCACTGCGCTCCTCGTTCGAGCTGAGCAAGTATTCGGTCCCGCTGCAGGTCGTGCATACCGCGATCGAGTACGAGATGGACATCGTCGATGTCTCCGATCTCGATCCGGTGCTGGCCGATCAGGATGTCGAGGACTACACGCAGGAACGCAGGCACGCCCAGTATGACCTCGCGCGTGCCCCGCTCCATGCCGTCCGGGTATTCCTGCAGCCGTCCGAGGGCACCCTCCAGACCGTCGATCTGGTGCTCAGCTTCCACCACGCCATCCTCGACGGGTGGAGTGTCGCGACCTCGGTGCTCGAGCTGCTGGTCGACTACCTGAACAAGCTGGGACTGATCGAAACCGATATCGATGGCACGCCGCATGCGGCCACCGTCCTCGCCGAGTACGCCCGGTCCGAAATTGCCGCGGTGCACGATGATTCGGCCCGCGAGTTCTGGCGCGAGGCGCTGGCCGGTGCCGAGCCGACCGCGTTGACTGCCCTCGGTGTCCACGAGGGTGCGGATGCGCAGGACCCACGGGCCGCCGCCCTGGTGCCGCGTCGGCTCGCCGAGCGGGTCACCGCCTTCGCGGCTCGGCATCAGGTGCCCGAGAAGGCGGTCTACCTGGCGGCGCACTGCCTGACCCTGCGCACGGTGACCGGCCGCGCCGATATCACCACCGGCGTGGTCAGCCACGGCCGACCGGATCGGGCGGGCGCGGAAAGTATCGCGGGCCTGTTCCTGAACACGCTGCCGATGCGGCTGGACGATACCGCCACCACCTGGCGCGCGGCCGTAGAGCAGATAGCCCGCCGGGATCGCGACGCCTACCCGCACCGACGCTATCCACTGCGGTCGATCCTGGCCGATGGTGGGCCCGTGTTCGAGACGGCATTCAACTTCATCAACTACCACGTCTTCGCACCGATTCTCGGTACGGACCGAGTCACCCTGCGCGACTTCGACGTTCGCGAGGACACCAATTTCCAGCTGCTGGTGACGGTGGCCCATGATCCGCGCGACGGCCGAATGTGGGTACGGGTCAACGGTGATCACACGCTGACCAAGGACCAATGCGAGACCGTCGCGGTGACTCAGCTGCGCATGTTGGCGGCGATCGTCGCGGATCCGGATGCGGCGATCGATCGCGGTACCGGTCCGGCGACCGCGCGCGATGTCGGCACACTTGTCGCCGACGCGGCCGCGCTCAATCCGCACACCATCGCTGTTCAGGGTGACGAATCCAGCCTCACCTACGACGAACTGATCGAGCGCAGCGAGCGACTCGCCCGGTGGCTCAACGGTTTGGGGGTCGGGCCCGGCGACCGGATCGGCATCCTGATGAGCCGTCGCCCGGAGTTGGTGCTGCTGGTGCTGGCTCTCATGCGAATGGGCGCGGCCTGCGTGCCGCTCGATGTCAGCTACCCGCGGGCCCGGCTGAATCTCATGATCGACCGCGCCCGTCCGCACCGGGTGATCGCCGACGCCGCCTATGCCGAGATCGTCGACAGTGCTCGACTGGTGCTGGACACGGCGGAGGTGTTCGATCCGACGGCTGAGAGTGATATAGATTTCGCTGTCCCGGACTACATTTCGCCCGACGCACTCGCCTACGTGTTGTTCACCTCCGGCTCCACCGGCGAGCCCAAGGGCGTCGCCATGTCGCACCGCGGCCTGAGCACGCTGGTGGACTGGCAGAACCGCAGCCCATCGGGCATGAATCTGGCCAGCACATTGCAGTTGGCGCCGTTGAGCTTCGACGTGTCGTTTCAGGAGATCTTCACGACCCTGGCGGCGGGGTCCACACTGCGGGTGAGTTCGGCGGACTTGCGCGCCGATGTCGAGGAATTGCTCAATACCGTTGTCGACGAAGGCATAGAGCGGCTGTTCCTGCCCTATGTCGCACTGCAGGCCTTCGCGGAGGCCGTGGTCGCCCGGCGAAAGTTCCCGATCGACCTCAAAGTGCTCGCGTCCTCCGGTGAGCAATTGCGCATCACCGACGAGATCCGTGCGCTATGCAAAGTGGTGCCGGGGCTATTGCTGGAAAACCAATACGGCCCAACGGAATCCCACGTCGCGACGGTATTCACCCTCGCGGGTTCACCCGACGACTATCCGGCGCTGCCACCGATCGGACGCCCGGTCGACGGCGATACCGTCGAATTGCTCGACAGCGCACTGCGCCCGGTGACCGACGGTGTGATCGGTGAGATCTATCTCGGCGGCCGTTCCCTCGCCCGCGGTTACCAGGGCCGGGCGGCACTGACCGCACAGCGGTTCGTGGCCACCCACGGGGGCGGAGTTCTCTATCGCACGGGCGATCTCGGCGTGCGGCTGGCCTCCGGCGATCTCGTCTGCCTCGGCCGCAGCGACAGTCAGGTGAAGATCCGCGGTTTCCGGGTGGAGCCCGCCGAGGTGGAGCTGTGCATTCTCGGACTGGTCGAGAAGTATCCGACCATCACCGAGGCGGCGGTGGTGGCACGGGGATTCGGCGGCATCGACGGTGCGCTGATCGCCTTCCTCGTCGGTGCCGCCGAGCAGACCGATCTGACCGCGTTGCGCCACGATCTGCGCGGCGTACTGCCCGCGCATATGGTGCCCTCGCGATTCGTCTTCCTCGACGAACTGCCCCGCACCCCCAGCGGTAAGCGCGACGACGGCGCTTTGCGTTCGATCGTCGAATCCGCACCGGAATCGGTTACCGCACAACGGGAACCGGCCGACGAATACGAGCACTCCGCAGTCGAGCTACTTGCCGAATACGCGGGGCTACGTTCCATCGGCCTCGACGACGATTTCTTCGCCGCGGGCGGCACCTCCATCGGCGCGATGCGCGTGGTGATGGGGTTGTCCCGGCGCTTCGGCGCCGAAATACCGCTGGATTTGTTCATCGGCGCGCCGACGGCCGCCCAACTCGCGGCGCTGATCCGGTCCGGAAATACTCGGCGCACCTTCGACCCGCTGGTGCCGATCACCGTCGGCGGGCATAAGCCGCCGTTGTTCCTGGTGCATCCGATCGGCGGAAATGTGCTGTGCTACTTGACGCTTGCCCGCTACCTCGATCCGGATCGCGCGATCTACGGCCTGCAGGCCGCGGGCGCGGATGCGGGCAGCACACCGGAGAAGACGATCGTCGGGATGGCCGAGTCCTATCTGGCGGCGGTGCGTCGCGTGCATCCGGAGGGGCCCTACCACCTGGCCGGCTGGTCTTTCGGTGGCAATGTCGCGCTCGAGATGGCGCGGCAACTGCCCGAGCGGGAGGTGGCCAGCGTGACGCTGCTGGACACCATGGCATTGCGTCAGCAGGCTCGCGAACCCATTGCCGAGGAACAGCTCATTCGCTGGTTCTTCCTCGAATTGCTCTGGTACGCACGCAGAAATAAGGCCGCGCTCGTCGATTTCGAACCCGACGTGCACGGATCCGAGGCGCTCTTCGACGCGATGCTCGCCGAGGCGATCAGGTCGGGAATTCTGCCCGCCGACAGTTCACCGCAGGCGATCCGGCGGCTATACGAGGTGTTCTACGCCAACTACACGGCGTTGCTCGAGTACCAGCTCGAACCCTACGACCGCGATATCACCCTGCTGCGCGCCGAGGAGGGCCTGCCACCCGGTGTGGATCTCGCGCACCAGGCCGTCGGCAGCATGTTCGACAGCGCGAACAACGGGTGGCAGCAGTATGCGGCCAGGCGCTTCACGCTGGTTCCCGTACCCGGCGACCACCTGCACATGATGACCGAACCGCACGTTCGCGAGGTCGCGGTGCAGTTGGACTCGGCGCTCGGGGCGGCCGATCCGGATCCGGACCGGGAGCTCGGCGCCGAAATGCTCGACGCCTGAGCGGTGTGGCCCAACCCTGCACACGACGCGTCAACTAGAGTTCCGGGGTGGCCGCAGCTGTCGGGGGCGGCTCTCCATCGTGTGTGCGGTTGGCCAAAGCCTGAGTCGATTCCAATGTCGGCCAGCGCTTTTCGAGAAGGAGAGTAGTTGCCGTGAAGTTCGGAATGATCGCGTTGTGCTCGGCGGCCGTCGGACTCGTGGGGGCCGGTACTGCCCACGCGACCGGAGATGCCGTGATCGGCGGCAGTTCCGGCCTGGTCTTCAATAACAACGCCGTGTGCTCGCTGACCACGATCGGCTACGACAGCGACGGGCGCCTCGTCGGGCTGACCGCGGGGCACTGCGCCCCGACCGGCGCGCGATTCGGCGCCGAGCGTTTCCTGGATGCCGGTGTGATCGGCACGGTCGCATACTCCGATGAGGGCGAAGGCCTCGATTTCGCTGTGCTGCAATTCGATCCGGCCAAGGTCACGCCCGTGCGCAATGTCGGGCCGACCATCATCGCCGGATTCGGTGCGGCGCCCGCGGCCGGCGGACCGGTGTGCACGAGCGGGCGCAGCAGCGGATTCGACTGCGGTGTGGTCTGGGGTTCGCTGGAGGGCACCACCATCAACCAATCCTGTTCCAAGCCGGGCGATTCCGGTGGTCCGGTCACCGTCGGTGATCGGCTGGTCGGCATGAATCAGGGGCGGCTGACCGGAATCGGTGGCGTCGGATTCAATATTCCATGCATCTTCCCCGCGAATCCCATTCACTCACCGGCATTCTTCGCGCCGATCGATCAGATACTTCAGGCCGTCGACGCCACCGGCGGAGTCGGCAGCGGATTCCAGCCCATCTGATCCGTCGACAAGTTGTGCGCCGCCGCGAGCCCGCGCAGGGCTGCGGTGGTGAATTCGTCGAGCGGGTAGAACAACTCGATCGCGAGTTCGGACAGCGTGACGTCGGCGGGTGCGCCGAAGGTGGCCATGGTGCTGAACATGCGTAGTTCGCCGAACGGAGTTCGGATGCGCAGCGGCACCTCGAACGGATTGGGTTGTGCCGCATCGTCCTCGGGTTCAACGATGAAATCCGGTGGTAAGGGATAGGCGGCGACCTCGTCGTAGAGTGTTCGGAGCTCGGCGTCGCCGGTGGCATTGACCTGGCGGGACAGTCGCTCCAGGAACAACTCTCGCACCTGGGTCAGGTTGACGAGGCGGGCCGCGAGGCCGTCGGGATGCAGCACCAGCCGGTAGACATTCGGTTGCGGCAGCATCAGCGCTTCGGGGATATCGGCCATGAACAGGCCCATGGCGTTATTGCCGGTGACCACATTCCACAGGCGGTCCACCACCACCGCCGGATAGGGCTCGTGCGCGGTCAGCATGATGTCCAGTGCGGAGCGGACTGAGGCCAGGCGCGCATCGTCGAGGCTGCTCTCCCGGTAGGCCGGTGCGTAGTCGGCGGCCAGCAGCAGGGTGTTGCGCTCGCGCAGCGGCACCTCCAGCGCATCGCAGAGCCGCAGAATCATGGCTCGGCTGGGTTTGGCCCGTCCGGTCTCCATATAGGAGATGTGGCGCGAGGAACTGTCCGCGGCCAGCGCCAGGTCGAGCTGGCTGAGCCTGCGCCGCTGCCGCCAGTCGCGCAGCAGGGTGCCGACCCGCGATTCCGTCTGATTTACCGCCACCTGGGCAGGTTAATCAGCGCCGCGTGCGCTCGGCCATGACCTCAGAGGTTATTGAGACCTTCACCTCAGGCCCGGCATGGTCGGTTTCGGGAGCCGATCGGCTGCCGGATCGACAGAGGAGAAGAAGATGAGCACACTCGTCGCGCGCACCGATTACCTGCGTACCGTGCTGCGCTTGGATGGCTGGGGCACCGGGGTGTTCGGCGTCGTCATGCTGGCCGGAGCGGCTGCGCTGAGTGGGCCGTTGGGGCTGCCGACCGCCTGGTCCATTCCTTTCGGCGTCGCGATGGTCGGCGGCGGACTGGCGCTGCTGCTCATTGCCGGATACCCGGACCTTGTGCCGAGCCATGCGGTCGCTGTTATCGGGGTCAATATGGTCTCGGCGCTGGCACTGGTGGTGCTGCCGTTCTCGGGTCTGTTCGACTTGACCGGGCTCGGGGTCGCGTTCCTGCTGATCGGCGCGGTGTGGGTTGCGGTGTTCGCGGCGCTGGAGGTGAGTGGGGTGCGGCGGGCCGGGTTGTGAACCTCGGTGCCGTCGGATCTCATGACGGACGCGCCCGTCGAGATGTCATCCGGGATGGCGAGCCGGTCCTACCCGGACGTCACCGCAATGAACATCTCGTTCTCCAGCCGCGGATCATCCTCTGCGCACCGCTGTTGACCTCCGGTGAAGGCGAAACCTGTTCGCAGGTACAAGGACTCGGCGTGATGATTGCCTTCGACAACCCAGAGTCGAAGTTCGCCGTGTCCATGTGCCCTGGTCCAGTCGATAGTGGTGGCCAGCAGAAGGTCCGAGGCTCCGGTGCCGCGTGCGCTCGGATTCACCCAGACCGACACCACGGTCGGCGGACTGTCATCGGTCTTGGTGACGATGCCCGCCGAGCCGACGACTCCGCCGTCGCGTTCGGCGACGAACAGCAGCCGTGTACCCATCCACTGCCGCCATTGCGGTTCATCCCACTGCGATGCGACCTCGAATGTCGAAGCGAACGTCCCCGGTGGGGATCCCGCTAGTGCGTCGAGCCGAATCTCTCGGGCGACTGTCCATTCGTCCCCGCCCAACTGCCGCACCCTCATCCGGCGATCGTGCACCGACACCGCTCAGCGCAGTCGGCCGCGACGATTCGTCAGTCGCCCGTCGTGTATGGCCTGGTTGCGCAGCGATTCGATCGTCTCGGTATCCCGTTCGTGGGCGAGATCCAGCATGGCGAGTCCGGTTTCGCGGATCAGCCCATCCAGGTCGTCGAGCATCGCGGCGATCGCATCGCCGGCCGTCCGCAATTCGGCGGCGCTCGGATCCGGCCGATCGAAGACCATGCGGAGTTTGTGCAGCCGCAGCCCGGTGTCGAAGAGGCGGCGCACCAGCCGATCGCTGGTATCGGCGAACGCGGTGGCGGTTCCGGATAGCTCCTTGGTGGGGCCGAATGATCGTCGCGGCCTACGCCACGTGCCTCGGCTGTTGCCCACGCGGGCGCCGGTCCGGGAGCTCGACCGCACATCGTCGGGCATCGAAATCCTCCTGAGTCGTTTGATTTGTATTCGGTGGCCACGTTTCGGGACCCCGGAGACGTGGCCGTTCTACTGCGCCCGATTTCGGCGGCGACGAACGGCTCCTTCGGAAAACCGATACCTGTTTATCCTTCGTACCGTGTAATTGCTTGGTAGGCAACATGATCACTGCCTGTCCGAAGCGAGATGATCGATTGGGGGATGCTTCGCGTGACGAACTGGTGGATAATGGGGTATGGCAGTAGACGGTGTCCGGGAGTCACGCGAACTGTCGGTCGATACCGCACTGCACCTGCTGGGCACGATCGGGTTCGGGCGTGTCGCGTTCTCGCGCTACGCCTTACCCGCGATTCGCCCGGTCAGCCATGCGTTGGTCGAGGACCATCTGGTCATCTACGCCGACGCCGCGACGACCGGTGCGCTCGATCGTCAGGTCGTGGCCTATGAGGTGGACGCGATCGACCACCGGACCTCGCTCGGCTGGTGCGTGATCGTGACCGGCATCGCCGACACCGTGCGTGACCAACACGAAATCGTGCACTACCAACAGTTCTTGCCCGCTCGCACGGTCGGTTCTGGTGATCGAGTGACCAGAATCCTGCCCGACATTGTCACCGGAGTCGAGTACGTAGGGCTGGTAGACGCCGATCGGTAGTCGTTCAATGGTTCGGAATCCTTTCGGGGAGTAGCGGTTCGAGTTTCGTGAGGAAGCGCGCGAAATGTGGATCGGCGTCGGTGTGGTCGAAGGTGTCGATATCCCACCAGCGTGCTTCCGCGAATTCGCCCGGGTCCAAGGTGTATTCGCGGGTGCGGTCGCCGCGGATGACGTACCAGAGGCTGACATCCTGGTGTCCGCTGTGCGTGCCGACCGTCGTCGTGACAGTGAGGAACAGCGGTTCGGTCCCGATGACGGTGAATTCGGGATCGATGCCCAACTCCTCGGCGGCCTCGCGTCCGGCGGCGGTCAGCGGATGTTCTCCCGGCGAGATGTGGCCGCCGGTCGGCAGCCACAGACCGGCGAGGAGATGTCGGCCGAGCAGCACGCTGCGGGCTCGCGGGTCGACGAGCACCACATACGAGACCAGATGCCGTGGGGGAGTATCGGGTTTGACGCGACGGAACACATCGTCGGTCGAGGCCAGCCAGGCCCTGGTGTCCTCGATATGCTGCCGCTCGAGCGCATCGAGTGGCGTGATCGCGTCGACGATATCGGCGACGGTCGCGGTCGCGAGGTTCATGGCAGGTGACTGTAGCCGCAGGCACCGACAGGTTTACTACTCGAGGACGACCGGACGCAGCCGGGTGGTGTACACCCCGGCGCGATCGAGCGCATCTGCGGCGGCATCGAGTTCGATCGTGGTCTCCTCGAAGACTTCTCGTGCCCCGGCAATGCAGTAGGCCGGGGTGGTGAGCGCCCCGATCCCGTCGGTATCGACCAACATTCCCGAGACCTGCAACGAACCGTAGTCGGCATCGAGCTCGGCCAGCTCCCCGCGCAGTTCCCGCAGCCGATGAAACAGCTGTTGCCGCCGAATCTCCAGTGCCAATGGATCGGTCATCGCACGCTCCCACTTCCGACGTGAATTCCACCGCAATGTACCGCGACCTACGTCGACGGCTCGAACTCCAGCAGTGGTTTCAGGCTGGTGAACTCAGCACAGCCCCGCGAGTTTGTAGAGCACCAGCGATCCGGCGACGGCCACATTGAGACTGTGTCCGGTGCCGACCATCGGGATCTCGACGGCCAGATCCAGTAGTTCGAGCCCTTCCGGCGGGATGCCGGTGGACTCGTGGCCGAGCACGATGACGGTGCGTTTGCGGGCGACGGGTAGATCGGCGAGCCGAATGGATTCGTCGGTGAGTTCTACGCCAACGATCGCCGCACCCCCGTCCCGCTGACGCTGCAGCCATCGATCGACCCGTCCGTCGATCCAATGCACGCACTGGCGGTGGCGCAGCGTATTGCCGTGGTTGAGCGCATCGGGCACCCAGGGCCGTCGCGGCACCGCCATGCACGCACCGACCGCATCACATGTGCGAAGCAGCGTGCCGAGATTGACACCGTGCTTGGGCCAAAGCGGCGCCGCGAGTAGATGATTCCAACAGCCATGCGAACGCGGACGGCGTTGGCGGCGGATTTCGGGTCGGGTGCGCACCCGCGCGGCCGTCACCGGCGCGCGGGAATACCCTTCCCGAGGGAGCGGAAGTCTTGGCAGACAATGAATTCCATCACAATGATGCTTCGCGGCGCATCTAGGCCATCGACGTGGCCGGTCATCCTGACGACCGGCCATATCGTCCAAGCATACCGTCGACGCGACGGAGCGCGGGATTCAGGGACGCAGCACCGACACCAGGAACTCGGTCTGGTCGTATACCGTCTGCTCGAAGACATCGTCGAAGTAGACATCGAAATGCCCTACTGGATAACGCTTTACGATCGCGTGCTTGGTGCGTTCGGCCGCGCGCAGTGTCGGCTTCGGCGGTGCGATGGTGTCGTTGTCGGCGACTGCGTAGAAGACCGGCATCTTCAATGCCTTGGCCCGGCGGCCGGGTGAATCGAACAGTGTCGAGAATGCCACGCGGGCAGCGACTTTCGGTTCGTAGGTCTCGCTCTCGTCGGCTAGCCTGCCGTAACCCTCCGGCGCATCCGGCGCGCTCATCAGCGCCGCCGAACGCTTGCGGCCGGCCAACCGGACGCGAACGGGCTTGCGCCGGATCGAACCTACGAGCAGATCAGTAGCCGCGATGGTGGCCACCTTGGTCAGGCTGGTCGGCCCCTTCGCCAGTGCCGAGGCCCAGCCGCTGGTGAACGGTACCTGGGCGACGACGGCCGCGATGTAGTCGTCGTCCGGCGCGACCGACAGCACATGGCCGCCGCCGAAAGAGGTGCCCCACAGCGCGATTCGGGTCGCATCGAAGCCACGCAGCGTGCGCGCGTAGGCGATGGCCGAGCGCCAGTCCTCGCGTTGCCGAGCGATATGTAGGAGCTGACGCGGCGCACCCTGACTGGCCCCGAAATGCCGGTAATCGAATACCAGCACACCCATCCCGGCAGCGGCGAAACGCCGTGCGTACCTATCCAGACCCATCTCCCGGTTGGCGCCGAGTCCGTGCCCCATCACAACAAGTGGGCGGGGCTTGGGGATGCCAGCGGGGGGATACAGCCAGGCAGCGCACTGCTCGCTACCCGAGGGAAAACTGACCTCGACACGTTCCATGGCACCTCACCGTACTGTTTCGGTCCGAACTACTACCCCCCGACCGGTCACAGGTCAGGCCAGTGATCAAGGTACCCCTTGATCAAAGTAGGCTGAACGCTGCGGACGAGTTGGCCGGGCGGCCGCGGTGACGGGAACGGGCACGTGAGTGCCGCCGCCCGTCGCCGAGGAAAGTCCGGACTCCACAGAGCAGGGCGGTTGCTAACGGCAACCCGGGGTGACCCGCGGGAAAGTGCCACAGAAAACAGACCGCCCACGATCCCTCGGGATCGTGCGGTGAGGGTGAAACGGTGCGGTAAGAGCGCACCAGCGCCCCGGGTGACCGGGGCGGCTAGGTAAACCCCGCCCGGAGCAAGGTTGAAGGTCGCACCGTTCGCGGTGCGGCTGCGCAGGTGTTCGAGGGTTGCTCGCCCGAGCCTGCGGGTGGACCGCTCGAGGCACCCGGCAACGGTGTGTCCAGATGGATGGCCGTCACCCGGTGTGAACCGGGGACAGGATCCGGCTTACAGGTCAACTCGTCCGCCCCTGCAATCCGGTGCTCGCCGGTGCATGATGGAAGTGGACCGCTGAGCCGGAATTCGGTGCGGTCAAGCACTTCGCACGGGGTGTACCCATGGATATTCTTGCCGTTATCGGGGCGATTTTCGGGGTGGGGGCGATCGCGGGCGGGATAGTCACCGCGATGAGCGCGCGCATTGTCACCCAATACGAGAAGGGGCTGGTGTTCCGGTTCGGCCGGGTGGTCGGAACCCGAGATCCCGGACTGCGCATGCTGATTCCATTCGTCGACCGGATGCGCAAGGTCTCCACGCAGATCGTCACCATGCCGGTGCCCGCGCAGGACGGCATCACCCGTGACAACGTGACCGTGCGCGTCGACGCCGTGGTCTATTTCCGGGTGATCGATCCGGTCTGCGCGGTGGTGGAGGTACAGAACTATCTTTTCGCGGTAGGGCAGGTGGCGCAGACATCCTTGCGTTCGATTATCGGAAAGAGTGACCTGGATAGCCTGTTGTCCAATCGTGAGGAGCTGAACAAGGGGCTGGAGATCATGATCGATAGCCCGGCACTCGGCTGGGGAATCCATATCGATCGGGTGGAGATCAAGGATGTATCGATACCGGATGCACTGAAGCGCTCGATGTCGCGGCAGGCCGAGGCGGAGCGGGAACGGCGGGCGCGGGTGATTTCCGCCGAGGGCGAATTACAGGCGTCGAAGAAGTTGGCCCAGGCGGGTGCGCAAATGTCGGAATCGCCGGCGGCACTGCAACTACGATTGCTGGAGACCGTGGTTCAGGTTGCGGCGGAAAAGAATTCGACATTGGTGCTGCCGTTTCCGGTGGAGTTACTGCGGTTCCTGGAACGCGGTACGCCGTCCGGAGCGAGCACCGCCGAACCCACCCCGACCGCACCCGAGCCCACACCGGAGATCACCCCGCCGGAGCCGAAACCGGTACTCGGTCAGGGCAACACGCCAGCGGCCGAACAAGATGGAATGCGCTCGTAACACAACGGGCGTATACCGATACGGGTACGGCTGACCGTTTCGAGCGACCCGCAAACAGTCGCTACGGCCGATTGCGCCGTACGACCGCATCGGTAGCACAACGTAAGGAAACCGGGCCGATGTCCATACTGATTCCCGTGATCGCGATCATCATCATGATTACCGTGGGGTATGTGTTGAAATACCTGCCCAATTACTTGCCGTGGCTGAAGGATTGACGATTTCAGCTCAGCAGAGCATCTTCGCCATCTGATAGATGGCCTGGGCCTCTTCCTTGGAGGCCTGGGAGGCGCCCTTCGTGCGCTTGATGACGTTCTGGACGACGTCGTCCTCGTTTTTGCCGCCCTTGATGTCCTTGCAGGTCTCGACCAGGATGTCGCGGATTTTGACGTCGTCTGCGCCCTCGGCGAGCTTGGGGAAAGCGCTGCGGTAGCTGACAACGAACGTCCCCGCCTTGACGTTGTCCAATGTTTCGCCGCCCGCGGCCTTGGCCGCCGAAGTCGTCGCGGAAGCGGGAGCGGCGGAAGAGCCGTTGTCATCATTGCAACCGGCAAGGAGCAGGGCGAAGACGGTGGAGCTGGCCGCGATTGCGGCGGTAGTTCTGGTCACGCAGCGGGATGCTAGCGGCACTTGGGAAACGTCGCCTCCCGTGTGGTTAACGGAAGGCGACGAAAACCGCATCGTTGACGGTGAGGTCAGAGCGGGTTGACCATGAACACCTGAGCCCAATACGCCGCCTGCTCGGGACCGAGCAGAGGCATCAGGTAATCGAAAAGAATCGTTGACATCAGTGGATAACTCCCAATTGTCGACGTACGGGTCACTTGCGAATGTGCGGGAAAAGCTCGATCCCGCCACGCCGGGGAACCCTAGCAGTCGGGGTGTGACCTCGCCGGGCTCGGCGTGTCCGGCATGGCGATTCAGTTGGAGCTGGCCTAGAACGTGAGCGACGTCATAGAGTAGGCGCCGTTGGTAAGACCCGTTGCCGGTCCGCCACGAAACTCACATTCTTCGATCACGGAAGCAGGTCACAACTCTATGCGGATTGTTCGTTCACTGGTCGCCGGTGCGCTGATCGCCGGGGCCGCATCGGTATTCGCCATGCTGGGCACCGGATCCGCCTCGGCGGTCGCGGTCACCCCGCTGGCGGGTGGGGTCCAGGTCGACCTCAACCCGGGCGACACCGCCTGGGTGCACCAGAACCACATCGGGCAGGCCATCGCCGGTCTGCCGCATCCGTCGGCGGCGTCGTTCGGCCAGGCGCTGGACGCCGCGGCGGACGTTTCCACCAGCGTCCCGGGTGGACGGGTGACTTTTACCGTATACGGTCCGCTCAATGAATTGAACGGCACCATGTTGGCACTGCAGTAGAGACCGACTGCGACAGCGTGGAACTCCACCAGCGGATCGTGTCGGCGCCGGTCGATTTCGGCGCCATTCGATCCGAATTCGGATTGACCTCGGCGTATCCCGCCGAGGCCACCGCGGCGGCCCGCGACGCGATCGACGCGTTCGCGGGCACTCGCGCCGATCGCACAGATATTCCATTCGTCACGATCGACCCGCCCGGCGCCATGGATCTGGACCAGGCGGTGCATATCGAACGCACCTCTTCCGGTTTCACCGTCCATTACGCGATCGCCGATGTCGGCGCCGTAGTAGACCCCGCCGGCCCGCTGGCCCAGGAAGCGGGCGTGCGCGGCCAGACCTTCTATCTCCCCGACAGCACCGTGCCGCTGCACCCGCCGATCCTGTCGGAGAATTCCGCAAGTCTGCTGCCAGACCAGACCAGGCCGGCCGCCCTCTGGACCATCGAATGCGATGAGAACGCGGAACCGCAGCGATTCTCGGTGATCCGGGCCACCGTGCGCTCGCGCGCCCGACTCGACTACGCGAGCGTCCAAGCCGACGCCGACGCGAACCGCCTGCATCCCTCGATCGCAGCCCTGCCGGAATTCGGCACGCGGCGCATCGAGGCCGGGCTGGCACGCGGCGCGATCGGGCTGCGTCTGCCCGCCCAGAGCGTCATCCGTGACGACAAGGCCGACGGCCACTGGCGTCTGGTGGTGGACCCGCGCACCGCCGCCGACGACTGGAACGAACAGATTTCCCTGCTGACCGGGATGTGTGCGGCACGAATCATGTTGAACGGCAGTGGATCCGATGGTGCGCCCAGTGTCGGCGAGCGCATTGCATTGCTGCGGACGATGCCGCCGCCCATTGATTCGGCGATCGATTCGATGCGCAGGACCGCTGCGGCGTTGGGTGTCGACTGGCCTGCGGATCAGTCCGTTGGGAGGATGCTTGCCGGGCTCGATCCGAATGCGCCTGCGACGTTGGTGCTGATGTCCGAGGCCACCGGGCTGCTGCGTGGTGCGGGATACACGGTGCTCGATGGGGTGGCTGCCGCGGGTGTGGATGGTTCTGAGGCGGCGGGTTCTCGGTCGGCGGGCCGTGTCATATCTGCGGGTGGTGCGCAGTCGGCGCACGGTGTGCCATCGACTCGCGGTGCGCGGTTGGCGGGTGGTGCGAAGCTGGATGCCGATTCGCGGTCGGCAGGTGACGCCGAGGCGCCGGGTAGGGCGGGTTCGCCAGGCATCACCGGTGCGGTCGGCGGTAAGGGCGCGCCGGGTGGTCGGCCGACCGGTGCCAAGCCTGCGAGCACCGCTGGGAGCGCGAACAACCTGCAGCACAGCGCAATCGGCGCACCCTATGCGCACGTCACCGCACCTCTGCGCCGCCTGGCCGATCGTTTCGCCACCGAGATCTGCCTCGCTCGTTGCTCCGGAACCGAAGTGCCGCAATGGGTCCGCGATGGCCTGGTCCCCACCGCCGAATCGATGAAGCGCAGCGACAGCCTCGCGGGCAAGGTGGAACGCGCCTGCATCGACCTCACCGAAGCCACCCTGCTCGCCGAACGCAGCGGCGCAATCTTCGAAGCCGTAGTAGTACGCGAAGCCAACGGCACCCGCCCCGCCGAGGTCTTCATCGCCGACCCACCGGTAGTCGGCCCCTGCATCGGCGCACCCCCGGAAGGCGCTCAGGTCCGGGTACATCTGGTCGCCGCCGACCCCGCGGCCCGCAAGATCAGCTTCGGCTATCCGGTCTGACCCCCGACACCGGGCAACCACCGTTCACACAGAACGGCTCGCTCACCGTTCCATCGTCGAAAACAGCTGCCCACGAACCGTCGTCGTATTGCAACCAGCCTGTTGGCCGCTCCGCACCGAGGATGGACAGGGGATCGTCAGCATTCATCGGACCCGCCCCGAATCGGGCACCAACCGCTTGGAACTACTACGGTGCGTCTGCTCCAAGGTGATCCGTACCCGGATCTGCTCCGAGCTTGCCAGCGCGAAGCGTTCCATCTCGAGGTCAGAGACTTCTACGGCGTGGCGGTCGAGTCCGAACCGCTGCGGAGGTTCCTCGCTGGGGAGTCTGCCACTGACTACGAATGGTTCCGGCCGTGGCGGTCGCTCGTCGAGGCGGCGACAAGTCGAGGCGTAGCGGTTCGCCGGGGCCGGGTTGGTCACCGAACCCCACACCGACTACCACCGCTGGTTGCTGACGTTGACACCGCAGAATATCGAGGCGGGGGAAGACATCCGGTACCTGCCACGGTACCTTGCAGGGGAGGTTCAAGCCGAGGACTACTGGTTGCTGGATGATGAAAGAGTCGCGTTCCACGCCCGCGATGACGAGGGGCGAGGACTCGGCGTAGAACCGGCGTGCCGGAAAGCCTAGGGGACTCTACCCAGAAACGAAGGCGGCCGCGGCCGGATACCTGGCCAAAGCTTCGCCCGCGGCGATTTCCTCGGCGTCGGCCAGCAATTCATAGATCGTCGCGTTGACGCCGGTTGCGTGGGTTTCGGCGGCGCGGGCCAGGATGGCTTCGCGGGATTCGACGGCGTCGCGGTGGTCGCCGAGTACGGTTTGCAGGCGTTTCGCTTCGGTGCCGAGATCCTTTGCGGCACTGCCGAGTACGTCGGTCGTGCCCTCGCACGAGTAGCGCAGGCGCTTGGCGCCCTTGCGGATATCGTGCAGCAGTTCGACGCGTTCGGTGGGGGAGACGGCGGGTTCGGCGTAGACCAGCCGCTGTACGCGTTTGCGGTCCTTGCGCAGGATGCGTTCGAAGACCTCGGCGGCGGGCTGTTTCGACTTGTCGGCATCGAGGGGCGGGTCGGTGCGCCAGGCCGAAAGGCGGTGGCGCAGTGCGTGATAGCGATGGTGATCGAGGGCGTCGAGGATCTCGGCATGCGCGGTCCGGTATCGGTCTCGCTCCGCGTCGACCAGTTCGGTGCGCACGTACTCGGTGGTGCCGGGTACATAGCCGCTGCCCGCCGCCTTTGGCGCAGCTGATTCCGTTGCGAGCCGGGCGAATTCATCCTGCGGTGCGTGTGTGGCCAGCAGTGCCGCGAACCGTTCGGCCCGCACCTCGGCATCGCGCGCCACACCGAGCAGGTCGGCCAGCCATTTCAGTTCGTGTTGCATCTCGGCGATCGGCGTGGCCTCGAAGAGCGTGCGGTAGGAGCGCAGCACACTGCGCAGCCTGCGCGTCGCGACCCGCATCTGGTGTACCGAATCCCAGGCGTCGGCGCGGACATCCGGTTCGGCGGCCAGCAGCCGGTCGACGTCGTCGCGCAGCGCCGCGACGATGGCGGTTCCGGCCGTGACCATGATCAGCTCACTTTCGCGAATCCGTCGGTCGCCTCGACGAGATGGTGGGTTATTCCGGGTTCGGCGGCGGCGTGACCGGCATCGTCCACGATGTGCAGTACCGATCCGGGCCAGGCGCGATGCAGCTCCCAAGCGCTGGTCGCCGGGCAGACGACGTCGTGGCGACCCTGCACGATGACGGCCGGGATGTGCGCGATCTTGTCGATATCGCGCAGCAGCTGTCCCTCGTCGAGGAATCCGCCATTGACGAAGTAGTGGTTCTCGATCCTGGCGAAGGCCAGCGCGAACCGCGGCTGAGCACTCTCCTGCACCCGATCCGGGTGCGGCAGTAGCGAACTCGTCGCGCCCTCCCAGGTGGACCAGGCGATGGCGGCCGCTTCGGCGACCTGCTCGTCGGGGGAGTGCAGCAGCCGGTGGTACACCTGCACCAGATCGCTGTCGCGCTCGTCCTCCGGAACCGGGGCCAGGAACTTCTCCCACTCGTCGGGGTAGATGTTGCCCGCGGCGCCGTTGTAGTACCAGTCGATTTCCTTGCGCCGCAACAGGAATATCCCGCGCAGCACCAGTTCGGTGACCCGATCGGGATGCTGTTGCGCGTAGGCGAGTGCGAGCGTGGATCCCCAGGAGCCGCCGAATACCTGCCAGCGGTCGATGCCGAGACGAATACGCAGAATTTCGATATCGGCGATCAGATGTGCGGTGGTATTGGTCTCCAGACTCGCCCCGTCCGCGATATGCGGGGTGGACCGTCCGCAGCCGCGCTGATCCAACAGCACGATCTTGTAGGCGGCCGGATCGAAGAACTGCCGGTGGAACGGATCGGTACCGCCACCGGGTCCGCCGTGCAGGAACACCACGGGCTTACCGTCCGGATTGCCGCTGACCTCCCAGTACACGGCTTGGCCCGCGCCGACATCGAGCATGCCGGTTTCGTACGGCTCGATCTCGGGGTACAGGGTTCGCATCAGAAGGCGATTCCCGAAGCCAGATCGGGCAGTTCCAGCGCCTCGATCGCCTGCTGGTGCACATCGGCGCAGCTCTTGGTGGTGATCCGGTCGATCATCGCCTTATCGGCGAGCACATGTCCGTTGATGCCGCCATTGCGCAGCGCCCATTCGTGGACCAGCGCATTGAGCCCGATCTTGCCCAGCGTCGGACCCTGCACCCGCCAATTCGACAGCTCCGGGCGAATCATGTCGCACAGCTGGGTGGCCGACGCATCGGAGATCTCCAGGGTCGTCGTCGGTGCGCTGGTGGTCTTGCCCGCGCTGGTGGCCGTCGCCGATCCGGTGGTGGAGCTCGAGCTGCCGGTGGGCGCCGGGCTCGAGTCGCTCCCGCAGGCGGTGAGTGCCGCGGCGGCGAATAGCCCCGCCACCACTAGCGTGCTGCGTGAAATCCAACGGGGTTGCGGCATCGGTACCTCTGCTCGTGTCGGCATTGTCGGCTTCGAGTCTGCCATTATTTGCCGCGCCTGGCCCGCGCGAGTTTGCTGAGCGCCGCCGATCAAACCGGGCCGAAGCCCGCGCGCAGATCGTCGAGCAAGCCCTGCAGGAAGCGCGCGAACCGCGGTGGCGACGCGTCGATGGTGCGCCACGGATGCAGGGCGACCAGTGGTGCCAGCCGGTCGACGAGGACGATTTCGGCATCGGTAACGGCGCACGACTGCCGCCACCGGTCCAGGTAGTCCGAGCGGTGCGGACCGCGCAGCACGCGCCAGGACAGCAGCGGATGCGTGATTACCGCATCGCCCCAGTCGAACAGCATGTCCGAATCGGTGAACACGTTTCCCGGATGCAGATCATTGTGTTCGATACTCAGCCTGCCGAATTCGGCAAGCGCCGCGCCGGCTTCGGTGATCGCCGCACCGAGGCCGGGAACGCGTGGCTCGAAGTGTCGGTACACCGTGATCAGTTGGGACGGCGGCAGATACGGCGTGCCGGTGGCGCGCAGCTCATCGATGTGATCGCCCATCGCCAACTGGAGGTCGGCGTAACGGCGGACCAATTCGGTCCACACGGCTGCGGAATCCCGCGCGGTGGCACCACCATCGGGACTGAGCAACCAGCCATGATCCGGTTGCACCGCAAGCGGTTCGAGCACACTGCCGGGCCACAACCGGGCCAATTCCTGTAGCAGCGGACCCTCGTGCGCACCGGCGCGAGCGTTGGCCTTCAACCACATCGGACCCGCATCGGTCGGGATGCGCACGATCAACGACCATGCCCGCCGTCGCGTTTCCTCCGGCGGCCCAACGATTTTCACGTCGCGAGCGGTGAGAACGCCCGTGGCCCAATCGAGCATCGGTTGCACGGGTTGGCCGAGCAGTGCCGCTGGTGCGTGCACTGCTCGGCCGGTCATCGTGAACTCAGAAGCTGTGCTCGGGGCCGGGGAAGGTCCCTCGGCGCACCTCGTCGGCGTAAGCGGCTGCGGCGGAACGCAATTCATCGCCGATCCGGCCGAACCGCTTGACGAACTTGGCGGTCTTGCCGCTGGTGAAGCCCGCCATATCCTGCCAGACCAGCACCTGCGCATCGCATTCCACGCCGGCGCCGATGCCGACGGTCGGGATGGTCAGCTTGCGGGTCACCTGGCCGGCCAGTTCGGCGGGCACCATCTCCATCACCACGGAGAACGCACCGGCCTCCTGAACCGCGATGGCATCGGCGATGAGCTGCTCGGCGCCGTCGCCGCGGCCCTGCACCCGGAAACCACCGAGGGTATTGACGCTCTGCGGGGTGAAGCCGATATGCGCCATCACCGGAATACCGGCCGAGGTGATCAGCGCGATCTGCTCGGCGACCCGCTCACCGCCCTCCAGCTTGACCGCGTGCGCACCGCCCTCCTTCATGAACCGGGTCGCGGTGGCCAGTGCCTGCTGCGGCGAGGTTTCGTAGGTGCCGAACGGCAGATCGGCCACCACCAGCGCATGCGGTGCACCACGTACCACGCCGCGCACCAGCGGGATGAGCTCGTCGATGGTGATCGGCACGGTGGTGTCGTAGCCGTAGACGACGTTGGCCGCGGAATCACCCACCAGTAGGACCGGAATCCCGGCTTCTTCGAAGATGCGAGCGGAGGAATAGTCGTAGGCGGTCAACATCGACCACTTCTCGCCATCGGCCTTCATCTGCTGCAGATGAGGTACCCGCGTCTTGCGCTTGGCCGGCTTCGCAGTGGCCGGGGTAGCGCCGTAGGCAGGGGTCTCCGATTCGGATACGGACATCATCGTCCCTTTCGTGGTTGTCGCCTCGAGGCCCGTTCGGGTCCCCGGGTTTGTGTGACGAATCCAGTGTGCACCCTCTGCACGGCCCGCTTAAGGCCATGAGCGGTGCAATTGGTCACATCACAATCCCCAGCGCAACGACGGATTTCGCACGAACATGGGTAACTCGTCGGGTACGCCCAGAACTCGACCGGGCACCAAGCCGCCGGTCCGCGACGGAAGTCGGTACCTACCTACGACCGGCAAAAGAGGCGGGCATGCCAGGATCTTCCCCATGTCTGTGGTGCGGAGTGGGTCGCGTGGTGTGCTGGTCGCGGTGACATTGGTGGTGGTGGCGGCCGGATGCAGCGCATCCAAGGACGAGCCGGGCAATGCGTTACCCACTCCGCCTCAGGGGCTCGACAAGTTCTACAGCCAGACCGCGAACTGGGGTTCCTGCGACGATTTCGGCTCTCCGGACGACCGCCCCGCACCGAATACCGAATGCACTCGCGTCACCGTGCCCGTCGACTACACCAAGCCCGACGGCGCGACCGCGCAGATCGCGCTGGCCCGAATTCCGGCCAGCGGCAAGCGGATCGGCTCACTGCTGCTCAATCCGGGTGGGCCGGGCGTATCGGGTCTGTCGATGGCGGGTATCGCGGGCAAGACGCCGCTGGCCGAGCGCTTCGACCGGGTCGGCTTCGATCCGCGCGGTGTCGGCTCCTCGATCCCGACCATCGCCTGTCTGACCCCGCAGCAGAACGACGCCGAACGCGCCGAACCGCCGACCGACAACACCCCGGACGGCATCGCAAAGGCCGAGGACGAGAACCGTCAGTTCGTCGGCCACTGCGTCGAGCGCACCGGCACCGACTTCCTGGCCCGCGTCGGCACCCGCGAGGTGGTGCAGGACATGGATGTGATCCGCGCCGTCCTCGGCGATCCGAAACTCAGCTACCTCGGGTACTCCTACGGCACCAAGCTCGGCTCGGCCTACGCCGAGAAGTTCCCGGACAATGTGCGCGCGCTGGTGCTCGACGGTGCGGTGGACTCCTCGCAGGATCCGGTGCAGGAATCGCTGCGGCAGGCGGCGGGCTTCCAGCAGGCATTCGACGCCTATGCCGCGGAATGCGCGAAGCAGGCGGACTGCCCGGTCGGTACCGATCCGGCCCAGGCGGTCGCGAAGTTCCGCGCGCTGGTGAATCCGCTGGAGACCAAACCGGCCGCGACCACCGATCCACGCGGACTCAGCTACGGCGACGCCATAACCGGCGTGCAGCAGGCGCTCTACTCCGATGATTTCTGGAAGATACTCACCCTCGGCCTGTCCGAACTGCGCGACGGGCGTGGCGACACGCTGCTGAAGCTCGCCGATCTCTACGACGGCCGCCGCGACGACGGCAGCTACGACAACACGCAGGAGGCCTTCAACGCCATCCGCTGCGTCGACGATCCGCCGATCAACGATCGTGCGGTGACGGGCCGACAGGACACCGAATACCGCAAGGCGGCGCCGTTCCTGGACGACGGCCGCGGCACCGGGACCGCACCGCTGGAACTGTGCGCCGTCTGGCCGGTACCGAACACCAGCACACCGCACAAGGTTTCGGCACCGGGTCTGCCGAAGACGGTGGTGGTGTCGACCACCGAGGATCCCGCGACGCCGTATCAGGCCGGTGTCGATCTGGCCAACCAGCTGGGCGCCGCACTGATCACCTACAAGGGCACCCGACACACCGCGGCACTGGTCGCCGGCGATCAGTGCCTCGACGACGCGGTGATCTCCTACCTCACCGATCTGAATGTCCCGGGGGCCGGTCTGACCTGCTGATCCGCAGCTCACAAGGCGATCTTGCACGCGGTGCGATTCATTCCGAATGATGGGATTGCAATCCCTAAGCGTGTATGTAACACGGATTTAACGCCGGATGCTTACGCTCGGCGACATGGATCGCCAGAAGGAATTCGTGCTGCGGACGCTCGAAGAGCGGGATATCCGCTTCGTGCGTCTCTGGTTCACCGATGTGTTGGGCTATCTGAAGTCCGTTGCCATCGCTCCGGCGGAGCTAGAGGGTGCCTTCGAAGAGGGCATCGGCTTCGACGGCTCGGCCATCGAGGGCTTCGCCCGGGTGTCCGAGGCCGATATGGTGGCGCGGCCGGATCCCTCGACCTTCCAGGTGCTGCCGTGGTCGACCAGTAAGGGCCACCAGCACTCCGCGCGCATGTTCTGCGATATCACCATGCCCGACGGTTCGCCGTCCTGGGCCGACCCGCGCCATGTGCTGCGGCGTCAGCTCAACAAGGCCGGTGACGTCGGGTTCAGCTGCTACGTCCATCCGGAGATCGAGTTCTTCCTGCTGGAGAACGGTCCCCAGGACGGCCGCCAGCCCATCCCGGCCGACAGCGGCGGGTTCTTCGACCAGGCCGTGCACGACTCCGCGCCCAACTTCCGCCGCCACGCCATCGACGCGCTGGAGTCGATGGGCATCTCGGTGGAGTTCAGCCACCACGAGGGCGCGCCGGGGCAGCAGGAGATCGACCTGCGCTACGCCGACGCGCTGTCCATGGCCGACAACGTGATGACGTTCCGCTACCTGATCAAGGAAGTGGCCATCGACGAGGGCGTGCGCGCGACCTTCATGCCCAAGCCGTTCGCCCAGTACCCGGGCTCGGCCATGCACACCCATATGAGCCTGTTCGAGGGTGAGGCCAACGCCTTCCACGATCCGGACGATCCGATCAACCTGTCGGCGACCGCACGCGCCTTCATCGCGGGCATCTTGGAACACGCCCCGGAGATCAGCGCGATCACCAATCAGTGGGTGAACTCCTACAAGCGACTCATCCACGGCGGCGAGGCGCCGACGGCGGCCTCGTGGGGCCGGTCCAACCGCTCCGCGCTGGTGCGGGTGCCGATGTACACCCCGAACAAGTCCTCCTCGCGCCGCGTCGAGATCCGCAGCCCAGATTCGGCCTGTAACCCCTACTTGACCTTCGCCGTACTGCTGGCGGCCGGTCTGCGTGGCATCGAGAAGGGCTACACGCTGCCGCCGGAGGCCGAAGACGACGTGTGGTCGCTGACCGTCGCCGAGCGGCGCGCCATGGGCTTCCGTGAGCTGCCCGGCACGCTGGACGAGGCGCTGCAGGCGATGGAGCGCTCGGAGCTGGTCGCCGAGACACTCGGTGAGCACGTTTTCGACTTCTTCCTGCGCAATAAGCGCCGGGAATGGGCGGACTACCGCAGCCAGGTGACGCCGTACGAGCTGAAGGAGTACCTCGGACTCTAGCCGGTTAAACCAGGCGCAATCGGCTACGTTTGCGACTCTTTCCAACCCGGCCGGGTGGAAAGAGATGATCGGCCATCTAAGTTGGACTTATGGTCCGGCCGCCGTCTGCTCGTTCAGCTGTCCCTGGTGTCGGTCGGCTCGGCTTGCTCGAGCCGACCGCCGCCGCCTCGCTACGAGAGTTGGCTTGGGACAATATCGACAGCATTCCGGTGCTGTGGGCGCTGTCTCGCGCGCCCGATGCCGATCTCGCACTGCTGACGCTGACGCGGTTGCAGGCCGCGCTCGGCGAGGACTGGTCCGAGCTCGATTCGACACTGCGGATCGATACCGCCTTGCGCGGCAGGCTTTTCGCGCTCATCGGATCGTCGAGCGCATTCGCTGATCATCTGGTCGCCGACCCTCCCGCATGGCGAATTCTGCTGCGCGACAAGCTACCCGCGCGCGAGGAGCTTGTCGCTGATCTGTTGGCTGCCGTGCAAGCGGTACCGGCCGAGAGTCCGCACGCGGATGCCGTGCTGTACCGGGCTGAGCTGTCTGGTCCCGAGGCAGTTCCGCTGCTGCGCAAGCGATATCGCGATCAGCTCATGCTCCTGGCCGCGCTCGATCTGGCTGCCACCGTGGAGAACGAGCCGGTGCTGCCATATCAGGTGGTCGGTCGCCATCTCACCGATCTCGCCGATGCCGCGTTGACCGCCGCACTGGCGGTAGCGGTGGCCCGGGTCTGCAAGGACGTGCCGGTACCGGTGCGGCTGGCCGTGGTCGCCATGGGTAAGTGCGGTGCGTGCGAACTCAACTATGTCAGCGATGTCGATGTCGTCTTCGTGGCCGAACCGGCGGATGCCACCGCTACGCGGTTGGCCGCCGAGATGATGAGCGTGGGCAGCGCGGCCTTCTTCGAGGTCGATGCGGCACTGCGGCCCGAGGGCAAGGCGGGTGCGCTGGTGCGCACCTTGGACTCGCATATCGCCTACTACAAGCGCTGGGCCAGGACCTGGGAGTTCCAGGCACTGCTCAAGGCGCGGCCGATGACCGGCGATCTGGCGCTGGGGGATCAGTACCGCGACGCGCTGATGCCGATGGTGTGGACCGCCTCCGAGCGCCCCGACTTCGTCGCCGATGTGCAGGCGATGCGGCGCCGGGTGGAGGATCTGGTGCCCGCCGATCTGCGCGAGCGCGAACTCAAACTCGGCCACGGCAGCCTGCGCGATGTCGAATTCGCCGTCCAGCTATTGCAATTGGTGCACGGCCGGGTGGATGAGACCCTGCATGTACAGGGCACTGTGGAAGCGCTGACTGCGTTGGCCGCGGGCGGGTACGTCGGTCGCGACGACGCCGCGAACCTCACTGCCTCTTATGAATTCCTGCGCCTGCTCGAACACCGGCTGCAGTTGCAGCGGCTCAAGCGCACCCACACTTTGCCCGCAGCCGATGACGAGGAGGGGATGCGCTGGCTGGCCCGCTCAGCCCATATCCGCCCGGACGGACGGCAGGACGCGGTCGGCGTGCTGAGCAATGAGATTCGCCGAAATGCGGTGCGGGTGCGGCGATTACACGCCAAACTCTTCTATCGGCCACTGCTCGAATCGGTGGTCAAGATGGATCCCGACGCGCTGCGGCTGAGCCCGGACGCGGCGATCCGCCAGTTGGCGGCACTCGGCTATGCAGCACCGGAAAACGCACTGGGACATCTGAAAGCGCTCACCGGCGGGGTATCGCGCAAGGGCCGGATTCAGGCGCTGCTGTTGCCGACGCTACTCGAATGGCTCGGGGACACACCGAATCCCGATGCCGGACTGCTCGCCTACCGGCGGGTCTCGGAAGGCCTGGACGATCAGATCTGGTTCCTGCGCGAATTGCGCGATGAGGGCGCGATCGCACAGCGGTTGATGATCGTGCTCGGCTCCTCGGAATATCTGCCGGATCTGCTGATCAACGCACCGGATACGATCCGGATGTATGCCGACGGTCCGGGCGGTCCGCTGTTGCTCAGCCCGCAGCCGGAAGACGTTGCGCGCGGGATCCTTACCGCGGCGGCGCGCTACGACGATCCGAAACGTGCTGTGGCCGCGGCCCGTTCACTGCGCCGACACGAATTGGCGCGGGTGGCTTCGGCCGATCTACTCGGCATGCTCGACGTGCCGCAGGTGTGCCGAGCGCTGTCCTCGGTCTGGGTCGCGGTGCTGGAAGCCGCACTGCGCGCGGTGATTCGAGCCAGCGAGGCCGAACTCGGGGCGCCGGCACCGGCCGATTTCGCGGTGATCGGCATGGGGCGACTGGGCGGTTTGGAACTCGGTTACGGCTCTGATGCCGATGTGCTCTTCGTCTGCGACCCGCGTCCCGGCGAGGACGAGACCAAGGCCGTGAAATGGGCGATCGGCATCGCGGAGAAGGTGCAGCGGTTGCTCGGTGCGCCGAGTACCGATCCGCCGCTGCAGGTCGACGCCGGACTGCGCCCGGAGGGTCGCAATGGCGCGCTGGTGCGCACGCTGGCCGCCTATGCCGCCTACTACGAGCAGTGGGCGCAGCCGTGGGAGGTGCAGGCCCTGCTGCGCGCACATCAGGTGGCCGGGGACCAGGATCTCGGTGTCCGGTTCCTGCGCACCATCGATAAAGTTCGCTATCCCGAGGGCGGTGTATCGGCGGAGGCAGTGCGCGAGATCCGCCGGATCAAGGCCAGGGTGGATGCCGAACGCCTGCCGCGCGGTGCGAATCCGGCGACCCACACCAAACTCGGGCGCGGTGGTCTCGCCGATATCGAATGGACCGTACAGTTGATGCAGCTGCGCTACGCCGACGATGTGCGCGCACTGCACAACACCTCGACGCTGGAATCCCTCGATGTCATCGAGCAGACCAAATTGCTTGCGATCGAAGATGTTTCGCTGCTGCGCGAAGCCTGGATCACAGCGACCAGGGCGCGCAACGCACTGGTGCTCGTGCGCGGCAAGGCGGCCGATCAGCTACCCGGCCCAGGCCGTCTACTATCGGCCGTCGCCCGGGTCGCGGGCTGGCCGAACGACGACGGCAGCGAGTTCCTCGACAACTACATGCGCATCACCCGCCGCGCAAAAGCGGTGGTGGAGCGCGTCTTCGGCGGCTGACACGCGCCGACGGTAGTCGAAAGGTGGTTCTCAGCGGGCATGGCGGCCGCCATTCGACTACCGTCGGCGAGTTCGCTCAGGGCAGGGGGATACCGGCGCGGTCGGCGCGTTTTTGGCCCCATTCGTAGAGGGCTGTCAGGACCGGGACCAGGCTCCAGCCCTCCTCGGTCAGGTCGTATTCGACCTGGGGTGGCACGGTATCGAACGTGGTGCGGCGGATCAGGCCGTCGGACTCCAGATCGCGCAGTTGCTGGACGAGCATTTTCTCGCTGGTGCTCGGCATCAGGCGCCGCAATTCGCCGTAGCGGCGCACGCCCTCCTTGAGGTGGGCCAGGATGACCGGCTTCCATTTGCCGTCGATGAGATCGACGGTCACCTCCACGGCACAGTAATAGCGCTTCTCCGGCATCGCTCGCCTCCCGGTACTCACCAAAAAGTGCGTTCTTGTAACACTGTAATCATCGGACTTACATGGAACTCGCACTGCGGCGCGGCCGCACCACATTCTGCAGACATGGAGTTCGATTCCCGTGAAAGTCATCGTTTTCGACAGCTTCAAGCCCGGCGTGACGATGGAGACCATCACCCCTTATCTCCCCGAAGAGGTCGCCAATGTGTGGCGGCTGTGGAAGGCGGGCATCGTGCGCGAGAACTATGCGCGCGCCGATGAGCCCGGCGTGGTGATCGTATTCGAGGTCGACAGCGTCGAAGAGGCCAAGCGTTACGTTGCCGATTTCCCGCTGACCAAGGCCGGTCACCTGGAATGGACCTACGTTCCGGTGCAGGCGCCGTTGCCACTGGAGGCGCTGATGGATCCGTCCGTCGACGTCGCCGAGCCCTACGACCGGACGAAGGTGGGGTCGGCCTGATGCAATACGCCTACGGTCTGAGCATTCCGCAGACCCTCGCGGATGCCTGCGATCCGACCAGGATGGCGCTGATCATCTACGACATGCAGGTCGGCATCGTGCGGCAGCTGTCGGACGGCGACAAGATCGTCCAGACTTGTGTGCAGCTACGGGATGCCGCGCGGGAGAACGGTTTTCGCGTCTTCTACACGCGGCATATGTCACTGCCGCCCGCTGCGGCCGGTGTCGCGCAACTGCGCACGGCCATGGAGTGGCAGCGGGTCGACAACCCCAACGAAGTGAATTCCAGCTTCCCGCAGGGGTCGCCCCAGTATCAGCTCGTCCCCGAGCTGACTCCCGGTCCGAACGAGGTGGTCATCGATAAGATCACCATGTCCGCCTTCGCGGCGACACCGCTCGATATCGCCTTGCGCGACTTGGGCATCGACACTTACGCCATTGCGGGCATCGCTCTGGAGGTCGGTATCGAACCCACCGTCCGGCACAGCCTGGACCTGGGCTATCTCCCGATTCTGGTGAGCGATGCCTGCGGTGCGGGCCATTCGACCGCGGCCGAACGTTCCATGGCCACACTGGCTTTCGCCGGTGGTTCGCTCACCACGGACGCCGCCGTGCTCGTCGAGCGCATGCAACGCCACTGAGCGAAAGCCGCGCCGGGCCTACCGCGGTCAGCACCTGGAAGCGGCGCACGAATTCCCGCAGCGCAATGCGGTCCTCATCGTCGGGCGGGCGGTACCCCCGCTCGGCGGTGACCGATACCGTGCTTCCCGCGCGCACCCGCAACTCGTCCCAACACGACGGCAGCACCGGTGTCAGCACCGTGCGCCCATTGCAGGTCACCGTGATCCGCGAGGTGAACCGGCCCGCGGTGTGGGCAAGATCTTCGGCCGCGTCCGCGGTGAGCCCACCCGTCGCCGTGAACTCCTCGACATACATCGCGTCACCTCGACTCCCTGCGCCGACACCCTTGCCTGACAGTGTAGGAGGGTACGTTCTGGCGGACCGGGTGGCGACGAACGATTTCGGTGGTCTGCGCCTACACGGGATCTCCACAATCGCCGCACCTGGTCTCCATCGGCGCCCGTTAGGGTCGGGGCATGCGTAAATGGGTGGACCGGGTGGTGCTCGGGCTGGGGTGGTGCGCCTTGGCGGCGGGAGTTCTGGGGATCGTGCTGCATTTCGGGACGTGGCGGCGGCAGGCTTTGGTGCTGTTGGCGTCGGGTGCGTCGTATTTGATGCTCGGGGCGGTGTTTGGGCTGGTGTTGTTCCTGATCGCGCGGGGGTGGAAGAGTGCGGCGGCGGCCGGGGTAATCGTCGCGTCGGTGTTATGGATGCAGGTGCCGATGTTCGTTCCGGAGGGTCGGGCGGCGAGTGGGCCGGAGGTTTCGGTCATGCAGTCGAATCTGTTGTTCGGGGAGGCGGATGCGGCGGCGGTGGTTCGAGCAGTGCGGGAGAACCAGGTCGAGGTGCTCACCGTCGACGAGCTGACACCGGAGGTGGCGCAGCGACTCGCGGCGGCCGGAATCGAGGAGTTGCTGCCGCATCAGTTCCTACAGGCCACCGGCGGCGGTGGCGGTACCGGGATCTACAGCCGATATCCGTTGCGGGACACCAAGAAATATGACGGCTTCTGGCTGAACAATCTGACCGCCACGATGGAGCATCCACAGCGCGGCCCGGTCGCGGTGTTCGCATTTCATCCGGTGCCGCCGTCGGTCGATTTCCCCGCGTGGAGTTCGGAGCTGGACAGGATTCGCGAAATACTGGACGCGCAACAGGGTCCCGCGATCGTCGGCGCGGATTTCAATGCCACCCGCGATCATTCGGCATTCCGTGATCTGCTGCGCGGCAGGTTCGTCGCGGCGGCCGATCAGGCAGGGGCCGGGCCGCTGCTCACCTATCCCGCAGACCGCCGTTGGGGTCCGGTGATCGGCATCGACCACATTCTGGTCGCCGATGGCACGGCCGCCGATATGCGTTCGCTGACCATCCCCGGCTCGGATCACCGCGCGGTGCTCGCGCGAGTGCAGTTGAACGCCTGAGGTATTGGACGCAGCGCCATTCCGTGGTTATGCGTGCGGGATCGCGCACATTTCGGCCGTGAATGTGCGCTGAGGCCATAGTCAGCCGACCCGTGTCAACCGTGTCCGCCCGCTCGGATGTATACGCGCGCCGGACTTTCAGCGATTACCATGTGATCGCTCGATGGGGTGGGCGCACAGGCACCCATCGGGTCAGGGTTCGCCGAGGACGGACCCACCGTGAGTTCGGGGAGGAAAGACCTGATGAGGACTAGACGGCTGCGGTTCGGGGTGGTCGCGGTATTGATGTTGGTCGGGGCGGCGCTGGTCGGCTGCGACAGCAAGGCGGGCCAGCAGGAGGCGAGCGCGGTGACCGCGGACAATCCATGGAATCTGACGGGCGCGGTCTCCAACACTGGGCCGAGCGGCCCACGCAAGGGTGTGCCGGACGCACCGCTCACCGCGGAAAACGGCGACGGCGGCGCGGTCGACAAACTCGCCCTCAACACCGTCGCCGATCTGGAAGATTTCTGGAAGACCGAGTACGGCAAGAACTTTCCCGGCACCTTCAAGCCGGTGAGCCGCTACATCTCCTGGGACGCCAAGGCGTCCAAGGAGCAAGCGGTCAAATTCTGCAAGTCCAGCGCCTATCACCTGGTCAACGCCGCCTACTGCAGCGTGGACCACACCATCGGCTGGGACCGCGGTGTGCTGCTGCCGCTGCTGCAGGAGAAGTACAGCGATATGGCGATCGTGATGGTGCTCGCGCACGAATACGGTCATTCCATCCAGGGCCAGGCCAAGATCGCCGGATTCTTCACGGGGACGCTGGTGAAGGAGCAGCAGGCCGACTGTCTGGCCGGTGTCTTCCTGCGCCATGTGGCGGAAGGGAATTCGGCGCATTTCACGCTGAATATGACCGACGGGCTCAATGCGGTCCTCGGTGCCACCATCGCCGTGCGCGATACCGATCCGGATAACCCGAAGAATGTGCACGGCTCCGCCTTCGAGCGGGTGTCCGCGGTGCAGATCGGTTACACCGATGGCGCACAGGGCTGCAAGAAGATCAACAAGAAGGAGATCGAGCAGCGCAGGGGCACCCTGCCGACGACATATGAGGACGGCGAGCAGGACGCCCAGCTTCCGGTCGACGTGGCAGCGTTGACCAGCCTGAGCCAGGCACTGGCGAAGATCTTCCCGCTGCAGCAGGCGCCGCAGTACGACTACAGCGGGATCATCAAGAACTGCTCGAAGGTGACCGCCACCGAACCGGTCTCGTACTGCCCGAGTTCGAACAAGATCGGCACCGATGTGCCCGAACTCGCCGAACGCGGCGGGGCGATGAAGGGTGACGACGAACCGCTCTCGGCGGTAGTGGACGGTGATTACAACGCCTTCGCGGTCTTCATCTCCCGCTATGTCCTTGCGGTGCAACAGGAACGCAAGCTCTCGATCTCCGGAGCGGAGACCGCCGGACTGCGCACCGCATGCCTCACCGGAGTCGTGACGACCAAGCTGAGCGAGCCGGGCAGCGATCCGCGGCTGTCGGCGAACGACCTCGACGAGGCGGTATCCGGACTGCTCGCCGACGGTCTGGTCGCCAGCGATGTGGACGGCAAGGTGGTGGCGAGCGGCTTCCAGCGGTTGGAGGCGTTCCGCACCGGAGTCCTCGACGGCGAGCAGACCTGCCTGACGAACTACCGCTAGCGGCTCACTCGTCCGCTACGTGGGCCCGCAGCCACTCCAGGACATCGGCGAGCACCTTGTCCTGTTCGGGCTCATTGAAGACCTCGTGGTAGAGGCCCTCGTAGCGGATCACCGTCAGGTCCTTCGAACCCGCGCCCCGCTCGATCAGATCAGTGCTGGACGGTGCCGCGATGGCGTCCGCGGTGCCGTGCAACACCAGCAGCGGCACGGTGAGCTTGTCCAGACGGCTCTTGACGAACTCGGTGGCATTCAGCATCTCCATACCGGTTCGGGCCGGGAGCTTGCCGCGGAAGACCAGCGGATCGTTGTCGTAGGCGCGCACCACCTCGGGATCGCGGCTGATCATCGACGAATCCAGTTTCAGCACACCGATATTCGGCGCGAACCGGGACAGCAGCGGGCCGGCCAGGCGCTGCAGCGGATTGCCCACGGCGATATCCAGCGGCGGTGCCGACAATACGATGCCGTCGACGTCGATCGGCGCTCGGACCGCCAGATACAACGTGATCAGGCTGCCCATCGAATGTGCGAGCAGGAACCGCGGCACATCCGGATGTTCGCGGCTCGCGATCTTCAGCATCTCCGCGACATTGTCGGCCGAGCCGGCCATCGAACCGATATTCGCGTTATTGCCCGCCGACTTGCCGTGGCCGAGATGGTCGAGCGCATAGACCGCGAAACCGTTGTCCGCCAGGCGCTTTCCGACATGCGCGTATCGTCCGGAATGTTCGGCCACGCCGTGCACGAGCACAATCGCCGCGCGCGCAGTGGTGTCGGGAAGCCATGCGCGCCAAGCGATTCGGCTGCCGATGCCGTCGAATTCGCCCTCGGTGCCCGGTGTCGGCTCGGCGGACTCGCCGGCCTTCGGATCGGTTGTCATGCATCGGCTCCTTGGGTACGTGGCGGCGCCGCGAGCTGATCGATCAGCCGCCGGTTGAACTCGATGAGCCGAGCGTAGTTCACCAGGGAGATGCGCTCGTCGGTTCCATGGATCGTTTCCACATCCGCCTTGGTCAGCAGGATGGGGGCGAAGTTGCAGCGGGTGGCGGCGAGGTCGTCGTAGTGCCGGGAATCGGTCGCGCCGGGAACGATGCCGGTGGTCACCGCAATGCCCGGGACGACGGACTCGGCCAGGCCCGCGATCATGTCGAATGCCGGGCCGGGCGGTTTGCCGGGGGAGGGTTCCGAGGTCATGCCGACGAGTTCGATCCGCACGTCCGCGTCGCGCACCACCTTGCGGCAGTGTGCGAGCACTGATTCGACCGAATCGCCCGGCAGGATACGGAAATTCACCAGTGCCTCGGCCTGCTGCGGCAGCACATTGGGTTTGACGCCGCCGCGGATGACCGTCGGCGCCGTCGTGGTGCGCACCATCGCCTCGGTTTGCGGACGGGCCGCGAGTATCCGGGTGATCACCGGCGTGGCCAGTCCGGCGAATCGGAGCAGGCGGCGGCGATATTCGGGCATGACATGGCGCAGTCTGGTGACCATGTCGGACACCACCGGCGTCAACCGCAGCGGCATCGGATGGTCCTGGATTCGGCCCACCGCGCGGGCGATCCGTCCGACGGCGGTCTGTTTGCCGGGCATGGACGAATGTCCGCCCACCGCCGATACCGAAAGGCGAACGGTCGCATAGCCTTTCTCGCCCACCATGATCGAGGCCACCGGCCGGTCTATGCCGTCGGCGATATCGTCGAGAATGACACCGCCCTCATCGAGCAGCAGATCTGCGTGCACACCGGATTCGCGCAGCCGCTGCGCCATCCGCACCGCACCGTCATCCCCGAACACCTCCTCGTCGTGCCCGAATGCCAGATAGATGGTGTGCTGCGGGCGAATTCCCGCGGCGAGCGCGGATTCGACCGCCTCCAGAATGGCGATCAACCGGCTCTTGTCATCTATTGCCCCACGGCCCCAGATGAATTCGTCATCCACCACGCCCGCAAACGGCGGATGTGTCCACCGCTGCAGATCGTCGACCGGCACCACATCCTGATGGGCGAGCAGAATCGCCGACACCCGATCCGGTTCGACGCCCGGCCAGCGATACAGCCTGCTGTGCCCGAACCGCTCCAACTCCAGTTCGGCGTGGACCAGGGGGAACGACTGTTCCAGGTGCGCGCCCAGCCGGACGAATTCTGCGTCGCTGGGTTCTGTGGACTCCGCGGTATCCGACGGCTCGTAGGAAACCGTCGTGCAGCGCAAGGCCTGCGCGAGTCGTTCGGCGACGTGCGAATCGACGACAACCGGAGTGGTGTGGGTCCGCGCGGCGTTACCTG
Source organism: Nocardia vinacea (assembly GCF_035920345.1). NCBI lineage: Bacteria > Bacillati > Actinomycetota > Actinomycetes > Mycobacteriales > Nocardiaceae > Nocardia > Nocardia vinacea. Next base: position 9,676,496 of record NZ_CP109149.1, read on the forward strand.
TCATCGAGGGCCGATCTCATTCGGCAAGTTCATGGGCATCACTGCATTCAACACCTCGGGCCCAAGTGCGCGGACCTTCTGGTCGCGCCACTTCGCCCATGCCTCGCTGGTGCCGCCGGTGAGGTCGGGGGTATGCGGGGTGCTGAGCAGGGGCAGGTCCAGGCGCGCCGAGCGGACGGTGACCTGGGCATTGGCGGCGGCATGGGACCAGACATCGTCGACGACATCGGTGATCCGCACGCCGAGGCGGTGCCCGGCAATGATCGGCCAGTCCTGCGCCAACAGTCTGATCTCGGCGGTATCGGCGACCGGGGCGATGCCCCGAGTAATGATCGTGCCGCGGCCGTCGGGAGCGATATCGAACAACTCGATCGCGACCGTCGCGGTCGGCGGACCGGACAGGCGCAGCGACGCCGTCGGAATTCCGGATATGTGCTGGGTGGTGCTCAGCTGTTCGGAAATGGACCAGATCTCGCGATCGGGTCCGGGCAGCAGGCCACGATCGGTATAGATGCCGGTGCGCAGATCGATCGGAATGCGGCGCGAATCCGCGGGCGGCCATGCGGTTTCGGAGCGCCAGCCGCCATCGAATTGGCCGACCGTCACGCGCGGGCCGGGCACCTCGATATCGCGATCGGCGACATGCTTATCGAAGAAGGCAAGCAGTTGGGTATCGAAATCCGGTGCACCGCATTTGCTATCGCAATCGCTGTGGCCCCATTGGCCGAACCAAGCGCGATGATCGCCGGGACCGAGCGCATTCCAGACGTCGAAGATGCGATATGCCCGGGTGTTGTAATCGAGGAAGCCCTGACCGACGAACAGCGGAATGGTATTGCCGCGCAACTCTTCCACGAGATCGCGCTCGCGCCAAAAGGGAGTGGTGGCGTCATGGTTGGTGGTGTTGGCCGCGAATTGCTCGTAGCACCCGGCCGATATCTGGACGGCATTGGACTGATACTCGGGGGAGTCGTCGGGTCGGCCGGGTGTGGAGGCGATGAGCAGATGTTCGAAACCCGTCATTTCGGCCGGGCGAATGCCGCTCTCGGTGACCGGCTTACCGGAGAACTTCCACGCGACACCCTGCATGTACATGTACGCGTACGGGTCGACATCCGGTCCGAACGCCGCGACGGCGGCCAAGCCCGCGGGTTTGGCGGCCAGCCCCATCATCCCGGTCCAGGCCTCGTAGGAGGTGCCGATCATCCCGACCCGGCCGGTCGACCACGGCTGCCCCGCCACCCACTCCACGGCGGTGACCACATCCGAACGTTCGCCCGGCCCACCGAAATCCGGACATCCGGACGAGCCGCCGTAGCCGCGCAGATCCACGATGACGTAGGTATAGCCCGCGTTCAGGAACATCGCGACATGCAAGTCATCGGTGGACGGTCCACCCTCGAGCCGCGGCATGCTCAGATAAGCGGAATGCGAGCGATACGGGCTGACGGTCATTACCACCGGCGTGCTCGTATCCGCCGAAATGCCCTGCGGGCGCAGGATATCGGCGTGCAGCCGGGTGCCGTCCGGCGCGGTGATGAAGCTCTGCGACCACTGGAACGGCACACCGACCGGGTCCGCCGCCGTCACCGGCGCCAGCACGCCGAGCATCAACGAAACCCCGGCCAACCCACGCAACAGCACCGAACCCACAGTCACCCGAGAACTATCGACCGCTGCTGGTCGATAGTCCAGCCCCCGGAACGGGGGTGTCACTCAGCGCTCCGCGGTCGGACCGAGCACCGGCTTCAGATCCAGCACCGGTGTGCCGTCGATCGCTTCCAAACCGTGCACGGTGAGCGTCGCCCCATCGATATCGGCGATCGTGACCCGATGCAGCCCGATCGGATTCGGCCGATGCGGGGCCCGCGTCGCGAACACCCCGGTGACCGGGCGGGTGCGATCGCCGCGCGGATGCACCGCGAGCACGTCCCGATCCGCCCGGTGCAACCAGGTGAACACCAACACCTCAGCACCGGGATGCAAGCCCGCTGCGCCCGCCGCGACGTCGAGATCGAGCACGATCTCGGCGGGCGGTGCGCCTTCGTCGCCTTGTTTCGGCGCATCCGCCGGATCGGTCAGCGGCGAGCGCACCCGGCCGATCGGGCGCACGTCATAGGTCTCGGAGGGCATGGTCTGATCCTCGCCTACGGCTGCATCAGGCCGAAGATATTCCCGTCGGTGTCCTTGACCGTCGCGATCAGCTTCCCACCGCCGACATTCGTCGGCTGCTGGGTCACCTCGGCACCGGCATCGACCAGGGTGGCCAGCTGCTTCTCGATGTCATCGACGGTCCAGTAGCCGATCGGACCGGTCATACCCTTCTTGTGGCCGTTCGGGTCCAGGCCGATGTCCTGGCCCGCCACCCGGTACCCGACGTAATACGGGGTGTCGGCGGTGGGCTCCGAGCCGAACAGCGCGCCGTACACGCTCTTCGCCTTGACCAGGTCGGTGACGGGGTACACGATGGTCTGCAGTCCAGCGGTCATCATTCGCTCCTTTTCGCGGTTCCGGTTTCCGGTTCACGTACATGACCAGCCCGAACGGGAGAATGTGACAAGTGGACGAGAAATTTCTGGCCGAGCGCTTCGAGGAGCACCGTACGCATCTGCTCGCGGTGGCGTATCGCATCCTCGGCTCCGGCAGCGAGGCCGATGACGCTGTCCAGGAGGCCTGGCTGCGACTGAGCCGTTCCGATAGCGATGAGATCGAGAATTTGGGTGGCTGGCTCACCACCGTGGTCGCCCGGGTGTGCCTGAATATGCTGCAGTTCCGCAAGTCGCGGCGCGAGGAACCGCTCGACGAATTCGAACCGGTGCCGGATGTCGACGGCCCGGAACAGGAAGCGGTGCTCGGCGATTCGATCGGCCTGGCCCTACTCGTCGTACTCGACACCCTCGCCCCGCCGGAGCGGCTGTCGTTCGTCCTGCACGATATGTTTGCCGTGCCCTTCGACGAGATCGCCCCGATCGTCGGCAAAACTCCCACGGCCGCACGGCAATTGGCCAGTCGCGCGCGGCGGCGGGTGCAGGGTGCCAGAGCCACCGCCGACCGCGATCGCCAGCGTGAGGTCGTCGACGCATTCCTCGCCGCCTCGCGCAGCGGTGAATTCGAGGCGCTGCTGACCCTGCTCGATCCCGATGTAGTGCTGCGCGTCGACGCCGCGGCCATCGCCACCGGTGCCGCGGTCGCATCCGGCGCGAATGCGGTCGCGCAGACCTTCTCCGGTCGGGCCAAGGCGGCGCAGCTCGCGCTCATCGACGGACGGGCGGGTCTCGTGTGGTCCGTCGGCGGCCAACCGCGCGTGGTCTTCGATTTCACCGTGTCCGAAGGTCGGATCGTGGCGATCGATCTGCTCGCCGACCCGCAGACCTTGGAACTCATGGAACTCGAGCTGCGGGTGGGCTGACCCGTGCCTGTCACATCTCGGCCTCCGCGCTGGTCAGGGGTGTGAGAGCGGGAAACGCTCGTACACGAGGCAGGAGAACACCATGAGCAAAGCACGATCGATCGGCTACTGGAGCACTACCGGGTTGACCGTGTTCGTCCTGGCATCGGGCGGTATCGCCGACCTGCTGCATCGTGGCGGGACCGCTGCGGGCATGACGGAATTGGGTTATCCGACCTATGTCATGACCATCCTCGGATTCTGGAAAGTGCTCGGCGCCATGGCACTTGCGGTCCCGCGCTTTCCGCTGGTGAAGGAATGGGCCTATGCCGGTGCGTTTTTCGACCTGACCGGCGGACTCGCCTCGCATATCGCGCACCATTCCGCCGCGAATCATCTGATCTACACCGGCTTTTTCGCGCTGTGCGTGGTGGCGTCGTGGGCATTGCGGCCCGCGAGCCGCAAGCTGGACGTGCCCGTTTTCCGCGGGCTCGGCCGGGTTTCGGAATCGGACGATGTGCGGCAGTTGAGGTCGGGGCCGATTGCTGCGACCGCGTGAAGCAGGTGCCCGCTGTTCGTGAGAACGGCGGGCTATTTGCTTTCGCTATCGCCGGGTGAAGGTCGAGCTCGGCCAATACGATTCGGCTGGTGTCCCAGGCAGCGCGGCGTATGATCGGGCACAGCGGGTCCCCGGGGGAGTTGTGAGCGAGCGCAGCGAGTGAACAGTAAATACAGCCGAGTCGCGCGGTCATGCCGGAGCTGAGTGTTAGCGAGGCGCGGGCATGACCGAGTCGGTGATCATGGATTGGGACCTGTTCGGGCGGGCGCTGGCGCAGTGCCTTTTCGAACTACCTTCCCGCGCAACGCTGATCATCGCCGCCCCCGGCAATCGATATGTCCAATTCGTGCAATACGACATCAAACTGACCGTCGAACTAGCGGGCAATTCCTATCTCGCGCAGCCCATCTCGCCGACCAGTGAACGTATGCTGCGCGATCTCGGCTGGCGCGAACCCGTCGCACGGCGCGAAATCGACAACTGGACCCGCACGCTGCTCTGGCCACTGTCTTTGGACACACTGCGCGGGCTCGCACGCTCGGTCGCCGTCGGCCTGCACGACGCACTCGGCGTCGGCGCGCCCGCTGAGCTGCGCGCCATGGGGTGGACCGAGACCTCGGGTGATCTGGATCTCACCGCATTGGGCGAGATCGCGCGTCGTGGCGTGAACTGACGCGGTGGGGGCACCCACCCGACGTGCCACTATTCTGTGAATATGGCAGTAGGCAAGGGCGGCACGCCGTCGAAGGAAGCGAAGGCCGCGGCGAAGGCGGCCCGCAAGCAGCAGTCGAAAGAACGCCGCCAGCAGCTCTGGCAGGCGTTCCAGATGCAGCGCAAGGAAGACAAGCTGCTGCTGCCTTTGATGATCGGCGCCGTCGTCGGCATCACGGTCGTATTCCTGGTGGTCGGCCTCATCTTCGGGCTGCAGTGGTTCCTGCTGCCGCTCGGTCTGCTGCTGGGTGTGCTCGTCGCGTTCATCATCTTCGGTCGCCGGGTGCAGCGGAATGTCTACGCCAAGGCCGAGGGCCAGGCGGGTGCGGCGGCCTGGGTGCTGGACAACCTGCAGGGCAAATGGCGGGTCAGCAATGGCGTCGCCGCGACCACCCAGCTGGATGCGGTGCATCGGGTGATCGGTCTGCCGGGCGTCATCCTGATCGGTGAGGGTTCCCCGCAGCGGCTGAAGTCGCTGATGGCACAGGAGAAGAAGCGCACCGCGCGACTCATCGGCGACACCCCGATCTACGACATCACCATCGGCAACGACGAGGGCCAGATCCCGCTGAAGGAGCTGCAGAAGCACCTCACCAAGCTGCCCCGAAATATCGACACCAAGCGCATGGACCTCATCGAGGGTCGCCTGGCCGCGCTGAGTTCGCGCAGCGGTCCCGCACTGCCCAAGGGCCCGATGCCCGCGGGCGCGAAGATGCGCGGGGTGCAGCGCACCATCCGTCGGCGCTGATCCTGTTTTCGAGGCCCGCATCCCATGGGATGCGGGCCTCGGCGTTTCTAAGGAGTCGTTCCGGTTCGCCCGATGCCGAGCAACCAGGTGATCCGGTCGTAGCCGATGGCGTGATAGACGACGAGCACCGCGGTGAAGACGAGGGCCAAGCGCGGCAGCCCCGCGAGCCAGAATGCCGCCGCGCCACCGAACAGCACCACGATCTCGACCAGCAGACGCACCCAGCCGTCCACCGCGACCGGGGCATTTCCGCTGCGGCTCGGATCGCCGGGCACCGCGAACGTCCCCCAAGCCGCGGCGGCGGCAAGCGGCAGCAGGACAACCAGCACATAGCGCCAGGGCGAATCGAACGCGCGCCAACCGCAGACCGCGAATGAGGAAATGGCGGCGAGTTCGAGGAACAGGCGGACCGCCAGCATGACCGGATTCAGAGACACCGCCGGAGCGTACTGTTCCGACGCCCCGCCCGGAGGCACTAGCGCGAACGTACGACCGCGGTGCCGGTGGCGCGGTCGTGCATGCCACGACCGTCGCCGTCGGTGAAGAGCGCCGGAACCACGAAGACCAGCAGCACCTGGCGGGCCAATGCGCGCACGAATCCGACGGCCACCGGCGCATCGACACGGATGACGCGCAGGCGCAGGAAGTACTGCCCCGGCGTGTACCCGAACAACGACACCGCGACGACACCGATCACGAACCAGACGAGCAGGTTGGGAGTCGTGAGCGCACTCACAATCGCCTCGAAGTTCGACGGGCGCGGCTTCCCTGCCGGTATATCCATCCCGGCGATGATCTTGTCCGGATTCGGCCGCACGATGATTGCGGTCACACCGAGCGAGATGAACCAGTCCACCACGAGTGCGACGATGCGCCGTAACATGCCGACCAGCGACCCGGCGCCCGAGCGCGGCAGACCCAGGTGCTGACCGGGGAACTCTGGGGTTGCCGGACCACCCGGATCCGCCGAGGGTCCGGAAAGCCAGGATCCGCTGATGCGTGCCATGACCCCCAGGATAGGCCTCTACGACCGGTCGTAGGACACCGCATCAACCCAAGTTGACCTCGGCGGGCGCTGGAAAGAATGGCAGGATTACCATGCTGTTCGAGCCCAGGTGGCCTTCACCACCCGTCCAGCCGCACGTGTAACACTGGCGAAACATGGCCTTGATTGCTGGGAAACATCGCGTCCATAGCGTCTGGACGCGACGAACCCATGCAATCGACACTGGCTGGGAACCGATCCGTAAGGAGAACAAGTGACGTTCAGCACGGCCGACGAGGTCATCAAGCACATCAAAGAAGAGGAAGTCGAATACGTCGACATTCGCTTCAGTGATCTTCCCGGTGTGCAGCAGCACTTCTCGATCCCCGCGAAGGCTTTCACCGCTGACCTCGCTGAGGAAGGGCTAGCGTTCGACGGCTCCTCCGTCCGTGGCTTCCAGTCCATCGACGAGTCGGACATGCTGCTGCTCCCCGACTTCAGCACGGCTCGGCTGGACCCGTTCCGTCAGGCCAAGACGCTGAACCTCAACTTCTTCGTGCACGACCCGTTCACCCGGGAGGCCTACAGCCGCGACCCGCGTAACGTCGCGCGCAAGGCGGAGGAGTACCTGCGCTCGACCGGTATCGCCGACACCGCCTACTTCGGTGCCGAGGCCGAGTTCTACATCTTCGACTCCATCCGCTACGACTCGGGCATGAACGGCGCCTTCTACGAGATCGAGTCGATCTCGGGCTCCTGGAACACCGGTGCGGAGTTCAACCCGGACGGCACCCCCAACCGCGGCTACAAGGTCCGCAACAAGGGTGGTTACTTCCCGGTCGCGCCGTACGACCACTACGTCGACCTGCGCGACAAGATCTCGACCAACCTGCAGAACGCGGGCTTCGAGCTCGAGCGCGGCCACCACGAGGTCGGCACCGCCGGTCAGGCCGAGATCAACTACAAGTTCGGCACCCTGCTCGGCGCGGCCGACGACCTGCAGCTGTTCAAGTACATCGTGAAGAACACCGCGTGGGCCGAGGGCAAGACCGTCACCTTCATGCCGAAGCCGCTCTTCGGTGACAACGGCTCGGGCATGCACGTGCACCAGTCGCTGTGGAAGGACGGCAAGCCGCTGTTCCACGACGAGGCCGGCTACGCGGGCCTGTCGGACCTGGCGCGCCACTACATCGGCGGCATCCTGCACCACGCCCCGTCGCTGCTTGCGTTCACCAACCCGACCGTGAACTCCTACCACCGCCTGGTCCCGGGCTACGAGGCCCCGATCAACCTGGTGTACTCGCAGCGCAACCGCTCCGCCGCGGTCCGCATCCCGGTCACCGGCAACAACCCGAAGGCCAAGCGCATCGAGTTCCGCGCGCCCGACTCCTCGGGTAACCCGTACCTGGCCTTCGCCGCCATGATGATGGCCGGCCTGGACGGCATCAAGAAGAAGATCGAGCCGAAGGCCCCGGTCGACAAGGACCTCTACGAGCTCCCGCCGGAGGAGGCCAAGGGCATCCCGCAGGCCCCCACCAGCCTGGCCTCGGTCATCGACCGCCTCGAGCAGGACCACGACTACCTGACCGAAGGCAACGTCTTCACCCCCGACCTCATCGAGACCTGGATCAGCCTCAAGCGCGAAAACGAAATCGCGCCGGTGAACCTGCGTCCGCACCCGTATGAGTTCGAGCTCTACTTCGACGTGTAAGCCTGACCAGGGCGTTTACGCCTGATTCGGGCTGTCGGTACGCAACAGCAGAATTCGAGTCCACCCGTTCGGCGATTGCCTGGCGGGTGGACTCGTCTGTATCCGGCCACAGATGGCGTAGGTGTCGAGCGTGGTCTTCGCGTTGGCGTGCCGCATCCGCGCTTGCACGACTTTGATGTTCGTGCCGCTCGCGATGAGCATCGACGCGAGGTAGTGACGCAGGTCTTGAAACGTGAATTCCTCTGCACGATGCCGTGCATGAATCGATATCTTCGTCTGGCCGTAGGCCGGACACTTCGGCGACGCGCAGGCCGGAGAGCGCGCCAAGCAGGATCGCGATGCGCATGTGCGCAGGCATCGCGTCGTAGATGGCCCACATCGGCGACGTGGCCTCGGCGGGCGATACTGCATGACGAAAGTGCCCGAGGACTCCACCGTATCGCTTTCCATGTTGGTGGCTGATGCCAATCCCTCGTTCACTTTCGCCGTTCCACGAAAACGTCAGCGTCTCGCGGATAACGAGAGCTGACACAGTGCCGGTAGATGTCGTAGACGGTCTTGACCGGAGGGAACTCCGAGGGCAGCATCGCCCACGCGATCCACCAGTCGGGCACGACGAACACACGGCAATACGCGATGATGGCAAACGAACTCCCTGGTACAGCAATCGATCTCAGCAATCACTGCTCTACTAGGAGTTCACTCAAATCTCGAGCGTCACACACCCGACACCGGAGTTTTCAGACGCTCACTCAGATGCACCAGACGACACTGCCGAGGGGGATACACCACGTAGCTGATCCGAATGATCCGTCGATCGGAGCGGTGGAGGACGACGGAGGCGCCGCAGCAGTCGAATCGGCAGTGGCTGCGGGCGCCGCGAGGACGAGCAGGGGTGCGGCAAAAACAGTCGCGGCCAGGGTTTTGATGATCTTGCTAGACATTTTGCTCCCTTACAACGAGCTTCATAACGTCCGCGTAGTAGGCCGCGCTGCCGAGCTACCGGACCGGGGCTGCGAGTGCATTACGTGCGAATCGACTTTGCGACACGCGATTCACTACTTGGTGGAGTACATGATGCGTCCCGATAGGAACGCGCATTCAGACTGGCCGACAGCTACAGCATCGACCGCGAACAAGACGTCATCTGGTACCGCAGAAGGCGTCAATAACAGCTTACCGCTGGCTACCAGACGAATCAGCCGGAGCAAGAACATTTAGAAGATATCTTTCCTGTTTAAGCGCTTGTTCTGTGGGATGTGGACAACACGCTGATCGCTAACGGCGGAGTGTCGAAGGATGCCTATGCCGGTGCGTTCGAACTATTGACCGGAACGGGTGTCGAGCATCGGCCGCGAACGGTGGAAGTACCGACGCGCTGATCATGCGTGATCTGGCGGCACGCCACGGCATCTCGCTGCCCGAGGATGTCGACCTCATCTTCCACGCATCGGAGCAGTCGCTGCTTGCGCGCAAGGCCGATCTCAGTGAGCGCGGTCATGTTCTGCCTGGTGCGCGGGAAGCATTGGACGCCCTCGCTCATGTGGATGGTTTGGTTCAGTCTGTGCTGACCGGCAACATTCGGCCCAACGGGTTCACGAAGCTCGACGCCTTCGGCTTGGCCGGTTCGCCTTTGGATTGGGACATCGGGGCATTTGGTTCAGATGATCACGTACGCGCTAACTTGGTCAGCGTTGCCCAACGTCGCGCGGCTCGGAAGTACGGCGCGTCGTTTGCTCGCGAAAACACTGTGCTGATTGGTGATACGCCGAACGATGTACGCGCTGGTCTTGATGGCGGAGCCAAAGTTGTCGCTGTTGCTTCTGGCAGTGACAGTGCCGAGGTACTCGCCGACGCCGGGGCGGATGCGGTCCTTTCCAGCCTCGCCGATACGGCCGCGTTCCTGACGGCAATCAAGTCGTACGTCCCGCACACGTACTGATTGACGAGCAGCTGATCGTCGTATCGGAAGATCGAGTTGTAGAGGAGTTTCGGCGACGCCGAACGTGCCCGGCTTTCACTGATGTGTCGGCTTTTCCGTCCGATGCGCGGCGGAGTTCGGTACGCCGCTCGATGAGTACCTGGCCGACTACGAGCGGCGCAACGGTCCCATTCCCGTCGAGGAACGACGGATGGCGCGCGAGCAGTTCGATCGAGCGTTGGGGGAGGCTGCGACGTCGGAAAACCTCGGGTCGTAGCCCGTGGTTGCAATCAGTTGACCGCGCGGGCAATTTCGAGTAGGCATATACTGGTTCGGCACTGCCGCAACCGATCTCGGGTTTCGCTGGCGAGCTCGGCGCTTTGGCGCTGAAGTAACAGTCTGAATCCCATTGAGCGGCACGGGAATACCGGTGAGTGGGGCAACCGCGGCGGGATCAGTGGGAAGTGACGCACGAGGGGTGAGGTGGGTTCTACTGTCCCGCGCCATGAGGATTTCACTTGTTTCACTTATAGGTGCCGCTGCGGCGGCGTTGGCGTTGACTGCGACGGGGGTGCAGCCTTCGGCGATGGCTGAGCCGAGTGTTGCGGCGGTCGGCGGGAAGATTGATTTGCAGGGGGCGGTCAATGTTCGGGATATCGGGGGGTATCGGACGTATGACGGGGCGAAGGTCAAGGCGGGGAAGGCTATTCGGGCGGATTCGCTGGAGAAGCTGACCGACTCCGATGTGCAGAAGCTCGGAACCCTGAACCTCAAAGCCGTGATCGATCTGCGAACGCCCGCGGAGGTGCAGTTCGCCGGTGCCGACAAGGTGCCTGTGGGGGTGCAGAAGGTGGCGCGGCCGATCGATGACACCGGGTTGTTCCAGCAGATGTTGGCGGCCATTCAGTCCCGGGACCCGCAGAAGCAGGAGGAACTGCTCGGGAACGGGAAGGCCGAGGAGATCATGGCGAATGTGTATCGGAGCTTCTTCACCGATGATTCGCGGGCGAAGTTCGGGCAGACGATTCGGGATCTCGCGGCGACCGACAGGGCGACGTTGTACCACTGCACGTCGGGTAAGGATCGCACCGGTTGGCTGACGTATGTGGTGTTGCGGGCCGTCGGAGTGCCGGAACAGACTGCGCGGCAGGATTATCTGCTGTCGAATCAATATCGGGCCGCGGCGGATGCCAAGTTGCGCGAGCAGGTGAAGCAAGCGGGGCTGATGCAGAATCCTGATCTGCTCATTCCGTTGCAAGAAGTTCGTGAAGAGTACTTGGATACCGCGATCGCCGCGATGGAACAGGCCTATGGCGATTTCGGGAAGTTCCTGACGCAGGGCTTGGGCCTCGACGGCGGCACCCTCGTACAACTTCGGAAGAACCTGGTGAGCTAGCGAGAACGGTTCGGGCCCATCCCCTTCCGAGGGCTGGGCCCGAACCGTGTTCGGCTCAGCGGAACCCTCCTCCGCCAGTCGACAAGTCGGCCCATATTGCCGGACACCGACCCGCGGTACATCAGAAAGTCAACTTTGTCTGAATCGCTCGGAAGGGTGTCATGAGACGAGCGACGGAGTACACCCTGCGGAGGACACGCGAGCCGTCACACAACCGATCAACGCTCGGTGTGGCAGCCGAAATTCAGATCGGGAGCACCATTTCCACCAGGTCCCATAGTGACACGCCGCCGGTGCCGAATGCCGTGACCAAGGTGTATGCGACAAGCGCGTCCTCCAGGGTGGGCTGGCGAACAGTTGCATCGGGGCCGCGTGAGGTGAATGGCAATGCCCAGACGACCTCGATCTGGTGCGTCCCCGTCAACATGAATTCGCCCAGTACATGATCGCCCTGGTGTTTTTGCCCAAGCATCAATGTGCTGGAGTGCAGATTCGTCGGCATCAGCCGCAATATTTTGCCATCGACCTCGGCGACCGCGCGATAGGTCCACCGATAGTAGAAATGCCCGCGCCCGACCGTCAACCTGATGGGGCGATCATTGATCGATGCCCGCAGCCGCTTGGTATTTCGCGTACCGATGGGCACGCGCTGACGAGTGCGCGGACCGATGCGCTCGATGGTCACCACGGTGCCATCGTCGAATACCGGTGTGGTGACTACTCTTTCGTCGGCCCGCGTGATCACGATCTTGCCGAAATGCTCGGTGTCGACAACGAAACGCTCTGGACTGCTCACCCGGCTCCTTCGACGCTAGCGAAACATCTGGGTATCAGCCCGACTTCTTGGCCTGCTCGCGGACCGTACCCGCCAATGCATTCGGCATCGGTTCGTGCCGGACATACGAGCGCGTGAAATCACCCGCGCCATGTGAGATGGAGCGCAGATCTATTGCGTAGCGGGTGAGTTCGAGCTCGGGCACCTCGGCGTGGATGCGGGTGCGGCCGGTGCCGTGCGGTTCAGTGCCGAGGACGCGTCCGCGGCGTCCGGACAGATCGCTGAGTACCGGACCGACGTAATCGTCGGTTACCACCACCCATACGTCGGCGATCGGTTCGAGCAGGTCGATACCGGCGGCGGCCGCGGCCTCGCGCAACGCGAGCGCACCCGCTGTCTGGAATGCGGAATCGGAGGAATCGACCGAATGCGCTTTGCCATCGAAAAGTGTCACGCGCAGATCGACCAGCGGGTACCCGGCCGCCACTCCGCGCAGCGCCTGGGCGCGCACTCCCTTCTCCACTGACGGAATGAACTGCCGCGGTACGACTCCGCCCACCACCCGGTCGACGAATTCGATACCCGATCCACCCGGCAGCGGTTCCACTTCGATCTCGCAGACCGCGTACTGTCCGTGCCCGCCCGACTGTTTGACGTGTCTGCCCTTGCCGGTTGCCTTGCCCGCGAACGTTTCCCGCAGCGCGACCTTGTGATCGGTCACGTCGACCTGCACGCCGAATCTGGTGCGCAACCGCTCCAGCGCGACATCGCGGTGTGCCTCACCCAGACACCACAGCACGATCTGGTGGGTATCGGGATTCTGTTCCAGCCGGATCGCGGGATCCTCGGCCGCCAGCCGGGCCAGGCCGCTGGAGAGCTTGTCATCGTCCGCCTTACTGCGTGCCTGAATGGCGATGGGCAGCAGGGGATCCGGCATCTGCCATGGTTCGATCAGCAGCGGTGCGGCGGTGCCGGACAGGGTATCGCCGGTTTCCGCGTGGCTCAGTTTGGTGACATAGGCGATATCACCGGCGATAGCCTGGCCGAGTGGGCGCTGCTGCTTGCCGAACGGTGCGGTGATGGCGCCGATGCGCTCGTCCACATCGTGGCTTTCGTGGCCGCGGTCCTCCAGCCCGTGACCACAGACATGCACGGTGTCATCGGGTCGCAGGGTGCCGGAGAATACGCGGACCAGCGAGACACGGCCGACATACGGATCAGAGGCGGTGCGGATCACTTCGGCAGCCAATGCGCCATCCGGATCGCAGCGCAAGGTGGTCGGCGCTGCGCCGTCGGAGGTGGTGACCGCCGAGACCGCATGTTCCGATGGGGTAGGAAATCCGCCGGTGATCAGCTCCAGCAGTTCGATCGTGCCGAGGCCTTGTTTGGCTCCTTCCGGGGCCGGCGCGCCGAACAGGACGGGATGGAAGCTGCCCCGGGCGACCGCGCGTTCGAGGTCCTCGACCAGCGCCGCCAGCTCGATCTCCTCACCGCCGAGATAGCGCTCCATCAGGGTTTCGTCTTCGCTCTCGGCGATGATGCCCTCGATCAGCCGGTTGCGCGCCTCCTCGAGCAGCGGCAGTTGATCGGCGGACGGTTCGCACTGGACCTCCTCACCGGAGGAGTAGTCCGCGACGCAGTGCGGCAGCAGCTCGACCAGTCCGGTCACCGGGCGATGACCGTCCGGACTCTTCGGCCCGTACACCGGAAGATGCAGCGGCAGAATGTTTTCCGAGGAACCGCCGCCGAGTACCTGTCGACAGGTCTCGGTCATCTCGTCGAATTCGGCGCGTGCGGTATCGAGGTGGGTGATCACGATGGCCCGCGGCATCCCGACCGCCGCGCACTCCTCCCACAGCGCGCGGGTCGCGCCGCTCACGGCCTCGGCGCCCTCGGCCGCCGAGATGACGAACAGGGCCGCATCCGCCGCCCGCAGACCCGCGCGCAACTCACCGACGAAATCGGCGTATCCGGGAGTATCCAGCAGATTGATCTTGATCCCCTGCCACACCATCGGCACCACCGACAGCTGCACCGATCGGTGCTGGCGGTGTTCGATCTCGTCGTAATCCGATAGCGACGTTCCGTCCTCCACCCGGCCCGCGCGGTTCACCGCGCCCGCCGTGAGCGCCAACGCCTCCACCAACGTGGTCTTACCCGACCCACTGTGCCCGACCAGCACTACATTCCGGATGTCCTCCGGCCGCTGCGCCGCCACAGCCTTACCGTTGGTCCCTGCGGACGCACTCGCTTTCTCGACCATGTGTCTCGCTTTCTCGGTCGACACCTACGGTCCTTCGAGCTTCCCACCAGTGGTCGCATCGCGTGCACGGATCGGGCGATCCGATGTGTTCAAGTGCGCGTGAGGTGGCGTGCACGTGGGGTTCAGGTCGGGTGTGCTACGCACCTACCTCGTGTCCGAGGCGCCGGGCGCAGCAGAGTGCCGTTTCGGCGGCCATCGGATCACTCCCGACTCGCCTGCACCGAACTGCTCGACGACGAACGCACAGACACCGTCGCCGCGTTCTGGGTCCGCCGACGCCTGGTTCACCGACAACGGCATCATCACCCGAAAAGTGTTGATCGACAACGGTTCCTGCTACCGATTCCGCACCCGCGCCCAAAAGGGGGCGGAACCTTGTTCAGGCCAACCCGAGCGGCAGTAGTGGGCCTTGCCTACTCGTATGCCGTGCGCGTTCCGCCGATCGTCGTCATCGGCCGGTTTCGTGCAGTTCGAGTTGGTTTCCCGAAGGATCGACGAGGAACGACTGACGCGAGGTGCCGATCAGTATCGGATCAGTGACCTCGATGCCGTCCGCTCGCAGCTTCACGATCGTCGCATCGAGCTCGTCGACGAGGATCGCGAGATGCTGGCCGCGCGCCTCGGGTGGCTCGGCGGGCAGCAGGTGCACCTGCTGCCCGCCGAGGTCGAGCCAGATTCCGGGCGGGAGACTGCTCGGCCGGTCGGTGCGCCGGGTCAGCCCAAGTTTTCCTGTGTAGAACTCCGCGGCCTCTTCGAGGTCGCGCACCGCGATCGCGACATGGTGGAGGGCTCGTGGGGTCATCAGCTGGTCCTCACTTCGTGTACCCAGTGCCCTCACCTACCGCGCCTGATGAGCTGAAGATGCATGAATGCATTGTCGTGGAAGGGTGGGGATGGTCCGCCGGATTGTTCCGCCTGCCGGAAAGTCGCCCACCTGGAACGTAGGTTAACTAAATATTAGCTATATCTGCTCGCTTTATTCGATCCATGCGCCAACCTGCGCCAACCTGCGCCGACGTCACCGCGGTGGTCCTGTCCGAGGCCTCCTCGCGGTCGACCCAACTCAACTCGTTGAACTATCAAAACCCAGGTAGACGTGCCGCGAGTGCGGCACAGGCTCGCAGCAGTCTCCGTTGTCCCCTTACCTCGCGCACGAAAGAGGCGCACAATGATTGCGATACACCGGCTTCAGGGTTTGTGGTCGGCGGGTAGCTGGATATCCGCCGACCGCATACGGACGGGCATCCGTCGTGATGAAAGCGTCCACATACTGGGTCGCGGCGCCTGGATCCGCTGCTGGCATCGCGGCCGCGCTCCACCACACTCAATGCCGGGCACCGCGAATGCTGCCTGTAGCGACTATGGCCGCCGCCAGTTTCGGCACTATCGATCGAAAGGAAGCGCCATGTCAGAGCAGAACAAGGCCACCGCCAAGCGCATCCTCGACGCATGGAACATGCGAGACCTCGATGTATTCGACGAGGTGATTGCGGCTGACTGGATCAACCACGATCCACAGAACCCGTTCGCCGATGTCCATGGTCCCGACGGGTTCAAAAAGTTCGTGCAAATGTATCTCGCCGCGTTTTCGGATCAACGGTTCTTGGTCAACGAACAGATCGCCGAAGGCGATTTCGTCACTACCCGATGGACGGGGACAGGCACCAACGACGGTGAGATGATGGGCATGTCCCCGACAGGCAAATCAGCGGTCGTTCAGGGAATCACAATCAATCGCTTCCAGGACGGCAAGATCGTCGAAAGCTGGTCATGTTGGGACACCCTCGGGATGATGCAGCAACTCGGTGTCGTCCAGCCGGCGCACTCGGCAACAACGTGACTCGCACCGTATCCTCGCAACTCTTGGATAAGGTCAAGTGCGGCAGTGAAATCCGAGTCGGCGGTTGTATACGCCCACGAGAAGCCGGATCTCGCTGACGCGCAGTTCGCTATGGTTTCCCGAGGCTGCGAATCCAGTCGCGGCGCTCCGCGTTCCATCGAGATCATTGCAGCCACTGGCGATCGAACCCAGCAGCGTCGGCCGCCTGGTTCGATCGCCGCGGCGGCAGTCAG
Organism: Nocardia vinacea; assembly: GCF_035920345.1. Lineage (NCBI taxonomy): Bacteria > Bacillati > Actinomycetota > Actinomycetes > Mycobacteriales > Nocardiaceae > Nocardia > Nocardia vinacea. Next base: position 9,693,026 of record NZ_CP109149.1, read on the forward strand.
CTGCCGAAGCGGGACAGGACGGAGCTGGCCTCCTGGGAGGCGGTGCCCTCTCGAGCGAGATGCGCCATGGCAGGGGAGATTTCGCGGCCGTGGTGGGCCATTGCCTGGGCGTACAACCGTCCCGCGCGGTAGGAGGAGCGGACCAGTGGCCCGGCCATGACACCGGCGAAGCCGATTTCCTCAGCCATGCGGGAGTGCTCGACGAATTCCTCCGGCTTGACCCAGCGGTCCACCGGATGGTGGCGCGGGGAGGGCCGCAGGTACTGGGTGATGGTGAGGATGTCGCAGCCGGCCTCGTGCAGGTCGCGCATGGCCTGGGTGACTTCCTCGGGGGTTTCGCCCATGCCGAGGATCAGGTTCGACTTGGTGACCAGGCCGTCCTCGCGGGCGGCAGTCAGCACGGCGAGGGAGCGCTCGTAGCGGAATGCCGGGCGGATCCGCTTGAAGATGCGGGGCACCGTCTCCAGGTTGTGTGCGAGCACCTCCGGGCGGGCGGAGAAGACCTCGGCCAGCTGCTCGGGGACCGCGTTGAAGTCCGGGATGAGCAGTTCGACGCCGGTGTTCGGGTTCAAAGCCTTGATGGCGCGGACGGTTTCGGCGTAGAGCCAGGCCCCGCCGTCCTCGAGATCGTCACGCGCGACGCCGGTGATGGTGGAGTAGCGCAGGCCCATCGCCTGGACACTTTCGGCGACCCGGCGCGGCTCGTCGCGGTCGAGTGCGGCCGGTTTGCCGGTGTCGATCTGGCAGAAGTCGCAGCGGCGGGTGCACTGTTCGCCGCCGATGAGGAAGGTGGCCTCACGGTCTTCCCAGCATTCGAAGATGTTGGGACAACCCGCCTCCTCGCACACCGTGTGCAGGCCTTCGCGTTTCACCAGGCCCTTGAGTTCGGTGTACTCGGGGCCCATCTTGGCTCGGGTCCGAATCCATTGAGGCTTGCGCTCGATCGGGGTCTCCGCGTTGCGCGCCTCGATGCGTAGCAGTTTGCGTCCTGCCGGTGCTGAAGCTGAGGTCACTCGATCGACCTTACGCCTGCCGTGCGCCGCCGTCGGATGCAGTCCATCACTGTCCCGGGCAACGCGATAGCAGCCGACTCATTCGGCTTTCGCAGGCTCGGCGGCCGGTGCGGCGCGGACGATGTCGTGTGCGGTCACCGAGAGTTCGCCATTGAGCGCGCGGGTGATCGCAGCGGCGACGAGCGGCTTGACTTCGGCCACCGTGACTTCGCGACCGAGTTCGCGCGTCAGCGTGGTGACACCGGCGTCGCGGATGCCGCAGGGGACGATCGCCTGGAAGCCGTCGAGCGCGGAATTGCAGTTGAGCGAGATGCCGTGCAGTGCGACGCCCTGCTGTACCCGCACGCCGATCTGGGCGACCTTGCGCTCGGAGTAGAGCTCGGTCGCGGCCAGCCAGACACCGGAACGGCCTTCGACCCGCCCGCAATTCAGGCCCAGCCCGGTGCAGACGGTGATCAGCGCTTCTTCCAGCCTGCGGACGTAGTGCACGACATCCACCGGCTCGGCCAGCCGCACGATCGGGTAGCCGACCAGCTGGCCCGGCCCGTGCCAGGTGATCTTGCCGCCGCGATCGACCTGCACCACCGGGCTTCCATCGATCGGCAGATCCTCGGCCTCGGTGCGGCGACCAGCGGTGTAGACCGACGGGTGCTCGAGCAGGAGCAGATGGTCGGAGCCCTCCCCGGCGGCCCGCTGCGCGGCGATCGACCGCTGCATTTCCCATGCGCTGTGGTAATCGATGAGTCCGAGATCCTCGACCACGATCGGGGTCGTATCGAATCGGGCGGACCACGTGGTACGCGTGTCGTTCACGCCCTTGACGGTACGCCCAGAGTCAGCGCCGAATGAACCAGTACGGTGTGGCGGATGCCACAGGGTAGCCGGGTTTAGTTCAGCGGATCCGAGAGTCGCTAGTCGCCCTCGACCGGCAGGGTCAGTTGCATCAGCGTCAGATCCATCCAGCGACCGAATTTGCGGCCCACTTCCGGCAACTCCCCGACGGTGCAGAAATCGAATCGCTCGTGCAGCGCGATCGAACCGGTATTGCTGGATTCGATCGCGGCGACCATGGCGTGCACGGTGCCCGCTTCGCGGGCGCGCTCGATCAGCGCGGTGAGCAGGGCGCTGGCAATACCGCGGCGGTGGAAACGGTCGGCGACGTAGACCGAATTCTCCACGGTGAAGCGGTAACCCGATCGGGTCCGCCACGGGCCGTAGCTGGCGTAACCGGCGACCTCGCCGCCGATATCGGCGACCAGAATGGGTAGCCCGGCGGCGGTGCGCCCACGGAACCAGGCGCGTCGATCGTCGAGATCGACCTGTTCGTGATCCCAGATGGCGGTAGAGGTGGCGATATTCGCATTGTGGATGACGAGGATCTCGGGCAGATCGCCCTCATGCGCGTCGCGGATGACGGTGGCACCTCGGGTGTCTAGCTCAGTCATCGATCTACTCCATGGGGACGCTTGGCAATTGGCTCCGATGCCTGGACCAATGTGCTGCCGGTGAATGTCGACGCGCGGTCGACACACTGCCGGGCTCGGGTCCAGCGTCATCGGTCGTCATCATGGCCCAAGGCAGCCGCGAGCGCGGCACCGATCGTCTGGTGCTGGAACGGATAACCCGCCTCTTCCAGCGCCGTCGGAATCGCGCGCGGCCCGTTCAGGATCGCCTCTTCGGCGAATTCGCCGATCAGCGCGCGTAATGCGAACGCGGGCACCACGAATGGGGTCGGCCGGTGCAGCACACGCCCCAGTGCCCGATTGAATTCGGCATTGGTGACCGGTGCCGGACCAACCGAATTGATCGGCCCGGCAATGCTGTCGTGGGTAAGCGCGAAGATGATCGCGCCGATCTCGTCGGCCATCGAGACCCACGGCGTGTACTGCCGTCCATTGCCGAGTCGGCCACCGAGTCCGAGCGAATACAGCGGCTGCAGCATGCCGAGCATGCCGCCGTGATGGGACAGCACCACGGCACTGCGCAGCAACACCGTGCGCACACCCGCATCGACGGCGGGTTTGGTCGCGGCCTCCCAGTCCCGGCAGAGGGTGGCAAGGAAACCCGTTCCCGCGGGGGTGGTTTCGTCGACCACCCGGTTGCCGGTGGCGCCGCCGTAGTAGTGCACGCCGCTGGCATTCACCAGCACCGGCACTCCAGCGGCGGCGACCGCATTGGCCAGGACATCGGTCGGGGTCAGCCGACTGTCACGCAGCTCCTGTTTGTAGCTGCCGTTCCAGCGCCGCCTGCCGATGCTCGCCCCGCAGAGGTTGACCAGCGCGTCGGCACCCCGCAGGGCCCGCTCGTCCAGATCGGCGCGAGCGGGATCCCAGCGGTATTCGTCCGGCGCGTTGGGGGAGCGGCGTACCAATCTGGCGACTTCATGCCCCTCGCGGCGCAACGCCGCGACGAGTGCCGTCCCGATCAGCCCGGACGAACCGGCGATCACCACCTTCATACGCGACAGACGACCCTTTCCGACTACAGACCGAGGTCCGCCTCGAACGCCGCTTCCTCGAGCCGGTGCCGGATCGTGGTCAGGAAGCGACCGGCGTCGGCGCCGTCGATGAGGCGGTGATCGTAGGTGAGCGGCAGGTAGCACATGGACCGAACGCCGATGGACTCGTTGCCGGTCTCATCGGTGACCACCACCGGACGCTTGACGATGGCACCCGTGCCGAGCATGCCCGCCTGCGGCGGAACCAGGATCGGAGTATCGAACAGCGCGCCCTGGCTGCCGATATTGGTGATGGTGAAGGTGCCACCGGCCAGCTCGTCCGGCTTGAGGCCACCGGTGCGGGCGCGGTTGGCGATATCGGCGATGGCGCGGGCCAGTCCGGCCAGCGACAGGTCGCTGGCGTTGTGGATCACCGGGGACAGCAGCCCCTGCTCGGTGTCGACGGCGATGCCGAGGTGCACCGAGGCGTGGTAGGTGATCTCCTTGGTGGCCTCGTCGTAGCTGGCATTCACATTCGGGTGCACCCCGAGCGCCTCGACCACCGCCTTGGCGAAGAACGGCAGGAACGTCAGGTTGACGCCCTCGCGGTCCTTGAACGCGGCCTTGGTCTGGCTGCGCAGCGCCGCGATCTTGGTGACATCCGCCTCGTGCACCTGGGTCAGCTGCGCGGTGGTCTGCAGCGATTCCCGGGTCTTGGTCGCGGTGATCTGGCGGATGCGGCTCGCCTTCTGCACGGTGCCGCGCAGGTGCGCCAGCTGCGACGGGACCGCGGCGGCGGGCGCCTTCGCGGCCGGTGCGGCTGCCGCGGGGGCGGCTGCGGCCGGAGCCGGTGTCTGCTTGGCCTCGACGGCGGCGAGCACATCCTGCTTGCGGATGCGTCCGCCGACACCGGAGCCGGTGATGGTGGCGAGGTTGACGCCGTTCTCCTCGGCCAGCTTGCGGACCAGGGGGGTGACGTACGGGGTCGCGCCGTTGCCGGAGGTGTCCGGAGCCGGAGCCGTGGCGGCCGGAGCCGGAGCAGGCTTGGGGGCAGGGGCAGGGGCAGGTGCCGGAGCGGCGGCCGCGGGTGCCGGAGCAGGGGCGGGTGCCGGGGCTGCAGGTGCAGGTGCCGGTGCGGGGGCGGCGGGTGACGGTGCGGGGGCGGCGGGTGCCGGTGCGGCGGCCGCGGGGGCGCCGCTGCCGATCACGCCGAGCTGTCCACCGACGGCGACGACATCGTCTTCCTGCGCGGAGATTTCCAGCAGGGTGCCCGCGACGGGCGAGGGGATCTCGGTGTCGACCTTATCGGTGGAGACCTCGAGTAGCGGCTCGTCGACGGCGACCTGGTCACCGACCTGCTTGAGCCAGCGGGTGACGGTGCCCTCGGTAACCGACTCGCCGAGTTCCGGCATCTTGACCGGGGTGCCCGACGCGGCGGCGGGGGCGGGTGCGGCGGGAGCCGCGGGTGCTGGGGCCGCAGCGGCGGCAGCCGGCGCTGGGGCCGGTTCCGGTGCTGGGGCCGGGGCGGGTGCAGGCGCGGCTTCAGGTGCGGGTGCGGCGGCGGGCGCGGGCGCTTCGCCGGCTTCGCTGATCACACCGAGCTCACCGCCGACCTCGACGACGTCATCCTCGGCGGCGACGATCTTCGACAACACACCCGCCGCCGGCGACGGGATCTCGGTGTCGACCTTATCGGTGGAGACCTCGAGCAGTGGCTCGTCGACCTCGACCGTGTCTCCTTCCTGCTTCAGCCACCTGGTCACCGTTCCCTCGGTGACGCTCTCACCAAGAGCCGGCATCTGGACGGAGAAGGCCATGTCCGTTGACTCCTCTGACTGCTCGACGGGTTCTACAACAGTTGATCTCACTGCGAACACCCACCGCGGGTCGCGATGGGTGTCCGAAAGCCACCGATCATTGTGCGTGGCACCGGAGATCTGTGTGGTTCTTGTACCGCGATCCATCCTTGCACTCGTCCGCGAGACGTGTAGCACAGGGCAGCGAACTACACGGTGCTGGCAAGATGGAATGACCGGTGCCGAGCACTCGATAACCGGTGGAAGGAGGTCGGCGTCGTTGGGTTTGCTGGATCGTTTCCGAGGCGGCGCGGCCCGGGGTGGCAGCGCTTTACGTGGGGGTTCGGGTAGCGGCGACGATGCGCGCTATCTCGCCGAGTGGGTACGCACCCATACCGGGGTGGAGGGCTACGTGGAGCCGAAGACGACCGTGACGGATGTCACTGTCGTGTTGGTCGCGGCCGACGGTGAATGGACCCGTCGGGTGGTCGGCGAGCGCGGTGCGCGACGGCTAGCCGGAGATTTGCGGATTCCCGTTTACGACGTCCACAAGACCGGTTATCCGCAACGGATGCGCGACTATGACGCCCGCAAGCGGATCGAGCGCCAACGGGCGCTGGAACGCGAATTGGACGACTTGTAGGGCTGTTCTTTTCGTTCAATTTGTTCGCGGGCCGTGGTGCGACGCCGGGGAATCCCGGACGCCGCACCGGCATTCGGTTACTCCGCCGCGTCCTCGTGCGCGATGTCCTCGATCACCGAGACCAGGGTGCGGACCGGAACCCCGGTGCCGCCCTTGCCGATGTAGCCGAACGGGCCGCCGGTGTTGTAGGCCGGACCCGCGACGTCCAGGTGCGCCCACTGCACACCCTCCGGGACGAACTCCTTGAGGAAAATCGCGGCCGAGAGCATGCCGCCCCAGCGGTGCGATGCGACATTCGCCAGATCGGCGACCTTGGAGTTCAGATCGGCCCGCAGTTCGGTGGGCAGTGGCATGGCCCAGCCGTTTTCACCGGCCAGCCGCGACAGCCGCGCGACGCGGTCGCGGAAATCGTCGGTGCCCATCACACCGGGGGTGCGGGTGCCGAGCGCGACCATCTGCGCGCCGGTGAGGGTGGCGACGTCGATGAGGTACTCCGGATCGTCCTCGCCCGCGCGCACGATCGCGTCGGCCAGGATCAGGCGGCCCTCGGCATCGGTGTTCAGTACCTCGACGGTCTTACCGCCGTACTGGGTGAGCACATCGCCGGGGCGTTGCGCGGTGGCCGACGGCATGTTCTCGGCCATCGGCACGGTCGCGATCACGGTGACCGGTAACTCCAGCTTGGCGGCGGCGACGGTCGCGGCGATGACCGCGGCGGCGCCCGCCATATCGGAGGTCATATTTTCCATATTCGCTGCGGGCTTGATGGAAATGCCGCCGGTGTCGAAGGTGATGCCCTTGCCGATGAGCGCGACCTTCTTGGCGCCGCCGTTGTAGGTCAGGCGCACCAGGCGCGGCTGGCGCGAGGAGCCCTTGCCGACGCCGAGCACGCCGCCGTAGCCGCCGTCGGCCAGCGCCTGCTCGTCGAGCACCTCGACCTGCAGACCCGCCGCCTCGGCCAAAGCCTTTGCACGGGTGGCGAATTCGGCCGGGTACAGGTGACTCGGCGGAGTGTTGACGAAATCGCGTGCGGTGGCGATGGATTCGGCGATCACCCAATCGTGGTTGAAGCCCTTGCGGTAGGACACGCTCGGGTCGCCGACCAGGAGTTCGACCTTGTGCACCGGCTGCTCCTCCGGCTTGCCGTCGGCACTCTCGGATTTGAACGCGGTGAAGGTGTACGCGCCGAGGAAGAACCCTTCAGCGGTCGGGCCGATGCCGCCTTCGAGACCCGACAGCGTGGTCACGGCCAGGCCGACACCGGTCAGCGCACGTCCGGCGACACCGGCCGAGCGGCGGATCTGTTCGGCATCGATCTTGTCCGCGGCGCCGAGTCCGACGGCGAGCACGCTCTTCACATCGAGGCCGGTGGGGGCGGGAATCCGGGTGAGCTCCTCGGCCTTACCCTTCGCACCGACGGCGCGCAGCTGTTCCTGCAGCGCAGCGCGGACATCCGGGGCGAGGATGTGGTCGACGAATTCGTCCTCCAGTGTGGCGATCGTCGGGCCGTCGTCACCGGACACCAGGCCGATCACCAACACGTCGGTGTCGGCGCTGATGGTGTCGACCAGGTCCAGGTCCGGTCCGAGCGAGCGATCTGCAACAGCGGTCATGGCAACAGGCTATTCGGTCCGCTCCGGGTGGCGCATCGCGACGCCACCACCGGGCTAAGCTCGGCCGGTGACCGATGCGAACCTGCTGCAAGGCCCGATCCATGCTGTCCACGTCGAGCTCGGGGCGAAGTTCGCGCCGTTCGGCGGATGGGAAATGCCGGTGTCGTACGCGGGGACGGTCGGCGAACATCAGGCAGTTCGCACGACCGTTGGCCTGTTCGATGTGAGTCACCTCGGCAAGGCCACTATCCGCGGCGCGGGCGCGGCGGATTTCGTGAACTCGGCGCTCACCAACGACCTCGGTCGGATCCAGCCGGGCAAGGCGCAGTACACGCTGTGCTGTGCGCCCGACGGCGGTGTGATCGACGATCTGATCGCCTATTACGTCGGCGATGACGAGATCTTCCTGGTGCCCAATGCCGCCAATACGGCGGCGGTGGTCGCGGAACTACAGAAGGTCGCGCCGGAGGGCATCACGGTGACCGACGAGCACCGCGAGTACGGGGTGTTCGCAGTGCAGGGACCGCGCTCGACGGAGGTGCTCAACGCGCTCGGGCTACCGACCGATATGGAGTACATGGCCTATGCCGACGCCGAATGGGACGGCCGCCGGATTCGGGTCTGCCGCACCGGATACACCGGCGAACACGGCTACGAACTGTTGCCGCGGTGGGCCGATGCCGAGCCGCTGTTCCGCGCGCTCGTCGAGCAGGTCCGCGCGCACGATGGGCAGCCCGCCGGGCTCGGCGCCCGCGATACGTTGCGCACCGAAATGGGTTATCCGCTGCACGGACATGAACTGTCGCTGGAGATTTCGCCCGTGCAGGCGCGCTGCGGGTGGGCGATCGGCTGGAAGAAGGCCGAGTTCTGGGGTAAAGCCGCACTCGAGCAGGAGAAGTCGACCGGTCCGCGCCGAATCCTGTTGGGGCTGAAGGCGCTTGATCGAGGTGTACTGCGCCAGGGACAGGCCGTGCTGCGTGACGGTGCGCCCGTCGGCGAAACCACCTCCGGCACCTTCTCGCCGTCGCTGCAGATCGGTATCGCCCTCGCCCTGCTCGATACTGCGGCGGTCCTCGAACCCGGCGCGGAGGTCGAGGTCGACGTGCGCGGCCGCCGCCTGCGCTGCGAGGTCGTGCGTCCGCCGTTCGTCGACACGAAGACCAAATAGTCGGCGTCTCGCTGTGTACTGCGGATGTCGGCAGGTGACGCGGGCACATTCGCGGCGCGCCGACACTCGCACCGCGGCAAAACCGCGACCGATAGGATCTGCCTCATGACCGTTGCCGCACAGTTCACCCATGTTCCGCATCCCGCGCCAACCCCGGCGCAGCGGGTACAGGAGATTCTGGCGGCACCGGGCTTCGGACGCTTCTTCACCGACCACATGGTCTCCATCGACTACACCGAGGGCGAAGGCTGGGGCAATGCCAGGGTCGAGCCGTACGGGCCGTTGGCGATGGATCCGGCGACGATGGTGTTCCACTACGGCCAGGCCATCTTCGAGGGTCTGAAGGCCTATCGGCAGAACGACGGCAGCATCTCCTGCTTCCGCATCGACGCGAATGCGACGCGCTTCCGCAAGTCCGCGCGCCGGATGGCGATGGCGGAACTGCCCGAGGAACTATTCATCGAATCCGTGCGTCAACTGCTCGAGGTCGACAGCGGCTGGGTGCCCGCGGCCGGTGGTGAGGAGTCGCTGTACCTGCGGCCGTTCATGTTCGCGACCGAGGCCGGGCTCGGCGTGAAGCCCGCCTCCGCCTACAAATACCTGCTGCTGGGATCGCCTGCGGGCGCGTACTTCCCGCGCGGTGTGAAGCCGGTGCGGGTCTGGCTGTCGACCGAATACGTACGGGCGGCACCGGGCGGTACCGGTGAGGCGAAGGTCGCCGGCAACTACGCGGCCTCGCTGCTCGCCCAGGCACAGGCCTCCGAGAAGGGCTGCGATCAGGTCGTCTGGCTCGATGCCTGTGAGCGTCGCTATGTCGAGGAGATGGGTACCAACAACCTGTTCTTCGTCTTCGGCTCCGGTTCCGAGGCGCGGCTGGTCACCCCGGAACTGTCCGGATCGCTGTTGCCCGGTATCACCCGTGATTCGCTGCTCACCCTCGCCGCCGATTCGGGCTATGTGGTTGAGGAGCGCAAGGTTTCGGTGGAGGAGTGGCGCAAGGGCGCCGAATCCGGTGAGATCACCGAGGTTTTCGCCTGCGGAACCGCCGCCGTGATCACGCCGGTCGGCTGGGTTCGCTCCGCCGATGGTGAGTTCGCCGTCGGCGGTGGTGAACCGGGCGAGGTCACCATGGCGCTGCGTGACACCCTCACCGGCATCCAGCGCGGCACCTTCGCCGATATCCACGGGTGGATGCGCGGCATGTGACTGCGGCAGTCTCGCGAACGCCGCAGCCGTGTGCCGTTCGTGAGTCAGCTGGGCATGAAGGTGCGCCATTCCTCCAGGGTTTGCGGGCGCATGACGTAGTTGGCGTCCTTGACCGTGGAGAGCGCGGCGGAGGGGTGCTGGGAATACCAGTGACCGGGGTAGACGACCGGGTCGCCGGATAGGTCGGCTAGGTAGCGCAGGCTACGGAACATGGCGTCGGAGTCGCCGCCGGGGAAGTCGGTGCGGCCGCAGCCGTCGATGAAGAGCGTGTCGCCCGCGATGAGGCGATTGTCGAACAGGAAGCATTGGCTGCCGGGGGTGTGGCCGGGGGTGTGCAGCAGCTCGATATCGAAGGCGCCGACGCTGACCTTGTCGCAGTGCTCGTGTCCGGTGAGTTCGCTCGGCGCGATGCCTGTGACATTGGCGACCCAGGACAGTTCCTCGGCATTGACATGCACCGGAACGCTGGTCTTCTCCAGCAACTCCCGCACCCCGCGCAGGGTGAATCCCAGCATGGTGCCGCCGACATGGTCCGGGTGGTGATGGGTCGCGAGTACCCCGGTCAGCCGCAGCCCGTCAGCCTCGGCGATATCCACCAGATCGCCCGCCGCATACGCCGGATCCACCACCACACACTCGCCGGTCTCCCGATCGCCGATCAGATACGCGAAATTTCGCATCTGTGTCGCGATCGGATCACCCACGGCAAAATCTCGACCGGACAGCAGTTGACGAAAATACAGACGCTCGGAAGGCATACCGTCCACTGTATTGCCTGACCCAGACAATGCGCGCACCGTGCCAGCTATCTCATCGCGGGCAATGTGTCCGGATGCGAGTGTGGGCGTGCGTGTGTACGTGGTTACCGGACTGACGAAGCCGCCGGGTGGGCAGGCACTGGCCCGATGCGAGTGAATACCGCCGCTGCCCTGTCCAGCTGACGGTGAGCGTGCACTTTCCCGCCGAGTCCGCGCGAGAATGCACGCTCGAGCCCGATCCGCTATCCCGGCGGGGACCAATGTGGGTCATGAGACCTGAAATATCAAGGGCGGCATGGCGACGCGTTGCTGGCGACGCTGTTGTGAGTCAGGTGCCCAGGGTTAGTCCGGCGGCGGTGACGGCGACGGATATCTCGAGTGTTGCGCCGAGGATGTCACCGGAGAGGCCGCCGAAGCGGTGAGTGCAGTGTCGGGCGAATAGAGCTGAAATGCCCAGGGCGACAAGGACAACGGCGGGGCCGAGCCAGCGGTGGTCCGGGACGGCGAGTATGCCTGCGGCTACGGCGAGTGCGGACCAGAGTGCGATGGTGATCAGGTGCTGGGTCCCGGCGACTAATGCGCCGAAGCCGGTGCCGGGCGCGGCGGCGATGCCACGCCGACATGCGAGGACCACGACCACTCGGCCGACGGCCACCGCGAGCAGCACCGCGAACCAACGCTCGGCCTGGGCCAGCGCGGCGAACGAAAACGCTTGGATCCCAACGGCGAACACAATTGCCGCCACCCCGAACGGCCCCGTGTCACCACGCTTCAATATCTCCCTGGCCCGCTCGGGCGAACCATAGGACCCCAACCCGTCCAGCGTGTCGGCCAACCCATCCAGGTGCATCCCCCGAGTGATGAGCGCTAACCCGGCAACCACCACCAGCCCCGCGACCGCCGTACTCGCCCCACCCCACACCAACACCCACAGCACCCCGACCCCGGCGGCCCCGAGTCCCACCCCCACCAACGGCGCCAACGCAATCGCCCGCCCCGCCGCGCTCCGATCGACACTCTCCGGCCCGCGCACCGGCAGCACCGTCAGCCACGACACCGCAAGCCGCACACCGTTCATATTTGCCGACCTGTAATCGCTCGACCATCGCCATCGTCGAATTCACGCAGCGAAACCGCCGTCGCGCACGCCCTACGCCGTGCACCGTTCGTGCTGAGCGTTCCGTCGGCTCGGAGTGCCAGGCCCGCCTGTCGCCGCAGGCGTGTGTTGCCGCTGGTGGTTGGGGTCGCCTTGCGAGTCGGGACCGTCGGCTGCCGATGGCGGTTGTCGCGGAGCTTCGGACCGGAAGCGCGGTCCGCTTGCCCGGAGCGCAAGGCTCGCTTGTTGCGGAAGGCGCGTGCGGTCACCGTCTATTTCCGCAAGTCCGGTTGCGCGGTCGCTTCGGCGGCGATGCTGGTCTCGGCTTCGGCTTCGGCTTCGGCTTCGGCTTCGGCTTCGGCTTCGGCTTCGGGTTCGGCGGCCGAATCGGCTGTGCTCACGCCGGCTTCCGCGAAGGTGGCCATTTCGGCGAGGGTGGCCACGGCGGCGCGGAGGACGGGGAGGGCGGTCAGGGCGCCGGATCCTTCGCCGAGGCGCATGTCCAGGTCGAGGAGGGGCTCGAGGCGGAGGTGGCGCAGGGCGAGGGCGTGCGCGGGTTCGGTGGAACGGTGGCCCGCGAGCCACCAGGCGCTGGCACCCGCGGCCAGATCCTCCGCGACCAGGGCGGCCGCCGTGACAACCACGCCATCGAGGATGACCGGAGTCCGTCGGGTCGCGGCCTGGGCGAGGAAGCCCGCCAGGGCGGCGAAGTCGGCGCCTGCGGCTACGCGCAGCAATTCGGCCGGGTCCTTGGCGACCGGGCGGGCGCGGCGCATGGCATCGCGGATCGCGGCGACCTTGCGGATCCAGCCCGCATCGTCCACGCCGGTACCCCGGCCGACCGCGGCGATGGGTTCGGTATCGGTAAGGGTCGCGATGAGGACGGTGGCGGGTGTCGTATTGCCGATGCCCATATCGCCCGCAATGAGCAGGTCGGCGCCCGCATCAATCTCTTCGTCGGCGATCGCCTTGCCCGCGGCCAGCGCGGCATGGATCTCGTCCTCGCTGAGCGCGTCCTCGCGATCGATCGCCCCGCTCGAGCGCCGCACTTTGTGCTTGGCGATCTGCGGATCGGTATCGGCGTCGACGGAAATATCGACGACCCGCACGGTCGCACCCGCCACTCCGGCCAGCGTATTCACCGCTGCGCCGCCGCCGAGGAAATTGGCGACCATTTGTGCGGTCACCTCACTCGGATATGCCGAAACACCGTGGCGCGCAACGCCGTGATCTCCGGCGAACACCACCACCCGCGCCCGCTCGAACTGCTTCGGCGGGCACACGCCCTGACATGCCGACACCCAATTCCCAAGTATCTCGAGCCGCCCGAGCGCCCCACCGGGTTTGGTCAGCTGCGCCTGCCGCTGCTCCGCCGCCACCCGAACCCCCGCATCGGGTGGCACAACCGGTCCGAATCCGTCTGTCACTATCGAGCCTTTCGGGTCGGGGCAGTTCATTCCTACACCGCGCAGTCCATATCCGGCCCAATCTTGCCGCCACCCCCACCCATCCGCACCACCCACCCCGCGCCCGATGCCTCCTCCCGCGCGCTCGCGGCCCACCCGGCCGTCCGCGTGGCGCATCCTGCACGGTTGGCGCGACACCCGATACGGCGCGGCTCTCGCGAGTGACGCGACGTGATCGCCGCAGCTGTGCGGTCCTATTTCAGCCGGAGAGGGAGCCCGGCGACGATCAAGAAGGCCTCGTCGCAGGTTTGCGCGAGGCGTTGGTTGAGGGTGCCGATCTCGTCGCGGAAGAGGCGGCCGGAGCGGGTGGCGGGGATGACGCCCATACCTACCTCGGGGGTCACGATCACCAAGCGGCCGGGGTAGGCAGTGACGGCGGCGACCAAGGCGTCCGTGTCTGGGGCGATGGTGCCGCGCGGGGCATCCCAGGCCTCGCGCGCATCGATACGGGCGGTGAGCCAGGTGCCGATATCGTCGATCAGTGTGGTTCCGGCCGGGGGAGCGGCGGTGAGAACTGTTGCCGGATCAGCGCTTTCGAGGACAATCCAGTCCGCGGGCCTGCGGTCGCGGTGGCGGGCGATGCGCTCGGCGAAGTCGAGATCGGCGGGATCGGGAATCGCGGTGGCGATATAGCGCACCGGGCCGCCCTCGGCCGCCAGCACCTCCGCGAATGCCGACTTACCGGATCGCGCGCCGCCGAGTACGAGGATGCGGTGCGCGCGGTTGCTGGTAGATGAGCGATCCGACACGGCAGCACCGTATCAATCCGCCGCGGTCATGCCTGCACCTCGCTGGCGCTCGGTTCCGGCGTGACCGCGTTGGCGGCTGTGTTGATAGTTCGCTCGCTTCGCTCGCTCATGCCTGCACCTCGCTGGCGCTCGGTTCCGGCGTGACCGCGTTGGCGGCCGTGTTGATAATTCACTCGCTCACGCCCGCTGTTCGGTCGCCTCCGTGGGGCCGAACCGGCGGCGATACTCGGTCGGCGCGATACCGACGACCTTCTGGAAGTGATGCCGCAGCAGCGCGCCGGATCCGAAACCGGCTTGTGCGGCAATCTGTTCCAGTCCCTCGTCGGTGTCCTCGAGCAGATGCTTGGCGTACAGCACACGTTGATTGGTCAGCCATTTCACCGGTGTGGTTCCGGTTTCGGCGGCGAAGCGGCGGGCGAAGGTGCGGGTGGACATCATCGAGCGGGCGGCCAGATCGTCGATGGTGTGCGGCAGGTCGAGATTTTCGTTCATCCACTGCAGCGTGGAGCTGAGACTGTCGGAGGTGCATTCGGGCACCGGACGCTCGATGAATTGGCGCTGTCCGCCGTCACGCTGCGGCGGCACCACCATCCGGCGGGCGATCGCATTCGCGACGGAACTGCCGATCTCCCGGCGTACCAGATGCAGGCAGGCATCGATACCCGCGGCCGTGCCCGCCGAGGTGATCAGATTGCCCTCGTCGACGAACAACACATCGGGATCGACCGTGGCCTGTGGAAACTGCGCCGCCAACTGGTCGACATAGCGCCAATGCGTGGTGCACTTGCGACCGTCGAGCAGGCCGGCCGCCCCGGCCAGGAACGCACCGGAACATACGGTGAGCACGATCGCCCCACCATCCGACGCGTCCCGTATCGCGCCGACCACCCGCGGGTCGAGCCCCTGCTCGAGGGCGGATGCGGGAAAGGCCGGAATCGCCACCAGATCGGCCTTTGCCAACTCCTCCAGCCCGAACTCCGGTGTGACAGTGATACCGGGAGTCGTGGACGGCAGCGGCTTCCCGGGCTCGGCCCCGCACACCTTGAAATCGAATCCGGGCAGTCCGTCCGCGGTCCGATCGAGCCCGAAAACCTCACAGACCACGCCGAATTCGAACATGGCCAGGCGCTCCGACAGCACCACCGCGACCTTGGACAGCATGCAGACAGCGTACCTGGCTGAATCTTTACGAACAATGTCAGAACAGCCACTTTCGGCGGTAAATCGCCGAGCGCAAAATTACTGCCATGATTACTTTTCTCGTAAGCATGGCGGTAGTGGTGGGCTTCGCGGTCCTCGTCACACGAGGCGGCGGTCACGCCGGATCCGCGAATGTCACCGATCGCGACGCCCAGCGCCTGCAGTCCGATCTGTCCGCCATCATCGCCCACTCACATCACCACTGAGGGATCCACGACCATTCCGGGACGCACGATGGGCGTGGGCGATTGCCGCTCTCCCTCTCCCGACCACGACGGAGCGAGTCTTACGAGCGACCCGTTCGCGGCCCGTCTCGCGTCCGAGTCGTCGAAGCGCATGCGCCGCAGGCGCGAGTCTCGACGGCTCGGACGCGAGACAGAAGGGGCCGCGAACCCGCAGCGCCGAAGGCGCTGCAAATTAAACACTGTCGCCGGGGCCGACCCGCGGCTTCGGCGCCCGCATCTTGCGGATCTGCGAGGCGCGGACGAAGGCGTACCACCCCAGCTTGTAGCCGGTATCAGTGCTCTCCGGGAAGCGCTCACGCACTCGTCCGTTGATGATCCGGCCGAGCAGGAAGCCCTCGGCGATCATGAAGAACATCATCACCAGCATGGCGAGGGTCACAATCGTCTGCAGCGCGGGCGCAACGAACATCGACAGGATCAGGACCAGCGCCATCGGCATGAACAACCCGACCAGGTTGCGTCGCGCATCGACGATGTCGCGCACGAACGCCCGCACCGGACCCTGATCACGGGGCAGCAGGTATTTGTCCTCACCGGCCAGCATCCTGGCGCGCCGGTCCTGGGCCGCCAGCCGACGCTCGGCCGAGGCCGTTTTGCGGTCCTGGCGGCTACCGCGGGTGGCCTTGCGCCGGGCGCGCGCCTCCTTCGCGGTGAGCGGGGCCGGAGCCACCGGGCCGCGCCGCTTGCCTTGGGCGTCACGACGTTTCGGAGTCGGTCGGCCCTTGCCCTCGGTGGCGGTGGCCGCTTTCGTGATGGAGACTGCGGTCGAGCCGCCGTCCGAGCCCGCCGTCTGGTCGGCGCTCTCGTCGGTGGTGCTGGACTCGCCGCGACGGAACAATTTCACGCGACCAGGCTATTCGATGCGGTACCCCGCAGGAAATGAGGTCGGTGGGAGGTTGTGTCCACCGCGGCACCCGGTGGTGGCAAGATGGGGGAATAACAGCCCGCTGCGTGGTGTTGACAGCCACGAGCCGTGCGCTGTTCACGGGTTGAACACAGCTGTCTTGAGGAGAGTTCATGACTGTGCAAGACGAGACGACCACCCACGGTGTGGCTCTGACCGACGCCGCCGCCAGCAAGGCGAAGGCGCTGCTCGACCAGGAGGGTCGCGACGACCTCGCCCTGCGTATCGCCGTGCAGCCGGGCGGCTGTGCGGGCCTGCGCTACCAGCTCTTCTTCGACGACCGCTCGCTCGACGGCGACCTGACCGTCGACTTCGGCGGCGTCAAGCTGGCCGTCGACCGGATGAGCGCGCCGTACGTACAGGGCGCCTCGATCGACTTCGTCGACACCATCGAGAAGCAGGGCTTCACGATCGACAACCCGAACGCGACGGGTTCCTGCGCCTGCGGCGACTCCTTCAACTGACACCTCGACCCCCGGCCGGTTGTCGCCGGGGCGGAGAAGTCGTTGGTGCTCGGCGGACGCGGTAGTTGATACGGTGAAGGCGCGGGTTCCTCCCCGCGCCATTCGTCGTCTGCCGCCTACTCGAAGGGGCTCAGCCTCGTGTCTATCGCCGTGTCCGCGTCCATTGCAACCGACCACCTCATGCGTTTCCCCGGACGGTTCGCCGACGCGCTGCTGGCCGATCAGCTCGACCACGTCTCGGTGAGCTTTCTCGTCGATGATCTGCAGATCCGCAAGGGCGGTGTCGCGGGCAACATCGCCTACGCCATGGGCGTATTGAACCGCACGCCGCTGCTCGTCGGCGCGGTCGGTGCCGATTTCACGGAGTACGGCGGCTGGCTGGAGAAGCACGGTGTCGACTGCTCCACGGTCAAGATCTCGGACCGGGCGCATACCGCGCGCTTCGTTTGCACCACCGATGACGACATGGCCCAGATCGCCTCGTTCTACCCGGGCGCGATGAGCGAGGCCCGTGACATCTCGATCGGCGAGCTCGCCGAGCAGCACACCCTCGACCTGGTGCTCATCGGCGCCAACGATCCCGAGGCGATGCTGCGCCACACCGCCGAATGCCGCGAACTCGGCATTCCGTTCGCCGCCGACCCGTCCCAGCAACTGGCCCGCCTCGACGGCGATCAGGCCGTGCAGCTGATCGAAGGCGCCGCATACCTTTTCACCAATAAGTACGAGTGGGCGCTGCTGCTGCAGAAGACCGGTCTGAGCGAGGAAGAGGTCGCGCGCAAGGTCGGTATCCGGGTCACCACGCTCGGCAAGGACGGCGTGCAGATCGTCGACCGCGACGGCACCGAGGTGACCGTCGGTGTGGTCCCCGAGGTTGACAAGGTCGAGCCCACCGGCGTCGGCGACGCTTTCCGCGCGGGCTTCCTGACCGGCCACACCACCGGACTCTCGCTGGAGCGTTCCGCCCAATTGGGTTCGCTCATCGCGGTTCTCGTACTCGAGACCATGGGCACCCAGGAGTGGACCCTCAGCAAGGACGATGCCCTCGAGCGCCTCACCAAGGCTTACGGTCCCGAAGCCGCCGCCGATATCAAGCCTCTGCTCTGACCGACGCGATCCCGACGGCCGCACCGTATCCCGGTGCGGCCGTTCGCATCTGCTCACCGCGCCCCGCTCGGCAACCCCCGCGCTGCGCACGCTTTAGCGCGCCGCCCACGAATTCGCTGGGCGCATCCATGCGCGGCGTGCGCAAAGATGCGCCGCACAGCGCATTGCGTCGAGACGACGGCTTGGCACTCTGGTTCCGTGCTGCGCACGTCTTGTTGCGCCGCGCACGAAATTGCACGCGAATCCATGCGCGGCGTGCGAAAAAATGCGCGGCACAGTCGCATTGCGCGGAGACGACGGTGCCGCCGTGCTGCGCAACATGATGTGCGCGGCGCGAGTGGCTACAGCGAGACGGGGTAGACCGGCTCCTGGATGTCGGGGGTGATGCGCTTCTCCACGAAGATCCCGTGCCAGACCATGAAGACCAGCAACGTCCACAATCGGCGGCTGTGGTCGCCGCGGCCCGCGCGGTGGTCTTCGAGCATGCCCTTGATCGCGCCCTTGTCCAGCAGGTGATCGGTCTGCGATTCGGCGATCTGCAGGTGCGCCCAGTCGTAGAGTTCGGTGCCGCGCAACCAATGCCGCAGCGGCACAGGGAAACCCAGCTTCGCTCGGTGCAGCACATGCGGCGGGACGATGCCCTCGAGTGCCTGGCGCAGCGCGTACTTCGTGGTCTCCTTGGTGATCTTCTGCTCGTAGGGCAGTTGCTCGGCGACCTTCAGCACCTCGGAGTCCAGGAACGGCACGCGCAGCTCGAGCGAATTCGCCATGGTCATCTTGTCGGCCTTGACCAGGATGTCGCCGCGCAGCCAGGTGTAGAGATCCAGATGCTGCATGCGCGCCACCGGATCCCAGCCGCGCGACTGCGCGTAGATCGGCGCGGTGACGTCCTGGTGGGTCCATTCCGGCCGGAATTCGCGCAGCACCGCACGCAACTGCGCATCGCTGAAGCTGCGCGCATTGCCGTAGTAGCGCTCCTCGAGGGGGAGCGAACCGCGGTGCAGCAGGCTCTTACCGCGGGTGCCGTCCGGAATCCGCTCCGACAGCTTGCCCGCCAGCTTGCGCACGCCACGCGGCAAGTACTCGAAGGGCTTGAGCGACAACGGTTCCCGGTAGATCGTGTATCCGCCGAACAGCTCGTCCGCGCCCTCACCGGAGAGCACCACCTTGACGTGCTTGCGCGCCTCCTTGGCGACGAAGTACAGCGGGACGAGCGCCGGGTCGGCCACGGGATCGTCGAGGTACCAGACGATTTCGGGGATCGCGGCCGCGAATTCGGCGGGGGAGACAACCTTCACGATGTGCCGCGCGCCGATCGCCTCCGCGCTCTCGGCGGCCACATCGACCTCGGAGTAGCCCTCGCGTTCGAAGCCGGTGGTGAAGGTGATCAGCTTCGGGTTGTGCCGCATGGCCAGCGCCGCGACCGCGGTGGAGTCGATGCCGCCGGACAGGAACGATCCGACCGTCACATCCGCGCGCATATGCTTGGCGACCGAGTCCTCCAGGGCCTCGGCGATATCGCGATAGCGGGCGGCCGCCGAACCGGGTGCGAAGGCCCGCACCTTGAACTGCGGGTTGAAGTAGCGGGTGATCTGCGGTGCCTCGCCCGCCCGCACGGTCGCGTAGTGCCCGGATTCCAAGCGACGGATGTCCTTGTGCAGGGTCTCCGGCTCCGGCACATACTGCAGCACCGTGTAGTGCTCCAAAGCCCGCGGATCCAGCGCATCGGACAGCCCGAGTGCGGGCAGCAGCCCCAGCAGACTCTTCTTCTCACTGCCGAACGCGGTCCCGCCGGGGCCCGTCGCCAGGAACAGCGGCTTGATCCCGAACGGATCGCGCGCCAGGAACAGCTCCTGGGTTTCGGTATCCCAGATCGCGAACGCGAACATGCCGCGCAGCTTGCGCACCGCCTCCGGACCCCAGTAGTGGAAGGCCGCGACGATCGCCTCGCTGTCGCCCTCGGTCTCGAAGATCCTGCCGTCCGGATACTCCTCGGCATGCGCCTTCGCGAGTTCCTCGCGGATCTCGATGTAGTTGTAGATCTCACCGTTGAAGGTCAGTGCGTAGCGCTCCCGGTTTTCGGCCGGACCCCAGCGCAGCGGCTGGTGCGAATGCTCGATATCGATGATCGACAGCCGGTTGAAGCCGTAGATCACATGATCGTCGTGCCAGGTGCCGCGCTCGTCCGGGCCGCGATGACGTACGCAGTGCAGGGCGTCGTACACCCGCTCCACGGTGTTTACCCACCCCGCCAGCTGCGCTGGCTGCCGTCCCCGACTGTCGTCGGTTGCCGCATCAGATGTCAGAAATCCGAGCAGTCCACACACGGCGTCGGCAACCTCGTTTCCTACTTGGTACGGGCGCTGGCCCGATTCATTGGGTGGCTGCGCCCGATAGGTGGGCGCACAGGACGAAATCTCGTGTCCGAGTATGCCGCACCGGCTGGATTTGTGTCTCGCGCAGACCGTGTTCCGGGAAGGCCGGGCCCGCTGAGTGCCGCGATCTACCGATCTCCCGGTCTGCGTCCGACGCCGCGACGAAATCTTCGTGTCCGAGTACGTCGCACCCCACTGGATCAGCCGGTCTTTCCGGCGCGGATGGTGCGGCGTCGAGCGCGCGAAGTGCAGCTGCCCGGCATTCGAAATATTGTGTCCGAGGCCCTCGCATGCGCCGGATCCGGTCGCGGCGCAGGCCCTGTCCTGGGACGATGTTCGGGTGACCGTACCCACCTCGGCGTCGGCGGAGTGTCGAATGCGACCCGACGTCAAACGGGGCGCCGGTTTGGTCTACGCTGCGTAGTACTCAGGACATTCTTAGGTGGATCGCGCCCGAACGGGCAGGTCGGCCGGAATGCCCTGAAACGTGCTTAGGACGTACCGCCGGGCGATCGCAACCCGAGCGGTGCACTGTCGGAATGTGTGGCGACCAGGAAGGCGTGAGCGTGGCGCACAAGGCGAGCGAAGAGATCGGGGCACGACCCGTAAAGGGTCGGCAGGGCCGGATCCTTCGGCGGGCCGGGCTGGCGGTGTCCTTGGGGATCACCGCGGTGCTCGTCTCGGGCTGCTCGATCGACAATGTTTGGCTGCGATTCGGCTGGCCCTCGGGCATCACGCCGCAGGCCACCCGGATGCGGGAACTGTGGACGTGGTCGGTCATCGCGGCGTTGTTGATGGGTGTGCTGGTGTGGGGTCTGACCTTCTGGACCGTCGCCTTCCACCGCAAGAAGAAGGACTCCCCGGAGTTCCCGCGCCAGACCGGTTACAACGTGCCGCTGGAGCTGACCTACACGGCGGTGCCGTTCGTCATCATCGCGGTGCTGTTCTACTTCACCGTGGTCGTGCAGAACTACGTGCACGAGAAGGTCGCCGACCCGGATGTGACCGTCGACGTGACCGCCTTCCAGTGGAACTGGAAGTTCGGTTACCGCGATGTCGACTTCAAGGATGGCTACCGCTTCGACGGCATCGATAAGGCCCGCGAGGACGCCAACCAGGAACAGCTCGAGGAGTACAAGGAGCTGACCAAGGACGGTCACCCGCAGCCGGGCCCGGTGCACGGCAAGCCGGAGAACGACATCCTGTCCTACCTGCACTACGACAAGGTCGAGACCGTCGGCTCCAGCAGCGAGATCCCGGTGCTCGTGTTGCCGACCAACAAGGTCATCGAATTCCAGATAGCCGCGGCCGATGTCGTGCACGCCTTCTGGGTGCCGGAGTTCCTGTTCAAGCGCGACGTGATGCCGAACCCGAAGGAAAACCACTCGGATAACGTCTTCCAGATCACCAAGATCGAGAAGGAAGGCGCATTCGTCGGCCGCTGCGCCGAGATGTGCGGCACCTTCCACTCGATGATGAACTTCGAGGTCCGCGCGGTATCGCCGGAGAAGTTCACCAAGTACATCGATGCGCGTAAGGCGGGTAAGACCAACGCCGAGGCGCTCGAGTCCATCGGTGAATCCCCGATCGCGACCTCCACCCAGCCGTTCAACACCAAGCGCGACACCAAGAGCGCGTCCGCGGTAGAGAGCAAGTGAGGACTGATCTGAAATGAAGATCGAAGCGCGGATTTTCGAACTGCTCACGGTGTTCTTCATCATCGTGGCAGTCGTGTACGGCTACTTCACCGGCCAGTCGCGGACCGGTGTCGAGTGGGCGGGCACCACCGCGACGGTGCTGACCGCCGGTCTGTCGCTGATCATCGGCACCTACTTCCGTTTCGTCGCACGTCGCCTCGACCTGCGCCCGGAGGACTACGAGGATGCCGAGATCGTGGACGGCGCGGGCGATCTGGGCTTCTTCTCGCCCGGCAGCTTCTGGCCCATCACCCTGGCCGGCGCGGGCTCCATCACCGCCCTGGGCCTGGCGTTCTTCCAGTTCTGGTTGATCGGCATCGGTGTGGTGTGCATCCTCGGTGCGGCCGCCGGTCTGGTCTTCGAGTACTACCTCGGCCCCGAAAAGCACTGAGCTGATAGCTCTTTTCGAAGCGCCCCACCGGACTCCGGTGGGGCGCTTCGTCGTTGCTGGGCTGGGATATCGCCGACGGTAGTCGAATGGTTGTTGCCCAAGGGCCTTGAAGCCACTATTCGACTACCGTCGGCGCTGCTGCCGCCGGTCTAGAGCGAGGCGAGGCGGGACAGGATGCGGTTGGTGGAGCGGGGTGCGACACCGGCCAGTCCGCGCAGGGTGCGCGCGAAGCGGGGTTGGAGGCGGGCCGGGCGGGTGCGGATGGCCGTTTCGATCAGCCGGGCGGCGTCGGTCGGTTCCAGTGCGGGCTCGGTGACGTAGTGCGCGATTGTTCCGGTATCCGGTTGGACGGCCGGATATTGGACGGCGGTCACCTGGATGCCGCGTGGCGAGAGTTCGGCGTCCGCGCATTGACCGAAGGTGGTCCAGGCCGCCTGGGAGCTGGCGTAGGAGGCGAAATTCGGTGTGGCGCCGGTCTTCAGACTCCACGGGCCCACATTGATCACGTGGCCGGAGCCGGATTCCAGCATGGCGGGCAGCAGACCGAGCGTCAGACGCAGCGGACCGAAGTAGTTGGTCGCCATCATGCGCTGGTAGTCACGGAAGCGGTCCAGGGATTGTGAGACGGGTCGGCGCAGCGGACGGCCGGCATTGTTGATCAGCACGTCGACGCGGCCGAAATCGCTGAGCACCCAGTCGACGAGTTGATCGACATCACCGAGTGCGGAGATATCACAGCGGAACCAATTCGCCGCACCGCCCGCATCGACGATCTGATTGCAGCTGGCGACGAGTTGATCCCCGCGCCGGGCGACCAGCAGCAACTGCGCGCCCTGTGCGGCAAGCAGCGTGGCTGTGGCGTGACCGATTTCGGAACACGCGTCCGTCACGAGAACCCGCAGCCCCTCGACGGATTCGGGCCGCTGACGCTTACGGTCCGGCAAACGGGGCGGGGCAGTGCGGAATTCGAGCATCAGAGCAACCTTCACCGTAGATGGGCTGAACCAACGCATCGACACCCCGCCGACAGTGCCGAAGTCGACCGCCGTCACCAACAGATAGCCGAACCGCCGGATGGGCGGTGAAGCTATTTGCTGGCGACTATATGCGGCGCGACCAGTCTAATCCGTGGAGTCGTACCGCAGGGCGTGTTCGGATGCGCAGATCTCATCGATTCCGGTAACGATGTCGCGCAACAGTTCTGAGGGCAGCGCCGAGGGCCGCAAACGGCAGGTGAAGGTGATCAGTCCGTGGTCCTCGACCGCGAGTCCGCGTGCTTGCGCGTCCTCACGCAGGTACTTCGAGCGCACGCCGTAGGTCATCGCGGAGATGACGGTGAAGCATCCGGTCCGCTCCCGGTGTCCAGCAAACAAATCGTGCAGTCTGTAGAAAACCGAGGCATAGGTCGACAGCGGCGCGAAAATCGCGACCCGGTAGGCGGGTCCGCGTTCGGAGGAGCTGATGACCGTGTCGGCCAGATACTCCGCATCGCGCAGTGTCAGCACTTTCGGGGCGAACATGAGCGCGCCCGCCGCGGCATTGCGCACCGGTGCACCCGCGCGGCCGCCCGCGGCAGAGGCGATGACGCCCAACGACTTCCTGGTCTTGGTGCCGACCTCACGGCGCGCCCGCAGCGAGCGGGTGGGCGTGGTGGGGTACAGGCTCGACCACTGACCGAACCGCACGGTCCCCAACTGCACATGGCCGGTGCCGACCGGGCGCGAAACCTTCAGCGGCGCGGTATCGACCCAACGACCGACCTGCAGTGCGACATTGCCCGGCCGGGCGATTTCGGCGTATGCGTGTTCGACGAAGGAGTCGAAGTCCAGGAAGCGGTCGGCGTCGGTGGTGAGCCAGGTGTGGTCCTTGTCGATATCGACCGCATCGAGGGTGAGCGCGGTGATGATGCCCGCGCGTCCGCCCGCGCCGAGGATCCGGTGGAAGCGCTCGGTGTGGTGGTTGCGACCGCAGGTGCCGATGCGTCCGTCCGGATCGACGTACTCCAGGTCCACGATCTGATCGATGAACATGCCGTACTTGTGCGATGCCGTGCTGACACCGCCGACCGAGGCGAAACCGCCCGCGGTGATATCGCGGTGGTCGCCGACGATCGGCAGACCGAGGCCGTGTGCGCCCAGGCGCCGATCGATATCGGAGAGTTTTGCGCCCGCCTGCACGCGCACAGTGCGCCTGCCGAGGTTGATATCGAGCACCGAATTCATCTTTCGCAGCGAGACCACCGCGCGCGGATCGGGTAACGACAGACCGTCGTCGATCGGTTCGCCGCCACGCACCGTGAGGTTTTCCGCGCGACCGCGTGAATTCCGCACCGTACGAACGACATCCGCGGTGTCACGAGGTAGATATTCTTCGGCGGCGACAGTGTGCGGCGTGCTCATGGACCGAAAGCTAACCACAGCGCGGCCTCCGATGCTCGTTCGATCTCTACGGTTACCGGGCCGGCGGCGCGAGCCGCTGGCTGAACAGGACGGATCCGGTCGCATCGCACAGATTGACCGTCAGTTCCCTTGACTTGCCATCGATCAGCACCTCACCGAAATGTTGGAAGCTGTCCAGTGGTGAGGCGTTCTGAACGGTCGGCGCGTGCACGAAGACCGCCTCCGGACCGAAGGTGCCGTCGAGCGGATTCGGGCCGAACGCACCGGCATTCAGCGGTCCGGACACGAACTCCCAGAACTCGTCGAAGTCGGTGAAGGCGGCGCGCTCGGGCGAATAGTGATGGGCCGCGGTGTAGTGCACGTCCGCGGTCAGCCAGACCACACCGCCCACCTTGTTCGCCTTGATCGCCGAGAGTACTTGGGCGATTTCGGTTTCCCGGCCGGACGGGGCGCCGTTGTCGCCATTGGCGGGGCCCTCGTATGCCGTGACTTTTTGTTCACCGTCCTTGACGACAAGGCCGAGCGGTAGGTCGTTGGCGACGATTTTCCAGGTTGCCTTGGAATCGCGCAGACCCTCGATGAGCCACTTCGTCTGTTCCGGACCGAAGATGCGACCGCTGGGTCCGTTGTCGATGTCGTTGGTGTCCTTATAGGTCCGCATATCCAGGACGAAGATGTCCAGCAGCGGGCCGTAAGAGATCTTGCGGTAGAGGCGGCTGTCGACCGCCTCCTCGGGCTCCAATGGCATCCACTCGTGGAAGGCCTGCCAGGAGCGCGTCGCCAGGGTGTCCATGCTGCGCTCGCTGTAGCCCTTGGTCTCGGCGACCAGGCCGCCGTGGTACCAGTTGTTGACGGTTTCGTGGTCGTCCCACTGGACCACCTGGGCGACCGAGCTATTGAAGCGGCGGTAGTTCTGGTCGGACAGGTTGTAGGCATAGTTGCCGCGGAACTGGTCCAGAGTCTGCGCGACAGCGCTTTTCGCCTCGGAGACGGTATTGCGCCAGATCCGGCCGTCGGGCAGCGTCACCGATTCCTGCAGCGGGCCGTCGGCGTAGATCGAGTCGCCGGAGTGGATGAACAGGTGCGGGTCACGCGCGGCCATGGCGGAGAAGATCCTCATACCGCCGAGTTCGGGGTTGATGCCGTAGCCCTGGCCGACCACATCACCGGACCACTGCAGCTTGATATCGGACCCGCCGGTGGGCACGGTGCGGAACACACCGGTAATCGGTTCGGAGGCGGCGCCGTCCTCGCCTTCGAGGGTGACCCGGTAGTGCACCTGCTGGCCGGCGGTCAGACCGTTGACTCGCACGCGTCCGGTGCCGTCGGAGGCCGGGGTCAGCATCGGACCGGTGAATCGTTTGGCGTCGATGAAGGATTCGGTGGCCGCGGTCTCCACGATCAGCTTCGCGGGCTGATCGGAACGCGCCCAGATCAGCGCGCCGTCGGTGCGCGGATCGCCCACCGCGACGCCGTGGGTGAGGTTCGGGCGCGGACGGACCAGTGTGGGCCCGTCGTTCGAGCAGCCGGCGAGTGCGGGGACCGCGACGAGACCGAGGGCGGAGGTGCGCAGCAGCGTGCGCCGGGAGATGCCGAAGTCCGAACCAGTCATTGGCCCACCTTGGCGCAGGGAGTCCAACACCATGTGAACTCCCATCGTCGGCTCGGCCAACAGGCGCCCGGTATCAGCCGCGCGGTCGGAGTTCGATGATCGGGATGAGCCGGTCGGTCTTCTTCTGGTAGCCGAGATAGCGCGGTTGCACAGCGGTGATCTGCTTCCATGCCTGCTCACGCCGTTCCTCGTCCAGCTGCTCGGCCGTGACGTGGTACTTCGTACCGCCCACCTCGGCCCACACCTGATCCGGATGCGCGGCGATATTGTGATACCAGCCCGGATGTTGGATCGCGCCGCCCATGGAGGCGACGATCAGCCAGCCGCCGTCATCGGCCGGAAACCGGCTCACCGTCACCCGACGTTCCTGACCGCTCTTCGCACCGACGGTGGTCAGATACACCAGGTCCATCCCCATGAATCGGTCGTGGCGGAATCGGTGATATCGCTCCATCGCCCCGATGAGGAAACGGAACACCGGATTGGGTGACGGCGGTCGGGATCCCCGGGTCCCCGGTGGAATCTTCTGAAAACTCATGATTCGCTCCCATACCGCTCGGAACTGTCTGCCTAACAGCATTCCACTTCGGTGATCATTTCGTGGCCGGACGCCAGATGACCGAAGACCCCGAACCCGGATGGTTCGGGGCCTTCTGGTGCGAACCCTCAGATGGTGTTGTCGCAGAGGATTTCGAATGCGCGGACGGCGTCTTCCGGGAAGACGAGTACCCGGTGTCGAGCGGGCTGAGCCGGGCCGATGGTGGCGCGGATCCCGTTGTCGCGCAACAGGTCGCGGACCGCGCGGGCGGTGGCTTCGGCGGCCACCGTCGCGGCCGCGACCAGCAGGCCGTAGTCCTCGGTAGCCGGCTCATGCGAGCGCGTGAGCCACATCATGGGGTGTGCCTTTCGCCGTCGGTGATTCGGTCCTGGTACTTCTGCAGCACGGCGAGCTGTTTGCGTTCCTCGGCGTGCTCGATCTCGAAGTATTGCTCGGATTCCGCCACGGGATCGGGTCGCAGGAAGCTGCCGGTGCCCGGTTTGCCCGCCGAACCGAGTTTGTTCATCTTCTTCGGGATCGCCGCGCCCTGGTAGACCAGCGGCACCGGATGGCCGTGCTCGTCGACCGATCCGAGCGCCTGGTGCACCTCGACGTATTCACCGTGCGGCAGTCGCTTGATTATGCCCGTCTCGATGCCGTGCTCCAGCACCGCCCGGTCGCTGCGCTGCAGACCGATGCAGAACCTATAGGTGATGAAGTACGCGATCGGCGGTGCGATCAACAAGCCGATGCGGCCCATCCAGGTGGTGGCATTGAGCGAGATGTCGAACTTCAACGCGATGATGTCATTGACGCAGCTGAGCGTCAGCACCAGATAGAAGGTGATCGCCATCGCGCCGATTCCGCTGCGCACCGGCACATCTCGCGGCCGCTGCAACAGATTGTGGGCCGCGTAATCCTTGGTGAGCCGCTTCTCGATCCACGGGTAGGCGGGCAGGATCACGAGCACCAGGCCCATCACCAGGGCAACCCAGAACGCCGCCGGGATGGTGTAGTTGCCGAGGTATATCTCCCACGGCGGCATGAGCCGGGCCAGGCCGTCGGTCCACATCATGTAGAAGTCCGGTTGTGAACCCGCTGACACCTGCGCCGGGTTGTAGGGCCCGAGTTCCCAGATCGGATTGATCTGGAATACCCCGCCCATGATCGCCACCGTTGCGAGGGTGAACATGAAGAACGCACCCTGGTCCGCGGCGAAGACCGGCACGATGCGCGCACCGATGACATTGTGCTCGGTGCGCCCCGGTCCCGGGAATTGCGTGTGCTTCTGATACCAGACCAGCGCGATATGCGCGGCGATCAGCGCGAGCATGATCCCGGGGAACAGCAGCACATGTGTGATGAACAGGCGCGGAATCAGCACCTCACCCGGAAATTCGCCGCCGAAAAGGGCGAAGTGGATCCAGGTTCCGACGATCGGGATGCTCATCGTGATCCCGCCGAGCGGTGAACGCAGGCCGGTGCCCGACAACAGATCGTCGGGCAGGCTGTAGCCGAAGTAGCCCTCGAACATGGCCAGGACCAACAGGGTCGAGCCGATCACCCAATTCGCTTCGCGCGGTTTGCGGAACGCGCCGGTGAAGAAGATCCGCAGGCAGTGCACGATGATCGCGGCCAGGAACATCAGTGCGGCCCAATGGTGTACCTGCCGCACGAATAGACCGCCGCGTACCTCGAACGAAATGTCCAGGGAGCTGGCATAAGCCGCCGACATGTGCACGCCGCGCAGCGGTTGATACGCACCGTCGTAGACCACTTCCGTCATCGACGGATCGAAGTACAGCGTCAGGTAGATGCCCGAGATCAGCAGAATGATGAAGCTGTACAAGGCGATCTCGCCGAGCAGGAAGGCCCAGTGCGTCGGGAAGACCTTATTGATCGAACGTTTCACGAAGGCCGCGGCGCGGTACCGCTCGTCCGCGGCGTCGGCATGCTGCGCCGCCTTCGAGCTCATCGCGGGCTCCCGTCCGAGCCGAGTGGAGCCACCTCGTAACGAATGAACAGCACAGGCATTGTCATCTCCTTCTCGATCGACAGCCGGCTACGCATAAGACGGTCGAGCGGTCCGAAACGTGACGTCCTGGATGCGAGAGGTACTGCCGTGTGACGTAGATCTCGTCAGGGCTCGGGGAGTTCGTTCAATGCGGCGAGGAAGTCGTCCGACGGATAGATGCAGAGCGATTCACCGGTGTGCTGCGTGGCGGCGGCCAGCTCGATGGTGCCACCGTGCCACCAGTAGACATCCTGGCTGACCGGCCACGGGCGCTGCGTGTAATCGAGCACCGCGACCTGGGCCAGCACCGTGGTGGCCTGGACCACCTCGAGATTCGCCACTGGGTGCGCGTAGATATGGCGCTGCGACGGCACCACGAATACCGCACCCGCCGGTCCGATCACCGGATACGCGTCGAGCCAGCACGCGTGCGCGGTGACGTAGTCGCAGATGCCGCACAGCATCGTGATCGCGATACCGTCGGCGTTCGGCGTATCGATCTGGTGAGTGAGCACATCCAATGGACCGTCGCTGCGGGTGTTCCGCTCGGCGAGGGCGAACAGGTCGTATTCGTCGATCGGCCACTGCCGCAGCATCGGATAGGTGACCGGAGCCATGGTGTGCACCTGATCGATCAGGACCCGCTGGATCAGCCCGGGCGCGACCTGGCGACGCACCACATCCGGCGCACCGCCGTGCCCGGAGTAGAGCCGAGTCCTGATGAGCCCCTGCATCATTGCGAAGTCGCCGGTATCGAGCGGATCGCTGTCGACCTCCAGATCGACCAGACCGGTGCTCAGATAGTCCGCCACCAATGCCGGCCACTGATCCGGCGGCTCATCCGCGGCCATCCGCCGCAAATTCGTCAACCCGACCATCACATCCCCCGCGGGCCCGGACAACATCACGTCATCGGCCGCCGCAACCCGGCACGAATACCCCAACTGATGCGCCGCCGCCACGGCGAGGGACAACAACAGATCCGGCGCTATTTCCGACACCGTGACTCCCTCGCTCGTCTTGCGGTGCACCGGCTTTCACCACTGCACGCCCGCAGTTACCGCACTCGGAACAGGTACCCCGTGATTGTGCCTCCCCGGTGAGACCCGCACCCGGGTGTTGCCGAGATCGCCTGCCCGCGAGACGCCACGGGCATTACTGGCGGGCGTTGCGGCGATTGGATGCCCCGACCGCCGGGATCATCGGCCGCAACGAGGCCCTTGTCGACACTGTGATTGCGGGTAGCCATGTCACCGCGCCGACGCTGCTCGCCGGACCCGGGTGGCTCATGGCCGTGGGACGCGAGGTACGACTGCCCCGTGCGCCGCTGCGACGAACGCCGCGCATGCGTCGGGATCTTTATCCCCGGTGGCAGTTTCGACGCCGCTATTGACGTCCACCGCGAACGGACGCACCCGTGCGATGGCATCGGCGATATTGTCCGGACCGAGACCACCGGCGAGGATCACCGGGCAGCCCAGTTCGTGCAGCGCTGTCACGACAGCCGCACTAACCGACCAGTCGTGGGTGCGGCCGGTGCCGCCCAAGCGGTCGGCGGTGCGTGAATCGAGCAGTACCGCATCGCAATCCGCGGCGGCCTGACGCGCGGTATCGACGGCCTCCGGTCCCGTGACGTGCACCGCCTTGATGACTTTCCGGCCACCGGCGGTCTTGCGGACTTCACGAACGGTGTCGATGGTGACGAGCCCGTGAACCTGGATCGCCTCCACCCCGACTCGGTCGGCCAGGTCCACGATCGCGGCCGCGTCCTCCAGATGGGTGACCAGGACACGGGTGACGAACGGCGGAGCGAGCCACGACAGCGCCGCCGCGCGGTCGGCATCGAGAGCATCTTCGCTGAAATGGGTGATCCCGGAGATGAATCCGATGGCGTCGGCACCGACGGCCAGCGCGATCCGCAGATCGTCTTCGGACCTGATCCCGCAAATCTTTGCGCGCACCGTCACGACTCGACGATATGCGCCGGCCTGTGGAGCCGCCGAAAACCGAACGAGCCCGGTGCGTTGGGCACCGGGCTCGTGGAGGTGGAAGGGGCTAGCTGGCTGCCGTCTCCGGGATGCGGGTGGCTTCGGGGGCGGAACCGCTGGGGACGCCCTTCTTCAGGCTGGCGGCGTAGACGTCGACGTATTCCTGGCCGCCGAGCTGCATGAGTTCGTACATGACCTCATCGGTGACGGCACGTTCGACGAAACGGTTGCCGCCCATGCCTTCGTAGCGGGAGAAGTCGATGGGGGCACCGAATTTGACGGTCACCTTCTGGCGGCGCCAGCGGAACGGGCCGGGCGGGCAGACCTCGAAGGTGCCGATGACGGCGACCGGGATGACGGGGACGCCGGTCTCGAGCGCGAGGCGGGCCAAGCCGGTCTTGCCCTTGTATAGGCGACCGTCGGGGGAGCGGGTGCCCTCCGGGTAGAGGCCGACCAGGTGACCTTTGTCGAGCAGTTTGCGTGCGGCAGTGAGCGCGTCCTCGGCCGCGGAGGCGCCGCTGCGGTCGATCGGGTACTGCCCGGTGGCGCTGAAGAAGAACTTCTGCAGCCGACCCTTGAAGCCGGGGGCGGTGAAGTACTCGGCCTTGGCGAGATAGCTGATCCGACGCGGGCTCATCAGGGGAGCGAACAACCAGTCCGAGAAGGAAAGGTGGTTCCCGGCCAGGATGGCCGGTCCGTCGGCGGGGATATGCTCCACGCCTTCGACCGTCGGACGGTTGTAGAGGTGCATGAACGGTCCTGGGAACAGGTACTTCAGCATCCAGTAGAGCATGGCGTCCTAACCCCCGCGGCCGGGATCGTTTACGCGTACAACCGTCAGTTGCCGACTTTACCGCTGGGTATAGATCACATCCAAGCCGAGCGGCGTATCTCACCACATGTTCTCGAGTACTGATAACCGACCGATCAGTGGGTGGAACGAGCCGCCCAGGAACGGCCACGGCCGGTCTCGGCGAGGGTGGCCCTGGCGAGCTCCGCCGCGCCGATCATCCCCGCCGCCTCACCGAGCTGTGTGGTCCGGATCCGGGCGAGCGGCCGATGCCCGGCGCCGGTGATCGCCCGCGCGTATTCCTCGCGTGCCTCGTCCAGGAACTGCGGCGCCGAACTGCTTACGCCACCGGCGATCACGATCAGCCCGGGATCGAAGATATCGCTGACGAATGCCAGGCCGAGCCCGAGCCAGCGGGCGAAATCGGCCATGACCGCCACCGCCAACGGATCGCCGTCCTGGGCGGCCCCGGCCACCCGGCGTCCGGTCAGCGAACCGGGATCGCGCAGCACCTCGCGTGCCAGCACCGTCGAATGCACCGGATCGGTGGCCAGCATCTCGATCGCGGTATCGACCAGAGCCGTTCCGCTGCAATACCTTTCCCAGCACCCGCGCTTGCCGCACGGACAGGACCGGCCCTGCGGCACCACCTGCAGATGCCCCAGCTCCGGTGCGACGCCGTGCGTGCCCCGATACAGTTCGCCGTCGATGAGCAGTGCCGCGCCGATGCCGGTGCCGATCGCGACGAGCACCGAATTGTGTCCGCCCGCCGCCGCGCCGAAGCGGTACTCGGCCCACATGGCGGCATTGGCGTCGTGTTCGAGGATCACCGGCAGTTCGAGGCGTTCGGTGAGCCGCTGCGCGACCGGGGTGTCCTGCCAGGGTAGGTGCGGTGCGAAGCGCACCGTCGAGCGATCGGCGTTGATGAATCCGGCCACGGCAAGGCCGACCGCGCCGATCGGATGTCTGCGGCACAGTTCGCGGACCGTGCGGTCCAGCGCGTTCTCCAGTGCCCGCGCCGAATGCGGTGTCGGCGCGACCACGGTGTCGAGCACCTCGCCGTCGCCGTCGACCACCGATGCGCGAATATTGGTGCCGCCGACGTCGATTCCGACGGTCAGCGGTCGCGCATCTGCTACTCGCGCCGTCATGCCTTGATCGTCACGGGGATGCCGACATAGCGGGATCGCTTGCGCCCGGACGAGTTCGACTGCCGTGTGCGGGTATCCGTGTCGGCGGGTGTGGGTTCCGTATCCGGTGGGTCGTCGTGCTGCTCGGGGGCGAACGAATGATCGTGCGGCACACCATCTTCGGGCATCACCGGTTCGACCGGCACCCCGGCGAGAGCCTCGCGCAGCACCGTGACGATCGCGGTCCCGTGATCGGCCACCACCGCGAGCACATCGTGATGCTCACCGCGCATCAGCGCCGCGGCCGCGCAGACCGGGCACCAACTGCAACTCGACCAGTCCGGCTGTCCGTCGGCGGCGCGCCGCAGCACGGGTTCGACCCGTTCGAGCACCGCCTCGGCCAGCAGCTTCAATTCCTCGGCGAATTCGCCGAGGCCGTCATCGGGCTCGGCAGCGCCGGGCCAGTCGTTCGAATCGCTCATGCCTGCGCCTCGCTAGCGCTCGGCTCCGGCATGCGCGATGCACGCTGTGACATGATTCGCTCGCTCATACCGGCCACGCTTCCGGGTCCGGGTGAAAACGCACGATCAGATAGCCGTTGTCGAGTTCGGCGCCGTCGACCGTGCACCGTCGCAATACCGGCGCCAGGCGCACCCGGCGTCGGACCCCGTCCGCTCCCACGATCAAATCGTCCTCCACTCGTCCCAGTCGCAGCGTCGCCGGATCGACGACGGGCAGATGCATCCGCAACGCGTACACCGAATGCAGACCGGTGCCCGATTCCAATCGAACCACCGGCTCGCCGGAACTTGTGCGAACCTCCGCCGGATTGTCGCTCAGCTTCGAGTCGGCATTCAACCGCTCACCCGAATCCATCGCATACGACAGCGCGGACAGGGACGTGAGCCCGACCGGTTCGGGCCCGGTGTGCTGAGCGATCAGCACCCGTGTCCCGTTCATACCCCGTTGCAGCCGGTTCACCACATCCAATTGTTCGGCGCGTCGATTCACGTACCACTGCACGGCGGGATGGGCGGCCACCTCGAGCGCGGTCGGCGGGGGCACGGCGGGCAGCACCTTGTTCACCACCACCGCGTCCAACCGCAGACCGAGCAGTGCCGCCGCCGAACGCATCCGCTCCGATTCGGCGATGGCGACCTGTTCGGCGACGGTGATCAGTCGCGCACCGGTTCGTCCGTGATCGGCGAGCAGATCGCGCACCTCGGTGACCGCCTTGACAATCCGCTCGACCGTGGTGGCCAGCACCGCGCGCCGCAGATCGGTGCCGACCATGCTCATCGCCCGCGCATGCGGCGGCCACATCCGCTCCACATATCCGAGCAGGGTTTCCGGCGCGGTGATGATGCGCAACATATCCGCCGAGGGCGGGCAGTCCACGACGATCACATCCCAGTCGTCCTCGGCGGCGAACTGGGTGATCTCCACCAGCATCAGCAATTCCTGCACGCCGGGCAGTCCGGTCAGCTCGGCCGGATCCAGTGCGGCCAGGTCGATGCCGTGATCGTGGGTTCCGGTCGCGAGCACGCGCACCACCTCGCGGAACCGATCCTCCAGCAGCGCAAGGGAATCGACCTCGATCACATCGAGTCCGGACAGGACGCTCGCGATCCCGGGCACGGTGCCGGGATCGTGCGGAAATCGGAAGCCGAGCGCGTCGCCGAGCGAATGCGCCTGATCCAGCGAGGCCACCAGCACTCGCTGCCCCGCCCGGGCATAGGCCATGGCGGTAGCGCAGGCCAAGGTCGTCTTGCCGACCCCGCCTTTGCCGATGAACAGTTCGACCCGAGTACCGGCCGCCTCGGGCTTGTGCACGATCAGCCTTCGACCCGTTTCTTCAGTTCCTTGAGCGCGGTATCGGTGATCACCTTCTCGGCCTTGCGCTTGAACATGCCGATCATCGGGATATTCAGGTCGACGGTCAGCTCATAGGTCACCTCGGTGGTGCCGTCGGGCTGGTCGACGAGTTCGTAGGTGCCGTCCTGCGCCTTCTGCAGTTCGCCGCTGATCAGCGTCCAACTGACCGATTTATCGTCGGGCTGCCAGGTGTAGGACAGCACATAGGTGTCCTTGACGACTCCGGCATCCAGCACGAAGCGCGCTTTTCGGGCCCGGCCGTCGGCGCTCTTCTCCAGCACCTCAACGGTTTTCGCC
This sequence comes from Nocardia vinacea, assembly GCF_035920345.1. Taxonomy (NCBI): domain Bacteria; kingdom Bacillati; phylum Actinomycetota; class Actinomycetes; order Mycobacteriales; family Nocardiaceae; genus Nocardia; species Nocardia vinacea. The sequence continues at coordinate 9,727,997 of NZ_CP109149.1, forward strand.
GCCGAGACCCACTCCGGGTAGGACTCCAGATCGGCAATGACGGACATCACCCGCTGCGACGGTGCATCGATGATGATCGACCTCTGGGTCCTGTCGGCCATGGCGGACAACGATTCCTTTCAGCTGCTGTGCTGTGCTCGTGTGCGTCAGCGGGCGGTCGGTGCGGCGTGTGCCGGTGCGACACCGGCCGCGCGGCCCGTCTCCAGCCTGGCCTTGATCTCGAACGACATATTCTTGCCCGCCACCCTGCACGCCCGATTGGCGGCGGCCAGATCCCGTGTCGGCGCCTTCGGTTCGGCGTGCAGGAAGTAGTGCAGGATCACCCCGTCGAGCGCGGGCTCCAGCCATACCTCCATGGTTCCGGTCAGCGCACCGGTGACCGACCAGCGAATACCCTTGTCGGCCCGGTCTTCCCGGACGCCGAGGGTCAGATCGGGCCACCAGCGGCGCCAATTGTTCTCCCCGGCCAGGATCTCGGCGACCGCGGCCCCGGGGGCGGCAACAAACGTCTGATCAGCGACCTGAATACTGCTCACGGCTGCGCCTCGCTGACGCTCAGCTCCGCCGTGCGCAGAGCGCGCTGGCACATGGTTCGCTCGCTTCGCTCGTTCACAGCCCGAGCGTAGTAGATCACAGTCCCAACCTGTGAGCCGCCGTCGCCTTTATCGCAGCAGCTGACGCAGTCGCGCGCCCAGACTGTCCCAGCGCCACTGTTCCTCGACCCACGCGCGTCCCGCAGCGCCCATCTCGGCGGCGGCATCGCGATCGGACAGGATCTCGACGATGGCGTCGGCGATCTCGGTGGTCTTGCGTCCGTCGACGACGCGGCCGGACTTGCCCTCCAGCACGGTTTCCGGTGCACCGCCCGAACGTCCGGCGACCACCGGCACTCCGGACGCCGAGGCCTCCAGGTACACGATGCCCAGACCTTCGACATCGAGCCCGGCCCCGCGGGTGCGGCTCGGCATGGCGAATACATCGGCCAGGGTGTGGTGGGCGGCGAGTTCGCTGGAGGGGACCCGGCCGGTGAAGACCACGTCATCGCTGACGCCGATGGCTGCCGCGAGCCCGTGCAACTTGTCCTCGTACGGTCCGCCGCCCGCGACCACCAACACCGCACCGGGGATCCGCGCGCGGATCTCGAGCATGGCGACGATCAACGCGTCCTGGCCCTTGCGCGGAACCAGTCGGGACAGGCACAGGATGGTCGGGCGATCGCCGAGGCCGTAGCGCTCGCGCAATTCCGCGCGCGCTGCCGGATCCGGCCGGAACACCTCGGTATCGACCCCCGGCGGCAGATATTCGAGTGCGGCGTTCGGCCCGAACGCCGACGCGAATCGGCCGCGCGTATATCTGCTGACATAGGTGACGACATCGGTGTGCTCACCGATGGCGCGCAGCGCCTGCCGCGCACCCGGCAGCATGGACCAGCCGACCTCGTGACCGTGCGTACTCGCCAGAATCCGGGTGGCGCCTGCGCGCCGCAGCATCGGCGACAGCAGTGCCAGCGGCGCCGCCGCACCGAACCACACCGTGTCGCAGTTCTCGCTGCGCAGCAGGCGCGCGGCCCGACGCAGCACCAGCGGGGTCGGCAGCATCAGCGTGGTCGGATGGCGCACCACCTGGAACTTCTGCTTCGCATCGAATTTCAGATGACTGTCGCCACGCCACCGCGGAGCGTAAACGACCAGATCATCGGGCGGCAGCTCACCGGCCAACGCCTGCAGATACGACTGGATACCGCCCGGCCGCGGCGGGAAATCATTGGTAACCAGCAGAGTTCGGGCCATGCGAACAAACTACTGTGTTGGATTTGCCGCGCCGTCGGCGCTGTGTCTGATTGCAGCGCCTTCGGCGCTGCGGGTTCGCGGCCCCTTCTGTCTCGCGTCCGAGTCGTCGAGACTCGCGCCTGCGGCGCATGCGCTTCGACGACTCGGACGCGAGACGGGCCGCGAACGGGTCGCTCGTAAGACTCGCTCCGTGGTTGTCGCTGATGGCGGATTGTTGGGCCACTGATGTGTGCGTCGGATGGTCGAGTCCCGCGCCTGCGGCGCATGCGCTTTGACCACTCGGGCGCGAGACGGGCCGCGAACGGGTCGCTCGTAAGACTCGCTCCGTGGTTGTCGCTGATGGCGGATCGTTCGGCCACCGATGTGTGCGCGCATGCGCTTCGGCGGCTCGGCGCGAGACGGGTCGCTCCGTGGCTGGGAGGGCGGTAGTGGTCCGGGCTCAAGCGGTGCGGGCGGACAACCAAGCGCGCCAGTCGGCGACCAAGTCGTCACGGCTGGTGCCGAGCACATCGCGCATGATGCGGTCCTCGCTCGCGGAGTCCTGTTTACCCGCGGCGATGCGGCGGTACAGCTCGACCATGCGCGGCTGGTCGAACTTATCGGCGACGAACGAGCAGACCGACCACGCCTGCTCATAGGCGGCGACGGCACCGCTGCTCGCGAAGTCGGCGGCGGACGGGAGATCGCGTGGGACATTTCCGGCGCGAATGCTGGTGGCCACCGTCGGCGCGATATCGGCGAAATGATGTCCGGTGCCGAGGTGGGCCACGAATTCGGCGAAACCCTCGAGCATCCACTGCGGTGCGCCGTCGACGGTTTGGGCCCGCGTGGCGATATGGGTGAGTTCATGGCGCAGCAGTGTGCGCAGACCGTCAGCGTCGAGGCGGCGTCCGGCATCGGAGCTGAAGACCACGCGCTGGCCGGTCGGCTGGGTGCCGGGCACGAACGGATCGGCGACCGAGGCCGCGGCGACATCGGCGGGCAGGCTCGCGCCCGAGCGCACAAGCGCGGCGAACTCCGACGGATTCGACGCGACCACAACGATCGCGGACTGGGCCCAGCCCGGCCCCCACACATCGGTGACGGCCGTGGTCGCGGCGGCGAGTTCGCCCGCGAGCGTATCGATTTCGGCCCGCTGCGCCGGATGACCGACGACCAGGGACTCCTGGCCGTTCCCGGTCGGCACCTGCTCCGTGACGAGCTGCCCGAAGGGTTCGAGCGTGCGCCGCACCGCGACCAGGCGCGGATCGTTATCGGCGGCGCGCAGGCTGCCGATCGAAGTCGGCTGGGCCGCATGCAGTTTCGGCAGTACCGAATTCGGCACCATCAGCAGTGCACCGCAGGTTCCCGTCAGCACGGTGACCATCACGACGGTGGCGACGAACTGGAAGCGGCGCCGCACGAACAACCAGGCGCGGGCCCGCCGAAAGCTACTCATAGCTGATCAGTATCGCCGAGCCGAGTGATAGGGCGTCGACCCCATCGGCGCAACGGCTACCGGAACCCCGAATGTGGAGGCGTGCAGCATCAATCCATTGCCCGCATAGATGCCGACATGGGAGATATCGGAATAGAAGAACACGACATCGCCGGGTTGCAGATCCTTCTGACCCACCGGGGTGCCGTAGGAGGCCTGCTGCGAACTGGTCCGCGGCACATCCTTGCCGACCTGTTTGAAGGCCCACTGCACCAGACCGGAGCAGTCGAACTGGTGCGGTCCGGTCGCGCCCCAGACATACGGGTCGCCGATGCGGGTGAGTCCGGCGGCCAATGCGCTGGTGCCGCTGCCGGGAACCAGCCCGCGCAGCAGGGTGTCGGTATCGAAACCGGGTGGGAACGGCGATCCGGCCAATGCCGATTTGTCCTTGGTGGACAACTGACCCCACGCCTCGACCACCTGCGCGATGGATCCGGATAGACCGGCCCGCTTGCGCTCGAGGTCGGCGCTCACCTGGTCGGCCTTATCGGAGGCGGCGCGGGCGGTGTCGGCGGCGGCACGTGCGGCCTTTTCCGCCTCGGTCGCGGCGGCGGTCGCCTGCCTGTAGAGATTGAGCTGCTCGGAGTTCTTGGCCGAGATCACGTCGATGGTGGACATCTGGTCCAGCAGACGCTGCGGCGAATCGCTCAACAGGACAGCGGAGAGCCGGCTCGTGCGCGCGCCCTGATAGGCGGCGATCACGGTGCGATCGATGATCGGCTGGAACCTGCGGACCTCCTCGCGGGCCGCATCGGCGGTCTGCGTGGCCGCGTCGAGTTTGGCGTCGGCATCGTGCAGGGCGGCGAGTTTGGTGTCGAGATCGGCCTGCGCGCCTAGTGCCTGCTGATTGAGCTGCTCGGATTCGCGGGACAGGTCGATCATCCGCTGTACGGCCTCACCGGCCGTGGTCGGCATGGCGGCCGGATCGGCTCCGGCTGGACTGCCACTGGAGAGTGCGGCGGCCAGGACTACAGCCGCTAATGCCCCTCCCACCAGACGTTTCCTGCGATGTCTCCGGTGATGTGCTGTCACAGCGCGCCAAGCCCCGTTTTCTCTCGTGAAGCGATCTTGTCGCCTCCGTAAGCTGCGGAAACTCTGCGGCGAACCCCGCAAGCCGGGAAGGTCTCGATTAGGTTACGGAACGGCGTAGGTCTGTGTCCAGTGGGCCACAAAATGATCACTGGCCCTTCGAGCGACCCGCCAGCGATCGCTACGCAATGCCGTCCCGGCGCCCGGCCGTCTCGTACGGCCGGGCGGGGTGATCGAAAGGGTTGCTCAGAAGCGGCGCGCGCCGGCGACCGGCATGGAGGAGATCGACGCGAGCTTCACCGGGGTACCGGAGGTGGAGGCGTGGACGACGTTGCCGTCACCGGCGTACAGGCCGGAGTGGCTGCCACCGTAGAACGACACCAGATCGCCCGGCTGCAGGTCGTCGAGCGAGACCGGGGCGCCCGCGTTCAGCTGCTCACCGCTGGTGCGCGGCAGTTCCAGGCCGGCCTGCTGGTAGGACCACTTGACCAGACCCGAGCAGTCGAAGGCGTTCGGGCCCGCGGCACCGTAGACGTACGGCGAGCCGACCTTGCTCATCGCGGCGTCGAGCGCGATATCGCCGACGGACTTCTTGGGGGCCATGAACGGCAGCGGGGCGTTGGGCACCTCGATGCCCGGGATGCCCTGCGGGATCGGGATCTCGTTGGGCACATCGAAGGTGCCGACGCCGGGGATCGTGACCGGCTGGGCCGAGGCGGGCGCGGCGGGCAACAGGAAGACGCCGAGCGAGGCAGCTCCGACGGCTCCGGCCGCGACGGCACGCTTGGCATGTCGCTTGACGGTGTTGGTCGCCATGATGCGGTACTTCCAATCTGCCCCACGACGCCGCACCCGGTGGTACAGCGGACTGCGTGTCGAAGCACCGTCGGGTGGTGCGCCGAACTCCGTGAGGTCTCGAAAAGGTTACGAACACATCACGGTGGTTTGTAAAGCTGGAGGCATCCGAAATGGCGATGCTCAACAAATTTGCCACCGAATATGTGCGACTTATGTCACACCAATCACGAAACGATAACAACGGGTGATTTTCCGGGGATCTCGGCATCGCGGGCCGAGCTGGAAGGCGTCCGGTGCCGGTGTGTCTCAGACGCGGGGTTTCTCGGAATTTCTCCAGGTCGTGAAGGCATCTTGGTGCGTGTTCGGCCGGGCGAGTCGAACCGATCGGTCTCAGCGCGCGGGTCGCGGGCAGCGCGCCGACGGCACCGGCTCCGAGCGCCCGGGCGTGTCCGTCCGTTTGATGTAATTTTCCAAAGAATGTGATGTGCGCCACTTTTTGGTGTTCTAGATCATTTTGTGGGAATCGGAGCGAAATCCTCGCCGTGTAATTCGGACATTTCTCTGCTGAAATCCCAGGTGGCTTTCCGGCGGTTCCTGTCGTACCGAGGCCCTACGCTGCACGCCGTGCCCGATCCGACGCCGCGCCAGGCCGCCGCACTGCAGTTGGCCTTCGACGAGCTCGAGACGCCGCTCTATGACACCACCTTCGTGGTCGTCGACCTGGAGACCACGGGAACCAGCCCCGAGGGCGACGCCATCACCGAGATCGGTGCGGTGAAGGTGCGCGGCGGTGAGGTGCTGGGGGAGTTCGCGACCCTGGTGAATCCGGGACGGGCCATACCGCCCGCGATCGTGCAGATCACCGGGATCACCACCGCGATGGTCTACGAGGCGCCCCGGATCGAGGCGGTGCTGCCGGGTTTTCTCGAATTCGCCAAGGGCGCCGTGCTGGTCGCGCACAACGCCCGGTTCGATATGGCCTTCCTGCGCGCCGCTGCGGCCCGCATGGATGCGCTGTGGCCGAGCGGGCCGGTGGTGTGCACGGTGAAGCTGGCGCGGCGCGTCCTCGCCCGCGACGAGGCCCCATCGGTCCGGCTCGGGGTGCTCGCGCCGCTGCTCGGTGCGAGCACCCAGCCGAACCACCGTGCACTCGACGACGCAAGGGCGACAGTGGACGTGCTGCACGCCCTTATCGGTCGAGTCGGCAATCTGGGCGTGCACAGCCTGACCGAACTGCTCGACTATCTGCCGAATGTCACACCGCGCCAACGCGCCAAGCGCGTTCTCGCCAACGATCTGCCGTCGAGTCCGGGCGTCTATCTCTTCCGCGGACCCTCCGACGAAGTCCTCTATATAGGGACGGCCGTGAACCTGCGCCGACGCGTGCGCAATTACTTCACCGGATCCGAGACCCGCGGCCGGATGAAAGAGATGGTCTCCCTTGCCATCCGGGTCGACCACGTGGTGTGCGCGCACGGTCTGGAGGCCGGGGTGCGGGAGCTGCGACTGATCGTCGCGCATACCCCGCCCTATAACCGGCGCTCGAAATTCCCGAAGCGCGGTTGGTGGATAACGCTGACCGACGAACCGTTTCCCCGATTCGCGATCGCGCGCACACCGACCGCGGATGCGTTGGGACCCTTCCCTTCTCGGATGGACGCGAACGACATCGCGCTGACCATCGCGGAGCACAGCGACCTGCGCACCTGCACCACGCGACTGCCGCGCGACGGTCGCCACGACTGTCCGCCCGCGGTGGTCGGCGGATGTCCGGCGGCCGCCAGCGGCACTCCTATATATAGGGAGGAATACGAACCCACTGCCGCGGCCGTCCGGGCGTTCTTCGCGGGGCACTCCGACGCGGCGTTGCGGGCCATGCTCGACCGCATCGAAACCCATTCGCACGCCGAACATTTCGAGGCTGCCGCCCGATTGCGCGACCGGACCGTCGCGGTGGTGCGGGCACTACACCGCACCCAACGACTCGCCGCGGTGGCACGGATCGCCGAACTGATCGCGGCGCATCCGGACGGTGCGGGCGGTTGGGAGTACGCGGTGATTCGCTATGGGCGGCTGGCGGGGGCCGGCACCTCGGCGCGGGGTGTGCCGCCCATGCCGGTGATCGAACGCATCGTCGCGGCATCGGAGACCGTGCTGCCGGATCCGGTGCCGCCGTTGCGCGGTGCGCCGCCGGAGGAGGTCGGTCTGGTGACGCGATGGTTGGGCCGGCCGGGGACGCGGATCGTGCGCACGACTGAGGGTTACGGCGATTCGATCCGAAGTGCCGGGGCCTGGGCCGGATGGGCGGATCTCGCCGATGCGGCCGCACGGGCCAGACTGCACGGGCCGGAGACCGAACTCGCGGAGTACCAGGGCGGTGACCGCCTAGGCTGACAGCCATGATTACCGCGATCGTGATGATCCAGGCCGAGAACGCCCGCATTCCGGAGACCGCACAGGCGGTCGCCGACACCGTGGGTGTCACCGAGGTCTACTCCTGCGCGGGCGATGTCGACCTGATCGCGATCGTGCGGGTGCGCGACCACGAGGAGATCGCCGAGGTGGTGACCGGCCGGATCGACAAGACCCCCGGCGTCGCCCGCACCACCACCCACATCGCCTTCAAGTCCTACTCGAGCGCCGACGTCGAAGCGGGCTTCTCCCTCGGCGAGTGATCCGTACTCAGCGAACGAGGATGGAGGACCCGGAGCAGGTGCGGGAGGCGCCGGAGGGGAGCACGGCGCCGGCAGTCAGTTGTCGCCGAGGGTGTTGGTGAGCTTGGCCCAGCGGTCGAGCAGGGCCGCGGATCTGCCTGTGTCGATGGCTTCAGCGGCGCGATCGATGCCCGAGGCGATGGCGTCGTGTATATCGGCATCCGGATCGCCGACCCCCTGGGACAACTCGTACGCGACGATGGCGGCGGCGGAGTTCAGCAGTACCGCATCGCGCACCGGGCCCGCGGTACCCGCGAATACGCTGCGCGCGACACCCGCATTGACCTCGGCGTCGCCGCCGCGCAATGCGTCCAGCTCGACGCGCGCGATGCCGATGCGGGTCGGATCGATGGTGGTTTCCCGCAGTTTTCCGCCCGATACCACCCACGCGTGGGTGGTATCGGAGGTGGTGATCTCGTCCAGGCCGTCATTGCCGCGCACCACGATGGCGCTGGCGCCGCGCTCGGCGAAGACCCCGGCGATTACCGGCAGTAGTTCAGGGAACGCACAGCCGACCAGCCCGGCGCGTGGTTGCGCGGGGTTGGTGAGCGGGCCGAGCACATTGAAAACGGTGGGGATGCCGATTTCCTTGCGGGCCGGACCGGCGAAGCGCAACGCGGGGTGGAACAGCGGCGCGAAGCAGAAGCCGATGCCGACCTCGCGTACGCAGCGAGCAACGGACTTGGGGCCGAGGGCCAGCTTCACGCCCAATGCCTCCAGCACATCGGCGCCACCGCTCTTCGAGGAGGCCGCGCGATTGCCGTGCTTGACCACGGGCACACCGGCCGAGGCCACCACGATCGAGGACATCGTCGAGATATTCACCGAACCGGACCGGTCACCGCCGGTTCCGACAATGTCCACCGCGTCGCCGTCGACGTGCACCAGGCGGGCGTGGCCCAGCATGCCCGCGGCCATGCCGGACAGCTCGGTAGGAGTCGGGCCCTTGATCTTCATCGCGACACCGAATGCGGCGATCTGTGCCTGCGTCGCATTGTCGGTGAAGATCTCGTCGATCACCCAGGTCGTGTCGTCCGCTGCCAGATCGCCACCATCGGCAAGGGTCCCGAGTACTTGGGGCCAGCTGCGCATGTCCACTTCTCCTGTCACCACTGGTTCGCGCACCAGTCTGTCGCGATAGAGCGTAGTGGTCGAGACGTTATTATCGCTGCGCGGTCGCGGAACCCGGTTGCAGGGCGTCCCAGCCGTCCGTCACGCCGTCGTGGCGCTGGGCGAGACCGACCATCCTGGCCCGCTCCTGCGAACAATGCAGTGCATCGAGTAATTGAACACGTTGCAGGATCAGCGATTCCAGATCGTGTGGACCTTCGGTGCGTGGCGCGGCGGCGTAACCGTCCTGGGCCGCGATCGCACACACCTCATCGACCCGATCCGGCGGAATACGCAAGTGATGGCGCAGCAGTGCGGGCTCGTCGGCTTTGAGAGCCGAAGCGCGCGCGAGTGTCGTCGAACACGCCTCGGAGTCATCGAAGCACTCCACTACGACTACTAGATCGGAACGGGTCGGATCGAGCGGTTCGGGTTCGTTCCCGCCGAACAGCCGTTGCCACCAACGCGTCACATCCGCCTCCTGATCTCAGCTTTTCCTAATGCTGGGCTGTCATCCTGTGGTCGCGCGACATTCACCCCCCTACGTCACCACAACGGAGCGAGTCTTACGAGCGACCGTCGGTGGCCCGTCTCGCGGCCGAGTCGTCGAAGCGCATGCGCCGCAGGCGCGAGTCTCGACGGCTCGGCCGCGAGACACCAGGGGGCCGCCGACACGCCGGCCGCAGGCCGGCCATCAAACACCGTCTGTCCGTGCGTTTTCCGACACGGGAGGACAAGTTTCGCACCCGGGTACTTGTGTCGTACTACGACGAGTCATACTTACCCCCGTGACGACCGCAGTAGGGACCCCAGGATCGGCCATTACTCAGCGTGTGCATTCGCTGAACCGGCCCAACATGGTGAGCGTCGGTACCATCATCTGGCTGTCTAGCGAGCTGATGTTCTTTGCCGGGCTCTTCGCGATGTACTTCGTCGCGCGCGCCCAGGCCCACGGCAACTGGCCGCCGGAACCGACCGAGCTGAACCTGAAGCTTGCCGTGCCGGTCACCACCGTGCTGGTCGCCTCGTCGTTCACCTGCCAGATGGGTGTGTTCGCGGCAGAGAAGGGCGATGTGTTCGGCCTGCGCCGCTGGTACGTCGTCACCCTGATCATGGGTGCGCTGTTCGTGTCCGGTCAGGGCTACGAGTACACCAACCTGGTCAAGGAAGGCACCTCGATCTCGAGCAGTGCCTACGGCTCGGTGTTCTACATCACCACCGGTTTCCACGGTCTGCACGTCATCGGCGGTCTGATCGCCTTCGTGTTCCTGCTGGTCCGCACCAAGGTCAGTAAGTTCACTCCGGCACAGGCCACCGCCGCGATCGTCGTCTCGTACTACTGGCACTTCGTCGACATCGTCTGGATCGGGCTGTTCGCCACGATCTACTTCGTCCGCTGAGTCGGGCCAGTACCCCAAATCTTTTGCACAAGTCGGTTCCGTCTACTCCAAAGGGACACAGATGAGTTCATCTCCCCCGTCAGCGCCAGAGCCCGCCAGCCCCGGGAACGGCCAGGCAAGCAAGACGCGCAAGCAACGCCGTATGCGGCGTCGCATCGCGGGTGGGCTTGCGCTGTTGGTGGGCCTCGTCGGAGCCGGATTCCTCGCCACCGCGATCACGCCGGACCCCCAGGTCGCGACCGCGCACGAGGACCAGTCCGCGCTGATCCGCGACGGTAAGCAGCTCTACGAGACCTCCTGCATCACCTGTCACGGCGCCAACCTGCAGGGCGTGCCCGACCGCGGTCCGAGCCTTATCGGCGTCGGCGAGGCGGCCGTCTACTTCCAGGTCTCCTCGGGTCGCATGCCGTTGGCCGCCAACCAGGCTCAGGCCACCCGCAAGCCGCCGAAGTTCGATGCCCACCAGACCGACGCCCTCGGCGCGTACATCGCCGCCAATGGGGGCGGCCCCTCCGTGGTGCGCGACGCCAACGGCGAGATCGCGCAGGAATCGCTGCGCGGCGGGGACATCGCTCGCGGTTCCGAGCTGTTCCGGATGAACTGCGCGTCGTGCCACAACTTCACCGGCCGTGGCGGCGCGCTGTCCTCCGGTAAGTACGCGCCGCCGCTGGAGCCCGCCAGCGAGCAGCAGATCTACGCCGCGATGCTCACCGGCCCCGAGAACATGCCGAAGTTTTCCGACCGGCAGCTGAGCCCGGAAGAGAAGCGCGACATCGTCGCCTACGTCAAGAACGCCACCGAGGAGAAGAGCCCCGGCGGCTGGGACCTCGGCGGGTTCGGTCCCGCGACCGAGGGTCTGGCCATGTGGGTGGTCGGTATCACGCTGGTCGTCGGCGCCGCGATGTGGATCGGATCACGTTCATGAGCGAGCGCAGCGAGCGAACAACAAACACAGCCGATATATCGGTCATGACGGAGCCGAGCGCCAGCGAGGCGCAGGCATGAGCGATAGCAAGGAGCCAACTGACATGGGTCGGCCGGATGAGGGCCTCGACGGCGCAGAGCCGTCGAACGAGCAGGTGAACACCACACCGGCTGAGCCCACCGAGGAAGAACTCGACGCGATGTCGCGCGACGAGCTGGTCAAGCTCGGTACCGAGCGCGACGGCGTCGACGTCGCCTACCGGCGCCAGCGGTTCCCGGTGCCGGGCACCCGAGCCGAGAAGCGGGCCGAGCGGCAGGTCTCGTTCTGGTTCGCGGTCTCCGGTATCGCCGCCGCGGTCCTGGTCGGGGTCTTCCTGTTCTGGCCCTGGGAGTTCAAGGGCTCGAACGAGGAAGGCCACACCGCCTACTCGCTGTTCACCCCGCTGGTCGGCCTCAGCCTCGGTATCGCCGTGCTGGTCATCGGCGTCGCGGTCGTGCTGATCCGCAAGAAGTTCATCCCGGCCGAGCTGTCCATCCAGGTGCGCCACGACGGGCCCTCGCCCGAGGTCGAGCGCCGCACCCTGGTCGCCGAGCTGCAGGACGCGCTGGATACCTCCACGCTGGCTCGCCGCAAGATGATCACCCGGACCGCGGGCGCCGGTGTCGGCGTGCTCGGTATCGGTGCGCTGCTGGTCTTCGTCGGCGGCATGATCAAGAACCCGTGGGCCAAGGGCGACAAGTCGCCGCTGTGGGTCTCGGGCTGGACCCCGGATTTCCCGGGCGAGACCATCTACATCCGTCGCGACACCGGTCGCCCCGAGGACGTCATGCTGGTGCGTCCCGAGGATCTGGACGCGGGCGCGATGGAGACGGTGTTCCCGTGGAAGGAGAAGTGGCGCGGTGACGAGCACGCGACGCTGCAGTCCCTGCGCGGTATCCGCAACGCCGTCATGCTGATCCGGCTGCGCACCGAAGACGCGCAGAAGGCCATCAAGCGCAAGGGGCAGGAGAGCTTCAACTACGGCGACTACTTCGCCTACTCGAAGATCTGCACCCACCTCGGTTGCCCGACGTCGCTGTTCGAGCAGCAGACCAACAAGATCCTGTGCCCCTGCCACCAGTCGCAGTTCCTGGCGACCGAATGGGGTAAGCCGGTCTTCGGTCCCGCCGCTCGCGCACTGCCGCAGCTGCCGATCACCGTCAACTCCGAGGGCTACCTGGTCGCTGCGGGCGACTTCATCGAGCCGCTCGGACCGGCCTACTGGGAGCGTCGTTCATGAGTCGGGTTGCAGCCCAAGCCAACGAGGCGGACGAGCGGTACCGCGCCGCCGCGTTCATGAAGCGGTCGATCAACAAGGTCTTCCCGACCCACTGGTCGTTCCTGCTCGGCGAGATCGCCCTCTACAGCTTCATCATCCTGCTGCTGTCGGGTGTTTATCTGACGCTGTTCTTCGATCCGTCGATGAGCGAGGTCGTCTACAACGGCGCCTACCAGCCGCTGCGTGGTGTGACCATGTCGAGGGCCTACGAGACGGCGCTGAACATCTCCTTCGAGGTGCGCGGCGGTCTGTTCGTGCGCCAGGTGCACCACTGGGCCGCACTGCTTTTCGCGGCCTCGATCATCGTGCACCTGTTCCGCATCTTCTTCACCGGTGCGTTCCGCAAGCCGCGTGAGGCGAACTGGGTCATCGGCTGCCTGCTGCTGATCCTGGCCATGTTCGAGGGCTTCTTCGGTTACTCGCTGCCCGACGATCTGCTCTCGGGTACCGGTCTGCGGGCCGCGTTCGGCGGTATCACGATGAGTATCCCGATCGTCGGCACCTGGATGCACTGGCTGATTTTCGGCGGTGACTTCCCCGGCGACATCATCATTCCGCGCCTGTACATCGCGCACGTGCTGCTGTTCCCCGGCATCTTCCTGGCGCTGATCGCCGCGCACGTCGCGCTGGTCTGGTATCAGAAGCACACGCAGTTCCCCGGCCCGGGCCGCACCGAGAACAATGTCGTCGGTGCGCGCATCGTGCCGGTGTTCGCCTCGGATCAGGGCGCGTTCTTCGCCTTCACCCTCGGCATCGTGGCGATCATGGCCGGTGTGCTGCAGATCAACCCGATCTGGAACATGGGTCCCTACAACCCGTCTCAGGTGTCGGCGGGTTCGCAGCCCGACTTCTACATGATGTGGACCGACGGTCTGGCGCGTCTGATGCCGCCGTGGGAGATCTACATCGGTAATTACACGGTTCCGGCCGTGTTCTGGGTCGCGCTGATCATGGGTCTGGTGTTCACGGTGCTGGTCCTGTACCCGTGGATCGAGAAGCGCCTCACCGGCGACGATGTGCACCACAACCTGCTGCAGCGCCCGCGCGACGTGCCGGTGCGCACGGCGATCGGTGCGATGTCGATCGGTTTCTACGTGGTGCTGACGCTCTCGTGCGTCAACGACATCCTGGCGCTGAAGTTCGACATCTCGTTGAACGCCACCACGTGGATGGGCCGCATCGGCCTACTGGTCGTGCCGCCGGTGGCGTACTTCATCGCCTACCGGTTCTGCATCGGTCTGCAGCGCGGTGACCGGGCGGTGCTCGAGCACGGCATCGAGACCGGTGTGATCAAGCGTCTGCCGCACGGTGAGTACATCGAGGTGCACCAGCCGCTGGGCCCGGTCGACGATCACGGCCACCCGATCCCGCTGGAGTACCAGGGCGCGCCTGTGCCCAAGAAGATGAACAAGCTGGGTTCGGCCGGTAAGCCGGGCACCGGTAGCTTCCTGCGCGCCGACCCGCCGCACGAGATCGAACAGGCCTTCGAGGACGAGCACGCGGAAGAGCACAAGCAGCTCGCCGTACTGCAGAAGGTCCAGGAGAAGGCGAACGGTCAGAACGGTAGTCACTCGCACTGACAGATGAACAGAAGGCCCCGAGTCGAATTCGACTCGGGGCCTTCTGCTTTAAATGGATACCCGGCGGCGGGCGGCCTCGATGGCCTCGAATTTGGCCAGGTTGTGGCGGGCGTCGGCGAGGGCGTCGTGGGCGTCCGGGGGGACCGGGGGCAGTTCGGGACGACCGTGGGCCTCCCAGTGTTGCCGCAGTTCGTTGGTGTAGCGGGGGAGGGTGTTGGGTAGATCGACCATGGAGCCCCAGAGCTGGCACAGGGCGACGTGGTCGTAGGCGGCCACCCAGGCCCACAGTTCGGGGGTGACGCTGGGGCGCGGGACCAGGAATTCGTAGAGGTCTTTGCGGATCTGTTCGCGGCTGCGCCAGCGCGGGGAGGCGGGCGGCGGAAGCTGCGGAAGCACGTACCTGCGTACCCACGGGCCAGCACGTTCGGGGTCGAATTCGGTTGAGACCGCGTAGTATTCGCGGCCGTCCTCGCAGACCACACCGATCGATACGAGGTCGATAGTCGACCCGTCCTCGATGAATTCGCAGTCATAAAAATATCGAAGCGAGATCGGTCTCTCCTCCAAAGATCGGTACGGTGCGGCGATACTGCCCGGCAATCCACCCTAGGTGGGCAGAATCCACCCCTAATACCGGGTACCTGCACGCTTCGGAGTATCCGTATTCTGAACGAGTGAACTGGACCGTCGACGTACCCATCGATCGCCTGCCGGAGCTGCCGCCGCTGCCCGCAGAGCTGCGGAGGCGGCTGGACGACGCGTTGGCGCGTCCTGCACTACAGCAGCCGGCGTGGGATCCGGAGCAGGCGGCAATGATGCGCACCGTGCTGGAGAGCGTGCCGCCGATCTGCGTGCCCGCCGAGGTGGAGGAGCTACGCGGGCAGCTCGCGGAGGTCGCGCGCGGCGAGGCCTTCCTGATGCAGGGTGGTGACTGCGCGGAGACCTTCGCCGACAACACCGAACCGCATATCCGCGGCAATATCCGCACTCTGCTGCAGATGGCCGTCGTGCTCACCTACGGCGCCAGCCTGCCGGTGGTCAAGGTCGCGCGTATCGCGGGCCAGTACGCGAAGCCTCGCTCCTCGGATACCGACGCGCTCGGACTGAAGTCCTACCGCGGTGACATGGTGAACTCGCTGGTCGCCGACGCGAAGGTGCGCGAACACGACCCTTCGCGACTGGTGCGCGCCTACGCCAACGCCAGCGCGGCGATGAATCTGGTGCGCGCACTGACCGGTGCGGGTATGGCGGATCTGCATCGTGTGCACGACTGGAACCGCGATTTCGTGGCCCAGTCGCCCGCGGGTGCGCGCTATGAGGCGATGGCCGGGGAGATCGACCGCGGTCTGGCCTTCATGACCGCCTGTCGGGTGAACGATCCGAGCCTGCAGTCGGCCCGCATCTACGCCAGCCATGAAGCGCTGGTGCTGGACTATGAGCGCGCCATGCTGCGCCTCGGCCAGAACCCGGCGGGCGAGCCGGTGCTCTACGACCTGTCCGCGCATTTCTTATGGATCGGCGAGCGCACCCGTCAGCTCGACGGCGCGCATATCGCGTTCGCGGAACTGCTGGCCAACCCGATCGGGCTCAAGATCGGCCCGACCACCACGCCGGATCAGGCCGTGGAGTACGTCGAGCGGCTCGATCCCAATAACGAGCCGGGCCGGTTGACCATCGTCTCGCGCATGGGCAATAACAAGGTTCGCGACGTGCTGCCGCCGATTATCGAGAAGGTGCAGGCGACCGGACACCAGGTCATCTGGCAGTGCGACCCCATGCATGGCAACACCCACGAGGCCTCCACCGGCTACAAGACCCGGCACTTCGACCGGATCATCGACGAGGTGCAGGGCTTCTTCGAGGTGCACCATGCACTCGGCACGCATCCCGGCGGTCTGCACATCGAACTCACCGGTGAGGATGTCACTGAATGCCTCGGCGGCGCACAGGACATCTCCGATCTGGATCTGTCCGGTCGCTACGAGACCGCATGTGACCCGCGGTTGAACACCCAGCAGTCGCTGGAACTGGCCTTCCTGGTCGCCGAAATGCTGCGCTGACCAAGGCTTTTCGACAGGAGCACCGCGACATGCGGCGCTCCTTTGTCGTCAGGGCAGCGCCGTCAGCGAGACGGTACTGCCCGCCTCGACATTGGAACCCACGCCCGGAACTTGGCCGATCACCACGGAGCTGTCGGACGGGGCGAGCTGACGCACCGCCACCACCAGGCCGAGCGCCTGCAGCTTGGAGCGGGCGTCGGCGACGCTCGAGCCGACCAGCAGCGGCACCTTCACGGCATTCGAGACGATCAGGATGATGCCGTCGCCGGACTGGATCGTGGTGCCCGCGGCCGGTTCGGAGCCGATGACGGTATCCGCCTCGATCGTGCGGTCGAATTGAGTTCTGGTCTCGCGCACCGTGATTCCGGCTGCGGTGAGCACCTTGTTCGCTTCCTCGGTGGTCTTACCGCGCACATCGGGCATCTTCACCGGCTGAGATCCCTTGCTGCGGTATACCTTTACCTGCGCGGCCAGCGGCAGGACGGTGCCCGGAGCCGGATCCACCTTCGCGAAGGTGCCCTTGGGCGCGGGGCTGCCGGTTTCGCCCGCGTCCACCGGTTGCAGTCCGGCATCGCGGATGAGCTGGTTGACCTTCGAAATGTCGTCGCCAGCTTTGATATCCGGCACGCGGGGTTTGCCGCTGGAGATCAGCACGGCCACCGTCGAACCCTTGGTGACCTTGGATCCGGCCGAGGGATCGGTGCCGACCACCCCGCCGACCGGGATGGTGTCGGAGGTCTTCTGTCTGATCTCGGTGTCGAAACCGGCATCCGCCAGCGCTGAAATCGCGCTGGCCTGATCCTTCCCGGCCACCGACGGGACGGCCGAGTAGCGCCCGACGCCCAACCACCAGCCGCCGATCCCGACCAGCAAGGTGAGGACCGCGACGATGGCGACCCAGAGCAGGACCGTGCGCCGCGATTTGGTCCGGTCGTCGAAGGGTGACGGCTGCGGCGAATGCGATGGTGCGTAGTGATCGCGGTAGGTGTCCGGCGGCCCGTAGTTGTCGGGCGGACCGTAGTCGGGCACCCGCGGGCGCGCCGCCGTGACGACCTTGGTGTGCTGCTCGGACTGTGGTGGCGGCGCCGCGGCTCTGGCCTGCTGCGGGGTCGGCGCGGCGGTCTTGAAGCTGGCGCTGAGATGTTCGGCCGACTCCTTGGGTGCGGGCACTCGATACGGCGGCAGATTCAGCGCGACCCCGATCGAATGCAGTTCGGCCGCCATCTCGTTGGCATCGGCGAAGCGATGCGCGGGTTCGCGGTTGGTGGCCCGCGCGATCAGCTCGTCGAACTCCTGCGGGACTCCGGCGATGAATTCGCTCGGGCTGGGCACATCGTTCTCGATGCGCTGGTATGCCACCGATAACGAAGTGTCGCCGGTGAACGGGACCTGGCCGGTGAGCAGTTCGAAGATCAGGATGCCGAAGGAGTAGACATCGCTGCGCGAATCGGCGGTGCCTGCGGTCACCTGTTCGGGTGACAGGTACGCGGCGGTGCCGAGAATTACGCTCGCCGAGGTGGTGTTCGCGGCCGCGACGGCGCGCACCAGACCGAAATCAGCGATCTTGACCTCGCCGGAATCGGAGATCAGCACATTCTCCGGTTTGATATCGCGATGGATCAGGCCCGCCGAATGCGCGACGCCGATCGCGGCCAGTACCGGCTCGGCGACCGCGCGCACCGCATGCGGTGGCATCGGACCGCGTTCGCGCAGCAGCTCGCGCAGCGTGCCACCCTCGACCAACTCCATGATCAGGAACGGATACTCGCCGTCCACTCCCTGGTCATAGACCGCGACCAGGGAGGGATGCTTGAGCTTGGCGACCGCGCGCGCCTCGAATTCGAACCGGGACAGAAACTGGGGATCGGCGGCGAACTTGGGATCCATCACCTTGATGGCGACCGGACGGTCCAGACGGGTATCCACCCCTCGGAAGACCATCGACATCCCGCCCCGCGCGATCGGCGCGTCGATGCGGTAGCGCCCCTCCAGGATTTGCCCGATCAACTGATGTCCTCCGGCTTTCACAAAGTTCTCACCCCTCGCTCGGAATGCGACAAGCGATTGACCGCCTCGCGCGGCCCGCTCACGATCGTAGCTGTGTCGATCGGCTGTGTTTTTGGCCGCGCGGGCGCGGCGTGTTCG
Organism: Nocardia vinacea; assembly: GCF_035920345.1. Classification (NCBI taxonomy): domain Bacteria; kingdom Bacillati; phylum Actinomycetota; class Actinomycetes; order Mycobacteriales; family Nocardiaceae; genus Nocardia; species Nocardia vinacea. Next base: position 9,746,343 of record NZ_CP109149.1, read on the forward strand.
CGGCCCCTGGTGTCTCGCGTCCGAGCCGTCGAGACTCGCGACTTCGTCGCATGCGCTTCGACGGCTCGGACGCGAGACGGGCCGCGAACGGGTCGCTCGTAAGACTCGCTCCGTGGTGGTCGGCGATGGCGGATCGTTCAGCACCTGATGCCCTCATGCCGGGCGGTGGAGTTCCGCGACTTCGTCGCATGCTCTTCGGCCACTGGGACGCGAGACGGCGCGAATGGGTCGCTCGTAAGACTTGCGCCGTTGTGGTCGCTGATGGCGGATCGTTCAGCACCTGATGCCCTCATGCCGGGCGGTGGAGTTCCGCGACTTCGTCGCATGCTCTTCGGCCACTGGGACGCGAGACGGGCCGCGAACGGGTAGCTCGTAAGACTTTTGTCTGCAAACTGATGGTTCGTAGCCGCAGGTGTCGAATCACGCGGGAACGGTTCAGGGTGTCTCGAGCCACGCGAGTCGGGACCGTCTACCGTTATCCGGGTGAGTGCATTTCCTTGCAGTGACGATGTTCTTCCCCAGTCGGAGGCGGTTATACCGCTGCCCGAGGTGGCCGACAAGCTCGGGCTCGTGGTGACCCGAGTGCATCAGATGCTGCGCGACCACCAGTTGCTCGCCCTGCGCCGCGATGGCGTGGCCGGCGTGCCCGAGCGATTCTTCGACGATACCGGCGCGATCGTGAAGTCGCTGCCGGGCCTGATCACCGTCATGAAAGACGCCAAGTACACCGATCAGGAGATCCTGGAGTGGATCTTCACCGACGACGAGAGCCTGCCCGGTAAGCCCGTCGACGCATTGCACGGCCCGCTCGCGCGCGAGGTCCTGCGCCGCGCGGCAGCCGAGCCCTTCTGAATTTTTGGCCGCGCGGGCGCGGCGTGTTCGCGGCGCTTAGTTGCGATCGAGTCTCAGTGCGGCAGGGCCGCGGAGGTGAACTCGATCGCCGCGACACGCAGGCGTCGGCGGCGGGGGACCACGGCGCGGCGCGCGAACACCGCGTAGTCGGAGTGTTCGATTTCATCGAGAATGCCGGAGTAGAGCGTGCTCGCGGTGCGGATGGCGGGGCGCACGCGGGGGTCGAGTAGGTCGATGCCCGGGTTCGCGAAACGGTAGAGGTCGCGGTTGATCGCGATCAGGTGGGCCAGCGCGCGGCGCACCCGCTGGTCGGTGTGGCCGATGCGGTGGCAGTGGGTCAGCAGATCCGCTTCCACGCCGAAGGCCGCGAGTTCGTCGGTGGGGAGGTAGATCCGGCCCCGGTCCAGATCCTCGGCGATATCGCGCAGGAAGTTGGTGAGCTGAAAGGCTTCGCCGAGTGCGGCGGCGGCGGGTTCGGCCTCGGCTACCGGGACGACCGTGCCGAGTACCGGCAGCAGTTGCAGACCGATCGCGGCCGCGGAACCGCGCATGTAGTCGCGCAGCTCGGTCATGGTGGCGTAGGCGGCACGGAAGTGCGCGGTTCCCGGCACATCCATGCGCATGGAGTCCAGGAAGGTCCAGAAGTGTTGGGGCGCAATGTCGTAGCGCTGGATAGTGTCGGCCAGTGCGGCGAGTACCTGGGTGTGCCGGTCGACGGGAGGCTTTGCCTGCTCCAAGGCGACGCGCAGTTGCTTCTCGATCAGATCGAGTTCGCCCGCGGGTCCGTGTTCGGCGTCGTACGTGGGGTGATCGACGATGTCGTCGACCAGTCGCGCGAAGGCGTAGAGCGCGTGCACCGCGGGTCTTCGTGGTGCCGACAGCAGGCGGGTGGCGAGGAAGTAGGTGCGTCCGTGTACGGCGGCAATCGCCCGGCAGACGCGGTATGCCGCGGCCAGTTCCGAGCCGCGAGCGGGTAGCGCGACCTCGGTCATGACCGGGTGACAGCGACCGGATTGCTCTCCGGTGGGGTGGCGCGCAATCGCAACGGGTCGACCCGCCGCAGCGACAGTGCCGCGACCACGGCGGCGAACGTCGCGGCGGCCACGTGCCCGAAGCTGTAGAGCCCGATCGAGCCGTCCGGCTGGAAGACCAGCATCAACCAGGTGCACAGCCCGACCAGCACCATCAGCGTGGTGGTGGACAGTGCGAACCCGGCGGCCAACGCCAGCGGCCAGGAGTAGTACCAGGGCAGTGCCGCGGGCGAGAGGATGACGATGGCGACGAAGGCGATGAGGATGCCGAAGACCGCCTCGCGCTCGCTGTGCCGGAACCGCCACCAGGTCCACGCCAGCACGGCGATCAGCGCCAGCGCACAGAGTGCGCGGGTCACCGTGAGCACTGGATCCATCTGGAACGGCGTCACCCAGCGGACCATATGCGCCATGATCGTCGGCAGCGAGAGCCAGTTGATGATCTTCTTCGAGCCCGACAGCGCGGTCAGCCAGCCGATGCCGACCCCGGCGATGGCCGAGGCGGCCACGAAGACCACCGCGAACACGCTCAAACCGAGTCCGGCGATCTTGGCGAACATCAGCGCCGGATGCGGTACTTCCGCACTCGGTCGCGCGGGTTCGGCCTCGCTTTCGATGCGCTGGGTCGCACCCGGTGATTGCGCGGCGCGTTGCAGCGCCCGGCGTTCACGTTCGTGCAGCATCCAGATCCACACCAGGAACGGCAGTGCGACACCGGCGGTCGCCTTGATGGCGACGCCGATCGCGACGACCACGATGCCCGCCACATGATGGCGCTCCAGCACGAGTGCGATACCCGCGCACATGAGCCCGACCATGAGCATTTCGTTGTGCACGCCGCCGATGAGGTGGATCAGCACCAGCGGGTTGAGCACCGCCAGCCACAACGCGACCGTCGGCTTACCACCGAGATGTTTGGTCAGGTACGGCACCGCCCACATCATCAGCGCCAGTCCCGGCAGCATGACCAGTCGCAGTGCGATGGTGCCCGCGACCACGTTATCGCCGGTGATCGCGGTGATCGCGTTGCCGAGTAGCAGGAAGATCGGACCGTACGGCGCGGTGGTGGTGGTCCAGACCGGGCTCACATTGTCCAGCAGCACACCGGCATTGGCGACCGGCGGAGAGACGTAGGGATCGAAGCCGTCGCGTAGCAGTGCGCCCTGGGCCAGATACGAATACGCGTCCCGGCTGAACATCGGCACCGCGAACAGCAGCGGGAAGATCCAGATGCCGACGATCGCGCGCAGTTCGTTCAGCGTGACCCCGGCGTCGGGCCGGTCGCCGAATCCGATCGTGGTGCGGCCCAGGCGCACCCACGCGGTGATCATCAACAGCACACCGACCCAGATGACCATGGTGGACAGCACATAGCCGTGCCCGAATCGCAGCCAGGACAGATGCATCGCCTCGAGCAGCGGATCGCGCTTGCGGACGCTGCCCGCGCCGAATCCGCCGAAGGTGATCATCAGCGCGCCGAAGAAACCGAGCAGCGCCGAATGTCCCTCGGGGCTGCGGGCGAAGTCGGCGGTGGTCCGCAGCCAGGCCCGGAACCCGTGTTCGTCGACGGCCTGCGGTGCCTGGCGCGCCGGGGCGCTCGATGGACGCGCCTCGTCTTCGGTCGCGGCGATCGAGTTGTCGGTGGGTGCGGCGGCCGTCGTCTCAGGGGGATGCATGTGGTGTCGGTCCCCCCGGAGTGGTCGGCGGTCGCAACCGCAGGCGAATAGGTCGGCCGTTAGTTTATCGGCTTGCCGGGAACACTATCCCGCTGGTGCGTGAGGATTCATCCCGAGTGGCTCGCGCGGTGCCGATAATTCGGTTTGCCGCCAGTTTTCCGGACAGCAAGGTGGTCGGCACGCCGACACCCGGAGTGGTGCCACAACCGGCGATAACCACGTTGTCGCTGCCGCCGGAAAAATTGCGCGGACGAAATGGGCCGGTTTGCCGGAACAGATGGGCTGCCGAGAAGGGGGTGCCCGCAAGCATGCCCTGATCGTGCCAGGTGCCGGGTGTGTCGAGATGATCGGCGGTGAAGTGTTCGGCGATGCCGTGATATCCGCGCTCCTCCAACACATTCAGGAGTTCACGCAGGTATGAAGGGCCGAGCCGATCCCAGTCCAACGGCGCTGCGTCCAGGTTGGGGCAGGGGGCGAGTAGCGAGAACGGCTCGTGCCTGCCGTCGGCACGGTCGATGTAGAGCGTGGGATCAGTCAGCGCGGGCCGGGTGAGCAGCAATGACGGGTCACTCATCAAACGACCGTTGCCGGGGCGCGCGGCGATCTCGTCGAAGGTCCGGTTCCAGGCGTCGCCGAAATCGATGGTGTGGTGGGCCTGGATCGGCCAGGTCTGGGCGATCGCGGCGGGGATGGTTCCGTGTGCGACGACGGCGGACGGTGCGGCGCGCAGGCGACGGCGGCGGCGCACGCCGAAGCGCTCGAGAGCGCCGAGGTCGGTGGTGAGCACCACGGCGTCGCAGACGAAGGTGCGGCCGTTCGCGGTGCGGACCTGCCTGGCCCGGCCGCCCGCGTATTCGATCCCGGTGACCTCGGTGTTCAACTCGAGGGCGCCGCCCGCCGCGGTGAAGGCATCGGCGAGTGCGACGGTGATGGCGCGCATACCGCCCTCCGGGAAGTAGACGCCCAGTGAGGTGTCCATATGCGGGATCGCGCCGTATACGGCCAGTGCCTTCGCCGGGGCCATGCCCGCGTAGAGCGCCTGGAAGGTGAACAGTCGGGCCAGGCGGGGATCGCGCAGGAAGTGGGAGACGCGCGGGCCGAGCCTGCCGAATCCGCCCAGACGCACGAGGGTGGCCAGTGCGCGGCGCTTGGCCGGATAGCGGACCATATCGACCGGCGAATCGAAGTTCGTATCCATGAACTCGATGAATTCGGCCTGGTAGATCTCCGCGAGCCAGTTGCGCAGCCGTCGGTAGCGCAGGGCCTCGTCCTCGCCGCAGACACGGGCCACTTCGATCGCCATCGCCTCGGGATCGGCGTAGACGCGAATGGTGGAGTCGTCGGCGAAGCGGGCGTGATAGCTGGGGGCGAGTTGGTGGATGCGCAATGGCGGAGTGCAGGTTTCGGGGGTTGCGCCGACGGCGGCGAGGGCATCGGCGATCAGCTCCGGCAAGGTGAGTACCGTTGCGCCGGAGTCGATTTCGTAATCGGGGCCGCGGTACATGCCGACTCGGCCGCCGGGATGATCGGCGCGTTCCAGCAGGGTGACGGTGCGCCCGGCCCCGGTCAGATACAGGGCGGCGGCGAGGCCGGATAGGCCCGCGCCCACCACCACGACGCGATCGGTCGGTCCCGCAACGGTTTTCATGTGGATCTCCTCGCGCGGCCGCGGCTAGTGCGTACGACTCGTCGCGGCCAGGGCCATGGCGCGCAACCGCTCCTTGGCATCGGGCGTGGCGGTACTCGAGGCCAGTGCGGCCAGGCCCTGTTCGGTGAGTTCGGTGATGCGGCGTTCCACCTCGTCGACCGCGCCGAGTCCGGTGATCACCGCGCGCAACCGCTCGACCTGGTCCGTAGTCAGATCGGTGCCGATGCTGGTGCGCAGCAGGTCGGCGGTGGCCGGGTCGGTGGCGTCGGCGCGCTGCAGCGCCTCGGCGACCAGGACGGTGCGCTTGCCCTCGCGTAGGTCGTCGCCGGAGGGCTTTCCGGTGACCGCGGGGTCACCGAAGACGCCGAGCAGATCGTCGCGCAGCTGGAAGGCGATGCCGATATCGGTACCGAAGGTCCGGTAGGCCTCGATCAGGTGCGGATCGGCGTCGGCGAGTGCCGCACCCAGGTGCAGCGGGCGCTCGACGGTGTAGGCCGCGGTCTTGTAGCGGTTGATGCGCAGCGCCGCGGCGACGGATTCGTCACCTGCCGATTCGCCGTGGATATCGAGCAGTTGCCCGCCGAGCACCTCGGTGCGCATCAGCGCCCAGACCGGTGCGAAGCGGCCGAGGGCGGCGGCGTCCAGTCCGGCGGTGTGCACCATGTCATCGGCCCAGGCCAGCGCCAGATCGCCGACCAGGATGGCGACCGAGGTGCCGAAGTGTTCGGCATCACCGGCCCAGCCGTGGTCGCGGTGGCGCTGTTCGAAGTCGACGTGCACGGTGGGGAAGCGGCGTCGGGTGCGCGAGGAGTCGATGATGTCGTCGTGGACCAGCGCGCAGGCCTGCACCAATTCCAGTGCGGCACAGGCGTTCAGGACCGCGGCGGCGTGCGGGCCGGTGGGATCGCCGCCCGCGCCGAGCCAGCCGGTCCAGGCGAAGGCAGGGCGGGTGCGCTTACCGCCGCGCAGCACGAAGAGTTCCAGCGCGTCCGCGGCCTGAACGAAAACCGGACCGAGCGGTTCGACGATCGGGCGTCGGGTCAGGAAGAACGCCTTGAGCGCGTCCTCGACCGCCGCGACGAATCCGGGGGTGCCCGGCGTGTGATTCGCGGGCGGGGTGGGGTGAGGCGTCTGGATACCGGTTCCGGCGGACAGGGGAGCCTCCAAGGTCGTGCGGGTGCTGGTGCGCGGTGGATCGTGGGCGCTATGGGTACTTCGGTGCCGGACGGTGACCGTCGCGCGTGTCGTTCCGGCGATTGCGAGCGTGTCGCTTGCTCGCAGAATACGCGTACGGTTGCGACGACCTGACGGCCCGGTTACGGCCCACCACTACACTGGACCGGTGACTTTCGATAACGTGCGGGGACGTTCGACCCCTGGCCGGCCGTCCCCGACGCCACCGATCGTCTCTGGAACACCCTCGGTTGTACAGAGTCTGCGGACCCATTCCGGGGGTTCGGTGCCCTTCTCGGTGGAGTTCAATCCGCCGCGTGACGCCGCGGGCGAGGCGCGGCTGTGGCGCGCCGCGCGCACCTTCGAGCGCATGCATCCGGCCTTCGTCTCGATGACCTACGGCGCGGGCGGTACCACTCGTGACCGCACCGTGCGGATCACCGGCGCGCTGGCCGAGGAGACGACGCTGCTGCCGGTCGCGCATCTGACCGCCGTCGAGCACAGCGTCGCCGAACTGCGCTCACTGGTCGGCGCGTACGCCGATTCGGGCATCCGCAATATCCTCGTGCTGCGCGGCGACCCGCCCGGCGATCCGCTCGGCGAATGGCGCAAACATCCCGACGGGGTGGCCTACGCCGAGGAACTGGTGCGCATCGTGCGCGACCTCGGTGACTTCCATGTCGGCGTCGCCTCGTTCCCGCAGGGCCACCACCGGTCTCCCGATCTGGAGCATGACACCGCGCATCTGGCCGCGAAACTGCGTGCGGGCGCGGAGTATTCGATCACCCAGATGTTCTTCGACGTCGAGCACTATCTGCGGCTGCGCGATCGTATCGCAGCCTTCGACCCGATCGAGGGCGCGAAGCCGATCATTCCGGAGCTGATGCCCATCACCTCGCTGCGCACGGTGGCGCGCGCCGAGGAACTGTGCGGACGTCCCCTGCCGCCCGCGGTCATGGCGCGCTTGCGCAAGGCCGCCGGTGACGGGCCGGAGGAGAACAATGCCACGGTCCGCGAGGTCGGCATCGAAATCGCCACCGAAATGGGCCAGCGCCTCATCGATGAGGGCGTGCCCTGCCTGCACTTCATCACGCTGAACTTCGCCAAGGCCACCGGTGAGGTCCTCACCAACCTCGGCTACGGCGTAACCGCGGCACCCATCAGCGCCTGACCCCAGCAGCCCCCCAGCGGTAGCCACATGGCTGTCCACCGCGCAGCTCCGAGCAACCTTTGACTACCTTCGGCGCAGCAGACCTGGTGGGTTGGGTGCCGCCGAATCAGCGCCGCTGAGGGTTGTCGTTCGGCGGCTGTTGCGGCTGCTCAGGGCAACCCTCCGACTACCGTCGGCGCAGTAGCCAGTGTTTGGGTTGCGGGCCGCTGACGGCAGTCGTTCGGTTGCTTGTCGGGGAAGTGGAGCGACCTGCCGTCGCGGATCAGGCGGCGCGGGCGGTTCGGAGGCCCCAGGCGTCGGCGAGGAGGCGGTGGGATTCGAGACGGTCCTCGTGGCGGTGCGTGATGCTGGTGACGAGGAGTTCGTTCGCGCCGGTGACCCGCTGCAGGGCCTGCAGACGTTCGACGACAGTGCGCGGGCTGCCGACGAATTGGGTGGCGAGGCGGTCGTCGACCAGTCGGCGCTGCTCCGGTGTCAGCGGGGTGGCGCGATCCGGATCGAGGTAGTCGGCGGCGCCCGCACCGCTGCGAATGCTGTGCACCCAGTGACCGTAGGTGGCGGCCAGATGTTGGGCGCGCCCGTCGTCGGGGGCGACGACCACGTCCGCGGAGATCACCACATACGGCTCCGCGAGCTCGGCCGAGGGGCGGAAGGCCGCCCGATAGGCCGCGACCGCGTCGAGGGCGGTGCCGGGGGAGACGTGATAGGCCGCGGCGAAGGGCAGGCCGAGTTTGCCTGCCAATTCGGCGCTTTCGCTGGCCGTACTGCCGAACAACCACAGCTCGACCTGTGCGCCCTCGCCCGGAACCGCGTGCAGCGCAATGCCTTCGGCGCTCTTGTAGGTGCCGTTGAGCAGGGCGCGCACCTCGTCGACCTGATCCGGGAAGTCCGGTGCCTGCGCGCCCTGCTGTTGCAGTGCGCCGAGCGAGGCGATGAACCTGGACCTGTCGGTGATCCGTCCGGGATCGAACGGCGGCGGAACCACCACGCCGTCGCGGACCTCGGTGCGCCCGGTCACGGTATCGACGACCGGGTGACCGCCTTTCGGGTGCGCGGGCTGTGCGCCGAACTGGGTGCGGCGATGGCCTGATCGGCCCAGGCCAAGGTCGAGTCGTCCCGGATAGAGGGCGTCGATGGTGCCGAACGCCTCGACGATAGATGCCGAGGTGTGGTGGCCGACCTGAACCGCCGCCGAGCCGACGCGAATCCGGGTGGTGGCCGCCGCGACCAGGCCGATCAGTGTGATGGAGGAGGAACTCGCCACCGAAACGAAATGATGTTCGGCAAGCCAGTAGCGGCGGTAACCCCACTGCTCGGCGTGCTGGGCCAGATCGATGGTGTTGCGCAGGGCCTGCTGTGCGATGGATCCGGCACTGATCGGGGCCAGATCGAGGATGGAAAGCGGGATCGTCATGCGGACCGTCCTAGGCGCGGATGCTGTTCGCCCGCTTCGATGGCCACCCGCAGCCGGTTTTCCGGGGGAGCCAGCGGGCAGGTGGCGAAGTCGGTGAATGCGCAGGGTAGATTGGCCGCCCGGTTGAAATCGAGACGCACGGTCCCATCGGCATCGGGTGCCTCGACGGCCAGCGTGCGGGCCGCCGGGTAGGTGGTGACACCGCTGGTGGCGTCGGTGAACAGCACCCGCAGGCTGGTCGGCTCGCCGAAGGCGATGACGCGCTCGGTGACCTCGCCGATGCTGAATTCGATGGTGCCCGAGGCGGTGTGGTGATGCTCGAGTCCGTCGACGACGGCGCCGGTTGTGATCGTGCGGGGCTCGTCGAAGGGTTCGAAGCGACCCTCGACCACCCAGCGCGGTTCCGGGGCATAGGCCGGGATGCCCTCGAAGCTCAGCAATGTCGGGGCGGCAGGGTCGTGCACGCGCACGGCGTAAAGGCCGCTGCGACGAATCACCTCGAGTACCCGATTCTCGTGCAGCACATCGAGTCCCGGTGCGCCTTCGACCGGTATGACGATCTGTACGCCCGCGATGTCGGTGCCCTGGAACTGCAAGCGGTCGGCGGGTCGGGCGGTGATGAACACCTTGTCGTCGGTGACCCACCAGGTGCCGGGAATGTCGGGGATGCGTTCGGGTTGGTCGGTGAGCCAATGCAATCCGGTCAGGCTCAGGAAGCCGAGGGGATTGCGCAACTGCTCCTCCCTGGCGTGATGCCAATGTGCCCACTCGGTTTCGAAAAGACTGGTGATGCTGGTCGTCATGACGCTCTGACTCCTTCGAGTGTGCGGTTGCGATGGGGATGGCGTAGTCGGGTGCCGGTCATCAGGCCGCCCCCGGTGCGGTGAGGTGCGGTGTGGGAATGGCCGACAGCAATTCGCGGGTGTACTCGTGCTGTGGGTTGTCGAAAATCTCGGCGGTAGAACCGGATTCGACAATGCGTCCGTCGCGCATAACCGCGACGCGGTCGCTGATGCGGCGTACCACGGCGAGGTCATGCGAGATGAACAGGTAGCTCAGGCCGAGTTCGGTTTGCAGACGGTCCAGCAGTTCCAGGATCTGGGCCTGGACGGAGGCATCCAGTGCCGAGACCGGTTCGTCGAGTACGAGCAAGTCCGGGTGCAGGGCGAGCGCGCGGGCGATGGCGACGCGTTGGCGTTGTCCGCCGGACAGTTCCGCTGGGCGGCGCTGGGCGAAGTTCTCCGGCAGCGCGACCTGGCCGAGCAGTTCCCGTACTCGTTCCTGCCTGGCCTTGCGATCGCCGACGGCATAGGCCCGCAGCGGTTCCTCGATGATCGAACCGACCCGCCAGCGCGGATCCAGTGAGCCGTAGGGATTTTGGTAGACCACCTGGAAGCGCTGGCGCAGGTCGCGCAGCCGTCCACCCTTCACCGCGGTGAGGTCTTGCCCGTCGAACGTGATCGCGCCGCTATCGGGTTCAGTGAGCCGCAAGGCGATTCGCGCGGTAGTGGACTTGCCGGAGCCGGATTCGCCGACCAGCGACAGGGTTTCGCCGCGACCGAGTTCGAATCCGACACCCGCCACCGCGGTGACCGAACCACCGGCCGGTGCGCGGAACCGCTTGTGCACATCCCGCACTGTGAGCAGCGGTGGACCGGAGCTCACCCGTGGCGTGCGGAACCCGTCGAACGGGGCCAGACTCGGGGAGGCGGCGAGCAGTCGCTTCGTGTACGGATGACGCGGTTCGGCGAGCACCGTCGCGGTCGGCCCGGTTTCGACGATCTCCCCGTCGCTCAGTACCACGATCCGATCGGCCCGCTCGGCGGCGATCGCCAGATCGTGGGTGATCAGCAGCACCGCCGTACCGCGTGCCGCCGTCTGCGCGGCGAGTTTGTCGAGCACCCGCCGCGCCACCGTGGCGTCGAGCGCACTGGTCGGCTCATCGGCGATCACCAGTTCCGGTCCGGCGATGAGCGCCGCCGCGATCAGCACCCGCTGGCGCTGGCCACCGGACAGTTCGTGCGGATATTGCGCCGCCCGCAACTCCGGCAGATCCAGTCCGGCATCGGCGAGCAATTCGATCGCCCGCGCGGTCGCATCGCGGCGATCGGCAAGTCCGTGCACGAGCAGCGCCTCGGCGACCTGATCACCCACGCGCCGCACCGGATTCAGCGACAGTCCCGGATCCTGCGGTACGAATCCGATCCGGGCACCGCGAATCCGCCGCAGCGCCCGCTCGGATCCGGTATCCACCGTCTCTCCGTCGAAAGTGAGGGTCCCATGGGTGATCTCGGCATTGGATCCGAGCAAGCCGATCACCGACTGCGCGAGAGTCGACTTGCCGGAACCGGATTCGCCGACCAGCGCGACGACCTCGCCGCGTGCGACGGTGAGCGATACGCCTCTGAGTGCGGCGACATCGCCGCTGTCGGAGGTGTAGCGCACGTGCAGGCCGTCGATGCGCAGCAGTGTCGATGCCGCCCCATCCGGTCCGTTTGTGACGTCGCCGATGTGCGGCGTGCCGTCCGTGCGCGCGTCCGTCGGATCGGCGGACGTAATGCACTCACTCATGCGCTGTGACTCCTTCCTACGGCGCGGCCGAGGCGTTGGGCGGATAGGACGACGACGATGATCACCAGGCCGGGCAGGGTGGTCATCCACCAAGCCGTGGCGAGGAAATTGCGTCCCTCCGATATCAATGAGCCCCATTCGGGGGTGGGCGGTTTCGCGCCGTAGCCGAGGAAGCTCAGCGCCGAGACCGATAGCACCGCCATACCGAATTCGACTGCGGCCAGGGCAAGGACCGGCTGGTAGGAGTTCGGCAGGACATGCCGGGCAAGCACCGTGTACCAGCGGACCCCGGCGGCATGCGCCGCCTCCACATACGGCGCCTGTCGCACCCGGAGCACCTCCGAGCGCATGACCCGCGCGAAGTTGGCGATCAGCGAAACACCCACCGCGATGGCCACATTGCGGGTGCCGAAGCCGAGCGCGGTGACCAGCGCGAGCGACAGCAGCAGCGATGGAATCGACAGCAGCACGTCGACGAACCGCATGATGACGGTGTCGACGAAGCCACCGAGCGATCCCGACAGCAGCCCGAGAACCGATCCGGCGATCAGGGCGATGGCGACTGCGGACAGGGTGGCGGTGAGCGAGAGTCCCGTACCGTGCACCATCCGGGTGTACAGGTCGCGCCCGAGATTGTCGGTGCCGAACCAGTGTCGGGCACTCGGGCCCTGGAACTTCTGCGCGGGCACACCGGTCAGCGGATCGCCACTGGCGAAAACCGAAGGGAACAGCGCCCAGCCGAGTGCCAGCACCGCGACGGCGCCGGACAGGATCACTACGACATTGCCGCGCAGCGACTTCCATCGCAGGGCCGGTCGGCGGAGTCCGGGTAGCGCGATCCGCCGCGACTCATCGGCGACATCAACCAAGATCGGTCACCTGCTGTCGTAGGTCAGGCCACGGCACGAAGCCGCTGACGAGAGGGCAGGGCGTGGCGTTATCGCGCGCCACGCCAGTGCGGGTAACGAGTGGCTCAGGCACGGACGACCACCTCCTCGGCGGTCTCGATCGAGGCGGTCTCGGAATCGGTTGTCGCACGCCGGGATCGACCGGCAATGCGCGGATCGAGCAGCGGATACAGCAGGTCAACGGCCAGATTCACGGTGACGAAGACCGTCGAGGTGAGCAGCACGATGCCCTGCACCACCGGAATATCCTGGGCCAGTACGGAGGTCTGGGTGAGCCGACCCACGCCCTGACGGGCGAAAACGGTCTCCACCACCACGGATCCGGCGAGCATATTGCCGACCAGCACCCCGGCAATGGTGAACGTCGGCACACTGGCCGGACGCAGCACATGTTTGCGCAGCACCCACCCACGCGAGCCTCCCTTGGCCAGTGCCACATCGACGAACGGCTGACGCCAGGTCGAGGCCAGCCCAGCGGCGAGCACCTGGGCAAGCACCGCTCCGATCGGTATCGCGAGGGTGAGCGCGGGCAGCACCGTGCCCTTGAAACCGTGTCCGCCGAAGGCCGGGGCGAGCCGCCAGTGGAACGAGAAGAGTTGCAGCAGTAGCAGTCCGGTCCAGAATGTCGGTACCGAAACCCCGAGGGAGGGCAGTGAGCTGAGCGTGTCACGCAACCAAGGGCGGCGCACATAGGTCGCCGCGAAGGCCACGCTCACCCCGCCTAGCACCGCGAAGAGCAATGCCAGACCGGCCAATCCGAGCGTATTGGGCAGTGCGTCACCCAGCGCACTGGTGACCGGCTGGCCGGTGGCGATGGAGTGGCCGAGGTCGCCGGTCAGGGCGTGAATCAGTGCGGTCCAATACTGTTCCCAGAGCGGACGATCCAGTCCGTAGCGCGTCTGCAACTCGGCGATCGCGGCCTTGTCGATCGGGGTGCCCGCACCCGCACCGTCGGCCGCGATGGAGACCGGGTCGGCGGGCAACAGGTAAAGCACCACGAACGAAATGGTGAAGGCCGCCCACAGCACCCATATCGCCTGCAGGACCCGCACAACCACATACCGAGCCATGACTACCGTCCGCTCAACCAGGTATCGAAGAACTGCAGCCGGGCGGAGGCCTCGAACTTCAGATCCTGCACGCCCTGTGCCGCACCGATGGCCTGTGACAGTTCGACCGTCGGAATCCATAGCCCCGCATCGAGTACTGCCTGTTGCGCGGTGCGGATCAGTGCGGTGCGCGCGGCGGTATCCGAGGCGCTCAGCTGACCATCGAGCACATCGTCCAGTGCCGGGATGCGTTCGCGGGCATTGAGATTGCGCCCGTCGACACTGAAGGAAGTGCGCAGAATGTCACCGTCGGCACGAGTGGTGTTGTAGTAGGTGGTGTCGAAATCTTTGACGTTCTGCCGTGCTGTGCTCTCCGGACCCGAAACCAGATCCAGCTTCAGCTCGACACCCACCTGACGCAGCTGCTGCTGCACCAGCTCCAGGATGGCCTGATTGCCGGCGAACGCCTGACTGAAGAGCACCGAGAAGGACAGGCGCTCGCCATTCTTCGCGCGGATACCGTCACCACCTGGCGTCCAGCCCGCCTGGTCCAGAATGCTGCGCGCCTTGGCCGGGTCGTAGCTCAGCCGGGCCGAAAGATCCTGGTAGCCGGGCGTACTGCTGGCCAAGGTGCTGGTAGCGGGTTTGAACTGCGGGCCGAGTACGGTGTCCACCAGCTGTTTCCGGTCGATCGCGGGCAGCAGCGCCTGGCGCACCGCGGCATCGCGCAGCGGCCCGCGGGTGACATTGGTCTGGAAGCCGAACGGCACACCGGGATTCGCGGTGCTCAGCACCCGCCCGCCCGCGGCCTCGATCTGCGGTGCGTCCTGCGGCAGCGCATCGCTGACGGCGTCGAGCTGGGCGGAGATGAGACTGCCGGTGCGAACACCGGATTCGGGCACGACCGTGAACTCGATCTTGTCCAGATAGGCCTCGCCCTGATGGGCGAAGACCGCCGAACCCCAGCGGTATCCGGCGCGTTTGGCCAGGGTCGCCGAGGCATCCTGGCGCCAAGCCGCATAGGTGAACGGTCCGCTGCCGACATTGTCGCCAAGGCAGCGCTGATCGGCGGGTTCGGCCGTCGTGGCATCGCCCTGAATGCCGAGCTGCGCGGTCGAGGACGCTTGCAGGAACTGGGCATTGGGTTTGCTGAATTCGACCCGCGCGGTCAGCTTGTCGACCGCGGTGGTGCCGACGTAGTTGGTGAGATAGCTGGAGCCGAGCGGTGTCTTGACCGCACCCAGTTTGATCACCGAATCGAAGGTGTTGCGCACCGAATCCGCAGTGAGCGAGGTGCCATCGCTGAAGGTGACGCCGTCGGCGAGATGGAAGGTGAACACCTTGGCGTCGGAGGAGATCTCCCAGCTCTTGGCCAGCCACGGCTTGATCTCACCGGTCTTCGGATCCTGATCGGTCAGCGAATCCACGACCTGGCGCGTCACATACAGCGTCTGATTGGTGCCGGACTGCGCCGGATCCGAGCAGGTCGGCGCCTGCGAAAGGCCATAGCGCAGGGTGCCGCCCGGCTGCGGCGGGCCCGCGTCGCCGCCGCCGGTGGCCGAATCAGTGCCGCAGGCGGCGAGACTCGCGGCCGCGGTGACGGCGGCGGCCACGGCCGCGATTCGGTAGCGGGAACGGATCACTGTGGTACTCCAGATGTTTCGGTGCGGACGAGTTCGCCGCGGGAATCGATGTCGTAGTCGGTGGGACGCGCGGTGTTGCGGCCGTTCGGTGCGGTGGCCAGTGGTCGGCTCGGAATGCGTCGGCGCAGCTCGGGCGCGACCTCGGCCTGGAAGAGTTCGAGGCCGGTGCGATGTTGCGATTCGGTGCGGCCGTCGCGTTCGGCGGACAAGTGGATCACCTCGTGCCCGAAGGCCTCGTGCTGGCGCCCCACCTTGTCGATCACCTGCTCCGGGCTGCCGACCAGCGCCGAACTGCGTGCGACGAAATCGTCGAGCGTCTCGAAGACGATCGGCAGCCCGAGTTTGCGCGCCAATGTCAGTCGAGCCTCGAAGATCGGGCGATACACATCGAGGGCCTCCTGTGACGTGCGCGCCACATGAAATCCCGCGGGGCCCGCGCCGACCAAGGCGTCGGCCGGATCGTGCCCGTAGTGCTCCCAGCGCTCCCGATAGTGGCGCACCAGTTCGGCATACGGTTCGATCGGATTGGTGACATTCGCCGAGAACAGCGGATCACCGTGGCGCGCGGCGAGTTCCACCGAATCGCGGCTGGTCGCGCTGCCGTGCCAGATGCGGACGCGCGGCTGCCAGGGCCGCGGCAGCGCCTTGGCCTCGACCAGTTCCGGACGGAATCGGCCGGACCAGGTCACGGTGTCGCTGTCCCACAGCGCCCGGAACAGTTCGTAGCCTTCGCGATTGCGGTCCCACTGGTCCTCGGTGGTGACGTGGTACAGCTTCGCCTGGGCCGCACCGTTGCCCTTGCCGATGATCAGTTCGAGACGGCCGCCGGAGAGATTGTCCAGCGTCGAATAGTCCTCGAATGCGCGCACCGGATCCAACAGACTCAGCGTGGTGACGGCGGTGAACAGACTGATCCGTGAGGTGACCGCGGCGATATGGGACAGGATCACCGGCGGTGCGGCCGAGAGGAACGGATCCTCGTGCCGCTCGCCGACGGCGAACCCGTCGTAGCCGAGTTCCTCGGCGGTGCGGGCCTGGGCGACGACATCGAGCAGTCGCTCCTTGGTCTCGGGTAGCCGACCGGTATTCGGATCCGGTACCCGGGAGACGAGGGTGAACAGCAGGAACTTCATGCGATCACGACTTCTTCGGTAAGCCGGGCGGATTGATCCGCGAACTCGGCACGGTCTCGGTCTTCAACCCCCAGCGATCGATGACCTGCTGGTAGGTGCCGGTCTGGATGGCGTTGTTGATGGCCTTGTTGATGGGGCCGATCAGCCCGCTGTCCTTCTTGGTGAGCACACCGATCTCGCCCTGCAATGCGTCACCGGCGCCGGAGAAGGTCGCGACGATCCTGGTCTGGTTCGCGGTGGTGCTGTGGTAGATCGCGGACGGGTTCGGGCCGATGTAGCCGTCGAGGCGCTGCGAGGCCAGCGCCAGGTAGTAGTCGGTGACCTGCTGGAAGTAGGCGATATCGATCGGGGCCAAGCCGTCGGCGATATTCTGCTCGTTCCACTTGACCAGCAGCTGCTCCTGATTGGTGCCGCTGCCGACGCCGATCCGCTTGCCCGCCAGGCTCTTACGATCGGAGTACTCCAGCTTGCTCTGCTTGGGGATCTCCAGCGCGACGGTGTCATTGCGGTAGGTGGCGAAGTCGTACTTCTCCTTGCGCTCCTCGGTCACGGTGACGTTGGAGATGAATACATCGGCCTCGCCGGAATCGACCCGCACGAAGTTCTGCGACCAATCGGCCACCTGTGCAACGAGTTTCAGTCCGAGGATATCGGCGATGAGCGAGGCGAAATCCACCTCGGAACCGACGATGGTCTTGTCGTCGGTGGCGTAGAACCGCAATGGCGGTGCAGCACCACCGGATCCGGTGACGACCAGCGTCCCGCGGTCCCGGATGGCCTGCGGTAGTTCGGCGGCAATGGCATCGACCTTGGGCGCGTGGATTCGGCCGGACTGTCCGGGGGAGAGGTCGAAGGTGATCGAACCGGCGGGCTGCGCGGAGTTTTCCGCGTCCGGATCGGTGCCGCAGCCGGTGGCCAGCAAGGCGACCGTGGCGGCCAGGCCGACCAGGGCAGAGAGCTTCATCGAATACCTGTTCATCGGGGAGCGCGCACCGCGCTCAGCGGACTCGGGACAGAAATGCGCGGGTGCGCGGGTGTTGCGGGTTGTCGAGTACGGCAACGGGCGGACCTTGTTCGACGATCACGCCGCCGTCGAGGAATACGACGGTGTCGGCGACCTCACGGGCGAAACCGATTTCGTGGGTGACGATCACCAGCGCGGTCCCGCCGTCGGCGAGATCGCGGATCACATCGAGCACTTCACCGACGAGCTCCGGATCCAGCGCGGAGGTGGGTTCGTCGAAGAGGATCACCGGCGGTCGCAGCGCCAACGCCCGCGCGATAGCCACGCGCTGCTGTTGTCCGCCGGACAGCCGCCGCGGATAGGCGCCGGTCAGGTCGCCGATACCGACCCGCTCGAGTAAGTCCCGTGCCTCGGCCTCGATTTCCGCTCGCGGGCGCCCCTGCGCGGAAATCGGTGCGAGCGTGACATTGTCGAGCACCGTCAGATGCGGGAAGAGATTGAACTGCTGGAAGACGAAGCCGATATGCGAGCGCTGCTTGCGCACTTCGCGGTCCGACAGCGCATGCAACTTATTGCGACGCAGCCGATATCCGATCAGTTCGCCGTCGATGTGCACGGTACCCGCATCCAGCGACTCCAGGTGGTTGACCACCCGCAGCAGCGTCGACTTGCCGGAGCCGGACGGTCCGATCACGGTCACCACTTCACCGGCGCGCACGGTCAGGTCGATGCCGGCAAGTACCTCGGTGCTGCCGTAGGACTTTCGCACGCCGCGCACCTCTACCGCAGGAGCCCGGCCCGCCTGCAGTGCCACCGGCGCGCTCATCGGGTCGCTCCGCGTGGTGCGGCGGAACCGATTTCGGCGATTTCGCGCAGCCTGCGCCACACCTTCTGCACCGGTGTCGGTGGGGGCGTGCGGTGCGCGCCCTTGGCATAGTGGCGTTCGATATAGAACTGCACCACCGACAGAATCGTGGTCAGCACGATGTACCAGACGGTGGCCACCATGAGCAGTGGCACCACCCGGCCGTTGCGGCCGTAGATCACCTGGACCTGGTAGAAGAGTTCCGCGATCGCCATGACCGAGACGATCGAGGTGCCCTTGAACAGGCTGATCACCTCGTTGGTCGCATTCGGCAGAATCGAGCGCATGGCCTGCGGGACGATGACCGTGCGGAACTGGCGCACCCGTGGAATACCGAGTGCCGCAGCCGCTTCCAGCTGTCCCGGATCGACCGAAATGTATCCGGCCCGGATGATCTCGGCCGCATACGCCGCCTGATGCAATGCGAGTCCGATGACCGCCGCGGTGAAACCGCTGATCACCCCGTTCACCTCGAAGGTGAGAAAGGAAGGGCCGAACGGGATTCCGAGCGAGAGCGTGTGGTACAGGTACGCGATGTTGAACCAGAACAGCAGCTGCACGATCAGCGGAATCGAGCGGAACGCCCAGATATAGACCCACGAAATTACCCGCAGCACCGGATTATTCGACAGTCGGGCGATCGCCAATGCCGTACCGATCAGGAATCCCAGTGCCGTGCCCCACAGGGTCAGCTCCAAGGTGACCTTCAGTGCCGACAGCACCGATTTCGCGGTGAAGTACTTGGCGAACGTCGACCAATCCCAGCCCGGATTGGTGGCCAGTCCGTGGATGAACTGCGCGAGCAGCACGAGCGCGATGGCGCTGACGACCCAGCGCCACGGATGCCAGGACTTGGCGATCGCCGGCGCGTCGTTAGTGCTTGCGGCAGCGGCGGGTGTGTGGGCACCCGGTATCGGGACATCCGATACCGGAGTATCGGATGCGACGGACGCGCTCATATTTCGGTTCCTCCATCGTTCCCGGCGGAAGCACCCGCACCCGGTGACCGGGGGGTTGCTGCGACGTCGACGAGCCAGGTCTCTCGGTCGCTCTGGATGGTGTGTCCGACGCCGAGCACGGGTCGGTCAATGGGTCTAGCCGAAATATCATGCGAAGCAGGCGAAGTCCGGCACAAGGGTACGAATCAGCGTGAGCGCAGACCTTGTTGATATGGTCGTGAGCAGGCACTATTGGCCCGGTCGTGCAGTGGATCGTGGCATTTCGGACCAAGTTTTCCGCGTGCTTTTCGTCCGAATTGCCTGCCCGCGGATCGTCGCGGCGGATTATCGGACGCGCGGCGCGAACGTGTCGACCGCCGGAATAGACGCTGTTGCGAAGGTTTGCCGGAGTAGTCTCGGACCTCGATTCGTGCCCGACGATGAGGAGTCCGCCGTGACCCTGCTGCGCCGTCTGACCACGCTAACCGCCATCGCGACCGGTACGGCCGCGCTGACTCTCGCCGCCCCCGGCATCGCCGCCGCGGGTCCGGCGCCGATGCCCGCACCCGCCGTTCCGGCGGTGACCGCACCGTCCGCCCAGGCCGCACCCGGTGATCTGTTCGCCGGTTACCGAGCCGTCGTGGAGGCGCTGCGCACCTTCGGCATCGACCCGTTCCTGTACCCGGCGGTCGCGCCCTTCTGCTCCGACACCGGCAGCCTCGGTCTGGTTCCGGCGGTTGCGGGCGCAGTCGCGGGGCCGTGGCCCAAAACCACGGTGGCCATTCCGGGACTCGACCCGACCGCCGTCAAGGCGGGCCAAGTCATGTTCACCTTCGTCCCCTACGGCCTCGGCCCGGACAGCGCGAATGCCGCGGGCATGAACGTCGCCTGGGTCAACCTGGCCAATGGCCGCAGCGGCATAACCGCCATGGGATCGATCTCCGATGTGGTCCGCACGATGGTGCCCGCCGAAATCCCGACCGAGCTAAGGCCACTGGCCGAACGCGCCATCCACGACTTCTTCGCCGGATTCCCGGTCGGCGGGGTCCGCGCGGTTCCGGTCGACACCGGATCCGGCACAGTACTCGCCGCAGTCTTCGGAACCATCGACACCGGCCCCAGGTCCTGCTTCTTCCTCCCGACGGTCGGACTCACCTCGGTGCGCTGAGCTGCCGTCCTTACGTGAGCCGGGGCCGAGGCGGGTTCCGGGAGCGAGGTCAACAGATCCTGGTCCCCACAGGGTCGAGGTAGCGAGGCCGCCGACCGCTGGAACAGCGAGGCCCTGCGGTCCGGTCCTATGGCCGGATCAAGATCAGGTGGACCTGAGGGCGGGGGCTTCTCGGGCGATGCCGCCAGCGATTCCACGTGATCTTGATCAGCGGGTGGGTTCGAGGGGGCGGGCTTTCCAGGTCAAGGTGTTGGTGCGGTGGGCTCGGCGGGAGCGGGTCCAGAGGCGGAGGTAGGCGTCGATGGAGATCGGATGTGCGAGGGCCGCAAGGGCATCCGTGCGGGTTGTGGTGCCGCGTTCCAGTGAGCGCGCGAGCAGGCGGCTGGCGACCGCGGCGCCGTAGCCGACGAGACCGGCGGTGCGTACGGAGCCTCGGCCGCCGATCGCGGCCAGTGGGGGCGCCCAGTAGGCCAGTGTCGCAAGAGCTCCTACTGCCGCGCCGCCGATTGTCGTGCCGCCGTAGGCGGACCACAGCCAGCGGTTGTAACCGGTCTCCAGTTCGGCTGCGCCACGGTACATTCGGGTGCTCGCGGCTCGGCCTGCTGCGACCAGCGCGGTCCGGCGACCCGAACGGCGCAGTGCGCGAGCGATATCCAGGTCCTCGGTCGGGCTCGCGGCGACCACGGCATGCCCGCCGATGGCGTGGTAGGCGGTGGCGTCGAACACCAAGAACTGGCCGCAGGCCACGGCTGTCGAGGGCCGGAGGCTGCGATTGGCGGCCGCGATCGGCAGGCTCGTCGCCCACGACCAGCACAGCAGCGGCTGCACCAGCGCCTCGGCCAGCGATTCGGTCACCTGGTACGGCCACGGTGACAACAATGCGGCTCGGCCGCGACGCAATTCGGCGGTCGCCGCGGCAATCGCGTTCGGTGCCAGTCGCACATCGGCATCGAGAAAGATCAGCACCGTGGCATCCGCCAACTCGGCCAGTCGCGCGCAGGCCGCGGCCTTCCCGGTCCATCCGGGTGCGGGTTCGGCCTCGGAACGGAACACCGTGAAGCGCGAATCGCCCGCAATCGCGTCGAGCGCGGCCGCTTCGGTCCCGTCCGACGAAGCGTCGTCGAGAATCAGCACCCGCAGTCGCGGCACACCCACCTGGCCACGGAGATCATCGATCAGCTCGGGCAGTCGCTGTGCCTCATCGCGCGCCGGGATACACACCGACACCGGCTCGATCACCGTATTCGGTCCGGCCGAGAGCCTGCGCATCGTCACGCGGTTGAATAACGCGGTCCCGCAACCGAACAGCGCGATACCCGCACCCGTCCACGCGGCGATCGCCGCGCCCGCGCGCAGGGTTCGCGTCAGCGGCGGGTCAGCGAACGCCACAGATTGCTCGGTGAGAAGTTGGTTTCCGGTGCACCGGGCGGTGCCGGGTTGCGGTCCATATAGGCGATGGCGGCGATGATGGCGGCGACGGCCAGGGTGATACCGCCGACGATGCCTGCCCAGCCCGCGAAGGAGCGGGTATTCGGATCCGCGTAGCTGACCTCGGCGCGCACGGTAGAGACATCGCCGGGCGGCAGTTTCCAGGAGACGGTCGAGTCGTCCTCGCGATTGCCGTTGGTCTTGGCGACGCGGGCCGGGAAAGCCACGGTGAACTGCACATCCGAACCGTGCGGCGGAACGGATTTCAGATCGACCCGACCATTGAGGCTGACCAGGTCGCCGGTGCGCTGGAACGACAGGTTGAACATCCCCTGGGTCTGATCGGAGAGCGCGCCGAGCTGGCCGACCTCGCCGAAGGACAGATCCTCGAAGAACACCTTGCTGCCCACGTAGCCGTCCTGGCTGTACGGCTCGACCCGCACCTTCGCGGCCAGCGAATCGGGCGCCTTCAGCTGCGGGCCCTTGTCATTGGCGTCCGCGGGCACCACCGCGGCCACGATCCGACCGGAGACCCGGTCATTGGACGACACACCCATCGACACCTGCACCCGCAGGCAGCCCGCGAGCATGGGCACCAGCATCGCGGCCAGCAGTACTGCCGCGGCCACCCGTGCTCCGGGCCGGGGAGAACGTGGCGGTAGAACCGATGTGTCGGGCATCGCGGTGAGAGGACTCGGCTGCACGGCACACATCGTGCCAGGCGGTCGCCCCGAATTGCCACGCGACGGGCGGATCGCACGCCGACCGAAGTATCGGACAGCTGGTCCGCATCGCTTCAGCCCCGCCGGGCCGCGGCCGACCGCACCAGCAGCGGCACCCCGAGCACCCCCAGCCCGACACACCCGTACCAGGCCGAATACGGCAGATCGAGGAACACCGCGTGCGCGAGCGTCGACCCGAGCCAGGTCCACATGAACACCGCCACCGGGACCACCGCGTCTGCCGAGATCGGGGATACCGGCTCTCGGGATCTGTGCTCCGGACCGGTCGAGTCCGCCGTTCCCAACTCCAGCGCCGGTGTTCCAGCCGCCACCTCGGGGGCTGCCGCCTGTGTCTGCGCTGTCGACAGCAGGCGCGCTGCCGCGGGCGCAAACGCATTCGCCGTGCCCGCGACGCGAGCCAAGACGGTCAGCAGCAAGGCCATCACCAGCGCCACCGCGAACCACCCCAGATAGTTGGTGTACGGAATCTCATCGATTCCGGGCAGCCCCCGACCGGCGGCACACCAAGTCCACTGCCCGTCCGCCACCATCTGCGGATCGAGGAACAGATCCCAACCCACCGCCCCGACCGCGGTCAAAACAACTCGCCCTGCCCACCGCCGAGTCAACAACCCGGCGACCACCCACACCGGATACAGCCCACCGGTCCAGGCCAGCGCGACCACCAACGGCACCCCCGCCACCGCGGGTCCCGATCTGCCGTCGGCATACGCATAACAACCGAATGGGAAACCCGTTGCGGTACCAACGATTTCGGCAACCAGTCCGAGCCCGGAGACAATCACCACGAATCCCAAGGCGTACCTGATGCCGCGCGTCGCCACCGCGTGCACCAGCGCCGTCCCCGCCGACAACAGCACGACCGCCACGGTCACCCGATCGCGAGCGACCCCCGAGGCGAGCGGATAACTGATCTGCACGAGCACGAGCAGCACCGCCGGTATCGCCGGCGCCAGCAACTGCGGCGTCCATCGAAAGGCCGCCGCCGACCGCGGGTACCGACCCGTGCCACGCCGACTTGCCAGGTTCCCGTCAGCACCGGGGACCGCGAAATCAGTCGCGCCGGAGGATTCCGCCCATCCGGCGGTCACCGGACTCGCTGGACTGCGCAGGTTGGAGTTCGTTGCGGGGGAGGGCTCGGCTCGTCCGGTTGTTTCTGGGTTCGCTGGACTGCGCAGGTTGGAGTTCGTTGCGGGGGAGGGCTCGGCTCGTCCGGTTGTTTCTGGGTTCGCTGGACTGCGCAGGTTGGAGTTCGTTGCGGGGGAGGGCTCGGCTCGTCCGGTTGTTTCTGGGTTCGCTGGACTGCGCAGGTTGGAGTCCGTTGCGGGGGAGGGCTCGGCTCGCCGGGTGGTCTCCGGACCAGGGCTTTCCGTCCCTGATGCGGGTCGCTCGTCCGGCTCCGGCACGGCTGGCCCGGTGGGCTCCCTCATCGTCTGCGCAGCAGGGGAAACCGGTTGCGCCGTCGATCGCGCAGCACCAACTGCGCCGCGCTGCGCCCGCTCGCTCCGGACACCCCGCCACCCGGATGCGTCGACGCCCCGGTGAGATACAACCCGGGCGCGCCGGGCACTCGCTGCCCGGACAGCTCGGGCAGCGGCCGCCACAGCATCATCTGATCCAGTGACATCTCCACATGCATCACATTTCCGCCGCGCAACCCGAGCTCGCGCTCCAGATCGACCGGGGTCTGCACGTACCGCCGCAGCACACTCGCCTCGAAACCCGGTGCGTAGGAGTCGACTTCGGCGATGATCCGATCGGCCTCCGACTCCGCGTGCGCGGCCCAGTCGCTCCCGTCGGCCAGCTCGTACGGATGCCACTGCGCCCACAGCGAGAGCTGATGCTCACCGGCCGGGGCGATGCTCGGATCCAGCGCACTGAAACTCATGGCCAGCACCACCGGACGCGGCGGCAGGTCGCCGGCCAGTGCCGCACCGTGCGCCCGGCGCAGCTGCCGCCGATCGGAGACGAGAAACTGCAGACCATTGGCGGATTCGGCGGTCGAACTACCGGGATACTGCGGCAGCGCAGACGTCGCGAGCCGCACCACCATGCCGATACCGGGCCCGACCCGGATCCGCCGCTGCCAGTCGTCGAGCACCACACCGTCGAATCCGCCGTCCCGCAGCAGATCCAGCGTCGTCAGCACATGGGTGCCCGCGATCACGGTGTCCGCGTGCAGACTTCGTCCCGACGCCGTGCGCACCTGCCAGCCCGCACCGACCTGGCGCAGCTCGGTGACCGCATCGCCCGCCGACACCACACCGCCGTCGGCGCGCAGCCGCGCGACCAGCGCCGTTGTCAGTGCCCCACTTCCTCCCACCGCCCGTCCCGGCGGCAGCGTATGCATCAGCGCGGCGAATCCGACCATCGGCGCGGTCCCCGGTTCCGACATCGGCGGCCCGGACTGCGCACCGAACCAGGCCAGCGACGCCTTGAGCCGCTCATCGTCGAAGTAGCTGTCCAGCAGGGCGTCGCCGGTCTGCAGGAACTCCCGCGACAACGCACTCCCGCCATCGCGCGCGTCCAGCCCCCAGAACGAACGCAGCAGCCGACCCGGCGTCGGCGCACTGCCGAACGCGCGCATCACCCGCGCCGACCGCGGCCCCCAGACCTCGACGAAGCGCCGATACGCCGTCGCATCCCGCGCACCGCAGACCTCCGCGATTCCGGCGCAGGTCCGATCGACATCGCGATGGAAAACGATCGGCGCACCGCCATCCGGCCCCGCGGGCGTGAAACCCCAGGGATCGCAATCGATATAACGCAGCCCGAAACGCGACAGCTCCAGTTCCTCGATGATCCCGGTATGGCGCACCATGATGTGCGCCGAAGATCCGCGATCGACCAGATGACCGGGAAAGCGTTCGACCGTCGACACTGCGCCGCCGAGCACCTCGTCGCGCTCGAGCACCTCCACCCGCTCCCCGGCCCGCGCCAGATAGCAAGCCGCGACGAGCGCGTTATGGCCCGACCCGACGACCACAACGGTCACAGAGGCAGCCGCCGTCCCAGGATGGCGAACGGCCTGGTATCCCCGGCGAAGACGAAATTCCGGATCACATCGGTGAATCCGAGTCGCCGATACAGTTTCCAGGCGCGGTTGGCCTCGCCGTGCACTTCCGGCGTGGACAGCAGCACCGCGCTCTCGGTGCGATTCGCCAGCAGCCGCGTCAGCAGTTCGCCGCCGATGCCGCGCCCCTGCGCCGCCGGATGCACGTGCAGCTCGGTCAGTTCGAAATAGTCCGAAAGCAGTTCGCGCGCAGAATGTTCCGGCCAACCCGAGCGCCGCATCCCGCTGTGCACCTGCTGATGCCACCACTGGTGGGCGGCGCCGCGATAGCCGTAGGCGATGGCCACCATCGGCGCGGTCCGCAGGTCGATCTGCCCGGAGTCATCCGGGATGACGGCGGCGGCGCCCTGCCAGCCGACGCGGGTGGTGTGCTCGGTCCACATCGGTGCGCGATGGTGTTCGGTGCCGTGCGGATATTCCATCGCCGCGACGTACACCGCAAGCGCGTCGTGCAGCCGAGAGCGCAGCGCCGCGACGGAGAGGTCGATGACGACAGGGGCGTTGGCGGGGGTGTGTTTGGGCTTGACGGCTGTCATGGCTCTCGTCGGTCCGCGGAAAGTTGTCGGTGGGTGTCCCTATATTCAATCTCAATTCAAACGTTCGAATACCTGTTCGATCCCCGCGGTGCTGGGAACTCGGCATTCGCGCCCAGGATAGGCCAGGTACGCGACTCGGAGGGACGGCTGATGTCTGGTCGGATCGAACACCCGGGGCAACCCGGCAAGGCGGGCACGCTGCTGCAGCGGGCGGACGGCTTGCTGATGCAGGCGGCGGGGGAACGCGACCCGCGCGAGCGTTTTCGGACCGCGTATCTCGCCGCGCTGCGCGGTGCCGGTGCCGTGCTCGCGTTCACCGGTGCGGACGCAGCGCCGCGGGCGCGCTCGCGCAATGCCTGGGTGCTGCTGCAGCGCGCCGCGCCCGAATTCGTCATGTGGGCCGACTACTTCAGCGCTCGTTCGGAGATCAGGGCGGCGCTGGAGGCGGGGCTGGATCGCGATGTGGATGATGAGCAGGCCGACGAGTTCTATTCGCGGGTGGGCGCATTCCTCCACGATGTGGAAGATCTGCTGAATGCCGGGGCTCGATTGCGCCCCGCGCCGGGCTGGTCCGGCGGTATGACCGCTTAGTTATCGGCGAGTAGGTGGTACGGCACTGATCGAACTCGTATCATTGGTGGCAGATAGCCGACCTTGGCTATCTGTCGCCGACCCGGAGGCGACAGCCACGTCCTAGTGCCGGGGGAGGTACCGTGCCACTCTCCGAGCACGAGCAGCGCATGCTCGAACAGATCGAGAGCGCGCTCTATGCTGAGGATCCGAAGTTCGCGTCGTCCGTCCGCGGCGGACGCCTTCGCTCGACCTCGAGTCGTCGCAGACTCCAGGCCGCGGCCCTGTTCGTCCTCGGTTTGTTTCTACTTGTCGCCGGCATAGCCGCTCCGGTGAAGCTCGGCGACTTTCCGATCATCAGCCTGATCGGATTCATCGTGATGTTCGCCGCAGGCGTGCTGTTGCTGCTCGGCAGTTCCAAGGGCATCGCCAAGGGCGACCGGTCGGGCAATGCCCAATCCGGTGGCGCGAGTGGCGGATCGGGCGGACGTGGGCGACAGCGCAAGTCCGGTGGTTTCTCCGAACGCATGGAGGATCGGTTCCGCCGCCGCTTCGATCAGGAGTAGCGCGCCCGTAGCCGACATCGACATATCGAACGCGCCGCCGCACCGAACCGGTGCGGCGGCGCGTTCTCATGCGTGAACCACCCGGCTGCTGAATGCTCGCCGCGCGCGGTTCTCCACAACGCCCCACGATCTTCCCCACCACCTCCCACCACCACCCCTGCATGGGCCTCGTCTGTGGCGTAGGGCCTGGGGTACCAGGGCGTTTGCTGGCAGTTGTCGGGGGCTTGTCCGGCGGTCCGGCGCGTGTCGCCAGAACACGGAAAAAGTTCTCCACCACCGTGATAGCTGGGATGACCTGCGTAATCGACAATGCGGGGAGCCAGATCACCCCGAGTTTCGATTGAAAGTGGGGGAAAGTGGGGTAATGTGGAGCGCGCACAAGAGGAAGGGCATACATCCGAGGTGATCGTGCTCCCCGTACCACGGGGTTGATCCGGGAGGTAGCGAGTTGTTTCTCGGTACCTATACACCTCGGTTGGATGACAAGGGGCGACTGACGTTGCCTGCGAAGTTTCGAGACGATCTGGCGGGAGGGTTGATGGTCACGAAGGGTCAGGACCACAGCCTTGCCGTATATCCCAAGGAAGAGTTCACCGCTCTCGCACGGCGAGCCGCGGCGGCATCTCGAAGCAATCCGCAGGCGCGCGCGTTCGTCCGGGCACTCGCGGCCGGTACGGATGAACAGCGTCCGGACGCCCAGGGCCGGATCGTGTTGTCGGCCGATCATCGTCGCTACGCGAACCTTTCGCGGGATTGCGTGGTGATCGGATCGGTCGACTTCCTCGAGATATGGGATAAGCAGGCGTGGGAGTCCTACCTCGCCGAGCACGAGGAGGACTACGCGCAAGCGAGAGACGAGTCGCTGGGCGGAATCTTCTAGCCCTGAGCGAACGAGTGCCACGCGGCCTCTGCCCGGACGCGCGGACCCTGACGTACTTCCCCGACGCCAGGTGCCGAGGCTCCGGTCAGAGACCCCGCGGCATTCGTATTTTCGAAAGTAGCTGTGTAGCAAGGCGACCCCGCAGCGAGTGATCCCACTGACACGGCTCGATGCGCGACGACGCGAGGCAGGATTCCGGGAGGTCGAGGTGAACCGTGAACAGGACGGTCCTCGCCATGTTCCGGTTCTGCTCCAGCGGGCGGACGCGCTCCTCGGTCCGGCACTCGCCGAACCCGGCGCGGTATATGTCGACGCCACATTGGGTTTGGGCGGACATGCCGAACACTTCCTACGGACCTACCCGAATATCCATCTCGTCGGACTCGATCGCGATACCCATGCGCTGGCATTGGCCGGTGCGCGATTGGCGCCGTTCGCGGACCGAATCACCTTGGTACACATCCGATATGACGGAATCGCGGCCGCGCTGAAGCAGGCCGGATTGCCGACCACCGGTTCGGTGAGCGCCATCCTGATGGATCTCGGCGTGTCCTCGATGCAACTCGACGAGGCCGAGCGCGGCTTCGCCTACTCCGTCGACGCGCCACTGGATATGCGGATGGATCCGACCACCGGCATCACCGCGGCCGATGTGCTCAACACCTACAGCCACGGTGATCTGGCGCGCGTGCTGAAAACCTATGGCGAGGAACGCTTCGCGGGCAAGATCGCGTCCGCGGTGCTGCGCCGTCGGCAGCAGAAGCCGTTTCGCACGAGTGCCGAATTGGTCGAATTGCTTTATGCCACAATTCCGGCCGCCGCCAGGCGGACGGGCGGTCATCCGGCCAAGCGGACCTTCCAGGCGCTGCGGGTGGAGGTGAACGGCGAGCTCGACTCGCTGCGTGCCGCCCTGCCGGCCGCGCTGGACTCGCTGCGGGTCGGCGGCCGGATCGTGATCATGTCGTATCAGTCGCTCGAGGATCGGGTGGTCAAACAGGAGTTGGCGCCGCGCACGACATCGCGGACGCCGGTCGACCTGCCGGTCGAATTGCCCGGTATGGGACCGGAATTCAAGTTGCTGACCCGGGGCGCCGAGAAGGCGACCGAACAAGAGATCGAAGAGAACCCGAGGGCGGCACCCGTGCGGATGCGCGCGGTGGAGAGAATCCAGGAGGGGACAACATGAGTGTGCGCACGCGTACCGTCGAGGCGCCGGGCCGGATCGCCCGCCGGGTTCAGGCCGCCGAGCGGGTGAAATCGGGTGCCGCACAACGGGCCTATGCCAAGCGTCGGATGCGGGCCGAGCAGTCGGGGGACCAGCACGATCTGCCGAAACAGCGCGCGTCGGCGATGGCTGCGCGAATTCCGTTCGTGGCGGCCATCATCGCGCTGCTCGGCTGCGGTCTCGCGCTCACGCTGTTGCTCACCACCCGTTCGGCGGAGGACAGCTATCAGCTCGGCGATGCCAGGGCGACCAATCGCAAGCTGGCCGACGAACGCGCGGCGCTGCAGCGCGAGGTCGAGGCCGCCGATTCCGCGCCCGAACTCGCCGCCAGGGCTCGCGAACTCGGGATGATCCCGGCCAAGGATCCGGCCCGGCTGGTGATCGGACCGGATGGCGGGGTGACGGTGATCGGAAAGCCGACGCCCGCGCAGGGCGCACCGGTCCCGCCGCTGAACAGTTCGCCTGCCACGCCCACCGCCCCGCCGACGGGCAATGCCCAGGCCCGCGGTGAACGATTGGTTCCGGTGACGACCACGCCGACCGCGCCGCCCACCCAGCCGAATACCGGTCAGCCCGCGAATGCCGTTGCGGGACAGGCGAGTCCGACACCCAGCCCGACACCGGCGAGCCCGACGCCGAGTCCGGGCGCGCAGGCTCCGGTGGAGACACCGCAACCGGAAACTCCGCAGCCCGTACCGGCGCAAGCTCTAGCGCCGCAGCCAGAAACGCCCCAACCCGCGCCCGCCCCTGACGAGGGCGCCCGATGAGCATGCGGCAGACCAGGCCCGCGTCGCGTCAGCGCCGCGGGCCGTCGGCATCCGAGGCGGGTTCCGCCAGAGCCTCCGGCACATCGAGGACGGCAACCGCATCGAGACCACGGACGGCCTCCCCGGATCGTCCGCTGCGGCTGCGTCTCGGCGTCGGCCGGGTGATCATGCTGGTCGCACTGGCGGTCGTCGCGCTGCAATTGCTCTGGGTGCAGAGCATTTCCGCGCCCAGCCTGTCCGCGCAGGCGGCCAGCCAGCGCACCACCCGCGAGCCCGAGTACGCCACCCGTGGGCCGATCATCGATCGCAACGGGAAGTCCCTCGCGATCACACTGAGCGCGCAGGCGCTGACCTTCCAGCCGGTGGCCGTGCGCAAACAACTCGCCGATGCGAAGGAGAAGTCGGCCAAGGCTCCGGATCCCGATGAGCGGCTCAAAGCGATCGCCAAGACCATCCACGACAGGATCGGCAAGGACGCGCCCGCCGAATCGGCGCTGCTGGACAAGCTGAAGAGCGATACAGCGTTCGTCTATCTCGCCCGCAATGTCGATCCGCGCATCGCCTCCGATATCAAGGTGCAATTTCCCGAGGTCGGCGCCGAGCGCCAGGATGTGCGCGACTATCCGGGAGGCTCGCTGGCGGCCAATGTGCTCGGCACCACCGGCTGGGACGGACACGGCCAGATGGGGCTGGAATCGTCGCTGGACTCGTTCCTGGCGGGTACCGACGGCTCGCAGACCTACGACCGCGGCTCCGACGGTGCGGTCATTCCGGGCAGCTGGCGCGATAAGCAGCCGGCGGTGAACGGCTACTCGGTCCAACTGACCCTGGACTCGGATCTGCAGTACTACGTGCAGCAGCAGGTGCAGCAGGCCAAGGAGATGTCCGGCGCGAACGCGGCCTCGGCTGTCGTGCTGGATGCGAAAACCGGCCAGGTGCTGGCGATGTCGAATGACAACACCTTCAACCCGGCGCTGGGACCGCAGCATTGGGGCAACGCCGAGATGCAGAACCCCTCGGTGCAGGATCCCTTCGAACCCGGTTCGGTCAACAAGATCGTGACCGCGGCCGCGGCCATCGAATACGGCTTGACCAATCCCGACGAGGTGCTGCAGGTGCCCGGCGAGATCCGGATGTCGGGCGTCACCGTGCACGACGCCTGGGAGCACGCCACTTTGCCGTACACCACCACCGGCATCTTCGGTAAGTCCTCCAATGTCGGCACGCTGATGCTGGCGCAGCGGGTCGGCGAGGACCGGTTCGCGGATATGGTCAACCGCTTCGGCCTCGGCCAGCGCGCCGGTGTCGGACTGCCGGGCGAGAGCCCGGGCCAGGTGCCCGCCCGCGACCAGTGGTCCGGCGGAACCTTCGCGAACCTGCCCATCGGACAGGGCCTTTCGATGACCACCCTGCAGATGACCGGGATGTACCAGGCCATTGCCAATGGCGGCGTGCGGATTCCGCCGCGCATCGTCAAGTCCGAGACCGCACCGGACGGCACCCGCACCGATGAGCCACAGCCCGACGGCGTGCGCGTGGTGAGCGAACAGACCGCGGCCACGGTGCGCACCATGTTCCAGGCTGTCGTGCAGCGCGATCCGATGGGCGTGCAGATGGGCACCGGTGCGTCCGCGGCGATCGATGGCTATCAGGTGGCGGGCAAGACCGGCACCGCGCAGAAGGTCGACCCGAGCTGCCGCTGCTATTCGACCTCGTCGTACTACATCACCTTCGCCGGTATGGCCCCCGCGGACAACCCGCGCTACGTCATCGGCCTGATGCTCGATGCGCCGATCCGCAGCTCCGACGGCAGCGGTGGCGGGTCGGTGGCGCCACTGTTCCACAACATCGCCTCCTGGGCGCTGCAGCGCGACCGGATCCCCCCTTCACCCGAGCCATCGCGACGGTTCGTTCTGCAGGCTTCATAAGATTGGAGCCGCGTTGCCTGGCCGTGAGCCGACGTCGGTAACCTGACTCGACGTTCCCGCCTTTCCTATAGATCCACCCCGTCCCGTCCGTGCCGATTTTCGAGAGGAGTCCTGTGCCCGCGCAGTCCAGCCAGCACGTGCTCCGGCCGACCCATTCGCGGTCGACGTCGTTGTCCACCGTACTGGCCATGACCGGAGCCGGCTCCTCGCGAGCCGACCTCGCGCAGATCCAGGTCACCGGCATCGAGCAGCGCTCGCATGCGGTGCAGCCGGGTGATCTGTTCGCCGCACTGCCGGGCGCGCAGGCGCACGGCGCCCGTTTCGCGCGCGATGCCGTCGAACGGGGCGCGGTCGCGGTCTTCACCGACCCCGCAGGCGCCGAACTGGCCGGTGAGCTCGGTGTTCCTGTGCTGGTGCGTGAGCAGCCCAGGTCGGTGCTCGGCGAGCTTTCGGGCGCGCTCTACGGCAATCCGTCAGAGCGGCTGCGCATCGTCGGCATTACCGGCACCTCGGGCAAGACGACCACTGCGTATCTGGTGGAGGCCGGGCTGGCCGCGGGCGGTATGTCCACGGCGCTGATCGGCACCATCGAGACCAGGATCGGCGGTCGTCGGGTGCCGAGCGCATTGACCACGCCCGAGGCGCCGCAGCTGCACGCCATGTTCGCACTGATGGTCGAGCAGGGTGTGGATGCGGTCGTGATGGAGGTTTCCAGCCACGCGCTGGCGCTGGGCCGGGTGGACGGTGTGCGCTTCGCGGTGGGCGCGTTCACCAATCTCTCCCAGGACCACCTGGACTTCCACGCCGACTTCGAGGATTACTTCGCCGCCAAGCGCAGGCTTTTCGAACCGGAGTCGCCGGTCGCCGCACGCACCTCGGTCATCTGCGTCGATGATGCATGGGGACGGCGCCTCGCCGTTGATCTCACGGATCCGATCACCGTATCCACCACCGGTTCCGGCACGTGGCAGCTCACTGGCGAGGTATCCGCGCACGGCGGTGAGCAGGAATTCACCGCTGCCGGACCGGGGGCGAATGTCGATGTGCGCCTGCGGCTTCCGGGCCGCTACAACGTCGCCAACGGACTGCTCGCGGTCGCGGTGTGCACCGCCGCCGGAGTGGAGCCCACCGTCGCCGCGCCCGCCCTGGCCACCGTCGACGTGCCGGGCCGGATGCAGCGGGTCGAACGCGGACAAGACTTCCTTGCGATCGTCGACTATGCGCACAAGCCCGCGGCGGTGGAGTCGGTGATCGCGACGCTGCGCGGTCATCTGGCGGCGGGAGCGACGCGCCCGGAGGAGGTAGCGGAGCCTGGCCACGGAGGGCGCCGCGAGCGCCGCGAATCCGATATTGCCGGCGATACCGGTGGTCGGCTGGCCGTGGTCGTCGGCGCGGGCGGGGACCGGGACGCGGGTAAACGCCCGCTGATGGGTGCGGCCGGTGCGCGCGGCGCCGATCTGCTGATCATCACCGACGACAATCCGCGCAGCGAGGATCCGGCAGTGATCCGCGCTGCACTGCGCCGAGGCGCGCTGGCGGTCCCGGAGGTCGAACGCGGTGAAGTACGCGAAATCGGGGACCGGGCCGCGGCCATCGCCGCCGCCGTCGACTGGGCCCGTCCCGGTGACGTGGTGCTGGTGGCAGGTAAGGGACATGAGGCAGGGCAGGAGATCCACGGTGTGAAGCATCCGTTCGACGACCGCGAGGTGCTCGCGGCGGCGTTGGAGCGACGGGGGCGGGGCCCGCAGGACGACAACACCGCCGCGGGAGCGACGGGCCCGGAGGCGGTAGCGAAGCGTGACCACGCAGGGCCCCGCGAGCGCGGCCGATCCAATACTGAGCAGAGTCCGCAGGGGTCGGACGCGGAGGACTTGACGGTTTCATGATCGAGATGACACTGCGGGAGATCGCGGAGGTCGTCGGCGGCACGCTGCACGACGCCCCAGACCCGGAGGTGACGGTAACGGGCTCGGTCGAATTCGATTCGCGCCGAATCGGTTCCGGGGATCTTTTCCTGGCCCTGCCCGGCGAGCAGGCCGACGGACACGACTATGCAAAGGCCGCCGTCGACGCCGGTGCGGTCGCGGTGCTCGCTGCCCGCCCGGTCGGTGTGCCCGCGATCGTGGTGGCGCCCAGTCCGGGGACCGTGCCCGCGAAATCCGTTGCGCTGGCCGGTGATTCGGACGGGTCGGGAGCCGCGGTACTGGTCGCGCTCGCTACGCTCGCCCGGGTGAGTGTCGAACGTCTTTCCGCCGCGGGAGCGACGGGCCCGGAGGCGGTAGCGGATGGACAGGTGCAGTCGGCCGGAGGCCGTCCGTTGAGGGTGGCGGTGGGCGACGGGCGGGCCCACGCAGGGCCCCACGAGCGCGGCAAATCCAACACTGCGGCAGGCGGACTCACCGTGATCGGGGTGACCGGCTCCTCGGGCAAGACCTCGACCAAGGATCTGCTCGCGGCCGTGCTCACGCCGCTTGGTCCGGTCGTCGCACCGCCCGGATCGTTCAACAACGAACTCGGCCATCCGTGGACCGCACTGCGCGCCGACGCCGACACCCGCTTCCTGGTACTGGAACTGTCTGCGCGCGGTCCCGGCCATATAGCCGCGCTCGCACAGGTCGCGCCGCCGAAAATCGGTGTCGTGCTCAATGTCGGTACCGCCCATCTCGGTGAGTTCGGCAGTCGCGAGGCGATCGCGCAGACCAAGGGTGAACTCGTCGAGGCACTGCCGTCGACGGGCTTGGCCGTACTCAATGCCGACGATCCGCAGGTGGCCGCGATGGCCGCACGCACGCAGGCGCGTGTGGTGACGGTCGGTCAGGCGGGCAATGCCGAAATCCGCGCCACCGATGTGCATCTCGATGCCGAGGCACGCGCGGGCTTCACGCTGCATACAAGTAAAGGCAGCATCCCGGTGCGGCTCGCCGTGCACGGCGAACACCAGGTCGGCAATGCGCTGTCCGCCGCCGCCGTCGCACTCGAATGCGGTGCGGACCTCGACACCATCGCGCAGGCACTCGGTGGCGCGCATGCCGCATCGGCCCGCCGCATGGATGTGCGGACCACCTCCGACGGCATCACCGTCGTCAACGACTCCTACAACGCCAATCCGGATTCGGTGCGCGCCGCGCTCAAGGCGTTGGTGACCATGTCGCGTGCGGGCGACACTCCGCGCCGCAGCTGGGCCGTACTCGGCGAAATGGGTGAACTCGGCGAGGAATCCGTCATCGAACATGACCGGATCGGCCGCCTCGCGGTGCGTCTGGATGTCTCCCGGTTGATCGTGGTCGGCACCGGAAGGCCATCCCACGCGATGCACCAGGGCGCGGTAATGGAAGGCTCGTGGGGCGAGGAGTCGATTCTCGTGCCCGATATCGGCGCGGCCATCGCGCTGCTCGACAACGAGGTCGAGCCGGGCGATGTGGTGCTGGTCAAGGCGTCCAAGGCGGTCGGACTGTGGGCGGTCGCCGAACATTTGACCAGCGCGGAACGTGCGGGAATTAGTCGGGGTAGCACGGAGGCGCTTGGATGAGGCAGATTCTGTTCGCGGCTGGGATCGCGCTCGCGGTCTCCATCCTGCTGACGCCGCTGTTGATACGCATCTTCGCCAGGCAGGGCTTCGGGCAGGAGATCCGGGTCGACGGTCCGGCCAGCCATCAGGCCAAGCGCGGCACCCCGACCATGGGTGGTGTGGCCATCCTGGTCGGCATGTGGGCCGGCTACCTCGGCTCACATCTGATCGGCATCGGCTACGACGCCGACGGGCCCTCCGCCTCGGGCATTCTGGTGCTCGGGCTGACCACCGCACTCGGTGTGGTCGGCTTCCTCGACGACTTCATCAAGCTGCGCAAGCAGCGCAATCTCGGTTTGTCGGCCGCGGGCAAGTACATCGGTCAGATCAGCGCCGCAGTCCTGTTCGGCATTCTCGCCTTGCAGTTCCGCGGCGGCAACGGGTTGACTCCGGCGAGTAAGCATCTGTCCTATGTCCGCGATATCACCACGGTGTCGATGGGCGTGATCATCTTCCTGTGCTGGGTCTGTCTGCTGGTCGTGGCCTGGTCGAATGCGGTGAACCTGACCGACGGCCTGGACGGCTTGGCCGCGGGTTCGATGAGCCTCGTGCTCGGCGCCTACGTGATCATCACGTTCTGGCAGTACCGCAATGCCTGCGCGACGATCCCGGAGGCGGGCTGCTACAACGTGCGCGATCCGCTGGACCTGGCACTGGTCTGCGCCTCGGCCGCCGCCGCGTGTGTCGGCTTCCTGTGGTGGAATGCCGCGCCCGCCAAGATCTTCATGGGCGATACCGGTTCGCTGGCCCTGGGCGGCATGCTCGCCGGCCTGTCCATCACGACCCGCACCGAACTGCTGATGGTCGTGATCGGTGCGCTGTTCGTCGCGGAAACCGCCTCGGTGGTGCTGCAGGTCGCGGTGTACCGCACAACCCGCAATCGGCTATTCAAGATGGCGCCGTTCCATCATCACTTCGAACTCAGCAAGTGGGCCGAGACTACGGTGATCATTCGGTTCTGGTTGTTGGCGGCGATGGCGTCGGCGGTCGGACTCGGCCTGTTCTACAGCGAATATCTCTCAGCGGTCGGGTGAAGTAGCGATGGTCGAACATTCTCCGCGGGCCCTGCGAACACCGGGGCCTATGCTCGAATTCCTGCGTGGCCGTGACGTTCTGGTGGCCGGATGGGGTGTCTCGGGTCGCTCGTTGATCGAACCGCTGCGCGATATCGGCGCGCGTCCGGTGGTCACCGACGGTGGTGCCGCCGCATTGGCCGAGGCGGCCGGGCTCGGTCTGGACATCGCGACCTGCACCGAACTGGAAACCGCGGACTGGAGCCGCTTCGCACTGGTCATCACCAGCCCGGGCTGGCGGCCGGATTCGCCGGTGCTCGCCGCCGCGGTGACCGAGGGCACCCCGGTCTGGGGCGATGTCGAATTCGCCTGGTGGGTCGATCAGGCCAGGATCTACGGTCCGGTCCGCAAATGGCTGGTGGTGACCGGTACCAACGGCAAGACCACCACCACCTCGATGGTGCATTCGATCCTGCGCGCGGCCGGTATCGCCAGTGTCGCCTGCGGCAACATCGGACTGCCGATCCTGGATGCGCTGCGCCGCAATCCCGGTCCGCAGGTGCTGGCGGTCGAGCTGTCCTCGTTCCAATTGCATTGGGCGCCTTCGGTGCGGCCCGAGGCCGGTGTGGTGCTGAATGTGGCCGAGGATCACCTGGATTGGCACGGCGGCCTCGATGCCTACGCCGCCGCCAAGTCCAGGGCGCTCTACGGCCGGG
Organism: Nocardia vinacea; assembly: GCF_035920345.1. Lineage (NCBI taxonomy): Bacteria > Bacillati > Actinomycetota > Actinomycetes > Mycobacteriales > Nocardiaceae > Nocardia > Nocardia vinacea. The sequence goes on from NZ_CP109149.1 coordinate 9,783,560, forward strand.
TCGGTGTGGTCGGGCTCGACGATCCGGTGGCCGCCTCGCTGGCCCGGCGCAGTAAGGCGCGCCGGACGGTCGGCTTCCGGATCGGCGTACCCGCCGACGGCGAACTCGGTGTTGTGGACGGCAAACTGCTCGACCGCGCCTTCACCAAGGCCGCCATCCTCGCCGAGGTCGGTGATATCAGCCCCAAGGGACCCGCCGGTGTCGCCGACGCTCTCGCTGCCGCCGCGCTGACCAGGGCCATCGATGTGGCACCGCAATTCGTGCGGGAAGGTCTCATCGAGCACAAGGTCGGTCCGCACCGGGCCGCCTTCGTGCGCGAGGTGGCCGGTGTCGAATTCATCGATGACTCCAAGGCCACCAACCCGCATGCCGCCCGCTCGTCGATTCTCGGTCACCCGCAGGTGGTCTGGATCGCGGGTGGGCAGCTGAAGGGCGCGTCGGTAGACGATCTGGTCGAGGAGATCGCCGATCGCCTCGTCGCCGCCGTGCTGATCGGCGCCGACTCGCCGGTGATCGCGGCCGCATTGGCGCGACACGCACCCGAGGTCCCGGTTGTCGAGGTCCGCGCGGGAGACCATGCAGGAATGGGTGACGCTGGGATAGATGGGGGTGCGCGCGCCGACGCCGTGATGGCGCAGGCCGTGCGCGCCGCGGCCGGGCTCGCCCGTCCCGGGGACGTCGTACTGCTGGCTCCGGCCGCGGCCTCCTTGGATATGTTCGCCGACTACACCCACCGCGGGCGCAGTTTCGCCGCGGCGGTGGCCGCGCTGGAAGACGGTGACATCGGGCGGCATCTATGACCGAGACGACCCGGCGGAATCGGCTGGCGGCCACCAAATTCGGCGCCTGGCTGGCGCGCCCGCTCGCGTCGTTCCATCTCGTCGTCACGATCGCGACACTGCTGACGGTGCTCGGTCTGGTCATGGTGTTGTCGGCATCGAGCGTCGAGGCGTATGTCGACGGCGGGTCGGCGTATTCGCTGTTCATCCAGCAGGCCATGTTCGCCGCGATCGGCGCGGTGCTGTTCTATCTGGCACTGCGGATTTCGTTGCGGCGACTGCGGCAATGGTCGTTTCCGCTGTTCGCGATCTCGGTGCTGGCGCTGTTGCTGGTGCTGATTCCCGGCATCGGCTCCGAGGTGCAGGGTGCGCGGCGCTGGTTCTTCCTCGGGCCGGTCTCGGTGCAGCCATCGGAGATCGTGAAGGTGACGCTGGTGGTGTGGGGTGCGCATCTGCTCGCCTCGCGCCGCTCGGAACAAGCCGGCTTGAAGGACATTCTGGTGCCGCTGGTGCCTGCCGGTCTGCTGGTGTGTCTGCTCGTCGTGCTGGAGCCGAATCTGTCGACCACCATCGCGCTGGGCATCGTGCTCGCCGCACTGCTGTGGTTCGGCGGGCTGCCGGTGCGGCTGTTCGTCACCATCGCGATTTCGGGCATGATCGCCGCGGGCATACTCGCGCTGTCCGCCGGATATCGCTCGGACCGGATGCGCGCCTTCTTCAATCCGGGCGACGATCCGCAGGGCATCAATTACCAAGCGCGCCAGGCGCTGTACTCGCTGGCCGACGGCGGGATCTGGGGTCGCGGCCTCGGCCAGAGCCGCGCCAAATGGCAGTACCTGCCGAACGCGCACAACGACTTCATCTTCGCCATCATCGGCGAGGAACTCGGATTCCTCGGCTGCGCACTGGTTCTGGGCCTGTTCGCGCTGTTCGTCTACACCGGCCTGCGCATCGCGAGCCGTTCGGTCGATCCTTTCCTGCGGCTGCTCACTGCGACCGCGACGACCTGGATCACCGGCCAGGCGCTGATCAACATCGGCTACGTGGTCAACCTGCTCCCGGTGACCGGTCTGCAGCTGCCGCTGGTTTCGGCGGGCGGTTCGTCGCTGGCGATCACCCTGTTCATGTTCGGCATCATCGCCAATGCGGCCAGGCATGAGCCCGAGGCCATTTCGGCGCTGCAGGCCGGACAGGACGGCAGATTCAGCCGACTGCTGCGACTGCCCAAGCCGGAGGTGTACTCACCGGCGAAGGCGGATGCGGCACGTGCGCGCTCGGCCGCGGCCAAGGCCAAGGCGGCCGAGCAGCGGGCACGTGCCGAGCGGGCCAAGGCCGACCGCGCGCGGGCCGCACTGCCGCAGGGGCGGCGCGGCCAGTCCGAATCCGGTCGGCGGCGCGTGCCCGAGAGCCGAGGAACGAGTTCACTGCGGGCGACCAGGGCATGGGAGCCGAGCTATCCGATAAACCATGCGAGAGATCGGGGAAGATCCAGGTGAGTGCGGAGCGACCCCGCAAACCACTGTCGGTGATCGTCGCGGGCGGTGGTACCGCGGGACATATCGAGCCCGCGCTGGCCGTCGCCGACGCGCTGCGACGACTCGACGATTCGATCCGGGTCACCGCACTCGGTACCGAACGCGGACTCGAGACCAAACTGGTGCCTGAGCGCGGCTATCCGCTGGAGTTGATCCCGCCGGTGCCGTTGCCGCGCAAGCCGAGCGCGGATCTGCTGCGGCTGCCCGGTCGTGTCCGCGCCTCGGTGGCCAAGACCAGGGCGGTCATCGATGCGGTCGAGGCCGATGTGATCGTCGGCTTCGGCGGCTATGTCGCACTGCCCGCCTATCTCGCCGCGGGCCGTGGCGCGCTCGGCCGCAGGCGCGCGGTGCCGGTGGTGGTGCACGAGGCGAATGCCAAGGCGGGTATCGCCAACAAGGTCGGTGCCAGGCGCGCGGCCAGAGTGCTTGCCGCCGTCCCCGGTTCGGGTCTGGCCAAGGCCGAGGTCATCGGTATTCCGGTGCGCGGGTCCATTACCTCGCTGGATCGGGCCGCATTGCAGGCCGAGGCCCGTGCTCATTTCGGCCTGCCCGCCGAGGGGCCGGTCCTGCTCGTCTTCGGTGGCTCGCAGGGTGCGGTCTCGTTGAACAAGGCGATCTCCGGCGCGGCGCCACAGCTGGCCGCGGCGGGCGTCTCGGTGCTGCACGCGCATGGACCCAAGAACACCCTCGAGGTCCAGGAATCGGAGGAGGGTGGGGCCCGGTATATCGCGGTGCCGTATCTTTCCCGGATGGACCTGGCCTATGCCGCCGCCGACGCGGTCGTCTGCCGCTCCGGCGCGATGACCGTCGCCGAGGTGTCGGCGGTCGGTCTGCCCGCTTTCTATGTGCCGCTGCCGCACGGCAACGGTGAGCAGGAACTCAATGCCAGGCCGATCGTCCGTCAGGGGGGTGGCAGAATCGTCCCCGATGCCGAGCTGACCCCGAAATATGTGATCGACGAGGTGATACCGCTGCTGACCGACCACACACGGCTGATCGAAATGAGCCTGTCCGCCGCAGGCGCCGGACACCGCGACGCTGCCGACGAGCTGGCGCGCATTGTCGTCGAGGTGAGCGGCCGGTGACCACGGGAGCCGATGCCACCGAATCCGGGGCGGTCGAACCCGGCGCCGACGAGGCGCGCTCGGCCCTGCCGCCCGAATTGGCGCGCGTGCATATGGTCGGGATCGGTGGGGCGGGCATGTCCGGCATCGCCCGCATCCTGCTCTCGCGCGGGGGCTCGGTCTCCGGCTCGGATGCCAAGGAGAGTCGCGGTGTGCTCGCGTTGCGGGCCCGGGGCGCGCAGGTGCGCATCGGTCACGATGCCAGCGCCCTCGATCTGCTGCCCGGCGGCCCGACCGCGGTGGTCACCACCTATGCGGCCATCCCGAAGACCAATCCCGAACTGGTCGAGGCGAATCGGCGCGATATTCCGGTGCTGTTGCGACCCGCCGTGCTTGCCTCGCTGATGCAGGGACATCGCACGCTGCTGGTCTCGGGCACGCACGGCAAGACCTCGACCACCTCCATGCTGATCGTGTCGTTGCAGCACTGCGGGTTCGATCCGTCCTTCGCGGTCGGCGGTGAACTCAACGAGGCGGGCACCAATGCCCACCACGGCACCGGCGAGATCTTCGTCGCCGAGGCCGACGAGAGCGACGGCTCTTTGCTGCAATACGAGCCGGATGTCGCCGTGGTCACCAATATCGAATCCGATCACCTGGACTTCTTCGGTTCTGATGAGGCCTATGTCCAGGTCTTCGACGATTTCGCCGACCGTCTCGGCCCCGGCGGGCTGCTGGTGGTGTGTTTGGACGATCCCGGTTCGCGGGCGCTGGCCGAGCGGGTCGGTGCGCGATTGGCGGAGAAGAACGTTCGGGTGCTCGGCTACGGGTCGGGCGAGCTGTCCGACGCGCCGGTATCTGTGGGTGTGCGGCTGCACAGTTGGGAGCCGCGCGATGTCGGCGGGCTGGCCCAGTTCCAGCTCGCCGATGAGGCCGCGCCGCGCACCCTGCGACTCGCCGTGCCCGGTCGGCATATGGCGCTCAACGCGCTGGCCGCGCTGCTCGCCGCACGAGCCGCCGGTGCGGATATGGACGAAATCATCCAGGGGCTGGAGGGTTTCGGTGGTGTGCATCGCCGGTTCCAATTCGTGGGCCGGGAAAACGGGGTGCGCGTCTTCGACGATTACGCCCACCACCCGACCGAGGTGCGCGCGGTACTCGGCGCAGCCGCGGAGCTGGTACAGCAGGAGGCCCGCGACGGTGCGCGCTCCCGACAGGGCCGGGTCATCGTGGTGTTCCAGCCGCACCTCTACAGCCGCACCGCAACCTTCGCCCAGGATTTCGGCGCGGCGCTGAGCCTTGCCGACGAGGTCGTCGTGCTCGATGTCTACGGTGCGCGCGAAAAGCCGCTGCCCGGAATCAACGGCGCACTCGTCGCACAAGCCGTCACGAAACCCGTGCACTACCAGCCGGATATGTCGCGGGTCGGTCGTCAGGCCGCGGGTCTGGCACTGCCCGGCGATGTGGTGATCACCATGGGTGCGGGCGATGTGACGATGCTCGGCAGCCAGATTCTCGATGGGCTGCGAGCTCGTCCGCAATACGGGCGGTGACCCGCGATGCGAACCGCGGGTGACTGGTTCGACCGGGCACACCGGGGTCGCCTGCGCCTGTGGGGTTTGCTCGGCGTGTGCGTCCTTACCGTTGTCGTTGTACTGGCCTGGTTCACCCCGGTGCTCTCGGCGAGCACGGTCGAGATCGACGGTTTGGTCGCGGTGCCCGAGGAACAGGTGCGCGACAAACTCGAGATCCCGTCCGGCCGCTCGATGTTGCGCATCGACACCGATGCGATGGCCAGGCGGGTGGCCGGCATTCCGAAAGTCCGCACTGCACGGGTGCAACGCGTATTTCCGTCCACCGTCAAGGTAACGGTGGTGGAGCGCACGCCAGTACTGTTCTGGGACAGTCCGCAAGGCGCGCATCTGCTTGATGCGGAGGGTGTGGAGTTCGCGATCGAAGACGCCCCCATCGGCGTTCCGAAGCTCACCACCGAACATGCCGGCGGCGACGATCCGGTCACCCGGGCCGCGGCCTCGGTTCTGGCGGTACTACCCGCGGCGCTGGTCGTGCAAGTGGACGAGGTTGTCGCGCGGTCGATTTCGAATATTTCGCTGAACCTGCGCGATGGCCGCACGGTAGTGTGGGGGGGAATTAATGACGCGGAACGCAAGGCGGCCGTGGTGATGCCGCTGTTGACCCGCGATGGAACGGTGTTCGATGTTTCGAGTCCGAATCTGGTCACGGTAAAGTGATCGATACCCATTGTGCCCAGGGGTTTTTCGATGGAACTGTGACCGCAGTGGGAACAGCCCAGCGAGACCGGGGGTTCGGGGGCAACCGTTCACGATACGACGTGTTGCGCGGCGAGACGAGAGGGATCGCAAGATTCTGTCAGTCGTTTCGGCGCGCCTGCGCGCCTATCGCGGCGGCTGCGAATAGCGTTCCGCAGCAGTCGGATACTTGACATAACGCTAACCCTGTGGTTGAGGTTTAGGGTTTGCCCGGACTTGCCACAGGCCGAATGTCGAGAATTCGAAAACGACAGACTTTAGATCGAAGGAAGGCGAGAGCCCATGACGCCCCCGCACAACTACCTTGCTGTGATCAAGGTCGTCGGTATCGGCGGCGGCGGCGTGAATGCCGTCAACCGGATGATCGAACAGGGACTCAAGGGAGTCGAGTTCATCGCGGTCAACACCGACGCGCAGGCGCTGCTGATGAGCGATGCCGACGTCAAACTCGACGTCGGCCGTGAGCTCACGCGCGGTCTCGGCGCCGGTGCCGACCCGGAGGTCGGTCGCAAGGCTGCCGAGGATCACAAGGACGAGATCGAAGAGGTGCTCAAGGGCGCCGACATGGTCTTCGTCACCGCGGGTGAGGGCGGCGGCACCGGTACCGGTGGCGCGCCTGTCGTCGCGAGCATCGCGCGCAAACTCGGCGCGCTCACCATCGGTGTGGTCACCAGGCCGTTCTCCTTCGAGGGCAAGCGCCGTGGCAACCAGGCCGAGGTGGGCATCAACCTGCTGCGCGAATCCTGCGACACGCTCATCGTCATTCCGAACGATCGGCTGTTGCAGCTCGGCGATGCCGCGGTCAGTCTGATGGACGCCTTCCGCTCCGCCGATGAGGTGCTGCTCAACGGTGTGCAGGGCATCACCGACCTGATCACCACCCCGGGTCTGATCAACGTCGACTTCGCCGACGTGAAGAGCGTGATGTCCGGCGCGGGAAGCGCTTTGATGGGTATCGGCTCGGCACGCGGCGAGGGTCGTTCGGTCAAGGCCGCTGAATCGGCCATCAATTCGCCACTGCTCGAGGCATCGATGGATGGTGCGCACGGCGTACTGCTCTCGATCGCGGGCGGTTCGGATCTGGGTCTGTTCGAGATCAACGAGGCGGCCTCGCTGGTGCAGGAGGCCGCGCATATCGAGGCGAATATCATCTTCGGTACCGTCATCGACGATTCGCTCGGCGATGAGGTTCGCGTCACGGTGATCGCGGCCGGTTTCGACGGCGGCGGTCCGGCCAGGCGCACGTTCGAGGCGGGCCGCGGCGCGATCGGTTCGGGCCGGGCCGGTGAGGTCGGCCAGACCAGCCGGACCAGTGAGATCGCCGCCGCCTCGCGTACCGAAACCACCTCCGCCGCAGGTCAAACCAGCTCCACTCGGGGTGCGGTGCCCAGCTACCGGGATTCCGAGCGGGCGCGGACGCTGGCCGAGCCGACGGCAACGCACAATACGCGCTCGCATATCGAGCCGCCGGATTCCGATGACGACGACGATGTCGACGTGCCCTCGTTCATGCGCCGGTAGGTCATAAGCAAATCGCAAGGCCGGACTGGCACACTGGGCGGTATGCCCAAGCAACAACTGATCTCGTACGTACATGGGTAACTCGTCGGGGACGCCCAGCACTCAGCCAGGCACACGGCCGTCGGCCCGCGACGGTGCCGTTGACACGCTCGACGACCGGCGAAAGTTCCGGGGAGGCGGGGGAGCAGCGCCGACATCAACCGTTCGACGAGTGACGACCACCAGAGCGGGCGGTTTCTCGGCGTCGCCATACGATTCGTTCAATCTCGGGGATCATGTGGGGGACGACCCGGCGACCGTTCAGCGGAACCGGGACCGGCTGGCCGAGGGTATCGGCCTGACACCGGATCGGCTCGTGTGGATGGAACAGATCCACGGGCGCAATGTCGAAATCATCGATGGGCCACGGGATGCGCCGGTGCCCGCCACCGACGCACTGGTGACGACCGTGCCGGGGCTGGCACTGGTGGTGCTCACCGCGGACTGCGTACCGGTCCTGCTATCCGATGACGAAGCAGGTGTGATCGCGGCCGTGCACGCCGGGCGAATCGGTGCGCGCATCGGCATCATGCCGCGGGTATTGGACGCGATGGTTTCGGCCGGCGCTCGCGTCGAGCGGATCGGAGCCTTCCTGGGTCCGGCCGCATCGGGTCGTCAATACGAGGTGCCCGCCGCGATGCGCGCCGATGTCGAGGCGCATCTGCCGGGCAGTGCGACAACCACCGTGCGCGGCACACCCGGACTCGACCTGCGCGCCGGGATCAGCAGGCAGCTCACCGAAGCCGGAATCGGTGGGGTGGCCCTCGATCCGCGCTGCACGATCGAGGACAAGACGCTGTTCAGTCATCGCCGCGGCGCACCGACCGGGCGCATGGCCGGTGTCATCTGGATGCAGGCGGACGCATGAGTACGGAATCCATTGCGACCGAGGCCATGGACGGCCGGACCGCCGAACTCGCGGCGAATCTCGCCGATCTGAACAAGCGAATCGGCGCGGCTTGTCATGCTGCCGGACGTGATCCGGACTCGGTGCGGCTGCTGCCCGTGACGAAGTTCTTCCCGGCCACCGATATCGCCATCCTGCATCGCTTGGGCTGCAGGGAATTCGGCGAGTCCAGGGAGCAGGAGGCCACCGCGAAGGTCGCCGAACTGGCCGACCTCGCGGATGTGCGCTGGCACATGGTCGGTCGGCTGCAGCGCAACAAGGCTCGGATCGTCGCGCGCTGGGCACATGCGGTGCACTCGGTCGACAGCGAACGCCTGGCAACGGCCCTTGACGCCGCGGCGCGGGCCGCCTTGGCGGCGGGGGAGCGCGGCGAACCGGTTCGCGTCTTGATGCAGGTTAGCCTGGACGAGGATCCGGGTCGCGGTGGCGTCGCGCCGGAAGATCTTGCGGCACTGGCCGATCGGGTGGCCACCGCGCCGGGGCTGCAGCTCGCGGGCTTGATGGCGATTCCCCCGCTCGACGCCGTGCCCGACGATGCTTTTGCACGCCTTGCGCATTTGCACTCGCTAGTACGCGCGGACCATCCGGAAGCGACCGAACTCTCCGCAGGCATGTCGAGTGATCTGGAATCGGCGATCGAACACGGTTCTACCTGTGTGCGTGTCGGTACCGCCTTGATGGGCGCTCGACCGATAACCTCGGCGTAGCAAAGAAACCTCATCAGTCACATTCGACACATATGCTGGGACTGGAGAGGACTGAGCAAGACTTCAACACCCGGCCGCCACCGGGGCCGAAGGAAGGTCTATGAAATGAGCACGCTGCACAAGTTCAAGGCGTACTTCGGCATGGTTCCGCTCGAGGATTACGAAGACGACTATGTCGCCGAGCCGACCCCCCGGGGTGTGGACGAGCGCGGCTCACGTCGTCCCCGGCCCCGTGACTATTCCGAGCGCGCCGGTTACGGCGCGGACCGCTATGCCGAAGACCGCTACGACGACGAGCCGGATTACCCTGAGCCGGCGTACAAGTCGCCGTACAAGGCGGGATACCCGGTGTCTCGGCGCGACGATTATGTCGACGAGCCCTATGCGGACGACCGCTATGACGCGCGGCCGCGCCCCACCAGGATCGATGCCGCGCCGGGCGCGTCCCGATTCCGTGCGGGCGGTAACGCGCCGATGCTGCGGGGAGCCACCAGGGGTGCGCTCGCCGTCGATCCCGAGGCCGAGGAGCGGCGACTGGAGGAGCGCGTGCGCCCCGAGCCCGCGCCCGCACGCCGGCCGGGGATCTTCGAGGACGGAGGTCCCTTGTCCAAGATCACGACGCTGCGCCCGCGCGACTACAGCGAGGCCCGCATCATCGGTGAGCGCTTCCGCGAGGGCAACCCGGTGATCATGGACCTGGTCGATCTGAGCAATGCCGACGCAAAGCGGCTGGTCGACTTCGCCGCCGGCCTCGCTTTCGCGCTGCGTGGCTCATTCGACAAGGTCGCGACCAAAGTGTTCCTGCTCTCACCGGCCGATGTGGATGTCTCGGCCGAAGAACGTCGCAGGATCGCCGAAACCGGCTTCTACAACCAGAAATAGCGCTGTGATCCGGGGGTTCTGTTAGACCCGTTGCGTATGGGGCGGTGTGGTCATTTTGCGCGACGCGGATTTTGGGGCAGAGTGAGGTCGTGGCCTTGTTTGCGGTGCTGTACTTCGTACTGTTCATCTTCTGGCTGTTGTTGATCAGCCGAGTGATCGTGGAGTTCATCCGCAGCTTTGCCCGAGACTGGCGCCCGAGCGGCTTCGTCGTCGTCATCCTCGAGGTGATCTTCACGATCACCGATCCTCCGGTGAAACTCCTGAGGCGCTTGATACCACCGGTGTCATTGGGAGGAATTCGGCTCGATCTGTCGATTATGGTCCTGCTTTTCGTCGTCTTCATCTCGATGACGTTTGTGGGCGGCCACGCCGACGGGTAGCCCTGGTGTGACAGAATGAACCGAGAAGATAGCTTGCTAGATCTGCTAGATCTCCAAAAGACGCGTGAAGGGATCCTTCCATGCCGCTGACCCCAGCCGATGTGCACAACGTCGCGTTCAGCAAACCGCCGATCGGGAAGCGCGGCTACAACGAGGATGAAGTAGATGCCTTCCTGGATCTCGTGGAGCAGGAGCTCTCGCGTCTGATCGAGGAGAACGCTGACCTGCGCCAGCGGGTTGCTGAACTCGATGCGGAACTGGCCGACGCCAAGAAAAATCGCGGCCCGGCCAATTCCGCCGCAGTGAAAGCACCGGTCCAGCAAGCCCCACCGCCCCCACCCGAGCCCATCAAGCCGCCGGTGCAGCAGGCCCCGCCGCCGCCTCCGATGCCGGTCGCGGCACCGGTAGCCAAGGATGCGCCGAGCGCTGATGCGAACCTGCAGGCGGCCAAGGTGCTCAGCCTCGCCCAGGAGATGGCGGACCGGCTGACCAGCGATGCGAAGCTCGAAGCCGAGAACCTGCTTTCGAATGCGCGGGCCAATTCCGAACGCCTGGTCGGCGATGCGCGAACCCGCTCGGAGGCGATGATCGCCGATGCGCGGCAGAAGTCGGACGCGATGCTGTCGGATGCCCAGACCCGTTCGGACAACCAGCTACGGCAGGCCAAAGAGAAGGCCGATGCGCTGCAGGCCGATGCCGAGCGCAAGCACACCGAGATCATGGCCACCATCACCCAGCAGCGCAGCGTGCTGGAGAGCCGGATCGAGCAGCTCAAGACCTTCGAGCGGGAATACCGCGTGCGGCTGAAGTCGTACCTGGAGTCGCAGCTCGAGGAGCTGGAGAACCGTGGCTCGGCGGTGCCGGTGGACGGCGGCGAGGCCTTCGTCGACGCCAATACCGCGAACAATCTCGCTCCTGCCTCGTTCGCCAAGGGCGCCAAGTAATCTCGTAGTAGAGAGATATCTCCGCTGTAGTTGCTGTTCGAGTAGCTAGAGGTACGCCGAGCCGCCTGGCATGCCTAGGGGGTCAATATGCTTGTTTTGACGCTCGTCCTTGCGGCGATCGGGTTCGCCCTGCTAGTGGCCGCGCTGACCACCGGGTCGGTGCTGTGGGCCTGGGGGTGCATCCTTATCTGTATCGTGGGCGCTGTGCTGTTGCTGGTGAGCGCGCTTTCTATGCGCAGCTCCGAAGGCGATACCGCGCCGCCACCTGGTCGGCATGCCAAACGGTAATCGTGGGCCCGACAATCTGGTTTGACCGTCTTGGTTAGAATCAAACATGTAATCGGCGTAGATCCGGCCATCACCGGGGAGTCTTCGGAAGAACGGTGCGCTGGCCGCACTCAGTAGAACCGAACGGGTGAGCCCGTCACAGCTCGTAACGAGAGGTCCTGGTTGGTCGCGCGGATCGGCGCGCCGCTCGGACAAGCGGGGTGGTACCGCGGTTTCGACGCAACCGGCGTCGTCATCGTCCCCGTGCTGACATATACGCGCCACGGCGCGGCGGCACGAGGAGACGTATCCGCGATGGCGGACGAACCTTCCAGCAGCGCATACCCGCGCGTCGATCTGGCAGGCCCTTTCGAGCGACCTGCAAGCAGTCGCTACGGAACCGGCGGCGGGTCATCGTCATCCTTCCCTGACCTGGAACGTCGGGTACTCGACGTTTGGGCCACCGACGACACCTTCCGCGCCAGCATCGAGAACCGTTCGGGTGCGGCGGAGTTCGTCTTCTATGACGGACCGCCGTTTGCCAACGGGTTGCCACATTATGGACATCTGCTCACCGGGTACGTCAAGGATCTGGTCCCACGTTTCCAGACAATGCGTGGCAAGCGGGTCGATCGGCGTTTCGGCTGGGACTGTCACGGACTGCCCGCGGAAATCGAAGCGGAAAAGCAGCTCGGTATCACGGACAAATCACAGATCGATGCGATGGGGCTCGCGGAATTCAACGCTGCCTGTAAATCCTCGGTGCTGCGTTACACCGGTGAATGGCGTGACTATGTGACGCGTCAGGCCCGCTGGGTCGACTTCGACAACGACTACAAGACGCTGGATCTCGACTTCATGGAGTCGGTGATGTGGGCGTTCAAGTCCCTGCACGAGAAGGGACTGATCTACCAGGGCTTCCGGGTGCTGCCCTACAGCTGGTACGAGCAGACGCCGCTGTCGAATCAGGAAACCCGGCTCGACGACGCCTACAAGATGCGCCAGGATCCGGCCGTCACCGTGGATATGGTGCTGCACGTACCCGCCGAGCATCCGCTGCACGCACTCGACGGCGTCAACGCACTGATCTGGACCACCACGCCGTGGACTCTGCCGTCGAACCTGGCGATCGCGGTGCATCCGGATGTGCGCTATGTGCACGTGCGTGCCGCCGACGGCAAGCGCTACCTGCTGGCCGCCGAACGGCTCTCGCACTACGCCCGCGAATTCGGCGATCAGCCCGAAGTGCTCGGCGAGTACGACGGCGCCGCCCTCGCGGATCTGTCGTATGCCCCGCCGTTCGACTTCTTCGTCGGCCATCCCAACGCGCACCGGGTGCTGACCGCCGACTACGTGACCACCGACTCCGGCACCGGAATCGTGCACCTCGCACCGGCTTTCGGTGAGGAGGATATGGACGTCGCCGCCGCCAACGGCATCGAAATCGTGCAGCCGCTGGATCCGGGCGGCAAGTTCACCTCGATGGTGCCCCCGTACGAAGGCCTGATGGTCTTCGACGCCAATCCGGTGATCATCAAGGATCTCAAGGCGGCCGGAAAGCTGCTGCGGCATGAGACGATCGAGCACTCCTACCCGCACAGCTGGCGTTCCGGTCAGCCGCTGATCTATATGGCGGTGCCGTCCTGGTTCGTCGCGGTGACCAAGTTCCGCGACCGGATGGTCGAGCTGAATCAGCAGATCACCTGGGTGCCCGAGCACATCCGCGACGGACAGTTCGGCAAGTGGCTCGAGGGCGCGCGGGACTGGAACATCAGCCGCAACCGCTACTGGGGCAGCCCGATCCCGGTGTGGGTCTCCGACGATCCGGCCTATCCGCGCACCGACGTGTACGGTTCGCTCGACGAACTCGAGCGTGACTTCGGTGTGCGCCCGACCGATCTGCACCGGCCGATGATCGATGAGCTGACCAGGCCGAATCCCGATGATCCGACCGGCAGGTCCACCATGCGCCGGGTGCCGGAGGTCTTGGACTGCTGGTTCGAGTCCGGCTCGATGCCCTATGCCCAGGTGCACTACCCGTTCGAGAACAAGGATTGGTTCGACAACCACTTCCCAGGCGATTTCATCGTCGAATACAACGGGCAAACCCGCGGCTGGTTCTACACCCTGCACGTGCTCTCGACCGCGCTGTTCGACAGTCCGGCCTTCAAAACCGTTGCCGCGCACGGCATCGTGCTCGGTGACGACGGGCTGAAGATGAGCAAGTCCAAGGGCAACTACCCGGATGTGAACGAGGTGTTCGACCGGGACGGCTCCGATGCGATGCGCTGGTTCCTGATGAGTTCGCCGATCCTGCGCGGCGGCAATCTCATCGTCACCGAGCGCGGCATCCGCGAGGGGGTCAGCCATGCGCTGCGCCCGCTGTGGAACGCGTGGACCTTCCTGCAGCTCTACGCCTCGAAAACCGGTGTGTGGCGCACGGATTCGCCGCATGTGCTGGACCGCTACATCCTGGCCAAGCTGGCCGCGACCCGGGATGTGATGACCGAGGCGCTCGAGATCTACGACATCGCAGGCGCCTGCGAGGAATTGCGCTCCTTCGCCGATGCGCTCACCAATTGGTATGTGCGCCGGTCGCGTTCGCGCTTCTGGGAGGAGGACCGGGATGCGGTCGACACGCTGCATACTGTGCTCGAGGTCGTCACCCGCCTGGCCGCGCCGCTGCTGCCGCTGATCTCCGAGGTGATCTGGCGCGGGCTGACCGGCGATCAATCGGTGCACCTGGCCGATTGGCCCAAGGAGGGTGAGCTGCCGAAGGATCCGGATCTGGTCGCCGCCATGGACGAGGTCCGGGTGGTCTGCTCTACGGTGCTGAGCCTGCGCAAGGCGCAGAATCTGCGGGTGCGCCTGCCGCTGGCCGAGGTCACCATCGCCGCGCCCGATGCCGAGCGGCTGCGGCCGTTCGCCGACATCATCGCCGATGAGGTGAACGTCAAGAAGGTCGACCTGACCACCGATGTCGCCGTGCACGGTCGTTTCGAGCTGGTCGTGAACGCCCGCGCCGCAGGCCCGCGTCTGGGCAAGGATGTGCAGACGGTGATCAAGGCGGTGAAGGCGGGCGAATGGTCCGAGAACGCCGCCGGTGTGGTCACCGCGGCGGGCATCGAACTGCTGCCGGAGGAGTACACCCAGCGACTGGTCGCGGCCGAACCGGAGTCGACCGCGGCCCTGCCCGGCAATGCGGGCCTGGTGGTGCTCGATTCGGTGGTGACCGAGGAGCTCGAGGCCGAGGGCTGGGCCCGCGATGTGATCCGCGATCTGCAGGAGACGCGAAAGTCCTTGGGGCTGGACGTATCCGATCGCATCACTGTGGTGCTCGCGGTGCCCGACGATAAGCAGGTCTGGGCGCAGTCCCATCGCGACCTCATCGCGGGCGAAATCCTCGCCACCGAGCTGACTTTCGGTGATCCGGGCGCGGATGCCGCCGAAATCGTCGGTAGTGTGCGGGTGTCGATCGCGAAGGTCTGACGCGGCGGCTCGGCTGGAGCACAGTCGTTCGGAACGGCAGTCGGGGCGGGATCTCGAGATCCCGCCCTGACGCACGTCTATGGCCTTGCCTTAAATGTGATACAGATCACATGCCGAGAATTAGCTGATTTCCTTGTCGTGCTCGCACAATGCCCGGCACAATCGGCATGTTGCTGCTGGTGCGCAGATCGACTTCTGTGACGGCAGTGAATGTTCGTGCTTGAACTGCTCTACCTGAAATACCTTGCGTCGCACGTGGGTGCGTGATGCAACGCAGGTCAGTGACGTGCGGATCCTTCCCTGATGGTGAGGCCGGTACCGCGCGTCGATCGGGTCGACGGAAGGGGCGAGCGCATGACCACCGGGCACAAAAAGGTATTGCGGCGGATAGCTGTTGGGTTTCTGGTATCGATCGTCATGACGCTCGTCCTGGCCGGACCGGTGCGCGGTGATACCGGAAGCGCCTCCGGTTCCGGTAGCTCCGGCTCCGCATCCGGTAGTTCCGGCAGTTCCAGCGGTTCCGCTGCCCTGCCGCTGCCGAGTATCTTCGGACTCGGCGCACTTACCGCGGCCTACACCCAGATCGGCAAACCCTACGAATGGGGCGCCACCGGCCCATTCGCCTGGGATTGCTCGGCTCTGGTCCAGTGGGCATTCCGTCAGGTCGGGGTGAAACTGCCGCGTACCACCTACGAGCAGGCCAAGGTCGGCGCGGTGGTGCCGTTCCCGGCCCTGTCGCTGGGTGATGTCGTAATCCTCAATGACGACGCCTCACATGTCGGCATCTACGCCGGCTCCGGACAAATCCTGGATGCGCACGACTGGGGCGTTCCGGTCGGTCTGCATCCACTCCGAGACTTCGACATCTACACCATCCGTCGTTTCTGATCCGGTTCGGCTACGTTTCTCCCGGACCAGCATGGTTGTGCGTGGATGGCAACGATGGGGAACGTGATGGCGATCGGGTGTTCCAGCACTGGCCGACGACGAGGTCGTGATCGTCGCCTAGCCCTAGTAGGCGAACCCGAGCTCAGTCGACGAGCTGGCGCAGCAGCGGTCCGTACTGCGGATGCGCCAGTGCCGAGGCGAATTGCGCGACCAGGTAGTCGGCCGGGTTGCCGGTGTCGTACCAGCGGCCCTGGATGACCTGGCCGAAGACCGGGTTGTCGGCGGCGTGCACATTGATCGCATCGGTGAGGTAAACCTCGCCGGTGCGATGTTCGTACCACTGCTCGGTCTGTCTGCGCAGTTCGCAGATGATGCCGGGAGTGACGACATAGCCGCCGATCGCGGCATAGTTCGACGGTGCGTCCTCGGGCTTGGGCTTTTCCCGCAGCCCGGTGATGCGCAGCAGGCCGTTGCCCTGGTCGTCCGCGACAACCGGGACGCCGTAGCGCTGGGATTCGGACGGATCCATCGGCATCAGCGCGAGCACGGGCGCGCCGGTCGCCTCATAGGCGTCGATCAGCTGCTGGGCGCGTGGCACCCCGGCGACGAAGACGTCGTCGGGCCACAGCACCAGCATGGGCTCGTCGCCGAGATTGCGGGCGGCATTGAGCACCGGGGTGCCGTTGCCGTAGGGCCCGTGCTGATCGAGGTAGGTGATATGCCCGAGCCGGGACAGCTCGCCGACCTCCTCCACCGCGTCGGCGTAGGCGTCCTTGCCGTCGGCGCGTAGTTGGGCCACCAGGGCCGGATTGGGGCGGAAATGGTCCTGGATCAGGGACTTTCCGCTGCTGACCACGATGGTGATATCGGTGATTCCGGATGCGACCAGCTCGCGGACGGTGTGCTCGATGACCGGCTTATCGCCGACCGGCAGCATCTCCTTGGGGATGGCCTTGGTCAGCGGGAGCAGCCGGGAGCCGATTCCGGCGGCCGGTATCACGGCCTTACGGATCTTCATGGTCCGATCATCACATACCCGAGCGCGTCCGAACCGGCGATCCCCAGGCTTGGGCCGGGCATGTCGAGGTGGCAACATATTGGTATCGGACCTGGTCACGGGTGGTTGGGCAGGGCAGAGAGCCGCGCTCGCTGCGTCGTCGCGCCGCGAAGTTCGATAGCAATCTCGCAGAAACTACTCGGCTGACGTCCACCCGGCACCCAGGTTGTCTGTCGTCTTCACAGGTTGACGAGGTGTTGCGCGGTGGGCCGACCTGTCGGTGGGGCGGCGTAGATTCCGGTGCGTGAGCACCGAGAACACCACTGTGGCCGCCGGGGGAGGCGCGGTGGGGTCCGCGTCCGTGCGCACGGCTCGGCGGTGGGTGCTGCATATCGATATGGATGCCTTCTTCGCCTCGGTCGAACAATTGACCCGGCCGACGCTGCGCGGTCGCCCGGTGCTGGTCGGTGGCACCGGTGGGCGCGGTGTGGTCGCGGGGGCGAGCTATGAGGCGCGGGTATTCGGTGCGCGCTCGGCCATGCCGATGCATCAGGCTCGGCGGTTGGTCGGGTTGACCGCGGTGGTGGTGCCGCCGCGCGGCGCGGTCTACAGCGTGGTCAGTGCGCGGGTGTTCGACGCACTGCGCAGCCGGATCCCGGTGCTGGAGACGCTGTCGTTCGACGAGGCGTTCGGTGAGCCCGCCGAGTTGGTGGGCGCGACCGTCGAGCAGGTGCGCGAATTCTGCGAGGAGTTGCGTGCGCTGGTGCGGGAGCGGACCGGGTTGGTCGCCTCGGTCGGTGCGGGCACCGGTAAGCAACTGGCCAAGATCGCCTCCGGTATGGCCAAACCCGATGGGGTGCGGGTGGTTTCGCCGGATGAGCAGCAGCAACTGCTGGCCGGGCTGCCGGTGCGCAAGCTGTGGGGGATCGGTCCGGTGGCCGACAGCCGCTTGCGTTCGCTCGGTATCGAGACCGTCGGCGCCTTCGCGGCGCTGCCGGAATCGGAGGCGGTGTCCATTCTCGGCGGCAGCGTTGGCGCGGCGCTGCACCGGCTGGCCCGTGGCATCGACGACCGGCCGGTCGCCGAGCGGGCCGAGGCCAAACAGATCAGCGCCGAGAACACCTATGAAACCGATATCGTCACGCTGGCCCAGCTGCGTCCGGCAATCGAGACGATGGCGGCGTCCGCGCACCGTCGTCTGGAAAAGGACGGGCGGGCGGCACGCACCGTGGTGCTGAAGCTGAAGAAATCCGATATGAGCATCGTGACCAGGTCGTTCACGCTGCCGTACGCGACGACCGAGCTGGCCACACTGACGACGGCGGCGCAGCGCTCGGCCATTGATCCGGCCGAGCTCGGGCCGATCCGGCTGGTCGGAGTGGGTTACGGCGGGCTGTCGACGGTCCGGCAAGAGTCGCTGTTTCCGGAGCTGGATCAGGCGCCGGTCGAGGACGGCGGCGTCTGGGAGGGCGACACGCCGCACTCCGAAGGTTGGGGCGCACAGGCGGGGCCGTCCGCAGCTGCGGACGGTGCCACAGAGCTCGGCGCGGGTGCGTTGGTCGGCGCGGTAGGCGTCGAGGTGGGAGTAACCGCGACATCCCCGGTCCCCGCGACCACACAGCCGAGCGTCGGTGCAGCTCAGGACGATTCGTCGATGCGGAGCGCGATGTTGTGGTATCCCGGACTGGATGTCACGCACCCCGAATTCGGGCACGGGTGGGTGCAAGGAGCCGGGCTCGGGGTGGTTACTGTTCGGTTCGAGACCAGCTCGACAGGGCCCGGTCCGGCGCGTACCTTTGCCGCCGACGACATCAGTCTGTCCCGGGCGGATCCGCTCGGCAGTCTCCGCTGACAGGTAGCCTTGGTCATTCGTGCAGCGTTGCCGATTCGGGTGACGGCTGCCGTTGGTGGACGACATGTACCTACTCGAACGCAAAGGACGAGCAGTTGAAGCTTCGTAAGACTGGACGCATCGCCATCGCCGCCCTGGCCGTCGTCGCCGCACTCGGCATGACCGCCTGCAGCGATGACAAAGACAGCAAGCCGGCCGCGAAGACCAGTACCAGCGCCCAGGCCTCGGCCAGCGCGAACGCGAACACCAATCTGCCGCCGGTGCCCTCCGTCGCGGAACTGAACACGCAGCTGCAGCGTGCCCTCGATCCGTCGATCCCCAGTTCGGAGAAGCTCGACGGCGTGCAGGGCGCCGAGGCCGATCCGGAACTGCCGAATCGACTCGCCGAGGCCGCCAAGGGCGCCAATGTCACTATCACGGTCACCGATGTGACCAGCTTCGGCGACAGCGTCAATGCCAAGGCCAAGGTCTTGCTCAACGGCCAGGAGAACCTTATCGACGTGCCGTTCGTCGCAGAGAACGGCAAGTGGAAGATCCAGAAGGCCTGGGCCTGCACCATGCTGACCAACCTCGGCCAGCAGTCGGTGGCCTGCAGCTGATAGACCAGCGGTCGCGGCCGACCCGGTGTCGGCCGCGCCAGCTGTGTGCTTGCTGAGAATCAATGCCGCACGCCGGCAAGAACTTTCGTTTGAAATAGTTACCGTTAGGATCAGGCCCCGTGGCTGACACGATGGTGTGGGCGGGGCAGCCGTCCGTCGAGGAATCCGAACTCGGGACGGCACAATCGAAGACGCGGAGGGGTTGGGCCGGGCCGGTCGCGCTGATCGCGGGTCTGCTGGGCGCACTGTTCGCGGTGGCAGTGCCACTGCTGCCGGTGCGGGTGGACGCGGCGACGCTGACCTGGCCGCAGGTGGTTTCGGCGCGCAGCATCGAGGCGCCGCTGATCTCCTATGCGCCATTGACTTTCGACGCCACCCTGCCGTGCACGGCGATCAACCAGCTCAGCGCCAAGGGCGGCACCCTCGCGGCGACCGGACCCGATGGCGCGCCGGACCTCGAACGCTACGGATTCGTCGCCCGCGTGCGCGCCGGGGCCGACACTCCGGCGCGGCTGGATGTCGTGCTGCGCAATCAGGCATTGCTCAGCGTGCCGGTGGCCGAACTGGTTTCGGGCTGTGAACTCACCGTGCACGCCGACAACGCCAGTGCGACCGCCACCCTGGTCGGATTCGAAGCGCCCGGATTCCCGGTGGTGCTCAATGGCGACTACCGGCCGCAGATGGTGGGCATCTTCAGTGATCTGGCCGCGGCCGACGGTGCGCGCGTCACCGCCGAACTCGACACCAGGTTCTCCTCGACGCCCACTCCGGTGAAGCGCGCGGCGATCTGGCTCGCGGTGCTGTGCACGATTGTGGCGCTGGTCGCGCTGTATCGGCTCGATCGGCTGGACGGTCGGCGGGTGCGTCGCTTCCTGCCGCAGCGCTGGTGGACGTTCACGCTGCTCGATGCGGTGGTGCTGGGCACCATGGTGGTCTGGTACCTCATCGGGTCCACCACCTCCGATGACGGCTATCAGTTCGGTATGGCCCGTGCGTCGGGTGTCGCGGGCTACATGGCCAACTACTTCGCCTACTTCGGGGTGCCCGAAAATCCGGTCGGCACACCGTATTACGACCTGATTCGGATCATGACGGAGATCAGCACCGCCAGTCCGTGGGTGCGGCTGCCCGCGCTGTGCTGCGGTGTGCTGATGTGGCTGCTGCTGAGCCGCGAGGTGGCGACCCGGCTCGGGGTCACGGTGCGACGCAACCGCGTCGCGATGTGGACCGGTGCGCTCGGCTTCCTGACTATCTGGCTGGCCTATGACAACGGGCTGCGTCCGGAACCGCCGGTCGCGCTGGGGCTGCTGCTCACCTGGTGCCTGGTCGAACGTGCCATTGCCACGCGGCGTTTGTTGCCCGCCGGATTCGCGATCCTGGTCGCGGCCTTCGCCTGTACGGCCGGGCCGTCGGGTGTGATCTGTATCGCGGCGCTGCTGGCGGGCTTGCGGCCGGTCGCGCGAATCGTCATGGACCGCACCGGGACTCGGGGATCATTGCGTGCCCGGGTGGTGGGCTATGCGGTGCTGCTCGCCCCGCTGCTGGCCGCGGGCATCGTGGCGCTGGCGATCATGTTCGCCGATCAGCCGTTGGCGGCGATGTTCGAGATGAAGCGGATTCACCACATCGTCGGCCCGGATGTCGAGTGGTTCAACGACTATCTGCGCTATCAGTACCTCTTCCAAGGCGAGACCGACGGCTCGGTCGGCCGCCGGATCGGTGTGCTCGCGATGTTCGCGGGGCTCATCGTGTGTGTCATCGTCCTGCTGCGCAAGGGCGGTCGGATTCCGCTGCTGGCTGCGGGACCGACCCGGCGCATTCTCGGTGTCACCGTCGGCGCGCTACTGCTGATCATGGTCACGCCGACCAAGTGGACCCATCACTTCGGTGTGTACGCGGGCGTGGCCGGTGCCGTCGCCATGGTGACCGCGATGGCCGTCGCGCCAAGGGTTTTGCGGGCGCCGCGCTATCGTGCGCTGTTCGCCGCGGTGGTGGCGTTCCTGCTCGCGCTGGTGTTCTCCGGGCCCAACAAGTGGTGGTACGTCTCGTCTTACGGCATTCCGTGGTGGGATAAGCCGCCGGTGATCGCCGGTATCGAGCTCAACAAACTGTTCCTGCTCGCTGCCGCCGCACTGCTTGCCGTGGCCGCGTGGTGGCATGTGCGGGCACCGGAACCCGGTACCCCGCATCGGGTTTCGCGTCTCGCGTGGCGGGTGTCGGTGCTGCCCCCGCTGACCATCGCGCTGGCCCTGCTCGTGGTCTGGGATGTCGGCTCCTTCGCCAAGGCGGCTGTGGCCCAGGGCCCTGCGTTCTCGCTGGCGCGCTCGAACATCGAGGCGCTGACCGGGAAGACGGCGGGTCTGGCCGGTCATGTGCTGGTGGAGACCGATCCGAATGCGGGCATGCTGCGCCCGCTGACCGGCGATGCGGTGAGCACGCTGTCGGGTACCGGCACCGGATTCACCGGGGCGGGCGTGGCCGCCGATCTGCGTCCCGACGACGATTCGAGTCCGACCGGCAGTATCGCCGACGCGTTGAGCAGTAAGTCCGCCTCGGAGAACACCGCCGGAACCGCCACCGCCGCACTGCCTTTCGGACTGAACCCGGCGACCACGCCGGTACTCGGCAGCTACGGCTCCGGTGACGCGGGCCCCGCCGATCTGACCACGGGTTGGTACCGGCTTCCGGAACCCGGTGACCGCAATGGCATTATCGCGCTGACCGCGGCGGGCCGGATCCGCTCGGTGGACGCCGACGGCATCGTCACGCCGGGCCAGACCCTCGAAATCGAATACGGCGCAACCGATTCCGAGACCACCGCGCAGCCCACGGGCAAGGTCGCCCCGATCGATATCGGACCGGCGCCGTCCTGGCGCAACCTGCGCGTACCGTTCAGCGAAATCCCCGCTGGCGCAGACGTTATCCGCATCGTCGCCGTCGACCGCGACCGCAATCCCAAGCAATGGCTGGCCGTAACCCCGCCGCGGGTGCCCCAGACCAGAACGCTGAACGATGTTGTCGGCTCACAGGTCCCGGTTCTCACCGACTGGATGGTGGGCCTGCAATTCCCCAACCAGCGCCCCTACGACCACCGCGACAATATCGCCGAGGTCCCGGCGTACCGCATCCTTCCGGACCGTCCGGGTGCCGAGATCACTACCCTCTGGCAGAGCCACGACGGCGGCGGCCCGCTCGGCTGGTCCAATATGCTCCTGCGTCCCCGCACCCTGGCCACCTACCTGGACCAGGACTGGCGGCGAGACTGGGGCGAACTCCAACAACTGGTCCGCATCGATCCCAAGGCCGACCCTGCGAAACCCGAAATCACCCAGCAGGACCACTCCGGCCTCTGGACGCCGGGCCACATCAATACGTCGTACTAGCGGTTGCTGCTGTTGGTCGCTATGCGGGTGGCCAAGGGGGTCAGGTCGGCGGCGGTGAAGCCCGGGTAGCCGTGCAGGAGTTGACGCCAGTGGTGCGGGATGGCGGTGGCGCCCCAGCGGGCGCCGAGGAGGCCGCCCGCGATGGCGGCGGTGGTGTCGGTGTCGCCGCCCGCGCGGACACAGAGTTCGAGTGCGCGCGGGAGGTGGTCCGAATCGGAGGCGTCGGCGGTGGTGATGGCCCACCAGGCGGTCTGGAGGGCGTGCACGACCCAGCCGTTATTCGAAAAGTCTTGCGGACCACCGGCTTCGGCCTGGTCGAGCAGGTGGGTCCAGTAGGCGGCGCTCGGCGAGGCGTCGACGAACTCGCGGACACCGTCGAAGGTTCCGGTGAGCACGGCGTGCCGGATGGCGTAGGTCCAGATCTTGCAGGCCTCGATCGCCTGCTGGTCGTGATGGGTGAGCGCGCCGATCGCACCGGCCATGCGGACGCATTGGTCCGCTTCGCCGAGATAGGCGAGGGCAACGGGGGCGGTGCGCATCAGCGAACCGTTGCCGCCGGTCTTGCCGTGCAAGGACATTGCCTGCACCTGCATCTCCCGGGCCGAGCGCGGGCGCACCGAGAGCACGGCGCGGGTCTGGATGCCGATATCAGGTGGATCGGAATCGAACCACTGGACGAATCCGGCTGCCACCTCGTCGAGATCGATGCCGGGCCCCTTATCGGCCGCCAGTGCGATGGCGATCGCCATCGATGTGTCATCGGTCCATTGTCCCGGTGCCCACCGGCACGGCCCGCCACCGATCATCTCGATCGCGACTTGCGGTCCCGGCCACGTGAATTCGTAGCCTGCCCCGAGCGCATCGCCCGCCGCGGTGCCGAGCAGCACACCCGCCGCTCGATCCAGTTGCGCATCGTCCAGCATCAAGAAACCTTCCGCCGCCTGCGGTTTTTCGCGGTCAATGTACCCGAGGGCATGGGCTGTTCCGTCCTGTCGAACTCGACAAGCGATCGCGTGGAAAACTGTGCCCTCACTACGAAGCCATAGCTGGGAAGGGCAGATCAGTGACGATCTGTTGAACTGGCCGGTTCGGGCTGCGTGGTCCTGGCCCGCCGCCGGCCGCGCACCAGCGCGTCGGCGGTGAAAATCGCCAGCGCCGCCCAGATGAGCGCGAAACCGGCCCACCGCGACGCGGGCATCGGCTCATGCGCGACGGCCACGCCCCAGGCCATCTGCAGCGCGGGCGTGAGGTACTGCAGCAGTCCCATGGTCGAGAGCGGAACCCGTTGCGCGGCAACGGCGAACAGCAGCAGTGGCAGCAGGGTGACCGGGCCGGTCGAGATCATCAATCCGGAATGTGCGATGCCACTGGCGAATTCACTGTGTCCGGTCAACGCGAATACGATCACGAAGACCAGCGCGAACGGTGCGGCGACCAGCCCCTCGGCCGCGATCCCGTGCAGCGCGTCGAGCGGAATCACCTTCTTCACCAGCCCATAGGTGGCGAATGAGCAGGCCAGCGCGAGCGCGATGAGTGGCGGTCTGCCGTAGTCGAGGGTGAGCACGGCGACCGCCGCCGCACCCAGCCCGAGCGCCGCCCACTGCGCCCTGGCCAACCGCTCACGGAAGATCAGCACGCCGAACGCCACTGTTACCAGCGGATTGATGAAGTACCCCAGCGCACACTCCACCACATGCCCGGAGGTGACGCCGTAGACGTACACGCCCCAGTTGATCGATAGCGCCGCGATGGCCACTGCCGCCATCCGCCAGGTCCGCGGTGCGATTCCGCGCAGCCCACCGAGCTGCCCGGTTATCGCCAGCACGACCAGCACCAGCACCAACGTCCACAGAATCCGCTGTGCCACCACTTCGGCCGGGTTGGCGAAGGCCAGCAACCCGAAGTACGCCGGAAACAGCCCCCAGATCAGAAATGCGCCTGTACCGAACACAACACCCGGGACCGCCCTGCTTCGCTGCACCCTACCGACGGTAGTTCTCGGTAGCCTGGCGGTCATGTCGATTACCGTGCCCCATACGGCCGTCACCGGGCTGACCGCGGCGGAGGTCGAGCAACGTCGCCGCGACGGGCTGACCAATGACGTGCCGGATCGGGCGAGCCGATCCGTACGCGACATCGTCCGCGCCAATGTCTTCACCCGGATCAATGCCATCCTCGGTGTGCTGTTCATCCTGGTGCTGGCGACCGGCTCGATCATCGACGGCATGTTCGGCCTGCTGATCATCGCCAATAGCGCGGTCGGCATCATCCAGGAGGTCCGCGCCAAGCGCACCCTCGACCAGTTGGCCATTGTCAGCCAGGCCAAGCCGACCGTGCGCCGCGACGGACAGTCGCACGAGGTGGCGCCGAAGGAGGTCGTCCTCGACGATCTGATCGAGCTCGGCCCCGGCGACCAGATCGTGGTCGACGGCACGGTCGAGGAGTCCGCACTGCTCGAGGTCGACGAATCGCTGCTCACCGGCGAAGCCGATCCGGTGGACAAGCCGATCGGCGCGTCGGTGATGTCGGGCAGCTACGTCGTCTCCGGTTCCGGCGCCTACCGTGCGACGAAGGTCGGCCGGGATGCCTACGCCGCCAAGCTGTCCGAAGAGGCGAGCAAGTTCACGCTGGTCAAGTCCGAATTGCGCAGCGGTATCGACACCATCCTCAAGGTCATCACCTATCTGTTGATCCCGGCGGGTCTGCTGAGCATCTACAACCAGCTGGTCTCCAGTAAGGAGTCCTGGCGGCCCGCGGTCACCGGTATGGTCGCGGCCCTGGTGCCGATGGTGCCCGAGGGCCTGGTGCTGATGACCTCGGTCGCCTTCGCGGTCGGTGTGGTGCGACTCGGCAGGCGCAAATGTCTGGTGCAGGAGTTGCCCGCCATCGAGGGCCTGGCCCGCGTCGATGTGGTGTGCGCGGATAAGACCGGCACGCTCACCGAGAACGGGATGCGCCTGTCGGATATCAAGACGCTCGGCACGTTCGACGATGCCGAGGTACGACAGGCCTTGGCCGCCATGGCCGCCGACGATCCGCGCCCGAATGCGAGCGTGCAGGCCATCGGTGAAGAGCTCACCGCCAAACCGAATTGGCAGCACACCGCGGTCGCGCCGTTCTCCTCGGCGAAGAAATGGAGCGGGTTCTCCTACGGCGAGCACGGCGACTGGCTGCTCGGCGCACCCGATGTGCTGCTCGACCCGAGTTCCGAAGATGCCCGTGTCGCAGAGGAACTCGGGTCCTCGGGCCTGCGCATTCTGCTGCTGGCGCGCAGCGACCGTCCGGTCGATGCCGCCGACGCACCGGGCGTCGTCGACCCCGCGGCCCTGGTCGTACTCGAGCAGAAGGTGCGCCCCGATGCCCGCGAAACCCTCGATTACTTTGCCAGCCAGCAGGTTTCGATCAAGGTGATCTCCGGCGACAATGCCGTGTCGGTCGGTGCGGTCGCCTCCTCGCTCGATCTGCGCGGCGGCGATCACGCGGTCGACGCCCGCGAATTGCCCGAGGATCATGCCGCACTCGCCGACGTGCTCGAACGTGAGACCACTTTCGGCCGGGTGCGCCCCGATCAGAAGCGAGCCATGGTGGGCGCCTTGCAATCTCGCGGGCACACCGTCGCTATGACCGGTGACGGTGTGAACGATGTACTGGCGCTGAAGGATTCCGATATCGGTGTGGCCATGGGTTCGGGCAGTCCGGCCACCCGCGCGGTCGCCCAGATCGTGTTGTTGGACAACAAGTTCGCCACACTGCCGTATGTGGTCGGCGAGGGCCGCCGGGTGATCGGCAATATCGAGCGGGTCTCGAATCTGTTCCTCACCAAGACCGTGTACTCGGTGCTGCTCGCCTTCCTGGTCGGCCTCGCCGGTGTCGGCTCGCAGATCTTCGACTACGAACCGATCGGATATCCGTTCCTGCCAAGGCATGTCACGATCGCGGCCTGGTTCACCATCGGCATTCCGGCCTTCATCCTCTCGCTGGCTCCGAACAATGAACGCGCCCGCTCCGGATTCGTATCGCGCGTTATGCGTTTGGCGATTCCGTCCGGTGTGGTGATCGGCGTCGCCACCTTCGTCGCGTATCTGATCGCCTATGCCGGACCGCATGCCACCCCCGAGCAGAAGGAGCAGGCGGGCACCACCGCGCTCATCACCCTGATCATGATCGCGGTGTGGGTCCTGGCCATCGTGGCCCGGCCGTACGTGTGGTGGAAGGTGGTACTCGTCGGCGCATCGATCCTCGCCTATGTGCTGTTGTTCACAATCCCGTTCACCAGGCATTTCTTCAAACTCGACCCCTCGAATATCGAGCTCACCACCGCGGCGTTCATCTGCGGCGGCGTCGGCATCGTGCTTGTCGAGGCCGCCTGGTGGATCGCCGCCGCAGTTCAGGGCGAGAAGCACACGCTACTCCCGAGCTCACCGGGCGGGGGCGCCTGAACAATTGGACGCCTGACCCGCCGCGCCGCGAGATGCCTTGTGCGAAGCGATTATTCAGGGTTGGAGTACCTTCTCGACTATGGAGGTATTGCTGCATCAGATCGACGCGTTCGCCGACGCACCGTTCTCGGGCAACCCGGCCGCGGTCATGCCGCTGTCGACATGGTTGCCGGACGAGCTGTTGCAACATCTGGCCGAGGAGAACAACCTCGCCGAGACCGCCTTCTACACGTCGCAATTACCCGTCGCGGCGGGCGGTCCACCCGGGGAGTGGCCTGCTGTCCACCTGCGCTGGTTCACCCCGACCCGGGAGGTCGATATGTGCGGCCACGCGACCATGGCGACGGCCGTGCAGATTCTCGAGGACATCCATCCCGGCGAGGACCGGGTGAGCTTCTTCACGCGCAGCGGCTGGCTACACGTCGACCGCACCGATGACGACGAATACGTACTCGACCTACCCGCGCTGGAATCCAAGGAGGTCGCGCCCGATCCCGCGCTGGTCGATGCACTCGGCGTCCGTGCGGTGCGTGCCTACACCGGATTCGACGAGGT
Source organism: Nocardia vinacea (assembly GCF_035920345.1). Classification (NCBI taxonomy): domain Bacteria; kingdom Bacillati; phylum Actinomycetota; class Actinomycetes; order Mycobacteriales; family Nocardiaceae; genus Nocardia; species Nocardia vinacea. The sequence continues at coordinate 9,811,078 of NZ_CP109149.1, forward strand.
TATCGTGGTGGGTTCCGAACGTGAAGTGCGCGAGGCGCGGCCGAATTTCGCGGCCTTCCCGCCGCTGGCATTCGACGCGGTGATCACCGCACCCGGCGATACCGTCGATTTCGTCTCCCGGGTCTTCGGTCCGGATCTCGGCGTGGTCGAGGATCCGGTCACGGGATCGGCGCACGCACAGCTGGTTCCGCTGTGGAGCCGCGAATTCGGCCGCGCCGAACTCAGCGCCCGTCAGCTGTCCCGGCGCGGCGGCAGGCTGCGCTGTGAACTCGCGGGCGACCGGGTACTGCTCATCGGCCGCTGCCGCCGGTACCTGGATGGCGTTGTGGCACTGCCGGATGACGGTTACTGATCCGGGACGGCGCCGTCATCCGTACCGGGCAGCGCGATGTCCTCGTACTCCGGCAGCAGCGGAACGATCGCGAAACTGGTGGCGACCGCATCGGCGGGCAGGGCCTGTACCGCGCGGATTCCGTTCTGGGCCGCCAGATCTCGGAGTTGAGGGAGCGGTCCGCGGACGACGAGACCGACGGTGCAAGCGCACCCGGCGCGCAGTCGACCCGCCGACACCGCATTGATGCGGTCGGTGCGTTCGTCGGCCGCGTGCTGAGCCAGTAGTTGCCAGGCGGCGTTATCGGCGGACGCCACGGCTACCGCATTTCCCGCGGGCAGTTGAACCGTGACGATCGGGGTGTTCACCCGCGGGATCGACACATGGTGGCTTGCCGTGGCAATGCGCAGGCCGCCGCTGTGCGCCGGAATCTGATCCGGGGTGAGGGGTTCGGTGAACGAGACCAGGGCCCAGTGCTCCTCGGTATCCGAACCCGACAGCGAATCCTGTGCCCGCGCAAGATAATCCGCCACATGCTCACCCCGTTCCGGCCCGAGCCGGTCGGTCGAAATGCCGGACGGTCGCGGGGGATTCAGCACACCGAGCACCACGATCAGCACGACGAAGCCGACCGCCCCGACGGCAATGGCAATGCGGCGCAATGTTTCAGGCATTGCGCAACACGTTGAGTGCGTTCTTCAGATCATCCGGATATTCGCTGGTGATCTCCAGATACCGGCCGTCGGCCGGATGGCTGAATCCCAGCGAACGCGCGTGCAGCCATTGCCGTTCCAGCCCCAGCCGCTCCGCCAGCCGCGGATCCGCGCCATAGGTGAGATCACCGCAGCAGGGGTGCCGGATCGCGGAGAAATGCACCCGGATCTGGTGGGTGCGCCCGGTTTCCAGATGAATATCGAGCAGGCTGGCCGCCTGGAATGCCTCGACGGTGTCGTAGTGGGTAATGCTCGGGCGTCCGTCCGCGGTGACCGCGAACTTCCAGGCATCGCCGCGGGCCCGGCCGATCGGTGCATCGATGGTGCCGCTGCTCGGATCCGGATGTCCCTGTACCAGTGCGTGATAGCGCTTATCGATGGTGCGCTGTTTGAATGCGCGCTTGAGCACCGTGTACGCGTGTTCGGACTGCGCGACCACCATGACCCCGGAGGTGCCGACATCGAGCCGGTGCACAATGCCCTGCCGCTCGTGCGCGCCCGAGGTCGAGATGCGATAGCCCGCCGCGGCCAGCCCGCCGACCACCGTCGGCCCGGTCCAACCGACGCCGGTATGCGCCGCTACGCCGACCGGCTTGTCGACCGCGACGATGTCATCGTCGGCGTAGAGGATCTTCATACCCTCGACCGGCTCGGGCTCTATGGTGAGTTCGCGCTTCGGTTCCGGGAACTCGACCTCCAACCAGGCACCCGCCACGAGCCGATCCGATTTGCCCGCGGCGACGCCGTCGAGCTGCACCGAACCCTCCTCGGCCAGCGCAGCCACGGCGGTGCGGGAAAGACCGAGCAACCGAGATAGCCCGGCGTCGACGCGCATCCCGTCGAGTCCGTCGGGTACCGGCATGGTCCGTGTTTCTCTCATGCCTCCACCTCGCTGGCGCTCGGTTCCGGCATGAGCGAAGCTCGCCGTGACATGGTTCGCTCGCTCACGCCGCATTCCCCTTGCTGCCGGCCGCACCGTTGGCGCCGTTGTCCGAGGGCTCGCCCGGCTCCGCGGCGGTTTCGGTGGCGGTCTCTTCGGAGTGGTCGTGTCCGGCGCGCGTGCCGTCGGGTTCGAAGCCGAAGACCGTCAGCACCACCAGCAGGATCGCGCCGCACACGATCGAGGAGTCGGCCAGATTGAATACCGGCCACCAGCCGACGGCGATGAAGTCCACCACATGTCCCTGTAGTGGTCCGGGCGCGCGGAACAACCGGTCGACCAGATTGCCGAGCGCGCCGCCGAGCACCATGCCGAGCCCGATTGCCCACCACAGCGAGCGCAGCGTGCGGCCGATACGGATCACCCCGATCACCACGGCCGCGGCGACCAGGGTCAGCAGCCAGGTCATGCCGGTGGCCATCGAGAATGCCGCGCCCGGGTTGCGTACCAGCGACAATCGCGCGAAATCGCCGATGATCGGCACCGGATCGCCCGGGGTCAGCTCGGCCACGACAATGGTCTTGGTGAGCAGGTCCAGTCCGAGCAATACCGCGGCGATGATCAGCAGCGTGCGTAGCCGCAGCGGTGCGGCGGGCTTCCCCGGATCAGCGGTCGGGGTCGGATTTTCTGCGTCGTCACTGGGTGGCGTCGCGCTATCGGCGGACTTGTCCTCGGGCGGCCGGTCGTCACTCACGCCGACCATCATCTCTCGAGTAACGATTTGCCCGACGCACGCGGTCACCTGCATGTCCCAGCTGACACTCAGGAAGCGGTCGTACTCTGATGCTCGTGACGGTGTTGTCTTCCTCCCACGTACCCCGAATCGCGCGCTCGGGTGTGCTGCTGATGGTGCTCGCGGTCGGACTGTCCGCGTTCGGTGTCGGCTGTAGCGACGGTGCCGAGTCGCGTGTCGAATCCGACAGCACCGAGCCGGTCGGCATCGGCAAGGAAGTGACCGTGCCGATTTCGGCCGCGGTCACCACCGTCGTCTCGGCGGGTGAAGAGCCACGATCGCTGCTGCGTCCCGGCTATCCGGCGGGCACGGTGCAGCAGGTGACGCTGCGCACAGATCACCACATCGAGCAGCAGATAAATGATCAGCCGCCGAGCGATTTCTCCTCGCCCGCATTGACGATTCCGATGACGGCGCAAACCGATGGTGACGGCGTCGAGTTGACTCTCGGCACCATTTCCACCCCGGATCCGTCGCTGGCGAAGGCGCTCACCGCCGCCGACGGTTCGCACGCCGGATTCGATATGAGCGAACTCGGCGCGATCACCGCGCTGCGGCTCGCCCCGGCACCGGACACCTCCAATAACGCCCGCGCGGCCTTGGAACAGGCCTTCTACCAGGCGGTCTACCGTTCGATCACCTTTCCCGACCAACCGGTCGGTGAAGGTGCGGTGTGGACGGTGCAGCAGGAGGTCGACGGCGGTGTCGCCCTCGATCAGGTGACCACCGCGACGCTGACCAAGCGCGAGGGCGACCGGCTGACCATCGAACTCGAGGTGACCCAGAAACCGAAGTCGCAGGTGTGGTCGCTGCCCAATAATGCGGGCACCCTCGATATCAAGGATTACGTCATGCAGGGCTCGGGCACGATCACCGTCGACCTGGGCCTGCCGCTGCCGGTCGCGGGCTCGATCACTGTCGGCGGACACCAGGCCTACCGCGACCCGCGCAGCGCGAGCATGCTGCAGCAGACGATCAATACGCAGGTCACCTGGAACGAATGAGTCCGTAGCTGTTTGCGCCGATCAGACATGTCGCCCTCGGGTGAGGAATAGGCTCGCACCTGTCCGACAAACGCCTCGATCGGAGGTATCCCATGTCCGATGTGAAACCGATCCCCGAGGGTTATCCGGTGGTCTCGCCGGGATTGGCAATCGATGGGGCCGCTGCCGCCATCGACTTCTACAAGAATATTTTCGGCGCATCGGAACGGATGCGCATGCCTGGTCCGGACGGCAAGATCGCACACTGCGAACTCATGTTCGGCAATTCGCTCATCATGGTCGGTGATCCGGCCCCCGATATGGATTTCCTCGACCCGAAGACGGTCGGCGGCACGCCGGTCAATCTCTACGTCTATGTCGAGGACGCTGATGCGGCCTTCAGCGCCGCCCTCGCCGCGGGCGCTAAGGAGCTCACCCCGATGACCACCCAGTTCTACGGTGATCGCAGTGGTGCGTTCGAGGATCCGTGGGGCCACCGGTGGACCGTGGCCACGCACGTCGAGGATGTGCCGCCGGATGAGATGGACCGGCGGATGGCCGAATTGTTCGGCGGGGCCTGAGCGTTTGTGCGATCAACCGCGCGGTCGGTGTGCCGCGCGGCCGATAGCGCACTGGTTACCCCAGCACGATCGAGTCACCCTCGACGTGAACGGAGTTCGGGGCGAGCGGCTGGGTGGCCGGGCCGTTGACGACCGAGCCGTCGAGACCGAATTTGCTGCCGTGGCAGGCACAGTTGATGGTGCCGCCGGAAACCGTCGCGACCTTGCACCCCGCGTGTGTGCAGGTCGAGGACAGGCCGACGAAGGAGCCGGCATTCGGCTGGGTCACCACCACATCGCCCTTGATCACACCACCGCCGACCGGCACCTCGGCGGTGGAGGCGATGGCATTCGGCTGTCCGGCGGCGACATTCGGTCCGGTCGATCCGGCGGCGGCCTTGGGGGGTTCGGCCGCGGGGGCGTCGGTCTTGCCGTAGGTGGTGCATGCGGTCAGTGCGGCCATGGCGGCCACCGCCCCGGCGCCCGCGATTACGACGTGGCGGCGGTCGAGGACGAGATCATCGTTGGTCATATCGGACTCCGATCAGAAGGTGATGCCGTTGTGCTGGAAGAACCACAGGGCTGAGGTGAGCCAGAGGCCGGTCAGCCCGGCGAGTACCAGGCCGCCCGCGACCGGAATGATCCAGCCGGGCAGGCCCTTTCGGGTCAGTAGCAGCATCTTGGCGACGAATGCTCCGTAAAAGAAGCAACCGAGCAGGGAATGGATGAGTACGCGGTTTTCGTAGTCCTGAAAACCCAAGGCGAACAGGCAGTGCACGGCGACCGGGACGGTGACGAGTACGGCGAGTCGGCCTGACCAGACATGCGCAGGTGCGATCCAGGACGGGGTCTTCGGGAAGATCGCGCCGAGCTTGCCATACATGGTCAGCGCCGAAACCAATTGGAACAGCGCGAGTGCGGTGGCCAGGGTAGCCAGCCAGGTCTTCACCGCGACCGGACTGGAGAATCCGGCGACATTGATCGAAAAGAACCGTGGCTCATGCTGTTTCGCGTAGACGCCGAGCAGTACCGAAACTGCCGCGCCGACGAGCAGCGGAATGATGATGGCCGCCGCCGACGCTCGGCCCGGATTCACCCGTACCGTCGGCGCTTCTCGATCAGCCGACACTGTCACCACCACTTACCTTGTTCGCGGTGACCTTGTTGCCGTTGACGATGGCCGTCACGTCCGGCGCGAGGCCGACGGCGGGGGTGGTGGAGCCGTCGGGATTGCGTTGGACGCCGGTGACGCCGCCGTTCGCATCGACGATCCAGCTCTGGCGGGTGCCCGCCTCGCTGTAGACATACAGTCCGGCGGGTGGTTGCACCGGATTCGCGGTGTAGCTCCACTGCTTGCCGCCGATCCAGAGCGTCCCGCGCACCGCCTTGCCGTCGAAGGTGCCGGTCAGTTTCGCGTCGTCTTTGCCGGCCAGCTGCAAGGACCCGTTCGTGGCGGGACCTCGTAGCCAGGACTCGATGCTCTTGCCGTCACAGGCATATGCGATGGCCTTGTCGCCCGCGACGGTGATCTCGAGTGTGATGGTGCCGCCGGAGGCCAGCGGGATGGTGCCCACATAGTCGGCCTTGCCGGGGAAGGGAACAGCCGCGGTGGTGGTCGGTGGCGGCGTCGTGGGCGCGGTCGTGACCACCGCATTCGTATTCGCAGTGGATGGTTCGGTGTCCTTGGACATATTGATGACCAGTAGGACGAGGCCGAGTACGGCCACTGCCGCCAGGGTGAGCCACGGTCCGAGTCGTTTCATAGGGTCTCCTCGATATGCGGCCGCCAGCACCGCTGTTCGAATTGTCTACGTGGCAGACCCGGGAGCGGTTCAAACGGGGCATTCGCGGCAGCCGACCCACGGCGTGTCTCGACTGAGACGTGAAGCGGCGGACCCGGTCCCCCTCATCGTCGTGGTGGCCGGGTCCGCCGCTGGGGGGCGGCGCCTATCCGCGGGCGATGGCCTCGAAGACCTTCGGATCGACGAGGGTCGACGTATCGCCGAGTTCTCGACCCTCTGCGACATCGCGGAGCAGGCGGCGCATGATCTTGCCGCTGCGGGTTTTCGGGAGTTCCGGGACGATATGGATCTCCCTCGGTCGGGCAATTGGGCTGATCTCCTGGGAGACAGCGGCTTTCAGTTCACCGATCAGCGCATCGCCGGAATTGTGCGCGCCCGCGGTGAGAATGACGAAGGCGACGATGGCCTGTCCGGTGGTCGCATCGTTCGCGCCGACCACCGCGGCCTCGGCGACAGAGGCATGTCCGACGAGCGCGGATTCGACCTCGGCGGTGGAGATCCGGTGGCCGGACACATTCATGACATCGTCGACCCGGCCGAGTACCCAGAGGTCGCCGCCGGCGTCGAACTTGGCGCCGTCACCGGCGAAATACCAGCCGCGGTCGGCGAATCGGTCCCAGTATGTCTCGCGGAACCGGTCCATATCACCCCAGATACCGCGCAGCATCGAGGGCCACGGTTGATCCAGTACCAGCAGTCCGGAGCTGCCGTGCGCGAGTTCGGCGCCGTCGTCGTCGACGATCTTCGCGGAGATGCCGGGCAGCGGGGTCATGGCCGCACCCGGTTTGGCCGCCGTCACACCGGGCAGCGGGGAGATCATGATGGCGCCGGTCTCGGTCTGCCACCAGGTATCCACGATGGGAGTCCGATTGCCGCCCAATACCTCGCGGTACCAGCGCCAGGCTTCCGGATTGATCGGTTCGCCGACGCTGCCGAGCAGTCGCAGTGAGGACAGGTCGTGCGCGTCCGGAATCTCGCGACCCCACTTCATGAAGGTCCGCACCAGGGTGGGTGCGGTGTAATAGATGGTGACGCCGTACTTTTCGATGATATCGAAATGCCGGTGCTCATCGGGGGAGTTGGGGGTGCCCTCGTAGACGACCTGGGTCGTGCGGTTGGCCAGCGGTCCGTAGACGATGTAGCTGTGTCCGGTGACCCAGCCGATATCGGCGGTGCACCAGTAAACGTCTTGTCCCGCTCGATGATCGAAGACGTTGTGGTGGGTGTAGGCGGCCTGGGTGAGATAGCCGCCGGTGGTGTGCAGGATGCCCTTGGGTTTTCCGGTGGTGCCCGAGGTGTAGAGGATGAACAGCGGATGTTCGGCGTCGAAGGCCTGCGCCTCGTGAGCGGGGGATGCGTCGGTGACGGTGTCGTGCCACCACAGATCGCGGCCCTCGGTCCACGGCACCTCGATGTTGGTGCGCCGCACCACGAGTACGTGCTCAACGGTGTGCTCGCCATCGGTAAGCGCCTCGTCGACGGCGGCCTTCAGCGGTGCGGCGGTACCGCGCCGCCACTGGCCGTCGGTGGTGATCACCAGTCGGGCCCCGGCATCGTCGACCCGCTGGCGCAGGGCAGTCGGCGAGAATCCGGCGAATACCACCGAATGGGTGAGCCCGAGCCGGGCACAGGCCAGCATGGCGACGATCGCCTCCGGCACCATCGGCATGTAGATGGCGACTCGATCGCCGGTTCGCAGCCCTAGCTCGGTGAAATAGTTTGCCGCCCTGGATACTTCGGCGAGCAACTCGCCGTAGGTGATATCGCGAGAGTCGCCCGGTTCGCCCTCCCAGTGGATGGCCACCTGCTCGCCGTATCCGTCGAGTACGTGCCGGTCCACGCAGTTGTAGGCGACATTGAGTTTGCCGTCGACGAACCATTTCGCGACCGGTGCGTCGCTCCAGTCGAGGACCTGGGTCCACGGCTGATGCCAGTGCAACCGCCGAGCCTGTTCGGCCCAGAACTCCAGCTGATCGGCGGCGGCGCGATCGTACAGTGCCGCATCGGCATTGGCGCTCGCGGTAAATGCCGCATCCGGCGGGTAGGTGGTCGGGTCGGTGGTTGCACTGGTCAACGTCGATCTATCCTCTCGAAACAACAAGGGCGGCAAGCTCAGTCGGATGTGGTCAGTGCACGACCGCCTTCTCCGCGCCGACACCGGTGAGCGAGCGAACCTCCATCTCGGCCTGCTTCGCCGGATTCTCCGGCTTGCGCCCGCCGAGGAAGGTACCGACCACACCGAGTACGAAAGCCAGTGGAATGGAGACGATTCCCGGATTCGACAGCGGGAACCAATCGAAATCCGAGCCCGGAATCATCGAGGTCTTCGTCCCGGATACCGCGGGGGAGAACACGATCAGCACAATGGTCGAGATCAGGCCGCCGTACATGCTGAACAGAGCGCCGGTGGTGTTGAACCGCTTCCAGAACAGCGAGTACACGATGGTCGGCAGATTCGCCGCCGCCGCGACCGCGAAGGCCAGCGCCACCAGGAAGGCGATGTTCTGGCCGTTGGCCAGGATGCCGAGGCCGATGGCCAGCGCACCGATCACCACCGCAGTGATCCGGGATACCCTGACCTGCTTGTTCTCGTCGACCTGCCCCTTCTTGATTACGCTCGCGTAGATATCGTGCGCGAACGATGCCGATGCGGTGATGGTCAGGCCCGCGACGACCGCGAGGATGGTGGCGAAGGCGACCGCGGAAATAATGCCGAGCAGGATTACGCCGCCGAGTTCGAAGGCCAGCAGCGGCGCCGCCGAATTCTGCCCGCCCGCCGCGGCGAGAATGCGATCCGGTCCGACAATGGCGGCCGCACCATAACCGAGCACCAGGGTGAACAGGTAGAACGCACCGATCAGGCCGATCGCCCAAACCACCGATCGCCGTGCCTCTTTCGCGGTCGGCACGGTGTAGAAGCGCATCAGCACATGCGGCAGACCCGCGGTGCCGAGCACCAGTGCCAGGCCGAGCGAGACGAAGTTCAGCTTGGAGGTCGCGGTGCCGCCGTACTGGGCGCCGGGAGCGAGCACGTCACGGGCGGCCACGCCCTTGGTCTTGGAACCGTGCACCGCATCCTGTGCCGAGCCGAGGATGTCGGAGAAGTTGAAGCCGAACTTGGCGAACACCATCACCGTCATCAGCGCCGCGCCGGTAATGAGCAGCACCGCTTTGATGATCTGCACCCATGTGGTGCCCTTCATGCCGCCGACCAGCACATACACGATCATCAGCACGCCGACGACGGCAATGACGATGCTCTGCCCGGTCTTATCGGAGATATCGAGCAGCAGCGCGACCAGACCGCCCGCGCCCGCCATCTGCGCAAGCAGATAGAACAGTGAGACCGCGAGCGTGGTCAGCGCGGCGGCGGTGCGGACCGGACCTTCTTTCAGTCGGAAGCTCAGCACATCCGCCATGGTGAATTTGCCGGTGTTCCTGAGCATTTCGGCGACCAGCAGGAGTGCGACCAGCCAGGCCACCAGGAAGCCGATCGAGTACAGGAACCCGTCGTAGCCGTATACCGCGATGGCGCCGGCGATGCCGAGAAAGCTTGCGGCGGAAAGGTAATCGCCCGCGATGGCGATGCCGTTCTGCGGGCCGGTGAAGCCGCGGCCGCCGGTGAAGTAGTCGGCGGCGGTGCGGTTATTGCGGCTGGCCCGGATCACCACGATCATCGTGATCGCCACGAACAGGCCGAAAATGGCGATATTCGCGGCGGGATTGCCGACCTTCTCGGCGGCGGACAGGTATTGCGTACTCACGCCTGGTCTCCCTCGAGGTAGTTGCGGATCGACGCGGCGCGCGGATCCAGTTCCCTATTGGCGAACCGGACATACAGCCAGGTGATCACGAACGTCGAGACGAATTGCCCGAGGCCGAGCAGCAGGCCGAGATTGATATTGCCGATGACCTGGGTGGCCATGAAGTCGTGCGCATAGGCGCCGAGCAACACATAGCTCAGGTACCAGACCAGGAACAGTGCGGTCATCGGAAAGATGAAGCGGCGCAACCGGCTTCGCAATTCCTGGAACTGGGGACTCGACTGGACGGCGGCGAAATCCTCCGCTGTCGGCGTGCGCCGCGGTGGCGTGCCATCTTTGTCGAGGTCGATACTGGTCATCGCAGGGTCCTAGCGTGTGACGTGACTTACTGTCCGCCGACCATAAGGGGACCCTCGTGAGGGATTCATGATGTGGCGTGGATCACTCTGTGAAGGCGCCGGTTTGTGCGGTGAACGGTCGGCTGGCCGCGACGAACGGTCAGCGGCTGAGCCCGATGGCACGCTCCCGGTCCGCGCCCATACCCAGCCGCTCCGGCGCGTGCATTCGAACGAAGATGCGCCCGATCGTGCGGGCGCTCTGACCGCGTGTAAGCACGCTGACCAGGACCATCGATGCGAATGCCAGCGGTACGCTGAGCGCCGCCGGATAGCCGAGGACGGCCGCGAGCCAGCCGTCTGCGAGCTCGTCGGAGATGCCGCCGGTCACCGAAACCGCGGTCGCACCGCCCGCTGCCAGACCACCCACGATCAGTCCGGTGGCCGCGCCCTTGGCCGTCAGACCGCGCCACCAGATGCCGAGCACGAGCAGCGGACACAATGTCGAGGCCGCGACCGAAAAGGCAAGGGCGACAGTGCGGGACAGGTCCAGCGAGACCACCATGATCGAAACACCAAGGGGCACAGCACCGGCGAATACTGCGGCTGCCCGGAAGTCGCGAATCCGTCCACGCAGCATATCTGTGCTGAGCACACCCGCGATGCTGACCAACAGCCCGGACGAAGTGGAAAGAAACGCCGCGATCGCACCCGCCGCGGCCAGTGCCGCCAGCAGTTGTCCAGGCAGGCCCGCCAGCACTGATCCGGGCAGCAGCACCACGGCGGCATCGGAGGTGCCGGTGATCAGCAACTGCGGCACGTACAGCCGCGCGAAAACCCCCAGCAGAATGGGGAAGAGGTAGAACACCCCGACCAGGCCGATCACCGCGAGTGCGGTCGTGCGCGCCGCGCGGCCATCGGGATTCGTATAGAACCGCACCAGTACGTGCGGAAGTCCCATCGTGCCCAGGAACGTGGCGATGATCAGCGAATACACCTGGTAGGTGGGATGGGTGCCGCCGAATCCGCCGCCGGGCGCCAGCCAGGCCGCACCGTCCGTCGGCGCTCCGGCCACCACCGGGACGGTGGAGCCCGCCTCCAGGGTCAGTTCGGTGCCCGCCGCCAGTTCGTGTGCGCCGGGTGTGAGCAGGACCGGACCGTCCACCGTGCGATCGTCGAGCGTTCCGGTGATCGAAACCTGTTGCGGTGCACTGACCTGCACCACCACTCCGGTGCTGACATCCACCGTGGTGCGCTCGGCGACCACCGGGGGAGCGGGGGTGCCGAGTTCGCGATCCTCGGCCAGGAAATGTCCGAGCAGCACCAGCGCCGGAATCGCCACCGCGGTCAGCTTCAGCCAGTACTGGAAGGCCTGCACCAGCGTGATCGACCGCATGCCGCCGCCGGCCACATTCGCGATGATGATCGCGCCCACCGCCACCGCGCCGACCCATTTCGGCACATTCAGCAAGATGTGCAGCGTGAGCCCCGCGCCCTGGAACTGCGGAATGAGATACACCCCGCAGACCAGCACCACAACGACCGCCGCCAGCCTGCGCAGCCGCAGCGAGCCGAGTCGGAACTCCGCGAAATCGGGCACGGTGTACGCGCCCGACCGGCGCAGCGGCGCGGCGACGAACAGCAGTAGCCCGAGATATCCGGCGGTGAACCCGACCGGATACCAGAGCGCGTCCGCGCCGTATTTCGCGATCAGTCCCGCGACCCCGAGAAATGAAGCGGCCGAGAGGTATTCGCCGGAGATCGCCGCCGCATTCCAGCGCGGCCCGACGCTGCGTGAGGCGACCAGGAAGTCGGAGGTGGTGCGCGCCAACCGAACACCGTAGACGCCGATCGCGACCGTGGCGAGGGCCGCGAACAGTAGCGCGAGCACCGTGAGCGCTGGGGCCGTCGCCGTGTTCACGGCATCCCCCGATCTGTTCCGGCATCCGGTCGGCAGTGCTGGTGCACGGCGGCGGCCCGTGATGCGGTACGAGCGCTTTCTTCGCCGCCGACCGAGTTGCCGCCCATTCGACATGTGCTGGCACATGGAGACTTTGCCGAGCGGCGGTGCGCGAGCTGTGTTGCGGCGCGAAACATCCGGTCAGTCCTCGGCCAATTCCAGGAAGTCCTGCTCATTGCGTTCGGCGAGTCGGACGTACAGCCGTCCTGCGCCATACAGCACCGGATACACGGCAATGCCGAGCAGCAGCCACGGCAGCCGTACCCCGAGCAGAACGAACGATCCCGCCGACCCGAGCCGGAAAAGCACCGGAAGCGAACACAATACGAGCACCATGACCAACCCGACCCGCACCGCCAACCCCAACTGCGCCCGAATCAGCCCGCCGATCAGGGCCTCGCCGATCTCGGTCTGCTCGACCACCTCCGTGCGGGTCCGCGCGCGTCGCGCACCGCGGCGTTCGGCGAGCACGACGCGCTGTCTGGTCGGACGCTGCGGAGTGGTCACGGATTCGTCCACTGCTGTCGCGGCCCGTGCACCAGCCGTTGCTTCAGCTCCCGCACTTGCCGACGGCTCACCGGCAACTCCACCGCCGCGGCATTGCCGTCGGCCCGCAGCCGCACCACCGTTCCGGTGCCGACCGTGCGCAGCCCGGTCACCAACCGCAACGCCACCAGATAAGACCGGTGCACCCGCAGGAATCCGGCGTTCTCCCACCGGGATTCCAACGCCGACAACGGAATCCGCACCAGATGCGAGCCGCTGCTGGTGTGCAGTCGGGCGTAATCGCCCTCCGCCTCCACCCAGCTGACACTCGACCGGTGTACCAGCGTGGTGACCCCACCCAGCTCGACCGGAATCACCTCATTGGGGTCGGTGCGCGGGGCCGTGACGGCCGGGGAAGGTGTCGCACGTGCCGTGACGATCCGCCGCACCGCCTCCGCCAATCGCGCCTCGCGCAGCGGTTTGAGCAGATAGTCCACCGCACCCAGATCGAAGGCCGCGATCGCCTGGTCATCGTGGGCCGTCACGAACACCACTGCGGGCGGGTTCGCGAACTCGGACAGGATGCCGGCCAATTCCATGCCGTCCAGCCCGGGCATATTGATATCGAGGAATACCGCATCGATCGGATGCGCCCGCATCAGCCGCAATGCACTGGTCGCATCGCTAGCGTTGTGGATTTCACCGACCCCCGGCTGCGCGCGCAGCAAATACACCAGCTCGTCCAGAGCGGGCTTCTCGTCGTCCACGGCGAGCACACGCAGTGCGGCGGCGGGCTGGTCGGTGGTCCGGGTCACAGTCGTTCCATCGTAAGCGGAGCCTCTGCACCGTTGACCCGGATGTCGACACCGGGCTGACTTCACGCGCGTTTGTCGGTGGAGCCGTGCGGTCGCGCAGGAGCCGGGTGCCGTGCGGAGCAGGCGGGTGAGGTCAGGCCTGGATGCCGGCGCGGAACTTCGGGACGCGCAGGCTCACCTTGGTGCCTGCGCCGGGGGCGGTCTCCACGATCAGGCCGTAGTCATTGCCGAAGGTCGCCCGCAGCCGGTCGTCGACATTGGCCAGGCCCACATGCGCGGATTCGCCGGAACCCGCTGGGCCGGTACCGGTTTCGATGGCATCGAGCGCGCCGGAGCGCAGCAGATCCGGATCCATCCCGATTCCGTCGTCCTCGACGCTGATCACGCAGTCGGTACCCGCATCGGCCGCGACGATGGTCACCGTGCCGCCGCGCGTCGCCCCGGCCAAGCCATGCCGAACCGCGTTCTCCACCAACGGTTGCAGCGCCAGGAAAGGCAGTACGACGCCGAGCACTTCCGGCGCGATCTGCAACCGCACCTGCAAGGCATCACCGAACCGGGCGCGTTCCAGCGCCAGATACCGCTCGATATTGCGCAGTTCGTCGGAGAGCAGCGTGAATTCGCCCGCGGCACGGAAGGAATATCGGGTGAAGTCCGCGAACTCCAGGATCAGCTCGCGCGCCCGATCCGGATCGGTACGTACAAAGGACGCAACGGTATTGAGCGCGTTATAGATGAAATGCGGGCTGATCTGGGCGCGCAACGCGCGCACCTCGGCCCGATCGAGGCGAGCCCGCGAGGCGTCCAGTTCCGCCAATTCCAGCTGCCCGCAGGCGTATCGCGCCACCTCCGCGACCGCACCCAGCCGCCCGGGCTCCGGCTTCCCGGTGGTCACCACCCCCAAAGCCCCTGCCACCCCGCCATTTTCGATGAGCAGCGGCTGCGCGATGAGTGTTCGCCCGGCATGTTCACTGCGACCAGGCCCCGACACCAGCACTGGCCGCTCGGTCGCCACCGCCCGCCTGGCCGCATCGGCGAACGGCTCGGCCAGATCCGAATGCGGCCCGTCCCAAGCCAGCAGCGTGCCATCCGGATCGGCAACGCCCAGCGCGTCGGCCCCGGTGAGTGTCCGCAAGTGCGGCGCGGCCTCCTGAGCGGACCGATCGTTCAACCCCTGCCGCAACGGCCGCGCGGCAAGTGACGCCGTATGCAGTGCGCTGTACACCGCCCGCTCGGCCGGAGTGGTTACCACTCGTCGGGTTCGAGACCAGACCAGCAGTGCACCGACGATCAATACCGCGCCGGCCACTGCCGCGACAACGGCGGTCGTCATCGCGCGCCCACTGAACGTCTCCGCCGCAGCCACCTCATCGCCTGATTATCGCGGCGGGCCGACCGAATCCGCGCCCAACAGTGCCGATCGGTCTAATAGCGTCGACCGAATCCGCGCCCGACAGCGCCGATCGAACTGACAGCACCACCAGAATCCGTATCCCGCTGGGGCCGGTTGCCGACTTGCGGAGCCCAGGGGCCCTGCCGGATACAGTCGTGTCCATGACCGCGGGCTATTCCGGGACGCCGCTGGCGAAGAAGATCGGAATCAAATCGGGCCACCAGGTGGTGCTGCGGCATGCGCCCGCAGACTGGCGGATTCCGGATCTACCACCGGACGTCGCGATCGCCACCGATGAGCCCGGCTCCGCGGATGTCGTCCTCGCTTTCTTTCGAGAACTCGCCGACCTGGCCGACGAGGCCCCGGAACTCGCCGCCGGACTGAGGCGGGGCGCGATGCTGTGGATCGCCTGGCCGCGCAAGGCGGGCGGGCACGTCAGCGATATCGCCGAGAACGATCTGCGCGAGCTGCTGTTGCCCATCGGCGTCGTCGATGTGAAGGTGGCCGCGCTCGACAACGATTGGTCCGGTTTGAAATTCGTCTGGCGCAAGCACGCTTGATCGAGGGCTCGCGTAGTGTCGAGCGATCCGCGGACCACCCCACTGTCGCGGAAATCGGACAGCCGCAATGCTGGGTCGCGAGACGCGCCGGTGATCTTCACCACCGACACGCCGAGCACCTGCGTCAGCCCGGCGCGGGAAGCCGAACTCGTCGGTGGGGACCCCTAGAATCGCTACACCAACCCCCGTCGAGACCTTGGGAGGAAGGACCGTCTTGGCCGCCTCGTCCGGATCGTTCGTTCACCTGCACAACCACACCGAGTACTCAATGCTCGATGGTGCGGCCAAAATCTCTCCGCTCTTCGCCGAGGCAAACCGGCTGGGTATGAACGCGGTCGGGATGACCGACCACGGCAATATGTACGGGGCTTCGGAGTTCTACAACTCCGCCAAGAAGGCCGGTATCAAGCCGATTATCGGCATCGAGGCGTACATCGCGCCGGGTTCCCGGTTCGACACCAAGCGCGTGCAGTGGGGTGACCCCAGCCAGAAGGGCGACGACGTCTCCGGTTCCGGCGCCTACACGCACATGACCATGGTCGCGGAGAACGCGACCGGCCTGCACAACCTGTTCAAGCTGTCCTCGCTCGCCTCGCTGGAAGGTCAGCTCGGCAAGTGGGCGCGCATGGACGAGGAGATCATCGCCGAGCACGCCGCGGGCATCATCGCCACCACCGGCTGCCCGTCGGGTGAGGTGCAGACCCGCCTGCGCCTCGGCCACGACCGCGAGGCCCTGGAGGCCGCGGCCAAATGGCAGGAGATCTTCGGACCGGACAATTTCTTCCTCGAGATCATGGACCACGGCCTGTCCATCGAGCGCCGGGTCCGCGAGGGGCTGCTCGAGGTCGGCAAGAAGCTCGGGATCCGGCCGCTGGCCACCAACGACTGCCACTACGTCACCAAGGACGCCTCGACCAACCACGAGGCGCTGCTGTGCATCCAGACCGGTAAAACACTCAGTGACCCAACGCGTTTCAAGTTCGACGGTGACGGCTACTACCTGAAGTCCGCGGAGGAGATGCGGGCGATCTGGGATATGGAGGTGCCCGGCGCCTGCGATTCCACCCTTTTGATCGCCGAGCGGGTGCAGTCCTACGACGAGGTGTGGCAGCACCGCGACCGGATGCCGATCTTCCCGGTGCCCGATGGCCACGACCAAGCCAGCTGGCTGCGCCGCGAGGTCGAACTCGGGCTGCGCCGCCGCTTCCCGGACGGCGCGCCCCAGGATTATCTGGACCGCGCCCAGTACGAGATCGGCGTCATCTTGGAGATGGGCTTCCCGGCCTACTTCCTCGTCGTCGGCGACCTGATCAACCATGCCCGCGACGTCGGCATCCGCGTCGGTCCCGGCCGTGGTTCGGCGGCCGGTTCGCTGGTCGCATACGCACTCGGTATCACCAATATCGACCCGATTCCGCACGGTCTGCTCTTCGAGCGCTTCCTGAATCCCGAGCGCGTCTCGATGCCCGATATCGATATCGACTTCGACGATCGCCGCCGCGGTGAGATGGTCCGCTACGCGAGTGAGAAGTGGGGCACCGACCGGGTCGCCCAGGTCATCACCTTCGGCACCATCAAGACCAAGGCCGCCATCAAGGACTCGGCGCGAGTGCTGTTCGGCCAGCCCGGATTCGCCATCGCCGACCAGATCACCAAGGCGCTGCCGCCGCCGATCATGGCCAAGGACATCTCGGTATCCGGTATCACCGATCCGGAGCACGAGCGGTACAAGGAGGCCGCCGAGGTTCGCGAACTCATCGCGAACAATCCGGATGTCGCGAAGATCTACGAAACCGCGCGCGGCCTCGAGGGCCTGATCCGCAATGCGGGTGTACACGCCTGCGCGGTCATCATGTCCTGTGATCCGCTCACCGATGCGATCCCGGTCTGGAAGCGGCCCCAGGACGGTGCGCTCATCACAGGGTGGGACTATCCGTCGTGTGAGGCCATCGGCCTGCTGAAGATGGACTTCCTCGGCCTGCGCAACCTGACCGTGATCGGCGACGCACTGGAGAACATCCAGGCCAACCGCGGCATCGACCTGGATATGGACCGGCTGCCGCTCGACGATTCGCGCACCTACGAATTGCTTTCGCGCGGTGACACGCTCGGCGTATTCCAGCTCGATGGTGGGCCCATGCGCGATCTGCTGCGCCGCATGCAGCCGACCGCGTTCGAGGACATCGTGGCCGTCGGCGCGCTGTATCGCCCCGGCCCGATGGGCATGAACGCGCACAACGATTACGCCGACCGCAAAAACGATCGTCAGGAAGTCAAGCCGATCCATCCGGAGCTGGAGGAGCCGCTCAAGGAGATCCTCGGCGAAACGTACGGCCTGATCGTCTACCAAGAGCAGATCATGCACGTAGCGCAGAAAGTGGCCGGCTACTCGCTCGGTCGAGCAGATATTCTGCGCCGCGCGATGGGTAAGAAGAAGGCCGAGGTGCTGGCCGCGGAGTTCGAGGGCTTCGAGGCGGGCATGCAGGCCAACGGATATTCCAAGGCAGCCATCAAGGCGTTGTGGGACACCATCCTTCCGTTCGCCGGCTACGCGTTCAACAAATCGCACGCCGCCGCCTACGGCCTGATCTCCTACTGGACCGCATATCTCAAGGCGAACTATCCCGCCGAATACATGGCGGCGCTGCTCACCTCCGTCGGCGACGATAAGGACAAGGCGGCGGTCTACCTGTCCGATTGCCGCCGCCTCGCGATCACCGTGCTGCCGCCGGATGTCAACGAATCCGAGATGAACTTCGCCTCGGTGGGTAAGGACATCCGCTTCGGTCTCGGCGCGGTGCGCAATGTCGGCGCCAATGTCGTCAGCTCGATCATCCAGGCGCGCAAGGAGAAGTCGAAGTTCACCGATTTCTCGGACTATCTGAACAAGATCGACGCCATCGCCTGCACCAAGAAGGTCACCGAATCCCTCATCAAGGCAGGCGGATTCGATTCGCTCGGGCATCCGCGCAAGGGTCTGCTGCTGGTGCATTCCGATGCCATCGATGCGGTGATGTCCACCAAGAAGGCCGAGGCGATCGGCCAGTTCGACCTGTTCGGCGGGCTGGATGACGGCGACGAATCGATTGCCTCGGTCTTCAATGTGAAGGTGCCCGAGGACGAGTGGGAGACCAAGCACAAGCTGGCGCTCGAGCGGGAGATGCTCGGCCTGTACGTGTCCGGACATCCGCTCAACGGCGTCGAACATGTGCTTGCGGCACAGGCGGATACGGCGATTCCGGCCATTCTCGAGGGCGATATCAAGGACGGCACCCAGGTGACCATCGGCGGCATCCTCGCCTCGGTCAACCGTCGCATCAATAAGAACGGCCTGGCCTGGGCCTCGGCGCAGATCGAGGATCTGACCGGTGGCATCGAGGTCCTGTTCTTCCCGCAGGCCTATTCGGTGTACGGCGCTGATGTGGTGGAGGACGCGGTCGTGCTGGTGAAGGCCAGGGTGTCGGTGCGCGATGACCGGATCTCCTTGATTGCCAACGATCTCGCCGTCCCCGACCTCTCCTCGATCGGTGTGGCCAAGCCGCTGGCGGTCGTCATGCCGACCCGCCTGTGCACGCCGGATAAGATCGGCGAACTCAAGCGCATCCTGTCCAGACATCCGGGCACCGCGGACGTCCATGTCCGCCATGTGGGCGCACGCGACAACACATCACTGTGGAAATTGGATGACAGCCTGCGGGTTTCACCGTCCTCGGCCCTGATGGGTGACCTGAAGGCTCTGCTCGGTCCCGGCTGTCTCGCGGGCTGATGCGGTTCGTTTGAATCGGTAGCGTCGGCGATCGCGGCGGCTTCGCGCACGTTTCGTGTGGCCGCCGCCCGCCTCGACGGCACCGTCCGCAGCATCGTGACGGCCGCCGGCGGCAACGCCCGATCCAGGCGATGACTTCCACCTGGAGCTATGTGTTTCAGACAGTAAGCTCGGCCATTGCCCGATCCGTTGGTCCGACGGTGTCGACCTGCTGGGTCCGACGATGGAGCGCGGCCGCCCAAGCGACGGTGGCCAGTGCCGCGATGGCGAGGGCCACGCCGATCCAGGCGACCGACGGGTAACCGAGGCCGCCGCCGATGGCCAGGCCGCCGAGCCACGGGCCGACGGTGATACCGACATTGAATGCGGAGAAGTTGACCGCGGTCGCGAGGGTGGGTGCAGCTCCGGCCAGTGCGAATACCCGAGTGTTCAGTGCGGGGTTCGTGGCGAATCCGAAGGCGCCCAATAGGAATACGAGGATTACGACCGGTACGGGCATGGTCGCGGTCAGCGCCAGTACTGCCGAGATGACGATCAACCCGATCATGCCGATGGTCAGTACGCGGAAGGGATGGGCATCGGCGGCGCGGCCGCCGACCGTGATGCCGATCAGCGCGCCGATGCCGTACAGCGTGAGCACCAAGGGAATCCAGCTCTCGGTGATTCCGGTGGTGCGGGCCAGGAGTGCGCCGAGGTAGGCGAAGGTGACCAATAGCGCGCCGGTCGAGAGCGCGGTTGTGCTGTAGGACAGCCAGAGGCGCGGATTGATCATGGTGCGCAGTTCGCGGCGCAGGTTCGGCACCTCGGTGGGGCGTCCGCCCGGAATCTTGGCCGCCACCCCGGCCATGGCCAGCGCGGACAGAATGGCGACTGTCCAGAACGCGGCCCGCCAGCCCAGATGCTGGCCGATCACCGTACCCGCCGGGAGCCCGACGATATTGGCCACCGTCAGCCCGCCCGCGACAATGCTCATCGCCCGACCGCGCGCGTTCTCCGGTACCAGACTCAGTGCCGTGGTCGCGGCAACCGCCCAGAATCCGGCGTAGACGAATGCGCCGACCACCCGGGTTCCGAAGAGCACCCAGTAACCCGGGGTCAACGCGGCCACCACATGGGCGGCGATGAACACTGCGAGGAAGGCCAGCAGTGCGGTGCGGCGCGGCCAGCGCAGGGTGATCACGGCCAGCGCGGGCGCGCCCACCAGCATGCCCAGTGCGAATGCCGAAATCAGCAGGCCCGCTTGGGGGATGGATACGCCGAGGTCGGTGGCCATTTGGGTGAGCAGGCCGGAGAGCATCAGCTCCGAGGTGCCCTGGGCGAATATCGATAGCCCAAGTATGTAGACGGCGAATGGCATGGGGTCCTCTCTTGTTTTGGATTGATCAGTTCAAAATGGAGGCAGAGGTAAAGGGATGCGGCGCTTGTGTCGGTGTGTCGTTCGCGCCGGTGGTCTGGTTCCGGCTATTGCCCCATGCTCGCGCAAACGGAAATCCGTTGCAGCAGTGGTGCTAGCGGACGGCCACCTCGCAAGTCCGGTGGACGTTTGTCGTGGTCGAGGTTGGCGTCAGAGGACGCTCAATGCGGTCGTGGCGATCGCCTCCAGGGTGTCCTTATCGGCTCCACCGCGCGCCGCGACGCGCATACCGCTGATCGTGGTGATCACGAAATGTGCCAGCGTGCGGGCATCTTTGCCGGCATCGATCTCGCCGGACCGCTGGCCCGCGCGGATAACCGCCGTCAGTCCGTCGAGTCTCCGCTCCAGGTCGGCGCGCAATGCCGCCGCCACCCCGGGATCGCGCGGCGCCAACTCGACCGTCGAGTTGACCACGAGGCAGCCGATGGGGTCGTCGATCGGTGCGTCGATGGTTTGGCGCAGCAGCGTCCTGATCTTTGCTCGCGCGGGCAGGTCGCCGTCGAGCACTTCGAAGATCGAGGCGTTCTTGCTGCTCATATACCGCCGCAGTGCCCGGTCGAAAAGTTCGTGCTTACTGGTGAAAGTGTTGTAGATGCTGCTGCGGCCCAGACCTGTTGCGTCGCAAAGGTCTTGGGTCGAGGTGCCCTCGTAGCCCGCGGACCAGAACGCCCGCATGGCCGCGTCCACCGCCCGGTCCTCGTCGAATGCCTTCGGTCGTGCCATGGGGTTCAAGCTAGCATATTTTGAACTAATCAGTCCAATATGAACCGGACTACGGCGAGACCGCGACTCCGAGCGACAGCGCGGCGAGGAACTTGGGTCCGTCCGCATAGAACTCGTCGAGCTCGTGGATCTCGAATCCGGCGCTCTCGACGGTGCCGCGAATATCGCGATCGAGATTGCCGCCGCCCGCAATCGCCTTCTCGATCGGATTCAACCGGTGCTGCCACGCCTGGACGCCCGGATCCGGCGCGAGCCCGTGTTCGACGAAATGCAGGGTTCCGCCGGGAACGAGCACCCTGCGCACCTCGGCCAGCGCGGCCGCGATATCCGGAATGGTGCACATCGTCCAGGTCGAGAGTGCGGAGTCGAAGCTGTTATCGGCGAAGGGCAGCGATTGGCCGTCGAGTCCGGCGCGTTCGATCGGCACGGTGGCCCTGGCCAGCCGCTTGTCCGCCAGGCGCCAGCCGAGGTCGGCGGGTTCCACGGCGCTGATCGACTCGACGGCGGCGGGATAGAACGGGATATTCAGTCCCGATCCGAAGCCGATCTCCATCACCCGCCCGTGTAGTCCGGCGCAGGCGCGCTCGCGCTGCGGATTGTTCATCTTGGCCCCGCAGACCAGATTCACCAGCCGCGGCACGAACTGATCGTTGTAGATGCCCACGTACCCACTCTGTCAGGATCCGCGCGCCGCAGGCAATGGTCAGCCGGTCGAAAGGGCGCGTCCGGTGTCGGCGAGCCGCACGATCGGCGACATGCGATGCTGACTCGGTGACCTTGTTCGAGGTATGGGCCCCGCGACCGGAACGGGTGCGCATCGAGGTCGATGGCGCCGTACATCCGATGACAAGGTCGCCTGACGGTTGGTGGCGGGCAGATGTGCACGCTGTACCGGGCACACGCTACGGCTACCTGCTCGACGACGACCCGACCGTCCTGCCCGACCCACGCTCGGCACGCCAGCCCGACGGCGTGCACGGCCGCTCGGCGCTGCACGCCCTCGATCCGGCCGGATGGACCGATGCGAACTGGACCGGCCGCCCATTGGCGGGCGCGATCATCTACGAACTGCATCTGGGCATCTTCACCTTCGAGGGCACCTTCGACGCCGCCGTCGAGCGCCTCGACCACCTCGTCGAACTCGGCGTCACCATGGTCGAGTTGATGCCGGTAAATGCCTTCGACGGCATCCACAACTGGGGCTACGACGGTGTGCTCTGGTATGCGGTCCACGAGCCCTACGGCGGACCCGATGGTTTGCAGCGCTTCGTGAATGCCTGCCACGCAAAGGGTTTGGCGGTCGCCCTCGATGTCGTACACAACCATCTCGGCCCCTCCGGCAACTATCTGCCCCGCTTCGCGCCCTATCTGACCGAGGGGCGCAATACCTGGGGGCAGAGCCTCAATCTCGACGGCCCGGACTCGGATCCGGTGCGCCGTTTCATAATCGAGAACGCCCTGCGTTGGCTGCGGGATTTCCATATCGACGCACTGCGACTCGATGCTGTGCACGCACTCGTCGACCGCACCGCCACCCACCTGCTCGCTGAACTGGCCACTGACACCGAATCCCTTGCCGCACATGTGCGTAGGCCGCTGACATTGATCGCGGAGAGCGACCTCAACGATGCGCGGCTCATCACCGCGCGCGCGGCAGGCGGCTATGGCCTGACCGGTCAATGGAACGACGACCTGCACCATGCGGTGCACACCGCGGTATCCGGTGAACGTCAGGGCTACTACGCCGATTTCGGTTCGCTGCGCTGTCTTGCCCAGACACTGACGCGCGGATTCTTCCACGCCGGAACATATTCCAGTTTCCGCGGTCGCACCCACGGCCGTCCGATCGACACCCGACTCATCCCGGCGAGCGCATTGCTCGCCTATACCTGCACCCATGATCAGATCGGCAATCGGGCGATCGGGGACCGGCCCAGCGCCTACCTGACCGACGGACAGCTGGCGATCAAGGCCGCGCTGGTGCTGTTCTCGGCGTATACGCCCATGCTGTTCATGGGGGAGGAGTGGGGCGCGCGCACCCCGTTCCAGTTCTTCACCTCGCACACCGATCCGGTGATCGCGGCCGCCACCGCCACCGGCCGCAAGGACGAATTCGCCGAACACGGCTGGGACAGCGGTGAGGTTCCGGACCCGCAGGACCCCGAAACCTTCCTGCGGTCGAAGCTGGATTGGTCCGAACTCGAACATGATCGCCACACACGGCTACTGTCCTGTTATAGAAAGCTGATCGGTTTGCGACGCGAACGAGCCGAAATAACGGACCCGTGGCTCACCCATGTATCTGTCGACTATGACGAGAATGCCCGCTGGATCGCGGTGCGCCGGGGCCCGCTGACGCTGGTGTGCAATCTCGCCGAAGAGCAGGTCACCGTGCCTATTGCCGGTCTTTCGCTGCTGTCGTGGGAACCTTCGACCGAAGGCGTCTCCGCGACGGAGATACCGGGCCACTCGTTCGTGATACTCGCGGGCGCATAGTGGAACCCCAGGTCGGATCGCGGTTACCGAAAACGTCCTGAAGGTAACTGTCCGAGACACAATATTGCCGAGCGTGACCAGCGCCATTACCTTTGGAATATGAGCAACGTGGCTTCACCCGGGGACCTAGCGAATCTCCCCGATGGGGTGGGTGGCAGTGCCGCCGCCGAATTCGCACCATTGGTACGCGCATTCGCGAAGGTCTTCGGGCACCGTCGGGGGGCGGGCGGCGCGTTGGCCGTCCATCTGCACGGTGAGCCGCTGGTCGATATCTGGACCGGGAGCGCGGGTGACAAACCCTGGAGCCAGGACACCGGCGCGATCATCTTCTCCGCCACCAAGGGCATCACCGCGACGGTCATCCACAGGCTGGCCGATCGGGGTCTGCTCGACTACGAAGCGCCGATGGCCGAGTACTGGCCGGAGTTCGGCCAGAACGGCAAGGGCGATATCACCATCCGTCAGGTGATGACGCACAGCGCGGGACTCGGTGGCCTCAACCCGATCGCGGCCGGGCTCGAGGATGTGCTCGACCACCAGCTGATGGAGCAGCGTCTCGCCGCTGCGAAACCGGATCGTCTGCTCGGCACTCCGGCCTATCACGCGCTCACCTTCGGTTGGCTGCTCGCCGGATTGGCGCGCGCCATTACCGGCCGGGGGATGGCGGAGCTGTTCCGCACCGAGGTCGCCGAACCGCTCGGCATCGACGGTCTGCACCTGGGCAAGCCGTCCGCGCAATCGTCGACCGTCTACGCGCCGTTGGCGGGCTCCCAGCTCAGTCTGATCGGAAGGCCGGTCAGCACAAGTGTTTTAGGTCGCAGCTATGGTCTGCCCGGTGCGCTCGGCGCGGCCGCACGGTGCCTGTTCCTGCCCGGACTGGAGACCATCCTGGAGGGTGAAATCCCGCCGATCCTCGATACCGAACTCGGTGCCGGCAACGGCGTCTGCACCGCCCCCGCGCTGGCCACCATGTACGGCGCGCTGGCCAATGGCGGCATGGCGGGCGGCATACCGTACCTGACACCGCAAACCATCAAGGCGCTCAGTCGAATTCGGACTTTCCGACTCGATCGCGCCTTGTTCTACGCCCCGATGCTCTGGCGCCTCGGCTATCACTCACTGCCGATGCCAGGTGCACGCGGCGGCTTCGGTCATATCGGCCTCGGTGGCTCCTTCGGCTGGGCCGAACCCCGCCTCGGCCTGTCCGTCGGATTCGTCCACAATCGCCTCTCGGCCGCGCAGCTGAGCTTCGACCAGGCCGCGGCCGGTTGGCTGTTGCCGATGGTCATGACGGGTGTGCGCACGACCCGCCGGTCCGTAACCGTGGTGGAGACGCCCGAGGCTGCGTAAACGCTAGAACCGGCCGCGCGGACGATGTCCGCGCGGCCGGTTCGGGTCGAGCGCCGCTAGGTGAGGTAGCGATAAGCCGGGGAGCCCGGATCCAATCGCTCGCACTGGATCGGCGAGTCTTCCATCCGCTCCAGCAGTGGGCCGAGCCCCTCCGGCGCACCGAGCTCGATACCTACCAGCGCGGCACCGGTTTCCCGGTTGTTGCGCTTGACGTACTCGAACAGCGTGATGTCGTCGTCGGGACCGAGCACTTCGTTGAGGAAGCGCCGCAGCGCACCCGGCTCCTGCGGGAAGTCCACCAGGAAATAGTGCTTCAGGCCACGGTGCACCAGCGAGCGCTCGATGATCTCGCCGTAGCGGGACACATCGTTATTGCCGCCGGAGACCAGGCACACCACCGTCGAACCGGGTTCTATCGTGATTTCGGACAGCGCCGTCGCCGACAGCGCTCCCGCGGGCTCGGCGATGATGCCCTCGTTCTGGTACAGGTCGAGCATGGTGGTGCAGATCGCGCCCTCGTCGACCTGCATCATGCGGAAAGCGCCTGCGCCCCTTGGTGATTCGGTCGCCATCAGCAGCGGCAGCGAGCCGTGCGATACCACCCGGCCGCCGAATGCGGCGATCGCCGCATAGGGCAGCCGGCCGATCCGGCGCACCGCGGCGCCGTCGACGAACGGATCGATCTCCGGCAGCGTCACCGGGCCGCCCGCGACCAGCGCCGCGGTCATCGAGGCCGCGCCCGCCGGCTCCACACCGAGGATGCCGGTGCTCGGCGAGCGCTCCCGCAGGTAGGTGCCGATGCCCGCCAGGCAACCGCCGCCGCCGACCGGGATCACCACCAGATCGGGGGTCCGACCGCCGAGCTGTTCCAGGAATTCGGGCGCGATGGTGCCCTGTCCCGCCGCGGTGCGCGGATCGTCGAACGGCGGCACCATGGTCGCGCCGGTGCGCTCGACATCCTCGGCGGCGGCCGCGGCGGCGGCGTCGTAGGTTTCCCCGACCGCGATCAGCTCGACGAACTCGCCGCCGTGCACCCGAATGCGGTCACGCTTCTGCTTCGGTGTGGTGGTCGGCACGTAGATGCGGCCCTTGATGCCCATCGCATTGCAGGCGAAAGCCACGCCCTGGGCGTGATTACCGGCGCTGGCCGCGACCACGCCCGCGGCTCGCTCGGAGTCGGTGAGCTGCACGATCAAGTTGTAGGCGCCCCGCAGCTTGTAGGAACGTACGGCGGTGAGGTCTTCGCGCTTGAGGTAGACCTGTGCCCCGGTCAGCGCGGACAGCCGGGGACTGTGCTGCAGCGGGGTGGGCTCGATAATGTCGGCAATTCGCTTGGCGGCGGCGTCGATCTCGTCTGCGGTCAGCGCGGGACGAGATGTGGACTGGTCGTCGAGAAGTTCAAGCGGATTGGACACTCGAAATATGGTGCCACCCGCCGCGTCGGGCGGACGCGTCGGGTGGGCGTCGGACGATCGGTTTCCCAGCCGGAGCTACCGCGGAGTCAGCACGAAAACCGGAATCTCGCGGGACGTCTTGGTCTGGTAGTTCGCGTAATCGGGCCAGACCTCGACTGCCCGCTCCCACCACACCGCCTTCTCCGCACCGGAGACCTCGCGCGCGGTGTAGTCCTTGTTCGCGGTGCCGTCACGCAGTTCGACATGCGGCTCGGCCTTGATATTCCAGTACCAGACGGGATGCTTCGGCGCGCCGCCCAGCGAGGCGACGACCGCGTACTCGCCGTCGTGTTCGACCCGCATCAGCGCGGTCTTGCGCAGCAGCCCGGTCTTCGCGCCCTTGGTGGTCAGGACGATGACGGGCTTGCCCTGCAGGGTCAGGCCCTCGGTGCCGCCGGAATTCTCGATCAGCTCGGCCTGCTCACGGGCCCAATCGGATGTGCTCGGTGCGTACTCACCTGTCAATGGCATGACACCCGCAACAACGCGGCTGCCGCCTCTGTTCCCGCCTTGAAGTTAGGTAGCCCGAACTTCCCTATCCGTGTAGCCTGACGACATGGCAGTGGTCCCCCTTCAGACGCGCGCCGCGGCGGTAGATATCGCTGGCAGCGCGTGGCCGATGTACAAACTCGAGGCGATCGCCCTCGGTCTGCTCATCTGCCTTGCCCTCGCGCTGATCACCGGGTCGCTGCAGGTCGCGGTGCTGGTCGCCGCCGGGGTCGGAACCGGCCGCTGGGTTGTCGGCCAGATCGGCGCGCGCGGCGGAGTGTAGGCAAATGGTGCATCGTCCCTGAGTCGGGTCGGTCTCCGCGGGCCGGGACCATCGGACAGGAAGCGCGCCGCCGAGCGTAGACAGCCTGCCGAATCGGTCGCCGCAAGGATTGAAGCAAGGCGCCAGCCATCCGAGAGGCTGGCACGCGCCAAAGACGAGTCAAATGGCAGCTCGACCCCATCGAGCGCAGTCAGTTGGTGGCCAGCTATCCCGAGGCCACCGAACACGATGAGTCGGTGCCCGACCACAGGACCCACCGCAGCCCAACCCACTAACAGTCGGCGTGGCTATGGACGGCGCCCCATTTCAAGATCAGGTGGAATCTATGGCGGCATCGGTCGAGAAGCCCCGTCCACCAGTGCCACCTGATCTTGATCATCGAGCACTAGGCGACGTCGAGGGGGAGGGTGGGGAGTTCGGTGCGGGAGAGGACGCCGAGTTTGGGGTAGGCCTTGTAGAGGTGGTGGCCTACGGTGCGGGGGCTGAGGAAGAGTTGGGCGGCGATGTCGCGGTTGGACAGTCCTTGGGCGGCTAGGCGGACGATTTGGAGTTCTTGCGGCGTGAGGCGGGCTAGGACGCCTGTGGTGGGGCGGCTTGTGGTGCCGATGCCGAGGGCGGCGAGTTCGGTGCGGGTGCGTTCGGCCCACGGTGCGGCGTCGAGGCGGTCGAAGGTTTCCATGGCGGGCTGAAGTTGGTTGCGCGCCTCGGACTTTCGACGGTTGCGCCGTAGCCATTCACCGAACAGCAATTGGGTTCTGGCCTGTTCGAAGGGCCGCCCGCCGTGTCCTAGTGCGGCTTGAAAGTGGTCCTCCGCCTTGGCTTCCGGCCCGGTAAATGCCAGGCAGCGCTCGACGAGCGCGGTGACCCACTCTTGTTGCGAGGCTTTCGCCCAGCCGCGAAGCCGATCCAGCGCGTCACCCGCTCGCTCCGGGCTGCCCATGCGCACCGCCGCCTCGATCAGGTCTGGCAGGGCGCGCAAACCGATCACGTGGTGGCGGGCGGGTTCCACGGTCAACAGCTCCAGCCGGGACAGCGCGCTGTCGACCCTGCCAAGGCCGAGATCGAGCACGCCGAGCGCCGCCTGCGTCCACGGTGCACCGGGCGCGGCCGCACCGCCGAGTTCCTCGGCGAGGGCGCGGTCGACCAACTCTCGGCAATCCTGTTCGCCCCCCTCCAATGCCGCCAGATAGGCGAGATAGCTCAACATCTGGCTGAGCCAATGCCGCTGCCCGATATCCTCGGCGATCCGCAGTCCTTCGAGCGCGGCGATACGACCCTCGCGCGGTCGGCCGAGGAACAGTTCGGTTTCGGCGCGGAAGAACAACAGGGTCGGCAGCAGTGCGATGCGGCCTTGGTCACGGCATTCGGCAATCAGGGTCTGCGCCAGCTCCGCGGCCTGTTGGTCCTGGCCGACGACCAGCCCGACGCCGCACATCTGCACCAGATCGCGCGGGCTGTCCGCACCGTTGCGGTGGGCGGCGGCGGCCGCGTCGCGCAGGTCGATGGTGAATCGGCCGTCGATGCCCGCGACCGTGTAGCGGGCGATGGGTGTCATCGGTTCGGCGTCGGGCAGGTCCAATGCGTTGATATGCGCGGCGATCTCGGTGAGTTCCGGTGCGCCTAGGTACCAGGCCGTGTGCACCGCCTGCATGAGGATGCGCGCGGCCCGGGCCGGATCGTCGGTGCGCACCAGATCGGCGCCCGCGAGCAAAAGCTGATGCGCCGAGAGTGGTTTGCCCGCACCGAATTCCGCAGTGGCGCGAACCAGATCCAGTCGGGCTGCGAGCATTCGGTCGGTGCTCAAACCGGCCGCGCGATCGGCCAGTCGGCTGGCACGGTCCAATTGTCCCGCCTCACTGGCGGTTTCGGCGGCAGCCACCAGCCGTCGAACGCGGGCAAACGCGTCGGTGCTCAAACCCGCAGCGCGTTCGTACGCGGCGACGGCACCGGAATAGCCGCTGCGCCGACGCGCGCGATCGGCGGTGTCCTCCAGCGCTGTTGCGGTGGTCTCGTCCGGTCCGGTCGCCGCCGAGGCCAGATGCCAGGCGCGCAGGTCGGCGTTCTCGGGTTCGGTCAGTGCGGCGGCGAGGGCGGCGTGCGCGGCAAGCCGATGCGTCAGAGGCGCACCCTGGTAGACGGCCGAGCGCAGCAGCGGATGCCGGAAATTCACGCTCACGCCATCGCTGCCGACCAACCCGGCGTCCGCGGCGGGCTGTAGGTCCGATAGCTGCGCCCCGAGCTCGTCGGCGGCACGCAGCACCGTGGTGAGATCGTTGGTGCCCGCCGCGGCCGCAATCAGGAGCAATGTCCGGGTGGCTGAAGGCAGCCTGGACACTTGGCCGTGAAATGCCACCTGGAGCCGCTGTGTCAGCGGCAGGGGATTCGGCCCGTGACCGGAATCGTTGCCCTCGGCGGCCAGAACTGCGGGCAACTCCAGCAGCGCGAGCGGATTACCGCCTGCCTCGGCGAGCAACCGGTATCGAATGGCGGGCGAAAGATCCGGACCGCGACTGTCCACCAGCGCGGCCGCCGACTCCTGCGCCAGGCCGGTCAGCGCGAGTTCGGACAGGCCGGGCGCGGGAAAATCCTGCTCGCCGGTCCGAGTCGCGAAGATAATTACCACGCCCTCGGCATCGAGTCGCCGCGCCGCGAACAGCAGCGTCTCCGCCGTCGCCCGATCCAGCCAGTGCGCGTCATCGACCAAACACAGCAGCGGCCCTTCGGCCGCCTCCTCGGCCAGCAGTGACAGCACCGCCAACCCGATCAACATCCGATCCGCCGGATCATGCTGTGCCAGACCGAACGCCCCGCGCAGCGCATCCCGCTGCGGTGCGGGCAACCCGTCCACCAGTGCCATTCCCGGCTTGATCAGCAGATGCAGCCCCGCGAACGGCAACTCCGCCTCGGACTCGATTCCAGCACTGCGCACCGCCGGGATCCCCTGCGCCGCCGCATAATCCAACAGCGCCGTCTTTCCGATCCCCGGCTCGCCGCGCACCACGAGCGCCCCACTGCGTCCGGCGCGAGCCGCCTCCAGAAGCCGATCGATCCGAGCTTGTTCGACTTCTCTTCCGTGGAGCATCTGCTCACCGTAACCGCCGACCGAACCCGAGTGACCGACCCCTGTCGTGGACGCTTCGATGGAAGCCAGCCGCGCGAGAATCCCGCTCGGCGCGGGTCTTTTGCGTTGAAAGACAACATTTTCATTAACATCCCGCGCCGACCCGTCGATGATTCGAGTAGTCGAGTACGCAGGTTTCGACGGTAATCGGGGCGGAGGATCTACCTATGAAACGACTGGTGGTCTGCTGCGACGGCACCTGGAAGGCCGAATCCAGCAGCACGGTATCCAATATCATCAAGATCGCGCAGACGATCCGGTACGAGGCGCCGGGACCGTCAGGGGAGTCGATCCCGCAGTGGGTCAGCTACGTATCCGGCCCGGGCGCACGCGGCTTCCTGGCAGATCGCCTGATGGGTGGTGCGTTCGGACTCGGACTCGAGGCGAATCTGTCCTCGGCGTACTGGCATCTGGCACTGAACTGGCAGCCGGGGGACGAGATCTACATCTTCGGTTTCAGCCGCGGTGCGTTCACCGCCCGTAGCCTGGCCGGTCTGATCGGCCGGATCGGAATCATGACCCCCGATGCGATGATCGAGGGAAAGTATCCGGACGCCTTGCGGATTCACCATCAGCCCGCGCCGCAGCGGACCCCGGAGAATCCGGATCCGAAGGAGCCGCAGGAGTGGATCGACTTCCGCAAGGAGAACTGCTGGGATGCTCCGGCCAAGATCGACTTCATCGGGGTCTTCGATACCGTCGGCGCACTGGGCGTGCCCGGACTGACGTCGCTGCGGCACCGGTTCCACGATGTGAGGCTCGGGCGCAATGTCTACTGCGCGCGCCAGGCACTGGCACTCGATGAGCGGCGCCGCAATTTCGAACCGTGCCTCTGGGAGGTGCCGATCGAACCGGATGTGAAGTACTCCCACGACTACGACCGGGTGAAGCAGGTCTGGTTCGAGGGCGTGCACAGCGATATCGGCGGCGGCTACCAGGAATGCGGACTCTCCGATATCACGCTGCGCTGGATGGTCGAGCAGGCCGAGGCGGTCGGACTCGTCTTCGATCGCGACCGGCTGGAGGGGCTGTCCCAGCGGTGCGCGGCCGCGGGTGCGAAGCATATGGAATTGCATCGCTCGCTCAGCATCGGATACCGAATCCTCAATGTGCTGCGCGCCATTCGTCAGCCGAGGAACCCGCGGTTCTACTGGGATTCCTGGCGCCGGCTGTACACCGACGGTGACCGCGGCGTGCGCCTGGCTTCCACCGTGCACGACGCCACGGACTACCGACCCGCGAATCTGCGGCGCTGGCTGAAGGACAACGACGGGATGGTGCCCGAGACGCTGATCGAGAAGACCGGCACGGTAACGGCCATCACCCCGGAGGAGCCCTCAGCGCACGAGTAGCGCCACCGGCAGCCGGGCGAACAGCTTTTCCAATCGGGCCCGGCCCTGGAAGGTGTGGCCGGTCAGCCGGTCGGTCCAGTTACCCTGCGGCAGCTCCAAAGTGGTATCGGCCCACCCGGTTTCGGCCAGACCGAGGCTGTGCCGGGTGGCGGCCACGATCACCTCGGGCGTCTCACCAGCCCGGCCGCGCGCGTAGGCGACCAGCCTGCTCTCCTGCTCGCCGGTGGCGAACAGCGGCAGGTAGGTGCCGCCGACGAAACAGTCCGGACGTTCGCGGCGCAACCACAGCGCATAGGCGACGATCCACATCTTGGCCGCGCCGGTGGTATCCAAAGCCGGTGTACCGGTGAGTGATTGCAGCAGTCCGGCACGGGCCGCGAAATCCACCGGGCGGCGATTGTCCGGGTCGACGAGCGTGTCTTCCCACAGCTCGCAGCCCTGATAGATATCGGGAATTCCGGGCCCGCACAGCTGCAGCAGCTTCTGTGACAGCGAATCCGACCAGGCGTGCGGGGCGAGTTCGTGCACCAGATCACCGATTTCGGAGCCAACCGGCCCGTCGATCACCGCGTCCAGCCAGCCGTGCACCTTCTTCTCGAATTCGACATCCGGTTCCTCCCAGGAGGTATGGACACCGGCTTCGCGAATCGCCTTCTCCGCGAACAGATGCAGTCGCTCGCGCAGTCCGGCCACGGACGAGGCCGGACGGCCGTCGGCGGGCCAGACGCCGAACATGTTCTGCAGCAGGAACAATGTCGTCGCACCGTCGGGACCGGGGGTGATCTCCTGCCAGGATTCGACGGCACGCGCCCAGGTCTCCGCGGCCTGGGACAGCACCCCGATCCGAGCCCGCACATCCTCGCCGCGCTTGGTGTCGTGCGTCGACAGTGTGGTCATGGTCGCGGGCCAGCGTTGCGCGCGTTCGCTATTGGACAGGTGGAATTCGTTGAGCGAGTGGCCGAATCGGGCCGGATTGCCGCCTACCTCCTGCAGCGATACCAGTCGCGCCGCCTGATAGAACATGGTGTCCTCGACGGCCTTCGCGGTGATAGCACCACAGACCTGGCTGAATCGAACGGCCGCCTCGCCGTCGGACGCCAGCGCCGCCACCAGCACGCTCAGCGGCACCGTCAGTTCGCTATTGCGCTTCTCCACCTCGGCGACCACCGCGCCGGTCATACCCGCCAGCGGCGCGTAATCCACCCGGTAGACCGGCATGAAGGCCAGCACCTCGATGGTGGCATTGGTCAATGCCATGGTGTCGAAGCTTTCGGCATGCGCGTCGCGCTTGATCGCGGCGACCAGGCGCCGGATCTCCGGGGCCAGGATGTTCTCCGCCACCGCGCGTTTGATGCGGTGTTCGGTTTCCCCGACCCAGGCGCGGTCGCTGCCGTGCCCGGCGAGTTTGCGCGACAGTTCGGTCAGCGCCTGTTCGCCGTCGGGGTCGATCAGTACGCCGCCGTAGTCGGACAGGGCGTCGTAGCCGGTGGTGCCGTCGACCGGCAGCGTCGCGTCCAGTGGTTCGCGGTTGGCGAGGATCTTTTCCACGAGTAGTAGCCGGTGCGGGCCGATGAGCCGACGCAGCTTCGTCAGATACGCGGTGGGATAGGACAATCCGTCCGGATGGTCGACCCGTACGCCGTCGATCAGATCGTGTTCGCACCATGCGGCCAGCTCGCGGTGGGTGATCTCGAAGACCTCGGGATCCTCCTGGCGCACCGCGGCCAGGCTGCCGACCGCGAAGAACCGGCGGTAGGTGCACAGCCCGGCCTTCCAGCTGACCAGCCGGTAGTGCTGTTTGTCGTGGATGCGCAGGGCGTTGTCACCGTCGGTACCCGCCGCGATGGGGAAGCGCAGATCGTGCAGTGCCAGCATCGGTTCCGAACCGGACCGGTCCACCGTCAGTGCGGCCGGATCGTTTTCGCTCTGCAGCACCGGCAGCGCCAGCCGACCGCCCGCGCCATTGCCCGCACTCCAGTCGATATCGAAGAAATGCGCGAACTGTGATTCGCGGCCGTTGCGCAGCACATCCCACCACCACGGGTTCTGCCGGGGATCGGCCACGCCGACGTGGTTGGGCACCAGATCGACGATCAAACCCATACCGCGGCTGCGCACTTCGTCCGCGAGTGCCTTGAGTCCGGCCGGGCCGCCGAGGGCCGCCGAAACCGTGGTGGGATCGGTGACGTCGTAACCATGCGTCGAACCGATCGTCGCGGTGAGGATCGGCGACAGGTACAGATGCGAAATACCCAGCTGTTGTAAGTATTCCGCGATCGCGCGGGCATCGATGAAGGTCAACGCGTCGGGCCGCAGTTGGAGTCGGTAGGTGCTGCGGACCGTCGTCTGCCGGGCCGGGGTGCGGCCGCGGGAGATGGGATCGGTGTGGTGGGTCTGCATATCGGACTCTGGCGTCTCGATCTTCGGCGTCTCGGGCATCGGCGTTTCGGTTATGCGGGGCAGTGGAGGACGAGCAGACAACGGGCGGGGACGGCGACGGTGCTCGCCGCCGGATAGGTGGCGTCGGCGCGGCCGTCGGGCACCGAACAATCCAGTGCGACAGCCCATTCGGCGCCGTAATCCGGATCGGGCAGGACGAAGTCGAGTCCGCTGTCGTGGGCGTTGAAGCACAACAGGAACGAATCGTCGGTGATGCGCTCGCCACGCGGTCCGGGTTCGTTGATGCCGAGGCCGTTGAGATAGA
The DNA here is from genome assembly GCF_035920345.1 of Nocardia vinacea. NCBI lineage: Bacteria > Bacillati > Actinomycetota > Actinomycetes > Mycobacteriales > Nocardiaceae > Nocardia > Nocardia vinacea. Next base: position 9,845,605 of record NZ_CP109149.1, read on the forward strand.
CCGTCAGCGACTTGCCGAAACCGCTGTCCCAGTCGGCGGGTGTCATCTCCTCGCCCGCCGGGGTGAGCCAGGCGATATCGCGGGCGTGCTCTTTCGAGCGGATCGGCCGGCCCGCCAGGAAGCGGCGGCGTCGGAATATCGGATGCGCCGTGCGCAGTGCGATCACCCGCTTGGTGAATTCGAACAGGTCCGAATTCGTCTGCATCAGCGACCAATCCATCCAGGCCAGCGGTGAATCCTGGCAGTAGACATTGTTGTTGCCCTGCTGTGTGCGGCCCATCTCGTCGCCGTGGGCGAGCATCGGGGTGCCCTGACTGAGCACCAGCGTGGCCAGCAGATTGCGACTCTGCCTGGCGCGCAATGCGAGTATCTCCGGATCGTCGGTGGGGCCCTCCATCCCGCAGTTCCACGAGCGGTTGTAGCTCTCGCCGTCGCGATTGCCCTCGCCGTTGGCCGCGTTGTGTTTCTCGTTGTAGGACACCAGATCCCGCAGCGTGAAGCCGTCGTGTGCGGTGATGAAGTTGATGCTTGCGCTCGGCCTGCGCCCGGTGGCCTCGTACAGATCCGAGGATCCAGTGAGCCGGGAGGCGAATTCGCCGAGCGTGGCGGGTTCACCGCGCCAGTAGTCGCGGACGGTGTCGCGGTACTTGCCGTTCCATTCGGTCCACTGGCCGGGGAAATTACCGACCTGGTAGCCGCCCTCGCCGACATCCCAGGGCTCCGCGATGAGCTTCACCTGGCTGACCACCGGATCCTGTTGCACCAGATCGAAGAAGGTCGAGAGCCGGTCGACATCGTGCAGTTCCCGGGCCAGCGTGGCGGCGAGATCGAAGCGGAACCCGTCGACGTGCATATCCAGGATCCAGTAGCGCAGCGAGTCCATGATCAGCTGCAGCGTATGTGGGTGGCGCACGTTCAGGCTGTTACCGGTGCCGGTGTAGTCCATGTAGTGCGACGGGTCCTCGTCGACCAGCCGATAGTAGGCCGCATTGTCGATCCCGCGGAAGGCCAGGGTCGGCCCGAGGTGATTGCCCTCGCCGGTGTGGTTGTAGACGACATCGAGGATCACCTCGATGCCCTCGGCATGCAGTGCGCGCACCATGGCCTTGAATTCGGTGACCGCCGCACCGCCGCGTGGGCTGGCCGCGTATTCGTTGTGCGGGGCGAGGTAGCCGAAGCTGTTGTAGCCCCAGTAGTTTCGCAGACCCTGATCCAAAAGGACGCGGTCGTGCAGGAATTGGTGCACCGGCATCAGCTCGATCGCGGTGATGCCGAGTTCCTTCAGATGTTCCACGATCGCCGGATGTGCGATACCGGCGTAGGTCCCGCGCAATTCCTCAGGAATGTCGGGATGCGTCATCGTCATGCCCTTGACGTGCGCCTCGTAGATGACTGTCTCGTGGTAGGGCCGATTCGGTGGACGGTCGGCGCCCCAGTCGAAGAACGGGTTGATCACCACGCCGGTCATGGTGTGCCCCAGCGAATCCTGGCCGTAGGTGTAGAGCGAGGAGTCGTTGTCGAATTCGCCGTCGAACGCCTTGCCGTAGGGATCGAGCAGCAATTTGCTTGGATCGCAGCGCAATCCGTGCTCGGGATCGTAGGGACCGTGCACCCGGAAGCCGTAGCGCTGGCCCGGTCCGATGGTCGGGAGATAGGCGTGCCAGACATAGGTGTCGACCTCTTCCAGCGGCACTCTGGTTTCGGTGCCGTCCCTGGCGATAAGGCACAGTTCGACTGCGTGGGCAACCTCGGAGAACACCGAGAAATTGGTGCCTGCGCCGTCATAGGTCGCGCCCAGTGGGTAGGCGGTGCCGGGCCAGACACCGAGGGGTGTCACCTCACCGGGCGCTGCGTCGGGCTGAGCCATGTCAACGACACTAGCGCCAGCTGGATCGCCATCCGTGCGGGTGGTTGCGGCCGGGCGAGTCAGTCCTGGTCGGGGCCTGTTTCGAGCCAGCGCCGCCGGTAGCCGATTCGGGTGGCCAACCGGGCGAGTCCGCCGAATACCGCATGCTGCAGCCAGACCGGGATGCCCGCGAGATAGCCGTCCTGGTAATCCCACAGCAATGCCAGCGCCAACGGGTCGCGCGGCATCCGGGTGCGGACGGTGGTCTTGTGCGCGGCGTCGAGGTTGTGCCACAGCTGGAACATCTCCCAGTGCCGCAGCGGCGGGCGGATCTCGTGATCGAAGACGGTATCGGGCGCCTCGCTCCAGAACTCGTGTACCGCGCGCGGTGGCGCGGTGAGCGAATCACCCGGATGCACAACGGTTTCCGTGCCATCGATCTTGAAGCGGAGCCGACCGCGACGCAGGGTCCACGATTCGCTGAGCACCGGATGCCAATGGCGGCCCGCCTGCCGGTCCGCTTCCGGCAGTTGATGTTCCAGCCGCAGGTAGGGGCCGCGCTCGTCCTCGCCGTGTTCGACGAGGGTGATGCGGTGGCCGTTGCGGAAGGTGAGTGTGTCTCCCATATCTCCAGATATAAAGGTAACCTTTGTAATGTGTCAACGGTTGAACCTCACACCACGCTGTTGAAGCTGCTCGGTCAGGCGACGCATGCCTTCGAACGCGAGCTGAATCGGGAATTGCGGGCGGCGCTGCGCGACGATCTGCGCCCGGCGCATTACGCGGTGTTCCGCTATCTGGCGCCGGAGGGGTCGCGTATCAGTGCGTTGGCCGAGGAGGCGGGCATGACACAGCAGTCGATGGGGGAGTTGGTGACGCATATGGAGCGGTGCGGGTATGTGGAAAGGAAGATCGACCCGGATGATCGGCGGGCACGGCTCGTAGTGCTGACTGCCGAGGGACATGCGGCGCTCGGCGTGGCGGCGGAGCGGATCAGGCGGATCGAGCGGAAGCTGGTGGCGACTCTGAGCGAGCGAGGGTTGGCTGAGCTGCGGCAATCGCTGAGCCGCGTACCCGAGGCGCTGATCGACTGAGTTTCACCGCAGCGTCAGTCGCCAGGTCTGGCCGACCAGATCGTGGCCGAAGCTGTGGTGCGGATTCGATTCCACGAGTTCGAAACCCGCGCGCTGATAGATACGCCGCGCGGAGGTGAGGATGTCGTTGGTCCACAGCACCATGTCGCGGTAGCCGACCTCGGTGGCCCATCGCACGCAGCGATCGACCAGTGCGGAGCCGACGCCGAGGCCGCGCGCGGTCGGCTCGACCAGCAGTAGCCGCAGTCGGGCCGTGGTCTCGTTCTCCGTGACACAGAAAACGCAGCCCACCGGCTCGCCGTCGTATTCGGCGATCCAGGCGTGTTCGCGATGCTCGTCGTGGTCGTCCAGATAGTCCGCGACAATGCGGGCGACGAGTGCCTCGTAGCTGGTATCCCACCCGTATTCGGCGGAATAGAGCGCGGCATTGCGCTGGATGACCCAGCCGTAGTCGCCGGGTTTCGGCGCGCGGAGCGCCAATTCGCCGAGGCCCGGTCCGTCGAGAATGCGCTGGATGGTGCGCATGGAGGTGATCAGTCGCGCGCGCTCGGCCGGTTTGTGCGCATTGAGGAGGTAACCGACTTCGGCGCTCGAGCGCTGATTGAGCACGGCGAAGATCTCCCTGCCGCGGTCGGTCAGCCGAACCTCTTGGCGTCGCCCATCGCTTTCGGAGCGATTGCGCTGGACCAGTCCGTCCTTTTCGAAGCGGGCCAGGATGCGGCTCAGATAGCCGGGGTCCAGGTCGAGCGTGCGGCGCAGCGTGACGACCTCGCTTGCGCCGGAGTTGGCCAGTTCGAACATGATTCGCGCTTCGGTGAGTGAATATTCGCTGTCCAGCAGGCCCTCGCTCAGCACCCCGATGACCCGGGTGTAGCGGCGGTTGAATTCGCGCACGGCGTCGATATCGGCGGCGGCAACGGTGGTCACGGCGGCTCCCAATCTTTGACTGAGTCAAAGATTACGTCGGAACGGTCGTGTCGGTGTGGAATTCGACCGGGGGATCGTGCGCGCGCAGCTCGAGTGGTAACTTGAACACCGTTCAAGCCCCGCCTGGGCTGTCACGCGACCCGAGGAATCCTGTGGCACTGAGCTCACCCACCCCGCCGGCTCCGCCGGCTGCCACCCACCTGACCCGCTCCGAGATCACCGCCATCGACGCCGAACATGTCTGGCATCCCTACGGTGGCTTTCCCGCGACGACCGAACCGCTGGTGGTTTCCGGTGCTTCCGGAACCCGGCTCACCCTCGCCGACGGTCGGGAATTGGTCGACGGGATGAGTTCGTGGTGGGCCGCCATCCACGGCTATCGGCATCCGGTACTGGATGCCGCGCTGGTGGCGCAGTCGCAGCGGATGAGTCATGTGATGTTCGGCGGGCTCACCCATGAACCGGCAGCCCGACTCGCCAAGTTGCTCGTCGAGCTGACGCCCGCCGGTCTGGACAAGGTATTCCTGTGCGACTCCGGTTCGGTATCGGTCGAGGTCGCGGTGAAGATGTGCCTGCAGTACTGGCGCGCCGCGGGTAAGCCGGAGAAGCGGCGGCTGCTCACCTGGCGCGGCGGGTATCACGGCGATACCTTCACGCCGATGAGCGTGTGCGATCCGCAGGGCGGCATGCATGCGCTGTGGACCGATGTGCTCGCCGAGCAGATCTTCGCACCGGCACCGCCGCGTGAGTATTCGGCCGAATACGTGGCCGAGTTCGAACGGTTGCTTGCCGCGCATGCGGAGGAACTCGCGGCCGTCATCGTGGAGCCGGTCGTACAGGGCGCGGGCGGGATGCGCTGGCACGATCCGCGGTATCTGACCGACCTGCGGCGCCTGTGCGACGAGTACGGGGTGCTACTGGTTTTCGATGAGATCGCGACCGGATTCGGGCGCACCGGAGCGCTTTTCGCGGCCGATCACGTCGGGGTGAATCCGGATGTCATGTGTGTGGGCAAGTCACTCACGGGCGGGTATCTGACCTTGGCCGCCGCGCTGTGCACCTCCCAGATCGCGGAGACCATCAGCGCCGAGCACGGCGGGCTCATGCACGGTCCAACCTTCATGGGTAATCCGCTGGCCTGCGCGGTCGCGGTGGCCTCGATCGAGCTACTGCTGCAACGAGATTGGCGCGCCGAGGTGACCCGTATCGAAGCGGAGCTGAAAGCCGGTCTGGCCCCGGCGCGTTCGCTGCCCGGGGTGGCGGATGTGCGGGTGCTGGGGGCGATCGGCGTCGTGCAACTCGATCATCCGGTGGATATGCGCAAGGCCACCCACGCCGCCGTCGAAGCGGGCGTCTGGCTGCGCCCCTTCCGCGATCTGATCTACACCATGCCGCCCTTCATCAGCACGACCGAGGACATCGAACGCATCACCGCGGGGATAGTCGCCGCCGCCCAGGCCTGACGCGTCAGGCGCGTTTGCGGGTGTCGTGCGCGGTTCCCGCGTTCTCGGGACGGTCGGTGTCGGAGACGATCTCCCAGACCCGGAAGACACAGTGGTAGTCGTCGGCCCAGCCGGAGGCGATCAGCAGGTAGGTGTCGCCATCGCGCAGCAGGACGCGGCGACCCGGAAGTCTCGGATGCTGCGGGGTGAAGGTGGGCACGAGCGAGTGCAACTTGGCCACGGCCTGCTCGCGCGTGCCGACCACCTCCGCGAGAACCCGCGGCGACCAACGCTGATCGCCGGAACCTGTTGTCTCTTCGACGACTATCGCCCACCGTGGCATTCGGCCCTACTCCCTCTGGCGGAAATGCCGCGCCACCGTCAGTCGGTGGCGACCTTCAACGATTGGCTCCAACGGTACCAGCACCAGACCCCTACCATGCGGCTTGAACGGTGTTCAAGTATGCTGCGGAGCTGTGACTACCGATCCGTTGGGCTGGCTTGACGAACGCGCCGCCGAGCGCGTGCGTGTCGGGTTGCGCCGTGAGCTGCGACCCCGTGCGGCACAGTCGCTATCGATCGACCTCGCCTCCAATGACTACCTCGGGCTGGTACGTCATCCGGAGGTCATCGAGGGCGCGATCGAGGCCGTGCGACGCTGGGGTACCGGGTCGACCGGATCCCGGCTCGTCACCGGGACCACAGCCGAACACGAGCAGCTCGAGACCGAACTCGCCGAATTCGTCGGCGCCGAGGCCGGTTTGGTCTTCGCCTCCGGCTACGCCGCCAACCTCGGGGTGGTGACAGCGCTCTCCGGGCGGGGCGCGCTGGTCGTCTCCGATGCGGCCAGCCACGCTTCACTGGTCGACGCCTGCCGGCTCTCGCGCTCGCGCGTGGAGATCGCCGCGCACTGCGATGTCGAGGCGGTCGAGCGGTTGCTGGCCGAGCGGACCGAGGAACGGGCACTGGTACTTACCGATTCGGTGTTCAGCGCCGACGGTGATATGGCTCCGCTGGTCGAGTTGCACCGGGTCACCCGGGCGAATGGCGCGGTACTGATCGTGGACGAGGCGCACGGGCTCGGTGTACGCGGCGCGGGTGGGCGCGGGCTGGTGCACGAGGTCGGCTTGGCCGGGGAACCGGATCTCGTCGTGACCGCGACCCTGTCGAAAGCCCTTGCCGCACAGGGTGGTGCGGTATTAGCCAGCGAGCGTGTGCGTGCGCATCTCATCGATGCGGCGCGCACGTTCATTTTCGATACCGGACTCGCGCCCGCCGCGGTCGGTGCGGCGCGGGCGGCGCTGCGGTTGTTGCGTCGAGAGCCCGAGATGGCGGGTCGGGTGTTGCAGCGGGCGGCCGATATCGCGCGCATTGCCGGTGTGGCGGAACCGGATTCGGCGGTTGTCTCGGTGGTGCTCGGCGAGGCGCAGGTCGCGTATGACGCCGCGCAGGCATGCCGTGCACGTGGACTCGATGTCGGATGCTTCCGTCCGCCGACGGTGCCCGAGGGGACATCGCGGCTGCGGCTCACCGCACGAGCGAATCTGACTTCCGGCGAACTCGACACCATCGCAACGGTCCTCGGCGAGGTGCTGACCCAGGCGCGTGGATTGGTGACCGCATGAGTGTGCTGTTCGTGACCGGTACGTCGACGGAGGTCGGCAAGACCGTGGTGACCGCCGCGCTCGCCGCGGCCGCGCTGGCCGCCGGTCGGTCGGTGGCGGTGTGCAAACCGGCCCAAACCGGTGTGGCGCCGGGCGAATCCGGCGATCTCGCCGAAGTCGAACGCCTCACCGGTGTCACGAGAACGGTCGAGATCGCCCGCTATCCCGATCCGTTGGCTCCGGATACCGCGGCGCGTCGGTGCGGGCAGCCGCTGTTGACGCTGAGTGAAACCGCCGCCGCCATCGACTCACTCGCCGATGCGGATCTGACCCTGGTCGAAGGCGCAGGCGGATTGCTGGTCCGCCTCGGCGAATTCACACTGCTCGAGCTGGCGCAGAAGCTCGACGCTCCGGTGCTCGTGGTCGCCGCGGCTGGGCTCGGGACTCTCAACCACAGCGAATTGACCATCCGCGCACTGTCATCATCCAGTGTCCGCTGCGCGGGTCTGGTGATCGGCTCGTGGCCTGACGAGCCTGGGTTGGCGGAGGAGTGCAATCGCACTGATCTGGCCCGGGTTACCGGAGTCGAGTTGGTCGGCGCGATACCTGCAGGAGCGGGTGGGTGGGATCGCGAGCGGTTCTCCGCCGCTGCACCTGGTTGGTTCACTCCCGGTTGGTCTGCGCTCGGCCAGTAGGTTTCCGCAGCGGCGGGTTGTCTCGGTGAGATGCATCGACCGGCAACTGAGGGCGCGGGCTGGTAGCGAGCGCAGCGCGACTGCTGGATGAGCGGGTGGCCCGCTGTCTCGCTGAGATGCATCGATCGGCAGCTGAGCATCGGCTGGGTAGCGAGCGCAGAGCGACTGTTCGGAGGGACGGCGGCGCTGTCGGCCTTCAAATGAACGGCACCGTACGCGGCACCCGCAGCTGCCACACGATGGTGTCGAGCCCGAGATCGGCGGGCACGCCACCGACGATCCGATGTCGCAGCACCTCCAATACCGAGGTGACCGGCAGCGTCTCCGCGCCGAAACCGGTCGCGACGATCATCGCCGCGATCAGCAGCACACCGAGCACCGGAACCGCGATCGCCAAGCGACGGTTCGATATTCGTATGTGGGTACCGCCGGATGTGCGCGCACGCATCATCGGTACTGCTCCATGGGCAAATCGCGGCCTCTCAGAGTTGTCCCGGCGAGGGAGGTCTGACTTTCGCCGCGAGGGCGATCACAGTGGCGCAACCGTTCCGGAATTGCACCGGATTCCCGCACCCGCCGGGATGACGGCCCGAACTCTACCCGTTCGGTCGGGTTCACCGCCGCCATCGGGTCACCTGGCAGCACTCGCGAACCGTACCTAGAGTGGAGAAGATGTCGCCGTTGGACGATCGGCACCCGTCCACCGTCTCGGACTGGGACGACGCGCGACGGAGGGCCCGGCTTCGGGAGACTCGTCTCGGGCACGGGTGGCAGACGTTGCGCCGTACCAGATTGGCGCTGCTGCGGGTCGCCTTGGTATTGCTCGCTGGGCTCATCGTGTTCGCCCAGTACTGGGTGCACGACGTCACCCCGGAACGCGATCGGCTCGCGCGCACCGAACCCGCCGTCCTGCCGATCGCCAACCCCGCGCACGATCGCGACTGGGACACGGTCGTCGTCGATATGGTCGGTCTCGGTGGACTCAATGCCAGCAATACCGCGGCCGCGCTGCCCGCCCTCAGCGATATGGGCGTGGTCTGGGCCATCAAATACGACAATCAAGGTATAGACACCAAGGTGATCGCGGATCTGATCATCCGCGCCGCCCAGATGTCGGGGCTGAAGAACGTTGTGCTGGTCGGACACAGCATGGGCGGGGTCATCGCGCTCGAGGTGGCGCGGCATATCCACCTCGACAGCGACCTGCGCCTAGCGGGAGTGATTCTGGACTGCACGCCGGTGGATTTGAATGCGGTGCGTCCGGAGAGTCGCGGTGCGGGCGAGGATATGGTGCGCTGGATGGGGTGGCTGCCGGGGGCGCGGGAAAGCCGAACGCTGCGGCTGGCGGTCGAAACCTACGCGCGCCGTGATCGATTCGTCGATCGCGGGGCCACTGGGTTACGCGGAGTCCGGCTCGAACCATTGCGCGATGTCGTCGAAGAAGTGTTGCGCGAGAAGGTCTTCTCCAAAGACGCGGCCAGCAACGGCCTGATCGAGACGCAGTTCCTGGCGATCGTGGCGGGCGGTGCGATCAACGATCTGCGCGCGCTGTCCCGACCCGCCGACGGCAAACCGCGCCCGGCCATCGTCTTCATCCGCCCGCGCAATCCGGATAACGACCGGGTGGTGGATGTCGAGTACTCCCACGAGGTGCTCATCGAGCGGGCCGGTGGCGTCGACGGCTCGCTGCTGGTCGTCATGCCGCGAAATACCGGGCACGCCAATCCGATGCAGCGCCCCGAGGAGTACAACCGGATTATCGACCAGCAGATCCTGCCGTTCATCCAGCGATATCAGGAGCAGATGCGCGCGACGATCTCCGCGGCGGCGCCGCGCTGAGGGGAATGGGAGCCCGGCGGGGTGGGTGAACACAGGGGGATGGCAGCTGGCGGAGCCGGCGGGGTGGGTGAACACAGGGGGATGGCAGCTGGCGGAGCCGACGGGGTGGGTGAACACAGTTGGAATCGGGCGCTGCGTTGGAATCAGGCTAAGGCAAACCGTATGCGTGCCGGTTTCATCTTGATTCAATCACCGCATGTTCCGACCACGTACGTTCCTGACCGGCCTGCACGGCCGCACTATTGCCGCGTTGCTCGCTGCGGCGACCGTTGCGAGCCTGGGTTTGACCGGCTGCGCGAGCGACGACACGCCGGTCGGTAAAACCGACGCCCCGCTGCCCACCGAAATCCCCGCGGGCACAAAGCTCGTGCTCGCCGATCAACAAGAGCGGTTCAAGTCGGTACTCCAGTTCTCCGGCGAACTCGACAAGTTGCCGTTCAAGGTGGAGTTCGCCAATTTCATCGGTGGACCGGCCATCCTGGAGGCATTCCGGGCCGGTGCCGCCGATGTTGCGACCGTCGGCGATGTCCCGCCGATCCATGCGCAGGTTGCCGGGCAGGACGTGCCGATCGTCGCGGCTTACCAATCCAATCCCAACGCACTGAAACTTGCGGTGGCGCCGGGCAAGACGGCCACCACGCTCGCCGATCTCAAGGGCAAGAAGATCGCCTACGCGGAGGGCACCGCCCAACAGGCCGCGGTGCTGCGGGCGCTCGCCAAGGCCGGGCTGAAACCCACTGATGTGCAACTCGTTCGGCTGCAGCTCGCGGAATTCCTGGACGCGGTGCGCACCGGGCAGGTCGATATCGCGCCGCTGGCCGAACCGAACGTCACCCGGCTGTTGCGTACTCCGGGCGCCTCGCTGATCCCGGATTCGGAGACCACCGGCATCTACGGCGGTGTCGGCTACCTGTACGCGCGCCGCGCCGCGGTGACCGATCCGGCCAAGGCAGCGGCGACTCGGGCGGTGGTCGCCGCCTACATTCGCGCCTACCAGTGGGTCAATAACCACCAGGAGGAGTGGGCGCGCAAATACTACGTCGAGAACCAGAAGGTCAGCGCCGACGATGCCAAACGCATCGTCGACTCGTTCGGCACCTACACCTTCCCGCATCTGGATCAGCAGCTCATCGATCGCCAGCAGGGCACCATCGACGCGATCGACAACGCGGGCGAACTGCCCAAAAAGGTGCGCGCCGCCGACGATTTCGATCTGCGCTTCGACGCCGTCATCACCCAGGCCGTCACCGAGAGCGGCGCCGCGTTCGAACCGAAGGCGAAATAGCAATGGCTACCTTGGACGCCGGTGTACTCGGCCGGATCGGACGAAGTTCACGCACCGCCGCGGAGCCGGTATTGGCCCGCCGCAAGCCGACTCGGCCCCGGCTCGGACCGGGCCGCCCGATTCCGTTCGGCATCGCCATCGGGCCCGTACTGCTGATCGCGGCATGGGTGATCGGATCCGCCTCGGGCGCATTGGATGAGCAGACACTGCCCGCGCCGTGGACGGTCGCCGAGACCGCACGCGATCTGCTCGCCGACGGCAGACTGCAGTCGAACCTGCTGACTTCGCTGAAGCGCGCGGCCTGGGGCCTCGGGCTCGGTGTGGTGATCGGTGTGGTGCTCGCCTTGATCGCCGGATTGAGCCGTGTCGGTGAAGCCCTGCTGGACGGGCCGATTCAGATCAAACGCTCGATTCCGACGCTGGCGCTGATTCCGCTGTTCATCGTGTGGTTCGGCATCGGTGAGGACATGAAGCTCATCGTCATCACGACCAGTGTGGCGATTCCGATCTACATCAATACCCACGCGCAATTGCGTGGTGTCGACAGCCGGTATGTGGAATTGGCTGCGACGGTGGGGCTTTCGCGCTGGGGATTCATCCGCCGGATCGCGTTGCCGGGTTCGCTGCCCGGATTCTTCACGGGCCTGCGGCTGGCGGTCACGATTTCCTGGCTGGCATTGGTCGTGGTCGAACAGGTGAATGCCACCAGCGGCATCGGCTATCTGATGACGCAGGCGCGTACCTACGGCCAGATCGACGTCATCGTGGTCGGCCTGGTGATCTACGGCCTGCTCGGACTGTTCGGCGATCTCGCCGTGCGCGCGACGGAACGGAGGGCACTGTCATGGCGGCAGACGATCGCGGACTGAATGTGGTCCGAACCCGCGGGCTGCGCAGGGGTTTCGGCGATCGCGTGGTGTTGCACGGTATCGATCTCGATATCGCGCGCGGCGAATTCGTCGCACTGCTCGGGCGCAGTGGTTCGGGTAAGAGCACCTTGCTGCGCGCGCTGGCCGAGCTGGATCGCGATGTGCTCGGCTCGGGTGAGTTGCGAGTGCCGACGGAACGTGCGGTGGTGTTCCAGGACTCGCGGCTGCTGCCGTGGAATCGGGTACTGGACAATGTGACTCTCGGTTTGAAGAGTGCCGATGCCGCCGGGCGCGGTCGCACCGCGCTGGCGGAAGTCGGCCTCGCCGGGCGGGAAAAGGCCTGGCCCAAGGAGCTTTCCGGAGGTGAGCAACAGCGCGTCGCCTTGGCGCGGTCTCTGGTCCGGGAACCGGAGTTGTTGCTGGCCGATGAGCCTTTCGGTGCGCTGGATGCGCTCACCCGCATCAAAATGCATGTGCTGCTGCAGGATCTGTGCGCCAGGCACAAGCCGGCCGTCTTGCTGGTGACCCACGATGTCGATGAAGCGGTGCTGCTCGCCGACCGCGTACTCGTCCTCGACGAGGGACGCATCGCCGTCGACCAGCGGATCGATCTGGAACGTCCACGCCGCCACATCGATCCGGACTTCAACCGCCTACGCGAACTGCTGCTTTCCAGCCTCGGCGTCGATGTCGCGGCCCTGCACGATGAGAAGAAAGCCTCATGACCCGCCAACTCAGCCTCAATGCGTTCATCTATCCCTCCGGACATCATGAGGCGGCCTGGCGGCATCCGCAGAGCCGACCCGACCGGATCTACGATGTCGCCTACTACCAGGAGATCGGCCGCACGGCCGAAGCCGCGAAACTCGACGCGGTGTTCTTCGCCGACGGTCCCGCGCTGCGCACCAATGTCGAACACAATGCGGCCGCGGGTCTGGAACCGATCACCCTGCTCACCGCGATCGCCACGGCCACAACCCATCTCGGGCTGATCGCCACCGCGTCCACCACCTACTACGAGCCCTACAACCTGGCCAGGTTGTTCTCCACGCTCGATCACATCTCGGGTGGCCGGGCGGGCTGGAATATCGTCACCACCGGAACCGACCTCGCCGCAGCGAATTTCGGGCTCGACAAACATCCCGATCACGCGACGCGATACGCGCGGGCGCGGGAATTCGTCGATGCGGTCGTCGCGCTGTGGGACAGCTGGGAGGACGACGCCATCCTGCTGGACCAGCAGGCGGGCATCTACGCCGATCCGGACAAGATCCACCCGATCGACTTCGTCGGCGAATACCTCAGCGTGCGTGGGCCCTTCAACGCGCCGCGCACCCCACAGGGACATCCGGTGCTCGTACAGGCCGGTGCGTCGAATGACGGCCGGGCGTTCGCGGGCAAGTACGCCGAGGCGATCTTCACCGCGCACCAGCGGCTCGAAGACGCGCAGGCGTTCTATGCCGATATCAAGGCCAAGGCCGCCGAATTCGGCCGTGACGCCGAGCAGATCAAGATCCTGCCCGGTATCAGCCCGTTCATCGGCGATACCGAGGCGGCGGCCAAACAGTTGGAACGGGAGTTCAACGAGCTCACAGTGCCCGAATACGGGCTGAAGCAGTTGGAGGGCATCGCGGGTGAGAGCTTGCGGAACCTGCCGCTGGATGAACCGGTGCCACTCGAATTATTCAGCGATGCGGGCGATGTCACCGATAACGAGCGCAGCCGTCGGCAGGTGGTCGCCGGAATCGTGCAGCGGGAACGGCCCACCGTGCGCGGGCTGCTGCATCGTCTCGCCGGTGCCCGTGGACATCGGGTCTTCGCCGGTACGCCGGAGCAGGTCGCCGACACCATCGAGGAATGGTTCCGCAATGGCGCCGCCGACGGTTTCAATGTGATGCCGCCCTACTACCCGGGTGGTCTGGAGGTCTTCGCCGAGCAGGTCGTCCCGATCCTGCAGCAGCGCGGCCTGTTCCGCACCGAATACACCGGAACCACACTGCGTGACCACTTCGGTCTGCTGCGTCCGGAGAGCCGGCACACCCGGCGACCGGCGCTCGCGCAGTGAGCGCCTGTACCAGGCCGTATCGAGCTCGGCGAAATAGTCGGCATCGCCGATGGCACCGGCAAGACCCCGCTGCCAGCGGGAATCCGGCGGCTGCGACAGGGCGAGTGTTCGTGGGGCGTGTGCTGCATGAACTTTCGGCGTGAGCGACCTGGCCGGTACCGTCGGGCGCAGGACCATCGGTGCGGGTGCCGACTTCGCACGGCGCGGGCGCTGTGAGTGAGCGTCGGCGAGCGAACTATCAGCACAGCGTGCCCTCGCGCACGACGGAGCCGAGCGCCTGCGAGGGGGAGTCGTGAGCGAACAGGTCCGCACCACAAGGGAATCCGTTCGTCTGCGTTCGCTGGTGTGGACGGTGTTCGTGCCCGTGGTGCTCTATGGCATCGGATCCGGTGCGGCCGCACCGATGTACGCGTTGCGCGCATTGGATCTGGGTGCGTCGGCTGGTGTCGCCGGAATCGTCGTCGCGCTGAGCGGGTTGGGGATGGTGCTGGCCGATCTGCCCGCGGGGCGGATCGTCGCGCGCATCGGGGAACGCTGGGCGATCGCCGTCGGATCGGGCCTCGGTTTGGTCGGGGTGCTGTGCGCGATCTTCGCACCGCATACCGGGGTGCTGGCGGTGGGTGTGCTGCTCAATGGAACCGCCAGTGCGGTATGGGGTTTGGCGCGACAGTCCTACATCGTGGCCGTCGTGCCACCGGACGAGCGGGGCCGTGCGTTCTCGGCCTTGGCCGGTGCCTCGCGCCTCGGATCGTTCTGCGGACCGTTCGTCGGGGCCGGAATGGTGTACGCGATGGGGCCGAGCGGTGCGCTGTGGTTGCAGTTCGGCACGACCGTCGCATCGGGCGCGGCGATGCTCGCCATCCGTTCGGCCGACGACGACGATACGGATGCCGCCGATCACACCCTGCGTTCAGTGGTCGTCGAAAACCGCAGGGTGCTGGGCACACTCGGTCTGGCGGCACTGCTGATGGGTGGTGCCAGGGCGACCCGCACCGCACTGCTCCCGCTGTGGGCCGCGCATATCGGCGTGAGTGCCGCCGCCACGAGCCTGATATTCGGCATCGCCGGCGCAATGGACGTGCTGCTGTCCTACCCGGGCGGCATCGTGCTCGATCGCTACGGCAGTCGCGCCACCGGCGTGCCGTCGATGTTGCTGTTCGCGGTGGGCTTCGCGGCGCTTCCGTTCACCTCGACGGCACTCGAACTCACCGGTGCCGCCGTCCTGCTCGGGCTCGCCAATGGTGTGAGCAACGGCATCATCATGACCGTCGGCGCGGGCGTCGCACCGCCGGGTCAACGTGCGGAATTCCTCGGTGCCTGGCGTCTGACGCATGACATCGGCATGTTCGCCGGTCCCATTGCCGTCGGCTTGATCAGTGCTGCAACGGTTCTCGGTGCCTCGGCGCTCGCCATCGCCGCGGCGGTATTCGCAGGCGCAATCGCCATGCACCGCTGGTTCCCCGGTGCCTATCCCGCCCTGTTCGTAGACGCACGCCGTCGCGAAACCCAGGCGACCGACTGAGCGCTGGGACCAATCATGGCGCACACCTGGTGCGTGCCGCGCATTAGGTTGCTCCTTGCGTGAGGTGCTCGTTGGGTGTGCGCGGTCATGTCTGGATGCTCGGTGGTGGTCAGGTCGGGTGCTGGTCGCGTTCGGTGCGCTCGGACCATTTATGGCGCACACCTTGTGCGTGCCGCGCACAGGCTGCACCTTGTGCAAGGTGTTCGCGGTGTATGCGAGGGCCTGCACCGATGCGCTGGCGCTGGGTACTTCAGGACACTGGTCGGGTTCGGCCGAGGTAGGCGAGGAGCCGGTCACCGGGGGCGGTGCTCGGCGGTTCGATCGGCGGACCGAATAGGGGCCAGCGGTCTGCAATCGGGACGAGTTCGGGTGCCACCGCTAGTAATTCGCGGGCGAGGCGCTCCGGGATCGGCGGGGCTTTGCGATCGTTGGCGGCGAGATCCCAAGCGTGGACCGTCAGTTCGAGAGCACCGACGGTCCCGAGAACTGGGGCGGGCACAGGCCTCCCGAAGACGACCACCGACTCGGGGTGCTCATTCGCCCAGTCACCGAGCAGGGCCACGGCACGACTTCGAATATGCAGCGTTCCCGCACAATTCGACAGCGGCATACCCGATGTGACCCGAACCTGCCCACCCGCCAAACCTTCTCGTAGCGCGGCAATCGACTCGTCCACGTGCGCGAGCAGCATGCGCGTATTCCAGCCTCGACACGGCGTGGGCGCGGACAGATCGAAACCTGGGCCGGGCAGCACCGACAACAGATACGCGACCGCTCGCTCGAGCAGATCGTCGCTCATGGCATTGCCGGCTCGGGTGACGCATTCGCCACCAACGACGTGGGCAGTCCGAACGCCGCGAACATCGAGCTGTCGTGATACGAGACGACATGCGCGACCCCGGTCGGGGTCGCGGTCAGGATCTGCAGCGATTGCGCCCGACCGCGCAGGTAGAACGCGAATCCGGGCTGACCGTTCGCGGCGATCGGCACCATCCGGACCTCGCCCGCGCGATACGGACACTTCGACCGAACCAGCTCCACGATCGTGGTATTGCCGCGGAACCATTCCTCGATCGGCGGCATCTCCCACACCG
The DNA here is from genome assembly GCF_035920345.1 of Nocardia vinacea. Taxonomy (NCBI): domain Bacteria; kingdom Bacillati; phylum Actinomycetota; class Actinomycetes; order Mycobacteriales; family Nocardiaceae; genus Nocardia; species Nocardia vinacea. The sequence continues at coordinate 9,861,887 of NZ_CP109149.1, forward strand.
CATCCGACCGCAACAGCGTGACGAGCGTATCCATATCGGCGGCTTCGAATGCGGCGGCATAGCGGTCCAGCAACGCGCGGATTCGGGGGTCGTTCGGCTCGGCTACCGGTGTGTCCGGCTCCAGCTCCGCGAGCGCGGCATGTGCGCGCTGCAGCATGCTGTTGACCGCGGCCACGCTGGCCCCGATCAGGTCGGCGACCTCGGCGGCCTTCCAGTGCAACACATCTCGCAGTATCAATACCGCACGCTGACGCGGCGGCAGATGCTGCCAGGCGGCGATCAATGCCAGCCGCATACCCTCGCGCGCCGCTACGATGGCGGCCGGATCCGAGGTCTCGGGTGCGATAAGCACATCCGGCATCGGTTGCAGCCAGGGAATCTCGGGCGCGAAGTTCACCGGGCGCGTGGGATCCGCGGTGCGCTCGGATAATCCGGTGGGCAGCACGCGGCGTCGGTGCTCGAGCGCATTGAGACAGGCATTGGTGGCGATCCGGTACAGCCAGGTCCGCATCGAAGCGCGACCCTCGAAATCGCCGTACCCGCGCCAGGCTCGCAGCAGCGTCTCCTGCACCAGATCCTCGGCATCGTCGACCGAACCCAGCATCCGATAGCAGTGGGCGAGCAGCTCGCGCCGATACGGCGCGGTACGTGCGGCGAATTCGTCGCTGTCGGTCATGTGCAGTCCTTCCGGGTGCCCCGAATGGTGTCCCTCTGAAATATCGACCGCCGTGCCGCCCAGAACTCATCGGTGCGATGAGTTTCGGGCGGTGGTCGGTCGGTATCTGTGCGTGCCCGAACCATCTGGCACGCCGAAACCAAAGGAAGGAATCACCGTGAGCACACCAATCGTTTCGGCGGTGACACAGCGCTGGGTGCTGGTTCTCGGCGCGGTCGCGTCGCTGATGGCGGCACTGGACACCCTGGTCGTCGCCACCGCACTCAGCACCATCCGGCACGACCTCGGGGCGTCACTGCAGACGCTCGAATGGACCGTCAACGGCTACAACCTCAGCTTCGCCGTCTTGCTGATGACCGCGGCGGTGCTCGGCGACCGCTTCGGACGTAAGCGGATGTTCATGGTCGGGCTCGGCATATTCGTCGCCGCCTCCGCAGCCTGCGCGATATCGACCACCGTCGCGACCCTCATCGTCGCCCGCGTGGTGCAGGGCATCGGCGCGGCATTGATCACGAGCCTGGCTTTGACGCTGGTCAGCGCGGCGTTTCCGCCGGAGAAGCGCGGTATGGCCATGGGGCTGCTGCAGGGCATCACCGGTCTCGCCGTCGCGTGTGGTCCGCTGGTCGGCGGGGCCGTCGCGGAGGGATTGTCCTGGCAATGGATCTTCTGGCTGAACGTGCCGATCGGGCTGCTGGCGCTGCCACTGGTGGCGGCCCGTGTTCCGGAGGGCTTCGGCCCCGACACCGCGGTGGACGGCACCGGATTGGCACTGGTCACCGGCGGCGCATTCGGTGTGGTGTGGGGTTTGGTGCGCGGCAACATCGCGGGCTGGTCGAGCTCGGAGGTGCTGATCGCACTGGTCGGTGGGATCGCATTGCTGATCGCCTTCGCGGTTTGGGAAGCGCGCACACGCGAACCGATGTTCCCGATGCGGCTTTTCGTGAATCGCGGTTTCGCGGCGGGAAATACCGCCATATTCCTCACCTTCGCCGCCCTGTTCGGTGAGGTGTTCTTCTACGCGCAGTTCCTGCAGGCGGTCCTGCACTACGGTCCACTCGGCGCCGGATTGCGGCTGCTGCCATGGACCCTCACGCTCTTCTTCTGCGCGCCGATCGCCGGTGCGCTGGCCGACCGGATAGGGGAGCGGCCCCTGATGGTGAGCGGGCTGGCCCTGATGGCGGGCGGCATGCTCTGGATCGCCGCCATCGCCGACCCGGCGATGGCATACGGCTCCTTCGTCGTTCCGTTCATCGTCTCCGGCGTCGGCACCTCGATGGTGCTGCCGTCGGCACAGAGTTCGGTGGTCGGCGCGGTCGAACACGCGATGCTCGGCAAGGCGGCCGGTGCCAACAGCATGATGCGGGAGCTGGGCGGCGTCTTCGGAATCGCCATCGCGGCAGCGGTTTTCGCCGCAACCGGCGGATATGGTTCAGTAGATGAATTCACCGCCGGATTCTGCCCGGCGATCGAAGTCGGTGCGGTACTCGCCCTGCTGGGCGCGGCGGTCGCACTCGCACTGCCCGGGCGCAGGGCGCGCGCGGCAGTCGATCTCGAGGAGGCGACAGTATCCGTCTGAGTCCGGTCGGACTCCTCAATCCTGGTGGGTCGAAATGCTTTCCAGCCATGGGTGATCGGGGTGCACCCGCGACAGCCACTCGAACAGCCGGGACCTTTGGGATCTGTCCATCACGGGTAGCGCACGACGGAAGTCGGCTTCGTCCTTGTCGCGGCGTGCCTTTGCCTTGAACAGGAGTGCGACCTCGGGGGTCGCGTACGGGATGCCCTCGCTGGTGTGGCGAATCAGATCTTCGTAGGACAGGGTGATCGATGGGTCGCGGCGGCACGCCCATCGATCACCGACGTGCGGTTCGCGAAACACATCGAGTCGATAGCGCCCGGTCTCGGGTTCGCGAAGCCAAGTTTGATGGAAGTCCGCCGATTTCGCCGGAAACGGCCAGATTCGATCGTCACCGACAACGTCCCACTCGAACTCCGGGAAAGCGGCGACAACCTCGCTGAATCTGCCTTGCGGGACACCGATTTCGAGGTCGCTGTGTTCCCGAGCCCCGCCGCCGGTGAACAGTTCCAGCGCCCATCCCGCTGTCACGCACCACGGAACCGCGACATCCGACAACCGCTCCGCGACTTCAGCAGGCGTCCACGCCACCCACAGCCTTTCGCATTCCTCCGCCGAAACCACACGTCCCGCCACCTCGGGTGATCCTGCCGCATCGGGATCGGAGATGGGCATCGGGACGCTCCTTCCAGGCGTATGCGCCGACGAAGGATTCAGCGTACGCGGGTGCCGAGCAGATGACGCACGCCGCCGACGAACAGTTGCAGACCGAAGTCGAAACGTGCTGTCGCATCCGGGGTTTCGTTCAGCGGTGAGGCGTCCTCGGTCAGTGCACCGGCCGAATCCATCTGCATTCTGGACTGTTCGTCCACGGTTTGTCCGAGCACGTAGTACAGCAGCGTGTACGCCGCGAGTTCCGCTTCCGGCCGCGGCATCCCGCCCCGGATCGCGGCGCCCACGAGCCGTTCCCGACCCTTGCTCGTGGTGAGTCGGGAGGCATAGGTCGCCGAGACCAATTCGGCGCCGTCGCGATAGGCGAGCAGGCAACCGCGCAACCGATGCGCCAATTCGGTGATCTGGCCCGACCAGTCCTCGGCCTCGATCGGATCCTCCATCGGGGCCAGGATCCGGTCGGCGACCGCGCCGAGCAGTGCCTGCTTATTGGGGAAGTGCCAGTACAGCGCACCGGGCTGGACCTGGAGTGAACCGGCGAGCCTGCGCATGGTCAGGTCGGCGAGACCGTACTGGTCGAGAATGGCGATGGCGCCGTCGACCACGTCCGCGCGGTGCAGCTGCACGCTGTTTCCTTCCCCGAGGTGTTTTGACTCACTTGTTACCGCTACCCTAGCCTGAACACCGTTCAAGTTGCACGGCCACCTCGGCCGGACGAAGGGATTCGTGCAGTGACCCAGGCACCCGTCCAAACCGACATTCTGGCGACCGCCCGCGAGCAGGTGCTCGAGCGCGGCGAAGGCCTGACGCAGGAGCAGACCCTCGAGGTACTCCGGCTCGGCGACGACCGGCTGGAGGAACTGCTCGCCCTCGCACACGACGTGCGCATGAAGTGGTGCGGTCCCGAGGTCGAGGTCGAGGGCATCATCAGCCTCAAGACCGGCGGCTGCCCCGAGGACTGCCACTTCTGCTCGCAGTCGGGCCTGTTCCAGTCGCCGGTGCGCGCCGCCTGGCTCGATATCCCCAGCCTGGTCGAAGCCGCCAAGCAGACCGCCAAGACCGGCGCCACCGAGTTCTGCATCGTCGCCGCCGTGCGCGGTCCGGACGAGCGGCTGATGGCGCAGGTCGCCGCCGGTGTCGAGGCCATCCGCAACGAGGTCGACATCCAGGTCGCGTGTTCGCTGGGCATGCTCACCCAGGAGCAGGTCGACCAGCTCGCCGCCATGGGCGTGCACCGCTATAACCACAACCTGGAGACCTCCCGTTCGCACTTCCCGAACGTCGTCACCACGCACACCTGGGAAGAGCGCTGGGACACCCTGCGCATGGTGCGCGAGGCCGGTATGGAGGTCTGCTGCGGCGGCATCCTCGGCATGGGCGAAACCTTGGAGCAGCGTGCGGAATTCGCGGCGAACCTGGCCGAGCTCACGCCGGACGAGGTGCCGCTGAACTTCCTCAACCCGCGGCCGGGCACCCCGTTCGGCGACCTCGAGGTGCTGCCCGCCGCCGACGCACTGCGTGCCGTCGCCGCATTCCGGCTCGCGCTGCCGCGCACCATCCTGCGCTTCGCGGGCGGTCGCGAGATCACCCTCGGCGACCTCGGCGCCAAGCAGGGCATCCTCGGCGGTATCAACGCTGTGATCGTCGGCAACTACCTGACCACCCTCGGTCGGCCCGCCGAAGCGGACCTGGATCTGCTCGGTGAGCTGAAGATGCCGATCAAAGCGCTCAACGAAACACTCTGAATCGGTCACGAAAGAGGCTGGCGCCGTGAGTACTGTCATGGATATGGACGAGCGCTACAACCCGTTCACCGGCAAACGCATCGTGCCGGGGCTCGACGATCCGGTCCCGGCCGCCGCGGCACTGGGACTGGAGCCGCCGCGCTTCTGCGAGCAGTGCGGCCGGCGCATGATCGTGCAGGTCAGCCCGGACGGCTGGTGGGCGAAGTGCTCGCGGCACGGTGTGCTGGATTCGAAGAATCTGGAACACCGCTAGTGGTGGCCGAATACGGCGACGTCGTCACCGCGCCGCCCGGATCGGCCCGAATGGTGGGCGTGCGGCGTGAGCTGCGGGCGGCCGCGCTGATCGCGGTCGGGGCAGTGCTGCTCGGCGTGCTCGGCGGTGTGGTGTGGGCCTTCGTGGCGCCCACCGAGCAGTATCTGGTGGTCAAGGCGCGCGCCGGTGCGGTATCGGCCAAGGGCGCGGCCCTGACCGGGGAGAGTGTGCACCAGTTCGACGCGCTGGCGATTTTCGTCTGCATCGGTGCGGTCCTGGGTGTGCTGACGGCGATCGGCGCATGGCGTTGGCGTCGCGCGCGCGGACCACTGCTGCAACTGGGGCTGCTGATCGGTTCCGGTGCAGGCGCTTACGTGATGTCGAAGGTCGGCGAGCAGATCATGCAGTGGCAGCATCCGATGCCGTACGACCCCGCGGTCGGCCAGATCGTGCGGCTGCCGGTGGAGGTCGGCAGTTGGCTTGCGCTGATCGTGCAACCGCTGCTCGCCTCGCTGATCGTGCTGTTCCTCGCGGCGTTCAGTCCGACAGCGGATCTCGGCACCGGCTTCAGCGGACCGCTCGGCGATTCGCGGCCATACTTCACTGCGGCAAGCGGATTCGCGACCGTCGACAATGCCGATTCGTATCGTGGTGCGAACGGCGGGCCGGTGCCCTACGGTGTGCCGTATGGCGGCTTCGGGCCGCCCGGTTCGGATCGCGCGCGCTGACGTTATCCGAACCGTTGCCCACGCGGCGGCACAGACGTACCACAACGGCCTAGAATTGTGGGACACGCTGTGCGTTCAGAGAGGAACGGATCGTGGCGTTCGTTGGTAGCGGGCCGGTCGTCGAGGAACTCGACGCGCAGTTCTGGCGGGTGGTCGAACCGCTAGTCTATCGAGGCGCCACACAGGAATTCGTCATCCCAGCGGGCTTCCGCACCGACTTCGCCTCGGTGCCACGGGCATTGGTCTGGCTGATACCCCGCTACGGCGCCTACACCCGCGCCGCAATCCTGCACGACTATTTGCGAAGCTCGCACGAGGTGAGCACCGCCGACGCGGACGGCCTGTTCCGCCGCTGCCTGCGCGAGTTCAAGGTGTCGATACCGCGTCGGTGGATGATGTGGGCCGCAGTGCGTTTGGGGAGCGGACTGCGCGGCGCCACACTCGGCGATATCGCACGCTTTCTACTCGTCGCAATCCTCTCGATCCTGTTCCTGGCGATCCCGGTCGTCGCGGTGCAGGTATTCCTGTGGCTGTTCTGGTTGGTGGAGTTGGTGTTCTGGGCTGTAGCGCGCGTCGGACAGCGCACCGCGGCCCCGCCACCACAACCCCAGATGAAGACCGCGTGACCGTCCGGTCCGGAACTCTGTTTCAGCAGTTCAACCTGCGTATTCGCATGTCCTGATCGAGGCTCGCGCTCGCGATCCGTCTTAATCTCATTGCACGCCAGGGGGTGTCGCTCCCGCTATCGGAAAGTGCAGGAGGACAGATGGAATCGCGTCTGCGACCGTCGCCGAGAACCGTTTTCGCACAACAATTCGCCGCGCTGTTCGCGGCCGCGGGCAATCCGACGTTGCGTCGGGTGGCGACCGCAGCGGAGGCGCGGATGCGGGCGGCACGAGCGCCCGGCCAGAAGAACGGAGCTTCGGTCCAGCGCATCAGCGACTGGAAGTCCGGGCGCAATGTTCCCGCGCGATTCGAATCCCTGCTGCCCGTCCTGCTCACACTGATCGACGAGGCGCGCAAGTCCAGTAAGCCGGTTCCGCCCGCCTTGCTGGATGTGCAGGAGTGGCAACGGTTGTGGGCGGCATCGAATGCCTGGGATCCGGCATCCGAAGCCACCGAATGCCCCTATCTCGGGCTGACCTCCTACCGGCGCGCCGATGCGGAGTTGTTCTTCGGCCGGTCCCGGCCGACCGCGGAATTGGCCGAGTTGGTCCGCGCGACAATGGGTCCCGAGGGGGACGGCGGGATCGTCATGCTGGTCGGGGCGTCCGGGGCGGGCAAATCGTCACTGCTGGCAGCGGGTCTACTTCCGGCGCTCGCCGATCCGGTCGACGACTGGGCGGTCGCAACCATGACGCCGGGTACCGCACCCGTTGCCGCGCTTTCAGCTGCTGTCCGGGGAGATCGCACTGGCAATTCTGTTGTGACTGCGGATACCGCAGCACCTGCTGTCACTGGACGTGCGGACGATGCCGGGCTCGTGGACGGCGGCCGTTCCGGTCCCGGCGCCGGTGAGTCCGAGAAGACCGACGACTCTTCGGAATTCATTACCGCAGCGCTCGCCGAATGGGGTGTGGACCGACACCGCCTGCTGATTGTGGACCAGTTCGAGGAACTATTCACCCTGTGCCGCGACGAGGATGAGCGCGAGGCGTTTCTGGCCGCCCTGGAACACCTCGCCATTCGCGGCGAACGCGAACCAGCCGCCGTCGTCATCGCCGTCCGCGCCGACTTCTACGCCCGCTGCCTCGACGTCCCTCTCCTGGAGGACGCCCTCAAACACCGCAGCTACCTCCTCGGCCCGATGCGCCTCGACGAACTCGCCGAAGCCATCACCCGCCCCGCCGAATTGGCCGGCTACAAACTGGAATCCGGTCTGGAAGAACTCGTCATCAGCGAGCTGTGCGGACTCGGCGGACAGCGCCGAGCCTACGACCCCGGCGCACTACCCCTGGTATCGCATGTGATGGCGGCCGTATGGCAACGACGCGACGGCACCCGCCTCACCATCGAAGGCTATCGCGCGGCGGGCGGCGTCATCGGCTCCGTCGCCGCGACCGCCGAAAAGGCCTGGGGCGAACTGACCGACTTTCAACAGAGCATCGGCAAACAGGTCCTCCTCGGCCTGGTAGCCGTCGGCGACGACTCCCGCGACACCCGCCGCAAAGTAACCCGCGCCGAACTGATCCACCAGACGGTCGAGGCCGCCGAGGCCGCCCTGGAAGTGTTGGCCCGCACCAGATTGATCACACTGGATGCTGAATCTGCCTACCTGACACACGAAATCGTCCTCGACGCGTGGCCCCGCCTACGCACTTGGATCGATGAGGACCGCGTCGGATACCTGGAACGCCAACGGCTGCAGGCGGATGCGGCGGATTGGGCAACGGGCGGCCGTGACCCGTCGCTGCTCTACCGCGGCGCACGGCTGATCACCATGCAGGAGCACGCGGACAAGGGTGCGATCGGCGCTGTGGCGGAAGAGTTCCTGGCGGCATCACAGCAGGCGCGTCGGCGCACGCAGCGGCGGTCGTCGGCGCGGATGGTGGTGCTGGCCCTGCTCGGTGTGATCGCGCTGGTGCTGGCCGGTGTGGCCTTCGTACAGAGCGGTACGGCGAAAACCCAACGGGACAACGCGATCTTCGCGGCAGTACTCGCCGAATCGGACCGGCTCGAGACAACCGACCCGTCGCTTTCGGCGCAACTGGTGCTGGCGGCCGACAAGCTGCGACCCGGTGATCCCGAAGTGCGTGTACGCCTACTGAATACGCAGAACATGGCGTTGGCGAGTGCGTTGCCGGGGCACGAAGGGTTCGTCCACGCGCTGGCCGTTCGGCCGGACGGGCGGTTCATCGCCTCGGGCGGCTCCGACAAAACCGTTCGGCTATGGGACATTTCCGATCGTCGCCATCCGAGGGAAGTCGGTCGACCACTGACCGGGAGCACCGGCTCGGTCTACGCCGTGGCGTTCAGCCCGGACGGCTCGCTGCTCGCCTCGGCATCTGGCGACAACACGGTGCAGCTGTGGGATGTGCGCGATCCGGCGCATCCCATCATGATCGGCACGCCGCTGCCCAGCGGTTATCCCAACGTGCTCGTCTTCGGCGCGGATGGCAAGACATTGGTAACCGCGAGCAAGGACCTGCCAATCATGTTCTGGGACATAGGTGATCCCACCCGCCCCACTCCGATCGGCACGCCGATCCCGAAACTGTCGTCGGATCCGCCGACCTTTGCGACGGTCGGCCCGTCTCTGCGGACTGCGGTCACGGTTGGGATAAACGGGGAGACACTTCTGTGGCGTATTCCGGATCCGCATTCCACCGCGGTGTCCGTCAGACTGACGAGTGACGTCCTGTCGGCCGCATCAAGTCCCGAGTCCGCATTCACTCCGGACGCCGTGTCGGCCGCAATCAGTCCAGACGGAGCGGTCGTCGCGGTCGCGGGTCGAGAAGCTATCCATCTTTGGGATGTTCGTGACCCGGTGACACCGCGGGCGATCGGGCAGCCACTGAATATCGGCCCGCCCTCGGTGGGGACGCCGATCGCCTTCAGCCCGGATGGTCGGACAGTGGTCGCAGTCTCCGATCGCGGAACGGCCACCGCATGGAATATCGCCGATCCGGATCACCCGGCCACGGTAGGAGGACGGCTGGCGGGCACCAAAGGGGCGGTAACGGCAATTTGCTTCGCTCCCGACGGACAGACGGTGGTGACCGGCGGACAAGACGGCGCCGTTCGAGTGTGGTCGATGCCGCGGATCGGTCCGGGCGATAACCTGACCCGCGCATACGAACCGATCATCGATGCGAGCGGGACGAGGATGGTGGTCCGTTCGGGCGACCGCGCGGTCGAGGTGTGGCAGATCAGTGACCCGAACACGCCGCGCCGACTCGGCAGGCTCGAGCTGCCGCTCTCGGGTGCCACCAATATGGCGATGACATCGGACGGCCGCCTGCTGGTGGTCGGTGATGAGCGGTATCTTGGTGTGCTGATTGATATAGCCGATCCCACCGCCATGCGTGTGCTCAGTGAATTGCCAGCCGAGACAGGGCAACTCAGTGCCGTCGGGTTCAGTCCGGATTCACGGCTGCTCGTGACTGCCGGGCTCACCGGGGTGTCCGGGACAACACCCAACGATGTCATTCGAGTCTGGGACGTGTCTGATCCGGTGCGTCCGCGGGCAGTGGGCGAGCCGATATCCGCTGCGCACGATTACCCCTTCGGTGTGCAGTTCAGCCCGGACGGTCGTCGATTGGCAGTGGCGCGCATGCAGGAATCGGTCACCATGTGGGATATCGTGAACCCGGCCGCCCCGAAGAGGCTCGGGCACATTGCGGCCGGACAGGCCCAGTCGGGGATTACCCTCGCATTCACGCCGGACGGACGCACTCTGGTGACCTCCGGTGATGATCTGCGAATACGCGTGTGGGACGTCCAGAATCCGAGCGAACCGGTCGCGATCGACGCTCCACTGATCGGTCACACCACCTTGATCGGCTCGATGTCCTTCAGCCCCGACGGCCGCCTGCTGGCATCGGGTGGACTCGATGCGGTTCAACTGTGGGACTTTACGAACCCCCGCAAACCCGAGCCGATCAAGCACCCTGTCACGGCGGCCGCATCGTCGACCTTCTGGATCACCGCATTCCACCCCGGCGGGGAGTACCTGGTCGGGGCAGACTCGGGCGGAATCCGGGTGTGGGATTTGAATCCACAGCACAGCATTGCGCGCATCTGCGATGCCACGACACCGAGGTTGAGTTCCGAGGTGTGGAAGGACCATCTGCCAGGGCTCCCGTATCGGCGGCCGTGCGAATAATCCAGGTTTCGGAGGCTTTGTTCTCACTGAAAATCGGTGGCCACATGTGCGGTCGGGTGGATACCGTTGACGCGCACGTTGAGCCGCGAGTGGGAAGGAGGTGGCGATGAGCGAGGACATGTTGACCAGGCATGGGCAGGCAGTGCTGGTTCCGGAGGCCGGGGAGCGGGCTGATCTGGTGGCGTGGCGGCGGCGGAATGCGCTGCGGCGGTCCAATGCCGCGCAGCCGATTCCCAGTGCGCGGCGGTATCGGCGGAAGGCGAAACATAAGGGGCGGGAGCGGGATTGAGGTTGCGTCCCGCAGTTTGTGGTTGACCCCGTTTTCACGTGCTATGGCATGTGAAGGCGGGGTCTTTGTTGTTGGCGGGGACGAGTTGTTGTTTCTCGGGCATAGTTCCCACGGTGTGCTCAGCATGGTCGCATCCGGTGAGCAACCGGTTCGCGGTGAACTCGTCGGCGTGGTCGAGAAGTGTTCTGACACAGGGCTTCACCGACTCGCAGCACCGTGTCTACGTCCGGTCCGGAAAGCCGACAGGCCTGCCGGACGCCGACCGCTTCCGGACCGGATAACTCGTATCCGACTGTGACCAGCCATATTCGGCGGCTCTGCGCATCGCTCCGTTTCGCCCGGCGCGATCGCTCTCTACCGTCTGAGTTGTTCGATTCGTTCGAACCGCGGAGCCGTACTTCGGTCTCGACTCCGCGAATCACCGGGAGGATTCAGCGATTCGGAGGGGGAGAGCAATGTCCTGGAAATCGGTGTATGGGAAATCGGTGGTGGCGGGAGCCGTGTTGGCGATCGGAGTGATTTCCGGCGCAGCGCAAGCGGTTGCCGAACAGCCGGGCGAGGTGACAGCGACGCGGGTCGAGGCTCCGGCCGAGTCCGCGTTCCCGTGCCTCTGGCCGGTGTGCGTTTTGAGCTCCGGGCACTTGGGTGTGCCCGGCGGGCTGTCCGAGTAGAAGGGGAGTGCCCTGGTCGATGCCGACGAGGGCACGCTCGGATGCCGTGGCCCCTACGGCAGTGGCCATGGCACAGTCCATTTCGAGCTCGGCGACCGCTTCGGGGGAGCGGCCGCCGAACTGAGGGGCGATCGTGGGGCAGGCGATCGTGGGGAGGTCAGGTGGGTGGGCGCAGCGCGGCGAATTCGTCGGTGACTCGGATTTCGGAGTCGGTGAACCGATAGACCGCCGCGGGGCGTCCACCCGCCCGGCCGGGGGATGCGGTCGCGCCGGTCGGCGTGATCACCTTGCGGCGGGTGAGAACTCGCTGCAGATTCGTCGTGTCGACCTCGTAACCAAGTGCGGCACAGTAGATTTCGCGCAGCGTGGACATGGTGAACCGCTCAGGTGCCAGGGCGAAGGCGATATTGGTGTAGGAGAGCTTCGCGGCGAGCCGGGTGCGCGCGTGTTCGACGACCGTGCCGTGATCGAACGACATGCGCGGCAGCTGGGAAACCGGATGCCACGTGGTGTCCGAGGGTAGTTGCGGGTCCGCGGTCAGCGGCACCAGCCCTAGATAGGCCGAGGCGATCCGCCGCGGTGCGGGGACTCGGTCCGGATTGCTGAATACCGACAGCTGCTCGAGATGTGCCAGCTCGCGCACATCGACCTTCTCGGCGAGCTGGCGACGGGCCGAGACATTGAGGTCTTCATCGTCGCGCAGCCGTCCGCCGGGTAGCGACCAGGTGCCCTTCTGTGGGTCGAGGGCGCGCTCCCACAGCAGCACCGCGAGTTCGGTCCGCTGACCGGGCGGACAAGGCCGAATCAACTCATCTGTTATACGCGCAGGGCTGCTACCTGCGGTGATGTCGTCGGGGAAGCGCCGAACCTGGAACACCGCGGTGAGCGTTTCGTGGATGGTGCTACTATGGGCCACGTTTTCGATTGTAAGTCGAAAACCTGGTTTGGTGCGAATCGGCTGCCATGTGAAAAGGCACAAGGGCCGAGCGCACGAGGAGAGGAGCCATCCATGGCGACCATGGGTGTGAAGTTGGCGCCCCCGCTGATGGGGCAGGTAGTCGATGGTCCGACCGGATTCGCCGGTGTCGAGGCCACACCGGAGTGGGCAGCCGAGGTCAAGCGGCTCGCCAGGGAGCGCAACGCGACGATTCTCGCGCACAACTACCAGTTGCCCGAGATCCAGGACGTGGCCGACCATGTCGGTGACTCGCTGGCGCTGTCCCGCATCGCGGCCGAGGCCCCCGAGGACACCATCGTGTTCTGCGGTGTGCACTTCATGGCCGAGACGGCCAAGATTCTCAGCCCCGAGAAGACCGTGCTCATTCCGGACCAGCGGGCGGGCTGTTCTCTGGCCGATTCCATCACCGCCGACGAATTGCGAGCCTGGAAGGCCGAATTCCCGAATGCGGTGGTCGTCTCGTACGTGAACACCACCGCCGCGGTGAAGGCGCTCACCGATATCTGCTGCACCTCCTCGAATGCCGTCGATGTGGTCGCTTCGATCGATCCCGACCGCGAGGTGCTGTTCCTGCCGGATCAGTTCCTCGGCGCGCACGTCAAGCGGGTCACCGGCCGCGAGAATATGCACATCTGGGCGGGCGAATGCCACGTACATGCCGGGATCAACGGCGACGAACTGACCGAACAGGCCCGCACCCACCCGGATGCCGAACTGTTCGTGCACCCCGAGTGCGGTTGCGCCACTTCGGCTTTGTACCTCGCGGGTGAGGGCTCGTTCCCGGCCGAGCGGGTGCACATTCTGTCGACCGGCGGGATGATCGACGCCGCCAAGGCCGCGAAGTCGAATCAGGTCCTGGTCGCCACCGAGGTCGGCATGCTGCATCAGCTGCGAAAAGCTGCCCCCGGCATCGACTTCCAGGCCGTGAACGACCGTGCGTCCTGCAAGTACATGAAGATGATCACCCCGGCGGCGCTGCTCCGCTCGCTCGTGGAGAACACCGACGAGGTGCACGTCGACCTGGAAACCGCCGCGCTGGCTAGCAATTCGGTGCGGCGCATGATCGAAATCGGCAACTCGGGCGGCGGCGAATGAACGGCTGCGATCAGAGCGCGACATGTGCGCTCGTCCGGAGTGGCGGTGCGGAATGATCACCGGGGTGGTCGGTAGCGATATCGCTGCCGACCAGGTCGAGAAGGGCAGGGGCGCATGAGTACCGCGCCGCGGATCGACTGGGAAGCCGCCGCCGATCTGGTCGTGATCGGTGGGGGCGTCGCCGGGTTGACCGCGGCACGAACGGCATCGCTGCGCGGGCTGCGGGTGCTCATCCTCAGCAAGGGCGGCCCGACGGATACCGCAACCCAGTACGCCCAAGGCGGTATCGCCGTCGTTGCGCCGCATGAGGATTCGGTGGAATCGCATATGCGCGACACGGTCGAGGCCGGTGCCGGACTGTGTGACGAGGCGGCGGTGCGGTCGATCGTCGAAGGTGGCCAGGCGGCCGTCGCCGCACTGACCGATCTGGGTGCGGTCTTCGATCTCGCTCGGGACGGCCAGATCTCGCGCACCCGCGAGGGCGGTCACAGCACGCGGCGGATCATCCATGCCGGAGGTGACGCCACCGGCGCCGAGGTGCAGCGCGCACTGAATGCGGCCGGGTTGCCGGTCCTGTTCGGTGCCGCGGCACTGGAGGTTGTCACCGGCCGGTCCGGTGTGCAGGGCGTGATCGCGGTGTCGGAGAACGGATTCGGGGTCGTGCACGCACCGGCGGTGCTGCTGGCGACGGGCGGGCTCGGTCAGCTGTACGCGCTGAGTACGAATCCGCCGGGTGCGACCGCCGACGGCATCGCGCTGGCGCTCTGGGCCGGTGCCACGGTGGCCGATCTCGAGTTCGTGCAGTTCCATCCGACGGTGCTCTATACCCCCGGTGGACTCGGCAGACGCCCGTTGATCAGCGAGGCGGTCCGCGGCGAAGGCGCGATACTGGTCGATTCCGAAGGGAATTCGGTGACCGCGGGTGTGCACCCGCGTGGTGATCTGGCACCGCGCGATGTGGTGTCGCGTGCGATCGCCGCACGGATGCGCGCCCTCGGCACCGATCACGTCTACCTCGACGCCCGAGCGATCGACACCTTCCCACAACGTTTCCCGACGATCACCGCATCCTGCCTGGCCGCCGGGATCGACCCGCATACCGATCTCATTCCGGTCGCTCCCGCCGCGCACTATCAATGTGGCGGGGTCGTGACCGACACGCACGGCCGGACCGCGGTTCCCGGTCTGTATGCCGCGGGTGAGGTGGCGCGCACCGGGTTGCACGGCGCCAACCGGCTCGCCTCGAACAGTCTGCTCGAGGGGTTGGTGGTCGGTGAGCGGGCCGGGGTGGCCGCTGCCGAACGCCTCGGCGAGGAAGCGCACGTGACGGACGTGTCCTTCCACACCATTCCGCGCGCCGCCCGAGCCTTGGTGCAGCAGTCGATGACGTTGCATGCCTCCGTGGTTCGCGATGCCGCCGGACTGGCGGAGGCGGCCGTGCGGTTGCGAGATGCGGTGTCGCACAGCGCGGCAAGTCGCTTGCGTGCCGAGTTGACCACTGCCAAAAAGCGATTGACGGGTGCGGCGCTCGACGGCGCACTGAACAGCAGCGGGACTGTGAATACCGGTGCGGCGTCGCACGACACCGAAGACCTCAACGGTGCGGCCGCGGCACAACGCATCACCGCGTTCGAGGACGCCGCCCTCACCCTCACCGCCCAGGTGCTCCTGCTTTCTGCGGCAGCCCGCACCGAAAGCCGCGGCTCGCACACCCGCTCCGACCACCCGACCCCCGACGACAACCAACGCCGCAGTCGCGCAGTACGGCTGGGCCCAGAAGGTCACCCCGTCCCCGCTCCCGACGGCCTCGACCTCACCACCTGGACCCAGGACGCCATCCCCAGCGCCTCATGACCGCGGCAATGCACGAGAACAGTAGGACGAGGAGTGCACTGATGGGACTGGATACCGGCCTGGATCGTGACGAGGTGCTAGCCCTGATTCGCACCGCACTGGACGAGGATCTGCGCTACGGCCCCGATATCACCACGGTGGCAACGGTTCCCGCCGATGCGGCGGTTAAGGCATCGGTGGTTTCGCGCCAGCCGGGCACGGTGGCCGGGCTCGATATCGGTCTGCTCGTGCTCGACGAGGTGATCGGTGCGGGCAATTACGAAATCACCGATCGCGTCGCCGATGGCACCCGGGTCGAGCCGGGCCACTCCGTGCTCGGGCTGGTCGCGCCGACCCGCGGTCTGCTCACCGCCGAACGCACCATGCTCAACCTGGTCTGCCACCTGTCCGGCATCGCGTCCGCGACGGCCGCCTGGGTCGACGAGGTCGCGGGCACCGACTGCCGCATCCGTGACAGCCGCAAAACCCTGCCCGGCCTGCGTGCCCTGCAGAAATACGCGGTCCGCGTCGGCGGTGGCGTCAACCATCGCATGGGCCTCGGCGATGCCGCTCTGATCAAGGACAATCACGTGGTAGCCGCCGGTTCGGTGGTCGCCGCGCTCCGCGCGGTGCGCGAGCTGGCCCCCGATATCGCCTGCGAGGTCGAAGTGGACAGCCTCGAACAACTCGACGCCGTCCTCGCCGAAAACGTCGAACTGGTCCTGCTCGACAACTTCCCCCTCTGGCAAACTCAAGCCGCCGTCCAACGCCGCAACGCCCAGGCCCCCACCACCAAACTCGAATCCTCCGGCGGCCTGACCCTCGCCGACGCCGCCGACTACGCCCGCACCGGCGTCGACTACCTGGCCGTCGGCGCCCTGACCCACTCGGTGCGCGTCCTCGATCTCGGCCTCGACATGTAGCCGTCAGGCGGTGAGTTCACGCTCCAATGGCGTGCGGAATCGGGGGATGGCGCGAACTTCGCCGTACCAGGTGGCGATGCGGGCGGCTTCGGCTTCGATGAGAGATTCGGCTTCGGAGCCGATGTCTTCCAATAGGCGGTAGACGATTTCGCCGTCTTTGCGCTGGGCCCAGCCGCCGACTATGCGCCCGTTCCACCAGATGGTGGGACCGACGTTTCCGTTGCGGTCGAAGAGGGTTGAAGCGTGGGGGCCGAGGTACCAGTCGCGGGACTGCCAGCCCATGGGAGTGGGGTCGAGGGCCGGGAGTAGGGCGGCCCAGGGTTCGGACTCGGGGGTCGGGTCCTGGTCGTCGGCGAGTAGCAGACCGGTGGTGCCGTCGAGATCGACCTCCACCACATCGAGTTGGGCGAGGGCCTTGCGAACCTCGGTCAGGGTCCAGCCGGTCCACCACTTGATATCGGTGACGGGTGCGGGGCCGAAGGCGTAGAGCCACTGCCGGACGAGTTCGGCGCGTGCCGCATCGGCGGGCATGGTCGGAACGCCTTGCGGCAGCCAGGCTTCGATCGGCGCCCAAGTGTATTGGCTGCTCGTCCAACTGCCGTTCGGCCGACCGCGCACGATGCGCCCCTCCACACCGAGGATCACAAGCACCCAGGTGGTGATGCTGTTGGGACGCGAATATGCCTTGTCTGGAGCGGTATTGACCTGCGTGCGCAGCCGAGGTACGTCCTTGCTCAACTGTGCGCCGGTCGCGGCGCCACGTGCCAAAAGTGCCTTGTGCGTTTCGTCTTCGACATCGGCGAGCCAGGCGCGCACATCCCCGTCGACAACTCCGGCCTGCTCGATGAACCTCCCGTAGGTGCGACGTTGCTTCTCCGCCAACGCATCCGCGCACGACGCCTGCAATACCGGCAGCAATTCGACCGGCGCGATGAACATCGTGCGCCGCATCGCCAGCAGGCGCAGCAGCGTCCGATCGTCGTACAGCGCCTTCTCGACATGTGCGGGCTCAGCGGTGAGACTGCGCGCGCCCACCGACAGGTACACCGTCGCCGGATCGGTCGCATGCAGGACGACGAGGGATCGGACGATATCGGCAACTTCATCGGTGCGACACGCTGGTGTGAGCCGATGCCGTCGCGCCAGCCGGGCCCGTCGCTCCGCCGCATCAATCGAACGCATATGCGAATATTAGCGGTCAGATACCGAACTGCTGCGGATCCACCCCCAGCGCCTGGCATGCCTCCCGTATCGCCGCGATCTCGTTCTGATCGAAATTCCCGTCCGCATTGCCGATCATGATGCCGATCTGGACGACCGCATGCGCCTCGGTCGGCTTACCCGCCGGGACACGCGTGCCCCCGAAACACCGCCGAATTACACCGGCTGCCAGGCACGAACCAGATCGAGCAGTCCGGGAAAGCGGGCGTCGAGGTCCTCGATCCGCACCCGGCTGCGCCGCTCCAACCCGTACTGCCGCTGACGGGTGACACCGGCCTCGCGCAGCACTCGGAAGTGGTGCGTCAGTGTCGATTTCGGCCGATCGATCTCGAACCAGCCGCAGGAGCGATCGGTGTCGGGGGATTCGAGCAGCAGTTTCCGCACCATACCCAGCCGCAGCGGATCGCTGAGCACGCCGAGCACATCTTCCAGCCGCAGCTCGGCGCGCGTCGGCTCGGGCAGCGTGGTCGCGACGCTCTCGGTCGATGACATCGGGTCTCCTGCGGATCGTGATTTCTTAGTTCGACTTGAATCGTACTAGATGCTAAGTTCGATCTCCGTCGTACCAGTACGAGAAATGTCGAACTAGGAGGTCGGGATGACGACACTCGCGGTAAAACCCGAAACCGAGGTGCGCCGCGATGGCGCGGTATGGCTGGCGGCTTGGCCCGTACTCGCGGTCTTCGTGCTCTCGAATGCGCCGACCCCGCTGTATGTCGTGTGGCAGCACCGACTCGGCTTCTCTTCGGGCACGTTGACCGCCGTATTCGCCTGTTACATAGTCGGCTTGCTCGGCGCGCTGCTGGTCGCCGGTGTGGTCTCCGACCGCATCGGCCGCAAGCCCGTGCTGCTGCCCGCGGTGATCCTCGCGATGCTCGCCTGCGTGCTCTTCGCCACCGCGAATTCGGTTGCGATGCTGGCGATCGCGCGCCTGCTCACCGGAATAGCGGTCGGCGCGGCCGTTTCGGCGGGTATGGCGGCGGTGACCGATATCGGCGGCCCGGAGCGCAAACGCCTTTCCGCACTCGCGGCCTCATCGACCATGGTGCTCGGCGCGGGCTTCGGTCCATTGCTGGCGGGCCTGCTGTCACAGCTCGTTCCCGGCCCGACCGTCACCATCTTCGTCGTCGAAATCGTCTTACTCGCTTCGGCTTTCGCAGTCATAGCGCGGCTCGACCTGCCCGAGGTTGCGCGCGGGCGCGGCCCATGGATCCGTATCCCCGCGGTCGCCCCCGGTGGACGCACCGCCGTACTACTCGGCATCGCGGTATTCGCCCCGGGCATAACCGCGACATCATTCGTGCTCTCGCTCGGCCCCTCACTGCTGTCGAACCTGTTGGGGGCAACCAACCGAGTGCTCGCGGGCGGCCTCGCCTTTGTCATGTTCCTCGGCGCCACCGGTATCCAATTCGCGGTGCGCCGCCTGCGCTTGCGCACGATCCTGCTGGGCGGCACGGCGGCCACCCTGCTCAGCATGATCACCCTGGTGTCGGCGCTGCGGCTGACATCGATCGCGTTCTTCGCCGCCGCCGCGATCCTCGCTGGCATCGGCCAGGGCATGGGCCAATTCGGCGGTCTCACGGCCATCAGCGCGAATGTGCCGGGCGATCGACTCGCCGAGGCCAATGCCGCTCAGAATGTCGGCGGCTACCTGCCCGCCGCGTTGCTCCCGCTGTCGGCCGGATTCCTCGGTGACGCAATCGGTTTGCCCGCGAGCGCGACAACTTTCGCAGGCATTGTCGGTGCGGCCGCGGTGCTCGGCGCGGTATTCGTCGCGACTAGCCCCCCCACCACCGCGATAGGTCGGCGATAGCCGCATGTCATCATTCCAAGATGAGACACCTACTGCTGACGCTCGGCTGTGCGCTGTTCGCGGCGGTGTCGACGACAAGCCTTGTCGCACCGCCCGTTTCGGCCGAACCGGAATGCGCGGTCCAAGTGGACGTGCGACCGGTGACCCTGACAGTGGACGGCGAGGACGCCACCGGCCGGGTATACGAACCGTATCGCTGCGCTGTGGGCGATCTGACGCCGCGTGATCTGGTCGTCGCGGTCCACGGCCACGACGGCACCTCCGCCGACTACGCCGGATACCTGACCTCGATCGCCCGCCGCGCCGCGACCCCGATCCTGTCCATGGACGCCCGCGGCGCGACCAGTGTCTGGCGGACCGGCGACTGGAACCTGTGGGCGGGCCAGCGCGATATCGTCACCGCCACCCAGTGGTACAAGAACGAGCATCCGACGATCGGCCGCACCGTGCTGTGGGGCTGGAGTCAGGGCGGCACCATGAGCGGACTCGCGGTGGCGCACGGTCCGCAGGGACTCTTCGACTACTGGGTCGACAATTACGGCCCCGCGGACGATTTCACCATGTGGCTCGCGTCGGTGGGCGTCGATCCCGCACTGCCCGGTCAGATCGAACGCGATGCGGGCGGCTGCGCCCCGACGGTCTGCCCGCAGGCCTACGCCGAACGGTCGCCCGTTCTCCTTGCCGCCCGGATGAGTATGAAACGCGCCTTCCTCATCCACGGCACCGGTGACGATGTGGTGCCGTACCCGGCGACCCTGGAAATGCGAGCCGGACTGCTCGCCGCGGGGAAACCCACCTCGATGTACACGATCGTCGCCGGTCGCGACCTGAACGGCGCCGTGGTCCCGGGCGATCACAGCGTCGGTCCCGCGTACTTCGAGGGCGGTTGCGTCGTCGAACGTCTGCTCCTCGGCACCGAACCCGTCGACGGACCCGATCGCGACTATCTGGTCGACGTCGCTCGCGGTATCGTCACCGCCCCCGCGGCTCCGCCGAATACCAAATGCGCCGCGTAAGGGAACACCTGTCGGTGCGGTGTGGTTCATTCGGGCAGGACCGGATACAAGGAGAGGCGCAATGAAGCCGAATGACCCCGCGTACCACTGGAATGGCGCGGAATTGCACCTCGACGCGTATCTGGCACGCATCGGCTACACCGGGGACCGCACCCCGACGCCGGCCACCCTGCGCGCCCTCGTCTACGCGCACACCACCACGATCCCGTTCGAGAATCTGGAGTCCATTCTCGGTCGCTCCGTTCCGCTGGATCTGGAATCGTTGCAGGACAAGTTGATCCGGCACCGGCGCGGTGGCTACTGCTACGAGAATGTCGGCCTGTTCGCCGCCGCGCTGGAACGGCTCGGTTTCGGGGTGACCGGTCTCAGCGGCCGGGTCACCATGGGGGTATCCGACGGTCTGCGCCCGGCCACGCACGCCCTGCTGCGCGTCACCACCGGCGATGACGATCGCGTCTGGATCTGCGACGTCGGCTTCGGCTCCGGACCGCTCGCGCCCTATGAACTGGTCGAGGGCGGCGAATTCGCGCTCGGCGACTGGCGCTTCCGGCTCGAACACACCACCGGCGAACTCGACACCGACCTGTGGGTGTTGCACCAATTCGGCCGCGACGGCTGGATCGACCGGTACACCTTCACGCTGAATCCGCAGTACCGCATCGATTTCGCGGTGGGCAACCACTTCGTCTCCACCTCGCCGCGCTCGCCGTTCACCGCCCGACCGTTTGTGCAGCGCTTCCTCCCGGACGTCCACCACGTACTGGACAACCTCACCCTCATCACCGAATATCCGAACGGCACCAGCGAAACCCGCGAACTCGAACTCGCCGAACTTCCGAAAATCCTGATCGAGGTCTTCGATATCGAGCTGTCCGAACCCGATGCCGCTGCCCTCGCCCAAGGGCCGTGGCTCGCCTGAAGTCCGCACAGTCGTACCTGTTGCGGTCCACCCGGATCGTGACAGGAGGTGCGGATTCCTTCGTGCGGGCTACCTGACCTCGTCGCTATCGGCCACTACAGTCGGCCGGGTGCGTGCCAACCGGAATTTTCTCGTTCTGTTCGCAGCCACCGCCTTGGCCCTGAGTGGTTGCAGCTCAGGGCCGGACCAGCCCGACACCGTCGCCGGGCAGTTCGCCGATGCGCTCAGCCGGGACGATACCGCCGCGGCCGCCGCACTCACCGACGATCCGACCAAGGCCTCGGATGCACTGGGCAAGCTCTACGACGGACTCGGCAAGGACGTGAAATTCGAGGTCCGCGGCGTGGATAAGAACTCCTTCACCCTCGCCGCCACCTGGAAGTTCGGCAAGAACGAGTGGAGCTACACCACCAACGGTTCCGCCGGCGATTCCGGCGACGGCTGGAAGATCAAATGGGATCCCAACGCCATCGCACCCGGTCTCGCCCTCGGCCCGCTGAGCTACGCCACCACCTATCCGAAGCCCGCGCGCATTCTGGAGTCATCGGGCGGTGAGTTGATGACCGAGCAGGTGGTCACCCTGGTGAACGTCGCTCCCGGCGCCGATACCGCCGCGCTCGCCGCGGTGCTCGCCCCCGTCGCCGCCGACATCACCGCGCAGTCGCTGCAATCGGATCTGGCTGCGGCGCAGGGCAAGTCGATCACGGCGGTCACCCTGCGCGATGCCGATATCGCCCCGATCCAAACGGCGCTGGCCGCAGTCCCCGGCGTCACCCTCGCGCCGCAGACCCGCCTGCTCGCCACCGACAAATCCCTCGCGTCACCGGCGCTGTCCGGTCTCGCCGACCTGTGGCAGACCTCCGCCGACGCTGCGGCAGGCTGGGCGGTGCGGGCGCAGACCGCCGACGGCACCGAACGCGTCGCCGGTCAGGATCCGAAACCCACCGCGGATATCGTGACCACACTCGACACCGATCTGCTGCGCTACGCGGAGAGCGCATTGACGCCGATCGCCCAGCCCGCCGCGATCGTCGCAGTGCAACCTTCCACCGGAAAGGTGCTCGCCATCGCGCAGAACGCGGCCGCCGACGCCCAGGGGCCGATCGCGCTGACCGGCCTGTATCCGCCGGGTTCGACCTTCAAGACCGTCACTGTCTCGGCCGCTCTGCAATCCGGCGCTGTGACACCCGACACCATGCTGCCGTGCCCGGCCACCGCGAATATCGAGGGCCGCCGCATCCCCAACGACAACAACTTCGACCTCGGCAATGTCCCGCTGCACACCGCGTTCGCCCAGTCCTGCAACACCACCATGGGCCAACTCGCGGTGAATCTCGCACCGAACGGCCTGACCGATGCCGCGGCACAACTCGGCCTCGGCATCGACTTCGTCACACCCGGTCTGACCACCGTCACCGGCAACGTGCCGACCGCGGACACCCCAGCACTGCGCGTGGAGTCCGGTATCGGCCAGGGCAAGGTGACGGCCTCACCGTTCGGTATGGCGCTGGTCGCTGCATCCATCGCGCGCGGATCGATGCCGCTGCCGATGGTCGTCAACGGGCAGCCCGGCGTGGCCGATCACACCCCGGCGCCGCTGCCGCCGGCCACCGACGAGCAGCTGAAAACCATGATGCGCGAGACCATTACCGGCGGCACCGCCACCGCACTGCGCGATATTCCGGGCCTGATCGGCAAGACCGGCACCGCCGAGTACATCGATGACAAGCACGCGCACGGTTGGTTCGTCGGCATCGACGGTGACCTGGCCTTTGCCGTGTTCGTCAGCGATGCGAACAGCTCTGGTCCGGCCGTGGAGGCCGCGGGTCGTATGCTGCGTGCGCGGCATTGAGCGGTACTGTCGATCAGCACGGTATTAGCGTTCGGCGCGTGTGGGCGGCGAATATACCCCCGCAGCCGTGTGCCGAGGATTGCGCCCCGCTACACTCGTCGACTGAACGCGTTGATGGTCAATACGCGTCATATCACGATTTCGAGAAGGTTCGGAGTAGGCGCCATCGATACCGGTCAATTGATCGCGGAGCACTACCGCCTGGTCGAGCGGATTGGTAGCGGCGGCACAGGCGTGGTTTGGCGTGCCATCGACGAACGCCTGCAGCGCTCGGTCGCCGTGAAGCAGATCCACATCAAGCCCAGCCTGCCCGAAGCCGAGCGCGATGTGGTGCGACAGCGCGCGATCCGTGAGGCCCGCAATGCGGCGCGCTTCCAGCATCCGAATGCGATCGTGGTCTTCGATATCACCGAGCACAACGGCGACCCGTGCCTGGTGATGGAGTATCTGAAGTCGAAGAGTTTGGCGGGAGTGATCTCCGGGCAGGGGATGCTGCCGCTGACCCAGGTCGCGCGGATCGGCGAACAGGTCGCCTCGGCGCTCATCGCCGCGCATCACGCCGGAATCGTGCACCGCGATGTCAAACCGGGCAATATCCTGCTCGACGACACCGGCACGGTGAAGATCACCGACTTCGGCATCTCCCGCGCCACCGGCGACGTCACCCTCACCGAGACCGGTCTGATCTGCGGTACCGCCGCCTATCTCGCGCCGGAGGTCGCGCGCGGCGCCGACCCGACACCGGCCGCCGACGTATTCGCCTTGGGTGCAACGCTTTTCCACGCTCTCGAGGGCGAACCGCCGTACGGTGCCAGCGCCAACCCGCTCGCCGTGCTCTACGCCGCGGCGAACGGCCAGGTGAGTGAACCTCGGCACGCCGGCCCCGCAACCGACTTCCTGCTGGATCTGCTCAGCCCGGATCCCGCCGACCGGCCGACCATGCGTGCGGCCCGCGAACATCTTTCCGCGCTCGCCGATTCCGGACCGGTGCCCGCCGGATTCGTCCCGGCCAGTGAGGCTTTCGGTCGGCGCGGCGAATCCGCGACCCGTGCGCTGCGGCCACCCGCGAATCCGACGCCGGAGCACCAGCCGACCGCGCGGCAACCACGTCCGGCGCCGCCGCCGCGAAATTCCGTTCGTCCCGCCAGCTCCAGTGCATCGCATCCGACAACCGCCGCGCATCCGCGGACGGCGACACAGCCGCGTCCGGCGCCGCGCAAGTCCGGTGGCAAGCGCAAGGCCGTACTGGTCGGTGCGACTATCGGTGCGGTGGTGGCCGTCGTGGCCATCCTGATCGGTGCGCTGAATCAGTCGGGCACCAATACGCCGTCGGTGCAAGCGAGTCCGCCTTCGTCGTCCGCCTCGAAGGGCACCACTTCCACGGCTGCCGCGGGCTCGCCGGGGCAAACGAAGAGCGTCGGCGCGGCAGACTCGCGGCAATCCATCGATCAAGTGGTGGACTTCTACAACAACCTCACCTATCTGAGTTTCGCGGCTGCATGGAAACAGTTGACTCCCGCTGCCCAGCGGGTCTACGGCAGTCAGTCAGCCTTCCAGGATTACTGGACGCAGAATCGGGTCACAGGCTTCAACACTGTTGATGCGGCCGGTGGCGGTACAGGCACCAACCCAGACGGTTCGGTGGAAATCAATGTGGCCAGCGTGACCTATGCGGGCCAGAACAGGTCGGTGACGCTGCGGTTGATCAACCCTGGCAGCGGCGCCCCGCTCATTGACAGCGACACCCGCAGCGGCGACGCGCGCTAGTCACGGCTGCGGGTGCGGTGCTCTATCGGGCAACGGACCGCACCGAGGTCTGCGCCCAATTCGCCAGCAGCGCAAGGGCGGTGGCGCTCGGTGAATCCGCTTCGGTGGTGTGCATGATCAACCCCTGATCCGGATCGTCGGGCAGGCGCAAGGTTTCGAAGCCCAGATCTAGTCGGCCGACAACCGGGTGCAGATATGTGTACCGCCCATGCGTCTTGTCCTTGAGTTCGTGACGCTGCCACATGGCGCCGAAGTCGGCGGAGCTCGCGCTCAATTCCTCGATGAGCGAAGCGATTCCGGCATCGCCGGGATTGCGCGCCATATCCAGGCGCAGATACGCGACGACATCGGCGGCCTTGGCCGCCCAATCCTCGTACAGCTCCCGCATCCCTTCGTCGAGGAAGACCAATCGGGCCAGATTGCGCTCGCGGGGCGGGAGTGCGCCGAAATCGGTAATGAGCGCGGCGGCAAGGGAATTCCAGGCGAGCACATTGGTGCCGCGGCCCACGATGTAGGCGGGTACGTCGGCGGCCGCGTCGAGCAGTCTGCGCAATCCGGGACGGACTTCCTGTTCGGCCGGGGGCTCCTCGCCGGACCACGGCCGCGCCAGTCGATACAGATGCTCACGTTCTACCGGATTCAGCCGCAGCGCCTGCGCGACGGCATCCAGCACCGACTCCGAAAAGTGCAGGGTGCGGCCCTGTTCCAGACGCACATAGTGATCGACACTGACCCCGGCCACCATGGCCAACTCCTCGCGGCGCAGACCGGGCACCCGGCGGCGGCTGCCGTAATCGGGCAGGCCGACCTCCTCCGGGCTCAGCCGCGCCCGCCGGGAACGCAGGAATTCGCCGAGTTCGGCACGTCGATCCAGACTCACGTCATCCAGTATCCAGCCGGTTGCCTGGGCGCATCCTGGTCATGCCGTGCCCAGGCTCGCGCGGCGCTGTTTACCGCCGCCCTGCGCGCCGAAAGTAGTGATCACCGCCGGAACGGTTCCGGCAGTGAACGGAGACGGACACGATGAGCAACACCCGCCCCCTCGGTGACACCGGCATGGACATCACCCCGCTCGGCTTCGGCACCTGGATCTTCGGCGGATCCGGTTGGCAGTACTCATGGGGTGCCACCGATGACGCCGAATCGATCGCCGCCATTCGACACGCAGTGCACGCCGGAATCAACTGGATCGATACCGCAGCCGCCTACGGCGTCGGCCACGCCGAAGATGTGGTCGGCCGCGCGCTCGCCGACATCACGGAAGCCGAGCGGCCCTATCTCTTCACCAAAACTGGCCTGATCTGGGAAGCAGGCGACGACCGTTCCGGCCCGCCGCGCCGGATCATGCGGCCCGATGTGGTGCGCAAGGAAATCGAGGATTCGCTGCGTCGACTGCGCGCCGAGCAGATCGACCTCTACCTGGTGCACTGGCCGGACACCGGTGCGTTGTTCGTCTACGGCGCCGAGGGTGAGGCCAATGACCAGGCGACTCAGCTCGAGGAGTACTGGCAGGTCATGGCCGATCTGAAGAAGGAAGGCAAGGTCCGTGCCATCGGCCTGTCCAACCACGACGCGGCCCAACTGGCGGTCGCCGAATCCATCGCCCATGTCGATGCGATCCAGCCGCCGTTCTCGGCGATCAACCGCTCGGCCGCGGCCGATATCGCTTGGGCACACGAGAACGGCACCGGCGTGATCGTCTACTCACCACTGCAATCGGGCCTGCTCACCGGCACATTCACCGAGGAACGCCTGCGCAATCTGCCCGACGAGGACTGGCGCGGTTCGCATCCGGACTTCACCACCGGCCTGTCCGCCAAGCTCGCCCTCGTCGAAGCCATGCGTCCGATCGCGGCTCGCCATGGCGTGACCGTTGCCGAGGTGGCCCTGGCCTGGGCGACCGCATGGCCCGGCATCACCGGCGCGATCGTCGGCGCACGTAACGCCACCCAGATCGACGGCTGGCTCGGTGCTCGTGACCTGGCGCTCAGCACCGATGATCTCGCGGCAATCGAGACCGCCATCACCACGACCGGCGCGGGCACCGGCCCCGCCCGCGCGTAATTTCCGAGGAACCACCATGACACTGCACGTCGTCGCCGAATTCCGCGCTGACTCGGGCCGCGAAGACCGCCTACGCACGGCACTCGAGGCAATGATCGAACCGTCCCTCGCCGAGCCCGGCTGCCTGACCTACCACCCCTACACCGACCCCAACGACCCTTCCCACATGGTGCTCGTCGAGGAGTGGACCACTCCCGAAGCCCTCGACGAACATTTCACGACGCCACATTTCTTCCATGTGCGCGACGTACTCGACCAGATCCTCGCCGAACCGATGATCATCAAGCGCCTCGTCTCGGCCTGACACCCGTCGCGCCCCGGTCCACTATCGGACCGGGGCAGGCGGCCGTACTCCGCGCCACATCCGGAGACCGCAGCGGATAACGGGTGGCACCGGACCGATAGGCTGGTAGCTGGAGCGGAGCGGAGGATACCGACCGCTCGGCGTCGGGCACGGCGTCCAAGGATCAGGACAGACAGGATCGCAGACCTCATGACATCCCGCATCGAGCTCGCCCGCGTTGATCTGCGCGGCCGTACTCCCTCCGCTGCCGAGCTGCGCACCGCGCTGCCGCGCGGGGGAGTCGACGTGGACTCGGTGCTGCATCAGGTGCGACCGGTGGTGGAGGCGATCCGGGATCGCGGGGTCGCGGCGGCGCTGGAGTTCAGCGAGCAGTTCGACGGCGTGATTCCGGCGAGCGTGCGGGTGCCCGCAGCCGAGTTGGAAGCCGCATTGGAAAAGTTGGATCCGGCCGTGCGGAATGCACTCGAGGTCGCGATCGAACGGACCCGCAAGGTGCACGCAGATCAGCGACGCACCGATACCAGCACCGAGGTCGTGCCCGGCGGCACGGTCACCGAGCGGTGGGTTCCGGTCGAGCGGGTGGGGCTCTACGTGCCCGGCGGCAATGCCGTCTACCCGTCGAGCGTCGTGATGAATGTGGTGCCCGCGCAGGCGGCGGGTGTCGACTCGCTGGTGGTGGCCTCGCCGCCGCAGGCGCAGCACGGCGGGCTGCCGCACCCGACCATCCTGGCGGCCGCGAAGCTGCTCGGGGTCGAGGAAGTGTGGGCCGTCGGCGGTGCGCAAGCCATCGCGCTGCTGTCCTACGGTGGTAGCGATACCGATGGAGCGCAGCTCGAGCCGGTCGACCTGATCACCGGTCCCGGCAATATCTTCGTGACGGCCGCCAAGCGCCTGTGCCGCGGCGTGGTCGGCATCGATGCCGAGGCGGGCCCCACCGAGATCGCGATCCTGGCCGATGCCACCGCCGATCCGGTCCACGTTGCCGCCGATCTGATCAGCCAGGCCGAACACGATGTGCTCGCAGCCAGCGTGCTCGTCACCGACAGCGTTGAACTCGCCGATGCGGTGGACGCCGCGCTCACCACCCAGATGACGGTGGTCAAGCACGGGCACCGGGTGCGAGAGGCATTGTCCGGCAAGCAATCCGGCACCGTGCTCGTCGACGACATCGAGCAGGGTCTGCGGGTGGTGAATGCCTACGCCGCCGAACATCTGGAGATCCAGACCGCCGATGCGCCTGCCGTCGCGGCCCGAGTGCGCAGTGCCGGCGCGATCTTCGTCGGTGCGTATGCCCCGGTCAGCCTGGGCGACTACTGCGCGGGCTCCAATCACGTACTCCCGACGGCGGGTTGCGCGCGGCACTCCTCGGGCCTGAGTGTGCAGACCTTCCTGCGCGGTATCCACGTCGTCGAATACACCGAGACCGCACTGAAAGATGTCGCCGGTCACGTGGTTGCCCTGGCCAATGCCGAGGACCTGCCCGCGCACGGCCAGGCTGTACAAGCGCGATTCGAGGCACTGGCATGACGCCGGGGCGTGACGGGGTGGGCATGAACACAGCCACCGTGCCCGGCTCCGGCGTCAGCCTGGACGACCTGCCGCTGCGCGAGAATCTGCGCGGCAAAAAGCCTTACGGCGCACCACAATTGACGGTGCCGGTGCAGCTGAACACCAATGAGAACCCGCACCCGCCGAGTCGGGCCCTCGTCGACGACGTCGCCGAATCCATTCGCGCCGCCGCCGCCGACCTGCACCGCTACCCGGACCGCGACGCCGTCGCCCTGCGCACCGACCTGGCCGAATACCTGACCCGCCAGACCGGCACCGCGGTGACCACCGCCAATGTCTGGGCGGCCAACGGCTCCAACGAAATCCTGCAGCAACTGCTGCAGGCCTTCGGCGGCCCCGGCCGCAGCGCACTGGGTTTCGTGCCGTCGTACTCGATGCACCCGATCATCTCCGAGGGCATCGATACCGAATGGGTCGAGGCCAACCGCAATGCCGACTTTTCCCTCGATATCGATTACGCGCTCACCGTCGTCGCCGAGCATCGACCCGATGTCATCTTCGTGACCAGCCCCAATAACCCGACCGGGCACAGCATTCCGCAGGCTGACCTGGCCCGGATCCTGGCCACCGCACCGGGCATCGTGGTCGTCGACGAGGCATACGGCGAATTCTCCGCCGAGCCGAGCGCGATCGCCCTGATCGACCGGTATCCGACGAAACTCGTGGTCAGCCGGACGATGAGCAAGGCCTTCGCCTTCGCGGGCGGCCGCCTCGGCTATCTGGTCGCCGCCCCCGCGGTGATCGACGCGATGCTGCTGGTGCGACTGCCGTATCACCTGTCGGTGGTCACCCAGGCCGCCGCCCGTGCGGCTCTGCGCCATGCCGACGAAACCCTCGCCAGCGTCGCCGAACTGGCGGCACAGCGGGACCGGGTCGCGGAAGCGCTGGCCGCCATGGGTTTCGAGGTG
Source organism: Nocardia vinacea (assembly GCF_035920345.1). Lineage (NCBI taxonomy): Bacteria > Bacillati > Actinomycetota > Actinomycetes > Mycobacteriales > Nocardiaceae > Nocardia > Nocardia vinacea. Next base: position 9,891,564 of record NZ_CP109149.1, read on the forward strand.
ATCCCCAGCGATGCCAACTTCCTGCTGTTCGGTCGTTTCGCCGACGCCCCCCGCGCCTGGCAGCACTACCTGGACCGCGGCGTGTTGATCCGCGACGTCGGAATTCCGGGATATCTGCGCGCGACCATCGGTCTGGCCGCCGAGAACGACGAATTCCTGCGCGTCAGCGGCACATTGGCCGATACCGACCTCACCATCCGATGAATCCGCCTGTGGAGGAAGCAAAGATGAATCGCACCGCGCGGGTGGAGCGCGTCACCAAGGAATCGAATATCGTCGTCGAATTGGACCTCGACGGCACCGGCAAGACCGACATCTCCACCGGTGTCCCGTTCTACGATCACATGCTGACCGCGCTCGGCGCACACGCAAGCTTCGATCTGACGGTGCGCGCCGAGGGCGATATCGAGATCGAGGCGCACCACACCGTCGAGGACACCGCCATCGTCTTCGGCCAGGCGCTGGGTAAGGCACTGGGCGACAAGTCCGGCATCCGTCGCTTCGGCGATGCGTTCATTCCGATGGACGAGACCATGGCGCACGCTGCGGTAGACGTCTCCGGCCGCCCGTACTGCGTACACACCGGCGAACCCGATCACCTGCTGCACGCGGTGATTCCCGGTTCCGGACCCGGTGCCCCGTATTCGACAGTGCTCAACCGGCACGTTTTCGAGTCGATCGCGCTGAACGCCCGTATCGCCCTGCACGTGCGCGTGCTGTACGGCCGCGACCAGCACCACATCACCGAGGCCGAATTCAAGGCGGTCGCGCGGGCATTGCGCGCCGCCGTCGAACTGGATCCGCGAGTGAGCGGTGTGCCGTCGACGAAGGGCACGCTGTGACAATGAAATCCGTCGCTCTGCTCGACTACGGCTCCGGCAATCTGCACTCCGCGAACCGCGCGCTGATCCGCGCGGGCGCGAACGTCGAGGTGACCGCCGATGCCGATATCGCGCTGGCCGCCGATGGCCTTGTCGTTCCCGGCGTCGGTGCGTTCGCCGCGTGCATGGCCGGACTACGCGAGGTGAAAGGGGAGCGCATCATCGGTCAGCGGCTGGCCGGTGGTCGTCCGGTACTCGGTATCTGCGTCGGCATGCAGATCCTGTTCGAGCGCGGGGTGGAATTCGGTGTGGAAACCGAAGGATGCGCGGAATGGCCGGGTGTGGTCGAGCGCCTGTCCGCACCTGTGCTGCCGCACATGGGCTGGAACACGGTGTCGGCTCCTACCGACAGTGTCCTGTTCGCCGGAATGGCCAGCGATACCCGTTTCTATTTCGTGCACTCCTATGCCGCACAGACCTGGGACCTGCCGCCGAGTGAACACTTCGCCACGCCGAAGCTCACTTGGGCCGAACACGGCGTCCCATTCCTGGCGGCCGTCGAGAACGGTCCGCTGTCGGCGACGCAGTTTCATCCCGAAAAGTCCGGCGATGCGGGCGCGCAGTTGCTCCGCAATTGGGTGAACTCGCTGTAAACACCCGCTGGCCAGGCGATTTGACATCGTGCACGCCGGTAAGTAACTTTATCCAAGTCAGAGCGACACGGACACCGACCCGGAGCCCAAAGCGCAGCGGAAACGTTGAGCACAGTGGCCTGGGAAACGAGGTAGTACGAGGAGCGCCTGACGATCACACTGGTTCGGACGGATCCTGATTTTGCGTCGGGGGTCGGCTGGACTAAGCTTCACCAAGTTGCCTCACTGAAGCCCCGGATTTACGCCGGTGTGAATGTGTGTGCGTGTGTTCTTTGAGAACTCAATAGTGTGTCGATGAATGTCAGTGCCAAATATTTTTTTGGTTCCGGCTCCTCAAACCCCCGTTTGGGTGGGCTGGACATTTTAGTCAGCAAATACTTTTTGCTGGCGTTTGATTTTGCCAAGGTTTTCGGACTCTGGTTAATTCTTCTGATTGCATCCTTTTGGGGTGTGGTTGAGAGTCTTCAACGGAGAGTTTGATCCTGGCTCAGGACGAACGCTGGCGGCGTGCTTAACACATGCAAGTCGAGCGGTAAGGCCCTTCGGGGTACACGAGCGGCGAACGGGTGAGTAACACGTGGGTGATCTGCCTCGTACTTCGGGATAAGCCTGGGAAACTGGGTCTAATACCGGATATGACCACGGGATGCATGTCTTGTGGTGGAAAGATTTATCGGTGCGAGATGGGCCCGCGGCCTATCAGCTTGTTGGTGGGGTAATGGCCTACCAAGGCGACGACGGGTAGCCGACCTGAGAGGGTGACCGGCCACACTGGGACTGAGACACGGCCCAGACTCCTACGGGAGGCAGCAGTGGGGAATATTGCACAATGGGCGGAAGCCTGATGCAGCGACGCCGCGTGAGGGATGACGGCCTTCGGGTTGTAAACCTCTTTCGACAGGGACGAAGCGTGAGTGACGGTACCTGTAGAAGAAGCACCGGCCAACTACGTGCCAGCAGCCGCGGTAATACGTAGGGTGCGAGCGTTGTCCGGAATTACTGGGCGTAAAGAGCTTGTAGGCGGTTCGTCGCGTCGATCGTGAAAACCTACCGCTCAACGGTGGGCTTGCGGTCGATACGGGCGGACTAGAGTACTTCAGGGGAGACTGGAATTCCTGGTGTAGCGGTGAAATGCGCAGATATCAGGAGGAACACCGGTGGCGAAGGCGGGTCTCTGGGAAGTAACTGACGCTGAGAAGCGAAAGCGTGGGTAGCGAACAGGATTAGATACCCTGGTAGTCCACGCCGTAAACGGTGGGTACTAGGTGTGGGTTTCCTTCCACGGGATCCGTGCCGTAGCTAACGCATTAAGTACCCCGCCTGGGGAGTACGGCCGCAAGGCTAAAACTCAAAGGAATTGACGGGGGCCCGCACAAGCGGCGGAGCATGTGGATTAATTCGATGCAACGCGAAGAACCTTACCTGGGTTTGACATACACCAGAAAGCGGCAGAGATGTCGCCCCCCTTGTGGTTGGTGTACAGGTGGTGCATGGCTGTCGTCAGCTCGTGTCGTGAGATGTTGGGTTAAGTCCCGCAACGAGCGCAACCCTTATCTTATGTTGCCAGCGCGTTATGGCGGGGACTCGTGAGAGACTGCCGGGGTCAACTCGGAGGAAGGTGGGGACGACGTCAAGTCATCATGCCCCTTATGTCCAGGGCTTCACACATGCTACAATGGCCGGTACAGAGGGCTGCGATACCGTGAGGTGGAGCGAATCCCTTAAAGCCGGTCTCAGTTCGGATCGGGGTCTGCAACTCGACCCCGTGAAGTTGGAGTCGCTAGTAATCGCAGATCAGCAACGCTGCGGTGAATACGTTCCCGGGCCTTGTACACACCGCCCGTCACGTCATGAAAGTCGGTAACACCCGAAGCCGGTGGCCTAACCCTTGTGGAGGGAGCCGTCGAAGGTGGGATTGGCGATTGGGACGAAGTCGTAACAAGGTAGCCGTACCGGAAGGTGCGGCTGGATCACCTCCTTTCTAAGGAGCACTTCTCCAGACATGCCAACACAGGTTGGATGTTGTTCTGGCAGAGACCGTTTCGGACTCACATGTAGTCCGGCGGACGCTCATGGGTGGAACACTGACATGTGCCTCGAATTGCCGGAAGCCTGAGTGCTTTCGGTTCGGGGATGTAATCGACACACTGTTGGGTCCTGAGAGAACAGACGTTCTTTCCAGGCAAGATAACGACGAGATTGGGCCGCAGTCATACCGGCTTCTTCGGAAGTGCTGGTGCTGTATCGGGTTTCAGTCTTGTGTGTTGTTTGAGAACTGCACAGTGGACGCGAGCATCTTTGTTTGTAAGTGTTTAAGAGCGTACGGTGGATGCCTTGGCACCAGGAGCCGATGAAGGACGTAGGAGGCTGCGATAAGCCTCGGGGAGCTGTCAACCGAGCTGAGATCCGAGGATTTCCGAATGGGGAAACCCAGCACGAGTGATGTCGTGTTACCCGCATCTGAATATATAGGGTGTGTGGAGGGAACGTGGGGAAGTGAAACATCTCAGTACCCACAGGAAGAGAAAACAATAGTGATTCCGTGAGTAGTGGCGAGCGAAAGCGGATGAGGCTAAACCGTTCAGATGTGATACCCGGCAGGGGTTGTCTGGACGGGGTAGTGGGAGCATTCTTCCCTGATCTGCCGGTCAGGGCGACAGTGAGAAACCGTTGTGTTAGTTGAAGTGGTCTGGAACGGCCTGCCATAGACGGTGATAGTCCGGTAAATGAAAACTCAACGGCTGTTGTGGATGTTTCCCGAGTAGCAGCGGGCCCGTGAAATCTGCTGTGAATCTGCCGGGACCACCCGGTAAGCCTGAATACTCCCTGGTGACCGATAGCGGACTAGTACCGTGAGGGAAAGGTGAAAAGTACCCCGGGAGGGGAGTGAAATAGTACCTGAAACCGTGCGCTTACAATCCGTCAGGGCCTGCGAGTGACTTTGTCACTGTGGGTGATGGCGTGCCTTTTGAAGAATGAGCCTGCGAGTTAGTGGCATGTGGCGAGGTTAACCCGTGTGGGGTAGCCGTAGCGAAAGCGAGTCCGAATAGGGCGTTTCGAGTCGCGTGTTCTAGACCCGAAGCGGAGTGATCTACCCATGGCCAGGGTGAAGCGACGGTAAGACGTCGTGGAGGCCCGAACCCACTTAGGTTGAAAACTGAGGGGATGAGCTGTGGGTAGGGGTGAAAGGCCAATCAAACTCCGTGATAGCTGGTTCTCCCCGAAATGCATTTAGGTGCAGCGTCACGTGTTTCACACCGGAGGTAGAGCTACTGGATGGTCTAGGGGGCCTACAAGCTTACCGAAATCAGCCAAACTCCGAATGCCGGTGTGTGAGAGCGTGGCAGTGAGACTGCGGGGGATAAGCTTCGTAGTCGAGAGGGAAACAGCCCAGATCGCCGGCTAAGGCCCCTAAGCGTGTACTAAGTGGAAAAGGATGTGGAGTCGCGAAGACAACCAGGAGGTTGGCTTAGAAGCAGCCATCCTTGAAAGAGTGCGTAATAGCTCACTGGTCAAGTGATTCTGCGCCGACAATGTAGCGGGGCTCAAGTACACCGCCGAAGCCGCGGCATTCACACAATACATCCGCCATCTTCTACGGAGGGTGGTGCAGTGGTGTGGATGGGTAGGGGAGCGTCCTACAGCCATGGAAGCAGCAGCGTGAGCTAGTTGTGGAGGCTGTGGGAGTGAGAATGCAGGCATGAGTAGCGAAAGACGAGTGAGAAACTCGTCCGCCGAATGACCAAGGGTTCCTGGGCCAGGTTAATCCGCCCAGGGTGAGTCGGGACCTAAGGCGAGGCCGACAGGCGTAGTCGATGGACAACGGGTTGATATTCCCGTACCCGTGTATCCGCGCCCAATGGCGAATCAGTGGTGCTAAGTATCCAAAAGCGGATGGACTCCCTTCGGGGAGCCGGAAGTGGCTGCATACGACCCTTGCTGTAGTAGTCAAGCGATGGGGTGACGCAGGAAGGTAGCTGGGCCAGTCAGTGGTTGTACTGGTGTAAGCCTGTAGGGCGAGACATAGGCAAATCCGTGTCTCATGTGCCTGAGAGGTGATGCGTAGCCGATTGAGGTGAATTCAGTGATCCTATGCTGCCGAGAAAAGCCTCTAGTGAGTTGGTACACGGCCCGTACCCCAAACCGACACAGGTGGTCAGGTAGAGAATACTGAGGCGATCGAGAGAACTGTGGTTAAGGAACTCGGCAAAATGCCCCCGTAACTTCGGGAGAAGGGGGACCCGGTCTGGTGATGAGATTTACTCTCGGAGCTGGGTTGGGTCGCAGAGACCAGAGAGAAGCGACTGTTTACTAAAAACACAGGTCCGTGCGAAGTCGTAAGACGATGTATACGGACTGACGCCTGCCCGGTGCCGGAAGGTTAAGAGGACCGGTTAGCCAGTAATGGCGAAGCTGAGAATTTAAGCCCCGGTAAACGGCGGTGGTAACTATAACCATCCTAAGGTAGCGAAATTCCTTGTCGGGTAAGTTCCGACCTGCACGAATGGCGTAACGACTTCTCTGCTGTCTCAACCACAGACTCGGCGAAATTGCATTACGAGTAAAGATGCTCGTTACGCGCGGCAGGACGAAAAGACCCCGGGACCTTCACTATAGCTTGGTATTGGTGTTCGGTACGGTTTGTGTAGGATAGGTGGGAGACTGTGAAGCGGGCACGCCAGTGTTTGTGGAGTCATCGTTGAAATACCACTCTGATCGTATTGGACCTCTAACCTCGGGCCATGATCTGGTTCAGGGACAGTGCCTGGTGGGTAGTTTAACTGGGGCGGTTGCCTCCTAAAATGTAACGGAGGCGCCCAAAGGTTCCCTCAGCCTGGTTGGCAATCAGGTGTCGAGTGCAAGTGCACAAGGGAGCTTGACTGTGAGAGTGACAGCTCGAGCAGGGACGAAAGTCGGGACTAGTGATCCGGCACCGGCAAGTGGAAGCGGTGTCGCTCAACGGATAAAAGGTACCCCGGGGATAACAGGCTGATCTTCCCCAAGAGTCCATATCGACGGGATGGTTTGGCACCTCGATGTCGGCTCGTCGCATCCTGGGGCTGGAGTAGGTCCCAAGGGTTGGGCTGTTCGCCCATTAAAGCGGCACGCGAGCTGGGTTTAGAACGTCGTGAGACAGTTCGGTCTCTATCCGCCGCGCGCGTCAGAAACTTGAGGAAGGCTGTCCCTAGTACGAGAGGACCGGGACGGACGAACCTCTGGTGTGCCAGTTGTCCTGCCAAGGGCACTGCTGGTTAGCTACGTTCGGAAGGGATAACCGCTGAAAGCATCTAAGCGGGAAGCCTGTTCCAAGATGAGGTTTCTCACCACCTTCGAGTGGTTAAGGCCCCCCACAGACCATGGGGTTGATAGGCCAGAACTGGAAGCCCGGTAACGGGTGTAGGTGACTGGTACTAATCGGCCGAGGACTTACCAACGAAGAAGCTACGCGTCCACTGTGCGGTATCTGAAACAACACACAGATCACCGAGAAGACAAACACGAGGAAACCCTTTATGTGGGGGTGGGTATCGGGTTTGGCTCTCTGTGTGGATAGTTTCATAGAGTTACGGCGGCTATAGCGGTGGGGAAACGCCCGGTCCCATTCCGAACCCGGAAGCTAAGGCCACCAGCGCCGATGGTACTGCACTCGACAGGGTGTGGGAGAGTAGGACACCGCCGGAACATCCTTGCGAAAGGCCCCCAACACCAGTTGGGGGCCTTTTTGCGTATCAGATCCTCCCGCAATGTATTTCAGTGCATCGAGCGTGAGCTACTTCTTGATCGAGCGGCGAGCCTGTAGCTGGGCGCTGTCAGCTGCTGCACGCCCCGCCGCCCAACCATTGGCGTTGCCGATGGAAATCCCGCGGTCTCGGATAGTGGGGAACAGCGCGTCGAACGCCTCATCCACTTTGTGTTGGTGGGAGCGGAGCGCCGGAAGCAAACGCGCCGGATCCGGAGATTCCGCAATCGTCGTCTCATTCGCTTCTTCGAGTCGCTCACCGATGCGCGTTGCATAGGCGATAAGGAATGACTTGCGGTATGCGCGGCTTCTGGCATCGGCGCTGCGCTTGGATTCGTTGCCGCTGGCGATCATCGCTCTGGTGGCCTGAACGAGCAACGACGTCGTCAGCAATTCGATTGCCTCCAGGTCGCTTTCGTCACCGACGACGGTCATGAAGCCGAATGCCGAGGCGAAGATCGCGCGGCACCGGTTGGCCTTGGTGACGACATCGACAAGCAGTGCTTTCGCGTCGACATAGGGAGTGTCCAACCAGATCCGGCACGCGCCGGGGAGATCGGGCACGGCGTTGTCCGCATCGATGAGTACCCGATCGAGCGCGTATTTGGTCATCAGCTCCTGGGCCTTGGCCGAAAGTGTTTCCGCCTCTTCGGGATATGACGTCGACTCGGCCTTCGCGAGCAGTCCGCGGACTCGGCTCAGGACCTTGGCGTCGACGGCGTGGTGGTGCGCTGCGGCTTGCGCTCGTGCAGTGCCGGGCAAGGGCCGGATCAGTTCCAGCTTGGGTAGTCGGATCAGCATCGCAAGTGCCTCGACCACAGTCGTCAGCGCCTCTGCCGCGGTCAGCAGTTGCCTCGCGGCCCACTGGCCGAGGTGGGGTTCTGATGCGGACCACCAGATGTCTGCTCCCAGCTCGGCGAGCTGCAACTGCCAGGTCTCATCGACTGATTCCGACGCGAAAGGCCGGACGTAGGCGGCCATGACATCGATGAGTAGCGCGATCGCGAACTGGTCCACACGTCGCCGCGCGACCTGGTGGATGTCTTCCGGAAGCCAGCCGTATTGAAAGATTCGGCCGATGATGTGCTGTGCCGCCAGGTGCGTGCCGTCCGCCTGCTCGCGCGTCAGCGGCTCGCGCCCGACGAGCTGTTGCGCGAATTGCTCAGCGGCGCGGGCATTCCCCTGCGCGGCCTCCATTGCCGTCGCCATGATCGCGTTCGCGATCTGCTCGGAATCCTGTGGCCCACTGGACTGCGCAGACCAGTATGCGGAGCCGTTGGCGGCGCCACGCTCTCCCGAGCGCCGTCGACGATTCTGCTTGCCCATGACCGACCCCCTTACGTAATCCGGCGGTGTCCAACTTCGCCACAACCGTATAGGCCGGGGGAGAGGCTAGGGCCGGGTGCCCGTGGACCACAGCGGCGTCGTCTCCACCCGCGACAGCCGCCAGCCCTCCGCCGTGCGAACCGCGTCGAAGCGGTAGACCTCGCCGAGGGTGTACTGCGGCTCCGACACGGCGGTAGTGGCCGGTGCGAAGGTGGCGATGAGATTCGCGCGCACCTCGGCCGCATCGCCGTGCAGGTCGATCATCACATTGGTGATGAAATGCTGAATGCGCTTGTCATCGGAGTGATTCCGGCTTGCCTGCGCGATGAGCGCATCGCGACCCTCGGCCCGGCCGCCAGGGGTTTTCGCGGTCGCCTCGGCGGTGTAGATCGTGCGGAAGTCATCGAAGCGGCCCTCGTCCAAGGCGCGGCCCAATTGATTGACCAGCCCGGTGATCTCGTTGCGGTCCACCAGGTCACGGAGTTGGTGCGTGTTGTCCTTGGTGGCAGTGGTGCAGGCGGTGAGCAGCGCCAGGGGCAGTGCGGCGAGGGGGAGGAAGCGGCGGATCTTGCTCATTGGTCGAACCTTTCGAACTAAACGTTGGTTGCTCCAACGTTGGTAAGTCCAACGATAACAGATCGTGGGTTACACCAACAAGTATTGCTACATTGCTCTCATGGAGATCGCGCACGAGGACACCCCGGGCAGGCTGCGCGCCCTGCCCACCCGACTGGTCAACCAGGTGGCCATCCTCGCCAATCGGGCGACCGAGCGCGCCTTCGAAGCAACCGGATCGCGCCGCTACCACTACGCCCTGCTCGCCACGCTCGGCGAGTTCGGTCCCGCCAGTCAGGCCGAACTCGGCCGTCGCACCCGCATCGACCGCAGCGATATCGTCGCCGCACTGAACGATCTCGCAGAGCGTGGCTTGATCGAACGCACCCCGGATCCGAGCGACCGCCGCCGCAATATAGTCACCATCACCAAGGCGGGCACCCGCCACCTGGACGAACTGGACCAACGAATCGAAGGCGCCCAGGACGATCTACTCACCGCCCTCTCCGCCGCCGAGCGCCGCGAACTGGTCAGGCTGCTCACCCGGATCCTCGATGATCATGTGCAAGGGTGAGCGCGCCCCTATTTCCGCAGGCCGGGGGTAGGGCGCGCGGAGCGAGCAACTAAACTGCATCCGTGAGTCTTGTGCTGCTACCTGCTGTCGATGTCGCCAATGGAGAGGCCGTGCGCCTGGTTCAGGGGGAGGCGGGCAGCGAAACCAATTACGGCTCCCCGCGCGACGCGGCACTCGCCTGGCAGGAAGCCGGTGCGGAGTGGGTGCATCTGGTCGATCTCGACGCGGCATTCGGCCGTGGTTCCAATCGTGAACTGCTGGCGAAGGTCGTCGGAGAACTCGATGTCAAGGTGGAGCTGTCCGGCGGCATCCGCGACGACGAATCCCTGGAGGCCGCGCTGGGTACCGGCTGCGCCCGGGTGAACCTCGGCACCGCCGCGCTGGAGGATCCGCAGTGGTGTGCCCGCGCCATCGCCAAGCACGGTGAGCGCATCGCAGTCGGCCTGGATGTACGGATCATCGACGGCGAACACCGGCTGCGCGGCCGCGGCTGGGTCAGCGACGGCGGTGATCTGTGGGAGGTGCTCGAACGCCTCGAGCGCGACGGTTGCTCGCGCTACGTCGTCACCGACGTGACCAAGGACGGCACCCTCACCGGCCCCAATCTCGATCTGCTGCGCGAAGTCTGCGCCGCCACCGACGCGCCGGTCATCGCCTCCGGCGGCGTCTCCACCATCGAGGATCTGATCGCCATCGCCGAACTGGTGCCCGAGGGTGTCGAGGGTTCGATTGTTGGCAAGGCGCTGTACGCGGGCCGCTTCACGCTGCCCGAGGCGCTGGCCGCGGTCCGCTGACGATTCGATGACCGCCAACCGCCTCGACACCGAACTACCGGCCCTGCTCGACGTCGCCGGCGAAATCCTCGACGCGGCAAGCCCGCGTTTCGTCGAGGGGGTCGGCGCGCCGAGCGCGGTGGCCAAGGGCCGCAACGACTTCGCGACTGAACTCGACCTGGAGTTGGAGCGCACCATCTCCGCGCAGCTCGAGCAGCGCACCGGAATCGAGGTGCACGGTGAGGAATTCGGCGGACCGCAGCTGACATCGGGCACCGCGTGGGTGCTCGATCCGATCGACGGCACCTTCAATTACTCATCGGGACATCCCCTTTCGGGCATGCTGCTGGCCCTGGTGCACGACGGGGAGCCGCTGCTCGGGCTGACCTGGCTGCCGCTGCTCGGCCAGCGCTATTCGGCGGCCGTCGATGGTCCGGTGCTGCTCAACGGCGAACCGCTGCCGCGCCTGCCGCACGGAAAGCTCGGCGAGGCGATGATCGGCTTCGGCGCGTTCAATGTGGATTCCGCCGGACGCATTCCCGGCCGGTTCCGTTTCGACCTGCTCGGTCCGCTGAGCAGGCTGTCCTCGCGGGTACGCATGCACGGTTCCACCGGTATCGATCTCGCGTTCACCGCATCGGGCGTGCTCGGCGGCGCGATCGTCTTCGGGCACCATCCGTGGGACAACGCCGCGGGCGTTGCACTGGTGCGCGCGGCGGGCGGGGTGGTCACCGATCTGGCGGGGGATCCGTGGACCATCACCTCGGGTTCGGTGCTGGCCGCCGCGCCGGGGGTGCACGAGGAACTGCTCGAAATGATTTGCACGGTCGCCGACGATGCGTGAGGCTGCGCACGAAGGACACAGGGGGATGGCAGCCGGCGGAGCCGGCGGGGTGGGTGAACACAGGGGGATGGCAGCCGGCGGAGCCGGCGGGGTGGGTGAACACAGGGGGATGGCAGCCGGCGGAGCCGGCGGGGTGGGTGAACACAGGGGGATGGCAGCCGGCGGGGTGGGTAAACACAGCAGGATGGCGGTCGGGCGGAATGGGTGAACAACACAGCATGATTCGAAGAAGGGTGAGCCGATGACGTTGGCGGTACGCGTGATTCCGTGCCTGGATGTCGACGCGGGCCGGGTGGTCAAGGGCGTCAACTTCGAAAACCTCCGTGACGCGGGCGATCCCGTCGAACTCGCTGCCGCCTACGACCTGCAGGGCGCCGACGAGCTGACCTTCCTCGACGTCACCGCCTCCACCGGCGACCGCGGCACCATGATCGATGTGGTGACCCGCACGGCCGAGCAGATCTTTATCCCGCTCACCGTCGGTGGCGGCGTGCGCACGGTCCAGGATGTCGACCGGCTGCTGCGTGCGGGCGCGGACAAGGTATCGGTGAATACCGCTGCCATCGCGCGCCCCGAAGTCTTGCGGGAAATGTCGGAGCGCTTCGGCTCCCAGTGCATCGTGCTGTCGGTGGACGCCCGTACCGTTCTGGACGGCCAGCCCGACACTCCGTCCGGCTGGGAGGTCACCACACACGGCGGCAAGCGTGGCACCGGCATCGACGCCATCGAATGGGCCGTGCGCGGCGCCGAACTCGGCGTCGGTGAGATCCTGCTCAACTCGATGGATGCCGATGGCACCAAGGTGGGCTTCGACCTGCCCATGATCAAGGCCGTCCGCGAAGCGGTCTCGATACCGGTGATCGCCAGCGGCGGTGCGGGTGCCGTCGAACACTTCGCCCCCGCCGTCCAGGCCGGCGCAGACGCGGTCCTGGCCGCCAGCGTCTTCCACTTCGGCGACCTCACTATCGCCCAAGTAAAAGCTGCCATGCGCGCCGAACAAATCATCGTCCGCTAGCCCGCGCACGGCGCATAGGAAGCTGACGCATAACCAGTGACTGTCTCGCAAGATATAGCCTCTGCGAGGTTCTCAGCAGATATGCGATAGCCTCCGGTGGAATTCAGCGGCGGAAACTCTCAGTGCCGTAACGCCGATGCCCGCCGCGGTCTCGGGTGCCGCCAATGTTGTTGTGGCCCACACGAATTGGCTTCCGAGGACGATCGTCGGCGTGCCTGGCAGGTCCCTGGGGGAGCTGAATCGCACTCGTGCGGCTTGAATTTTCTTCGGAGAGTTCGGCCGCCACGCCGGGGCGGTGATTGCTATCTGCTCGACAGTTACCCAGGCTTAGCGACCATGTCCGCCACGTGTCCCGCATGCTCCTGGTCATCGCCGATGCTGGTGTCGACACATGGTTCGGTTCGCTATCTTCGTTGTGTCTGTGGCAAATGGTTGGTTGCCCACCGGGGCGGGGTGAACTTGGTCACCGGCAGGGCCGCCTGCGCGAAAAAGCCTGTGGCCGAACATCTCGAACTGATTCCGCTGCCGGAGGAGTAGGAACCGTCGTGGCGGGTGGTGTTTCGGCACTACACGATGTATTCCGGCGGGGAGCCCCCTGTATAACGGTGATATGACTCTCGACCCCACCATCGCCGCCCGGCTCAAGCGCAACGACGCCGGACTCGTCGCCGCGGTCGCGCAGGAGCGCGGCACCGGCGATGTGCTGATGGTTGCCTGGATGGACGAAGAGGCGCTGGCCCGCACGCTGGAGACCCGCAAGGCGACCTATTATTCGCGTTCGCGCCAGCAGTACTGGGTCAAGGGCGAAACCTCCGGCCACACCCAGTACGTGCACGAGGTCCGCCTCGATTGCGACGGCGATACCATTCTGCTCGTCGTCGACCAGGAGGGCGCGGCCTGCCACACCGGCACGCACACCTGCTTCGACTCCGACCTGCTGCTCGCCGACAGCTGAGCCCCACCTGTTATGAATTCGGCTGCTCGCCGGGCTCCTCGACCGGCGCCGACCTGCCGTTGGACTGGCTCAGAGTGCCGCCGAGCTGCCTGACGAGCAGTTCGCTGAGGTCGGCGAGTTGCGCAGTCTGTTCGGCGTCGAGACCATCGAATACCAACTGCCGCACCGCATCCAGATAACCGGGCGCCGCCTCGACGACCTTCGAGTAGCCGTCGTCGGTGAGCACCGCCTGCACACCGCGGCGGCCGGTGGTTGCTGACCGTTGCGCCCAGCCCATTCGCTCCAGCTTCGACACCACATGGGACAGTCGCGATAGCGATGCATTTGCTTTGTGGGCAAGCTCACTCATCTGTAGCCGGTGGCCGGGCTCCTCGGACAATAGCGTGAGCACCCAGTATTCGAAATGCGTCACCCCGGATTCGCGCTGCAGATGGGTATCCAAAGCGCCTGGTAGACGTGTCATCAGCGCTACGATCGCGCGCCAAGCTCGTTGTTCGTCCGGGTCGAGCCACTTCGTCACTGGGTGCCTTCTTTCGAGCCAAGTGACGTCTTATTGTTAGCGAACCTAGCGATTAACGAAAAGCATGTTCACGGTCACTCGCGTAAATGAGTTTGCCACGACTTCGCTCGACCGTCATGGACTTGGTTCGCGACGTGAGGTCACTCACAGAGCTGATGGCGTGCGGCTAGGTGACCGTCGGCGTTTGCGGAGTGGCGGCGGGCGGCGTCGGTGCCGTCTGCTTGCCGGGATGCCTGCGCCGCCACCATCGCCGGCTGATCAGGGCCGACGCGGCGAGGAAGACCGCGACCGCCACAATGGCGCCCACCAGTGACGCGCCACGGAAGGCGGGCGCGTCGACGTCCAGAATTCGTTGCCCGGCGTGTGCGGCACTACTCCCGCCGAGCACGATCGACAGTGTCATCAGGTTCGGAATCGCGACGATCACCGCGAGCAACGCGGCAGCACCCGCGATGAACTTTCCGGCTCGCCGCTTCCAGATCAGTGCGGCGAACAGCAGCAGGAACAGCGGGATGGCGGTGCCGAGCAAGCCGTACACCAGACCCCAGCCGATGCCCTTGCTGAAACTGCCGCTCACCAGCTCGGCGATGCGCTGCGCCCACCAGCGTGGAATGAACGCCGCCAGAATGAAGTAGGCGATGATCAGTACGGCGATGACCGCCAGTGCGCCGATGATCCAGGTGCGCCACGTGGCCAGCGTGGATTTCTGCCCGTCCGGCCGAACCTCGCTCGAAGTCATGAACCCAGCGTATGCCGGGCAACCAGGAGATCAACGGCGATAGACCTGGCGTTTTTCGCGGTGGTTACCGTGCGTTCGCGAACAGGGCTACTGCAGAGCGCGTTCGCGCAGGAACCTCAGCGCCTCGTCCGCGTGCGCATCGGCCCGAAACTCGCCGGTGATCACCTTGGCGACTTTGCGATCCCGGTCGATCACGAATGTCTGCCGCTTGACCGGGGCGAGCTTGCCGAGCAGTCCGCGCTTCACACCGAACGCCGAGGCGACCCTGCCGTCGGCATCCGACAGCAACGGGTATCCGAGGTTCTGCTTGGAGGCGAATCCGGCCTGGGTATCGACGCCGTCGGTGCTGATGCCGACGCATGATGCGCCCAGCGCCGTGAATTCGGCGGACAGATCACGGAAGTGGCACGCCTCCGCCGTGCAGATCGGCGTATTCGCGGCGGGGTAGAAGAACAGCACCAGCGGACCGTTCGCGAGCAGCGCATCGAGCGAACGCGGGGTGCCGGATTGATCGGGAAGCTCGAACTCGGGAGCGAGCTGACCTGTCTGCATAGTGGGGACAGTACCGGGCGCGAGGTCGGTTTGCCGCCCCCGCGCTCGGTCCCTGTCACGCCGGATACCGGAATGACGGGTTCTTATCGCGACTAAGCGCCGATGAGTGCGGCGACTTCTGGATTTTTGATCTCCATGACATCAAGAATTCCGTGTGCGCGCAGCAGCGGCCTGAGTTCCCTGATCCGGTCGCTGTGAGTGGCGTACTCATCCGGAAAGTGGTGCTTGTCCAGGGCTTCGAGCGCCTTCACGTAGGTGACGAAGGAAGCTAGGGCGTTCAGGTGGTTGGAACTCGGTGATCCGCCCATCGAATGCAGGCCGACCATCCGCGGGGGTTGACCAGGCAGGCCCGAACCGGCGGCGCGCCGCCCGTCGGGCGCACCTGGTTGCGAGGGGTACATCAGTTGTCTCCTCTCGAAATGGGTACCGCGTGTGAGATCGATCGGGGCGAGTGTAGTGACGGCTGTCACCAGACCTTGCGGCACGTCAGAACCGGACAGTCGGTTCAGGAAGGTGGGACGCGCCGACAAGGCTGTCGGTGCCACCTGGGATGATGAACACATGCCTGGCGCGTCCACTCCCACCACAACGACCCGCGAACAGTTCCACGAACTGGCCGCGGAGCATCGGGTGGTCCCCGTGACCCGAAAGGTGCTGGCGGACTCCGAAACTCCGCTGTCGGCCTACCGTAAGTTGGCCGCGGAACGGGCCGGTACCTTCCTGTTCGAGTCCGCGGAGAACGGGCGGTCCTGGTCGCGCTGGTCGTTCATCGGTGCCGGCAGCCCATCCGCGCTGACGGTCGTGGACGGTGAAGCGGCCTGGCTCGGGCACACCCCCGTGGACGCGCCCTGCGGCGGCGATCCGCTGGTGGCGCTGCGTGAAACCCTGCAACTGCTGCAGACCGAGCGGCTGCCCGGCCTGCCCCCGCTGACCGGCGGCATGGTCGGCTACCTCGGCTACGACGCGGTTCGCCGCATCGAGCGACTGCCCACCCTCGCCGTCGACGATCTGCGGCTGCCCGAGATGGTGCTGATGCTCGCCACCGATCTCGCGGCCTTCGACCACCACGAGGGCGCGATCACACTCATCGCCAATGCGGTCAACTGGAACGGCACCGCCGAACGGGTCGACGAGGCCTATGACGATGCGGTGGCCCGGCTGGACCGGATGACCGCCGCGCTGGCCGCGCCCTCGGAGTCCACGGTTTCGGTCTTCGATCAGCCCGAGCCGCAGTACATCCGCCGCCGCACCACCGACGAGTTCGGCGCGGGCGTGCGTCGCCTGGTCAAGGAGATCGAGGCGGGCGAGGCCTTCCAGGTGGTGCTCTCGCAGCGCTTCGAAATGGATTACGACGGCGCGCCTTTGGACCTGTACCGGATGCTGCGCGCCTCCAATCCGAGCCCGTACATGTATCTGATCCACATCCCGGACGGTGACGGCGGCACGGCATTCTCCATCGTCGGCTCCAGCCCGGAATCACTGGTGACCGTGAAAGAGGGTGTGGCGACGACCCATCCGATCGCGGGCACCCGGTGGCGTGGTGCCACCGAGGAGGACGATCTGCTGCTGGAGAAGGGGCTGCTGGCCGACGAGAAGGAGAACGCCGAGCATCTGATGCTCGTCGACCTCGGCCGCAACGATCTGGGCCGGGTCTGCCAGCCGGGCACGGTGCGGGTCACCGAGTATCGGCACATCGAGCGCTACAGCCATGTCATGCATCTGGTCTCGACGGTCTCGGGCCGCCTCGCCCCGGGAAAGATCGCGCTGGACGCGGTCAATGCCTGCTTCCCCGCGGGCACGCTGTCCGGTGCGCCGAAGGTGCGCGCGATGGAACTCATCGAGGAACTCGAGCCCACCCGCCGCGGCGTCTACGGCGGTGTCGTCGGCTATCTCGACTTCGCGGGCGATGCGGATACCGCGATCGCCATTCGCACCGCACTGCTGAAGGACGGCACCGCCTATGTGCAGGCGGGTGCCGGCATCGTCGCGGATTCGGATCCGGACTACGAGGATGTCGAATCCCGCAACAAGGCCATGGCGGTGCTGCGGGCGGTGGCGGCCGCGAAAACCGTTCGGGCGTATAGCGCACCTGCGGACGGCAGCGCGGAATGACCGATTCGGAACCCGCCGATACCGATCCGACCACCCCGGCGGACGCACAGACCCCGAAGCGTAAATATCCGGTCGGCGCAATCGTCCTGCTCGCCGTCGCCGCTGCGGCGCTGTGGGGCTCCTCCCGGATGACGTGGGTAACTGTCTCGTCCACCGACGGGCTGACCGAACCGCGCACCGACAAACTGAACGGCGGTGTCTGGTTCGGTGCGCTGACTCCACTGGCCCTGGTGCTGCTGGCCGCCATCGCCGCGGTGCTGGCGACCCGCGGCTGGCTGCGGCGCATGTTCGGCGTCCTGATCGGCTTGGTCGCAGCGGTGACGGCGGTTCCCGCCTTCGCCCTGCTGACCAGATCCGGCGCGACGGCGGCCCGTGCCGCCACGCTGGCGGAGCTGCCCGGCCGCGCGACGGTCACCGAGGTGGTCACTTCCCACTTTCCGGCCGTACTTTCGCTGCTGGGAGCGCTGGCGGCCTTCGTGGCCGGTGTCCTGCTGGCCCGTATGCCCGAGGACGCCGCCCGCCTGTCCGGTAAGTACGACAATCCAGTCTTCCGCAGGACCGCCGCCACCGAACAGGTGACGCGTCAGCGCACCGACGAGGCGGCGGGCGATACGGGTCAGCTTTCCGAGCGCGTGCTCTGGGACGCCTTGGACGCGGGCACCGACCCGACCGAGGAAGCGAGTCGGCCCGCTTCGGCCACTGACAATTCCGCCGATCATGATCAGGGGAAACAAGGGCATCGAGGTGTCTGAGCAGGTGACTACAAACCCCGGCGCAGTTGCGCCACAAGCAGCCATTTATTCTTTGTCAGCATCGGTGAGACAGCGCCTGGGGGGATTCTCAGGCAGCAAGTCCGTCTCCCCAGAAAGGATTCGAGCCAGATGACGGTACTCGACTCGATTCTCGACGGGGTCCGCGCGGATGTGGCCGCTCGGGAAGCCCTTTTGGACTTCCAGGCGATCAAGGCGGCCGCAGCCGCGGTGCCCGCGCCGCTGGACGCCCGCGCCGCGCTCCTCGAAGACGGCATCGGCGTCATTGCCGAGGTCAAGCGGGCCAGCCCGTCCAAGGGGGAGCTCGCGGACATCCCGGACCCGGCGAGTCTGGCCAAGTCCTACGAGGACGGCGGAGCGCGCATCATCAGCGTGCTCACCGAGGGCCGTCGCTTCCACGGGTCGCTCGACGATCTGGACGCGGTCCGCGCCAGCGTGAACATCCCGATCCTGCGCAAGGATTTCGTCGTCGGGCCCTACCAGATCCACGAGGCTCGTGCGCACGGCGCCGACGTCATCCTGCTCATCGTGGCCGCCCTGGAACAGGACGTGCTGAGCTCGCTGATCGACCGCACCGAATCGCTCGGCATGACCGCTCTGGTCGAGGTGCACACCGAGGAAGAGGCCGACCGCGCTCTCGAAGCCGGCGCCTCCGTGATCGGCGTGAACGCCCGCAACCTCAAGACTCTCGAGGTAGATCGCGATGTCTTCGCGCGCATCGCGCCCGGCCTGCCCACCGAGGTCATCCGCATCGCCGAATCCGGGATCCGCGGCACCGCAGACCTGCTGGCCTACGCCGGCGCCGGTGCGGATGCCGTGCTCGTCGGCGAGGGGCTGGTCACCAGTGGTGACCCGCGCGCGGCCGTCTCCGAACTGGTGACCGCAGGCACCCATCCGTCCTGCCCGAAGCCCGCGCGGCGGGGTCGGTGACGATAGTGAGCGAGCGAAGCGAGGGAACCATCGATACGGCGGCCCGTGCGGGCGCGATGGAGCCGAGCGCCAGCGAGGCGTCGTCGTGACGGCACTGCCCAAGGCATCCGACGGTGTACACGAGCGCAGCGAGCACGAGCCGGACCCGGGCGGCCACTTCGGCGTCTACGGCGGCAGGCATGTGCCGGAGGCGCTGATGGCGGTGATCGAGGAGGTCACCGCCGAATACGAGAAATGTCGCTTCGATCCCGCCTTCCTCGACGAACTGGACCGGCTGCAGCGCGACTACACCGGTCGCCCGTCGCCGATCTTCGAATGCCGGCGGCTCGCCGAGCACGCCGGTGATGCGCGCATCATTCTCAAGCGCGAGGATCTGAACCACACCGGTTCGCACAAGATCAATAACGTGCTCGGCCAGGCATTGCTCGCCAAGCGCATGGGCAAGTCCCGGGTCATCGCGGAGACCGGCGCAGGTCAGCACGGCGTCGCCACCGCCACCGCGTGCGCACTGCTCGGCCTCGAATGCGTCGTCTACATGGGTGCGGTCGATACCGCCCGCCAGGCGCTGAATGTGGCCCGCATGCGGCTGCTCGGCGCCGAGGTGATCTCGGTGCGGACCGGTTCGCAGACCCTCAAGGATGCGATCAACGAGGCGCTGCGCGACTGGGTCACCAATGCCGACGCCACCTATTACTGCTTCGGCACCGCCGCGGGCCCGCATCCGTTCCCGATGATGGTGCGCGATCTCCAGCGCATCGTCGGGCTGGAGGCCCGCGCCCAGGTGCAGGCGCTCACCGGGCGGCTGCCCGATGCGGTCACGGCCTGCGTCGGCGGCGGCTCCAACGCCATCGGCATTTTCCATCCCTTCATCGACGATCCCGGCGTGCGGCTGATCGGTTACGAGGCGGCCGGTGACGGTGTCGAAACCGGAAGGCACGCCGCGACTTTCACCGGTGGCACCCCCGGCGCGTTCCAGGGCGCGTACTCGTATCTGCTACAGGACGAGGACGGCCAGACCATCGAATCGCATTCGATCTCGGCCGGTTTGGACTATCCGGGTGTCGGTCCGGAACACGCCTACCTCAAGGACATCGGTCGCGCCGAATACCAGCCGATCACCGATGTCGAGGCGATGGATGCGCTGCTGCTGCTCAGCCGCGCCGAGGGCATCATCCCGGCGATCGAATCCGCGCATGCGGTGGCCGGTGCGATGAAGCTGGGCAAGGAACTCGGCAAGGGCGCGATCATCCTGGTGAACCTGTCCGGGCGCGGCGACAAGGATATGGACACGGCGGCACGATGGTTCGGGCTGTTCGACGACCACGCCGCCGACAAGGAGAGCCACCAGTGAGCGAGCAGTCACGCCTTGCCAACACCTTCGCCGCCTGTCGCGCGGAGGGCCGGGCCGCGCTGATCGGCTACCTGCCCGCGGGCTACCCGGATCTGGCCGGTTCGATCGAGGTATGCCGCACCATGGTCGAATCCGGTTGCGACATAGTCGAAGTCGGCGTCGCCTACTCCGATCCGGTGATGGACGGACCGACCATCCAGGCCGCTGCCGATCAGGCGCTGCGCGGCGGTGTCCGGGTGCGCGATGTGTTCTCGGTGGTCGAGGCGATCACCGCGGCGGGCGGTAAGGCCGTCGTGATGAGCTACTGGAATCCGGTGCTGCAGTACGGCGTCGACCGTTTCTCGCGCGATCTGGCCGCCGCGGGCGGGTCCGGCATCATCACCCCCAACCTCATCCCGGAAGAGGCCGACAGCTGGTTCGTCGCCTCGGTCGCACACGATCTGGACCGCATCTTCCTGGTCGCGCCGTCGTCCACCGAGGAGCGTCTGGTCATGACGCTGGAGGCCAGCAGCGGCTTCGTCTATGCGGCCTCGACCATGGGTGTCACCGGCGCCCGAGATGTGGTCTCGTCCGCGGCCCCGGCGTTGTGCGCGCGCATCCGCGCCCACTCCGATATCCCGATCGGTGTCGGCCTCGGCGTGCGAAACGGTGCGCAGGCGGCCGAAATCGCCTCCTACGCAGACGGAGTCATCGTCGGCTCGGCACTGGTGACCGCCGCGGCCCAGGGACTCGACGCGGTACGCACCCTCACGGCCGAACTGGCCGAGGGTGTTCGTTCCGCGACCGTCGCCTCCTAGGTGTCCGGGAGGGGGCACGCCGACCGCGAATCTCGCGATGTGGCCGTGCTCCGCTACGGTTGGGGCCGTGACCTTACGAGTCCTCGCAGACAGCGTCCTGAGCAACGGTGCCGTCACCGCTGATGTGCTGGCCTACATTCCCAGCCCGTCCCAGGGCGTTTGGCATCTCGGTCCATTCCCGCTACGGGCCTATGCCCTGTGCATCATCGTCGGCATCGTCGTCGCCATCTGGTGGGGTGAGCGGCGCTGGCAGGCGCGCGGCGGGCAGAAGGGCGCGATTCTCGATGTCGCGATGTTCGCGGTGCCCTTCGGTCTGGTCGGCGGGCGGCTGTATCACGTTGCCACCGACTGGCAGAAGTACTTCGGCGCCGACGGTCATCCGATCGATGCGCTGAAGATCTACCAGGGTGGCCTCGGCATCTGGGGTGCGGTCTTCCTCGGCGGCGTCGGCGCCTGGATCGGCTGCCGGGTCTACCGAATTCCATTGCCCGCGTTGGGCGATGCGATCGCGCCGCCGATTCTGCTGGCCCAGGCCATCGGCCGGCTCGGCAATTACTTCAACCAGGAGCTCTACGGCCGCAAGACCGATCTGCCGTGGGGTCTGGAGATCTACCTGCGCTTCGACGATCAGGGCAAGCTCGACATGATGAACGGTGTCTCCCAAGGCATCGTCGACAAGGTCGTGCAGCCGACATTCCTGTACGAGATGATCTGGAACCTGCTGATCGTGGTGCTGCTGGTGCAGATCGATAAGCGTTACCGCATCGGCCATGGCCGCCTGTTCGCGCTCTATGTCGTCGGGTACTGCCTCGGCCGATTCTTCGTCGAACTGCTGCGCGACGACGAGGCGACCAAGATTGCGGGTATCCGCATCAACTCGTTCACCTCGGCACTCGTATTCCTCGCCGCCGTCGCCTATTTCGTCTTCGCGACCAAGGGCAGGGAGACCGCCGATCAACTGCAACCGTCGACGGTCTCGCGGCCATGGCCGTGGCAGATCGGGGCACTGCGGGCGGCGGGCGCCGAATCCGAGTCCGCGTCGAAGGCGGCCGCGGTGGCGGAAGCAGCGCCGCCGAAGCACAGTGCCGATAATCCGGATCCGACAAAATCCGAGAACTCCGGCAACGAACCGGATACCGCCGGCGATAACGCAACGGAGTCCGAAACCTCGGGCGCTGAGCAGAGCAAGGTCGATACTTCGAAAAAAGACGGCTGATCCCATAACGACTTGGGCAGCTCGTCGGTGCACCGAGTAGACACGCGAACGCGTGTCCGCGACGATACCTTCGGGCGCCCAATTGCCCGGCAAAATACGCGGGGAGGCGGGTGAGCGCCCGTCGAAATGCACGAATGATGGAGGACATTTAGTGACCGACCCCTACCAGAACCAGCCAGGCTTCGGCGGCCCCCAGTATGGTCCGCCCGGGACGGGGCCGGACTTGAACAAGCAGCCCGAGGCACCGGGGCAGCAGTATCCGTCGGATCCGTACAACCAGCAGCAGCCGCAGTACGGCCAGCCGCAGTACGGCCAGCCGCAGTACGGCCAGCCCGATCCCTATGGTCAGCAGCCGGGCGGCTACCCGCCCGCGCCGTACCCGGGCGGCGGCTACAACCCGAACGATCCGGAAGCACCGTACGGTCGTGACCCGTTCGGCGTGCCGTTCTCGGATAAGCAGAAGCTGACCGCGGGTCTGCTACAGATCTTCCTCGGCGGCTTCGGCATCGGCCGTTTCTACACCGGCCATACCGGCATCGCCATTGCCCAGATCGCGGTCACCTGGTTGACCTGCGGTATCGGCGGCATCTGGCCGCTGATCGACGGCATCATGATGCTGACCGGCAAGGTGCCCGACAGCCTCGGGCGGCCATTGCGCGACTGACCGCCGCGAACAATCGACCGACGGGCCCCGTCGCATCGGATGACGATGCGATGGGGCCCGTCGCCATTTTCGGCAGGCTGTGCGAGGATTCGGCGCACCGTGATCGCAATACTGTCGGTCGGTATCTTCCTGGCGTAGCCTGAGCCGGGTTTTTGTGTCGAGAGAGGGACTTCCGTGCGCCGCAAGCTGTTCGCCGCCGCCATGCTCGCCATCGTCGCCGCCACCGGGCTCACCGCCTGCGGCAGCAGCAGCGATCCGAACGTGCTGAAGGTCGGTACCGAAGGCACCTACTCGCCCTTCAGCTACCAGGGCTCCGACCGCAAGCTCACCGGCTACGACATCGAGGTGATCCAGGCGGTCGGGGACAAGATCGGCAAGAAGATCGAGTTCGTGCAGACGCCGTGGGACGCGATCTTCGCCGGTCTCGAGTCCAAGCGCTTCGACCTGGTCGCCAACCAGGTGTCGATCACCGACGAGCGCAAGGCCAAGTACGCCCTGTCGCAGTCCTACACCACCTCCGAGGGCGTGATCCTCACTCGCGCGGACAGCAACAACATCACTTCGCTCGCGGACCTGAACGGCAAGACCAGCGCGCAGTCGGCGACCAGTAACTGGGCCAAGGTCGCCCAGGGCGCGGGGGCGAAGGTCGAGGCGGTGGAGGGCTTCGTGCAGGCGGTCCAGTTGCTGAAGACCGGCCGCGTCGACGCGACCGTCAACGACAGCCTGGTCGCGCTCGACTACATCAAGAAGAACGGCGACACCGGCGTCAAGATTGCCGCCAAGGCCGGTGAGGTCAGCAACCAGGCGTTCGCCGCCCGCAAGGACGACGCGCTGATCGGCCAGGTGAACACCGCGCTGGACCAGCTGCGCGCGGACGGGACGCTGGCCAGGATCTCGGAAAAGTACTTCGGCACCGACGTCAGCAAATAACCGTCCGTGGATCCCGCAACCAGGGAGCTGATCTGGCACAACCTGTGGCCGATGCTGCAGGCCACGATCGACAAGACCATCCCGCTCACCGCCATCAGCTTCGTCATCGGTTTGGTCATCGCGTTGTTCGTAGCGCTGGCGCGGATGTCACCGCTGTGGTTCCTCTCGGCGCCCGCCAGGTTCTACATCTCGATAATTCGGGGCACGCCGCTGCTGGTGCAGCTGTTCATCGTGTTCTACGCGCTGCCGCAGTTCGATATCGTCATCGATCCGTTTCCGGCGGCGATGATCGCATTCAGCCTCAATGTCGGCGGTTACGCTGCCGAGGTCGTGCGCGCCGCCATCCTGAGCGTCGCGGAGGGACAGTGGGAGGCGGCCAAGGCGCTCGGCATGTCGTATGCCCAGGAGTTGCGGCTGATCATCCTGCCGCAGGCCGCGCGGATCGCGGTGCCGCCGCTGTCCAACACTCTCATCTCCCTGGTGAAGGACACCTCGCTGGCCTCGACCATCCTGGTGACCGAACTCCTGCGCACCGCGCAGCTGGCCGCTGCCCCGACCTTCGACTTCTTCGCCCTGTACGGCGTCGCCGCGCTGTATTACTGGGTGATCTGTCTGGTCCTCGGCTTCGGCCAGACCCGCCTGGAAACTCGGCTGTCCCGCCATGTCGCACGTTGAGACCCGTTTGTACTTTTCGCTAAGCCTTCGTACATATTTTTCACCTAGCTTTCACCGAGGCCACAGCAGGCTACGGGCACTACACGGGACTAGGCTCTACTCGTGATGCGACGGACGAAGATTGTGTGCACTCTCGGCCCAGCGACCGCTACCGAGGAACGTATTCGGGAACTCGTCGAGAGTGGCATGGATGTGGCGCGGCTGAATTTCAGCCATGGCGAGCACTCCGACCATGCCGAGAACTATAAGAAGGTGCGGCAGGCCTCGGACCATCTCGGCCGGGCGGTCGGCATTCTCGCTGACCTGCAGGGGCCGAAGATCCGGCTGGGCCGCTTCACAGAGGGCAAGACCGTATGGGCCAACGGTGAAGAGGTCCGCATAACCGTCGACGAGATCGATGGCACCCACGATCGCGTCTCCACTACCTACAAAGAGCTGGCCAAGGACGCCAAACCGGGCGACCGCCTGCTCATCGACGACGGCAAGGTCGGCGTCACCGTCATTCGGGTCGAGGGCAGCGATGTCGTCTGCCGGGTGACCGAGGGCGGACCGGTCAGCAATAACAAGGGCGTCTCGCTGCCGGGTATGGACGTCTCCGTGCCCGCGCTGTCGGAAAAGGACATCGACGACCTCGAATTCGCGCTCAAGCTCGGCGTCGACTTCATCGCGCTGTCCTTCGTGCGTTCACCCTCGGATGTCGAGCTGGTGCACGACGTGATGGACCGGGTCGGCCGCCGCGTTCCGGTGATCGGCAAGTTGGAGAAGCCCGAGGCCATCGACAATCTCGAGGCCATCGTGCTGGCCTTCGACGCGGTCATGGTCGCCCGCGGTGACCTCGGCGTCGAACTGCCGCTCGAGCAGGTGCCGATCGTGCAGAAGCGGGCCATCCAGATGGCTCGCGAGAATGCCAAGCCGGTCATCGTCGCGACCCAGATGCTGGAGTCGATGATCGAGAACTCCCGCCCGACCCGCGCCGAGGCCTCCGACGTGGCCAATGCGGTGCTCGACGGCGCCGATGCGGTGATGCTGTCGGGTGAGACCTCGGTCGGCGCGTATCCGATCGAGACAGTCCGCACCATGGCGCGCATCGTGCACGCGGTGGAGACCGAATCCACCCGGGTGCCACCGCTGACCCACGTGCCGCGCACCAAGCGCGGTGTCATCTCCTACGCCGCCCGCGATATCGGCGAGCGGCTCAATGCCAAGGCGTTGGTCGCCTTCACCCAGTCCGGCGATACGGTTCGCCGGCTGGCTCGTCTGCACACCCCGCTGCCGTTGCTGGCGTTCACCCCCCTTCCCGAAGTGCGCAGCCAGCTGTCGCTCACCTGGGGCACCGAAACCTTCATCGTCCCGACGGTGGACAGCACCGATGCGATGATCCACCAGGTGGATGTAGCACTGCTGTCCATGGAGCGATATCAAAAAGGTGATCTGGTGGTAATCGTGGCAGGCTCCCCGCCCGGTACTGTCGGCTCCACCAATCTGATCCATGTGCACCGTATCGGTGAGGAGGACCATTAGCCGTGAGTGAGCGCAGCGAACGAACCGAGAACACAGCAGCGTCAGCGGTCGCAACGGAGCCGAGCGTCAGCGAGGCGCAGTTGTGAGCGCTTCGCTGGGTGGCGCTGTCGGCCTTGGGGCCACAGCGGCGGGTACCGACCTCGACGTGCTGCTCGGACTGCTCGATCTGGAACAGGTCGACGAGGATGTCTTCGTCGGCCAGCATCCGGAGAAGGTCTGGAGCCGCACGTTCGGCGGTCAGCTGGTTTCGCAGGCGATCATGGCGGCGGGACGGACGGTCGACGGCGACCGTCCGTTGCACGCCGTCAACGCGCATTTCGTGCGTGGTGGCGATGTGAAGAAGCCGATCGAATATCAGGTCGACCGCCACCGCGACGGACGCTCGCTGGCCAACCGCACGGTCACCGCGACCCAGGACGGTCAGGAGCTGTTTGTCATGCTCGCCGCGTTCCAGGATTGGGGCAAGGGGCTCGAGCACGCGCATGCCCAGCCGGAGGTGCCGGATCCGGAGACGCTGCCGCGCGTCGAGGAGAGCTTCGCCGGCTTGGAAGACAAGCTGGAGATGTTCGTCAAGGCGCCGCATCCGATCGATATGCGGTACACCAATGACCCGGCCTGGATCCTGAAGGGCACGGGGGAGCGGCTCAATCACAACCGCGTGTGGATGCGGGCCGATGGCAGGCTGCCCGACGATCCGCTGATTCACGTTGCGACGCTTGGCTATTCGTCGGACACCACGGTGCTCGATTCGATCATCACCACGCACGGCCTGTCCTGGGGTCTGGACCGCATCGTGGCCGCGACGATCAACCATTCGATCTGGTTCCACCGCCCGTTCCGCTTCGACGATTGGGTGCTCTACGCCACCGAATCGCCGGTGGCAGCTGGTTCGCGTGGCCTTGCCACGGGCCGATTCTTCTCCCGCAGTGGCGAATTGCTCGCCACCACGGTCCAGGAAGGCATTATTCGCCACTTCCCCGCGCGTAGATGAGTTTGGAACCCATGCGACTCAGTCAACCACCTACGACCGGCAAAGGGCGCGGGTAGGCGGGGGAGCCTAGGGTCCGGGGAGGCGGAATCGTTCGCGCTCGGTTTCGAAGTCGAAGCTGTCGCGGCGCTGCACTCGGATGGTCCGTGGGATCTCCAGATCCATTGGGCAGCTTGCGGTTTCCAACATCAGGCGCTTCTCCAGCGCGCTCAGGCTCGGTGCGGTCAGATCGCGCGGCGCACCGACCAGGCTGAGTGCGATCTCATAGGTGCGTCGGGCCCCCTGCTCCTGGCCGGGATGCTCTACGCGCCATTGGGTTTCGAGTAGTAGGTGCTCTGGTGCGTCGGACTCGACTGGCAATGTGAAGCGCCACGCGAAGACATCGCGGTCCTGGAGGTGGTCGTCCACCACCTCGCGCACCGAATCGACGACGCGATCGAGGGTTTCCGGTGTCACATAAACATGGAGCGAAACATCCGAAATTCGTTTCGGCATGTCTGATTCCTGTCGTATGTCGAACCATCAACGGCGGAAGTTATTCCGCGCGCGAGTGTAATCCCTTTACCCACTAATTGGACACCGGGCCCTGCGTGTCACCGGATTCGCTGGGCGGCAAGGAAGGCGGCCAGCGGCGCGGGCCCCCGCGCTCCGGGGGCGACCACCAGGCCCGGGCGCTCGTCGTCGACGGGCTTTTGCTGCTCGTGCGGCGCCAAGGCCAGCAGCAGCGGCACCAATGCCTCGGCGATCCGGTCCCCTATTTCGCAGAACGCGGCCTCCGACAGGCCGACCGGATCGGCGATATTCTCCCGGCCGACCAGAGCGAGGTCGTGGCGGGCATGGTGCAGATCGGCGACGGTCTCGGCGCCGGTGACCTTGGCGATGCGATGCGCCTCCAGCAGGGTGAAAGTGCGCGATCCGGCACCGAAGCCCATTTGCGCCGCCTGGTCCCGGATCTGCTCGGTCATGGCGAGCACCAGATCAGCGCGGTCGATCAGTTCCGGCTCGAGCTTGCGGGCCCGGAAATGGTCGGCGTCGGCGCCGAGTCCTTCGATCGTCCGCGCGGCGAGCGGCTCGATCGGAAAGCCAACCAGCGCACGGGTTCCCGCACTCTCTGCGGTGAGCCCGGGCAGGTTGTATTCGACCGCTACGGCGCGGGTGAGCCGCTCGGCGATTACCGAACGGCAGACATTGCCGTTGCAGACGAACAGGACGTGCATGCGGATACGGTAGGCCGCGCACGGGGCGACCAGAAGGCCGTCGAGATCGAATCACAGCCCACGGAACACATATTCATCTGCTGGTCAAGTGCCGTACACGAAGTACGCCCCGGTATTCGGATAGACGCTCGATCCGCGTTGCCGCAATGCAGCCGATCGGTAGTCGAGGTCTGGGCGTCCTGCTGAAGGTACCCGGCGCGAGCGGTTTCAACCATCACAGTATTGCCACGGTTGGGGATCGGATTTACTCGGACTCCCCACGGTAATAAGCGGATTCGGTGACCACGGGTGCCGCCTCGGATGCCTCGCCGTACACCCGCTGCCGCGTCGTGAACATCCGCCCGCGCGAGGCCACGACGGGTGCGAAACGCGGGAGTCCGGAGGCCGCTCCCGTATCGTCGTACATCGCATCGATACCGCCGCGCATGAAGTAGGCCTCATGCCAGAATCCGGTCCCGCCGGAGTCGCGCAGGAACTTCTGCCACCAATCCCGGTGCGGCGCAGAGCGTGTCCACCGTTCGAGTGAATCCAGATCCCGCCAGTACTGCCGCGCCCCCCAATGCGGCGGAAACAGCGACCAGATCACATCCTCGTGCGACAACAGCCCGTCCGGTCGATCCTTGTGCGAACGATACAGTTTCGGGCCCAGACCGAGTAACCGCAGGATTCCGCGCGGCTTGCGTACCCGCATGCCGAGATAGATGACGACCAGATCCGGATATCCGGACAGATCGACAGTGGTCCTGTTCACCCGCATCGACGCACCTCCGCCTCGGGCCACCCATTGCAAACCCTACGCCGGAAATACGAGACAGTCCGCGCCCTAGTTCGATCGCCGCCCGAGCGGGCCTCAGGTGAGAACGGCCCATGCTCTCCAAGAGCATGGGCCGTCTGCCAGCTGGTGCCGATTGTGGGACTCGAACCCACACGTCCTTTCGGACAACGGTTTTTGAGGTTGTCACTCTCGACGTTTGCATGTGTTGGGGATCGTTGGCTCCGGTAGCGGTGAGCGGCTGACCTGCTGATTCGGTCGGTGGGATCGTTGGTAGATGTTGGTCATGTCGCATATCACTGCGGACTGACTGTGGACCCGGCAGGTGGCTGACCGACACGGTAATGATGGGCGGCGTGTCGGAAGGGCCGCTCAAGTAAACGTCTGGTTTGCCATGAGCATGAGGCTGGGTTGAATCCGGTTGCTCGACGTATGCTGATGCTTGTCGAGGCTCAGGGTGCGCCAGTTTCTCAGCCCGGCCTAACGGCGCGGTAGATCTCCGTAAAGAGGAGCTGCGCAGTGCTGGTTGAAAGTTGCGGAGGGAGGCCCCGATGGATACAGCTGCCCAGGTCGCTTCAGCAATTATCGCCCTTGTTGCGCTAAGTGTGGCCGCAGTGGCGCTGGTACTTACCTATAGGCAGACTCGCTCCTTGGCGGAGCAAACGCGACTGGCCAATAAGTTGGCTCGGACGGCGGAGCTTCGCGCTTTGCTCGGTCATCTGCACAGCGTTACAGCGGTACTGCTCGAGAAGCCCGAACTGAGAAAGTGTGTGTATGGACACGACAGCGGGGGAGGACTGACTGTCGACCAGAAAGACCGGCTCGACACGATGATCGAGATGCTGGCTGATGTTCTCGAATTGTTGCTGGTATCCGTCTACCGCCTGCCCAGTGGCGACGAAACAACTGAAGACAAATCTTGGCTGGAATATGTCCGCGACATGCGGTCTACATGCCCGAAGTTGTGCGAAGCCGTGAGGGACCATCCGACCTGGTGGCCTGCACTGGCGAAATTTCCCGATCGGTGAAGCCCAAGGCCATCGGGCGGATATGTCGCCTATCCACCTGGAACCTACGCCCCTCCCTGCTTCCTCATACTTGCGCCCCTCAGCGGAGCTCGGCCGTGTCAAGGGCGCTCTTTCCCTTGACTCGGCCGAGTGGAGCGAGACAATCGGAGTATGAGGTGGCTGGGAACTCCCGCGTGATCCAACCTCGGGATCCGCGGCTTCGTCGTGTTCGGGGCCAGGGGCTGTGAGAGCCTCATCGGATGCGTACTGAAGCAGTCGCCGTTACCGATGTCCGGATTGGCGACGTCATCAAGTCCGACAACTCTGAGCTGTGGCTCGAAGTCGATGAGATCGGTAGCCTCGCGCCTCAGCCTCGTGATGGAGCGATGCCGGGCGAGCCAGATGAGTATTACACCGGGCACTACTTCTGCGGTCCGATGATCGATGGCGTCGGCGTGAAGGGTGACAGGCATTGCTTCAGCTACCGCGATGACCTGCTGGTCGTGCGTCGAGAAGCGTTGTAGGGTCGTCATTCCTGAGAATGGCGCAGTGCGGTGCCGACGTGCCGACGCGCCGTGCGACCGCCGTTCAGGGAGCGCGTTGCGTGTCGTAGCGCGGCGGCGGCGCTCTGCGCCGCCGCAGGCGCTCTTGAGCCTGTATAGCGAAATTTGTCGACGTTCACGTAATTCCCGCCGCGTTCGTTCATGTAATTGGGCAGGTGGTGGGTCCTGGTTGATGTTCTACCCGATGGCCTCCTTCTGTGGGGTCTTCGGCTCGTTCTTGGTGCGGGGCCGTTTGTTGGGCCGGTAGGACGGCCCGTTCATGAAGACCTGGTGGCTGGTGTTGATGAGCCTGTCCAGGAGGGACTCAGCGACAACGGGATTCGGGAACAGCGGATACCAGTCGACCGGTGACCTGTTGGATGTGAGCACCATGGAGCCGCCGGCGGCGGCGCGTTCGGAGATCAGTTCGTAGAGGTCGTCGGCTTGGGTGGCGGTGAGTTCGCGCATGCCGAAGTCGTCGAGGATGAGCACTGCGGGCCGGACGAACTCGCGCAGCCGTTTGTCCCAGGTGCGGTCGGCGTGACCACCGGCCAGAGTGGCGAGGAGGCGGCTGGTTTTCATGAACCGGACCTCCGCGCCCTGACGGATCGCCAGATGCCCAAGTCCTTGTGCCACATGGGTTTTCCCGACTCCGACAGGTCCGTAGAGGACGACCGATTCACCGACCGGCAGCCACCGCAGTGCGGCGAGGTCGCGGATCTGCGCGGCGGGCAGTTTCGGGGAGACAGCGAAGTCGAACTGCTCCAGGGTGAGTTGTTGCTCGAACTGGGCGCGGCGGATGCGGCGAGCGATCGATTGGGATTCGCGTCGGGCGATCTCGTCGTGACAGAGGACCTGCAGGAACTCGATATGCCCGAGATCCCCGGCGCGGGCCTGGGCGAGACGGGATTCGAGGGTCTGCAACATCCCCGACAGCTTCAACGTTCGCAAGGCTTGTTCGAGGGCGACGTCGACGATCATGCCGACACCCCCTCGCCGCGGTCACGGTCCCCGGCGCCGTCACGGGCGTCATCGTCCCGGTCGGCGTTCGCGGTGGCGGCGATAGCGGCCGGACTGTTCGGGTTGGGCAGGGCCACGACGTTGCGAAACAGCCGCGAAGGGCCATGCAGGAACGCCGCGGCACCTCCATCACCGGTCGATGGTGGTGGCGGATCGGCCTCCAGCCCGGCGACCAGGATGCCCTTGATCGTCCGATAGGACGGGTCGCCGACCGTGATCGCCTTGGCGCAGGCCAACTCGAGCCGGGCAGCGCCGTGCTTGTCGGCCAGCCCAAGCACCCCTTGGGCAGCGCGCAACCGGAAAAGCGCGTTCTCCGACAGCAATTCGGCGATCACTGCGACGGTCGATCCACCGATCTCGGTGGCGCGGTTGCGGCACCAGGTCGGTCCCCGCATGGCGAAAGCGATCTTTTCCGGCGGGTAGTGCGACACGTCGGTCTGCTTGCCGAACGGTTTACGCACGTGTGTGGCGATCAGCTCGCCCTTGTCGAAGATCTGCACCATCGAATACGTCGATCGGGCGTCCACCTTGCGGCCGATATGCCGCCACGGAACCGAATACAAGGCTTTGCCGACCTTGACATGAATATCCGGCCCGACAGTGCCTGTCGTCCAGTCCGCGAGCACAAAGTCCTTGCCCGGCAACGTAATCAATGCCTCCGCCTCGATCGCCGCGAACACCGATATCGGCGACGCACCATCCAGTGGCCGACACGACCGGGCACCGGCCACCTCCCGGCACCATTCGAGGGCCGCGTCCTGCATCTGCTGCAGCGACGTCCATTCCCGGCCACGCCAGAACGAGTCACGGATATAGGGCATCGGCCGCTCGACCCGCGGTTTGTCCTTTGGTTTCCCACGCCGGGCCGGATCCACCAAAGTGCCGTAATGATGCGCCAATTCGGCATAGGACCGGTTGATCTTCGGGTCATACAAATCCGGGCGCGCCACCCCGGTCCGCAGATTGTCGGGCACCAAACGGGCCGGGACACCACCGAAGAACGCGAACGCCTCCACATGCGCTTGGGTCCAGGCCTGCTGGTCCATCGTCAGCACCGGACGCACGAACATCATCCGCGACATCGCCAACACCATCACGAACGCCCAGATCCGACGCCTGCGCCCACCCACCGGATCGACCCACGAACCCAGATACCCGTAATCGATCTGAGCTTCCTCACCCGGCGGCGGGTCATCGCGCAGCACCGTCACCTTCGCCCGCTGGTCCTCCTCCGGAAGGTTCGCTTCCACATACCTTTTCAGCGACGACACCGACGCCGTCAAACCCTGCTCATCGCGCAACCGCTGCCAGATCGTCTGCTTGCTCACCCCAGCCTTGAGCATCGCCACGATGTAATCGCGGTGCTGCTCGATCTGCGGCCACGTCGTCTGCCGCAACCTCGTGTCGGCCAAGTGCGGGAACCACTCCCGCACCAGCTCGCCCCACTCCTGCGGCGACCGAACCGGACCACCCGGCGTCAGCCCGGCCGCTATCGCTGGGTCCACATACTTCTTCACCGTCTTGCGGTCCAACCCCAGGCTGGACGCGATCTGGCTCTGCGAACGACCTGCATGCCAGTGGATCAAGATCTCGGTCACATCGACCACGTCGAACGTTCTCCTCGCCAATTCTGGCTCCCATCACCTTCATCAGATGGGAGCAGCCAACTTCCTGCGAGGACCACACCAGCCACAGCACGCCCACCAGGGTGGGGAATTACGTGAACGACACCCTGCCCAATTACGTGAACGGCATACCGGGAATTACCTGAACGAAAACCGGCTCAACCTGCGGATTTCCGTGAACGCCGACAAAATTCGGCAACAACTTCGGAAGTCACCCGGAGGTCGTCTGCGCAGCTCTGCTCGGTTCGGTTCGATGTCATCGTGACCCGTCCGGGGGTGCCGACTAAGTCGACACTGCGGCTTCCAGCACGTAGCGCAGTGGGGGCTGAGAGCATAGTGCGGTGAACCGTGAAGAGTTGGAACGAGAATCGACCTTCTGGAACGACGCGCTGAGATCGGCAGGACTAGACAACATCTCTGTCAAGCTTGACACGGTGGGCTACCTGGACGGTCACATCCCGAATCTGACGACCCCGCAGTTACGTCAGCAAATGGCCGCAGCTGAGCAGTTTGAGCGCGACTATCCGTTGCTCAGTTACGGCAGATCGCGGTATGGCCGCGCAGTCCACGGCTTGGTGCGGGATTACCAAGATGCGATCAATCTGGAACTGGCACGGCGCGATCGGCACGAGCAGATGCAGAAGATAGCAGCGGTCGCGGAGACCGTCGAGGATGCTGGGGTACGAGACAAGTTGTCAGAACTCGTATCTAAGCTCGATGAGCAGCAGCAGCGGATCGATGAGTTGGCGCGAGATGGCGAGGGTGGAAAAGCCGCCATGAGTCGCCTTGAGTACCGCAAAGAGCTTTGGCGAATGCGGAAGTCGATGTTGGATCGCGAACCAGCAGCGGTTCTCCTGGGCGGTCTCTTGCTGGTCGTGTTCGGCGGAACACTGATCGCTGCCATGTTCTTGCATACCGAGATATCACAGATCATATCCAGCGCTTTCCTTATGATCCTCGGATTCTTCTTCGGCCAGACAAGCAGCCGTCGCTCCCAAGATGACGGGTAGTCGGGTAGTACTGATGCTAAAGGGGGGGCGACTGCGATAACTGACCCCGTTAATGACGCGGTGTGGCGCAGTTGTTAGGAGGCTGTCATCAGGGAGAAGGACCCGGGGCCTGCCCATGTGTCGGTTGGCTGTCGCGGCTTCGTTGTGGGCAGTTGTCAGTGGCGGCGGCTACTGTGAGCCTGACATTGTCGACAAAGGGGGGCCGGCGTGCGGATGTTCGATCGGATCAATCGCCGAGACATCGAACTGCAACTTGCCCGTGTTGTGCAGCCGTTGCCTACAGACACTCCGATCACCGCTTCGGTTTTGCGTGGGATCGTGCGGCAATCTGTCCGTGTTGTTGCGGACGAGTGCGTGTTGTGGTTTGAGTCCGTGGACGAGTTTCGAGTGGGGCCCCGATGGGATCTTGCTACGACTTGCGGTCCGCTGCGCTTGCCGTTCGATTCGATGTGGATCGAATGGGCGATGCCGGAGCGCAATGCTGAGCCAGCGCCAAATGCAGGTTTGGCCGTTGCGGCGTGGATCGCGAGCGAGGAACCGCCCGAGTGGGCACCTCCGGGAACGGTTCAGATGTTGACGTGCATAAACTTCGTCGAGGTGTGGAAGGGCATTCTTGCCTACGCGCCATCGATGGCGCTGGTTTTCGTTGACGAGCACGGCAGCTGTCTGGGTATGGACGCTACCGGCAACATCAGTAGTGAGGATCGAGAAGCGTTGCAGGCCACGGTGTTACCGGGACTGCTCGCGGTTGGACTGATGAATTGCCGGAACGTCGAGGTGAGCGAGTCTCGCGACCGAGATCGCTCTCAACGTAAACAGCGGTCGGGGACACACAAACCCCCGAAGCCATTGCGGCATCACGTCATTACGCTTCCGGGCATAAGTAGGCCGAGGACGTCGGGCGAGGTGCGGTCAGCTGCTGGTGGTCCCGCACCGTGGCATCTAGTACGTGGGCACTTCAAGACATTCACGGATGAGGCGCCGTTGATGGGAAAGCATGTCGGTACGTATTGGTGGCAACCGACTGTGCGAGGTCGGAAAGAAGACGGCGTGATCGAAACCAGTTACAAGGTGGCGCCGCCTACGGGGTCTTCAGGGCCGATGGTGACTGATGCTTGGCGGCCTGAATAGTCGTAAGCGGTGCGGGTTGCTGGTCGATATTGCGGAGGCATGTCTACAGCCTCATCGCCCGAATCGGAGGCGGCTTTCCATCCGGACCTGTCGTGCATACTCGCTAGCGAGCGCTACTGGGCCCCGTTCACCGTCGGCATCGAGAGTGGTGCCGTCATCGTCGTCACCGATGTCTTTCGTGTCGGCTTGAACACCCCAGCGGATCACGTGCGCGGGCTGGATGTCGTCCATCTCATCCATCAACGCGAGTGCGTCATCGAAGCTCGGCAGCAGGCGCCCGGTATCGGGGTCGGCGAACGCGCTGGCGTGGTGATCCCAGATCGGCATGTGGTTGTCGGTGTAGACCTCGCGGTCGAAGTGTGGCCAACGTCCCGGCAAAGCCAAGAGTGTCATCGCCGGTGAGGATGCGGGCAAGCTGATCGGCTATCTGACCAAGTACCTCACCAAGTCCATCGGCGAGGTACTGGAAGCTCCGAACGAACGCACCCGGCGCCACTACGAACGCCTGCATCACGAACTGCAGCGCACCCCGTGCTCACCCACATGCGCGGTGTGGCTGCGCTACGGCATCGCCCCACGTAATGCGACGGCCAAGACTCAACCAGGCCGCTGCAAGGGCAAAGCCCACCGCCGAGACACCCTCGGCCTGCGTGGCCGCCGGGTGCTGGTGTCCCGGCGATGGAGCAACAAGACCCTGCCCGACCACAAGGCCGATCGCATCGAATTCGTTCGGCAAGTGCTCGCCGCAGTCGGCCACGCCAAATCCGAACAAGCCAAAGGCTGGGTAGTACGCCTGACCGAACCGAGTGATCCAGATGTCCCTCGACGCGAGCAACTGATCATGTCCGCGGTCGCGCAACGCTCGATCTGGCAGAACGAATACCTCGCCGCGAAAGCCCTGATAACGGATGCTCCAGGGGCGCAAGAACTTTCGGCAATCCAGACAGCGGCATAGGAACTCGGGAGGGAAATTACCGTGAGCGAGGAAGAAACCTACCTGCGGGCGAAGGACTGCGAGGCGCTGACCGGCATTCCGGAAGCCACTTGGAGGTGGTGGGCGCATGTCGGTTCGGGGCCAGCGAGTTTCAAGCTCGGTCCGCGTCGGCGTGTGTGGCGCAAGTCCGTGGTGTTGGCGTGGATCGCAGAGCAGGAGAAGCTGACCGGAACCGGTGAGGCCGCCTGATGGTGACTCGGCGTAATCCTCGCTCAGGTATCGAGGACCGGTGGTATCCGACTGTGGTCGTGGTCGATCCGGTCACCGGCAAGAAGTCGACGAAGAAGGAGAAGTCGGAAGAGCGGTTCGGCAAGGGGAAGCGGTGGCGTGCCCGGTACGTCGATCCGAACGGGGTGGAACGCTCGCGGGCCTTCGACACCAAGATTCAGGCTCAGAAGTTCCTTGATAGCGACGTGACGACAAAGATTGTCACCGGGACTTGGGTCGATCCGGATCGCAGTGGTGTGCTGTTCTCGGTGGTCGCTGAGAAGTGGTTCACCTCCAAGAAATTCCGCAAGCCGAAGACCGTGGCCGGATATCGGTCGCTGCTGGACACGATCGTGCTGCCACGGTGGGGAGAGGTGCCGATACGGGATATCGAGTTCGAGGACATCCAAGAGTGGGTGGTGAACCTGTCGCAGTCCGGTAGTTCCAGATTCGAAGGTCGTGGCTTGTCCGCCTCGCGAGTGATCCAGTCGTACCAGGTGCTTAGCCAGGTACAACGGTACGCCATCAAAGCGAAGCGGCTGGCGGTGAATCCGGCCGAGGATATCGACTTGCCGACGATGATCGCGGGGGAGCGGAACTACCTCACGCATTTGGAAGTGATGAAGCTCGCAATGGCGGCCGGCCGATTCCGGACGCTGGTGTTCACCCTGGCCTACACCGGTATCCGCTTCGGCGAGGCGATCGCTCTTCGGACATCGAATGTTGACATCGAGAACCGGCGTATCCGGGTGACGCGTTCGGCAACTGGGGTGACCGGTCAAGGCGTGGTGGAGTCGGACACGAAGAATCACACGACTCGGTCGGTTCCGGTGCCCAGAATCCTCGCCAAGGAGTTCTCGGCACTGCTGGGGGGACGTAGGCCGGATGCGCTGGTCTTCCCCAGCCACAGGGGCGGCTATCTCACCTCGACCGAGTTCAGGTGGGTGTTCAACCAGGCGGCGGCGGATGTTGGATTGAAAGGTGTTGTGCCGCATAGCCTTCGCCATACTGCCGCGTCGTTGGCGATCAGCGCCGGAGCAAATATCAAGGTCGTTCAGAAGATGCTCGGCCACAAAACGGCGACGCTGACCCTCGATCTCTATGGGCACCTGTTCCCGGATGATCTGGACGCGGTGGCCGATGGGATGGACGCCGGTGCTCGGACTGCTGCGGACCAATTGCGGACTGCGTGATGCCTGAAATGGGAGAGAGCCCCAATACAGGGGCTCTACCTGGTGCCGATTGTGGGACTCGAACCCACACGTCCTTTCGGACAACGGTTTTTGAGACCGTCGCGTCTGCCAGTTCCGCCAAATCGGCGCACCGGTGGGAAAGCATAGCGGGTCACTGTCGAAAACCACGAATGGGCTGGGTCAGAAGTGATCGACGCCCGGTTTGCGCAGGGTATATGGGTTGTATGCGGAACTGAAAGGTACTCTTTACATCACTCGACGGCGACAGTGGGCGATGGACCGGTGCCCGGACCAGGGCCACTCATTCGCGTGTCGGGGACACGGCATCGGAACCAGAGGGGTCTACCTATGAGCAACACAGCAGGGGGCGCCGGCACGAAGCGGGACGCCGGGGCGAAGCGGGTCGTCGTCGCGGAAGACGAAGCGCTCATCCGCATGGATCTGGTGGAGATGCTGACCGAAGAGGGCTATCAGGTTGTCGGTGAGGCGGGCGACGGCCAGCAGGCAGTGGATCTGGCGGTGGAGCATCGGCCGGATCTGGTCATCATGGATGTGAAGATGCCGCGCCGCGACGGTATCGATGCCGCGGC
The DNA here is from genome assembly GCF_035920345.1 of Nocardia vinacea. Classification (NCBI taxonomy): domain Bacteria; kingdom Bacillati; phylum Actinomycetota; class Actinomycetes; order Mycobacteriales; family Nocardiaceae; genus Nocardia; species Nocardia vinacea. The sequence continues at coordinate 9,929,893 of NZ_CP109149.1, forward strand.
CGAGATCGCGTCGAAACGCGTTGCGCCGGTTGTGATTTTGACCGCATTCAGTCAGCGCGATCTGGTCGAGCGGGCGCGCGACGCCGGTGCGATGGCGTATCTGGTCAAGCCGTTCACGAAGTCGGATCTGGTGCCCGCCATCGAATTGGCTGCCAGCCGCTTCCACGAGATCACCGCGCTGGAGAGCGAGGTCGCCAATTTGGCCGACCGCCTCGAGACGCGCAAGCTGGTCGAGCGGGCCAAGGGCGTGCTCATGCAGACCCAGGGATTGTCTGAGCCGCAGGCATTCAAGTGGATTCAACGAACGGCGATGGACCGCCGCACTACCATGAAGGCGGTAGCCGAGGTGGTCCTGGAAAATCTGGCCCCGAAGTAGGCCCATCCTTGCGCCCCGGCCGTTCAAGGCCGGAAATTTTACTTTCCGGAAACCCGATCGCGATGAAAAATTCGAAACGATGTCGATCGGATGATCCGAATGTGATGCGCCGCTAACGTACCAACGCTATGTTCTGACCGGGCTGACGTGGTCGGCCTCCTCGGAGGAGAGCCCGGGGGAGCACAGGACGTAGAGGTGAAACGTGCTTAGTTCGACATGGCGCAGTCGTTCGATGCGGGGTGCATTGGCCATCGGTGCCGCCGCCGCGCTCGTGCTGACGGGGTGTAGCGATAAATCGACCGACGGTGGCTCGGGCACCTCCGGCACCAATGGCGCGGGCGGTCTGAAGATCCAGCCGGTCATGCAGATCGACGCCAACGGCAAGCAGGTGCCGAAGTCGGACAGCGCTTCGGCTGCCGACCCGGCGGGCGACGGTAAGGCCACCTGCCCTGCGGGCACCGCGATCGCCATGGCGGGCGCGCTCACCGGTCCGGACGCGGCGCTCGGCATCAATATCGTCGACGGTGTGAAGCTCGCGCTGGACAAGCACAACAAGGCCAACCCGGGCTGCAAGATCGAGCTCAAGCAGTTCGACACCGAGGGCGACCCGCAGAAGGCCACCCAGGTCATCCCGCAGATCGTCAACGACAAGTCGATCATCGGCCTGGTCGGTCCGGCGTTCTCCGGTGAGACCAAGGCGACCGGCAAGATTCTCAGCGACGCCGGCCTGGTCTCGACGACCGCCTCCGCCACCAATGAGACGCTGACCCAGAACGGCTGGACCAGCTTCTTCCGCGGTCTGGCCAATGACGGCGTGCAGGGCCCGTCGGTCGGCAAGTACCTGGTCAACACCGCGGGCTACAAGAAGGTCTGCGTCATCCAGGACAACACCGATTACGGCACCGGTCTGGCCAAGACGATCATCGAGGGCCTCGGCTCCGCCAACGACGCGTCCTGCAACGCCAGCATCAAGAAGGGCGACAAGGACTTCTCCGCCACGGTCACCAAGATCGCGAGTGCCGCGCCGGACGCCGTCTTCTACTCCGGCTACTACTCCGAGGGCGCCCCGCTGGCCCAGCAGCTGAAGTCCGGTGGCGTCAAGGCGGTCTTCGTCTCCGCCGACGGCACCAACGATCCGCAGTTCGTCGCCCAGGCCGGCAGCTCGGCCAAGGGCGCGGTGCTGTCCTGCCCGTGTGGTCCGGCGCCGGATAAGTTCACGGCGGACTACCAGGCCCTCAACGGCGCGGAGCCCGGTGTCTACTCGGTCGAGGGTTACGATCTGACCACGATCTTGGCCAAGGGCATCGATGGCGGCAAGCTGACCCGTCCCGACCTGCTGGAGTACGTGCGGTCCTACGACGGCCCCGGCCTTGCGCGTCAGTACAAGTGGAACGCGACCGGTGAACTGTCCAACGCACTGATCTGGATCTACGAGGTCAAGTAGCCCTAGACAATCCGCACGGCGGCACGTACAGGGGTTCGTGGAATCCCCGTACGTGCCGCCGTGTCGGGTGGGCGAATGAATGAGGGCAAAAGACGAATGACATCAACGGCATTGGCCGGCGTAGTACAACTCGCCGGCGGTTCGATCGACTTCAACTACCACGGAGTGATCGATAACTTCTGGCGACTGACCGTCGACGGGGTGACCTACGGCTCAATCTATGCCTTGGTCGCCGTGGGCTATACCCTGGTCTACGGCGTATTGCGGCTGATCAATTTCGCCCATTCGGAAATATTCATGCTCGGCATGTTCGGTCAATTGGTCGGGCTCATGCTGTTCGGATTCGTGGCGAATCCCGATGTGTACACCCAGGGCATCATCCTGACGGTCACCTATCTCGCGTTGGCGATGATCATCGGCATGCTGGTATCCGGTGGCGCCGCAGTCGGATTGGAGCGTGTGGCCTATCGGCCATTGCGCAAACGCGGGGCCAAACCGCTCAGCTTCCTCATCACAGCGATCGGTATGTCGTTCGTGATCCAGGAATTCGTGCATTTCATCCTGCCGAAGATCAATCCCAAACTCGGCGGCACCAATGCGCAGCAGCCGATCAAACTGGTCGAGCCGAGCGTGCAGTTCAGCTTCTTCGGCGCCGAGGTCGACAACATCAAACTTCTGATCGTGCTCGCGGCGATCGCGCTGGCGATCGTCACCGAGGTGCTGATCAACCGGACCAAATTCGGGCGCGGCATCCGCGCCGTCGCCCAGGATCCCGATACCGCGACGCTGATGGGCGTCTCGCGGGAGCGGGTCATCATGTTGACCTTCTTCATCGGCGGTGTACTCGCCGGTGCGGCCGCGCTGCTGTACGCGATCAAGATCCCGCAGGGCATCATCTACTCCGGCGGATTCATCCTGGGCATCAAGGCATTCAGCGCCGCGGTGCTCGGCGGCATCGGCAATCTGCGCGGCGCACTGCTCGGCGGCATCCTGCTCGGTGTGGTGGAACAGTACGGCCAGTCGCTGCTCGGTTCGGAGTGGCGCGATGTCGTCGCGTTCGTCGTGCTGGTGCTGGTGCTGATGGTGCGCCCGACCGGCATCCTCGGTGAGAGTCTCGGGAGGGCCCGCGCATGACCGACTCGACCAAAACCCCGGACTCCGTACCCGAGACGACCAACGCGGCCTCGCCCAAACATGGTGTCGGAGACGCGATTCGGACCTGGTGGGACGGCCTGAGCCGCCCCGCGCAATGGGGTGTCGGCGTGCCGATCCTCATTCTGCTCGCACTGCTTCCGCTGTTCCCGCCGCCACTGCTGGATACCCCCGGCTACAACTTCGGTCTGGTCATGGCGCAGGTTGCGATGTACGCGCTGATCGCCATCGGCCTGAATGTCGTTGTCGGACAGGCAGGGCTGCTCGACCTCGGCTACGTCGGCTTCTACGCCATCGGTGCGTACACGGTCGGCCTGCTCACCAGCCCCAACAGTCCGTGGAATCAGACCGACGGCGGCTGGCTGAATCCGACCTGGGCCTGGATGGCCTGTCTGCCGATCGCGGTCGCGGTGACGGCCATCTCCGGGATCATCCTCGGCACCCCGACGCTGCGGCTGCGCGGTGACTATCTGGCAATCGTGACCCTCGGCTTCGGTGAGATCGTGCGGCTGCTCGCCGACAATCTCTCCGATATCACCAATGGCAGCCTGGGTTTGTCCGGTGTCGCCTTCCCGCATGTCGGCGAATCCGACAGCAAGCCGGAGGGTGTGTTTTCCGGCGGTAACAGCGGCAATGCCGATAGCGCGAATCTGCTCGACCGGGCCAGTTACGGCACCTGGTGGTATTGGTTCGCGATGGTGCTGGTGATCATCGTGCTGCTGATCGTCGGCAATCTGGAACGCAGCCGGGTCGGCCGCGCCTGGGTGGCCATCCGCGAGGACGAGGACGCCGCCGAGATCATGGGCGTGCCGACCTTCAAATTCAAGCTGTGGGCCTTCCTGATCGGCGCTGCCGTCGGCGGCATGTCCGGTGCGATCTACGCCGGTCAGGTGCAGTTCATCAATCCGACCGGGTTCAACATCATCAATTCGATGCTGTTCCTGTGCGCGGTCGTCATCGGTGGTCAGGGCAATAAGCTCGGAGTCATCTTCGGCGCGTTCATCATCGCCTATCTGCCCGCGCGGCTGCAGTCGGTGAAATTGGTGAGCAACGAGTCCACCGGGTACATCCTGTTGGCGATCGACGTGCTGGTCTTCGTCGGGTTGATCCTCGTGTGGAAGTACAGGGGCGACAGTCTGAGTGCATGGCCGCGGCGCGGCTGCATCTTCGGCATGGTGGTCACCGGCGTCTTGGGCGCACTGCTGCTCGGCAGTGTGCTGCTGTTCCGCGTCGGTGGTGCCCAGTCCCTCGGTGACCTCAAGTACATGTACTTCGGAATTACCTTGGTGGTCATGATGATTCTGCGACCACAGGGTCTGTTCCCGGTGCGGCAGAAGCTGCTTACCTTCGGTAGGCAGGTGTATCAGGCTGTGCGCAAACCGGGTGAGCGTGAATTGATCGGAGCGGGACGATGACCGGGCCAGGCGCGGGTGACGCCCTGTTCGACAACGAGGATATGGCGGCCGGTTACGTGGCCCCGCCCGAGGTCGAGAGCGCGGGCGAGGTCGATGTCACCGCCGTAATCCCGGTGCTCGCCGATGCCGAGGTGGTCGCGGATGTGGTCGCGCCGCACCGCGACATCGAGACCGCGGTGGGTGCGCCGCTGCTCCGCACCGATGGGCTCACGGTGCAGTTCGGCGGTCTGACCGCATTGGACAAGGTCAGCTTCGAGATCCGCCGCGGTGAAATCCTCGGACTGATCGGACCCAATGGCGCGGGCAAGACCACCTGCTTCAACGCCATTACCGGTGTCTACAAACCGGCCTCGGGTCTGGTGTATTTCGACGGCAAACCGCTGACGAAGACCAAGCGCAATGAGATCACCCGACTCGGTATCGCTCGCACCTTCCAGAATGTGCGGCTCTTCAGCGAGATGACCGCGCTGGAGAATGTGGTGGTCGGCACCGACGCCAGGCATAAGACCTCGGTGCCCGGCGCGATCTTCCGCACTCCGCGGCACCGCAGCGAGGAGAAGGACGCGATCGAGCGCGGCATGGCCCTGCTCGAATTCGTCGGTATCGCACCGCGTGCGGTGGAGAAGGCGCGCAATCTCTCCTACGGCGATCAGCGCCGATTGGAGATTGCCCGCGCGCTGGCCACCGAGCCGAAACTGCTCTGCCTGGACGAACCCGCCGCCGGGTTCAATCCGAGCGAGAAATCGGCGCTGATGGATCTGATCCGCAAGATTCGCGACGACGGGTTCACCGTGCTGTTGATCGAGCACGATATGCGCCTGGTCATGGGTGTCACGGACCGGATCGTGGTGCTGGAGTTCGGTCGCAAGATCGCCGATGGGCTGCCCGCGGAGATTCGCGACAACCCGGATGTGATCGCGGCGTATCTGGGTGTGCCGGATGCCGAGGCCGCGGCGGCCGAAAAGACCACCGCCGTGACCGAAGTGATCGAGCCGGAACAGCCCGTCGACGAACCGGCTCCGGCCGGTGGCGAGCATCGCAAAGCGGAGCCGCGCGTCTTCAGCGAGGCGCCGCCGCTGCTCGAGGTCGACGATATGGTCGTCAACTACGGCAGAATTCAAGCGCTGCACGGGGTTTCGCTTCGCGTCGCCGAGGGTGAGCTGGTGACTCTGCTCGGCGCCAACGGCGCGGGGAAGACCACCACCATGCGTGCGCTGTCCGGGTTGCTGCCGCTGACCCGCGGCAAGATCAGGTTCGAGGGTCGTGACATCACCCACATGAAGGCGCACGAGCGGGTGACGCACGGGTTGATCCAGGCGCCTGAGGGGCGGGGTGTCTTCCCCGGTATGACGGTCCAGGAAAACCTCGATATGGGTTGCTACGGAAGGGCTTTCAAGCAGAAGGCGGAGTACGGCCAGACGCTGGAGTGGGTTTTCGAGCTGTTCCCGCGGCTGTCCGAGCGACGCAAGCAGGTCGGTGGCACGCTCTCCGGCGGTGAGCAGCAGATGCTGGCCATCGGCCGCTCGCTCATGGCCCGCCCGCGCCTGCTGCTGCTCGATGAACCGTCGATGGGCTTGGCGCCCATGGTGATTCAGCAGATCTTCCGGATCATCAGCGAGATCAACCAGCAGGGCACCACGGTGCTGTTGGTCGAGCAGAATGCCCAGCAGGCGCTCACTCGTAGCGATCGCGCCTACATCCTGGAGACCGGTGAGGTCACCAAGAGCGGTATCGGCGGGGATCTGCTCACCGATCCCGCGGTGAAGTCGGCCTACCTGGGCGTGGGCTAGAAGTCGGACCGTCCGCGGCCGCCTCGAGGCAAGATTGGGGGATGTGCCCGGCGAAGGCCGAGCTGGCGCTCGGTCTTCGCCATGCACATCAGACGCTGGCCAGTGTTGGGCGCTGGCGCGCCCAACGACCACTACTGGAGGAATGGCGCTGTGGACGGGCATGACGAACTGACGAATCTGGCCGACCGCTACTGGGACAGCGTGCTGGCGGCGGCACCGAGCACGGCCACCCTGCTGGGCGACCACCGCTTCGACGACCGCGTCGAGGATTGCTCGCCCGAGGCCGAACAGCGACTGCTCGCGACCTTGCGCGAGTTGCGCGATCAGGTCGTCGGTCTCGACGCCGAAAAGCTCGACGGAACCGACCGGGTCACCCGCGGTCTGCTGCGCACCGAACTGGATACGGCCATCGACAATCTGGCGTGGCGGCCGACCGAACTGGCATCGGACCAGATGGACGGTGTGCACGCGGGCATGCTCATGATGGCCACCCAGACCAAGGCGCCGCAGCCCGAACACGCGCACGCCCTGGTCCGGCGGTATCGCCAGTTCGGCACGCTATTCGACCAGGCGGTCCAGCAGTTCCGCAACGGCCTGGCCGCGGGCCGCACGCCGGCCCGCATAACCATCGAACGCTCGCTCAACCAGCTGGATGGCTATCTGGCCTCCGATATCGCCACCGATCCGTTCACCACCTTCGCCGGACCGGCGGACTGGGCCGGGGAAGCCGCCTGGCGTGCCGACCTCACCGAGGTCGCCCGCGAGATGATTCGCCCGGCCTTCCAACGCTATCGAGACGTACTGGCCGATGAATTGCGGCCCGCCGCCCGTCCCGATGACAAATGCGGCCTGTGCTGGCTCGGTGCCGACGGCGAGGACATCTACCGGCGGCAGCTGCGCCGCCACACCACCCTGCCCGATCTCGGTGCGGACGAGATCCACGAACTCGGTCTCTCCGAATTGGCGCTGCTGCGTGCGGAGTACGCCGCGGTCGGGACCCGGCTGTTCGGTACTGCCGATACCGCCGAAATCTTCACCCGCCTGCGCCGGGATACCGAACTGCGTTACATCAGTGGCGAGGAGATCATGGCCGATGCGCAGCGTGCGCTCGGCGCGGCGGCCGCGGAGATGGGCAACTGGTTCGGCCGCCTGCCCAAGGAATCCTGCGATATCGTCCCGGTGCCGGAATTCCTGGCCGCGGATGCGCCTGCGGCGTACTACTTTCCGCCCGCCGCGGACGGATCCAGGCCCGGCACCTACTTCGTGAACCAGCACGAACCCACCGGCCGCAGCCGCTACGAGACGGCGGCGGTTGCCTATCACGAGGCGATTCCGGGGCATCACCTGCAACTCACCATCGCCAATGAACTCGATCAGCTGCCGCGATTCCAACGGCAGTCCTTCGCGAATACCGCCTTCGTCGAGGGCTGGGCGCTCTACACCGAACGTCTTGCCGACGAAATGGGTTTGTACGACGACGATTTGGCGCGCGTCGGCATGCTTGCCGCCGATTCGTGGCGCTCGTGCCGACTCGTCGTCGATACCGGAATCCACGCCAAGGGCTGGAGTCGTCAGCAGGCCATCGACTTCATGGTGGCCAACGCACCGGTAGGGCTGACCGAAATCGAGGTCGAGATCGACCGCTATATCGCGATCCCCGGTCAGGCCGTGGCCTATAAGGTCGGTCAGCTCGAGATTCGTCGGCAACGCCGGCGGGCGGCCGAGCGGCTCGGTGCCGCCTTCGACATCAAGGCATTCCACGATGTGGTGCTCGGCTCCGGCTCGGTCAGCCTGCCGGTGCTGCGCGAACTTGTGGCCACACTGTGACCCGCTGAGCGGCTCCCCGAGTTGCGGACCGATGTGGGCGGGGTTCCAATGAATGTGCGGTGATCGAGCTCTCTAGGTAGGTCATGAACGGCACGTTCAGCTCTCGGCTCGGTCCGCTGCGCGGCAAACGCATCGTGCTGATCTGGGCGGTGCTCGGTGTGATCGGTGCGCTCACCGCGACGGGTCTGCTCGTGACCGGACGCTCCACCGACGCGGGTGAAATGCACGCCGCGCGTACAATTTCCGATTCGACGACACCGGGATTCGCGGGCGCCCTGCCCGACTCGGCGAATCCGATCGGCGATGCCGCGCCCCCGGTCGCCTTCGCGCCGTTGGCCGGGTTATCGCCGGCCGGGATGCCGGTCGCGTCGAGTCGGGCGGTGCAGGCGCTGGCCGATCATCCGCTCTTCGCCCAGCACGTCGGACTCGGCAGGGTCGATTGCAAACTGCCCGCCTGGCACGACGATCCGGAGACGGCGCGGGCCTTCTACCGGTCCGCGATCGCCTGCCTGGACGCGTCATGGGAACCGACACTGCGCGGCGCCGGACTGCCGTTCCATCCGCCGCGGCTACTCGCCCCCACCGAATCCCGTGATGTGGCAAGCCAATGCGTGCAGCGACTGCGCAACGGCCCGACAACGTTCTACTGCGCCCTCGACGAAACCCTGGTCCTGCCGTACGACGCTATGCGGCCGCTGTCCAGCGGATCGCGCCGCGGCGCCCAATTGGCCGTCCTCAGTACCGAATACGGCCACCACGTGCAGAACCTGATCGGCGTCATGCAGGCCTACAACGAAAAACGTGCGACCGTCGGCAAGGAAACCATCGCCGGTCGCGAGCAGAGCCGCCGCATGGAACTGCAGGCCCGTTGCTTCTCCGGCATGTTCCTCGGCACCAACTTCGGCCGTGCCGATATCGATGAACAAACCTGGACCGAAGCCTCCCACACCGTCCAGAGCGGCCATGTCACCCGCGATCCACGCATGCAGGGCACCGAAGAAAACGTGTGGGGCTGGTGGAAATGGGGCTCCGACAAGGGCGACACCTGGGAGTGCAATACCTGGTACAGCTCCCCGGCACACGTGGAATGAGTGCGTGCATCTATCAGCGGTGCGCTTCGGTCAGCACCTCGACGACGGCCGCCGTGTCCAGATAGAACGGCCGGATCTCGGCGATCAGCCCGTCGCGGAAGGTCATCAGCTGCATCACCGAGGTCTCCAGCATCCGGTCGGTGGCGCGGGCCAGCATGCGGCCGCGGTTGTAGATGACCACCGTCTCGCCGTCCACCACGAACCGCTGCTCGATGAACTCCAACGATGCCCAGGTCCGGCTCATTGCCGCCATGAATTTCTCGATGCCGTCGGGGCCGTGCCATTCGCCGCCGTAGGGGAGGTGCTCGGCCTGGTACATGACGACATCGGGAGCCAAGCAGGCGGCCATCGCATCGAAATTCGCGCCGTCGGTGATGTAGGCGGCTTCGGCGGCGAAGAAGTTCTGCAGTGCTGCGCGGGTTGTGGTCACCGGGAAATCATGGTCGCCGCGGCGTACCGTTTCCGGCGGAAATCGGACGGCTCGCTGGACTCGCATAACAAGGGGGTGCCGCGGCTGTGGATTGTCGGTGGGGCTCCCTAGACTCTTGCACGTGACCCCAGCGACTACTGATCAGCGTTCCAGCGTCGTGCCTATGGCAGCCAGTGATGCGGGTGGTGAGCGGCCTACGTTGTTGCTGTTGGACGGGCATTCGGTTGCCTATCGCGCGTTCTTCGCGCTGCCCGCGGAGAACTTCAAGACGGTCACCGGGCAGACCACGAATGCGGTGTACGGATTCACCGCGATGCTGATCAATCTGTTGCGGGACGAGAAGCCGACGCATATCGCGGCCGCTTTCGACGTCAGCCGCAAGACCTTCCGTACCGAGGCGTATCCGGAGTACAAGGCGGGGCGCAATGCCACGCCCGATGAGTTCCGCGGCCAGGTCGAACTCACCAAGGATGTGCTCGGCGCCATGGGCATCCCGGTGATGGCGATCGACGGTTTCGAGGCCGACGACCTGATCGCCACCATCGCGACGCAGGCCGTGGGCGAGGGTTTCCGCGTTCTGATCGTCTCCGGCGACCGTGATGCCATCCAGTTGGTCAGCGATGAGGTCACACTGCTCTACCCGCGCAAGGGCGTCTCCGATCTCACCCGGTTCACTCCGGATGAGGTGATGGCCAAATATCAGCTCACCCCGGCCCAGTACCCGGATTACGCGGCCCTGCGCGGCGACCCGAGCGATAACCTGCCCGGCATTCCGGGCGTCGGGGAGAAGACCGCCGCCAAGTGGATTCGCGAATACGGCGATCTGACCACCCTCGTCGACAAGGTGGACGAGGTAAAGGGCAAGGTCGGCGACGCACTGCGCGCCAACCTCAGCAGTGTCGTGCTCAACCGTCAGCTCACCGAGATGGTCCGCGACGTTCCGCTGCCCTATACCCCCGATCAGCTGGCCCAGCAGCCGTGGGATCGCAACAAGATCCACCAGCTCTTCGACGACCTGGAGTTCCGGGTGCTGCGCGACCGGCTCTTCGAAACCCTTGCCCCGCCGGAGCCCGAGGCCGAATCCGGCTTCGAGATCAGCGGCGGTGCGCTCGAGGTCGGCGCGGTCACCGGGTGGCTCGCCGAACATGCGAAAGTTGGTGTCCGACACGGTATTTCGGTGGTCGGCACCAGTGCGCCCGGCAATGGGGACACACGCGCGCTCGCCATCGCCGCCGCGGACGGCGAGAGCGGCTACATCGATGTCGCCGTGCTGACCCCGGAAGACGAAGCCGCACTCGGCGCTTGGCTGGCCGATCCGGCCGTGCCGAAGGCCCTGCACGAGGCCAAGGCCGCCATGCACGCGCTGCGAGGTCGCGGCTGGACCCTGGCTGGTCTCACCAGCGATACCGCCCTGGCCGCCTACCTGGTCCGCCCCGGCCAGCGCAGCTTCAACCTCGACGATCTCTCGCTGCGTTACCTGCACCGCGAACTGCGCGCCGAAACCGACGAAACCCCGCAGCTGTCCCTGCTCGACGACGCCGATACCGTGGACGCCGAGCTGGCGCAGACCGAAATGCTGCGCGCGAGGGCGGTTCTCGACCTGGCCGAGGCACTCGACGGCGAACTGCGCCAGATCGAATCCAGCGCACTGCTCGACGATATGGAACTGCCGCTGCTCAGTGTTCTCGCCGAACTGGAGAACGCCGGCATCGCGGTCGATATCGAGCAGCTCGAGAACCTGCAGCGCCAATTCGCCGATAAGGTCACCGATGCGGCCACCGCCGCCTATGGCGTGATCGGCAAGCAGATCAACCTCGGCTCCCCCAAGCAGCTGCAGGTGGTGCTCTTCGACGAACTCGATATGCCGAAGACCAAGCGCACCAAGACCGGCTACACCACCGACGCCGATGCGCTGGAATCGCTGTTCGAGAAGACCGAGCATCCGTTCCTGCGGCATCTGCTCGAGCACCGCGACGCCACCCGGCTCAAGGTCACCGTGGACGGTCTGCTCAAATCCGTCGCCGACGACGGCCGCATCCACACCACGTTCAACCAGACCATCGCCGCCACCGGCCGGCTGTCCTCGACCGAGCCGAATCTGCAGAACATCCCGATCCGCACCGATACCGGCCGCCAGATCCGCGACACATTCGTGGTCGGCCCGGGCTACCAGTCGCTGATGACCGCGGATTACAGCCAGATCGAAATGCGCATCATGGCCCACCTTTCCGGTGACGAGGGCCTGATCGAGGCCTTCAACTCCGGCGAGGATCTGCACACCTTCGTCGCCTCCAAGGCCTTCGATATCCCGCTGTCGGAGGTGACGCCCGAAATGCGCCGCCGGATCAAGGCGATGTCCTACGGTCTCGCGTACGGCCTGAGCTCCTATGGCCTTTCGGCGCAGCTGAAGATCAGCACGCAGGAGGCCAAGGAGCAGATGGAGGTCTACTTCGACCGCTTCGGCGGCATTCGCGACTATCTCTACGAGGTCGTTGAACAGGCACGCAAGGTCGGCTACACCGAAACCCTCTTCGGTCGCCGCCGCTACCTGCCCGATCTGGACTCCAGCAACCGCCAGCGCCGCGAGGGCGCCGAACGCATGGCCCTCAACGCGCCCATCCAGGGCACGGCCGCCGACATCATCAAGGTCGCGATGATCAACGTGCACAAGGCGATCAAGGAGGCGGGCCTGCACTCGCGCATGCTGCTGCAGATCCACGACGAACTGGTCTTCGAGGTCGCCGAGGGGGAGAAGGACACCCTCGACGCACTCGCCCGCGAACAGATGTCCTCGGCGATCACGCTGTCGGTGCCGTTGGACGTCTCCGTCGGCACCGGGCGCAGCTGGGACTCCGCCGCGCACTGAGCGAGGGTCGCGGCACACCGGATTTCCGGTGTGCCGCACCGCAATTCAGTGCCCGGCGGCCAGCATCGTTCAGGTTCGAAATGATCACTGATCGCGCCGCACCAGCTTTGCCGATCCCGTTCGCAGATCGATCTCATCGCGTGGCGGCGCTCCATCGGACTTATCTTCTTTATGCATCAGTGCCGTCTGCCGCTGTTCGAACTCGTAATGCTTCGAACCTTGAAAGGCCGCGGCGACCTGTTCGAATCCGGTCGCGGCGACCGGCGTGTGCTTGCGGTGTTTGAACCACGGCAGTATCCGACTGCCGGTGAGCCGATTCCACAGCACCTCGACGAATGCGAGTCCGATCAGCAGGATGGCCAACCCGGGAATGGTCATGGCGACAAGGGCACCCATGTGACCGAAAGTACCGCCGCGACGGCAGCTTGCCATCCGTCCGCAGCGCTATGCCCCCTGAGCTGCGCGGATAGTACTCGCGAGTAGGCACGACGGGCGACAAATGTGGTTGCTATTGCCTCGAGATCGACCTATTCTGGTCCGCGTGCCGAATCCCGCCGACCGCCACAGCGCCGCGCTCCATGTCGCAGACCGCGACAGCGCAGTGCTAATTCTGCTTACCGCGATGGTGGCAACCCGGCGACTTCTCGTAGTAACCCGCCGTAGCGGGGTCTGATCCGGACCGGCCCCCTCGCTGCGGGCTACTGACTACTTACTGCTGGTCCCCTCTGTCAATTGAGAAGACAATCCTCGGGAAGACCTCCGCACAATGACCATCCTGACTCTTGACTCCAACATGTTCATCGCCGCCGCCCCCAAGGCGCTGCGCGCCGAATGCGCCGATCTGACACCCGCGCAATTCCACCACCGCTATTGCGAGCACTCCGGCCCGATTCGGGTCGGCGACTGGTCGCCTGCGGGCAATCGGAGCGCGGAGTTCACGGCCACCCTCGAATTCGTCGACCACCTGCGCACGGTGATCGCCACCGGCAGCCCGGTCGCCGCGATGACCTCGGCCCTCTACGACGAGGGCTATCCGGTCGAAATCCTGCAATTCCACCAGCGCCGCACCGCTGCGGGCACGGCGACGTTCGTGCAGTGCGAATGCAATGGCAGGCGCGGCTGGGGCGCGGCCCTGGCCGACGACGGCGCCGAATCGACGGTCCGCGCCATGATCGCGGGCGTCAACAAGCTGGGCGCCTGAGCGCACGAAAACGCTACGGGCCGTTCACATTCCATGGAATGTGAACGGCCCGTTGGCGTAGTTGCGCGCGCCGGAGCTTACTGACCGGCCTGCTGCTCGGCGAGTTGCTTGCGCACCTCGTCCATATCCAGCGCCTTCACTTGGGTGACCAGATCCTCCAGCGCGGCTGGCGGCAGGGCGCCCGGCTGCGCGAAGACCAGCACGCCCTCGCGGAACGCCATGATGGTCGGAATCGAGCGGATGTTGGCGGCGGATGCCAGGCCCTGTTCGGACTCGGTGTCGACCTTGCCGTGCACGACATCGGGATGCTTGTCCGAGGAAGCCTCGAAGGTGGGTGCGAAGCTCTTGCACGGACCGCACCAGTCGGCCCAGAAATCGACGAGTACCACGTCGTTTCCGGTGACGATCTCATCGAAATTCTGTTGGTTCAGCGTCTGGGTGGCCATGACGTCCTCTCGTGTCGTAGTCGCCAGCTATAACGTCCGGCGCGGTATATATCTTCCGGCGGTGCCGCTATCTTCCTCGGGCGACCGGCCACTCGCGCCGTTGATCGCCGTCCCAACGGCGGATACCCACCACGGTCGCCGGGAAATCACGGTCCCTTGCGATGGCGTGTACGGCTTCGCCCAAATGCTGTGTCGGCACCCGTCTGGCCAGCGTGATATGCGGCGTCCATTCGTCGGGTTGCACATTGGACGGTATGCCGGGACACGGCGATACGACTGCGAGAATCCGACGTTGCAGTGCGAGCAGCTGTTCCGAGGGGACTACCAGCCGGACCAGGATCGGATTGCGCGCACCGAAGACCAGCACGCCGCCGAGTCGTATCGGAATCGGTCGGAAAGGCAGCTGGTCCAGTGCGTGATCGATGCGCGGCCAGATCTGCCTGGCCACCGCGACGGTGATATGTGGCCGGTTGGTTTCGGCACTCTTCCCAGCCAAACTCGGAATGCCGGCATCGGCGAGCAACTGCCACTGCCGCCGGATCTCCGCATCGGCCACATCGTCCAATAACAATTCGACCGACTGCACCATAGTTCACGAGAGGTTAGCCGCCCGCGCGGCTCGATGGGCGGCGAACACGCGGCCCGGTTGTCGGCGAACAACTTGCGTCGCGGGAGGATGGCCAGGTGAACCGTGATACGTCGGCCATGCGACTCGGCCTCATCGAAGGTGACGGCATCGGCCCCGAGGTGGTCCGCGCCACCCGCGCGGTGGTCGACGAAGCACTCGCCGCGGTCGGCGCGGTCTCGGTCGACTGGATTCGGTTGCCGATGGGGCAGCACGCCATCGCAGAATTCGGCAATCCGCTGCCGGAACAGACCCTCGCCGCCCTCGACGAACTCGATGCCTGGATTCTCGGCCCGCACGACAATGCCGCCTACCCGCCCGAACATCGAATCGCACCCGGCGGAGCCGTCCGCAAACGCTTCGGCCTCTATGCGAATATCCGCCCCGCCCGTGCGTTCGCCGGAATCAAGGCGAGCGCTCCCGATATCGACCTGGTGATCGTCCGGGAGAACAGCGAGGGTTTCTATGCCGACCGCAACATGTTCGCCGGATCGGGCGAGTTCCGACCCACCCCCGACGTGGCGATGGCGGTCGGCCTGATCACCCGGCAGGCCTGCGAACGGATCGCGCACGAGGCCTTTCGGCTCGCGGCCGCGCGACGCAAGCGGGTCACCATCGTGCACAAGGCCAATGTGCTGCCGATGACGATGGGCCTGTTCCGCGACGTCTGCTATGACGTCGCCCACGCCTATCCGGGCGTCGAGGTCGACGACGAACACGTCGACGCGGTCGCCGCCCATCTGGTCCGCGCCGCGCGCGACTACGACGTCGTGGTGACCGAGAACCTGTTCGGTGACATCCTTTCCGATCTCGCGGGTGAGCTGAGCGGCTCGCTCGGCATCGCCGCATCGCTCAACTGCTCGGCGACCAAGGCGATGGCCCAGGCGGTGCACGGCGCGGCGCCGACGCTGGCCGGACACAACCGCGCAAACCCGGCGGCGCTCCAGCTCTCGGCGGCAATGTTGTTGCACTGGCTGGGAATTCGCGACAACAACCGCGCGCTGTCGAGCGCGGGCGAGCGCATCGAACGCGCCGTCGCGGGCGCCTTCGCCGCGGGTATCGCCACCGCCGACCTGGGCGGCCTCGCCTCGACCAGCGAATTCACCGAGCAGGTCTGTGCCAGGGTGCACCGACGCTGACCCGGACCGGCGAGGGCGACCGGGAACCCAACTCGTTCGAACACCGGACCGTCCGGTAGGGTCCAGCGCCGGTGCCTGAGTGTTTGCTGTGCCCGGAGTGTTCCGCACAGAACGGATAATCTTCCGTTACTGACACGCGAACTGGGGCGAACTCGCAACAGATACGAGTCCATAGGTCTGAAGATACCGTACTCAGTCGCGTTGCGTTTACCTCCTCGGTGCCAGCGCGTGTCGGTGCTCGCGTGCCAGTGGATGCGGTTCACCGGTCAGTGCCGAGACCGCCTCGGCCAACTCCACTAGCGACGCGCGCACGTAGGTGAAGGTGGCGGTGCGCCCGGAGGATCGCTCGCTGTGTCCGGCGTAGGCGCGGGCGATCGCGAGCCCGAACTCGCGCTCCACCCATGTCAGGGTGGTGTGCCGGATCCAGTGCGCACTGATACCCAACGCCGCCGCCCACGGCAGGCGCGCCCGGATCCGCGCGGTGAGCGTCTCGTAGCGACGTCGCGAGATCGGCCGCCCATCGCGATGGCGCAGGACGCGATCGGTCGCTTCAGGGCCGCCGCGTTGCTCGATGTGGTCGACTACGTGGCGCATGAGCGTCGGCGAGATCGGGTGCCAGCGTACGACCCCGCCCTTCTCGTGCAGCTTGACCAAACAGTCCTCGACGTCGAGGTCGCGCACACCCAGTCGCAGCGCGCCGCCGCGGCGGCAAGCGGTCTCGATGTGCAGCCGTACGATCAGCGCGTCCAGCGCCGGATCATTGCCGGTCGTCGCTGCGACGTGAGCGAGCTCGCGCACCTGCTCCACGGTCAACGCATGGCGCAGACCCGCCAGCGGCCGTGGCTTCGCGACCAATGCGGCAGGGTTGTCCAGCGGATGGATCAACCGGTCGCGTTCGGCGTGCTTGTACACACACCGGAAGGCGGACACGAAATTACCCACCGCGGCGCGGCCGTCGCGCGAATTGGACCTGACCACGGCGCGACTGCGATGCGCGTGGACCAAGTGCTCGATCTCGGTCGCCGTAGGCTCGTCGAGAGCCCGACTGCCCCAGAGCTTTTCGATGATCCGCCAGTAGCTGTCGTAGTTGGCGACCGTCGATGTCGGGACCGCCGAACGTATCTGCGGAATGTACTCGGCGAAAGTTGGCATGTCCGGCGGGTTTCCGGCGTCCACGGCAGCCAGGTCAGCGAGGGTGAGCCCCATTCGAGACAGGAAATGGAGTGCGGCGGCGGCGTCCTCATGTTTCATCGCCGAGTACCCATATTGTCGGGCGATGACTGAACAGCGCGGTGGCTAGAGACGGCATCGGATACACCACGAGAGCCTCCCGTCGCGGCACGGAGACGACGAGCGCCCGGTCCCCGGTCGAGAGTGTGCAGGCATGGCGTATCGCTGCGGGCAGATGCAGATAGCCAGTGGGACCGATCGACCAGCGACTTTCCGAAGTCGCGGTGACCACGGCGACGCACTCGTCGGACTCGATCGCGATCGGCTGGCCGGGCAGCCATCCCAGGGCACGTATGGTCGAGCGTTCGCCTAGCCGTCCACGTGCGTCGATTGATGTTGTGGCGCAGTGCATGTCGATCAGCGGCGTCGGTGCAACCGTCGGCGGAAATTCGAACGGAATAGTGGGAGCTCCCGTGGCCCGTCGGGTGGACGAATAGAGACCCGAGAAGTCGATCTTCATGACGAGGCTCCGGCATGCCTACCTACGGCACAACACGATCGGTATGCCGACGAGGTGGTGGTGTGTCCTGTAGCAGAATCGGGACCAGACCGCCGTGCATCGGTCAGCGAAGACGAAACGGAGGTGGCGGGACCTGGGGTGGTCACTGCCGAGGAATCCGCGAGTTGGCCACGGAAAATTGGAGGCATCGGACTCTACTCTCTTGCCCTGCCTGCAGATTCTCCCGACTCCATGAAAGCCGATCTTCGGCGCCCGCGCCACCATCGACGGGTTCACTCACGCAATCCGGGGTCCGATTCCCTAGGGATCTTTACTAAAAAATGCAGGTCAAGGGCCAGAATCTAGACTCAATGACTTCGTTGGTAGACGCGGTCATTGGCAGTCGGTGACCAGCGGTCAGTAGCAGCAGAATGCATCGCAAGCGATGCCGGCTGAATCACTGAGGGTGGAGAGACTTCTCAATCGTTGTGAAGCAATCCGTGCCAACAGCCATACATTACCGAGCTGGCATCGGGAATGTCGCGACTATCTATCGACCGACGATCAGACCAGACTGTGGCAACGGATCATCAACGGCGACAGACGGTTCACGAGTCAGCCCGCCCGATCTCCTGCGGCACGCTACGGGGCAGCTGACCCCGACCGCGAACCGCTGCCACCAGATAAGTCGACGGTTCAATCCGAAGCTGTTGTGTTCGTATGCCCTTCGGTTGCGAGCGCGATAAGCTGGCCACCAGGCTCGGTAGGATTGTTCAGCGGCCTCGCATGAGGCAGATGATCGAATCAGGGGGTGAAGGTGCCTGCGCAGGTGACTCTCGTGTTGGTGCATGGCATTCTGTCCAGCCGCGACAAGTGGGCGCCGCTGGTCAACCTGCTGCTACGCGATGACGACCTTGCCGGATGTGTGAAGGTGATGGAGGTCGAGTATCCGAGCAAAGCTGTCGAGCTCGCCCCGACCAAGCAGCTTCCCGACTTGGACATGGTGGCCGGGTATCTCGAAACTGAGCTCGCGGAGAAACTGACTCCTGATCAGCCGATAGTGTTTGCCGGCCACAGCCAGGGCGGCTTGGTTGTGCAGCGCTACTTGGCCCAGCAGTTGCACGCGGGGCGTGGTCGCGAGCTGAAGCGGGTGCGGAGGTTTTTGATGTTCGCAACCCCGAACTCCGGCTCGGAATACCTTCTCCCGCTGCGTAAACGGTGGAGGCGCAATCCGCAGGAGATCGAACTGCGGCCCCTCAACCAGAAGATCATCGACACGCAGGCCGCCATTCTCCAGCAGGTCGTGTATGCCCAGGAGTTCACCGCGACCACTGCGCCGATACCAGTCGAGGTGTTCGCCGGAATGTCGGATCGGGTAGTACCGCCGCAGTCAGCGAAGTCGGTATTCCCCTATGGCGGAGACCTCCCGGGCGATCACTCGTCGATTGTCGTACCACGGTCGGTCGAGGACTTGGTGTACGTGATCATCAAAGCCCGACTGCTTCGAGCGATTCAAGAAAGCCAGCCCACTGCTAGCGAGGTGACGAGTGATGGTCAGGTGGCACAGTTGGACGAAGTGATCGACCGCGGACTGCGAGCGCAGCGGACTGCCCCGGCATCCGGATTCCGTCTCAGCGAGGATGCGGTCAAAGTGATCACGGCAGCGCTGGATGGGATAGATGACCTGGTGGATCCCGCTACTCGCGAGCAGTTCGTGAAATCGATGCCTCGCTACATCCAAGGACGGCAGGGATTTGGCGGCAGCAACTCCAAGTTGCAGCTTGCTGCGCTGGTCAGGCACTGCGCGACCTTCGAAGAAGCTGGGCGCCAAGCCCTAACCGCCAGCCTGGAATTCTACTTCGTCAACGATCCCGCCGGGTTGCGAGCGCTCGCCGTCATCGATGAGTGCTGGCCGGAAGCAGCGGAGGACAACGCCTCACACACCGGGTAGGCGCGACGGCACAGACGACCGGGCCGCCGCGCCCCACAGGCATAAGTCGACGCGCCTGGATGAGGATGCGTGGGTCGAACTGAAGGGTTTGTTGCCTGAGCATAGTCGGTTGCCGTGGACCTATGACGCCTATCGTCACGCCTTCGAGACCGCAGGTGACCTGCCGGGCGCACGTCTGCCACCCAACCTCAAGACGATGATCGATGTCGTACACGATCTCGATCTACGCGGGGCGGGCAGGGCGATGCCGTTGCCCCTCCCGTTCATCCGTTTTCTGGCCGCCCAGATGGCGGATCGGGAACTGGCCGCCCGTCTCGATGCTTGGGTGGCGAAGGTGAGTAAAAGGCTCGGCACAGCTCCGGTCCCGCCAGCCTCGTCACAGGCACCGAGCATGAGAACAGTGCACGTCGAACTGACCGCCGCCCGCCAAGAGCACCGATACACATTGCGAATGTGGCTGCACCGCGACGTCTTCGAGTGCATTCGAGAGGCCGATAGCCCAGTGGACCTCGCCACGGCGCAGGAGCAGGTGGGCGAGCAGTTGGTCGCAATCTACAAGTCCGGAATCGACACTTCCGAGCTGCGGCGTCTGGAGTTCCATGTTCCCTTCGAGTTACTCGATGAGCCGTTCGAGACATGGGTCGCACCCCTCGGCGTGCCGGGTCGAAACACAGTGATCGGCGAACATTTCGAGGTCGTTGTGCGTTGCCCAGGTGAACGGTCTTATGCCATCGGTGACCACTGGCGCCGCAAATGGGACTGGTTTGCCGCCAACAATGGCGCAGACCCTGAGGCGGTCAAGGTCCTTGGTGATGACGACTTTCTGCGTGGGGCGACCAAGGAACTGCTCGACGACGCGCCTCCGGTGTGCTTGTTCGCGTCGGTGAGCGGTGAGCACCTCGAAGAGGTGTTGTACGGAATGCTGGAAGGCGGGATACCGATCGCTGTATGGCCCAGAGGTGGGTACCCAGCGTCTGCACCGATCGAGCACGCCTTCGAAACCGAGTTGCGGGCAAACGCAAAGAACGGAGCGCCGTTCCACCTTCGTGATTTGCCCGCACGCATCAGAAGCTGGCGTTCGAAGTCGTACCCGACGCAACAGTCCCCCACCCTCGTGCTGCTGTGGGACGATCCGAGCTGTCGACCTTCCTCGCGAATTAGCTGACGTGAGAGGACATTGATGACGATTCCCGATGAGGCTCCGACGGAGCCGAAGGAGTGGTGGGTCTACCGCGGGGAGGGCGATGCCGACGAGCGACTGAAGCTTCTGGTCGGAAATGAGCCGCCATGGCGGAGCTTTGGTGGGACCGTCGATTCCGCTTACCGGGCTCCCGGTATGGACAGTGCATCGGGTGCCGAGACCAAGCGACGTGGAGACAAGTATGTTCCCGCTGCCCCCGAGATAAACGCCGTCAACACCGCCTTGTACCTGCGCCGGCCGCTGCTAGTCACGGGTAAACCCGGAGTCGGCAAAACCACACTCGCATACAGCATCGCCACCGACCTCGGTCTCGGTCCGGTGCTGCACTGGCCCATCACCAGCCGCACCAGCCTTCGCGATGGCCTTTACCACTACGATGCGATCAGTCGCCTTCATGACGCTAACCTCAGCCATCTCAACCGAGCAGCAGCACGACCCCGCCACACGAACGGTCACCGGGCGCGAATCCCACACACCCCGCAGACCGGTGGCGCCGCCATCGGTACACGGGCGGCGACCATCGCCAACTACCTTCGCCTGGGGCCGCTGGGCACGGCATTGATACCGCAGGACCGTCCACGAGTTCTGCTGATCGATGAGATCGACAAATGCGATATTGACCTCCCGGGCGATTTGTTGACAGTGCTCGAAGACGGAGCCTTCGAGATCCCCGAACTGGCACGCATGGCCACCCAACAACCACAGATCCGGGTCGGATCTCACGACAGCCCCGACCCCGACGTGTGCATCGACCGCGGCAAGGTCAGTTGCCGTGCATTCCCCATCATCGTGATGACCAGCAACGGTGAGCGAGAGTTCCCTCCACCGTTCCTGCGGCGATGCATCCGACTGAACATCAAGCCCCCAGGAGAGGAGAAGCTGCGTCGGATTCTCGAAGAACGCCTCAAGATCGACAAGAACGACCGAAGTTTCGATGACCTCATCACCGCTTTCAACACTCGCCAAACCCAAGGCGGCGTGGCTACGGATCAACTCCTCAACGCGATCCAACTGAGGTTGAGCGGAGCATGGTCCGACGCGGGCGACTACGACGAATTCGTTGAGAGCGCTATGCAGCCACTGACCGGGCCGGACTCTTGAGCACGGCATGATCGACCGCCTGCTCCGGGGCATCATCGACGCGGGCGCTGACATCGGCTCTGCAGAACTAGCCGAGATCCTGTGGCTGGCCAAGCGAATCGACTCACCTCCCAACTCCGAGTTCTCCTCAGCGGCAGCGCAGCCGAACGGCGACCCGGGCCTGAGGCTTGTGGACGACGCTCCACACAACAGTGAATCGACAGCGCCGTCGATGGCTCCTGTCTATCCGGCGCATCGAGGAGAAAGGATCACTAAGTCCTCGTCCGGTACAGGAGTCCGGGTCCGAGTGCGGCGCGCGAACTCACTGGATGACCCACTCGCCGTGATGCGCGCGCTTAGACCGCTGGGTCGACGACCCACCAGCGCTGGTCTTGTTCTCGATCTCGACGAGGAAGCTACTGTCGAAGCGAGTATCGACCAGCAGATGCTCGTACCGGTACTGAGTCCGGCCAGCGGCCGCTGGCTCAACCTGGCACTGGTCATCGACACACACCACTCAATGCTGCTCTGGCACGACCTGGTTCGAGAACTGTGCCGCACCATTGTCGACACCGGCCTGTTCCGCACCGTCCAAACCTGGCATCTCCATTTGCCGGACTCCGAGACATCAGCCCATGTCACCCGAACTCGCGGCGGAATGCTGCGCAGTCCCCACGAGGTCATCGACCCCACAGGCAGCCAGTTGATCCTCGTTCTGAGCGATACGATGGGCGATTCCTGGAGTACCCCTGCCCTGCACGACGTGATCCGGAAGTGGGGCGCCCACAGCTCCGTCGCGATCATCAACCCGCTACCCGAGCGACTGTGGAACCGCGGTGCGATACACCCCACCGTTCGACTCGTACGTGCCTCGACACCCGCCGCTCCCAATACCGCATGGGACCTGATGAGCCCTCCCGCACGCCGCCGACTTCGCCACCATCGCCAGATCATGGGCATCCCGATCGTCGACACCACTCCATCCGTACTGGCTGATCTGGCTTACCTCATCGCAGGCGACGGCACATCACATCGCATAACGTGCTTGTTGATCAACACCACGAAAACCGCAGATCCCCCAACGGACATCGCATCGGATGAAGCGCGGATCCTTGCGGTGACGAACAAAGTAGGGGTCGACGCAATACGAGACTTCAATGAAAAGGCTTCCCCCACCGCTCGGGAGTTGGCTGCATACCTTTCGGTCATGCCGTTGACGCTGCCGGTTATGAACCTCGTACGTGCTGTTATGCTTCCCGGTGCCGACCACGGTCATCTTGCAGAAGTTGCCTTGAGCAGTCTGATCGAACCATGGGAACATAGTTCCACAATCGACCCGGAACAACTTGAATTGCGTTTTCGCGCTGGTGTGCGAGAGGCGCTTCTCGGTTCGCTGCTTGAGGACGATATCGTTCGCGTGAAAGACCTTGTCGAAACCAGGTTGTCGGCTTATATCGCTCGACGCCCCGGCAGCGCCGGGGATTTTCCGGCAATCCAACTCGTCGACAGGGAGAGCGGCGACCACTCAATAGTCGCCGATTCCATGAACTTCGCCAAGATGGGCGTGAACGCCCGGCCTGCCGAATCGCCATCGGACATCGAAGATCATTCGGAGATCGCCGGATTGGTTTACATGAACTCGGGGGTCTCAGGTTCAAGCCATCTCGAAAGTGAATCTTACGCGTCAGCGACTCCGTACTGGATACAGGGATTCCGAATCGAAGATTTCCCTTATCGGCAGATTCCCCCAGCGGTCGAGGTCAGTGATCTGCTGTCGCCATATCAAAAGTGGTTGCCGTTTGTGGGGCGTGAGGTTGAAATTGAGGCGCTCCTTCGATGGCGTGATAACGAGGACGTGCCAGATTTTTCAGCGCAGCTCGTCAGTGGCGCTCAAGGAGTCGGAAAGACACGGTTGGCGATCGAATTCTCTGAGCGATGCCTCAATGACGGCTGGAAGACGTGGCGCCTTAAGTCGGACCGGTCGAAGCTGGATACAAGCTTGCTGCCCAGCGAGCTCTCAGGATCTATTATGCTGGTCATCGATGGCGTCGAGTCAATTCATACCTCGAAGCTTCGTGAGCTGTTCGCAGTCGTATCGCACATGGGTAACATTGTCCAGCCTCGACGAGCGCGTCTGCGCGTGCTACTGCTCTCGGGGGGGCGGCAGGGCTGGTGGATCAAGGCTCGAAAACGCCTGCAAGACAGCCTGCTCCGTAGAGCGCTCGACAGGACTCCGGAGTTGAGGCTGCCACCGCTTCGGGTAGATGCCAAGTCCAGGGTAAATCTGTTGAATATCGCAATGGATCGCTTTCCCGGTGATTTGGCATTTGACGCCGATGCGGCCGTTGGTCGTGAGCCACTAGCTTTGGACATGCTGCCTCGGCTGGTGAATACCCCGGCTGAGATTCAAGCTGCAGCTATATCAGCCCTTCAAATGCAGAACAGGGAGGTACGCCTTTTCTCTGATCGCGGCCTGGCGCTCGCGCTGATATCCG
The DNA here is from genome assembly GCF_035920345.1 of Nocardia vinacea. Taxonomy (NCBI): domain Bacteria; kingdom Bacillati; phylum Actinomycetota; class Actinomycetes; order Mycobacteriales; family Nocardiaceae; genus Nocardia; species Nocardia vinacea. Next base: position 9,954,091 of record NZ_CP109149.1, read on the forward strand.
CAAAAGGAAATGGTGGCAACGCGGAACCTTCATCTGTATTGAGAACTGGCGTGGTCCTTGCAGAAGGTTTGATCCTTACCCCGTTCCTGCCCAATGTTGATAGCGCATTGATACAGGTCTATGAAATAGCCCCGCGTCGAGTTGGGTGGGTCGCTGCCCGCATAGTGTGGCAGAATTCATCGCTGCGCGCCGCTATTCTTTCTGTGGACAGTGATATTTCCATTGGCATAGCGATACCTCGCGTCAATCGCGACGTAAGGTATCGATTTGCCACCGTCGTGACCGAACATATTGATAGGGATAGAGGTAAGAGTGCGCTTCCTGAGCTCCTTCAGGGAGAAATCACTCGCTTACCCGGTGGACAATGGTCAATTTACAGCTTCCTTGGCGTAAAAGCGCCCGGTGCTGGCGAGTGGCTCATGGGTGCGCTGGTCTTGGAAAAGGAAGCCCCGATCGGCATTATTACGGCGAAAGACGCATCAGGAACCTTTACGGTAACCGCGCTTGACGACGTATTGAACGCGCCTGGATTTTCAACTGTCACCAGCCGTCATCGAGCGCTGGTATCCGCCGCCCGAACCTCGCCGGCCCGAACGCCCGATACTGCCCATTCCGAGACGCTGGCGGCGCGACGGCAACAGGCCGACTCTCATCGGGCAGCCGGACGATTTGCTGAGGCCGCACGGTTGTACGAAGGAGCGCTCGCTGAAAGTAAGCGAATTCTCGGTCCCCGTAACTCTGACACGCTGGCCGTACGCCTCGGATTGACTAGTGCTTACCTGGCAATGGGACGCGATGCCGATGGTGAAGCGCTGGAAGCGGAAACGGAAGAATCGCTGTCTTTGGCCATCGAAACGGTTGTCGGCTATCGGCAGTTGGTGGCCGATGACCAATCCGATCGCTTCTTGCCCGACCTCGCCATGTGTCTCGATCTTCTCGGGTCTCAGCTTGGTGTGGTGGGTCGGCCGCAGGAGGCGTTGGGGGCGGTCTCCGAAGCTGTCGAGATCTATCGGCGCTTGGTGGACGGTGAGCCCGATGTCTACCTGCCTCAACTCGCAGGGAGTCTCAACAACCTCGGGTCTCAGCTTGGTGTGGTGGGTCGGCCGCAGGAGGCGTTGGGGGCGGTCTCCGAAGTCGTCGAGATCTATCGGCGCTTGGTGGACGGTGAGCCCGATGTCTACCTGCCTCAACTCGCAGGGAGTCTCAACAATCTCGGGTCTCAGCTTGGTGTGGTGGGTCGGCCGCAGGAGGCGTTGGGGGCGGTCTCCGAAGTCGTCGAGATCTATCGGCGCTTGGTGGACGGTGAGCCCGATGTCTACCTGCCTCAACTCGCAGGGAGTCTCAACAATCTCGGGTCTCGGTTGGGTGTGCTGGGTCGGTGGGAGGAGGCGTTGGGGGAGGCCGCCCAAGCTGTCGAGATCCTGCGGCGGCTGGCGAACATTAGCCCTGACGCATTCCTGCCCTCTTTGGCCGATTGTGTGAGCAGTATGGCGAATTGGTTGGACCAAACAGGTCGGCGGGAGGAGGCGTTGGCTGCGGCCACCGAAGCCGTCGAGATCTTTCGGCCTTTGACGTCCCAGTACCCGGAGACCTTCGGCCAGAAGGCGAAGCAGGCTGAGCGAGTCTTGAGGCTGTTGCGGAGTTCTCAAGACGATGTTGATCGACACCATCAGGGCAGGGCGAGCAGGGCCGGACAGGGCGTCGCGGCGAGGGTGGTTTGTGTGCATGGGATCGGGCAACAGGTCTCCGGTGGCGAACTGGCCAGGCATGACTGGCTGCTTGCATTGAACACCGGGTTGGTGTCGGCTGGCGCTGACCGGCTCACCGATATCGAGGTCGTGATGGGGTTCTACGGGGATCTGTTCCGCCCGGTATCGAAGTCTTATGCGGCCAGTGACGTGTGGTACGAGGCCGACGACGTCGAGTCCGGGTTCGAACGTGACCTCTTGACCAAATGGTGGCACGCTGCAGCATCAGCCGATCCAGGCGTGCTTCCCGACGATCGAAGTTTGACCGGAAGGTTGTCGGTGCAGGCGATGCTTGGGCAGCTGCTCAAATCTAGATTTTTCAGCGGTGTCGCGATGCGCGCGATGGTCGGTGACCTGAAACAGTTCCGGCGCTACCTCACCGAACCGATACTTCGAGAGCGTGTCCGTGCCCGTGTCCGCGGCCAGATCACACCAGATACGCGTGTGATGGTAGCCCATTCACTCGGATCTATTGTCGCCTATGAAACCTTGTGTGCTAGCCCGGGGCATCCGGTGCGAGCGCTGGTCACCCTGGGGTCGCCGCTGGGGATCCCAGGCCTGATCTTTGATCGTCTCGAGCCGACTCCAGCTGGCGGAGTCGGGGCTTGGCCGGGTTCTGATGGGTTGGTGTGGACCAACATCACCGACGCCGGCGATACGGTGGCGTTGGTCAAGAAGCTCGACCCGCTGTTTGGCACCCCGTTTTCGCGGCGAGTGAGGGATGTGACGGTGCACAACGGTGCCAAAGCTCATGAAGTATCCGCATATCTGGCCGACAAACTGGCCGGGCAGGCAGTAGCGGAGGGCCTGCGTGGCGTTTCGTCGGACTGGTGATGGGCCGCGACGGTTCCTGGCGCGGTCACCGAGCATGCCTCTGTGAACCCCTGTGGTTTGGGCACAAGCACGCAACTCGTGGGACAGTTCACGCCCCCTTTCGAATACCGCGGGAAGATCGGTCCTGCGAGGGATTCTCCGGCCGCGGGCTCGGCGTGCGAGGGTCCAGCGTGCCGGGCTGGAATCCGGGCACAAGCGGATGCGGCTCACCGGTGAATACGGCCAGTGCTGCGGCGACTTCGGTTATGTGTGATTTGACGTAGGTGGCGGTGGTGCCGTTGTTCTTCCTGTGGTGTCCGGCGCATTTCTGGGCGACGGCGTAGCTGAGGGTGCGTTCGACCCAGGTGAGGGTGGTGTGGCGTAGCCAATGGATGCTGATGCGCTGGCTGGCGACCCAGGGCAGTACCTGCCCGATCCGTAGCCAGATGCGGTCGAAACGTCTGCAGGTGATCGGTTTCCGTTGTGGTAGCGCAGTAACTGTCCCGAGCGCGGGCTTCCGCGTTGGGCGCCGTGCTCTTGCAGGTGCCGCATCAAGGTCGGTTAGACCGGTCGCTGCCGTCCTTTTCCCGCAGGTAGATCAGGCACTGTTCGGGGTCGAGATCGTTCAGACGCAGAGTGAGGGCACCGCCACGGCGGCAGGCGGTTTCGATGTGCAGGCGCAGAATCAGGGCATCGAGGTCGGGGTCGTTGTGATGTGGCAACCTGCGGAAATTGTCGACGTTCACGAAAACCCCGGGTAAGCCGCTTTTGTCGTTGCCGGTGGTGACCGCGACGTTTCAGATCTCGCAAAACTGATTCGGCGGAATCGAGGATCGGTGCGAGGGCTGTCCGGTGGGCATGGACAGTTGGCGGGCAGGGTTGTCGACGGGGCGTATCCAGCCGGTGTCCTCGGCATAGCGGTAGACACAGCGGGTCGCGCTGATGAAATGCTCGACCGCGCTGGTCCCACCGCGGGAGGCGCGGTTCACGCGCGCGCCTGCTTGGATACCGGCCGCCATCTCTTCGAGATTGGCTTTGGTCGGCTCGTCGAGGCGACGCTCGGCCGATTGTGCGAGCTTGTCGCGACACCCACGTGTCGCCAGGCGGCAGCTAGTTCACGGTGTGTGCCGAACGGCGGATGACAGCGGATGACCAAGTTCATCGGCGACACCTCTTTCATCATTCGAGATACTTCGCTCCAACCATGGAAGCGCGGTAATTGCGTTGCGCGCCAGCAAATCTCATTGTCCGCGACCGGTAACAGGTGTAGTCGACGCGGGTTAGTGATAGAGGTCATGCATTGGTCGCCTACTTCGTGGTGTTGCTCGCATCGATCTCGCCCAGTGTTACCGGACACGACTCGGGAGGCATGGGGTACGTAGGAAGATCAGCGGTCTGATCGCTGATGCTCGCCTCACTAAGATGTTGCAAGCGTGTCGCGCAAGCGTGTCGCTATTGGGATCTACGGCTAGACCGGGGGTCCGGAGTAGGGCTTGCGGATTGCTGTGAGGAGTAGGACGTTCTGGGTTTGGTCGATGTCGGCGACGCTGAGCCGGTAGGAGGCCGGCTCGCCGGTCGCGGGGTCGCGCACGTGCAGCAAGTCGTTGGTGTCGCGGCCGTAGGAGACCTCGATGCTGGAGAACCACTGGCGGCGGAATTCCTTGATCGGGCGGAGCTGGCGCATGACGTCGTGGGCTTGCTCGGAGTCACGGTAGCGACCGAGCACGGCCTTGAGTGTGGCCACACTCAAGGCGGATTCGTGCGGCCACCGGACATGGACTGCCTGGGGTGCCGCGCTGAACATCCACACCGGGATGCAGCCGGTTTCCTCCAGGCCGGGTGCCGCCGCTCGAAACGAATCGTTGCAGGCCAGCACATTCCAGAGCGGGTCGACACAGGCCGCGAGGACTTCACGTTGCTCGAGGTCGTCGAGATGGCTGGTCAGGTCGACGTTGTCCTGAACGCACTCGCGAAGCTTGTCGGCGGGCGCGAGTTCCTCGGCGGGGGCGCGCAGTTCGCGTAGGTGGCGTGCCTGGACGGAGCTGAGCCCGTAGCCGTTGATGATCTTCTCGAGCGTTTCGAAGGTCGGGGTATCGGTGCCCTTCTCGATATTGAACAGGTAGGAGGGGCTGATGCCGTGGCGCTGCTGGGCTTCGAAGCGCGACAGGCCCAGGTCGTCTCTGATCAGTCGGCACGTGCTGCCCAGAGTCGGGATGTGGGGTAGTTGCTCGCCTCTGGTGTTGTCGGATGAGCGGTGTGCGGGATTCCGAGTCATGCGGAGTCCCCCCCTTTCGGTGTCTTCCGCCACGATGCGAGCGGAGATAAGATGAATGGTTGCCCCCAAGCTGATGCCTCGTTCCTACCAGAACGTGCAACCCTCGGCAAGAAGTTTGCATCTGAACGATCGCAATGAGTTGCTGGCCGATGGGCGAATCCGTCGTGTGCTCGCCAGCGAAGCCGGCTGTCGCGCAGTGGATTCCGAAAAAAGTTTTTTAACGCTCCCACTGTGAAATTTGTGGCAAACGTCCTGCATGCCGCCAGAATAGCAATTTGACACTCTCACCCTCACCTAAAAGTAGGAGAGCTGAAACTCTGGTATTCCAACAGGTTTCGAGGTTTGGATGGAATGGCAAGTCCAAACCGATTGAGAGGAAATAACGTTGGATCCCCTTTTGATACTGGGTTGGGTGAACACCGGTCTGTCGGTGCTGTCCAACGGTCTTTCAGTGGCAGCCCAGGCGCTGGCACTCATCCTGCCCTTCATCTGACGCGATCTGCCTGAGATGCGGTCTCCCAGAGGCGGATTCGCCTCTGGGAGGTCCGCGAATCACCGCGCCGCCCGTGCGCATTCATCAGTAATCCGTATCCCACCCTGATCAAGCGAAGGGTCTTTTCGGCATGCCCAAAACCAGCAACGCCACCCGATTTCACACCTCCGCCCCAGGCGGGCATCACGTCCGAAATCATTTCAGCACCAACGTCTTTCGTGGTAGTCGTGCTTTACTCTCGGGTGCGGTTCCGATTGCGATGGTGTTGGCCGCAGCGGGGACGGCGCACGCTGCCGACACTGCAGCTGCCATCGCTGATCAGCCGGGGGTCACCAGCCCCGCCCAGCCTGGAACAACCACACCTGCTCCACCGCCGCCGGAGCCCGAACCTGCGCCGGAGCCATCCCCGCCGACACCGCGGGTGTATTACGCGCAGCCACCCGAAGTCCGTAACAACGCGCCGTCGCGACCGGCTCCATCGCCAGATCAACCGGTGGAGCCGATCCGGATCGAAGACCTACACCTGCCCGAGCCGGTCGAGCCCGTCGCGCCGATCGAGCCGCCACCGGACACGATCCGCATCGGGCAATGGCAAGCCCAGCGACCGGAATGGCTGCCCCCGGAATGCGCCGACGCGATCAACGACGGTGCGGCAGGCGCGGAAGCACAGGTCGCGACCGCCCTGGACTCGGTCGGCATTCCGGCCGGGCGCTCGGATCGGGTCAGCGGCGCCACGCTCGCCGGTGCCGGAATCGGCGGCGCCGTCGGCGCCGCGGTCGCCGGTGGCCCGGTCGCGGCTGTGGGTGCGGTGGTCGGCGGTCTGATCGGCGGCACGGTCGGTGGGATCGCGGGTGCCGCGCTGAGCACGGTGGTTCCGGTGCCGGTCCTTGGCACGGTGACCTCCGGTGTGTTCGGGACCGCGGTCGGTGCCGCCGCCGGTGCGGTCGCTGGTGCTGTGATCGCCGGTGTCCCGGCCGCGGTCGTCGGCGCGGTCGCCGCAGGTACGGTCGGCGCAGGATTCGGCGCAGGGGTCGGGGTCGGGCAGCCATGAGCACCGTGACGACCCACCATGCACGCATCGTCGCCGCAGTGACAGCTGCGGCCACCGCGATCGGCCTCGCCGCTACCACTACTGCGGGACCCGCCACAGGAGTGCCGATCGGCCCTGGATGCCCCGCGCTCTACGTGCTGGGCGTGCAGGGCACCGGCCAATCCTCACCGACAGCGGACCCGCTCGCCGATACCGGTGTCGTCGGCGCGCTCATCGCACCGGTGCTGTCGGCGGCTCCCGGTCTGGTGCAACGCTCCTATATCCCCTATGGCGCGGGGTTCGGTGGCGCGGTGCCCGGCGGTGGCCCGGATCCGTATGTCGTGTCGGTGACCGATGCCCGGGCGAAGCTCGATGCCGCCGCGGCGCAGATCGCCGAGACCTGCCCTGCCACGATGATCGCCGGGATCGGCTATTCCCAAGGCGCGCAGGCAGTGTCGAGCTTCGCGCGTGACGTTGGTGCGGGCACCGGTCCGATCGCGCCGGAACGTATCGCGGGGATCGCGTTGTATGCCCACCCCGACCGCGCACCGGATGCACCGATCTTCCCCGGCCGTCCGGGACAGACGGTGCCCGACCCCGCGCCAGGTACCAGCGGTGCCGCGGTCGCCGGGGTCCAGATCACCAACCCGCCCGCAGGTGGTGGCGGGATCGCTGATGGCGCGAACAGTTACGGGGCGCTGACCGGCCGGGTCGCCGACATCTGCACCGATGGCGACCTGGCTTGCTCGGCACCGGATCGGGCCGCGCTTCTGCGCGTCGGCGCCGAAATCGCCGCCCAGGCCGACCTGGGCGACCCGTTCGCCGCTATCGGATCACTGGGTGCTCTGTTCTCCGCAGCGCTGGGGGATGCCTGGACCACGGTGGCGCTCAACGATTTCCAGGTCGGTGGCGGCAATGTCGACTACGCGCCGCAGCTGCCACTGGCGGCACGGTTGGTCGAGGCCGCCGATCCCCGCGTTCCTGCACCGACCCCGAACGACATCGGTGCTGCTGCCGCCCGGTGGAACGAGATCACCGCCACGGTCGCGGCGAACCCGATTGGGTTGCTGCCCAAGCTCGCCGGCCAACTCGCCACGGCATGGGGGCTGCTGGTCGCCGACAACGCCGACCTGCTCAACCCCGCGATCTGGGTCCGCTACGCCGACACCGTCGCCCGCCACAACAACTACGCCATCAACGGCCAGCTCGCCTCGGGCATCGCCTGGATGGTCGCCCTCGCCCACGACATCGCCGGGAGCAGATGACATGACCGACCCGACCACCCTCGACGACTTCTACCGCAGCCCCGCACTCGACTTCACCCCGCGTCCGGGGGCGATCCTGCGCCGCCGCACGGTCGCCACCCCACACCTGCACGGCGCGAACCGTGCGTGGCAGCTGGTGTATGCCACCCGCACCGGGTTGCGCGCTCCCATTCCGGCATCGGGGATTGTGATCACCCCCGACATCGCCGAGCTCGCCGGTCCCAGCCCGATCCTGTTGTACATCCCCACTTTTCACGGTCTCGGTGGCCGATGCGCACCCTCGCAACTGCTGGCAGGAGAGGGAACCGAACCCGAAACCGGGTTCATCGCCACCGCCCTCGAACGCGGCTGGACAGTCGCGGTGCCCGACGGGCTGGGCTTGGGAATGACCGGGCTGGGGCCGCACCATTTCCTGGCCGGCGCCGCTGCCGCGCACGCCGTGCTCGACCTCGCGCGTGCGGTACGCGAGCTGCCGGAACTCGACGCCGCGCAGGCACCGTGCGTGGTGTGGGGGTATGCCGACGGCGGGCGCGCCGCGATCTGGGCCGCCGAACAACAGCCGCACTATGCCCCTGAGCTGGATCTGCGGGGCATCGCCGCCGGTGCGGTTGTCGCCGACCCCGCGGCGCTGATCGGTGAGATCGACGGCGGCCCTTGGGCGGGACTGGCGCTGGCCGGGCTGATCGGTCTGGGCCGCGCGTATCCGCATCTGCCGATGCGACACCTGCTCACCACCGAAGCCCACGAAACCATCGAGCGCGCCCAGGAACTCGACGTGGCGGAGCTGCTGGTCGCCTACCGCAACACCCCGTTGGCGCGATGGTGTGAGCGAGACGACCCGTGGAACGACCCGATGTGGCGCTACGCCCTTGCGAATGAGACCAGCGGCCGCGACACCCCGCAGGTGCCCGTGCACCTCTACCACGGCACCGAGGACGCCCTCGTCCCGGTGGCGATGGGACGGCACCTGTTCGTCCAATACCACTCGCTCGGAGTCGATTCGAGCTGGCGGGAATACGCCACCAGCCATACCGGCGCCGCCGCCGCCGGTGCCGCCGAAGCCGTGGCGCGCCTAGCCAATTACCTGCAGCGGCGACCTGCCGCCACCGGCCCGACTCCACCGAGCCCGCAGACCACCTGAATTGCCTGCCCGCACCTTCCGAACCCCTCGCCGGGGTGCGGGCAGGCCCCGCCCCACACAAATTGAGGTCGAAAGTCCATGCACACCAGCACCATCAGAACATCGACACCGCAACGCGTCGCCGCGACGATCCTGGCGTTGGTCACCGTGTCGGCAGCCGCGGGCAGCACGGTGGGCGCCGATCCCGGTGTCCCCCTGGGCACGAGATGCCCGAGCCTGTACGCGCTTGGGGTGCAGGGCAGCGACGAAGCCGCTCCCGACGCGGCGATCACCAGTGACTCCGGCGCACTCGGGCAGATGTTCGGTCCTCTCGCTGCCGCCGCGGGGGATCTCGTGCAGCGCGCCTACGTCCCCTACGGCCACGCCGCCGACGGGACAGCCCTGCCATACGACGCCGCGGTTACGGCCGCCTCGGCGCGGCTGGAACAGATGGCTGCCGAGGTCCTCGCGCGCTGCCCGACCACCAAGATCGCCGCCGCCGGATACGCCCAGGGCGCACCCGCGGTCGCACAGTTCGCGCAGCGTGTCGGCACAGGCAACACACAACTGCGCGCCGACCAGATCGCCGGGATCGCGTTGCTGGCCAATCCGAACCGCGACACCAACACCCCCGTCTTGCCCGGCCGGCCCGGCGCCACCTCGCCGTCTGCGGCACCCGGGACCACGGGGCAGAAGGTCGCCGAGATCGCGCTGCTCAACCCGTCGCTGTCAGGCGCCGGTATCACCGCTGGGGCGGCGTCGAGTGGATACGGGGCGTTGACCGGCAGAGTCGCCGACCTGTGCGTGGCAGGTGACGCGACCTGCGATACACCCACCGCAAGCCCGCTGGCCACCGCCGCGGCGAACATCGCCGCCCGCTCGGACCTCCGGGATCCGATCGCGGCGATCTCCACGATCGCCCAAGCCTTGTCGGCGACCGTCTACACCACCGCGGTGAATGTGGTCAACAAGGACCTGACCGGCACCAGCCTCGACCAACTGTCCTACCAACCGACCAAAACCCTCGGCCAGCGCTTGGCTGAAGCCTCCGACCCGAACACCACTCCACCCGCGCCGAGCGATGCGCTCGCGGCGCTGTTCAAGATCGGCACCATCGGCTTGAACGCCGCGATCTCGGTGGCACGCACAGTGTTCACTCCGGCCACGATTACCGAACTCGCCACTGTCGGCATGAGCGACCCCTTGGCGGCGGTCGCAGTACTGGGCACCAAACTCGCCAGCGCAGTGGTCGAGCTGGTTCCACCCCAGACCACCAGCCGCTGGATCAACGACACCTTCACCGCGATCACCAGCACCATCACCGACCACAGCGAGCTCTACACCCTCGCCGGATCCGCCCAATACAGCGACACCACCGGCCGCCACGGCTCCTACCAGACCGTACCCGCCGCTACGACCGGGAAATCGGCGCTGGCCGCGACCGCCGACTGGTTCACCGCACTCGCCCGCGACCTCGCCGCCACCGGAACCGCGTCGGCCCCACCACAGTCCACCACCGCGTCGACAACCAGCGCAGCCGCCACCACATCCAGCAGCAGCCAAGCTACGCCGGCGGCCCCGACATCGAGCGTCGGACCCTAAAGACCCCTTCGGGCGGAGCCCGACTCCGCAGACGTACCCACACCCGGTCTGCAGATTCTCCCCTGGCACCCCCGCCCGAAGGGCCCCACACCGCCCACCAACCCACCGAGGAGGTGAGAACCCGACATGCCCAACACCCCCACCGACACCAGCCAGCACGGCTGGGGCTGGCTGCACCCGACCGAACCCACTGCACTGCAACCCATCTCGGACACGATCGACGCCCCGGACAGCTGTGGGAACGAATGGCAGTGGATCAACAAACCGCCGCCCCCGCCCCCGCCACCGCCGACGGGATCGTGGCGCACGCGAGTGCCTCGACGTGTCTGGGTCGGGCTGGGCGCCGCACTCGGGGTGGCCGCCCTGCTCGTCGGGGTGGGGATCAACTCGATCGCCGACGAATCCGACACCATGCCAGCGATCCCCACCCTGACCGCAGGTCCCCCAACGACCACACAACCACCGAGCAGCGCGTGCGCCGGACTGGCCGGGCAGACCGTCACCGACACCGAAGGCGACACCCGCAGCCTCGCCGGTGTGATCGCCGCGTTCGAGCACGCCTACTACACGCAACGCAGCGCCGATGCCGCACTGCGACTGGTCGCCCCCGAGGCCGGACTTACGTCGGAGGCGTTGGCGGCGGGTATCGCCTCCATCCCGGCCGGCACCTCCTACTGCGTCGCGATCACCCCGATCGCCGACGGCACTGTCGAGGTTCACCTTGCCGAGCGGCACCCCGACGGGCAGCGCGTGGACTACCTGCAACTGATCAACGTCCGACACGACGGTCTCGGTGTCGTGATCACCAATATTCAGAAGCGGGGCTGAACTATGGCCGCACCGCTGCACCTGCACCACGACGACCACACTGGCGGACCACACCGGCTCGAGCCGAGCACCATCGCGACACCGCAACGGTTGGCGCCGGTATGGGAAACGCCGCTACCGACCACCGCAGCGCACCCACCCTTGTTCGCCGTGCTCGGCGCACATGGCGGCGCCGGGACCTCGACCCTGGCGCGGTGGTGGGCCCCGGCCGCGGACGCCGGAGTGGCCTGGCCAGCCTCACCACGCACGACTCAACACGTGATCGTCGCCGCCAGGCTGTGCATGCCCGGCCTCACCGCCGCGGCCGACCGCTTGCGCGAATGGCACGCCGGTCTGACCCCGGACGGCGTGCGAGTGATCGGGCTCGTGCTGAGCGCGATGCGGCCGGGGCGAGTCCCCGCAATCGTGCGCCGCTACCGCGCCGTGGTCGCCGGGCTGGTCGAGCACGTCTACGACATCGGCTGGCACGACGAACTCGTCACCTGCGAACTCACCGACCTGGCCCAATACCTCCCCTACGACCCGGCACCCCCGCGCCGCACCAGCCTGCGCGACGCGGTCCCCGCCGACGTGCACCGCGCCGGAACCCACATCATCACCCACCTCGCAGCCACCCGCTCGATTGCTGCACAACCCGATTCGGAGACACCGCCATGACCACCGCCTCCGCGGTCGGCGAGGCGCTGACCGTGCTCGCCCAACAAATCCCGATCACCCCGAAGCCACCTCCGGGATCGGACAGGCTCATCAACCTCGTCAACTATCTGTCCTGGATCGTCATGCTCGCCGGCATCAGCGCCCTGATCTACGCCGGCGGCAAATTCGGCTGGGAACGCTTCCACGGCGGCGCGGTGGAGTCACCCAAGATCATCCTCGGCGCCCTGGTCGGCGGCATCATCGCCACCAGCGCCGGAACGATCATGAACGCCGTCGTCACCGGAGGCGCATAAGCCATGCCCCGCTTCCGGATTCATCCCCAACCCTCCACAACCGGGCAACACGGCTCCCTCGGTCCATCCAGTTTCCAGCCCGGTGAGTGCGGATTCTCGTCCGCATCGACATCGCGGCGCGAACCTTTCACCGCTGCCCACCTGGACCTCACGCCGTTCACCGTGGCCGCGGCGGACGGAATCCGGCTGTCGGCCAGTCGCATCGGCCCCACGTCGGCACCGGCGAGCGTGGTCTACGTCCACGGAATACTCACCGACTCCACCTACTGGAGGCCGCTGGCCGGGCATCTGCACCAACGCCTCGACGGCGGTATCACCCAAATCGTCTACGACCAGCGCGGACACGGCAGCTGCAAAGAATCTGATCCGGGTGCGGAGACCATGTTGTCGACGCTCGTCGATGACCTCGACGCGGTCGTGGCGCACGCGCACGGCGCGGTCGTGCTCGTGGCGCACTCGGTGGCGTCGCTGCTGGTGCAGGCATGGGCCGAGCAGTACCCACGCCGGGCTCGTGCACTGGCGGGGATCGTGCTGTTCAACGGCTGCCCCGAATTCCACTGGCTCACAACTGCTTCCGATGCAGGCCGCACATCGAAGCGCTCGCGACGGCGGGAAAGCCGGCTCGTCGAGGAACTGAGCAGCCACCTGCACGAGCCACCGGCGCGCTACGGTCTGCCGCGCCGCAGCGAGTTCGCCAACGTCGGTCCCAGCAGGGCTACCACCGACCTCGAGGCGGCCCTGGCCGCCTACGGAAGCACCACGCTGACCGGTGAGATAGCCAGCATCATGCGCAGCGTCCCGACCTGGGTGTTGACCGGCGAACTCGACCCGGTTGTGGCACCGAGTAGATCCCGCCACCTCGCCGAGCACATCTGGGGCGACTACGACAGCGTCCCGGGTGCCGGGCACTCGCTGCCGCGCACTCACCCTGCTGCGGCGGGCGAGCCGATCCTGGCCGCTCTCGAGGTCGCCTACCGCACCTACCAGCAGGACGGCGGCCCACTGTGATCGCCAAACCACTTCCCGTGCAGGTTCTTTCGCCTCTGACCCAGTTGCTGGGCTGGCTGGCCTGGTTCGTGCTGCTGCTGTGTATCGCGCGCGCGGTGTGGGTCGGTGGTCTGTTGGCGATCCGGATGTACCGCGAAGAGGCCGTCGAAGGACTCCTCGGCGCACTGCTCGGCGCGGTGTTGCTCGGGGCGGCCAGCTCCATCGCCATCGCCGTCCTACCGCCCACCTGATCCACTCGAGGAGACCAACCCGTGAACTCTTCCCGCGTACACCACCGCAGCGTCGTGGCCGTGCTGGCATGCATCGGACCGATCGCCGCGGCCGGACTGCTCGCCTGCGGCACCGAGACCACCAGTGAATCCACTGGAACGCAGTCCACGCCAGCGGTCGCTGAACCGACCGGATTGCGTTGGCAGCCGTTTCAAGGTGTCGACCTTCCGGTCGCCGAACAAGGCCCCCACCACATCGAGGGAGCCGTAGCCAGCGGATACGAGCGCTCACCGGCCGGTGCCGCGCTGGCCGCCGTCCAGGCCACGGTCCGCATGTCGATCGCGACCGACAGCCAGTGGCCGACCGTGGGTCAACGCATGCTCGCCCCAGGCCCAGGGCGCGACGGGTGGGCAACTGCCCGCGCCCAGATCTCGATCACCGCCGCGATCACCAGCAGCGCACCGAAAGTCCTGGGCTACCTGATTTCTCACTACAGCCTCGATGCCACCGACGTCGACATCTACAGCATCCACCCCGACAACTCCGTCACCTGCAACCACACCCACGTGCTGTGGCAGACCGAGGACTGGCGTCTGCAGCTACCCGACGACCCGACCGCCGCGCCGGTCACCACCGTGGCCACGTCCCCGGCCGACATGGTCGCGCTCGCGCCGCGCTGAGGAGGCCCACGAGATCATGAAATCCCATCGCCTGCTGATTATCCTGCTCGCCGGAATCACCGCCGTCGTGATCGCCGCATTCGTGCTGACGATCACCAATGACAACGGCCCCCATGATGTCCCCGCCGATCCCGGCAGCGCCACAGTTCCGACAGAGCGAACTTTTCCTGACGTGCCGCCGACCGGATCGCCGCTACCGCCGAGCACCGACCTGTTCGGCAACCGCCTGGAAGTGCCTGGCACACAATCCGGTGTCGCCCTTGCACAAGACACAAGCACACGACCTGACCCCACCCGCCCGGACTACCTGACCATTGCGCCCGCCCGGATGCAGTGGCAGCAAGGCTGGGGAGGAGCGGCATTGCCAGTCTCAGGCAGCGACGGACCGGCCCGCATCCACGATGGGATCGCGACCGGATTCGCCCACACCCCCCAAGGCGCGGCGCTGGCAGCGGCCGACGCGCTCGCCCGCGCGCTCGCCGCCCCCGAGAGCGTCTGGCAGCAGGTTGTGCGCGAACGCTATTACGGCGGCGGCCAAGAGCTGCTGGATCGCTTCGCTCGTTCGCGCGAACGCACCCGCGACGCCGCACGCTACGTCGTGGTCCCCGAGGGCGTGCGAATCCAGCCCGGCTACCGAGACGACCTCGCGATCGTGCAATTCGCCAACCGCGACCAGTTCGGCTACAAGATCGCAACCTGGCCGATGGCCTGGATCGACGGCGACTGGCGCGTCCGCGTTCCCGACAACATCGAAAGCCTCTGGGGACCAGGCACATACGCGTCCACCCTGACCGAGTTCGGCTCATGGAAGACCATGTCATGAGATCTGTCCTCGCCGATGCGCGGGTCGACGCTTTGATGCCGTGGCGGTCGCAGCTCCCTGTACCCGACGTCTGCGATATGCCGTTGGGGCCCCAACAGGCATGTGAACAGCTCGGACAAGCTGCCACCGACACGGCAAGTTCCGTCCTCGACGACATGACATCGCAACTCGGGGAGAGCTTCGGCGGTTTGCTGCGATTCGTCATGACCTGGTGGACAGCGCTTCCGTCACCGCAACTGACAGACAACCAGGGGGGACCTGGACCGGTGTTGTCCGGGATCCGCGAATACACCAGCGGCTTGCAGGTGCTGCTGCTGACCTGCGGAATCATTTTCGCCGCAGCACGACTCGCACTGGCCAAACGCGGTGGGGTCGCGGGCGAAGCACAGGAAAGCTTCCTGATGCTGGCTCGAGCCGTTTTCGCTTCGATGGCCTTCGCTGCCATCATTACTGCTGGAACCCGTGCCGGGGACGCCTTCGCCGAATGGGTGCTGTTCGACGCGTCCCGCGGCGACGCACACAACATCGTCGCCGCACTGGCCGAGTTCGATCTCAAGAGGAACTCCGGATTAGGCACAGGCGTCCTGCTCGTGCTGTTCCTCCTCGGCATCATCAGCATGCTCATACAACTGGTCATGCTGGTACTGCGGCAAGCCCTTCTGATCCTGGTCGTCGCCGCCATCCCGCTCGCGGCAGCTGCTTCGGGGACAGGCCCAGGGTCCCAGGCTTACAAGCGTCTGCTGAGTTGGTCGCTGGCGTTCGTGCTGTGGAAGCCGGTCGGGGCGTTGGTCTATGCGATCGCCTTCACCGTGGCAGGGCGCGACCAAAAGGATCCGCAACTGGTGTTGCTGGGGTTGATTCTGCTGGTGATGAGCGTGGTGGTGTTGCCCGCGCTGATCCGATTGGTCGCCCCTGCGGTTGCGACGCTCGGAAGTGGTGGTGGCGCGTCGGCTGTGTTGGCTGGTGGCGCGGCCGGTGTGGCGATGGCGTCGCTGGGGGATCGATCGGGCGGCCGCAAGGTAAGTGAGGGAGAGAACGCGCCTGGCGGGGGCGGGGCATCCAACGGTTCATCGACGCCTGGCGGTGGTCCTGGTGGCGGTGGTGGGGGCCGTCCGATGTCTGGTGGAAGCAGCGACAGTGGTTCTGCCGCGTCGGGAGCCGCGAGTCCCGCAGGTGGTTCGAGCGGCGGTGCGGGTGGTGGCGGTGCGCGGTCCACTGGTGCCGGAGCGGCACAGTCGTCGAGCACGCCCGGTGCGAGCGGCGCGGGCAGCGGCGGTGGGCAGGCTGCTGCTGGTGCCGGTATGGCTGGTGCGCTGGTGATGGGTGCTCAGATGGCCGCAGATATGGCGCAGCGGGGGGTTTCAGCGATCGACAGCCAGACCCGTGATGCGACAGAGGGCGGATTGGATCCGGATGCGTTGGGGCCGGGGGAGGTGCGGCGATGACGGCTCGCGTGTATGGCCGCTGGGAACGTCCCCGCTCGGCCGGGTTCGTCGGATTGACCTGGGGTGTGTCGATGCTCGGGTTGGCGCTGATCGTCATGGTGATGGTCGGGTTCATGATCACTCGATCGCTGTCGGTAGCCGCGGGCCTGATTGTGGCTGCGGCGCTGGTGTTCACGCCCTTGGCGATCACTCGCAATGGCCGCACCGGCTGGGAGATCGCGATATTGCGGGTGCAGTTCGCCGCTGCCCGCGCCCGCGGTGAGCACGTCTACCAGGCCGGTCGATTCTCCAAGATTCCCGGCATCGCGAAACTGCCTGGGCTGCTGGCTGATTCGCGGCTCTCGGAGTATGAAACCGCAGGCGGGAAACGCTTCGCCATGCTGCATATCCGCCGCAGCGATCACTACACGGTGGTGCTGCGGGTGATCCCCCGCGGCAAGGAGTTGGCCGATCAAGCCCAGATCGACGCCTGGGTGGAGGGGTACGGCCAATTCCTGGCCACCCAGAGCCGCGGTGGGGAAGTGGTCGCGGTGACCTCGATCCTCGAGAACGTGGTCGAAACCCGCCTCAAGCAAGCCCGGGAAGTCACCCGCCTGGTCCGCCCCGATGCCCCGGCTTACGCCCAAGCGGTGATGCGGGAAGCCGCCGCCGACATCGGCGGGGTCGGGGTGCGCATCGAAGCCCGCATCGCCATCACCTACCGAGCCATCGGCAAAGGCCGCATCCGCCGCGACGAAGCCGAGCAAGCCCGCGAGATCGGTAACCGCCTGCAAGGTATCCTGTCCCAGCTTGCCCGCGCAGGTTTGCCGGCGACGCCGCTGCAGGCATGGGAAGTACTCGGGCTGGTGCGCACCCGCTACGACCTGGCCGCTCAACGCGACGTCGAAGCCGCGGGCCCGGACATCACCGGCTCGCAGTCGTGGGACTCGGTGGGGCCGATCGCGCACCAGGACCGCTGGGATCACTACGTCCACGACGGTGCCCGCTCGATCACCTGGGAGATGGACGCTGCCCCGCGCGGCGCGGTTATGGAAACGGTGCTCGAGGAGTTGCTGCGCCCCCGCGCGGATGTGCCACGCAAGCGGGTGGCGATCGTGTACCGGCTGCATTCGGCGGCCGAGGCCACCACCCTGGTCGACTCGGACTTTCGGGATGCGGTCGCTGCTGAGCAAACCGAACGCGGCATCGCCTCGGCGTCGGCGCGGATCCGGGTCGCCAATACCCAAGCCTCCCGCGAGGAGCAAGCACGCGGCGCGGGTTTGACCCGTTTCGGAGTGTTGGTGACCGTCACCGATCACCTCGATGGGGACCTGCCCGGGATCGAAGCGTCGGTCCAGGGGATGGCCGCTGCGTCCCGGCTCGGGGTGCGCCGCTGCTACGGCTCCCAAGCCGCGACGTTCGCCGCGTCGCTAGGGATCGGGTTGATCCTGCCCGAGCACACCTCGATCTCCAAACGGGTGTCGAGTTGAACGGGTTCCGCCGCAAGGCTTCTCGTCCTGCGCGTACCGAAGTGGTCGCTGGGGTGCGGGTGCTCACGCCGGGGGCGCGTGCCGCGACCGAGGCTGCCGCCGCCAAGCCCGGTCTGCGTGGTTGGCGGGCACGGTGGGCGATATCGAGCGATGATCATCGCCGTACGACCGCCGCGCACCGTGCGGCCGATGTCGTCGGCGACGGCTTCGACCGATCGCCCCTCCCGTTGACCGACCGTGGATATCGCGGGCTCGGCGGCGGCCGCGCCTCGGTGGTGCCCAGCACACCGGAATGGCGCGCGACCACCGTGCAAGTCGCCGGGTTGTGGCCGTTCGTCGTTGGTGCCAGCGCTCCCACGATCGGTGCACCCGTCGGGGCGCATTACATCACCGGTGCGCCTGTGCATTTCGACCCCATGTCCTGGTTTCTCAAAGGCTTCATCACCGCCCCGAGCGCGTTCGTGCTGGCACTCAACGGGTTCGGAAAATCCAGCCTGATCCGGCGCATGGTGACCGGCGCGGTCGCGGCCGGGGAAACGGTGTTGTGCATGGGCGACACCAAACCCGACTACCGCGACCTCGTCGAGCGCCTCGGTGGGCAAGTCGTCGACCTCGGCTACGGGCACGGCACTCTCAACCCACTCGATGTCGGCGCGCTCGGCGCGGTCGTCGAACGGCTCACCGACCCCGACCAGCGCCGCCAGGTCACCGCGCGCGTGGAGGCCGGGCAAGTCAACATCGTCGCGGGCCTGATCGAGTTGGTGCGTGGGTCACGAGTGGCCGACTTCGAAGAAGTCCTCCTCGCCGCCGGACTACGCGAGCTCTACAGCCCCACAGGCGGATTCACCTATCAACACCCGCCGCTGCTGTCAGACCTTCTCGAGGTCATCGCCGGCGGCGGGGAACAACTACGCCAATTCGCCGAAGAAGACGACGACACCACCTACCGGGCGAGCACCAAAACCCTGCGCCGCTCGCTACGCGCGCTGGTCGAGGGCCCCTTCGGCGCTATCTTCAACGGGCCCACCACCACTGGTCTGGATCTCGCGAGTCCGGCGGTGTGCGTGGATGTCTCCCGCATCCCCGAAGGCGACACCAAACTACTCGCCGCGGTGCTGATGGTCTGCTGGAGCGAAGGCTTCGGCGCCGTCGCCGCCGCCCACGCCCTCGCCGACGCCGGGCTCGCCCCGCCGCGCACCTTCGAGGTCGTCATGGACGAAATCTGGCGCGTCCTGGGCGTCGGTGAGTTCATGGTCGACCGCGTCGATGCCCTCACCCGCCTGCAACGAGGCCTGGGCACGGGACTGATCATGTGCAGCCACACCATCAAAGACCTCGCAGCCTTCGACTCCCCAGCCGCCCAAGCCAAAGCGATCGGGTTCTTCGAACGCGCCCGCGCCAAACTCATCGGTCCGGTCGGGCCCGAGGAGATCAATCGTCTTCGTGCCGCGGTCGGGATCACCGACACCGAGAAACTCCTCGTGACCTCCTGGGCTGCACCACGCCCGCCCAGCGACGACGACCTGGACCCCACCCGTCGCGAAACTCCGCCCGGCACTGGCTGTTTCCTACTGAAAACCGGCGAAGCCGAAGAGCCCGGGATTCCGTTCCGGCTGGTGTTCACACCAACGGAGCGCGCTACGGATGTGCACAACACAAACCGGCGTTTCGACGACCTGCCCGGCACGGGGGAGGCGAGCAGATGATCTCAAGCCACCACCCACCCAAGCAGCCGTTATCGGTTGCGCACGAGAAAGGCATTGCCACCATGACCGTCACCGACCCACCCAGCCTGCGCACTCACGGGTGGGGCCCATCACCCCAACACCAGCTCGACCCGACCATGACCGCTGTCCGAGAGGCCCTATTCGGCACCGACCGCGCCCTCCACACACGAGTGCGCGCAGCGATGGTGGCGCTGGCAGACCAGCCGATCGCCGGGGCCACCCATGACGCCGAAGTGCGCCGCAGTTACGCCATGCTGCGACGGATCGTCGATGACCTGGGAGGCTCATCCCGCCATATCGCCGCCGATCCCGCGCTGCTGCGTGCGGTCTTCGATTGGGCGGCGATCGCCGCCCCGCGGTTGCTGCCGTTGTTGTCCGGACATTTCCGGCTTGTCATCGGCGGCATCGAGGAGCTGGGCAACGGCACTCTCTACCAACAGCATTGCTTGGCCGAACTGGACCGCGTCGACGCCGTCGGTGCGCTTCTGCACACCGAACTCGCGGGCACCAACGGCGTCGACATCCAAACCCTGGCGATCCGTCAGAGTGACGGAACATTCCTGCTGCGCACCCCGGTCGGCGGGGCTGTGAAATTCATGCCGAACTGTGCCGAAGCCTCCGTGCCGAAAACGGTGATCGTGACCGCCCGACTACTGGCGGATGGCGTGGATGAGGGGATCTTCCCGTTCCTGTTGCGGCTGCGCACACGCGCAGGGCTCGCGCCCGGGGTCCACGTTGCCCGCCTTCCGGAGAAGGCATGGGCGCCGATGGACAACGCGATGATCTTCTTCGACGATGTCGTGGTTCCCGGCGACGGCCTCCTCGCGGGAGACTGGGCCCGTTTCGTCGGCGGTCGCCTGGAGTGCGAGATGTCGCTGGGCGAGCGCTTCCACCGCACTATCAGCCCCCTGCAGAACGGTCGCAGCACCCTCGCCAGCGCGGCGATCGCGGGTGCCCGTGCTGGGATAGCGATCACCTGGCACTACGCCCGTCAGCGCCGTCCAGGCCGCGGTCCCCGGATGAGCGAACGCGACGCCGTCCTGCGCGATCTGACCTCCGCCGTCGCGCAGGTCTATGCCATGACCGCCCTCGCCCGCGACGTCCACGAGCACTTGGGCAGCGATTCGGACACCACCGGATCGGTGCGCGCGATGCTGGCCAAACCGATCATCTCCAACACCGCACTCGCCGTGCTGTCGCTCTGCCGCCAGCGTTGCGCGGCCCAAGGCGCGCTGCGGGTCAACGGCATCACCGACTGGGCGGGAAACGTCGAAGGCATCATCACTGCCGAAGGCGAGAATCAGGTCTTGCAGGTCGCGACCGGCAAACTGGCCCACCAGGTCGCCGCGGGCCGCGCGCCCGGTCACATGAACGTCGTTGACCTGCAAGTCTGCGATCCGCCGACCGGAAACCCGTGGTGGCGGCAGCTGCTCCTCGACCGCGAAACCATGCTGGCCCTCTCGGCACGTTCCGGGGAAACCGGCCCTGATGTGTTGGGTGCGGACTCCGCGGCGATCGAACTGTCCACGGCGACCGCCGAACGACTCGCCGCCGACTCACTGCTCTCAGCGGCTGAACACAGTGCGGATCGACGAGCCCGCGCAACGCTGGAAACAGTTGCCGCCGTGTACGGGTTGGAACGCGTGCGCGCCAGCGCCAACTGGGTCACCGCTCGTGGGCTGCTGACCCCCGAACTCGCCGCCCAGGTCGATGTCGAGCTCACCACGGCGCGGCGCGAACTCGTCCCCCGCCTGACTTTGCTGGTGGATGCCTTCGACATTCCTGCACTGCCAGCGCCGATCGCTGCCGATGACTACGAACTCGCGTGGCTGCGGTACGCCGGGTGGGAACGGTTGGCCGCGGGGACGCCACAGGTGCGCACCGGGGAGCCAACGATCGATGAGACAAACCATGATTCGCCCACTGCATGACCATCCGATCGCAGCCTCATACACGCACTCGCCCTGGACAACTCCGGGATCGATGCCCAGAACGGAGTTTGATCCGGCGATCGGTCTGGTCGAAACCGGCGAAAGTCGACCGCTCAGCGTTGATCGAGGCAGCGATACCTCCCGGCACAGCCACCCAATTGGGAACCGCAAGCACCGCGGCAGGCCGACCCGAGTTGAGCACATCACCGGAGCTGGGGTACACGCCATGATCGATCGCGAATGCCGAGAAGCTAAACATGGATTCCTCGAAAACCACTGCCATGGTGGCGATTTCGCTGCCCGTTGCGCTGCTTCTGATGTTGCTGATCGTGGTCGGCGCCGCGCCGGGGACTTCGTGTGCGGCCACACTCACACCGGATACGACCGGGGGTGCGAGCGCGTCGACCGGTACGAGTGTGGCTGGGTTGAACCAAGCCCAGTTGCGGCTGGCCCGCAATGGTGTCGCGATCGGCAAGCAACGTCGGATGCCGCAGTCGGTGATCGTCGCCGAGTTGGCCGCCCAAGCCACCGAAAGCACGTTCCGGAATCTGGCGAATTCCTCGGTTCCAGAATCGCTTTCCTACAGCAACGACGGTGTCGGGCACGATCACGACTCGGTCGGCCCGCATCAGATGCGAGTCAGTGTCTGGGGATCGGCGGGGATCGCGCAGCTGATGAACCCGGTGTATCAAATCAACTGGTTCTACGACCAGGCAACGAAAATCACTGGCGCCCAACAGATGACCCCGCCCCAGCTCGCTCAGGCCATCGAACAATCCGCGCCCGCCGCCTACGCCGGGCAACTCGACCTCGCCGAGCGGTTGTATGCGATGTTCGCCGACATCGACCCGGCCTCGATGCCCACCGGGCAGGCAGGACAGTCACCGACAGGGTGCGGCGCAGGTGGTTCGGGTGCACCGCTGAGTCCGGCAGGGCCTTTCGGACAAGCCGTCATCGCTGCGGCGCTGCGGTGGATCGGTACCCCGTACGTGTGGGGCGGCGGCGACAGCAATGGTCCGACCGGCGGCGGATTCGACTGCTCCGGATTGACCCTCTACGCGATCTACCAAGCCTCCAGCGGCCGGATCCGATTGTCGCACTACACCCAAGCCCAACAGGACCACCCAACCGCGCAACCGGTGCCCTTCGCCAATCGGGCACCCGGGGACCTGATCTTCTTCACCGCCCCAGGCGGCACCGATTCCCATCACGTCGGCATCTACTACGGCCGCGTCTACCACGGCCCCGACGACAAGACCGGCACCGAGATGCTGCTGCACGCACCGCAGACAGGGCAAACCGTCACCCTGACCCCGCTCAGCGCCTGGGACGAACACATGGACGTCCGCCGCTACAGCAGCCCCACCACCCCAACCCCCGACACCACCCCGGGAGGTCGAACATGAAAACCCCACTGAATCCAGCGGGCCCGCGACCTGGCGTCACCCCGGAGATGGTCGTGCGCGTTCGCGCAGTCGAATTGCACGGATTCACCAGCACTCGCCATTTCGATCGCGTAGCAGCCGCACACGGATTCACCGACGCCGCGAGCTTCGAGCGTTATTTGACCGCGTTGCTGGTCGAGGCCGGTATCGACTACGAAGGATTGCGTCAAACCGAGGCCGCCCGCCGCGGCGTGCAGCAACGACTGGTGGCGAAGGCAGCGCGCGGACCGCGGGTCATGCTGTGGTCGGCCGCCACCATGACCACCTTCACCATCTGCCGCGCCGACGGACAGGTTCTATGGCGTGACCTGTTTCCCTCCGGCACGGTGTTGGGCACGGGTGCAGATGCTGCGGAAGCTTCAGCGCGACAAGCGATCTGGATTGCTGGGCAAGCCCGCACCCAATGGGGCGCCGATGCCGCGACCCTGCACCTGATCCTGGCCCGCAGCCGCGGTGTCGACCTCGAGAACCTGCACCGCGCCGCCACGACCGCCGGCCTGGTCCTGGACGTGATCACCGATCCGGTACATAACCCAGCCGCCGAACAATGCAACCGACCCGACGCCCTCGACTGGCACACCACCGTCCTCGGCGCCTTGCTGTACCCACACAGGGCCTCGGCATGACCCGAACCATATCCCTCACCGTTGTGATCACTCTCGCCGCCCTGACCGCAGGATGCGCCGCCGATAGCGCCGCACCCAGCGATGAACCGCACTGCCGTGCAGCAGATTTCGCAGCCCCCTTTAGTGAGGTGGACCCGTGTTCGGCTGAATCGGTCCTGACCGCGGCGGTAAGGACCGTGTTCGCCTATCGGCCGAGCGAACAGCTCGATCAGCGCGAGGCGTTCCGGGCAGCACGCCCGCTGATGAGTTCGGCGTTCGCGCAGCGCGGCGAGCCCGCCGCACTGGTGTGGGCGCCAATAGGTGTCACACAGTGGCAGCAGTGGCGCATCGACGCCACCACCGTCGCGGTATCGGCCCGCGTGAGCAGCGACGACCACCCGGCCGATACCGCTACAACAGCCAGCCGTGTGCTCGCCGTCCAACTCGAACCCCGTAACCAGCCGCCGATCCGATGGGCCATATACGCCCACGCGTCGCGCACCACGGCGGTATCGGCGTGGGTGTTGTCCGAATTGGAGGTTCTGTCATGAGTTCCGGGGATCCGGTCGAGGAATCCAGCCAGGCAATGCGCCAGGGTTTCGTCCAAGCGCTGCAGACCGCGCACACCACCGCTGCCCTGATGCGGGGACGTGGTGGGGAATCACGATCGAGGGCGGAGTCCGAGCAGCGGATGCGCCTGGCCGGTGCCAAAGATTGGCGCTCGTTCATCGAACACCGCCTGCGCGTGATCGACACCGTGGATTTGGCGCGCCAAGCACACGAACTGAACACCGCCAAGGTCGACGAGGTACGTGCTCGCATCGAACGCGGCGGTGAAATGCACGAGATGGAGCAGTGGATCAAGGAAAGGCAAGCCGAACGCGCCGATGCCGATCTGGACCGCCGCGACGAAGCGGGTGACCTCGAGCGTGAACACAACATCGAAATCCACGATTTGAAGGTCGATGCCTACGCCAACAGAGAGATCCGCGCCGCCGAACTGCACGAACTCGACGTCGAATTGAAGGAACTGCTCATCGAAAGCCGCCGCCGCGCAGCAGGTTTGAGTGAGACCTTGGCTTCGCACGGAGATGCCGGTGAAGCGATGGCATCGGCTGCGGCGTTTGCTGCGGCCAAGGGCGCCGAAGGGTTGTCCGAGCAACTCCGCGACGACTCCGACGCCTACGACGAGCGGTTCGTCGAAGACACCGGCAGCGCCTACACCGACATCATCGACGCCGAGATCGTCGAGGACTTCGACGACCGAGACGTGACGGTGGAACCGCACAGCAAGGCATCGGAAGTAGCGATCGAGAACATCATCGACGCCGACATCATCGACGATTTCGACGATCTCGGTGTGACGGTGCGTGCGCGGAGCCGGTCGTCGTCAGTCGCGGTCGAGGACATCGCGGGGCTGACCGAGGAACTGAGTTTCGCCACCCACCTCATCCACGAGTTCGCAGATCTGCGTGGCGACCCGGACCCCGACCCCGATGCGGGATCAGTGATCGCAGATGCGGCCGACGCGGCCGGACTGACCAGCGAAACCCTTGCCGAGGACATGGATTTCGGCCCCGAAGTAGATCCGCTTACGACGCACGCATCGCCGATCGCTGACCTTGGGACGCAGCTGTGACCACGAAAGCGAGGCCGACAGTGGTGGGCCCTGCTGAAGGCGGGAGCCGGTGAGATGGATACACCGACTCCGCTGCAGGCGCATCTGCTCAAAGCGGTGCAGAACCTGGCCTACGACAACCAGCAGCGCCTCGAACATGCCCGTCACGCCGGACACGTGAGTGTGCCGCCAGAAGTGGTGCAGCAGTTGCGTATCGGCGAGCGCTCGCGTGAACAGCTCGAGGATGTGGCGTTGGCGGTCGGGGTGCCGAAGCCGTGGATCGATTACGTGCGCGCTGCGGGTGAGCGTGGCGGGCAGTGGCAGCCGGGGCAGGTATTGCTCGGGTCGGGGCAGGTCGATCGGGCCGGATTGACCGACGCGTTGGGCGTCGAGGTGCGGGGTTTGCAGGATATGGCGGGTGTGGCCGCCGCCCACACCCGCCGTGGCGAGCTGAATGTCGATGCGGTGGCACGGTTTCGGCGGGTGATGGGGATGACCTGGCAGCGCCTGGGCGCGGTCTCGCACGCCTTGACCTTGAGCGAAGAAGAACGTCACCAGATCTGGCAGCGCGGCGCGCAGCACTGGTCGACCGCGGTCGCCGGAAAGTTCGCCGCACACAGCGACCGGCAGCTGGCGGCGCGATGGAACCAGGTGGCGGGTACCGACTTCACCGCCATCACGATGCCGGTGATCGTGCTGCAAACCGCCGGGATCACCCACGATGACATCACCACCCAGATGCCGATGTCCCCGGACCGCATGGTCTCACTCGCCGCCGATGCCCTCAATACACGTGGGCGGTCTTCTAAGCCGCTGACGGTCACCGACCCCGACCGAGAGCCCTATGCCGCGGGAATCAATGCCGCGATCGAGGCCGCCGGGTTGACCGCAGAACTGCCCGCAGCACTCGAATTCGCCGACACCACGACCGACTCGACGTCCGCGTCGGCGGTGGCCGAGGTCGACCACGGACACGACCCATGACCGTGGATCATTCCGCCTCCGGAAGGTGGGAACGACCGAACACCAATCTCTTTCAGGAAGGGAGAACTAGTGATGACTGAACTGATACCCGGGATGGATGGGCTGCCCAGCTGGAAGGTGAGGTTGCTCGAACGCATCCAGAACGCCTCCGCCGACCATGTAGAGCTTCTGTTGCGGGGGCACCCGAGTTACGAGCCCGATTACGGCAGTGGCGAAATCCCGATGCAGACCTGGCGGAACCACTTGCAGGTGCTACGTGGGGATCGTCACGACATCGAGATCCGCGCCAGCGCTGTTGGTGTTCCGCCCGAGGCGATCGATCAGGCGCGGGAGATGGGGGAGCGGGGACTGCGATGGGGCGACAGCGTGCATTCCCCACCCACCATCCGCGACGGTGAGGACCCCGTGCGTGCCCATATCGTCGAAGGCATCGCCGACGACATGTGGCAGCTCGAGCACATGGCAGCCATCAAGGTTGCCCACCGACGCCGCGGTGCCGACGGACGCTTCCCGCCGGACCCGCAGGCACAAGAACAGTTCGACCGGAACATGACCGCACTGTGGGTCCGCGCGTACGACACCAGCGATGACATCGGTGTGACCACCGACGAGGGAACCGAGTTGTGGTGCCGCGACCAAGCGGGGTGGACACAGTTGGTGACAGCGACCGTGCACCGCTACGGCGACGCCGCTCTGCACGAACAATGGCGTGCCTACGCATGGCGAGGTATCGAGCACGAAGCTTGGCGCAGCATCGACAGCCTCCCGGGCGACCGGGGACCTGACCCGGTGGAGCCGCCCCCGGCCCCGCACGAGCTCATCGAACGCGCTACCCAAGCCCTCACCGGAACCAGCACACCGAACGAAGCGAGCACCGACCCGAGCGTCGAGCAAGCCGTCGAGACTGCTCTGCCTTCCGTCGGGGTGCAGGGATGGGAGGTCGAACCGGACTACGAACCCGATGTCGGCCCTGCCGAACTCGGCGAGTCGGTCGGGTTCGAGCGGTGAGGCGCGGTATCGATGACGACTCCCGAACCCGAGTTTTCACCGCCGCAGTCGGTGGTCGAGTGGCAGGCGCAGTTGCTGCTGCGGATCCGGCTGCTGGCCGCCGAACACACCCGCATCCTGGACGGCGGGTGGGAGAACTTCGAAACCCTCACCGGCGACGACGATCCACGTACGGCGTGGCAAACACACCTGGACGGGCTGGAAGCCCAGCGCGAGCAGGCCGAACAGACCGCGCTCACTGCCGGGATCGAACCGGCCTGGATCGAGGACGCCCGCGAACTCGGCATCCAGAGCACTCGCCCGCGCGTGGATGCCGGGGCGCGCGGAAACCCGGTACGCGACAACACCGCTCAGGACTTCTACATCGACATGCTGTCGCTGGATCTGTGGCATCTGGAACGGATGGCCGGGCTGTCCGCCGCCCGCGCGGACCGCATCGCCACCGGACGGTGGAGCTTCGCCACCAACCCCATCGCCGCGGCCCAGTTCGCACAGAACATGCAGCTCTACCACTCACGCGTCACCGCCTTGGCGCACGCCGCGCAGATCACCACCGCCGAAGCCGACGAACTGTGGGGGCCGGTCGCCGAAGGCGCCCGGCGAGAACACGCGGTCAATCTCGCAACCTATGACGAACTGACGTTGGTCAACGAATGGAACTCCTACGCATCTGTGCGCACCGACCTAGCGATTCCGCCCTATGTTCCTACCGACCCCGATACCGGCATCCCCATCGCTGGCGCGCAGGTGATTCCACCGACACCGCAACAGATGGTCGACGCCGCGACCGCGTCGCTGCGCGCGGAATTCGTCGACGCGGCCATCAACACCGCCAGCGAATCCGATCACACCGCCGAGCCCACCGCCATCACCGACGCCATCGACGCCGCCCTACTCGAAGGCGCCTACGGCTGGGACAGCGAGCCCAACCACACCGACCAGACCACCAACCCGCACCACATGACCGACCTGGGCACCGACCCCTATTAGCCGAACTCCACTAATCCAACCCCGCACCGATCACTGATCTACCAGAGGTATTCGCAGCACACGCTTTTCGTCGACGCGCCGGTCACGGGTACTGACCGGGGGCGCCGAAACCGCACTGCCAGGGGACATCCGAACACCGCCGCACCGCCGATAACCGGTTCGCGGCACACGCCCTTCTCTCACCGGAGGTCGATGATGTCCTACACCACATCTGATTCCGTCTCTGCGCGATGCCACCGACTGTGGCGCCATCGGCGGGCTGAGCGATGAGCTGGCCCGATCCGCGACGCGGAACCACCGATCCCGCCTATTACCGCGACGCCGCCGACAGCACCGAAGCGCGAATCCGGGCGGATTTCACGCGCTACTACCAGCTGCGGGAGATCGCGCCGCATGGCGAAACACCCGAGCAGCAGCAGCAATTCACCGCGGATGCCGATGCGCTGGCCGCACGATGGGGCCGCCACGAATCCGTCGAGCACCGCACTTTATGGGCGCAACTGCAAGCCGCGGTCGCCGGGTGGGAGGCGCGTCCGGAATCCACCCGCCGCGCCTACGACCGCATCACCCAAGCCAGAGCCGATGGAGACCTCGACGTCGATGCGGTCGTGTGGCGCAACCTGCACCAGGCCGCCGTCATCACCGGCCATGTCGAAACTTTCACCGCGGGCTCCGACCAAGACGGCGTCCGCTGGAGACCACCGGAGCACACCCGTGGTCGGGAAGCCGACCGCGCCAGCCTGCTCGACCGGGCCCTCGGTGGGCGCGCACCGGGACTGGCCACCCTGGCCGAGGTCGATGCGATCATCGCCGAAACCGATCAGCTCCTCGAGGCCGAGGAAGCAGCCGGAGATCTCGACAACGGTCGTGACGAACGCCTCGCCCGGCAGAACGCGGCCTTGCGGCAGCTGCAGGACGCGACCGCCGAACACACCCGCCTGGCGGATGCGTGGCCGGGCTCGCCCGAACGCGACCTTGCCCACATCGCGCGGCTGGAATCCCTGCTGGATGACGCCCGCACTGCCCGCAGCGACGCGGCCCTGGCCGGGGTACCGGTCGCCGACATCGAAGCTGTCTACCACGCCGGACGCGACGGCACCTACTGGGACGAACAGTCGGCGCCCCTTATCGGTGAGGCAATCACCGGCGAGCCGGCCCCACCGGAACCGAGCACTGACCCCGGCGGCGCCGGGATCGAGGAAGCCATCGGCGCCGCCATGCCCGAGGCCGAGTTCGGCGACTGGAGCCCGGCCGACGGCGGCGAGGACACCCCCACGGCCCTCATGGCGGGCCTGGACGTCGATGCCGATATGTCGCGATGAAAACCATTGCCTCCCAATCCTTTCCATCTTCCTTCAGGAGTTGATCATGATCTCGACCAGAGAGACCCGCCGCCGCACCAAACGCGGTCTGGGCGAGGAAACGACACTGCTGCTGGCGTTTCTGGCGTTGGTGGCCTTCGCGCTGTCGCTGTGGGCGGCGTTGAGCGTGGGCAGCTGGCTGGCTGGACTGCCGGTCACCGGCCACCCCGTGACCGCGCTCCTTCAGGTTCTCCTCGGCCAACATCGCTGGCCCTGGCAGGCCAGCGTCGTGGCCGTCGCTTTCACTGCCGCCGAAGCCGCACTCGTGGTCGCGTGCTGGCGAACGTTCAGTGCGGGCAGCGAGCTCGATGCCGCCGCGCGCACCATGCAACGCCCCGCCCAGATCCGGATGGCGCGCGCCCGCGACAACGCGACCGCCAACCGGCGGCTGCTGCGCGACGCCTCTCCCGAAATCCAAGCCCTCAAGGGGCCACCGCTGGGAAAAACAGTGCTCGGTGGCGTGGAGCTTTACGTGCCCGCCGAACTCGGGGTGACGATCGCCGCCGGGACCCGAACCGGAAAAACCATGGCATGGGCGATCCCGGCGGTGTTATCGGCATGGGGGCCATGCCTGGCCACGAGCAACAAGCCAGACCTGTACCGGCACACCGCCTACGGGCGCGAGCGGCGCGGGCAGATCTGGTTGTGCGACCTGCAAGCGGTCACCGGGCAGGTGGAGTGCGGGTTCTGGGTCAACCTGCTCACCCAGGTCACCAACCTCCCGAAAGCTCGGAAACTGGCCGGTTTCTTCGTCTCCGCCGCCTCCGGCTCCGCGGCCCAGGCAGCCAACGCCAAGGTCGACAGCTATTTCGACGGCGGTGCCCAGGAGTTGCTCAGTCTGTATCTGTATGCCGCGGCCTGCGCCGGAGGGGACCTGCTGCATTGCGCTGAATGGCTCGGCCGCGACCAGGATCAAACCCCGGTACTGATCCTGCGCCACTACGGGCATGACCGGCCCGCCGAACGCATCCTCGAATCCCAAGCGCTGTATGCCCGCCAGCGTGACGGCTTGTACGACATGGCGAGGCGGTTTCTCAACGTCTTGTCCGATGAGGGTTACGCCCGCATGGTCACCCCACCCCAGCGCGTCCGGTTGGTGGTGCGAGAGGAAACCGACAAGAAGACCGGCAAGACCGGTGTCGTCATCGACAAAACCGAACAAGACCGAACTCATGATCTGCCCGAGTTCACACCCGCTGCCTTCGTGACCTCGACCGACACGCTGTATGCGCTGTCGATGGCCGGTCCCGACGGAGCCACACCACTGACCTCGGCGTTGGTCGGGCAGATCCTGGAAGCCGCGCTCGATGCCGCCCGCGCCCGCCCGGACGGTCGGCTGGCAGTGCCGCTGCTGGGGGTGCTCGACGAGGCCGCCAACTGCGCTCGCATCGCTGAGCTCCCGTCGTATTACACCTACGCCGGCGGCTGCGGAATCATCCTCATGACCATCCTGCAAGTCCTCGAACAGGGCGAAGACCTCTGGGGCGCAAACGGTCTCAAAACGATGCGCGCCCAATCCATCGAGGTCTACGGCGGCGGCATCGCCGCGACCGACTACCTCGAACACTGGTCAGCCATGACCGGCCCGCACGATGTGGCCGACCGCTCCCGCAGCCACGGCGCCCAAGGAGTCAACAGATCCCTGTCCTGGCGCGCCGAATCCATCCTCGACGTTTCCTTACTGGCCGCCTTACCGAAAGACCGCGCACTGGTGCGTCTTCCGAACCACGGGCCGGTGGTGGTGCGCAAGATCTGGTGGTCCGACACCGAATACGCGCCCCTGATCCGGGCGTCGCTGGCGCGGTTCGAGAAAGCCGCGCACCAGGTCGCGCTGCCCGCCAGTGACAACACCGACGGCCCGTCGGGCGGTGAGCAGCGGTGACCGCCCCGACCGCGGGCAAGAAGCCGCCGATGGCGCCGAGCTACACCCACTTCACCGAATTCGCGCAGCGATGGTTGTTCCCGTTCCTGACGGTGCGCCTGGCCGAAGCCAACCGGGAGAACACCTACACCTGGTGCAGCAAGTGGTGGGCACACCGCCCGGTCGCGGTGCGCATAGCACATATGCATGCCGCGTTCGAAGCCCAACGCCGCGCACAAACGGGCAACGGGTTCAGCACCTTCGTGGCATCCCACGTCGACGCCCACGTCAAAACCATGCTCGACGCCGCCAACGGGCCCCTGCACCGCTGCACCCGCACCACCCACGTCGCCACACCCTCACTGCCGTTCGACCCCGTCCCGGCCGGGTGGTTCGATTCCGCCTCACCAGCCGCTGGGCAAGCCGGTGCCACCGACACAGAGAGAAAGAAGAAGGAGGAGCCGCCGCCGCGGTTCGACCATTACAGCGAGTTCGTGCAGCAGTGGTTGCTGCCGGCCACCGCGGTGCGTCTGGCGGGCAACGGGCGTGAGGGCCAATACACGTGGTGCCGTCAATGGTGGCGCCACCACGGCGTGAGCGTCCGGTTCGCCGGGATACACAGGGTGTTCGAAGCCGCCCGCCGCGCCGAGGACAAGTCCGCGATGAGCAGCCTGTTCGTCCGCCACATCGACCCGCACCTGCGCCACATCCTCGACGCCGCCAATGGGCCGCTGTTCCGCTGTACCCCCGAGGCACACATCGACACCCCCGGTGTGCCCGCCGCACCGATCCCGGCCGCCTGGTTCGGTGCCCCCGGCGCGAAAACCCCCATTGAACGCCTCGGGTTCGGGCCCGACTTCCGCCGGTTCGTGGACGGGGCGAGGTCGTGACAGCACCGAGGCGGGCGCAGGTGACGGTTCTCAGATCCCTGCAAAACCAGAGCGTGTTCGTCAGCCGAATGCTGGCCACAGCCACCGAACGTCAGCAGCAGACCGGTCAACCCCCGCCGCAACCGTGGTTCGAGGACTACCACGGCCGCGCAGTCATGCGCGAAGAACTCAGCAACGCCGCCTATGCCGGTGGGGTGCCCCGGGTGTGGATCGATCACGTGCGCGAACGTGGGGACCGC
This sequence comes from Nocardia vinacea, assembly GCF_035920345.1. Lineage (NCBI taxonomy): Bacteria > Bacillati > Actinomycetota > Actinomycetes > Mycobacteriales > Nocardiaceae > Nocardia > Nocardia vinacea. Next base: position 9,986,509 of record NZ_CP109149.1, read on the forward strand.
GGTATCGGTTGGCGCGCCGAGTTGTACCTGCGTGCTCCCGAACCAACGGACTGGGACCGCATACTCGGTGACCTCGACGCGGACGTGCAGCGCCAGCGCGAGTGGATTGCTCTGGATGCCGCCCACCACACGATCAGCCCAAACACCGACAGCAGCGTCGCCTACGACGTCGAACGCAACCTGCGCGCCCTGCACCAGCGCACCACGGGAGTGGCCAACCTGCTCGGCCTCACCACCGAGGACGGCCACCAGCTGTGGGGCGATGTCTCCGACTGGGCCCACGCTGCGGTCACGATGCTCGATGGTGTTCCCGCCGAACAGTTGACGCAGCGTTGGCACCAACTCGCGCGCACTGGTACCCGCGCCTACGCCCTGCAAGCCCGCGCGCTGGCCGAGGCCGGGATACCGATTTCTACTGCGGCGGCGTTGCCCTCCCACGAGGAGCTGGTCCCCGCGATCAGAGCGGGGCTCACGCTCCCACAGCCCCTGTTCCGATCGGCCGTTACCACCGGTGCGGATATCGACACCGCGATCAACGCCGCGAACCTCACCGTCACCGTAGAAACCGACAGCGCACCAGCGGAGTTCAGCCACGCGCCCACCACGGAATTGTGGGTCTACGACCCCGCGGCAGACATCGGCGCGCCGCAGTTAGTGGCACCGGGCGAGGGATTCGAACCGTGACCAGGCCGGGATCAGGTACGCGCAGCGGGGAGATCCCGCCTGAGCAGGCGGCACTGCTGCGCCGCATCCATCAGCTGGCCGCTGACGCCACCCGCCTGCGACAGACCGATCACACCGCAGACGCGGGTACCCCGCCTACCCCACAGGTTCTCGCGCAGATTGCCGCGATCGACCGGGACCGCGACCTGACCGAGATCGCAGCCCGCGCACGCGGTGTGCCCGCGAGTTGGGTCGATACTGTCCGCCGCCTCGGGCAAACCGGCCGGGCATGGACCGATGACCACCTGCTCCCGACACCGCGGCCAGGACCGGGCCGCCGAAACCTTGAACGAGTCGTCGACGACACCCGCCAATTGGCCGATATGGCCGCGATCACGGTGGTCCGCGACCACCTGCTTGCTGCCGCCGGGATCACAAGTGAGCCGGACCCTGTTGCCGCGCAGCAACTCCGGCGGAACATGAATGCGCTGTGGACGCGCGCCACCACCACCGCCACCTCGATCGGCATGCGCGCCGAGGACCGCGCCGACACATTCGATGCCGTCGCCAGGGACGTGGGCACCCATGTCGAACGCTACCGGCACTACAGCCTCGACAACCTCGACGCACAGTGGCGCACCTACACCACATCGACCATCGCCGATGGCGTGCGGCGCTCCCTGAAAAGCCTCCGCCGCACCGACCGCGTCACCACCACCACCAGCAGCAGTAGCGACGCCGCGTTCGAGAAGCCACCGACACCGAACGCACTGCTCGACCACGCCCGCCATGCCCTCGACACGGCACACACCGACCGATCCGATGCCGGAGCCGTCATCGACGCAGCGGTCACCGACGCGATGCCCGATGCGGCGACCCATGACTGGGACACCACCACCCACGCCCACGACAGCGAGTTCGCATCCGCCGAGGCGTGCCCGGAGGCAGGACCCGATCCCTAGCCGACCCCGAACCGAACGTTGTTGCCCACCTTCAACTCTCACCCGAGAGGAGCCCATGCACGCACTCGACAACGGTGCCACCGCCCCACGGCACGCGGCGACCCGCACGCTCTCGCGATGACCCGCCCGCCCAGCCGCCGAGACGCGACCCGCCCGAACGCCCACCGACGGGTAGGACACCGACTCGTCTTCCGGCGCCGACCGCCAACGATTTCGCCCAGATCAGGAGACCGCTTCATGACCCTCAGCCTCGACCACTACACCCGCCCCGCCACCACCCACAGACACCAGTTCGGCGACCACCGCATCACCTACCTCCCCGACGGTGTCGCGCTGCTCGAACCCCAAGCATGGTTGCCCGGCGCCGACGACCAGATCTGGGCCGAGCACGCCCACTTGATCAATGCCGACGGCTATCTGGTCGCCAGCGTCGGTGCGCTGCTGGTCGAATACGGCAACCAAGCGCTGCTCATCGACGCCGGATTCGGGCCACTCGCCGTCTCGACACCGTTCGGGCTGCTGCGGGGCGGACAGTTGCTCGACAGCCTCGACGCAGTAGGCAAGAGCCCCACCGACATCGAACTCCTCGCCATCACCCATCTGCACCTCGATCACATCGGCTGGCTCTGGCAATCCTCGCCCACCAGCTACACCAGCCCGTTCGCCGATATCCCGATCCTGGTCGGGGACACCGAATGGGATCAGCGTGACCTCGCCTTCGCCGACGGCGCCAGTCCCGAGATGATCGAGGTGTTCGCCGCGCAAGTCCACACCATCGGCGACGGCGAGGAAATCTTTCCCGGCGTCCACGCCATGGCCACACCGGGTCACAGCCACGGACACCTCGCCTACACCATCACCTCGCCTGGTCACCGGCTGATCGCGTTCGGCGACGCCATGCAAACTCCGCTGCAGATCACCCAATCCGAGCTGACCGCCGCCGTCGATGACGACCCCGTCGCATCCGTGGCCACCTGCCGACGACTGATCGACGAACTCACGATGCCTGGCGTCCTCGGCTTCGGCCTGCACTTCGCCGACGTCCAACTCGGCCGAGTCACCACCCATCCCGATCGCGGTCGGACGTGGCAGCCGCAATAACCACGCGCCCAACCACATTCGACGACGCTCACGCCAACTCCAAGACCCCGCACACTCATCAATCCAAGGAGACAGCTATGCAACCCAACCCCCGATCCGCCGGTGTCACCGTTCAGATCCGCCCCGCCGCGAGCCGTGCGGAGCTGAGCGAGTTCACTCGATGGCATCGCCTCGCCGGTGTGCCGCAAGCACGCCGGGCCGGACGCAACCTCGTCGATGTCAGCGACGCGGGGATCCTCTCTACTGGGCTGACACGCAGCTACGCGCCGTCCGTGCTGGAGGGCACCAGCACGGCGGGCAGCGTACCGACCGTGCTGGCTGCGCGAACGATGGCACTGGTCGCCATGGCCGACGGCCGCCCGATCGGCGGCCTGTCCGCGGGCCCCTCATTCTTCCTGTGCGCGCAGCTCGCCGTCCTCGGTCCCGCAGTGACCTTGCAAGCGGCGCTGTCGACGATCAAGATTCACGCGCTGGCAGTCGAGCCCGGCTACCAGCGCCACCGCATCGGCACGGCGTTGCTGCGTCATGCGATTGCCACCGCCCGCGATGCCGGAGCCCGCATCGTGTACGGCCAATTCGATACCAGCACACCAGGACTGGCCGCGTTCTACCGCCACTGCGGAATGAACCTCGCCGAACCCGATGCACCACTGGACCTGGATGCACTCATCGAGCTGCCAGCGATAATCGCCTCACTGCCAGGGGAGACCCTGTTTCATCAGGTGATGAACCAGTGAGCAACCAATCACAGCGCCCACTACAGACCGAACGGACGACACAAGCCGCTACATCGGTATCAGACATTCCAGATCTGCAGGTCGCCGTGGTGGGAGCGGGTTTCGGTGGAATCGGCATGGGGGTGGCGCTACGGCGTGCGGGTATCGACCGGTTCGCGATCTTCGAGCAGGCCGACGACCCGGGCGGCGTTTGGCGCGACAACACCTACCCCAACTGCAATTGCGATGTTCCCGCTCACCTGTACTCGTATTCCTTTGCGCCCTACCGCAACCGGCGCACCAGGTATCCAGGACAGCCCGAGATCCTGAGCTATCTGCGGCGGGTCTTACACGAGGAGGGGCTTTCGCCACACCTACGGCTGAACACCGCGATCCGCGAAGCCACCTACCTCGAAGACCAGGGACGATGGGAACTGATCACCCAGTCTGGACAGCACGTGCTGGCGGATGCCGTGGTTTTCGCCGTCGGGCAGCTGCACCGGCCATATATTCCCGATCTGCCGGGTCGAGCCGACTTCACGGGGGCGGCTTTCCACACCGCGCGCTGGGACCACAACCAGGACCTGTCCGGACGCGATGTCGCGGTGATCGGTACCGGATCCAGTGCCGCCCAGATCCTGCCGAGTCTTGCCGCGACCGCGCACCGCGTGCGCGTCTTCCAGCGAACACCACATTGGGTGCTGCCCAAACCCGCCAGCGACTTCGGGCCCATCACTCGCACGGCGCTGCGAATACCTGGTGCGCACCGCCTCTACCGGCACGGGCTCTACTACAGTGCCGATCTCGTGCTCGCACCGATCATGCGCCGCGGCTGGTCGGGACGCCCCGCCGAATGGGCAGCCCGCCGCTACCTACGGCGACACATCCCCGACCCAGCACTACGCGCCAAGCTCACCCCCGACTACCCGATCGGAGGAAAACGCATCATCCTCGACAGCGACTACTACCCGGCGCTAACCCAACCGAACGTCGAGCTGATCACCGCCCCGATCACGCGCTTGACCCACGAAGGTCTCGAGACCGCCGACAGTGCACACCACCACGCCGATATCGTGGTGTACGCCACCGGCTTCCGCGCTGCCGAGTTCCTCGTCCCGATCACCGTGCGCGGCCGAGCTGGAGTCGTACTGCACGAGCAATGGCGTTCGGGTGCGTCAGCGTTGCACGGGTTGGCAGTGCCGGGCTTCCCGAACTGCTACCTCGTTGCCGGACCGAACACCTTCAATCCCGCGGGCAGCAACCCGGCGATGAAGCAACGCCAAATCGACTACATCATGAAATGCCTGCGCTGGCGCAACGAGACCTGCGCGGCCGCAATCGAAGTCGACAACACAGCGATGCACACCCACCAGCGGTGGATGCAACACGCCATCGCCGAAACCGTCTGGCCAGCCGCAGGGCCGAGCTGGTATAAGCACCCCAGCGGAGCCATCACCAACCCCTGGCCCGCCTCCACGCGCCGCTTCGACCAGATGCTGCGCCAACCGCCCGCTCAATCATTCCACGCGGTCTCGGCCGAGTCGATGACCGCAGAGGCCGATTTAGGCTAGTTCCAGTCGATTTCGAGCACCGACAAGATCGTTGGACTGTCGGGTTTATTGCCACGGCGTGGCTGCACAGGCAATGTGAGCTGATCAATGTTCATTGCCGGGTAGTCGACGATGACGACAACCGGTAGTCGGGGAGGCGAGGGGTGTCGTTGATCAGTCGACGAGGACGACTTGTCTTGTGCTAACTCGCATCTGCACGCCGTCGGGTACCGGTACCTGTGTCATCGACATCGAGATCGGCCGCTGCGTAGACGACGCCAGTCGCCACCGACCGGTGATCGTCGCCAATGCGAGCGCGGTCTCGATCAACGCGAACTGCTCACCGATGCACCGGCGCGCACCAAGACCGAACGGGATGAACGTCTTGCGATTGTGATGCGGTGTGGTGTCCACCCAGCGGTCGGGACGGAACGCGCTCGGATCCTCATACAGCTTGTCGCTGCGATGAATGACATACGGGCTCACCGCGATCGCTGTCCCTGCTGGAAGCAATATGTCACCCAGTTTGGTGTCTGCCGTGACCTGTCGAGTCACCACCCAGGTAGGCGGGTACAGCCGAAGGGTTTCGGTGATGATCCTGTTGGTGAGTGGCAGCGAGGGAAGGTCTTCACGCGTCGCTGGGCGGCCACCCAGGACCGAGTCGATCTCCTCGTGCAACGAGTCCTGCACGTCGCGGTTACGATCTAGCAGGTACAACGCCCAGGTGAGGCAGCCCGCAGTGGTCTCGGCGCCCCCCAAAAAGAACGTGAATACCTGGTCGATCAGCTCGGAGTCGGTGAACTGTGCCCCATCCTGTACATCGCTGGCTTGCAGCAACGCCGACAAGAGATCACCACGGTCTTTTCGATCGGCGCGCCGTTCCGCAATGACGGATGCGGCGAGTTGCCGCACGCGGCGGTTGGTGGCGTCGTAGCGCCGATTGTCGGGGGTGGGGAGGCGATTGATGATGGGGGGCAGTGCTGCCCGCCGGAAAAGTCCGTGAGCGATCGCGCTCAGATCTGTGGCGAATTCGCGAATCTGTTGGTCGGACAGCGACGTTGAGAACATGGTCTCGGTCGCAATCCGGAAGGTCATCCCAGACAGCTCGACGCCCAGATCGATGACCTGGCCGTCGTGCCATCCCTGCGCCGTGGTCTCGATCGACCGGGTCATGCTCGAGACATACGACGGGAGCCGTCCAGAGCCGAACGCCGGCTGGCAAAGGCGGCGCTGTCGACGGTGCATGTCGTGTGGACAACTCCCGAGTCCGTCGCCAGCGATCTCTCTGGCCCGAGCATAGAACGGCCCACCTTTGTCGTAGACCTTGTCATCAGCGAGGACCTGCGATGTCAGGTCCGCATCGGAGACGAAAACGACGGTGTCCGCCGCGAGCCGGATTCGGCACATCGGACCGTACTCGGGCAGTGCCGAGAGCAGTCCGAGGGGATTTCGCATCAGCGCCAAACCATGTCCGATCAATGGCAGACCACCCGGAACGAGAGGGATGCGGTCGAGATCTGACTTTTCCACGTTCACAGGGGTCCCCCTTCATCAGCTGGCTACTTCCCAGATGAGCGGGCAATTCATTCGCCAGCGAGCAGAACAATCATTCAGGATGCTACCAACATTCGGATGTTCATAACATCCCAAAAGCCGTCTGGTGCCTGGACGGTGAGTGTCATGCGTTGTGCCGGTGCGCGTGTCGCCCACAGCCCGCCGGGGCTGATCAGGACAGCGGCGGGCCAGCATATGGTCGTCGCATCGCCTGATGGATGAGGATGTCACGGTCAGGGCCAGGAAGTTCACTGACCTGAACGGACACCGAGAATGGCTCTTTGGTCACCGGATCCACCATGTGGCACAAATCGTCGGGCTCACGTCCATATGTGACCTGGATTCCGGCCCGCCAGCGAGCATTGAACTCGTCGCTGGCCCGGAGTCGCTCGAGCAAGTCGATGGACTGGGGAGAATCGCGGTAGCGACCTAGCCCCGCACGGACCAATGCGATAAGGCCGTTGGCCTCATACTCCCATTGCAGGGCAACGTCTTTGGCGGGTGGCCTGGCCATACCGGGCCGGAAATGCCACAGTGCGACATTGTGGCCTGCGGCGACGATATCGGGTTCTGCTCGGTAGAAATTTTCGTTGCCGACAAGGACATTCCACAAGGGGTCGGTGAAAACGCAAATGACACCGACCTGGTCGAAGAACCGCAGTGCGGCAAGGCGGTCCGGCGTGGTCACCCGTTCGCGCAACTCCTCAATCGGCGTCAGCTCGACGGGCGGTTCGGCGAGTTCCCGAGTGAAGCGGGCCTGCATCTCGTCAAGCCGGTAGCCGACGATGAGCTGGTCCAGCACACCGCGAAGTGGCACGAGCTTGTTGTTCTCGATCTGTTTGATGTAGGACTCGCTGACGCCGGTACGCGCTTCGGCGGACCGCCGAGTGTGCTTGCGGTGCTCACGCACCTTGCGCAACCAGTCACCCAACCTCGGCATCTCGGCTTTATCTGCTGTCTGGGCGCGGCCACGTCGTTGGGCGGCCATGGCGCGTCTTGCAGGAGTGGAGCTCATGTTGTCCTCCCCGTACGTCTTGTCATCTCTGCCAGAAATTCCTCACCATCACCAGATGGCAGAAGGTCACCGCAGACTCCCCCAAGCGGCTTATTTCCTATCAGACCTAGATCAGTCCGGCAAATGCACAATGCGCGCACGCGATTGCGAAAAAGTTGCCTTCAGCCGTCGACGCTTCGAGTCATTGACCGGGGCGGCGATCAAGCACGTTTCTCACCGTCGCACACCGAACCGACGCTACGCTCGGCTAGTCCATCGTGCGCTATGGCGCGATCGTGTTCTCCCGCACCCACATGCGGTGCCGATACGCGGGGCGGCCACCACGGGCGAAAGGCGCCTATGGGCAAAGCTATTGCCAAATCCCCCGATCCGCGCTGGTCAGGACAGTCAAGCCTATGGGCAAAGAAATTGACTGGCAAAAACGCTGTCCCCTGAAGGGGTAGCACCGCAACCGCTTTCGAGGTTTTGATGGCGTAAGGACGAACGCCGATCTCGACGCGCACCACGTCGCGTGCGGCGCGATCCATTCTCGGTGCTCAGGGGAGGAACCATGCAATTGATCCAGGTTCTGCGAACATACCGGATCGTCGGTACGGGCGAGGTGAACGGCGCGAGTGACAACCATGCTCCCACAGCCGGTCTCGTCGTCGTAGCCACCAGTGCGATGGGACTTCCGAAACCATTCGCACCTACGAATCCGGTATTGCCAGGGACGTCCGCAAGTGGTTTCGGGCGAGACACTTCGCAAGCGCCGGACTGCGAAGTGTCGCGATCGTCCAACGGCAGTGCAATCGCGACCATCACGAGGGACGGAGAACCGTCATCGCATGACGCCAGCGCATCGGTCAGCGGGCGGTTCCGGTGATCACGTCGACCGATCACGTCGGCCCACACCCTTCTAGCCCGAGAACAGCCCGAGATGCGCGACAACCCAGGACCTCCCCATGCCCAATCGTTCGAGAGGAACCGATGGAAGAAGCGACCACAAGTGTGCCTGGCCAGCTGGTCGGTTCGACATCGGTGAGCGCACGAAGCTCTCCGATCAGCTTGACCGCGCGAGCTGCCGGAGTGGCACGTCGAGCGGCAGAGACCCGCGAGCATTTCTTTCGTGCGGCGACCGAGTTGTTTCTCACGCGCGGCTACGCCGAGACTTCGGTCAAAGACATCTGCAATGGCGCAGGCCATGGCTACAACGCATTCGTAGCTCACTTCGACTCCAAACAGCAGATCGGCCACGAGGTCGCGGAAAAGCTTGCGAGCCGCGGTGCCCAGCGAATTCAGCACGCGAGCCCACGCGACACCGACCACCTGATCACGATGTTGGCGAGGTGGGCGACGATCCTGGTGACCAGGCCCGCATGGGTGTGCCTGGAGCTGGCCCTCGCAGCCATTGATGACCCCAGCCGTGCCAAGGCCACCGCGCGCGTCAGCCTCCTGCGCGACGCCATTGGCGAACTGGTTGTCACCACCGCAGACAAGCCACGCGAGTCACGTGCCGATATCGACAACACGATGTCTTTCCTGGTGACGACGGTTATAGGCACTGCCATCCAATACGCCAACGGCTTGGAGATAGCCGGCGAGACGATCGGCGAACACGTCCGACTAATTCTGGAAGCTGGTGGACTCAGCAGATCCGCGCCGAGATAGACCTCGTCGTCGACCTCAGCGAGGTTGCGATGCCATCCGATCACCGCCAGCGATCAGGCGTGTTAGAGGGCTGGCATGTCATCGTCTTCCACCGCTACCCGATCGCCTCGGATTCGTCGACAACCACGAGATCGGATGTGCGGGTAGGAAACTCGTAACCCCGGTCGCTAACCGGTTTGACGAGCACGCGGCCCGGGTCGCCGTCGACCGCCACGTCGGTGACCCGGAACCGCGACACACCGTTTTCGCCGAGTTTGACCAGGTCGCCTAGCTTGATCTCCATTTGCCGCAGCCTAGCTCGGGCGTCTGACTGGTTGGTACCGTCTCCGCCGTGGCCGCGTACCGTGAGTACCCCGACGATGAGCTGATGAGTCCGCAGCAGCGTGCCCTACTCCTCGAGGTGCTCACCGCACTCGACGCGGGCGAGACCGATGTCTACCGCGCTGTCGCGACTCGAATGACTCCACCTCCGCCGCCCGAACATGTCGATTCTGTGCTGCGAATCCTCGATATCGAGGCAATCCGATACCGGCCGGGCGAGCCGGGCGCGGTGGTTCTCTCACGTATCCTGGACGCTCTGGAAGCCGCAGCGAACGGCGTCGAGTTCAAGCTTCCGCCGGACGACGACATCGACTAGACCAGACGGTATTGTTCGAACATGGGTTCGAACAACTTCGACGGGTGGTCCCCGCAGTACGAACTCGACGGTGTCCCGGTCGACCCGGACCGGCTCTATGAAGTCCGTGGCGGGTGCGCGGCACCGAGCCCCGTAGCGTGCCCACGCGGTCACCGGCTCGGGCCATGGCGCGTGCTGGTGGGCTGGCAATCGTGCCGAACCGTCGGCGGGCATGGCACGCATACCTGTGTCGAGTGCGGCTACACGATCTTTACCCCACCCATGCGGCCCGACTGCCGGCACCATGCATTCGACGAGCGGCTGATCCACGAGCCCGAAATAGACGGAACCGCACCGCAGGCTGGGCCGTCCAATGCTATATGACCACTGAGCCGAGTCGCCCACCCCGATACGAGCCACCACTGCAGCCCTACGTACCGCGCAGTGTCCGCGCCAGCGAGGAGGACCTGCCCGCTTGGATCGAATACCTCCGGCGAGCGCAAGTTCTGGAACCCGACGAACCATTGGTCCGAAAGCGAGAAAGCCGCCCCCGGAACGCGGCTTCACCCAGAGTGTGCGGACGCTCATGAATTCGCGGTGCCGCACACGGCGCGGACCAAATTGGTCGAAGCGTTAGTCCCAGGAAGGGCGCTGCGCGAGCAGGTGAGGGAATTCGGTTTGCAGCACGCAAAATTCGTTGTCCCAGGGATCTCGCAGAACCCAGAAGTCGTAGCCGCGCTCTTGTTGGTGGTCCCACCGGGCTGCACCGAGCGCCTCGAGGCGGCGAACCTCGGCCTCCACATCGTCGGTTTCGATGTCGATGTGTACCCGTTCCTTCGACACCTTGTCGTCGGAGGTCGCTTGCAGCAAGATCCGAATGTCGGAATCGGGCAGACTGAGACGCCGGTAGACACGGCGGCTGGCGGGGTTTACCAGTTCCTCGGTCGCGTCGAGGGCGCGTCCCCAGAACGCGACCGCTTGATCGAGATCGGTCACGTCGATGACGATGTGGCACAGTCGACTTCGATGGCTCACGGCTCGAAGCGTAGCGGGTCCCGTGGTACCCGTCAGGCAGGACGCCACTGCTGGCCCGGGGTGGAGTGGGCACCTCGTCGCTGTCTTACGGCGCTGTCCGGACCGGCGAATTGGCGGTCGGAGGACGTGCCCTGATGTCGAAAGGACATTTGGGCGCGGGTCGGTCGTAGCCCGCTTCACGGCCGTTGTTCTGGTTGCCATGGCGATTGCACTGTTGGCTGGTCGGGGTGTCGGACCAGTTCGAGTAACGCCCAGACCTGCTCGAAGGTGAATGTTGGGCCTTCGACAACGAACTCGCGATTGCTGCCGCCGTACCGGGCGCCCGCCAACTGGAGAAGATCGAAGACATGATCGAAATCATCCACGTCGGAAGCTTGGATATCGAAACGCTGTGCGCCGCGCGGCGCGGAACGTCTCGGCGTGCCGTTTCCGGTCGGCGGGGGCAGCGGTAATACCGCCGATCCCTGCCATTGGACGTGGACATCGCGCCCGAGCACCGCTTGTATAGCTGCGCGTAGGGCATCGGCGTATTTCGGTATCGTCAGGCGCTGCGCCAACACTGCGTGCTGATGGGCTAATACGACAGTATCGGCTTCGAGCCGAACCACCGACACCCCCGACAGCAGTGCATCCACAACGCCGCCACCGAACTCACGCGCCTTTGCCCGGATCACCGGCCACGCAGCCTCGATCCCGTCAACCTCGTCACCGGACGAGATTCGCGTGATCGACGGCGGTTCCGATGGGACGGGCCGCGAATGTACTGAGTTGCGTGCGCTCTCGGCGTCTCGGAGCCGTCGCCGTTCCGAGACCAATTGTGCGGTCAGTTGCTTGCGTAGCTCAACAGGGACCGTAATGCCGTCTGGCGTCAACACCAGGTCAGACAGCAAGAATTCGTAGGGGACGAGGCTGTCTCCGATACACGGTGGCAGGTGCTGTACACGATGATTGACGTCATTGACCGTCTCGGTCGACCGGTGCTGATGCGGTGCGCCGACCATCAGCGTGACAGCGGCCTTCCACGGATCGAGCATCCAAACATGCTGCGCGCGCTCGGTGGCGTCGAGGATCACCCACGGGATCGGGCTGTCAGGATGCCAGAGCCATACATCGATAACACCACTGGCCTGGTAGTCGCGGTGGCGGTCGCGCAAGTCGGCATCGGTCAGCCGAGAGCTCTGCGCCTCGAGCACAACCTCACGACCGTCGGCGAACACGACACGAACATCGCAGCGCCGAGCACGGTCCGGCAGCCACACCTCGTTGCCGACCTCGACTACACCCGGCTGTGTCCGTGCCTAGCCAGCGAGAGTCTCCTTGCTGGCCAGATGCCACACCGACTCCGGCTCATGTTGTCCCCCAACGGGTCCTCGGCCTGGTGGGTGCGCAAAATGGGGACGCCGAACACCACCGATACGACCTTTCACGACCAGCGGAACCCTGATGCCCGGTGCTGCGTCGACACCCGCGTAGCACAGAGCGCACACCAGTGTCTGGTCACCGCGATAGCTACCTGCGCGCAGCGCATCCATCGCTGGATCAGCAGGATCGGTTGGCGCGCAAACATATTGGTGGCCCACCGTATCCAGCGCGACCGTGAGGTTGTAGTCACTCACGAACATCCTCCTCGGAATAGGCGAAGACATCCCGGCATAGGCCAGGAAGCCGTTACGAGACCGCGCTATTCGAAGTGGATAAATATATTGAGGTCCGGCTCAAAATTTGGCTGGGGGAGCGTGTGGCTCGGGTGATGGTGTCAATTCAGTTGCGTCGCCGGAGGTTTGAGGTTCGCGAGTTGTGTTGTTGCTGACGTGCGGCCTTCCCTGATCGTACGACGGCTGAGCCCGCGTGTCGACGATTAACGGGCTGCCCTGCCGCACTCACTTCTACCTCGGTGGTTTGCCAGCGCGAGCCGAAAGCTGCAGGACGACACAGGAAACGAGGGGATCCACCGCCGTACGGGCGCAGTCATTCATGGGCAGAATCGGCCTGAAGCGCGTGAGCGGCATCGTGATGAGGAATGAGCAGCAGCGGCATCGACGGCTGCGGCGGCATCCCTGCGCGAGTGCATGAATGCACGACACGCTGACGCTGGGCGACCGGCGAAGAGTGGGGCAGCCGCGAGGGTTCGGTCTCTGCCAGCTATTCACTGCCGTTGTTGGTGTGCAGGATGAAGTGACGCTGGAGCGTTCACGCGTGGACTCGCGAAACGCAACAGCCGAATGCGCGGGCTGCCACCATGGACTGTCACGGGCGGAAAAGCTGCCGAGGAATCGTGGGGGCACTGATGCCGGAGACGAGCGCGACTGCTACTGAGACGCTGGCCGATGATGCGGAACCGGTGGACTACCGATGGACCACTATCGTGACCGACGTGGACGGGCATCAACGGCCGATCTTGCACGGCCGGGGTTGGTTCGACGCCGAGGATTCCTACACCGCACGCGTCCACGACAGCCACACCGGCATAGCTGCGGCGGTGTTCGCCGAGGTGTGCGGCGAGATGGTCGAATACCACCGAGACGCGGTGCTCGATGCCTGCATCGACGGCCAACCCGACCCGATCCCACCCATCACGGTCACCACCACAGTCCACGATGCCCACGACACCGCCGTGGCGATCTTGACCGGCCGCCTGCTCCATCGGCCGGTCACCGAGGACGAGGTCGCCGACACCGCAGTCGCACTGGGCCAGACAGCCGTCGCCGACGCACGCCTGCGCATCGACCACCTTCGCGACCCCGGGGGCGCCAGCCACCACGACTTGATTCCGCCAGTCCTTGACCTCGATGTTGAGCTGCGCCCCGACATTGGCACCCGCACCGCTGGTGCTAGTGCAGTTGCAGCTGTCGACGACGACCGGCGACAACGCCTGCGCGCGCTGCGGGCGGCCGCCGCAGACCTGCGGGCCGAGGTGTACAACCCCGAGTATTTTCGGCAACAACTGGCCACCATGGAAGACGCCCTCGCCGCCACCCACACCACCGAAACCTCACCCTTGACCACACCGCCCAGCGTCGAGGATCGAGCCGCTGTCGCCCCGATCGATTGGCAGGCCCGCGTCGATCGCTGGCGGCGGCTGTTGGAGATCTCCACCGAGGCATACCTCGACGCCGCCAGGCTCGACACCGCCGCCGAACACCTGCGCCGGAGACGCAAACATCACGACTCTGTCGATCGCCGCGAGACGCAGGGCGACGATGCCGACACGAACACCACAGAGGTCCAGAGCCGAGCATGACCTCAGCTAGCCGGAACGGCAGGACCACGCGGTGAAAGACAACGTGGATAGCCATGAGCACTGCATCGGGGGGATGCATGCTGACCACGCCGAAGACTGCGATTCGGCCGTGAGCTCCTTGAATGGTTTGGCTCGGTCCCGGTGGACCGGCTATGTCGAGCAACCGAACTACGAGAGGCGTCACCACAGAGCGCAACACATCGACCAAGCCATAGCAATCGGCCACCAGAACGGATGATCTCGAGCGCCGCGACTGCCGCCGGCCTCGGCACCGCGCTTGCTTGGGGTCTGTTGCGACGCAGTTGGTTAGCGGTGACCCGACGGATCAACTTGCGGTTGTCAATGTCTTCGCGAACGCGCGATTGAAGTCCGGCCGGTCCGGAACATACGCGGGAATCAGGTGGTAGCCAGCGGATGTGTACATGTGCATAGCTGCCTGGTTGTAGGACCCGGTTTCGAGGATCACCTCGTGTGCGCCGTATGCGGCGGCGTGCTGCTCGAGCTCGGCCAGGACGCGGCGGCCCAGGCCGATCTTGCGATATCCCGGTGCGACGTACATCTTGCGGATCTCCATGACGTGGTCCCGGTCGGGATAGGTTCTCACACCGCCACACGCGAAGGGATCGGCTGCAGTGGTGTATGCGACGACGAACAATCCAGAAGGCGAGTGGTACTGCGATGGCTTATCCAGTCCCGGTGGATCGTCGAAGCCGACGACGCCCCGGCGTTCCTGCGCGTATGCGTGCAGCAGACACGTGGAGTCGGGATCGTCGAAATCACGCGCAGAGAGCGTGACATCGACCGCGCTGCGAACCCCTGCGACATGCGACATGCGACCCATTCCAGCGATTATCCGGTTCACAACCCTAGGTGCAGTGGGAAGAGCTTTGATCCTTCGCTAATTGACCCGTTGTGGACGGTGGCTGCCTAGAAGTTGTTGGGGCAGACCGAACGTGTCGATGCTGGTCTATAGGATGCCCGCGACGGAGACCTCAGCTTTGAATGGACCCGAGGCGGAGGGCCACCGATGAAGGAATCCGACGCCTTGGCGGTCGGCTGTTGTATTAGTGCGCGGTTGTCTCGATTGCGGGCATCCATGCAACGGCTGTTTCCTTCGAGCTCTGGTGCACGGGGACCAGATCGCTGTGGTCGTCGAGGCTCATCATCGTCACACCTATAGCCGTGCCGCCGACATCGAGAGCCGCGATCGTGCTGCCGCAGTTGCCGCAGAATCCGCGGGCGGTCGTGGGCCAGGTCGTGTACCAGCGAGGCTCCCCGCCGGGCCCGACCCATTCGAATCCTTCGATGGGGAAATCGACCCATGCCATCGCTGGGCAGCCACCGAGCTGCTGGCAGTGTGGGCACGAGCACAGTTCCCCGTCAAGTGCTTCTGTTCAAAGGTAACGCCAATGACAGGATCCGGTCTGGGAAACTCGCCTACCCCGGCGACGCTGATGCTCCATTTGCCGCTGTTGGGAGAACTCCGGCCGCAGTCATCGCCACCGTCAGCGCCGGGTACCGGTAGTAGTCCTCTGGGTCGGGTGCCTTCTGCTGCGCCGCTGCCAGGAACTCCAGGAACGCGACTTGTTGGTCGGTGCCAAGATGACGGGTACTTTCGAACAGCTCGGTCGCGATCTGTGGCATCTGGGCGGCCTTCAGGCATTGGTCGTTGGCCGCCCACGCCTGCAGCGCCTGGCGCAACGTGTCCGGTCGCAGCCAGTTCGCATGAGCCACAACGAGCTGACCGATAGGCTCGGCGTCCCGGAAGGACGGTGCCTCACGCAAGAGTTCGATCAGAGTCGGGACGTAGAACTCGGCTGGCCTGAGGCCGATGAGATAAAGCTTGCTGTACCAGTTCATCTCGTCGAACCGTCGCTCCAGCACTGGCAGTCGCCTTCGTGCCTGGCTGTTGCCTACCATCGCTAACCCGGCTGTCAGATCTGGATCCAGGGGGCCGGGCGGAGTCGGCACGTTCAGCAGGTTCGTGAGTCGATCGGTGAGCGGGCCGTCGACGAGATCCCAGAAGAAGTCCTCGGCGCCGAGCCGACCAAGCGCTCGCAATTGCGCGGCGCCGTCGAGGTTGTCGAACTTGTCGCGTTGCTCGGCGACGACGGTCCGAACTAGGCTTGGATCCCGCTGCGCGAATGCTGACAGCACCACTGCGGATCGATCCGCGTACTTTTGCTTTGAGGGGAACCGTTCACCGGGGTCGACTTCCAGCAGAGCATGTTTGGCTGCGAGTTTGGCGATTCCCTTGCGGGTCGCGGCACGTAGTCGGTCGAAGAACACGGCCTGGATGTGGGAGACCGACTCGGGAGCGAACATGGGGTCGCAGGTGTAGTCGAGGTAGGCATCAATCGCTTTGCGGCCCTGCGTCGGCGGGTGAATCAGAAGCGTCGTCAATGCGATCGCCAGGTGGGCTCGTGCCTGCTCGGGCCGAGGTTCGTAAACATCCCCGAATGGCCGCAGCGAGGGGTGAACGCACAGGTTGCGGTCCTCACGGATACGCTCCAGCTCCCGCTTCCCGACCGAGTCGATAAGTTCGAACTCGACCGCGGTGTCGAGCAGCTCGTTCTCGATCTGCTGCATCTGCTTCACGCCGTCGGTGCTGATCCCTTTCGACTGCGCTGCAATCACTTTCGCCGAGAACAGCTTCGCCTTGCCGTCGTCGCCATCGGCCAGCTCGATCAGCTTCCCGATGATGTCGGTGGTCACCGCGCTCCACGTCGCAGCGATGCTTGCTCGGACTGCGCCGCAGAGTAGCAGATCCACGCCTCACCGACCAGCGGTCGCACATCCGGAGTGCGCACCTGAGTCAGCAAATGCTCCACATCACTCACCGCCAAACAGTCCTCTCTGTCGTGACTCTCGGAAGAGCCAGTAGTACGCACTGATCGCGTCGACCTCGATCGTAAAGTGATGGATTCCCCCGGAAGGTGTCTCTGCGGCAGAGCTTTCCGCGCCGACCGATCGAAGACACAGCTGCGCGGTACGCGTTGTCACTGTCACGCAGCCTCGGCACCACGAGGGCAGCTCTGGCGGCGTGGCTGGCCACAGCGCGAGTGTTTTTGTTCATCGTCGTCGTGCTGACGGAACCCATGGACAGCTGCGTGTCACAAGATCGACGACCGGGTGCTCAGCGGTCGTCGGCGGTGAGCGAGTACACCGGAGGTTCAGACCTCGCGGCCGCGACGCCAGCGCCCAGTGAATCCAGCGTGTCGCGCCAGTAGGCCCGCCAGATCGCTCGAGTGGCGTCATCGGACAGTTCGGCATCGACCTTGACCGTGCCCTCTTTACCCTTCTCCTTGAACGGCCAGGGGGGCTCGTCCCCGCTGGCCAAACAAATACGGGCAAGGACGGTGCGTCGCACGATATCCCGCAGCCGGTCGACGGCGTACCCGAGCCGAACCAGGGTATTCTCCTCGGCCTTCTCGCTGGGCACGCACTCCATCGCTCGCAGCTTCCCGTTCAGGGACTTCACCGATACTTCCCCACCGTGGACGATGCTCGATCTCAGGCTATAGAGCTGCTTCAGGTCCTCGAAAAGTATTGCGGCGGGATCGTCGTCGTGCGCAAGCAGAGCGGTAACACGGGTGCACAACCGAAGCGTCAAGCCCTCTCCCTCGTTCGTCCCGAGCGCCAGTCCCTCCAATGAGGTGGCGAGATCTACGATCTGCTCGCCGAATCCTGTTGTGTCGTCGAAGTTCACGAACTTCTTGAGTGCTTCCCTGAAAGAGCTGAGCCAGACATCCGGACCGCCGGTCTTTGATTCAGCCTCCGCGACCAGCGCGGTCAGGGCGGTGATCGCTGGGCCTTCCGTTCCGTCGAGTCGTGCCGTTCGCCGCGTCGCCGTAACGTCGCTGTTCCGGGCCAGAAGGTTAAGAGAAGCCGGTTGGGTGGCAATCTTGCAGCTCGGTCCGAATACCTGATACATGCCTTGCACGTTGGCTCCGGTCAGAAGGCAGACGCCGAGCTGGAACCGATCCAGCGTCCGCGCCAGGCTACCAACGCCGAAGTAGTCGACGCCGGAGATCTGCTCGCGGACGATCAACAAGGCGTGCGGGGGCCGATACGGCTTGGAAAGGCGCCGTTTCCAGGCATGATCGGCGTCAGGGATCTCCTTCAGGATGCGTAGCGTCATATGCGTGCGCCCGTCGGGAACGATGGTGACGCCGTTGATCTCGATCTCACGCCCTGAATCCGGTACGAGATGAGAGACGTGGCGTGCCAGCACCATGTCGTAGGGCTCTCCGGACACCACCTGGATCAACTGCGCGATGGCAGCAGCCACTTGCGGACCGTTCGGATCGTAGGTGTTCGCGAAGGAACACTCCCGCACGCACAACTCAAGAAAACTCGTTAGCAGCAACGAGGCCGCGAACTCCGGCCCGCCGGAACCCTGGTAGCTATCGCGCATGCCGTCAGGCGCCGCCGAAATCACCGATTCCGCGAGCCGCGCATACTCCGGAAGCTTCTCGATTGGGGAGATTTCGAAGTCGAGGCCGGCCTGGAGATGTCTGTGGGAGGTAGACGTCGGGATCGCTCCTTCTGCTCGCAATCTTTCGAAGCAGACTGTTACGAATGCCTTGGCGGTCGACTCGAACTCGTTCAACGAACTCCTCGGTGGGCGTGAGCAGCTTCTGGCCGTCGTTTCGAATAGCCGACCGAAACTGTTACGGAGACACACTCAGCCACCGTGCTCGGTCGTGACACGGTCAGTCCTGTGCGCCGACGATCGGCAGCCACGGGGCGGCATTGGGGCGGAAACTCTGCCGCTCGGGCACCAAACCGGCGTGATCATCGAGGCTCATCATCGTGACGCCGACCAGTTTCGCGTCGCCGTCGTCCTGGGCGGCCACCGAACTTCCACACACGCCGCAGAAGCCACGCTGGGAATCGGGAAAGGTGTTGTACCAGACCGGCTCTCCGCCCGGCCCGGTCCACTCGAAACCTTCCCGGGGAAAGTCGACCCACGACATCACGGGGGCACCAGACAGTTTCTGGCAGTGGATACACGAACAAAGGTGGGGGGACGAGAGGTCACCCGATGCCTGATACCGGATGTTGTCACAGACAGCCACCCTCGCGCATCAGAATCTCCCTCTTCATCGATACTTCGAATGTTGTTGGCACAGTGGAAATTCAATAGTTCAGGAATAAACGCCCCCGGCCTCGGAAAGCTTGGGTCCGGGCCGCACCGGTTGCTGATTGCCAGGCGAGGCCCGCAGCAGTTGTCCGAACGTTTCCTGGGCGCGTCGCGCGGCACCATCGTTGTGAAGCGTCGGGTCCCGAAGCTATTCCAGGTGCAGCCCCGACGGTGGGAAGTGTAGTGCGGCACTGAGTTCGGCGCGTAATGAGATCCCGGTGAGATGTCCATTGGTGCGGCACCACAATGGAAGTCGTGTTCCCCAGTATCGGCTACGCGGGACGGCCAGTCGATGTCTCCGCGTGGTTGTGGTCAGGGAAGGCATGGAGGTGATTCGACGGTCGGGATGGCGGATGTACGTTCAGCAGTTGGCTCGCAGGCAAGGCAGGCACGGCACCACCAGGTGACCGAGCGCTCTACCGTCCGGGCATTGTGATTCGTTTGGTCAGCCATTCTCGAGAGATGCGGGCCTTTTCGGCTTGGTGGACACGCAGATTCGGTGACCGCGGCTGTGCGGGCAGTCGACTGTTACGGGCCCAGTAGCCCGACATCGCGCACACGAACGCGGTGATCGCGGCCGGGTCGGTGTCAACAGTGGTTGGGTGGGTGGCGAGGATGGGGTCGGGGTCGATCCCGTCGGCGAGCAGTGATGGCATGAGTGAGACGAGGTCGACCCACGCGGCACCGCTGCAGGGCCAGGCCCAGTCCACCACGACCACGCCGCGGTCTTTTTGGTAGAGCATGTTGTCGGGGCGAAGGTCGGTGTGCAGCAACGTGTCACCGGCCGCCAGATCTGGCCAGGTTGCTTCCAACTCGGCGAGCCGGTCCAGGTTGCCTAGCGACCACCGGTCGAGGTCAGCGGGCGGACCATGTTCGGCGAACTGCCGCCAACCGGTCAGTTCCGGCCCGTAGGACTGCTCGATCGTGGGCACCCCAGCCAGCGGGTTCGGCGTCAACACCACCGCCAACTGCTCAACCACGTCTAACACGGCGGCCAGCTCACGGGGCCGATCGAGGCGAGGATGCCAGCCGGGCACAGCTTCGAACACGGTGACCACCCATCCCGCCGACTCGATCGAGAACAACACCGCAGGCGTCGGCACCACAGCGGGTAGCCGGGAAACGGTGTCTGCTTCGGTGCGATAGCGGAGGGCGAGGGTGTCATCGCTGGGGATCGCCTTCGCGAAAACCGTTCGGCCGTCGTCCAATTTCAGAAGCGCGGCCATGCCGTGGCTGAACCCGCCAGACGGAACTGTCACCATCTGAACCCGAGCATGCAGGCGGCGCTCGATCGCCGCGCGCGCCGAGGCGGGCAGTTGATCCCATCCGATCCGATACGCGGCTTGCTCGTCTGTCATCGCACCATCGTGGGTCCCGCGCCACGGTGGACTCCACTCATTTTCGGCGAGCGACCGAGGTCGGACGTCTTGGGGGAGTGGGGGCTGTCACGGATGCGTTCGAGGCTGCCGCAGGTAGAGGCCTGCTTCCTCGAAGTCCCCAGCCCCGTTTGTAGAATCCTGCAACGTCGAGATGTGCTGCCAGCCCGAGGTGGTGGAGCTGCCGTTGGGTTGCCCAGTCGGTGATTCGGTCCATGATGAGCGTGCCGATGCCTCGATGGTGGTGTCTCGATGGTGGTGTCTCGATCAATCCGTATAACGCGCCGTCGCCGATGACCCGTCCCATCGCGAGGACCTCATCGTTGCGATCGGTAGCGACCACACCGAAAAGGGATCCCGACAGCGCATCTGCGCACTCCTCGGTGGACGGACAACGCCATCCGACAGCCGCCCGAAGCCGGAGATATTCGGCGGGACTCGCGGTGCGGTCCACCACCTGGATATCTGACGGTTCGGTCTGCATGACTAGTTCGTGTTGACAGTTCGATCCTGGAACGCGGTCGGGCTCCAGATCTTCAGGTGGGTCTGCTTGCTCGCCGGGTGAGTGGTCGAGTTCGTTCATCATGGAATTACCGCCTCCTACTGAGGGTGGTGGATCCAGTTTGTATGACGGCGTGTTCGCCGTTGGTGCGCCATCGGCTGTCTGTGAGGTCCAGGGTTTCGATGTCTTCGGGTGCTAGTCCGACGATTACGTCGGATTTCAGTGCTCGCAATGCAGTGGGAGGGGAGGGGAAGTAGTCGACCAGATCGCGAAATGATGTGGTTGGAGCCCATTTTCGATCGCCGACGAGGCGTCTGTAGTTGAGGTCGCCCTTGAGGATTGTGATCGTCGCGGTGCCCAGTTCCGCTCTCAGATCGTCTGGCATGTCGTGGAATGGCAGTGGGGCGCAAAAGAATTCGTGCGTGCGCACGATCAGGCGATCTTGGGACAACGCCTGCCACAGCCGCATGCCGATTTTGTGTGCTTGCGTTTCGGACGCGGCGCGAAGCCTGCGAAGTGCTGCGAGCATGTCGTGCATTGTCGCGTCGGAAACGTAATACGGATGGGGCTTGACGTACAAGACAACGCGTGCGGCGAGACGGCTGGTGAGAAGGTGATCGACGAGGATGAGATCCGGCAGCAGTTCGCGGCCCGCGTTGTCGGCGATGATGCACACGGTCGCGGCGACGGAGTCCTCGAGGATGGTCCACAGCGCGGTGCTGTCGTCGACGAGCAGACTCGATGATCGGTGTTGTGTGTCGGTGGTGAGCCGGAATCCCAGGTCCGCTTGATTGCCCCACAACGCTGATACGAGCAGCGAGTTCCGCCTGCTTTCCTCGTCAAGGCGTTCCAGGTCGTCGAGCGCGGCGAGTTCGTCGCTGACCGTTGGGCTGCTCAGTTCAGCGGTCTTGGTCGGTTCGAATGGGTCGATCCCATGCCACACACCGGGACCGAAGTAGCCCACGGCTTCGAGGAGCCGTTTGTAGAAGAAGCTTTCGGCCCATAGGAACGGCGTGTCGGCCCAGGTCCGTCCCCATATTCCGCGGCCCCATTCCGACCACTGTTCCCAGTCCGCCGCCGATTCCGGAAGTTGGTCGATGACACCACTCGTGCTTTCGCCGAGCAGCTGATGAAGCGCGGCTTCCTCGTTCGATCCGTATGGACGGGCAGCGATGACCTGATCGATGAGTTTGGGGTGGCGTTGGTGGAAGACGCTGCGGGCGAACGAGCCTGGGGTGCCGGTGAGGATCGGCGGCGCGACGGTCATGAGCGATATCCTGTCCTATCCGTTCGGGTGCGCGGCACGGCTCGTTGATCGGTACGGCTGATTCCGGACGGGCCGACGTGCTGTGCGGTGGAGGCATTGGGAAGCTGGAGCACCAGTGACGTCACGAGATGGTTGACGTGGTCAACCCAATCACAACCACCACACCTGCCTGAGTGGGCATGGAACACGTCGGCCGACCGAGCGCGACCTCGAACTCGACGCCGCGCTCTCGGTCAATCGGGAACTCATCACAAACCTCAACCGACGCAGCAGCTAACCGCCATTGACGGCATCGGCCGAGCCCAACATTCGGCCGATGCCGTCGCCCGCGTCGGCTGAACCGCAAGACGGGTGGAGAGCAGCCGAGCGGCCGGAATGTGAATGGCGTAAACGGTCGGATCAGGTCGAGAGTGGAAGGTCGACGATGAGCACGTCGAAGCGGGGGGCACCGTCCCAGGAGGGTTGGAGCGTGCCGACACGTCGTGCTCCCCAGTGCCGGTAGATCGCATATGCCTTGTTGATGG
The DNA here is from genome assembly GCF_035920345.1 of Nocardia vinacea. Lineage (NCBI taxonomy): Bacteria > Bacillati > Actinomycetota > Actinomycetes > Mycobacteriales > Nocardiaceae > Nocardia > Nocardia vinacea. The sequence goes on from NZ_CP109149.1 coordinate 10,009,427, forward strand.
GATTCACCAGCCAGGTGACCCGCTGCTCGTGTCGGTCGGCGAGCAGGCCTCTATAGAGCGCGCTGGCGATGCCGCGCCCGGTGCGTTTTTTGTCGACCATGAGTTCACTGAGTCCGAATGTCTTGGTTCCGTCCTCGGCGGCGAACTCTGTGAGAGTGGGCTGTCCTGGATCGAGGGCGAGGCCGGTCCACCAGGTGGTGTCGGCGGCAAGCGGCCAGCCGAATGTCTGGCCGACGGGTTCGCTGTCGATGGTTGCCAGGATCATCGAGAAGCCCGGTATGGCCGAGTAGACCTCGAACCGCTCCATGAACGCTTCGGTGGACTCGAACGGGTTGCCAGTGGCGATGGCATCGACGTATCCGCGGGCCTGCACGTCGGCGATCGTGCTGCGGATCGTGCGGGCCTGTTCACCAGAAAACGATTGTAGAGCAACGTCTTCCGCCATCGGACCTCCTTCAGACCTGGATCGAGAGCTGATCGTATCGTTCTCGGAAGTCGGTATGGTGCGGTTTGGTTGCGGCGTTGCGAACCGGCTCCAACACACGCAAGGTTCGGCTCGAGGACACACCGCTGGCGAGGTTGGTGATGACGTCGGTGGCTTCGGTGATTGCGTCGGCGATGTTGCCCACTTGGGCCAGGGAGCAGGCGAACCAGGCGCGATAGTGGGCGGCGTTGCGTTGCCCGGCGCGCTCGGCGGCCACTTGCTCGAACAACTCCGTGGACATCGAAGCGTCGCCGAGGTATGCGTTGCCACAAGCCTCATGGTAGCGAACCTCGTTGTGGCACATAAATTTCAACCAGTCGGGGCATTGGTCGAGAGGTTCGTGATCGTAGGCGAGGTCCATCTCCCGCCACGCGCTTGCGATCGAGCGGTTGAACGCCGAGCGGTCGCCGAGGCAGGAATGAGCCAGCGCCTGCCTCGCGGCGATCAAGGCATGGATTCGGCCCGCGGCCGCGGGCCGGGCGAGGTCAGCGGCTCGCAGGGCGGATCGCAACGCGGAGTGCGGGTTGGCTTTTCCGCGTCGGGCCTGCGTGATGGTTTGCAACGCCCTGTTGAGGCAGGTGTGGGCAGCCAGTTCGTCATCGCCGACCTCGGCGGCCAACGCCAATGCGTCGCGGTAGCAGGCGGTGGCGGCATCCTGGTCGTCGGAGTCGTAGAACAGCCAGCCCGCCATGACCGCCATATTGCCCGCCGCCGAAACGAAGGCCGGTAGTGCGGCGCCATCGATGTCGTGGGTCTGCAACATCATCTCGGCGTGCTCGAGGTCGGTTCGGGCCGCGGTCGCCAGCGTGCCTCCGCCGACCCGCTGTTCGGTGTTGACATAGCTGTCTACCCGCGCCGCAAGACGTTTGGCGGCGTTTATGCCGATGCGGGTGGGGAAGCGTTGTGGGCGGTGTGTGATGACGGTGAGACCGGCTGCGGTCCCACCGACGAGCAGTTGTCGCCGTTCCATGTCGTCGTCCTCGTCTAGTTTCGGTTCCCGGGCGACGTGGTGTGTATCGGCGATGATATGCCCAGCGATCGTCGACACGACAGCGGACTCGCCCGGTGGGAAGAACCCCAGAGCGGCGTCTGTAGCCGCTCCCAGCACAGCCCGCAACGCGTTTCGGTAGTCGGCGTTGGGCCAGCGCATCGTGCCCCGTTCCAACCTGCCGACATAGTTGCCGGACATGTCCATCGAGACGCCGCGGGCATGTGCCCACGCGTTGGCGGCCTCTGCGACCTCGTCGCGAGACATTGCGTAGCCGGTCACAGGCGAGACGATCGCCTGCCGGGCGGCTCGCAGCTGAACGTTGTTCTCCGACATCGCCTTGATCGTCGCATGATTCATTGTGTGCGCGTGTCGATTTCGGGTGCGACCAGGTGAGCAGGCCCGCACTCGAACGGCACTCGATCCGCACTCGAACTGGAATTGGCCTGGCCTGGGGATAGCGGGATTGTTGGCACCGTGGACGCCCGCTCGGTGCTGGGTCGTGGTGTGTGCCATCCCCGGATCCTGCCTGGGTCCGAGCCTCGGGCGGGTGTCCGCGTCGACAGTGATGGCCGGATATCAGGTGGTGGATGAGATGAGTCATGACACGGAACGATTCTGCGAGGATCGATCTCGGCATGATGCCCCGCTCTCGACACGATTGAATTCTGAGGGCACATCGAATGAGCGGGTGGCTGTTCATCATCTGATCGAGCACACCGTCCGCGCCTACCCCAACGCGCCCGCTGTCGAATTCGGCGACCGCATCATGAGTTACTCGCAGCTCAACGCGTATGCGAATCGCATTGCGCGGCAACTGGTCGCGGTCGGGGTGAAGATGGGTGACGCCGTTGGGCTGTGTGTGGACAGGTCCATCGATCAGATCGCCGCGGTGGTGGGCATTGTGAAGGCAGGTTGTGCGGTCGTCCCGCTGGATCCGGCGTACCCGCGAGATCGGTTGGCGTTCATGGTTTCCGATTCCGGTGTCGAGGTCGTGATCACCGCCGGCGCGCTCCCGGTCGAGGACCTGGACCCGCAGCTGCAGGAGATGACCACTGTCTGGCTCGATGAGCAGGCCGCCGCGATCGCCTCGCGGGCCGATCACGATCTGCCGGGCACGCTACCGGCCGAGGCCACCTGTTACATGATCTACACCTCCGGCTCGACCGGACAGCCGAAGGGCGTCGTTGTCGAGCATGCGGCGGTGGCAAATCTTGTTGCCTGGCACCGAAATGCATGGCTGTCGGAGGTCGGTACCCGGACGTTGCTGTTTTCGCCGATCAGTTTCGACGTGGCCTTCCATGAGATCTTCGCCGGATTGTGCACCGGCGCGACGCTTGTGCAGGTCGATGAAGACACCCGCCGTAATCCGATGGCGCTGCTGGAGTTCGCTCGAGTTCGGCGAATTCAGAAGTGGTACATGCCGTTTGTCACCTTGCAGCAGATCGCGCAGGCCGCCCACGGTGCCGAGGCGCCGGGCGAGCTCGCCGAACTCATCGTCGGCGGCGAGGTGCTGCGGGTGACCCCCGCGATCCGGGAGTTCGCCCGCCGTAGCGGGTGTGTCATTCACAACCACTACGGGTCGACCGAATGCATCGATGTGGCGACGTACACGCTGTCCGGTGACCCGGACCTGTGGCCGGGCGTGGTTCCCATCGGCCACCCCAACGTGGCGAATATGAACCTGTACCTGCTCGACCGGTCGCTACGACCGGTGTCGCAGGGAGAGGTCGGGGAGATCTATGCCGAGGGCGAGTTGCTCGCGCGGTGCTATCACCGGCGTCCGGGGCTGACGGCGGCGCGGTTTGTGCCGAACCCGTTCATGATCGGGGGGCGGCGGCTGTATCGGATGGGTGATCTGGGGCGCTACCTGCCCGACGGGACGATCGAATGCCTCGGCCGTGCGGACAACCAGGTCAAGATCCGCGGGTACCGCGTCGAACCCAGCGAAGTCGAGGCCGCCCTGGCCGAACACCCGGCCGTAGCCGAATGCGTCGTCACCGCCAACACTGCCGGTCACGACACCCGCCGGCTGCTCGCCTACGTCGTGGCCGCTAACGGATCCGACATCGCGGCCCTGCCGGAAGTGTTGCGCGCCAATACAGCCCGGACACTGCCCGACTATATGGTCCCTGCGGCGGTGATCGTTGTCGATGCCTTGCCGCTGACCCCCAGCGGCAAAGTTGACGTGCGTGCCTTGGCCGCCCTCGCAACGTGTGTGGCACCCGAAAGCGCTGCGGAGGAGTCGATTACGTCGGTGCGGGATCTGGTCACCCGGATCTGGTGCGAGCTGCTGGAGGTGACGCAGATCGACGTGCACAAAAGCTATTTCGACCTGGGTGCCGACTCGCTCATGATGGTGCACGCGCACCAGCGCATCGCTGCCGAGCTGGGACGGGATCTACCCGCCGAGACACTGTTCCGGTATCCGACGGCGCAGGCCCTGGCCAGCTTCCTGTGCGGTCGCGCCGATGGCGAGCCCACCGACCGCGCTCCGGTCACGCAGTACCGGGCGCCAGGCCGCGACGAGGGGGCGGTGGCGATCATCGGCATGGCCTGCCGAGTTCCTGGTGCCGACACACTTGATCAGTTCTGGTCGAACCTGCGCAACGGGGTCGAGTCGATCACACGGTTGCCGGACTCGCAGGTGTTCCGGCTGCCGACCGATCAGACTCGCGATCCGCACTTCGTGCCGGTGGCCGCGTCGATCGAGGGCATCGAGTACTTCGATGCGGAATTCTTCGGCTACAGCCCCGCCGAGGCCGCAGTGATCGATCCGCAGCAGCGGCTGTTCCTGGAATGCGCGTGGGAGGCGCTCGAGAACGCCGGTGCCGACACCCGACGCCTCCGGGCCGGTGTGTATGCGGGGTCGAGCATGAGCACCTATCTGATCAACAATGTGCTCCCGGCGAAGTTGCGGTCCGGAATCTATTTGAGCCACAGGCATTTCGACGATGCCACTGAGTTACGCATCGAGGTGGGCAACTCGCGCGATCACCTGCCGATGCGGACCTCGTTCAAGTGCGACCTGCGCGGCCCGAGCGTCAATGTGCAGTCCACCTGCTCGACCTCGCTGGTCGCGGTGCACATGGCGCGCCAGGCGCTGCTGTCGGGTGAGTGCGAGATCGCCGTGGCCGGAGGCGTTTCGATCATCACCCCGCAGGACACCGGCTACTTGTGGCGCGAGGGGATGATGGTGTCTCACGATGGGCACCTGCGGGCCTTCGACGCCGCCGCGGACGGCACGGTCTTCGGCAACGGGCTCGGTGTCGTAGTCCTCAAACGCTTGTCCGCCGCCCTGGCCGAGGGCGACCACATCTACGCAGTGATCACCGGCTCTGCGGTCAACAACGACGGGTCAAACAAAATCGACTACTCGGGCCCCAACGTCGCCGCCCAAGCCGAGGTCATCGCCCGAGCCCACCACGACGCTGGGGTGAACGCCGAGGACATCTCCTACGTCGAAACACACGGCACCGGCACAATATTGGGTGATCCGATCGAGATCGCGGGCCTGACCGAAGCATTCGGGCACAGCACCGATCGCGACGGGGCGTGGTGTGCGATCGGGTCGGTGAAAACCAACATCGGTCACCTCGACGAGGCGGCCGGAGTGATCGGACTGATCAAAACGGCGCTGAGCCTGAACCACCGCCAGATTCCGCCCAGCCTGGGATTCACCACCGCGAACCCACGGGCCGCGCTGGCGGCGAGCCCGTTCGTCGTCAACACCGAACTGCGCGACTGGTCAAGCGTCGACGGGCGGGTGCGCCGCGCCGGGGTGAGTTCCTTCGGCATGGGCGGCACGAATTGCCACGTTGTCCTGGAAGAGCCACCCGGCCAGCCGGTCTCACCGGCACCGGATATCGAGCGGCCCGCGCACTTGTTGACGATCTCAGCCCGCACTCCGGATGCGTTGCGCGCCAACATAGAGCGCTACCACGACCATCTCGACCAGCAACCGGCCGACCGGTTCGCTGACATCTGCTTCTCCGCCGCAACCGGGCGCCGCCATTTCGACCATCGGATCGCAGTGCTGGCCACCGACGCTGCCGACGCACGCTCGCAGCTGACGCAGCTGCTATCCGAACCGGAACTCGGCGGGACCGCCTCCACAGTGGGGCCGCAGCAGCCGCCGGTGGCGTTCCTGTGCACCGGCCACGGATCGCAATACCCGCAGATGGGGCGGGTGTTATATGAGACGCAGCTGGTGTATCGGGAGGCGTTCGATCGCTGCGACGCGATCCTGGCTCCGCTGATCGGGTGTTCGCTATCGGCGCTGCTGTACGGGCCGGACCCAGCGGACTGCATCGATGACAACCCGATCGCGCACCCGGCGTTGTTCAGCGTCGGCTACGCGATCGCCGCGCTGTGGGAATCCTGGGGCGTGCGGCCTGATCTCGTGGTCGGCTACAGCCTCGGGGAGTACCTGGCAGCCTGTCTTGCCGGGGTTTTCAGCCTCGAGGATGGGCTGCGATTGGTCGCGTCCCGGGCGCGGTTGGTCGACGAACTCACCCCGCCCGGCGCAATGGTGTATGTCCCGGCGGACGCGGACACCGTCGCCGCGGCGTTGATCGGATTCAACGAGAAAGTCTCGATCGCCGTGGTGAACGCCCCCGACGGCACGGTGATCTCCGGTGACCGCACCGTTCTCGACACTGTCGTCGCCGCCTTTCAGCGCGGTGGGATCGAACCGATTGTGTTGCCGGTGTCGCGGGCCTTCCATTCACCGGCGATGGTCGCGGTCGCCGAGCCGTATCGAGCGGTGGCCGAAACGGTGGTGTATTCGCCGCCGCGGTGCAACATCATCGCCAACCTGACCGGGGAACTCGCCGGCGCCCATGAGCTGCAGAGCGCCGATTACTGGGTCCGGCACATGATCGAACCAGTGCAGTTCACCCGGGTGATGGCCGGGGCAGACCAGCTCGGGATCGGGGCGTTCGTCGAGATCGGCCCCAAGGCGACGTTGAGCAGTCTCGGGCGTCGCTGCCTGCCCGACAGCCCGGCTCTGTGGCTGCCCAGCCTGGCTCCGCGCGACCCGCATGCGATCCTCGCCGCCTTCCGCGCTCTGTACCTGGCCGGAATCCCGGTGGACTGGAACGGATTCGACAACCCTTTCCCCCGCCGCCGTGTCCCGGTGCCGACCTACGCCTTCCAGCGACGACGCCACTGGATCGACCTCCAGCCAGCCCCACATCACCCCAGGGAACGCGAGGCGCCGCCGCGCGCACTCGCCCCAGCCAGCGAACCGGAAGATGCGATGATCCCGCCGATCCTCGACCTCGTCTGGGAGCCTGCACCGATCCCGGCGACCGCTGCGGGTCCGGTCACCGGCTACGTGGTGATCGGCCCCCGCGGCGAACTCACGCAACGGCTCACCGCAGGACTGCGAGCCAGCGGAGCGTCCTGTGCGCTTGTGCCGGTTGACCTTTCGGCCGACACGGACTCGTCGCTGTCCACCCAACTCGGGCGCCTGGCTCAACCGGTGATGTCACTGCGTGTGCTGCTGGTCGCTGACCCAGATGGGGGAGAGGACCCTGCGGCGGCCTTGCTGCCGGTGGTGACCGCAGCCAGGGCGGTGCTGGAGTTCGCCACCGGATCGAGCGCGGTGTCGAGCCTGTGGTTCGTGACCCGTGAACGCGATATCCGCAGTGCGGGTTTGGCGGCGCTGGCTCGCACGATCACCGCCGAGCACCCCGACCTCGCCTGCACCGCGATCACAGTGCCCACCCAGATCAGCGGCAGCGATCTCGAGGTGATCACCACCCGCCTGCGCCACGGCACCGACGCGGGTGAACAACTCGCGCTGCGAGCGGGCACCGTCCACCGTGCCCGCCTGATCCCGCGCCACGACGTTGGAACGGAGGCGGCGGTGCCGGTGCGTCATGACGGGACCTATGTGATCACCGGCGGCACAGGGGGATTGGGGTTGCACGTGGCGGCGGCGCTTGCCCAGCACCGGCCGCAGCGGTTGATCCTGGTCAGCCGCTACGGCAAGCCCGCCGACACCCGAGCCTGGCAGGCCCTGTCGGCGAGCGGGGTCACGGTGGAGGTGGTGTGCGCGGAGGTGACCGACGAGGCGCGGATCCGCGAAATCTTCGCCGACTGCGGGCCGAACCTGCGTGGTGTCATCCACTGCGCTGGCGTGGTCGATGACGGAATCTTTGTCCGGCAGACCGCGGCGCGTATCGCGGGGGTGCTCGGGCCGAAGGTGCGTGGTGCGTGGCTGCTGCACACGCTCACCGCCGATCGAGACCTGGACTTCTTTGTCCTGTTCTCCTCTCTGGCCTCGGTGATCGGCTATCGCGGGCAAGCCAGCTACGCCGCCGCCAACGGATTCCTGGATGGTCTGGCCGCCTATCGCCGCCAGCGTGGGTTGCCCGCGGTGAGTGTGAGCTGGGGCAGCTGGGCCGGAGCAGGCATGTCGGCCGCTCTCACCGAGGCCCAACGCGCAGCCCTGCGCGCTGACGGCGAAACCCGCCTCATTCCAGGCGCTGCGGTGTCCGCCCTGACCAGGTTGCTGACCAGCGCGACGCCGCACGCGGTCGTCGCCGACATGGACTGGGAACGCTTCGCAGTCTCCCGCAACTACCCCACTCCGACGATCGAGGCCCTGATGAACCCCGCATCGACCGAACCCTCCCCCAGCGTCGCGACCGGATCGTTGCGGACCCGGCTGCGCAACACGGCCCCGCAGCACGCCCGAGAGCTGCTGCGCCGGGAGGTCTCTACAGCCGTGGCTGCCCTGCTGGGTTGCGATCCCGATCACCTCGACCCTCGCCGCGGGCTCGAGGAGATGGGCCTGGACTCGTTGGGCGCTCTGGACCTGCGCGCGAAGCTGGAAACCGATCTCGGTGTGCGACTGTCTGCCACCGTCGCGTTCGACCACCCCTGCGTCGATGCCCTGGTCGAGCACCTCGCCGACCGGCATTTCACCGATGACATCACGGCCACACCGGCACCGATCCCGGTAACTGCGGAGCCCGTAGCTGCGGCCGGGGCGGGTGCGCGACCCGATCGAGACGCCGAGGCGGCGCAGGGGGAGACCGGGGTCGCGATCATCGGCATGGCGTGCAAGTTCCCGGGCGCCGATTCTCCCGACGAGTTGTGGAAGCTGCTGCTCGAAGGCCAGGATATGGTGGCCGAAATCCCGCCTGGCCGTTGGGATGTCGATGGCTTCTACGATCCGTCGCCGCAGGCACCGGGCAAGATGCATGTTCGTGATGCTGCGACGATCACCGGCCTGGACTTCTTCGACACAGGTTTCTTCGGGATCTCCCCGCGCGAGGCCGCGAGCATGGATCCGCGGCATCGGCTGCTGCTGGCATCGGCGTGGCACGCGGTGGAGAACGCCGGAATCGACCCGACATCTTTGCATGGCAGCGACACCGCGGTCTATCTCGGCTGCGACGAGTTCCTCAACGACTACCTGCGCCAAGCCGACGCCGGCCTGGGCAGCGAACCTTATTTGGCGACCGGGACGACGCTGAGCATGACCGCAGGGCGGTTGTCCTACAAGTTCGGCTGCCACGGCCCGAGCCTGGTGATCGCCACCGGATGCTCATCAGCGCTGGTCGCGGTGCACTCCGCGGTGCAGGCGATCCGCAGCGGTGACTGCGAACTCGCGATCGTCGGCAGCGGCAAACTGATGGTGGACCCGCTCGAAACCGTCCAACTGTGCAAGCTGGGCGCATTGGCGTCCGACGGGCGTTCGAAAGTGTTCTCCGCGGCCGCCGACGGATTCGGGCGCGGCGAGGGTGTCGCGACGATCGTGCTGAAGCGCCTCGACCACGCTCTCACCGACGGCGACCCCATCCACGCGGTGATCCGCGGGTCCGCGGTCAACCACGACGGGCCCAGCTCCGGGTTGACCGTCCCCAACGGTGCCGCGCAAACAGCGGTCATCACACGTGCGCTGCGCAACGCCGGAATCACCGCCGCCGAGGTCACCTACGTCGAAACCCACGGCACCGGAACACAACTGGGTGACCCGATCGAACTCAACGCCCTCGGTGCCGCATTCGACGGCGACCGGGCCCGCGCACTGTTCGTCGGGTCGGTCAAGGCCAACATCGGACACCTCGAAGAAGCCGCAGGCCTGGCCGGACTGATCAAGACAGTCCTCATGGTGCACCACGGCGTCATCCCCGCCCAGCTGCACTGCGAACACCTCAACACCAACGTGGACTGGGCGCAGCTGCGGTTGCAGGTGCCCGGCACAGCCACGGACTGGCCGACCGACGCCGCGCGGATCGCCGGAGTGAGTTCCTTCGGCCTCAGCGGCACCAACGCCCACGTCATCGTCGAATCTCACACCCCCGCAACACAACCGACGCCGCAAGGACTGTTCGTCTTCCCGTTCTCCGCCCGCGACGAGGACGACCTGCGCGCCAGCATCGGGCGCATCGCCGACGCTCTGTCCGCCGGGCACGACCCGGGCGCGATCGCCTACACGCTGCAGGTGGGCCGCCAGCACTACCGCCACCGGCTGGCTGTCGTCGCTGCCTCGATTAGCGAAGTCCGCGCCCGCCTGCAGGCTGTGCTCGGCAACGGCGCGACCGCGGCCAGCGTGCACCGCGGTAATGCCGGGACCCAACCGCGTCACCTCGACCCGCAAGCCGCCGAGCATCTGTACGCCGACCGGGATCTCGTCGGTGTGGCCGCACGGTGGTGCGAGGGATTCGACATCGACTGGCAGCGCCTCTACCCCGCAGGCCTGCCACGGCGGGTCGCGCTGCCGGGCTATCCGTTCAAACACGAGAGCATCTGGAGTGCAACGCCGCCTGCGCTTGGCGCATCGGCCCAGGCCGCGCCGAAACCTGTGGCACCGCAACTAGATACACCTGCAACGCCTACACCATCGGCTTCGACAGTGCGCGCCGAGATCCACGCTGGTGTCGCCGCGTTGCTCGGCTTTACGCCTGAGGCGCTGGACAGCGCGGCCAGCCTCGAAGGGTTGGGCGCGGACTCGCTGATGTTCACCCGCCTGGGCCACTTCCTGCGCGATCACTACCAGGTCGAAATCCCATTCCAGCAACTCATCGACGAGGCGGCCACCGTCGACGATGTTGTCGCTGTGGTGACCGCCCGCCAGCCCCACACCACCGCACCGACCCCACCGAGCCCCGCACCAGCGGAACCGCTGGCGGCATCGACGCCGATGCTGCGATCCGGGCCCGCCAGCTTGGCGGGCGGGCCGCCAGTAGCGGGGCTGTTGACCGACCAGCAGACGGCCTTCATAGGCGAGCTCGTCGCGGCGTACGCCGCTCGCACTTCAGGGTCGAAATCCCGTGCCGCGCAGGACCGGCCGGTGATGGCGAACTGTCGGATGACACCGTTCCAGATGTCGTTGAAGGAGCTGTGCTATCCGATCGTGGCCGAACGCTCCTACGGTTCCCGGTTCTGGGACGTCGACGGCAACGAGTACCTCGATATCGCGATGGGCTACGGAGTGCACTTCTTCGGCTACCAGCCCGACTTCGTGCTCGAGGCGCTGCGCGCGCAGCTCGACGAGGGCGTCCACATCGGCCCCCAGGTCGCGGGCGCCGGCCACGTCGCGCGCCAGCTGTGCGAGATCACCGGCAACCAGCGCGCGGTGTTCTGCAACTCCGGCACCGAAGCGGTCATGGCCGCATTGCGTTTCGCGCGCGCGGCCACCGGCCGGACCCGGTTCGTGATGTTCGAGGGCTCCTATCACGGCTGGTCTGATGGCACCTTGGCCCTGCCCGCCGGTACCCAGAAATCCATGGCGATGTCGCGCGGTGTCGGTGCGGGCGTGATGAGCGATGTCATCGTGCTCGACTACGGGGCACCGGAGAGCCTCGAAGTGATCAGTGGCCTCGGTGCGGAGCTGGCCGCGGTGTTGGTCGAGCCGGTGCAAAGCCGTCGACCCGATCTGCAGCCGGCCGAGTTCCTGCACACGTTGCGTGAACTGACCCATGCCTCAGGTATGGCCCTGATCTTCGACGAGGTGGTCACCGGGTTCCGGGTCGGACCGCGCGGTGCACAAGGTTGGTCGGGTGTGGACGCCGATATGGCCGTCTACGGCAAGATCCTCGGCGGGGGGCTGCCGGTCGGTGCCGTCGCCGGGCGTGCTGAATTCCTCGACACCATCGACGGCGGTGCCTGGTCCTATGGTGACGACTCGAGCCCCTCGGTGCCGACGACCTTTTACGGCGGAACGTTCAACCGCAACCCGCTGACGATGGCGGCGGCCTCGGCAGTGTTGACTCGCGTGGCCGCCGAGGGCCCGCAGCTGGCGCAGCGCGCCAGCGAGCACGTGGCATGGCTGGCCGAGGACTTCAACACCTTCTGCCGCAGTGAAGGATTCCCGCTGCGGATCGTGTACTTCACCTCGGTGTTCCGGTTCATCGGCGAGGGTGACTATCGGCTGCTGCGTTCCTCCCTCGAACTCGAACTGTTCTTCCACCTGCTCGCGCTGCACGGGGTCTACGTTCTCGAAACCCGCGTCTGCTACCTGTCAGCGGCCCACACCGACCAGGACATGCGCCGCATCGCAGAGACCGCGAAAACCTGCCTGCACGAGTTGCGCCGCGGCGGCTTCTTCCCAGCACCAACTCTCACGACTGCTTCGGTGCCGATCCGGCAGCGGTCGCGGCTGCTCGACGATGCTCACCTGGACCTCACTGTGGCGACAGGGCTCGCTCCGGACGCCGACAGGGGCGAGGACGTGCTGGTGACCGGTGCCACCGGATTCCTCGGCCGCTACCTGACACGGGATCTGCTCGAGGCCACCTCGGCACGTATCCACTGTTTGGTGCGCGCACGCGACACCGATCAGGCCAACCAGAGGGTGATCGCCGCGCTGACCGAAGCCGGCGAGATCGACGACGCGTGGCGGGAGCGGATCGTCGCCATCCCCGCCGAGTTGTCCAGTCCGAGACTGGGAGTGGCGACCAATCAGTGGCGACACCTCGCTGAGCAGATCACCGCGATCTACCACTGCGGGGCACACGTGAACGCGCTGCTGCCCTACGACAAACTCGAGCCCGCCAACGTGTGCGGGACCCGCGAGCTTCTGCGCCTGGCCGCCGAGCATCACCCGACACCGTTTCACTATGTCTCCTCCGACGCGGTATTCGATGCCCACGGTTATCACCGGCACGCCGTCCTCTACGAAGACCAACCGCTGGCCTACAGCGACAGCATGTACGGCGGCGGCTACGCCGAAACCAAGTGGGTGGCAGACACACTCGTCGACCACGCCCGCAGTCTCGGCCTGCCCACCAACATCTATCGCCCCGGCGTGCTCTTGTGCGCCACTACCGGCGGCTGCGGGCAGCCCGGCGACTTCATGAACCGTTTCCTGCGCGGCGTCATCGAGCTCGGCGTATGCCCGGATCTGGACGCAACGATCGACCTCACCCCGGTCGACTACGCCTCACACCTGATCGTGGACCTCTCGCGCACAGGCCGGACACACTCCACGTTCCATCTGACCCATCCCGACCCGATCAGCTATGCCGAGTTCATCGAGGCAGTGCGCGCGAACGGGTATCGGATCCAGACCGTCGCGCTACACGAGTGGGACGCCATTGTGCGGGCATTGCGGCACGAGGACGGCAACCCGCTGTACCCACTGGTGCCGCTGCTCACCGAGTCGCCGGATCCCTACTTCCGCAAGGCACGCCTCGATGTCGGCAACACCCGCGCCGCCGCACCCACGGTGATCGACTCCTGCCCGTCGCTGCCCGAGTTGATCGCGCTGCATCTGCAACGCCTTCGCGCCCAAGGATTTCTGCCCCCGGCGCCCGAGTTGGCAGGCACTTCGGCGGTGGCGGCCCGATGACCGGATTCGGCCCGGGCCTCTCCGCCGTGGATGTCGCTGACATCGACCACGATTGGCTGCATACCCGGCTGGGCTGGAGGGTGAACCATGAGCAGCCGGTGTCGGCGGAGTCCCTGCTCCGCGCGGGCGGCTCGACCTGCGGGGTGCATCGCGTCCGCTGCGGTGACCGCTCTTTCATCTACAAGACCGCACCGCAGGGCAACAGTGTGTGGGCCCAGTGGATCCGCGACGCCGACGCAGTCGCGCGGGAAGTGCGCAGCTACCGACTCCTGGGTGAGCACGGGCCGGTTGCTGAGCTGATCGCTCCGCGATGCTATTGGTCGACACTCGGCGTCGACGGGCGTGGGGCGTTGGCGCTGCAAGACCTGGGCGCATCCGGCGCACCCGATCCCACCGCATTGGCTCGGGGGCTGACCTATCCGCAAGCACGGGCCGCGATGCGGCCGCTGGCGGTTCTGCACGCGCTCGCCGCCAACACGGCTGCGGACTTTTCGGTGCCGCCGCATCCGTGGCTGCTTTCCGCGTCCTCCGCCGATCTGATCACCGCCATTCGCGCGGGTTTCGACGATCTGCCCCGCGCATGGGAGATCTGTCAGCCCGATGTCGGATCGGTTGCGGTGCAACGGATCATCTCCGGCATCGACGTGGAACAGGAGTTGATCGGTGCGCATCAAGGCTCGACGTTGATCTCGGTATGCCATGGCGATCTGTGGGCAGGAAATCTCGTCTTCACCACTGCCGGCCCAGCCCGGCCGATGACCGCGCGACTGATCGACTGGCAGTTCACGATGTGGGGCAACCCGCTGTCCGACCTGGCCGTGCTGCTGATGTCGTCGCTGCACCCGGCACACCGGCAGGCTTGGCAGGAACCCCTGCTGCGCCACTACCACCAAACTCTGATCGCGCAATCGGGGCTGGCCTACAGCTTCGCCGAATGCCTCGACGACTTCGACCGAGCCCAGCGGTTCGCAGCGCTCGTCGTGCTGGCAACCCTGGACGGCTATACCGCCGAGATGACCGTCACCGAGCGCGCACGGTTCGCGCCTAGAGTGCTGACCGCCCTGAACCTGGTCACCACCGCATACGCCACCGGAACCCCATCTGACACAGACAGTTTCGAAGCCAACAGTCGAACAGGAGCGAGGTAGACGTGGCGAAGATCGTTGAAGTCGCGGTGATCGGCGCCGGCATGTTCGGGGCAGCGGCCAGCAAATACCTCAGCCGCGAAGGCGCCGACGTCCTCGTCATCGGGCCGGGCGAACCCGTGGGCACGGGGCAAGTCAGCCCAGCCGCGTTCAGCGCCCATTTCGACGAAGCCCGGATCTGCCGACGGCTGGGCTGGGACGAGGTATGGGCGGCGCTGGATGCCCGATCCCTCGAGCGGTTCCGCGACATCGAAACCGAATCCGGCATCGCCTTCTTCCGCGACTGCGGATCACTGGTATTGCTGGCCAAGTCGATTCACCACCGGACCACGGTGATCGTCGACCAATGCCACGACGAAGGGATCCCGGTCGAGCGACTGACCGAACCTGCACTGCGGGCAGAGTTTCCCGCACTCGGACTGCCGCGCCTGGCCGACGGGGTCGAGGGTTTGCTCGAGCGGACGCACGCCGGCTACCTGAACCCGAGAAAACTCGTCGCCGCCCAGCTCGTTCTGACCGACGCTGCCGGGGGCCGACGCCTGCGCGGCGCTGTCCACGCGATCAGCAAGGACCGGGGACTGTGGAAGCTGCAGGTAGTCCACGACGACGGGGGCATCGATGAGATCACTGCCGAGAAGGTGCTTATCGCCACCGGCGCGCTCACCAACGAAACCGGTGTCCTTCCCGAGGGGCGCCGCCTCACGCTTCGCGCGTTCACCGAACCCAACCTGCTGTTCGAACTCAGCGACAGCGATCGTGACCGCTTGCAGACGCTACCGCCGGTAGTGACCGTCGACCCTCGTGATGTCGGTGACGCCAACATGTCGCTGTATATGCTGCCGCCGATCCGATACCCGGACGGCCGCTGCTACATGCGTATCGGGCCCGGCATGCAGCCGTTCGTCCAGCCGCTGCGCTCGGCCGCCGAGATGATCGACTGGTACACCGCCCAGCAGATCACCGCGCGACAAGCCCGGTTCCTCACCGATGCGATGGAAACCATGGTGCCCGGCCTGCGCCCGGCATCGGCGCGGCAGGCCTGCTGCATCATCGAGAAGACCGCCACCCGTTACCCCTATATCGGCCACCTCGACGATGACGATGACAGCCTCACCGTCGCGGTAGGAGGCAACGGGCACGGTGCCCGCGGATCCGACGAGATCGGCCGCCTCGCCGCGAACACCGTCCTGGGAAAGCCCTGGGACTGCCCCATCCCCGAGAACACATTCACTCCCGTCATAACCCAGACGAGTGATTGTTCGACCCAACTCGACGGACTCAAACCACCGTTCGGCCTGTGCTGACCGTCCAGAAGTGATTGGGTGTCGCGAAGTTAGGGGATGACCGCCTCGATCGGCAGATTCCATCGGGTCTCGGTCCGGCCGTTAGCGACGCCGTGCGACGGCACGGGAATCGGGTAGTCGCCGGTCAAGCACGCTGTGCACAGGCCGGTTGTGTCTTCGGGGCTGATGGCGGTGAGCATCGCGTCGATGTCCAAGTACGCCAAGGAGTCCGCCCCGAGGAAGGTTCTGATCTCCTCGACACTCATTTGCGCTGCAACCAGTTTCGACTGGTCGGTGGTGTCCATGCCATACCAGCACGGCCATTTGTACGGCGGTGAGAGCACCCGCAGGTGGATCTCGGCCACACCGGAATTGCGCAGCATGCGCATCGTTTCCAGCAGTGTGGTAGCTCGGATGATCGAGTCCTCGACCACGACGAGGCGCTTGCCTTCGATGTTCTCTCGAATCGGGTTCAGCTTGATCTTGACCGCGTTGCGGCGAAGCTGCTGAGTGGGGGCGATGAATGTTCGGCCGATGTATCTGTTCTTGACGAAACCGTCGACGTACGGGATGCCGGACTCGTGCGCGTATCCCTGGGCGCCGGGAACGCTGGATTCCGGGATCGGGACCACGGCGTCGGCGTCGACGGGAGCCTGACGTGCCAGGGCTTCGCCCATGCGCTGCCGGACTCGATGAACATTCTGGCCCCGCAGATTTCCATCCGGCCGAGCGAAATACACATACTCGAATGAACAGAATTTCGGCACGATCTCTTCGGCGGGGAAGGGCCACAACGACTTCACACCGGCGCCGTCGATGACAACCATCTCGCCAGGTTGAATCTCACGAACGACAGCGGCGTCGATAACATCGAGCGCCGGTGTCTCCGACGCCAGGGCCCAGCCCCCATCATTGAGGCGGCCGAGGAACAGCGGGCGAAAGCCATGCGGGTCACGCACACCGATGATCGCGTCCTGGCTCAGGAGCACGAAGGAATAGGCTCCGCTGAGCCGGGGGAGCGTGCGGACGAATGCCTCGACGAGTTCGTCCTGATCACCGCTGCCGCCATGCAATTCGCGTGCCAGCAGCTCGGCCGCGAGATCGCTGTCGCTGCCGATTCCATCGGCGGGGACACCGAGTTCCGTAGCGAGTGGCTCGGTATTGACGAGGTTGCCGTTATGGGCCAGCGCGAATTGGTGTTTGCCGACTTGCCGGTACACCGGCTGGGAGTTTTGCCAGTCGCCGGAACCTGTTGTGCTGTAACGGGTGTGGCCGATCGCCAAGTCCCCACGCAGGGTCTGCAAACGATAGTCGTTGAAAATGGTTGAGACCAGGCCGGTGTCCTTGTCGACCCAAATCTTGTCGCCCTCGCTGACCGCTATGCCTGCGGCTTCCTGTCCCCGATGCTGCAGGGCGAACAGGCCGAGATAGACCATGTGAGAGACGGGGCTGCCGGGGGCATAGAGTCCGAAAACGCCGCAAGATTCCTTGGGTGCACTGTCGTCCACCGCCAAAGCGTACCCGACCGGCGGCCATCCTTCGTCGGCCGCAGTGCGTAGGTTTGCGCCGCAAGCAGTGTCATTTCGTGCGGGCATGCAAGTGCATGTCGTGCCATCCATCCAGGTGCAGCCCGGCGCTTGCTTTCGTGCCCTCCAGCCCAAAACCCGTCTTGTCGGCGACACGGCAGGAGGCGTGATTGTGTACCGAGTGAGTCAGCTCGAGCCGGTGAAATCCGACTCCGTCGAAGGCCCAGGCGGTCAGCGCCTCAACGGCGCGAGGGGCAACGGCCAAGCCGCGGGCCGCGGGCATGGTCCAGTACGCCATCTCCGCCTGGCCGGCGGGCAAGTCCATGTGCTTGAGCGAAGTCCGCCCGACAACGCGACCGTCGCTGTCTGCGACTGCCCAGTGAGCCCGGATAGCGTTGCGCCATGCACGATTCCACGCCTGGATCCAGCTGCTCGCCTCATCTGTCGATGCCGCGGCGCGAACATGCCATCGCTGGATCATCGGGTCCTGGAATGCCTCGAACACCGCTGGTGCGTCATCATGCGACCACGGCCGCAGAACCAAGCCGCCGGGAGCCGGAATCATAGGTTGAGCGGTCTGCGTGAAACGCTCGGCGCTGACGACATCGGGTGTCAGTTCAGGCATACAGGGATTCTGTGGTGCCGACGCGATTTACCGTGGTAAGCCCCGGTCGACACGGAGAGTCGAAACTGCGGTGAAAATGGATCCTGTAGGTCGTAGGCCTACAGGACGAGATTACAACGCGGCATCCGAAGTCATCATCGCGTTACGCCGCGCCGATCGTCACCGATCACGGACACAACTACATCCGTTCGTGAAAACTATTCCGGCTGATGATGTTCTGGCGCCGACCTCGCCACCGACCACAGCATCACCCCCAGCCAACTCGCGGCGGCCCGCATCGATACCACCACGACCTTGCCCGGCGCGCGCGATGAGCGGGCAGGACAGAACCCAGGGATCTGGCAGCAAACGATCTACAACTACACCCGCGATTTCACCATCAACCTGCGCCACGCCGAAGCCGGGGATTTGATTAGCTGTTCCGCGACCGAGGAGCATCAAAATGGCGCCGAGCATTCAACAGCTGATGGTCTTATTTGGGACTGCGAGGATAACGGTGTCATCGCTACGCTGACTCGGCAGTATCTACGTCCGAGCCAAACAGTCACACTCCGCTGGAAGGTTACCCGTGAGCACTCGTGACGCGGTCGAGCACACCATCCGGGCATGGAATCAGCACGAGATCGGTCGAGGTGCCCCAGCCGTCATCGACTTCGACTTCTTCCCATCCGCTGGTTCGCAGCCAAGCCCAGTCGACCGGCTCGCAACGTTTCGGCGGTTGAGCGAGCTGCTGCGCGAAACCGAGGAACCCTCGGTTGTGAAGCGAGTCAACGCTGATCTCGCGTATCTCCGAGCACTCATGGGCGAACGCGCGACCCTCGATGACTATGTCCGCGCAACGCAAGGATGTCCGGCCGCTGGGTGGCCCACCGACTATGTCACCGCCAAGGGGGAGATCGCCCGCCAATGCCTGGACAGCCGCGGTATCCGATGGGGCGAGAACACCGCCATTGATCTCGCTGAGGCTGAAGGCCCGATCGATGCGTCTGCGGCACCGGACGCGATCCGCCAAGCCGCAACCGAATACGAGCCGGTCGTGCGGATCGCGACCAATACGCAGGCCGCCTACGAGCTGACGATCGAGGAAGCCGACGTCGACGCCTACTGGGGGTACTGGCTCGACGGCGCTGGTCAACGAGTTCGTCTGCGGCTCAATATGCGCAATGCGAGCTATACGAAAGTCCAAGCCCGCCAGTTCGCGCTGCATGAGGTCTTAGGTCACGGATTGCAAAGCGCCAGCATCGCCGCCCGCTGCGCGACAGAAGATGTCCCGTGGGTGCGCCTATTGTCTGTTCACGGCCCACAACAGGTCCTGCTGGAAGGCTTGGCACAGGCGATGCCGTTATTCATCGCCCCCGACGATGAAGCGTTGGTTGCGCGGGTACGGATCGACCACTACACCCACCTCGTGCGCTCCGAACTGCACATCGCGTTGAACGCCGGAACACCCATCGAAGAATGCGCGCGACACGCCCAATCGCGCGTGCCATGGTGGAAAGACAGCCAAATCGCCGGTCTGCTGGCAGACCGCAGTACCGACCCGCAGCTCAGAACCTACATGTGGGCATACGCCGCTGGCATCGACTGGTTCGCCAACCTCGCCGACGCGAACGAGACAACGATTCAACAGGTACTCCACGCCGCATACCGTGCCCCACTGACCCCGACCGACCTCGAAGAACTCTGGCGCGAAGGACCAGCTGTCGGTGGTCCCGGAGGTTGTGGCCTGTAGGAGCACAAGATTCGCGCGGTCACCGGCAGCCGGGCCGCGTTAGACAGCTCGCAGCTGATTGGGAACGTTTCGACGTGTGGGGCAGCTTTGCTGCGCGAGCGTGGTGCGGATGGGAGCGTTTATCCTGTTGCGGCAGAATGTGTTTCGGCGCCGTGAAGGGGGCGGGTTCACGTGGTCAGTCCGGGCGGGGCCACCCGATGTGGACGCTGAGGCGGGCGCGTGCGGGTGATGGGCCGCGGTTGCGTGCCCTGCGGATACAGGCGCTGCGCACTGACGGAGCGGCGTTCCTCGAAACTCTACGGGAAGCTGCAGCATTGGATGCAGCCGCCTGGGAAGCCCGCATAGCCCGCTACAGCCGTCGCGGGCATCAGGTCCTGGTCGTCGCCGAGGATCTGGGCAACTCTTCGTGGGTGGGCATGGCGGGCGCTTTCCTGGATTCCGAGCGTGACAGCGATGAGTTCGATCTCCCGGATCCGCCTGTTGCTGCTGGTGATCGGTGGGCAATGGTGTGGGGCACCTATGTTGATCCGTCGCACCGGGGCCAAGGTGTCGCCGATGGCTTGTGTGCAGGGCTCTACAAGTGGGCCGCTGAGGAAGCCTGCGTCGACTGGCTGGGCCTGCATGTACGCGATTCCAACACCCAAGCGATCCAGCTGTATGACCGCCAGGGGTTTCGCGTTGTTTCGCTCAGCCACCATCCAGAGCTGGGCGTGACCTCCTTGGTCATGGTCCAACCGATTACCTAGACCAACCGCAGGCAACCTGGATCGGATGTGTCCACTACTGCTGGCTGAACCACCTCGCTGGAGGTCGACCGGCCCGCCACCGGCTCAATCCTGGCTCTCAACGGTAGCCCGGATGAAGCATCGTTACCACCGTGAATCCACCGACACGATGACCACTGGTGACCGTCTGCACACCACCTTCGGTGGGGCGGCGCGGATCGATTCCAACTAGGATCTGCGGATCCGGATGTGATCATCGGTGACAGGGGTTGAAAGTAGTCATCGGTGACCGAGTGACGATCCGTCACGGAGCCACCCTGCTGGCATCGAAATCGGCGGCGACGCAGCGATCGGGAAGAACATTGTGAGCTCGCCGATGGCATCCATCCGGATCAGCCACACAGGGATGGCATCTGACATCGAGCTGATTTGCCTGCCATGCGCCTATTCTCACCGGCACAATTGATGTCCGTCGTACTAGGGGAGGAGCGTGTGTCGATGCCGACGACTGCGCTGTTGATGATCGATCTGCAGAATGGCTACCTGGTTCAGGATGTGCGGGACGCCCTCGGGTGGCCGCCGATCTGGCGCCTCGATGAGGTGGTCACTGAATGCCGATTGCTTTTGACCGCGGCCAGAGCGGCATCGGTGCCGGTGATCTACTCGCGTCAAATACCCAGCCCGGCAGGGCAGTTGGCCTTCAATCCCCGAGCCGCACGGCATCGCCGATACCGGGCAGCGCGAGTGCCGAAGCTGACGCCGCAGGACAAGGCGTGGCGATCTGAGTTGATGGATGCGATCGCTCCCGAACCCGGCGATTTGGTATTGGAGAAGACCAGGCACAGCTTCTTCGCCTATACCGAGCTGGCCCCGATCTTGCGTAGCCTCGGCGCCCAACGGCTCATCGTCGCCGGGCTGCAGACCAATGTGTGCGTCGAGGCCACCGTACGGGCGGGGCTGGAACACAACTTCGAGGTCGCCGTCCCCGAGGATGCTGTCAGCACCGACGGGCCCGCATTGCATTACGCCGCTCTGAATTCGATGCGCGTCCTCTACGTTGAAGTCGCGCCGTGGCGAGACCTGATCGATCCCGACGCAGAATGGGAGACCGCGTTCACAACCCCGAACTACGGCCGCGATACCGCCTATTGGATCGACCCTGCGACCACCTCGCACGACGACGATTCCAGCGCCGATCTACCCGCGGGCGCGCGTCCATAGACGACGCCGTGGGTGAACGCACCACCCTGTTGCCGCTTGTGTGTGAGACCGCTAAACCCGCGACATCGATACGGGAACTCTCATCCCGCCGTGGGGACCATCGAGCGCCTGGGTTGCGCTTGAGCAGTCGAACTCAGGTGGCGTAGTGCCGAATATAGTGGGGCTGTGCGGGTTTCACTGGCTGCGAAGGTGGCCGACGGCGTAGAGCCGCGTGGAACGAAGATCGAGGCGTGCATACCCGTAATCGGAACCCGATCGGCGCGCACGATGTCGGTGGGCTGTGATGAACTGGTGTCTGTGCCAGCCGAATCCGAGTCTCGCCCGAGCACATCACTCCTGACAACCACGCCACCGCCATTGGTCCTGCCGCAAGATATCCGGACCGCCATGGAGCAGTGCGCCGCCCGGCTGGACGGTCGCGGAGCTGTGGCTGTGTGCGGCTTTCCTGCTTCTGGAAAGTCCACGGCCGCTGCCTATTTGGCCTCGCTCGTGGGTGCGACCGTCTTGGACAAGGACACCCTGGCGCCGGGACTCGAGCAAGCCGTAATGGGGGAACTGACAGGGGATCCGCACGATCGTGACAGCGAGACCTACCGACGATTGATCGCCCCGCACATCTACGACGCGCTGCTTCGCATTGCCTTGACCGTCGCAGTTAAACACCCCGTCGTGCTCGACGCACCGTTCCTCGAAGTCATCCGCCAGGCAGCCCGCGCCGGTGTGCCGCTCTCGGTGCAGATGCTGGCCCGCTCCGGTATTAACTCCGCGCCACCGCTTTCCACGGTGTGGCTCGACAGCTCGGCAGAACAGATCCGATCCCGGATGATCGCCCGCGGCGCTGAACGCGACAACCCGAAACTTGCCGACTGGCCTGCCTACCAGGCCGACGTACTCAACAGTGGAGTGCGCGAACTGGCGCATTCCGTTGTCGACGTAGTTATCGGCAACTGATCCCTGTCCTGCTCCTGCGCGCCCGACGACCACCGAGGGACAGTGATGTTTCTTGAAAAGTTCACTGATGATTCGAACCTCGGCGGCGCGGCGGCCTGGGAGGGGAGTTGTGCTCCTCGCTGCGCGGGAAGAGGCCGACCCTTGGAAGCGTTTCGGTCGGTGATCGTCGGTATGCTGCGATCACTGAACTGGTGGGTGGCGCAGCAATCGCGGAGGGCACACAATGTCTGACGCCGACAGGTCTGATGCCCTGCGGTCGGAAATCGCTGCCTTCTATGCGGGTTTCGGGCAGCCGGAGGTGTTGCGAGAGGCGTTCCTGCAGGCGTCGCTGCTGGTGCCGCTGATCGACGAGGATCGCGTGTATACCTCTCGGCTCGGGGGTGTCGATTGGGTTTGCGCGTTCACCAGCGTGGAGGAGTACGCCCGCTATATGGCTGCTCGTGGTGTTGATCCTGATCAGGAGTACCGGTATCAGACGCTGTTCGGTTGGCGGTTGGTCGAGTACGCCGCGACACGTTCGGAGCCGACGGGTGTGGCCGTCGATATCACTGGTTCGGCGCCGATGGCATTTCCACCAGAGGTGACCGGGGAGCCTGTTGGGGAGCGGGTGTAGCGGTGGGTGAGCAATTGAACGTTGATCCGGCGGTGTTGCAGCAGGCCGCGGATGGGATCACCGGTGTCATCGGTGAGTTGTCGGACCTGGGTGTGGGTGAGACGGGGGCGATGGGTCGAGGGTTTTCGCTGCTTACGTTGTCGCCGATCCAGGCGGGAAAGCAGTCGGTGCAGAACGCGTTCGAGACTTTCACCGAGCGGTGGTCGTGGGGTGTGCGGGCGTTGGTGCAGGCAGGCAATGCGATCGCGCAAACGTTGGGGTTGGCGGCGGGCCGCTATCACATCATGGATGAGAAGCTCTCGAACACGTTCAAGGAGATCACCAGCCATCTGATCGGGAACCCGCATCTGTCGAACGAGGAGATCGACAAAAGGTCGTGGGGAGAGACCCTGGCCGATAACCAGTACAACCAGATCCGCAACCGCGACTACAGCGCCGAGTCGTTCCAGAACGCGTTCAACCAGATCGGCACCAACATCGAAGTCATCCAGGCGGTGGGCCCGGACGCGCTCGCTGGCGCAGTGCCCGGGGTTCACTGGAATACCGGGGCGGCGCAGCGGGCCGCTGAGATCCGTAACGAGCAAGGGGGGCAATAGCTTTGGGGATCGGGGACTTCGTCAACTCGGTCGGTGACGCGATCGAGCACGGCGTCGAATCGGTCACTCAGAAAGCGGGCGAGCTCGCCGATTCCGGGTTGGACGCCGCCGCCGCGCTGGCCCGCAACCTTGGCGCGGACGGGGTCGCCGAAGGGCTGGACGATCTCGGCGACAAGATCGCCGATCTGGCCGGCGGCGAAATTCACGAGCGTGAACTCGGGCAAACCAGGGATCCGAAAGAACTGATCCGTGGTGATCCCTCGGCGATCCATGATGCCGCCGAAGCATTGGGCAAGATGGGTGATTCGATCGGGCAGACCGGTGATGCCCTGCGCACTGTGAACACCGCGGATTGGACTGGGACCGCCGCGGAGGAGTTCCACACTGAGTTCGCTAAACAGCCCAAGCTGTGGTGGGAAGGCGCGGACGCGATGCACAAGGCGTCGGGCGTACTCAACAGTTGGTATTACGAGGTCACCGCCGCCCAAACCAAAGCCGCCGACGCGATCGCGCGATGGGATGCCGCCGAGGTCGAGGAAACCAGCAAGAAGACCCAGTGGAACGCGCTGTCCGATGAGCAGAAACGCAAAACCCCCCTGGTCGACACGTGGACGTCGATACGCAACGAGGCCCGCGAGATCCTGCGTGGTGCCCGCGCCCAACGCGACAACGCCGCAGCCTCGGCCGCGGGAGCGTTGGCGGCGGCGACAGAGTCCGCGCCGACCGAGCCGCCGTTCACCGAACGCTGGTCCGACAACGTCTCGGACCTGTCGGGGGCGTTGGATCAGGCGAAGCTGAATTTCACCTCCGGGTTGTTGACCAGTTTTTCCGGGATCGTGCAGTTCGTGCGTCAGGTCAGCCCGCTCGACGCCTACAACCTCACTCATCCGGCCGAATACTTCTCGGGGATGTCGGATCTGGGCACCGGGCTGGTGGTGGCCGCTGCCGATCCCGGGGCGACGACGTCGGCGATCCTGTCCGGTGCCCGCAAGAACCCCTCGGAATTTTTGGGTTCGCTCACCGGGGACTTGATCACCACCGTCGGGACCGGTGGTGCGGGCGCGGCCAAACCCGCACTGTCGGCGTTGGACACGGTCGGTGACGTCTCCAAAGTCACCAAAGCCACCCACACCGTGGCCAGCGCGGCAGAACACGCCCCACACCCCACGCCCAGCACCCCACACACCACCCACACCCCGACCTCGACCCCGCACGAAACCGGGACACCCGCGAGCACGCACCCGACGACCGAATCACCCTCGCCAGCCTCGACCGGACACGAACCAGGAACACCGACCGCAACCCAACCGAGCGCGACCGAGCCCGGCGCGCACCCGAGTACGACCACGGAGTCTGCGCCACAACCGGGATCTACCACCTCCCCTGAAACCCCTACCCACACAAACGAACCCGCCGCTGCTCGACCGGATGACGCAACGCCGGGCCACGCACAGGCCGACGCGCCTGGATCCACTCATCCCGAACAGCCTGGGACCCACTCCCCTCCCTCCGCCGAACACCTGGGTGACGCGCCACAGTCACCCTCACAGCACAATCCCGATTCGCCATCGGGGCGACCGGATTCGGGCACACCCGCAGCGCCACACGCCAGCACCGAGACTCCTGGGCATTCGGGTCCGGAGGCGGGTCAGCCCACCCAGCACCCGGATACTCCAGACACCCCTACCGAGCACGGCGGCGAGAGCCCGCACCAAACCCACGACCCCGAGCCGTCACACGCAGGCGAGGACGGCACGAACCCCGGCGGCCACGACGGTGCATCCCCGGAACATCAAGCACCGCACCAGGATTCGCCGTCAGAGCATCCCACGCCGCAGGATCGCGCCGACGCCGATCACGGTGCGGGCGATACCGCACGGGAGAACGGCGCGGACAACGACCGCACCCCCGGCGATAAAACCTGCTCGGAGGACCCGGTTGATATCGCGACCGGTGAATTCCTGCTCCCTGAAACCGATGTCGAGCTGCCTGGCGTCCTCGCTCTGGCATTGCGGCGCACGCATCGCTCGAACTATCGATACGGTCGCTGGTTCGGTCCCTCTTGGTCGGCGACCTTGGACATGCGCCTGGTCGTCGAACACGAAGGCGTGACGTTCCTCGGCGAGGACGGCATCATGCTGGCCTATCCACACGCTGAGGTCGGTGTCGCCACCGAACCGGTGACCGGTGGACAGCAGTGGACATTGACCCGCACCGAGGTCGGCGGCTACCGGATCTGGGACCAACACCGGGAAATACTGTGGCATTTCGCGCCCGAACCCGGCCTCGACAGCATCGAATCCCGGCTGGGCAACTACGCCATCTCCGCGATTACCGACCGACACCGCAACCGGATCCGCTTCCACTACGACACCAACGGCGTCCCGACCGAAGTGTCACACTCCGGCGGATACCGCGTCCGCATCGACACCACGGCCGGACGGGTGACCCGACTATCACTGATCGGTGTCGATCCCGATGGTGCCGAAATCCGTACCCGGCTAAGGGAATTCGCGTACGCGCATGGAGTGCTGTCGGCGGTCGTGAACGCTGTCGGTGCGACCACGACCTACACCTACGATGACGATCATCGGTTGATGTCCTGGACCGATTCCAACGGCAACCAGATGGTCAACACCTACGACGGATCCGGTCGTGTCATCTATCAACGAGGCACCGCAGGAGTACTCGATACCGACTTCGAATATCTCGAATTCCCTGACGGCACAGGATGTCTCACCAGCGTCACTGACTCGCTTGGTGCGAGCACCACCCACGGCTTCGATCGTGACTTGCGTCTTCGCGATCTCGTCGAACCCGGTGGCGGCCGAACCCATATCGACTACAACGCCGACCGCAAACCGCTGAGAGTTATCGCACCCGACGGGGCGGTGACCCAATACGGGTACACGCGCGACGGCGACATCGCCGAAGTAACCCGCCCAGACGGACGCACCGTCGAGATCGAGTACATGTGGCGCAACCGCCCTACCCGCGTCGTCGACGCGGACGCCACCGTGCGGCAACAGGAATGGGATAAGAACGGCAATCTTGTCAGTAGCGTCGATGCCGCGGGGACGAGGACGTCCTACAGCTACCACCCGAACGGCGCGGTCGCCGAGACAATCGGCGCAGGTGGCGCGCGGACCGGCTTCGAAGTCGGTGCCGCCGGGCTCCCTGTTCAGATTACCGATCCATCCGGGGCGATTACCCGCATCGACCGCGACCACTTCGGCCGCCCCATTCGAATCACCGACCCATTGGGCGGCCGGACCCACTACGAGTGGGCGCCCGATGGAAAGCTATTGCGGCGCATCGACTCCGACGGACATGCGCAGGTTTGGAGCTACGACGGTGAAGGCAACCTGCTCACACATACCGATAGGGCAGGCAACCTCACCCGATTCACCTACGGCGCGTTCGACCTGGTCAGCTCCCGCGTTGACCCCGATGGCTCCACGACCCATTACAGCTGGGATAGCCAACGCCGCCTTACCGCCATCACCAATCCCCTCGGTCAATCCTGGACCTATGAATACGATCAGGCTGGACGTCTGATCGCCGAGACCGACTACGACAGCGCCACAATCCGATACGCACACGATCGATGTGGACGAGTCGCCAGCGTTACTCCAGCGACCGGCGACTCACGCCACCACACCTACGACGTTCTAGGTCGTCTGACGGCCATCGCCACCGACACCGGCGATTGGGTCCGCTACACCCACGATCCGATGGGGCGAGTACTGGCCGCCGTCACCGGCGCCGCTGACGAGACCATCAGCGCCCTCGAATTCACTTACACCGCAACCGGGAACCTGGCGACGCAACGCCTCGACGATCAACAGGTGATGCGCTACGAATACGACGAGCACGATCGTCGAACCCGCCGGCAGTCACCGACCGGCGCCACCACCGCGTGGCACTATGACTCCGGTGGCCGCGTGCGCGCGATGGGCGCCGATGGGCACCACATCGACTTCGCTCACGACCCGCTCGGTCGTCTCACCGGTTGGCGACTCGGCGAAATCACGGTGAACCGTCAACTCACCGACATCGGCTACGTCGCTGCCCAACAGGTCACCGCCTACCCGGGCACCTCGCTCGACCTCGACCTCGGCCCGTCGACCCGACCGGCACCTCGACAGATCCGCTCCGACGAATACCGTTACCGCCCCGATGGATATCTCACCAGCCACGTCCTGACCCGCCCGGACACCGAACCCGCGCGCCGGGACTACACGCTCGACCGGGCCGGTCGCATCACCACCATCGCACACAATGGAATCCTCGCGGAGAAATACGTCTATGACCCGCTGAGCAACATCACCAACGCGCTCGCGATACCGGAATCCCGTGCAGCCCATGATATTCACGCCCAGATCTCCGCAGGGCCGGACGCCCCTGGACAGGCTGCGCCACCGGCCGCGGATCGCAACACGGGTGAGCGGGAATATCGAAAGAACCAGCTGATCCGCGACGGCCGCACGCGTTACCAGTACGACGAATCCGGGCGCCTCATCCGCAAAACAACAACGCGCCCCTTCCGCAAGCCCGACATCTGGCACTACCGCTACAACGGCTTCGACCAACTCACCGACGTCTGGACACCCGATCACCAGTGGTGGCATTACACCTATGACGCCCTCGGGCGGCGAACCAGCAAACAACGCCTCGACACCAACCGAGCCGTCCTCGAACGCATCGACTACACCTGGGACGGCACCCGGCTCATCGAGCAATCAACCGACGACTCCACCACACGCTGGCAGTACCACCCCGGCTCATACTCACCGATCACCCAGACCACCGACCAGGACACCGTCGACCGCGAGTTCTACGCGATCATCACCGATCTCGTCGGCACCCCAACCGAACTCGTCGAACCCAACACAGCCACCACCGTGGCCACAGCGACAACCGACCTCTGGGGCAACACAACATGGGAAGGGCAAACCAGCACACCGCTGCGCTACCCCGGCCAGATCCGTGACCCCGAAACCGGACTGCACTACAACCTCCACCGCAGCTACGACCCCACCACCGGCCGATACCTGACACCAGACCCACTCGGCCTCACCGCAGCACCCAACCCGAACACCTACCCCCACAACCCCACAACCTGGTCAGACCCCCTCGGCCTCATACCCAACGAATGCTCAACCGGCCCCGGCGCCAATCCACAGAACCAGACACCGGGCCAACCAACACCTGAAACCCTTTACCACTACACAAACCATGAAGGGCATGACGGAATCCTGGAAAGCCAAGAACTGCACCCATCCCTCCGCGAGCAGAACCCCAAAGACGCTCGCTACGGCGACGGCCAGTACTTGACCGACATCGAGCCCGGAACCCGAACACTCGGCCAGCTATCAGCGGCTTTCCTACGCGTCCCCTGGGCAGGCCAGAAGTTCACCCACTTCATCGAGATCGACGTCACCGGCCTCACAGTGGTGCAAGGGCGACCTGGAGTATTCGTGATACCGAACACCGGACCCCTAGACCTTGCAGGACGAATCATCCGGTCAGGAAGGAACTGAACATGCGATACGTGAAAGTCACCTGGCACCATGATTTCGACGACGAGCCCGTCGAATACTTCCACGAAGTCGGCGACGACAACTGGGAAACACGCAGAGTACAGGTCTACCGCGACGGACATCTGGAATGGGCCGACGAAACCCACGAAACCGCAACCGCCGGAGTCGCGGAAATACCGATCGCGCCAATCGAAGAGATAGCAGCGCAACCCGAATTCGACGCAGAAGAAATATCCCAAGACCAATTCGAGCGCCAGTGGTCACAAGCCCGCGCAGAGATGTAACACTTTACCCCGCAGGGTCGCTCGGGGTTCTGTGGCCAGTGGATGTGGTCGCCACGGTCGCAGACGGAGATGCCTGCTGGGGGAAAGTTCGTCGACTCAGCTGATGTGCGAGTGAGCGCCGGCTGGGTTGTTCGCTCGGTATGCGGCTAGTTAAGGCTGATGGTAGGACTTGATCCCGGCCAGGATCAGTCCGAGGTACCCGGTGGGAGGCTCCCTAATCGGCTGCCCGCCAGCAGTATCGGTGTGGCTCTCTAATGGCTTGCATCCCACAGGGTTACCGTGCGGGCGGGCTGGAAAGAGTCTGCTTTGGCTCGAAGTAGCGGTGCCTTCTCGCGCAGATACGTATCCATCGATCTGGAAGGATACCGATGTCGGTCATCATCGGAACGGACCCGCACAAATGCTCGGCTACCATCGAAATCATCGGCCTTGACGCGAAGATCCTAGCGAGCGGGGTACGCCACCGGCCCGGCCGAGTACGGCGAAATGCTCTGTGCGGCAAAGCGCTGCGGTCTCTGAAAGACTGATCGTCACGTCTTGCGCGACCGGCGCAGCCAGAGCCTAGCGAAAGGGACGATCACGGTGAGGACGCCGACCGCGATGGATTCGCTGGGCCAGTCGCTGCTGCCGACCTTGTCGCACACAGGGTGTCGTGATGCGCGATGATGCTCGTGTGACGCACCGGCTGCTGCAGACTGTGCGCCGTCTGCTCGGACGGCGCGCGCGGGGTCGCGGTGGGCGTCAAACATTCATTGTCGAGTGAGCCTCGTAAGGAGCCTTGTGAGCACCCTCGGTAGTTTCATCTGGTCGATTGCCGACCAGCTTCGGGGTCCCTACCGCCCCAACCAGTACGGCAACGTAATCCTCCCGCTCACGATCCTGCGCCGCCTCGACTGCATCCTCGAGCCCGACCGGGAGACGGTGCGCACGCTGTCGGCGAAGTACGACAACCCCAACCGGCTCAAGATCGAGGTCAAGAAGGCCACTGGGCGGCCGTTCTATAACACCTCGAACTACTCCTTCGCCAACCTCCTCGAAGACGCCGACGGGCTGGCGGACAACCTGGCCGACTACATCGACCGGTTCTCGCCTGATGTCGACGTGTTCGAGTACTTCGACTTCAAGAAGGAGATCCTCGCCCTGGAGAAGGCGGAGTTGCTGCGCGAGGTCGTCACGTCCTTCAAGGCCGTCGACCTGCATCCGGACGTCGTCTCCAACGCCGATATGGGCGATGCGTTTGAGTACATCATCCGCAGGTTCAACGAGGCCGCGAACGAGACCTCCGGCGACCATTACACCCCGCGGGACGCGATCCGGCTGCTGGTCGACCTGCTCTTCGCCGAGAAGGACGCCGACCTGACCGAGGCCGACATTGTCCGCACGCTGTATGACCCCACGGCGGGCACCGGCGGCATGCTCGCCCTGGCCGAGGAGCATCTGCTCGCACAGAACCCCGACGCGAAGCTGAGCCTGTACGGCCAGGAGTACAACCCGCAGTCGTACGCGATCTGCAAGTCCGACCTGCTGGCCAAGGGCCACGACGCGACCAACATCGCCTTCGGCAACACGCTCACCGATGACGGGTTCAAGGGCCGCCAGTTCGACTTCTGCATGTCCAACCCGCCGTACGGCGTCGACTGGAAGCAGTACGCCAAGGCGGTCACGAAAGAGCGCGACGAAGCGGGCCCCTACGGCCGGTTCGCCCCCGGCCTCCCGGCGACTTCGGATGGGCAGATGCTCTTCCTGCTCCACCTGGTTCACAAGATGCGGGCGCCGGAGGACGGCGGCGGCCGGGTCGGGATCGTGATGAACGGCTCGCCGCTCTTCAACGGCGCCGCCGAGTCCGGCCCCTCCAATATTCGCAGGTGGCTGCTGGAGAAAGACCTGGTCGAGGCCATCGTCGCGCTGCCAACCAATATGTTCTTCAACACCGGCATCCCGACCTACATCTGGATCCTCGACAACACCAAACACCCCGACCGCAAGGGCCTGGTCCAGCTCATCGACGGCACCTCGTTCTGGACCAAGATGCGCAAGAGCCTCGGCGCCAAAAACCGTGAGCTCAGAAGGGATGACCGCGCCAAGGTGGTGCGTCTGTACGCCGACTTCACCAACTCCGACCCGGACTACTCCAAGGTGCTGCGCAACGACGAGTTCGGCTACTGGACCATCACCGTCGAGCGCCCCCTCCTCAACGAGTCCGGCAACCCCGTCGTCGACCGCAAGGGCAAGCCCAGACCGGACCCGAAGAAGCGCGACACCGAGAACGTCCCGTTCACCTACGGCGGCTCGACCGCCGGTGTGGCTGGCAAGGTCGAGGTCATCCAGGCGTACTTCGACGCCGAGGTGAAGCCGCACGTTCCCGAGGCCTGGATTGACTGGGCCAAGGTCAAAACCGGCTACGAGATCCCCTTTACCCGCCACTTCTACAAGTACGTCCCTCCGCGTTCCCTCGCCGAGATCGACGCCGACCTGGAGAAGCAGGTCGCCAAGATCCTCGACCTGTTGCGGGAGGTCGAGCAGTGAAGTCAGACCGTTGGCAGAGTCTTCCCCTCAAACGGATCGTCGAATCCGTTCAGAGCGGGACTAGCGTCAACGGCGCACCCTGGCCTGCCAACGGCAATCAGCCAGGGGTGCTCAAGACAAGCTCCGTGTACGGCGGGGTTTTCAACCCGACGGAGAACAAGGAGATCGACAGCTACGACTTGGACCGCGTCTCATGTCCGGTGCTCGCAGGCTCGCTGATCGTGAGCAGGATGAATACGAAGCAGCATTTGGGCGTCGCTGCCGCGGTTCGCCAGGACTTCGCCAACCTCTATCTCCCAGACCGCCTTTGGGCTGTGACGTTCCGCGGCGCCGAGCCGCGGTTCATAGATTGGTGGACGAAGACCCCCGCGTACCGGTCCCAGGTGGAGGCAGTAAGCGTCGGGACCAGTTCATCGATGCAGAACATTAGTCAGGGTGACTTCCTGGACCTCCGTATCGAGCTCCCGGATCTCGAAGCCCAACGTGCCATCGCAGATTACCTCGACCGCGAGACCGATCGCATCGACGCGCTCATCGAGGAGCAGCAGCGCCTGATCGAGATGCTCCGCGAGCGGCGTGAGGCAACGATCCGCTCGGCGCTGCTGTCCGGACTCGATGATGCAGAGACCGCGCCGTCTGGGGTGGAGTTGCTGGGCGCCGTGCCGAAGCACTGGCGGATGGTTCCTACCCGGTATCTGTGCACAATCACAACAGGGTCCGAAGACTCCGGGAACGCCACTGATGGCGGTGAATATCCGTTCTACGTTCGCGGTCGTGAGGTTCTGCGGATCGACCACTACTCGTTTGAGGGAGAAGCGGTCATGACGCCTGGTGACGGTCAGGGCGGCACCGGCAAAGTCTTCCACTACTTCGATGGGAAGTTCGAAGCGCACCAGCGGGTCTACGTGTTCACAGACTTTACAGACGTCACGGGTTGGTACTTCTACTACTTCCTGTCGACGTTCCTCCGTCCGGTCGCACTCGCAGGTAGCAACACGGTCACCATGGAGTCTCTACGGCGTCCGCTGCTCGCTGACTTCAAGGTCGCCGTGCCGCCTATCTATGAACAGCAGCGGATCACGGCGTACCTCGATGATCAGACAGCGAAGATCGACACGCTCATAGCCGAAGCTGAGCACTTCATCGACCTTGCGCGGGAGCGGCGGTCCGCGCTGATCACGGCAGCGGTGACGGGCCAGATCGACGTACGTGCGATGGCGTGATGGCCGATCACAACGAGGTCGTCTTCGAGTCCGAGATCTGTGAGTACCTGGCCGACCACGGGTGGCTGTACTCGACGGACGACAACGGCTATGACCGGGAGCGGGCGTTGTTCCCGGAGGACCTGTTCGCCTGGCTGGAGGAGACCCAGCAGGCGGCGTACGAGAAATCGTTGAAGGCGGCGGGGTCGAAGGCGAAGTTCCTCGACGTGCTGGTCGCGGCGCTCGACAAGCCTCTCGAACACGGCGGTGGGATGCTGAACATCCTGCGCAACGGGGTGCAGTACATCGGCGGTGGTCGGTTGAAGATGGCGCAGTTCCGCCCCGAGACCAGTCTGAACGTGACCACCAACGAGCAGTACGCGGCGATGCGGGTGCGGGTGATGCGGCAGGTGCACTTCTCCACCGCCGACCAGCGCAGCATCGACCTGGTCTTCTTCGTCAACGGGCTCCCGGTCGCGACCGTCGAGTTGAAGACCGACTTCACCCAGTCTCTCGATGAGGCGATCAACCAGTACCGCAAGAAACGGCATCCGCTGACCAACGGGCGGCCGGAGCCGCTGCTGTCGTTCGGGCACCGGGCGCTGGTTCACTTCGCGGTCTCCAACGACCTGGCCGCGATGACCACCCGGCTCGAAGGCGAGAAGACGCATTTCCTGCCGTTCAACATGGGTCACGACGGTGGCGCGGGCAACCCGCCTGGTGCTGAGGGAAAGTCGGCGACGGCGTACCTGTGGGAGCGGATCTGGGCGAAGCATGCCTGGCTCAACATCATCGGCCGACTGATGATCGTGGAGACCAAGGAGGAGTGGGATGTCACGACCGGAACGTCGGTGCGGCGTATCAGCATGCTCTTCCCTCGGTTCCACCAGTGGGAGGCCGTGACGAACATCGTGGCCGCGGTGAGCGAGGAGGGGGTGGGACAGCGCTACCTGATCGAGCACTCGGCAGGGTCGGGGAAGACGAACACCATCGCCTGGACCGCGCACCGGCTGGCGCGGCTGCACGTGAACGACGAGAAGGTGTTCGACTCGGTGATCGTGGTCGTGGACCGCACTGTGCTCGACGGGCAGCTCCAGGAGGCGATCCGGCAGATCGACGGGTCGGGGAAGATCGTGGCCACGATCAGCCCGCAGGACGTCCGCAAGGCGGGAGCGAAGTCGAAATCCGGGCTGCTGGCGACCGCTTTGAAGAACGGGGAACTGATCATCGCGGTGACGGTGCAGACCTTCCCGTTCGCCCTCGACGAGATCCGGGCAGACTCGTCGCTGAAGGGGCGGCGGTTCGCGGTGATCGCCGACGAGGCGCACTCCTCGCAGTCCGGCCAGATCTCCTCCAAGCTCAAGGCCGTGCTGACCGCGGAGGAGGTCAAGGAGATCGAGGAGGGCGGTCAGGTTGACGTCGAGTCGATCCTGGCCCTGGAGATGACCGAGCGGGCCGAGTCAGAGAACATCTCCTACTTGGCGTTCACCGCGACGCCGAAGAACAAAACCCTGGAGCTGTTCGGCCGCAAGGGGCCTGACGGGAAGCCGGTCGAGTTCCACCTCTACTCGATGCGGCAGGCGATCGAGGAGGGTTACATCCTCGACGTGCTCAAGGGCTACCAGACCTACGACACCGCACTGAAGATCGCTGGCAAGGCCGAGAGCGGCGACGGTGGCGAGGTGGAGGAGGCCGCGGCGCGTAAGGGGCTGATGCGGTGGGTGAAACTGCACCCGACCAACATCAGCCAGAAGGTGCAGATCATCGTCGAGCACTTCCACGCCAACGTCGCCCACCTGCTGGAGGGCAAGGCGAAGGCGATGGTCGTCACCGACTCGCGCAAGGCCGCGGTGAAGTACAAGAAGGCGATCGACGCCTACATCGCCAAGCGGGCTGCCCTGGACGCCTCCTACAACTACCGCACCCTGGTCGCCTTCTCCGGCTCGGTGACCATCGCCGAGGACGAGGAGTGGGCTTCGGACTGGGGGCCGCAGCCGAGCAAGGACGACGAGTTCACCGAGGCCAACCTGAACCCCGGCGCCGGCTCGGATCTGGCCGCCGCCTTCAAGGGCGCGACGTACAAGATCATGCTGGTCGCCAATAAGTTCCAGACAGGGTTCGACCAGCCACTGCTCTCGGCGATGTACGTCGACAAGAAGCTCTCCGGGGTCACTGCCGTGCAGACGCTGTCGCGGCTCAACCGCACCCATCGTACTGTGGGCGGGGAGCAGAAGCGCAAGACGTTCGTCATCGACTTCGTGAACAAGCCCGAGGACATCCGGACTGCGTTCGAGCCGTACTTCACCAACGCCACCCTGGAGACCGAGACCGACCCGTACGTCGTCGTCCACCTCGCCACCAAGCTCGCCCAGGCCGGGATCTACACCCCAGAGCAGGTGCGCGAGGTCGCCGAACTCTGGGTCACCCGCAAGGGCAACAACGCGCTCTCGGCCGCGATCAGCCCGGCCAAAGATAGTTTCGCCCGCCGCTACGCGGCGGCGATCGAGGCCGACGACGAAGTTACCCTCAACACTCTCGACCTGTTCCGCAAAGACGTCTCCACCTACGTCCGGCTCTACGACTTCATGAGCCAAATCGTCGACTACGGCGACCCGTACATGGAGATGTTGTCGATCTTCCTGCGCCTGTTGGAGAAGCTCATCGCGGACTCCTCCTGGGCTGCGGAGGTCGACCTCTCCGACGTGGTCCTGGTCGGGGTCAAGCACACCAAGGGCACTGCGGTCGACATCTCGCTGACCGGTGACGGCGAGCTCAAGGGCATCGGTGCCGCAGGCACTGGCACCCGGAAGGAGCCCAAGTACGTCGCACTACAGGTCGTCATCGATAAGATGAACGACCTCTTCGGCGCCGAGTCGTTCTCCGCGTCTCAGGTCCGCGAGTTCGTGCAGGGACTCGTGCAGCAGCTGCTCACCTACCCGGACCTGATCAACCAGACCAAGGTGAACTCGAAGAAGCAGTTCATGGAATCGCAAGACTTCCAAGCCGCGGTCACCGAGGCGGTGATCGACAACCAAGAGGCCCACAACACCATGGCCGACTACTTCTTCAGCGACGGCCCTGGCATCAGCGCTGTCATCATGGCGCTCGCGGACGCCTTCTACGAAGCAGCGATCGATCAGCAGACGGACGTGTGAGCAAGCCTGGCCCCGGAAGGGGACCGTGCGGTACAGGTTGAGCAGCTACAACGACCGCAACACCACCGTCCTCGGCGAATGAGGTTCGACGGCTCTTCGCCACGGAGAAGGCGTTGATCTAAAACCGTCCGGCATCGAACCCTGCAATTCGGCGTCGACGAGTCCGCGCGTCCACTCGGTCAGGAGATCACGACGAGATAGTGCGCGGACACGCAGGGCCGAACACATTCCGACCGACACAACCACAGTGGCGGCAGTAGCCGACCGTATAGCCGACACAGTCGGGCTGACTCTGGTACCCAACACTGACGGTCGACTCGTGCAGGCTACGCCGCATGGCCGTCAAAGTCCGCCATATTCGGCTAATGAGCGCTGGTCCCGGTTGATCCAAACGACCCATGCGCGCGGGCCAGGCCCGAGAGGGGTGTCTCCCTGCTTTGTGCTCCTAACGTGGCTGTGTGTCGGCTGCGAATCCCCAAGCAGCCCGGATTCATTGGCTCAACAGCAATTCGTAGACGGCCCGGCTGCGTCCAGGCCCTTTGTAGTCGGTGATGACTGAGACACCGTCGATCTGGTGGTCGCCGGGAACGTTGACGAATCCGAGGGTGGTCCATGTGGCGTGTGCCGCGTGGTTTTCCGGCTCGGAGGTCAGGTACAGCCGTTTGCAGTCCCATTTTTCGGCTTGGGTGCGGATGCTTGCGAGGAGTGCTCGGGCGATTCCGCGTTGCCGGTGGTCGGGATGGATCATGACGTCTTGAATGTAGACGTCTGCCGGGTTGTCTTGGCTGCGGAACGCGATCACGGCGCCGGTGATGTTGTTGTCCGGGTCGGTCATGACGGGGCAGGTGGAGGAGAACAGCTCGGCGTAGAGCCAGTAGTCGGACAGGCCGCGGGCGCGGATGTAGGGTTCGCCGAGTTCCATGAGGTGGTGGATGTCGGTGATGTGCTGGACCTGCAGAGGGGTGATGATCATGGGCGCTCCTGTGCATGGATTTTTCGGACGATGCTGGTCAACTGATATGTAAGGTCGGCGGGGGCGACGGCGTCGGCGATGGTGCGGCCGATGATGGCGATGTCCCAGTGGGTGCTGTCGGTGAGTTCGTCGTCGGCTGTGCTGAATCCGCCGGACACTGCGACGGGGAGCTGGCTGCAGTTGCGGATCGTTCTGGCTGTCGCGAGCGGGTGGTCACTGCCGATGCCGAGGTCGATGTTGGTGGTGACGACGAAGCCGTCGATTCCGGTGCGTTCCATGTCGCGCAGCCACGCGGCGTTGACGTGGGCGCGCGGTGTGTCGAGGACGAGTGCGACGCCGAGACGGCGTGCGGCCGTCACTGCGGCGGAGACGCTGGCGGTGGATGCTGGGCCGATGAGGAGCACGACGTCCGCGCCGGCTTCGGCGGCGAGTTCGACTTGGTCGCGGCCCCAGTCGGCGGACATCATTTCGGCCACGACCGTCGTATCGGGTGCGGCGCGTTTAATCGCGGCGATCGCTGCGACGCCAGATCGTTTGATCAGAGGATCGCCGACCTCGATGAAATCGGTTCCGGCGTCGACAGCGGCTCGGGCGATCGTGATAGCACGGTCGAGCGAATGCACGTCGAGAGCGACCTGGAGGGACCTGCGGCCGCGCCGCCGCCGGTACTGTTCGCGGACGCTTTCTATGTCCGACTGTGCGGCGTACCGTCGTCGAGTTGCGCGGGCCTCACCAGTGGTGAGCCAGTGCGTGGATGATTCGCCTCGAGCGATGAGGGATTGTTCGAGGTCAGGCGGAAGCGTGATCCAGCCGGTCCGCATTTCTCTGAGCAACCCGAAGAGTGCGTCGTCCACCGCTGCCGACGGCTCGAGGCTGCTGTCGGTGCCCAGTAGACGAATTCGTGTCAGGAGTTTCATTGCCGACGCTGGCGGCGTAGCCCAGTCCGTCCTGCTGGCAGCAGTGGCGATAACGGTGCTGGTGAGCGTGGGATCCGGTAGCGGCGTTCGTGTTCCGGACAGGACTCCCTGCAGGGCACGTTCGCGGACGTGCCAGTTGCGGTCGGTGAGAAGAGTTCGAAGGCAAGTCAGCGCTGAGGTGGTGTCGAACGTTCCGACTACACGGGCGACGGCTGCTCGGACTTTGTAGTCGTCGTCCCGAACGAGACGGTCGACGATTCGGCCGATGTGCACTCGGGCGATTGTGCGGTGTCCAAGTAGCGCTTCGGCGAGCGCGGCGCGTACCCGCCAATCCAGATGCATCAGAAGCTGTTCGAGAAGGTCTCCGCCGTCGTGGCCGGCAGTGGTGAACAGATCGAAGTGGCGGGCGACAAACGCGGCTTCCCCTACATGGTCGAGATCGATGCCGTTGAGTATGCGGCTGCTGATCCGAATATCGAGGACATGTTCGATATGGCGGGCGATGTCTTCCCACATCTGCGAGCCATGGATCTGCAATTGCTTGATCACCCAAGGCGCGTGCTGATCGGCAAGCCCTGCAGGAAGATTCGGTGTGGCAAGAAGTGCAAGGGCGAGCTGGCGTGCCGGGGCCTGGGTGCAGCGGTGCGCACAGGCGCGCAGAACATCATCGGAGACGGATATGCCCTGTGCCGCTGCTGATTCGATCAACATAGGCAGCGCGGCATCCAAAGCGGTCGATGGTGCTAGAGCGATCATGTCAACGAGGTTCGGCGCAGATGTGCTCAGGGCGCAGACGACGAAATCGAATACGCCTTGCACCACTGCGGACCGGGTGGCGTGAACGGCGAGTTCGTTGAAGGCGGTGACTGTCGCCGCGGATCTGCCGCGCGCGGTCATCTCCTCGACGATCCGGGTCGCCAGGAAATACTCGCGGAATACGTCATGGCTGAACCGAATTCCTCCGCCGGGCGCCTGCTCGACGACCGGCACTGCCGCTCGTCGGAGATCTATGCGAGAGGGGTCGCTCGGGACCAGTACCGCATCGGTCAGCGACTCGGGGATGACCTCGGGCATGAGTTCGCACGCGATCTGCGTCAGATGGTTGATGACAACCTCGACAGGGTGTCCGCCGCGGGCGAGAAGTGTTCGTAGGCAATGATCGACCAGCTGAAACGCCCCGTTGACTTCGGGGCGTACCTCGACGGAATCTCCTGCACTACACAGCATTTGCATGTACAGGGGGATTCTCGCGAGCGATTGCACCGACTCCGGCAGAGCCGTGAACGGCACGTGATCATCGTGGCGCTGCCGTTCCCACACCTGCCGGGCCTCGGCCGGGGTCCACGCAGTCAGTGCGTACGAGGTCGCGCCTGCGGCAGCCGGGGGGCCAAAGGTAGCTGCTGCCAGCACCGGGTAGGGCGAAAGATCGAGTTCCGGCGGGGTGCGGGCGACGATGACGAAGCGCAGATTCTTCGAATTCGCCTGTCGCAGAATGCTGTCAACCTGGCGGCCGACCATGACGAGCTGATTGTGGTCATCGACTCCGTCGATGACCACAACACATGGATGGTCGAGCGAGCCAGACGCCCGTTCCAGACTCAGCAGGGCGTCGTCTCCGCTGCGTAAAGAGGCGTATCGGAGTATCTCGGTGGCGAGGTCGGTGCTGGCCGGAGTCCACGTTGAGCAGGTGTGGAATTGGAAATCGGCCTGGGCCGACATTGTGTGTGCCACGTGCTGGGTGAATCGGGTCTTCCCGCTCCCGGCGCGTCCGGCTAGTACGAAGGCCCTAGCCGGGGAATCAAGGAACTGTGCGAAACGCTCGACGCCGACTCCATCCGGCAGATAGCTCGCTTGTGCGAGGTCCGGCCCGACAGCATCAAGAAGGACTGCTGTCCGCTGCCCGGAGCGATCACCGAGATACGCTCGCGCTGGTGGCCCCTCAGCCTGTCCCGCAACAGGCGTCGACGGCTCGTCGGCCGTCTCGGTTCGCAGGATGAGTTCGAACCGATCGCCCACTTCGGGTCCGGACCGGGTGAGGTCCATGTCGAGGATCTGCTGGGTCTCATACCGCAGCCTTGCATCGGCGCCCCGGCGCTCCCAGTTCGACACAGCGGCGTCGTTGACTCCGAGGTGGGCTGCGAATTCCCGGACGCTCATCCGTTTGGCCTCGCGCAGGGCACGTGCCTCCCGCCCCGTCCACCGCGCCACCACCGAACCCATACGCCGAATCATCCCCCATCCGTATCCGTCGTCCTCGCGCACCTACGGTAGCCGTTCGACCACAGAACTAGGGCAGAACTAGGACGACGGCTCATGGTCGCGGCGCTTCGCCCATGACACCGTGAATGTGTTCGCTCCGAACAGCTGTCACGTCCAGTCCGTGAAGAGCGCAGACCCCTGGATGGTGTGAATAGCGCAGGGGCGCAACCTGGATCGAAAGGAGTTCCGCCCGTGGTGTACGCGATGGCTCGTCCGCCAGAGGCGGCAGTGATCGTCTCTGGCCCGATCTTTCGAGCGGATGGCCGGGCGGTTCGACCCCGGATCCCCGCAGCAGCAAGAGGTTGCCTGCGCTGCACTCCTCATACCGCTCGAATGCCCGAAAGGTGCCCGAACGCAATGCCTATGCTGCCGATGCATCACAACCCGCTTGTCGTTGCGGCGCTGCGAATGGCGCGCACCAGGTATGCAGGCCACTACAACCAGGTGACCGGGACCACCGCCCTGGCGCACGCGGTCGCTGTGGCCAATACGATCGGTGATCACGCCCCTGGGGCGGAGCCGGAGTGGATCGCCGCTGCCCTGCTGCACCGAGCCGGTGAGATCGATCCGCCTGCTGATGGCGGCGACCTCGACGAGTTGGCAATCGGATGCTCTGCCCACGATCTCGCATGCCTGATGACCATGCTGGGCACGGCCGGGTCGATGACCAACGTGATTACGGCCGCCGAGAAGTCGGTGACACTGACTGCGGTTCTCGATCGAGCGGCCACCAGCGGTGATGAGGCAGCGTACTGGGCCAACCGTCCGGAGTTGTCCGCGCTGATCAGCGAGTGTCGTCGCTTCCATTCCAGTGCCGCACCCACAGTGCCCGACAGCCTCGCGGATCTGCTGGACGCTCTGATCACTCGCGCCGAGGCAGGCAGTAGACCGCAAGACACCGATCCATTAGTTGCGCAATCGCGAAAACGTTTGGAACACAGTCTATTTGACGACGGAACCGGCAGCGTGGCGCCACGGTGAATACATGGGATCCGCTACTAGACTGCTTGGCTGGAGACGGCCGCACGTGTCGTCGCAGGGCTGGGCTCGGTCTGGCAGCTCGTTCATTCCGCACCACCTTGATTCCATGATTCGCAGGAAGGATTGCGCCTGATGCCCGAGAAGGTCGTCAAGGAGAAGGTAATGGTCTACGTCGTTCGCGACGGCAAGCTGCTGGTGTTCCGCCACACCGACTACTCGTGGGAGGAAGTCGGGATCCAGGTGCCCGCCGGCAGCATTCGCGCCGGGGAAACGCCCGAGGATGCGGCGCTGCGCGAAGCGCGGGAGGAGACCGGGCTGTCGGAGTTCAAGATCGTACGCAAGCTCGGAGAAGCCGAGTACGACATCAGCCCCTACCGGTTCGAGATCCAGCACCGGCACTTCTTCGAACTGGAGTTGTGCCAGGACGCGACGGACCGGTGGGCAAGCCAGGAAGACCACGACGGCGAGGCAGAGCCGACACGGTTCGAATGCTTCTGGATTCCGCTGCAAGCCGCCCACGTCCTGCAATCAGGACAGGGCGCTCTGCTCGGCCGCCTCGTCGACTGAGCCAGACCAAGCCACCGATTCCGGTTGGGAGTGAGCCCTATGAACGGGGACAACGACAGCCCGTACTTGACGATGACGCAAACCGGAACCGAGACAGCGGTGTCGGTCATCTGCAAGCTGCGCGGAGAGACTTGCGACATCGACTGTCTCTACTGCTATGAGAAACGCAAGGAATCCCCGGGCGGCGCCCGCATCGGTGTGCAGGACATAGCGCGGTTGCCGCAGCTGTTCGGCGGTCGTCGGTTGGTGGTGGAGTTGCACGGCGGGGAACCCCTGACCGCCGGGCAGCCCTACCTGCGTGAGGTGCTCGCCGCCTTGGCCGAACAGCCGCTGGTGCAACGCGTGACGTTGCAAACCAACGGAATCCGCCTCGACGATTCGTGGTTGGACCTGTTCGACGAGGTGTATCCCGACCTGCGGATCGGGATCTCCCTCGACGGCGACCGCCGCGGAAACATCTGGCGCGTCGGCTACGACGGCGAGGAAATCTACCCCGCCATCGTCGCCGCACTGGACCGATGCGGTGCGCGCGGCCGAAAGGTCGGCATCATCACCGCGGTGACCCCCGCCGTACTCGGTCGGGCGGCGGCCGTTCTGGATCATCTGACGAGCTTCCCCGCAGTGGACGCGATCAGTTTCGTCCCCTGTTTCGACTCATCGATCACGAAACAGACCGCCACCACTGGTTACCGGGAATCACCCAGTCGGATTTCGCAGCGCGCCAACATATCCGATGCAGGACCGGCATGGGCGATCACCCCCGACGAGTACGCCGATTTCGTCCTCGCCGCCGCGGTTCGGTGGGTGCACGGCGGC
The DNA here is from genome assembly GCF_035920345.1 of Nocardia vinacea. Lineage (NCBI taxonomy): Bacteria > Bacillati > Actinomycetota > Actinomycetes > Mycobacteriales > Nocardiaceae > Nocardia > Nocardia vinacea. The sequence goes on from NZ_CP109149.1 coordinate 10,052,348, forward strand.
GCGCATCGCAGAGTGAAACTGGAGCCGATCGTCTCGGCGATTCGGCGGCTGCGAGGCGCTGACACCGGGTTCTGCCACTTCTCCAACCTCAAGTGCGACCATGTGTTCACCCTCTATCCCGACGGCAGGTTCGGCAGCTGCGACGAATTGCCTTGGCCCGAAGCGCAATTAGGCCAGCTGCCCGATTTCTCCGCAGCACACGAGATCGCCGCAGCGCAGCGGCAACTACCGCTGTTGGTGAAGGGCCGGTCCCTGACCAGCAAATGCACCACCTGCCGCTACCGAAACAGCTGTGGCGGCGGCTGTTTGGCCACGCGACTGCGCGCAGTCGCCTCCGCCGGCAGTGACGAAGACTACTGCCGATACCGGATGCGGCTGATCGACGGCGTCGCGGCCCTGATCGCCACCCCCGCAACTCCTTCGGCCATATTCTGCCGACGGGTGCATGCGCGTCCTCGACAGATCAACGCAATGGCAGATGTCGCAGGGTTCCTCAGCCGCTGGCGTGACCCACAGGTGCCTCACCAGCCAGTGCGGTTGGAGGTCAGCGACTACGGCAACGTCAACACCGTCGGCGCCCCGGGCACGCACGAAGCCGATGATCTGGATCCGCTGCATCCGCTGTGGCGTGAGGCTATCGAACCCGGCGTCTGGTCGCTGGTCGACGCGATCACCACCGGGTGGGGGTTGGTGACCTACGACAGCTGCCAGGGCCATCCCTACACCGGACTGTCGCTCACCCCGGCCGAACGTCGCTTCGGGATCCTTCCCCGTAGCGCCGACGAATACGCCACCGTCGCCACCGCGCTGTGCCGCGCCCTCGCCTCGATCGAATCCCGTGTACCCGAATCGATTCAGGTCGTCATCGGCCGCGCGGACCTGTCGTGCACCACGACTAGTGCCCGGTTTCCGGTGCTGGATGTGCGGTTCGAACGCACCGAGGGCTATGACTGGTCTACCTACTTCGCCGACCTCGATTCCGCGACCTCCGTGATGGTGGATGCGCTTACCACCACTTTCCTGGATGCCGTCATCGAATGTGGTTGCAGCACAGCGTCTCACGCCGACAGCGGCGCGGCATGAACGTCGATGAGATGATCACCGTGCACCAACTCCTCGGCCGGATCGCCTATTTCCACATCGCATTCATCGAACCCGCCCTAGCCAACAAACCGCGGGCAGCGCCCCTAACGCCGGTCCAGCTCTGCTGTCGCCACCGGCTCGACAAGGGGGAACACACCGCGCCCTTGTCGCTAGACCTGGCCGAAACGGCGTGGGCGATTCCGATTGATATCGCCACCACGCTCGGGGTACGCATGTGTCGGCCCGAACTGATCTCCTGCTGCGCGCACTGCCTGATTCAGCACAGCGCCGCGGCGATCGCCGATGCCTGGCTCGAGGTCGAGACCACCACTTACGCCGGTCTCGTACCGCCCCCGCAGCAACGTGCCCGATGGTGCGCGAGGATCGGCGCCCAGCTCGCTGTGGTCTTCGACGAGGAGTCCGGCGGCGCCTGCGCCCTCGAACATCCGGATGTCCGCCGCGGCGATGATCCACCGAGAGACCGGTTTCCCCTGGTCTGCGAACTAATGACGCTCTGGCATCGGCCGATCGGGCATGAGCCGGTGACCAGCTGGCTCAACCATTGCGCCGACCTCGGCGACATCACCGCAGTACTACACACCCGGAGGGGACATGAACGAGCCATCGTTGATCGGACTCGGTGAAACTCTGGCTATCGGCAGCATCGAAAAATTCCTGACCGCCGCCGACGACCGCCAGCTCATCGCCATCATGGACGACTACTTGGCGAGCGCCGACCGGGCCGAACTCGAACACAACCGGACCGTGTCGATCCACGAAATCCCCGGCCACAGCACCCAGGAGGCGATGTCGGTCTACGAGCCCGCCGGGCGGCTCGAGATTCCCGAAATCCCCGCGGCAGCCGAGAAGACCCTGCAGGACGCCTTTGAACGAGCCCAACCAACCCTGGCACGAATCCTGCCGTCGGTGACCTCGTGCCGACCGTGGACATACGTGGAATACAGTGCCGGACAACACATCACACCGCACCTGGACGGAATCGCCCCCGACCCGCGGTGCTGGCCCCGCCAGATCGCGGGCATCGGCGTCAGCATCGGTGCACGATGCGAGGGCGGGCACTTCTACGCCGAGACCACCTCCGATCCCCGGTTGTGGAACCGCGCTCTGCTCTCGGCCTGCCCCGGATACGCGCCGGGGATGATGTTCGCCCACGACGGCGCGGACAACTCTTCGCCCTGGTTCCGTGACATGGCACGCACCCGCTGGAGCGTCGATCCCGATCCCGGCACCGCCCTGCTGTACGGATCACAGCTCACCCACGGCACAACCCCGGTAATCACCGGCCGCGCCCGCAAATTCATCAGCTGGCTATTCGCCGATACCAGCTGAGGTACCGCTTTGGAGAAACCATCATGCTGATCGCCCTCGAAGGTGCCGCCGGCACAGGCAAATCCACGCTGCGTGATCGAATACTCACCCGCGCGTCCGACCGCAGCATCGCAATCACCCACCTCGGCCAGTTCTCCTGGCTGTCACTGCCAGCCACACGAACCTTGGTCGCACTGCGCGCCGGTCGCGCCCTCGTCGATGAAAACACCGCCACCACAGCAGTTCTCGACGATCTGATCCTGCACGCCCGGCACAATATCGGCCCCGCCACCCGAGCACAGCATGTCATCACAGACCGGCTCATCCTCTCCTCGGCATGCCTGCTCGCCGCCACCCACACACGCCCCGTCGAGCACTACCTCAGCACCCTAGCGGCAGCATCCCGAATCCAACCGGATCTCACCGTCGTATTGACCACCCCACCCGAGATCTGCCGCCGCAGACTCGCCACCAGACCCACCGCTGCCCGCCCCGGCGATGCCCCCGACGTTGCCCTCGAACAGCACCGCCTCTATAAGCAGGCCGCAAATGCATGGCAGCACACGGTCAACCGCCCGCTCTGGCGCCGACGACTCCTCACTCCCCGCGACACCGACCGCGTCTGCGACGAAATCCTCGACCACCTGCACCCGCCTATCCCAGGAGAAACGTTGTGATGGAGCTGCACCCTCTACATCCGGCGCGATGGGTCCTGGACCAACTTCGGCGGCATGGCTGGCACATACAAGACCTCCTCGCATTCACCCGCTCGAGCACCCTGGCCCTCGCGCACCGCGACGGAGAGGAATCGGTCGTGGTGAAGGCCGGATTCGGCAGCAACCACGTGCTCGCCGCGATGCCCGAAGGCGACCGGCCCGCCGCGTACGGCTTCTACTGGTACCAGCAGATGAGCCCCGCCGAACGAACCATGGCTCGCAGCGACTTCCGCCACGAACGCGACCTCGTCCGCGAATGCACCGGAGTAGCCCACGTCGTCCCGCTGCTCGCCGAAGGGCACTGTGAGGACTTCGACTGGTACACCATGCCGCACTATCCCGACGGCAACTTCGCCACCCTGATGGCCACTACCGGAACCGAACCATCGGCACTCGCCGGGCAACTATCCATCCTGGCCGACATCGCCGAAGGACTTGCTGAACTCCACCGCCGCGGAGTCGTACACCGCGACGTCTACCAAGAGAACATCCTGATCGACCACGGACGCGGCCTCATCACCGATCTCGGCGCCGCCCGCCGCCTCCACGCCCCACACGGTCCCCGTCACCGCGGCCCCGAAGTCCACTGGCCACCCGAATACCTCACCGAGTACGAGAGGGCCGGACCGCCCGCCGACGTATTCAGCCTGGCGGTACTCACCCATCGAGTGCTACTCGGCGACATCCCCCGCCTCGCAATACCCCCATCCTTCGCGAGCATTCCCAACCCCTTGAGCACTGCGCTCCGATCCTCACTCGCACACACCCCGGCAGACCGACCAAGCATGACGGAATTCCGAAATGCGCTGCAGCGGGCCGCCATCCGCGCCACCACGGCGAAAACGCCGTGACCGAACCAGGACAGGAGGACGCCAGTCTCACAACACCAGAGACAACGCTGAAACCGTATTAGATTGCAACAGAATGGATTTCGTAACCATGGCCAACATGACCGATGAAATGACCGACTTCCTGCAGGCGGTCGAGGAATTGCGTGCGGACGACTCCCGGATCCGCACCACCGCTCACACCTCCAGCATCATCTCCGACGGCTGGACCGCCGCCGAGCGGTAAACGACGGCGCAGAGAACAGGGCGGTGACTGCGGCGGCGCACGGCCACCGCAGTCACCGCGCTGACCACATTCAGAACGGAAAGGGGTGCCCGAGTGAACGAGTTGGATGCGATCTTCGAACTTCCCCGCATCACCATGTTTCATCGTTCCCGAACCGAGACCATTCAAAGGCTCATCGGAGCTTCCGGCGCCGGTGTCAGCCCAGATCCTCATCTCGAGATGAACTACGCCCTCGCCCACCACTGCCTCGAAGGCACAGAACAGGCCGCACGCACCGGGGACCGAGACCGTTTCGCGTGGTACCGCGCCGCGGTCATCGACCCACCGGCAGCGTGGTTCGAATCCACTTCTCGCGGACCGAAAATCATCCAGGCTCCAAGCCGCACCGGTATGCACGTCTCGCCAATCGCCGAGACGCCCTACTACCTGCTTGGCCCCGAAACCCAGGCGGCACCCCCAGGGCTGGTCGAACTCAGCGACCAGGCACTCGGCATAGCGGCAGAGCATGGCTTCGGCCAACTCGTTGACAACCATGCGCCCATCGTGTGCTTGCTGGAAACCAAAAGCCCCGACGCCACTCTCAACAGCTGGACCATCAGCCGGCTACCGGGCACCGTGTTTCTCGATCACACCGCGGACCCGTCCATCCTGGCCAGAGACATCATCCACGAAGCCGGCCACAACTGGCTCAACGACGCACTCGCGGCCACCGGCACCACGATCAGCGACGAGGTCAGTTTCTACTCACCATGGAAGAAGGCTCAACGTCCCGCGTTCGGCCTGCTCCACGCCTGCTGGGCGTTTCCGCTCACCATGCTCTTCGCGACGCGCGCGGCAGCCACCGCTGCGCAGCCGAGCAGGCGGATTCTCGCCGCTTACCTGGCGCAGCAGTGCGACACATTGGCCACGGTCAACGAAATCCACGAACAAGCGCTGCGTCTGGTCACCGACGCCGAACTGCGAGAACGGCTCGCTGCCATCTATGCCGCCGCAGCGACGATCGGAATGGCCAGAAAGACAGCCTGAACCGCCGTTATGGCCAAACCGCCTGCATCATCGGCGTTGCGCGCCACGGGCGTTGGTCATGAACACCCGAAAGACAACGACTCCGGCTGCTGTAGCGAGCGGCAGGTGTCGTGCGAGGCCATCGAAGGCGGAACGGTACACAGGTCGGCGGCGATGTAAACACCACGACCTCCCCTCGGATAGATACTGGAAATTACTGGATAAGAGTGGAAGTAGTGTTATAGCATGTCGGTCATGACCACCCCCTTGGAGGAGCTCGAACGACGGATCGAGAACCTGCGCATCGACCTACGTCGAGCCACGATCGCAGGCGATTCGGCGCGAGCTCGCGAACTGAGGGCGGAGCTACGTCGAACGGACAAGGCCTGGGAAGACGCTCTGGCGGCCCTGGCGCCGTCCGTGGATGAACCCGAGCTGGCCGATCACCCCGGATCGTTGCTGTCGATTCGGGATCAGGTTCATCAGGCATTGACGCTCGTGGGCGGGGCATCCGCGCCGAAGTTGATTGCGGCGGTGCAGGATGCGTTCTTCGGTGGCGGACTGAGTGGATCCAAGCTGACTCACCTGCGCCGAGATGAGGAACGTTCGTTCCGGTCATCCCCTCACGCTCGCCCCTACTACCTGTGCAGCGCACTGACTGCGGACCGCCTGACTGCGGCCCGCGGTCTGCTGGCCGTGTCGACCTGGCCGCTGAGCCGCCGAATGATCGGCCCACTCAGCCCACGCGTGGACTTCCTCACTGCTGCCATCCACGTGGCGGAACAGGTGGGACGGATGGGGGAGCCGACCTTGCCTGCGATGCGTCTGCTGTGGCGGTTCGCCACCACCATCCCCGGTGCGGGCGAGAACTTCGACGTGCTGGAGTGGAAGACCGTCGCTGAGGCCGCACGTGCGGAACTGGCAATACATTCCGACGCCGACCAAGCCGATCGTGAAGCGGCAGCAACCCGGGCCGGGGCTCAACTCGATGAGGTCCAGCTGTTGTTCGGTGCCGTGCTCGAGGTTGTTTCGCGCTCTACAACTGAACACTGATCGCGCATCATCGAATTACTCTTCTCATCCACGCTTGCTTCCCTTGTGAAGGAAGATCATTGAACGACAACGACTTTCGTCTGGGTTTCATCCGCGGGTCGGTCGCCCCGAAGAAACACAACGCCAGGACGATCGCCGCTCTGACCAGCAACCCCGGTTGCGCGCGACGTAGTGTTCTGGATGCCGCCGCGGTCGACAAACAGGAACTGGCAGAGCATCTGGGATACCGCCCCCAGTTCGGGCAGTCGCCCTTCGACCTGACACGCGGCAAGGCCTTCGAGACCTTTGTCAAGGACCACGGCTGCACCGAGCTGCTCAAGCTGCTGCGAGAACATCTGGAGCTGCCGCTACCACAGGTTGCCTACGCTGATCTCAACAACGTGGCCGGTCACGACACCCTCGAAACGCGCTACACGAACTCGCGCCAGCAGCTGACACGAGCCGGTCGGTCCGGGCCCGGCGCGGGCACGCTGTTCGATCATCCTCTGCTGCGGATGAACATCGCTGGCCACAACGCCTATCTCGAACCGGACCTGATCGCGTTCAAACTGTCCGAACAGTTCCACGTCGTCGAGGTCAAGTCGTTCCCGATCATCGACGGCAGCGCCGACCCGGCGAAAGTCGCTCTCGCGGCGACACAATCGGCGGTGTACGTGCTGGCCCTGCGGCAACTGCTTCAGGAGCTCAGGCTGGATCCGTCACTGGTGTCGGACGAGGTGTTCCTCGTCTGCCCAGAGAACTTCTCCAATCGGCCGACCGCGGTACGAGTGGATGTCCGCAAACAACTGACCGTCCTGCGCCGCCAACTCGCCCGGATCGCTGACATCGGCACCCTGCTGGGCGCGCTGCCGTCGACCCTGACACTGGACCTGTACCGCGACCCGGAGGGCAAGGCCACCCGCTCGGTGGCCGACCTGTGCGCTGCTCTGGACGCTATTGAAGCGCGATACGCACCCGAATGCCTGACTACCTGCGAGATGGCACTGTTTTGCCGAAACGAGGCGCACGATCGCACCTCGCGATTGGGTCGATCGGTCCAGGAAGACCTGGGCGGTATCGAATCGATCACCAGGACCCTTCACCTGGCGGAAGGAACCCGCACCCCCGGCGAGCACGAGTACGAGGCGACACAAGTGCTGAGGATGGCCGCACAGCTGCGAATGGACTGCCTGGGCGGTGTCGCATGAGCACGCTCACCGCTCTGGCTCGCGCATACGCCGTGAAAGCCCTTCGTGCACAGCCGATCACGACTGTGCGGCACATCCATATCGAGGACCATCCGATGGTCTGCGTTCCCTTGAGCTTGGCCGGTGAAGTGATCGCGCCCTTGGCTACGCTGGTCGGCACTGATCGTGACCACCCGGAACTGCTCATCGTGCCGCAACCACGCGACCGGGTCCTGCGGCTCGAGTTCGCCCACGAACTGGCAATGCGGGTCCTGCACTACATCGCGACGTGCCGACACGCCACCACCGGGCCGGCCATAGGGACAGCAGCACAACTCTGGGTGCCCAATCGCGGTGGCGTCGAATTCCTCCGACTGCTCGGTCGCTCGACGCGATTCCGCTCCACCACCGGCGAATACCCGGCTCCGATTCCGGTACCGGATCTGGGTCGATGGTTGACCTTCTATGCCGAGCGAGCCGACCACCCTGGATCCTCGCTGCTCGTCGCCGCCACCGACGCCTTGGCCCGGCATTGGGCGAGCGGGCAGAGCGACCTCGAAGACGCCAACCTCGCCGCTTTGCTCGGCTGGATAGAACCACCACCGGATTCCGATGGCGCACGAGCCGCACTCGATGCCGCCGATCCGTTGATCTGGCCCCCGGCCGGACCGGCCACCGACCCGACATTCGACCGGGAAGTGCTGGTACCGAGTATCGCCGAGTATGATCGCGCCACCACACGACGGGAACGTCTTGTCGCCACCACGCGTCTCGAGTCAGCACTGCGCGAGCAGCTGTTGCCGACTTGGCAGCTGGTGTGGCGCGGGATCGACTGCTTGCGAACCCTGGCCCCGGGAGCGCACGTCCCCGCGCGCTGGGGCCGGGATGTCAAGGAGTTCAACAAGTTCGGCGATCGAGTCGCCAAACGCGAGCGTCCACAACCCAAACGAGACAGCGCGGTGGCCGCCGCCCGGAGATTGAACGAGCTCGAGCGGGCGCAGGCAGAGTACGACGCGCAACGGGCCTTCGACGACCTGCTTGTGATGGCCGAGTACCGCCTGTCCGGCGAGGCATTCGCCGGAACCGTCAGCACCGTCGACCTTCAGAAGCCTGCCGGGACAGGACGCCGATCCCCGAAGCCTGTGATCACCATCCACACCACCGATCCGGTCAGGTTGACCGCCGACGAGGCCACGGAGCTGGTGGACCAGCAGCGACCACAGCAGAAGGCCTCCATCACCGCCATCCGCAGCCGGGCCGACGGTAGTGAGATATCCCTCGAACTATCGCGGGGTATGGGTCGCGGCAAGACCCCGCTACCCGGCAGCGTCCCTGCCATCGGCGAGCTGGTCTGCTATAGCCGACTCTCGGACCGATACACACCGACGGGCAAGTTCCCCGATCGCAGCGACACCCCGTGGCCCCACGGCGGGCCCCCGGATGAACTGCTGCCAGCAGCGCAGGACGCGAACGAGGAATGGTCATGAACAGCGTTGTCGCACACCAGGTCGACCATGTGATCGCGAGCGTGCTGGCGGAATTCCAGCACGGCAGCCACCGCGGGGTGGTCGTGGATTCGCCACCTGGTGCCGGGAAATCCACACTGGTGGTGCGCGTGGCGGTCGAGATAGCGCAGTCCGGCGAGCCGGTGATGGTCATCGCTCAGACCAACGAGCAGGTCGATGATCTTGTCAATCGGCTGGCAACGGACGCGCCGACTGTGCGGATCGGGCGCCTGTGTTCGCACGACTATGTGCCCACCGCCCAGGTGGCACACCCGAATGTTGTTGTCGGCCAGCAGCTGTCGAACCTCGGCGACGTTCAGATCACCATCGCTACCGCCGCCAAATGGGTATATGTCACTGAAGGCCCCTGGCCGTGGGCCATTGTCGACGAGGCGTACCAGATGCGATCGGACATGCTGTTGCGCGTGGCACTGCGGTTCGATCGCGCGCTGTTCGTCGGCGACCCTGGCCAGTTGGATCCTTTCTCCACCATCGACATCGATCGCTGGACCGGCCTGAAGTGGGATCCGATGCAAAGCGCCGTCGCGGCGATGCTGCGGAGCAACCCAGACCTGCCGGTTTACCAACTCCCGGTGTCATGGCGGCTACCGCCGTCGGCAGCCGAGCCGGTGTCCTCCGCGTTCTACCCATTCACCGGATTCCGTGCCGCAACCGACCCTCATCAGCGTCATTTCTCCTATAAGACAAGCGGATTCGGGACCGCATCCGATAACACGCTCGACCTGGCGGCGCAAACGGGATGGGCTCTGCACGAACTACCAGCACGCCACACCGTGCGCACCGATACACAAGCCATCGAGACGGTCGCCGACCTGGCGCACCGCGTCCTGCTTCGAGGCCCTGTTGCCCGATCCGAACGCGGCACCGGCGAGACCGAGGTCGGCGCAGACCGGATCGCGATCGGCGCCGCCCACCGCGATCAGGTGGCGGCGATCCGGCAGGCCCTAACCGCCCGCGGCATCGCCGATATCTGTGTGAACACAGCAAATCGGTTGCAGGGCAGCGAGTACGACCTGGTCCTGGTGTTGCACCCGCTGTCCGGACGCCGTGATGCCACCGCATTCCACCTCGAATCGGGGCGGCTGTGCGTGCTGACCTCCCGTCACCGGCACGCCTGCATCGTCGTCGCCCGCGCCGGCATTCAACGACTGCTCGATGCCCATCCGCCCACCGAACCGATGCACTTGGGGGTCCCCGCGAAATTCCCGGACGGCTGGGAAGCGAACCAATCCATGCTCACCCATCTACAGAACCATCGAATATCGGCCACATAACACCGAATTCATCTACATATCAATATTTCGATCAGGCGTACCGAAAGGCACGCTTCCTCTCCTGCGCCCGGAAGAAGATCATGAGAATCCTCCACACCTCCGATTGGCATCTCGGCAAGATGCTGTATCAGCGATCCCGCGCCGAAGACCACATTGCTGTCCTCCACGAAATAATCGATATCGCCCGAACACACAAGCCTCACCTGATAATTCATTCCGGCGACCTGTTCGATCATCGCCGGCCGTCCTACCACGACGAAGGCATCGCGATAGACGTCCTGCAGGAACTCGCTGCGATCGCCCCCATCGTAGTGCTTCGTGGCAACCACGACTCGCCTCACTGGTTCCGCCATTTCGCCCGAGCGTTCGGGCCTCGCAGCGGAATTCACCTTATCGACAGTCGGCGTGACCCGAACGACGGTGGAATACTCCGCTTCGACGGCCCCGGCGACACGACCCTGCGACTTGGAGTGCTCCCGTTCGTCGATATCGCTACCCAGACCAACGTATACGACAATCCCGACCAGTGGTATTCGTCCTACGCCCGGGCTGTGGGCGAATTCGAACGAGAACTCGCCGCGGAACTGGTGCGCGATCTGGACACCAGCCGGGAGATCGCCGTGTTCACCGCACACGAATACGTGCGAGGCGCTGAACTCAGCGGGACCGAACGAGCAATGCACGTCGATGACAAGTACGCCACCGATCCCGCGGACCTGCCCGCGGTCTCCTACGCCGCGCTCGGACACATCCACAAACCCCAACAGCTCCGCATCAGCGGCGTCACCGCCTGTTACGCCGGATCCCCACTGCAGCTGGACTTCGGCGAAGCGGGCGAGCAGAAGAGCGTCGTCATCGCCGATCTGCACCCAGGCCAACCCGCCGAGATCACCACCGTGGCGCTCCGAAGCGCGCGGCAGCTGCGGATCTTCGAAGGCACCCTCGACAAACTACGGGCAAACGCATCGACCTTCGGGCGGGACCTGTGCCTGTTCAAAATCCACACCCCGACAAACGATCCCACGCTCGCCGAGCAGGTCAGCGCGATCGTCCCCGACGCGGAGATCGTAGGAGTACGACCGATATTCGGGGATGAACCGGAAATCATCACCGCTGACATCGTTGGTGCTGAGGCCGACTCGGATCTGCGGACACTGTTCGCCGAATTCCTGTCCACCCAGACCGGGCCCAAGGCGGACCCACAGATTCTGCACAAACAGTTCGACCGCATCCTCACCTGCTTCGAAGACGAGGTCGCCTTCACCTTGCCGGACATCGAAGCGCTACTGGCCGAACCCGACGACACCACTGACCTCGAGGAGAACCAGCGATGAGACCGCTGCATCTGAAATTCAAAGGCTTGCGCTCATATCAGCGCGATCAGGAAATCGACTTCACCAATATCAACCTGGCCGCCATCATCGGCAATACCGGCGCGGGGAAATCATCGATCCTGGAAGCGATGTGTTTCGCTCTCTACGGCTACCCCACATGGGCCAAACAAAACAGCAGCTGGCTGGCAGCCCACGGAGGCGACGGCGCCGTGCGCGCCGAGCTGACCTTCCGGGCAGGCGACAAAACCTGGTGTGTGCGGCGAGCGACAACCATCGACAACTACAAACGGACCGATGCCCTCACCTGCCGGGACACCGGCACCACCATCACCGGGTTCAACGAGGTCACCGCCGAGATCACCCGAATCATCGGCTTCGACCACGACGGCTTCCTCAAAGCGATCGTCCTTCCCCAAGGCCGATTCCAGGAACTCCTGCATGCCAAGACGAAACAACGCGCCGACATCCTGGAGACAGCACTCGGACTCGACAAGATCACCGACATGCGCGAATGCGCACGGGCCAAACGCGACCAACTGCTCCCAGCCCGGGACAAACTGCGAAACAGGCTCCGCGACTTCCGCGATGATGACCCCGAGAAAGTCATCACCGAAACCACCCAGCGCCTAGCGGAGCTGACCGCGGAGCAGACCACGCTTTCCGCAGAAGCGAACACCTGCAGCCAGGCCAGTGCTGAGCTCTCTCGCGCGACCCACTGCGCCGACGAACTCCGCACCGCTGCCGACCGTCTGCACCAGCGAACCCGGAACCTGAAGCCCGCCGAAACCGAGGATCGCTACCGCACGCTGACCGAGTTGAACGCGCACCTCAAACAGCGGCTCACCGAGACAGACCACGAACTCACCGCCGCAACCGACGAAGATGAGCGACTGCAAGCCCAGCTCGATGCTGCCGAGCACGCAGGAACCGGAGTATCAGGCACCGCCGCAGCGGCGAACACCCTGCAATCACTGCAGAAGGATCTGCCCGAGATCCAAGACGAACTGGCCCGGCTCGCCGAACGCAATACCCTCATCCAGCGCGACCGAGAGCAGCTCGAGCAACGCAAGAACGAACTGCCGACGCTCACCGAGGCTATTACACGGCGCGAATCCGACGTCGCAACAACCGCATCCGCACTCTCCGTAGCCCAGAACACTCTCGAGCTGCACCGCTCTATGTTGCGCACAGCGCGGCAAGCCCACGAGAAATCGGCCGAGGCCACCGCCGCGGTCCAGACGGCGGAAACGGCCGTCGGATCGACGACCGAGGCTCTCGTCGCGGCGCAGCGCGTGTCCGATGACGCCGACAAGCACGTCGAAGACACCGAGACATTGCTGGAAGAGACCCGCCGCCACAACTCCGCAGCCCACGCTGCTGAACACCACGGGCCCGGGGATCCGTGTCCGCTGTGTGTGCGCCCCCTGCCAGCGGACTTCCAGCCGCCGACGCGCACAGACCTCGGCGAAGCGACCACTGCATGGAAGAAGGCCACACAAGACGCCAAACGCGCGGGAGCCGAGCTGTCGCACGCGCGCGCAGCGCGCAACCAAGCCGAACTGACCTGGAAGAGCGCCACCACTGCCGCAGAGCAGGCCGCCTCCGAGGCCGCCACGGCCCTGGACTCACTCGCCGCCGCACTCGGTGACGGTGATCTGGCGCGAACCGACGACTCGCTGCTGGCCGACACGATCGCTGCGGTCCAGCACGCCGATACCATGAACAAACAGGCCCAGGCCGGCCTACAGGAGGCGCAGAACACGCACCGTGACCACTCGGCCGAATTACGGAGGGATGAAAAGGATCTCGCGCGCCGACAGAAGGACACCTCCACCGCGCTTGAGTCCTGCACCAACCGTCGAAACCGCGCAATTCACGACTATCGCTGCATACCAACCGAATTTCGCGACAATGACGCACCGGACCCCGACGCGATCGCCCGCGCCCTCGAACACATCGAGCAACGACGGCACGAACTTACAGCCGTCAGCGACAAAGCAGCGACGATACGCAAGAGGGTGAAAGATCTCACCAAGGAACAGGCCGCCCTGCGTGAGCAGAAATACGCGGACGTCGAGCGACCTGTCCAGCAGCTTGCCGAAGACCTGCGCGTACTCGCGGAGAATGCGACGGCGGTGCCGCTGGGGATCCCCGTCGAGATACCGACCCGCCCGCAACCGTGCTCGATCTCAACAGATGCGGCGTGGTCGCGCGCGCTGCTCGAGGCCACCCAGCGCATCATCGAGACCTGCCGACGAGAAGTCGACGGCTACGACCAGGCGTCGCATCGGGCCCGAGGCACCATCACCTCCGTCCTGACCGAGTTCGGCATGACCACGCCAGAGGCGTTACGAACCAGGATCGGGGCCGTCCAGGAACTCATCGATCAGAGCGAATCCAGGCTCGCGCAGGCCAGGATCGACAAACCGCTTCGGGAGGAGGTGGTACGACGGCTCGCGCTCGTCGAACCCGAACTCGACGCATTGCGTGAACTCGGCAGCCTGCTCTCGGCAGGTACGTTCATCGGATTCGTCCTCAAACGACGGCAACAAGACCTGCTGGGAATCGCGACCAGCGTACTGATGGACATGACACGGGGGCGCTTGGCGTTCCTGCCCGACTTCATGATCATGGACCGGCAGACCTGCCAGCCCCGTGATGTCAAGACGCTGTCGGGGGGAGAGACTTTCATGGCGAGCTTGGCGCTCGCGCTTGCGCTGGTGCAGCTGACCTCCCGCGGCGGCGCAAACATCGACGCGTTGTTCCTCGACGAGGGATTCGGGTCCCTGGACAGCAACACCCTCAGCGAAGCGATGGACACGCTGACCCGCCAAGCCGCCACCGGTCGACTGGTCGCAGTGATTACCCATATGCGCAACGTGGCCGAGAACTTCGACAACATCCTGATGGTCACCAAGGACCGGAACGGCAATAGCGAAGCCCATTGGGCCACACCGGAAGAACGCGATCGAATGATCACCGATGACCTCGGCGGCGGCCTGCTCGAATAGGCATCGCGCGTCTGCGAGAGAAGCGACCGCCATCGTGATATCGACATCCACCCCTCACGGAACAAACCGGAGGTTTCGTCGGGACGTCGGCCGGCCACGGCTCGGCTCGGCGTATCCGGCCGGCGGTCGGAGACGACAGGGTGAGAGCGCCCCCGCCCCGAACCGGCGTATCCATCGGTGTTCGTCCAGGCCGTTGCCCGCGGACTGTCAGCGGTTCGTGTCGGACTATCGAGCTACTGTCTCGAGGTGTGATGGGGGACAATGAGATTGGTGTTATCGGCCCTGACGGGAACCCTGTGGCCGACGTGAGCCCGTCAGCATTGAGCGCGACGCTGGCCGGATTCATGGATAGCTGGCAGCCCCGGCAACGCCGGACCGCCGGGTACCAGTCGCTGCTGTTCAGCAGGCTCGACACCCTGGCGCGCGCACACCCAGAATGGGCGAACTATGACCTGCTGACCCACACGCTGGCGGCATTGCATCTGATCATCGAAGGCGACCGGCTCACCGGAGGGCAATCCCGCCAGCAGATCGTCGACGAGCTGATGCTGCTCGTGCGGCTGGAAAATCCCTCCGACCCTGTGGACCGGCATCGCGACCTGGCGGACTCGATCATCGATCTTCTGCTGAATACCCGTGAGCGGCAGGCGCGGTTCCGCCATCGGTATATGCGGCTCAGATCCGACGGTGTCGTCGAACATCCTGTTCTGTCACTCGCTTTCGTCCGGGCCACCGGAGACGACGACACCTCCTCGCCGGTCCTTCGCCCCACACCCGAGGCGATCAACATCTTCCAGAACTTCTTCCAGTTCGATCCGTCCGATCGCGCGAGCGCCGAACGCTACCGTTCCGAACGGATGCTCCACCGTCGCGACTACGAGGAAGTGAGCTCCTCGATCGGCCGGCGATCGACCACTGTGTACGAGCTACGCACCGGACTCGAGCAGTTGCTCAAACGGATCCACTACAACATTCGCGACGTCGATTACTCCGCGGACGTCGTACCGCATCTCGACACGACGGTGCAGCTGATCGAGGAACAAGTCGCCGCCGAGGAACGGTTCGCGGCGGTGGTCGCCGAGCACCAACACCAGCACGCACCGGATTTCCTTCGACTGCAACGGATCACCGAGCAATTACAGGAACTGATCGGGTCACTGGCCGAGCTGTTCACCGTAGCCACCGCGACGCGACAGGCATATGAGGAAGAACAGGACCGTCAGCTGTTCACCCACCGCCGCACGACGATCAACCCCAAACCGCAACTGCTGGAACCACTGTTCGACCTGCCGTCCAGACAAGTGATCGAACTGCTGGAACATCAGCTACGAGTATGGCTGGGACCGGTCGCACCCCGGGTGACCAACCTGCAGGCCCTCATCGACAAAGGCAGCCCCGCCAAACGGTCCCCGAGATCCGGACCGGTTCCCGATCCCTTCGACGTCGGCGAACTCGGCGACCACACGAGCGAACTGGACCCAGCACTGGTGGCCGCCGTCAATGAACTTTTGGCCACAGTGACACAACCGACCAGCCTCGCAGAACTACTCGCCTCCGCATCAACGCACGCCAGCCGATCTCCGGACTTGTCACCGGCGCAACGGATCCTGCTGCCCTGGGCGGTCGCGGTGACTGTCGGCACCGCCTACACAGGCGGAGCCGAGGCACCCGCAGACGGCGAAGCGGACGTCGACCGTACGCGCGTCGTGGTCGTGCGCACCGGCGCCACGATCGACGCCGGCGCGGTAACCGGGGACGACCTGCTCATACTGCCTGCCGAACCCGAACCCGAACCACACCAGACAAGCCACCGATCGTCAGGAGAACCATGATGGACGGAATCGACACGGGCCGGTTGATCTCCTTCGCCACCAAAATGTCGGTAACCCCGGGACGATCCGGTGAGGCAGCCGAATACGAACGCCTGATCAGGCGATATCAGAGTGACGCGGAATTCCAGCAACTCGTCGACGACTTCCTCGAGGGCGCCCAGTGCGCTGTCAGTAGTGTGCGCACAGAGAGCGGATTGATCCTGCGATCTGACCCCGACGGGCCGTGGTGCTGGCCGGAAGCAGCCAGTGAACTGCCCTGGAACAAGAATTCACCGCGACCGGCAGAGCGGGCCTGCAGAATGCTCGTCATCCCCGCTCTGCTCGCCTTCATTGCCCCATCAGCTGCCGACCTCGAAGACTTGCTGGCGGACCCTACGCTGCGGCCCCCGGCAGTTCCGGTCCGTGAACTCGAAGAATTCATCAGAACCTACGCAGAATATTGTGACCAACAGAACCCGGACCCGGACTCCGACGACCCACCCGTATGGTGGCAGTGGCTGCAACTGACCGCCGTGGGCGACACCCCGACACAGCAACGCGCCAGCCGCGTCGACACCACTCATCTCGTGTACGACGTCCTGCTGTTCTTGAGTAAGAGGGGACTGCTGAGCAAGTCCGGCGACACGCCTGCGCGCGATACCGTCTTCCGTCCGAAACGACGAATCCTGGCCCACTACGAGGATATGTTCTGCGATGAAGTATTCGTGGGGCTACAGAAATTCAGTGCGGTGAACCGGCCTGACGGCGCAACAGGATCGGAAATCCGGGGGGATGCATAATGGGCCCGATCACAGGATTCCGTATCGTCAACCTGCGCGTCAGAGACAACCAGTCCGGCCCGGAAAGCCGCGACAAGGTGGCGTATCCGGATCTCACCCTCGACCTGGACACCGGCGGCCACGTCGTCATCGGCCTGGAGAACGGTGGCGGCAAAGGCACCCTGCTGGGTTTCCTGTTCCACGTCTTCGCGCCCGCGGACCGGCAGTTCCTTCCACGTCTTGCCCAGCGCCGACAACGAAAACAAGGAGATGAGCGGCGGATCGAGCAATACGTCCCTGGGGGATCCCCCACCCATGTCGTGGTCGAGGTCGCCATCCCCGCACGCGGTCCCGCAGGAGCGCGTGGCCCGTCCAAGGTGCTGCTTGGCGCCTGCCTGTCTAAACCTGCCGGTGCCGGCCCGGCCGAATCGGCCGAGGAATTCTTCTGGTCCGCACGGTGCGTCGCCGACAGCCTGGACCTGCGAAGCCTGGCGATACGATCCGGCGACCGGCTGCTGGACCACAAAGAATGGGAATTGTGGCTCAACCGCATGAAAACCGCCCATCCGGACGCCGAAATCTTCACCGAAACAAGGCACCGGAACTGGGAACGCCACCTCAGTGACACCCTGATGATCGACATTGAGTTCGTCACGTCCTGGCTACTGCTCATGAACCAGGATGAAGGGGCCGCCGACCGGGTATTCACTTACGGCTCGTCACGCGAATTCCTCAACACCCTGGTGACGGCCCTCGCGAATCCGGAAAGAATCAACGAGTTCCACACAGCTCTCACCAAACTGTCCGAGGACGCCGATCAAGTAGAGGTGAAACGCGGACGGAAACGCCTGCTGGACAACCTGCTCATCAGCAGTGGAAAGACAGCGCAGCACGTTCAGGAGCTACACCGCCTCGACGCCGGTCGCCGAGGACTCTTCGATGCCCTTCTCGCCACGAGAATCACCATGGAAACACTCACGAGGAGCCTGGCTCTGCGATACGAGTCGGCACGCGAGGACGTCCTCGCAGCTTCGGAGGCGCTGACCGCGGCGCAGGAGTCCTGCACCGTTGTCCAGCTGCACGAGACGCAGGCACGAAGCCAGCTCGCTGGTCTGCAACTAGCCGACTGCACCCGAATTCTCGACAGCCGCAAGGGCGATCGCGAAGCCATCAAGCGCCGCGTCCGGATCGCCGAAGCCGCTGAACGTCTCGCGGACCTGCGCACCGACCAGGCCGAAGCGCAAAGCATCAAGGACGTGTTCGCCGCCAAACTCGAAAAAATGGAACCGGTTCGGCTCGTCGCGTCATCCGCCGCGCAGATGTGGAAACAGCGGGTCCAGGACGAACTCCGAGACCTCGACACCGAACGACAGCAGCAGCAACACCGCGCCGTGTCCGCCCGGGACCTGGAAGACGCAGCCCACGCTCGCAAGGGAACAGCCGAAAGCACGCTGGGCGGATGCAACACACGGATGCGGCGCATCCGGCAGGATCTGGATCTGATCACGCAACGGATCGCCGAGGCAACCACGTGCGGTGATCTGGCCGAAGGACAGGACATCACAGAAGCGCTCGCCGCCACGAGCGCGGTCGCTGAGGAACTGCACCGTCGCTGGCAACAGGCATCCGAACGCAGTCGAGAGCACCAGCAGGCCCTGGACGCACTCAGCGAGGAACAACACGAACTCGATACCCGCGCGACGCGATACCGATCCCGTCTCGACTCAGCAACCGGACACTACCAATCGCTGGTACAACGCGGCGAGGCACTCGCAGAGACGCTACGCGCCAGCAACCTCCTGGAACTCGACGACATCGATCTCCTCAAGCACGCGACGATCATCGCCGAACTACTCGGTCACATCAAACACTCGGCCCGCACCCGACACCTCAAAGCCGAGCTCGACATGGCATCGGTCGCTCGAACCGTAGCGGCCCTGGAGACCGGGCAAGGGCTGCTCCCGCCCCGCCCCGACGTCGAAACGCTGTGCGAGCAAGCCACATCGGCCAAATTCGGCGCTCGCAGCGGATGGTCCTACCTGGCACGCCTGCCCGGCGATATCGCTGAACGCTACGCTCACCAGCATCCCGACCTCGCCGCCGGAATTGTCGTCAATATCCCCGAAGACCTTGAGGGAGTCACCGAGCTGGTCGAGTCCAGCCGGACACATCTGACCGGACCGGTGGTGATCGGTCCGCCCGAAGCGTTCGACAATCCCATCGAATTATCCGCTATCCGGGTAGTTCTCCCCGACAGCGGCTTCTGGTCCGTCTCCGCCGCGCAGAGCCAGCTTCCGCGCAAACAGCGTGAATATGAGCAGCATCGTCAATTGTCCCAGGCCGAAAGCGACCGCTACGACCTCGCGGTCAGCTTGCAGGCGAACCTCACCCAATGGTCCCAGGAAGCGGGGCCGGCCACGTTGGGCGAGGCAGAACGTGCCCTGACCGAGCTGACCGCCACCGTCAACGACCTCGCCCAGGAAGAAGCCGAATTCACCGCACGCCGCGAGCAGTTGCTGACCGACCGCGACCACGCCGAGACGCACGCACGAGAACTGCACGATCAACACTCAGTGGTGAAAGAAAAAGAACGGCGCCTGGCGGCTCTTTGGCAAATCTGCTCCACAGAACCTGACCTGGTCGCGCAAACCACCTCCATCGACCAGGAGATCCGGGAGGCCCAAGAGGCGAGCCAGGACGCCGACACCGATATCGACATTGCTCGCAGACAGCAGCGCGACGCCGACGAGAGACTGGCAGCAGTGAAAGCCAGAACCGCCGAGTTGAACCGCGACCTCATCGACGTGTCGGACATTCACGACAGCTTCGTCAAACCAGGAGACGAGATCACGCCGTCGGACGAGAATGCAGACCTTGCCTCCTTGGAAAAGCGCGCGAAGACCGCCGCCGCGACATGGAACGGATCCGTTTCCGACGAGCAATTGAAAATCAAACTCGACCTCATCCAGGAAAAGGTGCGCCACGGTCGCGAGTCACTGGCGCCCGCCTTCTCCGATGTCCTGCCCGATAGCGAGCAATTCATCGCCGACAATCCAGCCCTCACAGCGCGTGACATCGCCGCCCGCCGGACCGAACTGAAT
Source organism: Nocardia vinacea (assembly GCF_035920345.1). Lineage (NCBI taxonomy): Bacteria > Bacillati > Actinomycetota > Actinomycetes > Mycobacteriales > Nocardiaceae > Nocardia > Nocardia vinacea. The sequence continues at coordinate 10,072,610 of NZ_CP109149.1, forward strand.
TCTGAACTGGAACAAGCCAACCAAGACGTGGGCAAAATGGAGCAGGCCAGACTCGAGAAGAAGCACACAGTCGACGCGACCGCGGACGAACTGAAAATGATCGGAGACAGTCACGATACCCCCAGTGAATATGTAGCCCACGACACCGCGCGAGCGTTCGAAATTGCGTACGAACTCAAAGAGCTGCGTGGCGACGCGGTCGAAGAGAGAGAACGCGCACAGATTCGCCGGAATTCCGCCGAGGCGCAACAACGGCAGATCGAGGCGAGAAAAGGACTGATAGACAAGTACGACAGCCATTTCAGCTCGATGCTGATGCAGCTATCGGCGGCCGTCCCGCCTCTGGAGGCGATCGATGTGGACGATCGGCAATTCGACCTCGACGCCGACACTGCACTGGGCGAGGGACCGGACGAGTTGCGCGAGATCCTGTCCATTCTCGACGATTCGACAGAACATGCCATTCCTGAAGATCGGGTCGACCACATCCTGGATTCGATTTCGCAAGAACTGAACAACCAGAGAAGGCTCCTTACCCGCGCCGCCAAAAACACGTCCAATGCCGTGAACGTCACGGACGCCGAACTGCGAAACGCCGACGAATCCGTCGTCGTCGGCGACATCCTGCTTCATACACTGCGGGCACTCCCACGCGATGAATTGATCGCGCACGCTGGACACCATCACCACAATATCGAGGCCAAGCTGACAGTCGTGGCCGATGAGGTCGCTCGTTTCGACAAGAACTTGAACGCGCTGTCGAAGATAGCCTTCGCGACGGTGCAGAACCTGTTGCGATCGGTTCACCAAGCGATCAAGGACTCCGAACTACCGACTACCCCCGCGATGGGACGGTGGAGTGGGTTGCCACTGCTGCGAATCGCAGGCCTGGACAGCCTCACCAAGGATCAGAAGGAAGCGGCGATCCTGTCGAAGCTGCAGGACTGGTTCGCGCCCGACCACCGCGGTCGACGACCCGCATTCGACGCCACGGCGACGGTGAACGCTCTCATCGAAGCAGTGACGCCCCGCGTGAAAGCCGCGGTGCTGATCCCCTCGGATCCTCTCGATGCCCAGCACAAGCCGGTCGAACAACTGTCCATGACCTCCGGTGGCGAAGGCGTGACCGTCGCACTGATTCTGGCCTCCCTGCTCGCCTCACGCCGCTCCCTCAATCACGGGCACAGATACACCACGATGTTCCTGGATAATCCGTTCTCCAAAGTCACCAAACCGATGTTCCTTCGCTTGGCCCGCGACGTCGCCAGCTCACTGGGCGTGCGACTTGTTCTGCTGACCGGAATCCGGGATCTCGCAGCACTGACAGTCTTTCCCGCCCTGATCCAACTGCGTGTTTCCCATCGCGCCAACGCCAACGTTGTCCTGCCGGCCGACATCGCCGACGATCGACTCCGCGACCTGCTGCACGAGGGCACACTGTACGTGTCGGCCATCGAAAAACACGCCGCCACAGCAAACAGCGATGCGCAGTGGCCCACCATGTCGAGCGCCGAGGTCCACTGGCACGACCAACTTGAGATAGATCTGACTACCGCCGCCGACCTCGACGGTGCACGTGAGGCCGAGCATGAGTGACGGGCGAAGCCGAACGGACTCCCCGGCGCCGGACGACGTCCTGGAGCGGTTCGTGGAGGAATTGTTCGGTGTCGGAAATCCGCGGATCGGTCGCAGGCAATTGCTGGCGCTGTGGTCCAGCTCCGACGCCGCATGGTCGAACACCAGCCATGCCAGGTTGCGCCTAGCGGATGCACTGAATCGTCTTCAGGCCCAGGGAGTCATTGAGCTACCAGCGCGGGGTGGTCAGTTGTGGGACAGCTCACTCACCCCGTTGCCGTACAGAATCACAGTTCCTGCCAACAGATCCGAGATCGTACGTGCACTGGATCCGGCATCGGAACCATGGGTTCCGGAACTCAAGTGGGCCGCAGGATGGATACGCGCTGCACGGCCACCTCAACGCCTTCGATGGGCGGCTGCACGAATCAACCAGTGGCTCTTGACAACGCATGGAAAACTCCGGCATCGGGTAGCGCGTGAGGAACGGTCACTGCACATCTTCGACGACGAGAAGCAACTGGCGATCCTGGCCGCCACCGCCCTGTTCGCGGACGACCGGCTGTCGCTCGACGACCTGGCCTGCGATCGACCGATCGGAGGGCTGCGAATAGCCCGGTTCGCAGACTTCGGAAGAGTTCTGGTTGTAGAAAACAAATCAACCTTCGACTCGGTCTGGCGTGCGCTATCGGCCAGCTCCATCGAACACAACTACGCCGCAGTTGTATTCGGTGCAGGAGACGCAGTGGCCGCGCTGGCTCCGGAACTCGCCCAATTGCCCCAATTGTGTTCTGTAACACCGACAATTCTGGAGTATGCAGGAGACGTCGACACCGCGGGAGTTCAAGCGGCATATGCTTTCGCCGACAGCGTCTCCAAGGTCGGCTTGACCTCCACGATGGCGTTACCACTGTGGAACGCAGTTGCTTGTGCCCGACCGACCGGCGAGGACCTGACATCTATCGCGACGGATCCAGCAGAGGCAATCGGGTTCGCCCGTATTTTGGGGCTGCCTCAGACGGTCATCGACCGGCTGCGGGAGGGCACACGGGTGCCCCAAGAACGCATCGACCGGACGGCCCTTGCAGACATCAGATGGTGGGCGATCCGATAACCGCCTTTCCGCGCGATAGCAACGCGGCCGACGACCACTCGCGTCATTCGACACAAACAGTCATGAGCGTGTTGGGACAAGAGCTTCAGTGCGGATGTTCTCCAGGAAGACTCTGGAGGGGAATTGCTCGGTCAGGGCAGCACGAAGGTCGCGTTCGATCACCTATCCGCGTGGTTGTCGAGGGACCTCCAGATCGTATGGGCCAGAACAACTCGGCGAAGGAGACGGATGAGGAGGAGCGTCAACACGCAGCAACAAGCTCGGAGAGGTGGCGGTATGGATTGGGTGCGGTTGGGTGCCGAATTGGATGCGGTGTCACGGCGATACGCGCAGCGGCACGGGTTTTCTCGGACCGGCGAATGGCTGATGCTGAAGGTCGCCGAGGAAGCGGGCGAGTTGGTGCAGTGGTTTCTGGCCGCGTCCGGGCAAGGCCGCCCCCGCGGCAAATCACCTGCCGAGCTTGAGGACGCGGTAGATGACGAGATCGCGGACGTAATCTGTCATGCCCTGCTGTTGGCGCACCACCGCGGCACCGATGTCCAGGCGGTCATCGACCGAAAATGGCTGCATCGCACGGACAATCATCCACAAGCACCGGCAGTGACGATGCTGGGCGAGGATCCCGACCTCCCACGCGCCGAGGTGGGGGAGTCAGTGCGGATCGTTGAACGCGTGCCGACGGTGGTCGAGTACCGAGCACTGCGGGCCTCGGTCGGCTGGAAGGCCCCGGCAGCCTCCGACTGCGAGTCCGCGTTGACCGCTTCGCTGTATAGCGTGGTAGCTGAGATCGGCGGGACGGCGGTCGGGATGGCCCGGGTAATCGGCGATGGCGTGTATGCGGTCGTGGTGGATGTCGTCGTTAGCGATGGCTACCAGCGGTGCGGCATCGGCGGATCGATGATGGATTCGATTGTCGGCTGGGCGACTCGGAGCAGGATCGCGCACATTGGTCTGGTCGTAGACGGTGCGGTGGCCGGGTTCTACGGTCGATGGCCGATGCGTGTCACCGGGCAGTTCTTGCGGCTCGATGACGTTAAGGGGAACTGAACGCGCCTGGCCTCGATCAGCAGCCGAACACGAGTGTTCTCGCGCCAGCGGCGAGAACCGCTCGACAGCAGCGCGCGGCACCTCGACGGACACGGGGTGGTGTTGCTATCTGGATTCCCAGCGTCGGAGAAGAGCACGACAGTCAGTGACAGCCCAGCGCAGGATGTCGGTTGTACTTCGCCTCACCGATTGTCGGCTGGCCGACCTCGCTGCTGAGGGCTGCTACGACCGAGACCGGATGCACCACGCTGTGGTCGAGCATCCGGCGATGGCTCGCCCGACGATCAACCCACCAAGGAAGGACACCATGGATAGTGACGCCACCAACCAGTTCCAGATCCAGGTCACCGCCCGCGCTCTGGTCACCAGGGGTGAGGATCTGTTGTTGGTCTCCAACGACGGCCGGGTCTGGTACACCCCCGGCGGTCGCCTGCAACCCGGTGAATCGTTGCACGACTGCATCCGCCGCGAAGTCCACGAGGAAACCGGACTCCATGTCACCGCTGGTGAGTTGGTGCACGTCTTCGAGTACTGGGAGGCCGAACACCACCGCCACAAAGTGGAGTGTTATTTTCTCGCGCGCCTGGAATCCGGTGAGCTGGACCAGGATTGGGCCGACCTCGACGGCCCGGTCGAACACATGCGGTTCTTCACCCCGGCCGAAGTGCGGGCCGCCGAACACATCTACCCGCAATTCCTGAAGAAGGGCCAGTGGCGTACCGGCAAGGACATCTACATGGGCTTCGAGAAGTGAATACCGCGGGAGGAACGAGGGCGCGATCGCGGCACCGAATGGGCACGTGGATGAGTACCAGAACTGAAGTTAGGAGTCGAACGGGTGAGGCGTCATACGGCTGAGTCGCGGCGGATACGCGCTGGCATCGCTGCACTCACCGAAGAAGTTGCGGCACTGGTAGATCCGGGCTAGCCAGCTGTCTCGGCACTGGTGCAGGCGGCTGATGAGCTGGCAGCGACGGCACTTGCCGGTGCGCCACGTAGCTACGCGACCGACAACCAGCGCGGAGGTGAGGAATGATGTGCGCATTGTGCGATGACGAGCATTGCCTGACGCGGTTCTATGCGACACCACGTCCGAAAGAGTCGAGAATCCTCGGGACGTGGGATGAGGACGAATGTGACGCGCCGACGTTGTCGGATCATCTCGAGGACTCCAAACCGGCCGGTGTCGAGGCACGCGAACTCGACGATGCGGCATGGTTCGTCGGATTCGACAGATTGAAAATCGATCCGCCACCACCGATCCGATGGCGTATCGCCGGACCACTGGAATTCCCCGAATACTGCTTCGGCGATAGCCCCGGTGTCGTGGTGGGACCGATCCAAACGGCATGGGAGCTGGCGGCGTTCGCGGAACGATTGATGACCGGCCACGAACACGACGACGGCGGCACCATCGCCGAATGCCTGACGGGTGCGGTGCCGCTGCGGCAGGAACAACACTGCTGGTTCCTGCCGAACCTACGAGTGATGGGACCATGGCAGGAACGAGTCACAGATGACGGCACGGTGTACCGGGTTTGTGAATACCTCCCAGCACCACCACCTCCCCGGCTGTAACCGCCCACGCCTGGCCGAGGCGACCACATGGGAATTGCCCCGTCTGGACCGAATTCGTCAACGCACTGGGACCACTATCTGCGACGCAACGGAGTTACCGTCGCCGAAGGTGTCGATATCGCTGGTCTCAACGGCATGGACGGGCGATCCACTGGTGTGCAGATCCGTCCCGGTCCGGCCGTGTCGACAGCAGGGAGCTTGAGCCCCGTGTCGACACCCCTATTGCGCTAGTTCGGCTGCCCCGCAATTGTGTCCGGATACCGCTTTGTGGTGGCACGGTACAGCCTGCGGCTGGGGAGACGTATGTGCCCGCCAGTGACACCGGCGTGCTGAAATCCGAAGAGCTGCAGTCTTTCTTCAGCCTATCGATGACCGAAGCTGATTGTCTTTCACCGATGTGCTTCTATCGACGACTGGATCGATACCTCCCAGAGCATTCGAATTACTGGCTTGAGCCGGTGCCGAGTGGATCCATCAGTTGCAGCGCGATCGTTTGCCGAGGCCGCAACCGGTAGATCATGACGTCACAGACTCGATCACGGGAAGCCATCGCACTGCATGGTGTTTGAAGCTCTGATGTACAGGTACGAGGCTGCTGTGATCGTCGAGACTCTTCATCGTCACACCGACCAACTCCGCGCTACCATCGTCCTGTGCCGCGATCGAGCTCCCGCAGACACCGCAGAAGCCTCGTTGAGAATCGGGAAAGGTGTTGTACCAGAACGGTTCCCCGCCAGGCCCGGTCCATTCGAAGCCTTCGCGGGGGAAGTCAACCCACGACATCACCGGGCCGCCCGACAATTTCTGGCAATGTGCACAGCTACAAATGTGAGGGAACGAAAGGTCACCCGATGCCTGATACAGGATGTTTCCACAGACAACCACCTTCATACATCAGACTCTTTCCTTTCGCTCAAACGTCTTTGACACCACAGAAATTCAACGTCTTATGCAGCGAGACACGACCTGGCCGTTCAGTCACGCTACATCCCGCAATCGTCCAACAGGATCGACCACGGGACCGACAACTATGGCGGATCAGCTAGTGTCGCAACCTTTCTGACGTCCAAATTTCTGACTCGGCGGGACGGTGAGGGGGCCGACGCAGCCGGAAAGCGGTGACTTCGCTGCCGGGACAGCCGGGCAGCTCCGCAAGGAACAGCCGATAGCGCTGGACTGCCCCAGCAACTGGCCACGGTCCAGGCTTCTACAACAGCCGACTCATGATGATCGCGTCCCAGAGTTCACCGTTGCGCCGCCGGTAGTGGGCGCGCAGTGTGCCTTCGGTTTCGAAGCCGGCGCGGTGGTAGAGCTTGATCGCGGGTAGGTTGTGCGGCCAGACTTTCAGGGTCGCTTTGTGGGCGTGGTGGTGTTTGCACCAGTCGAGGAGATGGTCGAGCAAGGTGCCGCCGACGCCGCCGCCTCGGTGGTCGGCCGCGATCATCATGGTGATCTCGGGGACGCCCGGTGTCGTGAAGTCGGCGGTTGCGATCGCTATGACACCGGCGGTGCGGTGGTCGCCGACGATGACACCAGCGGTGTCCGCGGCGATCTGCTCGGACAGTCGGGCGGCGGCCTTGTCTTCGTCTATCGGAGGTTGCGCGCCGATCCACTTCCGTTCCGCCGCTACTGCGACGCGCAACCGGACCAATGACGGCACGTCCTCGACGCGTGCGGGCCGGATCGCCACCTCCGCACTGGGTTTCTTGGTCTTCGTGCGCGTCGGTAACAAGCCGGTGATGACGTTCTTGCCGATGAGGGTGGCTTCGAGGCTGCGCAGGATCAGTTCATCGCCGATGTCGTCGAGATGGATTCCGTCGGCAAGCCACGGGCTGGGGGCATCGTCGCGTTCGCACAGTAGGGCGGTGGTGGTGACGAACGCGCCCCAGTAGTCCACGAACATCGCGCCGGCCTCGTGGGCTGCCTTCTGTGCGGCGAGGTTGTAGGCGAACAGGTCCTGGTTGATCGATACCGCGTCCAGACCGCATTCAACGCCGACTGGAGGTGCGGCAAGGCAGATCACCCGCCGTGCTCGTGACTGCAGGTGCTCGAGGATCGCTCGATAGTTTCGGGTGAACTCCTCGATATCGACAGCTTCATGATCGCGGCCTTGCGCGCGGCGGAGCACGTCGTTGGTTCCGCACTCCAGCAGCGCCAAGTCCTGGTCGAGGTCTACCCCGACGACGTCGGCCAGCAGGTCCCGGCTGGTGGCACCACCGCGGCCGTGATTGTGGATCGTGAACGCCACGTCGGGAAGTTTCAGTGCCAGAACGGTTTCCAGGCGAGCCACGAACCCGGCGTTGTGTCGACCATCGACGCTCACCGTGTCGCCGGTTTCCGGCAGATCTGCGAGGTCGGTCAACCGGGACGAGGTCGCGACCAGGTGCTCGGTGTGGCTTGTGCCCCAGCAGCGGAGCACCACAGGTTGGCCGGGTGGTGCGGCCTGCGGCGGCCGCCGATCGGCGCCGGAATCGAAGACCATTGCGGTCGGCGGTGAACTGTTCGCCACGGGCTCGTTTGGGGAGTCCAGGGTGATGTCGGCGTAGATCGTGTCGACGATGTCTTCAAGACTGTGGGCCGCGTCGATGCGTACCTCGTCCACGAACCCGAGGGGGTCCCACCCGTGGTACCAATGGCGCATATCGTCGCGGTCGAACTCGGCTGTCTTGGCGCGCCGTGCGGAGTGACGCTGCACGGTGTCGGCGAAGGTGAGGTCGAAGGCGTAGAAGCATGCCCGCTCCGCCGTAGCGGCGAGCTGTGCCAGCATGGTGCCGTAGCGGCGTGCGGTGAGGATGCCCTCCACGACCACGGTGAGTCCGCGTTCGAGGCCGAGCGTGGCGATGTCGCGCAAGAGGTCGATGTTGTAGCCGCCGGTGACATCGGACTCGCGCAGGAACTCCCGTCGCACGACATCCTGACCGATCACCAGGCACCGCCCGCGGTCGAACCGGCGCTGCAACTGGCGGGCCACGGTTGTCTTTCCGGAGCCGGAGTTCCCGCGAATGACCACGAGCCGACCGGTTTTTGCGGAATTGCCGCTGATGCACGATTGCGGTGGGGTGCCCGCTGGACCGGTTGGTGTCTGCGCCGCGAGGGCGATCCGGATGCGGCCGGCCAGTGCTGCGAGCTCCGGCGGTGAGTACGCCAGAATGCCGTTCTCTGCCGCCACAGCGTGGAACTGCTGTTCCCGGTAGGGCACGCCGGGCGGTAACGGCGCGATGTGCCAGTGAATGTGCGCGTTGCCGTCGTTGGACCCCATCGAGAACAGGTACAGGCGTTCAGGATTCATCGCTTCGGCGACACCGGTGGCCACTGTGTGGACAGCTGATTGCAGCCGAAGATATTCCTGTGGCGTCAGGTCGCGCACGACATCTTCGACGTGTCGGCGGGGTACCACCAACACAGAGCCCGGTAGCGTCGGGTACTTGTTCAGGAAACCCACGTGTTCGCCATCGTCATAGACGGTCTCATGCTCGAAACCAGGTGTCCTGGCAAGGAACTCGCAGATGAAACATTCTCCGGTGCGCACCCGTGCCTCGTAGCCCACGATGTTCATCGGGACGCGTCGCCGCCGCATCTCGGCTGCGGTGTCGGTTGACGCCTCGGGTTTGGTGGCGATCAGATGGAAGAACCGGGCGCAGTCCAGGTACGGGCGGCGGTCGGCCACAGCGTTCTCCAACCGCAGCAGCTTGTCGAAGAACATGGGGTCGTGCTTGGCTTCGTCGTCGGCGATCAGGTCGCACACCGCACGGACCCCGTAACGCAGCGGCGGGTTCATCCCCGCGCCAAGGACGTATCCGACGACTTCATCTGCTGTGCGGGAGATGTATTCCAGACCGTAGGTGGCCGACTCGCGCTGCGTGGTGTTCAACAGGCGCAGCGCCTCGTCGAGATCGCTTCGGCGGACGGCGGCGGCCAGTGGGTCGCATGAAGGATTGGGCGCCAGAATCGATATCAGCCCACCGGTGCGCAGCAGCCCCACCAGGTCCCCGATCACCGACGCAGGTTCTTGGAGGTACTGAACCACGTTGTGCAGCAGGACGATGTCGTATTGCCGGTCACGCAGATCCCATGCCGCCTGGTGTATATCGCAGGCATGGCATTCGATTCGGTCTTCGACCCCAGCTTGCGCAGCGCGTCCGCGCGTGGCGTGCAACGACCGGCTCGAGGTGTCCACGACCGTTACGTGGTGACCCGCTCGGGCCAGCCGCACCGCGTCGATGCCGTTGCCGCCGCCCGCGTCCAGGACCCGGACCCGACGATCCGGCAAGTGCCGGGCCAGGTTAGCGAACACCTGCTCATACCGCAGCCGACCCCACGGCGTCTCCTGATACGACGTGAAGTCATCCACATGACGGTCGAACTCCGACAATGCCCCTGCCTCCCGCCTACAGTTACCGCCCGTGGACGCGCCCCGGAAGCGACACGTCCTGCATCGACTCCCCATTGCCCCGAATCAGATCCAGTAGCGTCGGATCAGCGTCCCGTCACTCCACGGCTCAACCGATTCCAGTGTGCCGCCGCAGGATTCGATGATCCGGCGGCTTGCATCATTGCCGTCGTCGCACGTGATGAACACACGCTCGATACCCATCCGGTGCGCGAGGTCCAGACTCTGCTGCAGGATAGCGCGGCCGTGGCCCCGGCGTCGGTGTTCGGGGAGGACGGCGTAGCCGACGTGTCCGCCTCTGAGCGCCAGGTAGTCGTTGAGCGTGTGCCGGATGTCGGCGCGGCCGACGATTTCGTCGTTGACGGTGGCGATCAGAAACGTGGCGGGAACGATGCCGTCGGGCAAGTTGCGGCCCCGACGGTAGTCCTCTAGCACGTCGAGGTACTGCTTCCAGTCCATCGCAGGTTCCAGACCGAGAGCGAAGTCGAAGCCGTCCTCGGCAGCCATCACCTGGTGGGCTGCGCGTACGACCTGCTCGTCGCCCATGCGAGGGGAGCGCAGAATCACGTTACCGATGCTGAAACCGTTGACGGACATGGCAGAACAGTAAAGTCCACGCGATTGCGGAGTCGATCGCTTTTCGGCCGACACCTCGAGGTTCACTACCATGACGGGCGGCCGGTCTGCGACGCCCACAGGGCGAGGCCCGCGCCGTCCACGAGACCGATGCTCTACGCAACCCCCGCCGAGGCGCGAGAACACGTGAAAGAATTGACCGGACAGCTACTTCAGCTCGACGAACTCGCCGAAGCTGTGCAATACCACCAACGCACCACCGTTGCCCGAAACGCGAGCCCGACACAAACGGGCTGCTCCATCACTACAGCCCGCCCGGCCGCCTGGACTGCGCATGGCAACTGTGGAAGGTTGGCGGGGTCGGGAATTCGAGTTGGATGCGATCGACAGCGTTGAACCTGTTTCCAGCGGTTCGCATTTCACGCTTCCAGCGATACCAGTCAGATGTTCATCATCCGACCGGCCGCGACATCGGCGGCGGTAAGCTGACCGGAAATCGTCGATCTACCGTACGAGAGCCGTCCGACATCGGGAGCTCCCCAGATGAGTGCCGCAACAACCGAACTCATCGCGCGAGCTGTCATCGGTTGCGCCGGCGGGCTGCTAGTCGCCCGAGAACGCGGTAAGTCGTATGCCTTCTTGCCGGGCGACCACGTCAAACCCGGGGAACCGATCGAAGACGCCCTCGTGCGGGAACTGAAAGAAGAAATCGGTGCCAGTGCCAGCATCGGTCAACTGATCGGAGTCGTCGAACAAGGCTATACCGACGACACCGACACCATCCGCCACGAACTCAACCTGATCTTCACCGCCCAGATCACTGGTGAACCCGTCAGTCAGGAAGACCACCTCGAGTTCCTGTGGCTGCCCCTCGACCAACTTCCCGTCGCCGACCTGCGACCCTGTGCGCTCAAAGACGCACTTGTCGCCAACCACGCCAACACATTCTGCCGACGGTGGAACCGCTGAATTCTTCGGAAAGCGTCCTTCGATTTGACGTCTGCGGTACGCGAATTGCGTTGTCACATCTGTGATTTCGGATCGATCGTCTCCGTTGAAGATAAAACGACAACAGCGGACGTCGAGCGGCTGACCTCGACGTTGGGAGATCGATTCAGTTCAGGGCACGTTCGAACCATCCGCCAGGTGCGAAATCCGGAACTACGCGCGGCAGCTCGCGCGGCTTGGTGTCGCTGTCGGCGGGCCATAGCACTTCCGTGCGCTCGGCGGCTTGCCGGAACGCCTCGGTGTCGAGCTCGACTCGTTGTTCGGCGATGCCGGCCGCGGGCCAGGCGACGATCACCGTGAGCGATCCGGGCGGTGGCAGTGGTGTCAGGTAGTAGGTGGTGGCGCTGAATCCATCGCTCGAACCACCGCCGCCGCTCATCAGGATCGCGTTGTCCGCGTCGTCGTCGAGGCGCCAGAGATCGATATTGGTCGCTGTCCGGCCGTCGGAGAATTCGACACCGACCAGGAACTGGTCCTTGGCGCCACTCGGATAGCCATGGAAGCCGCTGAGCGCCGAATGATCGCTTCCCGGCCGGACATACAGGTGCAACGACAACTCGATTCCCTCGCGGTAGGCGCGAGCGCCAACCAACGCCGCGACGACATCCTCGGTGCGCGCCAATACCCGCTCAACCGGTATCGCTACTGGCATCTCATTCGATGGTCTCGTGCGTACGCGGGTCACAGTGACGGAGTTCTCTGCGCTGGGTTGTGTCGAAGCCGGTCCGCTCAATGTCTCTCTCCTCGTCGTGGGTGTCGTTTGGTTGAACAGCATTGCCCGTGCACCGCGTGGCGGTGGGCTGGTTCTGGCAGCTTTAGTCCGTGACCGTGCGGCTGACATTCCGAGTGGCCCTGGAACACGGGGCTGAAGGTTTTGGGGGCGGAGTTCGATCGGATCACCGTGCTCGGCGTCGACTGGCGTGGAAGTGATGGTCACGCTCAACCAACGCGACAATGTCCTCGCACGTAATCTGGCTCAGTGGTGTCGCGAGACCACTGAGACTGGTGTCGGTGAGTTGCCAGGGATCGGATCCGACGAAATTCACGGCAGGGGTGACGCATTTGACGAGTTGAGTGTGCTCGTGCATGAGCATCACCGCTGTCCGCACCTCGACGTGATGTCCTTGCCGTTGCAACCATATGGCCAGATCGTGCGCGATGTTGCCGACCTGGCGCGGCCGGCTGCGGCCAGCGCCGTCGACCGCCCACTCCGACTCGCACACGCGGCCCTGTGCGCTGATCTTCTGGAACCACCACTGGTCACCGACGGCGTGCAGCAGAACCCGGCGGCGTTTGACCTCGACCGCCCACACTCCGGCCCGGCCGACGAGTACGTGGTCGGTCTCGCCGCGCCTATTGCGGTAGCCGCGGAGCATGACCCATTCATCCGGTAGCAGGCCAGCAAGGGCCCAGTGAGCGAGTCCTCACCGTACACCCCAGCGCCTTGCTGCTGGACCCGGTTTATATGCCCGATGTACCTCGTACTCGGCCGATTCCACCTGTCGGGAAGCGTCACCGACCCGTGCTTGGGCGGCTTGTTCGTCGGCGGTGGGCACGGACAGCAACCGCTTCCACAGCGGCTTTGTCCGGTGAGCAGCCTCCAACTCGCCGTATGCGTGAGCGTAATAGCCTTGCGGCGCGGCATGATCCGCTGCGGCACCCTGTAACCGTTGCTCGGGCTGGTGAAGCTGCTCACCTCCGTGATCCGACAAAACCTTGACCTGCATCGTGCCCCGCCTTCTCCACGCGCCCCAACACCCAGCATGCCCGAACAGTCGAAGACACGGATCAGAATGAGCCCCAGGGCATTTCGCATGCGTAGCGCCCCGCGCACCCAGGAAGCAAACGGCGACACCATCATTGCCTCCCAGTGGGCGTTGACGCCACATGCTGGCGTTTGGAGTCATCCTCCGCATGCGCGGGGCGACGATGCGGCGACAATACCCGAACAATCGAACATATGTTCGCTCCGTGGGTCATTATGCAGCATGGTTGCGCGGTGGACTATTGACGGCGAGGAGGTCCGGTTCGATTCAGGGCGTGGATCTGACGACGCATCTGTCGGCGGCGTCGTTCCCGGCGGTGCATTGGAGGGATGAGTGGCAGGCAGGCAGTCGGACCAGGTCGATCGCTGCGGTTGTGGGTTGATCAGTCGCCGTGCCTGAATAGCCTTTCCGTTCGGTGAAAAGGTATCCGGGGCTTGAACACGATGTTGGGGTGGAAGCTAATTGAATCGCTCCGGTGAGTCCGGAGACCTACTTGTGTGACAGCCCGGCCGGTTGCCAGGCTGGGTTCTGAGCGTAATAGGCGGCCTCCATTTCGGCGGGCGGGATGTCCCCGCAGTACTGATAGAGGCGCCGGTGATTGAACCAATCGACCCATTCGGCGGTGGCGAACTCGACGTGGTCGACGCTGCGCCAGGGGCCTCGCGGCTTGATCAGCTCGGTCTTGTACAAGCAATGCCGCGTAGTTAAGCGGTGGGGTCGGTTGTCGAGTCGCCGTCTGGCTGTGGTGGTTCCGGTGCCAGCCATTGCCGGTTGAGGCGGTAGCGTCCACGACCGATCCGGTCGAGGAATCCTTGGTCGGTCCATCGGCCTATTTGGCTGCAAAGGCTGCGGTAGCGAACGTGTTTCAGCTCTTGGGCGATTTCATTGGGGGTCCAGTCGCGGTCGGGGTCGGTCCGCAGTAGCTGCAACACTTGCTGGCGGTGGCCCGGGTCGGCAGCGCTTGCGGGGTGTTCGGCCGCTTCGGTCTGTGGTGGGTCGGTGAGCGCGCAGAGTTCCAGCCGGATGACGGCTTGGCTCTTGGTAGGGCGGTTGCCGGTGAGCGCGCTCCCGTAGCGGGACATGGGGCATTTGACCTTGCGAGCGGCGATGCGCGGACGGCGGGCGGGCAGGAGGTTCTCCAAAACCGCTCGGGCGATTGCGTTTTCGGGTGAGTCGTTGCTGGTGATGTTGGTTGCGGTGACGATCTGGTTGATGGCCGCGGTCATGGCCACGGTGAAGCTTGCCCGGTCGGGGTCGGTTCCCGGAGCGGTCTCCACGGCGTCACACATGGCGCGGCGCAACGTCTGATAGATCGTCAGGGCTGCCCACATCTCCTGCTTGAGGCCGACCGGGTCGGTGGAACGCAGAACGCGTCCGCGGAACATGGTGTGGCGCAACGCGAAGAATGCTGATTCGATCTCCCAGCGCTCGTGGTAGAGGCGGGCGATCTGGATCGATGGATCGGTGCGGTGGTCGAGCAAGGTGGTGATGACCCGATAGCGGTCACCCACGCGGGATCCGTCGGCGCAGGTGGCGGTGATCTGGATATCGACGATGCGGAAGCGGTAACCATTGATCCTGGTCAGAACCGATCCATCGGGCAGCATGGCCCACACGGCCGGACGACGGCGAGAGCTGAGCCGGACCAGATTCGCGTTCCGCTGACAGAGGTTTCGATTCCGTTGTTGACCTGTGCTTAGCTGGCCGCCTTGTCATGTAGCGGGCACAGTCCAACACCTGTTGGGACGATCTCGGCCTGGGGGGACTAGAGAACATCTCACAACAGCGGCTTGACGAACCGCCGGATGCGGGCCGGATGTCCGGTGGCGTTAGTAGGGGAGCCGCGAGACCCGGCACTCTTACTCGATTCAGTAGGCGCGGGAGAAGATCACCCGCTTGCCGTAGATGGCCGGTGAGCCACAACGCACGCATCGTCCCGTCTCCGGCGGCCCGTCCAGTGGCACGCATCGCGGCGTCGCCGAGGTCACCGCTTTGATGTCGTCCTCACAAGCCGGTTGCCCGCAATGCAGCGCTCGCACCCATCCCGTTGCGACACCGGTTTCGAACGCGGCCCAGTCGTCGACATCGACGGTGTGGGTGTCGCGGAAATCGGCGGCCCGAGCCAGCAGGAACGCCTGGAACTGTTCGAGGATGCTTGGCATGAGTTGCGGCAACGTGTCCAACTGCACCGATTGTTTACCCTGATCGCCCAGACGGCGCACCAGCACCGCGGTCCCGGCCGCGAGATCACGCGGCCCCAACTCGACCCGGACCGGGACTCCCTTGAGTTCCCAATCGTTGAATTTGAATCCCGGACTGAGCTGATCGCGGTCATCGACATGCACCCGCACACCCGCACCGCGCAAGCCCTCGGCCAGCGCTTGGGCAGCCGCCACCACATCCGCGCCATCCCCGCGAGTGATCGGCACGATCACCACCTGATACGGCGCCAGCCGAGGCGGCAGCACCAGACCCCGATCATCGCCGTGACTCAACACGATACCGCCGAGCATTCGGGTACTCATGCCCCATGACGTGGTGTGGCACAACTCTTCTCGCCCATCAGCGCTGGCATAGCGGATACCGAACGCAGTCGCGAAATTCGTGCCCATGTAATGCGATGTACCGGCCTGCAGGGCCTTGCCGTCACGCATCATCGACTCGATCGTCACCGTCGACACCGCGCCCGCGAACCGCTCACCAGCGGTCTTCTCACCCGCTACGACCGGCATCGCCGCGTACTCGCGCGCCACTTCTTGGTAGATGCCCAGCGCGAGCATCATTTCCTCACGCGCCTGCTGCTCATCGGCGTGTGCGGTATGGCCTTCCTGCCACAGAAATTCGGTGGTGCGCAAGAACATTCGCGGCCTCATCTCCCACCGAACCACGTTCGCCCACTGGTTCAGCAGCATCGGCAGATCCCGATGCGAGGAAATCCACTTCGCCATCATCTCCCCGATGATGGTTTCCGAAGTCGGCCGCACCACCAGCGGTTCTTCCAGCTCCTTACCGCCCGCGTGAGTCACCACCGCCAGCTCAGGGGCGAAACCATCGACATGATCGGCCTCGCGCTCGAGGTAGCTCTGCGGAATCAACAACGGAAAATACGCGTTCTCATGCCCAGTCGCCTTGATCCGCGCATCCAGCTCGGCTTGCAGCAACTCCCACACGCGATAGCCATACGGTCGGATAACCATCGTGCCCTTGGCCGGACCCCGATCGACAAGGCCAGCCTTCACAACCAGCTCGTTGTACCAAGAAGCGAAATCCTCACTCTGGGCGGTCACCCCGCGCTCATCGCGTGCCATACCACCACGCTAATGCCCCAGCAATCGGCACAGTGACCTGCCTCACTTGTATCAAGCGGGAACCGTTCCGCGCGCTGCAAATTCACCGACAGGCTGCGCGGGAGAAGTAGTGCGTCCGCCCCCTGACCGCGGCCGAGTCCGCCCCGGCTACGTACTGCTCGACCGGCAGGCAGTGTCCGGTCACGGCGGGAGTGTTGTGCGAGGTCGTCACGTGCGACACTGTGCCGCTACGTTCACCGTCCGGCTGCTGGTGAGCTTGCCGGTTGCCCACTGCCGCATTCGCGGCTCGACTTCGTCGAAGAACAACGACTTGGAGCGGGTGTAGTCGTCGTAGTCGGGATCTGCCGCATGTTGAACGGCAAGCTCATACTTGAGCTCGGCGTAGCGCCGTGCCTCATCCGGATGTGCGCGCAGCCAATCCCGGACGAGAACAACGAAAGCGGCGAAGGGAGAATCCAGCCGACGAATGTGCAGGATGGCCGACTGCTCGGGTGAATGGAATAGCCGTTTTCCGTGCGCTTCAGCGTGATCTTCGTCGCCTGGGCGCGGGATGTCGCGGTACACGCCTGGTGAGTCGGACCGCGCGCCGGGCGCGGGTACGAAACCCGTGTGCGCCAGCAGTACTGCGAGCGCATCCAGCGGTAGCAGGGCGGGCATACACACCTGTAGATCCACGATAGGTTTGGCCGCCAAGCCGGGCACTGCGGTAGAACCGATATGCTCATAAACGAACATATCGGAGTTGTCCGAGTCTCGAAGGGCCGAGCGCACGATCTGCAGCAACCGTTCTGCACGGACCGGCCAGGCGGGGTCGTAGTCGAGGATCATCACGGTGGCACCCTTGGAGTGGTCTGGCATTCGGCCCCGCCCAATTCGTTGGGGTAACCGGATTGGAGCAATTACCTCACCGGCGGCCCGGAATGCTCGTTCGGCCCGGTTCGCTTGGCTACCAACGCATTCAACACACCAGCATCCCGGGCGGTCCAGTCGATAACTCGAGAGTGACACAGACCCTCCCCCCGCGGCGACGCCCCCTTCGCGTCGGGATCGGTCAACTGCTCATACTCGGCCACGATCGCGGCCTTGCACTCGCGGTGAACTGGCGCCGCTTCGACCGGCCACCAGCCGAACCCCTCGTCTTCCTCGCTGCCACCACGCCATCCTCGGCGGGCAGATCCGCCGAACTCGACGTCACCTGCTCTATATCCCTGATCACGCCTACTCGACCCCACGAACCCGCTGTTTGGTCTCATTCGAGTCTGGCAGAGAGGGACCTACTGAGTAATTGCGGCGATCGACGCTTCGATGGCGTCGAAGATGTGTGAATCAACCTTGCGCTGCCAGTCCGGCATGTCTTCCCAGTCGGCGATGTAGGACGGTTTTGGTTCGGGAAAGTGCTTATGGACCTGCCCGATCCAACACAGGGCGACCCAGCGCCCCTTCTGCTCGGTCGTAAGTCTATTGGCATTACCGTCGGTGACGGTGATGAACTCAGCGACCTGGTCGTGCACTGCGATCGCGGCTGCTTGCTCCCATGCGGGCATCTCTTCCCAGGGCGCGATGTAGCCGGGCTTCGGCTCGCCTGGGTAGTGCTTGGCGACACCAGCGATCCAGGCCGCACGGAAGACGCGCCCGCGGTCGATGTCTTGCAACGTTTCTCCTAAGCGGTTTCAGTGGGGTTGTAGTCCTGCGATTTGTTTGCTGAGGTGACGTACGTGGCGGCGTGCCCTGTTCAGCGTCTACCGCAGGAGGCTCATTTCGTGAGAGTTGGAGCTGATTCCAAAGGATCCAGCGCCAACTCCCACGGAAAATCTGCTCCGTCACTGCCACCAAGACCATGCGGTGTGTAGCCCTCCCCTGCAAGGAGGATCTGTACGCCAGCGCTACGAAGGGTCTCAACACTTCGTGAAAACGCTGGGTGTTTGGCTTGTGCCTCGTTCAGAAAAGGCAACGCCACCAGCGGCAAGCCTTTGCCGATTGCCTCGGTGATCAGCCCGAGCGGCAACGTGTCACTAATGCCAGCCGCCCACTTGTTGATCGTGTTGGACGTAGCCGGTGCCACCAGCATGGCGTCTGCTGGAGGCAGTACGTCCGGTTGGCCAGGCAGCTTGTAGTTGGTTCGGATCGGGTGCCCTGTGAGTTCGGTCAGTGCGTCCGTTGAGTCAGCCAGCCAACGATCTGCGGTCGCTGTCAGGATCAGGCAGGTATCCCAGCCCCGGTCAATCGCACTGGTGATCAGGGTCTGGATCTTCAGGACTGGCGGGGCGGCGCATCCAACGACATACAGAACTGGCATACCACTCATCGAACCACGCCGGACCGTTTCGCCAACCCTTGAAGTGCCCAAGACCCGCTGCCTTTTGCCTGATGCAGCATGTCACTGATCAGCAGCCGTGTCGCAGGGCGGCAATGAACTTCTTGCGGCGCGTGACGTTCAGCGTCCAGCAAGTAACTCAGCGCCTGGTCGTCTTGATGAAGCCCGTGGTGGGCCACAGCGGTGTCAATGAAGTGATGCGTTCGACGTTCACGGGACAGAGCAGCCAATGCATTAGGGGCGATGCGGTTTGCGGTCTCGATGGCGGCGCTGTACTCGCCGAATTGCCCCAGTACTGATGCTTCGTGCAGCAGACAGTTCGTGATACCGAAGCAGGTGTGGAAGTCGTTCCGGTTGTCGCCGGTGTGTCCCGCCGCTTCTTTGGCTTCAGCGATCAAATCTCTGGTGGTACGGATATTTTCGGTTGCCGCAACGGCAACGGCAGCCTTCAGGAACATGCTGCCGTAGACCGCCCACCCAGGGGGGCCGAGGGCTTGCAGCTCGGCGGCGAATGTTTCGGCGGTGTTGATCGACAGGTCCGCGCCCGCTTTCGCTTGTCCGTGGCCGAACATGGCGTAGGTGAACATCTGAGCTGCCAGCCCGATCGATGCCGCATCGCTGCTTCGATGGGCGGTGGTCAGGGCTCGATCGGCAGCATGCCAGGCCAGTGTCGCATCCGAGAATTTCATCAGCACCAGCGCCGTCACGTGGTAGATGCTTGACAACGCGGCCAAAGCCGCCTGGTCGTTGGATTGGGCTGCTCTCTGCCCGTCGAGGATCAGATCCGGGAGCACCCGGCCCAGCGTTGAGTAGTGCGCTGCCTGATATGCCTCGAAGCAGTAGTCGGCGCGACGCTCGAGCGAGCGCAGGTCAACCGGCTCAGCGTCGGTGTGGATGCCAGTGATGACGTCGGGCCGCAGCAATGTATCGCGGATTATTGCAATTTCGGCGGCGTCAACGCACTCCCGGCGTGGCATCTCTGCACCAAGCAGTACTTCAAGCGGGATCGACAGCGCCGCTGCCACCCGCTCCAGCACGCTGATGCGCGGATCTGCTTGTCTGTCGCCGGATTCGAGCTTCTGAACCCACGATTTTGAGCCGCCGAGCCGAAAAGCCAGGTCGGCTTGTGTTAGACCGCGCCGATCGCGCCAATACGCAATCCGGCGGGGGATGCCGTCGATATCCATAACAATTCCATCCTCCCCACCAGATCACGCCGCTAGGCACACACTTTGTGTGCCCTGGTAGCCATCGGATTTCCATAGCGTTGACACATGGA
This sequence comes from Nocardia vinacea, assembly GCF_035920345.1. NCBI lineage: Bacteria > Bacillati > Actinomycetota > Actinomycetes > Mycobacteriales > Nocardiaceae > Nocardia > Nocardia vinacea. Next base: position 10,092,565 of record NZ_CP109149.1, read on the forward strand.
CCTCTTGCTGTTCACGGCCAAACGGTCCGATACCAGGCTATATCCGGCACGGGCATCGGACACGGTCATTTGCTCCCCAGCAGCGGGCCTCACACGCCTAGCAGGGGTCCAGGCCGAGCAGGTGGCGTCGCTGACGCTGAATTCGTCGTTGAGCGAGGAATGCGCGACGGAGTCAACCGAATTCGCCACCTCTCACGAGGCATACGCGGCCTTGCGGCTGCATGACGGGCACGGGCCCGAGTGCAGGCGGTACTTGGCCGCTCACGCCTACGTCTCAGCCGAGTTGGACGACTGAGCGCGGGGCGGCGGATGGGAAGGGCCACATAGACATGCAGCTACACGTGACCGTCGAGTTTCCTGCCCTGCCGCCGCTGCACTTCCGCGCCGAAGAATCCGCCGCCCAAGCCTTCCGCGCAGACATGGCGCGATGGCATGACCGCGCCGTGGTCCGGCTGGACCGGGCGGTATCGGCGAGTATGCGCCTGCTGCCGTGTCATCGACTTTTCGAGGAATCGTGATCACCAGCGACGCACCGCCCCTGCCCCAGTACACGCCCGGAACGAAGTTCGTAGAGGACGTCCCCGCGAGACTGACTCCCGATCTCATCGGTCGTGTGCTGGCTGGCCTCATGGCCGGTTGGGGCCTCTGGATGCTCAAACCCATTGCCTTGATTACCAACTAGAAGAGGAGCGACGACAACCCGTGCCCGCTGACGAAGAAGTGATTCGAATTCTCGCCCCGCCGACCACGACAACCACGACGCCGATGCATGGCACGTTGTGACGTTGACCCAGCCGGGCGGCAGCACCGAGCCGTTTCGGCCGTTCGCCGCGTACCGGCCGATGACGTGGGACACGGCAAATCAATTCCTCGCCGAGCTCGGAGTTGAGGCCGTCAGCGTCGCGCAACGTTCCGACTTTGCGATTCTCGACAACCTTCCATGCCAGTAGCGCCGCGATGCCGCGCTACCTGAACTCCGATACCGAACCAGAAAGACGGCCATGACCGCTCACTACCCGGCCGGGGGCACCCTCGGCACCGAGGAGGGGATTCCGCTGCCTGGAACCGCCGCGCTGATCGAGCAGTTGACCAGCGAGTACGGCTCCGAATACACCCTGTTGCTCAGCCGCGCCGTCCAGGACGCCAACCACGTTGATCAAGCGAGCTACCTGGTGTGCCTGAACGCGGCGATTGACGTGCTGGCCGAGCCAGGTGATCGGCCGACGCGGAAAGCGTTGGCCCTCAGCCATGTCGGGCTATTCCTCACCGAGATCCGCGCCGACATCCGCAGGGCATCACACCGGAGTGCGATGCCGCCATTCCGCTGTCGGCGGGTAGCCGTTGCGGGGAGGTTCGATAGGTCGTGATGGCGGTGCAGGTAGTCGATCAGTCGCTGATGAGCAGTGATAGGACCGATCATCAGGCGAAGAGCGTTGGCGATGGCCGCTGGGCGGTGTCGTTCCTGCCTGCGTGAGACGGGCCGACGACTCCTGCTGGTTGGCGGTTCGCCGCGGCGCGAAACACCCACGTTCGCAACATCTTTGAAGATCTAGTCGATTGAGGAAAGTCATGGGCACAATCATCGCGGCGCGGGATGTATGGACACGCTGCCACACCTATGAGTATTGGTTCGGCCTGGCCAGCCGCGTTGACCCTGATGACGGGAGGATCATGCTCCCGGTCGGCTACGGCGCGGATGTGGATGTGGTGTGCACGTCCCCCGATCTGGGGGCGCGACTGCGCGCCACGCTCTCAGATCGTTTGAGCGCCCCCATCATTGCCAGCACGATCACCGACCCGATCACCAGAATCGACACGAGACGATGGCTGTTCCTGGTGGACAGCAAGACCGCGCCGAACGATGCAGCCGCCGCGTTGGCGGCTGATCCGGTGGCCGCGGAACTCGGTATCACATGCTGTCGTGGGCAGATCACGTTGCCGACGCCAGGACAGCGCACATCGGTGTGGATGGCGCTGCCCTCACCGACCGGGCTGCCGCCGTTCACACGCCTAGTGGCTTATGCACGCAACGTCGCGCGACACATGTAAAGGGGAAGCACCAGATGCTGCCTTTTGGGTTCAACTCGTCAACACGGCTGTCGTGGTCGGACTGCGGATGAGTTGCGTCCTGTTCGGGTGTCATTGGATGGAACGAGCAGCTGACTAGCTCTACCCACCTCGCAACGCGCCGCCGACCAGTATCGGCGGATCGATGCCAGCACGGCTTGTGCAATGCCGCCGTTGGCGGCTTCGACCGGTGTTCCTTCTCGCTGGCCGTGTTCGTGGGCCGAGTTATCCAAGCGCGGATAGAAGCCAGTCGTGGTCACCTCGACCGAACCACGGAAGCTGCCGGAACACGATGCCGATGATCGTTTCGTGCGGCGACGGACGAACGTGGCTGTTTCACACCGGGCCGCGGCACGGCCCGTGGGTTAGATGGACCGCCGGGAGTGAGGGCATCCACCTCACCAGCATCGGTAACCCAGCGACAATTCGCTGGGTTATCACCGCAAAGGCTGCGGACGAATACGCGCTTGTCGCACAGCAATTGAAGCGGTCGCAGTCACGAATCCATAGATAGAACAGGGGTAGAGAAATGGAATCTACGATATTCGAGGGAACCGTGAAGTGGTTCAACGTCGAGAAGGGGTTCGGGCTCATCGCTCGCGATCAAGCCTCGGACGTGTTCGTCCACTTCACAGCGATTCCGGCGAGCCGCAAGACTCCCGATGGGAGGCGATATCTGCGCCGCGAGGAAAGCGTCAAATTCACAATCGGCAAGGGACGCAACGGTCGGGACGAAGCCAGAGACGTGCGACTGCTCACGTGAACACAAAGACCATCGGGTCGGTACTCCAACGGCGCGGCTCGCAGCCTCATCTACGGATAAAAGGTTGAAACTCAATGTCCTACAAACGCTTTACCGGTAAATACACGAACTCTCAAGTCGACACACTCAAGGCTCTGGCTGCCTCAGATCACAGCCGAACTACACGACAGATTGCCGCGGCGACGGGCAAGAACTCCATCGGTGGCGTGACCCGAACCCTGAACTGGCTGCGGGACAACGCGTTGGTGCGCGGGGACCTCTCGCCATGCGACGACGCTTCCCCGCGCGGTTGGACCTGGACGCTCACCGACAAAGGACGAGGTGTGCACCAGGACTTGGCCGACATCGCCGCGCGCGGAAAAACATCGTGACCGACCAGTCAGCAGAACTTGGTTACCCCGCTACGGCTGTGCGATCACGCGGACGTCGAGCCGGCGCACACCTTATGCCCGCAGCACGACGACTGCCGTATCGATCAGTGCGCATGGAAACCGGCTGTTCCCCATACACTCGTCCTGGCCCCGCAGACCATAAGCCCGCATAAGAGCGCTGTCGTCAGAGGCATCGACTACCCGCCCGAACCAGGGGCTGGCAAATCCGCCACGCTGTCCCGCACCAGCGGCGTTACGTGAGGCTCGAAACCCAGAGCTCACGACACAGTTGCTCCCACTAATGCAAGGAATGGGCCGGACGGACGAGCATCCGCACCGCGATTGGCCTGGCTGGTCGAGTTCCACGGCCCCGCCGCGCCCGTCACGAACGGCGTTGTGACAACCCAATTGCCGCGTCAACCAGGACTCCCCGACAAAGATGCGGTGCTGGCCGCTTGCCGAGGTTTCCCGACCACGATCGCGAGACACTCGACATCGACGAGGGCCGCACACGGCTGGCGCTGTCGAGTGGTGTCAATGTAGGGGCTCAGGACATCCTTCACTGTTTGTTCTCAAGTGACGCTTGACGTTTCGTATTGGTCCGTGATCTTGTTCCGCTCGTTGTTGTTGGGTGAAGGGCGGACGATTCTTGGATCAGCAGGCGGTGGCGGAGTACCGGTATCGGGCGGTCTGCGAGGTGTTGGGTGGCTCACCGATTGGAGAGGTCGCGGCCCGATACGGGACGACACGGCAGTCGGTCGACTCATGGCGTAAGCGCTTCAAGCAGGAGGGCATGGCGGGACTGGCTGATCGGTCCCGCCGTCCGCATACGAGCCCGACCAAGCTGGACGCGGAGGTCGAGGCGATAATCTGCCAGCTGCGTCGAGACCATCCGCGGTGGGGTGCGCGGCGGATCAGCCACGAGCTCGGTCGTCGCGGAGTCGATCGGGCACCTTCCCGGGCCACGGTCCATCGGGTGCTGACTCGCAATGGTCTGATCGATCCGCAGGCTCAGAATCACCGACGAAAGTACAAGCGGTGGCAGCGGCAGGAGCCGATGCATTTGTGGCAGATCGACATCGTGGGTGGTGTGCCGTTGGCCGACGGTCGTCAATGCAAACTGCTGACCGGCATCGATGACCACTCACGGTTCGTAGTCATCGCCGCAGTGCTGTCCACTCCCTCGGCCCGGGAGGTCGTTGCGGCGTTCACCGCCGCCATGCGCTGCTATGGAGTCCCGTCAGAGGTGCTGACCGACAACGGCGGCCAGTTCACCGGCCGGTATCTCAAGCCGGCACCGGTGGAGGTGCTGTTCGAAAGGATCTGCCGTGACAACGGCATCAAGCAACGGCTGACGAAGCCCCGCTCACCCACCACCACAGGAAAGATCGAGCGCTTCCACAAGACCCTTCGAACGGAATTCCTTGATCTCGCAACACCATTCGAGTCTCATGCCGCCGCTCAGGAAGCGGTCGACGGCTGGATCACCAGCTACAACACAAACCGTCCCCATCAAGCCCTCGACATGGCCGCGCCAGCCGAGCTGTTTCGACCGAACGGGCCGACACGCCTGGACACCCGTGGAACCGAGGACGCACGAACCGGCGAACCTGGGGTGGGATCACCAGTCATCATCGACGTTATCCGTGCACCCGAGGACCGCCGAACCGATGGCGCGGCAGTCGAATTCGAGGTCCGTGTCCCGCCCAGCGGTGAGGTGACCATCCTGTCAGGGCGCCAACTGGTATCGATGCAAAAGAGCATGGCCGGCCGCACTCTCACCATCTGGGCCGACCTGCGCAGCATCCACCTGACCCTCGACGGGCACCCCGTGCGAACCGTTGCCTCGCGCCTGCACCCAGAAGACCTGCGACACCTCACAATGCGCGGCGCACGTCCAGCCGGGCCGGAACCTGCCAAACCAGCACTACGACGCGGCCTCGGTGGCAGCGCGGCGATCAACCCCGGACAAGCCGTCGAGATCCAGCGCGCCGTCGGCAACGACGGCATCGCGCACATTGCCGGGATGCGGTTCCCCATAGGAACAGCCTGCGTGGGCCGCAACATCACACTCCGACTCGACGGGCACCTGATGCACGCCATCCTCGACAACGCACTGGTGGGCACCTGGCCATGTCCCGTCGCTCAAGGCGACCTGGGCAAGCTCCGGGGTGCACAACAACCGACCACGCCACTGCCCCCGCTACCCCTACCGGCCGGGTCGCTACGCGCACTGCGCAAAGTGCATACCAACGGGCAGATCACCATCGCCGGTCAAGGCATCACGCTCGGGCGGCGCCACAAGGGAAAGATCGTCACCGTCGTAGTCGAGGACACCTTCTTCCGCATCCTTGATGGTGACGAGGAAATAGCCGTGCGCCCGCGCGAAAACCTCGCACCCATCACCAGATTCCACGTCACAGGAGGTGGAGCCCGACCTCAAATCAGTCAAGCATCTCTCGACGACAATCAGTAAAGGATGTCCTGAGCCCTCACACCGACAAGTGGACGCGTAGTCGGAGCCGAGGGCTAATTAGTTGGCCTGATTTGTTGCGCGATCAGATTTGAAAGCGTTTCGTGTGAGTCACGGCTCAGGTGTATTCCGTCATCTCCCGCACACGCGACGGTAGCTGCGTCTGCGAACAGAACTTTGCGTTTTTCGGCGACGCGACGTATAGCTGCGCCGAGTTCACGCGATTTGCGTGCGGAGTTGGCGTCATATTCCGAACCGTTCACGGCAAATCCAGGCTTCGTTGCATCGAGATAGATTGGGCTGACCAAGAGGGTTACAGGCACTCCAGCCGTGCGGGTCCAGGCCGTGCGCTCAATGTTGTCGATGTAACCCTCTAGCGCGGTGGCGACGTCCTCTGGTTCTCGATCAAACTTGGTTTTGAGATCGTTGTTCCCCAGCATGATGACCACCATGTCCAAGGGCGAGTGGCTGCGCAGGCATGGTTGAAAGTAGGTACGGCCATTGCGGTCATCACGATCGGGGTCGTCCAAGTCGGTAGTACGACCGCCGAGCCCTTCCTCGATAATGGCGTATCCGGTACCCAGAAGTTGCTGTAGCCGCCCTGTCCAGCGCACGTCACCTGGCCATCGGCCGCTCCCCTCGGAGGGTTGGCCGAAGGTGTTGGAGTCACCGAAGCACAAGACGGTAAACGCGGCAGGGTTAACGATCAAGGTCGGATTCCTACGTGTTGGACGGCTACGCCGAGGAGTTCGGCAACGCCGACAAGCCCATGCAGCCGTTGCCTATCTCGACGGGTCAGTAGCTCATTGGTCAGCGTGTGGGCCAGGGGTATGTGGCCAACGAATTCCGGTGCCATCGAGCACGCATGACGAAGCGTATCCACGGCTCCCGCATCGTCTCGGTTGTGGACCTGGGCTTGTGCAACGTTGATGAGCCTGCGACTGCGCAGCGTGGGCGGAATTCCGGTACCACCCCCACGGACAAGAGTGGCAAGTTTTAGAGCTTCACGCGGCCGATTCGCCCCGGTCTCGTTGATAACACCGAAACTCGCGGCCGAGGTGTGACCGAACACATTGGACGCCTCGGGTCTACTGGCATACTCGTCTTCTAGCTGCGTCCCGGCCGATTCGCACAAGCGTAGATATCTTCGTGCCTCGCGGTAGTCCCCCGTTCGAGAGGCTGCGAATGCTGCATAGCATAGAAGTTCTCCCCAGATGGCGATATGGCGCGGGGTGGCTGTGGACAAACGCGGTTCAATGCCGCTAGCTGCCTGGTCGGCATACGCGGCTGCATCGTCATACATGCCGTTTTTCGCAAACAGCCATGACTGCGATCCTCTAATAGCAGCTCGTGTCAGATCGTCTCCGCTCTCCGCTGCCAGGGCATCTGCGCGGACGAGCGCCAGGGCAGCTAAGTCTTCCTGCGCCACATAGCCCAGAAGATTTGATGAGGCGTGCAGTAGTTGAGCGAGCGAAATATTGATCTGACGCCGTAGCTCACCTGTCGCCGCCTCAGCTGCGCTATAGGCGCTTGCTAAGACGGTAGGAAGCACCCGTTCCATTTCACTGAAACGAGCCGAAAAGAACAAATCCCACGCGTGCGCTACCGCAGCCGTGAGCTCAATCTGTGTGCCTGGCGGTGTATCTGGAATGCATCCCATTAGCACCCGCCGCAACTCAAACATACTGCCATCGTGCGAGCCGCTGCTTGAGTTATCTAAGACGGTATCGCCGCCGGGGTAGGTCATCACCGTAGGTGGCTGTAGCGGCGAGTGGGTGACCGCACGAACGGAGCCTTCGGCGAGTAAGTCAGTAAGTTGCTCGGACGTAACTTGCAGCGTTGCAGCAAGTTTCGGCCACAGCCCAGCTTGAGGCTGGCTCTTGCCCGCCTCCCAGCGGACCACTGTTGACCGCTCTACCTCTAGACAGGCAGCTAAGGACTCCTGGGTGAATCCCTGCGCCTTACGGCGCTGCGCTAACCCACGGCGCGCCCCGCGCCCGGCAACCCCCATACCCTTACCACCTTCCGCCCCTGTGTAACACCCAAGCTCAGCGGGGCAATGCCTCTTTCACGCCTCATTAGTGCACAGCGGGCGCTCTGGCCGGTGACCGCTGCGGACGGTTGGCTACAGGGTACGGCCCGCACGCGCCGAATGCTTTTTTCAAACTCCCGGCATCGGGCCGACGTCGATGTCCTCGCTGCCGGGAGAAACCACTCGCCACAGATTTCGGGGGTTTCGCTGATGGCCGCTATGGCGCCGCCGCCCACGCACCGTGTCACATCGTCTGCCTCGCTGGGATGCCCGGTCAGACAACGATCCGGACCGAGTGGCCTGGGCGGACCTGTAGTCGCGCTGCACTCGCCGAAGCTCGAGCAGGAAGCGATAGTGCCGCATCCGACTTCGTCCACCCGCCGAAGCCTCCGGCCTTCTCCCCTGACCGGCGCGGCAGCATTGTCCGGTCGTGCGGTGGCCGCCGTGCTGCTGTGGCCCGGCAATGCCATCGAGGCAACGGTACTCGCCTGCTCGCAAACCCGGACGCCTGACCCCGTCACAGGATCCGGATCGGGCAGCACCGGGGACGGGCCGGCGGTCATCCTGGCGTTCCAGCGTGCCTACTACATGTGGTCTGGGGACGTCGCCCGGTTCAGTGAGCCGAACAACGCCGTCGAGGCAGCAGAGGTTCTGCGGTCATTGGACGTCGGCTGGTCGGATGTGGCGAGCATCGTCAATGGTCGCGCCTGTTCCTCTCGAGTGCTCGTGAACTCGGCTGTGGGAGTGGCGGTTCGCCTGCCCGCGCCATGTGTCCCGCGAGGTGCGGAGGGATGAACGACCTGTCAGACGGCGGCCGGTGTATCTCGGTGGTGGACCCGTCACAAGCCCACAGTGGGCGCGTCCACGATTTCTTGCTGGGCGGCAAGGACCACTACATGTCGGACTGGAAGTTGGGACAGGCTCTTCGGGCCGAATGTCCCGATTTCGCAAAGGTTGTCACCGACGTCCGCGCTTTCCTTCTTCGTGCGGTCCGATCGGCCGTCGAAGCTGGGGTGCTGCAGTTCCTCGAACTGGGCTGCGGCTACCCGTGCTCACCGAATGTGCACGAGGTCGTTACCGCTGTGGCGCCTGACTCGTACACCCTGTATGTCGACAGCGACCCGGTCGTCGTGGTCCACCAGCAGGCGATGTTGTCCAAGATCGCCGGTGCCGACATCGTGTGCGCTGATCTGACCGACACCGGCAGGATCCTGAAAGAGCTCGAGTCGAGGATGGATCTGGGTGCGCCAGTGGCGATTTCGCTGTCGTTTGTGCTCGAACTCATCGCCGACCCCAGCGTGGTCGTTGAGACATTGGTGGGGGCACTGTCGCCGGGGTCGCATGTGGTGATCAGCCACCTCGGTTGTGACAGCGGTGCTGAGCTCGCTGTTCGCGCCGCCGAAATCTATGGCATGCACGGCATCGAGGTCTTTCCGCGTACCCGTGCGGCGATCGCAGAGCTGCTGGGCGACTGCGGTCTCGTTGAACTCGAACCAGGGATTGTTCCGCCACACCGTTGGCGATCTTCCATCGCGGAAGTCAACCACATGCAGCGTCGAAGCTCGACCGCCACAACATATTTGAGCGAGGAATGGTCTTGCTACACGGTAGTCGGACTCGTCGTCTGAATCACCTCGGCCAGCGCCATTGAATTCCCACACCCACGAACATCAGGACGCTCCGATGACGAGATCCGCGACGAAGCAACGCTACGGGTTCATCAAGGACGCGGCTTGTTCCCATGATCAACGTTTGGAGTATGACGCCTTGACCGCCTCACCACCTGAGCCTCAGCAGCAGACGGAATGGCCGATCACTACGGCTGCCGACCACGGACCGCCTGTCGACACTGCCGAGCCCCGGATCGCGATCTACGGGGCGGAATTCGCAGCCGACCCACACGCCGCGTACCGGAAGATGCGCAAGCACGGGCCGGTGGCGGCGGTGGATATCGCGCCCGCGGTTCCGGCCACGCTGGTGACCGATTACCGTGAGGCACTGCGCATTCTGAACGACCCGCGTTATTCGGCCGATCCTCGTGGCTGGCAGCAACGAGTACCTCCCGAATGCCCGGCGCTACCTACGCTGGGGTGGCGGCCCGACGCACTGCGCAGCTCCGGCGAAGACCACTCCCGCCTACGGCGCGCCATCAGCGCCGCCCTCGACCGTGTCGACCAGTACGGCCTGGATTTCACGGTCGCGCACATCACGACAGCGCTGATCAACGGTTTCTGCGAATACGGCTATGTCGATCTGCTCGATGATTTCGCTATCCCGCTCGTCGGGCAGACACTGAATTGGCTGCTGGGGCTATCGCCAGAAACCGGTCAAGCCGCGCTCGACGCGATCATGGTGTTACGGGCGGCCACCGACTCCGAAACGGTCAAGGCAGGCAACCAGCAACTCATCACGGCGATGGCCGATGCTGTGATGGCCAAGCGTCTGCACCCGGCAGCCGATGTGACGTCATGGTTGATCGGGCCCCCCGACGGCTTGAATGACGCTAAGGCGACCTATCAGCTGGCGATGTTGTACGCCACCGGCAGCCAGCCGACCTGGAATCTCATCGCGAACATCCTGAGGCTGATGTTGACCGACGACGAGTTCGGCGGTCGTCTTCTTTACGGAGCGCTGTCGGTCACCGACGCGATCGATGAAGTGCTGTTCACCGATCCACCGTTGGCGACCATGTCCCCACGGTTTCCGCAGCAGATGCAGATCCTCGACACAACGATGCTGCCCCCACATCAACCGGTGCTGATCAGCGTGTCCGGGTGCAACACCGATCCGGCCGTGCACAGCGACGACCACCTCGGTAACCGCTCCCATCTCGCGTGGGGCGCGGGTATCCACGCCTGCCCGGCTCGATCATTGGCGACGGTCATCGCGACCAAGTCTCTGACTCTGCTGCTGGACGCGTTGACCGAGATCCAACTCGCGGTTCCCGACGGCGCCGGTTTGGCGTGGCTGCCGGGCCCCTTCCATCGCGCGCTCACAGCGCTGCCGGTCACGTTTTCCCCATGCCCGCCGCTTGAACTTCCGCTCGCATAGGAGACCACCCTCGTGCAGCAGCACACCCTCCCGGCGCCCGGCAAAGCCAAAGGGACCCCGATCGAAGCACTCGGGCCTCGAATCAGCATCTACACCGCCGAATTCGCGGCCGACCCACACCGCGCCTACAAGCAGATGCGCGAGAACTACGGGGCGTTGGTGCCTGTGGAGCTAGCACCCGGGCTGGCCGCGACGTTGGTGATCGACTACCGCACCGCGGTCAACATTCTCACCGATCCCGAGCACTTCTCCGCTGATCCTCGTGAGTGGCAGAAGACCTTGCATGACCGCACGTGGCCGATTCTGTCGATGCTCGCGTGGCGGCCGAACGCGTTGCGCAGCAACGGCGAAGAACACTTGCGCTTCCGTCGTGCGACCCACGACGCCCTTGCCGGAATCAATCAATACGGGCTGCGCGCCTTGGTGGAGCGCACCGCGGTCGCCCAAGTCAACACGTTCTGCCGGTCGGGCTCGGCTGATCTGCTCAGTCAATACTGCCTGCCGGTGGTGTTCGCGGTGGTCACCCAGATCATCGGGTGCACACCAGAACTCGGGGAGCAGCTCGTTGCTGCCAGCGCGGCGTTGTTCGACGGACAGGACAACGCCGAGGAACTGTTCGACTCGGCCTTGCGTCAACTGACCTGGCTCAAGCGCACCAATCCCGGCGACGACGTCACCACACGGCTGGTGCGGCATCCGGCCAAGTTGAGCGATGACGAGATGGTCCAGCAACTGCTGACGATCATTTCGGCCGCGATCGAGGTGCCGCAGAACTGGATCGCCAACACCCTGCTGCTGATGCTGACCGATCGCCTCCGATTCATCGCGGGCCTCAACCGTGGCCTGCCGCCCTCGACGAGTGCCGCGCTCGCCGAGGTGTTGTTCACCAACCCGCCGATGGCCTGCTACTGCCTCACCTATCCGGTGCAACCCATCCTCGCCGGCAAGGTGTGGTTGCCCGCGCATCAACCGGTGATCACCAGCATGACCGCGTGCAACAGCAGCCCCGAGGTCAACACCGGCCAATACACCGGCAACGACTCACACCTGGCCTTCGGCGCGGGCCCACACGCTTGCCCGAAACCGGCCCGCATCGTGGCTGAGCTGATGGCCGAGACAGCTATCGACCAACTACTCGACTTCCTCCCAGAAATACGACTCGCCATCCCCGCCGAAGAACTCGAGTGGCGGCCCGGCCCGCTCCATCGCGCGCTGTCCACATTGCCGGTCATCTTCCCGCCCTCGCCTCCCCAACACATTCTGTAAAGGACCACCATGATCGACGCACTGCGCCCGCCAGCCCTCGACCGCGACGGCAACCAGGTCCCGCACCGTTTCCTCGACACCTACTGGCGCCCGTTCATCAACCAGCACCGCGGCAACCGAACCCTGACCCAGCTGCAGCTGCAGGCTCTCGATGACAACCCACACTTCTATCTGGAGTTCTTCGCCCAACAGTTGGCCGCCGCGCGCCGGGCGTGGAATCCGGAGCAGGCGGTGGTGATGACGCTGACGCTGTGTGACGTCATCGACACACCCGTCGCGCAGTTCGACCACCGGTGGTGGCCCCACCCAGGTGCCGCCATGGCGACCAGGGTCCGCACCGGCGCCACGGTGGCCCACCACAACGAACGGTGGCGCGCCGATTGGGACGTACTGGCCAGGGTGTGCGAATCCTGGCGTCCGGAAGAGGCTTTCGCCGTCCTCGGCGCCATCACCCGCCATCGCGCAGTCGGTCGCGACGGGGCCTCAGCCCTCCACGCCGTCGGTCTCTTGCCCTGATCACACAGACCTGGCCGCACAACGTTTCGGCCTACAGGTGCACCCCGGATCCGAACACATACGAAAGGCATCGCAACCCAACATCATTCGGCGACACGCCGCGGCTACAGCCGAAGGCGGTCGCCTGGCGAGAAGGCGAGCACCAGCATGACCATCGATCTCACCACCACCCGCGCCCACATCGACAGCGAACCTGTCGATGCCTTGCGGACCGCGCTGCTCGGCCCGGACGCCGCGCTGCGGGCCCGGGTTCGCGACACCGTGACCGCGCTTGGGGATCTGCCCCGGTCGGGCCTGACGTACTCCGAACAGGCTGGGCTTGCCCCGGATCTTTTGCGATCGGTGATCGCCGCGCTCGGTGGGGCCGGGACAGCGATCGCCACTGACGTCGAGCTGCGGGGCATCCTCTGCGAGGAGGTCGCAGTCAGCGCGCCCAGGCTCCTGCCGGTGTTGACCGGGCATTTCGACCTGGCGATGGGGGCGATTCTGTCGCTGGGGTCCGGCGCGGACTATCAACAGGAATGCCTCGCCGAACTCGACACCGGCGCGGCGCTGGGGGCGTTGATGTTGACCGAGCTCGGTGGCACCAACGCAGCGGCCGACCATCGGACCACAGCGACATGGGATCTCGTGAGCGGTGGATTCCTGTTGTCGACACCAGACATTCGCGCCGCGAAATTCATGCCCAACGTCGGTTCTGATGCACCCAAGGTCGTAGTGGTCACCGCCCGGTTGATCATCGACGGCTGCGACCAGGGCGTGTTCGCGTTTCTGCTGAAATTGCGTAGCAGCACAGGCCTGGCTGCTGGTGTAGAGGTGGAGTTGCTACCCGATAAGGCCTTCGCGCCGATGGACCATGCAGTCATCCGGTTCCGTGACTGCTGGGTGCCGAGGCAGGCGCTGCTGGGCGGGGACTGGGCCCGCATCGATGCCAACGGCAGGTTCGAGTGCGACCTGCCGGTGGGTGAGCGGTTCCGCCGCGCGGTGGCCGGGTTGGGGGGCGGGCGGCTCGACCTGGCGAATGCTTCTGTGGCCAGCGCTCGCGCCGCCCTGACAGGTTTGGCGAACTTCGCCAGACAGCGCGGGTCGGGCACCCGGATGGCCGACCGCGATGCGGTCCAGGCCAACCTGGTTACCGGGCTGGTTTCCCTCTATGCCGCAACCATCCTTGGGCGACACCTTCGCGACATGCGCACAGCCGCCGACGGTGCCAACGCAGACAACGCGCTGTGGTCGATGCTCGCGAAACCGGCACTGACTCGCGCGGCGCAGCGGGGACTGCGGATGTGTCGAGAACGCACCGCGTCGCACGGATCACTGCTGATCAACCACCTGGGAGACTGGGATGGCAACGTCTTGGGAGCGCGCATCGCCGAGGGCGAGTCTCAGGTTCTGCAAAAGACGGCAGGGCGGGCGCTGCTGCACCGCCCGCCGCTGCAACTGCCGGACACACCACTAGAGCTGCCGTGGACTGTCGAATTGCTCGCTGAGCGCGAACGGATAATCGCCGACGGTCTGCGGTGTGGCGACTTCACAGTCGCCGGACCGGTGCTGGGCCCGGACGGCGCTGCCATCGAACTGGCCACCGCAACCGCTGAACGGGCTCTGGCAACCGCCCCGCTGATCGCAGCGTCCAATGTCCGCGATCCATTCGCCAGCGATCTGCTCGCGACGGTAGGCGCGGCGTACGCGCTCGAACGCATCCACGCGCGCCGCGGCTGGTACATCGACCACCCGGTCAGAATCGGCGATGAATACCGGCCCCCGATGACGATCGCCGCCGAACTCATCGGCCACCACCGCGTGCTCCTCGACCACTTTCCGCAGCTGCTGGCCGCCTTCGACATCCCCGACCTGCCCGGCGCGCCGCTGTTCGCCAGCGACTACACCGAGCCGTACAAGACGCTCACCGGCTGGCGCGATGAAACCTTCCCTAGCAACCACACACACCGTGACCGATCCAGCGATGCCACCGAGAGCTCGAAAGGTTAAGCCTGCGAATGAAGTTGACAATGTCTCCACCAGGTCAGGCAGCACTGCCACCATGGCTGACCGAACCGCCTGTCGCAGCTCGAAAATCACACCGGTACGGCAATCGCCGCTGGCCGGTGAAGGACAACGTTGTGGGTCTCTGGTGGGCCGTTGTGATTCTCGCCGCGTACTGGGGATGGGCGCCGACCGGTCGTGTCGAAGCTCTCCTCGACGAGGGCGGGCATCGGCAATGATCAGCGCTACAGCGAAATCCCTTGCCAGAACCAGGGCTATTGCGATGGTGGGAGCCGTCATCGCGCTGTTGTGTTCAGCACCCGGTGCAGCCCACGCCGATCAACCAGGCTCGGAGTCCGCGCGCTGTGAAGCCACTTCATGGCCGGTGCCGTTGGGCGCGATGGGCGGCACACTGTGCCGTCCCGAGCAGCCGACGGGCACTATCGTGGTACTGCTGTCCGGTGCGGCAACCAACGCCCGCTATTGGGATTGGCCGATACAGCCGCAGACATACAGCGCGCGACGCGCGCTCACCACCGCGGGCTACGCGACTCTCACCCTCGACCTACTCGGAACCGGCACCAGCACACGACCGCCCAGCGCGGCGGTAACGGCCACCGTCCAAGCCCAAGGCGTGCACGAAATCGTCACCGCGCTGCGGACCGGTATCAATGGGCATCCCGAATTCCAGACGATCATCCTCGGTGGGGTGTCGCTGGGAGCCGGAGTCGCAGCCATGTCGGCCGCGACCTACCACGACGTCGATGGCGTCCTGCTGCAAGGGTTTTCACATTCCGTGTCGCCCATGGAGACGCTGAAGGCCGTGGGTGGTTTCATCCCCGCCGCCACCGATCCACGATTCGCCGACCGCGGCCTGGACCCGGGTTATCTCAGCACGCGCCAAGGCAGCCGGGCAGCCAGTTTCGTGGGCCCGAACACTGATCCCGTCGCACTCACTGTCGATGACGCCGAGGTCGCCGACACCTTCAGCCCGGCGGAAATGGTAGACGGGCTGATGAGCACCATCGCGCCCCTGACCAGCAACATCGACGCACCTGTGCTGATCGTCAACGGCGAGTTGGACCAGCTGTGCGCACGGGCGGTGTGTTCGTCGAGTGCGAGCCTGGCCGATGCGGAGCGGCGCTATTTCGCGCCAGCAGCCCAGCTACTGACCTATATATTGCCCGGCGCGGGTCACGCGGTCACCGTAGCGCCGAACACCGGGCGGTTTCAGGACTGCTTGGTGGCGTGGGCCGGGTCGCTGGCGGCACGCGCGGGCAGGGGATCGGAGGCTGTCTGTGCATGAGGAACCGCAGATGCAGCTGCAAGTAACTCGCGTGCGTGACTATCTGTTCCGTGGTGTGGGCCGAACACGAGGAAACCTCGAAAGGTCTCCGAATGAAGTTGACAAGGCTCACTCGGCCGAGCCCGAGTGAACACGCTGGCCGCATGTTCGTCATGAACTCCTACGGGCATCCGCGCCAACATCTGACCGCAGTCGCAGCGGACACGTATCGTCCATGCCAACAGTGCCCAGGCGATTACGAG
This sequence comes from Nocardia vinacea, assembly GCF_035920345.1. Lineage (NCBI taxonomy): Bacteria > Bacillati > Actinomycetota > Actinomycetes > Mycobacteriales > Nocardiaceae > Nocardia > Nocardia vinacea. Next base: position 10,108,638 of record NZ_CP109149.1, read on the forward strand.
GCCGACTTCCACACGGTGACGGTCTATCTGGTGACAGCGCCTGCTGTTCCTTGGTGGCTGACTCTGGAAATCCATTGCTGCCCAGGCGGGCACAGCGGACTGGTCGTGCGCATGACCAAGGCTCTACTGCGACCGGATCTGTGGACACCGAGACGGTTGCCGCGACCGTTGAGGTCTGGTCAGTGCGTCCGGGCTTTCGAAGTGACCAACGTCGACGGCGGGCATAGCGCGAAGTTGACCGGGACCGAGATCGACTCCGATCTTGAATGCGAGTCGTGCAGCCGCCCCTACGGCGTCACCATCTACGAGTTGTCGGAGAGCACCGTCCCGTCGTGGATATCGCTGGAAATCCATTACTGCGACAGCTGCAGCAGCGGTCACATCGACACTGGCTCCGGCTACCCTCGCCCGGTTGAACCGGTGCCGGATGTGGTGAGCAGCCAACTCGGCACGGAGGTTCAGTCGTGATCCCGATGACGAATTTGGCGTGGCCGGAAAAGCCGTTCGGCGATCCAGGATCGCCGCCGGGCAGCCGCCGCCCGGTGGTGGGGTCGATAGCGGTGACACTGTGGCGTCGGAATGGTGTACGCCAGGTTCGACGCCGAGCACCCGCGCGACCTCGACGACCCCCGCGGCTTCGTTGTCGGCTACGAGCTGCTGAAGCCCTCGACTGACACTCCCGATGTGTTCGTAGAGGTCGTCGACGATCTCCTCCCGTAGCGGGGAAGCTTCGGATCCCGTGGCGTGCGCCGTGCGCGGTGATCACCCGCGCTGCGGTCGGCGTGTCCGGCCCGATGACCATCCCCCAATCGGAGTGGCAGCGTAGCGCTGAGACAGATCCCGGCCTGGCCGCGGTTCGCGAGCCTCCACCTATCGCCCCGCTCGCAGGATGGCCCTCACTGCGCAGTCGGTCGGATCTGCGCAAAACCACATGCAGCTAATCATCAGCTAAGCAAGGCTCGCTCCATTTCGGCAGACCTGCCAGTAAGAACCATGCCACCAGGTGCATGAATCTGGCGCATTTCAAATATATTGCTGGACAGTTGCCCTTTAGGCCACATCACCACCGCGTAAAGGTGGCCACACGTAGCTATTTTGCACCAGTTGGCACTGTCCAAACGCTCGGATCAGGTGTGTACTTAAAGGTGCAGGCAGCTGAATAAGGTGACAACGCCGCTACAGGGGATCGTCAAAAGAGGTTCGGATGCCCAAGGGATTGGATCCAGCAGCACTTAACGCCAGAGGGATCGAGCTGGCTCAGAAAGACCCCGCTGGCGCATGCTGGCGTTTTGCCAAAGCCGCCGAGCTCGGCGATTCGCTGGGTATGTATCACCTGGGGGTCTTGGCGGCGGGCGAGGAGGATATCGCCGAAGCACGCCGTTGGTACCTCAAAGCTGCCGAACTAGGCAACACTGACGCTATGAACAACCTGGGCGTCGTGTCGAGAGACGCGGGGGATACTGCCGAAGCACGGCGGTGGTTCCGCAAGGCCGCCGAACTCGGCAACTCGCGGTCCATTCACAACCTGGGTGTCTTGGCGATGGACGAGGGGGATCCGGCCCAAGCACGACAGTGGTACCTCAAGGCCGCCGAACTCGGCAACCCGGAGGCCATGAAGAGCCTGGGCGTCCTGCTGGACGGCAAAGATCCGGCCCAAGCACGACAGTGGTACCTCAAATCCGCCGAACTCGGCAACAGGGACGCCATGACAAATCTCGGCGTCATGCTGCGGGACGGGGGGAATCTCGCTGAGGCAAGGCACTGGTTGCTCGCGGCCGCGGAATTCGGCCACTCGCATGCCATGTACAACCTCGGCGTCGTGATGGAAGAGCAGGGGGATCCCGCCGAAGCACGGCGCTGGTATCGCAAGGCCGCCGACCTCGGCAACGCAGAGGCCATGAATAACCTGGCCATCTTGTCGAGAGACAATGGGGACATCGCCGAAGCACGGCGCTGGTTTATGCCAGCTGCCGAACTGGGCAATACGGCCGCCATGAACAACCTTGGGGACTTACTCAACGACGAAGATCCCGCTGCCGCGCGGGGCTGGTTCGCGCAAGCCGCCGAACTCGGCAACACAGATGCGATGACAAATCTGGGCCGCTCACTCTGGAATGAGAACCTCGCCGAAGCGCGGCGCTGGTTTTTCCACGCTGCCGAACTGGACCACCCAGCCGCCATGACCATGGTGGGCTACTTGTTCCAGGCTGACGGCGATCTCAGCCAAGCGCGTCAGTGGTACCTGAAGGCCGCCGAACTCGGCGATGCGGACGCTATGTGTCAGTACGGCATGCTCCTTATGGAGGAGGAGCCCCCCGCAGAAGTCACGATTCTGCAGTGGATCGAACGTGCGGCGATGTTGGGGAACACGACCGCGATGACGATCATGGGTTTGTGGTCGCAGGAAGCCGGAGATCTCGCCAGCGCGCGACGCTGGATGACCCGCGCCGCCGACCTCGGCAACCAAGACGCAATTGCCGCCCTCGCCGAATTGTGATGAAGGCAGCCCAGAATGAAGATCGTCGGCGATCCGCCGCAAAAGGTAATGGGATTCCAATGCCGGATCGCGCATTGAGGCCAACGCACAGTTCCGGTAGTTCGGACAGGGCAGAGTTGCTGTTGGAGCTCTTTCGCCGCATACGGCTGTCCGTCTGCACGGGTGAGCACGCCGCGCTGCTCGATCCCGACGCAGTGTTGGTCGCTGCCCGGCTGCTGCGGAGTGCCGTCCCACTTGTGCCATGGGGCAACGGAAATCCCGAGGTGGACGTCGAGGCCGCGAATGTGCTGGCCGACTTTCACGGTGCCCGCGATTGTGTAGCACCGGCCGAGAACGACGAGGGTTTGAGCAATCTGCTTTACCTGGTTATCGATTCGCTTCTGCCGGACGGTATCCCCGAGCCGATGCACTCCATGGTCGCGAAGATTCGCGCGGATGGTGCGCCCGCACCGACCGCGGCGGAAGTATGGAACGGGGAAGTCGCAGTGCTCTACGGCTCGTTCCACGCGACCGGACGCCTCGACCTCCTCGAGGAGATGATCCTGATGGCTCGGCCGATCGTCGATGTTACGCCGATCGGCCTGCCTCGCATGGCGGCGTACCGGACGAATCTCAGTGTCGCCCTGCTGGAGAGGTTCTACTACACGCAGACACCAGCGGATGCGGCGCAAGCGATCCGACTGGCTCAGGCCGCGGTGAATGCGACGTCGGTCAACGACCCCGATCGCGCCGGTCGACTGATGATCTTGGGCAACGCACTGCAGAACCGATTCACTCAGAGTTCGTTATTGGCCGACAGCGACGCGGCTATCGAGATCTTGGGCGCGGCGGTGGATGCAGCGCCTGAGGACGCTCGCACACGGGGCTTGGGTCTGTCCGGGCTGTGCATGTGCTGGGATGCCAGGTTCGAGCGCACAGGAGCGGTGCACGACCTGGACACCGCCATCGCTATCGGACGCGATGCCGTGGCCGCGATGCCTGCGGGCGACCACAGTGTCGCCGAATGCCTCGGTAATCTTGCTGGCGCCCTGGTATCCCGGTTCGAAGTCTGTGGCCGGGCGGCGGATCTGAACGAGGCCATCGATCTCGAGCGGACGGCCATGAACGCCGCGGCCGATGATCCATGGTCGTCCCGAAGCATCAAGTCCAACCTCTGCGGTGCGTTGCTGCGCCGGTTCGAACACGCCGGTGTGCCAGGCGATTTAGATGAGGCCATCGCGATCGGCCGGGCCGGGGCAGCCTACGCACCGGCGGGGTGTGACCCCAGCGGCGCGATACTCCTCACCAACCTCGCCAGCGCACTGCGAGTCCGGTACGGGCACACCGAAATTCGCTCTGACATCGACGAAGCAGTCCTGGCCGCTAGAGCTGCGGTCGCCTCGGTGCCCAAGAACCACCCGAACCGGACGACCTTCCTGTCAGGCCTCGGGCTGGCATTGCAGGACCTATTCGAGCGGACCGCAGCGCTGTCCGACATCGATGAGGCAATCGAGATCGGTCGGGCTCTGGTAGCCGGGACACCCAACCATCACCCGACCTATATAGCCTATCTATCCAATCTTGGCCTGGCACTGAGGCATCGGTTCGCTCAAACTGCAGTGCCTGCTGATCTGGATGACGCAATCGCAGCGGCCCGCGCCGTCGTTGCCGCGACCCCGGCCGGTCATCCGCTTCGGGGAGAGTATCTGTCCAATCTCGGCTTGGCCCTGCGGACCCGATTCCATCACTCCTCCGACTCCACAGATCTCGAGGAAGCGATCGAGACCGCACGGGAGGCTCTGGCGCTGATACCCGTTGATCGCCCGTTCTACGCCGTTGCCTCACTGAACCTCGGTCTTGTCCTGCTTCTCGCAATGCGACAGTCCGGCAGCAGGGTTACGGCCTGGGAGGCTGTGCAGGCATTCCGGACCGCCGCCCAGTCCGAGGTGGTGCCTCCGTTGAAACGGGTGCAAGCCGCACAGGGATGGGGCGAAGTAGCCGCGGAGGTCGCCGACTTGCCCGAGGCCGCCCTTGGATACGAAACGGCAGTGGAACTGCTCGCGGCGGCGACCTGGCATGGCATCCACCGCGGCGATCGGGTTCATACTCTCAGTCAGGTTGCGCACCTGGCGTCTGAAGCCGCCACTGCGCAACTAAGGATCGGACAGCCGCGGCGGGCAGTTGAGCTTCTCGAACAGGCGCGTGGCGTACTGATCGCCCATGCCGTGGACGCCCGAACAGACCGTGCGCTGCTGTCGAAACATGCCCCCGCACTGGCGGACCGGATGGATGCCATCATGGCGGAGCTGGATCATCTGGATGGTGCCGCTACTGTCCCCGCCCCGCTGCGGGCCGGAGACGGCCACCGCACCCGTCCCGGGACCGCACAACACTTCGTGCTGGCGGCCTCCGCACACGCGGATCGTCGAGCTCGACTTGCTCGCGAGTGGGACGAACTCCTCACCCGCGTGCGTCAGCTGCCGGGTTTGCGAAACTTCATGCAGATCAAATCTTTTGCCGAGCTGCAGCAGTGCGCCGCGCACGGTCCGGTTGTGATCATCAATATCGGCCGACGCGAATCTCATGCCCTGATCGTGACCCCGGAAGATCTGATGGTGTGTCCGCTGGATCAGGTGACAGGTATCGACGCTGCTCGACGGATAGATGCATTATCAGAAGCCCTCGCCCACAATGACGGCCACGACGCTGAGGGACAGCAGAACGCGGAATGTCTGCTCGACGACACCCAGGGTTGGATCTGGGACACCATCGCCGAACCGGTCCTGAACGCATTGGGCTTGACCAGTACCGATCGGGCATCAGTACTGCCTCGATTGTGGTGGTGCCCGGTCGGCCTCGCCGCATTTCTGCCGTTGCATGCGGCAGGCCGCGATGGTCGTCCGGGACCGTCCGCGAGTGTGATGGATTGCGTCGTATCGTCATATACACCGACACTTCGCGCCCTCATCGATGCCCGCGACCGAGCAGCCAAGCCGCCCCAACGACCTGGCAAAATGCTCGCGTTCGCCCTGCCTACGACCCCTGACTTGCTCGACCTGCCCGCAACTGAGCACGAGGTCCGCGCCGTCAAGGATCTGTTTCCAGGCGAAACGACAATACTGCCGAGCTACGACCGCAACACCCACAAGCGCGGCACGCGCGCCGCCCTGCTGACCTACCTTCCGCAGCACGCTTTCCTGCACTTCGCCGGCCATGGCATGCAGGACACCGCCGATACACACAGCGGCGCTCTCTACACCTACGACCACCTCGACGTCGGCCCAACCACTGTCTCCGATCTGGCGGGACTGCGCCTGAACGATGCGCGGCTGGCTTTTCTATCCGCGTGTCAGACCGCCGTCGGCGCAACTAATGTCCCAGACGAAGCGATCCACATCGCAGGTGCGCTACAGATCGCCGGGTTCACCCACGTCGTTGCCACCTCCTGGGTGATCTACAGTTCCCTCGCCGTCCCGGTGGCCACGGAGTTCTACCACCGGATAAGGCAGAGCGACAATCACGGACAGATCCGACTCGACCCCGCCGACGCCGCCCGCGCGCTGCACGAAACGACCCGCCAGGTTCGTACGCACCGGTCCGCACTGTACTGGGCACCCTATGTTCATATCGGCCCGTGATCGCCTGGACAACAGGACAATCCGTCAACGTGAAAGCGCCGTGCGGCCGGGCCGCGGCGCGGGAAGTTGAGAACGATGGCACAGGCACCTTCGGCAGCACAGCAGATAGTGCTGTTGGTGCTGTTCGTGCTCCCGGGGATCAGTTACCAGTTCATTCGAGAGCGCCTACGTGGGCAGGTCCCAGGCGAGAAGGATCTTGGCGAGCGGGTACTGCGGGCAATCGCCGCGAGCATCATCCTGAACAGCATCTACCTGATAATCGCGGGTCCAGAAATCGTGAACCTGATCGTGCCCACTCATGGGGCATGGTTCACAACGGTTTCCACACACCCCCGCCAGATCACCACAGTTGGCCTAGCCCTACTCGTCGCCATACCCGCAGCAGCCGCTTGGTTGGTAAGCGCAGTCGAACGTCGTCGAAGCCCTTCCCGATTCCATCCCGTCCCCACCGCCTGGGACAGCGCATTCCGCACTCGCTCAGCCTGTTTCGTGCGAGCCAGGCTAAAAAGTGGCGACTGGGTGGGTGGCTGGTACGGAAACAACTCGCACGCCTCGGCGTACCCCAATCCCGCCGACCTGTTTTTGGAAGCGGCGCGCGAGATGACCGATGACGGACGTTTCGGGCCACGTGTCCAGCAGTCTGCGGGACTCTATCTACGCATGGACGATGTCGAAATCCTCGAATTCGTCCACACCACCCCCACCATTGAGAACCCACAATCCGCTTGCCCCAATGAACAGGAGCAGACCCATGGCGAATGAGAAGCCGACCGGGCCCCTACAAGAGTGGTTCAACAAGGCAACAGCCGGCGAACCGGACGACACACGCGGCCACCGGCCGAGGAAGGGCCCGACTGAACCCGACGCACCACCGCACGGACGTGCCTCGGCCTCGGCACACGACAGCAGCCCGGCAGCCGACAGCACGCAGACAACGCAACAAGATCCGACCGGATCGGAATAACTACTGGTGGGATACTGCCGCGCCGACCTGGTGTCGGTGGAACAGCGAGACGGCGGTGGGTTCTGATGCCTCGCTGTTCTTGCGGAGCATCCAATAGGCGCTCCCGCACGAAGACTGCGACGTAGGCGCGAGTGCGGGTCACCCGGATCCACCTCCCGCTCACACAGCAGCAGATACTCCGCCAGCCCGCGCGCCCGTGCGCATCGATCGTGCCCGGTGCCCTCCCGATATCAACCCTGATGCCCAGTCACACCGCAGCCTGCTCGTGCCGACCCAACACCGGACACTCCTGCATCAGCGCCATCGTGCCCAAGCCTGACTTCCAAGTCGGCGGTCACCCGAGGAGGCATGATCACCGACCGGGCCAGGTTCCACGTAACTTTAAGATGATCAAGCCAGATGTTCGGGCGAGCAAAACCGAAACTTCTCCAGGTAGGAGTTGGAACCCGGAGCTGCCGTACATTTGCCTTCTGATCAGATTTGTCTTTCTGTGGAATCTGATTTGTAAAGTTGGCCCCTATTTGCCCTGGTTGACGGAGACGATGAGCAACAGCGTGGGGGCGCCGGAGCTCCAACCTGGCGGGGTGTCGCTCCGGCGAGTGTGGGGACGTCGACCAGCCGCTCGAGGAGCTGGTCGAGCGCGGCTTTTCCTTCATCGACCGCGGCGCGCTCGTCTTCGGAGAGCGGGACGTTGGCGGGCATGCATTGCAGGTTCTCCATGACCTCCAGTAGCTGGCCCTTGCTGGAGTCCTTGAGGGAGTAGAAGTCGCAACGAGCGCAGGATTCGGTGCGGACATACCGATGACCCGGAAATGCGCCTCGATAGCTGCCTCCAGGTCCGCCTGCTCCGCTTGCGGCGTACCGGGCTCGCAGGGCGACACCGAGGTCCAACAGTCTATGGGCACGGTCGGGATTGTCTTCGGGAGTGGCGTCATCAACGGCATCGCGAAACGCCTCGATAGCCTCGTCTAGATCGAGCTGGTCCCCGAGCGCGTTGTTCCGCTCGACAGTGCTGCACCGAGCTTGCTGAAGTAGAGGCGCGGTGGGGATGACCGGCGGGAGCAGCGGCAGCGGTGCAAGTAGAGGAGGTCGATGGCCTCATCCAGGTCGGCAAGCAGTCTCGTCTGGTCATGTCTGTTATTCGGCATCGTCGCGAGGACCCCCTCATACGTGGCTCGCTGGCCTATGGGGGGCGGTGAGCATGGCGTCGCGCAGCAGATCAATCGCGGCGTCGAGCGCGCCCGGCTGTTTGGTTCGCTGGTATTCGTAGTAGGGACCGATCCAGCGGTCGTCGCCGGGGTGTGACATCATAGCCGCCGCAGTGGCGGCGGCATCTGCGGAAATAGCGTCGCCACGTAGATCAGCTGAGATTCCACACGCGGCAATAAAATGATCGACCGGACCGTTTGAGTGCCTCGTCGATCTGGTCGATGAGCTGCTCGATGTCCGGCACTCTCATGCTGCGGGAAAGCATGGCGAGTACGACTGCCGATCTGCGGTATTCATCGCTCGGGGCTTGCGGGGCCTTCGGGATATCTACCCGGCCACACCGTGTTGCACAGCTGTCCCCCGAAGGGGTCGATGGTGGGCGCCGACCCATGCGAGCATGTCGTCGTCGAGCCAATAGTAATCGACCCTCATGTGCCTGTCCGCGCCGAGTGATCGTGCTCCTGAAATGCGTAATGATTCAGGCTACCCAGACTGATGCCCCTGGCACCGGTGAATGCCTTGCCAAAGCACACCGGACAGTCGAGTCTGAAGATGGCGGTAGTTGAACACAGCTTTTTGCCGAAGATTGTGGGCGGGGACGTGTCACGAGTGATCGCAGACGGGACCGTCATGGATGAGAACAATCTCAACGAGCTCTACGGCGCGTGCCGCCGCAAGGCGATCGCCGAAGGGGCTCTTAAGCCCCAAGGGATGAAGGAAGGTGCGATCGCCAACCATATGGCCGCGAACGGTCAACGCTGGGCGGATTCTCCGACCGCCCAAGATCGCTTGAGCCGCGCGATCCAGGCATGTGTGCTCAGCGCGGTCCCTTGCATGTGGACCGACTGCCAGTGCGTCAATCCCGCCGGCGCATCACGTTGCCTGCACTGTGGGCGCCCGCCCAGCCGCAGTCCGCATACGAGCGCCGCCGTCGACAGTCATACATCCGCACCCTTGATCGGGACGGTTTTCGAGGCACCGCGGGCCGTGGACATCGTAGCGCTGAGGCCCGCTCGTCTCATCGTCGTCGCGGTGTCGGCGCTATTTCTCTGGATCCTGTCCAAGCCCGTCTTCCTCACCGTCGTGCCGGTGTTAGGGGTGCTGACGCTGCTCGCACAGTTCGGACTGTCGGGCGACGGCTCGGGACGCTCAGCCTTCGATTCGATGTGTCAGGGTGTCCGGCGCGCAATAGTGGGGAATGGCGTGGTGCAGCGGATGCAGGCACAAGAGTTCCCCGTTGCGGACCCGGACGGACGCATCTGGAAAGTGAGCGTTGTTCCGACCGGACCCGTCGGGCTGTCGAAAGGTAGCGAGGTGCGGCTCGAGGGCGCGTGGCACGCGGGCGGGAAGTTCACGGCCCGGAGCGTGGAGAACACCGCCAGCGGGGCGAAGTATGTGGGACGCACCTTCCGATGGAGCTGGAAGGTCGCAGGCACCCACTGAACGCGCTGATCTACCGGCTTTACTGGTGCGAATCCGCGGCAAAAACGATAGATCTCGGTCTTCTAGCGACCGGATTGGGGCGAACTCGCGACATTTGCGTGTTCATAGCTTTAGAGATTACCGCCACCGGCATCGAAAGCGCCTCCACGACGAGCTCACGGCCTTGAGTGAGATTCGTTTCGTAGTCATGCATTCCGGGAGCTCGGGTGTCGAACGGTCCGGCAGGTGGCCCTGGATCGTCGATTGCGGCTGTGGTGCAATGGGTTTGCGCGGTGGGTGTTGTCTTGGTAAGACCTGGAAGCGAATGCATCGTTGAGTTGCCGGCGGGATGGGCTGTCCAGCAGCACACTTGGCTGGCGGCAGGATGGCGCGGCATCGCTAGGCCTGCGCGCGGATCAGCAGTAACGGTGCGCATCGCTGCGGTGTGGTTGCCGAACTCTGTGACCCATGAAGCGAATCTAAAGCGAATTTCGACTGTATGTCAACGGTCATTACCGCCACCGCTGCTCCCATGGCGAGAGTGGATGGTAGGGGGATTGGGCGAGTGGGTGTGGTTGCCCGGTCAGCGCCGAAAGTGCGTGGGCGACTTCGATAATGCCGGCTTTGGTGTAGATCGGTGTCGATCCCTGGTAGGCGGTGTTGTCGGTGTGTCCGGCGTAGGCGTGGGCGACAGCTAGCCCGAATTCTCGTTCGACGTAGGTGAGTGTGGTGTGTCGTATCCAGTGTGGGGTGACCTGCATCCGCGCTGCCCATGGCAGGTGTGCGTGGATTCGCTTGCGTAGGTAGTCGTATCGGCCTTGTCCGAGGGGGCGTCCATCGCGATACCGCAGGACCCGGGTGGTGGCGGGTTTGCCGCGTCGATGGTCGGCGTGTGTGACAAGGCGGGTCATCAGTAGTGGTGAGATCGGTTGCCAGCGCATCGTTCGGCCACGGTCCACGGAATGTGTACGAGCGGACGGTTATCGACTGCCACGGCGACAAGCCCCTTCAGCAATCTGGCCGACCGCGATCACACGATGGTGCACTAGGTACGGCCTGTTCTCGTCGGCGCGATCGAGTACCGCGAAAACTAGGAAAGTAGCGGTTATCGGGGGGATTCTCGTCGGAGTTAGCACAAGATTGGCAGCAGAAAGGGCCTGGTCCGCAGTGGTCGATCATGTGCTTTCCGGTGTTCGACGCCGCCAGTGGGCGAGATTGTTGCGGGTGATGTCGGATCCCGCACGTGGAGTATGCATCGACTCCCAAGCTCCCCGCCAACGGTCACTTACAAGGTCAATCGGCCTGTGCGCTGTGCCGACCATGACATTCCCCCACCACAACCGTGAGCACCAGCAGCGTTGGCCATGACGGGCACCCTGACAGCCGCCGCCGAAGTTGCATTCCAGATCAAGGCCAACACGTCGATCGAGTTGCAGATCGCGCAACTCGCTGAGCAGCAACGAAAATGGCAGACGAGGTTTGCAGCCATCGAGCAGCAGCTCTCGATGCACAAGCACGAGATGGCGCTTGCACGTGAGCACGCCGAGTCTGTGGCGAATCAGGCCAGGGCAGAGGCGCAGGCGGACATGAAGGCGTTCGGGGATGCACTGGACAAGGTCACCGCGCTCGATCTCAGATGGGCAATCGCGGGCATTCTCATCAACTCTGTCGGCGTCGCGATGTGCTACTGGACATAGATCTGCGACCATCCCGACGCATATGCACCACACGAACGTGTCGTAGGCACCGCGGCTACGCGATTTCGAAACCGCGACGGCTCCGAGGCGTCAGTCGAGGATCGGACAGCAGCGGCTAACGAGCACGGCTGGTTACGGCTGGGCCAGCGTCCGAACAAGCACCGCCTCAACCTCTCGCGGGGCACCGCCGGCAACATCCACGGAGAACACGGCTTCGAATGGGCCTCCAGACCGCACCGCCGGATGATCGAGGAACTCGGCTTTCTGGCACAGCTTGGCCGCTCCTGCGGTACCGAATGCTGTTCCACCAGCGAGGATCAAGATAGTTCTCCGTGCATTGAACGGGCTGATGGCACGAACCACGAAGCCGTGGTCGGTGCGGGTCTTCTTGCCGTCGGGAGTGCGCACCCTGGACCACGTTTGACCCGACTGCCGGTCATACACAGCCGAACGCTCCCTCGAGGGCTGCGCGAGACTGCCGAACCCCACATTGAGATTGAGGCGCGCCAAGGCGTCCGCGGTCACAGCGTTAGTCCCGGGACCGCCGATCAGAATCAGGTTGCTGCGCCAGTCGTCGTCGTTCAGCCTGTTCGACGGCCGCACAACAAGTTTGTCTATACCCAGTGTGCTCACCGCATCCTGCAATGTGACGAGAGCGACGACGTCGCCGAGGCCCACCCATTCGGTTCTTTCGATCGTCTGGTCTTCACCGACCTGGTGGATCGGGGTGATCACTCGGAACTCGCCGTTCGCGTACGGCTTCCAGAAAGCTCGGGTGCTTCGCGTTCGCCATCGGTTGCGAGCCTGATTGCTCGACAGCCCTACGCCGAACGCGATGCCGGCGGCCAGAAGATTGATTCCGAGATCCTGAAGCTCCTGCACACCCGCCCATCCTGCCGTACTTGCTGCGCTGTCACCGTCGCACCGAGTGCATCAATTTTCCACGGGCACAGCCGTTTTGATCGTGGAAAATTGGGTTCTGGGTCAGGATGTAGACAGGTCGCCGGATCGGCCTGCACGTTTGCGGCTGGCGTGCATACGGCACGCGGTGGAGCAGTAGCGCCCGGGCCGTCCGGTCGAGGCTCGGGTGAGGACCTTCGTGCATTTCGGTGCCGCGCACCGAGTTTCGTAACAGCCGCGCCCAGCCGGGGTGTCGCTGTTACGGAACTCCGTCAGTGGCAGCATGCCGGCGTCAGGAGTGTTGAGTGGGTGGTTGGACCATAGGACCTCGGTCCGTTCGTGGCGGGCCCCGCCCTGGGTGGTGAAGGCTGCCATCTCGTAGCGGTACCAGTGCGGGTAGAGCTCGCGGTCATACAGGTCGCTGGCATACCCGGACAGCACCGCGGTGGCCTGGCAGGCGTGCAGCGCGGCCGCCAGTTCCCGATGCTCCGATGCTGCGCCCATCTCGTGGCGGTAGTTGCGGTCTCGGGTAGTGCCGAGATACGGCGGGTCCATATACAGCAGCGCGGAACGATGGCGGCCGTAAGTGGCGATCAGATCCAGCGCCGGACGCGATTCCAGCGATACTGCGGCTAGACGCTCCGCGGCGGGCAGCATCCGCTCCACGTAGGCCGCCAGATAGCCCGGCATGGACACTCCGGACCCATTCGGGTCGACGTGGTGACGCCAGCCAGTGCGCCGCAATGTTCCGGTGCGAGACTGGGTGATCCGCACCCACACCCGGCGGGCCCGCTCCAGCTCGTCCAGCCCGGACACGGTCTGCAGCGAGCGGATCGCTGCGCCATCAAACAGCGCGGCATTTGCCGTGGTTGCTTGCCTGCTTGGTGCGACAATCATGGGCGGCGAGCACGATCCGGGTTGCGGAACAAGATGAGGAGACCGATGGCACGCGTGCCGTGGGCAGCGCTTTCGGGCGAAGACGTCGAGGCCGTTGTCGCGAACCTGCTCTACAACGAACACCAGCGAGCGTGGCGGATCAGGCCCTCACAAGGCGATTACGGCATCGACGTGATTGTGCCCCGTGACGTCGGCGGCTCCACGGTGTGGGATGTCTACCAGATCAAGAAGTTCGCGCTTAACCTCGATGACAGCCAGAAACGACAGGTCGAGAAGTCGTTCCGACGCCTGATGATCGGGCTGGTACGCAGAGGCTTCCCGCTCGGTGACTGGTATCTGGTTATGCCGTTGGACCCGACGACCGACAATCTCTCCTGGTTCGAGAAGATGCCCGACACGGTCATCGACGACATGTTCGCCGAGAACCCCAAATTGGCTATCTCGGCCGAGGAGCGCGACAAGCCCCTGACCATCGATGAGCAAGCGATCATCAGGGCGTGGCGTCAGGCCCCGGGACGCATCATCGAGTGGCACGGCCTGAACTATTGCGAAGCAATGATCGCCAAACACTGGTACGTCCAGGACTATTATCTCAACGGTGGCCGCGAGCGTCTGAAGAACGCCGTCGCTGACGTCGCGAAGATCCTGCAGCGAGATATCACGTTGCGTGACAACGATTCCGAGACCTCGGTACTTACTCCCGCCGAGATCCGTGAACATCTCGTGCGTGTGCAGGGGGCACTGGACGGGGATCCACACTTCCGATACGGGGTGAGCCTGGATCCACACAGGCCCGAGTTGCGCGAGGAGCGAGATCTTCTCGCCGCGGCGCAGGAGATCGCCTCGGACGGATCGTGTCTCACTTTCCGCATCTACCAACGGTTCGACGAATCACTCAACGAACGTCCCATTCCCATACGCCTGGTCTATGCGTTCGAGGACCCTGGCTTCGACCAACGAGCCTTCGACCGGTGGCGCAAATACGGCACCCCGGCCACCTTTCCCGCCAGCGTCGATGTCGACCTGCCCGGAGGCCTCGCATTAACGGGCACAGCGAGTGTCGTGCGCGTCAGCGCGGCCCGCAACCGCCGATACGAGATCCGGCTACGGGTCAGTGCACCAACAGGCCCTGTCGGTCGCGAGCACCTGTTCAAGATGACCTCGACCACCGGTCCCGACGGCACCGGGGTGTGGACCCGCGGCATCGACGCCAGCGGGCTCATCACCACTGAAGGCCTCATCGACAGGAGTGGCGAGCACGGTCACCTGTCCTTTACGTTGCGCGACACCACAGGACTCGAGGCCGCCGTGGTGCTACCAGCGATGGAGTTCCTCGCATCGATGACACACCCCAATACGCTGCAACTGGGTGAGAAGTACGGGCCATTCCATGACTTCCATCAAATCCCTGTCGGTCAGCAGCTGATCCACCCGCAAGGACTCAAATATCTGCGCGCTCTGGCAACACTCCAAACACACACCACGACACCGATTCTCGTACCCGAGCTCACTAACCTCACGGTCACTGACTTCCGGAACGTCATTAGTGCCGCATCGCTGATCGAAGAACCTGTCGTTGTGGGGACCTGGGAACCCTTCGAATGCGATGTGACCAATGGCGACCTCGATCTCGACGACCACTACCAGATGGCGTTCGACAGCGAGTTAATTACGGAGATCGGCTCACAGAAGGTGACGATCCCAGGTGTTGTCACGACGACCATGATGTCGGCCCGAATGGAGGATCTCAGCGATGGGCGGGCCCGCGTGCTGCCGCATCTCAATGCCACCGCGCACCGGACGTATCACCCTGACGGATCAATCCCCGCAGGCACACATTTGCCCCTCGTCGCCGCAGCTCGTCCGGCTAGTGACGCCGCCGAAGGCGACTTCGGCGCATCAGATGTCGCGCAGGACGCGGACGGTAGTACACCCTCATAGAAACTGCCCGAGTCAGGACTAACCTGTCATCTCGGAATTCGCCGGCGTGAACCTTCATCAGTGCGCCGTTTCACCGAAGCCAAGCGATCGAAGCGGACAAGGCGGTGTTGATCTTGAGTTGCCGCTCGATGAGTAACTAGTCGTGGTCGAGCGCTGCGAAATCGATGGGCGATCCGTCGCGGAAGTCCTTGAAGGTCATGTACATGCGTGGCGTGTCCTCCATCGTCCGGAAGCCGAATCCTTCGTACATGTCCTGTAGCCTCGCCTCGTCATCCATTGGGTGAATAACGAGGAACAGGCCGCCGATCAGGTCTACAGCCTCGTTGGCCATGAAGAACGCGTCGGCGAACAGGTAGGGGCCATACCCGTACCGGTACACCCGGCAGGGGCTGTCCGCATCTCAATTCGCCAGTGTGCCACGAGGACACATCCGTCCGATCGCTGGCCGACTGCCGAGTACCAAGGCACCTGCAGTGGCGATAGAGTGTGAAATGCTCTCGGAGAGCTCCAGGGAAAGACCGCCTCGTCGGGCTCGGGGGCGGCGGACAGGAGCTCGATGCGGCGCAAATGAGCTTACTAGTCAACGGATTCGGCCAGGCCAGTGCCGTGCGTGCTGGCTGGTCAGGTGAACAGCTGCTCGTAGGACTGTTGGGTGATTGCGATTTGGCGGCGACGCGCTTGGTCATTGGTGAACTGGTCGAGGTGATGGCGGACGCTATCGCCGGCCACGTGTGCGTGTAGGGCCTGATCCAGGCAGTAGCGGCCGAGATGGAATGCGAAGTGGGCGATTGTTTCGCATGTCCCTGTGGTGATCGGGCCACCGTGGATTGCGGAGTTCCGGACACGCCGGAGGCGGTCCAGGTAGCGGTTGAACCGCTGATCGTTCGCTTCCAGCCTCGCCTCGAGTGTGGCTCCGGACTCGAAGACAGCGGCCACTTCGGCCATCGCCCGGTACAACCAATGGTTGGCGTAGATGTCGCGTATCGCGGCTGCGTGACCGATGGCCGCGAGTGGAATCAGCTTGCCTTCCTCGCCGTTCCATTCATAGAGATCACACGTCAATTGGAGCAGTTCTTCTGGATGTTGCGCGAACAGCTCATCGGATGGGGTGTTCGCCTCGACTGCCCCCATGACTGCGGTGACGAATTCGACGAGTTGCGCATGCGAGACCGCGGTGCGAAATCGAGCACGCTGGAACTCGGTCCAGTCCTCGCCGCCCGCCCACGCGGTGACATGCTCGAGCGCTCTCACGGCGGTCATCACAATCTCGACAGGCCCCACACTCCACGCGCTGCTCAACGCTGAACGCAGGGCTAATGCCACCTCGACTCTCTCGACAGCGGCGATGTCGGCGAACGTGGTCGTGGTGCCGATCTCTTCGAGACGTTGCCCGATGTCGTCGATAAGGTGATGCGACCTCCGGGTGGTCGTGTTTTCATCACGCCAGGCTTTGCGGTATCGCAGTTTTCCGTCGACGTAGACGGTTTCGCCTCGGAGGAGATTCCATGTGCCCGGGAGGGGGTCGGCGAGTTGGATCAAGGTGGCGGCGATCGCTCTGGCCTGTGGCACGGCGAGATGGGGTTCGATTGCGTTCAGTGCGACACGCACATAGACAATTCCGGGATCGTCGTCCCACTCGAAAGGTTCGGCTGTTGTGAAGCCTTCCGGTGGCGTGGCCAGTTCGGGCGGCTTGAGTTTGAGTGCGGAGCTGGTATTGACGCGCCCGACGAGGGGACCCAAAAGCTGCGCGGCGTAGAAGGTGACGTTGCCGTGACTGACTTCCATGGTTCCTATGTGGGCGTTATCCACGCGCAGCCACACCACAAAGTCACCCGTGGGGGGTGACTCGGTGAGGACGGCTTCGCACAGTGCCAGCTTCTGAAAGGGGCGAAGTGGTCCTGTCTCATCGATCGCGAGCTCGTGCTTCTGTTCCTGTGTGAGCCGATGGAGTTGATAGTGGATCGCGGGCTCGGTGGCGGTCAGGATTTCGGTGCAGAGCCGTACAACATCGTTTGGTCCTTGGCGACGCATCTGGATGATCGCCGACCAGCATTGCCTGCGGGACTCGAGGCAATCAGCGTGTCTGGCCGTGCTCTGCGCCTCCTTCACCATGTCCTTCCAGGCCGCAATCACTGCCTTTTGGGAGGCCAACGCCGCGAGCAGCTTCTCTGCTGTTGTCGTCGCCGCAGCGCGGACACGTTCATCCAGTGGGCTTGCCGTCTGTCGCCGTGAATAGTCGGTCCAGACATGACGTCAGGGCGCGGTGCTCGGGCTGCAACAACGCGCACAACCGTGGTCCTGAGCCCCGGAAGCTGTCCTTGTACTCCACGATCACCGTCTGCCAATCACGATGCTGAACCCGCTGGAAAACGCGTGGGTCGCGCAGCCATGCCAGCAGCTCCTCGGCCGCGAAGGGCAATGGCATCGAATCGGTGTCGACGACAATCTGCTGGTTCAGCACGGCAACGAGCTCACCGATCCATCGCTCATCGTCTGGAGTTGTCACTCCCCACCTCCTCCACTCAATGCTTGATACACGCGGTCGACGAGGCGCCTCCGCCCCAACGACTTGTGGCCGTGGTACCCACGGCTATGCGGACGAAGACCACATCACTCACTTTCGTAGCGTCGAAGTCGAGATAATGATTTGCTCGGCGACGAATCTCACCAGAGGTATCTCTGAAATTAACTCTTTATCATGGGAAAAAGGAATATAGCGGGCCTTCAACCCATCCTTGCTGTGCACCAGCGCATTACGGGTCTTATATATTCTGCGGGACCATGACCTGACCCCAGGTTTTCGGTCCGGGGAGTGTGAGAGCCTTGCGGCCCACGTAGCGGGCAGGAAGGCTCGAAGACCATGGCGACACGCAAGAGGCACACCCCTGAGCAGGTCGTGCGCAAGCTGAGCGAGGCCGATCGGCTGTTGGGCGAGGGCAAGGACATCGCCGACGTGTGCCGGACCCTGCAGATCACCGAGGCCACCTACTACCGCTGGCGCAACCAGTTCGGCGGCCTGAAAGCCGACGACGCCAAACGGTTGAAAGACCTCGAACGCGAAAACTCCACCCTGAAAAGGCTTCTCGCCGAAGCCGAGCTGGAGAAGGCGGCGTTGAAGGAGATCGCCAAGGGAAACTTCTAGACCCGGAACGCCGGCGGGCGGCCGTGGCGCACCTGATGCGCGTGCTCGAGGTGAGCGAACGGTTCGCCTGCCGGATCACCGGGCAACACCGAAGTACCCAACGTCGGCCATCGGCCGACCAGACTGCGACCGATCCTGATGCAGCGCTGCGTGATTGGTTACGCGACTGGGCGAAAGCGCATCCACGGCAGGGTTTCCGCCGCGCCTATCACGACGCTCGCGGCGAGGGCTGGACGGTCAACCACAAGAAGATCCAACGCCTCTGGCGCGACGAGGGACTACGAGTGCCGCAGCGGCGCCGCCGAAAACGCCTGGGCACCTCCACTGCCATGGCGGTGACCGCGAACGCACCGAATCGGGTATGGGCAGTCGATTTCCAATTCGACGCCACCGACGACGGCCGCCCCGTCAAAATCGTCTCGATCGTCGACGAGCACACCCGCGAATGCCTCGGCGGCCTGGTCGAGCGCTCGATCACCGCCGACCGACTCATCGACGAACTCGACCGCATCGCCGTCGACCGGGGCTACCCGGGCGCGCTGCGCTGCGACAACGGCCCCGAACTGGCCTGCCAGGCGATGGCCGACTGGGCCGGTGAACGGGTCGGGCTGGCGTTCATCCCGCCCGGCCAACCCTGGCGCAACGGCTACATCGAATCGTTCAACGGCCGCCTGCGCGACGAATGCCTCAACATCAACAGCTTCTGGTCCCTCACCCAGGCCAGGATCGTAATCAGCGACTGGAAGAACGAATACAACCACCACCGAAGACATTCCGCGCTGGGCTACCAGACCCCGGCCCGATACGCTGCAACCTGCATCCACCGATAACCGGCTCTCACACCCGGTGGACCGAAATCACGGGGTCCCGTCAACCACGCTGCGATGGCATCTGTCGGATCGCTACAGCGAAGTTCAACTCTATCCCCAGCGGAGAATTCGACAATATTCCGCGCGTAGTAGTCAAGGAGATTGGGGTCAAAGATGGAGATTTCCTCAACAAGTCGATCGATTCGCACATACCGATCGAGTGTCAACCTTAAAGCCGTCTGCTCATTGAATACGATGTCGTCATCTTTGGACTGGACCGTCTTGGCGATGAGGCGAATCAGTCGCTGAATATCCTTGGTGTTCTTGTATGAAAAGCTTGGGTCCATTATTTCGGATTGAACTTTGACAATCAAGCCCTGCTGAACTATAGCCTCGAACCAGTGTTCCATCACATGATAGTAGGATACATATTCCAGCATGGGACTTTCTGTGGCCAAGCCGAGTTGATAGTGGTACACAAGATCCGAAATATAAGTGCGCTTCGGGGCGTCGAGGCTACGCAGGTGCCTCATGTTCGATGTACGGACCGGCCAAAGCATATCGTCGAGGTATCGATGGCGAATCAGTGCAGCGTTTATGCTGTACCCGATATGGAAAAAGAAGTCGTCTGCATAGGCGCTCCATTCTTCAGGGGCGACGGGCTGGCTCGATTCTATCTTCAGTACACGTATGCGGACGGTGGAGCGCAATGCTGTGAACAAACCTGTCGTACCGCCTCTGCCTCTGCGGGTCCTGCCCATCTCGCCAAAGAAGTGCGGCGACAGCAGTCTCGGCGGAGAATCTCGTCTGCAAATGCTTATAAGTATGTACGCAAGGTACGAGTCGCTCGGCCGACCGTATGTGTAAGATATGCCTTCGCTGTCGTTCGAGGCGACAAAATCGTCGCGGCCAGTTCCCATGGCAGCTAAACTATTCTGTGAATAGGATCCCGCTCCCCGCACCAGCATCTCGGCGCTAGATTTTAGCGCGACGGCCGCCTCGTCCAATATTGAATAAGAGTTGACCTCATCTACTATTCTAGCAAGGTCGGTTGAGGATAGTGTCAAACTGTCCCAGCCGGACCGTCTTCTACTATCAAACTCGAATCCCTCCACTGTCTCTGTGTAGACAAACGCAGTTGTTCTTGCGATGGCCTCGAGAACATCCCCGGGCGTGATCTGCATTCTGTCCTCCCGCCGCAGTCGCCTGGGCGTGTCATCGTCACTGAAGATGGCGGTCGATCCTAATGATGCCGGACCGGAAGAAGATCGGTGCCACCCACGCGTGTGATGGATGCGAGCGCCCTGCCCTGGAACGGCGCGCGCTGCTTTGTAGGCCCCCTGTGATCGGTCCGGTTGGCACCGATGTGGAGGTGCGGGCATCAGTCCGTTCTGGGGCAGCGGCGTTGTCCTCACAACGCACTCAAGGGTCTTGCTACGCTCGCATCGAAGTCGTTGTGTCCCATCGCCGTCGACGTGTGGGATCTCGATCGAGCAGGGAGGCGGTTGACGCGGCAGCCGTGGTGTGTACCGGCGTCTGCGTCTGCCCGCTCCCGAGATTCGGATCTTGCTGCAAGCGAACGGCGATGACAAGGTGTCGAAAGAGCGGATGCACATCGACATCGAGCCTGAGGATGTGGAAGCCGAGGTGCGGCGCCTCGCGGGCTCGGGGAGACAAGGTGGGAGCATCGTCAGGAGCGCGGCTACGACTTCTGGATTCTGCGAGGCAGACCGAACTGAGTCCTTTGCGCCGACGGCCCGAGGTTGATCTTCACCGCCTCGGCGCCGATCATCTCAATCGCCGAATCGCAGGCAGCTACGAAAAGGATGTCGTCCAACCAGGGACGTTGCGGAATTGATCGGGCTACCTACCTGCTCGTATAGGAGTCGACAGGCGGGCCGCCCAGGATACTGTCCAAGACGCTCAACAACCCAGCCCAGCAACCCGCCGGGCTGTGATACCAATAAGTCTCCGGACTCAAACGGGGCGATTCACGTTCCGCGGACAAGTGACATAACAATACTCGTGTCTAGCAAGGTTTGCTCGAAGCAATCTGTCCGTTGTCATTTGTGTACGTATGCGCTGTCTTTTCGAACGGATTTCCGTTCCCACGCGTGTTAATGTCGTTCCAGCAGAAGAGACTCGAAGTCGCACCGGCCCAAAGGCCCCCGACTACGACGTAGGTGAAATAGAAGCCGAGTTCTCCGATGGCTGCGATGGTTCGGCTGTGATGGGCTTCATGTTGAGCAAGTGCGTCGCGCACTGTGCCGTTCCGTTGGAACTCGCAACTCCGCGTCCATGCGATCGCGCCGAGAGTGAGCGCTCCCTCGCCTGGACCGACCTCGACGAAAAGCATGCCGCGTCGGAAGTCGACATCATTGCCACCCGCCACGAAGAAAGCTGCGACGATCAGGCCGATGGTCGTTATTATGGGCGATTGTGCCCACTTGACGAGAAAGCTGACGAACCAGAATCGTTTGTCTGCCGAATTATCCCATCCGTAAGTAAATAGGGCGCCTATCAGGCCGAAAATGGAGTAGATGATCAAACCAGCCGTTGCGGCGGCCGCCAATGGGACAGTGGCGCCGAACAAGGCTGCTGTGCCGATGATTATGCCGGCCCAACCTATAACGGCGAGCATCCCTCCGATCGCCCCGCCGAGGGTCCAGAGCAGGAACTCGTCCCAAGTTTTTACCCCGCTGCTGGCGGCACCGACCGCCCCGAGGACGGCACCGACAATTGCCGCGATAGCCAACGCGGCCAAAAAAGCCAGCCTACCGGTGGGATCGCTGAAATTGGCCGGATTATTCAGCGCATAGAGGTACAGGTGGGCACCAGCATGCATGCCGGGGATCGTGTCTTGATGAATGAGGAGGTAACCATCGGCGGTAAGAAAGCGGCCCAGCGTCGGTCGGTACCACCTCTGGCCGAGTAGGACGATGTCCATACCGTCGGTGAGCATTGCGCCATGGAATGCATAGTGCGGCTGCAATACGATGGAAGTCGCCAGTGCGCCCAACGGGGAGTACTCATTTGCCGCAGCCAAACCGCCTGTGTCGAGGTTGGTTACGACGTTCACATTGCCCAGACGGTCAAAATGATGCAGCAGCGCATTGCCTGTCGAGGGGATCAGTGCAAGCCGGTGGTCTTCGTCGAATACGACCTTCGTGGTTCCTTCGGCGTCGATTACGAAGACTCCCTCGACCTCGTGCCGAGTTGCTGTCGAGCCGCCGCTGGCCAACCGTGTGGTTACCCGTCGGTCGTTATGGTCGTAGTCGTATTCGACGACTCCTCCGTCCGGCCGCGCAACCCGGATGAGTCTGTGGCGGGCATCGTATTCGAGTGTTCCCAACTCCGGGTCGTTGATCAGGTTACCCGAAGCGTCATAGGCGTATTCCGACTCCGACCTGTCGGCCCGGCGCACAAGCCGGTTGGGATGAGCCGTATCGTCGCCGTCGCGGCCGTGGACCATCCCCGAGAATGACTCGCCATCGATGATGTTGCCCGCAACGTCGTAGGAGTAGTCGAAGCGGTATGCGGCGCCGCCGGGTCCGGTGCCGGTGGCGAAGGCCAGCCGATTGCGTGCGTCGTAGCCGAACGTCTGTGTATTGCGGACCTTTCCGGTCACGGTTGACAGATCCTCCGTCATGCGAACGCGTCCCACGTCGTCGAGGGTGTACACAAGATGCTGCAGTTTGGTGCCCACGTTTGGGCCACCATCCATGGCGGTCACGACTGCCACCGACATTTCGCGGAGCAAATGGTCGCCTCCGGTGAAGCCTCGGCGAGCTTCCAACCCGTTGACGAACAGCATGCGCGTACGGCGACCGTGCGGGCCGTACGCGATATCTTCGACGACACCGGAAATGGCGCGCAGTAGCCCATCCGGATCGTAGTCATAGGAGACGACGTGCCCGTCCGGGTAGGTGACCGAACGGACCTGTCCCTGGGAGTCGTAGCTGTAGGCCATGGTGTGCATTGTCGAATCCCCAGTAAACGTGCGCGCGACCGTGGTCGGATTCCCCTCCACATCGTAGGAGTAGTCCACTGTCCCGAATGCGCCGACAACACGACCGAGGCGACCGGCAAGGTTGTTGCCCGGCCCCGTGTCGTAGGTGTACGTCTCCTCGACAGTCCCGGCTGGACCGCCGGCACGGATCTGCACGACCCGGCCGTGGGCGTCTCGCTCGTGATAAAGCTGCCGGGCGTCGGCGTCGCCCCGCAGTACCTCGTTGTTGGCCGCGTCGAAGACGAATAGGGATGTACCTGCATCGGCCGAGTCGATCCGGATTCTGTTGCCCCATCCGTCGAGCACAGAGGCGAGGGCGGTCGTTCCTCCGGCATCGACGATTTCGACGAGTTCACCGAGCGCGTCGTAGCGGCGATGCTCTGTCGGCGTTGCGGTTCCGTCGTGCTCCACGATGGCGACGATGCGGTCCCAGGCGTCGGTTCGGCTGGTGCGTGACGGCGGCGACAAGGGATCGAGGTTCAGCGCCTTGGTTGCGTCCGGGTCGTAGAATCGTGTCTCCGCGCCCGCGTACCGGTGGAGAACCTCTGTGCCGCCGAACAGGGTTTCGCTGACCAATCGCCCAGCGAAATCATAGTGCTTGTCGTGGCGAACCGTTCCCGTCGGTGCAGTCGCCTCGAAGACCGACGTCGCGGCGTCGTAGCAGTCGATGACGGTGATCTCGCGGTTCCGCATCGACATCACCTTGGTCTGCTCGACGGTCCAACCCGTGCGCGTTCGAGTACGCACCTGGAACGCACGGCCTGTCCCGTCCAGGTAGCTGTGCCTCTCCCATCCGGGGACATCGTCGGTCCGCAGGACCCGTACTCGTTGGATCATGCTGTGCGGGACGGTTCGGCGGTCGTAGGAGTAGGTTTCCGTCGGTTTGTCCGCCTCGGCCCCTCGCTTCCAGACGGCGATAATCTCGCCGAGCCCGTCGAACCGGGTTCGCAGCACATTGCCGTTGGAGTCCTCGATCGAGGTCGCCTGCTGCACGACCGGGTCGAAAGTGACGGATCGTGACGTCCGATCGGATTCGGTGATCAAGATCGGGTTGAGTCCGGCCGAGTCGTAAGTCAGCTCGATCCGCAGTCCGAGCGCATCGAGTGTCGCGATCTGATTACCGAACACATCATTTCGGTAGCGCCGCGTGTCGTGAATGTGCACCAGACCGAGTTCCGGATCCAGTTCGGTGCGGTACAGGTCATCGAGAATCGGCGGCGCAGCGTCTTCGTAGGCATCGGCGCGCATCTGCGGTGTCAATGCGATCTCGGATTGCCGGCTGAGGTAGGCACGCTCCACCGCACCGGTGGGTAGACCGACGAAGTCGGGGCCGTCGTAGAACCAGTCGAAACCCTTGAGCAGCCGACCGCCACTGGATCTGCGTTCGCGTGACTGGAAGCTGGTCAACCCATGGACCGGGTGAGTCGCGAATACCCTCTCGATCAGGAGCTCGTCGGTGTGCGGGCCTTCCTCGTCGGACCACTCTCCCCGCCGAGTCTCGCGCACCGTATTACCGATGTCGTCGTGCTCGTAGCTGTAGCGCTCTATCGCGTAAGGCAATCCCCCGTCCAGCCGGGTGGATGTCCGCCCCGTCTCTACCGCCAACCATGCGCCGGATTCTGGGCTATCGGGGTCAGTGGGGAGCGCCGACCAAGTCGAAGTCGATACCACTCGTACCTCACCTGTGGCGGGGTCAATGACTTCTGTCCGGTGCGGCTGGCCACGGCCGGCCTCGAACGCGGGGACACCGGCGGAGGCGATCTGATTGTGAAACCAAAGCCGCTGCATCGAGGCGGCCTCGTGATCGGTGCCTGGATCCTCCGACTCGACCTCGGCAAAGCCCAGCCACTGACGCGTACGGCCGTCGAACTGCCCGTCGTGGTATCGGTAGCTTGTCGACGCCGACTGCCCGGTCACCGAGTCGGTTGTGGCGATCGACCCAACAACATGCACTGGGAAGGGAAGATATCCCGTCCAGCGACGTCCGGCGGCGAGGTCGCGTGCACGTTCCCGGGCGGAGGTCGTGTAGGTGATGTCTGTGTGCAGCCCGGCGCCGTTGTCGACCGATGACAGCAGGTATGGTTTTTCGCCCCCCAACAGGTCCAGGTAGAGGTAGCCGGTCGTGCCGTCGGCATTCGGACTCTTCGTCCACAGCAGCCCAGCTGTGCCGGATCCGGTCATGTCGGCGAGGATTGCTCGGGACGAGGACAGTACTGGTGTCCGGTCGATGACGATGGCCGGCCCGAACCGTCGTCCACCCTGATTGAGGTGGATCCGCACTTCGCCCGCACCGAACAGGACGAGGTCGGCGGTGCCGTCGCCGTCGACATCGGCGAGATGGACGTTGCGGTCGGGATCCGGTACTTCGAACGGGGGCGTCCCGTCGATCGTGACCGGTGCCCCGAGCCGACCGCCACCGAGGTTGGGCCAATAGACTATTGCTTGCGAGCGCAGCAAGACTACGTCCGGAAGCCCGTCGCCGGTCATATCGGAGAAACGCAACCGGGGGTCGCGGTCGAGCTGCGGCGGCAGGTCGCCCCATGGCAGTACAAACGGCCCGGACCATTCCAATCCGCGATGGTTGTTGATAAAGGCGAACGGAGTGCCCGCGCGAAATGCCAGCAGATCAACCACGCCGTCGCCGTCCAAATCGAGGAAGGTTGACCGTTCGTCCTCCAGGCCGAAACCCGCGGCGAGGCGGAGCTGCCGCCGCACCGCGAATCCGTTCGTGGGGTCGTGGTCGAACCAGGCTCCGCCGATGGTGTCCCCGATCAGCAAATCGGCGGTGCCGTTGCCCGTGAGGTCAGCGAACCGCGCCATGTCCTCCGCTAGCGACACACCGCCGGGCAACTGATGCAGCCGTCGCGGGGGGCCGAAGCTGTGCTCGCCGCGATTCTCCCAGTATGTTGCTCCGTCGCGTCCCAGCCGCAGAACGCCGGGTAGTGACGTCCCTAGGTAGTCGAGGAGCGTGACATCGCCATCTAGAGGCGGCGGCGGGATTGTGCTCGTGGAAAACTGCCGCAGCTGTTCGCGGCCCGGATCGAATGCCGTGTAGCCGAACGTTATCGGTGCTCGGCGGGACTCGACCAGCGTCTCGTTCTCGCCGTGCCAGCCCAGAACTGTCAGTGATGAGAGTAGGGAATGCCCCACAGCCGGTGCCTGGGTGTACCCGAATTCCCATGCCCGCGCGTCGGAGGGGGTGCTGCGGACGGAATGCCGCAGCAGCATACGGGTGCAGCGCGAACGCAGGGGCACCGCGAAGCCCAGCGCGTGCGAGGTCGATGGGTCAGGCCGGGCCTCGTAGTCGAGCAGTAGCTCGAACTCGCTGTACGAAAGTCGCCGCAGTCGGTGCTCCCCGTCGACCGTCTCGTACTCGTGGCGAACCTCTAACCCATTGGGGAAGGTGATCGTGTCGACGTACCAGCGAACCACTTGGTCGGCCCCGTCGACCGAACCGGCAAGTCGCGATTGTGCACTGGCGCCGAACGTCATGGTGAGCAGGTCCGGTGTCCGGCATATCCAACTGTCTCGTTCGCGCGTGAAGATCTGCGGCTGACTCCCCACACTGGGTGCCCACCGCTCACCCGTCATCGCGACCAGTGGTTCGGCTCCCGACAGGGTAAACACATCCGGCTCTGCTGGGCGGAACGGCGAAGGACGCCGACGCTCGACGAACGGCACATTCAACGCCCACCCCATCCCGAAGAATCCATCACCGAGTCCAGTGCTGTACAGCAGTTCCAACCGCGGGCTGACACCACCCGGTCCGTGCGGCAGGTCCAGCGGGATCCGGTGCGATCCGCCGCCCATGGCCAGGTTGGGCCGGAAGCCCTCGCCGACGGGACGCGTGCCCCCGCCGCCGACCGGAAGTGGACGCGATACCGGGTTGACACCATTTGCGGTCATCTCAGACCTCTGGGTCGGTTCGGTAGCTGAATCGGTAGGACAGGGCAAGCTGCACGTCGACGATTGGAGAGAGATCGTCGTCTTCGGCGAATGCCACGGTGAACGTGTCCACCGGGGTGTCGTGCCGCCAGGCACCGAAGGGAGCCATAGTCGTGGCATCGCCGGCGAGTGTTCCGGCGGCATTGGAGTTCGCCGTGACCGACGCGCCGTCCGAGCCGCGTGTGATCGTGAGTTCTCGGACACCGATCGGCGGCGCACCCGGTGCGCCGATCAGACGCACCGTGAAGCCGGTGAGCTCAGGATCTGTCACCCACGCCGGCAGCTGGGTCTCGCGGATATGGAACGCGAGCTCGCGCTTGCGCTCGAGCAAGAAGTATTCATCGGGTTCATGCAGCCGGGCCGAGCGGATGAAGGAGCGGCCGCCGGTCGTGTCGTAGAGCGCGCGAGTATGCTCCTCGAGGGAGGAGTCGACGTCGCAGTCGAGGTAGAGCACGAGCGTGATGTCGCTGATCGACTGGAAGTCCAGGTCGTTCGCTGACGGCCATACTGTCAGTGTCCAGTTACCTTGCGGGCTGAGGTTTTCGAAGGCTGTGAGTACCTCCTCCCGCAGTCGCAAGACGGCATAGTCCCGACGGAACTGGTAGCTCGATAGAACCATGACCTCCTCGGGGACAACGCGGGTGTGCTTGACCCATGAACCCGACTTTCGGCGCCAGTCAGTGGACACACCTGCGTGCTGCAGGGTGCCGCTTATCCCGTTCGTGGGGATGAGCCCTTCGACGAACACCTCGACACGTTTGATCTTGCGTCGCACCGTGCCCGGGTAACGGCGGTCGAAGATCTCCAGGTCAGTCCGGAACGGCAGCACACCGCTGCTTTGGAAGGCGTGAAATGCTTGCGGGAACTCCTCGCGCATCGATACAGCAACGCGGATTGGGTTCTGTTTCTGGGCATGACGGATGTAGTCGATCGTGAACGAGGCAATGTCCTGCTTAAGCTGGTCGCCGCCGAGCAAGCTCTCCGGACCGCCGAGTCCGTAGTCGAGCCGAATCCGGTGCAGGTCGCGGTCGAACTCGAGGGCGTACGCCCGTTCCATCACGTAGGCCGCCTCGATCGCCATGTCGAGGTACGTGCGAGCGACGCCCTCCATGTCGCTGGCGAGGCGGAACCACAGGTCCTCATCGAACATCCGGTTCTCGGCGTAATCGAGGATCTCACGCGAACTTTCGAGCCGGAGTCCAGCCAACTTGGTGTTGAGATCCTGGACTTCCAGTCGACGCCGCGCCTGGTGTTCGCGCATCTCTGTTACGAGCACCTCCGCCTCGGCTTCCTCGACCGCTCTGGTCAGCCGATTACGTTGAAGTTCGAAGTTCAGCCATTCGCGTTCCTCGCCAACTACGTCGAAGAAGTCTTCGACATCACCGCTGTAATCGTGCGTCTCGCCCTGGTAACGCACTCCTGTATAGGTGATGTCATGGTCGTTGGCGGCGTTCGCTGCGTACGACAGCGCCGCGTTCTGATCCGCCACGTCGCGACCAATCGTGTCCCAGTCGGTGAGATTCGCCTCGGCGTGCGCCTTCCGCGACTCAGTGAGTGAGTGGGTGCGTGCCGCCACCACTGTCTCCAACGCTGCGTCCTCCTGACGCTTGACCTCGACCTGCACGGCGGCCTCGTTCAGCGTGACGGCGCTTTCGAGCTGCATCCGCTCGAACCTTTGCTGCTCTGCCTGGGACCGGAACTGGATGAACGTCCGCGCTGCCTGGATGGCATTGTCCGCCAGGAAGTTCGCTGCGCTCTGTAGGTAGGTGAACCGCAGGACCGGGACGTAGTCATCGGAGAGGCCAAGAATGTTCAAGCCAGCGTCGATCTTGAGGAGCTGGCGCGCGGCAGCGGTGACGATTTCGGCGACCTTCGGATTGACCGCACGACTTCGCCGACCGGACAGGTCTTTGACCACTTCACCCGCCTGTGCGCTTGCGGCAGCGAATGGCGTTGGCGCGTAGAGCGGAGAATCGACAGGCACCGCATAGGGCAGGGTCACGATCTGCTCATAGTGCGCGAGAGCTTCCGCGCTCTCGCCTCGACGGAACAAGGAGTCGCCCCACAGCACCTGCGTCGAAGCCATTCGCTGCCACAGGTCTGCACCCTCATAAGCGGTGTTGAGCCACGGGTAGTTCAGGATCCCGGCGTAGGTTGATACGGCCTGTTCGTATCGCCCGAGCTTGGCGTAGGTTTCCGCGATCGCGAGCGGGAGGACATAGAAGAACAGGTGGGTGAGATAGGCCACGAAGGTGGTGGGCGTCTGAAAGGCAATCCGCAGCCGGTCAGGCGCGGCGATTACTCGCGGCTCTAGCAAGTCGTGGACGATCGCCTTCTGCCACTGCCCAGACTCGAGCCTGACGACCGTAGGTCCATCGACGCCGAGGAAGCCAACCGAGCGCGCTTGCTCGTTGACCTTCGCCTCGCTCGTTACGATGGCTGCTGCGCTCGTGAGTGCCTTGCCCTCAGGCACAAAGAACACCTTGCTGGTCACCGGCGTGGGAAGGACGAGCGGGTCATCGACGGACGCGCCTCCATCGCGGTGAGCGATCAACACGTCATCCGGCCCTGTCCGGCCTCGCACAACATCATCGATCGCGATCACGCCCGCCCCAGGTGGGTCAGCAGCGTTCGTGCCCTCGGGCGTTGTTCCGTGGGCTCGCCCAACGAGTCGGCTCAGCCAACAGCCTCCCTGCGGTTTCTGCCGTAGTAACTCAATGTTGGCTTGCATTGCCTGGTGAGCTTGTACGTCACCAAGGGCACTGTAGATTGACCCGGCCTGCTCGAACAATGCGGCAGCTCGCCACGGCGATGTCTTGTCGTCGCGCGTATAGGTGGCGAGCACCGCGCCGGACTCCGCGAGAGTATCGGCGGCCAGCCTGACTGCGCCTTGTCGTCGTGCTGCTTCGACCTGCTGGGCGTACACTCGCTCCGCGCCGGATGTGTCGCCCTTGACCACCAGGCGCCGCGCGTCGATTCGCAGTGCGTCGACCGTCGCTGCCT
This sequence comes from Nocardia vinacea, assembly GCF_035920345.1. Classification (NCBI taxonomy): domain Bacteria; kingdom Bacillati; phylum Actinomycetota; class Actinomycetes; order Mycobacteriales; family Nocardiaceae; genus Nocardia; species Nocardia vinacea. Next base: position 10,138,690 of record NZ_CP109149.1, read on the forward strand.
CAGCGAAGTCTGGGTCAATGGTGAGCGCAGAGAATTTGGTGAGCGCCTGGTTCGGCGCCACTTCCGTCCGGGTGAACAGCCGACGGTTATCTGCCGGAAGGATTATCGGCGCGCCGGGTTTGGTCGCGGCCACATGACGCCGGCTCAGCTCTACGATCCTTTCCGGATCGATGACTGTGGCGTCCAAAATCCGTCCGCCCAGTAGTGCTGAGCCATGCGTAGCGGCAGGTAGTTCAGGGTGACTCTGGATGAGGATCTGCTCCCACAAATCCAGATACCATTGCAGAGCAACCGTGTACTCCCGGCGAAAGAAACATTCGTTCGCCTCGGTGAGCAGGTCGCGGTAGTCGATCTCCGTGCTGCCAGCCGGCTCTTCGACAATAATCCGGCTTGGCGTTCGCCATGACGTTCTGGCGTGGAGAGTGCGGATGGAGAGGAAGTTCTCTTCGTGAAGTGCCATCACGACCTCGGAGATGGTCTTGCAGTATCTTGCGGTAACAGATATTCATGTTTGATGAGGGCTGAATCCTCTGCCTTACAAAAATGTCCACCGCGATGGCGGAGATCACACGAGTAGCGGACTACTCGAAGTTTCCGGCCCTTAGACCGTGTCTCATGTCGCTGATCTCACCTTTGCCAGTTTCTTGAAGCAGGTGAGCGCGGCGGCCAGTGTCAGGAAGGCGCAGAAGTGGATGCCCTTGCGTTCGTAGCGGATGTTGAGCCGGTGGTAGCCGGTCATCCAGGAAATCGTCCGCTCGATCACCCAGCGGTGGCGGCCGAGCCGCTCGCTGGACTCGATGCCCTTGCGGGCGATGCGTACGGCCATGCCGCGCCGACGGACCCACCCGCGCAGTTCGGCGATGTCGTATGCCTTGTCCGCGTGCAGCTTTGCCGGTCGGCGGCGCCGCGGCCCGCGCCGAGACCGTATCGGCGGGATCGCCCGTACCAGCGGGCGCAGTGCCTCGGCGTCGTTGGTGTTGGCGGCCGAAACACCCACGGCTAGAGGGATTCCCGCCCGATCGGACAGCACGTGCAGTTTCGAGCCGGACTTGCCACGGTCGACCGGGCTCGGCCCGGTCATATCGCCCCCTAATGAGCTCGCACCGACGCCGCGTCGATCACCGCTCGCGACCAGTCGATCAAGCCTTCGCTGCCCAACTCATCGAGCACGGCGCGATGTGGCCGCCGCCACACACCAGCGTTGGTCCACACGGTGAACCGGCGATGCGCTGTCGGCACGGTGACCCCGAACGACGGCGGCAGCATCCGCCACGCACACCCGCTGGTCAGCACGTCACCACCGCGGTGAACACCTAGCTTTCTGCACTGCTCTGGTCCGCCTCGAGCAGTTGGATGTGGCGCCATATATTCGTGTGGCTGCGCTGTGCCGTGCGCACCCAGTTGGGGGGAGAATGCCAGTCGATGGCTGCTTCGCGTTCACCCCAAGCCACCTGCATGATCCGACGATCGCGAGCGAAGTCTTCGACCAGATCGCGGCGCAGGAAAAGTAGGTGGCCGCGCCAGGGCTTGTCCGCGCGAAAGATTACGGAGGCGCGGCGACCGTCGAGACTTACGAGATCTACGGTGCCGGGTAGTTACCGTAGGCCGAATCGGTCTTTCCGCCGCGGGTCACCGGCCCGGACTGGATGGTGCTGGGCGACAGCTTCGCCCACGACACCAAGTGCGCGGAAGTGCGGAAAGGGCTCACATCCGTCCCGATTTCGGCGAGGATGATCTGGGCACCCTGTGGTCCCAGGCCCGGAATCTCGTCGAGACGTTCGACCAGAGTCATCCCAGCGTCGTCGGTCTCCACCGGCATAGCCGTCGGAGACAAGACCGGCTTCGAGCGCGATCGTGGCCAGCAACTCGTCGATGCGAGTGGTCAGGGTATCGATCTGATCGAGCATCATCCTGGCCAGCTCGCCGTGGTGGGCGTCGAGCCGACCCGACAGGGCCTCGACCAGAGCGGGGCGTTTGGCCTTCATGACACCGCGAGCCAGATCCGCCAATAGTCCGAGGTCGATTCGACGGTGACCTTCTCCCCCTCGGCCACCAGCTGATCGGCCAGCTCGCTGATCGCGCCGGTCGTCGCGGCTACGTCCCACACCGGCTGCCCCTGCGCCCGGATCCGCCCCCGCGGCATCCGCACGCACACCTTGCCGGCCGCCTTGGCCACATCTATCGCGCACACCCGCTTGGGCACCAACTCGTGCTGCTCGTCGGGAATCTCCTCCGGAACCGACCTCACTGATCGCCCTTCCCTGCTCGAACCCGCATGGCGGGCCGCCCCGGGGGCCTCGGTCAGGGAAACGAAAAACTGACCGGCGTGCTCGAAGCAGCAATGCGTGCCCCTCCAAGTCGGGCCCCGGCACCAAGCTCTCAATCGGGATCGCATACCCAAAGAACGGTCGGCGTCGGCGAGGCGACCCGACTGCCAGTGTTTCACATCTTCGAGGCGTCCCGGCACGGATCAGGGGAGCTCTCAACAACCACCACGCCGACCGGCGCTTACCGGGCTTAGTCTTCGTCTACGACGACGAGACGGTGTGGCTGCTGAAGACGTGGGCAACGGTCCAGCGTTGAATATCGAGGTCGCCCAGAAGATTGTCACTGAAGAACAAGCTTGGACATTGTTTGCTCCTGCACGGGTTCCGCCCGTTCGCCCGCAACATACAGGCTGAACTTTCGTGGCTCGGTCACGACAACGACCATGGCCTTGGATTTTCTTCGGGCACGCCCTGGCCTGTCGAAGAAGTCCTGATTGATTTATATGTTGATGGCATCGCTACCTGCCGCCATGTCGTCATTTAAGGTCCGGCTCTCGCACCTCGTATGGTTCGTACTACGTGTCTCGCCCGCGCGGTGTCCCGTGATTTGAAGTAGTCGACTACCCGTGTAATTGGAAAATTGTGTGAATAGATTAATCCCAGAGAATTGGGGTGATCAGGATGGGTACGAGATGTGCAGAACTTGAGCTGGGGCTACGCTGGCGACACGATGACGGTAGGTTCGACGTCAGTATCCACTACGACGATCCGAGTAACGCGAACGATGTTCGTGAGCTCGGTACGGACCCCTTATTGATCGATGCCGATTCGCTAGGGTTACTGCGTGGCAATCCTACGGCCTACGCGACGATGCTCACCGATCAGGTGCTGCGCTCAGAACACGACGTGCTCAAGATGTATCGACAGGCGCGGGCCGTCGCGGACAACGGCGAACTGCCCGTACACATGCGATTGCTGCTCGATCCGAAGGCGCCCTCTCGATACCACGCCCTGCGGTGGGAGCTGCTGGGGGATCCCGACGACGAAAGTCCGATCGCCACTCGGAACAACATTAGCTTCTCGCGCTATCTGAGTACGTCGGATTGGCGCACTATCGCTCCGCCTCGGAAGCACGAACTGCGCGCGCTCGCCGTAATTGCGAATCCGGACCTCGGCACAGTGACCCCTGGCGGGCGCAGCCTTGCGGCCCTCGACGTGCCCGAGGAGGAGAACCGCGCCAGGCAGGCGCTCAAGGGTATGCAGGTCAAGCTGCTTTCCAGTGAACAGAACCGAGCCACGCTGCCCGCAGTGCGGGAAGCCCTCAGTGGTGATGCGCCCGGCGATGGGTTCGACGTGCTGTATGTCGTGTGTCACGGTGCCTACTTGGCGAACGAGACGGTTCTGTACCTGGAGAAGCCGGACGGAACCTATGACGGCGTAACAGGTTCCCAGATCACCGAGATGATCGCCGGACTCCAGCACCGGCCCACAATCGCGGTCATTTGTGCATGCCGGAGTGTCGGCGGCGAGGATGGAACCTCGGACGAGGTTGCCCTTAAGTCGCTTGGTCCGCGCCTCGCCGAAGCCGGTATCCCCGCCGTGCTCGCGATGCAGGGCGACTTCACGATCGAGTCCGCAGCTCGGTTCCTCCCCGCCTTCTTCGAGGCGCTCGGCCGTGACGGCGTGGTAGACCGCGCAGTGGCTCACGCACGCGGTCAGATCGCGAATAGGACGGACTGGTGGATGCCCGTGCTGTTTTCCCGGCTCCGGACCGGGCGCACCTACTACCTGCCGGAATTCAGCGAGAAATCCTCGTTCACCTGGAAGGCGCTGATCGACGGCATCCAGACGGGAATGTGCACACCGGTTGTCGGGCCGGGTGTCGCCGACCGCATTCTGGGTTCGCGTTCGGAAATCGCTCAACGGTGGGTCGAGCGGTGGCAGGCACCGATAAATCAGCACAACCGGACGGATCTGTCAAAGGTGGCGCAGTATCTGACCGTGCGCGTCGCCCAGCGTCATCCAGAGGTTGAGCTGCTCAAGTACGTGATGACGGAGCTGCGTGACCGCTACAAAGACACCCTTCCAGGCGAATTGTTACAGGGACCCGATCCCGAACCAGCACTGCTCGAGATCGGGCGGTTACAGCGCGCGCAGGACGAGCACGACCCATTCCACATAATTGCGGATTTGCCAGCGTCGGTCTTCGTCACGACGAACTGGACCGGCCTGCTCGAGGCCGCTCTGACGGAGGTCGGCAAGCGGCCGGTCATGCGATCGTTCGATTGGACCGCCGAAACCGTCGGCGCGGCACAGGACCTCGAAGAAGCGCCAAGCGTCGAGCGGCCGCTCGTTTACCATATGTTCGGTCGGCTGGAGCATCCCGAGACTCTGGTGCTGTCGGAGGATGATTACTTCGCTTGGATAAAAAGCTGGATCGAGCGACGGAATGAGACGTCGATCGTCGGAAAAGCCCTCACTCGAAGTTCCTTGTTATTTCTCGGATACGAGCTCGACGACTGGGATTTTCGCGTGCTGTTTCAGGGCGTACAGAGCTTCCGTGGACGCGACCAGTTGAGAAGGCGACAGCACGTCGGCGTGCAGCTGAGTCCGGACAGCCAGCTGATGGAATCGGACGCGGCTCAGGAGTACCTGGAATCCTACTTGGACCTTGCGACGGTGCGCATCTTCTGGGGTGAAACGAGCGAATTTCTGCGCAAGCTCCAGGCTCGATTGCAGGACGAAGAATGACCACCGTTGTGCCGGCAAAGAGCCGCCGGAAGAAGAACCCCTACGTCGGACCGCGTGCCTTCAGGTCCGATGAGGTCCTGTACGGCCGGGAAAGGGAACGCCGCGAACTTACCGATCTGCTGATAGCGGAGCGAATAGTTCTGCTCCACTCACCATCCGGCGCCGGAAAAACGTCGCTCATCCAGGCGGGGGTGATACCGGCACTCACCCGCGAAGGGTTCAGCGTCTCGCGCACTCTACGGGTGAATGCGTTTGCACCGGAACCGGTAGCCAATCGCTGGGTCTACAGTGTGGCGCTCGCTTTGGTCGGGGAGGATCGACTCGATGATTGCCAAGGCCTCGAACAGACCACGCTAACCGATGTGCTTGAGCGGCTCGACTCAGAGCAGCCTTCGGACACCGAGCGGGTTCTGATATTCGACCAGTTCGAGGAGATCCTCAATCTCGATCCGACGGATTGGGACGGGCAGCGGGAATTCTTCGAGCAGCTGGGCGCGGCGCTCACGAATGCAGGTCGGTGGGCGCTTTTCTCGATGCGCGAGGATTTCATCGGCGGGCTTGAGCCGTTCTTGCGCTACATTCCCGGCCGACTACGGACGCGGTATCGGCTCGACTTCCTGCAGCATGACTCCGCGCTGCGGGCCATCCAGGAGCCCGCGAGAGATTACGACGGCGACTTCTCCGACGAGGGTGCCGAACAGTTGTTCGCCGACCTCGCCCGGGTGCGGGTGGAGTGTCCGGGTGGTGTCTTCGAAGAACGTGTCGGACTCCACGTCGAGCCGGTGCAGTTGCAGGTCGCATGCCATCGACTCTGGCGCGCGTTGCGTCGTGATCGCTCGGGTGTGGTAGGCAGCATCACCGCAGCGGACGTCGAAAAGCACGCCGACATCGACACCACGTTGGCGGGGTTCTATTCCGACGCGATCAGCGACGTGGTCACGGAGACCGGAACCGACGAGCGCGCGTTGCGTGATTGGTTTGACAGCGAACTCATCACCGAGAAGGAATGGCGCAGCCAGAGCCGGAGTGGGCCGAAAACAGGCCCTGCCGAGGTCTCGACCGTGCTCGCCGGGCTGGAGGATCGCTATCTGATTCGAAGTGATCGCCGGGCCGGTGTCATCTGGTACGAGCTGACCCATGATCGCTTGGTCACGCCCGTCATCCGCAGCAACAGGAAATGGCGGCGTATCAATTTGCACCCGATCGAGTACCGCGCCTCCGTGTGGTCGCGTAAGGACCGCGACGACTCCTACCTGCTATCGCGAGAGGAGTTGGCGGAAGCGCGATTATGGCTGTTCCTGCACCGCAACGACGTTGGTGACGTCGAGCGTCAGTTCATCGAACGATCCCGACAACGCAATGGCCAGGCAATCCTACGCTCCCGCCTCGCCTTTCTGGTCGTCATTTTGTTCATCCTCAACGTTATGGAACTAATCACGATCATTTTGCTGGTGACACCATGAACGCGCCGGAATTCGCATTCAACGGCATCGACGGGTCGACGGGCGCGTACCTGCAGGCACCGCAGACCATCGAGGCGCTCGCAAAGGCGATTCGCAACGAGCCGGAAGATCTCGAGGATAAGGAGGACGTCAACCTCCGTTGCCAGAGTGCCGAGGACCATTTCGGCGCAGTATTCGGTGTGGATCTTGAGGATCTCGAGAAGGCGGGATGGGGTGTGATCTTCGCCGATGGAACATCGGCGGACGTTGTTAAAGCGCTATCTCCATTGCTCAAGCTCCGGCGCGAGCAAGCCGGCAGTCGGTATTGCGAGTATCGAGGTGAGAGTGCACCACGGCCGCTCGAGACCAAACGGCGATGGCTCGCCCGACACAAGATGGGCCCCGGGCCCGCCAACCCGGAAAAAGTTCCATACTATCTGCTGCTCGTCGGAGACCCTGCGGCGTTGCCATACCAATTCCAGTATCAACTCGACGTGCAGTACGCGGTTGGCCGCATCAGCTTCGAGACGACCCATCAGTATTCGCGATACGCCCAATCCGTTGTAGCTGCCGAACGCGGTGAACGGGCGAAAAGCAAGAAGATCACGCTCTTCGGCCCGCGGAACAAGGGGGACCGCGCAACCAAACTCAGTGCCGAACAGTTGGTTGCGCCGCTAGAAGCGGATCTATCCAAGTCCGTCGACTGGCAGGTCGACATGTCGATCGGCGAGGATGCGACCAAGGACTGCCTCGCTGAGCTCCTCTCGGACACCGACGGGCCAAGCGTCCTTTTTACGGCCAGTCACGGAATGTGTTTTCCCAATACGGATGTGCGGCAGCGCAACAATCAGGGCGCACTGCTATGCCAAGATTGGCCGGGACCACTGAGCTGGGGAAACAAGCCGATCAGTTCGGAGTTCTACTTTGCCGCAGCCGATGTCCCCGCTGGTGTGCGTCCAGAGATCGTGTTCTCCTTCGCGTGCTTCGGCGCGGGAACGCCGCATCGCAACGACTTTCCCCACCTTGCGCTGGGTGGACCCCACGATGAAATAACGCCTTTCGTTGCACAGCTGCCTGTGCACCTACTGACGGCGCCGACAATGTCGACGCTGGCATTCGTCGGTCATGTCGAACGCGCCTGGAGTTGTTCTTTCAGCTCGCCCGACGTCAGCGAACAACGCGAGCCGTTCACCAGTTGCCTGCAGGCCATCATGGCCGGTTGGCGAGTGGGGCACACAGTGGAAGTCTTCAACCAACGGTATGCAGATCTTTCCACGGACCTGAGCGAGGGGTGGTACCGACAGGACCATTACGGCGAACGGTTCCTCGACTCGGACCTCGTACGGCTCTGGACCGCAAACAACGACGCACGCAGCTACGTCGTAATCGGTGACCCCGCCGTTCGCGCACCGAGCGCGATCGGCGAGTAGGACATAAGGAAGTGCACAATGCCGATCCGGACCGTACCCAACAGCGATGTCACCTACCACCTGCTCTGTTACGACGCCGAGGGAGTGGAACGGCCCGAGTGCGGAACGAAGCCGAGCGAAGCTGCGGCGGATCGGATTCGGAGTGAAACGATTACCGATGTGATTCTGCTCAGCCACGGCTGGAAAGGTGATATTCCATCCGCCATCGATCAATACGACCGATGGATCGGCGCGATGCTGAGCTGTCCAGCCGACCGGAACAATGCCGAACTACACAGACCCGGCTTCAACCCGCTAATCGTCGGTCTACATTGGCCAAGCCTGGCATGGGGCGACGAGAACCTCGACGACTACCCGGGCTCGTTCGCGATCGCCGCTGATGCAGACGCCTCCTTCGGCCGGGCTGTAGATGACTTCACGAACGCCCTCGGTGGTGGGGCGAATACCGCAGCCGCCGTCCGCACCATTCTGGAATCGGCCAACGACGATATCGCGCCGGACCATCTGCCGCCCGATGTTGTCGATGCGTATGCCCTGATCGACAGTCGAATTGGGCTCGGCAACAGCGGGGAAGGTGCCGCCCCGGGTGATGATCGAGAAGTCTTCGACGCCGAGGCGGCGTATCAGGCAGCGCTGACCGAGGAGGAGCTGGCCGACTTCGGTGGAATCGGCTTGGGCGGCGTAGTGGCGCCTTTACGCATGCTCACATTCTGGTCGATGAAGCGCAGGGCGCTGCGATTCGGTGAAGGCGGTGCGAATAGCTTGCTACGCCTCTTGCAAGATGCGATATCGGCAGACGGTGCTGTGCGGATCCACCTCGCCGGTCACAGCTTCGGATGCATCGTCGTTTCGGCATGCGTTGCGGGTAAGCCCGGAACCAAGTCCCTCAGACCGGTCCATTCGGTCCTGCTCGTGCAGGGTGCAATGTCACTGTGGTCGTACAGCTCGACAATCCCGGCTGTGCGGAATCGATCCGGCTACTTCCATCGGTTGCTAGCGGACAACCTTGTGGCTGGACCAGTAATCACTACACGGTCTGTCCACGATCGAGCGGTCCGCTTCTTCTACCCTGTCGGAGCATCGGCAACCCGAGACGTCGAGTTCGCACCGGGAGCCCTACCCAAGTATGGAGGCATAGGCACTTTCGGCGCACACGGATCGGGTTTTGCCGCCCAGGACATCCCAATCGGACCTGTCTCCACGGATTATGACTTCGTCCCAGGCAAAGTTTTCAACATCGACGCCACCGCTGTGATCAAATCAGGCCGGGGGCCGTCAGGCGCGCACAGCGACATCAGCCATCCCGAAATCGCGCACCTCGCTTGGGAGGCCATCAACGTGCGCCGTGGGGAGGCCCCGACCTGACCATAGTTTGACCTTTATTCTATTGCGCTGTAATAGTTTCAGCGCTTCGGAGGAAGAAGCTGAGTAAGATTCCTTCGCCGCGTTCTGTAGATCGTTCGACTTCGGTCTCGTTGTCGGTGGCCAACATGTTGCGGCATTGGTGAAATCGTGGATCGAACGCTGCCCGTGCTGGTGCTGATCTATCGGCTTTTCGGGGGCGAATTCGCGGCAAAAACGATAGATCTCGGCGGACGACCACCGAATACTGTTCTGGTTTGGCGCGATTGACGGCTCTGCGCCCTACAGGCCGAGGTCATCCTCTGGCTGCCGATCAGATGTCTCGGCGCGGTAGTCGATGATCTGTTGGGCGATGTCGTCGGCCGTTTCGGTGTGACGGTGTTGTTGTTCGTGCGCGAGTTGGGTTGGGTTGAGGGTGCGGCGTCGTTGTTGTTCGGCGCGGTATTGGTCGAGCTGCTGGTGGATGTCGGCAATGCGTGTCCGGATCTCGTTGTCGGTGTTTGCTTGTACCTCGGTGCTGGCGCGCTGGCGGTCAAGAATGGTCGCGGCGTCGGTGTCTAGCAGGTGGTCCCAACCGTCGGGGGTGCCGGCGAGGAGGATGGCGTCGCGGTTGGCTTGGCGTGCGGTGGCTCGTGCGGTGCTGTGGTTGCGGCTGCGGGTGGCTTGTTCGGTGATGAGGGTGTTGATGCGGGTTTGGAGGGCGCGGCGTTGGCTGCGGCGATAACTGGGTGTGGTGTTGAGTGCGGCGCGGGCGTCGGCGAGTTCGGTGGCGGTGGCGTGGAAGGCTTTTGCTGCGGTGTGGAGTTGGTGGTCGGCGGTGCGGGCGTCGCGGATTGCCTGTTGGGCTGCGGTGTGGCGGCGGATGTGGTCGTCGGTGTCTGATTCATGATCTGGGGTGTGCTGGGGCGGGTTGAACAGGACGGTGTCGGTGTCGGCGAGGGCGAGGGCTTGGTGCAGTTCGTTGATGTGGTGGTCGAGTTGGGTGTCGGTGAGAGCGAAGAGCGGATTGTCGGTCGCTGGGTCGGTGACGGTTGCGGCGGTGGGTGTTTCAGGTGTGGTGTCGGTTAGCGGGTGGGTGTGGATCCAGGCTTCGATCGCGGCCCGGTGTGCGGGGTTGTGGGTGGCGCGCCAGTCGCGGCGCAGTATCGCGCGGGCGGCGGCGGGGGGTTTGGTGGCGGTGATGTGGGTGCAGCGTGCGGTGATGTGGTCGGCGGGGTCGTGGTCGGGGATGCCTTGCTGGCCGCTGTCGCGGCATTCGCCGCATAGCCCGTCGTCGGCGCGGCGCGGTGGTATGGGGGAGGCGTCGGTGCGGGTGCGTTCGAGACTGCAGGCGACACAGCCCAATCCTCTGGTGTCGGGCAGGGCAGCGCGGTCGTAGTCGAGCGGGCGGTGCTTCGGGCGCGCATCGGGTAACACTGGCCGGTAGTAGTGATTCGGAACTCCGTCCGGAATCACGTTGTCGTAGGGATTCTCGTCGACGTCGGCCCGGGTGTCGTGGTAGCCCTGCTCGGTCCGGCGGGCATCGATCTGTGCGTCGGTGAATTGTTTGCGGCGTGCATCGGGGTCGATGTGGCTGGGGTGGTCACGGGCGACTTCGCGGCGCCGGTCGCGGCGGTAGCCGGGTTCGGCTGGGCGGGTAGGGGTTTGGAAGACGTGCGGGTCGCTGGCTGGTGTGCATGCCTCGATGAGTGCGCGATGCTCGGGCAGGCGCTGGGCAGCCCACCGCAACCGTGCGCGGGCGACGGGAAAGGCATTGCGGTAGAGGGTTTCGGCGATGTCGGCGAGGACGGTGTGTTGTTCATCGGTAGCGATATCGGCGAGCTCGCCGAACGCATCGACGGCGCCAGCGATCTGGCCGGTGCGAAACAGCTCGGCCACCTCACGAATACGGTCAGGGAATTCCGCGGCGACGGTTTCAGTTCCGATGTCGACATCGGAGGCAGGTGGTGACGCAGGTTCGGGAGTCATTGTCTGGCGGCCTTCCTGGTTGTATTCGGGTTGTGGTGGTGCAGCGGAGGGCGTGGTGGATTCAGGCGAATCCGCGTGATGAGGCGGATCGGCGGTGGGGGTTTCGTTGCGTGGGGTGGGTGTGTGGTGCAGGAGTGCGTCGATGCGCCAGGCCAGCGCGCTGGCGAGTTGGTCGGGGCGCAGGCCGGGGGTGTCGTCGGGTTGGGCGGCGAGGAGCAGTTCGTGCGCGGTGGTGAGTAGTTGCTGGGGTGTCCAGTCGGTGCCGGTCGCGCGGTCGATCGCGGCGACCACACGCGGCCACGCCGGGTCGGCGGTGACGCGGTCGGCGGCCTCGTCACCGAGCACGGTGCGCAGATCGGTGATCCAGTCCGGGCGCAGGTTGGGTTGTCCGAGACCGGTGTCGAGTGCGGAGGGTTCCAATTCCAGGCGCGACCACAGTGCGGCGGCGGGCATCTGATCGGGCAGCGGCCGGGACGCGGCGGCGTCGGTGAGCCGGGTTTGGATGTCGATTCCCGCGCGGGAGGCGACTTCGATCTTGTCGGCGAGGACGGGCCAATACGGGTCTTTCACGACGCGGGCCTCCAACCGCTGCACGGTGGCGGCCCATTTGTTGACCGGAAGACGGATGTCGCCGAGCGCGTGGGTGACTCGTTCGTCGAGGACCTGTTGGTGCTCGCGTTCGAGCGCGCTGTAGCGGGCTGGTCCGGTGGGGCACATGTCGCGGTCGTCGACATGCAGACTGGCGCGCCAGACCGCGAGATCGCCGAGCAGCCGCGGATCGGTGCCGACGAGAGGTCGGGCCCAGTGCGGCGCTGTGACCGGAGTCCACTGGTGGCTGTCGCGGCGGATCTGGGACGCGAGGTCGCTGACGATGCCGGCACGCGCAGTGACTTGTGTGGCGTCGCGGTCTTCGCCCAGGCCGCGGGGGATTCCTTGTGCCCACGGCAGCGGTCCGGTGCCGGTGGAGTGCGCGCCGGAGGGGTCCAGACGCCAGTCCAATACCGCGGCAACATCATCGGCGGTGTCGAGTTCCCGCGCCCCTGCTGCGGTGTGCAGGGCAGCGATCGGGTCGGCCCCGGACAGCGCGATCATCGCCAGGTGCTGACGCAACACCGGGTAGGCGGGGCTGTCGGTGAGGTTAGGACGCAATGCTTCCGCGGCGGCGTCCAGACGCTCCAGACCATCAGCGCCGAGGGCGTGTTCGGCGGCGACACCGAGGGCGTCGAGGTAGATATCGAGTGCGCGCCCGATGCGAATGCGTGGGTCGAGTGCGTCGCGTAGTTGTGTGTGTGCCGATTTTTGTGCGCCGTCGCGGCCGAGGATGCGCAGCAAAACTTCGACGGCGGTGCGCGGAAACACCGCTGGTTCACTCCAGAACGAGCCTTCACTGCCGTCCAACGCGGTCGGGATGTAGGCGTGGTTGGCGTACACACCGCGGGTCATTGCCACGTAAAGCTGCTGGCGGGATTCAATTCCGGTGAGCGCGATGTGACAGGTGTCGGCGGTGATTCCCTGCGCGGAATCGATCGTCGTGGCGTACCCGAGGCGCACATGCGCGGTCACATAGTCGGCGGGAAGCCACACACTCGCACCGCGTTTTCCCCCGGAACGCAAATGCGTCGCGGTCAGGCTACCGTCGTCGTGGACGGCGGTGACCCTCCAGGCGTAGCCGTTGCGCACCCAGTCGTCGGCGCCCAAACGTAGGCGTGGATTGTTGCGGCGGGTGCGGATCGTGTCACCGACCGAGGCCGCCAAGCCATCGGCGAGCCCGCACTCGGCACCGACAACGCCGCCGGTTCGGGCGATGCGATCGGTGCGGGCGCGAGCGTTGAGCGCTTTGACCACGTCGTGGTTTGCGGCCAGCATGATCGCGTCGCGGCCCGCGAGATGGTCAGCGGCCCAAGCGGTGTAGGTGTCATCGTGGGTCGCGCCCAGGTGGCCCGCGTGCACGCGAGCATTGTCGAGATACCAGCCCAGAGCGGCCGGATCGCCTTCGCGCAGCGCCAAACTGGCCGTCGCTTCGGCCGTCGAGGCGAAGCGCACGACATGGGTAAGGGTCAGGGTGTGCTCGGGAGCGGCGGCGTTCATGTCCGCGTCCGCGCCGCCGGCCTCGATCGCGGGCAGTTGCTGATCGTCGCCGATACAGCGGACCGTCGCCCCGCGAGAAGCCAGAAACCGCAGCAGCCGTAGGCGTTTGAGGTTGCCGAGTTTGACGTGCTCGTCGACGATGACCAACGTGTCGGCGTCGATTTGCAGCACCCATTGCGGCAGCGGCGGCGGGACATCCCGGTCCAAAGCCGGGTTGTCCGGGCGCGGGGTGTGACGCGACAACACGTCGAGGACCTTGTCGACGGTCTCGACCCGGGCGCCGATCGATTCCCCGAGCACCGCGGCGGCTGACGCGGTGGGTGCCAGGCCGAGAACTTGCCCGCCGCTGGTGTGCCAGGCGTCGGTGAGCACAGCCATCGCAGTGGTCTTACCGGATCCGGCGGGGGCGTTGGCGGTATGCACCCGTAATCCCGAGGTCGCGAATCCTTCGATCACACCGACCTGCCCGGCATTCAACGGCCTATCCGGGTTGAGTGTGTTGTAGTCGCGCACCGCCGCGGTCACCATCGCGGGGGTGAGTTGGCGGGCGCCGGACTGCACCGACAGCTCGATCAGCTGCTTTTCCACCGACAACGTGTGCGCCGAGGTATAAAGCTGCGAGCCTGCGGTGGTGTAGACGCTGGAGCCGTCGCGACGACGCAACAGCTCGGGCACGGTACGCAATTCGGGTTCGTCCGCGATATCTGGGTCGCCGCGTTCGATCGACTGAGTCGGCGAGAGCGCTTGGGTCAGTACCGCTTCGGTGACGTGTTCCCAATCCTGGCCTCGGATGCGGCCGCGGATCTGCCGCTCGACTTCGGCGCGCACATTGTTGGGCCGCCAGGTCGCTCGATGCTCTGCCACCACCTCCAGCACACGCTCAGCCGTATGCTCGATCCACTGATCCGACACCGAAACACGCGGCGCACGAATCGGATTCAACGCCCCCGCGACCATCCGCGACAGCGGTTCCCGGCCGCCGAGCAACGCGACGGCTTCGGTCCGCCAGCTGGTGCGTTGTTCGGCCAGTGAGCGCAGTTGGTGTTTGGCGGGGCGGGTTTCCAGGGTGGCGCGCTGGGCGAGGTCATAGATTTCGCCGGGGATCGGTTCGCGCCCCAACCGGTGCTGGAAGTCGGCGGCCAGCTCCCCCAGACGTTCCTTGATCGCGACTTCGCGCCGCGACCACGCCTCGATCAACCGGGACGGGATACCGACGATTTCGCGGATCGGCCGCTTGGACGGATCAGTTCCGGCGCGTTCGGTGAACTCCACACCGACGAGACCTTCGAGATGATGCTCCAGGCGAGTGTTGTAGATCTCCGACACCGTGACCACCGCCTGGTAGATCGCGCCACCGTAGAGGGTGCGCCAACGCCCGTCCAGGGCGCGAACCCGGTTGGCGATCAGTACGTGGGTGTGCAGGTCCGGGTCCCCGGCGCGGCTGTCGCGGTGGGTGAACTGTGCTGCCACGATGCCCTCGACATCGACCTGCCGGATCCCGTTGCGCCCCAACCGGGTGAAAACAGCATGCTGCTCCAGCCAAGCCAGTGCGTCACCGATCGCGGCCTGATGTGCGGCCTCGATCTTCTCCGCGACCGCGCGCGACGCCAGCGCCCACAGCACCGACACCGACTTCACAGGCGAGAAAGTGATGTCGAAACCGGCGACCGCGGTCGTGTTCGGGCGAGAGTTCTGTGCCACCCATCCCGACAATTCACGCTCATTCAGTGGCGCGCGATCGTAGGTTTCGGTGAACATTTGTGTCGCGACCGTGGTGCGAATCCGCGCCCGTTCGGTGTCGGGAATGGCGTCGTACGGGTCTGAACCGCGCGCAATATTGTGTTGCTCGAATGCCTGCGCGCACCGTTTCCGGAACTCGGAAACCTCCGCATAAACACGAAACGGGTTACCCAAACGAGAGGATTTATCGGCGGCGCGTGCGGCATCCTTATGCTTCGCGCCGAGGCGGATCTGCTCGTCATAGACCGCGGTTTCGATGACATCGGCGTTGGGATGACGCCCCAAACCGAACAGCGATTTCATCTGCTCCTCGGTCACTTCATCACCCACGGAGAGGCCCAGAGACCCCAGGCCGGTGCCGTGCCAGCGGCCCGGTGCCTCGCCGTGGGCGGAGTAGTAGTCGGCCAGGCTGGACCGACCGCGAGCGGGATTATCGTTCGCGGCGACATTACGCAGGTAATACTGATAGCCATTGCCTGCCACGACTTTATGAATTGTCGCGGTCATATATCCATCAGGCACGAATCAGGCGATTACCGCAATGGGTTGGATTTGACTATTTTTTAGTCAAATCAAACAAATCCCCAGGTCGTTACCAAATCGTTACCCTCGATGAAAGAGGTGTGCTTGTGAGAAAGAGGTAAAGGGAGGGGAGTAAGTGAGATGAGTAGCAGAGAAGAAGAAGTGTATAGGAGGTGAGGTATGCGAGTGGGTGGATGAGGGTGATGTGTGGAGAAGTGTTGGGGTGACCCGTGAGGAGACATGGTGGGCGGAGGGTGCCGGTGCGTGGGGCCGGGTCCGGACGCGCGGTCCCGGCCCCTAGCCGTCGGCGGTGCGAGCACTCAGGCGAGTGGTGCGGCGATGCGCGTCCACCCGGCGGACTCGCAGGCGTAGTGGCGGTCGTCGATGGCGACGACGTCGCCGACCGACAGCGACCGCAACGGCTTCGCCGCCCACGCGTCGGCATGGGTGTGGTCGTCGGGGTGCTCGGGGTGGCCGTTGAACGCGGCGAAGGCGCGTTCGAGGATCACCGCGTCGGCCGAGGGACTTCCGGTGGGGACGGTGTACTCGTAGGCGAGGACGAGCGGCGCGGCGGGGGTGTAGCCGTGGAGCAAGGAGTGCGGGGCGTGGTTGAGGAACACGCGCACGATGAGGTGACGGCGGTGCGGTGCGAGCGCGCCGCGCACGGCTTGGGTGAGGTGGCGTAGGTAGGTCGGGTATCGGTGCATCGCGTGGGCTCCTGAAGGTTGGGGTGGCGGTCCGGTCCGCCGCAGGAGTGGACACTGCGGCGGACCGGAGATCAGAAACCCCGCCGATGGCGGGGCGGAATCAAGGTGAACGTTGGTCAGGCTGCGGTGCGGTAGTGGTGTCGGCATTCGCCGCAGAGGTCGTCGATGTCGATCTCGCGGTGGCGGGTGCACGAGCAGCAGCGCCCGGTGCGCAACTGCACCGGAGTCAGTGTCGTGATCGGCGCGCCGAGTGCGGAGGTTTGCGGGTCACGGTCGAGGAACGCCATGACCAGTCCGCGCACGGTCCGTGTCGAGCGCTGCTGCAACGCATCGAGCAGCGTGGGTGCGGTGGCGGGGTAGTGGTCGGTCAGGTACTGGCAGTAGGCGGCGACCTCGTCGGCGAGAGTGAAACCGGTCGGGAGGGAAGCGATTCCGGTCTGGCTGTGGTCGCGGCAGTGCTGGCAGAGTCCGTCGTCGCTGAGGCGGTGTCCGTCGGTGTCGGTGCGGAAGTGGTCGCTGCAGGCGCGTTCACCGAAGCAGTACACGCACACCCAGCCTTGCAGCGGAGCGAGGGTGGTGTGGTCGTAGTCGAGACCGTTGCCGTTGGTGAGGAATTCGGGTCGGTCGTCTTCGCGGATGTCGAGACCGGTTCGGGTGCGGGCGATCGCGGCGGCGTCGAAGTCGTCGCGGGTGCGGGCACCGGCACGGTCACGCTCGACGAGAACCTGGTCGGCGACTTGGCGGACATAGTTGCGATCCCACACAGACGGTTTCAACGCGGGATCGGCGTCGACGAGGAACCGGGTGCGGATGTAGTCGGTGACGACACGCGGTTCGCGCACGGGGCGACGCTTGGATTTGATGGCCGCGATGTGCTCGGGCCGCCGCCACGCTCGCTTGGCGGCGATCAGGGTGGCGGTCGAGGGGGTGCCCTTCAGGACTGGTTTGTCGTCGGTGGCGAGCATTCGCCGCACCTTGCAGTCGACCGCGGTGATCGGGACGGTCGTGATCCAGCGCGGCTGGTTTTCGGCGGGGCGATGCAGGCCCGGGTCGGTGCGCGTGACGAACATGTCGAGCCACGCCTGCAGCTCGGTGTCCGAGCGCCGCCACAGCGACCGCAAATTTGCCCGCGCGATCACGTACGGATCGTTGGTGAAGGTGTCGGCGAGCCGGACGAGGCGGTCGAGGTCTTCGGGGGAGCCGAGCGTGGTGAGGGCGTGTTCGAACGCGTCGCGGGCGTCGTCGTGGAGTCCTGCTTCGAGTTGCCAGTTGATGTGGGCGATCGCGTCGAGGAAGGACTGAGGTTCGGTGCTGGTCATCGTTTTCCCTTCAGATCGAGCGGAGTGGACCCAGCCCCGTGTGAACGTGACATTCCACAGGGATGGTCGGCTGGCCGGGCGGCCAGCCTGAGGGCGCTTGGACCGGGGCGGCGGCCGGCGCGGTGGGGAACGCGCCTAGGCGTGCACCACCGAATTTCCGAACCCGACCGCCACATGGCTATGGGCGGGAGGGAAATTCGGTGGTGCCGGGCGCGGGCCCCGCCGTGTCGGACGACGCTCTGGTAGCCCTCGTCCGGGCTGGACGACCGGCCAGACGGGCATCTACCCACTCGACGACTCCCGCTCACCTACCCATCGGGCAGGCAAGCAGCGGGTCAGAACCCGGGCTCCTCACCCGCCCCGACACCGGCGAACGCCGACTCGCGCGTGCCCAGCGACGCCCACGGATCACCGGAGCTGGGCCGAGAGGTCGTTCGGGTATCGCTGTTCCAGCCCGCACGCCGGTCTGCCCTGGTGATCTTGGCGGTGGCGTAGCGCAACGACGCAGCCACCTCGTCGGCCTCGAGCTCTACGACCGTGCGCTTGTCGCCCTCAGCGGTTTGGTAGCTGCGCTGTTTGAGTCGCCCGGTTACGCTGACCCTGGCTCCTCGGGACAGCGACTGCACAGCGTGCTCGGCGGCCTCTCGCCAGACGTTGCAACGCATGAACAACGCCTCGCCGTCCTTCCACTCGTTGGTGGTGCGGTCGAGATATCGAGGCGTCGAGGCGACCGTGAAATGGGCGACCGGAACGCCCGATGTTGTCACGACCAACTCGGGATCGGCAGTAATGTTGCCGATCACGGTGATCGTCGTATCGCCAGCCATAGCTACTCCTTGGAATGTTGTTGATGAGAACAGGAATCGGGTACACGCCTCGTCATCGCCGCTGACCGTGAGAGGTCGGCGGCGACGCCGTGGCTGTCGATCGGTCCGGTGTCAGGCGGCGATGTCGATATCGTGGTAGCCGATGTCGCCTGCTGCGGCCAACTCGACATCGACGAGGGCGAAGTCGAGTCCGGCGGCGGCTTCGGCCAGGAAATGCAGGTACCGTTCGGTCGCGGCGGTGTGGTTGCGCCACAGGGACTTACCGAGAACGGTTTCGTGCTGGGCGACGATCATCGCGGTGACGATGACCCACGCTCGCGCGGGTGTGGCGGCCTCGATGGCCTCGAGCAGCGCTTCGCGGGTGCCGCCGACCCCGAGGATGTGCAACACCTTGCGCAGATCGGCGGTGTCGAGTCCGTGAGCGATGGATGTGGCCACGAACGCGGCGGCCAGGTTGGGCGGAGTGCGACGGGTGAAGAGGTTGATCAGCACACCGTCGCGGCGTTCGTTCGCGGCTTGGCCCCGGATGTTGAGCTCGATCACCCGGGCGCGTTGTTGGCGGGCGGCCTCACGGTCGGCCGCGGCTTTCGCTGCCGCTGCGGTGGCCTCGGTGGCCTTGGCCTCGTCTCTGCTGCTGGTGTCGTCATCGGCCGTGGTCGGGGGTTGGAGCTGGAAGCCGCTGTCGGGCAACTGGTTGGCGGGTATGTAGCAGAACGGCACCCACCGGTCACACCACTGGACCTGATCGGCATGGAGCAGCCCAGCGGCGGGGGCCGCGTCGGTGTTGTCGCGGGTGTCCCAGTCGACGGTATCGGGGTCGATGATCGCGCCGGTGTTCTTCTCGACGAGCTGCCCGTTCTCCTCGAGATGCAGGTACACAACCCATCGGGTCGGGTCGGTGTTGATCTGCTCGATGGTGACGGGTTCACCATCGGCGGATGTCAGCAGTTCGGCGGGGATGAACTCGGCGGCGTCGCTGCTGGTGTCGGGTTCGGTGGTGAGGATCCCGAACCCGTACGCGCCGTAGAGCAGTGAGGCTTGCATGCGGGCGCGTTCGGCGGCGCGTTCGGCGAGGATGCGTTGGACCTCGTGGGCGAACCTGGATCGTGTGGTCTGGTTGAGCCGCTGCACGGCGTCGGTGTCGCCGAGGGCTTCGTAGTGGCCGATGACCGCGAGCTGGTCGAGGCTGAACTGATCGGTTTCCAGTAGCGCGGTCGCGGTCGGCGACGCCCCGATCTTGGCGTGGTTCTTCACATCCTCGCGTTTGGCTTGCAATCCTTTTGCTACCCGGGTCACGCTCGCGCCGAGGTCGAGCATGAGTGCGACACCCCCGGCGTAGTCGGCCTTGGTCAGCGGGATCCGGCGCTCGTTGAAATTGATCTGATCCAGAGTGCGTTCGATGCGGCGTTCGTTGTCGCTGAGCCCGACCGGTGCGGCGGTGATGAACACCGGGACCCGCGACAGGCCGAGCGCGCGGGCGATGAGTATGCGCACCTGACCGTCATCGGCATACACTGAGCCGTCGGCTTCGCGTGTGGCGTTGATCGGGTCCTTGACGCCGCGGGTTTTGATCGAGGCGACCTGGTCGGGATGGTCCTTGAGCCGGAAGCTCTTGCGGACGTTCTCGGCGATCACCAGTTCCTCGGGCCGCATCCACTTCGCCTCGATCGCGGGCAGATCAGCCTCATCGACGACGTCGACCTCGGGGTGGGTATCGGGCTCGACGCTGGTATCGGGGTCGAGGACCGCTGTGGCAGTGGCGGTTTCGCTTTCGGGCATCGGGACTCCTGACAAATGGCGGCGGGAGCAGCCCGCCGCGATTGGTGGGCTGCTCCGCCGGAATGGGCTGTGGGCGACAAGAACCGGGGATTGCCCCGGCGGCGGATCAGGTTCAGGCGGGCTGGGCGGTGGCGACGTTGATCGGGCGCAGCCGCAACACATCTCGGTGATCGCTGGTGAAGGCCCAGTACTTGCCGCGCCAGTCCGGGAACTCCGCGCGCCAGCGCTCGAGTACCGCGGAGTCCTCGATCTCGGGGGTCGGCCCGGCAGCGCCGGTGTATTGGCGCTGCAGGTACTGCTCACGGGTGACGGTCTCGATCGCAGTGATCACGGACATGGGTCGGTCTCCTTCGTCGGGGGCAGATGGATATGGCTGCGCCAGAAACGGAAAGGGCACAAGCGATTTGCGAGGGCAAGGCAACAAGAAGCGCCTGCCTGCCGGACAGTGCATGGCGATATCGCGGTGGCCTCAGCGCGGCAGTCAGCGCGCCCTGGCTTGGCGATACGCGAACCTGTCAGTCGAGGTCGATGCCGAGTTCGGCGGCGATGGTGTAACCGCCGCGCATCGATGCGCGGATCAGGTCGGGGTTGACCGAGCACGCGAAGGCGGCGGTGAGTGTCAGCGCTGTTTGTTGGCCGGGTTCATCGGTCAAGGCGACCTGGATGGCGGCGGTGGCCAGTGCGGCATCGTCGTCGGTGTAGGCGGTGACCGCGAGCATCATCGCGGCTTGGGTCCGCCCGGGTGCGGGCAGTGCTCGCACCAACTGGGTCCACGCTGCCATACACGCGCCACCGCGCGGACCGGTCGACAGGGCGTAGAGGCAGTCACGAATCTCGATGTCTTCCAAAGCGATCGCCAACTCGGCCAGCGACGCCGCCGAGAGGGTGGCGCCGGAACCGGCGGCGTGGATCTGGGTCAGCGCGAATCGCAATCGGTCACGACGGCAGGCAACTGCGGCCGCGCTGTCGTCGGGGACGTAGGGTGCCTCGCTGGTGAGGACCACACCTCGCTCGCGTAGGCATCGCGCGACCTGTTCGGTGAGTGCGGGGCCAGGTTCCAGGACCGCCGGTACCGGCTCGACCAGTCGCACGGGTTCGCCGACTTCGGTGGGATCGGTGGTCGTGTAGTCCGCCAGCACACCGGTGTCCTTGTCGAGCAGGCTGGTCCAGCGCGAGCCTGGTTCGGTTCCGGTGACTACCCAGGCGTCGAGCAGTTGCGTGTCGTGCTCGCCGAGGCGCTGCCCGAGCACGGTGATCAGTTCGTAGTGGGTCGGGCGTGGAACCGGGCGGCCGGGACGCGGATCGTCGATGATGATGACCGCGACCGCGTCGGGTGTGTGCTGGCGGCATACGCGCAATGCGCGGTTGAGGATCGGCACGGTCGCGAGGTAGTCCCCGCCCAAGCCGAGGTCGTCTCCGGTCAGATACAGGTCCTCCCGCACACCGGTGCCGGGACGAATGTAGGTGCCGGGCCAACATCCGAATACCTGCATCTGCACCAGCAGCAGGCAACGCTTCAGAGGCGGTGGGGCTGCGGAGAGGATTGCGGTGATCACCGCGCCGGGATCTTCGATCGAGGGCATTGAAACTCCTTGGCATGGACGAATCCGCACCGCGGACGCGGCAGCGCGCAGGTGAGGTGGACAGAAACCCGGCCCACGACCGTGTGCGGTACCGATGCATTCGGGGTGCGGGCGGGGCGTGGCGGCGCTGAACGGGTTAGCGGTAACGGGGGCTGGGGAGGCCGATGTAGTCGGGCAGCATGCGCAGCACCTCGTCGAGGCCGTAGGTGCTGTAGCGGTCGGCGTCGTCGGTGTCGAGATGGCTGAACCGGATCGGCGTCGGGAGGTGGATCTGTTGGGCTGCGATCCAATCGACCTCGCCGGTATCGCTGCGCGGAACGGTCAGCGACAACGCCGATTCGGCGCGGTCGATGATGTGCTGCCAGCCGCGAACGCTGTAGTGGCGACGCAGGGTGAAGGTTGCGCCGAAGGGGTGATCGGTGCTGATCCAGCCGTCGATGAACGCCCGCACGGTGGCGGGTGTGGGGCCGTCGATCCATTCCACCTGGGCGTCGGTGCGGTAGGGCGGTTGGGTGGTGAACGCGGCAGCGGGCCACCGGGTGCGCAGGCTGGTGCGCATCAAATGCTCGAGGTCGGCTGGGTGGCGGGGCCGAACCGGCACGATGATGTGGGACTGGATCAGATCACCGTCGGCCTCGACGGTGGTGTGGTTCCACATCCGCACCACCCGTCGCCCCTGGGTGCGCGCGGCGTCGAGGGCCAGTTCACGCATCCGGGTCAGGGCCTGCTCGGCGGTCAGATCCGTCGCGATCACACGGGCCGGATCGTCGTGGCGCGCAAACGCGTCGCCAAGACTGTCGTAGAGGGTGAACTGGTCAGGGATATCGGCATAGGGCATGGCTACTCCTCGCGAAGACGAGCGGACACGGTGTGCCGCGGGGACAAAGTGGTGGCGCGATCACGGCGACCAGGTCGCACGGCGTCTGGGCGTTGAGTCACGCCTCCATCCCGAAGCGAACGTATGTTCGATTTGCGGTATGGTCGCGTTATGCCCGAACTTTCTCGGTTGGACAGGGCGTGGATGAACCTCGATGAGGTTCGTGAACAGCTGCTCAACGCGGCGGCGTTCGGCAAACACCTGAGCCCTGACCAGTTGGAGCACGCCGCACGCAAGGTGTCGGAAGGCATGCGGATCTACGCCGAAGAAACCGATCACCGGTGAATAACGGTGCCCGGGTCAGTACTGGTCGAGGTCGATGCCGAGTGCGGCGGCGGTGAGGTAGCCGCTGCGCAACTGTTCACCGATCACCGTTGCCGGGACCGACAGTGCGACATCGTCGGCGAGTTGTCGCCCGGTCGGTTCGGTGGGGTCATCGGTCAACGCGATCCGTAGCGCGGCGAGAACCATGTCGAGGTCATTGCTGATGTAGGCCGAGACTGCCAACTGCAATGCGGCGTGGGCGCGGCGCGGTGAGGGCAACGCGCGAACCAGCAAGGTCCACAGTGCTTGGGTCGCGGTCCCGCGCGGGCTCGAGGACAACGCGTAGAGACTGCGGCGGACGGTTTCGTCGTGCATGGCGACCTCCACGCGCGCGATATCGAGCGCTGCGATGTCGGTACCGCTATCGGCCGCCTGGATCTGATCGAGCACCAACCGCAGCAACTCCCGTGGGGATTGCTGCTGAGTTCGGCCTGCGGCTTCGGCGGCGTTGCGTGTTTCGTTGAGCGATTTCAACGCGCGGTTGACTGCGACGGCCAGGGCGGGGTCCGAGACCAGGACAGCCGGTATCGGGTCGCTCGCTGGCGAGTGTGCCCTGATCCACACGGGCTCCAGTTTTCCTGCCGATGGCAGGACTCCGGTGTCGTTGTCGAACAGGCTGGTCCACCGTTGGCCGGGCGCGAAGCCGGTCAGCGTCCAGGCATCGAGTAGTTCGATGTCCTGCTCCACCAACTGTTCTCGCATCAGGGCGATGAGCTCGTGATGGGCGTTACGTGGGACGGGCCGGTGCGGTCGCGGATCATCGACGATGACCACGGCAAGAGCGGCGGGGTTGTGCAAACGACACGCGTCCAAGGTGTGCGCCAGGATTGGTCTGGTGGCGATGTTCTCATCGACCAACCCGAGATCGGCGCCGGTGGAATACAGGGCCACGCCCCGCACCGCGTCGACATAGAAGTCCGCGTCGAACCCCGCATCGGATGTTTTGACGGGCAGTATCAACACGATTCGGTGTGCTGGGCGCGGAAGCTGAGAGAGGACTCCGGCGAGGAATGCGCCGGGATCTTCGATCGATGGCATCGAAACTCCTAGGGCAGAAAGGGGCCGATGAGGACGCACATTCAGATGGGATGTGTCAGGCGAGGTCGGTGAGGGCCGAGCGATTTCACTGGCAACCTCGGACAGGTCGACGACACCCATGCACCGTCGCGAGGCGGGCGGGGTTAAGTCTCAGGTCGTGCGACGTGAGCGGATTCCCCAGTTGGTGCGAGGCACCGGTTCGGTTCGCGGCGTAGGTGAGGCCGTCGCTGATGGTGCGTTGGGCTTCGGTGTCGGTGAAATCCTCGACCCCGACATGGATCTGGGCGGCGTCGAGCAGGACCGCGTACGCGTGGTCGTAGTCGAGCAGCCCGGCCCCGACGAGACGACCGAGACTGTTGGCGGCCAACAACACAGCGCGGTGCCGGGAGCCGATGCGTGCGGCGCGGACCCGGGCAGTCTGATTCGATAGCGCCGCCGCGACGTAGGCATCGCGGTGACCGATGCCGGTGAGCTGAGGAGGGATCATCGGTGGCTGCGGTGGGGCCAGCAGCCGAGTCGGCCACGGCGGCAGCGGGATCGGTGGGCGGTCATCGATGGTGCGGTAGGTGCCGTGGGGCAGTTCCGATCGCGCTGCGACGATGTATCCGCCGACACCGCGGCTGTCGATGCGACAGCCGCGTCGTCCGATGGTGTTGCGCAGCAGTGGTTTTCGCAGCGCACGGTAAGAGAGGGGTATTCCTCCGGATGTTATCCGCAGGAGAAAAGTGTTTGATCGGCATCTTGCCTGGTCAGAACGTTGATGCAATTGCAGAAACGAGTGGTCAGGTCGAGCTGTGTGTCATCGGCCGATCCGGGTTGAGTGTGGGGTGTCGCGGGTGCACTGTGATGGTTGTGCCAGAGACTACCGGGCTTGATTCCGCCGAAGGTGGGGGTTGAGTATGCCGACGAGCTGGGGCCGACTGCGCTGAGACTGTGCGGTCTTGTCCGAATCGACGCGATGTGCCCAGCGGGGTTTAGCATGCCGAGGAGTATGAGAAGCTGCGCCGCTAGGACCCTGAGATGGCCTTGCAGCCGCTGGGGCTGGCTAGATCGGTGATCTGCGACGTCGTTTGTCGGTGGATCTTGAAGTCGCCTGTGCTGGGCGGATGTTCGTATCGGTGAATTCTGACGGCGTGATCTTGCTTGCGGTGGAAGGCTTTTCGTGCTTCGTAGAGGTGTCCACGGGGCGGTGAAATGATCTTATGGATCAACGTCCAAGCAAGGGGAGGGCCACATGAACCAGTTGCCGATGCTGTCCGCTGTCCAGATCGCCGCAGAGCGGGTCCTGCTGCGCAAGGCGCGCGACGCTGATCGGGAAGGGCTCATCGAGCTACAGACTGACCCGGAGGTCTGGGCCTACATCGGAGTCCCGCGGCTGCGGGAGGAGGTCGAGCAGCGCCTCGACGCGATCGGCGGCGCAGCCAACGCAACCGCCATTCCCGGCCACTTCATCATCGCCGACAAGGCCACCGACAACCTGATCGGAACATTCGAGCTCAAACGGCGGGCCGCTGACGAGCCCGGCCACGTCACCGACGACGGCGAGGAACTGGAACTGGGTTACCTGATGCGGCACGATGCCTGGGGCGCAGGACTGGCGTTCGAGGCCGCGAGCGCCGCGTTACGCGCAGCCGCAGACGAGCTCCCAGACCAGCCGGTCCTGATCGCGACCCAGACGGCCAACAAACGCTCGCTCGGACTCGCAGCCCGCCTGGGATTCCAGCCGGTCAGCACCTTCGAATGGTTCGACGCCGGGCAGACCCTGTGCCTGGCCAGCCTGCACTCGTTCAAAGCCTGAATGGCAGGTGACGCCACCAAGACCCGTTCTGCGACACGCTGTGCGGGTGACGTCACTTTCCGCCGACACAACGCGAGCCCTGGCGCGGACTGGTCGTGACCGCAGCCACACAGATCCTCGACTACGTCGGCGGTGTCCTGATCATTCCCTAGTCCGTTCTCGTCCACCAATACTGGCAGGAGATCCGCACCGGGCTCGAAACCGCAAGCGTCCCACTGCATCACATCGTTCTCCACGCCGAACGCGACGAACTGCTCCGCCGCATCGAGACCGACCCCACCAAACCGAACTCAACATGGCGCCTCGAGCATCTCGACGACTACGCCGCCGCCCGCTCCTGGCACAGCCAGGAAGCCCACGTCATCGACACCACCGACTTGCGCCCGCGCCACGTCGCGAAACTTATTGCCGCTCACGTCGATCACACCCGAACAGCGACGACGGATCGACCTCCGGTGAACTGACGACACTGCAACGGACACTTGCCTCAAAATCAACGAGATTCACCGGGGCCACGACGTCTCACGAAGTTGAGGCACCGCACCTCACTGCTGAACGCTGCCTCATGATCAACGAGACAGGACAGCAGGCGGCTTTGTTCTGGGTGGGTCGGTTGTCATGGTTCGTATCTGCTCGGGCTGCGTCTGGCCTTGCTGCGGGGGCACCATCACTGCGGTCACCTTCGAGGCTGCGGTTGACTATCGGTCGCCGGTTCCGCTGTTCGGTTTCGGCGGCGAGGCTGCTGATCACGGGCAGGCCGAGGTCGACTGTCCAGGAACGGATGCCGTGCAGGCCATCGACAAGATCAGCCGACGGCGGTCCGATCTCGCCTGAGTGTCTCCTCGATATCTGGTTACTGCGTTGACGGTGCTGGGTAAGAGTGGCCAGGCCAGGTGCCTCCGCGGCGGGTCAGCTCCCGGTGACGTCACCGGCGGAGGTCGAGGTTCTCGTCGTGGGCTTGCGCGAGAGCGTCGCGCAGCTGGTCGACCTGTTGGCGGTGCGGCTTCTTCATTTGGGTGATCTTGCTGGCGAATGGATTAAAACCCTGACGGGAAGAGATTGCTCTACCGGACTAGGGCGCCACCGCCCGGGCTTCGAGGGGTCTGTCATGGACCACCCAAGCCCGCCAGATCGTTTATGTACGGCGTCAGGCTCCAACAGTGAACGCATCGCGAAACGACAAATGGGCCGTTCTTTCCGATGTTGACAGAAATGATTTCAAACTCACTAAAGTTAGCTGTTGTCAAGAGCTTGCCGGTCGGGTCCCTCGCCCAGAGCGCGCGATTCAGCGCGTTGATCTCGCTGTGTGCGCCTGGTGGTCCCCACTTTCCGTATACTTTGTCGCCCTGCATAATTCCCTGGTAGGGGCCGATTTGCTCAGCTAAAGCCGGATACATTTCGTCAGCAGCCACTGCCGCTGCGTTTCGCCCAAACGTCCGCGTACCGGTCACGAGGTCTCTGACTCCAGACAGCACCTGATCGCCCTTCTTGATTGCCGCGCCAGCGGGTGCCCCTCCAGATTTATTCAGCTGGATCAGGTACTCGGCCTGCTCTAACGTCTGGGCTTTAAGACTCATTTCGTGAAACACGGGTTCGAGCGCACCCGCTATCGGAGCTGCGATGGAAGCGGCGGCGTCAAAGCCCGTCGTGAACGAGGCCAACGCCTCGAGTACTTCGGCTGTTGCCTCAGCACCCTCGCCTTGTTGGCCCCACAGGTATGCGCGGCCGAGGTGCTCTCCTGTCCCAATGCCTGCATTCAGCACGGTGTCGGGACTGTTAAGGAGGGTCCGGGCGCCCCATTCCTCTGCGCCGGCAAGTGGCGCCGCCACGATTGCCAACGCCCCGAGCGTAATTCGGGCCCACAGTGGGTTGTTGGGGTCAAGCGCGTCTTTAACTGCCCCGGCGTACTGAGTCCAAATTACTCCGTGGCCGAAGTGCAAAAGTGTATTGGGTGCACTGATAGGGGGTGGGGGGGCAATCGCCCACCCACTATCGGTTCTCGGTCGAGTGGTCGGTGCTTCCGCCGTTGTCGATGCGTGTGTCTTCCCCAGTCCGGACGGGTCGGCGAAGTCGACCGGATTTTGAGTGGCGAACACCCATGGCGATGGACTGTTGATGTATAGGAGCGGATCAGGAGCAAGGAAGATTCCAAGATTCGGGTCGTACAGGCGTTCTGTGGACGCGTAGAGACCGATCACGTTGATTAGGGGCATCCCCCGCCATCTGGGTTCCGACGCCGCGTCGACGGGCGCGAGCGATGTGACGCCATCGCCAGCGAAAAGATCGGGGGCTCCGAATGGCCCGTAGCGGTGACGTTCCCGAACGATGCCGGCGGCATCGGTGACACAGAGCGTGGACAAGCCGTCGTCGGGGTGAATGAAGAACGCGTCCGCGCTATCGGTGACGCAGAGCGGCTGCCGCCAGAGCGGGTGAGGAGTCGCTTGGCGGACATTGCCGCCGCGGGTCTCGTGCACCCAGGTTGGTCCGACAAAGGACCGCGCGAACGTTGTTCCCGCGATGTTGCCGGTCGCAGCGCGGAACAACGCATCGTAGGTAAATTCTGCCGTGACGGTGCCGGTGGTGGCGTCGCGAACACGAACGATCCGGCCGAGTGCATCGATGTCGTAGTGCTGGTGAGTGTCGGTGGCGCGAGGCCCGTCGGGGTGGTGGGTTATCGGGTTTCCGGCTGATGTGACGATCCGGTGGTCGGGTCCGAGCACGTTGATGTCTACGGAAGGTGCTGCTCCAGCGGCGGTACGGGTCCGCTGTTTTCGGGCATCAGCCTGGTCGAGGATGTAGGCCTCGGTTGTGGTTGCCGCAGCCGCCGCTGCGGCCGCCTTGGCCGCGGTGATCGCGGTGGTGTGGTCTGCCGGCGCCGCGATCTCGGGCAGCGACGGCAGGGGGAATCCCCAGCGCGCTTGCGTCAGCCGGTCACGGGCATCGAAGTCGTGCAGCGTGTTGCGGGTGGGGCTGCCGGTGAGCTGGACGACTGCCCGCCGGTTCCGTTCGTCGTACCGCGCGTGGTATCCGTCGAGGAGCACCCCCGCTCGGGAGTGTTCGATGCCGACGAGGCGGCCAGGTTGGTCGTACGTGAGCGTCGTCTCGACGCCGTTGGAGTGAGTAATTTTCGCGGGATGCCCCGCGTACTCGATGGCGGCGAGAATGTCGCCGGTGATTCCGCCGAGGGCAGCGCCGGGTGTCTCGAGCGTCACTGATGTCGGCCGGCCGCTTGGGTCGTGGTGGGTGCGTTCACGGCGCCCGTCGGGGAAGTCCAAGTCGACGTCACCGCGGAGGTCGTTATAGGAGAGCCGGATCGTTTCGCCTCGGGCGGTCTCCTGGATGAGGCGGCCGACGCTGTCGTAGCGGCGCTCGACCGCGCCTGCGGGCAGTTCCGCACGTACCAGTCGTCCGAGGGCGTCGTAGACGAACTCGTGGGGCGGTACCGGATCTACGCCGGCGACTGCGGTGCATTCGAGTTTCGATGGTTGGCCGTGGGTGTTCAGCGTCTGGGTGATGCGGGTGCCCGATGGCATGGTTTGTTCGATTCGTCGACCAGCCACGTCGTAGTGGTATTGCCAGGTCGCTCCGCCGGGGAGGGTGAGCTTGCGGACGCGGCCGAGCGAGTCGTGGTCCCAGGTCGTGATGGCGCCGGTGGGGTCGATAAACGTGGATATTCGGCCGACGTCGTCGTAGGTCCATTGGGAATGGATATTCAGGCCGGCGGGGTCGAGACAGATGTCGGTGATTTCGCCGAACGGGTTGGTGGTGATGGTGGAGGTGACGTCGCCGGGTTCGCGGCGTTCGACGAGTGCGTCGCGGTCGTCGTAGTCGAACTCTGTTCTTCCGGAAGGGCTTTCGCTGGCATGGAGGCGGCCACGCTCGTCGTACTCGAAGGTCGATGATGCCTGTCGCAGTACACCGCCCTCGGTTTCGGTCACTGTTGCCTTGTCGAGCTGTCCGGCGGCGTTGTAGTGGTGGTCGCGTGTGGTGCCGTTGAGGTCGGTGACGCGTGTAAGGTGTCCCAGCCCGTCGTAGTCGAAGACGGTGGTGGATCCGCGCGGCAGTTCGACCTTGCGGATCCGGTCGTCTTTGTCATAGGTGGTGCGGGTGGTCAGGGGCATGGCGCTCGGGGGTATTGCGGTCGCGGGGGCGGTGACAAATGACCACGCTGTCTGTGCAGTGACGCGGCCGCGCTCGTCGTACTTGTACGTCTTCGCGGTCAACAACTGGCTGGGCAGGCCGGGTCCGGGGCTGTGCTCCTCTATCGTCTTGAGCAGGAGATCCCGTGGACCCCATGTGTTTGTGCGGGTCGCGCCGCCCGGGAGTTCCACGCTCTGTACCCGTCCCCATTTGTCGGGGTGGATACGGGTTTCCCAGCCAGCTGCGTTTTTGACATCGGTAAGTCGGCCCGCGCGGTCGTATGTGTAGCGGGTGATTGTCTCTTCTGGGGTTCCCGGTGATCGTGTCTCGCGTATCAGTGCGCCACGTTCGTCGTATCGCAGCTCGGTGACAGTGCCTGTCGGATCGATGATCCGGATGGGGCGCCCTTCGTGGTCGAGGCGCTGTTGCCGGGTGCGGGGGCGGTCGGTGTTTGCCGCGAGATGTGAGGCAGTGAGGCGGCCGAGTACGTCCCGCTCGAAGATGTCGGCTAGGAACGGTTCGGTGATCACCGAGTCTGTGTAGTCACCACGTGGCCGCTCTATCCGTACTGGGGACCCATCGTCGCCGAACCAAGTCCGCACTGGTGAAGTCACTCCCCCCACCGCTAGGGGCACGACCTTCTCGAGTTGGCCGAGCGCGTTGTGACCTAGTTCGGTGACGTTACCTCCGGGGTCCGTGATGCGGGAAGGATGGCCGACGGCGTCGTACGCGTAGGTGGTAGTGAGGGCCGCACCTGCCGCGTCCTCGATGGTGCGCTCAAGCATGCCATGGTCGAAGCCTGCTGCGGTGATGTACTCCATGACGGTGTGGGCTCCCTCGGGGGAAACAACAGCGGTCACTTGTCCGCGCGAGTTGTGCTCGAAGTGGATGATGCTGCGCTGAATCCCACCGGGACGTGGGACCGGCGGCAACTCGACACGGGTCAGACGTCCGGTTGCGTTTGGCACGCCGTCGTTGAAGTCGTAGACGTAGCGAGTGACGTTGCCAGCCTCGTCTGTGTTGTGGATCGGCAGTTGATAGCGCGGGTCGTAGCGGGTGTCCCGAAGTGTGCGACTCAGTGTTGAACCTGGTAGTCCTGCCGCGATATCGACCCGAAGAAGGTTCCGCCGAGCACATGGGTCGGGGTTGGAGTCTTCGTATTTCATCACGTGTCGCTGTCCGTCGGGTGCGACCGCTCTGGTGATATTCCCTTGAACGTCGTAGGTGAACTGCGAGGCCACAACCCGGTAGGAGCCGTCACGGTTGAGGCGGTATCGGTGATCGAGGAGATCACCGCGGTAGTTAAAGGTGTGGAGATGGAGTCCGCCGTCCGGCATCAGCACACTGGTCCGGGTAGATGGGATATCGACATAGATGGGGTCCGGCGGAACATACTGAATTTGCTCGTAGTCGAACTGGTACTCGAAACCGCCGGATATCTGCCGGATCACGCTGTTGAAGGCCCACCCCACGTCGGGTCCCGCGTACTCGTTCTCCAGGTACGTGTTGCCCTCTGCGTCAACGATCCGGATGATGTTGTCACGCATGGCCGGATGAGAAGCGTAGGTGTCGTACTCATAGTCGGTGGTGACACCTTCAGGGAACTGCGCTGTGGCCGGGAGGATAACTCGTGCAAGGTGTTCGATTTCGGAGTCGTGCTGGTAGCGGACAACCCGTTTGCGGGTGTGGTCGGTGACTTTCTCGAGTAACCCGCATTCTCCGTAGTTGAAGATCAGTCCGCGTCCTTGGTCGTCGAGAACGGACTCGACCCTGTCGCGGGTGTCGTAGACAAGGTGAACAGCGTTGTGGTGCCGATCGGTGATCGTGGCCAGCGGTATGCGTTCCCCGTTGCCACTAAGACGTTCGAATAACAATTGTGTGCCGCCTGGGTGGAACATGATGAACTGGTCTGCCGTGTCGCCCTGCTCGAGTCGGGCGGTCACCCCCGGATCAGGGTCCCAACAGCCGGCGGATGCTGGCCGGAATGTCACCTCACGTAGTTGACCCGTCCAGTAGGCGATCGATCCGTCGCCGAGCTGGCGGAGATAGATGTCGTAATTGTGGTCCCAAGCGCGACCAAATGGTCCGTAGTAACCGGGTCCGCTGCAGTAGCAGCGTTGCATCGAGATGGGTGTGATTGCCGTCGGAACAACAAGATCGGTGGTGGAGAGCGTGAGCTTTCCGGTGAACAAGTCGACGGGGTCTCCAGCCGTCGACGGGGACCGTGACATCGGGTCCGACAGTGTCGGATGGGGCTGCCCGGGCATGCTTTCGTGATTCTTGATTCGTTTCTGGATTTCAGCGCGGTCGGCGTCAGTGGCGGGGGGCGGGTCGATGAGATCGACGATGAACTCGGGGGGAAGTGGGTCTGTTTGACGCACGGCGGCACGACTGGGTTCGGTCGATGAAACCCAGGTGTCGGACGGCCGGACCGCAACCGTGACTGACGGGTGGGGTTCGACCGCTCCTAGCAACGTGGGTGAGTCCGCCGTGGATGGTTTGGTCTCGGTAGGGGGCGGTGGTGGAGGCGGGGGCGGCGGTGGTGGTAGAGGCGGCAGCGCAGGCGCGCCGGGCTTTTGCCTGTCCCGCACATCTCTTTGCGCGTTCGCGACGATCTTCTTCTGCTGCTCCACGAGTGGCGCGTATTTGGCGTTGAAATAGGCGATTAGCTGTTCGAGACATTGCTCGTCGTTCGTATCAGTCCAAATCTTGCCGTCCATGGAATAGGTCGTGTAGTTGTCCCCTGCCATTGCTGCACCCACCAAATTGTGAAGGTCATCATCTTGTCGCTAAGGGTCACGGACGAACTATTGAAGACGTATCCTCACGGTCGATTGTTGAAGAGACGCGCTGTCGCTGCTGCCGCTTACTCGAGCTCTGGGCGTTGTTCCCGCATCGTTCGCAGACGTATTGTGACCGCAGCGTGCGGGGTGATAAGTGTGCCCGGTGGGGGCTCTACGTCGGCGACTCGTGTATCCGGCCCGGTCGGTCCTTCGACCGTAGGGTCGCTTTGGAGGCCAGCGTCGAGCAGTGCGCACATCCCTTCGGCGAGGCTCAGTCCGATAAGGTCCGGCATCACAACCGATAATCCGGATGAGAAGGCAAGAGATACCTCAGTTGCCGGCGGGACTGTGACGTCTGGCTCCGGACTCTGTTCGACGACGATGCCCGCAGCCAAGGGGTTGTCTACCTGTGTTACGTCGACCAGATCAAGTTCGAGGTCGGCGACTATTTCGCGGGCGTCTTGGAGGGTTCGGCCGACCAGGCGGGGAACGCTGACCGGCCGGTAATCGGGTACGGGTGGTGGTCCATCCGGGGCGGGGAGGTCGACCAGGGCTCGACGAAGTGTCGTCGCTTCTTCAAACGTCAGACCGAACCGCTCCACCTGCTCTGGTAGCGGCACACGCAGCAGTTCCGAACGAGTCATCATCGGTGCATACTGCGACACCCGTCGAGCGATATCTTGGCCATCGCCGACCCATCCGCTGAGTCGAGGATTAGCCGTTCTATCGCGCGGCGGCAGCGCCGCGCTCATCGTATCCGCGACGAGCTGGGTGTCTAGGAGGCTGACCGTGTTCCGCGGATACCGATCCGCGCTCGTGATCGACTGCATCATCTCCTGCCGAATTTCAGCAGAAAATTGGTTCGCATCACGAATGTCCATCTCCTCTCCGGGGCCTCGGCCAACCATCTGTTTGGTCAGCATCCGTTCCTCGAACACAATGTCGTAGTGGTGTCCAGAAGCGTCCACCGAGTCCCTCGTACAGGAACACACCGAACGAGCCGTCAGAAGAAGTTGATCGCTGAAACCACCGGAAAACGCACCGATTTTCTTGAGGAAAATCGTTGCCGTGAGTTCGACGCGGGCCTCACCAACCTTTATCTTCTCCGTGTACCCACCCACCTTCGGCCCGACAATTCCACCGATGGGTACGCCCGAATGGGTCACTCGTACATACTCTTCCACCGTGCGGGCGATAAGGTTCAGGTGATCCGGTGCGACATCCCAACTCAAGTCAGCAGAGCCCATCTGGATTTGGGTGTCAATTTTGTAGCCCGGACCGCCTCCGTGCGGCCCGTCAGATCCGTCCCGCCCGACATCTATCTCGAAGCCAGCCGGTACTGGGAAGGGAACCGAAGCTTCTTTGGTCAGCAACAACCCATCGGCACTCCATTGTCCAGCTCCAAAGTTGTCGGGTCCTAGGTGCAGTTCCCCGGTTTTTGTGTCGCCCGGCCCTGGGATCGGCGTGCGGATGAGGTGAGCTGTTTCGAGGTACGCCTCGACGCAGTATCGCTTCTGATCGGCTGGCCGGGCCACCACCAGCATGAAGTCCTGAATCCCTTCGATCTCACGCGGCCCGTTGACGAACGTGCTCGGTACCTGGTTGGTATGTGGGCGAGAGAGAACAAAGAACGCGGCCCGGTTAGTGCCGATGTGGTAGCTGTTGAGGAGCTGATAAAGGTGGCTCATTTGGGTGGTATGCGAAAAGGTTTCGCGATTTTCCCGCGCTGCATCGGTCGTGCGGAGGTTTTCGGTGGTCTTCTGGGAAAGGTCCGTCGTGGTGTTCTCATACCCGGCCGTCGCTGAGGCGCCGAGGCCTCCAGCGCTCACTCCCGCGGTTCCGCTGATCGAGACCTTGTCCTTCACTTCATGGGATTGAAGGGTTGTCTGTCCCTTTCGGACATTCACATCGTCGAGCGATCGCGACATGCTCTCGCCGGTTTCGGTGACCTGTTCGTACATCTCCCGCTTCTTCGGATCGAAATCGACGAAGTGCGGATACTGCGAGAAGAACATGCCTTTCGTAGTTTCCGGCGGTGCCACCACAACCTCCAGCATCGCCCCGAAGCAGGGATAGTAATGGTTGACCAGTTGACCGAGCTTGTTCTTCAGCCCAAGGGTGTCCACATTATCTAGATGCGTCCAACCTGAACGGGCGATCCGCTGGCGGATCTGAATTTCAGGCCCGTTCGGTTGGTAACCCGTGATCGAGCAGGACACCTTGAGGTAGCTGATCAGGAAGCCATCCATCTCCTGTTGGTCTTCTGGAGGCTCATACTCGAATACCGCGACGGAGGAACGCCACCGTAAAGGAAGGGACCTGTCGCAGGCGAATTGGTCCATCATATCTTGGCTGAACGCAATCCGCTTCCACGGAATGTCAACCGGGAGCGACAAACTCGTGATCGTCATCTAAAACCCCTCTTCTGGACTTGCGCAGTCTCCGATTACAAGAAATCGTCGTGTATGCGCGCATCTGCGCATCAGCCGAGCTGGCGGGACGCGCCGCGATAAATGCATCGCGGGTCGTAACCCTCCCCTCTTGTGCTATGGAGTGTATTACGCGTGGATAGTCCTCCAGCTAAATTACTTTCGGCCTTGGTGGGGCGACAACCACTTCGAGCATCGCGCCATAACACGGATAGTACGGATTGACAAAATGCCCCAGCTCGTCCTGCATTTTCAGGCCGTTCTTCATGTCCTTTTTCGCCCACCCGGACCCGACGATCCTGTTGCGAATTTGAATCTCAGCGCCATTCGGCTGATAGCCGGTGATCGAACAGGGCAGCTTCAGGTAACTGATAAGGAACCCATCCATCTCCTGCTGGCCGGCAGGAGGCTCATATCGGCAGGAGGCTCATACTCGAACACGGCGATCGGCGAACGCCACCTGAGTGGAAGGGACCTGTCGCACGCGACCTTGACCATAATGTCCTCGCTGAACGCAATCCGTTTCCACGGAGTGTCCACCGGCGCCGAAAAGTTTGCGATCGTCATTTCAGCCCGTCCTCAACAGCGTAAGAGGGATAGAAAGGTTCGCGATTTCGATTTTCCTCTCTCGCTTACCCGATGTCACGGCTCGTTCGTGCCTCTAACCTTCTCGGTTCGCTCGTGACGAGATCGACAACGCGTGCGGCCCAGTACGAGGCGGACGACACGACTCCCCAGTGGCTGCGATGCGTGACCCATTCCGACGTCAGCTGCCACGAGGCGCGCGGATACGCCGACATCGGAGAATTGTCGCGGGCGGTCGAGTTGTACGGCGCGGCAGCCGATCAGCAGGTCGGCACTCGCAACGCGACCAACCTGCGCGCCTGGTTAGCGACCACGCGCGTACATATCGGTGACATCACCGGCGCGCTCGAGGAGGGCCTGCGGGTTTTGCATAGCTTGGCCAAAGTCTCCTCAACGCGCACCTTGCGTGTGCTCGAATCGATTCGAACCGCGGTCGACCAGCTTGCGGTCGGTAGCCACTTCTGTGGCCAGTTCGACTCCCTCGCAACGAAAGCCGTCACCACATGACCACCGCACGCCCTGCGACCGCCTTCCTGCATCTCACTGCGGTGCAGGCAGGGCAACGGCGCGACGTGGTCGAGGATATCTACCGCCGGTCCTATGTCGAGGCCATCGCATCCGGGGATCCGTTCGATTCACCCGAGCAGTTCATGCATCGGTTCGACGCCCACACTGACCCATTGCGCAGCCGCGGATTCGAGCTGGTAACGGCCTCGATAGATGGCAAAACCGGCCGGACAAACCTGGGGTTGGCCGCTACAGCCGAACCCCGCCTGGTGGCGCAAAATCCATCAATGCATGTTACTGACAGCGATGAAGGTCAAAGGTTCCTAATTCGGCGCGGAAATTGCTTGCCGTAGGCGATACCGTCATCGATCGTGCGCCGCACCTCCTTCTCGGCGTAGTCGGCGACGCCGAGATGTTGAGCGGAAGCATGTTCCAGAACTGCATGGGCCATTGATTCGGCCAGTTCACCGGCGGCGACGAGCCGCCCCAACGTCACCGCGGCCCTGAGCAGGGCATCGTGGCGGGAACCGACCTGTGCCCGTGCAACTTTGCGCGATTCGCCATCGAGAATCGCTCGCAGGTAGGCGTCCGCACGCGTGGACGGTAACTGCATCGGCGGCGTTGCTGTCGGCGGCGGTGCGGGCATCAGCCGATGCGCGAGCCATTGTGGCAGCGCCATGACCTGCGTGTCACGAAGGATGCGGTAACGGCGACCGCCCACGATTGATCCCGGGGCCACGACATACCCGCCATGCGCCCGTGTGTCGATCAGGCGGCCGAGCCTACCTGCGGTGTTGCGTAACCCAAACCCGGCAGGAGCGCGAAAATACAAATGTAACCCGCTCGGCGTGGCCACGGCGAATGTGTCGTCAGGAAACACTGCGCCGACACCAGATGCCAAGGCCGCGAACGTATCGAGGCCGTGACGTTTCCCCGAAGACTCGTGTGGTGAATCGCGGACGAGGTCGTCGTCCAAATCGACTACGACCAGTCCCGACCTACCGGTGGCAACACCGACGTTGTAGCGCGCCGCGGGTGCCCAAAACCGGTGAACCGCAACAGGATCAGAAGTTGCGTGATCTTCCCAGGACCGTATTGCCGGCGTCTTCCTGCCCGGAACCAGAGGAAACACACACCATCCACGGGCCGCCGCAGTCAACGCCGCATCGAGAAGATCACGGCTGGACACGCACGACCACCCCTTCCGGCCGCCGCACGAAACCGGTGTCGTGATCGTCGTTGTCGCCCTGCTGATAACACTGCAACAACGAAATCGAGTCCGGGACAGGCGCTTCGTCGATGACGTTGTTGCAGTGACCGAACCACCTGCGGATAACGGACGGGGTGGAGACGGCGTGGGTGGGGACGGGGAGCGGTTGAGCGGCTTCGGCGGCGAGGTGGGCCAGGACGTCGCGGCCGTCGCGGGCGTGGCGCCACGGCGGCGGGGGTGGTTGGCCGTGGCTGGTGTCGAGGTCGAGCACATGCAGTCCCGACGGCCCGCATGCCACGGCGATATTGTCCGCAGGCCACCGCAGCCACCACCGCCGGATCTGGTCCAGGTCGCGGGTGGTGTGGTGTTCCCAGTGTTTGATCGCGGGAACCTTGCTGCCCGCGTGCAGAGGAAAGATGTGGAATCCGCGTCCTGCGTGGTCGAGGGCCGTTGTGAGCAAGTCCGGGCATGCTGCGGTGAGCGCGGTGGTCACTGCTGTTCCTGAGGGGTGCGCCGCTGCGCTGCGATGACCTGCGCCAGTTGTATCGTGTGCGCGGCGGTGGCGCCGAGTTCGAATTCGGTTGCGCCGCTGTAGAGGACGCGGATCTGCCCGCGAACGTCGTCTCCGGATTCGCCGAAGCTGATGCGATCACCAGGAGGGAGGACTTCGGTGGGGGCCAGGACCCGGCACAGGGTGTCGATGGTCGCGTCGCGGTGGGTGAGGTGGATCGTGTGGGCGTGCGCGCGGGGGCGGCACCGCGCGAGAGTGGCTTGGTAGTCGGGCAGTAGCCGCCGGGTGATGTCGGTGGCGATCGCGGCGGCGGTGCGGTGGGCGGAGACGGTGATGGTGTTATCGCCTTCCCCGGTGCCCAGGTGTGAGCTGTATTGGTGGTAGTCGGCGCGGATGTGGAGGCGGCCGTGGTCGCTGCGGCGGTGGGAGTCGTCGCCATCGGTGACCGACAGGCGCTGTTCGTCGGGGCCGTGGAGTAGGACATGTGCTCGGAGGGTGTGGGCACGTTCGGCGACCCAGCCCGCCCCGAGGGCGGCGGCGATCTGGTGGGCGAGGTCGAGCAGATCCATGATCACGCTCCTTGCTGGTCGGTGGAAACGC
Source organism: Nocardia vinacea (assembly GCF_035920345.1). Lineage (NCBI taxonomy): Bacteria > Bacillati > Actinomycetota > Actinomycetes > Mycobacteriales > Nocardiaceae > Nocardia > Nocardia vinacea. The sequence continues at coordinate 10,177,277 of NZ_CP109149.1, forward strand.
AGATCGAGGTGATCCGGCGCGGCATCGCGGCGAGGCCGGCGAGGATGTCGGGCGATGTCACCTCGGCTCACCCGGGTCGCCGAACAACGCGCGCCCGAGGATGAGTGCGGCGAGTAGGTCGGTGGGTTGGTCGGGGTTGGGGGCGGCGTCGCGGATCTTGCGGACCTTCAACAGCCGGGCATTGCGCAGGTCGACCCCGATCGCGGGTGGGGTGGTGTCATCACCGGGGTCGGAGACGATGATGTAGTCCGACAACGGCATCCACGCCTCGTACCAGGCTTCGGCGGGTTGGCCTTCGCGGGCGGGTTCGCGGGGATCACGCTCGGGCACCGTCCATACAGCGCAGCGGCAGGCCGGGTCGTCGCAGCGGGAGAACCGTTCGCCCGGGTTGGGGTTGTAGCGGTGGGTGCGCCCGGCCAGCATCGGACATACGCGGCGGGAGTAGTACCCACATTGCGGGTGGACTCCCGGCTCTACAGCCAACCCGCGCAGGTAGTCGACGGGACGTATGTAGATCACGACACGGTCGTAGAGGCGTTGCCCGCAGATCTGACACAACCGGTCACGGAAGGTCTCGGACAAGATCGCGGGGTCGAGTTTGCCCCACACCGGTCGGCTCCGGTCGCGATGGGCCAGGGTGATGTGGGGAACCACCATCCCTTGGGCGGTCGGCGCACCGGCCAAATACGCCAGCGCTGGTGCACGGTCGGGCTCGGTGGGGGTGATGGGGGTTGGTGAATCGGTCATGGTCACCTCGAATCTGGTTGTGCCGCCGCACCACTGCGTGGTGTTGGTGGAGGGTGGGGTGGTTCGGTGATGGGGCTGGCCGACAGGGCGATGGTGGTGACCCGGTCGGCGGTTGCGGTGCCGTGGATACGCACTCGCACTTCGATGTCGGCGGTCACCGCGCCGGGTGCGCCCGGTGTGGCCTGCCAGGGTCCGAACCGGTCCTCATCGAGGACGGGCAGGTTCGCTTCGATCCAGGCCAGCAGGGCTGTGCCGCTGGCGATCACGTTGGCGTCCAGCGCCTGCCGGTGTGCGGGTCGTGGTCGTGGATGTCGACTACGGTGGGCGCGCCGGGGGCATGCATGGTCACCGACCGGGGCAGCACGGCTTGACGTCCACCAGCCGACCAGCGTCGGTCGGCGATCACACAGCGGCCCGCGTCGTCGATGTCGGTCGGGGTGAGATACCAGCTGAACCCGGTGGGGAGTTGGTCGAAAATGCTGGTTTCCCAGTGGGTTCGGCTGGTGCCATCGCCATGGGGTGTGATGACCTGGGTGGTATGCTCGACCCGCACCAGCGCCATGACCGGCAACTTCTCGCTGCGAGCGGCGGCGACATCGGCGCCGGGAAACAGCCCGACCACGGTCGCAGAATATGGGTGCATGCCGAAGGCGGCGTGATAGCCGGCGACCACGACAACGCTGAACCCAATAGAGTGGGCCGGGTCGCAGGCGCGGAGGTGGTGGTCGTAGCGGGGGTCGACGCGTAGCCGTGCGGTGTAGGCGTGCAGGTCAGTGTTCATGGGCGTCACCGAGGGATCGCGATGCCGGAGCCGCGGTGATCGTGAACGGCAACCGCCGCACCCGGTCTCCGAGGTAGGCCGCAAGCGTGGGCAGCAACTCGGTGACGATGTCGTCGCGATGCGACGGCGCAACGCTGTTCATCAGTTGGTGTCCTCTCCGAATGGTGGGTCAGGGCAGTTGCTGCACCGATTCGATGAAGGTGAGCGGCAGCAGAACGCCGGGAGTGTCGGTGTTGTGGTGCACGACGGTGTGGTGGCGATGCACGGCACCAACCCGCACCCGGTCGTGCCGGTACCCGCCGCGTGTCACGACGGTCGCGATCGCGTCGAGGCGACGCAGCCGGTGCAGTTCGGTACCGATGACCTCGAGGACCGGATCCACCGCATCACCGCGTGCGGCACGGTTGCCCGCGTCGGCGAGGGTGAGCAGGCGGTGGTTGACGAGGTTTTGGACGTGGTGCGGGCCATCGAGATTCGCGTGGTCGACCGACCCGGCGTCGATGCCCTCGAGTACCCAGCGCAGGAACCCGTCCTCGGTGTCGACACCTTGTCGCGGCCGTGGGGTCCAGTGGTGGATGTGGTGGGGTGGGGTTCAGGCGGATTCGAGGTCGAACAGGTCGGCGTAGCGTTCCTGGCCCTGCAGTGCTGGGCAATCACAGTGCGGATAGGCCCCGAAGCAGTCGGCGCAGTAGCCGCAGAAAATGCAGTGCGGGCCCATCGGGTTGTCGTTGACGACCCCGCAGTTCTCGCAGTAGCCCCAGTCGCCGTCACCCGTGGTGGCCCACATGCCGTGCAGGTAGGAGTGGTTGGAGTACCAGCTGCCTTGGTCCCAGTGCCCGCGGCGTTCGTTGAAGATGTAGCCGGTATACCGGTAGGCGGGGTCGACGGTGAGCAACACCATTTTGTCGGTGCCCAGCCACCGTTCCAGTCGTTCGCGCCCGGCCCAGGAATCCAGCGACCCGAACGGGCGTCGAGGCAATAGTTCCTCGGCGGCGATGCGGGTATCCGAGCGCGGATCTCCCGGGCTGGGGTGCACTTGCTTGGGCAGGATCCCATTGTGCGCGAGCACGGTTCGCGCGTCTCCACCGACGACGAACGGGTGACAGTTCTCGACATCGCGCACGCCGTGGGTGGCCAGGCGGGAATGAAACAAGGCCGCGCCGTTCGGGTATCGCGCTCGCGCAGTAGCGAATTCGGTGATGACCGTGTCGGGGTCCATGCCACGGCCGATGGTGATGGTGTCGCCGGTGATGATCGCGTAGCCGTGCCCGTGTGGGTTGGCGAGCGCGCCACCGCGCAGAGCGTCGAGGTCGGGGTTCGCGCCGGGTTTGATGAAGGTCAAGATGCACATGCGAGGTCCTCCAGTTCGGCGAGAAGCGGTGAATAGTCCGTGCGCCCACGCAGCCACGTGGTGAAGGCGGTCCACTCCCAGCCGCGGTGCCGGGCGATAGCGGCGGGGGTGAGGCGGCGGGTGTATTCGACGGACCCGGCGGCGAACGCGAGAGCGGCTTGAACCTGTTGTGGTTTCAGGGAACTGGCGAAGATCCGCAGCTCGAAGGTGTCGGTGGGGCGCACGTTGACCGCCTCGTAGCGCGCCGCGCTGCGGTCGCCTTTGGCGTAGTCGCGCACATGGGAGCGCGCGCTCGGGGAGAACACCGCCCAACTCGAGGACCGCCGCGCCAACGTGGTGACCGGGATTTCGTTGCGGTAGATGAACTTCAACCACCGGTAGGCGTGGGCCGGGGAGTCGAATCCGTCGCGCGAGAGGTGTATGTGAATGCCGACCTCGCTGTCGGTGTAGCAGCCCAGCAGCCGCAGCTGGTTCAGCAGCTGCCACGGGAACCGGGTCCGTGCGTATTCGTGACTCATCGGGTGGGTCACGAGCTCGAATCCGCAGGGGCGGATCGAGGAGTCCTCTTTGAGGTAGGCCAAACCCTCGATGTGGGTGAGCGCGGTATCGACGGCCGCGTCGAATCCGTCGTGCGGGGTTTTGATTTCGAGTTCCAGCCCGAGGAACAACCGCCCGTCGCCGTGGAAGCGCGGGCTCGGTTTGTAGTCGTAGCCGTGGACCGCGGCGTGCTCGGGTGGGGCGCAGCTGCGGCAGTAAAGGTCGTCGTTGCCGATGACGTTGCAGCACTCGCAGCATTCGCGGTAGTCCTCGTCGAAGCAGGTGTCGCAGACCTCATTGCCGCCCTCGACGCGGTAGGCGTCCAGGACGAGGGAGTCGCAGTCGTCGCAGGTGGTGTAGGAATCGACGCAGTTCTCGCAGACGGTGCGGTCACCGAGGGCGGTGCGGGTATCGCGGCTGTATTCCTCGCAGTCCGCGCACTGGCTCCATCCCGACACGCACCGCTCACACAGCAGGGTGGCGTTGGTGGTGGTGTGCGTGGTGCGGGTGGGTTCGGCGCATTCGTCGCAGACCCGGACGTCGGTGGCGCAGTCCGGGCACAGCCGCTCACCTTCGACGGTCGTGGTCACAGTGGCTGCGGTGACCGGATGCGAGCAGTCCGAGCACAGCGGGTCGACCAGCGTGGATGCGGGCATGACACAAGGCCTTTCGACGGAATGAAACAACCCCGCGCGCGCCAGGAGTGGCTGCGCACGGGGTTGCGGGGGACGTATCGGCGAGAGGGGTTTTAGGTGGAGGTGGCTCGGCGGCGGGATCGGTGATGCGACGCCGAGGTGAGGGCGCGTCGGGGACGCGCCGCGGTGTGGTCAGGGGGCGGGGTGTCTTCGGTGGGTGTGGTGTCGTGGCAGTCGCAGTCGGGGAAGACGGACTCGCACTCAAAGCACCAGCCGCATGTGCCGCAGTAGCGGCTGTGGTTCAGGTTGAGAGCTGAGCAGTCCCAGCACACATAACGGCGTGGCTGTGTCGGCCAGCGCAGAGAAGACGCGAGGTAGCTGGTGTTGGAGTACCAGATGTTGTTGTCCCAGCGACCGGCCTTCTCGCCGAAGAGGTAGGCGCTGTGCTGGTAGGCGGGATCGACGGTGAGAATGACGAGTTTGCTGGTGCCCAACCAGGATTCGAGCCCGCGTGCGCCGCGGTGGGTGTCGATCGACCCGAACGGCGCACGCGGCAGGTAGTCCTCGGCGGCGATGCGGGTATCCGACCGCGGATCGTAGGGGCCCGGATGAACCCGTTTGGGCAGGACACCGTTGTGCGCCAACACTGTTCGCGCGTCCCCGCCGAGCCGGAAAGGATGACAGTTCGCCAGGCCGCGCACACCGTGGGTGGCGAAGCGGGAATGAAACAACGCCGCCCCCGCCGGGTAGCGGGCCCGCTCTGTGGTGAACCGGTTGATGACCGCCTCAGCGTTCATCCCGTGACCGACGAGGATGCGGCCCGCGGCGATGACCGCGAACCCGTGACCGTGTGGGTTGGCGGCGGCACCGATCGACAGCGCCTGCGGGTCGGGGGCGACACCGGACGGGAAGTAGGTCAGCAGGCACATGCGAGTTCCTCCATCTCTGCCCACAGCGGTTGGTAATCGGGTTGATTGCGCACCCACGCGGCGAAGCGCGGCCATTCCCACGCGCCGGCGCGCACAGCGGCCACATCCAGGTCGCGCGTGTAATCGATGGAGGCGGCGGTGAACGCCAACGCCGCCTGCACCTGCTGCACCCGCAGTGAACTGGCGAAAACCCGCAGTTCCAAGGTTTTACGGGGATAGGGGTTGATCGCCTGATGTCGGTCCAACCCGAGGGCGTGCAGGTTCCCCTTAGCGGTGTCCTTGACCCGGGCACGAGCGACCCGGTCGAACGGCGCGAAGTGCGATCGTCGACGCGCGATCATCGACACCGCGGACTCGTTGCGATACAACAACTTCATCCAGCGGTAGACATGCGCGGGAGAGCTGAACCCGTCACGGCTGGCGTGCACATGCAACCCGACGCTGGTATCGGTCGCACACCCCAACTCATCGAGCTCACCCAGCAGCTGCCACGGGAACTGGTCGATGGCATGCCGATACGACATCGGGTGGGTGACGATCTCGAACCCGGTGGGCCGTATCGAGGAATCGTGTTTGAGATACCCCAACGTGTCGAGCCGGTCGCACGCCAGCCGCACGCACCGGTGGTAGTCGTATGTGGGGACGACGATTTCGAGTTCCATGCCCAGATACAGCGGACCGTCCCCGTGGAAGCGGGGATCGGGTTTATACGTGTAGTTCCAGACGTGGTGTGGTCGATCACAGGTATCGCAGTCACCACCGTCGCGCACGAGGGTGCCGCACTCGATACAGCCCGCGTATCGCTGGGCGCACAGGGTGCATGCGCGGGTGCCGCCGGACACATACCGGCTGGTGGCGCTGAAACGACTGCACCGGCCGCAAAGATCGAAGAACGCCGCCGAGCAGCGTGCGCACACCACCTCTTCGGTATCGGTGCGCCGATGAGGCGCGCTCAGCCCGCGGCACGACACACACGCGGTCCAGCCGGTCGCGCAGCGCGGGCACAGCTGAGGCCCATCGGCGGTATCGAGCAGGGTGATGACGCGGTGGCGGCAACTATCGCAGCGCGCCATCCGCGGCAGACACTGCTCGCATACCCACTGATCCTCGAACGGGTAGCGCTCGCCCGGGTCATCGCAGCGACACAAGACACACGGTGGTGGAGACGGGACGGGAGCAGGCATGGCAGGGCACCTTTCGGGGAACGAAAGAACGCCAGGTCGGAGCACATGCTCCGACCTGGCGTTCGAGAACGACGACGGGAGTTCGGTTGCGTCGCTGGCAGATAGCGGCCCGCTAACCAGGCGGGACCAGCGGGCGGCGGCGGCCAGGACCGACGTGGGGGCCGAGTACTCAGGAATTGGACGTGGCGGTGTCGTCACGCAACGACACACTCGGATCTATATGCGCATTCATGCATGTATTAGGTTTCGGGAGCGTCATTCATTTCAGCCATGCTGTGTGCATTCGGCGGTGCTATTCAGAGAAGGATGATTTGGGTGGGCAAGGTGGCGTCGACGACCGCGCCAGTGGTCAGGGCCTTATCTGGAGTGCGGTCAGCGATGCGGCGACGGTAGGTCGGCGATGGTCACCCGCCCGGGGCGTCGTGCCTGTGGTGGGTTGGGGCGTTGAACAGATCGGGCAGGCAGCGCACGGGAAAGCTCCTTTGCAACAATCGGATTGGCAGCCGACCTCCGGTACGGTGTGTGGCTCATGGGTGCGGGTTTGACCTGGGCGTGCCGCGAGTACGACGCGAGTAGGATCAAGAGCGGGAGAATCTGCAGGCGGGCCTGAAAATCAGGAGGCCGCCATGTCCTCACGTCGCCCGCCGCGGTCCCCGCGGACGGATCGATCCCCGGAAGTCGTTGAACGACTGGAACGCTCGCGCGACCGCATCAGGGAACGTCTAGCGCTGGCACGTCAGCGAGAGCGAGCCATCCATGAGGCGGTGAAGCGGTATCTGACCGACTGGCAGGCGATCACCGCGTGTGAGACCAAGCGCGACAACGAGATCAAGGCACTACGTCAGCAGATCGCCGAGGTCGAATCACGCGCCGCGCAGGAAATCGCCCGCTACCGCGCCAACCAAGCCGAGGTAGCTGCGGTGATCCGTGATCACGGTCAAACCGACGACGACGTCGCTGAACTGCTCGAGATCAGCACCAAACAAGCCCGCCAGCTCGTCACGACCGCACGCGCACAGCGCGCCACAACATCACCGACGCCCACCTCCACATCGGCCGAGCAACATGAGCATGCTCACGACATCCCTGCCGGTCTGAGTCGGCGACAGCGGACAGACCAGATCGCTGACCCTGTCGAGACCGTTGAGGCCCGCATGCCAGCGCGTCCCACACAGGCGGGCGACGACCAAACCTGATGGTGTGCTGAAAGGAGAGATCGCTAGTGTTCAGCTGGAACGGCATAGGTCAGATCGGTAGGGCCCGGGTAGGTTCCCAGAATGTCGGCGACTGCTTCGGCGATGGCTTTGGTCGGGTCGCCATCCACACCGATATCGAGGATGCCGAACACGCTCACCCCACCCGCAACCACGCGGATCAGGGGGCCGATTTCGGACTCCACAGTTGCGAGGAATATCGAACGGTGGCGGCAGGTCGGTCGATTGCGGTGTGCGGATTTCTGCCAGCTTGCCCGTGCGAGGTTTCAGGCGTTTGCGTAGCCACCGGCGTTCCACACGTACCAGCGGAACTGCTGTGGTGCGAGAGCCTGCCGGGAAGGGATTCCCGGTGCTGGTGAGTAGGGCCAAAACGCGACGCCGCACCGATGGCAATAGAAACCAGCTCGCCACACCTCATGCGCGTTGCCTCGGCCCCGTATAACTCTGCCGTTGCGACGAATACGGCATATAGCAACGGTGAGCGGCACAGCCCCAGGCGCCGCCAACATCCCGAAGAACACGACCACCGATAGCGCGGCGACCCAATGTGACACCCCAGGAGCCGGATCGGCGATCGAGACGATCGCCGGGACGATCCAGCACATAACTGGCAAGAGCAACACCAGCGCGGTGAAAGTCAAGCGTCCCGCTGGAGCACGGGCTGGTTCCCGGGACAGACTCGCTGCGAGTGCTGTTGTGTGCGTGCGCTCTACGGTGGCAGTGCCGAACACCGGAACCAGTCCAGTCGAAGTTACCCCGACCCCGGAATAGCTGTTCGTCCCGGAACTGGTCGACACACCGTCGGCATGAAGGGCCGGCACACTCTGCACCCAGTCGAGTTGGCTGCAGTGCGGACACGTCAGATCGATGTCCATGCGGGGAACCCCCTCCAAAGCCGTTGCGCTGTAGCGGCGCGTCTGTGGTGCTGGTACCTGCAACGAAAGCTCTGGCTGGTATCCAACACCTTCCATGACCTGCTGTCGAGAGATATTTGTGAGCTTCTGCATCGATGTTCCTTCCCATAGCTTGCTGATGAGTCGGATTCAGGTGATTCGGTTGCAACTGACCTCAGTCCGGGCCAAGTGTCGTTTGCCACCGTTGTGGCTCTGGCGCAAACAGTGTGATCGTCATCGAAAACATGCTGAGCTGTCGCATGGGTGAGCAGGATGCGTTTTCTCAGCAAGTCCAGATTTGCTCTACCGAAGCATTGGCGTTTCAGGTGCTTCAGTTTTATATTGACGGTGCCTTCAGTTGGGCCGTTGCTCCCCGGGAGGGTGAGTCCGGCGGTTACGGCGGCGAAGTCGTGTTCGAGGCCGGTGGCGGTTGTTCCAGAGGTGCCACCTGTCCGCGCATTGGGTGGCCTGCGGTGCGCCACGGCGGGCGCCCTCCATGGTGCCGGCCCGATCTCGAGTAATCACCTCGATTTCCGGATGCGCGGCCAGCCAGGTGGCCAGCGGATCGGCCTCGCGGCCGTCGAGGACATCGATCGGCCGGTGGGTAGCCATGTCGAGCAGGATCGTTGCGTACCTGCGGCCGCGTTTCACGGCGAAATCGTCGACGCCCAAGACCTTTACGGCACTGACCGGCGGATCTGGCAACCCACGGACCAGCTGCAACAAGGTGTCCCGGCTGGCCGGGAGTCCCAACCGGCTCGCCGGCCGCGCACCAGCCCGCCCCGCCAGGGCCAATCCGATCGTGGTCAGCATCGAGGTCAACTGGTTCGTCCGCCGCGACCACCTCACCGTGAGTCCATCCACCTGCTCGGCGAAAGTCCTTGCCGCACAACTGGTGTTCGGGCAGAAAAAGCGTCGCACGACCAATCGCAGGATCATCATGCGGCCACCGATCGCGGCATCGGCCACCCGGCGCCGATACCGGGAATGCGCACGCGCCGAAACCGTTTCACATCCCGGACAGCGGGCCGCCGAGGTGGCAACGGCCGCCTCCACGACCACAGCATCGCCCTCGGAACAGATGTCGCCAATCACCAAATTACCCCAGTGCGGCAACAACTTTCGAACCAGATCAAAGCACGCTCGCCACCATCACCCATGCAGAACCAGATCCGACGCCAACACGCCGAACAGCGCAATCACGCTGTTTGCGCCAGAACCCATCACCCTGGCAGCCGACAGTGTCGGGCAGGCGATCCGAACGCTACAGTGGCAGCTCATCGGCCTCGCAGCAATGCTGCGGCGAATTACGCTCGGTCGGCACCCGGATCCCCCGCTTTCGCAGCCCAATGGGCGAGGTTCGCTCGAATCATGAGAGGGTTGGGGTGTTCGGGCCCCGACACCTGTTCGAGGAGAGGCAGCAACGCGGCGAATTGGTCCCGGGCCGTACCCGCATCCCCCGCCTCACCCGTCCAATGAGCGAGGTTCGCCCGAACCGTGAGAGTCCTAGGGTGTTCGGGCCCCGACACCTGTTCGAGGAGAGGCAGCAACGCGGCGAATTGGTCCCGGGCCGTACCCGCATCCCCTGCCTCACCCGTCCAATGAGCGAGGTTCGCCCGAATCCTAAGAGTGTTGGGGTGTTTAGGCCCCGATACCCGCTCCCGAAGAGGCAGCAACGCGGCGTATTGGTCCCGGGCCGTACCCGCATCCCCCGCCTCACCCGTCCAACGTGCAAGACTCCCCCGGACCATGAGAGTGTCGGGATGTTCAGGCCCTGACACCCGCTCGAACAGGGGCACCAATGTGGCGAGCTGGGTGCGCGCGGCACCCGCATTCCCCGCCTCACCCGTCCAACGAGTGAGGTTCGCCCGAACCGTGAGAGTCCTAGGGTGTTCGGGCCCCGACACCTGTTCGAGGAGAGGCAGCAACGCGGCGTATTGGTCCCGGGCCGCACCCGCATCCCCCGCCTCACCCGTCCAACGCGCGAGGTTCGCCCGAACCACGAGAGTGTCGGGATGTTTGGGCCCCGATACCCGCTCCCGAAGAGGTACCAACGCGGCGTATTGGTCCCGGGCCGCACCAGCATCCCCGGCCTCACCGGATAAGTAGGCGAAGTTTCCCCGTGCTCTAAGCGTCTCGGGGTGTTCAGGCCCTGACACCCGCTCGAACAGAGGCACCAACGCGGCGAATTGGTCCCGGGCCGCACCCGCATCCCCCGCCTCACCCGTCCAACGTGCAAGACGCCCCCGGACCATGAGAGTGTCGGGATGTTCGGCCCCCAACACCCGCTCGAACAGGGGCACCAATGTGGCGAGCTGGGTGCGCGCGGCTCCCGCATCCCCCGCCTCACCCGTCCAACGGGCGTGGTCGCAGCGACCCCGAAGAGTGCTGGGGTCTTCGGGCCCTAAGACACGTTCACGAAGAGGTACCAACGCAGCGTATTGGTCCCGGGCGGCACTCACATCCCCCGCCTCACCCGTCCAACGCGCAAGACGCCCCCGGACCTTCAGAGTGTCGTGATGTTCTGGACTCCACACCTGTTCGTACAGAGGTAACAACTCGGCGTATTGGTCCCGGGCGGCACTCGCATCCCCCGCCTCACCCGTCCAGCGCGCAAGATGCTCGCGAGCGGTGAGGGTGTCAGAGTGCTGGGGACCCAGGGCCTCGTTGATTTGAATCGCCCAGCGGTACCAACGTTCTCGTTCGTCAGCAGCCCTTCGAAGGGGCCGCCCAACAAGGCTTTCGATCACATCGTCGACCTTCCCGCCGGCCAAAAGGTGGTCTGGTTCTGCGTACATCGCGTAACCATCAAGGGGATCGTTGGGGTCGTGTTGGTCTACTGGAGCAAGTTCACGGAGAGCAGCGACGATTGCCAGGTGAGCCTCTCGTGCATCGATAGCGAACCGGATGTTGAGATCGGGTCGAAGCAGATAATCTTCGGTGAGGCTGAGATGGAAAATTCCCACACGTTCCTCAGGTAACCCAGGGCGGGAACGCACAGTCAGCCCAGACAATCGGACGAGACTATCCCGGAATCGTGTAGAGGTGCTGGGTCCGCCGAGTCGACCAGCGGCAGCGACGGCCAGCTGCAGTGGCATAACCGGACCGACACCCGCAGCGGCGCATACCGCCAGCACAGGACGGAGCTGGGATTCCCACCGGTCCGGATCGTCGGCGCCAGCAGCAAGGAGCTCCGCCTCATAGAGCTCAATCAGCGAAGGGGAAACCTCAGATGGCAACCGCCCAGGTGCGAATCCGGGACGCACAGCCTGTTCGGAGAGCAGGTAAGCGTGCAGCCAGTTGCCTCCTGTCTTTTCGACAAGCATCGGTAGATGCTCCTCGGCGACGCCGCGGCGGCGAAGGTACGCGCCTAAGACGTCGTCACCTGGTTCCTCCACCGGAAGCACATGTGCTCCTGGTGGCACGGGGGCCCCTGGGCGCGCGGTCAACACGAAGCTCACCCCAGCAATATCCGGGCTCCCGCCGTCGCTGGTATGTGCGGCCGTGATGGCAGTGCGAACAATATGCTGGGTCGCCTGGGGCAACTCGTCGAGTGCATCGATCACCAGTCGAATTGGGTGCTCGAGTGTCAGCATCCTCAACGGACCAAGAACTCGGCGGTCGAGTGCAGGGAGCCCTCTGCGTTCGGCGGCGTCAAGCCGTCCGTCAAACTCATTGACCGCGCGTGCAAACCCGTCGACAGTGACCCGCAACTGTCCGGCTAGAGCGTTTGTCAGAGTTTCCATTGTGCTGGTTGATCTGGCGAATGCGATTGCATGCACGAATCCATCGGGAACATGGCCGCCGGCTTCCGCCGGCTGCGCCAATGCTGCCGAAAGTGTGCTCTTGCCACTGCCACGGGCGCCGGTGAGCACCACACACTGATGACCTTGGGCTGTGCTGACGAGGGCGTCGAGGGTATCTGTAGGTTGCAAACATTCGATAAGCTCGCTGATCCGAGCGTGCACTGCAACGCTGGCGATGTCGTCGGCGTCGTTAGCGAACGCGCGGTTGTAACCCAGCCAAAGGCCCTTGTCACCATCTTGGGCCCACCCACCGCCATCAACGGTGACTCGTTGTGGTCGTTGCGCTGGCGTCCCCTTTTGCAGTGGTCCGCGCAGGGCGTTGGCGTCGATCGTGTCGCCCGCTGTCGGAATGCCTCGGCGAAGCGCTCCGATCAGTGCGCGCGTGAAGTCCCCACCGTAGGCTGGGTTGTCGTCTGCGGCCGACAGAAGTTCGTATCGGCGCACATTCTTGCCCAGGCCCGTCTGCGCCCACTCGGTGGCACCCTGCTGCGCGGCGACACCTGAGTGACAGGTGTCGAGCCACACGATCAAACCACTCAGATCGGCACTGTCTCGTAACAGTTGCTTGAGCTCCTGTGACAGATGAACATCGCCTCTTGTCCTGCCTTGACCAGCCGAGTTCTTACTCAAGAAATAGAAATCCTCGCCCACAGCCATGCCATGTCCGAGCAGCGCCACGAAGAGGGTCGATCCAGTTCCGTCGGCCTGTTGGTCAACACTGTTCGCTTGTATGAATGCCTCTTCCAAAGCATCAAGGACCTGATCGTGAGTCGGGTCAAGTAGCAACCCCCCGGCGGACCGGTCAGGAAGACCTGGCTCACATGCCCCCAGACGGGGATCGGTCATCACCTCATATAATTCAATCGCCAGGTCGGGCAGGAAACTCAAGCGCATCGACTCACCGAACGAATCGCACTGTGATCCAATCACCAACGCTCGGCGCTGCACTTCGGCCATTATAAGAGAATCCCACGACGAACCCATCGAGCGCGGCAGAATAAAATAGAGCAGCACCATCCTCGATAAAGAGAACCGCTGCGAGTTCAGCCAGATGACCCGCAGCCTGGCCCAGGAGGCGAACGACTGGTGGCGCAAATCGTACTTGTGCATGGCATCGCTCAGGAACAGCTTTCGGCTGCTGCTCTCGAAGCCGAATGGCTTCCCAGCCTAGCTGGCGGACTGGAGAACGCCGGTCACAACGCGATGGCTGACCGTCTCCGAAGCGGCGAATTCACAGTGCGAATGGCATACTACGGTAACAGGTTTCATACCCCGGACCATCAAGGACTTGAACCGGAAGAGCTGACGGCAGACGAGCAAGTGATCGCGCATGAATTCGCGTTGGACCTATTAGAAAACGCGACATACTCCCCGAACCGCAAGGACGCCGAAGAAGCTCGCCACGAACTTGCGAAGCTCGAACGCGGCCCCCAAGATGCGCAGGGTAAGGTCAAGGCCGCGGCGGTCCGCGCTGTTGGTGCTCTTGATAAAGTGCCATGGTTCGGGCGCGGTACCCTCGCCGCGACATCCGCGATCAACCGTACTCTTGCCCAAGTCACCCGCTATTTAGATGATCCCGCCATCCATGACTACGCGATCGGCCAGGTTGACAAGTTCTTGGGGCCCGAAACCCGGGTTGTGATTGGGCATAGCCTCGGCTCGGTTGTAGCCTACGACGCGCTTCGTGCCCGATCGTCTGAGCATCCGGTACCGCTGCTGTTGACCCTGGGCAGCCCCCTTGGGTTTTCCGCGATCAGCCGACGGCTACAACCTCCGCCACCCGGATTCCCGTCCGTCGTCCGACGGTGGGTCAATATCGCCGCGCCCGACGACATTGTCGCTGCACGCAGCGACCTGCACACAGTTTTCGATCAGGGGCGACCAAACGGAGCTGTGTTCGAAGACACCTGGAAGGTCGACAACGGATCAAAACCCCACCAAATCAAGTTTTACCTCAACAAGGAAAGCTGCGGAAAGGCTGTTGCTGAATCTCTCCTCCCATTCGACTCGGACAGGTAACACGCTGATTGAAAGTCCCGCGGGACTGTAAATCTAACGGCTCCGGCGCATATTCGATGGTCGCGAACCTGTCTGGCCGTTCAAATCGCCGACGACCAATTGTGGTAGCGCAAAACGTCTACTACTACAGGACTATTCACGCCTTACGCGAACCTGCGGTTTCGTCGGCGGTGCCACGACCACCAAATGTGCAGCAGAGCCATTGGATTTGCAGTCCCCGCCCCGACAGTTGCGTCGCATATTTCAACCGGGCATCGCAGGACCGGCGCCGGTTTCGGATATCCTTCCGGCGGACGAGAACTTTCATATTCTGGAGACTGGGATTCAGGCAATCCAGCTCTCGCCCTATCACGCGGGTCTCCCAGCGCACCGTCCTTGACATACGGATTCGGCCACTGATTTCCTGGGATGCTCTTGTCCCCTTCAACCTTTCGGCGCTGGGAAAGCCATCAGACCCAAGAACCTTCTTTCGAATTCCTCCCGCCTGCGACGGGGATAAAACCAAGCGCCTCGAGGCGCACTGGAAGCGTTCCGCTTTGCCGTGAGTCGCCCTCGTCGACGAAGCAGGCGATGGCGTGCCCGTCGCCGCCGCGATCATCATCGACAAGATCGGCGTGGACATGTCCCGATTCCCCACCCCGGGGCACCTCTGCTCATGGGCGAAGTTCTCGCCCGGCATCAGCACCTCCGCGGGCAGACCCAAGGGCAACGGCTCAACCGGACACGGCAACCGCTACCTCGCCCGGGTCCTCGGCGAAGCCGCCGTCGTGGCCGGGCGCACCACAACCTTCCTCGGTGAACGCTACCGGCGCATCGCCAGACGACGAGGCAAGAAACGCGCCATCGTCGCCATCGGCCGCTCCATCCTCGTCATCGTCTGGCACCTGCTACACGACCCCGATACCCGATTCCACGACCTCGGCGCCGATCATTTCAGTCGCCACATCAACCCGAACACCAAGAAACGCAACCACATCCGCCAGCTCGAAGCCCTTGGCTACACCGTCACACTCACCCCAGCCGCCTAGCACGACCAGCAACAACAACCATGTCGGCTCCGCCGACAGCTACCGCCTGCCCGGTCACCGTCATTTTCGGATTAGAGGGCTTGTGCGCCTGAGAGTTTCGGTTGCAGAGGATGCGGCCGAGCATGCGCCAGCCGCCACTGAAACCAGAGCACCCAAGTGCGGCAGCAACTTTCGCACCAGATCAACGCACGCTCGCCACTTTCACCCATGCCGCGCCCGATCCGACGGCAACACGCCGAACAGCGACATCACACTGTTTGCGCCAGAACCACCGTTGTGGACCACCGCGTTGCCAGTCGTGGGACCACCGACAGCGGAACAGAAGTGGAACAGAAGTGGAACAGGTTATTGCGCTGTCGATTGGCGAACGCTTCGTTCCCGAACGACCGATACGCAGCATTATGGTGCCTTCGTCGGTGAATCTAGCCGGAGAGTCAGCGGTGGTGCTGGCAGGAGTTGCCGATTCTAAGCTCCCTCGTTTGATGTCATAGGTGCATCGCCGATGACGATGCCAACCGCTTAGGGAGGCTGGCGCTTTATGACGTCGAGCCGATGTCCAGGACGACGACCTCGATGTGCTTGTCAGGGAGGTGAGATCGGGCCTGCGCGCGCAGTTCCTCGGTCAATGCTTTCGCGTCCGGATACTTTTCGGGCCACGACGGCGGCCGCAGTTTAGGAGTGATCCAGTAAATGATGTAGATGCCGTGTGTGAGGGCGGCGGGTTCCATGTACTTGCCGACGAGTTGATCGTCGATCGCGGTCGGCAACTCGGGGTTGTTGACCCGCTTGGCTTCGAAGATTACACGGCCAAGGTCGCCCCCTCCGGAGGTGGCCGTGATGTCGATACGGGTGCCGACGCCAGCGGCACGGTGTCGAGTCACCTGTACTTCTCGATCAACGATGATGTGCTGGAGCCGCAGGCGAAGCTCGTGGGTCAGCCAATCTGAGATTGTGTCCTCGCCTTTGGGTGAGGCGCCCTTGGTGCCGGGTTCGCCGTCCCACACATGTCGAAAGAGAGCGCGTTCATGGATGTCGTGTTGGACCTGTTCAAGCTGTTCGAGCAGAACCGTGAGCAGTCCAGCGTTATTGCGTATCAGCCTGGCGTCGCCACTGGCCAGCAGGTCCATGAACGTGCGCGGCGGCAGTGGCTGCCAGTTCATCAGCGCCTCACGAGCGCGCGCCTGCTGCATTAGATGCTGGATTGCCTCGCGGTCTGCCGCTGGTCGCCCTTGCCCGAGCGCGGCCAAGGAGGAGGCCATGCCACGACCGGCCATCGAATGCAGTAGAAGGGGGCGCAGCCGCCGATTCGCTGCCTCTGGAGTCCATTTATCAAAGTCGTCGCTGTGCGCAGGATCCGCACCAACAGGCATCTCGTCGAGCAGCATGCCGGTCAGTGTGATGAGTGAGGAGTCGGATAAACGCTCGAGGTCCAGGTAGATCAGATGTTCCCTGGGGCCGTGTTGATTCTGCTCGGTGCACTGCGCCACCAGTTCGTCTGGTGCCAGCTTCGCGAGCGCGATGTAGGCCGTGGGAGGGACATCGTCCTCGCTGATCGTCGTACGGGCGACGTCGAGCGCGATGTCAGGCGCGTGGTCGATGAGCACGCTGATGGCCTCGCCGCGACGGGCTTCGGAGTGGTCGGCGTTTCGCGCTACTCGTTCCACTGCGGCGATCAGGTAGCTATCGGAGAAGTCGGCAAGTGGGTGGTGAGCGAACGAGGTGCCTTCAGCCTGGTGAATCTGTTCTCGCAGCGCTTCATCGATCGCGTCCCGTCCCGTCTGTGGCGCGGCATCGCGGATGCCTGGCAGCCCTGTTCCTAGGCTCATGTAGGTCGGTATCGCGGTGATCGCCGGGGCCCACGAGACCCAGGCAGGCGGCTCGACGACGGCCAGCAGGTCCGGACGATGTGCAAGCAGTGTCGCGAGTAGGAACACAGCAGCCCAGTCGGGCATCACGTCACTGAGAGTCCACTGGGATCGGCCCAGCCAGCCGCCGACCTCAGGCCGCCTGGTGTCGAGGTACTTCAGCCCGAGCCGCAGGAATTCCTCCTGTTCCTCGCTGGACATCGTGGACCACATCGGCCGACGGGTCAGATCCCGATCGAGTAGAACCTCGGGATCGTCGACCTGGTCACCGGTGAGCGCCACCACGACGTTCCACCAGTCGTTGACGTCCTCGTGCGCGCGAGCGATGGCATCACGCAGACGCGATTCGAACTCGGTCGAGGAAGGTCCCTCGTTGTTGCCTAGTTGGCGGGACCGCCAGTCGGGCCGTGAGGAGATTTCTCGAGATCCCTGGAAGCCTGCGAGTACGTCATAGGCCGGATGGTCCGTGCCGACGCCGAGAACACACTCGGCCGACTCGGCGTCGCCCACATCCCACGCGAGGTTGCTCAATGTCACGCGAGCAGGTTTGAGTGCTTCGGGTGGGGCGGTGCGCATCCAGTCGATAATCCATCCAAGGTCTGCGGGTGTGAGAATGGCCAGGTCGAGGACCGCGATGGAGGCGTCCTCGTGAGCACCCAGCGCGGCGACGGCCATGGCACGGCGCATGGACGGATCGTCGTCTACCTGCCATGGAAGATCCTCGCCGCTCAACCTGTATGCGAGTAACGGCTTGCTGCCCAACGCTTCTCCGATCACGGCCGCGATCGCAGGATTCCTCATGTCCCATGCCCGCCGCAGCAGCCTGCCGATCAGATCATCGAAGGCGCTGTCACTGTGCTCGGACCGACGGTGTAGCGCCTCAGTCAAGGTGGGGACGACCTCGTCGGAGGGAACGAGCGAGGGCAGCTCGCTTAGCAACCGGGAGTAGCTGCCGATGTAGTTCAGCGTGCGTCTAGGCCGCAGTGCTGTTCGGATGCGGTCGAAGTTCGCCGCGTCGGGCAGCATCGCTGGCATGGTCGCGGCGAGGATCTCGTCGCGGGGGTCCTCCTGCGAGTTCAGATCCAGCAGGGGCACCAACTCGGCTATGCGGTCGCGTGGCGCGACTTCGGCGAAGGCTTTCACGGCTTCCGCTCGTATCGGATCCGGCCAGCGCGGCTCGAGGGCGATTTCGAGGAGATCGTCGGCGGCCTCGAGCACGGCACACTGGCGCGCGATGCTGCAGATCCAGAAGACGACCCAGTGATTCGACGGGTCGGCTGCAGCGTCGTGGAGCTGGGCGGCCAGGTCGGGATGAGACAGCGCAGAGGTGTCGGTATTCCACCCTTCAGCGATCGTGCCCGTCGCAGCTCCGTGCAGCAGGGCCTCGACGAGCTGTTTGCGAACCTCGTTGTCGATCAGTTCCAGTCCGGCTGTGATCAGCAGTTGCTTGGCGTTGTCCGTGATCAGTGTGTCGAGAACATGCGAGCCCGAAGCCAGCAACCAGCCAAGCACCTCGATCATCGGTCCGGGAACCAGACCGTTGACGTTGGCCCCGAGTAGCGAAACGAGGCGCTGTCCAGCCACGCCGCGGCGCTTGAGATACGCCGCGGCCAGGAACTCTGCGTAGGACTGATGGACGAAGGTCACGGTGCCCTGCCCTGCCGCCGTGAAGAGGGTGGTGCCGAGGACCTCGCGAATATCGTCGACGGTCGGCAGGTACCCCGCCAAGTCGGGTTCGGTCTGGGGCGGCACCGAACTCACCGCGAGCACGAAGGCGTCACCCGCTGCGGGCTGAGCCGATCCACTCATGGATTGCTGCGCGACAGGGCCGAGCGCGAAGTTGCCCACGCCGCAGAATATTGACACAGCGGCCAGCCGCTCAGCGATCAGACGTCGACGGTAGTCATCGAGCTTCCCGGGCGGACGGGAGGTGCTGGTCTCGGACAGCATGCCGGTGACGGCATACTGCATGGCCCCCGACCGGGTCGCGGGCAGTTGGCTCGTCCGACGCCATTGGTTCAGCAAGTTCGACGCATGCAGAGGGTAAGTGAGCAGACGTGTCAGACGCGCGTCCTCGACCTCGGCCAAGAAGTCATCGGCGCCGGTGCCCGCCATCTCCCGGATCTCGGGCAAGTCCAGAGGAAGAAGCTCGAGCTCCTCGAACCCATGCAACGCTGCCCGCAACCCTTCTGCCAGGTCGAGCGTCCATGAACCAGGTCTGCAAGCGAACCGCCATGCTATGCGATCGGATCCCGGACGTTGTAGCAGCCTGACCAGCGCGTACCCAAGGTCAGGTTCAACCTGGAGCGCCTCGTCGACAGCATCGATGAAGACAACCTTCGCCGGAAGATCGGACGGCGAGGACTCGTCCGAGGGCAGGGAGCCGAGCAAGTCGGCGATGGATCGGCGACCGTCGAGCCGCAAGTCGATCGACACACTGTCAGCTTCTCGGCCCCTGAGCTCCTCGATCAGTGTGCTCTTACCGGCGCCTCCCGGTGCGAGCAACACATAGGAACTGTGGGTGCCGATCAGAGCCTCGGTCCGTCGGGGGCGGTCGCCCGTGTACCAGTCGCGGCTCAACGTCGCAGAGTCGAGCAGCCCGTCCCTCGTGCGCGGGATGTCGCTCTTTACCGAGGCCAGCCATCGGCCCATCACTCTGCTCCGCCCCGTCCCGTGGCTTGTCGCCTCTCCCCGGCACAGGTTCCTCGGCATCCGTCATGACAGTCGAAGCCTAGAACTCGTCGGCCTGTCGACCAAGACGCGGGTCGACGTGTCTGGCCATTCCATTGCCGGACGTTCAGATTGCCATCGCCGTTATCTGTCGGCATGCCGAATCTGGAACGTGTTCTCCCAGCGGATCGCCTGCTGTCGGTGGTTCCACGGCTGGCAACGCGGCGGTCCCGCAACGGGGTTCTGACGCGGATAGCGTGATCAGTCCGCGGGTCGGCGGATCTCTGTTGTCGAGCCGGATTCGTTGTGGCTGAGTAGTATTCGCTTCCGGAGCAGGTCCAGGTTCGATCTGCCAAAGCACTGTCTCTTGAGAGCCTTAACCTTGTTAACGGTGCCCTCGGTCGGTCCGTTGCTCCAGTTCAGGGTGAGTCCGGCTGTGACAGCGGCGAAGTCGTGCTCAAGGCCGGTGGCGAACGAATGCAGTGCGGGCAGGTCATCGGCTCGGACGCTCGCAATCCATTCCGGGAGGCGGTCGCCGCGTCGGTCGCGCATGAGGACCGCGAACGCGCCGACGTGACGGCGGGTGGCGGCAAGTTCGGGACAGTACGCCAGAATCGTGGTGAGCTGGCGTGTTTCGGCGTCGGACAGGTTGTCCGGGTGACGGGTGATCCAGCTGGTCACCGCCCGGATATTCGGTTTCGGCGGTGGGACCACCACCGGTCGCGCCGATGGCTTGCTGGCCTGGTAGGGCCGCAGGAAGCGGTAGACGTTGTTGGGACTGCCGCGGTAGCCGAGCTCACGCAGCTCGGTGATCAAGGCGGCGACATTGGTATGTCCGGCGTTCCAGCGGGTGAGTAGATGCGGCACGAACTGATCGATCATCCTGGCGCGAGACGTCGCGGTGGCGATGACGTCCTCAGGGTCGGCGGCCAGAGCGAACCGGCGCGCCGTCTTCCGATCGATATCGAGTTCTCTGGCGATGGTGCGCAAGCCTTTACCCTCAGCACGCAGCCGTTGCACCGCCTCGTACCGTTCGACGGCGCGAGCACGCAATCCCGCGTATCCATCGCCGCGATAATCTTCGGGCAGCAGTGGCGTGTTCTCGGTGGCCTCGCTCGCGACCGCTCCAGAAGAACCGTGGGCAGCAGCGCCGGGATCGCCACTGGCATTTGATGATTCGGTGAGACAACGACGGTGCGCCACCACTGTCTTTTCCACGGCTTGGCACAAGTTCTGCCACAAGTGCCACCTATCCGCGCATTGGGTGGCCTGGGGTGCGCCGCGGCGCGCTGCTTCGCTGTAGGCGCTGGCCCGGTCGCGGGTGATGATCTCGATTTCCGGATGCTGCGACAACCATGCCGCCAGCGGGTCGGCCTCACGCCCGTCGATAACGTCGACGGGTCGGTGGGTGGCCATGTCCAGCAGGATGGTGGCGTACCTGCGGGAACGTTTGACGGCGAAATCGTCGACCCCCAGCGCGGTGATCGCACCAACCGGCGGATCGGGCAGTGCGCGGATCAGCCGCAGCAGTGTATCCCGGCTGGCTGGCAACCCCAGCTGGGCCGCGAGCCGGGCACCGGCTCGTCCTGCCAGTGCCACCGCGATCCTGGTGAGCATCGCGGTCAGCTGATCGGTGCGGCGCGACCGTTTCACCGTGAGCCCGTCGACCTGTTCAGCGAAAGTCTTTGCCCGACAACCGGTATTCACGCAGAAGAACCGGCGCACCACAAGCCGCAGTACCATCTTCCGCCCGGCTACCGCCGCGTCGGCGAGCTGGCGGCGATAACGGGAATGCACACGACCAGAAAGGGTTCCGCATTCGCCGCATCGGGCCGTCGAGGTGGCAACAACAGCAGCCACGACGACGGTGTCGGCCTCGGCTCGAACGCCCTGAACCAGCAGATCGTTCAAGTGCGGCAACAAGATTCGAACAAGATCAACGCACGCCTGCCACCTTCACCCAAGCCGAGCCGGAAGTTGCGGTGACACGCCGACCGGCAAAATCACGCTATCCGCGTCAGAACCCGCAACGGTGGCAAACGACAGCAAAGTCAGCGCGTTGTGGCTGGCGTCCCGCTCGAGAGAAGTCGGAGTCGGCTGGATTGCAATCGGGCAGGTCGTCCGGACGTCAGCTGGAAGCGCTGCTCTGAATGGTTGCTAGAACCGAAGTTGGGCGGATGAACCGCGGATGTGTCGGAGATCGCTCGCGGAGAGTTCGGGTACTGTTGGCGCGCTCGCAGGTGATGACGCCGTCATCACAAGGCATCAGAACCAGGCGCTGAGCACGTGATGACCGTGTCATCAGCTGAGTGGTAGATTTTGTCGTGAAATGTAGTGACACGTCGCGAAGGTGCATTTGAGCGGCGGTGATACGCGCAGGTCAGCTCGTTGACCTGGTCGTTTCCAGTGGAGCGCAATGGGGTTCGATTCCCCCGGGGGTAGCGGTAACATATTTCTTTTGGCGTAGACGGCCTTTCCGGTAGCTTGGAAGTGATTCCGCGTCATGCACGCGGTCACTGCGGCGGCTTCTCAGGCATCGTGTCTTTCGACAATCGAAAGTTACGCATGATTACACCCCGCCCACGGCCTCGGAATGACGGCACCGTTGGTTGGCAGGTTCCCTTCCATTACTACGACACCGACGGCACGCGTCGGCAGTCCTCGGAAACCTTCGATGACTTCGAATCTGCCCGGGGCTGGGCTGCACTCGTTGACCGTGTGGGTGTTGATGACGCACTCGGCAGTCTCGAAGACCAGCGTTCCGGCACCGATCGGCCGGTGTTGTTGACCGAATGGCTGACCGAATACGTGGACCGACTCGCTGCGGTTCAGGATGATGTTCGCCTCAAGTATCACTCTTACATCCGCAACGACATTGCTCCGTTTTTCGGCGCGAGCGCGCCGATCGACGCGGTCACCCGGGACAGCGATGCCGCCTGGATCGCCTACCTCAGGCAGGACAAGGGAAATTCACCGAAGACGGTCAGGAACAAGCACGCCTTCCTGTCGGCCGGTCTAGGTGCGGCCGTACAGCACCGCCCGTCGCTGCTGCCATTTAATCCGTGCGCCCAAATGAGGCTCACGCCGCAGGGAGAGGATCCGGATCAGCAATGACGCAATGTAGGCCATCGGCTAAAGGACCCGCCGAGCGCATGGGATGAGGAGACCGAGACTCTCGTTGTCCAGTGGGCGCTTCAGTTCATCGACATGACTGCCGAGCCAGTCGCCATTCCCAACCGCAATCGAGTGTCCAGCAGCTTGTCGTATGTGGTACGCGGCTCCAGGGGTAGCGGCACTGGCCGCGGGGACTGGTGTGGATTGTTGTGCTTGGTGTTCGCCACGCCGTGGCGGTGAGTGCTGTGTCATCGATCAGCGTTTAGCTTGTGTGGCGACAACAATGCAATGGATACGTCGCCCTGCGAAGCATGTGGTTGTCCGCGGTTCGGATGCTCTTAACCGCAGTGTTGGTGGGCCTGCGGGGTTGACTCGCAGGCCGCCTACGGATGTGGACACGATGATGTTGTCATGATCAGGATTCTCGATCCATGTGTTGACCGCGTGATGACAGCAGACGGGATTTCGGTCGTGAAATGTAGTGTGACGCCGCGAAAATGTAATTTAGTGGCAGTGATACGGATACGCGCAGGTCGAGTTGGCTGACCGCGCGTATTGTCTGGGGCCCAAGGGGTTTCGAGCCCCTGGGTCATGTCGTGTATCGCTGGTGAGGCTTTCGGCATCGACCAAGGATCGAGGCTGAATGCCGACTGTTCAGGGCTGGTGCATGGTCGGGGGTGACAAGTTCGGCGGCGACGGGTGGAATGCTGCGGCGAGCAGGGTGTCGTGGCTGCTCATCGTCGGTCCTGCGGCGGTATCGGATGGCGACGGCGAGTTGGGCGCCTTTTAAACGGCCTGCTTGGTTCGGTGGTTGTCGCGGGGCTGCGGGAGTGGTCGTCGAGGTGGCTGGGCGGCTGGTGGCTTCGATGGCAGCGGCGATGTCGTCGGCGGTGAGGAACCAGGAGCGGCCGGCCTTGTGTCCCGGGAAGCAGCCGGTCTTGAGTTGCTCGATATACCAGCGTTCTGACTTGCCCAGCGCGCGTGCACCAACTGAGACCGGGTAGGTCGCCTCGTGCGGACCACCGGGCGCAAGCTGCTCGAACTCGGACAGCGAGGTAGTCGAATTGTCGCTCACCATCAACCCTCTCGTTCGGTGGGTCGGTCATGGCGATGCCAGCCCATGGACATGTCGGCATCGGAGGTGGGAGTCGATTCTATGGTGGCCGCGGATCTCACTCCTTTCTGCGGCCCAGGTTATCGCCGACCGGCTGCCCTGGGTGCGTGCCGAACATGCTCGCCCTCGTCGCCTGACCGCACACGCCGCTACACATCCACCGACCGAAATCCATTCCATTCGATTCCCCGTGAAACGGAATGCAATGGAATGGATTGAAACGGAATCCGCGATGTCGAACGCCGTCACCACTGACACCGCGGCCGAGCCCGGTCAGTGCCAATTGCCCGGCTGTACCTCGATTACTACGGCTCGGCAGTCGGGTCAGCGGCGGTGGCGATAGTCAGCCGTCGATGTGGCGGGACGGCTCCGCGGGAACGTCGTCGGTGTCGTCTGGCCCGCGCGGGCCTTCCTGGGCGCGGCGAGGATTTCGGCGGCGACGGTTTCGATTGTTGCGGCGTCGCTGAGTATTCGACTGATGGTCGAGCGGCTTTTGTTCAGTTCCCGTGCGATTCGGGTTGGTGTCCACCCATCGAGGTGGTGATGAGTCAGTGCTCGGGCGACCATGTCGGGATCGCGGCGGCGGCCGGGGTCTCGTGCGCACAGAAGCGCCGCCACATCCTGGAACTCTGCGTCGGTGCGGTCGGCTAACGGCGGTGGCATGCGCACATGATCGCTATCGATCATCACCTCGGGTTGAGTCGCTGTCGGCGTGGTAGATGGTGTGCACGTGTTCTGCGGTGCGTGCTGATCGGTGGTGGCCGGACGGATGTCACTGTGGGTGGTTGAGTGGGCGAGCGCGAGCAGTGCGACCGTCGCTTGAGCCATCGACCCTTCGATGATCAACGGCCACAGCCACGCTTCACCGTGCGGGACACCGGCGGTGATCGCCAGCGACCGCAGGGCGGTGAACGATAGCCAGAACGCCCCGATGGCAATGAATGCGGTCATCGCGGTCGCGACCACGTGGGTACCGCGGGCTCCGGCGTGCGCACGCAGCAGAACCGAGACCCCGTGCACCGCGGCCAGCAGCGCCAGGGGCGGAATGACGGCAACCGCCGCGGCGACCGCGGGCAGCGCGGTGTCGTGCAAGAGGGCTTGGGTGGCGTTGCCGGTGATGCTCAGGATGGCCGCTGCCGTGAGCACGGTCCAGAAGAACGCGTGCGCACGCGGCTTACGGGTGGTCGGTGCGGGCCGTGCGGTGTGCACGCCGGCGTGAGGTGAGTCGATGGATGTGTCAGGCATGGGACAGCTTCCTT
Organism: Nocardia vinacea; assembly: GCF_035920345.1. Lineage (NCBI taxonomy): Bacteria > Bacillati > Actinomycetota > Actinomycetes > Mycobacteriales > Nocardiaceae > Nocardia > Nocardia vinacea. Next base: position 10,202,423 of record NZ_CP109149.1, read on the forward strand.
GTGCAGGCGTGGTCAGCGTGCGGACGAGGCATGTGTGCTCGGCTGGTGTGCGGATACCTCGGTTGAGATGGATCGCGAGTTGCAACCCAGGCGCTTTGACTTGGGCGCTACCGACCGGAAAGGGCTCCACATGAGCTGGATGCCGACCCGGCGCCCTTTCCGAGACCGCGCGCTATTCGTTGGGCTGGCTGCCGTAGTCGGCAGATGGGGCCAGGGGATGTTGTTCACCGGTGAGCCAAGACAACGCTTCGGCGACTTCGCTGGTGCTGGCGCGGGTGTAGATCGTGGTAGCGCCGTCGCGATGGCTGTCGGCGTGTCCGGCATAGGCTTTGGCGACCGATAATCCGAAGTTGCGTTCGACCCATTTCAGGGTGGTGTGGCGCAGCCAGTAGATGCTGATGCCGCGCACGGTGATGTCAGGGATGTAGCGCGACATGCGGACGAACATGTTTTCGTAGCGGCGACGACGGACCGGGCGTCCGCCACGTTTGGATCGCAACAGTGGTTCGTCTGGGGCGACGGGGCGGTCGGCGGCGTGGCGCAGCAGCGCGTCCATCAGGCTGGGGGAGACGGGCTGCCAGCGCTCGGTGTTGCCTTTCTCGCGCAGGCGGATCAGGCATTGGGTTGTGTCGAGATCGATACGGCGCAGCGACATCGCACCGATAGGGCGACATGCGGTTTCGGTGTGTAGCCGCAGCAACAAAAGGTCGAGTTCGGGGTCCTGACCGGTGGTCGCCGCGATGTCGTACATCTGCCGCAGAATCTCGTCGGGGATCTTGTCGCGGGTGGAGGGCTGCTGGCGGGGCAGTCGTAACCGCTGGGCGGGATTGTCGGTCGCGTCGATGAGGCGATCGTCGACCGCGCTCTGGTACAGGCGGCGTAGTGCGACGACGGCATGGATGCGCACGGAGTAGCCGTTGCGATCGTTGCGGCGCACCTTGCGTTGGGTCTGGAGCAGCTCGATGGCCAGTTGGAGGTCGGTGACGGTGACTTCGTCGAGACGCCGATCGGCCCAGCCGTCGAGTTCGAGCAGGCGGCGCCAATATCCCAGGTAGGCGTCACGGGTGAGCGTGGCAGGCAGGGATGCGTAGACGCGGGGGATGTATTCGGCGAAAGTCGGTACTGGAGGGCGAGTGCTCAGCCCTTTCAAGTCCTCTGCGGACACACCGAGGCTCTGTAGCACGGTCAGGGCGGTGGCGATCTTGTCAGGTGCTGGGGGAGTCATGCCGGTCCCTTATCGGTGAGGGCGGTGAACAGCGGTGCGGTCAGCTCGTCTATGAGTGGTCGGGGGAGTACGAGCAGCGTTTCGCTGGGTAGGTGGGCGGCCAGGAGGACGCGCTGCCCGGCGCCGATGCGCAGCGCACGGCGGATCGCCGCGGGCAGATGCAAGCTGCCCTGGTTGTCGATGCGGGCGTGTTCACCGGGGCAGGTGACCACGACGAAGCCCGCGCGCAGCCGGATTCGCACCCGCGTGCCGGGGGACCAGCTCAGGGTGCGGAACATGACTGCGTCGCTGATCCGGCCTTTGACATCGATGGAGCCGACGCCGTAGAGAGTTGTGTTCGCTGGCAGTTCGCTAACCGGTGCTAACGGCGGTGCGGGCGGACGCGGTGTGCGTCGCGTGGAACCAGGTTCTCTACTGTCTGCGCGGCTCGGCGGGATCAGTGGTCGCACTGTGTCAGAAGACACGGCTGTCGGCCTCTGCCAGCGCTATCGATCAGCGAACTAGGCGGTAGGGTGTTCCGGCGGCGTACCGACACCTGGGCAGTAGTGAGTTCGCAACGAGTTCGCGTCACTGTTCCGTTACTGTCCAGCACGAAACGCCACGATCGCTTAGATTGCCAAACGGGTGGTGACACCCGGGTTTCTCGAATCCGAAATGTGGAGGGCTGCTGTGTCTGTTCGATCGGTTCTTGGCAGGCGCGCCCTGCAAGCGATGTGCGTCCTCGCCGGTGGTGCACTGGTGTTGACGGGCTGTAGTAACTCCGAGGACGACTCGCCCGCGGTGGCGAAGGTACAGGGTATCGACAAGTTCGACACGGCCGCCGCGCAGCTACCGGACAAGATCAAGCAGTCGGGCAAGCTCGTCGTCGGAGTCAATATTCCCTATCAGCCCAACGAGTACAAGGACCCGAGCGGCAAGATCGTCGGCTTCGATGTCGATCTGATGGACGCGGTCGCCGCGACCCTCGGCCTCAAGGCCGAATACCTCGAATCCTCCTTCGAGAAGATCATTCCCGCGATCCAGGCGGGCACCTACGACGTCGGCATGTCCTCCATCACCGACTCGAAGGAACGCGAACAGAGCGTCGACTTCACCACCTACTTCAACGCGGGCAGCCAGTGGGCGCAACAGTCGGGTAAGCCGATCGACCCGGATAACGCCTGCGGTAAGCGGGTCGCGGTGCAGGCCACCACGGTTCAGGACACCGACGAGATCCCGACCCGCAGCAAGAAGTGCGAGGCGGAGGGCAAGCCCGCCATCGATAAGAAGCCGTTCGACGAGCAGAGCGCGGCGACCAACGCCCTGATGCTCGGCCAGGTCGACGCGATGTCGGCGGATTCGCCGGTGACCGCGTACGCGATCAAGAAGAGCGACGGCAAGATCGAGGCGGCCGGTAAGGTCTTCGATTCCGCGCCCTACGGTTGGGCCGTTCCCAAGGGTTCGGCGCTCGGCAAGGCGCTGCAGGCCGCCGTCCAGCACCTGATCGACAACGGTAAGTACCTGGAGATCACCAAGAACTGGGGTGTACAGGAAGGCGCGATCACCAAGTCGGTCATCAACGGCGCCGAGAGCTGATCGATGTCGTCATCCGATATCACGTCGGCGCCCGGCGACAACACCGGGCCCGGCGGGCCGATCGACGCGGCAGAACCGGAGCCGATCAAGGCCGTTCCACTACGCAGGCCGGGTCGCTGGATCGCCGCGGCGATCATCCTCGCCCTGCTCGGGTTGTTCATCTATGGTGCGGCCACCAACACCGCGTACGGATGGGGGACCTATCGAAAGTACTTGTTCGACAGCCGGATTGCCTCCGGCGCGGTGGTCACCCTCGAATTGACCGTGCTCGCGATGGCGATCGCTGTCGCGCTCGGCACGTTGCTCGCGGTAATGCGCCTGTCGCCGAATCCGGTGCTGCGCTCGGCGGCCTGGGTGTATCTCTGGATCTTCCGTGGCACACCGGTTTTCGTGCAGTTGGTGTTCTGGGGTCTGTTCCCGTCGCTGTACAAGTCGATCCAATTCGGGGTGCCGTTCGGGCCCGAATTCGTGCAGATCGACGTGCAAGGCCTACAGGCCGCGTTCACCTTCGCGGTAATAGGCCTCGGCCTCAACGAGGCCGCGTATATGGCCGAAATCGTTCGTGCCGGAATCAATTCCGTCGGTGAGGGACAGCGCGAGGCCTCGACGGCGCTGGGCATGTCGTGGTCGCAGACGATGCGCAGGACCGTGTTGCCGCAGGCGATGCGGGTGATCATCCCGCCGACCGGCAATGAGCTGATCGGCATGCTGAAGACCACCTCGCTGGTCACCGCGATCCCGTTGAGCACCGACCTGTACGGCCGGGCCCGCGATATCTACGGCGTGAACTTCCAGCCGATTCCATTGCTATTGGTCACCGCCACTTGGTATCTCGCGGTCACCAGCGTGCTGATGATCGGGCAGTTCTACCTGGAGCGCTACTACTCGCGGGGCGCCTCGCGGCAGCTGACCGCCAAGCAGCTGCAGGAACTCGCCGACGCGCAGACGATTGTGAAGGCGAAATGAGCCCGACGACAGACAAGGTTGAGCCGACCGACGCACAGCCGATGATTTTCGCGGATCGGGTGTGCAAGAACTTCGGTGCGCTGCAGGTGCTCAAGGGCATTTCGCTCGAGGTCGGCCGTGGCGATGTGCTGTGCATGATCGGGCCGTCGGGTTCGGGCAAATCGACCTTTCTACGCTGTATCAACCACCTCGAGCAGGTGAATGCGGGTCGGCTCTATGTCGACGGCGATCTCATCGGCTATCGCGAAAAGGGCGGCAAACTCTACGAATTGCACCCGCGCGATGCGGCCAAGCAGCGTCGCGATATCGGCATGGTGTTCCAGCATTTCAACCTGTTCCCGCATCGGACGGCGCTGGAGAACATTGTCGAGGCGCCCATCCAGGTGAAGGGCATCCGCAAGGCGGACGCCGTGGCGCGTGCGCACGAGTTGCTGGACCGAGTAGGCATGGGGGACAAGGCGAATGCCTATCCGGCCCAGCTCTCCGGCGGCCAGCAGCAGCGCGTCGCGATCGCCCGTGCGCTGGCGATGGATCCCAAGCTGATGCTCTTCGACGAGCCGACCTCGGCGCTGGATCCGGAATTGGTCGGTGAGGTGCTCGGGGTCATGCGCGAACTCGCGGCCGACGGTATGACGATGGTGGTCGTGACCCACGAAATGGGCTTCGCCCGTGAGGTTGCCGACCAGCTGGTGTTCATGGACGGCGGTGTGGTCGTGGAGGCGGGTAATCCGCGCGAGGTGCTCGCCGATCCGAAACACGAACGCACCAAGACGTTCCTGTCGCGGCTGCTGTAGCGGTCAGCGGCCGCCCAAGCCGATACGGAGTTGTCCGAGTAGGACTTTCGCGGCCGGACTGCCCGGGCGATCGCGCCGCCATGCCAGCGCGAGTTGTCCGTGCAGTTCCGGTTCGGTGATCGGCAGCACCCGCACGCCGAATGCCGCGGCCTCCTCGGCGGTGAGTGCGGGCACTACCGCGATGCCGAGGCCACGGGCGGCGAGCCGGAGCAACAGCGGAGGAGCGGCGGCCTCGAATGCGATATCGGGTTCGAATCCCGCTGCGGCGCAGGCTCGATCGAAGACACCCCGGATGCCGGTGCCGCGCGGTAGACAGATCAGCGGGTGCTCACGCAACTGTTCGAGCGTAATCGTGGCACGCTTCTTACCGCCCAGCGCGACCGCCGCGACCACCGGCGTATCGAGCACAACATCTATGCCGATATCGGCGCTGATCTCTGCACCCGTCAATCCGACCAGGGCGATATCCAGCTCACCGCTGCGCACCGCCGCGAGCATCCGTTCGGAGGTGTCCTCGGTCAGGCTGATGCCGACCTGCGGGTGGTCGTCGTGAAAATCCGCGAGCACCGAGGAGATATCGAATTCCTCGTCGCCCGCGCCGGAAATGCAGCCGACGCGGACGTGTCCGCGCAGCAATCCGGTGAATTCGTCCACCGTCGAGGTAATCCGCTCGGTCGCCGCCAGCGCGGCCCTGGCATCCGGTAGTACCGCCGCGCCCACCTCGGTCAAGGTCACCGAGCGGCCGCCCCGATCTAGAAGCTGTTGTCCCAGTTCATGTTCGAGCTGGCGGATCTGCGCGCTGAGTCCGGGTTGGGCCAGGTGCAATCGGGCGGCGGCGCGGGTGAAGTTGGCCTCCTCGACCACGGTCACGAAGTAGCGGAGTTGCCGTAGTTCCATAACTGATAATTATAGTAATAAGCAGAACTATCTGTTGTACTTCTGCCTCGAAACGCGGCATCGTCCATGGCATGGGAAACACCGCAGAGATCGTCGACACCTTCACCGGCCCCGTCTTCCGACCCGGCGATAGCGGATACGACGAAGAGATCGCCGGCTTCCAGGCCGCGTACCATCACCGCCCCGCATTGGTCGTCGGCGCGGTGCACGTCGAGGATGTGCGGGGTGCGGTGGAGTACGCCGCGCGCCACGGACTTCCGGTCGCGGTCCAGGCCACCGGGCACGGACTCTCGGTCGCGGCCGTCGGCGGCGTGCTGATCAGCACCCGCCGGATGACCGATATCCGGATCGACCCGCAGACGCGCACCGCTCGCGTCGGCGCCGGAGTGCGGGCGGGCGCGCTGGTCGAGGCCGCCGCACCGTACGGACTGGCGCCACTGAACGGCTCCTCACCGTCGGTCGGGGTCGTAGGTTACAGCCTCGGCGGCGGATTGGGCCTGTTGGCACGGCAATTCGGATACGCCGCCGAACATGTCCGCGTCATCGAGATCGTCACGGCGGACGGTCGAGTTCGCACGCTTACCACCGGCGACGAACTCTTCGGCGCGGTACTCGGCAGCGGTGGCAACTTCGGCGTGGTGACCGCGCTGGAGTTGGAACTCGTGCCGGTCGCCACCGTCTACGGCGGCCAATTGGTCTTCGATACCCCACTGGTCGAGCAGGTCCTGGAAGCCTGGAAGGACTGGACCGCAACGCTGCCCGACGAGGTGACCTCGACGGTGACCGTCATGACCTTTCCGCCCATTCCGCAGATTCCGGAACCGCTGCGCGGGCGCTATGTCGCGTCGATCCGGATCGCTTACAACGGATCCGCAGCGGACGGCGAGCGCCTGGTCGCGCCGTTGCGCGCGGTCGGGGATCGTTTGAAGGACGATCTGCGGCTCATGCCGTACACCGAATCGCACACCATCCACAGCGATCCGGACCATCCGCACGCGTATGCCGCCACCAATGCATTGCTCGGCGAGCTCACCGGAGAAACGTTGTCGGCCTTGCTCACTGCCACCGGACCCGAATCGCCGATCCAGGCGGTGGTCGATATCCGGCACCTCGGCGGTGCGCTGGGCAGGCGTGGTCCCGCGAATATTGCCGTGGACAACCGGGATGCCGAGTACATCGTTCGCGTCATCACCATGCCCGGACCCGATGTGGGTGACGCCGCGCCCGAGGATCACGCGGTGGTCCGCGCGGCACTCACGCCGTGGACCGTCGGCCACAGTCTGAACTTCCTCTACGGCGCGGGTGCCGCCGCCGACGAGGCGCAGACCAGAGGTGGCTACGCGCCGGACACCTACGCGCACCTGAGCGCGCTGAAGGCAAAGTACGACCCCCGCAACATGTTCCGCTTCAACCGCAACATCCCACCCGCGAATTGACGCGCTGGCCCGCGTGGGCCACAACTGTGCCGACCGAGGCCCCGCACGGATCCGCATCCGTACGGGGCTTCGTCATGACGCGTGAAAGCGGAAGTGTGTGGCATCCGCATCGGTGCTATCTTTGTGATATCACTTTGATACTCGGAGGATGTCATGAAGCTTCGGTCGGCGTTCCACGTCAACGGCTTTCTCGTGCTGGTGTCGTGGTTTGTCCTCACGTTCCTGATCGGTGGCGGCGCCATCGCCGGATACGCCGTGGCCGCGCACAACGACAATGTGCCCGCCTTGGTCGGCGCGATCATCGCGACCGTTGTCGTGGTCGTGCTCCTGCTGCTGGTCACCGGGCTCACCGTGGTGAATCCCAACGAGGCCAAGGTCGTTCAGTTCTTCGGCCGCTACATCGGCTCGCTGAGCGAACCCGGCTTCTACTCCGTGGTGCCGCTCACCGACCGGCGCAGCATCTCGCTGAAGGTGCGTAACTTCGAAACTCAGAAGCTCAAGGTCAACGATGCCGACGGTAATCCGGTGGAGATCGCCGCCGTCGTGGTCTATCGGGTGGTCGACAGCTTCAAGGCCGCCTTCTCGGTCGACGACTACGAGGAGTACGTCGAGACCCAATCCGAGGCGGCGGTGCGGCATCTGGCCACCACCCACCCCTATGACGCGCACGACCAGAACGCCACCAGCCTGCGCGACGGTGCCGAGGTGGCCGAGGAATTGACCATCGAATTGCGCGACCGCACCGATCTGGCGGGTATCGAGGTCATCGAGGCCAGGATCACCCATCTCGCCTACGCGCCGGAGATCGCCCAGGCCATGCTCGTGCGGCAGCAGGCGGCCCAAGTGGTCGCCGCGCGCACCCGCATTGTCGAGGGTGCGGTGGGTATGGTCGGGCTGGCGCTGGACCGGCTCGCCGAACAAGGCGTCGTCGAACTCGACGAGGAACGCAAGGCCGCCATGGTGTCCAACCTGCTGGTCGTCCTCTGCGGTGACCGCGCCACCCAACCCGTCGTCAACACCGGCTCGCTCTACTCCTGAGTCGCCTCATGGCCGAGCGCAAGAAAATCCTGCTACGCCTGGACCCGGCGATACACGAGGCCATTGCCCAATGGGCCGCCGACGATCTGCGCAGTATCAATGCTCAGATCGAGTACGCACTGCGCCTCGCGCTCAAACAAGCGGGTCGCGGCCCGAAGGCGAAACCCGCCGCGGAGTAGCCGCGAAATCAGCTCTGCCGCAACGATGCCGAACGCCCACGGGTGTTCGGCATCGTCGGCATTCGCATCCGACGATGCGTCAGTGCGCGAGCTCGTCGAGGAGTTCGAGACTGTCGGTGTACAGCGCGCGTTGCGCATCCCGGTCATATGACGCCTTCGACGACGGTTTCGTGGTGCGGCCGACGAAGTACTGGCCGGTTATCTCTTCGAGCGACGGATCGGTGACCAGCCACGCGAGATCCTCGCCCGATCGGCGCGGCGTATTCACACCGGGCAATAACACCAGACCCCGAGCGACCGTGCGCCACAACAGTTGTGCCGCCGACCCGGCGTCTCTGGCGAGTCCGGTGCCCGGCATCAATCCCGGATCGAAGGCATTCACCGTGATGTCGCGCGCCTCGAACTGTCGCGCCAATTCGTAGGTGGTCTGCAGATTCGCCAATTTCGACGTGCTGTAGCGGCGGCGGCCGTCGCGCTGCGCGGATTCGGTCGGCTCGGGCGGGTAGGCGAGGTCGCGGACATTCGTATCCAGCGGATCGGGCATGCCGGTGAACTGATCAGGATTATGCGTGCCCGAGGTGACGAAGACGATGCGCGCGGGCGCGATCAGGTCGTCCAGTAGTGCTTGAACAAGTGCGACGTGTCCGAGGTGGTTGACACCGAAGGTGGCTTCGACACCGTCTTCGGTGTAGCTGCGGCGGGTGAACTGCAGTCCGGCATTGCACACCAGCGCGCTCAACGGCGGTAGTCCGCTGCTACGGAATTCGTCGGCGAAATGGGCGACCGAGGCAAGTGCGCCGAGGTCGAGTGTTGCCGCCCGCGCGCCGATGGCGGCGGCTTCCGTCTGGGCCCGGTCGGCGTCGCGCCCGGTCACGACGACCGTCCACCGCGGATCGGCGGCGAGCACCTTCGCGCATTCGCGGCCGAGTCCACTCGTGCCGCCGGTGATCACAACAGTTCTGTCACTTGTTGTCATATGGCAGAGTCTGCCATATGGCGCGCTGTGCGACAATATGCGGATGTCGTTGCGGGATCGGAAGAAGGAGCGGACCAGGCGAGCGATCGCCGATGCCGCGCTGCGATTGTTCGTCGAACGCGGGTACGACTCTGTGACCGTCGCGGATATCGCCGCCGAGGCCGAGGTGGGGACACGCACCCTGCACCGCTACTACGCGAGCAAGGACGAATTGCTGTTCGCCGAGGACGACGAGCATCGCGCGGAGCTGGCTCGGCTATTGGCCGACCGTCCGGCCGACGAATCCCCGGAGGAAACCATGGCAGCGGTCATCGGCCCGTTGGTCGACCGCTTCGCCGGCCGCATTGCCGACGCCCGCGCCCGCGATGCGCTGATCGCGGCCAACCCGGCCCTGCAGGCTCGTGAGCTGGCCAAACGAAATGCGGTGGAATCCCTTGTCGCCGAACATCTTGCGCGTCGATTGGGCGTAGCGACGAGCGCCGATGTGCGGCCGCTGCTGTGGGCCAAAGTCGGCATGGCATGTTTCTTCGCGGGCTACGAGATCTGGCTGCACACCGGCGGCGACCTCGGCTCGCACATCGGCGATGCGCGAACCGCATTGCTCGATGAATTTCGTTCGTGACCCGGCGGTTCAGACGATGCCGCGTCCGCAGTAGCGTGATCAGGTGCCAATTTCGTTCGACACCAGTGGATTACAGCAGCTCGACAGCAATGCATGGCGGGATCCCGCCACGGGCGACATTGTCCAGTTGAGTTACTTCGATCTGGTACCAGATCTGCCCGCACCACTGACGGACCTGGCTACGCTGCGCCGCGGGCTCACGGAGATCCATGCCGAAAGCGGTTGTCTCATCGAGGCCTTCGTCGTCGGTATCGACTCGCAACCCGCGCTGCTGCGGCTGCAGAAGATGCGACTGCCGGATCAGCCCACGGGCCTGGTCTTCGTCGCCTCGCTCACCGTGCCGAAGGCGAATTGCAGTGCGGTGCTACAGATCCTCTGCCCGGAGACCGGCACCACCGGAATCCGTGAGGCGGTACTCGCACTGGAAATCGGCTTCGACAATATGTATCCGCCCCATCCGTACGCACCCGGTCTGCAAGGCGCGCTGCCCTACAACATGGCCGATGACCTGCGCTGGGACGAGCGCTTCCCCGATCATCCGCTCTCGCGTGCCCGCCGCTGGGTGGCGTATACCTGCCCCGCCGCCCGGCTCGATCCGAACTTCGCGGCCCTCCCGGCGTTCTGAGAAATCACGCGTTGGCAGGTTTGTGGGTGACGAAGATGGCGGTGCCGGGGAACAACTCACCCCGCAGCGGACTCCACTGTCCCCACTCTCGCTCGAGCCACTCCGGCCAGTCCGGTTCCACGATGTCATCGAGCAGCAGCCCCGCGGCGACGATCTCGCGCACGCGATCCCCGATGGTGCGGTGGTGTTCGACGTAGGTCGGCGCGCCCTCGCTGTCTACCTCTACATACGGCGTGCGGTCGAAATATGGGATCGAGGCGGTCAGACCGGCGGGTCCGGGGTCGTCCGGAAATATCCAGCGCATCGGATGGTTCACCGAGAACACCCAGCGACCGCCCGGCCGCAACACCCGCGCAACCTCGCGCATCAACAGTTCGGAGTCCGCGACGAACGGGACCGCGCCGAAGGATGAACACGCCAGATCGAAGGATTCATCGGCGAATGGCAATGCCTCCGCCCCCGCCTGCACCAATGGCACCCGCGGGCCGCCGCGCGCCATCGCAGCGAGTCCGCGCGTGAGCATCCCCATGGACAGGTCGAGCCCGACCGGCTGCGCCCCCTGCCCGGCCAACCAGCGCGAACAGGGTGCGGATCCGCATCCGATCTCCAGGATCCGCTTACCCGCGACCTCGCCCAGGAAATGCATGTCGCCCTCATGCAAGCCCTCCGGGCACCAGATGAATTCGCCCTCGGGGGAGTCGACGCCGAGAAAGTCGGCGTGGGTTTCGTGATACTGGTCGGCATCGGCGTCCCACCAGCGCCGACTGGCCTGCTGACTGCCGGCCGAGCCGATTCTGGTCCGCGCGGTCGCAGTGGTCCCGAGCAGCGCATTTGCCTGCGCATGGCGATCTTCCGACACGCCGTCAGACTATCCCGGCGTGGCGTCGGGACCGGTTTGCCCGGCCGGACCAAGGTCGCGTACGCTGAACGCGCGAGTGTCTTGGGTACTGCCCGTACCGGTGCCACTGCAGTAACAATCTGCGGGGGCAACTGTACAGAAAGTAACGCCAACACCCGTGCTGGGTTTCACAAGCGTTTGCGTGCGGTACGTTCATTATGTCCGTCACGTCGCGTCATCGCGGTGAGATCGCAGCGTACCGAAAGTTCCAATGTCCGCAACCGACCACAATCCGTCCGGAGCAAACCGACATATGCCCACCACCGTCACCTCGCCGCAGGTAGCCGTCAACGATATCGGCTCCGCCGAGGACTTCCTCGCCGCCATCGACGCCACGATCAAGTACTTCAACGACGGCGACATCGTCGAAGGAACCATCGTCAAGGTCGATCGCGACGAGGTCCTGCTCGACATCGGTTACAAGACCGAAGGCGTCATCCCCTCTCGCGAACTCTCCATCAAGCACGATGTCGACCCCAACGAGGTCGTTTCCGTGGGCGATGAGGTCGAGGCTCTTGTTCTCACCAAGGAGGACAAAGAAGGCCGCCTGATCCTGTCGAAGAAGCGGGCGCAGTACGAGCGGGCGTGGGGCACCATCGAGGAGCTCAAGGAGAAGGACGAGGCCGTCAAGGGCACCGTCATCGAGGTCGTCAAGGGCGGTCTGATCCTGGACATCGGTCTGCGCGGCTTCCTCCCGGCCTCCCTGGTCGAGATGCGCCGGGTCCGCGACCTCCAGCCGTACGTCGGCAAGGAGATCGAGGCCAAGATCATCGAGCTGGACAAGAACCGCAACAATGTGGTCCTGTCCCGCCGCGCCTGGCTCGAGCAGACCCAGTCCGAGGTTCGCAGCGAGTTCCTGCACCAGCTGCAGAAGGGCCAGGTCCGCAAGGGCGTGGTCTCCTCGATCGTCAACTTCGGCGCGTTCGTCGATCTCGGTGGCGTCGACGGTCTGGTGCACGTCTCCGAGCTGTCCTGGAAGCACATCGACCACCCGTCCGAGGTTGTCGAGGTCGGCAACGAGGTCACCGTCGAGGTCCTCGACGTCGACCTGGACCGCGAGCGGGTTTCGCTGTCGCTCAAGGCGACCCAGGAAGACCCGTGGCGTCAGTTCGCCCGTACCCACGCGATCGGCCAGATCGTGCCGGGCAAGGTCACCAAGCTGGTTCCGTTCGGTGCGTTCGTGCGCGTCGAAGAGGGCATCGAGGGCCTGGTGCACATCTCCGAGCTGGCCGAGCGCCACGTGGAGGTCCCGGACCAGGTTGTCGCGGTCGGCGACGACGCGATGGTCAAGGTCATCGACATCGACCTGGAGCGTCGCCGGATCTCGCTGTCGCTGAAGCAGGCGAACGAGGACTACCACGCCGAGTTCGACCCGTCGAAGTACGGCATGGCCGACAGCTACGACGACCAGGGCAACTACATCTTCCCCGAGGGCTTCGACCCCGACACCAACGAGTGGCTCGAGGGCTTCGACAAGCAGCGCGAAGAGTGGGAAGGCCGCTACGCCGAGGCGGAGCGTCGCCACAAGATGCACACCGCGCAGATGGAGAAGATGGCGGCCGACGCTGCGGCCGAGGCCGCGAACGGCGGCGGCGCGTCGGGCAACTACTCCTCCGAGAGTGGTTCGCAGGCGTCCTCCGGCCAGGCCGAGTCCTCCGGCGGTTCGCTCGCCAGCGACGCCCAGCTCGCGGCCCTGCGTGAGAAGCTCTCCGGCAACGCCTGATTCTCGGGGACACCTGATTCAACAGCGCAGTAGCGAAGGCCCCGGTCCGATCGGACCGGGGCCTTTGTCTTGCTCGCGGGAGCGAGCGCGTTGGTTGTGCGTCAACTGAATTCGCCGGGTAGTTCACCGGATTCGCCGGTAGTGTGCCCGGACATGGGGAGCAATCCGGGCAAGAACGATTATCTCGACCAAGTGGTGGCGCAGCAGGCGGCGCTGGAGGGGGATCTGCGCACGCGCAAGTCGGTCGCACCCGCGCAAGCGTTCGCCGGGGCACCGGCGGCGCCGGGCGGTCCGGTGTCGCGCGGCGCGATCGCCAAGCGAGCAGATCGAGTCGGACCGACACCGCAGGGCAGTGCACCCGGCCCGGTGGAGGTTCGGGTCGCTGGATTTTGGCGCTGGCAAACGGTTTTGGTGCCGCCCAATGCCTTTGTGGTGCACACGCGCCGGGGTCGCGGCGAACCGCTGCACATCGGACTCGGGGTTTCGTTCCGCTTCAACCCCGCGACGGATTCGTATCTCGTCGTGCCGGGCGCGATGCAGACGATACTCATCAACGCCTACTGCATCTGCAGTGAACTGCAGGGCGTGCTGGTGCAGGGCTATGTGCAGTGGATCATCGAGGATTTCGCCACCGCCTATCGCAAGCTGGACTTCTCTGATGCCGAAGATCCCATGCGACTGGTCAACATTCAGCTGCGCGAGCAGGCCGAGGCGGCCATCAAGGACAAGGTCTCCACGATGGGAGTGCGCGATGTGCTCAGCGATAAGCAGCCGATCATCGAGGAGTTGACCGCACGGCTGCGGGCCGTTGCCGAGGGCAGCGCCGATCGTAGCTCCGGCGCGGACAGCGACCGTGGGCTCGGTCTGCGCATCGTCACGGTGCAGATCAAAGAGGCGGTGGTCAGCTCATCGACACTGTGGGAGAACCTGCAGAAGCCGTACCGCAGTGCGCAGAATCAGATTGCCCGGCTCGCGGAACTCGCTGCGCAGGAAGTACTTTCGGCGCGCGAAACCGAAGCGAATCGGGTCGCCGAAGAGCGCGGGATCGAGAACGAACGCGAACTGGCCGAACTGCGCGCCCGCAACGAGGCCGCACGATTCGACCGCGAGACGGCGGAACGGTTGCGGCGCACCACCCATGAGCACGACAACGAGCGCGCGGTCGCCGATCTCGCACAAGAGACCGCGTTGCGCGCGCTGCGTCTGGAGCGCGAGCAGCATGCCGAGCGGGCCGAAAATCTGCGCAGGAAGCTGGAATTGCGACAGCTCGAACTCGATGGCGAAATCGCCGTCGCGGCAAGGCGTTCGCGCGCGGCACACGACGACGCGCTGCTGGATCTGGAACGCGACCGGATTCGGATCGATAACACCAATCAGCGCTCCGCGTCGGCCACGCAAGCGCAACTGGTCGATTCACTGCCCCAGATCGTCGCGCAGTTGCCGACGCCCGCTGAACTGAAGACCTATCAGTTGGGCGGCGACCTGTCCGGACTGTCCGCGCTCATCGGCCAATTGACGCGTGTCCTCGAGACCTGGTCGGGGGGACGACCCGTCCCCGAGACGAGCAGGCCCCAACTCGACGAGTAGGACTGCGCCGCACATGGTCTCAACTACCCGCGGGATCGGGCGTCGACAGTGAGCGCCACGCCGATCGGAATCGCTTCGTACGACGTCGGCTCCCGCAGGCCCGGCGTCGCATACGGGAAATTGCTTCACTGACTAGTCGGACAATTGACCAACTTCGCCGGGAGGCGTGATCGACTTCGCGGTAGGGTGCATGCGAACATTCGGCACCCGGCTCGACCTAGCCCGTCGGACCTGGCCACGGAGAAAGTGAACACCACGCATGTGCGCAGCGAGTCCGTTCAGTGGTCTCAACCGTAGGCAGTTCCTGGCGAAGGCCGCCGCGGCAGGAGCGGTGGGCGCATTGGCGTCCTGGGCCGATCCGATCATCGAACGCGCCTATGCCGCCGATCCGGCCGGCACCGGCGGCCTCGGCGATATCGAGCACTTCGTGCTGCTCATGCAGGAAAACCGTTCCTTCGACCACTATTTCGGCACCATGTCCGGCGTGCGCGGCTTCGGCGAGGGTGCCAAGGCGTGGCAGCAGTACGGGTGGATGCCCGGTGTCGGTCCGACCCCGGACGGCTTCGTGAATCCGTTCCGCCTCGACACCACCCGTGGCACGACCCTTGACGGTGAATGCATCAACGATCCGGACCACAGCTGGGGCGGTATGCACCGGGCCTGGAACGGCGGCGCCAACGACCAGTGGATGCCGATGTCCATTGCCAGTGTCGGCCCCGCCAACGCCCCCGCAGCCATGGGCTACTACCTGCGCGAGGACATTCCGATCCACCACGAACTCGCGGATGCGTTCACCATCTGTGACAACTACCACTGCTCGGTCCTGGGCCCGACGGACCCGAACCGGCTGTACTGGATCAGCGCCACCATCGACCCGGACGGCGTAGCCGGTGGGCCCCTGCTGGAGACGCCCACGCTGATCCCACAGCACGTCTACAGCTGGCGGACCTACCCGGAGAACCTCTCCGAGGCGGGCGTCAGCTGGAAGGTCTACAACAATCGCGATGCGGGCCCGCTGTCCTCGGTGATTCTGGACGGCATGCTCGGCTGTTTCACCCAATCCTCGGATCCGAGTTGCGAATTGGCTCGGCGCGGTCTTGCGCCGGTGTATCCCAACGACTTTCAGACCGATGTCGCCAACGACACGCTGCCCGCCGTGTCCTGGGTGATTCCGTCGTTGATCAACTGCGAACATCCCGCGTTGCCCGCGGCGTTCGGCGCATACGGCATCGTGCAATTGCTCGATATCCTCACCTCCAATCCGAAGGTGTGGGAGAAGACCGCGCTGATCATCAGCTACGACGAGAATGGTGGCTTCTTCGACCACGTCGCGCCGCCGACCGCGCCCGCGGGCACACCGGGCGAATTCGTCACCGTGCCACTGGATCGGGTGAAGGCGTCGAACGGTATCGCGGGTCCGATCGGTTTGGGCTACCGTGTTCCCGGCCTGGTGATTTCGCCGTACAGCCGCGGCGGGCTGGTCGCCTCGGAGACCTTCGATCACACCTCCCAGCTGCGGTTGCTGGAGACCCGCTTCGGCGTGGAGGTGCCGAATCTGACGCGGTGGCGACGTAGCGTCACCGGCGATATGACCTCGGCCTTCGATTTCGGCTCGAACCCGGATGCGGCGAAGCCGGTCCTGAGTGATCCGAAGCCGAAGAAGGATGCCGCGATCGCCCAGTGCGGCCCGAATATCGCACTGGGCGCCGCAAACTCGGGTGTTCCGTATCCGGTGCCGCCCAACCAGATGCCGACCCAGCAATCAGGCTCCCGGCGCCGTCCGAGTGGCATCGTGCGGGGCTAGGCGGTGGCCTCGCCTGCGCTCGTCCAAGCGCAAGGGACTAGTGACGGACGAAGTCCGGCTGCGCCCGATTAGGTCGCGGGTATTCTTGCCCTGATGTCCGAGTCCGCCGTCGAGTTCACCGGGACCACCTGGGAACGCAGGAAGATCGAGGCGATGAGCCGCATCCAGCGTGTCGCGCTGGATCTGTTCGATGCGCACGGGTATCGCAATGTGACGGTGGAGCGGGTTGCGGCGGCGGCCGGGGTGTCGCCGAGTTCGGTGTACCGGTACTTCGGCACCAAGGAGATGCTCGTTCTCTACGACGAGGCCGATCCGCGGGTACTCGATGTGCTGCGGACGGTCGGCGGCGGCGATACCGTCGAACCGGCCGAGCTCATCCGCGTCGCGCGTTTGATCGTGCCGGTGCTGATCGAATCGCTGCTGACCGCCGAATCGGAGCGACGGATCCGCAGGCGGCTGCGGTATGTCGCGACGATCCCGGAGATCAAGGACGGGCAGACCAGGCAGATGCGGGATATGGCCGACCGATTCCGGGTGCTGTTCGCCGAACGGATCGGCCGCGGTGATCGATCGCGACACCGTTCAGCATCGGCAGCCCGACCACCGACAGCGCGCACAGCGAGATCATCACGATGAATCCCGAGGCCAGAATGGTGCGGCCGGTCGTATCGATCGCCGCGCCCACGGCCGCCGCGATGGCCTGCGTCGATCGTCGATCGCGCACTCCGTGCCGGGTCGACTCCTCGTTGAATCGGCTCACGATGAACATCGCGTAGTCGATCGCGGTGCCGGTGGCGATCATCGTGGCCACCGAGAGGACCAGCGAATCGAAGGTCAGAAAGGTAGTCAGGCCGAAGAGGACGCCCACGGCCACCGCGATGCCCGCCGCCGTGACCGTAATGGGCAGGGTGGCCGCGACCACCGCACCGAGGGCCAGCACCAGCACCGCGGTCGCCACGGGCAGGCCGAGGGCCTCGGCGCGTTGCATATCGGCGGTCTCGATTTCGATGAGATCGGCCTGTGCGGGCGCGAACCCGGTGATCATGACCTCGACGCCCGAGCCCGAAGGGGCAGCCAATTCGGACTTCATCTAAGGAGGCTCGCGCATAAAGTGCAAGCGACTGTCAGGAAGTCTCGGGTGGTGACGGCAGCACGAAGTGACCCAACCCCTGATGGGGCTGGGTCACCGGAAGTTTATGGCCGGATAGGCGGCTGAAATCAGCTGGCGGTCGCAGGCGCCCAGTACGCGGTCGCGGCAGCGGAGCGTTTTCGCATGGCCGCGAAGCTGTGCCGGGCGGGGCTGATCAAAGCGGTGAACCACGAGCGGCGGTGCTCGGCGAGCGCGGCCGCTACGGCGGGGTGCTTGATGCAGTGCATGCCCCCCGCCTTACCCAGGCGGTGGCGACCCGCCCGGTTGATTTTGGTGCCCAATGATGTTCCTTTGCTTGCGGGTGCTGGCCTGGATCGCCACGGCGAAGATTAGTCGAACGAAAGTGTTCGGCACAGTATTTTGCACGAGTAATTGCCTCGGCGTGTCGGAAAGTTGTGGTCCGGGGGCGGGAATCGACCGGAAATGTTGCGAGATGGTCTCGGCCTAGTCACGGATCGGGCAAATGGTGTTTCAGATGGTGGAATGTGCGGCGCGAGTGGGTAATCCGGCCAATTGGGTGGATTGCGCGCGCAGGGGGTTGCGTTCGGCGTGACATCGCGGATGCGAGACTGGTCGAATGTTGCGGATCGGCCTCACCGGAGGCATGGGAGCGGGCAAGTCGACGGTGGCGCGGATTCTCGCCGAGCTCGGCGCGGTGATCATCGATTCCGATGTGATCGCCAGGGAGGTCGTCGAGCCGGGTACCGAGGGCCTCACGGCGTTGGTGGCGGCGTTCGGCCCCGACATCCTCGCCGCCGACGGCAGTCTGGACCGGCCGGCGCTGGCGGCCAAGGCATTCGGAAACGACGAAGCCCGCGCCACGTTGAATTCCATTGTCCATCCATTGGTCGGTAAACGAACCACGGAATTGATTTCCGCCGCGCCATCGGATGCGATTCTCGTTCAAGATATTCCACTTCTGGTGGAAAACGGTCTCGCGCCGCTGATGAATCTCGTATTGATCGTCGATGTGCCCGCAGAAACTCGGATACGGCGATTGGTGGAATTCCGAAACGTTTCCGAAACGGATGCACGGGCGCGTATTTCGGCGCAGGCCACCGATGAACAGCGCCACGCCGTCGCGGATGTGCTGTTGGACAATAGCGGTGAACCGGGGGCTATTGATCCGGTTGTTCGGCAGTTGTGGAAGCAACGGTTGGTGCCGTTCGAGGAGAACTTACGCACGGCGACACCGGCGCGGCGCAAGGAGCTGCGCGTCGTGCCCGCGAATCCGGAGTGGGCGGCACAGGCGCAGCGGCTCATCGCCCGGCTGTGGGTGGCGTGTGGTCCGGCGGCATCGCGAATCGACCACATCGGCTCGACCGCGGTGCCGGAATTGCCCGCCAAGGATGTGATCGATGTGCAGATCACCGTCGCGGATCTGGCGGCCGCCGACGGGCTGCGAGATGCGTTGGGGGCGGCCGGTTTTCCGGTACGGCCCGATATCACCGCCGATAATCCGAAGCCGACGGCGGCGGATCCGGCGGGCGGCGATACGGCATTGTGGGCCAAGCGGTTTCACCAGAGTGCCGATCCGGGGCGGTTGGCGAATGTACATATCCGGGTGGCGGGGTCGCCGGGGCAGGAGTTCGCGCTGCTGTTCCGGGACTGGCTGATTGCCGATGCGGCGGTGCGCGCGGAGTATCTGGAGGTCAAGCTCGAGGCTGAGGCCAAGGCGGCCGGGCTGACCGGTGCGGCGGCGACGCTGGCGTATCTGGATGTGAAGGAACCATGGTTCGACGCTGCCTACCCGCGGGCAGCCGCCTGGCGCGGCAGCGTCGAACGCTGAGCGGCGGTACTACAGCCAGGTCAGGGTGATGTCCAGGGTGGCGAGCCAGCGATCGAGCGAGTAGCCGTTGGCGGCGATGCCATCGATCGCGATGGACGCGTGTTCGATGGCGGCCTGGGCTTCGCGGAGGGTGATGAATCCTGCGGTGTGCGCGGCGAGTAACTCGTCCACGTCGAGCAGTTCGAGCTCGCGCCCCGACCGCACCACGATATCGAGGTAGTGGTCCACCGACTTCCACTTCTTCGGATCGACCTGGGTGAATTGGCCGAGGTCGAGGTAGTAGTCCTGATCGCGTTGGTGCGAGGGGTGATAGTGGAAGATCGTCACCCGAATGGAAAGCCCGGGCAGTAGCCACGATTCGATGTAATGGAACTGCGGATGGTCCGAGGTGCGCGCCATGTACAGGCCCCACGGCTCGGTCCGGTAGCGCTCGACCGGCCGGACGAAGCCCTTCGGGTCCGTGTTGGTCAGGTCCGCGAGATTGAAGTACTCGACCTTGGGCCTGTGCACGTCCACTGATGGTGCCTGTGTCATGCAAATAGAATCTACCGCCGCTGCCGCGCCGTCGAGTGGTACGGCAGCGGTTGGGCAGATCGTCCGGCGGATCGGCTACATCCAGGTCAGTGTGATCTCCTTGGTGGCAAGCCAGGGCTCGACCTCGTGTCCGTGCGCGGCCAAGCCCTCCATCGCCTTGGTCGCCCGGTCCAGCGCGTGATGCGCATGCGTCGAATCGATCAGACCGGCCGAATGGGCGGCCAGCAGATCGTCCACCCCACGCAATTCGGCCGCGCGGGAGTGGCGCACCGCGATCTCGAGGTACTGATCCATCGACTTCCAGCGCTTGGGCTCGATCCGGGTGTACTCGCCGACATGCAGGCAATAGTCCAGGTCGCGGTGATGTCCGGGCTGGTAGTGCACGATCGTCACCCGC
This sequence comes from Nocardia vinacea, assembly GCF_035920345.1. Lineage (NCBI taxonomy): Bacteria > Bacillati > Actinomycetota > Actinomycetes > Mycobacteriales > Nocardiaceae > Nocardia > Nocardia vinacea. The sequence goes on from NZ_CP109149.1 coordinate 10,222,638, forward strand.
AACCAGAGTTCGGGCAGCAGCCAGGTCTCCATATATTGGATCCGTGGACCACCGACGGTGCGTGCCACGTACAGGCCCCACGGCTCGACGTGCACGCGGTCGATCGGGCGCACGAAACCCTTGGGATCGGTCATGGTCAGCTCGGCGATATTGAAATGTTCGATCTTCGGTCTTAGCTGGGTGGTAGTCATCGGCGATCCCGGTGCGGCGGTGGTGGTGGTTGGCTGGATCAGGGGCGCGACCCCCCGGAAGTCACGCGCAACGTAACCGGCGATACCGGTCACAGCGGGCGCGGCGGCAAGCAATGGAATCAGAGCGCTCATGGCCTCATCCTCATGTCCGACAACCAAATCAGGCTACACCTGCTGCGGCCGGTTCGCCGATGCTCAGAAAACGCCGAATCTCGTTGCGACAACGGACATTAATGTCCGTTTACCTGCCCTATAGGACAGGTAACAGATTGCGCATCAGCCCTGGTGCGGGATGGTGCGTCAGATCGCGAAAGGATACGCCGATCGTAATCCGGTGACGAGCCCCTTCGGCGGCGGATCCGCCGGGCCGCAGAATCTGTCGGTGCCTGCGCCTAGGCTGGTGACCATGGCATTCGCAACCGAAATCCCGGCGGAAGGCTACGAGGACCGGGGCACCCCGCTGGCGCATTCGGAGTTCCGGCCGGTCGGGGAGATCGAGCGGGCCGATGCGCAGTTCCAGGTCGTCAGCGATCACCAGCCGGCCGGTGATCAGCCCGCGGCCATTGCTGAACTCGAGCGTCGCATCAATGCGGGCGAGCGTGACGTGGTGCTGCTCGGCGCGACCGGCACCGGTAAATCGGCCACCACCGCCTGGCTGATCGAGCGGCTGCAGCGGCCGACGCTGGTGATGGCGCCGAATAAGACTCTCGCCGCGCAGCTAGCCAATGAGCTGCGAGAGATGTTGCCCAACAACGCCGTCGAGTACTTCGTCTCGTACTACGACTACTACCAACCCGAGGCCTACATCGCGCAGACCGATACCTATATCGAGAAGGACAGCTCGATCAACGACGATGTCGAGCGGCTGCGGCATTCGGCCACCTCGAGTCTGCTCTCGCGTCGCGATGTCGTGGTGGTCGCGTCGGTGTCGTGCATCTACGGCCTCGGTACACCGCAGTCGTATCTGGATCGGTCGGTGCAACTGGATGTCGGCACCGAAATCGATCGCGACGCATTCCTGCGGCTGCTGGTCGACGTGCAATACACCCGCAACGACATGTCCTTCACCCGCGGTTCGTTCCGGGTGCGCGGTGACACCGTCGAGATCATCCCGTCCTACGAGGAACTCGCGGTGCGCATCGAATTCTTCGGCGACGAGATCGAGGCGCTGTACTACCTGCATCCGCTCACCGGCGATGTGGTGCGGCAGGTCGATACCGTCCGGATCTTCCCGGCCACGCACTATGTCGCGGGTCCGGAGCGGATGGAGCGTGCGGTTCGCGATATCGAGAAAGAACTCGAGGAGCGGCTGGCAGAACTGGATCGCCAGGGCAAACTGTTGGAGGCGCAGCGGCTGCGTATGCGCACGCAGTACGACCTCGAGATGATCCGCCAGGTCGGATTCTGCTCGGGTATCGAGAACTACTCGCGCCATATCGACGGGCGTGCGGCGGGGTCCGCACCCGCCACGCTGCTGGATTACTTCCCGGAGGATTTCCTGCTCGTCATCGACGAGTCGCACAACACCGTCCCGCAGATCGGCGGCATGTACGAGGGCGATATGTCGCGCAAGCGCAACCTGGTCGAGTACGGGTTCCGGCTGCCGTCGGCGATCGACAACCGCCCGCTGACGTGGGAGGAGTTCGCCGGTCGGATCGGGCAGACGGTGTACCTCTCGGCCACGCCAGGTCCATACGAGCTCGGCCAGGCGGGCGGCGAGGTCGTCGAGCAGGTCATCCGGCCGACCGGGCTCGTCGACCCGAAGGTCGTGGTCAAGCCGACCAAGGGGCAAATCGACGATTTGATCCATGAGATCCGCCAGCGCACCGAGCGCGACGAACGGGTGCTGGTCACCACGCTCACGAAGAAGATGTCCGAGGATCTGACCGATTACCTGCTCGGACTCGGCGTCCGGGTGCGGTATCTGCACTCGGAAATCGATACGCTGCGCCGGGTCGAGCTGCTGCGGCAGTTGCGGCTCGGTGAGTACGACGTGCTCGTTGGCATCAACCTGCTCCGCGAGGGCCTCGACCTGCCCGAGGTATCGCTGGTGGCGATCCTGGACGCGGATAAGGAGGGTTTTCTGCGCAGCACTACCGCACTCATCCAGACCATCGGTCGTGCCGCCCGCAATGTGTCCGGCGAGGTGCACATGTACGCGGACAAGGTCACCGCGTCGATGCAGTTCGCCATCGACGAGACCGAACGCCGCCGGGCCAAGCAGGTCGCCTACAACGAATCGATGGGTATCGACCCACAGCCGCTGCGCAAGAAGATCGCCGACATTCTGGATCAGGTGTATCAGGAGGCCGATGACAGCGAGGTTGCCGTCGGCGGCTCTGGTCGCAACGCCAGCCGCGGCCGCCGCGCCCAGGGCGAGCCGGGGCGGGCGGTGAGCGCGGGGGTGTACGAGGGCCGGGACGTCAAGTCCATGCCGCGGGCCGAATTGGCCGATCTGGTCAAGGAACTCACCGCGCAGATGATGAATGCGGCCCGCGAGTTGCAGTTCGAATTGGCCGGTCGGCTGCGGGACGAGATCGCGGATCTGAAGAAGGAACTGCGCGGGATGGATGCCGCGGGGTTGAGTTGAGCGGCGGCGTCTTTCGACGCCGCCGGGCTCGGCATGGCTCAGCTCTGGGTGGCCATCCATTCGTTGACGCGGCGCTCGGCCTCTTCGCGCGAGACATTCTCGACCTTGGTCAGCACCGCCCAGCGGTGGCCGAAGGGGTCGAGGACGACGCCGAAGCGGTCACCGGTTACGAAGGTCTGCGGCTCCTCCGCACTGCGGGCGCCGTTTTCGATGGCCCGCTTGACGACCGCGTCGACATCGGGGCAGTAGTGCACGATCGAGGTGTGCACCCATTCGCCATTGGGAGCCAGGACATTGTTGTCCGGAATGGGCATGCCCAGTTGCAGTGTCGAGTCGCCGATCTTCAGTTCGGCGTGTGCGGGCTGACCGTCGGGGAGATCATTGCGGCTGATCACCTCGGCCTCGAAGACGTTGGTATAGAACTCGATTGCCTTATTGCCGTCGGGAACGGCCAGGAAGCAGGTGATGGAGTGGTAGCCGTCGGCGATGGGATTCACGGTGTTCGCTGTTTCGCTCATACCGATAAGCCTCGTCGAGCGCGGCGAGATGGTCTTGTAAGAAAGCGACAGCCGTGACCGGCGCAGCCGACGGGCCGGTCGCGGTGCCCGCGCTCGACAATGTGAAGGGCATTCTGCATCCCGACGAGCAGGCCAGACATCGCTCGTTGGCGCGGTTGTCGGCCGGGCCTGAGGTCGGAGGGTTCGTCGAGTGGTATTGGTCGGTGCGCTGGGATCTGACCGGTCGGCCGTCGTACTACGCCGAGGTGCTGCCGTTTCCGTGCGTGAATGTCACCTTCGAACGCAGCGAAACCCGCACCGGCGGTTTCGTCAACGGCGTCTGCACCACAAAGTTCGTCCGGGAGCTCAGCGGTATGGGGGAGACCTTCGGCGCACGCTTTCGCGCCGGTGGATTCGGTGCGTTCACCGGACTGGATGTCGGTGCGTTCCGGGACACCGCCGTGCCGCTCACGGACGTGCTGCCCGAGGCGGCCGGCCTGGCCGACCGCGTTTTGGCCGAATGCTCGGATATCAAGCGCCGCAGCATAATCGAGGAGTTCCTCATCGGCCGAAAGGCTGCGGCAGATCCCAACTACCGACTGGTGCTGCGCATCGTCACCGCTATGGAACAGGACCAAGAACTGACCAGGGTCGATCAGGTCACCGATCGGTTCGATATCCCGATCCGCACATTACAGCGGATGTTCCGGCGCTATGTCGGTGCCGGACCGAAATGGGTGCTGCGCCGATACCGGCTCCAGGACGGAGCCGATCTACTCGCACGCGGGCGCATCGAAGATCTCGCCGCACTGGCCACCGAGCTGGGTTATTTCGATCAAGCGCATTTCTCGCGTGAGTTCACGGCGGAAGTCGGAATGGCTCCACTGGAATACGCCAAGAATTCGCTACGCTTCCGTAACGAGGTGACTTCGAAGGTCGTCCCGACCAGAATGTAGTTTGCAGGTCCGCTCGCGTTCGACCCATTCGAGCACGAATCGGAATCGGCCCTCCACATCGGCGAATGAGGAGTTCGTGATGGATGTCTTGGTCTTGATAGGGCGAGTACTTTTCGTGGTGTTGTTCTTCAGTTCCGCGTTCGGGCATTTCACGCAGACCGACGCGATGACCGATTATGCGCGGAGTCGCGGCCTGCCGCAGCCGCGGGTCGCGGTGCTGGCCGGTGGCGTCGTTCTCGCGGTCGGCGGCCTCAGCGTGCTGCTCGGCGTGTGGGCCGACCTCGGGGCACTGCTACTGGTGATCATGCTGGTGCCGACGGCATTCCTGATGCACCAGTTCTGGAAGGAGACCGATCCGCAGGCCCAACAGGGCGAGATGATCCATTTCAACAAGGATCTCGCGCTCGCCGGCGCCGCGCTGATGTTGTTCGCCTTCTTCGCACATGTCGACGAACTCGGATTGACGATCACCGGACCGCTTTTCACCGGCCTGTAGGTACGACCGGACTTGTGCTGATCGCGCCGATATTGTGAGCCGTATAGACGCCGTCGGCTTTTTCGGGTCGACGGAGCTCCATCCCGGTAACTGTGGAACCGGGTGGATGGCGTCGGCCCGGCCGGGTACGTTCTTACCGGTCCCGGTCGGGCCGGCATTGCCAGCGTATAGCGGCCACGGTCGGGTATATGTGATGAATATCCCAGGGGGACAAGAACGCTCGCGCCGGTTGTGATGGATCACAAGTCGCGGACCCGGAAATTAGATCCGCCCAGGTCGCAAAGGTCCTGCGGCATTCGCCGCATCAACCTGTGTCGGTAAACCCTGAACGCCCGCAGTGTGATGTGTTGCGATTTCTGCTATTTCCGGCCGATTTGCCGCTATGGTCGACCCCAGTCGCCGCGCTGGTGCCACGACTCCACGTGGCACCGGCGCAGGCACCCGACACCACATAGTTGGAGGAGAAATGACCGCCTACCGGACCATTGTCGTCGGTACCGATGGCTCGGACTCGTCGTACGTCGCCGTCGACAAGGCCGCTTCGCTGGCCGCGGCCGCGGGTGCGACCCTGGTCGTCGCCTGCGCGTACTACCCGACCGACGATCGCGATGTGGCTGCTGCCGCCGATGTGCTCAAGGACGAGGCCTACCAGGTGCGCGGCTCCGCGCCCACCAACGAGATCCTGCGCGCCGCCCGCGACCGCGCGACCGCCGAAGGCGCCGAGGAGATCGTCGAGCGCGCGATCGTCGGTGAGCCCGTCGAATCGCTGCTTGCGCTCGTCAAGGAGGTCGAGGCCGATCTGCTGGTCGTCGGTAACCGCGGCCTGAACACCCTGGCCGGCCGGTTGCTGGGTTCGGTGCCTTCGGATGTGGCGCGCAAGTCCCGCTCCGATGTGCTGATCGTGCACACCGTCAGGTAAGCAGTAAAGCCGAAACGACAGCCGCACATTCCCAGGAATGTGCGGCTGTCGTCGTCAATCCAGTCCGCTGAGCACCGGCGGCAGGTCGCCGGTGTGCACCACACCGAGTCGCTGGGTCGCTCGGGTCAGTGCCACGTACAGGTCGTTCATCCCACGCGGCGATTCGTCGAGGATCCCCTGGGGTTCCACCAGATAGACCGCGTCGAATTCCAGGCCCTTGACATCGTGGACCGTGAGCACCCGGACGGATTCGCCCGCCAACTCGACGAAGTCCGCGACCATCTCATGCGGTGTGATGACGGCCGTGGTGCCGGGGCTGGTCTCCGCGGCTACCAATTGCGCTACCGCACTGCGTAATTCGCTCGCATCGACGGCATGGGCGCGGGGCCGCACACTCGTCTCCCGCACCGACCGCGGCACCGACGCGGCCGGATCGATCTCGGCGAGCACGTCCGCCGCGACCGCCATGATCTCCGCCGGGGTCCGGTAGTTCACGGTCAACTCGGTGAGCTTCCACCGTTGTGCCACATAGGGTTCCAGCATCCGCTGCCAGGACGAGGCACCCGCCGGATCGCCGGTCTGCGCGACATCGCCGACCACCGTGACCCACCGGTTCGGTATGCGGCGCATCACCATTCGCCAGGCCATCTCCGAAAGTTCCTGCGCCTCATCGACGATCACATGGCCGTAGGTCCAATTGCGGTCACCCGCCGCGCGTTCCGCGGTGGTCTGCCGGTTGCGCACATCCTGACGTTCGGCCAGCTGGCTGGCGTCGATCAGGTCGTAGGCCATCAGGATCTCCGGATCGAGGTCGTCCTCGAGATCCTGTGGTGCGGAACCGGTCAGGATGTCGAGCGCGTCCTGCGCCTCGGCCAATTGAGCCCGCCAGCGACGGCGGGCGCGTTCGCGTTCCTCGGTATCGTCGATGCCGAGCAGTTCGGCTAGTTCGTCCAGCAGCGGTGCGTCCGGCGCGCTGAATTCGCCGTTGTCCGAGCGCGCGAGTTCGGCTCGGTCGGCCGGATCCAGACTGCTCGCGGCCCGATCGAGTCGCTTCGGATCGGCCAGCAGATCCGCGAGCACCTCCTGCGGCGACAGGATCGGCCAGAGCTTGCCGATGGCCGCCTGGATCCCCGGATCGGCACGCATTTCGTCCCGGATCTCGGCGAGATCCGTTCGGCTGAGCAGACTTTCCTTACCCGCCCCGTCGGCTGCGCCTCCTGCCATCCCCCGGTGGCCGCCGGACAGATCCGCGCCCATGGTCTGGGCCAGTTGTTCGGTGAGCGCGTCGATGACCGAGGAGGCGAAGATCGGCCGGGCCAGATTGTGCGGGCGCCGCGAGGAGCGGGCCCGGCCGCGCGCCTTGGTGGCGATCTTGCGATCGAGTGTGACCGGATAGCCGTCGAAGGCAAGCCTGATCGGCTCGGACGGCACTTCTTGACGGTCGCGCACCGCCTGCTTGAGGACCTCCAGCATGGCCAGCGAGCCCTTGACCTCACCGGCGCGCAGCGAATCCTCGCGGGTGGCCTTCACTCCCGGGTACAGATCGCCGATGGTGGACAGCAGCACGCCGGTCTCACCGAGCGATGGCAGCACCTGACCGATGTAATCGAGGAAGGTGGCATTCGGGCCGATGATCAGCACACCGCTCTTGGCCAACTGCTGACGGTAGGTGTAGAGCAGGTATGCCGCGCGGTGCAGGGCGACGGCGGTCTTGCCGGTGCCCGGACCGCCCTGGACCACCAGCACGCTCTTGTGCTCGGAGCGAATGATCGCGTCTTGCTCGCTCTGGATGGTCTCGACGATGTCGTTCATATGGCCGGTGCGCGCCGCATTGAGCGCCGAGAGCAGTGCGCTCTCGCTGCCGACCCCGCCCGCGTCATCGGTCACACCGGCAGTCCGAGCGGCGTCGAGGTCCAGGTATTCGTCATTGATGGCAGTGACCCGCCGATTGCGGGACCGGATATGTCGGCGCCGGATCACCCCGTCCGGGGCGGCAGTCGTCGCGAGATAGAACGGACGGGCCAGGGGCGCGCGCCAATCCAGCAGCAGCGTCTCGTAATCGTCCTTCTCGTCGAGGATGCCGAGCCTGCCGATGTAGCGGTATTCGTCTTCTTGGCCGCTAGCGACTGCTTGCGGGTCGCTCGAAGCGGTACTGCCGTCGAGGTCGATGCGGCCGAAACACAGGCCGTGTTCGGCGGCGTCGTATTTGGCCAGATCCTCGGAATAGAGCTGGCTGAAGGATTCGCGTTCGGTGCGGGCCTGCGGGGTGCCACCGGTTTCCAGCAGGACGGTGCGCAGCCGTTTCGTGGCGTATTCGCGCATATCGTCGAGTCGTTCATAGAGCACGGACAGGTAGGCCTGCTCCAGGTCGATCTCGCGGTTCCGCTCGGGTGTGCCGTCGTGCGCGGCACGATCCTGAGTGAGGCGGTCGGGCAAACTGAACTCCTTGTCACCGCGATGAGCCGGTGCACACGCAGGTCACGGTGCACGCGAACGCCATTGAAAACAGAGTTGTCGAGTCTACTGCTGGTTCGGCGGGCTCGCTGTAACCGCAGGTAGCGGGTCCGTGGCCAAGACCGGCGTGAAATGTTGGACGATGGGGAACGGTTCGTAGAAGTGATGCAGCAGTTGCTTCCAGCGCTGATATCCGGCGGACCCGCGGAAGCCATCGACATGGTCGCTCAACTGTTCCCATCCCACCAGCAGCAAATAGGTGTCGGGCGCCTCGACGCACCGTGACAGCGACAGCGAGCGGAAGCCCGGCATACTCTCGATGATCGGCCTGGCCTCGGCAAACGCGGCCTCGAAGGCCGCCGCTTCGGCGGGGCGGACGGGCAACAGCGCGTGTTCGATGATCATGGGAAAACCTTCAGGAAGCGTGCGTGTTATTCGGTCTGCGGCCCAGGCCGGTGCCTTCCCGGTGTCCGGTCGGCTTGGCGCGGTACATCGCCAGATCGGCGTCGTGCAGCACCGCCTCGGGCGTCCGGTGGTCGCCCTCTACGAGTTCGGTCACGCCGATCGAGGCGTTCACCTCGATCCGGTGCCCGCGCGCGATGATCGGCTCGGCCATGGTCGAGCGCAGCCGCTCGACCAGCGAGTCGAGATCGAGGCGGCGGGTCCGGCCGGACAGCAGCACCAGGAATTCGTCGCCGCCGAGCCGGCCGACCAGATCGGTGCCGCGCAGTGCGCGCTGCAACCGCTGGGCCACGATCTGCAGCACGGTATCGCCGATCGCGTGGCCGAGGGTGTCGTTGATCGCCTTGAAGCCGTCCATGTCGATGAACAACACTGTCGTGACCGGCAGATCCTCGCTGGCGGCCAGCGCATTGGCGAGCTGGGACAGGATCAGCGAGCGGTTGGCCAGTCCGGTCAGCGAATCGTGCGTGGCCTGGAACTCCAATTGCCTTCGACTGGCCCGGAATTCGGTGATGTCGGCGAAGGAGGACACCGCGGGTGAATCCGGATCGCCCGGATTGAGCAGCCGCGAACTGCCGGAGAGCCAGCGGCGCTGGCCGTCGTGGCGGTCGACGCCGAAGATGTATCCGGTGATCGTTTCGCCGGTCGCCAGGGTGCGTGCGACCGGATGTCGGCTCGGCGGCAGTGGCTGGGCATTGGCGTCGAGCAGGATCAGCGGCAGTTCGTCGATGGTGGCGCCGATGAGTTCGCCGGTGCGTTCGTCGGTGCCGAAGATCCGCACTGCCGCGGGATTGGCCGATTCGATGCGGCCGTTCCGGTCGATCACCACCACCCCCTCCTCCAACTGCGAGACCACCGTGGTGAAGTGCTGTTCGGCCCGGCGCTGCGCGGCCTCGGCGGCGCGCTGAGCGGTGAGATCGTGGATGACCACCTGATAGGCGAGATGGTCGTGCCATGCGGTGAGCACCGAAACCGTCTCGACCGGGACGATCTCGCCGTCGACCCGGATCAGCTTCATTTCGGTGGGCTCGGAGGCAGCGCCCGCAATGGTCAGCTGGCTGATGCGATCCACCATGCTGGGCACCGAATCGGGATGGACGAACCGGGTCAGCGGCTGGCCGATCACCTCGTCGGCGCTGTCGGCGGCCAGCATGCGGGCGGTGGCCTGGTTGGCGTAGACGACGGTGCCGCGCTCGTGCACGACGATCCCGTCCGGGGTGTGTTCGACCAAGGACCGGTAGCGCTGGGCCAGCTGCTCGGCGTCGACTGCATTGTCCTGATCCACTGGAACCCCCGATCATCGACCCAATCATGGCCATTGGAACATGGGATTATTCTGGTCTCGACGTGTACAAGATCACACCGTCGACGCTATTGCTTCGCGCACAGTCCGGGCACTCCATCTCCCGCTATCTGGTGATCATTACAGAACCCGGATTTGTGAACATTTCTCGAGCCGAACGTCGCTTCGGCCCCGGGAGCCGGTGAAGGAGCGATGCCATGCCGGGTACCAACCCGAACAGTGAAAAGCACCATCAAGATCATATGACGATCGCCGGGATCGGTGCGGTCAGCGGGTACGGCTGGGGTCGGGAGTTGCTCTGGCAGGGACTGCTGAGCGGGAAATCCGCAGCCTCGCTACAACCAGGCTACGGCTTCGGCCGCGATGAGCACGCCTGGGTTTCGCTGATTCCCGATGGCGGTGATCCCATGGTGAGCACCAGCGTCTACGGGCGTGCCATGCAGGAGGCGGGTCGCGAGGCGATCGCCGACGCGTCCGCGCGTGGTTGGCGACCGGGCCGCACCGTCGGCCTGCTGCACGCCATCGTGCTCGGCGACGTCGCCAATTGGCGCGACTTCTATCTGATCGATGAGGGGCACCGGCGCTCGCGCGACTACATGCGACTATTGCCCTCCACACCGATCTCGGTACTACAGCAGGAATTCGGCTTCCACGGGCCATCGATGAATGTCTCGGCGGCGTGCAGTTCGGCGAATGTCGCGCTGATCACCGCCAAACTCTGGCTGCAGTGCGGTGTTGCCGATGACGTGATCTGCGTCGCCACCGATATGTCGGCCACCCCCGAAATGCTCGAACACTTCGTCCGGCTCGGCGCCGCGGTCGGCGATGCCGAACCACTGGCCGCCTGCCGCCCCTTTCAGGAGGGCAGCCGCGGTTTCAGCATGGGTGAGGCGTCGGTCGCCTTCGTCCTCACGCGCTCGGTCGAGCGGCCCTATGCCGCGGTGCTCGGCGGCGGTATGACCAATGACGCCTATCACGTGGTTTCGGTCGATCCCGGGCACACTCAGATCTTCGACTGTGCACGCCGCGCGCTCGCGGACGCTGCTATCGCCCCTGCGGACGTGCGGTATTTCAACGCGCACGGCACCGGCACCAGGCAGTGCGATGTGGCCGAGCGGGATCTGCTGCGGCGGATGTTCGACGACCGGCCGCACGTCTATTCGATCAAGCCGCTGGCCGGGCACTGCCAGGGCGCGGCGGCCGGTGTCGAGGTGGCCGCGGCGGCACTGGCCTACGACCGCGGCATCGTGCCCGCCGCACCGATCGTCGCACCCGCCTACGAGCGACTATTGGACGGGCCGACGCCCTTCGAGGGCGGGATCACGGTCAAGCTGTCACTCGGCATGGGCGGCAATAATTCGATGGTCGTGCTCGGTCCTGTCGATTGAGCTCACTTACGGAAGCGGCACCGACCAGGATAATTTCGTGCCCGGCATGTCCTCTGTTTCGTGCATACCCGCCACCGCGGGTCCGATGGTGAACTGCCCATCCGACTTATCGGCCCGCTGCTCCAGATTCCGCAATCCGCTGCGGATCACGTGATTCGGGATGCCCCAGCCGTCATCGGTGACCACGATGGTCAGATCATCGGCCACGCTGATCTCCACCGAGACGGTCGCCGCGCCGGAATGCCGCACCGCATTACTCACCGCCTCGCGCACCACCGCCTCCGCGTGATCGGCCAATTCGGCCTCCAGCACCGACAGTGGTCCGGTCACCTGCACGGTGGCCCGCAGCTGCGAATCGGTGGTCTGCTGGCGCACCGCATCCTCGATCCGCTGCTGCAATTCGATGCCGCCGCCATTGCCGCCGTGCAGATCGAAGATGGAGGTGCGGATCTCCTGGACCACCTCCTGCAGATCATTGATGACCGTCGAAAGGTGTTGGCGCACTTCGGGTACCTCGGCGCGCGGTACCGCGCTCTGCAGGGTGAGTCCGATGGCGAACAGCCGCTGGATCACATGGTCGTGCAGGTCGCGGGCGATGCGGTCGCGGTCGGCGAGGATATCGAGTTCGCGCATTCTGCGCTGGGTTTCGGCCAGCTGCATGGCCAGCGCGGCCTGGTCGGTGAAGGCGTTGGTCAGCTCGACGAGTTCGTCCGGGTAGGGCGGTGAGCCGACGGGACGCACCGTGACCAGCGTGCCGAGCGTGGCATCGGGTGTGCACAGCGGCAGGATCAGCGCGGGCCCGACATCGTGCAGCGGGACGCCGAGGTCGATCAGGGCGGCATCGTCGAAGCGCAGCGGTGTGCGGCGGGTGAAGGCCTCGCCGAGTGCGGTCCCGTCGGCGTCCACGATCAGTCCGTCGAATCCGCTACCCGGACCGGACCATTGGGTAATGACGAGTTCGGAGACCGCGGCGAGTTGGAGTTGCGGTACCGCGGTGCTGGCGAGAAACGATTGATGCGAGCCGGTCAGGGTGCGCGCATGGTCGACGACATGGGCGAGCACCAGATCGGGTTCGGTGCCCGCGAGGAATTCGGTGGCGATATCGCGGGTGGCCTCGATCCAGGCCTGTCTGGTGCGCGCCGATTCGTAGAGCCTGGCGTTGTCGACTGCGATACCGGCCGCGGCCGCCAGCGCCTGCACGAGTACGTCGTCGTCCTCGGTGAACGGCTGACCATTGGCCTTCTCGGTCAGATAGAGACTGCCGAAGACCTCGTCGCGAATGCGCACCGGGACGCCGAGGAAGGTGTGCATCGGCGGGTGGTGTTCCGGAAACCCCACGGACGCAGGGTGTTTCGAGAGTTCGTCGAGGCGCAGCGGTTTGGGTTGGGTGAACACCTCGCCGAGTACGCCGTGTCCGGCGGGAAGTCGGCCGATGCGCTTCCGGATGGTGTCGTCCATGCCCTCGTCGAGGAACTGGGTGACCTGCTGCTCGTGCCCGCGCACGGCCAGCGCGCCGTAGCGGGCGTCGACCAGGCTGGTGGCGGTGTGCACGATGGCGCGCAGCGTTTCATCGAGGTCGAGGCCGGAGGTGACGGTCAGCATCGCCTCGACCAAGCCGTCCATCCGGTCGCGTGAATCGATGATCAGCTCGACGCGTTCCTTGACCTCCGACAGCAGCTCCCGGAGCCGAAGTTGCGACAGCGTGTCGCGTACCGAATAGAGGCCGCTGCCCAACTCTTCGGTCATGACGGCATCCTGTTCTGGCAGGCGCGTAACAGCGCCTACGCCAGTCTAGTTGGTCGATCGAGGACTTTCGGCCCTGTTCGCGATGGCGTAGCGGTGATGGCATGGTCGCACACCGGGAATAGAAAGTAGGGTTGTCCTATGAATTCGCCGTTGCGTTCCTCGGAGCTGTGGGCCACTGCCGCCGACCCCGAACTTGCCGTGACCACCCGGGGTGCGGTGCCGCCCGCGGATGTGACCAGGGCGGTGCGGGGGATCGGCCGCGTACTGCGCAGGCACCACCTCGACGCGGCGGCACGGGTGCGGGTGACCGCGCCGGTGGATTCGGACGAACCCACGTTGGTACAGGCCAATATTCGCATACATGACACCCCGACCCGGGTGCAGGTCACCGGTCCGCGCGGCTTCGCGGTGACCTTCGCGGTGGAACGGCTGGACCGGCAGATCGCCCGGCTGGCGACCAAACAGTCACGCGAGTGGCCCGATCCGGCGCGTCCGCCCCTGGCCAGGGTCACCGAACCGCGCCCGATCGTGCGGAGGAAGCACTGCGCGTTGCTGACCGGTACGCCCGCTGAGGCGTTGGCGGTGATGGATACGATGGATTACGACTCGTACCTGTTCAGCGATGCCGAAACCGGTGAGGATGCCGTGGTGAGCTGGGCGGATCCGCTCGGCGTCCGGCTCACCAGGCAGCGCACCACACAGCCGCCGCAGGCTCCGGCGCAGCGGCCGCTCACGGTGAATTCCCTACCCCTGATCATGGATTCGGATCCGGCGCCGGTCCTGATCGAGGAGGCGGCGGTGACCCGGCTGTGCCGCAAGGGGCTGCCGTTCCTGTTCTTCACCGATGCCGACAGCGGCCGCGGCCGCCTGCTGTACCGCCGCTACGACGGGGATCTCACCATCGTCGTTCCGGTCGAAATCCGCTAGCTCTCACGCAGTTTGGAGGCCAGCACCGCGGCTTGGGTGCGCCGTTCCATGCCGAGTTTGGCCAAAAGCCGGGAGACGTAATTCTTGACGGTCTTCTCCGCCAGGAACATTCGCGCCGCGATTTGTCGATTGGTCAATCCCTCGCCGAGCAGTGCGAGTAGTCGGCGTTCCTGTTCGGTGAGGCCGGCCAGCGGCCCGTCTTTTTCGGTGCTGGAACGTAGCCGGGCCTTGAGTGCGGCGGCCGCGCGGTTATCCAATAGCGAACGTCCGGCGCCGACCTGTTTGATCGCCGCGGCCAATTCCATGCCCTTGATGTTCTTGACGACATAGCCGCCCGCGCCCGCCAATATCGCGTCCAACATGGCGTGTTCATCGGTGTAGGACGTCAGGATGAGGCAATGCAAATCGTCGATTTCGGCGAGCAGGTCGCGGCAAAGTTCGATGCCGTTGCCGTCGGGAAGTCGGACGTCCAGTACAGCGACATCGGGTCGCAGGGCGTGAATGCCCGCCATGGCGTCGGCGACATCGCCGGCCTGGCCGATCACGGTGAGTTCCGGATCGCTCTCCAACAGGTCGACAAGACCGCGCCGGACGATCTCGTGGTCGTCGACGAGGAACACTGTGATCACGCGACCTCCTGTGCGGTGCAGGGGATCTCGTGCGCCCCGGCGTTTGGTCCTACCCGACAAGGTATCCCTCGGAGGGCCGCATCGGTATGTCGGGAACGACAATTTCGAGTAATGGCGACTCGAATTCACCGACGAGCGCTATCGAAACACCGAGAGAAACCGACCGCTTGAATGGCATTGTGCGAATCAAGGTTCCAGGTATGCTGAGGCCGAAGTCATTCATAGCGGTCTTTGGCAGCGCGGCCTTGGAGGGCCCCATGCATAGGTATGTCGAACAATGACATATTCAGCGACGCTCGATTTCGGCAATATTTTCGGTACGCCGCGGAGCTGTCCCGATTGTGGTTCGCATGCTATCGGCACCTTCGTCGACCACCGGGACGCCCTGTTCCGGTGCCGAGAATGCGGCGTGCAATGGCGCTTCGCGCACGGCCGCGCCATTCGGGAGTTCCCCGCTATCGATCCCCAGCCGGGACCCGAAGAAGCGTGGACGTGTCCATGAAGATCGGGCTGATCGTGCCGCCGTGAGTGCCCGCACCGGTGGCTACATCGTCCTCGTCGGCCGGATGAATGCGGAGAACGGGTGCATCGGGCAGTCCGGATGGCCCGGCTGGCGCGCCGAAAACTGGTGATGATCACCAAGATCCGCGAACCGGAGCAGTGGCGCTACTACACTGAGCAGGTGCGTCCACTGATCGGAGCCGACGACCCCGAACCTCGCGAGGAGCCACTGGCGCCTCGGGTAGAGCTGGTGCGGTTCGGCGATGCGCCGGACCGGATCGCCACCATCGATCGCCGGGTCCGCCACCAGACCGCGCAGCGCCGGTTCGACCGGCCGCGGATGGCTCGCGACCACGACCGGCCGTATCGACGCATCCTGACCGGTGAGCGGACGACCCGGGCCATGCTGCCCACGCCGGTCGCTTGACGAGCCCCTGGGGTGACGGCACCGATCCCGGGGCGCCACGAGCGATCGCCGGGGTCACCTTGGTCGAGGGCTCGACCTTCTGCATCAGCGAGGACGGCGGTGTCATCAGCCCGAATCGTGCCGAGGGATTGTTCGTGCGCGATACCAGGGTGCTGTCGCGGTGGCGGCTGACCGTCGACGGGTTGGCGCCGCAACCGCTCACCGTCCAGCACACCGAGCCCTACAGCGCGACGCTGCTGGCCAGGACGCCGCCGCGGCCCGGCCGCGCCGACAGCACGGCACTGGTGACCGTCGCGCGGTATGTCGGCGACGGTATGCGCGAGGACGTGACCGTCCGCAATCTCTCCGGTGCGGCGATCAGCTGTGTGGTCGTGCTGGAACTCGATGCCGATTTCGCCGATCTGTTCGAGGTGAAGGAGGGGCGGATCGGCGACAGCGTGGTGGTCACCAAGAGCAAGTCGACGGCGGGCACGGTCGAGATCAGCCGCACCGATCTGCCGCTGACGGTGACGGTGACCGCCGCGGGGGCGACTGCGGTCGATCGCGAATTGCGGTGGCAGGTCGATCTGCCCGGTCGCGGGGAATGGTCGGTGTGCATCCAGTACCAGCCGACGCTCGGCTCGGTGGTGACGCCGCGACATCAGTGCGGGAATCCGATCTCGCACAGTGCGCCCGCCCTGCGGATGCGCGAATGGTACGAGAATTCGCCGTCGGTGCAGACCGACGATCAGACGCTCGCCGCGGTCTTGCGGCGCGCCGTCGTCGATCTCGGCGCACTGCGCATCTTCGATCCGGGTCATCCCGAGCGGGCGGTGGTCGCCGCGGGCGCGCCGTGGTTCATGGCGCTGTTCGGGCGGGACTCGCTACTCACCTCGTGGATGGTGTTGCCGCTGGACCGGCGACTGGCCGTCGGCACGCTGCAGAGTCTGGCGGGTCTGCAGGGCAGCGAGGTGCGCGCCATCACCGAGGAGGAGCCGGGGAAGATACCGCATGAGGTGCGGTTCGGGCGGGCGGCGACATCGCTGCTGGGCGGTGACACCGTGTACTACGGAACCGCCGATGCCACACCGCTTTTCGTGATGTTGCTCGGTGAGTTGCATCGGTGGGGACTGGATGCCGAGACCAGGGACGAACTGCTGCCGCATGCGGATCGGGCGCTGGAGTGGATCGAACACTTCGGTGACTCGGACGGCGACGGATTCGTCGAGTATCAGCGCGCGGCCGAGCACGGTTTGGCGAATCAGGGGTGGAAGGACTCCTGGGACGGGGTGAACTTCGCCGACGGCAGACTGCCCGAGGCGCCGATCGCGCTGGCCGAGGTGCAGGGATATGTGTACGCCGCGTATGTGGCGCGGGCGGCGCTCGCGGCCGATGTGGGCGATCACCCGACCGCGGATCGGTTCCGCGTCAAGGCGGCCGCATTGAAGCAAGCGTTCAACAAGGCGTTCTGGTTGCCTGAGCACGGTTGGTTCGCAATCGGTCTGGACGGGGACAAGCGTCCGATCGACGCGCTGACCTCGAATATCGGGCACTGCCTGTGGACCGGGATCATCGACGAGGACAAGGCGCGGTCGGTCGCGGACCACCTGCTTTCACCGGAGATGTTCAGCGGATGGGGTATCCGCACCTTGGCCACCAACATGGGTGCCTACAACCCGGTCAGCTATCACAACGGATCGGTGTGGCCGCACGACAACGCGATCTGCGCCGCCGGACTGATGCGCTACGGCTTCACCGAACACGCCAATCGTGTGATCGACGGGGTGCTCGACGCGTCCACCCGCTTCGGCTATCGACTGCCCGAGCTGTTCAGCGGTTTCGACCGCGCGGAATTCGACGCGCCGGTGCCGTATCCGACCTCCTGCTCACCGCAGGCGTGGGCGTCGGCGGCGCCGCTGCTTTTCATGCGGAGCATGTTGCGGTTGGAGCCGGGCACCGGGTCGGCGTCGGTCGCGCCCGCGGTGCCGGATCGGTACCTGCCCCTGCGGGTGAGCGGGGTCCGGGTGGGGTCGGATGTGCTCACCGTCACCGTGGACAATGGGGGTTGGCAGCTCAGCGGATTGGCTGGAAAGCTGCGTCGATCCGACTCCTGACCTGGACCGATGACCGGGGAACCCGGCGTGCGACGAAACTTGTCGGTGGGTCGGCCTAGCATGGCGCTGGGGGTATCACGTCTGTTGGACCGACACGATCGAGAAGGGACACCTGGTGGCGGAACGCCTCACTGTGCGCGGAGCTCGGGAGCACAATCTCAAGAGCATCGACCTCGATCTGCCCCGCGACAGTCTCATCGTGTTCACCGGTCTATCCGGTTCGGGCAAGTCCAGCCTCGCCTTCGACACGATCTTCGCCGAGGGGCAGCGCCGCTATGTCGAATCGCTGTCGGCCTACGCGCGCCAGTTCCTCGGGCAGATGGACAAGCCGGACGTCGACTTCATCGAGGGACTTTCGCCTGCCGTTTCGATCGATCAGAAGTCGACCAACCGCAACCCCCGGTCGACGGTCGGCACCATCACCGAGGTCTACGACTACCTGCGTCTGCTGTATGCGCGCGCGGGTACGCCGCACTGCCCGGTCTGCGGTGAGCTGATCGCCAAGCAGAGTCCGCAGCAGATCGTGGATCAGGTGCTCGCCATGGAGGAGGGCATCAAATTCCAGGTGCTCGCGCCGGTGGTGCGCACCCGCAAGGGCGAATTCGTCGATCTGTTCGACCAATTGAACAGCCAGGGCTATTCGCGCGTCCGGGTCGACGGGGTGGTGTATCCGCTCACCGATCCACCGAAGCTGAAGAAGCAGGAGAAGCACGACGTCGAGGTCGTAGTGGACCGGCTCCAGGTGAAGCCGAGTTCCAAACAGCGCCTTACCGATTCGATCGAGACCGCCCTGCGGCTGGCCGACGGCATCGTGGTACTGGACTTCGTCGACCGCGACGAGCACGCCCACGACCGGGAGCGCCGGTTCTCCGAACGCCTGGCCTGCCCCAACGGCCACCCTCTCGATATCGAGGATCTCGAACCGCGCTCGTTCTCGTTCAACTCGCCCTATGGTGCGTGCCCGGACTGCACCGGACTCGGCATCCGCAAGGAGGTCGATCCGGATCTGGTGGTGCCAGATCCCGAATTGAGCCTGGCCGAGGGCGCGATCGCACCGTGGTCGCGCGGACAGACCGCGGAATACTTCACCCGGCTGCTGTCGGGTCTGGCCGAATCCATCGGGTTCTCCATGGATACGCCGTGGCACGACCTACCGCCGAAGGCACGCAAGGCGGTGCTGGAGGGCAGTTCGGATCAGGTGCACGTCTCCTACACCAACCGGTACGGCCGGAAGCGTTCGTATTACGCCGATTTCGAGGGCGTGATGCCGTTCTTGCAGCGGCGCATGGAGAGCACTGAATCCGAGCAGATGAAGGAGCATTACGACGGGTACATGCGTGATGTGCCGTGCCCGGTGTGCAACGGTGCTCGGCTGCGTCCGGAAATTCTGGCCGTCACCATCGCCTCGGGCGGTGAGAAGAAGTCCATCGCCGATGTGAGCGAATTGTCGATCGGTGACTGCTCGGCATTCCTGAATGCCTTGACGCTGGGGGAGCGGGAGACCGCCATTGCCGGGCAGGTGCTCAAGGAAGTGCAGGCGCGCCTCGGCTTCCTGCTGGATGTCGGACTGGAGTATCTGAGCCTGTCACGGGCCGCGGCGACGCTGTCCGGCGGTGAGGCACAGCGCATCCGGCTGGCGACCCAGATCGGATCCGGGCTGGTCGGGGTGCTGTATGTGCTCGACGAACCGTCGATCGGTCTGCACCAGCGCGACAACCGGCGGCTCATCGAAACGCTGACGCGGCTGCGGAATCTCGGCAATACGCTGATCGTGGTCGAACACGACGAGGACACCATTCGGGCCTCGGACTGGGTGGTCGATATCGGTCCGCTGGCGGGTGAGCACGGTGGTGAAGTCGTGCACAGCGGTCCGTATCAGGAACTGCTGACCGACCCGAAATCGCTGACCGGCGCATATCTTTCGGGCCGCGAGCGCATCGAGGTGCCGATGGTGCGGCGGCCGGTGAGCAAGAAGCGCCAGCTCACCGTGGTCGGTGCGAACGAGCACAACCTGCGCAGTATCGATGTCAGCTTCCCGCTCGGCGTGCTCACCGCAGTCACCGGTGTTTCCGGTTCCGGTAAGTCCACGCTGGTCAACGACATTCTGGCGACCGTGCTCGCGAACAAGCTGAACGGTGCGCGGCAGGTGCCGGGCCGGCACACCCGGATCAACGGCCTCGACCATCTGGACAAGCTCGTACAGGTGGACCAGTCGCCGATCGGCCGGACGCCACGCTCGAATCCGGCCACCTACACCGGCGTATTCGACAAGATCCGGACCCTGTTCGCGGCCACCACCGAGGCGAAGGTGCGTGGCTACCAGCCCGGCCGGTTCTCGTTCAATGTCAAGGGCGGCCGCTGCGAAGCATGCTCGGGTGACGGCACTTTGAAGATCGAGATGAACTTCCTGCCGGATGTGTATGTCCCGTGCGAGGTCTGCCACGGCGCCCGGTACAACCGGGAGACGCTCGAGGTGCACTACAAAGGCAAGACCATTGCCGAGGTGCTCGATATGTCGATCGAGGAGGCCGCGGGGTTCTTCGAGCCGGTCACCTCGATCCACCGTTACCTCAAGACCCTGGTCGACGTCGGCCTGGGCTATGTGCGACTCGGCCAGAGTGCGCCGACCCTCTCCGGTGGTGAGGCGCAGCGCGTCAAACTGGCGGCTGAACTGCAAAAGCGCTCCACCGGACGCACCGTCTACATCCTCGACGAGCCGACCACCGGCCTGCACTTCGAGGACATCCGCAAGCTGCTGCTCGTCATCAACGGTTTGGTGGACAAGGGCAATACGGTCATCGTCATCGAACACAATCTGGATGTCATCAAGACCTCCGATTGGGTGGTCGATATGGGTCCCGAGGGCGGCTCCGGCGGCGGCACGGTCGTCGCCGAAGGCGCCCCGGAAGATGTTGCGGCAGTGGGCGACAGCTACACCGGCCAGTTCCTGAAGGAAGTCCTTGCACTGCCCGCCGCGACCAAGCCCAAGGCTCCGGCCAAGAAGGCGGCGGCGAAGAAGGCCCCGGCGAAGAAGGCGGCGAACAATTCGTCGGCCACCAACGCGACGGCGACCAAGATTCCGGCACCGAATGCCGCCGCCGCGAAGCGCGCATCGCGGAAGGCCGCCGCGCTCCGCTGATCCTGTTCGCACACCGCTTGTCTCGCCCGACACCGGCTACTCGGTGTCGGGCAAGACAACGGGTGCGGGCTCGGTTCCTGGGCCGACGCTCTGCGAGCTTGTCTTCCAGCCAAGCGACCAGCCAAAAGAGGACGAAAGCTCCTGCGGTCGCATGCATGAGGATCGCCGGGCCCGCGAAGCCTGTCTAGGCCGAGCGGTTCGCGATGGTGTGGATCAGTTCGGCGAGTTCCTTGTACCGGGACCACATCGGCCAATGGCCGGTGGGCAGATCGATGTATTCGGCGTCGATCTTGGCCAACTCGGCGAACAGTGGTTCCTGACCCGCGTCGCGCAGTTGTTTGACCAGGTCCGCGGTGATGCTGTTGCAGATCACCGTCGTCGGGATGGCAAGGCGCGCAGGGGAATCGCTCAGTCGCAGCGGAGCGGCAGCGACTCCGGCGGGTTCGGAAACGGCACGCTCGCGGAACCGGGCCAGGGACACCTCGTCCAGTCCGGTGAGGCTATTGCCGTCGGCCTCCAACTGATCCCAATCCGGCAGCGCGAGTTCGCGAACGGTCGCATCCAGTGCGGAATTGAGGATGAAGCCATTCGGTAGCGGAGCGGCGTCGACATAAATGCCGCGGCTGAAGTGTTCCGGGGCGATATCGGTGGCGAGATAGGCGGCCGCCGCACCGCCCGAGTGCGCGACGACCACCACCGCTTCATCCGGGGCGATTTCGTCGAGGATGGCCTGCGCCTGCATTTCCAGGGTCGCGCCGAGCCGGTCGTCATCGTCCGGGTCGAGTCCGGGCAGGGTCAGCGCCAACACATCGTCCCCCCGGCCGCGCAGATCGGCCGCGACGTCGTCCCATGCCCACGCGCCGAGCCAGAATCCAGGGATCAGAAGTATCCGTGCCATTCAGTGAGCATCGCATGCCGAGACCCGCGAAACCCAAATCCCCAGCCGTTTGCCGGGTCACCGAGATATCCAGGCGCGCAAAGCGTTTCATTGTTCATAAGATGAACTAAGAGCTGCCCGCGAAACTGTTCCGTGATAGCTGTCCTGTCCGGGTCTAGGTTTCGGTGTTCGGGGTTAGTTTTCGTGGGTGGTTGCGGAGTTCGGACATAGCTTTCGGGTTCTGAAGACGGGGGATGGGGTTGGCTGGCCCACTGCCCACTGCCCACTGCCCGCTCAGGTCGGGGATGGGTGTGGTGCCCGACGACGCGTCAGCGCCGCCCCACGACGGACTCGACGTCCGGGGCGGCAGGGAAGTGGCCCTGCGGCCAACGTGCTCGAGTTGACGGTGGTCGAACGCGTGCGCATCACTGCACCATTCTCCGGCTCGACGCCCACGGCCGTGTAGGTCGGCAACTTGACGAAGCTCAACCCGACGTGCACACTGCTCTCATTGGAGAGCGACGCTCTCGGAGACTCGCGGGAGACGGACATGCAGGAAGTCTGGAAATGGGCCAACCTCACGCTGGCATTCGGGATGGAGTTGGTTGCGCTCGGGGCGCTGGGACTGTGGGGCTGGAAGACCGCCACTGCGACTCCGGTCAAGCTCGTGTTGGCTGTGGGCGTGCCACTCCTCGCGGCGCTGGCCTGGGGCCTCTTCGCGGCGCCGCATGCGACATTCGACAACCCACTGCTCGCGGTCGTCACCAAGGTCGTGGTTTTCGGCAGCGCTGCGGTCGGACTGTGGGCCGTGGGCTACCGAGCGGTCGCGGTCGTCTTCGTCGCCGTCCTGGTAGCGAATCTGCTGGCGATCAGGTTTGGGCACCTGACCTCGTGAGCACGCCGCGAGTTCAGGAGATCTTTGCGGGAGGGGTGCGGTGACAAGCGCGGAACCCAAGCCTCGCCGCTCCGCCAGCGCCGTCGACGATGCCCTGTCAGGAGTTCCGGGCGGCGCCGAACCACCGCGACAGTGCTTCCCGCAGTCGGTCCTTATCGCCACCGGACTCGCCTGCCCAGGCTACGTATCCGTCCGGCCTGATCAGCAGCGCGTCTGCGGGGGCTTCGGGGCTGGTCGCGATAACCGTGTCGATCCGGTCGCGCCAGCGCTCGGCGGTGTCGGCGAAGCCGTTGTCGTCGGCGAGTACGAGTAGCACCGGCCGGGCCTGGTGGAGCAGCTCGGCGACGCGCACCTGTCGGGCTTCGGTTTCGATGGTGAGTTCGGGGACCAGGCGTCCGGCCAGGGGGTGTGGGTCGCCGAGGTCGTAGTGGACGTCGGAGCCGGCGAGCAGATGAGCCATATGGGCGGCGTTGGACGGGGTTTCGAGTAGTTCGGTGAAGAGTTTGCGCAGGGCGGTGATCTCCGGGCCGGGGGCCATCAGGGCGAGTTGGGACAGCGAGTGCATCATGACGCGCTCGCCGACGGGATAGCGCTCGGACTGGTAAGTGTCGAGCAATCCCGTTGGTGCCCAACCATTCACGTGCGCGGCGAGTTTCCAGCCGAGATTGGCTACGTCCTGCATGCCCAGATTGAGGCCGGGGCCGCCCATCGCGGAGTGCACGTGTGCGGCATCGCCGACGAGGAAGACGGCGCCGTCACGATAGCGTTCGGCCTGCCGGGTGTTCTGGCCGATAATCCGGCGCAGTGCGTGCGGTCCCGGACCGTGTGGCGGTTGGATCGGCACGTCCACGCCGAGCACCCGCCGCACGCTGTCGCGCAGTTCCGCCACCGTCATCTCCACATTATCGGGCACGGCTTCGGTGTCGAATTCGATGGTGGCGACCATCGGCCGGCCGGATTCGAGCTCGGCGAAGACGAAGCCGCCGCGCTCGAAGCGATTGTGCCCGAACGGAAGTCGGCCGAAGCTGGGAATCTCGAAGCCGCGGTCCTCGGTCCGCAGCTCCTCCGGCAGGCTCACATGCGCCATCCGGGTGACCTTGTCCTCGAATGTGCTTCCGGGAAAGTCGATTCCAGTGCGCTTGCGGACCACGCTCTTGCCGCCGTCCGCCCCGACCAGGAAGGTCGTGTCGATGTCGTAGTCGCCGTCTGGACCGGTCACCGACACCGTGACACCACCATCGTGCTGCACCAGCTCGGTCAGCTCATGTCCCCACCGGATCTCCGCGCCCAGCTCGACCGCCCGTTTCTCCAACAGGCGCACCAACTTCGGCTGCGGGAGCAGCAGCATGTACATCGGATTGTCCCGCAGTTGCGCGAACGACATCGGAATGCCGCTGAAGGCGTAGCCGGGCATGGCCCGAGGTGCACCGGGCTCGCCGCCGAATTCGTGATACAGACCGCGCATATCGAGTAGCCGAATCACCTGGCCGACAAGGCCGTTCGCTTTCGGCTCGGCACTGGGTTCGCTGAGTTTCTCCAGCACGATCGGATGAACTCCGGCCAGCGCGAGTTCACAGGCGAGCATGAGACCGTTCGGCCCGGCGCCGGAAATAATAACGTCGACAGAGTTTTCGGGCATGACTGATAGACCCCTTATTCCATTGTGTGATTTGTGGCGTGTCAGTCGGTCGCGGGCATCGGAAGACCGGCGGCCACGTCATCGATGGCCTGCCGCAAGAGGGTCGTGATCAACACCGGCGGATCCGCATGGATATAGGCTTCGGTCGTGGCCTGATAGATGGCGCCGAGCACCCCGGCGACCAGGCGTGGGTACAGGTCGTGCACCGGATCGGTGCCGGTGCGTTCGGCGATAACTTCGACCCAGTCGTCGAATACGCTCCTGGACAACGCGATTCGCGTCTCCGGCGCGTCCAGTAGTTCACGGATCATCGCGAGTTGTTCCGGGCGCGGCGGTGCGAGTCCGGCGCCGTCGGCCTCCAGCGGTTCGACGGCGGCCGCGAGGATCGCGTCCCACAGCGGTTCGTCGGCGGGCCGCGCGCGGAAGACGGCGAGGCTGCGCTTGATCCGCTCGATCTGCCGATAGACCAGCGCCTCGTGTTTGCCGGTGAAGTAATTGTTGAAGGTGCGCACGGATACGCCCGCGCGGGCGGCGATGTCGTCCCTGGTGATATTCCCGAGGCCGCGGGCGAAGGCCAGCTCCAGCGCGGCGTCGCTCAACGCTTGGCGCGTATCGCGCTTCTTCCGTTCACGAAGGCCGAGTTGTTCGTCCGACATGGCATAAGCCTAGCCGGAATCTTGCTCGCCGGGCAATGTTTCCCGATGGGCAATTTTTGCCAGAACTCAGTAGACCGGGCCGGTGTACTTCTCGCCCGGACCCTTGCCCGGCTCGTCCGGATGCGCCGAGGACTCACGGAAGGCGAGCTGCAACGACTTCAGGCCGTCGCGATACGGACCGGCATGCGGACCGAAGTATTCGATGGACGAGGTGACCAACCCCGCGAGCGCGGTGATCAGGCGGCGTGCCTCGTCCAGGTCGCGACGCGGACTGTTCTCCGGATCCTCGTCGGCGAGTCCGAGCTTCTCCGCCGCCGCGCTCATCAGCATCATCGCGGCGCGGCTGATGATCTCGACTGCGGGGATGTCGGCCAACTCGCGGACGTCGGTCGCGTCGGATGCCTCGTCACTCATAGCCACGAGGATGGCATCGTGGTGGGCGGGCGCGGTCGCCGGGCGGGGCGATTCGGCGATAGCGAGTGGGAATGTTAGACTTTCCGCTGACGACCGCCCCGGGCTTGCTCGGGGCTGATAAGTGGAGCCCGACTCCCACCGTTGCCGACGAGCGATCGTACTGGTTAAACGGTCCGGTCACCCGCCCTTTCGAGGCGGGTTTCTTGTGCGGGGATCTCTCAGGGGATCATCGGACAAGGTCGACGCGAGCTTGCTCGTGCTCGAAGGCCGGTCGACTCGGGCCTCGTTGCGGAATACCGCACCGGGGCTTTTGTGTTGAAAAGGGGTTGCCGTTATTGCGTGCGGTCGTCTGACGACACCGCTTGACCTAGGAGGCCCCATCAGCACTGAGACCCGCATCAACGATCGCATCCGCGTTCCCGAGGTCCGACTTATCGGACCGGGTGGTGAACAGGTTGGGATCGTGCGTGTTGAAGATGCACTACGCGTCGCCCTCGAGGCGGATCTCGACTTGGTCGAGGTCGCGCCGGATGCCCGTCCACCGGTCTGCAAGATCATGGACTACGGCAAGTTCAAGTACGAGACGGCGCAGAAGGCGCGCGAGTCTCGCAAGAACCAGGTGCAGACCGTGATCAAGGAGCAGAAGCTCCGTCCCAAGATCGACGACCACGACTATGAGACCAAGAAGCGCAACGTTGTTCGCTTCCTCGAGGCCGGCTCGAAGGTCAAGGTGACGATCATGTTCCGCGGTCGTGAGCAGTCGCGCCCCGAATTGGGCTTCCGGCTGCTGCAGCGTCTGGCCTCCGACGTCGCCGAATTGGGTTTCGTCGAGACCTCCGCCAAGCAGGACGGTCGCAATATGACCATGGTCCTCGCGCCGCATAAGGGTGCGAAGACGCGGGTGAAGGCGCAGGAGGATTCGCGGGCACCGCGTCCCGCTGCCACCGAAGCGCCTGCCGCTCCCGCACCTGCCGCGGGCGCACCGGCCGCCGAACAGGCCGCGCCGGCCGAACCGCAGTAATACCGATCAGAAAACCGGTGGTCCGACGCGGACCACCGGTACGAGACAGATAGAGGAATCCATGCCGAAGATGAAGAGCCACAGCGGCGCCTCGAAGCGATTCAAGGTTTCGGGCCGTGGCAAGCTGCTGCGTCAGCAGGCGAACCGTCGCCACCTGCTCGAGCACAAGTCCACCCGCCGGACTCGTCGTCTGGACGGCACGGAGGCCGTCGCGTCTGTTGACGTCCCTCGCGTCAAGCGCCTCCTGGGTCTCTGAGACCGCCGGCGACCACTGATAGATAGGTCGCTCGAATAGGCCAGCCCCGCGCGACCGGGATTCCGGACGCCGACCACCGACAAACATCCGGGCGCCACGCACGCGCCCCCTAGATCGACAAAGGACTGACCCATGGCACGCGTCAAGAGGGCCGTCAACGCTCAGAAGAAGCGCCGTTCCGTTCTCGAGGCTTCCAAGGGCTACCGCGGCCAGCGCTCGCGGCTGTACCGCAAGGCCAAGGAACAGCAGCTGCACTCGCTCACCTACGCCTACCGGGACCGCCGGGCGCGCAAGGGTGACTTCCGCAAGCTGTGGATCGCCCGCATCAACGCCGCGGCGCGCCTCAACGACATCACCTACAACCGCTTCATCCAGGGCCTGAAGGCCGCCGGTGTCGAGGTGGACCGCAAGATCCTGGCCGAGCTCGCCGTCTCCGACGCCGAGGCGTTCGCCGGTCTGGTCGCCGTCGCCAAGGCCGCTCTCCCGCAGGACGTCAACGCACCGGCCGCCTGATCCGCACCTGCGTGACGACACAGCATTCGGAACGACCCGTAGATGCGCTCTCCGAGCACAATCCGCGGGTCGTTTCCGCTGTCAAGCTCCAGCGCGCCGCGCAGCGCCGCAAGACCGGGCAGTTTCTGGCCGAGGGCGCGAATTCCGTTGCGGCGGCGCTG
The DNA here is from genome assembly GCF_035920345.1 of Nocardia vinacea. NCBI lineage: Bacteria > Bacillati > Actinomycetota > Actinomycetes > Mycobacteriales > Nocardiaceae > Nocardia > Nocardia vinacea. The sequence continues at coordinate 10,249,788 of NZ_CP109149.1, forward strand.
GAAGCCGGTCGGGTGCGCGAGCTGTTCTACTCGATGCACGCCGCGGTTCGGGAGAATCAGCTGATCGCCGGGGCCGCCGCCGCGGGCGTGCGCACCACGTTGGTGAGTGAGCGCGCCGCCGAACACCTCGGTGAAACCGTGACCGCGCCGGGGCTTGTCGCGGTGTGCGACCTGATCGATGTGCCGCTGGCGGACGTACTGGCCGAACGGCCGACACTGCTCGCCGTGCCAGTCGAGATCGCCGAGCCCGGCAATGCGGGCACTCTCATTCGAGTCGCCGATGCGGTGGGCGCGAATGGCGTTGTGCTGGCAGGGGATGCGGTCGATCCGCACAACGGCAAATGCGTCCGCGCGAGTGCGGGCAGTCTGTTCCATGTGCCGATCGCGCGGCATCGCGATATCGGCGAGGTGCTCGATGCCGTTGCGGCAGCGGGCATTACGGTTTTGGCGACCGCAGCTAAGGGGGAGGTCGATTTGGACGAGGCTGACGAATTGTTAGCCGGTCCGGTGGCGTGGCTGTTCGGTAATGAGGCGCACGGTCTGGATCCGTCGGTCGCCATCCGGGCCGACCACCGAGTGCGCATCCCGATCCACGGCCGCGCCGAGAGTCTCAACCTCGCCGCCGCGGCAGCTATCTGCCTGTACGCCAGCGCTCGGGTCCAGCACACGAAATAGGTCGGGCGCGAACCCACAGCGGAACGCTCCGGCCGGGGCTCGTACTCAGCGTGCCTGTACTTCCTCCCCTCGACTCGGCGATACACACAGCGGTTGGGCGAACCATCACACGGGGCCCAACCGAAGTCAGCGACGGTCACCAGATATCGGTCCATACGGGCCGTTTGGGAATGTCGAACAATGCGGAATTCTTGTGGACCACAACGGCAACCGAGGAGCCGACGCTCAGCCGCTCGGCCAGTGCTCGCGCTTTGACCTCGCGGAATTGAGGGTAGAGGTACTGCTTCTGCACGCGGGCATCCGCACCCGAGTCCGGGTGCGGGAACTGGACTGCGACCCGCACCCGCCACAAATCGAAGTTGAGCGTGCCCGAACGGTACTTGTATCGCAGATCCGACTCGACCACCAGCGCGGACATCGCGATCCCGGCCCGCCGCAGGTAATTCCGGCGCAGCCGCCATGCGGCGGCTAGCACGAGCATCCACGCACCTATGCCCAGCAGTACGCTCACCGGAAGAAACAGCGCCATGGCGACTTGCGAACCGGTCCACCGGGCTATCGCGGCACCCAGGTTCAGCGCGCCCGCCATGAAGGCCACCGCGGCTACCGCGACACCCAGCGTCCACACCAGCGACATCGGGCCGATCATTTTCCGAGACCGCCCCATACCAACTCCTCGAGCAACCGGCAGTAAGCCACCGAATCGAAGAAGTACCACACTACGGCGTAGGCCGCGTTGGCGCGCGTGGCTTTCATGCGCTCGTCCGATCCGGCAACTGCCATATAGAAGCTAAAACCCCTTGTGGGTCTTCGCTATTCACTTCCGCGCCACTTCTGATTGGGCTTACGCTGGGACACCTGCACCGGCCAGCACACAGCCCACACCAACACCGCCAACGGCACACCAGCCGCCAGCACCAGCCCGGCCGTGCTCCAACTCATCGTCCTCGCCTCCCCGACGAGAACGCGGTCCATCGAGCGAAAGACATTCGCGGAGCAACAGTTTCGACATCCGCAACACACATCACCGCATGCAACATCAGCACATCCATGTGCAGCGGCGACGGCATGATCACCGCATCCACATCCGCACCCCGAACCTGGTCGACCAGCGGCACCAGCGTGATGTCCGGCGGCCACACCAGCGCGTAGCCGAGCCGCCGCGCCAGCCGCCGCACCTGCGCCGCATCCCATTCCGGCATTCCGGTGACCACCGGGTCTATCCAACCCAGCGCGGTCGGACGCGGCCTCATCGCTGCCTTGCATCGCGGGGTGCGGCCGTCTGTGTGAGCCGTGCGGCGAGCGCCGCGGCATCCGCACCGGGGTCGGTCAGCCCATCCAGTACATCCAGCAAGGTCTGCATGTCGGGGCCGGGCGCCGCCGGTAGCTTGGGATCAACGAAATAGCGACAGTCCAGCCGCTCGGCGTGACAACGAGTCTCGATCACGCGCTCCGGCCCATTGGTCCGTTCGAGGCGGACGGCTTTCGGCCTTCTCTCGTAAGCATCGGCGGATGTGGATCGCCACGGCGTGTACTGCTGGCAGACGTCCATGTCCGGGCTCATTCCGTGCTGTTCCTCCTGATCGCGTATTGGTAAGCACCGCCGCCGAAGAGCAGTCGCCACCGGCCGGGCGGTTTGGCTGAATGGTCGATATGCCGATGCGAACACGGCATCATCCCGGCGGCGGAGCTGCGACGAACCATTGGTATGCCCGTGCCGGGGATGCGGCCCCCGGCTCCGGGACGACTGTGTGGGCACAGGCTGATTCGCCCATTCGCGGGGACCGCGTCCGCGAACCGTTCGACCACATCGGCTGGTGCGCCGCTGTAGACGGCCGGTCGACCGATGAACGGATCCGATTGCGGCAGGGCCGAATCGCGGTCCACCGCTCGAGATCGGCGGCGGTTCGGGTCTTCGGTGGTCACCGGCCATCCTGACCGGTGTTCTCCGCGCCCGGATCGGCGTGGAGTTCCCCACGGCATAGACCAGCCGCACTCCGTAAAGCAGGGTAGTGAGCACGACGATCAGAGCGGGCATTGGACAGCACCCCTCGGTTGTCCGGTTTCGGAGATCTGTTGTCAGGCAGAGGGTCTGGTACAGGTCGGGCAGTCAGCGGGCGAATCGGTGGGGTGCGGATGTCCCGTCTCGATCAGGCGTGTCCAACAGCCGCGCAACATCTCACACGTCCCTACCGTGCAGTCGGCGTGTAGATCGCGGGAGATCTCCCGATGCATCTGCGCCGGTGCCATCGCCTGGCTCGGATACCGGTGGTCGATGGGATCGGCGGCCATATCAGAACCCCTGGTGCGGAACATCGGCCGGGACCAACCGCCCGGCCTCGATCAGCCGTTTCTTTGCCTGCGCCTTGACCGGGCACATCGACGCAGCGCAGTCCAGATGGGCCTGCATCACCGCGTGGGCGTATTCGATTGTCATCACGGGTAATTCGCTGTGGTTCGTTACGGGCAAGCCATGCATACGGAGACTCCGAAACGTGGGTGTGATTGTCTGGAATGCCCGGTAGCCGAGGCCGAAACTGCCTGCGCGACACAGTGATTCACTGAGACGGTGGGTGCATCCCGGCTACCGGGGTGATTTCAGTAGTACGCTCCAAGGCACGCTTTGGAAGATGTCTATCTGCGATTCGCTGAACTTATTCCCGCACTTCCAGAGTGCCTTTCATAACCATTCCAAAATGCACACCAACGACTAGTGAGGCTACGTAATGACCGGTTCGGCTGTACCGCGTCGGATGTTGGGCCGTCAGTTGAAGAGGCTCCGAGAGGAGTCTGGTGTCTCGCCTACAGCAGCGGCCAAGGCCATCGAGGTGTCGCCGCAGACGCTATGGCGGATGGAGTCGGGCCAACGCGGGCCGAAACTGAAGGAGCTGTACATCGGCGTCCTGTGCAAGATGTACGGCGCTACTGAGGAAGAGAGTACGGCGCTGGCCGGCCTCGTCGCGGAGACGAAGAAGCCGGGCTGGTGGCACAGCTACGGCGATGCGGTTCCGGCTCATTTCGACCTGTTCATCGGGTTGGAGGAGTCCGCGAAGCGGATGACGACCTTCCAGCTGACCCTTGTCCCCGGACTGCTGCAGACACCGGATTATCGGCGGGCGCTCGCTTGGATCGAGTTCCCCGGCCATGCTGCGGCGGCCCTGGAGACACTGATCGAGGTCCACAGTCGACGGCAGTCGAGGTTGCGGGACAGTGCACGCGACTTCGAACTTCGGGTGCTCCTCAGTGAGTCGGTGCTACACCATCAGGTGGGCGGTCCAGCCGTGATGGCGGAACAACTCCGGCATCTCGCCGACGTCGGCCGGTGGTCGAACGTGTCGATCCGAGTGCTCCCTCAGCAGGTGGGAAGCCACCGGGGATTGATCACGGGATCGTTTGTGTTGATGGAATTTCCCGCGCATCCGACATCTCGGCTGACCGAGCCTCCCGTGGTGTATGTGCAGGGCTACACGGGGGCTCTCTACTTGGACCAAGAAGCGGAAATCACGCAGTACCGCACTGCGATCGCACAGATCCAGCAGGTAGCGTTGGATGAAGACACGAGCAGGGAACTGCTACTGAAAGTTGCAAGGGAGTACCAAGCGTGAGCATCGACCTGTCCGGCGCAGCATGGTTCAAGAGCAGCAGGTCAGCCAGCCAGGACACATGCGTGGAAATCGCACACCTCGACGGCGGCATGGTCGGGGTACGGGACTCGAAGGACCCTATGGGCCCGGCTCTTGTGTTCAGTCCCGCCGAGTGGGATGCGTTCACGGCGGGTTTGCAGAGCGGGGGGCTTGAGCTGTCCTGAGTGGCGTGTGCATGTGAAATTATAGGAACCCCAGGTGTGCTGGAGTTCTCCCATTCCCGGAGCTCCACGCCCGCGCGTCGATGACGGTAGGTGGACGTGCATCGGGTTCGCCTGCCGCTGGCGACATCCGACGCAATCTCGGCGTCGCATCCCGCGTCATCGTGCTCTGCGTGCGCGGCCCTGTAGACCCCAGTCTGCAGGATCACCAACGGCTTTGTGTGCTGGCGACCTGGCCAGTACGGTCTAGACGAGGTTATCGGGGGGCGGGGAAGCCGGTCCGGCCCCAGGTCTGGGATGGCACCGGTGCGAGAGGACGAGATGGCCAGCTGGAGTGGTTTGGTCCGAGGTGTGGTTCTCGCTGCCGGGCTGATCATGCTGATTTCGGCGTGCAATTCCGGTGGGGAGTCGAATGGCGATACGAACATTGCGTCGACGACACCGACCATCGCGGCGGATGTGCCAGCGGGTTTCGATGCATGTAAAGACCTCCCGCAGGCTCTCATTCAGTCGGAGAAGCTGAAGAACAAGGGGGCTGACACCACTGATAGGCCCGCCGGCTTCAAGTGGCGCGGCTGCATCTGGGTTCAATCCGGTGGCGACGGATACGCCGCCACGATAGACACCACCAACATCACCTTGGCGATGGTGCGAGCCAACAAAGACTTCGCGGTCGATGAGGAGGTCACTGTGGCCGGGCGGGCGGCACTGACGTCCCACGTCACCGGCCAGGATTCGAAGGCGGACTGCGCAATCAACGTCGACCTGAAAGGCGGCAGCCTCGAGATCAGCGTCGGCAATCCGCCTTCGGCCAAACTGACTGCCTCTCAACACTCTTGTGACATCGCTAAGCATCTCGCGGAGGGGATCGTTCCAGCGATACCGGCTACGCTCTAGGTTTGCATCGACCTCCGGTCGATCCAGGCCGGATGCTCTTGGGGAGGACACGAACTGTGAGCGCCGAATCCACGACACCGTCATCTGCGGGCCCACTGGCCAGCGCGATCAAGGACGCTCAGGACGGCAAGCTGACCGTCAGTTTCAGCAACGAAGTGCGCGTCAACGCCGACGAGTTCGTCTACATCGAACGCGACTGCGAAGCCTTCAAAGAAGAGATCCGGTACCTCCAACGAATCGCGGAAAACATCTCGCGCCGTGAGCACTGGGGTCTCGGCGAGACGACGGATGGTATGACCTCGGCCAGCACGCTGGTGGCTCGCTTTCGCGGTAAGGCCAAGATTGTCAATCCAGCCACGGACTCCAGCAACAATGTCCACGACATTCTGGAACAGCACTACCAGATCGTCGACGACATCCAAAACCTTCACCGCACAATCGCCCAGAAATACGTCGGGCAGGATCAAGAATTCGCCGCTCGCTACAACGAATTGAAGGCGAATGTAGAACCCAGCCAGATCGGTACCCCGACCCAACTAAGCGTAATTTCAGCCCCGGCCGTCGGTGCCTCGAAATGAGTGATTCGTATCATCCAAGGTCGTGCTGGCCAGCACGATCAAGGACGCTCTTCCGATTCAGCGTTCCTTCGGGACCGGCACCGCGATGAATGCATTGTGCGGTATCCAAATCAATGTAGTCGGGCGCGGCCTCATCGCTGCCCAGCGTCGTGGGCTGCGGCTGTCAGTGTAAACACACTCGGGTAGCCGACTTGCGGTAGGCCGGAAGTTCGACCTGCACCGTGGATGACGACGTTGTCGATGGGGGCATGGGCGTCAACTGTTCGACGTGATGGTCATCGTGGTGATCGAAATGCGGCCCGGCGGAACCGATCGTCGACTCCGTGCGTCAGCTGCCGCGCCGGACGAACGGCTGAACACGGCGCTTGGTATACCGTGATCTGATTGCGCCACCCGGCTTCCGCGAGCGACACCGCGATTAGCCGCGCGCCAAGCGCTGGCGGAATTATGACGGCAATCCTGTCTCAGGCCCCGGGCCCATCCTCGACCCACCATGCATCAGATCGCATCTCTTCGGGGACCCGTGGATCTTCCGGACCATCAAGTTCTAGAGCGAAGATACGCTCGAACCACTCACTGCGCAGGCTGGAGGGTAACCGTGCGCCACACCATGGACAGCAGTTCATCACAATACGGCTGTCCTGATCAGGAATGGCAATGTAGTATTCCCGAAATTTTGGATCATATCCGATAGGAATCGAATCATCGGCGAGCCAGGCATCCATTCCTTCGCAGGTATGGCGGAGCCGATTGGTTGACAATTTTACCCCACTTGTATCGTTCGTCCGGGAACTGCAGGCTTGTATATCTTACCGGTGATCGGGTCAATAGAACCCAAATGATTTCCCTTGCTGTCGTACGCTTCTATATCGTTGTGGGTGTAATCCCATTCGTAGTACTCGCGCGCCTTGCCATTTTTGCCGTTGGTTCTGGTTCTTCCCCGGTAAGGCTTGAGATCTTTCCAGACCGGAGATTCACCCGGACCTTGCGGGTTCTCCTTACGCTCGTTCGTATCATCCGGTGTGTCGTCAGCGGCAAATACCGTCATACCAATTATGGCGGCGAGGTTGGTGATGGCTTTGTCGAGGTCGACGGCGGGCAGAGCATGGAAGGCGTCGATGGTGCCGGCGGCGCCGGCTGCGAGGCTGGCGAGGCCGATGATTCGGACCATTTGGCTAGCGCGGTAGGAGGTTTGGATCGCGTTGATGGTGAGGGCAACGTCGGCGTCGATGGCGGCGGCTGCGGCGACGGCGGAGGAGCCGAGGCTGAACAGGAACGCGACTCCGGCGGTGATGGCGATCAGGCTGATCGACAGTTCGAGTGCGTTGATCGCGCTGGCGTTGTCGTTGCCGAGGGCGACGGTCGCGTCGTGATAGTCCTTGACCGGTGCCGCCATCTTCTGAGAGGCGGTGGCGACGGTGTCGGCGCCGGTTTTCAGGGTGGTGAAGTGGTCTTGGAGTAGTTGCCGGTTGGTGGGGTCGTCCATGCCGTCGAACAGGGCCGAGATGGCGGCGATGCGGGCGGCGGCGCCGGTGATGGTGTCGTGGTTGGCGAAGGTGTTCCAGGTGGTGTGGGCTTTGTCGAGTTTGGTGTGGTCGCCGTTGGGGAGTTTGCCGAAGGCGGCGAGGACTTTGGCGATGAGTTTGTCCAGGAACTCTTTGAGGCCGCCGTGGTCGGTGAAGCCGATTCCGTTGTCGCCCACCGAGGACGGGAAGCTGACCTTGTACTCGCCGACCTGGCCTACGTCGGGTCGCGGTGGGGCGGGGTTGCTCTTGTTGGCGGTGCCGTAGTTGTAGCCCGGTGGTGTGCCGGTTCACGTCGGTCTCGTCGGCGGGCCAGTCGAGGGTCACCACGACCGGTTTTCTGACCTTCCTTGGGGGCCATGGCGATACGGTATGGGCCGCTCCAACTCACCCGCGCTTGCGGCCCGGCCCCCAGCAGGCGATCGGCACTGCAGCGACCAGGACCACACAGCCCAGTGCGAACGTTGCCTGCGAAATGCCGTGTATGAAGGCGGCCTCGGCGATCTCACGGAGCGGTTGCGCGGCGGGACCCGAACGATCGGCCAGTTCCAGTGTGGCGGCGAAGGATTCGGAGACGGGGCCGCGAGCCGGCTCGGGTAGGTCGGCGAGCGCGGGCTCGATGCGGGAGCGGTAACCGGCGGCGAGCACACTGCCTGCCACCGCGATACCGATCGCGGCACCCAGTTCACGGGCGGCGTCATTGACCGCGGCCGCGACCCCCTGCTTCGCCTTGGGGGTATCGGCCATGATCAGAGCGGTCGGTGGTGCCATACCGAGTCCGATCCCGACGCTTATGATCAACAGCGGCCAGAGGACGTCGAGATATGTTGCTCCACTGTCCAATCGGCTGGCGGCGAACAGACCTCCGGCGAGAATGACCATGGCCACGGATAGCACTACTCGCGACCCGATCCGATCGGCCAGCCAGGGCGCCACCGCCGAAATCGCAGCGATCGGAACGACCATCGGCCCCATCGCCGAGGCCGCCAGCAGCGCGCTATAGCCCAGCACCAACTGCAGATACTGCACCAACAGCAGGAAGATGCCGAAAATCGCGAAAAACTCGATGGTGATAGACGCGGCGCCGGAACCGAATCCGCGCAGTGCGAGCAGCCGGATATCGAGCAGTGGATGCTCCGCCCGCAATTCGACCAGCACGAATGCCGCCAGCGCCACCGCGGCGCCCGCGAACAGGCCGAGCACACCGACATCGAGCCAGCCTCGCAGCGGTGCCTCGATGGTGCCGACCACGGCCAGTCCGAGCCCCACTGCGACACAAACAGATCCGATCGGATCCAGCGGTGGCCGGTCCACTTCCCGCGACTCCGGCAGGGCGAACGCGAGCACCAGCAGGACCGCTCCGACGCCCGCCAATGTGGCGAAAATCGAGTGCCACGACCACCATCGCAGCAATAGCCCGGACCCGACGATGCCGACCGCACCGGCAGCGCCCGCGACACCCGCCCAGATGCCGACCGCGCGACCGGTGCCCGATGACGGGAAGCTGCCGGTCAGGATCGATAGTGTCGAGGGCATGATCAAGGCTGCGCCCAGCCCCGCGCTCGCGCGTGCCGCGATCAGGACGATCGGGTCCGCCACGAGCAGCGGCAGCGCCGAAGCAACACTGAACACAAGCAAGCCGACGATCAATGCCCGGCGCCGCCCGTACCGATCCCCGAGTGCACCCGCGGGCAGCACCAGACACGCCAGCACCAGGGTGTAACCGTCGACGATCCAGGTCAATTGCGTCTGACTGGCGCCGATATCGACCGCGATACCCGGCAGAGCCGTGTACAGCGCCGCCATGGACGCGACGACCAGCGCGACGGCCAGGCAGGACACCGTCAGCATCCACCACAGTGATCGGGATGATCGCGGTGATTCCAGTATCTCCACCGTGTCCATTCGCACCTCCTAACGGAAAAACGATACTATTGGTATCGCTGCGCTACTATCAGTAGCATACGGTAAGGGCGTTGCGGTAGAATGTGCCTGCCATGCCCGACCAGCCACTCGAAGATCCACGAAAGATACGCTCCCGCAACCGATTACTGGATGCGGCGGCCGAATTGCTACTGTCCGGCGGCATCGAGGCTGTGACCATCGATGCCGTGACGCGCGCCTCGAAGGTCGCCCGCACGACCCTCTATCGCCACTTCGACAGCAGCACCCAATTACTCGCCGCGACCTTCGAGCGACTATTGATGCCGCCCGCCGCCACACCCACTGAGGGCACGCTGCGCACCCGGCTCATCGAATTGCTACACCAGCAGGCCACTTTCATCGATGAGGTGCCGTTGCAGCTCACCATGCTGGCCTGGCTGGCGCTGAGCTCCGCGGCCGCGAACCAGGACTCGGCGGTGGCCGCCCTGCGTCAGCATTTCCTCGAACAACACCGTGCACCATTCGACGAGATCCTCGGAGACCCCGATTTCGCGGCGCAGCTCGGCAACCTCGACCTCGACCTCGCGCCGCTGCAACTCGTCGGGCCGATCCTGACCGCCAAACTCGTCGACCTCAAACGGATCGAATACAGCGATTGCGTTCGCATCGTCGACGACTTCCTGACAGCCAGACAGGCGTCGTGATAGCTGTCGTAGCCATCGGAGATTGTGATGGGTTGGCGTGCAGGGATATTCGAGCACGGCTGGATCGCGCGCCCGGTCGCGGCCGACTTCGATCAGCCCAGTCCCATCGTTGGCTGGAAACCCTTTGGCGCCGCAAGTTCGGTGGGGCCGGTTCAGGGGACGGCCGGTGTGCCGCCCGGGACTACTGGCAGTCCGGCCGCGTGCCAGGCGCGGAAGCCGCCGATGAGGTCGGTTGCTCGGTGCAGGCCGAGTTCGAGTGCGTCCGCGGCGGCGAGGCTCGAGGCGTAACCCTCATTGCAGACCAGTACCACTGGAGTGTTCTCGGTGAGACCGGGCAGCCGATGTGTGCCGGTCGGGTCGAGTCGCCATTCCAGCACTATTCGTTCCACCACGACCGAGCCCGGGATTTCGCCCTCGGCGAGCCGGTTGGCGTGCGGGCGGATATCGACCACCAACGCGCCGTCGGCCAGTAGTGCCGCCGCCTGCTCCGGGTCGACGCGATTCAGTTTGACCCGCGCCCGGTCGAGCCTGTCCTCGGCGCTCATGACTGCGCCTCGCCAGCGCTCGGCTCCGTCATGACCACCATGGCGGCTGTGTTGAACGTTCGTTCGTTGCGCTCGCTCATGCGCCCACGAAATCGGTGAGCGCACGGTACTCGCGGACCGGTCGCAGCGGCGGGGAATACGCGTGTACCGAGGCGGCCGGGCGGGTGCTGTGATTGCGCAGCCGATGCGCCCGATCCGGTCCGAATGCGACCGTTTCACCGGCCTGCCATTGCGCCGTGCGGACCGGGCCATCCGGATGACGGTATTCCTCGCCGAGTTCGCCGATGGACACCGTGAACGAGCCGGAGGCGCCGCCGTGATCGTGCGGTTCGGTGCCTTGTCCCGGTGCCCACGACAGCAGCCACACCTCGACGCCCATGGTCAGCGCCAGCCGGGTCCACCAACGTTGCTGCGTATCGAACCGCACGATGTCCAGTAGCGGTGTCGCCATGGCATCGGCGACCGACCTGGTCAATTCCCGCAATTCCGTGGGCGACCACAGCGTCCGCTCCGGACACACGGCCTCGCGTATCAGCGGTATATCGACCGCGGGATGAATATCGTTGGTGTGCTTGAGATTCACCGGCAGTGATGTGGTCAAGCGAGATACTCCTGACATGGTCGTGGGGGACAAATCGACTGCGCTGCCAACAACCGCGACGAAGCGGTCTCGCGCATTGTCCGGCACCACGACGCCGTTGCCATCGGTCTCGATCACCATGAGCAAAACCCGCGTGCGCACCGGCATCGCCGAGGCGGGCGCACCCGACTGGCGGAAGCGGTGTGGGGTGCGGCAGTAGAGGCATCTGATGACCGCCACCGCCCGGGCTGTCGCCCTCGAACGCGCCCTTTGTATCCGACGCGCTAATCGCCCTCGGCGCGCAGGTTTTCGAGCAGTTCGAAGGCCCAGCGGACCTCCACCGCGTCGGGGCCGGCCACACCCATGGCGGTCATAACGGTCAGCAGCATGCCGGTGCTGAGGAATCTGCGGATATCCATGACGGATGCGCCGGTGAGTTCCTCGACCAATCGGCAGATGCCGCCGAAGCGGGCGCGGACTTCCGGACCGATGGCCGGATCGGAGGAGGCGGCGAAGGAGTGCAACAGGACCAGGAGTAGTTCGCGTTGGTTGAGGAATGTCTGGTAGCCGTTGCCGAGGGCGCGAATCTTCTCCTCCGGGCTGGACTCCGGCGTGATGCTCTCGGCTGCGGCCGCGCGGAACGTCTCCTCGATGCGATCGCAGACCTGGTGCGTCGCGGCAAGGAACAGTTGCTGTTTGGTCCCGAAGAGTCGGATCACATACGGCTGCGAAACCCCCGCCAGTCGCGCGATCTCATCGGTTTTCGTTGCGGCATAACCCGATTCGGCGAATGCGGTGACGGCCGCGCGCAATACTTCCGCGCTGCGTTCGGTCGCTGTCATCCGGGTTCGGGCTGAACTCGCCATCGTGCTCCACTTCGTTGTCGGCCTGTTGACATGTTATCAGTCGATGCATACTGTTCGGGCAGTTAGTTATCAGTCGATTACAACAAAGGCTGGACATGTCCGAGACACTCGAAACCGCCGCACCACCGGCCCTCGAAGAACAACGCATGAGCGGACGTCGATTCGCCACGGTGTTGGCCGCCGTCGGCATCCCGATGTTCATGGTCACGCTGGACAACCTGGTGGTGACCAACGCGCTGCCGGTGATCCGCACCGAACTCGGCGCATCGCTGGCCGATCTGCAATGGTTCGTCAACGCCTACACGCTGTCGTTCGCATCCTTGCTGCTCACGGCCACCTCGATCGGCGACCGGCTCGGCCGCCGCCGGGTCTTCCTGTCCGGTATCGCGCTGTTCACCCTGGCCTCGGCCGCCTGCGCGCTGGCCACCGAACCGTGGATGCTGATCGCCGCGAGGGCCGTTCAAGGCTTCGGGGCCGCCGCCGTCATGCCGTTGTCGCTGACCTTGCTGTCATCGGCCGTGCCAGAGAAGACGCGTAGCGCCGCCATCGGCATCTGGGGCGGCATCTCCGGACTCGGCGTCGCACTCGGCCCGCTGATCGGCGGTGCGGTGGTCGAGGGTCTGAGCTGGCAGTGGATCTTCTGGATCAATGTGCCGATCGGTGTGCTGGTGCTGCCGTTCGCGGCGCGGGCGCTGAGCGAATCGCACGGGCGGGTCAAGCGGCTGGATCCGTTGGGGCTGTTGCTGTCCGCGGGCGGCGTGCTTTCGGTGGTGTGGGGCGTGATCCACGGCGCTGACGACGGCTGGACCTCGACCGAAGTGCTGTCCACGCTCATCGGCGGAGCGGTGCTGCTCGGCTTGTTGGTCGTCTGGGAGCTGCGTACACCCGATCCGATGTTGCCGCTGCGGCTGTTTCGCTCCCGTGCCTTCCGGGTGAGTAATGCGACAGGCTTCACCTTCTCGGTCGGCGTTTTCGGTTCGATCTTCCTGCTGGCGCAGTACTTTCAGGTCGTCCAGGGCTACGGCCCCCTGCAGTCCGGTATCCGGACCATGCCGTGGACGATGGCGCCGATGGTGGTCGCTCCGCTCGCCGGTCTGATCGTGGACCGCGTCGGCGCGCGGACGCTGCTGACGGCTGGTCAGATATTGCTGGCGGTGGCGCTGGGCTGGATGGCGGCCGTCACGTCGGTCGATGCGAGCTACGGTGCCTTCGTCGGACCGTTCCTGCTCGGTGGCATCGGCATGGGGCTGACGTTCGCGCCCGGCTCCACGGTCGTGATGGCCAGCGCGAGGGCGGAAGATCGGGCGATGGCATCGGGCACCAACAGCACCATCCGTGAGGTGGGCGTCGCAATGGGTGTCGCGGTGCTGGCCTCGGTCTTCGCCTCACACGGCTCCTACACGGACCCGCAGAGTTTCGTCGACGGTCTGATTCCCGCAGTGTGGGTCGGCGCCGCGATCGTGGCGGTGGGCGCAGTGCTTACCCGGCTCCTGCCCAGCCGCGTCACCGCCGTGGACTGATCGTCGCGGCACTGATCGGTAAGCCGTGCGCCCGTTCCGCGTTCAGTGCGTGGGTCGGGTGCACGCTGTGTTCTGGTGTGGACGCCGTGGCAGGTGCGCGTCGCTTCTGGGTTGGAGTGATGTGGTGGGTGCGGCGCTTTTCCTGCTGCTGCCCAGCCGTGTTGCCGCCGTGGGCTGATTGTCGCGGCGCTGATCGGCAGTTGTGCGCCCGTTCCACGTTCAGCGCGTGGGTAGGGTGCACTGCTGTGTTCTGGTGTGGCCGCCGTCGCAGGGTGCGCGCCGCTTCTGGGTCGGATCGATGTGGTGGTCGCGCCTTCCCGGCAGCTGCCCAGCCGAATCGATGCCGGCGCGGATCATCCGCTGATCGGGACCCCGCCCCGGGCCGATCGCGTGGCCGGGCGCACTTCCGTGGTGCCGTCATTGCGGTGCGCATTCTGCGTGATCATCCGCGTGCACTGATCGGCTGCGTAGCCTTCGGCGGTCCCGCTCGGATGGCACTTCCGTCATCGCGGTACACGCGCAGCTGCCAGGCTGCGATCGCTGTGGTCCATCGAGTACGAGTGGTGTGCGGACCTATTGTGCCCGGTGACCTGCGGTGATCGCGGTTGCCATCGGTAGACTCGCGGCGTGGCAGGCCCAGACGGTGACGAGGTGCGTGGGCGCGTGCCCGTGGCGTTGCGGGTGGCGGGCGGCGTGGTCGCATTGGAAGGCGCTGGGTTGGTGGCCATGGCGGCGACGGTCGGCAACGGTTCGAGCATTGATATTCCGATCGTCTGGTTCGCGCCGTTAGGGCTCGTGGTCTTCGTCGCCGGTGCCGCGCTGTTTGCCGGCCGGAAGTGGGGTCTGTGGCAGGCGATCGCGATCATCATTCAATTACCCCTGCTCCTGGCGGCGTTCGGGTTGCTCTTCTCGTCTGATGACAGGGTCTATGGGGTCGCGCTCGGCGTGGTCGCGGGTGCCGTAGTCGGCCTGCTGTTCGTCCCGTCCACTCGGCGCTGGCTCGGGCCGTTCTGGTTCTGATGGAGTCGCTGTGGCCTGCGCGAAACCGCGCTGACACGCCCCCAGCAAGCGACACAGCGGTAATCCGGATGAATCGGCCCTCACGCATCGAATACGATTCGACCAGCAGCAATGTGGGTAGGCAATTACGCGGACCCGCGAACCGATCCCCAGGGGAGAGACGAACGATCGTGGCCGACGACAACGATGGAGTCGAGAACGCAACGCTGAGCGAGGAGGCATTGGCTGCCGCCGCGGCGGAGGCCGAGAAGGCGTTTGCTGCGGCCGCCGATCTCGATGCGCTCGCGGTCGCCAAGACCGAGCATCTCGGCGGTAAGGCGCCGCTGGCCTTGGCACAGCGCGCGCTGGGCAGCCTGCCGAAGTCGGAGAAGGCGGACGCGGGCAAGCGCGTGAACGTCGCGCGGGCGCGGGTATCGGAGGCTTTCGAATCACGCCGCACGGTCCTGCTCGCTGAGCGCGACGCGGCCGTACTGGTCGCCGAGACGATCGATGTGACGCTGCCCGCGCGCCGGGACGCCATCGGGGCACGGCATCCGATCACGGTTATCTCCGAGCAGATCGCCGATGTCTTCGTCGCGATGGGATGGGAGGTCGCCGAGGGACCCGAGGTCGAGACCGAGCACTTCAACTTCGACGCGCTGAATTTCCTGCCCGACCATCCGGCCCGCACGATGCAGGACACCTTCCATATCGCGCCCGAGGGTTCGCGACAGGTGCTGCGCACGCACACCTCGCCGGTCCAGGTGCGTTCGCTGCTCGAGCGCGAACTGCCGATCTATGTGGTGTGCCCCGGTCGGACCTTCCGCACCGATGAGCTCGACGCCACCCACACCCCGGTCTTCTCCCAGGTGGAGGGACTGGCGGTGGACAAGGGACTGACCATGGCGCATCTGCGCGGCACCTTGGACGCGTTCGCGCGCGCCCTGTTCGGGCCGGATACCCGGACGCGCATGCGCCCCAACTACTTTCCGTTCACCGAGCCCTCGGCCGAGGTCGACGTGTGGTTCCCGGACAAGAAGGGCGGCGCGGGCTGGGTCGAATGGGGTGGCTGCGGCATGGTGAACCCGAAGGTGCTGATCGCCAGCGGGATCGATCCCGAGGTGTACAGCGGGTTCGCGTTCGGCATGGGGCTGGAGCGGACGCTGCAGTTCCGCAACGGCATCCCGGACATGCGGGACATCGTGGAGGGCGACGTGCGTTTCACGCTGCCCTTCGGCATCCGGTCCTGAGCTTGTCGATTCCAACGAACCTTCGATCGAGAGAGCGAAACGTCAAGTGCGAGTAGCGCAGTCCTGGCTGACCGAAGTCCTGCGGCGGACCACCCCCGACTGGTCGGTGACGCCGGAGGAGCTCGATGCCGGATTCGTCCGCGTCGGGCTGGAGGTCGAAGAGGTCGACAAGCTCCAGCGGGTGAACGGTGATATCGATAAGCCGCTGGTGGTCGGTCGCGTCGCCGAGATCACCGAACTGACCGAGTTCAAGAAGCCGATCCGGTTCTGCAAGGTGGACGTGGGCAACCCGGATCTGCAGGAGATTGTCTGCGGCGCAACGAACTTCGCCGTCGGCGATCTGGTGGTCGTGGTGCTGCCGGGCGGGGTGCTGCCCGGCGGATTCCAGATCTCCTCGCGCAAGACCTACGGGCATGTGTCCAACGGCATGATCTGCTCGGTCGCCGAACTCGGTATCGGCAAGGATCATTCGGGGATTCTGGTGCTCGAGCCGGGTACCGCCGAACCGGGCACCGACGCCAATGAGCTGCTCGGACTCGACGATACGGTCATCGAGCTGAACATCACGCCCGATCGCGGGTACTGCTTCTCGACCCGCGGTCTGGCGCGCGAGCTGGCGTGCGGATTCGATCTCGAATACGCGGATCCGGCGGTGCGGACACTACCCGATGACGAGCAGGACGCGTGGTCGGTCCGGCTCGAGCCGGAGTCCAAGTGCACCCGTTTCGCGGTGCGCCGGGTCACCGGTATCGACCCGAATGCGGTGAGCCCCTGGTGGTTACAGCGTCGGCTGCTGCTGTCGGGTGTGCGCCCGATTTCACCCGCGGTCGATGTCACCAACTATGTGATGCTCGAGCTCGGCCAGCCGCTGCACGCCTTCGACGCGGCCAAGCTCAACGGCGGTCTCGTCGTGCGCACGGCCGAGAAGGGCGAGACGCTGCGCACGCTGGACGAGGTCGAGCGGGTGCTCGATGCCGAGGATGTGGTGATCGCCGACGATTCCGGCGTGGTCTCCCTCGCGGGCGTAATGGGCGGTGCGACAACGGAAGTCGGCGCGGAGTCGACCGATATCGTGCTCGAGGCCGCCACCTGGAATCCGCTGCTGGTCTACCGGACCGCACGCAGGCACAAGCTGGTCTCCGAGGCGGGTAAGCGCTACGAGCGGGTCGTGGATCCGGAGATCAATGTCACCGCGCTCGATCGCGCCGCCACGCTGCTGGCCGAAATCGCCGGTGGCACTGTGGAATCCGCGCTCACCGATGTTCGGGTGCCGGTGCCCGCCGCGCCGCCGATCCGGATCGATATCGATCTCGCCGACCGGGTAGCCGGCGTGGTGTATTCGACCGGAACCTCTGCGCGTCGGCTCGCGCAGATCGGCTGCACGGTCGAGGTGGGCGTCGACGAGGCCACCGGGCATGGGCAGCTCGTTGTCACGCCGCCGAGCTGGCGGCCCGACCTGGCCCAGCCCGCCGACCTCGTCGAAGAGGTGCTGCGGCTGGAGGGGCTGGAGCAGATTCCGTCCGTCATTCCGACCGCACCGGCCGGGCGTGGGCTGACCGCCACGCAGCGCCGCCGTCGCGCGGTGAGTCGGGCGCTGGCCTTCGCCGGATGCGTCGAGGTGCTGCCGCCGCTGTTCCTCGCCGCCGGGATTTTCGACATCTGGGGTCTGGACGCCGACGATCCGCGCCGCAACACCACGCGGGTGCTGAACCCGCTCGATGTGGAGCGCGCGGAACTGGCGACCACGCTGCTGCCGGGACTGCTGGAAGTGGCCGCGCGCAATATCTCTCGTGGCGCGCGGGATCTCGCGATCTTCGGGATCGCGCAGGTGGTGCTGCCCGGTCCGAATGTGCGCGCGGTGGAGGCGCTGCCGGTGGATCGTCGTCCGACCGATGCGCAGATCGAGGAACTGCTCGATTCGCTGCCCGCGCAGCCGGTACACATCGGCGCGGTGCTGACCGGTCGCCGGGAACCGCGCGGGCCGTGGGGTGCCGGGCGTCCGGCGGAGGCTGCCGATGCCTTCGCGCTTGCCGATGCCGTCGGCGATGCGGCGGGCGTGACGATCGAGCGTCGTCCGGCGGCCTACCTGCCGTGGCATCCGGGGCGGTGCGCCGAGCTGGTGGTCGATGGCAAGGTCATCGGGCACGCCGGTGAATTGCATCCGGCCGTTCTGGAGCGGGCGGGCTTGCCGCCGCGCACCTGCGCCGTCGAGCTCGATCTCGATGCTCTGCCGCTGCGCGAATCTCGGCCGGTCCCAGTGGTTTCCCCGTTCCCGGCGGTGCTGCAGGACGTTTCGGTGAGTGTGCCGAAGACCGTGCCCGCCGCCTCGGTGGAGTCCGCGCTGCGCACCGGCGGCGGTGCGTTGCTGGAGGATATCGCGCTGTTCGATGTGTACGAGGGCGCGCAGGCGGGCGAGGGCCGCAAGTCGCTCACCTACGCACTGCGGTTCCGTGCAACCGACCGCACCCTCACCGAGGACGAGGCAAGTGCGGCTCGCGACTCGGCCGTCGCCGCGGCCACCGACGCGGTCGGTGCGGTACTGCGCGGGTAGCCGGGCTTGATGTCGGCTCCGGGCGGTATTCCGTCCGGAGCTGATTTGCGTTGTGGCGCAGGTCATCACCGCATGGGCACGCCGCCGCAAGGCCTGGCAGTGCTCGCGACTCGCCGATGTGTCGTGCGCTTGGCTGATCGGCTGATTCGAGTCTGGGTGGTGTGCCGTCGGGGGTCGTTAGCGTTGTGGCGCAGGCCATCACTGCGTGGGCACGCCGAGGTGGGACGAGTGTCCTTGCGGCTGCAGGATTGCTGATGCCGCTGTCGCGACTGCGCTCGCTTGGATCCAGCGGAGCTGACGCACACCCTTCGGTTACATATCGACGCTCCACCTGACTCGCTGACTCGCTGACTCGAAAGTCGAAAGTTGTGCG
Organism: Nocardia vinacea; assembly: GCF_035920345.1. Lineage (NCBI taxonomy): Bacteria > Bacillati > Actinomycetota > Actinomycetes > Mycobacteriales > Nocardiaceae > Nocardia > Nocardia vinacea. The sequence goes on from NZ_CP109149.1 coordinate 10,268,538, forward strand.
AGTGCGGGTTTGGTGTGGCGGTTGAACTCTCCGGCCGGAATTGGCCGTGGGCGGGGCCGGCGCCGGTGTTGGCTTGCGTTGGGACTCGAGGTAGCACTGTGGGGGTAGGTCGGGGGTGGTGGGTGTTGATTCTGATGGGCGGTTGCCGGTGCCGGAGTGCGACGGTCGCCGCAGCCGTCGGCTTCGCAAGGGCAGCCGTTTTTCGCGGATGAACCGGCTCGGCACGCCGCGGCCTCGAGGTGTTTCTTGGTCTCCTCGTCGGCCGGGAAGAACGGTTCGATTCGGCTGAAGGGCCGGGTGCTCGTTTCGGGGCGGTTGATCTCAGGGGCCCAGCGCTGGGACTATTCGACGCGCGGCGGTGGGGATATCGTTTGATATGGTAAGGACCTCTGGACGGGTCGAGAGGGTGGGGATGGCGCACCGAGTGACGTTGATGCTGCGATCGATGGGCGGTTGATCCATGGGATTCGGCATGTTCGAGTGGAGCGCAGGTGATCTCGGTTCCGCGATGCTCGGAAGTCTGACCGATTGGATCGCGGGCGAGGAACGGAAACCGGGCGTCGATCCGGCCGCGGTGCAGACCAAGTACAACCAACAGCGAGATGGTGTTCGCAGTGCCGCCAATGGCATCGGATTTCACGGTGACTACCGACCGCGTTCGGTGAATAGCCGCGACGACTTCGATACGCCGACGACCGCACAGTTGCGCGAGAAGGTCGACAAGATCGACATCACCGCTGTCGACAACCTCGCTACCGCGTGGAATGAGATCGGCAAACGCGCCGAGACCTCCTTGGACACCTTCAATAAGGCGATGGAACGCGCGACTCATGAAAGCATCTGGAAGGGTGCGTCGCGCAATGCCGTCGCCAAGGCCGTCGGGGATTACAGCACCCAGGCGGTGCAGCTTGCCAACGCCGCCAAGCTGACCGGCAGCAAGGTCGCCGAACTCAAAACCGGTTTGGAACCGACCAAGGCGCTGGTGCCGCACGCTCCCGACCTCCGCTCCAATGTCGAGAACGCCAGGCATTGGATCGCGGGCCGTGGCTGGCGCGATAATGACGAGGCGGAGAGCACCGCGCACGCCGAGGCGGTTCGCGTGCTGCGCACTGTATACGCGCCGGTCATCGAGGAAACCGACACCAACGTCCCGGTCATCCCCAAACCCGATAACCCTGCGGCGAAGCCGGGGGACACTCCCGGCGCGGGGCCGGGAAACAGCCCTGGCGGCAGCCCATCCGGTACCAGTCCGGGTGGCAACCAGCCGACGGAAAAGCAGGAGAAGAGCACCGACGAGAGTTCGTCCACCGATCCGTCGAGCACCCAGTCGACGGATAGTTCGACGACACCGTCGACAACTTCCAGTACCGGGCCCACAACGACAAACCCGGATACCACCGCGACCAACCCGTCGTCGACGACAACCAGCACGGGCTCGCCGACCGGTTCGGGCACTTCGAGCGGCACACCCGGTACGAACAACCAGTCCCCGGGACGAACCGTCACCGGCACCCCCGCAGGCGCCGCTACCTCCGCCGCCGCGACCGCAACTACCGCCGCGGCCACAGGCCGCAACGGTATGTCCGGTATGGGCTCACCCGGCAGTCGCGGCGGCAAGGATGAGAACGAGTCCACCAAGGGCGTCCCGGATTACTTGATCAACCAGCAAAACGGTGAAGAGCTCACCGGGCTCGACAGCGCGCCGAAGACCGTCCCGCCGGTCATCGGCGAGTGACCGAGCGTCGCGAGGGCACTGAAGGCACAGCATCATCGGTCGCAGCGGAGCCGAGCGCCAGCGCGGCGGAGCCGAGACCGCCGGAAGACAGGAAAACCGCATGACAACCGCGCGGCGGTGGCGTTTCACCGCGCTCGAATTCCGAGTGCTCTGGGAGTCGACCGGACGGGATGTGCTCCCGTATCCGCTGCGGCACCGTTCCACCGAGGTCTTCCAAGAGGATTCGGATCGGCTGCGCCGGGCCGCCGCAGAGGTGGTGGTCCCGCAGTTGGATGACGATCTGGTGCGGGCTGTCGAGGTGCTGCTGGCACCGGAGGCGCGCGTGGAGGTGGCGGGATTCCGTGGTTCGCGCAAGGAGCAGAAGATCCGCGCACACGGAGGCGTGCATTTCCAGCACGGCGCGTTGGCGATTCAGCAGCCGGGCACCGATCACGAGCACGGCGGGGATGTGGACCTGCTGTTCCTGTCGGCCGATGATCTGGTTCCCGCCGTGGTCGATGTATTGCCGGAAACCCGTCCGGGACAAGGCAAACCGATGCAGGTCCCGGTCGAGGAATTGGAGAAGCCGCCGCCGGTGGTGCGCGACGCGTGGCGTCCGACGGTGCGCGAGGAGTTCGACAAGTTCTTCCGTCGGCCGACCACGGCCACCATGCATGTCGGCGTCTACCCGCTCGGATCAGTGGACAATCGGCATACCAAGGGCCGCAAGGACTTCCAGATCACCGATTTCGAAGATGATGGCCGTTACGTCAGTTTCGGCAGTCGAATCGTGATCGTGAAGCCGACCGATCGCCAGCGCATCACCGCGACGTTGCGCGAAATGATCAGCCGCACAGTCGAAGAGGTCCGCAACGGCGATCACGCGCGCTGAGTGCCCGCGCTCGGTCATGCCGGGCGCGGGCTCGCTGGATCAGCTGGTGGCCTCACCCAGGATGCCGAGCACCACATCCGAGGTATAGAACGGCTCCAGCCGCTCGCGAATCAGCTTGCCCAGCACGCCATTCCGCTTAGCGCCCTCGATGACGGCGGGGCCGTACCGCAGGATCTCCTTGGCGATATCGTCCCCGGACAAGCCGAGTTCCGGCAGCATCGCGGCCAGCGTGTAATCGCCGTATTTGGTGAAGAAGACATCCACGCACTCGTCGACGAGCAGCCCGAAATACTCCTTCTCCCTGGTGGTGATCGCGATCTCGTAGCAGAGCAGCACCAGTTCGTTCAGATCCTTCTGGGTCAGGTAGTCCCGCAGTCCGCTCACCGGCTCATCGGCGTGCAGATCCCAGAACTCCATCGCGGCATCGTGCACCGGCGCGTCGCGCAACATCTCCCGGATGGCATTGTTGGTGCGCTTGAGCGCGAATACCGCACCCTTGCCCGCCATATCGCCGATGAAGGTGCTCTCGGTGGCCTTTTTGGCGGTCTTGGCCGCCGACTGTCCCATGGAGATCAGCGATGAGACGCCCGGAATCTTGCCCGCGATCTGCCTATTCGCCTCCATGAAATCGGAGATGAGCTTATCCACGAATTTCGAGGCGACGGTGGCGACCAGCGGGCTCTCGGTGAGCCGCTCCAGGATGCGCTCCTGCGCCTGGTGCATGCCGAAGATCTTCTCCAGCAGCGCCTCGACCGGTTCGCGGTCGACCACCTGCCCCAGGGTGTAATCGTTGTTCGCGGCGATATGGTCGTAGATCGAGTCGGCGAATACCCCGACCATATCCGCGATGACCGGACTGCCGCCGATCAGGTCGATGACGGTGCGGACCGTCTCCTTGGCCTCGTCGGTGCCGACGATATCGCGGAAGACGAGGGTGTCGGCCACCCCGATCACCGATTCCACGTCCCGGACGACGACCTCGGTGAAGCGCTCGCCGCTCACCTCGGCCAGCAGGAATTCCACTTGGGCATCGAGTAGCCGTTCGGCGATCTCACGCGGCTCGCTCATCGAATATCACCATCACATTCGTAGTCCGTCGCGCTCGGTCAGCTTACGGATCGTTCGATTCGACATCGTTGCCGTGCAACGATTTCCGTATCTGAGCCAGACGCTCGCGCGCCGCTTTCTCACGCGCGTCCCATTGTTCGTCGGCGCTGCGGCCCGCAGGAGTCTGCCGGTCGAGGTCGCCCATGCCCTGCGCGGTGCCGAAACGCTGCTCGACCTTATCGCGAACTGACTCAAAAGTAGGTACGCCGCCGGACGAATATCCGCCCACCTCGGAGCCGGACGGGAGACCGGTCGGCGGTACCGGTACCGCTGGTACCGGAGAAAAGCCTCCGACCTGCCCGGATGCACCCACGCCCGACGCCTGGTCATGCGATTGCGGTGTCACAGTGGCGGGATTCACAGCCGCTTCGGAACTCGTATGACCGAGTACGGCGGCCTCCGCGACCGCGGTGTGCACCCACGAGAGCCGAGGTCGCCCTGCGGTGGCAGCGTCGAGTACCGCCAAGAGTTCGTCATCGGACAGTGCCGCGAGCCGCGCGGTGATCTCACCCAAATCGCTCATATCGCCAGGCTACGCACGAGCGCCGTCAGGGGTTGAGCAGATCACTCGCCCAAGTGCGGATCAGATCCGGCCAACTGACCCTGGCCGAGATGATCAGATCGTTGTGACCGCCGCCGGGAAAGACCACCAATCGCTTCGGTTCGGGTGCGGCCGCGTACAGCCGCTCGGCGTGCCGCAGCGGCAGCAGTTCGTCCTGGTCCCCGTGCATGATCAAGATAGGTGCGCGCAGCTTGCGGATGCGGCGCAGGCTCGGATAGGCGTCCGGGACGAACGGGCTGGGCAGGAATGGATATACCGAGCGGGCCGCGTCACGCAGACCGGTGAAAGTGGACATCAGAATCAGTCCTGTGGGCGGATGCTCGGTCGCCAGTTCGAGCAGCACGCCGCCGCCGAGCGATTTCCCGAGATAGAGCACTCGATCCGCATCGACGCCAGGCTGTTTCAGCAGCACCTCCCGCGCCGCGTGGGCATCGAGGTAGGTGCCGTACTCGGTGGGTCGCCCGGTGCTGCGGCCGTAGCCGCGGTAGTCGAAAGTCAGTACGTCCAAACCGATTTGGGTGAGCAGCGCGTAGATCGGCACCCGGTCGCCGATATTGCCCGCATTGCCGTGCGCGAACAGGACGTGCCCGATCGAGCGGGCGGCGGGCAACCACCACCCCTGCAGTGTCTCGCCGTCCGTCGTGCGGATGGACAATTCGGTGTAGTCCATCTCGAGGACCGACGGCGTCTGCACGATCTGCCGATCGGGCATGAAGGTCAGCGCATTGAGGATCGGACCGGCCGGATGTCGCATGCCATCGTTCTTACCCGGAACCTGCTATCGCTGCGCGCCGACTCCCCGAACGCACTACACCTCGACGACGTCGACGCCCTTCCAGAACGCGACCCGATCGCGCACCTGCTCGGCCTCCGACTTCGGATCCGGGTAGTACCACGCGGCATCCGGATTCTTCGCGCCCTCGACCTCGACCGTGTAATAGGACGCGAGCCCTTTCCACCCGCACACGGTATGCGTATCGCTGTCCCGGAAGTACTCCGTCTTCAGCGACTCCGCCGGAAAGTAATGATTGCCCTCGACCACCACGGTGTCAGCACTCTCGGCCAATACCGTGCCGTTCCATACCGCTCGTACGCTCATCGAATCTCCCACCGTCGCATCGGATTCCGCCGCATACAGACCACGGCTACCGTGTGTAACCGGGACCCGCACTCGCGGTATTCCCCGCCCTCTGTTTCGCCGCGCATTGATTTGCTCGGCCGATCACCGCGCGGTGCGAGAAGGTGCGTGGCGGCTGAGAAGGTGATGTCGCGCCCGGATTTGCCTGGCTGACCAGGGTGCGGCCTGCAGGAGGTGCGTGGCAGCCGAGAAGGCGATGTCGCGCCCGGATTTGCCTGGCCGATTGCGGCGCGGCCCGCAGAAGGTGTGTGGCAGCCGACCACGCGATGTGCTCGGAATTGCTTGGCCGATCACGGTGCGGTGCGCAGAATGTGCGCGGCAGCCGACCACGCGATGCCGCGCCAGGAATTGCCCGGCTGGTTGCGGCGCGGCCCGCAGAAGGTGTGTGGCAGCTGAGTGCGCGATGTTGCGCATCGGATTGCCCGGCTGACCGCGGCTTGGCGCGAAACGGTGTGTGGCAGCCGAGTACGCGGTATCGCGCTCGGATTTGCCTGGCTGACCAGGACGCGGCCTGCAGGAGGTGTGTGGCAGCCGAGAAGGTGATGTCGCGCCCGGACAGAATTGCCTGGCCGATCGAGGCGCGGCGCGAAACCGTGCGTGGCAGCTGAGTACGTGATGTCGCGCATCGGATTGACCGGCGGATTGCGGCGCGAAACGGTGCGCGACCGCCGACCAGCGATGTCGCGCACCGGGTCTCTCGGATGCGCTTTTATACGCCGAGGCCTGCTTTCAGGGCCGGCCAGGATTTGGGCAGTGCGGTCTTCCAGTACGGCCACGAGTGGACGCCGACGGCGGCGTAGTCGATGGAAAGGTCGGCGCCGAAGAGTTTCATGGCGGGCGAGAGGGCGAGGGTGCAGTCGTGCGATACCTGTTCGATCTCGTTCGCCCGGAGCGGGTCGTTGGGCCACGACCAGCGATCGTCGAACGGGGCGTCGTCGGGGCCGGGCACGCCGGTACCCACGTACAGGTGGACCGGTTTGCCGCGCAGCGCGTCGAGGTGTTTGCTCGGATCGTGCGCTGCCCACTCCGGGTTGCCCGCTTTGCCCCACATATTGTCGGGGTCCCCACCCTTTGATTCGACAACGGGGCGCACCGAGAGCTGTCCGACACCGTCGGTGGAGTAGCAACCGCTGAAGGCTGCCAGGGCTCGGAACATGTCGGGGTGCCGCACAGCGAGGATGGCCGCCGCTCCCGCTCCCATCGAAAGTCCGCCGACGGCGTAGACCCCGTTGCCTTTCAGTTCACGGTCGATCAGCGGCGGCAGTTCCGAGGTAAGGAAGGTTTCCCACTTCTGGTGTCCGATTTTGGGATCGTCCTGCAACCAGTCGGTGTAGTAGGTTCCGCCGCCGCCTACCGGCATCACCACATTGACCGGTTTGTCGGCGAAGAACTCCTTGGCGCCGCCGCGCAGCGTCCAGGTGCTCGCCGGCTGAGATTCCGACGCACCGTTTCCGTCCAGCAGCAGCAAAGTCGGCCGGGATGCCGACTGGTTCGCGGGCACCAGCACATCGAGGTGAATGGTCCGCTTCATGGCGGGGGAGTGGACGTACATCTGCCATTGCTGCGGCGAGGTGCGATCGATTCGCTCGACGGTGGCATCCGCGTTCGCCTCCGGCGCGACAACGAACAGCGGCACGATCGCGACCGCTACGGCCGCGGCGACAGACGCCATCCGCCGGTAGCCCCGGCGTTCTCGCAATACCGACACGCGCAAATCCATGTGCAACCTCATCGACGGGTTGGCCCCCATCGGAGGCCGTGAATTTTCGCGTCGACAATGTCATGAAACGTCATGTAACTGGTGGCGTCGGATTCCCACCGTTGGTGAGCGAGTCGGTCGCAGACTGCGGCATCGATGGGTAGCCACTCGGACAGCGCTGTGTTCTCCGATCGGGCGGCAACGTAAGTAGCTTGTGCTGCAACCGGATTCGTCTGTTGTTCCGACGCCTGCTACCGATGCAGCCTCAGTCCGTTGTAAGGTCTCAAAAATCTTGGCATCTGTAGGCTGGCTGACCTGGATGTTTCGGGTTTGTCTCATGTAGTGGCGAGCGGTGCTTGTCTCAGTCTGATGGCATCTTCTTCGTGATGTCCGCGTTGGGCGGCGGGGTTCGGTTGATGGCGCACCGAGGAAACCGATGAGCACCACCCGAATCCAGCGATGGTCGTGGCATGGAAGGACCTGCCGCGGGTGTCATGGCGTGCCGAAATTGTTGGCGGACAAGGACCTCAGTCGATGGCGCCGCCATACCAGGTCGGAAGCGGGCGCGCCCCGATGGCGACCTGGTGGGCGGCCGCAGCGAGCAGGCGAGTGGAATCCAGTGTGGGCAAAGGGGATACGTCCGGCATCACCAACAGCGGGATCTCGGTACAAACCAGGGCGACGGCGTCACAGCCCAGACTGTGCAGGCGGTTGATGATATCCAGGTAGCGCTGCCGGGATGTGGCCGTGAACACTCCTTCGCACAGTTCGGTGAAGATGATGTCGTCGATCAGGCGGCGCTCGTCGGAGTCCGGGATTTCGGCGTCAATTCCCTTGGCCGCCAGGACGCGCGGGTAGATCGGGCCGGTCATCGTGTACTTGGTACCCAGCACGCCCACCCGCCGATAACCTTCCGCGGCCGCCTTTTCCGCGACGATTTCGGCGATGTGCAGACCCGGCAGAGCCAGGTCTTCGCCGCGGCACTCCAGCGCCATATGCGCGGTGTTGTCGGGGCAGACGAAGAATTCGGCGCCGGCGTTGGCGAGGCGATCGACGCTGGTGGCCAAGGTCTTTCTGATCGTGCCGTGATCACCGGCCTCCCACGCGGGCATGCTGCGGCCCATTGCGATGCAATCCAGGGTCACATCGGCGTGCTCGTGCCTTCCGAGATCGCGGGCACCCTCCTGCGCCAGCGTCCGCAAGCACAGCGACGCGCCTTCGATACTGTGCGCCAAGATACCAACGTGCCTCATCGCGCTGCTCCTTGTTTGCACCGATCCATGCCGTCCATCCTCGGCGAAGATCATCCATCCTGAGCCGGTTTTTAAAAGACCGGCCGGTCGGTATCGCAGAGGTGGCGGCGGTCTCGTGCTGGGTCCCGGGGCGGCAGGCGCGGTCAGCATGCCGATGAGAGCGTTGACGGCCACAGCGATCTCGAGGTAGCGAGCCGAGTCGAGCATCGGCGGGTCGCCCAGGCGGCAGGAAGTTCTCGACGCTTATGCCGACCGCGATCATGGCCAGGTAGGCCACTGCGATCCGTCTCAATGTCGTGGCATTACTTCAGATGAAATTCCGATGCGGGGCGGCCTCGTACTGAGGGGATGAAACGGACGCTCCACGGGCTCCGAATCGTGTACGAGGGTCGGATCACCGCTGGTGAACTCCGCAACGAAACCAACGGCTCGACCAACCTCGCTGCCTGGAATCCGGTCGACGGCGTCGTCCACCTCGACCGAGTCGAACTCGTCAACGTCGGGATTGAGCTGTAGCGGACCAGGCCGGCTCTGGGCCGCGCAAGCGGTTGACCGCCGTCCGGTCAGACGGCCGGGAGCTGATTTCGCCGACCGGCTCGCCGGAGTTCGGCTCCGCGGACCGCAACTGGCGAAATCATCTGCCAACCCCGCGAGCGGGAGGGAGCGGAATCTCAAAATCGCGGCGGATCCGCCACATCACCGCCAAACATTCTGAGATTCCGTCACGACTTTTGAGACCCCTACATCCGTAGTGCCGGACCGAGGCTGCTGAACCGTATTTCAAATGTAGGGTCTCGCCGCTGACTTCGTCAGCCGATGAGGTGACCTGCGGCATTCGATTGTCTCACAACGGTTTCGCCGTCAGGTTGTCTCACGAGGTGCTTCATTTCCTCTGCATGGTCTGGTGGGCGTCGAGGACGGCTTGGCCGAGTGGGGTGAGGGTCATGGGTCGTCGGGAGCAGGCGCGGTTGAGCAGGCTGCCGCCCAGGTCGTATTCGAGTTCCTGGATTCGGCTTCTGAGGACCTGGGCGCTGACGGGGAGGTCCTCGACGCCGGAGGCATACCGCGAGGGCGGCTGGTGGGTCGGGATGGGCCACGGCAGCGGGCCTTCTGGTGGCGTTTGTGCTGCATGGTTGATCGGCGTTAGCGGCTAGCTGCTGCCGCGATCAGTCACCGCCACCGCCACCGCCACCACCACCACAGCCGAAACCCCCTCCGCAACTCGAGCCGCCACCGCTGCCGTCACTGCCGCCTGCTCCCCACTGGCCTCGTCGCCGAGGCGCAGGTTTACTCGCCTCCCGGAACAGCGCGAACACCACCAACCCCAAAACCAGTGCAACGAACGCGATACAGATGAATCCTCCCACCACATATCCAGTAGACCCGACGATTCGTCAGTCGTAAAGCCAATACTTTCGGGGCGATCGAGTCACAACATGATCAGGCCTGGCCAGCAGTCTCGGGGACCTCCGATTCGCCGAGGCCGAGCAGCCGTAGCAGAAAGCCCCGCACCTCGGCAATCAAACGAGGTGCGGGGCTGTAGGGTCTCGCTGCTGACTTCGTCAGCCGATGCTGTGACCTGCGGCATTCGATTGCCTCACAACGCGGCCTCGGAGACCTGATCACCGGTCACACGAGACCACGGGATCCGATCCACCCGATCACCGCCCTGGCGACGCACCGAAACCTCGGGCACTACGGCCGCAGCCTCACTCATCCCACCGCCGCCTCATCGAAACGTCGGACATGGAGCGACAGCCTGCCACGCCAGCCGAGCAAACGAGGGCGGTTTCAGCGATACAGTCTCACGAAGGCTTCGTAAACGAAGTCGACACGAAATCGAATGTGAGATTACGAAGCGCGCCGCGAGACCCTACATCAGAGGGGCGCCGCTAGACGAGTAAGTCCGAAGTCCGGTCAATGATCGTAGGCAATCAGTGACCGGGTGATCGGCGCGCTGGTGATGTGGTTGTGCCAGATCGCGGCGGCCATCGCGAGCACGCGCTGAGCGACCCGGATCGCCACACCCTCACAGGAGCGTCCGCCGTGGTCTTCGAGGTCGAGCTGGCCCTTGAGAGGGTCGTTGACCGATTCGATCAGCTGCCGCACCTTCTTCAGTAGCGGCTCACCGTAGCGGGCTTTCTCGTCCTTGCGCGACGGGCGCAGCATGGTGACCCCATATTCCCCGAGCAGCGTTTCGAACTCGCGGCTGGCGAAACCCTTGTCGCAGATCAGCAGGATGCCCTCGTGTTCGGCAGCGACGGCGGCGTCGACCTCGAGCATGGCCGAAAGGACCTCGCGTTCACCGAGTTTCGGGTCGGCGAGCGCCCAGAGGATCGGCATCCCCACCGGAGTGCACACCAGATACAGCTTCAGCCCCCAGTAGAACCGTGAATGGGAAGCGCAGTAGCCGTAGCCGGCCCACCCGGCCAGCTCCGAACGCGCGACAGTCGGGCGGGACATGCCGCACGGCACTGGGGTCTAGTCCACGATCCAGCAGTCGTCCAGCCAGTAGTCGCTGGAGCGGGCCAGCATCCGGATGACCCGCTTGACCAGCCCCAACGCAGCCCGCAGCCGCTTGTTGTAGCCGGACTGCTGCGGCAGGTACGGAAACATGCCGATCAGATGCTTACGCGCATACCGCAGCATTGCGCCTCGGAAGTGAATCCCGGCAGAGACTGGGCCACCGCCAAGCACACCAGCTCCGAATCAGTCAGCACCGGCGGCCGACCCGTCCAGCGGGAACCGGGCAACTCGTCATCGATCTTCACATACAGTGCGGTCAGAAGGGCGTCCAGATCGTTCGTCACGCAATGGTCTTAGATGCCCTCCGCCCACGTCCAAGCATCGCCGAGTCGTCGAACACAACCCGTCCGGCTAAGCCACCACGCCGAACGGGTTGTCGATGATGTAGCGCCAGAGGCCATCGGCACCCCGCCGCGCGACGTCGGTGGCGGTGCCTTCGATGTGAACGGGCTCGCCGTCGGGCCCGGTGCCGTCGATGACCCAGTCGACAATCAGCAGCGCGATGTCGTCGGCGACGTAGGTATGGCGCGGTGTGAGGGTGATAGGCAGGCCAAGCGCCAGAAAATCCGCTGTTGCGGATGCCAGTTCGGCTCCGGTCGTGGGTGCGCCGGGTTGCGGCACGAACACGGCCCGCGCCTCATAGACCTCGGCGACCGCCGCCGCCGACCCGGAGTTGAATGCCGCTGCGAAAACCATCGGGTGTTGCCGGGCGTCGCCAGTGAGAGCGACAGTGGACGGATGGACGGTGTCGGTTTCGAAACTCATGCCACCAGCCAAGCGTGCGCGAACGTGGCTCACCAAACGGAAACCCACAGGTGGGATACCGAATTGGTGCCGACCGAATCTGGTCGGACCCAGCGCCCGGACACCACCTGCCCGGTCGAGGTGGCGCTGTCGGCCGTCTCCGGCCGCTGGACAACCCTGGTGCTGCGGGAACTCATGCACGGCCCGAGCTCGTTTAGTGAGCTGGCCGAGCGGCTACCGGAGATCAGCCCGAAAGTACTCACCGACCGCCTCCACAGCCTGCGCGACAGCGGGCTGATCAGGCAGGACCGGCTGGCCGGATTCCCGATACGCACCCGGTACGAACTCACACCCGCCGGGGAAACCTTGCGGCCCTTGCTGATCGAACTCTATCGGACCGGGCAACGACTACAACGTCTCCATTAAGCCAACAACACTGGGCACCGCACTACACGCACTACCCAGCATTAGGACTTACTCGTCTAGTAGGGCCGGTTGAACTCGCCGTTCTGGAGGGCAGCGGTAAAGGCATCCCATTCCGAAGGAGTGAAGACGAGCGCTGGGCCGGTCGGGTTCTTCGAGTCACGCACTCCCACCATGCTGTCCTCGAGGTGCGCAACCTCGACGCAATCCGAACCGCTCGTGCTGCGGCTGCTCTTGAACCACTTCGCCTCGGACAAGTCGATGTTCATGCCGCTACTCCTAACGACAGTCGGACGCTATGCGGGCCAGTTGAACTCGCCGTTCTGGAGGCCAGCGGTAAAGGCATCCCACTCCGAAGGAGTGAAGACGAGCGACGGGCCCGTCGGGTTCTTCGAGTCCCGCATTCCGACCATGCCCCTTTGGAGGTGCGCGACTTCGACACAGTCCCTACCGCTGCTGCTGCGGCTGCTCTTGAACCACTTGGCACCGGACAGGTCGATGTTCACGCCGTGTGCTCCTTCGCTATTGCCTGGATGAGGCGTCGAGTGTCGTCTGGATCCAACGCTACTCGCTGTATGTCCTCACACGCTGCCTGATACTGCTCGATCTCGCTGGCCTTGTCCAAGTACAGGACACCCGTGAAGCCCTCCACGTAGACAACAGGCGGCTCGCTCAGCGCTGGGTTCAGATGATTAGGAAACTCCATGTATACGAAGTCCTTCGTTGTCAGTCCCAAGTGGTTTGGAGCATTGAACCGGACGGCCCGAATCGACACGTTCGGCAGTTTGCCGACCTCGATGAGATGATTCAACTGATCGGCCATGACGTCGGCACTGCCAATGCGATGGCGCAACACGGATTCGCTCAGCAGCGCTTCAAACGTGAACCCCTCCGAATTGTCAAGTCGGCCCTGCCGCTTCGTGATCAGATCAACGTCACCTTCGATATCCACAGGTTGACCCTGCGCTGCCCAGATGGCCCTCCGATAGCCGGGTGTCTGCAGCAAGCCGGGCAGTAGTGTCGATTGCCACGAAATAATACGACTGGCTGACTGCTCGAGCCCGAGGAACATCTGGATATCCGGGATCATCGCCCCGACATAAGACTGCCACCAACCATCTTTCCGGGACTCCTGGGCGAGCCACAGAAGTTCGTGACGCTCGTCGTCACTCGCTCGATAAAAGTCGCACAGAGCATTGATCACCATCTTCTTGACTTCGCTGCTACGCCCAGATTCCAAGCGCCACAGTGTTTGTGAGCCCATCTCGCACGCCTGAGCAGCGCGTGTACGGCTCAGGCTTCGCTTCTCCCGCAGCTCCCGGAGGCGTCGTCCGAGCACACGACGCGGCAGAGTTGTGTTGTTCGATTCGGTCGTCAAAGTAATGCCACCCACCCTTTCGTTAGCGTTACTCACAGTCATGTCAAGCTAGATGGAATAGTCAGCCTGTTTGGAGCGAATTCGATTCGGGCTGAATCGAATTGGAGTGCTCCCACCGTACCCGTTTGGTGTTTTACTAGCCATGCGCCAGACGGTCGGGTCGACCAACTATTCGCCTCCGCTCCGCCACCCCTCGCGGTGGCGAATTGGCGACGCCGCGTCCGACCGTCTGACGTTCCAAAATCGCCACCGTCACAATATCTTTCGGAGGTATCCAGTGCCCGGCCTGACAGCAATCGATCTCAATACGGTGCCCCCTGATTCGAGGACGACCGCGATCCGGCCCACGAGCGCCGAAGCGGGTGGGGCCGACCTCGCGCGGGAGCAGCCGAAGGCCGTGGGGTTCGTCCGCGGCGACGTATCCGGACTGCAAGCGCCTCGGCACGCGACCGCCGTGCAGCGGCATGCCTGCGCGCTGGGCTACCACTACGTGTACACCATCCGGCCGCCGCAGGACGCCGACGATGCGATCGGCTACGCGCTCGGCATCGCGGCGGGCTTGGGTGTGGCCGCGATCGTGGTCTACGACCTGGACCACGTGGACAATCAGCCCGCGCGGGTGTGTGAGGACTTCGACCTCGAAACCGTGTGTCCCGCAACGACATGGGCGCGCGTGGCAGGTCCGGGAGCGGCCGAGACGGGGGCCGCGTGAACGACTACGCGGTACTCACCCCGCCACGGGTCTGCGGGCATGCTGATGTGCGACTGGCGCATGAGCTGATGCGACAGCACCGGGTCTGCCGGGTCGATCTGTGTGTCTGGAAATCGGCGGCGTACTACACGCTGGTGGCCGCGGGGCATCTCGCGCCGCAGACATCGACGCCGCGCGAGCGTGCCGCGGCGCGCGGCATCGACTTTCCACCACTGGACGCGCAACCGCCGGTGTGCGACGGCCCGCCGTTGCGAACGCTGCGGGAGGTGCTGGACAGGTTGTCGGAGCTGGCGCTGCCGGTGCCCGACTCGAATGGCAATGCCAACCATAGGAATTGACTCACTACGGGGGCCGGATATGCGTGAGCGTCGCACCGAGGTCGACGGGTGGGTGGCCATCTGGGAGATCGACCACTGGCGCATCCGAATTATGCTCGTGCGCAGCCTTATCGATAGTGTGGGGCCATTGCTGAATGTCGATGGAGCGGCGGCTGCGCCCGACCTGGCCGATATGCGTGAGAAATACCCGAACCTGTCCCGGTTGTGGGATGTGGTGCGGCATGAGTATTGGGCGGAAGTGATTACGCCCCAGGAACATTCGGAGGGGACTATTTGATTGGTGACGAGAGCGGCGGCATTGGGGGGTTTAGCTGCTCGCTGATCCGGTGTTGGTGTTGAAGTGGATGGAGTTGGTGACGTCTTGGCCGGTAATGCGTTTGATCGATAGAGCCATGATCTCACCCATATCTTTGATGACCTCGATGTGCTCACGGATGATGGCATCGATCGAGTTGTTTTCACCGCTGGCCTGTCCCTTGAACATCTTGACCAGATCGTCGGACATGTGGAAAGCGCCGAAGCCGGAAACATTCTGGGCGTTTACCGACAAATTGAGCATGTCGTTGAGGTCTTCCAGACGTTGGTCGCATGCGGCCATACACTGCCTGGCCGCCTCTTCGCTATCCAGATAGAGCTCTCCAGACCGCGCCTGCGCGGCGAAACGTGTCCACTGCGCCAGTTCGGTTTCACTCATGGTGCAACCCCCTCGAATTACTGCGGTAGGACCGGAACGATCGAGTCACCGACCCGGTAGAGCTCCACGCACGGGTCCTCAGGGTTGTCCAAGGATGCTTTGTTCAGGACCCGAAGCTGGAGGACCCCCTGAGCCGCTGGAAAGAGGACATCGCAGCCCAGGTCCTTGGAAGCGCCGGCGACTTTGAACTGCCTGCCCTTGCGACCAGCGACAGTGACATCCTGGAAGTCGACGTTGCCTTCCTTGTGTTCGAACTCCGCGACGGTGCGCCCGGTCGAGAAGACGGTGACGTAGTACTTCGTCCCTTTCCAGTTGCAGATTTCCCAACCCGACTGGTGAACTCCCGCGATCCCGCTTTCCTTGGTCGCCGGGTCTACGCCTGCAGCCGTGAGCGCGCTATCGGGGATCTGCGTGCACGGATCGAACAGCTTGACCTGCGCCGCACTCGTCTCACTGCTCGCAGTCGGACTTCCGCTCGTCGAACTCCCACACGCGACCAACCCTGGCAGGACAGCCGCCGCGAGCAGCATCAACTTCAATCGGTGCGCCATCCCCACCCTCTCGACCTGCGACTATCCGGAGATCTTGACCATATCAAACGGTATCCCCGGCATTGGTGGGCGCAAGGGAGGCGTGCTCTGAAGATTCAGTGCAGAATCACGCACACCGATTCCTCGGCGAACCCGATTGCGACGGGTGTCACGTCACACTGGGCAGCGGCCCGTTGTGAGCGGATCGATACCGCGGAAACGCTGGATTACCAGCGTGTATACAAATGCGTCCGATGTCTGTTTTGTCCGGTTTTCGCATTGACAGTGCCATACGCCTGGAGCAGGCTGCTGCGTGACTTTCCGTGCGCTCGGGGTGGAGCGGTCACGGCTTGGCCGTCGGAGGAGCAGGGTGGTGCGTTTACGTAAAAGGTCGGAAAAATCCGGTGGCACACCGGATATGACTGCCGATCCCGGAAGTGAACGCCAGGTTGCCGGGAACAGAATAGTGCGACCGCGCACGATTCGGGGACAGTTGGCCCGAATCCTCGTCGTCTCATTGGTTTTGGTGCTGGGACTGCTCGGCGTGACAGTCGCCCGGGAGGTCAAGGCGTTCCGTGAGAGCGGTGACACTGTGCACGCGGTCTCGCTCGCGCTGGCCGTACAAGATCTGGTGCAGGAGGCGCAGCGCGAACGCGGGCTCAGCAATGGCCTGCTCGGCGGCGATACCCGCTTAGTTCAGACCGTGTCTGATCAGCGGGTCGAGACCGATCGGGCCATGCGCGCACTCGAGGCGGCGGCGGCCGGCAATGCGCCCGGCGCGGCCCAGGTGCGCTCGGCGCTCGGACAGTTCGACGCGCTCGACGCGACCCGCACGCAGATCGACGCCCACCGCACCAGCAGGCAGGCGGCCTTTCAGTTCTATACCGACGGCATCTCCGCGCTGAATCGTCTGACGCTCGGGCTCGATCAGGCGCGCGACGCCGAGGTTCGGCACGGCCTAGAGGCGCTGTATGCACTCGGGGAGGCCAAGGAGCAGACGGCCAAGGAGCGCGGATTCCTCAACGGCGTCTTCGCGGCCGATGAATTCCGCAATGGCGAGTACGTCGAGTTCCTCGATATCCGCGCCGCCAAGATGGCCGGACTGACCGCCTTCACGCGCGACGCGACCGCGGCACAGCAGGCCCAGCTCGATGCGGCGCTGCGGAGTGAGAATGCCGTCAGGGCAGGCGAATCGGAGCGAATCGCGATCGCATCGAGCACCGGTCCGCTGGTGCGTTCGGTGGATCCGAGCACCTGGTGGGCGCAGATGACGGCGGTCATCGATGAGCAGCGCAAGGTGCAGCAGGCAGTCGGTGACGATGTGCAGCGGCGTGCGGAGGCGCTGCGCAGGGATGCGTTCCTGACGCTCGGCGGCTTCCTGCTCGCGGCGCTGATCGCCATCGCCGCCGAGATGGCATTGGTCTTCGCCAGTGTGCGTGCCATCGTACGTCCGCTCGCCGCGCTGGCGGCAGAGGCCGATGATGTCGCCAATCACCGGCTGCCCGAGGTGATCGCGGCCTGGCAGGCATCCGATGACGCGCAACCGGATCCGCCCGCGCCGGTGCGGACGCCGCGCGGCGCGAGTGTCGAAATCGCCGCCGTGGCAGGGGCATTGGACGGTGTGCAGACCACCGCCTTCGAATTGGCTTCGGCGCAGGCGCTGGTCCGTCGCAATACCACCGAATCGATGGCGAATCTGGCGCGGCGCAACCAGAATCTGGTGCGCCGCCAGCTCGGCCTGATCAGTGAATTCGAACGCGAGGAACTCGACCCCAAGGCGCTGTCCAATCTGTTCGAGCTCGATCACCTCGCCACTCGCATGCGGCGCAATGCCGAAAGTCTGCTGGTGCTGGTGGGGGCGGCAAGCCCGCGGCGCTGGGCCGAGCCGATCGCGCTCACCGATGTGATTCGTGCCGGGTTGTCGGAGGTCGACGACTATCGGCGGGTGGTGCTGCGCCGGGTGGACGATATCGCGATCACCGGCGCGGTGGTCAGCGACCTCGCGCATATGCTGGCCGAGCTGATCGAGAACGGATTGGCCTTCTCCCCACCGGATATGGAGGTGGAGATCTACGGGCGCAAGCTGCCGGCCGGATATCTGCTCGCGGTGGTGGATCACGGTGTCGGCATGCCGGCGGAGCAATTGGACGAGGCGAATGCCCGGCTGCGCGGCCAGACCGATTTCGTTGTCGCGCCGACGCGATATCTGGGGCATTACGTGGTCGGCCGGTTGGCGCGGCGGCTCGGGATCGATGTCGAGTTGAATGTCTCGCCGGTCAGCGGGATCGTCGCGCGGCTACTGCTGCCCGTGGGAATCATTGCGGGAGAGAAGGATCGGCGCGCACTTGCTGCGGCTGGACAGCGAGGTGCGGCGGCTGCGGGGCCTGCTGGCGCGGTGCCCGGTGCGCACGGGCGCAGCGACTCGGCGGCGGCAAGGTTGGTCGGTTCCCCGGCGGTCTCCCTTGCGAATGAGAATGCTCGGCGGGCACCTGCGGCCGGGAACCGGGGTGAAGCGGCTTCGGTGCCTGCTGGTGCGCAGGGGTATGTCGAGTCGGCGGTGGGGTTTGCCGACGCCTCGGGGGGATCCCTTGCGGATGAAGCCGTTTCGGCGAGAGCGGTGCTCGGCACGCCGAGGCACAGTGCTCCGGTCAATGGTGCTCCGGTCAATGGTGCCCCAGTCGACGGTGCCTGGGTCAGCACTGCCCGGGTCAATGGTGCCGGAGCTGATGGTGCGCAGGGTGATGGTGCTCCAGTGGACGGTGCCTGGGTAAGTAGTGCCCGGGTCGATGGTGCCGGAGCTAGTGGTGCGCAGGGTGATGGCGCTCCAATCGACGGTGCCCGAGTTAGTAGTGCCCGGGTCGATGGTGCCGGGGCTAATGGTGCGCAGGGCGACGGTGTCTCGATACCTGGCGCGCCGACGCATGATGTGCGAATGACCGGCGGGTCCGAACCCGACGGCGTCGGACCTCGGCAATCGAGGTCCGGACCCGCGCATTCCCGACCGGGATTCGCATCGCCGACATCGGCACCCGCGCCGTTCGCCCACTTCCATTCCACGCCGGACGATTCCGGCGACGGTGTCGGATCCACCGGGGCCGGCGTCGATGGAGCCGTGTCAAGGGGCGATCGGGCTGCTTCCGAGGCGGACCCGACGGGTGATTGGGCTGCGCCTGGGGGCATCCCGACCGGCGACAGGGCTGCGTCCGGAGCCAACGGATCGCTGACGGGTGTGCCAAGGGCTGATGGAACTGGTAGCGATGGTGCCAGCGAATCTCTGACCGGCTTGCCAGCTGCCAACGGATCGCTGACGGGCCTGCCAAGGGGGAATGGCACTGGGAGCAATGGTGTCAACGGTTTCCTGACGGGCTTGTCCGCCGTCAGCGGATCAGGGAGCGATCGCTCAACCGACGCCGTACCCGCGACCGAGGGGCCGCAGCCCGCTGTCCCGTCTGCGGTGGGCGGTTCGTTGTGGCAGATACCTGAAACAGCAACAGCCGCAACGGAATCTGATTCCGCACCTATCGGTGTGCAGCGAACGAAGAACGGATTGGTCAAGCGCAACAAGCGAGCACGCACAGCCGCCAACGGAAGCGACAGCGCACCAAGGGCTCTCACTCAGGACCCACCCAGCGCTCCGGTCGTGGAACGCACACCGGCCGAAACCCGCAGCATGCTCTCGGCGTTCCGGGCCGGACACGAGCGCGGCGCTCCGAGCGCAACGCCGCCGAAAACATCCGAGAACGCTGGCGCATCCGAAAACATCCCGCACGCCACGGATTTGGCGCAATCCTCGGTTTCACCCACCATCGCAGAGGAGATTAGATGACCACCCACATACAGACCGCGGACCCGCACACCTTTAACTGGATGCTGGCCAACTTCGTGCGCAATACCGACGGCGTTCGCGACACCGTCGCCGTCTCCTCCGACGGCCTGCTCATCGCCATGTCCGAGGGGCTGGACCGCACCGGTGCGGATCGACTCGCCGCTATGGTCTCCGGTCTGTCCAGCCTGGCCCGAAGTGCTTCGCGCAGTTACGCATTCGACGGTCTCAAGCTGATCATGATCGAGATGAAGCGCGGCTTCCTGCTGGTCTCCGCACTCGGTGACGGCAGTTGCCTCGGCGTCATCGCCGACGGTGGTTGCGATGTCGGTCTGGTCGGCTACGAGATGGCGGTGCTGGCCGAACGCGCCGGTGCGCTGCTCGACCCGGCGCTCGTCTCGGAATTGCGAGAGTCGTTGCGCAGATGAGAGATCCATACCGGCCGCGGTTGCCGGACCCGCGGATGATCCCGGTGAACCAATCCTTCGGTTGGCTCGGAGCCAACCGGCCACCGAGGGATAGTCCGGATGTGCGGCCCACGGATGATCGATTCGTGCGCCCCTTCGTCGTCACGGCGGGGCGCACGACGCCGCTGATCGATGGGCTGCGCATCGAAACACTGGTACTGGCAACCCCTGCCGCGCTGTCCGCACCGCTGCACTTCGAACAGCGCACCGTCGTAAGGCTGTGCCAGCAGCCGCATTCCATCGCCGAAATCGGGACGGCGCTGCACGTTCCGGTGGGCGTCGCGAAGGTGATCGTCAGCGATCTCGCGGCCGCCGGGCATGTTTCGGTTCGGGACGCCCCCGAACTTTCCACCGCAGCCATCGAGAGGATCAGGGACCTTGTACGGGCACTCTGAATATCGGACACCACCGGTCGAGCCGTCCATGCCCGCCTCGGTCAAGATCGTGATCAGCGGTGGATTCGGTGTCGGCAAAACAACATTCATAGGTGCGATCTCCGAAATCGAACCGCTGGTGACCGAGGCGTCGATGACCGAGGTCGCCATCGGCGTCGACGATCCGGGCCGGCGCGCGGATAAGACCCAGACCACCGTCGCCCTCGACTTCGGCCGCATCACCCTCGACAACTCGCTCGTCCTCTACCTGTTCGGCACTCCCGGCCAGGACCGCTTCGTCTTCCTGTGGGACGATCTGGTCGACGGCGCACTCGGTGCGGTGATCGTGGTGGACACCGGCCGAGTCGAGGACTGCTATCCGGTGCTGGACTACTTCGAAGAGCACAACACGCCATTCGTGGTGGTGGTCAACCGATTCGAACAGGGCGAGCACTTCGAACTCGACGAGGTCCGTGAGGCACTGGAGCTCGACGAGTGGATTCCGATCCTGGAATGCGATGCGCGAAAACGGGAATCGGTGAAGGAGGTGCTCGTCGCACTGCTCGAACAGGTACTCGTGCAACGCCTTTCCACACCGCGGCTGCATGCCCGTGAGGTCGTCTGAGCCCGTAGCCTGGCGCTCGTGGGCGAGCAGAAGGAGCGGATGCTGCGCGGGGAACTGTACCGGGACAGTGATCCGGAGTTGGTCACCGAGCGCGTCCGGGCCCAGCGGTTGTGCGATGAGTTCAACCGCACCGGCCCGGAGGAAACCGAGCGGCGCGATGCAGTGCTGCGGCAGTTGCTCGGCAAGCTGGGCGAGGGGTCGTGGATCATGCCCCGATTCCAATGCGACTACGGCTATCTCATCGAGATCGGCGCGAATAGTTTCCTCAACTACGACGCGATCCTGCTGGACTGTGCGCCGATCGTGATCGGCGACGATGTGTCGATCGGGCCGCGGTGCCAGCTGCTGACCGCGCTGCATCCGATGGCGGATCACGCGGCGCGCAGGCAGCGCCTGGAGTCGGCGGCGCCGATTCGGATCGGGAACAACGTGTGGTTCGGCGGCGGGGTCATCGTGTGCCCCGGCGTCACGATCGGGGAGGACACGGTGGTCGGTGCGGGCAGCGTCGTCACCCGGGAGCTGCCGTCGCGGGTGTTCGCGGCGGGCAATCCGGCGCGGGTGCTGCGTGAGTTGTGAGCGCACCGATGCCGCGACCCGCGATACTGCTCGCTGAACGCGGCGGACCGGTCACGCGCGGACGACCGCGAGCAGGACGTGGTGTCGGATACCTGCAATCCGTCGACAACGTGGTGACTCCACGGACGTCGTAGCAACTCGTCCTGAACGAGCTCGAGACCAGCCCGCATCCGGACATTCTCGGCTCGCCCGTCCAGCTCAGCGTGTCGGTCTCCGAGCAGATCTTGTCGTGGTGGTGACACATGCGCAGCCGCTGGCCGGTACGACCGATTTGCAACGAGCGAACTTGGTCAGGGAGCCGGTGCGACCACCATCGCCGGGCAAGGCATGGTGGACGAACGCCCTGGTGTCGGCCGCAGCGAGAGATATTCACCGAGATCGCAGATTTTCGCGAGATCACCGAAGCCGGCGGCGATCGGCCACGGCATCGGCGAGAACCGCATTCACCGCTGGCCTGCGTCAGTATCGTGGTGGACCGATTGCGCTGCTGGCCCGCGTCAGTATCGCGACGGACCGATCAGGACCGCGATGAGCAGCTCGAGCGCGGTGAGCGCCTGGTAGGTCGGGACGTATGACCAGGGCATACCGCGTGCGGGCCAGGCACGTCGGCGTGCTCGGCGTCACCGCGAAGGTCTGATCTTGGCGCAGTAGTGTCGAGTCATGAGCGAGCGCATCGAGCGAATCAGCGACCCCGCGCCCTCGGGCGTGACAGAGCCGAACGCCGGCGAGCGACTGTCGGAGACGCCCACCGCACCGGAGGCGACCCGGCCGCTGCGGGACGATATTCGGTTCCTCGGCGGCGTGCTCGGCGACACCATCCGCGATCACGAGGGCCCCGAGGTCTTCGACCTGATCGAGCGGGTGCGGATCGAGGCGTTCCGGGTGCGGCGCGAGGAGGTCGAGCGCAGCGCGGTGGCGGAGATACTGGACGGCGTCGAGATCGCGGTCGCGCTGCCACTGATCCGCGCATTCACGTATTTCGTGCTGCTGGCGAATCTGGCCGAGGATATCCAGCGCGATCGGCGGCGGGCTGCGCATGAGGCGGCGGGGGAGCCGCCGCAGGATTCCTCACTGGCGGCGACCTACCGGAAGCTCGACGCTGCGGCCCTGGACGGCGCCGAGGTCGCCGATCTGCTCGCCGACGCCCTGGTATCGCCGGTGATCACCGCGCATCCGACGGAAACCCGGCGCCGCACCGTATTCGACGTGCAGACCCGCATCACCGAATTGATGCGCTTGCGGCAGCGATATACCGAGACCGAGCGGCCGCGTGCGGATCTGGAGCTGCGGATCCGCCGCCAAGTGCTCTCGCTGTGGCGCACCGCGCTGATTCGATTGCAGCGCTTGCGGATTCAGGACGAGATCGCGGTCGGACTGCGCTACTACGACATCACGCTCTTCGACGTTATCCCGGCAATCAACGCGGAAGTTCGAGCGGCGCTGCGTTCCCGGTGGCCGGGCGCGGAATTGCTGCCGCGGCCGATCCTGCGCCCCGGATCGTGGATCGGCGGCGATCGTGACGGAAACCCTTATGTGACAGCGGATGTCGTGCGTCAGGCCGCATCGCAGGCTTCGGCGGTGGCGTTCGGACGGTATCTGCACGAGCTGGTGGAGCTGGAGAAGTCGCTGTCGCAATCGGCGCGGCTGGTGCTGGTGACACCGGAAGTTGCCGCACTGGCCGAGGCCGGTTACCCCGATCCCGCGACGCATTCCGATGAGCCGTATCGCCGTGCGCTGCACCGGATTCGGTCGCGTCTGTCGGCGTCGGCACTTGCCGCGCTCGGCGAATTGCCCGCAGACGGGCTGGATATGGGTGCGCCGGCATACGCGACCCCGCAGGCGGTACTCGACGACCTGGACGCCGTGGACGTCTCGATGCGGGCCAGCGGGGACGGTCTGCTCGCCGACGATCGGTTGGCCGCACTGCGATATGCCGTCGAGACATTCGGATTCCATCTGCAGAGCCTGGATATGCGGCAGAACTCGGAGATGCACGAACAGGTCGTCGCCGAGTTGCTGGCGTGGGCGGGTGTACATCAGGACTACGCGAGTCTCGCCGAGCCGGAGCGGGTGCAACTGCTCGCCGCCGAGCTGCGAACCCGCCGTCCGCTGCTCGGCCCGCATGCGCGGCTCAGCGAACTCGCGGCCAAGGAACTCGATATCGTCCGTGCCGCACGGGATGTCGTCGACACCTTCGGCGTCGAGGCGGTGCCGAACTACATCATCAGCATGTGTACCTCGGTCAGCGACATGCTGGAGGCGGCGCTGCTGCTGAAGGAGGGCGGGCTGCTCGATCCCGGTGAGCCGGATGGGCCGCCGAGTTGCCCGGTGAATATCGTGCCGCTGTTCGAGACCATCGAGGATCTGGGCGCCGGTGCGGCGACCCTGTCCGCGGTACTGGACGTCCCGGTGTATCGAGAGCTGGTGGCCGCCAAGGGAATGCGGCAGGAGGTAATGCTCGGATACTCCGATTCCAATAAGGACGGTGGGTATCTGGCCGCCAATTGGGCGCTCTACCGGGCGGAGCTGGATCTGGTCGAGGTGGCGCGCAAGACCGGAATTCGCTTGCGGCTCTTTCACGGCCGCGGCGGCACGGTCGGTCGTGGTGGCGGACGCAGCTATGACGCCATTCTCGCCCAGCCCGTCGGCGCCGTGCGGGGTTCGCTGCGGTTGACCGAGCAGGGCGAGGTGATTGCGGCCAAGTATGCGGAATCCGGTGCGGCGCATCGTAATCTGGAGTCGTTGATCGCGGGCACCCTGGAGTCGACGCTGCTCGATGTGGAGGGGCTCGGCCCCGATGCCGAACCGTCCTATGACCTCATGGACGATCTGGCGGCACGCGCCCGTGCGGCCTATGCGCGGCTCGTGCACGAAACACCGGGATTCGTCGAGTATTTCCGGCAGTCCACGCCGGTCGCCGAGGTCGGCGATCTGAATATCGGTAGTCGCCCCGCGTCCCGTAAGCCGACGAATTCGGTCAGCGATCTGCGGGCCATTCCGTGGGTGATGTCGTGGAGTCAGGCCCGCGTCATGCTGCCGGGCTGGTACGGGACCGGTGCCGCGCTGGAGGAGTGGGTCGGCGGCGATCCCAACCGCTTGGCGATTTTGTCGGACCTCTATCGCCGCTGGCCGTTCTTCCGGACGGTGCTGTCGAATCTGGCCCAGGTCATGGCCAAGAGCGACCTGGATATCGCGGCCAGGTACGCCGAGCTCGTCGACGACGTGGCCTTGCGCGAGCACATATTCGGGATGATCCGCGACGAGCACGCCCGCACCATCCGCATGCACGCCGCGATCACCGGCAATGATCACCTGCTTGCCGACAACCCGTCACTGGCGGAATCGATCCATAACCGCTTCCCGTACCTGGAGCCGCTGAACCAAATGCAGGTCGAGTTGCTGCGCCGGCTGCGGGCGGGCGACGATTCCGAACTCGTCAAACGCGGCATCCTGCTGACCATGAACGGCCTCGCCACCGCCCTGCGCAACTCCGGCTAGTTACGCCGACACGATGGCGACCGCATCGATCTCAACCAGCATTTCCTCCCGCGGAAGGCCGGTGAATACCGTTGTGCGGCTCGGCAATACATCGCCGGTGGTGTTGGCGGTGACGAACTCGCCGTAGGCGTTGTTCATGACGGCGAAGTCTTCGCGCTTGGTCAGATAGACGCGCAGCATCACCACATCGTCGAAGGTGGCGCCGCTCGCCTCGACGATCGCCTTGACGTTTTGCAGCGTCCGAATCGTTTGGGCGGCAACGTCGCCGGGGAAGAGGTATGCATTTGTCGCCGGGTCGACCGGACCCTGGCCCGAGACCTGTACGAACGGGCCCTTGCGCACTCCCTGGGAGAAGGTGTGCGCGGGTGCGGGGGCGTCGGTGGTGCGGATGGCGATCTTCCCACTCATAACTGGCCTTTCGTCGCGGTGTGGCTGGGAGTCCAGCCGAGTTCGGCAGAGATGGCATCGGCCGCCGCACGGACCCGCGGCAGCTCCGCCAACACCTGGTCGTGGTCGAGCAGCATGTCCGGCACCGACATCGAGACCGCGGCGACCACGGTCCCGGTGCCATTGCGCACCGGGACGCCGATGCAGTTGACAAAGCTCTCGTGTTCCTCGTGATCTTCCGCATAGCCTTGTGTCGCAACGAGTTTCAGCTCCGCCAGATAGTGTTCCGGGGTGCGGATAGTGCGGTCGGTGAACTTGCGGTAGTCGAGGCGCTCGGCGATCGCGCGCCACTCCGTGCGCGGCTGTGCGGCGACGAGCACCTTCCCGACCGCCGTGCAGTGCAGCGGGGCGGGTCGGCCGATGCGGGAATACATTCGCACGCTCTGGATCGCGTCGAATTTGTCGATGTAGATGGCGTCACCGGATTCGTAGGTGGCGAGGTGAATCGTCTGTCCGGTAGTGGTATTCAGTGCGCTCAGGTGCGGGCGGGCGAGGGTGCGAACGTCACGCTGTTCCAAGGCGCGGTTGGCGAGTTCGAAAAGCCGGGAGCCGAGGACGTATTGGTGCTGACTGTCATGGGTGACGAAGCGCTGCGATTCCATGGTCTGCAGCAGGCGCAGCACCGTGGACTTGTGCACGCCGAGTTCACCGGCCAGCTGATCGAGCGAGCGCGCATCCTGCCCGAGCGACAGCAGGATGGTCAAGGCGCGCAACAAACTCTGGCTCATGACTGCGCCTCGCAGGCGCTCGGCTCCGTCATCGCCATGGGTGCTGTGCCTTCGCTACGCTCGCTCATGACGCCACATTCTCTGCTACGACATCTCTGCTGTAACGCACACGTCCCCAGGCGGACTCGTCGAGCATCGCCAATGCTTCCAGCGCGCCGGGTGAAGGCAGTTCCGCGACATCCCCGGTGCCGGTCAGCGCGGCGGCGGCGCATAGATGCCCGAAGCGCAACCGCTGCTCCAGCGGGCGTTCGTGCAGCAGGGCGGCCAGATAACCGCCCGCGAAGGCATCACCGGCACCGATTCGCTCGGTGATCTCGAGTTCCAGCGCGGGCACTTCGACGCGCTCGGTTCCGGAGAACCCGGTGACCGAATGCTCATTGTTCTTGACCACCAGGTGTTCCGGCTCGGGGAACAGTGCCCGCAATCGGTCGGCATCGTCGGTGCCGAAGACCGCATCGGCCTCGTCGGCGCCGAGGAACACCACATCGCAGCCGCGCACATGACGAGCCAGCACCTCGGCAGCCTGCTCGACGCGCCCCGCCCACAGCGCCGGACGGTAATTCAGATCGAAGCTGACCAGCTTGCCGCGGGGAAGTGCGACAAGGGTTTCCGTGAGGCGGGTCGCGGATTCCGAGAGCGCGGTGGTTATTCCGGTGAAGTGCACGAGGTCGGTGCGTTCGAGTAGTTCGGCCGCCGCCGCCAGATCGGCGGTGGACAGTGCGCTGGCGGCGGAGCCGGTGCGGTAGTACAGCATGCGGCTGGCTCCATCGGCCAGATCGGTCGCCTTGCCCGAGCCGCTGCCGCGCTCCTTCACATAGACGGCGGTGGGGCGTTTGGGATCGATGACAACCGCCGACACATCCACTCCGCGTGCCGCGAGGTGTCCGGTGAGATAGCGGCCGAATCCGTCATCGCCGACCCGGGAAATCCACGCGGCGTCCACATCGAGCTGAGTGAGCACGGTGGCCACATTCGCCTCGGCGCCGCCCGCGGTTCGCTGGAAGTTCTCCGAGTCCTCCAGCGGACCGGGACGTGCCACCAGCACGGCGAGCCCCTCACCGATGGTCACCGCCCGCGGGCGGGGCGACGTAGTAGGCCACGTCACATCGATCTCCCTTCTGCCCTTGCGGCCATCGGCCATCCAGTGCAGAATAACCACACAAAACACAATGCGCAACGAGCATTGCAAATTATGCAATGCAGCGGAGGTATGACTCGGCGGACGCGATTCCGCGGGAAGGAGCGACATGGCTATCGATGAGAAAGCCGTTGCCGCACTGGCGGATCGGACGCTCGGGCCCGAGCACAAGGGTCTGCCACCCGCGGCATGGGGCCGCACGGTTCGCGACTTCCTGGACTCCGCGCCGCACCTCGACGAGTTCGAAACCCCGGTATTGACCGTCGACCGTGCGGCCGTCGCGGCGAATGTCGCGGTAATGGCGGATTGGGCGGCGTCCGCGGGTGTGCGCCTGGCGCCACACGGGAAGACCACCATGGCCCCGCAGCTGTGGGCGCAGCAGTTGGCCGCCGGGAGCTGGGGGATCACCTTCGCCACCGTGTGGCAGGTGCAGGTGGCCCGGTCGTTCGGAGTCGGACGGATCGTGCTGGCCAATGCACTCGTCGATCCGGTCGGATTGCGCTGGGTCGCCGCAGAATCCGCGCGGGATCCGGAGTTCGAATTCTTCTGCTGGGTCGACAGTGTCGAGACCGTCGCGCTGATGGAGCAGCACCTGACGGGTGATGCGCGCATTCGGGTGATCGTCGAACTCGGTGGGCCGCACGGGCGTACGGGCGCGCGCACGGTCGAACAGGCGCATGAGATTGCGGAGGCCGTTGGCCGCGCGGAGCGACTGACCCTGGCCGGAGTCGGCGGTTATGAGGGTGCGCTCGCTCACGATCGCACCCCGGACGGGATCTCCGCCGTCCGGCACTATCTGGACGAAATCGCCCGCCTACACCGCGAACTCGCCGCGGCCGGACGCTATCCGGAAGGCGCGATCGTCACCGCCGGCGGCAGCGCCTTCCCGGATCTGGTCGTCGAATGTCTGGCCGGACTCGCCGATGAGCAAGGTGTTCCGACCACAGTGGTACTGCGCTCCGGTGCGTACATCATTCACGACGACGGCTTCTACGCGGGCATTTCGCCGCTGGCCGCGCCGCGCAGCGAACGACCGCTGCGTTCGGCGATGCACGGCTGGGCGCGGACCGTTTCGCGACCCGAGGCAGAACTCGCGCTGCTGGACGCCGGTAAGCGTGATCTGCCATTCGATGAGGGGCTTCCGGTCCCGCAATTCGTTGCGGGACCGGAAGGTTCGTTGAATCCGGCGGCACATGTCAGTGCGCTGAATGATCAGCACACTTTCCTGCGGCTACCGGGCGGCGCCGCCGGTGATCTGCCGGTCGGCAGCGTGGTGCGGCTCGGCCTGTCGCATCCATGCACCGCATTCGACAAGTGGCGGTTGATCCCGGTCATCGATGATGCCGATGCGGAACGGCCACGTGTTGTCGACCTCGTCCACACCTTCTTCTGACGAGCGGCCATGACGGACTTGGTGTTTCGCGATATCGACGTCATAGACGGCACGGGAGCGCCACGCTTCCGCGCCGATGTCGGCATCGATCGGGGACGGATCAGCACTATCGCCGACCCGCGAACGATCACCGAGGCTGCCCGGTTCATCGACGCGCCTGGTTCGGCGCTCGCCCCCGGCTTCATCGATATGCACGCGCACTCCGATCTGCATCTGCTCACCGAACCCGGCCATTTTCCGAAGATCAGTCAGGGGGTCACCACCGAGGTCATCGGACAGGACGGGCTCTCGTATGCACCGATCGATGACGTCGCTCTGGCGGTACTGCGGCGTCAGATCGCCGGATGGAACGGCAATCCCACCGATCTGGACTTCTCCTGGCGCACGGTCGCGGAGTATCTGGACCGGCTCGATCAGGGCATAACACCGAACGCCGCGTATCTCGTACCGCAGGGCACGCTGCGGCTCCTGGTCGTCGGTAGCGAGCAGCGGCCTGCGACCGTGGCGGAGATCCGGCGGATGCGGGAGCTGCTCGCGCAGGGGCTGCGCGAGGGTGCGGTCGGTATGTCGAGCGGACTTACATATACGCCCGGAATGTACGCGGACACAGGGGAATTGGCGGCGTTGTGCGAGATCGTCGCCGAATACGGCGGGTTCTATGCACCGCATACGCGCTCCTACGGTAAGGGTGCGTTGGCGGCATACGCCGAGATGATCGGCCTGGCTCGCAGCACCGGCTGCGCACTGCATCTCACCCACGCGACCATGAACTTCGGCGTGAACCGCGGGCGCGCACCGGAATTCCTGGCGCTGATCGATGCCGCCCGGGCCGAGGGATGCGATATCACCCTCGACACCTATCCATACTTGCCCGGCTCCACGACACTTTCGGCGTTGCTGCCGAGCTGGGCGATGTCCGGTGGCCCGGATGCGGCATTGGCTCGCATCGATGATCCGGAGATGTGTGCGCGAATCACGTTGGACGTGAACGTGAATGGTTCCGACGGCTGCCACGGCGTCACGGTCGAATGGGAGACCATTCAAATCAGCGGTGTCGCCAATGCGGAGCTGGGGGAGTACGTCGGCAAGACCATCGCGGAAATCGCGGCCGATACCGATCGCGCACCCGTCGCGGTGTTCTTCGATCTGCTGCGCAGAGATCAGTTGGCCACCACCATTCTGCAGCACGTCGGGCACGAGGAGAATGTGCGCGCGATCATGGTGCACCCGGTGCATATGGGCGGCAGCGACGCACTGCTCGTCGGTGATCGGCCGCATCCGCGCGCCTGGGGCACCTTCCCGCGCTATCTGGGCCATTACGTCCGCGAGCTCGGTGTGCTCGGGCTGGAGGAGTGTGTGCACCACCTCACCGGTCGGCCGGCCGAGCGGCTGCGGCTGAGCGACCGTGGACACGTATTCACCGGGTACGCAGCCGATCTCGTGCTGTTCGACCCGTCGACGATCACGGATACCGCGACCTTCGACAACCCGAAGCAGCAGGCACGCGGCATTCAGCACGTGCTGGTCAACGGCGAATTCGCCATCGAGAACGGTGCGCCCACCGGCAAGCTCGCCGGACGTGCGCTGCGCATGGATCCCACGCGGAAGGAGACATATTGAACGCCATCGGCGCTCTGGAAGTCATGCGCGCCGACCGCGTGCTGAGTGTGGTGCGTGCCCCGGAGATTCCGGATCCATTGGCGCTCGCGGATGCGTTGGCGCGCTCCGGGATTCGCACCTTGGAGCTCACCTTCACAACGCCTGGCGTGCTCGATTACCTGCGCATTGCCGCAACGGCTCCCGATGCTGTCGTCGGTGTCGGAACCGTACTGCATGCCGACCAGGCCGAGGCCGCGATCGATAACGGTGCACGATTCCTCGTCACGCCCGGTGTGCGTGCGGAGGTCGCGGCCGTCGCGGCCGAACGCGACATTCCGGTCGTCATGGGCGCCTTCACGCCCACGGAGGTGCTCACCGCACTCGACCTCGGCGCCGCCGCGGTGAAGATCTTCCCCGCCAGGGCGCTCGGTCCCGGCTATTTGAAAGACCTGCGCGGTCCCTTCCCCGATGTGGCGCTCATTCCCTCCGGGGGCGTCAATGCGGGCAATGCCGCCGAATTCCTCGCCAACGGAGCCGTGGCCGTGACCGCGGGTACCGATGTCGTGGCCCCATCCGACGTCACCGCGGGCCGATGGTCCGAAATCGCCTCGCGTGCGGCGTTATTCGTTCGATCCATGAATTGAGAGGTACCCACATGGGCACCACTGTCGACTGGCTGCGCACCACCACACCCGGATTGCTGGTGCTGTGCGGTCTCGCGATTGCCGTACTGCTGTTCACCATTATCAAGGTCAAGCTGGAGCCGTTCATCGCGCTGCTGCTCACCGGGCTCGGGCTGGCGCTCGCCGCCGGACTACCGGTGGCGAAGATTGTCGGTACGGCGATCAAGCCCGGTGATTCGCTGCTGGAGACCGGTTTCGGCGGCATCCTCGGGCATATCGCGGTGATCATCGGCCTCGGCACGGTGCTCGGCGCGATTCTCGAACGTTCCGGTGGGGCGGACGTTTTGACCGGCAAGCTGCTGAGCATCTTCGGCGAGAAGGGCGCACCGGTCGCCATGGGTCTGCTCGGGCTCATCTTCGGCATCCCGGTCTTCTTCGATATCGGCATCTTCGTGCTCGCACCGCTGATCTATGTGGCCGCCAAGCGCGGTGGGCGATCGCTGGTGCTGTATGCGATGCCGATGCTGGCCGGTCTGTCCATGACCCACGCGTTTCTGCCGCCGCATCCAGGTCCGGTGGCGCTGGGTGGTCTGCTCGGGGTGAGCCTGGGGTGGCTGATCATCATGGGATTCGTTTGCGGCATACCGGGTTTCATCGCCGCAGGCATCGTGTGGGGCACCTACATCGGCAAGCGGGTACAGGTCGAGGTGCCCGCCGAGTTCTTGGTCCGGCCGGAGGCGGAGCCTGCGGCGAAGGGCGAAGGTCCGGGCACCGCAACGGATCCGGAGGCCGTACGCACCGAGACTCGCCCGCCCGCGGTCGGGCTCATCGGCGGCATTATCGCGATTCCGCTGGTGCTCATCCTCGGTGCGACCTTCGGCAGCCAATGGCTGGACAAGGATTCGCAACTGCTGCAGGTGCTCACCTTCCTCGGCACACCGGCCGTGGCGCTGCTGATCGCGGTGCTCGTCGCCTTCTATCTGCTCGGAGTGCGGCGCGGTTCCAGTGTGCAGGAACTCAGTACGCTCACCGCGGAATCGCTGAAGCCGGTCGGCATGCTGTTGCTGGTGGTCGGTGCGGGTGCGTTCTTCGGAAAGGTCATCTCCGCCACCGGAATCGGCACCGCACTCGCCGACACCATGTCGGCCGCCGGACTGCCGGTGATCGTGCTCGCCTACATCATCAGCTGCGGCCTGCGCATCGCACAGGGCTCGGCCACCGTCGCCATTGTGACCACTGGCGGCATCGTCGCGCCGCTGGTCACCGGACACGGCTATTCGCAGATGGCTATCTCCCTCATCGCCATGGCGATCGCGGCGGGCTCGATCATCCTCAGCCATGTCAACGACGGTGGCTTCTGGATCATCTCGAAGTACTTCAACCTGACGGTAAAGCAGACACTGCAAACCTGGACGGTGCTCGAAACTGTGCTCTCGGTGGTGAGTTTCGCGGTCGCGGCGGTGCTGTTCGCGATTGTCAGCTGAACTCGGAGCGCTGGCTTCGGCCCGGCATCGGGATCGAATCCCCGTGCCGGGCTGGTCAATTGGTGCAGTACGAAGGCGGCCGTTCCGGTGCTGGCTGCGCGTCCAGGATCAGGGCGTAGCGGGCCATCATTCGGGGTGTATCGGTGCTGTCGCGCAGCGCTGGTCGCCGCGGTGCGGATTGCGGTCATGCGACTGGTGCTCCGTCGGCCAGTTGAAAGCTTCGGTGCATGATCGGAGTTGTTGACCGGATCAGTCGAAGTTGCGGAGGGCATTTGTGCAGCGGTCGGCTCGAGCCCGGAGGGCAGTGACGAGTTCGGGTGGGCCGCTGAGCAGTGTGAAGTCGATATCGACCGAAGTGATCATCCAGACCAGCGCCTCTGGCGTGTCCGCGCCGACGTGCAGTTGGCAGCTGTGGTCATCGACGGCTTCGATGACGCCCATGCCGGGCCAGACATTCACTGCGGCGTCCTCGGCGGACTTGTGCAGCAGGGCAATTGCTTGATACGGCCACGCCCGCGATGACAGTTGTAGCGAAAGGTAGGCCGCGACATCACCTTCCGGTAGCTCACGCGGAGTGAAGCGCGGGCCGGCGGGTATTCGAGGCGAGATGCGGTCGGCTCGGAAGGTACGCCAATCACCGCGATCGACATCCCAGGCCACGAGGTACCAGCGTCTACTGAAGTGCACCAGGCTGTGCGGCTCCACCGTACGACGGGTGGTGGCGCCGCTGTGTGCTCGATAGTCGAAGCGCAGGCGCTCGTGCCGTTGACATGCCTCGGCGACGGCCATCAAGGTGTCCGGCTCGACCGTTGCGCCCGGCGTCCCGACCCGGACCGTCGCGCCACGCAGCGTGCGGACCCGGTGGCGCAGCCGCGGCGGCAGCACCTGCTCGAGTTTGGTGAGCGCGCGCAGGGATGCCTCCTCGATGCCCGCGACCGTGCCGTCGGAGGCGCTGCGCAAGCCGACCGCCACCGCGACGGCCTCCTCGTCGTCGAGCAGCAGCGGCGGCAGTGCGGCCCCGGCGCCGAGCCGGTAGCCCGCGGTGCCCTGTGTGGCGTGCACCGGGTAGCCGAGTTCACGCAGCCGATCCACATCGCGGCGGACGGTGCGGCCGGTGACGCCGAGTCGTTCGGCGAGTTCGGTCCCAGTCCAGTCGCGGTGGGTCTGCAGCAGGGCGAGCAGTTTGAGCAGGCGTGCCGAGGTCTCCAACACGAATTCCAGAATGCCAGATGCTTAGGAACGATCCTGTCCTAAGCGGGTCATACCCTCGCTTTCATGAGCACCGAACAGGACATCCGCCCCTTCCGCATCGAGATCCCGCAGGCCCAGATCGACGATCTGCACGCCCGGCTGGCGAATACCTTGTGGCCGGATGAAATCCCGGGCGGCGGTTGGGATAAGGGCGCATCGATCTCGTATATGAAGGGTCTCGCCGAGTACTGGCGGTCCGAATACGATTGGCGCGCAGTCGAAGCGCGACTGAACGAGCTGCCACAGTTCGTCACCGATATCGACGGGCAGCAGGTGCATTTCCTGCATCTCCGCTCACCCGAACCCGATGCCGTGCCGCTGGTTTTGAGCCACGGTTGGCCCGGCTCGTTCATCGAATTCCTCGATGTGATAGGGCCTTTGAGCGATCCGCGAGCCCACGGCGGTGATCCGACCGATGCGTTCCATCTGGTCATCCCGTCGTTGCCCGGATTCGCCTTCTCGGAGGCCGGGCCGAAGGTCGGGGATGGTTCGACCGAGCAGTTCGCGCAGGTGGTGGCGAAATTGATGGCACGGCTCGGCTACGACCGATACGGGGCGCAGGGCGGCGACGCGGGCTTCTTCGTCTCGACCGAACTGGGACGGATCGCGACCGACCATGTGCTCGGCATCCATGTGAACGGGCCGATCACGCTGCCGTCCTGGAGCGATGACGGTACGGAACCGGAGTACAGCCCGGAGGATCGGGCGAAGCTGGACAAACTCACCGGGAGCGAAAGCTACACCCGCTTCGGCTATGCGATGGTGCAGGCGGGCCGTCCGCAAACCCTGGCGATCGGCATGCACGATTCACCCGCCGGTTTGCTGACCTGGATCGTGGATCTGTTTCAGCGCTGGACCAATCCCGCGCTCGAGTCGCCCGACGACGCGGTGGATCGCGACGCGCTGCTGACCAATGTCAGCCTCTATTGGTTCACCAGGTCCTTCGTCTCCTCGATCCGGCTGTACGGGGAGGGCGACTCGTGGGGGATGCCCGCACGGAATTCCGGCGTGCCGACTGCGGCCGCGGTATTCGCCGGTGACAATTCCATTCGTGTACTCGCGGAGCAGCAGCACAACATCGTGCGCTGGACGGAGTTCGACCGGGGTGGGCACTTCGCTGCGATGGAAGCACCGGACCTGCTGACCGACGATGTGCGCGCGTTCTTCCGCTCGCTGCGCTGAGCGCTCTGGCGACCGCATGCCCTTGCTGGGTGTGCGGCTTGCGCAAGGTCAGGGAGCGCGCGGACCTCGGTAGCGCTCGGCCATCGCGAAGGCCGTCGCGGCGAGCCGGTCGCGGAATTCCGGCGGGTCGAGAACCTCGCAGAATTCGCCGAGCGGCATGATCGCACTCGCCAGAACCTCGTAGGACTCCGAGGGAATGGTTACCTCGACCCAGCCCTCGGCGTCCGGTTCGGTTGCCGATGCCATCGCCTCGGCGACCGCGGCGGGCTCGTTCATCAGCCGGAGCAGCCGCAGCTGGGCGGCCGCGATCCGGCAGCGAGCCCGCACTCGCAGCATCGATCGGGCGAAATCATCGGCGGACTCCGACCAATGCTCGGAGAGGTTGAAATCATCTGGCCGCGCGAAGGATTCGCCGATCTGCTCGGCCGATGAGATGCGGCTCACGCGATATGAGCGGATGGCGGATCCGTCACGTGCGACGAGATACCAAATCCCGGCCTTCAATACGAGGCCGAGTGGATCCAAGCGGCGTTCGACGGCTCGATCCTTGCGCTGATACCGGATATCGAGTCGCCTGTCGTGCCACAAGGCATCGGCAACCGCTGCGAGCGTGGGTGTTTCGTCGGGGCGATGAAACCAGCCCGGCGCGTCCACATGGACACGTTCCGCGATTCGTGTTGCCCGGCCGCGCAATTCGGGTGGTAGCGCGGCGAGCACCTTGAGCTGCGCGGTCGCCAACACCGTGCCGAGGCCGAGATCGGCGGCGGCCCCGGGTTGTCCGGCGAGCAGAACCGCATCGGCTTCCTCGGTGGTGAGCCCGGTCAACCGGGTGCGGTACCCGTCGACCAGCCGCACGCCGCCGGTCCGACCCGGTTCGCTGTAGATCGGCACGCCCGCGGCGGACAGCGCCTCGATATCGCGATACACCGTGCGCACCGACACCTCCAACTCGCGCGCCAGCTCCGGCCCGGTCGTCCGGCCGCGGGTCTGGAGCAGCAATAACAGCTGCACCAGTCGACTCGCTCGCATGATTCGAGATTAGCCATAAAACCTGACAGAAGGTGTCAAGTTTTGCTCGTACCGTCGATCTCATGACCACATGGAGCCAATTCACCGAAGAAGCGCCACGCATCGCCACCGTCTTCACTCGTCGGCACCAGGCCGCCGGCAATCTCTGCATGCTCGGGACCCTGCGCTCCGACGGCTTCCCCCGCATCAGCCCCATAGAACCCCGGATCTTCGAGGGCATGCTGGTAATCGCGGGCATGCCGAACACCACCAAATTCAAGGATCTCGCCCGCGACCCGCGCTTCTGCCTGCACACCGCAACTGTCGACGCCCAAGTCGGCGACGGCGACGCAAAGCTCTTCGGCACCGCCATCGACCTCCCGGACAAGGAAGTCCACGCCCGCTTCGCCCAGCAACTGTTCGACGACACCGGCTTCGACATCCGCGGCCAGGAATTCGACCACTTCTACACGGCGGACCTGACCGGCGCCTCTATCGTCGAGGTCACCGACGATCACCTGGACATCACCATCTGGAAGCCCGGGCAGGGCGAGCGGGTGGTGCGCAAGCACTGATCGCTCGGCGGTGGTCACCGCCCGGCCAAGAACTTGTCTTCTGCTGGATAGTCGAAGAACTGGCGGAAGTAGGGGTCGTCGTCAGCGGGGAGTATTCCCGAGGTATCGCCTGAGCGGGCGGCGGAAATCAGCCAGTCGAGTTGTGCGGCAACTGTTGTCGCGTAGTCGCCTACTGTTTGATAGCCGAGGGCGATGGCTGCGGAAGTGTCGAGGGTGACGGGGTGGGTGGAGTCCCAAGGGGTATTGCCCAATGAATGATCGTCGAGCAGGATCTCGGTCCAGTCGTGGGCGAGGTGGCGGGCGACTGTGCGGGAAATATCGAGGGCGGTGGGGGTGTCCGGATCTGCGATATTGAGGATGCGAGTGCCGGGCTGGTGGGCGACGGTTTCGACCAGTGCCGCGATATTGGCTGCGGCGGTGGTGTGGACGATCCCACTGCCTCGGCGGCGCAGCAGGACCGAGTGGCGCCCATCGAGGATTCGCTTCACGAAGACCCATTCGCGTGGACGACGGTTGCCCACTCCATGGACTCGCGATGGTCGTAGCACGGTGACCGGGAGACCGCTGTCGAGCGAGACCTGCTCTGCGGCAACCTTGTTCGCTCCGTAGCCGGCGCGGGAGTGGTAGTCGATATCGCCCGGCGGCATTGTCGGTGCGGATTCGTGTAGTGGGCCATCGAATCGAGGCTCGACATCCGAATTCGCGTGGTTGCCGGCGGAATCGATATATACCGCCTTGCTGGACAGCAGTACCGTCGAGCCGGCTTCCGCCGCTAGTTCCACCAGAGCTCGAGCATGGTCGGCGGTATAGCAGGCGCAGTCGACGAGGAGATCTACTCCGGCGGCCAACTCCCGCTGCATGTCGGTGCGATCCGCGGCTATGAAACTCACACCGGCCGTGTGGAGTTCGGCGGGGAGGTGGGTGCGTCCCGTGACTCGCACCTGCCAGCCCGCAGCCGCCAGCCGCAATGCGATGGCGCGTCCGATCAGACCGGACCCACCCACGATCAGTGCATCAGGCACCATTCGAGCCTAGAGCACCGCCGTGTCTGTACCGGCCATCAGTTAGCTGAGGCGAGCTCATTCCTGCGCCGCCGCAGAAAGGTCTGTTCGGCGGTGTTGTCTGTGTGGGCGATGGCGGCGTCGTAGGCCTGAATTGCCTCTGGCGTGCGGCCGAGTCGGCGTAGGAGGTCAGCGCGAATCGCGTGGTACAGATGGTGATTCGGAATGTCGATTTCAGAGAGCAGCGTGAGCGCCGCGTCAGGCCCATGGACTTCACCGACCGCCACTGCGCGGTTCAGCGCCACCACCGGACTCGGTGCTATGGCGGCCAGTTGGTCGTAGAGCCGCAGGATTTGTTGCCAGTCGGTGGATTCCGGATCGGTCGCGTCGGCGTGCACAGCGTTGATTGCGGCTTGGATCTGGTAGGGGCCGGGTTGGTTGCGGCGCAAGCACTCTCGGACGAGGGCATGGCCCTCGGTGATGAGGGTGCGGTCCCAACGGTGACGGTCTTGCTCGGGTAGCGGCACGAGCGATCCGTCCGGTGCGGTGCGAGCCGCTCGACGTGATTCGGTGAGCAACATCAGTGCGAGCAGCCCACGTACCTCCGGCTCATCGGGCATCAGCTCGATGAGCAAGCGCCCCAAGCGGATTGCCTCGCTGCACAGGTCGGCCCGCACGAGGCGATCGCCCGAGGTGGCCGTGTGACCTTCGGTGAAGATGAGGAAGATGACGGCGAGGACCCCGCGGAGCCGGGCGGGTAGGTCCGCGTCGCTGGGGACCCGGTACGGGATGCGTGCGTCGCGGATCTTGCCCTTGGCTCGGACGAGCCGCTGGGCCATTGTCGATTCGGAAGTGAGGAAGGCGTGGGCGATTTCGGGGGTGGTCAGCCCGCCGAGCAGTCGCAAGGTGAGCGCGACCTGTGCGTTGAGCGACAGGGCGGGGTGGCAGCAGGTGAAGATCAGTCGGAGCCGATCATCCTGCACCGCACCGGAATCGGGCGGTTCGTCGGCGCGCAGGAGGGCGGCCTCGACATGCCGATCGTGCCGCGTTGCCTCGCGGCGCAGTCTATCGATGACGCGATTGCGGGCCGTAGTGATGATCCAGCCCGGTGGGCTCGGCGGCAGTCCGTCCGACGGCCAGCGCTGCACCGCGGCCGTAAAGGCATCCTGCACCGCGTCTTCGGCGACGGTGATATCGCCGAAGACGCGGATCAGGCTGGCGACCGCGCGACCGTAATGTTCGGTGAAGACGTCCTCGATCACGGCCGGGGTGACCTCAGCCATCGGCGAGCGGTCTGATCTCGATCGGCAGGGTCACCACCGCCGCCACCCTGCGACCCCATTCGAGTGCTTCATCGAGATCCGCCGCCTGGATGATGGTGAATCCGCCGATGTGCTCCTTACTTTCGACGTACGGCCCATCGGTGATGAGCACGTCGTCGGCGTTGGCCCGCAGCACGGTGGCGGTGCTCGGCGGATGCAGTCCGGCGGCGAAAACCCATGCGCCCGCGGCCCGCATCTCGTCGTTGACGGCCTCCAGGTCGCGCATGATCTCGTCGAGATTGTCCGGCGGCGCGACGTCGTCGGGCTGGTAGATGCTGAGCAGGTACTGCTTCATCGCTTCTCCTCATCCCGCTGATAGGTGACGATCACCACGCCGGTGGTGGTCGCGACGCTGTCGACGAGTCGCAATTCGCCGAGGTCGACCCCGTCGAACAGCCGCTGCCCGCCGCCGACCACGATCGGGTGGATCAGCAGCAGAAGCTCGTCGACCAGATCATGCCGCATCAGTGATCGCAGCAGGTCGCCGCTGCCGAGCACCACGAGATCCTGGCCCAGCTCGGCCACCGCGGGGACGGCATCGGCAAGCAGCGTGGAGTTCTGCCAGGGCAGCGGCTCGGTCAGCGTCCGGGACGCCACGAACTTCTCGGTCTTGTTCAGCACCTCGGTGAACGGATTGTCGGTCTGATGCGGCCAGAAGCCGTAGAAGTCCTCATAGGTCCGCCGCCCGAGCAGCAGCGCTCCGTGGTGGGTCGCCATATGTTCGCCCATCACCCGGGCCTGCACCGGATCGTCATGGCGATGCGCCCAGCCGCCGTACCGGAAACCGTCCCTGACGTCCTCGTCGGCCCGGCCGGGGGCCTGCATGACGCCGTCCAGGGTGACGTGCTCGACCGCGATGATCTTGCTCATGCGGAAGTCCTTCCTGTTGCTGGCCGGTCCGCTACCGGCTTCACCTCCTATACGAGCGGCTACCCGCTGAATCGACATCGCGGACGGAAATCTTTCGGCGGTTTCTTACGACCCCGTGATCGCCTGGATTTCGCGGTAGCTGGGAATGCCGGAACGAATGGCCCCGCCGTCGCGCACCGCCCGCGCTACATCCACGATCCCGGCCAGCGCCGCGCGATACAGCAGCGATCCCGTACTTATGCGCCGCACACCCAAGGCCGCGAGTTCCGCGATCGACGGCCCGGCGACCGAGTACAACACGTTGACCGGCAGCGGCACCGCCGCGACGATCCGGCCGATCTGATCCGGATCGGTCACGCCGGGCACGAAAACCCCATCGGCACCGGCCTGCACATATTCCTCGGCACGAGCCAGAGTCGAATCCTGTTGCAGCCGCAGCCAATACGTATCGACCCGGGCATTGACGAACAACTCGGGCGCGCGCGACTTGATCGCGGCGATCAACTCCGCCTGGTGCCCGGGCTCGGCCAGCGCCGTATCCGCCCGCCCATCCTCGAGATTCACTCCGGCGATGCCCAAACCGGCCAGCTGCGCGACATATTCGGCAACCGTCCCAGGGTCTTCGCTGAACCCACCCTCGATATCGACGGTGACCGGCACCGGTAGCCGCGCGAGTCTCGTTGCCAGCGCAAGTGTTTCATCGCGCGTGACACCGGCGCCATCGGTGAGACCGGCCGCCACCGCGACACCCAGACTAGTGGTCCCGATCGCCGCAAACCCCTCCGCGGCCAGCACGGCGGCCGACCCGAAGTCCCATGCATTGGGCAGCACCAGGGGTCCGGCCCCGTGGTGCAGATCGTGAAAAGCCTTCGTCTTGTTCATCATGACCCCTCGATGATTCCGATGGCGACGGCGAGGGCATGGTCGCGACCGGGGCAGGCATGCGGCCCCGCGCCGAATCCCAGACCCGCGCCGGTGAGGTCGAGTTCGACCAGTTCATCGTCGAGAACCCGGCGGGTGCGGCGCACCGGCGGATCCTCGACCAACGTTCGCGCGACGATCTCATCGGCGGTACCCGCACCTGCGAGCCGACGTGCGTTGTCCACCAGCGCACCTGTCGCCTGACAAGCCTGGATCAGCAGACCGATCCGCGCGGCCGTCCGCTCATCGGCCACCCCGCCGCAGGCGCCGACCAATTCCGTGACGGCCCGATCCGCCTCCGGGCTGTCGGGTTCGTGGGGCTGGTAGTGCGCGGCGGCCACGGCAACGGACGATAGCGAGATATCTTGGAGCCCAAGCGCTTCCGCTAGCACGCGAACATGCGGCAGTTTCCCGTCGGTCATCCTGGCCCGTGCGCGCAGCACCTCGGGAGACAGCCGCGCCAATTCCGCCACGACCAGGCCTCGCCGCCGATCATGTTCGGCCCCGTCACAGAATCGGGCGACGGTGGCGCGCAGCCACGCGATCCCGGCCGGTGGCACATCGCGAGGAACCGCGGGCATCGGGGCATCGGCCAATACCGACCGCACCCGATCGGGATCGGTGATCACAGGACTGTTCATGTCGCGACGCTATCCCGCCGACGTTTCGGTGGTCGCCGAAACAACCCGGCGCGATCATAGGGTGGTGCACACCCGAGGAGCCGAACTGGCCGGACTGGCCACCCTGCTGGCCGACCGCACCCGCGCCGATATGTGCCTGGCCCTGGTCGACGGCCGTGCCTGGACGGCGGGGGAGCTGGCGCGCCATGCCGGAGTCGCGCCATCCACCGCGACCGAGCATCTGAACCGGCTGCTGGACGGCGGCCTGCTCGTCGAACGCCGTCAGGGCAGGCACCGCTATGTGCAGCTGGCGAGTCCGCAGGTCGCCGAGTTATTGGAGTCGATGGTCGCCCATCTGGAACCGGCACGCCCCGAGCCGACGACACTGCGCGCGTCGACCGCCGCCGCGGCCCTGGCCCGTGGCCGGACCTGCTACGACCACCTCGCGGGCCGACTCGGCGTCGCCATCACCGATGCCATGACCCGGCGTGAACTGCTCGATGACGACAGCGGCTTCGCCCTCACCGAGGCGGGTTTGGCATGGCTCACGGGGCCGATGGGCATCGAGTCGAACACATTGCGGACTCGTCGCCCGATCGCCCGCCCCTGCCTGGACTGGACCGAACGCCGCACCCACCTCGGCGGTGCCGCGGGAGCGCAGTTGTGCCGCCGGCTACAGGCACTGGATTGGGTGCGACGCGTCGGATCCGGCCGAGCCGTCCGCCTCACCGCGACGGGTGAGATCGGTCTGCGCGAGACGCTCGGGATCGATCCGGCAACGGTTGTCTGACGTAAGGCTTCGTCTCGCGCGGAGTGAAGGACGCCGAGAGCGCGCCCAACTCGATCATGTGTCTCTTCAGGTCGCGACCAGCACGGGTCCGACCGGTGGGAGCTAGCCTCGACCCTGGTCACCACCACGATGCCGGGCATCGCCCGGTGGCTCGGAGCGTGTGCCGAATCTCATCAACCTGATTGAGGCGGCTGCTTGCCGGGTATCACGGCACGGCAGCAACAGAACGGCCTGGTGACCAGGTCCAGCCATACGATGCGGGACCCCGTTCATGAATGGGCTTGCATAATCGTGCATAATCATCACATGGTTGATTCGTCGAGTAACCCAGTGTTGCGGGTTGCTGTGGCCGGTGCCAGTGGATACGCCGGCGGTGAGGTGCTGCGTCTATTACTCGGTCATCCGGCCTACCGCGACGGGCGCCTCGTCATCGGGGCGCTGACCGCTGGATCGAATGCGGGCAGCACGCTGGGCGAGCTGCAGCCGCATCTGCTGCCGCTCGCCGATCGCGTGCTCGCGCCGACCACGCTCGATGAGCTGGCCGGCCACGACATCGTCTTCCTCGGCCTGCCGCACGGTCAGTCCGCCGCCATCGCCGAGCAGCTGCCGGAGTCGACGGTGATCATCGACTGCGGCGCCGACTTCCGGCTGACCGATGCGGCGGCCTGGGAGAAGTACTACGGCACCACCCATGCGGGCAGCTGGCCGTACGGCCTACCGGAGCTGCCGGGTGGGCGCGAGCGGTTGCGCGGCGCGCACCGGATCGCCGTTCCCGGTTGCTATCCCACGGTCGCCAGCCTCGCGCTGGCACCGGCGATCGCGGCCGGAATCATCGAACCGAAGGTGAATGTTGTTGCGGTGAGCGGCACTTCGGGCGCGGGCCGCAAACTCGACATCGGCCTGCTCGGGTCCGAGGTGATGGGTTCGGTGCGGGCCTACGGCATCGCGGGCGCGCACCGGCACACCCCGGAGATCGCGCAGAACTTGCAGGCCGCCGGTGGTACCGAGGTCGCCGTATCGTTCACCCCGGTGCTGGCGCCGATGCCGCGTGGCATCCTCGCGACCTGCACCGCCCCGACCCGAGTCGACGCCGAACAGGCTCGCGCGGTCTATGAAAAGGCTTACGCCGATGAACCATTCGTGCAGCTGCTACCGGAAGGCACACTGCCGCAGACGGGTTCGGTGCTCGGCTCCAATGCCGTGACCCTCCAGGTCGCGGTGGATGCCGATGCCGGACTGCTCGTGGTGATCGGCGCGATCGACAACCTGACCAAGGGCACCGCGGGCGCCGCGGTCCAATCCATGAATCTGGCCGTCGGATTCGACGAGACGGCAGGACTCTCCACCGTAGGAGTGGCACCGTGACGACGATCGAAACTCCGGCAGGAAAGCTGGTCCGGAGCCAGGGCGTGACCGCACCGCTCGGCTTCCGGGCGGCGGGTATCGCCGCTGGTATCAAGGCCAGCGGAAAACCCGATCTGGCACTGGTATTCAACGAGGGGCCGGAATACGCGGCCACGGGCGTGTTCACCCGCAACCAGGTGAGGGCCGCACCGGTGCTGTGGTCGCAGCAGGTGCTCACCGCTGGCCGCTTGCGTGCGGTGATCCTGAATTCCGGTGGGGCCAATGCATGTACCGGTCCGGGCGGATTCCAGGACACCCACCAGACCGCCGAGGAGTTGGCCAAGGCGCTGAGCAATTGGGGCACCGAAACCGGCGCGGGTGAAATCGCTGTCTGCTCAACGGGTTTGATCGGCGACCGGCTGCCGATGGACAAGGTGATTCCGGCCGTCACCGAGATCGTGCACGAAATGGGCGGCGGATTGTCCGGCGGTCTCGACGCGGCATACGCGATCATGACCACCGACACCGTGCCCAAGGAAGCGGCCTTCCACCACCGCGACAAGTGGAATGTCGGCGGCATGGCCAAGGGTGCGGGCATGCTCGCCCCATCGCTGGCGACCATGCTGGTAGTGCTCACCACCGATGCCGCCGCAACTGCCGAACAACTGGATCGCGCGCTGCGCAACGCGACTCGGCTCACCTTCGACCGGCTCGATGTCGACGGCTCCTGCTCCACCAATGACACCGTGCTGCTGCTCGCCAACGGGGCGAGCGAGGTCACGCCGTCACAGGAGGACCTCGATGCGGCGGTGCTCGCGGTCTGCG
The DNA here is from genome assembly GCF_035920345.1 of Nocardia vinacea. Lineage (NCBI taxonomy): Bacteria > Bacillati > Actinomycetota > Actinomycetes > Mycobacteriales > Nocardiaceae > Nocardia > Nocardia vinacea. The sequence goes on from NZ_CP109149.1 coordinate 10,312,732, forward strand.
ACGATCTGGCCGCCCAACTGATGGCCGACGCCGAGGGCGTCACCAAGCGGGTGCAGATCACCGTGGCCGGTGCGGTCTCCGAGGACGAGGCGCTGATCGCGGCGCGCGCCGTCGCCCGCGACAGTCTGGTCAAGACAGCGCTTTTCGGTTCCGACCCGAACTGGGGTCGGGTGCTGGCCGCCGTTGGTATCGCACCGATCACTCTGGATCCGAACCGGATCTCGGTGTCGTTCAACGGAAATCCGGTCTGCATCGACAGCGTCGGCGCGCCGGGTGCGCGCGAGGTCGACCTGTCCGGCGCCGATATCGAAGTGCGGATCGAACTGAATGTCGGTGACGGTGCCGCCACTGTGCGGACCACCGACCTGTCGCACGGCTATGTCGAAGAGAATTCGGCCTACAGCTCATGACTAGCGATGCGGTGCAGGAACTTTCGGCACTGGACAAGGCGCACGTCCTCGCCGACGCATTGCCGTGGCTGCAGAAGTTCCGCGACAAGATCGTGGTCGTCAAATACGGCGGCAACGCGATGGTCGATGCGGACCTCAAACAGGCCTTCGCCGCTGATATGACGTTCCTGCGCACCGTCGGCGTGCATCCGGTGGTGGTGCACGGCGGCGGACCGCAGATCAGCGCGATGCTGAAAAAGCTCGGTCTGCAAGGCGAATTCCGCGGCGGCTTCCGTGTCACCACGCCCGAGGTGATGGATGTCGTGCGGATGGTGCTGTTCGGTCAGGTCGGCCGGGAACTGGTCGGGTTGATCAATGCGCACGGTCCGTACGCGGTCGGCATCTCCGGTGAGGACGCACGGCTATTCACCGCGACCCGGCGCACCGTCGATGTCGACGGCGAGGCCACCGATATCGGTCTGGTCGGCGATGTCACCGAGGTGAATGCCGACGCGGTGCTCGACCTCATCGGTGCGGGTCGCATTCCGGTGGTCTCGACCATCGCCCCGGACGCCGACGGTGTGGTGCACAACATCAATGCCGACACCGCCGCCGCCGCACTCGCCGAGGGCATCGGCGCGGAGAAGCTGGTGATATTGACCGACGTGGAGGGCCTGTACACCAACTGGCCGGACCGTTCCTCGCTCACCTCGCACGTCGACGCGGCCGAACTGGCCGAGTTGCTCCCGCGTCTGGATGCGGGCATGGTGCCCAAGATGGAAGCCTGCCTGCGCGCCGTGCAGGGCGGGGTGCCGACCGCACATGTCATCGACGGTCGCGTCCCGCATTCGGTGCTGTTGGAACTGTTCACTGGAGAAGGAATCGGAACGATGGTGACGCCCGCCCCGCTGCCGACGAGCGCGGCGGACACACTGAACGGAACGAAGATATGAGCGACACAGCAGAGCTGCAAGAGCGGTGGTCCGCCGCGTTGATGAAGAACTACACCACCCCCAAGGTCGCGCTGGTGCGCGGCGCGGGCGCGGTGGTCTACGACGCGGACGGCAGACGCTACCTCGACTTCCTCGGCGGTATCGCGGTCAACAGCCTCGGCCATGCCCATCCGGCGATTCTGGAAGCCGTTACCCAGCAGCTCGGCACGCTGGGCCACACCTCGAATATCTACGCCAACGAACCGGTCATCGAACTGGCCGAACGGCTGCTCGCGCACTTCGGCGACGGTGAATTCGGGGACGGCCACGGCCGCGCGTTCTTCTGCAACTCCGGCACCGAGGCCAATGAGGCGGCGTTCAAGATGGCGCGGCTGACCGGGCGGCACAAGATCATCGCGACCGACGAGGCATTCCACGGCCGGACCATGGGCGCGCTGGCGCTCACCGGACAGTCCGCCAAGCGGACGCCGTTCGAGCCGATGCCTGCGGGTGTCGTCCATGTGCCCTACGGTGATGCGGCGGCGCTCGAGGCGGTTGTCGACGAGGACACCGCGGCCGTATTCCTCGAACCGATCATGGGGGAGAGCGGCGTTGTCGTGCCGCCCATCGACTATCTGGTGAAGGCGCGGGAGATCACCGCGCGTCACGGTGCGCTGCTGGTGCTCGACGAGGTGCAGACGGGTATCGGCCGGTGCGGAAAGTTCTACGCGCACCAGGCATTCGGCATCGTGCCGGATGTGATCACCCTCGCCAAGGGGCTCGGCGGCGGGCTGCCGATCGGTGCGGTGCTGGCCACCGGACCGGCCGCCGATCTGCTGACGCCGGGTCTGCACGGCACCACGTTCGGAGGTAATGCGGTCTGTGCCGCAGCGGCTTTGGCGGTATTGCGCACCATCGATGAGACCGATCTGCTCGCCCATGTCGAGTCTGTCGGCAAGCGGCTCAGCGACGGTATCGAACTGCTCGAGCACCCGCTCATCGATCATGTGCGCGGCGCGGGCCTGCTGCTCGGTATCGTGCTGACCGACGATATTTCGGCCGAGGTCGAGAACCGGGCGCGCGAGGCCGGCTATCTGGTGAATGCGCCCAAGCCCAACATCATTCGGCTCGCGCCGCCGCTGGTGCTCACCGAGACCCAGTCCGACAATTTCGTCGGCGATCTGCCCGAGATCCTGGACGGTGCGATCGCAGACGCCAAGGGGGCCAAATGAGTACAGCATCGCGGAGCGATTCCATCAGGGGTGGCGGCGGGCCAGTCCGGCACTTTCTGCGCGACGATGACGTCACGCCTGCCGAGCAGGCCGAAATTCTGGCGCTCGCAGCGGAATTGAAGAAGGATCCGTTCGCGCACCGGCCGCTGGAAGGGCCGCGCGGGGTCGGGGTGATCTTCGAGAAGAACTCCACCCGCACGCGGTTCTCCTTCGAAATGGGTATCACTCAGCTCGGTGGGCATGCGGTTGTGGTCGACGGTCGTGACACCCAGCTCGGTCGCGAAGAGACGCTCGGTGATACCGGCAAGGTGCTCTCGCGCTACGTCGATGCGATAGTGTGGCGGACCTTCGAACAGGTGCGGCTGGACGAAATGGCCATCACCGCAACGGTTCCGGTCGTCAATGCTTTGTCGAATGAGTTCCACCCGTGTCAGGTGCTCGCCGATCTGCAGACGCTGGTCGAGCGCAAGGGCAATCTGGTCGGGCGCAACCTCACCTACTTCGGTGACGGTGCGAACAATATGGCGCATTCGCTGCTGCTCGGTGGTGTGACTGCGGGTTTGAACATAACCATCGCCGCGCCAACGGCTTTCGAGCCGCTGCCGTGGATTCTGGAGGCCGCGCGCAAGCGGGCCGCCGAGACCGGTGCGACCATCACCCTCACCGACGATCCGGTTGCCGCCGCGGCGGGCGCCGATGCTCTGGTGACCGACACCTGGACCTCGATGGGGCAGGAGAACGACGGCCTCGACCGGGTCGGACCGTTCCGGCCGTTCCAGCTCAACGACGATCTGCTCGCGAAGGCGCAACCGGATGTCGTTGTGCTGCACTGCCTTCCGGCACATCGCGGCGAGGAGATCACCGACGAGGTGCTCGACGGACCGCACAGTGTGGTCTGGGACGAGGCGGAGAATCGGCTGCATGCGCAGAAGGCGCTGCTGGTGTGGTTGCTGGCCAAGCGAGGTGAGGCGCAGTGAGTGAGTGTGGCGTGCGACCCGGTGCCGCGGGAGCGGCGGGCCAGAAGGCGGTAGCTTGGTGCGACCGCACAAGTCCTCGACGCAACACGGCCTTCTTTCGCCTCGCTGCCAGACGTGGCGGTGAGGCTCGGCCATGACCGTCCAGCCCGACGCGGGTAAGTCCGCCCCCGCTATCGCTCGAACCCGCGCCGGCCGCCAGTCTCGCATCATCGAACTACTGACGGCACACGCGGTACGCAGCCAAACCGAACTCGCCGCACTGCTTGCCGCCGAAGGTATCGAAACCACTCAGGCCACTCTGTCCCGCGACCTCGATGAACTCGGCGCCGTGAAATTGCGTGCCGCCGACGGCGGCGCGGGCGTCTACGTGGTGCCCGAAGACGGCAGCCCCGTCCGCGGCGTCACCGGCGGCACCGACCGCCTCTCGAAACTCCTCGGCGACCTCCTCGTCTCCACCGACGCCAGCGGCAATATCGCAGTCCTGCGCACCCCACCCGGCGCCGCCCACTACCTGGCCAGCGCCCTCGACCGCGCCGCCCTCCCCTTCATCGTCGGCACCATCGCCGGCGACGACACCATCGCCGTAATAGCCCGTGAGCCCCTCACCGGCGCCGCACTAGCCGCCAAAATCGAAGAACTCGCCTGAGCCCGCCCTGGCGTCCTCAGCGCGGTCACGCTTGGTGACGCATACCCAGTGCCTACCTCGCATCGGGCGCGACCTATGCGATGCGATCGCAGGGGGCGCGTCAGCCGAAGGGGTATTGGCCGCCGCCGTGGGGGGAGTTGCCTGGGGTGCCGACGTTGATGATGTCTTGTACGAGGTCGACTAGGGCGCGGCCAATGTCGAGGACGTCGTTGCCGAGGGTGCTGAATTCGCCTGCTATGAGGTGCAGCAGCATGGGGTCCGTCCTTTGCCCGCTCCGATACTTAACGAATAAAGCGTGACATAGGGGGAAGGGGGTGCCAAGGTGCTACCGGGAAGGTGGAACCCGGACCCGGTTGTGAATGGGCTTGCATCATCGTGCATAATCATTTGTATGACGGTGCGGGCCGCCTGACGTGCGATTTGGTGCGTCGGCGGGCGCCGCACCCCGCCGCCCGCGGATGCGGGCACGACCTGCAGACAAGCACGAAACCAAGGAGCACAAAGACATGTCCGAGCGCGTCGTACTCGCCTACTCCGGTGGGCTCGATACCTCCGTTGCGATCAGCTGGATCGGCAAGGAGACCGGCGCCGAGGTCGTGGCGGTCGCCATTGATCTGGGCCAGGGCGGCGAGGACATGAATGTGGTGCGCCAGCGCGCGCTGGACTGTGGCGCCGTCGAGGCGATTGTGGTCGATGCGCGCGACGAATTCGCCATCGAGTACTGCCTGCCGACCATCCAGGCCAACGCCATGTACATGGGCCAGTACCCGCTGGTCTCGGCGATCAGCCGCCCGCTCATCGTCAAGCACCTCGTCGAGGCCGCCAAGTTCCACGGCGCGAGCACCGTCGCGCACGGCTGCACCGGTAAGGGCAACGACCAGGTCCGCTTCGAGGTCGGCATCGGCGCGCTCGCCCCCGACCTCAATGTGATCGCCCCGGTCCGCGACTACGCCTGGACCCGTGAGAAGGCCATCGCCTTCGCCGAGGAGAACCAGCTCCCGATCAACGTCACCAAGAAGTCCCCGTTCTCGATCGACCAGAACGTGTGGGGCCGCGCGGTGGAGACCGGCTTCCTCGAGGACCTCTGGAACGCGCCGACCAAGGACGTCTACGACTACACCTCGGACCCGACGGTCAACTTCGAGGCGCCCGACGAACTCATCGTCACCTTCGACAAGGGTGTGCCGGTCGCCATCGATGGCCGCCAGGTCAGCGTACTCGAGGCCATCGTCGAGCTGAACCATCGTGCGGGCCGCCAGGGTGTCGGTCGCCTCGATATGGTCGAGGACCGGCTCGTCGGCATCAAGAGCCGCGAGATCTACGAGGCCCCCGGCGCCATCGCGCTGATCACCGCGCACCAGGCCCTGGAAAACGTCACCATCGAGCGCGAACTGGGCCGCTACAAGCGGCAGGTCGAGCAGCGCTGGGGCGAGCTGGCCTACGACGGCCTCTGGTTCTCCCCGCTCAAGCGTGCGCTGGACGCCTTCGTCGCCGAAACCCAGCAGCACGTCACCGGCGAGATCCGGATGGTGCTGCACGGCGGTTCCATCGTGGTCAACGGCCGCCGCTCCGAGCAGTCGCTCTACGACTTCAACCTGGCCACCTACGACGAGGGCGACACCTTCGACCAGTCCCTCGCCAAGGGCTTCGTGCAGATCCACGGCCTGTCCTCCAAGGTCGCGGCGCGTCGCGACCTCAACCAGAAGTAGGCGGTGGCTGAGCCTTCGCAAGGGGCAAGGGCCTGTCTCGAAGTGACTCTCCGAGGCCACCATCCGGCGTCGAGCCGAGTCGAAAGGCGGTTGCGGACAGTGTGCCGTACCGCCATTCGACTCGGCTCGATGGACGCCCCGCCACTTCGAGACAAGACCTAGCGACGGACTTTCCTCCGGCTGCGCCCATTAGGCTCGATCGGGTCGGCGCCTGCGAGTCGCGTCGACCCGGAAGGAGCGCTGTGCGGACCGACGACGACAGCTGGGATATCGAATCGAGCGTGGGCGCCACCGCCCTCGGCGTCGCGGCAATGCGAGCCGCCGAGAGCCGCCGCCCGGACGCGCTGTTCCATGACCCGTACGCCGAAGTGCTGGTGACCGCCGTCGGTTCGGAATCCTGGACGCGCATCGTGCGCGGGGAGATCCCGGATCTCGAAGAGGCCGCGATCGCGACGATGGGCCCCATTATCTCGGCCCTTATCGCGCGTACCTGCTACCTCGACGCCTACGTCCAGGAGGCGGCCGCCGACGGTATCCGGCAGCTCGTCATTCCCGCCGCCGGCCTGGACGCCAGGGCCTACCGGTTCGAATGGCCGGTCGGCACAACGGTTTTCGAACTGGATCTGCCGAAGGTTCTGGAGTTCAAGGAGAGCGCGCTGGTGGATTTTCCGCCCGCGGCGGACCGCCGCGCGATCGCGGTGGATCTGCGCCAGGATTGGCCGACGGCGTTGCGGGACAATGGATTCGATCCGGCCGCGCCGACCGCATGGCTGGTCGAAGGCCTCTTGCGTTACCTCCCCGCGGATGCTCAGGACCGGCTGTTCGACAACATCGTGGCATCGAGCGCACCGGGCAGTCGCGTCGCGATCTACCGCTCATCCGGTTCCGCGCCGGACTCGAAGGCATTGCGGGAGGCGCGATCGTCCGGGGTCGACGTCACGGTCGATGTCGGCGAACTGTGGTACTCCGACGAGGGCCGCAGCGATCCGATCGACTGGTTCACCGAACATGGCTGGACGGTGTCACGCGCCGATCCGGCCGAGGTGCTGCGCAGCCGGGGCCGGGAGGTATCCGACGCGGCCGCCGCCCACCTGAAGACCCACATTTTGTTCACCGCCCGACGACCCGGAGGAGACAGCACACGATGACGCAGAGCGGCAGCACCAACGAAGGGGCGCTCTGGGGCGGACGTTTCGCGTCCGGACCGGCCGCGGCAATGGCCGCGCTGAGCAAGTCGACCCATTTCGACTGGGCGCTGGCCCCCTACGACATTCGCGCGTCGAAGGCACACGCGCGCGTGCTGCACAAGGCGGGACTGCTGTCGGAGAGCGACCTCGCCGCCATGCTGGCCGGACTGGATCGCCTTGCGGCGGACGTGGATTCGGGAGCGTTCGCCCCCGCCGAGGCTGATGAGGACGTGCACGGCGCGTTGGAGCGTGGGCTGATCGATCGGGTCGGCGCCGAACTCGGCGGACGACTGCGGGCCGGGCGCTCGCGTAATGACCAGGTGGCCACACTCTTTCGGATGTGGCTGCGCGATGCGGCCCGCCGGGTCGCCGCAGGACTCCTGGATGTGGTCGACGCGCTGGTAGCCCAGGCCGCCGCGCATCCGGACGCGGTAATGCCCGGCAAGACGCATCTGCAGGCCGCCCAGCCGGTGCTGCTCGCGCACCATCTGCTCGCCCACGCGCATCCGCTGCTGCGCGATATCGATCGGCTGCGCGACTTCGACAAGCGGGCGGCGCTGTCGCCCTACGGTTCCGGCGCACTGGCCGGGTCCTCGCTCGGACTCGATCCGGAAGCCATTGCGGTCGAACTGGATTTCGATGCCGCGGCGGCGAATTCGATCGATGCCACCTCCGCACGTGATTTCGCGGCCGAGGCTGCGTTCGTGCTCGCCATGATCGGCGTCGATCTGAGCCGGATGGCCGAAGAGGTGATCATCTGGAGCACACCGGAGTTCGGCTACATCACTCTCGCCGACGCATGGTCCACCGGCTCGTCGATCATGCCGCAGAAGAAGAATCCGGACGTCTCCGAACTCACCCGTGGCAAGGCCGGTCGTCTCATCGGAAACCTGGCCGGACTGCTGGCGACCCTGAAAGCCCAACCGCTGGCTTACAACCGAGATCTGCAGGAGGACAAGGAACCCCTGTTCGATTCGGTTGCCCAGCTCGAACTGCTGCTCCCGGCCATCGCGGGCTTGGTTTCGACGCTCACCTTCCACACTGACCGCATGGCCGAACTCGCCCCCGCCGGTTTCACCCTCGCCACCGATATCGCCGAATGGCTTGTCCGGCAGGGTGTTCCGTTCCGCGTCGCGCACGAGGCCGCGGGTGCCTGCGTGCGCGCCGCCGAGGCGCGCGGTGTCGGCCTCGACGAGCTGACCGACGAAGAATTCGCCGCCATCGACCCGGCATTGACCCCACAGGTCCGCGAAGTGCTCACCGTGCAGGGCTCGATCGCATCCCGCGACGCCCGCGGCGGCACCGCAGGCGTACAGGTCACAGCGCAACTCGACGACATCCGCAACACCGTCACCACCCTGCGCCCCCTCTTCCCGTAGCTCCCCCTCAACGCCCCTCGCGCAGGCGCTCCGCCTCAGCGACCAAGATCAGGTGGAACTGGTGGCGGCATAGCCCGAGAAGGCCCGCCACCAGTTCCACCTGATCTTGATCCAGACTGTCGCGGGCTCGCTTTTGCGCCAAGTGGTCTGCCCGGGATGGCCGGTTTGTATCGATCAACGAGCCACAAGCACCAGCGGCGCGGCGATTGTGAGGATCGCGGACGGATCCACGCAATTGGGGCGCCCGATAGGTCAGCAACTTCTGCTCGACAACGTCAGCGCCCCAACAGGTCCGCTACATGTGTGAGCGGTGCGGTAACTGCCGGTATCGCGTTCGGATCGCGCAGCTGGCCCGGCCGATAGGTCAGCAGCTCCTGTCCGGCCAGGCTCCAATTCGGTACTACTCCGGCCAGACGGGCAGCGATCAGGGGCTTGTTCTGGTGATCTTTCGGTCCACCGGTGCAAATGCTCAAATACCGCGCGGTTTACGCTGCGCCGATGACCCTGCTGTTGCTGGCGCTGGCCATCGCCTCTGAAATCACCGCGACCGTATCGCTCAAAATCTCCGACGGTTTCACCAAATTGGTGCCTTCGATCATCGTGGTCATCGGCTACAGCGCGGCCTTCTTCTTCCTGTCCCAAGCACTGAAGCGCGGCATGCCGATCGGCGTTGCCTACGGCATCTGGTCGGCGGTCGGCGTCGCGGCTATCGCCATCATCGGTGTCCTGTTCCTCGACGAACGACTCTCGTTGATCCAGGTCGGCGGTATCGCATTGGTGATTCTCGGTGTGCTTGCCCTGGAACTCGGTGGCGCACACTGACATCCGCGGTACAAGATGTCGGTGGGTGGCTGTTGAATGACGGTTCATGAAGAGAGACTTCGAGGCGGGGACCTTCACCGCGGATCGACCGGCGCAGCCGGCGGCGGTGCCCTTCGCGGGCAATGATCCGGCGGAAGCGTTGGCGGCGTACGGGATCGAGCTCCCGGCGGCGTTGATGGTCGAGCGGACGGTGTCGGGGGCGCCGGTGTGGGTCGTGTCGACCGAGCCCGGTTATGCGGCGGCCGGGCTGTGGGAGCAGGTGCGGGAGGTGCATCCGAAGACCGGATTGTGGCCGGTGCTGACCCAGACCCATACCTGGTACCAGACCGGACTCGAGCGCGGCTGGGAGCAATCGCGTGAGTTGTCGATTCCAGAACCCGTCGCCGTAACCGACGCGGCGGACTGGTTGCGCGAGTGGCTCGCGGTCGCACACGAGCCGGAGCTGACCGAAGATGCCGCGCTCGCGCAGGCATTGGAGGCGTATCTGTACTGTCCGGATGCGGCTGAACAGGATCGCGATTCACTCGATGAACTGGCCGAATCTCTGCTGCGGCAGCTGTGGCGCTTCTGGTGGGACTGATCGGTCTCGTTGCGCCCTGCGCATTTTGTCGAATTCGTCCCATGGGAGGTGGCGGCGAACGTAGCATCGGCCGATGGATCGGACGTTTGCTCAGCTGAGTCGACGCGGGTGACGGTATGGCATCGGAACCGGGCGATGTAGTACTCGAGGCCCAGTCGTTGGTGAAACGCTACGGCGGTGTCGAGGCGTTGCGGGGAGCCAACTTTCAGGTCCGCGCCGGTGAGGTCGTCGCATTGATCGGCGATAATGGCGCGGGCAAGTCCACGCTGGTGAAATGCCTTTCCGGGGCGGAACAACCGGATTCGGGGACCATCCTGCTCGACGGTTCGGAAACGGTGCTCGGCTCACCGACCGCCGCACGCAAGCTCGGCATCGAAACCGTGTACCAGGACCTCGCCGTCGCACCCGATCTGGACCCGGCCGCCAACCTCTTCCTCGGCCGGGAGCTGGTTCGCCGCGGATTGGCGGGCAGACTCGGCATGCTCGACAAGCGGGCGATGCGGACCCAAGCCGTCGAACACTTCCGACGCCTCGGCGTGACACTGCAGAGCACCGATGTGCCGATCGGCGCCCTGTCGGGTGGACAGCGCCAGAGTGTCGCCGTGGCGCGTGCGGTGCTGTGGGCGAGCAAGGTCGTCTTCATGGACGAACCGACCGCGGCCCTCGGCGTTGTGCAGCGCGAACGGGTGCTCGAGGTGATCGGCAATGTGCGCGACCAGGGCATTGCCGTCGTCCTGATCAGCCACAATATGCCCGAGGTGCTGGCCGTGGCCGACCGGATCGAGGTGCTGCGTCTCGGCAAGCGGGTGGCCCGATTCGTCGCCGCCGATGCCACGCTGGAGCAGTTGGTCGGTGCGATGACCGGAGCGTTGTCACATGGGGACGCTGCATGACGAAAGCAGAACCGAACGGCGGCTCCGATCTGCCGGAACACACTGTGCTACAACGGCTTCTGGGTGCGAGCACGCTGTGGATCGGTGTTGTGCTCGTCGTATTGTGCGTCGTTTTCAGCATCATCCGCCCCGACGCCTTCCCGACCCGTTTCACCCTGCAGACGCTGCTGATCGAAACCTCGGTGCTGCTGGTGCTTTCGGTTGGCATGACGTTCGTGATCATCACCTCCGGCATCGACCTGTCAGTCGGCATGGTGCTGATCTTCGCCGGAGTGCTCGGCGCGAAAACGATGGAATGGCTGAGCCCGGACGAGAACGCCACCGGCGCGGGGTGGGGGATTATCGGTGTCGGCCTTCTGATTTCCGTTGCGGGCGGTGGCATCTGGGGACTGCTCAATGGAATTCTGGTGGCAAAGGCCAAGATTCCACCGCTGATCGTCACACTCGGCTCGTTCGGCGCGGCACTCGGTGCGGCACAACTGATCACCGGCGGTGTCGACACCAGGACGGTGCCCGATAAGCTGCGTAACTCCCTGGGTTTCGGGACGTCGCTGGGTGGCGTACCGAATCTGGTGCTAGTCGCGGCGGCGGTAACGGTGCTCGCCGCTTGGGTGCTGCACACGACCCGATTCGGTCGCTACACCTACGCGATCGGCTCAAATGAGGAGGCCGCGCGGCGTTCGGGCATCGCGGTCACCCGCCACCTCGTGCTGGTCTATCTGATGACCGGATTACTCGCTGGACTGGCCGGATTCATGAATCTGGCCTACTTCGGCACCACCACCATCGGCGGACACGGCACGGACAATCTGGATGCCATCGCCGGTGTAGTCATCGGCGGGACAAGCCTTTTCGGCGGAATCGGCACCATTGTCGGCACGGTTATCGGCGTTTTCATTCCGTCGGTGCTGCGCAAGGGATTCGTCATCGCGGGGGTGCCGGTGTTCTGGCAGCCGATCGCGGTGAGCGCGGTTCTGGTCGGGGCGGTGTGGTTCGACCAACTGCGCCGCCGAGCCCGGGACCGCAAGTAGAGAGGTAAGCAGTTACAGCACTGCGCGATAAGAAAATAAGGCGGAGGTAGCCAAATGAGGGTGGCGAAGCGGACCGCGGTGATGATCGGCGCGATGGCGGCGGTCGGCACGCTGGTGGTGGGATGTGGTGGCTCGGTGAACAATTCCGGCGGCACGGATGCCAAGAAATTGGTGCTGATTCCCGGTGTCGCCGACGAACCGTTCTACATCTCCATGCAATGCGGCGCGCAGGACGAGGCGAGCAAACTCGGCTACAAGCTGGAGACGCAGGCACCGACGAAATTCGATGCGGGCGCGCAGACTCCGGTGCTGACCGGTGTGATGGCCAATAAGCCCGGCGGCATCCTGATCGCCCCGACACATGCGCAGGCGATGGCGAATCCGATCAAACAGGCCAAGGATGCCGGGATCAAAATCATCGAGGTCGATACGGCACTGGACGACACCTCGATCGCGCTGTCGTCGATCGCATCCGATAACAAGAAGGGTGGCGAGCTCGCGGCACAGACGCTGGCCAAGCTCATCGGTGACAAGGGACCCGTGCTGGTGATCAACACCAAGGCTGGAACCTCCACCACCGATGCGCGTGCACAGGGCTTCGAAGATGCGGTGAAGGCCTACCCGAGCATCACCTCGCTCGGCGTGCAGTACAACAACAATGAAGCGGCACAGGCGGCTTCGATCGTCACCGCGACGCTGGCCGCCCATCCCGACCTCGCCGGGATCTTCGCGACCAATCTGAGTTCGGCCGAGGGCGCGGCCACCGGATTGCGCAATGCCAATAAGCTCGGCCAGGTCAAACTGGTCGGCTTCGATGCGAGTCCGAAACAGGTCGAAGATCTGAAGGCCGGCACCGTGCAGGCACTTATCGCGCAGGATCCGGCCGGGATCGGTGCGAAGGGCGTCGACGAGGCCGCGGCCGCGCTCGAGGGTAAGCCGGTCACCCGCAATATCCAGACCGATATGGTGGCGATCACCCAGGCCGATATGGATGCCAACTCGAAGTACTTCTACAAGCGGAAGTGCTGACGGGGTCGGCGCCGGGTCCGAGCACGCTCGGACCCGGCTAATCCTCCACTCGCACCGCGTACCCCGAATTCTCCAGCGCGGCAAGCACGTCGTCCCGATGCGTGGGACCCCGGGTCTCCAACGTCAGCGACACCTCGACCTCGTCAACCGCGAGCCACCCGCCGGTCCGCGAGTGCACCACATCCACCACACTCGCACCGGTCTTCCCGACCACCGCGAGCAATCCGCTGAGCGCGCCCGGCCGATCCGAAATCGTCACGCGCACAGCCAGATAGCGCCCAGCGGCACCGAGGCCATGACCGATGATTCTGGTCAGCATCATCGGATCGATATTGCCGCCGGACAAGATCGCGCACACCGGCCCCTGCAATCCGAGTTCCGTTGGCTCGCAACTCATCAGGGCCGCCACCGCGGCGGCACCGGCGGGCTCGACGATCAACTTCGCGCGTTCCAGACACAGCAGCAGCGCCTTGGACAGCGCATCCTCGTCCACCGTCACCACCGCGGGCACATGCGCCGCGACGTGCGCGAACGGCACCTCACCCGGCAGCCCGACGGCAATACCGTCGGCCATCGTAGACATCCGCGCCACCCGCACCGGCTTACCCGCCGCCAGCGAATCCGGCCATGCCGCCGCCTCCGCCGCCTGCACGCCGACCACCCGTACGTGCGGTGCAACATGATGCAGGGCAATGGCGATCCCGGCGAGCAGCCCACCGCCGCCGGTCGGCACGATCACCGTCCCGACCTCGGGCATCTGCTCGATGATCTCCAAGGCCACCGTCGCCTGCCCAGCGACGATATCGGCGTGATCGAACGGATGGATCAGCGTCGCACCGGTCCGCTCGGCGAAATCCAGTGCGGCATCCAGCGAGTCGTCGATGGTCTCACCGACCTGCCGTACTTCGGCCCCATATGCCTTGGTGGCCACCAACTTCGGCAGCGAAGCGCCCACCGGCATGAATACCGTCGAGCGAATCCCGAGCGAAGCCGCGGCCCACGCGACCCCCTGCGCGTGATTGCCCGCGCTGGCCGCCACCACGCCGCGCGCCCGATCTTCCGCCGGAAGGTTCGCGATCCGGAAATACGCCCCGCGCGGCTTGAACGAGCCGGTCCGCTGCAGGTTCTCGCACTTCAGTCGCACCTCGGTTCCGGCGCGCTCGGATAACACCCGTGACGCGACCACCGGCGTCCGCCGAATCACCGGCGCCAATGCCGCCGCGGCCGCCTCGATACGGTCCAGTCCCAGCAATTCCATGGCCCCATGCTGCCAGTTGCTGTGCACCCAGCGCCCACTCTCGCACGCAATCCGCAATCCGCAATCCGCAATCCAGCAGAATCTGCTCAGGAATGGACGCTCAGGCCAATCCCTCCTTAGCCAGGTTATGCGCAATCGCACCGAGCCGCGCCAAGCGAGCATCGCCCAATGGCGTCAGCTTTCCGCCGAGCCGATTGGTGACGAAGGCCAGCGACATACCGGTCGCCGGATCGGCGAACGCCCCCGAACCGCCGAGGCCGAAATGACCGAACGCGGAGACGGGTTCGGCCTTCGACGGCTTCATCGGCACACCGTGGTAACCCAGTGCCCACGGAATGCGAAACGCCAGAACGTAATCGGGAGTGAAGACCTGACGTTGCGTGATCAGCTCAATAGTTTCCGGACGCAGCAACTGGAAGTCCCCGAGTCGACCATCGGTCGCGAGGGCGCTGTACATCCTCGCCAGGGCACGCGCCGAGAAGACGCCGTTGACGCCTGGAATCACCGAATCATGCAGGCGCGGATCGGAAACCATATCCGCGAACCCGCGCGGCGTGGTTTCGGCGGCCGCCGCGAAACGAGTCCGGCCCATGAGCCGCGCACTGTTCTCCCAACTCATGCCCGCGACCGTGAGCTGAGGAAAGTTGGTGGCAATGCGGCCGCGCTCTGAATCCGGCACCCGGAACCAGAGTTCATCCGCCGCAAGCGGTTCCGCGATTTCCGTGCGCAACAACTCGGTGAAGTCCGAACCGGAGGCCCGTCGGATCAGCTCGGCGACCAAATGCCCGAAGGAGATTCCGTGATAGCCGCTGGTCACCAGGTGACGCGGATCGGGGGAGCAGGCCGCGAGTGCGGCGGTGACCTCGGCATCGTCGAAGAAATGCGCTACCGGCCCGGGCAGCAGATCGCGCAGCCGATGCAGACCCGCCCGGTGCGTGAGCATTTCTCGTACCGTTATCCGCTCCTTGCCCGCCGCCCCGAATTCGGGCCAGTAGGTGGCGACCGGCTCGTCGTAATCGAACAGTCCACGCTCGGCCAATCGGTGTGCCAGCGTCGAGACCACACCCTTACCGGTGGAATACGCCATGGCCACGGTATCGGCGGCCCACGGCACGCCTGGATGCGCGAATCCAGCCCACACATCCACGACCGGTTCGCCGTGCTGATAGACCACGAGCGCCCCGCCGCCATCGCTCGGCCGGCGGAACAGCCTGTCGAATTCGGCGACCAGGCGCACATAGCGACGATCCACCGACTGCGTTGTCGTAAGTGTCATCGGATTACCTCTGTCGTTCGACCAACCAACAGCATGGCACGGCGGCGATCGCGGTCCATCGAGGTGCCGAATTCCAACCATGAGACCGGTCGGTTCGGTGAACTTTTCCTGACCGTCACATCCGCGATCGAAATCGCAACACGGCTCGCATAGCGTGGCCGCATGCCCCCGAGACGACGATCGGCGCTACTGGCCAGGTTGGTTGTCGACGAACCAGGCCGACCGCAAGTGATCCTCGGCGAACTGCGCCGGGTGATTCTGGATGGGGCCGTGCCGCCGTGCACGGTGATCCCACTGCGGGAGGTCGCCGAACTATTCGGCGTCAGCCACATCCCGGTGCGGGAGGCGCTCAAGACATTGATCGGGGAGGGACTGGTCACGCATCGGCCGCACGGCGGCTATGCGGTGGCTCAGCTGACTTCCAACGAGCTGCGCGAAATGTATATCGTGCGGGAGACCCTGGAAACCGCCTCGCTGGCGGCCGCGGCGCGCAATGCCACCGACGCCGACCGCGCCCGCTTGCTCGAAGTGAATTCGCTACTGGAACAAGCGATTCGAGATGACGACCCCGTCGCGTACCACCGCCAGTCGCGCCATTTCCATGTGGCACTGACCAAGCCGTCGCGGTTGTTCCGACTGCTGCACATGCTCGAATCGGCATGGAATGTCACCGAGCCGGTGCAGTCCATGGTGCACATCGCCCGCGGCGATCGGGTGCGCCTGCACACCGATCACGCGCTGATGCTCGATGCGTTCATGGCCCGCGATGTGGATCGCCTGCTGCTGATCGCCGAACGGCATCACCGCAGGTTGGAGACGGTAATCGCGACGCTGCCCACCGATACCGGACTGCTCGCGCCGGAAGATATATCTGTCGCGCAATAGCCGGGCAATAACTGCGCAATGGTAGGGCAATGCGCGGTTTCTACCGTCGTTTCGATCACAGTTTCACCCTCGGATGGGAAACACCATGACCGAAACGCTCACCACCGCGGCCCCGCCCGTACCCGCGCCACCCGCCTATGACCCACGGCTGACGAATGCGGATCTGGCCCCGCTGCGCAAGCAGACCTGGGGCTCCTACAACATCTTCGCGTTCTGGATGTCGGACGTGCACAGCGTCGGCGGCTACGTCACCGCGGGCAGTCTGTTCGCACTCGGACTAGCCAGCTGGCAGGTGCTCGCGGCGCTGCTGATCGGCATCACCATCGTCTATTTCTTCTGCAATCTGGTCGCCAAACCGAGCCAGGTGACCGGTGTGCCGTATCCGGTCATGTGCCGCAGCGCGTTCGGGGTGCTCGGCGCGAATATCCCGGCCATTATCCGTGGCCTGATCGCCGTCGCCTGGTACGGGATTCAGACATTCCTTGCCTCTGCTGCGCTGGATGTCGTACTGGTGAAACTGTTTCCGAGTCTGGCGCCATACGCGGTCGTCGACGACTACGGGTTCCTCGGTCTTTCGCTGCTCGGGTGGGGCAGTTATCTAATGCTGTGGGTCGTGCAGGCCTGCGTGTTCTGGCGCGGCATGGAATCGATTCGCAAATTCATCGACTTCTGCGGTCCCGCTGTTTATGTCGTGATGTTCCTGCTCTGCGGTTATCTGATCGCCGAGGCGGGCTGGAGCGCCATCGACCTGAAGCTCGGCGAGGTGAAGTACACCGGCTGGGACTCGGTGCCGGTCATGCTCGGTGCGATCGCGCTGGTCGTGTCCTATTTCTCCGGTCCGATGCTGAACTTCGGCGACTTCTCCCGCTACGGAAAGAGTTTCGCAGTGGTGCGGCGCGGCAACCTGCTCGGGCTGCCGGTCAACTTCCTGCTCTTCTCGCTGCTGGTCGTCATCACCGCATCGCTGACGGTCCCGGTCTACGGCGAGCTGATCACCGATCCCGTTGCGACGGTGGCCCGTATCGACAGCACCTTCGCGATCGTGCTGGGCGCGTTGACCTTCACCATTGCCACCATCGGGATCAATATCGTCGCCAACTTCATCTCACCGGCCTTCGACTTCTCGCACGTCAGCCCGCAGCGGATCAGCTGGCGTGCGGGCGGCATGATCGCCGCGGTCGGCTCGGTCCTGATCACGCCGTGGAACCTCTACAACAATCCGGAGGTCATCCACTACACCTTGGAGGTGCTCGGCGCATTCATCGGCCCGCTGTTCGGTGTCCTCATCGTCGACTACTACCTGGTGCGCAAACAGCAGGTAGTAGTCGACGACTTGTTCACCCTGTCGCAGACCGGAACCTATTGGTATAGCAAGGGTTACAACCCGGCGGCGGTCATCGCCACCGCAGTAGGCGCGATCGTCGCGGTGATCCCGGTGCTCGCCAAGGATGTCACCGGCATGTACACCGCCGCACAGTACAGCTGGTTCATCGGCTGCGGTCTCGGCTTTCTCACCTACTACCTGCTGGCCACCCGAACCCGGTTGGCAGTGAAGGGAGTTACTGCCTGATGCGCATCCGGGTCGTCAACCCGAACACCACCCGGGCGATGACCGACGCGATCGAGCAGTGTGCCCAGGCCGTAGCGGGCCGGGGCACACTGCTCGACGCGGTCACCGCCGAAATGGGGCCGGCCTCGATCGAGAGTCACTACGATGAAGCCCTCAGTGTGCCGGGCATTCTCGCTGCCATCCGACGCGGCGAACAGGAGGGTATCGACGGCTACGTGATTGCCTGCTTCGGCGATCCGGGCCTGGATTCGGCCCGAGAGCTGGCACGCGGACCGGTAATCGGCATCGCAGAGGCGGCGCTGCATACCGCGAGTCATCTAGGCGGCGGATTCAGCATCGTCACGACGCTCAGCCGGACCATCGGCCGAGCGGACGAGCTGGTGTATCGCTATGGCATGCAACGTTTTTGCCGCGGCATCCACGCCTGCGAAATCCCGGTGCTCGCACTGGAAGATCCGGATGCCCGCAAAATCGTCACCGAGGCATGCGGCGATGCGGTCGACGCCGATGGCTCCGATGCGATCGTCCTCGGCTGCGCGGGCATGGCCGATCTCTGCAGTCACATCCGCGACGAGATCGGTGTACCGGTGATCGACGGCGTCGCCGCTGCCACCCTCACGGTCCAGTCGCTGATCACCCTCGGCCTGCGCAAATCGGGTAGGGGAGAGTTCGCCGCACCATCACCGAAGCAGTACAGCGGCCTGCTGCGCTCCTTCGGCTCGAATTCCTGAGCTGTCAGGCGGCGGCCAGGGCTTCCATCGCCGCATCGGGATCGTCGACATCGACGACGAGACGGGTGAACCCGGGGCCGGCGAGGTCGATGAGAATGGCATGACCGTCGAATCTGGTGTCCCAGAACTCTTTTCGCCCTTTGCCGCGGTAGGTGCCCGCCGCGATCACGCCGGGAAAGAAGGTGCCCGGTGCGCGGACCCACGGTGGGCGCAGATCGACCGGGGCGGGGGTCACCTCTTTGATATCGGCCAGATCGAAGGTCACGTGCTCGCGCAGGGCCAGCAGTCGGTGCCCCCCGAGCACATGAACCGTCACTTTGTCGTCCGTGACTTCCACTTCGACCATCGTGCACCTCGCTGAATTCAGGACCTCGTACGCAAACCAGGATCCGAGTCGCTCCTGTTCGTACCCTGTGTCGTGCCTGTGATTTCTCGAAGGCTTTGTCCGGTGTTACAAGTGCCGCATTTCCGCACGAAAATACTTGCTGAAACGTAGATATGCGCATTAAAGCATGACTGCCGACTACTGCCGACGGACTCGGCCGAGGCAGCCACCTACGGACCACAGCGGCGATTACGAAATGACGCCGGAGATGATCGGTGGCTGCCCCGGCCTACGCGCCGGTATCGGGCAGGTCAGTGGGACGACATTCCGATGAGTCTCAGATGACCCGAACCGCTTCTTCCGCGATATCGAGCACACCGAGCAACCACGGCGTATAGCTCCCCGGATCGTCGGCGATCGCATCTCGCAGCGCCTCCGGTTGGATCCACGCGTAGTCGGCGACCTCCGCCGGATCCGCCCGTGGCGCCGCGGTCCGGAGGAACTCGGCATCGAGCCGCCCGATGAGCACATGATCCCATTCGTGCTCCACCCGACCGGTCGCGGAATCCTGGGCGTGATAACGGAAGATTCCGACCTCGGTCAGCGCGGTGGCCAACCCCATCTCCTCGGCCAACCGGACCGCGGCGGCCGCCACCACCGGCTCATCCGGCGCGGGATGACCGCAGGCCGTATTGGCCCAGAGCAGCGGGAACCGCGTCTTCACCGCAGCACGCTGCTGCAACAGCACCCGACCCGCATCGTCGTACAGCAGCACCGAGAACGCGCGGTGCAGCAGCCCAGGCGCGGTATGCGCCTGCGCTACCGGGCACGCACCGACCGCGCGCCCGGCCGCGTCGACGAGCTCAACAGGCAGGGCCTCGCGGTCGGTGATCGGTTTGGCCAGCGTTTCGGTCACAGCTCCGCCTCGACCGTCGGTGCTGCGCCCATGATTCGCTCGCTCATCGGCCCACCTTATCGGCGGCGATCAGCAGGTATTGGAAGCTGCCCTCCTTGTAGGCGGTCAGGAACGGCTTCTCCACGCCGGTCGCAAGCTCGGATTCGGTGCGCAGCTCCCAATAGGGAATCGTTGCGGCGGTCAGATCGATGACGTTGACCGGCACCAGATTGTTGTCGGCCAAGGCCCGGAAATACTCGCTGCGCGGATGGATCATGCAGCCGTAGTGGGCGTCGATCCAGCTGACCGAGGCCGAGCGCCCGCCATTGACATCGTTGGAGCAGCCGGTGATGCAGACGTAGCGACCACCGGGTTCGAGCAGCCGGGCGAACTCCTCGAACAGCTCGCCGAGGTCGACATACATGGTGGTTTCGTTGGTCCAGATGCCGCGCTTGGATCCGGTGTCGAAGCCGGTATCGAGCATATTCCGGAAATGGAAGCGCACTTTGTCCGCGACACCGCGATGGGCGGCCTGATCATTGGCGAAGCCGACCTGGTATTCGGAAATGGTGACGCCGTCGACCTGACAGCCGAAGCGCTGATTGGCCATAAAACTCGTACCGCCGCGGCCGGAGCCGCCGTCCATCAGCCGATCGCCGGGCCGGATATCACCGAGGTGGTGCAGCAGCAGCGATGCCTGCGCGGTCTCCAGGCGGTGCAGTTCCTTGACGAGCCGTTCCTCGCGAGAATCCGCCGGCCCGGCCAGCGCCGCCTGATCGGGTTCGCCGATGCCGTAGTGGTGGTGGAACAGCCCGTCGACCTCACCGAGTTTGGTATTGACCCGGTCGTCATTCGGGTTGTTGTTCCAGTACTCGGCAACGGCTTTCTGGTAGCTGGTGCGCAGGACGGACCCCGTGTTGGGATTGAGCATGGTCATGCCTGATCATCCTCTCGTGTTGCGGTACTACTGATTACGTTGCGGTACTGGCTAATTCGACTCGTTGTAGCGCTTGCTCGCGGCGTGCCAGGCGCGGTTGCCGCCCATCCACGCCCAGAGCCCGCCGAGGAACCGGCGCAGTTCGGCCGATCCGGCGGCGGCCAGTGGACCGGCCTCCTGTTCGAATCGGTGCACCAGCTCGTCGTGCACGACGGCGGTGCGCAGCACCGCCTCGCGCCGGGCGCAGCGCTCCTCCGCGGCCAAGACCGTCGGCAGGTTGAGTTCCCTACCGTCCGAACGGTCTTCGCGCGCCATCGAATACAGGTCGTTCACCATCTGACTGGCGAGTGCGGCCGTGGTGAGTCGATGAGCCCGTCGTTGACCAGTTGGGCCAACGCCGGGTCATCACGCAACGGCGGTGGACAGTACAGGGGTGGAATCGGTGCCGCGGTGACGTGCAGGTAGGCCGATGCGGTACCTAAGCCGGTGGGGCCGAATGGGATTCGACTCCGTGCGGTTTTCGGTTCGGCTGGGGCCGATCCTGCCGGCGCGGCCCCCTGCGCCACGCCGACAGCGATCGGTGTGGCGTCGAACGCCACCGGTGGCGGCTGGAGACCAGCCGCCCGGATAGTAGGTGTGCGTGCGGGGTCGGGTACCTCAGTAGTAGGTAATCCCGCTTGGGTGGTGGTGGACGACGGAAGTAGGAGTGCAGCCGCGCCCAGACCGCTGGGTCCGAGCAGGCTGTGCGGAACAATCGCCTCAGGTTGGGTGGGTCGGTCCAGTTCTGACGAATCAGCTTCCACCACCTGGGTTTCGGATGATTCGGGTATTGCGGTGCATTCGGGTAATTCCGTACTTTCCGGTGTATCGGTTTTTTCAGGTGGAGCCGAGGTTTCCGGTGCCGGAACCTCCAGCGGGAGCGTTGGTGGTGCGGTGGTATCGAGGTTGGACAGCAGTGCTGCGACAGCGGCGGCCACCTCGTGGGTGGCTGGTGGGGCCGAGGCGCGGGAGAGCACCGACATCGGTCATCACCCCGGTCAGTCCGCCTGCCGGGCGACCAAGACGTTGTCGAGCACGCCCAGTGCGTCCGGCACCAGCACGGCCGCCGAGTAGTAGCAGCTGACCAGGTAGGAAATGATCGACTGATCGTCGATGCCCTTGAAGCGGACGTTCAGGCTCGGCTCGTATTCGTCCGGGATGCCGGTCTGGTGCAGGCCGATGACGCCCTGATCTTTCTCACCGGTACGCATGGCGAGAATCGAGGTGGTCTGGGTATCGCTGACGGGGATCTTGCTGCACGGGTAGATCGGGACGCCGCGCCAGGCGAATACGCGGTGCCCGTCCACCTCGACCGGATCCGGATACAGGCCGCGCTTACTACATTCACGACCGAAGGCGGCGATCGCTTTCGGATGTGCCAGAAACAGTTTCGTGCTGCGCCGCATGCTCAGCAGCTCGTCCATATCGTCCGGCGTCGGTGCGCCGGACTCACTGTAGATGCGCTGTTTCAGGTCGCAATTGTGCAGCAACCCGAAATCGGGATTATTGACCAGATCACTCTCGCGCCGCTCGTAGAGCGCCTCGATGGTGAGCCGGAGCTGTTGTTCGACCTGGTTCATCGGATCGTTGAACAGGTCGGCGACGCGGCTGTGCACCCGCAGCACACTCTGGGCCAGGCTGAGCTCGTATTCGCGCGGGGCATCGTCGAGGTCGACGAAGGTGCCGGTCAGCAACGGCTCGCCGAAATGGCCCGAGGAGATCTCGATATTCGCTTCGCCCTTGGTATTTTGCGGGTGCGCCGGAGCAGCGGCGACACGGGACAATTGCTCCTGGAGCGCCGGGGTGTACTCGAGCATTTCTTCGAGCGTTTGCCGGGACAGCACCAACATGGTGGTCGGGGTGACGGTTTTGACGGTCACCGGCCAAATACCGGACCCGTCGACGAGGGTTTCATCACCGAAGAAATCACCGCCGCCCAGCATGCCGAGCTTGGTTTGCTCGCCGAATTCCCCGGTGCCGATCTTGCTGAGTTTGCCGTGCACGATCAGCATGACCTGATTCATCGGATTGCCGAATTCGGCGACCACCGTACCGGGTTCGAGGTCACGCTGCTCGAAACGCTGGGCGAGCGCGCGCAGCACCTCTTCGTCATCGAAGTCCCGCAGTTGCGGAAGTTCGGTGAGTTCCATCGGGATCACCCTGGCTTGCGAGCCGTCGATGACGAACTCGACCTCGCCGTTGCCGACGGTGTGGGTCAGCCGTCGGTTCACACGATAAATACCACCGTTGACCTGCGTCCACGGCAGCGTGCGGGTGAGCCAGCGCGAACTGATGCCCTGCATCTGCGGCTCGGACTTGGTGGTGTGCGCGAGCTGGTGGGCGGCACCGGTGCTGAGGCTCTTGCGCCCGTTGGTTTCTGTTTGGACTGGCATTTCGATGGTCATGCGTGGTCCTCACCTGAGATGGTCACCGAGACGGTCGATTGTGCTGTACTGGTGGTCGATGGCTTTCGAATTCGGCGGTGGTACACAACAATTCGACAGGCGGCAGGCCTGCTGGGGTATGGCGGCATGGTTGCCGAGAGAAGTGGCGGACCGAGGCATGCGGACGGTGACCGATTCTCCCGTGCGAATTGGCTTACGCGACATTGCGTTCCGAACGGCTTCGATCCTAAACCGCGAAAGATGCTGTGCGCACGCGAATCTCGAGAATGAAGCCACGAGAATGCTGGTCTGTTTTTCGGATGGTTACGACATGACCTCGATGCGGATAACTACCGATAACGACCCGGGATGAATCGGTGCGGACCGGGCAAGGCTGTACGGTCGGTATCTTTGCCGCACCGCCGGCGCGAACATCCCGCATCATCGGCCCGACCTGGCATGGATCCGGTCACAGCCGACCCATAATGGATACACGGTATGGGAAGCTCGTCTGAGCACATCGGGGTGTGTGATGCGGGTCACTTTGCAGGGTAGGGCCAGGAGCGATCGTGAAGTTGAATGTGGAAAGTGTGGTCGGGTCGGTGCAGCGGTTGATGGCAACGGCCCAGAACGGCCTCGAGGTCATCCGCTTCGGCGGGTTGAGCACCGATGTCGAGTCGTCGCCGTTCGAGGTCGTCGAACGGCGCAGAATGTATCGACTGCGCCATTACTTCCCCGACGATCCGACGCCGGGTCGCCCGGTCGCGGTCTTGGTCCCACCGCTGATGGTCAATGCCGATATCTGGGATGTGAACGCCGACGACGGCGCGGTCGGCATTCTGCACCGCGGCGGAATCGACTGCTGGGTGGTCGATTTCGGTTCGCCCGCCAGCGAGGAGGGTGGCTGGGAACGGGATCTGGCCGATCATGTCCTCGCGGTCAACAGCGCCATCGATACGGTCTGCGACGCGACCGGCGCCAATGTGCACCTGATGGGGTACTCGCAGGGCGGCATGTTCGCCTATCAGACCACCGCCTACCGCTTCGGCAAGGGCGTGGAGAGCATCGTGACTTTCGGCAGCCCGGTGGATGTGGTCGCGGGCATGCCGTTCGGACTGCCGTACGGCATGGTCTCCGACGTCGCGGAGTTCCTGGCCGACCACGTGGTGACCCGCCTGCCCATCACCGATTCCATGGTCCGGCTCGGCTTCCAGATGCTCGACCCGGTGAAGACCGCCAAATCGCGCATCGACTTCCTGCGCCAGCTGCACGACCGAGAGGCATTGCTGCCCAAGGAACGTCAGCGTCGGTTCCTCAATAATGACGGTTGGGTCGGCTACGCCGGTCCGGCGGCGGCGGATCTGCTCAAGCAGTTCGTCGTGCACAACCGACTGATGCTCGGTGGCTTCGTGATCCGGGACCAGCCGGTTTCGCTGGCAGAGCTGAAGTGCCCGATCCTGGCCTTCGTCGGCGAGGTCGACGATATCGGCCAGCCGGCCGCGGTGCGCGGCATCGTCCGCGCCGCACCCAATGCCGAGGTATACGAAGCCAGTTTGGTGGCGGGACATTTCGGCCTCGTCGCGGGCAGCATGGCGACCAGGCATACCTGGCCGCTGGTGCGTCAGTGGATCGATTGGATGGACGGTGATCAGCCGCTGCCGCCGGAGATCGCGCCGATGACCGACCATATGGCGACGAACCGGCCGAATTCGGTGGCCACCCGGGTCGTGCACACCGCGGCCACCCTGGCCGAGGCGGGTGCGGGTGTCGGCAAGGCGCTGGAGGGCATTGCCGGCAATACCGTGCGCGGTTCGATCGAACTCGCCGGTGAGGCCGCGCGCGCACTACCGCGGTTGACTCGACTCGGCATGATTCAGCCGCATACCCGCATCTCGTTGGGCCGCTTGGTCGCCGAGCAGGCGCGCCGCGCGCCGCTGCGCGATCTGTTCCTCTTCGAGGATCGCGTACACACCAATGCCGCCGTGAATGTACGCATCGACAATGTCGTGCGCGGGCTCAT
This sequence comes from Nocardia vinacea, assembly GCF_035920345.1. Lineage (NCBI taxonomy): Bacteria > Bacillati > Actinomycetota > Actinomycetes > Mycobacteriales > Nocardiaceae > Nocardia > Nocardia vinacea. The sequence goes on from NZ_CP109149.1 coordinate 10,337,858, forward strand.
CTCCGTCGGCATCCGCCCGGCCATGCGCGTCGGTGTGGTGATGGAGACCCGGCCGAGCGCGCTGGCCAGCGTCGCCGCGCTGTCCCGTATCGGTGCGGTGTCCGTACTACTCGCCCCCGGTAGCGAACTGGAGCGGGCCATCGAACTCACCGGCATCAAAGCCCTGATCTCGGATCCGGAGAATCTGCGGGCGGCGGCGGCTACCGGTACGCGGGTGCTGGTGCTCGGCGGCGGTTCCGCGCGCTCTCTGAATATTCCGTTGAGCGAAGATGTGATCGACCTGGAACAGATCGATCCCACGCAGGTCGAGCTGCCCGCCTGGTACCGCCCGGACCCGGGTCTGGCGCGGGAACTCGCTTTCGTGCTCGTCACCGGTACCGGTGACCGGCTGGAGGCCAAATACATCACCAACCACCGCTGGGCGCTGTCCGCCTTCGGCACCGCGACCTCGGCCGATCTGGATCGCAAGGACACCGTCTACTGCCTTGCGCCGCTGCATCATTCGTCCGGTCTGCTGGTGAGCCTGGGCGGCGCGATCGCGGGCGGCAGCCGGATCGCGCTGGCCAGGTCGCTGGATCCGATCCAGTTCGGTGAGGAGGTGCACCGCTACGGCGTCACGGTGGTCACCTACACCTGGACGATGCTGCGCGACATCCTCGACGCCGAAGTCTTCCCTGCCGGACACCAGCATCCGATCCGCCTGTTCATCGGTTCGGGCATGCCCGCGGGCCTGTGGCGACGCACCACCGAACAGTTCGCGCCGGCTCGGGTGCTGGAGTTCTACGCCTCCATCGAGGGCGACGTGGTGCTGGCCAATGTGGCCGGTGTGAAGGCGGGCTGCAAGGGCCGCCCCGTGCCAGGCACCGCGAAGGTGGAGTTGGTCGCCTACGACCCGGTCACCGAGCAGATCCGGACCGACGGGTCCGGTTTCGCGCGCCGGTGCGCGGATAACGAGGTCGGGCTGTTGATCGGCAAGGCGACCGAGGGCATCGACCTCTCCGACGGCGGACTCCGCGGGGTCTTCACGGCGGGCGATGCGTGGATGCCGACGGAAAACCTCTTCCGCCGCGACAGCGACGGCGACTACTGGCTGGTCGATCGCACGGACACGGTGATCCACACCGAACGCGGTCCGGTCTTCACCCAGCCCATTGTCGATGTGCTCAACGACATCACCGCGGTCGATATGGAGGTCGCCTTTGCGCTGCCCGTCGGCGACCATGCGCTGGCGGTGGCGGCGGTCAGCGTCCGCAAGGGCTTCCGGCTGGAACCCAAGGATGTTACCGAGGCGGTGCGCGCACTCGATCCGGACCAGCGGCCCGACATCGTCTACGTCGTCGACGAGATTCCGCGCAGCTCGTCCTACCGCCCGTCGACGCGGGCCGTGCAGGTGGCGGGCCGTCCGCAGCCGGGACCCGATACGTGGTGGTACAACCGGGAATCCGAGGCCTACGAAATCCGCACCGAAGACGAAGCCGGAGCCCTCTTCGGCGAATAAGCCGGCACCCCGTCGTTCCGGTTTCGGTCGAAGCGGCGGTAGCGTGGATGCCAGGTCCGCGGCGACAACGGAGGTTTCGAGATGTCGTGGAAGTTCAAACTGGGCGTCGGCATATTGGCGCTGTTGGGCGTGCTGATGGTGATCGGGTTCGTGAAGAGCCTGGTGCTGTCCCTGGTGCCACTGGTGATCCTGCTGTTGGCCGGTTACGGCGTGTTCCGGCTCTATGTCGGCAGTCGCGGCAAAGCCGCCGAGACCGAAGTGCCACAGCTGCCGGCCACCCTGCCACCCGCGCTCCCGACCCGTCCCACGAAGGATGCGGAAACCAGACTCCGCGAGATCCGCGAGGAAGCCGCCCGTCAGCAGGGCCAGCTGTAGGCGGGTACGCTTGGCGCGCCGGATCGTGTTGGCGAGTCGGTTGATTCATTACGAAGAGGGCGTTGCCTCGTGCGGCTGCCCGGCGCATCCGGGTGGCGTAGTTGCCATGTCGACAACTGTTCAGGGGTGCTGTGAGACCGAGCCTTATCTACCGCAACGGAACCATCTACGAGCTGTTGATGCGTGGGCTGTATGGGCGGCACTACCCCGCTCGGTATCGCGCGATCGCCGAACTCGTGCCCGATGGCGCCTGCGTGGTCGACCTGTGCTGTGGGCCCGCGACGCTGTACACCCGCTACCTGCGCGACCGGTCCATCGAATACACCGGACTCGACCTCAACGGCCGATTCATCGCCAGGCTGGCCCGGGCGGGTGGACGCGGTGCGGTGTGGAATTTGCGTTCCGATACGCCGCTGCCCGAGGCCGATTACGTCGTCATGCAGTCGAGCCTGTATCACTTTCTGCCCGAGCCCGCCCCGGTCATCGATCGGATGCTCGCGGCGGCGGGAAAGCAGGTGATCATCGCGGAGCCGATTCGCAACCTGGCCACCAGCGACAATCGGGTGCTCGCCGCGATCGGCCAGCGGTTCACCGATGCGGGCGACGGCGCACAGGCGCGCCGGTTCAGCGAGGCGACTCTGGACGCGTTCTTCCGCGGTTACGAGCCGCGCGTCGTACAGCGGTCGGTGATCGCCGGTGGCAGGGAGAAGCTGTTCGTGCTCACCGCGTGAGGAGGGTCCGGCGCTCGCCTAAATGGTGTACGCGGTGACGGCGTCGATGACCCTGGTGATCTGATCGTCGGTGAGGTCGGGCCAAAGTGGTAGGCGCACAACGGTCCCCGAGAATTCGGCGCTGCGCACACAGGGCTTCGGGGTGCGGCCCAGTTTGAGTCCGGCCGGGCTGGAATCCAGCGGAACGTAGTGGAATGGCGCCGAGATACCGCGTGTGGCCAGATGTGCGATCAGATCGTCGCGCTGTCGCTCGGTAGGTGTGCGCAAGTAGTACAGATGTGCGGTATGTGTCCGGTCCGCGGGCACCGTCATGAGCCGGACATCGTTGCGGCGGGCCCAGTCGGGCAGTGTGGAGGCGTATGCGTCCCAAACCCGGTGCCGTCCGGTCTGGATCGTCTCGAATTCGTCCAGCTGCGCGTCCAGCACCGCCGCGTTGAGCTCGCTGGGCAGATAGCTGGAACCGATATCCTGCCAGGAGTACTTGTCCACCGCGCCGCGCAGGAAACGGGCGCGGTCGGTGCCCTTCTCGCGGATGATCTCGGCGCGCGACATCAGGATCTCGTCGGTGAGCAGCAGTGCACCGCCCTCGCCGCAGTGCACGTTCTTGGTGTCGTGGAAGCTGAGCGTGCCGAGGGTACCGAGGGTACCCAGTGGGCGATCGCGCCACCGGCCGCCGAGGCCGTGCGCATTGTCCTCCACGATGGCGATGCCGTGCGCGTCGGCGAGTGCGAGCAGCCCGGCCATATCGGCGGCCACCCCGCCGTAGTGGATGACCACAACGGCCTTGGTTCGCTCGGTGATCACCGCGGCAACCGACTCGGGATCCAAATTGCCCGTTTCCGGGTCGATATCGGCGAAGACGCAGGTGGCGCCACGCAGCGCCATTGCCGTCGCGGTCGAGGTGAACGCGAAACTCGGCACGATCACCTCATCATCGGGGCCGAGCTCGAGCAGCAGACCCGCCATCTCCAGTGCGGAGGTGCACGAGGTGGTCAGCAGCGCATGCGGCGCCTCGGTGATGGTCTTCAGCTTCGCAGTGGCCGAGGCAGTGAACCGCCCGTCACCGTGACTGTGGTCGGAGTCGAGAACGGCCTCCAGATTGGCCAGTTCCCGGCGGGCCCGGAACGGGCGGCTGAAGATGACGCGGTCAGTGCTCAACCCGGTCGCTCCCCCTGCTGGCGGTGGTCGTGGTCATTTCTCGGCTATCCGCCGGGCGCGGCGTCGGCGAACCGACGGTCAGATACAGCGGCTTGCCGACGAGGATATGCAAAGCCACACCGAGGTATTCGGCGATGAGTCCCAGCGAGAACAAGATCGTTCCCGAACATAGCAGCAGCACGACGATCATCGAGGCCCAGCCCTCGGGCGCCCAATTGTCGGCGGTGAGCGCCTCGTATACGACGAACGCGGCCATCACGCCACCGGCCAGCGCGAGGGTTACCCCGAGCAGACTGACCAGCCGCAGGCCCCGGGTTCCGCTGCACAGCACCATCTTCCAGAACAGCGAGAACAGCCGGCGGTAGTTGTAGCCGGATTCGTCGCGGCCCTCGGCGCGCAAGGTCACGGGCACCTGGGCGACAGTGCCGACCACCCAGGTCAGCGCGACGTCGAGATAGGCGCCGTTGGAGGCGACCTCGGCGAGCTGGCGGCCGATATCGCCGCGGATGAGCCGATAGCTTTCGAATCGGGTGGAGTCCGGGAAGGCGAAGATCGTCGCAAGTACCACCTTCGCGCCGCGCGAGGTGATGTTGCGCAGGAATCCGTGCGGCCGGGTGTTGGTCGGCTTCGAATAGACCAGATCGGCGCGCTCGGTCAGGGCCGCGTCCAGGAATGCGCCGATGAAGGCGGGATCGTGCTGGCCGTCCTCGTCCATGGTGACGATCCAGTCGCCCTGGGCGGCCGACATTCCCGCGATGGTCGCGGCGTCCTGCCCGAAGTTGCGGCTGAGCCAGACGATGCGGACCTCCGGATAGGTCTGCTCCAGTTCCTGCAGCACCACATCGGAGCGGTCGGGACCATGGTCGTGTACCAGGATGATCTCGCCGACCGTGAAGGCGACGCCGCCGGGAGTGTCGGTGGGATCGGTCAGCCGGTGCAGTTCTTCGACAAGTCCACCGATGGTTTCTTCGCCGCGATAGATCGGCACCACGACCGATACCGCGTGCGGCTGACCGTCGCCCGGTCGAGCGGGGCGTCCGTTGGTCGCACCCGCGGGCGAGCCGTTGGGGTGGGCAGAGGGAATCGGCATCAGCTGGATCGACTTTCGATGACGGTGCGTGCCGGTAATCTCCGCTGGACAGCGGAGCCCGAGCCGCCGTGAACTTTAACACGGTACGCATACGGCATTCCGGAGCAGCTCATCGCACCATCATGGTGGTGTCGGCGGTTCGATGCCAAGCTCGACTGTGCGCTGTAGGGTTTGGAACTCGTGACGGTTGGTGCAGTGACGGAGGCGAAAAACACAGGACCCGACGCCCGCGACAGGGAGCCCGATTCGCGTCGGGAGGTGTACCGATGGGGTGCCGTCTGCACCCTCGGTGTCATCGCGGGATACCTGGCGGTACTGCTGGCCAACGCGCGGCACTTCTACACCGACGACACCGAATCCCAGTACACCGGACTCTGGGTGGGATTGGGACGCGCGCTCCGTGACGGCACCTTCCCGGTGCTGGTGCCCGAGCGCTGGATGTCGGGCAACAACACGATGGATGATGCCGGCCTATTCAACCCGCCGCAGCTGCTGATCGATCTGATCGCGCCGTCGGTCGACAACATGGCGGTGTACGCGACCGTCGTCAAACTGATCTTCGCGATCATCGCCGCGCTCGGCGTCTACCGGATCTGCCTGGTATACGGGGCGCGGCCGGTGTGGTCCGCGGTCGCGGGTGTCGCGTTCCCGTTGTCGGGTTTCTTCCTGTTCTTCGACGAGGCCAGTTGGATGACCGCGCTCACCGGCACCGCATGGCTGGTCCATGCCTGGGCATCGTCGGTGCGCTACACCCGCGGTCTCGGCGGGCCGATTCCCGTCTTCATCTACCTCTATCTGGCCATCTCCACGCAGTACATCTTCCCGGCCGTCGAGGCGGCGCTGATGCTGGTCGCCGTCGCGGTGGGCGAGCTCGTCTACCAACGCAAATGGCAGCCGGTGGCGCGGTTGGCCGTCGCCGCGACGGGTGCCGGTCTGGCCGGATTGCTGACTTTTCTGCCGAGCATGCTCTCGGCGAAGGTGACCTGGCGCGGCACCATGGAGATCAACAACGACCAGTTCTTGACGGTGCCATGGTCGGAATCGCTGAATGCCAGTCTGCCGAGCACATTGCCCGCGTTCACCTCCTGGTGGGGCTATATCCAGCCGATGCCGGTCACCTATATCGCATGGTTCCTTATTCCGGCGTTGGCCTTCATCGACTGGCGGCGCGCCCGCGAATCCTGGCGCGAGCTCAGCGGGGTCGCACTGTTCGCGATCATCATGCTGATGTGGAGTGCCGGACCGGGTTCGATCGGTCCGCTGCGCTGGCCGGTGCGGGTGCTGCCGATGCTCGCGCTCGGCCTGCTCGTGCTGGTCTGTGTGTTACTCGGGCGCTACGCCACCGTCCGTGATCTGAAGAGTCGCGGCGTCGCCGCCGCTCTGCTGATCGGTCTGCTGTGGGTGCGGTCCTTTTCCGCGGATCCACACAATGTGGTCCGGCACGTACTGGCGGCCGCCGCGATCGGCGCCCTCGCCGCCGGAGCGGTATGGCTGGGGCGTAACCGGAGTCTGGCCACCGCGGGTGTGCTGATCATCGTCGCGATGTTCCCGATCGCGTTCTATCAGGTCAATGCCGCTCAGCCGACGCCGATGACATGGCATCTGCCGACCAACAGGTCCGAGGCGCAGGCCGCCTTCCCGGACTTTCCCGGTACCACGATCCAACTCGGCGAGCGCGGCCTGCTGCAGCGCGACGATATGAGCCTCGACGGCGCCTACGGATCGCTGGTCTTCGGCAACTACGCCAAATCGCTCGAGCTGACCTATGTCAACGGGTACACCCCGACCGGTCACTTCTATTTCGGCGAACTGCTGTGCATGCGGTGGGACAGCAGCGTCTGCCCGGACGCCTACCGGCGGATGTTCGCCCCGGAGCCGACCACTGGCCGTCCCCTTGTCGATCTGATGAAGCTGGACCGGGTGGTATTGCAGCGCGCCCTGTTCCCCGATGCGCGCAATCAGCCGGCACCGGAGGGCTGGAAGTGGGTCGACTATCCTGGCCACGAGCGCTACATCTCGGTGCTGGAACGCGTGGACGGTCTGATCTCGACGGTGAACGGCCGCGTCGCGGATGCGAAAAATGTGACAGCGACATCGATTTCGGAGACCGATACCACCAGCCGGGTGCGGGTGTCCTCGGCCGGCGGCGGCAAGGTGGTATTCGCGCGCCTCGGCTGGCCGGGTTACCGGGTGACGCTGGACGGTAAGCAGATCCCGATCACCACGGTGGCGAAGTCGTTTGTCGCTGTCGACATACCCGCCGGCACACAGAACGCCGAACTGGTGCTGACCTGGCGGCCGCCGGGCTGGAAGATCGGAATCGGCACCACAGCATTCGGCATCGCCGCCATCGGGGTGCTGCAGTGGCTGTGGGTGCGATCGCGGCGTCGGGATCCGCAGCCGCCGGCGGCGGATCATCCGAGCCCCGGTGAGCCGGATCGTGAACTGGCGGACGTGGTCTCGTAGCGGTCGATCCGTGCAGGCCCGATCGGAGGTGTCCCTCGACGAGTGCGCCCTGTAGGGTCTGGAACTCGTGGTGGAAAGCAGCGCCCCCGCCCGGCGGGACGTGTACAAGTGGGGATTCATAACCGCGCTCGGTGTGATCGCCGGATATGTTGCCGTCCTGCTGGCCAATGCCAGGCACTTCTACACCGATGACAGCGAGTCGCAGTACGGCCCGCTGTGGGTGATGCTCGGCCGGTCCCTGCGCGACGGCCAGTTCCCGGTGCTGGTCCCCGAGCACTGGATGGCGGGCAACTACGCCATCGAGGAGGCGGGCCTGCTGAATCCGCCGCAACTGCTGATCGATCTGATCGCGCCCTCGGTCGACAACATCGCGCTCTACACCACCGTGATCAAGCTGATCTTCGCGATCGTCCTGGGGACCGGTGTGTACCGCATCTGCCTGGAGTACGGTGCGCGGCTGCCGTGGGCCGCCGTTGCGGGTGTGTCGATTCCGTTCACCGGTTGGCTGCTGTTCTTCGACGAGGCCAGTTGGTACACCGCCTTCACCGGTACCGCGTGGCTGGTGCACGCGTGGGCGTCCGGCGTGCGCTACGCACGGGGACGTGGCGGGCCGATCCCCACCTTCGTTTTCCTGTACCTGGCCATCTCGGTGCAATACATTTTCCCCGCGGTCGAGGCCGGGCTGATGATCGGCGCGGTGGCCGTGGGGGAGATTGTCTACCAACGCAAATGGCAGCCGTCGCTGCGACTGCTCGCGGTCGCGGGCTGTGCCGCGGTGGCAGGGCTGGCCACCTATCTGCCGAGCATGCTGTCGGCGAAGGTGACGTGGCGCGGCACGGCTCAGATCAATAACGACCAGTTCCTGACCGTGCCATGGTCGGAATCGCTCAATGCCAGCCTGCCCAGCTCGTTGCCCGCGTACAACTCCTGGTGGGGTTATGTGCAGCCGATGCCGGTGGTCTATATCGCCTGGTTCCTGATTCCGGCGCTGGCCTTCATCGACTGGCGCAAAGCGCGTGCATCGTGGCGGGAGTTCAGCGCGATCGCGCTCGTCGCGTTGATGGCGCTGATGTGGACGGCGGGGCCCGGCACCATCGGCCCGCTGCGCTGGCCCGCGCGGGTGTTGCCGATGCTTGCCCTCGGACTGTTGGTGCTGGTGTGCGTGCTGCTCGGCCGCTTCGCCACCTTCGAGAATTGGCGTGGCCGCGGTATCGCAGCGGGCGTGCTGATCGGGCTGCTGTGGGTGCGGTCGTTCTCGGCGGCGCCGCGCGAGGTCGTCTGGCATGTGGTGGCGGCGGTCGGAATCGCCGTGCTCGGCGCGGCCGTCGTGTGGCTCGGGATGAAGAAAAGCATGGCCGCGGCTTGCGCGTTGACCATCGTTTCGGTGTTCCCGATCGCGTTCCTGCAGGTGCATGCGGCACAGCCGACGCCGATGAGCTGGAACCTGCCCGAGCAGCGGTCGCAGATGAAGGCCGCGTTTCCCGAATTTCGGGGCACCACCCTGCAATTGGCCGATCGCGGGCTGATCCGGCCGGAGGATCGTTCGCTGCGGGGCGCGTACGGATCGCTGGTCTTCGGCAATTACGCCAAGGATCTGGAGAAGACCTACGTCAGCGGCTATACGCCCAACGGCCACTTCTGGTTCGGTGAAATGCTGTGCATGCGCTGGGACACCAGCGTCTGCCCCGACGCCTTCCGGCGGGCCTTCGCAACGGAGCCCACGACCGGTATGACGATCGTCGACCTGATGAAGGTGGATCGGGTAGTGCTGCAGAAGGCGCTGTATCCGGACGCGCGCAATCAACCCGCACCATCTGGCTGGCAGTGGGTCGACTACCCGGGCCACGAGCAGTACATCGCGGTGCTCGAGCGAGTGGGCGGGCTGCTGTCCGCGCAGAACGGCCGGGTGTCGGCGGTCTCCGGCGGCACCGCGACGTCGGTGTCGGAATCGGAGATGACCAGCCGGGTTCGCGTGAGTTCGGATAATGGTGGCCGCGTCGTCTTCGCGCGGCTGGGCTGGCCGGGCTATCAGGTCGAGCTGAACGGCCGGGCGATCCCCTTCGACGTGGTCGCGAAGACGTTCGTCGCCGTGGATATTCCGGCCGGTACCAAGAACGGCGATCTGGAGCTGACCTGGCGGCCGCCGGGGTGGAAGATCGGTGGGGTCGCGATACTGCTGGGGCTGTTCGGAATCGGCGCATTGCAATGGATGTTCGTGCGCGGGCGCGAGCGTGACGAGGACGACGCGCAGCGGACCGAACCACCGGTGACCGCGACCGTTTCGGAACCCGATCTGGCGGGAGTATCTCGTTGACAGCTGACCAGCAGGCCGAATTCACGGCGGATCATGCGGGTGCGACCGGTGCCGAGGATCCGGGTCTGCTGCTGCGGCTGGTGCGTCGGCAGGAGATCGCCTTCGCGATGGTCGGTGCGTTCAATACCGCGCTGGGGATGGTGCTGACGCTGCTGTGGCTGTCGGTACTCGGCGAGCGGGTGCCGCCCGCGGTCGCGGTGGTCGCCGCCTATGCCGTCAGCATCGTCATCGCGTTCGTACTGCATCGCACGCTGGTCTTCCGGGTGCGCGGACATATGCTGCGCGATTTCGTTCGCTTCGTGGCGGTCAATTCCGGTGGGCTGCTGATGAATATCGCTCTGCTGTCGCTGGCCGTCTCGGTGCTGCATCTGCCGAGTAGGCCGGCCGCGGTGGTGGTGATGGGTCTGGTCGCCATCGCGAGCTTCTTCGGGCATCGCTACATCTCGTTCCGCCGGGCGCCCGTGCCCGAGCCACCATCGGCCGGTTCGGGTGCGGAACGGTTCTAGGCGCCGGGTAAGTTATCGATCATGCCGGAGGAAACCGCGTTGGACGCCACCCTGTTGAGCCTGCTCGCCTGCCCGCAGGACAAGGGTCCGCTGCTGTTGGTCCGCGACGACAAGGGCGCCACCGCGCTCTACAACCCGCGCCTGCGCCGCGCCTACCCGATCGAGAACGGCATTCCGGTGCTGCTGATCGATGAGGCCCGCGATGTCACCGACGCCGAGCACGCCGCGTTCACCAGCCAGCACGCCGACGCCTGAGCAGCCATTCGCTCGGTGGCGCACGATAGCGTGCGCCACCGCGAATTAAGGTGCGGGAGTATCGATTTCACCGGTGAGATAGCGCTGCAACGTGGGGGCGACGGCTGCGACCAGTTCGGCACCCGGCATCGAGGCCACCGGTTCTATCTCCAGGATCTTGCGCGCGACCAGCACGCCGATCATCTGCGTACCCACCAGCGCGACCCGGGCGCGGCCGTCGTCCTCGGGCTTCGCGATCCGCATCCGTACCCGTTCCAGGACGACATCCAGGACAAATGTCCTGGCCAGCGCGGTATCGCCGCCCGCGAGAATGCTGCGCACCGCCGCGACGACCCCGGGACCAGCGGGGGAGTCCCACACCGCGAGCACCGAGCCGAGAATGGTTTCGCCGAGTCGATCCAGCGGCGCGGCCTCGATCCGGCGCAGTGTGGCCTCCGGATCGATCGGCAACTCGACCACCGCGGCGAACAGTTGCTGTTTGGTCCCGAAATAGTGGTGGACCAGCGCGGGATCGACCCCGGCATCGCCGGCGACGGCGCGAATCGAGGTCTTGTCGAAACCGATCTCGGCGAAGCGGGCGCGAGCGGCCGCGAGGATTTCCTCGCGGGCGCCCGACCGACCCGGCCGGCGACCGGAGCGGGTGCCCCGGTCGCCGTTGGCCGTCGGGTCCTGTGCGATCGGGTTCTCGGCCGTCACGCGGTCCGCCGTCGTAGCGTGGCAGCGCCCAGGCAGAGCGCGACGATCGCGAATCCGGCAACGACCGCCAGGTCACGCAGCATCTGACCGGTGACGTCCGAATGCGTCGAAACCTGTTGCAGCGCATCGACCGCATAGCTCAACGGCATCACGTTGCTGATCGCCTCCAACCAGCCGGGCAACTGTCCACGCGGAACAAGTAAGCCACACAGGAAGATCTGCGGCGCGACCACCACCGGCATGAACTGCACGGCCTGGAATTCGGTGCGCGCGAAGGCACTTGCCAATAGCCCGAGCGCGACGCCGCAGACCGCGTCGATCATCGCGATAACCACCACCCAGGCCGGACTGCCCGCCGAGTCCAGGCCGAGCAGCCCGAAGGAAACCAGACAGGCCACCGCCGCCTGCGCCGCCGCGGCCACCGAGAAAGCCGTGCCATATCCGGCGAGCAGATCGAGTTTCGACAGCGGCGTGGTCAGCAGCCGCTCCAAGGTGCCTGAGGTGCGTTCGCGCTGCATGGCGATCGCGGTGATCAGGAACATCACGATGAACGGCAGGATGCCGAGCATGCTGATGCCGACGCGATCGAAGATCGGCACCGGGTTGAGCGGGTTGGGCGGGGTGTCCTTGTAGATGAAGTAGAGCAGCGCCATCAGGACCGCGGGAACCACGAGAATCATCGCGACAGTGCGGTGGTCGTTGCGTAGCTGACGCAGGATGCGTCCGGTCGTCGCGACGTAGGGACGCAGCGTCGGTGTCCGGTGGCGGGGTACGAGGGTGGTGGTCATGCCGCACGTCCCATCGTGATCAGGGTGAGGAAGGCTTGTTCGAGGTTCTGCTCACCGGTTTCGGTGCGCAGTTCGTCCGGGCTCAGCTCGGCGAGCAGGTCGCCCTCGCGCATCAGCAGCAGTTTGTCGCAGTGCTCGGCCTCGTCCATCACATGGCTGGAGACCAGCAGTGTCGTTCCGTTCGCGGCCAATTCGTGGAACTGCTTCCACAGGTCGACGCGCAGTACCGGATCCAGGCCGACCGTAGGTTCGTCCAGGATCAGCACCTCCGGCTGCGCGACCAAGGCGCAGGCCAGGGAGGCCCGGGTCTCCTGGCCGCCGGAAAGTTCGTCGCCGCGCTGGTGGGCGTGATCCAGCAGGCCGACCGCGCCGATGGCCTCGTCGATGTCGTCGCGGTCGCGGCCGTAGAGCGCGGCGAAGTAGGCGACGTTCTCACGCACGCTGATATCGCGGTAGATGCTCGGTGCCTGGGTCACATAACCGATCCGATGCCGCAATTCCGCCGAGCCCGCGGGCAATCCGAGTGCGGAGATCTCGCCGGACGCCACGATCTGGGTGCCGACGATGCTGCGCATGAGTGTGGTCTTGCCGCATCCCGACGGACCGAGCAGTCCGGTGATGGAACCACGCGGGATGGTCAGCGAGATGTTGTGTAGGACTTCGCGGCCGCCGCGGCGCACGGTGAGGTTGCGAACCTCGACGGCATGGGATGAGTGCAGGTCCGTCATGGGACGCCTCAATTCATCGGGTGTTGAATTCACTGTGTGATGAATTTAGCGCGCACGGGACTTCTGGGCAAGACCAGTCAGTGGTGATGTGCCGGTGCTCCGCCCGACTGACCCGGCTCGACGACGACAAACTGGCCCATCATGCCCTGGTCCTCATGCCAGAGCAGGTGGCAGTGATACATGTACGGCGAGTTCGGATCGGCGGGTCCGTCGAACCGCATGGCGAGCTTCGCGGTGCCATTCGGCGGCAGGAAGATGGTGTCCTTCGGTCCGGTCAGCGCGTCGGGCGGCGGTGCGCCGTTCAGTTCGAGGACGCGGAACTGTACATCGTGAATGTGGAAGTTGTGCGGCATGCCGTCGTTGTTGTGCACCACCCAGGTTTCGGCGGTGCCCCGGGTGACCGTCAGATCGATCCGATCCATTGCCATCGGACTGCCGTTGATGCCACTCAGATTCAGTTCGAAGCTGCGCTCGCGCACCGAATCGGAGCCATCCGGCGTGGACGAATGCGCCAGTGCCGCAGGCAATTCCGGCGAAGACCGCAATGTCGATGCAGCACGCAGTTCGAGGATGTCGAAGCTGTCGTCACCGCCCGCGAATCGCTGCGTCCAGAAGTTCAGTCCCGCATCGAGTTTCGTGCTGCGCAGCACGGTCCGTTCACCGGGCCGCACGCGAACCACGATTTCGGCGCGTTCGCCCGGTGACAGCCGCACCCGATCGAGCGCGACAGGACGTTCCAAGTGTCCGCCGTCGGTGCCGACCAGCGAGAAGCGGCGGTCGTCGGCGAAGCCGAAGGTGTAGACCCGCGCTGTCGAAGCGTTGAGCAGTCGCAATCGCACGAGTTCATCGCCGACATTCCGATACGGCGTGAGGGTTCCGTTCACCATGGTCCGGTCGCCGAGGAACCCGACGTCGCGGAACATGCCGTGTGACGAATCGAGCTGATTGCCACGGAATTTCACGTCCTGGACGATGACCGGCAGATCGTCGACGCCATAATTCTTCGGTAGCGAAAGTCCATCGGACACTTCGTCGTCGAGTAGGAACAGCCCCGCAAGCCCACGCTGGACGTGCTGTTCGGTCGCGCCGTGCGGATGCGGGTGGTACCAGAGCGTGGCGGCGGGCTGGTCCACGGTCCAATGCGGTGTCCACGTGCCGCCGGCCTGGACCATCTGGTGTGGCCCACCGTCCATCGCCGCGGGCAGATGCATTCCGTGCCAGTGCACGGTCGATTGCTCCGAAAGATTGTTCCGGACTTCGACTTCCACCTTTTCGCCGCGCCTCGCCCGCAGCGTCGGACCGAGATAGTCCCCGTTGAACCCCCACGTCTCGGTCGCCAGCCCTGCTCGGAATTCCCTTTGCCCCGACCGCATTTCGAGTTCGAAGACACGCGTGCCATCCGCTCGCACCCGGGACTGCGCCAGTGGCGGAATCGCGAGCTCATTGCTGAATTCGCCGCTGCCGATGGTAGATACGGACGCACTGCTGTAAACCCACGTGACGCAGCCGCCAACCGATAGCGGCACAACCACCGCGACCGCCGTGACGATCAAGAGCAACCGCCGCAACCACCGCGGCCGGGAAACCGAAGACATGCCGCTGACGGTATGGATCACCGGCCCCCGACCACATCCGGGAGCGTCCCCATTTCACCCCTGATCCGATGTATGTCCCACGTCACACCGCATGGCTGTCACGTCCGGCGGCGGTGCTTTGTCCGATGTTCGTCACCAACCAACAAACCTGCCCCGGTGACACCGACCATGGGAGCAAGCCATGACAACGCATCGGATCGTCGTACTCGGCGCGGGCTACACCGGCATGCTGGCCGCTGTCCGGCTGGCCCGGCGGACCCGCAAACTCGACGTCGAGATCACCATCGTCAACCCGTCCGCCCGCTTCACCGAGCGGCTCCGCATGCACCAGGTCGCCGCGGGTCAGGAGTTGGCCGATAACCGGATCCCGGAGATCCTGGCGGGTTCGGGCGTCGAATTCGTCCAGGGCTGGGCGACTTCCATTGATCCCGCCGCGCAGCGGGTCTACGTCGACGGCACCGGCACACTGCACTACGACGAGCTGATCTACGCGCTCGGCAGCAGCACCGACACCAGCATCGTGCCCGGCGCCGCCGATCATGGCTGGACCCTGAACGATCCGCGCACCGCGCACCGTTTCTCCGAACACCTCGCGGTGGTCGCGGCCGATGCCGGCACCGTCGCGGTCTGCGGCGGCGGTCTGACCGGCATCGAGGCGGCGGCCGAAATCGCCGAGAGCTACCCGAACCTGCGCGTCACGCTGATCAGCAGCACCGAACCGGGCGCGATGATGGGCGATAAGGCCCGCGCCTACCTGAACAGTGCGCTCGATCGGCTCGGTGTCGCCCGCAAGGTCGGCCAGGCGGTCACCAAGGTTCTTCCGGATGCGGTCGAACTTGCCGACGGCGAACTGGTTTCGGCCGATCTGACCCTGTGGACCACCGGCGTCCGCGTCTCGCCACTTGCCGCCCAGTCCGGCATCGAAACCGACGCGCGCGGGCTGATCGTGGTTGATCCGACCCTGCGGTCGGTTTCGCACCCGAACATCCACGCCATCGGCGACGCCGCCGCGGTGCGCCAGGCCTGGGGGCAGATCCACGGCACCTGCCAGTCCGGTCTGCCGACCGCCGCCTACGCCGCCGACTCCATCGCGCGGCAGCTGAAGAGCAAGACCGTCAAGCCGTTCCGGTTCGGGTACTTCCATCAGCCGGTCAGCTTGGGACGCAAGGATGCCATCATCCAGTTCACCAAGGCCGACGACACCCCTGGCCGCTTCTACCTGACCGGACGCGCGGCCGTCTTGTACAAGGAAGGCGTGAGCAGCAGCCCGGTGCCGAGCTTCCAGCTGAGCAAGAAAATGACGGTTTCGGTCCAGCTGTCCAAGGGCGGCAAGGCCACGCGTCGGACCGCATGAAACCGGCCCGGATCGGCCGTCCGCCAACCCAGGCGGGCGGTTTCCGCGTTCGTCCGGACAGTTGGATTGCCAGATCCGGACATGCACTAGGAACATGGTCCAGATGGTCGACGCTACGCCCGCGCAGGATCCCTTCATCGAACACCGGCGGCTGCTCTTTTCCACCGCCTACCGGATGCTGGGCACTGTCACCGATGCCGAGGACATCCTCCAGGACACCTGGCTGAAGTGGAATGAAACCGATCAGTCGACCGTCCGGCATCCCAAGTCCTATCTGGTGCGCACAGTCACCAACCTGTCGTTGAACCGGCTCACCTCGGCCAAGGCCAAACGCGAAACCTACGTCGGCCCTTGGCTTCCCGAACCCCTGCTGACCTCACCGAATATCGCCGAGGAGACCGAGTTGACCGACACCGTCTCCACCGCGATGCTGGTGGTACTGGAGACCTTGAATCCGGTGGAACGCGCGGTCTTCCTGCTGCGCGAGGTATTCGGCTACAGTCACGCCGAAATCGCCGACACCCTCGACAAGCCCGAGGCCACCGTCCGGCAGATCGCGCATCGGGCCCGCTCACATGTGCAGTCCCGGCGCCCGCGCTTCGATACCGATAAGGCCGAGCGCACCCACATCACCGAACAGTTCATGGCCGCCTGCGCCGGTGGCGATCTCAACGCCCTGATGGATCTGCTCGCCCCCGATGTCACCTCGTGGTCCGACGGCGGCGGCGTGGTCACCGCGGCTCGGCGTCCGCTGTACGGACCGGATCATGTGGCGCGCTGGGTTCTCGGCGTACTCGCCAAGCCGTCGGTCGTAGGCGTCGTCCTCGCGCCCGCGCATATCAACGGCGAACTCGGGGCGCTCGCGCTTATCGACGGAAACCCGGTGGCGGCGTTCACCTACGACATCATCGACGGCCATATCCACAACCTGCGCTTCCAGGTGAACCCGAGCAAGCTCAAGGGGCTCTACATGGGGACCGACGTGATCGGATGACCAGTTCGGCGTGTTGCTTTACGATCCTGCCGTGACCAGCTCGACCACGGAACCGAACGTGGACGGAGGACAGGTTCGGGTTTCCACCCTGGAGCTGTTCTTCGATCTCGTCTTCGTCTTCACCATCACCCAGCTGACCCACGTCTTCACCCACCATCCCGGCTGGGAGGCGCTGGCGCAGGTGGTGGTGCTGTTCGGGGTCATCTGGTGGATGTACAGCGGCTACGTCTGGCTCACCAACGAAGTGGCGCCGAGCAATTCGCAGCGCCGCACGCTGCTGTTGATCGGCATGTTCGGCTTCTTCGTGCTGGCGTTGGCAATCCCGGACGCGTTCCACGGCACGGGTCTCGCCTTCGGTCTCGGCTACGTCCTGGTCAACACCGTGCACACGGCGTTGTTCTGGGTCAGCGGCGGCACCTCGGCGAGCCAGGCGATCAAACGCATCGCGCCACTGAACGCGCTCGCGGCGGCGCTCGTGCTCGCGGGCGGCTTCGTGCACGGCTGGTGGCAGTACCTGTGCTGGGGGCTGGCATTCGCGGTGCAGGTACTGAGTCCGTACCTGGTCGACACCCGCGATTTCGTGGTGCGGGCCAGCCATTTCTGCGAGCGCAACGGGCTGGTAATCATCGTCGCCATCGGTGAATCGGTGGTCGCGATCGGTCTGGGGCTGGCGGGGGAGAAGCTGACCGTGCCGCTGACCGCCACCGTCGCACTCGGCCTCTGCCTGGCCTATGTGCTGTGGTGGGCCTATTTCGGGATCGACGACGAGCGCGGCGAGCACGCGCTTGCCGCGGTCCCCGAGCGGGAACGCTCGCGTCCTGCGGTGCTCGCCTACGGCTATGCGCTCTACCCACTGCTGATCGGCATTACCGTCGCCGCCGCAGGCATCAATATGACCATCGCGCACGGCAATGAACCCGCCTCCATCGCCGCTGCCTCCGCGCTCTCCGGCGGCGTCGCGCTGTACTTCTTCGGCCAATACTGTTTCCGGCTCGCCCTCGGCTTGCCGCGCCCGTGGTCGCGACTGCTCGCCGCCGCGGCGGTGGCCGCGACCATCCCGATCGGTATCGCATGGGCCGCCTGGGCACAGCTCGCGGTGCTGGTCGCGGTCGGCTATGCCGCGGTGATCATTGATGACCTCGTCACGCTGCGCTCGGGCCAGCACAGTCGCTACGTCTGACTTTCGGGAACAATAGAGAGTCGTGCGTAATGAGGAACTCGCCGTCGAGCCACCTGCCGCGGCTCGCAGACTGCTCGGCTCGACGCTGTGGTCTGGGCCGGTCGGCGTGCGAATCGTCGAGGTAGAGGCATATGGCGGCGATCCGGCCGGACCGTGGCCGGATCCGGCATCGCATTCCGGACGTGGGCGGACCAAGCGCAATGCGGTGATGTTCGGGCCCGCCGGAGTGCTGTACGTCTACCTCAGCTACGGCATGCATATGTGCGTGAACGTGACCAGCGGTCCGGACGGCACCGCGAGTGCGGTACTCATCCGGTCGGGCGAGGTGATCGCCGGGTCGGACGCGGTCAGGGAGCGACGACCCGCGGCCCGCACCGACACCGATCTGGCAAGGGGCCCTGGGAATCTCGGCAGTGCGCTCGGAATAACGCTGAGCGACTACGGAACTCCACTCTTCGACCCTGCCTCGCCGATCCGGTTGGAGCTGAACGGCGCGATCGACCCTGCCGAGATTTCCAACGGACCGCGCGTCGGGGTCAGCAGTGCCGCTGATGTGCCGTGGCGATTCTGGATCGCATCGCCGGCGGTCTCGGTCTACCGGCGCAGCCCGCGTGCCCCGATCGAAGCGGTATAACACCAGGTCACAAGAATTTTCGGGATCGGCGATGAGTTTTCGCCGCGGTGTCCGTCCTATCTGTTGAACGCGCTCCCTCGGCGCGACCGACCCGAAGGAAAGACAGATGACCGCCATCGCCCCCGCCGCCCCGATCACCACCAATACCGCCACTGTCGCCCACCGCCCCGGCAAGAAGATGACTATCGCACTCTGGACCGTGCAGGTCCTGCTCGCGTTGTTCTTCATCATCGCCTCCGCCGCCCCGAAGCTGCTCGGCGCGCAAGCGGCGGTCGAATCCTTCGACACGATCGGCTGGGGTCAGTGGTTCCGCTACTTCACCGGCCTCGTCGAACTCGCCGGCGGCATCGGCCTGCTGGTGCCCCGCCTGACCGGCCCCGCGGCCGTCGGCCTGACCGTCACCATGGTCTGCGCCGCCCTGACCCAGGTGCTCCTGCTCGGCGCGCCCGCTCTGGCGCCCTTCCCGCTGGTGCTCGGCGTGGTGTTCGTCTGGATCGCCTGGCAGCGTCGCGACAGCATCATCGCGATGCGGGAGCTGCTGGCTCGCTGAACGTCTGAATAACGCCCACGATCGGCAGACTGCGGTCTGCCGATCGTCGGCGCGTTCAACGAAAATCATTCGCCCTGCGTGGCGGCGCGCGGCGACACTGAGGGCCATGCCGGTCGCGGGGACCGGTGCGGAAAGATAGGGCAGCGTGACCGGCGACATCATCGACGAACTGACCTGGCGCGGACTGCTCGCGCAGTCCACCGACCTGGATGCCCTGCGCGCGGCGACAGCCGCCGGGCCGCTGACCCTCTATGCCGGTTTCGATCCCACCGCGGCCAGCTTGCACGCCGGACATTTGGTCCCGCTGCTGGCGCTGCGGCGGTTCCAGCGCGCGGGCCATCGCCCGATCGTGCTGGCCGGCGGTGCCACCGGACTCATCGGCGATCCGCGCGACGTGGGCGAGCGCACCATGAATTCGACCGATACCGTCGCGGAATGGGCGGGTCGTATCCGCTCGCAGCTCGAGCGTTTCGTCGCCCTCGACGACTCGCCCACCGGCGCGATCATCGTCAACAACATGGAATGGACCGGCCAGCTGTCGACTGTCGATTTCCTGCGCGATATCGGCAAGCACTTCTCGGTCAACGTCATGCTGGCCCGTGACACCATCAAGCGCCGACTGGACGGCGAGGGCATCTCCTACACCGAATTCAGCTACATGCTGCTGCAGGCAAACGACTACCTGCAGTTGCGCCGCAACTTCGGCTGCACACTGCAGGTCGGTGGTTCGGATCAGTGGGGCAACATCATCGCGGGAGTCGAGCTGAACCGGCGTGTCGACGGTGCGTCGGTGCACGCGTTGACCCTTCCGCTGGTTACCTCGGCCGACGGTAAGAAGTTCGGCAAGTCGACCGGGGGCGGCAGTCTGTGGCTCGATCCGGAAATGACCAGCCCGTACGCCTGGTACCAGTACTTCGTGAATACTGCCGACGCCGATGTCGTGCGGTACCTGCGCTGGTTCACCTTCCTGTCTCGGGAGGAGCTGGCCGAGCTGGAGTTGGCCACCGCCGAGCGTCCACACGCACGCGAAGCGCAGCGCAAGCTGGCCGAGGAAATGACGAACCTGGTGCACGGCGAGGCGAATACCCGGGCCGTGCAGTTGGCGAGTCAGGCCTTGTTCGGACGCGCGGATCTGCGTGAACTCGATGAGCCGACGCTGTCGGCAGCCCTGCGCGAAGCCGCGGTCGACGGCACGGTCGCCGAGGTCGGTGTCGGTGAACCGAGCACGATCGTTGATCTGCTGGTCGCCACCGGACTGTCGGAGAGCCGCGGCGCCGCACGGCGCGCGGTGAACGAAGGCGGGGCGTCGGTGAACAACGAGCGGATCTCGGATCTGGAATGGACGCCCGCCGATGCCGACTACCTGCACGGTCGGTGGTTGGTGCTGCGCCGCGGTAAGCGCAACTTCGCGGGCGTACTGCGGGCTGGCGCATAAAGATCACGTGGCTCGGGTCACATTCGGGTGGCCCGAGCCTGTTTTCCGGGGTGTCAGATGGCCTCTGACCTGCGAAATGACATGTGTGTAGTGCGGATTTGACTCGACGTTCTCCGCCGCGTAACTTTGTCCA